>NZ_CM147697.1:0-5975407 GCF_055790865.1 Serratia sp. K1WW1
TCCCATTACACGTTCCCAATCCCACTGATCGACATACACCGAGTGGATCGGCGTCAGGCGATCTTCATCCGGGCGCAGCGCTTTCATATGGGTGTACACACCTTCACCCGCGCTGAAATCGTTGTCGCCCAGGGTTTTACGCTTCCATTTAGCCAGCGAGTGCACGACTTCAAACGTCGAGTCCGGCAGGCTTTTGACTTTCACCTGAACGGCTTTTTCGCTGCCAGAAAGGTTATCTTGAGTACCGTCACCCAGTCGGCTGAGGATCGGAGCCTGCACTTCAATCAGGCCAAGCTGCTGTTCCAACTGGCGGGAGAAGAAGGATTTCACGAAGCTGATTTGTTGTTGTTTTTGGATAAACTGCTTTTTCATTGCCGTATCTCTTAAATAACCTGTCTAGTTGCCAATGATTAAGCAACAGAATGGCACCTAAATTCAATATCCATCAATCAATATTGCCTTTTCGCTTTTAATCGGTCATTTTTAAGCGGTGATAATTCAACAATCAGCAATTAAAGGGGCATTTAATGGCAGAAATTTATCAGATCGATAATCTCGATCGCGGCATCCTCAACGCATTAATGGAGAATGCCCGCATGCCTTACGCCGAACTGGCGAAGAATTTTGCCGTCAGCCCCGGCACCATTCATGTGCGGGTGGAGAAGATGAAGCAGGCCGGGATCATCACCGGAACGCGGGTTGATGTGAACCCAAAACAGCTGGGTTACGACGTCTGCTGTTTTATCGGCATCATATTGAAGAGTGCCAAGGACTACCCTTCGGCGCTGAAAAAGCTCGAAAGCCTGGAAGAAGTGGTGGAAGCCTATTACACCACCGGCCACTACAGCGTGTTTATCAAGGTGATGTGTCGTTCGATCGATGCGTTGCAACAGGTTCTGATCAACAAGATCCAGACCATCGATGAAATCCAGTCAACGGAGACGCTGATCTCGCTGCAGAATCCTATTATGCGTACCATTACGCCTTAGTCAGTGACTCTTCACAGCCCACAAGCCTCTATGATAGGCCCGTGGTGCTGTGTAAAACAGCCCAAACATGATTTGAGTAAAATCACTTTGTTAGAAAATAAAAGATAGAACGTTTAAAAAAGATTGAAAATCGAGTCTACGGAGGTCACGTTTGCATCAATAGGATGTTACTGCAATATGTAAGTTATTTGTTAACTTATTTAATCATACATGTCTATATCTCTAATCTGTTAATCAATATAAATGCTGGTCTTACATACGTAGGAATCATACGACATCTGTAGTTATATGCTCTTATATACCTAATGAGTCGTTTAAAATATTATTCTCTCACTTTATAGAACTACACATTGTTCATGCGCTGATAGCAGGCGTGGCAAGCAAGGGAGAGATCATGGTTTACATTGACAGTGATAGCATTAACAAACTCAGTCTCCAGGTAATGAGTAAATATAAAAAAATTGTCTTATTTTTAGCCGTATTGCTTTTACTGTGCGGTACTTTATGCCTACTCGTTCCTGTCTATTCTGGTATTGCTTTAAGCTATCTTTTAGGAAGCTTGTTTGTGATTTCAGGGATATACTCCTTCGTCAGCGCATTGACTTTCAGAAAAAACACTTCGAGTTTCATTTCATTGTGTCTATTTTGCATTATCTATGTTTTCCTAGGCGTTAGCTTTTTATCAAGCCCAATGGTCGGAATGAATATTCTTTCAATGCTCATTTGCATTCTATTTTTGTTAGGGGGTTTGAGTCGCCTGACTACCGCATTTAACAATAGTGAAATGATTGGGCGTTACTGGTGTATTTTTATCGGCATCCTGGACTTTGCTATTGCATTCATCTGGCTGAGTGCGGGTGAAAACACATCATATCTATTAACCGTAATGTTAATCGGTCTTGAAATGGTATTAACCTCATGGTTTTTCTTCATGCTTAGCTATGGTTTTAACCATCATAAAGATAGACATTCCGGTGCTTAATTTCGATACATTTTTCAATATATACAATATTAATTAGGAGATAGTTATCATGACTAAATTTACCAAAAAGATCCTTATCGCTTCTGCTTTGATTGTGGCTAGTATTAATGTTGCCAATGCAGAAACTACGGGTAAAACAACCCCACAGGATATGACTTGCAAAGAATTTATTGATCTGAACCCTAAGGCGATGACTCCAGTAGCATTCTGGGCAATCAATAAAGATAATGTTTTTCAGCACGGCGACTTTGTTGACTGGAATGAAGTAGAAACCATCTTCGTTCCGCAGGTTATCAAAGCCTGTCAGCAAAAACCTGAAAGCAAGCTTGAAGAGCTTAAGCAATGGTTTAGCGACATTAAATAATGTTTATCAGATAAAGTCAGCTATCTACGATAACTGACTTTATCTGTATAAGAAAAATCAACTTCCCGCAAAGCCCTCTCAAAATTAGATAATACTCTCAGTTGGAATTTCGGGGATCTTACTTTAAAAGGCAGAAGGATTTTCGCTAAAAAATAACAATCTACACTGTTGTTTTTTATAATAGGAAGATAAATTATGCCTACAGGTATAGCTGCAAAAGATAGCAGTCAAAAATTAGGACTATTGGCATTAGTTGCTATCGTAGTCAGTTCGATGATTGGCAGTGGTGTTGATGGGCTACCACAGAACATGTCCGCCAGTTCAGCAGTGGGTTCTGTGGCTATAGCTTGGCTAATCTGCGGCTTCGGAATGCTTTTCATTTCTCGTACATTTATTATTCTTTCGGATATTCGTCCAGACCTACAGGCTGGCATCTACATGTATGCTCAGGAAGGTTTTGGTACCTTCTGCGCATTTATTGTCGTATGGGGCTATTGGCTGATGACTATTTTCAGCAACGTCGCCTTTGGTATCATGGTGATGGATACTCTGAATTACTTTATCCCGGGCGGGTTTAGCGGCGGGAACAATATTCCTTCAATTATTGGCATATCTATTCTTATCTGGGGATTCAATTTTTTAGTGTTGTCTGGGACAAGACTGGCAGGTGCGGTAAATATTATAGGGACGTTAGCAAAACTAATACCTCTAGTGATATTTGTATTCGTTCTGGTTTATTTCCTTAACGTTAACGAACTCACCAGTAACATCTGGGCAAACAATCCTTTATTTCCTAAGGAGTATCTAGGCTCGGTATTCTCCCAGATAAAGTCGCCACTTGATGTTGCACTATGGTGTTTTATTGGTGTTGAGGGCGCCGTTGCGTTGTCTGGAAGAGTAAAAAACAAAAAAGATGTCGGCAGGGCAACCTTAATTGGTTTTATCATTTCACTTATCATATGTATCTTGATTTCTATCCTGCCTTTCGGGGTCTTGACTCAAAAAGAACTGAGCGTGATCGCCACACCGTCAACGGCAGGGATCCTGAAGATTGTTGTTGGAGAGTGGGGCGAAAGACTGATTAATATTGGTGTGCTGATCTCGGTGTTAACCAGTTGGTTAGCCTGGACCATGATTTGTGCAGAAATTCCTATGGTCGCAGCTCAAAATTCAGCCTTCCCAGAAAAATTTGCTAAACGAAACCATCAAGGAGCGGCATCGGTTTCGCTATGGGTCAGCAGCGCTTTAATGCAGCTTGTGGTTTTGATGGTTTACTTTTCAAGTAACGCCTGGATAGCCATGCTCTCGATTTCAGCCTTGACAGTTTTACCCGTCTATCTGCTGTCCACCGCTTACTTATGCAAGTTGTGTATCAATGGTGAATATAATAATTATGCTCGTAATGGCCGTATCAGTGCACTAATCAGTGGTGTGATAGGACTGTTGTTTTGTTTGTTTATGTTTTACGCCAGCGAACCGAAATATCTTGCCATGGTGCCAATGCTATTAACGCTGGGCCTACCGTTATTCTTTTGGGCACGAATTCATGAGGGAGGCATTAAAAACATATTTAAAGGTAATGAAATGAAAATTTTCTTATCATTAATCGCTCTTGATGCATTTACAGGGTTTCTCTTTATGAATGGTACGATAAAGCTGTAACCGATTTTTTCATACGTCATTTTTTGTCACCGATTAATCGGTGGCCACTGGTTTATTTATTAAAAAAGGTAATTAATCATGAAGTTTAATCACAACATTTTGTTTGTATCCTCTCGAGGGTTAAAACAAGATAACCCCGCGATACAAGCTCTTGAAGAGCTCAACGCGGCGGTTAAAGCCAGAGGGTTTACCACCTTCATTGTGGATCAGATTAGCGATGCAGTGAAGGTTATTAATGAAAGCCAAAAGTACAGTGCAGTAGCGATTTACTGGGACCCAAGCAATCCTAAAATAGGTATTGAATGTCAGGAGTTCATTGAGAATTTCCGTAAGCGAAATGCCACTGCACCTCTTTTCTTATTATCTGAAGACAATGTCACCGACAGGGTACCCCTTGCTATACTCAAAGAAGTAAATGAGTATATTTATTTATTTTCTGAAACCCCGACCTTCACAGCCAATCGTATTTATACGCTTATTCACCGATATGCTGAAAACCTGCTGCCGCCTTACTTTAAAACGCTAAAAAACTTTACCGAAGACGGCGACTATTACTGGGACTGCCCAGGACACATGGGCGGTATGGCCTATTTAAAGCATCCTGTCGGTACTGAATTTATCAACTTCTTCGGCGAAAACATGATGCGGGCCGATATCGGAGTCGCGACAGCTGAAATGGGGGATTACCTCATTCATGCTGGGCCGTCCAAAAAATCAGAAGACATCGCCGCAGAGCTTTTTGGCGCTGATTGGACGTTCTATGGCGTTTCCGGCTCATCCGGCTCCAATCGTATCGTGGCTCAAGGTGCGGTCGCAGCGGATGAAATTGCCATTGTCGACCGTAACTGCCATAAATCGCTAAATCATGGTCTTACCCTTTCCCAGGCACGTCCGGTCTACCTTAAGCCCACGCGTAATGCCTATGGGCTGATTGGCCCAATACCGACCCAACGCCTGAAAAAAGAAAGTATTGATGAGTTGATCGCCAAAAGCCCGCTGACTTCAGATGCGGTAGACACCTCGCCCACTTATGCGGTTGTCACTAACTGTACCTATGATGGTTTCTGTTACAACGTTAATGACGTGGTGAAATATCTGGGAGCCAGCGTACCACGCATTCATTTTGACGAAGCCTGGTATGCGTATGCCCGTTTCCATCCTATGTATAAGAACCGTTTCGCCATGGACGTGGAAGACACTCCCGATCGTCCAACCATTTTTGCCGTGCAGTCGACACATAAAATGCTGCCTTCTCTATCAATGGCCTCAATGATCCATGTGAAAAAAAGCCACCGTGCTCCGCTGGATTTTGATGATTTTAACGACTCATTCATGATGCACGGCACCACATCTCCTTTTTATCCGATTATTGCTTCCATTGATGTAGCGGTAAGTATGATGCAGGGAGATTCCGGTCGTTCCTTGGTACAGGAGTCGATCGATGAAGCGATTGCGTTCCGTAAAGCCGTCGTTTCCGTTAAACGCCAGATTCGTGAACAAGAGGGCGAATCAGCCTGGTTTTTTGACGTTCTACAGCCGACAGAGGTTCATGATCAGGCAACGGGTAAACAGTACAGCTTTGAAGAGGCTCCGCTTGAGCTACTCAACCAGGGTCCTGAATGTTGGGAATTGTGTGCGGGCGATAGCTGGCACGGCTTTCACGATGAAGATCTGGTTGATACCAATAGCATGCTTGATCCGGTAAAAGTCACCATTACCTGCCCAGGCATTAACCTGGACGGTAGTTACCAACAACAGGGGATCCCTGGCTATTTGATTACCAAGTTCCTCGATGACAAAAGGATTGAAATTGCCCGCACCGGCGATTACACGATCCTCATTCTGTTTTCTGTTGGTATCACCAAAGGAAAATGGGGCACGTTAATTGAAAGTCTGCTGACCTTTAAAAAACTCTATGACTCTGATGCGCTTGCCGTTGACGCTATTGCGTCCTTGAAAGGCCAATCACCGCACTACGATAACTTGACCCTGAAACAACTCTGCCAGCAGATGCATGAAAAAATGTGCGAGCTGGATCTGATGAACCATATTAATGCGGCGGTTAATACCGACCCGGAACCGGTGATGACTCCGGCTGCGGCCTATCAGAAAGTGCTGCGCTATAAGGCGGAACACATCCGCCTGGATGATTTTTCTGGCCGTATTGCCGCCAGCATGTTGGTTCCTTACCCACCAGGTATTCCGGTCTTAATGCCGGGTGAACGTCTGCCAGTTGGCGACAAAGGCATTATGGGCTATCTGCGTGCTTTACAGGATTTCGATAAGCACTTCCCAGGTTTTGAACATGAGATCCAGGGTATCAACGTTGATGAAAATGGTGATTTTTGGGTAAGAGCCATCATTGAAGATGAACGCAAAACCGTGAAGCGTCCGGAACAGCTCCGTTTCAAACGCCGGGTTTCTCCAACAATTAAAAAAGGTCGCTAATAATCAGCTAGTTACCTCATCACCCCAATCCGCCAGGGCCGGGGTGATGTCTATTTCGATGCAAGGGTTTTATTTATGTCAAATCAATCTTCAACATCAGCAACCAGTGCTACTGACGCAGCAAAGACGGACGGCGAGCACAAGCTCGGGCTAATTGCATTAATCGCCATTGTTGTAGGTTCTATGCTGGGCGGTGGGGTATTTAGCCTTCCCCAAAACACAGCTGCTACCTCGGCAGTAGGGCCGATCATTATCGCGTGGCTTATCGCAGGTATTGGTATCTACTTTATCGCGAACTCATTCCGCCTGTTGTCCGACCTGCGCCCAGACCTACAGGCGGGCGTCTATATGTATGCCCAGGAAGGCTTCGGCTCATTTATTGCTTTCAACGTCGCCTGGGGATACTGGCTGATGACTGCCTTTGGCAACGTCGCCTTCGCCGTAATCTTGATGGATGCGTTAAACCAGTTTTTCCCCGGTGTATTCACCGATGGGAATAACCTGAATTCAATTATCTGCGGTTCGGTTTTGATTTGGGGTTACAACTTCCTGGTGTTATCCGGGACGAAAGTTGCGGGTTTTGTGAACACCCTCGGTACCATCGCCAAACTTGTACCACTGGTGCTGTTTGTTGTCATACTGGGCTTCTTAATCAATTATTCTCAGCTGTTCAGCAACTTTTGGGGAACTGCACCACAAATCGTTGAAGGGGTCGGCAACCACGCTAAGCCCGTATCACTGATGTCCCAAATTCTGGCCCCAATGACGGTAACACTATGGGCATTTATTGGCGTAGAGGGCGCAGTCGTTCTTTCTGGACGAGCCAAAAACAAGAAAGATGTCGGTAAGGCCACGCTACTGGGATTTTTGTTGGCACTTATCATCTACATAATGATGTCAATATTGCCGTTTGGCGTTATGCCGCAGGCAGAACTCGCCCAGGTCAGTAACCCTTCAACCGCAGGCGTCCTGGCGAAAGTAGTCGGTCACTGGGGCGGTTGGTTAATGAACGTGGGACTGATTATTTCAGTACTGGCTGGCTGGTTAGCCTGGACGATGCTTTGCGCTGAAATTCCCATGGTTGCCGGGCAAAAAGGCGCTTTCCCACGCGCTTTTGCGCGCACCAATAGCAAACAGGCCGCCAATGTTTCCCTTTGGGTCAGCAGTTTTGTGATGCAGGCCGCGATGTTATTAGTCTATTTTTCTAATGACGCCTGGAACACGATGTACAACATTAGTGCATTGATGGTGGTACCTGCATATATCACTACGACCTTGTATATGGCGAAAATTTGCCTCAATCGTGAGTACGATCAGTATGCCAAAAAGGGGCGTAAATTTGCCCTTGTCAGCGGCATTCTTGGCGTCATATTCTGCCTGTTTATCCTTTATGCCAGCCAAATCCAGTATGTGGCGCTGGTTCCCATTCTGCTTACCTGCGGGCTACCGGTGTTCATATGGTCTCGTAAAGAGAAGGGCGACAATCAGCCGCTGTTCCAGAATAAAGAAATTTTCTATCTGGCTATCCTGTTGCTGCTTGATGCCATCGTCATCTGGTTGCTAATGATGGGGCGCATCACGCTATAACCGATCTTTTGCCCCCTAGCCCGGAAGAAGCCAGGGGAGCAAAGCTGCGATTTGATGACCTTAGGCTTCATTGAAAGAGCCAGTGTTTAAGGAATTGGTGACATGGTTAACCATAGCCGCGGTTAATCATGTCATCATACCGCCAGTAACGCCTGCTTCTGCGCTCATGCACAGGCCTTCCGCCCCCACCCTCTGTCTTATCCACCAGCTGAAAAATAAAACTTATCCTCACATAGCAACCACCACGGCAAGGTTGGCAAGATGGCCTCAGACCACGTCCAATGATTTTCTAGCTAGTTAAATCAATCAATTATAAAAAAATAGCGCCATAATGGTGTCTGATGAACCGTTGATGTTGTTGATGGATCCAGGTTCCCCCGATCGTTATACCCATATTATCCACAGGTAGATCCCAGCTGATTCACAGAGTACAATACGGCCTCTTGAGTTTAAGGTTGGGATCATTCATTCATGGCAGACATCACTCTGATCAGTGGCAGCACGCTTGGCAGCGCAGAATACGTGGCTGAACATTTGGCCGAGAAACTCGAAGAAGCAGGTTTCTCAACAGAAATGCTGCATGGCCCTGAATTGGATGAATTGACGCTGTCAGGGCGCTGGCTGGTGGTTTCCTCCACTCACGGTGCCGGTGATTTACCAGATAACTTGCAGCCGCTGCTGGAACAACTGGCAGAGCAGCAGCCTGATTTATCTCAGGTGCAGTTTGGTGCCGTCGGTTTGGGCAGTTCTGAGTACGATACCTTCTGTGGTGCGATCAAACAGATCGACGATCTTTTCCAGGCTCGTGGAGCGAAAAGGATCGGCGATCGTCTCGAGATCGACGTGACCCAACATGAAATTCCCGAGGATCCTGCCGAAGAATGGCTGAAGAATTGGATTATTTTACTCTAATTCGGTTAAAGATCGTGCGAAAGATTGTGTATAACTAGGCTTGAAAGCAGGGTATAAGCGGTAGTTATCCCAATAACAACCGTCGTACGCTTTCTGTCCTGTGGATAACATGCCATTTAGATCCCAGCTTATACTGGCCAGGATCACCGATCATTCACAGCAAACGATCCTGCTTAATCGGCTGATCTTTATGTGGAATAATCACTTATCCACAGAGGATCGCGATCCTAATAAGAGATCTAATAAAGAGATCTTTAAATAAAAAAGATCTTCTTTTAATTACCTAAGATCCTGACCGCTTGGTCGATCGACTAAACTTGAGTAGAATCCTCCCCCCAGGGCAAACAACGATCGTTCGCAAGTACTCCGAGGTGCTGTTCCATGTTTTATCCAGAGCAATTTGACGTCATTATCATCGGTGGTGGCCATGCCGGAACCGAAGCCGCCATGGCTGCGGCACGTATGGGACGTCAGACTTTATTACTGACCCACAATATCGACACGCTGGGACAAATGTCCTGTAATCCGGCGATCGGTGGTATCGGGAAAGGGCATCTGGTCAAGGAAATCGACGCACTCGGCGGGCTGATGGCCAAGGCGATCGACCATGCAGGCATTCAGTTTAGGATACTAAACGCCAGCAAAGGCCCGGCAGTGCGAGCCACTCGAGCTCAGGCAGATCGCGTCCTGTATCGCCAAGCCGTTCGTACCGCATTGGAGAACCAGCCAAATCTGATGATCTTCCAACAACCGGTTGAGGATCTGATCGTCGAGAACGATCGCGTGGTGGGTGCAGTGACCCAAATGGGGCTGAAATTCCGTGCCAAAGCGGTAGTACTGACCGTGGGCACCTTCCTGGATGGCAAGATCCACATCGGTTTAGAAAATTACAGCGGTGGCCGTGCCGGGGATCCTCCGTCGATCTCTTTGTCACAGCGTCTGCGTGAACTGCCTCTGCGTGTCAATCGCCTGAAAACGGGTACACCTCCCCGTATCGATGCACGCACCATAGACTTCAGCGTTCTGGCTGAGCAGCATGGCGATACGCCAATCCCAGTGTTTTCTTTCCTGGGCAACGCCAGCCAGCATCCGCAACAGGTGCCGTGCTACATCACGCACACCAATGAAAAAACGCATGACGTGATCCGCAATAACCTCGATCGTAGCCCGATGTATGCCGGGATCATCGAAGGGATCGGCCCACGCTACTGCCCATCGATCGAAGACAAAGTGATGCGCTTTGCCGATCGTAATGCACACCAGATCTTCCTGGAACCTGAAGGGTTAACCAGCAACGAGATCTACCCGAACGGGATTTCCACCAGTTTGCCGTTTGACGTTCAGATGCAAATAGTGCGTTCGATGGAAGGGATGCAAAATGCCCGTATCGTTCGCCCTGGCTATGCCATCGAGTACGATTTCTTCGATCCACGCGATCTGAAACCGACGTTGGAAAGCAAATTTATCCAGGGGCTGTTCTTCGCAGGCCAGATCAACGGCACTACCGGTTACGAAGAAGCTGCCGCACAGGGCCTGTTGGCCGGGTTGAACGCCGGGCGTTATGCCGTTGAAGACGAAGGCTGGTCACCACGCCGCGATCAGGCTTACCTGGGGGTGCTGGTGGACGATCTCAGTACGCTGGGCACCAAAGAGCCGTACCGCATGTTTACCTCACGTGCTGAATACCGCCTGATGCTGCGTGAAGACAACGCCGATCTGCGCCTGACGGAAAAAGGCCGTGAACTGGGGCTGGTTGACGATGAGCGCTGGCAACGCTACTGCGAAAAGCTTGAGCACATCGAACAGGAACGCCAGCGTCTGCGTGATATCTGGGTGCACCCGCATTCAGAGAACGTCGAACAGGTTAACGTCCTGCTGAAAGCGCCTCTGTCACGCGAGGCGAACGGCGAAGAACTGCTGCGCCGTCCGGAAATGGATTATGCTCAACTGACCGCGGTGGCCGCTTTTGCTCCTGCACTGGCAGACACCGAAGCCGCTGAGCAAGTGGAAATTCAGGTGAAATACGAAGGCTACATCGCTCGTCAGCAGGATGAGATCGACAAACAGCAGCGCAACGAGAACACCGTGCTGCCGCTGGATCTTGATTATCGTCAGGTCTCCGGATTGTCCAACGAGGTGATCGCTAAACTGAACGATCACAAACCTAACTCGATCGGCCAGGCTTCGCGCATTTCCGGTATCACCCCAGCAGCGATCTCCATTTTGCTGATCTGGCTGAAAAAGCAGGGCTTACTGCGCCGCAGCGCATAAATACGCTTACCGAGTGGCCGTTTGCCTATCTGCTGAGCAAACGGCCGCTGACATCACCTCAAGCCTGAATTATCATAGACTGCCTAAGAGAGCAGTTGCAGATTGGCCTGCTGTTCCACGCCTGTCAGAGGACTCTGTTGTGCAAAAAAAATTGGATTCGTTGCTTTCGGCGGCTGGGATTTCGCTTCCCGATCAACAAAAACAGCAATTGTTGGGCTATGTCGCTATGCTCGACAAGTGGAACAAGGCTTACAACCTCACTTCCGTTCGCGATCCGCAGCAAATGCTGGTGCGTCATATCATGGACAGCATCGTGGTGAATGCCCATCTGACAGGTTCACGCTTTATCGACGTTGGCACCGGCCCTGGTTTGCCTGGCATTCCGTTGGCAATAGTGCGGCCCGATGCCCATTTCACCCTGTTAGACAGCTTGGGCAAGCGCGTACGCTTCCTACGACAGGTACAGCATGAGCTGGGGCTGAACAATATCGAGCCGGTACAGAGCCGCGTAGAAGAGTTTGTGGCAGAACCGCCGTTTGATGGTGTGATCAGCCGGGCTTTTGCTTCACTGCAAGACATGTTGGCCTGGTGTCACCATCTGCCAGCCAAAGGGCAGGGGCGTTTTTATGCGCTGAAAGGGGTTTGCCCGCAAGACGAGTTGGCCCAGTTGCCAGAAGGGATTTCTCTGGAGTCGGTTGTGCGTTTGCAGGTGCCGGAGCTGGATGGCGAGCGCCATTTGATCGTCCTGAAAGCCCACTAAAGCCAAATCAGAATTGTTTAGCATCAAATAATCAGCGATTGGTGTAGGGTACAGAAGGTAAATAGCAAGCAGGCTAATCAGATCGGCCTCCCGTAGTTTATTTACCTTTAATTAACATTGTTATGCTAAAAACGCATCATTCCAGTAGGTGATAGTCACGTTAGCAACAATGTGTGAAAGATTCCGATTTGCTGTCAGTGTTAATTGAGTGTTGCTTTATTATTCCTGTGAATGTCAATAAAAGGTTTTTACGGGGTATAAGGATTGTTTTTGAACGGTTACGTTGTAATGATTTGATTTATAATATTTTTTGATCGCCCAAAAAGCTAAAGACCTAGCTCGTGAACCTGGGCTATAACTCATTAATAGTCAGTATTGTGATCGGTTGCACGTTTCTTACCGCAACTGTGGAATAGTCAGACAAATAAATACGAGCGATTATTCCGGCCATTTTCTTGTGAAAATAGCCCGAAAAGGGGAAATTTAAATAATTGTTCACCTTTTCGCTACTTATCGATTGAATTCGTTGGAGTGGCCCGTATAATTTGCACGTTTTTTGCTGCTTGACTCAGAACCGCAAAGGCAGTTTTATACGTCGGCATACCCCCTCAGGGGTACGGAGAGAACAAACGTCATGTCTGTGTCCCTGTACAGCGGAAAAGTTGCACGCAAGTTGCTGTTGCTGCAGTTAATGACTTTTGTTTTGATCAGCGCTGCTTTCGGCCTGAAAAGTCTGGAGTGGAGCGGTTCGGCACTGGCAGGTGGCCTGGCTGCCTGGTTACCCAATGCCATGTTTATGCTGTTTGCCTTGCGTCATCAGGCACAGACGCCGGCACCCGGACGGGTTGCCTGGTCGTTCGCCATTGGTGAAGGGCTAAAGGTCGTGATCACCATCGTTTTGCTGATCGTGGCGCTTGGGGTGTTCAAAGCGGCGTTTGTACCGCTTGGCCTGACCTATTTAGCGGTGTTGATTGTGCAGATAGTGGCACCAGCCGTGATTAACAGTTACCGAACTTAACTAAATAAGGGTAAGAGGCATCATGTCTGCAGGAGAAGTCTTGACTCCACAGGAGTATATCGGTCACCACCTGACGCAGCTTCAGGTCGGGACGGGGTTCTGGTCGATTAACGTCGACTCGATGTTTTTCTCCATTGTCCTCGGGGTGGTCTTTCTGGCGGTTTTCCGCAAGGTAGCCAAAAACGCCACCAGCGGCGTGCCCGGAAAGTTGCAAACCGCCGTTGAGCTGATCGTTGGCTTTGTCGATAACAGCGTTAAAGATATGTACCACGGCAAGAGCAAGGTAATTGCTCCGCTGGCGCTGACGGTATTCGTCTGGGTGTTCCTGATGAACCTGATGGACCTGATCCCGGTCGACTTCCTGCCGTTTATCGCTGAGAATTATCTCGGTCTGCCAGCACTGCGTGCGGTGCCTACCGCCGACGTGAACATCACGCTGTCGATGGCATTGGCCGTATTTGTCCTGATCCTGTTCTATAGCATTAAAATGAAAGGCATTGGTGGGTTCGTCAAAGAGTTAACCATGCAGCCGTTCAACCACCCGGTATTTATTCCCATTAACCTGATCCTTGAAGGTGTCAGCCTGCTGTCCAAACCTGTTTCACTGGGTCTGCGACTGTTCGGCAACATGTATGCGGGTGAGTTGATCTTCATCCTGATTGCTGGTCTGTTGCCGTGGTGGTCACAGTGGATGCTGAGTTTGCCTTGGGCAATCTTCCACATCCTGATCATTACGCTTCAAGCCTTTATTTTCATGGTTCTGACGATCGTCTATCTGTCGATGGCGTCTGAAGAGCACTGATTTTCTTAAAACACTTGCACTATTAAACTGAAACAAACTGGAGACTGTCATGGAAAACCTGAATATGGATCTGCTGTACATGGCTGCCGCTATTATGATGGGGTTAGCGGCAATCGGTGCTGCGATCGGTATCGGCATCCTGGGTGGTAAATTCTTGGAAGGCGCTGCACGTCAACCTGATCTGATCCCTCTGTTGCGTACACAGTTCTTTATCGTTATGGGCCTGGTTGACGCCATCCCGATGATCGCTGTTGGTCTGGGTCTTTACGTGATGTTTGCTGTCGCGTAAGTAGGGGTAACCCTCTACAAACAACCATTAATTAACTTTTAAAGAGGCATTGTGCTGTGAATATTAACGCAACAATCCTCGGCCAGGCTATCGCGTTCATCCTGTTTGTCTGGTTCTGCATGAAGTATGTATGGCCGCCGATTATGGCAGCCATCGAGAAGCGTCAGAAAGAAATTGCTGATGGCCTCGCTTCTGCAGAACGTGGCAAAAAAGATTTGGACTTAGCGCAGGCCACTGCGACCGACCAGCTGAAAACTGCCAAAGCGGAAGCCCAGGCGATTATTGAGCAAGCAAACAAACGCAAAGCTCAGATCGTGGACGAAGCGAAAGCAGAAGCCGAGCAGGAGCGTAACAAAATCGTCGCGCAGGCTCAGGCTGAGATCGAAGCCGAACGTAAGCGCGCTCGTGAAGAGTTGCGTAAGCAAGTCGCGATGCTGGCAATTGCCGGTGCCGAGAAGATCATCGAACGTTCCGTGGATGAAGCTGCTAACAGCGACATCGTTGATAAACTGGTCGCTGAACTGTAAGGAGGGAGGGGCTGATGTCTGAATTTATCACCGTAGCTCGCCCCTACGCCAAAGCAGCTTTTGACTTTGCCGTTGAGAACCAAAGCGTAGAACGCTGGCAGCAAATGCTGGCGTTTACTGCTGTTGTCACGCGTAATGAACAGATGGCGGAACTGCTTTCCGGTGCGGTAGCACCTGAAACCTTGTCCAACACGTTTATTGCGGTGTGTGGCGATGAGCTCGACGAACATGGCCAGAACTTTATCCGTGTAATGGCCGAAAATGGGCGTTTACTGGTCCTTCCTGCGGTGCTGCAACAGTTCATCGAACTGCGCGCCGCGCTGGAATCCACCGTCGAAGTCGAGGTGCTCTCATCGAGCGCACTGAACGACACACAGCAAGCCAAGATTGTCGCTGCGATGGAAAAACGTCTGTCACGCAAAGTTAAGCTGAATTGCAAAATTGACAAGTCTGTACTGGCCGGTGTCATTATCCGTGCCGGTGATCTGGTGATCGATGGCAGCGTACGTGGCCGTCTCGAGCGCCTGGCAGACGTCTTGCAGTCTTAAGGGGACTGGAGCATGCAACTGAATTCCACCGAAATCAGCGAACTGATCAAGCAGCGCATTGCTCAGTTCAATGTAGTGAGCGAAGCTCACAATGAAGGTACCATCGTTTCCGTCAGCGACGGGATCATCCGCGTACACGGTTTGGCCGAGGTTATGCAGGGCGAAATGATCGCACTGCCAGGCAACCGTTACGCAATTGCATTGAACCTGGAGCGTGACTCTGTAGGTGCCGTGGTAATGGGTCCGTATTCGGATCTGGCTGAAGGCATGAAGGTAAAATGTACCGGCCGTATTCTGGAAGTTCCGGTTGGCCGTGGCCTGCTGGGCCGCGTAGTCAACACCCTGGGCGCACCTATCGACGGTAAAGGCCCGGTTGACAACGACGGTTTCTCTCCGGTTGAAACTATCGCACCTGGCGTTATCGAACGTCAGTCTGTTGATCAGCCTGTACAGACCGGCTACAAATCGGTCGACGCCATGATCCCAATCGGTCGTGGCCAGCGTGAGCTGGTGATCGGCGACCGTCAAACCGGTAAAACCGCCCTGGCGATCGATGCGATCATCAACCAGCGCGATTCCGGTATCAAATGCGTTTACGTGGCTATCGGCCAGAAAGCGTCCACCATCGCTAACGTGGTGCGCAAGCTGGAAGAGCACGGCGCACTGGCCAACACCATCGTGGTTGTGGCTACCGCGTCAGAATCCGCTGCACTGCAATACCTGGCGCCATATGCCGGTTGCGCAATGGGTGAATACTTCCGTGACCGTGGTGAAGATGCGCTGATCGTATACGATGACCTGTCCAAACAGGCCGTTGCTTACCGTCAGATCTCCCTGCTGCTTCGCCGTCCACCAGGTCGTGAAGCTTACCCAGGCGACGTATTCTACCTCCACTCCCGTTTGCTGGAGCGTGCTGCGCGTGTTAACGCCGACTACGTTGAAGCCTTCACCAAAGGTGAAGTCAAAGGCCAAACCGGTTCACTGACCGCTCTGCCGATCATTGAAACCCAGGCGGGTGACGTTTCCGCGTTCGTTCCGACCAACGTAATCTCGATTACCGATGGTCAGATCTTCCTGGAATCCAACCTGTTTAACTCCGGTATTCGTCCGGCGGTTAACCCGGGTATTTCCGTATCCCGTGTGGGTGGTGCAGCACAGACCAAGATCATGAAAAAACTGTCCGGTGGTATTCGTACCGCTCTGGCACAGTATCGTGAACTGGCTGCGTTCTCTCAGTTCGCTTCCGATCTGGACGATGCAACGCGTAAACAGCTGAGCCACGGTCAGAAAGTGACCGAGCTGCTGAAACAGAAACAGTATGCGCCGATGTCCGTCGCACAACAGTCTCTGGTGCTGTTTGCCGCCGAGCGTGGCTACCTGAACGACGTAGAAGTGGCGAAAGTCGTCAGCTTCGAAGCCGCTCTGGTTGCTTTTGCGGATCGCGAGCATGCCGAACTGCTGAACCACATCAACCAAACTGGTGCTTATAACGATGAGATCGAAGGCAAGCTGAAAGGCATCCTCGATACCTTCAAGGCAACCCAGTCCTGGTAACGCATAGCGGCCTGCCGTTGTAAGACGGCAGGCCGCTGGCAATGAGGAGAAGCAGAGATGGCCGGCGCAAAAGAGATACGTAGTAAGATCGGCAGCGTGCAAAACACGCAGAAGATCACTAAAGCGATGGAGATGGTCGCCGCCTCCAAAATGCGTAAATCGCAGGAACGCATGGCGGCCAGCCGTCCTTATGCAGAGACCATGCGCGAGGTGATTGGTCACCTGGCTTTAGGGAATCTGGAATATAAGCACCCGTACCTGGATGAGCGTGACGTTAAGCGCGTCGGGTATCTGGTGGTGTCTACTGACCGTGGTCTCTGCGGCGGCTTGAACATCAACCTGTTCAAGAAGCTGTTGGCAGAGATGAAAGGCTGGTCTGAAAAAGGCGTTGAAGCTGATTTAGCGCTGATTGGCTCAAAAGCGGCCTCTTTCTTTGGTTCCGTTGGCGGCAACGTGGTTGCCCAGGTGACCGGCATGGGGGATAACCCTTCCCTGTCGGATCTGATCGGTCCGGTGAAAGTCATGCTGCAAGCCTACGACGAAGGTCGTTTAGACAAGCTATACGTGGTCAGCAACAAATTTGTTAATACGATGTCCCAGGAACCGCAGATACTGCAACTTCTGCCATTGCCACCTTCTGATGACAGTGAACTGAAGAAAAAATCCTGGGATTACCTGTATGAGCCCGATCCAAAAGTGCTGCTTGATACCTTGCTGCGCCGCTATGTGGAATCGCAGGTTTATCAGGGCGTCGTGGAAAACCTGGCCAGCGAGCAGGCCGCACGAATGGTCGCGATGAAAGCCGCAACCGATAACGGCGGTAGCCTGATCAAAGAGCTGCAGTTGGTATACAACAAGGCGCGTCAGGCCAGCATCACTCAGGAACTCACCGAGATCGTTTCGGGAGCCTCCGCGGTTTAAGCTAGGTTTACGAATTACGTAGAGGATTCAAGATGGCTACTGGAAAGATTATCCAGGTAATCGGCGCCGTGGTGGACGTCGAGTTCCCTCAGGATGCCGTACCAAAAGTGTACGACGCTCTTGAGGTCGCAAACGGCTCCGAGAAATTGGTGCTGGAAGTTCAGCAACAGCTGGGTGGCGGCGTGGTTCGCTGTATCGCGATGGGGACCTCCGACGGTCTGCGTCGTGGTCTGGCCGTAACCGACCTGCAGCACCCAATTGAAGTACCGGTAGGTAAAGCTACCCTGGGCCGTATCATGAACGTATTGGGTGAACCAATCGACATGAAGGGCGACATCGGCGAAGAAGAACGTTGGGCTATTCACCGCCCGGCGCCAAGCTACGAAGAGCTGTCCAGTTCCCAGGATCTGCTGGAAACCGGTATCAAGGTAATGGACCTGATCTGCCCGTTCGCCAAGGGTGGTAAAGTTGGTCTGTTCGGGGGTGCTGGTGTAGGTAAAACCGTAAACATGATGGAGCTGATCCGTAACATCGCGATCGAGCACTCCGGTTATTCTGTGTTTGCGGGCGTGGGTGAACGTACTCGTGAGGGTAACGACTTCTACCACGAAATGACCGACTCCAACGTACTGGACAAAGTTTCCCTGGTTTACGGCCAGATGAACGAGCCACCAGGTAACCGTCTGCGCGTTGCGCTGACCGGCCTGACCATGGCGGAGAAGTTCCGTGACGAAGGTCGTGACGTACTGCTGTTCGTCGATAACATCTACCGTTATACCCTGGCCGGTACCGAAGTGTCCGCACTTCTGGGCCGTATGCCATCGGCGGTAGGTTATCAGCCAACGCTGGCGGAAGAGATGGGCGTTCTGCAAGAACGTATCACCTCTACCAAGACTGGTTCAATCACCTCTGTGCAGGCCGTTTACGTTCCTGCGGATGACTTGACTGACCCATCACCAGCCACCACCTTTGCTCACTTGGATGCAACCGTGGTACTGAGCCGTAACATCGCTTCTCTGGGTATCTACCCGGCCGTTGACCCGCTGGATTCCACCAGCCGTCAGCTGGATCCACTGGTAGTTGGCCAGGAGCACTACGACGTAGCGCGTGGCGTGCAGTCTATTCTGCAACGCTACCAGGAACTGAAAGATATCATCGCCATCCTGGGTATGGACGAGCTGTCAGAAGATGACAAGCTGGTTGTATCCCGTGCGCGTAAAATCCAACGTTTCCTGTCTCAGCCGTTCTTCGTGGCAGAAGTCTTTACCGGTTCTCCGGGCAAGTTCGTATCGCTGAAAGACACCATCCGTGGTTTCAAAGGCATTATGGACGGCGACTATGACCACCTGCCGGAGCAGGCGTTCTACATGGTTGGCACCATTGAAGAAGCAGTGGAAAAAGCCAAGAAACTGTAACGCCTTGAGAGGAGGGTGATATGGCTATGACTTACCATCTGGATGTCGTCAGCGCGGAAAAACAGATGTTTTCCGGCCTGGTGCAGAAGATCCAGGTGACAGGCAGCGAAGGCGAACTGGGGATCTTCCCTGGCCATGCGCCGCTGCTGACTGCCATCAAGCCTGGCATGGTGCGTATTGTTAAACAGCACGGTGAAGAAGAGTTCATCTACCTGTCCGGCGGTATCCTTGAGGTACAGCCGAGCGTGGTAACCGTGCTGGCGGACACTGCCATCCGTGGAACGGACCTCGACGAAGCGAGAGCGCTGGAAGCTAAGCGTAAAGCTGAAGAGCACATCCGTAGCTCTCATGGCGATGTCGACTATGCTCAGGCATCTGCTGAACTGGCGAAAGCGATCGCGAAACTGCGCGTTATCGAGCTCACCAGAAAAGCGATGTAAATTCCCGCGTTGCCTGCAGCGTGTGGAAATAAGAAAGCGGCCCCTGTGGGTCGCTTTTTTTTTGTTTTAAAATAAGCGTTTCAACCGGCCAGGCATTGTGCTGTATTAGCGCTTCCAGTTGAATTAAGCGTCGCCGATCGCCGACAGTTTTTTCGCTGTACGGTTGGATCGCAGCCATTGGCGGCAGGCTAGGAGCCATGCGGCCTGCGCCGGATTCGTGTAGAGAAATATGTAGTAATTCCGTTATCAAACGGGTTTACTTTCGTCCATCAAAATGGAGTTATCAGGTTGCTTATGTCTAACAGCGCAATGAGCGTGGTTATCCTCGCCGCGGGCAAGGGAACACGCATGTATTCCGACCTTCCCAAGGTGTTACATCCGCTGGCGGGTAAGCCAATGGTGCAGCACGTCATTGATGCTGCCATGAAGCTGGGTGCCAAAAACGTCCATCTGGTTTACGGCCACGGCGGCGAACTGCTGAAAAGCACCCTGCGCAATGATGCACTAAACTGGGTGTTGCAGGCCGAGCAGTTGGGAACGGGTCACGCAATGCAGCAGGCGGCACCGCATTTTGCTGATGATGAAGACGTGCTGATGCTGTATGGCGATGTGCCACTGATCGCCGTCGAAACGCTGACGCGTCTGCTGGCAGCCAAACCTCAGGGTGGCATTGGCCTGCTGACGGTGAAGCTGCAAGACCCGAGTGGTTACGGCCGCATCGTGCGTGAAAATGGCAACGTGGTAGGCATTGTCGAACATAAAGATGCCAGCGATGAGCAGCGCCAGATTAATGAAATCAACACCGGTATTCTGGTGGCCAACGGCCGCGATCTGAAGCGCTGGCTGGGCAAGTTGAATAATAATAACGCGCAGGGTGAATTCTATATTACCGACATCATTGCCTTGGCTCATGCCGAGGGTAACAAGATTGAGGCGGTACACCCGGCGCGCCTGAGCGAAGTTGAAGGCGTGAATAACCGCCTGCAACTGTCGCAGCTTGAACGCGTGTATCAGGCCGAACAGGCAGAGAAGCTGTTGCTGGCTGGCGTGATGCTGCTGGATCCGGCACGCTTCGATCTGCGTGGCGTGTTGGAACATGGCCGTGACATCTCCATTGATGCCAACGTGATTATCGAAGGCATGGTCAAGCTGGGTAACCGCGTGAAGATCGGTGCTGGCTGCGTACTGAGAGACTGCGTGATTGGCGATGACTGCGAGATCAGCCCTTACAGCGTGCTGGAAGATGCTGTGCTTGAGGCTGCTTGTACGGTTGGGCCATTTGCCCGTCTGCGCCCAGGTGCTGAATTGGCGGAAGGTGCCCACGTTGGCAACTTCGTGGAAATGAAGAAAGCTCGTTTGGGCAAGGGCTCCAAAGCCGGTCACCTGAGCTATCTGGGCGATGCCGAGATTGGCGACGATGTGAATATCGGTGCCGGTACCATCACCTGCAACTACGATGGTGCCAACAAGCACAAAACCATTATTGGCGACGGCGTGTTTGTCGGCTCGGATACTCAGCTGGTGGCTCCGGTCACGGTAGGTAAAGGGGTGACGATCGCTGCTGGTACCACGGTGACCCGAGATATTGCGGATAATGAGCTGGTGTTGAGCCGGGTCAAGCAGGTGCATATTCAAGGCTGGCTGCGTCCAACCAAGAAGAAGTAGGGGCCCTCACCCCAACCCTCTCCCACAGGGAGAGGGAGCTGTTAGCCCCTGCTCGTTTGGAAGTAAAAAGGTCATCTTGGCAACCGCGGTCGTCCTTTTAACCAAGGTGAACCAGTCGGTGCTGATGTAGAAGACGTAATTTCAGGCTCTCTCGATCGGTCTCCCTGTGGGAGAGGGAGTTGTTAGCCCCTTATCTGTTGGGATAGCTGGGGTAATATTAGCAACCGCGATCGTCCCTTTAACCAAGGTGAATCAGCTGGTGCTGATGTAGAAGACATAATTTCAGGCTCTCTCGATCGGTCTCCCTGTGGGAGAGGGAGTTGTTAACCCCTTATCTGTTGGGATAGCTGGGGTAATATTAGCAACCGCGATCGTCCCTTTAACCAAGGTGAATCAGCTGGTGCTGATGTAGAAGACATAATTTCAGACTCTCTCGATCGGTCCCCTCTCCCTGTGGGAGAGGGTTAGGGTGAGGGGGTCACTGTTTTGCTCTGTGTTTTTGCAAAGAGTACAGAGCAAAACATAATAATCCCCATTCTCTACAGGCTCGGGGAAGCACGGTAAAACCGGCAAAAATCAGGTCGAGACATCGAAAGCGCCCGCAAGGCGTTTAATTAGGAATACAACAGATGTGTGGAATTGTAGGTGCAGTAGCGCAACGTGATATCGCCGAGATCCTGCTGGAAGGTTTACGACGCCTGGAATACCGGGGCTATGACTCAGCGGGTCTGGCCGTGGTGGATAGCGAGGGGAACGTCAGCCGTCTACGTCGTGTCGGCAAGGTACAAAAACTGGCTGAAGCGGCAGAGCAACAGGATCTGCATGGTGGTACCGGGATTGCCCATACCCGTTGGGCGACGCACGGTGAACCTTCAGAGGCGAACGCGCATCCTCATGTTTCAGATTACATCGCGGTGGTGCATAACGGCATTATCGAAAACTACGAACCGCTGCGTGAACAGCTGATTGCGCGTGGTTATCGCTTCAGTTCTGAAACCGACACAGAGGTGATTGCTCATCTGGTGCATTGGGAACAGAAGCAGGGCGGTACGCTGCTGGAAGTGGTACAGCGTGTGATCCCACAGCTGCGTGGCGCTTATGGCACCGTGGTGATGGATAGCCGCGATCCGAGCGTATTGGTGGCTGCCCGTTCAGGTAGCCCGCTGGTGATTGGCCGTGGCGTGGGCGAAAACTTCATTGCCTCCGACCAACTGGCCCTGCTGCCGGTAACCCGCCGCTTTATCTTCCTGGAAGAAGGCGACGTGGTAGAAGTGACCCGCCGTACCGTCAGTATTTTTGACAAGCAGGGTAATGCGATTGAGCGCCCAGAGATCGAATCTCAGGTGCAATACGACGCCGGTGATAAAGGCGCGTACCGTCATTACATGCAAAAAGAGATTTTTGAGCAGCCAATGGCGCTGAAAAACACCCTTGAGGGGCGTTTCAGCCATGGCAAGATCGACCTGAGCGAACTTGGCCCGCACGCTGACGAGTTGCTGTCTAAAGTGCAGCACGTGCAGATCATCGCCTGTGGGACGTCTTACCACTCGGGGATGGTGGCACGTTACTGGTTCGAGGCGCTGGCCGGTGTGCCTTGTGACGTCGAGATTGCCTCTGAATTCCGTTATCGCAAGTCAGCGGTACGCCCGGGCAGCCTGATCATCACCCTGTCTCAATCAGGCGAGACTGCCGATACGTTGGCAGCGCTGCGCCTGTCCAAAGAGCTGGGCTATTTGGGTTCTCTGGCGGTGTGTAACGTGGCGGGTTCTTCGCTGGTGCGTGAATCCGATCTGGCGCTAATGACCAAGGCCGGTACCGAAATTGGTGTTGCTTCAACCAAAGCCTTTACCACCCAGCTTGCTGTGTTGTTGATGCTGGTGGCGCGTCTTGGCCGCCTGAAAGGGATGGCGGAAAGCGTAGAGCATGACATTGTGCACGGTCTGCAAGCCCTGCCTGCGCGTATCGAGCAGATGCTGTCACTGGATAAGAGCATCGAAGCGCTGGCGGAAGGTTTCTCTGACAAACATCACGCTCTGTTCCTTGGCCGCGGCGATCAATACCCGATCGCGATGGAAGGGGCGCTGAAGCTTAAAGAGATCTCCTATATCCACGCCGAGGCGTACGCCGCCGGTGAGCTTAAGCACGGCCCGCTGGCGTTGATCGATGCCGACATGCCGGTGATCGTGGTTGCGCCTAACAACGAGCTGTTGGAGAAGCTTAAATCCAATATCGAAGAGGTACGTGCTCGTGGTGGCCAGCTGTATGTGTTCGCCGATCAGGATGCCGGCTTCGTCAGCAGCGAAGGGATGACCATCATTCCACTGCCGCACGTGGAAGAAATCGTCGCACCGATCTTCTACACCGTGCCGTTGCAGCTTTTGTCCTATTACGTCGCCCTGATCAAAGGCACCGATGTGGATCAGCCACGCAACCTGGCTAAATCCGTCACCGTGGAATAATCGCTAACCTTTCTGCTATGAATACCGTGTTGGGTTACTCAACACGGTATTTTTTTAGCCTCAGTTTTGCCATTAACGCTATGATTGGCGGGTGATGCTGCAGGGAAGGGAATACGTAGATAATGAATGTTTTGATTACTGGGGCACGGGCTCCGGTCGCGATAGAATGGGCACGTATTGCGTTGCGCAGCGGGCACCGCGTCTGGTTGGCGGACAGCCTTAAATGGCCGCTGGGCCGCTTTTTACAAGGGATTGAAGGTTATCTACGGCTCCCCTCCCCGCGTCAGGACCTTGCCGGTTATCAGCAGCAGCTGCAAGGCTATCTCGACCAACATGCTATTGGGCTGCTGATCCCCACCTGTGAAGAGATCTTCTACCTATCCCAGGCGTTTGCTGCGTATATCGGGCCTACCGAGTGGCTGATGCCCGAACGGCGGTTGCTATTTGAACTGCATCATAAGTACCAAAGCCTGAGCCTGTTAACGGGATTGGGTGAGGTGCGGACTCCCGCGACCCGATTACTGACCTCCTGCTCGCAAATTGCCGACGATCCCCAGACCATTTTGAAACCGGTTTATTCACGCTTTGGTCGCCAAGTGATCCGTACGCCAAAACCGGGTGTATTGAACGATCGGCAGCTCAACGAGCATATCCCCTGGGTGCAGCAGCATAAATTAAACGGCGTGGCCTTGTGCAACTATGCCGTATTCGAACATGGCAGGCTGATCGCTCATCAGGCATATCAACCCAAATACTGTTTCAATCAGGCCGCAGGTAGCTACTTTGTCCCCTATCAGGATCGGCGGCTGGACGATTTTGTCCGTCAGTTTGGGGTAAAAACCGGTTTTCATGGCCAGGTGGCGTTCGATTTTATCGAACAGGACGGGGTGATTTTTGTTATTGAGTGTAACCCCAGGGCCACTAGCGGCCTGCATTTGCTGGGGGCTCAGATGTCCATCGCCGCCGATGGGCAATTGCAATACCAGCCAGCGCGGCCTAAGGCGGGACATGTGGGCGTGATCGTACTGTTATTTTTTGCCTTGCAGGCTTGGCGCGAGAAGCAGTTGGCGACGCTATGGCGGGATTTTCGCCAAGCGCCTAATCTGCTAAACGATCGCCGTTGGCCGATAAGTGCCGGAGCCCAGTGGTGTGCATTGTTGGAAATGGGATACCGTAGCTTGCGCTATCGTCGGCCTCTCACCGATGCCAGCACCTTTGATATCGAGTGGGATGGTTAGCATGGAGCAGGTTAATCAGTGGCAGCGCCTGCAAGTGACCCTGTTGCAACAGCCAGGCATGATCGCCAATCTCCAGACGTCGATGACCGAGTATCAGCAGGATGGTTTCTGGATACCGGCGACGGTCAATGATTACGTACCTGGTAATTGCTATGTGGTTTCCCCGCTGGCGCTGATCGTCGATTACGCGCGGGATGAAATTATCAAAATCGATAACGGCGCGTTGCGGACGCTGTGCAATGGGCTGACGCTGTTGCTGAAGTGGCCCTTATTGCTGGCACACGTCGATCGGCTCCAGGTGCTGAATAATCAGTGCCTTTCCACCAATATGACCAGCAGCCACTGGCAATCCCTGGATACCGACGCGTTGCGGCAACAGGCATTGCAGCGCTATCCCCAGCATACTTTGATGATCCGTTCGCTCAATGGGCAGCAGACCCCCGAGTTGTTGGCGCGGCTCTCCCGGCAAGGTTGGCTGCCTATCGTCAGCCGTCAGGTTTATAGCCTGGACGATCCTTTACGCTGGTGGGGAAAAATCAATGCGCGCCGGGATGACAAACTGCTGCATCAGATGGGATGGGAGTTCAAACGGTTGTCTGCCGATGATCCCGAGCAGATGCAGTGTGCCGAACGCCTTTATAACCAGCTCTACCTGGATAAATATAGCCGCCAGAATGTGCAGTTCACTGCCGGTTATTTATCTCAGGCCTCGCAGCTTGGTGTGTTGCAACTGTACGGCTTGTTCCACCAGCAGCAAATGGTGGGGGCGTTGGGAATGGTTCAGTTGGAACAGACGGTAACGGTGCCGATCGTCGGCTATCGGACGGAATTACCCGCATCATTGGCGCTATATCGTCGTCTGATCGCCTTTGCGTTACGCTACACCATGGATCGTAAGCTGTTTCTCAATTTGAGTTCTGGCGCGCCAGATTTTAAGCGGGTTCGCGGTTGCCAACCGGTGATTGAATACAGCATGGTTTATGTCCGGCACCTGAACGTTTATCAGCGTAGCATTTGGACGGTGATTTCCTGGCTTTCCCGCAAGGTCTATCAGCCGTTATTGAAACGCTATCAGTTATGAATATTACTAAGATATCGCCCTGCAACTTGGGGATAGTGCGCCAACGATTGGCAATATGACAAGCGTGTAAAAAAGAGCGAAAACTGCTCATATTCAGAGAGATAGTGCAGCAACAGGCAGGTTTTTGCAGATTGTTTTTTGCCTAAAAATGACATCATCTCACTGATTTTAATCAAATAAATATCAATCGCTTGCCGCTGTAATATAACTGTCATATTTCGTACATTTTACTGTCACCAAACTGTCCTATTTTCCCTCCTGCAGCAATACTTACTCTGATGAAAACGACTCAAAGTCGATTTTTGAAATATCCCATTAGGAGGGATTATGAAACTGATGCGTACCACCGTCGCCAGTATTGTGGCAGCGACTTTCTCTTTGGCCTCTGTGTCCGCCTTCGCTGCTGCTAGCCTGACCGGTGCAGGTGCGACATTCCCCGCTCCGGTGTATGCCAAGTGGGCAGATTCTTATCAGAAAGAAACCGGCAACAAGGTTAACTATCAGGGGATTGGTTCCTCTGGTGGTGTGAAGCAAATCATCGCCAACACCGTTGACTTTGGTGCTTCTGATGCCCCGCTGTCCGATGAAAAACTGGCTGCGGACGGCCTGTTCCAGTTCCCTACCGTGATCGGTGGCGTGGTACTGGCGGTGAATATTCCGGGTATCAAATCCGGTGAGCTGACTCTGGATGGTCAAACCCTGGGTGATATCTACCTGGGCAACATCAAAAAATGGAATGACCCGGCGATCGTTAAACTGAACCCGGGCGTCAAGCTGCCGGATCAGGCTATCGCCGTGGTGCGTCGTGCTGATGGTTCCGGGACTTCTTTCGTCTTCACCAGCTATCTGGCCAAGGCTAACGCGCAGTGGAAAGAGAAAATTGGTGCAGGCTCAACCGTTAACTGGCCAACCGGCCTGGGTGGCAAGGGCAATGACGGTATCGCCGCGTTCGTTCAGCGTCTGCCTGGCTCTATCGGCTACGTTGAATACGCTTACGCCAAGCAGAACAACCTGGCCTACACTAAATTAGTGTCTGCCGATGGCAAAGCGGTCAGCCCAACCGAAGAGAGCTTCAGCGCCGCAGCCAAAGGCGCGGATTGGAGCAAAACCTTCGCGCAGGACCTGACCAACCAGAAAGGCGACAACGTCTGGCCAATCACTTCCACCACCTTCATCCTGGTGCACAAAGAGCAGAAGAAGCCTGAGCAGGGCGCAGAAGTGCTGAAGTTCTTTGACTGGGCTTACAAGACCGGTGCCAAACAGGCCAGCGAACTGGATTACGCCGCCTTGCCTGCCGAAGTGGTCGAGCAAATCCGTGCTGCCTGGAAGACCAACATCAAAGACAGCTCCGGTAAGGCCTTGTTCTAACAACGCAGGGGGTGCGGCAGACCGCGCCTCAACCTGACTGTCGGGGCCTGGCGTGCCGGGCCCTCCAAGTTTTAAACAGAAGAGTAATCTATGGCTGAGTACAAGCCGACCATTAAAGCACCGGGCAAAAACGGTGACATCATCTTCAGCGCGCTGGTCAGACTGGCGGCGCTGATTACCCTATTGTTGCTGGGCGGCATCATCGTTTCGCTGATTATCGCCTCCTGGCCAAGCATGCAAAAGTTCGGTTTTGCCTTCCTGTGGACCAAAGAGTGGGATGCGCCAGCCGAGCAGTTTGGTGCGCTGGTGCCGATCTACGGCACGGTCGTCACCTCGGTGATTGCGCTGATTATCGCCGTGCCGGTCAGTTTTGGTATTGCCCTGTTCCTGACCGAGTTGGCCCCTAACTGGCTCAAGCGCCCATTGGGGATCGCGATAGAACTGTTAGCGGCGATCCCGAGCATCGTTTACGGCATGTGGGGCCTGTTCGTATTTGCCCCGCTGTTCGCCAAATATTTCCAGACCCCGGTGGGGGAAGTGCTGTCCGGTATCCCGATCGTTGGCGAGCTGTTCTCCGGCCCGGCATTTGGTATCGGTATTCTGGCTGCCGGGGTGATCCTGGCCATTATGATTATTCCTTACATTGCTGCGGTGATGCGCGATGTGTTCGAACAGACCCCGGTGATGATGAAAGAGTCGGCCTATGGCATCGGCTGCACCACTTGGGAAGTGATCTGGCGCATTGTGCTGCCGTTCACCAAAAACGGCGTGATCGGCGGCGTGATGCTTGGCCTGGGGCGCGCTCTGGGGGAAACCATGGCGGTGACCTTTATTATCGGTAACACCTACCAGCTCGACAGTTTCTCGCTGTATATGCCGGGCAACAGTATCACCTCGGCGCTGGCCAACGAATTCGCCGAAGCAGAATCCGGGCTACATACCTCTGCATTGATGCAGCTTGGGCTGATCCTGTTTGTGATCACCTTTATCGTCCTGGCGCTGTCGAAGTTGATGGTGATGCGCCTGGCCAAGCGTGAGGGTCGCTAACATGGCAACGATGGATATGCAAAACCCGGTAGCACTGGCGGAAAGCCGCCGTAAAATGCAGGCCTGGCGTCGGCAGAAAAACCGTCTGGCGCTGTTCCTGTCGATGGCGACTATGGCCTTTGGCCTGTTCTGGCTGGTGTGGATCCTGTTCTCGACCATCACCAAGGGCATCGACGGCATGTCGCTGGCGCTGTTTACCGAAATGACGCCGCCGCCGAATACGGCAGGTGGTGGTCTGGCTAACGCTATCGCCGGTAGTGGTTTGTTGATCCTGTGGGCAACCATCTTCGGTACTCCGTTGGGCATCATGGCGGGGATTTATCTGGCGGAATACGGCCGTAAATCCTGGCTGGCGGAAGTGATCCGCTTTATCAACGATATTCTGTTATCCGCACCGTCGATCGTCGTGGGCCTGTTCGTTTACACCGTGGTGGTGGCGAAAATGGAACACTTCTCCGGTTGGGCCGGGATTATTGCACTGGCTCTGTTACAGATCCCGATCGTGATCCGCACCACCGAGAACATGCTCAAGTTGGTACCGGACACGCTGCGTGAAGCGGCCTATGCGCTGGGGACACCCAAATGGCGCATGATTTCCGCGATTACGCTGAAGGCGTCGGTCTCCGGCATTATCACCGGCGTGCTGCTGGCGATTGCGCGTATCGCCGGGGAAACCGCCCCGTTACTGTTTACCTCGCTGTCGAATCAGTTCTGGAGCACCGACCTGATGCAGCCGATCGCCAACCTGCCGGTCACCATTTTCAAGTTTGCCATGAGCCCGTTTGCCGAATGGCAACAGCTGGCCTGGGCCGGGGTGCTGTTGATCACCCTGTGCGTACTGTTACTGAATATCCTGGCGCGTGTGATTTTCGCCAAGAAAAAGCATTCATAAAAATTTAGGTGCCGCTCAGGCGACACCGTGAAAAGAGAGAAGTCTTGATGAGTATGGTTGACTCCACTTCCAGCAGCAAAATTCAGGTACGCGATCTGAACTTTTACTACGGCAAATTCCATGCGCTGAAAAACATCACGCTGGATATCGCCAAGAACAAGGTGACCGCGTTTATCGGCCCGTCAGGCTGTGGCAAATCGACGCTGCTGCGGACCTTCAACAAGATGTACCAGCTCTACCCCGAGCAGCGTGCCGAAGGTGATATCCTGCTGGATGGGCAAAACATCCTGACGGATAACCAGGACATCGCGCTGCTGCGTGCCAAGGTGGGCATGGTGTTCCAAAAGCCAACGCCGTTCCCGATGTCGATTTACGACAACATCGCCTTTGGCGTGCGCCTGTTCGAGAAGCTGTCCCGTGCGGATATGGACGAGCGTGTCCAGTGGGCGCTGACCAAGGCGGCACTGTGGAACGAGACCAAGGACAAGCTGCACCAAAGCGGTTACAGCCTGTCCGGTGGCCAGCAGCAACGCCTGTGCATTGCGCGCGGCATTGCCATTCGCCCGGAAGTGCTGTTGCTGGATGAGCCTTGCTCGGCGCTGGATCCGATTTCCACCGGCAAGATTGAAGAGCTGATCAGCGAGCTGAAGTCTGACTACACCGTGGTGATTGTGACCCACAATATGCAGCAGGCGGCGCGTTGTTCCGACTCCACCGCATTTATGTATCTGGGTGAGTTGATCGAGTTCAGCGATACTGACACTCTGTTTACCGCGCCACAGAAAAAGCAGACCGAAGACTACATTACTGGCCGCTATGGTTGATTAGGATGCATCATGGATAACCTGAATTTAAATAAACACATTTCCGGCCAGTTCAACGCTGAACTCGAGCACATCCGCACCCAGGTGCTGACCATGGGTGGGCTGGTGGAGCAACAACTCACCGACGCCATTACCGCGATGCATAACCAGGACGGTGAACTGGCCAAGCGGGTGATCGAGGGCGATGCCAAGGTCAATATGATGGAAGTGGCGATCGACGAGGCCTGCGTGCGCATCATTGCCAAACGCCAGCCGACCGCCAGCGACCTGCGCCTGGTGATGGCGATCATCAAGACCATTTCCGAGCTGGAACGCATTGGCGACGTAGCGGACAAGATTTGTCGCACCGCACTGGAGAAATTCTCGCACCAGCATCAGCCATTGCTGGTCAGCCTGGAGTCACTGGGCCGCCACACCGTGCAGATGCTGCACGACGTGCTGGATGCCTTTGCGCGTATGGATCTGGATGAAGCGATCCGGATTTACCGCGAAGACAAGAAGGTCGATCAGGAATATGAAGGCATCGTGCGCCAACTGATGACCTACATGATGGAAGATACGCGCACCATTCCGAGCGTGCTGACGGCGCTGTTCTGTGCCCGCTCTATCGAGCGTATCGGCGATCGTTGCCAGAATATTTGCGAATTCATCTTCTACTTCGTCAAAGGCCAGGACTTCCGCCATATCGGTGGCGATGCGCTGGACAAGCTGTTGTCAGACGGTAAAGACGAGAAAAAAGCGTAATTCAACCAGTGATTTACTCCGGAAGGCGCTGAAAACGGCGCCTTTATGCCATTTAAAAACCGTAAAGTTAAAAAGGTTATAACTATAGCGTTTAATATTATTTCCTGACCTAAGTGAGGCTTGCTAGCTTATCAGCCAGCGGGACATCAATCACTTGGGAGCTTTTCATGAAACAGCGCGTCTTAGCCTTATCTCTGTTAGCCAGCCTGACCAGCCTTGCCACCGGTGTGGCACATGCCGATAAACTCGATGATATTCAAAAAGCCGGCGTGGTGCGTATTGCGGTATTCGATAGCAACCCACCGTTTGGTTATGTTGATCCGCAAAGCAAAAAGCTGGTGGGTTATGACGTGGACGTGGCCGAAGCCATCGGTAAGGCGCTGGGCGTCAAGGTTGAACTGCGTGCTACCAACCCGGCTAACCGCATTCCTTTGCTGGTGTCCAAAAAGGTTGATCTGATCGCGGCCAACTTCACCATCACCGACGAGCGTGCCAAAGAGGTGAATTTCAGCGTGCCGTATTTTGCTACCGGCCAGAAATTCATTGCTCATAAAGGCGTGCTGAAAACCCCGGAAGATATCAAGAAGCTGCGCATCGGCGCAGATAAAGGCACTGTGCAGGAAATTACCCTGCGTGAGCATTATCCAACGGCCAAGGTCATCTCTTACGACGATACCCCACTGGCGTTTGTCGCCCTGCGTAACGGCAACGTGCAGGCGATTACCCAGGACGATGCCAAGCTGGTTGGCCTGCTAGGCAACCTGCCAGCCGCGCAAAAAGCCGACTTTGAAATCTCTCCGTTTAGCATCACCAAAGAGTATCAGGGTGTTGGTATCCCGAAAGGCGAAGATCGCCTCACGGCTACCGTTAACGATACCTTGATCAAACTGGAAAAAGACGGCGATGCGGTGAAGATTTACGAGCGCTGGTTCGGCCCGGAAACCAAAACCGCCCAACCGCGTGGCGATTTCAAGATCGGCCCGTTGGATCAGCAACCTAAAGCCTAATCTCCCTTTTCCCTCTCCCCCTGATTTTGTACCGTGGCGGAGAGGGTTAGGGTGAGGGGAAGTACCTCGTATGAATCTGCAACAACTCTCAGACTGGCTGTTGGCGCCGCAGTATCTGAGCTGGCTATGGAATGGCTTCTTGATGACCTTATGGCTGTCGGCCTGTGCCGGGCTGGCGGCAACGCTGCTGGGTTTTGGCTTGGCTGCGATGCGGGACAGCAGCCTGCGCCCGTTAAGCTGGCTGGCGGTGGCCTACAGCGCGCTATTTCGCAATACTCCTCTGCTGGTGCAACTGTTCTTCTGGTATTTCGCCGCCGGGCAAATCCTGCCCTCCTTCGCCATGCAATGGCTGAATACTCCCCATCAGTTAGGCTTTCTCGACTGGCCCTCGTTTGAATTCCTGGCGGGCTTCTTCGGCCTGACGCTTTATTCCACCGCGTTTATTGCCGAAGAGATCCGCTCCGGCATCCGTGGCGTCGCCAGTGGGCAAAAGAATGCAGCCTACGCGCTAGGGCTGACCGGCTGGCAATCGATGCGCTATGTGGTGCTGCCGCAGGCGCTGAAAATCGCTTTCCCGCCTCTGCTGGGGCAGTACATGAACGTGATTAAGAACTCATCGCTGACTATGGCGATCGGCCTGGCTGAGCTGTCTTACGCTTCGCGCCAGGTGGAAACCGAAACCCTGCGAACCTTCCAGGCGTTTGGCGTGGCAACGGTGCTGTATATCGCCATTATTGCCCTGTTGGAAGGTTGGGGCATGTGGCGTCAACAGCGCAAACCGCTGGGGGGGCACTAAGATGGACTTTACCGTTATTCAGGAAAACCTGGGTTACCTGCTGTGGGGCACCTTCCCGGATGGGCCTTTGGGCGGTGCTGCGTTGACGTTGGCGATCAGCCTGATGGCCGGACTGGCTTCGGCAATTCTGGGCACGTTGCTGGGTGTCGCGCTGGCGATGTCGCGTGGGGTGCTGGCCGGATTGTTGGCGATGGTGCTCGGGTTCTTCCGCGCCATCCCGGTGATCATGCTGATTTTCTGGACTTACTTCCTGCTGCCAATCGTGTTTGGCGTCGATATCCCGGAAATTACCACCGTGGTGTGCGCGCTGGCGTTGATCGCCTCGGCCTATCTGGCCCATGCGGTAAAAGCGGGGATCGTCGCAATCGGTGCTGGGCAATGGCAGGCGGGGTTATCGCTGGGTTTAAACCGCTGGCAGGTGCTGCGGATGATCGTCTTGCCGCAGGCGCTGCGCATGATGGTGCCTTCGTTTATCAACCAGTGGATCTCGCTGATTAAAGACACTTCGCTGGCGTACATCGTCGGCGTGGGTGAGTTGACCTTCCTGGCCACGCAGGTTAATAACCGCAGCATGGTTTACCCGATGGAGGTGTTCCTGTTTGTGGCGCTGGTCTATTTTATCTTCTGCCTGACGCTGGATGTGCTGGCGAACGCGCTGAATAAACGCCTTAGCCCGCAGACCAAAGCGCTAAAACGCAGCTGGCGCTGGTGGCGTAATCGCCCGCCTCTACCGGCTAGTTAAGCGGATCTATGGGGCTGGTAAGGCCCCAATAATTTGCGTGCAGGGTTGTTTGAAAGTCACGACCATTCCAGTTTTTTAAACTGCTTCCCAAGTACGTATACCATCACCACGCTAACTATCAGCGTCAGGATCTGCCCCGCAAGATAGCCAAGGTTAAATCTATTTGGGCCCTCGTCATATATTCCTATGATTGTCGCTGCGATATACAAAAGAGAAAACAGCGAGAAAATGCAAAGAATGGCAACGACGATGGCTAATAGTAGGGTAACGACTTTGGACACTATCCCTTTCATTCTCAATTCCCTTTGCGTAGTTTTTTACACCATGTGCTCTCAAACGAACCACCTGCTACAGAGGGATATCCCGCCAGGTAGGTGGGATAATTCCAGATACCTTTAACGGGTAAGCTGCCAGCCCCGCTGTTGCCACAGTGCTGGTAGCTGCGCCAGATCGTCAAACGTTGTCACCAACGGGTGATCGATCGGTTGATTATGAGGATCGGCGCAGAAGTAGAACACCGGGATGCCAGCCGCGATCCCCGCCTGGGCACCGGCAACGGAATCATCTACCAAAATACAGCGCTCTACGGGCACCTGCATCTGTTGGGCGGCATGGAATACGATGGCCGGATCGGGTTTCCAGCGTTGAATATCGTAGCCGCTGAACAACCGGTCATCAAAATAGGACAGCATGTCGGTTAACCCTAGAGAATGCTGCATTTTGCTCACCGGGCCGTTAGAAACGGTGCACATTGGGGCATTCATCTGTGCCAGCAGCTCGCGTGCACCGGCAATCGGCTGGAGCTCGGCATCAAACAGACGGGCCACTTCCTGGCGAAAAATTGGCTCCAGGTCGCTGGCAGGTAAATTGACCCCGTGCTCGGCGTTAACCAACTCAATGATCTCGTAGAGCTTGATCCCTTTGTACTTTTTAAATACCTCTTCCAGCGCCAGCTCGATGCCGTAGTGGGCAAACATATGCACATAGGCCTTGCTGCACAGCATTTCGCTGTCTACCAGCGTGCCATCGCAATCAAATAAAACACATTCAACCTGATTCATTGGGGTAAGCGCCCTCGGTTAAGTCATGACTGCTGTTACTTTAACCGGATCGTCGCGCATTGTCCCTCTTTGGCGATCAATCTCAATAAATACAACTTGTTGACCGTTTTAGCCGTAAAGATGGCGAAAAAAACCTGTGAGCGAGGTCAAAACCCGGACTTTTTGTTATAGGATAGCCAGCGACAGTCCTAATCCCTCTTCGGAATTCTATAATGAGCAAACAAGACCTCAGCCTTGATGCCAATCAGGGCTTGCTTGAGCGCGTGTTTAAACTCAAGCAGCATGGCACCACGGTACGTACGGAAACGATTGCCGGCCTCACCACCTTTTTAACCATGGTGTATATCGTGTTCGTTAACCCGCAGATCCTGGGTGCGGCGGGCATGGACACTCAGGCGGTGTTTGTCACCACCTGCCTGGTTGCCGCGTTGGGCAGTATCCTGATGGGCTTGCTGGCTAACCTGCCGGTGGCGCTGGCTCCGGCGATGGGCCTCAACGCGTTCTTCGCGTTTGTGGTGGTCGGCGCGATGGGTATTTCATGGCAGGTCGGCATGGGCGCTATTTTCTGGGGCGCAATCGGTTTCCTGTTGCTGACTATTTTCCGTATCCGCTACTGGATGATTGCCAATATCCCGCTGAGCCTGCGCGTGGGCATCACCAGCGGTATCGGCCTGTTTATCGCCATGATGGGGTTGAAAAACGCCGGTATCGTGGTCGCCAATCCGGACACGCTGGTGGCGGTAGGTAATCTGACCTCCCACAGCGTACTGCTGGGAGCCTTGGGCTTCTTTATTATCGCGGTGCTGGCTTCGCGTAATATTCATGCGGCGGTACTGGTTTCTATCGTGGTAACCACGCTGATCGGCTGGGCATTGGGCGACGTGAAGTATGGCGGCGTATTTTCCCTACCGCCGGACGTCACCTCCGTAGTCGGCCAGGTGGATATCGCCGGGGCGCTGAATATCGGCCTGGCAGGTGTGATCTTCTCCTTTATGCTGGTTAACCTGTTTGACTCCTCGGGTACGCTGATCGGAGTGACCGACAAGGCTGGCCTGACGGATGAAAACGGCAAGTTCCCGCGTATGAAGCAGGCGCTTTACGTGGACAGCATCACCTCGGTAGCCGGTGCTTTTGCGGGTACCTCTTCGGTCACCGCCTATATTGAAAGCTCCTCTGGGGTGGCCGTCGGTGGGCGTACTGGCCTGACCGCCGTGGTGGTAGGCATTCTCTTTCTGCTGGTGATTTTCCTGTCACCGCTGGCGGGAATGGTGCCAACCTATGCTGCTGCGGGCGCGCTGATTTATGTGGGGGTGCTGATGACCTCCAGCCTGGCGCGGGTGAAGTGGGAAGACATGACCGAAGCGGTTCCGGCCTTTGTGACCGCCGCCATGATGCCTTTCAGCTTCTCGATCACCGAAGGGATTGCCCTGGGCTTTATCTCTTACTGCATCATGAAGCTGGGCACCGGCCGCTGGCGTGAAATCAGCCCCTGCGTGATCGTGGTGGCGCTGCTATTCGTGCTGAAAATTGCGTTCGTTGACGGGCATTAATGCCCGCGACGTGGGGGCCTAACATACGTTAGGCCCTGATAAATTCACTAACATTGAGGGGCATGCTGCCCCTATTACTCTCAAGCGCCCGGTGAGGCATCCTGCTCTCTACCCATTACCCAGCGTAAAGGCCGGTTATACCGCGTCTGCCAGCCACCGATATTATCTTCCCCCTCGGCAAAATTGGCGATCTCGACCTGATTTTTGTCTCTGAACAAGTCAGCAAAATCAAGAGCCAGCGCCCGATCGTTGAAATTCTGTCGATCGTAATAGGCAATCATGATGCGTTTGTTTTCTGCCAGTGAATGCTTCGCTGGGAGGAGGCGACCCTTCGGGGCAATCAGCAGCGCTCCGGAATAAAACTGCGGGTAATTGGCCATCAGGTTAGCCGCGTGCAGTGCCCCCTGACCACGGGCGGTCAGGTAAACCTGTTGGAGATTAAGCTTCAGCTTGGGTCCCAGGCTTTCCAGGGTGCGTTGAATGGCGTTCTGGGTGCTGGTAGAGCTGTAGTTAGACCAGCGAAAGCTCCCCTCCGCCAGCATCTGCGTGCCGTTTATCTCAATATAGGCCACCCCGGCCTCGGCAAACAGCAACCGATCCTCAGGGATGATGGTGGCGGCTTTTCCGTAGGGATGGAGGTAGACGATGGTTGGCCAGCCTCCGGCCGGGGGCTCGCCACTCGGCACGGCATAGTGAGGTTTACCTTCAAACTTTGCGGCGTGTTGCTGATAGCGCGCTTTGGTGGTGGCCAGAATTGAACGGTAGGTGTCACTTTGCTGAATGCTGCTGAACGAGTCGTCTTCCAGCAGATTGTAGTAATACCACAACCCTCGCTTGGCGCTAAGTTGCAGATAACGTTCGGCTAGCTCGGTCTGGCCTTGTTCGGCCGAGGAGGCAGCCAGTTGAAAGGGGGCCCAGATATTACGGCCATCTTCACGCATCAGCGTCAGATATAGCGATGTGGCGCCGGCTTTTTTATCCTCATGATTGTAGGCTGAGCGAGGCAATGGTTTACTCAGCGGGCTATGGATAGGTAGTTCTAGCGGCTCTTCTCCCTCAGGATAGAGCATGGGTGCAGCAAACAATGGACTGGTGGCAAAAGCCAAAAAGATGGCTAAAATAAAAAAAGGCATGATTTTATAACTTTGTTTTTCAATAATATTAATGAGAAAACGATGAAAAACGGCGCCTTCGATAGTGTTATCGCTGGGCGCCGCCTGGCAGCTTATTTTATACGGCGGATATAGTCGCTGAATGCGGACAACTGGCCGGTCAGGAAATCCCGCGTGCCTTGGTCAACCAGTTCACCCGCCTGCTCATCAACCTTATTCTGTATTACTCCCCCCATAAACTCAGGTTTGTTGATCACCATCGCATCCAGGAACACCAGGATCTGGCGTAGGTGATATTGGCAACGTGCGCCGCCAATCGGCCCCATTGAGCTGGTCTGGATCGCCACCGGTTTGCCAGCCAACGGTTGGTTAGGCAAACGGGACAGCCAGTCTATGGCGTTTTTCAGACCACCTGGCACAGAGTAGTTATATTCTGGCGTTACGATGATCACGCCGTCAGCCTGACGGATTTGTTCGGCAATGGCTTCTACCGTGGCCGGGAAACCCTCTTCTTGCTGGAGGTCTGCATCGTACAGTGGGATATCGCGGATAGAGGGAAGGGCTTCGATAGTGACACCCTGAGGAGCTAACTGAGGTAAAGCGCGTGCAACTATGGCGTTATAAGAGCCTTTACGTAGGCTCCCCAGTAGCGTGACGATCTTTAGTGCTTGCTCTGACATTTTGATTCTCCCTTTTCTGATGAACAGACTCAGCTTAGAACAACCAGCAGATAATAGGGCAAATAGGTGATGTATCCTAGGTAGAGTCTAATTCTTTATCTGTTTTTACAATTCAAAGCAGTAAATCATGCGTTAAGGAAAGTTTTGTTTTGCATATTCCCCTGAAGACAGACGTTAAATCGGTGCTTTCAACGTGTAACAGAGGCGAGGCTGGTCAATTTCAAAAAGTGTGTGGAGGGAGGTGGATTACGTGATGAAATTTCGCCACATTTCTGTAAGCCCTGGCTATCGTCATATTGCCAGCAAATCAGCCGATCCAAACCAGGCTGATGGGCGCAGGCCCAGCTGAGATACTCACCGGCATCACTCATGACGTGCACGTTAGGCAGGGTGCTGCAGCGTAATTGGCCGGAAAAAGGGTGCAAATTCAGCAAACCCTGGCCGCTGTTACCCAAGCCGGCCAGTTTCAGCACGCATTGGCGGATGCTCCACAGCTGGGTTTCGGCTTCCAAACGGTCGTGCTGCGCCGCAATCCACGCGTTCTCCGTGGCGCTGGAGTATTGATGCAGCAGGTTGTGGCTCCGTGCGCGCATCACCTCAATATCCAACCCTACCTTGCCTTCCGGGCTCAGTAGCACGCCGATGGTATTGCCAGCGTAGGCGAGGCTGAAGTCAGGTAAATGATGATCGGCAAAGCACGGGCGCCCGGTCGGTGCCGTAGCAATGGGGGGAAGTACCGGGATACCATACAAATAAAATATCATTTCGGCCAACAGGATCCGGCCTTGCAAAAAGCGCCGACGGCGCTTGACGGAGAAGCGAGCAGTTCTTTCGATCAGGTCTTTAGGCAGCCGATGGGTCTCTAAACGCTCTGCAACCGTATCCCATCGGATAAAATGACAAGCCATTGTTCACTCCATGACCGAGGCTCATAAAAAAACTGGAGTGTTAGAGTAAGCATTACGTTAAGTTTTTTCATTAAGAATTCGCATGATCTTTTTCTTAATTATTCTTCTGTTGAATGAAAAAGCAGCGGAGTGGAAGGAGTACGGCAGCGGGGCTGGTCTGGGTAAAGCCAACGAAACTAGCACGTTGGGTAATTGTTCACCGTCGTTTCTCTTATCGTACCAGATCCTCATAGGGTCCACTGTCAACAGTGCAGCAGCAATAGCACTGTCGCCTAATCCCAGCCCACTGTCAGCCTTGCGGAACGAGCTTTTAGGCCCTTTAAAATGGCGTTACTGATGGCGGGAGGAAAACCTGCTGGCAACAGCTGTGTTACCCGCTCGATGACGGTATCAACGGATCCAGCCAATTCCGTCAGGATCCCCTCCATGGCGGCGCGCTCAAATCCCACTGCTTTGGCTGTTTGGAAGAAGTGGCGTGGGAATATTTGCTCAATAGCGTACTTCTTTCCCTTGCTTCCTTTTAGGCCCATTGCGAGCTTGGCATCTTTCGGATGAAGGCCTCTGCCACCAAACACCGGGTAGACAGATAGAATGTCGTACAAGGGGGTTAAACGAAAACGCCCATCAGCCTCAATGAACACCGAGAAGTTCTTTGCATGTCCATCGGTTGCGGCTAACAACCAGAACAATACCTGTGTCTTCATGAAATTATAGCGATCCTTTTCCGCTGTCACCGAGCCAAGCAGATATTCCATGATCTCGCTTATCCCTGGACCACCCTGATTTTCGTATTTACGTGCCGAGGGAACATTTAAAACCTGGCAAAAATCTTCTTGGGGCAGTCGCATGATCCAACTGCCGTCTGAGGCATACCGGCGGTCAAAGCGTTCCACTGCTAAGGCTTTTATGTCACCCACTTGCATAATGAAGCAATGGGGGACTGATAATCCAAATTCCTTAGCCACTAGAGCGCAGAGATACTCGTTTTCGACACTGTCTGACAAGTCGATACTGTATGAGTGGCTTTCTATTTTTCCGATGGGTAGCTTAATGATATGGGTGGTTGGTGTAGCTGCGATCGGTAAACACCAACGGTTTTCGAGATAGAGGAGAGCCGTCTTTTCTTGGGCCCCGGCCAGGGAAATTCGGAAATCTTCAACATCCTCAATCATGCCCAGAGGGGCACCAGCTTTGTAGCCTGTAAGTATGCTTGCTAGTTCCTGGTTGGATAGCTCTTTATAGTTTATGGTGCGAATGTCCCCCGGGTCTGCATTTTGTGGCAAGAGTTGCAGGGCACCAATGGTGTCAGCACCGATACGTGCCAAAAGGTCGAAGGGTTGAGTCGAGTCAGCACGGTAGCGTGCGAGGATCCTGTCCCGGATATCAGGGTTGTCCGGCAGCAGGTTATCGAAGAAGTTGTAGACTTCTACCCCTTTGTAAGGCCGTCGCCTCAAGGGCATGGAGAGCGATATAGGACGGCTTCCAGGTTGGTTAAGCCAAGTGTCCACGTATTGGAACATATGGGCACCAGTGCCCTCACGGCTGAAAATCCCTACCTTATAACCATTCATGTAGACATCTAGGTCAGCCATTACCACTCCTCTTTCCAACCATCGGTACTTTTGGTTTCGCAGCTCTGGCTACCTCTGGGTTTTACTTCCAGCTCCAGATTCAGCGCAGACAGGATTTTGAAGAAAGTCTCTAATTTGGTCGTTCCCGGCTGGAGTTCAAAGTTGGACACGGTGTCTTGACGGATCCCAACCCTACTGGCCACTTTTTCTTGTGAAAGATTTTCTGCGAGGCGGACATCTCGCAAGTAGATGCTGAGCTGCTTGGCATTGGTGATCTTCATGTCACATATCCTGTTAACCAGATGACTCTACTTTACACGCTTAAGCAGGTAAATCAATTTTACACGCTATAACAGGTAAATTAGAGTTTACACGCTATAGGGGGGTAAACTTGTGATACACGCTGTAGCGTGTAACTTTGTTATTACCTGCCATAGCGTGTAATTTTTAAGTGACTCCCCCCGCCGTAAACGGCGAGGATTTTGATGCTGATCTTCATGAGTGTCCCCCGAGAGCTTACTTCGGGGGAAATTCTCATGAAACAAGATCAGATAAAGCAACCAGTAAGAATAAAAATCAATTACTTACCAATACAGAAGCTGGAGAAAATGCGCCCGAGCAGGTCATCGGAGGTAAAATCCCCGGTGATTTCGCTCAACGCCTGCTGTGCCAACCGGAGTTCTTCGGCCAGCAGTTCCCCCGCGTAAGCGCTCACTAACTGTTCTTTACCCTGCACCAGATGCTGTGCCGCCTGCTCCAGGGCCTGCAAGTGACGGCGGCGGGCCAGGAAGCCGCCTTCCATATTGCTGGTGAAGCCCATGCTCTGCTTCAGATGGTCGCGCAGCAGGTCGATCCCCTCACCGGTACGCGCCGACAGGCGAATAAGTGAGTGGCCATTTACTTCGCTCAGGCCCAATGCCTCGCCGGTAATGTCGGCCTTGTTGCGCACGACGGTGATCGGCAAGGTGTTGGGTAGACGTGCCATAAACTCTGGCCAAATCTCGGCGGGTTCGGTGGCGGCGGTTGTAGTGCCATCCACCATAAACAGCACGCGATCCGCCTGTTCGATCTCGTTCCAGGCACGTTCGATGCCGATACGCTCAACTTCGTCGCTGGCTTCCCGCAGCCCGGCGGTATCGATAATGTGCAGTGGCATGCCATCGATATGAATATGTTCGCGCAATACATCGCGCGTGGTGCCTGCTATGTCGGTGACGATGGCCGCTTCACGCCCTGCCAGCTCATTGAGCAGGCTGGATTTCCCGGCGTTGGGCCGCCCGGCGATCACTACCTTCATCCCTTCACGCAGCAGGCTGCCTTGACGCGCCTCGGCCCGTACGCCGTCCAGATCGGCCATCACGCTGTTCAGTTGGGCTTCGATTTTGCCATCCGAAAGGAAGTCGATCTCCTCATCCGGGAAGTCGATCGCCGCTTCTACATAGATGCGTAGGTGAGTGAGCGCTTCCACCAGCTGATGGATACGGAGGGAAAAAGCACCTTGCAACGAGTTCATGGCTGAACGGGCTGCCTGTTCGGAACTGGCATCGATCAGATCGGCTATGGCTTCGGCCTGGGCCAGATCCAGCTTGTCATTGAGGAAAGCGCGCTCTGAGAACTCACCAGGGCGGGCAATCCGCACGCCTGGCAGAGCCAACACGCGTTTGAGCAGCAGATCGAGGATCACCGGCCCACCGTGGCCCTGCAGTTCCAGCACGTCCTCACCGGTAAAGGAATTGGGGCCGGGGAACCACAGTGCGATCCCCTGATCCAGCGTGCTGCCTTCGGCGTCACGGAACGGCAGATAATCGGCATAACGCGGCTTAGGCAGTTTACCGAGTACCGCCAGTGCAACGTCCTTGGTTCCGCGGCCTGAAATGCGCAGGATGCCGACACCGCCGCGTCCGGGCGGAGTAGCAAGAGCAGCGATGGTATCGGTGGTGTTCATAGCGGTTTATCTCTCTGACAATATGCAAAAAGGCGGTCTAATGACCGCCTCTACTAGCAACGTGACTGATGTCGTAGGGGCACAGGCCCCTACGGGTGTTGCCTAACTCAATACTAGACTTTCTTCTTGTCGCGGCTGTGCAGACCACGTTTTTCCAGCCCGCGGTAAATCAGCTGCTGCTGGACGATGGTCACCAGGTTACTGACGATATAGTACAGCACCAGACCAGACGGGAACCACAGGAAGAACACTGTGAAGATCACCGGCATAAAGGTCATGATTTTCTGCTGCATCGGGTCAGTCACGGTGGTTGGTGACATCTTCTGGATGAAGTACATGGTTACACCCATCAGCACTGGCAGGATGTAGTACGGGTCTTGCGCCGACAGGTCATGGATCCACCAGATGAACGGCGCATGACGCAGCTCAACCGAGCCCATCAGCATGTAGTACAAGGCCAGGAAGATTGGCATCTGGATAACCAGTGGCAAGCAACCCCCTAACGGGTTCACCTTCTCAGCTTTGTACAGCGCCATCATTTCCTGGCTCATACGCTGCTTGTCATCACCGATACGTTCACGCATCGCCTGCAGTTTTGGCTGCAGCATGCGCATTTTGGCCATCGAGGTGTACTGCGCTTTGGTCAGCGGGTACATGATGCCGCGCACGATGAAGGTGATGATGATGATCGAGAAGCCCCAGTTGCCGATGAAACTGTGAATGAACTTCAGCAGTTTAAACAGCGGTTGGGAGATGAACCACAGCCAGCCGTAATCGACGGTCAGATCCAGATGCGGTGCCAGTTGGGCCATCTGATCTTGCAGCTCCGGGCCAACCCACAGGGTAGCATTCAGCTGCTTCTCAGCGCCTGGTTGCACAATCACTGGCTCAGCTTTAAAGCCGATGGCAGACAGGTTGGTACCTGGCTTAGAGGTATAGAAAGTGTTGACGCCCTGAGTCTGCGGCACCCACGCGGTGGCGAAGTACTGTTGCAACATCGCAATCCAGCCGCCTTGGGTGGTGACGTTCAGATTCTCATCCTTGTCGAACGCATACTTTTGGTATTTGTCTTCGCTGGATGAGTAAGCCGCACCACGGAAGGTGTGTAGTGCAAAGTTGTTGCTGCCGGTGTCACGATGCTTAGGCAAGTCGGTGGTCTGCTTCAACTGACCAAACAGGGTCAGTTCCAGCGGAGTCGCGCTTTTGTTGACGATGGAGTAGTCCACGCCAACGGCATAATGGTTACGCTTGAGCACAAAGGTCTTGGTGAAGACCGAACCGTCTTTGCCGGTAAAGGTCAGCGGAATACGCAGTTCATCCTGGCCATCAGCCAGCGTGAAGGTATCCTGCGCCGCCTCAAACAGAGGACGCTCGCCGTTTGCCGGGTTATCCGGGCCGTCTCTGCCTGTCAGGCCACTTTGTGCCTGGTAGACGAATGACGGGGTGGATTCCAGCAGCGTAAATGGAGTCGATGAACCCAGGGTTTCCGGGTAGGCCAACAGTTTAGCCTGCTCGATATCGCCACCACGGGTATTGATGGTCAGCGACAGCACGTCAGTGTTAACGGTGATCAGTTTACCCTGGCCACTGCCTGGTACAGCTGAACTTGCGGCATCACCGGTTGCTGGGTTCGCAGTCTGTTGCGTGGTCTGGGTGGCTACTGGTTGCGGAGCGTTGTCCACTTGCCAGGCCTGCCAGATCATGAAAGACACGAACAGCAGAGCGATGAGGAGAAGATTGCGTTGCGAATCCATCGTTAGTGTTCTCTGTTATCGTCGGTTTTCGGCGGCACGGGATCATCGCCACCTGGGTTCAAAGGGTGGCATTTTAATACGCGTTTCAATGTCAACCAACTGCCTTTTAACATGCCAAACCTGCGTAATGCCTCAATTGCGTAATGAGAACATGTCGGCTGGAAGCGACAACGTGGCCCAAGCAGCGGGCTGAGCACGAGCTGATACGCCCGAACCAGCCCGATCAGGATGCGGGAGCCTGGCGACAGTGGCGACGCCATAATTTTTCCAAAGCTTCCGTCAGTGCACGATTATCCAAATCCGCTATCCCTTTTTTGGCCACCACCACAAAATCCATCGCCGGTAGCTGGTGCTGACGTAAACGGAAGCTTTCGCGGGTTAGGCGTTTGATCCGGTTGCGTTCATGCGCGCGTTTGACGTGTTTTTTGGCGACGGTAAGACCGATGCGGGGATGCCCCAGCTGGTTCAGGCGGCCGAGGATGGTGATTTGCGGCGTGCCAGCCCGTTGTGGCTGCTGGAAGACGAAAGTGAAATGAGTGGGAGTTAACAAACGTAACTCCCTAGGAAAAGCGAGCTTAACCACTCAGCGGGTTAGCTTTTATTACTTAGAAACAGTCAGACGAGTACGGCCTTTCGCACGACGGCGGGCCAGAACTTGACGACCATTCTTGGTGGCCATACGAGCACGGAAACCGTGGCTACGGTTACGCTTCAGTACGGACGGTTGGAAAGTGCGTTTCATAGCGATTTCTACCTAAACTTAAATGAAATACTGATAAGTCAAATGCGTTTGGCTACTCGGCGTGAAGATGACCGACGCCTCAATCGCAATACATAAAGAGGCGGGATTGTAATAATTGTACAGTCCTGAGTCAATTCACATCGCGCTAGCCTACCTGGTTGTCTGCCAATTCGGAGTAAAATCCGGTGTTGGCCCGTGGTCACCGCAGAATCCTGTCTTGGCTAAATGACTCACCATTAAGGAACCAGGTATCACACGTGGGCGAAGATTATACGGACTCGGGGGTAAATCACAAGGATCTCCGTACGATCCTGCGTGTTTTCTGCAAGGGTCCGCGTGGATAACCGGGTATAACCTGTGAAAGGTGCTAAAACCCGGCCCCACAGGCTCAGATCTCATCGGTGTCGATCCGGCGCTGATTAAAAACTGGCCACTCTTCACGGGCTGTGGATAAAATGGATCTAATCTGTGATGAAGGGGAGGATCTCTTGCGCAGATTGCGCTATGATCCGTCATTCCGATCGCGATCCCAAAAACAGGATCGTTAAGGGCATAAACCGTGAAAGGCGGTTCGCATACCCTACAGGTTTTTCAGCCAATACCGGGCGTGTGTCAAAAATCATGAGTTATAAAAAAGTAGCCTGATTCTTTTCTTTTTATTGATCTTGTTCGAGTGGAGTCCGCCGTGTCACTTTCGCTTTGGCAGCAGTGTCTTGCCCGATTGCAGGATGAGTTACCTGCCACAGAATTTAGTATGTGGATACGCCCATTGCAGGCGGAACTGAGTGACAATACCCTGGCGCTGTATGCGCCCAATCGCTTTGTGCTGGATTGGGTTCGCGATAAGTACTTAAACAATATCAATGGCCTGTTGAATGATTTCTGCGGTACGGATGCGCCGCTGTTGCGTTTTGAGGTGGGCAGCAAGCCACTGACACAAACCCTCAGCCAGCCCGTGATGGCCAGCGTCAACAGCGCTCCGGTAGCCCCGGTGGTGCGTACGGCTGCACCGTCCCGCCCAAGCTGGGACAACGCGGCACCGCCGCCTGAGCTGTCCTATCGTTCCAACGTCAACCCCAAGCACACCTTCGATAACTTCGTTGAGGGTAAGTCTAACCAGCTGGCTCGTGCTGCGGCGCGGCAGGTGGCAGACAATCCGGGGGGCGCTTATAACCCACTGTTCCTGTATGGCGGTACCGGCCTGGGTAAAACGCACCTGTTGCATGCGGTAGGCAACGGCATCATGGCGCGTAAGGCCAATGCCAAAGTGGTGTATATGCACTCGGAACGCTTTGTGCAGGACATGGTCAAGGCGCTGCAAAATAACGCCATTGAAGAATTCAAACGCTACTACCGCTCGGTGGATGCGTTGCTGATCGATGATATTCAATTCTTTGCCAACAAAGAGCGTTCACAGGAAGAGTTCTTCCACACCTTTAACGCCCTGTTGGAAGGTAATCAACAGATCATCCTGACCTCGGATCGCTATCCAAAAGAGATCAACGGGGTGGAAGATCGTTTGAAATCCCGCTTCGGCTGGGGCCTGACGGTGGCGATCGAGCCGCCGGAGCTGGAAACCCGCGTGGCGATCCTGATGAAAAAGGCCGACGAGAACGATATCCGTCTGCCAGGCGAAGTGGCGTTCTTTATCGCCAAGCGCCTGCGTTCCAACGTGCGTGAGCTCGAAGGGGCGCTGAACCGGGTGATCGCCAACGCCAACTTTACTGGCCGCGCCATCACCATCGATTTCGTGCGAGAAGCGCTGCGGGATCTGCTGGCGTTGCAGGAAAAGCTGGTCACCATCGACAATATCCAGAAGACGGTGGCCGAATACTACAAAATCAAAATCGCGGACCTGCTGTCTAAACGGCGTTCGCGCTCGGTTGCCCGCCCGCGCCAGATGGCGATGGCATTGGCAAAAGAGCTCACCAACCACAGCCTGCCAGAAATCGGCGATGCGTTTGGTGGCCGCGACCATACTACGGTGTTGCACGCCTGCCGGAAGATCGAGCAGCTGCGTGAGGAAAGTCACGACATCAAAGAAGATTTCTCCAATTTAATCAGAACATTGTCGTCATAGCCCATATGAAATTTATCGTTGAACGTGAGCATCTGCTAAAACCGCTGCAACAGGTGAGCAGCCCACTGGGTGGCCGCCCGACGCTGCCAATTCTGGGTAACCTGCTGCTGCAGGTGACGGAAGGTTCCCTGTTGCTGACAGGGACCGATCTGGAGATGGAGATGGTGGCCCGCGTTGCCCTGTCTCAGCCCCATGAAGCGGGCGCGACGACCGTCCCCGCGCGTAAATTCTTTGATATCTGCCGTGGCCTGCCGGAAGGGGCGGAGATTACGGTGATCCTCGAAGGCGACCGTATGCTGGTGCGTTCTGGCCGCAGCCGCTTCTCGCTGTCCACGCTGCCGGCGATAGACTTCCCGAATCTGGATGATTGGCAGAGCGAGGTGGAGTTCACCTTGCCGCAGGCGACGTTAAAGCGCCTGATTGAAGCCACCCAGTTTTCGATGGCTCATCAGGATGTGCGCTATTACCTGAACGGTATGCTGTTTGAAACCGAAGGGGAAGAGCTGCGTACCGTGGCTACCGACGGCCACCGCCTGGCGGTGTGTTCGATGCCGATTGGCCAACAGTTGCCTACCCATTCGGTGATCGTGCCGCGTAAAGGGGTGATGGAGCTGGTCCGCTTGCTGGACGGTGGTGATACGCCGCTACGGGTGCAGATTGGTAGCAACAACATCCGCGCCCACGTCGGTGACTTTATCTTCACCTCCAAGCTGGTTGACGGCCGTTTCCCTGATTATCGCCGCGTATTGCCGAAGAATCCGGACAAAACGCTGGAAGCGGGCTGTGACCTGCTCAAGCAGGCGTTTGCCCGTGCGGCCATTCTGTCGAACGAAAAGTTCCGCGGCGTGCGCCTGTACGTCAGCCAGAACCAGCTCAAGATCACCGCCAACAACCCGGAACAGGAAGAGGCGGAAGAGATCCTCGATGTCAGCTATGATGGCACCGAGATGGAAATTGGTTTCAACGTCAGCTATGTGCTGGACGTGCTGAACGCGCTCAAGTGTGAAGATGTGCGCCTGCTGCTGACCGATTCCGTCTCCAGCGTGCAGATCGAGGACGGTGCAAGCAAGTCCGCCGCCTACGTGGTTATGCCAATGCGACTGTAGAAATTATCGGGCTATCTTACTTGCCCTTTTGCGATTGGGCAGTGCTCGCAATCCTCACGTACTTTAAGTACGCTGCGGTTGCTGTGCGCTGGCCGCACGCAAATGACCTGCGACGATAACGCCCTGGATTGTTAGATGATTAAGACAACTACAGTATGGCTCTGACGCGCTTACTGATTAAAGATTTCCGCAATATCGAAGCTGCCGATCTGGCGCCTGCACCGGGGTTTAACTTCCTTGTTGGGGCCAACGGCAGCGGCAAGACCAGCGTGCTGGAGGCGGTTTATACCCTTGGTCATGGGCGCGCGTTTCGCAGCCTGCAGGCTGGGCGAGTGATCCGCCACGATCAGCCGGAATTTGTGTTACATGGCCGGATCGAAGGCAGCGGGCGCGAATTATCGGTAGGACTGAGTAAAAGCCGTCAGGGTGACAGCAAAGTGCGCATTGATGGCAGCGATGGCCATAAGGTGGCAGAGCTGGCACAGCTACTGCCCATGCAGTTGATCACCCCCGAAGGTTTTACCCTGCTTAATGGCGGGCCGAAGTATCGGCGTGCCTTCCTGGACTGGGGTTGTTTTCACAACGAACCCGGTTTTTTCACCGCCTGGAGCAACCTGAAAAGGTTACTGAAGCAGCGCAATGCCGCGCTGCGCCAGGTCAATCGCTATGCGCAGATCCGCGCCTGGGATCAGGAACTGATCCCGTTGGCCGAGCGTATCAGCGAGTGGCGGGCAGCTTACAGCGACGCAATTGCCGCGGATATCACCGCGACCTGCGCGCAGTTTTTGCCCGAATTTGCCCTGAGTTTCTCTTTCCAGCGCGGCTGGGACAAAGAGAGCGACTACGGAGAGCTGCTGGAGCGCCAGTTTGAGCGCGACAGGGCGTTAACCTATACCGCGGTGGGGCCGCATAAAGCGGACTTCCGCATTCGTGCCGAAGGCACGCCGGTAGAGGATTTGTTATCGCGCGGTCAGCTTAAACTGCTGATGTGCGCATTGCGCTTGGCGCAGGGTGAGTTTCTCACCCGCCAGAGCGGGCGGCGTTGCCTGTATCTGATTGATGATTTTGCCTCCGAGCTGGACACCGGCCGTCGCCGGTTGCTGGCCGATCGCCTGAAAGCCACCCAGGCTCAGGTTTTTGTCAGTGCGGTAAGCGCTGAACAAGTAACCGACATGATGGGTGAAAAGGGCAAGATGTTCCGCGTGGAACAAGGTAAAATAGAGGTTCAACCACAGGACTAAAATGAGCGAGAAACGTTGATGTCGAATTCTTATGACTCCTCAAGTATCAAGGTATTAAAAGGGCTGGATGCGGTACGTAAGCGTCCGGGCATGTATATCGGTGATACTGATGACGGCACCGGTCTGCACCACATGGTATTCGAGGTCGTGGACAACGCTATCGACGAAGCACTCGCTGGCCACTGTAGCGACATTCAGGTGACGATCCACGCCGACAACTCCGTCTCGGTGCAGGATGATGGCCGTGGTATCCCAACCGGTATCCACGAAGAGGAAGGGGTGTCAGCGGCGCAGGTCATCATGACCGTACTGCACGCCGGCGGTAAGTTTGACGACAACTCCTATAAGGTTTCCGGCGGTCTGCACGGCGTGGGCGTTTCGGTTGTTAACGCCCTGTCAGAAAAGCTGGAGCTGGTGATCCGCCGCGAAGGCAAGGTCCATGAGCAAACTTACAAGCATGGCGAACCACAGGCCCCGCTGAAAGTCGTCGGTGAAACCGACCAGACAGGTACTACCCTGCGCTTCTGGCCGAGCTTCCAGACCTTTACCAACAACACCGAGTTTGAGTACGACATCCTGGCCAAGCGCCTGCGTGAACTGTCGTTCCTCAACTCCGGCGTCTCTATTCGCCTGAAAGACAAGCGCAACGACAGAGAAGACCACTTCCATTACGAAGGTGGTATCAAGGCGTTTGTGGAATACCTGAACAAGAACAAGACGCCTATCCACCCAACGGTGTTCTACTTCTCAACCGTGAAGGACGATATCGGTGTGGAAGTGGCACTGCAGTGGAACGATGGTTTCCAGGAAAACATCTACTGCTTCACCAACAACATCCCGCAGCGTGATGGGGGGACTCACCTGGCCGGCTTCCGTGCCGCGATGACCCGTACCCTGAATACCTACATGGATAAAGAAGGCTACAGCAAAAAGTCCAAGATCAGCGCCACCGGTGACGATGCGCGTGAAGGTCTGATTGCCGTGGTTTCGGTGAAAGTGCCCGATCCTAAATTCTCTTCCCAGACCAAAGACAAGCTGGTGTCTTCGGAAGTGAAAACGGCGGTCGAATCGCTGATGAACGAGAAGCTGGTGGATTACCTGATGGAAAACCCAGCGGACGCCAAGATCGTGGTCGGTAAAATCATCGATGCGGCCCGTGCTCGTGAAGCGGCGCGTAAAGCACGTGAAATGACCCGCCGTAAAGGCGCGCTGGATTTGGCTGGCCTGCCAGGCAAATTGGCGGACTGTCAGGAACGTGACCCGGCGTTGTCCGAACTCTACCTGGTGGAAGGGGACTCCGCGGGCGGCTCAGCCAAGCAGGGCCGTAACCGTAAGAACCAGGCGATCTTGCCGCTGAAAGGGAAAATCCTCAACGTTGAGAAAGCCCGCTTCGACAAGATGCTGTCTTCACAGGAAGTTGCCACGCTGATCACCGCGCTGGGCTGCGGCATTGGCCGTGACGAATACAACCCGGACAAACTGCGTTATCACAGCATCATTATCATGACCGATGCCGACGTCGACGGCTCGCACATCCGTACGCTGCTGTTGACCTTCTTCTATCGTCAGATGCCGGAAATCATCGAGCGTGGCCATGTGTATATTGCCCAGCCGCCGTTGTACAAGGTGAAAAAAGGTAAGCAGGAGCAGTACATCAAAGACGACGAAGCGATGGATCAGTATCAGATCTCCATCGCCCTCGACGGCGCGACCCTGCACACCAACGGTTCTGCGCCAGCCTTGGCGGGTGAGCCGTTAGAGAAGCTGGTGGCTGAACATTACGCCGTGCAAAAGCAGATTGGCCGGATGGAACGCCGTTATCCGCGTGCGTTGCTGAACAACCTGATCTACCAGCCAACCTTGAACGAAGACGATCTTAGTGACCGTGCCAAGGTGGAAAGCTGGATCGAATCGCTGGTGAAATTGCTCAACGATAACGAGCAGCACGGTAGCAGCTACAGTTCTGTGCTGGTTGAAAACCGTGAACGCCAGATGTTCGAACCGGTGCTGCGTATTCGTACCCATGGTGTAGATACCGACTACCCGCTGGACTTTGAATTTATCCGCGGTGGTGAATATCGCAGGCTTTGTGCGCTGGGCGAAAAACTGCGTGGCCTGCTGGAAGAAGATGCCTATATCGAACGTGGCGAACGTCGCCAGCCGGTAGACAGCTTCGAACAGGCGTTGGAGTGGCTGGTGAAAGAGTCGCGCCGTGGCCTGTCGATCCAGCGCTATAAAGGGTTGGGCGAAATGAACCCGGACCAGCTGTGGGAAACCACCATGGATCCCGATCAGCGGCGTATGCTGCGCGTAGCGGTGAAAGACGCTATTGCGGCCGATCAGCTGTTCACCACCCTGATGGGCGATGCGGTTGAACCACGCCGTGCCTTTATCGAAGAAAACGCCCTGAAGGCGGCGAATATCGATATCTAACGCCTTATTTGGCGATTAAAAATCCGCGCCGGTTCGCCCGCGCGGATTTTTTTATGCCGTTTTTAGCACTAACATGGCAAGCTGAAACGCGTTAGCATGAGGAAAAACCACTGGGAGACGCTCGAATGGCTATTGAACTGATTGCAATTGATATGGACGGCACGCTGCTCAATCCGCAGCACCAGATTACGCCAGCGGTAAAGCAGGCGCTGACCGCTGCGCGCTCTAAAGGCGTGCATGTGGTGTTGGCTACCGGGCGGCCTTATGTCGGCGTGCAGGACTATCTGCGTCAGTTGGATATTCAGGGTGAGGGCGATTTCTGCATCACCTATAACGGGGCATTGGTGCTGAAGGCGACGGACGGGGCCTGTGTGCTGCAAGAAACGCTCGGTTTTGACGATTACCTCTATTTTGAGCAATTGGCACGCGATTTTGGCGTCCATTTTCAGGCGTTTGATTTTGATACCCTGTACACGCCGAATAAGGACATTGGTAAATATACCATCCATGAATCCCACATGACCGGTATTCCATTGAAATACCGCAGCGTGGAAGAGATGGATCGCACCATACGCTTCCCGAAGGTGATGATGATTGATGAGCCTGCCTTGCTGGACAGTGCGATAGCTCGTTTGCCTGCAGAGGCTTGGGATCGCTACACCATAATGAAAAGTGCCCCTTATTTCCTGGAGCTCCTGCATAAGAATGTCGATAAGGGCGCGGGCGTCAGGATGCTGGCCGAACATTTGGGCATCAAGCAGGAAAATGTGATGGCGTTAGGCGATCAGGCTAATGATATTGCGATGATCGAGTATGCCGGGCTGGGGGTGGCGATGGGCAATGCTATTGCAGAATTAAAGGAAATTGCCCAGCACGTAACCGGCACCAATACCGAAGACGGCGTCGCACTGGCCATTGAGAAGTTTGTGCTGAACGTTTAGTGCTTGCCAGCCCCCTTCCCTGGGGGCTTAAGATGCTTCCACGTAAATCAGGTATTAACGCCTCATGGCTGACGGCCTGCTGGTGCTCTTTCTTTACTGAAATAACTAAGTCGCTCCTAAAAGAATATTTCTAGTGAGACCATGTTTTATTAATATAAGTATTCTCGTTAATTAATCGCATTAATTTAAATGGTATAAATAAAAATTATTTTTGCGATCTGTATTTTTTATTGTATTTTAAATGGTGAAATAGCTATTTATCACTTCATCTTTCATTTTAGTGTGTTCACTATATTGTAAAACAACTAATAAAGTTCGTTAGGAGATAATATGAAAAAAATTATAATTTCATCATTGGCTTATATTGCCTTGACGCAAATATCCTTTGCCGCCAGAGACGTGACGACGGTACCGGACTTCTTCTATCTTAAGGAAGCGCAGTCTATTGATAGTCTCTCTTTATTGCCCCCGCCACCGGCCGTTGACAGCATCGGTTTTCTCAATGACCAGGCTCAGTATAACGCCGGTCAGTTGCTGAGGAATACGCCAAGAGGCAAGCAGGCTTATAACGATGCGCAGATTTACGGCGATGGCATACCACTGGCATTTGTCAGCGCCTTCGGCATGGAAATAACACGCAAGAAAACGCCAGAGTTATATCGCCTGGTAACGAAAATGCGTGAGGACACCGGTGATTTGGCGACCCGCAGCGCCAAGGAGCATTATATGCGGACCCGGCCTTTTGCTTTTTATCATCAGGCGACCTGCCGCCCGGAAGAAGAAAGTGTGTTATCAACCAACGGCTCCTACCCTTCTGGCCATACGAGTATCGGTTGGGCTACCGCACTGGTGCTGGCGGAGATCAATCCTGCTCGCCAGGGGGAGATCCTCAAACGCGGTTATGAGATGGGGCAAAGCCGCGTAATTTGCGGCTATCATTGGCAGAGTGACGTTACCGCCGGGCGTTTGGTTGGGGCTGCTATCGTGGCACGTTTACACGCCGAGCCAACGTTTGTCGACCAGTTACAAAAAGCCAAGGCTGAATACCTGCGATTAGCAAAAGCGCCTTAAACCTGGGTGGTGTGAAACAGCCAGGCCGATCGGGTACTATGGCGGTTCTATGCCAGCCGGTATACAGGAGCCGCCATGAGCCATCAGGAACGACAGCTGACTTTTGATCCGCGAGGTCATCAACTCACCAACATTAACGTCTGGACGCCGTGCAGCCAATGGCTGGCGTATGACGTACGGCCAAGCGGTGCATCCTTTACCGGGCTGAGTATTGAACGGGTGAACGTTGCCAGCGGTCAGGTGGAGGTGGTTTATCGGGCGCAGCATGGAGCCCATGTCGGCGTGGTAACGGTGAGCCCGGATGCGCCAGCGCGCTACGCGTTTATCCATGGGCCGGAACACCCAGACAGCTTCTGGCATTATGACTTCCACCATCGCCGTGGCGTGATCGTCAGCGAGCCGGATCGTGAATTGGCGATCACCCTAGACGCCTTGGACATTACCGCCCCCTATACCCCAGGTGCGCTGCGTGGCGGCACCCACGTGCATGTCTTCAGCCCAGATGCCAGCCGCCTGAGCTTCACCTATAACGACCATGTGATGCACGAACTCGATCCGGCACTGGATTTGCGCAACGTTGGCGTAGCGGTGCCGCTGCAAGGGGTGAATCCACCCAAACAGCATCCACGTGAATACGACGGTAGCCATTACTGCGTACTGGTCAGCGCAACCACGCCAACCCCGCAATCGGGCAGCGATCAAATCAATCGGGCTTACGAAGAGGGCTGGGTGGGTGAGCAAGGCTATAGCAAACCCGATGGCAGCCGCCAGCGTTGGGCGTTGGCGTTTATCGGCGATACTCTCTCGCAGCAGGGGGAAAAACTGCCGGAAGTGTTTGTGGTGGATTTGCCGGAAAACGATGCCGACTATGCCAAAGCCGGGGATGCTCCCCTGCAGGGAACGGCAACAACCTTACCTGCCCCCCCGTTGGGGGTTCAACAACGGCGGTTAACCTATACCGGCCAACGCAACTATCCTGGGATTGCCACCACGCCACGTCATTGGTTGCGGAGTTCGCCAGACGGCAGCGCCATCGCTTTTCTGATGCAAGACGATCGGGGCATTGTGCAACTGTGGACTATTTCCCCAAATGGTGGGGAGGCGAATCAGGTGACACAAGCGGATCACAACATCCAGTCGGCCTTTAGTTGGCACCCGCAAGGGGGCAAGATTGCGCTGGTGTGTGATAACAGCGTGATGCTGTGCGATATCGCCAACGGCAATATGCAGCGCCTGACCAAACGGACTGCGCAGCCACCACTGGGGGACGCCGTGGTGATCTCACCGGACGGCAAGCAGGTGGCCTTTATGCGTGAAGTCGCCGGATTTAACCAGATTTTTGTGGTGGCGGTTTAACTACAGCCCGGCTGGTGCTGGCGAGGTTGCCATGCCCTGGCCTGGGTTGCCGCTGGCAGCCAGATTTTGCTCTTCATCATGCTGGATACGGGCTTTGGGTGAGGCTGCCGCTTTATCGCTGCCTGAGCGCAGGTAGTCGTAAGGCAGCAAAATGGTGTCCATCGCCGCCGACAGGGGCAGGTCGATCGCCAGCAGGGGCATCATGGCCCAACTGGTCTCTTCGCTCTTCATCATATCGACATTGGCGCGCGTGCCGGAGTAATAACCCTGGTCGGCCCCGGTATGGCTGGCTACGCTGGAGCAACCGTTAGTGGTCAGCAGCAGGCAACCGGTCGCTATCATTTTTTTTATTGGCTTCATTCTTCCATCCTGAGGGGTACACATCCCCTGAAATTTGCTGATTTAACCCGTCGCCTTTCAAGCTGCAGCGTTGTTACCTGCGCTTACTAACCCCAGTCACTTACGAAAAGTAAGCTCCTGGGGATGAGTAAGCTTGTCGCCTAGCTGCAACTTGAAATTCATAGGGTGTATAACATCCAGCCAAAGCATTGAAAGATGCAACATTCCGCACTGTGGCGGCTATCTCACTTTGAGTGTATGTGATAAACAAATTTTCGCCGTTTCCATTGGCAATTTTTTAATCATCACCAGTTGAAATGTGGAAAGCAAACCCCATCTTCTCTACAAGGCCAAATTAAGAATTTGCCGTAAGGGAATTCAAGCCTTAAAGCCTGTCCATGATGGAAGGCTTCATTATCAACCTCGCTGAAGTGCCTTAGGAGGCTGTTTTATGCGCAACTTTGATCTTTCCCCGCTGTACCGTTCCGCGATCGGTTTTGATCGCCTGTTCAACGCCCTTGAGGCTGGTCAAAGCCAGGGTAACGGTGGCTATCCGCCGTACAACGTTGAGCTGGTTGATGAAAATCATTACCGCATTGCCATCGCGGTGGCCGGGTTTGCCGAGCAGGAACTGGAGATCACCACGCAAGACAATCTGTTGATTGTGCGCGGGGCTCACACCAATGAACCTGCTGAGAGAACCTATTTATATCAAGGCATTGCCGAGCGTAACTTTGAACGCAAATTCCAGCTGGCCGAGCATATTCAAATTAGAGGCGCCAAACTGGAAAACGGCCTGCTGTATATCGATCTGGAACGTATCGTGCCGGAAACGTTAAAGCCGCGTCGGATCGAAATTAAGTAATTTTGTTTTATCACCGTGCCTGCCGTTAGGGGGCAATGTTTGAACCTCGCTTCTTGGAAGGAGAGTACTATGCGTAACTACGATTTATCCCCACTTCTGCGTCAATGGATCGGTTTTGACAAGCTGGCCAGCTCAATGGGAGGCCAGGAGCCACAAGGGTTCCCGCCCTATAACATTGAGAAAAGCGACGATAACCACTATCGCATTTCCCTGGCGTTAGCCGGGTTCAAACAGAGCGAACTGGATATTGAAGTGGAAGGCCCGCGCCTGACCGTGCGTGGCAACCCTACACCGCCGGAAAAACAGGTGGAGTATCTGCATCAGGGGCTGGTGTGCAAAGAGTTCAGCCTGACCTTTACCCTGGCAGAGCACTTACAGGTGTCCGAAGCCAAATTTGAAAACGGCCTGCTGCACATCGATCTGGTACGCCACGTGCCGGAAGCCTTGCAGCCACAACGCATCAGCATCGGTAGCACTCCGGAGCTGGAAGCCAAATAACCGGCTGAAAAAACACAAAAACTTGCGGGGGAGGTCCATTCGGGCCTCCCCCGTTGCATTCTGTGGCATACCCCACATTACCCCCCTACGCCTTATGTCAGAATCCCTATTAATTGCAGGCATTTAATCGCATAGAGATTGTTAAACTTTGGGTAAGGATGTGACGTATGAGTGATATCGCCCTGACCGTCAGCATGTTGGCGTTGGTGGCTATTCTCGGGTTATGGATTGGCAACTGGAAAGTGTATGGCGTGGGTTTAGGGATAGGCGGCGTCTTGTTCGGCGGCATCATCGTCGGGCACTTTGCACAGACTTACCAGATCACTCTCAACGGCGACATGCTGCACTTTATTCAGGAGTTCGGTCTGATCCTGTTTGTGTACACCATCGGTATTCAGGTTGGCCCTGGTTTCTTCTCGTCCCTGCGCGTTTCCGGCCTCAAACTCAATGGCTTCGCCATTCTGCTGGTGCTGGTGGGCGGCGTGGTGGCGGCGATTGTCCATAAACTGTTTGCCGTGCCGTTGCCGATCATTCTCGGCGTGTTCTCCGGCGCGGTCACCAACACCCCGGCGCTCGGTGCCGGGCAGCAGATACTTACCGATCTGGGTTCCGATCCGGCGCTGGTTGACCGCATGGGGATGGGCTATGCGATGGCCTATCCGTTCGGAATCTGCGGCATTCTGCTGGTGATGTGGCTGATCCGGCTGTTTTTCCGCATCAATATCGATAAGGAAGCGCAGGAGTTTGAAGATAGCCTGGGGAGTCATCGCGAACTGTTGCAGACCATGAACGTGGCGGTGCGTAACCCCAATCTGCAAGGCATGGCCATCAAGAATGTGCCTCTGCTTAACAGTGACGACATCATCTGTTCGCGCCTCAAGCGCGGCGATTTACTGATGGTGCCTGCCCCGCATGAGACGCTGGAACTGGGAGATTTCCTGCACCTGGTCGGCAAGCGCGAAAAGCTGGAAAACGCCCGGTTGGTGATTGGCGAGGAAGTCGACGTTTCGCTCTCCACCCGGGGGACTTCACTGCAAGTGGTTCGTGCGGTAGTGACCAACGAAAAGGTGTTGGGTAAAAAAATCCGCGATCTGGAGCTGAAGCAAAAATATGAAGTGGTGGTCTCGCGCCTCAACCGTGCCGGGGTCGAGCTGGTGGCGGGCAGCAATGTTACGCTGCAGTTTGGGGATATCCTCAACCTGGTGGGGCGGCCAGAATCTATCGAGGCGGTGGCGGCGATTGTGGGTAACGCCCAGCAGAAGCTGCAACAGGTGCAGATGCTGCCGGTCTTTATTGGTATTGGCCTTGGGGTGCTGTTGGGATCTATCCCGCTGTTTATCCCCGGTTTCCCGGCGGCATTGCGGTTGGGGTTGGCCGGTGGCCCGCTGGTGGTGGCTCTGATCCTGGGGCGTATCGGCAGCATCGGCAAGCTGTACTGGTTTATGCCGCCCAGTGCCAACCTGGCGCTGCGCGAACTGGGTATCGTACTGTTCCTGGCCGTGGTTGGCCTGAAGTCTGGTGGCAATTTTATTGATACCCTGCTGCATGGCGATGGGCTGGCGTGGGTCGGTTACGGTGCGTTAATCACCTCGATCCCGCTGATCAGCGTGGGTATTCTGGCGAGGGTGGTGGGTAAGATGAACTACCTGACGCTCTCCGGTATGCTGGCTGGCTCAATGACCGATCCACCGGCGCTGGCCTTTGCCAACGGCCTGCACCCCACCAGCGGTGCCGCAGCGCTCTCATATGCCACGGTCTACCCGTTGGCAATGTTCCTGCGCATCATGTCACCGCAGCTGCTGGCGGTGCTGTTCTGGGCGATGTAGGCTGCAAAAGGGGCTCCGCTTGCGGAGCCCCAAGATACTGCTGACAAAATCTCAACCGGTTATGCTTCCTGGTGCGCGCGCTCAACCTCTTCGGCCAGGATCATCACGCCACGCTCAATATCTTCCGGATTAGGCACATAGTTCATGCGCATACATTGGTGCGTATGCGGCCATTCATGCTCCAACCCCGGGAAGAAGTAGTGGCCAGGCACCATCAATACGCCACGCTTTTTCAGCCGTTGATACAGCAGCTCGGTGGTGATGGGCAGATCCTTGAACCACAGCCAGAGGAAGATTGCCCCTTCCGGTTTATGGATCAGGCAGCGCTCCGGCGACAGGTAACGGCGAATAATGCCGATGGTCTGCTCGACCCGCTGCTTGTAGAACGGGCGGATCACCTCGTTGGATAAACGCAGCAGATCGCCACGCTCAATCATCTCCGTGGCCAGCGCCGGGCCAATGCTGCCCGGGGAAAGGCTGATAATGCCGTTCATATTGGTCAGCGCGCTGATGACCTTCTCGTCGGCAATCACGATGCCACAGCGTGAGCCAGGCAGGCCCAGCTTGGACAGGCTCATGCACAGGATGATGTTCGGGTTCCACAGCGGCGTGGCTTCGCTGAAGATAATGCCAGGGAACGGCACGCCGTAAGCGTTATCGATCACCAGTGGGATATCACGCTGCTGTGCCAACAGATCGAGCTTCATCAGCTCTTCGTCGGTGATCACGTTGCCGGTCGGGTTGGTAGGGCGCGATACGCAGATCATGCCGATGTCGTCACCGATGTTCAGATGCTCAAAATCGACGTGATACTTGAACTGGCCATCTGGCAGCAGTTCGATATTGGGCTTGGCAGAGACAAACAGCCCTTCATCCAGTCCGGAATCGGCATAGCCAATATATTCTGGCGCCAGCGGGAACAGCACGCGGCGGCGGGTGCCGTCGGCATAGCGGCCAGCAAACAGGTTAAACAAGTAGAAAAACGCGCTCTGGCTGCCATTTGTCAGTGCAATATTCTGTGGCTCGATCTGCCAGCCAAGCTCTTCTTGCAGCATGGTAGCCAGCGCTTTCAGCAGGGCATCTTTGCCTTGCGGGCCGTCGTAGTTGCACAGTGCCTCGGTCAGCTTGCCCTGATCGAGCATCTCCTGACACAGCTGTTTGAAGTAGCTGGCCATCTCTGGGATCTGCGCCGGGTTACCGCCGCCAAGCATGATGGCACCTGGCGTGCGCAGGCCTTCATTCAGATCGTCCATCAAGCGGGTGATGCCCGCGTAACGGGTAAATTTGTCGCCGAAAAGTGAAAAATTCATAGCTGCTGCAATATGGTTGTAAGCGGGTAGACGCCCACCATACCGCCAGATAAAAGCGGGTGCAATGCGGCTGATATCATACCCGCCGGGCATAGATGTTGCTCGGCGGGCTTTTTACAGCATAACGCGCTGAATTATTGTGACCGATCGCCAGCCCACACCACCATCACCTTATCGCCCCCATGCTGGCGACTAAAGCCATAATAATGAGGCGTTTGCTGGGATTGCTGAGTACCGGCACCGATTGCCGGGTGGCGCTCGCGGAACTGGCCTAGCCGCTGCCAATGTGCCAACAACGGCGCTTTGGCTCCTTGCAGTTCACCCCAGTTCATATCCGAGCGTGTGCCTTGTAAAGGATCGGAGCCGGTAGGGCCAAACGGCCGGCCACTCTCATCACCGTAATAAATCTGTACCGCGCCCGGAGCCAATAACAGCAGGTCTGCCGCTCGCTGCTGCAAAGGCAACGAACCTTTGGCATCGCTGGCGAAAAACAGGCGAGTGTCGTGCGAGGAAATATAGCTCAGCACGTTGAAGCCCTGCAGCTTGTCCGCCATCTGCTGATAGGTGGCATCGATATTGGAGAAGCAGCCCAGCGCCTGCGAGGCCTGATCCTGAAAATCGAAGTTGATCATCGCATCGAAGCCGTGCTGGTAATAGTCGCTTTTCATCACCCCGTGGCCCCAGGCTTCACCGGTCATCCAGAACGGTGCGTTATCCAGCGCCTGCTTGGGGTTAGCCGCTTTCCACTCTGCCAGTGCCTCGGTGGCTCGTTGCTTTAGCAGGTCCAGCGTGGGTTTATCGACGTGTTTGGCGGTATCAACGCGGAAACCGTCAATGCCATAGTCACGCACCCATTGGCTGAGCCAGACCGTCAGATAATCGCGGGTAGTGGCTCCTGGGATTTCGCGTGCGGCGGTATCAGGTTTATGGCGGAAGAACAGCGGTAGGCCGCTGGCTCCGGGCGCTTCATTTTTGATGTCCGGAAGGAAAGCCAGTGACATGGTCAGGTCGTCAAAGCCCGGTGAGTCGTAATCGCCGATATCGGTGCGGATCCAGTTTTTCCCCCACCATTGGCTCCAGCCTGCTTTATCGCTGAAGTTGATGTAGTCGTTAAAGCTGTGCCAGCTCTGGCCAGGCCCAGGTTGCCAATCGCCCCAGTTTTTGCCGAGGGTTTTTGCGGCTTCATCACCTTTCAGGTACAGCGAGCCGAACTGAAACTGCTGCATATCGGCCAGCGTGGCATAGCCGACGTGATTGACCACCACGTCAAACAGGATGCGGATCCCACGTTGATGTGCTTGCTCCACCAGATTACGCAGATCCTGCTCGTTGCCCATATTGGCATCGAGCTTGGTCCAGTCCTGGTGGTAGTAACCGTGGTAGGCATAATGTGGGAAATCCCCTTTGGTACCGCCGCCTACCCAGCCGTGGATCTGCTCCAACGGGGAACTGATCCACAGGGCGTTGACCCCCAGTTGTTGCAGATAATCCAGCTTTTTCGTCAACCCGGCGAGGTCGCCGCCGTGGAAGGTGCCGATCTCCTGCATGCCATCGCCGTGGCGTCCATAGCTGTGATCGTTGGCCGGGTTACCGTTTTCAAAGCGATCGGTCAGCACAAAATAGACCGTGGCATTGTGCCAGTCGAAAGCCGCCTGTGGCGGCGTATTGGCTGATTCCAGCAATAGCAGCCCCCCGCTGTTGGCCGCCGGTTGCAGGGTGACCTGGCCCTGAACCACCGTGGCGGTCTGGCCGGAGTAAAAATCACGCACCGTTTCGCCTTCGGCAAAGGTGTCCTTCACCGCGATGGTGATCGGCTGGCCATCCCAGCGTTGGCAGGTGCGAGCCACGGCGGCGACGGTTTTTTCCGGTTCGGCCTTCAGGCTGAGCTGCAAGGTAGGCGTACCGCTGCGGGTATCTATCCGCACCTGATAATCACCATCGCGAAATAATCGCCAACTGACCGGCTCGCTATCGCTACAGGGCTGCAGCGACAACGTCTGGTTCAGCTTAACCGCGTCGCTGGGCTGCCAGCACTGTTGGTTCTGATACAGCCGCAACGGTAGTTGGCCTTTGGCCAGGGTTGCCTGGCTGGTAAATAAACCGCTGGTGGGTTCGCTGAAGGCCGGGAAGCTTTGCAGCGTCCAGTTGGCCAGCGCTGCGGGTGACAGCAGCATCAGCAGGGGAAGGGTCAGGCGTTTCATGGCTCTCCTTACTCGTGGCAGGAAGCGTTTTTATCGTAGGGTAGCCCAGTGTGCTTTATGCAGAAAAAATCGCCTCATCCCAGGGTAAGAATTTGGGGGGCGGAGGGGGAAGGGGGAGAGGTTTGACTATGCGCTGTTGGTTTTTTAATCTATATTGTCATGTATACATTGTAGTGTGAGGTAAACTTATGAGCGTGATGTCTGTTCGGCTATCCGACGATCTCAGTGAGCAGCTTGAAGCCTTAGCAGAAGCGACCGGCAGAACGAAATCATTTTTGGCGACTCAGGCGATACAAGATTTTTTAAGCCGCGAGGCATGGCAGGTTGCTGAAATTCAACAGGCCATCGTTGAAGCCGATAATGGTGACTTTGCATCTGATGATGAAATGGCGGCCCGTTTTAAGAAAATGGGGGTGACTATTAGCAATGAAAATTAAATGGCTAAGGAAAGCTGCAACAAATTTTGATGATGAATATGAATGGCTTTACCAAGAGGATCCGCAAGTAGCGACAGAATTTGCTAAAGAGGTGGTGCGCTCGGTGAACTTGCTGGTTACGCAACCTGCTTTAGGAAGACCTGGTCGAGTAATGGGTACCCGAGAAATTGTCATGCAAACTTTCCCTTACTTGATCCCTTATCGGATTAAAAATAAGGAAATACATATTCTTAGAGTATTTCATACACGAAGGCGACCGCCGGAGAAACGCTGGTAACTGAGGTTATTATGGTTTTCAACGACCCGCTAGAACACCAGAAAGTGAGTGATGAGTTTGTCCGTCAGGCTGTGATTAATGGGGTAGTAAGTGACGAAAGTCCATTATCACTGCTGGAAATCGCCGAACATCGTAAGCACCTGCGTAATAGTGAAACGCTTACAGGTTCTTTTGATGAGATGCCAGTTGGTAAACGCTGGCATCTCATAAGGGTTACTTGTTCAGCAGCTGCGGGTTAACGCAGTTTTCTGTGACCGTGCCGGTCAAGGCGGCAATCAGGTTATCCACTGCGCACTCGGCCATGCCGTAGCGAGTCTCATGGGTGGCGGAACCGATATGCGGCAAAGCGACCACGTTGGCCATTTTCAGCAGCGGCGAATCGACCGCGACCGGCTCTTGCTCGAACACATCCAACCCCGCGGCGTGAATGGTGCCGTCCCGTAAGGCTTCAATCAGCGCTTGCTCATCCACCACCGGGCCACGCCCCGCATTGATCAGGATCCCGCTCTGCTTCATCTTCGTCAACTGGTTGCGGCCAATCAGATGGAAGGTTTGCTCGGTAAGCGGCAGCGTAATGCACAGGAAGTCCGACTCGGCCAGCAGCGTATCAAGATCGCAACGGCGGGCATTGAAGCGTTGCTCTGCTTCTTCATGCGTACGCCGCGCGTTGTACAATACCGGCATGCCAAAGCCAAAGTGCGCACGCTGTGCCAGCGCCAGGCCGATGCGGCCCATGCCGAGGATGCCGATGGTTTTATGATGCACGTCAACGCCGTACCAGTCAGGCCCGATGCTGCCCTGCCATTCCCCTGCCTTGACCCGCTCGGCCACCTCGACCACCCGGCGTGCGGTGGCCAACACCAGGCTCATGATGGTATCGGCCACGGTTTCGGTCAGCACGGTTGGGGTATGCATCAACAGCACCCGGTGGGCGTTGAGCGCTGCAACGTCAAAGTTGTCGTAACCGACGGAGACGGTGGACGCCGCACGCAGTTTGGGGGCGCGTTGCAAAAAGGCTTCGTCAATCTTGCCGCCGGAACCGAGGATGCCTTCGGCCTGTTGTAGTGCCTGATCGAAGGCGGCGTTGTCCAGTTGCAGACCGTCGAAGGCATGAACGGTAAAGTGCTGGTCCAGCTTGGCACGCAGGTCGGCAGGAATACTTTTGTACAACACGATTGCAGGCTTCATCAAATAACTCCATCTGGCGAACGAGACGTTCAACATAACATATTGCAGGAGAGTGAAGGGCTGAGCCCCTCACTCACAAGATCAGGCCACCTGTGGCTGAGCTTCATTACGTGCAGGCTTGACGATCAGCGTCAGCCCCACCGAGGCCAGCAGCGCGATAGCCATAAACATATAGGAGGCCGCCGGGCTGCCGGTCGCCCCGTTGAGGTAGCCGACAAACCAGGAGCCGAAGAAGGAGCCCAGCGCGCCCATGCTGTTAATCAGCGCCATGGCACCCCCGGCGACGTTTCTTGGCAGCATCTCCGGAATGATGGCGAAAAACGGACCGTAAGGCGCATACATGGCCGCACCGGCGACTACCAGCAGACCATAGGAGATCCAGAAGTGGTTCGGGCCAATGGCGTAGGAGGCGAAGAAGGCCAGCGCGCCAATCAACAACAGCGGCCAGACAAACAGCTTGCGGTTCTGCATCTTGTCCGATGCCCAGGAAACCACGATCATCGCAATGGTGGCGGCCAGATAAGGTACCGATGACAGCCAGCCCGCTTCAACCATCCCCATCTGCATACCGCTGCGCAGGATTGAAGGCAGCCACAGCACAAAGCCATACACGCCGATGCTCCAGGCAAAATATTGCATGCACAGCAGGATCACGTTGCGCGAGCGGAAGGCTTCGCCGTAGTTGCGTACTGCCTTGATGCCTTTCTGCTCCTCGGCCAGTTGCTGTTGCAACGCCAGCTTTTCCTGATCGCTCAGCCAGCCGACCTGTGACGGCTTGTCTTTGACCAGCACCCACCAGCAGAATGCCCAAATGATTGCGGGGATGCCTTCGAAGATAAACATTTCACGCCAGCCAAAGGCGTGGATCAGGTAGCCGGAAACCACCGACATCCACAACACCGTGACCGGATTGCCGAGGATCAGGAAGGTGTTGGCGCGGGAGCGTTCAGACTTGGTAAACCAGTTGCTGATGTAAATCAGCATCGCGGGCATCACCGCCGCCTCCACCACGCCGAGGATAAAGCGGATCGCTGCCAGCATCGGGATATTGCTGACCATGCCGGTCAGCGAGGCGCAGCCGCCCCACAGGATCAAGCACCAGAAAATCAGCTTCTTGACGCTGCGGCGTTCGGCGTAGATGGCACCGGGAATTTGGAAGAAGAAATAGCCGAGGAAAAACAGGGCACCCAGCAGGGATGACATTCCTTTGGTGATGCCAAGATCGTCATTAATCCCGGCGGCAGAGGCAAAGCTAAAGTTGGCGCGGTCCAGATAGGCCAGGCTGTAGGTGATAAACACTATGGGCATGATGTACCACCAGCGTTTGGCCGCAATAGTTGCTTTAGTCATGTGCAGAACCCTTCAGTGGAGTCTTATACCCTTCACCTTTCAAGCTGCAGCGTTGTTGGCTGCATTCGCTTACCCCAGTTACTTACTAAAGTAAGCGCCTGGGGATGCACGAACTTGCCGCCTAGCTGCAGCATGAAAGTCATTGGGTATATAGGCACTCTCCCGGCGGATCTAGTTGTAGGGCTAGAGGAATACGCCGTGTGGAGAAGTCAGTTAACAGATTATGTTGTTAATATTCAATTATTCCGCCAGTGCGGCGCGGGTTGGCAGCCCTTCGCTGTCGCCGATGGCCTGGATGGCCAGCGAACCGATCTTGTTGCCGCGTTGTACCGCCTGGATCAGCGTTTTGCCTTCCAGCAGGGCGCTCAGCGTCCCTACCGCGAAGCCGTCTCCGGCACCGACGGTATCAACCACGTTGGTGACTTTGACCGCGGGTACCGCAGCCTGGTCGCCGGCGGCGGTTTTAAACCAGGCACCCTCTGGCCCGGTTTTGATGATCACGGCCTGTGCGCCGCGCTCCAGATAGAAATCGGCGATGCCTTCGGCGGTAGATTGCCCGGTCAGGATCTGGCCCTCTTTTAACCCTGGCAGCACCCAGTCGGCCGCGCAGGCCAGCTTGTTGAGCTGTTCGATCATCAGTTCCCGGCTAGACCACAGCACCGGGCGCAGGTTGGGGTCGAAGGAGATGGTTTTGCCCAGGGCGCGCATCTCGGCAGCGGCGAAATGGCACAGCTCCAGCGACTCGGCAGACAGGGCGGCGGCCACCCCGCTCAGGTGCAGGTGGCGCGCCCCGGCGAAGTAGTCACGATCGAAGTCGGTGGTAGACAGGTGGCTGGCGGCGGAGCCTTTGCGGAAATACTCCACATTGGGATCGGTTCCATCGGTATTTTTAGATTTCAGCTGAAAACCGGTTGGGTAGCGGCCATCAACGGTGACCCGCTGGGCATTAACCCCTTCCTTCGCCAGCTGTTGCAGGGTAAAGCGGCCAAACGAGTCGTTACCTATCCGGCTGACCCAGCCGACGTTCAGACCCAGGCGGGCCAACCCGATCGCCACGTTCAGCTCGGCACCGGCGATGCGTTTGGTAAAGCTTTCAACCTCGGCCAGATCGCCAGTTTGCGCTGCGACAAACATCGCCATGGCTTCACCCAGCGTGACGACATCTAAAGAATTTTGCGTGCTCATCATGCCTGCTCCCCGCGTAACATATCCACGTAATGGCGGGTGACCGCCTCCAGATCGCTGCCCTGTAGCGGGAACTCGATGCCGCGTGGCACGTCCTGCGGCAAGCGGGCCAGCACTTCACGCCAGCTACCGTCGGTGTCATCCAGGGCGATGGCGCGCCAGCCGCGTGGACCAAGGGTGGCGGCTTTAACATGAATATAGCCGACGTGTGCGGCCAGCAGATTGGCGGCGGCCAGGGCGTCTTGCCCCACCCAATGCCAGTTGGCCATGTCGAACGTCATCCCGATCGGCAACTGGCTCTCTTCCACCGCATGGAAAAAGGCGTTCATCAACGACAGGATACCGCAGTCTGGCGTTTGATCGTTCTCGACCACCAGTTGGACTGCGGATTGCCCCAGCGCGATTTTTAACTCGGTAAAGTCAAAGCCTGGCCGGTAGTGGCCTAAAGCGAGTTTGAGCCGGCTGGCTTGCAGGATCTTCGCCTCCGCCAAAAAGGCGGGCAGATTCGGGTTCAGGGTGTGCTGTGGTGTAAACAGTGACTCAGGAGCGGAATACACGGCGGCCAGTGGGTGTTGCTGCAGGGCTTTTGCCAGAGTGGGTAAAGCGTCCAGTTCCTGCGGGGAAAGCAGTTCACGGCGGATTTCCACGCCGTCTGCACCTGCTTGTGCGATCAGGGGTAATAACGCCGCCTGCCCCCCTAGCTGCTGTACCTTGTCGTTGCCGTAGGCGCTGGTTACTACAATAATCTGTTGTTTCATCTTTTGGCTCCTGAGGTGACCTATCACCACCGCGACTGTTGTTGTCACGGTAAATGGAACCGGTTCCATTGGAAAGCAGCAGCATGCAGAATTATGATCGCAATCACGGAGTTGGTTAAAAAATGGCCCCTCACCCCAACCCTCTCCCACAGGGAGAGGGAGCTGATAGCCCCTGCTCTGATGGAAGAGCGAAGATAATTTCGGCAAGGCTTGAGCTTCCATTTATCCAGGGAGAGTCAACATATGCACATGATGAGTCACCGTACTTTCAGGGGGCCTCTGTGGGAACTGTCCAGAGTACATAGTTAGCCCGTGAAGCTTTGGAAAGTAGGCACGAAACCAAGAAAGGTAAGGTATTACGCAAAGCAATCAACGCACTCGATCGGTCCCCTCTCCCTGTGGGAGAGGGTTAGGGTGAGGGGTCAATGTTGGGTGGAGCCACGAACGATCAGCTCACCGGAGAATAGCCGCTCGCTAACGGGAGCATCGAGGCCCTGGATACGCTGCACCAGCAGCTTCAACGCGGCATGCCCTATCTGGTAGGTGGGCTGTTTCAGGGTGGTGATCCCCACCCCGGCCAGCTCGGCCCAATCCAGTTCGTCAAACCCCAGCAGGCCAATGTCGTTGCCCCACTGCATCCCCAGATGGCGCATAGCGCGCGCAACTTGCAGCGTTAAGGCACCGTTGGCCGAGATCACCGCTTTGCGCATGCCGCGATGGCGGGTGTTGAAGGTCTGTAATACCGTTGCCAGCTTTTCGGCGTCGTTGAGCGGAGTTTCAGCCTGCTCGGCGGATAAATCAGGGTGGTTGGCCATGGTCTGGCGAAAGGCGTGCAGACGCTCGAGCCGGGTATTCACGGTGCCAATCGGCTCACTGAGGAACAGGATCGCCTCAAACCCCTGTTCTAACAGATGCTCCGTCGCGGTGGCGGTGGCCTCGTGGTTATTCAGGCCCACCACGTCGCAGGCGAAATCGGGGATTTTACGGTCGATCAGCACCATCGGCAGCATCGACTGTTGCAGCATGGAGAGCGCGTCTTCGCGCATCCCGACGGCGTTCACCACAATCCCTTCCACCCGGTAGCTGCTCAGCAACTGTAGATAGTGCTGTTCCTGATTGATCTCGTTATTGGTGTTACAGACCAGCAGGGTAAAGCCATGTTGACGGCAGGCAGCTTCGATACCGCGCATCACGTCGACGGAATAGGGATTGGTGATATCGGCGATGATCAGGCCGATCAGCCGCGTTTGTCCGCCCTTCAGGCTGCGTGCCATCTGGCTTGGGCGATAGTCGAGCTGCTGGATCGCGATGTCGATACGTTGCTTGAGGGCGTCGGAGAGCAGGTGCTGTTCACCATTGAGATAGCGCGACACGCTGGTTTTGCCGGTTTGGGCGTGTTTTGCCACATCACTGATGGTGGCGCGCCCTGAGGCACGCGTTGCTTTATCACTGCTCACAGCCAATCTCCCCTGCGGTTCAATGCCAAGGAGACTAACACACCAAGCCTAAAGCCGGGAATGACCCGTGTCAGGAGGTGGCCTCCTGCGCTTTGGCCTGCGGCTGGATTTTCTTATCGGGGCTGCTGAGGGTGAAGATAGAAATCAGCGTGACACCCAAGGCAAGGCAGCCGAGGATCAGGTAAGTGTCGGCGAACCCCATACGGTCATACAGGCTACCTGCAAAGGCAGAGAGGAAGATGGCGGCCCCCTGTTTGGCAAACTGGAAACCAATCAGATAGATCGTGGCGGAAAGGCGGGTATCAAAGTTGGCGGTGATGTACTTGAAGGAGCCGACCAGCAGGAAAGGCACTTCCAGCGCGTGCAGCATTTTCAGCATGATGACTTCCAGTGCCGTTGTGGCAAAGGCGGAGCCAATAATGCGTATGGACATGATGGTACCGGCCAGCAGCAGCGTATTTTTCGCCCCGATGCGGTTAATAATCCACGGCGAGCAGAACATGATCAGCGCATTGGCCAATTCTCCGGCGGTGGTCGCATAACCGAAGACTTCGGTACCGCGCTGGGGCGAGCTGAAGAAGGTTTTGAAGAAGTTGGCAAACTGTTGATCGAACACGTCATAGACGCAGGCAACGCCGACCACATACAGGATGAACATCCACATCTTCGGCATCCTGAACAGCGCTACCACCATCCTCAGATTGAACTGGCTCTGATTGGCACCCAGTTTGCCCATGACCATGGCATTAGGATTTTCGCGCGGGTTGGCCAGTATCAGGAGTAGCATCAGTAGCACTGCGGCTCCAGAACCCATCCAGAAGACGATATCCGGATTGATATTGAATAACACTCCGGCGGTCGACGCACAGATCCCCCAGCCGAAACAGCCAAACATCCGTGCCTTGCCGTATTCGAAGGCACTCTTGCGGCTGACTCGTTCGATATAAGCCTCAACGGCTCCCGCGCCCCCTGAAAAAGCAAATCCGATATAGGCCCCGCCCACCATGGCTCCGAGCAAGACGTTCATTTTCAACAACGGTGCAAAGACGTAGAGGAAGAAGGGGGCAAAGAAAAACAGCAACAGGGTAATCACCCAAAGCAGATGTTTTTTCAGCCCGAGCTTATCGGAAATAATGCCGAAAATGGGTTGGAAGAGAATGGCAAACAGAGACAGACAGGAAAATACCAGGCCAGTTTCGGTTTTATTCAGCCCGATGACTTCGGACAGCCAGATCGGCAGAAACGGAAAGCAGGTGGCCATGATGAAAAAGTAGAGGAAAAAGAAAGCGCCAAATATCCAGAAGTTACGGTTATTTTTATAGGTACAGACGGTGGCGTTCATGGTGATTGTCCTTCCACGACGAGCTTTGGGCGTGCAGCGGCCCGCCATGGTGAGCGCTGCACCTGCAAATCTAGGGGATAACTCAGAGCTGCTCCAGGCCGATCAGCATGGCGCTTTCCGGATCCAGTACCGGTAACGCCAGGCCGACCTGTGCCAGCCATTCCCCGCTAACGTCGCAGGGCTGTTTCATCCAGGCGGGCAACTGGCGCATGGTATGGCCGCCCTGCTGCTGGTGAATGAGCGGTGGGGTATCCAGCAGGGTGATCCGGTAACGTGCATCCGGCCTCAACCCTGGAATGCGCAAATTACCCGGCAACTGGTGATCCGGCATCGCCAACTGGCTGACCAGAATGACAGCTCGCTCCTGTCCTGGGGCAACTACGCCATTAATCTGGGTGCTTGGGTCGTGATGATCGATACGGATAACATCGCCGCTATGTAGCAGTGGCCGGAGAGATTTGTGCAACGCCACATAGCGGATGAAACCAAGCTGTTCAGCGTCACCTTCTTTGACCGGATCGAGTTCGATACCCATGTGACCGAACAACGCCGTCAGGCCGCGAAAGCCGATGCTGTGCTGACGTTCGGTGGCGTGACACCGTTGGTTGCCGATGTGTGAACCCATCACTTCCGGGGGGAAGAAATAGCTCATGCCGCGCTGAATGGTTTGGCGTTCCAGCGCGTCGTTGTTGTCGGAGGCCCAGAAGCGGTGGCAGCGTTGCAGAACCTCAAAATCGATACGGCCCCCACCGGAGGCGCAGGATTCGAATTCCACCAGCGGGAAGCGTTCCCTCAAGCTATCCAACAGGCGGTAGAATTGCTCGGTCTGGGCTGTCAGAGAGGCGCGGCCAAGGTGAGCGGGTTGCACGATCTCGCGGTTCATGTCCCACTTGATGTAGTCGATATCATGATTGCTCAGTAGCCAGTTCATGCGCTCCAGCAGGTATTCGAAGACCTGTGGGTTGCACAGATCGAGCACGTACTGAAAACGCCCGGTAGGTTGCTGATAACCCGGTAAACCTAACACCCAGTCGGGGTGAGCCCGGAACAGATCGGAATCTGGATTGATCATCTCTGGCTCCACCCAGATACCGAATTCCATACCTAGCCGTTTAACATGCTCGATCACCGGTGCCAGCCCGTTCGGGTATTTTTTCTCGTCCAGATACCAGTCGCCAAGTGCGGCGCGATCGTGGTTGCGCCCACGGAACCAGCCATCATCAATGATAAAGCGTTCTACGCCAAGTTCGGCCGATTTGGTGGCCATTTGCATGATGTACTCGGGCTGGTGGTCGAAATAGATGCCCTCCCAGGTATTGAGATGCACGGGGCGTGGTCTGTGGTCGGGGAAGCGCAGGATATTCTGGCGGACATAACGGTGAAACTGCTGGCTGAGCGCATTCAGACCCGTGCGAGAGCTGGCAGCATACAGCCAAGGCGTGCTTAGACTGGCTCCGCCTTCCAGCTCCTGCTCGCCTGGCAGATACAGGGCTTCTGCCTGCAACAGGCGGCGCCCATCGGTTTTTACATCGGCGCGCAGGCGATGGTTGCCGCTCCAGCCGAGATGGATACCCCAGACCTCCCCTTGTTGCTCGCTGAAGCCGCGGCTACCTACCATCATGCCGGGGAAGTATTCATGAGAGCTGCGCCCTCGGCGGTTTTCCTGCAGGTACCCACCATGCTCCAGGGTGACGCGGTGAGGTTGGAACTCGCGGATCCAGCGGCCATGAAACGCCATCACTTCGCCAGCACGCTCTGGCAAGGGCAGTGTTAACGCCAAGCGGTTAACCCAGTAACGAGCAGCATGATGATTGATCAACGTATGGCGCATCTTTAGCACGCCGCTGGCGCTGTCCAATTGCAGTTCGCTGCGCAGTTGCAGCCCAGCCTGTGGGTCTTCTGCCAGGATCAGTAACTGATTGTCCTGATGCGTGATTTCGCTGGTGGTGAATACGGGTGACCAATCGTAGCCGTCACGGTGGCCTTCCACTCCCGGCGAGCCAAACAGACCGCGTCCAGATTCTGCCGCCAGCGTCAGTGGCGTATCGACATCCAGCCTGCCGTTGGGCACCGCCCGGCTCAGCGTCAGGACATCTTCCGGCATAAACCCGCTTAAATGAGGGCCCCAATAGAGAATTTCGGCAAACGGCTGGCAACGAACAATGACGTCGGTCATGGGGCTGGTTAACCGCACAATGGTGGGTTCCATGTTTTGACTCCTTTACGATCTTTGGCTCAACTCAGTGGCCTCATCATTGATCCGAAACGTTTCGGATTAAAACCTAAACGTTTCGGATCTGTGATCTGGTCGGGCAAAAAACGTCGTTGTTTTAAACGATCAGGAGGTAAGGGGGAGCTCGTCAGGGTTGGGTTTTAGCACCGGTTGCCACAGTACCTGTAATTGTTGCAGTGGTTCACCACGGATCAGGCCAAGAGTCATTTGTGCGATTTGTTGGCCGACTTCCGCGCGGGTGGCTTGGACGATGGAGGCTACCGGAAGATCGAGCAGGCTTTCCGCTGGTAATCCGTCATACACCACCAGAGAAACTCCACCGGGGCCGAGTTTATCGGCATCACGAAGCGCCATTGCTGCCCCCTCGCCGTGACCGTTGCAGTCGGTAATGATTGCCGTCGGTGGATCGGCTAACGCCAATAACGCTTGGGTGGTCAGATAACCCGCGCGACGGCTTGGCGTGATACTGCACAGATAATCGTCACGTTGTTGCAGTTGATGGTTGGCCAATCCATCCAGATAACCTTGGCGGCGCTGGCTGATAAATGACTGCTGGTTATTTTCGCCCAGATAGGCAATTTTCCGGTGGCCGAGCGCCACCAGATAGTCCACGGCCATCAGGCTGCCAGCGCGATTATCAAAATCAAACCAGGCGTAATCTTTCACCAGCTGGCTGCGGCCGAGCGCCAGAAACGGGAAGTTAAGCCGCTGTAATTCATGCAGACGCGGATCGTTGTCTAGCGTATGGGCAACAATCAACGCATCAACACGTTTGCTGGCAATCAGACGAGTAAAGGCATGATGGGGCGCATCATCTGCCACCAGCAGCAGATCGATCTCGTGGCGTACCAACTCATTGCTGATACAACCGATCATCTCCATCAAGGTAGAGTTACTTAACGTGTAGTTATTGAAGGGGAAAACCAGCCCAACGGCGTCGATCTTACCCATTTTCAAACGGCGCGCCAGGGTATTGGGGCGATAACCCAAACGCTCTGCCTCAGCCTCTACCCGCTGGCGCGTATCTTGGGCCACGTCGCCGTAGCCATTCAGGGCGCGACTCACGGTGGTAACGGAGAGATCCAATGCTTTGGCAATCGCTTTCAGGGACATATTTCACTCTACAGAAGGTGTTGGGATGCCGGGCGAGAGTAACACAGGCAGAGGAACCGGCGGGAGAGGTGAGGGCAGGAAATGCGAACTGGCGGGGCAAAGGCCCCGCACTGTGTGCTTACAGCGGGCTGAGGGTGATCTCAACGCGGCGGTTTTGCGCCTTGCCTGCGGTGGTGCTGTTGGAGGCGATCGGATTATCCGGGCCGGCACCGGTTGAGCGGATGCGGTTGGCGGCGACCCCTTGGGTGATTAGCGCGCTGGCCACACCGTCTGCACGTTGCTGGGACAGCGTCATATTATGCGCACGGGCCCCGGTGCTGTCGGTGTAGCCCACCACGTTGACGGCGGTTTTTTCATACTCTTTCAGCACCATCGCCACGCCGGTCAGGGTGTTGGCGCCCGCCGGTTTCAGCGTGCTGCTGTCGGTATCGAAGGTCACGTTGTTTGGCATATTCAGCACGATATTATCGCCCTGACGGGTAACGCTAACGCCGGTGCCTTTCATTTTGTCGCGCAGTTTGGCTTCCTGCACGTCCATGTAGTATCCGGCCCCACCGCCCAATGCGGCCCCGGCTGCGGCGCCGATCAGCGCGCCTTTACCCCGGTCTTTTTTCGATGAAGAGATCATGCCGATACCGGCACCCAGGGCTGCGCCAACGCCAGCGCCAATACCGGACTTGCCGGCTTCTGACTCCCCGGTGTAAGGGTTGGTGGTACAAGCCGATAGCGTCATGGCAACGGCTACCAAACCCGCAATTATCGCAATGCGTTTTTTCATTGTTAGTTCCTTTAAAAGCAGGGATATCTGCGTGCGCTACTCCAAACTGGAGGCGCTAAATCGTCGGCATTCAGCCGCCAGCCCGAAACGGGCTGCGCAACTATGACGTGCCTTTTGGCCTGCAGTTCCGATAAAAATCGTGACAAATTATAAACCTGTAAGCCAGGCAGGAAGGTAGCCGCCAAATCGCCGCTTGGGAACCAGAACAAACTGAATTAATGCAGGAATGATTGATCTTTCGGACAAAGGGGCGAAGAGTGTCGCCCCGATGAGATGCGGTTAGGCTAACGTTTCGCCATTGCTGGCGATCACGCGGCGATACCAGTCGAAGCTCTGTTTCTTCGAGCGGGCAAAGCTGCCGCTGCCGTTGTCGTGTTTATCCACGTAGATAAAACCGTAGCGCTTACTGTATTGCCCGGTGGTGAAGGATACGCAGTCGATACAGCCCCAGGGGGTGAAGCCCATCAGCTCAACGCCGTCGTCGATCACCGCTTTTTTCATCTGCTCGATGTGCGAACGCAGATAGGCGATGCGGTAATCGTCGTGGATCTGGCCATCGGCCTCGGGCTTATCCAGCGCACCGAAGCCGTTCTCGACGATAAACAGCGGCTTCTGGTAGCGCTCATAGAGGATGTTGAGCGTATAGCGCAGCCCAACCGGGTCGATCTGCCAACCCCAGTCGGACGCTTTCACATAAGGGTTCGGCACGCTGCCTTCAAAACCGGCCAGGGCCGTGCCCGCGCCGATGGAGTCCGCCTGCACCGCGTTACTCATGTAGTAGCTCAGGCCGATATAGTCTGCACAGCCTTCACGCAGGATCTGCTCATCTTCCGGCTGCATCTGGATGTGGTAACCCTTGCGCTCCCATTCATGCAGAATGTAGGACGGATAATAGCCGCGCATATGCACATCGCCAAACAGGAAGCGTTCACGCATCGCCTCTTGGGCATACATCACGTCGTCCGGATTGCAGGAGAACGGATACAGCGGCACCATGGCGATCATGCAGCCAATCTGCAGTGCCGGGTTGATGGCATGCCCCAGTTTGACCACCTGCGCGCTGGCGACAAACTGATGGTGCAGCACTTGGTACATGCACTCTTCCGGGTTCGGTTCCTGGGTGAAAATCACCCCTGAACAGCAGTAGCCGAACAGCGGAGTCTTCCAGTTGCGCTGGTTGTTGATCTCGTTGAAGGTCATCCAGTACTTCACTTTGTGCTGGTAACGGGAGATGACCACTTCGCTAAAGCGCACAAAGAAATCGACTACCTTGCGGTTTTTCCAGCCGCCATACGCTTTCACCAGATGCCATGGCATCTCAAAGTGGGAAAGGGTGATCACCGGCTCAATACCATATTTCAGCAACTCGTCAAACAGGTTGTCGTAGAACTGTAATCCTTCTTCGTTCGGCTCCAGCTCATCCCCCAGCGGGAAGATGCGCGACCAGGCAATCGAGGTGCGGAAGCACTTGAAGCCCATTTCGGCAAACAGCGCGATATCGCCTTGATAACGGTGATAGAAGTCCACCGCCTCGTGGTTAGCATAGAGGTAGCCTGGTTCAATGCCGTCGGTGATCACGCGATCGACGCCGTGGGCACCGCTGGACAGCACATCAACGATGCTTGGGCCTTTACCGCCCTGATCCCAGCCGCCTTCAACCTGATGCGCCGCTACTGCGCCGCCCCACAGGAAATCATCCGGTAACTGTTTTTTCATAACTTTGCTTCTCTTGGTAGATGAATTTAGGCCATTTCAGGCTTGTTGAGCGGTGCCGTTGGCGCAGGCTGTTCTTCTTTGAAGCCGACGATATAGGTCAGAACCGCACCAAGCACAAATGCCACGCAGATGGACAACAGGAAGCCAAGGAACTGCGGCATATGGCCTTCTTTAAAGAACACCGGCAGCACGGCAATCCCCGGCAGGCAATAGCTCCACGACACCGCGTTGAAGGCTCCGGCAATGGAACCGCCGACCGCACCGGCAACACAGCCGCAAATCATTGGGCGTTTCAGACGCAACGCTACGCCGTAGATGGCGGGCTCCGTGATGCCAAACAGGGCGGTCATGCCCGCAGACAGCGAAACGCGCTTCATCTCCGGGTCTTTGGATTTCAAATAGACGCCCAGCACGGCACCTGCCATGGCAAACACCGGCGAGGCTTGCAGGCCGGTAAAGGTGTCATAACCCAGCGTGGCATAGTTCCCCACGGTGACCGGCGTGATCCCCCAGTGTACGCCCAGCGTGACCAACGGCATCCACAGTGCGCCTACCACCGCTCCGGCAATGGAAGGGCTGAGGTGATACAGCGTGTTATAGACGCCACCGATGGCACCGCCAATCATGTTGCCGATCGGGCCAAAGGCCAGCAGCGTCAGCGGCACCATGATCGCGATACAGAACATCGGCGTGAACAGGTTGCGGATCACCAGCGGCAGGATGCGTTCAAAGAAACGCTGCACATAAGACATGATCCAGACCATCAGGATGATCGGGATCACCGAGGCGGTGTAGCTGAGATATTGCACCGGCATGCCCAGGAAGGTGAGGGGATCGGCGTTAATCGGGATACCGGCCACCTCGGCCAGCACCCTGGCAATCTGTGGGTTATTGACGGCTTCCTGCATCAAAGCCTGCATGGCCGGATCGGCAGAGTTCACCAACAGGATTTTATTGGCGGTGAGCATGTTCATATAGTCTGGAGAGACCAGCGCACAGGCCGCGATCACTGCGGTGAACGGGTTGACGTTGAATTTTTTCGCGGCGGTGAAGGCCACCATCACCGGCAGGAAGGTGAAGCCGGTCCAGGAAACGAAGTTCAGGATACGATAGGTGCCGCTTGCCGGATCCATCCAGCCCAAGGCAGCAAACAGCGAGATGAGCCCCTGCAACACCCCGCAGGCTGCCAGCGGATACAGGAAGGGGGCGAAGATGCTGGAGATAATGTCCATCAGGCGGCTGACGATGCCGACGTTCGGCGCGCTGACCGCCACGTTCTCATCCATATTGACCAGCTTGAGCACTTCCCTATAGGCATCGCCGACGTGGTTGCCGATCACCACCTGCAATTGGCCACTGGACTCGATGACGGTAATAACGCCTTTGACGCGTTTCAGCGTGTCTTTATCGGCCTGGCTACCGTCTTTTAAAATAAATCGCAAACGGGTGGCGCAATGTGTGACATTAATCACATTATTATCGCCGCCAATCAGGCGCACGATTTCTTTTGCCGAGTCAGCATAATTAATTGCCATCAACGTAACTCCATCTGTGGGGTACAGAAATATCGGGCTTTATTGTAGGTCGAAGGTGATTTCTAAATGGATAGTAGCAAACGGCAAGAGAATGTCACGATATAACAAAATGGCAAGATAGTGATTTGTCACATGCAAAAAACAGGGTGTTATTTAACGTGCTTTAGCTAATAACATTAATGGCCGAGGCTTTTAGCCAGCTTTTTCCCTATCGCCTCCAACATATACATCACTGGCACCTGGGTAGTGATATCATATTCGCTGGCAATGCGGATTTGCGGCATGTGGTAAGAGAGGTTAAAGTCCGCCATGCGCGCCAGTGAAGAGGTTTCGCTATTGGTAATGCTGACGATCTTACAGTTATGCAGGCTAAATTGGCTGGCCAATTTAAGAATTTCCGGCGTTTCTCCAGAAACCGATAAAATAATGGCTACCGCGTTTTTATACATATCGCTGCTGATGGGATAATAAGGGTCATCGATATAATTACTGAATTTACCGACGTTAGAGAAAAAACGAGCGCCGTACTTACCTAATGTGCCGGATGTTCCTGCTCCAACAAAGATGATCCGTTCCGCGTTGGCAATGTGTGCTGCCGCATCCGTAATTAACTGTTCAAACTCTTCATTGTTAATACTCTTGAAGAAGCTGACAATTTCACTGACGCCGGAGGTTAGCAGCAGCTTGTCTTCCTGTTCCAGATAGAGTTTAAAGCGAATGCGGAATTCCGAATAGCCGCTGAAATTCATTTTCTTACAAAAGCGCAATACCGTGGTGGTGGAGACCTTGGCACCGTCCGCCAGCTCGCGAATGGTCATATACATGACCTTGTCCTTATTTTTGATGACGTAGTTGTACACCATCAATTCAAGACCGTTGAGCTTGGATAAGGCGATATGGGTAAACATGCTGGATCTCGTTGACAAGGTTGGCTGCCAAAGTACCAGAAGCGGGCAGGGATGACAAAGCCCCCCCGCCGCTTCTTCAGGGGTAGCGCAGTTCGGTGGCGGCCCAGTTCATGATCAGCGTATGGGCCTGGGTCTCCTGGTTGAACTGGCGTTGTACTTCACTGAACCCAAGCTTGCGGTAAAAGGCGCAGGCCCGCAGATTCTGCTCGTAAACCTCCAGGCTCAGCCAGCCGTGCTGTTGCTGCACGTGCTCCATCAGCGCGGCTCCGACGCCTTGGCCGTGGAAGCGCTCATCAACAAACAGCGCCCCCACGAAGCGTTCGTCCAGCACGCTGATAAAACCGGCGATCTGCTGGTGGTGCAGATAAACCCAGGTTTTGGCGCGCGGCAGATAGCTTTCACGCACCAACTGGGCGGTTTGCTGCCAATAATCGGCCGCGATAAACGGATGGGCCTGGGTGGTACTTGCCAGCCACAGCGTCATCAGCGGCTCGATATCGGCCGGGACGGCGGTGCGGATCATGCCTGGCGCTGCTTTGGGTGGCAGAAGCAACCGGAAAGATGATCGTTCACCAGGCCGCTGGCCTGCATAAAGGCATAGCAGGTGGTTGAGCCGATAAATTTAAAACCGCGTTTTTTCAACGCCTTGGACAGAGCATCGGACTGTTCGGTTTTGGCGGGGACTTCGCCAAGCGCCTGCCAGTGATTGATCAGCGGCTTGCCGGTGACGAACTGCCAGATAAAGGAGACAAAATCCTCTCCGGCGGCTTCCATCGCCAGATAGGCCTTGGCATTGTTGATAATCGCCTCAATCTTGCCGCGATGGCGGATGAGGCCGCTGTCTTGCATCAGCGTTGCCACGTCTTGCTCAGTCATGGCTGCGATGCGCTGCGGATCGAAATTGTGGAAGGCACGGCGGTAGTTTTCACGTTTTTTCAGCACGGTGATCCAGGAAAGACCGGCCTGCTGGCCTTCCAGGCACAGCATTTCGAACAGCTCGCGTGCGTCGGTGGTGGGTACGCCCCATTCCTGGTCATGATACTCAAGATATAGCGGATCGGCGGTAACCCAACCGCAACGTTCGTTAGCCATACGAGGATTCCTTATGCTGTAATTATTTACAGGTAATCATCGCCGTAAGCCACCCGCTTGGCAACCCTTTGCACGATTTATCGTCAGTTAACTTGACGTTATGTGAATCCCCGCAATATTTACTACACGGCTATGGCGATAACTGCCAACGATAAGAACAGGATTTCCTCTATTTATGACTAGGAGTCTATTTATGCCTCTGAAAAGAAAGGTCAAGCACACCCCAACGGTGCTTGCCGTGGCTTTAGCTTTTTGCCTCAGTGCTACGGCACAGGCTTACGATCAACTTTACGTGTTTGGCGACAGTCTGAGTGATACCGGCAATAACGGCCGCTTCACTTATGACAGTCACCAACATCGGCTGTATGACGAAATACTGGGCCAGCGCATCGGTGCCGCGCTGGTGGCGTCCGATAACGGTGGCTACAACTATGCTGCCGGTGGTGGCGTGGCCGTACCGGCGCTGAACCCGGCGGACAACACCGAGGATCAGCTACAAAGCTACCTTGCGCGGGTTAACGGCAGGGCCGACGGCGACGGTTTGTATATTCACTGGATTGGCGGCAACGATCTGGCCGCAGCGGCGATGAATGTGGCAACCGCACCGGAGGTGGCCTATACCAGCGCCTTGGCTGCGGCGACGCAGGTGCACGCTTTATTGAACGCCGGTGCCGGGACGGTGATAGTGCCAACGGTACCCAATATCGGCTCAACCCCGCAGTTGATGGAGCTGATTATCCAGCAGGCGCTGGGGCCGGTGCAGGGGGCAGCCATACTGGCGGCGTACGGCAAGCTTAATACTCTCGCCACGCCGGATAACGCTTCACGCCAGCAGGCGATCCATCAGGCTTTAGGTGCCGCTGCACAGCAGGCCAGCAGCAATCCTCTGGAGCAGCAGGCCATCGCTGCCCAACTGAGCGCGGCTTTTGACAGTTTCAGTGCCCAGGCGGCCCAGCTTACCGATTTTTATAACCAGAGCGAAGATCGCCTGTTGGCTCAGGGCGGCGGTAATATCGTGCGCGTTGATGTCAACAAACTGTTCAGTGAGGCGATCGCCAATCCGGGCCAGTTTGGTTTTACCAACACCGCTGGTATGGCCTGCCCAGCGGGAGTTTCTTCGGCGGTATGCAGTTCAGCCATGCCAGGCTTTAACAGCGAGCAGGCTTATCTGTTTGCCGATCATTTCCACCCCAGCCCGCAGGCTCACCAACTGATCGCCGATTATATTCAGGCGGTGTTGGATGGCCCGGCGCAGGCGGTGGCACTCAACCAGGCAACCGCCGCTTTCGCGCGTGATAGCCGTGCCACCCTGGACAGCCGTTTTCAGCAGCTACGCACCAGCAGCAATCCGCAGGGGTCGTTGGGCGTATTCGGCGGCTATGCTGGGCAACGTTATGATTATTCAGCCAATACGGTTGCCGGGGATGGCGACGCCACCACGCATAACCTAACGTTGGGCGTGGATTACCAACTGACGGATGAGTGGCTGATAGGTGCGCTGATCTCGGGTTCCAACGACAATCAGCAACCTTCCAGCCGTTACGATTATAAGGCGCGTGGCGTGCTGCTGTCGGCCTTCAGCTCAGTGACGTTGTTTGAGCAGGGATGGGTCAATGCCGATTTGCACTATGCCAGCGTGAATTACGACGACATTAACCGCAGTATGCAGCTGGGTTCGCTAACCCGCACAGAAACCGGCGATACCGATGGTAAGCAGTGGGGCGCGCGCGTTACTGCGGGGTATGACTTCCCAATCGCTTCGTCCCTCACTACCGGGCCGATGGCTCAGTTTGCCTGGGATTACAGCAACGTCTCCGGTTATAGCGAGAATGGCGACAATAGTACGGCCATGCGTTTCAACGATCAGACCTATCATTCGCAGATCGGCGCTGTAGGATGGCGATTGGATAGCCAACTTGGGGTAGTTAATCCCTACGCGGAGGTGAGCTATCAGCATCAGTTCGGTGATGGCGTTTACCGGGCAGGCGGTGGATTGAAATCGACCCAGACCTCATTCACCCGCGACAGCGCCAGCCAGGATAAAAACTGGATGGATATTACCTTGGGGGCGAATATGCCGTTGAGCGATCGGGTGGCGGCGTTTGCGACTGTTTCGCAAACCAGCGGCTTGAGCAGTGGTGAGCAATTTATGTACAATGTGGGGGTCAGCGCGCGTTTTTGAAGGGGGGCTTTAATCCTGATTGCCCGGTGCCAGAGGGCTTGGTGCCGGGAAGAATAGGGGGAGCAACACTTACCATTATTACAGGACAGCACCTGATATACGGGCCTGTCAGCCCTGTTCGCCATTGCCTTGCCCGAGTCCTTCACCGAAAAAGTACAGTGTCTGACTGTACTTTAGTATAACTATCATTTGCCCCTAAAAGACTTTATCGTTACGGCATAAGAGCAAAAGATTTAAATAAAAAAAACTGATCCCGTTTAAAGGATCAGGAGCCAATTCGGCCAACACCAGGGAAATTTTGTTGTCATTATTATAAATAACAGGTTGTCTGTCAATTGTTCTCTCGCTCGCCAACCAACGAGTGGGAGCGCTTTTGCGTGCCTGAAATATATAAAAAACGTATCAATCTCAGCCCCTATCATTCGTTTTTTAGCTTTAACCCGGTATCAACAATCAGAAAGTCAGTTATTATCAGATATGACGCGCTGTTTTTTTTCCGAATGTTAACATTTTGGCAAAAAAACACCCAATTAAAACACTTTAGCAACTAAAATTCTATCACGCAGACTGTCGTAAATCCGTTATTAACGCAGTGAAAAAATCAGGCTGGGGGAGCGCAGTTAAAAAAACACGGTTATTTCATTAAATAGATCAAGCATTAAAATCATCACGGTGTTATTGATTAAAAAGCTCACGGATTTTTTTTACTCACTATTAGTTTTCTGTTTTTTTTATGATAAAATATTACTTCAATGCTGTGCTCTGAAATTTGTAATGAGAATTTCAAAAAGGAGACTTTGCGTGTCGAGTTTATTCTTTAATAATGAATTTATTAACTCAGTCATAAAGAGTTATTTGGAAGCGAACTTACAAGAGTATAACAGCATAAAGTACGCTTATGCGATCATGAGCAAAATAAACCCTGCCGATTTTGCCATCATTTCCAACAAAACAGAATGGTTTGAGTTTTACACCGCAAATAACTACCAGTTTATCGATCCGGTATTGATTACGACATCCCGGCGAGTGACCCCTTTCGTCTGGGATGAAAATATTAAGAACGACTCTGGGTTAAAACACCCCAATATTTTTGATATGGCCAAGAATTATAACATCATCAATGGCTATACGTTTGTGTTGCACGATCATAACAATAATCTGGTGGTGCTGTCTCTTTTTATGGATGACTCCTGTGACGAAAATATAGAAGAGATTATCAAAGAGAACCAACATAAACTGCAAATGCTGTTGATCACCGTACATGATAAATTGACCGCACTCTATCACGAGCTGAATAACACCAGTGATGATGACCAAATCAACCAAAAAGAGCTGTTCTCCAAGCGTGAAAATGAGGTGATTTACTGGGCAAGCATGGGAAAGTCCTATCAGGAAATCGCGCTGATTTTGGGGATCAAGCTCACTACCGTAAAATATCATATCGGCAACGTGGTCAAAAAATTAGGCGTTACCAATGCCAAACATGCCATCAGGCTTGGTGTCGAACTGAAGCTCATCAGGCCGGTGCTTTCCGAGCGGGAATGAGAGTGGCCAGGAGCTCAACGTTGCCTTCCGGCTTGAACGTGTCGATGATCATCGGCGGGGGGGGTAGCGGTATTAAACACCACTGCTTGTGCCGACCCTAAATTGAGGCTTATCGCCTGGCTAAACTCCGTTCAGGCAACAGCTATCGACCCAATCCCTTCCTAACTGGCCGCGAAGCGTGCTTTTTTCACGAAGATTGACACTTGCTGCGGGATTCTGGCTGTATATCTTACGGTCAACGGGTATACTGACCCATTCTGTTAAATCCACTTGTATCGCGTGCGAAATCAACATGCAAAAGTTTGATACCAAGACCTTTCAGGGTCTGATCCTGACACTACAGGACTATTGGGCGCGCCAGGGCTGCACCATCGTGCAACCGCTGGACATGGAAGTTGGCGCGGGGACATCCCACCCGATGACCTGCCTGCGTGCACTGGGCCCGGAGCCAATGGCCACCGCCTATGTGCAACCGTCTCGTCGCCCAACCGACGGCCGTTACGGGGAAAACCCGAACCGCCTGCAGCACTACTACCAATTCCAGGTGGTGATTAAGCCATCGCCAGAAAACATTCAGGAACTCTACCTGGGTTCCTTGAAGGAACTGGGTCTGGATCCGACCATCCACGATATCCGCTTTGTGGAAGACAACTGGGAAAACCCGACGCTCGGTGCCTGGGGTCTGGGTTGGGAAGTGTGGTTAAACGGCATGGAAGTCACGCAGTTTACCTATTTCCAGCAGGTTGGCGGTATGGAGTGCAAACCGGTCACCGGTGAGATCACCTACGGTCTGGAACGCCTGGCGATGTACATCCAGGGCGTGGACAGCGTCTACGATCTGGTGTGGAGCAACGGTCCATTGGGCGTTACCACCTACGGCGACGTGTTCCATCAGAACGAAGTGGAGCAGTCCACCTATAACTTCGAATACGCCGATGTTGATTTCCTGTTCTCCTGCTTCGAGCAGTATGAGAAGGAAGCACAAACGCTGCTGGCATTGGAGAAACCGCTGCCACTGCCGGCTTATGAACGTATCCTCAAGGCTGCTCATACCTTCAACCTGTTGGATGCACGCAAGGCGATCTCGGTAACCGAGCGTCAGCGCTATATTCTGCGTATTCGCACGCTGACCAAAGCCGTTGCCGAGGCCTACTACGCTTCCCGCGAAGCGTTGGGCTTCCCAATGTGTAACAAGAAGTAGAGGCAGCTATGACACAACAGACTTTCCTGGTGGAAATCGGCACGGAAGAGCTGCCGCCGAAGGCTCTTCGCTCACTGGCAGAAGCCTTTGCCGCCAACTTTACTGCTGAACTGGACAACGCTGGCCTGGAACATGGCGAAGTGAAGTGGTTTGCCGCTCCGCGCCGCCTGGCGTTGAAAGTGGCGGATCTGAGTGCTGCGCAGGCCGATCGTGAAGTTGAAAAACGCGGCCCAGCCATTGCCCAGGCGTTCGATGCCAGCGGCCACCCGAGCAAAGCGGCCGAAGGTTGGGCGCGTGGCTGCGGTATTACCGTCGATCAGGCCGAACGCCTGGTGACCGATAAAGGCGAATGGCTGCTGTATCGCGCCCATGTGCCAGGCCAATCTGCCCAGCAACTGCTGGCCGGTATGGTGAGCACTGCGCTGTCCAAGCTGCCAATCCCGAAACTGATGCGCTGGGGCGATAAAGAAACCCAGTTCGTCCGCCCTGTGCATACCGTGACCATGTTGCTGGGTGCAGAACTGATCCCAGGCACCGTGCTGGGTATCGACTCTGCCCGCACTATTCGCGGCCACCGCTTTATGGGTGAAGCCGAATTCACCATCGATAATGCCGATCAATACCCGCAGATCCTGTTGGAGCGCGGCAAAGTGGTGGCGGATTATCAAACCCGTAAATCCTTGATCAAGCGTGATGCCGAGTTGGCTGCACAGCAGATTGGCGGTAAAGCCGATCTGAGCGAGAGCCTGCTGGAAGAGGTCACCTCGTTGGTCGAATGGCCAGTGGTGCTGACCGCCAAGTTCGAAGAGAAATTCCTGGCGGTGCCAGCGGAAGCGTTGGTGTACACCATGAAGGGCGATCAGAAGTATTTCCCGGTGTATGACGCCGCGGGCAAACTGCTGCCGAACTTTATCTTCGTCGCCAATATTGAATCGAAAGATCCGCAGCAAATCATCTCCGGTAATGAGAAGGTCGTGCGCCCACGTCTTGCGGATGCCGAATTCTTCTTCAATACCGACCGTAAGCAACGCCTGGAAGACAACCTGCCGCGTCTGGAAACCGTGCTGTTCCAACAGCAACTGGGCACCCTGCGTGCCAAGACCGACCGTATTCAGGCCATGGCGGGCTGGATCGCCAGCCAGATCGGGGCCGACGTCAACCACGCTACGCGTGCGGGGCTGCTGTCGAAGTGCGATCTGATGACCAACATGGTGTTCGAATTCACCGACACCCAAGGCGTCATGGGCATGCACTATGCGCGCCACGACGGTGAAGCCGAAGACGTGGCGGTAGCGTTGAACGAACAGTACCAACCACGCTTTGCCGGTGATGAGCTGCCGCAATCGTTGGTGGCCTGCTCGTTGGCGATTGCCGACAAGATGGACACCCTGGCCGGGATCTTCGGCATCGGGCAACATCCAAAAGGCGATAAAGACCCGTTCGCACTGCGCCGTGCTGCGCTGGGCGTGCTGCGTATTATCGTTGAGAAAAACCTGCCGCTGGATCTGCAGATCCTGACCGAAGAGGCTGTACGTCTGTATGGCGACAAGCTGACCAACGCCAAGGTCGTAGATGAGGTTGTCGACTTTATGCTGGGCCGTTTCCGCGCCTGGTATCAGGAAGAAGGTCACGCGGTGGATACCATCCAGGCCGTGTTGGCTCGTCGCCCAACCAAGCCAGCAGACTTCGATGCGCGGGTAAAAGCGGTGACGCATTTCCGTACGCTGGACGCAGCCGCGGCATTGGCGGCTGCCAACAAGCGCGTTTCCAATATCCTGGCCAAATCCAGCGATACGCTGCTGGACCAGGTCCACGCATCGGTATTGAAAGAACCGGCCGAGCTGAAGTTGGCAACCCACTTGGTGGTGCTGCGCGATAAGCTGCAACCGTTCTTCGCCGAAGGCCGCTACCAGGAAGCGCTGGTTGAACTGGCCGCACTGCGTGAAACCGTAGATGCGTTCTTCGACAGCGTGATGGTGATGGCAGAAGATGAAGCGGTGCGGGTGAACCGCCTGACGTTGCTGAGCAAGCTGCGTGAACTGTTCCTGCAGGTCGCGGATATCTCCGTACTGCAATAATGGTGTAAAGCCCAAGAAAAAGCGCCTGCGGGCGCTTTTTCTTCTCTGATGGCGGCCGCGCAACGGTGAGTTATTCTGCGAGCCTCGCACAATCACATTTCGTATCGCTGGCAGTTGATCTATTCTTGTAGACGCACGGAGGGCGGCAGACGGCATGGAATCCGATAAAAGACACGTTTATAACAGGAGTTATGTCACATGGCTGTAGGGATCCAGAGCAGAAGTTTCGCGCGTTGGCTGGCACCGGTGTTGGCATTGTTGGTGGTTATGCAACTGACCGCCTGCGGCGATAAAGAGCCGGAGCAGCGCAAGGCATTCGTTGATTACTTACAGAATACGGTCATGCGCAGTGGCGTACATATCCCGACGTTGAGCGAAGATCAGAAACAGAAATTCGGTGCTTATACCAGCGATTACGCCATTCTGGTGGGCTTTTCCCAGCAGTTGACCAAGTCGGTGGACGCCAGCCTGACCCCGGCGCTGGAGCAGGTTAATCAGATCCGTACCGCGCAGGACTACATGAGCAAGCGCGATAGCCTGCAACAGTCGATCGGTGCGTTAAACCTGCTGGGCCAGCAGATCCAGACTGCCAAGGCGCAGGCGGATACCGCTCATGCGGCGTTGAAACAGCCGGATGATCTGAAAGCGGTGTATAACCAGGCGTATGACAAGATTGTTACCGCACCGGCCAATGCGCTGATGCCAGCGATCCCAACCACCGCCGGTTTTGTCCAAGACCTGGTACAGGTAGGGGATTTCCTGCAGGCCCAGGGCAATCAGGTCAGCTTCAACAACGGTGGCGTACAGTTCCGCACCCAGCAGCAGGCGACGCAGTACAACACCATGATGTCCAATCTGGTGGCCAAGCAGCAGGACTTGCTGAACGCACAGAAAACCGTGCTGGCAGTAATGCAGTAACCTTCGTTCTAAACAATGTATGTGGGCCAGCATTTGGTACCACATACATTATTCCGCTTTTTTCCAACTCCTTGGCCCTCCTTCCCCCACGTATTTTCTGTACTACACTTCAGTTATTCATCACATTTCTTAATGTAGTTTTCTTTCATCCACGCCATGGTTATTTCCCGACGGTGTGGATGCTCACAGGGAAGATGTCAGTTCAGGCCACGGCCCGGTGGTCGGATGTAAAATAAATTGTGATTCTTGTCACATTTCAAAAACAAACATCAAGGTTTAAAGTGTGATTAAAGTCACGTTTTAGGTGCTTTTAGCCGGTATATCTTCTCGTTGTATTTTTTTTACACCGGATAAGTGTGATGTGTATCACTAAATACACTGGGGTATAGGGGCAATGTTAGTGATGGTGATCACAAAAATTCCGTGAGGTTCGCGTAGTAAAAGGAGCGTGGTAGAGTCCGTTTCGCAAACAGCATCAACAGGGCTAGAACGTTACAACAATTATCGCGCGCTCTTATTGTCAGCGCGTAACAATAGGGGTGTGTTTATGTTTTCACCAGACATCAAGGTTAAAGTGCAAAACTTTGGCCGTTTCCTGAGTAACATGGTGATGCCCAACATTGGCGCATTCATCGCCTGGGGTATCATCACTGCGCTATTCATTCCTACCGGCTGGCTGCCAAACGAGACGTTAGCCAAGCTGGTTGGGCCAATGATCACCTACCTGCTGCCACTGCTGATCGGTTATACCGGCGGTAAACTGGTGGGCGGCGAGCGTGGCGGCGTAGTCGGTGCCATCACCACCATGGGCGTGATCGTCGGTGCAGATATGCCGATGTTCCTCGGCTCCATGATTGTTGGGCCGCTGGGTGGCTGGGCGATCAAGCATTTTGACCGTTGGGTTGACGGCAAGATCAAGAGCGGCTTCGAGATGTTGGTCAACAACTTCTCCGCTGGCATCATCGGTATGCTGTTGGCAATCCTGGCCTTTATGGGTATCGGGCCATTGGTCGAAGCACTGTCCAAAGTGCTGGCGGCTGGCGTGCATATCATGGTGGTCAACAACCTGCTGCCATTGACCTCGATCTTCGTTGAACCGGCGAAAATCCTGTTCCTGAACAACGCCATCAACCACGGCATCTTCTCACCGCTGGGTATCCAGCAGGCGACGGAAACCGGTAAATCAATCTTCTTCCTGATCGAAGCCAACCCAGGCCCAGGTTTGGGCGTGCTGATGGCCTATATGTTCTTCGGCCGTGGCAGTGCCAAGCAGTCTGCTGGCGGTGCGGCGATCATCCACTTCCTGGGTGGTATCCACGAAATCTACTTCCCCTACGTGCTGATGAATCCACGTCTGATCCTGGCGGTTATTCTGGGCGGTATGACCGGCGTATTCACCCTGACCCTGCTGAACGGCGGCCTGGTATCTCCTGCTTCCCCTGGTTCTATCCTGGCGGTGCTGGCGATGACGCCAAAAGGCGCCTACTTCGCCAACCTGGCGGCGGTATTTGCGGCGTTCCTGGTCTCCTTCGTGGTCTCATCTTTCCTGCTGAAAACCTCAAAAGTGAAAGAGGAAGACGATCTGGAAGAGGCGACCCGCCGTATCCAGGACATGAAAGCCCAGTCTAAAGGCGGTGCCGCGGTAAACGCAGCGGTAGACGGCGATCTGAGCACCGTGCGTAAAATCATCGTGGCTTGCGATGCGGGTATGGGTTCCAGCGCCATGGGGGCTGGGGTGCTACGCAAGAAAGTGGCGGACGCGGGGCTGAAGAATATCTCCGTAACCAATAGCGCGATCAACAGCCTGCCGGAAGATGTGGATCTGGTGATCACTCACCGCGATCTGACCGAGCGTGCGATGCGCCATGCGCCGCAGGCCCAGCACATCTCGCTGACCAACTTCCTGGACAGCCATCTGTACAGTGATTTGACCGCCCGCCTGGTGGCCGCTAACAAGACCAGCGAAACCGAGCAGAAGGTTATCTCTACCCTGGATGACAGCTTTGAAGCTAGCGAACAGAACCTGTTCAAACTGGGTGAAAGCAACGTGTTCCTCGGCTTGCAGGCCATTGATAAAGAGCAGGCGATTCGTTTTGCCGGTGAGCAACTGGTGAAGGGCGGCTACGTCGAGCCAGAATATGTTCCGGCCATGTTGGAACGTGAAAAGTTGACCTCTACCTATCTGGGCGAATCCATTGCCGTGCCGCATGGCACCATCGAAGCCAAAGACCGTGTGCTGCGCACCGGCGTGGTGTTCTGCCAGTATCCACAGGGCGTACGTTTCGGTGACGAAGAGGATGAGGTGGCGCGCCTGGTTATCGGTATCGCAGCACGTAACAACGAGCATATCCAGGTGATCACCAGCCTGACCAATGCGTTGGATGATGAAACCGTCATCGAGCGGCTGGCGCATACCACCAGCGTCCAGGAAGTATTGGATTTGCTGGGCGGTAAAAAGGCCTGATAACAGAATTATTTTAAAGGGTGCAGCTTGCTGCACCTTTCTACATTAAGAAAGGGTGGAATATGAAAGCATTACACTTCGGAGCCGGCAATATTGGCCGTGGCTTTATTGGCAAACTGCTTGCCGACGCGCACGCCGAACTGACTTTTGCTGACGTTAACCAGACGGTGCTGGACGCGTTGAACCAACGCAAAAGCTACCAGGTACATGTGGTGGGTGAGCAGGCGCGCGTTGAAGAGGTGAATAACGTCAGTGCCGTTAACAGCGGTAGCGAAGAGGCGGTGGCCCTGATTGCCCAGGCTGATATCGTCACGACCGCCGTTGGTCCGCAGATCCTCGCCAGAATTGCCGGGACTATCGCCAAAGGCCTGATCCTGCGCCATCAGCAAGGCAATACTCAACCGCTGAATATCATCGCCTGTGAAAACATGGTGCGTGGTACCAGCCAACTTAAGCAACATGTGTTCGACGCACTGCCACAGGATGAGCAAGCCTGGGTTGAGCAGCATATCGGCTTTGTCGATTCTGCCGTAGACCGTATCGTGCCGCCAGCCGAGGCGGGCAGCAACGATCCGCTGGAAGTGACGGTGGAAACCTTCAGCGAATGGATCGTCGATCAGACCCAATTCAAGGGGCAACCGCCAGCCATCGCCGGCATGGAACTGACCGACAACCTGATGGCGTTTGTTGAGCGTAAGCTGTTTACCCTCAATACCGGCCATGCGATCACCGCTTACCTGGGCCAGCGCGCCAAGCTGTTGACCATTCGTGATGCGATCCTCGATCCGGTCATCCGTCAGGTGGTCAAAGGGGCGATGGCAGAGAGCGGTGCGGTGCTGATCAAGCGCTACGGTTTTGACGCCGACAAGCATGCCGCCTATATCAACAAAATCCTGTCCCGCTTCGAAAACCCGTACCTGCACGATGACGTAGAGCGCGTGGGTCGTCAGCCGCTGCGCAAACTGAGCGCGGGCGATCGCCTGATCAAGCCGCTGATGGGCACGTTGGAATACGGCTTGCCGCACGCCAACCTGATCAAGGGAATTGCCGCCGCCATGAGCTACCGCAGCGAGCAGGACCCACAGGCACAAGAACTGGTAGACTTGCTGACAAAATTGGGTCCAAAAGCCGCGCTGGCGCAAATTTCCGGTTTACCGGCCGACAGCAAGGTTGTGGAAGAGGCGGTTGCTGTGTATAACGCCTTGCAGTAAACGCTGTGATATCAAACCAGTGTAAGCAACCCCATTCCCTTTCCCCACGGATAAGGGGTAGGGTGAGGGGGCAAGGCGTCTTTGCTCCCCATTCTGGCTCACTCCCTGCGGTTAACGGGGAGCGCCTGAGTGACCACACCGCCCACGCGATTCGAAAAGCGAAGATGATCGAGACACAGGCATTCGAAAACAAGGTTCTGGAAAAGCTGAACGCTGGCAAGACGGTGCGCAGTTTTCTGATCGCAGCGGTCGAGCTGCTGGCAGAAGCGCTTAACGTCCTGGTGGTGCAGGTTTTTCGTAAAGATGACTATGCGGTGAAATATGCCGTCGAACCTCTGTTGTCCGGTGCCGGGCCGCTTGGTGAACTTTCGGTTCGTCTGAAGCTGATGTACGGGCTGGGGGTGATTTCCCGCCACGAATACGAAGATGCCGAACTGCTGATGGCGATGCGTGAAGAGCTGAACCACGACGGTTCGGAATATCGCTTTATTGATGATGAGATACTCGGCCCCTTCGGCGAGCTCCATTGCGTCAGCGCTTTGCCGCCGGTCCCCACTTTTCTACAGCCCGGCGAGGCGGATGAATCGCTGATCGCCATGCAACACCAGCGTTACCAGCAGATGGTGCGTTCCACCATGGTGCTGTCGATTACCGAGCTGTTGGCGGAAATCGGCGCCAAGCAACCCTCCCGGCTCTCCCCGCTCGGTGCTCAAAAGCCTTAAGCCATCAGCGTCCGCCACTCGTCAAACAGCAGCCATAACGCGGTTGCTGCCATTAAGCCCGCCATCACGCCGTTAAATAACCGCAGTTTCCAGGTCACACGCAGAGCGTGGCGCAGCCGATCGCCCATCAACGCCCAAATCAAGATGCAGGGGATATTCACCGCGGTGAAGCCTGCGATGGTTAACAGCGTCTGATGCAGCGTCGCCCCCTCATGAGGTGTGAACAGGATCGCCACGTTGATGGCCATCAGCCAGGCTTTCGGATTCACCGCCTGGAACAAGGCTCCGCCGATAAAGTGCATTGGCCGCGCCTGCTGTTTAGCATCCGGTGATGCCGCCTTATACAGTTTCCACGATAGCCACAGCAGGTACGCACAACCCATCACCGCCAGCGGAAAGCGGATGGCATCGGCCCAGTTCAGGATCAGCGCCAGTAATAGCGTGGTGAGGGCTAACTGTGTTGCGCAGCCCAGGCTGATACCAAACACCATCGGCAGGGTACGCCGCAGGCCGAAATTGACGCCGGACGAGGCCAGCAGCAGGTTATTGGGGCCAGGAGTAATCGACATCACGGTCACGTAACTGATAAAAGCAGAGTCCAGCATAAGTTTTCCATACATGATTGGGAGTGATCACCAGCATAAGGGCTGTGTGGCGATGGTGACAGAACCAGAAATCAGCTATTGTCATGGTTACAGTTTCGCTAATTTTAAACTGTACCCATTGCCTGGAGAGAAATTGTGACCCTGCTTGATGAGATCCCCGAAACCCGCTACCTGCAACTGGCGGAGACATTGGCGGCCGCTATCCACCGTGGCACTTTACCGCCCGGTAGCCGCCTGCCTTCGGTGCGCCGTTGCGCGCAGAGCCACAGCGTCAGCATCAATACCGTGGTGGCAGCCTATCGCCAGTTGGAAGACCGGGGTCTGATAGAGGCGCGGCCACAGTCTGGGTTTTACGTGCGGGCGACCTTGCCTGCGTTGAAAACGGCGTCGGCACCCAGTAATCGGGTAGAACAACCGGCGGATGATGTGCTGGCCCTGATCGATACGGTTTTCGCCGCCCAACAGAACCCGGCCTTCACCAATTTGTCGCTCGCCTGTCCGCAAACCGTGGATTTTTATCCCGGTGGCAAGCTAGGGCGGATGTTGTCATCACAGTTACGCCGCCAGCCTAATCTGATTGGCCAATACGCCTTGCCGCCGGGCAGCCTGCGGTTGCGCCAGCAGATCGCCCGGCGTTCGATGACGTTGGGCATGTTGCTGGAGCCGAGTGACATCACGTTGACGCATGGTTGTATGGAAGCCTTGCAGCTGGCGCTCAGGGTGACCACCAAGCCGGGCGACTGCGTGGGGTTGGAGTCGCCGACCTATTTTTACCTGTTACCGCTGCTTGCCAGCCTGGGGCTGAAAGCGTTGGAAATCCCCACCGACCCGCAGCATGGCCTGTCGCTGGATGCGCTGGAATTGCTGCTGCAGGAGAAACGGCTAAATGCGGTCATCGCCATGCCGACGATACAGAATCCACTGGGTTGCACTATGCCGCTGGCGTCGAAAAAACGGCTGGCACGCTTGATGAACGATCATCAAGTGCCACTGATCGAAGATGGGCTGTATGCCGAGCTGCAATTTGGCAGCGCGCTCAGTCCAGCGGTGAAGGCGTTCGATAGCGACGGCTGGGTGCTGTTTTGCTCCAGCTTCACTAAAACGCTGGCACCGGACTTCCGCATCGGCTGGGTGGTCGGCGGGCGTTTTAGTGAGGCGCTGCGCAAGCTGAAGGCGGTATCTTCGATGTCGGAGTCGCATTTGCTGTCAGAGACGCTGGCCATGTTCCTGGAGGCGGGGGGGTACGATCATCATCTGCGCAATTTGCGCAAACGCTATGCGGCGCAGGTGGAAGAGGCCAGGGCGCTGATTGCCCGCCATTTCCCGCGCGGGACAAGAGCTACTCAGCCTGCCGGTGGGTTTGTGTTCTGGGTGGAGTTCCCAGCAGGGGTGGACACGGTGGCGCTGTTCCATCAGTTGCTGGATGAGCAGATCTGCCTGACGCCCGGTACGCTATATTCTCCTAGTGGGCGTTATCATAACGGGCTGCGGCTTTCCTGCTGCTATCCATTTAACGCCCGTTATACCCAGGCGCTGGCGCGGGTGGGGGCAAAAGCCTGCGAGATGAGTGGCCTGCCTGCGGGAATTGCGCAAGGTGAGGAGTAACCTGCCGTGCATTTTGCTACACTAGCGAAATATTTTTTACGCCATAGAACAAAACAGGCCAGAGACGATGAAAGAGAAAGAAAAAGCCGAGATTAAGCGCCTGAGCGATTTGCTGGACGCACTGAACCACAAAGACACCGTGGTGATCCAGCAGGGTAACACCGACCTGATTGCGCAACATCTCAAAGAAAAAGAGAAGCTGAAGACCGAGATCGAGCGCCTGAAAAACGTGCGCGTGGAAAAACTGAGTGCGGAAGCGCAAAAGTTGAGCCAACTGCCGTTCAGCCGTGAGATCACCAAGAAAGAGCAGGCGGATATGGGCACGCTGAAGAAAAGCGCCCGTGGGCTGATCGTGGTGCACCCAATGACCGCACTTGGCCGCGAGATGGGCCTGAAAGTGGTTACCGGTTACGCCAAAAAACCGTTCTGATTACCCCTCACCCCAACCCTCTCCCACAGGGAGAGGGAGCTGATAGCCCCTGCTCTTTTGGGAGAAAGAAGATAGCCTCAGCAAATTTGATCGTCCCTGAGCCAAGGTGAGTCACTACAGTTTAAAACGCACTCGATCGGTCCCTGCTCTGTTGAGAGAAGGGTGGTGATCTCAGCAACCGTGATCGCCCCCTCAACCAAGGTGAATCAGCTGGTGCTGATGAAGAGTCGCGATACTTTCAGCCTAACTCGATCGGTCCCCTCTCCCTGTGGGAGAGGGTTAGGGTGAGGGGCATGCTCATGCCTTGGTGGTAAAGAACGCGCAGGTCTGGTAAGGCACCGTTAGCGTTTCTTTCCCCCGCAGCTCCTCTTCCTCTGCCACCAGTTGGCGGATCTGTTCGATCACCTGTTCCTGCTGCTGTTGTGGCAACGCGGCGATAAAGCTGGTAGATCGCACACGGTTATAAATCACATCTTCCGGCGCTCCGCTATGCCCCAGCATAAACACCTGCTCCTGTAGCTGGGCAAAACCCGGGTAAGGGAACAGCCTGCGCCATTCACCAGTATAAAAACGCGGCGCATCCCCTTCGTGGCGATCGACTATCTGATTGAGTTTGCGTACCCAGCCAACCCGCGCATCGCGCATATTCCACACCAGGCCAAGCTTGCCGCCGGGTTTCAGCACGCGCTGAATTTCCGCCAGCGCCTGACGTGTGGCAAACCAGTGAAAGGATTGCGCACACACCACGGCATCCACCGACTCATCCGGCAGCGGGAGTGATTCGGCGGTACCTGCCAGCGTTTTCACCTGAGGGAATGCCGCCGCCAGCTTTTCCAGCATCTGCGCCACCGGTTCAACGGCGATGACGTTGGCACCGGTCTCCAGCAGGCGCGGAGTGAACTTGCCGGTGCCTGCACCCAGATCGATGACGGTCTTACCGGGCTGTAGCTCGAGTACCTCACGCAGCCAATCGGCGATCTCCGCCGGATAATCCGGGCGACCTAAAACGTAGCGATCCGCATTGGCCTGATAGCCAGCCGCAGCCGCGTGATGAATGGAATGAGGTGATGTAGCCATAACGCAACTCCCTAATCCAGCTCGATGGATGTCTTCTGTCTGGCGCCGGTTAACGGCCAAGCAGACGGCGGTTGAGGTCTTCGATTTTGCCGCTGGTGATGCGCGTCAGCATGGTTTTGCTCCAGCTGGCCGACAGCCCCGCGACCGACAGTAAACGACGGTATTGCTCTTCATCGAACGGCATGTGCCAGGCGATGCCGATCGCTTGTGCGACGGAAACGTCGCTATTGCGGGTTACCAGTTCCAGCGGTTGGTCGCCACTGACCGATCCGGCCGACACCACGCGGTACAGCCAGCCGCAGCGGCCGGTTTGCTGCATCAGCACCGAAATATCGTCGATAGCGAAATGGTAATTGAGTTTGAAACACGGAGAGCGCGGTTGGGTTACCTGGATCAGCGCTTCTCCCCAGCGGAAAATATCCCCCATAAACACGTTATGCTCGGTCAGGCCGAGGGTCGAAATATTCTCACCAAAGGCGGGTGCGCAGAACTGTTCTGCCTGAGCGGGGAACTGTTCACGCCAGTGGTCGTAATGCTCGCGCGGGTAGTGGCAAAGGGCGCGGTCAGGCCCGCCGTGGTAGCTTTTTTCTGCCTGCTCGTCGCCTGCCAGACCCAAGGGGGTAAGCTTCAGCGTACCCTCCACCAGGCGTTTGGCGATAGCGCTGGGGCGGCCACCTTCATAAGGTTGAATCGAACCGAGATAGACGTCTGGGTGGTGCATGCAAGCCTCCATTCACGCTCGTTAATGCCGTCTAGCATAGCCTGAGTCGAGGGGGAGGAACAGAATAACCCGCCCGGAAATCACCGGGCGGGCAGAGGGATTAGAAGGTCGTCCAGTTGTCCTCGGCGCTGGTGCTCGGTTTAACCATTGATGGTGATTTGAGCTGAGTGGTTTTGGTTTCCACTGGTGCAGCCTTGTCCGCCAAACGGAATACCGAGACGCTTTGCAGCAGCATCTCAGCCTGCTCTTCCAGCGAATCGGCAGCGGCGGCAGACTCTTCCACCAGCGCGGCGTTTTGCTGCGTGGTGTGATCCATTTCCACGATGGCCTGACCAATCTGTGCGATGCCTCTGGTCTGTTCATCGGAGGCGGCGGCTATTTCAGCCATGATATCGCGCACGTGGGTGACCGAACGGACGATTTGCTCCATGGTGTTGCCGGTGTCTTCCACCAGTGCGGTACCGCTCTGTACCCGGTTGACCGACTCGGTAATCAACCCTTCGATTTCTTTCGCCGCTTGGGCGCTGCGCTGGGCCAGATTACGGACTTCGCTGGCGACAACCGAGAAACCACGCCCTTGCTCACCCGCCCGGGCGGCCTCTACGGCGGCGTTCAGGGCCAGGATGTTGGTCTGGAAGGCAATGCCGTTGATCAGGGTGGTAATTTCGGCGATCCGCTGCGAACTGTTGGAAATATCCCGCATGGTGCTGACGACGTTGTTAACCAGTTTGCCGCCCTGCTGTGCGGTTTGTGAGGCATCGGTCGCCAGCTGGTTGGCGTGATGGGCGTTGTCGGCATTCTGCTTCACCGTGGCGGTGAGCTGTTCCATGCTGGCGGCGGTTTCTTCCACCGCGGCGGCCTGCTGTTCGGTACGTGAAGAGAGATCGGTATTGCCTGCAGCGATTTCCCCGGCGGCGGTGGAGACCTGGCTGACCCCCATCTGGATTTTCTCAATCATATCGCGCAGGTTCTGGCTCATGGCGGCGACGGCGTTAAGCAACTGGCCCAGTTCATCACGGCGAGTGCTGGTTTGTGCCTGGCGTAGATCACCCTTGGCAATGCGTTCTGCCAGTTCCAGGGTGCTGTGGAGTGGGCGAGTGATCTGCAGTGTGATACGCCATGATATCAGCAGGCCGGCAAGAATGGCGATCGCCGTGGTGATCCCCATCTGCCACTGTGCGGTATTGATATTGTTATGGGTCTGCGTCAACTCATCCTTCATGAAATTGTTAACCAGTGTACCGATCTCGTCAGCGTAGCCGCCGAGCTGTTTACTGATCTTGATCTCATTCTCAACGGCGGGCAGGTAGGCCGCGATATGGCCTTTATACTCGTCAAGCACGGTCAACAGAGGTTGGAGCAACGGGCGCTGTGACTCGTTCAGGCGTTGGCTGAGCGTGTTGGCGGCGCTGCGGGCGTCGTCGATAGCGCTGAGTAATGGGATTTCGGAGTCGCGATTGGGTTGCAGCACCAGGCCACGGGCATAGTAGCGGATCTGGGTCAGCTTCTGGTTCAACTGGATAAACGCCAGTTGCAGATCGGTAGCCCCCAACTGACGTTCAACCTGGCTCAGGCTGTCCTGAACTTCGGACATATTCCAGCTGGCTCGTACCGCGTCTTTATCCACCACGGCTTTGGCAAACATTTTCTGTTGTTGCTCATAGTTACCCAGCAACACCACCAAGAGCTCCAGATCCTTGCGGCTTTGCACATCCCAATTCAGGTTTTGCGCGTGGCTGGCCAGCTGCAACGCGTTCTCGATATGTTTGCGGTTACGTTCAAGGTAGTCGGTATTGTAATTTTGGCTAAACATGGCACGGGTGTATTTAGCCTGACTGATTTCGCCCGTTAACTGATAGCTGAAATCGATGCGGTCGCTGCGTGATTCGATAAGATTGAGGTAGGTTATCCCGGTGCCAGCGATAACGATCGCCAGTATTAACATCAGAGAGAATCCGAGTCCGAGCTTTTTACCCACGGTGAGATGAACGATCTTTCCTGCCAAAGCTTTCAATGCCGCCATGATTTATCCCTCTTTAGGCGTTAGACAATTGAACAAAGCATCGGCAAGAAGCGGTTAAACTTTAGCGGGAAATGGGCAAAAAAATGCCCGCATCAGCGGGCATCAGCGGGCATCATCGGAGATAAGCCAAATTATTTCTTGGCTTCGGCGAAGCGTTTGGCCGCTTCGTCCCAGTTCACCACGTTCCAGAAGGCCTTGATGTAGTCAGGGCGACGGTTCTGGAATTTCAGGTAGTAAGCGTGTTCCCACACGTCCAGGCCAACGATTGGCAAGCCTGAAGCGCCGGAGACAGCTTCGCCCATCAGCGGGCTGTCCTGGTTAGCGGTAGACACCACGGCCAGCTTGTCGCCTTTCAGCACCAGCCAAGCCCAGCCAGAACCGAAACGGGTGGCGGCGGCTTTCTCGAACTCTTCCTGGAATTTCTCTACGCTGCCGAAATCGCGCTCGATAGCAGCTTTCAGATCGCCACCCAGCGTGGTGCCGGTTTTCAGGCCTTTCCAGAACAGGCTGTGGTTAGCGTGGCCGCCTGCGTTGTTGCGCATAAAGGTACGCTTGTCTGCAGGGACTTTATCCAGATCCTGGATCAGCTCTTCTACGCTCAGCGAAGCCAGCTCAGGGTAAGCTTCCAGCACGGTGTTGGCGTTGTTGACATAGGTCTGGTGGTGTTTGGTGTGATGGATTTCCATCGTCTGCTTGTCGAAATGCGGTTCTAGTGCGTCGTATGCGTAAGGCAGGGATGGCAGTGAATAACTCATGATCATCATCTCCAGTAGTGTAGGGCGGCGCAAAATGTGAGCACCGCGTAAGCAGTATGATGCATTATAATTAATTAAATGATATTGAAAATGATTATCAATGCCCTACAAACTGTGTGGTTTAGGGTTAATCGGTAATACGCTGCGGATGAGTAAACACCGTTGCCCGGCCTGGCTTGCTAAAACCCACCAATGTCAGGTTGCTGCGCTCGGCGATTTCCACCGCCAGCGAGGTGGCCGCTGACACCACAAACAGGATCTCGGCGCCGCACATGGCGGATTTTTGCACCATCTCGTAGCTGGCCCGGCTGGAAACCAGGATCGCCCCTTGCTGCCAGCCCTGTTTGGCGCGTATGCCGATCATTTTGTCCAATGCCACATGGCGGCCAACGTCTTCGCAGCCGCCCAGTAGTTCACCCTGCGGTGAGATCCAACCTGCGGCGTGGGTACAACCCGTCAACTGGCCGACGTTCTGCACCTGACGTAGCTGGTCAAGGGCGCGATCGAGATTGGCCAATGAGAAGGTTTGGGTAAAGGGCAGCGGTGTGACCGGCCGGAAGATATCCGCCAACTGTTCAATGCCACAAACGCCGCAGCCTGTGCGGCCCGCCATCGCCCGGCGGCGCTCCTTCAGCCCGGCAAAGCGGCGGCTGGAAAGCTCGATTTGCACCTCCATGCCGTTGCAGCTGGGATTAACCTCTATACTGAAGATATCCCGTGGCGAGTCGATAATCCCTTCCGAGAGGGAAAAACCGAGGGCGAACGCCTCCAGATCCTTTGGCGTACACATCATCACCACGTGAGAAATGCCGTTATACACCAGCGCGACCGGCACCTCTTCGGCGAGCCAATCTTGCTCTGTGGTGGTCAGTTGCCCGCGCTGGTACACCGGAGCCTGGATCAGGCCCGTGAGCGCGTTCACATTTGTGGGCTGCTCTTGGTTAATTTTGTTCACTTTCCTGGCACCTGTTTGTAACAACCCTACGCCTGCTATGGTATTATTGCGGCGCCGTTGCGGCCTATTTGGCCAATACCCACATAAGAATAGTGATTTTAGCGCTTCCCGCTTTGAGGGGGAAAGCGTCATTTGAAACAATGTGACAACACGAGAGAGAAAGGAGACCCCCCATGCAGGTCAGCAGAAGGCAGTTCTTTAAGATCTGCGCTGGCGGTATGGCAGGAACCACGGTAGCTGCACTGGGCTTTAGCCCGGCGGTGGCATTGGCGGAAACCCGGCAGTACAAGTTGCTGCGCGCCCGTGAAACCCGTAATACCTGCACGTATTGTTCCGTCGGCTGTGGGCTGTTGATGTACAGCCTTGGTGATGGCGCCAAAAACGCCAAAGAGAGCATCTTCCATATCGAAGGGGATCCAGACCACCCGGTAAACCGTGGTGCACTTTGCCCGAAAGGTGCAGGTCTGGTGGATTTCATCCACAGCGAAAGTCGTCTTCAATACCCTGAATATCGCGCTCCAGGCTCAGACAAGTGGCAACGCATCAGCTGGGACGACGCCTTCACCCGTATCGCCAAACTGATGAAAGAAGACCGCGATGCCAACTTCGAAGCCACCAACGCCGCTGGCGTAACGGTAAACCGTTGGCTCTCCACCGGGATGCTGTGTGCTTCGGCCTCCAGCAACGAAACCGGTATGCTGACCCAAAAATTTAGTCGCGCTCTCGGCATGCTTGCCGTAGATAACCAGGCGCGTGTCTGACACGGACCAACGGTAGCAAGTCTTGCTCCAACATTTGGTCGCGGTGCGATGACCAACCACTGGGTTGATATCAAGAACGCCGACTTAATTATTGTCATGGGTGGTAATGCGGCAGAAGCGCATCCAGTGGGATTCCGCTGGGCGATGGAAGCCAAAATTCATAATAAAGCCAAGCTGATCGTCATCGATCCGCGCTTTACCCGTACTGCATCCGTGGCGGATTTCTACACGCCTATCCGTTCAGGTACCGACATTGCTTTCCTGTCGGGCGTCTTGCTGTACCTGATCACCAATAACAAGATTAACCGCGAATACGTGGACGCCTACACCAACGCCAGCCTGCTGGTGCGGGAAGACTTCGCCTTTGATGATGGCCTGTTCAGCGGCTACGACGCGGAAAATCGCAAATACGATAAAACCACCTGGAACTACCAGCTCGACGAGAACGGCTTCGCCAAGCGTGATACTACGCTGCAGGATCCGAACTGCGTGTGGAACCTGCTGAAAAAACACATCAGCCGTTATACGCCAGAGGTGGTAACCAACATCTGCGGCACGCCAACCGAAGACTTCATCAAGGTGTGCGAATATATCGCTGAAACCAGCGCCAACGACAAGACGGCCTCGTTCCTCTACGCCCTGGGCTGGACACAGCACTCGGTCGGTGCGCAGAACATCCGCACTATGGCGATGATCCAACTGCTGCTTGGCAATATGGGCATGGCAGGTGGTGGCGTGAACGCCCTGCGTGGTCACTCCAATATTCAGGGTCTGACCGATTTGGGTCTGCTGTCACAAAGCCTGCCGGGCTACATGACGCTGCCTTCCGAAAAGCAGGCCGATCTGGAGACCTACCTGAAAGCCAACACGCCGAAGGCGCTGCTACCGGGCCAGGTCAACTACTGGAGCAACTACCCGAAATTCTTCGTCAGCATGATGAAGAGCTTCTACGGCGACAAAGCGCAGAAAGATAACAGCTGGGGCTTTGACTGGTTGCCGAAGTGGGACAAAGGCTACGACGTGCTGCAGTATTTCGAGATGATGTCGCAGGGGAAAGTGAATGGCTATATCTGCCAGGGCTTTAACCCGGTTGCGTCGTTCCCGAACAAGAACAAAGTGGTGGCCTCACTGGCCAAACTGAAGTTCCTGGTGACCATCGATCCGCTGAACACCGAAACTTCCAACTTCTGGCAGAACCACGATGAGTTTAACGACGTTGACCCATCGAAAATCCAGACTGAAGTGTTCCGCTTGCCGTCCACCTGCTTTGCCGAAGAGAACGGCTCGATCGTTAACTCTGGCCGCTGGCTGCAATGGCACTGGAAAGGGGCCGATGCCCCAGGGGAAGCGCTGAACGACGGTGAAATTCTGGCGGGGCTGCTGATGCGCCTGCGCGAAATGTACACCCGTGACGGCGGTGCGGTCCCTGAGCAGTTGCTGAACATGTCCTGGGATTACCTGACTCCGGAAAATCCGAAGCCAGAAGAAGTGGCGATGGAGAGCAACGGCCGGGCGCTGGCGGATGTTCTCGATCCAGACGGTAAAGTGTTGGCGAAGAAAGGCGAACTGCTCAGTACCTTCGCGCACCTGCGTGATGACGGCACCACGGCAAGTGGCTGCTGGATCTTCGCAGGCAGTTGGACGCCCGCGGGTAACCAGATGGCGCGCCGTGATAACGCCGATCCTTCTGGCCTTGGCAACACGCTGGGCTGGGCCTGGGCATGGCCGTTGAACCGCCGCATCCTGTATAACCGTGCGTCTGCGGATCCAGCGGGTAAACCGTGGGATGCCAAACGCCAGTTGCTGGAGTGGGATGGTGCCAAGTGGGGCGGGGTTGATATCCCGGACTACAGCGCCGCTGCACCGGGCAGCGACGTCGGGCCGTTTATCATGCAGCCGGAAGGCATGGGCCGCCTGTTTGCCATCGATAAAATGGCGGAAGGGCCGTTCCCTGAACACTACGAGCCGTTTGAAACACCGCTCGGCACCAACCCGTTGCACCCGAACGTGGTGTCCAACCCGGCGGCGCGCGTGTTCAAAGACGATCTGGCCGCGATGGGAAAATCCGACAAGTTCCCATATGTCGGTACTACCTATCGTCTGACCGAACATTTCCACTACTGGACCAAACATGCGTTGATCAACGCCATCACTCAGCCAGAGCAGTTCATCGAAATTGGCGAGAAGCTGGCCGAGAAGAAAGGCATCAAGCAGGGCGATACGGTCAAAGTCAGCTCCAACCGTGGCTATATCAAGGCCAAGGCGGTGGTGACCAAACGTATTCGGACTCTGCAGGTGAATGGCCAGGACGTGGACACCATCGGCATCCCGATCCACTGGGGTTACGAAGGGGTGGCGAAGAAAGGCTTTATCGCCAACACGCTGACGCCGTTTGTCGGCGACGCCAATACGCAAACGCCAGAGTTCAAGGCGTTCCTGGTTAACGTGGAAAAGGTGTAACGGAGACGAATTATGGCAATGCAATCTCAAGACATCATTCGTAAATCCGCCACCAATGGCTTCACCCCGGCACCGCGCGCGCGCGATCACCAGGAAGAAGTGGCCAAGCTGATCGATGTCACTACCTGTATCGGCTGCAAAGCCTGCCAGGTAGCCTGTTCTGAATGGAACGATATTCGCGATGAAGTGGGGCACAACGTCGGGGTTTACGATAACCCCGCCGATCTGACCGCCAAATCGTGGACGGTGATGCGCTTCTCGGAAGTTGAGGAGCACGGCAAGCTGGAGTGGCTGATCCGCAAGGATGGCTGCATGCACTGTGCCGATCCGGGCTGCCTGAAGGCGTGCCCATCGGAAGGGGCCATCATCCAGTACGCTAACGGCATCGTCGATTTCCAGTCCGAACACTGCATCGGCTGCGGCTACTGCATCGCTGGTTGCCCGTTCGACGTGCCACGCATGAATGCGGAAGACAACCGGGTGTACAAATGTACCCTGTGCGTCGACCGCGTTGGCGTGGGCCAGGAACCGGCCTGTGTGAAAACCTGTCCGACTGGGGCGATCCACTTCGGCACCAAAGAAGCGATGAAAAACGTCGCGGCGGAACGTGTCGATGAACTGAAAACCCGTGGCTACCAGAATGCCGGTCTGTACGATCCGGCTGGCGTGGGCGGCACTCACGTGATGTACGTACTGCATCACGCCGATAAACCGCAGCTGTATCACGGTTTACCGGATAACCCGACCATCAGCCCGGCGGTGACCTTCTGGAAAGGGGTCTGGAAACCGTTGGCTGCCATCGGGTTTGCTGCCACCTTCGCGGCCAGTATCTTCCACTACGTTGGCGTGGGGCCAAACCGCGTTGAAGAAGAGGAAGAGCAGGATCCGAAGGACGAGCATCATGATGAGGAGACGCGCAAATGAGGAAGGAAAAGCCAATTCAGCGCTACAGCGCGCCGGAGCGGATTAACCACTGGATTGTGGCGTTCTGCTTTATTTTTGCCGCCATCAGCGGGCTGGGATTCCTGTTCCCGTCCTTTAACTGGCTGATGAATATCTTTGGTACGCCACAGCTGGCACGCATCCTTCACCCCTTCACCGGGGTGTTGATGTTCGTCGCGTTCCTGCTGATGTTCCTGCGCTACTGGAAGCACAACCTGATCAACCGGGAAGATATCGTCTGGGCGAAAAATATCCACAAAATCGCCATGAATGAGGAAGTGGGTGACACTGGGCGTTATAATTTCGGTCAGAAGTGCGTATTCTGGGCGGCGATTATCAGTCTGGTGCTGTTGCTGGCCAGTGGTATCGTTATCTGGCGGCCATACTTTGCCCCCTCCTTCTCCATTCCGCTGATCCGCATCGCGTTGGTGGTGCATTCGTTGGCAGCGGTGGGGTTGATCATCGTGATTATGGTGCACATTTACGCCGCGTTGTGGGTAAAAGGCACCATTACCGCGATGGTGGAAGGTTGGGTGCCGGCTGCCTGGGCCAAGAAGCATCACCCGCGCTGGTACCGTGAGGTCCGCGAGAAACAACAGGAAGACAAACCCAGATGAGTATCCGCATCGTTCCTAAAGAGCAGTTAGGGGCACAGCGTGAAAAGTCTTCAACGGCGGAAACTATTCCGCCGTTACTTTTCGCCAACTTGAAGAGCCTTTATACCCGCCGAGCCGAACGTCTGCAGCAACTGGCCGCAGACCATCCGCTGGGTGATTACCTCAATTTTGCTGCCAGCATTGCGCAGGCGCAGAACAACGCCTGCCACGATAATCCGCTGGAGCTGGATCTCGGCGAAACGCTGACCCAGAGCGCCGCCAGCGGCAAACCGCCGTTGGACATCAGCGTCTATCCACGCAGCGAACACTGGCACAAGCTGCTGGCATCGCTGATCGCAGAACTGCGCCCGCAGGCACCGGAACACGTGCTGGCGGTGTTGGATAACCTGGAGAAATCCTCGTCCCATGAGTTGGAGCTGCTGGCCAGCGCCCTGCTGAAAGGCGAGTTTGCCAAAGTAGGCAGCGACAAAGCCCCGTTCCTTTGGGCCGCGCTGTCGTTGTACTGGGCGCAGATGGCCAGCCAGATCCCTGGCAAGGCCCGGGCCGAGTACGGCGAGCATCGCCAGTTCTGCCCGGTGTGCGGCAGTATCCCGGTTTCCAGCGTGGTGCATCTTGGTACCGTGAACGGCCTGCGCTATCTGCACTGCAACCTGTGCGAGAGCGAATGGCACGTGGTGCGGGTGAAATGCAGCAACTGCGAGCAAACCGGCGATCTCAACTACTGGTCACTGGAAAGTGAGCAGGCCGCGGTGAAAGCGGAAAGCTGTGGCGACTGCGGCACCTACCTGAAGATCCTCTATCAGGAGAAGGACCCGAAGGTCGAGGCGGTGGCCGACGATCTGGCTTCGCTTATCCTCGATGCCAAGATGGAAGAGGAAGGCTTTGCGCGCAGCAGTATCAACCCGTTCCTGTTCCCTGGGGAATGATGTAGGCGCTAATCTGGCCGGGAAGTAAAGTCAGGCCGGGGTTTTCCCCGGCCAATCAAGGCTATTTTTTTATCATTCCAGCAGTCCGCATCACTGCCAAGATCTTGTTCAGTGTTTCAACCTGAGTTGTGGCGGTGGCGTCCGGAATTTCCACCAGATTTTTGATCGGTACGGATATCAGTTCACGCCAGTTCAAATCGGCAGGGGCTTCGGCTGTGCCAATATTCTGCCGATCAACGTTGGTAAATGCCCTGCCGTTTGAATCTACCGCCAAAGCTATGCCGCTGAAGACACCTTGCGTGGGTCTCGCAAAGGGATTGGTAAGGTTTAACATCACCCCTTCATTACTGCTTGGCGTGGTTTTCGGATTTGGGGTGCTCGTCGTATCGTCGGGGGTTTGGTAATACCACGCAGAACTGACGGTACCGACAGGTTTATGTACCTGCAGGTTGTTCTGCGACATATTGAGTTGCTGTACGCTTTGCTTTTTAAACGTGCCTTCATCAATAACCCGGCTCCAGGCGGCCCATGCTCCGTTAGACGCTCTGGTTCTAACATAAGGCCCAGGGTTTGAAGCAAACTGCGTACCGTAAAAAACCTGTGTGATGTACGATCCCCCGAAGGCACTGGTAGATGAGACGTACATCATGGTTTCTGAACCAGGCTCGACACCGAACGGGTAATTTAAGTTATACGATGCCTGGGCGCTGCCACCACCGGGTAACCGATAACCCCCCCCGATGATTAACGTATTGAGATTGGTTGTCGGCTCAACATCGGTAATCGCACCTTCACCATCCTCTCCCGCAGGGCCTGGTTCGCCCTTTGGTCCTATGGGGCCAGGTTCTCCTTTTGCCCCTGTGGTGCCCTGTTTGCCTGGCTCGCCAGGCATACCTGCGGGGATAATATCCCTGACGCTTTCCAGCGCGAGATTTTTGGACTCCCACTCTCCCTGGTTATTTTTCTGGCAAAGAACCAGCAGTTCATTGCCCGTCAGCGCATTGGCGCGCTCTAAATCAGATATCTTGATACCTTCAGACATTTACAAATTCTCCATCTGTTGCAACTGGCAACGGGGGTTTATGACGCAGCGATAGGCTGGCGGTGCTGTATGCCAAAATAGTGGGATTGTTATGGGTTTCCTGCTTAAGCCGTACGCCGCCAACCGACCACGGTGATATGGCTGTTCAGAATAGAAAATGCCTGACCGCCACCGGCCGATTTAATCACTTGGCTATCAAGCTGTGAGTTACCAACGTCTACACTGCGACGGTTTGAGGTACCCCCATCGAGCGCGGTATTTGATGGGTATGCCTGCAGATCGTGGCTATGTGCTGGCATCTCATTGATAGAGAGGGTCACACTGTCTCGTCCGCCGGTTTGCAGAATATTGGATGCGGCCATGTTCGCGGTACGGATCATGACATCGGCAGGTAACTTCACCCAGGTGGTGCCAGGGTAATCCGTCTGCGGGCTGGTTGCTGTCGCTCTGAAGATCACATCGCCGACGGAATGCGGGCAGATTTTTGCCATCAGTTGCGCAAGCTGCCCCAGGATCACCACATCACTGTCTTGGGTACCTGGGGCAACGTTTGCCAGAACGCGTTTTTTATCGGCTGCCCCAAATGAGACCTCATTGGTTCTGGTGGTGGTTGAGCCATAACCAATCGCAGTACTGTTGGTTGCTGAGGCACTGGCCCCACTGCCTACCGCCGTTGCGTTCTCTGCGCTGGCTGAGCTTCTCTCACCTATTGCGGTAGAGGCTTTACCTGAGGCGACGGGGGTACCGACACCCACATTCGAGCCCGCGGTACTGCCCGTGATTTTTATACCGGCAAGCTCCAGATTGGCGCGGCCAACCGCTTTATCCACGATATCTGACAGGTTATTGGCTTTGAGTAAGAACTCGTTTTTGTCGATATTAGCGGTAATAAACGCTTTCAGCGCGGCTTCCAGGTTAGCGCGTAGCGTGACCATATCGCCGTTATCCAGTACATCCTTACCGCTTTTGTCCGCAATAAACTGTGCCATCAGGTTGGCGATAATCGAGGATTGTCGCCATACCGTATTCAGCTGTTTTGATTCCGCAATCCCCGCCGAAAAGCCCGTTAAACGCGAGGACAGCGTCTCGTAATCTTTCGGTGTTAATACGTTTGCGCCTGCTGCTGCCCCGAAAGACAATATTTCATTCTTAGCCATTTTACGCCCCTAGCAATATTCCCCATGCTCCAGAATCGAAGCCGGAAGTAAATTCATTGTTCAAATCGAAACCAAATAAAGGCGCGTCAGCAATGACATATTTGACGCCTACTCCTTCGGGTTTCACATCCAGATAGCCGGACTTGATCACCGCTCTCAGTACCGGAGAGATATCACCACCAAAGAAATAGATGGTCATGGTCATATCAAAGTTATCAATGGCCAGAACCTTCACTTGCCCATCGCTAAAGATGCTTTGATAAATCGCATCAAGGGTTTCCAGGGTTCCGTCCCAGTGATTGGCCTGTATTTTTGCTCGTAGCACGGTGCGGTAGGTCTGATCATCCAAACGTAGTGAGCCTTCTGTTGACTCAATACCGTTGCCCACCCTCGGTGTAACAACCTCCCGGTTGATGCCGATCCACAGCCCCAGCACGTCAAGCTGGTTACCCACGGCCGCATCAAGATCAAAATCTCCAAGCAGGCCATTGGTCACGCGTTGGAGGTTAATTAGCGGATGGGTTATCAGGCTGATATGATCATAAAACCGGGGTTTGCTTTTGTGATAGGAGGTAATGAGACGCTGATATTTAGTCTCACTCATATCGTCACCTTGATGATGATATTGTCATTATGGCTAATAGCTGCTGCGTTAAAGGCGACATCTACGTTATCGCCCGATAAGGCCCCAGGCGAGGTACCGATGGTTAACCCCACCAGGTCAAAGGTTGCACGGTTTTCAGCCCCATTCAAGTTAGCTGGTAGATACAGCCGATGTATTCTGACCGGTTCGCCGATATCGATATTGTTAATATAATCGGCAATCGCAGCCTTAATCTCTTCGCCAATATCAGAGGTGTAACCCATCAGCGGTTTTAATTCGACCTGTGCATAAACCGCCACATCGGCTTTACGGAAAAAGTTGACGTTCTGCGTCATGCCGTTTTTGTCTTTGACCGCGATCGACGTGGTGCCATAAGTCCCGGCACCTGGCGTTTTTTTCAGGGCTATCGTGCTGGCGATCGCTTTTGCATCGCCACCATCGACAACGATAGCTATCGAATGCCCAGGAATGCCGTGTTCATCGGGCTGGTTGCTATCATTCTCGTAAGGCCGTGCGCGTTTCACGCCAGGCAGAGAAGTAATGGCGCCCAAGATACCATCCAGCACGGTACGTGAGGGGAGTGCGACCGACTGGGATTGCCTGATGCGCAAGTCTGCGTCTGTTTCGACTGCCCGGCCCGGGGTGGCAGCCGCCGGGTTGGTGACCGATTGCCAGCCGCGGGTAGGTGTGCCGATAGCGTTCACTTCCCCAGGCAGGGCAATAATTGCGCCATCGACCCGGCTGGTGGCCGTGGCGATTACCTCACCATTAAGCCCGATAACCACCGTGGGTGGCAGGCTCCAACTATTCCCCGAACTGTCGCGTACGATACCATTGGCGATGATGGTGCCCACCTGACCGGTAACGCGCACATCAACGGTAGAGCGGGATGCTGCACTTTTCTTGATGCCGTTAATCTTGACGTTGGATTCCAGCGCTCGTCCCTGCGCCGTTGCCGGGCTAAAGCTGTTATACACCGCAATCGCCGAATTATTGGCGTCATGCATAGCCAGGGCGAAAATACTCAGCATCTGCCCGTCTTTGCTGTCTGGTTCTAAATAGGCATCCTCGCCGTATATCTGGCGGAAATACCCTGTCAGCGTACTGAGGATGGTTTGATAATCGGGCGCACCGATCCCGCTGGCATCAATGGTGGCCGCCAGCCCAAGCGTATTGAGATTTAGCATTATGCCTCGCTGTTAACGGTGATTTTTCCGTAGAGTGTGTTGATGGTGGCGGTAAAGGCGATCCGGCGTGAGCCGGTATCGAATTGGATCTCGAGGGTTTCGATCTCGGTGACTCCCTGCGTCGTGAGGATGCGCTCGCGTATCGCCAGCTGATAGATGGGAGATTGATGTTTGCCGAGTATCTCCTGCTTGTAGGGGGTTCCCTCGCGGTCATCGAGAAACCATTCCCCTTGCCACAGCTCAAAGCGGGTTTTTACCGCTTGCGCGATCGCTTCGGCAGAATTGGTGAGGAAATGGTTATCCCCACTGCCAAAAACGTAATCGCCGTCTGAATCTTCGCGTCGGTATCTCATTGTGGCCCCTTGGTGCTGTTGCCGCCGGATTCGACACCACCGTGTACGTGGCTATCGACTATGACGCCCCCTACCAGTTGCAGGCGGCCATCCGGCAGGATTTTTAAACCGTTAAGATCGAATCCCCCTGGCGCGGTCCCTGAGATGGCCCCGCTGGTGGGGTTGATGCCGATCACCGTCTTGCCATCATCACTGCGCAGCTGAGCCGCCGTAGTGCTGATATCGCTGATTTTCTGCGCCTGGGACTGCGGGCCAACGATCACAAAAGCATCGGAGAGATCGTGCTGGCGTGTGGCTACAGCCTCTTGGACGCCGCCGTTCTGCCACCAGAAATCGATGCGGCGATCGCAGAACACCACCATGCAATCATCGCCAGCTGCAATGGGGAAAGTGAGCGTGACGCCGCCGCCACGGGGGAAAACCACCGGTAGGTCGGGTATCAGCGGCAACATAATGGAGCTATCGCCGTCCTGCCCATTGATCGCCAACTGCACGACGCAGGTAACGTCTTGAGGATTAAAGGATTGTATGATGCCGGGGAGGCAGACGCGCAGTTGGGCAGATAGCCCGTTAGTGGCAGCTCTGAGCGTTTCAGAAAGCTGACCGGTCATTGATTCAGTGGATATTGTCATCACAAATTTCCATAAAAAAACCCGGCACAATGGCCGGGTCAGCATTATTTTTTAAGCGTCGAGAGTTAAACCAAACGGGTTATCTCGCTGAATCTTTAATTCTTACGCAGTCGTATGTTCCAAAAATCTTTGGGGCATCCATGCTGGCGCGGAGCTGCTGAGTATTCAGAATTGCCTTACCATCACGTTTTATATATTCCATACCAATCCATAGCCCTGGCTGATTGGTTGCCATGCTCCATTCAATCTTGATATTCCTATAATCTTCTTTCTGCTTCAGGAAAGTGATTTTCTGGCTTTCGGGTTTGGCTCCATTGATACGCATCCACCCGTCATTATCAGGAATAAGCGTGAAGTCCCCGCACTTGGTGACTGCCGCTGAAACAAAATGCGAGGTGAGCAACCACAGGCATAAAAATACGGAAATTATCTTATTCATCATCAATCCGGTGCGTATCTATCACGCGCGCTGTTATTTAGTGAATCCGTCGAGCCACGCGCCTTACACTTCTAGTCTTTAATTCGTATGCAGTCGTATGTTGCAAATACCCGAGGGACGTCCATGCTGGCGCGGACCTGCTGAGTGTTCAGAATTGCCTTACCATCACGTTTTATATATTCCATACCAATCCATAGCCCTGGCTCAGTGGTTGCCATGCTCCACGCTATTTTGATGTTGTCATAATCTTCTTTTGCTTTCAGAAAGGTAACTTTCTGAGATTCTGGTTTTGCATTATTCACACGAAACCAACCATCGTCAGGCCCCGGAGTGATCAAAAATGGTCCACACTGAGTATCAGCTAGGCACGAAGAGGAAATAAAAAGTAAAGCAAGAGGCGCCGCCACCTTCAACATTTAAGCCGTCCTATTTTTTGCTGCGTTATCCAGTAGATCTACCGCTCCACGCGCCTGACACATCATATCCATATACCAAGCCTGGCCGCGCGTATCCCCTGTTATGGTGATAGACCGTACTATATAGACCCCATCGGTGGCAAGGCTGGCGGGGCGATTTTCCGAGTTTGAGTCTGAGTTTGTGGTTGGGATCTCTGTGGTAATAATACCGTTCGTTTCGACGGAGCCGATCTTGTTCTTGGCGGCTCGGATCGCATCTTCAGGCAGTTCGATGCGATAGATCGAGGCCTGATCGAGCTGAATTAACCCGTTAAGCCGGATATTCGGGTTAATCAAGCAACGCACGTTTACTCCTGTCCCCATGGTCTGCTGCGGCATGCCTATCAGGCCATTTTGGCTATTAAGCACAATGGCCGGATGGACAGCCTGATCTTTCGGCACCATATCCAGGCGGCCATCGACAAACTGCCAGCTTGCCTTGCACTGGTAGGCAATATTATCCAGGTAGTCCCGCGTCATGCCGTAGAATACCCGGCCACGTGGCGAGCGTGACAGAGGAAAAACGGGCCTGAAGCCGGACACAATGCCGAACGGGGCGAGATTGTTTACCAGAATATTGTACTCATCCTCCAGCGTGTAGCCTGCGGCCAGCGTTAGGCTGATGGTTGAGTTGATAAAGGCGTTATGCCCATCGATCGCCTGGATTAGCACGAAGGTATCTGTCGGGTTATCCCTGCCGGTAATGGCAAAACGAATGTCACCGCTGAATATCATCCCGAAGTTTTGTCCGTCCCGCTGCCCGCTCTGCGTTGGGTCCACTGGCCGAATAACCCCCACCTGGCTTGCGTCAACCTCCGGTGCAATGCCGCTATAGCCTGCGATAATGCGGATCTTCGAATACTCCTGGCCGATAATATTGTTGGTGGTATCCGACGATAGGTTATAGATCTTAATATAGGTCGCGATGCGGGGCTGATTGATATCATGCCATTCAATCTTGAAGGTAACCTTGAAGTCAGACAGATTAACGCCCACGCCATTATTATTCAGCAACTGTAGCTCGAAGTGGCGTATCCAGTTTTGTCTCATGGTTCCCCCTGCACAAAATATAAATGGCTAGTGATGCCAAGATCGGTTTTTGTCGGGTATTCGCCTGCGGCGATGTCGTTAACCACCCACAAGGAACCGTTAATGCCCAGGTGCGCATACTGCTCCAGCAGATCAACTTCTGGAACCAAGGGGATACCATTAGCCAGCGTTTCCCCGGTGCTACCTATCAAGGTCAATATCCACCCGGCGTCATCACGCCAGTTAATTCGCATATTCACTAGTTGCCCACCCAGCGAGATGCTAAATTGCTGGTTGATCGGGGTGAGCGGAATTTCCTGTATATTCATCTGGCTCCCCTTTGTAACGCACCCTGATTTTTATTGATGGCATCGCGAACCAAGGCTTTATTTGCCGGAATAGGTGCTTTCATCCCCGTGTTGTGTACTGGGGACGTGCTAACCCCTGCCGCCATATTCTCTTTGTGGGCAACCGCAATGGCGTACGTTTGTGAGATAATCACTTCCCGCAGGGTTAATACGCACATCAGCACGTTTTCGCTGTGATTATCCGTGGTGACATCAAGAGAGCGCAGCAGCATATTTTTATAGTGCCGCTTGCCGGTTGTTACATCGAAAGGTAGGCGGTTATTTTGCAGCTCGAGCAGTTGCTGATAGATGTCACGTGGGGAGGTCCCCATCGATAGCCCAGTGTTCATATCAAACATTCTGGTGGTGTCTGCCAGGTCCAGCAGCGATCCGCCACCGGCAAAGCCCAGTGCCATGGTGATTTCAGCCGGCCGTTTAAAGGCGTGATCGTTAATCGGCGCCCCTTGTTCCACGGGATGCTCGGTGATTTCCAGCACATCGGAGTGACGTTCAGAAATGACGACGCTTGGCACGATGGTACCAATGCGCCGTTTTTGCTGCGAAAATAGAACCGATAGCATATCCATTAGCTTATCTCCCTTTGCATTTGATGCGTCAGCCGGGCATTGACATCAACCTGCCGATCGGCGATGACAAAAGCCGTTTCCTGCGGGCTGCTGGAACCGTTAACGGTGATATACGTATTTTGATTAACAGCAGGGCCGGTATTCCACCTCGCAGCGCCATACATCAGGCCGTTATTGTAAGGGGTTATATTTTCCCCAACCCAATTAAATTTTTCTTTTAGTGATTCCGGTGAGAGCCAAGAGGGTAAGGACAATTTGTCAAAAATTTCCTTATCAAGAAACTTACCCATTTTTCCGCTAGACGTGAAATTAAAAGGATTATCTTCCCTGAACGCAATATCTTTCAGCGACTTGAAGGCTCCCTCAAAATCCCCTTTTACCAGTAACGTGAGCGAGTGTAGTAAGGCTGCAAGCAGCGCGTTTGCCGTTTTGATGCTTTCAATAATCCCGTCAGAAATCGATCTTAGCGAAATTTTACTCAGGTCGATCCCTGCCATCTCACCAAGTTTTACGACCAGATCGCCTACCGCCTTCATCAATTCACCGGCATTATCCGCTACGGGGATAAAACTCTCGCCGATCTCTTTCAGGCCCTTCTTGGCGTAATTAATTTGGGGTTCCCATCTTCCCCAATCAATCAGGCTTTCGCTACCTTTTTGCCAAGCTTGGAAATCCTGTACCAGCACCAGCAATCCAGCAGCGAGTGCCAGGATCATCCCCAAAGGCGTGGTCATAAACGCGACGTTCAACAGCCGCCAGGCCACCAGCAGTGCACCAGCACCGGTAAGTATTTTTTGGGTGCCGTCATCCAGCTTTTCCCACCAATCTATCAGCGTGCTAATGCCATTAATGGCATGCTTTACCAGGATCCTGATGTTGTGGGCTAGCCACAGTATGACTTTGGTTACCCTATCAACGATTTTTTCAATCGTTGGCCAGTTATCAATAATGTCGCGCCGGAATTGCTCAACTTCCAAAGCCAGACCGCCGGCAAGTTCGCCACCGATTTTGTTTTGCACCATGCCGAACTGCGTGGTCAAATCGCGTATGGCGGTCATAAACTGGTTGGCTTGGTGTGCGGAGTGCTCGGCGTTATAGCCGATGGCTTTTGCCATCTCGTTGTACCTGGTACTGTATTGCCCCAAACCATTACGCATGGCCAGCATAGTATCTTCATTGATACCGGTTGCCTGAGCATGCTGATTGGCGCTGTCCACGGGCATCTGACTCAGACGATTGGCTAACCTGATGAACACATTTTCCGGGCTGAGTGGGAGCTGTTGCGCATCACGCGTTTGTACCCCGAGGCGTTGCAGATAGCCTTCCGCATCGGGTGAGTGCTGCAAAAAACGCGTGAAATTTGCCAGTGAATCCTGTGCGGCTGGCGCGGATGCGCCAACCTGTGAGGCGGCATAACTGATGCCCTCAATCCCCTCTACCTTGCCGCCGGTACGTTGGGCGGCGAAATAGAGTTGATCCAGATTGCTGGCTATTTTGACCGTGAAAGCTACCACCTCAAGGGCTATGGTTTGTACCGCAGCCCCCATTTTCACGGCTTTATCCGTGATGTCTTGCACCGTTTGGATCAGGCTGGTTGCCCCCGTCTGATCCACAGCAAAGTCAGGGTTGAGGAAAAGATCATGCATATCATAAGCATTCATGACCGTTTCCAACTGCCTGACTTGCTGGGTCATATCTTCCAGCCTTTGTGTCACGCGGGTGCTCGTCGTTTCATCAAAGCCGATTAACAAACCCTGCATCGGATCAGGATTCATGATCGTTTCTCCATTTATCAATCCGCGCCGCGTTATCTGCTTTGAGATCGAGGTAGTCGTTCATCAGGGCGATATCGCCCAGATCAACGGCACCGTCTTTGAGGGCGGTATAGGGGATAAGCCCGGCATCAACCGGGCGTAGGATCCAGTCTTCACCACCGGTCAAGACATCCAGGGTTAACCCACTGGCAGGATGTCCATCTCGTTGGCGCGGGTTGTAGGCAAAAAACTCCCCAGCGCATCCCCCACGACGCGGCCGACAATTTGCAACATGTCCATCATGTCGATATCGTCAAACATCAGCACGTCCTGTGAGAACACCGGCGACCATGTTTTACCGTTCTGGCGCGAGACAACAGATAGGCAAGGATAAATCACGGCGTTACAGTCCTCGTCGCTCATGCTTGAAATCACCTCGGCCATTTTTGGCAGTAGGCTCTCCATGCTAGTGCTGCCGCTTTTTGTGCCCTGCGGATCCCCCACCACGCCCATCAACATGGGAAGGAGCTTACGGGATAAGCGGAACTGGGTGAAAACGTCCATTTTCGCTACCCGGTAGTGCTGCTCTTTCAGTTCAAATTCCACCGTTAAAACTCCCCAAGCAGTTGATCAATCTTGCCGCAGTCGAAGACCCAGGCAACGGTACTACCCAACTTGGCATTGGCGTGATCGGGCTGTTTCTGGAATGCGACGCTGCGGGCTACCGTGGTATCACCAGAGGCGCTGTTGCGTACCGTGATCACGTTATTGCCCCATAATGCCGACGACTGACTCTGTGCGTTATAGGCCAGAGAGAGCTTTTTGTTGGTGGGTGAGGTTTTGAGTAAGGTGACCGTGAGCGTGCCGCTCTTACCTGCATGCAGGCTGTGCATGACCTCGCCGTCAGCACCGGAGGTCATGGTATTTTTGGCCTCAGCCATCGAAATGGTGATCCCCTCATCCGAGGTGGCTGAACCATAACCGAGGTCGATTACGCCTGTTGGACCAACCAGGCTGGCTGAAACGTCAATAAAGCTGTAAGTGGACATGTTCGCTCCTTAGCGATTTACGTTGATGATCACGTCGGCAAAATGCACTGCGCCAGCCAGCTTGATCGCACATTGGATCACTGGGGCGAGACGTTTTTCACGATCGGCTTGTGCCTGCTCGGCGATTGGGGTTGCGTAGGTGTAGTAACCTTTGGTCAGGGTATCCCCAGGTTGCACAATACCCACCGCGCCACCATTCCAGACGCCTGGTGCCACCAAACCGTTATTGGCGGCCTGCGCCAGTGAGGCCTCTACGTTGGTCAGCAAACGGGTTACGCCGGCATCGGTCTGTGGGATCTTGCTGGTGCTGGTGTACAACAGGTTGAACAGGTTGTTCTGGACAAAGTTCTGCAACCAGTCCAGCCCGTGGCGCTCATCGATAAAGTCACCGTTACACATCACCCCTGGCTGGATAATGGCTGTGTCATTGTTGTAGTTGACAAAGACGTTGCAGTTTTTTGCGGTCAGTGCGTTCGCCTGCGTTTGGGTTAACGTCTCGGCGGTGATGCCCGGCTGCTGTTTAAACTTCAGGGTGATGGTGGTGTTGTTGCCGTTAAAGTTGACGCTGAAGGCGCGGCCAAACAGCGAAGCGGCAGCATAAGGGGTGGTAGTGGAATATTGCACCAAGGTGCGTGAAAACTTGGCCGCTTTCAGTTTGCTGGCAATGTCAGAGCCGGCGCTAAAGGCTGAGAGATTGGCTGGGGTGCCCGTGCCGGTAGGTTCTACCAGCAGGCCATTTTCATCTTCTGCCTGGATAACCAGGCTGCGTTCGGTGAGCAGATAGGCTTCCAGCCCTGCGGGATCCAGCAGAGTATGACCATAAATGCGTGAAACGCCGTCAGCCTCGATAAATGCGGCTACGGCCAGCACATCATCATCACTCAGGTCGGTATCCGCGATAACCAGGCCGTACCAGGCGGTAGAAATGTTTGCCAGTTCAGCGATACAGGCCTGAATAGTTTCTTTCTCCTGGCGGGGGATCAAACGTGCCCCAGTCTCTTGCGTCAGCCCCAGTAACTCGGATAAATCGGTTCCCGCAGTGCCTGGGGAAGCAAAGGTGACAGCGGATGCAGCGGTATTGGTCTTGGATGCGACCATAAACCGGTTGCCGTTCCAGGTCACCGTCGCCGTAGCCAGCGCGGCACTCAGTTTGGCTGCGACCCCGTTAAGGTTGGTTTCTGCTGAAAAGTCGAGTGCGCTCAGCGTTTTGGCGGTGCCGTCAATGGTGATTTTCATCGCCCCATTCTTTACCGCGGTAAAACGGCTGAGGGCTTTTTGTTCCGTAGTTAACAGAGCCCCGCGTAACACGGCAGCCGTGTCAGACTCCAACCAGCGCGCAATATAGAGCGTGACCGGACGTGGCGATTGCTGATAGTACAAGTTGGCGGCGGCATACTCCGGCGTGTTCATGCCGAAGTCGGCGGCTACCCCCGAAATATCGCTGTAGGCGCGGATCCGTTCACCAGCATCGATCACCGGTGAGGAACCGACCACCAACAACGCCCCAAAGTTACGCGACTGCGCGGCACGGGTGCTCATATTGATTGTCGCATTGACAATATTGGATACGGGTAATCCCTGTAGTGACATGTTTTATTCTCCAAAAAATTTAACAGGCGCGGCCACTAGCGATTTAACGCCGTATTCGCGGATTTCTTTGCGGTTCAACTGGACTTGCAGGTCGTAGCGACGTACCCAATGGCCATTGACCAACTGGGGGGCTGACACCACAGCGCCGTAGGACTCACATGACAGCCCCGCAGCATTCAGTTCGACATTGTTTTGCGGGAGGGCCAGGCCGTCACGGAACAGGCGTGCAAAGCGCTGACCATTGGGGCCATAAAAGCTGATCTCCACTTCAGCGCCGTCGTGCCGCCATAGTTCGATGCTGTCATCGGACTGATTGACCAAGGCTGGGGCGTTATCGGTAGTCAGCGTCATCACCCCCAGATCGCACCAATCCACATAGGAGGGAGGCTGGGGGGGTTGATCAGGTTGCCAACGTAAAAGTACCGACTCGGGCGGTAACCCTGAAACGCCGCAAACCCATCGGCTCAGTAATTGCTCCAACGCCAGATCGTCCGGTTGGAGTGACTGCCGCGGAGTCAAATAGCCGGGTTCAGAGCTGTTATTCATTCATTTTCCCTCCGCCGAAGGGCAGCAATTGACACTAAATGCAGAGGGTGCAAAGGGGTTGTTGACCCATCTGCACGTCTTTGCCTTTGCCACCTCGTATCGACGGTGGCTGCTTAAAACAGTTTTTCCATAAAGAGCTTACCGATCGGTCCCTGTTCGGGGTCGGTGGGTGATTACGTCGCTCACCCGATGCGTCTGCCTGTGTGGTTTCCTACCAAAGCACTGTTTATGCATACAGTATATGCATTGCACGCAAATGCGTCAAATGCATATTTGCCGGGTTTGATGTGCATTTAACTAACATATTGAAATGTTTAATGAACTATTTTTGCGTGGTTTTATGCGTGGATTTTTGATTGGACGTAGGGTCTATACTTGGTGTCGTATAACGGACAAAACCCAGCAAGAGACCTTGCTGGGTTAAGTGAGTAGGTTTATGGGGGGCTAAAAAGGGGTTACCAGGTGGAAGATGACCAGAAAACGCGGCCAAGGATCACCAACTGCTCTTTTCTTTGCTGATAGGAGAGTTGTTCGTCAGCAAATTCTTCGCGGTTCATCGAACGGATCACCACACCGCCATCAGGCTGTTCTATCAGGTATTTAACGCGTAATAAATCACCATGGCGTATGCCGTAGGCTTTGCCATCCCTGATCCTGGTATCGTCGGTGTTTATTCCTACAACGTCGCCATCGGCCAGGCGCGGTTCCATGCTATTGCCGATCACGCGAACGAGTTTGGCTGCTGTGGTTGAAATGCCCAGCTTGTGTAGGTAGTAGCGGCGAAAAATCAGGGCAAACTCTTCTTCTTCAGTCAGCTCCATACATCCGCTGCCAGCAGAGAAATGAACATCGATCAGCGGTATTTCTACAAACTCTTCGTTGTCTTGTTCCCCATCTTCCCATACCGTCGCTTTTAGTCTGGTGGGCTGCACATCAGATTCTATTGATGCGTGCCCGAAGGGGAGATCGGACTTAAACAGGTCGGCAACCGGGCAGCCAAAGAAATCAGCAATCTTTCTGATCATTTCATCGCTATAGCCCTGCTTCGCTCTTTCAAGGCGTGAAATATTGCCCACATCACTGCTCACCGCGTTAGCGAGATCGGCAATGTTTAGCCCCTTCTTGAGTCGAAGGTGCCTGATGTTACGACCCACGGTGGGATCGATTTCTTTGGGGAGTTTCTTTTCGGTTTCCATCCGGTGATTTTTTCATTAATGTGCGTGATACGCAAGGTGGATTGCGCACATTAATGATGCGTTATGCGTAATCAAGCGGATTGTTAGGGCCAAATGAGCACTAACCGGTATGAAGAGCAGCTTATTCCCTCTGCTGAACCTGCCCATGGATTACCGCCAATATCAGAATAGACATCTGGCAAACCGGGAAGCGAGTTGCTACCGTTACGTCAAGACGCGTAACGCGAAAGGAAGACATGATGTTGAAGACCCTTGCCAAAGGCGCGGCGCTAGCCGTGTTGCTTACCGGGCTGGTTGCCTGCGATAACCAGGACAGCAAAAAGCCGGAAGTCCCCGCCCCCGCGCCAAAACCGGTCGTGACACAGCCCGTAACGCCAGTCCCCGCGCCGCCGGTGGAAGAACCCAAACCCGCCCCTGGCCTGAACGTCTCGCTGCAAAAAGGCCAAATCACCTTTGAACTGCCGCCGGGTTTCAGCGATCAGACCAAGCTGAGCGGCATCATCAACGACGACAAGTCGACCATTCAGCTGTTTCTCGACAGCAAATCGCGCCAGCGCACCGTCGCTTCGGAAGTGATCCCGCCAGCAGACATGAAGATCAATACCAGCGATGCGATGCTCAAAGAGCTGACGCAAAGCATTATTACCGAGCTGTCTGACCGCTATCAGAACATCAAGAAAACCAAAGAAGAGAATTTCACCGTCGGTAAGCAGAAGTTCCATCGTCTGGATACCGAACAGACGGTCAACGGGCAAAAACTGGTTTCCACCATCGTGTTGACGGTGTTCAATAAACGGGTCGTGACGTTGCAGCTGTTAACGCCAGCTAAAACACCGGATCTACATCATGCCCTGGTACAGCGAATTATTGATACCATGCAGGTTAAATAACCTGACTGGTTTAGCTCGGCACGCCAACAAGCCAGTTTGCCGATAACCGGACATTGAAAACCGAGTGACCATGAGCACTGAATCCCAGCACCTATACAGCCAGTTACCTGCCATCGACCGCCTGCTGCGCGACCCTGCGGTTGAACCCGCCGTCGCCAGACACGGTCAGACGCTTATCAGCGAACTGCTGCGCCAGATGCAGGCACAGGCGCGTGAAGCCATCAAGACGCAGCAACAGCTGCCCGCCTGGTGTCTGGACTGGCCGCAGGCGCTACAGGCACGCCTGGAACAACAGCAGCGCCCGGCGTTGCAACCCGTGTTTAACCTCAGCGGTACAGTGCTGCACACCAATCTGGGGCGAGCGCTGTTGGCGCAACCGGCAGTGGATGCGGTGGTCAGTGCCATGAGCAGTGCCGTGACGCTGGAATACGATTTGGATGGCGCAGGCCGTGGGCATCGCGATCGGGCCATCGCGGACTTGCTCTGCCAGCTCACCGGGGCGGAAGATGCCTGCATCGTCAACAATAATGCGGCGGCGGTGCTATTGATGCTGGCGGCAGTGGCACCGGGCCAACAGGTGGTGGTATCACGTGGCGAGCTGGTGGAGATTGGCGGCGCGTTCCGCATCCCGGACGTCATGCGCCAGGCGGGCTGCCAACTGGTGGAAGTTGGCACCACCAACCGTACACATCTGAAAGATTATCGTGCCGCCATCAACGAGCAAACCGGCCTGTTGATGAAGGTGCACACCAGTAATTACAGTATTCAAGGGTTTACCGCTGCAGTCGATGAAAGCGAACTGGCGGTATTGGGCCACGAACACGGCATTCCTGTGGCGACCGATTTGGGCAGTGGCTCGCTGATCGACATGGCGCAATACGGCTTGCCAGCCGAACCGATGCCGCAACGCCTGATCGCTGCAGGTGTCGATCTGGTGACCTTCTCCGGTGATAAACTGCTGGGCGGGCCGCAGGCCGGGATTATCGTCGGCAAAAAAGATCTCATCGCCCGTTTGCAACAGCATCCGCTCAAGCGCGCCCTGCGCGTCGGCAAAATCACGCTGGCGGCGCTGGAAGCCACGCTGCGGTTGTATCAACAGCCTGAGTTACTGGCAGAACATTTACCTACCTTGCGCTTACTAACCCGGCCACAGCAACAGATGCAGGAAACGGCCGAACGTTTGCAAAGCCAGTTGGCTCCGCGGTTTGCTGGCAGCTTCGAGCTGCGCAGCGAGCCGTGTTGGTCACAGATTGGCAGCGGCTCGTTGCCGGTAGATCGCTTGCCGAGCTACGCGCTGACCTTTACTCCACTCGATGGCCGTGGCGCAACTTTAGAAGGCTTGGCCCAGCAGTGGCGTAGCTTGCCGCAGCCGGTTATTGGCCGTATCAACGACGGCAAACTGTGGCTCGATCTGCGTTGCCTGGAACAGGAGGGCGCACTGGTTGAGGCGCTGAGCGCATGATTATCGCCACCGCTGGCCATGTCGACCACGGCAAAACCACCCTGCTACAGGCGATCACCGGCATCAATGCCGATCGCCTGCCGGAGGAGCAACGCCGTGGCATGACCATCGATCTTGGTTATGCCTATTGGCCGCAGCCAGATGGCCGCGTGCTGGGGTTTATCGACGTTCCCGGCCATGAAAAATTCCTCGCTAACATGCTGGCGGGCATTGGCGGCATCGACCATGCGCTGCTGGTGGTGGCCTGCGACGATGGCGTAATGGCGCAAACCCGCGAGCACCTGGCGATCCTGCGCCTGAGCGGCAGAGCGCAGTTGACGGTGGCGTTAACCAAAGCCGACCGTGTGGAGCCTGCACGAATCGCCGAAGTGCAAACCCAGGTATTGGCCGAATTGGCGCAGCAGGGCTGGCATGATGTGCCGGTGTTTGTTACCGCGGCGGCCTTGGGGGAAGGTATTGATGAGCTGCGCCAGCATCTGTTGGCGTTGCAACCCGGTGAGCACTTACTATCACGCCGTTTTCGCCTGGCGGTGGATCGTGCCTTCAGCGTCAAGGGTGCCGGGCTGGTGGTGACAGGGACGGCACTGGGCGGCAGCGTAGCGGTAGGCGATACGCTGTGGCTGACCGGTGCGGACGTGCCAGTGCGGGTGCGCGGCTTGCATGCGCAGAATCAGGCGACAGATCAGGCGGTTGCCGGGCAGCGCATTGCGCTGAATATCAGCGGTGACGTCAGCAAAGACCAGCTAACGCGGGGCGACTGGCTGTTGGCGCAACAACCGCCAGCGGCGGCAGAACGTATTCTGGTAGCGATAGAGGCCGATGCGCCGATCCAGCACTGGCAGTCGCTACATATTCACCATGCCGCCAGCCATATTACCGGGCGCATTGCGCTGCTGGCCGATAACCTGGCGGAGCTGATCCTCGATCGTCCGCTGTGGCTGGTGGAAAACGATCGGTTGGTACTGCGGGATATCAGCGCACGCCAAACGTTGGGGGCTGCACGCGTGCTGGGGCTTTCCTCGCCGAAACGGGGCAAGCGTCAGCCGGAGTATCTGGCCTGGCTGGCCGCGCTGGCTCAGGCATCCAGCGATGGGCAGGTGCTGGATTTGCGCTTGCCGGGTGGCGCACTGGATTTGGCCGCGTTTGCCTGGGCGCGGCAACTGACGGATGAGGGCCTGCAGGAACTGTTGGCGGGTTATGCCCTGATGATCTCCGGCGACATGGCGTTGGCCCCAACCAACGTGCAAGCGCATGAACAGCGCCTGTTACAGGTGTTGGCCGAATACCATCAGCAACATGCCGATCAGCTAGGCCTGGGGCGCGCTCGTCTGCGCCGTATGGCGTTACCGGCGCTGCATGAGCCGCTGGTATTTATGATGATCGATCGGCTGCTGGCGGCGGGTTTGCTGCGCAATACGCGCGGCTGGCTGCATCTGCCAGACCACGGCTTGGCGTTCAGCAGCGAGCAACAGGCGCTGTGGAGCCGCATTGAGCCGCTGTTTGGTGACGATCCCTGGTGGGTGCGCGATCTGGCCGCCTCGTTGGGCGAAGAGGAAAACAGCGTTCGCGCCGCGTTGCGCAAGGCGGCACAGCTTGGCTACGTCACCGCCGTGGTGGTCGATCGCTACTACCTCAGCCAGCGTATCGAACAGTTTGCCGCAATGATCCGCGAGCTGGACGCCACGCAAGGTAGCACCAATGCCGGTGATTTCCGCGATCGGCTGGGGGTTGGCCGCAAGCTGGCGATCCAGGTATTGGAATTCTTCGATCGCAGCGGCTTTACCCGGCGCAAGGGGAATCAGCACCTGCTACGGGATCGCGGGCTGTTTGGTGGTTGAAGTTATGGGTGCATATTGTTGCGCCCAGTTTAAAAGATTGTGACACCCCTCATGCGTTTGAGCATTGTTTCGCCATTTCTCCGCATAAACCCCTATCATTCCGCCTAGAGATAGTTCACCGCTTCTTAAGTTTGATCACCGGATCTGCGGCCATGGTGCCGTGAACCTGCTTACCGTCTCCGGGCGGTAAGGTTGCAGCCTCGTTAAAAGGAGATACAAATGGCGAATACCACTACGGCAAGTCACCTCACGCCTGAAAACACCGGGTTTCCTCTCAAGCTGAAAAAACGTTACGACAACTTTATCGGTGGTGCCTGGGTGGCGCCGGTACAGGGCGAGTATTACACCAACCTGACGCCGATCACCGGCCAGACGCTGTGCGAAGTGGCCAGCTCCTCCTTCCAGGATATCGAGTTGGCGCTGGATGCGGCCCACGATGCCAAAGGGGCCTGGGGGAAAATGTCGGTACAGGCGCGTGCCAACCTGCTCAACCGGGTCGCCGATCGCATGGAGCAGAATATCGACCTGCTGGCGGCGGCAGAAACCTGGGATAACGGCAAACCGATCCGCGAAACCGTCAATGCCGACGTTCCGTTAGCTATCGACCATTTCCGCTACTTTGCTGCCTGCGTACGAGCGCAAGAGGGCGGGATTAGTGAGATCGACTCAGAGACGGTGGCCTATCACTTCCACGAACCGCTGGGCGTGGTGGCACAAATCATTCCGTGGAACTTCCCGTTGCTGATGGCCTGTTGGAAGATGGCTCCGGCGCTGGCTGCGGGTAACTGCATCGTGCTGAAACCGGCCAAGCTGACGCCGCTATCGGTGCTGGTGCTGATGGAACTGATCCAGGACATCCTGCCGCCAGGGGTGATCAACGTGGTCAACGGCGCAGGCGGTGAAATCGGGGAATATCTGGCCACCTCCAAGCGTATCGCCAAAGTGGCCTTTACCGGTTCGACCGAAGTGGGCCGCCAAATCATGGGCTACGCCACCCAGAACATCATTCCGGTGACGCTGGAACTGGGCGGCAAGTCACCCAACATCTTCTTTGCCGATGTGATGGATAAAGAGGACTCGTTCTTCGACAAGGCGCTGGAAGGTTTTGCGCTGTTTGCCTTCAATCAGGGAGAAGTGTGTACCTGTCCGAGCCGGGCACTGGTGCAGGAATCGATCTACGAGCGCTTTATGGAGCGGGCGATCAAACGGGTGGAGAGCATCCGTAGCGGCAACCCGCTGGACGCCAGCACCCAAATGGGGGCGCAGGTTTCCGAAGGGCAGATGAAGACCATCCTTAACTACATCGAAATCGGCAAGCAGGAAGGGGCCAAGGTGCTGACCGGTGGACGCCGCAAGGCGCTGGATGGCGGCTTGGCGCAAGGGTACTACATGGAACCTACCATTCTGTTCGGTAAGAACAGCATGCGGGTATTCCAGGAAGAGATTTTTGGCCCGGTGCTGGCGGTGACCACCTTCAAGGATATGGATGAAGCGCTGGCGCTGGCCAATGATAGCGATTTCGGCCTGGGGGCCGGGGTGTGGAGCCGCAACGGCAACATTGCTTACCAGATGGGGCGTAACATTCAGGCGGGCCGCGTCTGGACCAACTGCTACCATGCCTACCCGGCACATGCGGCGTTCGGCGGCTACAAACAGTCGGGGATCGGGCGCGAAACTCATAAGATGATGCTGGAGCACTATCAGCAGACCAAATGTTTGCTGGTGAGCTACTCCGAGAAACCGATGGGGTTGTTCTGACCCCTCACCCTAACCCTCTCCCACAGGGAGAGGGAACCGATCGAGCTCGTTGATTGCTCTGCGTAATACCTGCCTTTCTTGTTTCTATACCCTACTTTCTGAAGCAGCACGGGCTAATAAAGAGCTCTGGACTGCTCCCTCTCCCTGTGGGAGAGGGCTGGGGTGAGGGGCTTACTGCACTCACTCCTGGTATTTACACTGTGGTACTCGGTGCGGGGGTGGCGCCACCACGATGTTTGCTGAGGAACAGCGCCGTCAACATCAGCCAACACAGGCCACTGACCAGATTGAACAGGCTGAATAACCCGTTACCGCCCCAGACATAGGCCACCTTGGCCAGCTCGATACCAATGGTGAACACCGACATGCTCAGCATCCCCATCACGGCCGAAACGGCACCTTTACTCACGTTGCTGGAAAACAGCGTCAGGCGATACAGACCGGCGTTCGCCAAACCAATGCCGTAAGCATAAAGGCTCAGCCCGGCGGTCATCCACAGGTAGGCATGGGCGGAAAATACCGTGGCCAGCGCGGCGAGCAGCAGGCCCAGCAGCATCGGCCATGCGCCCAGCTTGATCGGGCGTTCAATACTGAGTTTGCCAGTCACGCGGGCCAGCGTCAGGTTACCGAGGATCAGCGCGCCAAACACCGGGATCTGCAACAGGCCATAGTCCAGCGCCGAGAGCGACTCACCCTTAATCAGGATCACCGGAGACTGGGCAATCCAGGCCAACAGCGGCAGGCTGGCAAAGCCGATAGCCAATGAACCACAGATAAAGCGGCGATTGACCAACACCTGGCGATAGTCGCGCCACAGGTTGGCCGCCGAGAAGGCTTCCCCTCGCAGCGTGGCGGTTTCAGGCATGGCTTTCCACAGGCCAACAAAGGCAATCGCAGCCAGGGCGGCAAATAGCACAAACATGCTCTGCCAGGACGCAACGTGAACCCAGGCGGCCCCGGCTAACGGCCCTAGCAGCGGGGCGATCAACGCCACGTTAGCCATTAGCGCGGTGATCTTGATACATGTCGCCTCTTCAAACGACTCCTGAATGGTGGCGTAGCCCACCGCGCCGATAAAGCACAGGCCGATCCCTTGCAGGAAGCGCATCACGATAAACTGTTCGATATTGGTGACCAGCAGAATGGCCAGGCAGGTGACGATAAAAAACAGCACCCCGGCCAGCATCACCGGGCGGCGGCCACGACGATCTGACAGTGGGCCAAGCAGCCACTGCAGGAAAATGCCGCCAGCCAGATAGGCGGTCATTGAGGTGGGTACCCACTCCACACCGGCGTTGAAATCGGCCACGACCGCCAGCATACCGGGCTGGATCATATCGTTGGCGATATAGGTCGCGAATTCGAACAGCACCAGACAAAGTGGGAATAAAAGCGCCTGTCGGCCCAGAAGTGCCGCAGGGGGTAACGATGTTTTCATTTTTATTTTACTGATAGTAAAGAAGAAATAAGGAACTGCCAGGGCGGGAGAGCGCAAACTGAGCGAGTTGTGGCGGCTATTTTGCCGCCAATCGTTCACCTTGGCAATCATAAGGTGATTTTCAGGCTCATTCTTAATAGTGCGTTTAAGCGTTGTGCTGCGACCCCCTGAGCGATAACCTCTGATTAACATTTCTCTATACCCGTCGTCTTTCAAGCTGCAGCGTTGTTACCTGCACTATCTCACCCCAGTCACTTACTAAAGTAAGCTCCTGGGGATGAGATAGCTGGGCGCCTAGCTGCAGCTCGAAATCCATAGGGTATATGACAGAATTATAGGCAACTGACGGGCAGCAATGAGCAATAAAATTGGTTGGATAGATAACTTGCGTGCGCTGGCGTGCATGATGGTGGTGATGATCCACGCTACCACCTACTACGTCGCCAATGGTGTGGCGGTGGGCGAACATAACTGGGATATGGCTAACGTATTGAACTCGATTTCACGGGCTTCGGTGCCGCTGTTCTTTATGATTTCCGGCTTTCTGTTTTTTGGTGAGCGCAGTGCCAACCAAAAACACTTTATCCGCATTACCTGCTGTATTTTGTTCTACAGCGCCATTGCCCTGATTTATATTGCCTGCTTTACCCGTATCGGCTTTTGGCCCTCGTTGCGCGCCATTCTGCAAAAGCCGGTGTTTTATCACCTGTGGTTCTTTTACGCCATTGCGGTGGTCTACCTGCTTTCGCCGCTGATCAGCGTCAAACCGGTTTCTGGCCGCTATCTGGCCGGGGTGATTGTCATTCTGGCGATTATCGCCAACCCTAATACCAGCAAACTGACCCTGGATAATGTCCAGCTACTGCCGGTGAACCTGTACATCTATGGCGATACCTTCTATTACCTGCTGTATGCCTTGGCAGGGCGAGCGATTGGCATGATGGCTACCCAACGGCGCGGTATGAGCCTGTTGGCGGTGCTGGGCTTTGTCGCTAGCGTGATACTGATTATCCGTGGCACCAAAAGCCAGATGTTTATCAACGGCAGCTTTGCCGATACGTTTTATATGTACACCGGCCCCTTGGTATTTGTGGCGGCGGTCTCGCTGCTGGTGTGGTGCAAAAATTGCCTGCCGAATCCGATCGGCTGGCTAGGCGTGATTTCCCGTCATTCGTTGGCGATCTACGGTTTTCATGCCCTGATCGTCAACGTGATGCGTAATCGCCACTGGGAGTTTCCGGCCTACCCGCTGCTGGATATCTTCTGGGTGTTTGGCATGGCGCTTGGCGTGAGCCTGCTGTTGTCGATGGGGTTACAGAAAGTGGATACCCGGCGGCTGGTGTCTTAAGCCTGCCAGCGCTGCTGTGCCCGCCGCAGTTGGCGCCCAGAGGAGAAGCCTGCGGTTAGCGCGGCTTTTTCCAGGCCGTAGCCTTGTTGCAGGCGTTGCTGTGCTACCGCCAGCCGCAATTGCTCATGGTATTCCCGCACGCTGAGGCCGATATGCAGACGGAACAGCCGGGCCAGATGGCGGCTGCTGACGTGGGCTTTCTCCGCTACCTGAGGGACCGACCACTCGGCCTCCGGCTCGGCGGCCATCACATCCTGCGCCCGGTGCACGGCAGGATGCAGATGATTGCGATAGCGTAGCCACGGGGAAAGCTGCGGATCGTCGCCGGAGCGGCGGAAATAAACCACCATCTCACGGGCAATCTCCAGCGTACGGTCAGCCCCACAGTGCTGATTGACCAGGTGCAGGGCCAAATCGATACCGGCGGTGATGCCCGCGCTGGTAAACACCCCACGATCCTCAACGAAAATACGGTTTTCCTTCACCTGTGCTGCCGGTGCCTGCTGGCGCAAGCGCTCGATCACGGCGTGGTGAGTGGTGCAATGATAGCCGTCGAGCAATCCGGCCTGGGCGGCCAACAGCGCACCGGAACAGACGCATACCAGATCTATCTGCCGCTGGGCCAAAGCCGGGCGCAATGCCTGGAGCCAATTGCGTGCCAGAGCCGCTTCCTCGCTAGCAAAGTAATGCGTTGAGTCTGCCACCCCCGGTATCACCAGAATATCCCCTTCTTTCCACCGCTGTGGCAAGGGGGCTAGCTGGCCGATGGTCATGCCGATGGAGCTGGAAATTTGCGGCACCGGGCTGACATAGTGCAGCTGGAACTGCCCGGTTAGCCGTAATACCTCTGCCGGGCCGCTGACATCCAGTAACAGCACGTTGGGGAGCATCAGAAAGTAAACGGCCTTGGGCATAACACCATCCTGTTAGGCAAAGAAATGCGTAGTCATGTGTATGGTGTGAGGTATGGCTTTGGTTCAGTGATCGCCCCTCACCCTAACCCTCTCCCGCAGGGAGAGGGGACTGAACGTGCCACAACTTTGCTCCCGCTCCGGACCTCAGCTTCGAGGGATTTAGCGCGCCACAATTCACAATTTTACTCTCGCGCGGGAACTCAGCTTTGTGGGACTTAACTTGCTACAAGCTAACTCTTGTACCTAATTATCACACCGTACCAGCTCCCTCTCCCTGTGGGAGAGGGTTGGGGTGAGGGGAAAACACAGTGGCCGGATGACTGACAAAACGCTAGCCCCAAAAAAATCAGCAACAGGTTCGGGCATTAGCTTTGAGCATGTAAAAGTTGCGCCAATGCTTCATCGACGCTGGCAATGGTGGCAAAGCGGTCGACCAGCACGGTTTCAGTATGCCGCTTTAACTGCTCGGGGGTAAAGAGGCCACCGTCCGGGTGATGCATTGGGAAAGTGAGCGTGGCTTCGGTCACAAACGTCACTTTATAGCCCAGATCGGAGGCGACGCGGGTGGTGGTTTCACAGCATTGCTCGGTGCGAATGCCGCTGATAATCAGATGGTCGATCTGGCGTTCACGCAGCCAGGCATCCAGGCCAGATTCGGTCAGCGCATTGTGCACTCGCTTTTGCACCGTAACGTCGGCCTGATGGCTCAGAAACGGCAGGCGTTTCACGTAGCCAGACGCCAAAGAGAACGGCCCCTCAGGCGAAACATGGAACACGTCGACCAGCGGCACCCCTTGCTGCTGACAACCCGCGATCAGGCGTGTCAGCGCCTGTTGAAACGCAGGCAGATCGTCTTCCTGCCAGAACGGACGATGCTGAAAGGATTGTTGAACATCGATGATCAATAGTGCGCTATGTGACATTTTCGGCCCTCCTTAATTTGGTATAACACCATACTGCGCTTGTGTAAGACCAGAAAGAAGGTCAAAAACGGCCATCATGATGGCAACAACGGACGGAATGAAGTTTGGTGGGTGCTTATTGCAGGTAGGAGTAAGAACAGGGGAATAGCCAAGGAAAAAAGCGAGCCGCAATAAGCGGCTCGCTCACTGTAAAGAAGGGGGATGAGCCCTCTACAGTTTAAATGTCTTAGCCCGCCAGATCGGCACGAGCCTGGCGCAGATCCGCATTGATTTCTGCGATATCAGCCTGCTTCTCTTCCACTTTTCTCTGCGCCTTGTCGATTTTACGAGAGTCGCCTTTTGCCTGCGCTTCTGCCAATTTGGCTTGGGCTTCACTCAGGTCACGCTGTTTCTGGCTCAGTTTGTTCTCCAACTTGGCAACTTTTTTCTGAGCATTTTTAGCAACGCTGGCATCGGTGCAATGCGCGTTCACTTCATTCAGGGCCTGCTGCAGACCAGCAACTTTATGGCTGTTGCCAAATTTTTGTGCCTGCTGGATCTGGTTTTCAAGAGCAGAACGTTTAGCGTCACAGCTTTGTGCAGCTGAAGCCATTGATGAGATACCCATACCCAGAGCCAATACCAGTACGGTCATTTTAGTTTTCATGTTCATTTGGTAATCCTTTAATTGAAACATGATGAGAGCCGGATGCTCCTCATCTCTGGCGATAATCTTAGGGGATGTCATGCCTACTTAAGAACGTCAAAACGGCGCTAAGTCATTGTAGGATTGGCTTACATTGATGTAAGCCTCTGGTGGTTTTGTAGCGCCGTTGTCAGGTGTTCCATTTGGTAAAGCAGCAGGGTCATGTTCGCATTATCAGGGGTAGCATCTAGGGCGAGGCAAGCATCAATCAGAGGTTTGGCATGGATCAATCTCCCCGAGCCGAGGACTTTGTGAGCAAGCTGCCTAATGGGCTCTGTTCGCAGTGGTTGGAATGTGGCTTCGCTCTCCAACTGCAAATGATCGGCTTGTAAGCACTCCAGTAATGTATCGAAAAGTTGACGTAAAATCGCTGGCTTGCGGAGTTCTTCGGCTAGCTGCATAAGATCAAATACAGGCTCTTGGTTCTTATCTGAGCATGGGGACGAGCTCGGTAATGTACGCAAATTTTCCATTAAGGTGCTCAACCCTACCGGTTTGAACAGGCAGCTGTTCATACCGGCTTGTAGACACTCTTCGATTGCGCTCTGCTGGGCATTAGCCGTTAACCCCCAGATCGGCGTAGCCAATTGTTGCTGCTCGTGTTCCTTTTGGCGTAATTGCCGAGTGAATGCGAACCCATCCAGATGGGGCATTTGGCAGTCGGTAATAATCAAATCCACCGGCTGTGATTCAAGTAATGCCAATGCTTGGACGCCATCTTCACATTCGCTCACGCGGTGGCCAAGGAAGCTCAGTTGTTGTACGAGTAACAAGCGGCCTGCCTGGTTATCCTCAACCACCAGAATGTGCAGTGAGCGATAATCGGTGGCCTGTATGAGGGCTGGCTGCAACGATGAGTCGAGCTTGGGAAGACGCAGGATAGACAGTGAAATCGTGACCTTGCTACCTAACTCTGGCTCACTGGTCAACATTATCGTTCCCCCCATCATTTCAACCAGTTTGCGGCAAATATACAGGCCCAAACCAGCACCGCTGCTGGCAGAGGCAGATTGCCCCTGGGCAAAAGGTTTGAATAGCCGTTGCTGGGTTTGCGGATCGATACCTTTACCGCTATCAGTGATGGTGATATGAAAATCCAGGCGTTCGTCGCTGATATTGTCGACCAGTGCGGTTAGGGCAACCTGGCCTTGTGAGGTAAATTTAATGGCGTTGCTAACCAGATTGGAGAGTATCTGCTTAAATCGCAATGGGTCGATTAGCACGTCACCGGCGATTTCCGCATCGATTTCCAGTTTGAAAATCAACCCCTTCTGGCGAGCAAGCCCTTCAAACAAGGTGGCGACTGATTCAATCAGGTCGCGCAATGCACTTCTTTCCGGGGCAAGGATCAGGCGGTCGGACTCAATGCGCGAAATATCAAGAATATCGCCGATCAGGGCCAGCAGGGAATGTGACGAATCATATGCCGTCTGCAATAAATCATATCGCGGTTCATCGCCTTGTTGCTGTTGGCGTAATGCCAGCTCCAACATGCCAATCACCGCATTTAGGGGAGTGCGTATCTCATGACTCATGGTGGCTAAGAAAGTACTTTTCGCCCGGCTGGCATTTTCAGCCTCGGCGTTGGATTGCCGCAGTTGGACAATCAGTTGTTCGCGTTCGGTAATGTCAAACCAACCCCCTATTTTCCCCTCAGCATGGTCACCTTGGGGTAGGAATAGAGTGTTCCACTGCTGAATCGCTCGTTGTTGGCCCGATAGGGTGAGTTGGCGGGTCACGTACAAGGCATGGGGATCGCTGGCGGTGGTACAGATAGTGTGATCCTCCGCCGTCACCAGACTCAGATTATAGGTATCCAGCTTGTTGCCAATCACTTTACTGGCATCTTCATTCAGGGCATTAATGAACGAGGCATTTGCCTGAGTTATTTCTTCTTTTAAATTAGTAAGATAGAGAGGTATTGGGATGGTGTCAATCAGTGATTGTTGCCGTTGCGCCGTATCAGCTTGCCGTTGCTGCGCCAAACGCCGCTGGTGTTTGACATAGGCGATTGCCAGCACGGTTAGCAGCATTAATAACATTGATAACAAAATGATGATTTTCGGCTGATAGTATTCCATTGCCTGGTTTTCACCGCGATAACCCAGGTTTTGCGGCGCGCTGTGATACCAATTGCTGGTCATGGCATGCAGATCTTCGGGCGGAATACTCAGTAACGCTTTGTCGAGGATGGTGGCTAATGGGTATTCGTTATCCGAAACACCGATCACAAATCGCGCAGGCTCTATATCTAGCGCCTTGAGGATCATCAAGTTTGCAGCGGGTTGGTGTGCAAGCAAAAAATTAGCGCTGATCAACGGCAAGACCAGCGTATCCGCCTGTTGTGCCTTGATGGCATCAATGCCCGCCTGAGGGTTTTTGACCCAGATAATCTTGCTGGCGGGGTAGGCTTTCCGTAACAGGGCATTTAGGGGGTGTCCTTCAACCAGCGCGATTTTTTGCGGCAGTAGGTTTTGCTGTAGCGACTTAGGGCCGATCAATACCCATGAGTTAAACAGATAGGAGCGAGTGGTCAGCAGACCGTTTAGCCAGGTGGCATCAAGGGTGATGCCGGCAACCGCGTCGCTCTTTCCTGCTTTCACCTTGTTCAGGGAATCTTGCAGCGATTTGGCAGGGATAAATTTGAACGTTAACCCGGTGCGCTGGGCTAACGTATTGAACACATCGGCGGTTAAACCGCGGAAATTTCCTTGCTCGTCAAAAAAGTTCAATGGGGTAAAATCGCCATTGATCGCCACCAGGATCACGGGATTTTCTTCAATCCATTTACGTTCCAGCGAAGTGAAAAATAGATGTTTATTGTCAGCAAACTGGGACTGACCACCGCTCCAGCGTTTCTGGATGGTGACTTTGGTGCTGTCTGGGATCTGGCTCAACACGGCATTGAGTATACGTTGCAAACGCAGGTTGTTGCCTGCCAGTGCAAAGGAGAAACCTGTCAGGCCTGTACCCTGAAGCGTTTGCAGGCGCAGGTTACTCAGGTTTGACTGGTTCATAATATAGTGGATGGAGATGGAATCGCCGATAAAGGCCTCCATACTGTTGAAGGATACGGCCTCTAAAGCCCGTCTAGGGGAATCATATTCTTCAAAGCTGGCATCGGCAAAGCGCTGTTTTATGCTGTTCTGCTGGCTATAAAACCGGTCTATGGCAATGACTTTGGGTGACTTGGTAGGTAACCTGTTATCGGCGCGTACCACAAAGGCTGGGGTAGAGGCTTGATAAGGCGTGGTAAGCAATAGCCCCTGTTGTTTTTGTTCTTCTTCGCTGGCATTGGCGATCAGGTCAATGTCCCCACGTTTCAGGGCGGCGATGAGTGCAGGATAATCCTCGAAGTGAATAACCTGGATCTGCATATTGAGGTTTTTACCGATCATATCCAGATAATCGGCATTGATACCGTCGTAGTCGTGCCACCCGGTGTTGATGTCATAGGGAGGATCATTAGGCGCGCTGGTGCCAAAGATCAGCGTACGTTTATGCCGCAGCCATTGCCAGTCGCTGCCACTAAGGGTCGGTTCAGGCAACGTTGTCTGCTCGCGGCTTACCAGATTGAATTGCTTGCCTACGGGGAGGCTGTTCTCTTCCGCCATTAGGCTGGAACTCAGCAGGATCAGGCACATTATGGCGGCTTTACCGATCATGTTGGCTATCTTGGTTGTTAATGATGCTGAGCAGTTGATCGGTAGTCCTTACCTGTAGCTTTTCCATAATACGCGACTTATAGGTGCCAATGGTTTTGTTGCTGAGTAGCAGCTTCTCGGCAATCTCTTTGTTTTTTAGCCCGGAAGATAAGTAACGCAGTACGGTGATTTCGCGATCTGAAAGGCGATCGAAAATGCTGGATTTAGCGTTAGTGTCATTTGGCTGCGTGGCGAGCAAAATGGCTTTTTGCGGAAAGCACAGGTAACCGTTCATTACCAGCGCGCACATATGGCCTAGCTGGCTGATATCGTTATCCTTGCTGAAAAAACCACAGGCCCCGGCCCGTAGCGATCTTTCCGCATAAATATCAATTGGCAAAGAAGTATAAATGATGACCTTCACATGGTCATCGAGACAGCGGATATGTTTGAGGATTTGCAGACCATCCATTTTATTTAGCATTATATCCAGGATGACCAAGTCGGGTGTCTGCTCTTTTACCTTGGCTATGGCGGTGATACCGTTGTTGGCCGTAGTGGCAGTATAACCAAGTGAATTTATGATCGTTTTTATCGCAAAGCAAATTGCGGGATGGTCGTCTACTATTAAGCAGGAACTCATAAAACACCTTGCTGCAATAATATGCTAAATAATGGTGTGGCTCTGTTGCGGTTATCAAGTTTTATCGCTGATAGCTAGAGTAAGTAAATAAGAGGGGCAGCTCTTATCAGTTAATTGTAGCCTAATAGGTTGGAGTTGAGGATATGGATTATCATATTTCTCAATATACGCTTTTATCATCTTTATTTTATTGGGTTTACGATTAGCTGTACCGGTTTAGTTTGCGAGTGTATGACAAATATGGTTATTTATGGCGCAATTGCTAGCCAGAATAAATGCCAGCAATTGCGTGTCCTTACGCTTTGATACTGCTTACCCGCAATGAACCAGGTAGGTGACAATGGGTTATCCTTTCGTTGACCGACCATTGGAGGTTAACGTTACAGAGCCAGTAAGTGCTCAATAGTGGTCTTTAACCCTTTTATATTGATAGGCTTAGTCAGATAGGCGTCCATACCAGCGGCAAGGCATTGTTCCTTTTGCCCTTCCAGCGCACCCGCTGTCAGCGCGACGATTTTCAGCCGTTTTCTGCCTTCAATACGTTCTTTCTCACGGATCCTGAGGCTTAATTCCAGGCCATCAATATAAGGCATATGGTAGTCGACAATCGCCAAACCATAACTTGTGTTTTCAATAGCTTGCCAAGCTTGTTGGCCATCGTTAACCATATCAAAACAATAGCCCAGGATTTGCAGTTGGTGCATGATCAGATCGCGGCTGATGGGGTGATCTTCTGCCACTAGAATCAATGTCCCGTTCTCTAAAGCGTGTTGACGTTTCAGGCCAGCATCCATGGTGGTGGTGTTTACAGGTACCTCGTTATGGGGTTCCTCGGTGTTCTGCGCAAATAGCAGGGTATTGCAAAGCATTGTAATACGTCGCCATGATAGCGGATTAACGGCAAGCGTATTTTCCTGCTGGCTATCGGTCTGGATGGTGTTACTTAAACCGATCACCTTTGCTTTGTCTATGGGATCAAAATGTTGGTCAACCAATAGGTCCTGTTCCATGAACAATAAATCGCAATTTTGCAGGATTTGCGGCAGGGTTTGCATGCTGGATACCCGGGTTATCATGAAACCTAATGCCAGCAGCATCTCTTGCAGGTCATCGGCGAGGCCTACCTCGTTACACCAGATTGCTGCATTTTTGCCTTGGAATTCGAGTGTGCCAGCGGGGGATGCCGGCACCTCGAAGCTAACATCAAGGCTTAAAGTCGTCCCTTTATCAGGCTGGCTGAGCATTGTTAGCTGGCCGTTCATCTGTTCGGCCAAACCCTTGGAAATCGCCAGCCCAAGTCCGGTACCGCCGAACCGTCTCGTGGTCGATGCTTCTGCCTGTTGAAACGGCTGGAATAGCTGTTGTTGTCTATCCAAGGGAATACCTATGCCAGTATCAGAGATACTAAACTGTAATTGTTGGCATGTTTTTTCATCACGGAGTACCGACACTCGCAGTGCAATGTGGCCTGTATGCGTGAATTTCAGCGAGTTGCTGAGGAAGTTCATTAAAATCTGATCCAGCCGGATCGGATCGCACTTCACCTTATGGGCTACCTGGTGGCTAATATGTAAATATAGTGTCAGACCCTTGGCTAATGCTTGCAGACTGATGGTTTGCATCAGGTCTGAAAGGCGCTCTCTAAGATCAATTTCAATGTTCTCCAACGAGACTTGGCCCGCCTCCAGCTTGGAAAAATCAAGAATATCGTCAATTACCTGCGTCAAATGTTGTGCCGAACCTTGTATGGTGGCCAGCATTCTGCTCTGTTCGGTATTTAATTGGGCTCTTCCCAATAGCTCTAACCAGCCAAGCATGCCGTGTACCGGGGTACGCAATTCATGACTCATGGTAGCCAGAAAGATGGCTTTGGCTTCTGCGGCAGCTTCCGCTTTGGCTTTTGCCTGATAAAGCAGCTGTTTTTGATGACGTGATTGGGTGATATCTTCAAAATATCCTCCCCACAGCACATCGCCGTTACCCTGTCGTTTGCCGGTGCCCGTTGTAGCGCGTATCCAGCACATGTCACCTTTGACCTGCATTCGGAACTCTGCCTGGAATGGCGTCAGAGACTCTTGCATGCGGGAAAGTGCTTGCTGAACGGCCGGGAGATCTTCCGTATTCAGCAAATTATAGAAACTGTCATGATCTTCCTGCATCGATTCTGCCGACAGGCCAAAAGTGTCTACCGGTGCTCCCGCGACGTAAGTAAATCGTAAATTGCCATCTGGTGAAAGGCAGCACTGGAAAACGGTGACCGGCAAGGATTCGGTAATATCGGTCAGCATCTGCTGTATACGTACTTTCTGGTTGATCTCTTTACGCAATCGCCAATGGGCAATGATCAGAATGGCAAGAATGATGAAAACCACCAATATTGCCGGCAGAATTTGTTTGATAATTACCAGCAGACTGACGTTTTCGCTAAACGTGATGGGAAACCAGGTGCTGCGGATAAGCTCTTTGCGAGCCGGGCTGATGTTTGCCAGCGTCCGGTTAATCAACGGGATAAGGTTGGCGTACTTTTTGCTTACGGCTATCGCCAGCTCGGCGTAATAACCCGTCGGCGCAGCCACTTTTAACAGATTGGGGTACTGATCGGTGATGATACGATCGGTGACTACCAGATTGCCAATATAGGCATCGACCTGGTGGTTGGCCAACAATTTCAGCCCCTCTTCGGCGGTATCGATTCTTAGCAGTGTCAGCTCCGGCTTGTTACGCAGCAAGGTCGGTATCGGTTCAGTGCCTTCTGAAAATGCGACCCGTGCTTTACCAAGGCTTTCAAGTCCTTCAATGTTGGTCGTTTCCTTACGTGTGGCAATCACCAAAGGGAAACGCGCATAAGGTTGGCTGAAGACCAGATACCGCATACGTTCTTCCGTTGCAGGTAAACCAGGAATAACGTCTATCTCTCCCTCTTTGACCTGCTCTAGCAGTTCGCTGAGTGAGCCTATTCTGATGCGCTCGACTTTTAGCTGCAATTGTCGCTGCACCAGCTCGAAATAGTCCTCAACCAATCCGCTGGGTTCACCAACCTGATTGCGAAATGAAAACGGAGGGTAGGACTCCAGATTGCTGGTCCGCAGGCGAGGTAATTGATTCAGAAACGTAATTTGATTGGGTGACAGGTTGATTCGATCCGATTTTCGCATCGGTGAGGGGTAGGGGGAAACCCACTTTTCAAATATTGCTTGCTGTTCCCTTGGCCCGATTTCAGTCATGATTTTGTCAAAAGCACTGGCCAGCAGATGATGACTTTGTGGGAAGGCAAATCTTAATGTTTGCAGTGGTAGATAGGCATTGCCAACAGAACGGAAAGCCTCGCTCTTGTTTAGTGCGATATAGTAGCGAATCGCATAACGGTTGCCGATAAAGGCATCGTTATCACCCCGCTCAACGCTCAGTAAGGCGGTGGTTTGGTCGGGGTACAGACGGAGTTTGGCTGCAGGGTAGCTCTCCGCAATCAGAATCGCCTCCGGCGAACCGGCTACGGCAGCCACTGAGGCTTTGGCCAGATCGGTATGATCCAGAATACGGCGATTGTCGCGGGAACTTATTATGATCAGATCGTTATCGCCATACGCAAGGCTATAGCGCAGAAGTTTGGCGTCGATAAAAGTAGGAGAGGTATTCATGATCACATCTACCTCTCCCTGTTTCAGCCCTTGCATCAAATCAAGGCGGGTCGGGTATTCTTTTATTTTTACCGTTAAATTTAACCGGGTGGCGATCTTGCCTAATATCTCTGGCGCTAAACCGGTTAATTGATTTTTGGCCACGTCCTCCAACGGAGGAAGCCCATTATCATAGGTCCCGACAAGCAGAGTGGGGTGCGCCGCAAGCCAGTTTTCTTCCTCTGGGCTCAGGTATGTGGCGCGCACTGCTGGTGCGCTCAACATCATGATAAATAATAAAAAAAACAACAAAAGGTAGCCTGATACGCCTTTTGAAGGAATAGAAAACGGACCATTTGATGTCATTACCATGACCTTATATAACCGCTAAAAACGCACTAACTATATACCAATAAGATTGAGGAAATAAGTTCGATTTGTTTGTTTACACTTTTTTCCTGTCGGTAGCCTATCAGGAAAATGTTATATCGGGTTAGAGGATTGAAAATAATTGCCCTTGGCAAAATAGGGTTATTGTAGGGAGAAAATGGGCTTGCCGCATAAAAATTGGTCATCACACTACTGGCTAATTTCAGGCGTTCTGTAGCATGGGTTTTTCAATTGGCCTTCAGAAAATCCTCGATTTTTTGTAAGGGAAAGCGCTTTGTTTTGTCATCTTACCGATTGCATAGTGTAGTTTTTCCCTTACAATTAAGTGAATAAGGCTGATTTTCCTTGATCACCAAGCGGTTGGCTGGTCAGGTGAGCAAGTACAACTTATTATAAATCAATAAGATAATCTGTAGAGGCGTTAGGGAAGTTGATAGGCTTCAATGGTGTGAGCGAAAGGAGGCACTATAGAAATGGTTTGGTAGCCATAGTACAATTTGGCGCCAAATGATTTGATAAATACCAATATTTTCAAATGGTTAATTTTTTTAACGCGATTGAACGCAAATTTGATGTATGGTCAGGGATTTACAACTCATCATTATCATGCTGTTAGGTAAGCCTAAGTAAGATTGAGTCACTACAATAATGAGGCAGTTACCTGTGAAGAACGTTTTGATTGTCGATGACCACCCAGTTACCCGTTTTGCTATTAAGATTTTATTAGAGAAAGAGGGTTTAAAGGTTGTAGCGGAAACCAGTGATGGTTTGGAGGCGTTATTATTAGTTAAGAAACATTCTCCTGACCTCGTCATCGTTGATATCGACATCCATTCCATCAGCGGAATCGAGTTGGTAGAGCGCTTGCGTAAGCGCCAGTATAGCGGTGGTATCCTGGTGCTTTCGGGCAAGGATGAACCGTACTACATCAAAAACTGTGTCAGCGCGGGGGCTGATGGTTTTATCAGTAAGGCGAATAATTTGATTGATTTGCACAGTGCAGTAGGGGCGATCGAAGCAGGTTATGGCTATTTCCCGTTAAAGCAGGCCAGGCAACATGCGCTGGACCCGGCGGAAGATAAGGATAATCAGGCTATCGCCAACCTTTCCGCCAAAGAGTTGCAGGTGTTACGCTATCTGGCCAAAGGGATGCGCCTGGTCGATATCGGCTTGCAAATGAGTGTCAGCGATAAAACAGTAGGGACTTATAAACGCAGAATAATGGTCAAGCTGGAGTTGAGTAATACCAAAGAGCTTTATGACTTTTGCATAAAAAATAATGTGAGTTAATATAGAGACATTGACAACCAGATAATATCTCTTTGTTATTCTATACTATGAGTGAAATATGTGTAACGATCGCGAAGAACGGCAACTGCTGGATAGTAACTTGTGTTTACTCTCAGCTTATATTGATTTAAATCGATTGCGTGAAGTCACTGGGGATGACATTTTCTTTATCAAAACGCTGCTGTTAAAAGCCAATGAAGAGAATCTGAAAGAAATGACTATCGCCAAAGGGCTCGCACGTGCTGGTGAGTGGCCGGGGCTGGCAAAAACCCTTCATCGTTTAAGAGGGTCAGCACAAGTCATCTGTGCAAATGGTATTGCCGCAGATTGTCTGGTACTGGAAAAACAATGTTTGGCAGAGAATAACCTTGATGGAATTGACCAGGGTTTGAAAAATATTGAAACCCTGCTGGCAGGGCTAAACGACGGTTTGCTCTCTCTGCGTTAATGCGTTAACTCAGGAGCCGTGTGGCCGAGTTCGATGCCAGGCCGGAAAGGGTGTCATCCTTAGCTTACAAGCTATGTAGTCTAACCTTTCATAAAAAACCACCTATACCCACCGGGACAGATCGGCATTCTTATTTATATGTGGCATCCCAGGCGGGATAATGCCTATTAATAAATAAGGTATATGTCACGTCATCGGGAGGTATTTATCATGCGTAGCAGTATTGTTCAGGCTCGGGTCGATGCGGAATCGAAAGAGCGCGCAGAGGCGGTATTCAAAGCGATGGGCATGACCATCTCCGAAGCCATCAGACTCTTCATTGGCAAGGTTGTCAAAGAGGGAGGGGTGCCAGATGCGTTATTCAATAGTAATCATGCGAAGGATAATGAGCTTTGCTATCAGGCGTATAACGATATTCTCTCACAACTAGAATATCCTGAATTCCAGAAAAATAACTCGCCCTATAAGCTGGAAAAAATCAATGGTATGTTAAATGGTGGCTCACATCGTTAATGATGTCATCGCAATACCTCAGGGTTAAAATTTCGCATTGATTAATGTATTGGTGGGTGTTTTTTTCGCTAGTTAGTTCCTAAGTGGTTATTTTTGATGGCTTGGCCAAATTTATCTAGATTGAATGGTTTTTTGCTAGAACATTCCGATGTGAAAGAGGCGATGAAAGGGTTCACGTTTTACACATTGCTGTTTTATACATTGCCAACGTTTGCCTCTGAGGTGACAATAAGCACGACTCAAAATTGGCTACCTATTTACCAGAAATTTCTTGAACATCAAATTCAAGGCACTCCAGAGTTACCGGCTACGGTGTGGGAAACGTCTGGTGAGTCTTTGTATCAACGGCAAAAAAATACCATCAGAAATGGTGTAATACCGCCACGTTGGTGGCAAGCCGATTTACCCTTCCCTTCATTTTGTGCGCAGTGCAACTTTAGTTTGAGTCATCAACCTGAACCGCTCTCTTCTGATAGCCAGCACGCTAAGACGGGGCGCTATATCGATGGCAGAAATCATACTGTCCTACAACAGGCAGATTTGCTGGTTAATGGCGTGGATGGTGTAGGGATCGGTGTTGAAGGACAGGGCAACAGCTTAACGATTTTGCCCGGTACCCGTATTTATGCCGATGGCTTGAATGGCCGTGGGGTATTGTTCGCCTCAGGAAACCACCATCGCTTTGTGCAGAGGGGGGATGTTCAGGCACTTGGTGAGAATGGGATCGCGGCCAGCTTCTTTGCTGACAGTAATGACAGCCAGGAACCAGATCGCGATCGGCGTGAAAGCGAAGACCCGTCGTTAGCAGATAAACAGAGCAAAACACTGCTGGAGCTGGTTGATATCACAGGCCGTCTTGCTGGCAAACGGGCGGCGATTTTTATCGCCTCAGAAGCTTGGGTTAAGCGTATCAATTTCATGGCTGGTGCACAGCTTGCAGGCGATATTATTTCTGAATATGCAGAGCAAGACAGCGACGGCTCCCCCCGCTTGACTCACATTACGTTCGGTTTGAAGGCTGACGAGCATGGCCAGGCAACGGATCGGGTTGATGATGATTTTCGCTTTGATTATCAAGATGACATCGATGGCGAAGAGAGTCTGGCAATCTGGTTAAAGGGAGGGGTCACTTCACTTAACGGCACGATGGATATTTTCAGCCTTGAGGTGGCACCAGGGGCTATGCTGACCGGCAAAGGGGAGTATACGCTGGATCCGCAAGGGGCTTTTATCAATCACGGTACTGTTTTGCCCGGCGGTGGCCTGGGGCATATGGTGATTAATGGTGACTTTCAACAAGGGGCGCAGGGAACACTGCTGGTTGGGGTGACCGCTGCAGGCGATCATGGTGCTCTGGAGATTGAGGGAAATGCCATGATTGACGGACGGTTGTCGCTGATACCCCAACGAGGTTGGTACAACGAAGACTGGAGCCTGGACAGCGACGAACTGCTGCAGGCAGACAGCCAGCAAGGGGATTTTTCCGCCATCAGCATCGTGGCAGTTTCACCCACGTTAACATTAGTCACTACACCCTTGGAAAATCAACATTATCAGTTGTCGTTTACTCGCCAACAGGATGCCTATAGCCGTTATGCTTCCAGCGCTAATGGCAGGGAGGTGGGACAAGCGCTATATCGGCTAGCGCAGCGGCCAAATAACAGCATTCAGCCGTTTTTCACCGCCTTGGACTTTTCTGCCGCCGATGGGCATGAGATCGGCACCGCTTTAGAGCAGCTTTCCCCCTCTTCCTATGGTGCCATGGTAGCAGGTTCGTTGGCGCGGGAGCGGCAAATCACCCACATGCTGGTGGCCAGAAATGGCGTTACCCCTAACCAACCGATCGAGAAAGAGGAGTGGCATGGTTTTGTGATGCCTTTTGGCGGTGGTGAGAGCCAACCCCAACAACCGGGTCGTCTGGGCTATCGTAGCAACCACTATGGCATCATCGTTGGTGCAGAAAAGCTGAACAGGCACTATCCTGCCTTGCTGGTCGGTATCCATGGTGCGGTCAGCAAGCGGTCGGTCAGTCGCGGTCTTGCCGATTCGGCTCACGGTGAAGGGGACGCTGTGGAACTGGGATTACATGCCCGTTTTGCTGCCGATCCTGCCAGCGGTCCTTATCTGTATGGCGTGGGGCGTTTAGGGGTTGAACGTAACCACATGGCTCGGAGTATCGTATTGCCTGGCTATACGGCCCAACTTCAGGCTGGCTGGAACAGTGTGACGAATGCTGTTTCCTTGGGTGGCGGCTACTATTGGACGTTATTGGACAACCTCAGCATTGGCCCGCAGTTCTCACTCGGTTATGACCATATTTCCAATCTGGGGGTACAAGAGTCCGGTAGCGACGCATCACGTCTGACATTATCGGCCAGCCATGCCGATTCCTGGCGTTCAAGTTTGGGGTTGAGCGCCAAATCCAATCTGTTAAACAATACCGAGGCAGAGGTACAATTACTCTGGAACCACGAGCTTTTCCGCCAGGATTTTGTGCAGCGAGCCTACTTCAGCGACGCGCCAGATACCCCATTCAGCAGCCACGATACTCTTTCTGCCAGTGATACCCTGGAAATGCGTATGGGGTTGTCTTACCGCCTGTCGCCAACTGTTTCCATGGGGGCGGTGCTGTCCACAGAGATGGCAAGAGCCGGCTATCACGCCATGGCCGGTAATCTTTCTTTCACCTGGCGATTTTAAAAAGAGGCCACTCTATAACCAGAAGAAAACATCTGTCGGTCAGTAGCATCATTTTGACCTTCATTGGCCTCAAGCTAGTCTGTTTTCTTCTTCGTTACCTTTCTGGCTGGTGCAAACTGACTGAACATGATGGCGCCACTGGTCGGAACTACCTCAATTTCACTTTGGGGTAATTCCTGGCCATCAGGCAGGTTATAGCTGTCAAGTGCCAGGCGGTTGACACGGTATGGCGTCAGGGTGGAGATCAGGGCATATCCACGCCAGTCAGTGGTGACACCATACTGGTTATCCACGCCGATACCCGGTGAGTGTGGCACCGAAACAATCCCGATTGTCTGACCAAGCGCCTGGCCGAAGCTAACCCCTCCAGGATGGAACATGACACTGCCCGCCACTGAAGCGGTCTCCTGTTGATAACCATTACCACGGGAGAAGCCCATCCTCATCACTCCAGCGTTATATTTATATGAACCACTCAGATCCTGGCTGCTGCCCGTGAGCTGGCGCTGGCTGGCGCTGACGTTATACCCCAGACTGTAATCCTCGAGTGCTGTGCCACTGATGCCAATTTGGCGGATATTCTCACCATTTCTGGCGACCCGTTGGTCATAGTTGAGCTTCAACCGTGGTAATGAGACTGGGCCCAAGGGGATTGAGAGCGAGACAGCAAACAGGGTTTGATCTTTCATATCAGCATCTTGTTCAAATTGAACGGAAAATGAGATATCGGTATCCCAACGTGAAGTGGTATAGCCTAATTCAAGGCTGGTTTCCCCTTTGTTTTTACCCCGCAACGCTTCCGTGGCGGCAGTGAAGTAAATATTGTCGGAATCAGAAATATATTGGTTATAGCGGGCTTCCAGCCGGTATTTCTTTTCTGGATCAAAGTCACCGGTATAAACCCCGTCTTCCCAGTCCCAGCGGGAGGTCATCTGTTGTGCAATGGTTTCGCGAAACGTTCGGTACCGTTGTCTTGGATAGTATTGCCCCAACAGGCTGAGAGTAGATTCCCATTGCGGGATCGCCAGCGCATAGCGCGCCCGCAGCATGCTGCCAGTATCAGGTACTGTACGGCGGGGTTGCTGGGCCGTGGAGACGTTATAGTCGAGTGACACGGCACCCCATTGGTTGAGGCTTTTACCGGTGCCAAAAGAGGCGCTTTGATAGATATTGGCACTAATGGCCCCGCCGTACAGCGTAAAACCTTCCGGCAAACCGTGGCTGATTGAGAATTGGCCAAAGGCTGGTTGTGATTCATTGCTGCCGTGGTATGGCTGATATTGGCCAAAGGTCACATCGTATTTCCAATGAAACTGATGTACCAGATTCGGCATGGCAGAGTAGGGGACTTTACGTTCGGTTTCCGTCCCATCGCTCTCCTTGATGGTGATCTGAATATCGCCATCCGGTTGCGGCGGATAAACATCTTTGAGAATAAAGGTGCCTGGAGAAACGAAGGTTTGATAGATAACGATGCCTTTCTGGCGAATCTTCACCTCTGCGTTACTGTGGGCGTAGCCACGGATCCAGGGAGAGAAGGAACGTAGCCCATCGGGGAGCATCCGGTCGTCAGAAACCAGGCTGATGCCGCGGTATTTCACGCTGTCAAACAGTGCCGAAGGGGTGGTGTTGTCACCCACCGCAAACTGGGCGCGTAATGGCTTGATATCACGAAAGGCGACCAGTTGATCGTTATACCATTCTGCCGGTCTCCAGGGGGATTGACGATAAATCCGTTGGTTGCGTAAACGCCAGGCTCCGATATTGATACCACTCCCCAGGTTAACGTTAATGTCCTTACGCCGCGCCACCTGGCGATACTGCTTACCGGAGTAATGGGTATAGCTGGTCGAATAATTGATAAATGCGGCATTGATGCCATCATCCCAACGGCTGGTGGTCACCCCATTTTCCTTGTTGCTGATAAGCGTTGGGGGAAACACCAGCGTCAGTAGCTGTGCGTCAGGATCATAAAACTGCAGGATTTTGCGTTGCGCCAACGCCTGCGGCTGGACGCAATTTTCAGGTGAAAAATACATAGCTGCGACGTCGCCGTAGCGCATACCCCACTCCCGCAACAGCTCTGCGGTAATGCAGGGGGTATCTGGCGCGGAGAAGTCCAGTGAGATACGTCCTTTATAAGCATTGTCTACAATGATGTATATTTTATTGCCTTCGGCCAGACAGGTATTTATTTCCAGCATGAGGACCATGGCAATAATGCGACGGATTACAGTCATTCGTTCCCTGAGGTTGCTTTAAGTAAAGTATAGAAAAGGCATCGTAGATACCTAAAGTAGCTGAGATTGATTGTACGGGCTGTTATTGGTGATTTGAAATTGAAAGGGTGTCATGGCCGTCATTTCAGGTTTAATATTCATGTAAGGCTAGGACTACATTAGTGTAGTCCTTATGGTTATGAGCTAAATGGCTCGCAGTTAATGATCCCAGTCCTCATTGCCACCCTATAATGCGCCTTGGAACTTTAATGTGGTGATACAGACCCGTTGAGGCAATGAGCAAAGGAGGGGAATGCCAGTATCCATTCCTTACTTAACACGGATTATCGAGACCGACGTGAAAATCCATAAAGCAGCATCAAGAATAACACCATGATAAATAAGTATTTTTATCTTCTTGGTGTGATGTTGTGCTGATGGAGTTACTTTCACGATATAATATATTTAATAGTCTATGCATTACGAGTTGGCGACTCGTAAACTATTTCTTTGTCATACAGGGGTGGTATTTTATTTTGTATTTAATTTCTCACTAATTAATAGTTTGGTGTAATAGAAATGTTTTGACATACTGGCGTTATCCCGACATGGCAACTAATAATCTGCAATGATTGGGAGAAGGACGATGGATTGTAGAGAGTAGGATAAGAGATCGTTTTCAACTGATAATGGAATGCTTAATGTTTTCACCAAGGCCAATACGTATTCAGTATTAGGGTGGTGCACTTATCATAAGCCATTCCCCTCATTATTGGAACGCACGATCTCCATCGGGATAAATGATTTCTCATTGCCTGTCATTCTCTTCATAGAGTCCTGGTTGTCACTACACTGCTATTTTAAATTAAGATCTTAAGGATTAAAGATGAAACTAAATAAAATCATGCTGGCTGCTACCCTGGCTATGGGTGTTGTATCCTTTGCAAACGTTGCTACTGCTGCAGATGCTGGCCATGGCAAAGTGACCTTCAAAGGTTCTATCATTGATGCGCCATGCTCTATCTCTCCAGACAGCGTCGATCAGACCGTGCAACTGGGCCAGATTTCTAACGTTGCTTTGAAGGATGGCGGTACCTCAGCACCAAAGAATTTTGAAATCAAGCTGGAAAGCTGCAGCCTGAGCACGCTGAAAACCGTGACCACTACGTTCACCGGTTCTGCTGGTGCTAACGATGGTTTGGGCATCACCGGTACTGCCAAAGGTGCCAGCATCATCATCACCGATGGTAAAGGCGCACCGGTTAAGCTGGGTACTGCGACTGCAGCACAGACCTTGCAAAATGGTAAGAATACCCTGAGCTTTGCTGCTTACCTGAAAGGCGAAGGTACTTCTGTTGATATCGTCCCAGGCGATTTCACCGGTATCACTGACTTCACCCTGGCTTACCTCTAAGTTATCAGCCTAATAAGTGTATGCATGCGGGTTTCCGCATGCATTTTACTCAACCGTTGATCTTGGATTGTGCCTATGTTCTGTAAAACACCCGTCACGTTTACGTTATTACTGACCACATTGGCTATAGGTAATGCTTGGGCCACGGCACCGCAAGGTTGGGGGCGGGTCAGTATGAAGGGGGAGATTCTGGAAACGGCCTGCGCCATCGATACCCTTAGCCGGGACCAGACGATCACGATGGCCACTGTTCCTGCCAGCCAGATTGCCCACGATGTACAAGGGGTAGCGCATCCCTTTGTCGTTAAGCTGGTGAACTGTACGCTAAAAAGGCTGGATCCCAAGTTGCCGGACTGGAGCCACTTTCGTATCACTTTTGATGGTCTGAATGACGGTGGTCAGTTTGGGGTAGAAGGGCAGGCGAAAGGTGTGGCATTACAAATTGCGGATGCTCTGGGTAATGTAGCTACCCCTGGCAAGCAGATGCCTTCGGCACCGATTGTACCGAATGATATGGCGTTAACTTACTCTTTGCGCCTGGTCAGTAATCAACAAGTGTTAAAAGCCGGCGACTATTATTCCACCGTGCGATTTAAAATGGATTATTACTAATCGCCACCTTTACCCCTATTTGATTTTATCTGAATTATAACTAATCCAGGCTAAGCGCGGTGGTTGGATATCCTCCTATCAGCATAATGATAACGCTTAACTGATAAATAAAAGGTTTGCGGATTATGATTTCCTCTTATTCAGGGCCACTGCCTTCGCGCCCCCATTTATTAGGGGTGCTTATTGCATATTTCATCTGTGCATCAGTTAGCCCCGTATTCGCAGATGAAGTTGAATTCAACACGGATGTACTGGATGTCAAAGATCGCGCCAATATAGACCTTGGGCAGTTCTCCCGTGGCGGTTTTATTATGCCGGGGAATTACTCCATGGTTGTTCGTATCAATAAACAAGAATTGCCTGAGCAATCTATCCCCTTTTATGCACCGGAAAACGATCCTAAAGGCAGTGCCGCCTGTATCAGCCCTGCGCTGGTAGATAAAATCGGTTTAAAACCTGGGGCCAGAGAAAAGTTAACCTGGTGGCATCAGGCGCAGTGTCTCAACCTTGATAGCCTGAAAGGGGTTTCTGCCAAAGCTGACCTCGGTTCGTCCTCATTAACCGTCAGCATTCCCCAGGCCTATCTGGAATACACCTCCGATGATTGGGATCCACCTGCCAGCTGGGATGAAGGTATTCCAGGTATTTTATTGGACTACAACGTGAACGCACAAACCCAGCGCCAGGAGAAGAATGGCAGTAACGGGTATAACCTGAGCGGCAACGGGGTGGTGGGGGCCAATCTAGGCGCGTGGCGGGTACGTGCCGACTGGCAATATCGTCTGCAGCACCAGACCGGCTCGGAACAGGCATCAGACAGCAGCCTGGACTGGACGCGTTATTATGCCTACCGGGCCATTCCACGCTTGGGGGCCAAGTTCACCATGGGGGAAGACTACCTCTCCTCCGATATTTTTGACAGTTTCCGCTTTGCGGGGGCGAGCCTGGTAACCGATGACAATATGCTGCCGCCGAACCTACGCGGTTATGCGCCGGAGGTGACCGGGGTGGCGCGTACCAACGCCAGGGTAATCATCAGCCAGCAAGGCCGGGTGATCTATGAATCCCAGGTGGCGTCAGGGCCGTTCCGTATTCAGGATCTTAATAACGCCGTATCTGGCCAGTTGGATGTACGGGTAGAAGAACAGGACGGCAGCGTGCAGCAGTTCCGCGTGGATACCGCCAGCATTCCGTATCTGACTCGTCCAGGTATGGTGCGTTATAAAATTGCTATGGGGCGGCCGACAGATTGGCAGCATCGTACCAACGGCCCGTTATTCGCTACCGGTGAGTTCTCTTGGGGGGTCTCCAACGGCTGGTCATTGTACGGCGGAGGTGTGGGTGGTGATAAATATAATGCTCTTGCCGCGGGTATTGGCCGCGATTTGATGATGTTTGGTGCGCTGTCATTTGATGTGACGCAGTCGCGCGCCAGCTTGCCGCAAATAGATGAGCTGCTTTCAGGGCGTTCGTATCGCCTGAGCTATTCCAAGCGCTTTGATGACTACAATAGCCAGGTTACCTTTGCCGGGTATCGCTTTTCTGAAAAGAATTACATGAGCATGAGCGAATACCTGGACTATCGCACTTACGGTATGCGCTCGCAAAGTAGCAAAGAAATGTACACCATTTCCTTCAATAAACAGTTCGAGGATTTAGGTTTTAGCACTTATTTAAACTATAGCCACCAGACTTATTGGGATCGCCCGGCTAACGATCGTTATAACCTCAGTATTTCACGTTATTTCGATATCGGCCGCTTTAAAAACGTCAACCTTTCGTTGACGGGGTACCGCAATAAATATAACGGCACAAACGATGATGGTATGTATGTCTCACTGTCATTGCCGTGGGGTAATAGTGGCACCATTAGCTATAACGGCACACTGAATAAAGAAAATAGCTCTAATCAGGTTGGTTACTACGATCGTCTGAATGAACGTGATACCTACCAGGTCAGTACCGGGGTGGCGCGCAGTGGTGCCTTGGTAAACGGCAACTTTAACCACCAAGGTGATTTGGCGCAGGTGAGTGCCAACGCCAACTATCAGGAAGGGAGCTACACCTCCGTTGGCCTCTCCCTGCAGGGCGGCGCGACTGCGACCGCTCAGGGCGCTGCGTTGCACCGTAGCGGCTCTATTGGTGGCACACGGGTTCTGGTAGATACCGATGGCGTAGCCGGGGTGCCGATCCGAGGTAACGGCTCGCCAGTAACAACTAACCGCTGGGGCAAGGCGGTGATTGCGGACGTGAGCAGCTATTACCGCAATCGGGTCAGTATTGATTTGGATACTTTGCCGGATAACGCCGAAGCGACACGCTCGGTGGTGCAGGCGACTCTGACCGAAGGCGCAATAGGCTACCGACGCTTTGATGTTGTCTCTGGCGAGAAAGCCATGGCGGTACTCCGCCTGGCGGACGGTACCACGCCGCCGTTCGGTGCCACGGTGTTGAACGGTAAAAAACAGGAAGTGGGTATCGTCAATGACGGTGGCAATGTTTACCTCAGCGGTATCGTGGCGGGTGAAAAAATGACGGTGCACTGGAATGGTCAACCGCAGTGTGAACTGACGCTGCCACAACAAATACCGGCAAACGGTTTGTTATTACCGTGCCGTCAGTTAAGCGGCACGCAAGCACAGTAGTGCTGCGAGCGGAATGAGCAATCGTTAACAAGATTAAAATTAAGCGAGTGAACCAGATGATGAAAAAGAAACTTATCGCAGGTGCCGTACTTTGTGTACTTACCACCCAGTCGGCCTACGCGGCGATTGCGCTGGATCGTACCCGCGTTATTTTTGATGGCGGTGAAAAGTCGATAAGCCTGAACGTCAGCAATGAGAACAAGCAACTGCCATATCTGGCGCAGGGCTGGATTGAAGATGAGCAGGGTAACAAGATCTCTTCTCCACTGACGGTGTTGCCGCCGGTACAGCGTATTGAGCCGGGTGCCAAGAGCCAGGTGAAAATCCAGGGGATGCCAGCGGCCAATCTGCTGGCGCAGGATCGTGAGTCGCTGTTCTATTTTAACCTGCGAGAAATCCCACCGCGCAGCGATAAACCTAATACGTTGCAAATTGCGTTGCAGACGCGAATTAAATTGTTCTACCGGCCAAAAGCCCTGCAGGTTGATACCTCGAAAACCCCTTGGCAGGAGCAGATTACCTTGACCAAGAGCGGGGATAAATATCGGGTCACTAACCCAACCCCGTATTTCGTCATCCTGGTGGACGGCAGCAACAGCCCGAAGGGAAATGCATTGAAAGAGTTTGAGCCTCTGATGTTGGCACCAAAAAGTAATGCGCTGCTGAACGCCAGTGCCAGTGCGTTGGGCAATAGCCCGGTGCTGACCTACATCAATGATTACGGTGGTCGCCCACAGCTGCAGTTCACCTGCAGTGCCAGCGTTTGTACCGCTAAACCGGTGAAAGGCCAGGGTTGATTGATAACAGGAAGTGGCGGGAATAAGGAGCAAGAAATGCAACAACAAAAGTGGAGGCTAGCGGCGCTTGCGCTGTTAACTGGCTGCATGTCTCTTTCCATCGCTCACGCGGCAGAAAGCGTGGTAGCCGATGGCGTAGACGGCAACACCGGCGTGCTGCAGGTCCGTGGTGCACTGACCGAAAGCGCTTGCCGCCTGGATATGCGCTCGGCGTTTCAGGATGTTTATCTGGGAGAGGTGGGCACCGGGCGGTTAAGCAATATCGGTGCGCGTGCAACACCGGTGAAATTCCAGCTGCAACTTCGCGATTGCCTGCGTGGTTCATCCAGAAATGTTGATGAACGCACCGGTACCTTGCTATGGAGCGCCAATCAGCCTTCGATGACCATCAGTTTTACTGCCCCTGCCGATATACACAATCCGCAGTTGGTACGGGTGAATGGAGCTTCCGGCATTGGTCTGCGCCTGACTGACCCCGCAAATCATGATGTGGCGTTGGGCATGAGGGGTCAACCGGTGATGTTGACCCCGGGACAAAATCAACTGACCTATGCTGTTGCACTGGAGCGTACTCCTGCGGCATTGCGGGCAGGGGCATTCTGGTCACAGATTAACTTCAAGTTGAATTATGACTAAGGCGGGAATATGAAGAGTTCAGTTCAACGTCTGTGCTGGTTGTTTTTGCTCAGTGGTGTCCTGACGTCGCCCGTGAGAGCGGCTAATACCGCTGCGATAACGGTGAAGGTCACGGTAAACGCTGGCCCCTCTTGCGTCATTAACAATAACGGCCCGATCGAATTGGAATTTGGTAGCGCGGTGTTAACCACGGAGGTGGATGGCAGTAACTACAAGAAACCTATTAATTATACGCTGACCTGCACGGGCAACACTTCTAATGCGATGAAAATGCAAATAAGCGGTACCGGGTCGACTTTCGACGCGGAGGCGCTGCAAACCGATAAATCGGATCTGGCCATTGCTCTGTTCAATGGGGGGACGAAGCAACCAGTGAACAGCTGGTTTAATTTTACTTACCCTAATAAGCCGGTCCTCACAGCTGCGCCAGTAAAAAAGGCAGGTATAAGGCTGGTGGGGGGGGAATTCTCTGCCGCGGCAACCATGAAGGTGGATTATCAATGAAAAATGTTACAGCGATAATTAAGGCCTCCCTGATGGCTGGCTTATTAACCGCCCCGATGTTACTTAGCCCATCCGCGTTTGCCGCGCCAGGCGATATGAAATTCCACGGCACGTTGCTTGAGCCGCCACCCTGCGTACTTAACGGTGGTACGCCGATAGACGTGGATTTCGGTAGCACGGTGATGACCACCCGGGTAGATGGGGCGAATTATATCCAGACGGTGAATTACAACATGGTGTGCAATAACCCGATATTAAACACGCTGCGCCTGAAGATCCAGGGCACCGGTGCCAGCTTCGATGGGGAAAAACTGCTGACCGATAAGGCGGATCTGGCTATTGCACTATCGGCCAATGGCCAGGCATTGCCGATCAATACTTGGTTGAACTTCACCAACCCGGCGCGACCGGTGATTAAAGCGGTTCCGGTAAAAAAAGCCGGTACGAAGCTGGCCGGCGGGGCATTTAACGCTACTGCCACCATGATGGTGGATTACCAATAACAGGAGAGCAGGATGAGGCGACTCTTATTAGCCACAGCGTTGCTGGCGATCGGCGGGCCATTATGGGCCAACGACATGACGCTGCACGGCACGCTGATCGAACCGCCGCCGTGCAGCATCAATAGCGGCAACGTGGTTGACGTCGACTTTGGCAGCCGTGTCGGTATTAAAAAAGTCGATGGCAGTAATTATAAACAGACGGTGCCTTATACCATCACTTGCAATCCTGGCTCTAACCCGTGGGAAATGCAGTTGAAGCTCAGCGGAACGGCCACTAGTTTTGACGGCGCGGCGGTACAAACCGATGTGCAAAATCTGGGCATCCGGGTTCTGCGAAATGGCACGCCGTTTGTATTGGGCACGGCGGTGGCGGTAGACCCAGCTAGTTTGCCGGTGCTGGAGGTGGTGCCAGTCAAGACCCCCGGTTCGACGTTAACCGAAGGGGCGTTTAACGCCACCGCGACGCTGCAGGCGGATTACCAGTGAAAAAGGGCAAAGGAATGGAAAAACAACAGCGCTGCCGTGGCTGGCGATATGGGTTAATCGGGCTGTCTCTGCTGCTGAGCATGTCCGCCTACGGTGCCGATAATATGAAGCTCCATGGCGCGCTGGTCGCTGAACCCTGTGTCATTGCCCCGGGTGATGAGGCGGTGGAGCTGGATTTTGGTACGGTGGTGGATAAATATCTGTATTTGAATGGCCGCACCCTTGGCAATCCTTTCACCTTGCACCTGAGCCAATGTGATTTAAGCCTGGGCAGGATGGTGAAAATCACCTTTAGCGGCACAGAAAATAGTAGGCTGCCGGGGCTGTTAGCGCTGGCCGGCGGCAGTACCGCCAGCGGCATCGCAATTGGCCTTGAAACCGAGGGGGGCAAACCACTGCCATTGTCGCATGCCAGCGATAAATACCCATTGGTCGCAGACAACAATCTGATCACTCTGAAAGCCTATGTTCAGGGGGAACCACAGGCGATTAGCGGTAAAACCATCGGCCGCGGGGCATTTACTTCTGTCGCGACGTTTAATCTTGAATATGAATGAACGTGCGTGTTTCATATCTATCTTTTTATTAGGTGAAAAATGAAAATAATACTGATTCTTATATGTGTGCTCATAAATATAAGGGGGGCAAGTGCGGGGTTATTTCCAGTAGTTACAAGTATTGAAGTAACTTACACCCCAGCATATACTCCACCTAGTAATCTTGGGTGGGCTTCTCAATATTTTAAAGCTCATGTCACATCTATGGAAATAGGTCCAATAGCGGATAAGCCTTTTAATCCAAGCCGAGGGGATACTATGCAGTTGATTGTGGAGGGGTTCGCGGGTCAAAAACAAGTGTACCCATTTTTAGCGGCACCCCAAAAGGGTACGATAGGAAGTTCTGCTCTAGCCATGATGCGTGGAGGCAATCTCATCACCTTCGTACATCCTGGCAACACCTCGGGCTACCCATCAAGGTGCGTTGGTTTCTACGTTACTTTAGCCGATGGTAGTTATAACGGATATATCGTTCCTTGCATGGGAGTTCCCAAGCCCGTAGTTAATTGTCAGCTTAATTCGGCTAGTATTATGTTGGATCACGGCATTAAGAATTTGAATGAAGTTAACAATGATGAGGCGAACTCTAGCGTTACCATTCAATGTAGTGCTAAGTCTAAAGCTGTTTTACGTCTGGTCTCAGGAGAAGCTTTCATGCATTTAACGCCACAGGGGAAGTCATCTATATTCATCGATGGCAAGGCAGTAGGTAGTACTTTTGATCTTCCTGCTGGCGAAACAACATTGACCGTAACCGATAAGCTTAGTGAAATTAATGCTGCAGGTATCTATTCTGGATCAAATACTTTGGTTATGGATATGATGTAGTTCCTATTTATTTCAATTGATACCAACTGATTTTTTATATAACGTGCCACATGTTAACTTATTGTAATTAATAATATATTGTTTTAGCATTTAAGACGCACTAATTATTTCCCATAATAATTTAGCGAGACGCGCTTTTCACTCTTCCCCGCCACCCTATTGGCGGGTTTTTTTTACGCTTAAATAGGATTCTCCTTTTTTCCAGACTGAATATCTACAATATACCTACTCACGTCTCAATTAAGTGGCGGTTATCCATGATTCAGTCGGTGTGGTCGTATAGGGTTTACTATCCTAATAAGATATACGGGGTTATTGTATGCTGTATAACGGTCATTTTGTAATGAAATGGGGTAATCGTTATACAGCAAGGGTAAGGTAATTTTGGGGGGGTATTTCAAACTGTCATTGGTAAATAACGTAATGCTTATACTCTCCTTTTTTTTGATAGTTGTTTTCTACTCATAGCCTTAAAGTGAAGATAAAAACTCAATATAGATAGGGTGAACAGTAATGTCAAAAGGATCATCATCATTACATATTACTCCATGTAATTTATTAACCACAATCCTATCAGCGGAAACGCTGCAATTATGGTTGGGTGGAACTTATGTTATTGGCAGTCACTCATTCATATACATTAATTTCAGGGGTTAATGTCATATTGATCGTAATCATTTAGATGACTCTATTTTGTCTTATTGGGATAAGACTCCACGACACGCAAATGGTAAACCATGGTAGCATTCGGCGGTATTTTAGGCGGATAGCCTTTGTCACCGTATGCCTGCTCAGGTGGCACTACCAGGGTAATTGAACCGTGGTTTTTCAGCAGCTTGATGGCCTCTTTGAATATCGGTGGGAATGACTCTACCGGTTGGGAAAGCACCGCATTGTTACTTTCCATATCCTGTATGACGTTACCATTGGTTAATGATTCTTTAACCACTACGTCAACAGCGGCGGTATCTGGGATAACATCGTCACCCGCATATTCTATACGGTACCAGAATCCTGATGGTGCCTGTTTGGCCCCTTGGGATTTTTTGAAGTTGGCAAGGTATTTCTCACCCTCTTTACTTTGCTGGGTAAGCGTCTTTTCTTTGGCTACAGCAAATTCCTGGTCATATTTTTCTAAATCGGCAAGGGCGCTTTTGTCGTCGATGAGATTATTACCGTAAATTTGATCGGTAATGCCCGCTAGCAGGGTATCTTTATTGGAAGTGATTCCCCACTGCTGCCTTTCCAACTGCATCTCGATAATGTCTCTGCCAAGGGATAGGCCGATGATATAGTCGCGGCGAACTTTTGCATCTTTGAGCGTTGTTGCGGTCGGTTTATTGTTCTCTGCAGCTTCCCGCGCATTTTTCTCTTGGGTTAACGCCGCCAGTAGCGAGGCCTGATTGTTATATTTATCGGTAAGTTGCTGTTGGGCACTGACTGCGCCGTCTCGTTCCTGGCTCAGGGCGGTTGTTTCGGCCTCTGTGCTTTTCAGCTTTGCCGTTATTGACTGATTTTCTGCAAATAGGCTGTTTTTCTGCTGCTGCAGTGTTGCCATTTCGTGAGTGATTGCCTGGTTTTTCTCTGCTAGTGCTTGCAGCTCGGCCTTGGACCGTTGTGTGGCGGTGTTAACCAACGCTTTACTCTCGGTATGCGCAAGTTTCAATGCGGTTTGCAGAGTTTCATTTTTGCTTGCCAGGCGTTGGTTCTCATCTGCCAATTTCTGGTTGTTTAACCTGGCGGCTTTGAGTTGAGCAAGCTCCTTTTCCCGCTGTGTAGGTGAAGGGGCGATCGTGATAACCTGTCTTAAATTCTGTACAACTTCTTGCAGATCGACCTTTTGCTGAGGCGTTTTTCCAACTGTCTCCAACGGCGGAGGATTCACGGACTGCTGCTGTTTGAGCGCGTCATTTTCTTTACGCAGTTGGGCAACGAGCTCTCGCTGGCGTTCTATTTCCTTATCGACCGCTATTTTCTGCTGAAGAGTACGTTGCCGGGCCTCTTCTTTCTGTTGCAGAACCCCTTTTCGCACAGGGCGTTGGGCCTGCTCTCTTTGGGTATTTTTAGTGGCTGGCTTGGCCTGATCGACGGCCGGTTGGTTATCCTGATTATATTCCTGCGCGAACCGCAAGAGTTCGGGGACGCTATTATCGTTGCTTGCGGTGTTCGCCGCTGCCTGGGCAGTGAAAACTGCCAGGCCAAGGTGACATAGTCGCAAAAGACGCAAACGGGTCTTTTTCATTTAACTGCTTCCCCTTTCTCTGCCAAACTGAGCAACAGTGTCTGGTTAACTTTGGAGCACACCATGCTGACACGATAGCGATATAAAGCATCGACGGTAGTTTGCATATCGTTGTTGACCTTTGATCGCAGCCCAGAATATTGTGCAGCACCACTCATTAGCGCGTCGAACTGGTTTTTTACATCGCTGTATTTTTTGGCATTAACTGTTTTAAGCGCTTCCATTTCCTGCTGGCATTGCCGAAGTTTTGCTACCTCCGGGCTTTCTGTTACAGGCTTTATTTCGCTAGTTTCTGGTGCTTTTATCTTGTCTTTATTGGGGACTACCTGGCAGCCTGAAATCAGACAAGAAAAGGCGAGTAAAGTGGCATATTTTTTCATGTTTATGGTGATCTCTTGAGGGTTAAAGCATGGCTTCGTGTAAGCCGCCATATTGCAGCCAATAAAAGAGTTCTGCATTACGTTTAAAGTTAAGCTTCTTCATGACGTTTCGCTTGTGATGACTCACGGTTTTAACGCTGATATTCAATTTTTTAGCGATATGGCCGAGTTTCATTCCAGTGATAATGCATTGCATGACTTCAATCTCTCTTGCCGTCAGATGTTGCTGCGGGGAGAACCTCAGAGGTATATCCTGGAGCAATTCATCTTGTAGAAGGGCATTGTCTATTCGCTGTTTGAGTGTCTCGACGCTCTGGGTCTTGCTAAAAAAGTGGTATTTCCTTTTGGCAATGGGCGTTTTTATGATCATTTCGAGATTGCTATCTGCGACAATAAACAATATTGGGCAGGAAAGTTTCAACCAAGCGCAAAGAAACTGGGGGAGTTTACTTTCCGTCGGGCTTGCGGGTACGAAAGCAATATCTGCAGATTTATAGTTCTTTATATCCGTCGTGAAATTCATTGAAATTTCTTTTTCGGAAAAGTGTTCTTCAAGAATCAAACCTATCCCATAGGTGAAATAGGTGTTCTGATCTGAGGAAAATATTGTCAGATGTTTTTTACTCATAGAGATACCACTATTATCGTTCTAGATTGATGGGATGTTCACTGTTTAATTCGTTGAAGTTATTTATATCGCTGACGGATAGCTAGCATGTTCATTAATGCCAGTAGGGATAAATGTTTAATCTTACTCGAGTATGATGATTTTTCTCGTGTAAAATCAATTCTCTCTAATTCGCCAGCGGCGTTTTTTTTCCACTAACTCGGTTGTTGTTTCCACCTGATTCTCAGCGACGAGTTTTAATAAAAAATAGCGTGCTCGGTAAATATTCACATCGCAAGCATCTGCAATATCACGCGTACTAGGCCAGGATCCTGGTTCAGAACAAGGTGAAATGTTACGGTTGGTACAAATTCCAGATAATATTTGGATTAATCTGGTTTTAATATCGTTATCTTGAGGTTTATTTCTAGTCATTTCCATTCCTTAAATTCTAAAAAATCCTTATCTTACAATTTATTATGCTATATTTTATTTCTTTTGTGGGTTTTATGTCTGATTAATAAGATTAATCGCATTGGTCATATATTGGAGCATTGTGTCGCTCATGTCCATTTTTTTAACCAATAATTCGATTTTTTATGCAAATAAAGTATATAACTCCAAATGATGTGTTTTTTTCGTAGAATATAGTCGTATATTGTTTTCATGTATGACAGGTGGGGTCATTTCTTTGGTTCATTATGATCAAAGAAGAGACGTTTCCTTGCTTTGATGAGATGAGTTACCGGAATGCTTCAGGCATCGATGGACGTACGGTGGATAATATTTTTGTCAGTACGGCTCCCCCTCGCGGCGTTGTTTCAGCTTTGCAACCAAGACAATTGCGGGGGCCGCTGTTTAGCTCTGTGAAAGTTTTGCTGATCTACAAGGTCATCACACGCCTGGCAGAGAGAGTATTAGTTATCTGTATCGGGGGAATAATCTTGGAAAATAAAGCAGCAACACAAATTTTGTGGCTGACTTGGCAGCACCCTCTCCGCAGGGATCGGGTGCTGGGGGATAATACGCTCTACATCAGCGGCTGCAGGCAGCGGTAAAGCTCGCGGAAGGTATTGCGTTGGGCTGTGTAATATTGATGCCGTGCGGCATCCGGCTCATGCACCTGCTCTAACGGTAATTCCGGCAGTAGGGTACTCAAAGGTACCCCAGGGTTCAGCGCAATCTGTGCCAGCCGTGCGGCTCCCAATGCTGGGCCAACGTCGCCGCCGGTGCGGTATTCCAGCCGCTGGCCGCTGATATCTGCCAGCATCTGACGCCAGAACGGGCTGCGTGCGCCGCCGCCAATCAAGGTGATAGCCGTGGGTTGTAGGCCGCTGGCATGCAGCACGTCCATGCCATCCGCCAGTGCAAAACCCACGCCTTCCAGCACCGCCCGCGCGAGATCGTTCGGCCCATGTTGATGAGTGAAGCCCCAGAAGGTCCCTTTGGCATTCGGGTTGTTGTGTGGCGTACGCTCGCCGGAAAGATAGGGCAAGAACCACAACGGCGCTTCAGCAGGAGCGGCCTGCTCAACGTTACGCAGCAGGGTGGCAACGCTATCGACATGGGTTAACTGGCAGGCCCAGTCCAGGCAGGACGCCGCGCTGAGCATCACCGACATCAGGTGCCAGGTCTGCGGCAGCGCATGGCAGAAGCTGTGCACCGCGCTGGCCGGGTTACTGAGGAAACCGTCGCTGACGGCGAAGTAGACGCCAGAGGTACCCAGTGACAGCATCGCCTGCCCGGTCTGATACAGCCCAACGCCGATCGCCCCGGCGGCATTGTCACCCCCGCCAGCTACCACCGGCACCGGTGCCATCCCCCAACGTTGGGCCAGTTCGCTATGCACTTGCCCGGTGATCTGGTTACCCTCAAACAGCGCAGGCATCTGCTCACGCGTCAGCTCGCAGGCATCAAGCATGGCGTCGCTCCAATCACGTTTGGCGACGTTCAGCCACATTGTCCCTGCAGCGTCGGACATATCGCTGGCAAACTCGCCGGTGATGCACCAGCGCAGGTAATCCTTCGGCAATAATACCTTATCGATCTGCTGGAAAATCTGTGGCTCGTGCTCCTTGACCCACAATAGCTTGGGGGCGGTGAAACCGGGCATCATCAGGTTGCCGGTGATTTCACGTGAGTTGGGTACGGTTTGTTCTAGTGCCTGGCATTGCGCAAAGCTGCGGCCATCGTTCCACAGGATGGCCGGGCGTAATACCCGTTGCTGTTTATCCAGTAACGTTGAGCCATGCATCTGGCCGGTCAGGCCAATGGCTTTGACCTGTTGCAGACTATGCTGCTTAGCTAATGCCAACATGGCGCGGTCGGTGGCTTGCCACCAATCTTGCGGGTCTTGTTCAGACCATAGGGGATGGGGGCGTGAGATGGGCAGTGGTTCACTCTGGCTGGCCAGCAGTTCGCCTTGCTCGCCTAGCAGGATGACTTTCACGCCGGAAGTACCGAGATCGATTCCAATGTACATGAGCACGGATCCTTTGAAGCGCGGTGAGCGGACCCACCGCGCCGTAGAGAGTTAGCCGAACAGGTAGCGGTTGACCAGGTTCTCCAGCTTTTCCTGATGCCCGCTGACATGTTGTGGGGCCAGCACCTGTTGCTCGGCGTGCTGTGCCAGCGCTTCGAGCGACAGCTTCCCTTGCAGGATCTGTTGGCCCAGCTCGCCGTTCCAACCGGCATAGCGTTTGGCAACCTGCTGATGTAGCTGGCCATCTTCGATCATGCGGGCGGCCACTTTCAGCGCCAGCGCCATGGTGTCCATAGCTCCGATATGGCCGTAGAACAGATCATATTTGTCGGTACTTTGGCGGCGCACCTTGGAGTCAAAGTTCAGCCCGCCGGTAGTGAAGCCGCCGGCCTTGAGGATTTCGAACATCACCAGCGAGTTCTCTTCCACGCTGTTCGGGAACTGATCGGTATCCCAACCTAGCTGTGGATCGCCCCGGTTGGCATCGACCGAGCCGAAAATCCCCAGCGCGATGGCGGTGGCGATCTCGTGGTGGAACGAATGCCCGGCCAGCGTAGCGTGGTTGGCCTCAATGTTCACCTTGATCTCTTTTTCCAGGCCGAACTGTTTAAGGAAACCGTAGACGGTGGCGACGTCGTAATCGTACTGATGCTTGGTCGGTTCCTGGGGTTTGGGCTCAATCAGCAGCGAACCCTGGAAGCCGATCTTATGTTTGTGCTCAACCACCATCTGCATAAAGCGGCCAATCTGTTCACGCTCCTGGCGCAGATCGGTATTGAGCAGGGTTTCATAGCCTTCACGCCCGCCCCACAGCACATAGTTTTCACCGCCCAGTTTGTGGGTGGCATTCATGGCCGTGAACACCTGAGTCGCTGCCCAACTGAAAACTTCCGGATCCGGGTTGGTCGCCGCCCCGGCACCGTAACGCGGATGGGTGAAGCAGTTGGCGGTGCCCCACAGCAGCTTCACGCCGCTGCTTTGCTGTTTCTCTGCCAGCACGTCGGTCATGACCGCAAAGTTGTTCAGATACTCTTTTAGCGTGGCCCCTTCCGGTGACACGTCGATATCGTGGAAGCAGTAGTAAGGCACGTTCAGCTTATGGAAAAACTCGAATGCCACATCGGCCTTGCGTTTAGCCAGCTCCAGCGCTTCGCCCGGCTGTTGCCAGGGACGATCGAAGGCCCCGATGCCGAACATGTCAGCTCCGTTCCAGCAGAAGGTGTGCCAGTAGCAGGCGGCGAAGCGCAGATGGTCGGCCATACGCTTGCCGAGGATGATTTCATCGGGGTTGTAGTGGCGAAAAGCCAACGGGTTATTGCTGCTGGTGCCTTCATAACGCACCCGATCCAGTTGATCGAAATAGGACATGTGGTTTCTCCCTTAGTTTGAATTGTCGGCAGTTTGCGCCATCATCTGTATCTGTTGTTCTTTACTTAGCCGGGCGATGCCGATGCCGGTGAATCCCCACAGCGTGGCGAAAAATATCCCGCTCCAGCACAGCACGGCCCAAGGCAGGTAGCTGAGTGTGGCAACGCCGAGCGTGCCCGCCATATAGGCACCAGCGGCAGTCCACGGCAGGATGGGTTCAAAAATGGTGGCGGAGTCTTCAACGGTACGGCTGAGGTTTTTCGGGTGCAGGCCGCGCTCGATATAGGCGTCGCGCAGCATTTCAATCGGGATCAGAATGGAGATCTGCCCGTTGCAGGTCACACTGATCATCGTCAGGCCACAGGCCAGCGTGGCCAGGATCAGCGAGCCGGTTGAGTACACCAGCTTCAACAGATTGTGGACGATCACTTCCAGTGCACCACTCAGGGCCAACGTACCGGCAAAGGAGAGCGCACAGAAACAGATCAGCAGAGTACTCATCATCGAGTTCATTCCACCACGGTTAAGCAGGTTACTCAACAGCGGGCTAATCTCCCGTTCACCCAGCATCGATACGTTAAAGCCATCGACCGCGCTTTTAACCACATCGTGTAAAGCAAATCCTTGAATAAAACTGGCATTCAGCATGGCCACCAAAGCCGAAACCAGCATTACCGGAATGGTCGGTTTCTTGGTGATGGAGCCATACAACACAATGGCGATAGGCAGCAACAGCAGCAGGTTGAAGTGGTAGATGCCTTGCAGCCCTTCGGTAATGATCAGCACCTTATCGGGGACGCTGGCACCGGCAAGATCGCCATTCATGCCGTAAACAAACATCACTACGGCGGAGAGGATCAGTGAAGGCAGCGTGGTATACAGCAGGTGGGTGATATGCTCGTACAGATCGACCTGAGCGGCCATGGCGGCCAGGTTGGTGTCACCGGAAAGCGGGGATAGCTTATCGCCAAAGTAGGCACCGGCTACCACTGCCCCGGCGGTAGCGGCCAGGTTGGCCTCCATACCGATGGCGACGCCCATAAAGGCCACGCCGACGGTACCCGCTGAGCCCCAGGACGTTCCGGTACAGACCGAGACCACGGAAGTCACCAGCAACGCCGTCACATAGAGCATGGCGGGGTCGATCATCTTCAGGCCGTAATAGATCATGAGCGGAATGGTACCGCCGGCCATCCAGGTGCCGATGAGCAGACCGACGCTGATCAGGATCAGCAGCGCTGGCATGGTTTTCGCGATCTTTTGCGAGATGGAGGTCAGGATATCGTTGTAACTGTAGCCAAGCCGTTTAACCAGCAGGGCGGCAATCACGGTTGAAAGCACCATTAACGGTTCTGGAGGGAGATCGAACGCGGCATAGCCGACACCCAGTAGCAGCACCATGGCCACGATGGGTAACAGGGATTCGGCCAGTGTCGGTGTTCTTGGTTTTATTATGTTGTTCATAGGGTACTACTCCTGGTGTGAATAGGGGGAAGTACTGACAATGCGTGCTAATGCTTCGGCCAGAATGGCTCTTGGGGTGGCGATATTGATCCGGAAGAATCCCTTGCCTGCCGCGCCAAAGCCGGAACCCCAGCTCATTTCTACGCCCGCGCGTTCGAGGAACCAGCTTTTGAGTTCGGTTTCGGTCAGGTTGCTGGACTGGTAGTTCACCCACAGCATGTAGGTCCCTTCGCTACGGGTGACAACCCAGCCTGGGAAATGCGCCTTCAGCGTGGTGCAGACCAGCTCTCTGTTGGCGGCAAGGTAGTGTTTTAAGGCCTGTAGCCAATCGTCGCAGTCACGATAGGCGGTTAACAATGCCGGGACGGCATAGTAGCCAGGGTTATGTATGCCAGCGGCCTCCAGGCAACGTTGGAATTTTTGCCGATGTTTATCATTGGCGATGATAATGTTTGCCACTTCGAGGCCGGCCATATTAAACGTCTTGGCTGGTGAGGTACAAATGAACGAGTTTTGTTCGACATAACGATTGAATGAAGAAATAACCTGGTGTTGGCTGTTACTAAAAACAAAATCAGCATGAACGTCATCTGAAATAATAAATACTTGATATTGTTCGGCCAGGGCCGCTATTTTTGTTAGTGCGGCTTGATCCCAAACTGTGCCGGTTGGGTTATGGGGGGAGAGCAAAATAAAGCAGCTCGCCTGTTTGAATTTCTCCTCAAGATCGGTGAAGTTTATGCTGTAGCGCCCATCACTATAGATCAGTTCACTTTCCAGTAATTGGCGTTGGTTGACCACGACCGCATTGCTGATCGGATGGTACGCAGGCGTCAGGCTGACGATGGCATCGCCAGCATGGGTAAAGTTTTGCAGGTAGAGCGAGACGGCCTGAATGACCCGGGGGCAAAACACCACGTGCTGCGGGTTGATGGGCCACTGGTAGTGACGCAGCATCCATTGCGCCACGCATTCTTCCCAGTCTGGGCTGAGTAAGGTATAACCATATATTCCCTGTTGGCTGAGATGAGCGAGCCGGTTTATTACCTTTTCCGGTAAGGGAATATCCATGTCGGCCACCGAAAGGGGAATGGTGGGATACAATGTTGAGTATTGTTTACCATTCCATTTGGCACTGAAAGCGTCGTCGCGTGATATTTTGTTATCAAAGTTATACTCTTCCATCACACTACCTCACCTTGCCGGGTTTATTCATGTTGAGGTTACGATAGCGCTAATGGGGTAGCAGTTTTATTCCGCATTTTGTTTTTAAGGTTATGAAAAATGGCTAACGTGATGACAGTCACAAACGAAAGATAAAATGAACCTATAAATAGGCGCCATCCTGTATAGGGAATAGGCGATATGGTTCAGGGAGTGAAAGGTTATCGAGGTGAGTATGTTCGAGAAGCGCTATCGTATTACGCTGTTATTTAACGCCAATAAAGTGTACGACCGCCAGGTGGTGGAGGGCGTTGGCGAGTATTTACAGGCGTCGCAGAGTGACTGGGACATCTTTATCGAAGAGGACTTTCGCTGCCGTATCGACAACATCAAAGATTGGCTGGGTGACGGCGTGATCGCCGATTTCGACGACCGGGATATTGAGCAACTGCTGCAAAACGTCAAGGTGCCGATTGTCGGCGTTGGTGGCTCCTACCATCGTGCGGAAGATTACCCACCGGTGCATTACATTGCCACGGATAACCATGCGCTGGTGGAAGCGGCGTTTATGCACCTGAAAGAAAAAGGGCTGAACCGCTTTGCGTTCTATGGCCTGCCGGTGGAGGGGGGGAAGCGTTGGGCGCAGGAGCGTGAGCAGGCTTTCCGCCAGTTGGTGGCGGCGGAACAGTATCAGGGGGTAGTGTATCAGGGGATGGAAACCGCGCCGGAGAACTGGCAATACGCCCAGAACCGCCTGGCAGATTGGGTGCAGACATTGCCGCCGCAGACCGGGATTATTGCCGTTACCGATGCACGGGCACGCCACCTGCTACAGGTATGCGAACATTTGGCGATCCCGGTACCGGAAAAGCTCTGTGTGATTGGTATCGATAACGAAGAGCTGACGCGCTATCTGTCACGCGTCGCGTTGTCTTCTGTGGCTCAGGGCACGCGGCAAATGGGCTACCGTGCCGCCAAACTGTTGCATCAACTGCTTGATCGGCGCGAGCTGCCGCTACAGCGCATTCTGGTGCCGCCGGTGAAGGTGATTGAACGGCGGTCTACCGATTTCCGTTCACTGCGCGACCCGGCGGTGATCCAGGCCATGCACTATATCCGCCACTATGCCTGCAAGGGGATCAAGGTGGAGCAGGTACTGGATGCGGTGGGAATGTCGCGATCCAATCTGGAAAAACGCTTCAAGGATGAAACCGGCCAGACGATCCATAATGCCATCCACCAAGAGAAGCTCGAGCGCGCCCGTAATTTGCTCACCGCGACGTCACTGTCGATCAACGAAATTTCACAGATATGTGGCTACCCGTCGCTGCAGTACTTCTATTCGGTGTTTAAGAAAGGCTACGACATGACACCCAAAGAGCACCGCGATCGTTATGGGGAGGTCGGCTATTAAAACGTTTGGAGACTGCTAAACGCCCCGCTGGCTCAAAACGTTGGGTTTGGTTTTGGAGAAGGGGCTGACAAGGTGTCACGCGGCAGATAATATTTCTGTCATTACGGCTCCCTATAGTGGCGTTGCTTTTTACCTTTTGGGCAAAACCATAACCAGGGAATTCATAATATGCATAAATTACCCTCCCGCCTGGCACTGCTGGCCAGTTGCTTGGCATTCAGCACCACGCTATGGGCGCAGGCTCAGGAAGTCCCCGCCGTGCTGGCCGGGCACGCCGTATTACCGGTGAAGTCCAGCGTCACGGCCCCCCAGGATGCACCAATCGATCTGCAACAGAGCGGTAAATACACCAGCGGTAAACGCATCACCGAACTGGGCAGCGTAGCGGGGAAATCTGCCGATCGGCTGACCGGCATCGGGCTACCCATCAATGGCCAGCCGTTGCAAGGGCACTCCGGTATCAAACATATGCCGGATGGCACCTACTGGGTGCTGACCGATAACGGCTTTGGTGGCAAAGCCAACTCGCCGGACGCCATGCTGTATCTCAACCATTACCGTATCGATTTCAAGGAAGGCACGGTAACGCCGCTAAAAACGCTGTTCCTGCACGATCCCGATAAAAAAGTCCCGTTCCATATCGTCAATGAAAGCACCGACAAACGTTACCTGACCGGCAGCGATTTCGATCCGGAAAGCTTCCAGTTTACCGACGATACCCTATGGATCGGCGACGAATTTGGCCCTTACCTGATTAAAGCGGATCTGAACGGCAAGGTGCTGGCGGTGTTTGATACCCAGGTTGACGGCAAGGTAGTGAAATCGCCGGATAACCCGACGCTGACGCTGCCAGGTGCGCCGGACGGCAAGCAGAACTTCCAGGTCGCGCGCTCCAAGGGCTTTGAAGGAATGGCGGTATCACCGGATGGCAGCAAGCTGTATCCCCTGCTGGAAGGGGCGCTGTGGGACGGCGAACAGTTTGAGAACGCGGCGGGCAAACGCTACCTGCGGGTGCTGGAATTTGACGTCAAACTGCAGGCATGGACTGGCCGTAGCTGGCAGTACGTGTTGGAAGACAATCAGAACGCCATTGGTGATTTCAATATGATCGACGCCACCCACGGGCTGGTGATCGAACGTGATAATGGTGAAGGCACCGCCGATAAAGCCTGTGCGGCAGGCGCGCCAACGGATAACTGCTTCAGCCAGATCGCCAAATTCAAACGGGTCTACAAAATAGCGTTTTCCGACGCCAACGTCGGCAAACCGGTAGAAAAATTGGCGTACATCGATTTGCTGAACATTCAGGACCCGCAGAAGCTGGCGCGCAAGCCGCTGAATAACAGCGTGCTGACCTTCCCATTCTTCACTATCGAGAATGTCGATGTGGTGGATGGCAGCCATATCATCGTGGGGAACGACAATAACTTCCCATTCTCTTCCAGCCGCGAACCCAACGTGGCGGATGATAACGAGTTTATTTTGCTGGATGTGAAAGCCCTGCTACAGCCGTAAAATTCTCCTTTATCGTTAAGCCTTCTCCTTGGTGGGGAGGCTTTTTATGACGGTGACAAATAAAATACAGCGAATCACCCCTTTTCGGGAGATATAAGACCCTGCCAGTATTAGTTTTTCATTTTAATTAAATGCGTTACGTTCAATTTTTTGTAATATCCTGGCGGTGAGACTACACGGCAATTCTTCATACCGCCGTTATTTGTCAAATCTTGCTATATCATCAGGTAATAGTCCCACCATAAAATAGTCCCTTTGCGACTATTCAGACTACTGGCAAGGTCCGACAGCAAGGCTAGAACATTGTTCTAATAAGATTAGTGGCGGATCTGTGCCAGCTCGTCTTCAGTCAGACCGGTCATTTTCATGACGGTGTTGCGATCGAGACCGTTCTGCAGCATGGTACGGGCAATTTTCAGTGTAGCATCGCGCTCGCCTTCTGAATGCCCTTCCTGCCGACCAAGCTGAATACCCTTCTCGATGCCCTTCTGTTCAAGCTGTTGTGCGATGGTCATCAGTGTGTCCCCATGTTGCGGCACTCGCTGTGCCAGTTGGCGTACAAAGGCTTCGGCGTCTGACGTTTCGCCCGCCTGTACAATATAGTGTACCAGCGATACTACCTGGGATGAAGAGAGATATCCGGCCAGTAGGATGGGAGCGAGCCTATCCACCAGTTCTGCCAGATCCCGATGATGAATGTGCTTCTGCAGTAGTGTCAGAGCCGCCATGCTGCGATGGCCTGCGATTTCGTCATCAGGGATGACGGTGACATCGACAAGCGGAAAAGCAGTGCTGTAAAGTTTACCGGCCAGCTCTGGGTTAGCAAACTCATCCAGCCACCGGGTGGAATAGGGATATGGGCTGCGCTTACCGGTATAGAATAGCATCGGTATTACCAGAGGCAGCTTTTTGTGGCCCGCGTCCAGATGGCGCTGCATGGCCGCTACTGCGTACCTGATGAGCCTGAAAGCCATGTGCTGATCCGGGGTGGACTGGTGTTCGATGAGCACGTGGACATAACCGTCATCCCCAGCAGTGGTTTTCAGGCTGTAGAGCACGTCGCTGAAGTACTGGCGGAGGTTGTCCTCCACAAAGGAGCCTGATTCCAGTTTCAGGGTGTTAAGGTCGCAGATGGCACGTAACTCTGCCGGGAGGTGTAGTTCCATGAAATCACGGGCAACCTCTGGCTGGGTCAGGAACTGTCTGCATGTGGCATCGTGGGGCGTTGGCGTGTTGTTTTTCTTTTTCATAATAATCATTTCACTCCGATACTGATTTTAAGCTGACGTTATTATTTTTCGAATATCCCTCCATTGATTTATCTGAGGCAAGCTCCGGCGAACTTGTATTCAGGTCATTTATTGATTCAGCGATGTTTTTATTAAGATATGAAATTAATTCAGATTTTGTTTGTGGCATACCCATAAAGAATTCCCTCTCTTTTTTAGCATAGATCCCGTGAAGGCATTGCATGGTGTAATTATGTACTACCCACCACTACAGGGGAACAAGTATTAGTGATGTCACGATTATTTCAACCAACTATGCTCCTACGGTCGAATATGTTTGCCCCGAAAAATTCAGAAAAATAGCCACGTTGTTATCAATATGAATAATCTTCGCCAAAGATGCAGCTTATTCCCGCACTTCTATTGTGTGGTTAACAAAAATGATGGGCCGGTTAGGGGGGATTTTTACCGGCGTGCTGAAGATCGTGGTATTACTGCCCACGGCTTCGCCTAATCTGGTAAAACAGTTACAGGTCATTGTTATGCGTTGGTTGCCGCTAAACGCAGCAAAAGCGGGATCAAAACGTTGTACCTAGATAGCGAGGAGTAGCCGTAAAAAACAGAAAGCGCGGTAACAATTTTCGCTTTCGGCATCGGAGCCGGAAAACGCAAACTGTGCCGCGCCTAGTTAGCAGCAGTAGCGATTAATGCACTGCCTGTGGGGCTTGCCAGTTTTCGTGATAGATATGTACGGCTTGCTCTTGCGTGGTAGTGCGATCGCCGGTCAGGCGGTAGGCCACGGTGAAGGCAAAATCAAACGCTGCCCCCAACCCTTGGCCACTGATCAGATTGCCATCTTCCACAACCCTTTCAGCCACGTAGGTACCATCTTCGATCTCCTGATGCAGATCGCCAGAACAGACATAACGGCGGCCTTGCAGCAGTTTGTTGGCAGCCAGCACGCGAGCAGCGGCAGAACACAGCGGGCAGATCAGCTTGGCAGCACGATCGTGGCGGCGGATAAACTCCACGACCAGCTCGTTTTCCGCCATTGCGGCAGTAGCCTGCGGCCCACCGGGGATCACCACGGCATCGTACAGTTGGTCCATGCGGCGTTCCAACAGAGCATCGGCAAACATACGTATCTGGTGATAGCTGCGCAGCTCCAGCCTATCCTGGCAGGACAGCAGCTCTACCTCTATCTCCATACGACGTAACACGTCGATCACGATAACCGCCTCGGCCTCTTCAAATCCTTCGCTCAGCAGGACGGCAACTTTCTTGGTCATAGCATCTCCAGCAATGTACGGGTTAATAACCCGGGCTCGGCTAGGGTAGCAGATAAAAGGCGGGAGTTTTGTGCGGGAGAGCAAGTGTACGAAGGGGATCGCGGAAACTTGAATTCCCTCTTAGCAGCTAGGGGGATTCGCGCTATAATCTGCGACTTGCTTCCTGTTTCCAGAGGAAGATCCTCGTCCCCGGTGGGGCGGCTGGACTTCAAATCCAGTTGGGGCCGCCAGCGGTCCTGGGCAGGTTCGACTCCTGTGATCTTCCGCCATTCGACCTCTTCTGAACTCTCCCAACGTCAACTAAATCCCCGTTAATCCCTTGTGTATCAAGCCTTCCTTGTATTCCGGAGTCAACAGGAGTCTACTGGTATCAATATGCCCCTGGGGGCACTATTGGGCACACCGACCACTGTGGGTAAAACTACATGCCACCAAAACAGCTAAAAGTCATTAACAATCAAACAATAGCGTCACTTGATACCCGTAGTAAACCCTACAAATTTGCTATCGGTAGGGGGCTCTATGTGCTGGTGAAGCCCACAGGCTCAAAATACTGGCGTCTGAAGTACCGCATTGACGGGAAGGAGAAGAGCCTGGCGTTCGGCACATTCCCTGCTGTCACGATTAGTGAAGCCATCATGTTAAGGGAAGAGGCCAGAGCGAAGCTCAATGATGGTTATGATCCCGCGATTGATAAAACTCTGGAGAGAGAACAACGTCGCCAGGAACGGGCCAAACAAGCATTCCAGCTTTCGCTCACCGAACCCGGTGGGCTGATTATCAAAACAACTAAACAAACCCTATCGCTTACGCCGGAGCAAACTCAGGCCGTCAAAGCATTCTTGCTTTCAGGAGGAAACAACGATGCCATTAACTGATGCAAAAGTTCGGGCATTAAAGCCCAGAGATAAGCCGTACCGCTTAGGTGACGCCGGGGGGCTATACGTTGAAGTGGCTACGAATGGATCGCGTTACTGGCGTATGAAATACCGGGTTGCCGGTAAAGAGAAGCGTCTTGCCTTTGGCGTTTACCCCGATGTTTCACTGGCAGATGCTCGTGAAAAGCGCGATGCGGCCAAAAAGATCCTGGTGGCAGGCGGTGACCCTAGTGAAACCAAAAAGGCCGAGAAGCTTGCTCAGAAGCTGAATGCGGAAAACACCTTTGAGGCTATCGCCCGCGAGTGGCATCAGACTAAGGCCGACCGCTGGTCACTGCGCTACCGTGATGAAATCATTGATACCTTCGAGAAAGACATCTTCCCTTATATTGGCAAGCGGCCTATTGCCGATCTCAAGCCGATGGAGTTGCTGGAAGCGCTGCGCAAAATGGAGAAACGCGGGGCGCTGGAGAAAATGCGTAAGGTTCGCCAACGCTGCGGAGAAGTGTTTCGTTTTGCCATTATCACCGGTAGAGCTAACTACAACCCTGCTCCCGATCTCGCTAGTGCTTTGGCGACGCCGAAGAAGGAGCACTTCCCCTTCCTGACGGCTCAGGAACTGCCATATTTCCTCAAAGATCTATCTGGTTACACAGGCAGTGTCATCACTAAAACTGCAACCAAGATCATCATGCTGACGGGTGTAAGAACTCAGGAGCTGAGATTTGCGCGCTGGCAGGATATCGACTTCGACAAGGGGCTGTGGAACATACCGGTTGAAGTGATGAAAATGAAGCGGCCGCATGTTGTTCCATTATCAACGCAGGTTGTTGAACTGTTCAGCTCTCTCAAGCCGATCACTGGAGGCTATCCCTTGGTGTTTATTGGCCGAAACGATCAGCGTAAGCCAATCAGCAAGGAAAGCATCAATCAGGTCATCGAGCTATTGGGTTACAAGGGACGACTGACTGGCCACGGTTTCCGCCACACCATGAGCACAATCCTGCATGAGCAAGGGTATAACTCGGCCTGGATTGAGACACAGCTTGCCCATGTGGATAAGAACAGCATCCGTGGTACTTACAACCATGCGAAGTATCTGGATGGACGGCGAGAGATGCTGCAGTGGTATGCGGACTATATGGATAATCTGGAGCGTGATGGGAATGTGGTGCATGGGGAGTTTGGGTGTCGTGCTTAGGTTGATGTGGTTTTTCTGAAGGGGACCGGCAGTGCCAGCAGTGATGCTGGCGCTGTTGGTTTTCGCGGGAACTTATTTTTTTGGTTTCGATGAAATAAGAGCCTTGGGCTGAACTTTACCGACATGCTATGACCCTTTAAAGCTGATGTCTGCGGCCACAGTTTCAGGGCAATGGCGTGTAGTTCGTTGATTGAGTCGGGATTGTGGTCGAGGGATACAGTAGAACGGCAGATGAGCCATCTGGAGCGTAACTCTGTGCGGGCGGCTTATATTCATAAGGCCGAGCATCTTGATGAGCGTAGACTGATACTGTAGTGGTGGGCTGATTTTCTGGATGCGAATCGAGAGAAAGAGATTAGTCCATTTGATTTTGCCAAGATAGCAACGCCGTCAAAGTGCTAAGGCGGTGTAAAAGAAAGCAATAGAGACTACCGTCACACTTTGTTAAGTAGGCTCGTTGGTGGTAGTTGGCGCAACTCCATGATTGTTAATAGTCTCGTAGATGTCTGCATATTGATTCTAGGTGATTTTACAAACCGTTGAGCGTACCTGGAGAAAAAGGCATATGGTGCTCAATTGTTAGCTTGTATAGAATAAGGATATTCATTCTTTAGAGAACATGAAGTTATGAGCGCAATCACATTACGTAAAGCGTTGGGTGTACTTGCGAAGTCATCTTCGTTTTCCGTCACCACCGTTACACACCGCCAGAAGGATGAGTTCGATCAGTTAAAGGAACAACTCTTTGTTAAACAAGAAATTGAAACTGAATTGCAACGTTATTTAGATTTTGCTAAGCCCGGTGAAATCATTTTTTTGTGCGGTAGTAGCGGGGATGGAAAGTCCGAAATTTTAACCCGTTGCCAGTCAGATCCACGTTATCAGCGGCGATTTAGTTTCCACCTGGATGCTACGCATAGCTTCGCCCCTCGACAATCAGCCATTGATGCCTTGAATGATTTGTTCACTAACCATAATCAGCAATCATCTCCGCTTCTCATTGGCATCAACACCGGGATGCTCGCCAATTTTGCCAGAGAAGGTGCGGAATGCCACCAGGTGCTCCGGTCTGCAATTGACTCATTTTTAGCTAAGCAGGACGCAAGCCGCCCTTACCGTTACGAAAATTGTTCATTTTTTGATTTTGAATATTACCCTAAATTCCAGTTTGACGAAAATAAACAATACTCATCATTTATTAAAACCTTATTAGATAATTTAACCCGTGATGATGATAATAATTTATTCCAGTTTATTTTTCGGCGCGATGAGTTAGTCAGTCCAGATCTTAAAGAGGTTTCGAACTATAAATTGCTTTGCTTACCTGGCGTGCAGAATGTTTTAATTACGCAGCTATTTAAAGCTCGGTTAATTAAAGACCAGTTTGTAACGACCAGAACACTGCTGGATTTTTTACATCACCTGCTAATGGGGCCTGGTTACTTATTTGATAACCTTTTCACCGGTGCAGAAAATGACCTGATTAAAAAAGTTTCCGATTTTGATCCTGCCAGATTGCACACCTATGAACTTGATCAGTTCATTTTGCGCTATGAGCTTGGACTGGTTGACGCCGAACTCGACGATTTTTTAGCCGCAATTGAGCCGTTGCATATTAAGTTTGATCGCCAGTGTGTTAAGCCTGGTGACGCAACCTCGTTGGTCCGGCTTTTTTGGCTGCTACAACACGAATCGCTGGGAAATGATTACCACCGGAAATTTTCAGCATTCTTTAACGAATCGCTGTTTGAACGTTACTCAGAAATCTGGCATCTGCATAGAAACTATACTGCAGACTCAGAACAGAAAAAATCACTGAATCGCTTCTATGCTTTTGAACTTATCGCGGGTATCCAGCGCTACGCTAACCGTAAAGCACCTGAATTAAGTATGCAAAAAGAAGAGTTCTTTTTGGGTGAATTTGGCGGGGTTAAAATAACTGCACCGGTAGAGGTGAAGCCTGACTGGGACGCCATCAGAAATAAACATACGGCTCATTCAACCGGCTTCGATGTTTATTTGAAAGTGGGGCAAAACCCACTGCCGAAAATCCATATCGGACTTAATTTGTTTGAACTATTGGACAAGCTGAATAATGGATATCGTCCGAATAAATACGATAAAAATGCAATCGTGTTACTGGATGAAATTGTTGAGCTGATTGCGGAACAGGCTAAATCCAGCAGCGAAATTAAATTTTATGATGGTGGGAAACGGGTTTATCGCGCAAAGGCGGATGACGATATGATCACTATTAGCGGGATGGAGGGGTAGTAGAATGTATCCTATCGCAACTGCGTTAAAAGTGGGTAACAATCAACTGGATAGTTACCTGCCAGTACGAAATAAAAATAACGATGTTAACTGGCAATTTGTCACCGGTCTGGTCCTTAGCTATGCCCTGAAGCGAAAAATCGAAGCCTACGATCCCGACCAATTCCGTGATGATTGCAAAACACATTTGCAGGAGATGCTTGATGAGCCTACCTTCTGGTCGGTGCTGGAGAGAATGTATTTTTCCAGTCAAGATATTTTCCGTGTCTCCCCACTTTTTTTACTCTTTCATGCCCAGTTTTCCGGTGAAAAAATAAGTGCGGGTTCAACGGCAGATAAACGTCTTGGTACGCTGTTTGCCAATTTGATGGGCGATTTCAGCCTTCGTTATCCCATACAGGACAGACTGAACTACATTGAGCAGAAGATGCTTAATAAGCTCAATGAAAAAATAAAGTTATTGGGGAAAGGGCCGTTTGCCGAAGAGCAATCCTATCTTCCGTATATGGTAACGTGTTTTCAGTCCGATCTGGTGTTTCTGGCGGAACATCCACAGTACCTTTTACAGGAATTAACGAACACCCTGCGTTTGTACGCCTTTAGCTGGTGTGCTCAACTCGCGCTCAATCTGGACAATTGGCAGGAAGGCGAACCACAAAGCAAATCGCTTTTTTTTATTCTTGATAGCGAAAAAGCTAGCTCGGAACGGGAGAAAGTTAAGCGTTATGGCTATAAACTGTTCGCCAGCCAAAGTGAAAAACTTTTCCCGGTGCTCTCTGCGCTGGAGGTTTTGCAATGGGGTAAAGGAAAGAAAAAGCGTCCGCTATGGCAAATTTATCAGGATACTCTGAATGATTCTGACTCATCTTCTCAGGTATTAAATGACCTTAACGTCTATTTACAAGACTTTATTGTGGATCGCGGCCTCCCGCTTCGTGAACATGCTACAAACCTGGAAGGTGCCTTCAAACAGTTATTATCCGTAGCTGTAGAGCAGTTCCAGGGTAAAAAAACTGACCGTGCGACAGTGAACCGTAAATACGTCAACGAGCTGGAAAATCAGATTTGTACTGACTTCATTCAGGTGCGCGGTCGGGCGGGAAAAGTACTGGTGCTGAATCAGGATCGCCTGCTTTTACTAACTAACCTCACCGTGGGAAAAAATGACAAACTCCGCCTGCATGAACTGCTGCGCGGTTTTGAACAACGCGGCTTTTATCTGGATAACCAGTCGGCGCAAACGCTGGTGTCGTTTTATGAACGCATGGGAAATGTAGAGCGAATGAGTGACAGTGGAGATGCCGTATATGTCCGTAAAACAGTATGAAACCTATCTGGCGGAAACCTTTATTGAATGGGTTGGCGGCATCATTCTGCCGGGCGAGCGTTACCAGTTTAAATCTCCCGATCCCGATAATGCCTTAAAACTCTGGCAGGCATTTGTCTCCTTGGCGGATGGAAATCGGCTGGAGATCGCGCCGGGGCAACATATTGATTACCTCCCCTGCAATGGCGTTCAGCTCATTCCGGTATTGCACAGTGCTGAGGCACCGGCATTTACGGAAAACTATATTTCCCATTTGCGCGATGAAGTGGCAGGGCGCAGCGGTATTTTTGCCCAAACGGCACTGTTGATTATTCACAACAGCATGCTCGATACCCTGATTAACAGCACGAAAGACGTGGCGGCACCGGATGCTATCTGGTTCCCACAAACCTTCAGCCATCAACTGGAAAAGCTCATTACTACCGATAGTAACCATTCGGAATTGTCCCGCTGCTTGCTGGATGATCAACTGGTGACGGTACTGGATGAAGGTGCTACCGTATTTGGTTTCTCGTCGTTGTATCGTCTGCTGGATGATGGCAATCTGAATTTCTCCGAGCTTCATCTATTTAAAGATGATGAACTACTGAACTATAGTCAGAAACAGCTGCGCACCAGGCTGAATGAAAACCGTAAATTATATCGCCAGATAGAAGACAGTGTTGAACGCTACAGCGGACAATTAGAAAATGTGCTGACCGAATTCAGTACGAAATTCATTCAGGAACACTTTGTCGATAAAGAGGACTGGCGTGAGCTTGATTTTTCCGTCTATAGGAAAGAGAAAGAACAGAACAGCGAACAGAAACTTGTGCTGGAGAATGTTTCTGTCGAAAACGGAGAGGTTTGGCAACGGGCAAAAAGCGCCAGCAAGGCGGGCAAACGCGATATCAGTCTGCTGGTGCAGGTACCGCCCGGACAATCAAAAGCTGAGCTGGAGTTCAGTTTTCAGGGTAACGACCTTCAGGATAATCAGATAAAGATTGCCCATCATCGCCAGTTAAAAAACGCGTCTTTCTGGCGCACCAGCCGAGCGGGGGGCAAGACCTCCCGCATTATGGCGTCGGTGCCTTTTGATGGGCGTCCCTGCTTCTTTAGTCTTGAACTGATCAACCGCAATAATTCTGCCGAAGAGTATAAGTTCCGCCTGCTGCTGGTAGAGCAGGGGCAATTCTGGCTAAATGATATTCAGCACTGTTTCCGCGTTGAACCCGGTAAAGGGGAAGGGCAAATAACGCTCCAATTGGAAGATAATGTGCTGCGCATTGCTGAGTCGGGCAGCCTTACCTGTATGCTGGATGACGAGAGCGAAGACATAGACAGCCAGCATTATGCCCAAGTGAATTTTGAGACGCTGGCGAATCAAAGTGACCTGGTTCAGTTTGCGCTCGTTTCCGGCGAATCCCGCCTGTCGTTTAACATCGAGGGGCCGGGGGCTGAAGAAGGGTTAACGCTACCGCTGCTTTTCGACCAGAGTCGTTTTAATAAGCTTTTCAAAGAAGAGGGTAATGCAACCTGGAACCGACTGAAAGGGCGTATCATTCTCGATAATACCGAACACAAGGTTGTCGGTGTTCGCCAGCAGTTATTAATACTGGAAGCCTCATTAATTGAGCGACGTCTGCTAGGGACGGGAAATGACGATAGCGAGTTCAAGCTGGATGAACTTCTTGCCAACTACTCCGCTCTCCATAGTGCCTATGAGCAGTTATTTGCCTACTATCAGCGTCGTAGTACCCTGCCGAGCCTGGTGTCGTGGTCAGCGGAATACCGCACGCTGGTCAGTTACATTGTTACGACGTTTGAGCAGGCTCTCCAGCAAATCGGCCTGAGCAGAGCGCTGACGGCGCAGGAGAAACGCCTTCTGCATCTGGGGATCTGCCGCGTTGATAGTCATGAGCGCCTTTCACCGCTGCATCCGTTAGTGCTGGCTTACCATCTACAGCTGGCAGATACCATCGTTGCGGAGTTGGAGCAGCACGCTTCAGCTTCATTTTCCACACTACCGCTGATTACTCTCGATCGCTTGATGGTTTCCGGTTTAATGCCGTTTGTTTACCACAGTGAGCATGAATACGCACAATTACAGCCTGTGGAGGAAAACCGCTTTTGGATTGATGCAATTCCCCAGCGGCAAGTCAGCCATGACTACGTTAAACGTCTGGTAAAAGACAAACTCAATGAGTTCACGGACGCCTACGCCCGACTTTTCCAGAGCGCCGGAAACAATGCGTTGATTATCAATGCCATTAATCAGGGGAACGCCAAAGAGCTGTTTCTGGGATTAGTGGAGTATTTTAAGCAGGAAAAAGAGCATGCTATTTCGATACATGTGAACTGCTACGATGAACGCTTACTGCCCAACATGTTCGATCATTTTGCCGAAAGTGGCAGCTATGAACAGCTTAAAAACGATCTCGATCTGAACAGCGGTGTATGGCGGTCGGAAGCCGATATGCTGATTGACTTGCTGCGCAGCCGGTTAACATTCAGCAAATTTGTCCTGCCGTCAGAAAGCGACAAGCTGGCCTATGCACACCTGGCTTTTTTCACTAATACGGCACCGGTGGATTGCCGCCAGATCCGCATTGAAGATGCGTCCAGTGGGGTACTGTGCCATGGGCTGATCGCAGGAGAAGGTGCTGAAACGCAGGGGGATGCCTACTTTACCGCGTTTGGTCTGCGTGGTGTGGATACCAAGCCCTACTGCGCCCTGCGTCTTGCCCGATTAGTCGGCTGCCTGTGGCAACCCGCGCGTCAGAGTAACAGTCAGTACCACGGACAAGGGATTGGTCTGGCCGTGAGTGGCAATTTTAAACAGCTACTCAACTACTCCTACAACAGCGCGCTCTGGACCACCATCATTGATCCTAAAGTCACTCTCGACTTTTTCACCAGCCAGAAAGATGTGGTTCTTATCCACTATTCTGACCAGTACACTAGTTGTGCAGGCTACGATGCTGTCACCGTAACGAAACAGGTTGATCTGTTCCTACGTCTGCTCCAGACCGGAAGTCAGTCCGGGCAACCCGGTGTTGACAGTCAGCATCTGCTGGCTGAATTTAACGCTTTTAACGGCGAATGGCTGCTGAAAATGCTGCGCTCCAGTGAAAGGGAGCGTAAAGAGAAACACGGCATTATTGGCGCGTACAAATTTGTGCAATCTATGCTGTACCAGTCCGATATTTGCTGGGTTCCGCTATCGGTGGCTGAAATGATCCGCGTGTCCGGCAACGTCGGGTTGAAAATGAAAGAGAGCGATTTATCGAGGAATTTGCAGGGGTATCGTAAAGGTGCGATCTCTGATGATGTGCTCTTTGTCGGATTCAAAGAAAACTGCCTCTATATGTTGCCGCTGGAAGTTAAAACCGGAGCGCGACCTGACTACAGCTATGCAGGCCAACAAGCTCGTGAGCTAAAGCGCTACTTACAGCAAGATATTCTGGAACCACAAACGCTGGCATCACAACTGTACCGGGCGCTCTTTATTCGCCAGGTGCTGATGCAGGTGGAAAAACTGCGTCTGTACGGTGTGCTGGACAGTGACAAACTGGCTCCCTTGCTGGAGAGACGTGAATGGTGGTTAACGGGGGACTATCAGTTAGGTGAGTTGGCCGACTATGTGGATGGCTTTGTCGTAGCGCATGTGGACAGCGGAACCTGCTTCGACCTTTCTTATAAAGAGACGACGGAGAATATCTTACAGATCGAAATCCCTTATTCACTGTTACCATCGCTGATTGCCGCGCAGGGGGATGAACCACCGTTGGCGGAACGTTACCGGGTGCCGGAAAAATACCGACTTAAATCTGATTGTGATGCCAGTCCGTCACAACCCGAAGTCGTGGTTGAAGTCACAACGGCGACTGCTGCACAGCCCATTTCGGAACCGGAGTCGTTACAGCCTGCTGTACCGGTGGCGACACCTGATATTAGCGATACTCCATTACAGATCCTGTTTGGTCATGATGCTGTGCGTCAGAGCCCGTTATATTGGGAGCCAACCAACACCGCCAAGTTCATGAATACCAATACCGGCATAATTGGAACGATGGGCACCGGTAAAACCCAGTTTACTAAATCGCTGGTCACACAGTTGATGCATAATCAGTCCTGTAACGTTGATGGTAAACCTATCGGTTTGCTGATCTTCGACTACAAATCAGACTATGTGGATGCGGCTTTTCTTGATGCAACGGGTGCCAAAAAGTACAAGTTATTTAAGCTGCCTTACAACCCCTTATCCCTGTTTGGCGATACGCCAATGCTACCAATCCATACCGCTGGTGGACTATCGGAAACGATGGCGAAAGCTTATGGGTTGGGCCATAAGCAGCAGCTCAAATTAGAAAATCTGATTTTAGAATGCTACGAAGCGGCAGGCATTTCGCCAGAAGATCCGACAACATGGTCAAGGACTGCGCCGACGATTGAAGATGTATGGCAGCGCTTCCTCGATCAGGAGAAGGTTGAAGAGGATTCACTTTACGCAGCACTTTCTAAACTGGCGCGTTACAAGATATTCGAGACCATCCCGGAGAAGATGACCAGTTTGTACGAATTGATTGACGGCGTCACCGTGATTGAACTGGCTGGCTACCCGCCAGAAGTGCAAAACCTGGTAGTCGCGCTCACGCTGGATCTGTTTTATGCGCAGATGCAAAAACGCGGTAAACCAGTGGTTCGGGGGGATTATCGTCAGCTCACCAAAATGATTCTGGTGGACGAAGCCGATAACTTTATGCGTCAGGATTTTGCCAGCCTGCGTAAGATCCTAAAAGAAGGCCGTGAGTATGGCGTTGGTGCGATCCTGTCAACGCAGGAGATCACTCACTTTAAGACCGGGGAAAATAATTATGCTTCCTATATTTTAACCTGGGTGATCCATCGTGTTTCAGAGATTAGGAATGCAGATATCAAGGCGGTATTTAACGTTGATGATAAAGGTGAGCAGGAGTCTTTGATGGGGCAGATTCGGCAACTTGAGAAGCATTTTAGCCTATATGTTGATGGGGATAAGCAGGTTAAGAAGATGCGTGATCGGGCTTTTTGGGAGCTGATATGATTCTAGTTATGATTTATGGAGGTGTTAGATGAGTGATGACTCTAATACTATTACATCAAGTGACAGTTACATTAAGTCTACTGGGATAAGATGTGTAAATGCTGTGTGTGCTCTTTCTTTCTGGCGAGAGTTTATTGCATATTTTTTCCTGGGAAGTATGGGGCTATGGCTTCCTCCTTTTTTAGGGGCTTCTGGTGCGAATGCAGTTTTTGATCCAATGAATGTTTTAACATTTGGTCTTGTGACATTGTTTATAATATTAGAAGCAAGGCTTTTTATGGATAAAAATGATGACGCTAAATCTCCTGGAGTAACTAAATTAATAGTTTTGCTAGGTGTGATATTATTGTGCATCGGATATGTTAAAGGTGTTGTAACAAATGGGACTCCATTATTCTGGGGGATGGGTTGGGTTCATATCTCTTTATTTTTTACAATGTTAGTTTGGCTGCTTAACCATGTTAATACATCAAGATATGATCCAAAAGGCATTAATGAGATGCTTGGGGGGAGCGTATGAGTAATGAAATCAGACTTCCAGCAATTAAAATAGAGCAACCAATTGGATCATTTTATGCAGTTTCTATGCGTTCGGATCTATTATCAAAAGTTGCTTTTAGCTCTAGAGCTGAATATAAAAAATCTGATCTTCAAGAAGGTATCTTTTCGCTTTTAAAAGGTAACCAGCGTGAGTTGGATTTAAAACGTAGCAAACAAATAGGCCAATATATTGATAGTGTTGAGTCAACATTCCCAAATTCTATAATTCTTGGTGCCAATTTTGATAAGGACGGGAATTTGGTCGAGGATTATGATATTAGATGGCGAATAGAAAAGAATGGGGATTTATATACATTAGTTATACCTTCGGAAAACAATGTTGTAGCAACAATAATTGATGGGCAGCATCGACTATCAGGGTTTGGGTATTCAGAACGTGAAAATATGGAACTTTTATGTTCTGTATTTATTGATCTTCCTGCGCCATATCAAGCATATATTTTTGCTACCATCAATTTTAATCAAAAAAATGTTAATAAAAGCCTTGCATATGATTTATATGGATTTAGAGTTGAAGAAGAAGATAAGAAAGAATGGTCACCAGAGAAATTAGCTGTATTTATAGCTAGAAGATTAAATAAATATTGTGAACCTTTGAAAGATAAAATAAAGCTAGGGGCGCCTTCCGACATTGATGATACTAGTTCCTCTATGAAATTAATTTCTCTATCAACTATTGTTGATGGTGTGATGAAATTGATAACTAATAATCCCAAGAAGGATAGAGATGAACTTCTTAACTTCAAAAATAAAAATGGCCGAAGTGCTCTGTCAAGAAAAATGATTTCCCAGCCGTTAAGAGATTTATATATAGAATATAAAGACGATGAAATTGAAGGGATAATAAGAAAATATTTCACTAAAATCAAAGAAATATTATGGATTCATCAATCGGATAACAGCTATTTATTAAAAACAATCGGTTTTCAAACGCAGTTTGAAATTCTTAGGCAATATTTACTGTCGACATCTGATTATGAGCTAAATGGTATTGATGAAAAATTAGAACTGCTTGTGGATATTGATTTTTCTGATATTTTCTTTACTGCATCAGGAATTGGTGCAACACGAATGAAGAACATATCATTGATTAAATTAAAATTGAAATCTCTTACTGATCTAGTTGAACACAAAGATTATAACGACTATGTGAGGTTACTCGAATAGGATGATATATTTCGCAAGGCCTGATATGAAAAAAACATGCTCAGACCTTGCGAGTTTTTATAGTACTTGAACCAAACCCTTTAAACTCCGATGATTCCTCAACGCAGCAATCCCATCCTCAACATGCGCCGCCCATACCTTAATCATATCTTTCTGCATTATCTGCGGGTAAAGCATCCTTAATACCAACTCCGTAGCTTGCAGTGTTTCCCCAAGCCACGTAATTTTATCCAGCACTAGCGAGCCATCCAGCTTCTTACTATCCCGCTCAGGCGAATAGCGAAACTCACTCTCCACCGAGCGGAAAAATGCCAGTCGAGCCGCGACATTTGGCGTAATCCCAGTATATCCTTTTAACTTCTTGAGCTGGTCTTCAGTCTGACGACTAAGCACCATTCGATTCGGGAGCATCAGACAGCCTCCTTAGTTAGTTCCCAGAAATAACCGGGTTTCAGCGCAGATGATTTGGTATGCGCATTAAACACAATCTCATAAGCATGAGAAATATCATCACGCAGTCGATCGACGAAATAACGCTCGTCCACTTCAGTATCGGTGGATAGCAGCACAACCTGATGGCTGGCCTCCGGGAAATAATGATTAATCAACTTATCCCGGTGCTGAGAATCCAGACGCCCTAACGGTGTATCAATAATCACCGGGAAATCACGCCCAGAGGTTTTTGCCAGCGCCTCAAGAATAGCAATCGCATAAATCTGCTTTTCACCCGCAGAAAGCAGCTTACGATTAATCACCGAACCCTTTTCATCCACCAGTTCAACATCAAATGTCTGTGGATTTATGTGCGCATTAAGCTGTAAATCCTCTTTACGAGCAAGTTTGTGGTAGGCTATTTCAAAGTTAGCAGATAACTTTTTCACTCGCGCCTGCGTTAACACATCACTGTAGTAATCGAGCAGGTTAATGGTCTCCTGCGCATTTTTAAATGCGCTGCTCAAACCATGTTGGCTACGGGTTATGTCATGTGCTTTCTGTACCTGACGAACAAAGTCCAGTTGCTGCTGTTTCGTTCGTTTAGCCTCTTCTAGCAATGAGCGATATTTTTGCCGCTGTTTTTCACGCTTATGATCGAGATCGCGTAATGCTGCAAAGAGATCCATTAACTGCTCGTCTTCCGGGGCGCGAGCAATATTAGCTGCGGCTTGCTCCAGTTGTTGTTCAATATCCGCTAATTGATGGCGGTACATATCAAAACGCTGCCATGCTTTTTTGCTGTCCTGCTCAATGGACTGCTGGAGCATACCGGCTTCACGTTCAGAAATATCAAACAGCAAATCACCTTTTGGTTTGGCTGCCATATATGCGTCCAAATTATTGGTAATTGCTTCGGTAGCAATGGCTCTGGTACTACTCTCGCTGCTGGAACGGAACGCGATATCACTTTTGAGTTGCGTTAAAAATTGATTTAACTCCGTCTCAAAATTTTTCGCCTGCTTGATCTGTGCTTCATTGGCAATTTTTTCCAGCAACCGCGACAACATATTAGGCGCTAACGCATAGGGCAACGATCCGTCGCATTCCTGTCGTAACGCTTTTTCCAGACGCTCTTTTTCTTTTAACAGCGTTTCAACTTTCTGTTTTTCCTGTGCTTTGGTCTGGGCAAATGCGCCGCCCTGCGCATTTAACAATCCCTCATGGCGAATAATGTCCTGGGATAAAAATTCAATTCGTGAGTTGACGAAATCGGCCTCTTCCAGCAATTTCTCTGCCTGACCGGCGAGAGTTTTAATCTTTGTCTCAAGCACCTCGACCTGCTGTTGCTGGGAGCCTCCTAACTGCGCGGTTTGCTGGCGTTTGACAAAAATCATCAGGTCGTTTTGCAGTCTGGCGATCAGATCCAGTCCCAACAAACGACGCACCGCTGTACGCAGAATATTGCCGGATTCATCTTCCGCCAGCTCTGCAATCTTCTCTCCATCAAAAAAGAAAAGATCGGCAACACCGTGAGGAATTAATTCATTCAAAAATCCCTGACACTGGTCATAGCTGAGTTCACTACGCGGTTGTCCATCCTGCTGCAAAGAGAGACGATCTTTCTTTCCTTTCTTCCAGCTACGCGTGACGGTGAATTCAGTCTCATGGCCGTTTTGGTTGTAGGTAAAGGTTAGTTCTACTGCGGCCTCATCCGGACGCTCTGCTGTATACGTCCCGTTGTGCACCAGTGCACCGAGTTGTTCAACATACTCCTGCTGCTGCATTGCCGGGCCAAACGCTAAACGCCCATACAGTGCCAGTCGAATTGCCGACAAAATAGACGTTTTCCCTGCGCCATTTAAACCACCAAACAGCACAATCGGACGAGGGTTTACTTCATGCGGGCGCTTTCTGGGAGTTAGATCGATGGTATGTGTACCACTAAATACCCGAAAATTATGTAATACCAGTTGCTTAATGAGCACGTTCATTTTCCTCATCGACAAGCACGGATGATTCACCCGCATCGACAATTCTGCGCTGTAAAATCTGGAGTTCATCTTCCAGCTTTTCAACTTCGTCCTGATGAATATCCCGATCGTTGCGTTTTTGCAGTGTTGCTTGTTGCTGCTGGATCTCTTCCAGGCTGCCCCAGTCCTGCTTCAAAATTGTGCCGAGCTTGTCAAAAATCCCCTGACGACGACTTAACCCTTCCATAGAAGTTTCTAGCTCTATCAGTTTCATCACCATTTCAGGTACTACGTCAAATCCTTGTGTTATCTGGGCCAGCAAATCAGCATCGCTGGCGTCAAAGCGCGACTGATCGTCAACCACCCAGTTCAGATCCTGCTGATATATCTCGCGGTAAATACCCGGCAAAGTGTCGTGCCAGTCTGGCTCATTAGGATCTTTCAACCATTCCTGACGGATAGCGTGTAGCTCTGGCTGGGTAATTAATGTAATCGTGTGGCCCTGGGCGTTTAAATCGCGCTCAATTTCCAGTAAATCTTTTAACCACTGCTGACGGTATTTGAGCCAGTAGGGGCCAGGAACATGCTTACGCTCTGCGCTGCGATCTTCGCCGTCTTTAGCGTACTGATAGCTCACCTTACCGGTGCGGCGTTTATAGTTGCGATAGGTGTCTTTATTCACCGGATCGGTGGTAAACGCCAGCAGATCACGATATTTCAGCAACGGCGACATCCACTCTTCACCATTTTTGATCAGACTTTCCATCGCCTTATCTTTGGTGACTACGGTACAGGTCCAGCAGCCAAAACGAGAGTTCCCGCAAGAGGGGGTACTTTCGTCGATCACCAGGGGACACTCACCCTGTGCGGAAGAGTCCATATACAGCGTCCACAGAGGACGGTTGTTTCCACCCCACGGGCTTTCCCATTCGTCGATATCTTCAGGAGCATAGCGGAACGCGCCGCGCAGCAGTTTCCAGACGTCTTCTACATCCCAAGTATCAATAGGGGTATAGATAAACGCATTTGCCAGCGTGGTATGCCGGGCCAGGCGTGAGCCATCAATTTTGTGCTTTGCGATGACCTGCGCACGGGAGGCACTCTCGCTACTACGTGAGCCGAGGACAACAATCACCTCATCAAACTGGCTGACCTTATCTTTAATAAAGTCGCTCACCGGATTGATCTTCATCCGTTCAGTACACCAGCGAAAACTCCGGGTTGGGGCCGGATAACCTTTCCCCAGCAAATTAACCCAGAACGTCTCATGGGTTTTTGGCATCACGGCATGTTGAGTGATCGGCAGGCCAATACGCTTTGCGCCAGCCTCAATCTGCAACATCGTTTTCTTAATCAGATCCACAACCACTGGCGTTTCCACCAGCGTATCGGATGACACCAAAAAAACATCTTTGCTGCGCATTTCCGGGGGCAGGCCGAGCAATGCTAGATACACTAGCGTGATCACGGCGGAAGAGTCTTTCCCACCGCTGTAGCCAATTACCCACGGACGCTTGTCCGCACAATAAATTCTTTGTACTTCGGCAACATATTCGGCCAGAGGGCGTCCGGCGAACTGCTCCTGATTAATAAAATCTTCGTATTCGGCCAGATCGAAGGCCTGAACTAATTTACTCATGAGACAACCATTTGAGCTTCAAGCTCCTGTTCTTCAGGAGTGAGCGGAATTGAGAGCGCTGTTTTTAGCGCATTGCAGGTCAGTTGGATCGCCGTACTGGTTTTACTCAGCTTACCGTGCTGCATTGCGCGTTTGATCAGATCTGGATTGTTTCTGCGCCAGTTAAAGGTTTTGAGTTCGGCAATTTTCTCGGGCCATTGCTCTGGATAGTCCTTCAGCAAGGCATACCCCAGTTGTCCTAGTGCTTGCAAACCTATACCGTGAGCGTGAACATAGTCCTGCCGTAGCTGAACCGGTGAAACCTCTTTTTTCGCAGCTAACTGCCAGTCCGGCATTACGTGATAGATAGCCTGCCAGTAGCAGGTTGCTATCTGCGTACATTCTTCAAAATTGCCCTCTTTAGGATCTCTACCCAACAGTGCACGAGTGGCTTGTTTGATGCTGCTTAACGTAAATAGTTTATTTGACCGCTGACTAATACCGGATTTTTCTAGCTCGGTCATCCCGACGAACGGCTCTATAGACATTGCCAGATAACGTGCAAGATTTGAACTGGCATCACGATGGTCGTACAGCGATGCCAGCGATGGGCTGGGACGAATGGCGTATTTATTCAGATCGGCGAACATCTGCTGGCTGCGTTTTAAGCCTTCATCGACGAAAAACAGCACTGGAATATTATCCTGCCCCAACTCAGGGCGAGCATCTAAAGCGTCTTCAATCGCTTTACGGCGATGCTGACCGTCGTTGATTAAAATTTGCGCATCCATCGGTACGCATAACGTCCCAAGATTGTTCGTGCCGGGGAATTCATCGAACTGGACGTCAACGGCAATGGATGCTGTCAGCGCTGAGAACACATAATCTTTTGGGTTTTCCAGCAGATAACGCACCATTTCGGGGATGCGTGATTTATTTAGCGTGCGCTGTGCTCGTAGTTCTGGTGGCACGTCGTTTTCATCAAAACTGAATATTTTCGGAATGATACGCATTGGGCATGTGGCAATGTAGAAAGGACGACCAGCCTGGATGCCACGTATAGCCGGAAACGAGTAGCAGTAGTCTGCATCAACATTAGCCATATGTATTCCGTATAAAACATCGAGTGAATTCTGTTACGTGATATTTTACGTAATTCACGATGGAATTTGTAGCTGTTTTACGTGATTTTTTGCGTACTGTATTCCATTTTTGGATGCGATGAGGATTTTTAGCCTAAGTTTTTGAATTGCTTTAACCGCACTTTGCTTGCTTCTCAGCCATTTGCTGATGAATTGTAACTAAGTAAAATATTTAGTAGATACGAAGTAATATATTTTTTAATTATTTGATAAATAAAGATTTTTAATGAAAATTGATGTGAGGGGTTCCTCTAGCCAATAGTCGCGATTTTCTGGAGGATCAGATTGCATTTCGTAAAGTGTGTATTTCTTCCGCAAAAGCTACTGATTACTGCCCACTTTGCTTACTTAAGCGTACGATACTGCAGGCGATGCAGTAGCTTTCCCCGTGAAATTCAAGGTTACATGCCGCACAGCGGCAGTAGGAGGCCCTGCACACCCATCGTGCTGGCACCGGTTACTAGTCATTGCAGATGGCTGTCAGGCGGATCTCACCAATTTCTGGGGTTACATAAGGACTGTACAGCTGTCCGTTTCCTGTCAGGGGGGGCAGGCGTGCTAAAGTCACGGATGCTCGGTGTCATAAACCGGGTGGTACGTCTGTTCAAGATTGCAGTATGTGCTCAATACAGGCGTAACGGATTAACACAGTAAAAATTTTCTTTTTTCTGTTTTTTTCGCCAGTAATGCAACTTGTTCACAGCTATGTTTCAGGATTATCCCCCAAAGGCAGATTTGCCGTCGTTAACGAAAGTACGGAAATGTAACTCTAACTTTTCACAGGAAGAAGGTGGAGGAAAAGTGAGCAGTGCTTTGACGTACTTTGCCTTTATTTACATCCGTACCACAATGAAACTAAGGACGGTTCATGTATATATCTCATTCGTAAGCGTGCAGCGAAGACCGTATTGACTGGAGTAAGGTAATTTATTCTGTTGGCAGGGTTATATGCCATGGCAACAGCTCACTGACCCGGTTTATCGGCCAGTAGGTGATAACATCCAGTACATGACGTAGATAATGTTCCGAATCGGCGCCACTCATGCGACATGTCTCCAGCAAGCTGTAGAGCAGCGCCCCACGCTCACCTCAGTGATACGAATCGAAGAACAGGAAGTTCTTGCGTCCCAGACTCACCGTTGTCCGCAAGGCGTTCTCTACGAGATTGTTATCCACCTCAACCCAACCGTCCTGCACATAATACGTCTGACGATACAGCGGGGGGTGTTCCGCATATTTTGAGACCAGTACCCTGGTAAGCAGACCGGGGCGGTTCAGACTGCTGGTAAACCCGAGTCCGGGCGAACAGCCAAGGATTTGCCTCCTCTTCCGTTGACATCTGCTATATCATAGATACCAAGGAAGTTATGCCAATAACGCAACGAGGTCATATGGAAATCAAACCCAACTCACTTATCCACCTGGAACCTGGTGAAGCACTACCTGGCTACGGAAAACTCCGTCCTGTACCCGATAAGTATATTAATGAATTGGAATCTCTCATCAATAAAATTAATATGCAGCCGGGAAGCGTTTTTCTTAAACTAAAACAACTTTATGCCTTGTTAAACCGGTTTAACAAAAATTTTGTCAGTGATTTTACAAATTGTAAAAAAGGATGCGCTCATTGTTGTAAAATGGATGTGCAATTAACTCCGCTGGAAGCGGAATATATCGTTCATGCTACCAAAATACCTGCCATTAACTCCCCTCTTACTACAGGAAATACATCCATTTGCCCTTTTTTATCTGGAAAAGAAGTGTGCAGCATTTATAATTTCAGACCGCTATTATGCAGAACCTATCACGTTTTATCCGATCCCGATTTATGCGAAGATCCCGATGCGCAAGTCATGCAATACGGGGCGCAAAGTGCCAATATGGGAAATTTTATCTATAAAACAGTCGCAGAATGGATCTACTTTCAAGGTTATCAATCAACAGGAAAGATTGATTTTAGGGATATCAGAGATTATTTTCCGCATGAGCGCTCAGACGTCCAAGACCACCTAAAAGTGAATCCTCCGCGTCAGCCCTGTTGACCACTTAGGGCGGGTAATCCGCCCTAAGTGGTTGCCAATTCTTCTTGCCACCCAATCATCCCTACCTTTATTTTTCGCTGAACTCGCACATAATCCAAGTGCTCTCAATATCCGTTATGGTAACATTCTGCTTTTTTAGTATAGATTGAAAATAACTGAATTCTTTCTCGTAACTGCTGTTCCTGGCCGCACAATATTGTGCTTGTTCCTTCATGGCTAAAGTAAAAGGAGTGCGATAGCCCACCTTCAAACAAGGTCTATTCTTAAAGCTTTCCTCTTCACAGAGCCAGCCCAATGCCTTGCATGCATTTACCAGCGCAAGCACATCGACGCTTGAGGTAATCATATAAACTATCACATTCGCAACAACGGTAGGATTAAACTCATCATGTTGTGTTATTTTCCCATCGTAACGATGCCACATAAATTTAACTCCTTTATATTCAAAATCCCACAAAAAAAGCTGATTATAGATTTTAAGGCCATAATGGATCAACTGGTTCCGTCGCATTATCGACGGCAGGTCACCAGAAATCGTGATGCCGTTTTTTGAGGCAGCCAACAGATAAAATTGTTCTGCGGATAACAATCCATCACTTTGCGACAGCCCTTTACATATCATGTTGAGCCGCTCTATACCAGCCAGCAGCGTCTGTGCGCAGCGAAACGATTTGAATCCCAGCATGGATCGTGTTCGGCGTTTGATATTACGGTGATCTTGCTTAACGAGATTATTCAGATACTTACTTTTCCTGACTGTGATGTTTTCCTCATCAGGTTTATCGGCATTGAGCATGGTCAGTGCGGCGGTATACTGGCACGGTGTGGAGGGTAGCGGTGAGATTGTCCCATGCCTGAATCTCTGAGGTCGTAATTCGCATCCCTTTTTTTCTGAGTACCGCTACGTCGGCTGCGATCCGATGCATACCGAACCAAAACAGACCATCTAACGCAGTTACCGCCAGTCTGTTCTCCAACGCCCGCTTAAGCCTCTCGCGCGGCATTTTTATTTCTTTCGCAACCCCCCGGTAAGGGGTTGCGGTCTCTCCTGACGAACCTTCTCGGTGAATGCGGGTTGACAGACAGTATTGAAATTCATCCGATACCTTACTTAAATCAGCCTTTACGCTGTAAACACAGCCAAAGCGCTTCCGTTAAACACGACGATTTTCTGGCTGAGTTGCAGTTCATCACGCAACCCTGCAACCAATTGTGGGGCGCGCACCACCAGCAAACGAAAAGGTAGTTCAAAGCTGGTGATATAATCCACATTCAGCAATGCGATACGCAGACGCTCAGCACTTCCAGCTTGGACCTGGCGACATTCTTCGATGACTTCAGCCCATTGCTGAGTAATACACGGCGTTTCATTAACCTCTGCATAGCTGTATTTTTCAATTTGGTAATCAATATGTTAGACCATACTGGTTTCCTTTCACCTACCCATCAGTGACTTTATCAACGGTCTACAATAACCGAAAGCCAATTTGTCGTGGGTATTGAGGTGGCGCGCAGTACCTGACACATTTCGAGTTCCAACCGAAAGTAACAGGTGCCAAAATCGGCGTGCTCGAATGCAATATCAGGCCCAACCGCAAACGTTTTTGAACCAGGGCAGTTCTATGTTTCGCCGTTTCCCATACTTGCTCGCAGTTTCTAATCATCCCGAGGTTCGTATGGGATAAGCCATCCACTGGTTATAAAAAGTAAAGAAAATGTACTCTTCGATGAGTCTGCGTAGCTGGGGTTGTTGTTGAAGATATTTCTCAATTTCCTCGGACCATGCCGTTTGTATCCTTTGGGAATCTACTGCGATTGGAGTAGACCTTGAACTGTGAATCTTTACTAAATCTGTGACGCAGTTCTCTTTGCACGTAACAGCATGAAAGTACACCAACGCCATCGTTTCCAATTGGTCGGGTTTATCGAAAAACACTTCGGAGAGCGTCTGCAGCGTGTTGCTTAGCTCGTAGAGTGTTAACCGCAGGCATTCATCACGTAAGAGCGTAAAGAACGCCAGGCCGGTTGGAAGGCTGGTCATGAATGATTGATAAATCGCATCAAGCGTATGAGTGTTTTCCTTGGCGAAATGACTGTTAGTTATGAGATCTTGGTCAGAGATGACTACAGTTGGTGTATGGGGCCGTAAAACTCCACCAGTACGTTGCGATGAGGTAATGAACCCTGGTGCTACCATCAACATCCGCGTATCACCTGATAGAACTGAAACCTCGCTAATGTCGATCTGTAACCAACGGCGTAGCTCTGTGACCGCTTCGCCCTTCGTATCGTCAAATGTTTGGTGTCTGTCCATGGCGTATTGGTATATCGCTTTACGCTGGATTAAATCAATGACACTGGTCATTCCATCTAGGGTATTTGAATATTGCAAACTGGTTGGGTAATGATACTGAAGTTTTCGTATTTCTTGGTCATAGTCAATACTGATTATGTCTATAAGGCTATTATTATTCATATTGCATACTCATTGATCTATAGGAAAGGCTGCGATTGGTTAACTAGTACACTCTAGGCCTGCCTCGACCAGAGGGCAGAGGTATATGACTTAGACCATATTCAAATCCTCTTTCTTTTTGTTCCTCTTTTGCCATATAGCTAAGTACATACTCTAATTCAACTTGACGTTTGTCATTTGCATAATGGAACTGACCTTGACCATTTACGGGGTAATTAGCGAGGCTCCTATTGCAATCATGAGAACCCCCTTGGTATCGAGTCATGACCTGCCACTGTTGAGTTAACTCCTGAGCAAATGGAAAGTAGTTCTGATGCTGCTGTCCATTGAGATAGAACATGGCGTGAAAGTGAGTGCCATGTGTTTGAGTGTGTTCCATTACCCAACTATAACCAATGATATCTGCAAAATATAACGACCACTCAGTCAGCCTATACATATCACAGCATGAATAATCATTGGTTCTCTCGTTGAATCGTTGACTACCCTTCAGGTAGAAGAAGTCCATACGAAATGCCAAGAGCTTTGAATAACGAGCTCGCATTGATTCTGAATGGTTAACGAGAAAGGCAAAGAGGGTTGGGTTTATAATGTAATTAGGATTGATGTTTGACATGTGAACCTCAGTAGTGGATTGTCCTCATGTCATTCCAATCTTTCGTTTAAAAGTAATTGCCAAAAACTTCTTACTGGTTAGGTGATATACTTTCATACCATAAGCCAATTAACACTTCAATCATAAGTTCATTCAGGCTATTTCCACATAACACTCACCGCACTGCATTAAAAACTCCGTTGATAGGTGTTAATGATGATTTTTAATCTGGGTTGTAGAGTATTGATAAACTACTGAATTAACTCTTTGAATGTACCCATCTATAGTTAATAACACTAATTAACCTTAATTCGAACATTAAGTTGTTATCGAGATGACGAATCAGCTATAGAGTCGCAGTGTTTAAGTGTGTGTCCAAGAAGTGGTGTATCATATGCAGAATGAGAAATTTGGCAATGTTGGGATCTCATTTCACCGTGATTGTTCGATCCTTTCCATAAGCCACTTTTCAATTTCACTCTTTAGCCAGCGAGAACTGCGACCAAACTTAATAGGCTTGGGGAATGCACCGTCTTGGATCAGTTTATAAAACCATTTATCCGTTAATCCCGTTAAGGTTGTGATAAAAATCATATCAACAAATTGGTCGTTCATGATGCTTGATTCGGTGTTATTCATAAGGGGCTCTCCATCAGAAATGAAAGGGAGAACACAGTGGGATAAAAGCGAGGGTGCGAATAAAGCGAGTTAGAAACCAACGCTGTTTCTCATTGCTGCTACCTAGGTTGCCCTGTTCATCTCAACCAGAAACTGTGTCCGTCATGAGATGGCAAAGATATGTAGATAGTTACGAATTTATTACGTTTTGACCTTCTTGCCAGGGTTAGCACTTTCCGGATAGTGGGTCCATAAATCGATGGGGTAACACCATTAAACCTCGGTTCTATGGTGGTTACGTTAGTTTTAATTTGTTGAATTTGCTGTCAATAGTTACTTGTGATATACCCATGAATATCTCAATTTTCCCTCAAAATCCCCACAAAATTTTATGTAGTAACATGTGTTTTTATCCATATTTACCTCAAGTTATCTACGTAGTAGTATGATCTGTAGATTAGCTAAAAGGAGGTTTTATGATTTCATTTCGCAATATGGATTCTTTGGAGGTACAACGTCGTTGTCATTTTTATGAAACTTATTTCCTTGAAAATAAAGAGTGCATATTGCAGTTCCAAAATTACAATGATTCGCTTGATTGCTCTAAAATTATCAACTCAGTTATGGAGCGTATGAGGTTTTCGGTAGAAGATGAAACGTTGATGGAGTTTGAAAGACATAACCAGATGGTCCATCAGGATAATTTTAATTGGTTAAAGACAAGCGAAAGGGCATGTTATTGGTTATGGGGTTGCTTGAGATTTAGTATTGATCCTATCAATGATTGTAGATATAGATTTAATGATGGATGGCTAGAAAATGTCCGTTTATATGAAAAATTAAATTTTAATTGTACACCATCTAGTACATCTGAGAGATTTAAGTTAACTCTGTTATTTTTCGATGCTTGGAGAGCATTGTTACTAATTGATAAAATTAGTTACTTAGAAAAGAAAAAAGATGAATGGTTTAAAGTTCATTCATCACCAGATATATTGAAGTGGTTAAATAAAGATGATTTCGTACAGTGCGAATGGGTTTGGAAATATATCTTAAAATCACAGCAGCCGGATCCTCCTGCTAAGTGTTTACTAGGAAATTCATCATTTCCATCTTGTTCTTTAAATCCATTGACTCACAATGAAAAATATTTGGCTAGCTATGCATCTTATGACCTATGGGTGGCACATAAAGATACAAAGAAACTTTTTTTGAAGAATATTAATAAAGCATGGAGTCAGAAGAAACTACGTGACACTCGAGAGGGTAAAAAGCCCTTGAATACTTATTTAAAGAGTGAAACAAAAAGGCGACTAGATGAATTAAGTCAGTGTTACAATATAAACAAGCAGGGTGTTCTTGAAATGTTGATAAACAAAGAGTATGAAAATAAGAAGTGAGTCAATGTTGCATTTAAAATTAAGTTAGATGAGTGCATTAAATTTTCCAACTGCATTCGCTTGGCTTAATTTTTTATGTTTAATGAAAAATTAAATTACAAAGTAACTTGCACCTATATCACCTGAATGAAATTGGACATGATTAATCTTCAATATCATAATGCCCAAGATAAATTAGTGAGATTGCAATCTCACTGAAATCAACTTCATTCAGGAGTGACCAATGGTTCGTTTAGCCTCTCGTTTTGGCGCGGTGAATACCATTCGCCGTGACCGTCCATTAACAAATGAAGAGTTGGCCCGCCACGTGCCCAGCATCTTTTCAGAAGAAAAACACGCTTCACGCAGTGAACGTTATACTTACATCCCCACTATTGCCCTGCTTGATAATTTACGTAATGAAGGCTTTCAACCTTTCTTCGCCTGTCAAACTAAAGTTCGCGATGTTAACAAGCGGGAACATACCAAACATATGTTACGCCTACGCCGGGAAAACCAAATTATCGGCAAGGAGGTTCCCGAAATTATTCTCCTCAACAGCCATGACGGATCCAGTAGTTATCAATTAATTCCAGGTCTTTTTCGCTTTGTTTGTGCTAATGGGCTTATTTGTGGGAATAACTTTGGTGAGGTGCGTGTCCAACACAAAGGCGATGTGGTGGGGCAGGTGATTGAGGGGGCATATGAAGTTCTTGGGGTATTTGACAAAATAGATGAAAAGAAAGAAATCATGCAGGGGGCCACGCTTTCTTTGGGCGCTCAGCAGGCTTTTGCCCAGGCAGCACTGGCTTACCGCTACGGTGAAGACCACCAGCCTGTGACCGAGGAGCAGGTATTGGCCCCGAGGCGCTGGGAGGACCGGCGAAATGATCTGTGGACGACCTACCAACGAGTACAAGAAAACATGTCAAAGGGAGGTCTGCAGGGCCGAACTGCCAAAGGGAAAAACGCTAGAACACGTGCTGTTAATGGGATTGATGGTGATATCAAACTTAACCGCGCTTTGTGGGTGCTGGCAGAGAATATGCTTAAATTCAATCAGTAACACGTTTTCGTAAAACCATCTCCATTTGTAAAGAACCGATCGTTTTCACCGATCGGTCTGATCTGATTGATCTGTAGAACCAATTATCTTTGTGGCTTCCCCGTCGATAAAATCAGCCAGGAGGCCACTCGAGTTTAAGGTATGTGCAGTTCTGGCTACCTTGAACCGGTGGGGGCATTGCTGACACTCAGGGGAAGCATAATCCGTGATAACGCCTCTTGGTGGGATCTCGGCGTGTCGAGAGGGAAGTGTCAATGGTGGTAAATGAAGAAATGCGGACCATCACCAACGTTCAGAAAGTGTTGGATTGGGCCTATGACAAAGCGGTTAATGGTATCGCAGGGGCCGACTCGGCTCAGGATATGGCGATGTCCTACATGAAGAAGGGCAGCAGCACGGTGGACTGTGTGAATGCATTGATACGGACGCAAAATGCCAAAGCCTGTGTGAGCGGTTTTGTGATGGGGTTGGGGGGAGGTATTACCTTGCCGGTAACCCTGCCCGTCAGTATCACCAGTGTCATGTTCATTCAAATTCGCATGATTGCGGCCATTGCTTATATGGGAGGGCATTGTTTGCACGAGGACAATGTCCGATCTTTTGTCTATTTATGTCTTTGCGGTAATGCGGCCAAAGATGTGCTCAAAGAGGCAGGTATTCGCGTTGGTATGTCGATGGCTCAGCGTGGTATCTACACGCTGTCTGGTGAAATGTTGAAATCGGTCAACCAGGCTGTCGGGGTCAGGATCATCGCAAGAATGGGGCGCCACAGTGGTCTTCATTTCCTCAAGCTAGTCCCGCTGACCGGTGGAGTTATTGGTGGCGTTTTTGACGGTGTTTCTACCAACATCATTGGCAATATAGCCAGGGAGGCGTTTATCGATTGATAACATAAATGCGCTTATTAACCCAGTGAAGGTGTTTTTCTTCATTGACGAAAGAGTAATAAGCCGCAACGGATATTTTTACAAACGTAAAATTAACAGGTCTATTCAAGATGAAATAGGCTAAGGGATACCTATGTTTAAAAAAACCATGCTGGTTATTGTGTTGGGGATGAGCTCTCTGGCCAACGCTCAGGATTTGCCCATTGAAGTGACCTACATAAAGCACCAACGAAATATTGCTCCCTATGTCGAGTATAAAATCATGGCAAATGCTGATGAGGTCATTTTTACCGGCGTCAAAGCCAACAGGGGAAATTGCCCTGTCGAAGTGTGGGAGTTCAAGATGGACCCCGTAAAGGCAACGACCACACAGCTGGCATTTCCCATAAAGAAAGTGTTTGGGCAACAACTCAGCATTGTGGCGAGGTGTAACGCCATGGAACTGACGGTAGAAACGAACCTGGGTAGCTGGTCACTAAAAACAAACTAGATTTTACAAGGAATTGTCATGAAAAAATTACTTGTTTTGGCAACGTTGTCAGTTGTCTCATTGAGTGCCGGTGCAGTCGTCCAGGATCAGGAATGGGGGGACTGGTATGGAAACACGGGGGGAATGGAGTTTGCAATCAATACGGATAACAAGGCTGGTGAGCGCTTGACGCTGGAATGTCGGGAATCCCGCCTTACTGTGAAGTACTCAGATGGTAAAGGTTACGATATTGATTCTACAGCCAAAGATCCCGTAATGATTATTGGGGGGAAATCTTACAAAGTGGACAATGAGCCTTCTCTGGATAAGAAGGAAGGGAGCCCGGCAGAAGTATTGTTCAATGCACTGAAGAAAGCAGATCCCAAAGAAACCATTCGCTTCTCGACTTTCCAGTCTGGCGAGACTGAGCCATTTTCGGCCAACGGGCTGAAGGCTGCGCTAAATGAACTCACTTATCAGGACTGCGTGGATTTTTAATCCCTTCACTTGTTGACATAAGTACGTGTTGGATCACACGCATATTCAAGGAAATCATAATGCCTACGCATTTATCAGGGCAGCCAGCAACCGCTAATCAGCGCACTGGCTTGTTCCTGCTTTGTACATTGCTGTCTGTTTTCGCACTGGGCGGTTGTGGGGATGAAAAATCCAAAGCAGAAAGTGAGTTCATTCGAGGGTGTAAATCCAGTGGCGGTACCACCGCCCTCTGCGGCTGTGTGTATGACGCCCTTGAAGCGAGATATACACATAACGAATTGCTGAAAATGAGCAAACAGTACGGTTATTTACCTCCTGGGTTTATGGACAACATGCTGAAGGCAGCTCAGGAGTGTAGGAAATAATCAGTATCAAGGAGAGAGGGAGCTGACTCAAACAGTGTATCCCATTGATTTAAAGGAATACCGTAATGGCTATTGTGGTTAAATATTTCATCATTGCTTTTGTGATAGCGCTGATTGTGGTGCTGTATAACGTATTCGGTGCAACAGGCGAGATACGCAGTTTTGGTCAGGGCATGGGTTATCTGTTCTGGATGACTCTAGGGCCCGGAGCGGGTATGGCCATCGGTGCCACGCTACGCCTCTGGTTGATGCCGGATACCATTTACACCCGTGAGGGCATGACCGGGCTGATGAAAGCCCGCTTATTCTGGCTTGTCGGGCCACAGTGTATCGGTTGGCTTGCCGGTCTTATGACGGTAGGAAAACAGCTGATGTAACCATCCACCTATCACTCTATTGAGCATGCCTTTCTGGGTGTGCTCTTTCTTCGCTTTTCGTTAATTCTGCATAGAACTGCGTCTGATCTTCACTATTTCACACTAGCCTGACCTCGGGCGAAACAGAACCCCGTAAGTACTCACTAACATTTACCGTATACCCACCAGACAGGCTTCCCGGTTTTCCGGTGGAGCCTGTTTTTATTTATCTAATAAATAAGGATATTTACATGAACATGCATTCTGAACCGTCTACAGCAATCCCCCAGGCAAGCCCGCTGATCGCCACTGTAGTACCTGGCAGCCAGCGCTCTCGTTTCTGGCCGCAGCACTTCGGTAGCATACCGCAATGGCTCATTCTGGAGCCCCACGTTTTTGGCTGGCTGGACAGACTCTGTGCGGATTATCACGGTGGACTGTGGGATTTCTATACGCTCAGTAATGGTGGAGCCTTCCTGATGCCAGATACTGATAAAGAGTATGTGCTGTTCAACGCCCTCAACGGCAACGGGGCTACAGTGGGCCAGGAGGCAGCGGGTATCTCCGCCTGTCTGATGGCCTACAGTCATCATGCCTGTCGGGTCGAAAGCGAGGCCATGACCGATCACTTCTACCGGTTACGGGAATACGCGCTGCACCATCCTGAAAGCCGTGCCATTTTCACGCTGATTGACTGAGCTTATTGACATGAATCCATCCACATTACTGGCATCAACCGCATTGCCATTACCGGCGCAGCGCACGGTCAAACGCGCCCTGTCATTGCTGGAAAAACACCTGCGTGAGCCAGGAGCTGCGTTCACTTCCACTGGCGCGGCTCGTGACTGGCTACGCTTGCAACTCGCCGGGTTGGAACGTGAGGTATTTGTCGTCGTCTATCTCGACAATCAGCACCGGTTGCTGGCGTGCGAAACGTTGTTCACGGGCAGCATCAGGAGCACGGAAGTCCATCCCCGTGAAGTGGTGAAAGTCGCGCTTCGCCATAACGCGGCGGCTGTCATCCTGGCACACAATCATCCTTCTGGAATGGCTGAACCCAGCCAGGCCGACAGGCTCATCACCGACAGGCTAAAGACGGCCCTGGCATTGGTGGATGTTCACGTACTGGACCACCTGATTATCGGTGGTCTGGATGTCGTGTCATTTGCCGAACGCGGCTGGCTACCTGGCTGATAGCGACTTCTCTGCATTTCCCTCACTTCAATCTCATTTTCAAGGAGTCTGTCCCATGGGATGGTTATTTTCGCACCACTCTCGCCGTGAACTGATTGCGGCGCTGCTCAAAACCGACGATACCGAAAACTATCAACACGTAACGCTAGCGCATGCCCAACGGGGAAATGTCTTGTGGTCTGTCGTCCAAAGTACCCCCAAAGATCCTGCCAAAACCTCCCACATCGTCATCCACTGCACTCTGATGCAGGGGTCAGCCGGAAGTTGGGGTTATAAAGCGATGGATGAGTCGGTTCACCCCTGTTACTACAGTTGCCCAAAACGATATTTGACGATGGCCCCGGCAGTCTGCCCGGAATGGCGTGAAAAGGTGCTGGCGCATCATCTACGGCGTTACCCGCAACCCGCTGTAATAAGGGAGGGAAAAAACAGATGACTACAACAATCTCTCTTCTGCGTTTCGGCCTGCAATGCAGTTCGGCCCATATCAGTGAAGACGACAATATGCTGCTGTACCGGATCTCACACTGTCAGGATGAGTTCAGCGATGGTGAATGGATCCACTTTTCGGGTACGGGTTATTTGCTCCGTTTAGATGCTTGGACTCACCCGTTATTGCAACTCAAACGGCTGGGGCTCTCCAAGACCTGCCGCCGTCTGGTCATCACGCTGATGAAACGCCATCAACTGACTTACCTGCATATTGATGCTCTGGGTGATGTGTTGCCCGACTTTGCCACCTTCGACTGGTAATACAGCCCCCACTTCAAGCCGCTCTCGTATTGTCCCGTAATTTCTCAAGGAAAATGCCCAATGAACACAAGCACAACGCCCGTGCCTGGCGTATTTCACTTTCTTCAGCACCACACCGTTCTCCCGCAAAACTGGAACACCCTATGCCAAGCCATCACTACCGCCTACCTGAAGATGCGAGAGCATCCCGACAGCTTGGGCTTAGCCACCGCCCCGGTTATTTGTGAACATACCGGTAACCGTCCACTACGTTACGACGACAGTGCGATTGGATTGGGTGTGATCAGCTTCAATGGCGAGCGTGCTGCCCACCTGGCGGGTGATCCTTTTTTACTGTACCGGTGTCAAACACCCCATGCTCCGATCCGATGCGATACACGGGGTTATCCCTATCAATGGCTGGTGATGGCCGTATTGCTATTGGCGAATACCCACAGTCCGAATACCTGGACAATCGAATCCGACGTGCCATTGAAGCAGTGGCGCTCCGTCACCCACTGGCTGGCTCACCACTGCAAGCTACCGGTCTCACCGCTTTATTAAGGTAAATCGTTCAATGAAGGCCATCGATAAAATACCCCGCACTACACCGAACGCCAATCAGGCGTTGGCCGAGTACCAGCAACTGCTTACCTGGTTGCTGAACCACTGTTATGGATTAGAACTCAACGATACGCCGTATCACGACCCACAAGCTATCGCTCAACAGATTGAGTACGGAATGACAGTACGTGAAACCATCAACGAACTAGTGGAGAAATTTGACCTGGTACGCATTGACCGCCCCGGTTTCAGTCTACTGGCACAGGACCCGACGCTGAGTGGTGGGGATATGCTACGCGCCCGCAGTGCGTTAGGGCTGCGAAACCCCGTAAATCGCCGCCTCGCCTGATATCCCAGCTCACCTCGACAATCTACCGACACGCCAGCTTCACCGCTGGCGTTGTGCTATTTAAGGAAAACGCACAATGAAAAATCTCGAACATGATATCCCACCAACGGCTCCGGTCTGGGGTCTGCAATGTGCTATTACGCCACGTCTGGGAGCTCGATTAGTCCAACAGGGTCACCGCCTGCATTTTCTGGCTGACCGCGCTGGTTTGATCGGCAAGTTCACACCCGAAGCCCTCAAGGCTCTCGATGTGGCTTTTCCGGTACTGATTGAACAGTTGGAGGCCCAGTTACGCTCCGGTGAGCTAGATCAACGTTTCCAGCATTGTGTCACTGTTCTGCACGCAGGTTTTATCTGTGAAGCCGATACGCTGGGCAGTTTTGGTTATGTGTATATCGCGGTTTATCAAGCGACGCAGTCACTCGGTACAGCGTGATATCCAAACCTAATAGAGATGGAGCCATCTTATCTCTACTTTTCCCTAGCCCGCGCAGATGCGGGCATTTTTGTTTTTGAGGATCCCGATTATGTCTCATTCATTAAATACTGTTACTGAAACCCCTGAAGTTCTTACTGGCCACACCGAGCTTATCTGCTCGACCGACATTGAACGCCTGGTAACAGGCCGTGAGGTTGCACTGCAACAGATTGAAGCGGTGATGGTTCAACTGCGGGAGATTGGCAATCAGATATTCAGCCTTGGTGGCGGTAAGTTGGAAGATTGGGCAGTACAACCCGGTCACCGTTACGGATGTCATCTCACTCTGGAACAAGATAAAGGCCTGGCTGCTATCACTCGCCAGATCGATCGCAAACTCTGGCAAGACCTGATGAACCGTTCGGGAATGCTGTCGCTGATGGATGCACAAGCCCGCGACCAGTGGTACAAGAGCCTGGAGAGTAAAGACCTGCCTGCCATCAATGAAGAAAGCATCTACAGCACGTTTGAGCCGTTGCATCATGATAAGGGGGAGGTGTTTGAACGTGGCGTGATTAACGTTTTCAAGTCGCTTTCCTGGGATTATAAGACCAACAATGCTTGTCGCTTCGGTAAGAAAATCATCGTCAGCAATTTGGTCAGCTACAACTAATGGGGTTTTACGTTGAACCACAGTTACCGACGTGACCAACTGGCGGATCTGGAACGAGTATTACACTTGTTGGATAGCAAACCGCTGCCTGATAATCGGGGGGAGGTTATATGAGCACTTTGTGCCAATAGGCTGGTGACTGAGGATTATAAAGATGAGTATCTGGGGATCAAATACTTTATGAAAGGAACTTCGCATATCGTATTCAGAAAGTCCGAATTTATTGACAAGATGAATGATAATGTCGCGAAACATTATCCAGGGATGCTAGCCGCAATGTAGGTTGAGTCCTGTGTGTTTGTTACGATGAAAGCATAAATATAGGAAGGTGGTATGACTATAAATGCCCGCATTGAGTTTAGTGGCTTTTTTAATTAAAAATTCACTATTCTGTCCAGTGTGATATAATGAGGCGATTTGAAGGTTTATTTTATTCATCCTTAGGCAAATTAATGTGAGGTTATAAATAAATGATATCGGAAAATTGGCAATCGTACACGTCAGAGTCATTTATAAAATATCTAATTAAAAATGATGAGGAAATAAACTTTATTGAGCTCTATAATTCATTCGTCCCGATAGCGAAAAAGGATCCTGAGCACGTTAAGGACCTAGCCGAAGCTGCAATAGTTTATTTTTGTCAAGATGAGTATTCTGATGAAATTTTACTCTTTATGGAGTTGTTTGCCCGCTGCTATTTTTCCATTGGAAATTTAGAGGAAACTATTGGTGCGGTCAGGCGGATAACGGAATTTGATAATGACGATGCTGAAAATGTAGCTCTTGAATTAGCACAAGATATAATAGATGGTGCGGATTCGTTCGGAATTAGTTTGGATCAAAGAGCAATCGTTTATAAAGAAATAGAATTTGTTTTTAGAAAATATAAGAAGTATGATGAAATAGTAAGTGTTTTACTTAAAGTTGCTAGCATGTACTCTGAACACAATGCACATCAATCTGCGTATAGATGTATTGATGATGCTGAAAAATTAAGTTTAGAAATAGATTCCATTTCTCTACTTGCTAAATGCAAATATACTTCGATGACAGTTGCCTGTGAAGAGCTTGATTTTAAATGGGCAATTGGTGCGGGTATGGAGTCAATAAAACTTTATAGCTTGTCAGATACCCTACCACCCCCTTATCTGTATTCAAACTTAGCAATTGCATACATGAATACTGATGAATATGAATTGGCAATTGATAACTTTAATAAAACGTTAGGATATAATGATATTGAAGATGATGTATTAGGGAATGTGTTTGTCAACCTTTCAACATGTCTAAGGAAAACCGGTGAAATAGCAAGGGCGGAGGAATTAATTAACAAAGTAGAAAGTATGGAGGGATTGAAAGAACACAATGAACTGCAATTGGAAATCATGCTTAGCGCATCAAAAACATGTATTTTAAAGTCTGAAATTAGCTCTTTACCGCATAGATTAAAAGTTGCTTCCCATCACTTTCAAAAAATAATTTCTAGAACTTTGCGTTTACATTACCGTAGAGGAATACGTGAGCGGTATATTAAGCGTTTCGAGGAAATAATGAGAGCGCTGCCTGATCATGGGAATGCTGAAGATGTTTTGCATCCTATAGTTGCCACCCATGGGAATTCATTAGGAGACTGGTTGGCAATTTTACAATGGTTTGAGAAATTAAAAAATGATAAAATTACCCCCCCTGATATATTGCGTGAATTAAAACTGAAATTATATAGCATCCGAAAGATTGGTGCCCCTCATATTTTTGGGTTTTCAGAAAAATATGATGATCCATGGGAAGTAATGCAATACGCAAAATATTGGGATGAGTTCTCTCAGCTCTGTGCAAGAATTACTAACCCTGAAATTCCTTTGCCATTAGAATCTGCAGATATAAAAAATATTACAGCCCTATGTTTAAAAAAAATGGAGGAAGGTCATTGTTTAATTTTTGTTACTTACGCAGGTGAATCTCCTTTGCTCTGGTATTTTATTCACGGTAGATACAAAAAAGTTCTGCTGCCTTTTGATATTATACTGTCATGGAACAAAGCGTTAACACTTTATAGCATGAACAGTATTAATAGGGCAGAGTTTGTTCGATCTCTGGATGGTTTAATTGAAAATCTTGAGCCTATACTTCAAAGTATTTTCATAGATATAGCTGATAGTGATTGTACCTCAATTCGGTACATAACTGACTGTCTTTCAGATATCCCTTTAATTGCATTAGCGTTAAAAAACAATAAACTATTAAAAAGAATGATTGATGGTATGTTCCACATTCGCTCTGTCCCTGCATTATTTGAGTCGTTTCAAGATAATACCCCTCTGCATTCCATATCATCAATAATTTCGACTAATTGTAACCTTCTGTTGTCAACATACGAAGCCTCTCTTCTTTCTCAATCATCCCAATTACCGTTATCATCGTTAATTCAGTCTAACCAAAGAGAAAAGCTAGATGTTTTAATCGGTGAATGTGACATTTTAAGTGTTTCTACGCATGGTAATCCTCTAAATTTATTATCTGATGCATATTTCGGTAAACTTGGTGATTCAACGGAAAGTCATATTATCTCTGTAGAAAACCTACAGGTTTTTGCTCCTGATTTAAAATTAAGACTAGTACTCCTTAATGCTTGTTTTTCTGGTTCTCGCTCATCTAGAAATTATCAAAAAAAGTTTATAACTAACGATGCGGTAGTATTGGCAAATTTATTTCTTCTAAATAGGAGAGCTGTTTCTTTCTCCAGTTTATGGAAGATAAGTGACACCGCTAGTTATATTCTGACTTGTCTGATTGGTGAGGGGGTAAAAAATGGACTTAATGAATCACAGGCATTGGCAAGCGCAATAGCTAGATTACACTTAATTGAATTAAATGATGTTCTGAACATTCTATCTACCAGTCTTCCGAGCGATGTAAGTGATAAGGCTTGCGACAGATTGAAATCAGCACCCAAAAAAGGGTTATTTTCATCACCTTATTTTTGGGGCGGGCTAATGATCCATGGTTTGTTATGATAATAACCAAGAAATCAGTAGTGAAAAAATAGGCATACTTACATTTACAACGATGTATGTCCGTTTCTCGTCCTTAATCGACAAACACATCAGAGATGGGTGGTCTGTTCTAGAAGTGGATGTCACCAATAACTCGGTGTGTTTATAGATGGAGGTGGTTCAACTTGTACTTTTTTTACTGATAAACGTTATGGTTTGGGCATCATTCGTGTAGTATAGGAACTTACATTAAAAATTTAGGGTAATAATAATGACTCGTGAAGAAGTGTTAGAATATGAAAATGGGCTATTCCTACCATCATTTCAAATGTTTGAAGATATCGTAAAAAATGTCAATTTGGCTTTAAAGGACTTAGGGAAAGAGGTTAGCTTCTCCTTTGTAAATGACTATTCTTTTAACGCTCACGCTGAAAAGAGAAATAATAAAGATTATTCAATTAAGATTTTAAGTGGTACAATACCTATAACATTTGACATGGTGGGTGAAAATATAGATTTCTTTATTAAAGAATACCCAGACTTAGAAGACAAGGAAATTCCTGTTGCTCTAGGATGTGTCTTTCTCTGGACGCAAATATTTGGTCATGAGCTAGGTCATATACTTCGCGGTCATTTGGATATTATAAAAAACAAGAAAACCAATTTAATTGATGATACATCTATGTTATCAATAATTAATTTTCCAGTAGACTCTGACATCGAACAAGATCAGATAAGAATGTTAATGGAGTTTGATGCTGATGTATTCTCTTCATATTTTGTAGCTCAAGTTGTTTTAAATACAATCAGAAAATCCTCGGAAAAAAATTTAAGAGAAAGAACTCTTATTGGATTGGCATTTACATCAATTTTTTTCTTTTTTAACTTCCTGTGTAAAATAGAAGGTGAAAGTACGAAATATCCTCCTGCGATGGTGCGTGCAAATGCTCTACAATTTCACTTAGCTAGACATCTTAGCGGTAAAACTACATTATCAGATGACGAATTAACAGACTTGATGCGGCGATCTCTTTTTAATGCATATTCATTCTTAGTCGATGAGGGGGCCTTCAATCAAAATATGGATGATGCCAGTTTGGAGTTTTTGTCTCAAAAGGAAACTAGCCTACTTAGAAAGTATCCTATATTTGATGGGGTGATATCTAAAGGAGTAATTATTGATTTTGAGAATGAAAAAATATTTTGAACAAGGCAATAATTAAAAGATAGTGAGCATCATTCTGTCCGCTGCTCGCTCTTAGGTGCCAGCTAGGTTGGCTTGTACTGTGCTACGAAACACAGGTAGATTTAGCAGCAACTAATGTGGTATCCGCATTGTGGAGCTTTGGCAACGAGGACGGCAGAAGTTCCTTTGGCTTACAGTGTATCCGGGGGACTATTTATCGACATTGGCAACTGGGAAGATTAGAAAGCTTACACTACTACCAGAATGCGTAGCCGATGATGAAAATGTGTATCCTCATACCGGTGCGCGATGAGTTTCAACATGGTTTTTTAATAGCACTGTAACTTAGACTCTTTTGGGGCAACATGGTAGATGAACGCTATAACCTATCCCAGCAGTTGAGCTCGGAATGTTTACCGAGCAACAGCTCTGCTTAAAAGAAGCTGAAATAACAGGATATCGCCGGTTACTAAAGTGGAAAGCCGACACCAACAACTAGCTTCCAAGCCTCCGCTCCCCACAAGCAAAATCATTTGGGGGCACAATAGGGGGCACCAACAAAAATCCAACACGATAAAACTAAGTAAATTCAATAGCACTAGCTATCAAATGCGACTCCTGTGATCGGCGGTATACCGGTATGGGGCGGAGGGTAGCGCTGAGACTGTCCCATGCCTGAACCTCTGAGGTCGCAATACGCATACCCTTTTTTCTGAGTACCGCCACGTCGGCTGCGATTCGCTGCATACCGAACCAAAACAGACCATCCAGCGCCGTTACCGCGAGTCCGTTCTCAAGTGCCTTTTTAAGCCGCTCGCGCGGCATTTTTATTTCCCTGGCAATTTCCCGGTAAGGCTCTGCGGTTTCGCCTGACGATACTTCCCGGCGAATGCGGGTTGACAGACGGTATTGAAATTCATCCGGTACCTTACTCAAATCAGACTTTACGCTGTAAACACAGCCAAAACGCTTGCCGTTGAATACGGCGCTTTTTTGACTGAGTTGCAGTTCATCGCGTAGCTCGGCAATCAGTTGTGGGGCACGCACCAACAGCAAACGAAAAGGCAGTTCAAAGCTGGTGACATAATCCACATTCAGCAATGCGATGCGCAGACGCTCGGTACTTCCAGCCCGCATCTGACGGCATTCTTTGAGGACTTCAGCCCATTGCTGCGCAATACGCGGCGTTTCATTAACATCCGCGAAGCTATATTTTTCAATCTGGTAATCAATACGTTCGACCATGCTGGTTTCCCTTCGCCTACCCGTCGGTCACTTTATCAACGGTCTACGATAACCGGAAGCCATTTTGTTGTTGGTATTGAGGTGGCGCACAAGCGCCTGACACATTTCCGGGTTCCAGCCGAAACTAACAGGAGGCAAAATCGGCGTGTTCGGATGCCGTATCAGGCCCAGCCGTAAATCATTGCGGTGGATCGCCCCTTCCAGGCCGACCTTTTTCACCAGACGGCAGCAGCGGGTGTCATTTTGCCAGGTCTCCTGTGAACCGTCCTGATGGACCACGGTGACAGCTCCGGGTTGCTCATCTCACAGAACACGCTGGCCAAGGTTCGGCAGGTTGTTCCAGTGGCGCACCGTGCGGGCCTGTTTGCCTTCCTCCTGCCATTCTTAGTAAAACTCGACCCTGCTGGCCAACTGCCGTAGGCTGAACACAATAGTTGTCGCGATATTGGAATAGTCACCATAATATCATTTGCAATATTCAGCATACTCTTTGCCAAGGGATGCTTTTTTTTCGCAGTTAACCTCATCAACCAAGTTAAATTTTGCGGTCTTATCATCTATATTATATTTTTTCCAGTATTTAAGTTTCGTGCCAGATTCGTCAGTAGTCACTAGCATTAACCAAATATTGAAGTTTTCATCTATATAATAATACTGTGTTTTTTCTAACAAAGCGTCACCATCATTATCCTCTATATAGAGTGTGATTTTATCTTCTGGATGACTTTCCTTTTCCGTAACCAATGTAAAATCATAGGAGTAATGACTTCCGTTTGTTTCATGCTTGGTTTTATCTATATATATATTTACGTCACCGTTCTTAATGAGATACAATTTCTCATTGCGGTCTAATTCAGATTGAGGGTAAATCTTACCAATGTTAGTTAATCTATCGTATTTAAACTTTATTTTAGAAATGACGCATTTATTTCTTTCCGTCGTTGCTTGCTCTGGTGTTTGCTCAAATATATCTCCTGTCAAACAAGTCTCGTTTATTTTTTTCAAAAATGACTTATCACTAATCAGTATGTCACCTTTATATTCTTTCATGAAACTATCTTGTTGTGCTACAACAGCACTTTTAATACCCCCCTCTTTATCATCACTTTCTCTGAATATCAACAAGTAACCTTCACTTGTTACTACTATCAAGGAGTTGTTTATCTCATATAGCTCATTAAATGGCGCAGGACAATCGTCTTGGGGGAAAAGAGCTGCAATAGAATATATTTCATTAGGTAGTGAAATATTTTCATTGCGAAGAGATTTCCTATAAAGTTCAACCGTTGATTTTGATAACCATATGTCTAATACGGTTCTCTTGTTTTTTACTGACGTCACGGAGCAAAGGTTACCCACAGAGAGATGTTTATCACTAAGTGAAATTTTAATTGATGAGTATTTTTCATAAAGATTTTTTATAAAGCTTTTATCTCCAGAGGAAAGTAAAGGTTTTTCTGAAACACTATAAAATGACCATGTGGTTTTCACATGATCTAGTTCAACTTTTTCTTTTGAATAAGATAAGTTTATAGTTAAAGCATAAAATATAAAAAAGCATAATGCTATACTTAAATTTTTCATAAAATAATCCGTTTAATAAATTCCCTCAAAACTTGTCTGTTAATACGACTTTTCTCACTATTGGCATACCTAACATTACATAAACAGCATATCCATAACTCATACTCAGTTAATCAGGATCGTAGATAGTGGATATCTTCGTTCCGTTATCTGATTCGTCTAACGTTATGTATGTCAAACCTCCAGGAAACATGATTTCAATGTTTAATTTTTTTGTGCTCTTCCAGTTATATTTTAACTCAACACCGTTAATATTCTTTCTATTTATATCAAGCATCTTTATTATTTTCTTCTCAAGATACTCTCCATTCTCCACGTGGGTTGATCTATATTCGCCATAGGCATCTAACAATGATTTATTTTTAAATAAACAAACTTCACCACTTCGATAGTCGTCAAGATTTTCTTTATTGTTGGTGAGATCTAACGGAGAGCAGTCGATATCACTTTTCTTTCCCTCGCTCCACTCTCCTTTTTCAGTAACAATGACTTTTCCACTTTTTTCGAGAATAAACTCTGCGCTTTGTATATAAATAGAGTAAGTGTAGTCGCCATTCGTAAATGTATAGCCATATAAGTTAAAAGTATTTTTATTATTTAACGTATGACCTATGAGATGAATTTGACTGCCGTCGGACTTTCTAGTGCCAGTGTACGAAATATTATCGCAAGTAACCTCTCCTTCTTGGCAATTATTTTTAATGTCGATAGTAAATGACTTAGTGTTGAACTCCATACCATGTGCCAAGGCACTAGTTAAAGTGAGAATGATAGATATAATAATTTTTTTCATTTCGCTACCATTTTTATATTGACTGATGGTGTATTTTAACTTTATTTTTTGTTAAACCCATTATATTCTTCGCCTTGATATTATTTCAAACTATCCTGGCTTCATCAAGGTTAGTCATATTGAAACGGAAGAAAGTTATTCCTCCGACCAACTTCGATTTACCATAGCCATAATCTCGTCTATTTCTTCTTGTGATTTAACCCTTATCTTTAACCCCATAATACTTATCAAAGTCATAGATTCCTCTTGGAAGAGAAAATGCACCATATAAGAGTTTTCTCTATAAGCGCATATGAGTATGTTCTTATCATTTATTCTCTCAAGATGACCTATCGTTTCAGAAAACCCAAACTTTTCAGCACCTCCCTTAGTTGTATACATGTCATGTGTTTTTAGATTAAAAACATGCCTTTTTCTTTCGTAATGCATCATTATGAAATTAAAATCATTGCAGCCAATAACGCTTTCAACTTTATCTACTATATCTTTATTACTATAGTTGTTCACTTTCTCCATAATTAATTCTGATGTAATCATGGTTTGAATTCCTCCATATTGATTTGTGGGCCTTGCCACGCCGCTCTACCGCCAGGTTACCAAAGCGATCGTATTCAAAGTGCCTGTCACCAAAAAAGTGTCCCAGACCTCAATGTGAAGGTCGGGGGGGATGTATTAAGTCGGATAATCACAACGCCAAGGTGGGACAAACAGTTCTGGGTTTATTCCTTCCTTCTTGAAAATTGAAACTAACTCGTCTTCAGTATTTGCTGTAAAATACTTTAGATTAACTGCATCACCAACATCAACACCATCATTAAATTCAATGATTCTAATTGGAATCTCAAAATCTACAACGCAGTACATGAAGTCTTTTGATTTTTTTATGGAATCATAAGAATGGACACTGTTTTTCATCTCCTCCGTCATTTTTTGCAAAGCATACAAAGCATACAAAGCATACAAAGCATACAAAGCATACAAAGCATACAAAGCATACAAAGCATACAAAGCATACAAAGCATACAAAGCATACAAAGCATACAAAGCGATCCAACGTTTTGTATCATCAGATTTTGGCTGGACTTCTTGTGCAATTCCAGATGGTCATTCAGGTAGTAGTAAATCTCTGACTTGCGGCCTTTGCCCAGCAACTGAGCCAGTGGCACAAAGCTGCTAGAGCTAGGTTACCGGAAAGATCCAGAACGGATTTTTCCGGTGTTAACTCGGTCCAAAATGTTACCTATTTGAATGGTGACTCTATGATGAATTCTTCACCTGTAGTAATTAATTTCTCCCATTGTTTCAAATACCACTCGAAATCGGCAATGCTAGACAATCTTATTTCATCATAAGTATATGCATTTTCTATAGATACACCATCAGGCTTGATGGTGACGCTATGGGCATTCCCCGTCCCTTCCCATTCGGGAATTTCATGATTGGCGACAGCTTTGCATGCTTCCACTGAAACATTGAGATTATAAGTGCTACCTTGTATATCGCTGCTAAAAAAATCAGCAATAACGTGTTTGTCGCTTTCTATTTCCAAATCATTAATGCCGAGCTTATCTTTATAAAATCTCATTTTTATTACTTCAACACTGGGAGCGCAGTATTAATATTTCCATAACCCTCTGTTGTTACTCCGCTTGGCGATGTTCCTCTCCATTGAGCCGAAGTATACATTTATCGCTAATAACTGAATCTACATTTAATTGAACAAAAATATTTTTGATGAATTCATATCGACTCAGTTTTTTAGTATTTTTTCAATTGAAAATTGATACATTTATCAATGATGTAAACTCCTTATTACCTTCATGTAACCATTCCCTAGAACTTGCAATTTAATTATCTGTAATGGTTACTTTATCTGCATAGAGACCAGAGTGATTAAAGTAAAATCCAAAATAAGAACTATCATGCTCTGCACATATGATGTCCCATTTTTTTTCAAGCAGTTCCTTTAACTCTTCTTTGGTTTTATCACTGCCGTATTTTAAATAATATGATTTTTCATACATTATCCACCATGTTTACCAGGTATTGAATAGCCCAATCGGGTCTGGGAAACCTTGCGGTCTCCGGCGAGTAATAACGATACCGGTTATAGTGCAACCCGCTTTCCGCGTCGAAGACTGTTCCTGGAAACGCAGTGGTACAGAGTCAGATTGCCGGAGTTACGCTAAATCGCACTCCAGGCAATCTATCCTTTGCCATTGACCAGTTCTAGGGGGGCCCAGGTGGTCATTCAGGTAGTAGTAAATCTCAGAGGTGCGTAGATCGTATCCAGCACCCCGAGACTTTCCTTGTCTCAACGTAATCATAAAAATCAATCAGATTACGAGTATAATTTTTATAAATAATTCACCAATTGCATTGATCTTCTAAATTTGCTTTTTGTAATTCATCCTTCCAATACTCTTTAGCTATCCTTAATATATCCTCAAAGAAAGCGCGAGGATCTTTAATATCCCAACTCCAAGGAAGACAAGAGTAATCATCCTCGTAGCTATTTATTATTTTAGAGAAATTATATTTTTCGTTATTTATTGCATCGTTCAATATTTTTACAAGCACATATTTGTGACGATAAGATAGATAGTTAAATTTACCAATAAAATAATTGATTATCAGTTTTCTCCTGTCTATAACATTGTTAGGATCATGGCTTTCCAAGTCTTTAACAAATCCTTCATCTTTTTCATAAACATCAAACCCGTATAAAAAATAATACATATCCGGGCTGTAAGGTAAATCGATATCTGGATCCTTTAACATTATTTTTTCTCCGTAGGAAATGCGGTGAAAGGTTTGTCTGGATTGTTCTTGTCAAACTTAACTTCATATCCATCCATTTTTTCGTTAAGGATAGGATTTTGAGGATCTGTACGATTAGGCTTATAACCTCTCCCTCCACCTTCTAAGTTACCTCGAACAATCGGATTTCTATTATGATCAACGCCAGTATGCTGTGGAAGGCCTCTAGCTTTTCGAGTCATCGCATCATTTATTGCATGTAATTGCACTCTCCAGCTACGAAATTGAGAGCTAGGGTTTCCTCTCGGTGGTATTGGTGTTCTACCAGTCGTGGGATTGGTGCCATCAATAGCTCTTTGCTTGAGAGCAGCATCAGGAATTTCTGGTCCATGTTTTTCAATAGTATGCATACCATACCTTGTTTCAAACTCTGTAACTCTACGCTTAGCATTCGCTTCCGCCAGTTCATTGATTCTTGCTTGGCGTTGTTGGCTACTCATTGCTTCCGGGATATCAGGCTCACCCGTCTTCACTCCAGCCGGTATATCTGAGTCCGGAGGGCACCCCCTCTTCACACTAGTCAACCCCAGCGGATCCACCCACCCAGTAGGGTTAGGCACATACTGCGTCTGGTTTAGTCCACCGGCCAGCCCAATAGGGTCAGGGGTGATAAACCTTGCGGTCTCCGGCGAGTAATAGCGATACCGGTTATAGTGCAACCCGCTTTCTGCATCGAAGTACTGCCCCTGAAAACGCAGTGGTTGCGGCACAGATTCAATGAACGCTACCGCCAGATTGCCGTAGGCGCGGTACGCCGCGCTCCAGGCAATCTGTCCTTTGCCATTGACCAGTTCCTGGGGGGTACCCAGGTGGTCATTCAGGTAGTAGTAAATCTCCGACTGGCGTCCTTTGCCCAGTAACTGCGCCAGCGGCACAAAGCTGTCGGGGCTGTACAGGTAGCTTTTATAGGTAGCCAGGTGCGCCGGTTTTGGGTCATCCGCTGTGAAGATATTATCATCGTCGGCGCATTCTGCCACCATCCGCTCACCCTGCCAGAAGAACCGGGTTAGGGCATCAGGCCGTTGGGCTAGCAGGTCCTGCTTTTGAATGCGTCGACCAAAGGCATCATAGGTATAGGCAAAGTGGGTTTTCTGCCCCTGCCGTTGTTCAATAAATTCCACCAGCCGATGCTGGCAGTCATAACGGAACTCCCGCACCCACAGTGGCTTGGTGCTGCGCACTTCACGTGTCAGGTTGCCAAATTCGTCATACTCGAACCGCACATCGCCTTTCTGCTTTAGCAGGTTGCCACGCACTTGTGTTCCACGGGAGGCAGTATCGTTCCCCAATACGTTACCCGCTGCATCGTGCGTAAACTGTTCACTGATACCCCGCCAGCGCAACGCCTGCGGCAAGGCTTCAGGGTAGGCTATCGGGTGGTGCAGCGCTTCGGTCAGGCGATGCTGCTTATCGTAGCGGTATTCCCGGTTGCCCTTGTGCGGGTCGAGGATCTGCGTCAGGTTTCCTGCCGGATCGTACTCGTACCGGCGCTGCATCACCGGCGTCACGTCTGGGGCGTCACCCTCCATTTCTGCCTGGACCACGGCGGTAGCCCGTTGATGGCGCAGGCGTTGCTGCGCGTCATAATCAAACTCGCTTACCACCTCACCGGTGATGCGCCGGGTTTCCCGCTCGCCGCGATACTGGTGTTCACTGAGTATGCGGCCATTCAGGTCAATGCGTGAGACTTGCCCCTGTTGGTAGTGGTAAGCCAGCAGGTTGCCATCGGGCAGACGTTGGCGTGTCAGGTTGCCTGCGCTGTCGTAGCCGTAAAACAGGCTGGCAAAGCCCTGATACTCCTCCGTCAGACGACCAATTTCATCGTAACCGTATGCCAGTGGCCAATGCCCGTCGTCCACCAGCCGTAAGCGGTTAAAGGTGTCGTAGGCGTAGCTGACTTCCTTGCCGTTCGGCAACACTTTGCGAACTAGCCTCCCGGCAGCATCCCGCTCGTAGCGGGTCACCAGCGCGGTCTGTTCACTCTGGCTGGTGCCGTACTCGGTGCGCTGGGTCAGGTGCCCGTTCAGGTCGTAGTCATAGAGGAAGTGGCGTCCGTCAACGGTGTGCTCTTCACTCACCAACCCGTTGGGGTGATAAGCCAACCGATGGTGTTCACCGTTCTGGTTGATGATGTCGCTGACTAAACTCTTCGGACTGTCATAACGGTATTCCACCTGGCTGAGGTCGGGATATATCACCCGGCTTACTAAACGGGAATTTGGATAGTATTCATATTGGGTGGTCAGCCCCTTTTCATCACGCTCGCTGGTCACCTTGCCGTAGGCGTTGTACCGATAGTGGCGCACTGTGCCGTCAGGTGCGTGAATAGTCTCCAGCCGGTTGGCGGCATTCCAGGTATAACGGGTACCGTTGACCCCGGCCTCGTCCAGTGGGCTGTCGCTGTGCCGGATCACCTGCCCCAACAGGTTGTAACGATAATAGTGGGTCAGCCCGTTGCGCTGATGGTGCTCCAGCACCTGGCCAAAGGCATCGCGAACGAAGCGCTCGCGGCTGCCATCCGGGTATTGCACCTCGTTGAGTGCCCCTTGCTCAGACCACAGGTAGTGGCAGGTATTGCCCAACGCATCGGTTTCTTCCGTCAGGTTGCCCTGCGTATCGTAGCGATACCGTTCACGGATCTTGTCCTCCTGATCGAGGCTCCAGGTGGTTTTCTCTACGACCCGGCCCCGCGAATAACGGTATTGGGTCTCTTGTCCGTCAGGAGTGCGCACCCAGGTGCACTGCAGTTCACCGTTATAGCCATATTCGGTGCGGTTGCCCAACGGATCGGTTTCACTCAGCAGCTCACCGCGTTCACCGTATTCATTGAGGTGGGTCGCGCCGTCCGGGTCGACCTTCTTTATCAGGCGGCGAAAGCGGGTGTCATGTTGCCAGGTCTCCCGTGAACCGTCCTGATGGACCAGGGTGACGGCCCCGGGTTGCTCATCCCACAGAAAACGTTGGTCAAGGTTCGGCAGGTTGCTCCAATGGCGCACCGCACGTGCTTGTTTGCCTTCCCCTTGCCATTCCCAGTAAAACTCAGCCCCGCCAGCCAACTGCCGCAGGCTGAATACATAATCATCACGATACTGATAGCGCTCGGCTTCCCCGGCCGCATTGATAGCGGCACTCAATTGCCCCCGTTCATCGTACTCATAGGTCATCAGTGGATGGAGAGCCTCTTCCCGACCCGATTCTGGGGTCAGGCTCAGCTGCGTCAGGCGCCAGCCTTGAGGCAGCTCCTGATAGCTGAACTGCAAGGCGGCACCAGCCGGATGTTCCAGCCGAACAGGTAAGCCATCGTGATAGTGCAGGGTCAACCGCAACTGGCGGTGTGAAAGGCCGGTGATGCGCCCGGTCGTTTGCCCCGTAACCCGATGCACATGCAGCACCCAGCCTTCCATGCTACCGGCCATCAGGCAGTAGCTATCGGGCTCCTCGTCCAGATAGGCGGCGGCCCCGGCTACATAATTAAGCCCACTAGGGGAAACTTCGGTAGGTAACGGCAGAATGGTGGTGAGGGTCTGGTGATCGGTCCAGTGCAGTTCATCACCGATAAACTCCACCTGATGTTGCAGGCTATGGCTCCACCCAAAACCAAACACCGACGTGTGTTCGACAGCGGTGGTGCGGTACTGACGCTGGAAGATAAAGGGCGTCAGGCCAATCAGTTGCCCATCGTCCAAGGTGAGCAGTTCTTCTCCGTTGATCAGCGAGACTGGGCAGCCGCTGCCGGGGGTGCACTGCGAGTTCACCGTGGGCTGGTCAGCCGCATTTGTCGCGGGGTTGTTTTTCACTGTGCCTGAGTTATCAGTTAGTTGCGCATGGTTAGATGCCCCCAGTTGGTTTTTCCGATCCTGCTTCAACCGGGCACTGGTCTGACGCTTGAGGTTCCATTCGCGGGTTTTCTCAAAGAAATACTTGGCCAGTTTCTCGGTTGCTCGCAGGATAGTCATGAGCCCATCCCAGATGAGTTTACCAACATTACCCAGTTTTTTTAGCGCCGCCCCCACTTTATAGACCAGGAACGCGATCCCTAACCCTCCGGTCACCAGGGACAGTACGGCTCCGATAACCAGGCCAATAAGGCTATCGCTGATCAGCGCACCTCCTGCCTCCATCATCGGTTGCAGCAATGTACCCCATGGGTACATATACACTTGCAGCTCAATCGAACGCATAAGCAGGTATAGCGCGGCTTCGTCATTAAACAGCGCCAGCAACTCACGGGTCATCTGCATGCTTCCCGCCAGCAGCTTTTCCAAGTCTTGCTCATCCAATTCGGCAATGAGATCTTTGTACTTGCTGGCTTCCGCATAGATTTTCTGGCCGTACTCTTTTGCATTGGTCGCCACATGGTAGGCCAGCTTGATATCATCCCACGTGGAGAATAAACCAGCGTACATTCCCTTTTTTAGCGCCATCCATAACGCTTCTCCAAGAGGGTTTTCTTGCCATTGTGGTTTGTACGTCAGCCATTGCGTCGATAAGGTGCTGTACATATCCAACATCAAGCCATCATAGGCTTGCAGCATCTGGTCATTGTGCTGTTCAAGCTGGTTGTCCGTGGCAATAACACGGTATTTTTTGCCAGCGGTAAGATCAGGAAAGAGCGCCACACCTTGTTCATCGGTTTGCTTCGTCCCCACCAAGGTATACTTATTCTTACCGGTATTTTCATAGACTTCGATAGTCACATCGGGGATGGGCAGTTCAAACGTGGATTCATAGGCGAGGGCCACTCTGATCTCACCATTTTTCGGGCAGGTAACCACACTGCTCTCGAAACTACGCTCATCTTCAGAGGCCACGGTTTTGTTATTGTTGAGCCGTAGGGTCTTTTCCATCTCCAGCGTCGGCCCACCGATTAGGCCGGAAAGCTTGCTGGCGACGGCCCACTCCTTGACAGCCTGCCGATAATCTTTGGTCAGCAGGGTCTTGTTCTTGAAGCCCAGTAACGCATTGTCAATACTCGCAATATATTCGGTCGTCATAGTCCATTACTCACGGTCGAAAAGAGGAAACGTTGAAGGTGATCACCTCGAACGGATTGGTACGGCGGCTCAGTGCGTCAACCAGCGCCTGGGACAACCGGGCGGTTCGCTTCTTCGGATCTGGCGTCTGTTGCCAGACCTGTGGGTAAAGCCGCAGCGCTATCTGGCGCAGTACCGGTTCTGGCACGGCTTGATAGAGTTCAAACTCATTCTCGCGCAGCCAGATCAGCTGGTTGGCGATCAGCGGCTCCGGATCTTCATCCAGCAGTGCATCCACCATCCCTTGGGGCACCAGCCACCAGGGGCTAATCTGAGCCTGCGCAGAAGGATCTACCGGGCAGGTAAATACCTCGCCGTTCACCCAGTAATCGGAGAACACCGGCAGGATAGTGCGCCACTCATCGCCAAAGTAGCGCAGGTAAGCTGGCAGATAGCGCCCATCCCAATAGCGGAAAAACACCGCTTTGCCGCTGGGCATGATCACCTGCGTCAAACCAGCAAGGTGGGCCGCCAGGGCAGCCTGTGGCAACGGCGAACGCGCCAGCCAGCCCCAGTTGCGTAAAGGGGTTTCTGCCACCCAGCGTAAGAATGGGCTGCCTTCGTTAAGCTGCACCAGCACCGGCATCACTTCAAACCAGTTGGCATAGGGCGTATTGGCGTAAAGCCCGTGCGGCGTGCGGCTACCGTCATCACGGTAATAGGCTTTGATGCCTTGCGCACCATGGGTATTGGCCAGGATGGCATACAGCGGTGTACCCGCCGTGTTTCTTACCCAGTCCTGTACACGATTTGACATGGTCATCTTCTCCTTGATTAAAGAACGGCCTTAAACTGGCTGCGCCAGGTCAGCTAGAGTGCCGAAGAGGACGATATCCATTCCTCCCGAGAACAAAAAAACGGATCTTTTGCTCATGACTTTTTGCCCATCTTTTTGAATAGCTCTTCTACATCAGCAGATTGCGAGCCTTTAAGCCGATCGCCGAGCATATTCAAATAGTCTTTACCCGTGGCACCAGACAGGTTGCCTGCGTTAACCATTGAGGTCAGCCCGCTGATAGGCAGCGAGCCAACGTTAGGCAACGCTTGAGAAACACCGCCTGCCGAGGCCCAGCCACTGCCGGGCATCCCTTGAGAGACACTGGCCGTTGCTGGCATCGCTCCACCGGATTGCTGTACAAAGCCGCTGCTTGCACCTTGGGCACTTGGCTTGGCAGGGGCCTCATCTATCGGGCAACCTCCGGCTTTACATTTCTCGCACTCTTCGCAATAAGGGGCATCACTACTAAGCACACCCTGCTGGATCAGCGTGGGAGCGGCCAACAACGGCACCACACCCGGCATCTTCAGGTTGACGCCCTGACCGCTGCCCGCAGAGCCACTGCCCACCTGCAACGATGAAGACGTGAAAATGGCCCCCGGTGCCAGTTTGATAAAGCTCCCCCCGGCCTTGAGCGTCAGCTCACTGCCCGCCGAGAGGGTGATTTTGGCCCCGGCTTCAACCGATACTTCCTGCCCAGCCTTCACCACATAGGCGCTGCCGACCTGCAAATGGGATTCGCCATCGGCCAGTTCGGACTTTTTGCCGCTGGTGTGGAGCGTGAGTTCGCCCTTGATGCGGCTTTCCCGGTTGCCCTCGATTTCGCTCAGGCTGTTGCCGCCAATCTTGCTGCTCTGGTTGGCGCGAATGTCCCAGAGCGCATCGTTGTTGACCAGGGCCTTGAGGTCTTTCTGTGCGTGCAGGTAAATCTCCTCGCTGCCCGCTTCATCCTCAAACGACAGTTCGTTAAAGCCCTCGGCCTTGTGCGATTTGGTGCGCCAGACCGATTTGGTCTTGTTGGCCGGTAACGGGTAGGGCGGTTTGTTCAGGCCGTTGTAGTAACGCCCGCTCACCACCGGGCGATCGATATCGCCGTTCAGGTAGCTGATCAGCACTTCCTGGCCAATCCTTGGCAGCGTCACCGAGCCAAAGCCGTCCCCCGCCCACTGGTTGGAGACCGGCACCCAGCAGGAGGCCTTTTCATCCGCTGGGTCGTAACGGTTCCAGTGGAAATGCACCCGCACCCAGCCCAGTTCGTTGACGTACAGCTCCTCGCCCTTTGGCCCGACGATCGTGGCCACCTCGTCCCCGTCGGCCAGCGGTTTGTAACGGTAGCTTGGCCGCCAGTCGATATTGCCCGGCGCAAAGGTCAGTGAGTTGGTGAAGGTGGTACCGCTGCCGTTACTCTCTTCTTCCAGCGCGGCAGGCTGCTCCCCACGGTGGCTGACGGTGATCACCTGCCAGCGATCGTTACGCGCCTGCACCGGGTGGCCCTGCAAGGTAAAAATCGTGCCCGGCATCAGCCGGATACTGTTGGTTTCTGCTGCGCCCTGTTGGGTGCCCGCTTGCATGGCCTCCAGCCGCACGGTGCTGAGCTGCGGCCCGGTCTGGTCATCCTGATAACGGCCATAGCTCTCAAATACCGAGTACTGGGTGGCTTCACCGCCCAATGCAGGGTCGCTCTGTTTAAACTGCAGAGGATGGTCTGGCCGCCGATGCTCGCGATCTTTAAGCACGCTTTCCCGTGACTGCATGAACGCCCCCAGGGTCAGCCGATGGGCGATGTCGCCCTGGGTTGGCGACTGGATATGCGGGTTGAAGGTCAGCGGGATACCTTCCGTCATGCTCAGGTGCGAATCGCCATACACCAGCTCGTTATCTTCAAACCAGAAGGTGATCCCCACCTCGGCCATCAGCCGCAGGATGAAGTCCAGGTCGCTTTCGCGCTTCTGGGTCACGTACTCACGCGGTGGATAGGTCTGCTGGATATGGCTTTGGTAAGGGATGCGGTGTTCGTCCAGTACCTGATTGACGATGTCCGGCACCGACAGGAAATGGAAGATCCGGCTGTCTTGTTTCAGGCTCAGTACCCAGACATCCGGGCGGATCACCGCCTGATAGTAGGTGCGGCGAAAACCGCTTTCTCCCTGAGTCAGGCTGGCGATCAGTCCTGGGATCGTGCGCTGTTCCTTGCCACTGACGGTGACGGTCAACGCCCCCGGCTGCAGCAACTGTGCTTCCAGTTCAATGTCTGACCGGGTGCTGACCAGGTTCAAGGTCAGGGTAAACAGGGTCGACAACCCTTCTTCCAGGGTAAAACCGGCCACGTCAAAGGTGTCCGGAGGCAGTTCACCGAGTTGGCTGCTGAAAAATAATCCGCTGTCCATCGTTCACTCCTTGTGGTGTCTCACATCATGGCTCGTTGGCCGCGCGCCAGGGGCAATGCCCAGCGCCGCTGTGAAGGTTCGGTTATCACATCCAGCAGCAGGAAGCTGTTGGTGGTCAGGCAATGGGTAAAGAAGACGCTCAGCGCCGCCGCAAAGGTGTAGGCTTCGCCGGGGCTGTCGAACGCCTGGTCATCGAGCGTCAGGGTCATCTGCAAACCGCGCCGCAGCCGTTCCCCCATCAGGGTATTCACCGGTTCGGTCTTGACGGCGGTGATGCCCTCCACCGCCCGCCGAATGTGCCGGACCTGGGGTAGGTTATGTCGGGCGTGCAGGCAGAAGTCGTCGATCGCCCGCTGCACCGTTTCCCGGTGGTTGAGAAGCGCGGGGCTGAACGACAGGCAGGCCATCAGCCGCCAATGGTGATGGCTGTCCACCACAGCCGGGTACGGGGTCGAAAAGCGGGTGACGGTAGTGACGTCCAAGGTGTCGGTCACCGCCATGCCGAGCAGGAAAGGGGAGCCAAGCGGTAACGTGGGCGATTGCGCCGAGGTGGTGAGCAGATCGCAGACCACGGCCCGGCAAGGGGGCTCTGTCAGCGGTTCTCCGGCACTGTTGCACAACACCAGTTCATGCTGCATCCGCCCCAGGACATCACCGCTGACCCGGACGGTGTAAAACAGCGCCAACGCGGCGTCCGGTGCATAACGCGATTCCGGCGTCAGTTCGCTGTCGGGCTGGAATTGCACCCGTCGGCCCCGCCGCAGGGTATCCGGCTCTTCCAGCATGCTGACGCCGGTGATGGCATACACCCAGCGATCGTCGGCATACGGCAGCGGGTAAACGCTCTGCCCGGGTAGCAGCCGTATGGGGGCGCTTTTTTGTGCCGCCAGGCTGATCACCGGGACGCAGTGCAGCATAAAGGCCGATGCCAGTTGGGCCTGGGTGAGCGGGATCTCCCCGTTGAACGTGAGGATGACAGTAAAGGTGCGGCTGTTCCCCAACGTCAGCCCTGAGTGCATCGGGCCAAAATCCAGCGTCAGGAAATCATTCACATGGGGCAGGTACAGGTATTCGGCCAGGCTCTGCAGCGCCCAGGTGGTTTCCCCCTCGTGCGGCAGGATGCGGTTATCCGCAGTTGGCCGTGGGGAAGATAACACCGTCTCCAACACCCATTGTCGTCCTTCCACCTGTAGCACGGGCCGGTCCTGATGCTGTTCACACCACAGGGTCAGCGTCGCTGCAACCTGTGGATCGTCGCCCAGAAACAGCGATAGCGGCTGGGTTGGCCAGGTGTCACCCGGCCCCTGGTACTGAAACGTCAGGCGGATCTCGCTGTGGGAGTGGGTGACCAGCAACTGCCGGTCAATCAGGGCCAGCGGCTGCAGCGTCAAGGCATGGCAGGTCTGGAACACCTGCGCACGTCCGTCGGATAACAGGGAGAGCGATTCTCCCGCGGGCAACGTCAACGGCGCATCCAGCGTACTGGCTTTGGCGCTGACGTTCACCACACCACAGGCCGGAATAGGCCGCAAGGGGAAGGGCCAGGTACGCTCAAGATGCCCCTGCGTGACCTCGGGGAAGCCGTCCTCCAGGCGTTGGCGCAGCCCGGTATTCAGCATTGCCGCCCCCTGGATCAGGCATTCCACATCCGGATCGCCTGCATGACGGCCCAGTTGCGCGGCCAGTGCGGGTTTTTCCTGCCCCACCTTGTCCGCCAGCGCACGCAGGTAGGCATGTTCCTCTCTGAGATGATCGGTAAAGTTCATATCAATCCTTGACGTTGGCTACCTGCGCACAGGCAACAGGGTGTAGGGTTTCTCTTCGGGTTGCCCCACAAAGGTGGTCCACCCCAACTGGGTCCGCTGTGTGTCGCCGAGCTTCAGCCCCCCGGCCTGATGCCGTGCCAGCGTCAGGCGCAGATCCCAGACCAGCGGTTCGCGCAGGATGTACTCGACAAAATTGACCAGCAGGCGATGCTGCTTACCGTCAGGTAAAAACGACAGGTACTGTTCCTGCGTGAGCTCATTGATCGACAGTTGAAATTTGACGCTGCGATCGCGCATCCGGCTGCCGATCACAAAGTTGCCCCCCAGCAGCGAACGGGGTTGATGGCGTTGCCCGCGTACGGCGGTGACTTGCCCCAGGCGATTTTGCTGCTCGTCACTCAACGTCATGACGTGGGGCATACAAGACTGCACCGTCACGTCGGGGAGTGAAAAGAAGTGGCCGACCAGGCGAGCGATCACCTCCGGCGAACGGCCCGGTGAGGCCAGCAGACCGGCGTAGGCCAGCATGGCTTCGGCATTGATACCCAACTGCTCTCGCGTCTGCGGGTGGCCCAGGCCTATCAGGGCAAAAATACGCCCCGAGGTGGCATCGCGGCCCCCCGGTTTAAAGGTGATCTCATAGCGGTATTTGCGCCAAATCTGGTGCGCCAACGACAGAGGCCGATGGTTGAACACCGCCAGAAAATCGTTGAGCCGCGTTTCTCCCTGCGCCGTGCTCCCGGCAATGTCATCCAGGTAGTAATAGGGCAAGGGCGACTGGCTGCCTTGCAGGCCCAGAAAGCTCACCTCCAGGCGCAGCGGCCCACCTGGCTCATGTTGCAACGCCACCACATCGCTGGCGGCAAAGCCCAACCCGGCAGCGGCGGTAAAGCGCAACGCTTCCCGGTTCGGCGGCAGGCCGAGCGTACGGGCCGGATCGATGCCTGCCAACCGGTTCAGCCCTTCCACCAGGCGGTAGAAGTCATACTGGCTAACGTTATCGGCGATAACCTGGAGCTGCTGCTCCTGCTCTGCACTGGGGATCATAGAAAGCGGTAAGACTCCTGATTATCTTGGTTAACCACGGTGAGGGTATGGAAATGGTTGACGCTGGCACGCTGGGCCAGGAACCGTGCCAGTACCCGGCCATACAGATAGAGCTCGCCTTCCGAGTCAAACGCCCCTTGGAGCCGTACAGTCAACGTGGAGGCCAGGCCATCGATCGGCACACCGTCGATATGACGTTCAGCCGGGCGCACGGTCAGGCTGAGTAACCCCGCTCTGCGCCGTTGGGAGACCCCTGCAGCCAGTTCACTGTGCCAGGCAGGCAGATCGCAGGCGCTCAGCACCTGCCGCAGTGCCGTCAGCGTCAGCAGTGAGCGGCTGTTCAATGAGAGGTTGCGCAGCAGGGCCGCCTGTAAGGTGGCATCCAACCTTGGGCTCAGGGGGACCGACGGGCGGGTAATATTGTGCACACGAACCCCAGGCGGGCAGCCGGTGGCCGGTTGGCGGAGTTCTCCTACTTTCAGGTGCAACGGCAAGCGGCGGTGGCTGCACGTCAGCCGTACGGACACCGATTCCGGCGGTAGGTTGTCCAGGTTTTCACCGTGGCGCATCAACGCCAGGTGATGGTTCAAGCCCCCCACGGGCGACGAGGTGACCCGCACGTGGTAATACCCCGCGTCTTGTTGCTGGCTGAAGCGTTCAAACGGCGCATAGCGGCGGGGGGCATCACTCAGGGCTGATACGCCGGTCACTTCATCTACCGAGAACACGTCGTAATCCTCGGGATGGCGCACGCTGGGGAATAACGGCAGCTCTGACTGCGTGCCATCGAGGCTGACCCCGTCAGCGTAATGGCTAAACAGGTTGATGGCGGGCGTGCAATGCAGGCGCACCGTCTGGCGGTTGATAACCAGGGCCGAGGGCAAAGGCCGGGAGAAGGTGAACCGCAGGGTAAAGCCGTGAGAGGCTGATAGCGCAGGCAGGCTAGGGAAACCCATCACGTCCATAAATAAAAAGGCGTTGGGGAAACAGGCGTGCTCTTGCAGCAGGCGATAGCCGGGATCGGCATTCTGTGGCCAGGGCAGCAGGGCCTCTTCGTCGTTGAAACCGACCGGGGTGAGCGCCAACTCAGGCAGCGGCCACGTCTTTCCCCCTACTTCCAGCGTGGCGTGGCTCAGGTATTCACTCAGCCACAAATGCAGCTGTTGCCCGGTGTGCAGGTCTTCCCCCAGATATAGCCGCAGGCCGTTCAGGCTAGTGAGATCCAGCGGCCGATCCGCCGTGGTGACCAGTTGCAGACACAGGCTATCATGGCCGTGCCGCTGCTCGCGGCTTACCGCCTGCATCTGTAACGGCCACAGCCGGGTATCACGGCAGGTGCGGAAATGGCACCGCAGCGTTTCCTTACCGGTTGTCACTGGCAGCGGGATACTGACCACCGTGGCCCCCTTGGCGATCTGGTGGCAAGCCTGCGCGGGATCCGACAGGTAATCCTGCTGCCATTCCAGCACGGTCATGCTGGGAGTGGGCCGCAGAAAATAGGGCCACAGCAGGGCCAGCATATGGTGGGTGAGGTTCGGTAGCTGGTCTGCCAACTGCCCCTCTAACTGCCCGGTCATCCAGGCCATGCCCTCCAGTTGCCGCTCCACATCGGGATCGTGGTTGGGTGCGGTCAGGAAGGAAACCAGCGGGGCATGTGTTTGTTGCAGCACCTCGGCAGCCTGGTGTAGCGCTTTGCGCCGACGGGCTGGAGGGAATTGCCGATGTTTATCCCGGTTCATGCTGAAGACATCCTGTCTTGGAGGTTATTTATCCAGGCGCCCGGTCAAGGCGAGGACGAAGTTGGAGCCCATGTGTTTGAAATGCGGCTGCACATGCAGCTGTGTCAGATACCAGCCGGGATCATTCGCGACTTCCTGCACCTCAATGCGTGCAGCGCGTAATGGGCGGCGGCTGCGTACGCTGGCTGGTGGGTTCTCCTGGTCGGAGACAAAGCGTTTTAACCAGTTGTTGAGCTGATGCTGCAGGTCGCCCCGATTGCGCCAGCTACCCAGCCGCTCACGCTGCAGCACTTTGATGGTGTGCGCCAGCCGGGTGATGATAAACAGGTAAGGCAGTTGCGCCCCCAACTGGTCATTGACCCGGGCGTTCAACCCTTCAGGCGTAAGGTCGGTATATTGCGGCGACTGGATTGAGTTGGCCGAATAAAAGACCACGTCCTGCCCTTGCTTGCGAACCCCAAGCGGAATAAATCCGGCCATCGACAAGCGGTACTGCCACTGGTCCGACAGCAGCGTCTCGGTTGGGATCTTTTCTTGCCAACGCCCCAGCGCCGCATAGTAGCGAGCGGGCAGGTTACGGAACGCTCCGCCGCTCTCCGCCCCGATAATATTCGGGCACCAGCGATAACGGGCAAAGCTGCCCGCCAGGCAGAGCGCCAGTAAAAAGGCGCTGTTGCCCCACAGCAGGTGCTGATGTGTTCCGATCTGTTCCTGATAGACAAACTGCCGGACCTGCTGTGACGCCGGGGTATAAGGATCGCGCTGCAAAAAACGGCACACGGTCAGCCCCAGATAGCGGGCATCCGGGGTAGCCCGGAGCGCCTGCCAGCGGATATGTGTCGGTGCAGCCATGACCGCATCCAAATCAAGAATGGCGGGCAGGTCGGCCAATGAATCAACGCCGAAGAAGGTGGCGTCTGCCGCCGAAAGAAACGGCGCGTGCGCCATGGCGCTGACCACGCTGAGGTAGTGCAGCAATTTGATATCGGCGGCACCGGGGGTGAAATCATAGCAGCCAATCACCGCCGCTACCGGCACTCCACCAAACTGGCCGTAGCCTGCCGAATAGACATGCTGGTAATAGCCCGAGGAGGTAATGTCTGGGGAGAATTCGAAATCCGCCAACAGCTCTTCCTGAGTGGCATGGAGCAGCGTCAGCTGAATGTTTTCATGAAACGGGATGTTATCGACCAGCAGGGCCAGCCCGCGCCAGGTCGATTCCAGGCGCTGAAACGCCGGAGCATGCAGGATTGCGTCCATCTGGGCACTCAGGCGCCGATCCAGTTCCCGCAGCAGGCGATCAATCAGCAGAATGTTGAGGGTGACGCCACGGCCTTGTTCCGGCAGGGCGCGCAGCAACAATGCGATGTCCGCGTGGCTCACCGCAAATTCACTGCCGTTCAGCGTCGCAAGCAGCCCGGCGGCAAGTGAGGTGCGCGGTGGGAAAATGTCTGAATCGATCTGTAGCGTATCTAACGTAGCCACGGCATCCTTGCTCCCTGGTAAAGCGTCTTGTCCATTATTTTGCGACTCTGCCGGTTCTGGCGGAGTGATTAGCGCTGAACGACGTTGCCGTCAGGCATTACATTCATGTTGTGAAGCAATCAGAGTGGCCCCGCAGGCGGTTTTCATGCCTTCCAGCGCCACAGGCACCCCACCGACCAGCGCGGTTTCTGCGCCAGTGACAATGGGGAAGACACCTTTGCATTGCGGGCAGGAAACCAAATGCCCCACCAGCGCTACGTTTGTTCCGCAGAACTGCATCACTGACGATCCCTGTAACACGACCCCACCATGAGAGGTTTTGTCGCCTTGTAAAATCACGGCTTTCCCTGCCATACGTCCACCATAGTTAGTATTTTCTTAATAGATTACAGGATGTATACATTTGAAAGAAGTCGAAATATAACGGTGAGTAATGAATCTGTGAGCAGCATAGGAATAAAGGGGATCTTTGTGCATCAATCTGGGGGCATTGATAAAGCGACCATTGCATTGCCTTAACCAGGACGAGGTCAGCGAACTCAAACCGGCTCCGGCCGGTTTATTTACGTCTTAAATGTGCATCAGGTAAAACAAACTCACAATTAGTCACCATAGGTTATTAGTTTATTTGCTCATAATAAACTAACGTTGCAATTGATTGTGTTGCTTTTTTGATCGCCATCGAGGTGGGTCAAGCAACATGACACCGCCATGTATCACGTGTTGTCTCAGCGAAGTGCGGTTGATGTCGTGAGAGGAGGGGGTACATCATTGCCAACAAGGAGAGAGTGAATGTTCAAACGTATTATGGTGACCGTAGTGGGAATGTTGTTGGGAGCGATGGCGCCGCTCTATGCCTACGAAGGGGATAAAAAGTGGGGGCGCGCCACCGCCTATACAGTGAAAGGGGAAGGGCTATCCAGTTTTACCCTGATTTGCACCACCAACGGCACGCCTTATGTCATTTATGTCAACGAAGAGGGGCAGCGCTTCACCAACCATGACTTTGAGACGCAACCCGTGCTGCTATTTATCTCTGTAGATGGTGGCGAAGCGGTGTTGGTGAATGAGTTGACGTCGTCCACGGGATTACGGGCGTTTGCGAGCGCCTGGGAGAAATTGCGCCAGGGAAAACAGTTGGCCGTGTGGAGTAATGACGTGTTTCCCTCCTCCTTTACACTACGTCGCGCTGCCGATAGTCTGCCGCCGCTGGCATCCAGCGGGTGTGTGCCTGAGGTGGTCTTTACGCCATTGCCTGCCCCATAACGAAGTCGCTACCCTATCCATTACGCGGGGTCGCCATCAAAGAAGTCAAAGTGCGCCCCGCTTGTCATGATATAATCCTGCAAGCCGGTCTATAATCGGCTATTTATCTTGTTTCCAAGTGATTTTATGATTTGATACTCTGAGTCGTTCATCTGCGGTAATCAAGGGAATGGGCGCACCATCACGGTGCTTTCAAGTGTTTCACATGGGATAAAGGCAGGATAATTCGCGAGTGAAATGAGTCTCGAGTGTTCTAAGAGGTAGTATGAATCAACGAAAGCATTTGACGCAGTCAGAGGTGGAACGCCTCTTGAACTGTGCGAAGGAGAGCAAAAATCCGCAACGGGATTATTGTCTGGTGTACATGAGCTTTATCCATGGATTTCGCGTCAGTGAGGTCTGTCGATTGAGGCTATCGGACATGGATCTGCGTGCAAAGAGCCTGTATATCCGGCGGATGAAGAACGGGTTTAGCACCAATCACCCGCTGCTGAACAACGAAATAAAAGCGATACGCGCCTGGTTAAAAATCCGCAAGACCAAGCCGGGGGCAGAGAGCGACTGGTTATTTCTCTCTCGCCAAGGCGGTCAGCTGTCACGCCAGCGGGTGTACCAACTTATCAGCGGATTTGGGGTGCAGGCCAATATCCCCGTGGTATCGCATCCGCATATGCTTCGCCATGCCTGCGGTTTCGCGCTGGCTGACCGGGGCATTGATACGCGTCTGATACAGGACTATCTGGGGCACCGTAATATTCGTCATACGGTCAGTTACACGGCCAGCAACGCTGAACGCTTCGAAGGGGTGTGGCAAGGAAAAGTTAAACTGCGAGGGAGACAAATAGGACCAAACTGTTAAAGTCATTCTAGATTGACTTTTTGAAAAGCGCAATATTTTTTTACACCTCCACTATTTCATTTATACCTTATTGTAAAAAAAGGCAAAAGTGCTTTGTCTTTTTCTCCTGATTGTCATTTCCCTCATTTTTTTGCCTCATCTTGAATCCACATCCTTTACTTAATTCCTTTTGTTAGTCTTATTTTTAAAAATTGAATAATAGTTTTATCTATTAAAAATCAAAATATTACAGGTGCTTTACTTCGCCATTTTGGTGCGAATTGGGTAATTCGTCTGCTTTAAAACGAGATAGTCAAAATGGTCCTAATTGACTAACTGGAATGATGCCTTTTAGACAGTGACGGTGAGATTCAGTTGCCGGATGTCGGGGGCGGATACGACATGGTGTCGTCGATTTTTTCTATCGAAATTAACAAGGTTTAAGTAAGGAGTACTTTACGTATGTTGAGCAAGCAGCGTTTTATCAAATCTGTTCTGGGACTGGCATTGCTGTCCGCAGGCACCGTGGCGTCAGCGGCAATTGTAACCGGCGGTACCGTTCACTTCACCGGCCAGATTGTCAACGCGGCCTGTGCGGTTAGCGCGGACTCCGTTGATCAAACCGTGAAGATGGGTCAGTTCCGCACGGCTAACTTTACTTCTGTAGGTGCACGCTCCAATGCGGTGCCGTTCACCATCAAGCTGGAAGACTGTGATACCAGCGTGTCAACCACAGCGGCAGCCTCATTCTATGGCAGCCTGGATGCGAACGACCCGACCGTACTGACCGTGAGTAATATCGCTGGTGGTGCCGCCGGTAGCGCATCTGGTGTGGGCATTGAAATCTCCGATCACCTCGGCAAAGTGTTGAAGCCGGACGGTTCCGTGTTCTCAACGGCACAGAAACTGGTTGATGGCTCCAACGTGCTGAACTTCACCGCCCGCTACAAGTCCACCAAAACCGCCGTCACTCCGGGTGAAGCGGACGCGGATGCGACCTTCAAGATGGAATACAACTGATTTTTTGTCCTGTGACATGTTGACCGCCGGTAACGGCGGTCTTTACCGATAAACAGGAGGCGAAAGTGTACAAAAAACAGTTGTGCGCAGGGATCGTGCTCCTGCTCATGGCGTCCGGCGATGCCCTGGCAGGGGATCGGCATCACGTCGTGATTGACGGTGGGATCACTCATTTTCGCGGTTCGCTGACGGCGGAAGCCTGTACGGTTGCTACCGATAGCCAAAATCAGACGGTGGACTTGGGGCAATTGCGCAGCAACCAGTTCAGCGGAGTGGGAAGTTTGACGTCACCGGTTGGCTTCAGTATCCGTTTGACGGAATGCAGCACGGCCGTCAGTGACCAGGTCGGCGTGACTTTCGTTGGCGTCACGGACGGCAAGGATCCACTGGTGTTGAAAGCCGGGGAGGGAGTGAATGCGGCCACGGGGGTCGGGTTGGCGCTGTTTGATGAGCAAGGACAAATTATCGCGCCTAATACTCAGCCGCGCGTCTGGAGTCGCCTGCATGAAGGGGATAACAGCCTGCGCTTTCATGCGCGCTATCGGGCAACATCGCGGCAGGTAACCGGAGGGAACGCTGATGCCTTTACCTGGTTCGCGCTCACCTATCAATAATCACGACGATATTTCTATACCGGCATGCCTACCGGGTGCGGAATGAGTAAAAGTGAGGTTTCCGTGTTTTATTCTTATTTTTTCCAATTTAAAAAAGCCATTGCCGTCACCGGTCTCAGTGCGTTGTTAATGTTGCCGTCGTTTTCCTGGGCGGGCGGTATTGCGCTTGGCTCTACGCGTGTGGTTTATCCGGCGGATGCGCGACAGGTTTCTCTGGCGGTCAATAACAGTGATGAACATAACCGGTATTTGATTCAGACCTGGGTGGAGAATGAAGCGGGCAAAAAAACGGAAGACTTTATTGTGACACCGCCGTTATTTGTCAGCAAACCGAAAAGTGAAAATACACTGCGTATTATTTATAGCGGTGAGAAACTGCCCCAGGATCGCGAGACGTTATATTGGCTGAGCAGCAAGGCGATCCCGTCAATCAATAAGGACGAGGTCAAAGATAATAATGTTCTGCAAATTGCCGTGCTGGCCCGCATAAAGATGTTTGTTCGCCCAGCCGGGTTGACGGAAAAGTCGGCGGATGCGCCTTCCATGCTGAAATTTAACCGCAGCGGTGATTCGCTGAATATCAGTAATGGTTCACCGTTTTATGTGACTCTGGTGAATATGTCCATCGGCGGTCGGAATGTCGATACTACGATGGTGCCGCCAAAATCCAGTGCGCACGTGGCGCTGCCGAAAGGGGTGACAACGGGAATATTAAGTTATCAGACAATTAACGATTACGGTGCCAATACGCCTGCAACCAAGGTTCAGATTAACTGACGGCTAAAGTCTGACGGCAGGAGCTGAATATCAGAATTAAGTAACAGTGCGCGGTCAGCAAATAGCGACTGCCCGTTTGTGCTGCCAGAGGAGTAAGTTATGCAGTATTTCAAGCTGCCGGCGTATTTCAGGAAAAATGCCGTGTGGGCCAAACTATCCCTGCTTCCGTGTTTTGCCATGATGGGGCTGGGTGTGAATTTTAGCTACGCGGAAGAGTATTTCAACCCGGCGTTTCTCTCCGGTGATGCATCGCAGGTGGCGGACCTATCCCGTTTTGCGCAAGGGGAAGGGCAACCGGCCGGGATGTACCGTGTTGAGGTCTACATCAATGAGGAATATATCGGCACGCAGGATGTGCGGTTTGATGCGTTGGAAAAAGGCCGGAAAGGGGCGGACGACACCGGTCTGGTGCCTTGCCTGTCTCGTGCCTGGCTGGAGAGGCAGGACGTTAACATTCAGGCGTCGCCAGCGCTGCTGAAGCTGACGGGAGAGCAATGTGCCGACCTGCCTGCGTCGTTTGACAAGGCGCAGACACGCTTCGAGTTTGAGCGCCAGCGTCTTGATATCAGCATTCCTCAGGCGGCGTTCAGGAACAACGTTCGGGGATATATTCCGCCTGAGCGTTGGGACAACGGCATCACGGCCGGATTGCTGAACTACAGCTTCTCGGGGAGCAACAGTAAGAACACGGAAAGCGACGCCAATTACAACAGCTATTTCCTGAACCTGAACAGCGGGCTGAACATCGGGCCGTGGCGACTGCGTAATTACAGTACCTGGAATTACAGCGAAAATGGGCGCTACCGTAACAACACCTGGCGTAACGTCAGCACTTATGCGCAGCGCAGCATCATTCCACTCAAGAGCGCCTTGACGATTGGTGACAGTTACACCGAAGGGGATGTGTTTGACGGCGTCGGTTTCCGCGGCGTGCAGCTTGCCAGCGATGACAGCATGCTACCGGACAGCATGCGCGGCTTTGCGCCGACCGTACGTGGCGTGGCTAACAGCCCGGCACAGGTGACTATCCGACAAAACGGGTATGAGATTTATCAGACCTACGTACCGGCAGGGGCGTTCGAAATCACTGACCTGTACCCGACATCGACCAGCGGTGACCTTCAGGTCTCCGTGCGGGAGAATAACGGCACCATCAGCCAGTTCACCGTGCCGTATTCGGCGGTGCCGGTGCTGCAACGTGAGGGGCGGGTGAAGTACGCCCTGACGGCCGGTGAGTTCCGTTCCGGCTCCGACCTGCAGGACTCGCCGGACTTTTGGCAGGGGACGCTTATTTGGGGGCTACCGGCAGGGGTGACGATGTATGGCGGCTCCCAGTTGTCGGATAACTACCAGTCCTTTGCGTTTGGTGCAGGTAAAAACCTGGGTAACTGGGGAGCAGTCTCAGCGGACGTGACGCATGCACGCAGCGTGCTGCCTGACGATAGCCAAAAAGAAGGGCAGTCTCTGCGCTTCCTGTATGCCAAGTCGTTGAACGATTACGGTACCAACTTCCAGTTGCTGGGCTATCGCTACTCGACCCAGGGGTTCTACACGCTGAGTGAAACGGCGTGGCGTCAGATGGAAGGATATCGTCTGAAGACACAGGACGGCCCGGTTGATACGAAACCGGAGCTGCTGGACTACCACAATCTGTATTACAGCAAGAAAGGGCGGTTGCAACTCAACATCAGCCAGCAAGTGTCGGATGTGGGCACGGCGTACGTGACCGGCAGCCACCAGACCTACTGGCGGACCGGTGAGAAGGACCAACTGTGGCAAGTGGGGTATAGCGGCAACTGGGAAGACATCAACTACAACCTGAACTGGTCGTGGAACAAAAGCCCGGGCCTGAGCGATGCGGACCGCCGCGTGGCGTTCAACGTCTCGGTACCACTCAGTCGCTGGCTGACGGGGACGGGCAAGGCACGTGATATCACCAACTCGACCAACACGGCTTACGCCACGTATTCGGTGACGCATGACGCGGACAACAAGGTTGCTCAACAGGCGGGCGTCAGTGGCACATTACTGGATGACAATAACCTCAGCTATAGCGTGCAGCAGGGCCACACCACGAAGGGCGGCGGTGCTACCGGTACGGCGAGTTTGAGTTATCAGGGGCGCTATGCAAACAGCAATATTGGCTACAGCTACGGCAAACACTACCAGCAGGTGAACTACGGCCTGAGCGGTGGGGTGGTGGCGCACGCGGACGGCGTAACACTCAGTCAGCCGCTGGGTGACACCAACGTCTTGGTCAAGGCGCCGGGCGCAGACAGCGTTCGGGTGCAGAACGCGACAGGGGTGAGCACCGACTGGCGGGGGTATGCGGTGGTGCCGTATGCCACTTCTTACCGGGCAAACCGTATTGCGCTGGATACGACCACACTGCAAGACAACGCCGAGCTGGACAATGCTGTCACCAACGTGGTGCCAACCAAAGGTGCTCTGGTACGAGCCAACTTCGATGCGCGCATCGGTGCCAGGGCGAAAATCACGCTGACGCAGCGTAATGGCAAGCCGGTTCCGTTTGGGGCGTCGGTGAGCGACGAAACGGGTGGCGGTGGTGGCATCGTGGGTGATGCGGGTCAGGTATTCATGTCGGGCCTGAAACCTAACGGCAAACTGAACGTGGTCTGGGGGCATGCGGCATCGCAGCAATGCACGGTGAGCTACCAGTTGGGCAAAGACGCAGAGAAGCGCGGCATCAGTTATGCGCGTGCTGGGTGTCTGTAGTTTGCAAGGCATTGATATAACTGCGAGGACATGTAATGTTTAAATATTTTATCTTGAAGGCAGCTGTATTCTTTTTCATTTTAAATGGTCATGCGTATGCGCTTTCTTGTGTTTCTGGGTGTGGCGATTCGACAGTGGACATTAGTCGTAACTTAACCTCTGACGATAACGTTGTTGGAATGACGGTTAATAGCAACAATGTTCCTCGGCTTGATATCAGTATTCGACATTCTGCAGGCCAAGAGCAGGGTTGGTCTGCTTATTTGGGGGGGGCAATTCCCCCTGCTGGTACTAGCTATTCTGATTGGCAATATACCAAGATTGATGACTATATCTCAATTGCACTGAGTAGTGTAGGTACATGTGGGAGATCTTTCGTCCCATCGAATGGTTTAGTTAGCAATGCCAATACGTGTAACCCTGAAGTTTTTGATGAAGGGCAGCTTACAAATAGAGCAGAAGCTCACTATGAGGCGAAGTTAAGAATAGATAAAAAAATGATTGGAGGGTCATATAGCAAAAGAATACTGTTAGTGGAGAGCGGGAGGTGTAGGCCTGCTGGTTGTGCTAGCAAGCAATTGGTTACTGACAGGATTTTTGTTAACGTAAATATTACCGTGCCGCAGTCATGTAAGTTAAATGCAGGCCAGGTTATTGATATTGACTTTGGTAATGTATCCTCTGGTGCATTTAAAAGTGCAGGGGCTATTGCTCTTGGTGTTCAGCCAAAGTCGAGGGTTATCAGCGTTGAATGTGACAATGTTGCTGGTAATGCTCAGTTATCTTTGCGCCTGCAGGCGGATAAAACCAATGGCAATATTGTTGTCTCGGATGAGAATAATGATGTCGGGTTCCGTGTGACCAATAATAACGGGGTGCCGTTGGTGCCCAATAACTTGTCCAGTGTTATCCCTTTCGCGCTGGATAGCAATGCACGTCAAAACGTCACTATTCAGGCCTATCCGGTCAGCGTGACCGGTAATAAACCGACTGAAGGTCCGGTGACGTCTCGGGCGTATTTGCGTGTGGACTTCCCCTGATAAATGGAGAATGAATAATGCTATATATTGACTCCATCACCCGTTCTCCTTGTCGGAAGGGCGTGAAGTTTATTCGTCCGCTCATTTTCGTGGCGGGGTTAAGTGCCTTGACACCCGCCTGGGCGGACTTGGGGATGATTAACCTCTATATGCGCGCAACGTTGATACATCCAGCCTGCTCACTCAGCACGGACTCAATCGACAAAACGGTGAACCTGGGTATTTGGGCGACCAAGCAGTTTGTGGAAACCCCCGCTGTGTTGCCGTTAACGCGCTTTACCATCAACCTTGAGGATTGTGGGCCCACGCCAGGCGTCAAGGTTAGTTGGAGTGGAACACCGCATGCCAACAACAGTGGATTATTCGCTCTAACGGCAGGCAGTACGGCAACAAACGTTGGCGTGGAATTGCTGGATTGGAACCGCAAACGAATTGCACCGGGTTATACCACACCGGCCTATGGGTTTGCGGTTAATGCCCCTAGCGTATCGATCCCGTTCTATGCCCGCTATGTCAGGGCAGGCGGCGCCGTCACGGCGGGAACGGCTAATTCAATGGCGACATTTACGCTGGATTATCTGTAATACCGTTTTGCTCGAAGTAAAACGCGCTCCTGCCTGAAACGTATTTGCCTAGCATAGGTGAAAGGTAAATTGTTTGCGGGCACGGAGCGTCCTGAGTCTTACAGCGAAATATTGAGAACTAATTTTTGAGGCAGAGGGCAGTGATAATGAAAATGCGCGTATTGTCAGGAGTGATTTTTTCGCTGATGTCAGCGGGAGCCATGGCGGAAACAATTTCATCCGGTTTTTACCTTTCCGGCAAACTTGGGGCGTCGCAGTTCCGTAATTCGGAGAATACGGCGAGTGAAGCAGGGACCACCGTAGGGGCTTTGAACTGGGATATGGGTAAATCGCAGTTGGGGAATACTTCCTCCACCGTGTTCTCGCCGTCGATTGCCGTGGGTTATCGCTTTGCGGACGACTGGCAGCAACCGGTCAGGGCCGAGTTGGCGTTCCAGACCTTCGGTAAGTCCGAGAAAGACTTCTCGTTCAAACCGTCAGCCAACGGTTACTGGAATGGGGATGCCAAAAACAACTTCGCTTTACCGGCTACAGCCGACGTTCGTCAGAAGACTCGTGTCAATACATTGATGGTGAACGCCTTCTATGACTTCCCGCTGGGCAACGACATTACACCGTATGTCATGGCGGGGGTGGGGGCAGCATTCGTGCGTCACAATATTGCGACCAGCAGCAATGTGGGCGGGCAGGCGTTGGCTGAAGACGGCTACAGCAGCAAGAAGACCAATCTGGCCTGGGCGCTGGGAGCCGGCGTTGCCTGGGATGTGACAGAGCATGTCTCGGTAGAATTGGGTTACACCTATACGGATGCGGGGGACATTACCACGAATTGGTCTGCGGCCAACGGTACCATCAAAGGGGATGGCGATGTGCATTCTAAGATGCAACTGCATTCTCTGCATACCGGTGTGCGCTACCACTTTTAACCTTACCCCACATTGAATGACTGCTGTCGATGAGGTTTTCATACCTAATGTGACGTATTGGCACCCCTAGCGGATTGCAGTGCTGTATTTTTATGTGTTTGCCTAAATATCAGGCCAAGGGCATTCTATGTGGGAGATTGTTGCTGCTGGTGTACTGTTTGTTTTTTCTATTTTTTGTTTTCTTAAACATTATAGGATCGTCAGAAATCGAAGTCTGAATACATTTAATCGGCGCGGAAATAAAGGTGCTTAACCATTGGGTAACTGAATGTGGTTATTTATCAGGCTTTATTTTAACGACGAGTTTATCGGGCTGAGTTACTTAATTACACCTGTTTTTTGCCATCCGCGCGGCGGGTGGATGTGACATGTTGAGTAACGTTGTCGATAGACGAGCTGGCGTGGCTGATGAGGTTGGCAGGGCGAAAGTTGTTTGACGCTCGCTCAGTGTTTTTACTTCTTCATTCCGCAAGCCAACACGCCAAGAACTTTCGCCAATATATGCGCATTTTGTGTAATGGTGGAATCTCAACTTATACGGTTGACGTTATTTCTCGGTGGATAACGTATTACGGCAAGTGCGATGAGCAGTAAGTGATGGAGAGCGTGTGTTCATGACATTTTTGGTGGCACTGGCCGTACTGGTGATGCTGTGGTTGAGTATCACGGCATTACTGATTGGCGGGTTGTGGGTACTACCTCCCCTGCAACCCGCTCCTGCCTTGTGGTTTTGGCGGTTTTTGCGCGGGGATAACGGGATATTCGGGACGCTACGCATCGCGGCAGTCATGGTTGGTGCCGTGTGGCTTTCTCGGATCGCGGGGTTTTCTCTTTCGCCACCTATCCAAAACTCGCTGAGCATGCTGCTAGGCATGGCGACTCTGGTGGCCGTGTTTAATGCCGGCCGCTGCGTTGCATTGTCTCCGACCGAAGAAATGATGTTTTGCGGTGCGCTGGGGGCCGCCTGGATGGGCACGCTGGCACTGGGATTTTACTGGTTTCTTTTCCCGTGAATGCCGGGTAACACCGAGCATTACATTGATTGCAGCGAGTCGCTCGCAAAGAGAGTAGAGATATGGCTGATCCCCAAAGCAATCGACTTTATACCTATGACTATGCGCCTGGCCTGGCCCGGCACACCTCACTGCCTGGCTGGTTTGTGGTGTGTGTTGATGCCTGCAGCTACGGCCGTATGGGGTTGCATTCCGCGTTAAAACATCTCCCCTTCATTGCGGGCAGGAAGCGCGTTGTTGGTGTCAGTTCGTTGGATGAGGCGTTACAGGCGACGTTGCCCTGTGTATTAGATAGTCAGGTTGTGCGGTGCCTGGTCGTGCGACTGCCGTCCTTGACCAGGGAGGCGTTAATAGCGTTGTTGCAGCTGAGTGAGATGATGCAGTACGCGGCGGGGCGTTATCACCAGGTGGTCGTACTATCACCCTTTGATATCGCCAGCGTACAGCCCTTGCTCACCGTTATGGGAGTGACCAATGTGCACATTGTGGATGCCCGGCTTTCTCTGTCGGCATTGTGCAGCGCGGTGTTTTCCGGCACGGAGGCATGGATGGCTGATGGTTGGCTTTTGAGTCACGAATTGACAGATCACGAACGAAGTGTATTGCGTAAAACACTGCAGTTTCGCTCGATTCCGCAACAGGCAAGAACGCGGCAAGTTAGTGTGAAGACCGTTTACAGTCAGCGGCTCAGTGCGTTAATGAAACTGGGGGTGCAGGATATACGCTCTTTGTTAAATCTTCTGACCCCGATAAAAAAAGAATGACGAGCGAAGCCAAAGAAAAGAGAGACCGAGTCCTGATGTACACCTGACAATGTGAGAGCTGCGGTGGCGATGAACCAGTGGGCATGGTGGCTGGCATCTCTCGCTGCTGAGAGCTGCGTGGTGATGGAATTTCCGGTGCGGGATGTGGGTGACTTCCTCTCCCACTATGCGCATTTGCTGATGAAGGCTTATATAAGAGTATTTGGGACTGAGGGGGAATTGGGCCCTCCCTTCATGCTGCCGCCTGCTGTTGGGGAAACAGTGGGCCAAGGGGGGCCGAGATGTCGTCATGAATGTTGGGATCTGAAGCTGATAACGACTAAACGTTCGATTTATTCAACAACGCTGTTCATTACGCGGTGAACGTCACAAATATTATATTTCGTTTCAGACCTATCTCTTCAATTAAAGTGTTATCGTTACGCTCTTCTACGAACATTCTTAGCTCGGTCAAAAGGAGCGTAATGGTGAAGCGTAAATACTTAACCGGAGAGGAAGTGCGGAGCCTGTTGAGAACGATTTCAAAGGACAGGGTTTCGTATCGCGATTACTGCATGGTGAGTATGGCCTTTTTACATGGGCTAAGGGTGAGCGAGCTTACAGGTCTGAAAGTGGCGGATTATGACCCTCTAGCGAAAATTATACGTATCAAAAGATTGAAGGGAGGATTGAGTACTAACCATCCGTTATTGCCGGAAGAAAACGTTGCACTTGGGCGCTGGCTGGCCGAGCGTGAGACACTCCCGGGGCATCAGTCACCGTGGCTGTTTTTATCGCGGCAAGGGAAGCGCCTTTCCCGGCAGCGTTTTTATCAATTACTGCGAGAATATGGCAAACAAGCCAATCTCCCCCTACCTATCCACCCCCACATGCTGCGACATGCTTGCGGGTATAATCTTGCCGAGCGAGGTAACGATACGCGATTGATTCAGGATTACCTAGGGCACCGTAATATCCGACATACGGTTATTTATACGGCGGCCAATGCCGAAAGGTTTAATGGAGCCTGGATGAAAGGGAGTGATGGCTCTTCGAATTCACCGTTGGTATAACGCGAGTTGATATTGCCTAAAACGTCGGAAGGTAACTTTTTTAACTTTTCGTGTTTTCTGCCAGAATGGCAGACATTGAGAATATTCTATTTTACCAATGTATTAAAAAATGCCCGAGAGAAGGGTTCGTCGGGCTAATGACCTCTCAAAATATCCGGGTAATATCGTTGAGGCTGAACACCAAAGATATTCATCCGGGTACGACTTCCCTGAGTTTCACAGGCTTTCTCTCACCCTGACTGTACCGATGCTGGGATAAACTTCTACCGCGAATAATGGCCGTTGGATCCTACTTCATCAGAGGTCAAAACTATTATCAATCCATGCCGATTCGGTTCGATGGTAAATACTGAGCAGGCATAACCCAGCCTTGATAGTATCTTTGCTATCGATTATCAGCCACGGTGCGGGTTTCTTGATACTCCGGCTGGGACTCAACCTGGACGAGGTCAGCGAGCTCAACCGTGTGGTCACCATATGGTGGGTTTTGCCGAAGATTAGGCTAGCGTCGTCAGCAGTTGTTTCTGCGTGGCTGCACGCAAAATAAACGCCATTCGTGTAATGAGCTCCAACAGCTATCTCTGGCATACTAAGCGGATACAGCATTGTAAAGCGGAGGCGGCATGGCAGATAAACACTTAACCCAATCCCCGGCAGGCGAATTTGTGATGTTTGCCAGCGGCGATGGAAAAGTGCGCGTTGAATGTCGCTTTGAAAGCGATACCCTATGGTTATCTCAGGCAATGATCTGCGAGCTATACGGCAAAGCTAAAGCGACCATCAGCGAACACATCAAGAATATCGTTGAAGACGGTGAACTGGTCGAAAATTCAGTTGTTCGGTTTTACCGAACAACTGCCAGTGATGGGAAAAACTATCAGGTTCAATATTTTAGTTTGCCGATGATACTCGCCGTTGGCTACCGCGTCCGTTCAGCCCGAGGCACCCAATTCCGTCAGTGGGCCACCCAAACCCTCCAGGAATACCTGATCAAAGGCTTCGTGATGGACGACGAGCGGCTAAAAAATCCGCCCGTTGGAACATCGGCTGTGCCTGACTATTTCGACGAGATGCTGGAACGCATCCGCGATATCCGCGCCAGCGAGCGCCGGGTTTATTTGCGGGTTCGGGAAATCTTTGCGTTAGCCGCCGACTACCAGCCTTCACTCAAAGAGACCACGCAGTTTTTTCAAACCATCCAGAACAAACTGCATTTTGCCTGTACCGGCCATACCGCTGCTGAACTTATCCATCAGCTTGCCGATGCTAGCCAGCCTCATATGGGGTTGAGCAGCTATAAAGGCGGAGAGGTGCGTAAAAGCGATGTGACGGTGGCGAAAAACTACCTCAATCAGGATGAGGTCAGCGAACTCAACCGCGTGGTCAACATGTGGCTGGATTTTGCCGAGGATCAGGCCCGGCGTCGCCAGCAGGTATTCTTGCGGGACTGGCAGGAAAAGTTGGATCAGTTCCTGCAATTTAACGACCGTGACGTGTTACAGGGCGCAGGTACGGTCAGCAAGAAAGAGGCAGATGAAAAAGCACAGGCTGAATATGTCCAGTTTGCCGAGCAGCAGCGCCGCTTAAAAGAGGCCGAAGGGGAAAAGGATATTGATGGTTTACTGCAGTGGAAAATCGACGCTAAAAAGTAGTTCTGGATGTCACAGACTTTACACCTGTACCTGAACACAGCGCAGGACGGCTCCCTCTCCTTTTGGGAGAGGGTTGGGGTGAGGGGACGTGATATCAACACAACAGATTGATTCACATGAGGTAAATTATGAAGATTGCAACGCGACAGGCTGGCGTTTTTGACGAATATTCTTGATCAGCAGAGCCGAAACGCAAATCCCGGCACAGGCAAACACCGCCATTAAACCAAAGACAATCTGGTAGCCCACGATCCCCGGGTTGGCGTCCAACACGTGGCCATACAGGCTGTAGCAAAACATGGCTGGCGCATATCCAATAAAGCTACCCAACGCCATTGCCGCACCGGTGTTTTTCTCACTGATCCCTGCTTCACCAATGGGGGCAAAGAACACCGCTCGCTGGGTAAATATCACTGCACCGAACACCAAGGTACACATCATGCCTAAATAAACCGGCATCTGTTCATGAGGCAGGACAATCAGCACCAGCAGGAAAATCGCGCTGATAATAAAGGTATAAAACAGATATTTACTCGGTGATTGCAAAACCTTGTCGGCAATTAAACCGCCGATCGGCCCACCCACCATCTTCAAGCAGTATTGATTAATGATCCCATAAGCGCCAACCAGCGCGATAGGCAATGCATAAATATTACTTAAGAACGGAATAAAGAAGGTGAGGCCACAATACACGGCGTAAACACAGAACACGCTAAAGGCGATGAGCCACACCGTTTTATTCTTTAATATACTGCCGAAGCCAGTTTTTTCAGTCTTGTCCTGCTCATCTTTTGTCACGGGTTCCTCCGCGTTGCCTTTCATGGCAAAGAAAAGGATAACGCCCACCAGAATGGCAATGGAGGAGTAAAACAGAATACCTGCCTTAAACCCTAAGTAGCCGCCACCGAACCAGGCGAAAACGGCCAGCGCACTGAAGGCAATCACCGTATCGACAATGCCGCGCCCGGTTTCGAAGAAGCCAAACAGCCGCCCTTGCTGAGTATTGTCACCCAGCAAACTGACCGACTTCAACAGCACCGGCCAGTTGAGCATATCGCAGGTGACACCAAACAGCGCCCAGACAAACAGTATGCCCCAGTAGCCCGGCATGGTAGATAAATAAACGCCCAATAACCCTGTCGCAATCAATGAGAAAGACATGGTAAACCGGCGGGGTAAACGATCGGAAATATAGATAGATAAAAAGAAGCCTATGGTAGTGACGATGGAGTTAACCGACATCGCATTACCAATTTCACCATTGGTAAGATGGAAGTACTCCTGCATCGGGACATAAAAGGCATCTTTTAATGAAGGCAGTTTATAAATGGTCCCGCCGCATAGAACTAACAGACTAAATATAGTCCACTTCTTTTTTGTTAGCATAGTTCCACCTCACCACTGGATATCGTGGTGTTATTGACAGTGTTAGATAGCGTCATCCCATCTCAAATGAGATGCATCGCCCTGGTTGGTTAAATTTAAATTATTTCAATACGGCTAATGCATCCTGTTTTAATTCACTGAGGATCTTACGGACGTAATTTATTTGCTGTAATGCGTCGCTTAGCTCTTTATCCAGTCTTAGGTTTATATCTTGCTCGGGAAGCGGGGTCTCGCTCATTTCTCGCCAAGGTATCCACGGGTTGTGATCTTCACCGTCAAAGCGGAACGGTGGCGCATAGTAGTCCACTTCTTCCTCCAGGCCATATGCCATAACCTGCGGCTGGTTTTCACCCAGGCAAATCAGCTGCAACAGCAACTCCTTGAATGGCAAATCCCCTTGTCCTGAGATACAGGCTTTATGGCCTAACCCGTTAACTTCGTGGGTGATCACCGCATCTTTAATATGCACCTGCGTGATTTGGCTGGCCATCGCGGCCAAGGCAGGGAGAGGCTCTTCGTTGGCGTTGATCATATTGGCAAAATCAAACAGCAACGAAAGCTGGGGGAAGTCCGCCTTGGCAAGCAGGCTCATCAACTCGTGGCTTTTCAGATCTTCATGCTGTTCGAGCGTAAAGCTGAGGCCGCTATGCTGGTAGTTTTGTTTAATGTACTGAATATCTTGTGCAATCTTCACCATCACGTCATCCAGATGCCCTTCATAACGGGGATAGAACCTGACAGATGTTGCACCAGATTTGAGGGCAATAGCCACCGCTTGATCGAGGGTTTTGGCATCGGAGGCGCTGGTTTCGATATGTACATCCAACCCTAGCTGGCATGCCTTGTCGCCAAAATGGCCCAACTGCTCATCGCTCGCGCAGCCTAAAGATTGGCTCTCACCGTCAAGCACGTGGATCTTCACGCCCTGCAACCGTTGCTGGCTGGCAATATCCAACAGATCCTCAGGTAATATCTTTTCCATTCTCATATTCAGATGGAATGCGTAGGCATGCAGATACAGTGGAAGATCCGCTGCACGCTGCAAAATCTTGTTCGCTTGTAAACGATCCATGATGCTCCCTATAGGTCGATAAAAAATTCCACGGACTCAAAACGCCAATGCTCGATATCGATCTGTACGATGCGGTTTTGTTCATCGGCGCGATATTTTTTTACCCGTATGGAAGGAGTACCCACGGTACCGCCCATCCCTTGGCTGGCTCCGCCCGAAAGGCGGGTCGGTTTAAACTCCAGATGCCGGGTGTGCGTTTTTTTGGCAAAGGTTGTCGCCCAGACTTCCGCAAACGAGCGCTCACCCAGTTGATCGATAAAACCAGGTGCAACCTGCATATTGATATAGGTTTCGTGATAGAACACCTTGTGGCTATCCAATGCTCCCCAGCCGCAGATCTTGTAAAGTTCAGCGCCTTCCGCAACCTCAAGCAGGGACAAAATCTCCGCTGGCGCATTGCGAACGCACTCTTTTGCCAGATAGCCCCAGGAGGGCAAACGCCCTTGTTCCATCGCGGCCTGTTTGAAGCTGGTGGAGCTATTAGGGCTGTAATTAAAGCGCGGCAACGCAACAAACCAGCCGCGACGATCCTTACGAAAGATCTTCGATTCGCCTTCCAGAAACAGTAGCGCCTGGCGCAACGTCATGCGCTTAATCCCCAGTAGCTCTTCCAGTTCGCGCTCAGAAGGCAGTTTGCTCCCTGGGGCGATAATCCCTTGGCTCAGCCACTCATTGAGCCGGTGCTTTGCCAGTTCTACGGTTGAGGTGTTTTCCATGAATTAACCCATTTGGTTTAAACCAGATTGCAGGCAACGTTACTCTCAGTCCGCAATGATGACAATGGGGCGCTGTGGGCTAGCGATTGAATTGTGAACTCTCTCGCAGAATCCAGGGGATTTGTCGTTATAAACGTTATTGGTGTCATGAGGCTTCGGCAAGGAAGGCGGGCTGGACCAACATTCAACCTGCTGGAAAAAAGAGGCGGGTTATTACGCTGTCCATATGGGGCAGCGTAGCTCTGAACTTACTCATATCTTCAAAGTATTAAAATATGATGATATTAAATTGAAAATCAGCAAGGTGAATACCTGGGACTATATCCTTTCTTTGCCCAATCAAACGCTGATGATCTGCACAGAGGATTGAGTAGGTGGTGTAGGGTCGATGGAGATCAGCCTCAATACGCTGGACGGCTGGAAAACCACCCAACCGTCAGCAGCGCCAAATGCGACTCAGTTAAACGTCACCAGCATTTCCGTAGAGGCCGTGACTGCACCGATTGGCACGCTACTGCCTCCCGAACACAGTCGCCAGGTGAGCTGATTGGTCAAGGTTTTGCTGCTTTCTGCACTGGTGATCCTGCCCAGTTTTATGAGGGAGTTATCAAAGCGCAAGCCGGTTGTGGCCTTGCAGTCGCCACTGCCGGTCACCCCATTATCAATTTCCCCGGTGATATAGCCTCCCTTCTGGTTTAATGCCAGCCGTGAGGGTGCGCTGTTGTACAGGCCACTGATGGCGCGGAACTGCAGATTGATATTGGCATTTATCTGGTCAGTTGGCTGCCCGCAGGTGGCAACCAGTTGCACGGGCTTCACCGCCAGTTCCGCATTGGCCTGGGTATTGCGAATGACCGATCCGAAGTTGATGGCCGTCGGGGTATTCACGCTACATTCCAGCGTGGAGATGCGCAGGGAAATATTGGTGGGCAGTATAGAGGTCGTTCTATCCCCTGAGCCAGTGGCGGAAAAGCTACCAAAATACATGGGGGGAACTGAACCCTCTCCAGCTTTTTGGCTGCCGTCCGCCACCAGTACCCAGGTGCCTGAGAGCGTCGCCGTACGAGTACCGGAACTCGAGTAAAATGTATCATTCGACGACGTGGCAGGGGGCAGGCACCATGTATAGTCTGGCGGTGAGGTAATATTCCCTTGTGACGTTGAGGAGCCTCTGGTTTCTGGCAGCCCAATGGTGCCAGTCAACCTTCCCTGTGAATTGTTACTTAGGGTATAAGTGGCGCTACCCGAGGCCCGAGGCATCAATCCGACTCCAGGTACCCCGGTCAGCGGGAAGGCCAAATAGCCACCAATGTTTTTCAATTCACTTGAGGCCATACACCGGGTCGTTGACTTAGAGACTGACAAGAGTCCGTATATGGGATTAAGTTTCGGATGATCGAGAGGACCACTTAATGTCGCGTTAAACGGCATGCCCTCCCATAGGATCCCCGTGCCCTTGCCGATGGTAATGGTTTCCGCCAGAACGGGGGCCGCAAGGGGCATCATTAATGCCATGCTGGCGATACCGCATGATGCGGTCTTTATTAATCGTTGTTTAATCACTGTCCTTCCTCACATTGCACATTCAGCATGCGCACCGGATTATTTGCTGATACTGCTGCCTTGCTCAGGCTGAAGTGGGCTAGGCACTGCTGTGCAGTCCCACGGCCCCACGCCGCGCGCAATTTCCCTTGTTCCGGCAACCCGCTCAGGTACACCTGGCCGGCATCACCCACGATGCCGCTGTTGATCTCCGCTCCTTCCCCGGCCAGTGTCACCAGCGTGCCGAAGGGTGCCGGTATGCCAGCCTGGGTCAGGGTTATCAGCGCCTGATAGCCGGTGTGTGGCGTAAACGTGGCCGCTACCACCGCCCCTTTGGTGGGATAGACATTGGTGCTGCTCTGCGGCAGGTCGACATCTTCCGGCAGCGTCGACGGGTTCAGGCTCACCGTGTTGTTTTGGTAAGGCGACAGGTACGGCACGACCGCATAACCGCGGCTGTCGGTACGGACTCCGCCGTTCATTACGCTCACCCCGGCAGCGCCCGGTGCACGGACCACTGCCACCGAGGTGCCCAGTTGCTGGCTTAACGTCACCCCATTAGGGTGTACCACCAGACCCCCGTTACCACTCACATTCAGTGAGTTATAGCGGCTGCTGTGGCTGTACCCGGCGCTGACCATGCCCTGGCTCCCCTGCCAACCCAGATTCAGGTTGCTGGTGCTACCCCCGTTGCCACTCTGGTTGTTGTTACTCCACCCCTGCATCAGGCTGTAGGACAGGCGGTCTTCCGCCGCCGAGCCGCTCACCCCCACCTGTTGCCGTACACGGCCTTCACTGTCGTGCGTCATCTGGTAGCTGGCGTAGCTGCGGTTGAGGGCGGGCTGTGCGCTGAACAGGCTGAACGGTACCTGCATATTGAACGCCAACTGGCGGTTCTGTGGCCAATCCCCGTCGGATTTTATCCGGTCAACGCTGTAGGCCAGGCCATAGCTCACGCCGTGCCAACTGCCGTTGTAACCCGCCGACAGGGTGTTGTTCACTTGCTCATCGCCCCAGTAATCACTGCGTGCACCCGACAGGTACAGCGAACCAAAATCCCCCAGTTGCTGGGTTATCCGCACCTGGAAATCCGAACGCTGTCGGGCCAGTGCCCAGGGCACCTGGCCTTCACTGAGTTGATAACCGCTGTTGTTGAAGTCGGCAAAGTTGTAATAGTGCCGGGTGGAGTAACGATAAGCCGTCAGATCTACCGAGGTGCCCATGCTGAGCAGGCTTTTGGCATAACGAACCCGGTATGACTGGCCGCTCTGTCTTTCGTCATACATGCGGGCCGATGAGAGGGTCACGTCCGCCGACATGGCGCCGAAATCCCCCAGCGAAATCCCGCTGCCCGCCACCGCCGAGGCATATTTCTCCGCTATCAGCCCGCCGCCGTACAGCGTGATGTCATGGGGCAGCCCGTAAATCAGGGTGCCCAATGCAAAATGGGCCTCTCTGGAGCCGGTGGTGATGCCGCCGTTGTAGCGCCCAGCGGTCAGTTCGTACTTCAGCCCACCCGGACGTTGCATCACCGGCAGCGCCGAGAAGGCCTGGGTCCAGGTACGTACGCTGCCATCCGCTTCGGTCACCGTAACCGTCAGGTCTCCCCCTTGTCCGGTCTGGTACAGGTCATTAATCCGAAACGGCCCCGGGGCGACATACGCCTGGTATACCACGTTACCGTTCTGGCTGACGGTAACCCGGGCGTTGCTCTGCGCAATGCCGCTGATCACCGGGGCAAATCCCCGCAGGCTGAGCGGCAGCATGTCTTCGCTGGAGCTCAATTTCACCCCGCGAAACGGAATGCTGTCGAAAACGTCATTGCCGGTGTTGTTCTCCCCAGCCAGCACATCCGAACGCCAGGCCTGGATATCGCGTTGCAGATAGGTATTTGAGAAACGGGTTTGCTGGTTGCGTTGCGTGTCGCCATAGCCACTGCGGCTGTTATTGTAGGTGTAGGTCATGTCACTGCGCAGGCGCCAGGCCTGCCAGTTCAATCCGCTGTGCAGCCCCAGGAACAGGTTGGACTGTTCGCTGGTGGATTGGCCCCACTGCCCGTCCTGGCGGCTGCGCCCGCCGTTGAGGGTATAGTTGAGTAAAAACGCGGTCATGCCCTGGTCCCATAGCGCAGGGTTAACCACGCTGCTGGCGTCCGGCTTCATCGCTACCTGGGGAATGCTGAGTTCCAGGCGCTGTTGCTGAAAATCAAAGTGCACCCGGGCGTCAGGGATCAGGGTAGCCAGGTCACTGACTGGCTTGTCGACCGGCAACCCGCCAAAAGCGGGCAATGCGGGGGTATTGATCCCCATCTCCGCCAGGAAGGCCGGGGTCAATTCCGGGCTGACCTGGCCCTTATCACTTGGGGTGAACACGACGCGGTATTGGCCACGCTCGCTGCGGTTGACCAGCACCGTTACCAGATAAGTCCCCGGCGGGGTCTGTCCGGCGCTTTCAAACGCACTCAGGTCGGTGACGGCTTCCAGGCCACCACCCAGCGACAACAGCGCCGGGTCAAAGTAGTCGCGGCCCCAGGCTGGAGACGTGCCTGCAATCAATGCGCTACCCACCAGGAGTGGGGAAAGAGCAAGGGCAAGAGGGTGAATTTTCATGGTTATCCTATCCGTCTGAAAGAACGTGGCTCCCCGTAACGAGCCAGGAAGGGAGAAATCGTCAATCCTGTTGGGCAACCGGGGTATCCCAGCCATCTTCATCAATCAGCTGCCAGCTGACTTTCCCGCTCGCGGTAGCGGGCAGGGGGTAAGACTGCTTGCCGAAAGGCGGTACCATCAGGCGCAGAGCCGGTTTGTCCAACGCCACATTCCCCACCGCCAGGCGGGAGAAGGTGAGCCAGTAGGGGGTCGGGTTGGTTGCTGTCAATTGGTCGCCTGCCCGGTTGAAGGTCAGCTTCGGGGCCATGTCTGCTACGGCGCGTTTCACCAATCCAGCCGGGCGGTAAAACAGTTTGATATTGCTCACTACCGTCATCACCATCTGCTCACCGTCGGGTTGCTGGGTGGGCAGCGCCTTCATGGAGATAAAAAACACCGATTCCCGGTCGTTAGGCAGCGGCATATCGTTGCGCCGGATACGCAGCGCCAGTTCACCGTTCGCTTCCAGGCGAGCCAGCGGCGGCGTGACAATAAACGGCATCACCGGGGTGCCATGCCAGTTCAGATCGACGTCCCCGGTGGCCGGATCGACCGGGCGGATCCATGACTGCATCAGGTACGGCGTCGGGCTTTTGTTGTAGGCGGTTAGCGTCACGCCCTGCTTTTCGCCCTCCGGGTAAATCACCCGCAGCACGTAAAAGGATATCCCCGGCGAGGCGTTGTCCTGAGCCTGTGCCAGGCCCATTTTGTTGACCAACAGGCATAGGCCCATCAGAAGATAAATCGGGTATTTCATGGTGTGATCTCCGTGGAGGCTGAGCCTGTCTGCTGGCAGGACTTGGAGAGCCCGCCATAGTCGGTGAGCGTCTGCCAGGCCACCTTATTCACCGGCCCGTCAACGGCCAGGGTGATACTGCTGTGCGGAGGCACCATCGCCGGTTGTTGGTCTAACGCCACGGTATGCCCGTCAACGGCCAGCATCCCCAGGGTCTGAAAATAGCCGGTGGGATTGATGGCCCGCACGCCGTGCGCTTCACGCTTGAACGTCAGTAGGCAAGGGGTGTTGTTCGCGGGTAACGCCAACCCTTGCGGGCGATAAAACAGCTTGATCACGAAACGTACCCCTACCGACAGCCGATCGGCCGCCGTTACAGGTTCAGCCTGTGCAGGAATGGCCGAGATAGAGAGATAAAACAGCGATTCCTGGTCGGAGGGCAGCGTGGCACCCTGCGGCAACAGCCGTAGTAGTTGGCGGCTATCGCCTTGCAGCGAGAACAGCGGTGGCGTAACGATAAATGGCGCGGGGGTCGGATCGTCGAGGCCGTTTTGTACCCGAGCCTGGACCAGATAAGCCTGTTGCCCGCTATTGCTGACGGTGAGGGTTTGCGCTTTATCCGCGGAAGAAAAAATAACGCGTGTCTGCCCCAGGCTGATGCCGCCGCTCCCGGCCTGTGCAGACAGGCTGAAAGTGAGCAGCAGGCTTGATAGCACCTGATGAAATCGCTGTGTCATCGGGCCCTCACTGATAGAGAAACGTAAACACCAGCGTGGCCGTCACGTCACCGGTCGCGACCGTGGCACACCCGTTGCTGCCGCCACAACTGGCACCGGCATAAAAGGTGAACGTCTGGTTGACAGGTATCTGTCCTGGGTTAGCCAGTGACAGCACGCTGTTGTTTTTGACTTCGGGCTGGCTGTAATCCGGCACCGTGGCACTCTGGATCACTAAGATCCCGGTATTCGCCGCCGATCCGGCATTGCGAAACAGCCATTTACTGTCTTGGGTGGTGCCGGTGCCAGCGATAGTCACTACAGGTTTAAGGCTGCCGCCCGCAGAACCGGTGCAGTCCTGCACGGACAGGGTAAAGGGCTGTGGAGCAACCAGCTGGTTTGGGCGCAGCTGTGATTTAGCGATGACACCTAAAGGCAGAGTGCTTTTATCCAGGCTGAGCGTACAGGTGCCATTGGTCAGCACGGCGGAGAAATCCAGCGTCACGGCCTGCACCGGGGTGGATACCGCTCCACCGCCTGCCAGCACTATAGCCAGCGCGGCCTTAAGGTAACGTTGCGCTGAACGCATCGGTGCCTCCGGTATCATTAATGGTCTGCCACTGCACTCGCGTGCCGGTTGCCAACGGTGTTTTAACCGGCCAGATATGGTTGCCGAAAGGGGGGAGCATGAGTGCAGCTGGCGTGTCCAAGGCCAGTTGTTGCCCATTCACCGTCAAGTCGGCCAGGCTGACAAAATAGGGAGAGGGATTGGTCACCTTCAGCCCCCCAGCCACGCGGGAGAACTGCAACTCTTTTTGGGCGGCGGCAGAGGAACCGCTCAGGCTCGCAGGCCGGTAGAACAGCTTGATAATGTTGCCCACGCCGAAGCGCAACTGGGCCTGCACGTCATTACGCTGCTGAGTCGGATCCAGTTGCGTACTGGTCGGAATAGCGGTGGCATGCAAATAAAACACCGACTCCCGATCGCCGGGTAGCGGCTGGCCGGTAAAGGCGATACGTAACTGATTGGTACTTTGCGGTTCCAGACGGAACAGCGGCGGCGTTACGGTGAACGGGGCCGCGGTCTGTGCATCCTGTTTACCGCTGACAGCCGTTTGCACCAGATACGGTTCGTGGTTAAGGGTGTTGCGTACCGCGACGTTGATACTGCTGGCCCCTTCAGGGTAAATCAGGCGGGTGGCATTAATGCCAAACCCGGCGGACCAGCCTGCCAACGGCGCACCCAGCAGGGTCACTAGCAGCGAAAACAGGGAGATAAAGCGCGTCATATTGCGGATCCTGAAAAGGCGGGCCATCGGCCCGCTGGAACACATCAGTTGTAGGCAAAGCTGAACAGGATCGGCGCGCTGACCATACCGATATCAGGCGTGAGAGACGTAGAGGCCAGACCTGCCTGCAGGCTCAGGGATTTCGCGTTGAAATCGCCTGCTTCCGGGGTTTCTCCTGCTTTGGCTACCGATAATTTTTGGCCGGCGGTGATGTAGGTGGTTGGTGAGGTCACTTCACTTAACATGATTCCGGTATTGGTGCCGGTGCTGTTAAAGATGTTCGGGTTGCCCCCTAGTGTCTGGCCAGTGACGATCAGGCTTGCCTGATCGCCTGCCGCTGCCGGGGTTTCACAGTTGTTCAGACCCACGGTGAAGGTTTTCACACTGCTGGCAACCGGGGCGGCAACTGTGGTGAAGGCAGACTTGGAATAGTTACCCAGGTCCAGGCTAGGGTTGGAGAGAGAAACGTCACAGGTCGCCGCCACAACGTTGGCGGTAATGGTCATCTGGGCGTTAGATGCGGCCTGAGCCACGCCAGATCCTGCCAACAGAGCTGCAACCACCGGAGCCAGAGTAAAAATAGACTTACGCATAATGAATTCCTTATTTACGTATTAAAAAAGTGAATAAAATTATTTCGTAGCTGATTATTAGCCACGAGCCATCATTTATCTGAACAGTCCGAACAGACAAAGTACCTTCAATAACTTCATAACTACTGATGCCGTCAATTTTTAAGAAGTGAGCAAAATATCCTGATGCTATTCCCATGCGTTTTTAAGCCAAGACTATGCCCTAATGGATTGAGAGAGGTTGGCTATCCATCAAGCATGAAAGACTTGTTGTGTTGCTGTCTTTCTATCACGGGATACACAGTTTTACTGAGCTGGAAATGGAGGGTTTTCGCACTCTATAATTATCCAAATCGAAAACAAAGCCTTTCATTTTGATTTTTCATTCAGATTAATCTCTCAGTATTTACGATATATGTTTAGGATACTTCCCAGCTGCTCATTGAGGCCGGGATTATTACGGCCAACCTTGTTTTTTTAAAGTTTTTTTTGATGAATAAAGTGATTTTGCAATAAATGCCTTGGCAGGTGGTTTTTATGGCTAAATTGCGAGTTAATATTGTATGTATCATTATGTTTCTGGAGTATTATATCGCAAATTTAATTTAGCCAGATTTAAAACTCGTTATTGCGCCGTTTATGAATGCTTTCATCCGATGTGGTATTAAATACGCTCAGAAAGCCAAGCAGACAGGACCTGCATGCCGTTTGCCGCTTTGATCAGTGGGCTTTGGCCTGTAACGCGGGCTTATTCATCACGAAAGCTCGTCAGAGAAAAGGTTTAACCTAATGAAATATAAAAAACATAATGCAGCCTTCGACAAGGTTCTGACGGCGTTGCAAGTTTTGAGCCGTGTTGATTGCTGCCCTCCCGATACATTGCCACCTAGAGAAAAATGGCCCAAGACCCGGGATATTGCCGATTACTGTGATACCAACATTTATGTGTCCCGCTACTACCTGATGAAACTGGTAAAGAAAAAGAAGGCGCATGTCTCATCGGTGCCAGACCAAAAGAGCTTACGCTGGTGTATTGCAACACCTTCCTTGGGCGGGGATTTATCCCAATGATGTATCACCTAATCAACGGTGTCATTTAAAAGAATCAGGCTGTTAAGGTGTCAATATGAACTCACGCATCGTTATTGCTCTGTGGGGCAAGAATTTCTATTTCTTACAAGGCATTCGCCACCTTTTTGAACGGTATTTTTACCTCAGGGGAGTATCCCCTCTATTTGTTCATGCAGATTGCAATGATATTATTCATCTGAAAGTTGCGGATCTGATTGTCAGGAGCAACGCCAGCTGGAGGGGAGATGGGTATCAATGCTACCAAATCTTCCTCATACGGAACAAAAATACAGAAGGGGTCACCTATCAACAGGGAGAAATCGGCCTGCATGATAAACCCGAGGTGGTGATGCAACTGCTGGATAGGCTGTTCGACGTGCAGCTCAATAATAATGCTACCTGCGTACCTGACTACGAAAAGATCTCTCGGCGAGAGCGGGAAGTCTTGCAGGCGATAGCAGCAGGCTTATCGCCTACACAGATAGCCAGGAAGTTGCAGATTAGCACCAAGACCGTCAGCGCTCATAAGCAGGCATCCATGCGAAAATTGGGATTCCAGCGCAGTCATGATTTGTACCATTGGTTGTGGCAAGGCAACCCGGATATATTGAGGAGCACGGTGGGAGAGGGATGATGCTAACTAAGGGTGAGAAAACACTAATGGTTGTATTTTTATGGGGCGCAGGTGTGGGCCTTCCTTTCCCCCATAACACCGTGCGAGGCGGGCCATACCCCGCACTCATCAAAGCTTAGTTCACCACCAACTGCACCACTACCAGCCTGCCGCCTTCTTCGGTGGAGAGCACAAACTGAACCCCATCGTTCAGCGCCAGCTTGTCACCAATCGGCACGACCTTTTTATCCGGTAAGGACAACAGCCCGCTGATGCCTTCATTCACCAGCCACCATTGATCGTTATGGAATACGAAATAGCCCACGCGTTTTTTCTGTGCGTCTGGCGTGCGTTCATTGGGCGCTATCAGGCGGTTAACGTGCCAGGCGTAAATTGACTGACCGCTCCAGACCATCAGGCGATGATCGTCCGGGCGGAAGCTCCCGGCCTTACGCGAGGAGTACAGATTCAGGATTGGCAGCTTGCCCTTGAACGGTGTGCCGCAATACGGGCAGGCCGGGCGGTTTTTACCGGAGAACACGTACCATTTCTGTTCGCAGGCAGTGTTTTGACACGGCTGGATCAGATCGACTGTTTTCACCAACGCCGTTTCCCACTCATCGGCGGTTGGCCGCCTGGTGGGTTCATGCAGACCTTCAATAAACGCCCTTTCAAACAGCGGCGTCAGGTAAGGGCCCATAATGGTGTAGGGCACTTTCTGCGGATCGGCCCAAGGCAGCGAAGAAGGGCTGACCTGGTTGAGTTTGACCGCATTGCTGTTATCGGTCGGGTGCTCTATAAACAGCGCCCTCTCACCCATCGCCAGCGATTCGTCGCGCATCTCATCGTCCATGTCATGGATCTTGCCGCCGCGCAGTGGGTGGCGGAAGAACAGGTACATGTAGATCAGCACGGATAACGCATGCCTGTCGGTGGCGATGCTTGGCAGTATGCGCTGCGGATCTTCTTTCGGCAGATGACTGGTTTTCACCACTTCCGGGGCAATAAAGTCCGGCGTGCCGACCACGTCCGGGGGATATTTGCCTGGTACCACCAGCCCGTCGACGTCAATGATGCAGGCATGGCCCTGCTCGGGGTCGATCAGCACGTTTTTATAGCTCAGATCGCTATGGCACAGGCCCGCGGCGTGCATACGCCGGACGGCCCGGGTCAGCAGCAGGCATACCTTCAGGTAATTCAGCGTGTTGCCACGTTCGCGCGGATCCAGGAACTTGTTCTGGTTATTGGCGCTGGCGAACCATTTACCTTCCTTCTCGCGGCCTTTAATCCCCAGGAAGTCGTTATTCTTGGAGCCGTACTTAAAGAAGAAGTGGCTCTGGTAGGTGGGCACCACGATGCCGATTTTGCCGTCGTGTTCCACTATGCTGGTGGGCCAACAAAACAGCCCTTGCCAGTAATCCCCACCGGCTTGCTCAAAGATGTTCTGCCGGTAGCGGCCAGTGATCATCTCGATGCGTTCTTTCGCCTGCTCGTTCTGCGGCTTTTTATAGAACGCCACTACGTATGATTTGTCCGGCGAAAAGTAGACGTCCTTCATGGAGCCGGAGCCGATGATCTCATCGACATACTGGATGGTTGCGCCATCCCTGGTGGTACAGGTAACAATATTTGCCATTTTACTCACCCGCTATGTAGTCCAATCCATTCACCACGCCACGATTAGGGTCCGATCGTCGTGATTGCCCGGGGAGAAGAAGTTCAGCCATTCGGCCAGCCGCTCTGCGGGCTGCGAGGGATCGTTCAGGCAGGGCGTCAGCTCCGCGATCAGGTCATCCCATTTCTGGCTATTTTGCAGGCCATTATCCGTTTCAAAGCGGGGATCGGAGACGCCGTCGGTCATCAGTACCAGATGAGAGACCTCGGTCCATTTACCGATGCTGATGCGCTTACTGAAATTCGCATCGTTCACAGCATCGGCATCCAGGAAACGCGTTTGGCCCGCATACTCGCCGCTGTCTGGCGTGCCCAACACGCGCACTTTGCCCACCGGCCCGTAGGCCGCAATGGCACCGTCGCCCAACCAGAATGAGGCGGCGAACAGCTCGGCCCCGGTACGGAAGGAAACGGTGACCAGCAGCGTGGTGGAATAGGATTTGGCGCTCTCTTCGGCCCGGATGGATTCATTGCTGATATTGTTGACGGCCATGATCGCGGCCTGACGGAACAGGCGATTAAATGCCTCCCAGACTATCCGCTGATCGTCGGTTCCCCAGTTTTCAACGCAGGCTTTGAGTTCCAGCCCTTTGTCGCTATTCAGCAGGGTAGTCAGGTAGTCGCCCACGGTTTGAGTCGCGATGCGCGAGCCCTCGCGCGAATTTTTCGCGCTACCGGCTCCGTCTGCCACTAACATGACGTTCCAGCCGGTATCGCTATTGCTGGCGATGTAAAAGTCGTCATCCCGGAAGGTGCCCGCATGCTCGTGTGAGCGCCCCCTGCGGCTGGCCGCCACGATGTTCACGCCAGGCCCCTGGATCTGCTGATGGGCGACATGCGGTTTGAAATAGCGCGAATCGGCAGGCGGCTCGAGGATTTTCCACAGGCTGCGCGGGTCGGGGTTAACGATAAAGGGTACTTGGGTGGAGCATTGCGGCGCAGTAGGACAAGACCAGGTGACCGTGATGTCAAAATCGCCGCTTTCGGTGGCAGTTCCAGCCAGTGAAGAGGTCGCCGGATCAAAGGTGATGCCGATATCTTTGGAGAACGCGACGGCCAGCACTTCGGCGGTCGTTCCATCATCCAGCACGATATCGATTTCAGAATGAAAGGGGACGCCGGTACGGGCATTGGCCACGTTGATTTTTGCCTGCGGCTGAATGTTCTGCGGCGTGCTAATCGGGGTAGCGGTGCCGGACGGGATCTGGCCTGGCTTCAGGTTTTCTTTGGCGGTTTCTTCAGGCAATGCGGCATCTCCTGTCACTTGCAGTGGATCAAACCGACTCTCAGGGGTTGGCAGATCTGCGGCTTCAGGGGCGGCAACAGGGATGTCATCGCTCTTGGTGAGGACCACTTTAGGTTCGTCGGCCAAGGTATCGTCATTGGCAACCAACGGCGGAGCTTCTGTTGTCTCAACCGTTGCGGGGGTCTTGGCCGTCACTTTCGTGATGAGGTTGGTCAGTAAGGTGCCGATCTCATCATCGGCTTGCAGGCTGGCAAGCTGGGCGTCATCCGTCGTTGCGCCCGTTTCAGCCAGGATCAGCATGAGTACGTTCTGGCGCAGTTTCTCCACGTCTTGCATCAGCCTTTCCCTCGCGTTACGTCGAAATCAGAGTCGCCGCCGTTTTCCCTGAACGTCAGCCCCTTCTCGCACCACGGGCAGATAACGTCATCGGGCCCGTTGACGCACAACAGCTTGCCGCAGGTACACATCGCAAAGGCGCTGGCATTGCCGCAGTACGGGCAACCCGGCACGCCGTGCAGTTCGCTGGTATTGACCTGAATGGCAGACGCCGATTCATCGCTCCAGGCAAAATAATCCTCATCGATCGGGAAGCAGCCGTTGAGGTTAAAGCCGTTGATATTGAGCTTGAAATCCAGCGAGGAGAGGTTGATGGCCGGGCGTTCGTATTTCATCAGATAAGGGCGGCGTGACTTGCTGCAGCGGCCCGTCAGGGTGACGCAGTTTTCGTCGTAGGCTCTGGCAATATCGTCTTTGGCCAGCCGCACAATGTGATCGGTGTGGGTGAGCAACGGAGGCGCATCTTCCCCTACGCTGCGGCTGTGGGCAGAGACAGACGCGGTGATCCACTTAATGAACTGGGCGAAATCCCCTTCCTGACTGTCGGTGAACAGTAAGACGTTATCGGTCAGTTGCCGCAGGATGTTCATATCCGCCGAAGGGCCAAGGCCGATGGCGATCAGGTTGACCTTATTGGCGTAGTTTTCTTTCCAGCGCCTGATTTCGGGGGCGGGATCGTCCGTTGGGCGGCCATCTGTGAGCAGGTACACCACCGGTTTCCAGTCGCCTTTGCGTTCCTGGGTGGTTTTTCTGACCTGTTGATCCAACTGACGGGTGAGTTCCCGCAATGCCGCGCCTAGGTTGGTACCACCGCCGATCGGCAGGCGAGGGGGATAAAATGACACCACCTCCACTAGCGGTACGATGGTTTTTGCCACCCCGGCGAAGGCAATCACCGATATCCAGGCGGTTTCAAGCGCGTGGGGGTCTTTTTTCAGGTCGCTGACGATCCTTTGCAGGCCATCATTCATTTTCTTCAGGCTCTCCCCGATCATGGACTCTGAGCAGTCCAAGACCAGGAAGATGGGCAGTCTTCTCATGGTTAAAAACCTCGTCAGGCGGATGCTTCTTGCAATGCGCGTCATGGGGCAATGAAAAAACAGGCAAAGCTCCGGGTAGAGGCTTTGCCTGTTGGCTACAGAACCAGCTGTATTTCCGGTGGTGGTGGCGGGAGGTTATCCTGCCCGGCGTTAACACCCGCACTGGAACTGCCTGACGCGACGCTGGCCGACACCCATTTGAAGAAGCCGGAAAAGGCCGTTGAATCCAGAGTTTCGAGGGCCACAACCTGAGAGGTCAGTTGCTTGAGGTGTTCATGCTTGGCCTTCGGCCCGACCGCACAGGCGATAATGGAACCGAAGGAACGTTTTTTAACTTCTTTGATTGCCTCGCCATAGGCATAGCTGTCTGACGGGGTGCCATCGGTCATCAGGAATACCAGCGGCCGCCAATCGCCTTTCTGATCGCCATCGGAGCGGTGGATATCCCGATCGACACATTTGATCAGGCACTCAAGCGCGGCCCCGGTGAAGGTGCCACCCGCGCTGGGGACGACAATGTCGCTGAACTGGAACTCTTCCAATGAGGTTAGTGGGATAAACTCCCGGGCTTCGTTATCAAAGGTGATGATGGAGATATGCACGCTTTCCAGCGCATAAGGATCCTGGCGCAGCGCGCTCATCATTGACTGAATGCCCACGTTAACGGCATGGATAGATTCCCCGCGCATCGACCCGGAGGTATCAATCAGCAGGTAAACGGGTAATCTTCTCATTGCAGGTAGTTCTTTAAGTGGGACACGAAAGAGTCGGACTCGGAAGGTTCGCCAATGGCGTTCAGCTTCCAGCCGGTGCTTTCACGCACCAACTCGGCAAACAGCATGGAGCGCTGGCCATCAAAGGCGGCCCCGCCCGAAAGATCGAAACGCGCCATTTCCACGTTTTTGGCATCCACCGCGCGGATAAAGGCGTTTTGCACCTTGCCGAAGTGTTGCTTCAGCTCCTGGCCGTTATAGATCTGCACGATGAAGACGATTTTTTCGTACTTGGGATCGAGGGAGTTCAACTGGGCGATAATCTGCTCGTCATCACCGTCGCCCGCGCCGGTGCGGTTGTCGCCGGTCAGCCAGATGTGGCCAGACTTATGGCGCTGGCTGTTGAAGAAAATGATGTCTCCGTTAACCAGCGAAGGCCGGCCGTTTTCCACATCGCCCAGATCGGCGACTTTGCCTTGGGCATTACACAGGAAGGCGATAACGTCGAGATCATACTCCGGCTCTTTCTTGCCAAACAGACCACCCAGCAAACCTTTCTTCTCTTCATTGATATCCCAGCCGAGCCCAATGGTGACTGAGGAAAGGTCGTGTTCGTTTTTACGCAGGCTGACGCTTTGTCCTTTACGCAAACTGACTGACATAAAATCTCCTTGAAAATGTTTTATAGCACAACGTTAACTTCGGGAGGTGGTGGCGGTAAATCGTCCAGGCCAATAACTTCCTTTTTACCTGACTCGACTTTCTGGCTGCCGACGGAAATGCTGGCCGACACCCATTTAAAGAAGGCTTTGATCGAGGTGGAGTCCGCCGTATCCAGTTGGAGCACGATCTCGGTGATTTCCTGGAGTACTTTGGTTTCGGCGCTGTGCCCAGCGGCACAGGCAACGACCACGCCGGTTCTGGCGGCTTTAAAGTCGCTGACGCCTTTGCGCCAGTCATCCGTGGGTGAGCCATCGGTCATGATGAACACCAACGGGCGCCAATCGCCTTTGGTCTCGGCGGTGGTTTTCTGCACTTCGTTGCTGATGCTGGTGGCGACCAGTGAGAGGGCCTCACCCAGCGCGGTGGTGCCGCTGGCCACCAGTTCTGGCAGCTTGAAGCTCAGCAGATCGGTGAGTGGCACTGCCTGGCGTGCGGAGGAATCAAAGGTAATGACGGAAACATAGGCGGTTTCAAGGGCGTAGGGATCTTGTCGCAGGGTGGAGAGCAGCGTTTGCACTCCATTTTTGACCGCTTCAATGGGTTCGCCCGTCATGGAGCCCGAAGTATCAAGTAGCAGATAGACCGGAAGTCTTCTCATCGTATTCCCTTATTGAGTGCCGAGTTTACATAATAAGTGTTCTGGTCGTTATCTCAACAGAAATACCCGTGATTAAGGTTGGAGATTTGGCTGTTTTCCCCTCACCCCAACCCTCTCCCACAGGGAGAGGGGGCCAGCGCGGAGTGGTGGTCGGGAGCGGGAGTTGATCTGTAACAGGGCTGATAGAGAGGATGTCGTTGAGTTGTAGCACGGACCGTCCTCTTTTCCACAGGGAGAGGGGGCCAGCGCGGAGTGGTGGTCGGGGGCGGGAGTTGATCTTTAACTTGGAAGTAATGAGGAAATTCGATCGGTCCCCTTATCCAAGGTGCGTTACCGAGCTTTCAGATCTACTCGATCGATCCCCTCTCCCTGTGGGAGAGGGTTAGGGTGAGGGAAAGGTATTACGGCTTCTGCTTGCTGGCCTGAATGCTGCGTACCAGGTCGTCGATACAGCGCTCAACAACCATCTCCACCGCTTCGCTGCGGGTCGTTTCTGTCACTCTGGATAAACGATCGATTTTGCGTAGCACCGACATTTTCAATGACAGCGACACGGCTTTCTTCTTCTCTTTATCCAGATAGACACGGCTGACGACTTCACCGGTTTTCAGCTCAGAATTGGCCGCTAACGCATCCTGCATACGGCGAAAGTGCTTCTTGTCCAGATGCCCAGGCTGCGTCAACTGATAGGAATGGGTCGCCTTGCGGTATTTGATCTCCGCCTCGTAGGACTCTCTCAGTTCCTTAAGCACGCGTGTCAGGGTTGGCCCCGAGCAGTCTAACTCAGTGATGATCTTGTCAGCGGATACGGGTTTACCCGCACTGAGTAAAATGGCCAGCTTATAGATCCGTGCCTGTCGCGTATTGAGTTGCATGATTAATGACTGCCTGCGTTAATGCTAAACCGGTGGCTTTCCTGAGATGACTCGTTGGCAATTCCATATACCTGAGCACGCGCCAGAATTTCTGACGCCCAGCGGCGATGGGTTGCCGGTTCGCACATGGTTCCCTGCGATTTAAACACCGCCTGTGAGGAGTTGAGGATCCGCAGCGCATCGGTATGATCGTTTGCCTGCACCATCAACGCCTTTTCGATCTTGCCGATCTGATTCGGGTGGATCGCCGTCTTGCCGACCAGGCCATGGGCGATATCGAGCGCCAATTCCCTATCCATAATCTGATGATCGTCTATATGCTCGCAAACCGGTGCCGTCAGGGCGAAATCACGCGGGGAAAACACGGCGACCAGCATTTTGATCACATAGCCCATCGGGCCGTCATACAGCGTCAGGTTGCGCGGCCTTCTGAGTGCCACCACGTTCATCAGATCGTTGCCACCGATACGCAGGGCGATGATGCGCCGATAGCACGGATGGTGATGCAGGGTGTTGGCCAGCTCACGCATTTGCACCACATCAAACACTTCTTCTGTCTCGAGCGTGGGCATCATGCACAGGTGCGAGTCCTGCATCATGTTCCACCAATAAGGCAGCGAAGCCAGCGTGAATTTGGGCAGCACCAAGCCGTCCACCGCGCTGAAATCCATGCTCGCCAGCAGTTGTTTACCCATCTCTTTATGACGTGGCCGTACGAATACCAACGGCCAGTGGTCATTGCCCTCCGCGGCCTTGGCTTGGGCCAACGTCTGGGTGAGTTCGCGCAGGTTGTCCAGCGCCTGGGGAATATCTTCGTCGCTGACCGCGTCTTCCAGGCAGACGATCAGCGAGCGTAAACCGGCGATCTTGTTATTGAGGATCGTATCGGCGATATCCGTTCTGGTGGCGGGCATATAGAGTGAAGCACCCAGCCGCCAAGGGGAGAGTCGTTGGTTCATTAGAGCACCTTCTTGATAATTGTTACCGCACGGTACTGCCCGATCTCATCACCGACTTCGGTAATGGTCAGCCCCTTTTCGCGTGCCAGATAGACCAGCAGCGCGACGTCGGGATCGTCTACCGCACGGACCAAGACGTGATCCGGTACTCTGCGTAGCACAGCGCGCGTAGCCTCTGCGATCCCTGGTTTAATTCGGTTAATGCTGGCAACCTGATATTTCTCGGCGAGGTGGTTAACCACCCTCTCGCTTTGTTGTTTCAGGTAAGCCTTTCTCTCTGCATCCTGTGTGCAGGGCTCAAGCGCCGCTGTGTCTAGCGTCGCGCGATACTGTGCCACGGTATCCACCAGCAGACGGCTGCATTCAAACTGGGCGAGATGATCGCACTGTACGCAGCCGTGCAGGCCTTCGTTTGACCAGATAGAGCGTGAGATCATGCCGGAAACCGGCGCGCCCATAATGCCAAACGGGATCAGCCAGTCGTCGTCGCTGGCGGCCAGCCACGAACACCCACACGGGTCGGCAAGCACCACCAGACGGGGCTGTGCAGGATAGCCAGGCCGGTTGTTGAGGGAGCGGATCAGTTCGCCGGTAATGGCTCCCTTGCCCGTCCAGCCATCGACAAACACTATCCCTTCGGTGCCGTGGCGCGCCTCGATCCAGTCGAGTGCCACCGAGTCGATGCCCCGGTCACGAATGATACTGATGCCGTAGTGATACGACTCTTTACCCATGGCCCGCAGCGTTTGCTGGAGCATCACCCCTAGAGGAACCCCGGCACGCACCAGGCTGGCCAGAACTATCGGCGTATCGCCGAACCGCTCAATCAGCGCAAGGGCCAGCATCGAGACTTCTTTTGCCAGGCGTCCTGCACCCTGATCGAGTGCGCGGGCAAACAGGTCGAGGTGTGAAGGGGTCGGCTCCGGTTCCTGGCTCAACATCTCCGAGTAGTGACGGGCACCGGACTGGATCAGCTGTTCTTTCTCATCGACCGGCGTCATTTCCATTTCTACCGGTTGCAGCAGAAAGTGAACGTCCTCGGGCAGGTATGAGCCGGAAAAGGGCACAAAATCAGACATATTACTGCTCTCCGAAAATATGGCGGGAGATCGCTTCGGCAAACTGGCTCTGGCGCGGCAGGCCAAACCAGGTGCAAAGCTTCATAAAACGATGATCGCTGAGGCTGTCGCCCAACCCGATAACCGGGAACATGCCGCGTTCAAGGCGCAGTTTTTCCAGCAGGAAGGTGACGGCCAGCCCTTTCTCTACCACGGTCGGCAACCAGGCAACGTTGTTGCTGTTACGGTGAACGTAATAGCCTTCAGTGGGGAACAACTGCTCAATCTCATCGGCGATGGCGTAAAGCTCGTCCAGGCGGGTGCTATCGCGGTGCTTCATTACCAGATAGACCGGCGTGTCGCCGTATTCATAGTTGATACGCGCCCAGCCATTGATGTTGCGTTCGGCCATCAGCTCGGTGATCTTGCGTTGCATCGCCAGCAGGTCAGCAGCATAAGGTTGCAGTTTTTCCAGCATCAACGCTTGCCATGCCGCGTCCGCTTGCCCTTGTGGGTTGAGGATCACCGCACCGTGCGTGGTAACCGCCCATGACTTGAACGGGATACTCACCCGGGCAATCTCTTCCGTTCCACGCGCGGTGACCGGGATCAGCTCCGCATGTTCCAGCATCCAGTCCACCAGCATTGACTGCTCTTCGGTCATAAAGCTGCGTGGCTCAAGGCTACGATCCAAGGCGCCGGTGCGATACGGGGCCAGGTCGAGCTCATCGACCATCTTGCGGCGCGTCTGGAACAGGGTGTCGTCCAGATCGGAGAAAATGACCGGCTTATTCATAGCTTACGACCTCAACGGTTGGGGCGACCTGTTTTAACGCCTCAATTAACGCGGGATCAACGCTTGCCACAGGAGTTTCGATGCACAACAGGATCCGGTCAAACTGCTGGTGGGCCACGTTGTAGACAAAGTTGGGGATGCCGAGCCCATAGTTATCGCCAAAGGCGATGGCGGACTGGATGGCGAACCCGGTGGCAATCGGCGAACGGGTGGTGGAGCTGAATTTAACCTCGGCCCCCTGTTTTTCCAGGCGTTCAGCCAGCAGGAAGGGCTCCCAGACAAACTCGCTGCTGCCCAGCACCAGCAATTTCTCCCCTGGATGCGTCTGAATATCGCGCCCCAGATCCGCACTTGGCGATGAGATGCCCAAACGGCCCCAGCTTTGTTTACCGGTGATCGGCACGCTGCCGGTGGCGGTAACGTTGACGGCTGGCATCACCGGCACCGGAGCATCGGGATTTTTTTCCCAGTGCCAGTCACCCTGAACCAGTGACACATACTGGATAGGGATTGGGCTGCGTTGGGCGAGCGCATCGCCGCTCCAGTCGGTCAGCGTAACGGTGATGGCGCGGGCAATATTGTGTAACCCGGCATCCTGCTGTAAAGCCTGGAGCAGGTTGATGAAGGTGTTGCCGGTGGTGGCCTCATCGTCGATCAGCACCACGGTTTTGGCTTCCAGCACGCGGCGGCGTAGTTCGGCATCCTGTGGCAGATAAAGCAGGTGGTCGGTGGCGTGGCTGTGATTTTCTTTGAATTCGCACAGCAGCTCACCCCCCTCTACCGGATGGCGGGTGGAGGTGAGGTATACCGGATCGCTAACGCTGCCCCGGACTTCGTCAAACACACCTGCACCGAATCCGACGGCGGTTTCCGCCATGCCGATAAACAGCACCGGGCCTTGATCACAGGCCGGGAACAGCGCGGCCAATTGCTGATAGACGGCGCGCATGACGCTCGGCTTCACCGGAATATGGCGGCCCAACACTTTGCTGACGAACAGAAACGCGCGTTTCGGGTTGCGCCTTTCGGCTACGTCAAACAGCTCATCCAGCGCGATCGTGCCGCCGGTTGGGGTTACTTTCAGCGTGCCGCAGGACAGCGTGCGGGAATAGGTATTTAGCATGGGTTAGTCCTTCACCAGCAGGTTGTCGAGCTCGGGGTGATATCTGACGACATCGGTAATAGAACGGACGATCGCTGGGGAGAATGCGGTTTTGGCCTCATCAATCACTTCCTGCTGGCTCATTACGCCAAGCTTATACAGGGCGAACAGGCCCGGCAGATTGACGCCGCTGAAACGGGTATAACCGATACCACCAGACGGGCGCAGGTTGATTTCCAGCAGCACCGGGCGCCCGCTGGTGTCGTTGCGGGTTTGCACGTTGACCAGGCCGTCGGCCTGCATCGCGGTGGCACAGGCTTTAGCCAGTTCAAACGCCTCGCCGTGGTTTTCCAGATATTGCAGCGCCCCTTCTTTTCTACGTGCCACTGCAGCCAGGACCGTGCCCCGATCAACCAACATGTCGACGGAGTATTCAGGGCCAGGCAGGTAAGGCATCAGCACCAGTGGCTCAAACTTGCCAGCGTCTGCCAGCGCGCTGAGGTAGCGCTGCGGGTTCACTTTGCGGTTTTCCGGATGGGTAAAGGCGGCCATCGGGCCCACGCTTTCATCAAAACGCCAAAATCCCATGCCATAAATACCCTTCACCGGTTTGACGCACAGCTGCGCGCCAGAGAAAGGGGAACGGCTAATCAGATCGCGCAGTTCGGCCACCGACTCAATACGCAGAGAGGGGACGACCGGCAACCCATGCCGCTCCATGGCTTGGGCAAATGCCACTTTGTCATCGGCCAGCTCAAACATCGCCTGGCTGGTGGCACCGGTGGTCAGTGTGACACCGGCAGCCTCGATCTGTTGGCGATGAGCTTCGAACCACTGCGTGTTACGGCCCGTGTGGATGGCATTGATACCGCACTGTTTCACCGTAGACAGAATGAAGGGTAGCCGCTGTTCGTCTTCTTTCGGTTCGAACAAGGCGATGTCTGCCTGGGAGAGGATCTCGTTACGTTCATTACGGTGTGAGGCAACCACCGTCACGGCAGTTTGCTTGGCTTTCACCAATGAAACGATGCCCTGAATAATATCCCGCTGGGAAGATAAACCTTCCATAAGCCACATTTTGAGTGTCATTGTTGATTTTTTTCCGTTCAAGGCTTGATGGTTAAAAGGATCGCTGTGGGTTGAGGCCACCCGCTGGCGATGTCAATCATAACATGATGTCAGTCGAGAAGTGAAAATATACCTTTAAAAGTGGCGTGAAATGAATTTTGTAGCCAAAGAGTTACCCTGTTTAATAAAAAATAAATTCATTAAAAATATAAACTTAACTAAAGTAAGACCGATGGTAAGCAAAAATGGGGTTGTGCGTGAACACCATCATGATATGATTTTCTACTCATGGAATTTGGTGTAAAAAAATCACTGTTTTCAATACCAACTTGAAGGAACTTAAACCATGGTGTCATTAACCAAGAACCAGACCGTTTCGCTCAGCAAGCAGTCATCTGCCATCAACCAGCTGCACTTCGGCCTGGGGTGGGATCCGATCAAGAAGAAAGGCGGCCTGTTGAGCAAGATGTTCGGCGGCGGCAGTGATGCCATCGATCTTGATGCTGGCTGCGTATTGCTGGATAAAGATGGCAATACCCTCGACACCATCTGGTTCCGCCAGCTTAAGTCTCGCTGCGGCGCAGTGGTACACAGCGGCGACAACCTGACCGGTGAAGGCGATGGCGATGACGAAGTCATCCTGGTCGAGCTGGCAAAACTGCCTGCTCAGGTGGAATACCTGGCCTTTACCGTCAACAGCTTCCGTGGGCAGTCGTTCAACGATGTGGAAAACGCGTTTTGCCGCGTGGTCGATCAGGCCAAAAAGGAACTGGCGCGTTATGAGCTGAAAGAGCAGGGCGCTCATACCGGCATCGTGATTGCTTCACTTCGTCGTAACAATGGCCAATGGGATTTTACCGCGCATGGCAAAGCCTGCAGCGGCAGAACCATTGATGACATGCATGCAGACATCGTTGCTACCGTGGTGCGCTAATGAATATGACTCCGGGGGCCAATGCCCCAGTTCCATCTAAATTACTGAAGGTGCGCGTGTTGTCCGGCGCACCGGTTGATGCCTCCGCTTTCCGCCTGTATGCCGATGGCAAAGTGAAGGGCGACGCGGACATGATCTTTTATGGTCAGCCCAAGAGCGATGACGCCACGGTTGCCCTGACCCAAGAAGGTCATAACTCCAACTTCGCGGTAGACGTCAGCCGCTTGCACCCAGACGTGCAGAAAGTCGCCTTTACGGTGACCTGTGAAGGGGCTCAGACCGTCGCGGGCCTGCAACGTTTGCTGATCCAGATTGAAGCGGATAACGAAGTGCTGCTGGTGGGTACCGTTGAGCTGAATGGCCGCCAGGAAGCCGCATTGATCCTGGGTGAGCTTTACCGCCGCAACAGCGAATGGAAGTTCCGCTTTATCGCTCAGGGCTTCAACGGCGGGCTGAAACCGCTGGCTGAACATTTTGGTGTGGATGTGGCGGATGCCCCGGCAGCGGCTCCTGCACCGGCCCCAACGCCGGAGCCAGCCAAAATCAGCCTGAGCAAAGTGTCGTTAACCAAAGAAAAACCGGCTATCAGCCTGACCAAGCGGGATAACTTTGGTGAAATCCGTATCAACCTGAACTGGCATCGCGGCAGCGGTCCGACAGGGTTACGGGCGATGTTCAGTTCGAACAAGGGCGTCGATCTCGATCTCGGGGCGTTTGTTGAAATGGCCAACGGGGAAAAAACGGTGATCCAGGCGCTTGGTAAGCGTTTTGGTGACTACAACCGCGAGCCGTTTGTCCAACTGCAAGGCGATGACCGCACCGGTGATATCTCGGACGGCGAATGGCTGCATATCAACGGGCGCGAATGGAAACATATCCGCGAAGTGCTGGTTTATGCCTTCATCTACGAAGGGGTCGCGAGTTGGGATAAAACGGACGGCGTTGTGACGTTGCACGTGCCAGACCAGCCACCGATTGAAACCCGCATGTCGGAAGGCCAGAACAACCGCAACATGTGTGCCATTGCGCGCCTGGTTAACGAGAACGGTAGCATCAAGGTTGAGCGTGTTAACCGCTTCTTTAACGGTCACAGTGACATGGATCAGGCTTTCGGCTGGGGTTTCAGCTGGAGAGCAGGGTCAAAGTAATCAATTTCACAGAGGATTCCACCATGAGTTTTTTCAACAAGGTTAAAGGGGCATTCAGTGCCAGCCGCGACGAGCTAACCAAGCAGGTTAGCCGTTTCAAGAATAAAAAGTTCATGCAGGGTACCGTGGCCGTTTGTGCACGCATCGCCGTGGCCAGTGACGGCGTCAGCTCTGATGAAAAACAGAAGATGATTGGGTTCCTCCAGGCATCTGATGAGCTGAAAGTGTTCGAGACTTCTGAAGTCATCGAATTCTTTAACAAACTGATCGCCAGCTTTGAATTCGATGTCGAAATCGGCAAAGGCGAAACCATGAAGTACATCCTGGCGCTGAAAGACCAGCCGGAAGCGGCCCAACTGGCCATCCGTGTGGGTATTGCCGTAGCCAAAAGCGACGGTGACTTCGATCAGGATGAGCAAAAAGCGGTACGCGAAATCGTGGCTGCTCTGGGCTTTGATGCGGCCGAATTCGGTCTTTAATGTAATATCTTCAGAAGGTTAATATGGTATCCACGAACATCGGCTTCCCGACCGAAACCGTCATTGTTTTCATTGTTTTGGCTGTCGGGGCCATTTTTATCGACTTGTTTATGCACCGCGATGACAAGCCTATTTCGCTCAAGAGCGCAGCCCTATGGTCTGTGTTCTGGGTCGCCATAGCGATGGCCTTTGCCGGTTTCCTGTATATCCACCACGGTGCCGAAGTGGCCAGCCTGTTTGTCACCGGTTATGCCTTAGAGAAAGTGCTGTCGGTTGATAACCTGTTTGTCATGATGGCGATCTTCTCCTGGTTTGCCGTGCCGGATCGTTTCCGTCACCGGGTGCTCTACTGGGGCATTATCGGGGCAATCGTGTTCCGCGGCATCTTCGTTGCCATCGGTACCGGTTTGCTCAGCCTCGGGCCATACGTTGAAATTGTCTTTGCGCTGATCGTGGCCTGGACGGCGGTGATGATGTTGCGCAGCGGCGATGACGATGATGAGATCGAAGACTACTCGCAGCACCTGGCGTACCGCATGGTTAAACGGTTCTTCCCGATTTGGCCGAAACTGCGGGGCCACGATTTCCTGTTAAGCCAGAAAGAAGTTGATGAAGAGTTGGCTAAACCGGAAAACAAGGATGTGACCATTGGCCGTGGTGCCAAAGCCTGGCGTTACGCTACACCGCTGATGCTGTGTGTGGCTGTGGTTGAGCTTTCCGACGTGATGTTTGCGTTTGACTCGGTACCGGCCATCATCGCCGTGAGCCGTGAGCCGCTGATTGTCTACAGCGCCATGATGTTCGCCATCCTCGGCCTGCGTACGTTGTATTTTGTACTGGAAGCCCTGAAGCAGTACCTGACGCATCTGGAAAAAGCCGTTATTGTGTTGCTGTTCTTCATTGCGGTGAAACTGGGTCTTAATGCCACCGACCACATCTGGCATCATGGGTACAGCATTTCAGCAACGGCGAGCCTGTTTGTCGTGCTGGGCGTTCTTGCGGTGGGTATTATCGCGAGCGTCATGTTCCCAGGCAAACCCGACGCCGAGGAGAAAAAGGAGAGCTGATCTCCTATCCAGCTGAAATCAATTCGCATGAGTTTACTTTTTTGAGAGGTTAGAACAATGAGTGTTTCTTTATCTAAAGGCGGTAATGTTTCCCTGAGTAAAGCAGCCCCAACCATGAAGAATGTGTTGATTGGTCTGGGTTGGGACGCACGCTCCACCGATGGTCAAGACTTTGACCTGGATGCCTCTGCATTCTTGCTGGCCGCAAACGGGAAAGTGCGCGGTGATGCTGACTTCATTTTTTATAACAACCTGACCTCTGCAGACGGTTCCGTCACCCACACCGGTGACAACCGTACTGGTGAAGGCGACGGCGATGACGAATCTCTGAAAATCAAACTGGATATGATCCCGGCTGATGTCGACAAGATCGTGTTTGTGGTCACTATCCACGATGCGCAGGCTCGTCGTCAGAGCTTCGGCCAGGTATCCGGTGCCTTTATCCGTTTGGTGAACGATGACAACCAGACCGAAGTGGCCCGTTACGACCTGACAGAAGATGCGTCCACCGAAACCGCCATGCTGTTTGGTGAGCTGTATCGCAACAACGCCGAGTGGAAATTCCGCGCGGTAGGTCAGGGTTATGCCGGTGGCTTGGCTTCCGTGTGTGCTCAGTACGGCATCAACGCGTCCTGATCGACAAGCTAGTTAATATTACGGGCAGTACACTACTGCCCGTATCATCCCCTACAAAGCAGGAGCTTTAAAATGGCAGTTTCTCTCGTAAAAGGCGGTAACGTATCCCTGACCAAAGAAGCACCAACCATGAACATTGCCATGGCTGGCTTAGGTTGGGATGCGCGTGTCACCGATGGCCAAGGGTTTGACCTGGACGCTTCCGTATTTATGGTTGGTGATGACGGTAAGGTGCTGGGCGACAGCAGCTTTATCTTCTTCAACAACAAGAAGAGTGCCTGTGGCTCCGTTGAGCACCAGGGCGACAACCGCACCGGTGAAGGCGATGGCGACGATGAGCAGGTCAAAATTGAGCTGAGCAAAGTGCCTGCTGAAGTCAAGAAACTGGTTTTCGCCGTCACCATCTATGATGCCGAAGCGCGTAAACAGAACTTTGGCATGGTCAGCAACAGCTATATGCGCATTTACAACAACGATAACGGCACCGAAATCGCCCGCTTCGACCTGTCTGAAGATGCGTCTACCGAAACCGCGATGATCTTCGGCGAGCTGTATCGCCACGGTGCCGAGTGGAAGTTCAAGGCCGTGGGCCAAGGTTTTGCCGGTGGCCTGTCCGCGCTGGCTTCACAGCATGGCGTGAATATCTAAGATTAGCTCGTTGCCGGGGCAGATTAACTCCTGCAGCTGAGTAGCGCTGGCTCAACTCCCTTTTGCGGAGGAAGCTGGCCGATCACGCTACTTGCCTACGGCACCGTACTAGCCCCCTCTCCCTTTGGGAGAGGGTTGGGGTGAGGGGCGCAGCTATACCCCTTGCCCCCGTTCCTCTCATGCATGTCCCCGCCAACACTATCGTTACGGAAAATAGCTATTTTAACAGGAGGTTATCCTGATGATTTTACAGTCCGGCCAGAATCTGGTGGTCAATGGCACCCAGCTCAACCTGACCCTGCAGTACCCCGCCAACCCTGGTTTTAAGAGTGAGCCTGATACCGCAGTATTCCTGCTGAATGCCGAGGGCAAAGTCCGTGGCGATGCCGATTTTATCTTCTTCAATCAAACCGCTACCCCCAACCGCAGCGTCGTTTTACAAACCACCCACCAAAGCAGCACCCTATCGTTAGATCTAAGCAAAATTGACGCCGATGTCAGCAAGATTGCCATCACTTTGGTGATTGATGGCTTGGACGCGATCTCTGGGCTGCAACACCTGAAAATGGATGCGCAGAACGTTGCCCAATACAGCGTAGAAACCCCGGGCCGCCAGGAGAAGGCGCTGATTGTCGCTGAAATTTATCGCCATGCCGGTAACTGGAAGCTGCGCGCGCTGGGGCAGGGCTTTAACGGTGGCCTGGAGCCGCTGGCGTTAAACTATGGCGTTGATGTGGCTCAGCCTGCTGCGCCTGCTACTCCGCCGCCGACCGTCAGCCTGGAGAAAAAACTGCAGGATAAAGCTCCGCATTTGGTGAGCTTGGCGAAGAACGTCACCGTCAGCCTGGCTAAATTCAATCTGCAGTCGGTAAAGGCCAAGGTCGCGTTCGTGCTGGATGCTTCAGGATCGATGACCGGGCAGTTCAAAAAGGGCAATGTGCAGGCGGTACTGGATCGCATCGCCGTGCTGGCCGTGCAGTTTGATGATGACGGCTCGATGGACGTCTGGGGCTTTGCCGAAAAACACGCAAAATATCCCGATGTGACGCTGGATAATCTTGATGGCTATATCAAGGCGATCCAGGGCAGCGGCAAGCGCTCAATGTGGGAGATCCTGCCAAAACTGGGCGGCACCAATAATGAGCCGCCGGTGATGGAGGAACTGATCGATACGTTTAAACACAGTGATATGCCGGTATACGTGGTGTTTATTACCGACGGTGGTATCAGCAAAACGCGTCAGATCAAAGAGGCGATCAAGCGTTCGGCCAACTATCCGATTTTCTGGAAGTTTGTCGGCCTGGGTGGCTCGAACTACGGCGTGCTGGAAAAGCTGGATACCTTCACCGATCGCCGGGTGGATAACACCAACTTCTTCGCGATTGACGACTTTGCCACGATGAAAGAAGACCGTTTGTACGATCTGCTGCTGGAAGAGTTTAAAGACTGGTATGATGCGGCCAAGGCGGACCGGATTATTATTTAATTTAGTAGTAACAGAGACTTAAGTAAAATATATACGTACAGTGGTGCCCCTCACCCTAACCCTCTCCCACAGGGAGAGGGGACCGATCGAGTGTGCGATTGGTTGCAGCAATCTACCTGGCCACCGCACTGAATCAGATCTCTTATATTGATCACGCCACTGTACCAGCTGTTTTTTTGCGCAGGAAGTAGGTCGATCACGGTACCTGATTACTGCACAATTCCAGCTCCCTCTCCCTGTGGGAGAGGGTTGGGGTGAGGGGCCAATAGGGATCGCTGGAGCTGGGAATTCTTACGCTTACTGATCGGTCTTGCTGATGACATTAGGCTCCGCGACGCGTATCCGTTTGACCGCAGAGCGGCGCTTTGACCAGGCCGGATGGAAATGCCGCCAGTGCGCGTCCTGGGCCGCCGCCAACAGTTCGTAGTCCCCGCGGGTATCGCCCCAGGCTCTGAGATGATAGTTCCCCATCGGGCCATAGATACTTTCCAGGCGTTCAATCTTCTGCCCACAGCGGCAGTTATGGCCGGTGATGCGCCCGGTGAGTTTCCCGTCGACCACTTCCAACTGAGTACCAATCAGCTTAATACCCAAACGATCGGCAAACGGCTGTAGCACCAGGGCCGGCGAAGCGGAACAAATCGTGACTTCAGCGCCGGAGCTGACCTCCATGGCAACCGCAATCAGCCCGGAAGGGCGCATCAGCTTGGTCCAATAGGCCGAACAAAATGCTTCTGCCTGCTGGCGGAACCAGTGCTCGTCCACCCCGGTCAGGAAAACCTTAATCAGGGTTTCTTTTAGCTCGTCGCGGGTGAGTTTTTTGCGCATATGCTTAAACGCAGGCTGCGCCAGCTGCAATAAGCGCCGGGCAAATACGCGCCGACCAAAGGCGAAACGCAGAAATGGGATAAAACTGTCGTGGTGAGTCAGCGTTCCGTCAAAATCAAAAACCGACAAAACTTGCGTTGTACGACTTGCCTCTGTATCCATTTTTAAATCATACCTCTACTGTGCAACACAGGGCATTCCCCCCAATCCTGTGGATGATAGCAGAACTCCCCCTCAGGCTGAATTTTTGCCAACGCTAGACTATAGAACCCAAAAGCTATACGAATGATGCCGATAAAGGTATTTTTGGTACTAAAGCTTTATTGGGTAAAACAGCATCAGTGGGTGTTCAGGGGAGGGGGAGAAGGCGAACTTGATGTAGAAGTTTCGCACCCCTTCATTCAATGCATGAACGATTAACGCTCTCACGCCAACTTGTTGAGCAATATTCTTTGTCCGAAATATCGCGTCTTTTAACAATGCGACCCCTAGACCCTTACCTGAGTACGCCTGATCGATAGCAAGTCTGCCAAGAACGATAACCGGAAGTGACTCTGGCGCATTGCGTCTGTAAGCTCCGGGGGCGGTATTCCTCTGAACGCTACCAGTTGCTAGGCAATAGTATCCAATGACCCTATGGGTTTCCTCTGCGCAAATAACATAAACGCGCGAAATTCCTGCGCTATGATTTTTAAGCGCTTTCTTTCTCAGCCACTCATTAAGCATCGGCTCTGAACAGCAAAAGTCAGCGAGGTTATGCCCGGATGACAAGGGCTCGGGAGCTTTCATTCCCATGGCGATTTGCGGCTCATCAGGTCGTTAATACGGGCCTGGCGTTCAGCGGTGATAGGCGCATCCAGTTCGGTCAGAAACGCATCATATTGTTCGTCGTCTAAGATAAACAAACGCTGGTCCAGTAGGATGTCCTGCGCCTCGCGGCAAGCCACTTCAAGCATGAAATCGGTACGCGATTTCGACAAGAGACTTGCAGCCATATCGATCAGGTCGCGTTGAGACGCTTTTGCCCGAATATTGATCGGGGCTTCTCTAGTTTCAGGTTTCATCGTCGTATCCGTGTAGTAAAGTGATATACAATTATACACTGTGTATGCAAAAACGCTACACACGCAGTGGTAGATCATTGGGATCTAAAATCCAATAATTCGATCGCGCCCTCAATATCCCTTCTGTTTGTATGACTTCTCGATTTCTAGCGCGTAAAATGCCTGCGCCCTACCCAGGGCACGCTGTTTACAATCTGGATATGGCATAGCCATAAAAAAGGAGTTTTTCCCTTATGACAGGTCTGTTTCTGGGGTTCCTTCTTGGATTTATCATGCAACGCGGGCGCTTTTGTATGGCCGGCGGTCTGAGAGACCTCTATCTGTTCCGCGACGGGCGCATGACCCTCGCTATCCTCATTATCATCACCCTGCAAAGCATCGGTCTGTTCGCCTTCGTTGTCCTCGGCTGGGCCAAGATCCCCGGTGGGGATTTCCGCTGGCTGGCCACGTTGATCGGCGGCGTCACCTTCGGCCTCGGTATGGGGCTGGCAGGCTCCTGCTCTACCGGCGCTTACTACCGCGCTGCCGAGGGGCTGGCCGGCAGCATGATTGCCGTGCTCGGTTTTGTGGTCGCTAGCTGGTATATCCGCCAGCCGGGTGGCAAACAACTGTTCGCCCCCATCAACGCCCCGGCCTTGCCGGACGCTTCGCTGATGCAGACGTTCGGTATGTCTCCCTGGCCTGCGGTGGTGGTGTTAACCGTGCTGACGGGCGTGCTGGTCTGGCGCCATCTGCAACGTAAATCCTTCCCCGTTCCGCAACCCAAACCGCGCAAGCAGGGCATTGCCCACTGGCTGTTCGAAGCACGCTGGCATCCCTTCGTCAGTGCCGTACTGATCGGCGTGATTGCTCTGCTGGCATGGCCTTCCAGCCTGGAGTCGGGCAGGGTCGGCGGTTTGGGCATCAGCGGCCCCAGCGCGCAGCTGTTCTCGTTAATCACCGAGGGTAAAACCGGTTTCTTCGGCTGGGCTGGCTATCTGCTGATCGGGATTTTTGCCGGTGCGCTGGTGGCTGCCTGGGGAAGCCAGGAGCTGCGGTTGCGCTCGCCCGGCCTCCCGACCATGGTCAAAAGTCTGTTTGGGGGAGGGCTGATGGGGATCGGCAGTGGGTTGGCTGGCGGCTGTATGCTGGGTAATACCATCGTCAACACCGCCTGGTTCTCGTGGCAGGGCTGGCTGTTTATTCCGTGCATCCTATTGGGAAGCTGGCTGGTCAGCTATTTCACCATTATTCTTCCGAACCAATCGATTAAAACAAAAGAGGCTTAAGGACTATGAAAACGATCACTCTGGATACTACCGGTAAGCTTTGTCCGTTCCCGCTGATGGAAGCCAAAAAGCACATTGAACAATTGGGCTCTGGCGACTTGCTGGTGATTGAATATGACTGCGCCCAGGCCACGGAAAACCTGCCGCGCTGGGCCGTTGAGGCAGGGCACAGCGTGACGGATTTCCAGCAGACCGGTGATGCTCGCTGGCAGATTAGTATTCAGAAGGGGTAGGCAACAGACCTGCCTGAAAAATTAACACCCGGGATTGATTTCCGGGTTACACCAGACTTTGGCATCGCTACGCCTTTAAACGCAATGGTAACAATTAGTCATTTCTTCTTACCTTTTGTCATCTTTGACCAGTATACTTAATTCCAGCTTGAGGGCGCTTTGCCGCTCAGGAGCGGTCAACCTTAACCAATGAAGGGATACACAATGAAAAATATTTTCTTTTTTGATGCGATGCTGACGCCGAAAATCATTACCGGCGTTTATTGGCTGTGCCTGTTGGGCGTTCTGTTTGGCGGGATCGCGCTGATGATTTCTGGCGAGTTTTTACGCGGCCTGGGGAGTGTCATCGTTGGTGGGGTATTCATCCGTGTCTGCTTTGAAATGGTGATCATCGCCTTCAAAAACAACGAGTATCTGCGCAAGATTGCTGAAAAACCGTGATTTTATGAACGTGGGTGATGGTGGCATTAGCGCCACCTTCATGATAAATCCTCTCCGGGTTTATCACGCAGGGGCGCTGCATGCTGCGCCTGTTTAGCTAAACCCGAGCAGGGTAAACGCATCGTCCTCGGGGTAGTAATCCAGCAGACGTGTGGTTTCTTCTAAAGACAGTCGCTTATAGCGGTTGTTAGAGATGCCATGCACTACCGCATGTGGTACATCGGCAACCCGAATGCAGCGATCGAGCAGATCGGCGGCATCCCGGTGGCTCAGGAAGGCGCTCATATCCCGTGCGCTGATTTGCTGGCCCGCTTCCAACGTCGTGAAGTTGGCAATCCGCACCGACAGGGCAGAAAGCCCCTCCTGATGGGCAAAATAGGCGGCGATACCTTCGCCAAACGCCTTGCTGGCCCCGTACATATTCTTTGGCTTCGGCGCATCGTCCGGGCGCACCTGGTAATCCAATGGATAGCCTTCCACCGCTTGTGCACTGCTGGCAAACACCACGCGCTGGCAGCCCGCGTCTTTTGCTGCCCGGAAAATATTGAACGTACCGAGGATATTGTTGTTCATCAGTGAAGAACAAAAATCAGCCTCTGCGGAAGGATCGGCGGCTAAATGCAGCACGGTATCAATATTGGCACAGGCCGCACGACAAGCCTGGATATCGGTGATATCGAACGTCAGCACTTCATCATTGGGCCGCAAATGAGAAATCAGGCCAGCTTCTTTTTCCGCAAGGCGAAAGTCGTAACGGTGGCCAGCAAACTGCCTGAACGCGGTCGCCACTCGGCCACCGGCACCGGTAATTAACACCCGCCCAAGTTCTGTACGTAATGCCATGGCTACTGCTTTCCCTAAAACAAATTTTCTGGAGACTAGTAATAATACTCCCCACTATGTTTGTCCATCTTTTAGTTAGTTTTTCTGATGTATTTTCTGGGTTGATTAAGATTTTACTTGGCATTTAATAGGCTTTGCAGAGGGTTTTTTGGCTACTCAAAAATGAGTAAAATGATAAATCCGATGAAACAAATAGGTCGAAATTAAATCGTAATTCAATGTTATTTAATGATTTTAGTCTTTATTGATTATGTTTTGTTGCGTATTAAGACATGCCTTTACGGTAAATTACACTGCGGAAATAGGTTAAGAATAGTAATGCTTTTTGTGGCTGGCTAACGGTACAAAAGCGCTGAGGGGATGGCCGGGAATTTTGTATACCGGATCACACTTCGGCAACTTTGTGGCGGAAAGCCTTGCCGCACTGAAAAACAGAGTGTTACCGTCATAGCTCAACCGATTTAGGGTTGTCACTGCTTTGGCAGGCAAAACCTAAACCTCGAGTTTCTGTTTCCCCACGTTGGGATCAGAGGCTACGAGGTTTAGGTTTTTTTTTGCGCTGAATTCCTCCACGACGATTGGCCATCGTCGTGTCTGGGGGAGCAGCAAGGTTAAGCGTTAAGGATGCAACCATGAAATATCAGGAATTAGCCAGTGAGATCTTGGCCGGCGTCGGTGGCCGCGACAATGTGAAAAGCCTGGTGCATTGCGCCACCCGCCTGCGTTTTAAGCTGCAAGAACACGCCTTGGCGGATGCGGAGGCGCTGAAGAAAAACCCGGGCGTCATCATGGTCGTGGAAAGCGGTGGCCAGTTTCAGGTGGTGGTAGGTAACCACGTCGGGGAGGTTTATAACGCCTTGAATGCGCAGCTTGGCGCAGGTGAGGATACGCCCGCCAATGCACAAGAAGATAAACAGGAAAATCTGCTCAGCCGCTTTATCGACGTGGTTTCCGGCATTTTTACCCCGTTGCTCGGCGTGATGGCGGCCTCGGGGATCCTCAAGGGCTTCCTGGCGTTGAGCCTGGCCTGTGGTTGGCTGTTGGAGAGTAGCGGCACCTACAAGCTGCTGTTTGCCTCCAGCGACGCGCTGTTCTATTTCTTACCGATCATGCTGGGTTACACCGCCGGTAAGAAATTTGGCGGTAACGTTTTTGTCACTATGGCTATTGGTGGGGCGTTGACGCATCCGTTGATGATGGGGGCTTTTGAGGCGGCTCAGCTTCCGGGGGCCCAGCCGGAGTATTTCCTCGGCATCCCTATCACCTTTATCAACTACAGCTCATCGGTCATTCCGATCATTTTTGCCGCCTGGGTATCCTGCCGCCTGGAGCCGCTATTTAATCGCGTGTTGCACAGTGCACTGCGTAATTTCGTGACGCCGTTGCTGTGCCTGGTGATCACCGTACCGCTCACCTTCCTGCTGATTGGCCCTGCGGCGACCTGGCTGAGCCTGATGCTGGCCAACGGCTATCAGGCCATCTATGCCTTTAACCCGATCGTTGCCGGTGCCTTTATGGGCGCTGCCTGGCAGGTCTGTGTGATCTTCGGCCTGCATTGGGGGCTGATACCACTGATGCTCAACAATATGAGTGTGTTTGGGCGTGACACCCTGTCCCCACTGCTGCTGCCTGCGGTGATGGGGCAAGTGGGGGCCACATTGGGCGTGATGCTGCGTACCCGCGATGCCAAGCTGCGGGTGATGGCGGGCTCTGCCGTTACCGCCGGTATCTTCGGAATTACCGAGCCTGCTGTGTACGGGGTCACGCTGCCAAACAAACGGCCATTTATTTTCGGCTGTATTGGTGGGGCGTTGGGTGGTGCGGTGATCGGTTACTTCCACACGGCAACCTACTCGTTTGGTTTGGTCAGTATCTTCACCTTTGCCCAGATCATCCCGGCGGGCGGCTTTGATGCGACGGTCCTGGGGGCGATTGCCGGTACCTTGGTGTCGTTTGTGTTTGCGGCCATTGCCAGCTATCTGTTCGGCATCGTACCGCCAGCGGAACAACCGGCTGAAACGGCACCCGCCCCAGCTCCACATGCACCGCTCAACCGCAAACAGCAGGTTACCAGCCCGATTGCTGGCGACATTATCCCGTTGGAACAGGTTCAGGATGCCACCTTTGCCAGCGGCCTGCTGGGTAAAGGCGTGGCCATTATGCCGCACCAGGGCCGAGTGGTGGCCCCAGTCAATGGCTGCGTAGTATCGCTGTTCAAAACCAAGCACGCCATCGGCATTGAATCGGATGAGGGCGCCGAGGTGCTCATCCACGTGGGCATCGATACCGTCAAACTTAACGGCCTGCATTTTACCGCCCATATCAAAGAGGGCGATCGCGTTGAACAGGGCGATCTGTTGATCGAGTTTGATCAAGCGGCTATCCGTGCCGCGGGTTTCGATACCACCACCCCGATCATCATCAGCAACAGTGACGACTATGTCGATGTGCTCACCAGCGGCCAAAGCCCGGTGCAGGAACAGGCACCGCTGCTGACACTATTACGTTAATCAGGTTTATTGAGGAGAAAGCGATGAGTTGCAAATTTCCACAGCATTTTCTATGGGGCGGCGCGGTCGCGGCAAATCAGGTAGAAGGCGCGTATCTGGAAGATGGCAAAGGCCTTTCGACGTCAGATCTGCAACCCCAAGGGATTTTTGGCGGGCTGACGCCACGCGTTGCAGGAGACAGCGGTATCAAGGATGTGGCGATAGATTTCTACCACCGTTATCCTGAAGATATCGCGTTGTTTGCCGAGATGGGCTTCAAGTGCCTACGTACCTCGATCGCCTGGACCCGTATCTTCCCGCAAGGGGACGAAGAGGTGCCGAATGAAGCCGGGCTGGCGTTTTACGATCGGCTGTTCGATGAGATGGCAAAATATGGCATTCAGCCATTGATCACCCTGTCGCATTACGAAATGCCCTATGCACTGACGCAAAAGTACGGTGGTTGGGGCAATCGCCAACTTATTGAGTTCTTCGAGCGTTATGCCCGCACGGTGTTCGAGCGTTACAAGCATAAGGTCAAACACTGGCTGACCTTCAATGAGATCAATATGTCGCTGCATGCGCCGTTCACCGGCGTGGGCCTGCCTGAAGACAGCAGCAAAAGCGAGATTTACCAGGCGATCCACCATCAGTTGGTGGCCAGCGCCAAGGCGGTAAAAGCCTGCCATGAGATCGTGCCGGACGGTAAGATCGGTAATATGTTGCTGGGCGGTATTCTTTATCCGCTGAGCTGCAAACCGGAAGACCTGTTGGAAACTCAGCGCCAGAACCGCGACTGGATGTTCTTTGGTGACGTGCAGGTGCGCGGTGCGTACCCGGCCTATATGAAGCGCTTCTTCCGTGAGAACGACATTCAGGTGACGGTCACCGAGGAAGACAAGCAGGCGCTGCGTGAAACCGTCGACTTTATCTCGTTCAGTTACTATATGAGTGGCTGCGTGACCACCGACGAAGAAAAGAACCAGACCGCCCGGGCCAACATCCTCAACATGGTGCCTAACCCGCATCTGGCAAGCTCGGAATGGGGCTGGCAGATTGACCCGGTGGGGCTGCGCTATCTGCTCAACGTGCTGTATGACCGCTATCAGAAACCGCTGTTTATCGTTGAGAACGGCCTGGGGGCGAAAGACCGCATCGAGGCCGACGGCAGCATCAACGACGATTACCGCATTGACTATATCAACGACCATCTGGTGCAGGTTGCGGAAGCGATCGACGATGGGGTTGAGGTTATGGGTTACACCAGTTGGGGGCCGATCGATCTGGTCAGCGCTTCCAAATCGGAAATGGCGAAGCGCTACGGCTTTATCTATGTCGATCGCGATGATGCAGGTAACGGCAGCCTGGAGCGCCGCCGCAAGAAGAGTTTCTACTGGTATCGCGATGTGATCCACAGCAACGGCAGCAGCTTGAAGATCAAGTAATCCCCCCTCACCCTAACCCTCTCCCAAAGGGAGAGGGGACCGATCGAGTTGGCTGAAAATTGGGCGCAGCATGCAGCGCCCCTACGGAGTACCACATTACCTATCAACGACGCCGGACAATACCCTCGCCCTTTGGGAGAGGGTACTGATCGAGTTGGTTGGAAATTGGACACAGCATGCAGCGCCCCTACGGAGTACCACATTACCTATCAACGATGCCGGACAGCTCCCTCGCCCTTTGGGAGAGGGCTGGGGTGAGGGAATTTGTTATATCACGTCGTTTTCCTGGTAGCGCTGCCGGGCATGTTCAAACCAGCGGGCCGGGACGTTATGTGGTGGTAGTAGCAGCGTTTGTAAACCCTGTTCGATGATGTAGCTGGCCTGCCGCCACAGCTCTGGGTCACCTTCGGTCAGCACTTCCAGCAGGCGCTGCTTTTCCACCAGATAGGTTTTGGCGAAGTGGCTATCGTATCGCAGCAGGGAACGGGTGTTGTCGATCAAATCTGCCAGCTTGATGGTTTTGGCCTGTGGGGAAGCGCTGGCGCTGTGCCGACGATCGCGGTTCTTGCGTTGATAGCGATTATCCGCGCTGCCGACGCTGACGTTGGTCAACATCGCCACCAAGCCGGCAACCTGCGCGCCAAAATGGCTTTCGATATCGGCCAGCGTCGAGGGGGTGTCTTCAACGGTGTCATGTAACCAGGCGGCGGCCAGCATCTCTTCGCTGTGCGGCACGCTGCTGACAATCTCCATCACTGCCTGTGGATGCACAATATACGGGTCGTTGGTGTATTTGCGGCGCTGATCGATCGCTCCATGCGCTTTGGTGGCATAGCGGCGGGCGCGTTCGGCCAATGTGTCAGTCATGCTTTGATTTCCCTGCGGCATCCGATAGATAGAACTTAGCATACCGTGCTTAACGTCGGTTGTGCGAGCCTGGGCTACGCGCAGAATGGTCTACACTGGATCGGGTCACCAACCCGAAAAGGAACGATCTATGTCTATTGAGAAAGTGGTTTATCGCGCCCATGCCAAGGCAACCGGTGGCCGAGACGGCCGTGCAACCTCATCCGACGGCGTGTTGGACGTGAAATTAGGCGTGCCGAAAGAGATGGGCGGCGCCGGTGGGGAGGTTACCAACCCTGAGCAACTGTTTGCCGCGGGCTATTCGGCCTGTTTCCTGGGGGCACTGAAGTTTGTCGCCTCGAAAGAAAAAGTGAAAATCCCTGCTGAAGCCTCCATCGAGGGCACCGTCGGTATCGGTGAGATCCCCAACGGTTTTGGCATTGAGGTTCAGTTGGATATCAGCTTGCCGGGCGTAGAGCGTAGCGTCGCGGAAGACTTGGTGAAGAAAGCCCATGTGGTTTGCCCCTACTCCAATGCCACGCGCGGCAATATCGATGTAACCCTTAACATTAAATAATGTTTCCTGCCAAAAACCGGTGAAAGTGGGGGGAGTTAATGCTCCCCCATTACCTGGCCCTGTCCTCGCTATTCTCCTCACAAAAGTGGCAAAAAATGCTCGTTTAGTGCGATTTTTCTTGATTCTGTTAGGCAGAATAGTGCTTATTGCCCATCGGCTGAACCTGAGGGCATATCGACTGTCTGATGGTTTCAGAACTTGAAGCCCGGAGCCACTGCGTTACATGAACAAAGTTAAATCGCTATCACAGCAGAATTTATCGTTATTGTTAGCGATCTATATCGGCATCTTTTTAAACCTTTCCGTTTTCTATCGTCGCTTTGATTCCTTCGCGCACGGCATTCAGGGGATCAAGGTTGTTTCTGCGTTGACGGAAGTCATCGCCATTGTCCTGTTCACCTTCTTTATCATGCGGCTGGTATCCCTGGGAGGCCGGCTGTTTTACCGCATCGTCGCCTCTTTGCTGGTGTTGATCTCCGTCGCTGCCAGTTACTACATGACGTTCTTCAACGTGGTGATTGGCTATGGGATTATCGTTTCGGTGATGACCACCGATATCGATCTGTCCAAAGAGGTCGTCGGGCTGAATTTTGTGCTGTGGATGATCGTGGTCAGCGCTTTGCCGCTGCTGTGCATCTGGAGCAATAACCTGCGCGATACCCTGATCGAACAAATGAAAACGCCAGGGCAGCGGATTAAGCCACTGTTGATCATGTTGGCGGTGGTCGCGCTGGTGTGGCTGCCGTTGCGTACCTTGGATAAAGAGCAAAGCGCACAGGAAAAGATCACTAATATCGATCTGCCGAGCTATGGCGGGGTGGTTGCGCACTCTTATCTGCCTTCCAACTGGCTTTCGGCTCTGGGGCTGTTTGCCTACACCCGATATGATGAAAGCTCGGACGCAGCCAACATGTTCGATCCCAGCAAGCACTTTACCTATGTTGCTCCAGAGGGCATTGATGACACCTACGTGGTGTTTATCATCGGTGAAACCACCCGCTGGGATCATATGGGCATCCTGGGCTATGAGCGTGATACCACGCCAAAGCTGTCGCAGGAGAAAAATCTGGTGGCATTCCGTGGGGAATCTTGTGATACCTCCACCAAGCTTTCGTTACGCTGTATGTTCGTGCGCGAGCATGGCACCTCGGATAACCCGCAGCGCACCCTGAAAGAGCAGAATATCTTTGCCGTACTGAAAGAGCTGGGCTTCAGTTCCGAGCTGTTCGCGATGCAGAGCGAGGTGTGGTTCTACAACAATACCGATGTGGATAACTACTCATTCCGTGAAATGATCGCCTCAGAGAAGCGTAACGACGGCAAATCAGTGGACGATATGCTGTTGGTGGATGAGATGAAAGAGTCGCTGGCTCGCCATCCCAACGGCAAGCATCTGGTGATCCTGCATACCAAAGGGTCGCATTACCTCTATTCACAGCGCTACCCGCGCAGCTTTGCTCGTTATCAGCCGGAATGCATGGGCGTGGATGAGTTCTGCTCCAAGGAGCGCTTGATTAACGCCTATGACAACTCGGTGCTGTACACCGATACCTTTATCGACAGCGTGATTGACCAGGTGCGCGATAAGAAGGCGATCGTGTTCTACGCAGCCGACCATGGTGAATCCATTGGTGAAAACTCGCATCTGCATGGTACGCCGCGTGAAATGGCCCCGCCAGAGCAGTTCCGTGTGCCGATGATCGTCTGGGCTTCCGATAAATACCTCGAAGATCCGCAGCATAAGAGTGCGTTTGAACAGTTACAGACTCAACAGCGGGTTGGCCAGCCGCACCGTCACGTAGAACTGTTTGACTCTATCCTCGGCTGCCTGGGTTATACCTCGCCAGACGGCGGTATTGTTGAGAGCAATAACTGGTGTCGCCTGCCGCAGAGCAAAGCGGACGCCAAAGCGCTGTAAGCCAAACCAGAAAGGCCGTATCCGCTCAGATACTGGCCTGTTTGGCGCTTTTAGCGCCACTTGGTATGCGGGGGTGAAAAAGAGATTGACGCGTATACGGCCCAGCAGTAAGATGCGCCCCGCATCGGCGAGTAGCGCAGCTTGGTAGCGCAACTGGTTTGGGACCAGTGGGTCGGAGGTTCGAATCCTCTCTCGCCGACCACATTCAAGAAAGCCCGCTTTTTTAAGCGGGCTTTCTTACGTCTGGAGTTTATCGCTCAGGTTGTCTTGCCAATGACAAAATCGAAATGGATTTGGTCGTAGGGGAATACCACCCCGGCTGTACACTTATCAACGATGCCGCAAGCCACAATGCCTGAAGATCCGTATGCACAGCTTTAACATCTCGCTCAACGCGACGAGCAAGTTCTCTGATTGAAAGCTCCCCGACCCCGGTCATGCAGTGAATAATTCCCCGCCAGCTAGGGCTTGGGAGGGCGGCGGGGTAGATTAGTTATTGGTGCAAACAAACATTGGCGATCCCCGCTCTCTGATTAGATAAGTATCGCTATCGAGCTTATGGAAAGTCATGTAATAGACCGACGTTCTATTTCCAAAGTCACCCCATGAATTATCCGGAGTGTTGTCATCGTATTTTTTTACTGTTTTATTATACTCGAGCGTATAGGTTCCTTTCTTGTCGGTTTCATTATAAATGAAAAAGTTATCATTATCTATAGTGTATTTTTTACCCTCAACATCCATTTTTCCAAAAGCACTTTGAAATCCTGAATTATCATCGTAAAAGAAAACGTTAACTTTTTGAAATATTTTGGTGTTTTTGGATTGCAAATGTAATTGAACACTGTAATTACATGTAAGCAATAATTTTTTTGTCTTTACTTTTTTCTCGTACCCATAAGCTAAAATTACCAGGGTTAACATAGGGGCTGCTATTAATATGGCATATCTCTTCATTTAATTATACCTGATGTTGAAACACTTCGTATTTTTGTTAGCGTTAAACTTAAGGCATATACCAACAAAAACATAGTCATCAATGGATTTTATATCGCTATAATATATATTGTAGTCATTGGTTTTACACTCTTCTTTAAGGTTGGTTCTTGCAAATATATTTTCCATTATTTGATCTTTGAGCTGTACGGCTGGGTTGTTTAATGAGTAAATATTACACTTATCATATACCTCCATTAAAGACGTAGTGGGTTTTTTAATTTCTATTCTCTTTGATTCTACCAGGATATAGTAAAGCATTGCCAATGCTGCAATGCAAAATGCGCAAAAAAAACTGACCAATCTTGGATGATTTATTGATGTCGGTTTTTTTTTCTTACTTTCTGTTTTCGTTGTATATGCTTCTTTGGGAATGAAATCAACGCTGCACTTAAACTTGAACCCCACCTTCGGGATAGTGATGATTACTTGCTCTGTGATACCAAGGTTTGATATGGCTTTCCTTAACTCACTTACCGCACCGTAAAGGTTGTTGTTTGATGGTGTTAAGCCAAAATCCTCCCAAATATGTTTCAGCAAGTAATCGCGGCTTAAATCATTACCAATGTTTTTTATCAACTCCATTAATAGCCGTGAGGCTTGATTAGACAAAACCAATGAGGTTTGCTCCTCTTGCGCCAATGATAGTTCTTTTGATTCAGGTGAATATTTAATCACCTTATTGAGGATGTAAAACATAAGGGAGACTCATTAAGTGTGTGGTGAATGGCTTTTTTATATGTATCTTCCAAGGCAGTCAAACCATTAAAAATAATCCGCATATATAGAGGGGATACTTAAATCTGGTAATGTTTGTTAACATTTGGTTTTTTGATTAGTAAGCTTATATAACTCTCAGTTCTTGAAGTAAAAATCTAAATAATTGCTATTTTACAATACAAATATCTAATTTTTGTTTTAATGGTAGATTTATCCACATCGGCAGACTTGAGGCTGCTTGTGTTTTACTGGCCTTGCCAAAGACACGAAGGAAGCGGCACTAGGGGGCTGACGATAAAGCACGTGGATCTTGCATCCATTGAAATTAAGAATTATGGAATTTTTATCTTAAGGACTTTTGCATGAAACTGAACAAAATCATGATGGCAGCGGTAATCGCTTTAGGCGTATCTTCTGTGGCACATGCCGCGGTGAAAGACCAGGGGCACGGTAAAGTGACCTTTACCGGTTCTATCATTGATGCACCTTGTTCCATCAGCCCTGAGACTATCGATCAGACGATTGAGCTGGGGCAAATTTCTAAAGTGGCTTTGAAAGACAGTGGCAAATCTACCCCGCGTAACTTTTCCATCGATTTGGAAAACTGCGAAGTGGGTGACAAAGATAACAATAAAGTTACCGTGACATTCACCGGTATGGAGTCTGTTGCTGCTAATGGTCTGCTGGGTATTACCGGTACGGCGAAAGGTGCCAGCGTCGCGATTACTGATGGTTCAGGTAAGACAATTGAACTGGGCAAGGCAACCAAGGCGCAACAGCTGCAAAATGGCAACAATACCCTGAATTTCTCCGCTTATATGCAGGGTGACGGTGCTTCTGCTGCTGTAACCGAAGGTGAATTCCAGGCAGTTGCCGACTTCACGCTGGCCTACCAGTAAGCATTACCTCTTTGTTTGAGTAACGCGTTTTGCATGCGGAGAAATCCGCATGCTTTTCCTGGGAGACAAGTGGAATAAGGATCATATCCATGCTGGGCATAAATAATATCACTGTAGTGTTTTCTTTCATATTTCTCATGGCCCCCTTTACTTCTCAGGCAGCAAATATTGCTCAGGGATGGGGACGGGTCAATATGCAAGGAGCCATTATTGATACCGCTTGTGCGATTGCTGTAGAGAGTCGCGATCAGACTATTAATCTGGGTGTTGTCCCTGTGGCAGATATTATTCGTGATGGCCATGGCCGCAGTAAACCCTTCACTATTGAACTGGTGAATTGTGAGTTGGAACGTGAGGGTAATAAACTCCCTGACTGGAAAAATTTCCAGGTAACCTTTGATGGTGATAGCGAAGGGGCATTATTTGGTGTGCAAGGGGACGCATCGGGCGTAGCGCTACAAATTAATGAGTCTAGCGGCCATGCCGCCATTCCGGGAAGTCCTTTGCCATTAAGGAATATAACGCCTGGCGCTATGCAGCTTAACTACACCATGAAACTGGTAGCAAATAACCATGTATTGAAAGCCGGGAATTACTTTTCATCCATTCGTTTTAAATTGGATTACTTCTAAACGCTGTTAATGCATTGCCAAACTGAGAAGACATTAATCAAAAAGGTTAGGGATATGGGATTGTCACCTGCAGGGAAGTTGGCTCGTCTTCAATTATTGGGGCTGTGTATTTCCTTGGCGCTGGGTACACCATCAATGATGGTGTTTGCTGCTGAGGAAATTCAATTTAACACCGATGTACTGGATGTAAACGATCGGCAGAATATCGATCTAAGCCAGTTTTCCCGCGGTGGTTACATCATGCCAGGCACTTACGGCATGGCGGTACATATCAACAAGAATGATCTGCCGGAGCAGCAGATCCCGTTTTATGTGCCGGAAGACGTACCGAACGGCAGCCGCGCCTGTATCAACCAGGCGCTGGCGAACGAGCTGGGATTCAAGGACGGCGTACTCAAGGGGGTGACCTGGTGGCATAACGGCGAATGTCTGGATGAAGGCAGCGTGCAGGGGATGGAAGTGCGGGGCGATCTGGCCACCAACGCCCTGTACCTGAATATCCCGCAAGCCTTCCTGGAATATACCGCAGAAAACTGGGATCCGCCTTCGCGCTGGGATGAGGGTATTCCAGGATTGTTGTTGGATTACAACGTCAATGCCCGCAGTCAGCAACAGCTGAAACAGGGAACGCGTGGGTACAACCTCAGCGGCAACGGTACCGCTGGGGCCAATCTGGGGTCCTGGCGTCTGCGGGCAGACTGGCAGGCCAATATCAGCCATCAGACCGGGTCGGGGCGACCAACAGACAAGCAGTTGGAGTGGAGCCGTTATTACGCCTACCGCGCCATTCCGGTATTGCGCTCGAAGCTGACGATGGGGGAGAACTACCTGGATTCGGGCATGTTCGACAGCTTCCGCTTTAGCGGGGTCAGCCTGGTGTCGGATGACAACATGCTGCCACCGAATCTGCGTGGCTACGCTCCGGAAGTGGTCGGCGTGGCGAAAACCAACGCTAAGGTGACGATCAGTCAGCAAGGGCGGGTGCTGTATGAGACGACGGTCGCTTCAGGGCCATTCCGTATTCAGGACATCAACGATGCGGTCAGCGGCGAGCTGGAGGTGCGGGTAGAAGAACAGGATGGCAGCGTACAGACGTTCACGGTGAACACCGCCAGCATTCCGTATTTGACGCGTCCGGGATCGGTGCGCTTCAAACTGGCAACGGGTAAACCCTCAGACTGGCAACACCACTCGCGTGGCCCGCTATTCGGTACCGGGGAGTTTTCCTGGGGGGTTAGTAACGGCTGGTCGTTGTATGGCGGCGCACTGGTAGGTGGGGATTATAACGCACTGTCAGCTGGTATCGGGCGTGATCTGATGGCGCTGGGGGCTCTGTCCTTTGACGCTACCCAGTCACGGGCGCGATTGCCGCAGGAAGGCGGCACGCTCAGCGGCGGTTCATACCGCCTGAGCTATTCGAAGAACTTCGACGAGTACGACAGCCAGGTGACCTTTGCCGGCTACCGCTTCTCCGAACAAAACTTTATGAGCATGAGCGAGTATCTGGATGCGCGTTATTACGGCACTCGCACCGGTGGCGGCAAGGAGATGTACACCATCACCTTTAATAAACACTTCCGTGATTGGGGGCTGAGCAGCTACCTCAATTACAGCCATGAGACCTACTGGGATCGTCCGGCCAATGACCGTTATAACCTGACGATGTCGCGTTATTTCGACGTAGGGCGGTTGCGTAACCTGAGCCTGTCGTTGTCGGCGTACCGCAATCAATTTAACGGTACCAAAGATGATGGCGCTTACCTGTCGCTGTCGCTGCCGTGGGGCAGCAAGTCAACGGTCAGCTATAACACTACGGTGAACCGTAATGATACCACCCATCGGGTGGGGTACTTTGACCGGGTAGATGAACACAATAACTACCAGCTCAGTGCTGGCAGCTCGCGCAGCGGGCTCAACCTGAGTGGCTATTACAACCATGAGGGGGATATTGCCCGCATGAGTGCCAACGCCAGTTATCAGCAGGACCGGTATAGCGCTTTCGGCATGTCGCTGCAGGGCGGGATGACGATGACCGCTGAGGGCGGTGCTGTGCACCGTGCTGGGATGCCGGGCGGAACCCGGATGCTGATCGACACCAGCGGGGTGCCGGATGTGCCGGTGCGTGGTTATGGCAGCACCAGCCGGACCAACCTCTGGGGCAAGGCGGTGATCGGCGATGTGAACAGCTACTACCGCAATAAGGCCAGCATCGACCTGAATCAGCTGGGGGATAACGCAGAAGCCACCAAATCGGTGGTGCAGGCCACGCTGACGGAAGGGGCCATTGGCTATCGCCAGTTTGATGTGATTGCCGGTGAGAAGGCGATGGCGGTGATTAAGCTGGCCGATGGCAGTGAACCGCCGTTTGGTGCCACGGTAATCAATGCTCGCAAACAGGAAACCGGCATTGTCAATGACGGCGGCAGCGTCTATCTGAGCGGCATTAAAGCGGATGAAAGCATGACGGTGCGGTGGAACGGTAGCGCCCAGTGCGAAGTGCGCATGCCAACGCCACTACCGGCGGACATGCTGATGAACACCTTGCTGCTGCCGTGCCATCCGATGAGCGCGCAAGCGCCTGCCGGTGATAAACCGACGGCGGCGGCGTCATCCGACGATGTGGCGGCATAACCTTCACCGTTGCATGACGAGAAAGGCATACGGTTTTAATCAACCACATTCAGAGGCCCAAAGGCCGGGAAAGCAATGATGCAGAACACTATGTTGAAAACGAACAACCTTTTACTGCGTGGCACGCGAATACCAGCGTTGCTGACGGTCGCTTTGTTGAGCGCAATGGTTGCGCAGCAGGCTCAGGCGGCGATAGCCCTGGATCGTACGCGGGTGATTTTTGACGGCAGCCAGAAGTCGGTAAGCCTGAACGTCAGCAACCAGAACAAGCAGTTGCCCTATCTGGCGCAGGGCTGGATTGAGGATGAGCAGGGCAACAAAATCCAGAGCCCACTCACCGTGCTGCCGCCGGTGCAACGCATCGAGCCAGGCAAACCGAGCCAGGTGAAAATCCAGGCGCTGCCGGCGGCGAAACTGCTCAAGCAGGACCGTGAAACGGTGTACTACTTCAACCTGCGGGAAATCCCGCCGAAGAGCACCAAGGCGAATACACTGCAGATTGCGTTGCAGACGCGCATCAAGCTGTTCTACCGCCCGGCGGGTATAGCGATGGACAAAAATGCCGCGCCGCCACAGGAGCAGATGACGCTGAGCAAACAGGGTGACAAGTACCTGGTCAACAACCCGACGCCTTATTACGTCACCATTGTGGACGCCAGCAGCAAAAAAGACGGGGCCGGGGTAAAAGGTTTTGAACCGATGATGGTGCCGCCGAAAGGCAGCCTGCCGCTGACGGTGAGCGCGGCCAGCGTGGGCGGTAGCCCGGTGCTGACCTATATCAACGACTACGGCGGCCGGCCGCAGCTGAGTTTCAGTTGCAACGGCAGCACCTGCAAGGTGATACCGGAAAAGAAAGCATAGCAGAGCAACCGGTGAGGCTGGGCAAGGGAGAGAAGGCATGAGAATGATGAACGAGATGGACAACACGCCGCAATGCGGAGGCTGGCCGGTTGAATTGAAATATCACGCCGCACTGGGCAGGCAGGCCCTTGTCGTGCCATTAACATTGGGCGCGATGTTATGGCTGCTGCCGCCAGCGCAGGCGGCGGTGGACAATTGGGATGTCGAAGGCGCTAACGGCACATTGCATGTGCATGGCGCGTTGACGGAAAGCGCCTGTCGGCTGGAAATGGCCAGCGCTTACCAGGATATCGCGCTGGGTGAAACCGGTACGGGACGTCTACAGGCGATTGGCACCCGCGGTGAACCGGTATGGTTCGAACTGCGCCTGGCGGATTGCCTGCGCAGTTCGGCGGGCAGCCGGGACGTGCGTACCGGCGGCCTGACCTGGGCAGACAATCAACCGGCGGTGACGGTGAGCTTTACTGCGCCGCGTGATGCGGACAACCCGCAGCTGGTGCAGGCGCAGGGTGTTTCTGGCTTGGGGTTACGGCTAAAAAATGGTCAGGGCGAGGACATACGCCTGGGCAGCCGGGGCAAACCGTTGTTGCTGACGCCGGGGCAGGACCGCCTGAGCTATACCGTCACCCCTGAACGTACGCCAGCTGCTCTAGTGGCGGGCAGCTACTGGGCGGTGGTGGATTTTCACCTGAGTTATGACTGAGGTGGTCGGGACGATGAAGGGAACCATAACACTGCGTCGACATGCCTGGCGAGCGCTGGCTGGCTTACTGACCGCACTGCCGATGCTGGCATTGGCCGTGGAATCAGTCACGGTCAAGGTGACCGTACTGGCACCGCCGCCGTGCACTATCAACGATGACAGACCGATCGAAGTGGATTTCGGTGACGTGATGACCACCCGGGTGGACGGCGACAACTATAAGATGCCGGTAAATTATATGCTGTTATGCACAGGAGCCTCTTCCAATGCGATGAAACTGCAGGTGCAGGGAAATGGGGCGAGCTTTGACGACACGCTGCTGAAAACCAACAAGGCGGGGTTGGGTATCAAGCTGCAACAAGGCAGCAATAAACTGGCAATCAACAACTGGCTGAACTTCACCTACCCCAACCAACCGGGACTGTGGGCCGTTCCGGTCAAACAGAGCGGGGCTACCCTGACGGAGGGCGAATTCACCGCGGGTGCGACAATGAAAGTGGATTACCAGTAATGGGAGTAGAGCATGAGCAGAACGATAAAAGTCCTGTTGCTGACCTGTGGCCTGATGGGCGTTGCCGTTACGGCATTGGCGAAGGATAACGAGGCGGACATGATGTTCCACGGTACGCTGATAACACCGCCGCCGTGCACTATCAACGACGACAACCGGATAGAGGTGAACTTCGGCGAGCGGGTGGGTATCAACAAGGTGGACGGGGTGAACTACCGTCAGATGATGAACTACCAGATAAACTGCGTGGAGGCCGCCAGCGGCAACTGGGCGCTGACGCTGAGTCTGGGCGGCAGTGCGGCCGGGTTCGATAGTCAGGCGCTGATGACGGACAAGGCGAACCTGGGTATCCAGATCTACCAGAATGACCAACCGTTTACGCCGAATAGTACGCTGAAGATAGACCTGGCTAACCCGCCGCGTCTGGAGGCGGTACCGGTGAAGAAAGAAGGGAGCACGTTGATCGAAGGGGCCTTTGAGGCTTGGGCAACGTTGCGTGCCGATTACCAATGAGGAGCGTGATATGAAAGGTAAATCGGGCAAGCATCAGCGTTCAGGATATCCACGTTCCCGGGTCACCGCCCTGTGGTTGGCGCAGGCGTTGATTGCTGCACCATTGCCGACCCTGGCCGCAGCTGACAATAACGTGCGCCTGCATGGTGCCCTGGTCGCGGAGCCCTGTGTGGTGCAGCCGGGTGATGAAGAGATCCAACTTGATTTTGGCACGGTTATCGACAAGTACCTGTACCTCAACACTCGTACCCTGGGGCAGTCGTTCGAGATACACCTGGAGGAATGTGACCTGACGCTGGGCAAGACGGTGAGCGTGACCTTTACCGGCACTGAAAACCGCTCCTTGCCGGGAATGCTGGCCATCGACGGCAGCAGTGAGGCCATGGGGATTGCCATCGGGCTTGAAACGCAGTCGGCCAAACTGCTGCCGCTCAATAAGGCGAGCAATAAGCTCCTGCTGCTGGAAGGGAGTAGTATTATTGCGCTGAAGGCCTATGTGCAGGGTGAGCCGGACGCCATCAGGAACCGGAGTATCGAACGCGGATCGTTCAGTGCGGTCGCGACCTTCAATCTGGAATATGAGTGAGAATTTCCTTGGTATGTGCGTTGCCATCACCTGAAAGGGCATGGTGCCGTCAGCGGGTCGACACAGTGCGTATCCTCGACCTGGTCCAGCAGTAAATGGCGTTATGTCTACCGCATGGATATTCGGGGGATATTGCGACATGTAGACAGTTATTTTGCGACGCGTGAGGAGATATTTTATGCCCGGTATAGGGATGACTTTATTTTCTTCACTAAAACGCGTTGGCATTTACGCAAGGCGATTAAATCGCTGCATGATTTTTTCGATTTGGGTGGTTTTAAACACACCCGGATAAAACGTAACTGGGGAGAATTGAACATGGCTTTGGCTGGTTGGGATTATGGTATTCCCCGCTGGGGTCCATAATAGCCCCGAGAGCAACAGAGAACTATCGGGAACGTATTGCGCGGCTTGATGAGCGGAAGCTGTCGAAGGCAGAGACCGAGATACGGGAGCGGGAATATGAGGCCCGGTGGATGAATTGGGCAAAACACCACTTACAAAACGTGAGGGGATTACCTGCCTAATAAAATAAATTTAATATTTTGCCGGGCGTCTGGCTGTCCGATACGGCTATGCTTCCGCCCGGACCCCATGGCCACGACAACGGACGTCAGGCCTTACCGTGAGAACTATTACTTATGATGATCATTTTCCGGGTTATCTGTCTAATCCTTGTCGCCTACGCGGGAGCTGTCCACTCGTATACTTCGTGGGTGGGGCCTTATCAACCTGCTCCCGACGATATTATTGGCGGTAATATATATGCGCTCTCCTTCGACTTCACGATCGCGGGAGACTCGGACTTTCCCGGGATGGATCTCGTTCCATCGGGATGTGAGCGGAACGTATGTGTGTTCGGACCCATACCCCGCACTGGTCTGGGGCTTCATCCCGGTAGCGGTATGTGTGACTCGGGGGGGACGTGCGTACCCGATAGAGTGATCGATGGGGTGCGCGTCCCTGCGGGGACGACCTGGGGGCAAGCCTACGAGGCATTTATTTTGAAGTATGGTCGCTCGGGGTACTTCAATCATCACAACTGGATCAATAAAAAGGACCTCAAATTCGTCCGGTGGGACGCCCTGTGCGTGGGATTCGCCACTCTGCCGGATCTCAAGGGCTCATTCATCTCCGTTCTAGCTCCGGGTGCCATGTGCGGAAGTGTTCCGAGGCCCGAGCTTAACTGCACTGTTCACCTTCCGAGGGTCATCGACGTTGGGGACGTAAGCTTAGGTACCACTAACGCCAGCGCGAACGCCGACGGTATTGTGCAGTGTTCGAGCGCGGCCACAGTCACTGCGAGCCTAATGAATCGTCCACAGATCGACGGGCATGACGTGGAGATCGACATCAATAACAGACCTATCGGGGGAACGCAAGGGACGGTCGGCACGGGGATAAATGTACCTCTAATGATTAAGGCGACGATACGTGGCACTTTGAGTAATGCCGGGAGCTACTCATCTGATGCGATACTACAAATATCATATCACTGAATTTGGCCTAGACGATCGATGTGCTCGACGGCTGAGGGTGGTCCCGAACGTAAGACTAGAAGGGGCGGACAAATGTGACCTCTGTTAATACTGATCTGTCGTCGGCCAAACCGAGACCGCCCAACAAAGAGAAATAAACTGCGTGAAATTTTATTTTAAGGGTTTCGCTACATGAAGCTGAAAAATTATTCAGCCCTCTGTCAATGCCGAAATCACAGATGACAATCAGTTTTTATGCAGGTATTTATGTGGTTAATATGTTGGTGTTTAGCAGCTAACGTGGTTTTGGATTATCTATTAATACCGTTGATATTGCCGCTTCCGCTTTATTCCTATTACTGCTCTGGTTGGGGGGGTGTCGACTGAGGTGTTATTGTTACCGTCGCCTGGTGTTTATTGCCGTTAGACGTTGCGGTGTATTAACCATGCACAGCCTAACCTGACGTCTGAAAATAACCCACTGTTCCTGTTTTAAATTATAAGGAAGTAAAATGAAACCACATATTGTTATCGCTATTCAGGATGCCAATCGTTATTTTGCACTGGGCATTCAACATATTTTGCAGGACTATTTTCTGGCGAAAGGCTGTACCTGCCGTTTTGTGCCGGTTGCCTCTGGAATAGCGATCGATCTGATGGTTTGTGTCAAAGCGTTTGGCTGGTCGACGCGGCTCAATTCTCGCCGGGAAAATCCGGGGGACCAGCGGCTGGGGACGATTCTCATATGGGATACGAGCGCTGAAAATATCAGAGACCAGCATGGACATGCGGTGTTAAACCGCAAAGTAGGGCCTGATGCCGTGGTGCGTCTGGTCGAGGAGATGTTTGAGCAGGCAAGCCAGTCGTCATTGGCAGCCAATACGGGAAGAACGTATCGCAATTTGAACCTGACCCCGCGTGAGCGCGAGGTTCTGCAAGGGATCTCATGGGAATTAACTCCCAACAAGATCGCGAACAAACTTTCGCTTAGCGTCAAGACCGTCAGCACCCATAAACTCACGGCGATGCGCAAGCTGGGTTTCAGGCGTAACAGTGAATTGTATCACTGGCTACGCAATGGCGGCCTGGAATTTCACCCGCGGGCTCGATTTTGACGGTAATTCACAGCGACAACAATGGCGTCTGGAAGGGGAGAGCCCGGTGGCAAATCCCCCGCGCACAGCCCCTCAACCCAGCTCCCTCTTTCGGGGAGTACCCCAGCATTTCCTCCTGTCTTTTACCGGGATCACAAAAATAACCGCTCAGATATTCATCATTCAGCAATAATCTTTTTTGGTTTTTTATTGGAGGTTAATGCTGGATTGGTCATGAACGATGGTTCATGACGCCAGGATTTAACCCGTAGCACAAGTTTTAATGCTGTAAATGTTGCTGAAAGGTTTTTTTTATGTTTGCTTGCTGTTTCTCACAGTCTGGGTAAATCCCTACTGGTTATATTGACGGCACCCCAAACAGTTGGCAATTTGGTACCCTCAGGGATAAGAGTGAGAGGTGTATGAGTGGAATTCACTCGCTCAAACGCCCCTGCCGTGATGCGTTCCATCCGGCATTCTCGCGCTTTTTATTCCTCCTGCCTTCGGGCACTGACCGCACAGGCCGCGTAACAAAAAATATTAGGCTCTGGCGGTAATACACACACCACATCACATACGGAGCACTAGCGATGACAAGTTCCTTGGGTAAATCAGGGATTCTGAAATTCGGTATCGGCCTGATTGCGCTGACCGTTGCGGCCAGCGTGCAGGCAAAGACGCTGGTTTACTGTTCTGAAGGTTCTCCTGAAGGGTTCAACCCGCAGTTGTTCACCTCCGGCACCACCTATGATGCCAGCTCAGTGCCAATCTATAACCGCCTGGTTGAGTTCAAACTGGGCACCACCGAACTGGAACCTGGCCTGGCAGAGAAGTGGGACGTCAGCGAAGACGGTAAAACCTACACCTTCCACCTGCGCAAAGGCGTGAAGTGGCAGGACAGCAAAGATTTCAAACCTACCCGTGATTTCAATGCCGACGACGTGGTGTACTCCTTCATGCGTCAGCTCGATCCCAACCACCCTTACCACAAGGTTTCTGGCGGCAGCTATGAATACTTCCAGGGTATGGGCATGCAGGATCTGATCAGCAAAGTCGAGAAAGTGGACGACAACACCGTTCGCTTCACGCTGACCCGTCCAGAAGCGCCATTCCTGGCTGACCTGGGCATGGACTTCGCTTCCATCCTGTCTGCAGAATATGCCGACAAGATGATGAAAGCCGGCACGCCAGAGAAAGTGGACCTGAACCCAGTGGGTACCGGGCCGTTCCAACTGCTGCAGTACCAGAAAGACTCCAAAATCCTCTACAAGGCCTTTGACGGTTTCTGGGGCACCAAGCCGAAGATCGATCGCCTGGTGTTCTCCATCACGCCAGATGCCTCTGTGCGTTACGCCAAGCTGCAGAAAAACGAGTGCCAGGTCATGCCGTACCCGAACCCGGCAGACATCGCTCGCATGAAGCAGGACAAAACCATCAACCTGATGGAACAGCCTGGCCTGAACGTCGGTTACCTGTCGTTCAACACCCAGAAGAAACCGCTGGATAACGTGAAGGTGCGTCAGGCACTGACCATGGCGGTGAACAAGCAGGCCATCGTGGATGCGGTGTATCAGGGGGCGGGCCAACCTGCCAAAAACCTGATCCCACCAACCATGTGGGGCTATAACGACGAGGTCAAAGATTACACCTATGATCCGGTCAAGGCTAAAGAGCTGCTGAAAGAGGCAGGCATGCCGGAGGGTTTCTCCATCGATCTGTGGGCGATGCCGGTACAGCGTCCGTATAACCCGAACGCACGTCGTATGGCTGAAATGATCCAGTCCGACTGGGCGAAGATTGGCGTCAATGCCAAGATTGTCACCTACGAGTGGGGCGAATACCTCAAGCGTGCCAAAGACGGTGAGCACCAGACGGTGATGATGGGCTGGACCGGTGACAATGGGGATCCAGACAACTTCTTCGCTACCCTGTTTAGCTGTGCGGCCGCAGAAGATGGTTCCAACTATTCCCGTTGGTGCTACAAGCCGTTTGAAGATCTGATCCAACCGGCTCGTTCTGAATCGAACCACGACAAACGTGCAGAACTCTACAAGCAGGCTCAGGTAGTGATGCACGATCAGGCTCCGGCGCTGATTGTTGCCCACTCCACCGTTTACGAGCCAGTGCGTAAAGAAGTGAAGGGCTATGTGGTCGATCCGCTTGGTAAACATCACTTTGAGAACGTTTCTCTGGACTAAGCCTACCAAGGCTGGTTGAAGGACTGGGATATACCCGTCGTCTTTCAAGCTGCAGCGTTGTTACCTGCACTCACTCACCCCAGTCACTTACTGAAGTAAGCTCCTGGGGATGAGTGAGCTTGGTGCCTAGCTGCAACTTGAAATTCATAGGGTATACAAAATGCAGGGGCGCAATACGTTGTGCCCCTGCATTCCCGTCCCCAGAAGAATGTCGTGAAGCGTGTGAGTTTTAATAAGCCTGGCGGACGATGAGCTGCCGGGCACTTGATACAGAGAGTTCGGGATATGTTGCAGTTCATACTCCGACGTTTGGGGTTAGTTATCCCAACGTTTATCGGCATAACGTTGCTGACTTTTGCATTCGTCCATATGATCCCCGGCGATCCGGTGACCATTATGGCCGGGGAACGCGGGATCTCCGCAGAGCGCCATGCACAACTCATGGCAGAGATGGGGCTGGATAAACCGCTCTATCACCAATACTTCACTTACGTCACCAACGTGCTGCATGGCGATTTGGGGACGTCCCTCAAAAGCCGTATCTCCGTGTGGGAAGAGTTTGTGCCGCGCTTTAAGGCCACCCTGGAACTGGGCCTGTGCGCGATGCTCTTCGCGGTGATTGTCGGTATCCCTGTGGGGGTGCTGGCGGCCGTCAAGCGGGGTTCGGTGTTTGACCATACCGCCGTGGGTCTCTCCCTGACTGGTTATTCAATGCCGATCTTCTGGTGGGGCATGATGCTGATCATGCTGGTTTCGGTACAGCTCAACCTCACGCCCGTATCGGGGCGAATAAGCGATACGGTCTTCCTCGATGACAGCCTGCCGCTGACCGGCTTTATGCTGATCGACACCCTGTTCTGGGGTGAGCCGGGTGATTTCATCGACGCCGTGATGCATATGATCCTGCCTGCCATCGTGTTGGGCACCATCCCGCTGGCGGTTATCGTGCGTATGACCCGTTCCTCCATGCTGGAAGTGCTGGGTGAAGACTATATCCGTACTGCGCGCGCCAAGGGTGTGAGCCGTATGCGGGTGATCGTGGTGCATGCGTTGCGTAACGCCTTGCTGCCGGTGGTGACGGTGATTGGCCTTCAGGTCGGTACCTTGCTGGCCGGGGCGATCCTGACCGAAACCATCTTCTCCTGGCCGGGGCTTGGCCGCTGGCTGATGGATGCGTTGCAACGCCGTGATTACCCGGTTGTTCAGGGCGGCGTATTGTTGGTCGCCTGTATGATTATTCTGGTTAACCTGCTGGTAGACGTGCTCTACGGCGTGGTCAACCCGCGTATTCGCCACAAGAAATAAGGGGCGCTCTGATGTCTCAAATTACCGAGTCTGTAGTGAAAGGTGCGCCGAAGCCAATGACCCCGTTCCAGGAGTTTTGGCACTATTTCAAGCGCAACAAAGGGGCCGTGGTTGGCCTGGTTTATATCGTGGTCATGCTGGTGGTTGCCGTGGGGGCCGGGTTCCTGGCTCCACATGCGCCTGCGGAACAGTTCCGTGATGCCCTGCTTAGGCCGCCGGTCTGGGAGGATGGCGGCAGCTGGAAGTTTATTCTGGGTACCGACGATGTCGGCCGTGATGTGCTGTCTCGCCTGATGTACGGTGCCAGGCTCTCGCTGTTGGTCGGCTGCCTGGTGGTGGTGCTTTCGCTGGTGATGGGCGTGGTATTCGGCCTGTTGGCCGGTTATTTCGGCGGCGTAGTCGATGCCATCATCATGCGCGTGGTCGATATCATGCTGGCACTGCCAAGCCTGCTGTTGGCGTTGGTGCTGGTGGCGGTGTTTGGGCCCTCGATCGTTAACGCCTCGCTGGCGCTGACCTTCGTTGCTTTGCCGCATTATGTCCGCTTGACCCGCGCTGCGGTGCTGGTGGAAGTGAACCGCGATTACGTGACGGCTTCCCGCGTGGCGGGGGCTGGGGCGGCGCGTCAGATGTTCGTCAATATCCTGCCAAACTGCCTGGCACCGCTGATCGTGCAGGCTTCTCTCGGTTTCTCGAACGCCATTCTGGATATGGCCGCTCTCGGCTTCCTGGGTATGGGTGCGCAACCGCCAACGCCGGAGTGGGGTACCATGCTCTCCGACGTACTGCAGTTCGCGCAAAGTGCCTGGTGGGTTGTGACCTTCCCAGGGGTGGCCATTCTGCTGACGGTTTTGGCCTTTAACCTGATGGGGGACGGCTTGCGTGATGCTCTCGACCCCAAACTCAAGCAGTAACAGAGGAAGAGAGAATGGCGTTATTAAATGTAGACAAGCTTTCGGTGCACTTCGGTGACGAAGGTGCGCCGTTCCGCGCGGTAGACCGAATCAGCTACAGCGTAGAACAGGGGCAGGTGGTTGGCATCGTCGGCGAATCCGGCTCCGGTAAATCCGTCAGCTCGCTGGCGATCATGGGGTTGATCGATTATCCCGGCAAGGTGATGGCTGACAAGCTGGAGTTCAACGGCCAAGACCTGCGGAAAATCTCGGAAAAAGAGCGCCGGCAACTGGTGGGCTCCGAAGTCGCGATGATCTTCCAGGATCCGATGACCAGCCTGAACCCATGCTATACCGTCGGTTTCCAGATTATGGAAGCGCTGAAGGTGCATCAGGGCGGTAATCGCCGCACCCGTCGCCAACGCGCTATCGATCTGCTCAATCAGGTAGGCATTCCCGATCCGGCCTCGCGGCTGGACGTTTACCCTCATCAGCTTTCTGGCGGGATGAGCCAGCGTGTGATGATCGCCATGGCGATCGCCTGCCGGCCCAAGCTGCTGATTGCGGATGAACCGACAACCGCGCTCGACGTGACTATCCAGGCCCAGATCATTGAGCTGCTGCTCGAGCTGCAACAGCGCGAAAATATGGCGCTGCTGCTGATCACCCACGATCTGGCGTTGGTGGCGGAAGCGGCACATCACATCATCGTGATGTATGCCGGGCAGGTGGTGGAATCCGGCAAGGCGGTAGAAATTTTCCGTTCGCCGCGCCACCCGTACACCCAGGCGCTGCTGCGCGCATTGCCTGAGTTTGCTACCGACAAGGCGCGTTTGGCCTCGCTGCCTGGCGTGGTCCCGGGCAAGTACGATCGGCCAGAAGGCTGCTTGCTGAACCCGCGTTGCCCGTATGCTACCCAACACTGTCGCGAAGAAGAGCCGGAACTGCGCAGCATTCCCGGCCGTCAGGTTAAATGTCACACACCGCTGGATGATGCGGGGAGGCCGACCGTATGAGCCAGAACCACCCTTTATTGCAGGCCATTGACCTGAAAAAACACTACCCGGTCAAGAAGGGGCTGTTTGCCCCGGAACGGCTGGTAAAAGCGCTGGACGGGGTTTCCTTTACCCTTGAGCGCGGTAAAACCTTGGCGGTGGTTGGGGAGTCTGGCTGTGGCAAGTCCACGCTGGGCCGCCTGTTGACCATGATCGAAATCCCTACCGGTGGTGAGTTGTACTATCAGGGGCAAGATCTGCTTAAGCCGGACGTGACGGCAGAGAAGCTGCGCCGCCAGAAGATCCAGATCGTGTTCCAGAATCCTTATGGATCGCTCAACCCGCGTAAGAAGGTGGGGCAGATCCTCGAGGAGCCGCTGTTGATCAACACCTCGTTGAGCAGCGCCGAACGGCGTGAGAAAGCGCTGGAGATGATGGCGAAGGTCGGCCTGAAAACCGAACATTACGACCGCTATCCACATATGTTCTCCGGCGGGCAGCGGCAACGTATCGCCATTGCGCGTGGGCTGATGCTCAACCCGGACGTGGTGATTGCCGATGAGCCCGTCTCTGCGCTGGACGTGTCCGTGCGTGCGCAGGTGCTGAACTTGATGATGGATCTGCAACAGGATCTGGGGCTGTCTTACGTGTTCATCTCCCACGATCTGTCGGTGGTGGAGCACATTGCTGATGAAGTGATGGTGATGTACCTGGGCCGCTGTGTGGAGAAGGGCAGTAAAGACGCCATCTTCAACAATCCGCGCCATCCGTACACTCAGGCACTGCTTTCCGCTACGCCGCGCCTGAACCCGGATATGCGCCGTGAGCGCATCAAGCTGACCGGTGAACTGCCAAGCCCGATGAACCCACCGCCGGGCTGTGCGTTCAACGCCCGCTGCCGCCGTGCCTTTGGCACCTGTACCCAGCTGCAACCGCAGCTCAAGCAGTATGGTGACCAGATGGTGGCCTGCTTTGCCGTCGACCAGGACGAAGCGGCTGGGTCTTGAGACTATTAACCGGGCTCGCAACGTAGATACTCTGCGTGCTACGCCCGGTTACCTCAGCGACATTAACACTCGATCTTCAATCTGACGCCGGTAGCGATACCGGCGTTTTTTATGAGTGCAGTTCAGAAACTTACTAGGCGCGAAGTGGTGTTAAGCGCACACCGGCAGCACGGGTAATTTCTGTCAGTGTTTTGATAGTCGGATTACCTTCAGCAGACAACGCCCGGTAAATGTTTTGGCGGGCAAGGCCTGAGCGTTTAGAGATTTCGCCAACGCCACCACGGGCTTCAATAACCCGGCGTAGTGCGGTAAGAAATGCAGGTACGCCGCCTTCTTCATAGATGTCTTCTAACGCAGTTTGTAAATAGATTTCTGCGTAGGCAGGATCGGCGCGCAACTCCGCTATGAGCTGTGCTTCACGGTCTACAGCAGGCGGGAATTCCTGAGCGACCGCCATTGGGGTTGCCTCTGTTTTGTTAGTCGCTGTCATTTTTCGATCTCGCTTTGTAGTCCTGTAAATAACTGACGGCCTTGTCTAAATCGCCATCTTGGGATTTTTTAGTACCACCGATCAACAGCAGGATTATCTCGCCAGCCTCTACTGAGTAATAAACACGGTACCCAAGGCCATAATTAATACGCATTTCCCATACGCCGTCCCGTTCGAACTTATGATCGCCGAAGTTTCCAGCCTCCGCTCGGTCAACGCTGTTATCTACTTTGGAAACGGCACGCGGGTCCTTCTTTTTGAGTTTTTGCCGCCATTCATTGAATGGTTGCCTTCCGTTCTCATCCTGATAGTACTTAGATTGATACATCCTTTCCCCCTCATTCCCTGAAGTTAATGTTAATGTAACTTATAAGTTACTCCGATGCAATGTTCATTTTGGACAGCGCCAGATAGCTGCTTGGGGTGTCCCCGTTTGCCTCAGCAACATTGCCACTTTGGTATCAATCTGTTGTGACACATTCAGTAATTATGTAGAACATGAGATTGGCTGGCTATGCTGCTTCCATTGCGAACTTATCGTTGGTTTGGTAATAATGGTCTCTTTCGCACAATGCAGTTACGCCAGAATTCAGGGAGTGAATGGCATGAAAGACATTATTGTGTTACTCGTTGTCGGTATTGTGTGTTTTCTGTTGATTGTTGCCAGGTTACGTAGTGGGATCACTTTAAAAAATACGCCCTTTTATTGTTTATGTGTATCCTTTATTTCAATCTTAGAGATAACCAACGCCATTTATGTCCCTTATTCATACCGTCATAACGCTTTATATAATAATGATGAATGGTTCCCCTACGATTATTATTATATTGCAACATGGGGAGTGGTATTGGCGACAGCGTTTTTCTTATTGGTCCACTCATTTTTAACGCGTAAGTCGTCGCGGTAATACCAATACTATATTTTTCGAACTTAGTATTGATAACCATATGATTAAAATTGAAATAACATTCAGTGTGAGTGGCGTGAACCAACAGGAGTTCCCATGTTTACGAACCCCCAATGCTGATTTCAAAAGCATGCTAGCTCAATGTTTACCAAGGTAGGTAATGATGATCATCGAATACAAGGGTAATTTACATGATCGCCTAACAAAAATTATGGACCTGGAAGATCAGGGCGAGCTGCGGGTAACGAAGCTTATCGCCGTGGGGGCGGGTTATTACAAGTTGTAGGATCAGTATTATGGCGGAAAAGGTGTCTTTTTTAACCCCAATAGCGAAAACCGTTTCTCATTGCCCGATAAGTCTAAATGGCCGATGTATCTGGCTGAGTCGCCTCATACCGCATGTAGTGAGTTCTATCAGAATGAGGACTTCATTGACCGTTCGGATTTTACAACGAACTGTATGGTGGAAATCGCGGTGCAAAAGCCGCTGAAGGTCTTTGACGAAACTCGACTGGCTCCGCATTTGAGGATCTCCGTCGGGGATTTGATGGGGCCAAGATCTGTCTACACTTTCACCCAACAACTGTCGAAAGCGCTGGCTGATCATGCAGACGGACTAGAGTATTTGTCCCGGCATAATGGGCAGCCCTGTGTGGTACTTTAGTCCGATAAACTCGATGGGGGTGGGATATTGTTAACGACATCAGTGACTAGACTGAGTAAGTATGAACACCAGGGAAAAACCGCCAGGCAGATCCTCAAGTCCGAATGTAACTTACGGATTACAGGATAAATCAGGGGAAGCAGTGCCAAGTATGAATGACACCGCTTTAAACCGCGTTGTTGGTTCCGAAGTTGTCCGCCAGAATGCGCAGATGCGCCATTTCTTGCTCTGTAGCGCCCCGCCGTAATATATCCAGCGCTGTAGTCTTTTCTGCGCAACCGGGCATCTCAATTTTTCGGGTGAAGAAGTTGCATTTACGTACGCTGCTTACATTATGCGTTATCCGTGCCAGTAACTCCTGTAAGCCTTTCAACATCCCATTATCACTAAATCTTTCATCGATAGAAAACTGAAATACTGGATACAATTTTTCGGCACCCCACTCTAATACAATGAGTTTATTATGTTTTCCGTATTTATGAATAGTGGGAACCGATAACCCCAGCAGTCCTTTGACGGTCGTGGATTTATGGACACCGCCGTATTTTTCCAGGCTATTTAAAAATGCCAACCTAGCTTCGGCATATTCTTCCTGCTCGTTTTTTTCCACGTTGGTGTTGTTTATCACCGACTGGGTGAGCGCCAGAATTTTCAGTTCTGACCAAAATTCACCATCGGACAGAGTGAGTAGTGACAGCAGTTTCTCTCCCTCTACGCTAGTGAGTGCGTCGACAAATTTTTTGCCGACGTTTTCTAGGCGTGTCTGGATCAGTGCTTTTTCGGTGTGCTCGGGGTTGAACCGGTGAGCACGAGTGCTTTTGTTCATGGTCATTGTCGTCATGGTGACCTCGCCCCAAGTGTTTAAGATTTACATAATATGATGATAGATTAAATCTTAAAAACGAGCAAGTTTTGAACATTTACAAAGCGGATGATAAATTGACGGGGAATCTAGCCAAACAAGGAAGAGCCTCTAGTCGCAAAACATAAAGGCTCCCCTCACCAGTTACTGGGGATAAGGCACCCAATCCCCGCCATTAAGGCGAATATACGCCTTGCCCTGATACTGCATCACGATGGCATTGTCATTCTCCGAGATCACCGCCGTTTGCGGCAGGTTCTGCGTCAGCACTTGCCAGTCGACGCTTGGCGCAGTAAACACCTTGCCGTCCACCAACCGCGAGACCAACTCGGACAGCGCCAGATAGCTGCTCGGCGTTTTAATCTCCACCGGGCTGCCCTGATGCGGGGCCTGCATACCAACCAGTTTGATACCAACCGGCGTATGGGTAATGTTCAGGCTTGGGATATCCCGCAGGCCGGACATCTGCATTTTGTCGCCCGTCAGCGCCGCACCGTGCTCCGGCACGATCACCACCATCACCTTGCGCCCGGATTTCTGTAGCTCATCAAGGAAAGTGTTCAACTGATCGAAGAGTTGCTGCGCTCGGGGCTGGTAATCGGCGGTCTGTTTACCCCCGACAAAGCGGTTGCCGTCATGCAGCGGGATCAGGTTGAAGAAGGTGGCGGTGCGGGCATCGCCGCCCTGTTTCTGCTGATCGAGCCAGCGGTTGAGCAGTTGCAGATCGTTATAGATGGGTTCACCGTCGAATGAGGCCAGTTCGTTGCCGATCCCGGCCTGGGACATCAGCGGAGCCTGCATATCACCTTGCTCACGTACTTCTTTCAGGAAGTTACCGAACACGCCGGAGTGATCCAGCATCAACTGTTGTTTAAAGCCCAGCTTGGCCAGGTTATCAAACAGATAGCACTGCTGATTGGCGGGCTGATACAGATCGTGATGCGAAGGCTGGCCGCAGCTGGCGCGTAACAGGCGGATGGCCGCTGGGCCGCTGTACGCGGTGGCCGAGTTAAAGTTGGTGAACATAATGTCCATCTTGGCCCACAGCGGATGGTTGCGCAGATTGACGGCGTCCAGATCGGCCCAGGCCAGCGAACAGATATTGATGATCAGCACGTCAAACGGCTGGGCATCGGCGGGTAAGGCGGCCGGGAAGTGGGTCGCTCGGGCTTTTTCCTGCTGGTAGAACTGTTCCAGGTAGGCCGTGAGGTTGGCATTGGTCGGTGGGCCATTGGCCGCAGGCAGATTGCCGCCTTGTGTCGTCGCCGTGGCCGGTGTAGACGGGGTATCCGTCACCGTAGCGGTATTGGTGGCAGGCAGCAAGGAGACCGCCGGGCCAGCAATATTGACCACGTTCAACCACACCAATGCCGCCACGGTAAACACCGTGATGCGTATCCATTGAGCCAGGAACAGGTAGGCAATCAGCAGCACGAAGGCGGCGCCAATCATCTGCCAGTTGATAAAGCGGTTGGTCAGCTCCAGCAGGTAATCCGCGCTGAAACCGGTGAGCTGCGAACCCTGGCTAAGGATGCTGTTAATCCCTGGTAACCAGGTGTCGTGATAGAACAAACCGATACCGATAGGAATGGCGATCAGGTGACGCCAGCGGTGCCAGCGCGGCGACGGGATCGGCATCAGTAAAAAGGCCATAAATACCAGGTTGGGCAACGCATGGAAGTTCAGATAGCCGAACCACAGCAGGCCGAACTTGGCCAGGAAATAGAAGTTCCAGCCGCCAAGACCGCGCCAGTATCGCCATAAGGTATTGCCAGGTTGCGTTATTTTATCGTCACTCATGGTTATTTTTTACGCTTGATTTGAGAGGTGGAACCTGTGCGCACCCATAGCCCTGCCGACTTTAAATAGCGCGGTGATAACAACAAATTCTGCCAAGATCGGTGCCAGTTGGGGAAACGGCGATGCAGCAGGTATCCCGTTGGGATAAACACTATGGCGCACAGGATCACCAGTTGCACAATATCGTCAAGTGCGTTCACGGCTGTTCCTCCTGCCCGAGGCTCATCAGGGTGAAGGGAATAGGTTCCCGGCGTTCGGTCTGATGTTCCGTTGCTACGGCGTGGGTTGTGGCAGCGGCCGATTGCTGCTTGCTGGCGGGGAGCGAAAACTCGATATGCTGCCGCAACAGCCTGATTTTATCGATAATATCCACATCCTGATGCCACACTACCCGGTTACTGAACGCCTCGCCAACTGGCAGGCGGAAGACGAATTTTAGTGCGGTATCCAGATCGTTAATCCGGCAGGTGGAAAGGAACAGGAACAACCGATTCTGCGCCACGGTCATGATGTCGCCAAAACGCCGCAAATGGCACAGCGTCATCGATTGGCGGGCGCTCAACCCCGGTGCTGGTCGCAGGGCGACCATCACCCCTTTGCCATCTTCCGGCAACAGGGTATTTTCCATCAGCGAAGTCACCGCCCGGTTGAATTCCTCCAGCGGCAGGTAGCCTTTCAGTTGCAATGGCCGCAGCCCGGCGAGCAGGTTATCGATATCCGCCGGGACATGGCGCGACAACCGCTGGCCCTGGATGCCTTCCAGCATGGTCAAAAAATTGGAAAGCGGTGCCACGTGGGGCACGATCAGATTGGCACCGCAGGCCAGCAACAGGCGTTCGTCGCTGTAGCGCAGGCTGGCGCTCATCTCGCGCACCACAATCTTCAGCCCGTCGCCCCTGCTGCGGCGCAGGCTATGGATCTGATGGGCCAACTCGTCAATTTCGTCACTTTGATACAGGGCGAAGATCAGCGTGGCGGCGATGGTCAACATGCCACGCTGCGCCAGCTTGGTATTGTTCTCAAACAGTTGCCAACTGGCCGATAGGGGCGGGGCGCCCTCCAGAATGCGCTGTTCCGCCAGGCACAGGCCCTCGTCGTTGCGTTCCGGGGTAGGGGAGGGCTGGTTGCTGTCGTCCGCCCCTTGCCAGCCATCCGGGCCTTCGGTCAGGGTGAACAGCTGATTGGCATTGATGCCGTTTGCCGTGCTCCACCAGTGCACCAGATACTGGGCGCTGCCTTGCTGCCCCTGTAGGCTGGCCAGGCCGTTGAGAATACGGTGCTCGGTGGCTAGCTGGCCTTTGAGTTTGTTAACGCCGCTGCCGTGGCTGAGTATCACCAGCGTGCACTGCCGCTGGTGTAACCATTGGCCGAGTTGAGTGGCCCATTTGCGCAATTCATCGCTGGTAAAGGTTTGCCACAGGCTGGCGTGGGCCAACAGGATCAGTAAGCGGTTGCTGGGTTTTAGCTCACGCATCAGATCGTCGGCCAAATGCAGCAGCGCCGCCTTTTTTTCTGGCAGGCTATATAAAGGAAACTTTTTAATCGCAGAGGAAAGAGGCGTTGCCAATAAGGTGTCTGCCTGATTGCCGCTACCAATCAGTGCCAACTGGGTATTTTCTGCCTGGGCGGCGATGATCTGCCGGCAAAATAGGTTGGCATCGCTCTGGCGATCGATATTCACCCAGTAAAAGCCTGGGGATTGCATAGCCGACAACTCTTGCCAAATCCGTCGGATACCTAATGAAAAAGAGTGCGCCATAGATTTATTCTACTTTCGTTGAAAGTGGCGTAGACCAAACCCGATCGGGTCATTTTAAAAGCCTAATGTCAGAGTTAGCATAGCAAATCTAGCCATTAGAAGGATATTACCCGTTGAGATTCATCTTATTGGCCCAATTTTTTCTGAACGTTGCTATAGTCATTTAACATTAGCCTATTTTATGAGGCGGCAAGATGAATAATGATGCGTTTAGAGAGCGTTGGGAGAAAGCTCCGGTAGAACTTCAGGACGATCTACAGGCCTTAAGCCGCGCTTTTTCGTTGCCCAAGTTAAACTACATCGATATTTCACGCCAGGAACGGCTAGCACAAATGATGGTCCGCTGGCCGCTGTTGGCGGAGCTGGCCAGCAAGACGGGGAGTGTTTGAGTCATGCCGGTCATTGCATTGCAAGGGATTCGGGGCGGTGCTGGCACCACGTCAATCACTGCGGCGTTAGCCTGGGCGTTACAGCAGTTGGGCGAATCGGTACTGGCGATTGATCTGTCACCGGACAACCTGCTGCGATTGCACTTTAATATGCCCTTCGAACTGAACCGGGGCTGGGCTCGTGCAGAGCTGGATGGCACCGGGTGGCAGCAAGGGGCAATGCGTTACGGCAAAAAACTCGATTTTCTGCCGTTTGGCCGGTTAAGCGTGGCCGAACAGGTAAAAGTACGGCAGCAAGAGAGTGATCCCCCACAACGTTGGCATGATTTTCTGGCTCAGTTGCGTGCTTCTGGGCAGTATCGCTGGATCCTGCTGGATATCCCGGCGGGTGACGGCCCCCAGATTGAACAGCAGCTGGCGCTGGCCGACCAGGTTTTCCTGCTGCTTAACCCCGATGCCAATTGCCATGCGCGCCTGCATCAGCAACCATTGCCTACGGGCTGCCACCTACTGATTAATCACTACTCCTCGGCCAGCCCGTTGCAACAAGATCTGCATCAGCTGTGGCTGCAAACGCTGGCAGGTCTGTTGCCGCTGGTGATCCATCGTGATGAAGCGCTGGCGGAAGCGATGGCGGTCAAGCAGCCGCTGGGAGAGTATCGGCCGGAAAGCCTGGCGGCCGATGAAGTGCTGACGCTGGCCAACTGGTGTCTGCTCAACCTGCAGGACGCCGAGGTATGAGCAGGGTATTGAGCCTGCTGCTGGTGCCTCCCGTTCACCGGGCGGTGCAACAACGCTATCGCGCTTATCGCCATGCGGGGACCCCGGCATTTACCGCTGGCCTCACAACCCTGATGGTGGCCATCGGCTGGCTGTTGCTGCGGTTTGAATCCCCTGGCTGGCAAAAGGTGCAGGCGGGCCAAAGCTATTGGTTCCCCCATATTTCCCCCCATCGCCCACGCCCGGCAGACACGCTGCGTTATTTGTTGCAGGGGTTTTGGCTGCTGGTGACGCACAGCGGCCCGGCCCCGATGGGGCGCTCCTACTTTGCCGGTTGGCACCGTTTGCAACTGCGCTATGCGAACTGGTTGCAGAGTTTACCGCAGCGTTTACAGGGTGCCGGTATGGAGGAGCGGACGGTACAGCGCCTCAACCGGATGAATCACCGGGTACGGCGGGTGCTGTTTATCATTGCTGGCCTATTGGCCGGGCTGCTGGCTCTGCTGTGTATTTCCCAGCCCTTTGAACTGCCCGCCCAGTTTATTTTTGTGCTGCTGCTGTGGTGTATTGCCATGGTGGTGCGGCGTATTCCGGGCCGGTTACCCGGCCTGATGCTGATTGTGCTGTCGCTAACCGTTTCCTGCCGTTATTTATGGTGGCGCTATACCTCCACGCTGAACTGGGACGATCCGCTTAGCCTGATCTGCGGCCTATTATTGCTGGCGGCGGAAACCTATGCCTGGGTCGTGCTGGTACTGGGCTACTTCCAAACCGTGTGGCCGTTGAACCGCCAGCCGGTGCCGATGCCTGCCGACAGTAGCACCTGGCCGACCGTCGATCTGATGGTACCCACTTACAACGAAGACCTGGGCGTGGTGAAACCCACCATCTATGCGGCGCTGGGCATCGATTGGCCGAAAGATAAAATCAACATCTATATTCTCGACGACGGTAACCGGCCAGAGTTTAAAGCCTTTGCCGCAGAGGTCGGGGTGAAATACATCGCCCGGCCGACCCATGAACACGCCAAAGCGGGCAATATCAACAATGCGCTCAAGCACGCTAGCGGTGATTTTGTTGCCATCTTCGACTGCGATCACGTTCCCACGCGTTCTTTCCTGCAGTTGACCATGGGCTGGTTCTTTAAAGACCAGAAGCTGGCGATGCTGCAAACGCCGCACCACTTCTTCTCGCCCGACCCGTTTGAGCGCAACCTGGGGCGTTTTCGCCAGACGCCGAACGAAGGCACCTTGTTCTACGGGCTGGTGCAGGACGGCAATGATATGTGGGATGCCACCTTCTTCTGCGGCTCCTGCGCCATCTTGCGCCGTACGGCATTAGATGAGATCGGCGGCATCGCGGTGGAAACGGTGACCGAAGATGCCCATACCTCGCTGCGTCTGCACCGTCTTGGCCACACCTCGGCCTATATCCGTATTCCCCAGGCCGCCGGGTTGGCAACGGAAAGCCTGTCTGCCCATATCGGCCAACGCATTCGTTGGGCGCGCGGCATGGTGCAGATCTTCCGGTTGGATAACCCCTTACTGGGCAAAGGCCTGAAGTTTGCCCAGCGCCTGTGCTATGCCAACGCCATGCTGCACTTCCTGTCCGGTATTCCGCGCCTGATCTTCCTGACCGCGCCGCTGGCGTTTTTGTTGATGCATGCTTACATCATCTTCGCGCCAGCCTTGGCGATTGCGCTGTATGTGCTGCCCCACATGATCCACGCCAGCCTGACCAACTCACGTATTCAGGGCAAATACCGCCACTCCTTCTGGAGTGAAATCTACGAAACCGTGCTGGCCTGGTATATCGCCAGGCCGACCACCGTGGCCTTGTTCAACCCGCATAAAGGCAAGTTCAACGTCACCGCCAAAGGCGGGCTGGTTACGCAAGAGCACGTTGATTGGGTGATCACCCGGCCTTACCTGCTGTTGGTGATACTCAATCTGGCAGGACTGGGTTTTGGTGTGTGGCGCTTTTTCTACGGCCCGGCGGACGAGATGATGACGGTGGTGATCAGCCTGATTTGGGTGATCTACAACATGACCATCCTCGGTGGAGCAGTGGCCGTGGCGGTGGAGGCCAGGCAGGTACGGCAGTCGCATCGCGTGGAGATCGCCATGCCTGCGGCGGTAGCCCGGGCTGACGGACATCTGTTCCCCTGTACGCTGCGTGATTACTCCGACGGTGGTGTGGGTATCGAAATGCGCGTGCCGGATCAGTTGCAAGAGCATGACCAGATTGCACTGCTGCTTAAACGTGGCCAGCAGGAGTTCAGCTTCCCTTGCGTGGTGACGCGATCCCATGGCCGCTCGGTGGGGGTCCGCTTGGTCGCGCTCTCGACCCGCCAACATATCGAATTTATTCAATGCACCTTTGCCCGGGCCGATACCTGGGCACTGTGGCAAGACGCATTCCCGGAAGACCGGCCGGTGGACAGCCTGCGAGACGTGCTGATGCTAGGTTTCCATGGCTACCTGCGCATGGCGGACTATGCGCCGCCAACGATGCGCAAGATCCTGGTCGGCCTGACCTCACTGGCCACCTGGATCCTGTCATTTATTCCGCATGGCGTAGGAAGAGGTCGAGCTTCAACGGCCTCAGAGACGGTGGCGTAGGCTGTGTATCGTAACTGCCGGTTCGCAAGCCCTGCGAACCGGCCCCAACATTGATGATGATACGATGACGAGAAAAATAAACTGGTTTACCGCGTTGGCCTTAGGCATCAGTACCCTGTCTCAGGCGGAAACGGCCCCCATGCCAGCGGCTAGCGCGACTCCGCCTGCGAGCACCGTGGCCGAAGCTCCGGTCATCGTACCTATGGGAGTGACGGTGCCGCAAGCACCCGATGCGCCGGTGCGTGATGTAAAACTGCCGTTTACCGAGGTGGCTCCACCGCCTGGCACCTTTATCCTGCGTGGCACTCGTCCTGAAGGCCAGATCGAGTTTGGCGTGCGCAGTGATGAAGTGGTTTCGCAGGCGCTGCTGGACCTGGAGTTTACCCCTTCACCGTCGCTGATCCCGGTGGAGTCGCACGTCAAGATCTACCTCAACGATGAGTTGATGGGCGTCACCACCATCACCAAAGAGCAGCTGGGTAAGCCTAATCGTGTCCAGTTGCCGATTGATCCGCGCTATATCACCGATTTTAACCGCATTCGCCTGGTGTTTGTCGGCCATTACCAGAACATCTGTGAGAACCCGGCCAACAGCACGCTGTGGCTGGACGTCGGCAAATCCAGTTCGCTGAGCCTGCGTTACCAGACGCTGCCAGTGAAAAATGAGCTTTCACACTTCCCGGAACCCTTCTTTGACAGCCGCGACGATCGGCCATTAACGCTGCCGATGGTGTTTGCCGGGCAGCCGGATCTGGAACAACAACGGGCGGCGGGGATCCTGGCCTCCTGGTTCGGCACCCAGGCGCAGTGGCGCGGTCAGTCCTTCCCGACGCTGTTTAACCGCTTGCCAAGCCAGCACGCCATCGTGTTTGCCACCAATTCACAGCGCCCGGACTTCCTGAAGGATTATCCAGCGGTCAACGGACCGACGGTGGAGATGATTAGCCACCCGGATAGCCCCTATGTGAAGCTGTTGTTAGTACAGGGCCGTGATGATAACGACCTGATCACGGCGGTGAAGGGCATCGCGCAGGGTAATATCCTGTTCCGTGGCCAGAATTTGAGTGTGGATAAGGTTGAGCAGTTGGCAACCCGCCAGCCATACGATGCGCCAAACTGGGTGCGCACCGATCGGGCGATGAAGTTCAGCGAACTGCAGCAATATGCCGAGCAGTTACAGACTAACGGTGTCGAACCTGGGCCGATCTCACTGTCGATGAACTTGCCACCGGATCTTTTCCTGATCCACAGCACCGGCATCGATATGCAGCTGAAATACCGCTACACCTCACCGCGTATTGAGGATGGTTCCCGCCTGAGCATCAGCCTGAACAATCAGTTTGTGCAGTCCTATGCCCTGGTGCCAGAGCATGAGAAGGGCGCACAGCTGTTACGCCTGCCGCTGGCTCAGGGATTGCTCGATTCCGACAAGGCGGTCAACATCCCGGCGCTGAAGTTGGGGGCGACCAACCAGCTGCGCTTTGACTTCGATTACACCACGCTGCTGGCCAGCGGTGCCGAAGGGCGTTGCGAAACCTATTCTTTGGTGCCGAACCATGCGGTGATCGACGGCAATTCCACCATTGATTTCTCCGGCTATCGCCACTTTATCACCATGCCCGATCTGCGCGCCTTCGCCAACGCCGGTTTCCCTTTCAGCCGCCTGGCAGATCTGTCGCAAACGCTGGTGCTGGTGAACAAACAACCTCAGCCCGCCCAGGTGAGCGCCTTGCTCAACGCCATGGGCAACATGGGGGCGCAAACCGGCTATCCGGCGCTGGCTTTCTCGCTGTCCGATGACTGGTCACAGGCCAAGGATAAGGACGCCGATATCCTGTTGATCGGCACCATTCCACCGGAGCTGCGTGATGACAAGAAAATCAACCTGCTGGTAGAAGCGACGCTGAGCTGGGTGAAAATGCCGATGCGTCAACTGCCGCTACCGAGTATGGATGTGCAGCAGGATGACGCTACGCCAGACAGCAAAACCACCATCAGCTCGGAAGGGGCGATGGCGGCGGTGGTCGGTGTGCAGTCCCCGTTCCACGATCAGCGCAGCATTGTGGCCCTGCTGGCGGACAGCCCGCGGGGTTATGAACTGTTGAATAATGCGCAGCTAGACAGCGGCAAGCGTGCGGCGATGTTTGGTTCGGTGGCCGTGATCCGTGAGTCCGGCGTCGATAGCCTGCGCGTGGGGGATGTTTACTACGTTGGCCATCTGCCGTGGTGGGAACGTATCTGGTATGCGTTGTCGACGCATCCGCTGCTGCTGGGGGCGATAGCCGCGCTGGTGGTGGTGATGGTGGCCCTGTTGCTGCGGCGTGGTCTGAAGGCCTTTAGCCGCCGTCGTCTGTCACCGGAAGATCGGGATTAATTGCCATGATGGGGATCTGCCTGCGCCGCCTGCTGCCTGGCCTGATACTGCTGTGTGCGTTCAGCACGGCGGCAAGCTGTGATTGGCCTGCCTGGCAACAGTACAAACAGTATTATCTCAGCAATGAAGGCCGGGTGATCGATCCCAGCAGCCCGAAGCGCATCACCACGTCCGAAGGGCAGAGCTATGGGATGTTCTTCGCGCTGGTGGCCAACGATCGGCCTGCCTTCGATAAGCTGTTGGAGTGGACGGAGAACAATCTCGCCTCCGGCGATCTGAGCGCCCATCTGCCCGCCTGGTTGTGGGGACAGGACGATGCCCAAGCCTGGAAGGTGCTGGACAATAACTCGGCTTCTGATGCGGATCTGTGGATTGCTTACAACCTGCTGGAGGCGGGGCGGCTGTGGCAAAGCCGCCGCTATCAAACATTGGGCACGCTGTTGTTGCAACGGATTGGCCGTGAAGAGGTGGCGAATATCCCCGGTTTGGGGCTGATGCTGTTACCGGGTAAGATCGGTTTTGTGGCCGAGGATCGCTGGCGTTTGAACCCCAGCTATTTACCGCCGCAGTTGCTGGCCCGCTTTGCCCCATTGAACGGGCCGTGGCGGGCGATGCAGAAAACCAGCCAACGGTTGCTGCTGGAAACGGCTCCGCAAGGGTTTTCACCAGACTGGGCCGAGTGGCAATCGGGCAAAGGCTGGCAGCCCGATCCCGTCAAACCCAATATCGGCAGCTATGACGCCATCCGCGTCTACCTCTGGGCCGGCATGTTGGCGGACGACGATCCCCATAAAGCGGCGCTGGTGAAGCAGTTCCAACCGATGGTGCGCCTTACCGCCCAGCTTGGTGCAGTGCCGGAGAAAGTCGATACCGCCAGCGGGAAAGCCAACGGTACTGGTCCGGTAGGCTTCTCCGCCGCGCTGTTGCCAATGCTGGCTGCACAACCCGACGCTCTGGCGGTGCAACGCCAACGTATTCAGGATAACCCTCTGGGTAATGATGCCTATTTCAGCGCCTCTTTGCTGCTGTTCGGCCAGGGATGGGATCAGCAACGCTATCGTTTCAATCGTCAGGGTGAACTTCAACCCGCCTGGGGTAGCCAATGCGCAACTTCACACTAGGCTGGCTAAGCCTGTTTCCTTTAAGCCTGGCTCTGTTGCCGCAGGCGCAGAGTGCCGAGAGCGTTGCCCCGGAGCAATGGTTGCTGGAGCAGGTGCGCATCGGTGAGGCCAGCAACAAAGATGAGCTGGTACGTCAATCGCTGTATCGCCTTGAGCTGATGGACCCGAATAACCCCGACGTGATAGCGGCGCGTATGCGCCTGGCGCTGCGGCAGGGGAATCAGGTCTTGGCGCAGCAACAGCTGGATAAGCTGAAGGGGGTAGCACCGCAATCGCCGGTGTTCCGCCAGGCAGAAATGAACATGCTGCTGACCCAGCCGGAAACCCGCCAGAAGCTGCAACAGGCACGCCTGATGGCGGCCGCAGGGCGCTTGCCGGAGGCTAAAGCTCAGTACGACGACCTGTTCCACGGCAATCTGCCAACGCTCGATCTGGCAGTGGAGTATTGGCGTCTGGTAGCCAGGCTACCCGGCCAGGAGCAGGCAGCGATACAGCAACTACAGGCGCTGGATCGGCAATATCCCGGCAACATCACGCTGCGCATGGCGCTGGCGCGGATGCTGTTCAGCCAGGATCGCGACGCTCAGGCCTATGAACTGTTACAGCAAGTGGCGGCCGATCCCGCAGGCCGCGGTTCTGCGGCGGACTTGTGGTTGGAACAGGTCAAAGCGTTGCCCGTCAGCCCGCAGAGCGTGGCGGCGTTGAACCGTTTCCTCGGCGTGTTTGAAAGCGGTGAACAGGCGCTTGGCGCACAACAGGAACTGGCGCGTCAGCGGACGCTGTTGGCCGATCCGGCCTATCGCGCGCGCATGACCGGGCTGGCGCAGGTGAATAAAGGTGGCAGCCGTGCGGCAATCCCGGAACTGAAAAAAGCGCTATCGAGTGCGCCTAATGATGCCGAAGTGCTTGGCGCGCTTGGCCTGGCCTATTCCCGCGCAGGTAACCGGCAGCAGGCGTTGAGCCTGTTCCAACAGGCGCAGAAGGCGGACAAGGATAATTACGACAGCAGCAAATGGCAGAGCCTGATCCAAACCACCCGCTACTGGATGGCGATCGATGCGGGCGACAAGGCGTTAAAGGCCAATAACCTGCCGTTGGCACAGCAGCAATACCAACAGGCACGGCAGATTGATAACAGCGACAGCGATGCGTTGATCGGTCTGGGCGACGTTGCCGTAGCCCGTAAGGATGATGCTGCCGCCGAGCGTTATTATCAACAGGCTCTGCGCCTGGATCCGGGCAGCGGCAGCGCGGTGCGGGGCTTGGTGAATATCTACCAGCGGCAGTCGCCACAAAAAGCGCTGGCCTACCTTAATGGCCTGCCTCGCGGGCAGCAGAACAAGCTGCGCAGCACCCTCGACGGGCTGCAATTGGATATGCTCAAGCAGCAGGCCGACGAACTGGCCCAGCGCCAGCAGTGGCCAGAGGCGGCGGAAAAGTACCGGCAGGCGCACCAGAAGGATCCAGATGACGTCTGGCTGACCTATCACTATGCGCAAACGCTACGTCAGGCCGGGCAACCGCAGCAGGCCGACATGCTGATGCGCCAACTGGCCGCGAAGAATCACGGCGATCCACAGCAGGTTTATGCCTATGCGCTGTACCTGGCAGGCAGCGATCGTGATAACCAGGCGTTGGCCCAGTTGAATACCTTGCCCAAAGCGCAGTGGAACGACGGGATGCGTGAAATGGCGCAGCGCTTGCAGATGCAGGCCACGCTAGATCATGCCGAACGGCTCCGAACTGCCGGTGATGAACGCGCAGCAATCGCCTATCTGCGTCAACAGCCCCCGGCAACGCGCATCGACCTGACCTTGGCCGATTGGGCGCTGGAACGCGGAGAATATGATGAGGCGCTGGCGGATTATCAGCGGGTGCGTGCGCGTGAGCCGAATAATCCGGATGCGCGTTTGGGTGAAGTTGAAGCCTATGTGGCGCAAGGTCAGTTGAGTGCAGCGCGCCAGCGGCTGCAAACAACACCGGCCCAAGCGGATGATTCGATCAACAGCCAGCGCCGGGTTGCCAATGCCTGGGCGGCGGTGGGCGAACCACAGAAAGCGACCGATATCTTCAAACAGCTAAAAGTGGCTGCCCAGCAAGAGCCACCAGGGCAGGCTAAAGCCTTGGTCTATCGTGATGCCGCCAGGTTGGAACAAAAGCAGTTGCAACCGCAACCGGCGCAGCAGGATTATCGCCAGGCGATGGTGGCCAGCGGCATTGCGCCAACGGTACCTGAGGATAATGACGGTTATACCCGTCTGACCCGCAATAACGCGACGGATGACTGGCTAAAACGCGGCATTCGCTCCGATGCCGCCGATCTTTATCGCCAACAGGACATCAGGATCACGCTCGATCACGACTACTGGCGTTCGAGCGGCACCGGTGGCATCTCGGATTATCAGGCGCATGACACCATGTTGCAGGTGGATATGCCGCTGTATGACGGCCGGGCTTTCCTGCGTACCGACACCGTCCAACTGAACGCGGGCAGCTTCTCGACCGATAATAACGGCAAGTACTTCGAAACCTTTGGCACCTGTAACACGCAGGGTTGCCGCGGTGACGAACGGCAAAAAACCACCGGCACCAGCGTGGCGGCCGGTTGGGCCAACGACCATTGGCAAACCGATATCGGCACTACCCCGATGGGATTTGAGGTGGTGGACTGGGTCGGCGGCGTGGCCTATAGCGGAGACTGGAACCATATCGGTTGGACGCTGGGCGCCTCGCGGCGGCCGATCACCAGCTCGCTGTTGGCCTTCGGCGGGACCCGTGATCCGAACACTGGCACTACCTGGGGCGGCGTGCGTGCCACCGGTATCAACCTGAGCGCCAGCTACGATCGCGGTGAAGCCAACGGCGTGTGGGCCGATCTCAGTGCCCATCAGCTTACCGGCCAGAATGTCGAGGATAACCAGCGCCAGCGATTGATGGCCGGTTATTACTATAAGGTGATCAACGAAGATAACCGCCGTGCCACCGTTGGGCTGAGCACCATGCTCTGGCACTATCAGAAGGACTTGAGCGGTTACTCTCTTGGGCAGGGGGGCTATTACAGCCCGCAGCAATATGTTTCGCTGGCGGTGCCGGTGAACTATCGCCAGCGCACGGAAAACTGGTCGTGGGAAGTGGGGGGCTCGGTGTCGATCTCGCACTCGAAAACCAACGATGAAAAACGCTATCCCCTGCAAGGACTGATCCCAAGCTCCCTGCCAGACAGGGACGCAGTGGAAAGCGGTGGCTCCTCCTCCGGCGTGGGCTACACGCTGCGAGCCCTGATCGAACGCCGCCTCAGTTCCCATTGGACGCTGGGGGCCGGCATCGATATTCAACAGGCTAAAGACTATACCCCGAGCCATGCGTTGATTTATCTGCGTTACTCGCTCGCCGGTTGGCAAGGCGATCTCGATCTGCCACCGCAGCCGCTGACGCCGTACGCCGACTTCAAGTAACGTGAAATTGGTCGATTCGTGGTGTCGCCCACAGGGTAGTTTTGCTACCCTGTGGCTATTCCGGCTAGGATAATACCGAAACCCGCGTTTTTCCTGCTGCCACCAAGCGGTTGGTAAGGAAAATACGTGGGGCAATCGAGTATACTCAAGCCGCTTTTCCAGCAAACAATATTTCCCCTTACCCAGCCCCTCCTTGCAGGAACTGATACGGAGCTGCGGTCAGGCACAAGAGTCAGGTTTTAGAGCATTCAATCCCTTCTCCCTGTGGGAGTGGGTTAGGGTGAGGGGGCATAACTCTCTATCCGTCCTTATCAATCTAGGAGTGCAGGTTTTTGCGGGTCAGGCGTTCATTAACGATTAAGCAGATGGCGGCGGTGTCTGGTGTGGCACTGGTGACGATCTGTATCTTCATCGTGATCCAGCTATTCCACTTTGTGCAGCAGCGCAGAGATGACTATGCCCAGCAGTTGGAGAATGTGGCCCAGGCCGTGCGTCAGCCTCTGGCAGAAGCCGTGCTGCGGATGGATGTGCCGGAAACCAAACGCGTGCTCAACTCTTTGCAACCAGTGGGGATCCTTACCCGAGCGGATATCGTCCTGCCTAACGAGTTTCAGGCGCTGCATGCCAATTTCCCGCCGGAACGCCCGGTCCCTGCGCTAGTGGCGCGTATCTTTGAGCTGCCGGTACAGATTTCGGTGCCGCTCTATTCGCTTGAACGGGTGCCAGCCAATCCTCAGCCGCTGGCCTATCTGGTGTTGCAGGCCGATTCGTACCGCATGTATCAGTTTATCCTCAGCACGCTATCGACCATGTTGTCGACCTATCTGCTGTTGGCGCTGATCCTGTCGATCGCCGTTAGCTGGTGCATGAACCGGCTGCTGGTTTATCCATTGCGAGCCATGGCGCGCGAACTGGAAAATGTCCCTCAGGAAGATCTCCCTTACCACCAACTGATGTTGCCAGCCCAACATCAGGACGATGAATTAGGCTTGCTGGTGCGCAATTACAACCGCAACCAGCAAACGCTGGCCAAGGCGCATACCGCCATGAGCCGCCTGAGCACCCATAACTCGATGACCGAATTACCCAATCCGGTGCTGTTTGCCGCGCTGCTTGAACAGCATATTGCTGCCAGTATGCGGCCACCGCGCTTTAATCTGCTGGTGGTGGGGATTGAAACCCTGCATGAAGCCTCCGGCGCGCTGAACCCATCCATGCGTGAAGCGTTGTTGCTGGCGTTGGCGAAAAAGCTGCGTCAGGTTATCGGTGTGGACTGCGTGCTGGCACAGCTGAGCAATGCCGAGTTTGCCATCCTGGCGAAAAATATTGAGCAGCCCATTCACGCCATGCAGTTGGCCAGAAGGGTGATGGCGGCCATCAATGCGCCGCTGAACCTGCAACAGAAGATGCCGCTGCGGCCAAGCGCCAGTATCGGCATTGCCCATTATCCCAATTCGGGGGGAAGCGCGGAGCAACTGCTGCGTAGTGCCACCTCGGCCATGATGTCGGCGCATCGTGAGGGTAAAAATCAGATCCTGTTCTTCGAGCCTTGCCTGACCGAAAAAACCCAAAAGCGTCTGACGCAGGAAAGCGAGATCCTGCTGGCCATTGAACAACGTCAGTTTGCGCTATTCCTGCAACCGCAGTGGGATATGCAAACCAATCAGGTGACCGGCGCGGAAGCCCTGCTGCGTTGGCAACTGCCCGACGGGAAGATTATTCTCCCGGCGGATGTGATCCCGCTGGCGGAGGAGTTGGACGTGATCGTGCCACTGGGTAACTGGGTGCTGGAAGAGTCATGCCGTATTCTGGCCGCGTGGCAATCACAGGGCATCACGTTGCCGTTGGCGGTAAATATTTCGCCGATCCAACTGCAGCATAAAGACTTTGTGCCCCAGCTGAAACGGCTGCTGGACGAGCACCAGATCGACCCGCATAAGCTGCTGCTGGAAATCACCGAGACGGTGCGTATCCACGACCTTGATGCGGCGCTCGGGTTGCTACGGGAATTGCATGATTTAGGCGTGTCGATCGCCTTGGATGATTTTGGCATGGGCTATGCCAGCCTGAATTACCTCAATCGTCTGAAATCCCTGCCAATTGATCTGATTAAAATCGACAAAAGCTTTATTGATGGCCTGCCGGAGGACGATGCGATGGTGCGGATCGTCAGCTCGATTTCCGAGGTGCTTCATCTGCCGGTAATGGCGGAAGGGGTGGAAACCGCGGCGCAGCGAGACTGGCTGTTACAGCACGGCATTCGCACTGGCCAGGGCTTCCTGTTTGCCAAGCCCTTACCCCGCAAGGAGTTTGAAGCGCAGTTTGCCTCCGTTGCCAAAGCGTGATCTGACCCTGAGTTTTTATCCTCCCTCCTGGTACTTTTCAGGCGGGAGAGTCCGCTTTATTTCCCCAGTCAAAAAATAGTTTCTACCGCTACCTAATCTGAGTTAATGCAAAGGAAAGATGACGTAACGCCGGAACTTGTACACTGACTGACGCGTTTCAGCTCTTAAATTCGCACCAATAAGCCTGGATTTTTCCAACAAGTTATTTCCATGTTGTTATGGGGGTGTTATTTTCCGCGCAAGCGATAAACAGGACGGACGAGTGATTGCCCGCCTGCCGCGTTGTCCCCCCCCAAAGGATGTGCTAATGAAAACAACTATATTTAAGAGCCTCTATTTTCAGGTGTTAACAGCGATTACGCTGGGGATCCTGCTTGGCCATTTCTACCCTGACCTCGGTGCCCAGATGAAACCCCTGGGTGATGGATTTGTTAAATTAATCAAAATGATTATCGCTCCGGTGATCTTCTGTACCGTGGTGACCGGTATCGCGGGCATGGAGAGCATGAAGGCCGTGGGCCGTACCGGGGCGATTGCCCTGCTGTACTTTGAAATCGTCAGTACCATTGCGCTGCTGATCGGCCTGGTGATCGTCAACGTGGTGCAACCCGGTGCCGGGATGAACGTCGATGCCGGAACGCTGGATGCAAAAGCGGTAGCGGTCTATGCCGAGCAGGCTTCGCAGCAGGGCATCGTGCCTTTCCTGTTGGATATTATCCCGGGTAGCGTGGTAGGTGCCTTTGCCAGCGGCAACATCTTGCAGGTGCTGCTGTTTGCGGTGCTGTTCGGTTTTGCCCTGCATCGCCTGGGAGAGAAAGGCCAGGTGATCTTTAACGTCATCGACAGCTTCTCCCGCGTCATTTTCGGCATCATCAATATGATCATGCGCCTGGCGCCGCTGGGGGCCTTTGGCGCCATGGCGTTCACTATCGGTAAATACGGTGTGGGCACCCTGTTGCAACTGGGCCAGCTGATTGTCTGCTTCTATATCACCTGCGTGCTGTTTGTGGTGGTGGTGCTGGGCTCGATTGCCCGTTACAACGGCTTCAATATCTTCAAATTTATTCGCTATATCAAAGAAGAACTGCTGATCGTACTGGGCACTTCGTCTTCCGAATCGGTGCTGCCACGCATGCTCGATAAAATGGAAAATCTGGGGTGCAAGAAATCGGTGGTAGGCCTGGTGATCCCGACGGGCTACTCGTTCAACCTTGACGGCACCTCGATCTATCTGACGATGGCGGCGGTGTTTATCGCCCAGGCAACCAACACCCATATGGACATCATGCATCAGGTGACCTTGTTGGTGGTGTTGCTGCTCTCCTCGAAAGGGGCTGCAGGGGTGACAGGCAGTGGCTTTATCGTACTTGCGGCGACCATTTCGGCAGTAGGGCATTTACCGCTGGCCGGTCTGGCGCTGATCCTCGGTATCGACCGCTTTATGTCCGAAGCCCGCGCCTTGACCAACCTGGTCGGTAACGGTGTAGCGACGGTAGTGGTGGCCAAATGGTGTAACCAACTGGATGAGAAGCAGCTGCAAGACGTGCTGAATAACAGAACAGATAAGGTTGCTACTGACAAAAAGCTGCCTTCTGCCTAAGTTTTTTCCTGCCTTCAACATCGGCTGCCATGGCAGCCGATGTCATTTCCCCTTGCTTCTTGTTTATTTTTTCTCCATAACACCCTACAGCTATTATTTTTCACTGTGATGAGTGACATCCGCCAAGGCGCGCGGTCTAACAGAATGGTACACTTTGCGCTTTCCGCCCTACGGTGAAACTCAGGGTGTGATCGTCGCTGTGCTACGCACAGTTCAGGCCGTACTCGTCAACATCGCGGCGAGACGATGCCTTATATTCCAATGAACGGAATATCCGTATTTGCATAAAAAATTGGCTAGTCATTAAGTAGGGGTTCACATGCAGGGCACCAGAATTCGTCTTTTAGTGGGTGGGCTGCTGTTGGTTGCGGCCAACGGCAGCGTGCACGCTGAAGCGCTACAACCTGATCCTGCCTGGCAGCAGGGGCAGCTGAATAACGGTTTTTCTTGGCAGATCCTTGATACACCACAGCGCCCGAGCGATCGCGTTGAGTTAAGGTTGATGGTCAATACCGGATCGCTGGTGGAGTCAGCCCAGCAGATCGGTTTTGCCCATCTGTTGCCGCGTATCGCGATTACGCGCAGCGAGAGTTTTACCCAGCCGCAGCTACAGTCGCTGTGGCAACAGGGCGTGGACAGTGAACGGCCATTGCCGCCAGCCATCAGCTCTTATGATTTCACCATCTACAACCTGAGCCTGCCCAATAACCGCCCCGACCTGTTGAAAGAGGCGCTGGCCTGGCTGGCGGATACCACGGGTAAGCTGGCTATCGATGAGACAACGGTAGAAGCGGTGATGAATACCAACGTGGATCCTATCGGTATTTTCCCGCCAGATCCCAAAGACAGCTGGTGGCGTTATCGCCTGAAAGGCTCAACGTTACTGGCACACGATCCGGGCCAACCGGTCAAGCGCCCGGTCAATATCGAGCAGCTGCAGAAATTTTACCAGCAGTGGTATACCCCGGACGTCATGACGTTGTACGTCGTGGGTAAAGTTGATAGCCGTAGCCTGAGTGAACAGATCAACAAGGCCTTCTCGCCTCTCCAAGGCAAGCGCGAAGCGCCGGCAACCATGCCAACTCTAACCCCACTGCCGCCGCAGCCGGTCAGTCTGATCAGCGATCAGGTGAAGCAGGATACGCTGTCGATCATGTGGGATACGCCATGGCATCCGATTCGCGATTCGCAAAGCCTGAGCCGTTACTGGCGCAGTGATATGGCCCGTGAAGCCCTGTTCTGGCACATTCAGCAGGTGCTGCAAAAGAGCGACCAGAAAAACATCAAGCTGGGCTTTGACTGCCGGGTGCAGTATCAACGCGCCCAGTGTGCAATCCATCTGAATTCACCGAATGATAATCTGAACAGCGGCCTGGCCTTTATTGCCCGCGAATTGGCTAATGTGCGTAACAACGGTCTGTCTCAGGATGAATTCAATGCCTTACTGGCACAAAAAACCGATCAGTTGAGCAAACTGTTTGCCACCTATGCCCGCACCGATACCGACGTGCTGATGAGCCAGCGTTTGCGTTCACAGCAAAGTGGCGTGGTGGATATCGCTCCGGAGCAATACCAGAAGCTGCGTCAGGCCTTCTTGTCGTCGCTGACGCTGGAATCGCTGAATCAGGAACTGAAGCTGCAACTGTCGCAGGATGCCACCTTGGTGCTGTTACAGCCGAAGGGGGAGCCGGAGATGAATATGAAGCAGCTCCAGGAAACCTATAACGGCATCATGGCGCCAGCTCCGGCCGTGGTGAGCGAAGAGCCAAAACCGGCGGACGCGGCTACCACAGCACCGGAAGCCAGCGCACAGTAGGCCCTCACCCCAACCCTCTCCCACAGGGAGAGGGAGCTGCCCGGAGAGCCTAGTTAGGCCGTGCAGCTTCGGAGAGTTGGGAGTAAAAAGAAAGGCAGGTATTACGCAGAGAAATCAACGAAACCAAGGTGAGTCAGCCGGTGCTCAGAAGGAACACGACATTATCAGCCTAACTCGATCGGTCCCCTCTCTCCCACAGGGAGAGGGAGCTGCCCGGAGAACCTAGTTAGGCCGTGCAGCTTCGGAGAGTTGGGAGTAAAAAGAAAGGCAGGTATTACGCAGAGAAATCAACGAAACCAAGGTGAGTCAGCCGGTGCTCAGAAGGAACACGACATTATCAGCCTAACTCGATCGATCCCCTCTCCCTGTGGGAGAGGGTTAGGGTGAGGGGCCTAGTTGCGATACAGTACCTTGATGATGTGATAGCCGAACTGGGTTTTCACCGGGCCATAGGGCTTGAGCAACGGGATGCTGAACACCGCCTTATCGAAGGCAGCGACCATAGTCCCCTTGTTGAACTCGCCCAGGGAGCCGCCGTTGCGCTTGGACGGGCAGCTCGAGTATTTGCGCGCCAGCGTATCAAAGCTGACGCCGCGCTTGAGTTTGGCCAACAGTTCGTTGGCCAGTGTTTCGTTATCCACCAGGATGTGCAGCGCGCTAGCGGTCTTTGCCATCTTAATAATCCAATCAGTCGTGTAGAATTTGCCGCCATTATACCTGTTAAATCTGTTTGGCGCTTTCTGCTACAATCCCTCTCCCCAGTACTCCAATATTGAGCAATAAAGCGCCATGCGATTAAACCCCAGCCAACAACAAGCCGTCGAATTCGTTACCGGGCCTTGCCTGGTTCTGGCCGGTGCCGGTTCCGGCAAAACGCGTGTGATCACCAATAAAATCGCCCACCTGATCCACCAATGTGGCTATCAGGCCCGGCATATTGCCGCCGTAACCTTTACCAACAAGGCGGCGCGTGAGATGAAAGAGCGTGTGGCGCAAACCATGGGGCGCAAAGAGTCGCGTGGCCTGATGATCTCCACTTTCCATACGCTGGGGCTGGAAGTGATCAAACGCGAATATGCCGCGTTGGGGATGAAGTCCAACTTCTCGCTGTTTGACGATCAAGACCAGCTCGCGTTGTTGAAGGAACTGACCGAGAAGTGGCTGGAAAACGACAAGACTCTGGTGGCACAGCTGATCTCGACCATTTCCAACTGGAAGAACGATCTGGTGGATCCGCAACGGGCAATGGGGCTGGCGCGCTCCGAGCGGGACAAACTGTTCGCCCACTGCTACGGGCTGTATCACGACCACATGAGGGCCTGTAACGTCCTGGATTTTGACGATCTGATCCTGCTGCCCACCTTGTTGCTACAGCGTAATGAGGAGGTGCGTGAGCGCTGGCAGAACCGTATCCGCTACCTGCTGGTGGATGAATATCAGGATACCAATACCAGTCAGTACGAACTGGTGAAACTGCTGGTAGGTAATCGCGCACGCTTTACCGTGGTGGGGGATGACGATCAGTCGATCTACTCCTGGCGCGGTGCGCGTCCGCAGAATCTGGTACTGCTAAAGGAAGATTTCCCGGCGTTGCAGGTGATCAAGCTGGAGCAGAACTATCGTTCTAGCGAACGTATTCTGAAAGCTGCCAACATCCTGATTGCTAACAACCCGCACGTCTTTGAAAAACGCCTGTTCTCTGAGCTGGGCTACGGCGAAGAGTTGAAGGTGGTCACGGCCAACAATGAAGATCACGAGGCCGAGCGGGTAGTGGGGGAACTGATCGCCCATCACTTTGTGAAGAAAACCAACTACGGCGACTATGCGATCCTCTATCGTGGAAACCACCAGTCGCGGCTGTTTGAAAAAATGCTGATGCAGAACCGCATTCCGTACAAGATTTCTGGCGGCACGTCGTTCTTCTCGCGCCCGGAAATCAAGGATTTGCTGGCCTATCTGCGGGTTTTGACCAACCAGGATGACGACAGTGCCTTCCTGCGTATCGTCAACACGCCGAAGCGGGAAATTGGCCCGGCGACGCTGCAAAAGTTGGGGGAGTGGGCCAATCAGCGTAACAAGAGCCTGTTCCGCGCCAGCTTCGATCTTGGCCTGGGCCAATATCTGACCGGGCGAGGGCTGGAGTCTTTACAGCGTTTCACTCATTGGATGGAAGGTATCATTCAGATGGTGGAGCGTGAGCCGGTGGCAGCGGTGCGCGATCTGATCCGCGGCATCGACTATGAAAGCTGGTTGTTTGAAACCTCGCCCAGCCCGAAAGCGGCCGAAATGCGCATGAAAAACGTCAACACCCTGTTTGGCTGGATGACCGAGATGCTGGAAGGCAACGATCTGGACGAACCGATGACGCTGACCCAGGTGGTCACGCGCTTTACGTTGCGTGACATGATGGAGCGCGGCGAAAGCGATGAAGAGCTGGATCAGGTACAGCTGATGACCCTGCATGCTTCCAAGGGATTGGAATTCCCCTATGTGTTCCTGGTGGGGATGGAAGAGGGGTTATTGCCTCATCAGAGCAGCATTGACGAGGATAATGTCGATGAAGAGCGGCGTTTGGCCTATGTGGGGATCACTCGCGCCCAGAAAGAGCTGATTTTTACCCTGTGTCGCGAACGTCGCCAATACGGTGAGTTGGTGCGGCCGGAACCCAGCCGTTTCCTGTTGGAACTGCCGCAGGACGATCTGGCCTGGGAGTCGGAACGTAAAGTAGTCAGCCCGCAGGAGCGGATGGAGAAGGGCCAGAGCCATTTGGCCAGCGTGAAGGCGATGCTGGCCAAGGCGAAAGGCGGTAGCTGAGGGTCAGGGCGCGAAAACGCCCTGTTGCTATTACTCATTACGTAAAGTATCTACGTAGGCTTGATAGACATAGCTTTTACCTCTCACTCGACCTGTAGTTTCCACCAGTATCCCCGCATTCTCTAGTGCTTTAATGGCCGTGCTCGCTGTAGGAAACGTGACATCTAACTCTGCCTGGGCTCTTTCTACCGTTAATTTTGGCATTGTTGGTAGTAATTCAAAAAGACGCAACGTTTGTAATGTACTGGATGCCGTATCGAGAACTTTTTTCCGATCGACAGCAATCAGTGAGGCTATCTGAATGATGCTCTGTTGTGCTTCCCCTGCGGCAATTTCAACGCCTTCAAGGAAGAATGATACCCAAGACTCCCAATCACCATTTCTCCTTGTTTCAGATAAACAGCGATAATACTCAGCCTGATTGGCCTTCAGATATCCTGATACATACAATAGTGGTTCAGGCAGAAGCTTCCACGTTTCGAGTAACATGGCAATCAACAGACGACCTATACGTCCGTTACCATCAAGAAAAGGGTGAATGGTTTCGAACTGGGCATGTATCAGCGCTATCCTCACCAACGGGGGTAATGTTGGTTGCTCGTCGTGAATAAAAAGCTCCAGCTCTGCGAGTAAATTGGTAATTTCCTCTGGGGGAGGAGGGACATACGACGCGTTACCTGGCCGCGTGCCACCAATCCAGTTTTGACTGGTTCGTACACTACCGGGTTGCTTATCCGTACCACGAACACCAGCCAGAAGAACTTTGTGGGCTTGTGTTAGTAACCGGACTGATACAGGTAATCCTGTTGGCGAGAGTATCTGCTCACGCACAAACTTGAATGCTTGCAGGTACCTGGTGACCTCCTCAACATCATTCACATTTGTTACGGCCAGCCCTGCTTCCTCATCAAAAACGTCTGTCAGTGTTGCCTGTGTCCCCTCAAGCTGGGAGGTGAGTAAAGCCTCTCTACGTATTGCACTGTAAATTAACCATTCTCCAGATGTAACCAGACCGGACATAGCCGATAGTCTAACTAAAGCCAATTCAGCTCGATTATTGAGTTCCTGATAGGATTTGGCAACAATGGGCGGAGCAGTTGGTGGTAAAGGCGCTGGTACGAAGGCATTGACTGTTTCCTGATGACTCTGAGTTGTCACAAATCGACCAGAAATACGCTTCATTAAAACCCCCTTTAATAAGATTGTACGTTATTAAACTATTCTTTAATAACATAGGAAGTCATTAAAAGTCTCTTTAATTAGCCTTGTTATCACGCAACCTCTTAGGACGAAGCCAGCCATTGAGTTGCGCTTTCACATAAAACGGTTAAAGAGACTGTTGCAGAAAAAGGGGGGGAATGCTCTTAGGACTGCTCTTCCAAAAACAGAGGCCAGTGGGCATAGCTCTGCCAGTGGCTTTCCTGATCCAGCGCCTCTGCGCGCAGCGGATGTCGTTCCAACCAGCCGTGCGGCAAAATCACATGCAACTCTTCATCGTTGGCACGCAGGCGTACCGCGGGCAGGGTATCGTCACGGCGGCGGCTGGCAAAGATGATGGCCAGACGCAACAGACGACACATGCGCTGTGCCACGCGGGGTGGCACGGCGTTCTGTTGGCTCAGCAGCGGCAGATCGAGGGCATTGCTCTGGTTTTGCAGCAGGGTGGCTAACAGTTTTTTCTGCGCCGGGGTAAAGCCGGGTAAATCAAGATGGCTGACCAGATAGGCGGCGTGTTGAGGAGCCTGTTTGAAATCGACGCTCAGGCCGATTTCGTGGATCAGGCAGGCCGCATGCAGTAGCTCACGACATCGCGTATCCAATTGCCATTCGTTGGTGGTCTGCAAACAGAAGTTCGCGGCCAACTGGCTGACGCGTTCGGCCTGCTCGATATCCAGCAGGTAACGGCGTTGCAGGTTGCGTAACGTGCGGCTGCGGATATCCTGCTCGACCGGCAGATGCAGCATGCCATACACCAGCCCTTCGCGCAGAGCGCCACCGGCCAGCGTCATGCTTTCGATGCCTAACTCCTGGAAAATGGCCAGCAGTATCGACAGGCCGCTTGGGAACACCAACGCACGTTCCAGCGTCAGCCCTTCGATTTCCAGCTCTTCCAGCTTGCCACACTGTATGGCTCGTTGTTTTAGCTGCCGCAGCTTGGGCAGGGTAATACGTTCGTCCATCCCCTGCGCCACCATGATTTCCTGTAGCGCTTGCACGGTACCGGAGGCGCCGACACAAATCTGCCAGCCATGTTGACGAAGTTGTGGGGCGATCGGCCGCACCATTTCACGCGCGGCATGTTCGGCGGCTTCGAAGTTATCCCGCTCCAGATTACGATCGCTGAAGAAGCGTTCGAGCCAGGTGACACAGCCCATCGAAAGGCTATACAGCTGCGCGGCCTGCGCCCCTGTACCTACGACCAACTCCGTGCTGCCACCCCCGATATCGACCACCAGACGCCGATCCGGGCCGCCTGTGGTATGGGCAACACCGTGGTAGATCAGGCGGGCTTCTTCTTCGCCGCTGATGACCTGAACGGGGCAGCCAAGGATAGTTTCGGCGGTTTGCAGGAATTCGGCCGCGTTGTGGGCGAGGCGCAGCGTTGCGGTGGCGACGACCCGAATTTGATCGCGTGGGATATCCTGCAGGCGTTCCGAGAACAGCCGCAGACATTGCCAACCGCGCTGCATGGCTTCCTGTGACAGGTGATTGTGCTGATCCAGCCCGGCCGCCAGGCGCACTTTGCGCTTGATGCGAGCCAGCGTCTGGATACTGCCAGCCACCTCACGTACCACCAACATATGGAAACTGTTGGAACCCAGATCGATGGCGGCATAGAGGGTGCTGGAACCTGGCATAGTCGTCTATTAGCCCGAACGTTTACGGTTGTTACGCGGCGCACCACCACGACGTGGCGCGGAAGAGTTACGGCGTGGGCCGTTGTTGCCACGTGGGCGCACCAGGCGCTTCGGTGCTGGCAGATCGCTCAGCAGCGCATCGCTGTTGTACTTGCTCACCGGAATGCTGTGGCCGGTATAGGTTTCGATGGCTGGCAGATTCAGGGCGTACTCTTCACAGGCCAGGCTGATGGAGTGACCGCTTTCGCCCGCGCGGCCAGTACGGCCAATGCGGTGCACGTAGTCTTCGCAGTCATCCGGCAGATCGTAGTTGAAGACGTGAGTCACCAACGGGATATGCAGGCCGCGTGCGGCGACATCGGTGGCGACCAGGATATCCAGGTTACCCTTGGTGAAGTCGTCCAGAATACGCAGGCGTTTTTTCTGCGCCACGTCGCCGGTCAGCAGGCCTACGCGGTGACCGTCGGCAGCCAGATGGCCCCAGATGTCTTCACAGCGGTGCTTGGTGTTGGCGAAGATGATGCAGCGGTCCGGCCACTCTTCCTCGATCAGCGTCTGCAGCAGGCGCATTTTTTCTTCGTTGGAAGGGTAGAACAGCTCTTCCTTAATGCGGTGGCCGGTTTTCTGCTCCGGTTCCACTTCCACATATTCAGCATTGTTCATCTGCTCAAAGGCCAGCTCGCGTACGCGATAGGACAGGGTGGCAGAGAACAACATGTTCAGGCGTTGATCGACCGCAGGCATACGGCGGAACAGCCAGCGGATATCTTTGATAAAGCCCAGATCGTACATGCGGTCGGCTTCATCGAGCACCACAACCTGGATAGCACCCAGATCGATATAATTTTGTTTGGCGTAGTCGATTAAACGGCCGGTGGTCCCCACCAGAATATCTACGCCGCTTTCCAGCACTTTCAGCTGTTTGTCGTAGCCATCGCCGCCGTAGGCCAGGCCAAGCTTCAACCCGGTAGACTGCGACAGCGCTTCTGCATCGGAATGGATCTGCACCGCCAGTTCACGCGTAGGCGCCATGATCAAGGCGCGCGGCTGGTTGGTCTGGCGACCTTCTTTCGCCGGGTGGGACAGCAAATAGTGAAAAGTAGACGCTAAAAATGCCAGCGTCTTTCCGGTACCGGTTTGCGCCTGACCTGCAACGTCGCGCCCACTGAGGGTGAGCGGCAATGCCAACGCCTGGATGGGCGTGCAGTTGTGAAACCCTTTTTTCTCAAGGGCTTCAAGGACTAACGGGTGCAGGGCGAAGTCGGAAAACTTCTGTTCGGTCAAGTGTGTTTTGCTCATAGTGTGGTAGAATATCAGCTAACTATTGCTTTACGAAAGCATATCCGTTGAAATAAAAGCGGTGAAATAAAATCACCTGAGTTGGTTTGATGCTACACCAACAAGGTAGACCTAATCCTGTGGAGTAGAACATGAGCGATAAAATTATTCACCTGACTGACGACAGCTTCGATTCCGATGTGCTGAAAGCCGCAGGGCCAATCCTGGTCGATTTCTGGGCTGAATGGTGTGGTCCGTGCAAGATGATTGCTCCGATCCTCGACGAGATTGCCGAAGAGTTCGCCGGCAAGCTGACCATTACCAAACTGAACATCGATCAAAACCCGCTTACCGCGCCTAAGTATGGCATCCGCGGTATCCCGACGCTGTTGTTGTTCAAGAACGGTGAAGTGGCAGCGACCAAGGTCGGCGCGCTGTCCAAGGGCCAGCTCAAAGAGTTCCTGGACGCGAATCTGTAATTAGGGCGGGAAGCCCCGTGACGGGCGTCTGGAGGGGGATTTTCATTCACCGCTAGACGCCTGCCAAGAAGCGTGTTAAGTTTAACCATACTGCATTCTGAACTTGCCATAAGTATTAAATCTAAAGAGTCTGAATCTAAGCATTACTCTACGTTGAACCATCGGCACTAGCATTTTACTGTGAACCGAGCCCGTGTTTTGACGATCAAGCGGTTTTACAAAAAAATCAGTTTTAAGGCACCTTCGATCTTAAACCGTCAGCGTGTGCGCCCCAGCTAAGCCATTTCTTACTGCGGCGGCCCAGCAGCCCGGCGATCGAACGTCCAGTAACAGGCACGCATACCCTATGAATTTCACGTTGTAGCTTGAAAGGTTATGGGTATATCACGCTGCCATACCATTCACGATACTAGTTCGAGACACACCCCGAGTTTAAGAACCCCCACTATGAATCTTACCGAATTAAAGAATACGCCGGTTTCTGAGCTGATTACTCTCGGCGAAAATATGGGGCTGGAAAACCTGGCCCGCCTGCGCAAACAGGACATTATCTTCTCTATACTCAAGCAACATGCGAAAAGCGGAGAAGATATCTTCGGTGATGGCGTGCTGGAGATATTGCAGGATGGATTTGGTTTCCTCCGTTCCGGAGACAGTTCCTACCTCGCAGGCCCCGACGATATCTACGTTTCTCCCAGCCAAATCCGCCGCTTCAACCTCCGCACAGGTGACACCATTTCCGGTAAGATTCGTCCGCCAAAAGAAGGCGAGCGCTATTTTGCCCTGTTGAAAGTTAACGAAGTCAACTACGACAAACCGGAAAACGCCCGTAACAAGATCCTGTTCGAAAACCTGACGCCGCTGCACGCCAACTCACGTTTGCGTATGGAGCGCGGCAACGGCTCTACCGAAGATCTGACGGCTCGCGTACTGGATCTGGCCGCGCCAATCGGCCGTGGCCAGCGTGGCCTGATTGTGGCACCGCCGAAAGCCGGTAAAACCATGCTGCTGCAAAATATTGCGCAGAGCATCGCATACAACCATCCAGACTGCGTGCTGATGGTGCTGCTGATCGACGAACGTCCGGAAGAAGTGACCGAGATGCAACGTCTGGTAAAAGGCGAAGTGATCGCTTCTACCTTCGACGAACCCGCATCTCGCCACGTACAGGTTGCCGAAATGGTGATCGAGAAGGCCAAGCGCCTGGTCGAACACAAAAAAGACGTGATCATCCTGCTGGACTCCATCACCCGTCTGGCGCGTGCCTACAACACCGTAGTACCTGCCTCAGGCAAAGTGCTGACCGGTGGTGTGGACGCCAACGCCCTGCATCGTCCGAAGCGCTTCTTCGGTGCGGCTCGTAACGTTGAGGAAGGCGGCAGCCTGACCATCATCGCTACCGCACTGGTCGATACCGGTTCGAAGATGGACGAAGTGATCTACGAAGAGTTTAAAGGTACGGGTAACATGGAACTGCATCTGGCGCGTAAAATCGCCGAGAAGCGCGTGTTCCCTGCTATCGATTACAACCGTTCCGGTACGCGTAAAGAAGAGTTGCTCACCACCTCTGAAGAACTGCAGAAGATGTGGATCCTGCGCAAGATCATTCACCCAATGGGCGAGATCGACGCGATGGAGTTCCTCATTAACAAGTTGGCGATGACCAAAACCAACGATGAATTCTTCGACATGATGAAACGCTCATAAATAAGTAAAATATTCGAGGAACGCCACGCCTAGTCGTGGCGTTTTTTGCTTTTGGCGGATACGATAAGTAACAGTAAAGGAAAGTAAGTTATTCTTGTGACTTATTGAGAACTTATCTTATTTGCGCCTGTTTTTGCGTTAATGCGTTGAAGCAAGACACGTTTTGGGCATTGATAAGTGTCTATGTCATAGGAAATGACTGAAAGGTCGCTTGGTCATGTGGCGCGGTTTTTTACCCATGTTAAGCTGCCTCATCTTCTTCAGAGATTTGTTAACCGTGAACTTACTCACCATGAGTACTGAAATTCTTTTTGTTTTTCTGTTTTCTCTGGCTTTTTTATTTGTTGCTCGCAAGGCAGCAAAACCTATTGGTTTGGTTGATAAGCCTAATTATCGCAAACGTCATCAGGGGCTGATCCCGCTGGTGGGTGGGATTTCTGTTTACGCTGGCATCTGCTTTGCCTTCCTGATCACCGACCAGACGATTGCGCACAGCAAACTCTATCTCACCTGCGCCGGTGTCCTGGTCTTCGTCGGGGCGCTGGACGATCGCTTCGATATCAGCGTCAAGATCCGCGCCACCATTCAGGCACTGGTCGGCATCGCCATGATGGTGTTTGCTGGCCTTTATCTGCGCAGCCTCGGCTATGTGTTTGGTGGCTGGGAAATGCAGTTGGGGCCGTTTGGCTATTTGGTGACGCTGTTTGCCGTTTGGGCGGCGATTAACGCCTTTAACATGGTCGACGGTATCGACGGCCTGCTCGGCGGTCTCTCCTGCGTGTCGTTCGGCGCGATGGGGATCCTGCTGTATCAAGGCGGCCATAGCGAGCTTGCCTTCTGGTGCTTCGCGATGTTGGCGGCCATTGTTCCCTATATTCTGCTCAACCTCGGCATCCTTGGCCGTCGCTATAAGGTCTTTATGGGTGACGCCGGCAGTACGCTGATCGGTTTTACCGCCATCTGGCTGCTGGTGCAAAGCTCGCAAGGGCCAAACCATCCGATCAAGCCGGTCACCGCGCTGTGGATTATCGCCATCCCGTTGATGGATATGATTGCCATCATGTATCGCCGTCTGCGTAAGGGCATGAGCCCATTCTCTCCAGACCGTCAACACATCCACCATTTGATTATGCGAGCGGGCTTTACGCCTCGTCAGGCTTTTGTGCTTATCACCTTGGCCGCAGCGCTGTTGGCGGCGGTTGGCGTGATCGGCGAACGTCTGACTTTCATACCTGAATGGGTTATGTTGGCATTATTCTTGCTTGCATTCTTCTTGTATGGCTATTGCATTAAACGTGCATGGCGGGTCGCGCGTTATATCAAACGTCTCAAGCGCCGTCTGCGAAATGCAACGAACAATAAGCAAGTACCTTAACCTGAGGCTTTAGGGCAGTGATGAATCCTGAAACAACGTCTGACAAGAATACCCCGGTGGTCGATAACGAGCTCGATATCCGCGGTCTGTGCTGCACCCTGTGGCGTGGCAAAAAATGGATTATCGGTTTTGCGGTGTTGTTTGCTGCCGTCGCGCTGATCGTTTCCTACCTGGTGAAACAGGAGTGGAGCGCCACGGCGATCACCGATAAGCCAACGGTGAGTGCGCTGGGGGGATATTACTCTCAGCAGCAGTTCCTGCGTAACCTGGATCAGCGGACGCTGCCTGCGGTTGCCAGCGATCAGCCCGGCATCGCCGATGAAGCCTATAATGAATTTATCATGCAGTTGGCCGCCTATGACACGCGCCGTGATTTCTGGCTGCAAAGCGATTACTACAAGCAGCGCCAGGAAGGGGATGCCCGTGCCGATGCGGCGTTGCTTGATGACCTGATTAACAATATCCAGTTCACGCCGCGCGACGACAAAAAAGTGCTGAATGACAGCGTGAAACTGACCGCCGAGACTGCGCCAGACTCCAACCATCTGTTGCGTCAGTATGTTGCCTTTGCCAGCCACCGCGCGGCGCAGCATCTGAATGAAGAGATCCAGGGAGCCTGGGCGGCGCGTACCACCTCGATGAGTGCACAGGTCAAACGCCAGGAAGCGGTAGCCGATGCGGTTTATCAGCGTGAGCTCAAGACCGTGCAGCAGGCGCTGAAAATCGCCGAGCAGCAGGGGATTAGCCGTACGCAGACCGATACGCCAGCCGAACAGTTGCCAGACTCCGATCTGTTCCTGCTGGGTAAGCCTATGCTGCAGGCGCGTCTGGAAGGTTTACAGGCTTCCGGCCCGGCTTACGATGTGAGTTACGATCAGAACCGGGCGATGCTGGCAACCTTGAACGTCGGCCCGACGTTGGATGCCAAATTCCAGACCTACCGCTATTTACGTACGCCGGAAGAGCCGGTGAAACGTGATAGCCCACGCCGGGTGTTCTGGCTGATTATGTGGGGCGCAATCGGTGGCCTGATTGGTGCGGGCGTTGCCTTGGTACGCCGGCCACGTAGTTAATCAATAATATAACAATTTCGCTGTTGGGCACCGAGTGCCCAACTTTGCAGGTTCGCCTGCGCTTCACCGACCAAAAGAGATTCGCTGTGAAAGTGTTGACTGTTTTTGGCACCAGACCGGAAGCCATCAAAATGGCACCTCTGGTACATGCTCTGGCTCAGGATGATGCCTTTGAGTCAAGAGTCTGCGTAACGGCACAGCATCGTGAGATGCTGGATCAGGTACTGCGTTTGTTTGAAATCGTACCGGACTACGACCTGAATATTATGAAACCGGGCCAGGGGCTGAGTGAAATCACCTGCCGCATTCTGGAAGGGATCAAAGGCGTACTGGAGGACTTCAAGCCGGACGTGGTGTTGGTTCACGGTGACACGACGACCACCATGGCGACCAGCCTGGCGGCGTTTTATCAGCGTATCCCGGTGGGGCATGTGGAAGCGGGTCTGCGTACCGGTAATCTCTATTCTCCTTGGCCTGAAGAGGCCAACCGCAAGTTGACGGGGCATTTGGCGATGTATCATTTCTCGCCAACCGAAAATTCACGGCAGAACCTGTTACGTGAATCGCTGCGGGACGACCATATTTTCGTCACGGGTAACACCGTGATCGATGCGTTGCTGTGGGTGCGCGATCGCATCATGCACAACCCAGAGCTGCGCAGCAGCCTTGACCAGCGTTATCCTTTCCTGGATGCCAACAAAAAGCTGATCCTGGTGACCGGGCACCGCCGCGAAAGCTTCGGTGGCGGTTTCGAGCGCATCTGTAGCGCCTTGGCCGAGATTGCTCTTCAGCATCCTGATGTGCAGGTGGTGTATCCGGTGCACCTCAACCCGAACGTCAGCGAGCCGGTCAACCGTATTTTGAAGGGGATCGATAACATCATTCTGATCGATCCGCAGGATTACCTGCCGTTTGTCTATCTGATGACGCGATCTTATCTGATCCTGACCGACTCGGGCGGCATTCAGGAAGAGGCGCCATCGCTGGGTAAACCGGTGTTGGTGATGCGTGATACCACCGAGCGGCCAGAAGCGGTAGATGCCGGTACGGTACAGCTGGTGGGAACGGACGTAGCTAAAATTGTTGATGCGGTAACCCGGTTATTGACAGACGAAGGCGAATACCACGCCATGAGCCGGGCGCATAACCCATACGGTGACGGGCATGCCTGCCAACGTATCCTCGAAGCTTTAAAGAATCATCAGGTGACACTATGAGTTTTAACACTATTTCAGTTATTGGCCTGGGCTATATCGGTTTGCCAACGGCGGCGGCGTTTGCTTCCCGCAAGAAAAAAGTGGTGGGCGTAGATGTTAACCAGCACGCGGTAGATACCATTAACCGCGGTGCCATCCACATCGTCGAACCTGATTTGGATCGCGTGGTAAAAGAAGCGGTAGAAGGCGGTTATCTGCAGGCGGTGACTAAACCGCTGGCGGCAGATGCGTTCCTGATCGCCGTACCAACGCCGTTCAAAGGGGATCACGAACCCGATCTGGCCTATGTTGAAGCCGCCGCCAAGTCATTGGCACCGGTACTGAAAAAAGGCGACCTGGTGATCCTGGAATCCACTTCACCGGTGGGCGCTACCGAACAGATGGCCCTGTGGCTGGCAGAGGCGCGTAGCGATCTGAGCTTCCCGCAGGATGCCGGTGAGCAGGCTGACGTGAACATTGCCTACTGTCCTGAGCGCGTACTGCCTGGGCAGGTGATGGTTGAGCTGATCCAGAATGACCGCGTGATTGGCGGGATGACGCCAAAATGCTCTGAGCGCGCCAGCGCGCTGTACAAGATTTTCCTCGAAGGCGAGTGTGTGATCACCAACTCGCGCACCGCCGAGATGTGCAAACTGACGGAAAACAGCTTCCGCGACGTTAACATCGCGTTTGCCAACGAGCTTTCGCTGATCTGTGCCGAGCAGGGCATTAACGTGTGGGAACTGATCCGCCTGGCCAACCGCCACCCGCGCGTCAACATTCTGCAACCTGGCCCAGGCGTGGGCGGGCACTGTATCGCCGTTGACCCTTGGTTCATCGTGGCGCAGAACCCGCAACAGGCTCGTCTGATCCATACTGCGCGCCTGGTTAACGACGGCAAACCGCTCTGGGTGGTCGATCAAGTCAAGGCAGCCGTGGCAGATTGCCTGGCGGCTACCAACAAGCGCGCTTCTGAAGTGAAAATTGCCTGCTTCGGTTTGGCGTTCAAACCCAATATCGACGACCTGCGTGAAAGCCCGGCGGTTGAAGTAGCCCACCTGATTGCCGATTGGCACGTGGGTGAAACCCTGGCGGTCGAGCCTAACGTTGAGCAATTGCCGAAGTCACTGGCGGGCCACGTTACGCTGAAAAAACTACCTGAGGCCTTACAGCAGGCGGATGTGATCGTCATGCTGGTCGATCATAAAGAATTCAAGGCCATCAGGCCGGAAGAGATTAAGCAGTCCTGGATCGTGGACACCAAAGGAGTTTGGCGTTGAAACGTATTTTGGTCACCGGCGGGGCCGGATTTATCGGCTCTGCAGTAGTAAGACATATCATCGAGGGGACCCGCGATAGCGTGGTGGTGGTTGATAAGCTCACCTATGCCGGTAACCTGGAGTCGCTGGCGGGTGTGGCGGACAACGAGCGCTATGCTTTCGAGCAGGTAGATATCTGCGACCGTGCCGCACTGGACCGCGTTTTTGCCCAGTACCAGCCGGATTTCGTGATGCACCTGGCGGCAGAAAGCCACGTTGACCGCTCGATCGACGGCCCGGCGGCCTTTATCGAAACCAACATCGTGGGCACTTACACCATGTTGGAAGCTGCCCGCCATTATTGGCAGGAGCTGGCGGCAGAGAAAAAGCAGGCTTTCCGTTTCCATCATATCTCTACCGATGAAGTGTACGGCGACCTGCACGGCACCGACGATCTGTTTACCGAAACTACGCCTTACGCGCCAAGCAGCCCGTATTCTGCCTCCAAGGCCTCGAGCGACCACCTGGTGCGCGCCTGGCTGCGTACCTACGGTTTCCCTACCGTCGTGACCAACTGCTCCAACAACTATGGCCCTTATCACTTCCCAGAGAAGCTGGTGCCGCTGGTGATCCTCAATGCCATCTCCGGCAAACCGCTGCCGGTCTACGGCGACGGTGCGCAGGTGCGTGACTGGTTGTTTGTAGAAGACCATGCGCGGGCGTTATATCAGGTGGTGACAGAAGGTGTGATTGGGGAAACCTATAACATCGGCGGCCACAACGAGCGCAAAAACATCGAAGTGGTACAGACCATCTGCGATCTGCTGGAAGAGCTGGCACCGAACAAACCGCAGGGCGTGGCGAAATATCGCGATCTGATCACGTACGTTAAAGATCGCCCTGGCCACGATATGCGCTATGCCATCGATGCGGGCAAAATTGAACGTGAACTGGGTTGGCGCCCACAGGAAACCTTTGAAAGCGGCATCCGCAAAACGGTTTCCTGGTATCTGAACAATGAAACCTGGTGGCGCCGCGTGCAAGACGGTTCCTATGCAGGCGAGCGTTTAGGGCTAAACCAATAATCCTATCTAGGTAAACGCACGGAAGGCTATAAGCGCCGTGCGGCTAGCGGAAGTTCAGGAGTCATGATGAAAGGTATTATTCTAGCCGGCGGTTCGGGGACGCGTTTACACCCGATCACCCGCGGCGTCTCCAAGCAGTTGCTGCCCATTTACGATAAACCGATGATTTACTATCCGCTCTCGGTGCTGATGCTGGCCGGGATCCGCGATATTCTGATTATCTCTACGCCTGAAGATCTACCCTCGTTTCGCCGTTTGCTGGGCAGCGGTGAAGAGTTTGGCATCAACCTGAGCTACGCCGAACAACCGAGCCCGGACGGGTTGGCGCAGGCCTTCCTGATTGGCGAAGAGTTTATCGGCGGCGAGCCGTGCTGCCTGGTGCTGGGCGACAATATTTACTTCGGCCAGGGCTTCAGCCCGAAACTGAAAAGCGTGGTCCAGGGTTTGAAAGGTGCCACGGTATTCGGTTACCAGGTCATGGACCCAGAGCGCTTTGGCGTAGTGGAGTTCGACGACAACTTCCGCGCGCTATCGATTGAAGAAAAGCCGCTGAAGCCGAAGTCCAACTGGGCGGTCACCGGTCTCTATTTCTATGACAACCAGGTGGTGGATTTCGCCAAGCAGGTGAAGCCTTCCGAACGCGGCGAGCTGGAAATTACCAGCATCAACCAGATGTATCTGGAGCGTGGCGAACTGAGCGTCGAGCTGCTGGGGCGTGGTTTTGCCTGGCTCGATACCGGCACTCACGACAGCCTGATCGAAGCCAGTACCTTTGTGCAGACGGTAGAAAAGCGCCAGGGGTTCAAGGTGGCCTGTCTGGAAGAGATTGCCTGGCGTAACGGCTGGCTGGATGATGATGGCGTAAGACGCTCGGCGCAGGCGTTAGCCAAAACCGGCTATGGCAAATACTTACTGGATTTACTGCATGTCCGTCCACGCCAATATTGAGCCTTTGGGCTGGGAAAGCGAGTATTTCCAACTCACTAGCGCCAAACTGCATTTTGACGATGCGGCTCCTGCGCTTACGGTAGATGAACTGGATGCGTTTGCGCTGGTTCAGGCCAAGATCCCGGCTCAGCGCCTGGACTTGGCCGATGGTTTGGCTGGCGCGGGATTTCGGCTGGTAGAGGGCGAAGTGGACTTTGCCCTGGCAATTGGCACAGATTGTGCATTGAATTTACCGGCCATCCGCATCGCCCAGCCCGAAGATATTCCACTGTTGCGTTCGGTGGCGGCCAAGGTTTTTGCCGCCAGCCGTTTTCGCGCGCCTTGGTATCAGCCGCAGGACAGCGGGCGTTTTTACGCCACCTGGATTGAAAAAGCGGTGCTGGGGACGTTTGACCATCAGTGCCTGCTAGTGCTGGGCAGCGATGGGGAGCCAGAAGGGTTTGTCAGCCTGCGTGATATCGGCCAGCAAGAGGCGCGTATCGGCCTGCTGGCGGCATTCCCAGGTGTACAAGGTAAAGGGACCGGTTCTCGGCTGATGATTGCCGCGATCGCCTGGTGCCAGCAGCAACGGCTGCAGCGCCTGCGGATCGCGACTCAGATAAGTAATATTGCCGCGTTACGGCTCTATCAACGGCACGGTGCCACCCTAGAAAGCACCGCGTATTGGTTCTATAGAGGTTTACATGATCCCATTTAACGCTCCACCGGTTGTTGGCACGGAACTCGATTATATGCAGGCCGCGATGAGCAGCGGCAAACTCTGTGGTGACGGTGGTTTTACCCGTCGCTGCCAGCAGTGGATGGAACAGCATTTCGGCTGCCCGAAAGTGCTGCTGACGCCGTCTTGCACCGCGTCACTGGAAATGGCCGCCATCCTGCTGGATATCCAGCCGGGTGATGAAGTGATCATGCCGAGCTACACCTTCGTATCCACCGCTAACGCCTTTGTGCTGCGCGGGGCGGTGATGGTGTTTGTCGATCTGCGTCCAGACACCATGAACATCGATGAAACCAAGATTGAAGCGGCGATCACCGATAAAACCCGTGCCATCGTACCGGTGCATTACGCTGGCGTGGCCTGCGAAATGGACACCATCATGGCGCTGGCGAAGAAGTACAACCTGATGGTGGTTGAGGATGCTGCGCAGGGCGTGATGTCGACCTATAAAGGCAAAGCCTTGGGGACTATCGGCCATATCGGCTGCTTCAGCTTCCATGAGACCAAAAACTACACCGCTGGCGGTGAAGGTGGCGCGACGCTGATTAACGACCCGGCCCTGATCGATCGTGCCGAAGTGATCCGTGAAAAAGGCACCAACCGCAGCCAGTTCTTCCGTGGTCAGGTGGACAAATATACCTGGCGCGATATTGGTTCCAGCTATCTGATGTCAGATCTGCAAGCCGCTTATCTATGGGCACAGCTGGAAGCCGCCGAGACGATCAACCAGCGCCGTCTGAAGCTGTGGCAGAACTATTATGATGCATTGAAACCGTTGGCGGACTCAGGGCGTATCGCCTTGCCGGTCATTCCGGCCAACTGCGTGCACAACGCCCATATGTTCTACATCAAGCTGAAAGACGTGCAGGATCGCACCGCGTTTATCGACTACCTGAAAGAAGCCGAAATCATGTCGGTGTTCCACTACATCCCACTGCACGCCTGCCCGGCGGGTGAGAAGTTTGGCCGTTTCTCCGGCGAAGACCGCTTCACCACCAAAGAGAGCGAGCGCCTGGTGCGTCTGCCGCTGTTCTTTAACATGTCAGACGTCAATCAACGTACGGTGATCAATACCATCCTGAGCTTCCTCGCCTGATATGTCACTGGCAAAAGCTTCGATTTGGACCGCTGGCTCCACGCTGATCAAAATCGGCGTGGGGTTGCTGGTGGTAAAAATGCTGGCGGTGGCCTTCGGCCCCAGCGGGGTTGGGCAGGCGGGTAACTTCCGCCAGTTGATCACCGTGCTGGGCGTGCTGTCGGGTGCCGGTATTTTTAACGGTATCACCAAGTATGTGGCGGAATATCATCAGGATCCGCAGCGGTTGCGGATGGCGGTGGGCACCGCGTCCAGCATCGTGCTGGGTTTCTCAACCCTGCTGGCGCTGGTGTTCCTGTTTGCTGCCGAGCCGATCAGCCGTGGGCTGTTTGGCCATGGCGACTATGTGAACGTGGTGCGGGCGGTGGCGTTTATCCAGATGGGGATTGCCTACGCCAACCTGTTCCTGGCGATCCTCAAAGGTTATCGCGATGCGATGGGTAACGCACTGGCGGTGATCGCCGGTAGCCTGATCGGCGTGGCGGCCTTTACGCTATGCTTTAAGCTGGGCGGCTATGAAGGCGCGTTGGCCGGGCTGGCTCTGGTTCCTGCCCTGGTGGTGTTGCCTGCCGGTTTCATGCTGTGGCGGCGCAAGGCGTTGCCGCTGCGCTATCTGGCGCTGGCCTGGGATAAGGCGCTGGCCAGCCATCTCGGTAAGTTTACCCTGATGGCGCTGATCACCTCCGTGACCTTGCCGGTCGCCTATGTAATGATGCGTAACCTGTTGGCGGAGCATTACGGCTGGGACGAAGTGGGGATCTGGCAAGGGGTGAGCAGTATCTCCGATGCCTACCTGCAGTTTATTACCGCTTCTTTCACCGTTTATCTGCTGCCAACGCTGTCACGCCTGCAAGAGAAAAGCGCCATTTCGCGGGAGATCGTGCGCTCGCTGAAGTTTGTGCTGCCTGCGGTCGCCGCTGCCAGCTTTACCGTCTGGCTGCTGCGTGACTTCGCCATCTGGCTGCTGTTCTCTGAGAAATTCGTTGCCATGCGCGATCTGTTTGCCTGGCAACTGGTGGGGGACGTGCTGAAAGTCGGGGCCTACGTCTTCGGTTACCTGGTGATCGCCAAGGCGTCGCTCCGTTTTTATATTCTGACAGAGGTCAGCCAGTTTGCCTTGCTGACGCTGTTCTCGCACTGGCTGATCCCGCTGCACGGCGCATTAGGGGCGGCACAGGCCTATATGGCAACCTACATCGTGTATTTTGCGCTCTGTAGCTGCGTATTTATTCTTTATCGTAGACGAGTATGACCATACTAATCCACGTACTGGGATCTGATATCCCGCATCATAATCAGACGGTGCTGCGCTTCTTTAATGACGTGCTGGCTGAACGCCTGCCCGCAGAACAAGTGTGTCACTTCATGGTGGCAGCCAAAGATGTGGCCGCGTTGGGCCACTTTCCCAAACTGACCATCGAGGCTTTCCCAGGCAAAAAGAGCCTGGCAGAGGCAGTGATTGCCCGTGCCAAGGCCAACCGTGACACCCGCCTGTTCCTGCATGGCCAGTTTAACGCGGCGCTGTGGCTGGCCTTGCTGAGCGGCAAGATCAAGCCGCGCCAGGTGAGTTGGCATATCTGGGGGGCCGATCTGTATGAAAACGCCACCAGTTGGAAATACCGCCTGTTCTACGTGCTGCGCCGCATTGCCCAAGGGCGGGTTGGCCACGTGTTTGCTACCCGAGGCGACCTGATCCACTACCAGCAGCGGCACGCGCGCGTTCCGGCCTCGCTGCTGTATTTCCCAACGCGGATGGATCCTGCCCTGACGGGTATCGAAGTCGAAAAGAACCTGGCTGGGCCGATGACCATCCTGGTGGGCAACTCTGGCGATACCACCAACCGCCATATTGAGGCGTTGCAGGCGATCCATCAGCAATTTGGTGACAAGGTGCGGGTGATTTTGCCGATGGGCTATCCGGCTAATAACGACGTCTATATTGCCCAGGTGCGCGCGGCTGGCCTGAAGCTGTTCTCTGAACAGAATCTGCAACTGCTGACCCAGCAGGTGGCGTTTGACGATTATCTCAATATCCTGCGTGAGTGCGATCTCGGCTACTTCATTTTCGACCGCCAGCAGGGGATTGGTACGCTGTGCCTGTTGATCCAGTTTGGCGTGCCTTTTGTACTCAGCCGTAAGAACCCGTTCTGGCAGGACCTGGCCGAGCAGCATCTGCCGGTGCTGTTCTATGGCGATTCGCTGGATGAAGCCGTGGTGCGCGAATCACAGCGCCAACTGGCAACGCTGGATAAGCAGTCTATCGCCTTTTTCAATCCGAACTATGTTGATGGCTGGCAGCAGGCATTGGCGCTGGCAGCGGGGGAAAACCCATGACGCTGGCACAGTTTGGCGGGCTGTTTGTCGTCTATCTGATCGGGGCGCTGTTTGTGCTGACCCTGACCTATCAGGAGTTTCGGCGCGTCCGCTTCAACTTTAACGTCTTCTTTTCTTTACTCTATCTGCTGACGTTTTACTTTGGCTTCCCGCTGACCTGCCTGCTGGTGTTCCAGTTTGACGTGGCCGTGGTGCCAGTAGAATTCCTGCTGTACACCATTCTCTCAGCCACCGCCTTCTACGCGATTTACTACGTCAGCTACAAGACGAGGTTGCGTAAACGCACTGGCCAGCCGCATAAGCCGGTGTTCACCATGAACCGGGTTGAGACGCATATCACCTGGATATTGCTGGCGCTGGTGGCGATCGGTACCGTGGGCATCTTCTTTATGCAGAACGGTTTCCTGCTGTTCAAGCTCAACTCCTACAGCCAAATCTTCTCCAGCGATGTATCGGGGGTAGCGCTTAAGCGCTTCTTCTACTTCTTTATCCCGGCGATGCTGGTGGTCTATTTCCTTAAGCAGGATGTGCGCGCCTGGTTCTTCTTCCTGGCGGCCACGGTGGCGTTTGGCATTCTGACCTACGTTATCGTTGGCGGTACCCGTGCCAACATCATCATCGCGTTCGCTCTATTCCTGTTTATCGGCATTGTGCGCGGCTGGATCTCGCTGTGGATGCTGGTGGCCGCCGGGGTGTTCGGCATCGTCGGCATGTTCTGGCTGGCGTTGAAACGCTATAGCCTGGATGTCAGCGGCCCGGAAGCGTTCTACACTTTCCTGTATCTGACCCGTGATACCTTCTCGCCGTGGGAGAACCTGGGGCTACTGCTGCAAAATTACGACAAGATCGATTTCCAGGGGCTGGCCCCGATCGTGCGTGATTTCTATGTCTTTATCCCTGCCTGGCTGTGGCCGGGGCGGCCGGATCTGGTGCTGAATACCGCCAACTACTTTACCTGGGAAGTGCTGGACAACCACTCCGGGCTGGCGATTTCCCCGACGCTGATTGGTTCGCTGGTGGTGATGGGCGGGGTGCTGTTTATCCCGCTGGGCGCCATTGTGGTGGGCCTGATCATCAAGTGGTTCGACTGGCTGTATGAACTGGGCAAAAGTGAACAGAACCGCTTTAAGGCGGCGATTTTGCAAGGGTTCTGCTTTGGTGCGGTGTTTAATATCATCGTGCTGGCGCGTGAGGGGGTTGATTCCTTTGTCTCACGCGTGGTGTTCTTCTGCATCATTTTTGGTGCCTGCCTGATATTGGCAAAATTACTGTACTGGCTGTTTGATGCTGCCGGGCTTATCAAGACTCGAATTATGCGCAAGCGCGCGTTGGCTCCCGTTGCCAACTCCCTTGTGCCAAGGTAACAGTGACAATGGAAGCAAACATTTCGGTTCCCAAGTATGAGCTGCGCGGTTTCAGCCTGTGGGGCTTTCGCAACATGGCGCAGTGTATGGATTTTCTGTTCGACGGTGGCAGGGTCAAGCAAGGCACCCTGGTGGCGATGAACGCCGAGAAAATCCTCAATGCGGAAACCGATCCGGCGCTGCATGCCCTGCTGGATGAGGCTGAGTACAAATATGCCGACGGCATCAGCATGGTGCGCTCCATCCGCCGCAAGTATCCTGGCGCGGAGGTGTCTCGCGTGGCTGGGGCCGACCTGTGGGAAGCCATGATGCAACGCGCGGGTCAGGAAGGCACGCCGGTGTTTCTGGTTGGCGGTAAGCCTTCGGTGCTGGCAGAGACCGAGCAGAAGCTGCGTAGCCAGTGGAATGTGAATCTGGTGGGCAGTCAGGACGGTTACTTCAAGCCGGAACAGCGGGATGCCCTGTTTGAACGCATTCATGCCAGCGGCGCGGCTATCGTTACCGTAGCCATGGGCTCGCCAAAGCAGGAAATCCTGATGCGGGATTGCCGCAAGGTGCATCCGCAGGCGCTGTATATGGGGGTTGGCGGTACCTATGACGTGTTTACCGGCCATGTAAAGCGTGCGCCCAAGGTGTGGCAAAATCTGGGCCTGGAGTGGCTTTACCGCCTGCTCAGCCAGCCGAGCCGTATACGCCGCCAACTTCGGCTACTCAAGTTTGTCGGCTATTACTACACCGGCAAGATGTGATCCACCGGCTGGAGCAGCCCCTGCGTTGCTCCAGCGTCTGTTTTGCCCAAATAATCTCCCTATCGGCCAAAACGTGGTCAAAGCTATAACCTCGATCAATCATTCCCCCTTCACTTATTCCATATGGTTTTAATTCGCGGTTTGCTTATAGCGGCAAAATGCGAAACCATAACGCCCGAAAATTTTCCCAGGCCGCAGCGGCACTTCTCCGCGATTAAATTGTGCAGATTGCTCGTTAAGTTGCGTTTTGTCTGGAGGGGGATGAATTACACTCAACTTGTCTAAAACAATAATGACCGGCACCGATCGGCAGGCAAACAACATCATAAAAAATATGACTGAGGATGTATGGCAAGCAAAGAAAAACCACAAGGTTTACATCGCGGGTTGGAAGCGCGACATATAGAGCTGATCGCTCTGGGCGGGACGATCGGTGTGGGTCTGTTTATGGGATCGGCCAGTACGCTGAAATGGGCAGGACCTTCGGTGCTACTGGCCTATATCATCGCTGGCCTGTTTGTATTCTTCATCATGCGTTCGATGGGCGAGATGCTGTTCCTGGAGCCGGTGGCGGGCTCTTTCGCCGTCTATGCACACAAATACATGAACCCCTTTTTCGGCTATCTCACCGCCTGGGGCTACTGGTTTATGTGGCTCGCCGTGGGGATATCGGAAATCACGGCTATCGGCGTCTATGTGCAGTTCTGGTTCCCAGAGATACCGCAGTGGCTGCCTGCATTAATTGCGGTCGCCATGGTCGCGTTAGCCAACCTGGCGGCGGTGCGCCTGTACGGTGAGCTGGAGTTCTGGTTTGCCATGATTAAGGTTACCACCATTATCGTGATGATCCTGGTAGGGCTGGGGGTGATCTTCTTCGGCTTCGGTAACGGTGGGCAGCCGACCGGGTTTGCCAACCTGACGGCTCACGGCGGCTTCTTTGCCGGTGGCTGGAAAGGCTTCCTGTTTGCGCTGTGTATCGTGGTGGCTTCTTACCAGGGAGTTGAGCTGGTCGGCATTACTGCCGGGGAAGCAAAGAATCCGCAGGTGACGCTCAAACGTGCGATCAACAATATCCTGTGGCGCATCCTGATTTTCTATGTCGGTGCCATCTTCGTGATTGTCACCATATTCCCGTGGAATGGTATCGGCACCGCTGGCAGCCCGTTTGTACTGACCTTTGCCAAGATTGGTATCGTCGCCGCCGCGGGTATCATCAACTTTGTGGTGCTGACCGCCGCGCTCTCCGGCTGCAACAGCGGCATGTATAGCGGAGGCCGCATGCTATATGCCCTGGCCAAGAACCGCCAACTGCCTGCGGCATTGACCAGGCTTTCTGCCAGCGGCGTGCCGGTCAACTGTATTGCCATTACTATCATCTGCCTGTTGGTGGGGTCTGCGCTGAACTACGTGATCCCCAATCCTCAGCAGGTGTTCGTCTATGTCTACAGCGCCAGCGTGCTGCCGGGCATGATGCCGTGGTTCGTGGTGCTGATTAGCCAGATCTACTTCCGCCGTGCCCATAAAGAAGCGATGAAGACCCACAGCTTCAAGTCATTTATGTTCCCTTACGTGAACTACCTGACCATCGCTTTCCTGATTTGTGTGCTGGTTGGCATGGGGATCAACCCGGATACGCGTATTTCGTTGCTGGTGGGGATGATTTTCCTGGCTGCGGTGAGCCTGTGCTACTTTGTCTTCGGTATGCACAAAGTTCATCATGAGCCTGAAAAGCGGACAGAAAGTCAGCGTTAACCTTAAGAAAAGGGCCTTGTCGGGCCCTTTCTGCTGCAAGAGTGAGCAAAGGGGCAGCGAACTCAACATTTCTTAGAAAAAGCACTAGACAGGATGGGCATAAAACCGTAGTATCCCCACCCGCAACGGCGCTACGCGCCCGTAGCTCAGCTGGATAGAGCGCTGCCCTCCGGAGGCAGAGGTCTCAGGTTCGAATCCTGTCGGGCGCGCCATTAATTTTGTGCGCAGGAGCTGCGGTGGTATGATTACCGCGTGAAGTAAGTAGTAGATAAAGTAGTTATGGTGGCTATAGCTCAGTTGGTAGAGCCCTGGATTGTGATTCCAGTTGTCGTGGGTTCGAGCCCCATTAGCCACCCCACTTTACCTAGGGTAAAGTAAAAGAATTGAAAGCTGTTTTGTGACAGTGCGAAGGTGGCGGAATTGGTAGACGCGCTAGCTTCAGGTGTTAGTGTTCTTACGGACGTGAGGGTTCAAGTCCCTCTCTTCGCACCACACACAAAATGTCTGATAAATTTAATATTTACATAGACATAGGCTGGAAAGTTCGGTAGTATCAGCAACAAGAAATCGGCGAGTAGCGCAGCTTGGTAGCGCAACTGGTTTGGGACCAGTGGGTCGGAGGTTCGAATCCTCTCTCGCCGACCACATTCAAGAAAGCCCGCTTTTTAAGCGGGCTTTTTTACGTCTGGAATTTGTGTAACCTGCTCAGCAATGAGCGGGTTTTTTGCTTTTTATGCTGGATGAAATTGTGGGCGTACGATACCTGAGATATCTTGCTGACCCCTCACCCTAACCCTCTCCCACAGGGAGAGGGGACCGATCGAGTTCGTTGATTTCTCTGAGTAATGCCCGGCCTTTCTTCTTACTCATTACTCTCCGAAGTGGTACGTGCTAATCGGGCGATCCGGAAAACTTCCTTTCTTTTGGTGACCGATCGAGTTCGTTGATTTCTCTGCGTATAACCCTGCCTTTCTTCTAACTCATCACTCTCCGAAGCGGTACGGGCTAATCAAGGGCTCAGGGCAGCTCCCTCTCCCTGTGGGAGAGGGTTGGGGTGAGGGGAAGCAGACAACTGTAGAGCTGGCTTTACCAGGGAATGAGCAAAAGGAAGCAGAGATAAGCGCTGGAAAAACGGCAGGGTGCGAAATGGAGGATAAACAATGCAACGACTTCTGGAGCATATCGGCATCATGCCGTCTTTGCCCCAGATTATAGTCGTTTAGTTCAGGCAGGCGTTACGTCGGCAATCAGAGATTGATGGTGCCGAATGAGAAGTCTACGTTGTTGAAAGCGGTGATGATTTTGTTAATCAGTTTCATAGTGGCAGTCCCCAGAGAGTCATTGATAGTGTGATTCACGTCACACAAATAGGCTACACCTGCCCGCCAAATCGATCAAGTATTTTGTGATGTGTATCACAAAAATATTAAACCGGCGTTTTATTTTAATGCAGGTCGTTTTGTCGGGCGGCTTTATCTTGGCAAACTCTGCGAAATTTCAACCTGTCTCCTTTTGTCCTTTATGGGCATGGTTGCTGTCGTCAGTTTGAGACATTTAACATGATGATTTTAATCAATAAAAAAGACTTCTCATTAACCCGTCGTTTTAAGGCGACAGGATCCGTAGAGGGGCAAATCGCAGCGAACGGGAGGGAAAAATCAGAGGGGTTAATGGAGGTAATTTAAAACCGTTTAAATTCATAATGATGAGTTAATTTTTTGCCTGTTGGTACTCAGTAGTCAAAAGTTGGCACGCCAAGTGCAATATCTCTATCGTAGATGCTCATTCCACTTCTTATGTTCGCCTTAGGCCTCATAAACCCAGGAATGATGCAGAGCCGATTTTAGGGTGCCTATTGCCCACCTGAACGATGAAAGGGTTGCTTGCAACGGCTTCATCACACTCCGGGCAAAACGTTGAGTGAGGCACCACCCCAGTTGTCCTAGACCTGATTGCTTCTTTTATACACTTGTCTCGCGGCAAGTGTTTTTTTTTGCCCCAAGGAAAGTTTCAGGCAAAAAAAAGGGCCCAGCACGGCATGCTGAGCCCTGATAAGCCAACCGGGGAGGTTACTCGCCGTTTTGCTTGAGCGTTAACATCAGCCCTTCACGGCGCATCTGTGTGGCTTCATCGCTGCGGTGCAGCTTATCCAACGCATCTGCCAGCCAGGCGTAGTCATAGGCATCTGGCCGCTGTTGCAGTGCTGCATGGAACGCATCACTGGCTTGCTGCCATTCACCGTGCTTCATCAGTAACTGACCCAGCGTGCTGTTAAGCAACGGCGTCGCACCATGCTGCTTGATCTGTTGGCGTAACGCTTTCTCCAACTGCTCCGGATTGCCAGACTTGATGCGTGGGATCAACAACACCAACCGCTCGTCGTATTGGCGTTTCAGACCGTCCAGCACAATGTTTTGTGCCAGTTCATGGTCATCACACTCAATAAGATGTTCCACCATCGCTACCTGTAGCGGGATTTCATGGCGGATTTTACGGCTCTGATCTTTCCACCAGCGCTTCAACCCTTCACTGCCTTCATCTGCCATGGCCTGATTCATCAGGCCGATATAGGCCTGCTGCTGTAAAGCCTGTAGCTCTTCTTCGCTGTGCAGGTTGATTTTGCTCATCGAAGGCAGAATTTCCAGCAGTGAGGCATAAGCGCCGGTGCGCAGATAGGCCTGCTCCGCCAGCCGCAGCACTTCCGGGTGACGCGGTGCCTGGTTCAGCAAGCTATCGACGCCGTGCCGTGCCGCATGGGCTTCACCCTGAGCCAGCTGAATACGCACACGGGTAATGTCTACCGGCAACTGATCGGTATCGGCAGCCTCTGCGGCACGCTCCAGATACTGATTGGTGCGGAAGCCATCACCACGTTGCTGTGCAGCTTCCGCCGCCAGCAGGTAGTTCACCACCGGTTGCTCGGCGTGATCGGCATTGCGGGTCAGCAGTTTCTCTACCTGCTTGTAATCCCCTTCCGCCAGTTTGATCAGCGCCGCTTTGGTTTGCTTACGGGCGCGGCTGCGTTTGCGGCCAAGGAACCAGCCACGGGTGCGCGCGCCAGTGCGGAAGACGCGGCGCAGGATCCATTCGATGACAAACAGCGCCAGGAACAGCAGTACCGCCATAATCACCAGACCGGTGACGCTGGTTTCGACGTTGTAATTGTCGGTCTGGATCAGCACATAGCCTTGGTGCCCGGCCAGCATCGGCCCCAGCACCAGGCTGGCAATCAGCACCAGAAACAGGAATAACACGCGTAACATGGCTTATCCCTCCTGGTGAGTGGCAGGGGCCTGGGCCAACAGATTACGCACCCGGGTCTGCATCAGTTTTTCCAGCATCGGCTGGCTTTTCAGCTGGCCCGGTACGTCCATGGAGATCGATTGCTGGCTCAGGCTGTCCAACTCTTCCAGGAACGCCTTGGTAGCCGGATCGGTGGTATCGAAGTAGGCGCGTACCCAGGTTGATACCGTTTCCAGCGACTGTTTATACACTTCGTTCTGATGACGAGGGATAGCCTGTGCGGCAACCAGCAGGCGAGAACGGATATTCTCACGCAGGTAAACATCCTGATTCGGCGCCAGCAGCGGTTCGGCACTGCTATCGCGACGGCGGACGGTAATAAAGTCCGCCATAAAGTTGTGCCAGCTCTTGGTCAGGTTTTGACGCCATTCGCTCAACGAACTGGACAGCTCACCGTCGTCTTCATCCATTGGCCGTTCGTCACGGTTGTTATCCGCCAGACGCAGGTCGTCGACCTGATTGGACAGCTGGTTGACCTTCAGGATGATGCCGTCAAAATCTATCTGCGCCACGGCGGAAAGGGTGCTGACATCTTCGGTGATAGCGCGGCGGATTTCGATCAGGCTCGGATCGTTCATCTCTGCCAGGCTAGCGTCGGCGCTTTTCAGCAGCGCAGCCGCGGTGGTGACATCCTGATCGCTCCACAGTTTGCGGCCTGCCATTTTCACCAGGAAGTCCGCCTGTGCCAGCAGCCAGGTTTTGGCATCGCTGCCGGAAATGGTGGCAACCTTATCTTGCAGTTCATTGAGCTGACGCACCAGCGAGGTTTGCTCGCGATCGGTGGCCTCCAGCGTTTTACCCTGCTGTTGCAGCAAGCCTTCCAGCGCGCTCTTTTCCTGCTGCTGGCTTTGTTTAAGCTCGGCCAACTGTTGCTGTAAGGCCTGGTTGGCGGCGATCAATGTCTGAGCCTGCTGGTGCGTGTGATAATAGCCGCCAGCACCCAGAGCGATGACCAGCACGATGGCAATCGCACCCAATACCGGGCCGGTGTTCTTACCTTTCCGGTGGTCAGCGGCTGGCTGCTGGGGGCTCTCAACCGCTGGGTTTGATTCTTCAACCGCGGCGGATGGAGTGTTTTGTTCCGTCATAGTGGCACATCCCATAGTCAGGTTATTGTAGCGCGCGGATCAGCGCGTCATTATCTGCGTTTTCAGCTACCCGAATCGTGCTCCAACCCAGCTCCTGGGCAAGGGTAGCAAGACGTTCACTGACGACTATCAGGCGGCAACGTAACAGCCACGAAGAGCGATAGTAATCAGGAACTAAAGTATAGAGCTGTTGTAACATTTCGCCGCTGGTCACTACCAGCGTATTGATACCGGCGCGTTGCCAGTGGGCGCTTTGCTCACTGCCATCATAGTGCACCGGGCTGCGTTGATAACATTCATAATAGCTTACCACTGCACCCCGCTCAGCCAGCGTCTCGCCTAGCAGCTCGCGGCCGCCGTTGCCCCGCATGATCAACGCCCGTTTACCGGTGAGCTGTTGCAACGCGGGCAGCAGTAAAAGCATTTCGCTGATTTCACGTTCACGCGGATAGTCTACCGGCAGGCTGCTGATGCGATGCATTGCCAGTGCGGTGGTGCGGCCAATAGCATAATAGGACAACTGGCCAGGCCATTGAAGCCCGGCACGATTGATGACCGAGCTGGCATAGCTGACGGCGTGCTGCGACAGGGCAAACACCAGGTCGCCCGCCTGCAACTCTGCCAGCCCCTGAGGTAAGCGGACAAGATCGTTACCGGGGGCGAAGTCGATCAGCGGCGCGTGAAAGGCAACCCGGCCAAGTGCGCGCAGGCGGCTCACCAGTTGTTCCCCGGCGGGAGAAGGGCGGGTTACCAGAATAGTCATGCAGGAGGATTTCCCTGATAGACGTCATGCAGGATCTCACGGGCCCCGGCAGCCAACAGTTCTTCTGCCAGTTCTACGCCCATTTGCTCAGCCTGTGCCGACGGGCCACGGCGTTCACCGCAGACCATCTGGCTGCCGTCGGGGGCGCCGACCAGCGCACGTAACCACAGCTCATCACCTACCAGTTCGGCATAGCTGCCGATGGGAACCTGGCAGCCCCCTTCCAGCCGGGTGTTCATCGCCCGTTCGGCGCGGACACGGATTTCGGTTTCGCGATGGTTGAGAGGAGCCAGCAAGGCGCGGGTGACGTCATCGTCAAGGCGGCATTCGATACCGACTGCGCCCTGGCCGACAGCGGGCAAGGATTCTTCCGCGCTCAGCGGGCAACGGATACGCTGTTCCAGGCCCAGACGTTTTAACCCGGCCACGGCCAGAATAATGGCGTCGTAATCGCCATTATCCAGCTTACCCAACCTTGTGCCGACGTTGCCACGCAGATCGCGCACGATCAGGTCCGGGCGACGGCGACGCAGCTGGCATTGACGGCGCAGGCTGGAGGTACCGACCACGCTGCCTAGCGGCAGTTGATCGAGTGAGGCGAAGTTATTGGAGACGAAAGCGTCACGCGGGTCGTCACGTTCACAGATGGTGACCAGCCCCAAGCCAGCGGGGAAGTCGACGGGGACGTCTTTCATCGAGTGCACGGCAATGTCTGCCCGGCCTTCCAGCAGAGCCAGCTCAAGTTCTTTGACGAACAGGCCCTTACCGCCAACCTTGGCCAGCGGCGTATCCAGAATGATGTCGCCGCGCGTGACCATAGGCACCAGTTCAACCTGCAGACCAGGGTGGCTAGCCATCAGACGCTGCTGAACATAGTGTGCTTGCCATAGGGCAAGTGGGCTCTGACGGGTGGCAATTCGAATAATTTTGTCTAACATGCTGGTTACCGTTTTTATAATTCGCCGTCCATCCTACCACTGAGGATCAAAACTGTCAGTGCAAGAAGCCACAGGCGGAGAAAGGACAACGGAATCAAAGGGGCGTGAGGGGAAGTTGGTGGCAGTTCACACTGCGGGTAAATCATTTATAGAAGCGCTAGAATAAGTGTGTCGCTTTACCTCCTTTACGGTCAATCAGCAAGGTGTTAGATTGATCACGTTTCCAGCAATAAGTCGTCAAAAATTCTTCTAAACTAAAGACGCAGCGGGAATACGGGTTTTTTTCAAGCATCGGGATAATCAGGCGAGACGTCTTGTACCTCTACATCGAGACACTGAAACAAAGACTGGATGCGATCAACCAACTACGTGTCGATCGTGCCCTGGCGGCCATGAAGCCCGCGTTCCAACGGGTCTACAGTCTGCTGCCTACCTTATTGCACCACCATCATCCACTGATGCCGGGCTACCTCAACGGTAACGTTCCCCATGGCATCTGTATCTACACGCCTGATGAAACCCAACAAGCCTATCTCAATGATCTAGAAGACAAATGGGGTAGCCCGTTTGAAAAAATGGCCACGGGCGAACTGCCGATTACGGCGCTTTATTCCATGGGCAGCACCTCCTCGATCGGCCAGAGCTGCACCTCCGATCTGGATATCTGGGTTTGCCACCAATCTTGGCTAGACAACGAAGAACGCAGCCGCCTGCAGCAAAAATGCAGCCTGCTGGAGAAATGGGCTGCCTCGATGGGGGTGGAAGTCAGCTTCTTCCTGATCGACGAAAACCGCTTCCGCCATAATGAAAGCGGTAGCCTGGGCGGTGAAGACTGCGGCTCAACCCAACATATTCTGTTGCTTGATGAGTTCTACCGCACGGCCGTGCGCCTGGCAGGGAAACGTATCCTGTGGAACATGGTGCCGGGCGAAGAGGAAGCGCATTACGATGAATATGTGCTTTCGCTCTATTCCCAGGGGGTATTAACCCCGAATGAGTGGCTGGATCTCGGCGGATTGAGTACGCTCTCTGCCGAAGAGTACTTCGGTGCCAGCCTGTGGCAGCTGTATAAGAGCATTGATTCGCCCTACAAGGCGGTGCTGAAAACGCTGCTGCTCGAAGCCTATTCATGGGAATACCCGAAAACTCAATTGCTGGCGATGGGGATCAAACATCGTCTGCACCAGGGGGAGATCGTCTGCTTTGGCCTTGATGCCTATTGCATGATGCTGGAGCGCGTCACCCACTACCTGACTGAAATCAACGATACCACCCGCCTTGACCTGGTTCGCCGCTGTTTCTATCTGAAGGTCTGCGAGAAGCTGTCGCAATCCAACAACGCCACTATCGGTTGGCGGCGGGAAATCCTCAGCCAACTGGTCAGTGAGTGGGGCTGGGACGAAGAGCGCTTGGAGATCCTCGATAACCGGGCTAACTGGAAGATCGAACGGGTGCGCGAAGCCCATAACGAACTGCTGGATGCGATGATGCAAAGCTATCGCAACCTGATCCGCTTCGCTCGCCGCAACAACCTCAGCGTCAGTGCCAGCCCGCAGGATATCGGGGTGTTGACCCGTAAACTGTACGCGGCCTTTGAGGCACTGCCGGGTAAGGTGACGCTGGTGAATCCGCAAATTTCACCAGACCTGTCAGAAAACGACCTGACCTTTATTCACGTGCCGATTGGCCGCGCCAACCGCACCGGCTGGTACCTGTATAACCAGGCACCGGAGATGAGCTCGATCGTCAGCCATCAGCCGCTGGAATATAACCGCTATCTCAACAAGCTGGTGGCTTGGGCCTATTTCAACGGCCTGCTTACTTCGCGCACCCGCTTGCATATCAAGAGCGGCAATATCTGCGACACCGCCAAACTGCAGGAACTGGTTACCGACGTGTCGCACCATTTCCCGCTGCGCTTGGCCGCTCCGACGCCGAAAGCGCTCTACAGCCCGTGCGAAATCCGCCATCTGGCGATTATCGTCAACCTGGAAAACGACCCGACGGCGGCCTTCCGTAATCAGGTGGTGCATTTCGATTTCCGCAAGCTGGACGTATTCAGCTTTGGCCAGCAGCAACAATGCCTGGTTGGCAGTATCGATCTGCTGTATCGCAACTCATGGAACGAAGTGCGCACGCTGCATTTCAGCGGTGAGCAGTCGGTGCTTGAAGCGTTGAAGACCATTCTGGGCAAGATGCATCAGGATGCTGCACCGCCGGAATCGGTGGAGGTGTTCTGTTACAGCCAGCACTTACGTGGCCTGATCCGTACCCGCATCCAACAGCTGGTTTCCGAGTGTATCGAGCTGCGTCTTTCCAGCACTCGCCTGGAGCCGGGCCGGTTTAAAGCGGTGCGTGTGGCCGGGCAAACCTGGGGCCTGTTCTTCGAACGCCTGAGCGTGTCGGTGCAGAAGCTTGAAAACGCCGTGGAGTTCTACGGAGCGATCTCCAACAACAAACTGCATGGCCTGTCGATCAAGGTTGAAACCGATCAGGTGCATTTGCCACCGGTGGTAGATGGTTTTGCCAGCGAGGGGATCATCCAGTTCTTCTTTGAAGACACCACGGATGATAAAGGCTTCAATATTTACATTCTGGATGAGTCGAACCGGGTTGAGGTTTATCACCATTGTGAAGGGAGCAAAGAGGAGTTGGTGCGCGACGTCAGCCGCTTCTATTCCTCCTCACACGATCGCTTTACCTACGGCTCCAGCTTTATCAACTTCAACCTGCCGCAGTTTTATCAGATAGTCCATCTCGATGGCCGCACCCAGGTGATCCCATTCCGCAGCAATGCGCTGTCGAACCTGTGTATCACGGTTGCCGATGGCAATGCCGCACAGCCTCTGAAGCAACAGTTCCAGCTGCATTAATGCTTGAGAGCGCAGTCGCTTGCGCCCTCTGCAAAACTCAGCTAAAACTGAGCGTCTCGCCGGACTGGGTGCTGGCCGCCTCGCTAAGCAACTCGTAAAACTCCCGGCCGCTGCGATCGCACTGCCAGCTCTCGTCACGATAGTTAAAGTGATAGCCACCGGCCTTGGTGGCCAGCCACACCTGATGCAACGGCTCCTGACGGTTGATCACAATCTTGCTGCCGTTTTCGAAGCTTAGCGTCATCACCCCGCCGTTGGTTTCGTAATCGATATCCGCATCACCATCAAAATCGTCCAGAGTCTGTTCAATATTCAGCATCAGTTGGTCGGCCAACTGGTGAAACTCGCTATCGTTCATAATCATTCCTATTGCTTTTCATGATCCACCTGCGATTATAGTGGGCTTGGACGCATGAATTACAGGCATTAATGCAAATGAAAAAACAACTACGCTATGCGCTGATGGCCGTATTGCTGGCCGGGCTCTCTGGCTGTGGCCTGAAGGGCCCGCTGTATTTCCCGCCGAAGGACAAACCGGCAGAGCAGCCGGTGACCAGTGTCGGTACCGTGAGCAAAAACCAACAAGAACCCGCTGGCACTCAGCAGCAGCCGTCGATGAGCAACCAGTAATGAGCATTTATGGTGGCTGATGCCGCCATAAATATCAGACGGTACGTCGTCCAGATAGCGGAGTATGATATGCAGTTCTCCAAAATGCACGGTTTAGGCAACGACTTTATGGTGGTCGATGCCGTTACACAGAACGTCTACTTTTCACCAGAGCTGATCCGCCGTCTGGCCGACCGGCATTTGGGCGTGGGTTTTGACCAGATGCTGGTGGTAGAACCGCCGTACGATCCCGAACTCGATTTCCATTACCGCATTTTCAATGCTGACGGTAGCGAAGTGGCCCAGTGCGGCAACGGTGCCCGCTGCTTTGCCCGCTTTGTGCGCTTGAAAGGCTTGACCAACAAGCGTGATATCCGCGTCAGCACCCAGACCGGGCGGATGATCCTGAGCGTCACCGATGATGATCTGGTGTGCGTCAATATGGGCGAGCCGAATTTTGATCCGCAGATCGTGCCGTTTCGCGCCACCAAAGCGGAAAAAACCTACATCATGCGCGCGGCGGAACATACGGTGCTGTGCGGCGTGGTCTCAATGGGTAACCCACACTGTGTATTGCAGGTAGACGACGTGAAAACCGCCAAGGTAGAGCTGCTGGGTCCGGTACTGGAAGGGCACGATCGCTTCCCGGAACGCGCCAACATCGGCTTTATGCAGGTGGTGAGCCGTGAGCACATCAAACTGCGGGTTTATGAGCGCGGTGCCGGTGAAACGCAGGCCTGTGGCAGCGGTGCCTGTGCCGCCGTGGCGGTGGGCATTCAACAAGAGCTACTGGCGGAAGAGGTGCATGTCGAACTGCCCGGCGGTAGCCTGCATATTCGCTGGAAGGGGCCAGGGGAGCCGTTATTTATGACCGGCCCGGCCACCCATGTTTATGACGGATTTATTCATCTATGAAGCAGGTTGACGATCGAATAGCCACGGGCGTTGAGCTTGATGATGACACGGTGATGCAATTTCTGATGCAGAATCCGGACTTCTTTATGCGCAATGCTCGGCTGGTTGAACAGATGCGAGTGCCTCACCCGGTGCGGGGCACGGTATCGTTGGTGGAATGGCATCTGGCGCGTCAGCGCAACCAAATCACCCAGTTGGAAGAAGAGATCACCTTGCTGATGGAGCAGGCCAGCGCCAATGAATCGCTGTTTGGCAGCCTGCTGCATCTACAGGCCGACCTGGCCACCGCCAGCAGCCTGCAGGATATGCTCAACCGCTTGCAGCGTTGGGCGCGCGGGTTTGGGCTGGCAGGGGCGAATATCCGCCTGTTTGCCGATCGCTGGAATATTGGTGCACCGTCGGATTTCACCCATCTTGGCCTGACGCGCTCGGCGTTTGAGCCGCTGCGTATTCAACGCCTGGGCGATCGCTATCACTACCTCGGCAACCTTAATGGCCCCGAGCTGCTGCTGTTGCTGCCGCAGGCCAAACAGGTTGGCTCCGTGGCGCTGTCATTGCTCGGGGAGCAGGGCGATCTCGGCATGGTGATCTTCAGCAGCCGCGATACTCAACATTATCAACAGGGGATGGGCACCGTGATGCTCGGCCAACTGGCACGTATGTTGCCAAAACTGTTGGAACGCTGGATAGAACGCGCATGACCGGCGTAGCGGCCAACCTGCAGTCGCCGGTGGACGCTTTCCTGCGTTATTTAAAGGTGGAGCGGCAACTCAGCCCACTGACTCAGATCAGCTATTCGCGCCAACTGCAGGCGTTGATCGCCATGGCAAGCGAGCTGGGCATCAGCGAATGGCCGATGCTGGATGCCGCCAGAGTGCGTCAGTTGGCAGCCCGCAGTAAGCGCGCCGGATTGCAGTCTTCCAGCCTGGCGCTGCGCCTCTCCGCATTACGCAGTTTTCTGGACTGGCTGGTCGGCCAGGGCGTGATAAGCGCCAACCCCGCCAAAGGCATCCGCACCCCGCGCAGTGGCCGTCATTTGCCGAAGAATATCGACGTCGACGAAATGAACCAACTGCTGAACATCGATCTCAACGATCCGTTGGCGGTTCGCGATCGTGCGATGCTGGAAGTGATGTACGGGGCCGGGCTGCGTCTGGCTGAACTGGTGGGGCTGGATTGTCGCCATGTCGATCTGGGCGGCGGTGAGATCTGGGTGCTGGGGAAAGGCAGCAAAGAACGTAAATTGCCGATAGGCCGTACGGCGGTCACCTGGCTGGAACATTGGCTGGCGCTGCGCGATCTGTTTGCGCCGCAGGATGATGCCATGTTCCTCTCCAATCAGGGCAAGCGCATCTCGGCGCGCAACGTACAAAAACGTTTTGCCGAGTGGGGCGTCAAGCAGGGCGTCAACAGCCATATCCATCCGCACAAGCTGCGCCACTCCTTTGCCACCCATATGCTGGAATCGAGCGGCGATCTGCGCGCGGTGCAGGAGCTGCTGGGGCACGCCAACCTGACCACCACGCAAATTTATACCCACCTCGACTTTCAACATCTGGCGAACGTGTACGATGCCGCGCATCCACGCGCCAAACGAGGGAAATCCTGATGCACTTTTACCGTCCGTTACGCCCACTGGCCGCGCTGACTTTCGATCTGGACGATACGCTGTATGACAACCGTCCGGTGATCAAGCAAACCGAGCATGAGTCGGTGGCCTTTTTGCAGAACTACCATCCGGGATTGAGCCACTTTCAGTCGGCGGATTTCCACCGTTTGCGGCAGGAACTGCGTGAACAGGATCCGGAGATTTACCACGACGTTACCCAATGGCGCTGGCGGGCGGTCCACCTGGCGTTGAGCCGTCAGGGGCTGCGCGATGCTGAAGCGTCCATCGGTGCGGATGCTGCCATGCAGAACTTTGCCCTGTGGCGTAGCCGGATCGATGTGCCGGAAGCCACTCACGCTACCTTGCGGGCGCTGGGGCAACGTTATCCGCTGGTGGCGATCACCAATGGCAATGCCGATCCGGCCCAGTGCGGGTTGGAGCAATACTTCCAGTTTGTGCTGCGCTCCGGGCCAGATGGCCGCGCCAAGCCGTATCAGGATATGTATCAACTGGCGGTGGAAAGGTTGGGCGTGGAGCCAGAACAAATTCTGCACGTCGGGGATGACCTGACCACCGACGTTGCCGGGGCGCTGCGTTCGGGCCTGCAGGCCTGCTGGATCAACGACCGTCAGCGCAGCCTGATGCAGGTAGCTGACAGCCGCCTGCTACCACATATTGAGATTTCGCAGTTGGCATCGCTGACAGCATTGTTATAATCCCAGCAGAACTCTGTATAAATTCCCAGTGGAAAGCGCGTGGAAGCGGGTTTTCCCTTTACCAATCAATGGTGCCTATGGACGTTTCCGACCTGCTCGACAGCATGAATGATAAACAACGTGAAGCCGTGGCTGCGCCACGCAGCAACCTGTTGGTGCTGGCCGGTGCAGGCAGCGGCAAGACACGGGTGCTGGTGCATCGCATTGCCTGGCTACTGGCGGTGGAGAACTGCTCGCCGTACTCCATCATGGCGGTGACCTTCACCAACAAGGCGGCGGCAGAGATGCGCCACCGTATCGAACACCTGATTGGCACCAGCCAGGGTGGCATGTGGATCGGCACCTTCCACGGCTTGGCACACCGCCTGCTGCGTGCTCATCATATGGACGCCAACCTGCCGCAGGACTTCCAGATCCTGGATAGTGAAGACCAGTTGCGCCTGCTGAAACGCATAGTGCGGGCGCTGAACATTGACGAGAAGCAATGGCCGCCGCGCCAGGCGATGTGGTACATCAACGGCAAGAAAGACGACGGCCTACGCCCACAGCATATCGAAAGCTACGGCAACCCGGTGGAAGCCACCTGGCTGCGGATCTATCAGGCTTATCAAGAGGCTTGCGATCGTGCAGGGCTGGTCGATTTTGCCGAACTGCTGCTGCGCGCCCATGAGCTGTGGCTGAACAAGCCACATATCCTCAATCATTATCGTGAGCGCTTCACCAATATCCTGGTGGACGAATTCCAGGACACCAACCGCATCCAGTACGCCTGGATCCACATGCTGGCCGGGGGTAAGGCCAACGTGATGATCGTGGGGGATGATGACCAGTCAATCTACGGCTGGCGTGGTGCGCAGGTGGAAAACATCCAGCGTTTCCTGAAGGATTTCCCCGGTGCAGAAACGGTGCGTCTGGAGCAGAACTACCGTTCGACCAGCACTATCCTGAAGGCTGCCAACACCCTGATCGCCAATAACGACGGGCGCATGGGCAAAAACCTGTGGACCGAAGGGGCCGAAGGCGAACCGATCTCGATTTACTGTGCGTTCAACGAGCTGGATGAAGCCCGCTTTGTGGTTAACCGCATCAAGGCCTGGCAGGACAACGGCGGCGCGCTGAACGACTGTGCCATCCTGTATCGCAGCAACGCCCAATCGCGCGTGCTGGAAGAGGCCTTGTTGCAAACTGCCATGCCATACCGCATTTACGGCGGCATGCGCTTCTTCGAACGCCAGGAGATCAAGGATGCCCTGGCCTATCTGCGGCTGATCGCCAACCGTAACGACGATGCGGCCTTTGAGCGCGTTGTGAATACCCCAACGCGCGGCATTGGCGATCGTACCCTCGATGTGGTGCGCCAGGCGGCACGTGACCGCCAGCTGACGCTGTGGCAGGCTACGCGTGCGCTGCTGCAAGATAAGGTGCTGGCGGGCCGTGCAGCGTCCTCCCTGCAGCGTTTTCTGGAGCTGGTGGACTCACTGGCCCACGAAACCGCCGAAATGCCACTGCATGTGCAGACCGATCGGGTGATCCGCGATTCCGGGCTGTTCATCATGTATGAGCAGGAAAAGGGCGAGAAGGGCCAGGCGCGTATCGAAAACCTTGAGGAACTGGTCACGGCCACGCGCCAATACAGCTATCAGGATGAAGATCAGGATCTGATGCCGTTGCAGGCCTTCCTGTCCCATGCCGCGCTGGAAGCGGGAGAAGGGCAGGCAGATGCCTATCAGGACGCGGTTCAACTGATGACCTTGCACTCGGCCAAAGGGTTGGAGTTCCGCCAGGTGTTTATCGTCGGCATGGAAGAGGGTATGTTCCCAAGCCAGATGTCGCTGGACGAAGGTGGCCGCCTGGAAGAGGAGCGCCGCCTGGCCTATGTTGGCCTGACCCGTGCAATGCAAAAGCTGACGCTGACCTATGCGGAAACCCGCCGCCTGTATGGTAAAGAGGTGTATCACCGGCCATCACGCTTTATCGGTGAGATCCCGGAAGACTGTGTGGAAGAGGTGCGCTTGCGGGCCAGCGTCTCCCGCTCGGTAAGCCACCGCCGGATGGGGACGCCGATCAGTGAAAACGATACGGGGTACAAGCTTGGGCAGCGCGTGCGCCATGCCAAGTTTGGTGAGGGCACCATCGTCAACCTGGAAGGCAGCGGTGAACACAGCCGGTTGCAGATCGCGTTTCAGGGTGAAGGCATCAAGTGGCTGGTAGCAGCCTACGCCAAGCTGGAAACGGTGTAACGGGGTTCGTGCCGGTGGGTGATAAATAGCGTTTAGTCTGGCTTTCTGCATCGCTATTACCCCTCACCCTAACCCTCTCCCAAAGGGCGAGGGGACCGATCGAGTTCGCTATCAATTGCCGAAACTTACCTGAACATTGCATCCGACTACGGCACCGAACTAGCTCCCTCTCCCTGTGGGAGAGATACCGTCTTGTCGGCTATCCGGCAAGCGGTATTTCCGCATTAAATACCTTTCCTGATTTCACCACACCATAGGCCAGTTGCAGCAGTTTTCGCATCGCCGCACACACTCTCTCTTTGCCCGACTTCCCACGCAACTTCAGCCTTTCTGTCAAGTCCTTAACCACAACATTGTATTGGCCTGCTACTACCGCTGGCATGTATAACGCGCTTCGTAGCTCACTGTGTCCCACTTTCGATAACCGGCTTTTCCCTTTAAACATCCCCGACTCACATCGCTGTGGATTCAGTCCTGCGTACGCCACCAGGGCCTTGCTGCTGGTGAACCGACGCAGGTTTCCAGCAAAGGCCAGCAGGCTGGAGCTCAGCATCTCTCCCACCCCTGGGATGCTTTTTAGCAACTCGCTGTCCCGTTTCAGGTCAGGGTTATCATCGATGTGCTGACTGATTCTCTTCTTCGTTTCTCGTATCAGTTCATCCAACGTGGCGATGTGTTCATTGAGTGAAGGGACGATGACCGCTTCTGCCACCTCCAGGCGATTTTCTTCCATCTGACGCATCTCTTCCAGGTTCTTAAGATGCCTGACCAACGCGGTCAACTGGCGTTCGCTCAATGGGGCTGGGAACCACGGGTCAGGCTGATGCAGTGCGCAGTAGCGGGCTATCATCGCTGCATCGCTTTTGTCCGTTTTGTTCCGGGTCAGTTCTGTATTGCCGAAGGAATGGATACACGCCGGGTTCATCAGACTGACGTGGTAGTTGTTGTCTGCCAGATAAGTGGCCAGTTCCGTGCTGTAGCTCCCAGTGGCTTCCATGCAGACATGACAGTCGCCAAAGCGGCTCAACCAGGCCGCGAACTCGCGGCATCCAGAAGGGGTATTGGCAAACTTTTTGGTTTTATACTTCTGATTTTCCAGCAGTACGGCGACATCAAACTTGAGTTTGGCGATATCAACGCCGACAGGGGTTCTGCGCATTATGGCACTCCATAACCATGTCTGTAATTTATCGCCGGACCATCCTTATATGTGGGTGCTCATAGGCACAGGATACCGTTCGGTCTACAAGGCGACAGGGAAATAGACAGTTGGGGCACAATCTCTCCCACGGGCTCATAGGCACTAGGGTTAGGAGGAGCTCACCAACTATCTCCCGATGATCAGTCGGGGATCTTCTCCGCTAAGGCGGAGAAGATCAAGACATAAGGGTTGTGGTGAGGGCTTCAGTGTGTGAAACGATCGCCCACTTTGGCCGTCGCATACCAGCGCATAACCGCTCTTCCAAAGGGCGAGGGGACCGATCGAGTTCGCTATCAATTGCCGAAACTTACCTGAACATTGCATCCGACTACGGCACCGAACTAGCTCCCTCTCCCTGTGGGAGAGGGTTGGGGTGAGGGCTTCAGTGTGTGAAACGATCGCCCACTTTGGCCGTCGCATACCAGCGCATCACTGCTTCGATCCCCTCGCCACCTTCCGGTGGAGCCCAGTGCATACAGTCTTCTTCACCAAGCGCCTGATAAGGGCCCTGCTTCACTTCAAACACCACGCCACCCGGATCGACAGACAGCACGGCATGCCAGGTAAACGCCGGCATCTCCAACACCTTGGTTTCTTCGCCTAGCAGGGTACGTTGGGTGACCACGCCTTCGTCATTGAACTGCAACACTACGAAACGGCCACGCAGCGGGGTGAGTAACTCCCAGGTCTGCGGGTGGCGGTGTGGGCGAATATAGGTGCCAGGCTCCATGGCAATTGCCAGGCGCTGCACCGGATCGCTCAACTCTTCATGTAAGGTACGGTGGGCACGCAGGCGTGGCAGTGTGGCTGCCTGTTCGCTCATGGTCGTCAAGTCGTGGGCGGTAATCTGTTTCATGTCGTCAATCCGCAATATTTCTGTGCGCTAATCTTAGCAAGATTCGTGGCTGCGGTCAGAGATCGCGACGCGGTTTTCCATCAGGCGTGGTCAAGGTTGCGGGAGTGTTACAAACCAGCCACGAGCGTGCTGGATTGTTGCGCGATTATCCACCCTAACCGGTTGACAGGCTTTTTCTTCTCGGCGTAACATGCGCGCACGAATATCAATGAGGACACACGCCTTGGACACACCCAGTAGATACTGGCTCACAGACCTGGACACCAGGTACAACTTCTAAGGCTATCCCATTGCGCTGATACCCTTCGTGGTTGTCGGCGACCCTCCCCAGCGTCGCTCCGAGTCAGATCTCTTCATGGTCTGGAACGAGCCGGTATTGCATACTTCCCTCGCTTTCTGTGCTTCAATGCGTTGTCTACCCCGTTACCATTAGGGAGTTTTGGCACATGCTAAGCGCTTTTAAATTAGATAACAGCCGCTTATCCCGTCTTGAGTTGGATGACTCAGATGATTTGACCTCGTCGCTGTGGGTTGACCTGGTCGAGCCGGAGGAGGGCGAACGCGAGCGCGTGCAAAATGAGTTGGGCCAAAGCCTGGCGACACGCCCCGAACTGGATGATATCGAAGCCTCGGCCCGTTTCTTCGAAGACGATGACGGCCTGCATATCCACTCTTTTTTCTACTACGAAGACGCCGAAGATCACGCGGGCAACTCTACCGTGGCATTCACCATCCGCGATGGCCGTCTGTATACCCTGCGTGAACGCGAACTGCCCGCTTTCCGGCTTTACCGGATGCGTGCGCGCAGCATAAGAATGGTGGACGGCAACGCCTACGAGCTGCTGCTGGATCTGTTTGAAACCAAAATTGAGCAGTTGGCCGACGAGATTGAAAACGTCTACAGCGATCTGGAAAAGCTCAGCCGGGTGATTATGGAAGGACACCAGGGCGACGAATATGATGAAGCGCTGTCCACCCTGGCCGAGCTGGAAGATATCGGCTGGAAGGTACGCCTGTGTCTGATGGATACCCAACGCGCGCTGAATTTCCTGGTGCGCAAGGCGCGTTTGCCAACCAGCCAGTTGGAACAGGCGCGGGAAGTGCTGCGCGATATCGAATCCCTGCTGCCGCATAACGAATCGCTGTTCCAGAAGGTCAACTTCCTGATGCAGGCGGCGATGGGCTTTATCAACATTGAACAGAACCGCATCATCAAGATCTTCTCGGTGGTATCGGTGGTGTTCCTGCCGCCGACGCTGGTGGCTTCAAGCTATGGGATGAACTTTGAGTTTATGCCTGAGCTGCGTTGGTCGTTCGGCTATCCGGGGGCGATTGCGTTGATGATCGTGGCGGGGCTGGCACCTTATCTCTACTTCAAACGCAAGAACTGGCTGTAAGCTGGTTGGGGGAAGGGGCATTGTTTATGTCCCCGATCTATGCGTTTAATGTTAATAATGATAACGGCACGATGCGATTAGCAAGTCGTTTTCCGTTACTTGATAGACCAGCCGATGCTCGGTATCCATGCGCCGTGACCAAAATCCTGACAGGTTATGCTTGAGAGGTTCGGGTTTACCTATTCCCGCGAAGGGGGAGCGCTTTATATCTTTAATCAGTTCGTTGATCCTCTTCAGCATTTTCTTGTCGTTCTGTTGCCAGTACAGATAGTCAGCCCAGGATTGTTCTGAAAAGATAATCCTCACTCAATCAGCTCCCTTTCAGTCCCTTGACCTGCCTGGAGTTCGGCAATTGAATCCATCAGATGACGTGCATTAGAGGGGGAACGTAACAGGTAAGCGGTCTCTTCCAACGATTCGTATTCGGCCAAGGACATGATCACACAGGCCGTGCCTTTTTGACGAGTGATCAGGATAGGTGCTCTATCATCCACAGTTTCATTCATCACGCTGGCAAAATTCTGTCTTGCCTCACTAAAGCTTAATGTTTTCATAATTCCTCCTAAGGATGTACATATTATTGTACGTTGATGTATGTACAAAGACAAGTACATGCCTGTCCTGGCAAAGCCGATTGCAGTTTGAAAGACGACGGGGTCAAACCGGGGTAGAATATCCTCACTGCTTATCGGCTCGTAAGGCATGCGTCTTGATGGAGAAGTTCCCGCGCGTCATTCAATGGCTGATCCTGCTGCTGGCTTCGCTGGCGTTGGGGTTTGGTCTACAGGCCTTCCACGTTCCTGCCGCCTTGTTGCTGGGGCCGATGATTGTCGGCGTCGCGATGGGGCTGCTCGGCGCTTCGGTGCGCATTCCAGGCCCCTTCTTTATTGCGGCACAGGCAATCTTGGGCTGCATGATTGCCCAAAGCCTTTCGCCCAATATTCTTACCCCCTTGCTGGATGACTGGCCGCTGGTGTTGCTGGTGCTGATCGCGACGCTGTTGGCCAGCGGTGTTTCCGGCTGGTGCCTGGTGCGTTTCAGTGGTCTGCCTGGCCCAACCGGTGCTTGGGGATCTTCCCCCGGTGGTGCATCGGCAATGGTGGCGATGGCGGGCGATTTCGGCGCGGATGTGCGGCTGGTGGCGTTTATGCAGTATCTGCGCGTGCTGTTTGTCGCGACGGCAGCAGCGGTCGTGGCGCGTATCGGCCTGGGAGATGAAGCTGGCCATGGGAGCGCCGCGTTGGAGTGGTTCCCCGCCCTGGACTGGCGCTTTGCTGGCACCTTGGGCGTGGCTATTATCGGCTCCTGGTTAGGACCGCGTCTGCGCATTCCTTCCGGTGCGCTGATGTTGCCAATGATCGCGGGGGCTGCATTACATTCTACCGGCACCATGACATTACAGGTGCCCGAATGGTTGCTGGCGCTGGCCTACACGCTGATTGGCTGGAGCGTCGGGCTGCGTTTTACCCGGGCCATCTTCCTGCTGGCGTTGCGCACCTTGCCGCAGATGGTGGTATCGATTGTCTCGCTGATGCTGTTTTGCGGCGGGCTGGGGTGGATGTTGACCCAGTTCCTGCCGGTCGATCTGCTGACGGCCTATCTGGCCACCAGCCCCGGCGGGTTGGATACCGTGGCGATCATCGCCGCAGGCAGCCGGGTTGATATGACCTTTGTGATGGCGATGCAGACGCTGCGGTTGTTTACTATTTTGCTGACCGGCCCGGCGATGGCCAGATTCATCTCTAACCATGCCCAGCCTGTGCAATCAACGTAGCTTTCGTTGCTGGTATAAGGCATCAAACAGGAACAACACCAACGCCGCCCAGATAAAGCCAAAGGTCACCAGCTTATCCTGGCCGATGGTCTCACCGTAGAAGGTAACCGCCAGCAGGAACATCAGCGTTGGCCCCAGATATTGGAAGAACCCGAGCGTTGACAGGCGCAGGCGGGTGGCCGCTGCGGTAAAGAACAGCAGTGGAACGGTGGTGACCACCCCGGCGGCAACCAGCAGTAAATTCAGCGACCAGGGGTTGGCGCTCAGATGGCTGGTTGGGCTATCGGCAATCAGGAACAGGTAGATGGCGGCCACCGGCAGCAGCCACAGGGTTTCGATCAGCATGCCGGTTTGTGCATCAATGGCAATCTTCTTGCGCAGCAGGCCGTAGAAGGCAAAGCTGAAGGCCAGGCCAAGCCCGATGATCGGCAGCGAACCAAACTGCCACAGCTGCACCAGCACTCCGGTAAAGGCCAAGGCTACGGCCACCCATTGCATACGGCGGAAACGCTCGCCCAGGAACAGCATCCCCAGCAGCACGTTCACCAGCGGATTGATAAAATAGCCCAGGCTGGCCTCCAGCATATGGTGGTTATTCACCGCCCAGATAAACAGCAGCCAGTTCCCTCCCACCAACAGCGCGGTGACGGCCAGCAGCAGTAGCCGCTTGCGGTTTTTACAGGCGGCCCGCACCTGCGGCCAGTTGCGGCCCAATGACACTAGCCCCAGCATAAAGAAGAACGACCAGATCACCCGGTGGGTGAGGATTTCATCGGCAGGGACTTGTTGGATCAGCTTGAAATAGGCGGGGGCGATACCCCAAATAAAATAGGCGGCCAAGGCAAAGAAAATGCCCTGCCGCGTTTGTTGTGCGTCCATGACGGTTACCGGGTGGGAAAAGGAGATGCGGTGATTTTACTGAAGATAACCGGCCGTGTCCCACAATTGTGTGGTTTGTGGAGCACAACCGGCTGGCAACCTTAGCCCACCAGATAGGTGGCGGTGGCGCTGGCGATGTGTAAACCATCGTGGTTGTGCAGCTCAACGCGGGCTACTGCCACTTTATTACCGCTGCGCAGTACGCTGGCGGACGCGACAAAATGCTCACCGCGGCCTGGGCGCAGATAGTCGACGCGCAGATCGATCGTCCCCATGCGCGATAGACGGGCCGCCAGCTCTTCTTCGATCAACGGGTCCTGACGCATTAGCACGCTGCCCACGCACGCTAGCCCGGCGGCAACATCCAGTACGGAAGCGATCACGCCGCCATGCAGGATTTTCTGGGCGGCATTACCCACCAGCTTAGGTTGGTTGGTAAAGCTCAATTCAACGTAGTCATCCTCAAAGCGGCGAAGCTCCAGCCCCAATTCACGGTTAAACGGCATGTGATAGACGAAGATTTCGCCTATCTTCTGGCGGGCGACCTCGAGGGTCAAAATTGTGTGTGACATAGTTCCTTTCTTCATTTGAGTTTTGCCAGCCGATATACTGGTCAGTCCAGGTTAAAGACTTGTGGATTTTATGCTTATCTTTTGTTGCTTTCCAGGCCTGGCAGATAAATGTATTCACTAGTGCGGTAAAACCAGCAATGTGTGTAAAATAGCCTGCTTTTATTTCCGGGTTTTTCCTTATCTTTCGAGAGTGAACAAAATTATGCGCGTTCTGTCTGGGATTGTGATGGCGATGCTGTTTGCGCCAGTAGTGGTGCAGGCCGATGAGGCCACCGAGCAAAAGAATCTGAATAAACCGGCGGTTCGTGGCAGCATCATCGGTAACATGCTGCAACACTATGATAATCCATTCACTCTCTATCCTTATGAAACGAACTACCTGATCTATACCGACACCAGCGATCTGAATAAAGAAGCGATCAAATCCTATAGCTGGGCGGAAAATGCCCGCAAGGATGAGGTGAAGTTCCAGCTCAGCCTGGCCTTCCCGATCTGGCGTGGCATTGCTGGCGAAAACTCGGTTCTGGGGGCGTCTTACACCCAGCGCTCCTGGTGGCAGCTATCCAACCATGACGAATCCTCACCGTTTCGTGAAACCAACTACGAACCGCAAATTTTTGTCGGCTGGGCCACGGCGTATAAGTTTGCCGGCTGGACGCTGCGTGATATCGAAGTGGGTCTGAACCATGAGTCCAACGGCCGTGAAGATCCTACCTCACGTAGCTGGAACCGTGGTTATGCACGCCTGATGGCGCAGAACGGCGACTGGCAGGTCGAGGTCAAACCCTGGTTCCGCTTCTCGGAAAGCGACAGCAACGACGATAACCCGGATATCACCAAGTATATGGGCTATTACCGCCTGACGGTGGGCTATGCCTTGGGGGAAAGCGTGTTCAGTGCCGAAGGCCAGTACAACTGGAATAGCGGTTATGGCGGCGCGCAGTTGGGCTGGAGCTACCCCATTACCAGCCATGTGCGTTTCTATACCCAGGTGTTCAGCGGCTACGGCGAATCGATGATTGATTACAACTTCAAGCAGACACGGCTGGGTGTTGGTGTCATGCTTAACGATATTATGTAGTTTATGTAATAACGGTGTCAGTCAGGCAGCGTGATAGCGATAAATGGGGAAGTGTGTGTCAACCGCAGCAGTGATAAACAGAGAGTTGCTGGCAGAGCAGGTATTACGCGATACCTTCGGCTACCAGCAGTTCCGTCCGGGTCAACAAACGATTATCAACGCAATTATCGGCGGCCAGGATTGCCTGGTGGTGATGCCGACCGGCGGGGGTAAATCGCTGTGCTATCAAATCCCGGCGCTGGTGATGGATGGACTGACGCTGGTGGTATCCCCACTGATTTCCTTGATGAAAGATCAGGTCGATCAGCTCTTGGCCTATGGCGTTTCCGCCGCCTGCTATAACTCGACGCAAACGCGCGAGCAGCAGTTGGAGGTGATGGCAGGTTGCCGCAGCGGCCAGATCAAAATGCTGTATATCGCCCCCGAACGGCTGATGATGGACAGCTTCCTCGACCTGTTGGATCACTGCCCGCCGGTGATGCTGGCGGTGGACGAGGCGCACTGTATTTCCCAGTGGGGCCACGACTTCCGCCCGGAATACCGCGCACTGGGCCAGTTGAAGCAACGTTTCCCGACCATGCCGGTAGTGGCATTGACGGCCACCGCCGATGAAGCCACGCGGGGAGATATTGTTCGCCTGTTGGCGCTAGACGAGCCGCTGATCCAGATCAGCAGTTTCGACCGCCCCAATATCCGCTACACGCTGGTGGAGAAGTTCAAGCCGCTCGATCAACTTTGGCGCTTCGTGCAGGACCAGCGTGGTAAAAGCGGCATTATTTACTGCAACAGCCGCGCCAAGGTGGAAGACACCACCGCACGTCTGCAAAGCCGTGGGTTGAGCGTTGGGGCCTATCACGCCGGGCTGGACAACGAACGCCGCTCCCAGGTGCAGGAGGCTTTCCAGCGTGATGATTTGCAGGTGGTGGTAGCCACCGTCGCCTTCGGTATGGGCATCAACAAACCTAACGTGCGTTTTGTGGTGCACTTCGATATTCCGCGCAACATAGAGTCCTATTATCAGGAGACTGGCCGTGCAGGGCGTGATGGCCTGCCAGCGGAAGCGATCCTGCTGTATGACCCGGCGGATATGGCCTGGTTACGCCGTTGCCTGGAAGAGAAACCGGCAGGGCAGCAGTTGGATATCGAACGCCATAAGCTCAACGCCATGGGGGCATTTGCCGAAGCGCAAACCTGCCGCCGCCTGGTGCTGTTGAACTACTTCGGTGAAGGCAAGCAGCAGGCCTGTGGCAACTGCGATATCTGCCTCGATCCGCCCAAGCGTTATGACGGCCTGGAGGATGCCCGCAAGGCGCTGTCGGCGATTGGCCGCGTTGGGCAACGCTTCGGCATTGGCTATGTGGTGGAGGTGCTACGCGGCTCCAATAACCAGCGTATCCGCGAGTTTGGTCATGAAAAGCTGCCGGTGTACGGCATTGGCCGCGATCAGACCACCGAACACTGGACCAGCGTGCTGCGCCAACTGATCCATCTGGGCTTTATCACCCAGAACATAGCGATGCATTCGGCACTGCAACTGACCGAGGCCGCGCGCCCGGTGCTGCGTGGCGAAGTGGTGCTACAGCTGGCGGTGCCGCGTATTCAGAGCTTCAAGGTACGCAGCAGCGCCAACCAGAAATCCTACGGCGGCAATTACGATCGCAAGCTGTTTGCCAAACTGCGCAAGCTGCGCAAATCGATTGCCGACGAAGAGAACATCCCCCCGTACGTGGTGTTCAACGACGCAACGCTGCTGGAGATGGCCGAACAGATGCCGATCAGGGCCAGCGAGTTGTTGAGCGTCAACGGCGTGGGGCAGCGTAAGCTGGAACGTTTTGGTGCGCCATTTATGGCGCTGATCCGCGCTCACCTCGACGGTGACGACGAATAAGGATAATCACTCATGCTGATGTTGTTTTTAACGGTGGCGATGGTGCATATCATTGCTTTGATGAGCCCAGGGCCGGACTTCTTTTTTGTGTCGCAAACCGCGGCCAGCCGCTCCCGTCGCGAGGCGATGATGGGCGTGGTGGGGATCTCCCTCGGCGTCATGGTCTGGGCCGGTGTGGCGCTGCTGGGGTTGAACCTGATCCTGCAAAAGATGGCCTGGCTGCACCAGATCATCATGGTGGGCGGTGGTCTGTATCTGTGCTGGATGGGCTGGCAACTGCTGCGCTCCGCCCGTAGCCAGAATGCGCAAACTGCTCCGGCAGTAGAAGTGAAGGTGGCGTTACCCAAGCCGGGCCGCAGCTTTATCCGTGGCTTGCTCACCAACCTTTCCAATCCCAAGGCCGTTATCTATTTTGGTAGCGTGTTCTCGCTGTTTGTCGGTGAGGATGTGGGGGCCGGAGCGCGCTGGGGATTGTTCGCTCTGATCACCGGTGAAACCTTTATCTGGTTCACCCTGGTGGCGATCATCTTTGCGTTACCCGCCATGCGCCGGGGCTATCAGCGGATGGCGAAATGGATCGATGGCCTGGCCGGGGTGTTGTTCACCGGTTTTGGCCTGCATCTGATCTTCACGCGTTAATGATTACCGGGCCGAACCCTGCGGCCCGGTAGATCATGCCTTTCTAGCCGTTGCCAGTAATCCCGCCACCAGAATAAACAGCGAGCCAAAAATCCGGTTCAGCAACTGCATTTGGCGCGGGGTCTTTAACCAACCGGCAATGCGGGTGGCCAGCGTGGCATAGCCAATCATCACCAGAATATCGATCACCACCGTGGTGACGCCGAGAATGACATACTGCTCGGCCTGGGGCTGGTTAGGCATGATAAACTGCGGGAACAGGGCTGCCAGAAATACGATGCTTTTAGGGTTGGTCAAATTCACCAGTACGGCGCGGCGAAACAGGCGGCGCCGTGGCATGGTGCCTGCCAGAGTGTGCAGATCCAACGCACCTGCGGCGCGCCATTGCTGGATACCCAGCCACACCAGATAGGCCACACCAAACCATTTCAGCAGTTCAAAGGCCAGCAGCGATTGGGAGACTACCGCGCCGAGGCCAATCCCAACCAGCACGATATGGATGCTCAGGCCAACCTGCAGGCCCGCAATCGACGCCGCGGCCCCGCGATAGCCGTGGCTGATGCCGGTACTCATGGTGTTGATGGCACCGGAACCGGGGGAAAGACTGAGGATAAGGGTTGTCAGCAGATAGGTTAACCACCAGTCTAAGGTCATCGTAATGCTCCCTGAATACACCAATTTGTGCCACAATACGCTAGTATGATTTCCCGTGCCAGAGATCACATTTACCTCTCTGAACATCCCGTTAAAAGGTAGGCCATGTCGTCATTCACCCTTGATCCCGTGCAATGGTTAAACCGTGAAAAGCAGTTCTCTGCCTTCGCGACCGGGCCACTGCTGGATTTTTGGCGGCGACGTGAGGAAGGGGAGTTCACCGGCGTCGGGGGCGTACCGATCCGTTTTGTACGTTTTGCTTCCCCGCTGCACCAGCGGGTGGTGGTGATCAGTCCCGGGCGCATCGAAAGCTATATCAAGTACCCGGAAGTGGCGTACGATCTGTTCCACAGCGGCTATGACGTGATGATCATCGATCATCGTGGTCAAGGGCTGTCCGGGCGGATGCTGGCAGATACTCACCGGGGGCATGTGGTAAACTTTGCCGACTACGTGGACGATTTCGCCCAGTTTTACCATCAGCAGGTCAAACCCTTGGGTTACCGGCAGCACGTCGCGCTGGCGCACTCGATGGGGGGCGCGATACTGGCGCAGTTTTTGGCTCGTGAACCACAGGCGTTTTGCGCCGTTGCGCTCTGCGCGCCGATGTTGGGCATTTATCTGCCGATGCCGGGCTGGATGGCCAACGGTATTTTGAACTGGACGGAAAAGCGCCCAGGGCTGCGTGACTATTACGCGGTAGGCACCGGGCAGTGGCGACCCTTGCCCTATGTGGTCAATACGCTGACCCACAGCCGCGAGCGTTATCGCCGCAACCTGCGTTATTACGCCGATCATCCCGAGCTGCGGGTGGGTGGGCCAACCTATCACTGGGTCAAGGAAAGTATTCAGGCCGGGCAGCAGATCATTGCCCAGGCTGCTAACATCACTACGCCGATTTTATTATTGCAGGCCGGTGAGGATCGGGTGGTAGACAACCGTTCCCAGCGCGCTTTTTGTCAGGCACTGTCAGACGCGGGGCACCCTTGTGAAGGGGGAAAACCGTGGGTTATCAAAGGCGCTCGCCATGAGATCCTGTTCGAACGGGACGCGATGCGCGCCGAGGCACTGAACGCAATCCTGCGATTCTTTGCTCAGCACTTAGGCGGTACTGCTGCCGCCGAAAATTCCACTAGAGGTTAGAACATATCGCTATGTATCACGTCGTTGCTTCCGATTTAGATGGCACTCTGCTGTCCCCTGAGCACACCCTGACACCGTACGCCAAAGAAACGCTGCAGCTGCTGACGCAGCAGGGCGTGCACTTTGTTTTCGCTACCGGCCGCCACCATATCGACGTTTCCCAGATCCGCGATAATCTCGGCATCAGTGCTTTTATGATCACCTCCAACGGTGCGCGGGTACATAATACCGCCGGTGAGCTGATCTTCAGCCACAACCTGGATGAGGATATCGCCCGCGATCTGTACAACATGATGCACAATAACCAGGATATCCTGACCAACGTCTACCGCAACGACGACTGGTTCATGAACCGTGAAAGCCCGGAGCAGGAAGAATTTTTCCAGGAATCGATCTTTAAATATCAGTTGTTTGAGCCGGGCTTGCTGGAAACCGATGGCGTGTGCAAGGTGTATTTCACCTGCGACGATCATGAAAAACTGTTGCCACTGGAAGATGCCATCAACGCGCGTTGGGGCGATCGGGTCAACGTCAGCTTCTCGTTCCCAACCTGCCTGGAAGTGATGGCCGGTGGCGTCTCGAAAGGCCATGCGTTGGAAGAAGTCGCCAAGATCATCGGCTATTCGCTCAAAGAGTGTATCGCCTTTGGCGACGGCATGAACGATCTGGAAATGCTGTCGATGGCGGGGAAAGGCTGCATCATGCAGGATGCCCAGCAGCGTCTGAAAGACAAACTGCCGGAGCTGGAAGTGATTGGTTCCAACGTTGACGACGCGGTGCCTCATTACCTGCGTAAAATGTACTCGATTTAACTGATTGGGCGCAGTCTTCATCGGCTGCGCCCGCCGAGCGACTCAGCTCACATTCTATCAACGATTTTATTGCGTCTATTCTCCCCGCTGCATCAATTTAATTGCATTCAAAACGCCTCTCCTGGGTGATCTCACACTTATTGTCAGGGTATTTGCCCGCTGCAAAATATTCGTTGCTGCAGGCGAAATCGTTTATCTGTGATGTCTGCCGTAGCGCCTTATACTCGGAACAGACCCCAGAATTCCCGGCCTTCAGGCCGTAAAATAACGATTCAGGAGATGTGCCATGACACAGAAAACTTTTCACGCAGAACCCTTCGCCCTCCCTTTTGATATCGCCAGCACCGCGCTGGTAATGATCGACATGCAAAGAGACTTTGTTGAACCGGGCGGCTTTGGTGAAGCGCTGGGCAATGATGTTTCTTTGGTGCGCAGCGCGATTGAGCCTTGTAAAAAGGTGCTGGCTGCTGCGCGTAGCCAAGGGTTGCTGGTGATCCATACCCGCGAAGGACACCGAGCCGATCTGAGCGATTGCCCTCCGGCCAAGTTAACCCGTGGTGGACAAACCTTTATCGGCACCCATGGGCCGATGGGGCGCATTCTGGTTCGCGGCGAAGCGGGCCACGACATTATCCCTGAACTCTACCCGCAGGCCGGTGAACCGGTGATCGACAAGCCAGGCAAAGGCGCGTTCTATCAGACCGACCTGCATCTGATCCTGCAAAACCACGGCATCAAAACGCTGATCGTTTGTGGTGTAACTACCGAGGTATGTGTCACCACCACGGTGCGTGAAGCCAATGACCGTGGCTATGAATGCATTATTCCGCAGGACTGTGTCGGCTCTTACTTCCCAGAGTTCCAGAAGTACGCGCTGGAGATGATCAAAGCCCAAGGCGCGATTTTTGGCTGGGTCAGCGATGCCTCCGCGATTGTGGGTAGCTTGCAGGGCTAAGGTGAGGGGCATGGCAAGGAGCCAAGACGTCTCACCCGGAATGGCAGAGTTTTCAGGAGTAGGTAAATGGCAGTCACCACGTTTTCGGCACTTTCCATCGGTTATCTGGCAGCCAACAGACTGGCAGACCAGGATCGCCTTCGAGTGCACAGCTGTTTTCAACGCTCGCTGAATTTGGGTCACCCTGATGGTTATCTGCTGCCGCTATTGAGCAGTGATTTTCAAAACCTGCCGGATGCAATCCGCATCCCGGTGAGGCGCGAGTGGGATTGGCGGCATCACGCCCAGATTGGGCAGACGGCCACTTTTCATCACGGCGTACTGCGCGGGGTCGGTTGGAGCGTGGAGATCGACGATGCTGCCTGTTGGCAGCCGGATCAGATCGACGCTGGCGAGCCAGCACTGCTGAGTGTTCTGAGCCATTACGCCACCCTGGAGCGGCAGCTCATCGAGTATTGCCGCCAGCATCCTGGCGAGAGCGACTTACAACTGCTGCCAGGCATGGTGCAAAGTGGCACTGCACGTCACCCACCACGCGTGGTGCAGCTTGACCTTACAGACAGCCCCGAGCTGCTGGCAGCGGAAGTGACCGCGCTGATTGGCTATGGGCGCGGATTGACGCCAGACGGTGATGACTACCTGTTGGGATATATGGCAGCGTTGTGGCCATGGCGGCAATATCCCGCTGTTGCCAGACATTACGGCGCATTGCGTGACCTTGTCGGTAGCCAGCTATCGCGTACCAATGATATCAGCCGACATTACCTGGCCCGCGCGTTGGCAGGCCACTTTTCGGCACCGATCTGTCAGTTGATGCTAGTGCTGGCGTCAACGGCCTCTGCTACGAAGGTGCAGCTTGCAGCACTAGAGGTGATGCAGTTTGGTGCCTCATCTGGTGTGGACTGTCTAGCCGGGATATTACATGGCCTGAGAACGCTACGCAGCTCACTTTGATCCCGGTGTAATACAGCTATTGATTTTAACATGTTGAAAAAGCTTGTTTTTCAGCAGGGAACCCTTTTGTCCGAATTCCCGTTACGGGCAAATCTCGAACAGGTAAATGCGATGAGTGTAATGCATAAAGTTTTTGCCAATCTCTATCAGGACTCGGTGTCGCTGATGCAGATTTCGGCGCAAATCAGCAAGCTCCCCGGTATTGAACAGGCCTCGGTAGTGATGGGGACCGAAACCAATCTGGCCCAACTGCGTGATGCCGGATTGGACGATGGCTGCAAGGCCGGGCCTAACGATCTGATCATTGCCGTGCGTGGCGAAGAGGCGGCTTGCAACGACGCGTTGGAGATCGCTCATCAGCGGCTCAACAGTAAGCCAACGGAAGGCGGCTCGGAGGGACCACTAACGCCACCGTTGGTGAGCCTGGAAATGGCGGCAGAGCTTCAGCCCGATATCAACCTGGCGCTGATTTCCGTACCGGGAGATTATGCGGCGGCGGAGGCGATCAAGGCATTGAATTTAGGCATGAACGTGATGCTGTTCAGCGACAACGTCAGTCTGGAGCAGGAAAAACAGATCAAGCTGTTGGCCCAGCGTAACAACCTGTTGGTCATGGGGCCGGACTGCGGCACCGCCATCATCAACGGTCTGCCGCTGGGGTTTGCCAACGTGGTGCAAGCAGGTTCGATCGGCATCGTCGGTGCTTCGGGCACCGGCTTACAGGAGGTAACCTGCCGTATCGATCAGCTTGGTGACGGGATTTCGCAGGCGCTGGGTACCGGCGGGCACGACCTGCATGAAGAGATAGGCGGCATTTCGATGCTGCACGGGTTACAGGCACTGGCGGCCGATCCTGCTACCCAGGTGATTGTGTTGATCTCCAAGCCGCCAGCCCGCCCGGTGGCCGAACGTATCCTTGAACAGGCGCAGGCCTGTGGTAAGCCGGTGGTGGTTAACTTCCTCGGCGCAGCTCCTGAGGACATCACCCGTCCAGGGATCACCGCTGCGTCTACTCTGGCCGATGCCGCCGGGATTGCCGTCGCGTTAGCTGAAGGTACCGCCGTACCCGCTTCGGTAACGCTTGTCCCTGCGCAGGATATCCAGATGTTGCAGCGGGCCAGCGACCAGCTACCTGCCTCTCGCCATGCTATTCGTGGCGTATTTGCGGGCGGCACCTTCTGCTATGAGAGCCAGTTGCTCTGCCAGCAGCAAGGCTTCAGCGCGGCTTCCAACACGCCGGTAACAGGCAACGCTCGGCTGACGGATATCTGGCATAGCCAGGGACATACGTTGATCGATATGGGTGACGATGATTTCACCCGTGGCAGGCCGCACCCGATGATCGACCCCACCCTGCGTAACCAGCGCATTGAGGCGGAATTGAAAGACGCGGATACCGCCGTGGTGCTGTTCGATTTGGTGCTGGGTTATGGCGCAGCGGCCGAACCCGCGACCGACCTGCTTGCCATCTTGAACCAACACCAAAGCAGCGGCGGCCCGCTACTGATTGCCCATGTTTGCGGCACCGAAGCTGACCCTCAACAACGTTCACGTCAGATTACTGCCTTGCAGCAGGCAGGTGTACTGGTTGCCGGTTGCAACGCCCAGGCGGCGCTGTGGGCCAGTCAGATTGCTCAAATTCAGGCTGAGAAAAACGGAGAAACAGCATGAACCCATTATTCCAGCAGCCACTGAAAGTGGTTAACGCCGGGCTGGCCAGTTTTGCCGACAACCTGCAACAGGCTCAGGGTGACGTGGTCGCTCTGCACTGGCAGCCACCGGCATTGGGTAACGTACAGGCAGGGTTGGATCTGGCGGTATTGACCCGTCATCCGCTGGTCGAGCAGGCCAACCAGATCGCCTTTGAGCGCTACCTCAGCGCCCAGCCGGTATTGGTTGACGTAATGAGCGCCTGCGAAGCCATCCCCGCAATGGCGCAGCGTAAGTTGATCCTGCACTCCGGCCCGCCGATTGCCTGGCCAGATATGTGTGGCCCGGTGAAGGGCGCGATTATTGGCGCGATCCTGTTCGAAGGCTGGGCAAATGACCATCAGGCCGCAGAACGTCTGGTTACCGAAGGCCAGATTGAACTTGAGCCTTGCCATCATCACCAGGCGGTTGGCCCTATGGCTGGCATCATCAGTCCATCAATGCCGGTGTGGGTGATTGAGAACAAAACTAACGGCCAGCGCGCGTTCAGCAACTTCAACGAAGGGTTGGGCAAGGTATTGCGCTTTGGTGCCAACAATGAAGAGGTGTTGCAACGCCTGCAATGGATGAAGCAAGAGCTGGGCCCGGCGCTGAAGGCCGCAGTACGTCAGATTGGCGAACTGGAGCTGAAGCCGCTGATGGCGCAGGCGCTGCACATGGGCGATGAGGTTCACAACCGTAACTCTGCCGCCACCGGCCTGCTGATTAAGCGCCTGGTGCCAGCTCTGCTGGCCTGCAACCTGCCGCTGGAAGCGCTGCAGCGTGTGGTGGCATTTATTACCGGCAACGATCACTTCTTCCTCAACCTGTCGATGGCGGCCTGTAAAGCAATGATGGACGCCGCGAGTGGCGTACCTTACAGCTCCATGGTCACCGTGATGGCGCGCAACGGTGTCAACTTCGGCATTCGTCTGTCCGGTACTGGCGACCGCTGGTTCCAGGCTCCGGCTAACGCAGTTGAAGGATTATTCTTCCCAGGCTTTGGCGTTGACGATGCTGCCGCCGATCTGGGGGACAGCGCGATCACCGAAACCGCAGGCGTTGGGGGCTTTGCCATGGCCTCTTCACCGGCCATCGTGAAATTTGTCGGTGGCACACCGGCGGATGCCACCAATAACAGCCGCCGGATGCAGTTCATCACTCTCGGCTCTAACCCTGCCTTCACGCTGCCAGCGCTGAACTTTGCACCGACGGCGGCGGGGATCGATGCCCGCAAAGTGGCCGATCGCCAGGTCCTGCCGGTGATTAACACCGGCATCGCCCATAAACAGGCCGGAGTCGGGCAGATTGGTGCCGGTATCACCACCGCGCCGATGCCTTGTTTTGTTGAGGCCATTCAGGCTTTGGCCCAATCACTGCCTGCAGGAGATCAAGCATGAAAAAACCTTTGGCAGTAGTGGCCGTCGGCGGTAACGCGCTGATCCAGAGCGATTGTCATAACAGCATTCCCGATCAGTATCAGGCAGTGGTTGAAACGGTCGGGCACGTCGTCGAGATGATCGAGGCCGGTTGGGATTTGGTGCTGACCCACGGTAATGGGCCACAGGTTGGCTTTATCCTGCGCCGTTCGGAGCTGGCGGCAGAAGAAGTTGCCCCGGTGCCGCTGGACTATGCCGTCGGTGATACGCAGGGGGCGATTGGCTACATGTTCCAGAAAGCCCTGCATAACGAGCTACAGCGCCGTGGTATTCAGCGGCAGGTGGTGGCGCTGGTGACGCAAACCCTGGTCAGTGTTGACGATGCAGCATTCCACAACCCGAACAAACCGGTAGGCGCATTCTTCGATCGGCAGACGGCGCAGGAGCGGCAGCAAACGCTGGGCTGGACGGTAATGGAAGATGCGGGCCGTGGTTGGCGGCGCACGGTGCCTTCACCGGCACCGTTGGCAATCATCGAGCGTGAAGTGATTAGCCAATTGTTGGCACAGGGCTGCATCGTGATCGCCTGTGGCGGTGGCGGTATTCCGGTCATCCGGGATGAACATCAACAACTGCGCGGCGTGGAGGCGGTGATCGACAAAGATCTCGCTTCGGCATTGCTGGCAGAGCAGCTGGGGGCGGATTTACTGATGATCCCTACCGGCGTCGAGCAGGTAGCGATTAACTTCGGCACGCCGCAGCAGCAATGGCTGGATACGTTGAGTATCGAGCAGGCCCAGGAATTACTGCAGCAGGGGCAGTTTGGCGCTGGCAGCATGCAGCCAAAAATTGAGGCCATCCTGAACTTTGTGGTGCACAGCCAGCAGCAGGGCAACAACGGCCAGGGGTTGATCACCAGCCCGCAGGCGATTAAGGCCGCACTGAACCACCAGACCGGCACCTGGATTAAGTCATAACACCTTAGGAGAGACAACAATGAGCCTGACAACGTTGGTGGCGGTAAACGGCACCCTGATGCGCGGCCTGGAACTGAACGGCAACATGACCAAGGCCGGTGGCGTTTTCGTACGTGTTGACCAAACCGATGCCCATTACCGGCTGTGGAGTATCAACGATCGTCACCCAGGCATGATCCGGGTGATGGAGGGCGGCGTGAGCGTGGCGTTGGAAATCTGGCAGCTACCGATGGCTTCGTTTGCCACCCTGCTGCTCAGCGAGCCAGCCGGGTTGGCGATCGGTAAGGTGAAATTGCTCGACGGCAGCGAGGTGCTGGGCGTATTGGCAGAGCCTTGGCTGGTCGCAGGACAAAAGGAAATTAGCGAACACGGCGGCTGGCGGCAGTATACCGGTGAAGCGTTCACGGGTTGAGCCGATTGCCGTTTACTCACAAGGAGTCATGTATGCGTAAGACAGACGAAAGCGTTAATACGGCCTCGGGTTTTCATATTGCGATGATCCTGTTGGGGATTGCGGTCACTCCGGTGTTGCTTTCTTCATCCAGCCTGGGTAGCCAGCTCTCTCACTCAAGCCTGATCACCGTGCTGGCATTGGGTGGGCTGATCCTGGCGGTGCTGGCCGCCATCACCATCAGCGTGGGCGAAAAGGCCCGGCTGCCAACCTACGGCATCGTGAAATACCCGTTCGGTGAACGTGGGGCGGTAGCCATCAATATCCTGATGGCCATCAGCCTGTTCGGCTGGATTGCCGTGACGGCGAATATGTTTGGCCACTCGGTGCACGACCTGCTGGCTCAGCATGGGATGAACCTGCCGATACCGCTGCTGGTGGTGATAGGCTGCTGTATTTTTGTCGCCTCAACCGCCTTTGGCTTTGCCGTGCTGGGTAAGGTGGCGCAAATTGCGGTGCCGATCATTGTGCTGGTGCTGTGTTATATCCTGTATGTGGCAACGCACGGCAAGGTGGAGCTGGTACAAAGCGTCGGCAGTATGAATACCGGCGTGGCGGTCTCTACCGTGGTGGGGACGATCATTGTGTTGGTGGCCACCTTGCCGGACTTTGGCAGCTTTGTGCATAACCGCAAGCACGCCCTGATCGGTGCGTTGCTCACCTTCCTGGTTGCCTACCCGCTGCTGTATTGGGCTGGAGCAACGCCAAGCGCCTTGAGTGGGCAAGGCTCATTGCTGGCGGCGATGGCGGCATTTGGTTCGGTATTGCCTGCAGCGCTGTTGTTGGTGTTTGCCTGTATTACGGGCAATGCGGGCAATATGTTTCAGGGGACGCTGGTGGTCTCCACTTTGTTGACCCGTTTCCCCAAATGGCAGATCACTCTGGTGTTAGGCATTCTGGCGGCGATTGTCGGCAGCATGGATATCATGGCCTGGTTTATCCCGTTCCTGCTGTTCCTGGGAATTGCTACACCGCCGGTAGCCGGGATCTATATTGCCGACTTCTTCCTTTATCGCCGTAACGGCTATCAGGAAAGCGTGCTGGTAGCAGAACCGCAGATCAAACTGCTGACCTTCGTAGCTTGGGCCGTGGGTTCCGCCGTGGGTTTTATGACCGTTAACGGCATCTTCACCTTGACCACCATTCCTTCGGTGGACTCCATCTTGGTGGCCTGCGTAGGCTATGCGGTGTTGAGCAGGATAGGCCGGCAAAAATAATCAGTTATAATCGGACATAATGAACGGACTGCCAGCGTATTAGCTGGCAGCCTTGCCGGTGGCACGCTCCCAGGGAATCATTATGCTTATCTCCGACGAAGCTTTACGCGTTGTTCATCTGGTTGCCAAATACCAGAGCATCACCACTGCCGCCGAGCATCTGAACAAAGTCCCTTCCGCGATCAGCTATACGGTGAAGAAGCTGGAGGAAAGCTTTGGTGTCGAACTGTTTCTGCGTAAAGGCCGCTATATCGAGCTTACCCCGGCGGGCGAATATTTCATTCAACACAGCAAAACCATCCTCAACGATCTGGATGCTCTGCGGCGCAATACTGCGTTGATCCATAGTGGTGTGGAGCAGGAGCTGACGATTGCGGTGAACAATATTATCCCTCGCTCGGCTATTGTAGAGTTTGTCTGTGCCTTTGAGCAGGCGTTCCCTTCCACTCGTTTAACCATTGATACCGCCGTGTACAACGGCTGCTGGGACGCGCTATATGGTAAACGGGCCAATCTGGTGATCGGTGCGCCGCACGCGGTGCCCAGTACCGAGGGGATCGTCAGCGAATCTATCGGTCATCTGGAGTGGGATTTTGTGGTGGGGCCGCAGCACCCGCTGGCGATACAGGTCCAGCCGCTGCAGAATACCGAACTGCGCCAATACCCGGCGATCTGTATTCGTGATACTGCGGTTAACTTCGTGCCACAGCAGGCTTGGCTGCTGGAAGGGCAAAAACCGATGTTTGTGCCCGACTTTGCTACCGCCATCGAACTGATCCAGCGCAACGTCGCCATTGGCTATGTGCCACATCATCTGGCGCTCCCCTTGCTGAATGCCGGCTCGCTGGTGAAAAAACCGATGCAGGAGCATAAGCACGCCACGCAGATCTTTTTTGCCGCTCGCTCCGATGGCATGGGCAAGGTGAGCCGCTGGTGCATGGATTACCTGCTGGCCCCGGCGTTCCGTGCCAGATTACATGGGCAGTTGTGAGGGGCCTCGTTATTCCTGAACTTTGCAGACCAAATCGTACGAAGATAATGTGCAGTCCGGGGTGCCTTGGATCAGCTCGATATCCTGATCCAGGCTGCAGAATAAAGCGGCAGCGCTGCGTACCGGCGTGGCGTAGGTAATATCCATGAACAGGCGGCTGACGTTATCGACAGGTCTGTTTTTTAGCTGTTTTTTTACCCATTGTTCCAGCTCAAGCGCGATTTTTTGCAGGTCGTCATTTTCTTTCAGCAGGTGGATCTCAACGTCTCTTGCCCCTTCAATGCTGGCCAGTTCGGTCTGATACTCCAGCTGTAAAGCCTGAGGGAGCAGCAGCGACAGCTTCTCTGCGCTGGTATAGGTTTGCAGGAACGGCGCAACTTGGCCAACCGCTGGGGTGCCGACCACATGCGGACCGTGCAGCAGCGGTTTTTTCTTGGTGATGCGGTAGAGGTGGGGTTTTTTAACGTGATGTAACGTCATGACCGAGGCCAGCAGCAACAGCAGCGTGGTAAACAACAGCGGGATAAACCAGATGAAGAAGCTGGTCAGATCGGTAAATGGGTGCGAATAGCGCTCGACGTCATCCGGGCGGAAGAAACGCAATATCATCTTGAAGATCAGCCCCTCATTCAGCGCATCGGTGACCCAGCCGGTCAGCACTATGGCGGAAAGGGCATAACAAGACGTTTTGATATGATGCAGTAACACTGAACGTTCCACGATCTCTTTTCCTTATCAATCGCCGACGGCCGTATCCTTTCATCACGCACTGTAATAATCAAGGAGGAGATGATTATTGCGAGAGCTAGCCTACTCAACTACAAGGGGCGCAACAGGCTGCGCCCACTTAGAAAAAGGCCAAGATTACTTATGTTGCCCCTGCTTTTGCAGGAACTGTACACCCTTGTCCGGGAAGTCGGTAAACACGCCGTCAACGCCCGCCTGATTGTAAATCGCGTCGAACAGCTGGTTCACGTCGGTGACGTATTTCGGCAGCTTATCGGCACGAATGGTGTAAGGGTGCACCGCCATATTGCTGGCATGAGCGTCCTTGACCATATCGGTCAATACAATCTGGTTCGGCTTGGATTTCTCTTCGACGATCAGCATGTGATAGTCAGGCCCGATGCCGTCGGCATACTGGGCGATCTTTTTCATCGCGCCCGGTTTGAACATCCAGTCGTAGTCATAGTTGACCCACTTGCCGTCGGCCTTCTGCTCGTAGGTTTCGTTCCAGTCGGTGTAGGCAATCAGCTGCACCAGCTTCAGATCCATCCCCATCTTCGGTTCCAGCTGATCCTTGATGCGTTTCAGCTCGTTGGCATCAAAACACTGCAGATAGACGTTGTCGCTCTTGCTGGTGTAACCGTATTGCTTGAGAACTTCCAGCACCTTGGTGGAGATGTCTTTTCCTTCCTGCTGATGGAACCAGGGGGCCTTGATTTCCGGGTAGAGGCCGATGTTCTTGCCGGTTGAATGGTTGAGACCCTGCACGAACTCGATCTCTTCCTGGAAGGTGTGGACGCGGAAGTCGGATTTGCCCATCGGGAAGCGGCCAGGGTAGCTTTGCACCTGCTTACCGTCTTTGATATCAAAGCCTTCGGTGAACTTCAGCGATTTGATCTCAGGCAGCGTAAAGTCGATGGCGTAGTAGCGGCCATCTTTACGCGCCCGGTCCGGGAAGCGTTCGGCAACGTCGGTGACGCGATCCAGATAGTGGTCGTGCAACACTACCAGTTCGTTGTCTTTGGTCATCACCAGGTCTTGCTCAAGGAAGTCGGCGCCCTGCGCGTAGGCCATTGCCTTGGCCGGTAACGTATGCTCCGGCAGATAGCCGCTGGCACCGCGGTGAGCGATAACGACTTTATCCGCAGCCTGTGCGGCACTGAGCATTGAAGTGGCAAGAATGATCCCTGTCAGCAGGGCTTTGGTTTGAGTCCGCATTCTGTGTTGCTCCATGTTGTAGAGGTAAGAAAAAGGCCGCACAAGCGCGGCCTTAGATTAACGATAAAGGGTAGGGGCGCTGCATACTGCGCCCGCTTGGCTTTTAGCCGCGTTTCGCCGCGATTTCTGCGTGGTGTTTCTTCTCGCTGATCATGGTCAGCACCAGCAGGATCACCGCACCGATGCTGCCGCCGATCATCACCATAAAGCCGCCGTCCCAACCGAAGTAGTCAACGGTATAGCCGACGATGGCGCTGGCTGCGACCGAGCCGCCCAGGTAACCGAACAGACCGGTAAAGCCTGCGGCGGTACCTGCCGCTTTCTTCGGAGCCAGTTCCAGCGCGTGCAGGCCGATCAGCATGACTGGGCCATAGATCAGGAAGCCGATGGTGATCATACAGGCCATATCGATGCCAGGGTTACCCACCGGGTTCAGCCAGTAAACGATGGTGGCGATGGTTACCAGAACCATGAAGAACACCCCGGTGGCACCACGGTTGCCTTTAAACACCTTGTCCGACATCCAGCCGCACAGCAGGGTGCCTGGGATACCGGCGTATTCGTACAGGAAGTAGGCCCAGGAGGACTTATCCAGCGCGAAGTGTTTCACTTCTTTCAGGTAGGTTGGTGACCAGTCCAGGATGCCGTAGCGCAGCAGATACACGAACACGTTGGCGATCGCGATGTACCACAGCAGTTTGTTTGGCAGCACGTACTGCATGAAGATCTGCTTGGCTGTCAGCTCTTCTTCTGCTTCTTCGCTGTAATCATCCGGGTAGTCGTTTTTGTATTCTTCAATCGGTGGCAGACCAACAGATTGCGGGGTGTCACGCATCAAGGCGAAGGCGATCAGGGCCACCAGGATCGCACCGAAGGCAGGCATATACAGCGCCGCATGCCAGTCGTTAAACCAGGCCATACCCAGCAGGAACAGCAGTGGCGGCAGACCACCACCGACGTTGTGCGCACAGTTCCATACCGAAACAATACCGCCACGCTCTTTCTGTGACCACCAGTGCACCATGGTACGGCCACAAGGCGGCCAGCCCATACCCTGGAACCAACCACACAGGAACAGCAGCACGAACATCACGGCAATGCTGGAGGTAGCCCAAGGCACAAAGCCCATAAACAGCATGACGGCAGCAGCCAGGATCAGGCCGGCGGGTAGGAATACACGCGGGTTGGAACGGTCAGAAACCGATCCCATGATGAACTTGGAGAAACCGTAGGCGATGGAAATCCCTGACAGCGCGAAGCCCAGGTCACCACGGCTGAAGCCCTGATCGATCAGATACGGCATCGCCAGGGTGAAGTTTTTACGCACCAGATAGTAGGCGGCGTAACCGAAAAAGATCCCCATAAAAATCTGCCAGCGCAGCTTACGGTAGAGCGGGTCTACCTTGTCGACTGGCACACGAGAAATGTGTGCGGCTGGCTTAAAAATACTCAACATGAGCGCCTCCGATGGCTTTATCTGTTTATTGCCTCAACAGGAAACGGCTGTCCTGAAGATGGGCTTGCGGATACCTGAAGTGTTGTTAAATGTTCCATAACGAGCGCAATGCTAGAGAAAACCCCCCGGTCACACCGTGATGGATGGCTCATTTGTTACACTTTTATGAAACTGTGGCGAATTTTGAGTGATCGGTTAACATTTTGGAATGACTAAATAGCACAAATACGTGATATTGGTCACATTCATGGCTTTTTATGGCCATATTATTTTCGTTTTCTGTTCGTTATTGTTCCTTATCAAACAAAAACCCTACTAACTGTGGCTAAATAAATCCATAACTACAGGCTCAGGGGGCGTGATGAGCAACAACTCACCAATCACCGAAACGGACGTGATCATCATTGGCGGCGGCGCTACCGGCGCGGGGATTGCCCGTGACTGCGCGCGGCGCGGTCTGCGTTGCGTTTTACTGGAAAGGCATGACATCGCCACTGGCGCTACTGGCCGCAACCACGGGTTGTTGCACAGCGGAGCGCGCTATTCGGTCACCGACGGTGAATCGGCACGCGAATGCATTGAAGAAAACCGCATCCTCAAGCGTATTGCCCACCACTGCATCGAGCGTACCGACGGCCTGTTCATTACCTTGCCTCAGGACTCGTTGGCCTTTCAGCAGCAGTTTATTGCCGCCTGTTGCAGCGCCGGGATTGAGGCCGAAGCCATTGACCCCGCGCTGGCATTACGCCTGGAGCCTGCGGCTAACCCGGCGCTGATCGGCGCGGTGCGGGTGCCGGATGGCACCGTCGATCCTTTCCGCTTAACGGCGGCCAACATGCTTGATGCGCGTGAACATGGCGCACAAATCCTCACCTATCATCAGGTTACCGGTTTGTTACGTACTGGCGATCGCGTGACGGGCGTGCGCGTTTTCGATCACAAGGCCGCACAACAGTACGATATTCATGCTCAGGTGGTGGTCAACGCCGCCGGGATCTGGGGCCAGAAAATTGCCGAGTATGCCGATCTGCGCATCCGCATGTTCCCTGCCAAAGGGGCATTGCTGATCCTGGGCCATCGCATCAATAACATGGTGATTAACCGCTGCCGCAAACCGGCGGATGCCGACATTCTGGTGCCTGGCGACACCATCTCGCTGATTGGCACCACCTCTACCCACATCGATTACGACCAGATCGACAACATGGTCGTGACGCCACAGGAAGTGGATATATTAATCCGCGAAGGCACGCTGCTGGCTCCGAAACTGGCGCAAACGCGCATTCTGCGAGCCTATGCGGGCGTGCGGCCACTGGTCGCCAGCGATGACGATCCCTCCGGGCGTAACGTCAGCCGCGGCATCGTGCTGCTTGATCATGCGGCGCGCGATGGGTTGGAAGGCTTTATTACCATTACCGGCGGCAAATTGATGACTTACCGGCTGATGGCCGAATGGACCACCGACCTGGTCTGCGCCAAGCTGGGCATCGACAGCCCTTGCACCACGGCGGAAGTGGCGTTGCCCGGTTCCCGTCAGAGCGCCGAAGAAACGGTGCGCAGCGTGGTTTCACTGCCTGCCAGCATCCGGGGTTCGGCAGTGTACCGCCATGGCGATCGCGCCAGCCTGGTCCCTTCCGGTAACCGACTGGACAACAGCCTGGTGTGTGAGTGTGAAGCAGTGACCGCCGGTGAGGTGCGTTATGCGGTGGACTCTCTGACCGTCAACAATCTGGTCGATCTGCGCCGCCGTACCCGCGTGGGTATGGGGACCTGCCAGGGTGAGCTGTGCGCCTGCCGTGCCGCAGGCTTGTTGACGCGGTTTAACGTGGTAACGCCGCAGCAATCCATCACCCAACTGTCCCATTTCCTCAATGAGCGCTGGAAAGGCGTGCGGCCTATCGCCTGGGGTGATGCCCTGCGGGAGAGCGAATTCACCAGTTGGGTATATCAAGGGTTATGTGGGTTAGATGCGCAAGGCGACCCTAAGCAGGAGGCGGATGATGCAATTTGATGCGGTGGTGATTGGTGGTGGCTTGGCCGGGATGAGCTGTGCTATCCGTTTAGCCGAGCATGGCAAACGCTGCGCGGTAGTCAGTTCCGGCCAAAGCGCGCTCTATTTTTCTTCCGGCTCGCTCGATCTGTTGGCCCATCTGCCCGATGGTACGCCGGTGGCATCGCCTCTGTCTGCCTTGCCCGAACTGGCGCAACGGGCTCCGCAGCATCCGTATAGCCTGATGGGAGCCACACAGGTGGCCGCGCTGGCAACGCAAGCCGAGCAATTATTAGAGCGTTGCGGGTGGCAGATGCAGGGTGATAGCAGCCAAAACCATCTACGCGTGACCCCTCTCGGGACCCGCCGTGCCACCTGGCTCAGCCCCCTGGCGATCCCTGTCTCTCCCTTGGGTAGCAAGTTGCCGTGGCAGAATATCGCCGTGCTGGGGATTGAAGGCTTTCTGGATTTCCAACCGCAGATGGCGGCCAGCTCATTGATGCAAGAGCAGGGTCTCAAGGCTGAGGTGGCATTTTTGCATCTGCCCGTTTTGGATCGCCTACGTAATAATCCTAGCGAGTTCCGCGCGGTGAATATCGCCCGCGTACTGGATCTGCCAGAACATCTGACTCAGTTGGCGGAGGAGATCACGCGCCAGTCAGGTGAGGCTGAGGCCATCTTGCTGCCAGCCTGCCTGGGGTTAGAGGATGACGAACCGTTGATGACGTTGCGCCGGTTGGTCGGTAAGCCCGTTTATCTGTTACCCACGCTGCCGCCTTCCGTGCTCGGCATGCGCTTGCATCAGGCATTGCGTCAGCGCTTGCAGCAACTGGGTGGGGTGTTTATGCCGGGGGATAGCGTGTTGCGTGCCAGCTTCGACGGGCAGCGCGTCACCGGTCTGTATACCCGCAATCACACCGATATTCCGCTGCGGGCGCAGCAGGTGATACTGGCCAGCGGCAGCTTCTTCAGCAACGGCCTGGTGGCCAGTTTTGACGGCATTCGTGAGCCGGTATTTGGCCTCGACGTGTACAGCAAAGCCGAACGCGCCGACTGGAGCGATGCCAATCTGTTTGCTCCGCAGCCGTACCTGCAATTTGGGGTTCAGACTGATACCGCGCTGCGGGCGTTAAAACAGGGGGAGGCGATGACCAATCTGTATGCTATCGGTGCCGTGGCTGGCGGTTACGATCCGTTGCAGCAGGGCTGTGGCGCCGGGGTTTCGCTGCTCGGCGCGCTGCACGTTGCCCAACAGATCCTGGCACAGGAGGTTTCAGCATGAGTCTGTTACCAGACAACAGCTTCGAGAGCTGCATCAAATGTACCGTCTGCACCACCTATTGCCCGGTCGCCAAGGCTAACCCGCTCTATCCGGGGCCAAAGCAGGCCGGGCCTGATGGGGAGCGCCTGCGGCTGAAAGATCCGGCGCTTTACGACGAAGCGCTGAAGTATTGCACTAACTGCAAGCGCTGTGAGGTGGCTTGCCCTTCCGACGTTAAAATCGGCGATATTATCCAACGCGCACGGGCCAATTTCAGCCAAAGCAAACCGACGCTGCGCGATGCCATCCTCAGCCACACTGACATCATGGGCACGCTCTCGACGCCGTTTGCCCCTATCGTTAACGCGACTACCGGTCTGAAGCCGGTACGCAAGCTGTTGGATAAGGCGTTGAAGATCGACCACCGGCGGGAGCTGCCGAAATACTCGTTTGGCACCTTCCGCCGTTGGTATCGCCAGCAGGCGGAACAGCAGCAGCGCTATGCCGAGCAGGTGGCGTTTTTCCACGGTTGCTTTGTTAATTACAACCATCCGCAGCTTGGCAAAGACCTGATCAAGGTGTTTAACGCCATGGATATCGGCGTGCAGCTGCTCAAGCGTGAGAAATGCTGCGGCGTACCGCTGATCGCCAACGGCTTTATTGCGCAGGCGAAGAAGCAGGCCAAAGTGAATGCAGAATCGCTGCATGATGCGGTCCTGACCAAAGGCATACCGGTGGTGGCTACTTCGTCGAGTTGCACGTTTACCCTGCGTGACGAGTACCCGCATTTGCTGGAGGTGGACACCTCGGCGGTGCGTGAACGGGTGGAGCTGGCTACGCGTTATCTCTATCGTCTGATCAGCCAAGGGCGCACCTTGCCGCTCAAACAGACGCCGCTGCGGGTGGCTTACCACACGCCGTGTCATATGGAGAAAATGGGCTGGACGGCCTATACGCTGGAGTTATTGCGGCAGATCCCAGGGCTGGAACTGGTGGTGCTGGACTCGCAGTGCTGCGGTATCGCCGGGACTTACGGCTTCAAGTCGGAAAACTATGAAACCTCGCAAGGCATTGGTGCCTCGCTATTTCGCCAGATTGAAGCCAGCGGAGTGGATATGGTGATCACCGATTGTGAAACCTGCAAATGGCAGATCGAGATGTCCACCAGCAAGCGCTGTGAACATCCGATCACCCTGTTAGCACAGGCATTGGCGTAACAGATTAAACGGGCCAGCATGCTGGCCCAGTGCGATTACTGCTTGATCTTCACCGTATTGAAGACGCCAGCCGCTACGCTTTGAGACTGCTGCTGGTTATCCGCTGGCAGCGTGATTTGCAGGGTCAGTTGCTTACCGTCTGGCAGCATAGCGAGCAGCACGCCAGAGTAGGCTTTTTGGCCTGCCACGGTGATCACGGTATCCAGTTGGCGCATTGGCGTGCCGTTAATTTCAACCGCTTTATTGGTAATGACCTGCAGGTTGGCATCGCGGGAGTGTTGCTGCTCTTCCATGCGCTTGGCCAAGGTTTCCAGATCGCCCGCAGCCTTGTCGGCAACGATTACGATCACCGCACGCTGGTTGCTGCTGTCGGCATAGATGTGCACGTTAGTTGGCTGGTTGGTCAGCTTATCGCTCTGATCGGCCAAACCGTTAGGCAGGGTGAAGGTCAGCTTGCCATCCAATAAACTCACCTGTTGTCCGCTTGGGACGCTGGCTGCTGCGCTGCCTGCGGGGGCATTAGTGTCTTTGGTGGCGCTATCACAGGCCGCCAGGCCAAGCACTAACAGGCCGATACCCATCAATTTTTTTACTTTACGCATCTGGTGTTCCTTATTCCTTTGCAGATAGAGTTGGTTGACCGTATGGCTAGATGTCACAGGTTTTTTTTAAGTAATAGACGATACTCGTCTACTTCGCCTTTCTTTTCTAGAGTGAAAATCTGATATTCGCGGCTAATGAGCATTATTAGCATGGCGCGGAACTGGTTGCGGGTTTTTACCCACAGTTGCTGATAGCCTTGCGAACGCGCCCAACGCTCTTGCTCCGCCAGCATGGTTTGGGCGACACCCTTGCGGCGAAAATCAGGTAAAACTGCGCCCAGCCAGCTGTAGAACTCCCCCGGCGCGGTTTGATAGCCGAGTTTAAAACCGGCTGCCTGGCCATCAATTTCGGCAATCAAGCCGTGAGAAGGGCTATCCCCGACGCGTTGCTGCAAATCTTTCAGGCTGTGCAGGCTACCAAATTCTGGAATGCAGAGGTAAAGAGAGTGGATCTCTTCAAGTGTAGCTTGGCGAGTGGTTAAGCGCATGGGCAGCCTCCGTAAAATCAAGCTGCCCATAATAACCGAGAAGCAGGGTTAACTCAGTTGAAACCGGTTGGCGGGTTGGCGTTCTGCCAGGCGTTTGAGCAGCATATTGAGCAGCACCCCGTACATCGGCAGGAAGAACACCAGGCAGATCAGCACCTTGAAGCTGTAATCTACCAGCGCGATTTCCACCCAGTTGGCGGCCATAAAGGGATCGCTGCTTTTGTAGAAAGCGATAAAGAAGAAGGCCAGGGTATCGCTGATATTGCCAAGGAACATGGCCGCGGCGGGGGCAACCCACCAGGCGCTGCGTTGGCGCAGGCGGTTGAACACCTGCACGTCCAGGATCTGCCCCAGCACGTAGGCCATAAAGCTGGCGGCGGCGATACGCGCCACAAACAGGTTGAAGCTGGTCAAGGCGGCAAAGCCCTGCCATTCACCCTGGAAAGTGACGGTGGAGATCACATAGGAGATAAACAGCGCCGGGACCATCACGGCAAGGATAATCCTGCGTGCCAGCGGGGCACCGAAGATCCGCACGGTCAGGTCAGTGGCCAGGAAGATAAACGGAAAAGTGAAGGCACCCCAGGTGGTGTGAAAGCCGAAAATGCTGATCGGCAACTGCACCAGGTAGTTGCTGGAAGTAATGATGGCGATGTGGAATAGCGATAGCCAGACCAACGCGATTAAGCGTTGTCGATCGGTAAACGAATACATAATGTAGCCTTTTTGAGTGTGGGGTGAGGGAACCCATTGTTAACTGCGCGGCGACATGGTACGCGTTTGGGCATTCAATGCAATGGTTAAATTTAACGCAAACGTTAACGTATCTTGCGCAGAAAAACTACCGGCGTAAACTAGCGGGTAATCAGATCCGGCGAGGGTTCGCCGATCGTTTTAGATCGAGAGAGATGTATGACTGACATTTTTGCCCAGGCAGACCAGACGCTAGATGCGCTGGGGCTGCGCTGTCCGGAACCGGTCATGATGGTGCGCAAAACCGTGCGCCATATGGATAACGGTAAAACCTTGCTGATCATTGCCGACGATCCGGCCACCACCCGCGACATCCCGGGTTTTTGCCGCTTTATGGAACATACGCTGGTGGCCCAGGAAACCGAGCAGGCCCCGTATCGCTACCTGCTGCGTAAGGGCCTGGCCGAATAATCCTCTGGCTGTCAGGCCCATTTCCATAACGGGCCTGACAGATGATCGACTATGTGCGTTTCTTCAACAGCCGTAAGGCGTTGGCGGTCACCAGCGCGGTTGCTCCAGAGTCGGCCAATACGGCCAGCCACAGGCCAGTCATCCCCAGTAGGGTGGTGACCAGGAAAATCGCTTTCAACCCAAGCGCAATGGTAATGTTCTGGCGAATATTGGCGTGTGTAGCGCGGGAGATGCGGATCATCTCGGCAACGCCGGTCAACCGGTTGTGCGTCAGCGCGGCATCCGCCGTTTCCAATGCCACGTCGGTACCGCTCCCCATCGCAATGCCAATGCTGGCGGCCTTCATTGCCGGGGCATCGTTGATACCGTCGCCGATCATGGCGGTGGGTTGCAACTTGCTCAGCTCGGTTACCGCGTTCACTTTGTCTTCCGGCATTAACCCGGCGCGGTAATCGATCCCCAATTCATTGGCAATGGCGGCCGCAGCGCGCGGGTTATCACCTGTGAGCATCACGCCACGAACGCCTAATTGCGCCAACTCGGCAATCGCCTGTTTAGCGTCGCTACGCAAGGTGTCACGCAACGCCAGCAAACCGATAGGCTGCCCGTCCTCTAACACCACCACTGCGGTTTTGCCCGCCGTTTCCAGCGTTTCTACCTGGCTGCGCCATTCGCTGCTCAACTGGTTTTCCGTCAACTTGCCCGGTGCGCTGATCAGGATAGTTTTACCGTCAACCTTCCCTTCAACCCCGATACCCGCCAGAGCCCGGCGGCCTTCGGCCAGTGGCAATGCAGTCCCGTTCTCCGCTGCGCGGTTGACGATCGCCTGTGCCAGTGGATGATGTGAGCCCGTCTCGACAGCCGCTGCAATGGCCAGCAGTTGCTGTTCGCTGAGGCCGTCTGCAGGCAGCACATCGGTCACCGTCGGTTTGCCTTCGGTCAGCGTACCGGTTTTGTCGAACGCGATGGTTTGCACTTGGCCCAATTGTTCTAATGCCGCACCACCTTTAATCAGCGCGCCACGGCGCGTGGCCGCCGCAAGGCCAGAGGTGATGGCCGCTGGCGTGGAGATGACCAAGGCACACGGACAACCGATCAGCAGCAAGGTCAGACCCCGGTAGATCCACATCTCCCAAGGCTCGGCAAACAGCAGCGGTGGCACCAGGATCACCGCCACGGCCAGCAGCATGATCGCCGGAGTGTAGTAACGGCTGAAGCGATCGAGGAAGCGCTCAATCGGTGCGCGGCGCTCTTCGGCCTCTTCAATCAGCTGCAGGATACGGTCGATGGCATTTTTACCCGGCTCGGAAGTGACCTTCATCTGCGCGGCCTGATCGACGGACAGGCTGCCAGCGGCCACTTTCTGACCCTGTTGGCGCTCTACCGGCACGGATTCACCGGTTAAAGCGCTTTCGTCAAAGCTGGCGAACGGGTTTAGCAACTCGGCATCGGCAGGTAAGCGGCCACCGGGCGCGATCTCTATTACGTCACCGGGGCGCAGGCTGGCTACAGGCACGCGTTTACGTACGTTGCCCTGGATAAGCAGAGCATCTTCCGGCACCAGTTCCATCAACGCTTTCACGCCACGGCGTGCACGATTGGCTGCGTAGGATTCCAGCAGTTCTCCCACCATAAACAACAGCAGCACCATGGCCGCTTCGGCGGTGGCACCGATAAACAGCGCACCGATGGCGGCAACGCTCATCAAGGTTTCTATGGCAAACGGTGTGCCTGAACGGATCAGGCGCAAGGCTTTGCTGGCAATCGGCACCAGGCCGACCAAGGTGGTGGCAATAAAGGCAATTTCGCCCAGCCGTGGGTTGAAGAAGTCGAGAACCCAACTGAGCACCATCAGTGCGGAGAGCAGCAGCAGAGGGCCGTACTCACCAAACCGGGAGGTTTTGGGTTCATCGCCTATTGCCGCCGGGTTAGTCCCCAACAGGGTAAAGCCAGCCTGTTTTACCGCGTCCTGGATCCGCACGCTGACGTCGGATTGGGCATCCACCACCAGTTTTTCCGTGGCAAACAGCACGCGAGCGCTGTCGACGCCGGGGATCGACGTTACGGCATTTTCGATTTTCTTGGCACAGCTCGGGCAATCCATGCCGGTGACTTTCCAACTGAAACGCTGGCTGCCGGAAGGGGGAACGGCAGCCAGCCTGTCGCTTTCCTCATCTGGGTCGTCGGGGCCATCGCTACTGCAACAGCTGGCACCGTGCTCGTGGGCCGCGTGATGGTCATGGGCAGCGGTTGCTCCCACCGGGGTTTTTTCATTGCTGCAGCCATGCTGGGTTTTGGCGTGGTCATGACTACAGCCGCAGCTGTGATCGTGTTTATGTTCTTGATGCTGATGCTCTTGGTGATTATGTGGTTTATGAGTCTGCATAGCGCCCCCTTCAGGCAATCCAATATCATCTCAACAAGCACTCTACACCTTGGAGCTGACTCCAGAGTCAAGTGCGATATGAGAATTATTGTTAATTGCAGGGGCGCTACGGATCCGGTTGCCCGAACCCGTAGCCTGCCATTACAGATACAGCGAGCGGACGATGAGGAAATGCCCGGAGAAGTAGCAGAAGGCGACCACGGCATCTGCCGCGCGGAAGGTAAAGCGGTAGCGGTTCAGCAGCCAGACGATATTGGCCAACAGCAGCAGCGAGGTACCCGCCAGCAATGAGAAACCAAAGTCGGTACTGCGCAGGAAATATTGTTCCCCTGCCAGCCACACCATCAGCAGCGTCATGGCGACCAGCGTGGCGATCGGCCAGCGCATTTCTTCCAACCGGCTCCAGATGATGGCCAGCAGCAGTGCGCCAATCACCAATAGCACCAGCGGCAGGGGCCAGAACAGGCTGAAGGTCATCTGGCTGGCAAAGCTCAGGGTATACAGCAGGTGTGAGAGGAAGAAAGCGCCGATGGCGTACAGCACCCGCTCACGCGGCAACAGCAGCAAGGCGTCACCCGCCAGCGTCGCCAATAGGCCCAGAACGATCAGGTAACCCGCAGGGCCCAATACCGGAGCCTGCCAGGCCAATAACAGCAACAGCAGCAAGGTGACTGGTTTAAATACCCAGCGCTGCCAGCGCGGGCCGCGATAGGAGGCATCAACGAACAACCAACCGGAAAAAAATACGGCAAGGAACGGCCAACTCATATGTCTTCCTTATTTATTATGGGAGCCGGGATAACCAACTCCAGGTTGTCACTTTCTCAGTGTAAGCAGCGCGCGTGGGTTCGACAATGCTTTCTTCTCAATGCTATGTTTACGCGGTTTTAGGTGCTAGTGATATTCGCCGGGTTAAAGAGGAAAACCGTCAATGAGTAAGCCACCGTTGTTCTTTGTTGCCGTGATCGCGCTGATTGCGGTGCTGGCGACCCGCCAATACCTCAACAAACGCCGCCAGGATGCGGATAATGACCGCCAGCCGGTGCGTACATTGCAGGTGGAAGTCAGCGCCAAGCGGGAGTTCCCCTCGCCGAATCGTCGTTCGCGGCAGCGGGAAAATATCGTGGTGGAAGATATGCGTTACGAAGTGTACTTCCGTCCGTTGACGGGCGGCAGCGAGATCAAAATACCGTTGCCGCAGCAGCAATATAACCAGATAGATAAAGGCGCTCAGGGCACGCTGAGCCTGCAGGGCACCCGCTTTATCTCCTTCACGGCGCAGAAATTGTAGGGGCGCCACATTTGCTGCGCCCTTTAAAAGGCTATTTTTTCTTCAGCGGCGGCTGCTTTTTCTGCCAGTCCAACAGCTCAAATACGCCAAAAATAAAGATCTTGGTTTCCAGCCAGCGGCTGATGGGCTGATCTTTCGGCTGGGTGGATTTCAGTAGCACCAGCTGTAGTCCGTGCATCACCACCATAAAGAACAAGGCTACGTTGATGAAGTAGGTCAGCGGCTTGGGATACGGGTGAAACAGGTTGGTGAGCAGAAAGCCCCATACGCACAGCATCAGCAGACGGCCCAGGTTAATCAGCATGTTCGATTTTCTCTTCAAGGGTGCGGAGGTAAAGACGATAGGCTACCTGGCCGGCGACCTTCTCGCGGTGCAGTGTCCAGGTCGCAGGAACATCGGTGGCGGCGCTTTCGGCTTCGGCCTCGACGTAAATCCAGGCCTCGTTCGCTAACCAGCCCTGTTGTTCCAACAGCGTGACGGTATCGGCCAGCAACCCTTTGCGGAACGGGGGATCGAGAAACACCACGTCAAAAGGTTGCCCGTTGCCTGCCAACCAGGTCAACGCGTTGGTATTCACCACGCTGCCATTGCCTTGCAACAGCGCCAGGTTTTTCCCCAACTGTTGGGCTACTGGCCGCTCGTATTCCAGCAGCGTGGCGCTTTCGGCATAGCGCGACAAGGCTTCCAACCCCAACGCACCGCTACCCGCGAAACAGTCCAGACAGCGAGCCCCACGGATCACCGGGGCTAACCAGTTGAACAAGGTTTCGCGTACGCGGTCGGTGGTTGGCCGCAGCCCCTCACTGTTGGGCACCGGCAGTTTGCGCCCGCGCCATTGGCCGCCGATGATGCGGATCTGGCCAGCGGAGGCCGTCTGCGGTTTTTTGAGCGCGCCGCGCGGTGGTTGTTTTGCCATAAAGAGTCTTAATCAGTTGCGAAGTTAACGAAAAGTTACCGCCATTCTATACCGGATTGCGGATAAGTTGCAGCCTGGAGGCGGTGGGAGCGTTAAAACTACCGCGATGAAAGCATTGCCGATGCGTGTTGCTGTGCCAGGGAAAGTGATAGACTCGGCGAATTAATTTTTCGCATTTGCAAGCCATTGGTACGGAGTAGGGTCAGAACATGGCAAAAGATAAAAAACGTGGGTTTTTCTCCTGGCTGGGCTTCGGCCAGAAGGAAGAAGAGCAGCAACAACCTGAATCTGCCGTAGAACAGGCGGAACAGCAGGCCGCAGAAACCCCGGCTGCCCCCAAACTGGACGATAAGCTTCCTACCCAGGGATCTGCTCCAGCCGCCACCAAAGATACCCCAGGGGAGTGGGATAGCAGCCTGAGCGGCGAGCCTATCACCGAAAATATCCTGCCGCTGGACGAACACCATGCTGAGCCGGTGGCGATCGAAGAAGTCACCGTAGCGCAACAGCCTGAGGCTCAAGTAGAAGAGCCCGAGCTGATTGAAGCGCCTGCTGAAATTATCGAACCTGAGCCAGAGGTGGTTGAGGCAGTAATCGAAGTGCCTGCTGAAATTATCGAACCTGAGCCAGAGGTGGTTGAAGCGGTAATCGAAGCGCCTGCTGAAATTATCGAACCTGAGCCTGAGGTGATTGAAGCGGTAGTCGAAGCGCCTGCCGAGATTATCGAACCTGAGCCAGAGGTGATTGAAGAGGTTATCGAGCCTGAGCTGGATGCGGAACCCGAACAGCCTGAACTGCTAGCTCCGGTGGTAACGCAAGAGCAAGAACGTCCGAGCAAAGAAGGCTTCTTCGCGCGCCTTAAACGCAGCCTGCTGAAAACCAAACAGAATCTGGGTTCCGGCTTTATCGGCCTGTTCCGTGGCAAGAAGATCGACGACGATCTGTTTGAGGAGCTGGAAGAACAGCTGTTAATCGCCGACGTTGGCGTAGAAACCACTCGTAAAATCATTGAGTCTCTTACTCTGCACGCCAGCCGTAAGCAATTGAAAGATGCCGAATCGCTGTATGGCAAACTGAAAGAAGAGATGGCGGAAATTCTCGCCAAGGTGGATCAGCCACTGGATGTCGGTGGCAAAACGCCATTCGTGATCCTGATGGTTGGCGTCAACGGCGTGGGTAAAACCACCACCATCGGCAAGCTGGCGCGTCAGTTCCAGGCCGAAGGTAAATCGGTGATGCTGGCCGCGGGCGACACCTTCCGCGCCGCTGCAGTAGAACAGTTGCAGGTCTGGGGCGAACGTAACCGCATTCCGGTCATCGCTCAGCATACCGGTGCCGATTCCGCTTCGGTGATCTTCGACGCGGTGCAGGCGGCTAAAGCCCGTAATATCGATGTGCTGATCGCCGACACCGCCGGTCGCCTGCAGAACAAGGCGCACCTGATGGAAGAGCTGAAGAAGATCGTGCGGGTGATGAAAAAACTGGACGAGCAGGCCCCCCATGAGGTTATGCTGACTCTGGATGCCAGCACCGGACAAAATGCGGTTAACCAGGCGAAATTATTTAATGAAGCCGTGGGCCTGACCGGCATAACGCTGACTAAACTGGACGGTACCGCCAAAGGCGGGGTGATTTTCTCTATCGCCGATCAGTTTACTATCCCGATCCGTTACATCGGCGTTGGTGAAGGCATCGAAGATTTGCGGCCGTTTAAGGCTGATGACTTTATTGAGGCACTTTTTGCCCGAGAGGATTGATACGGATGATTCGCTTTGAACAGGTCAGTAAAGCTTATCTGGGCGGACGGCAAGCCCTGCAGGGGGTAGATTTTCATCTGCGTCCGGCGGAGATGGCGTTTCTGACCGGCCATTCCGGCGCGGGGAAAAGTACCCTGCTGAAACTGATTTGTGGGATTGAGCGGCCAAGCGCCGGTCATATCTGGTTTGGCGGGCATGACATCAGCCGGTTGAAAAACCGCGAGGTGCCTTTCCTGCGCCGCCAGATCGGCATGATTTTTCAGGATCACCATCTGCTGCTGGATCGTACGGTGTATGACAACGTGGCGATGCCGCTGGTCATCGCCGGAGCCAGTACCGAAGATATCCGTCGCCGCGTTTCGGCTGCGCTGGACAAGGTCGGGCTGCTGGATAAAGCGAAGAACTTCCCCATTCAGCTTTCCGGTGGTGAGCAGCAACGCGTTGGCATTGCCCGCGCGGTGGTGAACAAGCCAGCGGTGCTGTTGGCGGATGAACCGACCGGTAACCTGGACGACGCCCTGTCGGAAGGGATCCTGCGCCTGTTTGAAGAATTTAACCGCGTTGGGGTGACGGTGCTGATGGCAACCCACGACACCGGGCTGATCGCCCGGCGCAATTACCGCATCCTGACGCTGAGCCAGGGCCGTATGGTAGGGGGGGCACAGCATGGCGAATAATGCAAAAACCGCCAAGAGCAAGGCATTGCGCGGTGGCTGGCGTGAGCAGTGGCGCTATGCCTGGATGAACGCCATTGCCGATATGCTGCGCCAACCGCTGGCAACGCTGCTGACCGTGATGGTCATCGCCATCTCCCTGACGCTGCCGAGCGTTTGTTACATCGTCTGGAAAAACGTCAGTACCGCTGCGACACAGTGGTACCCAACGCCACAGCTGACGGTGTATCTGGATAAATCTCTCGACGATGACGCGGCGGTCAAAGTGCTGGATGCCATCAAGGCCGAGGCCGGGGTGGAGAAGGTGAACTACCTGTCGCGTGAAGAGGCGCGGGGCGAGTTCCGCAACTGGTCTGGTTTTGGTGGCGCGCTGGATATGCTGGAAGAAAACCCGCTGCCAGCCGTGGCGATTGTCACGCCGCAGATGAGTTTCCAGAGTTCCGATACGCTCACCACCCTGCGCGATCGCGTGGCGGCGGTGCAGGGCGTGGATGAAGTCAGGATGGACGACAGCTGGTTTGCCCGCCTGGCGGCGCTGACCGGGTTAGTGGGCCAAGTGGCCTTGATGATCGGCATACTGATGGTGGTGGCGGTGTTCCTGGTGATTGGTAACAGCGTGCGTCTGAGCATCTTCAGCCGTCGCGATACCATCAACGTGATGAAGCTGATCGGTGCCACCGACGGCTTTATCCTGCGGCCATTCCTCAACGGTGGTGCAATGCTCGGCTTCTTCGGCGCGCTGCTGTCGCTGGCCCTGTCTGGCGCGCTGGTGTGGAAGCTGGAGTCGGTAGTGACCAACGTGGCGAAGGTGTTTGGCACCACCTTTACCCTGCATGGCCTGGGTTGGGATGAGGCGCTGTTGCTGCTGCTGATCTCGGCGATGATCGGCTGGATTGCCGCCTGGTTGGCCACCGTGCAACATTTACGCCGATTTACACCACAATAGTGAATTTTTGGTATACTCTTCTCCTGCTGCGGCCCGGTTGCCGTGCTGCGGGAGAAGAGCTGCCAGACCTCAACATCTCCGATCTCTTCTCAAACGCACAAATTCCCAATCAACCTGAGCTTGCATGACGTATTGTCGTGTGCACTGTGTGTGAAAAACGGTGAACTTTTGGGGTTGAGCACGGTCCAAATCTGCAGCAAATGTTTAGGTGCCCGGCGTGTGGACCCGCTTTTGCAACAGCAACTGCCGCAAGATCAATAGCTCCCCGCCGTGAAATCACCTGCATGACCAGTTTTATCAAGAGAGGGTTTTGAATGACCAAAGAAATGCGCACTTTAGCCTTAGTCCCACAGGGCAGCTTGGAAGCCTACCTGCGGGCAGCCAACACCTATCCGATGCTGACGGCAGAGGAAGAGCGGGAACTGGCTGAACGGCTGCATTATCAGGGCGATCTGGAAGCAGCTAAGCAGCTCATCCTGTCTCACCTGCGCTTTGTCGCTCATATTGCCCGTAACTATTCAGGGTACGGTTTGCCGGTGGCAGATCTTATCCAGGAAGGTAATATCGGCCTGATGAAGGCCGTGCGTCGCTTCAACCCAGAGGTTGGCGTACGTCTGGTGTCCTTTGCGGTGCATTGGATCAAGGCAGAAATTCACGAATACGTGCTGCGTAACTGGCGTATCGTCAAAGTGGCGACCACCAAGGCACAGCGCAAGCTGTTCTTCAACCTGCGTAAAACCAAGCAGCGTCTGGGCTGGTTCAATCAGGACGAAGTGGAGCTGGTCGCGCGCGAGCTGGGTGTCACCAGCAAAGACGTGCGTGAGATGGAGTCGCGTATGGCGGCACAGGACATGACCTTTGACCCAACGCCGGAAGACGAAGGGCGTGACGGCCATGCCATGGCCCCAATGCTCTATCTGCAGGATAAAAGCTCGGACTTTGCCGAAGGGATCGAAGAAGATAACTGGGAAAGCAACGCCGCAGACAAACTGGCCTACGCGCTGGAAGGTCTGGACGAGCGCAGCCAGCATATCATTCGCGCCCGCTGGTTGGACGACGACAACAAGTCCACCCTGCAGGAGCTGGCCGATCAGTACGGCGTTTCCGCCGAGCGTGTGCGCCAGCTGGAAAAGAACGCCATGAAGAAACTGAAGATGGCGATCGAAGCCTGATACCGATAGCGCTTAACGTTCGAAAAGCCCGGCTTGCCGGGCTTTTCTGTTTTTGTAGTTAGTTGGCTGCGGTATCAAACTCCGGTGCCGGGCAGTCGTAGCCAAATTTGGTACCCCACTCAAACTGGGTGCCATTCTTGATATAACGCTGATACAGGGCGCGGCCGGTTTTGGCGTCGCGGGCTATCACCCAACCAGCGGCATTACACAGCACGGCAGCGTAGGCCTGGCTTTTCGGTGGCAGCAGGTCGGCGGCCTTTTGCGCCAGATCCACCGCCTGCCAGCGGTAATGCAGGAAACGGTTATCTGCATCTGGCAACGATTTCTTGGCCCGTGCCGCTTCCGCCGCGCTGATCCAACTCTTGTCTTTGCTATCCTTGGTGTTGAAAGCATCCCCCAGATAGGAATACCCCGCGCCATAAATATTGTAATCCGGCGTCATTTCATAGCCGGTGAAATCCAACCCCTGCGAGCGCAACAGCGCCGCCGCCTGATAGTAGCTTTTGGCGCGTGCGTTCTTATCAGCCGATTTATCCTTCGCCGCTTTCATCAGGTTGGCAAAGTCCTGCGCCGCCTGGCGGTAGTTTGGAATGGCAAAGTAGTTCACCGCTTCCTCATAGCGACCTACGCGCATCATGCGCCGTGCCAGCAATTCACGCAGTTGAACCTCTTGGGTGATCCGCTCGCCATTGTATTCATCGGGTTTGACCGGCTTGAGCGGTGTGGTGGGGGCTGGCGCATGCTTATCCACAAAGCCTTTCAGTTCATCGACCGTTAGCACCCGCTCGGCGATATCCGCCACGTCTGCCCAGTAGTTTTCTTTGCCGCGATACATCAGATCCATCGCTTGCAGATAGTCGCCACGGTTCAGCGCCAGAATGGCCTGCTCGCCGGCAACTCGGCAATCCGGGACGATCATTTCGGCTGCGAAGTCCTCGTTACGCTGCTCTCCCCAGCTTTCATCGGTAGGGAATGCGGCTGCGGCTTTGGCATAGGCGGCGGTTGCGGCTTTCACATCACCCTCACGCAGGGCCATTTTGGCACGTAACCACCAGGCTAAACCGCCATCACCCGCATTTTTCAGCAGGTTGGCCGCCATGGCATATTGCCCGGAACGATAGGCCAGCGCCGCCAGCCGGTCGCTACCGGTGAAACCGCTTTTAACCGAGTCATTGAGCAACGTCAGGGTCTGATCGACAAGCTGTTTGGCACCGGTCTCACCGTTAATGATGCCAGACATCTCCAGATTACTGCTGCGGGCGAACAGCTCAATGGTGACCAATTGCTGCACCAACGGATCGTGAATAGCCTGTTTTAACGCCTCCACATGCTGCGGATTGATCAGATAGGAGGAGATATATTGCAGCGAGAGACCGCCATCGGGATCGCCTTGGGCGGCCTGCTGAGCATATAGCTGTGCTGCCGCAGCGATTTCCCCGAGCCACAAATGAATACGTGCCTGCTGGCCCAGGCTACTCAGTGCCAGTTGATCGGGATCGGCGGTGCCACTTTTCACCTGGTCGATCACCTGTTGGAAGGCGGCCAAGGCCTGTTCGAGCTGCGCTTTCTCCGGATGGTTCACCACCGGCTCGTTACCGGATTCACTTTCCGGCGTGCCATGATCGCCCATCAGCAGGCGGCCAAGCGAGTATTGCGCCCGTAACCCCCATGCTTCCTGCTCGGCGGCTGGCAGCGCCAACACCTGCTGGAAATATTGCGACGCCCGAGGATCTTCCGCGGCAAAGGCTACCGCCCCCAGCGTATATAAGCGCGCGGCATTAGATAGCCCTTGCGCATTCACCGCGTCGGCTTCTTCTACGGTTTTGGTTGCCCGCATTTGGGCAATGGCTTGCTGTTCCGGCGAGAGGGGCATCGGCTTTGGCGGTGTCGCCGGGGCCGGGGCCTGCCAGCGTGGCAGCTGCGGGTCTACTGGCACCAGACGGGTGGCTTCGAAAGCGAAGTTACCCTCAGGCATATACAGCAGGGTGCCGTTGCGATTAACCAGCAGGCGGTTGGGGAAGTCTGGCCCACAGGCCTGGCCGCTCAGCGGCACCATCAATGCCGCAGCGATCAGTGATGCTAACGTGAGCGCACGGCGACGGTGCCCTGCTGTGTGCAAATCAAGGTATGACATGGGTGCCTCCTGGCGTGATCTGTTGGCAGCGTAGCCAGCCCAAGGGGCGTGATTGCCCTGCTCGTAGCTGATCGCCGCTAATGCGGATAAAGCGTTGGGGGTCCGATGGCGTTGCCAACTGGTAATGACCTACCGCGTCGGCGGCCAGGCAACCTTCGGCCTGAATGTGGATCTCACGCGGTAACGGGGCATCCACCGGACCCTGATTCTCAATCATCAAATCATACAGCCCATTTTGCTGTGGCTGCGGCAAAAATTTCACCTGCCAGTGGGTGAGCAATGGCTGGTGCTGGATCACCGCCCGTAGCGTCGCCATCGACCAGGCGCGGCGATCGTTTTCCAGCGGCAGGCGGAACCAGATAATGCCGCGCAGATGTGGCAGTGGGCGTTGTGCGAGCTGCTGCAAGAAATCGGCAACCTGTTGTGGTGCCACGGTCAGTTCCTGGACCTTGCCCACCACGCGCTGCGAGGCTTCGCTCTCAACCAGAGCCCCCTGGGCATCGAACCCTAGCAGAGCCATGCCGTAGGCTGGCAGGGCAATACGGAAGGGTTTAGGGCTAAGGCGAGCGTACTGGCGTGTCCACTCCTGCGCCAACCGGCCGTCGAATAAACCTTGGGTGGGGGAGAGCACCGCATGCACCTGAAGCACCGAGCTGTCTACCTGTTGCAGTACGCCGGGCAGCGCTGGGGATCCGATCCAGGCGGGCAGGGCGGTAATGCCTAGCTGTAATGAAGAGGGAAGCCGTTGGCGCAGTTGGTGCAGAAATTGTTGATATTTGGACAGCCGTGCGGTGGCGGCGTCATGGTCGATCTCCACGCCAATCACCGGTAAACCGGCCGCCTGCCAGCGTTGCAACTGTTGCTGCAGACGTGCATAGATGGCGGCCTCATCCAACTGCATCAATTGCCCGTCTATCCGGACTACCAACCATAGCGGGCGGCCATCCTGTTTCAGCAGGGCGGTATTGACCGCGATATCCCGGAAACCCTCACGGGGATGCACCTGCAAGCCCAACACGCGCAGGGTAGTAAACAGGTCACGGCTGGCAGCCAGCGCCTCGGCATGCTGAGGTGTCCACACCCTTTGCCAAACATAGGCCTGCTGATCCCAAGGCTGATGAAGATTCATTGCCTGATAGCGTCCTGCAAACCAGGCCATGACTGCGAGCAGTATAATAACGATCAGAGCTAGCCAACGTTTCATTTCTGCCAGCAATCGCCCTGAGCCTGGAAGCCGCAGGCACGCATAAAGTTACCCACCTCACCACGTTCACGTGCGGCCAACCCGGCAGTATCCAGTTGCCAATGTTGCACCTGTGGCAATTGGCGCTGGGCATCTTCCATCAGATATAGCCCCACGCCTCGGCGGCGCGTCACTTCGCGTACCAGCAGATCGTGCAATTGGGCGCTCTGGCCCGCTATCTCGATTTTTACCGCCCCCAGCAGCCGCTCGTTAAAGCGGGCGGCAAACAGTGCTTTACCCTCCTCCAGCCAGCTTAGCCACTGCTCAGGCTGTTGATGTGGCCAGATTTTACCAAGGTCGATAAGGTCTTGTGGAGACAAGCTGGTCAAGCGTTCAATGGTCAGTTTCATGCCGGATTTCCGCACCGATAAGGGATGTCGACAGTGTAATGGATCTTGCACAGCGCGTTGTGTAAGTTTTTCTATACGAGGTCTGCGCGAAATGTTTTTTGCTGCTGGCATTTTCCGAGTAAACGGTTAGTTAATGGCATGTTAACCAGCACATCGCGCTGTTCCTTACGCTAAACGGCGCAGATTTAATCCGGATTTTATGCTGTTTACACCGCTTGTTTCTGACCTTGGGAGTTGCTTTGCAGAAGAAAACTCCTGTTTAATGGCATGAAAAATAAAGTCTTATTAGAAAATATTGTCGCGAATCTACCTAAATCATTATTACTTATAGATAAAAGCGATTTACCGGCGTTTTGCGAGCCAGGGTCAGTTGGCCGTCACTTGCAATCTGCCGGGTAGAAACAATGATTAGGTGTGACAAATACAACAGCAACACTCACAACGACAGATGGGGAATATGCGGATGAAATTAACAAAGGGTAAAGCGCTGCTGGCCGGTTGTATCGCGATGGCTATCGGCCATGTCGCTGTGGCAAAAGACATCAAGATTGCCGTAGTGGGTGCCATGTCCGGCCCGGTGGCGCAGTATGGTGATATGGAGTTCACCGGTGCGCGTCAGGCGATTGCCGATATCAACGCCAAAGGCGGTATCAAGGGCGATAAGCTGGTGGCGGTAGAGTATGACGATGCCTGTGACCCGAAACAGGCGGTAGCGGTAGCCAACAAGGTCATCAATGACGGCATTCGTTACGTGATCGGCCACCTGTGCTCTTCTTCGACTCAGCCAGCCTCCGACATCTATGAAGATGAAGGCGTGATCATGATCACCCCGGCGGCGACCAACGCCGATCTGACCACCCGTGGTTACCAGATGATCATGCGCACCACCGGCCTGGATTCCGATCAGGGCCCAACGGCTGCCAACTACATCCTCAACGAGATTAAACCCAAGCGCATCGCCGTGGTCCACGACAAGCAGCAATACGGTGAAGGCCTGGCGCGTTCAGTGCGTGATAGTCTGAAAAAGCAGGGTACCGACGTAGTGCTGTTTGAAGGTGTCACCGCTGGGGATAAAGATTTCTCTACCTTGGTAGCTCGCCTGAAGAAAGAAAACGTCGACTTCGTCTATTTCGGCGGTTACTACCCGGAGATGGGGCAGATCCTGCGTCAGGCCAAACAGGCGGGCATGACTACTCGCTTCATGGGGCCGGAAGGTGTGGGTAACTCCTCGCTGTCCAACATCGCCGGTGCCGCGTCTGAAGGCATGCTGGTGACGCTGCCAAAACGTTACGATCAGGTGCCAGCCAACCAACCGGTGGTTGATGCATTAAAAGCCAAGAAGCTGGATCCGACTGGGCCATTTGTCTGGACCACCTATGCAGCACTGCAATCGCTGGTCACCGGCATGGAGCGCAGCGGGAGCCAGGAACCGGCAGATATCGTCAAAGATCTGAAAACCGGCCAACCGGTGGCAACCGTGATGGGGCCATTGAGCTGGGATGACAAAGGCGATCTGAAAGGCTTCGAGTTCGGGGTGTTTGAGTGGCATGCCGACGGCTCATCAACGCCGATTAAATAATATACCCGTCGCCTTTCACGTTGCAGCGTTGTTGGCTGCACGGGTGCACCCCAGTCACTTAGTTAACTAAGCTCCTGGGGATTTACCCGTTTGCCGCCTAGCTGCAACGTGAAATTCATAGGGTATATCGTTCCTGATTTTTTATTCCAAGCTGCAATATAAAAACGTGGCCAAGGGTCAGAGTATGTCAGAGCAGTTTCTCTATTTTCTGCAGCAGATGTTCAACGGCGTGACGCTGGGAAGCACCTATGCATTGATCGCCATCGGTTACACCATGGTCTACGGCATTATCGGCATGATCAACTTCGCCCACGGCGAGGTATATATGATCGGCAGCTATGTCTCCTTTATCGTGATCGCCGCCCTGATGATGATCGGCATCGACGTGGGTTGGCTGCTGATCGGCGCAGCGTTCCTGGTGTCGATCGTGATTGCCAGCGCCTATGGCTGGAGCATCGAGCGGGTGGCCTACAAACCGGTGCGCAACTCCAAGCGCCTGATTGCGCTGATTTCCGCCATCGGGATGTCGATATTCCTGCAAAACTACGTCAGCCTGACGCAGGGGTCGCGTGATGTGGCGCTGCCAAGCCTGGTCACCGGCCAATGGGTGCTGGGTGAGAGCAACGGCTTTGCCGCGACCATCAGCACCATGCAGCTCATTATCTGGGTGGTCACCTTCCTGGCGATGCTGGCGCTGACGATGTTTATCCGTTATTCGCGTATGGGCCGCGCCTGCCGTGCCTGTGCGGAAGATTTGAAGATGGCCAGCCTGCTGGGCATCAATACCGACCGGGTGATTTCGCTCACCTTCGTGATCGGGGCAGTGATGGCGGCGGTGGCTGGCGTGCTGCTCGGCCAATTCTACGGCGTGATCAACCCTTACATCGGCTTTATGGCCGGGATGAAAGCCTTCACCGCTGCGGTACTGGGCGGGATCGGCAGCATTCCAGGGGCGATGATCGGTGGGCTGGTGCTGGGCGTGGCTGAAGCGCTCACCTCGGCCTATTTGAGCACCGAATACAAAGACGCGGTGTCCTTCGCCTTGCTGATTGTGGTGTTGCTGGTGATGCCAACCGGCATCCTTGGGCGTCCGGAGGTTGAGAAAGTATGAAACTCGGTCTGCTTAACGCCTGTATAGCCACGGTCGTACTGTTTGTCATGGCCTCCTTCCTGATGGGGATGCAACTGAGCCTCGACGGCACCAAGCTGGTGGTGCATGGCGCTGCCGAAGTGCGCTGGATGTGGATTGGCATCGGTTGTGTGGTGGTATTTTTCTTCCAACTGCTGCGCCCGCTGATGCAGCATGGGATGAAGAAAATCTCCGGCCCGGCGTTCGTCTTACCCAGCTTTGACGGCTCCACCATGCGCCAGAAGGTGCTGGCAGCGGCGATCATCATTGCCGCCGTCGTCTGGCCATTCCTGGTGTCGCGCGGCACGGTAGATATTGCCACCCTGACGCTGATCTACGTGATGCTGGGGCTGGGCCTGAACGTGGTGGTCGGCCTTTCCGGCCTGTTGGTGCTGGGTTACGGCGGCTTTTACGCCATCGGTGCCTATACCTACGCATTGCTGAACCATTATTACGGCCTGGGATTCTGGGAAAGCCTGCCGCTGGCGGGGATCGTCACCGCCATCTTCGGCTTCCTGCTCGGTTTCCCGGTATTACGCCTGCGGGGTGACTATCTGGCGATCGTCACGCTCGGCTTTGGTGAAATCGTCCGCATCCTGCTGCTGAACAACACCGAAATTACCGGCGGGCCAAACGGCATCAGCCAGATCCCGAAACCCACCTTTTTTGGTCTGGAGTTTAACCGCAGCGCCCGCGACGGTGGCTGGGATACCTTCCATAACTTCTTTGGCCTGAAATACGATCCTAGCGACCGCATCGTGTTCCTCTACCTGGTAGCGCTGCTGCTGGTGATATTGACGCTGTTTGTGATTAACCGCCTGCTGCGCATGCCGCTGGGCCGTGCCTGGGAAGCGTTGCGCGAAGATGAAATCGCCTGCCGTTCACTGGGCTTGAGCCCGACTAAAATCAAACTGACCGCCTTCACCATCAGTGCCGCCTTTGCCGGTTTTGCCGGCACGCTGTTTGCCGCACGTCAGGGGTTTGTCAGCCCGGAATCCTTCACCTTTGTGGAGTCGGCCTTTGTGCTGGCGATCGTGGTGTTGGGCGGCATGGGCTCACAGTTTGCGGTGATCCTGGCTGCGATCCTGCTGGTAGTGTCCCGTGAGATGATGCGCGATCTGAATGAATACAGCATGTTGTTGCTGGGGGCGCTGATGGTCTTGATGATGATTTGGCGGCCGCAGGGGCTGCTGCCGATGAAACGCCCGCAGCTGAAGCTGAAAGTGGCTGATATCAAAGCCGTGAAGGGGGAGCAGGCATGAGTACTCAACCTTTACTGGCGGTCGCCGGGCTTTCGATGCGTTTTGGTGGTTTGCTGGCGGTAAACAACGTCGCGCTGGAACTGCATCAAGGTGAGATTGTTTCGTTGATTGGCCCGAACGGCGCAGGCAAGACCACGGTGTTCAACTGCCTGACCGGGTTCTATCGCCCGACCAGTGGCACCATCAAACTGCGCGATCGTCATCTGGAAGGGCTTTCCGGCCAGACCATTGCCCGCATGGGCGTGGTGCGCACCTTCCAGCACGTGCGGCTGTTCCGCGAAATGACGGTGATTGAAAACCTGCTGGTGGCCCAACATCAGCATCTGAAAAGCGGCGTGTTTGCCGGTTTGCTGAAAACCCCGGCGTTCCGCCGTGCAGAAGCCGATGCGCTGGAGCGTGCGGCAGTGTGGCTGGAGCGTGTGGGCCTGTTGGACATGGCTAACCGTTCGGCGGGTAATCTGGCCTATGGCCAGCAGCGTCGGCTGGAGATCGCCCGTTGCATGGTAACACGCCCGGAACTATTGATGCTGGATGAACCGGCGGCGGGCCTTAACCCGAAAGAAACCGATGAGCTGGATCATCTGATCGTCGAGCTGCGTGACCAGCACCAGGTGTCGGTGCTGTTGATTGAGCACGATATGAAACTGGTGATGGGGATTTCCGATCGCATCTACGTGGTGAATCAGGGAACGCCGTTGGCGCAAGGCTCACCGGCAGAAATCCGCAATAACCCGGACGTGATCCGGGCCTATCTGGGCGAATAAGCATATGTTGTCATTTAATCAGGTTTCCGCCCATTACGGCAAAATTCAGGCGCTGCACCAGGTCAGCCTGAACATTCAACAGGGGGAGATCGTCACCCTGATCGGCGCCAACGGTGCCGGTAAAACCACCCTGCTCGGCACGCTATGCGGCGACCCAAGGGCCAGCGAAGGGTCCATCACCTTGATGGATCAGGACATCACCCAGTGGCAGACAGCGCGTATCATGCGCGAGGCCGTGGCGATCGTACCGGAAGGGCGGCGGGTGTTCTCACGCATGACGGTGGAAGAGAACCTGGCGATGGGCGGTTTCTTTGCCGATCGCGAGCAGTATCATCAACGCATCGAGCGGGTGTTTACCCTGTTTCCACGCCTGCTGGAGCGCCGCAGCCAGCGCTCTGGCACCATGTCCGGTGGCGAGCAGCAGATGCTGGCGATTGGCCGTGCGCTGATGAGCCAGCCAAAGTTACTGCTGTTGGACGAGCCTTCACTCGGGCTGGCACCCATCATCATCCAGCAGATTTTCGATATCATCCAGCAGCTGCGCGAAGAGGGGATGACCATCTTCCTGGTGGAACAAAACGCCAACCAGGCACTAAAACTGGCGGATCGTGGTTATGTGCTGGAAAACGGGCGCGTGGTGTTGGAAGATACGGGGGCCGCATTATTAGCAAACGAAGCAGTACGGTCGGCGTATTTGGGCGGATGAATCGGTAGGGATCGAACATGTTCGACCCGGCTGCCTATCAGGGTGTACCAGAACGTGTTGCGCCCCTATTTTAACGATTACGAGAACAAGCAATGAAGACAGAAGGACTACTCGCACAGCGCATCGTAAAGGTCAAAAGCTCGGCAATCCGCGAATTGCTCAAGCACAGCAAAATGGAAAACGTCATTTCGCTGGCGGGTGGCATTCCCTCAGATGCGCTGTTTGACTTCGAAGGATTGAGCATTGCTACCCAGCAGGCTATTACCGAACAACCGAAAAGCGCGTTCCAATATGGGCTGACCGAAGGCAGCGAACTGCTGCGTGAAGGCATCTGTACCCTATGCGCACAGCGTGGCGTAAATGCCAAGCCGGAAGATATCGTGGTGACCGCAGGCTCCCAGCAGGCGTTGGATCTATTGATGCGTGCGGTGATTAACCCTGGTGATGTGTTTGTGGTAGAGCGCCCGACCTATCTGGCGGCGCTGCAAACGCTGGAACTGGCGGAAGCCAACGTCATGTCCGTTTCTTCTGACAGCGATGGCATGGTGGTGGATGAGCTGGCCGAACTGCTGAAAACCCAGAAGATCAAAGGGGTATACGTGGTGCCGAACTTCGGCAACCCGAGCGGCCTGACCCTGAGCGCCGCACGCCGTGAGCAGTTGGTGAAACTGGCGGTGGAGCATAACTTCCTGATTATCGAGGATGACCCGTACGGCGAGCTGCGCTTCACCGAAGAGCGTAATGCCACGCTGTATCAGGTTTCGCAGCAGGTGCTGGGCCATACCGAAAACATTATCTACACCTCCACCTTCTCCAAGATCCTGGCTCCGGGCCTGCGCCTGGGTTGGGCCATCTTGCCACCGTTCCTGCTGCATAAAGTGGCGATCATCAAGCAGGCGGCGGATCTGCATGCCAGCGCGCTGTCGCAGAGCATCGTCGAATGTTACCTGGGGCTGGATCGTTTACCGGCGCAGATCGAAAAGATCCGCGCGGCCTACAAGCACAAAGGCGAGATCCTGGCCGGGCTGGTGGAAAAAGAGCTGGGTGATGTGATCAGCTTTGATATGCCGAAAGGCGGCATGTTCCTGTGGGCGCGTTTCCGTCAGCAGTTCAATGCTACCGAGTGGCTGAACACCACCCTGAAACAGGGTGTGGTGTTTGTGCCGGGAGAATACTTCTTCTCTGACAAACCGGATCGCTCAACCTTCCGTCTGTCGTTTGCCACGGCAACCGAACAACAGATGCAAGAGGCCGTCGCCCGCCTGCGTCGCTCGCTGTAATCTCTCTGCGGCGGTGGGGAGAATTCCCTACCGCCGACATCAAACCGCCATCTGCACTTCACCTCGCTGTCATCTAGCTGTCACGCCAGAGTTATTTTACTGTCATCCGCGCATGGCATGTTTAGCATCCGAACAAAAACTGTTTCTTTTCGCTCACGCGTTTTGATCACACCAGCTTTTTCAGGAGTTAGGCATGTTTGCTCACGCGATTAAAAAAACCACGTTGTGCGTTACCTTGGCCCTGGCGGTCAGCGGCCATGCAATAGCTGCCACCGAGATCCCCTTCTGGCATTCGATGGAAGGGGAACTGGGCACTGAAGTGGATTCTCTGGCGGACCGTTTCAACCAAACTCACAGCGATGTGAAGATCGTCCCGGTTTATAAAGGCAACTACGAACAGAGCCTGGCGGCGGGCATTGCTGCTTACCGTTCCGGCAAGGCACCGGCGATCCTGCAAGTCTATGAAGTGGGCACCGCCACCATGATGGCGAGCAAGGCGATCAAACCGGTGTATCAGGTATTCCAGGAGTCGGGCGTCAAATTCGACGAATCGGTGTTTGTGCCGACCGTGGCCGGTTACTACACCGATAACAAGAGCGGCCATCTGCTGTCCCAGCCTTTCAACAGCTCCACCCCGGTGCTGTATTACAACAAAGACGCCTTCAAGAAAGCGGGCTTGAACCCGGATCAGCCACCGAAAACCTGGCAGGAACTGGCGGCTGATGCGGCCAAACTGCGCGCGGCTGGCATGAAGTGCGGCTACACCAGCGGTTGGTTAGGCTGGATCCAACTGGAGAACTTCAGCGCCTGGCATGGCGTGCCGTTCGCCAGTGAAAACAACGGCTTTGGTGGCACCAGTGCCAAGCTGGAGTTCAACCAGCCGCTGCAGGTGAAGCATATTCAGTTGCTGCAAGACATGAACAAGAAGGGCGACTTCACCTACTTCGGCCGCAAGGACGAACCTACCGAGAAGTTCTACAACGGCGACTGCGCCATGGCGACCGCCTCTTCCGGCTCGCTGGCCAGCATCCGCAAATACGCCAAGTTTGACTTCGGCGTGGGCATGATGCCTTACGATGCTGACGCCAAAAATGCACCGCAGAACGCCATTATCGGCGGGGCCAGCCTGTGGGTGATGAACGGCAAAGACGCGGCGACCTACAAAGGTGTGGCAGAGTTCCTGCAATATCTGGCCCAGCCTGAGATTGCCGCCGAATGGCATCAAAAGACCGGCTACCTGCCGATCACCACTGCTGCCTATGAAATGACCAAGCAGCAGGGCTTCTACGACAAGAACCCTGGGGCCGATGTGGCCACCCGCCAGATGCTGAACAAGCCACCGTTGGCGTTCACCAAAGGGCTGCGTCTGGGCAATATGCCACAGATCCGTACCGTGGTGGATGAAGAGCTGGAAAGCGTGTGGACCGACAAGAAAACCCCGCAGCAGGCGCTGGATGCTGCGGTACAGCGCGGTGACGTGTTGCTGCGCCGCTTCGAGGCTTCCACCAAGTAAGCGTCAGATTGGGCCACCTTCTGCCAAGTGTTATGGTCAGTTAAGGCTACCAATCCCCGCTCACCCCAACCCTCTCCCACGGCATAGCCCAGGGATTTCATGGGCATTTTGGGGGGAGGGAGCTAGTCCAGAGCTGTGGTCAGGCGCAGAAGGTGGTTTGTAGCACGTATAGTCCCCTCTCCCTGTGGGAGAGGGCTAGGGTGAGGGGCTTATACCACCCCTCATCCCCATTTAACGGTTAACCCTATGTCATCATCCCGTCCCGGCTTCGGTTGTAGCTGGCTGCCCTATATGTTGGTGCTGCCACAGCTGCTGATCACCGTCGTGTTCTTCCTGTGGCCTGCCGGTCAGGCGCTGTGGTACTCGGTACAAAGCGTCGATCCGTTCGGCCTTTCCAGCCAGTTTGTCGGGCTGGACAACTTTACACAGCTGTTTCAGGACCCGTATTACCTGGACTCTTTCTACACCACGCTGGTGTTCAGCTTCCTGGTGGCCGGTGTTGGCCTGCTGGTATCGCTGTTCTTTGCCGCGCTGGTGGACTACGTGCTGCGCGGCAGCCGCTTTTATCAGACGTTGATGATCCTGCCCTATGCGGTTGCCCCTGCGGTAGCGGCGGTGCTGTGGATCTTCCTGTTCAGCCCCGGCATGGGCCTGATCACCCATGTGCTCGCCGGTTTCGGCTATGACTGGAACCATGCGCAAAACAGCGGCCAGGCGATGTTCCTGGTGGTGTTGGCGTCGGTGTGGCAGCAGATCAGCTATAACTTCCTGTTTTTCCTGGCCGCATTGCAATCCATCCCGCGTTCTCTGGTGGAAGCGGCGGCGATCGATGGGGCTGGCCCGGTGCGGCGTTTCTTCAACCTGGTGTTGCCGCTGATCACGCCGGTGAGCTTCTTCCTGCTGGTGGTCAACCTGGTGTATGCCTTCTTCGACACCTTCCCGGTGATCGACGCCGCTACCGGCGGTGGGCCGGTGCAGTCGACCACCACGCTGGTGTACAAAATCTATCGTGAAGGCTTTGCCGGTCTGGATCTGTCCAGCTCGGCGGCGCAGTCGGTGGTGCTGATGCTGCTGGTGATTGGCCTGACGGTGATCCAGTTCCGCTTTGTCGAACGTAAGGTGCGTTACCAATGATTGAGAACCGACGCGGGCTGGATATCTTCAGCCATACGATGCTGATTGTTGGCGTGCTGGTGGTGCTGTTTCCGCTGTATGTGGCCTTTGTGGCCGCCACGCTGGACGATCGGCAGGTGTTCCAGGTACCTATGACGCTGGTCCCCGGAGGGCACCTGTGGGACAACATCCGCCATATCTGGCAGGGCGGGGTGGGCACCCTCAAGGTGCCGTTCTCGATGCTGCTGCTTAACAGCGTGATCATGGCGCTGGCGATCACCTGCGGAAAGATCGTGGTCTCGGTGCTGTCCGCCTATGCCATCGTCTATTTCCGTTTTCCACTGCGCAGCCTGTTCTTTTGGCTGATCTTCATGACGCTGATGCTGCCGGTCGAGGTGCGTATCTTCCCGACGGTGGAGGTGATCTCCAACCTCAATCTGCTGGACAGCTACACCGGACTCACGCTGCCGCTGATGGCATCGGCCACGGCCACCTTCCTGTTGCGTCAGTTCTTTATGACCCTGCCGGATGAGCTGTTGGAAGCTGCACGCATCGACGGTGCCGGGCCAATGCGCTTCTTTTGGGACATAGTGCTGCCGCTGTCGAAAACCAATCTGGCGGCGCTGTTTGTCATCACCTTTATCTACGGCTGGAACCAGTACCTGTGGCCGATCCTGGTCACCAGTGACGCCTCGATGAGTACGGCGGTGGCAGGGACCCGCAGCATGATTTCCACCTCCGGCGCGCCGACCCAGTGGAATCAGGTGATGGCGGCAATGATGTTGACTTTGATCCCGCCGTTGGCGGTGGTTCTTCTGATGCAGCGCTGGTTTGTGCGCGGCCTGGTTGATAGCGAGAAGTAACGAATATGGCAGGTTTAAAACTACAGGCGGTCACCAAGTCTTACGACGGCAAAACGCCGGTGATCAAGCAGATCGATCTCGACGTGGCTGACGGCGAATTTATTGTGATGGTTGGCCCCTCCGGCTGTGGCAAATCGACGCTGCTGCGTATGGTGGCCGGGCTGGAGTGCACCACCAGCGGGGATATCTATATTGATAGCCAGCGCGTGACCGATCTGGAACCGAAAGATCGCGGCATCGCCATGGTGTTCCAGAACTACGCGCTGTATCCGCATATGAGCGTGTACGACAACATGGCCTATGGCCTGAAAATCCGTGGCTTTGGCAAACAGCACATCCGTCAACGGGTAGAAGAGGCGGCGCGTATTCTGGAGTTGGAACCGCTGCTGCAACGCAAACCGCGTGAGCTTTCCGGTGGCCAGCGCCAGCGGGTGGCGATGGGGCGCGCGATTGTGCGCGAACCGGCGGTGTTCCTGTTTGATGAACCGCTCTCCAACCTGGACGCCAAATTGCGTGTCCAGATGCGCCTGGAATTGCAGCAGCTGCATCGCCGCCTGAAAACCACCAGCCTGTATGTCACCCACGATCAGGTTGAAGCGATGACGCTGGCGCAGCGGGTGATAGTGATGAATAAAGGTGTGGCGGAGCAAATTGGTACGCCGAGCGAGATTTATCAACGTCCGGCGACGCTGTTTGTCGCCAGCTTTATCGGTTCCCCGGCGATGAACCTGCTACCCGGCACGCTGAGTGCGGATGGCAAACAGCTGCAACTGGCCGGTGGCATGGCGCTGGATCTGCCAGAGCCTCGGCCACAATGGGGCGGGCAGGAGTTGACGTTGGGTATCCGACCGGAGCATATTCAACTGAGTACGCGCGAGCAGGGCGGGATCCCGCTAGAGCTGCAAACGCTGGAACTGCTCGGTGCCGATAATCTGGCACACGGCCAATGGGGGAGTTCAGGCGTGATCGTCCGCCTGAGCCATGAAACCCTGCCGCCTGCGGGCAGTACCCTGTATTTACAGCTGCCTGCGTCGGCGCTGCACTTTTTTGCTACCCACAGCGGAACACGGATGGATTGATGACTACAGCCTGGCCTTATCCCCATATTGTCGCCCATCGCGGCGGCGGTTCTCTGGCACCGGAAAATACTCTGGCGGCGATAGATGTCGGCGCGCGTCATGGCCACAAGATGATCGAGTTTGACGCCAAACTGGCGCAGGACGGGCAGATTTTCCTGCTGCATGATGACACGCTCGAACGCACTAGCAACGGCTGGGGCGTGGCGGGCGAGCTGCCATGGGAAAAGCTGGTAGAGCTGGATGCCGGTGACTGGTACAGCTCGGCCTTTAAAGGGGAGCGTTTGCCGCTGCTGTCTGACGTGGCGGAGCGCTGTAAGCAGCACGGCATGATGGCCAATATTGAAATCAAGCCAACCACCGGTAGCGACGAGGAAACCGGCCGGGTGGTGGCGTTTGCCGCCAGCATGTTGTGGCAAGGGCAAACCGATCCGCTGCTTTCTTCATTCTCGGTGGAAGCTCTGGCAGCGGCGCAGCAGACCGCTCCAGAACTGCCGCGCGGCCTGTTGCTGGACAAGTGGGATGACAATTGGCGGGAGCTGACCGAGCGCCTGGGCTGTGTCTCGCTGCATATTAATCATAAAGAACTGACCGCTGAACGTGTCGCGGCGTTGAAAGATGCCGGGCTGCGTATTCTGGTGTATACCGTCAATCAGCCGGAGCGGGCGCGCTTATTGTTGAATTGGGGCGTTGACTGTATTTGCACCGACCGGATAGATTTGATCGGTCCGGATTTTTAAACGGTTAATTTAGTAGATAAAGATGACCCCTCACCCCAACCCTCTCCCACAGGGAGAGGGAGCTAGTCCCTGCGCTGTGTTAGCCAGGTTTCTTACGGGGTATCAGAGAGTTAGATCGGATTTCGCTGTCAGTCTGGACACTGGGTTAGCCTGAATTTCTCCGGAGTATCAGCGAGCTCGATCGGTTCTCTCTCCCTAAGGGCTGAGGTATCCCCACTAATTTTTTCTTAGTATTTTCAGAGAATTAGAGAGAGTGTTTTACGATCAATCTGTTCCATTTTGTTCGTAAATTGGCAGTGAGAGAATGACGAACCACTTTTTCTCGTCTGCTTGAGGCTATTTTTTAGTCCGTTTATGGGTAAAAAATAGCCTATTTATCGTCTCAATTTTTCTGGGGATTCCTCAGCCCTAAGGGCGAGGGAGTGTGTCTGAATACTGGGTTAGCCTGAATTTCTCCGGAGTATCAGCGAGCTCGATCGGTCCCCTCTCCCTGTGGGAGAGGGTTAGGGTGAGGGCCATTCACTTTGACTAAACCAGAACATAGCGACGTCAGCCCGTTGCCGCCGCGCCATCGGAAGGGATACGATGCCTGCCTTTATTGTTTCGCTGTGGCACCAGATAGTGCTGTCTTTGCCGTTATTTGTGCTGATCGTGCTGGGATATGGCCTTATCCGCTGGGGAAAATGGCCAGCGACCATCACCGATGGCCTGACCCGCTTCGTGTTTTCCCTCGCTTTACCCGCCATGCTGTTTCGCATGATGTGCGATTTCTCACAACGTCCGGCGGTGGATGCCCGCCTGCTGATCGCCTTCTTCGGCAGTTGCCTGATCGTCTTCGTGATCGGCCGCATTGCTGCACGGCGGATCTTCAAGCTGGACGGCGTTTCGGGTTCGGTATTCGCTCTGGGCGGCATTTTCTCCAATAACGTCATGCTTGGCCTGCCAATCGCCACGGTGATGCTGGGAGAGGAGGCCATCCCATCGGTGGCTCTGGTGCTGGTATTCAATGGCCTGATTCTGTGGACGTTGGTGACCATCTCCATCGAATGGGCGCGTAATGGCTCCCCCACGCTGCAAGGCTTTATCAAAACGGCGCGTAGCGTGCTGACCAACCCGCTGATTATCGGCATCCTGTCTGGCACGCTGTTCAGCCTGACCGGCCTGCCACTGCCGGTGTTTGTCGATCAACCGGTCAGCATGCTGGGCCAGGTGGCGGCTCCGCTGTCGCTGGTGGTGCTCGGCATGGGGCTGGCGGAATACCGTATCAGCGAAGGCTGGCAACTGAGCAGCGCCATCTGCTTCCTCAAGCTGATCGTCCAGCCGATGGTGGTCTGGCTGCTGGCTTGGTCAATGGATTTACCCCCAATGGAGACCCGAGTGGTGGTACTGCTGGGCTCCATGGCGGTGGGGGTGAACGTCTACCTGATGTCACGGCAATTTAACGTTCTAACGGGCCCTGCCGCTACCAGCCTGGTGATGTCCACCGCGCTGGCGGCGATCACCACCCCGTTAATCCTCACCATTATGGGAGTGCGGGTGTAGCCGGGAGCGGTGCCTGCGGTATTACCGGAGCAGTCTGGTTAAAAGGGTTTACGGGCTGGCCGCCGTTTTGCAGCATCTTGCCATTGTTCATCTGCGGCTGCATCGGGTTGATATTGCCGTTATAGGGCAGCATTTTGGGCTGATTGGCCTTGAGCGGATAACCCTGCTGCTGGCGCTGTTCCATCTGCTGGTTGTTCAGCATACGCTGTTGCTGTGACTGCTGGTCGCGCTGGTTAAGAAAATGCTGTTGCTGGCTAAGCGTAGTGACGCCGTTTTCCGCTGCAGCCAGACAAGGCAGCCACAGCAGAGTGGCGATAATCAGCTGACGTTTCATGGTGTATCTCCGTTTATTCTCTGAGTATTAAGCCTAACGCAGTCAGAAAAAATTGCTCGTTAGTTTGTTTATTGCTCACACGTCAACCGCCTTTTCCCCCCGTTGTTTTCCACCTTCCGCTACAATCGCCCTTTCGGATCTTTTAGGGTGAACTTGTCGTGCTGCTTCTGGTTATTACCACCATTTTATGGGCATTTTCTTTTAGCCTGATCGGCGAATACCTGGCAGGCAATGTCGACAGCTGGTTCTCGGTGTTGATGCGTGTTGGGCTAGCGGCGCTGGTGTTTCTGCCGTTCCTGCGCTGGCGCAATATCAAGCTGAAAGTGATCCTGCTGTATATGCTGGTGGGTGCCTTCCAGCTTGGCATCATGTATCTGATCAGCTTCCGTGCCTTTCTCTATCTGACCGTGTCGGAATTCCTGCTGTTTACGGTGCTGACGCCGCTGTATATCACGCTGATTTACGATCTGATCAGCGGCCGCCGTCTGCGTTGGGGCTATCTGTTCAGCGCGTTGCTGGCCGTGCTGGGGGCGGCGATTATCCGCTATCACCAATTGAGCGATCACTTCTGGTGGGGGTTGCTGCTGGTGCAGGCGGCGAATATCAGTTTTGCCATCGGCATGGTGGGTTACAAACGCCTGATGGAAGTGCACCCGCTGCCGCAGCATACGGCATTTTCCTGGTTCTATCTGGGCGCGGCGGCAGTAGCGGTGGTCGCCTGGTTCCTGTGGGGTAATCCGAACCAACTGCCAACCACCAACCTGCAATGGGGCATTTTGGTTTGGCTGGGCGTAGTGGCTTCCGGACTGGGCTATTTTATGTGGAATTACGGGGCGACGCAGGTGGATGCAGGTACTCTGGGCATCATGAATAACATGCATGTGCCTGCGGGTCTGTTGGTTAATTTTGCTGTTTGGCATCAGCAGCCGCACTGGGCCAGCTTTATTATCGGTGGCTCGGTGATTGTCGCTTCGCTATGGGTACATCGCCGCTGGGTTGCGCCGAAAGGCACCCATTAACGCAGGATGCCTTATCGTAGGGGGCGCTGCATGCAGCGCCCCTTGTGAGTTCTACGACTACCTTCTTCCCCCCATGCCCCCATGGAAACGCGGTTCATAGTTACTGCGGTCGAACTGATGATGCTGTTCCGGCGCTCTTTGCTGCATGCGCTGCTGCTGGTTAAGGCGCGGTTGTGTCTGTTGGGCCGGCGTTCTTTGTTGCACCCGCTGCTGTACCTGTTGACGTTGCTCTTGATTCAGACGCGGCTGCGTTTGTAACGTTTGCGCCCGCTCGGTCTGCCGTTCATTCCCGCGTTGGCGGGCCTGCTGGGCGCTGCTGACCTCTGCCGGAGGCTGGCTTTTGACAAACTTGCCGCTGGCGTTCATCTGCTGCCAACTGCCGTTATCGTACTTATAGACCTTGCCATCGCGTCCGGCGTAGACGTGGTCGGGGCCGCTAACCACGCCTCCGTGTGTCACCTGGCCGGTTTCCTTATTGTAATGCACATAACCTGAGCCGTGCGCCACGCCATTTTTCCCAGCGGTGGTAAAGCTGCCTGCCTTACCTGCCCCTTGCGGTGTGGTTCCACTAATGCTTTGGCTGTGGGTTACGCGCCCGGTCTTGGTATTAACGCTGTTGCGTTCTCCCCCTGCGATGCCGTTACCGGTATTCGGGTTATAAGCCCCGGCACCGTTGGCAGCCACAGCTCGGCCGGTCTGGGGATTGAAGCGTACGCCGCCCGCACCCGCGTGGGTGATGCCGTTATTGCCGTTGGTATCGCGCCAGGCGTAACCTGCTCCGTGGCCGCCGGTGGCGTTATTGTAGAAACTGCCGCGCACGTTGCTGCCGTAATGGCCGTTCCACGGATTGCTCCAGTCGGCTCGCACGCCTTGCGCCACGGTGTTTCCCCAGTGGTTATAGACGTTATACACCGACACGCCGCCACCCCAGTAGCCAGGATGATAGGGCGGGTAGTAACCGTACCAGGGGCCCCACCAAGGTTGGCTCCAGGCACTGCCCCAGATCCAACCGCTGATGAAGCCAAAGCTCCAACCGATCGCCGGGTCCCAGGCAAAGCTGCTGCCGTAGCCGTAGGTCGCCGGGCAGCTGTACCAGACGTTGCCAATCCAGGCGTTGCAAGGATAACCGGTGCCATATACCACCACGCCATTGCTGGCCACGGTGCCGTAATACCCCGGCGTATAACCGACGTATACCTCCTCGCTGGTGCTGCCATAGACGCGAACATAGGTCACGTAATGCAGAGGGGAATTCGCTGGAATGGTGTAAATCACCGCCGGGACGTTGGCGGCAACCACCCACGGGCCCTGCGGTGCGGTGGCGGCAAACCATACGCCGTTTTTCACCGCGAAGAAGCTCTTGCCGTCTACCTTGATCACCGGCACATCGGTGTTCCAGGCGTATTGCAGCGGCGTACCGTCGATCGGCCTGAATTTGGCGCTGCCGCCATCATAACGAACCTGTAGCGCCGCTTTGCTGCGTGACACTTTGGCGGTCTGTGGGACCGAGTTGGCGATCAGCGCCTCGCGAGCTTCAGGCGTACCTGGGATCGAGGCCAGTACCGCGCTTTTTGGGCTGTCGGACGGGATATTGCTGAAATCTGCTGGCATAGCGCTACCGGCAACATACTGCCATGGGCCGTTGGTGGAATCGGCACGGAACCAGCGGCCAGACACCAACACGTACCAGCGGTTATTTTGCTGGGCATCGATAAACACGTCTGAAGGCGTATTGGCCACGTAAGACAGCTGGGTGCCGTCAATCGGCATAAACTGCGGATCGCCGTCGATCTGGATCAGCTCTGCTGGCTCAGTGGAGACCGTGATCTCCGCTGGCTTGGTGACCGAGGTTTTTTCCTGCGGCCCGGTGGTGACCAGCTTACTTTTCACTGCGGCCTGCATAGCCTGGGTCAGCTCTACCGGCACCGTGAGTTTTTGCACCCACGGCCCGCTGATACTGGGCGCGGTATACCACTGATTGGCAAAGTAGATATACAGCGTGCCGTCTTTTTTCAGCAGCAACGAGCGGGTATTGATGGCGCGTTCCACACCCGATTGCCCGCTAGCCTGCCAGGCAGGCTGGCCATCAAGTAACACCAGCGCGGCGGGTTGGAAAGCGAACAGAATTTTTGGCGGAGCATTGTTGACCTTCACGCCCTGCTGTGGGACCCGATCCTGAATGGCCAGATCGGACTCCAACTGGTCAAGGCTGACTAAAAGCGTTTTGGCAGGAAGTTGGCGTAATAATGCCAAATAATGGTCTTGATTGGCGCTATCTGTCGGGAAGTTCACCTTTTCAACGTTGATATTGTCCAGCGTCACCTGCCGTTGTTCTTTGTCGGTACTGGTACGGGCGCTGATCCAGGCGACGCCGTAGCTGATTTTGTCCTGTTTGTTGCCTTTGGCATCGGTCAGGGTGCCGGTTTTCACCGCCACCACCATGCGGCCTTTCAGCAGGTTATCTTGCCAACTGTCGAGCTGCGGCTGGTGCAGCTCCATGGCGGTGCCGGAAAGGATCACGCTGTGTGGCCAGGGAGCAACCGCCTCGGCGGCCCATAACGTTGTGCTGGCTAACAGCACCAGAAGAAGGAACCATTGATAACAACCACGCAGTGTTCGCATAAGCGCCTCGGAAAAGCCGATAATTTCTAGGGGGAATGGTCCCCGATGAAATTACTGTAACCGCTTTTGCCGAATTTGCATGGTGCAGAGTGTGTGTAAAATTAGACTCCCCGTCCGCCAATCAGTTAACTCAAGGAAGTTAAGGATTTGGCCCCTGCAATATTGGCGCTGGGCCTGGCGGCATCACGCACAAACGGCAGGTGATCGCAGGCGTGCTGACGTGCCGAGCGGATAAAGGCTTCGGTGACCGTCTGGCGCTGCTCACCGTCGCGCGTGGCGGCATATAACCGGCTCCACAGGCCATCCCCGAGCGTCTTGGTGACGACCAGCCCCTGGCGTTCAAAACTCTCCACCACCCAGTGCGGTAACGCGGCGATCCCCATCCGGGCTGACACCATTTGAATCAATAACAGCGTGTTATCGACGTTTTTCAGCGCCGGGCTGACGCCTGCCGGCTGCAGGAAATGACGCCAGATGTCCAGCCGTTGGCGCTGCACCGGGTAGATCATCAGTACTTCATCACTCAGGTCTGCCGGTTCAATGTGCGGCTTATTGGCCAACGGGTGATCGGGGGCCAGGATCAGCCGGACTTCAAAATCGAACATCGGCGAATAGTGCAGTCCGCTGCGCGGCAGGATGTCAGAGGTCAGCACCAGATCCAGCTCACCTTGTTGCAGGGCTGGTTGCGGATCGAACGTCACGCCGGATTTGAAATCCATCACCACCTGCGGGAAATAGGAGCGGAAGTTGTCCAACGCCGGAGTCAGCCACTGAATACAGCTGTGGCATTCGATGGCGATGCGCAGCGTGGTTTGATGCGGTTCGTGGCAGGCCTGCAGCGCCTGTTGGATCTGCGGCAATACCTGCTCTGCCAGCTGTAGCAGGATCTCCCCCTGAGCGGTAAAGCGCAGCGGCTGGCTTTTACGAACAAACAGCTTAAAGCCCAGACGCTGCTCCAGATCGCTGAACTGATGCGAAAGGGCAGACTGTGTCTGATGGAGCTGTGCGGCGGCGGCGGCCAGGGAGCCGGTATTACGCAGAGCCTGTAGGGTCCGTAAGTGTTTCAGTTCGATCATGAGAGTCCTTCACAGTGACAGTGAAAATATTGCGCTTGTGGATCATACAGTACCTGCGGATTATGGATGTGTAAACATCTGGACGGCTAAATGGGAAATATGACGATGACAATTCTAAATCACACACTGGGTTTTCCACGCGTTGGTCTGCGTCGTGAACTGAAAAAAGCGCAGGAAAGTTACTGGGCAGGTAATTCAACACAGGAAGAGCTGTTGGCGGTTGGCCGCGAGCTGCGCGCTCGTCACTGGCAACAACAACAGCAGGCCGGGGTGGATTTGGTGCCGGTTGGCGATTTCGCCTGGTACGATCACGTACTGACCACCAGCCTGCTGCTGGGCAACGTCCCGGCGCGCCATCAAAACCAGGATGGCTCGATCGATCTCGATACCCTGTTCCGCATTGGCCGTGGCCGCGCACCTACCGGTGAACCTGCGGCGGCGGCGGAAATGACCAAATGGTTTAACACCAACTATCACTACATGGTGCCTGAGTTTACTAAAGGCCAGCAGTTCAAACTGGGCTGGACCCAACTGTTGGATGAAGTTGACGAAGCGTTGGCGCTGGGCCACAAAATCAAGCCGGTGCTGTTGGGCCCGGTAACCTATCTGTGGCTGGGCAAGGTGAAGGGCGAGCTGTTCGACCGCCTGTCACTGCTGAACGATATCCTGCCGGTCTACCAGCAAGTGCTGGCGGAGCTGGCCAAACGCGGCATCGAGTGGGTACAGATCGACGAACCTGCGCTGGTGCTGGAACTGCCCAAAGCCTGGTTGGAGGCCTTTAAACCGGCTTATACCGCGCTGCAAGGCCAGGTCAAACTGCTGCTGACTACCTATTTCGACAGCATTGGCCATAACCTCGACACCATCCGTGAACTGCCGGTGCAGGGGCTGCATGTGGATCTGGTCGCAGGCAAAGATGATGCCGCGGCCCTGAACAACGCGTTACCCAAAGAGTGGGTGCTGTCGCTTGGGGTGATCAATGGCCGTAACGTCTGGCGTGCCGATGTGAGCAGCTGGTTTGAACGCTTGCAACCGCTGGTAGGGAGCCGCCCACTGTGGATTGGCACCTCGTGCTCGCTGCTGCACAGCCCGATCGATCTGAGCGTGGAAAGCCGCCTGGACGAAGAAGTGAAAAGCTGGTTCGCCTTTGCACTGCAAAAATGTGCCGAGCTGGCGTTGTTGAGCTCAGCTCTGAATGCACCAGGGGCAGATAAACAAGCCAAACTGGATGCCTACAGCGCCCCAATCCGCGCCCGCCGTCAATCCAGCCGTGTGCATAATGCGCAGGTTGAGCAACGCCTGGCGGCCATCACTGCCAAAGACAGCGAACGTCAGCGCCCTTATGAACAACGTGCTCAGGCTCAGCGCGATCGCTTCAACCTGCCAGCCTGGCCAACCACCACCATCGGCTCCTTCCCGCAGACCACCGAAATCCGCGGCCTGCGCCTGGACTTCAAGCAGGGCCGTCTGGATGGTAGCAACTACCGCACCAGCATCGGCGAACATATCAAGCAAGCCATCGCCGAGCAGGAACGCCTGGGGCTGGACGTGCTGGTGCACGGCGAAGCCGAGCGTAACGACATGGTGGAATACTTCGGCGAAAACCTGGACGGCTTCGTGTTCACGCAAAACGGTTGGGTACAGAGCTACGGTTCCCGCTGCGTGAAACCACCGGTGATTATTGGCGATATCAGCCGCCCGGAAGCCATCACCGTAGAGTGGGCCAAGTTTGCCCAGTCGCTGACCGACAAGCCGGTAAAAGGCATGTTGACCGGCCCGGTGACCATTCTTTGCTGGTCCTTCCCGCGTGAAGATGTGACCCGTGAAGTGATCGCCAAGCAGATTGCGCTGGCACTGCGTGACGAAGTGGAAGACTTGGAGAAGGCTGGCATTGGCATCATCCAGATCGACGAGCCTGCACTGCGCGAAGGCCTGCCGCTGCGCCAGTCCGATTGGGCCGCGTACCTCGACTGGGCAGTGGATGCCTTCAAACTGAACGCCGCAGTGGCGCAGGATGATACCCAGATCCACACCCACATGTGTTATTGCGAGTTCAACGACATCATGGATTCTATCGCGGCGCTGGATGCCGATGTGATCACCATCGAAACCTCACGTTCCGATATGGATCTGCTGGAAGCGTTCAAAGAGTTCGACTATCCAAATGAAATCGGGCCGGGCGTTTACGACATCCACTCGCCGAACGTGCCAAGCGTGGAATGGATTGAAGCATTGCTGCGTAAAGCGGCACAGAATATCCCGGCGGAGCGCCTGTGGGTGAACCCGGACTGCGGCCTGAAAACCCGTGGCTGGCCAGAAACCCGCCAGTCGCTGGCCAACATGGTGTTAGCGGCTCAGCGCCTGCGTGAGCAGGTGGTCTGATCCAAACACGATGTTTTATCCAAGGGCGCTTCGGCGCCCTTTTCTTGTTCTACTCCCGCGTTTTCCTCGCCGCTATTGGTTATTATCAAGTCTCGTTGTTCACTTGGTTTGAAGGATTATTCCCGATGAAACACCCGCTGGTGGCCGTGTTGGCTCCGCTGCTCGATGATGGGCAGGGGATCCGGCAGGTTTATTTTGCTGGCAATCAACATCCGGCCCCGGAGCTGGCTTATCAGGTAGGCTTTCCGCGCCTTGAACTGGTGGTGGACGGGGAGCAGGAAATGGAGTGGGAGGGCAGCCAGGGAGCGCGGCAACAACAGATACTGTTGCCGGGGGATGTGCTGTTTGTCCCGGCGCAAGGTTGGAACAGCCCGCGCTGGCAGCAACCTACAACCACGCTCAGCCTGTTGTTTGGCAAGCAGCAACTGGGCTATAGCCTGTTAGGCTGGGATGGGGAAAACACTCTGCCGCTGGGTAAGGATAACGTGGCGCGCCGTGGCCCGCGCGTGGGGTCGTTCATGTTGCAGGCGCTTAACGAGCTCTCCTGGCATCAGAGCGATCAGCCTACCGCGCGTTTCCTGGTTAAAGGCTTGCTGAGCCATGCGCTCGATCTGTTTGGCACCTCGGTGAGAACCGCCTCGCGCAGCCAGGCGCTGTTTGATGCGGTGCGGGGTCACCTGGAGGAGCATTATCGCGAGCCGCTTACCCGCGAGTCGGTGGCCCAGGCGTTTTATATCTCACCGAATTACCTTTCTCATCTGTTCCAGAAGGCCGGTGGCATCGGGTTTAACGAATATCTTAATCACGTGCGGCTGGAGCAGGCGAAGCACCTGCTCAAACGCTATGACATGAAGGTGAAAGAGGTGGCGCACGCCTGCGGGTTTGTCGACAGCAACTATTTCTGCCGCCTGTTTCGCAAGAACACCGAACGTTCCCCGTCGGAGTATCGCGGCCAATACCACAGTGAGCTGGGCCCCTCACCCCAACCCTCTCCCACAGGGAGAGGGAGCTGATAGCCCTTGCTCTTTTGCAAGTAAAGAGGCCATATCAGCAAATGCGATCGTCCCCTCATCCAAGGTGAAAAACTATAATTTCAGAGATACTCGATCGGTTCCCTCTCCTTGGGGAGAGTGTGAGGGAGCTGATCGGCGTCGTGATCAGGTGTGGGAGTTAATCGGTAACAAAGCCGTTATTTTCGCAGGGATGTGCCGTTTGGGTCCCTTATTTACCCCCATCCAAGGTGAGTCACTACAATTTCAAACACACTCGAGCGGTTCCCTCTCCTTGGGGAGGGTTAGGGAAAGGGAGCTGATCGGCGTCGTGATCAGGTGTGGGAGTTAATCGGTAACAAAGCCGTTATTTTCGAAGGGATGTGCCGTTCGGGTCCCTTATTTACCCCCCATCCAAGGTGAGTCACTACAATTTCAAGCACACTCGATCGGTCCCCTCTCCTTGGGGAGAGGGTTAGGGTGAGGGAGATTACACCACGCGGATATGCGTTTCCTGGGGCGAAGCGGCTGCCTTGCGTACCGCACTGAGCGCCTTCTCCGGCGTACGCAAAAAGGTATTGATGCCGATCTGCACGCAGCGGTGGTGCTCAAAACGCTCACTTTCCGCCAGCAGAATGTCGCTGATCAACAGCACCACGTCGGCCTGGGCAAGATCGTCCGCCGTCAGCGAATTTTCAATCCCCAATGCACCCTGGGTTTCTACTTTGACCGGCCATTTCTCCTGCGCGCACAGTTTTTCCAGCCGCTCGGCAGCCATGTAGGTATGGGCGACCCCGCTGATACAGGCCGTTACCGCTACGAGTTTTATCGTCATGTCAGCCCCTTTTGCTGCTGTTCAACCGCCAATGATCACCCGGTAACCCGCCTGTTGCGCCATCGCCTGTAAGGGAGCGATCTGTAGTTCCGTTGGGGCCGCTACGCCGCGCATGGCATATTCGCGCCCCAGCAGGGTATATTTCGCCTCGCCGTACTGATGAAAAGGCAGCAGATGGATCTCTTGTAGCCCAAAAGGCGCCAGGAATGCCAGCACCTGCGCCATATTCTCCGTGCTCAAAGTGTAGCCGGGTATTAACGGCAGGCGCGGGATCAGGTTAACTCCGCGCTGCACCAGCGCGGTAAAGTTTGCCAGCACCCGTGGCATATTGATGTTCAACTGATGTTTGGCGGCCTCGGCATCCATGATTTTCAGATCGAACAGGACTTGGTCGCAGTGTTCTGCCAGGGCCAGCACCTGGGCCTGCGAGGCATCTCCGGCGGTTTCGACGGCGGTATTGATGCCCAACGCCTGCAAGCGCTGCAACAGTTGGGTGGCAAACTCGGCCTGCATCAGTACTTCGCCACCGGAAAGCGTCACCCCGCCGCCGGAGGTGCGATAAAACACCTCATCCTTAAGGATTTGCTGTAACAGCGCCTCCAGCGTGATGTTTTGCCCGATCAGTTCCATCGCTCCGCTTGGGCACTCCTGTGCGTCGTTCAGGCAGGGCTGGCAGCGCAGGCATTTGGCCTCGCGGCGTACGCGATGGATTTTGCCAGACATCGACTCCGGGTTGGCACACCAAGGGCAGCTATGTGGGCAGCCTTTGAAAAACACCACGGTGCGGATGCCGTGGCCGTCGTTCAGCGAATAACGCTGAATATTGAAGATCCGGGCCATTGGCTCCGCGGGTGTCGCCCGGGAAAACCCGGGCGTGATCAGGTTACAGTTGATGCGCTGTACGGCGGATGATGTCATCCTGGATCTCCTTCGACAGCTCCACGAAGAATGCGCTATAGCCGGCAACACGCACCACCAGCCCGGCGAAGTCCTGTGGTCTGGCCTGCGCTTCCTTCAGCGTTTCGGCATTCACTACGTTGAACTGCACGTGCTGTAGCTTGAGCTTGGTAAAGGCCCCGAGGAAATCGGCCAGTTTGTTCAGCCCTTGCTGACCTTCCAGCGTACTTGGGGTGAACTTCACGTTCAGCAACGTACCGTTGGAGAGCAGGTAGTTATCCAGCTTGCTCACCGATTTCAGCACCGCCGTCGGCCCCTGGCCATCCTGGCCGAGCATTGGCGAAAGCCCGCCGTCCGCCAATTGTTCCCCTGCATACCGCCCGTCTGGTGTGGCTCCCACCACCGCCCCCAATGGCACGTGGGCAGAAACGGTATAAGAACCGGGGGTAAATTGACCGCCGCGCGGGTTACGGTACTGTTCCACCTCTTTGCAGTAAAATCGCAGCAGATCGGCGCTGATAAGGTCAACTTCGTCGATATCATTGCCGTATTTATCGAAGCGGTTGATCAACCGTGCGCGGATCTTTTCCCCTTCCGGCGTGGCGAAGTTGGCCTTCAGCGTGGCCAACAGCTCATCAAAGCTCAGGCGCTGTTGATCGAACACCAGGCCTTTCAGGGCAAACAGCGAATCGCTCAGGTTGGCGATGCCGATACCTTGTACCCCGGAGAAGTTGTAGCGTGCGCCGCCTTCGGTGATGTCTTTGCCGTGTTGCAGGCAGTCATCGATAAAGGAAGACAGCAGCGGCACCGGTGCCCAGTCGCGGTGGCCGATATCGCAGATGTTGCTGCCTTCTGCCATCAGCCGGACATAATGGCGAATTTTTTCGCGAATGTGATCCAGCAACTGTGGATAGGTGAGGCTGGCGTTGCCTTCGTTATCCAGCAGCGTCAGCTCCATTACTTTCAGCAGGTTGAACATGGCAATGTCGTGCAGGCCGTAGGTGCGCCCTGGGATCGACAGTTCAACACAGCCCACCACCGCATAATCACGCGCATCTTCCAGTGAGACGCCACGGTTCAGGAACGCTGGCACCACCACTTCATCGTTAAAGATTTGCGGAATACCTGTGCCGAGGCGGATGGTTTCGGCGGTTTTCAGCAGGAATGGCCGATCGATAAACTCATTCACCCGCACGCCGAGGTTCGGCTGTGGCAGGCGGATATTCTGGTAGGCATCCAGGCACAGGAAAGACAGCACGTTGACCGCGCTGCGGCCGGTTTCCGTCAGGCCGCCCAGCAAGATGGTGTAGCCGGTAGGGAACCCTGCGAAATAACGAGCGCTGGAAGTAGAGCGCAGCAGCACGATGTCGTTGCATTTCACCCACAGGCTTTCCAGCAGCTCCTTCAGGAACGCCGGATCTTGCCCCTGATTGAGGGAGGCTTGATAAAACGGCAGCATGTACTGATCGAAACGGCCCAGCGACAGTGAGCTGGCGTTGGATTCATACTGCAAAATGATGTTCATATACCAGAACAGCTGGCACGCCTGGTAGAAATCCTGTGGCTTGTGGTGGGCGTTGTGGCTGGAGATCTCGGCGATGCGCAGCAGCTCGGCGCGGCGAGTCTCATCGCTGCATTGCTCCGCCATTTGGTGTGCCAGGCTGGCATAGCGCAGGATATGGCGCTGTGAGGCTTGTAACAGCAACAATGCTGCAGCATAAAACGCGTTGTCTGGCTGCTGATCCGTATGGTTTTGCAGTTCGGCTAGCAGGCTATCCAGGCCGTTATTCAGCAGGCGCGGATAATCGATGATGATATGCCCCTGGCCCTTGTCTGTCTGGTTGACGCTGAAAATCTGGGTCTGGGTAGCGGCTTTAACCTCCTCTGACATCTGACAGTTGATGAAATCCTTCATCGAACGTTTTTCCCAATAAGGGTAAAGCTGCTCGCGATACACCTGCTTGTCCGCTTCGGAAATGGCAAAGCGATCCTGCGGACGGGTTGGGAAAGCATCCAGTTCTTTCAGCAGCCAGTAAGGGTCCATCTCTGGCGACACGATCCCGGCCCGCGGCTTCACCGTACGGTTACCGGCAATCAGTTCATCTTCCCGCAGGGTGATTGCCACGTGATCGAGAATATAGGCGGTCGCCTTGGCACGGCGGATGATGGTGGGTTCTCCCTCGGTCTGCCGGTGGCTGGCGGTATAGAGCAGTGCGCGTTCGAGTGAAATTTCACGCGGGGCGGAGAACAGGGCGGCTTTTAGACGTTCGATCCGGGAGAGCATCACATTTTCCTTTTGTGCGGTAATGAGGGCGGGAAAACCCGACACGTCATGCCGGGCTGTGCGGTTAAGCCTTTTGCGCTAAATGGGCGGCAATCTTCTCCATGATGGCATCGGCTCGTTTTACCGCGTCGCTGATGGCCACGCGTACCACGGTTTTCCCTTTAAAACGTTCTTCAAACTTGATGCCGATATCCTTGGTCAGGATCACCACGTCGGCGGCGGCCACGTCTTCGGCCGTCAGTTCGTTTTCCAGGCCGATGGAGCCCTGGGTTTCAACTTTGCACTGCCAGCCTTGGGCTTTGGCGGAACGCTCGATGGCTTCGGCAGCCATGTAGGTATGGGCAACGCCAGATGGACAAGCGGTTACAGCGATAATCATGGTCATGGAAAACTCCTCAAAATGGTATGCGTGTCTTGCAAGCTGCACTGTGATTAGTGGCAGCTTGCAGGCGTATTTATTCAGTTAATTTCGAAATCCAAGTCCAGATCATCCTGGGCGGCTTTAGTAGCCTGTTTCTTGGCGGCAAAGCTTTTCAGCAGGTTAACCAGCAGGGCGGTGACCACCATGCCCACCAGCAGCGCGGCTACGTAGCCCAGCTTGCCTTCAACGACTGGCAGCACAATCAGACCACCCCAACCGGCGTAGCACTGTGCACCCACCAACGCAGCGGTCACGGCGGCGCAGGCAGAACCAATCATGATGGAAGGGATCACGCGCAGCGGATCGGCAGCGGCGAACGGGATAGCCCCTTCGGTAACGCCGACGCAGCCCATCAGCAGTGCAGCTTTACCCGCTTCGCGCTCTTCTGGGGTGTAGTATTTGCGGCCAATCAGCGTGGCGAATCCCAGGCCGAGCGGCGGGGTGGCGATGGCAACGGCCGCGATGGCGACTACCGAGTACACGCCCTGAGCGACGCAGATCAGCATAAAGGCGTAGGCCACCTTGTTAACCGGGCCGCCCATGTCAAACGCCAACATCAGGCCCATGATGATGGCCAGCACTACGATGCTGCCCTGCTGCATACCTTGCAGCCAGTGGGTCAGGCCGTTGGTCAGCGCGCCAACCGGCTCGCCCAGGCCCCACATCATGATGCCTGCGGTAAGCAGGGTGCCGATGATTGGGATCACGAAGATCGGCATCACCGAGCGCAGGATCTTCGGCACCGGGATCTTCTTGAGATAGAACACAATAATGCCGCCCAGCAGGCCAGCGATGATCGCCCCGAAGAAACCAGCCCCGAAGGATGCGCCTACCCAGGCCCCAATCGCCGAGGGAGCCAGCGCGGAGCGATCCGAGATGGAGTAGCCGATATAGGCCGCCAGGAAAGGCACCATCAACGTCAATCCGGCCACGCCGATGTCGAACAGTTTTTTCAGGTTAGGGTCCGTAGCCGCATCGGGGACTGCCCCTTTGCCATACAGCATCACGGAGATGGCCAGCAAAATGCCGCCGGCGACCACAAACGGGATCATATGGGAGACGCCGGTCATCAAGTGCTGGCGTGTGTTTCTTAGAATATTGAGTAGCTCTTTCATCGTTCACTCCCTGGCCGCAACCAGCGTGCTTCTGAGATAAAACCACCGGGGAATGACCCCTGATGGATAAAGGTTGTTGGCTATCACAATAGGCATCTGGCGGTACTATCAACAGTGGATAAAATTGCCATTTACTGGATTTTTGTATTGTCAGGAGAAAAGTGCGATCTAACTCAAAGTGTGCGACAGAATAAACCGGGCTTGTGGCAACGGGCTTTGTGAGCGGCATCGCATTTATGCCGTCAGGATACATTTGTCCAGTGTTTGACATTTTTATCCGATAGCCCCGGGCCGCGCTGCGCTTTTATCCTTGTGGCAAACCGGTGTTGTTCACCGCTGCTTTTGGTATGAGGAAAGAGTGATGGCGAAAATAGTGACGTTTACCTGCGTGCTGCCCAACGGGGTACATGCCCGCCCAGCCAGCCATATCGAAACCCTGTGCAACGGTTTCCGTTCCCGCTTTGAATGGCACAACTCGCGTAGCGGCCTGCGTGGCGACGGCAAAAGCGTGCTGTCACTGATCGGGACCGATATTTTGCTGGGTGATGAATGCCGCATCACCATCGAAGGGGAAGATGAACAGGCGGCGTTTGAGCGCCTGAGCCAGTTTATCCAACATGAATTCCCGCACTGTGACGAAGCGCTGCCACAGGTGAATGACCAGGCAGAGCAGGAGCCTATCCCGCAGTCTCTGGCTAACCTGAACCCAACGTTGGTACGCGCTCGCTCCGTCAACCAAGGCACCGCTAATGGCAAACTGGTGCATCTGGCGCGGGTGGATTTAAACGCCCTGACGTTGCCGCCTACGCAGTCTGTTGAACAGGAGCAGCAGCAGTTGGCTGAAGGGTTGGCGCGGTTTGGCAAGGCGCTGGATCTGCAACTGATGGGCGGTAACGGCACCACTACGGCGGTGCTGGAAGCGCATCGCTCCTTGCTACGTGACGGCGCATTCCGCCAGCACCTGCTTGATGGCGTGCTGGCAGGGGAAAGTTGTGCCGCTGCCATTGTGGCCACCGCGGCCCACTTCAGCCAACAGTTGGCACAGTCTGCCAGTGCCTATCTGCGCGAGCGCGAACTGGATATTCGTGATGTCAGCTTCCAGCTATTACAGCAAATTTATGGCGAGCAGAGCTTCCCGGCGCAGCAGGCGCTGAGCGTTGACAGCATCTGCATCACCGATGAGCTGACCCCGAGCCAATTCCTGGAGCTGGATAAGCGTTATTTGAAAGGCCTGTTGCTGGGCAGCGGCGGTAGCACCTCGCATACGGTGATCCTGGCGCGCTCCTTTAACATTCCAACCCTGGTTGGCGTCGATGCCGCTGCAATGCTGCCATATTTGAATCAATCGGTGCAGATCGACGGTGATCTTGGGCTGGTGGCCTGCGATCTCAGTGAACCGGTTCGTCGTTATTATCAGCAGGAGCAGTGGCTGAGCGAGCAGATCCGCAGCCAGCAAAGCGCCTATCTCGATCAACCGGGGCGTACGGCCGACGGTGTGCGGATGGAAGTTGCCGCCAATATCGCCCATGCGGTAGAAGCAGAGGCGGCCTTCAGCAACGGTGCCGAGGCAGTAGGCCTGTTCCGTACCGAAATGCTGTACATGGATCGCCTGACTGCGCCTTCTGAAGATGAGCTTTACAACATTTACTGCCAGGCGGTGGAAGCCGCCGCAGGCAAGACGATCATCGTGCGCACCATGGATATCGGCGGCGACAAGCCGGTGGATTATCTGAACATCCCGGCCGAAAACAACCCGTTCCTCGGTTACCGGGCGGTGCGTATCTATCAGGAATTCCTGCCGCTGTTCCGCACCCAGCTGCGCTCGATCCTGCGCGCTTCGGCACACGGTCCGCTGAAGATCATGATCCCGATGATCTCCTCAATGGAGGAGATCCTGTGGGTGAAGGATCAACTGGCCGAAGTGAAGCAATCGCTGCGTGCCGGGCAGATCCCGTTCGACGAAAAAATCCCGCTCGGCATCATGCTGGAAGTGCCTTCGGTGCTGTTTATCATCGACCAGTGCTGTGAGGAGATCGACTTCTTCAGTATCGGCAGCAACGATCTGACGCAGTACCTGCTGGCAGTGGATCGTGATAATGCCAAGGTCATCAAACACTACAACAGCCTGAACCCGGCGTTCCTGCGTGGGTTGGATCATGCGGTGCGTGAAGTGCACCGACACGGCAAATGGATCGGCCTGTGTGGCGAGCTGGGGGCGAAAGGTTCGGTGTTGCCACTGCTGGTGGGGATGGGGCTGGATGAGATCAGCATGAGCGCGCCTTCCATTGCCGCCACCAAAACCCGCCTGGCCAAGCTGGACAGCCGCGAATGCCGTTTACTGCTCAACCGGGCCATGGCCTGCCGTACGTCGCTGGAAGTGGAACATCTGCTGGCCCAGTTCCGCATGGAGCAAAGCGATGCGCCGCTGATCACGCCGGAATGCATTGCCCTGGGGGCAGATTGGCGCAGCAAAGAAGAGGTGATCAAAGGGATGGCCGATAACCTGCTGCTGGCCGGGCGTTGCCGTTATCCACGTAATCTTGCCGCCGATTTGTGGGCGCGTGAGGCGGTATTCTCCACCGGACTGGGCTTCGGTTTTGCCATTCCGCATACCAAATCTGAACATATTGAACAGTCCACCATCAGCGTGGCCAAGCTGGCACAGCCGGTCGTATGGGGCGATGAAGAGGCGCAGTTCGTGATTATGCTGACCCTTAATAAACATGCCGCCGGCGACCAGCATATGCGGATTTTCTCCAAGCTGGCGCGGCGCATCATGCATGAAGGTTTCCGTGACGCACTGGTGAACGCAGTGTCTGCCCAACAGGTAGAAGCGTTGCTGAAACAAGAGCTTGAACTGTAATCCATTTTTGGGCGCTGCGGCGCCCTTCATTTTTAGCCTTGAGGAGCAACTATGGAACTCTATCTGGATACTGCCGACATCAATGCGGTGAAACGTCTGGCACGTGTGTTGCCGTTGCAAGGGGTAACAACTAACCCGAGCATTGTGGCGGCATCACGTACGTCGCTATGGGAAGTGCTGCCCGCTTTACGCGATATCATCGGTGGTGAAGGAAAATTGTTTGCCCAGGTGATGGCGACTACGGCCGAGCAGATGGTTGAAGAGGCGATAATGCTTCACCAGCGCGTTCCTGGCCTGGTGGTGAAAGTGCCGGTGACGGGGGAAGGGCTGGCAGCGATCAAAATCCTGCGCAGCATGGCTGTTCCAACGCTGGGGACGGCGGTGTATGGGGCTGCGCAGGGGCTGCTTTCTGCCTTGGCAGGGGCAGAGTACGTGGCACCTTACGTCAACCGCGTGGATGCCCAGGGCGGCAATGGCATTGCTACCGTGCAGGAGTTACAGCACTTGTTAGAACTGCACGCTCCGCAGGCCAAGGTGCTGGCAGCCAGCTTCAAGACTCCGCGTCAGGCGCTGGAGTGCCTGTTGGCAGGTTGTGAAGCTATTACCTTACCGGTTGATGTCGCAGAGCAGTTTATCAGCGCCCCGGCGGTGCAGGCAGCGGTTGAGAAGTTCGAGCACGATTGGCACGGTGCGTTTGGCACTTTGTCACTGAGCTAAGAGGAGATGCCCCTCACCCTAACCCTCTCCCACAGGGAGAGGGGACCGAAAGTGCCACCATTTGATTATGGTTTTCGTCCTCGACATCAATCCTGTCACAGATTAACTCTTGTACCTGAACGCAGCACCGAACTGGCTCCCCCGAACCCGTGTCCAAGAAGCCCCGGTCTTAACATCGGAAGGGGACCGAAAGTGCCACCATTTGATTATGGTTTTCGTCCTCGACATCAATCCTGTCACAGATTAACTCTTGTACCTGAACGCAGCACCGAACTGGCTCCCCCGAACCCGTGTCCAAGAAGCCCCGGTCTTAACATCGGAAGGGGACCGAAAGTGCCACCATTTGATTATGGTTTTCGTCCTCGACATCAATCCTGCCACAGATTAACTCTTGTACCTGAATGCAGCATCGAACTGGCTCCCCCGAACCCGTGTCCAAGAAGCCCCGGTCTTAACATCGGAAGGGGACCGAAAGTGCCACCATTTGATTATGGTTTTTGTCCTCGACATCAATCCTGCCACAGATTAACTCTTGTACCTGAACGCAGCACCGAACTGGCTCCCCCGAACCCGTGTCCAAGAAGCCCCGGTCTTAACATCGGAAGGGGACCGAAAGTGCCACCATTTGATTATGGTTTTCGTTCTCGACATCAATCCTGCCACAGATTAACTCTTGTACCTGAATGCAGCACCGAACTGGCTCCCCGAACCCGTGTCCAAGAAGCCCCGGTCTTAACATCGGAAGGGGACCGAAAGTGCCACCATTTGATTATGGTTTTCGTCCTCGACATCAATCCTGCCACAGATTAACTCTTGTACCTGAATGCAGCACCGAACTGGCTCCCCCGAACTCGTGTCCAAGAAGCCCTGGTCTTAACATCGGAAGGGGACCGAAAGTGCCACCATTTGATTATGGTTTTCGTCCTCGACATCAATCCTGTCACAGATTAACTCTTGTACCTGAACGCAGCACCGAACTGGCTCCCTCTCCCTACACAAAAGCCCATGATATCCTCAGTTTGTACATTGGGAGAGGGTTGGGGTGAGGGGAGATTGGTGACACACTGCCCCTGACGATTACTTCACACCTGCCACGCCATGCTGGCTGAACCAGGCCAACATGCGCTGCCAACCGTCGGCGGAAGCCTCCGCGTTATAGCTTGGCCGGTAATCGGCGTGGAAAGCGTGACCCGCTTCTGGATACACCACAATTTCCGCATCGGCATTGGCCGCACGGATCGCCTGGCGCATGGTTTCCACCGTTTCTTGCGGAATGCTGCCATCCTGGCCACCGTAGAGCCCAAGTACCGGCGCCGAAAGATCGATCGCTATATCAACCGGATGCTTCGGCGAATTCAAGGTTTTCTCCCCCACCAGCTTGCCGTACCAGGCCACTGCCGCTTTCAACTGCGGGTTATGTGCGGCATACAGCCAGGTGATGCGACCGCCCCAGCAGAAACCGGTGATCGCCAACTTGCCGGCATCGCCGCCGTGGCGCGTTGCCCAGTGCGCAGCGTGATCCAGATCCGCCAATACCTGGCTATCAGGCACCTTGCTGACCAGCTTTTGCATCAGCTCGCTGATTTCGCTGTACTCTCTGGCATCGCCCTGGCGGAAATAGAGTTCTGGAGCGATGGCCAGATAGCCCTGCTTGGCCAGGCGGCGGCACAGATCCTGAATGTGCTCATGCACGCCAAAGATTTCCTGCACGACCAGCACAATTGGGAACGGCCCTTGATGATGGGCCGGCTTGGCGATATAGGCTGGCAGATCGTCCCCCTGCGAAGGGATAGTGGTTTCCCCCACGTGTATATCCTGCACATCGGTCAGAATGGTTGAGGTGGCCAACGGTGCGACGGCCGGGGTAAATCCCCCTTTGGCCTGGTTTAACGTCATTTGTTGTTCTGTTTTCATTGATTGCAGGCTCCATGCGTTAGAGAAAAAGCGCGGCAGTTAACTATAGGCAGATTAGCGCTTATTAGCACCGCATGGTGAATTTTCGCGCATGATAGCAATGGCTGCTCAGACAGCAACTTGGTATAAACTGAGTGGAGATTAAGCGTGTCAGGGTTTTTTATGTGATTTAAATCACAAAAATAATGTAGATGAATTTCTGTTTCTTTATTCAAAGTGATGATCATCACGAAATTTAACAGCGATTGTCAGTAGAATCTCTGTTTGTTCCTCCCAAAAACCGTATCCATGAGGAGTCCCCCATGTCTCAGTCTGACGTTTTCCACCTCGGTCTCACTAAAAACGATCTGCAAGGCGCTACATTGGCCATCGTCCCTGGCGATCCGCAGCGTGTTGAGAAAATTGCCAAGCTGATGGAAAACCCGGTTCACCTGGCTTCCCACCGCGAATTTACCTCTTGGCGTGCAGAGCTGGATGGCAAGGCAGTGATCGTGTGCTCAACCGGTATCGGTGGCCCATCTACCTCGATCGCCGTTGAAGAGTTGGCACAGCTGGGTATCCGTACCTTCCTGCGTATCGGCACGACCGGTGCCATTCAGGCCAATATCAACGTGGGCGACGTGCTGGTGACAACCGCTGCTGTGCGCCTCGACGGTGCCAGCTTGCACTTTGCCCCAATGGAATTCCCGGCAGTGGCGGACTTTGCCTGTACCACGGCGCTGGTTGAAGCCGCCAAGGCCAGCGGTGCTACCACGCATATCGGCGTGACGGCCTCTTCCGATACCTTCTACCCAGGCCAGGAACGTTACGACACCTATTCCGGCCGTGTGGTCAGCCGCTTTAAAGGCTCGATGGAAGAGTGGCAGTCGATGGGCGTGATGAACTATGAAATGGAATCCGCCACCTTGCTGACCATGTGCGCCAGCCAGGGCCTGCGTGCAGGGATGGTTGCTGGTGTGATCGTTAACCGCACCCAGCAAGAGATCCCGAATGCGGAAACCATGAAGAAGACTGAAAGCCAGGCGGTGCAAATCGTCGTTGAGGCAGCTCGCCGTCTGCTGTAATCCAAATCCTCGTTAAAAGCGGGCCGTTTGACGGCCCGTTTCTCCTTCTGTTACGGTTATCCCCCTCTGCGTCATGCTGCTGGCCTTCTGTTGTCTGTGTTTGCCGATTGCTGGCTGATGTGGCGGCATATCCCGAGACAATCAATGTAAGGACGTCTTATGACCGCTCAGATCCTGCTCCATCCTTCACTTGCGCCGTTAGACGGTGGCATCAACTTCCGCGATTTAGGCGGCAACAGCGTGGCCGATGGCCGCCGTATCAAACGCGGGCTGCTGTTTCGTTCCGGCGCTCTGGATCGCTTGAGTGAAAACGACTGTAGCTACCTGGCTCAGATGCCAATGCGTTCGGTGCTGGATTACCGCGACTTCGACGAAGTGCAGGCAAAACCTGACGTGCTATGGTCGGGAGCCGACTATTACCACGTGCCGGCCAACCCGCTCAGCAGCGAAGTGAATGCCAACCTTGAAAAACTCACCGACGAAACGCTGGCCAAGTTTGATGCCCGGGCCTTTATGCTGGAGCTGTACCGCCGCCTGCCGTTCAATAACGGCGCCTATCGTCAACTGGCACAACTGTTGGCTCAGCCTGAAGGCGGTGCGATTGTGCAGCACTGTGCGGTAGGCAAAGACCGTACCGGAGTTGGTTCGGCGATGGTACTGCTGGCGCTGGGTGCGGATGAGGCTACGGTAATGGAAGATTATCTGCTGACGGAAACCACGCTGGCGAGCTACCGTGAACACATGCTGGATCAGATCTCCAGCCGCCTGAACGACGCCTCGGTGGCGCAGTTTGCCTATGTGCTCAGCGCACGTGAAGAGTTCCTGGCGACCGCGTTGGGTTGCATTCATGAGCAATATGGTTCCAGCAGCCGTTGGTTGGAAGCCGAATATGGTCTGGGGCAAAGCCAGCTCGAGACGTTGCAGGCGCTCTATCTGGAATAACGGCACCATGTTTAACCGGGGTTTAACCAGTGAGGTGGGGTACTGCGTATCTTTGAGGTCGGATCCGTTCTCAAAAGGGGCAGGCTATGAACCTCAATGACGTGATTAACTGGGTTAGCGAAACAGTGCGCCAGCATGAAGCCTGGGCGATCCCGATCGTCTTCTTCCTGGCGTTTGGCGAGTCGCTGGCCTTCCTCTCGTTGTTGCTGCCTGCCACGGTTATTCTGCTGGGGTTGGGGGCGTTGATTGGCGAGAGCGGCATTGCCTTCTGGCCGATCTGGGCGGCGGCGGCGGCCGGTGCCTTCTTTGGTGACTGGCTCTCCTATTGGGTAGGCTATCACTATCAGGGGCGTGTAGCCCATATGTGGCCGCTGTCACGCAATCCACAGCTGTTGGTGCGTGGCCATGCATTTTTTGAGCGCTGGGGCGTGCTGGGCATCTTCTTTGGGCGCTTCTTCGGGCCGTTGCGCGCCGTAGTACCGCTGGTGGGGGGCATCTGTGCCATGCCGCAAACCGCGTTCCAGATTGCCAATGTGGCCTCGGCAATGGTCTGGGCCTTCGGCATCCTGGCGCCAGGCGCCTTTGGTATCAAATGGTTTACCCAGTGGATGGCATGAACCGGTGCCTTGCCAATAACCGCATATTTTAATTATTCCGCGTCACAGTGAGAATTCGATCACGAATTTATCCTTAACCGGCGTTTTTTAATTCCCTTATTTTTTTAACAGTGTTATTTTCCCAATAAGTGGATTGTTACTGTGAATAAACAGGCAAAACCCAAACCCGTTGACGAACCAATGTCATGGGTTTGGGTTTTTTTTCGCCCTTATTTTGGCAAATGATCTGCCGATGATTAAAAAAATTAACCTATAGGCGTTATTTTGTTCACTAAGGAAAAACTAATGAAAATTAAAACCTGGCTACTGGCCTCCGTACTTGCCGTTTCCTCTGCTGCAGCCTTCAACGTAACTGCCGCGCAAAGCGACAGCGTCGATATCTATTTTGCTCGCCACGGTAAAACGCTGCTCAATACCTACGATCGCGTGCAGGGCTGGGCTGACTCACCGCTGACACCGGCCGGGATCGAAACCGCACGCTATCTGGGTGCCGGGTTGAAGGGGATCCCTTTCGATAGCTTCTACACCAGCGACGCTGGCCGCCAGCGGGAAACGATGCAGGTGATCCTCAAGGAAATGGGCAAGTCGGACGCCAAGGTCACGGAACTGACCGACCTGCGCGAAATGTTCTTCGGCGGTTTTGAAGGGCGTGCTAACGCAGAAATGGCCGACGCTGCGGCCAAGAAGCTGGGCCTGGCCTCGGGTGCCGAGATGTTCAAGCAAATGGGCGAAGGCAAGATCAGCCTGATCCCGATGGTGGATGCCATTACACAAAGCGATGATAAGCAAGAGGCGGAAAGCGCGCAGCAGGTCAAAACCCGTATGCAACGAGCCTTGCATACCATGGTGCAGAATGCGGTAAAGAATGGGGATAAAAACATTCTGGCGGTCTCTTCCGGGCTCTCGATGCAGATGATGATTTCCGATATGACCGATAATCCGAACAAAAATAAGCCACTGACTAATGCGGCCGTCGTCAAGATGACTTATAAAGACGGGAAATATACCGTAACCGATATTGGCGATATGACTTATGTCGCTAAAGGGAAAGCGTTACTCAATAAAGCACCTTGATTATTACCCAATAAAATAACCCACCCTTTTGGCTCGGGGATATTATCTGGGGCGATAGCATATCGCCTCGGCAGGGATTTTCTATACCTTTTTCGGGGATAACAATAATGAAACGTTCTGCTTTAAGCTGTCTGGTCGCTATTTCGCTATTCTCTACCGCGGCCCAGGCCAGCGTTGATGACGTCCTGAATTCGCCCTTTTTCAGCGACAGCCATGCTGAACTGTCGCTGAAAAACTACTGGAAGTACCTCAAGGAAGATGCCGCCAACCCAAAAGAGGTGCATAACGCCTGGGGGCAAGGGTTGGCACTGGGCTATCAGTCCGGCTATCTGGCGGACTTTATCGGCGTTAATCTCGATTACTACAGCGCGGTAAAGCTGGGTGCCAGTGATTACTTCAATACCCGTGGGGTCCTGTATAACAACGGCCCTGGCAACCGCAAAGAAAACGCTGCTGGCTACAGCAAGGTGGGCCAGCGCTATATCAAGCTGAAAGGCGACGTGGGCGGCGCGGCGCTGAATGCGCAGGCAGGCTGGCAGGTGCTGCGTAACTACGGCGTGATTTCCACCTCTACTCGCCTGTCGCCGACGACTTACCTGGGGTGGTCCGGAGGCGTGTCCGGTGCAGGGCTCTCTTTGCGCGGCGCGTATGTTGAACGTTCGATGGATCGTAGCTCACCCGACAGCCTGCGTTTGCAAACTAACGATGGTCGCTATATCAACCATCTTGCCAGTGCCGAGCTGGGTTATGAGAATAAAGCATTTAACGGTCAACTGGCCTACGGAGAATCTCAGGACTATCTGCGCCGTCAGATCTTGCGTATGAGCTACAAGGTCGATGAGAAACTCAGCCTGGGCAGCCAGATTTACACCACTCAGGCGCTGGATGACTATAAACAGATGGCGCTGAGCAAGCGCAACTTCGATCATAACGCCAACCACTATGCGCTGGATGCCAAATGGCAGGAGCCGCTGTGGAGCGTCAAGGTCGGCGTCGCCCATACGCGAGCGCCGAAGGGAGAGGGCCAGCTTGGCTTCTACCCGCGCCATATGTCAAAAAACTCACGCGGGACCTTCACCTCCATGGCCTATGCTGGCGAAGACTATATGCGCGATGGCGAAACCATGCTGGCCACCATGGCCGAATACCGCATCACGCCTGAGTTTACCGCCGGGCTGGCGGGCAACGTTGGCCAGTTCAGCTACCAGGGCGCAGCGGTGCGTACCGGTGAGATCAACGTCTTTGGCCGCTGGGCTCCCTCCCATCCCAAGCTGAAAAACCTGACGGTATTCGCCATGGCCGGGCCGGGCTGGTCTTATAAGAACAGCAATAAAACGCCGATACTGGTGGATGGGCATTCCCAGACCTCCCACTCGCTTTCCACCGAGTTTATCGCCGAATACCGTTTCAAACTGTTTTAACCTGCCTTATTAGCGCGGTACCTCCGTGGTTACCGCGCTCACTTCCACATAAAAACAGACTGGACATCCATACAGGCTCCCTTTAACGTGGCAGGCAACAGGCGTAAAACGCGCCGCAAGTGCATGCATGACAGGAGGCAGGGTGGATACCAGTTTGGTTTACGGTATTGGTGGCGTAGCGATAGGTTTACTGCTGGGGTGGCTGATCGCCAGCCTGCGTGCGCAGCAGCACGGTGCGCAACATGAAACCGACATGCGTCTGCTGGAACAGTCTTTACAGCAGGCACAGCTTGAAACTGCCTCCCGCCAAGAGACGCTGCAACGCCAGGAACAGCTGCTGCGGCAAAACGATCTGGAACTGCGCACCCTGCACAGCCAACTGGCCGCCGGGCAGGAGAGGCTGCAACAGCTCAACCATTGGCGCAATGAATGTGAATTGCTGAACCAGGAGCTACGCGCACAGCGTGAAGTCAACAGCGCTCAGGAAGCGGAACTGCGTGAGGTGACGATCCGCCTGGAAGAGACTCGGATGGCCGCAGAAGAGAAACAGCGGCTGTTGATCAGCAGTGAACAGCGTTTGACCACCCAGTTTGAGAATCTGGCCAACCGCATTTTCGAAAACAGCGGCCGTAAGGTAGATGAGCAAAATAAGCAAAGCCTGGATCGCCTGTTGCTGCCGTTACGCGAGCAGTTGGATGGTTTCCGCCGCCAGGTGCAGGACAGTTTTGGCCAGGAAGCCCGCGAACGCCATACATTGACGCACGAAATCCGTAATCTGCAACAGTTGAATGCGCAAATGGCTCGCGAGGCGCTCAACCTCACCAAGGCGCTAAAAGGCGATAACAAAACCCAGGGCAACTGGGGCGAGGTGGTGCTGAGCCGCGTGTTGGAAGCCTCTGGCCTGCGTGAAGGGCATGAGTATGAGACGCAGGTCAATGTGCGGCTGGATAGCCAAAGCCGCATGCAGCCAGACGTGATCGTGCGTTTGCCACAGGGTAAGGACGTGGTGATCGACGCCAAAATGTCGCTGGTGGCCTATGAGCGTTACTTCAACAGTGAAGATGACTTCGAACGCGAAGCGGCGTTGACCGAACATATCACTTCGCTGCGCGGGCACATCCGTGTGCTGGGCCGTAAAGATTATCAACAGTTACCTGGCCTGCGTTCGCTGGATTATGTGCTGATGTTCATTCCTGTGGAGCCGGCCTTCCTGCTGGCCATCGATCGTGAGCCGGAGCTGATTAGCGAGGCATTGCAACATAACATCATGCTGGTCAGCCCGACCACCTTGCTGGTGGCGCTGCGTACCATTACCAACCTGTGGCGCTATGAGCACCAGAGCCAGAACGCCCAGCGGATCGCCGATCGTGCCTCCCGGCTGTATGACAAGATGCGCCTGTTCGTTGACGATATGTCGGCCCTGGGGCAGAGCCTGGATAGGGCGCAGGGCAGTTATCACCAGGCGATGAATAAACTGAGCGAAGGCCGTGGTAATCTTATCGGCCGGATCGAGGGCTTCCGCGCGCTTGGGGTTGAGATTAAACGTCCCATCAACCCGCTTTTGGCGCAGCAGGCATCGGAACAACAGGATGATGAGCTGTTCTCTGAGCCAGACGAGGATATCGCCTCGCTGCCGGGGGAAGAGAACGACGATAGCAACGAAGAACCACATCGCGCATCGCACGGATGATGCCGTTGCAAGGTGGGGTATTACGCGGCTTTCTGATACACTCCACGACACTAAATTGACTGAATGGCAGGCAGGACAATGGCAGATCAAGCGCAGGAAACCACCGATTTTGGCTTTCGTACCGTAGCAAGAGACGAGAAGCAGGCCATGGTGGCCAACGTTTTTCACTCGGTAGCGGCAAAATATGACGTGATGAACGACCTGATGTCGTTTGGTATCCATCGTATCTGGAAGCGTTTTACCATCGATTGCAGCGGCGTGCGCCGCGGCCAGCGCGTGCTGGATCTGGCCGGTGGTACTGGCGATCTGGCCGCCAAGTTCTCCCGCATGGTGGGTGAGCAGGGGCAGGTGGTGCTGGCGGATATCAACGATTCCATGCTCAAGATGGGGCGCGAAAAGCTGCGCGACCACGGCATCGTTGGCAATATCAGCTACGTGCAGGCCAACGCCGAAGCGCTGCCGTTCCCAGATAACTATTTTGACTGCATCACCATTTCCTTTGGCCTGCGCAACGTCACCGACAAAGACAAAGCGCTGCGCTCGATGTTCCGCGTGCTGAAACCGGGGGGCCGCCTGCTGGTGCTGGAATTTTCCAAGCCGCTGCTGGAGCCGCTGAGCAAGGCTTACGACGCCTATTCCTTCCACGTGCTGCCAAAAATTGGTGAGCTGGTGGTGAAAGATCCGGACAGCTACCGCTATCTGGCAGAATCGATCCGCATGCACCCCGATCAGGAAACCCTGAAGGGTATGATGGCTGCGGCCGGCTTCGAGAACGTCAACTACTTCAACCTGACCGGCGGTATCGTGGCGCTGCACCGGGGCTTCAAGTTCTGATATGGAAATGCCGATGCTGCTAACCCCGTTACTGACCGGCGTGCTGGAAACCTCGCTCAATAGCCTGCTGTTTCGCGATCGCAGCATGAAAACCGCCCGCCAACGGCTGGCGGGTAAAGTGTTACGTATTGAGCTACAGGAACTCTCTTCGCCGTTGGTACTGCTGTTCAGCGAACAGCGCGTGGATGTGCTCGGCCAATCAGAAGATAAAGCCGACTGTACGGTGCAAACCCGCGTACCGGTGCTGCTGAAACTGCGCGATCGTCAGCAACTTTCCCCGCTGATGCGCAGCGGCGAGCTGATCGTCGAAGGCGATATTCAGGTGGTACAACAGCTGGTCGGCTTGCTCGATCTGGCAGAGTGGGATCCGGCGGAATGGCTGGCGCCTTATGTGGGCGACATCGCCGCGCAAGGGGTTAGTCAGATCGTCGGCAAAGGTTTGGGCCTGCTGAAATCCGGTTTGCAGAGCCAGCAACGCTACGTGGCCGAAACGCTGACCGAAGAGTGGCGTATGGCTCCCGGCCCGCTTGAAGTGGTGTGGTTTAACGAAGAGGTTGATGCCACCGTTCGCAGTGTGGACGCACTGATTGCTCGTCTGGACAAGTTGGAGGGTAAGCGATGACCCCTGGCGAAATTTGCCGCCTGTATTTGATCGTGCGCGTTTTCCTGAGCTATGGACTGGATGAACTGATCCCCAAGATGCGCTTGACGCTGCCGCTGCGCATTGGCCGTCGCCTGCTGTTCTGGATGCCGAACCGTCATAAAGACCAGCCGTTGGGCGAACGCCTGCGCCTGGCGCTGCAAGAGCTGGGCCCGGTGTGGATCAAGTTCGGCCAAATGATGTCGACCCGCCGCGATCTGTTTCCACCCCATATTGCCGACCAGCTCACGCTGTTGCAGGACCGAGTAGCGCCGTTCGATGGCGCGCTGGCGCGTAAGCATATCGAGTTGGCGATGGGTGGCCCGCTGGAAACCTGGTTTGATGACTTTGATCAGCAGGCGCTGGCGTCGGCTTCGATTGCCCAGGTGCATACCGCCCGGCTGAAAACGACCGGCCAAGAGGTGGTGCTGAAGGTGATCCGCCCGGATATTGGGCCGATTATCAAAGCCGATGTGCGCCTGATGTATCGCCTGGCTGGCTGGGTACCCAAGCTGATGCCGGACGGTCGCCGTCTGCGCCCGCGCGAAGTGGTGCGTGAATATGAGAAAACCCTGCTCGATGAGCTGAACCTGCTGCGTGAAGCGGCCAACGCCATCCAGCTGCGCCGTAATTTTGACGGTAGCCCGATGCTCTACGTGCCAGAGGTTTACTCCGATTACTGCCGTGAAAGCGTGCTGGTGATGGAGCGGATTTACGGTATCCCGGTGTCGGATATTGCGGCTCTGGAACAGCAGAACACCAATATGAAACTGCTGGCCGAGCGTGGCGTCCAGGTGTTCTTTACCCAGGTATTCCGTGACAGCTTCTTCCATGCCGACATGCACCCAGGCAATATTTTCGTCAGCTATGAGCACCCGGAAGATCCGTGTTATATCGGCATCGACTGCGGTATCGTGGGTTCTCTGAACAAAGACGACAAGCGCTATCTGGCGGAAAACTTTATCGCCTTCTTCAACCGTGACTACCGTAAGGTGGCGGAGCTGCACGTTGATTCTGGCTGGGTACCGCGTGATACCAACGTGGAAGATTTTGAGTTTGCCATCCGTACCGTCTGCGAGCCGATCTTTGAAAAACCGCTGGCGGAAATTTCGTTCGGCAACGTGCTGTTGAACCTGTTCAATACCGCACGCCGTTTCAATATGGAAGTGCAACCGCAACTGGTATTACTGCAAAAGACGCTGCTGTACGTTGAGGGCCTTGGCCGCCAGCTCTATCCGCAACTGGATCTGTGGACCACGGCGAAGCCGTTCCTGGAAAGCTGGCTGCGGGATCAGGTGGGCATTCCGGCGGTGATCCGCGCGCTGAAAGAAAAAGCGCCGTTCTGGGCCGAGAAACTGCCGGAGTTACCAGAGCTATTTTATGACAGCCTGCAACAGCATAAACTGTTGCAGCAAAGCGTCGATAAATTGACCGGTCAGATGCAGGCGCAACGCGTTCGGCAAGGTCAATCACGGTATTTGTTCGGGGTTGGCGCTACACTGTTAGTCAGTGGTACGATTTTGCTGCTGGGAGGCGTAGAGGTGTTCCCTGCCTGGATGATGGCCGCAGGCGTAGTGGCCTGGGTCGTCGGTTGGAAACGTACCGTCTGAATAAATTAACCATCAGGTTAAGCGTTGTCGCTGTAGCCCTGCAAAAACGGGGCATATCCAACACAAAGATGAAGGGTATATAATGCGGCAACTTGAAAGACAACGGGTATAGACCCTTTTATAAACCAGAGGTAAGTACAATGGGCGGTATTAGTATTTGGCAATTGTTGATCATCGCGGTGATCGTGGTACTGCTGTTTGGTACCAACAAACTGCGTACGCTGGGTTCCGATCTCGGTGCATCAATCAAGGGCTTCAAAAAAGCGATTGGCGACGACAACAGCACAGCGCCAACCAACACGACTGAAAAAACCAACCACGATGCAGACTTTGCGGCTAAGCCTATCACCGATAAGCAGCCGGAAGTGAAAGCAGCGGAAGAGTCGAAGAACAAAGAGCAGGTATAAACCGTGTTTGACATTGGGTTTGGTGAACTGCTGCTGGTACTGGTGATTGGCCTGGTGGTACTTGGGCCAGAACGGTTACCAGTGGCGGTCAGAACCGTTGCGGGCTGGATCCGAGCGCTGCGCTCTCTGGCGGCTTCGGTGCAGAATGAGCTGACGCAGGAATTGAAGCTGCAAGAACTGCAGGAAAGCCTGAAGAAGGCGGAGAAAGCGGGCTTGCAGAATTTAACGCCGGAACTCAAAGCGTCAATGGATGAGCTGAAAGAGGCGGCTGAGTCGCTGAAACGTTCTTATCACGTCGATAAGGACGAGCCGCCGCATACCATCCACAATCCAGTGGTCACCGATCCTGAAGCCATTCACGACGGCGTGACGCCGGCGGAAGCAGCGACTACCGCTTCGGCACCTGTTGCTACACCGCAGCCCACGGAACCTGCGCCAGTCGTGCAAAGTGAGCCGGTGGTGCCAACCGTGGCTCAGGCAACGGTCGTGGATCAGCAAAACCCTGCAAAGCAGGCCATCCCAGCGCCTGTGGCGGATAAATCCCCTGCGTCTCAACAACCTAGTGGCGAACGTTAAAACATGTCCGTTGAAGATACCCAACCGCTTATCAGTCATCTGATTGAACTGCGTAAGCGGCTGTTGAATTCGATCATCAGCGTGCTGGCGATCTTTATCGTGTTGGTGTTTTTCGCTAACGATATTTATCAGATCGTCTCTGCACCGCTGATCGACCAGTTGCCTGCCGGGGCGAGCATGATCGCCACTGACGTGGCTTCACCGTTCTTTGCTCCGATCAAGTTGACGATGATGGTTTCGGTGATCGTTGCCGCGCCTTTCATTCTGTATCAGGTCTGGGCCTTTATCGCTCCTGCGCTGTACCAGCATGAACGCCGCCTGATGATGCCGTTGCTGGTCTCCAGCAGCCTGTTGTTCTATCTGGGGATGGCATTTGCCTACTTTGTCGTGTTCCCGTTGGCCTTTGGCTTTTTTGCCAAAACTGCACCCATCGGCGTCACGATTGCGACCGATATCAGCAACTACCTGAGTTTCGTCATGGCGCTGTTTATGGCGTTCGGCGTGGCTTTTGAAGTGCCGGTTGCCATTATTCTGCTGTGCTGGAGCGGTGTTACTACGCCAGATGACCTGCGTAAGAAACGCCCGTATGTGCTGGTTGGTGCTTTCGTGGTCGGCATGCTGCTGACGCCGCCGGACGTGTTCTCGCAAACCTTGTTGGCGATCCCGATGTACCTGCTGTTTGAGGTCGGGGTATTCTTCGCCCGCTTCTATGTCGGGAAGCGGCGCAAGCCGGTAGAGGAAGAAGAGGAAGGCGAAGAGCCACCAGCGCCCTCACCCTAACCCTCTCCCACAGGGAGAGGGGACCGATCGAGTTCGTTGATTGCTTTGCGTACTACCTTGTCTTGCTGGTTGTTTTCCGAAGTTGCACGGGCTAGCTATGTGCGCGGGACATCTCTCTCTCCCTGAGGGAGAGGGGTGGGGAGAGGGGACCGATCGAGTTCGTTGATTGCTTTGCGTACTACCTTGCCTTCCTGGTTGTTACCCCCTACTTTCCGAAGTTGCACGGGCTAGCTATGTGCGCGGGACAGCCCCCTCTCCCTGAGGGAGAGGGTTGGGGTGAGGGGACCGATCGAGTTCGTTGATTGCTTTGCGTACTACCTTGTCTTTCTGGTTGTTTTCCGAAGTTGCACGGGCTAGCTATGTGCGCGGGACAGCTCCCTCTCCCTGAGGGAGAGGGTTGGGGTGAGGGGGAAATAGCGATTGCCAGAAAACTGACAAGCATTATCCCGATCGGCGGCTTTTGCTTTGGAAAAACCATGTTTGATATTGGCGTCAACCTTACCAGCTCCCAATTTGCCAAAGATGCCACACAGGTGGTTGAGCGAGCCAAAACCGCAGGCGTGACGGGGATGCTGATCACCGGCACCAACGCGCAGCAAAGCGAGGCGGCCAGTCACCTGGCCCGTGCGCATAGTGGCTATTGCTGGTCTACGGCTGGCGTGCATCCGCATGATGCCAGCAGTTGGAACGATGAGGTCGCGCAGCACATTCACCGGTTGGCATCGCAGCCCTTCGTTGCAGCCATTGGTGAATGTGGGCTGGACTTTAACCGCAACTTTTCTACCCCGGAACAGCAGGAAGTGGCTTTCAACGCCCAGTTGGCATTGGCCGCCGAGCTCAATATGCCGGTCTTCCTGCATTGTCGCGACGCACACGCACGTTTTGTTGCACTGCTGACCCCTTGGTTGGATAAACTGCCCGCCGCAGTCGTGCATTGCTTCACCGGCAGCGCCGAAGAGTTACAGGACTGTCTGGCGCTGGGGCTGTCGATCGGTATCACCGGTTGGGTTTGTGATGAGCGCCGGGGTCTGGAACTGCGTGCCTTGTTACCCCAAATCCCGGCCGATCGTTTGCTGCTGGAAACCGATGCCCCCTATTTGTTGCCCCGGGATTTACACCCGAAACCTGCATCTCGCCGCAACGAACCCTGTTTTCTGCCCCATATCATTCGGCAGGTTGCGACCTGGCGCGAAGAAGATCCCGCGTGGCTGGGCCAGAAAACTGATGAGAACGCCCGCCGGTTATTCCGGCTGGTCTGAGTTAGGAGAAAATTATGAGCTATGCATTTCCGGGCACCTTCCCTGGTCGCCGTATGCGCCGTGTGCGCCGTCATGACTTCAGCCGCCGTTTGGTCGCCGAGAATCAGGTAACGGTCAATGACCTGATCTACCCGGTATTTGTCATGGAAGGCAGCAACCGTCAGGAAGCCGTTTCCTCGATGCCTGGCGTATCGCGCATGAGCATCGATCTGCTGATCAAAGAGGCAGAAGCCATTGCCAAGCTCGGCGTGCCGGTGATCTCCCTGTTCCCGGTGATTGAGCCTGGCCTGAAGTCGCTGCATGCCGAGGAAGCCTACAACCCGGATGGTTTGGTGCAGCGCACCGTGCGTGCGTTGAAAGATGCCGTGCCGGAGCTGGGGATCCTGACCGATGTGGCGCTCGACCCGTATACGACCCATGGGCAGGACGGCGTGATCGACGAACATGGCTACGTGATCAACGACATCAGCAAAGAAATTCTGGTTCGCCAGGCGCTATCTCACGCTGAAGCCGGTGCCGAAATCGTGGCTCCCAGCGATATGATGGATGGCCGCATCGGCGCGATCCGCGATCAACTCGAGCTGCAAGGCCTGGTGAATACCCAGATCATGGCGTATTCCGCCAAATATGCCTCATGCTATTACGGCCCGTTCCGTGATGCGCTCGGCTCCACCGGTAACCTGAAAGGCGGCAACAAGAAAACCTATCAGATGGATCCAGCCAACGGCGACGAAGCCCTGCAAGAGATTGCTCAGGATCTGCAGGAAGGCGCGGATATGGTGATGGTGAAGCCGGGGATGCCGTATTTGGACGTGGTGCGGCGTGTGAAAGATACCTTCGGGGTGCCGACCTTCGCCTATCAGGTGTCGGGCGAATATGCGATGCATATGGCGGCGATCCAGAACGGCTGGCTGCAGGAGCAACCGGCGGTGATGGAGTCCTTGCTGTGCTTTAAGCGTGCCGGGGCTGATGGTGTGCTGACCTACTTCGCCAAGCGTGTCGCCCAGTGGCTGCATGATGATGCGATGCGCCGTTAATCGGTAGCAGACAAAACAGGCACCCAAGGGTGCCTGTTTGCATTACAGCTTCTGGAACTGCCGGTTATCGATGCTCTGATTAATCTGCTTGTTGATCAGATTCAGCAGCAGCATCGAGCGGGCTTCACCGTCGGGTTCGGTGTAGATCGCATGTAGGCCCTCGAACACGCCATCGGTGATCAACACCGTATCGCCCGGCTGCGGGGTCTCTGGATCCACATAGTATTCTTCGCTATGCGTCTGGAGCTCTTCGATAACCTGTAAAGGTATCTGGGTCGGTAAGGCTCCAAATCGCACAAAGTGGCTGACACCACGGGTTGCGCTGATCGTGGTGGTGTGAATACGTTCCGGATCGAATTCAACAAACAGGTAGTTGGGAAACAGCGGTTCGCTAACGGCGGTACGCTTGCCACGCACGATTTTCTCCAACGTAATCATTGGGCTCAGGCAGTTGACGGCTTGCCTTACCAGGTGTTCCTGGGCCCGCAACAGCTGGCCGCGCTTACAATAAAGTAAATACCAAGATTCCATAGTTTCACATGCCTTTCTGTCAGCCGTTAAGCATACCAAAAGCCACTACGGATACCTAGTGACGCAAGCGTTCATCTTGTTGCCATGAGTTGCGGCAATCCACGGTAGCCAGCATAAAATCACATATTTGTTTACCTGATTCAGGTATAACAATAGGCCTCAAATTTACGACTGTCACAATATGGTGGGCAAGCCTGACCCTCAATGTGACGCCTTTATCATTCTTGCACTGAGGGAGAGACATGGAGCTATTTTTGCTAAGTAACGGCAAGCTTTCCGGCGAGGCCGAACTGCTCGGTTATGCCAAGAGCCAGCTGTTGGCCATGATTGAACGCCGGAACATTACGTCGGCCGTATTTATTCCTTATGCCATGATCCGCGGTGATTACGACCAGCGCGCGGGGGAACTGTCGCAGACGTTGGGTATCAAGGTCACCAGCATCCACCACGCCGAGTCTCCGGCAGAGGCGATCGCACAGGCCGAGTGTATTTTGGTCAGCGGTGGCAATACCTGGATGCTGAACCAGATGCTGCATGAAAATGGCCTGATTGTGCCAATCCAGCGTGCGGTGCGTGAGCGCGAAGTGCCTTATGTAGGTTGGAGCGCTGGCTGTAACGTGGCGACGCCGAGCATCCGTACCACCAACGATATGCCGGTACGCAACAGCGTCGTGTTGCCTGCGCTGGGGCTGTTCCCGGTCCAGATCAACCCACATTACATCGATGCCCACATCAGCGGCCACATGGGTGAAACCCGTGATGAGCGCCTGGCTGAGTTCTGTGCGGTGAACCCAAGCGAGTCGGTTGTTGCTCTGCGCGAAGGCAGCCTGCTGCACGTCTGCGGCAACGATCTGCGCTACTTCAGCGCCAGGGAGCAGGGCTTTAAAGTGTTCCGCCACGGGGTAGAGATACAGGAATATCATGATACTTTGGCGCTGCGCTCGTTGGTGCCGTTCATCTGCCATTGATAAACCGAAGGGGGCGCAGCATGCGGCGCCCCTACAGATTCAGCATTGTGGTGACAACCCAAACTAGTAGCGCTAATGTGGGCAGATTGGCTAGAATTTGTTAATCTATCCGTTGCTGTGAAACGCCTTAAAATCAGCCAGTTAATTAAACGTCGAACCCCCTTGAGATTTTCAGGGCTCGTCGTTTAAATCTTCTATAAATCAATGGTGTAATGGCTTGCATGAAATACCGTGACCTACGCGATTTCCTCTCGTTGCTGGAAAAGAGAGGGGAACTAAAACGCATCAGCCAGCCGATTGATCCCTATCTGGAAATGACAGAAATTGCCGATCGTACGCTGCGAGCAGGCGGCCCGGCGTTGCTGTTCGAAAATCCGAAAGGCTACGATATGCCGGTGCTCTGTAACCTGTTCGGCACGCCCAAGCGGGTGGCGATGGGGATGGGGCAGGAAGACGTCAGTGCGCTGCGCGAAGTGGGCAAGCTGTTGGCGTTCCTCAAAGAGCCGGAGCCACCGAAGGGCTTTCGCGATCTGTTCGACAAGGTCCCCAAATTCAAGCAAGTGCTGAATATGCCGACCAAGGTGCTGGGCTCTGCCCCGTGCCAAGAGCAGGTGTGGCAAGGGGAAGATGTCGATCTCGGCCGTATTCCGGTGATGCACTGCTGGCCGGAAGATGCCGCCCCGCTGGTCACCTGGGGGCTGACGGTTACCCGTGGCCCGCACAAAGAGCGCCAGAATCTGGGTATCTATCGCCAGCAGGTGTTGGGCAAGAACAAGCTGATTATGCGCTGGCTTTCGCACCGTGGTGGCGCGCTAGATTATCAGGAGTGGTGTCAGGCACATCCGGGTGAACGTTTTCCGGTTGCCGTTGCGCTGGGGGCCGATCCTGCCACCATTTTGGGCGCGGTGACGCCGGTGCCGGATAACCTGTCCGAATATGCCTTTGCCGGGCTATTGCGTGGCAACAAGACCGAAGTGGTCAAATGTCTGTCCTGCGATCTCGAGGTTCCCGCCAGCGCGGAAATTGTGCTGGAAGGCTATATCGAGCAAGGGGAACTGGCACCGGAAGGCCCGTATGGCGATCACACCGGTTACTATAACGAGATCGACCACTTCCCCGTCTTTACCGTGACCCATATTACCCAACGGCGCAACGCGATTTATCACTCGACCTATACTGGTCGCCCGCCGGATGAACCTGCGGTGATGGGAGTGGCGCTGAACGAAGTGTTCGTGCCGATCCTGCAAAAACAGTTCCCGGAAATCGTCGATTTCTACCTGCCGCCGGAAGGGTGTTCCTATCGCCTGGCGGTGGTGACCATCAAAAAACAGTACGCAGGGCACGCCAAACGCGTAATGATGGGGGTCTGGTCTTTCCTACGCCAATTTATGTATACCAAGTTTGTCATCGTATGCGATGACGACGTGAATGCGCGTGACTGGAATGACGTAATTTGGGCGATCACCACTCGAATGGATCCGGCAAGGGATACCGTTTTAGTGGAGAATACGCCGATTGATTACCTGGACTTCGCCTCGCCGGTTTCCGGACTGGGATCGAAGATGGGCCTGGATGCCACCAATAAATGGCCGGGAGAAACCCAACGAGAGTGGGGCCGTCCGATCAAGATGGATGAGAAAGTGCGTGCGCGCATCGACGACATCTGGGATGAGCTCGCCATATTCAGTGACCGAGAACCGACGCTCTAGCGCCAGTGATGACCCGACAGAGGAACGCATGACAATCCTGAGCTGTAAAGTGACCTCCGTAGAGGCCATTACCGATACCGTTTATCGGGTACGTTTGGTGCCAGAGGCACCGTTTTCGTTCAAAGCAGGGCAATACCTGATGGTCGTGATGGATGAGCGTGATAAACGCCCGTTCTCAGTGGCCTCGACGCCAGCACAGCAAGACTATATCGAGCTGCATATTGGTGCTTCTGAACTGAACCTGTATGCCATGGCGGTGATGGATCGGGTGCTGAAAGAGCAGGCCATTACCGTAGATATTCCGCATGGTGAAGCCTGGCTGCGTGAAGAGGGCGAGCGCCCGCTGGTGTTGATTGCCGGCGGTACCGGGTTCTCTTACGCGCGCTCGATTTTGCTGACGGCGCTGGAGCGCCAGCCAGACCGTGATATCTCGATTTACTGGGGTGGGCGTGAGCTGAAGCATCTTTATGATCTCAGCGAGCTAGAGGCAATTTCACTGCAATACCCAAATCTGAAGGTTATCCCGGTGGTTGAACAGCCGGAAGACGACTGGCGTGGCCGCAGTGGCACGGTGCTGAGCGCCGTGTTACAGGATTTTGGCTCGCTGGCGGAGCATGATATCTATATCGCAGGTCGTTTCGAGATGGCGAAAATTGCCCGTGAGCGTTTCTGTGCCGAGCGTGGCGCGCTGGAAGCGCATATGTTTGGAGATGCTTTCGCGTTTATCTGATTGTACGCGCAGCATTAAAGACGGGGTGGCCAAATGCTGCCCCGTTTTTTTTGATACCGAATTTCAGGCATAAAAAAACCCGCCCCTGACAGGCGGGAAGTACGGCAACAAAACCTTTGGGATGCCCTTTTGGGGCATCTAATCAGACACAGCTAAACGCGTTCAAATACCGTGGCGATCCCTTGACCCAGGCCGATACACATGGTGGCCAGACCAAACTGCACGTCACGGCGTTCCATATTATTCAGCAGGGTGGTGGAGATACGGGAGCCGGAGCAGCCTAATGGGTGGCCCAGGGCAATCGCACCGCCGTTAAGGTTGATCTTATCGTCCATGCTTTCCAGCAGCCCCAGATCTTTAATACAGGGCAGCGACTGGGCGGCAAAGGCCTCATTCAATTCAAACAGATCGATATCCTGCACGCTCAGACCGGCGCGTTTAAGCGCGAGTTTGCTGGCAGGCACCGGACCATAGCCCATGATCGAAGGATCGCATCCAACGACCGCCATTGAACGGATGCGGGCACGAGCCTTCAGTCCGAGTGACTTGGCACGGGATTCGCTCATGATAAGCATGGCGGAAGCGCCGTCAGACAGTGCGGAAGAGGTGCCTGCGGTGACGGTGCCGTTGACCGGGTCAAACGCCGGGCGCAATGCCGCCAGGCTGGCAACGGTGGTTTCCGGGCGGATCACTTCGTCATAATCGTAACGAGTCAGTACGCCGCCGGCGTCATGGCCGGTGGTGGGGATAATTTCGTTTTTGAAATAGCCGGCCAACGTAGCGGCATGGGCACGTTGGTGGGAGCGGGCTGCAAATTCATCCTGCATTTCGCGGCTGATATTATGCATTTTGGCCAGCATTTCTGCGGTCAGGCCCATCATCCCGGCGGCTTTTGCCACGGTGCGGCTCAGGCCTGGATGGAAGTCTACGCCGTGGTTCATCGGGACGTGGCCCATATGTTCCACTCCGCCAATCAGGCTGACCTGTGCGTCACCAACCATGATTGCGCGGGCTGCGTCGTGCAAGGCCTGCATCGAAGAACCACACAGGCGGTTCACCGTTACCGCTGGCACACGATGTGGGATCTCGGCCAGCAGCGCGGCGTTACGGGCAATATTGAAGCCTTGTTCCAGCGTTTGCTGCACGCAGCCCCAGTAAATATCATCAATCTCGGCGGCATTCAGCGCCGGGTTACGGCTCAGCACGGCACGCATCAGATGAGCAGAAAGATCTTCCGCGCGTACCTGGCGGAAAGCGCCGCCTTTCGAGCGGCCCATCGGCGTACGTACGGCATCAACAATAACTACGTTTTCCATCTTTATAACCTCATGCCGGTTGGCCAGTGGAGATATCAGACAGCGCCGCTGTCGCCACCGGGTAGTAGCTTTCATTACGTTCCGCCTTGGCACGCAGGCCGGCTGGCACTTGATACAGCGCCCCCAGGTTAGCGTAACGTTGGGCCATTTCGACGTAATTGGCGGTGCCGAGCGTATCCAGATAGCGGAATGCGCCACCGTGGAACGGCGGGAAGCCGATGCCGTAAACCAATGCCATATCCGCTTCTGCCGGGCTGGCCACAATGCCTTCTTCCAGGCAGCGTACCACTTCGTTGATCATCGGGATCATCATGCGGGCGATGATCTCTTCACTGCTGAAGGTCTGTGCCGACGCGCTCACGGTTGCCAGCAGAGTGTCGGTTTGCTCGTCGTTATCTTTACGCGGCTTGCCTTTGCTATCCTGGCTGTAGCGGTAGAAGCCCAGCTGGTTTTTCTGGCCGAAGCGTTGGTTATCGAACATCACGTCGATCGCATCGCGGTAATTTTTACTCATGCGTTCAGGGAAACCGTTGGCCATCACCGCCTGGGCATGGTGCGCGGTATCAATACCGACTACATCCAACAGATACGCCGGGCCCATCGGCCAGCCAAACTGTTTCTCCATCACTTTGTCGATCTGACGGAAGTCGGCGCCGTCGCGCAGTAGTTGACTGAACCCGGCAAAATACGGGAACAGCACGCGGTTAACGAAGAACCCAGGGCAATCATTGACCACGATCGGCGTTTTGCCCATGCGGGTGGCGTAGGCCACCACGGCGGCGATGGTGCTGTCGCTGGTGTGTTCACCGCGGATTATCTCAACCAACGGCATACGGTGCACCGGGTTGAAGAAATGCATACCGCAGAAGTTTTGCGGGCGCTTCAACGATTTTGCCAGGTGATTGATCGGGATGGTTGAGGTATTGGAGGCCAGTACGGTATCTTCGCCGATCAGGGCTTCCACTTCAGACAACACCGCCGCTTTTACCTTAGGATTTTCAACTACGGCCTCAACAATCAGTTGGGCGCGTTCGATACCGGCATAGTCCAGCGTTGGCTGGATGGTTGACAGCACCTGTGCCATCTTCAGGCCATCCAGTTTGCCGCGCTCCAGCTGTTTATTCAGCAGCTTGGCCGCTTCATTCATGCCGAGAGTCAGGGATTTGTCGCTGATGTCCTTCATGATCACCGGTACACCTTTCAGCGCGGATTGGTAGGCGATGCCGCCCCCCATAATCCCGGCACCCAGAACGGCAGCCTGTTTCGGAGCTTCAACGTTCTTGGCCAATTTTTTCGCCTGGCCTTTCACGAACTGATCGTTGAGGAAAATGCCCACCAGGGCGCGCGCTTCGTTAGAGCGGGCCAAAGGCACAAAGCTGGCGGTTTCCAGTTTCAACGCTTCGTCACGGCCAAGCTTGGCGGCGGCTTCGATGGTTTTTACCGCGGTCATCGGCGCAGGATAATGTTTCCCGGCAGTTTGCATCACCATGCCTTTGGCAGTGGTGAAACTCATTGCTGCTTCGATTGGGCTCAGTTTCAGCGGCTCCAGCTTCGGCTGACGGTAGGCGCGCCAGTCAAGTTGGCCGTCGATCGCCTGTTGCAGTACTTTCAGCGCGGCTTCCACCAGTTTCTCCGGTGCGACCACGGCATCGACCAGGCCGATTTTCAGCGCGTCTTTCGCGCCGATATCTTTCCCGGCGGCAATGATTTCCAGCGCGCTGTCGTTACCCAGCAGGCGTGGCAGACGTACGGAACCCCCGAATCCTGGCATGATGCCCAGTTTGGTTTCCGGCAGACCGATGCGTGCGTCCGGAGAGGCGATACGGAAATCGGTCGCCAGGATGCATTCGCAGCCGCCGCCTAACGCGTAACCGTTAATGGCGGAGATAGTTGGCACCGGCAAATCTTCCAGCCGGTTAAAGATGGTATTGGCAAACACCAGCCATTCATGCAGCTTTTCAGCCGGTGCGGCAAACAGCGAGAGGAACTCGGTGATGTCGGCACCCACGATGAATGCGGATTTGGCAGAGCGCAGCAGCAGCCCTTTCAACTCGGTTTGCTGTTCCAGCACCTCGAGTGCGGCACCCAGGCTGGCAACGGTGCTGGTATCCAGCTTGTTGATCGGGCCTGGTGCGTTGAACACCAACTCGGCGATGCCGTTGTCGAGCCAGTGTACTTGTAATGTTTCGCCTTGGTAGAGCATGTCGATCTCCTGAATCAGCGCAGATGATCTGGTATGACCAGATGATGACGAGTGTGGTTTTTATGTTAATAAATTGCAAATAATAGATTGCATATTTGCAAACCGGATCACAGGGGGAATGGCTAATTGCTTGATACCCAATCAAGTTATTTTTCACCCCTGAGCGAGAAACTTTGGTGCGTAGCGGCCAAGTCGCCCGGGGATGTAATCTGTTTGCAGCGGTTTGCGAAGCACACCTCATGCAGGAGGTGATGGGGTTGGAGCGTGGGATCTGTGTGTTAAGATGGCTCATTCCGTTCTGAGGGCATAAGGGTACTGTGATGGAAACGCTGGCTTCTTTGTATAACGACCACTTGGCAACACTGCAACAACGAGCTCGTGAAGTATTAGAGCGCAACAATCTGGATGCATTGCTGATCCACTCAGGCGAGCTGCAACGGGTCTTTCTGGACGACCATAGCTACCCGTTTAAAGTGAACGCCAACTTCAAGGCGTGGGTGCCGGTAACGTCGGTGCCGAACTGCTGGTTGTGGGTGGACGGCGTTAACAAACCCAAGCTGTGGTTCTATTCCCCGGTGGATTACTGGCATAGCGTTGAACCGCTACCCAACAGCTTCTGGACCAAATCCATTGAACTGTTGCCGCTGACTAATGCCGATGATATCGCCAGCCAACTGCCGCAGCAGCGCGAGCGTGTAGGCTATATCGGCTATGCACAACAGCGGGCCCTCTCTCTTGGCATTGCGGCCGAGCACATCAATCCGCAAGCGGTGTTGAATTTCCTCGATTTCCGTCGCTCGATCAAAACCGGTTATGAACTGGCCTGCATGCGCGAAGCGCAGAAAACGGCCGTGATGGGGCACCGTGCCGCTCAAGAGGCCTTCCAGTCCGGTATGAGCGAGTTCGATATCAACCTGGCCTATCTGACCGCCACTGGCCATCGTGATACGGACGTGCCTTACGATAATATCGTGGCCCTGAATGAGCATGCGGCGGTGCTGCATTACACCAAGCTGGATCATCAACCTCCTGCCGAATCCCGCAGCTTCCTGATCGATGCAGGGGCGGAATACAACGGCTACGCTGCCGACCTGACTCGCACCTATGCGGCTCAGAGCGACAATGCATTCGCCCATCTGGTGAAAGACCTCAACAGTGAACAGCTTGCGCTGATAGATACCATCAAAGCCGGGGTGCGCTACACGGATTACCATGTACAGATGCATCAACGTATCGCCAAACTGTTGAAAAATCATAAGCTGGTAACGGGCATCAGCGAAGAAGCGATGGTCGAACAAGGCATCACCTGTCCATTCCTGCCGCACGGCTTAGGCCACCCGCTTGGTTTGCAGGTGCATGATGCCGCCGGGTTTATGCAGGATGAAAATGGTACTCATCTGGCAGCACCCGCAAAATATCCCTTCCTGCGCTGCACCCGTGTCATGCAACCAGGCATGGTGCTGACCATTGAGCCGGGCCTGTATTTCATTGAGTCCCTGTTGGCTCCTTGGCGTAGTGGCGAGTTCAGTAAACACTTTGCCTGGGATCGTATCGACGCGCTGAAACCTTACGGCGGTATCCGTATTGAGGACAATATCGTGATCCACGAAAAGCGTATTGAGAATATGACGCGCGATCTGAACCTGGCCTGATGCAGCCTTACCCCATTCCTGGCGCTGTCATCAGCGTCAGTGAAGAGATAAAGAAAAGCCGTTTCATCACTCTGCTGGCACCCACCTGCGGAGTTGAGGCGGCAAAAGCCTTTATCCAGCAGGTGCGTGACGAGCATCCAACGGCCCGGCACCATTGCTGGGCTTTTGTTGCCGGTGCACCGAATGATTCGCAGCAGTTGGGGTTTTCCGATGACGGTGAACCCTCCGGCACTGCGGGCAAACCTATCCTGAGCCAGCTAATGGGCAGTGGGATCGGTGAAATAACCGCGGTGGTAGTTCGCTACTATGGTGGGATCAAGCTGGGTACCGGTGGCCTGGTGCGGGCTTACGGTAGCGGTGTACAACAGGCGCTCAAGCAGTTGGTTGTCAGCTATAAGGTGCCGCAGCTCGAATATACTTTGCGGTGCGACTATGCTCAGCTGGCAATGGTAGAGAATTTGCTACAGCTTAGTGAAGGGCGGATTATGCATGGGGATTACGGTGCTGCCGTGGTGTTACATCTGGCGCTACCGGCCACGGGTACTGAGGCATTCGGGAATAAATTACGCGATCTCAGCCGCGGAAGTTTGCAATTAGTCCCTATATCGCAATAATTCCCACCAACTGAATTGTTAAGGATCGTGCTGAAATGCATTTTCGCGCCATAACCCGTATTGTGGGCCTGCTGGTTATCCTGTTTTCCGGGACAATGTTTATCCCTGGCCTGGTGGCATTGATATACCGCGACGGAGCGGGGCGGGCATTCAGCCAGACCTTCTTTGTAGCTGTGACCATTGGCTTGATGCTGTGGTGGCCAAACCGTAAGCAGAAGCATGAATTAAAGCCGCGTGAAGGTTTCCTGATTGTGGTGTTGTTCTGGACCGTGCTGGGCAGCGTGGGGGCATTGCCTTTCCTGTTTTCCGAACGGCCCAATCTCTCCCTGACGGACGCCTTTTTCGAATCCTTCTCGGGTTTAACCACCACCGGTGCCACCACCTTGGTCGGGTTAGACTCCTTGCCTAAAGCCATCTTATTCTACCGCCAGATGCTGCAATGGATGGGGGGGATGGGGATCATCGTGCTGGCCGTCGCCATACTGCCTATCCTTGGCGTAGGGGGGATGCAGCTATACCGTGCGGAAATGCCCGGCCCATTGAAAGACAACAAAATGCGCCCGCGTATTGCCGAAACGGCCAAGACCTTGTGGCTGATTTACGTACTGCTGACCATCGCCTGCGCGCTGGCATTATGGGGCGCCGGAATGTCGGTGTTTGATGCTATCGGCCATAGCTTCTCAACTATCGCCATTGGGGGCTTCTCAACGCATGATGCCAGCGTGGGTTACTTTGCCAGCCCAGCCATCAACACCATCATCGCGGTTTTCCTGCTGATCTCCGGTTGTAACTACGGCCTGCACTTTGCCTTGCTCAGCGGGCGCAGCTTGAAAGTGTACTGGCGCGATCCGGAATTTCGCATGTTTATCGCCGTGCAGTTCACGCTGGTGGCGGTATGTACCGTGGTGCTGTGGTGGCACGGTATATATAGAAGCGGCATGGAAACGCTTAATCAGGCTTTCTTCCAGGTGGTGTCGATGGCAACCACCGCAGGGTTTACCACCGACAGCATCGCCAAATGGCCACTGTTCTTACCAATGCTCCTGCTCTGTTCTGCCTTTATCGGTGGCTGCGCGGGTTCAACGGGCGGTGGCTTGAAAGTGATCCGCATCCTGCTGCTGTACCTACAAGGGTCGCGTGAGTTGAAGCGGTTGGTGCATCCAAATGCGGTTTACACCATCAAGTTAGGCAACCGCGCGTTGCCGGAGCGTATTCTTGAAGCGGTGTGGGGGTTCTTCTCCGCTTATGCATTGGTATTTATCGTCAGCATGCTGGCCATTATCGCCACTGGCGTGGACGAGTTCTCGGCCTTTGCCGCGGTAACGGCTACGCTTAACAATCTGGGGCCGGGCCTCGGCGTTGTCGCCGATAACTTTACCACCATGCCGCCACCGGCAAAGTGGGTTCTGGTCTTGACCATGCTGTTTGGCCGTTTGGAAGTGTTTACGCTGCTGGTTCTCTTCACACCGACTTTCTGGCGTGAATAAATGTATCTACGAGGAGTAACGCCATGAAGGCACTGATTCTCTATTCTGGCCGTGACGGACAAACGCACTCTATAGCTGCTTATATAGCTAACCAGTTGCAGGATACCTTGAACTGCGACGTTATCGATCTGCAGCAGGCTGAGCATATCGAGCTTGGGCAGTACCAACAGGTACTTATAGGGGCTTCGATACGCTACGGGCATTTTAATACGGCATTACACCGATTTGTGAAGCGCCACGCTGATCAGTTGAATCAGATGCCTAGCGCGTTCTTCGCGGTTAACCTGACGGCACGCAAACCGGAAAAGCGTTCGCCGCAAACCAACGCCTACACCCGCAAGTTCTTATTGTCATCACCTTGGCAGCCGAAACAGTGCGCCGTGTTTGCCGGTGCGCTGCGTTATCCGCGTTACCGCTGGTTCGATCGCGTCATGATCCGCTTTATCATGAAAATGACCGGGGGAGAGACGGATACCAGTAAAGAAGTGGAATATACAGATTGGCAGCAGGTGGACCGTTTTTCCCAGGAATTCAGCCGCATCCAGTACGAAAAGTGATAGAAATGCTGCCTTGTGCAGCGTTTTGCCGAAAAAAGCCGCGCTTGAAAAGTTTTTTGAATTTAGGGGTTGCGCCCTTCTGAGAACTCCCTATAATGCGCCTCCACTGACCGGGAACAACGACTCCTCTAACGAGAACCAGTCGCCCAGCCAGGAAGAAGCAACCCGGTGAAAACACCGTGTCTCGTAAGAGAAAAAGGTTGACTCTTCAGCGGGAAAGCGTAATATGCACCTCCCGCGTTACCGAGAAACTTCACGGTAACGAACGCTCTTTAACAATTTATCAGACAATCTGTGTGGGCACTCACAAGACGATATCCAGCTACTTCGGTAGCAAAAAAATATCAAGTCTTGAAGAGTGACCAAGCAGTAATTCATGCGAATGAATTATTACGAAAGTTAATTTTCGAGCATCGCTTCACGAGTTGAAGCAAATCAAGCTTTTAATTGAAGAGTTTGATCATGGCTCAGATTGAACGCTGGCGGCAGGCCTAACACATGCAAGTCGAGCGGTAGCACAGGGAGCTTGCTCCTGGGTGACGAGCGGCGGACGGGTGAGTAATGTCTGGGAAACTGCCCGATGGAGGGGGATAACTACTGGAAACGGTAGCTAATACCGCATAACGTCTTCGGACCAAAGTGGGGGACCTTCGGGCCTCACACCATCGGATGTGCCCAGATGGGATTAGCTAGTAGGTGAGGTAATGGCTCACCTAGGCGACGATCCCTAGCTGGTCTGAGAGGATGACCAGCCACACTGGAACTGAGACACGGTCCAGACTCCTACGGGAGGCAGCAGTGGGGAATATTGCACAATGGGCGCAAGCCTGATGCAGCCATGCCGCGTGTGTGAAGAAGGCCTTCGGGTTGTAAAGCACTTTCAGCGAGGAGGAAGGCCAATAGCTTAATACGCTGTTGGATTGACGTTACTCGCAGAAGAAGCACCGGCTAACTCCGTGCCAGCAGCCGCGGTAATACGGAGGGTGCAAGCGTTAATCGGAATTACTGGGCGTAAAGCGCACGCAGGCGGTTTGTTAAGTCAGATGTGAAATCCCCGAGCTTAACTTGGGAACTGCATTTGAAACTGGCAAGCTAGAGTCTTGTAGAGGGGGGTAGAATTCCAGGTGTAGCGGTGAAATGCGTAGAGATCTGGAGGAATACCGGTGGCGAAGGCGGCCCCCTGGACAAAGACTGACGCTCAGGTGCGAAAGCGTGGGGAGCAAACAGGATTAGATACCCTGGTAGTCCACGCTGTAAACGATGTCGACTTGGAGGTTGTGCCCTTGAGGCGTGGCTTCCGGAGCTAACGCGTTAAGTCGACCGCCTGGGGAGTACGGCCGCAAGGTTAAAACTCAAATGAATTGACGGGGGCCCGCACAAGCGGTGGAGCATGTGGTTTAATTCGATGCAACGCGAAGAACCTTACCTACTCTTGACATCCACAGAACTTTCCAGAGATGGATTGGTGCCTTCGGGAACTGTGAGACAGGTGCTGCATGGCTGTCGTCAGCTCGTGTTGTGAAATGTTGGGTTAAGTCCCGCAACGAGCGCAACCCTTATCCTTTGTTGCCAGCGCGTAATGGCGGGAACTCAAAGGAGACTGCCGGTGATAAACCGGAGGAAGGTGGGGATGACGTCAAGTCATCATGGCCCTTACGAGTAGGGCTACACACGTGCTACAATGGCATATACAAAGAGAAGCGAACTCGCGAGAGCAAGCGGACCTCATAAAGTATGTCGTAGTCCGGATCGGAGTCTGCAACTCGACTCCGTGAAGTCGGAATCGCTAGTAATCGTAGATCAGAATGCTACGGTGAATACGTTCCCGGGCCTTGTACACACCGCCCGTCACACCATGGGAGTGGGTTGCAAAAGAAGTAGGTAGCTTAACCTTCGGGAGGGCGCTTACCACTTTGTGATTCATGACTGGGGTGAAGTCGTAACAAGGTAACCGTAGGGGAACCTGCGGTTGGATCACCTCCTTACCTAAAGATATGCAGTTGAGTGCAGTGTCCACACAGATTGTCTGATGAAAAGTAATGAGCAAAGCGCTACCTGTTGATGTAATGAGTCTTCTGGACTCATGCTGATACGAGAAACGATTAAACCCTGGGTTTAATCGGATTTTGTGTCCCCATCGTCTAGAGGCCTAGGACACTGCCCTTTCACGGCTGTAACAGGGGTTCGAATCCCCTTGGGGACGCCATCCGATAATGAGTGAAAGACATTATCACCGGTCATTCGTGACTGATTATCTTAAAGATGACTCTTGCGAGTCGTGTTTAAGATATTGCTCTTTAACAATCTGGAACAAGCTGAAAATTGAAACATGACAGCTGAAACTTATCCCTCCGTAGAACTATTGGGGTAAGGATTAACCTGTCATAGAGTCTCTCAAATAAACAGCGCGACAGTGTCTCTGTTTACAGAAACACCTTCGGGTTGTGAGGTTAAGTGACTAAGCGTACACGGTGGATGCCTAGGCAGTCAGAGGCGATGAAGGGCGTGCTAATCTGCGAAAAGTGTCGGTAAGGTGATATGAACCGTTATAACCGGCAATACCCGAATGGGGAAACCCAGTGTGTTTCGACACACTATCGTATGGTGAATACATAGCCATACGAGGCGAACCGGGGGAACTGAAACATCTAAGTACCCCGAGGAAAAGAAATCAACCGAGATTCCCCTAGTAGCGGCGAGCGAACGGGGAACAGCCCAGAACCTGAATCAGTTCTTGTGTTAGTGGAAGCGTCTGGAAAGTCGCGCAGCAAAGGGTGATAGCCCCGTACACTAAAATGCATTAACTGTGAGTTCGATGAGTAGGGCGGGACACGTGACATCCTGTCTGAATATGGGGGGACCATCCTCCAAGGCTAAATACTCCTGACTGACCGATAGTGAACCAGTACCGTGAGGGAAAGGCGAAAAGAACCCCGGCGAGGGGAGTGAAATAGAACCTGAAACCGTGTACGTACAAGCAGTGGGAGCACCTTCGTGGTGTGACTGCGTACCTTTTGTATAATGGGTCAGCGACTTATATTTTGTAGCAAGGTTAACCGTATAGGGGAGCCGTAGGGAAACCGAGTCTTAACTGGGCGAATAGTTGCAAGGTATAGACCCGAAACCCGGTGATCTAGCCATGGGCAGGTTGAAGGTTGGGTAACACTAACTGGAGGACCGAACCGACTAATGTTGAAAAATTAGCGGATGACTTGTGGCTGGGGGTGAAAGGCCAATCAAACCGGGAGATAGCTGGTTCTCCCCGAAAGCTATTTAGGTAGCGCCTCGTGAACTCATCTTCGGGGGTAGAGCACTGTTTCGGCTAGGGGGCCATCCCGGCTTACCAAACCGATGCAAACTCCGAATACCGAAGAATGTTATCACGGGAGACACACGGCGGGTGCTAACGTCCGTCGTGAAGAGGGAAACAACCCAGACCGCCAGCTAAGGTCCCAAAGTCATGGTTAAGTGGGAAACGATGTGGGAAGGCATAGACAGCCAGGATGTTGGCTTAGAAGCAGCCATCATTTAAAGAAAGCGTAATAGCTCACTGGTCGAGTCGGCCTGCGCGGAAGATGTAACGGGGCTAAACCATGCACCGAAGCTGCGGCAGCGACGCTTAGGCGTTGTTGGGTAGGGGAGCGTTCTGTAAGCCGTTGAAGGTGAACTGTGAGGTTTGCTGGAGGTATCAGAAGTGCGAATGCTGACATAAGTAACGATAAAGCGGGTGAAAAACCCGCTCGCCGGAAGACCAAGGGTTCCTGTCCAACGTTAATCGGGGCAGGGTGAGTCGACCCCTAAGGCGAGGCCGAAAGGCGTAGTCGATGGGAAACAGGTTAATATTCCTGTACTCGGTGTTACTGCGAAGGGGGGACGGAGAAGGCTAGGCTAGCCGGGCGACGGTTGTCCCGGTTTAAGCGTGTAGGGGGAGTGACCTGGTAAATCCGGTTACTTATCAACCCTGAGGCGTGATGACGATGCACTACGGTGCAGAAGTAGTTGATGCCCTGCTTCCAGGAAAAGCCTCTAAGCATCAGGTAACATCAAATCGTACCCCAAACCGACACAGGTGGTCAGGTAGAGAATACCCAGGCGCTTGAGAGAACTCGGGTGAAGGAACTAGGCAAAATGGTGCCGTAACTTCGGGAGAAGGCACGCTGGCGCGTAGGTGAAGAGACTTGCTCTCGGAGCTGAAGCCAGTCGCAGATACCAGCTGGCTGCAACTGTTTAATAAAAACACAGCACTGTGCAAACACGAAAGTGGACGTATACGGTGTGACGCCTGCCCGGTGCTGGAAGGTTAATTGATGGGGTCAGCCGCAAGGCGAAGCTCTTGATCGAAGCCCCAGTAAACGGCGGCCGTAACTATAACGGTCCTAAGGTAGCGAAATTCCTTGTCGGGTAAGTTCCGACCTGCACGAATGGCGTAATGATGGCCAGGCTGTCTCCACCCGAGACTCAGTGAAATTGAACTCGCTGTGAAGATGCAGTGTACCCGCGGCAAGACGGAAAGACCCCGTGAACCTTTACTATAGCTTGACACTGAACATTGAGCCTTGATGTGTAGGATAGGTGGGAGGCTTTGAAGTGTGGACGCCAGTCTGCATGGAGCCAACCTTGAAATACCACCCTTTAATGTTTGATGTTCTAACTCGGCCCCATAATCTGGGGTGAGGACAGTGTCTGGTGGGTAGTTTGACTGGGGCGGTCTCCTCCCAAAGAGTAACGGAGGAGCACGAAGGTTAGCTAATCACGGTCGGACATCGTGAGGTTAGTGCAAAGGCATAAGCTAGCTTGACTGCGAGAGTGACGGCTCGAGCAGGTACGAAAGTAGGTCTTAGTGATCCGGTGGTTCTGAATGGAAGGGCCATCGCTCAACGGATAAAAGGTACTCCGGGGATAACAGGCTGATACCGCCCAAGAGTTCATATCGACGGCGGTGTTTGGCACCTCGATGTCGGCTCATCACATCCTGGGGCTGAAGTAGGTCCCAAGGGTATGGCTGTTCGCCATTTAAAGTGGTACGCGAGCTGGGTTTAGAACGTCGTGAGACAGTTCGGTCCCTATCTGCCGTGGGCGTTGGAAGATTGAGAGGGGTTGCTCCTAGTACGAGAGGACCGGAGTGAACGCACCACTGGTGTTCGGGTTGTCATGCCAATGGCACTGCCCGGTAGCTAAGTGCGGAAAAGATAAGCGCTGAAAGCATCTAAGCGCGAAACTTGCCTCGAGATGAGTCTTCCCTGGGCCTTTAAGGTCCCTGAAGGAACGTTTAAGACTAAGACGTTGATAGGCTGGGTGTGTAAGTGCAGCGATGCATTGAGCTAACCAGTACTAATGATCCGTGAGGCTTAACCTTACAACACCAAAGGTGTTTTAGAGAGATTGAAGTAGATTTTCAGCGGGTTCCGAGATTGGTTTCGATGGCGACACGAGAGTGAAGCGGTTGGAATGAAACAGAATTTGCCTGGCGGCAATAGCGCGGTGGTCCCACCTGACCCCATGCCGAACTCAGAAGTGAAACGCCGTAGCGCCGATGGTAGTGTGGGGTCTCCCCATGCGAGAGTAGGACACTGCCAGGCATCAAATAAGCCAAGAGGCCATCCGCAAGGATGGCCTTTTTGCTATGTGTCGGAAACAGAAATGCCCCTCACCCCCACCCTCTCCCAGAGTACCAGCTGAGAACAACTGAACACCCGTGCGGGGGAGAGGGAGCAGTCCGGCGTCGTGGATGAGTGAGTGCGGCTTCGGCAAGTCGGAACCTTTGATGAACCCATGCCGTTTCGGCAGTGATGAGTAATCAGAAAGATAAGAAGTTCTGAGGAATACCAGCGGACTCGATCGGTCCCCTCTCCCTGTGGGAGAGGGTTAGGGTGAGGGGATGGTATCACTCGGCTATCCCGAATTATCTCCGCATAGGTAAACGATTAAATATAACCGGGTTCCCACCTGGAAATATTCATGAAATTTTTAGTTCCAAACCCGCCAGGCTAATTCATACATATCATTAATGCTGATAGATTTTATATAACTCAGACTTGTGCTTGAATCAAGATAATAGAATTATCATATTGTTATGATTTACAAGGATATTTTTAATATCCCATGAAGTCAGAGGTTATTAGCTAACAAGAAATTACCAGTGAGTAAAAACAAATAATAGCCATGCGCGGTGGATCGAGTAGACTAGATGATAATTTGTTCCGTCAGAGTATTTAAATCATGTCTACTGAAAGCGCGTCATTAAAAAATCACAATACTTTTGCGCTCCCGGTCAACGCAGCGCATTTAGTCATTGCCGAAGAAATTGAAATGATGATTAAAGCATGGCAGCAAGCGCAAAAGCGCCAACAGCCACTGCTGGTACTCGGTGAAGGGAGCAACGTCCTGTTCCTGGAGGATTTTGCCGGTACGGTCATGATTAACCAGTTAAAAGGTATCACCGTCAGGGAAGAGCAGGACGCCTGGCATCTGCATGTCAGCGCCGGAGAGAATTGGCACCATCTGGTTAGCCAGATGCTCGAGCGTGGCATCCCCGGGCTGGAAAATCTGGCATTGATCCCGGGTTTGGTCGGTTCGGCGCCGATCCAGAATATTGGGGCTTACGGCATTGAGCTCAAACAGGTCTGTGAGTATGTCGACCTGCTGAACCTGACTACGGGTGAAATCGATCGTATGGATCCTGAACGCTGCCAGTTTGGTTACCGGGAAAGCGTTTTTAAGCATGAGCTTAAGCAAGGCTTCGTGATTGTGGGCGTTGGTTTACGGCTTAGCAAACAGTGGAGTCCGTTGCTGAACTACGGCGACCTTGCCAAGCTGGATCCCAAGACGGTAACGCCGCAGCAGGTATTTGACGCGGTATGCGCCATGCGGCGCAGCAAGCTGCCAGATCCACGTATTACCGGCAATGCAGGCAGCTTCTTTAAAAATCCCCTGGTGAGCGGGGAAGCCGCTAAAGCGTTATTAGCCCAATATCCTGCAATGCCACATTATCCGCAGCCGGACGGACAAGAAAAGTTGGCTGCCGGTTGGCTGATCGATCAGTGTTCACTCAAGGGGCATCAGATCGGTGGCGCAGCGGTGCACCGTCAGCAGGCCTTGGTGTTGGTAAATGCCGATAATGCCAGCAGCCAGGATGTGGTAGCACTGGCCAGGCATGTGCGCAATACGGTCGCGCAGAAATTCGATGTCTGGTTAGAACCAGAGGTACGTTTTATCGGGGCTACTGGTGAGCTGGATGCCGTAGAGGTCATTTCATGAGAGACACCACAGTACCACTGAAGATCATCTCCCTACTGGCGGACGGCGAGTTCCACTCTGGCGAACATTTGGGTGAGTCATTGGGAATGAGCCGCGCAGCGATTAACAAGCATATTCAGACTATCCGGGAGTGGGGCTTGGATGTGTTCACTGTTCCGGGGAAAGGCTATAGCCTACCTGCGGCGATCAACTTGCTGGATGCTGAGCGTATACTTGGCTTACTGGAAGACAAGCGGGTCACGGTGTTGCCCGTGGTTGATTCAACCAACCAGTATCTGTTGGACAGGCTTGCAGAACTGACATCCGGTGATGCCTGTATAGCCGAGTATCAGCAGGCAGGGCGTGGGCGACGTGGTCGGCAGTGGGTTTCGCCTTTCGGGGCCAACCTATATTTATCCATGTTCTGGCGTCTTGAACAAGGGCCAGCGGCCGCGATGGGGTTGAGCCTGGTTATTGGCATCGTGATGGCAGAAGTGTTGCAGCGTCTCGGTGCAGAACAGGTCCGTGTGAAGTGGCCCAATGATTTATACCTTAACGATCGCAAGTTGGCCGGTATTCTGGTTGAGCTGACCGGTAAAACCGGGGATGCAGCCCAGTTGGTGCTGGGTGCGGGTATCAACATGGCGATGCGCGAAACCAACGCCAGTCAGATTGATCAGCGCTGGATCAACCTACAGGAGGCCGGGATCACTATCGATCGTAATGAATTGGCCGCCAAATTGCTTAATGAACTACGAAATTCATTACGGCAATTTGAAATAGATGGGTTAGCACCCTTTATTTCACGTTGGCGTCAATTAGATAATTTTATCGATCGTCCGGTGAAGCTATTAATTGGTGAACAACAGATTTTCGGTATTGCCCGCGGTATTGATCAGCAGGGTGCATTGCTGCTTGAACAGGAAGGAGTCATTAAACCCTTTATTGGTGGTGAAATATCTTTGCGGAGTGCTGAATAAGCTAAAATAAGAGAGGCCATTGGCCTCTCTTACGCTATCGATTATTTCCGTAACCGTACATTTTCCACAGCATGATTGGCACTCTTGGTCATAATCAAGCTGGCTCTCTCGCGAGTCGGTAATATATTCTGCTGTAAATTCAATCCATTAATCTCATTCCACAGCTGAGTGGCAATGTTGATCGCCTCTGTTTCCGGCAACTGCGCATAGCTATGGAAATAGGAGTCTGGATTAGAGAACGCACCCTGACGGAATTTCAGGAAGCGGTTGATATACCAACTTTGCAATAGATCGCCAGGGGCATCGACATAGATTGAGAAATCAACAAAGTCGGAAACAAATACCCGGTGAGGATCGTGTGGATAGTCCATACCGCTTTGTAAAACATTCAATCCTTCCAGGATCAGAATATCAGGCTGTTCGATAACTTTATTGCCTTCAGGTACGACGTCATAGATCAGGTGAGAGTAAACCGGGGCTGTAACACGTTTGGCACCGGATTTAACTTCCGAAACGAATTTCACCAGGCTATGCATATCGTAGGATTGCGGGAATCCTTTTTTCTTCATCAGGCCGCGCTCATTCAGCACCTTGTTCGGGTGCAGAAAGCCGTCTGTGGTGATCAGCTCCACGCTACGATGTTCCGGCCAGCGGCTCAACAACGCCTGCAATAAACGCGCTGTGGTACTTTTACCCACGGCTACGCTGCCAGCAATGCCAATCACATAAGGAATGCGTTGGCCATCGGTACCAAGGAATTGCTCCAGAACTGCCTGGCGACGCAGGTTAGAACTGATATAGAAGTTCAGCAACCGTGAGAGCGGCAAGTAGATCTGTGCGACTTCTTCCAAGGAGAGATCTTCGTTAATCCCTTTGAGTTTAACAATCTCTTCTTCTGACAGCGTCAGCGGCACCGAATCCCGTAACGCGGCCCACTGGCTGCGATCGAACTGAAGGTAAGGCGTCGCTAAAGATTGATCTCTTTTTATCATAAGCCAAATTCTGCCTGTTAACGCAGGTTGGGAAAGGCGCTGGACGCCAACTCCAGATAATAATCAAACTGCATATTATAGACAGCTGGCTTTTAGGCGTAGACTTTTTTCGCAATTGTGGTCGATTAGTGGCAGTTTTTACCAATAGTGCGAACAGGCACGCAATTGAGAAAGGGCCTGTTGCAAGGCGGTATCACTGGGCAATGATACCGTTTTCAGGTCAGCTAGCGGCGGCGCGAGAGGGTTGCTGAACGGCAAACAGCCGCTTGTAGTAAATCGCCGTAGGATGGTAATACCCGTCGGGAGCCGCGGCGTAATCGGGTATCTCCCCGAGGCAACGATAGCCCAACGAGCGATACAGCCCTTCGGCTGCAGAACCGGCCTGGGTGTCCAGATAAAGCAGGCCACGGCGGATCTCAAGCGCCATTTTTTCCAGCGTTTTCATCAACGCCTGCCCAACGCCATTGCGGCGGGCGCGGCTGTGCACCAGCAGTTTTTGTACTTCGGCCCGGTTGCGGCCGTTCGGCTTTTGACACAGGGCGAGTTGGACTGTGCCAATGACGCCGCTTTCGTCTCTGGCAATCCACAATAGCAACTCTCCTTTGGCCAACGCTGGGCGCAGGCTATGGAAGTAGCTTTCGGCATCTTCGTGGGGAATTTGCGTGTCGTAACCTACTGAAGCCCCGTGAGTGACCGCATCGGTGAGCAACTGCGCCAGCTCGGCGCGGTATATGGGAAGCGTTGCCGCATTGATCAGGACAATTTTCATCGGTCATACCTCCTGGCTATTAGGGATTAATGAAGATAAGCAATAAGTGCGCCAATGCGGCTAACCTGTGCGGTTGCAGCCAATCCAGGGACGAAAGCGGTATGTATAGGCACCATCAGAGAGCACCGTCCTCTTTGTGGTGCATTATCCCGATCGCGGCTTTCAACCGATGGGCTATCTTTGATTGATCGATACGACAAAGCGCAGGGAAAGCTTCAGCAGGATAGGTCTAAGATAGTTTAGATTAATGCCCATAATTGATGAAATTTTGCGCCTCAACGGTGAAAAATTGCGAGCCGGATGCAGAAATCGGCTGATTTATGAGCGATAGGGCTTAGATCGCAATTTTTTTGTTGCATAGGCCGTCAGCTCTACCTAGAATGCGCTGCACTTGATGCCGGCTTAGCTCAGTAGGTAGAGCAACTGACTTGTAATCAGTAGGTCACCAGTTCGATTCCGGTAGCCGGCACCATTCAAGTATAAAGTGGTCAGTAAAAGTAGTTAAAATCTGGTGGGGTTCCCGAGCGGCCAAAGGGAGCAGACTGTAAATCTGCCGTCACAGACTTCGAAGGTTCGAATCCTTCCCCCACCACCATATTAGACCTGAGGCACTGGGTCACACCGAGCGAAATCATTAAGATGAGCATCGTTCGGGGAAGGTAAGAACCTTATAACAAGGTTCAAGTCTCACAAAGTGAGACAATGCCTTCAAACAGTTCGCGCCGCGTAACGGAAGTTGCTGGCACGAAGGGTGAAGAGTTAAGCGACGAACAATCCTTCTCTCCACCTTTAAAGTCTACAGAAAAGTCAGGTAGCCGAGTTCCAGGATGCGGGCATCGTATAATGGCTATTACCTCAGCCTTCCAAGCTGATGATGTGGGTTCGATTCCCACTGCCCGCTCCAAGATGTGCTGATATAGCTCAGTTGGTAGAGCGCACCCTTGGTAAGGGTGAGGTCGGCAGTTCGAATCTGCCTATCAGCACCACTTCTTAATTTCTCGCCCCCTGATTTTCTTTCTGTTTCCTGAATTCAACAAGCAAATGCTTGGTTGATGTGGTGATACCACCGATTTATCCGTGTCTTAGAGGGACAATCGATGTCTAAAGAAAAATTTGAACGTTCAAAACCGCACGTTAACGTCGGTACTATCGGCCACGTTGACCACGGCAAAACTACCCTGACTGCTGCAATCACTACCGTTCTGGCTAAAACCTACGGTGGTTCTGCACGTGCTTTCGACCAGATCGATAACGCGCCAGAAGAAAAAGCTCGTGGTATCACCATCAACACTTCTCACGTTGAATATGACACCCCGACTCGTCACTACGCGCACGTTGACTGCCCAGGGCACGCCGACTACGTGAAAAACATGATCACCGGTGCTGCTCAGATGGACGGCGCTATCCTGGTTGTAGCTGCGACTGACGGCCCTATGCCTCAGACTCGTGAGCACATCCTGCTGGGTCGTCAGGTTGGCGTTCCTTACATCATCGTATTCATGAACAAATGCGACATGGTTGATGATGAAGAGCTGCTGGAACTGGTAGAAATGGAAGTTCGTGAACTTCTGTCTGCTTATGACTTCCCTGGTGATGACCTGCCGGTTGTTCGTGGTTCAGCGCTGAAAGCACTGGAAGGCGAAGCTGAGTGGGAAGCTAAAATCATCGAGCTGGCCGGTCACCTGGATTCTTACATCCCAGAACCAGAGCGTGCTATCGACCAGCCGTTCCTGCTGCCAATCGAAGACGTATTCTCCATCTCCGGTCGTGGTACCGTAGTTACCGGTCGTGTTGAGCGCGGTATCGTTAAAGTTGGCGAAGAAGTTGAAATCGTTGGTATCAAAGACACCGTTAAGTCTACCTGTACTGGCGTTGAAATGTTCCGCAAACTGCTGGACGAAGGCCGTGCTGGTGAGAACGTTGGTGTTCTGCTGCGTGGTATCAAGCGTGAAGACATCGAACGTGGTCAGGTACTGGCTAAACCAGGTTCCATCAAGCCACACACTCAGTTCGATTCAGAAGTGTATATCCTGAGCAAAGAAGAAGGTGGTCGTCATACTCCATTCTTCAAAGGCTACCGTCCACAGTTCTACTTCCGTACAACTGACGTGACCGGTACCATCGAACTGCCAGAAGGCGTAGAGATGGTAATGCCAGGCGATAACGTGAACATGGTTGTTACCCTGATCCACCCAATCGCTATGGACCAAGGCTTGCGTTTCGCAATCCGTGAAGGCGGCCGTACCGTTGGCGCAGGTGTTGTTGCCAAAGTTATCGCTTAATCGCGGATAACATTTGACGCGACATGCGATAAAAGGGCATCATTTGATGCCCTTTTTCTACGCTGTGAACTAGAACCTATCTCATCAGCGATTTTGCAGTCATAATCATTGGTGAGATGGGCTCTTAAACGGTATTGACTGAAATACGTCATGGCGTAAAACACCGAGATGCTGCCAAGCGGCATCTGTTCGGTTTGGTTTGCCTCGCATTGCGAGGCAAAGTTGTTTGTTCGAATCATTAGTGACAGGTTGGTTTATGAGTGCGAATACCGAGGCTCAAGGGAGCGGGCGCGGCCTTGAAGCGGCCAAGTGGTCAATCGTCGCCGTTCTGTTGGTTGTGGCTATCGTCGGTAACTATTACTACCGTGATTTCAGCCTGCCGCTGCGTGCGTTGGCCGTTGTCGTGGTTATTGCCGTTGCAGGTGCAGTGGCATTGATGACCACTAAAGGCAAAGCCACCGTTGCGTTTGCGCGCGAAGCGCGTACTGAAGTACGTAAAGTGATCTGGCCAACTCGTCAGGAAACGTTACACACCACGTTGATCGTTGCCGCGGTAACCGCCGTGATGTCACTGATTCTGTGGGGCCTGGATGGTATATTGGTCCGTCTGGTATCGTTTATTACTGGCCTGAGGTTCTAAAATGTCTGAAGCCCCAAAAAAACGCTGGTACGTCGTTCAGGCGTTTTCCGGTTTTGAAGGTCGCGTAGCGCAATCGCTGCGTGAACATATCAAACTGCACGATATGGAAGAGCTGTTCGGCGAAGTCATGGTTCCCACCGAAGAAGTGGTGGAGATCCGTGGTGGTCTGCGTCGTAAGAGTGAGCGTAAATTCTTCCCTGGCTATGTACTGGTTCAGATGGTGATGAATGACGCCAGCTGGCACTTGGTGCGCAGTGTTCCTCGTGTTATGGGCTTCATCGGTGGAACTTCCGATCGTCCTGCACCGATCAGCGATAAAGAAGTGGACGCCATTATGAACCGCCTGCAGCAGGCTGGTGATAAACCACGTCCGAAAACCATGTTCGAGCCGGGTGAACTGGTGCGCGTCAACGATGGTCCATTTGCTGACTTTAACGGTGTCGTTGAAGAAGTGGACTACGAGAAGAGCCGCCTGAAAGTATCTGTCTCCATCTTTGGCCGTGCAACGCCGGTGGAACTGGACTTTAGCCAGGTAGAAAAAGGCTGATCAAATAATCAGCAAGGCGAGCGGATTTGTGGCTTGTCAGAGGCGCGAAATTGAACTATAATTTCGCGCCTTTTGTTTTTAGATGTCTTGCTCTTGCAGCGAGACGAAACACGGGGAGCCTCTCAGGAGGCGATATTACCCAAACGAGGAAATTTCAATGGCCAAGAAAGTACAAGCCTACGTTAAGCTGCAAGTTGCAGCCGGTATGGCTAACCCAAGTCCACCAGTTGGTCCAGCTCTGGGTCAGCAAGGTGTTAACATCATGGAATTCTGTAAGGCATTCAACGCTAAGACTGACAGCGTTGAGAAAGGCCTGCCGATCCCGGTTGTTATTACAGTTTATTCTGATCGCTCCTTCACTTTCGTAACCAAAACCCCGCCGGCAGCAGTTCTGCTGAAGAAAGCGGCTGGTGTTAAGTCTGGTTCCGGCAAGCCAAACAAAGATAAAGTTGGCAAAGTGACTAGTGCACAGGTTCGTGAAATCGCAGAAACCAAAGCTGCGGACATGACTGGTTCTGACGTTGAAGCGATGATTCGCTCCATCGAAGGTACTGCTCGTTCCATGGGCCTGGTAGTGGAGGATTAAGAAATGGCTAAGCTGACCAAGCGCATGCGCGTGATCCGTGACAAAGTTGATGCTACTAAACAGTATGACATCCTCGAAGCTGTTGCTCTGCTGAAAGAGCTGGCCACCGCTAAATTCGTAGAAAGCGTTGACGTTGCCGTTAACCTCGGCATCGACGCTCGTAAATCAGACCAAAACGTACGTGGTGCTACCGTTCTGCCACACGGCACCGGTCGCAGCGTTCGCGTTGCCGTATTTGCCCAGGGCCCTAACGCTGAAGCTGCTAAAGCTGCAGGCGCAGAGCTGGTAGGTATGGAAGATCTGGCTGACCTGATCAAGAAAGGCGAGATGAACTTCGACGTAGTTATTGCTTCCCCGGATGCAATGCGCGTTGTAGGTCAACTGGGCCAGGTTCTGGGTCCACGTGGTCTGATGCCTAACCCGAAAGTGGGTACCGTTACCCCTAACGTTGCTGAAGCTGTGAAGAACGCTAAAGCAGGTCAGGTTCGTTATCGTAACGACAAAAACGGTATCATCCACACCACTATCGGTAAGGTTGATTTCGACACAGACAAGCTGAAGGAAAACCTGGAGTCTCTGCTGGTTGCGCTGAAAAAAGCCAAACCATCTCAGGCAAAAGGCATGTACATCAAGAAAGTTAGCCTTTCCACCACCATGGGTGCTGGCGTTGCTATCGATCAAAGCGGCTTGACTGCTGTAGCGAACTAATCACCCGGTGATTAATCGCTTTGACTTGGGGGTGGGATTCATCTAGAATCTTATCCCCCAAGGTTCTGCTACGTGCGGAACAACAGATTTTTCGGTTGGAGCCTGGCCTATCCAGGCCTCCGTCCAAGACCGCAGGTGTGCCGTAAGGCACTTAATCCTTCCTGCGTAGACGGTGACAGAGCCTAAAGAAATTTTTTCTTTTTTAAAAAGAATGGTCTTTGCTGGATTCTGCTCACCGTGTTAAGCCGCTCAACGGCGCGTGTTCGCACAAGCTGTTGAGTGAAGTGAGTTCCGGGGATTTTCCCCGGCTAAATCCAGGAGCAAAAAGCTAATGGCATTAAATCTTCAAGACAAACAAGCGATTGTTGCTGAAGTCAACGAAGTAGCCAAAGGCGCGCTGTCTGCGGTAGTTGCGGATTCTCGTGGCGTTACCGTTGATAAAATGACTGAACTGCGTAAAGCAGGTCGTGAAGCTGGCGTTTACATGCGTGTTGTTCGCAACACCTTGATGCGTCGCGTAGTTGAAGGCACTCCGTTCGAATGCCTGAAAGACACGTTTGTCGGTCCTACCTTGATTGCATTCTCTACTGAACATCCGGGCGCTGCTGCTCGTCTGTTCAAAGAGTTCGCGAAAGCGAATGCAAAATTTGAGGTTAAAGCTGCGGCCTTTGAAGGTGAGCTGATCCCTGCGGCACAAATCGACCGCTTGGCAACGCTGCCTACTTACGATGAAGCAATCGCACGCCTGATGGCAACCATGAAAGAAGCCGCTGCTGGCAAATTGGTTCGCACTCTGGCTGCAGTACGCGATCAGAAAGAAGCGGCATAAGCCTCTCTCTTTCTTAGCCTTTGCTTACGTATTTAAACTATTTCTGAATTTTAGGAACTTTTGTTATGTCTATCACTAAAGACCAAATTATCGAAGGCGTTGCAGCCCTGTCTGTAATGGAAATCGTTGAACTGATCGCCGCTATGGAAGAGAAGTTCGGTGTTTCTGCTGCTGCTGTAGCTGCAGGTCCTGCTGCTGCTGTTGAAGCTGCTGAAGAAAAAACTGAATTCGACGTTGTACTGAAAGGTATCGGCGCGAACAAAGTTGCAGTAATCAAAGCAGTACGTGGCGCAACTGGCCTGGGTCTGAAAGAAGCTAAAGACCTGGTTGAGTCTGCACCAGCAGCACTGAAAGAAGGCATCAGCAAAGACGACGCTGAAGCACTGAAAAAAGCTCTGGAAGAAGCTGGCGCTGAAGTTGAAGTTAAATAAGCCACTGCTTTTGGAGTGCAGTCTGTTTTAACTAACAGACTGATGGCTGGTGACTTTTTGGTCACCAGCCTTTTTGCGCTGTAGGGCGTCAGTAGAGTTTCACACTGTTTGACTACTGGCTAACCCCAATATTTCTTTCTATCGACGACTTAATATACTGCCCTCTGCGCCGCAGCCGAATCTGCCGCCACGGCAATGAAATGATTTAAGCGTGATAGAAACGAGTATTGCGGAAAGTGTTCTCGCTTTCCGGTCAACAAAACGGTGTTGCATGAACCGTCCCCTATCCGGACGGACAATAGGTTCGACTTTCCAGCGAGCTGAGGAACCCTATGGTTTACTCCTATACCGAGAAGAAACGTATTCGTAAGGATTTTGGTAAGCGTCCACAAGTTTTGGACATACCTTATCTCCTTTCTATCCAGCTTGACTCGTTCCAGAAATTTATCGAGCAAGATCCAGAAGGGCAATACGGCTTAGAAGCCGCATTCCGTTCTGTTTTCCCGATCCAGAGCTACAGTGGCAATTCGGAGCTGCAATACGTTAGCTACCGTCTTGGTGAGCCGGTGTTTGACGTTAAAGAGTGCCAGATCCGTGGTGTGACGTACTCTGCACCGCTGCGCGTAAAACTGCGCCTGGTCATCTACGAACGTGAAGCACCAGAAGGTACGGTCAAAGACATCAAGGAACAAGAAGTCTATATGGGCGAAATTCCGCTCATGACCGAAAACGGTACCTTTGTAATTAACGGTACTGAGAGGGTTATCGTATCCCAGCTGCATCGTAGTCCTGGTGTGTTCTTCGACAGCGATAAGGGTAAAACCCACTCCTCGGGCAAAGTGCTGTATAACGCACGTATCATCCCTTACCGTGGCTCATGGCTGGATTTCGAGTTTGACCCGAAAGACAACCTGTTCGTGCGTATCGACCGTCGCCGCAAACTGCCTGCGACCATTATTCTGCGCGCGCTGAGCTACACCACTGAGCAGATCCTTGACCTGTTCTTTGAGAAAATTGTTTTCGAGATCCGTGATAACAAGCTGCAGATGGAGCTGGTTCCAGAGCGTCTGCGTGGTGAAACTGCGTCCTTCGATATCGAAGCCAACGGTAAGATCTACGTTGAGAAAGCACGCCGTATCACCGCTCGTCATATCCGTCAGCTCGAAAAAGACGAAATTCGCAGCATTGAAGTACCGGTTGAGTACATCGCGGGCAAAGTGGTCGCGAAGGACTATATCGATACCAATACCGGCGAACTGATCTGTGCAGCCAACATGGAGCTGTCACTGGATCTGTTGGCCAAGCTGAGCCAGTCAGGCCACAAGCGTATCGAAACGCTGTTCACCAACGATCTGGACCACGGTGCGTACATCTCTGAAACCGTACGTGTCGACCCAACCAGCGATCGTCTGAGCGCTCTGGTAGAAATCTACCGCATGATGCGCCCTGGTGAGCCACCAACGCGTGAAGCGGCGGAAAGCCTGTTCGAGAACCTGTTCTTCTCTGAAGACCGCTACGATCTGTCTGCGGTTGGCCGGATGAAGTTCAACCGTTCTCTGCTGCGTGACGAGATCGAAGGTTCGGGCATCCTGAGCAAAGACGACATCATCGAAGTGATGAAGAAGCTCATCGATATCCGTAACGGTAAAGGCGAAGTGGACGATATCGACCACTTGGGCAACCGTCGTATCCGTTCCGTTGGCGAAATGGCCGAGAACCAGTTCCGTGTCGGTCTGGTACGTGTTGAGCGTGCGGTGAAAGAACGTCTGTCCCTGGGCGATCTGGATACCCTGATGCCTCAGGACATGATCAACGCCAAGCCAATTTCGGCGGCGGTGAAAGAGTTCTTCGGTTCAAGCCAGCTGTCCCAGTTTATGGACCAGAACAACCCGTTGTCCGAGATCACGCACAAACGTCGTATCTCTGCATTGGGCCCAGGCGGTCTGACCCGTGAACGTGCCGGCTTTGAAGTTCGAGACGTACACCCGACTCACTACGGTCGCGTGTGCCCAATCGAAACGCCGGAAGGTCCAAACATCGGTCTGATCAACTCCTTGTCCGTGTACGCACAGACCAACGAGTATGGCTTCCTGGAAACCCCGTACCGCCGCGTGCGTGACGGCGTGGTTACCGATGAAATCAACTATCTGTCTGCTATTGAAGAAGGCAACTTCGTTATCGCTCAGGCGAACTCCAACCTGGACGAAGAAGGCCGCTTTGAAGAAGACCTGGTTACCTGTCGTAGCAAAGGCGAATCAAGCCTGTTTAGCCGCGACCAGGTTGACTATATGGACGTATCAACCCAGCAGGTTGTATCCGTTGGTGCTTCACTGATCCCATTCCTGGAACACGATGACGCCAACCGTGCATTGATGGGTGCGAACATGCAACGTCAAGCGGTGCCAACCCTGCGTGCTGACAAGCCGCTGGTAGGTACAGGTATGGAACGTGCCGTAGCGGTTGACTCCGGTGTTACTGCCGTAGCCAAACGCGGTGGTGTGATCCAGTACGTGGATGCTTCCCGTATCGTTATCAAAGTTAACGAAGACGAGATGTACCCGGGCGAAGCAGGTATCGATATTTATAACCTGACCAAGTACACCCGTTCTAACCAGAACACCTGTATCAACCAGATGCCTTGTGTGAATCTGGGTGAGCCAATCGAGCGCGGCGACGTGCTGGCAGATGGCCCGTCTACAGACCTGGGTGAACTGGCATTGGGTCAGAACATGCGCGTCGCGTTCATGCCTTGGAACGGCTACAACTTCGAAGACTCCATCTTGGTCTCCGAGCGTGTAGTACAGGAAGATCGCTTCACCACCATCCACATCCAGGAACTGGCTTGCGTGTCTCGCGACACCAAACTGGGGCCGGAAGAGATCACCGCCGACATCCCTAACGTGGGTGAAGCAGCGCTCTCCAAGCTGGATGAATCCGGTATCGTGTATATCGGTGCAGAAGTGACCGGTGGCGACATTCTGGTTGGTAAGGTAACGCCGAAAGGTGAAACCCAGCTGACGCCAGAAGAGAAGCTGCTGCGTGCGATCTTCGGTGAGAAAGCGTCTGACGTTAAAGACTCTTCTCTGCGCGTACCAAACGGCGTTTCCGGTACGGTTATCGACGTGCAGGTCTTTACCCGCGATGGCGTGGACAAAGACAAGCGTGCGTTGGAAATCGAAGAGATGCAGCTGAAGCAGGCGAAGAAAGACCTGACTGAAGAACTGCAGATCCTGGAAGCTGGCCTGTTCGCTCGTATCCATGCGGTACTGGTTTCTGGTGGTATCGAAGCCGAGAAGCTGAGCAAACTGCCACGCGATCGCTGGTTGGAACTGGGCCTGACCGACGAAGACAAGCAAAACCAGCTGGAACAGCTGGCAGAGCAGTACGACGAACTGAAATCCGACTTCGAGAAGAAGCTGGATGCCAAGCGTCGTAAGATCACCCAAGGCGACGATCTGGCACCAGGCGTGCTGAAAATCGTCAAGGTGTATCTGGCCGTTAAGCGTCAGATCCAACCGGGTGACAAGATGGCAGGCCGCCACGGTAACAAGGGTGTTATCTCCAAGATCAACCCGATCGAAGATATGCCTTACGATGAAAACGGTACGCCGGTTGACATCGTTCTGAACCCGCTGGGCGTTCCATCGCGTATGAACATCGGTCAGATCCTGGAAACTCACCTGGGTATGGCGGCGAAAGGCATTGGTGAGAAGATCAACCAAATGCTCAAGCAGCACCAGGAAGTGGCCAAGCTGCGTGAATTCATCCAGAAGGCTTACGATCTGGGTGACGGCGTTTGCCAGAAAGTTGACCTGAACACCTTCACCGACGACGAAGTCTTGCGTCTGGCAGAGAACCTGAAAAAAGGTATGCCGATCGCAACCCCAGTCTTCGATGGTGCGAAAGAGTCAGAAATCAAGCAACTGCTGGAAATGGGCGGTATCCCGACTTCAGGTCAGATTACGCTGTTTGATGGCCGTACCGGCGAGCAGTTCGAGCGCCAGGTAACCGTCGGCTATATGTACATGCTGAAACTGAACCACTTGGTTGACGATAAGATGCACGCGCGTTCTACCGGTTCTTACAGCTTGGTTACTCAGCAGCCGCTGGGTGGTAAGGCGCAATTCGGTGGTCAGCGCTTCGGTGAGATGGAAGTGTGGGCGCTGGAAGCATACGGCGCAGCTTACACCTTGCAGGAAATGCTTACCGTTAAGTCGGATGACGTCAACGGCCGTACCAAGATGTACAAAAACATCGTGGATGGCGATCACCGTATGGAACCAGGCATGCCGGAGTCCTTCAACGTACTGTTGAAAGAAATCCGCTCGCTGGGTATCAACATCGAACTGGAAGGCGACTAATCGCTATTCCAGCTCTGGCTCCCGACCTTAGGGAGCCAGAGGGTGGTTGTTCAGGTCACACGGGCGCACGATTTGTCAGCGTGCTCCCAACAGGTTTAACTCCGACAGGAGCCAATCCGTGAAAGACTTATTAAAGTTTCTGAAAGCGCAAACTAAGACCGAAGAGTTTGATGCGATCAAGATTGCTCTGGCATCGCCAGACATGATCCGTTCATGGTCGTTCGGTGAAGTTAAAAAGCCGGAAACCATTAACTACCGTACGTTCAAACCTGAGCGTGACGGCCTTTTCTGCGCCCGTATCTTTGGGCCGGTAAAAGATTACGAGTGCCTGTGCGGTAAGTACAAGCGCTTGAAACACCGCGGCGTGATCTGTGAGAAGTGCGGCGTTGAAGTGACCCAGACCAAAGTACGCCGTGAGCGTATGGGCCACATCGAACTGGCTTCTCCGACTGCGCACATCTGGTTCCTGAAATCGCTGCCTTCGCGCATCGGTTTGCTGCTGGATATGCCGCTGCGTGACATCGAACGTGTACTGTACTTCGAATCCTACGTGGTAGTCGAAGGCGGTATGACCAACCTCGAGCGTCGTCAGATCCTGACTGAAGAGCAGTATCTGGATGCGCTGGAAGAGTTTGGTGACGAATTCGACGCCAAGATGGGTGCGGAAGCTATTCAGGCCCTGTTGAAAAACATGGATCTGGAAGCCGAGTGTGAGCAGCTGCGTGAAGAGCTGAACGAAACCAACTCCGAAACCAAGCGTAAGAAGCTGACCAAGCGTATCAAGCTGCTGGAAGCGTTCGTGCAATCTGGTAACAAGCCAGAGTGGATGATCCTGACCGTGCTGCCGGTACTGCCGCCAGATCTGCGTCCATTGGTTCCATTGGATGGTGGCCGTTTCGCGACTTCAGATCTGAACGATCTGTACCGCCGCGTGATCAACCGTAACAACCGTCTGAAACGCCTGCTGGATCTGGCTGCGCCTGACATCATCGTGCGCAACGAAAAGCGTATGCTGCAAGAAGCGGTAGATGCCCTGCTGGATAACGGCCGTCGCGGTCGTGCCATCACCGGTTCCAACAAACGTCCTCTGAAATCTTTGGCCGACATGATCAAAGGTAAGCAGGGTCGTTTCCGTCAGAACCTGTTGGGTAAACGTGTTGACTACTCTGGTCGTTCTGTAATCACCGTAGGTCCATACCTGCGTCTGCATCAGTGCGGTCTGCCGAAGAAAATGGCACTGGAGCTGTTCAAACCGTTCATCTACGGCAAGCTGGAACTGCGTGGCCTGGCCACAACGATCAAAGCCGCCAAGAAAATGGTTGAGCGCGAAGAAGCCGTCGTTTGGGATATCCTGGACGAAGTGATCCGCGAACACCCGGTACTGCTGAACCGTGCACCAACCCTGCACCGTTTGGGTATCCAGGCGTTTGAACCGGTTCTGATCGAAGGTAAAGCGATCCAGCTGCACCCGCTGGTTTGTGCGGCATACAACGCCGACTTCGATGGTGACCAGATGGCTGTTCACGTACCGTTGACGCTGGAAGCCCAGCTGGAAGCGCGTGCGTTGATGATGTCTACCAACAACATCCTGTCACCAGCGAACGGCGAGCCAATCATCGTTCCTTCTCAGGACGTTGTATTGGGTCTGTACTATATGACTCGTGACTGTGTTAACGCCAAAGGCGAAGGCATGGTTCTGACGGGTCCTAAAGAAGCTGAACGCGTTTACCGCGCCGGTCTGGCCTCTCTGCATGCACGCGTAAAAGTGCGTATTACAGAAGAGATCAAGAATACCGAAGGTGAATCTGTTCACCAGACTTCGATTATTGATACCACCATCGGTCGCGCCATCCTGTGGATGATCGTACCGCAAGGTCTGCCTTACTCGATCGTTAACCAGCCTCTGGGCAAGAAAGCGATCTCCAAGATGCTGAACACCTGTTACCGCATCCTGGGCCTGAAGCCGACCGTAATCTTCGCTGACCAGATCATGTACACCGGTTTTGCTTACGCTGCCCGTTCAGGCGCATCCGTAGGTATCGATGACATGGTTATCCCAGCCAAGAAAGCAGAGATCATCGAAGAAGCGGAAACCGAAGTTGCCGAGATCCAGGAGCAGTTCCAGTCTGGTCTGGTTACCGCGGGCGAACGCTACAACAAAGTGATCGATATCTGGGCTGCGGCCAACGAACGTGTTGCTAAAGCGATGATGGAAAACCTGTCGGTTGAAGACGTGGTTAACCGTGACGGCGTGGTGGAACAACAAGTTTCCTTCAACAGCATCTTTATGATGGCCGACTCCGGTGCTCGTGGTTCTGCCGCTCAGATCCGTCAGTTGGCGGGTATGCGTGGCCTGATGGCCAAGCCAGATGGCTCCATCATCGAAACGCCAATCACAGCGAACTTCCGTGAAGGTCTGAACGTACTCCAGTACTTCATCTCCACGCACGGTGCTCGTAAAGGCTTGGCGGATACCGCACTGAAAACGGCAAACTCCGGTTATCTGACCCGTCGTCTGGTTGACGTGGCGCAGGACCTGGTAGTGACCGAAGACGACTGTGGTACTCACAACGGCATCATGATGACTCCGGTTATCGAAGGTGGTGACGTTAAAGAGCCACTGCGTGAACGCGTTCTGGGTCGTGTGACCGCTGAAGATGTCATCAAGCCGGGTACGGCTGACATCCTGGTGCCACGTAACACCCTGCTGAACGAGAAGACCTGTGACCTGTTGGAAGAGAACTCTGTCGACAGCGTTAAAGTCCGTTCCGTAGTTAGCTGTGAAACCGACTTTGGTGTGTGCGCCAACTGCTATGGTCGCGACCTGGCACGTGGCCACATCATCAACAAAGGTGAAGCTATCGGCGTTATCGCGGCCCAGTCCATCGGTGAGCCGGGTACACAGCTGACGATGCGTACGTTCCACATCGGTGGTGCGGCATCTCGTGCGGCAGCAGAATCCAGCATCCAGGTGAAGAACAAAGGTAACCTGAAGCTGAGCAACGTGAAGTTCGTTATGAACGCCTCAGGCAAGCTGGTCATTACCTCGCGTAATACCGAACTGAAGCTGATCGACGAATTCGGCCGTACCAAAGAAAGCTACAAAGTGCCTTACGGTGCCGTAATGGGCAAAGGTGATGGTGCAGAAGTTAACGGCGGCGAAACCGTTGCTAACTGGGATCCACACACCATGCCGGTTGTGACCGAGGTGAGCGGTTTCATTCGCTTCGCCGATATGGTTGACGGCCAGACCATTACCCGCCAGACCGACGAACTGACCGGTTTGTCTTCTCTGGTGGTACTGGACAGCGCAGAACGTACCGGTAGCGGTAAAGACCTGCGTCCGGCACTGAAAATCGTTGATGCCAAAGGCGACGACGTATTGATCCCAGGTACTGATATGCCTGCTCAATACTTCCTGCCGGGTAAAGCGATTGTGCAGCTGGAAGACGGCATTCAGATCGGTGCGGGTGATACCTTGGCGCGTATTCCTCAGGAATCCGGCGGTACCAAGGATATTACCGGTGGTCTGCCACGCGTTGCGGATCTGTTCGAAGCACGTCGTCCGAAAGAGCCGGCAATCCTGGCTGAAATCAGCGGGATTATCTCGTTCGGTAAAGAGACCAAAGGCAAACGTCGCCTGGTAATCTCTCCACTGGACGGCAGCGACGCTTACGAAGAGATGATCCCTAAATGGCGTCAGCTCAACGTGTTCGAAGGTGAAATTGTGGAACGTGGTGACGTTGTTTCTGACGGCCCAGAATCTCCACATGACATTCTGCGTCTGCGTGGTGTGCATGCGGTTACCCGCTACATCACCAACGAAGTGCAGGAAGTTTACCGTCTGCAAGGCGTTAAGATTAACGATAAACACATCGAAGTTATCGTTCGTCAGATGCTGCGTAAAGGGACCATCGTTAGCGCTGGTAGCACCGAGTTCCTGGAAGGCGAACAGGCTGAAGTATCACGCGTCAAGATTGCTAACCGTAAACTTGCTGCTGAAGGCAAGATCGAAGCAACCTTCTCACGCGATCTGCTGGGTATCACCAAGGCTTCCTTGGCGACCGAGTCCTTCATCTCTGCTGCATCGTTCCAGGAAACGACGCGCGTTCTCACCGAAGCGGCTGTTGCCGGTAAGCGTGATGAACTGCGCGGCCTGAAAGAGAACGTGATCGTGGGCCGTCTGATCCCAGCCGGTACCGGTTACGCTTATCACCAGGATCGTATGCGCCGTAAGGCTCTGGGTGAAACTCCGGTTGTTCCGCTGGTTAGCGCGGAAGAAGCGACAGCCAACCTGGCCGAATTGCTCAACGCTGGCAACCTGGGTGGCAGTGACGAATAAGTCACCTGATCCCTGACTGTACGTTTTGCAGTGAATGACTAAAGCCCTGGCTATCCTAGCCGGGGCTTTTTGTTGTACAGTGCTGTAAAGTTAAAATAACGGAACAGGCATGGACACCTCAACTTCAGTCAGTGGCAGCCGCGCTGCCAACAGCGAAATAACCTCACCAATCCAGTACTCGCAAAGCCGGGCGCGGCGTGCCGCCTGGGGAAGCTTTGTTGGCGCCGTAGTCGATTGGTACGACTTCCTGCTGTACGGAATAGTTGCCGCTTTAGTCTTTAACACCGAATTTTTCCCGCAGGTCAGCCCAACGATGGGCACGCTGGCCGCCTTTGGCACCTTTGGCGTCGGTTTTCTGTTCCGCCCGCTAGGTGGCATGGTGTTCGGGCACTTTGGCGATAAGCTGGGCCGTAAGCGCATGCTGATGATCACCGTCTGGATGATGGGGATCTCTACGGCGTTGATCGGCCTGTTGCCCTCTTTCGATTCAGTCGGCTGGTGGGCGCCGGTCATGTTGGTGCTGCTACGAGCGGTGCAAGGGTTTGCCGTGGGCGGCGAATGGGGCGGTGCTGCCTTGCTGGCGGTAGAAAGCGCGCCGAAGAAGAGAAAAGCCTTTTACAGCAGCGGTGTACAGATTGGTTTTGGCGTCGGTTTGCTGTTGGCTACCGGCTCGGTTTCCCTCGTCAGCCACTTCACTAGCAATGCGGACTTTATTAGCTGGGGCTGGCGTTTGCCATTCCTGTTCAGCCTGGTGCTGGTCGCCATTGCCTGGTGGATCCGTAACGGCATGGACGAGTCGCAGGAGTTTGAAGCCAATAAAACGCTGCACGAACGGGCCGAGAAAATTCGCAAATTCCCGATCTTTGAGGCGCTGCGCCAGAATCCCAAAGCCTTCTTGTTGATCATTGCCCTACGCTTTGGCGAACTGCTGACGATGTATATTGTCACGGCCTTTGCCATGAACTACTCGACCACCCATCTTGGTCTGTCACGGGATCTGTTCCTGAATATCGGCTTGTTGGTGGGAGCGGTGAGCTGTGTCTCGATCCCTTGCTTTGCCTATTTGGCCGATAGCTTTGGCAGACGCCGGATCTACGTGACGGGGGCATTGATTGGTGTTGCCAGCACGGTACCGTTTTTCATGGCGCTCGAGAGCCGTAACACGGTGATGATTATCTTCTTTGCCATCATGCTGGGAAATATGGCGCACGACATGCTGGTCAGCGTGCAGCAGCCGATGTTTACCGAACTGTTCGGCACGGCATACCGTTATAGCGGTGCTGGAGTGGGTTATCAGGTCGCAAGCGTGGTCGGCGGGGGCTTCACGCCGTTTATTGCCGTGTTGCTGGTGGAGTTGATGGACGGCTCCTGGCATCTGGTTGCCGCCTATCTGGCGCTAGGGTGCCTGCTTTCGGCCATTGTAGGTATGCGTATGAAACCCCAGACGGCCGAATAAAGCAGAGGAACCGGAAGCGTGCGGCCAGTCCCCGCACGCTCCGGCGTTTGGTAAGCAAGGCTATCAAGAGGGGGAGATAACCTTGGTTGGCTTAGGAACGCTTGCCAACACCGCCACTATAACCAGGCCATTTTTCCCTGCCAGCTTGCCTTGGCGGCTTTGCGCAGTGTTTCCAGACCTATTGGCTCGATGGTGCAACCGTTGCAGGTAGTTGCGTAGCGCGTCCCAGATAATCATCCCAATCTTTCCACACCGGCTGTAGCCCAGCGGCACCGATCGCTTGTGCCACCTGCTGCGGCGTTCGGCTGTCGTGCGGTTCGAACTGTTCCAGCTCTGGCGGCACATCGTCGGCATAACCACCCGGCTGGGTTTTGGAACCGGCACTGACGCTGTTTATGGCTACCGGGATCATATGGTCGCGGAAGAAGGCAGACTCCCGCGTAGATAATGAAAGCTCCACGTCAGGTGCGAATAACCGGAAAGCACAGATCAACTGTACCAGCTGCGGTTCACTCATGATCGAGGCCGGCTCAATACCACCGGCGCAGGGCCGCAGGCGAGGGAACGAGATGGAGTAACGGCTCTGCCAGTAAGTCTGTTGCAGATAAAACAGATGCTCCGCCAGCAGATAGCAGTCCGTGCGCCAACTGCTGGAAAGCCCGATCAACGCCCCCAGGCCGATCTTGTCGATCCCGGCGCGTCCCAGACGATCCGGCGTACTCAACCGCCAATGAAAATCCTGTTTCTGGCCACGCAGATGGTGCTGCTGATAGGTCGCGGGATGATAGGTTTCCTGATAGACCAACACACCGTCCAGCCCAAGGGTTTTCAGCTCGGCGTAGTCTTGTTGTGCCAGAGGCTGCACCTCCATCATCAGCGAACTGAAATGGCGGCGAATGGCGGGCAGATGCTGGCGGAAGTAATCCATGCCGACTTTGCGCTGATGTTCCCCGGTCACCAGCAGCAGATGCTCAAACCCTAGCGCCTTGATGGCCGCACATTCCCGTTCGATCTCTGCCGCATCCAGCGTTTTGCGCTTGAGGTGGTTACTCATCGAAAAACCGCAGTAGGTACAATCGTTGGCACACAGGTTAGAAAGATATAACGGCACATAAAAGCTCACCACGTTACCGAAACGCTGGCGGGTGAGCTGCTGTGCTCGTTGCGCCAGGGGCTCCAGATAGGGGGCAGCAGCAGGGGAGATAAGCGCCATAAAATCCTCCCGCGTCAGCTTGGGGCTATTGAGTGCCTGCTCAACGTCACGCGCCGTTTTGCTGTTAATGCGCAGCGTCAGGTCATCCCAATCCCACCCGAGCAGGCGCTCGCTAAAATCACTGGCCATCAGCGTGTCTCCTCTGAATGGCTGAGAAACGCCGTCAGCGGACTGGATGCTGCGGCGATAGACTGGCGGCTGCCTAGCCCTGAGTTGCGTGCTAACTCTCCGGCCTCCAGTGCCAGGCGGAAAGCCTGGGCCATTTGCACCGGATCCCGCGCCACGGCGATGGCGGTATTGACCAGTACCGCATCGGCTCCGAGTTCCATCGCCTCTAACGCATGGCTTGGGGCACCGATCCCGGCATCAATGACTACCGGCACTTGGGCCTGCTCAATAATGATTTCAAGGAAATCACGGGTCAGTAAACCACGGTTAGAACCGATCGGCGCGCCAAGTGGCATCACGGCGGCACAACCTGCTTCTTCCAGCCGCTTACATAGCAGCGGATCGGCACCGCAGTATGGCAGTACCACAAAGCCCTGTTTGACCAGGGTTTCCGCTGCCTTGAGCGTTTCGATCGGATCTGGCAGCAGGTATTTCACCTCTGGGTGAATTTCCAGTTTGACCCAGTGAGTCCCCAGTGCTTCACGCGCCAGCCGGGCGGCAAACACCGCCTCATCTGCCGTTTTTGCCCCGGAAGTGTTGGGCAGTAATTTCACGCCCAACCGTTGCAGCGGTGCCAGAATGGCGTCATTCCCGCCACGCAGGTCGACGCGTTTCATCGCCATAGTGACCAGTTGTGAGCCGGAGGCCTGTAGCGCAGCCAGCATTAACTCGGGCGAGGCGAATTTCCCCGTGCCGGTAAACAGGCGTGAGGTAAAGGTGGTGTCGGCGATTTGCAGCATGTCAGCCTCCGGCAATCGCTTGAAACAGCAAGATATCATCACCGTCCTGCACCTGACGGGTGGCCCAGTCGCTGCTTGGAATGATGACCTGGTTGATCGCCAAAGCGCTGCCTGGCTGGTGACGTTCCAGCCGTTCGAGCAATGCGCCAATGCTTAACGGCTGCTCCAGCTCCAGCGGTTGATCGTTGAGGGTGATCTTCATGCTGGTTCTCCGCAGAGGGGGCAGGTGCTGGCTTTGCTCAGTTGCAGAGTGCTCCAGCTTTGCTGCTTGCCGTCGAACAGGCGCAGCTTGCCGCTAAGGGAGGAGGGCAGCCCAGCCAGCATTTTTATCGCTTCCAGCGCCTGCAGCGTTCCGATCACACCGACGACCGGGCCGAGCACGCCCGCCGTGCGGCAGTTGCGCTGCGGTTCGGTTTGTTCCGGGTAGAGGCAGGCATAGCAGCCGTGGGCATACGGCGGCTCGATAACCAGCAACTGGCCGCTGAACCCTACCGCGCTGCCGCTGATCAACGGCACGCTGGCTTGGATGCAGGCGGCATTCACCGCATGACGGGTGGCCATGTTGTCGCTGCAATCGAGCACCAGATCGGCACGGGCGACCGCATCGCTCAGCGAAGCCCCTTGCAGACGTTGCTCCAGCGCGATCGACTCCACCAGAGGGTTCAGTGCTTGCAAGTGGTGCTTTGCCAACTGAGCCTTGTTGGCGGCGATATCACCAGTGCGGTACAGAATTTGCCGTTGCAGATTGGTGAGGTGTAGCTGGTCATCATCGGCCAACAGCAAGGTACCAACGCCAGCGGCAGCGAGATATAACGCCGCCGGAGAGCCTAATCCCCCCAACCCGACGATCAGCACCGTGGCTTGTTTCAGCTTTTCCTGCCCCTCGGGGCCGACATCTTCCAGCAGTAGCTGCCGGCTGTAGCGCAAGAACTCCTGGTCATTGAGCATCGCGCGACTCCTTGCCTTCAATCAGTTGCAGCAGCGTTGCCGTAGCGGCGCGCCAGTCTGGTGCCTGGGTGATGGCACTGACCACCGCCACACTGCCAACGCCGCAAGCCAGCACGGCGGGGACGCGCTCGATGCTGATCCCGCCAATGGCTACTGTTGGATACTGTTGTAATCCGGCGATGTGGCGTTGCAACTCGGCCAAGCCTTGCGGTGCAGAGGGCATATCCTTGGTTTGCGTTGGGAAGATATGTCCCAGTGCGATATAGGAAGGTTTGACGGCGATCGCCCGGGCCAGCTCGGCATCGTCATGGGTGGAAACGCCCAAGCGCAATCCTGCACGATGGATAGCTGCCAGATCGGTGGTGTCCAAATCTTCCTGCCCCAGGTGGACGCCGTAGGCATCATGCTTAATCGCCAACCGCCAATAATCATTGATAAACAGCCGGGCCTGATAGCGCTTGCCAAGGGCGATGGCGGCGGCGATGTCCGCCTCCACTTGCTCGTCTGGCAGATCTTTGATGCGTAGTTGGATAGTGGTAACGCCTGCCTCCAGCAGGCGGGCGATCCATTCAACGCTGCCGACAACCGGGTATAAACCCAGCCTGTGCGGTGTTGCAGGGAAGTGAGAGGTGAGGTTAGTCATTATTTATCTCCTCCTGCAAATTGGCCGCGCTGTGGTACAGCTCGCTGCCACGTGAGCGGAATTCAGCCGACATTTTCTCCATCCCGGTCAGTTGCACCTCAATCGGTTTGGCGGCTTCCTGTGCGGCGGCATAGTCACGCACCTCTTGGGAGATTTTCATTGAGCAGAACTTCGGCCCACACATGGAACAGAAGTGGGCGATCTTGCCGGATTCTTGCGGCAGAGTTTCGTCGTGATAGGCGCGGGCGGTTTGTGGATCCAACGCCAGGTTGAACTGATCTTCCCAACGGAATTCAAAGCGCGCTTTGGACATGGCGTTATCGCGGATTTGTGCGCCCGGATGGCCTTTCGCCAAGTCGGCGGCGTGAGCGGCGATCTTGTAGGTGATCAGCCCTTGTTTCACGTCTTCCTTGTTAGGCAGCCCCAGATGTTCCTTCGGCGTCACGTAGCAAAGCATCGCGCAGCCGAACCAGCCGATCATTGCCGCGCCGATCCCGGAGGTGAAATGGTCGTAACCCGGTGCGATATCGGTGGTCAATGGCCCCAGCGTGTAGAACGGTGCTTCATGGCAATGTTCCAGCTCCTCGGTCATGTTGCGGCGGATCATCTGCATTGGCACGTGGCCTGGGCCTTCGATCATCACCTGCACGTCATATTCCCAGGCAATCTTGGTCAGTTCACCCAGCGTATGCAGCTCGGCAAATTGCGCTTCGTCATTGGCATCCTGGATCGAGCCCGGGCGCAGGCCGTCACCGAGTGACAGCGAGACATCGTAAGCGGCGCAAATTTCGCAGATCTCGCGGAAGTGCTGATAGAGGAAGTTTTCCTGATGATGCGACAGGCACCACTTCGCCATGATCGAGCCGCCACGCGAGACAATGCCGGTCAGGCGTTTGGCTGTCATTGGCACATAGCGCAGCAACACTCCGGCGTGAATGGTGAAGTAATCGACGCCTTGCTCGGCCTGTTCCAGCAGGGTATCGCGGAACATTTCCCAGGTCAGGTTCTCCGCCACGCCGTTCACTTTCTCCAGCGCCTGATAGATCGGTACCGTACCAATCGGCACCGGGCTGTTACGCAGGATCCATTCGCGGGTTTCGTGGATATAGCGGCCAGTGGAGAGATCCATCACGGTGTCAGCGCCCCAGCGGGTTGACCACACTAACTTCTCGACTTCCTCTTCGATCGAAGAGGTAACCGCCGAGTTGCCGATATTGGCATTCACCTTCACCAGGAAATTACGGCCAATAATCATCGGCTCGGATTCCGGGTGGTTGATGTTGGCGGGGATAATGGCGCGGCCAGCGGCCACTTCCTGGCGCACAAATTCCGGTGTGATGTTTTCCGGTAGATTAGCGCCCCAGCTCTGGCCGGGATGCTGGTGGCGCAGCACTTCACCACGAATGCGCTCACGGCCCATATTTTCGCGAATGGCGATAAATTCCATTTCTGGGGTGACAATACCGGCGCGAGCGTAATGCAACTGTGTAACGCATTTACCCGGCAGGGCTTTGCGGGGCAGCGGCAGGTGCTCAAAGCGCAGATGGTCTAACCCAACATCCGCCAGTCGTTGTTGGGTGAAGCCGGAACTGACGCCGCTTAACGCTTCGGTATCGGCACGTTCGGCGATCCAGCTCGCTCGTACTTTGGCCAAGCCACGATGTACGTCGAGTACCGCCTGCGGATCGCCATACGGCCCTGCGGTGTCATACACCGGAATGGCTTCGTTCTGTTCATATTGGGGCTGGTCTTTGTTGCCGCCAATCAGCGTTGGGCTGAGCTGGATCTCACGCATCGGTACCTGGATATCGCTACGCGAACCCGCGAGATAGATCCGCTGTGAGTTGGGGAAGGTAACGCCTTGCAGAGAGTCGATAAAATCTTGCGCTTGGTCACGCTGTTGTTTACGGGCACGAGGTTGGTTCACGGTAGACATAGCAAATTCCTATCAGTGTAGTGATGTGTGGAAAATTGCTTGTCTGGAGCTCGGAGGGAGTAATGATGGTAGCCGGTAAGGCAGGCACAGCCCCTGACGGGAGCATCTTGCCTATGGCGATAGATTACTCTTGTTCCCTTCGCGGGTATTAACCCGATCAGGTTCCGCGGATCCCGAATTAACGGTCTCAGCCTGGCCAATTTAATGAAAAATCAGCGCTAGGCACTCCGACAAGAGCCCTCAGTATAAGAGGGTCAACAAAAACTACAACCCCCGAATCAGGCAGGGTGTGATAGCGATTCAGTATTGCTGGAGCCCGGTTGGCCCTGCTGCCAGGTTTCTGCCGCCAACTGGATCAACTGATCTTCCAAGGCGAAACGTGATGCCAGGGCTTCGCCGATATCTGACAGCGCCTGATTGAGTTCTTCACAAACGTCATCGATATCGACTTCGGTGTAGCGGTCGTGGAACGCCATCACGGCTTCGGTATTGGCCTGTAATTTGGGGTAGAACTTGGTGGCTAGCGCCATCTTGGGGCTGGCGGAGCCTTCCACTTGTTTGATAATTTTGTCATAAATGTGAAAATGCCCGGCAGAGAGATAATCCACCAGATTATGGCAAAAGTTCTCCAGCGCTTTTTCATTGAGCGGCGTATGCTTTTCTTTGTTGGGTTTAATGCCGACTAAACTGCAGTAGGCAACCAGTAGCTGCTTGCGTGCCTGCAACCATTGATCGACTAATTCGTTACTGCCACCAACGCGCTGAGTCAGGCTTTCCAATCGGTTGAGCATGGTTGACTCCGTGTGTAAGAGAAAGAGAAAGAAAAAGTAAGTTAATAAAATGTAACAAAGACCATTCCTAGATTGCCAGTGAAGCAGAGGTTGTGCAACAACATATGGAACTTGCATTAACGGGTAACGAAAATGGCTGGTGGATCGTCAGCCATGAAAGCAAAATTTGGTTACCAAATGGTGAATTACCGTTTGGTTCTGCCGCACTATTTTCCTTGCAAGGCCGACCGGCTCGTCAAATTGGCGAATGGGAGGGGGCACCGGTTTGGCTGGTGCGTCAACCTATGGCCAAAGAGATGGGATCGGTGCGGCAACTGCTTAGCCTCGACCGTGGCCTGTTCCAACTGGCCGGGCGCGGCGTACAACTGGCCGACTTTTATCGCTCACACCAGTTCTGCGGCTACTGCGGCCATGAGATGCACCTTAGCCGCACCGAAAGCGCTTGTCTGTGCGACAACTGTCGCGAACGTTATTACCCGCAGATTGCCCCTTGCGTCATTGTCGCTATTCGCCGCAATGATGAGATCCTGCTGGCACAGCATGTGCGCCACCGTGGGGGGATCCATACCGTGCTGGCGGGGTTTGTGGAGGTGGGGGAAACCCTGGAGCAGGCCGTGGCGCGCGAGGTGATGGAAGAAAGTAATATCGCCATTACCAACCTGCGTTACGTGACTTCGCAACCCTGGCCGTTCCCTCATTCGCTGATGATGGCGTTTATGGCCGAGTATCAGGGCGGTGAACTGCGCCACGATCCGAAAGAGTTGCTCAATGCGGGCTGGTATCGCTATGACCAACTGCCGCTGCTGCCACCGCCTGGTACCGTGGCGCGCCGCCTGATCGAGGACACCGTGGCGCTGTGTCGGGCAGAATAATGTACAATGGCGGCAGATAATCAAGGGAGCCCAAGAAATGAATGAGTTGAAGAACGATCGCTACCTGCGCGCGCTGCTGCGTCAGCCGGTGGATCTCACCCCTGTATGGATGATGCGCCAGGCCGGTCGTTATTTGCCAGAGTACAAAGCCACCCGTGCTCAGGCCGGGGATTTCATGTCGCTGTGCAAAAATGCCGAACTGGCCTGTGAGGTGACATTACAGCCCCTGCGCCGTTATGCGCTGGACGCCGCCATCCTGTTCTCCGACATTCTCACCATTCCCGATGCCATGGGGCTTGGGCTCTATTTCGAAACCGGGGAAGGCCCGCGTTTTTCTTCGCCAATCACCTGCCGTGCCGACGTAGAGAAGCTGCCTGCATTCGATCCGGAAGACGAGCTGGGCTATGTCATGAACGCGGTGCGCACCATCCGCCGTGAATTGAAGGGTGAAGTGCCACTGATCGGTTTCTCCGGCAGCCCGTGGACGTTGGCGACCTATATGGTCGAAGGCGGCAGCAGCAAGGCATTCACCAAGCTGAAGAAAATGATGTACGCCGAGCCGCAGACGCTGCATTTGCTGCTGGATAAGCTGGCGGACAGCGTGATCCTGTATCTCAATGCCCAGATCAAGGCCGGGGCGCAGTCCGTAATGGTATTCGATACCTGGGGCGGCGTGCTGACGGGCCGTGATTATCGCGAATTCTCACTGCACTATATGCATAAAATCGTTGATGGCCTGCTGCGTGAAAATGACGGGCGCCGCGTGCCGGTGACGTTGTTCACCAAAGGCGGCGGCCAGTGGCTGGAAGCAATGGTGGCCACCGGTTGCGATGCGCTGGGCCTGGATTGGACCACCGATATTGCCGATGCGCGCCGCCGTGTGGGCGATAAAGTCGCGCTGCAGGGGAATATGGATCCTTCCATGCTGTATGCCGCACCGGAACGCATCGCACAGGAAGTGGAGACCATTCTGGCCGGTTTTGGTCAGGGCGAAGGCCATGTCTTCAACCTTGGCCACGGTATTCATCAAGATGTGCCACCGGAACATGCCGGGGCCTTCGTTGAAGCGGTGCATGCGCTGTCGGCCAAATACCACCGCTAAACCGCAAGGAGACGCTGTGATCGATACTCAGGCTCTGCGCGCCGAACAGCTACGGCGCGCCGGGGAAGTCATTCGTCACGATGATTTTCTGCAAGACCCACCGGCGTTTATCGCCGGTGCGGACGTCGGTTTTGAACAAGAAGGCGCGGTAACACGCGCCGCCATTGCTATCCTGCGCTATCCTTCACTCGAGCTGGTGGAGTATCAGATCGCCCGTATCAGCACCACCATGCCCTATATCCCCGGATTTCTTTCGTTTCGCGAGTACCCTGCGCTGATCGCCGCCTGGGAGCAACTGCAACAGAAACCCGACCTGATCTTTGTCGATGGCCATGGCATTTCCCATCCACGACGCCTGGGGGTTGCCAGCCACTTTGGCCTGTTGGTCAATGTGCCGACCATTGGCGTGGCCAAGAAGCGTTTATGTGGTAAATTTTCCCCGCTGGACGCTACCGTTGGCTCGCTGGCCGCGCTGGAGGACAAGGGCGAACAGCTGGGATGGGTATGGCGCAGCAAAGAGCGCTGTAATCCGTTATTTATCGCTACGGGCCATCGCGTAAGCACCGACAGCGCCTTGGCCTGGGTGCAACGCTGCATGGCAGGCTACCGCTTGCCGGAGCCCACGCGTTGGGCCGATGCCATTGCTTCACGCCGCCCGGCCTTTGTACGCTGGTTACAGCAGCATCCAGAGGTGTCGTAATGAGCGATTTCGGGTACACTGCGCGGCAGATAATGAGTAAGAGAGTAGACAATGCTACGTAACCCGATTCATTTACGCTTGGAAAAGCTGGAAAGCTGGCAGCATTTGACCTTTATGGCCTGCCTGTGCGAGCGTATGTACCCGAATTACCAGATGTTCTGCCTGCAGACGGAATTTGGTGACCCGGCCGTTTATCGCCGTATCCTGGACTTGGTCTGGGAAACGCTGGTGGTGAAAGACGCCAAGGTCAACTTTGACAGCCAGCTGGAAAAGTTGGAAGAGGCGATCCCGTCGGCAGAAGATTACGATCTTTACGGCGTTTACCCGGCGATCGATGCCTGTATTGCATTAGGGGAATTGATCCATTCTCGCCTCAGCGGAGAGACGTTGGAGCACGCCATTGCCATCAGCGAAACCTCAATTCGCACCGTGGCGATGTTGGAAATGACCCAGGCTGGCAAAGAAATGACCGACGAAGAGCTGAAAATTCTGCCTGCCGTTGAGGAAGAATGGGACATTCAATGGGAGATTTTCCGCCTGTTGGCCGCCTGCGAAGAGCGTGATCTGGATCTGATCAAAGGGTTACGATCTGACCTGCGAGAGGCCGCGGTGAGTAACATTGGGATAAATTTAACGCAATAAGGCAAGAAAACGTGATTTAACGTCTGATTTGTCGTGCCTTAAGGCTTCACATCCGCACCCTGTCTGGTCTACATTTGGGGGGCGAAAAAAAAGTGGCTATCGGTGCGTGTATGCAGGAGAGTGCTGTCCATCGGCATATCCGTCGCACTCGATGCTTTGCAAACGATAAACACACTGTAAGGATAACTTATGAACAAGACTCAACTGATTGACGTAATCGCAGAGAAGGCTGACCTTTCCAAGGCTCAAGCTAAGCTGGCTCTGGAATCTACCCTGGCTGCCATTACTGAGTCCCTGAAAGAAGGTGATGCAGTACAATTGGTTGGTTTCGGTACTTTCAAGGTAAACCATCGTAGCGAGCGCACTGGCCGCAACCCACAGACTGGTAAAGAAATCAAAATCGCAGCAGCTAACGTGCCTGCGTTCGTTTCTGGTAAAGCACTGAAAGACGCGGTTAAGTCTTAATCGCGTGTTCCAGAAAGGTTTAAACAGGGGGGCGTTGGCGCCCCTTTTGTTTATTCAACGGGCACTCATGGCGGTTACGGTTGTTGCTGCCTTGAGTGCTTGTAGTTTCCGTTCTGCCCCGCCAACCTTTACCGCCAGCGGCTTTGTGGCCGATCAGGGGGTAATGCGGGTGTGGAGGATGGATGACGGCCAGCAGCGGCCAGTGGCGCTGTTGAGTGTCTACAGCCCTTATCGCGGGCCGGGTACCGTCACAACGCTGTATGAATATCAGCATGGTGTGTTGTACCAAATCAAACGCACCGATGCGGATGGCGATCGCGACTCTATTCAACTGCGTTTCACCGCCAACGGTACAGTCAGCTTTATGCAGCGCCAACTGGCCACTCAGCGCCAGAAACTCTCCAACGATGAAGTTGTGCTCTATCAATATCAGGCTCGGCGGATACTGGAATTGAGCGATGCGCTTAATGCCGGCCGTGTACGGCTGTTACAAGGGCACTGGCAGCAAGGCGAGGTGAAGCTGTGCAACGGCGAAGTCGTGAAGCCAGGTTTGGACCAACAGGCCGAAGAGTGGATCATGCGGCGTGCGGCCAACAGCAGTCAGCCAGTGAGCGTAGCCTGGTTGGATGGGCCGGAAGGTCGTGAGCTGTTATTGGTGGCAAATAATGATTTCTGCAGTTGGGAACCCACCAAAGACACCCTTTAGCGCATAAAAAAGGCCCTGCGAACAGAGCCTGCTGGTATCTCAAAGAGTAGTTACTGCTCGCGTGCGATAGCGCGGTAGCCGATATCCTTGCGGCAGAAACTGTCTTGCCACTGAATACCTTCCGCTAGCTGATAGGCTAACTGCTGAGCCTGAGCCACCGTTGTGCCCAAAGCCGTAACGCATAGCACACGCCCGCCGTTGGTCACGACGTCATTTCCTTGCATACGCGTTCCGGCATGGAACACTTTGCCATTGGCATCTTCTTGCTGAGGCAAGCCGTGGATCACATCCCCTTGGCGATAATCCGCAGGATAGCCGCCAGCCGCCAACACCACGCCGAGAGCAGGACGTTCATCCCACTCGGAAGTCTTCTCATCCAGCTTGCCTTCGGCCCCTGCCAGGCAGAGTTCAACCAGGTCGGAGCGCAGGCGCAGCATGATCGGCTGAGTTTCCGGGTCGCCAAAGCGGCAGTTGAATTCGATCACCTTGGGTTGACCATCCTCAGCAATCATCAGGCCAGCGTACAGGAAGCCGACATAGGTGTTGCCTTCCGCCGCCATGCCGCGCACGGTTGGCCAGATCACCTGGTCCATTACGCGCTGGTGGATTTCATCCGTCACCACTGGCGCTGGCGAGTAGGCGCCCATGCCGCCGGTATTCGGGCCGGTATCGCCGTCACCGACACGTTTATGATCCTGGCTGGTGGCCATTGGCACCACGTTCTCGCCATCGACCATGACGATAAAGCTGGCTTCTTCGCCTGTCAGGAACTCCTCGATCACGATGCGATGCCCGGCGTCGCCAAACGCATTACCTGCCAGCATATCCTGAATGGCGTCTTCGGCTTCCTGCAACGTCATCGCGACGATCACGCCTTTGCCTGCCGCCAGGCCGTCTGCCTTGATAACAATCGGCGCGCCTTGGCGGCGTACGTAGGCCAAGGCGGGTTCCACTTCGGTAAAGTTCTGGTATGCAGCGCTTGGGATAGCGTGGCGAGCCAGGAAATCCTTGGTAAAGGCTTTGGAGCCTTCAAGCTGTGCTGCGGCCTGTGACGGGCCAAAGATTTTCAACCCGGCGGCCTTGAAGGCATCTACCACGCCGATCACCAGCGGCGCTTCCGGGCCAACGATGGTGAGATCGATAGCATTGTCCTTGGCAAAGGCAACCAGCGCCGGGATATCAGTTGGGGCGATATCGACGTTGGTCAGATTGCTTTCCAATGCAGTACCCGCATTACCCGGGGCCACGTAAACCTTATCTGCCAATGGCGATTGGGCCGCTTTCCAGGCCAGCGCATGTTCACGCCCGCCGTTGCCAATAATTAAAATATTCATCAGGTGCTCCATAAACGGCGTGCGCATCAAGCGCACGCAGCAAAAGGGATTAATGGCGGAAGTGGCGCATGTCGGTGAAGATCATCGCGATGCCGTGTTCGTTGGCCGCCGCAATCACCTCATCATCACGAATCGACCCACCTGGCTGGATCACGCAGGTAATACCCACTGCTGCAGCCGCATCAATGCCGTCACGGAACGGGAAGAAGGCGTCAGACGCCATGGCGGAGCCTTTGACTTCCAGCCCTTCGTCAGCGGCTTTGATCCCGGCGATCTTGGCGGAGTAAACGCGGCTCATCTGCCCGGCGCCTATGCCGATGGTCATGTTGTCGCGCGCATAGACGATGGCGTTGGATTTGACGAACTTGGCCACTTTCCAGCAGAACAGCGCATCACGCAGCTCCTGAGCGGTTGGCTGGCGTTCGGATACCACGCGCAAATCGGCTTCGGTCACCATACCCAGATCGCGATCTTGCACTAACAAACCACCGTTGACGCGTTTAAAGTCCAGCCCTGCGACGCGATGTTGCCATTGGCCACACGCCAGCACGCGTACGTTCTGTTTCGCCGCCAGCAGAGTGCGGGCTTCTGCACTGATGCTTGGCGCAATGATGACTTCAACAAACTGACGGCTGATGATCGCCTGTGCCGTTTTGGCGTCCAGTTCACGGTTGAAGGCAATAATGCCGCCAAAGGCCGAGGTTGGGTCGGTTTGGTAGGCGCGCTCATAGGCGGCAAACAGGTTTTCACTGATTGCGACGCCACAAGGGTTGGCATGCTTGACGATCACGCAGGCCGGCTCGGCAAACTCTTTCACACATTCCAGCGCCGCATCGGTATCGGCGATGTTGTTGTAGGAAAGTGCTTTACCCTGTAACTGGTCGGCGGTGGCCACGGAGGCCTCTTGCACATTCTCTTCTATATAGAAGGCGGCCTGCTGGTGGCTGTTTTCACCGTAGCGCATATCCTGCTTCTTGATGTAGTTCAGGTTCAGCGTACGTGGGAAGCGGCCAGAAGGCTGTTCGGTCTCACCGTGATAGGCTGGCACCAGGGTACCAAAGTAGTTGGCGATCATGCTGTCATAGGCGGCGGTATGCTCAAACGCTTTGATCGCCAGGTCGAAACGGGTTGGGTACAACAGTGAACCGTTGTTGTTATCCATCTCGGTGATCACTGCGGCGTAGTCACTGCTCTTGACCACGATGGCCACGTCTTTATGGTTCTTGGCGGCCGAGCGCACCATGGTTGGGCCACCGATATCGATATTCTCTACGGCGTCTTCCAGCGAGCAATCTGGGCGAGCGACGGTTTGCGCGAAGGGATACAGGTTTACCACTACCATATCGATCGGTTGGATCGCATGTTGTTCCATGATGGCATCGTCCTGGCCGCGACGGCCCAGAATGCCACCGTGCACTTTCGGGTGCAGGGTTTTGACTCGTCCGTCCATCATCTCCGGGAAGCCGGTGTAGTCGGAAACTTCGGTAACAGGCAGACCGGCATCGGCCAGCAGGCGGGCAGTGCCACCGGTGGAGAGTAATTCGACGCCTCTCTGGGAGAGGGCTTCGGCGAATTCAACGATTCCGGCTTTGTCGGACACGCTGAGCAGGGCCCGGCGGATTGGACGAGGTTGTTGCATGGTTTTATCCCTTGGCTTTGAGTCGCAATAAAAGAGCGTTACGTGGATCTCCACCTTGTTGCTTCTTATATAGAGGGGATTTCTTCCTATATAGAGAAGGACAGGAACAGATTCAGGTAGCGCCCCGATAAAAACGGGGATTGTTTCGTCGCGGGGAATTGTAGCGAAAACGTTTGCGTGGCGCTCGTAAATTTTCCGACCAAATGCGTTCTGTGGATAAGTTAGTGCATAACCGGGTATAAGGACGGGTTTTGCTGTGGAATGCAGCAAACGGTGTTTTTTGTTGAAAATACCTGTTGCGGCCTGCGTGGAACTCCCTATAATGCGCCTCCATCGACACGGAACATGTGAACAACTTCACAGAGTCTCCGGGGGTCGCAGAGAAAAAACCTGAAATTAAGGTTGACTCTGAAAGAGGAAAGCGTAATATACGCCACCTCGAGTTAGCAAGCGAAAGCGCGTAACTCACTGCTCTTTAACAATTTATCAGACAATCTGTGTGGGCACTCACAAGACGATATCCAGCTACTTCGGTAGCAAAAAATATCAAGTCTTGAAGGGTGACCAAGCAGTAATTCATGCGAATGAATTATTACGAAAGTTAATTTTCGAGCATCGCTTCACGAGTTGAAGCAAATCAAGCTTTTAATTGAAGAGTTTGATCATGGCTCAGATTGAACGCTGGCGGCAGGCCTAACACATGCAAGTCGAGCGGTAGCACAAGGAGCTTGCTCCTGGGTGACGAGCGGCGGACGGGTGAGTAATGTCTGGGAAACTGCCCGATGGAGGGGGATAACTACTGGAAACGGTAGCTAATACCGCATAACGTCTTCGGACCAAAGTGGGGGACCTTCGGGCCTCACACCATCGGATGTGCCCAGATGGGATTAGCTAGTAGGTGAGGTAATGGCTCACCTAGGCGACGATCCCTAGCTGGTCTGAGAGGATGACCAGCCACACTGGAACTGAGACACGGTCCAGACTCCTACGGGAGGCAGCAGTGGGGAATATTGCACAATGGGCGCAAGCCTGATGCAGCCATGCCGCGTGTGTGAAGAAGGCCTTCGGGTTGTAAAGCACTTTCAGCGAGGAGGAAGGCCAATAGCTTAATACGCTGTTGGATTGACGTTACTCGCAGAAGAAGCACCGGCTAACTCCGTGCCAGCAGCCGCGGTAATACGGAGGGTGCAAGCGTTAATCGGAATTACTGGGCGTAAAGCGCACGCAGGCGGTTTGTTAAGTCAGATGTGAAATCCCCGAGCTTAACTTGGGAACTGCATTTGAAACTGGCAAGCTAGAGTCTTGTAGAGGGGGGTAGAATTCCAGGTGTAGCGGTGAAATGCGTAGAGATCTGGAGGAATACCGGTGGCGAAGGCGGCCCCCTGGACAAAGACTGACGCTCAGGTGCGAAAGCGTGGGGAGCAAACAGGATTAGATACCCTGGTAGTCCACGCTGTAAACGATGTCGACTTGGAGGTTGTGCCCTTGAGGCGTGGCTTCCGGAGCTAACGCGTTAAGTCGACCGCCTGGGGAGTACGGCCGCAAGGTTAAAACTCAAATGAATTGACGGGGGCCCGCACAAGCGGTGGAGCATGTGGTTTAATTCGATGCAACGCGAAGAACCTTACCTACTCTTGACATCCACAGAACTTTCCAGAGATGGATTGGTGCCTTCGGGAACTGTGAGACAGGTGCTGCATGGCTGTCGTCAGCTCGTGTTGTGAAATGTTGGGTTAAGTCCCGCAACGAGCGCAACCCTTATCCTTTGTTGCCAGCGCGTAATGGCGGGAACTCAAAGGAGACTGCCGGTGATAAACCGGAGGAAGGTGGGGATGACGTCAAGTCATCATGGCCCTTACGAGTAGGGCTACACACGTGCTACAATGGCATATACAAAGAGAAGCGAACTCGCGAGAGCAAGCGGACCTCATAAAGTATGTCGTAGTCCGGATCGGAGTCTGCAACTCGACTCCGTGAAGTCGGAATCGCTAGTAATCGTAGATCAGAATGCTACGGTGAATACGTTCCCGGGCCTTGTACACACCGCCCGTCACACCATGGGAGTGGGTTGCAAAAGAAGTAGGTAGCTTAACCTTCGGGAGGGCGCTTACCACTTTGTGATTCATGACTGGGGTGAAGTCGTAACAAGGTAACCGTAGGGGAACCTGCGGTTGGATCACCTCCTTACCTAAAGATATGCAGTTGAGTGCAGTGTCCACACAGATTGTCTGATGAAAAGTAATGAGCAAAGCGCTACCTGTTGATGTAATGAGTCTTCTGGACTCATGCTGATACGAGAAACGATTAAACCCTGGGTTTAATCGGATTTTGTGTCCCCATCGTCTAGAGGCCTAGGACACTGCCCTTTCACGGCTGTAACAGGGGTTCGAATCCCCTTGGGGACGCCATCCGATAATGAGTGAAAGACATTATCACCGGTCATTCGTGACTGATTATCTTAAAGATGACTCTTGCGAGTCGTGTTTAAGATATTGCTCTTTAACAATCTGGAACAAGCTGAAAATTGAAACATGACAGCTGAAACTTATCCCTCCGTAGAACTATTGGGGTAAGGATTAACCTGTCATAGAGTCTCTCAAATAAACAGCGCGACAGTGTCTCTGTTTACAGAAACACCTTCGGGTTGTGAGGTTAAGTGACTAAGCGTACACGGTGGATGCCTAGGCAGTCAGAGGCGATGAAGGGCGTGCTAATCTGCGAAAAGTGTCGGTAAGGTGATATGAACCGTTATAACCGGCAATACCCGAATGGGGAAACCCAGTGTGTTTCGACACACTATCGTATGGTGAATACATAGCCATACGAGGCGAACCGGGGGAACTGAAACATCTAAGTACCCCGAGGAAAAGAAATCAACCGAGATTCCCCTAGTAGCGGCGAGCGAACGGGGAACAGCCCAGAACCTGAATCAGTTCTTGTGTTAGTGGAAGCGTCTGGAAAGTCGCGCAGCAAAGGGTGATAGCCCCGTACACTAAAATGCATTAACTGTGAGTTCGATGAGTAGGGCGGGACACGTGACATCCTGTCTGAATATGGGGGGACCATCCTCCAAGGCTAAATACTCCTGACTGACCGATAGTGAACCAGTACCGTGAGGGAAAGGCGAAAAGAACCCCGGCGAGGGGAGTGAAATAGAACCTGAAACCGTGTACGTACAAGCAGTGGGAGCACCTTCGTGGTGTGACTGCGTACCTTTTGTATAATGGGTCAGCGACTTATATTTTGTAGCAAGGTTAACCGTATAGGGGAGCCGTAGGGAAACCGAGTCTTAACTGGGCGAATAGTTGCAAGGTATAGACCCGAAACCCGGTGATCTAGCCATGGGCAGGTTGAAGGTTGGGTAACACTAACTGGAGGACCGAACCGACTAATGTTGAAAAATTAGCGGATGACTTGTGGCTGGGGGTGAAAGGCCAATCAAACCGGGAGATAGCTGGTTCTCCCCGAAAGCTATTTAGGTAGCGCCTCGTGAACTCATCTTCGGGGGTAGAGCACTGTTTCGGCTAGGGGGCCATCCCGGCTTACCAAACCGATGCAAACTCCGAATACCGAAGAATGTTATCACGGGAGACACACGGCGGGTGCTAACGTCCGTCGTGAAGAGGGAAACAACCCAGACCGCCAGCTAAGGTCCCAAAGTCATGGTTAAGTGGGAAACGATGTGGGAAGGCATAGACAGCCAGGATGTTGGCTTAGAAGCAGCCATCATTTAAAGAAAGCGTAATAGCTCACTGGTCGAGTCGGCCTGCGCGGAAGATGTAACGGGGCTAAACCATGCACCGAAGCTGCGGCAGCGACGCTTAGGCGTTGTTGGGTAGGGGAGCGTTCTGTAAGCCGTTGAAGGTGAACTGTGAGGTTTGCTGGAGGTATCAGAAGTGCGAATGCTGACATAAGTAACGATAAAGCGGGTGAAAAACCCGCTCGCCGGAAGACCAAGGGTTCCTGTCCAACGTTAATCGGGGCAGGGTGAGTCGACCCCTAAGGCGAGGCCGAAAGGCGTAGTCGATGGGAAACAGGTTAATATTCCTGTACTCGGTGTTACTGCGAAGGGGGGACGGAGAAGGCTAGGCTAGCCGGGCGACGGTTGTCCCGGTTTAAGCGTGTAGGGGGAGTGACCTGGTAAATCCGGTTACTTATCAACCCTGAGGCGTGATGACGATGCACTACGGTGCAGAAGTAGTTGATGCCCTGCTTCCAGGAAAAGCCTCTAAGCATCAGGTAACATCAAATCGTACCCCAAACCGACACAGGTGGTCAGGTAGAGAATACCCAGGCGCTTGAGAGAACTCGGGTGAAGGAACTAGGCAAAATGGTGCCGTAACTTCGGGAGAAGGCACGCTGGCGCGTAGGTGAAGAGACTTGCTCTCGGAGCTGAAGCCAGTCGCAGATACCAGCTGGCTGCAACTGTTTAATAAAAACACAGCACTGTGCAAACACGAAAGTGGACGTATACGGTGTGACGCCTGCCCGGTGCTGGAAGGTTAATTGATGGGGTCAGCCGCAAGGCGAAGCTCTTGATCGAAGCCCCAGTAAACGGCGGCCGTAACTATAACGGTCCTAAGGTAGCGAAATTCCTTGTCGGGTAAGTTCCGACCTGCACGAATGGCGTAATGATGGCCAGGCTGTCTCCACCCGAGACTCAGTGAAATTGAACTCGCTGTGAAGATGCAGTGTACCCGCGGCAAGACGGAAAGACCCCGTGAACCTTTACTATAGCTTGACACTGAACATTGAGCCTTGATGTGTAGGATAGGTGGGAGGCTTTGAAGTGTGGACGCCAGTCTGCATGGAGCCAACCTTGAAATACCACCCTTTAATGTTTGATGTTCTAACTCGGCCCCATAATCTGGGGTGAGGACAGTGTCTGGTGGGTAGTTTGACTGGGGCGGTCTCCTCCCAAAGAGTAACGGAGGAGCACGAAGGTTAGCTAATCACGGTCGGACATCGTGAGGTTAGTGCAAAGGCATAAGCTAGCTTGACTGCGAGAGTGACGGCTCGAGCAGGTACGAAAGTAGGTCTTAGTGATCCGGTGGTTCTGAATGGAAGGGCCATCGCTCAACGGATAAAAGGTACTCCGGGGATAACAGGCTGATACCGCCCAAGAGTTCATATCGACGGCGGTGTTTGGCACCTCGATGTCGGCTCATCACATCCTGGGGCTGAAGTAGGTCCCAAGGGTATGGCTGTTCGCCATTTAAAGTGGTACGCGAGCTGGGTTTAGAACGTCGTGAGACAGTTCGGTCCCTATCTGCCGTGGGCGTTGGAAGATTGAGAGGGGTTGCTCCTAGTACGAGAGGACCGGAGTGAACGCACCACTGGTGTTCGGGTTGTCATGCCAATGGCACTGCCCGGTAGCTAAGTGCGGAAAAGATAAGCGCTGAAAGCATCTAAGCGCGAAACTTGCCTCGAGATGAGTCTTCCCTGGGCCTTTAAGGTCCCTGAAGGAACGTTTAAGACTAAGACGTTGATAGGCTGGGTGTGTAAGTGCAGCGATGCATTGAGCTAACCAGTACTAATGATCCGTGAGGCTTAACCTTACAACACCAAAGGTGTTTTGAAGAGATTGAAGTAGATTTTCAGCGACGTTCCGAGATTGGTTTCAATGGCCCAAAAGGCGGTTGGAATAAAACAGAATTTGCCTGGCGGCAATAGCGCGGTGGTCCCACCTGACCCCATGCCGAACTCAGAAGTGAAACGCCGTAGCGCCGATGGTAGTGTGGGGTCTCCCCATGCGAGAGTAGGACACTGCCAGGCATCAAATTAGCGTGCTGATATGGCTCAGTTGGTAGAGCGCACCCTTGGTAAGGGTGAGGTCCCCAGTTCGACTCTGGGTATCAGCACCACTTTATTTAAGTGGTTTAGAAGTTCGGCAGAAAGAAAAAAATCAAAAGAATTTGCTTGGCGGCAATAGCGCGGTGGTCCCACCTGACCCCATGCCGAACTCAGAAGTGAAACGCCGTAGCGCCGATGGTAGTGTGGGGTCTCCCCATGCGAGAGTAGGACACTGCCAAGCATCAATTAAGCCGAGAGGCCATCCGCAAGGATGGCCTTTTTGCTATGCATCGAAAACAGAAATCCCCTCACCCCAACCCTCTCCCAAAGGGCGAGGGGGCAGTTCGGTGTTGTGGATGAGTGAGTGCGGCTTCGGCAAGTGGGTATCGTGAAGCAGGTCGCAGAAAGAATGAGGAATATCAGCGGACTCGATCGGTTCCCTCTCCTGGGGGAGAGGGTTAGGGTGAGGGGCATCACTGCTCGTATTTTTTGCTGAACTGATAAACACTAATCGCCCCCCGGTTTAACTCACTTTATCTGGCGATGAAACATTTTCACCTTCCCGTTGAATCCTCGACATGACGCTAAAAAAGCGTTATCTTCGGGCATCTAGAAGTCTAAACGTATAAACGGATGTGTGAGGGTAAGCAATGCCGATTCGTGTTCCTGATGAGTTACCTGCGGTCAATTTCTTGCGTAATGAGAACGTGTTTGTCATGACATCCTCACGCGCAAAAACACAGGAAATCAGGCCGTTAAAGGTACTTATCCTCAACCTGATGCCGAAAAAGATCGAAACGGAAAACCAGTTTCTGCGTTTGCTTTCCAACTCGCCATTGCAGATCGATATTCAGCTACTGCGCATCGATAGCCGTGAGTCGAAGAACACTCCTACGGAGCACCTGAATAATTTCTACTGTAACTTTGAAGATATCCAGAATGAGAACTTTGACGGGCTGATCGTCACTGGCGCTCCGCTGGGCCTGGTGGACTTCTGTGATGTCGCCTATTGGCCGCAGATCGAGCGAGTGATCGAGTGGGCCAAGGATCATGTGACTTCAACCCTGTTTGTCTGTTGGGCAGTGCAGGCCGCGCTAAACATCCTGTACGGCATTCCAAAGAAGACGCGTGAGGTGAAGCTCTCCGGGGTGTACCAGCATCGTACGTTGCACCAGCATGCCTTGCTGACCCGAGGTTTTGATGAAACCTTCCTGGCTCCCCACTCACGCTATGCCGATTTCCCAACCGAGATCCTGCGGCAGTACACCGATCTGGATATCCTGGCAGAATCAGAGCTGGCCGGTGCCTATCTGTTCGCTACCAAGGATAAGCGCATGGCCTTTGTCACCGGGCATCCGGAATATGACACCCTGACGTTAGCGGGTGAGTATTGTCGTGATAACGATGCAGGCCTCAACCCGACCGTACCGCTAAATTATTTCCCCGATGATAACCCCGAATTGCCCCCCGCAGCTTCATGGCGAAGCCATGGTCACCTGCTGTTTTCCAACTGGTTAAACTACTACGTTTACCAGATCACGCCGTTCGATCTGCGTCATATGAATCCTACCCTCGAGTAACATCTTTCTCTGCACCGGGTGGCTGAATCGAGGCCGCCCTGGTTTACCCCGCCGTTTTCCCTGCCAAATCTGCAACGTTTCAGCATCGATAAATCATTTAAAAACAATACATTACCTGCACTCCTTGATCTAAATGGAACCGGTTTCCTGGTTTGCTATAAATGATAAATAATCTAATCAATTGATAATAAAAGGTTAATAAAATATTTATTAAAAAAATGGAAATCGTTTTTGATTTTTAATTTTTGTTGGTTATTCTAGGATCCTGCGGGATGACATCTGACCAGTTGGCGGTCTTTTTTTCACCCGATTTCCGACAACAATGCTTCGCCTGGCCTGCAATGGCGGCGTGGAATGATGGAAAGGATCAAGACAATGACGCAACAGATGGTAGGTACAGAATTAGCGTTTACACAGGCTTTCGGCTCTGCAGAGCGGCAGATACTGACGGATGATGCGGTCGAGTTCCTGGCGGAACTGGTGGGGAAATTTACGCCACAACGCAACAAACTGTTGGCGGCACGCGCCAGCTGGCAAGAGAAAATCGATCGCGGCGAGCTGCCAGGCTTTATTTCGGAAACGGATTCCATTCGGCAGGGTGACTGGCAGATCCGCGGCGTTCCCGCTGACTTGCGCGACCGTCGGGTTGAGATTACTGGGCCGGTTGAACGCAAAATGGTTATCAATGCCCTCAATGCCAACGTCAAAGTGTTTATGGCCGACTTTGAAGACTCACTGGCACCCAGCTGGGACAAGGTTATCGACGGGCAGATCAACCTGCATGATGCGGTCAACGGCACCATCTCTTACACCAATGAAGCCGGCAAGATTTACCAGCTCAAACCCAACCCGGCGGTGTTGATTGCCCGCGTGCGTGGCCTGCATTTGCCGGAAAAACATGTGCAGTGGCAGGGGGAAGCGATCCCTGGCGGGTTGTTCGATTTTGCACTCTATTTCTTCCATAACTATCGTCAACTGCTGGCAAAAGGCAGTGGCCCGTATTTCTACCTGCCGAAAACCCAGTCCTGGCAGGAGGCTGCCTGGTGGAGCGAAGTCTTTAGCTTTACCGAGGATCGCTTCGGGTTGCCGCGCGGCACTATCAAGGCCACGGTATTGATTGAAACCCTGCCTGCGGTATTCCAGATGGACGAGATCCTGTATCACCTGCGCGATCATATCGTCGGGCTGAACTGTGGCCGTTGGGACTACATCTTCAGCTATATCAAAACGCTGAAGAACCATGGCGATCGGGTGTTGCCAGACCGTCAGTCCGTCACTATGACCCAGCCTTTCCTCAGTGCTTATTCTCGCTTGCTGATCAAGACCTGTCACCGCCGCGGTGCTTTTGCGATGGGGGGTATGGCGGCGTTTATCCCCAGCAAGGACGCCGAGCAAAACGCGGTGGTGTTGGGCAAGGTGCGTGCGGATAAAGAACTGGAAGCGACCAATGGCCATGACGGGACTTGGGTGGCACATCCAGGGCTGGCCGATACGGTGATGGAAGTGTTTAACCGCATCTTGGGGGAGCGGCAGAACCAACTAGAGGTGCTGCGTGAGAAGGATGCTCCTATCACGGCGGCGCAACTGCTGGAACCGTGTGACGGTGAGCGAACCGAAACCGGCATGCGCGCCAATATCCGCGTTGCGGTGCAATACATTGAAGCCTGGATCTCCGGCAATGGCTGCGTACCGATTTATGGCCTGATGGAAGATGCCGCCACTGCCGAGATTTCACGCACCTCAATTTGGCAGTGGATCCATCACGAGAAAAGCCTCAGCAATGGCCAACAGGTAACCAAGGCCCTGTTCCGCCAGATGCTGCAGGAAGAGATGCAGGTCGTTCGTAAAGAACTGGGTGAAGCGCGTTATCACGCAGGCCGTTTCGAAGAGGCGGCACAGCTGATGGAACGTATCACCACGCAAGATGAATTAATCGATTTCCTGACCTTACCCGGCTACGAATTACTGGCCTGAAACCGTTCCTGACCTTTAACGCTACAGTATTGAAAAGGATAAAAATATGACGACCTCTCGTACCCAACAGATCCAACAGCTGGAACAGGAATGGAAATCAGCACGCTGGGAGGGCATCACCCGCCCTTACAGCGCCGAAGACGTGATCAACCTGCGTGGCTCGGTCAATCCGGTTTGCACGTTGGCGCAAAACGGTGCGGCGAAACTCTGGGAATTGCTGCACGGTAAATCCCGCAAAGGGTACGTAAACAGCCTTGGGGCGCTGACCGGTGGCCAGGCGCTGCAACAGGCGAAAGCGGGCGTCGAAGCGATCTACCTGTCCGGTTGGCAGGTAGCGGCTGATGCCAATACCGCTGCCGCCATGTATCCCGATCAGTCGCTGTACCCGGTCGACTCGGTCCCGACTGTGGTTGAGCGTATCAACAATACCTTCCGTCGGGCGGATCAAATCCAGTGGGCAAACCAGATTGAACCCGGCAGCAAAGGCTATACCGATTACTTCCTGCCGATCGTGGCGGATGCCGAAGCCGGATTTGGCGGCGTGCTAAACGCCTTTGAACTGATGAAGGCGATGATTGAAGCCGGTGCAGCCGGGGTACATTTCGAAGACCAACTGGCGGCAGTGAAGAAGTGTGGCCATATGGGCGGCAAGGTCTTGGTACCGACCCAGGAAGCTATCCAGAAGCTGGTTGCAGCGCGCTTGGCGGCTGACGTTCTCGGTGTGCCAACCCTGTTGATTGCCCGTACCGATGCCGATGCGGCGGATTTGCTGACCTCCGACTGCGATCCGTATGACAGCGCCTTCGTGTCTGGTGAACGCACCGCCGAAGGTTTCTACCGCACCCATGCCGGTATTGAGCAGGCCATCAGCCGTGGGCTGGCCTATGCCCCTTATGCCGATTTGGTGTGGTGCGAAACCTCAACGCCGGACCTGGAAGCGGCGCAACGCTTTGCCGACGCGATCCATGCCAAGTTCCCGGGCAAGCTGTTGGCCTATAACTGCTCACCGTCGTTCAACTGGAAAAAGAACCTGGACGATCAGACTATCGCCCGCTTCCAGGACGCGCTGTCCGCCATGGGCTACAAATACCAGTTCATCACGCTGGCCGGTATCCACAGCATGTGGTTCAACATGTTCGATCTGGCACATGCTTATGCGCGTGGCGAAGGCATGAAGCACTATGTTGAAAAAGTGCAGCAGCCGGAATTTGCCGCAGTCGAGCGTGGCTACACCTTTGCTTCGCATCAGCAGGAAGTGGGGACCGGCTACTTCGATAAGGTAACCACCATTATTCAGGGGGGAGCTTCCTCGGTAACGGCACTGACCGGTTCCACCGAAGAACAGCAGTTCTGATCCCCAAGGGGCCTGGCATGGCGCCAGGCTCTTGTTTCATTCCTGAATGGCAGAGGCAAAGATGGCGGAAAAACTGGAGCTGTTGATTGCACAGACGATCCTGCAGGGCTTTGATGCGCAATATGGCCGCTTTCTTGAAGTCACGGCCGGAGCGCAGCAGCGTTTTGAGCAGGCAGACTGGCCCGCCGTACAACAGGCGATGAAACGACGTATCCATCTTTACGATCACCACGTCGGTCTGGTGGTTGAGCAACTGAAATGCATCACCGGGCAGAAATATTACGATGCGGATTTCCCTAATAGGGTGAAGGCGGTTTATACCGAGCTGTTGCCCGACTACCCGCGTTTTGAGATTGCCGAAAGCTTCTTTAATTCGGTTTACTGTCGGCTGTTCAAACATCGGGATTTAACCCCAGATAAGCTGTTCGTTTTCAGCTCGCAGCCCGAACGGCGCTTTCGCGATATTCCCAGGCCGTTGGCACGTGATTTTACTCCCAATGGTGATTTGGCTGCCATGCTGCACAGCCTGTTGACCGACTTGCCGCTGCGCCTGCCGTGGGAAGACCTGCCACGCGATATTCGCTATATCACCCAAGCCTTACTACAGACCTTCAGCTCCCAACAGCTAGCTGGAGCGACGTTCCAAATCGGCAATGAGCTGTTCTACCGTAACAAGGCGGCCTGGTTGGTCGGTAAGCTGCGGGTGGCCGACGGGGTTTACCCGTTTCTGTTGCCGATCCACCACAGCGAGTCCGGCGCGTTGTTCATTGATACCTGCCTGACCAGCAAGGCCGAAGCCAGCATCGTGTTTGGCTTCGCCCGTTCCTACTTCATGGTGTATGCCCCATTACCAGCGGCGATGGTCGAATGGTTGCGGGAGATCCTGCCGGGTAAAACCACCGCCGAACTGTATATGGCGATCGGCTGCCAGAAGCATGGTAAAACCGAATGCTACCGCGAATACCTGAATTTTATGGCGCAGTCACAGGAGCAATTCATTATTGCGCCGGGCGTGAAAGGCATGGTGATGCTGGTGTTTACGCTGCCGTCCTTCGATCGGGTATTCAAAGTGATCAAAGACGAATTCGCGCCGCAGAAAGAGGTTACGCAGGCACAGGTGATGGCCTGCTACCAACTGGTAAAAGAGCACGATCGCGTCGGGCGGATGGCCGATACCCAGGAATATGAGAATTTTGTGGTGGATAAGGCACGCATCAGCCCGCAGCTGCTGGCGGAGTTGCAGCGCGAGGTGCCGGAAAAGCTGGAAGATCTCGGCGATCGGGTGGTCATCAAGCATCTGTATATGGAGCGGCGAATGACGCCGTTGAACCTGTATCTCGAACAGGCAGACGAACGGCAAATGCATGACGCCATCGAAGAATATGGTAATGCGATCAAACAGCTGGCTGCGGCCAATATCTTCCCCGGTGATATGCTGTTCAAAAACTTCGGTGTGACACGTCATGGGCGCGTGGTGTTTTACGACTACGACGAGATTTGCTACATGACCGAGGTGAACTTCCGTAATATTCCGCCGCCACGCTACCCGGAAGATGAGCTGGCTAGCGAACCCTGGTACAGCATTTCACCCAACGACGTTTTCCCTGAAGAGTTCCGCCATTTCCTGTGTGGCGATCGGCGTATCCGTAAGGTCTTTGAGGAGATGCACAGCGACCTGTTTGAAGCGGACTACTGGCGAGGGTTGCAGCAGCGCATTAAGGAAGGACACGTCGAGGATGTGTTTGCCTACCGTAAAAAGCGGCGTTTCAGCCAGCGGTTACCTTCGGGGTACGCGCAGGCTGGCTGATAGCAGGCCCAGCAGGCTGGGCCATGGTCAGGATTAAAACGTGATACAGCAGGCGCCCTGTTCGGCCCCGGAAAGCTGGCTGCGTAACGCACCGAACAGTTCACGGCCACAGCCATTCCTTTCGCCGCTCAGATCGGGTTGATAGGGAGTGCGCTGGGCCAGCTCTGCTTCCGCAACCAGCAGTTGCAGCTCGCCGGTGCGGCCATTCACCCGGATCATATCGCCGCTTTGTACTTTGGCCAGCATGCCGCCGGTGTAGGCTTCCGGGGTGACATGGATCGCCGAAGGAACCTTGCCGGAAGCGCCGGACAGGCGGCCATCGGTCACCAACGCCACCTTGAAACCGCGATCCATCAATACCCCAAGCGGTGGCATCAGCTTATGCAGTTCAGGCATGCCATTGGCCTGTGGCCCCTGGAAACGCACGACCACCACGCAGTCCCGATCCAGTTTGCCCGCTTCGAAGGCGGGGACGATATCGTGCTGACTTTCGAATACGATCGCCGGGGCTTCGATAATCTGATTTTCGGCAGGCACCGCTGACGTTTTCATCACTGCACGGCCCAGATTACCGGCCAGCACCTTGGTACCGCCATGATGCTCGAACGGTTTGGCTATGCTGGCAATCACGTTAGCGTCCAGCGAGCTTGCTGCCCCGTCGCGCCAGGCCAACTGGCCATTGTCCAGCCAAGGTTCCTGGGTGTAGCGTTCCAGGCCGAAACCGGCGACGGTATGCACATCCTGATGCAACAGGCCGTTGTTCAGCAGCTCACGTACGACCAATTGCACACCGCCCGCCGCCTGGAACTGGTTGATATCCGCTGGGCCGTTGGGGTAGATGCGGCACAGCAGTGGCACCGAGTCGGAAAGTTCAGAGAAGTCATCCCAGTTGATGATGATGCCCGCTGCGCGAGCCATGGCCACCATATGCATCGTCAGGTTGGTTGATCCCCCGGTGGCCAGTAGCGATACGATGCCGTTAACCACCACTTTTTCATCCACCAATTGGCCTATCGGCAGGTAATTACCGGCGGTTTCTGTCAGGCGGGTGATTTGGCGAGCGGCAGCATCATTGAGCGCATCGCGCAGCGGCGTGTCTGGGTGAATGAAAGAAGCGCCGGGCAGATGAAGGCCCATCACTTCCATCACCATCTGATTGGTGTTGGCCGTGCCGTAGAAGGTGCAGGTGCCAACGCCATGATAAGAGGCGGCCTCGGCTTCCAGCAGCGCGTGGCGATCGGCTTTGCCCTCGGCATAGAGCTGGCGAACGCGTACTTTCTCTTTATTTGGCAGGCCGCTGCTCATCGGCCCGGCAGGCACAAACACCGCAGGCAAATGGCCGAAGGACAAGGCGGACATCACCAGCCCTGGCACAATCTTGTCACAGATACCCAGGAACAACGCGCCGTCGAACATGTTATGGGAAAGGCCGATAGCTGCGGACATGGCTATCACATCGCGGCTCATCAACGACAGCTCCATGCCGTCCTGCCCCTGCGTCACGCCGTCGCACATTGCTGGCACACCACCTGCGACCTGGCCAACGGCGCCAACGCTGTGTAACGCCTGCTTTAGCCGCTGTGGATAGTTTTCATAAGGCTGGTGGGCAGAGAGCATATCGTTGTAGGCGGTGATGATGGCGATATCGCTGCGCACCATGTTTTTCAGGGCGGCTTTATCATCGGGCTGGCAGGCGGCAAAGCCGTGGGCCAGGTTGCCACAGGCTAGCTGCGAGCGGTGTACCGTCTGCGTGCGGGCTGAGCTAATACGTGCCAGATAGGCAGCTCGGCTCTCTTTTGAACGTTCAATAATGCGTTGTGTTACACGTGCCAGGGTGCTGTTAATCATACCATCCTCACAATGCAGCCCTAATGCGCGTGGCGAGGGCCAGTTATGTTGTTCAGAACATCTCGTTATGCACAGGCTTCTTGTGGTTGGAAACTCTGGATATGCCGTACGGTATCGGCAATCACCGCATCCAGTGGCTGATCGATATCGATGGCCTGGACGTCAATTTCATCTTGGCCCGGCTGCTCCAGCGTGGCGAACTGGGTGACCAGCATTTGGGGTTTGAAGAAATGCCCCTTGCGGGCAGCCAGCCGAGCCTCGATCACCGGGAAGTCGCCGTGCAGATAGATGAATGACAAATTGTCGTTACCGGCACGCAGCCGATCGCGATAATGTTTTTTCAGCGCAGAGCAGACGATGATCGAGACCGCATTGGTACGCTGCATGGCGAAAGCCGCGTCGTTCAGGGCGGCCAACCATGGTGCGCGATCGTCGTCATTGAGTGGTTCGCCTGAGGCCATTTTCTGGATATTGCAGCGTGGATGGAGAAAATCACCGTCCAGGAAGTTGGCGGATAGCCGTTGGGCTACGGCACTGGCGACGGCAGACTTGCCGCTGCCGGAAACGCCCATAATGACGTAAACACGATTCTGATTATTGATCATGGTTTGGTTCCCCCACCTGCGAGTCATAGTCTGCAGCGGCTATATTATTTTACGAATGATTGTTACCGGTAACATGTTATCGGTAACATTGTCGAGGGAAGCGCCAAAGGTTGCAATCGGCTTTCGGTAGCAAGATCGCTAATTGTGATCGAATTCATACTTTTCGCTGGAGGCGAAACAAAGTCTCTACAGCGCGATACAGAAAAATAACAGCGGGGATTTGCTCAGGGCTTAGGGCGCAATGCTGCGCCCGTCTAATCAACGTACGCCGCCGTACTCCAGGCTGATTTCTTTTGCCGCATGGATCACTAGCGCACCCAGTTCGGTAACGCGATCGTCGGTAATGCGTGATACCGGGCCGGAGATGGAGATGGCGGCAAAGGCTTCGCGGTGCTCATCAAAGATACAGGCTGCCAGACAACGTAGGCCCAGGGCATGCTCTTCATCGTCGAACGAGAACCCCTGCTTGCGGATCACCGCCAACCCTTCTTTCAGGTTATGTGGCGTTAGCGTGTGTGGGGTATAGGTGTGCATGCCTTTTTTATGCAGCAGCCGGGTTACCTCATCGTCCTGCATGCTGGCCAGAAAGGCTTTGCCAGCACCGGAAGCATGCATCGGCAGCTTGCCGCCAATCGGGGCTGACATGCGCATCAACGCGGTGCATTGTACCTGATCGATAATCACCGCCTGATCCTCGGCTTTGTCCATCACCGCCAGGTTGACCGTTTCCCCCGACTCTTCCATCAGGCGGCGCAGCGTTGGGTGCACCATCGCCAGCAGGTTACGGCTTTGCAGGAAGCTGCTGCCCACCACAAACGCATGTGCCCCCATGGTCCATAGGCCAAGATCGCCCACCTGACGGACAAAACCCTGCTGTTGCATGGTCGTCAGCAGACGGTGGGTGGTGGAGTTGGGCAACCCGGCCTGCTGGGCCAGATCGGTCAGCGCTACGTTGCCCTGCGCTTCGGCAATATATTCCAATAGTTTCAGACCACGGGTCAGTGACTGGACCTGGCCGGTCGCCGTGCTGGTAGCGGGTGCGGCAGCGCGGGGTTTTTTACCGCGTTTGGCGGGAACGGGAGTGGCCATGATTCACCTTGTGCTTTCCGTATGATGGAATTCATTTTCGTTTTTTGAGTATGAATTGCAAGTTGCTTCTCCGCTCATCGGATCTGTTGGTCGGCGAACCTGAAAAACTCTCAATACCCGCTCGCACCTTTGCCGCCATAACCTGTGCTAGGATGTCAGACCCTCCATCTTTCAAGTTGCAGGATGCATGACGGGCGCAGCGTGCCGCGCCGCTACAATATTGGGATGTGGGGTAATAAGTCGTCGGGCGGATAATCGGGTGTGAAGGGGCTACAGTGACAAATCGAGTGGAACAACTGCGTCAGCAGCTATCGCAGCGTATTTTAGTGTTGGACGGCGGTATGGGCACCATGATCCAGAGCTATCGGCTGGAGGAGGCCGATTACCGCGGTGAGCGTTTTGCCGATTGGCAAAGCGATCTGAAAGGCAATAACGACCTGCTGGTGTTAAGCAAGCCGGAGGTGATCACTGCGATCCACAACGGTTACCTGGAGGCGGGGGCCGACATCCTCGAAACCAACACCTTCAACTCGACCACTATCGCGATGGCCGACTACCATATGGAGTCGCTGTCCGCCGAAATTAACTACCAGGCCGCCTTGCTGGCTCGCGCTTGTGCTGATGAATGGACGGCACGCACCCCGGAAAAACCGCGCTACGTTGCTGGCGTACTGGGCCCAACCAACCGTACCGCCTCTATCTCCCCTGACGTTAACGATCCGGCCTTCCGTAATGTCTCTTTTGATCAGTTGGTAGAGGCCTATCGCGAATCAACCCGCGCGCTGGTGGAAGGGGGCGTCGATCTGATCATGATCGAAACCATCTTCGATACCCTGAATGCCAAAGCGGCGGCCTTTGCGGTGGAAACCGAGTTTGAAGCGCTGGGCGTGACCTTACCGATCATGATTTCCGGCACCATCACCGACGCCTCTGGCCGCACCCTTTCCGGCCAGACTACGGAAGCGTTCTACAACTCGCTACGTCACGTTAAGCCGCTGACCTTTGGCCTGAACTGTGCGCTCGGCCCGGATGAGTTACGCCAATACGTGGCGGAATTGTCTCGCATCTCTGAAAGCTATGTCACTGCCCACCCGAACGCCGGTTTACCCAATGCCTTTGGGGAATACGATCTTGATGCCGAAGAGATGGCCAAACAGGTGGGCGAATGGGCGCACGCCGGTTTCCTCAATATCATCGGTGGCTGCTGTGGCACCACTCCGGCGCATATCGCCGCAATGGCTAAAGCGGTCGAGGGCGTACCGCCACGGCAGTTGCCAGAGTTACCGGTCGCTTGCCGCCTGTCCGGCCTGGAACCGCTGAATATTGATGCCAAATCGCTGTTCGTCAACGTGGGTGAGCGTACTAACGTTACCGGCTCGGCCCGATTCAAGCGGTTGATTAAAGAAGAAAAGTATAACGAGGCGCTGGCCGTGGCCCGCCAACAGGTGGAGAGCGGCGCCCAGATCATCGACATCAACATGGATGAAGGGATGCTCGACGCCGAAGCGGCGATGGTGCGTTTCCTCAGCCTGATCGCCGGTGAGCCGGATATCGCCCGCGTCCCTATCATGATCGACTCCTCCAAATGGAGCGTGATCGAAAAGGGCCTGAAATGCATTCAGGGCAAAGGCATCGTCAACTCGATCTCGATGAAAGAGGGCGAAGAAGCCTTTATCCACCATGCCAAACTGGTGCGCCGCTACGGTGCCGCCGTGGTGGTGATGGCCTTCGATGAAGTTGGTCAGGCGGATACTCGCCAACGCAAATTTGAGATTTGCCGCCGTGCTTACCAGATCCTGACCGAGCGCGTGGGTTTCCCGCCGGAAGATATCATTTTTGACCCGAACATTTTTGCCGTCGCTACCGGTATCGAAGAGCATAACAACTATGCCGTCGACTTTATCGAAGCCTGCGCCGACATCAAAACCCACCTGCCGCACGCGATGATCTCCGGCGGCGTGTCCAACGTCTCCTTCTCGTTCCGTGGCAACGATCCGGTGCGTGAAGCGATCCACGCGGTGTTCCTGTATCACGCCATTCGCAACGGCATGGATATGGGGATCGTCAACGCCGGGCAGTTGGCGATTTATGACGATCTCAGCACCGAACTGCGTGAAGCCGTTGAGGATGTGGTGCTCAATCGCCGTCAGGACGGCACCGAGCGTCTGCTGGAACTGGCGGAGAAATACCGGGGCAGCAAAGACAATGAAGTGGCGGTGCAGCAGGCCGAATGGCGCGGCTGGCCGGTAGTGAAGCGTCTGGAGTATTCGCTGGTTAAAGGCATTACCGAATTTATCGAATTAGACACCGAAGAAGCGCGCCAGCAGGCGGATCGCCCGATCGAAGTGATCGAAGGGCCGCTGATGGCTGGCATGAACGTGGTTGGTGACCTGTTCGGCGAGGGCAAAATGTTCCTGCCGCAGGTAGTGAAATCGGCCCGCGTGATGAAGCAGGCGGTGGCCTATCTCGAACCTTACATTGAGGCCAGCAAACAGAAAGGCACCACCGCCGGGAAAATTCTGCTGGCGACGGTGAAGGGCGACGTGCACGACATCGGCAAAAACATCGTCGGCGTGGTGCTGCAATGTAACAACTACGAAATTATCGATCTGGGCGTGATGGTGCCGACGGACAAGATCCTGAAAACCGCCCGCGAAGAGAAGGTGGACATTATCGGCCTGTCTGGCCTGATCACCCCGTCGCTGGATGAAATGGTCAACGTGGCAAAAGAGATGGAGCGCCAAGGCTTTACCCTACCGCTGCTGATCGGCGGGGCGACCACCTCCAAGGCCCATACCGCGGTGAAGATTGAACAGAACTACAGCGGCCCGACTACCTACGTGCAGAACGCCTCGCGTACCGTTGGCGTAGTTGCGGCGCTGCTGTCAGACACCCAGCGGGACGAGTTTGTCGCCCGCACCCGCAAAGAGTACGAAACTGTGCGTATCCAGCACGGGCGTAAAAAACCGCGTACGCCGCCGGTCAGCCTGCAACAGGCGCGGGATAACGCCATGGTGCTGGATTGGGAAAACTACCAGCCACCGGTGCCGAACAAACTTGGTGTGTTCCCGGTTGAGGCCAGCATTAACACGCTGCGCCACTATATCGACTGGACGCCGTTCTTTATGACCTGGTCACTGGCGGGCAAGTATCCGCGCATTCTGGAAGATGAAGTGGTAGGGGAAGAGGCCAAGCGCCTGTTCCAGGATGCCAACGAAATGCTGGATATGCTGGCCGCTACAGGCACCCTCAACCCGCGTGGAGTCTATGGCCTTTTCCCGGCCAACCGCGTCGGGGATGATGTAGAAGTCTACCGGGATGAAATCCGTGAAGAGGTGCTGGTGGTCAGCCGCCATCTGCGTCAGCAAACGGAAAAAACCGATTTCCCGAACTACTGCCTGGCCGACTTTGTGGCCCCGAAAAGCAGCGGCAAAGCCGACTATTTTGGCGCATTCGCCGTCACGGGCGGGTTGGAAGAGGATGCTTTGGCGGCGGCCTATGATGCCAAGCATGACGACTACAACAAGATCATGGTCAAAGCGTTATCCGATCGTCTGGCAGAGGCCTTTGCCGAATATCTCCACGAGCAGGTGCGCAAGCTGCACTGGGGCTTTGCCGCCGATGAAAACCTGAGTAACGAAGAGCTGATCCGTGAGAATTATCAAGGCATCCGCCCGGCTCCCGGCTATCCTGCTTGCCCAGAACATACCGAAAAAGCGGAGATCTGGCAGTTGCTGGACGTTAACCGCCATACCGGCATGGAACTGACCGAATCTTTCGCCATGTGGCCTGGGGCGGCGGTATCCGGCTGGTATTTCAGCCATCCGCAGAGTAAGTACTTTGCCGTGGCACAGATCCAGCGCGATCAGGTCGAAGACTATGCGCAGCGTAAGGGGATGAAGATCGGCGACGTAGAGCGCTGGCTGGCCCCGAATCTGGGATACGATGCAGATTAATTTTCAGCCAGCAGGCTGAAAGAGACAGGGGAATAATGTGTCGATCGAAGAACTGTTAAAGCTGCACCCGGTGATCGCAGCGGTAAAAGATAATGAAAGCCTGCAGATCGCGGTCAAGTCGGACTGCCAGATCATCTCGGTGCTTTACGGCAATATCTGCAATATTGGCCGCATCGTGCAGCAGGTGAAGGAGGCTGGCAAATATGCTTTTGTGCATGTTGATTTGCTGGAAGGCAGTTCCAACAAGGAGATCGTGATTAATTTCCTGAAAATCGTCACGGCGGCGGATGGCATTATCAGCACCAAAGCCTCGATGGTGAAGGCGGCGCGTCAGCAAGGTTTCTACACCATTCACCGGCTGTTTATCATGGACTCGATCTCCTTCCACAATATCGACAAACAGGTGGCGCAATCGACGCCGGACTGCATCGAAATCCTGCCGGGTTGTATGCCTAAAGTGCTCGGTTGGGTAGCAGAAAAGATCGACCTACCGATCATTGCCGGTGGTCTGGTGTGCGATGAGGATGATGCGCAAACCGCGCTGAATGCCGGGGCCATCGCCGTTGCCACCACCAATCACGACGTATGGAAGTTGAAATTGTAAGGGTAAGGGCACCGAATGCCGGTGCCCCTGCGTGTTAGTCGACCAACGGACTGAGTGCCTGTAGCAGCGGGTCCAGATGTTGGTTTACCTGTTGATACACCTGCTGATTCAACTGATTGTAGAACCGATGGTTAGCCATATTCGGTGTAAAACTGTCTCCCATTCGTACCAGCTTCTGCGCTGCCTGCTCGTAATCGCTAAAGACGTTCACCGCCATCCCGGCGTTGATGGCACAGCCCACGGCAGCCGAACCTTTCATCACGTTACGGCTGGTGGGGATGCCAAACACGTCGGCAAAAATCTGCATAAACAGATCGCTGTTGGCCCCGCCGCCGGAAATAATCAGGTGCTTGAACGGGGTTTTCAGCTCCAGCGCCATCTTGTCCATATGGTTTTTCATGGTGAAGGCAATGCCCTCCAGCACCGAACGGTACATATGGGCACGGGTATGGCGGCCATCAAAACCAATCATGGCCCCTTTACGGAATTCCGCTTCTGACGGTGGTGCCCAGTCGTGTACGGTGATCAGGCCTTCACAACCCGCAGGAACGCGCTCTGCTTCCTGATTCAGTAACTCCTCAATGCTGGTTCCGGCGTCATGGGCATCCGACAGTGCGGCCGCGCCAAACTGATCGCGGAACCAACTGATGGTCCACATACCACGGCGCACGCCCATGCACTCATACAGGTAACGCCCTGGGATCGAAGCCTGGAACGGCCAGAAGTTTTGCGCGTCCTTCACGTTGGCATGGCCGTGTACCATGGCACCGATATAGGTACCGAGGGAAATCAGCGCGACGCCTTCATCCAGTGAACCGGCACCCAGCGCTTCTACCGCTTTGTCATGTGCGGTAGCCACCACCGGAATACCTGCGGGGATGCCAAGCTGCTGCGCCACCTGCTGGGTGATGTGGCCGAGGATTTCACCGGGTTTCACCACGTCCAGCACCATGTCGCGCGTCAGATTGCAGCTTTGCCAGGCGGCGGGATCGGTGCTCCAGTCGAGGCTGTCATTGTCCATCGGCCACCAACCGATGTAGTTGGCGCAGGTGTCTTTGAACTCACCGGTCAGACGATGAGTGATGTAACCCGAGGTAGTTGTCACATAACGCACGCCCTGATAGGCATCGATATATTCGTAAGGCTTGTTCAGGCGCTTGTCCATCCAGTTAATCACCGGATAGGCCAACTCACCGTTGTCCTTCAGCAGCACCCGGCAGCAGCGGACGATGCAAATGCCCATCGCCAGAATGTCCTGCGGCTTGCCACCACGTTCGCCAAAACGCTGCATGGCGCGGCGGAAGGCCACCTTAAGCGAATCCCACAGATCGTCGTCCGGGTGTTCTGCCAGCAGCGGGGCCGGGATATCCATCTTGCGTAACTGCTGTTTGCCTTCGCAAATGACGTTGCCGCCCAGATCAAAAATTACCACTTTGGCGCTCTGGGTGCCCACGTCCACACCCATCAGGTACTTGCTCTTCATGTCGCAACTCCTTGAGATAATTATTCGGTGACCGGCTGTGTCGTTGTGTTTTTGGCATCGGCGCGCTTGATGTTGTTAAACAGCAGGAAGGTGAACACCACGACCAGGCAGCTTGCCCCTAACCCCATCAGCCACATATTGTGATAAGCCTCGGCGGCGGGCAGCGTGTCCTGCCAATGGCCGATAACCGGGTAAACAAACACGTCGGGCAGGAAGCCTATCACCGAGCAGATCCCCACGGTGGTGCCCATAATGTATTTTGGCGTTCTGGCTTCGCCGATACAGGCAAAGTACAACCCACGTGAGGCGTAGCAGGTGAAGGCCAGCAACAGGATCAGGCCAATCCCCACGGCGACCGAAGTCGGGTTCTGGTTGGTGATCAGCAAGACGGCCAGGGTGGCCAGGCTGACCAATGCCAGTAACTGAATAGCTCGCGTGGGTGATTTCAGCCGGGTGTAAGTGGTGATGATCCCACCGAGTGGCCCGCACATGGCCCGGAAGATTTTGTTGATCACAATCCCCATATAGCTGGCGGCGACCAGGGTCATACCGTACATTTCGGTCAGGTAGTTGGTGGAGTAGCTGAGGATGGCGTAGATGGTATAGACGCCAAAGATAATCATGCTGCAATACCAGGTGGTGCTGATTTTGAGCACCGAGAGAATATCCCCCAGGCTGAATTTATGCGGTTTTTCGCTCTCGTCACTGGTGACAAAGCCGTCTGTAACAAAGAACCAGCAGAGAATGCCCAACAGGATATATACGCCGCTGTAGATCAGGATCACCGCCTTCAGGCTGTTGGGGTTTTCCGGCGCAAACAGCGAGAAGATCCACATGGTGAATACGGCCAGGGCCATCACACCCACGCCGCGTAGCCCCTCCATCCAGCCCATGATTTTACCCTGCTCTTCATGAGTGCCGAGCAGCGAAGCGGCCTTGATTGAGACCGACCACAACAGCAGGATGGTGGTGATCGCGAAGGCGACCTGGATCAGGAGCATCACCCAGAACGGTGGATAGACTGCCATCAGCAACCCCAGCAGGCCGGTGGCGATCATCGCGAAGGTCATCATCTTTCTATGAGAGAACTTATCGGCAACGATCCCGCTAGGGGCATACAGAATAATTGCGGTGATACCGAAGGTGCTCATAATCAAGCCGATCTCGGTATTGGAGAACCCCATAAACTTGGCCATTGGGATTTGGTAAATATAACGCAGATAGGCGAGATCGAAACTTACTCCGCCGCTGATACTTATTATTGCCAGCGTTAACCAACGGTGGGAATTGTTTTTTTCCATGGTGAAGTTCCGCATAAATACACCCATTAATGGTTAATGTTTGGAGTGTTTTCCGTCTTTTAACCGTTATTGGGTATATCGCGTTAAACAAAAAAAGAGAAAAGCAAGCTTCCCGCAGTGCAGGAAGTTACTTTTCTCTTCGTCTCTTTCAGTAACTGCGGTAATAAATAGCACGGCAACCTATAATTCATCTGTGAGAGTTATCACAAAACCGAAGTAGGGAACATTAGACGGGATCTGATTGCGTAGTAATTCATCAAGTTACTGCGAAATAAATAAGTTTTAATATCAATCCAACCTGGCAAGAAATGAAACTGTGATAGGCATCACGGAATAACCTTGACCCTATGTGTTACTTTTTTTGCCAGTTACTAGAGATGAAGAGAAAAGTAACTTCTCTGCCAAGCGCAGGGAGGTTGCTTTTCTCTTTTTTTTGCGTTTTTTCCAGACCAAGGGGCAAAATCATGTCAATAAACGCGTTAAATGAGTTCTCGTTAGATTTCTTCTCGCTAAAAGGCAAAACCGCCATCGTCACCGGTGGCAACAGCGGTCTGGGGCAGGCATTTGCCATGGCGTTGGCCAAAGCCGGTGCCAACCTGTTCATCCCAAGCTTTATCATGGATAAGGGCGAAACCCGCGAAATGATTGAGCAGCAAGGGGTGAAGGTTGAGTTTATGCAGGTGGACATTACTGAGAAAGGCGCACCTGCCAGAGTGATTGCCCAGTGTCTGGAGACCTTCGGTTCGGTGGACATCCTGGTGAACAACGCCGGTATCTGTAAGCTGAATAAGGTACTGGATTTCGGCCGCGAAGATTGGGATCCGATGATCGATATCAACCTGACCGCAGCCTTTGAATTGAGCTATGAAGCGGCAAAAATCATGATCCCGAAAAAACAGGGGAAAATAATTAATATCTGTTCCCTGTTTTCTTATCTGGGCGGCCAATGGTCACCGGCTTATTCGGCCACTAAACATGCGTTAGCCGGTTTTACCAAGGCCTATTGCGATGAATTAGGGCAATACAATATTCAGGTTAATGGTATTGCGCCAGGCTATTATGCGACAGATATTACGGTCGAAACGCGTAAAAATCCAGAAACCAATAAGCGTGTGCTTGACCATATTCCGGCCAATCGTTGGGGTGAAACGCAGGATCTGATGGGCGCGATGGTATTTTTAGCCAGTCGAGCCTCTGATTATGTTAATGGCCATTTGTTGGTTGTCGATGGTGGTTATTTGGTTCGCTAAATTAATGGGTGGTTCCTTTTAATTTTACTTAAGCCGATTTTATCTATTCTTAATTTAGGAAGGGTTATTTATGTCTCTGTCCCGTGAAGAAATTGTCGTTCAGTTAAAAGAACTTGTTGGCCCAGAGCGGGTGATTACCGACGAAAAAGTGCTGCAGAAAAACAGCGTAGACCGTTTCCGCAAATATGCCGATATTCATGGCGTGTTTACCCAGCCACTGCCTGCCGCCGTGGTGAAATTGGCCGACACCCAGCAGGTGTCGGATGTGCTGGCGTTTATGAATAAGCACGGCATTACTGGCGTACCGCGCACCGGGGCTTCGGCCACTGAGGGCGGGTTGGAAACGGTAGTGAGGAATTCCGTGGTGCTGGATGGCTCGGGAATGAACAAGGTCATCAACATTGATATCCGTAATATGCAGGCCACGGCGCAGTGCGGCGTACCGCTGGAAGTGCTGGAGAATCAATTGCGTGCCCAGGGGTATACCACCGGCCACTCCCCGCAGTCAAAACCATTGGCCCAGATGGGTGGTCTGGTGGCAACGCGCAGTATCGGCCAGTTCTCTACGCTGTACGGCGCGATCGAAGATATGGTGGTTGGGTTGGAAGCGGTGTTCCCGAACGGCAACATCACCCGGATTAAAAACGTGCCGCGCCGTGCCGCTGGCCCGGATATCCGCCATGTGATTATCGGTAACGAAGGGGCGTTATGCTTTATCACCGAAGTGACGGTGAAAATCTTCAAATACATGCCGGAAAACAACCTGTTCTACGGTTACATCCTCGATAACATGCCAACCGGTTTCGACATCCTGCGGGAAGTGATGGTAGAAGGCTATCGCCCTTCCATTGCCCGCTTGTATGACGCAGAAGACGGGACCCAGCATTTTACCCACTTTGCCGAAGGCAAATGCGTGCTGATCTTTATGGCCGAAGGAGCCAAAGGGATTGCGCAGGCGACCGGCGCGGGGATTGATGAGATCGTCAAACGCTATCCGGAATGTAAAAAGGTCGACAGCAAACTGATTGAAGCCTGGTTCAACAATCTGAACTGGGGCCCGGAAAAAGTGGCGGCAGAACGTGTACAGATCATGAAGACCAACAATATGGGCTTCACCACCGAGGTTTCCGGCGATTGGGGCTGCATCAATGCGATTTACGAGAATGTGATCCGCCGCATCCGCGATGAGTTCCCACATGCCGGTGATATCACTATGCTGGGCGGCCACTCGTCACACAGCTATATCAACGGCACCAACATGTACTTTGTGTACGATTACAACGTGGTGGACTGCAAGCCGGAAGAAGAGATCGACAAGTATCACAACCCACTGAATAAAATCATTGTGGAAGAGACCATCAAACAGGGCGGTTCGATGGTGCATCACCACGGTATCGGTAAGCACCGTGTGCACTGGACCAAGGATGAACACGGCAGTGCCTACTACATCCTCAAGGCGTTGAAAGAGGTGTACGACCCGAATGGCATCATGAATACCGGCACCATTTATCCGATTGAAAAATAACAATCCTGTCTGGCCCGGCTTGCCGGGCCTTTTGCGCTGGAATAGGGGGTAACGATGACAACACGGCTGCCTCGGCAAGTGCGCATGGATGATATTCCGCTCAACGCTTTTCACTACAAAATGGCGGGGCTGACCTTTGGCGCTCACCTCACCGATGGCTATGTACTGGGCGTGATAGGCTTTGCGCTGGCCCAGCTCAAGCCGCAGATGGGGCTGACGCCGTTTTGGGAAGGAATGATCGGCAGCTCGGCGCTGATTGGCCTGTTCCTTGGCAGCCTGGTATTGGGTTGGGTTTCCGACCATATCGGCCGTCAGAAAATTTTCAGCTTCAGTTTTGTCATCATCACGTTGGCTTCCGTGATGCAATTTTTCGCCACTTCGCCGGAACAACTGTTCTGGCTACGGGTATTGGTCGGGATTGGGTTAGGGGGCGATTACGCCGTCGGCCATACCATGCTGGCCGAGTTTGCTCCGCGTAAACATCGCGGCATCCTGCTGGGATCCTTTAGCGTGATCTGGACGTTAGGCTACGTTGCCGCCGGATTTGCTGGCCATTTCCTTGCCGATCTGGGGCCGGAGTCCTGGCGCTGGCTGTTGGCTTCAAGCGCTGTGCCTGCGTTGATGATTATGCTGTTACGCATCGGTACGCCAGAGTCGCCACGCTGGCTGATGCGCAAAGGGAGGATCGCCGAGGCTCATCTGGTAGTGCTGCGCTGTTTTGGACCGCAGGTGATCCTCAATGACGAAATCCCGGTAGAAACCGCACGCCATATGCACACCTTATTTTCACCGCGTTACTGGCGGCGTACCGCGTTCAACAGCCTGTTCTTTGTCTGCCTGGTGATCCCTTATTTCGCCATCTATACCTTCCTCCCTTCGATCCTGACCACTCTGGGGCAGAGCCAAAGCTTTGCTACCGATCTGCTGCTTAATGGTTTGCTGATGGTGGGGGCGGTGATGGGAATTGCCCTTACCCAATGGCTGCCGCGCCGTCGCTTCCTGATCGGCGCGTTCTGGATCCTGGCTGCCAGCCTGGGGGCATTGGCCTTTGTGCCACCGGGACAGGGAGCCATGTTAATGCTGTTTGCTCTGTTTACGCTGACGATTTCGGCGGTCAGTAACCTGGTCGGGGTATTCCCGGCGGAAAGCTTCCCGACCGATATTCGTTCACTGGGGGTCGGTTTTGCCACCTCGATGAGCCGGCTTGGCTCGGCCATCGGCACCGCTTTGCTACCGCTGTCGATGCTTTCACTGGGTCTGCAAGGCACCATGCTGATCCTGACTGGCGTATTGGTGCTGGGGGCGGTGGTCTCGATCATGTGGGCGCCGGAAACCAAGGATATGACGTTGGTGGGCGCCTCCTCGGTAAAGCCGTTAATCGCCCACTGACAGGAGAAACGGATGAACCTGCTGTTGGCGATTAAGGTCGCACCGGATCTGGGCATGTTGGCAAAAAGCGATTGGCAACCCGATGAGCGGTTGCAGATTGATACCCGCTTTGCCCGACGTCTGTTAAGCGGCTATGACGAAAGTGCGGCGGAAATGGTGCTGATGCTGCGTGATGAGAGGGAACTTAACCTGAGCGTCGTGACGGTGGCCGATGTTATGGCCGAACCGGCGCTGAAGCAACTGATGGCGCTGGAATATCAGCAGGCGGTACGCATTGAACCTCCTGCAGAGTGGGATCTGCGTTTTAACCCTGCTACGGTTGCCGCCCTGATCGCGGCCTATCACCAGCATATGGGATCCCAACAGGTGATCGTCATGGGCGCGCAAAGCCTGGAAGGGCAAAATAGCCAAACGCCTTTACTGTTGGCAGAACGCCTTGGCTGGCCTTGTATCACCGGCGTTTGCCAATTAGCTGCGGCAGAAGAAGTGGGGGCCTTACGGGTTACCCGGCAAACCGCTTACGGGCAGGAGGTGATGACGGTGATGCCTCCTTTGGTGCTGGTGGTGGGGAACTCGCAACAGGCGAGTGCGTTACGCGTTCCCACCTTAAAGCAGAAGCTGGCGGCGGGTAAACGGCAGATCCAACGTCTGTCACCTGCCGATCTGGCGATGACCGAACAGCTTGCCGGTGATGTGCGGCTGTGTGGCTTAAGCTATGTGGAACACCGACGCGCCGGGATGGTGATTGAGGGGGACAGCGTGGAGCAGAAAGTGCAGCGGTTATGCCGGGATTATCTCGGTGAAAGGTGGCCATGATGACTATTGCACTGATACTGGATGCAGATGCCCCCAACTTTGCTACGCAGGCCAGTCAGATTAATCAGTTCTTGCGGCTGAGCGAGCTTACTGCAGAGAGCCTGGAGCTGTGGCTATTTAGCGATGAGGTACCGCAGAGTCTGCCACGCCTGGACGGCGAGGTGGCACAAATACGTTGGGTTAGCGCTCCCCGGCTGGCAGAGGCGCGATTAGCGGTATTGGAGCAGATGCGGCAAGCTTTCACCCCGCGATTACTGCTGTTTGCTGGTGATGAAGGTAGCGAGTTGGCCACGCGTCTGGCCTGCCGGAGTGGCGGTTCTGCCAGTTGTGCGGTAGAACAGGCGCAAATTAACGGCAGCGAATGCCGGGTAACCAAAGCCGTCTATGGCAACCATCTCACCGCCGAGCTGGCGATGATGCGGGAACCTTGGTGCCTGAGCGTGGCCCGCAGCGGTGCGGCTGGCATGGAAATAGTGCCAGGTCCGGTGGCAGCCATACGTTTTGAGCCAGCCAATATACCCGATGCCGAGTGGTTACTGGCCTCGGCGTGTTCACCGCAACCCGCAGCGTCACCGCTGAGCCGGGCGCGCTACGTGCTGGCCATCGGGGAAGGGGTTGGCAGTGCCCAGCAGGTTGTCCAGATGCAGCAGTTAGCTACCAACATGGGCGCAGAGTTGGCCGCCAGCAGGCCGGTTGTGATGAACGCCTGGTGCGAGATGGATCGCTTACTGGGCATGTCCGGTGCCATCATTGCTCCCGAGGTGTGTATCGCCGCCGGGGTTTCTGGTGCTCCGGCGTTTGCCATCGGTATTCGCCATAGCAAGCTGATTGTGGCGATCAACCAGGATCCGCAGGCGGCTATTTTTGCCCAGGCCGACGTAGGGATTGTGGGTGATATGCACGAGGTGCTAGAGGCTCTGGCCAACGTCCTTTAACCGAAGCGGAACTCAATCCCGTTGCCTGCCTGCGGATAGCGCCAACGGGTGATGGTTTCTTCCCCACACAGCAGGCGGCAGGTGCCGCATTCCAGGCAACCCTGTACGTCGAAACGCAGGCTGCCGTCCGGCTGGAACTGGTAAAGCCCGGCGGGGCAGGCGATCACCAAACGCATCAGCATCGTACGATCCTGTGCGTCGGCCAGGATGATGTGTGGATTGGCGTGATCCCCCTGATAATGGTTGTGGCTGAGATCGGGCTGGTTCATAGGCTGCGCATTCCATTGACGGTATCTTTCAGTAATTGCTTCAGGCCGATGCGGCGCGCGTGGCGCCATAGTAGCTTGCGCAACGGTGTGGGGGCATTTCCATTGACCTCAAACATCTCTTGCAGCACGTCGGCAGCCAACTGCGGGTAACGGCTAAACCAATGGGGCGACTGCAACATCATCTCCGGCAGACGCCGATACTGCTGGATCAGCGCCCAGAGCGAACTTTGCTGTAACCGCAGGGGGTAATGCTGCAACTCTTGCCCGGCAATCAAGGTTTCCGCTGCCGCCTGTGCCGATAGCATCGCCAGATCCATACCCCGCACGGTATGCCCGGTATTAATACATAACCTCGCGGCATCGCCGACCAGCAGATAGCCAGGACCAAACAGCGGTGGCATGCTTTCCACCCCGCCTTCGGGGATCAGATGGGCGCTGTATTCCCGTAACTCGGTATTTTTCAGCAATGGCCGCACGGCAGGGTGTTGTTTGAACTGTTGCAACATCTGCGGCAGGGCGATTTTACTCTCAGTGAGGCTGGAAAGATTACATACTACGCCGAGCGACAGGCTATCGCGGTTGGTGTACAGGAAACCACCGCCGACTTTCCCCCGCGTGGGCTGGCCAGCGAACAGCCAGGCGCAACCTTGGTTATCCTCCAGTGCGAAACGATCTTCCAACCGCTCGCGCGGCAGTGCCAACACCTCTTTCACGCCGATCGCCATCGTTGCTGCTGGTGGTTTTGGCTGCAATCCGGCATGCTCACCAAGCAGCGTATTGGCCCCTTCTGCCAGGATCACCGTATTGGCGTATAACGCTTCACCCGCCGCCATAACGCCGACCACCCGGCCTTGCTGCACGATCAGCTCATCGACCAAGGCACCGGTCAGGCATTGTGCCCCGGCGGCTTCCGCCTGTGCCATCAGCCAGGGATCGAAATGGGCGCGCAGTAGGCTGTAGGAACAGGGCAAGGTATGGTGATAATCCAGCGTCACCGCGCTATTGCCGCTCACCATTGAGAGCCTTTCCTGGGTGATATGGCGTTCCAGAGGGGCGGTAGCGGCAAAATTTGGCAGCAGATTGGCCAAAACATGGGTGTATAACCTGCCACCGCTAACGTTTTTACTGCCCGCCTGAGTACCCCGTTCCAGTAACAAAGTATTGATGCCCGCGCGTGCCAACAACAGCGCCGTGGTGCAGCCCGCAACGCCGCCGCCAACAATAATGGCTGCAAAACCAGGATGTTCCATCAGCTCTGTTTACCAAGGGGTGAAGTGTGACGATTAGAATAACACTCGTGTGCCAGAGTTCATTGATATTGCACAGTTTTTGCGCGTCCGTGGCCGATTTTCGCCCGAGAGCAGCCAAATTAGGCTACAATTGGAAACTGTTATATTCCGGGTAGTTGCATGATTTCGCTGTCGCATTGATTGATAATGCGTGGTGCGCTCTCCCTCTAGAGTATTCCTTCTTGATAGCAATAAGCGATTTGCCGCTGTCCTGCTTAACTGGCGTCTGGCAGGCGGGATAGCCTGTGGTGCCTGCCGGGCGTCAATGGAGCGAGCCTTCCGTGTTGACCCTTCTTAATCTGCTTTCCGCCATTGCCATGCTGGTGTGGGGAACCCATATCGTCCGGACCGGCATCATGCGGGTCTATGGCGCCAATTTGCGCCAGGTTCTGAGCAGCAGCATAGAGAAAAAGCCGCTGGCCTTTGTGGCAGGTATCGGTGTAACCGCGTTGGTGCAAAGCAGCAATGCGACGGCGTTGCTGGTTTCCTCTTTTGTGGCGCAAGGGCTGGTGGGCCTTGGGCCTGCGCTGGTGATTATGCTGGGGGCCGATGTTGGCACGGCGATCATGGCGCGGGTGCTGACGTTCAATCTCTCCTGGCTTTCGCCGCTGCTGATTTTTGTCGGCGTGATTTTATTCCTCAGCCGTAAGCAAACCCGCGTAGGCCAGATGGGGCGCGTCGCCATTGGTCTTGGCCTGATTGTATTGGCGCTGGAACTGATTGTGGCCGCCGCTACGCCGATCACTCAGGGCTATGGCGTCAAAGTGATCTTCTCGTCGCTGACCGGCGATGTGATGCTTGATGCGTTGATCGGCGCTCTGTTTGCCATTATCAGCTATTCCAGCCTGGCAGCTGTATTGTTGACCGCGACGTTGACCGCCTCGGGAGTGATTTCTCTACAGGTGGCGCTGTGCCTGGTGATCGGTGCCAACCTGGGCAGCGGCCTGTTGGTGATGTTGAACACCAGCGGCCAGAATGCCGCTGGCCGCCGCGTGGCGTTGGGTAGCCTGTTGTTCAAACTGTTGGGTAGTGCGCTGGTGCTGCCGTTTGTTTCCCTGATTGCGCACGGTATTGAGCGGCTGCCTGGTAATGCAGAGGAGCTGGTGATCTATTTCCACATGTTCTACAACCTGGTGCGTTGTCTGTTACAGGTACCTTTGTCAGGGCCGATGGCGCGCTTGTGCGAAACGTGGATCGTCGATGCTCCGACAGAGGATCCCCGTTTGCGGCCACGCCACCTCGACGTCAGCGCCCTGGATACGCCAAGTTTGGCACTGGCCAATGCGGCGCGGGAAACCCTGCGGATGGGGGATGTGATAGAGCATATGATGATCCTGCACCATGAGGTATTGCATGGTAAGCGCATCCAGGCCAAAGAGGTACGCCGTCTGGACGATGACGTTCACGTGTTGTACACCGCGATCAAACTTTACCTGGCGCAGATCCAGAAGGAAGACCTGGGAGAGGCGGATTCGCGCCGCTGGGCGGAGATCATCGAAATGGCCCTCAACCTTGAGCAGGCTGGCGATATTATCGAACGTATGGCTAGTGATGTGGCGGATCAATCGCATGGTGCGCGCAGTTCGTTCTCCGCTGAAGGTCTGGCCGAACTGGACCAATTGCATGAAAAGTTGACCGACAATCTGCGCCTTAGCCTGTCGGTGTTTCTCTCCGGTGATATCACCAGCGCCAAGCGGTTACGCCGCTCCAAGCATCGTTTCCGCATTCTGGATCGTCGCTATGCCCATGCGCACGTCGATCGCCTGCATCAGCAAAACGTGCAAAGTATCGAAACCAGCTCGCTGCATCTGGCGCTATTGGGGGATATGAAACGGCTTAACTCTCTGTTCTGCGCGGTGGCCTATAACGCGCTGGATCAAGATGAGAAAGACGACGACCGTGATTGGGAATAGATGCCTGGCAGGCGGTGATCCAAGATCGTTAACCAGCAAGGCAATCAGTTAAAATAAGGTCAAGGCTGGGTGAGGTAGGGAGTGCCTCACCCAGTACTGCACTATCTATATTATTGTGGGCGGTGTGTGCCAGAATATAACTCTTCCTGATTACAAAACTGTTCACGCCCCCACCCTTGTAATCCAAATCCTAATAGGATGGCATGCTGATAAAAGGCGAAGAGCAAGCGGGAGGAAACAAACTGTTTTTGAGAGAATGGCGGCTTTTTACCGTGATTTCCCCGATTTTATGCCTAATTACTGCTGGTAATAGCGAGTTTGATAGCGTCTCGAATTAAGGGGCACTTTCAGGTGCATCTTGAGGTTTTCGGGATAAATATTATCGGGAGTGTATTAGGGGGATCCCGTGCCGTACAGATCATCATTTTGAAAACCCCACTCTAAATAGATGCAAATGCTGTCATTTTATTTCTATCAGGTTCAAAATCCTGGAATTCTTTAATGGGCATAATGAGGGGGATGTCAATAATCAAGTGGTATTTCTAAGCGGGGTTATATTTCATCTTTTTCTGGCATGATTGTGCGTTTAAGTTTTTACATAAGCTTGTTAGACTATTTTCGCTTTGAAAATGAGCTATTTTATTTGAAAGGTGAATGGCTTTAGGGAATTGAGAGGGTGAATAATAAGAGGGAGTTAGCCACTGAATATTCAAATGCTAAAATGGATGGTCGGGGCCACAGGTCTATTATCTGTGGGGTGTTTGGCCGCAATGCCTTCAGGTGAGGTCAAGGTCATCGGGGAAATAGCATCACCCCGCTGTGAGATCATTGCTCCCAATAGTGGGGTTTATGATTTTGGGAGAATTAGCCGATCAAGCGGAAAGAATGGTTGGATAAACTTACCGGCAATAACACAGTCTTGGCGAGTGAAGTGTAGCAGCGCAGCGTACATGGACATCATCCCACAGGACAACAGGTTCAGGCCCGGCACGGATGTAGGCGCGGCATACTTTAGCCTTGGAGGTAGTGGCACCCGGACGTTGGGACGTTACCTGTTAGGGGTAAGTAATGCCCGGGTTGACCGGATGGCCGTTGTGCCACAAACGTCAGGGCAACCCACATCTCGGTCCGGTATCACGACGCTTGTTCCTGGTGAACGTACCCGTTGGCAGGTACCAGAAAACAACGTTACGCGGGCGGGTACCTCAGCGGGAAGACTTTTCTCCGTAGATATTACGGTTTCCCCACGGCTGGCTCTAACTGATAACGAGGCTACAGAAGCGGTATCACTGGATGGTTCAGCGACGTTGGACTTTACTTTCGGTATATAAGCGTCACGTCCCGCTTCTTTATTTATCTTATCCTAGGGATGTAAAACTTTTACTCTTATTGCCGTCAGGTGAAGTTTGCGCGGTAATAAGGTAGAACGGGGAGGTATTTCTCTCAGGACTTGCCTGCGCCCAAGAGTGGGTGTCAGGTTATATTCAAAAATACTATATGGACATTTTTATGAAAAAAACAATTATCTCAGGTGTGGTCGTTTCCATCATGGCGATGAGTATGGGAACTGCCATGGCATCTTCTATGTCATCCGAATTATCAGTAAAAGGGAAGATGGCAATCCCTTCTTGCGAAGTCTCATTAACTAACGATGGCGTTTATAATTTGGGGCAAATCGCAAGTGGTGCGATTGATCCTACCAAAACTAAGCAATTGAAAGATATTAATGGTGAACTGATTGTGCGGTGCGAAGCCGATACCTTCCTGAACTTTAGCGCCATTGATAACCGTGAGGGTACTGCCAGTTCAATCGGTAACCAGCATTTTGGGCTCGGTCAGGTAAACGGCTCCGGAAAGTTAGGTTATTACAAAATGAAGTTTTTTGGCGGCTATGTTGATGCCGTTGACGAGGCTGTCTACAGCGAAAATAAAGGCAGCACTACTGTTGAATCGGCTCATAGCGTCTACGTTGAAAAAGGCAAAGTCACCGGTTGGGCAACCCGCAATAATACTCAGGCTAGCGGTAAATATTTCAAAGCCATTCTAGCAGTAGAGCCAGTATTGGGTTCCTTGCAAGATATGGGTGGCACTCCTGCGGATGGTACCAAACTGGATGGTTCCGCTACGCTGAGCTTTAGCTACGCACTCTAATGTTATTACGGATAAATACGCTTCCTGATGTTCAGGAAACGGATGATAGACATAAGGATATTGATAGATGAAAAAGAACCTACTGCAATTAACCGCCCTTTCATCGTTACTGCTTTCTGCTGCGGCGTTTGCGTCAGAAAGCGCTGAGGTTAAGGTCATTGGCGAAATATCTTCGGTAAATTGTGAAGTGTCGGTGTCGAATAATGGGGTGTTTGATTTTGAAAAGATTAAACAATCGTCAGTTGTAGACGCTGTTAGTGCGTTAGGGCGTGTCGATGGTGGCGTTGTACGCGTGAAGTGTAGTGCGCCAACACCGTTGACATTCACTGCGAAGGACAATCGGGCGGACTCCGCCTACATCATGGGTACCGCCGCCCAAAACGGTGGACATGGTTCCTTCTTTGGCCTTGGCAATGTGAACGGAACCGGGAAACTGGGTTTTTACCAATTAAAATTTAGGCAGCCTACCGTAGATGGGATCCCGACCCACATGTTTATGACGGATAATGGCGACGTTGACAAGTCTGAGGCATCGTTGATAGCGCAGAAGGATAAACGCATGGGATGGACAAAATCTCTGAGCCATGAGGTGTCTATTGGCAAAGAGTTTTCATTCGCTATGAACGCCACTGCCTACTTGGCACCAAAGAGTGCGATGAACGGTACTCTGACTGAAGATGTCACCCTGGATGGCTCTACTACCTTGGAATTTGGCTTCGGGCTGTAAACTTTTACAGGCCATGTCGTACGTTAATTGAGAGGGGGGGCTCCCCCTCTGTTTATGTCGAAGCTGGTTGGGTAAGCAAGGGAATAGAATCGCCCATGAGGCTAAGTGCATCGGTGGCATGGATGTTGTCGGCTCTGCTGATGGCGCGTGTGGAGGCAGCTGGATTTGATGTAAAAACCCTAGAGAATCTGGGGTATAACGCGGATATTGCAGAGTTCTTTTCGATCTCACGATTTCTGCCAGGGGTTCACCGGGTCACGCTGGAGGTGAATGCTGCGCAACGTTATCAGGAAGAGGTGCGTTTTGGTCAGGAGGGAGAGCTGTGTCTGGATACACGTTTAGCCGAAACGTTGCATTTACAGCTGACCTCGCCTCTTGGCGACTGTGAACGTATTGAGTCACTCTGGCCACAGGCCCAGGTACGGGTATTTCCCGGCACCTTCCGTGTGGAGCTCACCTTGCCGGAAGAGGCTTTTGATCCAGATAAATTGCGTAGTGAGCAGCGTGGCGGCTATGCCGTCATGCTGAATTATGATTTGTACGGTAACCGCATGCAGAGCAGTTATGGCAACCAGCAAACGTGGCAGGCCATGTTAGAGCCTGGCCTGAATATCAGCAACTGGGTGATCCGCAATCGTTCCAGCTACAGCAAGAGTGAATTTGGGGATCGGTTGGATGTGTATGAAACCTCGGCAACGCGGGATTTTCCGCATTGGGGAGCATTGGCCCAGGTAGGGGAGTTCAGTGCCGGTGGCTCGCTGAGCGGCGGGCTACCTATCACCGGTTTGCAGTTGTCCAGTGAACGTTTCCAGCTTTCTCATGCCACGTTAGCGGTTCCCCTGCAGGGCAGTGTATCAAGCCAGGCGATGGTGGAGGTCAAGCAGCGTGGGCAGGTGATGTATCGTACGCTGCTGCCGGCGGGGCCTTTTGCGCTGGACAATCTGGGCCAGGCGGCGACGGGGGTGGAGACGGAGATCACGGTAACCGATGCCGAAGGGTTTCAACAGCGTTTCACCGTAACGCCAGGGCTCGGCGATGAGCAAGACCAGCACAGCGGTTATCAGTTCGCCGTGGGACGCTATCGGGAGCAAAATCAGGCTTCGGCGCCAGCGTTGCTGATGGGGGAGAAACAGTTCAGTTTAAACGGTTTCCGGCAGCTTGGTATGGGAGGGATGCTCTCGGCCAAATACCAGCGGCTGGCTTGGCAGGGGGGCATTGGGGATAGGCTAGGTAATTGGTTATCCGCCAGCGCCGTGTACGGTCGGGGTCGGCAGCAGGGTATGCAACTGGATGCTCAAGGGAGGCTGACAGTGAGCCGAAGCTTTTCGTTATCACTGACTTCACAGTATCGCACCCTGGGATTCCAGCATGCAGATGAAGCGTTGCGCCAGCCTGCGGGCCGGGCCGAAGGGCATAGAGGGTCACGTCTGCGTTATTCCGGGGGGCTGGCTCTGTCCTGGAATGCCCCGGCATGGGGCGTATTTACCTATAGCCTGTCGCATGAGCGCTATTACCGTGATAACACCCGAGGCTGGACGCACATACTGGCCTACGGCAAAAGCCTGGGGGTGGCGTCGTTGAACCTGAGTTTACAATCTTCGTCCCGTGCCCAGCCTACCTTGTATGCAGGAATGAGCTTACCGCTCGGTGGAGGGAGTGTTAACAATCGCCTGCAACTGCGCAGGGACAAGCAAATGACGCTGGGAAGCAGTTGGCAGGGCGACGTCAGGGGGCCGTTAAAAGGTTATCTGGATATCGCACGGGATCGTGCCGGCGACTACCAGACCAGTGGCAACCTGAGTGGAAATACCGCCTACACCCGTTTGTCGTTGGGGGCATCGCATTCCGGCCAGGGGAGCTTGTCGCAATCTTTGCTCTCTTCGGGCTCGATGGGGGTGGCCAACAACACCTGGGTGATGTCACCTCAACGGGTGGGAGATACGTTGATCGTCGTCAGTGTGCCAGGGTATGCGGGCACCAGAGTCACTGGCGTGGGTGAGGGCATTACCGATTTTTCCGGTGACGTGTTACTGCCCTCGGCCACACCTTATACGCCGCTAAAGGCACAAGTAGATACCTTGTCATTACCGTTAAACCTGCGGCTGGATACGACGACTCAGGAATTGGAGCTGGCGCGCGGCAGCGTGGCGAAAAGGCAATTCAGGGTCACCGAGGTTCGCCAATTATTACTCACTCTCCGCGATGAGCAGGGGGAGATATTGCCCACCGGCGCATCTGTGCATGATGAGAAAGGGCAACTGTTGGGCACCCTGATTGGTGAGGGCAACCTCATGCTGGTCAATGAAGATATTGGTAAGGTTTTGCGCGTGCGTCGCGTCAATATGGATGAATGTCGGGTGAGTTATGACGTACCGACGGAATTTGATCCGTCGGTGTTGTATGAAGAGAGGGATGCTGTCTGCCATTAGGCCGTCATTGCACGCATAATCAAGAGTAGCGAAACAGGATAAAAGATGAACAAGATAACAAGGTTGGTTGGCCGGGTAGTCGGCGGTATGTTGCTGGTTGCGGCTGGCATCTCTTCTGCCCAGGCCTCTTTTCAGCTGGAAAGTATGGGGCTCGTGCTGGAGGAAAGTACCGGGCGGACAAACTTCAGTATCAAGAATACGACGTCTGAACCGATGTTGTTGGCGACCAAGGTCGAAGATCTGGATGGTAAGAGCTTTAGCAAGTTTGTCTTGGTTTCGCCGCCGATTTCCCGGATTGAGGCCGGTCAGAGTCAGCAGGTGAATTTTGTGTTGAAGCAGGGGGCGGTGTTACCCCATGAAGTGATGCTGAAGGCGTCCTTTGAAGGGGTAGGCCAGGCGGTGGATAACAGTGCGCGTATACCGGTACGCCAGAGTATTGGGCTGATAATACAACCGAAAGCGGTGGCGGTGAGCAAAACCCCTTGGGAAGATCTGCAACTGACTCAAACCGGGACGACCCTGGTGGTGAAAAATACCGGCTTGCATGTGGTGCGTTTAGCTCCCCAGCTCACCTTATTGCCATCAAAGCAAATCGTCCCGTTGGAGAATTACTTCCTGATGTCGGGTGAAGAAAAGAAGCTGACCGTGTCAGGTAAGGTCACTTCCGTGAGTATCACTCCGCTTGGCCGTTACGGCTTTAAGCAGGGTGATGCCACGCTACCGGTGAAATAAGTTTCCCCCTCCATGTGGCAAGGTGTGTCAGGCAATGCCCGGCTGTTGATCAAGCTCGGGCATTGCCTCAGGCAGAGGGTCAATCCTGTTTTTTGATCGGGCGACCAGACCAGTAACCAGCCAGCAGTGAACCGGACAGGTTGTGCCATACCGAGAACAGCGCACCCGGCAGCGCGGCCAGTGGTGAGAAGTAAATCTTGCCCAGCGTTGCCGCCAGCCCGGAGTTTTGCATACCGACTTCAATAGCCAGCGTACGGCAGGTAGATTCGTCGAACCCGAGCATTTTTCCTCCCCAGTAACCGCCAAGCAGCCCGATGCCGTTATGCAGGATCACCGCGATGATCACCACAAAGCCTACCGAGGCAATATGGCTCTGGCTACCCGCAACCACCGCACTGATGATCGCCACAATACAGACCATCGACAGGGCTGGCAGATAGGGCTCAACCCGCTTGACGGTTTTGGTGAAGCTGTGGTGGACGATCAAGCCCAGCCCAATCGGGATCACCACGATCTGCAGAATGCTGAATAACATCCCCATGATATCCACGCTGATTTCGGCATCGACATACAGGCGCGTCAGCAGCGGGGTGGCAAAAACACCCACCAGAGTCGAAACGGCTGAAATGGTCACCGACAGGGCGACATCGCCTTTAGCCAGATAGATCATCACGTTGGAGGCGGTGCCGCTCGCTACGCTGCCAACGAGTACCATACCGGCGGAGAGATCCGGTGGCATACGGAACAGCATCGCCAGCAGCCAGGCGGCCAGCGGCATAATCAGGTAATGCAGGAAGATCCCCGCCGCTACCGGGCCGGGGCGCGATAGCACGCGCTTGAAGTCATCCAGGCGCAGGGTGACGCCCATGGCAAACATGATCAGCATCAGCAGCGTACTGACGTAAGGGCTGATACCGGTAAAGGTCGACGGGGTGTAATAGGCCGCGATGGACAGCAGCACGGCCCATAACGGGAATAAGCGTGTGATTTTTGCCAGCATGAGAGGGGTTATCCTTTGCCAATAATGAACGTGGTGTGTGTTGTTGTGGTGTGGGCCCAGTGTGCTGAGCCTCTTTAGGTGATAAACAGATTATTGGAGGTTGGGCGCAGTAGCAATACCGCACTGCGCCCTTGGAGAGTTATTCAAACAGATTGTGATGAAGCGTTTGTACCACGCGCTCCGCATCATCACCCGGCACCAGGAAGCACAGGTTATAGCTGCTGGCTCCGTAACAGATCATGCGGATATTGAACGGATCCAGCACGCCGAACACCTCTTTACCGACGCCGCAGGCCTGTGACAGCTTGTTGCCGATCAGGGCGACCAGAGCCAGATTTTCTTCCACTTCTACCCGGCACAGCGAGGACAGTTCGGTGAGCAGGGAGGTCGTTAACAGACTGCCGCCGGTGGTGGTGGAACCGGTGGTATCCATGGTCAATGCCACGCTGACTTCGGAAGTGGTGATCAGATCGACCGAGATATTATGCCGGGCCAGAATGTTGAACACTTCGGCCAGGAAGCCGCGCGCGTGCAACATGTTCAGGCTGTGCAGCGTCAGCAGGGTTTGCTTGCGGCGCAAGGCCAGCGCGCGGAACAGCGGCGGGTTTTCCGTGGTATTGCACACCAGCGTGCCACCCGCGGCAGGATCTTTGCTTGAGCCGACGAAGACCGGGATGTTGCTGCGCACGGCAGGCAGCAGAGTGGCCGGGTGCAGCACTTTGGCACCGAAGGTGGCCATTTCCGCCGCCTCTTCAAAGGCAATTTTATCGATACGTTTGGCGGCAGGCACCACGCGTGGGTCGGTAGTATAAATACCCGGAACATCAGTCCAGATATCCACGCGGCTGACGTTTAACGCTTCACCCAGCAGGGCCGCAGTAAAGTCACTGCCGCCACGGCCCAGCGTAGTGGTGCGGCCTTTGGGTTCACAGCCGATAAAGCCCTGGGTGATCACCAACGCCTGTTGCAGGCGCGGCTTCAACAGGGTTTGAGCCAACTCGGTCAGCGCAGCGCTGTCCGGTACGGCGCGGCCGAAATGGTCGTCGGTACGCATCACTTTACGCACATCGAACCATTCTGCCTGTACCTTACGGTCGCGCAGAATTTCTACAAACAGCAGGGTAGACATCAGCTCGCCATGGCTGACCAGTTCATCGGTCAGTGCGGCAGAAGTGGCCAGCGCAGCGGCTTCCGACAGCGTGGTGATATTTTCCAGCATGCGGTCGATTTCTTCGCGGATCACCATCGGGTTATCGAGGCGATCGAGAATGGCGTATTGAATGCGGCGGATTTCGGCCAGTTGTTCGTTGCGCTTGTCGGCGTCGCAACCCTCGGCCAGGGCTACCAACAGGTTGGTGATACCGGCAGAGGCGGACAAAACCACCAAGCGAACTTCAGGATTAGAAAGTACCACGTCGGCGCTGCGGTTCATCGCCTCGAAATCGGCCACGCTGGTGCCGCCGAATTTGGCTACTACGGTTGCGTTTTGGGGTGCTGCTTGAGTCATGTAAAACCTCGTGTCAGGGACGCCATTCAAATTGGCATTTAATTTCCATAAGCCTTGGCACAAGGGAAGAGCGGTAAACAGGGAGCAGGCGTAGAGGTTGAGGCTACGATACACCCAGAAGCGCCCCACCTTGCTGACTGCTCATACAGAGCAGCCCATGGTGACAACTCAGGGGATTCAGCCCCTGTAGCCGACGTGATGATTGCCGTAAGCATCTCGCCTCGGCGTCGCTCCCCCTCCAGTGCCGTCATCGGATAATGGCTCCTCTGACACTCTACCTGGGCGACGCGCCTCTTCTGGCTTGCACAGTGGATGTGCAAGTAGGCTGTTAGGAATAACGGGTTTATTGGCTACTGTCAACGGGTAGACGCTGAGGGATTTTCATCTGCGCTCTGCAGGGAGCAAAGCGACCGAATATTGCGGACTGCGCATTAAGCGAAAAGCGTGATGAGAGGGACGTTTCAGCGTAGTGATAACAGGCTGTTAGGTGAAATATCAGCAGATTGTTGTGGAAAGGTAAAAATGGGGTGCGGCGGTCCGAGAGTTAACGCCTATCGCAAGAAAAGAGATCATAATCACAGTCGAACAGGCTACAATCGGTCCATCACCTCATATTCATTCTCAAGCATAAGAGCGCCGCTATGAAAAATATCAATCCTAGTCAAACCGCTGCTTGGCAAGCCCTGCAGCAACATTTCGAACAAATCAAAGACGTCCAGATCCGTGACCTGTTTGCTCAGGATAGTGAGCGTTTCTCCAAGTTCTCTGCCACTTTCAACGATCAGATGCTGGTGGATTACTCCAAAAACCGCATCACCGCAGAAACCCTGGAGAAGCTGCAGGCACTGGCGAAAGAAACTGACCTGCAAAGCGCGATCAAATCGATGTTCTCCGGTGAGAAAATCAACCGTACGGAAGATCGCGCCGTGCTGCATGTTGCGCTGCGTAACCGCAGTAACACGCCAATCATTGTTGATGGCAAGGATGTGATGCCGGAAGTCAATGCGGTGCTGGCCAAGATGAAACAGTTCTGCGACCGTGTCATCGGTGGTGACTGGAAAGGTTACACCGGCAAACCGATTACCGACGTGGTCAACATTGGCATCGGCGGTTCAGATCTCGGCCCTTATATGGCAACCGAAGCGCTACGCCCGTATAAAAACCACCTGAACATGCACTTTGTTTCCAACGTAGACGGTACCCATATCGCCGAAACGCTAGAACCGTTGGATCCGGCGACTACGCTGTTCCTGGTGGCGTCTAAAACCTTCACGACTCAGGAAACCATGACCAACGCCCTCAGCGCGCGCGACTGGTTCCTGAGCACTGCAGGCGATCAGCAGCACGTCGCGAAACACTTCGCCGCGCTGTCTACCAACGGTAAAGCGGTGGCCGAGTTTGGTATCGACACCGACAATATGTTCGAATTCTGGGACTGGGTGGGTGGCCGTTACTCTCTGTGGTCGGCAATCGGCCTGTCTATCGCGCTGTCTCTGGGCTTTGAAAACTTCGAGCAACTGCTGAGCGGTGCGCATGAGATGGACAAGCACTTTGCCCAGACGCCTGCCGAGCAAAACCTGCCGGTGCTGTTGGCGCTGATCGGTATCTGGTACAACAATTTCTTCGGCGCAGAAACCGAAGCGATCCTGCCGTACGACCAGTATATGCACCGTTTTGCCGCTTATTTCCAACAGGGCAACATGGAGTCTAACGGCAAATACGTTGACCGTAACGGCAACCCGGTAGATTACCAGACCGGCCCGATTATCTGGGGTGAACCAGGCACCAACGGCCAGCATGCGTTCTATCAGTTGATCCACCAGGGGACCAAGCTGGTGCCTTGCGACTTTATCGCTCCGGCCATCAGCCATAATCCACTGAGCGACCACCACGCCAAACTGCTGTCGAACTTCTTCGCACAGACGGAAGCGCTGGCGTTTGGTAAGTCACTGGACGTGGTTGAGGAAGAGTTCGCCGCACAGGGTAAAAAGCCGGAAGAGGTCAAGCACGTTGCTCCATTCAAAGTGTTTGAAGGCAACCGCCCAACCAACTCCATCCTGCTGCGCGAGATCACGCCGTTCAGCCTGGGTAGCCTGATCGCCCTGTATGAGCACAAGATCTTCACCCAAGGCGCGATCCTCAACATCTTCACCTTCGACCAATGGGGCGTAGAGCTGGGTAAACAGCTGGCTAACCGTATTCTGCCGGAACTGGCGGGTAAAGAAGCGGTGACCAGCCACGACACCTCAACCAACGGCTTGATCAATCGCTTTAAAGCCTGGCGTTAAGTTGCTCTGAATAGCAGCCAATAAAAAACCCGCCGCGGCGGGTTTTTTGACATCTGCAGGGATTACAGATTGATCGGTACTGCCAGGCTGACACCGGCACCCACGTCATCGGCGGTGCTATTGTTGTTATCGGTGTACCACAGGCTGGTATCAAACTTCACCTGGTGAGCGAAGTTATAGCCCCAACCCAACTGAATGCCTTTCAGCGTGTCGGATTTCGGGAATGCCTGGTTGATGCTCTGGTTCATCGGGTTCACCTTGGCGTACACCAGGCGAGTGCTCCAGCGCTGACCATCGTCCAGCACCAGCTCTACACGGCCGGACAGCATCTGACCGTCACCGCCCATAGCGTGGCCCAGCGGGTAACCCTGCTGGTAGTAGCCGTCTTTATAGGTATGGTGCGTATAGACATAATTCTTACGGCTCATATCGGCACGGGTATCAGCCCCTTCGATATACCAGTTGATGACGGTTGGACCCCACTCTGGGTGGCCTTCCAGACCAAGCAGGTAGGTGTTCTGTGATGGCAGATAGCCTGCCTCATCTTCACCCACCAACTGCCCATACAGGCTGACCGGCATACCGATCAACGGCTGCATTTTCAGCTTGAAGTCGAAACCGGCAAGCTGGTTGCCCGGATCGTTACCTTGGCCGGAATCGTCGTTATCGCGGCCGGTAAAGCCATCCCAGAATGAGCTGAAGGATTGTGAACGACCATCCCCCCCCCACTGCATAATCCGTGAGGCACCCAGCTCAAGGAAGTCGGTTGGCATCATGGTCAGCCGGCCACCGATCAGCTTGGTGTTAGGTACTGCGGTATATTGAGACAACTGGCCTGCGGTGATCTGATATTGCCAACGACCAATCCAGGACAGCCAAGGCGTTTCAAACGGGGATTGATCGGCACGTTGCAGCATAAAGCCAGCCACCGGGCGCGCCGCGTCGGAACGGATCAGGCTGCCGTCATAGCCAGGGCCCCACCATTGAGAGACTTCACCGAATGACAGCCACTGATTCCACACTTTGATGGCACCGTATGAGCCGTTCAGGTTGAATTTGGAACCATCAGAGACGCGCTGATCGCCTTCCACGGCGCCTTGCAGGCGCACGTCCCAGAACTCACCGTTGGCACCGGCGCCGATGGTCAGGCTGCTGTCGGCATAGTGGCTCTGGCCGAAGCCCTGCGGCGTGCCCGGTTTGTCGGTAGAGGTATAACCGGTGACGGTAATATTGGCTTTTAAGTCACCCACCCGGCGCTGTACGCGGTCAATGACGGTTTTTTCCGTGTTGGTCACCGGCTTGGCTTGCGCCAGCACCGAGTTGATCTCTTCCTGGCTTAGCGGCCAGGTAGACAGGCTGACGTTAATCACACCGCGATCGGATAACCAGGCGAGGTCATTGCGCAGATCGTTATCAGGAGTCACCAGTCCGCCGGCGTAGCTGGCAAACGAACAGGTGAAAAGGCCTGCCGCGACCAGTGCGTGGAGTTTAGCTCGCATGAAAGTTCCTTTCTAGATTACGGGAATTTGGAGGCATAATGCCTGAGACTACGCCCATGATAGAGGACATTTCAATTTGCTACAAATATATACAAGCGTAATCAATTCACACAACTAATTGAAAATAGGGAAATTCGCCTGAAGATAAACCCTCAGGGCAACTTTAGGAAAAAGCCCATTAGGCATTTTCTGCACTAATAACTGGCCGAACGACGGGAGAAGTCATGGCAAAAACATCGCGATCATTGATGATCGCCAAAGGGTTACAGCGGGTACTGAACGTGGGGTTGCTGCTGTTGGCGGCGATTCTGGTGGTTTTTTTGGTCAAAGAAACCTTTCATTTGGCGAAAGTATTATTCGTCAGCAACGAGGAGTCTTCTTCGTATCAGCTGATTGAGGGGATCGTGATTTATTTCCTCTACTTCGAATTTATCGCCTTGATTGTTAAATACTTTGAGTCGGGCTATCACTTCCCGCTACGCTACTTTATCTATATCGGTATTACCGCGATTATTCGTTTGATCATCGTTGATCATGAGAACCCTTTCGACACGTTGATTTATTCCGCAGCCATATTATTACTGGTAGTAACCTTGTATCTGGCCAACACCGATCGGCTGAAGCGGGAGTAAAAATAAAAATGGCGGCCCAGCAGAGGCCGCCAAAGACACAGTTCATAGAGAGAAGCAAAGTACATCAAACGTATTGCAGTGGCATAAATTAACCTTTCACCCCTCCCGCCGTCAGGCCACCGACCAACCAGCGCTGCGCCAGCAGGAATACGGCGGTGATCGGAATGGCGGACAGCACAGCGGCGGCGGCAAAGTCACCCCACAGATAGTTCTGCGGATTGAGGTATTGCTGCATGCCGACGGCCAGTGTGTAGCTGTTCACGTCACGTAACAACAGTGAAGCTACCGGCACCTCGGTGATCGCCGCGATAAACGACAGAATAAACACCACCGCCAGGATCGGGACTGAAAGGGGCAGCAGCACCAGGCGGAACGCCTGCCAAGGTGTAGCACCGTCCAGGGCGGCGGCTTCTTCCAACGAGTTATCGATGGTTTCGAAGTAGCCTTTAATGGTCCAGACGTGCAGCGCAATACCGCCCATATAGGCGAATATCACACCGCCATGGGTATTGAGGCCGATAAACGGAATGTACTGCCCCAGGCGATCGAACAGGGCGTACAGCGCGACCAAAGACAGCACCGCCGGGAACATCTGGAAGATCAGCATGCTTTTCAGCAGGGTGCTTTTGCCACGAAAACGCATGCGGGCAAAGGCGTAGGCACAGGTGGTAGAGAGCGTCACTATTCCCACGGCGGTGATCGCCGCGACTTTAATCGAGTTCCACAGCCATAACAGCACTGGGAAAGGCGGTGGGGTGATACTGCCATCCGCCTGGGTAACGCTCATCCCCAGCGCCAGCCGCCAGTGGTCCCAGGAGATCTGATCCGGGATCAGACTGCCGGTGGCAAAGTTACCGGAGCGTAGCGAAATCGCCACTACCATCAGCAACGGGAACATGATCAGGGCAATAAAGCTCAGCATCAGAATATGGGTGATCCACAGGCGTACGCGCTGGGATTTGGGTTGCACCATGGCCATTGTCGTTCTCCCTTAGTCAAAGTTCATCTTGCTGGCTTTCAGGTTCAGGATCGCCAGTGCGCCAACCAACAGGAAAATCAGCGTGGCAATGGCCGCCGCCAGCCCGAAGTCCTGACCCCCACCGCCTTCAAACGCGATGCGATAGGTATAGCTCACCAACAGATCGGTATAGCCGGCCGGTGTGGTGGTGCCGATCATGTCTGGCCCGCCGCGGGTCAGCAGTTGGATCAGCACGAAGTTGTTAAAGTTGAAGGCAAAGCTGGCAATCATCAGCGGCGTCAACGGCTTGATCAGCAATGGCAAGGTGATACGGAAGAAATTCTGCATCGGGCTGGCGCCGTCCATTGCCGAGGCTTCATACAGATCGTCGGGAATGGCTTTCAGCAGGCCCATACACAGGATCATCATGTACGGATAACCCAGCCAGGTATTGACGACCAGGATCATGCTTTTGGCGGTGAGCGGATCGGTAAACCAGGCCGGTTTAATACCGAACAGCGCGTTGAGCATCAGGTTGATTTCACCGAAGCTCTGGTTAAATAACCCTTTGAAAATCAGAATAGAAATAAACGAAGGCACCGCGTAGGGCAGGATCAGCAACACCCGATACACCGCTTTGCCTTTCAGCGCCTCCCACTGCACCACGCAGGCCAGCACCATGCCTACGGCCACGGTGAGGATCACGGTCATCACCGAGAAAATAATGGTCCAGACAAAGATGGAGATAAACGGTTTCTGGATGCCTTCATCGTTGAGCACCCGTAAGAAGTTTTTCCAGCCGATGGTAACGGTATAACCCGGGCTGAGGGTGTCGGTGGCCCAATTACCCTCGGCGTTGATGGCCTGATAGAAACCGATATCCGGGTTAGGGCGATACTGTAGCTGAGTCTGGTTATCGATCAGCGTGCCGTCTTTGCCTAGTGTGTATAACGGGCTGGTACCGGAGAACTGGCGCAGGGAACTCATGCGCAGCTCACCACCTTCAGGCAGGATGGCGACAAGCTGGCTCAGCGTCTGGCGATTCTGGGTGATCACGCGCAGCGTAGCACGCTCACCGGCAGGCTCCGTGCTTTCTACCGCCAATTTCAATGTTTGTGGCTCGGTGGCGTTCAGGCTGAACGGCTCGGAAATCAGTAACTGACCGCTGTCCGGATGAGTTAACTGCAGACGCCACTGCTGGTTTTCTGCCGGATACAGCCCAAAGGTGAAGGTTTTACCGGTCTGGAACTGGCGTTGCATCAGCACCGACTGAGCGCGTTCAAAGGTCAGTTGGTTGGTGCTGCTGTAGTTGGTAAAGGCGATGGCGATGGTACAGATTAGCGGGAACAGGACGAACAGCCCCATTCCGGCGACGCCTGGATAGACGTAGCGCCAGGCATAGGCACGGCGGTTGGCAAACACGTAGAGTCCGGCACTGACCAGCACCAGCGTCAGGATGGCGAACAGATATTCTCCCTGTGCATACATCACCACAATCAGATAGCAGGTCACCAGGCTGAACAGGCCGACAATCAGCCATTTCAGTAGGTCACTCTGCCACCACTTCGATTTTTTTCGCGCAGGAGTTCCGGCGTGAGCAAGTTGCATAGGGCTTTCCTTTCAGGTGTTACCGCGAGAAGCCAACGGCCTCTCACACAGCAGGGCAAAGGCGGGCATCACAGCCCGCCAATGGCCAGGGTCTTACTTGGTGATACGGGTATGAGCATCTTCCAGTGCGGCTTTCACCGTCTGGCGGCCAGTGATGGCGTTGATCACGGCGCTACGCATCGCATACCAGAAGGTACTCATCTGCGGGATGTTTGGCATGATTTCGCCGTTTTGCGAGTTCTGCATGGTGGCGGCAATCTTCGGATCTTTTGCCAACTGTTCCTGGAACGATTTCAGCGCCACGGCACCCAACGGTTTGTCTTTGTTAACGTCAGCCAGGCCCTGATCGGTGATCAGGTAGTTCTCCAGGAACTCGGTCGCCAGCTCTTTGTTCGGGCTGGCGGCGTTGATGCCCGCGGTCAGCACGCCAACGAACGGCTTGGACGGCTTGCCCTGGAAGGTTGGCAGCAGCGTGACGCCATAGTTGATTTTGCTTTGCTCGATGTTGGTCCAGGCCCAAGGCCCGTTGATGGTCATCGCCGTCTGGCCCTTGTTGAAAGCGGCTTCGGCAATCGAGTAGTCGGTATCGGCGTTGATGTGCTTGTTCTTCACCAGATCGACGATGAACTGCAGGCCAGCCTGTGAACCGGCGTTGGCTACGCCCACGTCTTTGACGTTGTATTTGCCATCTTCAAACTTGAAGGCATAACCGCCATTGGCGGCAATGACTGGCCAGGTGAAGTAGGGTTCTTGCAGGTTCCACATGATGGCGCTTTTGCCTTTGGCGCGCAGCTCTTTATCCAGCGCCGGGATCTCTTCCCAGGTTTTTGGCGCTTCTTTGATCAGGTCTTTGTTATAAATCAGCGACAGGGCTTCCACCGCGATCGGGTAACCGATCAGCTTGCCGTCAAAGCGTACCGCATCCCAGGTGAACGGATAGATTTTTTCCTGGAAGGCTTTGGAAGGATGGATTTCTGCCAACAGGCCCGATTGAGCGTAGCCCCCGAAACGGTCGTGAGCCCAGAAGATGATGTCCGGGCCGTCACCGGTAGCGGCAACCTGCGGGAACTTCTCTTCCAGTTTGTCCGGGTGTTCGATGGTCACTTTGATACCGGTGTCTTTCTCAAACTTTTCACCCACCTCGGCCAGGCCGTTATAGCCTTTATCGCCGTTGATCCAGATAACCAGTTTGCCTTCTTCTATTTTGGCGAAAGCGGAGGAGGAGAGCACCAGCGTCGTTAATGCTGAAAGCGCAAGCGTGCGTACGGTTGTTGTCATTGTGCGATTCATAAATCCAATCCTTCTGTGGGGACTGCGGTAAGGAGAGCGGTTACGCGCTAATAGTGGGTCACAACCCGCGGTGTTCTCATCCTCCCCCCGTCTACGCCCCATGCCTGAGTAGTGTGATCCAGCTAACAAACCGCCCTATTCTGTGGTGTCGGACACGAAAAGGCAGGGCTATTTTTGCAAGGAAGATCACAGATTTGCCTTATGCCGGGAACTTTCGCCGCGCATCGTCGTTCTCTCATCCTCCCATCTCCTCCCCCATGAAAAATTCTGTTACGGATGATTACCCCTTCTTGCCGTTACCCCACTATTGGCAACATTGATTTTTACCGCCTAACGCTGCAGGAACCCGGACCTATGTCACCAGTGCGTACCGCCACTCACCCCACGCTGTACCGGATCCATCCGGTCAGTTTCCGCGATGGAAACGGCGATGGTGTGGGCGACATGCACGGCATGATGGCGGCGCTGCCCTATCTGAAAGCACTGGCGGTGGACGGGCTGTTATTGCCGCAGGCGTTATCGCCAGAGGCTGGAGCGGAAGTAGCCGGGCACGGGCTGGCACTTTGGCACAGTGAAGGCACTCAGCGTATCTGCCGCAGTGCCGCTCCCGAACAGCACTATGCCCGCAGCGCGTTGGCGCTGGAAGTGGTGCCGTTCAGCTGCGAAAAACTGGTGGAGGTATTACATACCCATCGTCACCAACTGGGTGAAAAAGTCTGGAGCACCGGCGAAATCGATCAGCCGCGGGTGGTCAGCCATTGGGGACAAGGCGATCTGCGTTCTGCACAGGCTTTCCTGACCCTGCTGGCATTACTGCCCGCTCCTATCTGTTTGTATCAGGGCGAAGAGCTGGGCTTGCCACACGCGGCGGATCTGCAAGAACCGCAGGGGGCACAAACCCCGATGCCTTGGCATGAAGCGCCGGAGCAGGTTACCGCAGGAGAGGTCCACTGGTACCAACAGGTGGCGATAGAACACCGTGCGCTGGCCATCAGCCGCCAGCAACACGACCACCATTCAACCTTACGTTACTGCCAGGCCCTGTTGGCCCTGCGTCAGCACCCGCTGATCCAATGTGGTGTTCTGAACCGGATCAGCCAGGAAAATGGCGTTATTCGCTTACTTATTACCCATCAGGATCAATGCCTTGAAGCGCTGATCAACCTACAGCCTTATACTCAGCCGGCCGCACCGGCTGAGGCGACCAAGCCTATGGCATGGCAGTACGGTGCGCAGCAAGAGGGTCATCAATGGGTCTTGGCGGGCTTCGGTTCCGCCATCTTTACACGAAATGTTAACTGCGAAAGCAGGGGAGTTACGCATGGCTAGCGTCACACTGCGCAGCGTTTATAAGGCCTTCGGCGAGGTTGTGATTTCCAAAGACGTCAATCTGACTATCGATGACGGCGAGTTTGTGGTGTTCGTCGGGCCATCCGGCTGCGGTAAATCAACGTTGCTGCGCATGATCGCCGGGCTTGAGGATATAACCTCTGGCGATCTGTTCATCGGTGAAAAACGGATGAATGAGGTGCCGCCTTCCGAGCGCGGTATCGGCATGGTGTTCCAGTCTTACGCGCTGTACCCGCATCTGTCCGTGGCCGACAACATGTCGTTTGGCCTGAAGCTGGCCGGGGCTAAAAAAGCGGAAATTAATCAGCGAGTTAATCAGGTGTCCGAAGTGCTGCAATTAGCGCATTTGCTGGACCGACGCCCAAAAGCCCTGTCCGGTGGGCAGCGTCAGCGTGTGGCGATTGGCCGTACGCTGGTGGCTGAGCCGGATGTGTTCCTGCTGGACGAGCCGCTTTCCAACCTGGATGCCGCACTGCGGGTGCAGATGCGCATTGAGATCTCACGTCTGCACAAGCGGCTGCAGCGCACCATGATTTACGTCACTCACGATCAGGTTGAAGCGATGACGCTGGCCGACAAAATCGTGGTGCTGGACGCCGGGCGTGTGGCCCAGATCGGCAAGCCGCTGGAACTCTATCACTACCCGGCCAACCGCTTTGTCGCGGGCTTTATCGGCTCGCCAAAAATGAATTTCCTGCCGGTGAAGGTGACCGGTGTGGAAGCGCTGCGGGTACAGATCGAACTGCCTATGCCCAATCGTCAATTGGTCTGGCTGCCGGTTGAAGGGGAGGGCATTGAGGTTGGGGCCAACCTGTCGTTGGGTATCCGCCCAGAACATCTGTTACCGAGTTCCGAGTCTGAAGTGACATTGATGGGTGAAGTACAGGTGGTGGAGCAGCTCGGCAACGAGACGCAAATCCATATCCAAATTCCGGCAATTCGTCAAAACCTGGTTTACCGCCAGAACGACGTGGTGCTGGTAGAAGAAGGTGCAACATTCGCCATCGGCCTGCCGCCACACCGCTGCCACCTGTTCCGCGAGGACGGGACGGCGTGTAAACGGCTGCATCAGGAACCGGGTGTTTAAAGCATCAAGGTCTGTATAACAGGAGAATAATGATGACTACTCTGCGCAAACTTCCTCTGACGCTGGCTGTCGCCGCCGGTGTCTTATCCTCATCAGCGATGGCGGTGGATTTCCACGGCTACGCACGTTCCGGTATTGGTTGGACCGGGAGCGGCGGTGAGCAACAGTGTTTCCAGACCACCGGTGCCAGCAGCAAGTACCGTCTGGGTAACGAATGTGAAACCTATGCGGAACTGAAACTGGGCCAGGAAGTGTGGAAAGAGGGCGACAAGAGCTTCTACTTCGACACCAACGTGGCCTATTCCGTGTCGCAACAGTCTGACTGGGAATCGACCAATCCGGCCTTCCGTGAAGTGAACGTGCAGGGTAAAAACCTGATCGACGCGTTGCCAGGTGCCAACATGTGGGCCGGTAAGCGCTTCTATCAACGTCATGACGTCCATATGATCGACTTCTACTACTGGGACATCTCAGGTCCTGGTGCCGGTCTGGAAAATATCGACCTGGGCTTTGGCAAGCTGTCTGCCGCCGTGACCCGTAACACCGAATCCGGTGGTTCCTTAGGCTATATCGACAATCAACGTGACGAGCGTCCAACCGTCAACGATACCTACGACCTGCGTTTGGCTGGCCTTGAGCTGAACCCAGGCGGCACGTTGGAACTGGGTGTGGATTATGGCCGTGCCAATACACAAGACGGTTACCACCTGGTCGACGGGGCAAGTAAAGACGGTTGGATGTTTACAGCGGAACATACCCAGAGCATCCTGGGCGGCTACAACAAATTCACGGTGCAGTACGCTACCGATTCCATGACTGCGCAGAACAACGGCCGCAGCCAGGGTGCTGCCATTGATGACAACGGCAAGATGATCCGCGTGCTGGATCACGGTGCCATCGACTTCAACGATGATTGGGCAATGATGTACGTTGCCATGTATCAGGACATTAACCGTGACAATGACAACGGTACCACCTGGTACACCGTGGGCGTGCGCCCAATGTACAAATGGACGCCAATCATGAGCACCTTGATGGAAGTCGGCTACGACAACGTGAAGTCTCAACGTACTGGCGATCGCAACGGCCAATACAAAGTCACCCTGGCACAACAGTGGCAAGCGGGTAACAGCATCTGGTCACGTCCGGCGATCCGTGTCTTCGCGACCTACGCCAACTGGGATGAGAAGTGGGGCTACGCAAACAACGATTCCGGTGCGGGCTACAACGCAGGTACGGCTTATAACGATACCAGCATGCATACCTTCAGCCGTGGTAAAGACAGCGAAGTCACCTTCGGTGCCCAGATGGAAATCTGGTGGTAATACTGGCTTGACGGGAGGGCGCCTGTACGCCCTCCCTCTTACCGTTTAACCGGCAGTAGTGCGCTTGCCTGCCCGCTGCCGGGATACACGCTCAAAGCGAGAGGGTATAACAATGAAAAAAAATCTACTGTCACTCTGCCTGTCTCTGGCGTTGACCGTCGGCGCACCGCTGGCGACCTATGCCGATACTCCGGCCAACGTTTCCGTCGCACCGGCCATCAGTGCCACTACTCTGCAAAGTTTGCCTTGGCAGCCGTTGGTACCGCCAGTGACTCAGGATGTCCAACTCAATAATGTCAGCCCACAGATCAATCAGGGCCAGATCCAGGGAGCCGTTGCTGCATTTGCGCTGCCGGCCGACCGGGGATCGCTGGAAATCCAACTGAGCAGCCTGGCCAATAAAAACTCAATCTATGCCCCAAGCGTATTGGTGCTGGATGAACATATGCGCCCGGCGGCCTATTATCCGAGCAGCTATTTCGCTTACCAACCACCGGGAGTGATGTCTGCCGATCGGCTGGAGGGCACGTTGAAACTGACCCCTGCGCTGGGGCAAAAACAGATCTATCTGTTGGTGTACACCACCCAGCAGGATCTGGCTAAAACCACCATCCTGACCAATCCGGCCAAAGCCTACGCCCAGGGGGTGGGTAACGCAGTACCGGACATCCCGGATCCGATCGCCAGCCACAGCACCAGCGGCACGTTGAAGCTGAAGGTGACGGCAGAACAAGGGGCCAGCAACATCATGATTGGCATGCTGCAATCGGCTCCGGCAACGCCACCGGTCGTGGTGGGGGCCACCGCTCCGGCAGTTGCGGCTCCAGCACCGGTTGCCAGCGCACCGGCAGAGCCGATGCTCAATGACACCGAGGCTTACTTCAATAACGGCATCAAACAGGCAGTCAAGGCGGGGGATATCGATAAGGCGCTGAAACTGATGAATGAGGCCGAAAAACTGGGTTCCACCACCGCTCGTGAAACGTTTATTGGCAGCGTGAAAGGCAAGGGGTAATCCCCCACGCTACCGATGCTGGCTTGATGATTGGTGCGTTTCGGCGCACCTTTTTTCATCTGCCCACCCGCGTTTCCCCACTGATACCGAGCAGAGGGGGACTGCGTGGCGCCAACAGTACGAACTCTCTTGCGTTATGACATCTTCCACTACGACAGCCTGCCTTTTTACCCCCGGATAATGGGGGATGCGTTACGTCACGAATCTGCCTGCCGCTTTTGCATTTCTGCGTTACAATGGATTTCTGTTAACAGTTTGTATGGCTTGGCGCGGCACGCAGCCTCCGGCCTGGAGTAGCATAATGTCTGACATTAGGGATCCCATCCTGCCGCCTATTGAGTGGCTGTCTGAACATTCCTCAATACCTGCCGCCGTTAGCGATTGGCTGATGGAGTTAGGTTCCATGACCCGCCGTTTTGAGCGCCACTGTGGCCGCGTGCAGGTAGAACCACAGCGTGAATGCTTCATCACTCGTGACCAGCTTGCCGAAGAGGCGGTTCATCTGCCACACAGCGAGCGCTATTGGCTGCGTGAAATCGTCTTACTGGGTGACGGGCAGCCTTGGCTGCTGGGGCGTACGGTGATCCCGCAGGAAACCCTGACCGGGCCGGATCTGGCGCTGGTCGATCTGGGGACGTTGCCACTGGGCCGTTATCTGTTCAGCAGTGAAAGCCTGACTCGTGATTATATCCATATTGGCCAGCAGAAGGATCTGTGGGCGCGGCGTTCTCGTCTCCGTCTGGCGGGAAAACCATTGTTACTGACGGAACTGTTTCTACCGGCCTCTCCACTGTATGCGGTGGAAAAGGGCACTCCGGCATAATTAGGGGAGAAAGAACTTTGGAAGGGAGCGTGATTCAAAGCAAATGGCAGGCCTATTGCCATCTGATGCGCATCGATAAGCCGATTGGCACGCTATTGTTGCTGTGGCCCACCCTGTGGGCATTGTGGTTGGCAGGGGGGGGAGTTCCTTCGCCGTCGGTATTGCTGGTGTTTGTGCTTGGCGTTTTCCTGATGCGTGCTGCGGGTTGCGTGGTGAATGACTATGCCGATCGCGCTTTCGATGGGCATGTGAAACGCACCGCAGGCCGCCCGATGCCGAGCGGCCGCGTCAGCGAAAAAGAGGCCAAGATCCTGTTTGTTTCGCTGGTGCTGGTTTCCTTTGCGCTGGTGCTGACGTTGAACGCCATGACCATCTGGCTGTCGCTGGCGGCTCTGGCGCTGGCCTGGGTTTACCCGTTTATGAAGCGGGTGACCAATCTGCCTCAGGTGGTGCTGGGGGCGGCGTTTGGTTGGTCGATCCCGATGGCTTATGCCGCTGTCAGCGAGTCGCTGCCACTGAGCTGCTGGTTGCTGTTTCTGGCCAATATCTGCTGGACGGTGGCTTACGATACCCTATATGCCATGGTCGATCGTGATGACGACTTGAAGATTGGGATCAAATCCACCGCGGTGCTGTTTGGCCGCCATGACAAGTTGATCGTCGGGTTGTTGCAGTTTGCTACGCTGTTGCTGATGTTGTGGGTAGGTTATCTGATGCAACTGGGGGGCGCGTTTTACTGGTCGCTGTTGCTGGCCGGGGCGTTGTTTATCCATCAGCAAAAGCAGGTGGCTGGCCGCGATCGCGATGCCTGCTTCCGTGCCTTCCTGAATAACAACTACGTTGGCTTGGTGTTGTTCATCGGTATTGCGCTTAGCTACGTGTGATTTGCCCAACGCAAAAAGTAAAAAGGCATCCATTATCGGATGCCTTTTTCGTGGTAACTGGCCTGTAAGTTACTCGTCTTCTTTTACTACTTCAGCTGCCAGCGCAGGGGTATTGGTTTCTTCCGGCATGCTGACGCTTTCGATGGTCAGCTTGATTTCCGGGGTGATCAAATCGCTCAACATGGTGTAAACCTCCATGGTGTGCTCGCGGATCGCATCGCCAATATCATTGATAAAGCCTTCTTCACGCAGCGTCGCCACCAGGGTGGAGAACACCGCCTTATCGAAGAACTCTGGCGCGTTGATGCCGTGCAGCACCGACAAACGCTGGGCCATAATGCGGCTCTCTTTCTCCAGGGCACCCCGGTTGATACTTGGGTTGGCGCTGAGGATCGACATGGTGATGGCATAGCGTTGCAGGGTTTCACGCACCCCGGCGGCTAACAGCTGCAACGGACGGATGCGTGCAGGGTTCAGCACCAGCTCATCGCCTTTGCTACAAATCAGCTGCTGACGTATCAGCTCTTCGATCAGCGGTTGCAGCACTTCGGCTAGCTGTTCTTTGTCGTAACGCAGGAACAGTTCGGCCTTCAGCATCGGATAGATCAGGCTGACCTGACGCAGCAGCTCAACGCGCGACACGCGGCGGTGATGCATCACGATAGAGGCGATTAATGAAGGCAGTACCAACATATGATGGATATTGTTGCGATAGTACGTCATCAGCACCGCCTGCTCGCGCGGCAGAATGATGATGTCGCCGATGTTGTCCTTCTCCACTTCAAACTTGTTCATGTTTAAAGCGTGATCCAGCAACTGGTCTGGCGTTTGCGTTGGTACGGTGGCGTCCGGTGCATATGGCACGTTACGCATCAGCTGTAAGTAGCATTCCAACTGCTCAAGCAACTGCTCACGGGTCAGCGAACGTTGGCGTGAGGCCAGCAGCGCGGTGGAACACAGGTTCATGGCGTTGGCGGCGGCAGCGTTGTTGATGCGCACCATGATCTGAGCCGCCAGATCGTTCACCGATGGCGTTAGCCAGCTTGGGCGCTGTGCTTCGATCGGGTCGATAGACTCACGCCACTGTGGGACGTTGTGGTTCAGGTACGTCGTCAACGGCAACGGTTCGCCAAAGTTTACGTAGCCCTGGCCGAGGTTGCGTAGCTTGCGCAAGCCACGCACCATTTGCAGCAGGCTCTCTTTCTCTTTGGTCGCGCCACGCAGCTCTTTGGCGTAAGTCCCTACTTCCATCACGTGCTCGTAACCGATATAAATCGGCACCAGGGTGATCGGACGGGTACCGCCGCGCAGCATGGCCTGAATGGTCATCGACAGGGTGCCGGTTTTCGGTTCCAGCAGGCGGCCGGTACGGGAGCGCCCGCCTTCAACAAAGTATTCTACCGAGTAACCACGGGTGAACAGTTCACCGAGGTATTCGCGAAACACGGTTGAATAGAGTTTGTTGCCCTTGAAGGTGCGGCGGATAAAGAACGCGCCCAGGCGGCGGAAGATCGGCCCGGCAGGCCAGAAGTTCAGGTTAATACCCGCTGCGATATGCGGTGGCACCAACCCTTGATGGTAGAGCACATAGGACAGCAGCAGATAGTCCATATGGCTACGGTGACACGGCACATAGACGATCTCGTGGCCATCCTGCGCCAGCTGACGCACACGCTCAGCGTTGGTGACGTTGATACCCTGATACAGCCGGTTCCAGGTCCAGCTCAACACGCGGTCGGACAGGCGTACCGTTTCATAGGAGAAATCGGCGGCAATCTCTTCCATCAGCGCAATTGCGTTCTGCTGGGCCTTTTCGTGGGAGATCTTTTTGCTGCGCGCTTCGTCTTCGATCGCTTTTTCAATCGCCTTGGAGGCTAACAGCTTTTTGAACAGATCCTGACGGGCAGGTAGGCTTGGCCCAACGGCGGCCAGGCGCTGGCGTGCGAAGTGCATGCGTGCGACACGGGCCAGTTTTTGCGCGATGGTCTTATCGGTGCCGTGCTCGGTCGCCATCCGGCGTAGGGACACGGTGTTGGAGAAACGGACAAAGCTGTCGCGCCCCAGCCACAGTACAGCGAAGAACTTCTGTACGCCATTCAGCAGGCGCAGGTGCGGCGTGCCGTGGCCTTCGCGCCCAGGGGAGCGGCCAAACATCACTGAAACCGGCAACATCTGGATATCGAGATCCGGGTTGCTGCGGTGCAGATCCAGATAATCGTGGAACAGTTTTACCGATTCTTCTTTGGGCGTGTAATAACGGAACAGGCGTGGGCCATCGTGGATAAACACGTAGCTTGGCAGCACGGTGCCATCGATTTCCAACGGGTTAAGGGGATCGGGCAGATCTTGCGCCAGACACTGGGTGCGCAAAGTGAGTAAATCCGCCTTGGAATTATAAGGTAAAACATACAAAATCGGTCGTGAGGGATCCAACCCTAACTCCGTGACCGGATCTGAAGGGATAACCTTACTTCTTACCAACATTTTTAGTGGTAAGTTCAATATCTTATAATAGATTTTACGCCAACCTGACATGACAACGTGAAGCCTCTTGTTAGCAATTCGCCGCAAGCATACCAGAAACCGGGTAGCAGATCTGTGGCGTTGGGAAATCCACGGCCGTTCACGGCAATGGAAGTACATAGTTGAATTATACCTGATGGATATCAAATTGGCCGCTCTGGCGCACTCATACGCTCGCGGCATTGGTACGACATAGCTAGGTGATTAAGGTATTCCAACCTTGCTGTATACTGCGCTGCGATAAAAATGTGATTGGGCTGGCAAATCTGTCTGGAACGTTGCGGCTGCAACACGACGGGTACATGATCCATCTTGGAGAAAGGCGTTCTTAACTATGGCAAATCAAGCAACTGGCCTGACGCGTATCATTAAAGCGGCAGGCTATTCCTATAAAGGTTTAACCGCTGCCTGGCAGAACGAAGCCGCATTCCGCCAGGAACTGGTGGCTACGGTGGTGGCTATCATCGTGGCGGTTTGGCTGGATGTGGGGGCGATAGCGCGCATTTTGTTGATCGGCTCGGTGCTGCTGGTGATGATTGTCGAAATCCTCAACAGCGCGATTGAGGCCGTTGTCGATCGCGTGGGTACGGAATATCACGAGCTTTCCGGGCGGGCCAAAGATATGGGCTCGGCGGCGGTATCGCTAGCAATCATTCTGGCGCTGTTCGTTTGGGCTTCGGTACTTTGGCAGCATTTGGCGTGAAAACCAGCGGGTATCGTTGCGATCACGCTCGCTACCTGCTGATTTTTATTTATTCTTCGGTTCCCAATCCAGACTTAGCTGTATATACTCACAGCAAGACTGTATAAACAAACAGGGGGCGGAATGAAAGCACTAACTACCAGACAGCAAGAGGTCTACGACCTGATTCGCGATCATATTTCGCAAACGGGCATGCCACCGACGCGTGCCGAGATCGCAATGCGTCTGGGGTTCCGCTCACCAAATGCTGCAGAAGAGCACTTGAAAGCACTGGCTCGCAAAGGCGTTATCGAGATCATCTCCGGTGCATCACGCGGTATCCGCTTGCTGATGGAAGATGAAGAGGGATTACCTCTGGTGGGCCGTGTGGCTGCCGGTGAACCTTTGTTGGCTCAGCAACACATTGAAGGGCACTATAAGGTGGATCCTTCACTGTTCAAGCCTAATGCCGATTTCCTGCTGCGCGTTAGCGGCATGTCGATGCGCGACATCGGCATCCTGGATGGCGATCTGCTGGCAGTGCATAAGACTCAAGACGTACGCAACGGCCAGGTCGTCGTGGCCCGCATTGAAGATGAGGTCACGGTCAAACGCCTGAAGAAGCACGGTAACGTCGTCGAACTGCTGCCAGAAAACAGCGAATTTCAACCGATCGTGGTCGATCTGCGCCAGCAGAACTTCACCATCGAAGGCCTGGCGGTGGGTGTGATCCGCAACGGCGACTGGATCTAACCGCTTTACCTCGTATTACAGCCCTTTAAAACGGCAAACCTCGCCCCAACTCTGGGGCGAGGTCATTTCTAAGCTACGCTAAAATCCATGCTTGTACGGGAACATATCGCCATGCGCCTGCTTTCTGCCTTCACCAGTGACACCGACAAAGCTCTGTGGCGTCTGGCGTTGCCGATGATCTTCTCCAATATTACCGTCCCCTTGCTTGGCCTGGTGGATACTGCCGTTATCGGCCATCTCGATAGCCCTAGCTACCTTGGCGGAGTCGCGGTGGGGTCAATGGCCACCAGCTTCCTGTTTATGTTGTTGCTGTTCCTGCGTATGAGTACCACCGGGCTGACGGCGCAGGCGCTGGGGGCGCAAGATCCCTACCGGCTGGCTCGCGCCTTTATGCAGCCGTTATTGTTGGCGCTGGTGGCCGGGCTGGCGATTGTGCTGTTGCGAGCCCCGTTGATCACCTTGGCGCTGAACATTGTGGGGGGCGATCGGGAAGTCTTGGTACAGGCCAGGCTATTTTTGGAGATCCGCTGGCTGAGCGCCCCGGCGGCGTTGGCCAATATGGTGCTGCTCGGTTGGTTGCTGGGAGTTCAGTACGTTAGGGCGCCGGTGATCCTGTTGATTGTCGGTAACCTGCTGAACATCGTGCTGGATATCTGGCTGGTGATGGGGCTGGGTTGGAACGTGCAGGGGGCCGCGGCTGCCACGGTGATTGCGGAGTACGCCACGCTGTTGCTGGGTTTGTGGTTGGCATGGCGGGTACTACGCATGCGGGGGATTTCGCTGGTGATGCTGCGCACTGCCTGGCGTGGGGATCTGCGCCGCCTGCTGGCACTTAACCGCGACATCATGCTGCGCTCGTTATTACTGCAACTGTGTTTTGCCTCGTTGACCATTCTGGGAGCCCGCATGGGCGGAGAAGTGGTGGCGGTGAATGCGGTGCTGATGAATCTGCTGACCTTTACCGCCTACGCTCTGGATGGTTTTGCCTACGCGGTGGAAGCCCATTCCGGCCACGCCTATGGTGCGCGTGACGGGCGGCAACTGCGTAAAGTATGGCGTGCCGCCTGTCGGCAGGCTTGCCTGGTTGCCTGTGGTTTTGCCGTTATTTATCTGTTCGCCGGGCAGCAGATTGTGGCGGGCTTAACCTCGCTGCCGGAGTTGCGTGCGCTGGCAAATCAATATCTGCCCTGGCAGGTAGTGTTGCCTCTGGTGGGGGTTTGGTGCTATCTGCTGGATGGCATGTTTATCGGCGCCACCCGTGGCGCAGAAATGCGTAACAGCATGGCGGTAGCCGCAGTGGGCTACGGGCTGACGTTGTTCACCCTGCCGGTATTGGGCAACCACGGTTTATGGCTGGCTCTGGCGGTATTCCTGGCACTGCGCGGGGCTGCTTTGGGCTGGGTTTGGCACCGTCATAGCGTGCAAGGCACCTGGTTTTCATCCCCAACTAGCGATGCATAGGCCAGACTAGTTGATGATTCTGGATAGATATTCACATTTTGTTACATGTATCGGGGGCTGTTTTGCTTCGCTTGCTTACTGTTTTAATGGCGTTTTTTGCTATTGAGACTTTTCCTAACCCTATTTCATGCTGCTTTTCGGGCGCTTTTCGTGATGGGTGACTATAGTTAATCACGTGGCTGGCGAATTAAGCCCGCGCTTAATTGGCAACGGACGCATTAGATAACCTTAAATTTGACTCAGTTAAGTCCAGCCAGATTTATCTAAAACTGACAACCAAGAGTAACGGAGAGATTATGAACAAAGATCAAGCCGACGGTAACTGGAAGCAGTTTAAAGGTAAAGTGAAGGAAAAATGGGGCAAGCTGACCGATGACGATATCACCGTGATCGAAGGGAAACGCGAACAGCTGGTCGGTAAAATCCAGGAACGCTATGGCTACCAGAAAGAGGCAGCCGAAAAAGAAGTCAAAGCCTGGGAAGAACACAGCAAGTATCGTTGGTAGCGCGATGAGCCGCTGAGTATTGCGGCGCTACGACACCATCCGGCCTGGCAGATTTCCCCCCTGCCACGGCCACGGGAACAAGGATGTACCCGCTCCCTCCTGCAATCCAATCCGCTTATTTTTTCTTTACCACAATGCTGTGGTCATGATCGCAATCGTGTTGGTTTTCACAATTTTCTACCACCACACAGGCAGAACACAGACCGTGGGCTTCCACGACGCTATGGCGCAGCACAAACCCTGATTCTTGAGCCAGTTTCTGCAAGGTTTCTTCCACCCCTTCGGTAGTGCGCTCCGTGACCTGTCCGCAGCGATCGCAGATAAACAGGGCGGAGGTATGCATCGGCTGTTCGAAGTGGTGGCACAGCACATAGCTGTTTGCCGATTCAACGCGGTGGATAAATCCCTGTTCCAGCAAGAAATCCAGTGCACGATAGACCGTAGGTGGTTTGGCCTGCGGCTCTGCCACACGCAGTAAATCCAGCAAATCGTAAGCGCTGATGGCGCCGGGTTGCTCAGCCATCAGGCGTAACACTTCCAGCCGTTGCGGGGTCAGTCGCACGTTGCGTTGCTGACAGAGTTGTTCAGCCTGCGCGAGCAGCTTTTCCTGGTTGGTTGAGTTCATGGCAATTATCCGGCTAGGCAAAGAAGCCGATTTTATCATGTTTCAACGCAATCGCCGAGAGTTGCCCCGCTTTCCCTGGATAACACGGTAAATCGGGCGATTTTCTACGGCTATTCTGGTCAGAGTGGGATGCAGATCACTATTTCTCGTTTTTGGGTATGCCTGGATTATTTTATTGATAATTAAAGTATTGCGATAGGCATTAAGCTTTGGATTGAAGGGAGAGGGCGAGGAAATAATTTACCGTATGGATGGCTAAGCGCTATTCGAATACGGGCCTGGATGAGACCCGTAAGAACTACTGGTGTAGACTTATTTGACAGCTATTTATTTCAAACCCATGGAGGCTTTCATCTTACCCATCATCTCAATGCCTTGCTTACAAGCGGGATCTTGCTGTTCCGCTGGCATGGCAGCCATCTGCTCTTTGGCTTGATCCATCTGAACTTTTAAAGCATCCATCTGAGCTTTTGCAGCTTCATTTTTAGAGGCTTCAACGATCATGTCATCCACTTCGCCAACGTATTTTTTACAAGTTTCGGTCAACTCACCTGCAAAAGCAGAGGATGACATTGCTAACATGCTGAAAATAAGTACAAACTTTTTCATAAAGCATCCTGCTATTAAATTCCATCCCAGTGATGGCGATCGGATTATCTTTAAAAGCAGGCCACAAAACAAGCAACTGAAAAAAATTAGGATTTTATTTAAATTTATGACTTTTTAGGGGGTGAATACGACTAAAATCGAGCGTTTCGCATTACGTTTATCTTTCGTTTGCATTAATTGACCCGTCAGGCTTTGGTCGTTTCTGTATGTTATAGTAAGCCATGCCTCTCCCTCCTCAACGATCTGGCCTTCGCATAGGCAGCAGAGGATAGAGAACGAGAAAATACACAGAACGAGCGAACATGAACCAGGACCACGAAAAAGCCACCCCTGCCAAATCAGTGCATCAGCCAAGCGAGGCCAGTAAATACGCCGCCAATCGTTTCTCCATTGCCCCTATGCTGGACTGGACCGATCGCCATTGCCGTTACTTCCATCGCCTGCTGAGCAAGGAAACGTTGCTGTACACCGAAATGGTGACCACCGGCGCGATCATCCACGGTAAAGGTGACTACCTGGCATACAGCGAGGAAGAGCACCCCGTGGCTTTGCAGCTAGGGGGCAGCGATCCGGCAGCACTGGCGCACTGTGCCAAACTGGCGGAACAGCGTGGCTATGACGAGATCAACCTTAATGTCGGTTGCCCGTCGGATCGGGTACAGAACGGCATGTTTGGTGCTTGTCTGATGGGGCAGGCGAGCTTGGTGGCAGACTGTATCAAGGCGATGCGCGACGTGGTGTCGATCCCGGTGACGGTAAAAACCCGTATTGGCATTGATGATCAGGACAGCTATGAGTTCCTGTGCGATTTTATCTCTACCGTTGCTGGGCGTGGGGAATGCGATATGTTCACTATTCATGCCCGTAAAGCCTGGCTTTCCGGCCTGAGTCCGAAAGAAAACCGTGAAGTCCCTCCGCTGGACTATCCGCGTGTTTATCAGTTGAAACGTGACTTCCCGGCGCTGACCATTGCGATCAACGGTGGCGTGAAAACGCTGGAAGAAGCCCAGCAGCATCTGCAACATCTGGACGGTGTGATGATGGGGCGCGAGGCGTACCAAAATCCAGGCATTCTGGCGCGGGTGGACAGCGAGATTTTCGGCCGCCAGAGCGAGGTGATGGACAGCGTGGCAATTATCGAATCGCTGTATCCGTACATCGAGCGCGAGCTAGCGAACGGTACCTATCTGGGCCACATCACTCGCCATATTCTTGGTTTGTTCCAGGGGATCCCTGGTGCGCGGCAGTGGCGCCGTCATCTGAGTGAAAATGCCCATAAGCCAGGAGCTGATGTGCGCACCGTCGAACAGGCTTTGGCTCTGGTGCGTTCACCGCGCACTGAAATGGCATAATCGGCAAAAAACTTGACTAAAAGTTGGTTTTTTTGACCAATAGCGCCACCGGCTGTGGCGCTATTTTTATATAATTTCAATAAGTTATCATTAACTTCAAGTTGGCACGTTTCTTGTAAAGAACAAGACAGACCTATTGTTTTGCCAAGGAGCAACCCATGTTAGAACTGTTCTTTCTGATCGGCTTTGTCGCCATGCTGCTGGTAACGGGTATTTCACTGCTGGGCGTGATGGCTGCGTTATTTGTGGCCGCGGCTTTTATGCTGCTGGGCGGGCTGTTTGCCATGGTGTTTAAACTGCTGCCGTGGCTGATCCTGGCGGTGGTTGGCGTGTGGATATACCGTTCTATGCAGAAACCACAGATACGGCGCTATTAAGATTTTTTGCCTAAATATCAGTCAGTCACGTTGAAACTCACCAGGCAGATTGCTTGCCAGTGTGGCGGGGATCACAGCTTGATGTTTTAAATGCGCATGCGGCACATTAATCATATTTTTTACTTATCGAGGCTGCTAGGATGGCTCCGCAGCAGTGATGCTAATCATTTTCATCACCGCGAGAGCTGACAAGAGCGTTGCTTAAAGCAACCCCCCATCTCTGGCGGACTCTGCTCTACCCCTACAAAGCGCAGTAAACTGGAAAGGGCTCCTGATGGGGCCCTTTCTTTATTGGCGCTACAGACCAGGGATCAGCAGGCTGGAACCGCTGGTCTGGCGGCTTTCCAGGATCTGGTGTGCCCGCTGGGCATCTGCCAACGCAAACTTCTGTGCGTCTTTCACGTCAACTTTGATCGCACCACTGCCGAGCAGCGAAAACAGCTCGTTACTGGCAAACTGCAATTCCTGGCGGTTGGTGATGTAACCATTGAGTGAAGGGCGGGTGACGTACAGCGAGCCTTTCTGGTTGAGCAACGCCAGATCGACACCGGTAACCGGGCCGGAGGCATTACCAAAGCTCACCATCAGCCCGCGGCGCTTCAGGCTGTTCAATGAGTCCTGCCAGGTACTTTGCCCAACGGAGTCATAGACCACGTTAACCTTTTCGCCGTTGGTCAGTTCAGCTACGCGCTGGGCGATGTTTTCCTGGCGATAATTGATGGTGGCCCAGGCTCCGGCACGCAAGGCAAGCTCTGCTTTTTCATCTGAACCTACGCTGCCGATCAGTTTGGCACCCAACGCTTTGGCCCACTGGCAGGCGATCAGTCCAACGCCCCCTGCGGCGGCATGGAACAGGAACACCTCTCCTGGCTTGATCTCATAGGTTTGGCGCAGCAGATAATGTACGGTCAACCCTTTGAGGAACGAGGCGGCACCCTGTTCAAAACTGAGGTTATCCGGCAGGATCGCCAGCTTTTCCAACGGGACGTTGTGCACCTCGCTGTAGGCACCCAGTGCGGACTGGGCATACACGACGCGATCGCCCGTTTTGACCGCACTGACGCCAGCCCCGACCTTGGTAACCACCCCGGCGGCTTCGGTGCCCAACCCACTAGGGAAGTTTGCTGGTGGGTACAGGCCGCTACGTATGTAGGTATCGATATAGTTGATACCGATGGCCTTGTTCTCTACCTGAACCTCCCCCGCAGCGGGATCGACAGGAGTAAAATCAACATACTGCAGCACTTCCGGGCCGCCGGTGGCGGAGAATTGGATGCGTTTTGACATGTCGCTACCTCGTTTAAATGGCTGTTTTCACCCTACGCTTATCAGCCCAGACTATCTAGCCCGTTGCGCAGTGATTAATCCTTTTTTGCGCAGGGAATCATGACTGAAAATCACGTATACTCTTGCGTCAGCTACCCCCATTCGCAACTGAATAAAGAATAGGCTTCATGGCAGGCAAAAAACCAACCAACAAGACAAACACGTACGAACCCAGAGACCGCCAGATGGAAGGGCTGAAGATGCCGCCACATTCGCTGGAGGCGGAGCAGTCCGTGTTGGGCGGTTTGATGCTGGATAACGAACGCTGGGATAACGTGGCGGAGCGCGTGGTCGCCAACGACTTCTTCAGCCGCCCACACCGCCTGATCTTTACCGAAATGCAGCGCCTGCTGGAGATGAGCCGGCCCATCGACCTGATCACGCTGTCCGAGTCGTTGGAACAGAGGGGCGATCTGGAGACGGTGGGCGGTTTTGCCTATCTGGCAGAATTATCGAAAAACACCCCTAGTGCGGCCAACATTGGTGCGTATGCCGACATCGTGCGTGAACGTGCGGTCGTCCGTGAAATGATCTCTGTCGCCAACGAAATCGCCGATGCGGGTTACGATCCGCAAGGCCGCAGTAGCGAAGATCTGCTCGATCTGGCCGAATCCCGGGTATTCCAGATCGCGGAAAACCGTGCCAGCAAAGATGAGGGCCCCAAAGGTATCGAACGTATTCTGGAAGATACCGTCGCCCGCATTGAACAGCTCTATCAGCAGCCGCACGACGGTGTTACCGGCGTAGACACCGGCTATCACGATCTCAACAAGAAAACCGCCGGTCTGCAAAAGTCTGACCTGATCATCGTCGCGGCCCGTCCGGCAATGGGTAAAACCACCTTCGCGATGAACCTGTGCGAACATGCCGCGATGACGCAGGATAAACCGGTGCTGATCTTCAGCCTGGAGATGCCCTGCAACCAGATCATGATGCGTATGCTGGCCTCGCTGTCGCGCGTGGATCAGACCCGTATCCGTACCGGCCAACTGGATGACGAGGATTGGGCGCGGATCTCGAGCACCATGGGGATCCTGCTGGAGAAGCGCAATATGTATATTGACGACTCCTCTGGCCTGACGCCCACCGAAGTGCGCTCCCGCGCGCGGCGTATTTTCCGTGAACATGACGGGATCAGCCTGATCATGATCGACTACCTGCAACTGATGCGCGTACCGTCACTCTCCGACAACCGTACCTTGGAGATTGCGGAAATTTCTCGCTCGCTGAAAGCCTTGGCGAAAGAGCTACAGGTGCCGGTGGTGGCGTTGTCGCAGCTGAACCGCAGCCTGGAGCAGCGTGCCGATAAGCGCCCGGTGAACTCCGACCTCCGTGAATCCGGCTCCATCGAGCAGGATGCCGACCTGATTATGTTCATCTACCGTGATGAGGTTTATCACGAGAACAGCGATCTGAAAGGGATTGCCGAAATTATTCTGGGTAAGCAGCGTAACGGCCCGATCGGTACCGTACGCCTGACCTTTAACGGCCAGTGGTCGCGCTTCGATAACTATGCGGGGCCACAATATGATGATGAATAATCAGCTAAGGAATTGAAATGAAAGCGGCAACTGCTGTCATCGATCGCCGCGCCCTGCGACACAACCTGCAACAGATCCGTCGCCTGGCGCCGCAAAGCCGCCTGATTGCCGTGGTGAAAGCCAACGCCTATGGACATGGCCTGTTGGAAACGGCTCACACTTTGCAAGATGCCGACTGTTACGGCGTAGCGCGTATTGGCGAAGCGCTGATGCTGCGTGCCGGTGGCATCGTTAAACCGATCCTGCTGCTGGAAGGTTTTTTCTGTGCCGAAGATCTGCCCGCGCTGGTGGCGAATAATATCGAAACCGCCGTTCACAGCATCGAACAGCTCGAGGCGCTGGAGCAGATTGAACTGGCGAACCCGGTGTCGGTATGGATGAAGCTGGATAGCGGAATGCATCGACTGGGCGTGCGTCCGGAACAGGCAGAGGCGTTCTACCAGCGTTTGAGCGCCTGTCGCAACGTGGTGCAGCCGGTCAATATCATGAGCCACTTCAGCCGTGCCGACGAGCCGCTGGTGGATGCGACCGAAAAGCAAATCAGCTGCTTTGAGCACTTCGCCAACGATAAGCCGGGCCTGAAGTCGATTGCGGCTTCTGGCGGGATCTTGCTGTGGCCACAGGCTCATCGTGACTGGGTACGCCCGGGGATTATCCTGTATGGCGTATCCCCGTTGGAGGAACCCTATGCCGATCACTTTGGGCTGCAACCAGCCATGACGCTGAAATCCAGCCTGATCGCGGTGCGTGAGCATCGAGCCGGGGAGCCGGTGGGGTACGGCGGGCTATGGGTGAGTGAACGAGATACCCGCCTGGGCGTAGTGGCGATGGGCTATGGCGACGGTTATCCACGCAGTGCGCCTTCTGGCACGCCGGTCTGGCTCAACGGACGTGAAGTCCCTATTGTTGGCCGCGTCTCCATGGATATGATTTCCGTCGATCTGGGGCCGGATGCCAGCGATAAGGTGGGTGATGAAGTGGTGCTGTGGGGCAATGAGCTGCCGGTTGAACGGGTGGCTGCCTTTAGCGGCATCAGCGCCTATGAGCTGATCACCAAGCTGACCCAGCGCGTTACGATGGAATATATCGGCGAGTAGCTCCCCTCACCCCAACCCTCTCCCACAGGGAGAGGGAGCTGATAGCCCCTGCTCTTTTGGTAGTAATCAGATAATCTTGGCAACCTAAGATGAGACAGTCGGTGCTCAGGATGAATCCCTAGACTTTCAGCCCAACTCGATCTGTATCCCTTTGCAAATAAGGCTGTTTGAATGCCGTGATCAGGTAAGTTTCCTAACTGATAGCGCGCTCGATCGGTTCCCTCTCCCTGTGGGAGAGGGTTAGGGTGAGGGGTAATTCGTCAGCTTATTTTTTCACCGCCAGCCACTGGCCGATAATCTTCTGATACTCCCCGCTGGCCTTGCTCAAGTGCAGCCACTGATCGACATACAGCTTCCAACTCATATCATCACGCGGCAGCATATAGGCCTTCTCACCGTATTGCATTGGCTTATCCGGGTTCACCGCACACAGCTTGGGGTAACGTTTCTGCTGGTACAGGGCTTCGGAGGCATCGGTGATCATCACGTCGGCCTTGCGGTCCACCAACTGCTGGAAAATGCCCATATTATCGTGGGACAGCGTCAGGTTGGCCTTGGGCAGATGAGCACGGACAAAGGCTTCGTTAGTGCCACCGGCAGGCTCGATCAGCCGCACCGCAGGTTTGTTAATCTGCTCAATGGTGCGGTATTTTTTCACGTCGGTACAACGTACCAGCGGGATCTTGCCGTCGGTATCAAGCCGCTCGGCAAAAAACACCTGCTTCTGGCGTTCCAGCGTCACTGAGATCCCCCCCATGGCGATATCACATTTCCCGGCCACGAAGTCAGGCGTCAGGGTTTTCCAGGTGGTTTTTACCCATTTCACTTTGGCCCCCAGACTGTTGGCCAGCGACTCGGCCATCGCGATATCAATGCCTTCGTAGCTGCCATCCTCTTTCAGGAAGGTGTAGGGCTTGTAATCGCCGGTGGTACAGACCGTCAGCGTTTTTTGCTGCAATACCTTGTCCAGATTGGATTGTGCGCTGGCGCTCCCGGTGGCGACCAGCAAGGCGAGAGGCAATAGTTTTTTCATCAAATTTCCTTTTCATGTCGACAAAAACATTTGTGGTTTTATGCGCGGTTTTGCCGTTAATTGTTGTTGGTTTGCGTAATTTAGCCGTTTTTTATGCCATTTCTGAGCAAGGAAGCTGGCTTTGCTGCTATGTCTCTCACAACCCGCCAGCACCGATGGTTGCAAGGCTAAAAAAGCTGCTAGTCTGTAGCGTCAACATTTATTAACACATTTTACAGGTGGCTATGTACAACATTGACGATTTTGATATGAAAATCCTGACGCTGTTACAGGCCAATGGTCGTCTGACCAATCAGGAACTGAGCGAACTGGTCGGGCTTTCGGCCTCGCAATGCTCGCGCCGCCGTATCAGCCTGGAGCAGGCCCAGTTGATCAAAGGGTATCACGCCCGGCTGGCACCGGAGGCGGTGGGATTGGGGCTGGTGGGGCTGATAGAGGTAAGCCTGCTGACCCATACCCAAGAGCAGATCGACAGTTTCCATCAGATGCTGGCAGAAGTGGACGCAATTGTTGACGTTTATAAAACTACCGGCGATGCCGACTACCTGCTGAAAGTGGCGGTAGCAGACCTGCCAGCGTTAAGTGAGTTTATCAGCCAGACGCTTTCCCGCCATAAAAGCGTCGGGCATATCAAAACGGCGGTGGTGCTGGAACGGATCAAAGAAAACGGTTTGCTTCCGGTGACCAGATAAAGCTAAAACCCAACGCCGATTTGTGGCTATATTAGGGATTGTACCCGAACAACCAAAATCAGGAGAACCAACCCGTGTTCCAGAATGTTGAAGCCTATGCAGGTGACCCGATCCTGTCGCTGATGGAAAAATTCAAAAAAGATCCCCGTGCGCACAAGGTGAACCTGAGTATTGGCCTTTACTACAACGAGCAAGGCATCATCCCACAGATGAAGGCCGTTGCCGCTGCTGAAGCCCAACTTAACAGCGTTGAACAGGGGGCTTCGGTCTACCTACCGATGGAAGGCCTACAGCCTTACCGTAGCGCAATTCAACAACTATTGTTTGGTGCCGAACACCCCATGCTGCAACAAGGGCGCATCGCCACCATTCAAACCGTGGGCGGCTCTGGTGCGTTGAAAGTGGGAGCCGACTTCCTGAAAAGCTATTTCCCGGACTCTCAGGTTTGGGTCAGCGATCCGACTTGGGAAAACCACGTGGCCATCTTTGGTGGCGCCGGTTTCAAAGTGAATACTTACCCCTATTTCGACGGTGAAAAACTGGGGGTGAAATTTGATGCTATGCTGAGCACGCTGCAACAGTTGCCGGCCAAGAGCATTGCCCTGCTGCATCCTTGCTGCCATAACCCGACCGGTTCCGATCTCACCAATGCCCAGTGGGATCAGGTGGTTAAAGTGATCGCCGAACGTGAACTGATCCCGTTCCTCGACATCGCCTATCAAGGCTTTGGCGGCGGAATGGATCAGGATGCCTACGCTATTCGCGCCATCGCGGCTGCTGGTTTGCCGTGCTTGGTGAGCAACTCATTCTCGAAAATCTTCTCGCTGTACGGTGAGCGCGTGGGTGGGCTTTCTGTGGTGTGTGAAAGCAGCGAAGCCGCCGAGCGTGTGCTGGGGCAGCTGAAAGCGACCGTGCGCCGTAATTACTCCAGCCCCCCGAACTTCGGTGCGCAGGTGGTGGCAAAAGTGCTGAACGATGCGCAGTTGAAAGCGCAATGGCTGGCCGAAGTGGAGTCCATGCGCAGCCGTATTCTGGAGATGCGTAAAGCGCTGGTCGAAACGCTCAAGGGCGCGTTGCCACAGCGTAACTTCGATTACCTGCTCGAGCAGCGCGGCATGTTCAGCTACACCGGCTTCAGCGCGGCTCAGGTTGACCGGCTGCGTGAAGAGTTTGGTGTCTACCTGATCCACAGCGGTCGTATGTGTGTGGCGGGTCTGAACCACAATAACGTTTGTCAAGTGGCCGAGGCCTTTGCCGCGGTGCAGTAACGGCCTGAATGCAGTGATTTTAGGGGCGATAGCGATATCGCCCCTTGTTGTTTCCGCGTGCTGGCGGTTGCCGCCAACGGGATAAAGAATATACTGACTGAGGGCGCTCAGACTTTTCGTATGCGCCATAAAGCCTTGCTTTCAGCGACCAGGCGCGGTTCTCTACCTGACAGGCAGGGTATCTGGCTGGCAACAGCGTACTCACAGTGGTTCGCGCCGCATTGTGTCTTTCGGGAAATAACCCAATGAATAACTCAGCACTGCTGGAATACTGCATGGCAAAACCTGGCGCACACCAAAGCGATCAAAACCAATGGCAGGCCAGCCAGATCAAGGTGGGTGATGTCATGTTCGCTATGGTGTGTGAAGTGCAGGGTCGCCCGGCGTTGGCGATCAAAAGCAGCCCGGAGCTGGCAGAAAGCCTACGTGAGCAGCATCCGGAAATCGTTCCCTGCGAACATCTGAATAAAGCCCATTGGAACGCGGTATTTCTGGATGGCAACCTGCCCAACTCGCAGTTTTATCATTTGATCGACAGCTCATATCGTTTGGTGCTGGAAGGGTTGCCCGATCAGGTGCGCCAAGAACTACGCATCTGAATTAATAGGTGATCAGGCCTGTTGGCTCAAGAGTGGCGACAGGCCAAGAGGACTACGCCCCCCGATACCTATGGGGAAATTTTATTTTGTAGGTCAATATCGTTTACTGTGTTATTTAGTTCCGAGAAACAGGATTGGCAAGGTTTTTTTGAGGTTAATTATACTAATTTGATTATTTTATATTAATTGGTGAGTGTTTAAATTTTGATGAAAATAGGGTGATAATTTATTTTCAATAGTACGGAGCTGTCAATTAAGAGAGTTCTCATTGGAATTTAAATTATGACTGTGTTATTAATGCGTCTATATTAATCTGCTTAAAGGCAAGTAAGGATAAGGGATCCGTAGAGGAACCTACTAAAAGGAAATTTAATTATGAAACTGCATCATTCAATATTTCTCGTACTGCCACTGCTCGTTTACTCCTCATTATCATTGGCTGCGCCCAATTGTGCAATAAAAGAACAAAAACTGCGAGAGCAGCTCGAGTACGCGACGCGTTATGGCAATGTCCATCGTGTTGAGGGGCTGAATCGGGCCTTGGCCAATGTGCAGACCTATTGCCACGGTGGTTACAAAGGCCGTTATAATAGATACGATTATGCGCCTGTCACTCAGCCGTTCGAATTTGATCGCCAGTATGAAATTGCCAAGAAGCAACACAAGGTAGAGAAAAGAAAACAAGAGCTGTATGAAGCACAGCTCAAAGGCAAGCCGAGCAAAATTACTAAACGACAGAGAGAACTAGCCGAAGCTGAATTTGAATTGAAGCAGGTGGAGTCATGGGGAAGGTAGCCTTGCCGATATGAGCATAATTTAGCCGCAGATAAATAATGCTGAGTTTGGATAGTGAGAGTTATTTAGCCACTGCGCGGCACTTACATATCCGTGTGATAGTTAAACCCCTAAAATCTGCTCCTGCTTTTCTATAGCGGAAATTTATTGTTGCGCCGTAATAACGGCCAACATGCCGAGCTTGGTGTTCGGCATGTTGGCCACGGTGTTATCTCTGCAACATCGGTTTCAGGAACCGCGCGGTATGAGACTCTTTACAGTTGGCCACGGTTTCCGGCGTGCCGGACACCAGGATCTCACCGCCGCCGCTGCCGCCTTCAGGCCCCAGATCGACGATCCAGTCCGCCGTCTTGATGACGTCCAGGTTGTGTTCAATCACCACGATGGTGTTGCCCTGATCGCGTAACTGATGCAGTACCGCCAGCAACTGCTGGATATCGGCGAAATGTAGGCCTGTAGTAGGCTCATCGAGGATATACAGCGTCTGACCAGTACCCCGTTTCGACAGCTCACGCGCCAGTTTCACACGCTGCGCTTCACCACCGGAAAGGGTGGTGGCCGACTGCCCGAGACGGATATAGGAAAGCCCAACCTCCATCAACGTTTGCAGCTTACGCGCCAGGGCGGGCACGGCATCGAAGAAGTCACGGGCTTCCTCAATGGTCATTTCCAGCACTTCGTGGATGTTTTTACCCTTGTACTTCACTTCCAGCGTTTCGCGGTTATAGCGTTTGCCTTTGCACTGATCGCAAGGCACGTAGATATCCGGCAGGAAGTGCATCTCTACCTTGATCACGCCGTCGCCCTGGCAGGCTTCGCAGCGGCCGCCCTTGACGTTAAAGCTGAAACGGCCCGGCGTGTAGCCACGGGTACGGGATTCAGGTACTCCGGCAAACAGTTCACGCACCGGGGTGAAGATCCCGGTATAGGTGGCCGGGTTAGAGCGTGGCGTACGGCCAATTGGGCTCTGATCGATATCGATCACCTTGTCGAAATGTTCCAGACCGGTCACTTCGCGGTAAGGAGCCGCTTCGGCAATGGTTGCACCGTTGAGCTGGCGTTGGGCGATCGGGAATAGCGTATCGTTGATCAGCGTTGACTTGCCGGAACCGGAAACGCCGGTAATGCAGGTAAACAGCCCGACAGGCAGCGTAAGCGTCACGTCTTTCAGGTTGTTGCCGCGTGCGCCGCTGAGTTTCAGCACTTTGGTCGGATCCGCGGGCACGCGTTCGGCCGGAATGGCGATTGAGCGCTTGCCGCTAAGGAACTGGCCGGTCAGTGAATCCGGTTGGGCCATGATGTCATCGACGGTGCCTTCCGCTACCACCTGGCCGCCGTGAACACCGGCACCAGGGCCGATATCGATCACGTGGTCGGCTGCGCGGATTGCGTCTTCATCGTGTTCTACCACGATCACCGTGTTACCCAGGTTACGCAGGTGGATCAGGGTTTCCAGCAAGCGTTCGTTATCGCGCTGGTGCAGGCCAATGGATGGCTCATCCAGCACGTACATCACGCCTACCAGACCAGCACCGATCTGGCTTGCCAGGCGAATACGCTGGGCTTCACCGCCGGACAGCGTTTCCGCAGAGCGTGACAGTGAAAGGTAGTTCAGCCCGACGTTAACCAGGAACTTCAGACGATCGCCGATCTCTTTCAACACCTTCTCGGCGATCTGGGCACGTTGACCGCTCAGCTTCATATTCTGGAAGAAGGTCATGGCATGGCCGATGCTGAGCTCGGAGATCTCCGGCAGCGTAGTATCTTCCACGAACACGTTACGGGCTTCTTCACGCAGGCGGGTGCCACGGCACGAGGCGCAAGGACGGTTGCTGATAAATTTGGCCAGCTCTTCGCGCACCGCGCTGGATTCGGTTTCTTTGTAACGGCGCTCCATATTATGCAGCACGCCTTCAAACGGATGGCGGCGCACGGTGGTGTCACCGCGATCGTTGATGTATTTGAATTCGATCGACTCTTTGCCCGAACCGCTCAGTACCGCTTTCTGCACGTTGGCATCCAGGCTGCTGAATGGTGCTTCCACATCAAAGCTATAGTGCTCCGCCAGCGAGCGCAGCATCTGGAAATAATAGAAGTTACGGCGGTCCCAACCGCGGATAGCGCCACCGGCCAGAGAAAGCTCGGGGTTTTGTACCACACGCTCAGGATCGAAGAACTGCTGCACGCCCAGTCCGTCACAGGTAGGGCAGGCGCCGGCTGGGTTGTTGAACGAGAACAGCCGGGGTTCCAGCTCGCGCATGCTGTAGCCGCAGATAGGGCAGGCAAAGTTGGCGGAGAACAGCAGTTCATCGGCCTTGTCGTCATCCATATCGGCGACGACGGCGGTACCGCCGGACAGTTCCAATGCGGTTTCAAACGATTCGGCCAGGCGCTGTGCCAGATCGTCACGCACTTTGAAACGGTCCACCACCACTTCAATGGTGTGTTTCTTTTGTAGCTCCAGCTTTGGCGGATCGGACAGATCGCACACTTCACCGTCGATACGCGCGCGGATATAGCCCTGGGTTGCCAGGTTTTCCAGCGTTTTGGTGTGTTCGCCCTTACGATCTTTCACCACCGGTGCCAACAGCATCAGGCGTTTGCCTTCCGGCTGGTTGAGCACGTTATCCACCATCTGGCTGACGGTTTGTGCCGCCAACGGAACGTGGTGATCCGGGCAACGCGGTTCGCCGACGCGGGCAAACAGCAGGCGCAGGTAATCGTGGATCTCGGTGATAGTCCCGACCGTGGAGCGCGGGTTATGCGAGGTCGATTTCTGCTCGATGGAGATCGCCGGGGACAGACCTTCAATATGGTCGACGTCCGGTTTTTCCATCAGCGAAAGAAACTGGCGAGCGTAGGCAGAGAGCGACTCAACGTAGCGCCGCTGCCCCTCGGCATACAGGGTATCAAAAGCCAGTGAGGACTTGCCTGAACCTGATAAACCGGTGACGACGATCAGCTTGTCGCGCGGGATAATCAGGTTGATGTTTTTGAGATTGTGGGTTCGAGCACCACGAACTTCGATATTGTCCATTTACACTTCCCGTCTTGATGATACACCGCGCCTGTCTGCGTTCTTCTGCGGGCGATTTGTGTGATCTAACGCGCAATAAAACGGCTCGGCCATTACGAAACGCATAATTATGGCACAAAAAAACCTGAATGAATATCCAGTATACGATTGCAACAAGGTCGATTGCCGGGACATTTTTGGAAGGCACTTCGCAGGTATAATCTAAGCAGGTGGCATGCTACAATTTGTGGTTTAGACTATCCAAAATGTGGTCTGAATCCACTTAAATGACTCATCGGGAGATCGAACATGGCCAGCAGAGGCGTAAACAAAGTAATTTTGGTCGGGAATCTGGGTCAAGACCCTGAGGTCCGTTACATGCCTAATGGCGGCGCAGTTGCCAACATTACCCTGGCGACCTCCGAGAGCTGGCGTGACAAGGCTACTGGCGAGCAGAAAGAAAAAACGGAATGGCACCGCGTGGTGTTGTTCGGCAAGCTGGCAGAAGTGGCGGGTGAATACCTGCGTAAAGGTTCCCAGGTTTACATCGAGGGTGCATTGCAGACCCGTAAATGGACCGATCAGGCGGGCGTAGAAAAATACACCACCGAAATCGTGGTCAACGTGGGTGGCACCATGCAGATGTTGGGCGGCCGCCAAGGTGGTGGTGCTCCAGCAGGCGGCGGCGCTCCAGCGGGTGGCCAGCAGGGCGGTTGGGGTCAACCTCAGCAGCCACAGGGTGGCAACCAGTTCAGCGGTGGTCAACAGCAGCAGGCTCGCCCAGCGCAAAACAGCGCACCAGCGGCCAGCAACGAGCCACCAATGGACTTTGACGACGATATTCCGTTCTGATTGTGCTCAGGTTCAAAACGAAAAGCCCCTTTTTGGGGCTTTTTTGCTTTAGAGGGCATTACGCTGAGAAGCCACCGTCAATCGTCAGGCTGGCACCGGTAATATATCCCGCCTCTGGCCCCGCCAAATAGGCCACAAAGCTGGCGATCTCTTCATCCTTGCCATAGCGGCCAATGGCCATCATGGTTTTCATCAGTTCGGCAAAGTCGCCATCCGCCGGGTTCATATCGGTATCTACCGGGCCGGGCTGGACGTTATTGACGGTAATGCCACGTGAACCCAGATCGCGAGCCATACCCTTGGTTAAACCGACCAGTGCCGACTTGCTCATGGCGTAGATCGCCCCACCGGCAAACGGCATGCGCTCAGCGTTGGTGCTGCCGATATTGATAATGCGGCCATTATCGTTCATATGGCGCGCGGCCTCCTGGCTGGCGACAAATACGCTGCGGACGTTAACGGCCAGCGTGCGATCTAGATCTGCTAACGACAATTCCTCCAGGCTACCCATTGCCAGCACGCCCGCGTTATTCACCAGAATATCCAGCTTGCCGAAGCTGTTTACCGTCTGGCGTATCGCCTGTTGCAGAGCTTCAGCGTCGGCACTGTCTGCACGGATGGCAATGGCTTGACCGCCAGCGGTCGTAATGGCTTCAACCACCTCATCGGCTTTATCGGCGGAGGAAACGTAGGTGAAAGCGACGGTAGCGCCTTCACGTGCCAGGCGTTTAACGATGGCGGCACCGATACCGCGGGAACCACCCTGGACAAAAGCTACTCTACCTGACAGAAATTGCGTTACTGACATGATATTTCTCCAGAAGTCGTGAAGGTTATTGAATAGCAAAAGCAGTATCGGGAAAGAACGGACTGGGAATTGCCAGAGCATGCCGTGAGCAGGGCTCTATCGGGGAAGTGCCGGTTGGCTGGTAAATTATAGAGCAGTTTGGTGAGTCTGGGTTTTGTCGCCCGCTATAACGCGAAAAGCCCCTTACGGGGCTCGTAATCTGACGATTAGTTAAAGATTTCTGCTGTGCCGTACAGCTTGTTCTGGCCACCGGCGGAAACGATGCGGTAAGCGTTGGCACCGGATGCGGCAGCTTTGCTTGCCAGTTCGGCTTCCAGAGCGCTCAGGTTGCTGGCACCGCTTACGGAAACCACACCGATTTTCTGTGAGTCGGCAGTTGGCTGGCTGGTGACCTGGTCAGCGGCAATGCTGGCGAAAGAAGCGGAAGTTAACAGTACAGCGGTAGCAAAAATTTTGATGCTTTTCATGATTCAATCCTCAGAGTTTTTGTTAGGTGAGAGGCCGTTGTCTCTCGATGTATTGAATGATAGGCCACTGCTCTGGATTAGAAAATCGGAGAGTTTTGAGTATCTTTATCAAATAAACTGAATTAAGGCGATGGTTGGCGATCGTTGAAATCACAACTACCTTTTAACCAGGGCTTTTAGGGAGTGATGTGATGACAACGAATCAGTTTATTGGCGGTTGGGCGCTGGTTTCTTCCGTATTCAAAGGGGAGGATGGCGCAATACATCACCCTTTGGGCGAGCAGGTGTTGGGGCGGCTCAACTATGAGGCTAACGGCACCATGGCGGCGCAGCTCTATAGCGCAACGCGGCCAAGGTTTGCCTCGGAGGATTTGGCTCAGGGCAGCGATCGAGAGATCCGCCCCGCCTTTGTGAATATGCTTTGTTACTTTGGCCGCTATCAGATTGACGAAGATAAACAATGCGTCATTCATCGCGTCGAGGGTTGTTCGTTCCCCAACTGGCTGGGTAGCCAGCAGGTCCGCTTCTACAGTTTCACTGGCGAGACACTCACATTACGCACCGTGCCGTTGCAACTGGACAACAGCGTGCAAATTGGTGAATTGGTGTGGCAACGGCTCCAGGCCGCTGAGGGAGAAAAATCATGATTATCGTGCATCACCTGAACAACTCGCGTTCGCAGCGCATCTTATGGTTCCTGGAGGAGCTCGGTGTTCCCTATCAGGTTCTGCGTTATCAACGCGATAAAACCACCATGCTGGCACCGCCCGAATTGAAAAAGATCCACCCGTTGGGCAAATCGCCGGTAGTGGTAGACGGCGATCTGACGCTGGCCGAGTCGGGCGCCATTATTGAATACCTGCAGGAAGCCTATGACGCGCAAGGGTTATTCACGCCCACGGATTTTCACGCTCGCCAGGAGTATCGCTATTGGCTGCACTATGCAGAAGGGTCGTTGATGCCGCTGCTGGTAATGAAACTGGTGTTTAGCCGTTTAGGACACCCGCCGATCCCATGGGTGATACGCCCGATTGCCGGGGCGATCGGTAAAGGGGTACAGAAAGAGTATCTGGATAAGCAGATTGTCACGCATCGCGATTATCTGGAGCAACACCTGAATAAAAGCACCTGGTTTGTGGGCAATGAATTCAGCGCTGCGGATATCCAGATGAGTTTCCCGGTGGAGGCGCTAGCTGGGCGAGGCGGGCTGGATGGGTGCCCGAAACTGCAAGACTATCTGCAACGCATTCACGCGCGTCCTGCGTATCAGCGGGCTCTGGAACAGGGTGGGCCGTTTAGCGTGCTAGGGTGAAGGCTTGAACTATACTCGATAGGGTCACTTTCATAGGAGGTAGCCCATGGCTACGCAAATTTTTGTTAACCTGCCCGTCAGCAATTTGCCCGCTTCTATCGAGTTCTTCCGACAACTGGGGTTTATCTTCAACCCGCAGTTTACCGATGACACTGCCGCCTGCATGGTCGTGAGTGAGAGTATTTACGTGATGTTGCTGACTCACGAGAAATTCCAACTGTTTACCCCCAATCCCGTCAGTGATGCCAATAAAGCGACGGAGGTGCTGATTTGCTTGTCGCAACCCAGCCGTGCTGCGGTAGACGCGTTGGTACGCAAAGCCATTTCCGCCGGTGGCAATACTTATAATCAGCCACAGGATTACGGCACTATGTATGGCCATGGCTTCCAGGATTTGGATGGTCATATCTGGGAGTTGATGTATATGGATGAGCAGGCGATGCAGTCGCAATAATCTTTTCCGCCCCAAGCTGTCGGGGCGAACTCCCTTCTCAAGTCGTAATGCGATAAACCTCACATCTTCAACAATGCGCGTTCGCAATACGTTTTCGCATAAATTGTCGCGATCTTTAGTTGATCAGACGGCATAGAAGGCTAGATAATCGTTTGCCTTGAAAATCCCGCCCAGAAGCATTTGGGATTTTTAAGGGTAAGACCATCATAAATCACCCGCTGCATGCGATGAGAGTTAAACGTTTGCCTTTTACACGGCGTCTGTTGCCGCGTTCCTGAAGGGTAAGGAAGCGAACGTGACGGAAACGGTTTCGTAATGACCATGCATCAGTGGGATAACAAGCCATTTCATCCAGGCTGGCAGCAATGAAAAACAGGGGACAGCAACATGTCGAATTCTCAAGCAAATAACGCCGTGACACCCAAAGGCGGGCTTGATGCGTATTTTAAACTTACAGCGCGGGGTACCAACGTGCGTCAGGAAGTGGTGGCAGGGTTAACCACCTTCCTGGCGATGGTCTACTCGGTGATCGTGGTTCCCAGCATGCTGGGTAAAGCCGGTTTCCCACCGACTGCGGTATTCGTTGCCACCTGCCTGGTTGCCGGTTTGGGGTCGTTGCTGATGGGCTTGTGGGCCAACCTGCCAATGGCGATTGGTTGCGCCATTTCACTGACTGCGTTCACCGCCTTTAGTCTGGTGCTGGGTCAGCAGATCAGCATTCCCGTGGCGCTGGGCGCGGTATTCCTGATGGGGATCCTGTTTACCATTATCTCGATTACCGGTATCCGTTCCTGGATCCTGCGTAACCTGCCAATGGGAGTGGCGCACGGCACCGGTATTGGTATCGGCCTGTTCCTGCTGCTGATTGCGGCTAACGGTGTCGGTCTGGTGGTGAAAAATCCTCTGGATGGTTTGCCAGTAGCGCTGGGAGCATTTACCTCGTTTCCGGTGGTGATGACGTTAATCGGCTTGGCGGTGATCTTCGGCCTGGAAAAACTGCGCGTGCCTGGCGGCATCTTGCTGGTCATTATTGCCATTTCGGTTATCGGCCTGATTTTCGACCCGGCGGTGAAGTATCAAGGGCTGTTCGCCATGCCTAGCCTGGCGGGGCCGGATGGCAAATCGCTGATCTTCAGCCTGGATATCATGGGTGCGTTACAGCCGGTGGTGTTGCCAAGCGTGTTGGCATTGGTAATGACTGCGGTGTTCGACGCCACGGGCACCATCCGTGCGGTCGCCGGGCAGGCCAATCTGCTGGATAAAGACGGCCAGATCATTAACGGTGGCAAAGCGCTGACCTCTGATTCCCTGAGCAGCATCTTCTCCGGGCTGGTTGGGGCTGCACCTGCCGCGGTTTATATCGAATCTGCCGCGGGTACGGCGGCGGGTGGTAAAACCGGCCTGACGGCCACCGTGGTCGGGCTGTTGTTCCTGCTGATCCTGTTCCTGTCGCCGCTGTCCTATCTGGTGCCAGTGTACGCCACCGCTCCTGCGCTGATGTACGTTGGCTTGCTGATGTTGAGCAATGTCACCAAGCTGGATTTCGACGACTTTGTCGACGCCATGGCCGGTTTGCTGTGCGCGGTGTTTATCGTGCTGACCTGTAACATCGTGACCGGCATCATGCTGGGCTTCAGCTCGCTGGTGATTGGCCGCGTGTTCTCTGGTGAATGGCGTAGGCTGAACATCGGTACCGTGTTAATCGCGGTGGCGCTGGTGGCATTTTATGCGGGTGGTTGGGCAATTTAAGCCTTTCTTCAACGGGGCCATCCTCTGGCCCCGTTGTTCATTTCATTAAGACTATTCTCCCTCTTTTCTGCGACGTGTTTTGAAAGGCACAACAAGCTTTATAACTGAGAAAAAAAGTGATCTACTATTCGGACACTGTTACCCGCGCGCTTTGGTGATCTGAACTTAAGAGTCTAAGGAAAGCATGGAAATATTTTTTACAATCCTCATTTTGATCCTGGTGGTCTCCCTGTCTGGGGTGGTAACACGCATGTTGCCGTTCCAGATCCCGTTACCCTTGATGCAAATTGCCATTGGGGCTCTGTTAGCCTGGCCGAATTTCGGGCTGCACGTTGATTTTGACCCCGAACTGTTTTTAGTGCTGTTTATTCCGCCATTGCTGTTTGCCGACGGTTGGAAAACACCGACACGCGAATTCCTGCACCACGGGCGTGAAATCCTGGGGCTGGCATTGGTGCTGGTGCTGATCACCGTTGTCGGAGTTGGGTATCTCATTTACATGATGGTACCGGGCATTCCGTTGGTTGCTGCGTTTGCGCTGGCGGCGGTGTTGTCACCTACCGATGCCGTGGCACTGGGGGGTATTGTTGGCAAAGGGCGCATTCCCAGAAGCATCATGAGTGTGCTGGAAGGCGAGGCGTTGATGAATGACGCTTCCGGCCTGGTATCGTTAAAATTTGCCATCGCGGTGGCGATGGGCACCATGGTGTTCACCGTCGGTGGTGCCTCCATGGAGTTTCTGAAGGTGGCGATCGGTGGTCTGCTCGCCGGTGTAGCGGTGACCTGGACCTACAGTAAATCGCTGCGCGTGATGAGCCGTTGGAGCGGAGACGATCCGGCCACGCAGATTGTGTTGCTGCTGCTGTTGCCTTTTGCCTCCTATCTGATTGCCGAACATATCGGCGTGTCCGGTATTCTGGCTGCCGTCGCGGCGGGGATGACCATCAGCCAGTCTGGCGTGATCCGTAACGCACCACTGGCCATGCGTTTGCGCGCTAACAGCGTCTGGGCGATGCTGGAGTTCGTGTTCAACGGCATGGTGTTCATCATGTTGGGGCTGCAACTGCCGGGGATCCTGGAAACCTCGATTGTGCAGGCTGAACTGGATCCGACTATCGAGACCTGGTATCTGTTTACCGACGTGGCGATTATCTACGCCGCGCTGCTGGTGCTGCGTTTCAGCTGGCTGTGGGTGATGAAAAAGGCCAGTAATCGCTTTATGAAAAAGCGCCCTCTACAGTTTGGCGATTACAGCATACGTGAGCTGTGGGTTGCTTCTTTCGCTGGCGTGCGTGGGGCGATTACGCTGGCTGGTGTGCTCTCTATCCCGCTGTTACTTAGCGATGGTACCGCCTTCCCGGCGCGCTATCAGCTGGTGTTTATCGCCGCCGGGGTGATCTTGCTGTCACTGATCGTTGGCGTACTGGCGTTGCCGTTATTGCTGCGCGGGGTGCATGTCGCAGACAAGAGCGCCAGCAAGACCGAAGAGCGCATGGCGATTGCCATGGCTGCCGAGGTGGCGATTGAGAGCATCAACAAGATGGAAGAGCGGCTGGTGGCAGACACCGAGGAAAACCTCGATCCGCAGGTGCTCAAAGAGGTCAGTTCCAGAGTGACCGGAATGTTGCGGCGGCGTATTGCCAGTAAAGACGATATCGAAAATGCGCTGGCGTTGGAAAACCTCGAGCGGCGCTTCCGTTTGACCGCATTGCGCGCGGAGCGTGGTGAGCTTTATCACCTACGCGCCACGCAAAAAATCAGCAACGAGACGCTGCAAAAACTGCTGCACGATCTCGATCTGCTGGAAGCCTTGCTGGTTGAGCGAGAAGGCTAACCACATCTTTACGGGGGCCGCTATGCGGCCCTTATCTTATTCAGCCGAAGGTTTCGGCATCTCGCTCCCCTTGCGCTTTACTCTCCTTGCTTTGGATCAGCTTCAACGCCAGATACAGGTCGGGAACCAGGAGCAGTTTATTCTCCTTATTGCCGGAGCGATCCAGGCGAAACCAACGTGTCAGCTCGGTACGGCGGCCTGCAAGTACCAGGCCGATCCCCCGCAGTTGCAGATCCCGCTTCAATTCTTCGACAGCCGCGAGCACGCTGATATCCGCATGGGTGAAGCTGGCTACCGCGTCAATCACCACCCAACGTGGTTGGCCCGGCGATCCATCTACCAGAGTGGTGATCCGCCGCTTGAAGTAGGCAACGTTAAAATAGGTCAACGGCGAATTAAAGCGGTACATAATGACGCCATCGACCGGCTGGACCCCGTTGCTCTTACCCAGCGAATGGATCATACCGTCTGCATTGACCCCCAGTAGCTGCTCGGTAGGCCGGAAAACCGTCTGTAGAAACTGCAACAGACCCAGCAGCACCGCCAGCCCAATGCCGGGAATGATCCCTACCAGCAGCACGCTCAAGAAAGTAAACAGCGCCAGATAGAACGCGGGGCGATTGCGTTTGCGCAGCCGGAAAATGCTACGCATATCCAGCAGCGACCAAGAGGCGTAAATCAGCACCACGCCAAGTACCGCAATGGGGATAAACTGCAGCGGCTCGCTAAAAAATGCCACTACCAAAGCGATCGCCAGCGCGGCAATCACCGAGACCAACTGGCTTTTGCCACCGTTGGCATCGTTAACGGCGGTACGGGAGTTGGCACCGCTGATGGCGAATCCCTGCGAAAGCCCAGAGACGATATTCACCAGCCCCAGCGCACGAAATTCGCTATCGGCGTCAACTTCGTAGCCATTTTTTGCCGCAAAGCTTCGAGTGGTCAGCATCATGCTGACAAAGCTGACTACGGCAAGGTTGAGCGCCGGGATCACCAGATCGCGCAGCAGCCCGGGTTTAAAATCAGGCCATGACACCATGGGCAAACCGCCACCGGTATAGCCCCCAACCGTTTCAATGCCGAAGCGCGGCAAATTCGCCGCCCAGGTCAACGCCGTCGTCAGCACTACGGCGAACAGCGGTGCGGGCCAGTTAGGCCGGGTATAGTGGACGCCAAGCAGGATCAGCAGCGTCAGTAGTGACATAAGTACCGTGGGCCAATGGCTGTTGAGCAAGTTAACCGGCAGTGCGTAAATGCGTTCAATCAGCTCGCTGGAGGGCGAGGCAAACCCGAATATCTTGCTGATCTGATTAACGATAATCGTCAGCGCCACGCCGTTGAGCAACCCATTGAGGATCGGGCGTGACAGCAGGTCTGCAATGGCTCCCAGCTTGAAGCGGCTGGCAATCAGGCACCAGGTTCCCATCATCAGGGTCATCACGATGGTCAATTGCCAGTGCAGCTCGGTATGGCCAGCCGCTAGCGGAGTGACTACTGCGGCGATGACCGCGCAGGTGGCTGCATCAGGTCCGACGATCAACTGACGCGATGAGCCAAAAATGGCGTAGGCGATCATCGGGAGGATGCAGGAGTAAAGACCAACGATGGCGCTCACGCCAGCCAGCTCGGCATAGGCAATCGCCACCGGTAATGCCACTGCCGCCACCGAGAGGCCAGCGCGGATATCAGGTTTCAACCAGCTACGCTCGTAAGCGAGCAGGTTCATCAGGCCAGGAGCGATACTCTGGAGGGATTTCCGCTGCATATCTTTTCCATCCGGCTGAATAAAGGGGCATGCTGTCTCTTTCGTTGGCCGGAAGAGTAAATCAGCGGTTTTTTAGTGATTTTTTGTGAGCATTAGCCGAAGTATAGCAGGCGATTGTGACCTGAATTTGCTGCCGTTATGGGATGAGAGGGGTGACCCTAGGTTGTCAGTAAAAGCTAATCCCCCTCACCCCAGCCCTCTCCCAGGTGCAGACCGTGGCCTCATGAACATCTGTTTTGGGGAGAGGGAGCTAGTCCGGAGCCGCAGTCAGGTGCAGGAGGTGATTTGTAGCTCGTACAGCTCCCTCGCCCTGTGGGAGAGGGTTGGGGTGAGGGAAAACAGACGACTATCAAGGCTGAGGCCAATACTCCCGGCAGCAGGCAATCCAGGCCTGGGCGCTGTGAGAAAGGTAGCTGCCCTGGCGCCAGATCAGCCCCACTTGCCACTCCATTCGTGGCTCCAGCGGCAGCCAGATCAGGTTTTCTTTATCCAGCCATTGGCAGACTGGCTCCGGTAAGGTGGCAATTCCCACGCCGGCCTGCACCATCGCTGCCAGAAAATCCCACTGGCCGCTTCGTACGGCAATCTTGGGTTCGAAGCCCGCCTGCTGAAAGGCTGCCATCAGCATTTTATACAGCGTGAAGTCTTCGTTATAAATCAGGATTGGCCACTCGGCCAGCTCATTGATCGCGATGTTGGTGCGGTTGAGCCAGTGTGCCGTCTTTGGCACAACTACGCACATCGGGTGGCTTAGCAGGGGCAAAAAGGTCAACGGCTGGTCAGATACTGCGGGCAGTATCGTCATCGCCAGGTCCAACTCTCCGGTTAACACCGCCTGTTTGACCGAAAGGCCGCCCAGTTCGGATATCTTCAGTTCGATCCCTGGATAGATCTGGCGGAACTGACGGATCAAACCGGCGATCTGCCTGCCGACCATCGGTGGAATACCCAGCCGCAGCACCCCCTTTTTCACCGAGCTGATGTCCTCCAGTTCGGCTTCCAACTGGCGGAACTCATCGAGGATCGCCAGGCCGCGCTGATAAACCGCCTGCCCGCTGTCGGTGAGGTGCAGCTTGCGCCCTTCGCGTACCAGCAGTGTGCACTCCAACTCATCTTCCAGATGGCGCAACATCTTGCTGATGGTGGGCTGGGTAACAAACAGCTTCTCGGCCGCGCGGGTGAAACTTTGCTGGCGGACCACTTCCACAAAATAACGCAGGGTGCGGACATCCACTTTGGGCTCTCCTGAAGGCGGTGCCGCCGGGAAACTATTCCCTTACGGCATGATGTTGATGATTTTAATTCATTTCAGGCAGGGTTTCCCGGCTGCGTATACTGTAAGCCTTGATTTTTTCTGAGGTTGCTTTCATGTCTCTGGCGTTACGCCGTGCTGCGCCTGCTTTGCTGACTCGCTTACAGGTGCCGATCCAGGTAGTGCTATATGCCTTGTTATTCCTGCTTGCCGATCGGCTGGTGCAGCAGTTTCATCTGCCTTTGCCCGCCAATATCGTGGGGATGTTGATGATGTTGGCGCTGATCCTGCTGCGCATTTTGCCGCTCAACTGGGTAAAAGCGGGATCGCGTTGGCTACTGGCCGAAATGCTGCTGTTTTTTGTGCCAGCGGTGGTGGCGGTGGTGAACTATGCCCAACTGTTGATGGTGGAAGGCTGGAAGATTTTTCTGGTGATTGCCATCAGCACCATGCTGACGCTGGGAGCGACCGGGCTGGTGGTGGATCGCGTTTATCGCTTCGAGATCTGGCTGCAACGGCGGAAAATGCGTAATGAATGACGTGATCCTCAGCATCACCTGCTTGGTGGTGACATTGGTACTCTACTTTGCCAATAAACGGCTCTATCGCCGCCGCCGTAGCCTGCTGTTGATGCCGTTGGTGCTGACGCCGATGGTATTGGTGCTGTTGCTGGTGGTGACGCATATCTCGTATCAGAGCTATATCGGTGAAACGCACTGGCTGCTGTGGCTGCTTGGCCCGGCAACCATCGCCTTTGCCGTGCCGGTATATGAAAACCTGCATATTATCCGCCGCCATTGGCTTTCTCTCAGCGCCGGGGTGCTTACCGCGGTGGTGGTAGCCGTTTACAGCTCGGTGTGGCTGGCCCGTTGGTTGACGTTACCAGATGAGGTGCAGCGCAGTCTGGCGGTACGTTCCATCACTACGCCGTTCGCGCTGGAAGCGGCGAAGCAGATGGGTGGCCAACCTGATTTGGTGGCACTGTTTGTGGTGATCACCGGCGTGTTTGGCATGGCGGTAGGCGATATTCTGTTCCTGCGCCTGTCGGTGCGCAGCGGTCTGGCGAAAGGGGCGGGGTTTGGTGCTTCTTCCCACGGTGCCGGTACCGCCAGAGCCTATGAGATAGGCCAGCAGGAAGGGGTGGTGTCTAGCCTGGTGATGATGTTAGCGGGGATTATCACGGTGATCGGGGCGCCCTTGATTGGCCGGTTAATGTGGTAATCAGGGGGCTGGGTTTGCCCCCGGCAAGGCTTATCGAGCGGCCTGGATCAGGGCCACAATCAGTGGGGAAAGCTCCCCACGTAACGCTGCACGTTCTGACTGGAATAGGGTAGCGGCATAAAAACGGTGCCCTGGCAGTTCCACCGAGCGCACATCGCCTTCAATGTCATGCCCACTAATGATCAGTGGGTGTTGCTCCAAATCCGCCACAAATTCAGGGTTAACACCAAAGTTACAGTGATAGCCTTCGTGAGTCTCCAGCTTGCCATAGGCGCGGGCGATCAGCGTGTTTGGCTGAAACAGTATGGTGCCGGTTTTCTCAACCAGTGAACAGCTCAGCGGTGCGATCACCAAGCGGCCCCCGCTATCGGTCTCCGCGTGGCCTGCATCGTGCCAACCCATTACATTGCGCGCATATTCCACCACCGCATATTGAAACCCACCGCAAGACCCTAGAAAAGGGATGTTTTGCTCGCGGGCATGGCGGATCGTCATAAAGACGCCGTCATCGTTGCGATAGGGGCTGCCAGGGACCACCCAGATAGCATCATAATCCTGCAGGACAGAGACATCGGTCAGGGTTTCTGTGGGGAGCCACTGGGATTGGATATCAATATCCAGGTGTGAGGCGGTAAGTTGGAGTGCGACGGGGATGGCCTGGTGGGCAACGGCTTCGCTGCGGTAATCACCAATCAGAGCAAGACGAACCTGCGTTTTCATCGTTTATTTTCCTGAGCGGGTAAAAAAGGATGTTACAGCAGAGTTAAAAACGGGTCTGTGAATTTTTCAAAGGAGAGCACAAAATGCGCGAGGGATTGAGAGTGTGCTACAGATTGGTTGCGGTACCTGATTTCGGCTCCGTACGGCCCCCTCTCCCTGTGGGAGAGGGTTGGGGTGAGGGGGATTGCCGATCTCGGCTGATCAACATCACCTTTCAGAAAGCGAGTTTAATACAGTGAAGGCGAACCCGTAGGGCGCGTTTTGAAACGGCGATGCAGCCACAGATATTGCTCTGGAGCGCGCATGATCTCTTTTTCTACCACTTTATTCATGTAGGCGGCGGCGGCCACTTCATCGTCGATTGGGTAGTCTTCTAACGCCGGTTGGATCAGCAGATCGTAGCCACAGCCTTTCGGGCGACGGATCAGTACGACCGGTACCAGTGCCGGTTTAGCCATGCGGGCCAGCATAAAGGTCCCGCTGGTGGTGGCGGCCTGATCGACGGCAAATAGCGGGGCAAACACGCTGCCACGTGGGCCGTAATCCTGATCGGGAGCAAACCATACGGCTTCGCCGCGCTTCAGGGCTTGCACCATGCCGCGCAAATCTTTGCGATCCAGCATGGCTTTGTTAGAGCGCATGCGGCCTTTGGTTTGTGCCCATTCCATCGCCTTGTTGTTGTGTGGGCGATACATGGCCATCATCGGCTGACACAGGCCCATCGCCCGGCCGCCCAACTCCAGCGACATGAAATGCACGCCAATCACCAGCACGCCACGGCCATTTTGCTGGGCCTGTTTCAGGTGGTTGATGCCGCTCACGTTGAACCAGCGTTTCACGCGTTTATCTGACCAGAACCAGGCCATGCCGGTTTCCAGCAGGCCCATGCCGAGGGATTCGAAATTACCGATAATTTGACGTTCGCGCACTGCTGCATCCATCTCCGGGAAGCACAGTTCAAGATTGCGGCGGGTGATCGACACGCGGCGTTTCAGGAAGCGCATAGAGGTGCGGCCCATCCAGCCACCTAGCCTATGCAGCACAGGATAGGGTAGTTGAACCAGCAGGAACAGGACCGCCAGGCCAAACCAGGTCAGCCAGTAGCGAGGGTGCAGTAATGCACGTTTAAAAGTTTGTGGACGCTTCATATTAACTCTGTATGCGAAATGGGGTAGAAACCTGTAGCGCATAAAGAAGCGACTCAATAGCGATACCATACTCTGACACCCAGTCATGACGATCGTTTAGCCATTGACTAAACCTTTACATTCGAAGGGCGGTTCGCACTGCTATCAGACTTCGGAAGGACGGCTGCTTGCCAGCGAAGGGGGCTCTCGTACTCACGATTATACCACACAAAACGTGGGTGTGAGAGTGGGCGGGGGACATGTGCCCAAATGGCTATCCGTGGGCCATCTGGATATCTCCTGTTAGTACTGTTGATTCTTTGTTTAAACGAGGTATGTCCTTCTATACTGGAAGTAAATGGTTCCTTTCTTTGCCTACAAGGATGGTTGATTTGAAGAAGCTTTTCATCACGGCGGCGTTAACCAGTTTTTTCGCCAGTCACCATAGCTATGCCGCAGACAGTTACCTGGTTTATAACACGAATAATGTTGCCGTCTTCCAGGTACGTTTCTTTGATGTGGGTGATGGTCCTTTTATGCCGGACTATCCGCAACCAATTGAGTCGAGCTGGGATCTGAATCACCAACAGAAAGAAAAAATACTGGATGCCATGCGGTACTGGGCTGAAATTATTACCCCCAGACCCGATCAACTGCCTGCCATCATCAACGTAGGCACTTTTGATGATGTGAACGCTGCAGGCTCCAGCGAATCGGTAACCGATGGCGTAATCAGCATTACCCAATTGCAAGGGGTTTTGAACGGTATTGATACCGGCGAGCTAACCTTCGGTTCTCATGGCCAATTTATCATGGGAAAAATGGATTTTGATCATATTCCCTATGTCCCAGCGCAATTACCCCGCTCCGGAAAAACGGATCTGGTCAGCGTTGCCGTTCATGAATTGGCTCATGGGTTGGGTATCTCTAATATGGCCACCGATTGGGCTGGAGAGGGGACATTTACCCCAGCTTTTGACACCGATATGCCTTTCGGTTCCTGGACTGCGCATCTGCGTGATGACAATGGAAATCCGGCACGCCCCGGCCAGGTCATACTGTGCGAAGGGTGTAATAACTCATGGGATCCGCAAGGTTTTGATGTACGCTTCGATAAGGGATATTTCGCGGGTAAACACGTGGATGAAGTGCTGGCGGGAGCCATGCCCGGCGTTCCGGTGAGAATGTTGGCTGACGATGGCTCGGTTGACGATAACTATATGAGCCATATCGAGCTGAAAAACAGCATGATGAGCCACCAGGATTACCGCAACTACACCACGTTTATGGAAGCCGAGTTGGCGTTATTGCAGGACATGGATTATCAGATCGATCGGCGTAATTTCTTCGGCTTTTCGCTCTACGGTGATGGGCAGACGCTGGTTAATCGATATGGTTACTTTTTACGTAACAAGCAAGGCGATGGCTACATCACGGGGCAATATAACACCGCGACATTGGGCGTTGGCTTGCATGTTTACGGCAGCAATAACTACATCTTCCAGCAAGCGGATCTGTTAACACAGGGCGCCGGTGGGGCAGGTATTCGTATCGATGGGCAAAACAATACGCTGGACGTTGAGCCTGGTACTCGCGTCTACGCAGACGGGGTCAATGGCCGCGGCGTGATGTTTGCTTATGGCAAGAACCATAATCTAATTCAGCGAGGCGATGTTCAAGCGCTAGGCGCTAATGGCGTTGCCCTCAGTTTTGATTTTGGCAATAACCTGCTGGGCAACGATGTGGATTACCGGGGATCCTGGATACATTATGTTGGCGGGGAGGCTGCAACATTATTGCCGGAGCTACAGGGGGCGCTGGTCAATAATGCGGATATTAGCGGCCGGGTTGCCGCTAAAGGTGCGGCGATTTATATCTCGCCAAACGCGCTGGTCAACCATATCAATCTATTAAATGGTGCCCAGCTGGAAGGGAATATCTACTCGGATTATAACCAGTTGGATGAGCATGGCCAGCAGCGCCTGACCCAGTTTACCTTCGGGCGCCTGGCTAATTTGCAAGGGCAGGCAACCGATCAGGCAGACCCCAATTTCCGGTTCAACTATCGGGGAAATATTGAAGGTATCGATAATCTGGCGCTGAGCACTCATGGGGGGATCACTTCGCTTAATGGCCACCACCAGATTTACAGCATGTCTATCGCACCAGGCTCCACGCTGGCTGGCAACAGCGATTATACCTTGAACCCGGCGGGCCGCTTTTTGAATGACGGTATCCTCACGCCAGGTAATTCGCTAGGGCAAATCGAGGTCACCGGCCTCTATCAACAGGGCGAGAATGGGCAGTTGCTGTTGGAGGTTGATGGCCGTGGTGGACACGATACCTTGGTGGTGAATGGCCATGCTGAATTCAACGGTCAGCTAACGTTTGCACCGCAGCCAGACTGGTATGTGGCAGACTGGCGGCTGGATTCGGGTGAGATGCTGAAAACCACCTCGCAGAGCGGAGAATTCCGCACGGTGAACGGTTTGCTCAGTTCACCTACGCTGACCTTGCAGGCAACGCCGCAGGGTGAGGATCGTTGGCAACTCGCGATGCTGCGTGCTGACAACGCCTACAGCCAGTATGCGCAGGACAACAATGCGCGGCAGGTCGGCCAGGCGCTGGACCACATTGTGTCGGTCGCGGGTGAAGACATCCAGCCGCTGTACCGTACGCTGGACTTTTCTGCCGCCGACGGTGGGAGTATCAGCAGCGCTTTGCCGCAGCTCTCTCCTGCTGCATACAGTGCGATGTTCGCCAGCTCTCTCAATCGTGAACAGCAGATTACGCGGATTGTCAGCGGATCTCATCCCACCACGCCAGAGCAGCAGGTTGCAGGCGAATGGCATAGCTTTGCCATACCCTTTGGTGGCGGTTTCTGGCAGCAGCGCCAGGGTAGTCAGGTTGGCTATGATGCCAGCAGCTACGGCATAGTCTTTGGGGCTGACAAGCGCAGTGAGCAGAATAGCGATTGGGTTTATGGCTTCCATGGTGCGGTCAGTGGACAATCGGTAACGGTCAAATCACCGGAAAACGCCAGCGGTAAAACCACGGCTTTCGATCTGGGTATCCAGGCTCGTTATGCCGCCGATCGGCAAGCGGGGATGTATTTATTCGGCAATGGCCGGTTTGGCATAGAAGATAGCCGTTTGGATCGCAGCATCAGCGTCGAGACTTATCAGGCGAGCCAACATGCCAGTTGGACCGGATTGGCGGGTTCTGTCGCTGCTGGTGGCGGCTACCGTTGGGCGTTGAATGACCAATGGAGCGCTGGCCCGGTGGCCGCACTGAATTACACCACTTTGCATCGCCCAAGCGTGACGGAAACGGGCAACGACAGTAGCCGCCTGGCGCTAGGTTCGAGCACTTTTGATTCTCTGCGCTCCAGCATTGGGGTCAACAGCAGTTGGGATCTCCCGCTCTCTTCGGGCGCTGCTATTGCTGCCGATCTGCAACTGACCTGGGATCATGAGTTGCTGGATAGCGACGTATCGCAAGAAGCCTCTTTCGCCAACTACCGCGCGGCGAGCTTCAGCAACCAGAATCAGGTGACTGGGCGTGACTCCATGGGGGTGAAAGCCGGGGTTCGTTACCAAATCAATAGGGATGTGGAGCTGGGCTTGGGGGTAGAGAGCGATCTGTTCCGTTCTGGCTATGACTCGGTAGCGGGCAACCTTTCGGCCACCTGGCGTTTCTGACAGGCCGGTATGATAAAAGAAAAAGGCGCTTGACCCATGAGGTAAAAGCGCCTTTTTTCAACATCTTAACTGATTGTTATCAGTTCATGCCGTATTTTTTCAATTTCTTACGCAGTGTACCGCGGTTGATCCCCATCATCAGGGCAGCGCGGGTCTGGTTGCCACGGGTGTACTGCATCACCATGTCCAACAGTGGCTGTTCAACTTCAGCCAGTACCAGCTCATACAGATCGTTAACGTCTTGACCGTTCAGTTGAGCAAAATAGTTCTTCAGTGCTTGCTTAACCGAGTCACGCAGAGGCTTTTGAGTCACTTGGTCCTGTGAGTTCACGGTTGAAACGGTCAGTACGTCAGAATTTACGCGTTGTTCGAACATAGTTCTGTCAGCTCTTTTTTTACGCTAGATTTTCGAAATATGCCTCCAACGCCTCCAGCTGTTCGCTGGCATCCTCTATGGCGTTGAATGTGCGCCGAAACTGGTCATTAGGGGCATGCTCCTGTAAGTACCAAGAGACGTGCTTTCGAGCAATCCGGAATCCCTTGCCTTGGCCGTAAAAGCCGTGCAATTCCCGAATATGCCCTATTAACAAGCGCTTCACTTCGCCAAGTGGCATCGGTGGCAGCAGCTCCCCAGTGTCCAGATAATGCTGGATTTCCCGGAAGATCCAGGGTCTCCCCTGAGCAGCACGGCCTATCATCAGGGCATCAGCCCCAGTGTAGTCGAGCACTGCTCTGGCTTTATGCGGGTCAGTAATGTCGCCATTCGCGATAATCGGAATGGAGACATTCTGCTTAACTGCCCGAATGCTGTCGTACTCCGCGTTGCCGTTGAACAGGCAGGCACGGGTTCGGCCATGAATCGTCAGGGCCTGTATACCACAATCTTCGGCCAGTTGGGCAATTTCTACACAGTTACGGTTCTCTGGTTCCCAGCCGGTTCGGATCTTAAGTGTTACCGGCACATCCACCGCGTTAACCACCGCGAGGAGGATCTGTCTAACCAGATCCGGGTACTGCAGTAACGCAGACCCTGCAAGCTTCCGGTTCACTTTCTTGGCTGGGCACCCCATATTGATGTCGATGATCTGTGCACCGCTGGCCACATTAATGCGCGCCGCGGCGGCCATATCATCAGGATCACATCCGGCTATTTGCACGGAACGGATCCCTGGTTCATCGCTATGTACCATACGCAGACGTGACTTATCCGTGCGCCACACCTCCGGGTTGGAGGAGAGCATTTCGGATACAGCCATCCCAGCACCCATTGCATGACATAAGGTTCTGAATGGGCGATCGGTGATGCCGGCCATCGGGGCCGCAATCAGGCAATTTGTTAACTGGTGGTGTCCAATGCGCATAGACAAAGACTGACCATACTGTGTCCGCAAGGGCGCGTATATTACGCATTTTTTCATTCAGATGAAAGGCCAAACTTTAACCAATCGACAGTTATTGGGCAATAAAAGTGTGCTTATGCACCCTTGATGAAAATATTATTGTTATTTAACAGTGAATTGAATGATTGTGATTAATTTCCGTGCGCTAAAATATTCCACTAACGACAGGATTTTATCTTTACGCGCGGGTAATAACAGATCGTAACATCAGGTTATTTGTAACATTCTCAGCTTAATACTTTGACAAATCGACAAGAATGGTGCTGGGGATTACCGCCACCTCAGTGAGGGCAGCGGTAGTTGTAGCAGGCAAAAATCAATCGACGATGACGCGGCCGTTGAGCGGCTGTACCGGACGATTATTGTCATGGTGCACTACGGAGTGGAATTGACTGATTTGTTCGGCAGAAGCGCTTACAGGCTGATCTAGCACCAACCAGCTGACCCCTTCGGAACAGGGGGGCGTCGTCAGTGAACCGCTGAAGCGGTAGAAGTTAAACTGTTTTGGCAGCAGCGCTTTGATATCCAGCGGCTTGTTCAGCACAGCGGTCTGATCGACGGCGGCAGGCATTTGTTGCCAGGCCTGTGCCAGTTGCGGGTTGGCTTTACCTTGCTGGAACATCAGGGCCAGCACCGCCAGGGCACCGTCTTTGTCCTTGTAGACAAAGTGCGCTTCCAGTGGGAACTGCTTGCCGTCGATCTCGTTTTCGCTCGGGGCGTGGAAATGGAACTGTTGCAGCGTGAAGGTGTCGTTATCCAACCGCAGGGTGTTACCTTCGCTGACGTTGACTTGAATGGTGTGCCCGTTGTTGACGATTTGCTGTTTGCCCGGCTGGAAAGCCAGCTCAAGTTTGCCGTGCTGGGTTTTCAGCGCGCCCTGGATGTTGACCGGGGACTGGTTTTTACCGGTTTCACACAGTGAAAAATCGGGTGAAAGCTTGCCCCAATGCGCCGGGTCTTCCTGGCCTTCATAACCCCAATGAGCATGCTCTGCGGCACCGATAGAGAAGCTGGCGGCCAATAGGGCGGCAAACAACATTTTTCCTTTCATTTCCTGATCCTTGTCCAATGAAAATACCAATTATCCTGAGTGGGCGGCTCATAGGCTGCGGGCTACCTTCACTCCGAGCAGGAGATTACGCTCAGCTTAAGTAGGAATAAATGGGCCGATTCTTAACAAAAGAAAAAACCACCGGAACTGATTAAATTTCCGATGGTTTTTGGCTGGCGGGGAAAATGTAACTAGTTGCGTTGGCCGGTGATGCGGCACCATTCTTCACGCTCGGCCACCGGGTCGAGGTTGAATTTATCCTGGTAGGCTTCTGCTACGCTGGTGGCCTGGGTCGCCAGTACGCCTGACAGGCCCAGATAGCCGCCGGATTTTGGCAGGTCGCTGATTAACGGTGCCAGTTCACGCAGCGGGCCAGCGAGAATGTTCGCCACCACCACATCGGCAAGCAGATCGGCCGGCTGGTCTTTTGGCAGATACAGCTCCAGACGCTCTGAAACGCCGTTACGCTGCGCGTTATCGCGGCTGGCCTGAATGGCCTGGGGATCGATGTCGATGCCAATGGCGCGGGCGGCACCGAGTTTTAACGCGGCAATCGCCAGGATGCCGGAGCCACAGCCGAAGTCGATGACTGTTTTACCGGCCAGATCCAGGCCATCGAGCCATTGCAGGCAAAGCGCGGTGGTCGGGTGTGTGCCGGTACCAAACGCCAGGCCAGGGTCGAGCATGACGTTCACCGCGTCCGGATCGGGCACGTCACGCCAGCTTGGGCAAATCCACAGGCGCTCGCCAAAACGCATCGGGTGGAAGTTATCCATCCACTCACGTTCCCAGTCTTTATCTTCCAACTGCTCGATTTTGTGGCGGAAACCGTTGCCCAGCAATGGGTGCTGTTCCAATATGGCGACCACTTCGGCCATATCGGTTTCGGCATCATACAGGCCGATCACATCGGTATCGCCCCACAGCAGGGTTTCGCCCGGCAGCGGTTCAAACACCGGGTTGTCGTGGGTGTCCTGAAAGGTGACCGACACCGCGCCGCTTTCAACCAACGCATCGCTCAGGTCTTCTGCCTGGCTGCCGGTGGTGTTCAGTTTTAGTTGGATCCAAGGCATAACAATTCTCTCAAGAGGGTAAGGACGACGCCAACTGGCGCTTTTCGCCGTAGACGTTACCGAGATAAAACGCCATCAGGCTGATTAACAGCGAGGGCACAATAGGGTGCAATCCGGCCAGGTGCAGGTCGAAGCTGGCTAATAGCGTATAGCATAACGCACCGGTGACCATTGAGCTAAGGGCTCCCTGCGCGTTGGCGCGTTCCCAGTACAGGCCCAACACCAACGGCCACAGGAATACGGCCTCTAGACCGCCGAACGCCAGCAGGTTCAGCCAGATGATCATTTCTGGCGGACGCCAGGCGGCCAGCAGCACCAGCAGGCCGAGGATCAGCGTAGTCAGGCTGGAGAAGCGTTTGATCATCTTCTCATTGTTCATCTGCAGCGGACGTACGCCCAGATAGAGGTCTTTGATGATAGTGGCAGAGGATTGCAGCAGCTGCGCATTGATGGTCGACATGATCGCCGCCATCGGTGCGGCCAGGAAAATCCCTGCGGCGTAAGGGGGCAGCACGGTGATCATCAACGTTGGGATCACTTGGTCGGGGATCTTCAGATCCGGCAGCACTGCACGGCCCAGAGCGCCAGCCAAGTGCATACCAAACATCAGAATTGCCACCACAATGGTGCCGAGGATAATGCCACGGTGCACGGCTTTGCTGTCTTTATACGAGATACAGCGCACGGCGGTGTGCGGCAGGCCAATCACGCCAAAGCACACCAGGATCCAGAACGAAGCCATAAACGGCAGGCTGAGGATCTGATCGCCGCCTTGCGGTGAGACCAACGCCGGATCGATCTGTTGCAGTTTATCAACCGCGCTGTGCAAGCCGCCTGCCGCGTGGATCACTGCGACCAGCAGCAATATCGTGCCCAGTAGCATGACCAGCCCTTGCATGGCATCGTTCAGCACGCTGGCACGGAAGCCACCAAACGCGGTGTACAGCGCAATGCTGATACCAAATATCAGCAGGCCGGTGTCGTAAGGAATGCCCGCTGCAGTCTCGAGCAGGCGTGCGCCGCCGATAAACTGGACCGTCATCGCACCAAGGAAGGCGACCAACAGACTTAGACTAGCTAGCCACACCAGCAAACGGCTCTTATAGCGAGCGAACAGCATGTCGTTAAGGGTGATGGCGTTGTAGCGCCGTGCCAGAATGGCAAACTTTTTCCCCAGCACGCCAAGTGAAAGCCATACGGCGGGCAGTTGGATCATCGCCAGCAGCACCCAGCCAAGGCCGTACTTATAGGCGGCACCAGGCCCACCGATAAACGAACTGGCGCTGATATAGGTGGCGGTCAGCGTCATGGCCAGCACAAAGCCGCCCATCGAACGGTTGCCGAGGAAATATTCACTCAGGAAGTTACCGCTCTGGCGACGGGTATAGGCATACACCGACAGGCCAAATACCAGCAACAGATAGGCAATCAGCGGCAGAATGACCTCAGTTTGCATCGCTATCCTCCAGGGGGATATCGCGGAAGATGCCGCGTACCATCAGCCAGCACAGGCCTATAAATAGCAGCGGTACCAGCAGGCAGGCCATTTCGAACCAGTGTGGCAGCCCGGTGATCCCGGCGTTGCTGTCTGGCAGATAGGCCGCCAGCGACCAGGCCAGCAGGTAAAGCAGCGTCAGGCCCAGTGCCCAGCGTGCTTCGCGGTTAGCTTGAACAAAGCGTTGTTCCATCCGTGCCTCCAAGGGGTTTACGGTGATGGATTGGCAAAGGAGGGGATTTTACGACAAGGGACGGTTTTGCCAAGCCGTTATGTTGGCAATCGGGATAAAAAAACCGGCCAAAGGCTGGCCGGTTGGTGGGATTTACGCCTGTTGTGCAATAAAGTGCTCGATCTGCGCCAGGCTGGATAACCCTTCCATCGGCCCCTTATGGGACACCGCCAGGGCACCGCTGGCATTGGCATACTGCAACGCTTTTTCTGCGCTGAAGCCGGACAGGAACAGGCTGACAAAGGTAGCGCCAAAGCAGTCGCCCGCTCCGGTCGGATCGACCATCTTGCTGCTATAGCCTGGAGTGTGTAGCTCCTGCGTCTGGCCGTTCTGTTGCTGGTAATGGCTGGCCCCTTTCTGGCCTCGCTTAATCACGATATGGCTCACGCCGCTGGCCAACAGTTCCTGCAAGATATCCGCTTCCTGCTGGTTTTTGCTGCTGGCAAAGTGGTGCACTTCTCCCTCGCTCGGCAGGAAGATATCGGTATATTCGAGGATGTAATCGAAGGCCTGGCTCATCTCCGGGATATTGAGCATCTCTTTGCGAATATTGGGATCGAACGACACCGTCCCCTTATTGGCCTTGACGATCTGGATCGCCCGGCGCATGGCATCGATGATACGGAATGAGAACAGCGAAGAACCCATAATGTGGAAATGCTGGCACTGGTTCAGCAAGCCTGGATCGATATGATCGGCGGTAAAGAAGCCGCAGGCGCTGTTGGGGATATTGAAGATAAAATCGCGTTCCAGCGGGTTGCGATAGCTGACGAATGCCGTGCCGGTCGGGGCCTTGTCGATCACGCTGATGCCGTCGGTGATCACGCCTTCCAGACGCAGGCGCTCGATATTCAGGCGGCCAAAATCGTCGTTGCCCACGCAGCCAAACAGCGTGGAGCCAAAGCCAAGCCGCGCTACCTGAGCGGCATAGATAGCCGGTGCCCCGCTGGGGAACGGCCCAAGAAACTCGCCTGGCTGAGTGAATCCCTGATTATAATTTTTTGAAAGGAATTCAACCAGTAACTCACCCATCGTGCAGATGCTAACTGACATAAGTGCCCCTTTATTCCCCGATCGTTTCCCGGTTGGCCCAGGTAAAACATTCGTTATTGGTGTAGCGGATGCTGAAGTCGGATTCGAATAATTGCTGCTGATAATGTTCATTTACGCCACGGTTGGTCACCAGATTATCCACCTGGCTGAGGTGGCCGATAGTCCCGATCGCACTGGCCTGAATGGGCAAATGGGTAATGATGGCGGTTTTATTCTGCGCCTTGTCCAGACAGCGCTGGTAATGGGACGCCAACAGCGGCTGATCGATATTCAGGATGCCGGAGCTGTCCGTAATGCTGGCCTCGAGAATGCAATGGTTGATGGTGAACTGTTGGATCACGCTATCCAGCGCTTTACCGCTGAGCGCGGTATGTGAGCGGATCAACTCCCCACCTGCGACGATAATTTCACCGTCCAAAAACTGATCGGCCAGGATCGCATGCTGTAGGTCATTGACGATCAGCCGCAGCTTTTTCAGGCCGCTCAGGAACGGGATGATTTTGCGGCAGATGTCGCCGTGGCCGAGAAAGAGCGTATCGCGATCGGCAATCATCCTGGCGCAGTGGCGGGCGATTTCCAACTGGTTAGCCAGCGTGAGCGGGGGCAGGGCGAGCCCTGGATCGATCGGCGCCGCCAACGGCTGTGTTGGAGTTGCAATGGCTCCGCCAAAGGATCGCTTGAGGTAGCCTTGTTGTTCAAGGTAGCTGAGATCGCCACGGATCGTCACGCCGGAAACCCCCAACTGGGCAGAAAGATCTTCGACCTTGATCTCCCCCTGCTGGCCGACGATTTCAGCAATTTTCAATCTGCGTTTCAGCAGGTTAGATGACTTTCTGGGCACATTCGCCCCCATCGTTAAACGGTAATAAGGGCTACTATATCCTTCATACTTTCTAATTGAAAGTAATACCCACGCAGGCTTTCGTTATTTTGAAAGTCTGCGATGGATGAGCGTGAAAGCATATATTTTTAATATTATTCATATTCTTAGATGCTATTCGTGGGTGGATGTATACCCGTGACATGGCGATCTTAAGCGCGCAAATACCGGAGCATGCCTTATGTTTCGTAATTACTATCTAGTTAAGTTACGTTTTGAAAGTTATTTGATAATCTTCGATCCCTGTCACGCTTTTTTGCGCATTTTATCTCTATATTCGGTTTCACTTGGAAAGTTTGTCTAACTAAATTTTCATTTTGTAATTACCGACTGCGGTATCAGGTGCGGGATCGAGGAGAATCGATGTACATCATTTCAAGCAAAAACATGCTGCAGAAAGCGCAGCAGCAAGGGTACGCGGTGCCGGCATTCAACATCCACAACCTGGAAACCTTGCAGGTGGTGGTCGAAACCGCTGCACAGTATCGTTCGCCGGTGATCCTGGCGGGAACGACCGGCACTTACCGCTACGGCGGGCTGGAAAACATCATCATGATCGTCAAGGCGCTGGCGCACGAGTATCAGATCCCGCTGGCGCTGCATTTGGATCATCACGAAGAACCCGCCGATATCTACCATAAGATCAACGCCGGGATCCGTTCCGTGATGATCGACGGCTCTCACTTTCCTTTTGAAGAAAACGTGGCGCTGGTCAAACAAATCGTAGAGTACAGCCACCGCTACGACGCTAGCGTTGAGGCAGAGTTAGGCCGTCTGGGGGGCCAGGAAGACGACCTGATCGTGGAAGGGAAAGACGCTATCTACACCTCTCCAGAGGCGGCGGTGGAGTTTGTTGCTCGTACCGGGATCGATTCGCTGGCGGTGGCTATCGGTACCGCGCATGGCCTGTACCAGTCCGAACCCAAGCTGGATTTTGCCCGCCTGGAACAGATACGCGATCGCGTTGAAGTGCCGCTGGTGTTGCACGGGGCTTCCGGCCTGAGCGATAGCGATATCCGCCGCTGTATCAGTTTAGGCATCTGCAAGGTCAACGTGGCTACCGAGCTTAAAATCGCTTTCTCGGATGCCCTGAAAGCGTATTTCCACCAGCATCCTGACGCCAATGACCCGCGCCATTATATGCAACCAGCGAAAAGTGCCATGCAGCAGGTAGTGGAAAAAGTGATTGGCGTATGTGGTTGTGAAGGTCAGCTGTAAATATTAATAAGTTCCCTACAAAACAGTAAGAAAAACCAAGCAGCAATAATAAAAACTGAGGATAGATCATGCATAAATTAAAAGTGTTAGGCTCCGTGCTGGCCATCGGACTTGCAGTATTCTCGCAGGCAACGTTAGCCAAGGAATATAAAATAGGCGCATCGCTGCTGACGCAGCAGCATCCGTTCTATATTGATCTGGCCGACGCAATGAAAGCGGAAGCCAAGAAAGACGACGTGGTGCTGAATATTTCCATTGCCAATCAGGATCTGAATAAACAACTCTCCGATGTTGAAGATTTTATTACCAAGAAGGTCGACGCCATTATTATTTCTCCGGTGGATTCCAAAGGCGTGCAGGCGGCGATTATCAAAGCGGAGAAAGCCGGTATTCCGGTGATTACCGTTGATGTGGCTGCCGAGGGCGTGCCGGTGGTCACTCACGTGGCTACCGACAACTACGCCGGTGGCGTCGAAGCGGGCAAGCTGATGGGCAAACTGCTCAATGGCAAAGGCAAGGTAGCGATTATCGATTATCCGGCGCTGCAATCGGTGGTGGCACGCGTGGACGGCTTCAAGAAAGGGCTGGCAGATACGCCAGACGTGAAGATTGTGGCGATCCAAACCGGCATCACCCGGGCGGAAGCGTTAACCGTGGCGCAGAACATGATGCAGGCGCACCCGGATCTGAACGGCCTGTTTGGTTTTGGTGATGATGCCGCGCTGGCTGCGGTGATCGCCGCCAAATCCGCGCGTAACGACAATATCAAGATCATCGGTTTCGACGGGATGAAAGAGGCTCGCGACGCCGTCGACAGCGACAAGACCTTCGTGGCAGTTATCCGCCAATACCCAGACCAAATGGGAGCCAAGGCCATTGATGCCGCCGTCGACCATCTGAACGGCAAGCCAGTTGCCAAGTTGATTCCAGTTGCTCCTGGCGTTTATACCGGTAAATAACACTGCTCTTTAACCCAAGCTTCAGTGGCTAACCATACCCCTCACCCCAACCCTCTCCCACAGGGAGAGGGAGCTGTCCGGAGTGCTTGATTGGTCCGTGCTGCTTCGGGAAGTGAGCAGTAAGAAGCAAGAGGATCGGGTATTACGCGGAGAAATCAGCGAACTCGATCGGTCCCCTCTCCCTGTGGGAGAGGGAGTTGTCCGGAGTATGTAGTTAGTCCATACAACTTCGGAAAGTGAGGGCGTAATAAGAAGGGCAGGGTATTACGCAGAGAAATCAGTGAACTCGATCGGTCCCCTCTCCCTGTGGGAGAGGGTTAGGGTGAGGGCTATTTGGGTGGAGGAAATAATGACGGATACGGTGCTGGCGGTAACGGAAATAGCCAAAAGTTTCGGCCATGTTCATGCATTAAAAAATGTCAGCCTGAAAATACGCCAAGGTAAAGTCCATACGCTACTGGGCGAAAATGGTGCCGGTAAATCTACGCTGATGAAAATCCTGGCAGGAATTTATCCGCCGACCAAAGGGGAAATAATTCTCAAAGGGCAAAACGTCACTATTAACAACCCCCAGCATTCCAGAAAGTTGGGTATCGCGATTATTTTTCAGGAACTGAGCCTGAGCAATAATATGAGCGTAGCAGAGAATATCTACGCCAATAATGAGCCAACCCGTTTTGGTTTTATTAACGATGGCCAGATGGTGAATGATTGCCAACGCCTGCTGGCGGACTTGGCCATTCCGCTCGATCCGCAGCAAATTGTCGGCACCATGTCGATGGCCCAGCGCCAACTGGTAGAGATTGCCAAGGCGCTGAGCTACCCGGCCGATGTCGTGATCATGGACGAACCAACGTCGTCCCTGAGCGATAACGAGGCCGACATCCTGTTTGGCATTATCGACAAGCTGAAACAGCGCGGCTGTGCGGTGATTTATATCTCGCACCGCATGGATGAGATCATGCGCGTTTCTGACGATATCTCGGTGCTGCGCGACGGCGAGTTCATCGCCACCCACGATAAGCACCAGACCGATATTCACCGGCTGATTGCCCAGATGGTTGGCCGCGAAATGACCAATATCTACCCGCCACGCATCGGCGAACCTCCTTCTGCGGAGCAAGTGCCGGTGCTGGAAGTCAGGCAATTTTCGCAGGACAAACTGTTTCACGATATCCATTTCTCTCTGCGTGCAGGTGAAGTGCTGGGCTTTTTTGGGCTGGTGGGATCGGGGCGTTCAGACGTGATGAAGGCCATCTTTGGCCTGACTGGCTATCAAGGTGAAATTCGCATCGATGAGGCGGTAGTCACTATTCGCAATCCAAAGCAGGCGATAGAGCATGGCATCGCCTTCGTGACGGAAAACCGCAAGGAGGAGGGATTGGTGCTGATGCATGACGTCAGCATGAACACCCATCACGTGGCCTTTCAATATGCGGGCTCCAGCCTGATCAACCATAAGCACGAAGAGGCGAAAACGCAGCAGGCAATCCGGCGGATGAACATCAAGGTCAGCTCGCCACACCAACTGGTCAGCACCCTGAGCGGGGGCAATCAGCAAAAGATCGTGCTGTCGAAATGGTTGGAAAAGGTGCCACGCATCTTAATTCTCGACGAGCCAACGCGCGGCGTGGATGTTGGCGCCAAGTTCGAGATTTATAACGTCATACGCCAGCTTGCTGCGCAGGGCACCGCCATTATCTTGATCTCTTCCGAACTGCCGGAAGTCATGGCGCTCAGCAATCGGCTGGTGGTGATGCGTGCCAAGCAGATCGCCGACGTTTTTGCCACCGATGGACTCACGCAAACCCAGGTCATGACCGCAGCAACAGGAGTGAAATAATGAGCGATAAAGTGCTGGCCGCCGAGGGCCATTCGGCGTTCAACGGGCCAGGGAAACTGGCAAAAGCCGCCAAACAGTACGGCGGCATACTGGCGGGCCTGGTGGCCTTGGTGATCCTGTTCAGTGTGATCAACGACAGCTTCCTGAGCGTGAATAATATTACCAATATTATTTTGCAGGTCTCGATCATTGCCATTACCGCCTATGGCATGACGTATGTGCTGCTGCTGGGGGATATCGATCTTTCGGTGGGGTCAACCATTGCCCTGGTGGGGACCTTTGCCGCGCTTGGCTTGTCGTTTGGCATCCCGTTTATTCTGGTGATCCCGCTGTCGATTATGGCCGCGCTGGTGCTGGGCCTGGTTAACGGTAGCCTGACTGCGTTGGCCGGTATCCCGTCGTTTATCGTTACCGTCGCGACGATGGGCATTTTCCGGGGCATCGCCTATATCGTCACCGACGGCACGCCGATCATGATCAAAAACGAGGCGTTTCTGGCGCTGGGTAACGGCGAGTTCCTCTATATCCCGATCCCAATCTGGATCCTGTTGGTGTTGCTGATCGTCAACCACTTCATCCTGTCGAAAACTACCTTTGGCCGCAAAATTTATATCACCGGCGGCAATAAAGAGGCCGCGATCTATTCGGGGATTAACGTTTCCGCGCTGAAAATAAAGGTCTTTATGATCACCGCCGTGATGGCGGGCATCAGCGGCATGATCCTGGCTTCACGGCTGTATTCCGGCCAGCCTAACGCCGCGCTGAGCTATGAGCTGGATGCTATTGCCGCCGCCGTGTTGGGGGGCACCAGCCTGAATGGCGGCTACGGCACGGTGATCGGCACCATGATTGGTGCGCTGACCATCGGGGTTATCAATAACGGTATGAATTTAATGAACGTGCCTTATTTCTATCAAATGGTGGTGAAGGGGCTGGTGATCCTTATCGCGGTGTATGTCGACGTCAGAAACAAGAAGAAACGTGGCTAACGATCACAGGCAGATTTGTATAAGGAACGGGACAATGAGAAAAATTTATACCATCGGCGAGATCCTGGTTGAGATCATGGCCGATAAGGTTGGCCAATCGTTTACCCATCCAGGCTTATGGAATGGTCCTTTCCCCAGCGGTGCCCCGGCGATTTTTATCGACCAGGTGACCAAGCTGGGCGGGCAGTGCGGCATTATCAGCTGCGTGGGTAACGACGGCTTCGGCACGCTGAATATCGAACGCCTAAAGGCTGACGGAGTGGACACGCGCGGCATCCGTGTGTTGCCGCATGAGACGACCGGCAGCGCCTTCGTCACTTACCACTCCAACGGCGATCGCGATTTTATTTTCAATATCAAGAACGCAGCCTGTGGGAAATTATCGGCCGAGCATGTGAACGCCGAACTGCTGCAGGACTGCCAGCACTTCCACATCATGGGTTCATCGCTGTTTTCCTTCCATATGGTGGACGCGGTGAAGAAGGCGGCGGGGATCGTCAAAGCGAACGGTGGCACCTTGTCTTTCGATCCGAATATCCGCAAGGAAATGCTCAATATCCCTGAGATGCGTGATGCGCTGCATTACGTGCTGGAGCTGACCGATATCTATATGCCGAGCGAAGGCGAAGTCATGCTGCTGTCCTCCCAAACCACGCTGGATGAGGCGATTGCTCGCTACCTGAAGGACGGCATTAAAGAAGTGGTGGTGAAACGCGGTAGTAAAGGGGCGAGCTATTATTCTGCGGATGAAACCCTGCATATCGACAGCTATGCCGTAGACGAGGTTGATCCGACCGGGGCAGGCGACTGCTTTGGCGGCGCTTACATTGCTTGCCGGTTGCAGGGGCACAGCGTTTCCCAGGCGCTGCGCTATGCCAATGCCTGCGGTGCGCTGGCGGTGACCCGGCGTGGACCAATGGAAGGAACCTCTACCTTCGCTGAAATCGACGCTTTCTTGCAGCAGCAACGGGTCGTGCCGGTCGGCGCGCTGTAAATAACATTCCAACGTCCTGAATATTCAGTTCAGGACATTGCTTTACCCTGTGACTTGAAAGGCGACGGGTAAATGAGGCCATAAGTATGAAATCTATTATTAAGCAGCATAAAAGCGGCAAGCATATTGGTATCTGTTCGGTTTGCTCGGCACATCCGTTGGTGATCGAAGCCACGTTGCGTTTTGACCTGGCTAGCCAGCGTAAGGTATTGATTGAGGCCACCTCCAACCAGGTGAACCAATTTGGCGGCTACACCGGAATGAAACCGGCGGATTTCCGCGAGTTTGTGTATGCCATTGCCGCCAAGGTTGGCTTCCCGCAGTCACGGTTGATATTGGGGGGCGACCACCTTGGGCCGAACTGTTGGCAGGATGAACCGGCTGGGCTGGCGATGGAGAAAGCCGAACGCCTGATTGCCGATTACGTTCAGGCCGGGTTCAGTAAAATTCATCTGGATGCTTCCATGTCCTGCGCGGACGATCCGGTTCCCTTGCCGCCAACGGTGGTGGCTGAGCGTGCGGCACGGCTATGTGCGGTGGCGGAAGCTGCGGCCACTCCTGAGCAGCGGCAGGCGCTGAGCTACGTGATAGGTACGGAAGTGCCGGTTCCGGGTGGCGAAAGCCACGCTATCGCTCAGGTACACGTCACGCGGCCACAGGATGCCGCCGAGACCATCGAGACACATCGGCAGGCGTTTGCTCGCTTAGGCTTGGAGCAGGCCATGGAACGGGTGGTGGGGCTGGTGGTACAGCCGGGAGTCGAGTTCGACCATTCCACGGTGATCCACTATCAGCCGGAGCAGGCGCGTCAGCTTTCCGCCATGATTGAGTCAACGCCGTTGGTGTTTGAGGCCCACTCCACGGATTATCAAACCCCGAAAGCGTTCCGCCAGTTGGTGCGCGATCACTTTGCGATCCTGAAAGTCGGCCCGGCGTTGACCTTTGCCCTGCGTGAGGCGATCTTCAGCCTGGCGCTGATCGAGAAGGAGCTGATCGCCGCAGAACAGCAGAGCCACGTGCTGGCGGTGATCGACAGCGTGATGCAGGATGAGCCCAAGTATTGGAAGAAGTATTACGATCCGCGCCATTCGAAGGCGATGATCGATCTGCACTACAGCCTGTCCGATCGGATCCGTTATTACTGGCCTGAAGCGCGCATCAGCGCGGCCATCGACAAGCTGGTGGCAAACCTGAGCGGGGTAACCATTCCGTTGGGTATGCTGAGCCAGTATTTCCCGCTGCAATTCCCACGTCTGATGGCTGGCGAGTGTGCTGGTGACCCACATAGCCTGATGATCGACAAGATCCAGGAAGTATTGCGTGCGTATGCCTATGGGTGCGATACCCCTCACCCCAACCCTCTCCCACAGGGAGAGGGAGCTGTAAGCCCCTGCACATTTGGTAGTAGTTGAGTCATCTCAGCAAATTTTATCGCCCCCTCAGCCAAGGTGTGTCACTGAGTTTTCAGACTCACTCGATCGGTTCCATCTCCCACAGGGAGATGGAGCTGTAAGCCCCTGCACATTTGGTAGTAATTGAGTCATCACAGCAAATTTTATCGCCCCCTCAGCCAGGTGTGTCACTGAGTTTTCAGACTCACTCGATCGGTTCCATCTCCCACAGGGAGAGGGAGCTGTAAGCCCCTGCACATTTGGTAGTAATTGAGTCATCTCAGCAAATTTTATCGCCCCCTCAGCCAAGGTGTGTCACTGAGTTTTCAGACTCACTCGATCGGTTCCATCTCCCACAGGAAGAGGGAGCTGTCTGGAGCTCTTGATTGGCCCGTGCTGTTTCGGAATCAAGGTGAGTCAGCAGTTGCTAATGATGAATCACTACACTTTCAGCCTAACTCGATCGGTCCCCTCGCCCTTTGGGAGAGGGCTAGGGTGAGGGGCAAATCCCTCTCTGTCATAAAATAAAAAAACACCGCAGAAGTTCTCATGCGGTGTTTTTTATTAGCCCGATATCGTTAACCGATAATCAGGTTTCCTGCAGACCCAGCTTCTTCTCCAGATAGTGGATGTTGGTGCCACCATGCTGGAAGTTTTCGTCGGTCATGATCTTCTGCTGCAGTTCAACGTTGGTTTTGATGCCATCGATGATCAGCTCAGCCAGGGCGTTCTTCATGCGGGCAATTGCCACGTCACGGTTTTCACCGTAGGTGATCAGCTTGCCAATCATGGAGTCATAGTACGGCGGCACGGTATAGCCAGCGTAAATATGAGATTCCCAACGCACGCCGAAACCACCAGGAGCGTGGAAGCGGGTGATCTTGCCTGGGCTTGGCAGGAAGGTGTTCGGGTCTTCGGCGTTGATACGGCATTCCACCGCATGGCCTTGTACCTTCACTTCATCCTGTTTGATCGACAGCGGTTGACCGGCAGCGATACGCAGCTGCTCTTTGATCAGATCCACGCCGGTGATCATTTCGGTAACCGGGTGTTCCACCTGGATACGGGTGTTCATTTCAATGAAATAGAACTCGCCGTTCTCATACAGGAACTCAAAGGTACCCGCACCGCGGTAGCCGATTTCTACACAGGCTTTTGAGCAGCGCTCGCCGATGTAGCGGCGCAGCTCTGGGGTGATCCCCGGTGCTGGTGCCTCTTCGACCACTTTCTGGTGGCGACGCTGCATGGAGCAGTCACGTTCAGCCAGATAGATGGCGTTGCCCTGGCCGTCTGCCAACACCTGAATTTCGATGTGGCGTGGGTTTTCCAGGTACTTCTCCATATACACCATGTCGTTGTTGAAAGCCGCTTTGGCTTCCGCTTTGGTCATGGAGATGGATTGCTCGAGATCTTTGTCGCCGCGCACAACGCGCATGCCGCGACCGCCGCCGCCGCCGGAAGCCTTGATGATCACCGGATAACCGATGCGTTTGGCGAAGGCACGGTTTTTGTCCATGTCATCGGTCAGCGGGCCGTCGGAGCCTGGTACGCAAGGTACGCCGGCTTTTTTCATCGCGCTGATGGCAGAAACCTTGTCACCCATCAGGCGAATGGTTTCGGCGCGTGGGCCGATAAAGATAAAGCCAGAACGCTCTACCTGCTCGGCAAAGTCGGCGTTCTCGGACAAGAAGCCATAACCCGGGTGGATCGCCACGGCGCCGGTAATTTCGGCGGCGGAGATGATGGCCGGGATGTTCAGATAGCTTTTAACTGACGGTGCAGGGCCGATACAAACGGTCTCATCCGCCAGCAGAACGTGTTTCAGATCGCGGTCGGCACTTGAGTGAACGGCAACGGTTTTGATGCCCAGTTCTTTACAAGCGCGCAGGATACGTAACGCGATCTCGCCACGGTTGGCGATAACAATTTTATCTAGCATGGTGCGCCTCGTTATTCGATGACGACCAGTGGCTCGTCAAATTCAACCGGTTGGCCGTTTTCTACCAGGATCGCTTTAACCACACCGGATTTGTCCGCTTCAATCTGGTTCATCATTTTCATGGCTTCAACGATGCACAGAGTATCACCGGCGTTCACTTTCTGGCCCACTTCCACGAAGGCTTTCGCGTCCGGGCTTGGGGTGCGGTAGAAGGTCCCTACCATTGGTGAACGAACGATATGGCCACTCATGGCCGCTGGTGCTGCTGGGGTTTCTGCGCCAGCAGGGGCAACGGCGTTGGCCAGAGCAGGTTGCTGCTGCTGGGCTGGCATTGCGTACTGTTGCATCATTGGGTAAGCCTGCACCGGTGCGGCACGGCTGATGCGAACCGACTCTTCGCCTTCAGAGATTTCCAGTTCAGAAATGCCTGATTCTTCAACCAGTTCGATCAGTTTCTTGATTTTACGAATATCCATGAGTGTGATTCCGTACTCTTTTTGTGTAGCAATTAGTGGGTTTTTGACAAACGGCGAACCGCTGCCTGTAAAGCAAATGTGTAGCCATCCGCGCCGAGGCCACAGATCACGCCTACCGCGATATCAGACAGGTAGGAGTGATGACGGAAAGGCTCACGAGCGTACACGTTGGACAGGTGGATCTCGATAAACGGGATCTGTACTGCCAACAGTGCATCGCGCAACGCCACGCTGGTGTGCGTGAACGCGGCAGCGTTAATCAGGATAAAATCCGTATTGCCGCGCGCCTGATGAATGCGATCGATGAGCGCATGCTCGGCGTTGGACTGCAGATGACTCAGGGTGATATCTAGCGCGAGCGCCTGGTTTTCCAATCCGTTAACAATCTCTGCCAGCGTAGCGCTGCCGTACTTTTCCGGCTCACGCGTCCCCAGCAGATTGAGATTGGGGCCGTTCAGAAGCAAAATGTGAAACTTATCCGCCATTGTGCTGGTATCTCCGGCAATAAAACCATCATCGTAGAAAATAACCCGATGTCACCGATTTGTCACCTGTTACGCGCAGATTTTGCTGCAGCGACAGGTTCAAGGTCGGGCATTATAACGATATCGTGGCAATTCGCAGCTAAATACTGGTCTTATCAGCGAAGATATTCAACCCTAAATCAGCAAACACCAAGTGCTGCTATTGGATTATGAGGGGTAGAACACAGAAAAGTTCCGCGCCCCGTCAGGGGATTTTTACCGTCAATCTTGCCGGTTTTAGCGCGCTTTACGCCACCACGAGCGGAATTTCTTGTAACGCAGAGCTAACAACAGCAGCGCCAGCGATGCATAAATAAAAGGCTGCGGTGACAACGTTTTTACCGACCAAAGGTAGTGGATCGGTGCCAGGATCGCCACCAGATAGACGAAGTTGTGCAGCTTCTGCCAGTTGGCCCCCAATTTACGCTGCGCCCATAGCGTTGAGGTGGCCGCCAGAGCCAGCAAAATCAACCAGCAGAGGATACCTAGCGTCAGATAGGGGCGGGTTACCAACTCGCGCCCCAGCAGGCCAATGTTGCTCAGCCCCAGTTCCAGCGTCGAGTAGCTTACCAGATGCAGGGTTCCCCAGGCAAAACACCACAAGCCCAGCAGACGTCGGCAACGGATCAGCAGTGGCTGGCGCGCGTAGCGGGCCAATGGAGTGACGAGCAGGGTGGCCAGCAGCAACTTCAGCGTCATCCTGCCGGTAAAATGCTGGATATCCTTGGCCGGATCGGCGCTGAACCAGCCCTGATCGACGGACAACACCAGCCACAGAAAGGGCAGGAATGCCGCCAGGTAGATGGCAACTTTTAGCCAGGTGATCTGCTTGGGGGTTAAGCGCACTCAGAAGTTCTCCCGTAAATCGAGGCCGCGATATAGCGAAGCCACCTGCTCGGCATAACCGTTGAACAGCAGCGTCGGCTGACGTTTCACATCCAGAATGCCGCCGGAACCGATAAAGCGTTCGGTGGCCTGCGACCAGCGTGGATGATCGACATGGGGATTCACGTTGGCGTAAAAACCATATTCGTTGGGGGCAGACAGATTCCAGGTGGTTGGCGGTTGTTCGCGGGTCAGGGTGATCTGCACGATAGACTTGATGCCTTTGAAGCCGTATTTCCATGGGGTGATCAGGCGCACCGGAGCACCGTTTTGCGGTGGCAGCATCTTGCCATACACGCCCACGGTCAACAGAGCCAGTGGATGCATGGCTTCATCTAGGCGCAAACCTTCGACATAGGGATACTTGAGGCCTCCGCCGATAAAGCGATCTTTCTGGCCGGGCATCTGCTCTGGATCGTACAGCGTTTGGAAAGCGACGTAGCGTGCGTTGCTGTTGGGTTCGGCCAGCTTAAGCAGTTTGCCCAACTCAAAGCCGATCCACGGCACCACCATCGACCAGGCTTCGACGCAGCGCATGCGATAAATGCGTTGCTCCAGCGGGAATCGCTTGAGTAAATCGTCGATATCCAGCGTGATGGGCTTGCCGACTTCACCGTCGATTTTCACCTTCCAGTCCGTCGTTTTCAGGGAGCCTGCGTTGGCCGCGGGATCGGCTTTATCCAGGCCAAATTCGTAGAAATTATTGTACCCCATGACTTTTTCTTCCGGCGTTAGCTCCAACTGGGCTTGCCAGGCTTCGGGCTTGCTGAAGTCCAGCGGTTTGCCTGCTGGAGCCGGGGGCCGATCGTTTCCTTTGAACCAGGACAACAAGTCGGCCTGTGCCTGGATGGGCAAAGCCAGCGAGGCTGCCGTGATCCCTAGCGCCTGGAGCACCTTGCGCCGCTGATAGAACACGCTTTCCGGCGTGACATCGGCTTCGGTCAGTTTTCGCTGTTGTTTCATTTTTTATCTCCGCAAGTGATGGTGTAAGCATGGCGTGAAAGCCAACTTTCTGCGAGAGGGGGGATGTAAAGAGAGGTAAACGAGAGGTAATTTCTTGTGGGGAAAAGGCGGGCGCCGGATGCGGCGCCCCACAGATTATGAACGGATTTTTACCAGGGTGCGGCCAGTGATCTGATTGTTCATCAGCGCGGCAGCAGCGGCAGGCACGTCTTCCAGCTGAATTTCCTGCGTGGCTTGTTCATAGAAGCTTTCTGGCAGAATACCGGCCAGACGTTCCCAGGCGGTTTGGCGACGATGCAGCGGCGTCAGCACTGAATCAACGCCTTGCAGACGCACGTTACGCAAGATAAACGGCATCACGGTAGTCGGCAACTGGTAGCCTCCCGCCAGGCCGCAGGCGGCAACGGTGCCGTTGTAATTCATCTGCGCCAGCACGCGAGCCAGCAATTTGTCGCCGACGGTGTCGATGGCGCCGGCCCACAGCTGTTTCTCCAGCGGCCGCGGTGTTTCAATATACTCGCTACGGGGCAGCACGGTTTTGGCACCGAGGGATTTCAGATAGTCGGTATTGCTGTCGCGTCCGCTGATGGCGGTGACGCTATAACCGAGTGCGGACAGTAGGGCGACCGCCGTACTTCCCACGCCGCCGCTGGCTCCGGTGACCAGAACGTCGCCGTCCCCCGGTTTCACTCCGCCTTCTTCCAATGCCATCACGCACAGCATGGCGGTAAAACCGGCGGTGCCGAGGATCATCGCTTTGCGTTCACACAGCCCTTTTGGCAGTGGTACCAGCCATTCGCCGCTAACGCGGGCCTGTTCGCCCAACCCGCCCCAGTGATTTTCGCCAACGCCCCAGCCGGTGAGTACTACGCTCTGGCCTGGTTTAAAACGCGGATCTTTGCTGCTGTGTACCAGGCCTGCAAAATCGATACCAGGCACCATTGGGAAGTGACGAATGATTTTCCCCGTGCCGGTGATCGCCAGGGCGTCCTTATAGTTGAGACTGGACCAGTTGACGTCGACCGTCACATCCCCTTCTGGCAACTGTTCACTATCAATATTCTTGACTTGTGCCAGGGTTTTTTCGCCATCTTGTTCCAATAATAATACGCGCATGCATCGCTCCCCGCTTTTTCATATATTATATGAATGTATGGTTCAGTATTGTCTGACTATATGCATAATAAAAAAGCCTGTCCTGATAAAGGACAAAAAAAGAGTGTTTAATGGTTTTCTTCGTCGGTCAGGCTTGATAGCTTTGTATGAGCTAACCTGATGCTTGGCAAAGAAATTGAAGTCGCTTCATGATTTTTAATATCAGGGTATTGCGTTGTTTTCAATCGAGCAGGAACGGGGCCTTGTCACATCAAAAGGTGGCTCTTCATTTTATCATCGCGCAGAAGGCACAGGGATGAGATTTACAACCAAACTCTCTGCTCTAATCACCCTGCTCGTCGCATTGGCTATGTTCTTGATGCTGATGGGGTGTTCATACAGTTTCTTTTACGTGACCCAGGAGCGCTTAGAGCGCCGTTTTGAAGCCCTGGCCACCTCCATCGATCAGGCAATGCTGCTGCAACCTCTGCAGGCTCAGGATAACTGGCTGCCCCTGGTGATGCGGCCGCTAGGCATTGTGGCGATTAATGTCGATACCGAAACCAGCAACCTTTTCTCCTACAGCCTGCCGACCATCAAAGCCCCCTGGGCATCGCTGGCTGGCTACCGCCAAACCTCGTTAACCATGATGCATCACCCCGGCACCCGGGTAAGTGTCACTTACCTCGATCCGTTCGCCAGCGACGTGCGTTCATTGCAGTCCACGGCGGCGGTCACGCTGTCGATCGTCATCATGGTGGTGATACTGCTGTTCAGCTTACGCTGGCTTCGTGAACAGGCGGTAGGTGAAGATCGCCTGGAGCGCCGGGCGCGGCGCATTCTCAACGGCGAGCGTGAACAGGTGCTGAAGGGAGATATCCGCGAATGGCCTGCCAGCGTCAGCGGTGCGTTGGATCGCCTGCTGGCCGATCTGGCCGAAGCGCGTGAGGAGCGCAGTCGGGTAGATACCCTGATCCGTGCTTTTGCCGCTCAGGATGCGAAAACCGGCCTCAATAACCGGCTGTTCTTTGATAACCAGCTCACCACTCAGTTGGAAGATGTCGGGTCACACGGCATCGTTATGATGGTGCGCCTGCCAGATTTCGATACCCTGCGCGAAATTCACGGCAATGCAGCGGTGCAGGAGCTGATGTATTCGTTGGTCAACCTGCTGTCCACCTTTGTCATGCGTTATCCTGCCGCCTTACTGGCCCGTTATTTCCACAGTGATTTTACCGTTCTGCTGCCACACCGCACGCTGAAAGAAGCGGACGGCATCGCGGCGCAGCTGGTCAACGCGATCGACTCCTTGCCCTCAACGGCGCTGATTGACCGTGAGGCGTTCCTGCATATCGGTATTGTGGCCTACCGCAGCGGGCAGACCACGGAAGAAATCATCGATTACGCCGAACAGGCGACCCGCCACGCCGTACTGCAAGGCGAAAACGGCTGGTATGTCTATGATAGCGATGTGCCAGAGAAAGGGCGCGGCAGCGTTAAATGGCGTACGCTGCTTGAACAGGTGCTGGCGCGCGGCGGCCCTCGCTTATATCAAAAACCGGCGGTGACGGTGGAAGGCGATGTGCATCACCGCGAAATCATGAGCCGGATTTATGATGGCGCACAGGAACTGTTGCCCGCCGAATATATGCCGCTGGTCAATCAGCTGGGCTTGGCGGAAAGTTATGACCGCCAGCAGATGAATCGGATTATTCCTTTATTGGCACTGTGGCCGGAAGAGACGCTGGCGTTTCCACTATGCGTTGATTCATTATTGCAGCGCAGTTTCCAACGTTGGCTGCGCGATACCCTGTTACAGTGTGAAAAAAGTCACCGCAGGCGAATTCTGATTGAACTTGCAGAGGCAGATGTGTGTCAACATATCGACCGTTTGCGTCCGGTGCTGCGATTGCTGACCGGATTGGGCTGTCGTCTGGCGGTTTCTCAGGCCGGGTTGACGGTGGTTAGTACCTCTTATATCAAGTCGTTACCGGTGGAGATCGTCAAGCTTCACCCAGGGTTGGTACGGAGTATTGACCGGCGGGATGAGAACCAGCTGTTTGTTCAGAGCCTGACCGGTGCCTGCGAAGGCACTCAAGCGAAGGTTTTTGCCGCCAGCGTGCGTACGCGCAACGAATGGCAGACGCTGAAAGAGCGCGGGATCCTTGGTGGGCAGGGGGACTTTTTCGCTTCGCCAGAGCCGATCGATATAGCTCGCAAAAAATATTCGCGTCGATATCGTGTTTAACCTGATGACCGGGCAAAAATTAACGTAGAATGGCCCGTCTTTTCCTGTGGGCGTCAGTAGGTGCTTACCACCGGTGACAATCAGGAAAAATGTTAGATTTTATGAGCTGTGTTACTGCCGTTTGGTACGTTGATTTGGTGGCTAGCTGAGCCTTTGTTGAGGGATATCAGGCCCCATTCGCTTTCCGTGCATTCGGTCACAAATAACGCAGACTAATTTTCACCGAAGTAGGACGTTTTTGCGCCTTGTCGCTGCTTCGTGTGGTTGGTAAAGTAGGCGGATTTTATTTTCCGCCCCCAGCTTGCAGGATTATCCTTTCGTTATGTTTAAGAAATTTCGTGGCATGTTTTCTAATGACTTGTCCATCGACTTGGGTACCGCCAATACCCTGATTTATGTTAAAGGACAAGGCATTGTACTGAATGAACCATCGGTGGTTGCCATTCGTCAGGATCGTGCCGGCTCACCCAAGAGCGTTGCGGCAGTAGGTCATGACGCCAAGCAAATGCTGGGGCGTACGCCTGGCAATATCGCGGCTATTCGCCCAATGAAAGACGGCGTGATCGCCGACTTCTTTGTCACCGAAAAAATGCTGCAGCATTTCATCAAGCAGGTTCACAGCAACAGCTTTATGCGCCCTAGCCCGCGCGTACTGGTTTGCGTACCTGTTGGTGCCACCCAGGTTGAACGCCGTGCGATCCGTGAGTCCGCTCAGGGTGCAGGCGCGCGTGAAGTCTTCCTGATTGAAGAGCCTATGGCTGCGGCGATCGGTGCGGGTCTGCCAGTATCGGAAGCCACTGGCTCCATGGTGGTTGATATCGGTGGTGGTACTACTGAAGTGGCGGTGATCTCGCTTAACGGCGTGGTGTACTCCTCTTCCGTGCGTATCGGCGGTGACCGCTTTGACGAAGCCATCATTAATTACGTGCGCCGTAACTACGGTTCACTGATCGGTGAAGCTACCGCAGAACGTATCAAGCACGGTATCGGCTCGGCCTATCCGGATGACGAAGTGCGTGAGATTGAAGTGCGTGGCCGTAACCTGGCTGAAGGTGTGCCGCGTGGCTTCACCATGAACTCCAATGAAATTCTCGAAGCTTTGCAGGAACCTCTGACCGGCATCGTCAGCGCGGTCATGGTTGCGCTGGAACAGTGCCCGCCGGAACTGGCTTCCGACATCTCCGAACGCGGTATGGTGCTGACCGGTGGTGGCGCATTGCTGCGTAACCTGGATCGCCTGCTGATGGAAGAGACCGGTATTCCGGTAGTGGTGGCTGAAGATCCTCTCACCTGTGTGGCTCGCGGTGGTGGCAAGGCGTTGGAAATGATCGACATGCATGGCGGCGATTTGTTCAGCGAAGAATAGTGAGCAGCCCCAGAATGGAGGGATCGTAGCGGATGACGGCATTAACCTGGCATCTGGTGCGTTCCCCTTTCTGTTGTCGAGGAACGTGCATAATTTATGAAGCCGATTTTTAGCAGGGGGCCTTCCCTGCAACTACGACTTTTCCTGGCAGTGATCGTGGCGATTGCGCTGATCGTTGCCGACAGCCGGCTCGGTACGTTCGTTAAAATACGAAACTACATGGACACCGCCGTCAGCCCTTTTTACTTCTTGGCTAATGGACCGCGTAAAGTTTTGGACAGCGTATCGGAAACGCTGGCTACCCGCCAACAGCTAGAGCTGGAAAACCGTGCTCTGCGGCAGGAACTGTTACTCAAAAACAGCGATAATCTTCTTCTTGGCCAATTCAAACAGGAAAATGCCCGTTTGCGTGAGCTGCTAGGCTCGCCGTTGCGCCAGGACGAACACAAAATGGTCACTCAGGTGATCTCCACCGGTTCAGATCCCTATAGCGATCAGGTCGTGATTGATAAAGGGTCGGACAACGGGGTTTATGAAGGCCAGCCGGTTATCAGTGATAAAGGCGTGGTCGGGCAGGTGGTGGCGGTGGCTAAAATGACCAGCCGCGTCCTGCTGATCTGTGATGCTTCCCATGCGTTGCCGATCCAGGTATTGCGCAATGATATCCGGGTGATTGCCGCAGGCAGTGGCTGTACGGATGACCTGCAGCTGGAACATCTGCCGGGCAATACTGATATCCGCGTCGGGGATGTGCTGGTCACCTCCGGTTTGGGCGGGCGCTTCCCGGAAGGGTATCCGGTCGCTGTGGTGTCCTCGGTAAAAGTGGATAACCAACGCGCCTATACCGTGATCCAGGCGCGGCCAACCGCTGGTCTGCAACGCTTGCGCTATCTGTTGTTACTATGGGGCGCCGATCGCAACGGCACCATGCCGCTGCCGCCGGAGGAAGTTCACCGCGTTGCCAATGAACGCCTGATGCAGATGATGCCGCAGGTATTGCCACCGGCTGATGCCATGGGCCCACCGGCTCCGCTGCCAGCTCCAGCTACCGGTACCGTTCAGCCGCCACCGGTGGGGGCAACCCGATGAATCGCTATCGCAGCAACGGGCGCTGGATTATCTGGCTGTCATTCCTGGTGGCATTAGTGCTGCAAATTATGCCGTGGCCGGAGCAAATCTACATGTTCCGGCCATCCTGGCTGCTGCTGATCCTCACTTACTGGGTGATGGCGTTACCCCATCGGGTTAACGTCGGCACTGGCTTTATCCTGGGCTTGATCATGGATCTGATCCTGGGTTCCACGCTCGGCGTGCGTGCGCTGGCCATGGGCATCATTGCCTATCTCGTCGCGTTCAAATTCCAATTATTCCGCAATATGGCACTGTGGCAGCAAGCGCTGATCGTCGTGCTGCTATCATTGGCCATGGACGTGGTGGTGTTCTGGGCGGAGTTTTTAGTGATCAACGTCTCTTTCCGCCCCGAGGTGTTCTGGAGTAGTGTGGTCAACGGCGTGCTTTGGCCGTGGTTATTCCTGCTGATGCGCAAGATCCGCCGTCAGTTTGCCGTACAATGAGGTTATAACGATGTTTTCGCTCTATCTTGCTTCCGGTTCTCCCCGTCGTCATGAACTGCTGACTCTGCTCGGCGTACCGTTCGAAGTCATTCTGACGCATACTGAAGAGCAGCGGCAGGAAGGGGAAGTGGCGGAAAATTACGTTCGTCGTCTGGCGCAGGATAAGGCCAGGGCGGGAGTTTCCCTGGCGCAACAGGATTGGCCGGTGCTGGGTGCAGATACTATCGTGGTGTTGAACGGCCAGGTGTTGGAAAAACCGCGTGATGAAGAGCATGCGGCGCAGATGCTGGCAGCCTTGTCCGGGAAACAGCATCAGGTGATGACCGCCGTGGCGATCGCCGATAAACAGGGCGTTTTATGTCAACTGGTGGTCACCGACGTGACGTTCCGCAATCTGTCACCACAGGATATCTGCGACTATATCGCCACGGGCGAACCGATGGATAAAGCGGGCGCTTACGGAATTCAAGGCAAGGGTGGTTGTTTCGTCAGAACGATAACCGGAAGTTATCATGCGGTGATGGGGTTGCCGCTGGTCGAAACACATGAGCTGCTCAGTCATTTTGTCGCATTACGAGAGGTAAGAACCGGTTGATGCCACCACTAGATTTCCCGTCGCCGCCATCGCGTGAGCACAGGAAAGATAAGGGCAGGCGCTACACCGGCTCTGAGGAGAAAGCATGACAGCTGAGCTACTGGTAAATATTACGCCGTCGGAAACGCGGGTTGCCTATATTGACGGCGGCATTCTGCAAGAGATCCATATTGAGCGCGAAGCCAAGCGTGGCATCGTGGGCAATATCTACAAAGGGCGTGTCAGCCGCGTGTTACCCGGCATGCAGGCGGCCTTTGTCGATATTGGCCTGGATAAAGCGGCCTTCCTGCACGCCTCCGATATCATGCCGCACACCGAGTGTGTTGCCGGTGATGAACAAAAGAATTTCTCCGTGCGTGATATCGCCGAACTGGTGCGCCAGGGGCAGGACCTGATGGTTCAGGTGGTAAAAGATCCGCTTGGCACCAAGGGCGCACGCCTGACTACCGATATCACTCTACCTTCGCGCTACCTGGTCTTTATGCCGGGCGCAGCACACGTGGGGGTTTCCCAACGCATTGAAAGCGAAGCCGAACGCGAGCGTCTCAAGCGCGCCGTGGCGGGATATTGCGACGACCTGGGCGGCTTTATCATCCGCACTGCGGCTGAAGGGGTAGGTGAAGAAGAGCTGGCGCAGGATGCTGCCTTCCTCAAGCGTTTGTGGACCAAAGTCATGGAGCGCAAAAAGCGCAACCAGACCAAATACAAACTGTATGGCGAACTGGCGTTGGCGCACCGTATCCTGCGCGACTTTGCCGGGGCGGCGCTGGATCGTATCCGCGTCGATTCACGCCTGACGCATGACCAACTGGTGGAATTTACCGGCGAGTACATCCCGGATATCACCAATAAGCTGGAGCTGTATACCGGCAGCCAGCCGATCTTCGATCTGTACGACGTCGAGAACGAGATCCAGCGGGCGCTGGAGCGCAAGGTTGAATTGAAGTCCGGCGGTTACCTGATCATCGATCAAACCGAAGCCATGACCACCGTGGATATCAACACCGGGGCCTTTGTCGGCCACCGCAATCTTGATGAGACCATCTTCAATACCAACATCGAAGCGACGCAGGCCATTGCCCGCCAGCTGCGGCTGCGCAACCTGGGCGGCATCATCATCATTGATTTCATCGATATGAACAATGATGAACACCGCCGCCGGGTATTGCACTCGTTGGAACTGGCGCTGAGTAAAGATCGGGTAAAAACCACAATCAACGGTTTCTCTCAGCTAGGATTAGTGGAGATGACGCGTAAACGTACGCGTGAAAGTATTGAGCATGTGCTGTGTAACGACTGCCCGACCTGCCAAGGGCGCGGAACGGTGAAAACGGTGGAAACCGTCTGCTATGAGATTATGCGTGAGATCGTGCGCGTGCATCATGCTTACGATTCCGATCGTTTCCTGGTCTATGCCTCTGCGGCCGTGGGTGAAGCGCTGAAAAGTGAAGAGTCACACGCGCTGGCGGAAGTGGAAATCTTCGTTGGCAAACAGGTTAAGGTACAGATCGAACCTTTATACAGCCAGGAACAGTTTGACGTTGTGATGATGTAATACCCCTCACCCCAACCCTCTCCCATGGGGAGAGGGAGCTGGTACGGTGTCGTGGTTAAGTATGGTGTTCTTGATGTGGCTTAATAATCTGTGATGGTCAGGTAAATTTCTGCAACTGATAACGAACTCTATCGGTCCCCTCTCCCTGTGGGAGAGGGTTAGGGTGAGGGGCACAAGCGTTAGGTTATATATTTGGTCATTAAGGAGAAATGCGTGAGGCGACTGCCCGGGATCCTGTTAGCCACAGGCGCCATTTTGATTGTTGTTGTGGCGTTGCTGATCAGCGGGTTGCGTCTGGTGCTGCCTGAGCTTAACCACTATCGCCCGCAATTGCTGGAGAAGGTGCAGGCGATCGCCGGGGTGCCCGTCGAAGCCGACTATGTCCAGGGCAGTTGGGAAACCTTTGGCCCAACGCTGGAAGCCCGCAACATCCGTTTGGCCCTGCCAAAAAGCACGATCCAGATCGAGCGCGTCACGCTGGCGCTGGACGTGTGGCAATCCCTGCTGCATTGGCGCTGGCAGTTCCGCGATCTCACCTTCTATCAACTGCAGCTCGATCTTAACACGACGCTCGGGGGTGAAGGCAGTAATGGAAATGGCCTTACCCCGAACGGGGTCAGCGATCTGTTTCTGTATCAATTGGATCACTTTGATCTGCGCAATAGCCGCCTCTCGTTCCTTACCCCATCAGGCTCGCGTGCTGAATTCCATATCCCGCAAATGACCTGGCTCAACAGCTATAACCGCCATCGCGCGGAAGGTCAAATCAGCCTGACCAGCCTGAATGGCCAGCACGGTGCGGTACAGTTACGCCTGGATCTGCGGGATGAGCAGGGGCTGCTCAACACCGGCACCATCTATATGCAGGCCGATGAGATCGACATGAAGCCCTGGTTCAGCCGCTGGCTGCAAACCAATACCGGTCTCGAAAGCGCCGATTTCAGCCTGGCCGCCTGGCTCAATATCAAAAATGGCGCAATCTACAGCGGTAATGCCCTGCTTAATAAAGGCACCGCCAGTTGGTCAGCGGGTGGCGATCAACACCGGCTGGACGTCGATAATCTGGCGTTGGCACTGAGCCGTGAGGGCAACGGCTGGCAGGTGCATGTGCCTGCCCTGAACCTGAAAACCGATGGCCAAGCCTGGGCACCGGGAACACTTACTGCGCTGTGGTTGCCGGAAAATACCCAATTTATCGGGCCAAACCAGAGTGAAGAACTCCGTATCCGCGCCACCGGCATCCAGCTGGAACGGCTGGAAGCGTTGCTGCCTACCTTCTCGTTCCTCAGCCCGGAAGTGCTGGAGCACTGGAAAGACTTACAACCTCGCGGCATGCTTAGGGCGCTGGCGCTGGATATCCCGCTGCAACAGCCGGAAAAAACCCGTTTTCAGGCGTGGTGGCAGGATCTGAGCTGGCAACACTGGAAACTGTTGCCGGGCGTCGATCACTTTTCCGGCGCGTTAACCGGGGGCGTGGAAAACGGCCGTCTGACGCTGGGGCTGAATAACAGCACGCTGCCTTATGGCGATATGTTCCGGGCACCGTTGGAGATCGGCCGTGCAAGCGGGGCGTTGACCTGGCAAAACAACGCTCAAGGCTGGCAATTGGCAAGCCAAAGTCTGGATGTACAGGCCAAATCCCTGTGGATTAACGGTGATTTCCGCTATCAGCAACCGGCCAACGGCGAGCCTTGGCTGGATATTCTGGCTGGCATCCGTTTGTATGATGCCGCCGATGCTTGGCGTTATTTCCCTGAACCGCTGATGGGTAAACATTTGGTGGATTATCTCAGCGAGGCGATCCAGGGTGGGCAGGTTGATAATGCTTCCCTGATCTATGCGGGCGATCCGCAGCACTTCCCGTATGAGAAGAATGAAGGGCAGTTTCAGGTGTTTGTCCCACTACGCCACGCTACCTTCCAGTTCCAGCCGGAATGGCCAGCGCTGGACGATCTGGCGATCGACCTCGACTTTGCCAACAATGGCCTGTGGATGAATGCGCCACAAACCAAACTGGGCAACGCGACGGGCAGAAATATTAGCGCCGTCATTCCGGACTATAGCAAACAACGCCTGTTGATTGATGCCGACGTTGCGGGTACCGGGCAAGCTATCCACGACTATTTCATGCAGACCCCACTGGATGACTCTGTCGGTGCGGCATTAGATGAGCTGCAGGTGGGTGGCAATGTAAGTGGGCGCTTACATCTGAATATTCCGTTGGACGGTGAGCTGGTTAACGCCAGCGGTGAAGTGACGCTGAATAACAACTCGCTGTTGGTCAAGCCGCTGGAAAGCCAGCTAGAGAGAGTGAGCGGCAAGTTCCGTTTCGACAACGGCAACCTGCAGAGCGATACCCTGACGGCCAACTGGTTTGGGCAGCCGCTGACGGTCAACTTCGATACGCTGGAAGGCAAACAGGATTATAAGGTTAACGTTGGGCTGAAAGGCGATTGGCAACCGGCCAAGGTTGAAGGCCTGCCGCCAGAGTTTGCCAAAAAGCTGGCAGGCAGCGCCGCCTGGCAGGGTAAAGTGGCCATCAATCTGCCGCATAAAGGCGAGCCGAACTATGAGATTGGTGTGAATGCCGATCTGAAGAAAGTAAGCAGTCACTTACCTTCTCCCCTGAATAAAGCCGCAGGGGAAGCTTTACCGGTTAGCGTAAAAGTGAACGGCGGCCTGCAAGGATTTATGCTCAATGGCAGCGCGGGCAAGCAAAACCACTTCAACAGCGAATGGCTGCTGGCCAAACAGCAGGTGACGCTGGCACGTGCTGCCTGGCAAACCGGCGGTTCCGCTACCCCAACGTTACCCAAAGATAAATCCCTGGTGCTCAATCTGCCCGCGCTGGATGGCGAGCAATGGCTGGGGCTACTGGCACCGGCGATGAAGCAAAGCAGCGGTGCAGGCAAGGTGGGCAGCTTTGTGTTCCCAACCAGCGTAACGCTCGAAACCCCACAGCTGACGCTGGGCGGACAGGCGTGGCATAACCTTCAGCTGGCGGTTGTGCAGCAGTTGGCGGGAACGACCGTCACCGCCAAGGCTAAAGAGATTGATGGTAGCCTGTCTATGCCGGATAAGGGCGTGTGGCGCGCGGATCTCGGCTATCTTTACTACAACCCGCAGTTTGCCAGCGGCGACGGCAGTGCTGGTGGAACCAACCCGTTGGACTCGAAGGAGCGGATCTCGTTCCAGGATTGGCCTTCGCTGATGTTGCGTTGTAAATCCTGCTGGATGATGGGGCAGAATCTTGGCACGGTGGAGGCCGATCTCAAACGTGAGGGGGATTCTCTGGTGCTGAGCCATGGCCTGGTAGATACAGGCTATGGCCGTATGAGCGCCACCGGCCTGTGGAAACAGAACGCTCAGGAAGAGCGCAGTGCGTTAAAGGGCAAGCTGCTTGGCAGCAAAATCGATCGTACCGCCAGTTTCTTCGGCGTGATCATTCCATTAAAAGATGCACCTTACGATATCGATTTTGATCTGCACTGGCATGGGCAGCCATGGAAACCGCAGGTCAACACGCTCAATGGCACCATGAAGGTCGATCTGGGCAAAGGCGAGATTGACAACGTCGGCGGAGGTCGGGCTGGGCAGTTGTTACGTTTGGTCAGTTTTGATGCCCTGCTGCGCAAATTACAGTTCGACTTCCGTGATACCTTCGGTAATGGATTTTACTTTGACTCCATACGCGGCACTATCTGGGCGAAAGATGGCATAATGCATACAGATAACTTTTTGGTGGATGGGCTGGCGGCGGATATTGCCATGAGCGGCCAGATCGACCTGGTGAAACGCCAGATTGATATGCAGGCCGTGATAGCGCCAGAGATCTCGGCGACGGTCGGAGTCGCGACCGCGTTTGTGATCAACCCGATTGTGGGGGCGGCGGTGTTTGCGGCCTCGAAAGTGCTGGGGCCGTTGTGGAGCAAGATCTCGTTTATCCGCTATGACATTACCGGCAGCCTGGACCACCCAAGTATTCATGAGGTGTTGCGTAAGCCAAAAGAGGATAAATCGCCATGAAAAATGCTAACGTTGCGTTATTACAGCTGTGTAGCGGTGAGCAGGTACGGGACAACCTGGCCCAGATTGAACAGCAGATCAAGCAGCTCAATCCCGGGATAAAACTGGTGATGACTCCGGAGAATGCCTTACTGTTTGCCAACTCGGCCGCCTACCGTGAACATGCGGAAACGGAAGGTCACGGACCGTTGCAGCAGGCGGTGCGTGATATGGCCCGCCGTTATGGGGTATGGTTGCTGGTTGGCTCTATGCCATTGATCAGCCGCGAAGATCCGACACGCATCACCACCAGCAGCCTGCTGTTTGACGATCAGGGCGAAATCCGTGGCCGTTACGATAAACTGCACATGTTCGACGTGGATATCAATGATATCCATGCCCATTATCGCGAGTCGGATACCTATCAGCATGGCCAGCAATTAACGGTGGTTGATACGCCGGTTGGCCGCTTGGGCATGACGATATGCTACGACCTGCGCTTCCCTGGCCTGTATCAGGCGCTGCGCGCGCAAGGTGCGGAACTGATCTCGGTGCCCGCCGCATTTACCCGCGTGACCGGTGAGGCACACTGGGAGATTTTGCTGCGTGCCCGTGCTATCGAGAACCAGTGTGTGATCCTGGCTCCCGCGCAGGTAGGCCGTCACGGGGCCACCCGCCGCACTTGGGGACATTCCATGGTGGTAGACAGCTGGGGCAATGTGCTGGCAGAAAACCCCGACGCGGTCTCCGCGCTGAAAGTGCGCGTGGATACCGGCAAGTTGCATACCATCCGCAAACAGATGCCGGTGATGCAGCACAACCGATTCCAGCCGACGCTGATTGCGCCGGTTGAAAACTCCTCCAATAAAGAGTGAAAAAATTATGAGCCTGTCGTTTGTCAGTGAGCAGTTACTCGCTGTGAATAAGCTGAGTCATCAAGACCTGTTCTCCGTATTGGGTCAACTGGCCGAACGCCGCCTCGATTACGCCGACCTCTATTTTCAGTCCAGCTACCACGAAGCCTGGGTGATTGAGGACGGCATCATCAAAGATGGCTCGTACAATATCGACCAGGGCGTTGGCGTGCGCGCGGTCAGCGGTGAAAAGACCGGCTTTGCCTATGCGGACCAAATCACCCTGAACGCCCTGAACCAAAGTGCTCAGGCTGCTCGCAGCATTGTGCGTGACAGCGGCAATGGCAAAGTCCATACGCTGGGAGAGATCGGCTATCAGGCGCTGTACCCTTTACTCGATCCGTTGCAAAGCCTGCCGCGGGAAGAGAAGATCGCGCTGTTGCACCGGGTAGACAAGGTCGCACGTGCTGAAGACAAGCGCGTGCAGGAAGTAACGGCCAGCATCACTGGCGTGTATGAGCAGATACTGGTTGCGGCAACGGATGGCACCTTGGCGGCGGATGTTCGCCCGCTGGTGCGTTTCTCCGTCAGCGTGCTGGTGGAAGAAGACGGCAAGCGTGAGCGCGGAGCCAGCGGTGGCGGTGGCCGTTTTGGCTATGACTACTTCCTGGAAGTGGTGGATGGCGAAGTGCGTGCCGATGCTTTTGCCAAAGAAGCGGTGCGTATGGCGCTGGTCAACCTCTCTGCCGTGGCGGCTCCTGCGGGCACCATGCCTGTGGTACTGGGCGCGGGTTGGCCGGGCGTGTTGCTGCATGAAGCGGTCGGTCACGGGTTGGAAGGCGACTTCAACCGCCGTGGCACCTCGGTATTCAGCGGCCAGATGGGCCAGCTAGTGGCTTCTGAGCTGTGCACCGTGGTGGATGATGGCACCTTGCAAGGCCGCCGTGGTTCACTGGCTATCGATGACGAAGGCGTGCCGGGCCAATACAACGTGCTGATTGAGAACGGCATCCTGAAAGGCTACATGCAGGATAAGCTCAACGCACGGCTGATGGGCGTAGCGCCTACCGGCAACGGCCGCCGCGAGTCTTATGCTCACCTGCCGATGCCGCGTATGACCAACACCTACATGCTGGCGGGCAAGTCGACGCCGGAAGATATTATCGCCAGTGTGGAGTATGGCCTGTATGCGCCGAACTTTGGCGGTGGTCAGGTCGATATCACCTCCGGGAAATTTGTCTTCTCCACCTCTGAAGCCTATCTGATCGAAAATGGGCGCGTCACCAAACCGGTGAAGGGTGCCACGTTGATTGGTTCAGGTATTGAGGCGATGCAGCAGATTTCGATGGTGGGTAACGATCTGGCGCTGGATAAGGGCGTTGGCGTGTGCGGTAAAGAAGGGCAGAGCCTGCCGGTAGGCGTTGGCCAACCGACGCTGAAGCTGGATTCACTTACCGTGGGCGGTACGGCGTAATAAGCGCGGTTTAATGTATCAAGCCCTGACCCTCGCGGGTTGGGGCCAAAGCTAATTTGTGAAACCGGATAAGGCCCAGCCAGGATTACGCCTCCGTATACTCCATATCCTTATGGGGGATGCCATCATCAAGGTATTCGCCTGATACCGTTTTGAAACCGAATCCTTCATAGAATTTGACGAGGTGAGATTGTGCCGAGAGCTTTATCGCCTTGCCTGGTTCATCGCCGTGGATTAAGGACATCGTTTTTTCCATCAGCCTGACACCCAGCTTCTGACCCCTGACGGAATCATCAACAATCACTCGCGTGATTTTGGCCGCATCCGGAGAATCGTCCACATGCAGCACTCTCGCGTAGGCGACAAGCTTGCCGTCGCTGTATCCGGCAACGTGAAGGGTGCTATTAAGCAAATCCTGTCCATCAATATCCTGAAACGGGCACGTCTGCTCGACGATAAACACTGCCATGCGCAGCGACAGAATATCATGCAACTGCTGCGCGCTGAGGCCGTTGCCTTTCAATGCCTGCCAGCTTATTTCCATCTTTAACCCTTACGTTGTTTATTAACCATGAAATGACGACTCTGGGCTGATGACGGCCTGTCATTCAGTTATAATATCACTCCATAACTTAATGAATATACTGAATTATACTGTGCGATTAGCTGGATGAATCATGAAGTTTTCTGACAAAGAGGGTGAGTCTGGATCGTAGCAACCTCTCCAGACACATCATTGGGGATCGTTGGTGACAGCCGCCGCATTAGACAGCTGGGTCCCCTGATGATAGTAAAGTGCAATCATCAGTTGGCTAAGTTCCTTGAAATTAAATGGATCCAACGACGTCGCTTCTTTTATCTGGTTAAGCCGATAGGTGAGCGTGTTGCGATGTACCCCAAGTTCCCGCGCAGCGTTTGCCAGTTCGGCATTGTGTGCGATATAGGTACTTAACGTGTTGAGCAGCATTTGACCCGTGCTCAGCATCAGTAATTTATCGATTCTCTGTTTGAAATAAAGGGTAAATGAGCTGCTTCTGGCTTCATTCAGCAACCCGCTGAAGGCAAACTGCTGGCCGTTAATGACCCGCGGTTGTGGTAACGACTCCCGAGCATGTTCTATCATCTCTTTGATCATAAATACCGATTGGCGGAAAATCCCGGCAGAGCCAGACTCTACCCCAATGCCAATAGTGTAATGGCTCAGCTGAGTTTCCATAAAGGCGTTCATAGCTTTAACCGTGGCTTCGGTCTGTTCGATCGTGGTGATAATTAACAGGATCTCATCATTGCTGAGCAATATTACCCGTTGGGATTTTAAAATATGTGAGAGTTTATTGAGGATGTGATCGATGGTTTGCCCCAATAAATGCCCGCCGGTTTCAATATTGATCAATACCGGCAACAGGGGTTGTGACAGGTCGATCTCTTGCTGTACCAACTGGTGAAGTATTTCCTTACCTTTGTCAGTATCGCCCACTTCAAGATACTGTTTTAGCAACAGATCTCTGATGCGGTATTGCCAGTTCATTTCCCGGATAGCTAAAGACTGTTTGATCAACAGCTCTGCCGCCAGAATCGCCAGCTCGGCATAACGCGCAATCGCGGCAGGATTTCCACTGATACCTATCACCATAACTACCTGATCATCGACGATAATTGGATGATTGATACCGGGTTGCACATTTTTGTACCTGGCCGCCTGCTGAGCATTTTCTATCGTCATCCGCTGGCGGCTCTTTATCACCTCAAATGCCACTTCATGGCGTTCACCGATCCTATGTGGTTCGCCCGAAGCGATAATTATGCCCTGATGGTCAATAACATTAACATTATAATGGATAATACTCATCGCTCGTTTCACAATGGTATTAGCCAGCTCTAAGGTGATCAGCATACTCATACCTTTATGATATAAACCTCTATTGTAGTGAGGGAGGGTAAATATAATATCGAATGTTTCTTGCCAATTTCACGGTAAGCTTATTGCCCCTTCAACAGATCTACCTATTAAACTTAATACAATTCAGGTAACTCAACGCGTAAGCCGATGTTTGCCATCCGACCCTCTCTTTGGCAGAGGGCCGGAAATATCTATTGCGCTAACTTAAGAGACTACCTTTCCCGCTCAAACAGCATTGAGATCCCTTGCCCTCCACCGATACACATGGTGGCTAAACCGCTATTGACGCCACGGCGCTCCATCTCATACATCAGTTTTACAGCGATGATGGCACCGCTGGCCCCAACAGGATGCCCCAGCGCAATGGCTCCCCCGTTGACGTTCACTTTCGCCGGATCCAGCTCCAGATCGTTCATCACCGCCAATGATTGGGCCGCAAAGGCCTCATTAAGCTCAATAAGATCGATATCGTGCACCGACATATTCAACTTTTGCATCAGTTTACGAGTTGCCGGAGCCGGGCCAAAGCCCATGATTTCTGCCTCACAACCTGCCACTGCCCAGCCTCGGATCACCATCCGGATGGGTAGCCCCAGTTTTTCAGCGTTGGCTCGGGTAGTGACAACCAACGCGGCGGCCCCATCATTGATACCTGATGACGTTGCTGCTGTGACCGTGCCGTCTTTTTTAAACGCCGGTTTCAACTGCGCATACTTTTCTTTCGGCGTATCCCTTGGGTGTTCATCGGTGGCAAACAGACGGCTGCTCTTGCCTTCACGAACCTCCAGCGGCAGGATTTGCGAGGTAAAATGCCCCTCCTTGATGGCTGCCAAGGCTTTTTGCTGACTGCACCAGGCAAACTCGTCCATCGCCTCACGGCTGATGTTAAAACGTTCCGCGACGAACTCGGCGGTCATACCGTTGTGATAAGGTCCTTCCGGCCAGGTCAAGATAGAGACAATGCCGTCTTCCAGCTCCCCGTGCCCAAGGCGATAACCATAACGAGCCTTGCGAATATAGTGGGGCAGTTGGGTCATATTCTCTGTCCCACAGGCGACGGCGATCTCGGCGTTACCGGTTTGCAGTTCCAGCATGCAATCGACAATCGCTTGCAGACCCGAACCGCACTGGCGGTTCACCGAATAGGACGTCGTTTCGTTCGGTAACCCCGCGCGCAACTGGCAAATACGGGCGATAAAACCACTCTCCGCGATTTGCCCTACGTTACCTACCACCACCTCATCAATTTGTGCGGGTTGCAGCCCGGCACGGGCCACGGCCTCACGGATCACCGCTGCGCCCAAATCATGCTGGTGCGTATCTTTAAAGCTACCGCCCATGGTACCGATCGCCGTGCGTACGCCGCTGACGACGACAATGTCATTTGCATTTTTCATTCTATTCTCCTTACAGCACCATGCCGCCGCCGACGTTGATCACTTCGCCATTGATATAGCGTGCCTCGTCGGAAGCCAGGAAGGCGACGCAATGGCCGACATCAACCGGATCGCCAGCATATCCAGCAGGGATTTTGCCGATCATGATGTCCCAGACTTTTTCCGGTACTCCACGGGTCATATCGGTTTCGATAAATCCTGGGCAGATGGCGTTAACGGTAACCCCTTTTTTTGCCAGCTCCCGGCAGGCCGTTTTGGTCAGGCCGATCACCCCGGCTTTTGAAGCAGCATAGTTGGCTTGCCCAACATTGCCTAACCAACTGGCCGACGAGATATTGATGATCCGCCCGCTGGCACGTTCACGCATGCGTACGGCGGCTTCCTGCATGCAGTGGAAGGTCCCTTTCAGGTTGATATCCATCACCAGATCCCAATTCTCTTCCGTTAGCTTGTGTAACATGGCATCACGGTTAATCCCGGCGTTATTGACCAGAATATCTATCGGCCCTAGCTGCTGCTCCGCCGCAATAAATAACTGGTTAACCTCTTCGCGGTTGGCAATATTACAGGCGATGAAAATGGCTTTATGGCCCGCGCTCACCAATTCGGCGGCAGTTTTATTGCCACCTTCCTGGTCGACATCACAAATGACTATCGCGGCCCCTTTCTCAGCCAATACCTGGGCAATGCCTCGCCCAAGACCACGGCTGGCCCCGGTGACGATAGCCACTTTATTCGTTAAACACATAGGGTACTCCTTATCGTTTTAATTCCTGACCACGCTGAATTAGCGCAGAGATAACAAATATGTTTTTACTGTCTGGCCAGCATTTCCTTCAGGCCAAAAGGGGCGTCACAAAATAGCGCAGCATCCATCTGTTTTAATGAGGGGGAAATAAGTGGCATAAATTCCATTTGTTGCAGGATGTCCCGCTCAAGATCGACGCCAGGGGCGATTTCTATCAGTATCGGGCCCTGCGCCGTCAGTTCAAACACCGCTCGTTCCGTCACCAAATGCATTTTTTGTTTTTTCTGGCGGGCTATTTCGCCGTTATAGGAAATCTGGTTAATCGACCGCACCAGTTTTTTAACCGAGCCTTCCTGCAGGATAGTTAATTGCCCTTGCTGGAATGCCACCTCCAACCCCTTGGCGGTAAAGGTGGAGCAAAACACCACGTGGTGTGCATTTTGGGTAATATCGATAAACCCTCCGGCTCCGGTACAGCGGTCCCCCATACGGGTGGCGTTGATATGCCCGTTGGCGTCCATCTCGCCCGCTCCCATATAGGTGATATCCACCCCCGCACCGTTGTAATAGAGCATCTGTTCCTGATGGTTAATCATGGCGGTCAGGTTTTTACCGATGCCAAAATCAACGCCACCGGCCTGTACGCCGCCGTAGATACCTGATTCAACGGTGATGGTGACCGCTTCGCTCACCCCCTCTTCATGGATGATGGTGCCAATAACATCGTTGGGAATACCGGTGCCCAGATTGATCACACAGTCCGGGGATAGGAATTGACAAGCGCGGCGGCCAATCACCTTGCGGATGTTCAGCGGCAGCGTTTCCACTTCGCTGGCAGGAGTCACCAGGTTGCCGCAATAGGCCGGGTCATAGAACCAGGAGGAGGTCTGACGATGGTCTTGCTCGGGGTCTTCACATACCACAATGGCATCAATAAAATTCCCCGGCACCACGATCTGTTTCGGGTGCAGGCTCCCTTTTTCCGCCAGATTTTTTACCTGGGCTATCACCTTGCCGCCAAAGCGTTTGGCCGCCAGCACCGCCTGCAGGATCTCCAGTTTCATGGCCTCTTCCTCACAGGTGAGATTGCCAGCGGTATCCGCCGTAGTGCCACGAATGATCACCGTATCCAGCGGGAGTGCCGGATAGAACAGATATTCCTCCTCGCGCAGGCTGACCACTTCCACCAAATCTGGCAGGGAGCGGGTCAACGCATTCATTTTGCCGCCTTCCAGGCGGGGATCGATAAAGGTACCCAGCCCTACTTTGGACAGGTAACCGGCCTGACCTGCCGCCATGGCCGTATACAGATGGACAATCTGCCCCTGTGGCAGACAGAAAGCTTCAACCTCGTTGGCGGCAATCTTTTCCATCCACTTGGGTGCCAGCCCCCAGTGCGAACCAATAATGCGTTTTACCATCCCTGGGGGAGTAAAATGCTGATTGCCGCGCTCACGATTTGACTGCCCGGCAGAGTGAATATAGGTCAGCCCGTGCGGAGCTCCCGTTTCAGTAAAGCGCTTTTCCAGAGCTTTCAAGATCGACTCCGCGGCCCCGATCAATGTCATGCCGATGGTGCACAGGGTCGAGCCGTTATTCACTAACTCTGCGGCCTGCTGAGCCGAAATGACTTTATTTCTCATATTGCTACCTTACGTCTGTGCGGCGGTGCACCATGGCACCGCGTTTAGGCTTTATTTCTCAATCACGCTATTCATTGCTGCCGGGGGGCATTGATTGGCCGGTTTATCTTTGCTGCCTGCGGGTTGTTTCACCCGTGCAGCCCCGATAATGGCAAGGGTCTGCAGCACGATGGCAAACCACAGGCCTGCGCTAGGTGACCCCGTTCTATCCTCCAGGAGACCGAACACATATGGTCCAAAGAACCCGCCGGTAATGCCAAGGCAAGCCAGTAATCCCAGCCCGCCAGCGAGCATAGGGCCGCTCATCAGCGTGGCCGGATAGGTAAAGATGATGGATTGCACGACGAAGAACATCGAAGCACCGATACAGAAGCCGATCAGCCCTAATACTGGGCCACCCAGCACGCCAATCAGGAAACCGACGGCCATCGACATAAAGCCGGACACCAGCATGATGCGTGAGCGGGAGGCGGTATTGGCATATTTGGGCAGGAAGAAGCCGCCTAAGGCTGCTGCAATCCACGGAATGGCGGTTAGCAGACCGAGCATCAGGGTGCTCATTTTGCCGTAGCTGTTGATAATGCTTGGCAGGAAATAGGTCAGGCTGTAGACCGAAATCTGATGGGTGAAGTAAATCGCCACGATCAGCATGAAAGTTTTATTGGTAAACGCCGTTTTAAAGGAAAATTTCTGGTTCTTATCCACCCCAACCGGTTGCTCCGCGGCCAGCTTGTTTTCAATATACTCAATGTCGGTTTGGGTCAGCCATTTGGCATCGCGTGGTTTATTGGGGAGTACGGCATACACATAAAACGCCAGCAGCACCGCCGGGAGCCCTTCCACGATAAACATCCATTGCCAGCCGTGCAGTCCACCCAGGCCATCCAGCATGAGCAATGCGCCACCCAATGGTGCCCCGACAATATTGGCGATACAGACACCGAGCAGGAACATGCCGACGGCTCTGGCGCGATCTTCACGGCCAAACCAGTAAGTAAGATACAGGATGATGCCGGGGTACAACCCCGCTTCTGCCGCCCCTAGCAACAGGCGCATGACATAGAAAGAGGTGGGGCCGGTGACGAAGGCCATGCCTGCGGAAATCACCCCCCAGGTGAACATGATGCGGGTGATCCAGAAGCGGGCTCCGACCCGCGCCATGATCAGGTTGCTGGGGATCTCCATGGTGGAATAGGTCAGAAAGAACAGACCGGCTCCCAACCCGTAAGCGGTAGCGGAAAGCCCAAGATCGATGGACATCGAGGCTCGGGCAATGCCGATATTGGTTCTGTCGATAAAGCTGATGATATAAACAATGATCAGTAATGGCATCAGGTGTTTATATATTTTTGCATTCGTTATTGCCGCCTGGCTTTTCGATGCAATATCTAACGGCCGGTTTGACATGATAAGGACTCCTCCTCATGATGAGGCGATTAAACAGGGTAGAGCTGCTCTGTATTATTAGAGGTACAGGTGCTCTATTATTTTAATGATTGCGCTTCACGTTTCCTGACGTTGGCGCGTTTATTGGATAGCGCTTTTTTTATGTTGGTGGTGTCAATTTTTGTCGTAAAGCTAATTTGTCTATTTTGCCATTGGCATTTTTCGGTAATTCTGCTGTAAAGACGATCTTTGAGGGTATTTTAAATTTGGCAATTTTATTGGAGAGCCAATGAGTAATATTATCGCTCACCAAGGGTTTATTCCGGTGCGCCACAATAAAAGCGACGGCTTCTTCTCCGTAGATTTCGCTGCTGCTGGGAACTATGGCAATTTCCTTGACGCCAGGATAATTCGAGATCAGGTTTTCCACTTCAATGCAGTATATTTTTTCACCGCCACGGTTGATCATGTCCTTGCTGCGATCTTTGATATACAGGTAGTTATCCTGATCGAGGCAGGCTATATCGCCGGTGTAGAACCAGCCGTCGTGGAAGAACTGCTGATTGGCCGCCGGGTTCTTCCAGTACTGGCTCATCACCACTGGCCCTTTCAGCCATAGATGGCCAATCTCACCGGCAGCAAGCACCTGGTGATTATCGTCGCGAATTTGGCAACTCAGGCCGGGAATGGGTAAGCCAGAACTGCCTATCTTATCGCTGCTGCGCACATCGACCGGGAAAATGCTGGCCGGTGAAGAGGTTTCTGTCAGCCCATAGATCGGCCTGATTTCCGTGGCTGGGAACAACTGCGCGAGCCTTTCGATAATGCCCACGTTCAAATGCCCGGCACCGCAAGCGATCATCCGCAAGCTGGCGTAGTTGCCCACCTGTGGATACTTTTCCGCTTCTTGCAACAGTAGGATAAACACCGTTGGCGAACCATGCAGGAAGGTAATGTTATGGCTGCTGACGGTTTTCAAAATCTCTTCTGCATTGAATCTTTGCTGCAAATGCAACGTGCCGCCAAGGTGAATAAACAGGCAGAGCAGAGCCGACAGGCCGGTAATGTGGCAAATGGGGATCGGCAGGATGGCGCTGTCTTGTTCGGTTAACTTGAGAGCCTGTTGGTAAGCCGTGATAGCCGCAATAAAGTTACCGTGAGTGAGCGCAGCTCCTTTCGGGGAGCCAGTGGTGCCGGAAGTATAAATAATTGCGGCAATGTCATCCCCTACGATGGCGGCAGGCTCTACGGGTTGGATCACCTTTTGGTCATCTGCATTACTGAGCATCAGTTGCCAATCGGCCAGCGACACCACATGGCTTTGCTTCACGGGTTCCAGCGTCGCCATCCACGGCTGGCTGTTGGGATCGTAAAAAACCGCCTTGGCATTAACACTGGACAGGATGATATGGCTGTCTTGCGATTTTAACTTGGTGCTTAACGGCACCACGATAATCCCAAGCGCCATGGCTGCATAAAACAGCGAGCAGAATTCAGGCCTGTTACCCAGAGCCAGGACGATCACATCGCCTTTGGCGAGGTTAAAACTCTCTTTCAGACAGTTAGCTGATAAATTAACATTATGATTTAACTGATTATAACTGTATTTATGGCCTTCAAAGAACAGGGCGGTATGCTCAGCTCGGCGGTTAACGCTCTGCTGTAAACTCTGATAGAGGTGTGTGATTTTTGCCTGCTGCATAGGTTGCCCCTTCACCGACATTTACTGATGGTGGTGAGTATAGGGAAAGGCAACGGTGCAAGAATGCGCAAAATTTCACATCTTTCTTCGGCAAACGGGGCTGACGCTTTGTATAAAATGCCAACCCTGGGAGGGCAAAAAAATCGATGTTATGACGTGCTGGTTAGCAAATGTTATCGAAAATGATAAAAATTATGATGAAAAAGGTGAGTTACGGGTTTTGCTTTTATGCAGATGCATAAAAAGAAGGGGGAGGGGATGACGCTCGGGCCAATCCCCATCGGCACCTGCGCATCGTCATCACGTTGGGATGGATCACACAGGTAACCGCACCAGGATCCTGTACCGGCGGAGAAGTGTCTCCCCTGAGGCAACTTAAACCTATGGCCGAAAAACTCGAGCAGTTCGGCCACAAATCATACGCACTTAATTAACCGCCAGCCGCAAAGCCAAATTATGCGGATAGGGGTCAAAGTATTTTTGCGTCAGCAGGTAGCGGTCTGGGTATTCGCCCAGGTAATGCTTCAGCAGCGTCAACGGCGCGAGTATTGGCAGCAGTCCCTCACGATAGTGGAGGATCACGTTATTCAGCTCGCCGCGCTGACGCGAGTTCAGCTGGTTACGAAAATACCCCTGAATATGCATCAGCACATTGGTGTGATTCTTGCGCGAAGCAGGTTTGCTCAAGATCGTCATCAGTTTTTCGCGATAAGCCACGAAGAATGCGTCCAGGTCTTCCCACTCGTGCAACGAGGCGACAAACGGTCCAATTTCTCGGTAGCCCGCTTGGTGGTGCGCCAGCAGTTGGAGTTTGTACCGGCTGTGGAAGTCCAGCAGCGCATGGCGGGTCAGGCCGTTGGCCTTCAGGGTGTTCAACTCGTGCAGGGCGAAGATGCGCTCGACAAAGTTTTCCCGCAGCACCGGGTCGTGCAGGCGGCCATCTTCTTCGACCGGTAACCACGGGTATTTCTCCAGCAGCGCCTTGGTAAAGATGCCTACGCCCTCTTTACGCCCGCGATTGCCCTTTTCATCGTACAACCGCACGCGTTCCATACCGCAGCTCGGCGATTTGGCGCAGACGATAAAGCCCGACAGTTCGTCCAGACGTGAGAGATAGGAATCCGTGAATTCGGCCATTTTCTCCGTCATATCGTCGTGTGGCGCTTGGCTGAAGCGCAGCCGGAAGTCCCCTTCGGCGGTCTCAACCAGGCGCAGTGCCGCACGGGGAGAGGGCAGACCGATGGCCATCTCCGGGCAGACGGGTTTGAAAGTCACCCACTGCGCCAGCCCATCCATGACAAAGCCCATGCGTTTATGTCCGCCGTCAAACCGTACGGTCGAGCCGGTTAAACATCCGCTGATCCCAATGACGGGTTGCTTATTCATATCGCGGTCCTTGGTCTTCGCAGAGGGGGGGATCGATGGTAAAGCGGCAATGCTTTACGTTGGCCAATAGATGAGTGAAGTAACGCTGGATCGCCAAAAGACCCTGATGCTCGCCAAACGGATCGCTCAGCCTGGCATCAGCATGATAGATCTCCGCCAACGCAGATGGCGGCTGGTTATCCAGCTTGCTGTAGTAATCAACAAACCGGTTGATGATGGATGGCATAGAGCTCATGAGTCTCACCTGGAAGTGAACAACGTAGCGTTATTGCATAGTTAAAACTTACACAATTATTTCTATTTGTCCAACTTTGGCAGGGTGATAATTATTTTCTCAGTAGCTTCAACGTATTAAGTTTGCATGCTCATGCTGTTAACTGCGCAACATGAGCATGCTTTATCTTCAACTTCCTTTGTAGGTAGAGTATCCATACTGGCTTAACAGCAGCGGGATGTGCAGTTTTTCATTGGTCTTGGTGACGGTGAACATCACCGGGATCTCTGGGAAGAACGACGTTTGCTTCTGTTGGTGGAAGTAGTCACCGGTTTTGAAGGTCACTTTGTAAATTCCCGGCAGCATATCCTGGTCCTGTGGATATAGAGATTTGATACGCCCGTCTTCGTCCGTTTTACCGCTAGCCAGCGTGACCCAGCTGTTTTGCTGTTCTTTTTCAAGCGTGACGGTGACATTCGGCGAGGGAATACCAGTCTGCTGGTTCAGAATGTGGACGCTCAGCGTGCCTGCAGGGGCACTGAATGCGGCAGGAGCCATTGCCAGAGAGGTTAACAGAATAAGACCGGTAGCTTTTTTCATCATGATTTCCTGTAGGGGTTAAACAAACAGGAAAAAGGTAGCATCCCGGTGAAAAATAACTATTCAACCTTTTGTGATAATTAACGGAAGAACAACGTCAAAGTGTAATGACCTCAAGAGACATCACCTGTTGTTGCCACAGTTCAATCTGTTGTTTGCGGACGGGGGTGAGTTTACCTGTCATGACAAGCAGCCATTTTCGCTCAGGAAACAGCTCCGGAGCCAGACTGGCAGGCGGAACGGGAAGGACATCAATGTGCTGCCCTTGACCAGTACGCTTGAGGGCTTCCAGCCAGATTTCACACGGGTCTGACAGGTACCAGCCGGTGATCAGATAGTTATCCCCTGCCGCTTTTTTGTCCCTTTCGAGGCAAAATGAGGTATAGGAAATGATAATGCCATCCAGGATCTCGCGCAGGGTCATCATCGCCGGAATATTGGCAGAGAATTTACTGCGCAGCGGGCGCAGCACTTCCGTGACCAACTCCGGGCGAGGATATTCGCGGCCAGAGTCGTAAATCTGCTGGCGCAGCGATTCGATTTTTCCCTCTTTAAGCAACTGCAGCATTTTCTCTTGCAGAGTGAGCCAGTTGTTTGTCTGACCTTCTACCGGACGAGCCAGCAGGGGTTTCACCTGGCTGATGGTTACCCCTTTTTTTACCCAGTCGAGAATTTTGAGCGCCTGCTGGACATCATCATCACTGTACTGGCGATGCCCACCATCGGTGCGCATCGGTTTAAGCAGGCCATAACGACGCTGCCAGGCGCGCAATGTGGTTGCGTTTATTCCGCAAAGCCGGGCAAATTCGCCGATAGAGTAAGCCATGATAGACATCCGATAACAAAGAACACTTTCAATATACTACGCATAATGCCGGCTTGTATGAAGTGTCGGGCGTTTGCACGACACTTCATACAAGCCGTGCCTCAAACCTCAACTTCACCAATTCTTTCCAACGCATCCACAATCAGATCCCAAAAGGCGGTTTCATCAAGCTTCACTGCCACCTGGGTATGGCAATCCGCCGGGGTCGGGAAGCGGAAGTCCGCGACCGTCATCCCCAGCGTCAGGGTGCCGGTCAGCTCAATATCGATGGGCACCTTACGCACCGTCATCACGTTGGGGTTGATCACATAGGCGACCGCGCAGGGATCGTGTACCGGTGGCGAAGTGAAACCCTGCGCCTGCTTATACATATGGCCGAAGAACTCGAGCAGTTCGACGACAAACTTCGCAGGACCGGTGCCAATGGAGGCGATGCGCGCGCTAACTTCTGGTGTAGCCAGCGCCTGATGCGTCAGATCCAACCCAACCATGGTTAACGGCCAGGGTTCGTTGAACACGATATGCGCGGCTTCCGGATCGATTTTGATATTGAATTCAGCCACTGCGCTCCAGTTACCCACGTGGTAACCGCCGCCCATCAGCACCACTTCCTTCACGCGTGTGGCAATGCGGGGTTCCTTGCGCACTGCCATGGCGATGTTGGTCAGGCCTGCGGTGGGCACCAGCGTTACGGTGCCTGGTGGGTGCGCCATGATGGTATCAATGATCAGGTCGACGGCATGGATATCGGCCAGTTGCAGGGTGGGTTCCGGTAAGACTGGGCCATCGAGTCCCGATTCGCCGTGGATGTCGGGTGCGACTTCAATTTGTCGTACCAGCGGCCGCGAGCAGCCTGCGGCAAAGGGCACTCCGGTGATGTTGGCAATGCGTGCCACGGCCAGCGCATTGCGCGTGACCTTCTCCAGCGTCTGGTTGCCGACGACGGTGGTGACGGCCAGCAGTTCAATATCTGGGTTGCCCCATGCCAGCAGCATCGCGATCGCATCGTCATGCCCCGGATCGCAGTCCAGTATGATTTTCTTCATGATTTTTCCTGATACAGGTTTTTTTTCGAGCATAACCTAGCGGCGGGTAGAGGGGTATGACCAGCGGGCCGTTTTGTTAACATCATCAAAGGATTGGATAAATCTGCCCCAGAAGGGGCAGATTGCTGGCTTAGTCCTCCAGCTTCAGCACCGGCTCTCTCTTCAGCACTACGCGCAGCACAAAGTAATACACGATGCCGATCGCCAGCCAGCTAAGGCCGAGGATTTTGGCTTCGATATCCATCTCGTACAGCACAAAGGCGATGATAGACAGGCCGACCAGCGGGAACAGCAGGTGTTTTACCCAGGCCTTGGACTTCTGGCGGATGATGTAGTGGTTAATCACCGACAGGTGCAGGATCAAAAAGCCCATCAGCGCCCCGAAGTTGACCAACCGGCTCAGGTTGTCGATGCTGCCGTTGAAGTACAGCCCGGAACCTAGGGAGATCACCGCGACCAGCAGGGTACTGACGTAAGGGGTTTTAAAGCGTGGATGTACCTTGGCCAGGATCTTCGGCAATTGGCGGTCACGCCCCATGGCGAACAGAATGCGGGAGATGGCGGCCTGCGCGACTAACGCATTGGCAATCCCCCAGGAGAGTGCCGTCGCCCAGATGGTGGCCTGCTTTAACCAGGAGCCGCCCGCCAGATTGGCGGTATCGTAGAACGCGGTATCCAGATTAGTGAAGTTTTGGCCCGCAGCCAGATCGGCGGCAATCCAGGTTTGCAGAATAAACAGCGACCCTACCAACAGCAGCGCATACAGCGAGGCTTTCCCCACGGCATCGGCCCCGCCTTTGCTCTCTTCGGACAGCGTTGAAATACCGTCAAAACCCAGGAACGACAGCACTGCAATCGACACCGCACCCATCACCAACGGCAGGCTGAATTTCTCGGCGTTGTAGAGCGGGTTCAGCGTCAGGCCACCGGAACCTTCGCCGGAATACAGTGCCGTCAGGCCCATCACCACAAAGATGGTCAGGATCACGATCTCCGCCACCAGAATGTAGCGGTTGGCCTTGGCGGTGAACTGGATCCCCACCAGATTGATCGCGCTGTTGATCACGATAAAGGTCACGATCCACACCCAGGCGGGTACTTCTGGCAGGATCGGGCCGAGCGCCGCCGCGCTGACGATATACAGCAACGACGGTACCAGGATGTAATCGAGCAGGATCAGCCAGCCGGCAAAGAAGCCGACGGTTTCATGGATGCCGCGCTGGGCATAGGCATAGACCGAGCCGGAAACCGGGAAAGCGCGGGACATTGACCAGTAACTCATGGCGGTGAAGAACATCGCCACCATGCCGATCAGATAGGCCAGCGCTACCATGCCCTGTGCGCCTTCCCACACGTAGCCAAACACGCCAAACGGCGCAATCGGCACCATAAAGATCATGCCGTATATCACCAGATCTTTCAGAGTAAGGGTACGGTGCAGTTCCTGCTTATAACCAAATTGTTCTACAGACATGGCGCTATCCCTAATCCAGCTGGAGGTTTAACTGTTCGGCAACGCTGCGTGGCAGCGCGAAACGGCAGGTTTTCAGCGGATCGACCACCTGACAGATTTGCAGATCGCCGGTGATGCTCAGCAGGTTGATGGCGTCGGCCAGCGAGACCTGGCTATAGTCCGCCACGAAGTGCGCCATATTGCGCGTTGCCAATTCGGCCGCTTGGTCCAGCGTTTTGGCGGATGCCAGGGTATATAGCGTATCGGCGGTGCTCATCATCGGGGTTGGCAGCGCGCGGTTTTTGACTACGCTCAGGTTCACCACTACCTCGCCGGGAATTTCCAGCCCGCATACCGAGACTTCGCCATCGCCCATTGCGGCATGCAGATCGCCGAGCGCAAACAGCGCACCGGGAACGTTAACCGGCAGCCACAGCGTGCAACCTTCGGTGATGATTTTGCAGTCCATGTTGCCGCCGTGAGCATCTGGTGTGCCGCAAGAGATAGGTTCTTCGGCCGGGGCGACGCCAATCACGCCGATCATCGGCTTTAACGGCCAACGCACGCCGCCGGGCAGCAATGCGAAACCGTCTTCCAGCGGCACGGTGCGGATCTGTGGCTGTTGCAGCTCATCGCCAATGACGCCCAGGCCTGGAGCGGTGACCATGACTGCCTGATGGCTGGTTGGGGTAATACGTTTAATCTCTACCCGTAACACATCGCCGGGGTTCGCATCCTGCACGTAAACCGGCCCGGTAGCCGGGTTGATGCGGCTCCAGTCCAGTTCGGTGAAGGCGGCCTGTTCGGAGGCGATTTGATCTTCGAAGCAGTCACAGGTTTCAAAACAAACGTCGCTGCCGCTGGCAACGGTGGCCACAGGGGCGTTATCGCGCGACATGGCATATACCAGGTGCGTACGTGAGATCTTTTCCATGGTGATTCCTATAATGAATAATGAAGCCGAGTTTTTATTATTTATGGCGATAATGATAATTGGGCGCACCAGCGCCAATTCATCAATAAATCACACCCGCAGGGGCGTAAGCAAGTGCGCGAAAGCGGTAGCAGAATGGGCATTTGGGTTGGATTGGCAGGATATGCTCCAAACAATTATCGCGGTGGTTTATTACCCGCAACTATGGCGGAAATTTCCGCATAACCGATCGGTTAACCCGAATGAATACAGCAGAGTTCTCAGTAGAGAATGGCAATCAAATGAAGGTAAATGCTTTCGATAATTAGCATTAATAAAATGAGTAACCATTTTTATAGCAGTAAAGGCTATATATCAGCTAGAGCAAACTTATTACCCTGGAGTGAACTCCAGGGTAATAAGGGAGCCTCAGCGATAGCCCTGATACACTTCCGCCACGCGTTTAAAGTATTCCGTCAGGTAATTGATACACACCTGCACCTTGAGCGGCAGCTTGTCCTTCTCGGTGTACAGTGCGTAAACCGGTCGGGGTTCTGAATGGTAGCGCTTGAACAGGATCTCAATCTCGCCGCGTTTGATCTCTTCGATGACCCACATCAGTGGCGCATAGGCAATCCCGGCCCCGGCCTTGAGCCAACGGATCATGGTTTGTGAATCGTTGGTCACGAAGCGCCCCTGTGGGGAAATACGCGTGCTGATGCCTTCGGGAGCCATCAATTCAAACTCACTGTCGGGCCGTACGCTGTATTCCAACCAGGAAAAATTCACCATATCCGCCGGTTTTTGCGGTGTCCCGTGTTGAGTCAGGTAGCTTTTGGCGGCGCAGACCACCATCGGCATCGAGCCCAGACGTTTGGAAAACAGGCTGGAATCCTGCAGTTCGCCGGTGCGGATCACTACGTCCAAGCCATCGGCAATCAGATCCGGGGCCGGAATGCCGGTGACCAGATTAACCGTCAAGCCAGGATACTCTTGCAGCATATCGGCGGTCATGGTCGCCAGGACGTTTTGCGCCATAGTGGACGAACTGCCGATGCGCAGCGTGCCTATGGGCGTATTGTTCAGCGCATAAAGCTGCTCATGGACCTCGGCGGCTTCCTGCAACATGCGGCGGCAGCCCTGATAGTAGATTTTACCGGCTTCGGTCAGGCCGATACTGCGCGTGCTGCGGTTAAGCAGCTTCACCTGTAGATCATTTTCCAGTTTGGACACTGTCTGGCTGATGGATGAAACACTCATGTCGAGCTGGCGTGCTGCCGCGGTAAATGACCCGCATTCAACGACTTTGGCAAACACGGACATCCGTTTTAGTCTTTCCATTGTTCACTCTGGCTTAAAAGTGATTTAGATCACAGATTATAGATGAGTTGATAGTAAGCAGGCTAATATAACGCGTCGGGTGTAAAGATCTTCTGAACGCTTGAGCGTGGTCAGCTATGCCGCGGTAAACTGCCGTGGCCGCACGATCCCTCCGGTTATCCATACATTCCCTCTCGCGGAAGCCTGCTGTTAGCTTAACCCTTTTTCAGGTTTGTGGCCTGGTCAACTACCAGATCATAACGTTTGGCGTCCGTGCGCTAGAATGTAAATGGAATGTGAAATCAGCAGGGAAAACCCCGGTGTAGTAAACAATTAAGGATAAAGTGATGAGTTTGCTTCCGGTTATGGTCATTTTTGGACTGTCGTTCCCACCGGTATTTTTTGAGCTGTTAGCGTCGTTGGCCCTGTTCTTCGTCATACGCCGCCTGTTGCAGCCGACCGGGATTTACGATTTTGTCTGGCATCCGGCGTTGTTCAATACCGCGCTGTATTGCTGTTTGTTTTATCTGATTTCGTGTCTTTTCGTTTGAGGCTGCTGTGAAAACTCTGTCATTAAAAATACTCCGCATCGCCATCACCTTGCTGCTGGTCCTGCTGGCGGCCATCGCCGTGTTCAAGGCCTGGGCGTTTTACACCGAATCGCCGTGGACGCGTGATGCCAAATTCACTGCCGACGTGGTGGCGATAGCCCCGGACGTCAGCGGTTTGCTGACCGACGTGCCGATCACCGACAACCAACTGGTGAAACAGGGCCAGATCCTGATGGTGATCGACCAGCCACGTTACCAACAGGCACTGGCCGAAGCCAACGCCGATGTGGCCTATTATCAGACGCTGGCGGCTGAGAAGAAGCGTGAAGCGGGCCGCCGTGTGCGCTTGGGGATCCAGGCGATGTCACAAGAAGAGATCGACCAATCCAATAACGTGCTGCAAACCGTGCAGCATCAGTTGGCCAAGGCGATCGCCGTGCGCGATCTGGCGCAGTTGGATCTGGAACGGACCACGGTGCGTGCGCCAGCAGACGGTTGGGTCACCAACCTCAACGTCCACGCAGGGGAATTTATCACCCGTGGTTCTACGGCGGTGGCGCTGGTGAAGAAAAACAGTTTCTATGTCATCGCCTATCTGGAAGAAACCAAGCTTGAAGGGTTGAGCAAAGGCGACCGTGCCGAGATCACCCCGCTGGGTAGCAACCGTATTATGCACGGCACCGTCGATAGCCTGGCCGCGGCGGTGAATAACAGCAGCAGCACCCCAAACAGCAAGGGGCTGGCGTCGATCGACAGCAATCTGGAGTGGGTGCGTCTGGCACAGCGCGTGCCGGTGAAAATCATCCTCGATGAGAAAGATCAGCAACACTCTTACCCGGCGGGTACCACCGCGACCGTGGTCATAACCGGCAAGAACGATCGTAGCATCGACAGCGGCTCGCCGTTTATCCGGCTGATGCATCGGTTGCGCGAGTTCGGCTAATGAACAACCCAACCTTTCTGCGGCTACGGTTTGCCTGCAAGCTCAGCTTTGCGATCGTTTTCGCCCTGTTTGTCGGTTTCCACCTCAATCTGGAAACCCCGCGCTGGTCGGTGCTGACGGCGGCCATTGTGGCTGCCGGCCCGGCCTTTGCCGCCGGGGGGGAACCTTTCTCTGGCGCCATTCGCTATCGCGGCTGGCTGCGTATTATCGGCACCTTTATCGGCTGCTTTGTCGGCTTGCTGATTATCGTTACCTGCGCTCGTGCACCGGTGGTGATGCTGATGCTTTGCTGCGTCTGGCTGGGGGTCTGTACCTGGATCTCCTCGCTGGTGAAGGTCGAAAACTCTTATGCCTGGGGGCTGGCGGGCTACACGGCGCTGATTATCATCGTCACCTCCGCAACGACCACCACCTCACTGCTGGACGCGCCACAGTTCGCCGTAGAGCGCTGTAGCGAGATCGTGCTCGGTATTCTCAGTGCGGTACTGGCCGACCTGCTGTTTTCCCCGCGTTCGATCAAACAGGATATCGATCGTGCGGTGGATCAACTGCTGGTGGGGCAGTACAAGCTGATGCAAATGTGTATCAGCGATGCCGGCAAGGAAGATATCGACCGTGCCTGGAGCGATCTGGTTAAAAGCACCACCGCTATCAACGGGATGCGCAGCAACCTGATGTTGGAGTCGTCACGTTGGCAGCGGGTCAACAGCCGCTTGCATGCGTTACATACGCTTTCGCTGACGTTGATCACCCAGGCCTGTGAAACCTACCTGATTTTGCTCAATCATCCGGATGCGGTGAAGGAAAATATCCGTGAGCTGCTGATGGTCCCGGCAGAAACCGCGCAGGAAGTGCATAAACGCCTGAAGCTGGTGCGCCAGGTGCTGGCAACCAACCGTAGCGATGAACATCTGCAAACGGTCACCGGCTGGGTGGGCGCAGCGACGCGCTATCTGCTGGTGGCAAAAGGCGTGCATACCAACAGCGGCATCAACGCGGTAGAAAACGAGATACTGGCCGGGGAAGTGGTGGTGAAGAGGCCGTCGGCGGAAGGCCACCATGCGATGATCAACGGGCTGCGAGCCTGGGCGGCGACCTCGATAGGCTGCCTGTTCTGGCTGTGGACCGGCTGGACATCCGGCAGCGGCTGTATGGTGATGATCGCCGTCGTGACCGCATTGGCGATGCGTACGCCAAATCCAAAAATGATGGCGCTCGACTTCCTGCTAGGCGTGCTGGTGGCGTTGCCGCTCGGTGCGCTGTTTTATATGTTTATTCTGCCGGAAACCCAGCAAAGCATGTTCTTGTTGTGTCTGAGCCTGGGCATCATGTCCTTTGTCATCGGTATCGAAGTGCAGAAACGCCGTTTGGGATCGTTGGGCACCTTGGCGAGTACCATTAACATCATCGTGTTGAGTAACCCGATGAGTTTCCATGTCTCCTCGTTTATCGACAGCGCCATCGGCCAGATTATCGGCTGTTTTGTGGCGATGATCGTGCTGTTCCTGATCCGTGATACCTCACGTGAACGTACCGGCCGCACGTTGATGAATCAGTTGGTCAGCAGCGCCGTTTCGGCGTTGACCACCAAGGCGGCGCGCCGTAAGGAAAACCATCTGCCCGCGCTATATCAGCGCCTGAACCAGCTGCTGATGATGTTCCCTAACGACATCGCCAAATACCGGCTGGCGCTCAACCTGATTATTGCCCACCAGCGGATGCAGATGACCGAGATCCCGGAGCGGGAAGAGCTTTCGGTGTTCCACAAGCAGATCCGCAGCACCGCCGACCACGTGGTCACCGCCAAGAACGATGTGAAGCGGGCTTACTACTACGATCGGTTACTCAAAGAGATGAATGAATATCAACAAAAGCTGGTGGATAACCTCGCTCCGCTTAGCGTCACCGGGCCGGTAAAACGCCTGGCCGATATGCTGCATCGCTACCGTCACGCGCTGATTGATTGATATTTTCACTTTCCCGCCAAAGGCTAAACTGCATGGTTTACGTCCCCCGACTACGGGGGCTAAAATGCATGCAGGAAGGCCTCACAAACCATAATAATTCCGTATCAATTGCGGTTTTTGCTCGGGCGTCAGGCCTTTTGGATGCGAAATGGTTACATCTTGGTCATCTTTGATTCATTAATTTTTGCTATATATGCAGGGACGGTATGAATAAACGTACGCTTATTGCGATGTTGATTGCTTTGCTGGTGGCGGGGTTCAGTGCGCTGCAGGGGGATGGCAATCGGGCTCTGACCAACGATTCGACCCCGGCGGCAGAGAGCATTGAACAACTGACGCAGCAGCAGCGGGTGGTCAGCTATGTGCAAAAGCACCAGCGTCTGCCTGACTACTACATCACCAAAAAACAGGCTCGTGAGCAGGGTTGGGATGCGCGTGACGGTAATCTGTGCAAGGTATTGCCAGGCAAGGCCATTGGCGGCGACCGTTTTTCCAACCGTGAAGGGCAGTTACCGACCGCCAATAACCGGGTATGGCGCGAAGCGGATATCAACTACCAATGCGGCCGACGCGGTGCCGATCGGCTGTTGTATTCCAGTGACGGTCTGATTTATGTCACGCGCGACCATTATAAGAACTTCATGCGGATGGAGTGAGCCGATGGGGAAAATAGAGTTCGATTTTAACCAGATTGCGGACTTGCCAGCGTTCTATCGCCACTTTGCCGAGCGGTTTGCACTGGGTGAAGGATTTGGCGCCAACCTGGACGCGCTGTGGGACGTGGTGACCGGCGACATCAGCCTGCCGGTCGAGATTGAATTTCTCAATCTCAACGCCCGCAGCAAACGCCGCTTTGGTGCCATTATTCTGTTGTTTGAAGAAGCGGAGGAAGAGCTGGAGGGCAACCTGCGGTTCAATATCCGTGAAACGAGCAGCACAGCGACGCATCAGCGGGGATGAACGGAGTCCATCCCGCAGCGATGCCGCTGACGATCACTGTTGTGCCTCTGCCAGCTCTCGCAAGTACTGGAAGATTTGGCGGAATGATTTTGGCGGCTTGTTAGCAGCCTGTTCTTTCTGTGCGTTACGTATCAGGGCGCGCAACTGTTGGCGATCGGCCTGTGGATACAGATCCAGCACGGACGGGATTGCGTCATCACCTTCTGCTACCAGGCGATCGCGCAGCGCTTCCAGCTTGTGGAACAGCGAAACCTGTTGGTTATGGCGGTTCTTCAACTTGTCGAGCGCGGTCTGGATCGGTTCGACATCGCGAGCACGCAGCATTTTACCGATCAGTTGGATCTGGCGGCGGCGGCCTTCTTTCTTGATCTTCTGCGCCAGTTCGATGGCGGCACGCAGATCTTCATCCAGCGGGATGCGTTCCAAGGCGTTTTTACCCAGTTCAACCAGTTCGGTTCCCAGGTCTTTCAGCGCTTCGGCATCACGTTTAATTTCACTTTTACTGACCCAGATAATCTCGTCATCGTCCTCGTTTTCGTTCTCCGGGACTTCGTCGAGCCAGTCTTCAGGCTGTTTGTTCATGGTAGGCTCCGTTAAAAAGAGGCTAATCCTAACAGGTTGCCGGCTTTATGCGAAATTCCACGCGGTTCCTGTTAGACTCAAAAGTACATCGGGCTGTGGCCAGCGGGTGCAGCCTGAAAGTATTTTGGCGCGTTATTGCGCGCAAAACCATGCCGACACGGCACTTTTCTCAACGATATTCTGATTAACTATGGCCGATTGATGAAAGTAGTCACCCAAGTTGCAGAGCAGCGCAAAGCGCTGGAACACGCCGTTTCACAGGCGCTGGAGCTGGCACGCGCCGGTTCCGATGCGGCAGAAGTTGCCGTGAGCAAAACCACCGGTATCAGCGTCAGCACCCGCTTCGGCGAAGTGGAGAACGTCGAATTCAACAGCGACGGCGCGTTAGGCATTACCGTCTATTATCAAAACCGCAAAGGCAGTGCTTCCTCCACCGATCTTAATCCGGATGCCATTGCCCGTACCGTGCAGGCGGCGCTGGATATCGCTCGTTACACTTCACCTGATCCTCATGCTGGCCCGGCGGAAAAAGATCTGCTGGCGTTTGACGCACCGGATCTGGACCTGTTCCACCCCACCGAACTGGATGCCGAACGCGGTATCGAGCTGGCTGCGCGTGCCGAGCAGGCTTCGTTGGCGGCCGACAAGCGGATTACCAATACCGAAGGCGGCAGCTTCAACAGCCATTACGGTATCAAGGTCTTCGGCAACAGCCACGGCATGCTGCAAAGCTATTGCTCCAGCCGTCACTCGCTCTCCAGCTGTGTGATCGCCGAACATGATGGCGATATGGAGCGGGATTATGCCTACACCATTGGTCGGGCTATGGGTGATATGGCCAGCCCTGAGTGGGTTGGCCAGGAATGTGCCCGCCGCACGCTGGCGCGTCTCTCCCCACGCAAGCTGTCAACCATGAAAGCGCCGGTGCTGTTCGCTTCAGAAGTGGCAACCGGTCTGTTTGGCCACCTGGTTGGGGCTATCAGCGGCAGCAGCGTTTATCGCAAGTCTACCTTCCTGCTGGATTCGTTGGGTAAACAGATCCTGCCGGAGTGGATGACCATTGAAGAACATCCGCACTTGCTGAAAGGGCTGGCCTCTACGCCGTTCGACAGTGAAGGCGTACGCACCCAGCGCCGCGACATCGTTAAAGACGGCGTGCTGGAAACCTGGCTGCTGACCAGCTACGCGGCGCGTAAATTGGGGCTGCATAGCACCGGTCATGCGGGCGGGATCCATAACTGGCGTATTGCCGGTCAGGGCAATGACTTTGCCGGCATGCTCAAACAGTTGGGCACCGGTCTGGTGGTCACCGAACTGATGGGGCAGGGCGTCAGCGGTATTACCGGCGATTACTCACGTGGAGCTTCTGGCTTCTGGGTAGAAAACGGTGAGATCCAGTATCCAGTCAGCGAAATCACCATTGCTGGCAATCTGAAAGATATGCTGCGCAATATCGTCAGCATCGGCAGCGATATCGAACTGCGCAGCAATATCCAGTGCGGTTCCGTGCTGCTGCCAGAAATGAAGATCGCTGGGCAGTAAGACCCCTCACCCCAACCCTCTCCCACAGGGAGAGGGAGCTGTTAGCCTCTGCTTTTTTTGGAAGTAGAGGCAATATCAGCAACCTCGCTCGTCCCCTCATCCAAGGTAAATCAGCCGGTGCTCATGAAGAATCATGATACTTTCAGTTCAACTCGATCGGTTCCCTCTCCTTTTGGGAGAGGGCTAGGGTGAGGGGGTATCTCAGCTCCTCCCAACTCCTCCGCTTCAACCTTCCTTACAAATATCAGGTATCGGTTTTGCCGTTCTGTGCCTATGTTAATTACGAGTTAAATAAAACAATAACGGGAAGGTGAGCATGAAGAAGACATTGAAAGTGTTGGCAGTACTGACGCTGCTGGGAGCCAGTTCATGGGTGATGGCAGTCGAACTGGCCGATGACATGGATACCCTGGCCGCCAATTACAAAATTGTATTGAAAACCGATTCTACCGATACCTTCAAACAGAGCCTGCAGAATATGCGCGCTGCGGCTACGGATGCCCAGAAAGGCACACCGCCGAAGTTGGAAAACAAAGCGCCAGACAGCCCGGAGATGAAGGAGTTTCGTCAAGGGCTGGCGAAGCTGATCGGGCAGATCGATCAGTCAATGGCGCTGGCGAATCAGGGCAAGCTGGAGGACGCGCGCAAAGTGGCGGAGGGCTTCAAGCAAACCCGCGATGCCAATCACAAGAAATTCCGTTAAGCGTACTGCGGTAATCAAGGTAGCGTTGACAAAAAGGGCGGCTGAATGGCCGCCCGGAAACCTGACTTAGCGGTGATACTCGCCCGCAGCCTCAGGTTGATACAGCAATTCCAGCACTTCAATGCGCGCTTCTTCGCCGTTTGGCAACTGCCAATTGATCTGTTTACCCACGTGCATTCCCAGCAGTGCTGCACCCAGAGGTGCCATCACCGACAACTGTTCAGCGCTGTCTTTGAGAGAGGCAGGGTACACCAGCGTGCGCACATGTTCTTCTGAAGTATGCAGATCGCGAAAACGTACGCGGCTGTTCATGGTGACGACGTGTGCAGGGATCTGCGATGCCGGCACAATGTCAGCACGATCCAGTTCAGCGTTCAGCGCGGCGGCGACGTCAGTATTGGCAAAGGCTGGCTGTGCCAGTAGCGCATCCAGGCGTTCCGCATCCAGCTCATTAATGGTAATGGTTGGTTTGGTCATTCCACTCTCCAGTCCAATCAAAGGGCGCCCTTTCTGCGCCATAAATTCGGAAAACAACACAAAAGCAACACCCCCGCACCTTTGGGAGCGGGGGTGTGAAAAATGTCGGTTTGTCCTACTGATAGTAGGCTGTTAGGGCCGGAAAAGAAAGAGATCTCGATCACGAAGTTTTTTGCGCCGCGATGCCAACTGGCAACTCTGCGTTGCAAACTCTTTTTGCAATCTCATTTAGTTAGCGTAAAAACCCCCGATTTTGCGAAATGGATCCCCTGGCGTCACTTAATTTCCAGTTCGAACTGGAAAAAAACGCGCTACACAAGCAATGCCCCAAGGGTTAGGGTAAAGACATCAAAGAAAGCGGGTAAAGGTAAAGCGCTTTACCGTTAACGGATAAATAGCTGGATCCAGAGGTGACTGCAAAGTGAATGACGGAACTGCTTCGGTAAATAACAGGGAACAGACTGACATCAGTGAGGCCGCAGCGATTACCACTCAACTGCTGGCCGATATTACCGCCATGTTGGGTGAAGAGAATATTTACACCAATGCGGTGCAACAACAAATGTTGGAATCCCATATCCGCGCGATGGTGTTGCGCTCAATAACGGGTGAACCCTTGCCGGAAGTTGATAAATCACTGTTTGATGAAATTTCTGCCGGATCGATGCAACTGGCAGAGCGAGTGGTAAATAAGTTTGCCACATTACCGATTGAAGAGGCGTATCTGCTTTCGGTTCATTTTGAAGTGGCTAAAGATAACGACCAATAACGTTTAATTCATTAAAATTATTCAGGAGAAAAACCCCATGGGACAAATTACCGTAGTGATCGGCGATCGGCTGGGTAAAGGCCAGAAAGTGGGCCAAGGCGTTGAAAATGCAGGTGCCAAGGTGATTGTGATCCCTGGCATGGCGGCGGATATGAAACTGGGTGACGTGATGAAAGCAGAGAATGCGCAACTAGGCATTTCCTTCTGCGGCAGCGGCGGCGCTGGGGCGATCACTGCACAAACCAAATATGGTTATAAATCCAGATATGGTATGCGTTCTATCGAAGAAGGCGTGACGGCAATTAACGAAGGCTGCAATGTATTAGGCTTTGGCTTTATGGATAAAGAAGAATTAGGCCAGCGGCTAGTGGAAGCGTATGTCAAAAAATACGGCAATCCGTAATGAAAGAAACTTATACTACCTCGGTTAACGTGGAAGGCAAAGGCGATAGTAAAGCTAAAGCCTTTGCCGGTGCATTAGCGAATGTACAGGGCGTGATTTTAAAATCCACCAATAATGTTCTGCTGCGTATCGAACCGCAGGATGTCAAAATATTAAAGGCGGAAGAGAGAACCACCAAAGAAAAATTTCTTTTCTTCTTCCTGGCGCGTGAAAGAAAAAGCTATGCCGTTTCATTAGAAATAACCGTGAACGTGACGATCATCAATACCGAAAAGGTGGTCTTCACCCAGAAATAAAAACGTTATATCCGTCGTGTTTCAAGCTACAGCCGCTATGGCTGCGTCTTGGGATCCACTGGGCATGACATAAGAAGGATATTCTGATGTTTTTAATCATCTTATTTAAGTCGATTATTATCGGCGGGCTGGTTGGCGTCGGTGTAGGGGCCGGTGCTGCACGTATGTTCCACGCACCGACGACGCAGGGTATGGGAGCGTTCCGTACCTTGGGTGAGCTGAACTCCTGCGAAGGCGATCCGGCTTCTCATTTCTCATTTGGTCTGGGCTTCTTCTTCAACGCCTGGGCGTCTTCAGTGGCGGCGGGTGCCTTCACGCAGGACGTTGACCATCGCATCATTCCTAACTGGGGCGCTGCAGCCCTGATGATCAAAAACCGCAACGTCGCACAAACCATGCACGATCCAAAAAAGATGGCCATTGCGTGCGGCATCATCGGCATTTTGGTCGTGGCCTTCCTTAATACCACCGCTTCGGCAGTGCCTGCGGCCTTGCAGGTCACGGCTATCAAAGTGTTGGTTCCGGCGGCCAACCTGCTGGTGAATACCGTCATGCCGGTGATCTTCTGGCTGGCGGCGATCGAAGCGGGCAAACGTTCTGGCTTCTGGGGCACCATCTTCGGTGGTCTGGCACAGCTGATCATGGGTAACGCCGTACCGGGTCTGGTGCTGGGTATCCTGATTGGCAAGGGCGTTGAAGAAAGCGGCTGGAATAAAGTCACCAAGATCATGATGGTGGCGATTGTGCTGCTGTTCGTGCTGAGCGGCTTCTTCCGCGGCTTTGATATGAAAGTTCTCGAATCCTTCAGCCTGGGCGTGCCTGGCTGGCTGGATGCCATTCATAACACCCTGAGCGGAAAATAAGGAGCTGAATGATGGAAGCACAAGCAGACAAAGGCTTCTGGTATGCCGACTGGTCGTTCCCGATTTTTGTTGGCCTGCTCTCGTCCGGCGTGTTCGCCGGGACACACATGTATTACCTGTATGGCATAGGCGCGTTTAACGAAGTGGCCTTCGTTTCCATGCTGCGTGCCGGGATGGACACCGGGGTTTACGGTGCGGTGGCGGCGTTCGGTGCCAGCTTCCTGTTTGCCCGCATTATCGAAGGTTCTCTGGTGGGGATCCTGGATATTGGCGGTGCGATCCAGACAGGGGTTGGCCTGGGTGTTCCTGCGCTGTTGCTGGGCGCGGGGATTGTCTTCCCGGTAGCCAACTTTGCCGCCTCGCTGGTTACTGGCCTGGTCATTGGCCTGGCGATTGGTTACCTGATTATCCTGGCGCGCAAATTTACCATCAGCCAGAGCGACTCCACCTACGGGGCGGACGTGATGATGGGGGCAGGTAACTCTTCCGGGCGTTTCCTTGGGCCGTTGATCATCCTGTCTGCCATGGCCGCGTCGATCCCGATCGGCCTGGGTTCTCTGCTGGGTGCGCTGCTGTTCTACATCTGGGGCAAGCCGATCACCGGCGGCGCGATCCTGGGGGCCATGATCTTGGGGGCATTCTTCCCGGTAGCCATTTCTTAATCAAGTCCCAAGCCCTGGGTTAACTGCCCAGGGTTTGGCAAGGAGTAGCGAAGTATGTATGACCTAATCATCCGGCGCGCCAGGCTGGTGGACGACACCCTGGCCGATGTGGCTATTGCGGCGGGTAAGATTGCCGTCGTCGGGCAGTTGGCGGCTGATGCCAGTGCCCACAAACAACTGGATCTGGCGGGGAACTACCGCCTGAGCGCTGGCTGGATCGACTCTCACGTACACTGTTATCCCTCTTCACCGATTTATCATGACGACCCGGACCTGGTGGGCGTGAGCAGCGGCGTCACCTCTGTGGTGGATGCTGGCAGCACCGGCACTGACGATATCGATGAATTCTATGCCCTGACGCGCAGCGCCAAAACCAACGTCTTTGCCTTCCTCAATATCTCGCGTATCGGTCTGCTAAGGCAGAATGAACTGGCCGATATGGCGGATATCAATAAGCAGCAGGTTAAACAGGCTATCGACGGCAAGCCTGGGTTTGTCATTGGTATCAAGGCGCGCATGAGCAGCAGCGTTGTGGGCCAGAACGGCACCAAACCGTTGGTATTGGCCAAAGAGATCCAGCAGGAAAACCAGCAACTGCCGCTGATGGTACACATCGGCAATAACCCGCCGGATCTGGACGAGATCGCCGATCTGCTGACCCAGGGCGACATCATCACTCACTGCTACAACGGCAAACCGAACCGCATTCTGACCCCGGCAGGTACGCTGCGCGAGTCGATCCAACGTGCGTTAAAACGTGGCGTGCTGCTTGATGTGGGCCACGGTTCGGCCAGCTTCAGCTTTGAGGTTGCCCGTCAGGCCATCGCACTGGGGATCTTCCCGCACACCATCAGCTCCGATATCTACTGCCGCAACCGCCTGGCAGGCCCGGTACATAGCCTGGCGACGGTGATGTCCAAATTCTTTACCGTTGGGCTTTCTCTGGCGCAGGTCATTGGCTGCGTAACGGAAAATGCCGCTGCGGCGTTGCGCCTGACCACCAAGGGGCAGCTGAAACCCGGCTTTGATGCCGACCTGACCATTTTTGATCTCCGCCAGGGGCCGCAGGTGTTTGCCGACTCCGAAGGGGAGTCCGTGAATGGCGAACAACTGTTGGTGCCGTTGGCCGCCGTGGTGGCCGGGGAAATCCTATTAACCGAACAAGGGAAAGCCGCTCATGTCTTCACTCTATGAAAAATATAATTTAAAGCAGGTGATCAACACTTCCGGTCGCATGACCGCACTTGGCGTTTCTACGCCACGCCAGGAGGTGGTTGATGTGGTGAGTTATGGCCTCAACCATTACTTTGAAATCAAAGATCTGGTCAACAAGACCGGAGCCTATATTGCTGGCCTGCTGAATGTGGAAGACGCGGTGATTGTTTCCTGCGCTTCTGCCGGTATTGCCCAGTCGGTGGCGGCGGTGATCGTCAAGGACAACGCCAATCTGTTGGTCAACCTGCATTCCGCTACGGTGAATGAGCCGCGCGAGATCGTGTTGCCGCGTGGCCATAACGTCAACTTTGGCGCACCGGTGGATACCATGGTCGCCCTTGGCGGCGGCAAGGTGGTGGAAGCGGGCTATGCCAACGAATGTTCTCCTGAGCAGATTGAAGCCTGCATTACCTCGCAGACCGCGGCCATTCTGTACATAAAGTCTCACCACTGCGTGCAGAAAAGCATGCTCTCCGTCGAACAGGCTGCCGTGGTGGCACGTAAGCATAACCTGCCGCTGATCGTCGATGCCGCTGCCGAAGAAGATCTGATGTGTTACTACCAGATGGGGGCCGATCTGGTGATCTACAGCGGTGCCAAGGCTATTGAAGGGCCAACCAGCGGGCTGGTGATCGGCAAGAAGCAATACGTAGAGTGGGTGAAGCAGCAGTCTGGTGGTATTGGCCGGGCGATGAAGGTGGGTAAAGAGGGCATCCTCGGCCTGACGCAGGCGATTGAAAGCTACCTGACATCGGAGAAAACCACCGGTGCGCAAATGGTAGAGCGCATGACGCCGTTTATCAGCCAACTGAATACCCTGAATGGCATCAGTGCCAAAACCGTCTGGGACAGCGCAGGGCGCGATATTGCCCGCGTTGAAATCACCTTTGATGAAGCGGTGTTGGGGATGTCGACCGTAGACATTGTCCAGCGGCTGAAAACCGGTGATATCGCCATCTATTTCCGTGGCTACAAGGCCAACGAAGGCAAGATTGAGGTGGATGTCCGCAGCGTGAACGAGCAGCAGCTGATGACCGTCTTTACCTGTATTAAAAATCTGTTTACGGAGAACCAAGCATGAAGCTGAAGCCTAATTACTATAAAGACCGCGTTTGCCTCAACGTGCTGGCTGGCTCAAAAGCCAACGCGCAGGACATCTATAATGCGGCGCAGGGGCACGTGCTGGTGGGCGTTCTTTCCAAAAACTATCCAGACGTTGAGAGTGCCGTGGCGGATATGTCGCGTTATGCACGCCTGATCGAGAACGCGCTTTCCGTGGGCCTGGGAGCTGGCGATCCCAAGCAGTCGAATATGGTCAGCCTGATCTCCGAGCACGTCCAACCCCAGCATGTGAACCAGGTATTCACCGGCGTTGGTGCCAGCCGTGCATTGCTGAAGCAAAACCAAACCGTGGTGAACGGTCTGGTCTCCCCAACCGGTCGCGTGGGCTGGGTGAAGATTTCCACCGGGCCGCTGAGCGCTCAGGCAGCGGATGGCATAGTGCCGGTAGAGACCGCGATTGCGTTGTTGAAAGACATGGGCGGTAGCTCGATTAAGTATTTCCCTATGGGCGGCCTGAAGCATCAGGACGAATATGAGTACGTGGCGAAAGCCTGTGCCGAGCATGACTTTATGCTGGAGCCGACCGGGGGCATCGATCTGGAAAACTTCGAACCGATCCTGGAGATTGCGTTGAAAGCCGGTGTGAAGCAGGTGATCCCGCATATCTACAGCTCCATTATTGATTCCGCCAGTGGCGATACTCGCCCGCAAGATGTCAAAACGCTGCTGGAGATCACCAAGCGACTGGTGGGGTAAATCCGCGACCCCTCACCCCAACCCTCTCCCACAGGGAGAGGGAGCTGTCCGGAGCTGTTATCAGGTGCAGGAGTGAGTCTATAGCTTGTTTAACTCTCTTGAGCGGGGGTACGGTGTTGTAGTTAGGTGTGGCGGTGGGATACTGGAGTCAAGTTGTGGCACGTTCGGTCCCTTCACCTTCGATTTGATGTGGCGGTGGGATACTGGAGTTAAGTTGTGGCACGTTCGGTCCCCTCACCTTCGATTTGATGTGGCGGTGGGATACTGGAGTTAAGTTGTGGCACGTTCGGTCCCCTCACCTTCGATTTGATGTGGCGGTGGGATACTGGAGTCAAGTTGTGGCACGTTCGGTCCCCTCTCCCTTCGGGAGAGGGTTAGGGTGAGGGGCATCTTTTTGTCCCTATCTATCGGTCAAAAGGATAACTATGCGAAACTGGCAGGCTTCGAAATTACGAATCGCTCCGCTGTGGAGCGCGCTGTCCCTGGCGTTGTTGGCTATCGCCAGCCCGGCGTTACATGCTGAGGATGCAATGAAACCCACGTCGTCTCATTTTGCCTATATTGGTACCTATAACCCGAACGGTGAGGGAGTTTATCGCATGCAGGTGGATGCGAAAACCGGGGCGCTGAGTGCCAAGACGCTGGTCAGCAGCCTGCCTAATCCGGCCCAGTTGGTTACCGATGCCAAAGGGAGGACGCTATACGTTGCCAGCGAGGTAGCAGATTTTAATGGCACCCAGCACGGGGGCATTGTCGCCTATCGCATCAACCCTCAGGACGGCAGCCTGACGCCGCTTAATCAGGTGGATTCACAAGGCGCGGGGCCGGTTTACCTTTCTCTGACGCCGGATGGCCGTCATCTGCTGGTGGCTAACTATGTCAGCGGCAGCGTTGCGGCGTTTCCGGTCGACAACGAAGGCAAGTTGGGAGCCGCCAGTTCTGTGCAACAAGATATTGGCCCTGCGGGCGCGGCCAAACCCGCCGCCGCGGTGGAAGGCAGCTTTGCCATCAGCGATCACAATGGCCCGCATGCGCATATGATCGCCAGCGATCCGAGCGGCAAGTTCGTGTTCTCTACCGATCTGGGGCTGGATCGTATCTACCAGTGGCGTTTCGATGCCGCCAGCGGCAAGCTGACGCCAAACGATCCGCCGTGGATTGCCGCCTCTTCCGCCGGAGCTGGCCCGCGCCACTTCATATTTCATCCAAATGGTAAAATTGTCCTACTAATCAACGAGGAAGCATCTACACTAACCAGCTACCACTTTGATAGCCTGAAGGGGACGCTGAAACAGTTACATACAGTTTCAACCCTGCCTGCCGATTATAAGGGTACCAGCTTTGCCGCTGGCATGGCCTTGGCTGCGGATGGTAAAAATCTGTATGTCGCCAATCGCCTGCACAACAGCATTGCGCAGTTCAGCGTAAGCGGCGAGGGCGAACTGAAACCGGTGGCAGAGATCTGGACGCGAGGCGACTACCCCCGCACCATCACCTTGGAGCCGAGTGGCCGTTATCTGTATGCCATGAATCAGCGTAGCGATAACGTAACCCGCTTTAGCGTAGACCAACTCAGCGGCAAGCTCAGTTTTGTTGAAGGCTACACCCCGGTGGGCAGCCCTTCACAAATGGTGTTCTTGCCAGCTGCGAAGTAACCAGTTGCCCGCCTGATCCCTCTGGCGGGCACGTTCATAACGGAAAGAGAATGGTGAGATTTCCCTACCCACGTTTGGCATCGTTGTTCGATGCTTTGCAGTCCGAAACCTTGCCGCAGGACGAGCTGGCAAAGCGTTTTGCCGTGTCTACCCGCACGGTACGCGCCGATATCACCGCGCTGAACGATATCCTGGAGAGTTATGGTGCGCAGTTTGTCCACAGCCGCGGGGCCGGATATCGCCTGCAGGTTGATGATGAGGCCCGGTTTAGCGCACTCCAGCATCGGGAACGTAAACAGCACGCCACGCCGCGCAGTGCGCAGGAGCGGGTGCATTATCTGTTGATTCGCTTTTTGACCTCAGCCTTCTCGATGAAGCTGGAAGATCTGGCCGATGAATGGTTTGTCAGCCGAGGTACGCTGCAAAACGACATGGCTGAGGTGAGAGAGCGCCTGGCGCATTACCAGTTAACCATCGAGACCAAGCCGCGCTACGGTATGAAGCTGTTTGGTGCGGAAATGGCGATCCGCTCCTGCCTGACCGATCTGCTGTTTCAACTGCATCTGGCGGATGCGGAAAACCCATTGCTGAACAATGACATCCTTCATCAGCCGCAGGTATTGACCTTTGCCGGGCTGCTGCACCCACTGTTGTCACAATATGCCATTCGCCTGACCGATGAGGGCGAGCAATACCTGATCTTCTACTGTGCCGTGGCGCTGCGGCGCATTACGGACGGCTATCCGCTGCAGGATTTTGACGTGGAAGACGGTGATGATGCGGTACGCAAAGCGTCAACCTGGCTGGCGGGTGAACTGAGCAAGGCCACGGGCAAAGAGATTGCGGCGGCGGAAGAGGCCTATTTGCGGGTCAACATCGCGGCCAGAAGGGTGCAGGAAGTGCAGCCGACCAAAATCAACGCCGATGACGAAGAGGCGCTGGTGGATTACATCCTGTCCTACATCAACTCGCACTATAACTACAACCTGCAGAACGACAAGCAGCTGCGGGCCGATCTGCTCACCCATATCAAAACCATGATCACCCGGGTGAAATACCAGATCAACATCCCGAACCCGCTGTTGGCCAATATCAAGCAGCATTATCCGATGGCCTATGATGTGACGCTGGCAGCAGTCTCGAGCTGGGGTAAACACACGCCTTATACCCTGAGCGAGAATGAAATCGGCTACCTGGTGCTGCATATTGGCGTTGGCCTGGAGCGGCACTACAACATTGGCTATGAGCGCCATCCGCAGGTGATGCTGGTATGCGATACCGGTAACTCTACGGTGCGGATGATCCAGGCGCAGATTGCGCGCAAGTATCCGCAACTGGTGGTGACGCGCATCGTTTCGCTGCGTGATTACGAAATTCTCGCCAGTATCGACGAAGATTTTATCGTTTCCAATGCGCGCATCAGCGAGAAGAACAAGCCGATCGTAGTGATGTCGCCGTTCCCTACGGAGTATCAGCTAGAGCAGTTGGGCAAGCTGGTGCTGGTCGATCGCACCAAGCCGTATATGTTGGAAAAATTCTTTGATGCCAGCCACTTTATGATCGTCAACGAGCCGCTAACGCAGGAGCAGCTGTTTAGTAAAGTTTGCGCTCAGTTGGAGCAGGAAGGCTATGTGGGCAGCGATTTCTACCCTTCGGTCGTTGAGCGGGAGGCCATCGTTTCTACCTTGCTGGGGGAGGGGATTGCTCTGCCGCACTCTCTGGGGCTGTTGGCGAAAAAGACCGTGGTGGTCACGCTGCTGGCACCGCAGGGTATCCCGTGGGGAGAAGGTGAGGTGGCACACGTCATTTTCTTGCTGGCGATCAGCAAAAGCGATTACGAAGAAGCGATGGCGATCTACGATCTGTTCGTCACCTTTGTGCGCGAACGTTCGATGACCCGCCTGCTGGGCAGTGACAATTTCGACAGCTTCAAAGCGGTGGCGTTGGACTGCCTGAGCCGCATTTAGCGGCTTCCCCCTCTGAATGCAGAGGGGGAGCACCGCATCAATCGTCTTTCTTCTTGCCGAATATCTTCATCAGCGCGCCGACGATCAGCCCCAGGGCGATGCCGCCTAAAATCCAGTCAACCAAACTCATTGTTGTGCTCCCGCGATCCTATAGTTCTGATTATATTATCATTCAATCAAGAACGCCCCATCGATCATTAACCTCCGTTGCTCGCTAGTGTAGCTGAGCCAGGAATTCTTGCTGTTGGACTTCTCCAGTACGATGGCCAGTTCCGCCTTGCTAAGGGATAGCTCGTCCTGCCAGAACGGGGCGATGGCATGGCGCGTGATAAAGTCGATCAAAAAGCGCGCCGGGCTGTCCTGCTCTTCAGGGAATAGCCGCAGGGCCAGTTCGGTCATTAATGCACGTTGTTGCGGCTGCTCGCTTTCCCCCAGCAATTCAAGGAACGGCAGCAGCAGGCGGCCACACACCTGGCCGTGGTGGTAATCACGCAATGCCCCAATCTCGCCCGCGATGCCGTGGATCACACCCAGGCCCGCCATACTCAACGTCAGGCCACCCAGATAGGAAGCCTGCATAATCGCTTCGCGGGCCTCATTGCTCTGTTTCAGCACCGGCCAGGCGGACAGGAAATGATGGATGCCGCTCAACGACATCTCGCGCGACAGGCTGCTGGCCGTCTTGGAAAGGTAGGCTTCAAACAGATGGGTAAAGGCATCGATAGCGCAATAGGCCAGTACATGGTCTGGCGCTCCCTTCAGCAGGTCAGGATCGAGGATCGCCACCTGTGGCACAAAGTTATTATGCCGCAAAGAGGCTTTCACCTTGGTGACCTGAGTATCGGTGATCACTGCGTTTTGGGTTACTTCGCTACCGGTACCTGCGGTGGTGGGGATGGCAATCAACGGCAGCGTTGAGCCACTGATTTTGCTGTCACCCACTTTTTCCATGTAACGCAGGGTTGGCAGCGGGTGTTCGATCAGGGCAGCGAACGCCTTGGCGGCATCCAGCACGCTACCTCCGCCGATGGCTACCACTCTTTGCACCTGGCCTCGCCAGTGTGCTACCCATTGGTCGATTTCTTGCGGGGAGGCCTCATGGGCGACAATTTCTTTGCCCACCAGCAACGGCGTCAGCGCCGGGGCCAGTTCAGCATAGAGGTTACCGTTAAGGAACGATCGGCAGGTGAACAGCAGCGTGGTCTGCGGCTCGGCCTGGAGCAGTGGGATCAGGTGCTGGATGCTGCCCTTGCCAAACCAGGCTTGCCGGTTGGCGATCATCAGACTAGTGGTCATGCTCTCTCCTTGGCGCATTTGGGCATTGAAACCACAGCATAGTTCAGCCTACCTGGGCAAACCAACGCTTTTCCTCCGTATAACACGAAATTGTTAAGATATTAACCAACTCGGATTGTGTGGGTAATCGTTGTAAGGACCTAACTTGTGATTTGATTAACATGTAAACAGTAATACCCTTGCATTCTGGCCAATTGAATGCTTTTTATAGCCTATTGGCCCAATATCGGTCGCTGATTCGTTGGGAAAGGTTGATTGTTAATTTATTAATGACTGTGGGGGCGAAATGAGTATTCAGGTCGAAAGATTATCGGCGGTGATCGACGCAGTCGCTACCCGCCAATTCTATGCCAGCCTGCTGGGTTATCTAGAGGGTTTCTTCGCCTTTGATAATGCCATCGTCTATGCCTTCGAATATGGTCAGGCACCGCGCTGCCTGATGAAAACCGAGAAAGAAAACAGCGATGCGGTAAACCAGATTTACCAGCAGGGTGCTTACCTTGAAGATCCCTTTTACCAGGCGCTGAACGGCGGCGGCCATGGCGATGTGTTTACGCTGCGGCAACTGGCTCCCTGTGGTTTTTACCAGACGGATTACTACCGTAACTTTTACCGTAAAACCGGCTGGCACGACGAGGCTGGCGTGTTGCTGCAACTGACGCCGGAACGCGGACTAGGCATATTTTTCGGCTCGGCCCGGCAAACGGTCGGCGTGCGTTATCCCCAGCTGGCTGACCTGCGTGGCGCGTTGACGCTGGTAAAAAGCGTGGCACGACTGCATGGGGAAGTAGTGGTCGCGGCTAATGTACCCACTCCCTCTGCCCCACTGCTAGATAGTGCAGCCCAGGCGCGCTATGCGTTAAGCCCACGTGAACGTGAGATCGTCGATCTGATCCTGAGCGGCAACGGATCGCAGCAGATCGCCGAACGGCTGTTTATCAGCCTGGGCACGGTAAAAAATCATCGCAAGAATATTTACGGCAAGCTGAATATTGGCTCTCAGGCCGAGTTGTTCAGCCTGTTCTTGAGTGCCCCCCTGCGCCGTACGGCATAATGTTAAAAAAGTGTTGCGAATATCCCTAAAGGGACATAGCCGCCCGCCCACGCTCTGCTGATAATCCAGGCTAAGGCAATGGGTAAAGGGAGTGCAGCAATGAATAATCAAATCGAATCGTTAACCTACTACGCGGCGACCAAGAAATACGATCTGCGCTTCCCCACGCTGGAAGAGGATCTGGATGTTGACGTGGTGATCATCGGCGGTGGCTTCTCCGGCATTAACACGGCGCTGGAACTGGCGGAAAAAGGCATCACCAATATCGCTATTCTGGAGGGCCGCCATCTGGGCTACGGCGGGACGGGCCGCAACGGTGGCCAGGTGATGGCCGGGATCGGCCACGATCTGGAGAAGATCAAACGTCACGTTGGCCCGGCAGGGTTAGAAACCATCTTCAAGATCAGCAACCTCGGTGCCGGGATTATCCGCGAGCGGATTAAAAAGTATGCCATCGACGCCGATTTCTGTTTTGGCTATGGCTACCTCGGCAGCAACGCCAGGCAGGAAAAGACCCTGCGTTCCTGGCTCAAAGAATTCAAAGCGGTCTCACCGGATGAAGAGATCGAGCTCTATACCGGCTCCGAAGTGAAGCAGGTGGTGGGGTCTGATGCTTATACCTGTGCGTTGAAACACATGGGCGGCGGCCACGTTCATTCGCTCAACCTATTGTTGGGGGAGGCGCAGGCGCTGAGTGGTTACGGGGTGAAAATCTTCGAAAACAGCAACGTGCTGAATGTGGAATACGGCCCGCGCATTACCGTGCGTACCGCCATGGGATCGGTACGCGCCAACAAGATGCTGTGGGCCTGCAACGGCTTCCTCAACGGCATGGATCCCTTTATCTACAAAAAGACCATCAATACCTACGCCTTCCAGTTGGCGACAGAACCGCTGTCTGACGAGCTGATCCGCCAGATCAGCCCGATTCGCGGGGCTTACAGCGATATCCGGCCGGTGATCGACTATTACCGTGTCACCAACGAGAACCGCCTGTTGTTCGGCAGCGCTACCCGGCTGGTCGAATATATTCCTTCAGACCTGAAGGCCTGGAACCGCAACCTGATGCTGAAAGTCTTTCCGTATCTGAAGGACGTGAAGATCGACCTGGCCTGGGGCGGGCCGCTGTGTTGCAGCGCCAACCTGTTCCCGCAGATCGGTACTTTGCCGCAGCACGATAACGTGTTTTACGTGCAGGGCTATTCCGGCTTTGGGGTGACGCCGAGCCATATCGTTTGCAAGGTGTTGGCGGAAGGAATGAGTGAGGGATCCGATCGTTATGACCTGATGAGCTCGATCCCGCACGTGGATATTTTTGGCAAAGACAAGCTGCGCCGTGTGATGACCACCGCGGGCAAGGTTTGGCACCAGACTTCCGGCTACTGGAAGGGGCGTCGTTAGTCTGTGCCCCTCACCCCAGCCCTCTCCCACAGGGAGAGGGAGCTGTCCGGAGTCGTTATCAGGTGTAGGAGTTAATCCGTAACAAGGCTGTTATTTTCGAGGTGATGTGCCATTTGGGTACCTCGTTCACCTCTCATTCAAGGTGACTCACTACAATTTCAAGCACACTCGATCGGTCCCTCTCCCTGTGGGAGAGGGAGAGGGAGCTGTCCGGAGTCGTTATCAGGTGTAGGAGTTAATCCGTAACAAGGCTGTTATTTTCGAGGTGATGTGCCATTTGGGTACCTCGTTCACCTCTCATTCAAGGTGACTCACTACAATTTCAAGCACACTCGATCGGTCCCCTCTCCCTGTGGGAGAGGGTTAGGGTGAGGGGTAATTCTTACCACTAATCTATAAGGAAAAACCATGAAACCATTACTGCTTAAGCAAGCGCTACCAGAACTGCAACAGATTGGCAGCGTCAGCAACCTGGGGGCCACGGTGGTCTCCGGTGAACCCAACGTCGGCGTGGCGATGATTTTCGGCGCCCCAACGGACAACCTCAACTGCGGAGTCTTTAGCTGCACCCGTGGCACCTTCGTGATGGAATACCCGTTTGCGGAACATGCCACGGTGTGGGAAGGCACGGCAACGCTGACCAATGAGAACACCGGCGAGTCGGTAAAGTATCAGGCCGGAGATTCCTGGTTTGTTGAGAAGGGCACCCCGGTGCGCTGGGAAATCACCTCGGATCGTTTTGTGAAGCACTATCTGGCGATTGTCGAAGGCTAACCCGCAAGGAGGGCGATACGATGACGGATATCACACTGTTGCCACAGGTCACGGCCTTTCTGGACCGCCAGCAGGGCCATTACATTCACGGCCAAGCGGTGGCTGGGGCAGGCGTAGAAAGGTTTGCGGTGGTTAACCCGGCAACCGGGCTGGCCATCGCGCAGGTGAATGAAGGCGGCCAGGCTGAAGTTGACGCGGCGATGCAGGCGGCCTTTGACGCTTTCCACGGTAGTTGGGCACAGGTTTCGCCTTTGGAGCGGGGCAACTGCCTGACGCGCCTGGCCGATCTGCTGCAAACCCATCGTGAGGAACTGGCGCAGCTGGAAAGCCTGTGTTCCGGCAAAACCATTCAGCTGTCTCGCGGGCTGGAAATCGATATGGCCTCGCAGTTCCTGCGCTACTTTGCCGGTTGGTCGAGCAAAATCAGCGGGGAAACGTTGAACGTTTCGCTGCCTTCCTTCCAGGGTGAGCAATACAGCGCATTCACCCGGCGCGAGCCGTTGGGCGTGGTGGTCGGCATCATTCCGTGGAACTTCTCGATCATGATCGCCATCTGGAAACTGGCTGCGGCGCTCACCTGCGGCTGTACGGTGGTGCTCAAGCCGAGTGAATACACGCCGCTAACCATGCTGCGGGTGGCCGAACTGGCAACGCAAGCGGGCATCCCGGCTGGTGCACTCAACGTGATCAACGGTTCAGGCGCACGTCTTGGCCCTATGCTTATCGCCCATCCGCGCTGTGCCAAAGTGACCTTCACTGGCTCGGTGCCTACCGGGATCGCGGTGGGGAAAGCGGCGATGGAGCAAGGGATTGTGCGTACCACGCTGGAACTGGGGGGTAAGAATGCCGCCGCGTTTCTGGCGGACGTCTCGGTCGACAAGATGGTCGACGGTATTATCGAGGCGGGCTACCTGAACCAAGGTCAAATCTGTGCCGCAGCAGAGCGTTTCTACCTGCCTGCTAGCCATATCGATGAGGTACTGGCAAAGCTGACGCAGCGCTTGGCGGCCATGAAGGTGGGCTCGCCGCTGGATGAGAGTACCGAAGTGGGGCCATTAGCCAACGAGGCGCATTACCGCAAGGTACTGGCACTGTTTGACAAGGCACGGGCTGATGGCAGCCAGATCGTCTGCGGCGGTCAGGCGTTGGCAGGTCCTGGTTTCTTCGTTGCGCCGACGGCGATCCGCGCTAACGGGCCGCATGATGCGTTAATGCGTGAGGAGACCTTTGGCCCGGTGGGCACTTTCCTGGCCTATGAGGATGAAGAGCAGATGATCGCCATGATCAACGATTCGCCTTATGGTCTGGCCGCCAGCCTGTGGACCAACGACCTCAGCAAGGCGATGCGCATGATCCCGCGGATTGAAGTGGGCACCTTGTGGATCAATATGCACACCTTCCTCGATCCGGCGTTGCCGTTCGGTGGGGTGAAATCGTCGGGGATGGGCAGAGAGTTCGGCAGCGCGTTTATCGAACACTATACCGAGCTGAAGTCGGTGATGGTCAGATACTGATTACCGTTGTTTTTTGGGGCGGAGGATCTCCGCTCCCGTTAATCTTCGTCGAAGCCTGAGTTAAACAGCTCAATCACCGCTGCCAGTGCCTCTACTTCCTGTGGCCCGGTGGCTTCAATTTCGATCTGGCGGCCCTGGGCGGAATCTAGCATCAGCAGCGCGATCACGCTGCTGGCTTCCGCTTCGGTGCCGCTGTCATTACGCAGCAGCACTTCGGCGTCAAAACTCTGCACCAGCTCAAACAGCTTCATCGCCGGGCGGGCGTGCATGCCCAGCTTGTTCTTGATCTCAACCGTCTGCTTGACCGTCATTGTTGTTTACGCTTTTCCAGTGTGCGGTGACGTGATTGCACGTTCTTGCCGCGTGAACGGAAATAATCCGCCAACTGTTCAGCCACGTACACCGAACGGTGCTTACCGCCGGTACAGCCAATGGCGACGGTTAGATAGCTGCGGTTGTTGGTCTCCAGCATCGGCAGCCACTGTTCCAGATAGCTACGGGTCTGGTAGATGAAGTTGTGCACTTCGGTGTGGCGATCGAGGAACGAGGCCACGGGCTTATCCAGACCGGTCATCGGGCGCAGTTTAGGGTCCCAGTGCGGGTTGGGCAGGAAACGTACGTCGAACACGTAATCGGCATCGATCGGAATACCGTGCTTGAAGCCGAAGGATTCGAACACCATCGTCAGCTCGCGTTCGCGTTTGCCCAACAGACGGGTACGCAGCATTTCCGCCAACTCGTGCACCGACATTTCCGAGGTATCGATAATCAGATCGGCACGGGAACGCAGTGGCTCAAGCAGATCGCTTTCTTCATCGATCGCGCTTTCCAGCGACAGGTTCTTGGCAGAGAGAGGATGCAGGCGACGGGTGTCGCTGTAGCGGCGGATCAGGGTGTTGCGATCGGCATCAAGGAACAGCAGTTGCGGCGTGAAGCTCTCCGGCAGCTGGGTCATGGCATATTCAAACACTTCCGGCGATTCCGGCATGTTACGGACGTCGATGCTTACCGCAGCGGAGCTATTACGTTCGGCCAGCGTCTGGGCCAGCTGTGGCAACAACACCACGGGCAGGTTATCAACGCAGTAAAAACCCATGTCTTCCAACGCCCGCAAGGCGACGGATTTCCCCGAACCGGAACGGCCGCTGACAATCATCAGCACCATGTGGTAACTCCCCTGGCATCTCAATGGCGCTCATCGCCACCGTTAGGATCTATTATCCGGGCCACGGCCCGGATATATCGTAAGTAAAACAGTAGCGTTTTCATGGCGGAAAGTCACGCCAGCCGCTGGTTACTCGGTGATGATCTGATACAGCTCTTCGTCGCTCAGCGCTGCGCGCAGGCGGCGGCACACGGTTTTGTCGGCCAGCCGTTTGGCGACCAGCGACAGCGTATGCAAATGAGTTTTACATTGATCGGCCGGTACCAGCAAGGCGAACAGCAGATCGACCGGTTGATTATCAATGGCATCAAAGGCGATAGGTTGCTCAAGGCGGATAAACACGCCAACGGCCCGCAATGTGTCCTCTTCCAGTTTGCCGTGTGGGATCGCGATACCGTTGCCGATACCGGTACTGCCCATACGTTCCCGGGTGAGTACTGCGTCAAACACCACCTGCGAAGGTAGGTTAAGCTGCTTGGCCGCCAGCTCGCTGATAATTTCCAAAGCCCGTTTCTTGCTGGTGCAGTGTACCGAGCTTCTGGTGCACTCGATGTTTAACACCGAGCTTAATTGCATTATTTCGTTGTTCATCTCATCTTCACTTAAAACCGTGTCCTGTCGCTTTCTTGCCTGCCCGCGATGGGCCTGCATTGGGAACCTTCATCAAACGGTTTTTCGCCTGTTTAACCCTGATGGCTGATCGGCGCATACCTATACAGGTGCTGCGCCGAGGGTTGCCGTGTAGCCAATGCGACTACGATGTGGGCCATTACGCATCGCATAACGGCCCAGAATGTCAGTGTTGCTTTAGTTTGTCTTTATGTTTGTTCAATTGACGCGCCAGTTTGTCGATCAGGCAGTCAATTGCGGCATACATATCTTCTTTTTCCGAGGTGGCGTGCAACTCGCCCCCATTCACATGCACCGTTGCTTCCGCAATCTGCTGCACTTTTTCCACACTGAGTACGACATATACCTGGTTAATGCGGTCAAAATACTGCTCGAGTTTGGCAAACTTGGTGTTGACGAACTCACGCATGGGTTCGGTGACTTCGACGTGGTGTCCGGTAATGTTGAGCTGCATAATGTCTTCCTTCTCTATAGAGGTCAAACCAACTGTTTACGCTGGTTGGACGGCGGGATGGACAAAGACTCTCGGTACTTGGCAACGGTGCGCCGCGCCACCATGATCCCCTGATCGGAAAGCATGGTGGTCAGCTTGCTGTCGCTAAGCGGTTTGGCAGGGTTTTCCGCCGCGATCAATTTCTTCACTAACGCCCGGATCGCCGTAGAGGAGGCTTCGCCACCGCTGTCGGTATTCACATGGCTGGAGAAGAAATACTTCAATTCGAAAATACCACGCGGGCTGTGCAGGAACTTCTGCGTCGTCACGCGTGAGATTGTCGATTCATGCATTTCCACGGCCTGGGCGATATCCGCCAGCACCATGGGCTTCATAAATTCTGCACCCTGTTCAAAGAACGCCTCCTGCTGTTCGACAATACAGCGGGTCACCTTGAGCAGCGTGTCGTTGCGGCTTTCCAGGCTCTTGATCAGCCACTTCGCTTCCTGCAAATTGCTGCGGATATACTGGCCGTCGGCATCGTTGCGCACCGTGTTGCCCAGTGCCGCATATTGCTGGTTGATTTTCAGCCGTGGGATGCTGTCTGCATTAAGCTCTACCACCCACTTGTCCTGCACCTTGCGCACCAGCACGTCCGGGATGACATACTCGGATTCACCGGTATTGATCGACTGCCCAGGGCGCGGATCGAGCGAGTGGATCAACACCATCGCTTCTTTCAGTGTATCTTCTTTTAAGCGAGTTGTTCGCATCAGGCTGCGAAAGTCGTGGTTGGCCAGCAAATCCAGATGCTCGCTGACGATCAGGCGGGCTTCCGCCAGATAGGGCGTGTCTTTGGCGTACTGGGAAAGCTGGATCAACAGGCAGTCACGCAGATCGCGCGCCGCGACGCCGACCGGATCAAAACGCTGTACGCGCTTCAATACCGCTTCGACCTCGTCCATCGTCACATTATCGTCACCCATACTCTCCAGAATGTCTTCCAGCGGTACGGTGAGATAGCCGGTGTCATCGACAGCGTCGACGATCGAGGTGGCGATGGCAGCATCGGTGTCAGAGAACGGCGTCAGATCCACTTGCCACATCAGGTAGTCCTGCAGCGTTTGCGTGGTTTCGCCCTGATAGACCGGCAGTTCGTCATCGCCATAGTCGGTACCGGTGCCGGAAGGGGTGCCCGCGGTATAGATCTCATCCCAGGTGGCATCCAGAGGCAGCTCTTCGGGCATGTCCTTCTGTTCCAGCGCTTCGCGGGTGTCTAGCCCTTCGGTCTCGACGCTTTCTTTGGTGTCTATCTCTTCGTGCTGGTCTTCGGTCTGTTCAAGCAGCGGGTTGCTCTCTAGCGCCAGTTGGATCTCCTGCTGGAGCTCAAGCGTGGACAGCTGCAACAGGCGGATCGCCTGCTGAAGTTGGGGGGTCATGGCCAGTTGCTGGCTGAGCCTGAGTTGCAAACCTTGCTTCATAATCTTCTGCTACTTCCGTTAACGGCGGCCTGTTGGGCCTGCCGCTGGAACCTACAGGCGGAACTCTTCGCCCAGATAAACGCGTTTCACCTGCTCATCGGCCAGGATGGCGTCCGGCGTGCCGTGGGCAATCAGTTTGCCCTGGCTGACGATATAGGCACGTTCGCACACGTCCAGCGTCTCGCGCACGTTATGATCGGTGATCAGCACGCCAAGGCCGCTGTCGCGCAGGTGCTCGATGATTTTCTTGATATCGATAACGGAAATCGGGTCAACCCCGGCGAAAGGTTCATCCAGCAGGATAAATTTCGGGTTGGCGGCCAACGCACGGGCAATCTCCACGCGGCGGCGTTCACCACCGGAAAGCGATTGGCCCAGGTTGTCACGCAGGTGGGAGATATGAAACTCTTCCAGCAGCTCGATAGCCCGATCGTTGCGCTGCTCACTGGTGAGATCGTTACGGATCTCCAGCACCGCCATCAGGTTGTCGTAAACACTCAGGCGGCGGAAGATAGAGGCTTCCTGCGGCAGGTAGCCGATACCGCGGCGTGCGCGGGCGTGCAGCGGCAGGATACTGATATCTTCGTCATCGATCACGATGCGCCCGGCGTCGCGCTGAACGATGCCGACCACCATGTAGAAAGTGGTGGTCTTACCGGCACCGTTTGGCCCCAGCAGGCCGACGATCTCGCCAGATTTCACTTTCAGGCTCACGTCTTCAACGACTTTGCGGCCTTTGTAGGCTTTCGCCAGGTTTTCTGCGATGAGTGTTGCCATAAGTAATTAGTTACTCTTCTTTTGACCGTTTTTGTCTTGCAACTGTGATGGCACCAGAACCGTGGTCACGCGTTTGCCTTTATCGCTGAACGCCTGCATCTGCTGCTGTGGCACCAGATAGGTAATACGGTCGCCCTTCACGTTGCTATCGAGCTGTTCCAGATAGGCGTTGCCGGTGAGGGTGATCAGCTGCGGCGCGACGTCGTAACGAACTTTCTGCGCATGGCCTTTCACCGGCTTGCCGTTGTCCTGCATCTGGTAGAAGGTTACCGGATTGCCGAACGCTTCAATATAGGTTTTATTCTGATCGCCACCCGGGCGCGTGACCACGACCTTGTCGGCCTTGATCTCGATGGTGCCCTGCTTGATCACCACGTTGTCGGTAAAGGTGCTGACGTTGCTCTGCATATCCAGCGACTGTTTCAGCGAGTCGATACTTACCGGTTGGTCAGAGTCGGATTTCAACGCCAATGCGGGGGAGCTGGCGGTCAAAACGAGGCTGACGATCAACAGATTACGGAGTTGGCTTTGGGTTCTGAATTTCATAGTTGGTCTTGACCTTATCAATCAGCTCAGCGGTTTTGTTCCGCAGATTGCCACGCATTTTCATGCCGTTAGAGGTGAAATTCGTGCCGAACAGGGTGACTTCATCATCGGAAGAAACGTCCTGGGTGACCAGATTAATCTGGGCATTATCGGTTTTAATTTTTTCCAGCTGTGAGGTGGTTGTCAAACTGTTCACCTCCACGTGGCCGTACAGATACAGCATGCGGTTTTTGGTCAGCTTGGCGCGATCGGCGCGTATTGACCAGGTGGCCACGGCATGCTCATCAAACAGCGTCATCACCGGCTGGGTGAACCAGCTTAACTCATCGGCGGTGTAATATTTAACCTCTTCTGCCACCAGCTTGTAGCTTAGCTGCCCGGCGGGATTGTACACCACGGTTACGGTATGCTGGCTCTGATAGGTCGGCTCTTGGTTGTTGACCGGTACCGAATTGTCGTCATCGCTGAAATCGGCCATGTTCCAGCCAATCAGCGCCAGCGCGATCACGGTCAGCAAGAGGGTGATCCAAAGTTTGGTTTTACTCATATTGACAGCCCTTTGGCGTCCTCCAGCTTGTTTTGCGCCAGCAGGATCAGGTCGCACAGCTCGCGCACCGCACCACGGCCACCGTTGATACGGGTGACATAATGGGCGCGAGGTAACAATAATGGATGCGCATCGGCCACCGCGACGGCCAGACCGACTTCGGCCATGACCGGCCAGTCGATCAGATCGTCGCCGATGTAGGCGATTTCATCTGGCATCAGGGACAGTTTATCCAACAGTTCACGGAAGGCCAAAAGCTTATCGGACTGCCCTTGATACAGATGGGTGATATCCAACGTTTTTGCCCGGTCTTCCAGCAGTTTGGCCGAACGCCCGGTGATGATGGCCACCTCGATACCCGAGGTTTTCAGGCAGCGGACGCCATAGCCGTCACGGACGTTGAAGGCTTTCAGCTCTTCACCGTTATTCCCCATGTAGATCAGGCCGTCTGACAGCACGCCGTCGACATCACAAATCAACAGGCGGATTTTCCCGGCGCGGGCCATGACTTCTTCAGCTACCGGCCCGTAACAGGTTTCAACCAGACTCATGCAGTGGGTTCCTTTCATTAAACGACGCCAGCGCGCAGCATGTCATGCATATGTACCACACCCAGCAATTGGTCGCCATCGGCAACCAGCACGGCGGTGATATGGCGTTGCTGCATCAGATTGAGCGCATCGACCGCCAGCAGGTTCGGGCGCACCCGGATCCCGCCCAGCGTCATGACGTCGGTGATGTTGGCATTATTCAGATCGATGCCCATATCGAACACCCGGCGTAAGTCACCGTCGGTAAAAATACCGGCGATTTTCATCAGATCGTCGCAGATCACCGTCATGCCCAGGTTTTTACGGGTGATCTCCAGCAGCGCGTCGCGCAGCGAGGCTTCGGGGCTGACGTGCGGAATTTCGTCGCCGCTGTGCATGATATCACTAACGCGCAGCAGCAGGCGGCGGCCCAGTGCACCACCAGGGTGAGAGAGGGCGAAATCTTCCGGGGTAAAGCCCCGGGCCTTCAGCAGCGCTACGGCTAACGCATCGCCCATGACCAAGGTGGCGGTGGTGCTGGTGGTAGGGGCCAAACCCAGCGGGCAAGCCTCCTGCGGTACCTTGATGCACAGATGTACGTCTGCCGCCTTGCCCATCGAGCTTTCCGGGTTGTTGGTCATGCAAATCAGTGGGATCTGCTGGCGTTTCAACACCGGGATCAGCGCCAGAATTTCGTTCGACTCACCGGAGTTGGAGATCGCCAGCACGATGTCCTGCGCCGACACCATGCCCAGGTCGCCGTGGCTGGCTTCCGCCGGATGCACGAAAAACGCTGGGGTTCCGGTACTGGCCAGCGTAGCGGCAATTTTGCAGCCGATATGGCCGGATTTGCCCATGCCCATGACCACGACTTTACCGCAGCATCCGGCGATCGCTTCACATGCCCGGGTAAAATCGGCATTGATGTACCGATCGAGCTGGGCCAGGCCATCACGCTCAATCTGAAGCACTTCTTTGCCGGCCTGCTGAAAGTCAAAGCCCGGTTGCAACTGGTTAGATGACATACTCATTCTCAACGGTTAGCCGAACGTACTGAAAGGGTTAAAGAACAGCACTGCAAGATACGCAATAAAGCCACATAATAACAGAGCTCCCGCCAGATGACCGATACGATGTTTGCGGCCAATACACAGCGCGGCAAGCAGGATACCGGCCGCCAGCATGACCCAGTAATCGCGCTGGAAGGCTGCGGGATCGATACTGCCCGGCGATAGCAGGGCGGGGACGCCCAGTACGATCACCGTGTTAAAAATCGTCGAGCCGATGATATTCCCTACTGCCATATCATCTTCGCCTTTTAGTGCTCCGGCGATCGAGGTGGCCAGTTCGGGCAGGCTGGTGCCGATGGCGATAATCGTCAGGCCAACCACCAGTTCACTCAGGCCAAAGTAGTGGGCAATCACCGAAGCGTTATCGATGATCATCCTTGATGACAGCGGCAGAATAATGAAGGCCAGCACCAGCCAGAGAATGGCTACGGTGTTGCTGCTGTCCTGCGGCAGTTCGGCGAGTTGCTCTACCGTCAGGCTGTCGTTGCCTTCACGTTGCGCCAGCCTGGCGATTTTCAGCATCAGCAGAATAAAACCGGTGGCGGCCAACAGCAGCAGCACGCCATCGAAGCGGCTCAGGGTGTTATCCATCAGCACGTAGCCGCACAGCAGGATAACCCCCAGCATCAGCGGCAGTTCACGCCGTAACACTTCGGAGCGAACCGACAGCGGATGGATCAGGGCCGCCACCCCCAGGATCAGTAAAATATTGGTGATGTTGGAGCCAATCACGTTACCCACTGCCAGGTTGGTCTGCCCATTGAGGGCTGCGGTGACCGATACGATCAATTCTGGCAACGAAGTGCCAATACCGACTATCGTCATGCCGATAATCAACGGGGGAACCCCCAGCGAACGGCTAATCACCGCCGCACCATAAACTAATCTATCCGCCCCATACACCAGTAAAAATAAACCAACGATCAACAGCACTATCGCGAGAAACATTCAGGGTCCTATATTGGGGTATCATCCCGGTTCGTTGGTTAAAGACCATCATCGGCCAGCTTGCTTACCCTACGTTGTGTAAAACAACGAATTTCCCGGTTAAAGATCGAACTCTAAGACGGTGACAAATCTTTACGCATTCGCTAGGTAGGGGCGTTGCATGCATCGCCCTCGGTAGCATTGCCACGTTGTCATCGGTCTGAATTTTGTTTTTTTGCGTTATTTCCTAATTTTGACCGTCTGGAGCCTAAAAGTAAAACCTATGGCATCATTGGTAGCGCATTGAGGGTAAGTTTCGGTAAAAATGGGACGTATCGCCCCTATTGCTTTACCATCACGGATGATTTGGCAAAAAAATAGCCTGTACAGGATCAATAAACATGCACCAGAAGGCAGATAATCTGGTCGAAGTGCGCGGCATGAGCTTCTCTCGCGGCGATCGGCTGATATTCGAAGACATCAACCTGACGGTTCCCCGTGGCAAAGTGACGGCCATCATGGGGCCGTCCGGCATTGGTAAAACCACGCTGTTACGCCTGATTGGTGGCCAGTTGACCCCGGATTGCGGTGAGATCTGGTTTGATGGGGACAACATCCCGGCGCTGTCGCGCCATCAGTTGTATGAGTCGCGCAAGAAGATGAGCATGCTGTTTCAGTCGGGAGCGCTGTTCACCGATCTGACGGTATTTGAGAACGTGGCTTACCCGTTGCGTGAGCACAGCCGCCTGCCGGAGCCGATCCTGCGCAGCACGGTGCTGATGAAGCTGGAAGCCGTAGGGCTACGTGGCGCGGCAGATCTGATGCCGAACGAACTTTCTGGCGGTATGGCACGGCGAGCTGCCTTGGCGCGTGCCATTGCGTTGGATCCGGCATTGATCATGTTCGACGAACCTTTCGTTGGCCAGGATCCGATCACCATGGGCGTGCTGGTCAAGCTGATCGATGAGCTGAATAACGCGCTCGGGATCACCTGCATCGTGGTATCCCATGATGTGCCAGAAGTCTTGAGTATCGCGGATTACGCCTATATTGTGGCGGATCACCATGTGATTGCCGAAGGCTCGGCAGCGCAATTACAGAACAATCCTGATGCGCGAGTGCGTCAGTTTCTGGATGGTATTGCCGATGGGCCGGTACCGTTCCGTTACCCCGCCGGTGATTATCAGACAGAGCTTTTAGGGGAAGGGAGTAAATAACCTCATGTTTTTAAAGGCGTTAGCGTCGTTAGGACGCCGTGGCATCAACACCAGCGCAGCCTTTGGACGCGCTGGGCTGATGCTGTTCCACGCGCTGATCGGGCGCCCGGAACCGCGTAAACAATGGCCGCTGCTGCTCAAACAGCTACACAGCGTGGGCGTTCAGTCGCTGCTGATCATCATGGTTTCCGGTTTGTTTATCGGCATGGTGTTGGGGCTGCAAGGTTACATCGTCCTTACCACCTACAGTGCCGAGGCGAGCCTGGGCATGATGGTGGCGTTGTCATTGCTGCGTGAGCTGGGGCCGGTAGTGACCGCTCTGCTGTTCGCTGGCCGCGCCGGTTCGGCTCTAACGGCCGAAATCGGTCTGATGAAAGCCACCGAGCAGATCTCCAGCCTGGAAATGATGGCGATCGATCCGCTGCGGCGTATTGTTGCTCCACGTTTCTGGGCCGGTCTTATCAGCATGCCGCTGCTGACGATTATTTTCGTGGCCATCGGCATCTGGGGCGGCGCGATTGTCGGCGTGGACTGGAAAGGCATCGACAGCGGTTTCTTCTGGTCGGCGATGCAAGGGGCCGTTGAATGGCGTCAGGATTTACTTAACTGCCTGATCAAGAGCGTGGTGTTTGCCATTACCGTTAGCTGGATTGCGATCTTCAATGGTTACGATGCCGTACCGACCTCTGAAGGGATTAGTCAGGCAACGACAAGGACCGTGGTACATTCGTCACTGGCGGTGTTGGGATTGGATTTCGTGCTGACTGCACTGATGTTTGGGAATTGATTTGATGCAAACGAAGAAAAGTGAAATCTGGGTTGGGGCGTTTATGCTGATTGCGCTGTGCGCCATCATCTTCCTCTGCCTCCAGGTGGCCAATATTAAATCGATCGGTAATGAACCGACTTACCGTATCTACGCCACCTTCGATAATATCGGTGGTTTGAAAGCGCGTTCACCAGTGAAGATTGGTGGGGTGATGATTGGCCGGGTTGCGGCTATCTCGCTCGATCCGAAGACTTACACGCCACGCGTGGCGCTGGATATCCAGGAACAATACAACCAGATCCCGGACACCAGCTCGCTGGCGATCCGCACCTCCGGCCTGCTGGGTGAACAGTATCTGGCGCTGAACGTCGGTTTTGAAGATCCCGAGATGGGCACGACTATCCTTAAGGATGGTGGGACCATTCAGGACACCAAATCAGCCATGGTGCTGGAAGACTTGATCGGCCAGTTCCTCTACAAGAGCGGTGGTCAGGATAGCCCGAATTCACCGGATGGCACCGCTGCAGCTCCGGCACCGGATGCCGCTGCGCATTCCGCTACAACTCATTAATCGAGGAAACCTGCATGTTTAAACGTTTTTTAATGGTTGCCCTGCTGGTAGTTGCTCCGCTAGCTAATGCGGTCGATCAGACTAACCCATACAGCCTGATGCAAGACGCTGCGCAGAAAACCTTCACCCGCCTGAAAAGCGAGCAGCCAAAAATCAAGCAGGATCCCAACTACCTGCGCACCATCGTGCATGAAGAGCTGATGCCGTTCGTACAGGTGAAATATGCCGGTGCGTTGGTACTGGGCCGTTACTACAAAGATGCCACGCCAGCCCAGCGTGAAGCTTACTTCGCCGCCTTCCAGGCTTATCTGGAGCAGGCGTATGGCCAGGCGTTAGCCATGTACCAGGGCCAGACCTATCAGATCGAACCGGAACAGCCGCTAGGCAATGCCGATATCATCGCGATCCGCGTGACCATCATCGATAAAGGCGGTCGCCCGCCGGTGCGTCTGGATTTCCAATGGCGCAAAAACAGCAAAACCGGTTACTGGCAGGCATATGACATGATTGCCGAAGGCGTCAGCATGATCACGACCAAGCAGAATGAGTGGGCATCGACTCTGCGCCTCAAAGGTGTAGACGGCTTGACCCAGCAGCTGCAAGCGGCCGCCAAACAGCCGATCACCCTGGATCAGAAAAACTGATGGCCGCAGCGCTGAGCTGGGTATCACAACAGCAAACGCTGGTGCTGAGCGGCGAGCTGGATCGTGAGACGTTATTGCCGCTGTGGCAGCAACGTGAGACGCTGTTGGCAGATAAAACCGTGATTGATGTGGCTCAACTGCAGCGCGTGGACTCTTCCGGTCTGGCCCTGCTGCTGCATTTACGTGAGCAACGGCGCCAGCAGGGAATTGAGATAAAAATTTCCGGCATCACCGATCGGCTGCAAACGCTGATCACGCTCTACAATTTGTCAGCAATAATGCCTGTCGAAACCGCTAGTTAGCCACATTTATGGCTGTTCGACCGGGAAAAATCAGTTAAAGGCCCCTGTTGCTCAGGGGCTTTTTCTTTGGTTTAAGAAAGCGGCGGATTCCACTAAGATAGACGCCAAGAAGTCGCCCCGGGTGACTATGATCCTTCGATGCAGAATTGGATACTATGGAAAATAGCGAAATTAAAGACGTGCTGATGAAGGCGTTGGCACTGGAAGAAGCGCATGTGACCGGCGATGGCAGCCATTTTCAGGTGATCGCCGTGGGTGAACTGTTCGCCACCATGAGCCGCGTCAAGAAACAGCAAGCCGTCTATGCGCCGCTGATGGAATACATCGCGGACAACCGCATTCATGCTTTGTCGATCAAGGCATATACCCCAGAAGAGTGGCAGCGGGATCGCAAACTCAACGGATTTTAAGGCTGTTTGCCCAGCGGGCAGGCAGCTCAGAACAGATAACAGAGAGTAGTTAAATGGATAAATTTCGTGTGCATGGCCGGACCCGTCTTAGCGGTGAAGTGACCATTTCCGGGGCGAAAAACGCCGCCCTGCCGATCCTGTTTGCCGCCTTGCTGGCGGAAGAGCCTGTCGAACTGCAAAACGTCCCGAAGCTGAAGGACATTGACACCACCATCAAACTGCTCAGCCAGTTGGGCACCAAGATCGAGCGTAATGGCTCGGTCTATGTTGATGCCAGCGGCGTGAACGAGTTTTGCGCTCCCTACGATCTGGTGAAAACCATGCGTGCCTCCATTTGGGCATTGGGGCCGCTGGTAGCGCGCTTTGGCCGTGGCCAGGTATCGCTGCCAGGTGGCTGTGCCATCGGCGCACGTCCGGTTGACCTGCACATTACCGGCCTGGAGCAGTTGGGTGCGGAAATCAAACTGGAAGAGGGCTACGTCAAGGCCTCTGTGGAAGGGCGCCTGAAGGGCGCACATATCGTGATGGATAAGGTCAGCGTAGGCGCAACCGTCACCATCATGAGTGCTGCAACCCTGGCGACCGGTACCACTATCATCGAGAACGCGGCACGTGAGCCGGAAATCGTCGATACCGCCAACTTCCTCAACACGCTGGGTGCCAAAATCAGCGGCGCGGGCACGGACAGGATCACCATCGAAGGCGTTGAGCGCTTGGGTGGCGGGGTTTACCGTGTGCTGCCAGACCGTATCGAAACCGGTACCTTCCTGGTTGCCGCTGCCGTTTCCGGTGGCAAGGTGCTGTGCCGCAATACCCGTCCAGATACGCTGGATGCGGTGTTGGCCAAACTGCGTGAAGCAGGGGCCGATATCGAAGTCGGTGAAGACTGGATCAGCCTGGACATGCATGGCAAACGCCCGAAAGCGGTAACCCTGCGCACGGCTCCACACCCTGGTTTCCCAACCGATATGCAGGCGCAGTTCAGCCTGTTGAATCTGGTAGCGGAAGGGACCGGCGTGATCACCGAGACGATCTTCGAAAACCGCTTTATGCACGTGCCTGAGCTGATCCGTATGGGCGCACACGCGGAAATCGAGAGCAACACCGTGATTTGCCACGGCGTAGAGCAACTTTCTGGTGCACAGGTGATGGCGACCGATCTGCGTGCCTCTGCCAGCCTGGTATTGGCAGGTTGTATTGCCGAAGGCGTAACGGTGGTGGATCGTATTTATCACATCGACCGTGGCTACGAACGCATTGAAGACAAACTGCGTGCGCTGGGTGCCAATATCGAACGTGTGAAAGGCGAGTAATTGTAGCAGCTAATAACCTATGCCCCCTGCAGTGGGGCGTAGGTACTTCACCATCTTAGTGCCTCTCCCCAATCTTTCTTTGATTGCCCGATTCAAATCATTAATCAGGTTTATGATTAAAATTTTACTATAAAAAATTTCAATGTTTACAACGACATTTTTGCTATTAAGTGTCTGGAAACATTGATATCAGCTCTTATCCTCATTACTCTACGCTCGCGACAAATACTCCAGTCATGCTAATGCTATTCCCGCTAAAAGCGCCAGTTCGGTCTGTTTTAACCGCGAAAGACGGGTCATTGCCATTTGCGTGGCCGCCACACTCATTATTTGCGTCGTCAAGGAAGAACAGACATGCAACAGACCTTACCGGACTGGCTGAGGAACACTGCTGGCACGCCGTTATACGCCGTTCTGGCCAATACCAACGGTGCTGAAGGCATCAAAGCCTATTACCGTGAGGACGGCAGCCGCACGCCTTTCGGGCTTTATGCCAACACGCAATACGCCAACTGGTTTGAAGTGATGCCGGTGCTGGTAGCGCTTGATGACGGCAGCCCGTTCCTGCGCTGGGTAGCGGAAACGCCCCTGCGCAACTGGGGCTGGCTGGCGCGTTCGCCGCTGCCGCAGGCTACCATCACGGACCATCTTCGCGGCCTGACCAAAGTGCTCCTCCCTGACGGCAAAGACGTGTTTTTCCGCTACTGGGATGGCCAATATCTGCCGGGCCATATTGATTATTACGGCAACCAGTGGCGCGATATTCTGCCGGTATTCTCCGATTACTGGATCAATGGCCGAGCCTTTACCTGCCCGGTTAAGCCCGATGCCGTGTTACAGGCATTCCCCTGGTGGCAGATTCCGCAAGGATTACTGGATGCGTTGCTGGACGAAAGCGTCTTGCCTCTGGTGCTTAATATCCGCCAGACCCTGCGTCAGAACTATCCCGAAGTGGTTGCCCGTTGGCCCAACGCGATACTGGATAAAAAAATACGCCGCCTGCTGACTCCGCAGCGGCGTCACGATCCCCAGATCCTGGCCGAGATCCTGCGCACCCTCGAAGGATCATAATTATCATGGAGAGCCAATGTCATGGATAACATGTTCGAATTGCAACGTAAGCTGAGCGCTGGTCGCAGTGCAATGCGCGGAAATCCCCCACTACCCACAATGCCGCAGAAAGAGGACGACTATGTGGCGATGATCGCCGATTTTAGCCAGGTTATAGAACGCTATAAGAAGGAAAACGGCGACTGGTTTTATGGGCCATTGCTCAACATGAACCAGAGGCTCCGCATTGGTGATATGAAAAGCCGGGATGCCGGACTGACACAGGGCACGATCAGTGTCGCCATGACCTGCGGGAGAGAGCCGCAGCAAATTACCCTGACCCACGCTTTTCGTTCTACTTTTTACGTCCCCATTCCAAACGCCAGTTACAAGTTGGTTAAACGCCCCGTACTCTCCCGCCATGATAGGATCGCTTTCTCACGCGCCGGGCTTGATGCCAGACGGCTTGATCCCAGCGATGACATTCCTCTGGATCCCGACAGCGACCCCGGCCCGCTCCATTTCGATAAAGACGGCAAGGCGCTTATTACCTTACCCCCCTGCCAGGCAGGGTATGACTATGTGCTGCTGGTTAATCCCGATATTACCGAGGAGGATAAAACGCATTTGTATCAATCCTACCAGGCAGTGATTAAGGAATATTCCGACTTTCTGGTTAAGAAATGGGAGACGTCACAAAGGGCTGAATGGGCGCGTTTTATTGAAGCGGGTGCAGATGTCGACGTGTTGAAAGCGGCGGCGGAGTTTATGCACGGAGCTTACTCTCAACTCGCCCAGCTTTTCAAAACCCTTGAGGAGGTGTGGAAGTGGCTGACTCATGTCGACGAATACGCAGACAAATTACGGGCATTTTTTGACGATGAGGGTCTGGCGAAGTTAAAAGCCATGGCGGAACAAGGTAATGAAGAGCTGAGAGATGCTCTGAGCCTGTTGAGTGACGAGATCATGATGTTCATTATGGCTGTGGCCATCTACAACTACTTCCAGTTACTGACCCCACAGCAGCTCGCCAACTTTCTTGCCAACGCCTTTGGTAACCTGCTGGTGATGTTTGCTCTGATGCTGGTTCTGCCCGCCGGGATGTGCCAAAAAATGCTGTCCACGCTGGATACGCTCAGTGGCCTGGTTCACACTTCCGACGCAGGTAAGGCGGTTCAACATGGCTAAAAATCCGATAAAAATCTTTTCATTGAGATTCATCAGCCAGGATCTTGGCAAACTGTACCAACTGCCTCTCGAAGTGAGAAAACGCCTCAAAGGGACCCCGGCGCGGGGGGCGCTCCCGTTTAATTCGGAGAATTACAAAACCGCTACCCAGCCACGAGTCGGTGAGTTAACCAACCACACCAATGCGGGAATGGAGTATCAGGCAGGCACCAACAAAGTGGTGATCAAGTCAGATGCCCCCAATGCGAACGCCAGTGCGCAAACCCCTACTGGTGAGAACTCCCTACCTGCTGGCAAGACGCATGACAGTGGTGATCCGGTATCACTGTTTTCGGGTGAAGAATTGCTCAGCTTAAGTGATATCACCCTACCCGGCATCCTGCCCTTTGTCTGGCGACGCTTCTACCGCAGCAGCGGTATCGAACAGCGTGACGCACTGGGCTGGGGCTGGAGTCATAGCGCCAACCCACAACTGATCTTCGGCGTTGATGATCAGACACAGGAAGCCGTTGCCTGGTTCTTCGATGATGAAAACCGTGTCACCCGTTTCCTGTTGCCAACCCCGCACACACCGGTCACCACCAATCGTCTTGGCGGCGGTGTCATCAGCCTGAAGCAGGATGAGTTCAGCAACGAATATTGCGTACAGTGGAGCGAAGGACAAGGCACCTATCACTTCCTGCGTGACGGTGATGCCAGCTGGTTCCGAGGTATCAGTGATGGCTATGGTAACCGTGTTAACGCCAGTTACGATAACCAAGGGCGGTTGACCACTCTGGGGCACGACGAGGCTCGCCTCTGTTTTAACTACGACGACCCCAGTTACCCGCAAGGGATCGGTCAGATATTGCTACAAGCCCGTAATCCAGCCAGCACCAGCGCAGAGACGCACTGGCAACCTGGCACGGTGGTGGTGCACTACCGTTACAACGAACACCAGCAACTGATTAGCGCCACCAATGCCGCGGGCGACACAGAGCATTACCGCTATCGCGATGACAATGTCATCCTCTGCCGCACATTGGCGGGTGGCGCTGAATTCCATTGGGAGTGGCAGGGCGAAGGAAAAACGGCGCGTTGTGTTCGCCAGTACGGCAACTTTGGTCAACTGGATATTCTCTATCACTGGGACACCGCCAATCGTTGTGTCATCGTCACTCAAAAGGATGGCAGCCAGCAACGTTACCAGCACTCCCCACAGGCCTTATTGCTATCTGAAAAGGGGGCCGACGGCGCAGAAACCCGTTATGAGTACAATGATGACGGTGCCTGCATACGGGTTACCGATGCGCTGGGGTATCACACCGACTCCCTCTATGATCAAGATGGCACCCTGAGTACGGTCATCACGCCAGATGGTCAGATCACCTCTTATCACTGGTTGTTCAATCAGCTGATTTCTCGCACCCAAGGAGTCGGAGAAGGCGCACAAAAATGGCATTACACTTATGACATTAAAGGCGCACTAAAGAGCGAGACAGGCCCGGCGGGAACCACCACCCATTACAGCTACACGCCACGTGGGCAACTCAGCCATATCCGCTATCCCGACGGCAGCGAACAGCACCTGCAATGGGATACATTGGGCCGTCTGCTCAGTGATACCTCGCCGCAGGGCAGCCGTCAGATGCGCTATCAGGGGCTACAGACCCAGCCCTGTGAAGTGGAAGAGAACGACCAGATCACCCGCTACCAATGGGATGAACTGGACCGGCTGGTAAAAATCACCCATCCGGATGGCAGCACCCGGCAATATCAGTACAATGCCTATGGTAAAGTGACGCAACTCACCGATGAGGCCGGGCGCGTCACTGAATACCACTATGCAGCCCCCCTGCATCTGCTGACCGAGAAACGTCTGCCGGACGGCGGTAGCCTGCGTTATCGCTACGATAACGTGCATTTGCAGGTCAGCGAGATTGAGAACCAACACGGTGAGAAATACCGGCTCGGCTACACCGGTAGTGGCTTGCTGAGTGAAGAGATTGGCTTCGATAACGTCAAAACCACTTATCACTATGATGCCTGCGGTCGCCTGAGCGAGAAGCGCGAGTACGGCAACGACCACCAAAGCCCCCCTTTCATCACGCAATACCAGCGTGACCCGCTGGGCCGACTAACGCGTAAAATCCTGCCCGATGGCAAAGAGGAAGAATACCGTTACGACGAGGCGGGCCGCCTGAGTGAGGTATTGGACGGTGAAAACCCGCTAGCCTGGCAATATGACTCAGCCGGACGCCTGGAAGCAGAACACCAGTCCTGGGCCACGATGCGTTACCGTTACGATGAAGCTACGGGACGCCTGACTGGCATCAAACAGCCCAACGGGCAGTGGCAGGAATTCCATTACCAACACGGCAAACTGCAAGCCTCCAGCCTGGAAGGCCAGCCGCTGACGGCATACGGTTACGACCATCACCAGCGGCTGCAACAACTGCGCCAGGGCAATCGACTGGTCAATACCTTCGGGTATGACCCGTTAGGTCGATTGAGCCAACACAGCCTGCGTGAACCGGGTACAACGCCGGAAGAAGATCGACTGCACTGGCAACAGCAGTATACCTATCAGGCGGATGGAGAGCTGTCCAGCATTGAGGGCAACGATGCGCGGCAGTATCACTACAATGCCACCGGGGCATTAACCTCGGTCAGCTATCTGAACCCGCAATCAATCATTCCCCCAGCCCGGCAACCCGTTCACCGCTTGCCGCAGTTTCAGCCAGCAACCACAGCAAAGGAACAGCATCACGCCAACCCGAACGAGAGCTTCCGTTGGGATCGGCGGGGTAACCCGGTCAGCGATGTCCAACAGCACAGTGCGCCGGGCAACCGGCTGGCATTTTATGCCGATCGTCATTTTGAGTATGACCGTTTTGGTAATCTGATTGCAGAGCGACGTGGTAAAGACCACAAATTGGTCACACGCTATGAGTATGACTGTCGTCATCGCCTAATCCGTCACGAAACCCCGGACGGCAACGTTAGCACTTATACCTACGATGCTTTTAACCGCCGCTTGAGCAAGACCGTCAACGGCAAAATGATTGAATTTGTCTGGCGTGGCAATCAACTGGTGGCAGAAACCGATGGCAAGGGCTATTGGCAAAGCTACCTGTATGAGCCAGGCAGTTACCGCCCAATGGCGTTGGTGGTGGGAGAAGCTTCACGGGATCCGCAGGATAAACCCCCGGCGATCTACTGGTATCAGAACGACCACCTCGGCACGCCTCACGAACTGACCGACGGGAATGGTAACTCGGTATGGAAAGGCCGGTTCAGTGCCTTTGGACAGATGCGGGAAGAGTGGCTGGCAGAGGATGCCAGTGCCATTAACCAACAGCTGCGCTTCCAGGGGCAGTATGCGGACAAGGAAAGCGGGCTTTATTACAACCTGAACCGGTATTATGATCCGGGGGTTGGGCGGTATCTGACGGCGGATCCGGTAAAACTCGACGGTGGGCTGAACGCTTATCAGTATGTAGATGGGAACCCGGTTGGCTGGGTAGATCCGCTAGGGCTCAAAGGTATGCCGGAGTCGGATAGCACACCTACGGGGAATAGAAACACTGAGCCAAAAACATCACTTGATCGAGGATTACCACCGCTACCAGCAAGTTATTCACCACTAGACTGGGATGCAGTTGTTCCCCAGAAAGGAGCGTATGCCGGTCAAGTGAGAACCGATCATGTGAGATTGCATAATGTTGACAACTCTGCAAAACCTAATCATGGCGTTTTCTATGGCGATGGTGTTGATGTAACTAACCAAGCTTGGGAGCACGCTGCACGAACAGGTGTTACCCCTGACGCTACCGGCACACTTAAAGTAAAAATGGATAAACTGACAGGCCGTGCAGGAGGGAAGGCTGCAGATACAGGAGAACTATTTTATTCTGTAGAGATAAAATTAGTACCTGGAACAAACAAAATCATTACGTCATACCCAGCAAATTAATAAGGATACAGCACATGAGAGTTTTTTATAAAGAATGTCCAGCTTGTCATCAAGGTCGCTTGTTTGTTTTTAAAGATATAACTAACAATAGATTATATCTGCATTGCGAAGAGTGTGAAATGGGGTGGTTGACTCCTGATGATGCTGATAAAAATATCAATGGTTTCTTGACATTACTGGAGAACTTTGAAGCTATCGAAGCGACAGATGAGGATCTGGTACGTCTTAAATGGGATAACTACCATTTTGATAAAGTAACAGCAATTTAAATGAGTTTAAGTAAAGAAAGCTCCCAAACCTATCTGTATTCGTGGGTTACTTTGACGAAAAGATATCGTCATGATCTAAAATTATAATTGTGAGGGATAACATGTTTTTTACTGTACGTCAGTTTTTTATTGTTGGAATTATCTTCCTATGGTGGTCTACCAGTGCCTTGGCAAGTTATGCCGAAGGAGAAAAAGCGTATAACAATGGTGACTACGCTGAGGCATTAAAGCAATGGCAACCCTTGGCACAACAAGGTAATGCGGCTGCTCAAAACGACCTAGGTACAATGTATCAGGACGGTTTTGGCGTAGCAAAAGACGATGCACAGGCTATAGAATGGTATCGCAAAGCGGCAGATCAAGGTTTGGCTTATGCCCAGTATAATCTAGGTTTAATATATATCAGTGGCAAGCCTATGAAAGATCCTGCGCAGGCAGTGATTTGGTTCCGTAAAGCAGCAGATCAAGGTTTAGCTGATGCTCAATTTTACCTAGGCACGATGTACGATCTTGGTGAAGGTATAGCAAAGGATCCCGTAGAGGCAATGGCTTGGTATCGTAAAGCGGTAAATAAAAAATTGGCTGCTGCTCAATATGCATTAGGCTACAAATATGCCAATGGTGACGGCGTGGAGAAAGACGAAGCTATGGCCGTATTTTGGTTGCGTAAGGCAGCCAATCAAGGCTTTCCTTCAGCAAAAGAAGCGTTGGAAGAAATGAAGGCCAAGGAAAATTTGTCTATTACGCCATCGTTACCCCAACCTACTGAGGTAAAGGCGGCCATTCAGCGAGCAGTGGATTTCATTGACATTGAGACCTTCGATGCGAAACTGTTGATTATAAGTAAATTGCGCTCTGCCGATGTTATCAATGTTCCTGGGTGTGTTTATGAAAGCAAGCGAAAAGTAAATTGCATTGTGCAACTGGATTTTGGTATGAATAATGTGATGTATATGCAACTTCCATTGGAGTATCGATATAGCCACTGGGAGGCTCCTATTTTGGAAAAGGTTGGGCAAGAAAATGTAGCCAATCCTTCCGTGCCATCTCCAACAGTTGAGCAGGCACAACAGGCGCTTGAAACATTTGCGAAAAATAAGACGGATGAAACGAGCGAACTTATAACCTCTGGCCTGCTAAAACTTGTATCAATCAAACAGGGATGTAAATTGAATGAGGATCACGGAACGGTGAAATGCAGTACACAAGTGTCAAAGCGTGATAAGAATAATCAGCAGGAAGGAATTCATGATTGGGACTTGGATTTTCACCTAAAAGGTAGTGAATGGCAATATGGTCCATTGAATAACGTGGAAGGATAGTATTAGAATTGATAAACACTATGTGAATACGCTTTGGTAATGTGGTATCTAGGCGGTTTTAGTTAATTTATGTTAGCTTAGTTATTGCAAGTAACATTATTTATGGTATGTTTTAAGTTCGAATATTACGTTGATAATATTGGAAATAATAATTACAACAAACAATTCACCATGTGAATTTTATTATTGTAATTATCAATCAGGATGATACAAAGTATGAAGATTTTCCACCACACCCTTGCATTTTGTTCTCTGATGGCTGTGCCATTTATGGTAAACGCAACCCCCTCGCTACCTCAACCTCAAGATGTTAAAACCGCCATTGAGCGTGCACTGGATTCGATCGAATTAGTGGAACCCACGTCTGGTAATCGGGAGGAAAGAAATCAATTTCTGATACAAAGATCATCCATCAAATCGATACGCTCTTCGGATGTGTTAAGCGTTCCAGGCTGTGTAATCGAAAGTGAGCAGAGCGTAAGTTGCATCATCGAAATGGACCATGGCATGGGAAAGATAGGTTATATCAATGTGCCACTGGAGTACCAAAGCAAGCGGTGGGAAGCGCCTTTCATGGTAAAGATTTTTGATAAAGAAGTAACGATGCCGGCTGTTCCGTCCCCAACTCTGGAGCAGGCCCAAAAAGCGATAATTCAATCTGCTGAAAATAGCGACGATGAAGGCGCCAAGCTGGTACAAACTGGCTTGCTTAAGCTCATCTCCATTCAGCCCAACTGTGAACTCGACCCTTATAATGGAAACATTATTTGCAAAGGTAAAATATCAAAGCAAGCAACAAAACAGCAGAAAGCGGAGATTATTGACGTAGACAGAATGCATTTTCACTTAAAAGGCAGTGCTTGGGTTTATGGTCGGGTACCGAGTTAAATATCTAGTTAATTTTATTTTGAGCGACTAATCCATTGATTTTTCGCTCAAGATGATTAGTTGGCTCTGATTTTTAAATGAAAATAAACATTAGGTGACTAAACAATGGATTGTGAACATAAAGCCATATCTATCAATCGCTCTGGCATCATGCAAACGGCAGATATTTATTATAGCAGAGGAAAAGACTGGTCTTTAAAAGTAGTCTTTAACGACCAAACCGAGTATGAAGTAATCAGTGGCGATGTGTTTTCTTGTTTTTGTGAAATAAGAAATCATTTTTCTGATGTTGTGTTTATGTGCAAAGGTGCTAAACGTAATGTCTATCCTTCCAGTATGTGCAGAGATATGTCTGGTGGGTTGATTGCCTATGAATTCCATGAGGGCAAGCACGCGACATCTGATGATATAGTTCCTATTTTCCATTTTGACGATGAAGATTTAGTGTCCCCGGCAGAGCAAAAGCAGCATTTTTTATCTTGGGCACAATCTGAGCGATGCTGAGTTATATATCATAACTGCGTTTAATACCGCTTCACCTGTTGCGTCATTAGACGCAGCCGTTAAGAACGAGTAATAGACCACCGTCTTGCTCGGGTGTTCCCTGCTGTTAGTTATTATCCTCCGGGAATTCCCCCACTGCCATATGCAGCGTAATGCGTTGCCCATCGCGCAACACCACCACCGGGATCTCCGTCCCTGGGCGGATCTCCGCCACCTGGTCCATCGTCTCCAATACCGACACCGCTGGTTTGTTATCGACGTTAATGATGATGTCATTAATACGGAACCCCGCATTGGCCGCCGGGCCGTTAGGGGTAATTTCGGTCACGATGATCCCCTGCAGGCGATCGATGCCGGTCGCCGAGGTGCGCACCGGGATAATCTCTTTGCCCTGAATACCAAAGTAGCCGCGGATCACCCGGCCATCACGGATCAGCTTATCCATGATCTTGGTCGCTAGCTCTACCGGGATGGCAAAGCCTAGCCCCTCTGGCGTTTCGCCATCGGTGATCTTGTCATAGGTCAGCGTGTTGATGCCCATCAGCTCACCCAGGGAGTTAACCAGTGCACCGCCGGAGTTACCCCGGTTGATTGAAGCATCGGTTTGCAGGAAGGTTTGTCGCCCGGTGGTGCTCAGGCTGATACGCCCGGTGGCGCTGATAATGCCCTGGGTAACGGTTTGCCCAAGGTTGTACGGGTTACCGATCGCCAGCGCCACATCACCGATGCGTGCGGGGCGTGCGGTATTAATTGGGATCACTGGCAAGTTGCCCGGATCGATTTTCAGCACGGCCAGGTCTGTCAGGCTATCGGAGCCGACCAATAACGCTTCATAGCGGCGGCCATCTTGCAGTACGGCGGTGATCTGCTGGGCGTCTTTGATTACATGGCGGTTGGTAATGATATAGCCGCGATCGTTCATGATCACACCGGAACCCAGGGAGAGCACGTTGGTCGCGCCGCTGATGTTGCGGTTGTAGATGTTGACGACGGCAGGGGCAGCCCGGCGCACGCCGGTGTTATAGCTGGCCGGCGTTTGATCGCTGGTATTCTCAGATTTGCTGGCGAATATGTTATTGGCGGAACGCAATACGGGCAGGGCGGCCAGCAGTATACCGGCAACGACCAAACCAATAACAATAGAACGCAAGAGCTTAGCAAACATAGAGTTTTAGTTAGTGTTGGGGAAGATGAACGGAGGATAGCACGAGTTAACCGGGCGCAGTATGCTGGCGCGCCCGGTTTCGCAACAAATTAACGCAGCAACAGATAAATGTTTTCGTCGCCACGTACGATGTTCAACGCCATCACCGGCGGTTTAGCTTCAAGCAGTTTACGCAGTGCATTGATGTTTTCAACGCGCTGACGGTTGACGCCGATGATCACATCCCCTTTCTGCAGGCCAAACTGCGCCGCCGGAGTGCCTTTATCCACCTTGTCGATCTTCACGCCTTTATCACCGTTTGGCAGCGCACCGTTGGTGAGGGAGGCACCTTGCAGCGCAGGCGACAGCGTTTCGGCGTTGGTTGATACGCTTTCGCTGTTATCCAGGGTGACGGCAACGTCCATAGGTTTGCCTTCACGCAGCAGGCCTACTTTAACGGTAGTGCCCGGTGCGGTGGTGCCCACTTTGGCACGCAGCTCGGCAAAGCTGCTGATCGGCTTGCCATCCAGGGAGACTAGAATGTCGCCGGCTTTGATCCCGGCTTTGGCTGCGGCGGATTTTGGCATGACTTCACTGACAAAGGCCCCGCGTTGGGCATCCGTATTGAATGCTTTCGCCATATCGGCGGTCATTTCACTGCCTTTAATGCCCAGCAGGCCGCGCTTCACTTCGCCAAACTCAATCAGCTGCTTGCTCAGGCTCTGCGCCATGTTACTTGGAATGGCGAAGCCGATACCGATGTTGCCGCCGCCCGGTGCCAGGATCGCGGTGTTGATACCGATCAGCTCACCATTCAGGTTCACCAGCGCGCCGCCGGAGTTGCCACGGTTGATAGAGGCATCGGTCTGGATGAAGTTTTCCAGCCCTTCCAGGCTCAGGCCGCTACGGCCCAGTGCGGAGATGATGCCGGAGGTTGCCGTCTGGCCAAGGCCGAACGGGTTACCGACGGCTACGGCGAAGTCACCAACACGCAGCTTGTCGGAGTCGGCGATTTTTACCGCCGTCAGGTTTTTGACATCGCTGACCTGCAGCAGGGCAATGTCAGACTGTTCGTCGCGGCCAATCAGCTTGGCGTCATATTCGCGGCCATCATTGAGCTGCACGCTGATCTTGTCGGCGTTGTTGATGACGTGGTTGTTGGTGAGGATGTAACCCTTCGCCGCGTCGATAATCACGCCGGAACCCAGCCCTTCAAACGGACGAGTGCTTTCTTTCGGTGAAGGCATGTTTGGGCCAAAGAAGAATTTAAACTGCTCTGGCAGCTGTGGCTGGCGTTGTACCTGAGTGCCTTCTACACGCACGCTAACCACGGCAGGCAGCACTTTTTCCAGCATTGGTGCCAGGCTTGGCAGCGACTCACCAGCAACGGCGGCTGGCATGGCTGCGTTGGCTGCCGGGACGGAGGCAAATGCCAGGCTGATGCTCATTGCTAATGCACTAAGAATTAAAGATCTTTTCATCATTGGTTATAGCTCTCTCAAAATCTGCCGGTGAAATTTTTTACGATACTGCCATAGCAATACCATTTGTGTAGTGTAGGACAATGAATTTACGCGAAAAGTTCACTTAATCGTCAAGAGTAAGCATAGTCAGGGCGGGGAATTAGGGACGAACAAAGTGAACAACCCGTGGGATTTCCCCACGGGTCAGTATAACGGGGAATTAATTACTGCGTGGTGCGCCGCGCAGCAGGCCAGATGCCCCTTCGGAGTAGTCACGAGGCATCTCCACCGGAGCCTGATCGTTATCCGCTTCCGATTCGGACAGACGGTAGCGGAACGGGTTGTCCTGCATCGGCAGATCCGGCAGCAGGTTATTGGAGCTTTTCGCCATATGCTGATACAGCTGGCGATAGTCGCGCGCCATGTTATCCAGCAGTTCAGCACTGCGGGCAAAATGGCCAACCAGCTCCTGACGGTACTCTTCAAGCTCGGTTTTGCTTTTATCCAGTTCGTTTTGCAGCACCTGTTGCTGACGTAATTTACTGTTACCAAAACGCATCGCTACCGCACCGATCACGATACCGACCACCAAACCAATCAGCGCATACTCCCAGGTCATGATGACTCCTATTTTGACTTCGTTGTTCCGCAGGGATTTTTCACTTAATAATATCCACTATAACCGTTAACCTTGTCCGAGTGGAATCCTGATAAGCCAATACCTGCAGTTTGCAGGGGTTTTCTTGGGGTATAACGCCGATAAATGTGGCGATCAGGGTGCGAAGCGGCTGCCATCCGCCGCGAAAATTGGATAAATAAATTCTCAGCGTTGTTAGGGATTGCGAATACATGCAGGCACAGTCACCGTTATCACGCTACCAGCAGGCGCTGGATGCGGGGGAATATCAGGCCGATGCGGTTCAGCGCCAGGCCGTTACGCAGTTGGATCAGATCTATCAGGCGTTGCAGCAGCTCCCGGCTCCTGACGCCGCTAACGCTGGCAAGCGTCGTAACCTGCTTAGCCGTTGGTTAGGTAAGAGTGAGGAAATCACCGCGCAGCGGCCGGTGCAGGGGCTGTATATGTGGGGCGGCGTTGGCCGGGGTAAAACCTGGCTGATGGACCTGTTTTTCCACAGCTTGCCCGGCGATCGCAAACTGCGGCTGCACTTTCACCGCTTTATGCTGCGGGTGCACGAAGAGCTGACGGAGCTGCAAGGGCAGGAAAACCCGCTGGAGATCGTCGCGGACGGCTTCAAGGCGCAAACGGACGTGCTGTGTTTTGACGAGTTCTTTGTCTCCGACATCACCGATGCCATGCTGCTGGCAACGCTGTTGCAGGCGCTGTTCGCGCGCGGTATTACGCTGGTGGCTACCTCTAACATTATTCCGGACAACCTGTATCGTAACGGGCTGCAACGCGCACGCTTCCTACCGGCGATCGATTTGATCAACGAGTATTGCGACGTGATGAACGTGGATGCGGGCATCGATTATCGCTTGCGTACCCTGACGCAGGCCCATCTGTATCTGACCCCGCTCAATCAGCAAACGCAGGACACGATGGACCACATCTTCCTCAAGCTGGCAGGTCACGCCGGGGAAGAGGCTCCGGTGCTGCAAATCAATCACCGGCCAATGCCCACCTTGCGCGCGGTGGAAGGGGTATTGGCGATCGATTTTCATACCCTGTGTGAAGAGCCGCGTAGCCAACTGGATTACATCGCTTTGTCACGCCTCTATCACAGCGTAATGCTGTATAATGTGCGCATTATGGGGCCGCTGAAGGAAAACACCGCCCGCCGCTTCCTGGCGCTGGTGGACGAATTCTACGAGCGCCACGTTAAACTGGTGATCGCCGCCGAAGCCTCGATGTTCGAGATCTACCAGGGTGAACAGCTGAAGTTCGAGTTTCAGCGTTGCCTGTCCCGCCTGCAGGAGATGCAGAGCGAGGAGTATCTGAAGCTGCCTCATCTGCCGTAAACGGCGTTCGGGCCTGGCTTTCAGGCCCAGTTTCGCCCCCGATTATGGTCGCCAAATCGGTCCCCTGCGCTAAATCCGTTTTCCCGGTAAAAACAGGTCGACCTTTGTGAGCGACTTCTCTATAATCTTGCGACCCCACGTTACAACAAAGTTTTTTTCCCAAAACTTTGTATAGTGCCGGCAATGGCTATTCGAAGGGGTAGGTTTGCTGGACTTGTATGGTCGTGTGAGCCTCAACTGTTTTCGAGCGTTGGGTGAACACCTACGTGTAACTAAATTATTGGGTAAGCTTTCTAATGAAAACTTTTACAGCTAAACCAGAAACCGTAAAACGTGACTGGTATGTTGTTGATGCAGACGGTAAAACTTTAGGCCGTCTAGCTACTGAACTGGCTCGTCGTCTGCGCGGCAAGCATAAAGCGGAATACACCCCGCACGTTGATACCGGTGACTACATCATCGTTCTGAACGCAGAAAAAGTTGCTGTAACCGGCAACAAGCGTACAGACAAGGTGTATTACCACCACACCGGCCACATCGGTGGTATCAAGCAAGCGACCTTTGAAGAGATGATTGCCCGCCGTCCTGAGCGCGTGATTGAAATCGCGGTTAAAGGCATGCTGCCAAAGGGTCCGTTGGGTCGTGCAATGTTCCGTAAACTGAAAGTTTACGCGGGCACCGAGCACACTCACGCGGCACAGCAACCGCAAGTTCTTGACATCTAATCGGGATTATAGGCAATGGCTGAAAATCAATACTACGGCACTGGTCGCCGCAAAAGCTCCGCCGCTCGCGTTTTTATCAAGCCGGGCAGTGGTAACATCGTTATTAACCAGCGCAGCCTGGAACAGTACTTCGGTCGCGAAACTGCCCGCATGGTAGTTCGTCAACCGCTGGAACTGATCGACATGGTTGGCAAATTCGATTTGTACATCACCGTTAAAGGTGGTGGCATCTCTGGTCAAGCCGGCGCTATCCGTCACGGTATCACCCGTGCACTGATGGAGTACGACGAGACTCTGCGTGGTGAATTGCGTAAAGCTGGCTTCGTCACTCGTGACGCGCGTAAAGTTGAGCGTAAGAAAGTCGGTCTGCGTAAAGCACGTCGCCGTCCGCAGTTCTCCAAGCGTTAATTTTTTCTGCTTCGGCAGGACGATTTACGCGAAAAACCCGCCTCTTCGGCGGGTTTTTTTATGCCTGCAATCAGATTAAACTTTATTAAAATCAGTGAGCTAGGTGATAAATCAACGCATAACCACCACAAAACAGTCAAAATCTGGTAAACTATCATCCACTTTTGCGCCTGTTCGCCGTGCAGTGCTGTCAGTCTACCTCCGAGGCCGTTTTCCAGACCTAAGGTTTATCTGTGAGCTGCGGGCTTGCGGTCACGATTATTCAGGATAGCAGCCTGAGATACCCAATCAATTTCACGTCGCAGCCAGGCGGCAACAACGCAATGGCTCGTGGAGTGATGGATATTTTGGCTATTCGCCGTATTTTCTAGATAACTTGGAGGTTTTCATGGCTGTCGCTGCCAACAAACGTTCGGTAATGACGCTGTTCTCTGGCCCGACCGACATCTTTAGCCATCAAGTACGTATCGTACTGGCGGAAAAAGGCGTCAGCGTCGAGATCGAGCAGGTAGAACCCGATAATCTGCCGCAGGATCTGATCGACCTCAACCCATACCAAACGGTACCGACGTTGGTCGATCGCGAGCTGACGCTGTATGAATCCCGTATCATCATGGAATACCTTGATGAGCGTTTCCCTCACCCGCCATTGATGCCGGTGTATCCGGTGGCACGCGGTGAGAGCCGTCTGATGATGCTGCGTATCGAGAGAAACTGGTACACGCTGATGTACAAAATCGAGCAGAGCAACGGCCAGGAAGCTGAATCAGCACGCCGTCAACTGCGTGAAGAGCTGCTGGCGATTGCGCCAATCTTCGGCCAGACCCCGTATTTCATGAGCGAAGAGTTCAGCCTGGTAGACTGCTACCTGGCCCCGCTGCTGTGGCGTTTGCCGCAACTGGGTATCGAACTGAGCGGTGCCGGCTCCAAAGAGCTGAAAGGCTACATGACCCGCGTCTTCGAGCGTGATGCATTCCTGGCCTCTCTGACCGAAGCCGAGCGCGAAATGCGCCTGCAGACTCGGGGCTAAGCATCATGGATATGTCTCAGATGACCCCGCGCCGTCCTTATCTTTTGCGGGCATTCTATGACTGGCTGTTGGATAACCAACTGACTCCGCATCTGGTCGTGGACGTGATGCGCCCAGACGTGCAGGTTCCGATGGAATTTGCACGCGATGGTCAGATTGTGTTGAACATTGCTCCGCGTGCCGTAGGCAACCTGCAACTGGGCGACGACGAAGTGACCTTCAACGCGCGCTTTGGTGGCGTTCCTCGTCAGGTACTGGTGCCAATGGCGGCCGTGCTGGCGATTTATGCGCGGGAGAACGGGGCTGGTACCCTGTTTGAACCGGAAGCCAAGTATGAAGATGAAGGGGCTTTCGAGGGGCTGGAAGAGGTGTCTAGCCCAACGGGTAGCCTGATGTCAGTGGTTGATAGCGATCCTCAGGATAGCCTGGAAGACGATAACGGCCCTGATGATGAACCACCACAACCGCCACGCGGTGGTGGACGTCCGGCGTTGCGTGTCGTGAAGTAAGCTACGGCAGGCAGGGAAAAGGTGCAACTCAGGTTGCGCCTTTTTTATTGTCTGTAGATCGGCAAGTTGGGTATCCGGAAGGTAAAAGCAAAGGGCCGGCAAGCCGACCCTTTGGGAGAACGTAGAGGTTTAAATCACACTTCCAGATAACACATGATGCCTTCAGCAGCTTTGCGCCCTTCGGCAATCGCGGTAACCACCAGATCGGAACCGCGAACCGCATCGCCACCGGCGAAGATTTTCGGGTTACTGGTCTGGAAGGCGTTATCGACCGACTCCGGTGCCACGATGCGGCCCTGTTTGTCCAACTGCACGTCGTGCGCGGCCAACCAGTCCATCTGGTGCGGGCGGAAGCCAAAGGCCATCACCACCGCATCGGCGTCGATCACGTGCTCGGATCCAGGTACCTGTTCGGCAACCTGGCGGCCATTGGCATCCGGGGCACCCAACTGAGTACGCACCATCTTGACGCCAGCAACGCGCCCCGCGCTGTTTAGCTCAATGCTCAACGGCTGGAGGTTGAACTGGAACTCGACCCCTTCCTCGCGCGCATTCTTCACTTCGCGTTTGGAACCCGGCATGTTCGCTTCATCCCGGCGATAGGCACAGATGACCTGAGTCGCGCCCTGACGAATGGAGGTGCGTACGCAGTCCATGGCGGTGTCACCACCACCCAGCACTACCACACGCTTGCCTTCCATGCTGACATACGGCTCGTGCTGCTCTGGCTGGTAGCCCATCAGCTGCTTGGTGTTGGCGATCAGGAACGGCAGCGCATCGTACACGCCCGGTGCCTCTTCGTTCTCCAATCCACCACGCATCGATTGGTAGGTACCTACGCCGAGGAACACCGCATCGTATTCGCTCAGCAGCGCATCCATGGTGATGTCTTTACCGATTTCGGTATTGAGCTGGAACTCGATCCCCATCTCGCTGAAGATGCCACGGCGTTTTACCATCACCTCTTTTTCCAGCTTAAAGGCCGGGATACCGAAGGTCAGCAAACCGCCGATCTCTGGATGACGATCGTAAACCACCGCTTTGACGCCGTTACGGGTCAATACGTCGGCACAGGCCAGGCCCGCCGGGCCAGCGCCAATAACGGCTACCCGCTTACCGGTTGGGTGCACGTGGGACATATCCGGCTTCCAGCCCATCTCGATGGCTTTATCGCTGATGTAACGCTCGATATTGCCGATGGTCACCGCGCCAAACTCGTCGTTCAGGGTACAGGAACCTTCGCACAGGCGATCTTGCGGACAAACGCGGCCACACACTTCCGGCAGGCTGTTGGTCTGGTGTGCCAGATCCGCCGCCTCCATGATGCGGCCTTCATTCGCCAGCTTCAGCCAGTTCGGAATATAGTTGTGAACCGGGCATTTCCATTCGCAATAGGGGTTGCCGCAGGACAGGCAACGGTCGGCCTGCGATTTCGCCTGAGTTTCCGAAAAGGGTTCATAGATCTCTACAAACTCAATTTTGCGGATCTTCAGCGGTTTCTTTGGCGGATCAACGCGCTGCAGGTCGATAAATTGATAAACGTTCTGACTCATTCAATGACCCCTTACTGCGCCTGAACCCGCAACTCGGCGGCGCTTCGACTACGGTGACCCAACAATGCTTTGACATCACTGGACTTCGGTTTGACCAGCGCAAACTTCGGCGCCCAAACCGGCCAGTTAGCCAAGATCTCTTCTGCCCGTGATGAACCGGTCAGTTGCACATGCTCGGTGATCAAACCGCGCAGGTGCTCTTCATGGATCGCCAGCTGATCGACGTCCAGCACTTCCACCAGTTCCGGGTTGACGCGTTTGCGGAACTCGCCGTCTTCATCCAGTACATAGGCGAAGCCGCCGGTCATGCCCGCACCAAAGTTGATGCCGGTTTTACCTAATACGCAGACGATGCCACCGGTCATGTATTCACAACCGTTATCGCCAATGCCTTCAACCACGGTAATTGCCCCGGAGTTACGCACGGCGAAACGCTCCCCGGCACGGCCTGCGGCGAACAGCTTGCCACCGGTTGCGCCGTACAGGCAGGTGTTGCCGATGATGCTGGCTTCGTGGCTGCGGAAGGCAGATCCCACCGGAGGACGCACGGCGATACGGCCACCGGCCATCCCTTTACCGACGTAGTCGTTGGCATCGCCGGTCAGGGTCAGCTCAACGCCGCCGGCATTCCACACGCCGAAGCTCTGGCCTGCGGTACCGGAGAAATGCGCCTTGATCGGATCGGCTGCCATCCCTTGGTCGCCATGCAGGGTGGCAATGGCTCCTGATAAGGTCGCGCCGACGGAACGGTCGGTGTTACGGATATCGAAATAGAAGGTCTTGCTGTGCTTGGCCTCGATATGCGGTTGCGCCTGTGCCATCAGCTCCTTGTTCAGCACGCCCTGATCGAACGGTGGGTTGCTGCTTTCGGTGCAGTGCAGGGCTTTGCCCGCGTGTGGCGTGGCGGTTTTCAGCAACGGCGACAGATCCAGCTTGTTCTGCTTGGCGGAGATCCCGTCGAGCTCGGTCAGGAACTCGGTGCGGCCAATCAGATCGACCAGTTGGCTGACGCCCAACGTAGCCATGATCTCGCGGGTTTCCCGCGCGATAAACTGGAAGTAGTTGGTCACGCGCTCTGGCAGGCCGTGATAATGATCGCGGCGCAGTTTTTCATCTTGAGTTGCTACGCCGGTCGCGCAGTTGTTCAAGTGACAGATACGCAGGTATTTACAGCCCAGAGCGACCATCGGGCCTGTGCCGAAGCCAAAGCTCTCTGCACCCAGAATGGCGGCTTTAACAATGTCGACGCCGGTTTTCAGGCCACCATCCACCTGTAGGCGGATCTTGTGGCGCAGGCCGTTGGCCACCAGTGCCTGCTGGGTTTCCACCAGGCCAAGCTCCCATGGGCAGCCAGCATATTTAACTGAAGATAACGGGCTTGCACCGGTGCCCCCGTCGTAACCGGCAATGGTGATCAGATCGGCATAGGCTTTCGCTACGCCGGTAGCAATGGTGCCCACGCCCGGCTCGGAAACCAGCTTCACCGAAATCATTGCCTTCGGGTTCACCTGTTTCAGATCGAAAATCAGCTGTGCCAGATCTTCAATCGAATAGATATCGTGATGCGGCGGAGGCGAGATCAGGGTAACGCCTGGCACCGAATAACGCAGTTTGGCGATATACGGCGTGACCTTATCGCCAGGTAATTGACCGCCTTCACCCGGCTTGGCACCTTGGGCGACCTTAATCTGGATCACGTCGGCGTTCACCAGATAGGCTGGCGTCACGCCGAAGCGGCCAGAGGCCACCTGCTTGATACGGGAAACCTTGTTGGTGCCGTAGCGCGCCGGATCTTCACCGCCTTCACCGGAGTTGGAGAAACCGCCCAGGCTGTTCATGGCAATCGCCAGCGACTCATGGGCTTCCGGGCTGAGTGCCCCGATGGACATGGCAGCGGTATCGAAGCGTTTGAACAGCGATTCGGCCGGCTCAACCTGATCGACTGGGATCGGCGCGCCTTTCGGGGTGATCGCCAGCAGGTCGCGCAGTGTGGCAATCGGGCGCTCGTTCACCAGCTTGGCATAAGCCTGGTAATCGCTGTATTCACCGCTGTGCACCGCTTTTTGCAGCGAGTTCACCACGTCTGGGTTATACGCATGGTATTCGCCGTTGTGGACGAACTTCAGCAGGCCACCTTGATCCAGCGGCTTGCGTTTCAGCCAGGCGCGTTTGGACAGGTTTTGCAGATCCTGCTGGAAGTCGCTGAAGCTGGCACCGCCGATGCGGCTGACCACGCCCTGGAAGCAGAGATCGGACAGGTCACGGTGCAGGCCGACGGCTTCAAACAGTTTGGAACAGCGGTAAGAGGCGATAGTCGAGATGCCCATTTTGGACATGATCTTGTACAGCCCTTTATTGATGCCGTTACGGTAGTTCAGCATCACGTCGCGGTATTTCTTGTCGATCGCCTGGCTGTCGACCAACTTGGCCAGCGTTTCGTAGGCCAGATACGGGTAGACGGCGGTGGCACCAAAGCCCAGCAACACGGCGAAGTGATGCGGGTCGCGGGCGCTGGCGGTTTCAACGATGATGTTGGCATCGCAGCGCAGGTTTTTGTCCACCAGGCGGGTCTGGATTGCCCCCACCGCCATTGGCGCCGGTACCGGCAAGCGCTGGTTGCTGATGGCACGGTCGGACAGTACCAGCAACACTGCGCCGTCACGGACTTTACGTTCCGCTTCGTCGCATAGGGCATGGATGGTCTGTTCCAGATCCTGCTCCGCCGGATCGAAGGTCAGATCGAGCGTGTCGGCACGATAATATTCGCCTTCCAGCGTAGTGAGCTGCTTGAAGTCTGAATACAGCAGGATCGGCGATTTGAAGCTCAGGCGATGCGCCTGGCCTTCGGCTTCGCAGAATACGTTCATCTCGCGGCCGATGCTGGTGGCCAGAGACATCACATGGGCTTCACGCAGCGGATCGATCGGCGGGTTGGTAACCTGAGCGAACTGCTGGCGGAAGTAGTCATAAATGATGCGCGGACGGCTGGAAAGCACGGCGAACGGGGTATCGTCACCCATCGAACCGGTGGCTTCCTGGCCGATCTCGCCCAGTACGCGGATCACCTGGTCCAGCTCTTCGCTGCTGTAGCCGAACTGCTTCTGGTAGGTTTCCAGCGTGGCGTCATCCAGCTCGCGGCTGCCCACCTGATCTTCTGGCAGGTCTTCGAACGGCACCAGACGTTTGACGTTCTTCTCCATCCATTCTTTATACGGATGGCGGCTTTTCAGATCGTTGTCGGTTTCGGCGGAGTGCAGGATCTTGCCGCTGCGGGTGTCGATCACCATCAGCTCGCCTGGCCCGACGCGGCCTTTTTCGATGACCTCATCCGGCTGGTAATCCCAGATGCCGACTTCTGAGGCACAGGTGATCAGCTTGTCTTTGGTGATGACGTAGCGCGCGGGACGCAGACCGTTACGGTCCAGGTTACAGGCGGCGTAGCGGCCATCGGACATCACGATGCCCGCAGGGCCGTCCCACGGCTCCATATGCATCGAGTTGAAGTCAAAGAAGGCGCGCAGATCGGTGTCCATATCCGGGTTGTTCTGCCAGGCCGGTGGTACCAGCAAACGCATGGCACGGATCAGATCCATACCGCCTGCCAGCAACAGCTCCAGCATGTTATCCAGCGAGCTGGAGTCGGAGCCGGTTTCGTTAACGAAAGGCGCAGCGGCTTGCAAATCCGGGATCAGCGGGGTCTGGAACTTGTAGGTACGGGCACGTGCCCACTGGCGGTTACCGGTGATGGTGTTGATCTCACCGTTGTGCGCCAGATAGCGGAACGGCTGTGCCAAAGGCCAGCGCGGCACGGTATTGGTCGAGAAGCGCTGGTGGAACAGGCAGATGGCCGATTCCAGCCGCAGGTCGGCCAGATCCAGATAGAAGCGTGGCAGATCGGCTGGCATGCACAGACCTTTGTAGATCGTCACCAGGTTGGAGAAACTGCACACATAGAAGCTGTCGTCCTGGACGCGCTTCTCGATACGGCGACGGGCCACAAACAGGCGGCGCTCCATATCGCGTGGACGCCAGCCCGCAGGGGCGTTCACGAAAATCTGTTCAATACGCGGCAGGGAAGAGAGGGCGATCTCACCCAAAACGTCCGGGTTGGTAGGCACTTCGCGCCAGCCGACGATCGACAGCGTTTCGTTCTGCAGCTCTTCTTCAACAATGCGGCGGCTGGCACGGGCCTCCTCTTCGTTCTGGCTGAGGAACATCATGCCAACGGCGTAGTTCTTGGCTAAACGCCAGCCGCGCTCTTGCGCCACCATGCGGAAAAAGCGATCGGGCTTTTGCAATAACAGGCCGCAACCGTCGCCAGTCTTGCCGTCAGCAAGAATTGCACCACGGTGTTGCATGCGGGCCAGTGCGTGAATAGCGGTCCTCACCACTTTGTGGCTAGGTTCGCCTTCTATGTGGGCGATCAGGCCGAAACCACAGTTGTCCCTCTCATGGGATTTATCGTACAGCATATCAGTGAACCTCCCCAGGCTCTGTGTGACTCTTACAACCCACTGCGAAGGGCCTGCTCAATTTCAGGCAGAAGTCCAATCAGCAAGGTTAATATCGCCAATCTGCTTTTCCGCCCTCCATCAATGGCCTCTCGTGACGGTTCTCACAAGTGGTAAATGACTTGTTTTAAGAGGGAGTCTTAAATTACTGCATAATTATGACGAGACGTTTGCCCGTCCAGAAAGCTTCCAGCGGACCTCCAACTTAGCGAGAAAGAATACGCAGGTCAAATATGGGCTTAACAGGGATTTCGATGGCTTGCATGAGGTTTATGATGATGAAAAATAAGTTTTTTCAGGCCTTTTAAGCACGATGGAAAGGCAGGGGAAGTGCCGCAAAAATGTGAGCTGTCTCACTATAGTGCAATGCCTGAATCTCTGCACCATGCTAGTGCTGGCGGTAATGCCAGAATTTTATTCTAGTAAGTATCTATTTATTGTTGTTTATAACTATTTTTCATCGCTTTGTCATAAAGCTGTTAACAGTGCGCTGAGGATTAGAAACTTTCATCGAGATAAAAATGATTTTATTTGCACTAATAATGAATAGTTATGCCTGCGGCGGCCTTTGGGGAAAAGCGTTGATCCCTGTCATCGCGGGAAAAGCCGTTTCTTATTAGCATAACGGCCTTCAAACACAGAGAGACACCAAGATTATGCAGTTGCCGCAATTAGTCAATATGTTTGGTAGCGATCTTCAGCGCCGTTATGGGGAGAAGATCCACAAACTCACGCTGCACGGTGGGTTTAGCTGCCCGAACCGCGACGGCACGCTGGGGCGCGGCGGCTGTACTTTCTGCAACGTAGCCTCTTTTGCCGATGAACAGATGCAGCAGCAAAGCATTGCGGAGCAACTGGCCATTCAGGCGCAGAAGGTTAACCGGGCAAAGCGCTATCTGGCTTACTTCCAGGCCTATACCAGTACCTATGCCGAGGTCGAACTGTTGGCCAACATGTATCGGCAGGCGCTGATGCAGGCCGAGATGGTGGGTATCTGTGTCGGCACCCGACCAGACTGCGTGCCGGAAGCTGCGCTCGATCTGCTGGCAGGCTATCGTGAGCAGGGCTTTGAGGTGTGGCTGGAGCTGGGGCTGCAAACGGCGCACGATAAAACACTAAAGCGCATCAACCGTGGCCACAATTTCTCCTGTTACCAGCAGACCAGCCGCCTGGCGCGGGAACGCGGCCTGAAGGTATGCAGCCACCTGATCGTTGGCCTGCCTGGTGAGACTCATCAACATCATCTGGCTACGCTGCAAGCGGTGGCTGAGAGTGGGGTAGACGGCATCAAGCTGCACCCGCTGCATATCGTCACCGGTAGTACCATGGCGCGAGCCTGGCAGGCGGGGCGTTTGCCTGAGCTGTCGCTGGAGGATTACGCATTCAGCGCCGGGGAAATGATCCGCCATACGCCGAAGGAGATTATCTACCACCGCATCTCGGCCAGCGCCCGTCGGCCCACCCTGTTGGCACCATTATGGTGCGAAAACCGTTGGAACGGCATGCAGGCCGTCGGCGGCTATCTGCAGCAGTATGGTGGCCAGGGTTCGGCTTTGGCCGCAGACCAGCAATACCTGCCTTAAAACCCCGTTCTCAGGTTGCGAATTGCAACCATTCCCACAGTTCACAGTAAGGTTTCTTATCTTGACCGTATTTTACGGTATGATTTGAGAGATTATGTCTGTTGGGAATAGCTCATGAAGCAAATCCGGGTGTTAGCCCAGTACTACGTTGATTTGATGGTAAAACTGGGGCTGGTGCGCTTTTCACTGTTGCTGGCTTCAGCGCTGGTGATACTGGCGATGGTGGTGCAGATGGCGGTCACCATGCTGCTGCGTGGTGAAGTGGAAAGCATCGACGTGGTGCGCTCCATCTTCTTCGGTCTGCTGATCACGCCGTGGGCGGTTTATTTCCTTTCGGTGGTGGTGGAGCAACTGGAAGAGTCGCGCCAGCGCCTGGCTCGGCTGGTGGATAAGCTTGAGGAGATGCGCAATCGCGATCTCGCGCTGAACCAGCAGATGCAAGAGAACATTAGCCAGCTCAATCAGGAAATTGCCGACCGTATCAAGGCGGAGCAAGATCGCCAACAGGTGATGGATAAGCTGACCGAAGAGATGGAGCAGCGCGAACAGGCACAGGTGGAGTTGGGCCAACAATCGGCATTGCTACGCTCTTTCCTCGATGCCTCCCCCGATCTGGTTTACTACCGCAACGAAGAAAAAGAGTTTTCCGGCTGCAACCGGGCGATGGAGCTGCTGACGGGCAAGAGTGAAAAACAGCTGATCGGCCTGACCCCCTTTGATGTCTACAGCAAAGAGATCGCCGAAAAAGTCATCGAAACCGATGAGAAAGTATTCCGCCACAACGTCTCCCTGACCTATGAACAATGGCTGGTGTACCCAGACGGTCGCAAGGCCTGTTTTGAACTGCGCAAGGTGCCGTTTTACGACCGCGTGGGCAAACGTCACGGGCTGATGGGCTTTGGCCGCGATATAACCGAGCGTAAGCGCTACCAGGACGCGCTGGAGAACGCCAGCAGGGACAAGACTACCTTTATCTCAACGATCAGCCACGAGCTTCGTACGCCGCTTAATGGCATCGTCGGCCTGAGCCGTATCCTGCTCGATACCGAACTGAACGATGAGCAACTGAAGTATTTGAAAACCATCCACGTCAGCGCCATCACCCTGGGTAATATTTTCAACGACATCATCGAGATGGATAAACTCGAGCGGCGTAAGGTCCAGTTGGACAATCAGCCGGTCGACTTTACCGGCTTCCTGGCGGATCTGGAGAACCTCTCCGGCCTGCTGGTACAGCCGAAAGGGCTGCAGTTTGTGATGGAGCCCGAGCTACCGCTGCCGCAGAAAATCATTACGGACGGCACACGCCTGCGTCAGATCCTGTGGAACCTCATCGGTAACGCGGTGAAATTCACCCAGCAAGGCCAGATCGTGGTGCGCGTCAGGCGCGAAGAGCAGGAACAGATCGTGTTTGAGGTTGAAGACTCAGGCATGGGGATCCCGCAGGATGAGCAAGACAAGATTTTCGCCATGTATTATCAGGTCAAAGACCAGAACGGCGGGCGTCCGGCGACCGGCACCGGGATCGGTCTGGCGGTCTCCAAACGGCTGGCGCAGAGTATGGGCGGAGATATTACGGTAAACAGCGTACAAGGGCACGGTTCTTGCTTCACCTTGACCATCAAGGCGCCAGCGGTGGACGAAGTGGTCAATGAGGTCCAGGCGGTGGAAGAAATGCCGCTACCGGCGTTGCATATCCTGCTGGTGGAAGATATCGAGCTGAACGTGATCGTGGCGCGTTCGGTGTTGGAGAAACTGGGCAACAGCGTTGCGGTGGCCATGAACGGCCGCGATGCGTTAGCCATGTTCGACCCGGACGAGTTCGATCTGGCCCTGTTGGATATCCAACTGCCAGACATGAGCGGGCTGGATATCGCCCGTGAACTACGCGAGCGTTATGCGGGCCGATCGCTGCCGCCGTTGATTGCGTTGACAGCTAATGTCCTGAAAGACAAGAAAGAGTATCTTGAAGCGGGCATGGACGATGTGCTGAGCAAGCCGTTGTCGGTACCGGCCTTGACCAAGATGATCAAACATTACTGGGATCATCAACCCCAACATACCACAAAGAAAACGGAGCAAAAGTCGATGCAGATTAATGAATCGTTATTGGATACCGCAATGCTGGAGCAGTACATGGATCTGGTGGGGCCGCAGCTGATCCATCAGAGCCTGGCGATGTTTGAACAGGTCATGCCGGGGTATCTGGCGGTGTTGGATTCCAACATGACCGCGAAGGACGAGAAAGGGATCACCGAAGAAGGGCACAAAATCAAGGGTGCCGCTGGCTCCGTCGGGCTAAAACATCTGCAACAGCTGGCCCAGCAGATCCAGACGCCAACGTTGCCAGCCTGGCAAGACAACGTGCAAGAGTGGGTCGATGAGCTGAAGCAGGAGTGGCGCAATGATGTGGCGGTGCTGCGAGCTTGGGTAGAGAACGCTGAAAAAAAATGACCCCAGCCGAGGCCGGGGTGCGCGAATATTGCGCCAACACCAGGGAAATCATTAACCTGCGTATTGGTTTTTAGCGTTCTGGTAGAGCAGGTGGTACGAAATTCGTATACATCATACAGCGAACAACATAGCAAATGTAAGCGCTCTTGTTAGAAGAATCATTAAAATATGTGATGTAGTTAGTATTTGTCGCCTCTGGGCCTGCCTTTGCCGGCGGTCCTGGCTGGGAGAATGTCGATGAAACAGGTCGCTGTAGTACTGAGTGGTTGTGGTGTTTATGACGGGGCAGAAATCCATGAGGCGGTGCTCACCTTGCTGGCTCTGGATCGTGCCGGTGCGCAGGCGGTCTGCTTTGCACCGGATAAGGCACAACTACATGTTATTAATCATTTATCCGGCGAGGAAATGCCAGAGAGTCGCAACGTTTTGCTGGAGTCGGCGCGCATCGCGCGTGGCAAAATTCAGGCGCTTTCACAGGCCGATGCCGAGCAGTTGGATGCCCTGATTGTGCCTGGTGGATTTGGTGCGGCGAAGAATTTGAGCAGCTTTGCCACGCAAGGGGCGGAATGTTCAGTGGATCCCGATCTGTCTAAGCTTATTCTGAAAATGCATAAGAAAAACAAACCAATGGGTTTTATGTGCATTGCACCTACGCTGCTGCCGAAAGTTCTCGATCAACCGTTACGATTGACCATTGGTAACGATCCCGATCTGGGGGAAGTGATTGATGCCATGGGGGGGGAGCCGGTGATCTGCCCGGTAGATGACATCGTGGTTGATATTGACAACAAGGTTGTCACGACCCCGGCCTACATGTTGGCCCAGTCGATCGGCGAAGCGGCGCAGGGAATTGATAAGCTGGTGTCACGAGTGCTGGATCTGGTGGAATGATAAGGTTTTCTCGTAAATCGTGGATTGTTCGCCTGTGGTTTTGGTTTAAACGAGGCGTTCTTGCGGTTATTGGCCTGTGGTTGGCGGGGATTATTCTGTTCGCTTTTCTGCCGGTGCCGTTTTCAGCGGTGATGGTGGAGCGGCAGCTCGGTGCCTGGCTAAGCGGGGATTTCGGCTATGTGGCGCATTCCGACTGGGTAGCGATGGACGATATTGCCCCTTCGATGGCGCTGGCAGTGATGGCGGCAGAGGATCAGAAATTCCCAGATCACTGGGGGTTTGACGTGGCGGCCATTGAAAAGGCGATCAGCCACAATGAAAAGCGGCCAACGCGCATCCGTGGTGCTTCTACCCTTTCTCAGCAAACGGCAAAGAACCTGTTTTTGTGGGATGGGCGTAGCTGGGTGCGCAAGGGGCTGGAGGCTGGGCTAACGGCGGGGATTGAGCTGGTTTGGACCAAACGGCGTATTTTGACGGTGTACTTGAATATCGTCGAATTTGGTGACGGCATCTTCGGCGTGGAAGCGGCGGCTCAGCACTTTTTCCATAAGCCGGCAAGCCGTCTGACGGCCTCGGAAGCGGCCCTGCTGGCGGCGGTGCTGCCTAATCCGCATCGTTTCAAGGCCGGTGCCCCTTCAGGGTACGTCACCCAACGCCAGCAGTGGATTATGCGTCAGATGCGCCAGTTGGGTGGGGAAGGATTTCTTAAGGCGAACGATCTGAAGTAATGACCCCTCACCCCAACCCTCTCCCACAGGGAGAGGGAGCTGATAGCCTCTACTCTGTTGGGAGAATGGGGTAATTTCAGCAACCTCGATCGCTACTGCAACCACGGTGAGTCTGTCGGTGCTCATGATGAATCACCACACTTTCAACCTAACTCGATCGGTCCCCTCTCCCTGTGGGAGAGGGTTAGGGTGAGGGCAGCTGACAACGCCGATCTCCCCCCGACTCACGAGATTATTTAACGTAGGTAAACGCCGTTGTCACATGCTTCACGCCGCTAACCTGGCTGGCAATCTGCGCCGCAGACTGGCCTTCCTGCTGTGTCACCAAACCTAACAAGAATACTTCGCCATTTTCGGTAGTGACCTTCACGTTTGAAGATTTGACGGTATCGCTGGTCAGGATCTGCGAACGCACCTTGGTGGTGATCCAGGTATCGGAAGAGGCGGTACCCAGGCTGACCGGTGTGCCCTGACGAATTTCGTTATACACCTCAGCGGCACCATCGACGCCAAGTGCGATCTGCTTCGCCCGGCTGGCGAGCTCGGTGGTAGGAGCCTGGCCGGTCAGCAGCACTTTGCCCTGATAGGCGGTAGCTATGACACGGGCTTCTTTCTTCAGTTGCTGATCTTTGCTGATGGCATTTTCGACCCGGGCTTCCAACGTGCCGTCATCGACCTGTGTGCCTACGGTACGTGGATCGGTTGCCGTTTTGGTGGCAACCGCGGCGCTGCCAACGACAACGCCCGCGACGCAACCCTGCAACAGTAGGGCGCTGAACAGCACTGCAAATGTGGCTCTTAGCTTCATCTCAGTTCCTTTAATCGTCCTGGTGGGGGAACAATGTGTTATCAATCAGGTCGCATAGGCAATTGACGGTAAGCATATGCATCTCCTGAATGCGTGCACTGCGGTGAGAGGGGATACGTATCTCCACATCCTGCTGGCCGAGTAAACCCGCCAACTCTCCGCCATCGTAGCCGGTAAGCGCAACAATGGTCATATCACGCGTTACCGCAGCTTCGACCGCTTTTACAATATCACGGCTATTGCCGCGGGTGGAAATCGCCAGCAGCACGTCACCGGTGTGGCCGAGTGCCCGCACCTGTTTGGCATACATTTCATCATGCAGACGATCGTTGCCGATGGCCGTCAGCACCACGTTATCGGCGTTTAGCGCGATCGCGGGCAGGCTAGGGCGTTCGGTTTCAAAGCGGTTGATCATGCAGGCGGCAAAATGCTGGGCGTTAGCCGCCGAGGTGCCGTTGCCACAGCACAGGATCTTGTTGCCGTTCAATAACGATTGAACCAGGGTCATCGCGGCACGGGATATCGCGTCAGGTAAGGCTTCCGCCGCCGCAATCTGGGTTTGGATACTCTCGGTAAAACAGACTTTGATTCTATCCAGCACGTTGTTTTAATCCACTAGGTCAAAGGGCCGGCATACACCGGTCAACAGGGTTTAATCCGCATTGAAGGCATTGGGTATCCATTCTAACTGGCTACCGGTAATGGCTAAAACATCAAAACGGCAAGATGATGTGTCAAAACTGGCTCCTCGCCCCGCCAGCCAAACGGCGGCGGCATGCAGCAATCGCCGTTGCTTGCGGTAAGTCACGCTGGCCGCTGCGTCACCAAAGGCGGCACTGCGCCGGTAGCGGACTTCGACGAACACCCAGGTTTGACCATCACGCATGATGAGATCGAGCTCACCCCCACGTACCGACACGTTGGCGGCAGTGAAGGTGAGCCCCGCGCGCTCCAGGTATTGACGGGCCTGGATCTCATAGCCCGCCCCCTTGGCGCGTTGACTCAGGAGACCGGAACGACCGAGCCCTGGCGGTATTGCAGCCAAGTCAGTTTCCTGGTGATCACACAGTTAGGTGAAGATGTCAGCACACCGGTGGTGCCTGAAATCTGGAATCCTGGCAACTGGCGCATTTGAGCAAAGTGGTTGGCCAATGTCCAGGCATCCATCCCCATGGCGTAGAGGCGCACCAGGGAATAGTCGTTACGGAATTTGGCGGTGGCTTGCTGCTGCAACTGTGGATTGGCCCCTGCTAGCAGAGGAATATCACTGAATTGCAGGCCTTCCATTTCCAGACGGAAGTCCGGGCCAGCACCGGCCTGATAGCTGCGCGAGCTGGCAAACATGGCTGGCTTGCTACGAGAGCTGGTGGTCATGTCGATCATCGGCTTGATCAGCGTCAACTGGTCCTGCGTGGCGACAATATACACCGAGTCCACGCCACCGCCGGTAGAGGCCGGGATATCGCTTGGTGGCGCTGGAATAGTCAGGCCAGCGATAGTCACCGACTGCTGCGCCGGAGCCGGTGAGGCCACCGGGGTGCCGCTCATGCGAATGCCGCCGCTGTTGACCATCTGGCGTAGCTCACCGGCAGAACCGATCCCTTGCTGCAGCACGGTCTGGCCGCCGAGCTTCTGCCACTCTTCGGCGAAGGCTTTGGCAATGCGATCGCCAAACGCGCCGCGTGGCAGCAGCAGTAACGGCTGGCGTTTTTGCTGTTCCCAGATATGACGGGCGGCATCGCGGGCTTCATCTTCCGGTGACAGGGCGAAGTAACAGATATTCGGGCTGTCCTTCGGCTGCTCAGGCTGGTTGAGTGCCAATACGTTCAACGTCGTTGAGGTGGTGGCGAGTTGATCGACTTCCGCCTTCAACAGCGGGCCCACGATCAGGGTTGCGCCATCCTGCTGGGCTTGAGCCAACAACGCTGGCAGAGGCTGGCTGGTGGTGTCGTAGACCTTCACCTGCCCGCCGTTTGCCGGGGCTGGAGTGACGGGTACCGGAGCAGGTTGTACCGCGGCTACCTGAGTTGCATCCGCCGCAGGGGCTGAGGTACTTACGGCACCGTTGGCATTGTCTGGCGTTGCTGCCACGGTCTGGTCGGGATTATTGGTTGGTTCCATTGCCTGAACGGGCGCGGTGAGTGCGATGCCACTTTGCGCTGCGTTAAAGCCCTGCTGGATCGCATCGGCAAACACTTTGGCCTGGCCGTTCAGCGGCAGCAACAGGGCGATATGCGAAGTCGAAGCCTGGGTGAAATTCAGCACCTGATTCAACTGCGTTGGCAGGCTTTTCGCCGCCGGATTTTGCGGATAGCGGTTCTGCCAGTCTTTGATCCCGGCCTTCAGCAGATCGGGATCCTGACGGTTGTCCTGATAGACTCGTAACAGATCCAGCCAGCCTTGCAGCACGTTTTCGTTGGCGTTAATCACCAGGCTGTTCATGTCGGCCGGTTTCAGGCCAAGCAGCGTTTGCCAGGTTTTATCCAGGTTATCCTGATGAGCCTGGCCGCTTAGTAACGGCTCCTGGGCAATATAGGCGCGGATCAGCGGCAGTGAGGCTTGGCCCTGATTTGCCGCGATCTGCGCCTGATACAGGCGAACCAGCTGATTTGGTGACAGCGCGCTGCTGTCTATGTTGTTCAGCGCATCGCGGGCTGCGCTCAAATTCTTGTTGGCCACCTGCAGTTCTGCGCTCAATAGCTGGCGCTCAAGCTGTTGTGTACTCGTCAGGTTTTGCGGCAAGGTGCTCAGTTGCTCGTTGGCCTGTGGCAGTTTGCCTTCGCGAGTTAATGCGCGAATCGCAAGTAATTGCCAGTCAGCCTTGTTATCATCGCTGCTTTGCTGCAACTGTTGCAGATAGTAATCAGAGTTGGCACTGGCTTCGTCCTGGATATTTGAGGGCGGAGTTTGTGGAACCTGACTTGGACAACCAGCTAACAGCAAGGCTGCCAGTACAACAGGTACTAATCGCCCTGCTTTGGTACGAAGGAATGTTGAGGAAAGCATACTGTATCCAGTGATGTTTTTTTCAAGATGCTCAATATTAAATCGGCAATCCGGATGAAACAATGAATCAACACCAACAATCAGCTATTTCTGCATCGACACTGTACGTGGTGCCCACCCCCATCGGTAACCTGGGGGATATGACTCATCGGGCCATAGAGGTACTGAAAAGCGTCGATCTGATTGCGGCGGAAGATACGCGCCATACCGGGTTGCTGCTGCAACACTTTGCTATTAGCGCGCGGTTGTTTGCGCTGCACGACCATAACGAACAGCAGAAGGCGGACCAACTGCTGGCAAAACTGCAGGAAGGCCAAAGCATAGCACTGGTGAGTGACGCAGGCACGCCACTGATTAACGATCCGGGTTATCACCTGGTGCGCCGTTGCCGCGAAGCGGGGATCCGTGTCGTGCCGCTGCCGGGTGCTTGTGCTGCCACCACCGCGCTGTGTGCCGCCGGTGTGGCTTCCGATCGTTTCTGCTACGAAGGCTTCCTGCCAGCCAAAACCAAAGGCCGTAAGGATACCCTGCTGGCGCTGGCAGAGGAACCGCGAACGCTGATTTTCTATGAATCTACCCACCGTTTGCTGGAAAGTTTGCAGGACATGGTCACCGTGTGGGGGCCACATCGCTACGTGGTGCTGGCGCGTGAACTGACCAAAACCTGGGAATCGATTCACGGTGCCCCGGTGGGGGAACTGCTGGCCTGGGTGCTGGAAGATGAGATGCGCCGCCGGGGGGAGATGGTGCTGATTGTGGAAGGCCACAAGGCGCAGGAAGACGATTTGCCGCTCGAAGCGCTGCGTACCCTGGCACTGCTGCAAAAAGAGCTGCCGTTGAAAAAGGCGGCGGCATTAACCGCAGAGATCCACGGCGTGAAGAAAAATGCGCTGTATAAACATGCGCTGGAGCAGCAGGAACAGGCTAACTGAGCTCCAGCTTTGTGACTTCAGCTATGCCGAATGATGTTGAACCCTTCCTGGTCATTCGGCTCAACAAAATGGCGAGTGATGAGATCAAACTGCGCATCGGTCGCGGCAAAATCATGAGTGCCCGACTGATTGCGGGCATGAAGTCTGGCCTTGCAGACATCATCGGGCGCGTTGAGATAATGCAGTTGGTTATCGGCACCCGACTCGCGGATGATATCCATCATCCATTCACGGTTGGCCACGGTGTTGGCCGGAAAGTCCAGAATGAGGGTTACCCCGGCGTTAAGCAGCGCGATCAGATGGGGTTTGATGGCGTTTTTCAGCTTGGTACTACAGCGGACATAGTCTGCAACGGTCTGCATCTCCTCGGCGTATAGCTGGGCAAGCCAGCGATCTTCCGCGATTATCACGCTACCAGGCTGGGTTGCCAACTTGGCTGAAAGCGTGGATTTTCCTGATGCTATTTTTCCGCACAGAAGATGCAGGGTTGGTTTCTGGGGCGAACGGGTCATGGTTAACCTCACTGGAGTGATGCCGGTAAGGCCCGCCTCACCGGCGGGAACAAACTGACGAGCGTCATCCCACCTTGGTTGGTAAGCGGTAAATAATAATCTCGACGCAAATCAGAGCTGAAGGTCTTTGTTTCATATCCTCAAGCTAGCATATCCATAGGGCGCGCCTCTAGATCTGTTTTCCTTTCCCCTAAAACGGTTGACCTGCCGCAACCACAACGCTACTATCCGCGCCGGAGTTGACCAGACAGTCGCCGCTTCATTGCCGTCCTCTTCGGGGGAGACAGATGGAGGGGAGGAAAGTCCGGGCTCCATAGGGCAGGGTGCCAGGTAACGCCTGGGAGGCGCAAGCCTACGACTAGTGCAACAGAGAGCAAACCGCCGATGGCCCGCGCAAGCGGGATCAGGTAAGGGTGAAAGGGTGCGGTAAGAGCGCACCGCGCGGCTGGCAACAGTCCGTGGCACGGTAAACTCCACCCGGAGCAAGGCCAAATAGGGGTTCACATGGTACGGCCCGTACTGAACCCGGGTAGGCTGCTTGAGCCAGTGAGCGATTGCTGGCCTAGAGGAATGACTGTCCACGACAGAACCCGGCTTACCGGTCAGCTCCCTCTATACAGATAACCCCGCGTGACGAGAGTCGCGCGGGGTTTTTCTTTATCTGTACCCTACACCGGCAAATCAATCAGCAGCGCACGTAGCGGTGCTTCGGCCTGGATGGTGAGGCGGTTTTCCTCGCGGATAAACGCACCGTCTCCACAGGTCAGGCGCTGGCTTTGGTGATGGTCGCCATTGACCTCAACGGTACCGTGGATCGATTGCAGGTAGGCGCGTGGCCCATGCAGAGTAAGCGTCTGCTGTGCTCCCGCCGGTAAGTTCAAATGATGTATCCAGACCTGTTGGCGCAGTTGCAGGCTGCCTTGGGAACCATCTGGTGAGGCCAGTAGCGTATAGGGCTGATCTGGCAGGCTCAAACGCTGCACACGCTCGTTACTGCGCTCCGGACAGGCATCCAGCCACAGCTGCATCCGGGTCAGTGGCGTGCTGCTGCTGACGTTCTGTTCGCTATAGCTAAGCCCCGGTTGCGTAGCCAGCAATAACGCCTCTCCTGCACCTGCGCGTACGGTATTGCCGTCGCTGTCCCGGTATTCGGCTTCACCTTGCAGGATCAGATTCAGGATATCTACGTTGGGATAGGTGCGTGGCTGGAAGGCGGCACCCGGTGCTAATACCTCTTGGTTCAGTACCCGCAGCGACGCATAGCCCATCAGCTTGGGATCGAAGTAGTGACCAAAGGAAAAGGTATAACGAGCCTGCAGCCAACCAAAGTCAGCTTGCCCGCATTGTTGTGCTGTTCTGCATGTGATCATGGCAATCGGCTCTCTAAATTCAATCTCTTGATGGTAAGCATCTGGACGGCGGATTGTTAGCCAGTTAATCTGGTCGGTATATTCAAATTTCCTGATAGAGAGTTTCGATGGCCAGAGATCGGGCGTTAACGCTTGAAGCGCTTAGGGTTATGGATGCGATCGACCGCCGTGGCAGCTTTGCCGCCGCTGCCGATGAACTGGGGCGAGTGCCTTCGGCGCTCAGCTACACCATGCAAAAATTGGAAGAAGAACTTGATGTGGTGCTGTTTGACCGATCTGGGCATCGCACAAAATTTACCAACGTTGGTCGCATGCTGCTTGAGCGTGGCCGCGTACTGCTCGAGGCGGCGGACAAACTGACGACTGATGCAGAGGCATTGGCGCGGGGGTGGGAAACCCATCTTACCATCGTCAGCGAAGCGCTATCCCCTGCCTACAAGCTGTTCCCTTTGGTTGATAAGCTGGCGCTGAAGGCCAATACCCAGGTTTCGATCTTTACCGAAGTGTTGGCCGGAGCATGGGAGCGGCTGGAGCAAGGGCGGGCCGATATCGTTATTGCGCCGGATATGCACTTTCGCGCCTCTTCTGAAATCAACACCCGCAAGCTGTATAAGGTGATGAGCGTGTACGTTGCCGCACCGGAACATCCAATCCACCTGGAGCCGGAGCCGCTGTCGGAGCTGACGCGGGTGAAATACCGTGGTATTGCGGTGGCGGATACCGCGCGGGAGCGGCCAGTGTTGACGGTGCAATTGCTGGATAAACAGCAGCGCCTGACGGTGAGCACCATCGAAGATAAGCGCCGCGCCTTGCTGGCCGGGCTGGGGGTTGCCACCATGCCATATCAGATGGTGGAGAAAGATATCGAGCAGGGGCGCTTGCGCGTGGTGGGGCCGGAATATAGCCGTGAGGCAGACATTATCATGGCCTGGCGGCGCGACAGCATGGGCGAGGCTAAATCCTGGTTCCTACGCGAAATCCCGCGCCTGTTTGCACGCGAGGAGAATCAGTAACTTCTTCGCATTTTCGCATCGTATAAGGCCCCTCACCCTAACCCTCTCCCACAGGGAGAGGGGACCGATCGAGTTACAAGTGAACTCCTGTACTCGTCTCTTACCAATTAGATCTTGCACCTGAACAAGGCGCCATTGCAGCTCCCTCTCCCTGTGGGAGAGGGTTGGGGTGAGGGGAAACAGCGATTGCCGGATCCTCAGATTAACCGCAATCAACCAAAACGCACATCGCGCCCGTGGGGTTCATCCAGATCCTGCGCGGGGCCGATCGAAATGATCCCGTGCGGGTTGATGGTGGCATGGCTGCGATAATAGTGGTTGCGGATATGCGCCATATCGACCGTTTCGGCAATCCCCGGCATCTGGTAGATATCGCGCAGGAAGCCGTACAGGTTGAGATAGTCGCTGATGCGGCGCTGGTCGCATTTGAAATGAGTGACGTAGACCGGATCGAAACGGATCAGTGTAGTCCACAGGCGGAGATCGGCCTCGGTGAGTCGATCGCCGGTCAGATAACGGTGCTGGCCGAGGATCTGCTCAAGCCGCTCCAAAGAGGCAAACACGCCGTTCACCGCTTCGTCATAGGCCTCCTGACTGGTAGCAAAACCGGCCTTGTACACCCCGTTGTTCACCGAATCGTAAATCCAGCCGTTGAGCGAATCGATCTTTTCACGCAGTTCTATAGGGTAATAATCTCCAGCCCGCGCGCCGACGGCGTCGAAAGCGCTGTTGAACATGCGGATGATATCGGCAGACTCATTGCTGACGATGGTCTGTTGCTGTTTATCCCACAGCACTGGCACGGTAACGCGACCGCTGTACTGCGGATCGGCCCGTAGATAGAGCTGGTAAAGAAAATCGGAGTGATACAGCGCATCGCCGGTTGCAGCAGGGAAATCCTGGCCGAAGGTCCAGCCGTTTTCCAACATCAGCGGATGTACCACGGAAACCGGGATGGTTTGCTCCAGCCCCTTCAGCTTGCGCATCAGCAGGGTACGGTGTGCCCAAGGGCAAGCCAGGGAAACATACAGGTGGTAGCGATCTTGCTCGGCTTTAAAACCCGCTTTGCCATGCTCTCCCGCAGCGCCATCTGGGGTGACCCAATTGCGAAACTGAGAGGTTGAACGTTTGAAACGGCCCCCGGTGGATTTGGTGTCATACCAGGTGTCTTGCCAAACGCCATCAACGAGTTGTCCCATGAGATCCTCCAATATGCTGAGAGAAAAAGTCAAAAGGCCCGGCGTTGAGCCGAGCCTTTCGTCGATACTATAAGCTTACCACTTTTTGTTCAAAATGCGGTCAATGCTGAAGCCGCCAGGGCCTGCAACCGCCAGCACGATGAAGCCACCGGCAATGGTCAGGTTTTTCATAAACATCAGCTGGTTCACGCCTTCGGCAAAGTTGGTGTGGAACAGCAGCGCGGTCAGGATGGTGAAACCGGCAGTAAACAGCGCCACGGTACGGGTCAGGAAACCGAACAGGATTGCCAGGCCACCGCCGAACTCCAGCAGGATGGTCAGCGGCAGCAAGAAGCCAGGTACGCCCATCGACTGCATGTATTGTTGGGTGCCAGCATAGGCATCACCCATTTTGCCGTAACCTGCAACGATAAACAGGATTGGCATCAGAATACGAGCAACCAGCAAACCTGCATCTTCTAATTTCTTCATCATTAACTCCAAAAAGTGTTGTTGCTTGCCAATCTTGGCATTGGTACCGCCAGGGGGGCCTGTAGCCGCCATGTTCGGTTGATGGAGTGAATGTTAGACGGGAATGCTGCGGGTTGTTAGCAAGTAAAACTGTCGTAATTTTTCAAAAAATCTGAATATTAAAAATTCGATAAAAGTAGTTATAAATCATTTAATTAACGATTTATAACGCGTGTTTGGATAAAATCCACGCAAATAAAAGGGATTACCAACGGGATAATTGAACTTGTTACAGCGCGGTTATTTTTTGGCAAGGGCGTTACGGATCAGACGAACGGTGCCCCAGACGCTGAGCGCCCGCCGTGACCAGCGGATCAACTTGCTAGGATGGCGTATGCCGTACAGCGCGATCACGCTGGAACCGATAGCCATATATTTACGCAGCCCATACAAGGTCTGCCAGCTGCGATCGAAGGATTCGGTCTTTTGTAGCCACTGGCTTTTGTTGGCGGCCAGATCCAGGCGTTGCTGCTGGATCTGCCGGATGAGTTGCTCTTTTCTGCGTTCACGGTACTGGCGGTGATTCATGTTTCTCCTCCAGTTCAGCACGATCGAGTTCCAGTTGCTGACGTGTTGCCCCTAACAGTGTCGAACGGCGAGCCTTGGACAGTGTCCAGACGATGCCCACAACGGCCAGGAACAGCAGAACGGCGGTAGTTGTGCCCAACGCCATCAGGCGATAAGCAGGGTCGATGGCCCAGAAGATGAGGATTAACAGGCTCATCAGGCCGAACGCGGTAAACAGCAGGGTAAGCCCCGCCATCATCAGCAACTGAATGAGGTTGGCTTTCTCCTCTTCCAGCTCGATAACGGCCAGGCGCACCCGGGTTTCCACCATGCCGACCATAATGGTGACAATCCGTTGGGCGATATCCAGGACCCCTTTACCGGGGCCCTGTGCGCGCGTTTGCGGCTGCTCTGCCATAATCAGCGGCGCGCGAGCAGAACGCCTAACACCACGCCAACCGCGGCGCCGATACCGATACCGGTCCACGGGTTTTCACGCACGTAATCATCGGCCTGGCCAGCCATCTGCTTGGTTTGGTGAGCCAGTTTGTCACCGGCATCGCTCAGACGGGCACGGGTTTCTTTCAGTGCGCCTTCTGCTTTGGAACGCAGTTTGTCCAGTTCAGCTTTAGGTTTATCGGTGGAAGAGTTCAGTACTTCTTCCAGCGTATCGGCCAGGGACTTCAGTTCAGCGCGTAAATTTTCTGCATGTGAATCATGTGCCATTTCGATAACTCCTTAACATTAACTTCGACAGACTTTTAACATAGCGGATTTATTCACTTAAGCAAAGGGCTTATCCCCGGTGGATATCACTAACCAATGTCATTATCGGCTGGTAAAATCCCGCCAGATGGGGCTCTTAGCGATAAATCCGCTAATATAAAAATTATTCGGCCTGCGCGGCTTTCAGCTCAGCCTGGGCTTCTGCCAGCTTTTTCTGCTTGTTGGCGATTTTATCTGCCTTGCCGGTTTCCTGAGCCTCTTTCAGCTCCTGCTCACGCTCGGCCACTTTCTCCTGCTTATCAGCAATATTCTTCTGGCGATCTGCTTGTAAACCGGCTTCGGTGCAGTGGGTTTGTACTTCGCTCAGGGCTTTCTGCAGGCCTGCCACGCGGTGGCTGTTGCCGTGCTTAGTGGCATAATCGATCTGGGTCTGGATCTCTTGGGCTTTGCTGGCACAAGTCTCGACCGCTGCCTGTGAAAGCGCAGAAAAAGTGAACAGGGGGATGGCCAGTAACAATGTGTGGCGTAATTTCATGATTTCAATTCCTTAATGCTGGGAGATAACAAGGATGCTCCCGGTTTCCTGCTGCCCAAGGGGCAGTGCGACAGGTGACCTACGCGGCTTGCCCATGCTGACAATCAGCATAGTCACAAATTGCGTAGAACCCCAAAAATTGAGACTGCCGGTATTTCACATTCGGCTCAATGTGAAGGGGCGCCGTATGTTGCGCCCCCTAAGGCAATTCCTGCAATGTGAAGGGATTATCCCAGATTAAGTGGCGCGCGTGCAAATTTACGCACCCAGCGGCCGGAGAGAGGAGACTCGTTGAGGGCAATGGTATAACCGGGGGGCAGGATGTTTTCCAGGGCTTCACGGGCCAGCAGTTGCTGCTCAGGGGAGTCCAGGCGGATCACCAGGCCATCGCCCTCCGGCGTAATGCTTTTGATGCGGATACCGCGTTCATCCAGGCGCTGATAGACGTAAAAACCATCTGGCAACGATAAGCCCTGCTGAACCACGTGAATACGCAGCTCGTTTTCCGTACGCAAAATGTATGGCGCCAGCACGGCGGCCAATGCCAGCAATAGCAATAAGAGCATCAGCGCGTATTGCCAGCGTGGGCGTTTGGCTATCACGCGTCTTTCCCTGCACGGTCGGCGCGCTTTTTGCGCCACAGCACCACTAGCGAACCGACCAGCCCGGCGACCAGTAGCACCAGTGGCAACATCATCAGGCCGAACATCAACTGGTCTTCATACTTGCGGAACATCGGGGTTTTCCCGAGGGCAAAACCGACCGATACCAGGATCAGAACCCACAGCAGGCCGCTCATCCAGTTAAAGAACTGGAAGCGTGCGTTGCTCAAACCGGACAACCCGGCAATGGTAGGCAACAGCGTACGGACGAAAGCCAGGAAACGGCCAACCAGCAGGGCCGACAGGCCATGGCGGTGGAACAGCTGGTGGGCACGCTGATGGTAATGGGCCGGTAGATGAGCTAGCCAACCCTGTACCGTAGGCGTATTGCCTAGCCATCGGCCTTGTATGTAGCTAACCCAGCACCCCAGGCTGGCTGCGGTGGTCAGGATAAGAATGGTCACCGGGAAATTCATGGTGCCTTTGGCAACCAGGACCCCGACCAGGATCAGCAGGCTATCGCCCGGCAGGAAGGCGGCGGGCAGCAGGCCATTTTCCAGAAATAAAATCATAAACAGCAAGACGTACAGCGTCCAGACCAACGAGGGGTTGGCCAGCGTTTCAAAGTCTTGCTGCCATAAGGCATCCAACAGTTGCTTAATGATATCCATCCGGTGTTCCTAAAAACGTCATTGTTATTTTCGTTCAACGGCAGGGGCGGTAAGCTCGCGGAGGCCCTGGCTGCTGAAGATGATGAACGGTGTTGCTTTATTCTCTGATTCTTTTGGGGCGACACCGGATCATGAGTGATACGTTAGCGAGCCACGGTAAAGTATGTTGCTTTCTTTCCAACCCCCGAGCCTGCTTTGCTGCTGCGGGAAGTTCAGCGTCCAATTGACCTGCCGCAACCGGTTAGGGGCTGGGTTATTTGCCTGCGGTTGAGGCCACAGGCGGTAGCCCAGATCCGTTGCTAAAGTATAGGCCGGAACCGACTGGGACGGGGCCTGCAACGAGCTGGGGTAGGAATGCATCCGGGGCAAAGACAGCAGTAGTTTGCTGAGGGGCTTGCGGCGGAGTTCAGTGTGCGGACGGTAATCCTGATCGTAGGGGGAAACCACATGCTCATCAAATAATGCCTGAGCACTTAACGCGGAGGCTAAGGCTGCGGTTTGTGCTGCATAGAGCTTTGGGCCGGAGACCGAACCGGTCCAGCAGGAAAGAGCAATAAGCATGGCAAACAACCAGCGCATGTATTCGCGTTCCACCCCAAAGTCAGTCGATAAAAAAGTGGGCTAACTCTACCAAAATAGCACGATTGGCAACAGGGAAATCTACGTGGTCGCTGGGGAAATATCGCGCAGTAGGCGGCTGTACCGGGATCGATTCAGCCGTTTTTACAATACCTGACATTCGGCGCGATTTCTTGACGCCAAAACCCTATTTGGTGGGGGTGGCCATGTTATCCAAATGGATCACCGGATTCTCGGCAAACAGGTAGCGATCGGCGTTGTATTCGAAATCGTCGGTGGTGGCATTGAACAGCATCTGCTTGGTGTTTTCCAGATGTTGCCACATGGCCAGTTTGGCACCGTGAGGATCTTTACGTATCAGCGCTTTAAGGATCTCATCGTGATCGTCGCACCAGCTGGCAATGGAACGCTCATCGATGTGTTCGTGCAGTTTGATCCAGTAAGGGTTGCTGACGCGCTGAGCCCACATTTTTTCCACTATGGTAGCCATGGCGGTATTCTGGGTCGCCAGCGCGACCTGCACGTGGAATTTGAGATCCCACTGCGAATCGCGGAAGCGATCCTCTTTGCGCGCCTGCTCCTGGATCTCCATCAGTTGGACGATATCCTGCTTGGTCACCTGGGTGGCGGCGAACTCGGCGATGTTGCTTTCGATCAACTGGCGGGCCTGTAGCAGTTCAAAAGGCCCAGAGGTAGCGAATTCGAGGCTTTCGCCCGGTACCACCAGGTGCTTCTGCTGGTTGGAGATCACATGGATGCCCGAGCCTTTGCGCACTTCGACGTAACCTTCCACCTCCAGCATGATGATCGCCTCACGCACCACGGTGCGGCTAACGTTCATCTCTTCTGCGATATAACGCTCGGCTGGCAGTTTCTCACCGACAGGGTAGACCCCGCCCTCAATGCGCCGTTTTAGCTCGGCGGCCAATTGCTGATAAAGGCGTCTGGTTTCAGTGAATTCCATAGTGAATACTCGGCGGTAGAAGGGCGTGATGCCATAGGACCTGTTATACCACTTATCCGTTGTAGCTGCTAGCGAGTCAGATGCGAAAAGCCCGGCACAAAGGCCGGGCTGTGGGGGTTAACTGCTGGCATCAGCGGTTTGTAATCGCTCCTGTTCCAGCTCGGAAACCGGCTTGTTTTGCAGCACGGTCCAGATCACGATGGCGGCCAGAATATCGAACACCGACAGGGCGGCGAACAGCGGGCTGAAGCCTATGGTGTCAGCCAATGCGCCGACTACCAGAGCGAACATGGTGCTCGCCGTCCATGCAGCCATACCTGTCAGCCCGTTGGCGGTAGCGACTTCGTTGCGGCCAAAGACGTCCGACGACAGGGTGATCAGCGCACCGGACAGTGCCTGGTGGGCAAAGCCCCCGATGCACAGTAAGGCGATGGCGACATAAGGGCTGGTGAACAAGCCGATCATGCCTGGGCCAATCATTAGTACGGCGCCCAGGGTGACCACCAGTTTGCGTGAGACGATCAGGTTGACGCCGAAATGCTTTTGGAAGAATGGCGGCAGATAGCCACCCAGGATGCAGCCGAAATCGGCGAACAGCATCGGCATCCAGGCGAACATGGCAATTTCTTTCAGGTTAAAGCCGTAAGCCTTGAACATGAACAGCGGGATCCAGGCGTTGAAGGTACCCCAGGCAGGCTCTGCCAGGAAACGCGGTAACGCAATACCCCAGAACTGGCGGTTACGCAGGATCTGCCAGGCGGACATCTTCTTGGCATTGCTGGTCTGGTGGTGTGCTTCCTGACCATCCAGAATGTAGCTGCGTTCTTCGGAACTGAGTTTCTTCTGGTCTTTCGGGTGCTTATAGAAGATCAGCCAACAGATGGCCCAGATCAGGCTCAGGACACCGGTAATGATAAACGCCATTTCCCAGCTGTGCGCCACAATCGCCCAGACCACCAACGGAGGAGCGAGCATCGCGCCCACCGAGGAGCCGACGTTAAAGTAACCCACTGCGATGGAGCGCTCTTTGGCCGGGAACCATTCGCTACTGGCTTTCAGCCCGGCAGGGATCATCGCCGCTTCGGCCATACCAACCGCACCACGGGCCATCGCCAGACCGACCCAGCTGTTGGCCAGCGCGGTGCCCATACAGAAGATGGCCCACAGGATGGCAAACATCGCATAGCCGATTTTAGTGCCGAGCACGTCAAGGATATAGCCTGCAACGGGCTGCATCAGGGTATAGCAGGCTGAATAGGCGGCAACAATATAGGAATACTGTTGGGTCGTGATCCCCAGTGAACCTTCCAGCGAGGGGGCTGCGACGGACATCGCATTGCGGGTCAGATAACCGAGCACGGTGCCGATAGTCACCAGGCCGATCATATACCAGCGTAAGCCTTTAATTTTACGCATCCCAAATCTCTCCCAGTCTTAATATTTCGGCCACCGGCAAGCCCGTGGCGGTCATGGTGGTGATTTCCTTTCATCTGGTTGCCGGTATTCCGCTTACCGACGCCGCCCTGCGCGTTGCCATTAATCTGTGGTGATAAACCCGTATCAGGGTGGCGAGAAGATAACTTGTCATACAGATTTAAAAGTTGAGTGACATCACAAAAACCATTATTTTTTTAGGTGATAATGCTTGGCATCATATGGCATTGATTTAATGGTTGCCGTCTGGATAGGTGTTTGGAGGCCGTAATAATTGGCCATTCAAGATGAAAATCCGCTAGACTCCGCATTAAATTGGTGTGATAACTTTTCGCAAGTTGACAGCAAGGTTAGCCAGGATAAAAGGTGAGGAACCCACTATGGCCACGTTTTTGAGCGATGATTTCTTGTTAGACAGTGAATTTGCCCGCCGCCTGTATCACGACTATGCGGCGGATCAGCCTATTTTCGACTATCACTGCCATCTGCCACCGCAACAGATTGCCGAAAATTATCGTTTTAAAAACATGTACGATATCTGGTTGAAGGGCGATCACTATAAGTGGCGCGCGATGCGTACCAACGGCGTGGCTGAACGCCTATGCACCGGCGATGCCTCTGACCGGGAAAAATTTGATGCCTGGGCGGCAACGGTGCCGCATACCATTGGCAACCCGCTTTATCACTGGACGCACCTGGAATTGCGCCGTCCGTTTGGCATCACCGGCAAGCTGCTCTCCCCGACTACTGCAGATGAAATCTGGCAGCGTGGCAATGAACTGTTGTCGCAAGAGGCTTTCAGCGCTCGCGGTATCATGAAACAGATGAAGGTGAAAATGGTGGGCACCACCGACGATCCGATCGACGATCTGCGCCACCATCAAGCCATCGCCGCCGACAGCAGTTTCGATATCAAAGTATTGCCAAGCTGGCGCCCAGACAAGGCCTTCAATATTGAAGCCGCCGGGTTTAATGACTATATGCGACAGCTGGAAGCCGCCGCAGACACGTCCATCAGCCGCTTCAGCGATTTGTGCGATGCGCTGAAAAAACGCCTGGATCACTTTGCCGCTCACGGTTGCAAGGTTTCGGATCACGCGTTAGACGTGGTGATGTACGGCGAGGCCGATGAGACAACGCTAGACAAGATCCTGGCCCAGCGCCTCAGCGGAGAGCTGCCAACGCCACAGCAGGTTGCCCAGTTCAAGACCGCCGTCCTGCTGTTCCTGGCTGCTGAATATCAGCGCCGCGAATGGGTGCAGCAATACCACATCGGTGCACTGCGTAATAACAATAGCCGGATGTTCACTACTATCGGCCCAGACATTGGCTTCGATTCCATTAACGATCAGCCGGTAGCCGAATCACTGTCCCGCCTGCTGGATGCTCAAGCCAGGCAGGGGGCGCTGCCGAAGACCATTCTTTACTGCCTGAACCCACGGGATAACGAAGTGATCGGCACCATGGTCGGCAACTTCCAGGGTGAAGGTACGCCGGGCAAGATCCAGTTTGGCTCAGGCTGGTGGTTTAACGATCAGAAAGACGGTATGCAGCGCCAGATGACGCAGTTGGCACAGCTTGGGCTACTTAGCCGTTTTGTGGGCATGCTGACCGACAGCCGCAGCTTCCTTTCCTACACGCGTCACGAATACTTCCGCCGTATCCTGTGCCAGATGATTGGTCGCTGGGTGGAAGATGGCGAAGCACCGGCGGATATCGCGTTGCTGGGTGAGATGGTGAAAAACATCTGCTTCGACAATGCCAAACACTATTTTGCTATCGAATTAGCGTAGTCACAGCTCGAGGTTGGTTTATGCAAAGCATCATAAAAATCCATGCAAAAGATAATGTGGCGGTTGCACTGTGTGATTTGGCGGCTGGTGACCAGCCTGTCTGGGAAGGGCAGGCGATCACACTGGCGCAAGACGTTGCTCGGGGGCACAAGTTTGCTCTTGAGCCGATCGCTGCCGGTGAGATGATCGTCAAGTACGGCTTGCCGATCGGTTATGCGCTGGTGGCCATTGCTGCGGGCGAACATATTCATTCGCAAAATGCCAAAACCAACCTGAGCGATCTCGACAGCTATCAGTATCTACCGGAATTCCAGACCTTACCGGCGCAGGCGGCAGATCGTGACGTACAGATTTACCGCCGCAGCAACGGTGAGGTAGGGATCCGCAACGAACTGTGGATTATCCCGACCGTGGGCTGTGTGAATGGCATCGCCCGTCAGATCCTGCAACGTTTTCTGAAGGAAACCGGGGAAGCAGAAGGGATCGACGGCGTGCATCTGTTCAGCCACCCCTTCGGCTGCTCACAGCTCGGTCAGGATCATGAAAATACCCGCACCATGCTGCAAAATATGGTGCGTCACCCCAATGCGGGTGCGGTTCTGGTGATTGGCCTGGGCTGTGAGAACAACCAGGTGGATGCCTTCCGCAGTACTCTGGGTGAGTTTGATGAACAGCGCGTGCGCTTTATGGTCTGCCAGCAACAGGATGATGAAGTTGCCGACGGATTGGCACATTTGCATGCGCTATACCAGATTATGCGCGACGATCGCCGCCAGCCGGGCAAGCTCAGCGAGCTGAAGTTTGGCCTGGAATGTGGGGGATCGGACGGTTTATCGGGGATCACGGCCAACCCGTTATTGGGGTGCTTTTCAGATTATGTGATTGCCAACGGCGGCACCACGGTGCTGACCGAAGTGCCGGAAATGTTTGGTGCCGAGCGCATTCTGATGAGCCGCTGCCGCGATGAAGAGACCTTTGAAAAAACCGTCAGCATGGTCAACGACTTCAAACAGTATTTTATTGCCCACAACCAACCGATTTACGAGAACCCTTCGCCGGGCAACAAGGCTGGGGGCATCACCACGTTAGAAGAGAAATCCCTGGGCTGCACCCAAAAAGCCGGGCAGAGCCAGGTGGTGGACGTGTTGAAATACGGTGAGCGCCTGCGCCTGCCGGGGCTGAACCTGCTGAGTGCGCCGGGCAATGATGCGGTCGCTACCAGCGCGCTGGCGGGAGCCGGGTGCCATATGGTGCTGTTCAGCACCGGGAGGGGGACGCCTTACGGTGGATTTGTGCCAACGGTGAAGCTGGCGACCAACTCGGAGCTGGCAGCGAAGAAGCCGCACTGGATCGATTTTGACGCAGGCCGCCTGATCCACGGCTTGCCGATGGCGCAGATGCTGGAGCAGTTTGTCGATCTGATCGTGGACATTGCCGATGGTGCACCGGCGCGTAATGAAGTGAATGATTTCCGCGAGTTGGCGATCTTTAAAAGCGGTGTCACGTTGTAAAGCCTAGCCGGCGGGAGTAGCATAAAACGGCGTTTTGTTTTAAACGCCTTGCTACTACCGCCCCAGGATCTCCCTAATGACGTTTTATTGGTTTGCGCAGTCCGTTGGCGTGCTGGCTTTTTTGGTAGGCATCACCAGCTTTTTTAATCGCGATGACCAGCGTTTCAAACTGCAGCTGTCGGGCTACAGCCTGATTATCGGCATCCACTTTATCCTGATGGGGGCGAATGCCGCGGGGAGTAGCGCACTGCTCAGCGCCTGCCGCAACCTGGTCTCGATGAAGACTCGCAGTCTATGGGTGATGTGGATCTTTATCTCCCTTACGCTGATCATCGGTTTATCCCGCTTCCACCACTGGATCGAACTGCTACCGATCTGCGGCACGACCGTTAGCACCTGGGCGTTGTTCCGCACACGGGGTTTGACCACCCGCTGTGTAATGTGGTGCTCAACGGCCTGTTGGGTTACCCACAACATCTGGCTTGGCTCGATCGGGGGTTCGCTGATTGAAGGCAGTTTCCTGCTGATGAACGGTTTCAACATTATCCGCTTCCGCCGCCTGCAACTGCGCGGCATCGATCCTTTTGCGGTCGAAAAAAAGGCGCCTGCCGAAGAGTGCCAGGCCCCTCACCCTAACCCTCTCCCACAGGGAGAGGGAACCGATCGAGTTCGTTGATTGCTTTGAGTACTACCTTGCCTTTCTTGTTCTTACTCCTAAAGTGGAAATAGCACGGGTATCAGCTCCCTTGCGCACAAGGGGACCTTGAAAATGTAGTGACTCACCTTGGATGAGGGGGATCGAGTTTGCTGAGATTACCTCCACTCTTCCAACAGAGCAGAGGCTATCAGCTCCCTTTCGCACAAGGGGGCCGATCGAGTGGATTTGAAAATGTAGTGTCTCACCTTGGATGAGGGGGGATCGAGTTTGCTGAGATTGTCTTTCTACTTGCAAAAGAGCAGGGACTAACAGCTCCCTCTCCCTGTGGGAGAGGGTTGGGGTGAGGGGACTTAGCGAACTTTCAGCGGATCTTCATTGGCTAAACGCTGGTCTTCCGCCTGGCAAGCCGCTGCGGTAAACAGCACGTCGGTGGAGGAGTTGAGCGCAGTTTCAGCCGAGTCCTGCAGTACGCCGATGATAAAGCCGACGGCAACCACCTGCATCGCAATTTCGTTAGGAATACCGAACATGTTGCAAGCCAGCGGGATCAGCAACAGTGAACCACCGGCCACGCCGGAAGCCCCACAGGCACAGATCGCAGCAACCACGCTCAGCAGCAGTGCAGTAGGCACATCCACCGGAATACCCAGCGTATTCACCGCCGCCAGCGTCAGCACGGTGATGGTGATTGCGGCACCAGCCATGTTGATGGTCGCCCCTAACGGAATAGAAACCGAGTAGGTATCTTCGTTAAGGTTCAGCTTTCTGCTCAGTTCCATATTCACCGGGATATTGGCTGCGGAGCTGCGGGTAAAGAAGGCGGTAACGCCGCTTTCGCGCAGGCAGGTGAACACCAGTGGATAAGGATTACGGCGGATCTTCCAGTAAACGATCAGCGGGTTCAGCACCAACGCCACCAGCAGCATACAGCCGATCAGCACGCACAGCAGTTGGGCGTAGCCCCACAGTGCGCTAAAGCCGGTTTCGGCCAGGGTCGATGCCACCAGGCCAAAGATACCCAGCGGCGCACAGCGGATCACCGCACGCACCACCATGGTCACGGCATGGGACATGTCATTGATTAGCGACTTGGTGGTTTCAGAGGCATGGCGCAGCGCCAGCCCCAGACCCACGGCCCAGGCCAGGATGCCGATGTAGTTGGCGTTGATCAGCGCATGGAATGGGTTCGCCACCACGCTCATCAGCAAGCCTTTGATCACTTCAACGATGCCACCCGGCGGGTTGATATCGGTATTGCCTACGGCCAGTGCCAGCGTGGAAGGGAAAATAAAGCTGATCGCCACGGCGGTAAGCGCGGCGGCAAAGGTACCCAGCAGGTAGAGGAACAGGATGGGGCGGATATTGGTTTTTTGGCCCTGTTTATGGTTGGCGATGGAAGCCATGACCAACACCAGTACTAGCAGAGGTGCAACGGCCTTTAACGCGCCCACGAACAGCGTCCCGAGTAGGCCAATGGCGGCTGCGGCGGCTGGCGAAACCAGTGCCACCACAATGCCCGCTATCAGGCCGATCATTATTTGTTTAACCAGGCTGCCCTGAGTGATGCGTAGTAATAGTTTATTCATGATGCTCTTGCGTTTCCGCTCCCTGAGAATGTGATGTACAGATTGCTGCGCCTCGGCTGAAACGTGGCCGGGCAACTTATCGTCATATCTGTAACTAAGTATGTTTGCCGTGTCAGTATTCAGTAAACGGGGGATCTTGAAAAGGGGAGAAGGTGAAATTACCTGCATGGATCAATGATTGATAACATGCTGTTTACATTTGTGTGATCGTCATAACATTTGGCGTTTATGGCTATTTGCCAAATAATCGCGGGGCGTCTAGCGCCCCGGATAACAGATTATGGTGACCAACCTCAACCCACTCCAGCCAATGGCTGCTGGGCCCCAAGGCTGGCGACAAAGTCCTGCAGCAACAGCTGGCTGAACGGGGTATCACTAACCTGTTGTTGTTTAAGCTGATAAATTTGCTGCTTGGCCGGTTCCAACCCGCTGAGCCAGCTCAGGTAGCGCTGCATGATCGCCCCGTTAAACTCCGGGTGGAACTGGGTGGTCAGAGCGTTATCGCCGTAACGCAGGATTTGGCAGGCGTCCTGTTGCGAGCGGGCCAGCACTTCAGCCCCTGGCGGCGGCGTTAATACGCTTTGCGCATGGATCAGGTTCACGTTGAAGCGCGCAGGCAGGGAAGCCAGACGCTTATCTGAGCGGGCAGCGGGTAATAACTCGATCTCGAGAGTGCCAACCTCCATGCCCTGCGGGTGATAACCCACCTCGCCGCCCAGCGCATAAGCCAGAAGCTGGTGGCCGTAGCATACGCCAAAGATCGGCAAATTGATTTGCATTGCCTGGCGCAACCATTCTGCCGCCCGTTCGCTCCAGGGAAGCCGTTCGGTCACCATCGCAGCTGAACCGGTGATCACCACGCCGCAGTAATCTTCCGGGGGCAATGGCGTCTCACCGGCGAGTACGTGCACGATATGTACTCGATCTGCGGCGATATTCCCCTGTTGCAGGAACATCTGCTCAAAGTTGGCCTGCTCCTGCTGGATCATCTGCGGTGCATCACCGGTTTGCATCAACAACAGCGGTTTCATCTCATTCTCCGTCAGCGGGGAACACTACGCCGGTCTGGCGGCGGATCTCCGTCAGCAGGCTGGCGACGATCAGGGAATTTTCCAGGCTCTCATGCTCGACCTGCCGTTTTTCCACCAGTTCGGCAAACACTTGCGCTTCATACAGCATGGTATTGATGTGTTGTGGCTGGGTCAGCACCTGGCTATTTTCACCGCGCGGCGTCAGCACCACGCCTTGGGCTTCGGAGATTTTTTCGATCACCAGCGTACCTTCTTCACCCTGGATCTCACTCGGAATGTCCGAGTTGCTGACCTTGGAATGGCTGATCACCACGTCAAAGTCACCATAGTTCAGGCACACGCTGCCGTGGGCATCTACCCCGGTATCGAGCAATGTTGCGCTAGCCAATACCGACTGCGGTGCACCAAACAGCGCCACGGTGCTGGCCACGCAGTAATAGCCAATGTCCATGATCGAGCCGTTGGAAAAGTGCGGGTTGAAGGTGTTTGGATTTTCACCGGCCAGGTAACGCGGATAGCGAGAGGAGTATTGGCAATAGTTGATAAATGCCTTACGCAGTTTGCCAATCCTCGGCAATGCCTGTTGCAGGATAAGAAAATTGGACAAGTGGGCGCTTTTGAACGCTTCAAACAGCACCACCTGATGTTCCCGTGCGCAGGCCACCAGTTGTTCCACTTCGCGCAGATTCGACGCCAGCGGCTTCTCGCAAATCACATGCTTTTTATGGCTGAGGAATAGCAGAGATTGTTGGCAGTGCAGAGAGTTGGGGCTGGCAATATACACCGCATCAATCACGTCGGATTGCGCCAGCGCTTCTAGCGAGTCAAAGAAGTGTTCGACCGGATAGTTGGCGCCAAAGGCCTGCGCCTGTTCGAGTTTACGCGAATAGATGGCGGTCAGCCTCATCTTGCCGCTTTCGTGAGCCGCATCGATAAAACGTTCGGTGATCCAGTTGGTGCCGACAACAGCAAAGCGAATCATGGGTGACTCCGATTTCCACAGGAAGATAGCTTAGGGAACCAGATTATCACGCCGCAAACGTTAGGCGAATAACTGCTTAAAAATGCTGATTATTCATAGAGTTCACCAAATAAGGAGAGATGGGTCAGATACAGGCGGGTATCAAACTCCAACTGGTGATAGCTGGGTTCCATATGGCAGCACAGGCTGTAGAAGGCCTTGTTGTGGTCTTTCTCTTTCAGGTGCGCCAGCTCGTGGACCACGATCATGCGCAGGAAAGGTTCCGGGGCGTTTTTAAACACCGTCGCCACGCGGATCTCGGCTTTGGCTTTCAGCTTGCCACCTTGCACCCGGGAAATGGCGGTATGCAGCCCCAAGGCGTGCTTCATCACCTGGATTTTGCTGTCGTAGGCCACCTTGCTCAGCGGTTGAGCATTACGCAGATACTGATTTTTCAGATCGACGGTAAACTGATAAAGCGACTTGTCGGTGGTGCAGCCATGAACCTGCGGATAGCGCTGCAACAAAACCTCACCCAGCCGCTGTTGCTCGATAAGTTGCTGCACCTGCATTTGCAGATGATCGGGGTAGCCTTGCAGGTAGCTCAGTTCGGACATGTTATTCAGTATTCAGTGGTAAACCAGGGCGAGCATTGTATGACGTTTTGTTGCTCAAATCCTGCAAAGGGCAATTAATCCCAAAAAACATTTTACTGCTGAGCGTTTTTAGGGGATAAACAGCCCAAATTTATCATTCAGGAGGGGCAATGAGCCAACTCGATCTGGGAACACAGCAACTTGAGCTGGAGCGTTATCCCCAACAGGAAGAAGCCACCCAGTTGCAGGCGTGGGAAGCGGCGGACGAATATCTGCTGCAACAGTTGGAAAATGTCGATATCGGCGAACGTCCGGTACTGATTTTCAACGACAACTTTGGCACGCTGGCCTGTGCTCTGCATGGCTATAAGCCTTACAGTATCAGCGATTCATACATGAGCCAGTTGGCGACGCGCCATAACCTCAAGCTCAATGAGCTCGATGTCGAGCAGGTCACCTTGCAAGACAGCCTGGCCGAACTGCCTGCCAACCCGGCGGTGGTATTGATCCGCATCCCGAAAGCGCTGGCGCTGCTGGAGCAGCAATTACGTGCCCTGCGTGACGTGGTGGCACCCGATACGCTGATCGTGGCCGGTGCCAAAGCGCGTGACGTGCATACCTCGACCATGCAAGTGTTTGAGCGGGTGCTGGGCCCAACCCGCACCAGCCTGGCCTGGAAAAAGGCCCGCCTGATTTATTGCCAGGTCGCTGACATCGTGCCACCGGCAGCGCCGGAGACCACCGACTGGCTGCTCGACGGCACGGACTGGCTGATCCACAACCACGCCAACGTGTTCTCACGCGGTAGCCTGGATATTGGCGCACGCCTGTTCCTGGAAAATCTGCCGAAGGATTTGCAGGGCCATATTGTCGATCTCGGCTGTGGCAACGGCATTATCGGGATGCGTGCCTTGGTGCAGAACCCGCAAGCGCAGATGACCTTCGTCGATGAGTCTTACATGGCGGTGGCTTCCAGCGAACTGAACGTGGAGCACAACCTGCCGCAGGAGATGGATCGCTGTCAGTTTGAAGTGAACAACTCGCTGGCGGGCATTGAGCGTGAAAGCCTGCAGGCGGTACTGTGCAACCCACCGTTCCACCAGCAGCATGCGATCACCGATCATACCGCCTGGCAGATGTTCTGCGACGCCAAGCGCTGCCTGCAAGTAGGTGGTGAGCTGTGGATCGTGGGCAACCGGCATCTGGATTACTACCAGAAGCTGAGACGTTTGTTCGGCAACTGCACCACCGTGGCCTCCAACCAGAAGTTCTTGATCCTCAAAGCGGTCAAGTCTGGCGCGCGTTATTAATGTCGGGGCGCAGCATGCTGCGCCCGTCTAATCAATGGGTTACAGAGCCATTGCCAGCCGTGTGCCCTGATCGATAGCGCGGCGGGCATCCAGCTCGGCAGCCACGTCGGCTCCGCCAATCAGATGTACCGTTTTCCCCATCTCCAGCAGCGGCTGCTGCAATTCACGGCGCGGTTCCTGCCCGGCACAAATCACCACCGTATCCACCGGCAAGCAGCTTTCCTGCTCGGCACGCAGGATATGTAGCCCTTCGTCGTCAATACGTTGATAGTTCACGCTGTTAAGCATCTTCACGCCACGTACCGCCAGGCTGGTGCGATGGATCCAACCGGTGGTTTTACCCAGGCCTTCACCCACCTTGCTGGTTTTGCGTTGCAACAGGAATATCTGGCGTGGCGAGGCTGGCACTTCCGGCCCTTGGGCGCTCAGGCCCCCGCGCTGCTCGAGCTGCGAATCGATCCCCCATTCGCGGTTAAATGCTGCCGGATCCAGACTACTGGAGGTGCCATGCTGGCTGAGGTATTCGGCGACGTCGAAGCCAATTCCCCCGGCCCCAATGATGGCGACCCGTTGCCCAACCGGTTTTTTATCGCGTAAAACATCGAGATAGTTCATCACCTTGGCGTGTTCGATGCCCGCAATGGCTGGCATACGCGGCACGATGCCGCAGGCGAGGATCACCTCATCGAAATCCGCCAGATCCTGCGGTTGCACCTGCTGCCCCAGCTTCAGTTCCACTTCATTGAGCGCCAACTGACGGCGGAAATAGCGCAGCGTCTGGTGAAACTCCTCCTTGCCGGGGATTTGCTTGGCGATATTGAACTGGCCGCCGATCTGCTCGGCGGCGTCAAACAGGGTTACCTGATGCCCACGGCTGGCGGCGGTGGTGGCAAATGCCAACCCGGCAGGCCCGGCTCCCACCACGGCCAGTTTTTTAGGCGTTGCCGTGGTGATCAATGGCATTTCGGTTTCGCGACAGGCGCGAGGGTTGACCAGGCACGAAGTGAGCTTATGGTCAAAAATCTGATCCAGGCAGGCCTGATTGCAGCCAATGCAGGTGTTGATTTCGTCTGCACGGCCTTCAGCGGCCTTCTGCACGAACGCCGCATCCGCCAGGAACGGGCGCGCCATGGACACCATGTCGGCACAGCCATCGGCCAACACCTGCTCTGCCACCGCCGGATCGTTGATGCGGTTGGTAGTGATCAGCGGGATCTTCACTTTGCCCATCAGCTTGCGCGTCACCCAACTGAACCCGGCGCGCGGCACCATGGTGGCGATGGTGGGAATACGTGCTTCGTGCCAGCCGATGCCGGTGTTGATCAGCGTTGCACCAGCCTGTTCGATCGCCACGGCAAGCTGTTCGATCTCCTGCCAGCTGGAGCCATCCTCCACCAGATCGAGCATCGACAGGCGGTAGATCAGAATAAATTCCGGCCCGGTCGCTTCGCGCACGGCCCGCACAATCTCGACGGCGAAACGCATGCGGTTGTTGAAACTGCCGCCCCATTGGTCGGTGCGCTGGTTGGTACGAGACACCAGGAACTGGTTAATCAGGTAACCTTCAGACCCCATGACTTCCACGCCGTCATAGCCAGCCTGCTGAGCCAATGCCGCGCAGTTGGCGAAGTCGGCAATAGTCTGTTCGACCTCTTGATGGGTAAGTGCTGCTGGGCTGAATGGGTTGATCGGCGCTTGCAGCGCAGAAGGGGCTACCGGTTGTGGCTGATAGCTATAGCGCCCGGTATGCAGGATTTGCAGGGCAATCTTGCCCCCAGCCTGATGGACTGCCTCAGTCACGATCCGGTGATGGGCAACCTGCTGTGGCTGGTTCAGGACCGATGCCCCGCGATACACCACGCCTTTTTCATTGGGGGCTATACCGCCGGTCACGATCAGGGCGACACCGGCAGCGGCCCGCTCGGCATAGAATGCCGCCATACGCTCGGGGCCATCAGGCAGTTCTTCCAGGCCGGTGTGCATCGATCCCATCAGCACCCGGTTTTTCAGGGTGGTGAAGCCAAGATCCAACGGCGCAAGCAGGTTAGGGTAAGCACGCATTGCAGTCTCCACAATATTTATCGTTATAGTTTTGACGACCCTCAAGTGGTCGGATGAGATAAATCTAGCCGTTGTTGGCGCAGTTGGGAAACGCGGATGTGCTGAATGTGATAGACCTCATGTTTGCAATCGGTATAAAAGATCGGCTAACATCGGCTCGCTTTATCCTTTTTCTCTCTGCGGAGCCATTACCGAAAATGAACAACCACACCTGCTGATATCTGGCCCTATACCGAGCACGCCCGTGCCGTATGGGGATGTTTTGATTTCATACAGGAGTGTTTATGGCTCATTTTGCGCAGTCCCCTTATTTCGTTTTACATCAATTAACCTGTCAGTTTGCCAATGGCGAGACCCTATTTGGCCCGCTTAATCTGGCCGTTGAACAGCAGCACTGTGGCCTGGTGGGGCGTAACGGTGTGGGAAAAACTCGCCTGCTACGTCTGATTGCCGGGCTGGATCAACCCGCCTTAGGCCATATTGAAACGCAGGCAACCTTTGCCTATGTGGCGCAGCAGCCGCACTTCACCGAACAGACAACACTGGCAACGCTGCTGGGCTACGGCGAAGTGTTTGCCGCCCAGGCCCGTCTTGAGCAAGGTTGCCCACGGCTGGACGATATCGATCGTCTTGAGGGCCAGTGGGATCTGGCGGATCGCCTGATCACGGCTTTTGCGGCGGCGGGATTGCCTGATTTTGACCCGCAACGGCCAACCGGAGAGCTGAGTGGTGGCGAGCGTATGCGTGCGGTTTTGTGTGGCGCGTTAATGTCGGGGGCCGATTTCCTGTTGCTGGACGAACCGACCAATCACCTCGATAGCACGGGCCGCGAATGGCTGTATCAGCAATTGGCACAGTGGCGCGGCGGTCTGTTGATTGCCAGCCACGATCGGCAACTGCTGTCACGGATGCAGCGGATCGTCGAACTGACCCCCGAGGCACTGCGCAGCTACGGTGGCAATTATCACGATTACCATCGGCTGCGGGAGCAAGAGCAACAGGCGGCGCGTGCCCAACTGGAACATGCCGCGTTGGAAAGACGGCGCGTCCGCGCCCGCCAGCAGAAAGAACATGACAATTACCAGCGCCATTCCGCCCGCACGCTGAGAACCGTGGATTCGCTGAATATCGCCTCTTTTGAAAAAGCGGCCCTCAAAGGGGCTGCGCGCGACACGATGGGGACTTTGCGTAAACAGCATCAGGGGCAAAAGAACACACTGGATGAAGCAGTGCGCGAGGCGAGGGAACGGGTTGAAGAAGATAACCCGGTGATGCTGACCTTACCGGGCAGCACGGTGGCCGCAGGTAAGCAGGTGTTGGTGCTGGAACAGTTACAGCTGCCGTTTGTCAGCTTACCGCCGCTCGACTGGCGGATGGATGGCCCGATGCGCGTCGCCATCACCGGCCAGAACGGCTGTGGCAAATCTACGCTGTTGAAGGTGATCCTGGGGCAGTTGGCTGCCAGCGCTGGTCATTGCCATTGCTCGGTAACGCTGGCCTATCTCGATCAAAACCTGTCCCAGCTCGATCTGACGCGTTCGGTGGTCGATCATCTGGGTTTACAGGATACCCCGCTGGCTGAAGGGATGTTGCGTAGCCAACTGGCGCAGCTGCAACTGAATGCCGATCGGGTCACGCTGCCGCTGGCGGCATTGAGTGGCGGAGAGCGGTTGAAAGCGGCGCTGGCCTGTGTGCTGTGGCGGCGTGAGCCTGCGCAACTCCTGCTGCTGGATGAACCGACCAACCATTTGGATCTGGCCTCATCGCAGGCCATTGAAGCGGCCTTGGCGGAGTTTCCTGGTGCGATGCTGGTGGTGTCGCACGATGAGGACTTCTTACAGGCGCTGCGATTGACCCATCGTTTGTTCTGGTCGGCGGCGGGTTGGTGCTTTCAAGCAATGTAACCCCGCCTGAGGGGCCAAGCTGGGGAGTTTTTGGTATACTTAAGGTCATTTTGTGAGGTTTCGAGACAATGACTATGACTCCAGTGGCAACAGCAGCCGAGGTAATTTATTACAACGGCACTATCTTCACCGCAGATGCGGAAAATCGTGTTTGTAGTGCGTTGGCGATAGGGCAGGGATACATTCTTGCGGTAGGGACTGATGAGCAGGTGCTTGCGCTGGCGACCCCCACCACCGAACGCATCGATCTGCACGGTAAAATGATGATGCCGGGCCTGATCGACAGCCATATGCACCCATTCTGGGGTGGCAAACAGCTCAAGGGATGCAGCCTGCACTATGCGGCGCTGACGGTAGAGCAGACCTTGCAGCATATACAGGCGCATCTGGATAAATATCCGGCTGGCGATGACGAATGGCTGACGGTGCGCGCCTGGCAGCGTCAGGCGATGATCCCGGTGGGTGCGGACATGAGCCGTGCGCTGCTGGACTCTCTGAACACCCGCCGCCCGGTAGCGTTGTTCGCTAACGATTGCCACACGCTGGCGGCTAACAGCCGTGCGCTGGAGATGTTGGGCATTGATGAAAATACGCCAGTGCCGCCAGATGGCAAGATCGCCCGCGATACCGATGGTCAACTGACCGGGATCCTGGAAGATGCTCCGGCCATGCGCGCCTTCGACAGCATTCCTTCCGGCACGGCGGAACAGAACGTGCAGGTGGCGGCTCATGTGCAGCAGGTACTGCATGAGCAGGGCGTAACCACGGTGATGGACACCCGCGTGTTTGCGGAACAGTTGGAGGCTTTCGCCGTACTGCGCGATCGCGGTGAGCTGACCTTACGCGTGCTGGGGGCCAAAGAAGTCACGCCAGACAGCGTACAAGGGCCGGAAGACGCTGCCCGTGCGGTGCAGGAAGTTGTCGCCTTTGCCGAACAGTGGAGCCGCCAGCCTTGGACACCGCAGGCCGGGATCTCTGTTGGCCATCTCAAACTGTTCGTCGACGGCGTGTTGCAGCCACCGACCATGACGGCGGCGCTGCTGGAGCCTTACCGTGAACATCATGGGGAAGCCAAGAGTGAGCGTTATGGCGATCTCTACTTCACCACGCCGGTGCTGAACGCGCTGATCGTCGAGTGTGGCCGCGCTGGCCTGCATCCGCATACCCACACGGTAGGCGATGGCGCAATCGAGCAGGTGCTGGATGCGGTTGAGCTGATGCGTGCGGCCTGCCCGGGCAAGGATATCCGCCCAGGGTTGGCCCATAACGAACTGGTTGCGCCGCATCAGTATGCGCGTTTTGCCTCTTTGGCGGCAACGGCGGTGCTTTCGTTCCAGTGGGCCGGTTTACCGGGCGTGCTGATCGATGAAGAGCGCGAGATGCTGGGTGAAGCCCGTTTCCCTCATCTGGAGCCCGCGGCACGTTTCCTGGATGCCGGTGCGCGGCTGGCCTATGGCAGCGACTGGCCGATCGATCGCCTGGATGAGTGGTATAACCTGCAGGTGGGGATGACCCGTCGCGCCTGGGATAGCGAAGGTAATCCTGCCGGGCCACGCCTGGATAACGATCGCGATCTGACCCTGATCGAGACGCTGCGCGCAGCCACCATCGATGCGGCCTACATGATCGCCAAAGAGCAGTACATTGGCTCGCTGGAAGTGGGCAAATTTGCCGACGCGATCGTGCTGCACCAAAATCTGTTTGAGCAACCAGCAGAGAAACTGTACCAAACCCGCATTGAGCGGACCTTGATCGGTGGGCAGATCGGCTATCAGTCCTGATAGCGATTTTCATTGATGACAAAGCCCTGGCCGTGAGGGCAGGGCTTTGAATGAAACCAGACTAATTGTTGTTACTTTGCGGCAGACTGCTACCATACCTTGGAAAAATAGGGGGCTGCTGATGATTGACCGATATTCTACCGTTCCGGTTTATTTACAACTTGAACAATACCTGAATGGGCTGATTGCCTACGGCACCCTACGCCCGGGCGATGCGTTGCCTTCAGAACACGAACTTTGCCAGCAGTTCACCATCTCCCGTATGACGGCACGTAAAGCGGTCGATTACCTGGTACGCCAGGGGAAGGTAGAACGCAGACGCGGACAAGGAACCTTCGTGATCCAGGCAAAAAAAAACGTCCTGGTATCATTACCTCTCGATCGCCATCTTTCTTCCAGTGAAGTCACCTGTGGGTTGGATGTCCCTGTCAGCAATCGTCTGATTTGTCTTTTTCGGCAACAGGCTACTGCCGATATCGCGGAGAAGCTCCGCATTGCGCCCGGCAGTGACGTCTGGTTTATGAAACGTCTGCGACTAGTGGGGGATGTGCCCTTTGTCTTTGAACAGTCGTGGATGATTACCGAGCTTTTCGCCGATCTGCATGAAGATGACCTGAACAGTTCGAAATATGCTTATATCAGCCGCAAAGGCTTTAGCGTAGAGCATTCAGAAAAAGAGATCCGGGCGGAACTTCCCTCACATGAAGTGCGGGATATGCTGGGATTAAAGCGAGACGAACCGGTGTTACACGCCACCTCTCTTGCCACCCTTAGTGGGGGTAAAATATTCGAGTTTTCAGATATCTACTATAATCAGCAGCATTACCGTTTTACCCTGACGGCCTCCCGCGCCTAAACGGTAATCCTGGTTGATTTGTGATCACTCTCTTGCTTTGCCATTAGTGGGCTAGACAACTAGACATTTGCTGTGGTTATACTTACGCACAATTAAAACAGCCTCAGCCCCTTTGCAGGAGGGAGATACAATGAGTCGTGCCGGTGAGTTTCTACAAGATCTAGGTAAGGCATTGATGATGCCTATTTCTGTTATTGCCGCAGCAGGGATATTCCTCGGGCTTGCTGCTGCCTTACAGAATCCGGCGATTGTCGGGGAAAGCATCATGCATGCCGAAACCATGCAGAGATGTATTGGGTTTATACGAAAAGTTGCCGGTTCCTTATTTGCCAACCTGCCGCTGCTGTTTGCCATTGCTGCGGCTATTGGCCTTGCCCGTGATGAGAAACCCACGGCAGCCCTGGCGGCAGTGATTGGTTTTATCACCTTTCATGTCGGTGTGAATTTCAGTTTACTGTCGCAAGGGTTGACGCCAGACACCATCTCGGTAGCGGCGTTGGTCGCGAAAGGGTATAGCCAGACGGAAGCGGTGATGTACTCCGCCGAGTTTACCCACACCTTGGGAATTTTTACCTATCAAATGAGCGTGCTGGGCGGGGTCATTGCTGGCCTGATGACGGTCATGCTGCATAATCGTTTTTATACCATTAAGCTCCCGGCGGCCATTGCCTACTTTGGTGGCCGCCGTTTTGTTCCCATTATTACCGTCATTGTTTTACCTATTACTGGTGTGCTGGTGTCATTAATCTGGCCGGTTATCGCCAATGGCATTATTCACCTTGGTAAATACATCGGGGAATCAGGGCCATGGGGCACATTTGTCTATGCCTTTACTGAACGCGTGCTTATTCCCACCGGGCTGCACCATATCCTAAATGAAACCGTCCGTTTTACCCCGGTCGGAGGCATGGTTCACATTAATAATGAAAGCGTGATTGGGGCATTATCCATCTTCAACTTTGCCTTGGCCCATCCCGGTGAACTCACCGACAACGTTGTGCGCGAGGCGACGCGCTTCCTGGCCCAGGGCAAAATTCCGGTCATGATGTTTGGTCTTCCTGCCGCTGCTTTGGCTATCTGGCACTGTGCCAAGCCTGAGCACAAGCAGCGCGTCAAGGCGTTAATGATGGCAGGCGCGCTGGCCTCCTTTACCACCGGCATCACGGAACCGCTGGAGTTCAGCTTTATCTTTGTCTCGCCGGTACTGTTTTTATTCCATGCCATCATGACCGGCCTATCGTTTGCCGTTGCCCAGATCTTTCAGGTGATGATTGGCAACATTCAGGGGGGATTTATCGATTTTGTCGTCTTCGGCGTGCTTGGCGGGGAGAAAACACATTGGTGGGTCAGTCTGATTATGGGGTGTATCTGGGCGCCTGTTTATTACTTTTCCTTCCGGTGGATTATTTTACGCCTGAACGTCAAAACCCCCGGGCGGGAAGATGAAGAAACTGCCATTGCGCTTTCCAGGTCAGGAGCAAACCAGGATGAAGGTCAATCGGCACAAATTATTGTCGGCCTGGGGGGTAAAGAGAATATCCAACATGTTGACTGCTGTTTCACCCGGCTGCGGGTGAAAATCAAAGACATACAAAAAATTAATGAAGTCATCCTGAAACAAAGCGGCGCAAGCGGGATCATCCGTGCCACTGAGAATGACTTACAGGTGATTTATGGCCCGCAGGTGGAAAGTATCGCCGGAGCGGTCAAGCAAAGTTTACTGGTTCAACAGACGCAATAAGAGAAACTCATGATGAAAACATCTTTTAATATTGTATTAGTGGGTGGCGGTTCTACCTGGACGCCGGGTTTATTAAAAGCATTATGTAAACTCAAAGCACGTCTGCCGCTAAAAAAGCTGGTGATGTTTGATATCAATCGCGAGCGCCAGGCCGTTATCGGTGAGTATGCTAAAGTCCTTTTCAGTGAGGAGTATCCTGAGCTGGAGTTTACTTATACCAATGATGAAGACGTCGCTTTTACGGATATGGATTTTATCTTCTGCCAGATGCGTACCGGCGGATATGCCATGCGTGAAAAGGATGAAAAGATCCCGTTAGAACTGGGCGTGATTGGTCAGGAAACCTGTGGTGCTGGCGGGTTTGCTTATGGCATGCGTTCCATACGTGACATGATTGAGCTGGTGGAAAATGTCCGGGCACGTTCCCCTCAGGCCTGGATATTGAACTACACCAACCCGGCGGCGATCGTGGCGGATGCCCTGAACAAAAAATTCCCGGATGATAAACGGATCCTGAATATCTGCGATCAGCCGGTGAATTTACTGCGTTCTTATGGGCGATTGTTAAACCGCGATCCGGCGACCTTTGATCCGGTCTATTTTGGGCTCAACCACTTTGGCTGGTTTAAACATCTGTATGACGAAACCGGGCACGATCTGGCACCGGAACTGAAATCATTTATCGCAGAAAATGGTTTTAAGCCGGTGGATGCGGAACAACGCGATCAATCCTGGCTGGAAACCTACGCTGCGGTTGCCGATATGCTGCGCGACTTCCCGGATTACTTGCCCAATACCTATCTGCAATATTACCTCTATCCAGAATACAAACTGTCGAAACTGGATGCCCATTACACGCGAGCCAATGAGGTCATTGATGGGCGTGAAAAGCGGGTCTTTGACGAATGCCGTACCGCGGCGAAAGAGGGCACGACGAAGAACGTGCATGTGGTGCATAACGATGCTCACGGTGACATGATTGTCGAGCTGGCAGAGGCGATTGCCTTTAATCTGAAGAAAAAGTTTATCGTCATGGTGCCTAATAACGGCCTGGTAGCAAACCTGGACGACGATGTGATGGTCGAAGTGACCGCCGAAATTGGCAGCAACGGGCCAAGGGCCTTCGGCGTGGGTAAGATCCCAACCTTTTATAAAGGGCTTATTGAGCAGCAATTTGCCTATGAACGCTTGACGGTAGAAGCCTGGTTTGAAGGCTCCTACACTAAAGCTTTGCAGGCGCTGACGCTAAACCGCACCATTGTGGATGCCAAGAAAGCACGCCTGGTGCTTGATGCACTGATTGAAGCCAATAAAGACTACTGGCCTACGTTGCGTTGACCGAACAGCAAGCCTTGCCCTTGACGGGCAGGGTTTGCCCCCTTCCCGCAGAAACAATATATCAACGAGCCAGCATCCTGTTGTTTACCTATTGCCGCCTAGTTGGCTGAAAGCGGATTGTTAGCTTCCCCGGCAGCCTAACTTGTGCCAGAATCCGTCCCCTTGTTTTTACCGCAGCGAATCAAATAGCCTATTGGGATTGGCCCTGAATAGCGCTGAGCTGCGCCAGGAGATGATACGGTAATGCCGCAAAACATTCGGTTGCAACGAGTTCTTAAAACCCCCGCCCTGGTTGCGTTTGGCCTTGCCTATATGGTGCCACTGGGCGTGTTTACCACCTACGGTCAGGTTACCGTGTTAAGCCAGGGCCACTTACCCATCGCTTATCTGGTTACCATCGTGACCATCCTGTTTACCGCCCTGAGCTATTGCCGGATGACCAACGCCATGCCGCTGGCAGGTTCGGCCTATTCCTACGTACAGCGCAGTTTTGGTGGTAAAACCGGTTTCCTGGTAGGTTGGGCGCAGATCCTGGATTATCTGTTCCTGCCGATGCTTAACTATCTGGTTTTAGGTATCTTCTTGCACGAGGCATTCCCGTCGATCCCTGCTTACGTGTTTATTCTTGGCTCCATTGCCAGCGTCAGCGCGCTGAATATTCTGGGCGTGCGCCTGCTTAGCTCGGTGAACTTCACGCTGATTGCCTTGCAGATGGTGTTTATCGTGCTGTTTATTGTGCTGGCGTTTAGCGAGGCCGATCTCAGCCCGGCGTCATTGATGAAGCCGCTGCTGGTGGATGCCGGTGACTTCTCTGGCCTGATCGCCGGGGCTGCGGTGCTGTGCCTGGCCTTCCTGGGCTTTGACGCTATTGCCACCATGGCCGAAGAGGCCGCCGACGCCAAACGTACTCTGCCGCGCGCGATCCTGATCACCGTGATCTGTGCCGGTGGCATCTTTGTTGCCGTCTCCTACGCCGCGCATCTGGCCTATCCTGACTGGCAATCGCTGATCCCGCATCAGGACACCGCCAGCCTGATTATTTCGGAGCACGTGGGCGGCAAGTGGATGTACAACTTCTTTATGGCCACTTACCTCACTGGGGTATATGCCTCTTCCATGTCTGCGCAAACCGGCGTCTCACGTATTTTCTACGCCATGGGGCGTGAAGGCGTGTTGCCGCGCAAAGTGTTCTACCATCTGCACCCTCGTTTCCGCACTCCGTGGCGCGCGATCGTGTTTGTCGCGATCATCTCGTTGCTGGCGTTGTGGATGGATTTGAGCATGGTGGTGTCGATGATCAGCTTTGGCGCACTGGGGGCGTTTACCTTCGTTAACCTCAGCGTGATCAAACACTTCCTGATTAACCAAAAACGCCGTGGGCTGAACGCGATGTTCAAATACGGCCTGCTGCCGCTGATTGGCTTCGGCATGTCGGTGTGGCTGTGGGTCAACCTGGATCCCGAAGCGCTGAAAGTGGGCTTCACCTGGCTGTTTGCCGGCTTTATTTATCTGCTGTGGCTGACCAAGGGGATGCGTCAGGATCCCCCATCCACCCAGGATGATATCAACCACCTGCTGGATTGATGGATTGCCCCTCACCCCAACCCTCTCCCACAGGGAGAGGGAGCTGTTAGTCCCTGCACATTTGGTAGTTATTGAGGAACCTCAGTAAATTTTATCGCCCCCTCAGCCAAGGTGTGTCACTGAGTTTTCAGACTCACTCGATCGGTTCCCTCTCCCTGTGGGAGAGGGTTAGGGTGAGGGGAACCTATACACTCCAACAACACGTCAAACGCCGCCGCCATCTGCTCTTCGGGCACGCAAGCAAACCCCATCAACAGCCCGCGTCGCGCATTTGGCAGCATGTAATACCGCGATAACGCTCTTACCAGCACTCCACGTTCATTGGCCGCCGCAGCGATGGCGACATCGTCGGCATCATCTGGCAGGTTGAGCACCAGGTGCAGCCCAGCGTTGCTGTTGAACTCGCTTAATGCCTGCTTACCCAGATGCTGTTCAATCAACGCGGTGAGGAACCCACGCCGTTTGGCATACAGCAACCGCATGCGACGGATATGCGCCGTATAGTGGCCTTCCTGAATAAACTGTGCCAGCGCCGCCTGAATGATCAGATGGCCGCCACGGTAAAGCTCCGCGTGAGCCGTTTTTAACTCGTCCATCAATGGCTTGGGAAGCACTACATAACCCAGACGCAGGGCCGGATAGAGCGTTTTGCTGAAAGTGCCGATGTAGATCACCGGCGCATCGGCTTCCAACCCCTGCAAGGCCGGGATCGGTTGGCCGGAGAAACGGAATTCGCTGTCATAATCATCCTCCACGATCCAGCCACCAGCCGCACGAGCTAAAGCTAGCAGCCGTTGCCGACGTGCTAGGCTCATCACCGATCCCAACGGGTATTGATGTGAAGGAGTGACAAAAATCAGCCGTGGCAAGGCCGCTGGTTGTTCTGGTGGCACCATCCCGGCCTCGTCCACCGCCCAGGGGCAGATATTGACGCCGTTCATGCGCAGGATATTGCGGATCCCCCAATAGCCGGGCTCCTCGATCCAGGCATCATCCCCTGGATTACACAGCATGCGGGTAACCAGATCGATCGCCTGGTGAATGCCTTCGGTGATAAGGATCTGTTCCGGCGAGCAGCGCACCGAACGTGACACCCGTAGATAGTCCACCAGCGCATGCCGCAGCTCCGGGCTGCCGCCTTGGTTGCTGTAAGTTAAGCGCTGTGAGGTTGGGCGGCGGCTGATGCGTGCCTGGAGTTTGCTGAAGATGTGATGCGGGAATGCATTCACGTCGGGGACGCCGGGGATAAAGGCTCCCCACTGTTTCGGGCTGGCGCTGGCGTGTTGCAGTAGCGTGATGCCACGCTGTGACAGCTCGGCACGCCGTTGCTCACCGTCACCACCAATCGGCTGGCTGGCGGTGGATAAACAGCTGTCGGGTACCGTTTCTGCGACGAAGGTTCCACTTCCCTGGCGCGAAAACACATATCCTTCCGCCAGCAATTGTTCATAAACGGTTAACACCGTATTACGTGAGAGACCCAGCTCTTGTGCCAGATCGCGTGACGCCAGCAGGCGGCTGGAAGGGGGCAGGCTGCCGTCCAGAATACTGGTACGAATGGCATTGTATAACCGCTTGTGCAGTTTATCATCGGGCTGCTCGCCGAGGCGTTGCAGCAGCAGGTCACCACTCAATGAGCGCAATTGGATCCCTCAATTAATCGTAACTGGCACTCGATTATAGGGCCACATCAGGTGTAAATAAACGCAATGTTTCACGTTTGTGAACAAAACCGATAACTGGTCCCGCCCGGAGAGAACAGCATGAAAAACGCAGAACTGAATCAACGTCGTCTGGCCGCTACCCCAAGAGGGATTGGCGTGATGTGTGGTTTTTACGCCGAGCGTGCAGAAAATGCCACCCTGTGGGATGTGGAGGGCAATGAGGTGATCGACTTTGCCTCGGGCATTGCGGTGCTCAATACCGGCCACCGTCATCCCAAGGTGATCGCCGCCATTGAAAAGCAGCTCCAGGCGTTTACCCATACGGCATACCAGATCGTTCCCTATGAGAGCTATATTTCGCTGGCAGAGCGCATCAACCAACGCGCTCCAATCGAAGGCACCTGTAAAACCGCCTTCTTCACCACCGGTGCAGAAGCGGTAGAAAATGCGGTGAAGATCGCCCGCGCATACACAGGGCGTCCAGGCCTGATCACCTTCGGCGGCGGATTCCATGGCCGTACCTATATGACCATGGCGCTGACGGGTAAAGTGGCCCCTTACAAACTGGGCTTTGGCCCGTTCCCTGGCTCCGTGTTCCACGGTCAGTATCCGAATGCGTTATATGGCGTCAGCACCGAAGATGCCATGAACAGCCTGGAGCGCATCTTTAAGGCCGATATCGATCCCAAGCAGGTTGCCGCGATAGTGCTGGAGCCGGTGCAGGGTGAAGGGGGCTTTAACGTGGCTCCGGCAGAATTCATGCAGGCGCTGCGTACGCTGTGTGACCAACACGGTATCCTGCTGATCGCCGATGAAGTGCAAACCGGCTTTGCCCGTACCGGTAAGCTGTTTGCGATGGACCACTATGCGGTGAAACCGGACCTGATCACCATGGCGAAGAGCCTGGCTGGCGGTATGCCGCTGTCTGCCGTGGCGGGCCGTGCCGAAGTGATGGATGCCCCGGCTCCCGGCGGTCTTGGCGGTACCTACGCCGGTAACCCATTAGCCGTTGCTGCCGCGCTGGCGGTATTGGACGTGATTGAAGAAGAACAGCTGTGCCAACGCTCCCAGCGTTTGGGGCAACATTTGGTGGAAGTGCTGCAACAGGCACGTAGCCACTGCCCGGCGATTGTGGATATTCGCGCGCTGGGTTCCATGGTGGCAGTAGAGTTCAACGACCCGGCAACCGGTAAACCGTCGCCGGAGTTTACCCGTCAGGTACAGCAAAAAGCCCAGGAAGAAGGACTGTTGCTACTCAGCTGTGGGGTGAACGGTAACGTGATCCGTTTCCTGTACCCGCTGACCATTCCTGATGCCCAGTTTAACCAGGCGCTGGCAATCCTTTCCCGCGCGCTGGCCCAATAAGGAGCAATATCCATGAAACTGCAAAACCCCGATCTGCTGCGTAGCCAATGCCTGATTAACGGCGAGTGGTGCGATGCCCGCAGCGGCAAACGTGAAGCCGTGATCAACCCGGCCAACGGTGTAGAGCTGACAACGGTGCCTCTGGTGAGCGCAGAGGAAACCCAGCAGGCAATTAACGCCGCACAGCAGGCACAAATCGGCTGGAAGCAACAGACCGCCAAGCAGCGTTCCGTATTGCTGCTGGCCTGGGCCGATAAAATCATGGCGGCTCAGGAAGATCTGGCGCAGCTGATGACCGCTGAGCAGGGTAAATCGTTGGCGGAAGCGCGTGGCGAAGTGGCCTATGCCGCCTCGTTTATTACCTGGTTCGCCGAAGAGGCCAAGCGTGTCGACGGTGCCGTATTACAGGCTCCACAGGCTTCGCAGCGTCTGGTGGTGGTGAAACAGCCGATCGGCGTCTGCGCGGCGATCACGCCGTGGAACTTCCCGGCAGCGATGATCACCCGTAAGGCGGCTCCTGCGCTGGCTGCAGGCTGCACCATGATTGTCAAACCGGCTGAGCAAACGCCGCTGACCGCATTGGCACTGGCCAAACTGGCGCAGGATGCCGGTATTCCCGCAGGCGTATTGCAGGTGGTAACCGGCGAAGCCGCACAGGTGGGTAAAGTGCTGTGTGACAGCCCGGTAGTGCGCAAGCTGAGTTTTACCGGATCGACCGAGGTTGGGCGCATCCTGATGGCCCAATGTGCGCCAACCATTAAAAAGCTTTCGCTGGAACTGGGCGGCAACGCACCGGTGATCGTGTTTGACGACGCCAATCTGGACGCGGCCGTTGCCGGGATCATGGCCTCCAAGTTCCGCAACAGCGGGCAGACCTGCGTTTGCGCCAACCGTATTTACGTTCAGGACGGCATCTACGATCGCCTGGTGGATAAGCTGGTGGCCGCGGTTGAGCAACTGAAAGTCGGTGATGGCACACAGGAAGGGACGACGCAGGGGCCGCTGATCGATGAGGCCGCGATAGAGAAAGTGCAGAGCCACATTGATGATGCGCTGATCAAAGGCGCGCAGATCGCGACCGGCGGGCAGCCGCATGCGTTGGGCCGTACCTTCTTCCAGCCGACGGTGGTTACCGGTGTGACCCAGCAGATGCGCTTTGCCAAAGAAGAAACCTTCGGCCCGGTTGCGCCGCTGTTCCGTTTCCATGACGAAGCAGAAGCTATCGCGATGGCCAACGATACCGAATTTGGTCTGGCTGCTTACCTGTTTACGCAAAACGCCGCCCGCCAATGGCGGGTGCCAGAGGCGTTGGAATACGGCATGGTGGGCATCAATACCGGTTTGATCTCCAACGAGGTAGCGCCTTTCGGCGGTATCAAACAGTCTGGGCTGGGGCGCGAAGGCTCTCGCTACGGTATTGAAGAGTATCTGGAACTGAAATACCTGTGTATTGACGTGAGTTGCTAACCCTCAAGACTTGAACGCTCCCTGGTGGCCTACGCTGGGGAGCGCTTCCTCCGAGCAAGAAGTGATGTTTCTCACCGTTGAGAACGGCGGCGTCGTGGCCGCCGGTTTTTTTAACCGCGCATTTTCTCTGGTAATGCCAACCAAGCCTGCACCGATGGGCGCTGCCACTGTTTTTGTGCATAGTCGCGCAGCGGTTCCGGTACCTGATCGCCATGCATCACCAGCCGGTTGAGCATCAGGGCCAGATCGGTATCGGCGATGCACCATTCGTGGAACAGATGATCCTGGCCGTGGCTCAGTAACTTTTCCGCCGCAGTCAGCAGTTTGTTGGCTGCCCGTTGGGCATCTGCACTCAATGGGGCAAATTTGACCGCGCTGAAAATCACCTCGGTTGGGCGTTCTGCCCGCAGCGGTAACAGATCGCTACGCAACCATGCCTGGATCTCACGGGCTTTGGCGCGCTGTTTGATGTCACGCGGATAGAGCGGATGGGCTGGGTGGAGTTCTTCCAAATATTCCTCAATGGCGGAAGACTCGGAAAGCTGGAAGCTGCCCATCACTAACGTCGGCACCCGCAGGGTTAACGACAGGCTGCCGTAGGCCTGGCTTTGCTGTTCTCCCAGTGAGAGATCTACCGGCTTGATGGTAAACGGCATGCCTTTCTCCGTGAGCGCCACAAAGGTCGACATGGCATAGGGGCTGAAAAAGTCGCTATCAGTGTAGAGAACAGTGGCCGATGAGTTCATACGGATCCTTGGGGATGGGAAAGGTATTTGGGATCATTGGCGAACGACGCAATAAAATCAAGGCGATGGCCGATGATTAATCGTAATGGCGTATTAGGCCGAGTAATACCTTAATTAGCTTTCAAGCCGGTTTTGTTGATTTGTGAAGGGGATACTCAGTGATGAATTCTATCGCTTATCGGCAGCAAAATAGACTTCCTCCCCAGCCCGTTTTCCAACGGCGATCACCAATAGAACAATTTCATTATCACGTACTTCATAAACCAACCGATAGCCTGATGAGCGCAGTTTGATTTTGTAACGGTTCGGGCGGCCACTTAGGCGGGATGCGGGCACATGCGGGTTTTCTAAACGCTCAGCCAGCTTCTTTTTCAGTTGTTCACGAACGGGATAGCCCAGCTTTACCCATTCCTTCAGTGCGCGCTTTTCAAATTTGAGCTTATAAATCATTAAGATCTACACTCACAAACTCCGCATCTTCCATGCGTTCATCTGCAATACGGTTTAATTCTGCATCTTCGGCAAGCTCCCGATAGTATGCATACAGCTCAGGGGGCACGCAGTAGAAAGCCGGTTCGTTACGATTCAGGATGGCAACCGCTTCACCTTCTCCGTCTGCAACGGTTCCCATAGGATTCTTTTTCAGGTCGGTGATGCTGGCAGCGATAGTGGTTAAAATTTGAAAGGCCATGGTGATCTCCTGTTTGGAATATCGATATTAGCACCTTTAAAAGTGCCATTAAATGACCTGTTCGTCAATCATCACTGACCAGGATTATCCCCAGCCGATCGATTAGCCCAACGACCTGCTGGCTATCCAACTGTACCCCCTCCAGATCAACCTGGCGGACATCCATCTCTCCCAGCTCTGCGCCGGTCAGATTGCAGTGGTTGAAGGTGGCGGCTCGCCAGTCAAACTGGTTGAACTCCCCGCCGGACAGATCGGAGCCAATAAAGCTGGCACCCAGCACGTTAGCGCCACTCCAGCGGTTTTCCCACAGCTCGCATTTCTCCAGCACCACCTTGGAGAAATTGCTGTAGCTCAGATTGCTTTTGATGATAAAGGCGCTGCAAAAATAGCTGCGCTGAGAAATCATGTTCATAAAGCTGGCGCCACGAAAATCGGCCCCCAGTGCCTTGCATTCGCGGATCTCCAGGCCGAGGGCCTGGGTATTTCTGAAATCGGCCAGCGAGAGATCGCAGCTTTTAAAGCTGGCATCTTTCAATACCGCGCGGCTGAAGTTGCAACCGAGCTGGGTCTCTTCGTCATAGAAAACGCAGCTGATAAACTGGGTATCGGTCAGATCGGTGCCGGAGAAATCACAGTTCAGAAACTTGCCGTTGGTGATGATCTCACCACGGAATTGATCACGGGAAATCTTGGCGGATTGCAGTAGTAAGGGTTGCATAGGGCTACCTGTTTTTTTATACAGTCTATGGCGATAGTACCCGAGGTGGATGGGGAAGGGAATGATGGGATGTCGATTTTGGCTCTCGGGCGGATGAATACTTTATTGCCATTGTGTGGGTATATTGGGAAAGAAAACGCTTGCAGAGTAAGCGTTGATAAACCATCATTTGAAACGACGTTTCACTTCCTTGCTACAGGCCAACCTTGAACTTACACGGGCTACTGCCCCAGCACGTTGCCAAGACGCATTGGTATGCCAAGCGAAAAAGCTATCGGGTGCTTTTTTGGCGCGAGATCACGCCACTGGCAGTACCGATCTTTCTAGAGAACACCTGCGTACTGCTGATGGGGGTGCTCAGCACCTTCCTGGTGAGCTGGCTCGGCAAAGAGTCGATGGCGGGTGTTGGCCTGGCAGACAGTTTCAACATGGTCATCATGGCCTTTTTCGCGGCGGTGGATCTGGGCACCACGGTGGTGGTGGCCTTTAGCCTTGGCACCCGCGATCGCAAACGGGCGCGGGCTGCGGCACGCCAGTCGCTGGTATTAATGACCGTGCTGGCGGTACTGCTGGCGGTTGGGATCCATTTGGCCGGGCAGCAGATCATTAACGTGATCGCCGGTGAAGCTACGCCCGAAGTCAAAGCGCTGGCGCTCTCTTATCTGCAAACCACCGTCTGGAGCTACCCGGCAGCCGCCATCGCCCTGATTGGTAGCGGTGCCCTGCGTGGGGCGGGCAACACCAAGATCCCGCTGCTGATCAATGGCGGCATGAATATCCTCAACATCCTCATCAGCAGTACGCTGATTTATGGGGTATTTAGCTGGCAAGGCCTGGGTTTTGTTGGCGCGGGCCTGGGGCTGACCATTGCCCGCTATATTGGCGCGATCGCCATTATTGCTGTTCTGGCGGTGGGCTTTAATCCGGCGTTGCGTATTACGCTCAAAAGCTATTTTACGCCACTCAACGGCAGCATCCTGCGTGAGGTGCTGGGGATTGGTATTCCCGCCAGTATCGAATCGGTGCTGTTCAACGCTGGCAAACTGCTGACACAAATGTTTGTGGCGGGGATGGGGACCAACGTCATCGCCGGTAACTTTATCGCTTTCTCTATCGCTGCCCTGATTAACCTGCCTGGGAATGCCTTGGGATCGGCTTCGACCATTATCGTCGGCAGGCGTCTGGGGAAAGGGCAAATTGCTCAGGCCGAACGGCAGATGAAGCACGTCTTTTGGCTGGCGACGATTGGCCTGACGGTGATTGCCTGGGGAACCGCTCCCTTTGCCGGGCTGTTTGCCTCATTTTATACCCAGGAAGACGATGTTAAAGAGGTGGTCAAAATCCTGATTTGGCTTAATGCCGCGTTTATGCCGATTTGGGCTGCATCCTGGGTATTACCCGCTGGGCTGAAGGGCGCGCGTGATGTCCGATTTGCCATGTGGGTGACGATGTTGGGCATGTGGGGCTGCCGAGTAGTCGCCGGTTATATCCTGGGCATAGTGCTGGGCATGGGCGTAGTGGGCGTCTGGCTGGGGATGTTCTTGGACTGGGCAGTTCGCGGGGTCTTCTTCTACTGGCGAATGGTCAGCGGGCGCTGGCTATGGAAATATCCACGGCTCAGAAAAAACCAGCCGGAATCAGCCGAAGAACAGCCGCCAAGCTAACGGTATTTTATTGGCCTGAGCCGGGTTGGCAGTATCAATCCATTGTCGGCGGTTATGTTTTGGTGTAAGACTGATGCCACGATAAATGATCTAAAGGTGCACCATGGATGGATTGATATTTATCGCTGGTTTGGCGTTGTTCCTGTGCCTGGTGGTATTACCCATTTCTGTGGTGGTATCGCTCGGCCGTGGCAACCGCAACCAGCGGGAAATTGCCCAACTGACACTGGCCCTCACCCAGTTGCAAAAACAGGTGGATGATCTCCGCTTCGAGGAAACCGGGAGATCGCGGCCAACGCCAGCTCCCCAGGCGCCACCTGTGGCTGTGAAGACAACGCATGACTTTGCGGCGCATGCTGCACAACAGTCAGCCGTGCTGCCCGCTGCTGAAATAGCCGTGCCTCCACCGGTTAAATCTGCCTGGGAGCCTACAGCTCCAAAACCAGCCGCACCAGTAACAACCATTCCTCGCCCACCTATTGCTGATAAACCTGCCATTGATAAACCACAGCAACCGAAAAACGACCTGCTCAGCGGGCTGGTGGGTTGGTTTATGCAAGGCAATCCGCTGGCAAAGCTGGGTGTCTTGCTGCTGTTCTTCGGTTTGGCCTACCTGATGAAATACACCGTTGAACGCGACATGCTGCCTATTGAGTTCAGGTTAATGGGCGCGGCGGTGGCTAGCGGCGTTTTACTGTGGTTTGGCTGGCGTCTACGTGTTAAACAGACGATGTATGCCCTGATCCTGCAAGGGGGCGCGGTTGGCGCGCTCTATATCACCGTATTTGGTGCCTTCCGGCTTTATCAACTGTTGCCACATATGCTGGCATTTGGCCTGATGCTGGTGATCTGCGCCGCCAGCGTGGGCTTGGCCGTATTGCAGCGCGCCCTCAGCCTGGCGATGCTTGCCAGTATTGGCGGCTATCTTTCACCTTTGCTGCTGTCCACCGGTGGCGGCAGCTATGTCGCGCTATTCTCCTATTATCTGCTGCTTTCGCTGGGCATTCTGGCGATCAGCGTCTGGCAGCCATGGCGGCCACTTAACCTGCTGGGTTTTGTTTTTTCCTTTGGCGTCGCAGGGCTGTGGGGAGTAAACAACTACCTGCCGGAATACTATCTGGGTTGTCAGCTGTTCCTGATTGCCAATATCGTGATTTTTGGCGTGCTATGCCTGGCGTTGACTCTGCGTGCACAGTTGCCTGGCGAGAAGATTATCGATGGCGCGCTGCTGTTTGGCCCACCGTTAATCGGTTTTGGCATGCAGTATCTGATTGTTCGCCACTGGGAGTTTGGCCCGGCGTTCTCGGCGCTGGGCTTCGGTTTGGCTTACCTGTTACTGGCCTGGGCAGCATTGAAGCGCTACCCATCTCTGGGCCGCATGTTGGCGGTTTCCGGTTTGGCACTGGGTGGGGTGTTCACTACGCTGGCGATCCCATTGGCACTCTCTGCCGAGTGGACATCTATGGCTTGGGCGCTGGAAGGGCTCGGCATTCTGTGGCTTGGTCGTGAACAAAAGCAAATCCGCATGAGCCTCAGCGGTTCTGGCCTGTTGGTGCTGGCCTTGGCTTCCGCCCTGGTAGCTCTTGGCGCTGGAATGACGACGCTCTCCTTCACGCTGGTGTTCGCCGTACTGGCATTAACTTGGCTCGCGGTGGCATTCCTTTGGCGCGATCTGGAGAGCGATGCTGCATTCAGGCGGGTTGTCAGCTGCTCCTTCCTGGCTGGCGGCATCCTGCTCTGGCTGGTTTGCCTGCTCGGTTTTGCCGGGCGATTGCCGCTTGATTATGGCTACGGGGCTTTCCTGGCGTTGGCCTTGTTGACGCTATCCGTAGTGCTGTGGCGTTGGGTGGCACAAAGGCTGGCCTGGCTCGAACTACGTTATAGCATTTGGCTGCTGTGGCCGGGCATGTTGGCCATGCTGTTGTTCCAATTAGTCGACTTTGATTCTTTATTGTTCTTCGGCTGGCCGAATCTGGTCTGGTTGCTGGCCTTGCCGGTGGCGTACTGGCTGCTGAAGCGCGAAGAAGGCTCTCTGCCGTTACTGCGTCTGCAGCAAGGATTACACCTGTCGCTGTTCTGGATGGTGGTGTTTGCGCTGGGTTATGAAGTCTTTTGGCGCACGATGCGCTTGCCGTGGGGTATGGATGAATGGCAGTTGGGCCTGCAAATGGGCTTCCTCTCCCTGATCATCTTGGCTACACATGGTGCGCTGCGCAAAGGATGCTGGCCGTTTGCCGAACATCGTCAACTGTATGGTGCGATTGCCTTGGCCCCATTGGCGGCGTTGGCTCTGCTGCTGTTGCTGGTAGGCAACGTGTTTGATGGGGTCAGTATAGGCTGGCGTTATTTACCGCTGTTGAACCCATTGGAAGAGGGCGCTGGTTTTGCACTCTTGGCACTGGTGACTCTGGGGCTGTTTGTCCGGCGGGAATACTCGCAGTTTGCTGCATTGCTGAAACAGGCGCTACCGCTGTTTACCCTCGCGATGCTGTTCTGGTGGGGCAATGGGGCAGTCCTGCGTGCACTGGCCTATTACGCCGATATTGCCTGGCGGGTTGATACGCTCTGGGGCTCCCGCCTGGTGCAGACCACCTTCGCTTTGCTGTGGATGCTGATAGCGCTGATCGTCATGGTGTTGTCAACTCGCCGTGGGCAGCGTGAGGTCTGGTTTGGCGGTGCGGCGTTGCTCGGTATCGTCATTGTTAAGCTGATGCTGGTTGATAGCGCCAGGGGTGGGGGATTGGCTCGTGCCATCTCGTTTATCGGCGTGGCGATACTGGTGTTGATCGTGGGATATTTTTCCCCATTGCCACCCAAAGCGGTGCGCGTTAAGGAACCCAATGTGGCAAGCGAACGAGGGAATGTATGAAAGTAAAACTGAATAACTGGTTGCTGCTGGGGTCGCTTTGTCTGGCCGGGGCGGCCAATGCGGAGCCGGTGGCTGAAAAACCGCAAGATTTCGCCTATGGCATCTCGCTAACCACTGAAGGCAGCGCGCCATTTTTCCGTATTGAACTGCCTGAGGCAGTGTATACCGAGAGCGTTTGGCCTGATCTGCGCGATGTGCGGGTGTTCAACAATCAGGGGCAGGCCGTCCCATTTGCGTTGGCTGCGAACGTCACCACTCAGGAGAATAGCCAGACTTTCCCTCTGCGCCTGTTCCCGATGAAGGGTAAAAGGGTCACTAATCAGGAACAACAGGTGATTTCGTTAAAATCCGCAGGTGGTGTTGAAGTGACCTTGCCAGTGGATAGCGACCAGCCAATGGGGAACACCTATCTGCTGGAGATCCCGCAGCATGAGGGCAACTATCCGCGCCTAACCCAGTTAAAACTGGCCTGGGAGCGTCTGCCCGAGAATTGGCAGACCCGCGTTAGCCTGTTTTATAGCAGCGATTTAAAAGACTGGTCGAGCAGCGCTGAGGATGTGCCCTTGATGGATCTGGTCTCTGGCAGCGATCGGTTGCTGTTGGATACCATCGATCTTGATGACTATGCCAGACCTCGCTATCTGCTATTGGTGTTCAACGATGCCAAAACGGCCCCTGATTTGAAGATCCAGTCAGTGCAGGGGATTGCGGCTTCCAGACACACCGAACAACAAAGGATCGGCCTGACCTTCAACCAAAAAGCCATTTCGGCCAGTGAGGCGGAATATAGCTGGCCGAATCCACAGCCCTTGAACAATATCAGCATTAGGCCGACGCAGAGCAATACGGTACTGCCACTCGAGATCGATTACCGCAGCGCAGCTAATGACAGTTGGCACCCTCTGACCAAGCAGGTGGTGTTCTCGGTGAATGGCCGCACCGCTGAGGCAATCCCGCTGAACGGCTTGCTGGTGCAGGGTATCCGCTTGAAAGGCATCAACCAGCAATGGGGCGATTCACTGCCAGAAGTCTCGGCACAGCGCGATAGCCAAACCTTGATATTCAATGCCCAGGGAACCACGCCATTCCTGCTGGTGTGGGGAAATAAAGCCGCCCAGCCTCAGGCGATCCCTTTAGATAGCCTGATCCCGGCAGAGCTGCGTAAAACGATAGATACCGATGCGTTGCCAGAAGCTGGGTTGCAATCCCAAGTGACCCTGGGCGGCACCGAACGCTTGAGCGCGGTAGATGCCGCAGAAGAGGCCAGTATGTGGAAGAAAGGCCTGCTCTGGCTACTGCTGGTTGTGGGGGCGGGGGGATTGGTATTGTTGGCCTTGAAGCTGTGGAAAGAGGTTCAGCAGAAGCCGCAATAGGGCAAGTGATTGCTGGCTGTTAGGATAGAAAACAAGGGGTGACGCGGTTTTCGTTGCCCCTTGTGCATTGCAGCAAAAAAATGCACACAGTCATATTAAATTCTTGACATTTAATTTTCATGGTTGCACTATCAAAAAATAGTCAATCGGAATGATTATCATTATTATTTCAAGAATTGTTTTCATAACAGTGGTGACAGGCACAGGAGTGGTTGCTTCAACCCAGGCAGCTGAAGTGTCTTCTACCGATCACGGTTTTTAATCGCTTGAATAAAGGAAAATGAATTAATAAGAGGACACGCTGATGTGGTTTTTGGCCAATGCTTTTATCATTCTTGCTTTTTTTGGTGTTTTCGCATTCAATAAGAATATAGCAAAATCAAAAAAGGTCTATTTGGCTATCGCAACAGGTGTTCTTAGTTACACTGTATATTATTATAGTGCTGCTAAATCGGTTTTCTTTGTTATTTGTCTTTTTGTATTTTTTGGTCTGGTTATTCAACATCTGAATAATACTAACAGATTGTCATTGAAATCTTTTGTAGATTTATACATGACTTACCTGATGCTACCTTTTTTATTCGTAATGCGCATTATTCTTTCATGGGCTGGAGTCATTTAATGGTGTTTATTAAAAAGACGCGGTTGTTTATCTTTTTACTCATATTGATCTCAAGTTGCTGTGCTAATAGTTCGTATTTAGAACTTAGGTTTCAAGGGGTAGATAGGCAACAGTTTGGCAGCACCTGTGGTATTGCCTCTATCTCAATGATATTGAAAATAAATTATTCATAAAACAAAACAGAGGCTAAGTTATTAGCCCTGGTAAAAATAAAACCGGAATACTCATCTTTAGATCATGTAGCTAAAGAACTTGGTATAGAAACTCTAGGTGTCAAGATAATCCTAACCAAATTGATAATGAAGGGGTATATTATAACGTGATTTCATTATTATGATAAAATATCAAATTCCAATGAATGCTTGATAATAACCTTGCTGGCGAAAGACATCGGTTTGAAAGGTATTAACCTTCAATAGTGCGAAGTGCTGCAGGGAGTCACAGTATAGCGCTAAATACCATGTGGAATTTATTCTAATCCACCTTTTTCGGGAAGGAAATGGGCGTGCAGGCAGGTCTATCTGGCAACTACAGTCCTATGATGCAATTGGCGAGCGACATATTGCCAGATTAACGAGCGAGCCCTACAGCTTTAGCCTGAACCTGATTTTGTTTGAGTTGCTGCTCAATTTTTTACACAGAAACACCTGTTTCGATAGCGGTTGAACTGGCAATGGCACGGTAGATTTGAGTTTGTAGAATATTAAATAAAGATAATCGCTCGCCTTTTTGCCTCACTGGGGGGACGAAAAGGGGGCACAGGTTGATATGCCAATAAAAAAGCCACCCTGAAGGATGGCTTAATCATATGATTTTAAAGCTAAAATTTGGTGGCCCCTACTGGACTTGAACCAGTGACCAAGCGATTATGAGTCGCCTGCTCTAACCAACTGAGCTAAGGGGCCAAGCGGCGTGATTATACGGTAATCATGGGATGCAGGTCTACACCCATAAAACCATATGATGTTTTTATGCACAGTTCTAGCCTGTTGTAATTGCAGGCAGATTTTGCGATAACCGCGGTTAATTCCTTTTAACGGACTGGTGATACTCATGGAACTCTTGGCGCCAAACCTACAGGTGGTGTTCTGCGGCATCAATCCTGGCCTTTCCTCTGCCCATCAGGGCTATCCTTTTGCCAATGGCAGTAACCGCTTCTGGAAAGTGATCCATCAGGCGGGTTTCACCGATCGCCAGTTGGCCCCGGAACAATGGCTGCAGTTGCAAGAAAACGGTTGTGGCATCACCGCTCTGGTCGCGCGCCCAACGGTGGCGGCCAGTGAACTTTCACGCGATGAACTGCGCGGTGGCGGTGAGGTGCTCAAAGAAAAAATTCTGCGTTACCAACCTCGTGCTTTGGCGATCCTGGGCAAACAGGCATTCAGCAGTGCGTTTGGCGTGCGTAATGCCGCCTGGGGGCGTCAGGAGATGATGCTGGGTAAAACCGAGGTGTGGGTATTGCCTAATCCCAGTGGATTGAATCGTGCCACGCTGGAGCAGCTTACCGAGAGTTACCGCGAGCTATTCCTGGCGTTAAAATAAGGCATAAAAAAACCCCGGCGAGCCGGGGTTTTTACGAGGTCGTTAAACCTTAGTCATCCAGGAAGCTACGCAGCACTTCTGAACGGCTTGGGTGGCGCAGTTTACGCAACGCTTTGGCTTCGATCTGACGAATACGCTCACGGGTAACGTCGAACTGTTTGCCCACTTCTTCCAGCGTGTGGTCAGTGTTCATATCGATACCGAAACGCATACGCAGCACCTTCGCTTCACGTGCGGTCAGGCCAGCCAGGACGTCGTGCGTGGCAGAACGCAGGCTTTCAGAAGTGGCAGAATCCAGTGGCAGCTCGAGGGTGGTATCCTCGATGAAATCGCCCAGATGTGAATCTTCATCATCACCAATCGGCGTTTCCATGGAGATCGGCTCTTTGGCGATCTTCAGTACCTTACGGATTTTGTCTTCTGGCATCAGCATACGCTCGGCCAGCTCTTCCGGCGTTGGTTCACGGCCCATCTCTTGCAGCATCTGGCGTGAAATACGGTTGAGCTTGTTGATCGTCTCAATCATATGCACCGGAATACGGATGGTACGTGCCTGGTCGGCGATAGAGCGGGTGATAGCCTGACGGATCCACCAGGTGGCGTAAGTTGAGAACTTGTAGCCACGACGGTATTCAAACTTGTCTACCGCTTTCATCAAGCCGATGTTGCCTTCCTGGATCAGATCCAGGAACTGCAGGCCACGGTTGGTATATTTTTTGGCGATCGAGATAACCAGACGCAAGTTGGCTTCAACCATCTCTTTCTTCGCGCGGCGGGCTTTCGCTTCACCGATCGACATACGACGGTTGATGTCTTTCACCTGCTCGATGGTCAGGCCGGTTTCTTCTTCGATCTGACGCAGTTTTTGCAGGCTGCGCTGAACATCTTCATTAACGTCTTTCAGCTTCTCTGACCAGGGTTTACCCATTGCCAGTGCCGCTGCGAACCAGGTGTCGCTGGTTTCGTTGCCGGCGAACAGGGTGACGAAGTTTTTCTTCGGCATTTTGCACTGCTCAACGCACAGCTTCATGATGATACGTTCTTGCGTACGAACGCGATCCATCATGGTACGCATGCTGTTGACCAGGAAGTCGAACTGTTTTGGCACCAGGCGGAACTGCTTGAACACTTCAGACAGCTTCAGGATCTCTTCTGCTGCGCTGGCGTGGCTACGGCCGTTCTTTTTGATAACCAGACGAGTGGCTTCGTACTGATCGCGCAGATCGGTAAACTTCTGGCGTGCCAGTTCAGGATCGATGCTGTTGTCGTCTTCAGCTTCGTCTTCTTCATCTTCGTCTTTGTCGTCGTCGTCCTGCTCTTCGGTAGTTAATTCAGAACCGATGTGAGTAGCGGTAGGGGCGATGTCTTCTTCCGCGTTAGGATCGACGAAGCCGGTGATCAGATCGGACAGGCGTGCTTCGCCAGCCTCGACACGATCGTACTGCTCCAGCAGATAGGTGATGGCTTCAGGGTACTCAGCAACCGAGCACTGCACCTGGTTGATGCCGTCTTCGATACGCTTGGCGATGTCGATTTCGCCTTCACGCGTCAGCAATTCAACGGTACCCATTTCACGCATGTACATGCGCACTGGGTCAGTGGTACGCCCGATTTCAGATTCTACGCTGGACAGCACCTGAGCGGCAGCTTCTTCCGCATCTTCGTCTGTGCTGTTGGTGTTTTCAGCCAGCAGCAGGTCATCGGCGTCCGGTGCTTCTTCCATCACCTGGATGCCCATGTCGTTAATCATCTGGATGATGTCTTCGATCTGATCGGAGTCGACGATATCTTCCGGCAGATGGTCATTGACCTCAGCATAGGTCAGATAGCCTTGCTCCTTACCACGTTGGACAAGAAGTTTAAGCTGTGACTGCGGGTTTTGCTCCATAAGACGGTATCCACACTTCAGAGTATTTGGGTTGGTGTCGGTCGGCGAAACCGCCAACAATAGCATTTGGGGCGTTTTTGTTGTTGCCGCGGCCCACTGTGGCGGCATATTGCAGGGCTCTGCCCTCGCATTTATCGGCACTTAAGCCGTTTGGTATTCAGTTTTTCTTCGCCAATGCCAGTTGTAATGACCAGAGTTCCTTGCGTTCGTCTGCATTCAGGCCATGCGTTCTGTCACGTGCGATCAAATCTTCCTGACGTTTCTCCAGCACCGAGTCATAGAGATTCGTCAGAGTATCTAAAAAGTGTTGCTCAACTTGTTCCTCAACGATCATATGGTTCCATGTCGCCAAGGTTTCAAGCTGCTGGCTCAATTTGTTATCTCGGTACAGCTCCAGCAACTGGCCGGTAGTCAGGCCCGGCTGCGCTAAACAGGTCTGCACCAGTTCAACAAATAGCGGTAAACCCGCCTGTTTAGTCTGCTCGAGCCCTTCCAGAGAAGGGATAAGTGTAGCCAAACGCGGATTTTGCACCAGTAATCCTATCAGTATACGCATGGTTGTGCGTTTTAGCTGGGGCGCCTGATAAGTATTCGCATTTTCCGCCTGTTTGGGCATCAGCTTGTCGAGCTGGCTATCGTCCAGCAGGCCCAGTTTGCTGCCTAGCTGTTGGCGCAGGTAGAGACGTAATGTCTCGCCCGGCACCTGAGTGATCAGCGGTAGCGCCAAGGTACTCAGTTTGGCACGGCCATCCGGGCTGCTCAGGTCTACCTGTGGCATCAACGTTTCGAACAGGAAAGTGGAAAGCGGCTGCGCCAGCTCCATTCGCTGTTCGAAGGCGTCTTTGCCTTCTTTACGGACCAGGGTGTCCGGGTCTTCGCCGTCTGGCAAAAACATAAACCGTAACTGACGCCCGTCGTTCAGATAGGGCAGTGCGGTTTCCAACGCACGCCAGGCGGCTTCACGGCCAGCCCTGTCGCCGTCGTAACAGCAGACAACGTTATCTGTGGCGCGGAACAGCAGCTGAATATGTTCAGCCGTTGTCGAGGTTCCGAGTGAGGCAACGGCATAATCAATGCCATATTGCGCTAACGCCACCACGTCCATATAGCCTTCGACCACCAGCAAACGTTGCGGGTTGGCGTGGCTCTGCTGTGCTTCATACAGGCCGTACAACTGACGGCCCTTGTGGAATACTTCGGTTTCCGGCGAGTTCAGGTACTTGGGCATACCATCGCCCAGTACGCGTCCACCAAAAGCGATTACCCGCCCGCGTTTGTCGCGGATGGGGAACATCACACGCTCGCGGAAGCGATCGTAAGTGCGCCCTTGATCGTTAGTCACCAACATTCCGGCATCGTTCAGTGCTGCCCGGCTGTCGGTATCACGCCCGAAACGTTTTAACGCATTATCCCAACCGGCAGGTGCAAAGCCGATGGCAAAATGGCGGATAACGTCGTCACTCAATCCGCGCTGTTGCAGGTAGTTACGCGCCTGCGTACCGTTGGATTGATGCAGTGACTGTTGATAGAACGCGCTGAGCTGTTCCATCAGTTGATATAGGCTTTGACGCTGATGGCGTTCGATTGGCGTCGGTCCGGTGCCTGCCTCGTAAGGCACTTCCAGCCCGTGCATGGTGGCCAGTTCCTCGATGGTTTCGACAAACTCGAGTCTGTCGTAATTCATCAGGAAGTCGACGGCGTTACCGTGCGCTCCACAACCAAAACAGTGATAAAACTGTTTGTCGCCATTAACGGTGAATGAAGGCGTTTTTTCGTGGTGGAACGGACAGCACGCGTGATAGTTCTTGCCCTGCTTTTTAAGCTTTACCCGGGCGTCGATCAGATCGACGATGTCGGTGCGAGCCAGCAAGTCATTGATAAATACACGCGGAATTCGTCCAGCCATAAGCCCCTGTTACGATTGCCTATAAACGAGAACAAGCCGCGCATTCCTTTCGGAAAGCACGGCCTTCGTATGCAACTACTCGGTCTGCGTGTTCTTGAAAAAGAAAAAAATCACGCGGTGGGGTTACCCCCGAAGGATTAATACAGACGAGTGCGGCGTGCGTTTTCGCGAGCCAGTTTCTTCGCGTGGCGTTTTACTGCAGAAGCTTTAGCGCGTTTACGTTCGGTAGTCGGTTTTTCATAGAACTCACGACGACGAACTTCAGCTAAAACACCTGCTTTTTCGCAGGAGCGTTTGAAACGACGCAGTGCAACGTCAAATGGCTCGTTTTCACGTACTTTAATTACCGGCATGTGCCTCTCACCTCAATAGAATTCGGTTTGCTGCTGGCCAAGCGCCAGCCTTTTCAAAATGGTGCGGAATTTTACTTCAATGGATGCTGCTTTGTAAAGCACCATAGCAAATTGAAACACGCCGCGTTCCGGCAAACTCGCGCAATTATGCATCGGCCGCCGATTATAGACTAATCAGAAAAAATTGCTCGTTTTTAATCACCCGGTGGGCAACCTTGTGAATCATCGACATAGCGCACCATGGCGGCCAGGGTGCTGCAGGCTGGCGGTAAATGGCGTTGATTGTGATAAACTGGCGGCCGCACGTGAATGATGGGAAATGTAATGCGCGTATTGGGTATAGAAACGTCCTGCGATGAAACCGGTATTGCAGTGTATGACGATCAAGCCGGTTTGTTAGCCAACCAACTCTACAGTCAGGTGAAACTGCATGCCGATTACGGCGGTGTGGTGCCGGAGCTGGCTTCCCGCGATCACGTGCGCAAGACAGTGCCACTGATCCAGGCCGCACTGAAAGAGGCGAACCTGAAGCCGGGTGATATCGACGGCGTGGCATATACCGCCGGACCGGGTTTGGTGGGTGCCTTGTTGGTAGGGGCAACCATTGGCCGCGCACTGGCGTTTGCCTGGGGCGTGCCTGCGGTGCCGGTGCATCATATGGAAGGCCACTTGCTGGCACCGATGCTGGAAGACAACCCACCGGAGTTTCCGTTTGTGGCGCTGTTGGTGTCTGGTGGCCATACGCAACTGATCAGCGTGACCGGGATTGGTGAATATACCTTGCTGGGGGAGTCGGTCGACGACGCCGCTGGCGAAGCATTCGACAAAACCGCCAAGCTGTTAGGGCTGGATTATCCTGGTGGACCGATGTTGTCGAAAATGGCGCAGCAGGGGACTGAAGGGCGCTTTACCTTCCCACGCCCAATGACCGACCGTCCAGGGCTGGATTTCAGTTTCTCCGGCCTGAAGACCTTTGCCGCCAATACCATCCGCTCTAACGGCAACGACGATCAAACCCGTGCCGACATCGCCCGTGCCTTTGAAGATGCTGTGGTGGATACGCTGGCGATCAAATGTAAACGCGCGCTGGAGCAGACAGGGTTTAAACGCCTGGTGATGGCCGGTGGCGTCAGCGCCAACCGCACGTTGCGCAGCAAGCTGGCAGAGTTGATGAAAAAACGCGGTGGCGAAGTGTTCTATGCTCGCCCGGAATTCTGCACCGACAATGGGGCCATGATCGCTTATGCCGGGATGGTTCGAATGAAAAACGGGGGTAACCCGGAGTTGGGCGTTACCGTACGCCCACGTTGGCCGCTGGCAGAGCTGCCTGCGGTGTAAAAACAAATCACATTTTGCATTAATGGATGGAACCAAAGATGCCGAACCTAACAGTACGTCAGTATGGGGCTGATGCCATCGCAACAACCAATCGGTATTTTCTTGCTACTCAATTGCCTCTTTTGGCAAATGCATTGAGTCAGCAGGATTTGGAATGGTGCATGGCGATGGTACGTAATTTGCCAGAGGAGAGAAGGCTCCCTTGGGATATGGCAAACGCTTCTTTGTATGACGAGGAAGCGTTCAACTTTTCTTTCAAACTGGTAGATTCGGCAGATCGACCCGCAGGTGCTTGTGTTTGTGAGTATGTTCAGGAAGAACAGGTTTTAAATGTAAACATGCTGCAAAATTTTTCGCCGCAAGGTTCGATACTTGATGGCAACATGTTGACCTATTCGCTTGTCACGATTGTCTTTTTCCTGGCCGATACAGGGGGAACAGGCGTTAGATTGATGTGTCCGATTAACGAGCGCGTGGCGGATTACTATATTAATCGACATGAGTTTGTCGATATCACCGATGGGGAAAAGTTAATACTGTACCGTTCGGCAGATGAGCTCGCCTCCTGGTTCACAAGGCTTCAATTGCCTTTGGTTGATGGTGAGTGAAATATGAGCAATAATGACAACTTGAGCAACAATGCGAAAAGGAGTTAGGTATGGTCAGTAGAACAGCAAAAATCAAGATATCTGAACTCTCTAATCACATTGTTAGCGCAGAGGGTTCTGCTGCTATCATTGAAGGGCCAAACGGTTTCAGCGCCACCGCGATCACGCCGCGTGGTAAAAGCATCAACGTCTCGAAAAGTGAGTTATTCGCGGCTATGGTTCGCGCTGCACCTGCGCTGACAAAGGTTACCTATTTATCGGAGCCAGAGGGGGTGTATAACTCCTTGAGGTATCCCGAGAAAGCATAATGTAAAAGGCTGGAGTCCCCAGCCTTGTTTGATCACTCTTCCGGTTTTTCTTCCTGCTCTAAAACACCGTCTTTCTTCTTGCGGAACTTACCCCAGATCTTCCCTTCCTGCCCACGCCACAGGCGTTGGATATTGTCGTGATGGCGCATCAGGATCAGGCAGGAGAGCATTGCCACCGGGAAAGTAAACTGCGGTTTGAACCACCAGACGTAGAAGGGCGCAATCAGCGCGCTGACGATCGCCCCGAGCGAGGAATAGCCGCTCAGCAGCACGGTCAACAGCCAGGTGCCGGTCATCAGGCCGGTGAGATCCCAGCCGATCGGTGCGATGGCACCGAACGCCGTCGCCACGCCCTTGCCCCCACGGAAGTGGAAGAACACCGGGTAGATATGCCCAAGACAGGCGGCGATCGCCGTCAGGCCCAGATACAGCGGTGGGACGTTGAATGCATAAGCCAACCAGACTGGCAGCATCCCTTTTAGTATATCGAACACCAACACCGTAGCCGCCGCCAGGCGGCCACCGATACGCAGGACGTTGGTCGCCCCTGGATTTCCCGATCCATGTTCACGCGGATCTGGCAGCCTGGCGATCCGGCAAACCAGGATCGCACTGGAAATTGAGCCACACAGATACGCGAAGATAATCATGCCAAGCGCGGTAGCACTCATAACGCGGTTCCGTTTAATAATGGTCGTTTTACTCGCAACATCTATGGATAATACGCATATTCCGTCGGAAGTGGTATCCGGCAAGGCCAAAAACTGAGAATGACGTGATGGATATCGTATTTATTGAAGAGCTTACCGTGATCACCACCATTGGCGTTTATGATTGGGAACAAACCATTGCGCAAAAGCTGGTGTTCGATATCGAAATGGCGTGGGACAACCGCCAGGCGGCCGCCAGCGATGATGTGAATGATTGCCTGAGCTATGCCGATATCAGCGATGCGGTCATCCAGCATGTGCAGCCCAATCGTTTTGCGCTGGTGGAACGGGTAGCAGAGGAGGTATCCGAAATTTTGCTACGGCGCTTTAAATCTCCCTGGGTCCGTATTAAGGTCAGCAAGCCGGGTGCAGTCGCGCACGCCAGCCGGGTTGGGGTGATCATCGAACGCGGTCAGCGCCCAGCCTGACAAGTTGTCACCAATATGCAACTAAAGACCGATATGCTGGTCTGTAACTAGAATTGTTTAAGCGGCAAGGTATTGAACACTGCCGCTTTTTTGTGCTTGTACCTTTAATAGCGTTAAATTTGAAATGGGGTAGTGGTCTGATGGCGGACATGCATTCATTGTTTGTGGCATTCGTGCTTGGGGTAGTCGAAGGGCTTACAGAGTTCCTGCCAGTTTCTTCAACTGGGCACATGATTATCGTTGGTGAGTTACTGGGTTTTACCGGCGATAAGGCGAAAACCTTCGAAGTTATTATCCAACTGGGTTCGATCCTGGCGGTGGTAGTGGTGTTCTGGCGCCGTCTGTTTGGCCTGATCGGCATTCACTTTGGTGGCAAACCGGTCCCCCATGAAGGGCACACTGCAGGGCGGCTGAAGCTGGGCCATATCCTGCTGGCGATGATCCCGGCGGTCGTCCTGGGGCTGATCTTCCACGATGTGATCAAATCCCTGTTTGAACCAAAAAACGTGATGTATGCCTTGGTCGTTGGGGGGCTGTTGCTGCTGGCCGCCGAATGGCTGAAACCGAAAAAGCCGCGCGCGGTCGGGCTGGATGATATTACCTATCGGCAGGCATTTTTGATCGGTTGCTTCCAGTGTCTGGCGCTGTGGCCTGGTTTTTCCCGTTCCGGTTCTACCATTTCGGGCGGTATGCTGGTTGGCGTGAGCCGCTATGCGGCCTCTGAATTCTCCTTTATTCTGGCGGTGCCGATGATGCTCGGGGCCAGCGGCCTGGATCTGTACAAGAGCCTGCACTTCCTGACGCTCAATGACCTGCCGATGTTTGCCGTCGGTTTCGCTACTGCGTTTGTGGTGGCGTTAATTGCAATCAAGACCTTCCTGCAGCTTATCAAGCGTATCTCGTTTGTGCCTTTCGCCATCTACCGCTTTATCGTCGCGGCGGCGGTCTACATGGTGTTTATTCATTAATCCTGGCACCCGGCTCGAACGTTTTGTCCTCTCCAATAGTGGGCTCTTTGCCCACTATGTTCAAATTACTTGTATTGGCGCATTCGATTGGTCGCTACCAGTGGCTTCAAATTCCATCAATGAGAAAATCTATTGCCGTTTTTGCAGTAGACGGTGAATTGCATTGTTAAAACGTTCTGTACTCATCGCTGAAACAGCCGTGTTCATCATGAAAACGATTTAATGCCTCGAGAGTTCCCTTGTTTTCTTCCTGCCATTTTTTCGTTGCGTGATTATGTAGTTTGGCAGCAAAGCTGGCGTTAAGGTTAATACCAGTATTATTAGTGAGCCTATTATTTACTGTCATGTATGTACTCCTGCTGTTGTCTGCACCACATCATACACATATTTAAAAAAGCGATAGCGTGAGGGGCCCCAATTTATGAGGATTATGGGGATGCTCAGCCTTGCTCATCTTAGCCTTCCTTCTCCCTATTTTGGTCCGACCAATGCCGGAAAAATGTGAACCTCTGGCACATAAACGGCAAAAACCCAAACAGACACATTGCATGTTTTTAACAGTGAGTTAACTATCGGTTATCAATTATATGACTTCGCCCTGTTGGTACGACCCATTAAGCGGAGGAGTATGTAAATAATCGCGGGAGTTAACTACATGGAAGTCTGGCAACAAGTTTATGATCCCATTGGTAATATCTGGTTATCAAGTGCGATCGCTGCACTGCCCATTGCGTTTTTTTTCTTGGCGTTGATTAAGCTGAAACTCAAGGGGCATATTGCAGCAACGTTAACCGTTGGGATAGCTTTGCTGGTGGCATTATTCCTCTACCGGATGCCCATTGACCGAGCGCTCGCTGCGGTGGTTTATGGTTTTTTCTACGGGCTGTGGCCGATAGCCTGGATCATTATTGCCGCGGTTTTTGTCTACCAGATTTCGGTGAAAACCGGGCAGTTTGACATCATCCGTTCTTCCATTCTCTCTATCACCCCCGATCAACGTTTACAGATGCTGATCGTCGGCTTCTGTTTTGGTGCCTTTCTGGAAGGTGCCGCCGGGTTTGGCGCACCGGTAGCCATTACCGCCGCCTTGTTGGTTGGGCTGGGATTCAATCCGTTGTATGCCGCAGGGCTTTGCCTGATCGTCAACACCGCCCCGGTGGCTTTCGGCGCTATGGGCATCCCGATTATTGTTGCGGGCCAGGTGACCGGATTGGACAGCTTTGAAATCGGCCAGATGGTTGGGCGCCAATTGCCGTTCCTGACGATTATCGTGCTGTTCTGGATCATGGCGATTATGGACGGTTGGCGCGGCATTAAAGAAACCTGGCCTGCGGTTGTTGTGGCGGGGGGAAGCTTTGCCTTGGCGCAGTATCTCAGCTCCAACTTTCTTGGGCCAGAGTTGCCAGACATCATCTCCTCGCTGGTTTCACTGGTATGCCTGACGCTGTTTCTGCGGGTTTGGCAGCCAAAACGCCTGTTCCGCTTCGATAATGCAGAGGGGGCGGTAGTCGACCAAAAGCTGGTGCAGCAGCACTATGCTTTAGGGCAGATTATTCGCGCCTGGATGCCGTTTATTTTTCTGACTGCTACGGTCACCCTGTGGAGCATCCCGCCGTTTAAAGCGCTGTTCGCTCAAGGTGGTGCGCTGTACGATTGGGTGTTCTCTATTCCGGTGCCTTTTTTGGATAAGCTGGTGGCCAAAATGCCGCCGGTGGTGGCAAACATCACGCCTTATGTCGCCGTTTTCAAACTTGACTGGTTCTCTGCCACCGGCACCGCCATTATGGTTGCTGCGATCGCCTCTGTGATTTACCTGCGCATGAAGCCCAAAGATGCGCTCACCACGCTGGCTGAAACGCTAAAGGCGTTGATGTTGCCCATCTATTCCATTGGCATGGTGTTAGCCTTTGCCTTTATTTCCAACTATTCCGGTCTGTCGGCAACCTTGGCGCTGGCATTGGCGCATACCGGCAGCGCGTTCACCTTTTTCTCACCGTTCCTTGGCTGGTTGGGCGTATTCCTGACCGGCTCAGACACTTCGTCCAACGCGTTGTTTGCCGCTCTGCAGGCCACCACCGCCCAGCAGATCGGCGTTTCGGATGTGCTGTTGGTTGCGGCTAACACCACCGGCGGAGTCACAGGCAAAATGATTTCACCACAGTCTATCGCGATTGCCTGTGCCGCCGTGGGGTTGGTGGGGAAAGAGTCGGACCTGTTCCGCTTTACGGTAAAACACAGCCTGATCTTCACCTGTATGGTGGGGGTTATTACTACGCTTCAGGCTTACTGGCTGACCTGGATGATCCCATGACTGTAAATCTTCAACCCACTGATCCACTACGCTCGGCCGATCGCTTGGTTGAACGTATCAAGGTGATGATCCGCGAACGCCAACTGGAAATGGGGATGCGCCTGCCTGCCGAGCGCCAGTTGGCCAACGAGTTGGGCGTCTCGCGTTCCTCTTTACGTGAGGCGATTCAAAAGCTGATTGGTGAAAAAGCGCTTATCAGCCGACGTGGCGGCGGAACCTATGTCTGCGACGAGCTTTCCCCCTGGTCGGAGCAATGCATCGTGGAACCGCTGAGACCCTTGGTTGCCGACGATCCTGACTATCGTTATGACATTCTGGAAGCTCGCCATGCCATTGAGGCCAGCACCGCCTGGCACGCGGCAATGCGCGCCACCGCCGCAGACAAGGAGAAGCTACAGGCTTGCTTTGACGCCATGTTGGCGCTTAAGGAGAGCGAGCATCCTGAACTTGCCGCTCAGGCGGATGTGCGCTTCCATTTGGCGATTGCCGAGGCTTCACACAACGTGGTGTTGCTGCAAACCATGCGCGGCTTTTTCGATTTAATGCGCTCCTCCGTCATGCATAGCCGCCAGCGTATGTACACCCAGCCGACGATTTTCACCCGGCTGACTGAACAGCACGAGGAACTGCTGCTGGCGATCCTGGCAGGCGATCCTGAACGGGCGGGTAAAGCGGCCAAATCTCACCTGGGATTCGTGCATTCCACCATTAAAAATCTGCATGAAGACGAGGCCAGGCAGGCGCGTATAACCCGCCTTCCTGATGACAATTCACCGTAACAAAGGGAGATCGGTTGATGATTATCTCAGCAGCCACGGATTATCGCGCTGCGGCACAACGTAAACTGCCGCCGTTTCTGTTTCACTACATCGATGGTGGCGCTTATGCCGAACACACTTTACGGCGTAACGTGGAAGATCTGGCTCAGGTCGCATTGAGGCAGCGTGTTCTTAAGAACATGTCGGCGCTCAGCCTGGAAACCAAGCTGTTTAACGAAACCTTGGCTATGCCTGTTGTCCTTGGCCCGGTTGGGTTATGTGGCATGTATGCCCGCCGTGGTGAGGTGCAGGCCGCGCGCGCCGCAGAACAACAAGGCATTCCGTTTACGCTTTCCACCGTATCGGTGTGCCCAATCGAAGAGGTGGCGCCGGCCATCAAGCGGCCCATGTGGTTCCAGCTGTATGTGTTGAAAGATCGTGGATTTATGCGTAATGCCTTGGAGCGGGCGAAAGCCGCGGGCTGTACCACCTTGGTATTCACCGTGGATATGCCGACACCAGGCGCCCGTTACCGCGATGCACATTCGGCAATGAGTGGCCCCTATGCCGCCCAACGGCGCTATTGGCAAGCCGTTACCCATCCTGCCTGGGCGTGGGATGTTGGCCTGAATGGGCGTCCGCACGATCTGGGCAATATTTCCGCTTACCTCGGAAAGCCCACCGGATTAGCAGATTATATCGGGTGGTTGGGGGCCAACTTTGACCCTTCGATTTCATGGAGTGATTTGGAATGGATCCGTGATTTCTGGCAGGGGCCGATGGTGATAAAGGGCATTCTCGACCCCGACGATGCACGTGATGCCGTGCGTTTTGGTGCCGACGGCATTGTGGTTTCCAACCACGGTGGTCGCCAACTGGATGGGGTGCTCTCTTCTGCTCGTGCGCTACCGATGATTGCCGATGCGGTGAAGGGCGATATCACCATCCTGGCAGACAGCGGGATACGCAGCGGATTAGACGTGGTGCGCATGATCGCGCTCGGGGCGGATAGTGTGCTGCTTGGGCGTGCTTATCTCTATGCACTGGCAACCGCAGGCCAGGCTGGGGTGGAAAACCTGCTCGCATTGATCAAAAAAGAGATGTGCGTAGCGATGACGCTCACGGGGGCGAAAAGTATCGCTGAAATCAGCCGTGATTCGTTGGTTCTGGAGGGATAGGTAGGGGCGCATGCAGCGCCCGTTTTACCTAAGGCTGAGGTTCTTGCTGTTTCTTCCAGTCCGCCAACGCCTGCTGACGGCGGCGTTTGACCTCGTCGCGGATCGCCAGCCCTTGCAGGCCACTTTCCACCACCTCTTTGACCGAAACCGCGTTGGCGACCTGATAGGCCTGGCGCAGGTAATCGCCCTGCGGATAAGGGTTGTTTTCAAAACCGGTGCGCCCGCGGGCATCGGCTTCGCTGGTGAGGATCATCTGCTCCAGCCGCTGCGGTTTACGCCATACATCGATGGCATCAAATAGTTTTAACAGCGTTTCTGGCCGCAGTTTATTGACCGTGTGGATCAGGTCGTGGTACTCCGCCACCAGCTTCGCCAGCTCACGTACTGGATTAGGCACACGCAGCCTTTGGCAAAGCTGCTCCACCAGCCTGACGCCCGCAGGGCCATGGCCATAGTGGTGTGGCCAGAGTTCTTGCGGCGTGATGCCTTTACCGAGATCGTGGCACAGCGCCGAGAAGCGGATATCTACCTCGGGGCTGAGCTGGGTGGCAATCGCCAGCGTCATCAGCGTGTGTATGCCAGTATCAATTTCTGGGTGCCACTTCTCTGGCGCAGGCACGCCAAACAGGGCGTCGATTTCCGGGAACAGCACTTTCAACGCCCCGCAGTCGCGTAGCACCTGGAAATACACCTGCGGGCTCTGGCTCTGTAATGCCTTCTCGGTCTCTTTCCACACGCGCTCCGCCGTCAGGGAGGCCAGTTCACCGCTTTCGGCCATCTGTTGCATCAGCGCGCTGGTTTCAGGGGCAACGGTAAAACCCAGGGAGGCAAAGCGGGCGGCAAAACGCGCCACGCGTAACACTCGCAGCGGATCTTCGCCAAAAGCGTCGGAGACATGGCGCAACAGGCGGGCGTCGAGATCGGCCTTGCCGTTATAGGGGTCAACCAATACTCCATCTTCACCCCGTGCCATGGCGTTGATGGTAAGATCGCGCCGTAGCAGATCCTCTTCCAGCGTCACGTCCGGGGCGGCGTAGCAGGTAAATCCGGTGTAGCCCTGGCCGGATTTACGTTCGGTGCGGGCCAGCGCATACTCCTCATGGGTTTGCGGGTTGAGGAATACCGGGAAGTCTTTACCCACCTGCTGATAGCCAAGAGCCAACAGATCGGCAGGCGTTGCGCCGACCACCACCCAGTCGTGATCCACTACCGGTAAGTTGAGCAGGGTGTCACGGACGGCACCGCCGACCAGGTAAATTTTCACGGTTTAACTCCTATCAATAGCTCGTTTGATCAGATTACATCAATTGGGCAACGGATGCGTCAGGCAATAAAAAAGCGCCCGAAGGCGCTTAAACTGGCGGAACTGCAATCAGTTCATCCAGCGATTATTCTTGCGGCGTGGGATCAGGCGCGGCAACAGCAGGCCGAGCAGCAAACCAACGCCGGCAACGCCGCCGCCGTACATGAACCATTGCAGAATAATGGTGCGCTGTTTGTCGTCAAGTTGCAGATTCACCGCATTCACCTTCTTCTGTGCCACAACCAGCTGATTTTTCAGATCCTGGTTTTCCTGCTGCAGGCCGCTGATGGTGCTGTCGCTGGCGGCCACTTTCTGCTGCATTTCGGCGGTGCGCTGGTTCCAGCTATTATCAATATTGGCCAGCTTGTCGGTCAGGGTTTTCACCTGCTGTTCCAGCTCTGGCACCTGAGTGCGCAGGCTTGGCGTCTGGCTCAGCTGATCCAGTGGGATCCAGACGCTGCGTCCTTTGGAATCGCGGATCTGGCCGTAGCTGGTGCTGTCATTGACGCTCAACAGCGTGACTTCTTCACCGGCATTCAAGGTGCCGACGATACGGTATTGGTTACCTGGGCCGCTATGGACATAAGTATTTAATTCATCGGAGATATAGCGTTTATCTTCGGCATGTGCGCCCCAAGTGATGCTAAAACTTAGCACGGCAAGGCAAATCAGGCGTAATTTCTGCATTATGTCATCGTTTCTGCGTGGATTTATGGAACGATAGTAGAGCGTTCAGTCTGACGGCGCAACGCCAAAACCGGAATGGGAACTATCTTACTATGCTAAATCCCGTCAGTTGCGCAGCATTCTATAACGTAACAGGTTTTTTCTGCAGTTGGCAGAGTCAAGTCAGGGGGAATCGCGGTAAGATACTCTCACTGTGCGTCGTCGGGCTGAGTGCGGCCGGCAGACTCCGCCGCCGTGAAGACTCACGCGAATGCCTAACCTATTGGTGTAAAAGAACTATGAGCGTTGAAATAGAACTGAAGTTTATTGTTTCCCCCGCAGCGATTGCCAGCCTACCGGAGCGGATTGCCGCCTGGCCCAATCAGCATTCTGCGCCGCAGAAGCTGACCAATATCTACTATGAAACCGCCGACAACTTCCTGCGCAACCATGATATGGGCCTGCGTATCCGCGGTTTTGACGATAGCTATGAAATGACCATCAAAACCGCCGGTTCGGTGGTGGGTGGGCTGCACCAGCGGCCAGAATATAACGTCGCCATTGCCAAACCCGCGCTGGCGCTGAAAAAATTCCCGGCGGATATCTGGCCGGAGGGCTGCAAGCTGGCCCCGTTGCAAAAGGCGTTGCAGCCGCTGTTCCGCACCGACTTTGTGCGTGAAAAGTGGGTGGTCACTTACGGCGCAAGCGAGATCGAGATTGGCCTCGACCAAGGTGAAGTGCGCGCGGGTGAACTGGCCGAACCGTTATGCGAGTTGGAGTTGGAGCTGAAAAGCGGTGAGACTGCTGATTTGCTGGCATTGGCCACCGCATTGGCGGAACAGGGTGGTTTACGCCAGGGCAGCCTCAGCAAAGCGGCTCGGGGCTATCATCTGGCGCAGGGCAATGCCGAACGTGAGCTACGCCCATTAAGCGTGTTGAAGCCTGCACCTAAGTCCACGGTAGAACAGGGCATGGTGGCCGCTTTCGAGCTGGCGCTGAGCCATTGGCAGTATCACGAAGAGCTGTGGCTGCGTGGCGACAAGCAGGCACGCCGTGCGGTAATGGAAGCCATCGGCCTGATCCGCCAGGCGCTGGTGATCTTTGGCGGCTTGGTTCCGCGCAAGGCAAGCACCGATCTGCGCGCTCGGCTGACGGCTTTGGAACCTTTGCTGGTGGATAAAACCACCCAGCCGCAGGAGCTGTGCTACGGCACGGAGTATCTGCAATGTAAGTTGGCACTCACATCGTGGTTGATCACCGGCGCATGGCGGCCGTTTATCGATGCCAAATCGCAGGCTAAGCTGGATGGTTCATTCAAGCGTTTTAGCGACATCATGCTGGGCCGTAGCGCCGCAGAGCTGAAAGAAGCCTTTACGCGCACCCTGAATGAAGATGAATATCAAGAGCAACTGCCACGCCTGACGCGCCAGGTGCTGGCGTTTATCCTGCTTTCTGGTGCCTATCCGGATAGCGAAACCGGGCCGTATATCGACAGCTGGCGCGAACTGCAATCAGCCATTGCCGAGCGTCGGCAGGGGTGGTACGAAGCCAGCCGCAAACAGGCATTATCCCATGCGCCATTCTGGTTAAACGGCGCGGTTCGTTAACTCCAGCGGGCCTGCCGGGCTGCAGGCCACAGAACGGGTCATTCACTATGTTGCCACTCTCTGCTGCGTTACAGCTTCAGGCACAGAACATCGTGCAGCGATTTCAGGAAACTCAGGGCGCGGAGTTGATACTCAGCGCTGCAGAACAAAGCGTTCTGGCGTCGAGTGATTTTGTCAGCGACATGTTGCTCGGCCATCCTGAATGGTTGGTAACGTTACGCCAGCAGCCGCCGGTGGCCGATGAGTGGCAGCACTATGCCGCCTGGTTGCAGGATGAGCTTGAAGAGGTTCAGGACGAAGCGCAGCTTATGCGTGTGCTCCGTCTGTTCCGCCGTGAGAGTCTGGTGCGCATTGCCTGGGCACAGGCTCAGCAGCTATGTACCACGCAGGAAACGCTACAACAGCTGAGTGCTCTGGCAGAAACGCTGATCGTCAGCGCCCGTGACTGGCTCTATCAAACCTGTTGCCGCGAGTGGGGCACACCTTGCAATGCCGATGGCGTGCCGCAGCCTTTACTAATCCTGGGGATGGGCAAACTCGGCGGTGGTGAACTGAACTTCTCCTCTGATATCGATCTGATCTTTGCCTATCCGGAAAACGGCCACACCCAAGGTGGGCGGCGTGAGCTGGATAATGCTCAATTCTTTACCCGCCTGGGGCAACGGCTGATCAAAGCGTTGGATCAGCAAACCATCGACGGCTTTGTCTACCGCGTCGATATGCGTCTGCGGCCGTTTGGCGATAGCGGCCCGCTGGTGATGAGCTTTGCCGCGCTGGAAGATTATTACCAGGAGCAGGGGCGCGATTGGGAACGTTACGCGATGGTCAAGGCGCGCCTGATGGGGGGGCATGAAGATGCCTACAGCCAGGAGTTGCGTAAGACATTGCGGCCATTCGTATTCCGTCGCTATATCGATTTCAGCGTGATCCAGTCGCTGCGTAATATGAAGGGCATGATTGCCCGCGAAGTGCGGCGGCGGGGGCTGAAGGACAATATCAAGCTGGGTGCTGGTGGCATCCGCGAAATCGAATTTATCACCCAGGTGTTCCAACTGATCCGTGGCGGGCGTGAGCCCAGTTTGCAGGGGCGGTCACTTCTGCCGACGTTGCAGGCGGTTGGCGAGCTGGGGCTGTTGACCGCGCAGCAGGTCGCAGAGCTGAGTGACGGCTATCTGTTCCTGCGGCGGCTGGAGAATCTGTTGCAGGCGATTGCCGACCAGCAGACCCAGACCCTGCCGCAGGACGAGCTGGATCAGGCGCGCCTGGCCTGGGGAATGGATCAGCCAGACTGGCCGTCGTTGATGGTGGTGCTGGAAGAGCATATGCGCCAGGTCCGTGCGGTATTTGATGACCTGATCGGCGACGATAGCCCAGACGTAGGCGAAGATCCCAACTACCAGCATTATCACAGCCTGTGGCAGGATGCGCTGGACGAGAACGAGCTGGCACCACTGACGCCCCATCTGGACGAAGAGGCGCGGCGGCAGATGCTGCGTTCCATCGCCGACTTCCGCCACGACGTGGACAAACGCACCATTGGTCCGCGTGGCCGCGACGTGCTGGATCAACTGATGCCACGCTTGCTGGCCGAGGTATGTTCGCGCGTGGACGCGGCCACGGCTCTGACGCGCCTGACCCAGCTGTTGCTAAGCATCGTGACCCGCACCACTTACCTCGAGCTGCTGGTGGAATACCATGCCGCTCTCAGCCACCTAATCCGCCTTTGTGCTGCATCTCCGATGGTGGCCAGCCAACTGGCGCGTTATCCGCTGTTGCTTGATGAGCTGTTGGATCCGGCCACGCTGTACCAACCGGTGGCTCCGGATGCCTATCGTAGCGAACTGCGCCAATATCGTCTGCGAGTGCCGGAAGACGATGAAGAACAGCAGTTGGAAGCGTTGCGGCAGTTCAAACAGGCACAGCACTTGCGCATTGCCGCTGCGGATATCGCCGAGGCGCTGCCGGTGATGAAAGTGAGCGATCACTTAACCTATCTGGCTGAGGCGATCATTGATGCGGTGGTGCAGCAGGCGTGGAAAGACATGGTCGCGCGCTACGGCCAACCAACCCATCTGCATGAGCGGGAGGGGTTAGGGTTTGCGGTGATCGGCTACGGTAAGCTGGGGGGCTGGGAACTGGGCTATAGCTCGGATCTAGACCTGGTGTTCCTGCTGGATTGCCCACCAGACGTAATGACGGATGGCGATCGCTGCATCGATGGCCGCCAGTTCTATCTGCGCCTGGCACAGCGGGTGATGCATTTGTTCAGCACCCGTACCTCTTCAGGTATTCTCTATGAGGTGGATGCCCGTCTGCGTCCTTCTGGTGCTGCGGGAATGCTGGTCAGCACCGTCGAAGCTTTCGCCGATTATCAGCGTAACGAAGCCTGGACCTGGGAGCATCAGGCTCTGGTGCGGGCGCGCATCGTGTATGGCGATCCGGCGCTGCACCAGCAGTTCGATGCGATCCGCCGCGAGATTTTGTGCAAACCGCGTGAAGTGAACAAGCTGCAGCAGGAGGTGCGTGAAATGCGCGAGAAAATGCGCAACCATCTGGGCAGCAAACAGCGCGATCTGTTTGATATCAAAGCGGACGAAGGCGGGATCACCGATATCGAATTTATTGCCCAATACCTGGTCTTAGGTTATGCCGCGGGCGAACCGCGCCTGACGCGTTGGTCGGATAACGTGCGTATTTTTGAGCTAATGGCCAATTACGACATCATGCTGGAAGACGAGGCCCGGGCGTTGACCGAGGCCTATGTCACCATGCGTGATGAGATCCATCATCTGGCGTTGCAGGAGCATTCCAGCAAGGTCAGTAGCGAGCTGTTTGCTGCCGAGCGTGAGCAGGTGCGTGTCAGTTGGAGCAAATGGCTGGGCTGAGAGGCATATGTGTTCCCTCACCCTAACCCTCTCCCACAGGGAGAGGGGACCGATCGAGCGTGTTTGAAATTATAGTGACTCGCCTTGGTTGAGGGGGCGGTCGAGCGTGTTTGAAATTATAGTGACTCACCTTGGTTGAGGGGGCGGTCGAGTGTGTTTGAAATTATAGTGACTCACCTTGGCTGAGGGGCGATCGAGTGTGTTGAGATTATCGCTTTCCTGCCAAACGAGCAGGGGCTATCAGCCCCCTCTCCCTGTGGTAGAGGGAACTGACCGAGTGTGTTGAGATTATCGCTTTACTGCCAAATTAGCAGGGGCTACCAGCTCCCTCTCCCTGTGGTAGCTGTCTCTTATACACATCTCAAATTGCGGTCAAATAGCCGTAATTTGAGAAACATAGCAGGCTGATTTTAAAGAGAATTTTTTCGAGCGAGGAAATGATAAGCTTAAAATAATTCCCATATAAAACAGCAAGATGCCAAGTTGTGTATAAGAGACAGCTGTGGTAGAGGGAACCGACCGAGTGTGTTGAGATTATCGCTTTCCTGCCAAACGAGCAGGGGCTACCAGCTCCCTCTCCCTGTGGGAGAGGGTTGGGGTGAGGGGACAGTTTTTACGGGTATTGCGGGCTATTATGCTAATATCTGCCGAATTTATTTTTATGACTTGTTTGGAGTTATCGGATGAAAGTTACACTACCTGATTTTCGCCGCGCCGGTGTGTTGGTGGTTGGTGACGTCATGTTGGATCGCTATTGGTATGGGCCGACCAGCCGTATTTCACCGGAAGCGCCGGTGCCGGTGGTCAAGGTTGAAACCATCGAAGAGCGTCCCGGTGGTGCGGCTAACGTCGCGATGAACATCGCCTCGTTGGGTGCCAATTCACGCCTGGTGGGCCTGACGGGGATCGACGACGCGGCGCGTGCGCTGAGCGCCAAGCTCAACGAAGTTAACGTGCGCTGTGACTTTGTCTCGGTCCCTACGCACCCAACCATCACCAAGCTGCGTGTACTTTCCCGTAACCAACAGCTGATCCGCCTGGATTTCGAGGAAGGTTTCTCCAACGTCGATCCGCAGCCGATCATGGAGCGTATCCAGCAGGCATTGCCGCAGATTGGCGCACTGGTGCTGTCTGATTACGCCAAGGGCGCGCTGAGCAAGGTGCAGGGCATGATCGCTCTGGCGCGTGCTGCGAAGGTTCCGGTACTGATCGACCCGAAAGGTACCGATTTTGAACGTTACCGTGGCGCCACGCTGCTGACCCCAAACCTGTCCGAATTTGAAGCCGTGGTCGGTCATTGTCAAAGTGAAGAAGAGCTGGTGACGCGTGGGATGAAGCTGGTGGCGGACTTTGAACTGTCTGCACTGCTGATCACCCGTTCCGAGCAGGGGATGACGTTGCTGCAACCGGGCCGTGAGCCGTTGCATCTGCCAACCCAGGCGCAGGAAGTGTTCGACGTGACCGGTGCCGGTGATACGGTGATCGGTGTGCTGGCCGCCGCTTTGGCTGCGGGTAATACGCTGGAAGAATCCTGCTTCCTGGCCAACGCCGCCGCCGGTGTGGTGGTAGGTAAGTTGGGCACCTCGACCGTCTCGCCAGTCGAACTGGAAAACGCCATTCGTGGCCGCGCCGAAACCGGCTTTGGTGTAATGACCGAAGCCGAGCTGAAAAAAGCGGTAGCGCAGGCGCGCCAACGCGGCGAGAAAGTGGTGATGACCAACGGCATCTTCGACATTCTGCACGCAGGCCATGTCTCGTACCTGGCGAATGCGCGCAAATTGGGCGATCGCCTGATCGTTGCAGTGAACAGCGATGCGTCAACCAAACGCCTGAAAGGGGAAACCCGCCCGGTTAACCTGTTGGAAAACCGTATGGTGGTGTTGGGTGCGCTGGGAGCCGTGGATTGGGTCGTGCCGTTTGAAGAAGATACGCCGCAACGCCTGATCGCCGAAGTTCTGCCGGACCTGCTGGTGAAAGGCGGTGACTACCAGCCGCATGAGATTGCTGGCAGTGCTGAAGTCTGGGCCAACGGTGGCGATGTGCGGGTACTGAACTTTGAAGATGGGTTATCCACCACCAACATCATCAAGGCCATCAAGGATGGGCGCGGTTAATATTTTTTGACTGTAGGGGGCGCTGAGCAATGCGCCCGAAAAAGACGACGGGTAAACAGGGTGGTTTGCAGTGAGTGGACTAAAGCAGGAGCTGAGTTTAGCGCAGGGCGTTGGGCTATTGTCCACTTCACTGCTGGGCACCGGGGTCTTTGCTGTTCCGGCATTGGCGGCGCAGGTAGCGGGCGGTGATAGCCTGTGGGCCTGGCCAATACTGATTGTGCTGGTATTCCCGATCGCCATCGCTTTTGCGGCGTTGGGCCGCCATTTCCCCAGCGCCGGTGGTGCCGCGCATTTTGTCGGCCTGGCTTTTGGGCCACGCATGGCAAAGGTAACCGCTTGGCTGTTCCTCTCTGTGATCCCCGTGGGCTTGCCCGCCGCATTACAAATCGCCGCAGGGTTCTGGCAGGCTACTTTTGGTTGGGATGCCAACGGCCTGTTGCTGGTGCAAATTGTCACGCTAGTGGTGATTTGGCTGCTTGGCACACGCAGCGCCGGTTCCAGTGCCAATATTCAGACCTTGATTGCCCTTCTGGTGATAGCTCTGGTGGGGGCTATCTGGTGGCAAGGCGGCATTACCCCATCCCAAATCCCATGGCCTGCGGTCAGCGATATTTCTCCTCCTAATATGTTCCACGCGCTGGCGGTGATGTTCTGGTGCTTTGTCGGGCTGGAGGCTTTTGCTCATCTGGCGACCGAGTTTCGCCATCCAGAGCGGGACTTTCCGCGCGCGTTAATGCTCGGGCTGTTGGTGGCGGGGGCGGTCTATTGGGGCTGTACCGTAGCGGTGCTGCACTTCCATGCTTACAGCGAACATCAGGCGGCGGCCGCTTCGTTGCCGGGGATCGTGGTGCAACTGTTTGGCGAACATGCGCTGTGGATTGCCTGCATCATCGGCTATCTGGCCTGTTTTGCCAGCGTGAATATCTACACCCAGAGCTTTGCCCGCCTGGTCTGGTCACAGGCCCAGGAAAAGCCTGCTAGCGGTTTAGCCAAACTCTCCGCGGGCCAGGTGCCGGTCAATGCATTGAGCGCGGTGGTAGGTTGCTGCCTGCTGTTCACTTTGCTGATCTATACCCTGAAGCTGCCGCTGGATACGTTACTGGTGTATGCCAATGGCATTTTCGTACTGATTTATCTGCTGTGTATGTTGGCGGGTTGGCGGATCTTGCAGGGGCGTTCGCGGCTGATGGCGATCGTCGGCTCCGCGCTGTGCTTATTACTGCTGGTGATTATCGGCTGGAAAAGCCTGTATGCGTTGGCGATGTTGGTGCTGATTTGGCTGGTGCTGCCGCGTAAAACGCCAGCGGTGGTCTCCAAGCAATAAGGGGCGCATTGATGCGCCCCTTAGAATAACTTATTCGTCTGCTGGCTTGGCTACTGGTGCGGTATCCAGCTTGCCTTCCAATTCAGTCAGGCGCTGTTCCAGCAATGCCAGCTTCTCGCGGGTGCGTAGCAATACCTGAGTCTGCACGTCAAATTCTTCGCGGTTAACCAGATCCAGACGGGTCAACTGCGCTTGCAGTACCTGGCGGATTTTTTTCTCAACGTCTTCCCCGAATTCACGTACGCCTTTAGGCATCGACTCTTGGACCTGGCGAGCGATCTGTTCAATTTTTTTCGGGTCAATCATGGCGTTTCCCTTTCTGATATTTGGTGGCAGATGCCTAGTGTAATGCGAGTTGCCCGCCGGATAAACTATTACCGTGTTTGCTGCGCGATCCCTCATTACGCGACCGGATGGCTTGAAACACTAAAGCGATGGGGTTATAGTCGAGATGCTTATTCTCAGGGCGGGGTGCAAGTCCCCACCGGCGGTAAATCACCATTCACGGTGAAAGCCCGCGAGCGCTCAGCCTATCTCTCAGGAGTGGGTTAGAGGTCAGCAGATCCGGTGTAATTCCGGGGCCGACGGTTATAGTCCGGATGGGAGAGAGTAACGACACCTGTCGGGCGTATGCCCCGCTTGCGTTATTTTTTTGGCTATTGGCATAGCCACTCCTCAAGATCGCCCTGGTTCTGGTAATCCATAATTTTAATGAGGTTTTTTACCATGAATCAGACTCTACTTTCAGATTTCGGCACGCCGGAAGAACGCGTTGAACGCGCTCTTGATGCACTGCGCAACGGGCGCGGTGTGATGGTGCTTGATGATGAAAACCGTGAAAACGAAGGTGACATGATCTTCGCCGCAGAAACCATGACCGTTGAGCAGATGGCGCTGACCATTCGCCACGGTAGCGGCATTGTTTGCCTGTGTATCACCGAAGATCGCCGCCAGCAGCTTGAGCTGCCGATGATGGTCACCAACAACTCCAGCCAGTTCCAGACCGCCTTTACCGTGACGATTGAAGCGGCGCACGGCGTGACCACTGGCGTATCGGCTGGCGATCGCCTGACGACCATCCGTGCGGCCATTGCAGACGGTGCCAAGCCAAGCGATTTGAACCGCCCAGGCCATGTGTTCCCGCTGCGTGCTCAGCCTGGTGGCGTATTGAACCGCCGTGGCCACACTGAAGCGACCATCGATCTGGTCTCAATGGCCGGTTTCAAACCCGCTGGCGTGCTGTGTGAGCTGACTAACGATGACGGCAGCATGGCGCATGCGCCAGAAGTGATCACCTTTGCCAAGCAGCATGACATGGTGGTGCTGACTATCGAAGATCTGGTGGCCTATCGCCAGTCGCACGAAAAGAAGGCCAGCTGAGTCGCTGACTGAAATGAAAAAGCCGCTGATGAAGCGGCTTTTTTGTGCTTAAAATTCTTTAGCCGATACCGCCGCTTTGCAACAGCGTCAGGCTAAATCCCATCACCGCCATGCCGCACAGCACGCCATAGCTTGGATTATTATGTGGATCGATCTCTTTGGCCAACGGCATTAATTCATCTACCGACAGCGCCACCATAATCCCGGCCACCGCAGCCATAATCGACGCCATCACCACCGGTGAAACCATGGGGCCGAGCACCAGGAAGGCCAGTACGCCCCCCAGAATTTCTGCCATCCCAGAGATCCCAGACCACAGCAGCGCTTTGGTTTTGGAGCCGGTTGCCGCATACACCGGCCCGGCGACCGCCAACCCTTCTGGAATATTGTGGATGGTGACCGCGAGCGCAATGCCCATCCCCAGTTCCAGATCGGCGCTGGCGGTGACAAAGGTAGCAATCCCTTCCGGGAAGTTGTGCAGGCTGATGCCGAGCGTCAGCAGCATGGCGGTGCGTTTCAGGTTATGGGGCTTGATGGGCTTTTGCACCAGGTCTTGCGGGTGCTGGTGTGGCAGCATGCGATCCAGCGCAAAGTAGCCTAACAGCCCGAGCATAAACATGCCGTAGCCAAGCATGGGCGACATGCCGACGGTGTGCAGCGCAGCGGGCAGCATTTCCATCAATGAAATTAACAGCATAATCCCTGCGGCAAAGCCGAGCGCAAACGCCAGCAGGCGGTTGGAGGGCTTCTGGCCAATAATGCCGAGCAGGGCACCGACAAAGGTAGCGCCCCCGGCTAACAAGGTCAGGATCAGCGGTACAGACATGCATTCTCCTTGTATGCCAATAATATTTATCAGTTTCTGATACTAACAGAGCCAAAGCATAAATCGAGTGGATTTGGCTGATGGTTTCAATCGTTCCAGCCATTCAAATTTCTTGAAGATCACCATCAGGGTTATCCGGCTGCCTTGGTAGGACAAACAGCGTAATGTAGTCAGCAGAACGATTATCACGCTAACCAAGGATTTTTTATGACCACCTCTCGTATGCCTGCACTCTTTCTTGGCCACGGAAGCCCGATGAACGTGCTGGAAGATAACCGCTATACCCAGGCCTGGCGTGCGTTGGGTGAACAATTGCCACGGCCAAAGGCGATCGTTGCTGTGTCTGCCCACTGGTACACTCGTGGGACGGCAGTGACGGCGATGGAACATCCAAAAACCATTCACGACTTTGGCGGCTTCCCACAGGCGCTGTTTGATACACAGTACCCGGCACCGGGTTCACCGGAGCTGGCGGCAGAGCTGCAAAGCCTGTTGGCCCCGGCGCAGGTGATTGCCGATACCAGTGAGTGGGGTTTGGATCACGGCAGCTGGGGCGTGCTGATCAAGATGTATCCGCAAGCCGATATCCCGGTGGTGCAGCTGAGCATCGATGGGACTCAGCCAGCGGAATACCATTTTGAGCTCGGCCGTAAGCTGGCGGCGCTACGCGATCGGGGGATAATGATCGTGGCCAGCGGCAACGTAGTGCATAACCTGCGCATGGTGAAATGGCAGGGTGACACCAGCCCGTATCCTTGGGCGGAGTCATTCAACCAGTACGTGCGTGATAACCTGGATTATCAGGGCGAACATCACCCGCTGGTGAATTTTATGCAGCATGAAGGCGCAGCGTTGTCGAACCCGACACCAGAGCATTATCTGCCGTTGCTGTATGTATTGGGCGGCTGGGATGGTAAAGAGCCGATTTCGGTGCCAATCGATGGGATTGAAATGGCCGCGCTGAGCATGCTTTCGGTGCAGGTTGGTTGATATAGAAGCCCCTTTGCGGGGCTTCTTATAGTATGAACTTGTAGTCTTCCAATGCCTTAACCGTTTTTGCCATCTCAATTTGAGTGAGTGAAGCTAGAAAACTACCCGCTGTCATGGGGGGATTCTTTAGTGCTTGCCTTAGATTTGTCACCGCCTCAAGTGCTAGCGCATGGTTAAGATCAATAAGGTCTGACACGAAGTCGTCAGGATGTATGGCTTCGATACCAAAAGTCGATAAATAATCTACCGGAAAGTCTTTAAGGTTATAAGTGACGATGACCTCAGCGTTTGCAATTATTGCAGCTGCCAGAACATGGCGATCGTCTTGGTCAGGTAACCTAATGCTGTCTACCAATTGTTCGTGGCCTATGACATTCGCATCCGGCATTGCCTTATCCATTAGAGCATGAACGCGATCCAACTGCTCGGCCTGCAAATCTCGCCGATTAACCAGTAGATTACGCTTCCACTCGTCGTGGATTTGCGCTGTCCACTTGGGCTGATAAAGACCTCTTAGGCCTAAATGCATCAACAGGTCTCGCAGTCTTGCTGGGTAAAGCACACAAGCGTCAAGCAATGCTGGGTAAGGCGAATGCGTCATTAATAGATATCCATATCCTGTGAAAGACGAGTCAGTTCATCCATTGCTGCAGCAGCTTCGATGTCTCGCTGCTCTTTGTAGGCCATAAGGTCTGCAAAGCGTATGCGGCGATGACGCCCTGTTTTATGGAATTCGATTTTGCCTTCTTCTAGCATTTTCACAACATGCGGCCTGGATACATTAAGTAAATTTGCGGCTTCTTGGGTAGTCAATTCCGCATGAACGGGCACAACCTGAACAGCGTTCCCGTTTGCTAGTTCTCCTAGTATCTCAACGAGCATTTTCACCGCAGAAGGTGGAACCTCAATAGAGTGTTCATTTTGCTCATCGTCTCTGATCGAGAAGTGGCGAATATCTAGTTTTGTTGCCAACATCGCCGATAAATCTCGATAACCTTTTTGGGCAATCTCTTTTTCTTGCACACCAGGCAAGTTGATTTTGGAAAAAGTTGCACTGGTCATAATGGCATGTCTCTCTGATTTCTATAGCACGAAATACAATATATTCGAAATAATCGAAAATCGCAATATTCGAAACGCTTGCTGAAGCTCTACAAAAAACCTATTACCCCCCGTAACCACAGGACTCACGGATCACCAGCGAAGGCGGCAGAATGATGCGCTTTGGCGGTTCATCGTTACCCTGAATGCGGCTATACAACAGTTCTCCGGCCTTGCGGCCAATCTCGCGTGAGGCGACGGACACCGTGGTCAGCCCCGGCTGTACCAGGGAAGCCTCGGTAATATCGTCAAAGCCAATCAGCGCAAAGTCGCGGCCTACCTGGCGCCCAAGTTTGCGTAAAGTCTGCATCACACCCAGCGCCACGATGTCCTGATAGCATAATGCGGCGGTGATCTCCGGGTACGCCGTAAACAGTTGCTCTGCGGTTTTAGCACCAGAGCTTTGGCTAGCCTCACTGCAAACAATCCATTCCCCGTTGACCTGAATCCCCCTTTCCAACAGCTTGCTGGTATAGCCACCCAGGCGTTGCGCGCGCGAGGTGGAACTGACCGAACCGCCAATAAAGGCGATATGCCGATGGCCCAGATCCAGCAGGTGCTGCGTGGCTAGCTGAGTGCCCAAAAAGTTATCGGTACCGACAAAGTCAAAATGAGCGTCTGCAACCGGGCGCACCACCATAATGGCTGGGATCTTGCGGCGTTTGAGCGTTTCAAAGAACAGCGGCGGCGTTTGGCGTGCGGAGCACAGCACCATGCCACTGGCATTGTTCTGCAACAGCGAGTCGACAAATTTTTGCTGTCTGGGGGCCGACTCTTCGCTGTTAGCCAAAAACAGCATGAGCTGGTGGCGCTCCATCTCCTGGCTCAGCCCGGCGGTCATTTCCGCATAAAACGGATTGGTGATGTCGTGTAGCAGCAGGCCGACCTGATTACTGCTGCGATTGCGCAGGTTAGCCGCGGTCTGGTTATAGACGTAGCCAAGCTCATCGATGGCGCTCAGTACGCGCTTGCGAGTTTCATCCGAGATGCGGCCACGATTACGCAATACCATGGAAACCGTGGCGGTGGAGACTTTGGCTTGGGCGGCGACGTCGGCCAGCGTGATGGTGCTCATTTCATATCCTGTTTGCGGGCGGGATCTGTCATTAAGGTATAACGATTAACCTTTTGTTGGCAAATGATGAAAATAATTTGTGATGCCTATCGCAATAATTTGGGTTTTAGTCCGCTTTATCGCCGTTGTTTGAGGTTAATCCCGTTAACCACGCTGTTTAAGATTGGGTTAATCGATTAATCTTTGATTATGTTTTCAGTGCATAGGCAAAAGATCATGTCCGAGCAACATCGTAAAGCAAACTATGACAAACACCCGGAACTGGTGGTGCAGGGGTTTGACCGCGCAGCCTGGCAAGGTTGGCCAGCCGTGGTGCAGGCCATCAGCAGCCATATCGCTGCGCAAGGATTGGCCAAAACCGTACTGGTGGTGGATTGCTACCACGGCGTGGATCTGGAGGAGCTCAAGTCACAGCTGATCGATCCCTTGTTACCCGCTCTGGTACTGAACGCCGAGCAGGCAAAATATGATGAAAGCCATATCCACGCGATGATTGAGCGCAATCTGACGGATGACCGGGTCTTTGGCGTGTTGTCCTGCCACGAAATGCCGGAGTTTTTTGCCGATGAGGCCGTGCAGCAGCAGCGTGTGGCAATCGCGGCCGTCGAAAGCGGCTTGGTGGTGGTGTATGGGGCAGGGGCGGCACTCATCGCGGCAGGGGATGTGCTGGTCTATGCCGATCTGGCGCGCTGGGAGATACAACAACGTTTTCGCCGGGGCGAGTTGGGCAACTGGGGCGTTGCCAACCTGAATGAAGACGTACTGCGCCGTTATAAGCGCGCGTTTTTTGTGGAATGGCGGGTCTTTGATCGTCACAAAACCCCCTTGTTGCAGCGAGCCAACTTTGTGCTGGATACCAATCAGGCCGGCTCACCCAAGCTGGTAGCCGGTACCGCGTTCCACGCCGGGTTGCAACAGGCCACCCAGCAACCGTTTCGCGTAGTCCCGTTCTTTGACCCCGGTGTCTGGGGCGGTCAATGGATGAAGCAACAGTTCGATCTCGATCCGGCGGCAGCCAACTATGCATGGTGTTTTGACTGCGTGCCCGAGGAAAACAGCCTGCTAATGCGGTTTGGTGACGTCCGGGTCGAGATCCCCTCACAGGATTTGGTGCTGTTGTATCCTCGCCCTCTGTTGGGTGAACGAGTACATGCCCGCTTCGGCGCTGAATTCCCGATCCGTTTTGATTTCCTGGATACCGTCGGCGGGCAAAACCTCAGTTTCCAGGTGCACCCGATTACCGAATATATCCAGCAGCATTTCGGCATGCATTACACCCAGGATGAAAGTTACTACATTCTGGCGGCGGAGCCGGAAGCCAAGGTTTATCTGGGCGTGAAAACCGGCACCGACCCACAGGCCATGATGGCCGATCTGGCTGCGGCTCAGCGGGGTGAAAAAGCCTTTGATGATGAAAGGTTTGTTAACCAGTTCCCGGCCAACAAACACGATCACTTCCTGATCCCGGCGGGGACGGTGCATTGCTCTGGCGATGGGGCAATGGTGCTGGAAATCAGCGCCACGCCTTACATCTTCACCTTCAAACTCTGGGACTGGGGTCGTCTGGGGTTGGATGGGCAGCCGCGACCGGTGCATTTGGATCATGGCGAACAGGTGATCGACTGGCAGCGTGACACCGCTTGGGTGCAGGAGCACCTGGTAAACCGTATCGAGCCGGTGGCCGAAGGGCCGGGCTGGCGGGAAGAGCGTACTGGCCTGCATGAGCGTGAATTTATTGAAACTCGTCGCCACTGGTTCAGTGAACCGGTGTTGCACCATACCGAAGGGCGGGTGAACGTGCTGAATCTGATCGAAGGGGAAGAGGCCGTTGTCGATAGCCCTGAGGGCCGATTCGCCCCGTTTGTGGTGCACTATGCGGAAACCTTTATCGTCCCGGCGGCGGTGGGATCTTATCGTATCAGCCCTTATGGCAGCAGCCAGGGTAAAACCCTCGCCACCATCAAAGCCTGGGTAAGGGGATAAACCGATGTTGAAAGTGATTGTGATCTCGCATGGCCCGCTGGCTGAGGCTCTGATGACCAGCGCCAGCATGGTTTATGGCGAGTTGCCACATACCAGTTACGTCAGCCTCGATGAAACCGGTGGTATTGAGGCTTTCAAGCAGGATTTTGCCACCGAATTGCAGCGGGTTAGCCCCGGTGCCGATGGGGTACTGGTGCTGTGCGATTTGCTGTGTGGCACTCCCTATAACGTGGCCTGCCGCCATGCGTTTGACCCGAATAACGCCGTGCCGATGGCGGTAGTGACTGGAGTGAATTTCCCCATGTTACTGATGAGTGCCGACTTGCTGGAGGGCGTGGATGTGCAGCATGCCGCACAAGAGTTGGTGGCGCAGGGGGGCGAAACCATTGTGGTTGCCCGCCCGGCGCAAGCAGCACAACCGGACGATTTCTGAGGAAAAATCATGGCGATTTCATTTGTACGTATCGACGATCGGGTGATCCACGGCCAGCTGGTTACCCGTTGGGCGAAGGAGCTGCCCTGCGACGGGATTGTGGCGATCGACGATGAGGTAGCGGCAGATCCGCTGCTGTCATCGGTGATGAAAGGAGCGGTACAGGACACCAAGGTGTGGTTGTTCACCGTGGCACAGGCGATAGAAAAGCTGCCGAAGGTGATTGCCAGCGACAAGCAATACTTCGTGATCGGTAAATCGCCGGTCACGCTGCGCAGGCTGTTGGAAGCCGGTATCGATTTAAAAAACCGTAACCAGAAGATCAACGTTGGGCCGATGTCGGCACGGGCACAGACCGTGACCATTGGTCCGAACCAGTCGGTAAATCACGAAGAGAGCGCTGCCTTCGATTTTCTCAGTGAACGTGGCCATGCGATCGAATTCCGTCTGGTACCCGACGCCAGCCATTTCAGCTGGCTAGATGCCAAAAAAAAACTCAAACAGGTCTGACTGACAGGAGTTAACTATGTGGTTTGAAGCGACGCTTATCGGGATACTCTGCTATCTCGGCGCGCTGAGTAGCCCTTGGCTGCTGGGGCTGACCGGAGGCTGGTATATTCTCAGCCGCCCGTTGGTCTCCGGTATGCTGGTGGGGGCGATCCTCGGCGATGTACAGACCGGTATCATCATCGGTGTTGCGGTTCAGGCGGTATATATCGCCATGGTAACGCCAGGAGGATCGATGCCGGCCGATCTCAACTTTGTCGCCTTCCCGGCGATTGCGCTGGGGATACTTTCCGGCAAGGGCCCGGAGGTGGCGGTCGCATTGGCGGCGACTATCGGCATCATGGGCACCGTGCTGTTCAACGCCATGATGGTGCTCAACTCCTATTGGAACCACCGTGCGGACGTGGCTGTGGAGCAGGGGGATGAACGGGGGATCTATCTTAACAGCGCCATTTGGCCGCAGGTGACCAACTTCCTGCTGCGTTTTGTGCCGACCTTTATCGCGGTGTTCTTTGGGGCGCGCTACATCAACGCCTTTATGGACAGCCTGCCCGCGCTGGTGCTAACCACCATGAACGTGGTTGGTGGCATTCTGCCGGCGGTGGGGATTGCCATTCTTCTCAAGCAGATCATTAAAAACTACAGCATGCTGATTTATTTCCTGGTGGGGTTTATCTGCATCGTGTTCCTCAAGCTGAATATGGTGGCGCTGGTGATTGTTGGCGCGCTGTTAGCGCTGATCCACTACAACTATAAGCCGGAGCCTCAGGTCGCCAGCGCGCAGGCTGGGCCCCAGGCCGACGATGAGGATGAATTCTGATGGAAACGCCAACACCCAAATTGAATAAACAGGATCTGCGCCGCTGCTGGCGCGCCTGGATGATGTATAACCTTTCCTCGATGAGTTTTGAGCGCCTGGAGTCTTATGGTTTTTGTCTGAGCATGATGCCCGCGCTGAAAAAACTGTATCAGGACAAGCAGCAGCGGATTGAGGCGATCCGCCGCCACACCTCGTTCTACAACACCGAACCGCAGCTGGGCGCGATCGTCAACGGTATGGTGATCGGGCTGGAAGAGAAACGGGCCAACGGGGAACCGATCGATGGTGAAACCATCAACACCTTGAAAGTGGGCTTGATGGGGCCTGTGGCCGGGATCGGCGATTCCATGTTGCCGGGGATGTTGATCCCCATCCTGCTGAGTATCGGCATGGCGCTGGCCGCCGGTGGCAGCGTGATTGGGCCGCTGTTTTACATTATTGCCTTCAGCCTGATCGTTATCCCTGGCTCTTACTGGCTGTTTATGAAGGGTTATAACATGGGGTCCGGCTCGGTGGAGATGCTGGTCAGCAGCAAATCCTCACGCCTGCGTGAAGCGCTTTCCCTGCTGGGGGTGTTTGTCATGGGCGGGGTGGCCGCCAGCTACGTCAAGCTGGGAACCGGGCTGGAGTTTATCACCAAGGATGGGGTGAACATTCAGCTGCAACAGATGCTGGATGGTATTTTCCCTAACCTGATGCCGCTGATCGTAGTGCTGGCTACCTGGTATCTGATGGCTAAGCGCGGGCTTTCACCGGTGAAGGCGATGCTAGGCCTGCTGGTGTTGGCCGCTGCCGGAGTCGCCTGCGGCCTGTTCTCCTGACCCCCTCTGCAATATCGGGCGCAACCAAAGTTGCGCCCGTCTTCCATCAAGGTTCAAATCTCTGCCATTTCTCCGCTACGCTACCCGGCTTGGAAATAAACTGAAAGCGTGCCGGGTCAGCCTCAAACTGCGCATAGAGCGGCTCATCGCTCAGACCAAACTCCGCATAATGCCGTGGCCCGATGGCGTGTAACCTGCCGGATTGATAATGAGGGTTTTGCTGCCAGACGATGTTATCGCCCTGCAATAATGGATACCATGCCAGCCCTTTGTAGGCCCGTACCGCCTCATACTCAAAGCCGTATTCGCGATCGCACCAGGCGGCAAAGGTTAGTGGCTGATGGGGATCGGCGGAAATGGTGGCATGTGCCCAACCCGGCGGCACCAGCACTTTTTCCCCTGGCCCGGCATGGACGGCAAAGCAGCGGCCTGGGTCCCGTTCGACCCGTTCCTGCATATAGATGATCGCTTTGCCCTGCCAGATTTCGTACAGCTCCGGCGGGGACCAGCCGCTGTGCTGGCTGACGCGGTGAATATGCCCTTGGCTGCGTATCGGTTCACGGCCCAGTTGGCCTTTGGCATAGGTCACGATACCAAACAACAGCATGCGCTTCTTTAACTCCGCCAGGTGTTGCTGCTTGGCCACATCCATCACGATGGCGTATACCTGCTCTGGGCCATCGCAGTCAGGGTCGCGAAGCGAGGGGCGGATTTGATCCAAGGTGCGGATCTCTGGCAGCGGCCCTATCACCTCATCCCCATAGCCAAAACCCATCGGATCGCGGGTCACGCGCACGTCCAACCCAAACGGCAGCATGGAGTCACTCATATTGAGCCTCCGCTTTCCAACCTGCAGCATCGGCGAACACCCGCAGTTTGAAGCCCTGTGGCTGTAAGGCGCTGTAATCATGCCCGGCCACCGTTGGCCAGACCGCTAGTGCCGAGAGCACCTCATCGCCGGTATTAATCAGACGGTGGGCGGTGAAGGAAGGAATGTGGTGGACGCTGCCAGCAAACACTTGCTCAAGGATGCAGTCACCGTCCTGGTGTTGTAGCAACAGTAAACCCTTACCACGTAACCCGAAGTAGAATTCAGCTTGTTCACGGCGCTGGTGGAAGTGCCCGCGGGTCATAAAGAACTCGTTACCCACTTTACCTGGTTGCAGGTGCGTAGTGCCGACAAACAGCTCACCTTCCTGCGAGGGGGAAGGCAGCATCTCTACGCTGTAGACGGCAAACTCTGCTGGCATCGCCTGCCAGGCGTGACGATCGGCAAATATCCCCGCCAGGTTGCCCAGGGTCGTGGATTTATGTTGTACATCAGGTGCAGTAAAGCGCCCATCATGCAGGTTTACCTGCGGCGGGATAAGGGAAGTCAGCTTCATATCTGGTAGCTCCGCCCGAGGAGAACAGACAGAACGAGTATATGGGGTTAATCGATTAATCACCAGCGGAGACGAATAAAAAAGGCGCGAAAAATTCGCGCCTCTACGATCGAATAGGTTCGACCCTACGGATTAACCAAGAATAATATGCGGGTAGAAGCGCGACAGATCCTGGGTGATCAACTCGCGATCTTCACGCAGGCCAATGCCGCAAGGCTGATCGTTGACCAGCCAGCTGCCGATCAGCGTATAGCTGCCTTCAAACTGTGGCAACTGATGGAACTGCTGCACAATCATGCCTTCTTCGCCGTATGGCCCATCTACGCGCGCCACTTCCTGACCGTTCTGGACGATCTGGATGTTGGCACCCTCGCGTGAGAACAGCGGCTTGGTGACGTAATGATCCATCTGCGGATGATCGTCCTCGGCAAAGTAGGCTGGCAGCAGGTTTGGATGATCCGGGAACATTTCCCACAACAGCGGCAGCAGAGCCTTGTTGGAGATAATGCTCTTCCAGGCCGGTTCCAGCCAGCGTACGCCAGCGTCTTCCAGCTTGGTGGAGAACATCTCGCGCAGCATAAATTCCCACGGATAGAGCTTGAACAGGTTACTGATCACCTGATTTTGCAGATCGGTAAACTGGCCTTTCTCACCCAGGCCAATCTCTTCCATATACAGGAATTCGGTCGGCAGGCCCGCTTCCAGCGCGCAATCTTGCAGATATTGCACCGTACCGCGATCTTCCTCGCTGTCTTGGCAGCAGGCCAGATGCAGCAGGCCAAAGCCGTGGTTGGCTTGCAGATCGGCGAAACGTTCGATCAGTTTTTCTTGCAGGCTGTTGTACTGGTCAGCGGCGGGATCCAGCTTGCCGGCGTTGATCTGATCTTCCAGCCACAGCCATTGGAAGAACGCTGCCTCATACAGTGAGGTTGGCGTATCGGCGTTATTTTCCAACAGCTTGGGTGGATTGATGCCGTCATAGGCCAGATCGAGGCGTGAATACAGCGAGGGCTGATTAGTGCGCCAGGAGCTGCGAACGAATTCCCAGGTGTGCTTGGGGATGCAGAATTTGGTCATCAGTTGATCGCTGTTGACCACCTTATCTACCACCTTCAGGCACATCTGGTGCAGTTCGGCGGTGGCATCTTCAATCTCTTCGATCTGCGCTAACGTGAACTGGTAATAGGCATCTTCACACCAGTAGGGTTCGCCGTACATGGTGTGAAAGGCGAAACCAAATTCGGTGGCTTTTTCGCGCCAGTCTGGGCGCTCGCTAATCGCAACGCGTTTCATGTCTTAACCGCCCATGCTGCGTGAGCTGCTGGAGGTGGCGCTGCTGCGTTGCATGCTGGTCTGTTTGGCCACGGACTCACCGAAACCACCACGGGTAACGGTATTGGTCACCGCTGGTTTAGGGGCCATGGCGGTTTTAGGTACTGTCATGGAGCGGCCGCCTGCGGTTGCCGGGCCATAGCTTTTACCGCTGGCATCAACAAACTTGCCGTTTGCCGGGCTGGCGGCGTTTTTAGAGGTAAACAGCGGCTGTTGAGCGTAGCCCCCGCCACCCATCATGCGGCCCATCATGTAGCCCGCCATCAGCGGCATCCACATGCTGCCACTGCTTTGTGATTCTGCGGCCATGCCAGCCTGTGCTGGAGCCTGAGTACATTGCGCTTCACCGAATTCGGCGACGCAGTCTTCACGAGTGGCGTATTTAGGCGCGGTTTTTTCCGCTTCCTTCAGCGCGTTGTTATACGCGGTGGTGCACTGCTCGCTCATCGACGGGTTGGAGGTTGAACAATCGTCAGCATTTTTATACAGGGAAACCGTCTCATCCGCCTGTTCGCAGCCGGCCAGCATAAACACTGCGCTGATCGCCAAAGCCACGGGAGCAACACGGTAGCTGCGCCAGGATTTGCGGAAGGTGTCTTTGTTGATGTTTTTGGTCCGTTTCATCGATATCTATCCCATCATGCGGGCTGTATTCGCCCTTGCCCAGTAGTGGTCGATAGGATAGGGGAAAGATGCTCAAAATTAAAGCTGAAACACCCGCAGGATCCACTCTTTACGCACTTATACGTTACGGTGTGCGCCAGTTCGCTTTACGGCGCATAACTGCAGCAAAAGCGTTACATAATGGAACGTTCTGCTCGATGCCATGTTCCATTATGTAACGTTTTTTTCCTTACTCGCCAAGCGGCCAGCAGGTCGTATAGTCAGCAACAGAACAATACGTCGATATCACCCTCTGAAATCTGAATGTTACTGGGTTAACGTCCCTACAAGGAGTCAGTTATGTTGAGAATCATTCAATCCCCAAGCAAATACATCCAAGGAGTCAATGCGTCGGCCTCCGTGGGCGAATATGCCAAAGCCCTTGCCGATCATTACTTTGTGATCGCCGACGATTTCGTCATGAAACTGGTCGGCGATACTGTGATGGGTAGCCTGCATCAGCATGGGGTGAAGTATCACGCTGGTACGTTTAATGGCGAATGCTGCCGCAAGGAAATCGACCGCCTTGGTCAGGAGCTGAAAAGCCACGGCTGCAAAGGTGTGATCGGTATCGGTGGTGGTAAAACGCTGGATACCGCCAAGGCGATCGCCTATTACCAGCATGTGCCGGTGGTGTTGATGCCGACCATTGCCTCGACGGATGCGCCTACCAGCGCGTTGTCGGTGATCTACAGCGAAAGCGGCGAGTTTGAAGAATACCTGATCTACCCCGCCAACCCGAATATGGTGGTGATGGATAGCGCCATTATAGCCAAAGCGCCGGTACGCCTGCTGGTGGCGGGCATGGGCGACGCGCTTTCTACCTATTTTGAAGCTCAGGCCTGTTTTGATGCCCAGGCCACCAGCATGGCGGGCGGCAAGTCTACGCTGGCTGCGCTCAATCTGGCGCGACTATGCTATGAAACGCTATTGGCTGAAGGGGTTAAGGCCAAGCTGGCTGCGGAGTCTGGTGTGGTCACCGAAGCGGTGGAGCGCATTATTGAAGCCAACACCTATCTGAGCGGTATTGGTTTTGAAAGCAGCGGCCTGGCGGCGGCGCACGCCATTCACAACGGTTTTACCGTGCTGGAAGAGTGCCATCATCTGTATCACGGGGAAAAAGTGGCGTTCGGCACCCTGTCGCAGCTGGTGCTGCAAAACAGCCCAATGGCGCAGATAGAAACGGTGTTGAACTTCTGCCAGCAGGTTGGGCTGCCGATCACTCTGGCGCAAATGGGCATCACCGGTGAACTGACGGAAAAAATCAGCAAGGTGGCAGAGGCCAGCTGCGCCCCAGGTGAAACCATTCACAACATGCCGTTTAGCGTGACGCCGGAAAGCGTACTGGCGGCCATCCTGACGGCAGACAAACTGGGCAGCGCCTGGTTGCAACGCGCATAAATCATCGGGCGCGGTTAGCGCGCCCGCTGCTTCCTACAGAGGAATTAACCGTGAAAAAGCTAATCAATCAGGTCGATTCGGTACTTAATGAACAGTTACTCGGTATGGCCGCCGCTCACCCGGAGCTGCGGGTGCATCAGGATCCGGTGTTTGTGACCCGTACGGCGGGGCCGATCCCAGACAAAGTGGCGATCCTGTCTGGTGGTGGTAGCGGCCATGAGCCGATGCACTGCGGCTTCGTGGGCGAGGGAATGCTGGATGGTGCCTGCCCAGGGGAGATTTTCACCTCGCCGACTCCGGATAAAATGTACGACTGCGGCCAGGCCATCGACGGCGGTGCCGGAGTATTGCTGATTATCAAGAACTACACCGGTGACATCCTCAACTTTGAAACGGCGACCGAGTTGCTGCATGACAGCGGCGTGGCAGTGGCAACGGTGCTGGTGGATGATGACGTGGCGGTGAAAGACAGCCTATTTACCGCTGGCCGACGTGGGGTTGCCAACACGGTGCTGATGGAAAAATTGCTCGGCGCGGCAGCGGTACGGGGCTTTGATCTGGACGCACTGGTCACGCTGGGGCACAAAATCAACAACCAGGGCCACTCGCTAGGGATCGCTCTGGGCGCTTGCACCGTGCCCGCGGCAGGTAAACCGTCGTTTACTTTGGCGGATAACGAGATGGAGTTTGGCGTTGGTATCCACGGCGAACCGGGGATCGAACGGCGGACGTTCACCACCCTCGATCAAACGGTAGATGACATGTTCCATACCCTGATCGATCACGGTGATTACCAGCGCTCGATCCGCGTTTGGGATCGTCAGCAGGGGGAGTGGCGTGAAGAGAGCCAGAGCAAACGAGCTTTGACGCAGGGCGATCGGGTGATTGCGCTGGTCAATAACCTTGGGGCGACGCCGCTTTCTGAACTGTACGGGGTTTACCACCGTTTGGCGCAGCGTTGCGCCGCAGCCGGGATCGTGATCGAGCGTAACCTGGTGGGATCATACTGCACCGCATTGGATATGCAGGGGGTTTCCATCACCTTGCTGCAAGTGGATGACGAGTTGTTATCGTTGTGGGATGCGCCGGTGAACACGCCAGCGCTGCGTTGGGGCTGAGGAGGGATCATGACATTAAGCAAACAGCAGGTCGTTGAGTGGTTGATGCGTTGTGGTGAGGTCTTTACCCGCGAACGCGATTTCTTGACTCAGTTGGATAGCGATATCGGTGATGGCGACCACGGTCTGAATATGAACCGTGGCTTTAGCAAGGTAGTGGAAAAGCTGCCCTCGGTGGCGGACAAGGATATCGGATTTATTCTCAAGAACACCGGTATGACGCTGCTTTCCAGCGTTGGCGGTGCCAGTGGTCCGCTGTTCGGCACCTTCTTCATCCGTGCGGCTCAGGCGGCCAACGCCAAGCAGAGCCTGGATCTGGCTGAGTTGAAGCAGGTGATCCAGGAAGGCGCGGAAGGCGTAGCGATGCGCGGCAAGGCAGAGCCGGGCGATAAAACCATGTGTGATGTCTGGGGGCCGGTCGTTGCAAGCCTGGGCGAGTCGCTACAGCAGCAGCTCAGCGTGACCCAGGCGCTACAACAGGCCGCCGTTCGGGCGGAGCAGGCCGCACAGGCCACCATTGTGATGCAGGCCCGTAAAGGGCGCGCCAGCTATTTGGGCGAACGCAGCATCGGCCATCAGGATCCGGGCGCAACCTCCGTCATGTTGATGATACAAACGCTGGCCCAGGTGGTCGAGGAGGCAGGATGATCAACATCGTCGTGGTTTCGCACAGTGCACAACTGGCGCAGGGTGTTGAGCAACTCGCCCGCCAGATGATGCGCGGCGAGGGATGCAAACTGGTGCTGGCGGCGGGGGTCGATGATGAGCTACACCCGATCGGCACCGATGCGGTGAAAGTGATGGAAGCGATCGAATCCGTGGCGGACGGAGCGGGGATCGTGGTGCTGATGGATCTCGGCAGCGCATTATTGAGTGCGGAAACCGCGCTTGAGCTGCTCGATCCAGAGGTAGCGGCCAAGGTGGTGCTGTGTGCGGCACCGCTGGTGGAAGGCACGCTGGCCGCGGTTGTAGCGGCTAACGCGGGCGGTAGCCTGGAGCAGGTATTGGCAGAGGCGCAAGTAGCCTTGCAGGCCAAGCAGGCACAGCTTGGTGAGGAGATACCCGCCAGCAAGCCACTGAATTTACCGCTGAGCCAGGGGAAAAGCCTGAGTTGGACGGTACAGAATCCACACGGGTTGCACGCTCGCCCGGCGGCGCGTCTGGCAGAGGCTCTGGCTCCTTTTGCAGCGGAACTGGTGCTGGAAAAGCATGGCCAATGCGCCAACCCGCGCAGCCTGAATCAACTGGCTTTGTTGCAGGTTCGCCACGGCGACACAATCCGTCTGATTGCAGATGGTGCCCAGGCCGATGAAGCGCTGGCGGCTTTCAAGGCGTTGGCTGAGCAGCATTTTGGTGAAACCGTATCTGAGCAGCAACTGCCTTCGCTGCACGGTATCCCCGTGGAGGAAAGCGTCAGCAGTGGTCCGATATTCCAGGTGTCGAGCTTCTGGCCGCAAACGGAAGAACGCCAGCTAGGGGCCGATGACGTGCTCAATGAGCAGCAGCGTCTGCGTATCGCATTGCAGCAGACGTTAGACGATCTGAATAAGCTGGCGGATCGCACTGGCAATCTGATCGGCAAACCGCAGGCGGCGATCTTCGGTGCGCACAGCATGCTGTTAGACGATCCCGACCTGCAACAGGCCGCCTTTACCCGTATCGCCCAACAGCAATGCAGCGCGGAACAGGCGTGGCGGCAGGAACTGGAGCAGATTGCCTCCGATTATCGGGCGCTGGATGATGAGTATTTGCAGGCGCGGGAACTGGACGTGCGTGACATGCTGCGCCGTACGCTGAGCCATCTGGCACGACAGCCTATCCCGGCGATCGTGCTCAATGAGCCAGCGATCCTGGTGATGGATGAGCTGATGCCTTCCGACGTCGTGATGCTCGATCGGCGCATGGTACTCGGTATTTGCCTGAGCGGCGGCAACGCCTTGTCACACACCGCGATCCTGGCCAAGGCGATGGGGATCCCGATGGTGGTCGGCATGAGCGAATGTATGAGCAAGACCCGCAGCGGTCAGAAAGCGATGCTGGATGCGGCGCGCGGCACCTTACAACTCAGCCATTAACCCCGCAGCTTGAACTGGCTGATATCGATATTCATCTGTTTGACTTTACGCCACAGAGTGGTGCGGCTGATGCCCAGCAGCTGCGCCATCTCGTTAAGCTGCCCGTGGCTGACGTTGGCCACGCGGATAATCGCCTGCAACTCCATTTCCGCCAGCGTCAGCAGCGGCATGGCCGGTTGAGAGTCGCTTTCCACTAGCGGCTGATGGCTGAGCAAGTGAGCGGGGAGGTCGGCCAGCTGAATATGATGGCCGTGGCAAATCATCGCGGCGCGCTCTATCACCCCTTTCAGTTCCAGATCGTTACCCGGCCACAGGTACAGGCCAAGCTGGGTCATTACCTCGTCGTCTACCCGGAAGCGGCACTGGAAGTGTTGCTCCAGAGCGCGCAGATGGTGCTCAACCAGCAAAGGGATGTCACTGAGGCGCTGGCGTAGCGGCGGAATTTGGATCTCGAAGGCCTGCAGACTATAAAACAGCTGGCGGCGGAAGCGATTCTGTTGCACTAACAGTGCCAGGTTGGCGGCGCTGGTGGCGATCACCCGCACGTTCACCGGGATCACGCGGCTGGAATTCATACGCATCACTACGCCGGTTTTTAGCACCTGTAACAGGGCGGACTGCATGGCCAGCGGCAGATATTCGACCTGTTCAAGATGCAGCGTGCCGCCATTGGCCAGTTCGAACTTGCTGAGTTGGCCCGCCTGTTCTTCGTTGGCATCACTGCCCAATAGCTCCTTCAACCCCTGGGCTTCAGGCAGCAACTGGCAATTCAAGGCGATATAAGGCCCGGCGGCACGTTCGCTGGCATTGTGGATGGCCTGGCTGAGCAGCTCTTTCCCCACCCCTTCTTCACCGCACAGCAAAATCGGGTGATGGCCCTTCGCCGCCTGCTGGCCGTAGCGGATCAGGCGGCGCATTTCCTGAGTACCTGAGGGCATCTGTTCGAAGGTGTGGCTGACCCGGCCGATCTGGCTGCTGACGTATTGATGCAGCCTTTCCAAGGGATGCAGCAAGGCGATAAAGCTACAGTGCTCACCGTCCAGGATCGGTTTGAGGGTGAGCAGCGCGGCGATAAACTGGCCCTGGCTTTCAAAGGTGACTTCCACATGCTGTAACGGCTGGCGTTGGCTGATGGCGCGGTTAAGCAAGGCCGGTAACGTCAGCAACTGTGCCAGCGGTTTGCCCTGGCTCTGCTGTTCATGCAGCTTGAGCATAGCGGCGGCGCGCGGGTTGATATATTGCAGATAACCCCGGTGATCCCAGGCCATGACGCCATCGTCTACGCTGTCCAGTAGCCCGTTGAGCTGATTGAGATGGCGGTTGGATTCGGCCAGTAGGCCGTCGGCGTTCAGGGCATTGCCGATCTCCCGGGCGATCGCCAGGATCAGGGAAAGATCGCCCGCATTGCAATCGGCCAACTGGCAACCCAAAGCCAACATACCGCGCTGGCGGCCGCTATTGTCATGCACCGGCGCGGCACAGAATGACCAGCCATGCAGTGCCTGGCGCACGTGTTCATCGCTATGGATCTGTACCGGATGGCCCTCGGATGCGGCCAGGGAAGGGGCATTGGTGCCGATATCGCCTTCCGCCCAATAAGCACCAGGCGCAAAACCCAGTTCGAGCAGCTGTTCGCCGGTCGTCTTGTCGCCACATTGCCACAGCGTGCAGCCGCTTTCGTCGAGGATCAGCAACACGCAGTGGCGCTGCTCCATATATTCCCAGGCATCTTCCAACGCCGCCTGGCCGAGCGTTATGAAATCATCCTTACGCCGACAGATCGAGTCGAAGGTGGTGCCCAGGGCACGATGTGGGGCTTTCCATACGGCGGGTTGCATCAGGTGGCTGCAGCGTAACCAGGAGGCATAAATGGCCGGGGAGGGGCGCAACCGTGGCGGTAACGCGCCTTCGGTGATCAACCGTTGCCAGAGTGAAGCGTTGTCCATCAGATCCCGTTCAGCAGATAAACCCCAATAGGGAGCGGATCATAACATTAACCTGTTTAGAGAGGCTGTGAGGTGAGGGGCAGATGCGGGATTATTGGATAAAAAAACGGAGCGCGGCAAATGCCGGGCCCCGTTATTCGGTAGCTCAAAGCTGTAGCAGGTTATCTGCTAGCCGTTGGCCGAGTGGTGCTGGAACCGTCAACATAGGCATCTTGCGCCGCTGTTGGTGGTGCTACCACATCTGGTGCGGTGGAGATTGGCTTGCCTAGTGCTCCGTTCAGCATCATCAGATCGTTTTCGTTCAGCGTGCCGAGCGCCGATTTGATGTTCAACTGGTTGATCAGGTAAGAATAACGCGCATTGGAAAGCTGTTGCTTGGCGTTATACAGCGTGGTTGTCGCATCCAGCACGTCAACGATGGTACGGGTACCCACTTCGTAACCGGCTTCGGTCGCATCCAGAGAGCTCTGGGCAGAAACCACCGCTTGTTTATAAGCGCTGATGCTGCTGATGGACGCAGAAACGTTGTTGAAGGAGGAACGCACGGTTTGCACCACGCTGCGGTGGGCGCTTTCCAACTGCTCGCTGGCACCGACGAAGTTGTACTGCGCCTGTTCTACCCGCGAGTTGGTTACGCCGCCGTTGTACAGTGGCACGCTAACGCTGATGCCGACCTGGTTCTGGCCAGTAATTGAATCGCTTCCACTACCAGTACCGGTATTAGCTCTGGAGCCGCTGTATTTGGAATTGGTGATCCCGGTAGAAGCATTTAAATCAACGGTTGGCATATAGCCGGTTTGCGCCGATTTGATCTGCTCACGGGCCAGATCCTGGCTCAGGCGGGCAGACAGCAGGCTCAGGTTGCGGCTTTCCGCTTCCTTCAACAGGCTGTTGACGGCATCCGGGCGCTTGGTGCTGAACTTGTTGGTATCCAGCGAGGCCAGTTCCGGGTAGAAGGTGCCAGTGATCTGGCGTAACACTTCCACCGCGTTATCCAGGTTGTTACGGGCGGTTACTTCGTTGGCCAGCACGGTATCGTAGTTGGCACGGGCGTTCTGCACGTCGGTAATGGCAACCAGGCCCACGTTAAAGCGCTGGGTGGTCTGATCCAGGGTACGGTAGACCGCTTGTTTATTCGCCTGGGTGTAGGACAGGGCGTCGATCGCCTGCAGTACGTTGAAATAGGCGGTGGCCGTATCCAGGATCAATTTCTGGGATGAAGTCTGGAAAGTGACATCGGTAATACCGGCGGCTTTTTCCTGCAACGTCAGCGCACGCCATTTAGACATATCAAAGATAGTCTGGGTCAGCGCCAATGAACCGTTGGTGGTATTGCTGTTAAGACCGTTGGCATCACGGAAGCCATTGCCGTAGGTATAACCGGCAGATAAGCCAAGCTGTGGCAGCAATGGGCTGCGCGCTTCGTTGATTTTTTCAAACGCCGCATCACGGTCGGCAGCGGTTTTACGCAGATCCGGGTTACTTTCCCTGGCCTGTTTGTAAACCTGCAACAGGTTCTCTGCCTGGCTCATGGTGCTGAAGCCTGCGAGGCTCAGACCAATAAGAAGGGGGAGCAGTTTCTTCATTTGCATTCCTTGTTGTGCAGCAATATTGCTATGTTAGCGCTGACGATAGACGAATAGTTGCCAATTCTAGCAGAGTCTGCCGAGCGCTGAGGGTGGCTTAATGTGCCATCTCACAGAACTTTTACCTTGGTGTACGCTACGTTTACTGACACTGGGCTATTTGCATCGGCGCTACCTGATATCATGGTTCACAATCTAACACAAAGCGGGTGAAGATAATCCCGCCGTTTCTGTCATCAAATCCCTTTATTTTGCCGGCATAATCACACAGGAGAATTCGTAGATGAAACGCTCGCAACCTTCACCCGTTACTTTCGACAAAAATGATGTAGAAATTATTGCACGAGAGACGCTATACCGTGGTTTTTTTTCACTCGATTTATATCGCTTTCGCCATCGTTTGTTCAATGGTGAGATGAGCGGTGAGGTCACGCGCGAAGTTTTTGAGCGCGGCCATGCGGCGGTGTTGCTACCCTATGATCCAATCAGGGACGAAGTGGTGCTGGTTGAACAACTGCGGATCCCGGCCATCGATAGCTCAGCTTCCCCCTGGCTGCTGGAAATGGTTGCGGGTATGATCGAAACGGGAGAAAGCGTTGAGGATGTGTGCCGCCGCGAAGCGTTGGAAGAGGCTGGCGTGGTGGTCGGGCGCTGCAAGCCGGTGCTGAGCTATCTGGCCAGCCCTGGTGGCACCAGCGAACGCCTGTCTATTATGGTCGGCGAGGTTGACGCCCTGACGGCCGAAGGGATCCACGGATTGCCCGAAGAGCATGAAGATATCCGTGTCCACGTGGTCAGCCGCGAACAGGCTTACCGCTGGGTTGAAGAAGGCGCGATTGATAATGCCGCATCAGTGATTGCATTGCAGTGGCTGGCGTTGCACCATGAATCGCTTAAAGCAGAATGGGCCAACTAAATGCAAAAGCGCTATACCCCTGACTTCCCCGAAATGATGAGATTGTGTGAAACCAACTTCGCGCAATTGCGGCGTTTGATGCCGCGTAACGACGAAGTCGATGAAACCGTCACTTATCAGGTGAATGGCGCCCATTATCGTCTGACTATTGTTGAATCTACCCGTTACACTACGCTGGTGCAGATTGAGCAGACTGCGCCTGCGGTCAGCTACTGGAGCCTGCCTGCGATGACGGTGCGGCTGTACCATGACGCGATGGTTGCGGAAGTGTGTTCCAGTCAGCAGATCTATCGGTTTAAAGCGCGTTATGATTATCCGAACAAAAAGTTGCATCAACGCGACGAAAAGCATCAAATTAACCAGTTTCTTGCTGATTGGTTGCGCTACTGTTTAGCGCATGGAGCAATGGCGGTTCCGGTTTGTTAGACAGACTGCGATAACAAAGGACACCATTTGGAAAGCCTGTTTAGACTGCCCGTGGCGAGTGGGGCCAAGGTCAGGATCTTACAAATAACAGATACCCACCTGTTTGCTGGCAAGAGTGAGACCTTGCTCGGCATCAATACCTATGCCAGCTATCACGCGGTGCTGGATGCGGTGATCGCGCAGCAGCGTGAGTGCGACCTGATCGTGGCAACCGGCGATCTGGCGCAGGATCACTCCCAGGCGGCATACCGGCACTTTGCCGATGGCATCACCCGTTTGCCCGCGCCCTGTGTCTGGCTGCCGGGGAACCACGATTTTCAGCCTGCGATGGTAGATGCGCTGGCCGCAGCCGGTATCTCACCGTCAAAGCAGGTGCTGCTTGGGGACAACTGGCAGGTGTTATTGCTGGATAGCCAGGTGTTTGGCGTGCCGCACGGCGAGCTGAGTGAATACCAGCTGGAGTGGATGGAGCGTTGCCTGGAGGCTCATCCAGAGCGCTACACGCTGCTGTTACTGCATCATCATCCGTTGCCTTCCGGCTGCACCTGGCTTGATCAACACAGTTTGCGTAACCCGCATACGCTGGCGGCCGTGCTGTGGCGCTATCCGAAAGTGAATACCCTGCTGTGCGGGCATATCCACCAGGAATTGGATCTGGGCTGGCATGGGCGTCGGCTGTTGGCTACGCCGTCCACCTGCGTGCAATTCAAGCCGCACTGCACCAATTTTACCATCGACGACGTTTCCCCTGGTTGGCGCTATCTCGACCTGTTACCGGATGGCCGGGTGGAAACCCAGGTATTCCGGCTGGAAAACGATGACTTCCGCCCCGACATGGATTCGGACGGCTACTGATGCCTTCAACCTTACTTTACCTGCACGGTTTCAACAGCTCGCCGCTTTCGGCCAAGGCCACGGCTTTCAAAGCCTGGCTGGCGGAACATCATCCCCATATCGACATGCTGGTACCGCAGTTGCCGCCTTACCCGGCGGAGGCGGCAGAAATGCTGGAAGATTTGGTGATGGCGCGGGCAGGCCAGACGATGGGCGTGGTAGGCTCCTCGTTGGGTGGTTATTATGCCACCTGGTTATCGCAGTGTTTTGCGTTGCCAGCGGTAGTGGTAAACCCTGCGGTGAAGCCGTATGAGCTGCTGATCGACTATCTGGGAAGCAACGAGAACCCCTACACCGGGCAGCAATATGTGTTAGAGTCACGCCACGTTTATGATCTGAAAGTGATGCAGGTCGATCCCTTGGAGTCGCCGGATTTAATCTGGTTGCTACAGCAAACGGGCGATGAAATTCTCGATTACGGTCAGGCAGTGGCTTATTACACCGCCTGCCGGCAAACGGTGGAGTCGGGCGGAAACCACGCTTTCGTCGGTTTCGAGCACTACTTCCCCCAGATTGTGGATTTTTTAGGGCTATGACGCCGCGGCAACTTCAGCTATCACAGATATACTGAACAGGCAGCGGGCGATTTCGGCACCTTCCCTCAACCACGAAAAAATAATCAACGATGACTCAATCCAGCTATAACGCTGATGCCATTGAAGTACTCAGCGGTCTAGAACCAGTGCGCCGTCGTCCCGGTATGTATACCGACACGACGCGTCCGAACCACCTCGGTCAAGAGGTGATAGATAACAGCGTCGATGAAGCGTTGGCGGGCCATGCCAAGCGTATCGACGTGATCCTGCACGCCGATCAGTCACTGGAAGTGATCGACGACGGCCGCGGCATGCCGGTGGATATCCACCCTGAAGAAGGCGTACCGGCGGTTGAGTTGATCATGTGTCGTCTGCACGCGGGCGGTAAATTCTCCAACAAGAACTACCAGTTCTCCGGCGGCCTGCACGGCGTGGGGATTTCGGTGGTTAACGCCCTGTCCAAACGGGTGGAAGTCAACGTCAAGCGCGACGGTAACGTCTATAGCATCGCTTTTGAGAACGGCGACAAGGTGCAGGATTTGGCGGTGACCGGTAGCTGCGGCAAACGCAACACCGGCACCAGCATTCACTTCTGGCCTGACGAGCAGTTCTTCGACAGCCCGCGCTTCTCGGTTTCCCGCCTGTCACACTTGCTGAAAGCCAAAGCGGTGCTGTGTCCCGGCGTAGAAATCTATTTTATCGACAAGCTGAACAATACCGAGCAGCGTTGGTGCTACCAGGACGGCCTGACCGACTACCTGATGGAAGCGGTGAACGGCCTGATCACCCTGCCGGAAAAGGCGTTTGTCGGCAATTTTGCCGGTGATACCGAAGCGGTGGACTGGGCGTTGCTGTGGCTGCCGGAAGGCGGGGAACTGCTGACGGAAAGCTACGTCAACCTGATCCCCACCATGCAGGGCGGCACGCACGTCAACGGCCTGCGCCAAGGGCTGCTGGATGCGATGCGCGAGTTCTGTGAATTCCGCAATATCCTGCCGCGCGGCGTGAAGCTGTCTGCGGAAGATATCTGGGATCGCTGTGCCTACGTGTTGTCGGTGAAAATGCAGGATCCGCAATTCGCGGGCCAGACCAAAGAGCGGCTCTCTTCCCGTCAGTGCGCGGCGTTTGTTTCCGGCGTGGTGAAAGATGCCTTTAGCCTGTGGCTGAATCAGAACGTTCAGGCGGCCGAGCAACTGGCCGAACTGGCGATCTCCAGCGCTCAACGCCGCCTGCGTGCGGCGAAGAAGGTGGTGCGTAAGAAGCTGACCAGCGGGCCTGCGTTACCGGGCAAGCTGGCGGACTGCACCTCGCAGGACCTGAGCATGACCGAACTGTTCCTGGTGGAAGGGGACTCGGCGGGCGGCTCGGCCAAGCAGGCGCGCGATCGCGAATATCAGGCGATCATGCCGCTGAAGGGCAAGATCCTCAACACCTGGGAAGTTTCCTCAGACGAAGTGCTGGCTTCGCAGGAAGTGCATGATATCTCGGTAGCGATCGGCATCGATCCCGACAGCGAAGATCTCAGCCAACTGCGCTACGGCAAAATCTGTATCCTGGCGGATGCGGACTCCGACGGCCTGCACATCGCCACGCTGCTGTGTGCGCTGTTTGTTCGCCACTTCCGTTCGCTGGTAAAGGGTGGCCATGTGCACGTTGCGATGCCACCGCTATACCGTATCGACCTGGGTAAAGAAGTCTATTACGCCCTCGACGAGGAAGAGAAAGCCGGCGTGCTGGAGCAGTTGAAGCGTAAGAAGGGCAAGCCGAACGTACAGCGCTTTAAAGGGCTGGGTGAGATGAACCCGCTGCAACTGCGTGAAACGACGCTCGATCCCAACACTCGCCGTCTGGTGCAGTTGACCATCGATGACGAGAATACCGATCAGACCATGGCCATTATGGACATGCTGTTGGCGAAGAAGCGTTCAGAAGACCGCCGCAACTGGCTGCAAGACAAGGGCGATACCGCCGAGCTTTCCGTCTGATGCCTGTGGGGCCGCAACTGCGGCCCCACGTTTTTACATTGTGCCATCCCTGGCGCACTGCGTGCTGCGCCCGATAACCCAGGGCGGAATGCATGAAAATCACCCTCGAAGAACTCTTGGCTTATACCTCCGTGATCGACAGCGGTTCGATTACCGCCGCCGCCGAGCAGCTTGGCCAAACCACCTCTGGCATCAGCCGGGCGCTGAGCCGTCTGGAAAAAAAACTCGATACTACCTTACTGCGCCGCACCACACGTCGTCTGGAATTGACCGAAGAGGGGCAGAGCTTTCTGGCCCATGCGCGGGAAATTATCAACTCGGTGGAACATGCCGAAGAGCAGATGGCGCTGCGCCGTCTGAACCCGGCGGGCAGGCTGCGGGTCAATGCTGCCGCGCCCTTTATGGAACATGTGATCGTGCCGCTGGTTGCCGGTTTCCGCCAACGTTTCCCACAGATTGAGCTGGAGCTGAACACTGATAACCTGATTATCGATCTGTTGGAGAAGCGCACCGATATCGCCATTCGTATTGGTGCATTGCGAGACTCCACTATTCACGCGCGCCTGCTGGGGGCCAGCCGGTTACGCATTCTTGCCAGCCCGGACTATATTGCCCGCTTTGGAGCACCGCAGAGTGTCGAAGAGCTTAACCACCATAGTCTGCTGGGCTTTACGCAGCCCGAGTCGCTCAATCTGTGGCCGTTGCGCCATCGGCAGGCGGAGCGCTTTGCCATTACCCCAACGCTATCGGCCTCCAGCGGGGAAACGCTGCGTCAACTGGCGCTACGGGGGGAAGGGATTGCTCAATTGGCCGATTTTATGACGCGGGAAGATCTGCGGGAAGGGCGTCTGGTTCAGTTGCTGGCGGCCGAAACGTTGGAGGTCCGCCAGCCGATTAACGCGGTGTATTATCGCAATGCCCAGTTGGCTGCACGGATCACCTGTTTTCTGGACTATGTCAGCGCGAATATCACCGATGCACAGAGCCTGTAGAGCGGAGATGTCTGTTGCCCTCACCCCAGCCCTCTCCCACAGGGAGAGGGGGCTATTACAGCGTCGTCTTCAGGGGCAGAAGTAGGGTTGAAGCAGAGGAAGTGTGCTGTAATCAAGTTGTGGCACGGACTGTCCCCTCTCCCTGTGGGAGAGGGTTAGGGTGAGGGGTTATCCAGCACGTAAATGGTGGTATCCAGCACGCTGTCCTTGATGATTTCACGATGCTTGAGCATGTGATCCATCTGTAGGTGCTGTTCCAGATGCGCCTGGCTCTGCCACTTCTCCAACATAAAGATGGAATCCGGCGAACGCTTCTGCCATGGCGCCTGGGTGTCGGCGTCGATCATTGGCTGATAGCCGCCGCAGCCTTCTTCCGCCAACACCGCTGGCAACAGCTTCTCAATCGCTTGTAATACGCTTTCACGATGACCCGGTCTGGTTCTGATTTCTGCAATTACGGTGATCATGACGGCCTCACTGGTTAACGGTATGATTGATAAAACCCATCACAGTTAAGCAAACACTTCGCCCAGATGTGCGCGCAAACGTGCGATATCGCTGGCGATATCCGGTTGTTTAATCACATCGTTACAGATAAAGGTCGGCAGTGCTTCCATTCCGAGGAACTGGTTGGCCTTGTGGAAGTGCAGATAAACGCCGTCTACGCCCACGCCGTGGAAGAACTGGTCGGGGTCGGTAAAGGCTTCCAGCGGGGCATTCCAGGTCAGGCTCAGCATGTAGGTCTTGCCTTGGATCAGCCCGCCGGAACCGTATTTTTTGCTGGCATCGGAACGGGTGCGGCCATCGCTGGCATACAGGCTGCCGTGGCCAGCGGTGAACACTTCGTCGAGGTATTTTTTCAGGATCCAGGGCTCACCCATCCACCAGCCTGGCATCTGGTAAATCACCGTATCGGCCCACAGGTATTTCTGCACTTCGGCTTCGATATCATAGCCGTCATCGACTACGGTGACCTGCACATCGTGCTTGGCATCGCGCAGGAAACTTTCTGCTACGTCGCTCAGGGTCTGGTTCAGCTCACCGTTGGAGTGGCCGAATTGCTTCTTGGCGTTAATAATCAGGATATTGCTCATGGGTGCTGGGTTCCTGTCAGAATGTAGAAGGTGATGGCCGTAAGGCATATCGCTGAAACGGAGTGTAATCCTTCCTGAAGCAGGGAAAAATGCGATCTAGCGCACAACAGTGTTGACTGTGAGTCAAGAAAGACGGCCAATGATGGCAAAATTTCGCATAAACCGGGGCGATCGCCAGCATCAATGGCCGATCCACGCAGCATCTGTGACAGCCACCCCGCAGATGAGTTACTATCGCGGGCAGAATCGACCCTTTGTCGTCTGAGGATATCTGAGTAATGAGCGAACTGACTCATGACGGTGTTGAGCGTCTACCGCTGCACACATTCACTGAAAACGCCTATCTGAACTATTCCATGTACGTCATCATGGATCGGGCGCTGCCGTATATCGGCGATGGTTTAAAGCCGGTACAGCGCCGCATTATCTATGCCATGTCGGAGCTGGGGCTTAGCAACAACGCCAAATTCAAAAAATCTGCCCGTACCGTCGGTGATGTATTGGGTAAGTATCATCCGCATGGCGATAGCGCCTGTTATGAAGCTATGGTGCTGATGGCGCAACCCTTCTCTTACCGCTACCCGCTGGTAGATGGCCAAGGGAACTGGGGGGCACCGGATGACCCTAAATCTTTCGCCGCGATGCGTTATACCGAATCGCGCCTGTCGAAATACGCCGAAGTGCTGCTGGGCGAGCTGGGCCAGGGCACCACGGACTGGGTGCCCAACTTCGACGGCACCATGCAAGAACCGAAGATGCTGCCTGCACGTTTGCCGAACATCCTGCTCAACGGGACGACCGGTATCGCGGTAGGGATGGCAACGGATATCCCACCGCATAACGTGCGTGAAATTGCCGCCGCGGCGGTAGCCCTGATCGACAAACCAGGCTCATCGCTCGACGATTTGCTGGAGTTTGTGCAGGGACCGGACTTCCCGACGGAAGCGGAAATTATTACCCCGCGCGAAGAGATCCGCAAAATTTACCAGAATGGCCGTGGCTCGGTACGCATGCGTGCCGTCTGGAAGAAAGAAGACGGCAGCGCGGTGATCACCGCCTTGCCGCACCAGGTTTCCGGTGCCAAAGTGCTGGAGCAAATCGCCAGCCAGATGCGTGCTAAAAAGCTGCCGATGGTGGAAGACCTGCGCGATGAGTCTGACCACGAGAACCCGACCCGTCTGGTGATTGTGCCGCGCTCGAACCGTATCGATCTGGATCAGGTGATGAACCACCTGTTTGCCACCACCGATCTGGAGCGCAGCTACCGCATCAACATGAACATGATCGGTCTGGACAACCGCCCGCAGGTCAAAGGGCTGGTGGAGATCCTTGCCGAATGGCTGGTCTTCCGCCGTGATACGGTGCGCCGCCGCCTGAATTACCGCCTGGAAAAAGTGCTCAAACGGCTGCACATCCTGGAAGGTTTGCTGGTTGCGTTCCTCAATATCGACGAAGTGATCCACATCATTCGCAGCGAAGATGAGCCGAAGCCGGTGTTGATGCAGCGGTTTGGCATCTCTGATACTCAGGCCGAAGCGATCCTCGAGCTGAAGCTGCGCCATTTGGCCAAGCTGGAAGAAGTGAAGATCCGTGGCGAGCAGGATGAGCTGGCAAAAGAGCGCGATCATCTGCAGGCGCTGCTGGCTTCCGAGCGCAAGCTGAACAACCTGATCAAGAAAGAGATCCAGGCCGATGCGCAGGCTTATGGCGACGATCGTCGTTCACCGCTGACCGAACGTGAAGAAGCCAAGGCCATGAGCGAGCACGATTTTGTGCCTTCAGAGCCGGTGACGATTGTGCTGTCACAAATGGGCTGGGTGCGTAGCGCCAAGGGCCACGATATCGATCCGAGCGGCCTGAGCTACAAGGCCGGAGATAGCTTCCTTGCCGCCGCGCGCGGTAAGACTAACCAGCCGGTGGTGTTCATCGACTCAACTGGCCGCAGCTATGCGCTCGATCCGCTGACGTTGCCTTCGGCACGTGGCCAGGGTGAACCGTTAACCGGTAAGCTGACGCCACCGCCAGGTGCCACCATCGAGCAGGTGCTGATGGCTGCGGACGATCAGAAACTGCTGATGGCTTCCGATGCTGGCTACGGCTTCGTGTGTACCTTTAACGATCTGGTTGCACGTAACCGCGCCGGTAAGGTGATGATCACCCTGCCGGACAACGCCAAGGCACTGCCGCCGATGGAAATCCACGGCAGCGACGATATGCTGCTGTCTATCAGCACCGCTGGCCGTATGTTGATGTTCCCGGTCGCCGATCTGCCACAGCTGTCGAAGGGCAAGGGCAACAAGATTATCTCGATACCGTCGGCGCAGGCTGCCAGCGGGGAAGATAAACTGGCCTGGCTGTTCGTACTGCCGCCGCAGACCTCGATCACCCTGCACGTAGGCAAGCGCAAGCTGAAACTGCGCCCGGAAGATCTGCAGAAATTCCGCGCCGAGCGTGGCCGTAAGGGCACGTTGTTGCCACGTGGCCTGCAGCGTATCGATCGGGTTGAGGTGGATATGCCAGAGCGCGAATCGTTGGGTGATAGCGAAGAGTAAAGCGGTGATATACCCTGCTTGGGCGCAATAAACTGCGCCCAAGCGATCGCAGGTATTCTTACGTAGGGGCGCTGCATGCTGCGCCCGTACCCGTTCAGGGCTTTTTTATCCTGATCTTTTTTTTAAGTGAGTTAATTTTTCCGGCTATAAATTTATTGTGCCGATCGCTGGCTGGCGGGAAAATAGAGAACTTAGAAGCGCCGCGCGTTCTTCCGCCTGCGCTCCTCATACAAAAAGAAATCTTCCCTGCCGTTCAGCGGCCGGGTTGGCAGTGTGCTAATGAGGTTGTTATGTTATTGATATTACGTGCGATCATTGTCACGGTCTATTGCCTGTTGGTGAGTTTTTTCGGTTCGCTTTACTGCTTGTTCAGCCCGCGTAACCCCCGCCATGTAGCGACCTTTGGCCATCTGTTCGGTCGCCTGTCGACAGTGTTCGGCATCAAGGTTGAACTCCGTAAGCCTGCTGGCGCGGACAACAACGGCAAATGTATTTACATTGCCAACCATCAGAACAACTACGACATGGTAACGGTTTCTAATGCGGTACAGCCACGCACCGTGACCGTGGGCAAAAAAAGCCTGGTGTGGATCCCGTTTTTCGGCCAGCTTTACTGGTTGACCGGTAACCTGCTGATTGACCGGGATAACCGCGCAAAAGCCCATGGCACCATTGCTCAGGTGGTGGATGCCTTCAAGAAACAGGACATCTCGATCTGGATGTTCCCGGAAGGAACCCGCAGCCGTGGCCGTGGTTTACTGCCGTTTAAAACCGGTGCGTTCCACGCGGCGATCGCGGCCGGTGTGCCGATTGTGCCGATCTGTGTTTCTTCTACCGACAAGATCAAGCTGAACCGTTGGAACAACGGCCATGTGATTGTGGAGATGCTGGAACCTGTCGATACCAGTAATTACAGTAAAGAACAGGTGCGTGAGCTGGCGGCCCATTGCCGCGAGCTGATGAAGGCGAAGATTGACCAGTTGGATGCGGAAGTCGCCAAGCTAGACGCCGCAAAAAAATAATAGAACGCAGTTAGCTATTTTCATACGGCCTCATGCCGTTTATGCCCCGCTTTAGCGGGGCTTTGCACACGGTTCAGCTTTGTTTTCATGGAGAAGATATGTCACTCAGTCGACGTCAGTTTATTCAGGCATCGGGCTTGGCGCTATGCGCGGGAACCGTGCCGCTGAGGGCCGAAGCGAGCGGGATGCCAACTCCGTTACCGATCCCGCCACTGCTGGAGTCCCGCCGTGGCCAGCCGCTGTTTTTAACCCTGCAACGTGCCCATTGGGCCTTTATGGACAACCGCAAAGCGTCCGTCTGGGGCGTCAACGGCATGTATCTGGGGCCGACGGTGCGGGTCTACAACGGTGACGACGTCAAACTGATCTACAGCAACCGCCTGCCCGAACCGGTATCGATGACCATCAGCGGGTTGCAGGTGCCAGGTACCCTGATGGGCGGTGCGCCGCGCATGATGTCGCCTAACGTTGACTGGTCGCCGGTTATCCCTATTAGGCAGGCGGCGGCTACCTGCTGGTATCACGCCAACACGCCGAACCGTATGGCACCACATGTGTACAACGGCTTGGCTGGCCTATGGCTGGTCGAGGATGAAATCAGTAAAAACCTGCCGCTGCCGAACCATTACGGCGTCGATGATTTCCCGCTGATCATTCAGGACAAGCGCCTGGATAACTTCGGTACGCCGGAATACGATCCTCCGGCGCAGGGGGGCTTTATTGGCGATACGCTGTTGGTCAACGGCGTGCAGAACCCGTTTATCGAAGTCTCACGTGGCTGGGTTCGCCTGCGCCTGCTGAACGCTTCGAACTCACGGCGCTATTCGTTGCAGTTGAGCGACGGGCGGCCGATCAACGTGATCGCCAGCGATCAGGGATTCTTGCCTGCACCGGTTGCGGTACAACAACTTTCTCTGGCTCCAGGTGAGCGCCGCGAAGTGCTGATCGACATGTCGCAGGGGGCCGAAGTGACCCTCACCGCCGGTGAAGCAGCAGGGATCATGGATCGTTTGCGCGGTCTGTTTGAACCTTCCAGCATGCTGGTTTCCACCCAGGTACTGACGTTGAAACCGACGGGCCTGTTGCCGTTGGTCACCGACAATCTGCCGATGCGCCTGCTGGCGGATCAACTGCTGGATGGTAACGTCAGCCGCTCGCGTGAATTCCGTCTGGGAGACAAGATGGCCGGCATCAACGGGGCCATCTGGGATATGAACCGCATCGACGTACAAACGATGCAGGGCACCTGGGAACGTTGGACCATTCATGCCGATACGCCGCAGGCGTTCCACATTCAGGGCGTGCAGTTCCTGGTGAAACGCGTCAATGGCGCGCAGCCGATGGTGGAAGATCGCGGCTGGAAGGATACCGTCTGGGTCGACGGTGACGTGGAACTGCTGGTGTACTTCAACCAGGTTTCCTCGGAGCACTTCCCGTTCCTGTTCTACAGCCAGACGTTGGAAATGGCCGATCGCGGTTCGACCGGCCAGTTTGTGGTCCAGGCTTCCGCTTAAACAGCCCCGGGCGTTCGCAGCATTTTCAGGAACGCCTTCACCACCGGTGTGGCACTTTCGGCGTGGTAGATCGCATACAGATCCGCCGAAGGGGCCGCCTGCAACGGGCAGAAACGCACGCCGGGCCACGGTATGCGCCCGTAGCTGTCCGGCAGTAACGTAATGCCAAAGCCTTCCGCCACCAGCGCCATCAAGGTTTGCGGTTCATTGACCTGATGGACGATGTCTGGCGCAAAGCCATGTTGCAGACACAGGTTGTGCAGATACAGCCCCAGGCTGGCCTCGTTGGGCGGCAGCACGATAAATTTGTCATGCTCCAGGGCGGGTAGTTGGATTTCCTCCCCCGTTGCCAGTGGATGCCCCTCCGGCAGCACCACCGAGATCTTCTCCCGCGCCAATAATTGACAGGCCAGCCCCGGCAGGGCCTGTTGTTTTGCCTCACGCCAGACCCCGATATCGATATGTCGCTTCTGCAATGAGACGATCTGCTGGCTAGGCGTTTGCTCATTCAACGTCCAGGTGACCTTCTCTTCCTGCCCGGTAAAGCGTTTCAGTGCTGGGATCAAACCGCCCCAGACCGAAGTGCCTACCATGCCAATCACCATATGGCCGGCCTCGCCACGGCCCAGTTGCTGCACCTGATTGAGCGCATTGCCCGCCTGATCGAGCAACGTTTCGACGTTATGGAACAGCGTACGGCCAGCCTGCGTCAGCGCCATGGAGCGAGTGGTGCGTTTGAACAATTCCACCCCCAACTGGTTTTCCAGCTCTTTGATATGTTTGCTGAGCGGCGGTTGGGACATGTTCAGCCGTTGTGCGGCCTGGGTAAAGTTCATCTCCTCTGCCACCACGCGGAAGTAGTGCAGCAGGCGAAAGTTGATCCGGCTAGGGTCGGGTAGTGGCTTTTTCATGGTTGTTCGGGCCTCCCGATGCAGGGTATTTATAGGTAAACAGAATAAATCAGCGGGCAACAATGTATTGGTCGCCACCCGCCGTCGCTCTCTACTATGGGGATTAAATTATCCCCCTACAGAAGAGAATACTATGTTTAATCAAGACGATGCTTTTTCTTGTGCCGACGTGCTGCGTACCAGACTACCCGGCTTTCAACCTCGTGCAGCACTGATTCTGGGATCGGGACTGGGGGCGCTGGCAGACGTGATGACCGATGCCGTGACCATCGACTATACCGAACTACCGGGTTTCCCGGTGAGCGGCGTAGTGGGCCACGCAGGGCAATTGGTGGCGGGCTGGCTGGAAGGCGTGCCGGTGCTGTGCATGAAAGGGCGCGGGCATTTCTATGAGGGCCGTGGCATGCAGGTGATGGCCACTGCTGTGCGCACCTTCAAACTGCTGGGCTGTGAATTCCTGCTGGCGACCAATGCCGCTGGCTCACTGCGTAAATCGGTGGCTCCGGGTAGCCTGGTGGCGCTGACCGACCACATCAACTTTATGCCGGAATCCCCGCTGGTGGGGGCCAACGATGAGCGTTTTGGCCCACGCTTCTTTAGCCTGGCTAACGCCTACGATCGTGACCTGCGTGCGCAGTTGGCGGCGGTAGCGGCCAAGGCCGGTATCCCACTGGCAGAGGGGGTGTTTGCCGCCTACACCGGCCCGAACTTTGAAACCCCGGCCGAGATCCGCATGATGCAGACGCTGGGCTGCGACGTGGTGGGCATGTCGATCGTGCCAGAAGTGCTTTCGGCCCGGCACTGCGGCCTGAAAGTGTTGGTAGTTTCAGCGATGACCAACTATGCCGAAGGGTTATCCGATACGCCGCTTTCCCATGAGCAGACGCTGAGCTGCGCTGCGCTGGCGGCAGACGACTTTATGCGCCTGATCCGTGAGTTCTTCAAAACGCTGTAATTCTTATTTCCATCCGACTACCCCGCGGCAAGCCCTACCTTGCCGCGTAAATCACAACAATAGGTGATGGTAATGGCAATAAAAACACGATTGAAGGTGATGATTTTTCTCCAGTTCTTTATCTGGGGCGCCTGGTTGGTGACGTTGGGATCCTACATGATCAACACCCTGCACTTCAGCGGGGCGCAGGTAGGCATGGTGTACAGTTCGAAAGGGATCGCCGCGCTGATCATGCCAAGCCTGGCAGGGATCATTGCCGATCGCTGGATCAAGGCCAACCGTCTGTATGGCCTTTGTCATCTGCTGGGGGCGGTGGCGTTGTACTATGCCGCACAGGTCGATCAGCCGATGGTAATGTTCTGGGTCATGCTGTTCAACGCGATGGTCTATATGCCCACCATGGCGCTTTCCAACGCCATTTCTTACTTCTGTCTGGAAAAGCACGGTTTTGATACGGTCAAGGATTTCCCGCCGGTGCGGGTTTATGGCACCGTGGGCTTTATTCTGGCGATGTGGCTAATCAGCTTTAGCCGCATTGAATTGAGCAATATGCAGCTGTATCTGGCTTCCGCGGTGTCGCTGCTGCTGGCGGTCTACTCCCTGACGTTGCCAAATTGCCCGACCAGCAAGGTGAAACGCTCGCAAAGCTGGGTCAGCATGTTGGGGCTGGATGCGTTCGTGTTGTTCAAGCAAAAGCGCATGGCGGTGTTCTTCCTGTTTGCCATGTTGCTGGGGGCGGCGCTGCAAATCACCAATACCTTCGGCAACCCGTTCCTGCACGATTTCTCTCTTAACCCGCTGTATCAGGACAGCCTGAGCGTGCGCTATCCTTCGGTGCTGCTCTCCCTGTCGCAAATCTCTGAGGTGTTTTTCATCCTCACCATCCCGTTCTTCCTGCGTAGATACGGCATCAAGCAGGTGATGCTGATCAGCATGGCGGCCTGGACGCTGCGTTTCCTGTTCCTGGCCTACGGTACGCCTGCCGGGTTCGGCTTCCTGCTGCTCCTGCTTTCAATGATCGTTTACGGCTGCGCGTTTGATTTCTTCAATATTTCCGGTGCCATCTTTGTGGAGAAAGAGACCGACCACCGCATTCGTGCCAGCGCTCAGGGGCTGTTTATGACCATGGTTAACGGTGCAGGGGCTTACGTTGGAGCCATCGCCAGCGGCGAGGTCGTGGACTTCTTCACCCATAACGGGGTGAAAGATTGGCAGAGTATCTGGCTGGTGTTTGCCGCCTATACGCTGGTGTTGGGGGTGATTTTTGCCCTGTCTTTCAACTACCAGCATCGGCCGGAAGAGATGAGCGGCGAGCTGCAGAAGGCGCATTAAAGGTAAAACAAAGGGGCTGAGTTCAGCCCCTTTGATATCAGGCAGGAAAACGCTGTTGCAGCTGTTGCCAGTCTGGTGCTCCGGATGCACCACGGCTGGCCACCACGCAGGCGGCCACGCGGTTGGCAAGATCGACGGCTTGTACCAGCGGCAGGCCAGCGGAAAGCCCGGCTAGCACACCCGCGCAGTGGGCATCCCCCGCACCTATGGTGTCGACGACGTCAACCGGGTAAACGGGCACATGCTGCGGTTCATTGCGGCCATCACAGACCCAGGCACCGTCACGATCCAACCGGCAGATCAGGGTAATGTTATGCGCTGTGGCATAACGTTGCGCAGCGCTGACAGCATCACCTTCTCCACACAAGATCGCGACTTCGTCGCGGTTGAGGGTGAGCAAGGTGTGGCTGTCGCTAAGCATGGCGAAAAACTCTTCACCTAACTGACCGACGCGCGGGCCGGGATCCAGCAGCCGCCACTGATCGAACGGCAGGCGGGTAAGCCAGTCACGCAGTGCTTCGCCGGGTTCTCCCACCAGTTCATAGCCGTTGGCATAGACCACCGTTTCCGGCGTTAGCGGCAGGGTAGCCAGTTGCGCCTTATTCCAATGGGCTTCACAACCGGTCACGGTAACAAAAGTACGTTCACCGTTGGGTTCCACCAACGCCAGACACCAACCATTATCCAACTGGCCATGGCGTAGCAGCACCGGCAGATCCAGCTCCTGCATGGCGGCTTCGATGGCCGCTCCCCAGTCTCCGTTGCCCACCGGCATACCGTTAATCACGGGGACATCCAGGCGGCGTAACGCCCGTGCTACGTTGAAGGCACAACCGCCAATCTGTCGCTCTTGCGGCTGCGCTTCGATATCTTCACCGCTGACCGGCAGCTTTGGCAGCGTGAGGACCACGTCACCCACGGCTCCGCCTACCACCAGAATGGGTTTTACTGCGACAAATTCACTCATTGATGTCCTTTGTTACTTGCCAGATAGAGGCCATAGGCAATCAGGCTGACCAGGAAGGAAACGAACAGCCCCAGGCTGGAATCGGCGAACAGGCCTTTAGCCAATGGGCCATCGATAAAGCCGGTTTTGGTCACCAGCAGCCCGCACAAGGCACCGAGGAACCAGCAGAATAACGGTACCTTACGTACGCCGCGGTTCTGGCCGTTCAGGCCGTACAGGGCATTACCGTCGTAACCATGATGACGGCGCACTTTAGCATAATCGAGAATGAAAATGGCTTCCCAGGCGGCAAGGAATACCCCGCAGAACACCAGGAAGGAGATAAATGGCCCCATAAAGTCGCCAGAGATAAACAGCACATAGATGGCGATGCCAAGGATGACCACGGCGTCAATGGAGACGGCCAGCGACTGTTTCACCTTCACGCCTAGCGTTAGCAAGTTAAGGCTGGCGGAGTAGAGGCTGAGCACGGCAATAGTAACGATACCGGCGGTCGCTGCCAGCAGATAGGGGATAGCCATCCACTTTGGCAGCACCGAACCGATTAACGCAATCGGGTTGGCGGCGCTGGCCAGATCCGGCAGCTGCACCGAAAGCAGAATGCCGGTGAACATCAGCAGGATCAGGGGCAGGCAGGCACCGCCCACCACGGCAGCAAAGATGCTTTTGTCTGAAGACTCAGGGCTTTGATAACGGCTGTAATCGGCCCCGGCGATTGCCCAACTGATCCCGGTACCGGCGGCGATCACCGAAACGGCGGGCAGGAAGCCGGTCAACCAACTGCCGGAAGGCAGTGACAGCACTTTGCCCCACTCGGTGGTGAAGACGATATACAGCACCACAATCAGCGTCATGGTGCCGAATATCCGGCTGAACCAGCTCTGCATCCAGACTACCGTGTTCTGGCCCAGCAGGCTGACTACGATGGTCAAGCCGCCAAACAGCAACAGGCTGAAAGCGGTAAGGGAGTGGCTTTCACCCAGGCCCAGGGCTTGGAACAGTGCCGCCAGGGTGAGCGTGCCGGTGATGACGTTCACCGCTTCCCAGCCCATCAGGTTGATCCAACTGAAGGTGGTGGGGGCGATGTTGCCCTTCAGGCCAAAAATCACCCGCGATAAGGTCAAAGTAGAGGTACGGCCACGTTTTCCGGCGAAGCTGGTGTAGCCTACCAAAGCAAAACTGGCTACCCCGACCAATGCGGCCAGGATTGACTGGATAAAGGACAGGCCGAACGCGACAATAATTGCCCCGTACACCACGCCGAGAATGCCGATGTTGGCGGCAGACCATATCCAGAACAGCTCGAGCGGTTTACCGGTCTGCTCGGCATCCGGTACGCGATCGATCCCCGTGCTTTCTACTTTCCATGTCTCACTGCGGTTGATTTCACTCATGGTGCGATTTATTCCTGTGTGCGCAGCCTGAGGAGAGCGGCCGCGTAGGGCTCAAAATCTATTTGATTGGCGCTATTGATCGTGGCAATCCACTCCGCCGGGAAGGCGGCTATGCCGCGTAAGGCTCCGCAGATCGCCGTTGCCATGGCGCCAATGGTATCGGTATCTCCACCTAGATTGGCGGCCAGGATCGCACAACGTTGCGGATCGGTGTCTGCCAGTTCAACCAGCGCCAATGCCATTGGGATCGACTCGATAGTGTCCATCCCGGCACCGACGGTATGGTAAAGCTCCGCCAATGCTTCGCTATCCGGCAGATGGCCCAGGTTAGCGGTGAACTCCAGCGCCCAAACCAGACGGCGACTGAGCGAAGGGCTGAAGGTGGTGATATGTTGCTGTTGCACCTGCTCCACATGTGCGGGCAGTTCTTGCTTGATGGTGGCCCAATCCGCGCCTTCGACAGCCCGGCTAACGGCCCAGGCAATGGCAAAAGCGCCAGCTACGGCGATATCCGACTTGTGGGTCGGGCTGCAAGACAGCCTTACCGCCGTGATAAAGGCTGGCAAATCGCTACTTGGCAGCAGGCAACCTAACGGAGCGACACGCATGGCCGCTCCATTGGTCACGCCGTTAGCGGCAATCTCTGCCACCGGTGTACCGGCGCGGAACGCCAACAGCGCGGCTTTGGAGCTGGGGCCGAGGATATTTTTCTCAAAGGCTCCGATCCGTTCAGCCCACAGCATGATGTGGTGAGCAATACGTTCCGGCTCGACCCGGCCCTCGGCGGCCAACAGCGCATCCATCAAGGCCACTGCCTGCTGGGTGTCATCCGTGTATTCCCCGGCGATAAAGCCGTTTGCTGCGATATTTTCTGCCGGGCCAGGCAGGAAGTGGGTGATCCAACCAAAATAATCACTAACCTGTTGTAATGGCCACAGTTCTGACGGCATCCCCATCGCATCGCCTACGGCTTGCCCATAGAGCGCCCCGAGTATGGCGTGGTGAGGATTTTTTATATTTTTCATTTATATGGGTGTTCCCTGGTGTTGGTGCTAACCGATGTAAAACATCAGTGTTGCTAATGTTAGTCGTAAAATGGATCCAATTAAAGTCCAATAGTCGAAAAATGTGACTCCAATCTAAGTCCAATGCAAGTGCGCATGGTGTAATTACCCTGAATGTGACAAATATGGTAAAAACGAGGCGGTTGAGGAATGCGAACAAATCAGAGGTGGGTCCGATGAATGATTTTATTGCCTGGCTGCGTCAGCAGTTTTCACAGGCAGCGGCGGCACCACGTTACATCCAACTGGCGAATTCCCTGGAAATTGCCATCAAGCAGCGTGTGCTGGGCGTTGGCGACTTTTTACCGCCGGAACGCGTGTTGGCTGAAGCATTGGATTTGTCACGCGTGACGGTCAGTAAGGCGATGAGATTGCTGGAAGAGCAAGCGCTGGTCTCACGCCAACAGGGCATTGGTACTCGAGTGGCCATGCACATCGGTTATTCCCTCAATCAGGATAACGGCTTTACCGCGCAGGTTTTGCGCAGTGGCAGCAGCGTCAGCAACCAATGGCTGTTGCGTTCTTGCATAAAGGCACCCAGCGAGGTAGCCAAGGCGCTGGAGTTGGCAAGCGACAGTATCGTGGTCAAGCTACGCCGCCTGCGGTTGATGGATGGCAATCCGGTGTCGTTGGAAACCACCTATATCCCGACCCGTTTTCTGCCCGATCCCGAAGAGCTGGAACATTCGCTGTATGCCCTATGGAAGTCGCGAGGGATTGTGCCAGAGGGCAGGCATTTTTTATTGAAGGCGGTTGCCAGCAGTGACGAAAATGCCAGCTTGCTCAATGTGCAAAGCGGCACGCCGCTGTTACGCATTGTCCAGACCAGCCGCAATGCCCAGGGCGAAGTGCTGGAGTTCAGCGAAACGCTGTGCCGCAGCGATGTGTACGAGTTTGAGGTCAAAAGCTGAGTAATCTGAGAAATAACCATGCTCTTTTGGCGGTGAGTGCGTATAATCGCCGCCCGGCGATAAATTAACCTGCACAAGAGCACCCGAATGAGCACTACCAGCCTGATCCAACCCGAACGTGAATTGTTCTCCTACGAGCCTTATTGGGCCGAATGTTTTGGCCCCGCGCCGTTTTTACCGATGTCGCGTGAGGAGATGGACCAATTAGGCTGGGATAGCTGCGATGTGATTGTCATCAGCGGGGACGCTTACGTCGATCACCCAAGCTTTGGCATGGCGATTGTGGGCCGCATGCTGGAGGCTCAGGGCTTCCGCGTGGGGATCATTGCCCAGCCGGACTGGAGTAACAAAGAAGACTTTATGCGTTTGGGTAAACCGAACCTGTTCTTCGGCGTGACCGCCGGCAATATGGACTCGATGATCAACCGCTATACCGCCGATCGTAAGCTGCGTCATGACGATGCCTACACCGCCGGTAACGTGGGCGGCAAACGCCCGGATCGCGCCACCCTGGTCTATAGCCAACGCTGTAGAGAAGCCTATAAAGATGTGCCCGTCATCCTGGGCGGTATCGAAGCCAGCCTGCGCCGCATTGCCCATTATGATTACTGGTCGGATACCGTGCGCCGTTCGGTGCTGGTGGATTCCAAGGCCGATATGCTGATCTACGGCAACGGCGAACGCCCGCTGGTGGAGTTGGCGCATCGCCTGGCGGCGGGTGAAAAAATTCAGGATATCCACGATATCCGTAACACCGCAGTGATGCGTAAAGGGGCCATGCCGGGCTGGAGCGGGGTGGATTCCACTCGCCTGGACAAGCCGGGCCGCATCGAGCCAATCCCTAATCCTTACGGTGAAGATTTGCCCTGTGCCGATGGCAGCACGCCAGAGCCAGAGGCCAAGCCCGTTACCGTACGTGCCGCCAAGCCCAAGCCGTGGGAAAAAACCTACGTGCTGCTGCCTTCCTTCGAGAAGGTAAAGGCGGACAAGGTGCTGTATGCCCATACTTCGCGCATCCTGCACCATGAAACCAACCCTGGCTGCGCCCGTGCGTTGATGCAAAAACATGGTGACCGCTACGTGTGGATCAACCCACCGGCGATCCCGCTCACCACGCCGGAAATGGACAGCGTGTTTGCCCTGCCGTACCAGCGTGTGCCGCACCCATCCTATGGCGAAGAGCGTATCCCGGCCTACGATATGATCCGCTTCTCGGTGAACATTATGCGTGGCTGCTACGGTGGCTGTTCGTTCTGTTCAATCACCGAGCATGAAGGGCGCATTATCCAGAGCCGTTCGGAAGACTCGATCGTGCGTGAAATCGAAGAGATCCGCGACAAGGTACCGGGCTTTACCGGGGTGATCTCCGATCTGGGTGGTCCAACGGCCAACATGTATATGTTGCGCTGTACCAACCCGCGTGCCGAGCAAACCTGCCGCCGCGCCTCCTGTGTGTATCCGGAAATCTGTACCTATATGGATACCAACCATGAGCCGACCATCAAACTTTACCGCCGTGCCCGTGAGCTGGAAGGGATCAAGAAGATCCTGATCGCCTCCGGGGTGCGTTACGATCTGGCGGTTGAAGATCCGCGCTATATCAAGGAACTGGCGACCCATCACGTGGGCGGCTATCTGAAGATCGCACCGGAGCATACCGAAACCGGGCCATTGTCCAAGATGATGAAGCCGGGGATGGGCAGCTACGATCGCTTCAAGCAGCTGTTCGATCAGTATTCCAAACAGGCAGGTAAAGAGCAGTATCTGATCCCTTATTTCATCTCCTCGCATCCGGGCACCCGCGATGAGGACATGGTGAATCTGGCCCTGTGGCTGAAGAAAAACCGTTTCCGTCTCGATCAGGTACAGAACTTCTACCCGTCGCCGATGGCGAACTCCACCACCATGTATTACAGCGGCAAGAACCCGTTGGGTAAGGTGGGGTATAAGAGCGAAGACGTGTTTATTCCGAAGGGCGATCGCCAGCGCCGCCTGCATAAGGCATTGTTGCGCTATCACGATCCGCTCAACTGGCCGCTGATCCGTACGGCGTTGGAAGAGATGGGGATGAAGCACCTGATTGGTGGCCGTCGCGAATGCCTGGTGCCAGCACCGAGCATTGACGAGCAGCGCGAGGCTAAGCGCCTACAGCGGCATACCCGCCCGGCGTTGACCAAGCACACGGACATTACCCGCCAGCGAACTCCGTCCAACAAGCCACCGCGCAAGCCTATCCGCAACGGTAAGGCCTGATAGGAAAGGGGCTGTTTTTCCGCCATTTGGCCCCTCACCCTAACCCTCTCCCACAGGGAGAGGGAACCGATCGAGTTCGTTGATTACTTTGCGTAATACCCAGCCTTTCTTCTTCTTACATCACTTTCCGAAGCAGTACGGGCTAAGACCCACAGGGAGAGGGAACCGATCGAGTTCGTTGATTACTTTGCGTAATACCCAGCCTTTCTTCTTCTTACATCACTTTCCGAAGGCGCACGGGCTAACCACGGGCTCCAGACAGCTCCCTCTCCCTGTGGGAGAGGGTTGGGGTGAGGGGCCACTACAAACTGTTATACGCCGCCTCGACCTTCAGCATATAACGCGGTGCCTGCGGTGAGGGATGGTACTGGCGCACATGCCAGTGAAAGGCCTCGGGTGACAGGTTGTTGATCATTCTGATGGCTTTTTTGCGATCGCTGGAGAAGGTACGTAGCAAGGCTCCTGCGCCGTTGGCATAGGCCACTTCAGTGGCATAGCGGCGGGTCACCGGATCGTCAATCCACTTCAGTTGCTGCTGTTGCAACGCACCTATATAGGCTGCCCCCAGATCGATATTAGTTTCTGGATCCAACAGATCGTCATCATCCGGGCAGCCGCGTTTACCTTTAAAACGGTAGGCATCGCAACCGGCGGTATTCGCCTTGAGCTGCATCAGGCCGATGGCGTTGGAAGGGCTGACAGCCTTGGGGTTAAAGCCGGACTCTACCTGAATAATGGCGGCGATCAGCTTTTCATCGACATCATACTCGTCGGCCGCGTCTTCGATTTCATCGTCATAGGCGTGAGGATCGTGGCTGGTACGCTGGTGCTTACTGGAACAGCCCGCCAGCACCAACAGTATTAACACCATGGTCAGGCGCGGCAAAGATGAGAAAGAGAAGGTCATGAAACTCCAAGCTGCTGTGATCGGATTGCTGCGCCATATCATAGCGCCAGTGACCGATAAGATCTTGGGTTAAAAGCCAATTAACGCGAGAGGTTGCCAACAATAAAGCAACGGGGCCGACAGTGCGACCCCGTTATGTTTACAGAGAGTCTGGATCCGGCCCCAGGCGGTTGCCTATATCCAGCTTGGTGATTTCGCCCAGTTCGTCCTTATCCAGTTTGAAATCAAACACCTCAAAGTTTTCACGAATACGCGCGGGCGTAACCGATTTCGGGATCACGATCAGGCCGCTGTCCAGATGCCAGCGCACGACGATCTGTGCTGGCGTCTTGTTGTACTTCTCCGCCAGCTTCTTGATGAGAGGTTGATCAAAGACGCCTTCACCCCCTTGCGCCAATGGGCTCCAGGACTCGGTGGCGATGTGATGAGTCGCGTTCCAGGCGCGCAGCTGGCGCTGTTGCAGCAGCGGATGCAGTTCGATCTGGTTGATCACTGGTGCGACGCTGGTTTCATCCAGCAGGCGTTGCAGATGTGGCGTGTGGAAGTTACAGACGCCGATGCTTTTCACCAGCCCTTGCTCACGCAGTTTGATCAAGCCGCGCCAGGCTTCGACATACTGATCCTGTGCCGGTTTCGGCCAGTGGATCAGGTAGAGATCGACGTAATCCAGCTTCAGCTTTTTCAGGCTGGTTTCCAGCGCTGCCTGCGGATCGCCCTGATCGTCGTTCCACAGCTTGGTGGTGATAAACAGCTCTTCACGTGGGATCGCGGTGGCTTGCAGCGCGGCACCTACCCCTTCCTCGTTTTTGTAAATCGCGGCGGTATCGATGGAGCGATAGCCGACTTCCAGCGCCTTGGTGACGGCCTGCGTAGTTTCTTCAATGCTGGCTTGCCATACGCCGAGTCCCAACTGCGGCATCAGATTACCATCGTGGAGTTTGATGATGGGTTGCATGCGCTATCTCCTTATGACTGCTTTCAGGCCAAAGCCTGCTTACATGAATTTTAGTTCGCCACCTCAGCGCTTGCCGAGTTTGCGACCTCAAGCGTGCATATCCAGTACGATACGGTAACGGGCTTTGCCCGCCTCCAGATGCGCGATGGCATCGTTTACCTTGCTCAGCGGGAAATGCTCCACCTGCGGCTCAATGCCATGCCGGGCGCAGAACGCCAACATGTCAGCAAGGCGTGAAGGAGCACCGGTAGGTGAAGCGGAAAGTTCAGCCTGTTTGCTGATAAACGAGAATACCTGAACCGGCACTGGGTCGGGTATCGCCCCAACGAAGTGCAGGCGGCCTTTCGGGGCCAAGGTGCCGATAAAGGCGTCCCAATCTAAAGAGGCACTGGCGGTGACCAGAATAAAGTCGAGCTGATTGGCGATGGCCTGTAATGCGGCGCTGTCATTGCTGGCCACCACGCGGTGTGCACCCAACGAAAGCGCTTCGTCACGTTTGCTGTTGGACGAGGTGAAGGCGGTGACTTCACAGCCCCAGGCATGCATAAAGCGGATCGCCATGTGGCCCAGGCCGCCGATACCGACCACGCCAACGCGCTGTGTCGGGCGGACATCGTACTGCAATAGTGGGTTGAACACCGTGATCCCGCCGCAGAACAGCGGCCCGGCGCTGGTCACGTCAACGCCTTCTGGCAGTGGGATCGCCCAGGCCCAGTGACTGCGGATGCGATCGGCAAAACCGCCGTGGCGACCAATGATGGTAGGTTGTACCTCGTTGCACAGATGCTGATCGCCAGACATACAGGGGTGGCAGTGCATACAGCTGCCGCGGTTCCAGCCAACGCCCACCACCTGGCCAATCTTCAGCCCTTTGTTCTGCGCATGGGCACCCAGCTTGGTGACTTTGCCCACCACCTCATGGCCGGGCACGAACGGATAGTGGGTCATGCCCCATTCATTATTGAGCATGGAGAGGTCGGAGTGGCAGACGCCACAGTAATCGATAGCAACTTCAATTTCATCGTCGCCTAATGCACCGGCGTCGAAGGTAAAGGGTTCAAGCGGCTGTCCCTGGCCGGGCGCGGCCCAGGCACGAATGCTATTGTCAGATACGGAGCTGGATTGGTTCGCCATAAAATTCTCCCATGAGTTAACGAGACGATGTTATGCGACGCGATCGAAAGCGCGGACAAGGCGCACAACCGTGCCCGATGATCGGTCGGGCACGGTAAGTAGAAACTAAAGCCTAGCAGGAAACTGTGATGTTGCGATGAAATCGTGCGCCAGCAATTAGCGTGCCGCTTGATAAATGCGTTGGCTGACTTCCAGCGTAATGTCCCCATGCTCGCCCAGAGCGGTCATATCGTGTTGATGCAATTTGTCGAGCAGCGCAGGGATGGAGCTACCGTCGAGTTGATAATCAGACAGGCGGGTTGGCACGCCCATTTGCTCAAAGAAGGCACGGGTGGCGGCAATCGCGCCGTCGATACGGCTTTCTTCGGAACCCTCACGCAGACCCCAGACGCGATCGGCGTACTGCAGCAGTTTTTCGCGCTTCTGGGCTTTTTTCTCTACCAGCAAGGCAGGCAGGACGACGGCCAGGGTTTGCGCATGATCCAGACCGTGCATGGCGGTCAGCTCATGGCCGAGCATATGCGTTGCCCAGTCTTGCGGCACACCGGCACCGATCAGGCCGTTCAGCGCCATGGTGGCACTCCACATCACGTTGGCACGTACCGCATAGTTTTCTGGTTCGGCCAGCGCACGTGGGCCATCTTCCAGCAGCGTTAACAGCAGGCTTTCGGCAAAGCGATCCTGCACTTTGGCATCGACCGGGTAAGTCAGGTATTGCTCAATGGTGTGGACAAAGGCATCCACTACGCCGTTGGCGATCTGGCGCGGTGGCAGTGAATAAGTCACCACCGGATCGAGCACGGCGAACAGAGGCTGCACCAGCGGGGAGAAGAAGTGCTGTTTGTCGCCGCTGCTCTTACGGGTGATCACCGCACCGCTGTTGGACTCGGAGCCGGTCGCTGGCAAGGTCAGCACGCAACCCATCGGTACTGCGCTGACGATCTCGCTGCCCACGGTTTTCAGGATATGCCAAGGATCGCGATCAGCCTGGTAGTCGGCCGCTGCCGCGATGAATTTGGTGCCATCAACCACTGAACCGCCGCCGACCGCCAGCAGGAAGTCGATCTTTTCTGCCCGCACGACTTCCACCGCTTTCATCAGGGTTTCATAGGTTGGGTTAGGCTCGATACCGGAGAACTCCTGCACGTTGCGGCCAGCCAGCGCGGCATAGACCTGATCCAGCACGCCGTTGTTCTTCACGCTGCCACCGCCGTAGGTGATCAGGATGCGGGCATCTGCCGGGATTTGTTTGCCTAATTCGGCAATCTGGTTTTTACCGAACAGGATTTTGGTTGGGGTGTGGAGGATGAAATTTTGCATTATCGTATTCTCTTTTCGCGTCAGGGAAGCGCCAGCGGCGCAAAATAACTGGAGTCTATTGTCGGCAACCTGGCGCGATCGCACAATGCACATTCCTGTCGGTGTCTTGCCTATTCCTACACTACACTGTAGAAAATGCATGTTTATGGTTATTATCCGTGTCGAATTATTCAGGCGACTAGAGGGGCTTGCTGATGGAGAACGTTGAACTACGTAGCCGTATGGCGCGCCAGGCGATGCGCTTTGCCACCGCCAAAGGCTATAGCTCAACGCCAGTGCCTATGGTGAAGGTGTTGTATAGCGATGAGTATTATCCGCGTCAGCCGGTGATGTATGAGCCTGGTATTGTCATCATCTTTCAGGGCCACAAGGTGGGCTACTGTGGCAGCAAGGTGTTTCAGTACGATCCGCGCAATTACCTGCTGATGACGGTATCGCTGCCGTTTGAGTGTGAAACCTTTGCCAGCCCGGAACAGCCGCTGGTGGGGCTGGCGGTCAATATCGACACCCAGATGCTTCAGGATCTGCTGATCGATATCGGTGATGACGATTACCTGATGCAGCCTAGGGGTGAAAGCTGCGGCGTTAACCTCTCAGTGCTTAGCGATGAAATGCTGTGCGCCACCGAACGTCTGTTGGACGTGATGGAGAAACCGTTGGATGCGCGGGTGCTGGGGCCACAGATCGTGCGTGAGCTGCTTTATTACGTGCTGCGTGGCAGCTGTGGTGCTTCGTTGCAGGAACTGGTTAACCGGCATACCCATTTCAGCCAGATCGCCAAGGCGTTACGGCGGATTGAGAACCAGTATGCCGAGAACCTCAACGTCGAACAGTTGGCATATGAAGTGAACATGAGCGTGTCGGCGTTTCATCATAACTTTAAGGCGGTGACCAACACCTCGCCGCTGCAATATGTGAAGTCGTATCGTCTTCACAAGGCGCGTTTGCTGATGCTGCATGACGGTCTTAAGGCCAGCACGGCGGCGATCCGCGTGGGCTACGAGAGTGCTTCGCAGTTCAGCCGCGAGTTTAAGCGGCTGTTTGGCATTACGCCGAGCGATGAAATCGCCCGGCTGCGGGACAACAGCGCCATCATGCAGGGTTAGCGCGTCAGGACGATTTTGCCGAACGGGCCGCGATCGAGGTGATCGAGCGCCGCGGGTAGCTGATCGAAACGGTAACGCTGGTCGATGACGGGCTTGATGCCGTTGACGTCGACGGCGCGAACCAGATCTTCCAATGCGCGGCGATGGCCTACACCGATTCCCTGGATCTGCGGCGATTTCAGCAGCAATAGGCTAGCTGGAATGGCAATATCAAAACCCTCCAGCACGCCAATGACCGAGATACGGCCATGTATCGCCACGGCGCGTAGTGAGTTGAGCAGATTGCTGCCACCCACGGTTTCGACAATATGATCGATACCGCGATCCTGCGTCAGTTGATAGATAGACTCCACCCAATCCTCTTGCAGGCGATGAATGCCGTGATCGGCCCCTAACGCCTTGGCACGTAGCAGTTTCTCTTCGCTGCCGGAGGTGATAAAGACCTGCGCTCCGTGGGCTTTGGCAATCTGTAGCGCGAACAGGGCAACACCGCCGGTGCCTTGCACCAATACCGATTTACCGGCACGCAAATGGCCGCGTTCTGCCAAGGCGAACCAGGCCGTCAGCCCGGCGCAGGGCAGGGTACTGGCTTGGGCATCGTCTAATGTGGTAGGTGACGCGCTCAGCCAGCTCTCATCAACCACCACGTATTCCGCCAGCATCCCTTGATAAGTACCGCCTGATGCACGATAAGGCGGAGTGCGGGCATCACCGTCAGGTTTTCCGTCGATCCAGTCTGGGCTAAAGGTAGAGATCACCCGATCGCCAGGGCGAAAACGCGTGCTGCCGATTCCCACCGCGTCTACCACGCCAGCCATATCCGAGGCAGGGGTAAACGGCAGCGGCAGATCCAACGGCATGGTGCCTTCTATCACCATCTTATCGCGGTAGTTCAGCGCTACAGCGTTCACTTTCACCCGTACCTGATGTGGGCCGGGTTCTGGAATGGTGCTCTCGGTTAATTGCAGATGCTCACGCCCTACGGCGTTCATCGTCCAACGTTGCATGGTATCGGCCATGTGGTGCTCCTGATGGGTTGAAGATATTCACAGATAATAACGTTGATTTAAAATCACCAGTGGCGATAATTTTTCCCATTATTGTTTCCTAAAAGGCTACAAAAAATGAGCGACCGATTAAGCGGCATCTCGGTATTGGTCAGCGTGGTGGAGGCGGGCAGCTTTGCGCTGGCGGCCAACAGGCTGCATCTTTCCCGTTCGGCGGTGGGTAAAACTATCGCCCGGCTGGAACAACGGCTGGGCGTGCGATTGTTTCACCGCACCACTCGCAGTCTGAATCTGACTGACGATGGCGCGCTGTTCTATGAGCGTTGTTTACGGGCGTTGGAGGAGATCCGTGTCGCAGAGAACCTGCTGGAAAGCGGTAAGCGGCAGGTCAGTGGTCGGTTGCGGGTCTCGATGCCAGTGCTGATTGGCCGCCTGTGTATCGCGCCGGTGCTTACTGCGTTGGCGCGTGAGCATCCAGGATTGGAACTCGATCTGTCATTCAGCGATCGGGTGGTGGATGTGGCCGAGGAAGGATTCGATCTGGCGGTGCGTAACGGCGCATTGCCAGACAGTGCCGGGCTGGTGGCTAGAAGGTTAGGGGATAACCGCATGACCCTATGCGCCTCGCCGGATTATCTGGCTCGCTGTGGTGCCCCAGGCAGCATTGAGGAACTGCCCCGGCACGATGCCATCGCTTATCGCTACGCCGCAATGATACGTAGCTGGTTGATCCCGCAGGCAGACGGAACAATGCGAGAAGTGATGCCGAAACCCCGTTTGTTGATGGACGATCTGCAGGCGATTGCCGACGCGGCGGTGGCCGGGTTTGGTATTGCCTGGCTGCCATGCTGGCTAATCCGTGATGCCTTGCTGGAAGGCCGATTGCAGCAGGTATTGGGGGAGGTACCGGGGAAAGACTTTGAGGTGCATGCCGTCTGGCCGCTTACGCCGCATTTACCCTTGAAAGTGCGGCTGGCGGTGGATGCGCTGGTCAGCCACCTGCCCGCGAGGATGGCGCTATAGCCGCGCCACCCGATTCAGGAGGCGCGTTTTTTACGCCAAACGACCAGCATCACGCCCAGCAGCCCAACGACCAACAGCACCATCGGCAGGATCATCAGCCCGGCCATCACCTGATCTTCGTGGCGTTTCACCAGCGGGATTTGGCTAAAGGCATAGCCTAGCGTGACTACCGAGCCTACCCACAGCAAGCCGCTGAGCCAGTTAAAGATTTGAAAACGGGCGCTATTGAGGCCCGAGATACCGGCCATGGTAGGCAACAGGGTGCGTACAAACGCCAGGAACCTGCCAATCAGCAAAGCGACCAGGCCGTGGCGGTTAAACAGCATGTGCGCGCGCTGGTGGTATTGCGCTGGTAGCTGTAGCAACCAGCCTTTCACCACCGAGGTATGGCCAAGCCATCGCCCTTGCAGATAGCTGAGCCAACAGCCAAGGCTGGCGGCGACCGTCAGAATAATCAGCGTGGGGATAAAGTTCATCACGCCTTTGGCGATCAAGGCACCGGCCAACAGCAGTAAGCTATCTCCGGGCAGGAAGGAAGCGGGCAACAAACCGTTTTCTAAAAACAAGGTGGTAAAAAGGACGGCATAAACCACCCAAATCACGCTGGGATCGGCAAGTGCAGTAAAGTCTTGCGTCCACAGTGCGTGAACAATTTCTCTTAATACATCCATTCTTTATCCTGGGGTGCCTGGGCTGACTTTCTATAGGCTACCGTGCTGTTATAGCCATGCTCACCGGTAAATATAGGCCACACACGGCGGTGAGGCCCTTGAGCACCATATAGTGTACCGCTATTAGCTTAAGCGGACATTAAACAGAGCATAGAAAATGTGGCAAAGGCCGTAAAACTCGGAAAAAGTACAGGCGACCGTCGGTATGGCCAAGTAAAAACGCCGTAAAACCTTGTACCTTGCTGTGTGATTTTATCTAGCCCTTACGTAGGGGGATGCATGCCTCGCTCGCAGACGTTTTCCCGCAGTGATGGCTGAGCTATTCACACCGTTTGTGGCCTGTTGGGGTAAAAATCAGCAGTTTGAGTGATGATTTTGTTAGCATTATGGGTGGGCAATGTTATGCCAAACGACGCGCAAACCCTGATAGTGACTGGGGTTGTATCATTTTTTGCTCGTCGATGCGTAATTCTTCAAATAATAATGATAACTACTATCAATCCCTGATTGGTTTGATATGATCGCACGCTGAATTCTTCCTTCAATGTTGAAATGGGTGGAGGCACAGCGTGAAAACGGCTGGCAAAATGACAAATCAAAGTGCTCAGGGCGCAGGCCGTGGGCAATGGGGCGCATTGGGGCGCAGTGTGATCGCCTCACTGGTGTTGGTGGTGGGGTTGGCGGGCAACGCTCAGGCGGCACCGGCCACTGCACCAGCAGTCGCTGAAAGCGTTGCCGCGGCAACGACACCGGCCACACCAACAGCGGTAACCCCAGTGGCGGGTACCCCGGAAAATATCACCCCGGTTAGTCCTGAACCGACCATCCAACCGCCTGAAACGCGCGGCATGGACCTTTCCGTCTGGGGCATGTATCAGCACGCCGACATCGTGGTGAAAATCGTGATGATTGGCCTGGTGCTGGCGTCTATTGTCACCTGGACCATTCTGTTTGCCAAAGGCAGCGAGCTGTTTCGTTCCAAGCGCCGTCTGCGCCGTGAGCAGTTGGCGCTGGCCGACGTGCGTTCGCTGGACGATGCCTCCGAACTGGCGCAAAGCTTCTCGCAAGAGAGCATCAGTGCGGTGCTGCTGCAAGACGCGCAGAACGAACTGGAACTGTCGGCGGCCTCTAACGACAACAACGGTATTAAAGAGCGTACCGGTTTCCGTCTGGAACGCCGCGTAGCGGCCTACGGGCGTCAGCTGGGGCGCGGCAATGGCTTCCTGGCCACCATCGGCGCCATTTCACCGTTTGTCGGCCTGTTCGGTACCGTATGGGGCATCATGAACAGCTTTATCGGCATTGCCCATTCGCAAACCACTAACCTGGCGGTCGTTGCCCCGGGGATTGCAGAAGCCTTGCTGGCCACCGCGCTCGGTCTGGTTGCAGCTATCCCTGCGGTAGTGATCTACAACATCTTTGCTCGCGTCATCGGCGGCCACCGTGCTCAGGTGGGCGATGTGGCGGCGCAGGTGCTGCTGCTGTTGGGCCGCGATCTGGATCTGGCGGCCTCGGCCGATGCCAAACGTTCGCAGCATGCGCACCAACTGCGGGTGGGGTGAGTTATGGCGATGCGCTTAAATGAAGATCTGGACGACAGCGGCGAACTGCATGAAATCAACGTGACGCCGTTTATCGACGTCATGCTGGTGCTGTTGATCATCTTTATGGTGGCTGCGCCGCTGGCAACGGTAGATATTCGTGTCGATCTGCCTGCTTCTTCCGCTAAACCGCAGCCGCGTCCGGAAAAACCGGTGTTCCTGTCGGTGAAGGCAGACAAGCAGCTGTACGTGGGCGATGAGCCAGTGACGGCGGAACAGCTGACGGCGGTGCTGGATCAACGCACGCAGGCAAATAAAGAAACCACCATCTTCTTCCAGGCGGACAAGACCGTAGATTATGAAACGCTGATGAGCGTGATGGATACGCTACGCAAAGCCGGCTACCTGAAAGTGGGGCTGGTGGGAATGGAAGGCGTGGCCAAGTAATCTGAAGCTCAGCCATTTCCTCTTCTTCGGGTTGCCTAACTCGAAGAAGAGGGTGCTATTACCCTGCTACCACCACGAAATCTGCACCACAGCTTAATCTTCCTCCCCAATCCCACAAATCTTACATGTGGGGCGCTATCTGCCGCGCCCGATCCACAGCATCATAATTATAACTTATTGTATTTTAATAATAATTATCAGTTCTCTTTATTGCCTGCGGTTTCCCCAGAACTATGGAGAAATTGTGAATTTACGCTTTCCTGCGTTTAAATATGAATGCTTATCATTACAATTCTCAATTACAAGAATAGTTACAAATATTATTATCTACTTTAAATAAAAGGGATTATTTCGATGGTTATACCTAAAAAAAACAGACTGCAACCTGGTGCGATCCTGCTGGCGGGGCTTTTCAGTAGCGGTGGGATGGCGGCAGAGGAGGTGCCAGTAGAAGACAGCGAGACCATGGTGGTGCGTGCCACCGCGGCGGAAGAACTGAAACAACAGCCTGGGGTTTCGATTATCACCGCCGAGGATATACGCAAAACGCCACCGGTCAACGACCTGTCCGACATCATTCGCAGAATGCCAGGTGTCAACCTTACCGGCAACAGCGCTAGCGGTAGCCGAGGTAACAATCGGCAGATTGATATAAGGGGAATGGGGCCGGAAAACACCCTGATCCTGATCGACGGTGTCCCGGCAACCTCTCGTGATTCAGTGCGTTATAGCTGGCGTGGCGAAAGGGATACCCGTGGCGATACCAACTGGGTGCCCGCAGAAATGGTTGAACGCATTGAGGTGTTACGTGGCCCGGCGGCAGCCCGCTATGGCTCGGGTGCAGCTGGCGGGGTGGTTAATATTATTACCAAACGCCCAACCAAAGATTGGCATGGCACGCTTTCGCTGTTTACCAACCAGCCCGAAAACAACAAGGAAGGGGCGACCAACCGCGCCAACTTCAGTTTAAGCGGCCCGCTGGTCAGTGACGTGCTGACCATGCGCCTGTTCGGTAACATCAATAAAACCGATGCCGATGCCTATGACATCAACACCCAGCAGAACGGTTCCTATGCCGCAGGGCGTGAAGGCGTCAGAAACAAAGATATCAATGCCTCACTCTCCTGGAAAATAGACCCGCAGCAGATCCTCGATTTTGACTATGCCTACAGCCGCCAGGGCAATATCTACGCTGGCGATACCCAATACAGCAATGGCAATCTCAGCCCAGGCGATCTGGTGGCTTCGCTGTATGGCCAGGAAACTAACCGCCTGTATCGCCAGAGCTACGGTATTACCCATAATGGCATCTGGGACTGGGGCCAATCCCGGCTGAACTTTAACTATGAGAAAACCAACAATACCCGTCTGGCGGAGGGGACGACCGGCCGTGTCGAAGGCATGATCAACGACGACACCTATAACACTAGCCGTCTGGAGAATTACCGTACCGGTGGTGAGCTGAATATCCCGCTGGATCTGCTGTTTGAGCAGAACGTCACGCTGGGTGCAGAGTGGAACCGTGAAAAGCTTAACGATCCGGCATCCATGCAGATGACCGATCAAAGCGGTGTTGTCATTAATGGCGTCTCTGGCGATCCTTCTGAGCGCAGCGCTAAAAACAGCGCCGATATCAGCTCACTCTATTTTGAGGACAATATTGAGCCGATAGAGGGCACCTTCGTGATCCCCGGCCTGCGCTTCGACTATCACAATAAATATGGCGCTAACTGGAGCCCTAGCCTGAACATTTCGCAGGAGCTTGGCGAGTATTTCAAACTGAAGGCCGGTATCGCCCGAGCCTTTAAAGCGCCAAACCTGTACCAGTCCAGCGAAGGCTATCTGTTATCCACCCGTGGTAACGGGTGCCCGAAGGACATAGTTTCAGGCAGCTGCTATCTGCTGGGGAATAACGATCTGGATCCGGAAACCAGCGTTAACAAAGAGATCGGCCTGGAATTTACCTGGGCAGGTTACGATGCAGGCATCACCTATTTCCGTAACGACTATAAAAACAAGATCGTAGCGGGCACCGAGATTGTTGGCTATGCCTCCAACGGTTACAACATCTTGCGTTGGGAAAACGGCGGTAAGGCGCTGGTCGAAGGGTTGGAGGGCAATCTGGTGGTGCCGTTGGTTGAGGACATGCTTACCTGGCGCACCAACGCGACCTATATGATCACCTCCGAAAACAAGGATACCGGTAATCCTCTGTCGGTGATCCCCAAGTATACGGTGAATACCCTGCTGGATTATCAGGTCACCGATAAGCTCTCCACCAACCTGAATTGGACGATGTATGGTCGGCAAAAGCCGCGTGAATATGCGGAGATCCGTAACGAAGCCGGCACGCTTTCCACTCAGGAAGTTGGGGCTTATTCGGTGGTGGGCATTGGCGTCAATTACGATTTGATGAAGGATCTGAGCCTGAAAACCGGCGTCACCAACCTGTTCGACAAACAGATCTACCGTGAAAACGAAGGGGCTTCGACCTACAACGAACCGGGCCGGGCCTATTACGCGGGCCTGACCCTGTCGTTCTAATCGCGGCTGGTATGACGTATCCCCTCTGGCGAGGGGATACCATTAGCCACGCGCATGTGCCGCAGCGCGGGTGATTTGCTCATCGGAAGGGCGCACGCCGGTGTACAACACAAACTGCTCCAGAGCCTGTAAAGCGATCACTTCGGCACCGGTCACCACCTGCAAACCCTGCTCACGGGCATAGCGGATCAGCGGGGTTTCTGCTGGCAGTGCAACCACGTCGAAAGCGATCTTGGCAGCCTTGATGGTGGCCGGTTCAAAGGCCAACTGCTCGGCTTCGCTACCGCCCGCCATGCCGATTGGCGTGACGTTAATCACCATCTCAACCTGCAAATCGCCTACTTCTGGCTGCCACTGATAACCATACTGTGCAGCCAGTGCCTGGCCCGCCTGTGGGTTGCGCGCAATGATATGGCCATTCTTGAACCCTGCATCGCGCAGGGCGGCGGTCACCGCTTTGGCCATACCGCCGCTGCCACGCAGGGCAAACGAGGTGGCCGGGGGGATCTGGTATTTCGCCAGCAGTTTGGCGATGGCGATATAGTCGGTGTTATACGCCCGCAGGAAGCCGTCGTCGTTGACGATGGTATTGACTGACTCAATAGCCGTGGCCGACGCATCCAGCTCATCAAGGAACGGAATACAGCTCTCCTTGAACGGCATGGAAACCGCACAGCCGCGAATACCCAAAGCGCGCACGCCGCCGACCGCTGCCTGAATATCTTTGGTGGTGAACGCCTTGTAGATGAAGTTCAGATCCAGTTCCTGATACAGATAGTTGTGGAAACGGGTACCGAAATTGCCTGGCCGACCGGCCAGTGACATACACAGCTGCGTATCTTTGTTGATTTCACGACTCATAGCAGGCCCTTAACGCATTGACATAAGTGTCCCCACCGGCTGGCAAGCATCCGGCGGGGATAATCGGTTCAGCTTACGCCAAAAGACGGGGTATTGAGCACAATTTTTTCGGCATTGGTTTACCCCATTTTCGGGTAGACCCCAGGCCCGATAGGCAGCCCCAGCATGTACCACACTACCAGCAGAAGGGTCCAGACGGCGAAGAACACCAGCGGATAGGGCATGATCAGCACGTAGTAGGTGCCGAGCTTGGCGTCTTTCAGGTAGCGCTGCAGAAAGCCAAGGAATAGCGGCAGGAATGGCGACATCGGTGCCAGCGGCAGCACGGATGAATCCGCGATGCGGAAAATCATCTGGGCGAAGGCCGGGTGAAAGCCCAACAGCATAAACATCGGTACGAAGATTGGGGCCAGGATCGACCAGATGGCGGAACCGCTGGCAATAAACATGCACAGGAAGGCGGACAGGAACATCAGGCCGAGGAACGCCGGTGCGCCGCTCATTCCGGCCGCCTCCAGCAGATCCGTCAGGCCGATGGCCATAAACTTGCCCATGTTGCTCCAGTTGAAGAACGCCACAAACTGCGACAGCGGGAACACCATGACGATAAAGCCCGCCATGTTCTTCATCGGCTCGACCAGCTGGTTGGGGATATCGTCCGGGCGGCGGATCGTCTTGGTGACGACGCCGTAAGTGATGGCGACGGTGAAGAAGAACAGGATGATGATCGGCACAATGCCTTTGATAAAGGGGGAAGGGATCACCGAGCCGGTTTGCGGATCGCGCAGTGGGGCACCCTCTGGCACCACCAGCGCGGCCATCACGGCGATAAACACCAGCGCGGCGATCCCGCTCATCATCAGGCCACGGTTTTGTAATGGGGTGAGCACCTCTAGCTTGTCTTCGGCGGTGCCTTGCCATTTTGGTAGCCGTGGCTCGATAAATTTATCCGTTAGCAACGCGCCGGTAATGGTCAGGACGATCACCGAGGTGGCCATAAAGTACCAGTTATCGATCACGCTGACGTGGATTGCGCCGTCAACCGCTTTGGCCGCTTCGGTACTGATGCCGGAAAGCAGCACATCGGTGGTGACAATCAGCAGGTTGGCGGTAAACCCCGAGCCGACACCGGCGATCGCCGCCAGTAGCCCGGCAATGGGGTTACGCCCGACGGCCAGGAAGATCAACGCCCCCAGCGGCGGCATGACCACCAGTGCGGCATCGGAGGAAATATGGCTGAAGAAGGCGATAAACAGCACCATATAGCTGGCGTAGCCGGCGCTGACGTGTGAGGCCATTTTGTACATCAGCGCCTGCAACAGGCCGACCTTTTCCGCCAGACCGGCACCGATCACCAGCGCCAGGATCGCCCCCAATGGCGCAAATCCGCTGAAGTTGTGGATGATATTGGGGAGGATCCATTGTATTCCCTCCACGCTCAGCAGATTTTTTACCTGGATCATTTCCCCGGTAGCCGGGTTTTTCACCACCAGGCCCAACCAGGAAATGAGCGCGGTGGCGAGCATTAACACCACGATTAAATAAACGAATAACAGGAAGGGGTTGGGGATTTTATTACCGATACGTTCTACCCAGTAAAAAATACGCCCGGGGCTTTTATTGGCGGATGATGCTATCTCACTCATGATATTACCCTCTTGTCCGTAATCAGATTTTTATAGTTTTATGGGTCGCTATGGTGGTCTGGCTCGGAACGGGAGCCAGAACGGTCGGAATTTACTTCAGTGGGGAAGGTTTCACCCCCGCAGGGATGGGGCATTGATAAGGCTGTTCGGCACGTTGCTGGCGGAATTCCTCGCGGCAGGCGTTCAGCAAGGCGTTATCGCTCAGTAGGGCGACGGCGGTAGCGGCCATCACTTTACCTGCCAGGCACATGCCCTTGTGGGCTATTGAGGTGCGCCCCTGGGCGACCAACTGCCAGGTATGCAACGGCGTCCCCAGAGCAAAGCAGGGGCTGAAGCACTGGGCCGTTGGCGTGACCCAACTGACGTCGCCGACGTCGGTAGAGCCGTACAGGATTTCTTGTGACTCCACGTAGGGGGCGACCTCGTCCATCAACACCTTATCGCCCAACTGCCTTACCCATTCCTGCCCAGCGACTCCACCGGTACGTGAAATGTTCAGCTTGGCATTGCGCAGGTCGTCCTTGCTGAGCGTTTGGCGGATCTCCGTGGCAAAACGCCGCTCTTCGTCGCTGTAATCCGGCAAGCCGAAATCGCACACGTACTGATACATCGCCTTTTCCAGGCGGCGATTGGGGACGTAGTTGGAGCAGGCTTTTTCAAAGTGCACGGTCATCTGGGTGTCGGTCATCAGCGCTGCACCTTTGGCAACGTTGACCAGGCGCTGGTAAATATCCTGCACCTGATCGAGTTGTGGAGCTCGCACCAGGTAAAGCACTTCGGCGTCAGCCTGCACCACATTGGGGGAGCTACCGCCGGTATTGGTGACCGCATAATGCAGCCGGGCTTCCTGCACGATATGTTCACGCAAGAAGTTGGCTCCGGTGTTCATCAGCGTCACGGCATCCAGCGCGCTGCGGCCGAGATGTGGCGAGTTGGCCGCGTGAGCGGCGACGCCCTTGAAGCGGAACGCGGCCTGAATATTGGCCAGGCTGCTGGTATTGAACATGCCGCTAAAGCCTTCCGGATGCCAGGTGAGGGCGGCATCCACATCGGCGAACAGCCCCTCACGCACCATAAAGGTTTTACCAGAGCCGCCTTCTTCCCCTGGGCAGCCGTAAAAGCGTATCGTGCCGGTTAACTGTTGTTGTTCCATCCAGGCTTTAACCGCAAAGGCTCCGGCCAGTGCAGCGGTGCCGAGCAGGTTATGCCCACAGCCGTGACCATTGCCGTTTTCCACCAGCGGAGACGGGGTGGCACAGCCCGCCTGCTGGCTCAGACCGGCCAATGCATCGTATTCACCCAATAAGGCGATCACCGGATGGCCGCTACCAAAGCTGGCGATAAACGCCGTTTCAATACCGCCAACGCCGCGTTCAACCTCAAAACCCTCTTGTTCCAAGGCGTTTGCCAGTAGCTCGGCGGAGTGGGTTTCGGTAAAGCGAGTTTCTGGGTGATCCCAGATCTCATCGCTTAAGGCACTGAAACGGGCCTGGTGGCTATCGATGTAATGGTGGATAAAAGAGACCAGTTCCGGTTGTTTCATATTGCGCTCCCAAAAGTCGGTAGGTTCAGTGCCAGGGTAGCCAGCGTTTTTACCGCCACGGTGAGTACCTGCTCTTCAAAGTCGAATTTCTCGTTGTGATGCCCGGCGCTGAGTTCGCAACCGAAAATCACATAGGATGCTTGCCCACCGTGAGATTTCACCCGTTCCATCATGTAGGTGGCATCCTCAGAGCCCGCCGCCTGCTCACGGCGATCGACAACTGAACCAAGCTCGCTGATGCTGAGTGCCTGGCGATGGATGTAATCCACCCAAGGTTGCGTCGGCTGGCTGCTTTGCGCCGCGCCCATCAGGGCGATGTCGTATTCCACCCCCTGCATGGTGGCGGCTCCTTGGATGACGTTGAGCGCCTGTTGGTAGACAAACTCGTTGATCTCATTGGTGGCTCCGCGAGTCTCTACCTTCATAAAGGCGCAGTCTGCGATCACGTTACGACCGGTGCCCGCTTGCAACACGCCAACGTTTATACGTGAGCTGCCTTCGCTGTGACGAGGGATGGCATACAACCCAATGCTGGCTTGAGCCGCCGCCAGCAGGGCATTACGGCCATCCTCCGGTTTGGCACCGGCATGGGATGCCACGCCACGGAAAGTGACGTCCAGCTTGGTGGTAGCCATAAAGCTGTCGCTGCCGCACACCAGTTCCCCGGCCGGTACGCCGGTGCCGATATGCACGGCGGTAAAGAAATCGACGTCATCTACCACGCCAGCTTCCACCATCGATTTGGCCCCGCGGGTACCTTCCTCGGCCGGTTGGAATATCAGCTTGATGCGGCCATGCAGCTGTGGCTCCAGGCTCTTGAATACTCGCGCCAACCCCAGGCCGATGGTGGTATGCCCATCATGCCCGCAGGCGTGCATCATGCCGCTATTGCAGGAGGCGAAACCTTCACGGAATGGCAGATGGTCGGGATGCAGTAGTTCGTTGAGATCGAGTGCGTCCATATCGACGCGAAAGGCGATGGTGGGGCCAGGGCGGCCGGTATCCAGCGTGGCGACAATGCCGGTAAAACCGCCGGAAAAGAAGGGGAGCCACTTCGCCAGGGCACCTTGTTCGATGGCTCGTTGTTCTTGTGCCGCCAGGATTTGTGCAGAAGGTAGCCCCATGCGGGCTTCGGCGTTGATCACCTCGCGGCCGAGTTGCAACTGATAACCTAATCGATCCAACTCTTCCGCCACCAGCGAAGCGGTACGAAATTCAAGCCAGCCAGATTCGGCATGGTGGTGGAAGTCACGGCGCCAGGCTTGCAGCTGCGGATACAGTTCGGTCACCAACGTTGAAAGCGGAGTGTTCATAGCAGTTTTCCATTAGTTATCACGCCTTGAATAAAATTCAGGCAGATGTGGTGCGCTGACGAAGATCAGGCAATTAAATTAAAATTGAATATTTATGTAATTAGTTGCTAAAAAGCCGTGAAAGGCGCTTATTGAGCGCGATACTGCGTTTAATTAAGCGAAATGATGATTGGGTTATTTATTATGTTTTTTTCGAATGTACACAATGGTATCGGGTTAAATAAGATGCCAATATCTTGCTACTGATAAACAACGGTTATCGCAAATCGCCTATGCCAGCCTCGATAAAATTGCACCAGTTACGCGCCTTTGTGGAAGTCAGCCGCCAGGGCAGTATCCGCGCCGCCAGCCGGACCTGTAACCTTTCCCAGCCTGCGTTGACCAAGTCGATTCAGGAGTTGGAAGAGGTGCTCGGCGCCAAGCTGTTTGTCCGCCGCAGCAAAGGAGTGGTATTAACCGACTGCGGCGATAACTTTTTTCAGCATGCCAGCCTGATCCTCGAAGAGCTGCGGGTAGCGCAGGAAGATATTCAGCAGCGGCTGGGGTTAGCGGGCGGCTCGGTCAATATCGGCGTCGGTGGCAGCGTTGCCCGCACGGTAATGCCGAAAGTGATCACCCAGTTTCATCGCGAATATCCCAATGTGAAGGTACGCATCGTGGAGGGGCAACTGGTCTCGATGATCCCGGAGCTACGCCAGGGGGAGTTGGATTTCACCATTAATACCTACTACCCCAGCAGTATGGACAATGAGCTGAGCTTTGAGCGGCTGATGGAAAGAGAATACAAGGTGGTGGTACGCAAAGGGCATCCGTGTGAGAACGCCCGCACGCTCAAGGAGCTGCAACATTGCGATTGGACTATGCCAACCCCCAATGGCAGCTACTACCGCCTGCTGCATGAACTGTTTGGTGATATGGGGATGGCACCGGCGATCAGCGTTACCTGCGAAACCTTTATGGCCTGTACCAGCCTGGTGGCGCAGAGTGACTTTGTCAGCATTCTGTCGGTTGATGTGATTTCCGATCCTATCCTGGGCCGCCATCTGGTGGCGTTGGAATTGGACGAAGCCTTACCACAAGCCACCTTCTACCTGATCCAACGCAAGGATACGACGCTCACGCCGATGGGGGCCTACCTGGCACGCCTGTTCAGGCAGCATTGCCGATAGTGAGCTCTCCGAGTGCCGTTAGCGGCGAATACAGACGATCAGAGGATTAGTAAACCCTTTAATAATGATAGCGTCTCTTTCTAACCACCTGATTTTTGAGTAAAATTCAATACCCGGCGTTTGCGGTAACACTCTGTTCTGCCAAAGGTCTGCTGGCGTGTTATCCGTAGGGTGGCTCTCTGTACGGGTAAAGACAATTTTGTTGACGTTTTCCAGCTCCGACGGGGCGACGGTAAAGTAGACGGTCCTTCTCAGGATATAGTCATGGCCCTTATTCTTGATTGAGCCTGAAAATTTCAGGACCCCATCATGTGCCGACTTAAATATGACGTCGACATAGGAGTTGACCTCAACGGCCTCCGTTTCATCGATTTTGAGGTGGGCGAACACCTGGGCATCACAATGGAACGGTTTGAGGGACTGTGACTGATACCAATAAAAAAGAAGGGAGCCTAAGCTAACAATCAACAGCAGGGCGACGACGATCTTTTTCATGTTATTACTCTACCGTTTTGTAATTTAAGCAACTTTTATAGCTGGTGGCATCAATTTTACTGCAGGCGGCGAGCAGACGGACTCTGAAACGGTCGTTATTAGGGTGTGCCTCTGCATAAAAAACATCCAGATCTTCCCGCGAACAGTCTATGCCTTCCGCTGCTATCTCCTTGACGATTTTAGCCGTAAACTCTTTATTTGGCTTGTCGTCATTTAAGTTATAGATACTGCATTTTCCATGAGTCACCACGAAGTTCACGCTCTCTTTTTGGTTGTGTCTCAGCATGGTCGTGCCCGTTACCGTGGTCAGTAACAGTAAAAGAGCCAGTATGTAGATTATCATTTTGTGTTTTTTTAACGACAAATAGATAGATTGATGTTCTCCTTGCTCGGTCATTGTCGGCGGTAGGGTTTCTGATGAGGTGTGAGCTTCTTCAGTGGCAGGAATCCTGGAGACCGGTGCCTCTTCTGTTATTCCCTGCTCAGATTTTTGTATCGGATGGATTTCCGCATCCATTCTAAAGCCGACGCGGGGAACGGTGGAAATAATATCCTTGCTCACGCCGAGATTAGTGAAGGCTTTACGTAGCTCACTAATATGGTTATTCAGGCTGGCATTAGACGGTGAAAAACCATAGTCCGCCCAGACGTTTTTTAGCAGGTCATCGCGAGCAAGGTTGACCCTATTGTTGTTAATCAACTCACTGAGTAACCGGGTTGCTGGCTTTGATAATTCTACAGACTGCTGAATGTCGTTTTTAACCGTCAATATTCTATTGTCAGGATCAAAAATAATATTAAGGTTTATTATATATTTCATGGCGATAACCGAGCATCCTTGGTGTTAGTGTTGAACTGCGTCCAGTGATAAGAATAGTCTTAACGGCTTGACTGTGCGTAGGAATTTAGTTGTAACCGACTACCGTAGTCAACCCTGATTTGAACTATTTTTTCAGCAATAATAACTAGTTGAATTTAAGACAGTATTACCTACTCGCTTGCTGGTTTTTTTATGCTCAAAACAGCATTAAATATATTAAAAATAATAATTTAAAGTTGTTAATTCTAATTTTTGCATATTAAATAGGTTATTTTGCTTGTCTATTGTCTGATCATTAAGATTTGTCGCAACGCTAAAACCGCTGGCGAAAGCGTTTAGAGAGTGTACGTAACGGTGAAATTGGTAACAAGCCAAATGCCAAGAACAAAGTTACCGTGTTCTCCAATAGTAGCGTCGGTGCCGTCATAGGCCCTTGTATATTGGGGGCTAGCCTCGTCATTGAAGATGCTAGCGGCCCTATTAAGCTGACTAAGCCAACCTCCATCCAAAAGCTGCAAAATGGCATATTACCCTGAACTTCTGTGCCTATCTGCACGGGGATGGTGCGTCTGCCACCGTTACCAAAGGCAAATTTCAAGGCGGTTACCAGCTTCACTTTAGCTGACCAGTAATCGGCCACCTCGTTATAGGCACACCTATATTGGGCTTGCGAGGGTAACCGTATCCCTTTTTTGGGGCGATAGCATCAAGGATGATTTGCCATATGAATGTAACCCACATTATTGCCCTATTTTCTTGCCGATTCATGAGGAACTAAAATGACACCACATATTGTTATCACTATTCAGGATAGCAACCGTTATTTTTCTCTGGGCATTCAACATATTTTGCAGGACTATTTGCTGACTAAAGGCTGTACATGGAGTTTTGTGCCGGTTGCGCCCGGGATAGCGATCGACCTGTTGGTATGTGTCAACCCATTTGGCGGGTCGTCGCGGTTCAATTCTCGCCGGGCAAATCCAGAGAGCCGGCGGCTCGGGACGATTATCATAAGTGATACGGTAGCGGAGAATGTCATTCGCCAGAATGAACCCGCGCTATTAAATCGCAAGGCACGGCCTGATGCTGTGGTGCGTTTGGTTGAGGAGATGTTTGAGCAGGCAAGTCAGGCGTCTTTGACCGCCAATACGGAAAGTACATGGCGCCATTTGCAACTGACCCCGCGTGAGCGCGAGGTTCTGCAAGGGATCTCATGGGAGTTAACCCCCGACAAGATCGCCAGCAAACTTTCGCTGAGCGTCAAGACCGTCAGTACCCATAAACTCACGGCGATGCGCAAGCTGGGGTTCAGGCGTAATAGCGAATTATATTACTGGCTGCGGCAAGGTGGCCTGTGGTAGGGAAAGAGCACTCGTTGACATTCTCCCCCAGCAACCAAGCGGTCTGTTTGTGCCACCTTGTTTTTTCTGCATGCTTACGAGACTATCTCAGGCTAATTTCACTCGGGATGAAAGTGATAACTGGAGATAAGTAGGGACATCGATGAAAAAAAGCATATTAGCCATAGTGGTTGCTGCCATCGCGGTTACTAGCCCATTAGCCATGGCCTCTTCCGATGAAACTGGCTGCCGCTGGAGCGACTATTGCGCAATGAGCGGGGTGCCCTACCTGGCCGCCGATAATGATACCCGCGTCAATCTGCTGATGCTGGCAGCTGGAATGCGCAATCTACCCGTGGCACTGTCGTCGTTGCCGCAGGATATTAGCCGCAGCAGAGGATACACGTTTGGCGTGTTCCCTGGGGAAGCTGCGCCTGCAACCGATCAGGCCACCGCACCAGGCCAAATGGCTGTGCCACAGGAAGATCCTCTTGATGCGCTAGCATTAAGCCTAGGCATTAAACCGTCGGGGTTAACCGGTTTTTCAGCCGAATATGAAGGCCGCTGGATCTCTAATAATCCGCTGTCACTCAGCCAATTTTTCCAGACCCTGCTGGCAGACCCACAGCTAGATCAGGCCGAACGCGATTTACTGGCGCTGCGCCGGGCCAAAATTTACCGGGGTGAAGCGCAGCCGGAGCAATTTTTACCGCTGATGGCAAACTATGCCGCAGGTTCCCATGCGGCGGCGTTCAGAGATTACCTCACCAGTGCGGAACAATTTTATCAGGGGCAGTTTGCCGATGCGGATACCGGGTTCCAACGGCTTAAAGAGTCGGATCAACCCTGGGTAGCCGAAACCGCCGCTTATATGCTGTTCCGCGTGGCCTTGAACCAGATCACTGAAAATGCCACGGATCAGTACGGCATGTTCGATCCGCAGCGGGCTGATAAAGAGGCGGGTGCCCTGGCATTGCAACGTGCGCAGGCCTATCTGGCCGCTTATCCCAAAGGCGAATATGTGGATTCCGTGCAGGGATTGCAGCGCCGGGTGAATTGGTATCTGTCCGACTGGCCGCGTTTGGCGCAGCTGTATGAAAGCGAGATAACCGCCGCCACCGATATCAATACGCTTGGCGCGATGATTGATGAAGGGGATCAAATTCTGCTGAGCCGCAACATTCCTTACGACAGCGCAGAGCCACCTTTTATCAGCAGTGCCTATGCCCCGTTGTTGACCTTCACCCAAACCATGAAGTGGCTGCGCAACTACAATCTCGATAACCCATCGATGCCGAAAGTGACCGATGAGCTGCTGCAGGGGTACAAACCGATGTTTGTTGCCGCCAATCAGTTACCGCTCTGGGAATATATGCATAATGCCTGGCTGTTCTATCAGCAAAAGGATTATGCCGCGGTCACCAAGGCGATCCAGCCTGCGGCACAATTGGCAGCGAACGATCTCATCGCGTTCAGCCAGCAGATCCTCTACGGCGATGCCCTGGTGATGCAGGAAAATTGGCCGGGTGCCGAAGCCCATTGGCGTCATCTGCTCGGCATGAAACTTGCCCCTTATCAGCAACAGTATCTGCAGTTGATGCTGGCCACCGCCTTGGTGCAGGAAAATAAAACCGCGGCTATTTTTGCCCCAGACAGCCCAATCAATAACCTGCGTTACCGCTCAGTGGTGCTCAAAAGCCTGGCCAATAAAGCGTTGCTGCAACAGCAGGCCGCGGGCGCACCCAATGATGAAGAAAAGACCATCGCTTTGCATACGCTGCTGTTCAAGGATTTAATGGTGGGCGACTATCAAGGGTTTATTGCCGACAGCCAGCTGAAAAAACACATCAAACAGACGCCTGATCCGCAGGTATTTGGTGATGTCGCACTCAGCGTTTTCGATTGGGATGGCAGCCGGACCGAACCTGGCTATTTCTGTGCTTCTTTAGACGCTAACGTTGCCGTCTTGGCGAACAACAAGAACGATCCACACGCCATGAACTGCGTGGCAGAGTTCTTGCGTACCACCTTTGCCGATATCAGCACCGAAGCGGAAATGGGGGGCAATGAACAGCTGGATGACCTGGCTGGGGCCGAGCTGAATAAAGATAAAGCGCACGGTAGATTAAAATATTATCAGCAAGTGATCGCCGATCCCAAGGCCGAACCGGAAGATAAAACCTATGCGCTGTACCGGGCGGTGATGTGTTTCTCACCTTCCGGCTACAACAGCTGCGACCGGCAGGAGATCTCGCAAAAAACTCGCCAACGTTGGTTTAACCTGTTGAAGAGCCAGTATAAAGGTAACCAATGGGAACAAAAGCTCAAATACTATTGGTGATGCGGTTATTGCTGCTGCTGTGGTTGCCGAGCTCTGCAACCGCCGCAGCGCCACCGGCCGTGAACGCGCATGATTACCGCGCATTCTGGCTTTGGTCCGGCGTTTGGCCGCAGCCTGCGTTGCAGCAGGCCGATCTGCTCTATCTCCATCAGGGTGAAATCGTGAATGGCCGCCAGGGCGCTCGTTTTCTGAAGTTGGGAATGCCGTTGAGCAAGCTGCAGGCGCCTGCCGTTTGGATCACCGTACGTGTCGCAACCCTGGACATGTCCGAGGAAGTATTGGCCTCGGCGGTGCGCATGCCTGCCCGTTGGGCTGCGGCAGGCAATCGGGTGGTAGGGCTACAGATCGACTTTGACGCGGCAACCTATCAACTGGACAAGTACGCGGAGTTTCTCGACAAGCTGCGCGGTCGGTTACCCAAAGAATATGCTTTGGGAGTGACTGGCCTGCTCGATTGGGCAAAGACCGGCAACGTCAGCCAATTGAATGCGTTGCCAATCGATGAGTTGGTGATCCAAACCTATCAGGGGCGGCGCACGGTCACGGAGTATGAACGCTATCTCCCCGCGCTGCTTAAGCTACGAATCCCCTTCAAAATCGGTCTGGTGCAGCAGGGCGACTGGAACTCCGAGTGGCAACGGCGGTTGGCCACATCGCCTTTTTATCGCGGCGAGGTGGTTTTTTTGTTGAATACCACTAGGAAAACGTCCTTAGGAGATAACAATGATTAACTTTACGGCCAGTCAGGCCAAAACCCAGTTTAAACAAATGATGGCTACAGCCCAGCGTGAACCAGTTTGTATCACCCAAAACGGTAAACCCTCCGTAGTGGTCATGCCTGTTGAGGACTACAATGCGTTTGCAGAGTTTAAGCTACAAAACCTGTGCGCCAAGCTTGAGCATTCTATTAATCAAGCCAAACTAGGACGGTTACATGATGGGGAGTTGGTATTTGACGAACTGATAAACGATATATGATGGGTTAGTAGCCTACTTCAATCGACCACTATATGTGAGGCGCTGCATGCAGTACCCATCCAAATCCCGTTCCAGCCTTTAACCCCCACCACTAAACACTGACTAAACAGCCGGGGATTTTACTCGTGTTTAGTAATGCCATGGCGCTGGGCTTGATAGCTTTCACAAAAGCATCACGCAACCGCGGCGCGGCCGGTAAAGTCGCTTGATTGAGTCATATCTCCGCTATAAATTGATCTGCATCGTTTCACTAAAACGATACAGATAATGCCAGGTCGTATGTTTAATATATTGATTATTCTGCTAATTAATGGCATGTCGTGCATAAGTTAACCGATTAACGGCAGCACCGGAGGAGGAGCGAAAACATGGCCAATATTCGTGATGTCGCGCATCTTGCCGGTGTTTCCGTGAGCAGCGTTTCCAACGTGTTAAATGGGCGCAGCAATCAAATGCGCCCGGAAACCCGGCTGCGTATCGAACAGGTGATGCGCGAATTGAACTATCAGCCCAACAGAGTGGCGCAGCAGTTGAAAACCGGGCATGCCCAGATGATCGGTCTGCTGGTTCCCTCGATCGTCAACCCCAGCTTTTCTGCCCTGGCTCGCGAGGTTGACCTGGCGGCTAAAGCACACCGCTACCGGGTGTTGTTGGGCAATACCTATCGGCAAGAAGATGAAGAGCGCACCTTTATCGAAGATATGTTTGCCCATGGGGTGCGCGGCATTATCGTTGCGGCGAGTGATATCCGTAAGACCCATTTCGCACAGGCTGCCGAAATGGGAATGATGATCGTCAACTACGATAACCGCATGGCGGGGAGCTTCACCGCTGATGCCCGGTTATTCGACAGCGTCTCAATGGACAACGTAGAGGCCGGGCGGCTGGCGGCTCAACACCTGATCGAACGCGGTTGCCGCAATATCGTCTTTGCCACCGAGGCCAGCCTGACCATGAGCCGCAGCCATAAGATTGAAGGGTTTCTCACCGTGGTGCGTAATCATCGGCTGCCCGCTCAGCAGCGGGTAATAGAAGGCAAAGCCAGCGGAGAGTATGGCGATACCGAGATGGCCGAACTAGGCTTTACCCTCGCCGCTCAGGTACTTGCTCTTTCTCCGCGCCCAGATGGCGTGGTGGCTATCAACGATGCTCTGGGCATCGGCCTACTGGCGGGGCTGCGGGAGGCTGGCGTGGCAGTGCCCGGCGAGATATCGGTGGTGGGTATCGACAATATTCCGCTCTCGGGGCTGGTGTGGCCAGCGCTGACTTCCGTCATGCCACCGCTTGCCGAGATGGCCCAGGTGATGGTGGTGCGCTTATTGCAACGTATAGGGGATCCTACATTAGTCCCTGAAGAGTTTATTTTCCCGCCGACCTTAGTCAGCCGCCAGTCGGTAATAACCATTACGCCATAACGCGAATAGCGTAACGAGAACGATTAAATAGCATTATTTATTATCAGGTAAATATACCTGTATCCATCAGGCATGCCTGTAGCAAATTATTATTCCGATTAACAACATTGGAAGTATTCTATTATGCAAAAAAGAACGCCTCAGGAAATTGAACGCAGTGCCATTAGGAAAATGACGCTGAATATTGTCCCGTTAATGTTCTTATTATACTTTCTGGCTTTTTTGGATCGTAATAATATGGCCTATGCGGCAATTGCTCTGGAAGATAGCCTGGGGTTAACCGCCTCGGCCTTTGGCTTTGCCTCTGGGATATTCTTTATCGGCTATTTTATGTTTGAAATTCCCAGTAATGCGGGAACCATCAAATTTGGCCCACGTATCTGGTTTGCCAGGATCCTCATCACCTGGGGGATATTTGCCGTGTTGATGGGTTTTGTCCGCACGCCGATGGAGTTGTATATCTGTAGGTTTATGCTGGGAGTTTGTGAGGCGGGATTTTTCCCCTCGGTCGTCTATTACTTCACGGTATTTTTCCCGGAGAAGTACCGTACCAAAATCCTCGGTATGTTTATCATCGTACAGCCGTTGTCGAACGCTATTGGCTCACCGATTTCCGGGCTGATCCTTAACGTTGAACATGGCTGGTTTGGCCTGGAACCCTGGCAGTGGCTGTTTATCCTCGAAGGTATTCCACCGGTGATTATTGGCCTGTTTATTCCTTTTATTATCAAGAACTCACCGAAGGATGTGGGCTATCTCGATGTGGAAGAGAAAGCCTGGCTAATGGGCAACACCACCCGCAGCAAATCGGGTTCCAAGGTAAAGCTGTCTGATTTTGTACAGGGCATAAAAAATAAAAAGTATCTGTTATACGCCATGTTGAATTTTGGCATGGTGTGTGGGATCTACGGCTTCGGGATGTGGCTGCCCTCCATCATTACAGCTATCTCCGGAGATGATATTTTCCGCGTGAGCCTGATTGCTTTTATTCCCTATGGGTTGGCCGCCTTGCTGGTTTATCCGTGGAGCCTGTGGGCCAGTAAAAGCAAAAAAATCGGCGTATTTGCCGGCATCAGCATGATTGTCGCCGCCTTTGGCCTGATAGGTGCCGTAGTGTTCTTTAACTACAACGTATTTGTCGCGCTGATGTTCCTGAGCGTTGCTGCGATAGGTATCTATACCTCGGTTCCTTCATTCCTTTCCATGCCCGCCAATATTTCTACCGGGGCGGCAGCAGCGGCCGGACTGGCGGTGGTGAGCTGTATCGGCAATATCGGAGGTTTTGTCGCACCTTACGTGGTTGGATTATTAAAGGACGTCACTAACAGTAATACTCCGGGGCTGGTTTTCCTGTCGCTGTGTTTATTGGTTACCGGATTGATCTGCATTTTTTACTGCGCCAAACAGCGTGAAGGCGTTATTCGCTCATAACTGGCTTTATCTACAAATAATCGAGAGGCAATAAAATGGGAAATCTAACGGGTAAGAAAGTGTTTATTACCGGGGCGGAGCAGGGGATTGGCAAAGCTACCGCAGAGCAGTTGATTAATGCCGGGTGTGACATCTACATCCACTATTTCAGCGGCGAAGAGGGGCCAAAGGAACTGGTTGAGTTAGCCCATTTACGCGGTCAACGTGCCGCCTATGGTTATGCAGATTTAACCGATACTGCAGATACCCAGCGATGCGTCGCTGCTGCCGCCGAGTTTTTGGGGGGAATAGACATACTGATCAATAACGTGGGCGGCATTATCGCCCGTAAATGGCTAGGTGAGATCGACCGTCAATTCTGGCAGACGGTGATTGATGTCAATATGACGACCATGCTGAACGTCACGCAAAGCGCGTTACCTTACTTAAAAAGCGCCAAGGACGGAGCCAGCATTGTCAATCTGGCCTCACTGGCTGGCCGTTCCGGCGGGCATTCTGGTTCACTGGTTTACTCCATGGCCAAAGGGGCGGTATTAACCTGGACCCGTTCCCTGGCGGCGGAACTGGGTGAACATGGCATCAGGGTCAATGCAGTAGCGCCGGGGCTTATTCTTGGCACTCGCTTCCATAACCTGCATACCAGCAAGGAATCTGCCGATGAAACCATCCACGGCATCCCCCTTGGCCGCGCGGGGAGCCCGGAGGACGTCGCTCGGGTGATTAAATTCCTCGCCTCGGAATATGACGGCTTCGTCTCTGGCGCCACCATCGATATTAACGGCGGTATTTACCGTATGTGAGCCTACCCAGCCGCTGATAAACCGCAACCGATTCACTACGCAGGGGCGCTGCATGCTGCGCCCACCTGTCTCCCTACTGGAAAACACTATGATCAAAGCCGACATTATTCATCCGCAACTGTTGGGCGCCCTGGCGCAGTGCGGTCATAAAACCCAGATCCTCATCGCCGATGGTAACTATTCTTTCGTCACCAACTCGTCGAAAGAGGCCACTATTATCTATCTGAACCTTGCTCCTGGAATGATTGCCAGCAGCGTGATATTAGCGAAGGTGCTTAAACACATTAACGTGGAACACGCCTCAATGATGGCCTGGCCGCAAGACTTCACCAACACCATCGCTGCCGAATATCAGCAACTGCTGCCTGACGGTTGCCCCATCGATTATCTCAACCGCGAGGCTTTCTATCATGCGGCAAAATCACAGGAGACATTACTGGTTATCGCCAGCGGTGAGATGCGGCGTTTTGCCAACCTGCTGCTGACCGTGGCACCGGTTTCTCTGGCTGATTGAATGCGGGTTATCTTTGCGGGAGGGGCCTTTGTTGGCTACTGACATAAACTGTCAACAGTGCAGGTTACCCTTGGTTTTTGCGGGTAGGAAAATCCTGAAAATTGCCCCTATTACTGACAAGGACACTGCGATGATACGTGCTATTACCCTCCTGACTGAAAACTTTTCCGATTGGGAAACCGCTTTGATCAATTCGACGGGGCGCGGGTACTACGGTTTTGACTGCCGGTTTGCCACTCCTGGCGCAGCACAGGTCACTTCTTCAGGTGGCATGCTGGTTTCCCCTCATCTTGCAATAGAAGCCATTCAGCCTGATGAAGTCGATCTGCTGATTGTCTGCGGGGGCACTATCTGGCAAACCGCACAGGCGCCGGATATCACCGCCTTGGTTGCTGCGGCTTATCAAAGTAACGCTATCGTCGCGGGGATTTGCGATGGCACTCGCGTTTTAGCGCAGGCGGGCGTGCTTGATGCGGTCCGCCATACTTCCAATTCGGCAGAAAACCTGTTGAGCCTGAGCTATGGCGGTGCACAATACTATCAGGATGTGCCTTATGCCATCGCCGATCAGCGCATTATCACGGCACCGGGTACCGCGCCGGTCAGCTTTATGGCCGCAATCTTGCGTACCTTGGGGCTGGGGGATGAAAACCTCAATGCCTACCTTGCGATGCATGCTGCGGAGCACCGCAAGGTAGGCTAATCCATTTTAGAATTCACCTCCGAGAGCCGCCTCATGTGGCGACAGGCTCCCTCTGGCCGAGGGTTTCTGGCTGTTTGTGCGCAGACAAGGCCGCATAAGGGCGGTCTTTTCTCTGCCGTCCCACTAATTGTGCTGGAGAGATGAGGATGGTTTCTGTTGGCAACGTTGGTGCCAGCGGTAAGCGCGGTAAATTGATTGACGACCGTTCGTTCAGATAGTGTCCTCCCCCCTGCAGCAGCCATTGATACAGCTCCTGATTACATCTGAAATTGAGTTTGCGCATGGCGTTCTGCTTATGGGCATTGGCGGTTTTATTGCTGATTTGCAAATAGTTGCCGGTGTCCTGTCCATTCATTCCCATGTGAATGCACCGCAAAACCTCCTCTTCCCGCGACGTCAACGGAGACATACATGTGCAATCGTGGCTGGACGCTGCTGGCGACCCGAACGGCGAAAACAGCACGCTATCCAACCGCTCGTGTAGTGAAGATAGCGGCTGGTGGCGGTACAGCGCCCTGGTATGGCACTGTTCACAATGCACCCTTGGCTTGAGCTGGTTTTTGTTGCGCCCCTGCTCGGTGATAAAGAACACCAGCGGATGATTTTTCCGCTGATGTAAGCGGTAATGCCATGGGTAGCTAGTGACCAGATCGCCCAGGAAAATGATGTCGATATCGTTGCCAACCTGTGTTTCTTCAAGCAGACGGATGTTTTGCTGACGGGCCTGAAAATAGGCTTGCAGCCCCAAGCCCAGGCCATAGGTAAAATAACGGTCAGCGTCGATTATCATGATAGACAGAGGGTGTTTCATGGCATGAGTTCCTTTCAACCGGCGTGCCTGCCTTAGGTGAATCGGATTGGCAGACACGGGATAGATAAATGTCAGTAGAAAAAAATCAAACACAAGTCAGAGGGGGGGCAGCCTATTTAGCCTTCCGCCGCAACGGGCTGTGTTTCCCTTTTTTCATGATGCTTAGTTGATGGCGATGGTTCAGCAATATACCAGCGTAAACTGTTATTAAGGGCGCCAGAGGTAACATATGCTTTTTTGTTTTCCACTAATCGCAGCAGATAGTAACGAGCAAGGTATATTGTCGTTTCGGAGTATTCTGCGATTTCCCGTGTTTTGGGCCATTGAACCTGCGGGGGAACGCCTGTGTGATGAATGTCGCGCTTGCAAAGGGTTTGTAGAGCAATAAAAACATTATTAAGCTGTTTTTCCCTTTCTTTATTGGTGCGATAAGACATGTCACTACCTCCTTTTAATGCGTCTTGGGTGCTATTGGAAATGGAATAATCCTATGCTGCTGGTTTTTTTTGCTAACTTTACTAGGTGATCACAGGGGAATACTGTCAGAATCATAACCCCCATTTCTTCCTTATGAGGCGTCAGTTTACCATTCTAAGCTATCATGGACTATTGTTTCGTGAAAACCAAATTTACGATCAATGAGTTCGCAAATATCGAATTTCGCAGCATAAAATACTAAGTAATTCGTTTTTGCGACCGTAGTCGTCGCAATAAGAATATTCTTGTATGTAAATAAGGTTTTTATGGCGAAATTGCTCTGTTTGGAAAACAACACTTTCAAAATTTATAGGTATTTGCAATAATTTTTTGGCGACAGGAGATGAGGTTGTCCGATGGAATGGTCTGAGAATTTTCTTATCATAAATACCAAAATCAATGAAAAAATTGGTGCATGGCTTCTTTGTGGTCGAGATTCTATCTATTCAAGGCTGTCGTATAAAGTTGTATTTTTGTAATTCGCTTTATTCATCGGATGAAGCGCCGGGAGAGACTTGTCTTTTCTGGTGAGCTGTCCCCTTAGCAAATAAAGGGGAAGGAAAGGGACGCCTTCTTTTATACCAAATGAAAGGATGCTGCCTGGTATATCAATTACCGCCAAATAAAACAGCGTTGTTCTGATAGGCACCGTTTTAATTGTGTCGGGATAGGTATGTCTGGATTTCTCGTTAAATTAACGTTTTAAGGATAAAGAAAACATGAAACTGACTAACATTGCGCTGGCTACGGTTCTGTCTCTGGGTATGGTCTCTCTGGCAAATGCTGATGCGGGTTCGGGCAAGGTAAATTTCGAAGGTAAAATCATTGATGCGCCTTGCTCCATCGCTCCAGAAAGCCTGGATCAGACCAAGAGCTTTGGCCAGGTGGCGAATGTGGCTCTGGTGAACGGCGGTAAATCCAGCGTTCTGAACTTTGATATCAAACTGCAAGGTTGCGATATCTCTAGCAAGAACAAGGTACAGGTCACTTTCGCTGGTCCAAATGGCGGCGCAACTGGCACCACCAACACCCTGCTGGCTATCACTGGTCAGGCAAAAGGTGCCAGCATCGCGATGTTTGATGGTTCTAACCAACCTATCACTCTGGGTACTGCGACTACCGTTCAGAACCTGATCGCTGGTAACAACACTCTGAGCTTCTCCGCCTTCCTGCAGGGGCATGCCGGTACTACGTTGGCGGATATCGAGGAAGGCGACTTCACCTCGACCACTAACTTTACCCTGGCATACAACTAATAGTCGGTGTGACTGCATGCGGTTTCCGCATGCAGTTTTTGCTGTCCTTGTTGATTACGGGAGCCAGGGATGTCGGTGAATACTTTTACGGCTACCTCGTTGTTTTTATTGGTGGGTGCGATGACTGCACTGCCGGTTTGGGGGGGTAGTCAGCTCAGCATGAACGGGGCGATAGTAGCCACCGCTTGCGATATTGATACTACCAGCCGAGACCAGACCGTTGATATGGGCACGCAGCCCTTCGATCGGATTGTTAATGACAGTCAGGCATTGTCGCGGCCATTCAGTATCCGGCTGGTGAACTGCACGCTCAAACATAGCAACGATAACATTCTGGGCAAGCAGCACTTTCGCGTCACGTTTGACGGCCGCAATGAAAATGGGCACTTCGGCGTTGAGGGTGAGGCGCGTGGCGTAGCGCTGGTGCTGAACGATGCATTGGGGAATGAGGCCGTTCCAGGTAAGGAGCTGCCGCCGCAGACGCCGGTGTTGCAGGGCAAAGAAATGCTGCTGCATTACACCGCACGTATGGTCGCCAACAACCAGCCGTTGCAGACGGGCACCTATAGCGCCCAGGTGCGCTACCAGCTGGAATATCACTGAGCTGCAGGCTGACATGATAACGGATAGTCAGCACGCCTAGACAGATTTACTTCCCCGGCAGGGTATTCCCTTTAATAACAACCATAACACCCGGGAAAGTTTTAACGCATAAAGGTCAATGGATGATGAGCACCCCACTTGTAGGAGTACAGGTTCCGCGCACCCGCTTGTTGCCGCTGTTGATTGCGCTGGCACTGGTGAATGGCCAGGTTTCTGCCGCCAAACCCATCGAATTCAATACCGACGTGCTCGATGTTCAGGAGCGCGGCAATATCGATTTGGGGCGTTTTTCCCGCAGTGGTTACGTGATGCCGGGTGAATACAGCCTGCTGATTAACGTCAACCAGCAAGAACTACCGGAACAGACGATCCCGTTTTATCCCACGGACAAAGATCCCAACGTGACCGAAGCCTGTCTGTCTGCCGCTCTGGTGGAACAAATGGGGCTGAAAGAGGAATTTACCCGCGATCTGGCCTGGTGGCACAACGGGCAATGCCTGATGATCGGTAGCCTCGAGGGGATGACGGCGCGCCCCGAGCTGGGCAGCAACACACTCTATCTCAGCGTTCCGCAGGCTTACCTGGAATACAGCTCTCCCGATTGGGATCCTCCGGCACGCTGGGATAACGGTATTCCTGGGCTGCTGCTGGATTACAACCTCAATGCTCAGAGCCAACGTCAGGATCAAAACGACAACGTCGAGAAAGGCTACAACCTGAGCGGCAACGGGGTGGTGGGCGCCAATGCGGGAAGCTGGCGGCTGCGTGCCAGTTGGCAGACGCAGATTGACCATCAAACCGGCTCTGGGCAGTCCAGCCAGCGCAACTTTGAGTGGACACAATATACCGCTTACCGGGCGATCGCGCGGCTGCGTGCCAAATTGACGGTGGGTGAAGACTTCCTCAACTCCGATATTTTCGACAGCTTCCGTTACACCGGGTTAAGCCTGGTGAGCGACGACGCGATGCTGCCGCCGAACCTGCGCGGCTATGCGCCAGAGGTGAGCGGCGTGGCACGTACCAACGCCCGTGTGGTAGTCAGCCAGCAGGGGCGGGTGTTGTATGAATCCCTGGTGCCAGCTGGCCCGTTCCGTATTCAGGATCTGAGCAACGCGGTATCGGGGCAGATGGACGTGCGGATCGAAGAGCAGGACGGCAGCGTACAGGCGTTCACTATCAGCACGGCGAGCATCCCTTACCTGACCCGGCCGGGAATGGTGCGCTACAAGCTGGCGAGCGGGCGGCCAACAGACTGGCGGCACCGTACACAAGGTCCGCTATTCGGTAGCGGTGAATTCTCCTGGGGCGTCAGCAATGGTTGGTCACTGTTCGGCGGTGGCGTGGTGGCCGGTGACGAGTACAACGCGTTGGCGGTGGGGATTGGCCGCGACCTGATGGCGTTTGGCGCACTATCGTTTGACGTGACCCAGTCGCGGGCGAGTTTGCCGCAGGGGGACACGCTAAGCGGGGGATCCTATCGTCTGCGCTATTCGAAGAACTTTGACCAGATTGGTGGCCAGGTGACCTTTGCCGGCTATCGCTTCTCTGAACGTAACTTTATGTCGATGGGGGAATTCCTGGAGATACGTAACCTCGGAACCCGCAGCCAGAGCAGCAAAGAGATGTACACGGTGTCCTACAGCCAGCAATTCCGCGAGATAGGGCTGACGGCCAACCTGAACTATGACCACCAGACCTATTGGGATCGGGACGCCAACGATCGCTACAGCCTGTCGTTGATGCGCTACATGGATATTGGCCGCTTCAAAAACCTCAGCCTGTCGATGACCGGCTACCGCAATCAGTACAACGGGCAGAATGACGACGGGGTGTTCCTGTCACTGTCGCTGCCATGGGGTAACAGCGGTTCGATGAGCTATAGCGGCACTCTGAATCGCAATGACAACACCCACCGGGTCAGCTATTCCGATCGGGTCGGGGATCGGGGCAGTTATCAGTTGAGCACCGGCTTTACTCGTAATGGGCCATTGGCCAGTGGTTTCTATAGCCACGAGGCGGATTGGGCGCAGATTAACGCCACCGCCAGTGCTCAATCCGGGAGCTACAGCACTGTGGGGTTGGCATTGCAGGGCGGGGTAACGGCGACTGCGGAAGGTGCAGCGATGCACCGGGTCTCTATCCCAGGCGGTACCCGTTTGCTGGTCGACACCGATGGCGTAGGCAATATCCCGATCCGTAACTACGGAGCCCCAGTGCGCACCAACCGTTATGGCAAAGCCGTGGTGGCTGACATGAACAGCTATTACCGCAATCGAGTGAATATCGATCTGGATAAGCTGCCGGATAACGCCGAAGCGATGAAGTCGGTGGTGCAGGCTACGCTGACGGAAGGCGCGATAGGCTATCGCCGGTTTGACGTGATAGCGGGTGAGAAGGCCATGGCGGTGATCCGTCTGGCAGACGGCACGATGCCGCCGTTCGGGGCGACGGTGCAGAACCTGAAAAAACGCGATGTGGGGATCGTCAGCGACGCCGGCAGCGTATACCTGAGTGGTATTGAGCGCGGTGAAACGATGACGGTTCACTGGGATGAACAGGCGCAGTGTGAACTGACATTACCGGCGGTATTACCAGCGAACGGCATGGCTGAACTCTTGCTGCCTTGCCGGGCGATAACCGCGAAAAAAGACACCACAGACCTGGCCGCAATACAGAAAAAGGCTGAGACAATACAATGAGATACGAAATGACGAAAACCAATACGGGGATGGCGCTGGCCGCCGCAACCTTACTGTGTGCGCTGACCACGCAGGCCCAGGCGGCGATCGCGTTGGATCGTACCCGGATCATCTTTCCTGGCGGCGATAAGTCGGTCAGCCTGAGCGTCAACAATGACAACCCGCAATTGCCCTATCTGGCCCAGGGCTGGATAGAAGATACCAAGGGCAACAAGGTGACCAGTCCGTTAACGGTACTGCCGCCGGTACAGCGCATCGAACCCGGTGCCAAGAGCCAGGTGAAGGTACAGGCGTTACCGGTGTTGAGCCAACTGCCACAGGATCGGGAAACGTTGTTCTACTTCAACCTGCGTGAAATCCCGCCGAAGAGTGACAAGACTAACACCTTGCAACTGGCGTTGCAGACGCGCATCAAACTGTTCTATCGGCCAAAAGCGCTGGTGAAAACGGTCACCGAGATGGCGACGCCGTGGCAGGACCAACTGACGTTGACCAAGCAGGGCGACAAGTATGTGGTGAACAACCCGACGCCGTACTACGTGACGCTGGTAGATGCGGGCAGCAGAAAGGGCGTCAGCGCAACGGGTTTTGAGCCGCTGATGCTGGAGCCGAAAAGCAGTGCTCCTTTAGGTATCAGCGCGTCGGTATTAGGAGGATCGCCAGTGCTGACCTACGTCAACGATTATGGCGGCCGCCCAGTGCTGACGTTCCGTTGCGGCGGATCGGACTGCCAGGTGGAACCGGCGAAGAAGAGTTAATTGAAACCGGTCGTGCCAGGTTACAGGGAGAGGGCGCGGGGTCAGGTCTGCAAGGAGAGAACGTATGCAACAATATTATCCTGTTCCTGGTAAGCATCGCCGGGGGAGCATGAGATCGAGGGCCTCAGGCTATTGTCTTGCCGGGGTGCTATTCAGTGTCTTGCTGACCAGCGTTCCGGTCAGCGCGATGCCGGTGAATATCAGGGGAACCGTTATACTGCCACCGCCCTGTACGATTAATAATAATCAAACCATTTGGGTGGACTTTGGCGATGAGGTGATGACTACCCGGATTGATGGCGTCAACTATAAGCAGACCATTAGCTATAGCCTGAGTTGTGACATCCAGAAATCCAACGATCTGAAAATGAGGATTCAGGGGGGGCCGGCGGGCTTTGGAACCGGATTATTGGGCACCAATAACGGTGATTTGGGTATTGCTTTGTATTATGGGACGCAACGGTTAAATATCAATACCTGGTTTAACTACACCTACCCCACTCAGCCGGTGCTGTATGCGGTGCCGGTCAAGCGTAGCGGAGCCACCTTGGCGGGGGGCGAGTTTAACGCCTCCGCCACGTTATTAATTGATTACCAGTAAGGGAGCACAAGACATGCGAATTCTACTGTTATCCCTTCTGACTGCGGGTATAAGTGGCTTGTTATCTACCGCATTTGCCGCAGGGGGCGATATGAGGTTTCGAGGCACGCTGCTCGAACCACCACCTTGTAGCATTAACAGCGGTAATAATATCATCGTTGATTTTGGTCTTAAGGTGGGTGTCAAAAAAGTGGATGGCGTTAACTATATGCAGAACATTAATTATGATCTGGTTTGTGAGCCAAATACCCATGGTTGGGCGTTAAAATTGAAGCTTACGGGGAACCCCATTTCTTTTGATAACGCCGCGGTGCGAACCAATATTAACGGGCTGGGGATTAAAATCCTGCGTGACGGTCAACCCTTTGTTATTGGCAGTGAAATAACCATCACGCCGACCAGCAAACCCCAGCTTAAAGCCGTGCCGGTGCAGCAGACGGGCATAGTATTAACGGAAGGCGCGTTTGAAGCAATGGCAACGCTGCAGGCCGATTATCAATAACAGGGAGGTAATACCATGCGATTTTCGGCACTGTTACTATCCCTGACTGTAGGGCTTGGCGGTTTATCCAGCGTATCCGAGGCGGTTGATAACGTACGCTTTAGAGGCGCTTTGGTGGCTGACCCTTGCACGTTGCGAGTCACGGATGAAGATATCACTATCGATTTTGGTTCGATCGTTGAGAAATACCTTTATATCAACACCCGTACGCTAGGGGTGCCGTTGGTATTACATCTCGATGATTGCGATCTTAGCCTGGGAAATATGGTGAAGCTGACCTTTTCCGGCACGGAAAACAGTAGGCTGAGTGGTCTGCTGGCGATATCCGGGGCGAGTCAGACCAGCGGTATTGGCATAGGTATTGAAACGCAGCAGGGAAATAAGGTCGCGATCAATACCGGCCGCTATAACCAAGGGCTGATCGCGGGCAATAATACCATTAGCCTGCGGACCTATGTTCAAGGTGAACCCGATGCGATTAGCCAAAAAACCATTAACCCTGGCGAATTTACCGCCAGCGCGACGTTTTTATTGGAATACGAGTAGCCCGTAATACGGCTTACCCTGAAATCGACGGCGTGGTGAATGAATACGCGGTAGATAAGGGATGATCACAGGGGTAGTTATGCAAGCCATTAAAGCGATACTTTTTGCTGTCACGTTACTGACAACGTATAGCGCCAATAGCGCGATTTATTCTTATATTACCCGTAGTGAGGGGACACCCGAGAACGCCAAATATTGGTGGACTATTGAATACTGGGATACCGTCGATGCTACACCCAATCCGTGTTATGGCTGGGGGCAATGTACGGTATTTATTGGCCACCGGCACAGTGATGCTGGAGAGGCAGGTCCTGGTGTTTCAGATGGTGTCGAATACCTTGACGGTATCCAGAATTTGCGCACGGTAGGCGACGTAGGGGCGGCTTTTCAGCGTAAGTATTCGCTACCGCGCAGCGGAACTCAGAATCACGTTGGCCCAGCGGTGACGCAGGAATGTGTAGGGATGTACTATAAAATGGCAACGGGAACTACCAGTGCCGGTGGCAGCACCATGATGCCCAGCAGCCTCTGCGGGATTGTACCGCCGCCGGTGGGTAAATGTGAATTTACCGAAACCAGCGTTGAACTGACCCACGGCCAAGTCCAACTGAGGGATATTGAAGGGCATCAGGCGCGGCAAACCGGTTATATCCGTTGCACGCAAACCATGGACGTTATGGTCTACGCTGCGGGAGCGGGCGGAAATGGGATGGTCAACCTCAGAAGCGACGGTAGTCTGAAAAGCCGCTTGACCATTGGTGGAGTGAACGGCGCTACCGGGCTCAGGATACGTGCTTTGGCAGCGACCAAGATGCCAGTGGAGTTTGTATCTACGTTGACTAAAGCAGGGACCGTGGAGGCCGGTGATTTCTTCGGTTCGGCCACCGCAATACTGACTATGCCTTAGTGACTGATATCGGGCGCGGCATGCGGCTGCTTCAACCGCATGCCGCGCCTGTTTAATCCAACCGTCAGGTTTTTCTCACCGTAAACCCCCGCACCACGCCAATTGGCGTCATGTTTTTACCGACTGTGCTTCTGTGGCCTGGATCTTCCGCAGGTCAATTCGTTGCAAAGTGCCAATCGAGGCATACACTCTTATTCGCCCTCTAAAGGGGCTTTCGCCTAAACTCAAATACTTGGTTGAGGGTTGGCATCAATGGTGCCAACACGATGGCGCTATTAATAACTCATCTGAATAACCCAATTGACAGTTAATCATTCCACCTTATATTTATCTAGGAGGCTTCTTGTTTTCATATAAGTAATAACTTAGATAATAAGAATATACACCAATAAATACCGGGTTATTTGTCTATTTAAGGGGAAATTCCATTTGAACTATCAGAAAAATTAATCAATAATAGCTGCCATTCAAAATTTCAATCAGTTCTATTATCACTCATGTCAATTTAAACGTATCGGCCCTCTACAGGTTCTGCACACGATAGAGAGATAAGCGGCTTTGCTATTGGGCCTGCGCCATTGTGCCTTGATAAAAACCATTCCAGAAGGATGGGTAAGTGGCTTTATTTATAGCTTAAGCATTATGAAATAGAGGTAAGTTATAAGTAATATCAATAATAGGCTCGCTGCACATATTGGCCTTGGTGGAGGGGTATGTATTCACGTGATGGTTTATTTCGATGGCGGCTTGGCGGCTAGAAATTGGCAGAAATAGACGAAATAGCTAGGGAAAAATATCCATATGTTAAAAGGACGAACAAAACGAAGGCTGCTAGGGGGCGGCGCTTTAGTGGCGATGGCTATGCTGGCTTTTTGGCATTTCAGCCAACCGCTCCCTACGGAGTTTAAAACGGTTAAGGTTACCCAGCGTGATTTTCAACAGAACGTTTTGGCGACTGGCCAACTGGATGCGGTACGCAAGGTTGATGTGGGGGCTCAGGTCAGCGGACAGTTGGAGAGCCTGAAGGTCGAGATTGGCGATAAGGTGCAAAAAGGCCAACTGCTCGGCATTATCGATCCCCAACAGGCACAAAACAGCATTCGCGAAGGCGAGGCCACGCTACAGCAACTGCAAGCCCAGCTGCAACAGGCGCAGGCGGAGCAGCAACTGGCTGAGGTCACCTTGCAGCGTAACCGCGAATTGGCCAAGGTGCAGGCGGTATCGCGCCAGGATCTGGATAAATTGACCACCGAGCTGGCGGTGAAAAAGGCGCAGGTGGCAAACACCCGGGCGCAGATCGCCAAAAATCAGGCCAGCCTGGACACCGCCAAGATCAATCTGGCCTATACCCGCATTGAAGCGCCGATGGACGGTGATGTGGTGCAGATCACCACCTTTCAGGGCCAAACGGTGATTGCCGCGCAGCAGGCACCCAACATTCTGACGCTGGCAGATATGAGCACCATGCTGGTGAAGGCGCAGGTTTCCGAAGCGGACGTCATCCACCTCAAGCCGGGGTTGAAAGCCTGGTTTACCGTACTGGGCGATCCGAACAAACGCTTTGAGGGCGTGCTGAAAGACATCCAACCCACCCCAGAGAAGGTCAATAACGCCATCTTTTATTACGCGCGTTTCGAAGTGCCAAATCCGCAGGGGTTGCTGCGCCTGCAAATGACCGCGCAGGTGCATATTCAGCTGGTTAGCGCCAGCGATGCGCTGGTTATTCCGTTGGTAGCGTTAGGGGAGCAGATCGCCGATAACCGTTACCACGTTGCGGTGCTGCAACAGGGCCAGCAACAGCAGCGGGAGGTGACGATCGGCATGCGTAACAACCTGGATGTGCAAATTGTCAGTGGACTGACAGCCGGTGAAGAAGTGATTGTCAGCCGCGGCGGCGTGGAGGACAGCTGATGGCCGCACTGTTGGAGCTGAGTGATATCCGGCGTAGTTATCAATCCGGCGATCAAACCCTGGAGGTATTGAAAAGCGTCAGCCTGAAGATAAATGCCGGTGAGATGGTGGCGATCATCGGGGCCTCCGGCTCCGGTAAATCGACGCTGATGAACATTCTCGGCTGTCTGGACAAACCCAACAGCGGCATTTACCGCGTGGCCGGGCAGGACGTGGCCACGCTCAATGGCGATGCATTGGCCCGGCTGCGGCGCGAGCATTTCGGCTTTATCTTCCAGCGTTATCATTTGCTGCCACATCTGAGTGCGGCGCATAACGTGGAGGTGCCTGCCGTTTACGCTGGGATGAATAACTCGGCACGGCATGCCAGGGCGGCAGCCTTGCTGCAACGCCTGGGGTTGGGTGAACGTATCGCCTATCGGCCAAGCCAGCTGTCCGGTGGGCAGCAGCAGCGTGTCAGCATTGCGCGGGCATTGATGAACGGTGGCCAGGTGATCCTGGCGGATGAGCCAACCGGTGCGCTCGATAGTCACTCGGGTAAAGAGGTGATGACGATCCTCAAGCAACTGTGCGAACAGGGGCACACGGTGATTATCGTTACCCACGATCCGGCGGTAGCGCAGCAGGCCGAGCGGATTATCGAAATCCACGATGGCGAAATCATTGGTGATTCTCGGCCACAGTCGCAGGGCAAGCCTCAGGCCAAGTCGTTGGAACTGGCCACGCCAGCCCCTTCCTGGCAGCAGATGGCCGACCGTTTCCGGGAGGCGTTGTCGATGGCCTGGTGGGCGATGGCGGCCAACAAGATGCGTACCTTGTTAACCATGCTGGGGATCGTCATCGGCATTGCCTCGGTGATCTCGATCCTGGTGATAGGCGATGCAGTCCAACAGCAGGTGTTGGCCGAGATCAAATCCATCGGCACCAACACCATAGATGTCTATCCTGGTAAGGATTTTGGTGACGATGACCCAACCCTCCGCCAGGCGTTGAAATATGACGATCTGAGCGCATTGAATGCACAACCTTATATCAGCGCGCTTTCTCCCATGACTCGCAGCAGCATGCGTCTGCGCTTTGGCAATATTGATGTGGCGGCTAATGTGGCGGGCGTCAGCGAGCAGTTTTTCCGGGTGTACGGCATGGAGTTTTCTCAAGGAACGGCTATTGATGTCAGACAGGTAGAGTCCCAGACGCAGACGGTGGTGATCGATACCAACACCCAGCGCCGTCTGTTCCCGCAACAAAAAAACGTGCTGGGTGAGGTGATCCTGATTGGCAATATGCCTGCGACCGTGGTGGGGGTGGCGAAGGAAAAGCAAACCATGTTTGGCAGCAGCAAGATGCTCAGCGTCTGGGTGCCTTATACCACGATGGCCAATCGCCTGATGGGCAACGACTACTTCGATTCGATCACCGTGCGTATCCGCGATGGCTATAACAGCCAGGAGGCAGAGCAGCAACTGACGCGGCTGTTGACGTTGCGCCACGGCAAGAAAGACTTCTTTACCTACAACATGGATAGCCTGGTGCAAACGGCGGAGAAAACCACCCGTACGCTGCAACTGTTCCTGATCCTGGTGGCGGTGATTTCGTTGGTGGTGGGGGGGATTGGCGTGATGAATATCATGCTGGTCTCGGTCACCGAAAGAACGCGAGAAATCGGCATCCGCATGGCCGTAGGTGCTCGTTCCGGCGACGTCCTGCAACAGTTCCTGATTGAGGCGGTGCTGGTCTGCCTGGTGGGGGGGATTTTAGGGATCGCGCTGTCGTTCACCATCGGATTGCTGGTGCAGTTGGCCATGCCGGGCTGGCAGATCAACTTCCCACCGGTGGCTCTGCTGAGTGCGTTCTTATGTTCCACCGGTATTGGTGTCGTGTTCGGTTATCTCCCTGCGCGCAGCGCTGCGCGGCTGGATCCCATTGACGCATTGGCACGGGAATAATCAGCCAAACCCTAATTTCACCCTGATCCGCGAGTACTGCTGAACCCTCGGCACAATAACGTTCAGGTGATACCTATTGCTGTGAGTCGATGCTCACGGTGTTGGCCGTGCTATGACTCAAACCAGCCAAAATATTTATAAATAAAATATCTCAAGGAGTAAAATAATCATGGCGAATAATATGGAAAAAATAACGCTCACCCCCTACCAGACAATTTTTTATTATGAGTGGCTACAAGATCCCGATCGCAGTGATTACAATATTGTGATCGACAATACCATTGTCGGCGCAATCGACAAAAAAAAGTATAACGATAGTTTTGAACAACTGCTTAACGAGCATTTTATTACCCGTCATAACGTTGAAGACGGGCCTGAGGGAGCCTTTTGGGTACCGAGAGAACCCGTTTTCAATTTAGTCACCTATCACGACACCCCGTTAACCGATGAAGAAATTTATGCGTTAGTCTCTGCCCCCTTTGACTTAAGAAATGGCCCACTGGTACGGATACATTTGATTTCTCTTGGGGCAGAACGATACCGTACATTGTTTATTTTTCACCATATTGTTGTCGATGGCATCAGTACCGAAGAGGTCTGGGACAAGTGGCGTAAACGCTATAATGGCATCGACTATCAGGTGCCATCGCTGCAGGATCAAGGGGCTATGCACCAGCAGCTTTGCCATAATTTCGCCACGCTTCTGCAAGAAAAAGGCGAACAAATGCGTGAGTTCTGGCGCGAGCGTCTGGGCGATCTTGAAGGCGTTGATTTACGCTTTTTACAAACGGGCCGCCAGCTTGCAACCGCGGCAACCCGGCGTCAGATCGACGAGTTACTGTTTGGTTTTGATGAAGATATCAGCCGACGCGTAAAGCTGTTACTGCGCAAGTATAAGTTGACCACCTACCTGTTCGGGCAAATGGTCATGGCCCTGCTGTTACACAAAATGTCAGGGCAAAAAGCCGTTGCGCTCGCTTTCCCGGTAGCGATCTCTGAAGGTAAGGAGCTGTTGTATGGTGCGCATATCAATACCTTGGCTATCGATTATCGCTTTGCGGCTGATGCGACGATCCGTAGCGTTATTGCCAGTGTTCATCGTTATTACAAATCATTAAAACAGACAAAAGCCAAATATTTACCTGTTCATGAGATCCTGGCTTGTGGTGAGGCCACCGGCGTACTGGATGTTGCTTTTGCCCAAACTTTCCTGCGTGATCACCAGACCCATTTTAGCGGCATCGTCGATGAATCGGCCAATCATGACTTTCATATTGACCTGGTGAATCAGCTGCTGTTTGAACAGGAGACGTTAGCGAGTGGTATCAACTATCGCGTCAGGTTTGATCGCAACGTCCTTGATGCCGCATTGGTTGAGAATTTTATTGAGCTCTATAAAGATCTGTTTATTAATACGCTCGATAGGCTGCTTGCTGGTGAAGTAGACACGCCAATAAATTCCATCACGCTGATTGCGCAGCCGCCACACCACAACCAGCACGTATGCGCTGGCGCCAAAGTCCCTCAACATTCGATTGTCGAACAATTTGAGCTTATGGCCGCGGCTTACCCAGCCCGCAACGCCGTTATCTATGGCAATCAAACACTGTCCTATCAACAGCTTAATCAACAGGCCAACCGTCTGGCGGATTACCTAAGGTGTGAACTGCGGATCAAGAGCGGCGATTTCGTCGCCCTGTGCCTGGAAAAGTCGGCAGCAATGCCCGTATGTATTCTTGCCATACTCAAAACTGGGGCCGCCTATGTTCCGCTTAACCCTGGCGAGGCCGGGAACAGATTAAGTTTTATTCTGCAGGACACACAAGCTAAAGCCATCTTGGGCGATAGCGCCAGCGTGAGCTATTTGAATGAGATTGCAGAGCTGCCGCAGGTGCCGATTATTGCCGTTGATAACCCGCAGTTTCAGCGCGATCTGGCTGCTCAGCAGCAGTCAGAGAACCTTGATATCGCTATAGATTTGCACCAGTTAGCCTATATTATTTATACCAGCGGCACGACAGGTAAGCCAAAAGGCGTCATGATTGAACACGCGGGATTAATCAATCTGGCGCTGGTTCAGGGCGAAGCGTTTGGCTTGGCACCTGGCGAGGAGTCGGTAAAGCAATGTCTTTGGTATGCCGCCTATGTTTTTGATGCCCATGTCTCTGAACTCTTTACGGCGATTGCCAATGGCCATGTGATACATATTTTGCCGGAAAGTAAGCGCAAGGATTTTGACGCGTTAGCGGAATATATTGCCGATGCTCGCATTGATATTGCCACCATTCCCCCGGCATTATTGGATAAAAACTCTCTTTTAGCGCTCTCTACTCTGGTTGTTGCTGGTGAACCTTGTAATCGTGAGATTATGCAACGTTATCGTGCGCAGGGAACAACGGTCATCAATGCCTATGGCCCGACGGAAAGCAGCGTCTGTGCGACGTTGCACTATTATGAAAATGGCGATAGCAACCTCAATATCGGCCTGCCGCTACTGAATCTTGATGTGCATGTTTTAGATGAACACCTGGCACCTGTCCCCGTCGGTGTGATCGGCGAGCTTTATATCAGTGGTATTGGCCTGGCCCGGGGTTATCTGAATGATACGCAGCAGACCGAGCGCGCCTTTATCGCCAATCCCTTCCAGAGCGACGAGCAAAAGCAGCGCAATGAAGCGGCACGGCTGTATAAAACCGGCGATCTTGTCCGCCGCTTGGTCGACGGTAGCATTGAGTATGTCGGCAGGCGAGACTCCCAGCTGAAGATCCGCGGTTTCAGAATTGAATTAAGCGAAATTGAAATGCAGCTGGTGCAAATTCCGCAGATTATCCAATCGGCGGTCATTGCACATAAGCTCCCGACGGGAGCGCTGTCGTTAGTTGCCTACTATGTTGCGGATGTTGCCGTGGACAAAGAGCAGATCATTAGGCACCTGGCGGATGCTTTGCCTGACTATATGATCCCGCTGGCCTATGTTCACTTAACGGCGTTCCCGATGACGGTTAACGGTAAATTAAACCGTAAGGCATTACCGCTGCCCGATCTGAGCGGGCAGGATGACTATGTCGCTCCTGCCGATGAGATGGAAAGGGCGCTATGCCAGATCTATGGTGAGATATTAGGTCAGGAGCCGGGTCATGTCGGTGTTAATGACGATTTCTTTAAGCTGGGCGGCGACAGTATCAGCGCCATTCAGATGGTGAGAATGATCCGTCAAAGGCTAAAGGGGACGGCCAGCGTAAAAGATATTTTCGACTGCAAAACCGTTCGTTTACTTGCCCGGACTATTGTGCTGGAAGGCGATGACTGTCATATCAAACATCTCTCCGAATCGGGGATGCTGAGCGGCCCTGCGCAGTTGCTCCCGATCCAACAATGGTTCTTTGACCAGGTCAAACTGGGCACTTTTTCTGCTTATCAGCACTGGAACCAATCTTTTGTGCTGGATGTTCCCCCGTTGGATATTGGCATACTCAATAAGAGCCTGGCGCTGTTATTTGCCTATCATGATGCCCTGAGACTGGTCTTTACGCGTGACGGTAACGGGGGGTACAGCCAGCACTACCAATCAGAAGTCGGCGAAATACCGCTGTCGGTTATTGATGAACCCGTGGGGGCCGAACAACAAATCGCGCTATTTGATCGGTGGCAAAGTGAGTTTGATATCTTTGGCGGCAAGCTGTGCCATATTGGCTATATAACAAGCGAAAATGCGCCACGGGCGAAGCTGCACTTTGCTTTTCATCACCTGATTATGGATGCGGTAAGTTGGCATATCATCAAACAGGATCTGGAAAGGATTTATCGCGCGCTGGAAGGAAACTCGGCGGGTATTAGCGATCCCGTTGAGATTTTAGGTGATAAACCCACCAGTTATCGTCAGTGGGCTGCCCAGGTACAGGATTATGCCAACCATCAGGGAGCCAATGAGGAAACGCTTTATTGGCGTACTGTTATTGGCGGCCTGGGTGACTATCGCCAACGGATAGCGCCGCTGTTCACCTCGCCATCGTTGAGCCAACGCGAGTTATCGTTAAATAAAACCTTAACGCAGCATCTGCTGGGTGGGGTACATCATGTGTTCAATACCCAGGTTAACGATCTTCTGTTAGCCAGCTTCGTTGAGATCCTTAATGAGTTTACCGGGCTGCCTACCCAGTACCTGACGTTGGAAGGCCATGGCCGAGAAGCGCTCGATACCAGCGTCGATATCAACCGTACGGTAGGCTGGCTGACCACTATGTACCCGGTCCGCTTGACCAGCGAGGGAGACTGGCGTCAACGGATCGTGACCGTCAAAGAGACCGTTGGCGGGATCCCACGCCGGGGCGTTGGATTTGCGCCGCTGATGGGGTATGACGCTGACCAGTTGCCACCGGTTAGCTTTAACTATTTAGGGCGCTTTGATGAGGTGCAGCAGGAGGGATGGTGCTTCAGCCCGACAAACAGCGGACAAACCGTTGCGCATGAGAATGGCGAAGCGCATCTGCTCAGCGTCAACTGTGGTGTAGTTGGCGGGGAACTGAGAATACGCCTCTCCGGTTACCTGGCAGACGAAGTATTGCAACACCTGGCGAGCCGTTACCTGGGGGCAATTGCAGGCGTTATTGAGCGCTTGCTGGCGGAAAGCCGCACTTATCTGACTGCACGAGATATTGACGGGGTAATACCTCAAGCAACACTTGATGCTCTACAGCGTAATACCGAGCTGGAATCGGTTTATCTGGCCAATAGTTTGCAGGAAGGCTTTATTTACCACGCGCTATCGCAGGGGGAAGTCGACGATGCCTACCATACCCAGATGTTCTGGGACTATGACAATGCGCTGGATATCGCCTGTCTGAAGCAGGCATGGTTGCAGGCGCAGCAGCATTATCCAACGCTCCGCCTGCGGTTTAATTGGGATGAAGAGTTGGTGCAGATTGTTGATGCCCATGCTGCACTGAACTGGCATTTCTTTGATCTCAGTGGAAAAAGCGAGCACCAACAGCAAGCCTTCTTCTCTGATTTATCTGCCCAGGATCGAGCACGGCCTTACGATTTATCGATCAGCGGGATCTTCCGGGTCTATGTGGTCAAAAATGCGGATGCATGTTACCGCTGCATTTTCAGCTGCCACCACGCCATCATGGATGGCTGGAGTAACCCGCTACTGATTGAAGCGGTGCATAAATTCTATCTGGCGTTGTTGCGTGGTGAAACATTGCCGCAGGCATGTGACCACGGTTTCCATCAGGTTCAGCGCTATATACAGTCGCACAAAAGCGAGCATTTACCGTTCTGGCGGGACTATCTGGCAGCACAGGATGAACCCGAAGATTTAAATATCTTGCTGTGCGGGCAGGCGAAGCACGTTCAGTTAAATGAATATAAGCATATTAAAACGTCGAAAACACAGCAGCTGATGTTTGATGAATCTGGTTATCAACAGCTGAAATCATTCACCGCCGGGAATGCGATAACCCTTAATGCGCTATTGCAATATTGCTGGCACAAAGTGCTCAGTATTTATTCTGGCAATGCGGCCAGCATCGTTGGCACGGTGGTTTCAGGCCGTAACCTGCCCGTGGATGGCGTGGATCAAACGGTAGGATTATTGATCAACACACTGCCGCTGATCGTCGATCATCAGGCTTCAGTGTCGGTCCTCACTGCTATTCAAAACCTGCAGGACGCGATCAATGAGGCGAATACCCGCAGCCATGTCAATCTGGCTCAGCTGCAACCGGCAGGAAAACGCCTGTTTAACTCTTTGTTTGTCTTTGAAAACTATCCGATGCCCAGTGGGGATATCGATAGCGATTTACGGCTACGTTTCGCCAGCGCTAACGAGAAACAAGATTATCCGTTGGTGGTGACCGTGCTGGAACAGCAGCACCTGGCGTTGAGCCTGCATTATGCCGGTGAACTGTTTGACGACGTGCTGATCGAGCAACTGCTGAACACGATGAGGACGCTGGTAGAAAATATTGTTCAGGGTGCCTCTCAGTCTCAAGCCGAGTTGCCTTACCTGCAGGCGGCGCAGTATCAAACGATGATCCACCAGTGGAATGATACCCGCAGGCCCTACGAACAGGATAAAACCCTCGCCGCGCTGTTTGAAGCACGCGTGGCCGCCTCACCAGACAGCGTCGCCGTAGAATTTAACGACGTGGTGTTAACGTACGCACAGTTAAACCAACAGGCGAACCAGCTAGCGCATTATTTGCAGCAATGTTGCCAGCTGCGCGCCAACGATCTCGTGGGTCTCTATCTTGAGCGCAGTGAGCAGTTGGTCATTGGCATTCTGGCCATACTGAAAGCGGGTGCGGCCTATGTGCCAATGGATCCGGATTCCCCTGATGAGCGCAATGGCTATATTATCGCGGATGCCAAGGTAAAAGCAGTGCTTTGCCAACGGCAGGCTTTGCAAAGGGTAGACCTGATGGCACCCGGCGCCATGCTTATCCCTCTTGACGCACCAGAAACCACCGCGCGTTTGGCGCGCTGTGCAGCAGATAACCCATGCAGCAATACCGGCCCCCACGATCTGGCGTATGTCATTTATACCAGTGGCACGACGGGATATCCTAAAGGGACTCTGATAGAGCAACGCTGTGTGAACCGGCTGGTGATTAATGCCAACTATGTTGAGATCGGTGAACAGGATCGCATTCTTGGTATTTCAGGCTATCAGTTTGATGCCTCCATTTATGACATCTTTGGGGCGTTGTTAAATGGCGCCGCGTTGGTGATTGCCGACAAGCCAAATATCCTGGACTTGGACCGTCTCTCTCAGCTTATTGTCGATCGTCAGATCAGCAATTTCTTTGCCACGACCGCCTTCTTTAATACGCTGGTGGATGCTGAACTGCCTGGTTTGCAGCAGTTGAACTATCTGCTGTTCGGCGGTGAACAGGTGTCCGTTAACCATGTTAATCGTTTTAGAACGCTTTATCCTCAGGTCAAGTTGGTGCATGTTTACGGGCCGACGGAAACGACAACCTACGCCACGGCCTATTTGACCAACACGGCCTCGCAGGCGTTTGATTCCACTGTTCCCATCGGTCGGCCAATCAGTAATACCCAGCTGTATATACTCGACGAACAGCTGCGCCCCGTCCCCCAAGGTGCGATTGGCGAGCTGTATATCGGTGGCGCTGGCGTTGGGCGCGGCTATCTGAATAACCCGCAGGCGACAGCGGACGCGTTTATTGCCAATCCGTTCCGCAGTGACGCCGAACGCAGCCGTGGTGAAAACGCCCGCCTTTATAAAACCGGGGATCAAGGCCGTTACCTGCCGGACGGTAATATCGAATACCTGGGCCGCAATGACTTCCAGGTTAAGATCCGTGGCTTCCGTATTGAGCTGGGGGAGATCGAAGCCCGGCTGATCGACCATCCTGCTATCCAGCAGGCACTGGTCCTGGCGAGCACTAACCCGGCGGGGCATACCTATCTGACGGCGTACTACGTCGCGCAGGAGCCCTTGGAGCAAGATGTGTTGCGCGCCCATCTGCAACAGGTTCTGCCGGACTACATGGTACCGTCTGCCCTGGTTCACCTGCTGTCGCTACCGATGACCGTCAACGGCAAGGTCGATCGCGCGGCCTTGCCGGTCCCGACGTTTGAGGCGCAGGCAGACCGGGTGGCACCAGAGACGGCGACCGAGCAGCAACTGGCCGAGGTCTTCGCCGAACTGCTCACCATCCCGCAGGACAGCCTCAGCGTGCTGGATGACTTCTATCGCCTGGGGGGCAACAGCATTCTGGCGATCAAGCTGGTGGGCCGTTTGACCCGCGCGTTAGAAAAAAGCGTGCATGTCTCTGACCTGTTCCGCCTGAGAACCATCCGGGCACTGGCGACATTTATTGACGGCGAAGCACAAGGCTGCCAGGTCATCCAGGCACCGTCGATCGCCCGGCCTGAGGAGCAGCGGCTGTCGTTTGCCCAGGAGCGCCTGTGGTTTATCGACCGTTATGAAGAAGGCAGCAACGCCTACAACGTCCCGCTTACGCTCAAACTGCAGGCCGGAACCGATCCGCAGAAAGTGGCACAGGCCCTGATGAAGGTGATCGCCCGGCATGAAGCACTGCGCACCTTGATCCTGTGCGATGACGACGGGCAGGGGTATCAACAGATCCTGCCCGCCGAGACATTCTCACTGAGCATACCGCACGAAACATGCGACAGCGTGCATGCGCTGCATGCGCGGCTGCACGAGCATCTGCACCGGGTGTTTGACCTTGCGCAGGAATGCCCGATTGCGGCCAGCAGTTATACGCTGGCGGGAGCAGACTACTTCAGCATCGTCATTCACCACATCGCGTTTGACGGTTGGTCGGTGGATCTATTGTTAAAAGAGTTACTGCACTATTACCGCGTGTTCACCGGAGAGGCCAGCAATGAACTCCCGGCACCGCCGGTGCAGTACCGGGAATTTGCGTTGTGGCAGCGTCAACACCTGCAAGGGGCTACGCTGGACAAGCAACTGGCCTACTGGCATGGGCAACTGGCGGATCATGAACCGCTCAACCTGCCGACGGACCATGTGCGTCCACTGCAATTGGATTATCGCGGCGACGATATCACCTTCCAGCTGGATGCGACGACCAGTGCCGAACTGCGGGCGTTGGCTGCCTCGTTGAACGTCAGCCTGTATACGGTACTGCTGAGCGGCTATTACCTGCTGCTGGGGGTTTACAGTAACCAGCAGGATATCGTGTTGGGGACGCCGATAGCGGGCAGGCATTACCCGGGGGTGGAAGACACCATGGGCCTGTTCGTCAATACGCTGGTCCTGAGGCGGCAGATAGACGTCAGCCAAACGGTCAGAGAATTTATTGGCGAAACGGGGCAGCAGGTCAGTGAAGCGCATACCCATCAGGATCTGCCTTTCGAAAAACTGGTGGAAGTGCTGAAAACGGAGAAAGACAGCTCAAGGCACCCGATATTCCAGGTGATGTTCAGTCTCCAATCGTTTGGCGCCACAGGACGTACCGAAGGAGAAAGCCTGTTTGAGCAGTATGACGCGCAAGAAGGGGCGTATCGGGCGGCGAAGTTCGATTTGACCGTGATGATGGACGACAGTGAAGAGGCGATAGGTGGCGTCTTCAACTATGCGACGGCCCTGTTCAACGGGCAAACGATGCAGAACTACATTGCGACCTACCAGCATATCCTGCGCCAACTGGGTACGCTGTGCAGTCAGGGGCGTTCCCTTGCGGAGCTTCAGTACCTGGAGACGACGCAATATGAGCAAATCATCTTCCAGGGGAACCGCACCGAATGCGATTACCCACGGGAGATGACGATCCACGAAATGTTCGAGGCGCAGGCAGCAAGGACCCCAGAGAATATCGCACTGGTATTTGAGGACGTGAGCCTGACCTATCGGCAGTTGAATGAACGTGCCAACCGGTTGGCGGCTTACTTGAGAGCGCAGTTTGTTTTACAACCGGACGATCTGATCGGGCTTTGCCTGGAAAGATCGGAGCGCATGATCGTGAGTATCCTGGCGGTGTTGAAGGCCGGGGCTGCCTATGTACCGCTTAGCCCCGATATGCCCGCGGAGAGAATGCTCTGGACGATAGAAAATATTCATTCCCGCGTTATTCTGACGGAGTTGGGCACGCAAGAGGCGCTGGCCAAACTGATTGATCCACAGAAGACGGCGCTGCTGTGCGTGGACGATCCTGAGTTGATAGCGCGGGCCGGCAGCCACCAGGTGGCTAATGTGGCAACCCAAACCAGACCTGACAATCTGATTTATGTCATCTATACCAGCGGGACGACGGGAACCCCTAAAGGGGTGATGATTGAGCATCATTCTGTCGCCAATCTTGTTGAGGCGCAGCGGAGTATCTTTGGCACTGAGATCTGTCAGGTTGGAGAGCCGACAAAAAGTTACCTTTTCTATTCAAATTATACCTTTGACGCGCATGTCCTGGATGTGTTCAGCCCGTTGCTGACCGGCCATTGCTTACATGTCTTGTCTAAAGAGATACGTTTGAATTTCGCTGCGCTGGCTGCATACATCAAACAACATGCCATTGATATCGGCTTTGTGCCTCCAGCGCTGCTAAATAACAATGAAACACTGGGGCTTTCCACACTAATCCTGGGTGGGGAGGTAGCCAGTAGCAGCGTGATGGAGCGCTATAGCGCTCAGGGGGTAAAAATAGTTAACTGCTATGGCCCAACGGAAACCACGGTCTTTGTCACCAGGAACGTTTACCAAACGGGCGATAGCAATACCACCATTGGCCGGCCGATAGGCAATGCTTACGCTTATATTCTGGACAGTTGTCTACGGCCGCTCCCTGCGGGTGCCGTGGGTGAACTCTATATCAGTGGTGACTGTGTAGGCCGTGGCTATTTAAATAACCCTGAGGCGACTCATCAGGCGTTTATCGTCAATCCATTGCAAAGCGATGAAGATAAAGCGCGAGGACGTCACGATCGGCTGTATAAAACCGGCGATTTAGTCCGTTACCTGAACGACGGTAAGATTGACTATATTGGGCGTAATGATGCACAGGTGAAGATCCGTGGCTTCAGGATTGAATTGGCCGAAATCGAAAGCTGTCTGACCCAATATCCACAGATTGAACAGGTTGTGGTACTGGCGCTGGAGCATGACTCGGGGCAAAAGTACCTGGTGGCCTATTATGTTGCGCCAGACGCATTGCCAGCAGATATGCTGTCTGAGCATCTGCAACAGCGTTTACCTGCCTACATGATCCCCACAGCGTTTGTTCATTTAACGGCATTGCCGATGAACATGAACAATAAGTTGGATCGCAAAGCCTTACCTCTGCCGATATTAACGGATGAGGTGAACTACGTGGCCCCAGCCAACGAGAGTGAAATGCTGATCTGCCGCGTATTTGCGGAGGTATTACAGCTGAAGGATTATGCTGTGGGGGTCACCGATGATTTCTTCCGCTTGGGCGGGGACAGTATCAGCAGTATCCAACTGGCGAACAAACTCAAAAAGTTATCTGGCCACCATCTCACGGTGAAAGACATCTTTGCCCACAGAACGGCCAAAGCATTGAGTACTTACCTGCTGCAACGTCAGGATGACAATATGCCGGTTATCCAGTCAGAAGCGGGCATGCTGGCGGATGAGCTCCCCTTGGCGCCGATCCAGCGCTGGTTCTTCCAGGCCGTAGAGTCGGGGAAATTGCCTGATGCTGGGCATTGGAACCAGGCATTTATGGTTAAAGTGCCAACGTTAAACGTTGAGTTACTGCGTTTGAGCGTGGCTAAACTGGTTGAATACCATGATATTTTTCGAGCCGTTTACCCGAAAGATGCCGCTGTTGGCCACTATCGTCAAACGATAGCGACGTTGCCATTTGATGCGATCAATCAACAGGATTTCACAGCCGTTCAGCTCGATGCGCAGTTGACGGCCTGGCAGAACCGTTTTTGCCTGGCAGAAGGGCCACTGTTCCATATCGGTTATATTGCAGGCTACGCTGATGAGACTGCGCGTATCCATGTGGCGGTACACCATCTCAATATTGATGCGGTCAGCTGGCGGATTATTAACCAAGACTTACGCACGCTTTACCAGTTCTTTGCTGCACAAGGCGATAACCTGGATGCGACGGTTGATGCGCAAACTATCCTGGGCCAGAAAGGCACGAGTTACCGCCAATGGGTCAACTCACTGCAAAACTACCCAGCCGTTGCCATGAACAACCATAGGGATGAGAGGCATTACTGGGATAGCCTGACCACGGATTTGGACGGCTGGCACCAGCGTTTGGACGTCCATCGCGTGGGGACGCTTAATCGTACGATGATAAGCCTGTCGCAAGAGCAAACCGGTTGTCTGTTGCGAGACCTTCATCATGTTTATCACACCGAGGTGAACGATATTCTGCTGACCGTACTGGCGGATGCGTTGTCGCAAGTGGTTGGCGGTGACAGCCAGTATGTCCTGCTGGAAGGACATGGCAGAGAGGCGATGTTTGACGATGTGGATATTAACAATACCGTCGGTTGGTTTACCTGCATGTATCCGGTCAATCTGCGCGTTGAGCATCGTGACCTGGTACGCAATTTACCGCTGATTAAAGACAGGCTGCGAACCCCTCCTCACCATGGCTTAGGCTATGGAGTGCTGGTTGGCTATGATGCGCAGGCATTGCCCGCAGTGACCTTCAACTACCTTGGCCAGTTCGATGGTGATGAACGGGATGGCGAGTGGGCATTTGTTCAGGAATCTACGGGAACGGCATTATCAGCGAATAACCGCACAACGGACTTTTTAGCGCTGAACGGCGGTGTGTTAAATGGCCAATTACAGTTCCTGGTCGAAGGGGATCTCAGCCCGGAGCAGCTCGAACTGTTTGCCACGACTTATCAACAACGGTTAATCCAGTTGATCGACGAGCTTAAGCGGTCATCTCGCTCTTATCTCACCGAGTCTGATGTTAAGGGTGTGGTCTCCGGTGAATTGTTAGCGCGCCTCCAGCAGGATGAAGAGGTGGCGGCGATTTATCCGGCTAACAGCCTGCAACAAGGATTTATTTATCATTACGTCCTGCAGGGCGATATCGACAACGCCTATCGTACGCAAATGGTCTGGCACTATCGCAATGCGTTGGATGTCGAGCTGTTAAAACGTGCATGGCAATGTAGCCAGGCGAAATATCCGGCGCTGCGGCTAAGATTCTCCTGGCAGGAAGAGTTTGTGCAGATTGTCGATAAGCAAGGCACCTTTGGTTGGCAGTTTATCGATATCAGTGAGCAAGACGAACGTGCACAGGCAAGCACCGTGGCTGAACTCATCAAGCAGGATCAGCAGACCTATTTCGATTTGTCCGCTAGCGGGTTATTCCGGCTGTATATCGTTAAGTGCGCGGACGATCACTATATTTGTCTGTTTAATAACCACCACGCTATTCTGGACGGCTGGAGCCTGCCGATCTTGCTCAATGACGTGCACCAAAATTATCTGGCCCTGCAACAGGGAAGCGCGCCGGAGCAAGCCGCAGATCAAAGCTATCTGGAGGCGCAGGCATTGCTGCAGACGGTTAGCCAGGAAACCGAGCAGTTCTGGCAAAACTATCTGGCTGGCCTGGAGGTGCAAGAGAATCTCACCGGCCTGCTAAAGCCGGAAATGAAACACGTCAATTTAAGTGAATATAAACACCTGCAAGATCCCCAGACGGTATCGACCGCATTGGCTGGTGAGCTTTACCACGGGCTGAAGGCGCTCTCACGGCAGCATGGCGTGACGTTGAATGCGCTGATGCAGTATTGCTGGCACCAACAGCTCAGTCTTTATAGCCATGCGGACGTGACGATTGTGGGCATGACGGTGTCTGGCCGTAACCTGCCGGTGGAGGAGATTGAACGCTCTGTTGGTCTATATATCAATACGTTGCCTGTCGTTCTGGCACACACCGATGAGGCGATCATCGAGAATGTCAAACGCCTGCAGGCCCATATTAATGACATCAATAGCTACAGCAATATCAGCCTGATCACACTGCAAAAGGCGGGGGTACGTCTGTTCAACTCGCTCTTCGTGTTTGAAAACTACCCGGTACCTGCCGATAACGGCGAGAGCCTGTTCAAACTCGAGTTTGAGGACAGTGATGAAAAACTGGATTACCCGCTGGGCATCATGGTGTATGAACAGGATGGGCGCATTGAGTTCAAGATCAACTATGCGGGCGAGCTGTTCAGCCGTTCGGCCATTGAAGGCGTGCTGCAAGGAATACGGCTCACCGTACAGCAGTTGATCGCGGACCCGGCCATGGTTCCCCAGGCGTTATCGCTGCTGACGAAGGACGACTATACGCAGCGGGTAGCAAACCAGCCGCGGGTTCAGGTTGCCGTGGAGCGAAATAAACTGGCCGGTCAGATGTTTGAAGAGCAGGCCGCCAGAACGCCGGATGCTTTGGCGTTGGTGTATCAGGATACGCGGTTGACGTATCGCGAGTTAAATCAGCGGGTGAACCAGTTGGCGGCTTACCTGCAGGCGAACTTTGCGATACAGCCTGACAGCGCGGTTGCCCTCTATTTTGATAAGTCGGCCCATATGGTCATTGCCATGCTGGCGGTGCTCAAGGCCGGGGCGGCCTATGTCCCGATTAGCCCTCAGGCACCGTTGGAGCGCTTGAGTCTGCTGGTCGACGACGTTAAACCGGTGCTGATCCTGACGCAGCAGCATTATGGCGCACGCATCGCTGGCTGTGGTTTCCCTGTGCTGGATATTGATAACCCGCAACTGGCCAACAGGCTGGCGCAGCTCGACGACAGCAACGTGCAGTCACGCACGCAGCCAGACGATTTGGCTTATATCATCTATACCAGCGGAACCACTGGCCGGCCAAAAGGGGTGATGATTGAACATCACTCGTTAATCAACCTGGCGCAAGGGCAGTCGGACCTGCTAGGTATGCCTACGGGCTATGAGCAGGCTGCCAGGCTAAACACGTTGTGGTACTCGGAATATGTTTTCGATGCCCATGCGCTGGATGTCTTCTGTGCCTTGTTGAATGGCCATTGCCTGCATATTCTGGCAGAACAGCAACGTCTCGACTTTATCGCGCTCTCTGCCTATATCAGGGATCACGCCATCGATTTCGCCTTTATTCCTCCGGCGTTACTGGCGCAAAATGAACTGCTGGAACTGTCCACGCTGGTCGTTGGCGGGGAGTGTATCGACGGGGCGATGATTGACCGCTACTGTGAGGCCGGAGTACGTTTGATCAACGGTTACGGGCCTAGCGAAACCACCGTTTGGGCGACGGCGCGGCTCTATCAACCTGGCGATGCCAATACTAATATCGGCATGGCGATCAACAACGTTTGCGTTTATCTGCTGGATCGCCACCTGCGCCCTGTCCCACAAGGTGCGATTGGTGAGCTGTATATTGGTGGTGCTGGTGTTGGACGCGGCTATCTGAACAATCCGCAGGCGACAGCGGACGCGTTTATTGCCAATCCGTTCCGCAGTGACGCCGAGCGCAGCCGTGGTGAAAACGCCCGCCTTTATAAAACCGGGGACCGGGGCCGTTACCTGCCGGACGGTAACATCGAATATCTGGGCCGTAATGACTTCCAGGTTAAAATCCGTGGCTTCCGTATTGAGCCGGGGGAGATCGAAGCCCGGCTGATCGACCATCCTGCCATCCAGCAGGCACTGGTCCTGGCGAGCACTAACCTGGCGGGGCATACCCATCTGACGGCATACTACGTCGCGCAGGCCCCCTTGGAACAGGAGATGCTGCGCGACCATCTGCAACAGGTTCTGCCGGACTACATGGTACCGTCGGCCCTGGTTCACCTGCTATCGCTACCGATGACCGTCAACGGCAAGGTCGATCGCGCGGCCTTGCCGGTCCCCACGTTTGAGGCGCAGGCAGACCGGGTGGCACCAGAGACGGCGACCGAGCAGCAACTGGCCGAGGTCTTCGCCGAGCTGCTCGCCATCCCACAGGACAGCCTCAGCGTGCTGGACGACTTCTATCGCCTGGGGGGCAACAGCATTCTGGCGATCAAGCTGGTGGGCCGTTTGACCCGCGCGTTAGAAAAAAGCGTGCATGTCTCTGACCTGTTCCGCCTGAGATCCATCCGGGCACTGGCGGCATTTATTGATCATACCGCGCAGGGTAGCCAGATCATCCAGGCGCCGTCGATCGCCCGGCCTGAGGAACAGCGGCTGTCGTTTGCCCAGGAGCGCCTGTGGTTTATCGACCGTTATGAAGAAGGCAGCAACGCCTACAACATCCCGCTTACGCTCAAGCTGCAGGCAGGTACCGATCCGCAGAAAGTGGCACAGGCGCTGATTAAGGTGGTTGACCGTCACGAAGTGCTGCGCACCCTGATCCTGTGCGATGACGACGGGCAGGGCTATCAACAGATCCTGCCAGCCGAGACATTCTCACTGAGCATATCGCACGAAACATGCGACAGCGTGCAAGCGTTGCATGCGCGGCTGCACGAGCATCAGCACCGGGTGTTTGACCTGGCGCAGGAGTGCCCGATTGTGGCCCAGTGCTATACGCTGGCGGGAGCAGACTACTTCAGCATCGTTATTCACCACATCGCGTTTGACGGTTGGTCGGTGGATCTGCTGTTAAAAGAGTTACTGCACTATTACCGCGTGTTCACCGGAGAGGCCAGCAATGAACTCCCGGCACCGCCGGTGCAGTACCGGGAATTTGCGTTGTGGCAGCGCCAACACCTGCAAGGAGCCACGCTGGACAAGCAATTGGCCTACTGGCATGAGCAACTGGCGGACCATGAACCGCTCAACCTGCCGACGGACCATGTACGCCCGTTGCAGTTGGATTACCGCGGCGACGATATCACTTTCCAGCTGGATGCGGCGACCAGTGCCGAACTGCGGGCGTTGGCTGCCTCGTTGAACGTCAGCCTGTACACGGTCTTGCTGAGCGGCTATTACCTGCTGCTGGGGGTTTACAGTAACCAGCAGGATATCGTGTTGGGGACGCCGATAGCGGGCAGGCATTACCCGGGGGTGGAAGATACCATGGGGCTGTTCGTCAATACGCTGGTCCTGAGACGGCAGATAGACGTTAGCCAAACGGTCAGAGAATTTATTGGCGAAACGGGGCAGCAGGTCAGTGAGGCGCATACCCACCAGGACCTGCCTTTTGAAAAACTGGTTGAAGTGCTGAAAACGGAAAAGGACAGTTCAAGGCACCCGATATTCCAGGTGATGTTCAGTCTCCAATCGTTTGGTGCAGCGGGACGTACCGAAGGAGAAAGCCTGTTCGAGCAGTATGACGTGCAAGAAGGAGCCTATCGGGCGGCGAAGTTCGATTTGACCGTGATGATGGACGACAGTGAAGAGGCGATAGGTGGCGTCTTCAACTATGCGACGGCCCTGTTCAACGGGCAAACGATGGAGAACTACATTGCGACCTATCGGCATATCCTGCGCCAACTGGGTACGCTGTGCAGTCAGGGGCGTTCCCTTGCGGAGCTTCAGTACCTGGATACGGCACAATACGAGCAAATCATCTGCCAGGGGAACCGCACCGAATGCGACTACCCACGGGAGATGACGATCCACGAAATGTTCGAGGCGCAGGTAGCGAGGACCCCAGAGAATATCGCACTGGTGTTTGAGGGCGTGAGCCTGACCTATCGGCAACTGAATGAACGCGCTAACCGCTTGTCGGTTTACTTGAGAGAACGCTTTGCTGTCCGCACTGGCGATCTGGTGGCGCTGTGTCTAAACCGCTCTGAGCATATGCAGGTCGCGATACTGGCCATTCTCAAGGCGGGGGGCGCTTACGTACCACTGGATCCGCTGGCACCGGATGATCGGGTGAGCTACATGCTGGAAAACGCCGGTATCGATATCATCTTGACGGCAAACCCTGGCGACGAGAAAGCCGCAGCGCTAGCGGCAACCGGCAGAACCGTCATCGATGTCGCCGAGCGGGAAACGTCAGCTGATATTGCCCGCTACCCAGGCGACAACCAGCCTTCATCGGTGCGGTCTGGCGATTTGGCTTACCTCATCTATACCAGCGGCACCACGGGCAATCCTAAAGGCGTGATGCTAGAGCATCACAGTGTGATCAACCGTATTGTCTGGATGCACAAGCAATATCCGATCACGGCGCAGGATCGTATCTTGCAAAAGACCAACTACACCTTCGATGTTTCAGTGTGGGAGCTGTTCTGGGCTAACTGGTACGGGGCCTGTACCGTTTTTGCTTCGCAGGAGGCCTATAAAGATAATGTTTATCTGGCAGAACTGATTGAACAGCAACAGGTGACGACGCTCCATTTCGTCCCTTCAATGCTATCGGCATTCCTTGAAACCTTGGAAGGGCAGAGCGCGTTGCAGGCAAAACTGGGCAGCCTTAACTATCTGTTTTGCAGCGGAGAGGCGTTAAACGTGGGTGAAGTCAGAAAATGCCAGCGTTTACTGCCGCATTGCCAGATCCATAATCTCTATGGCCCAACGGAAGCGACGGTGGATGTGCTGTTCTACGACTGTAACGCACCCTCCATCAAGGATGTGTTAATCGGTAAGCCGATAGACAATACCTCCGCCTATGTGCTGAATGCACAACTGCAACCCATTCCACCGGGGGCTATTGGCGAGTTATTCATTGGTGGCGTCGGTGTCGCTAGAGGTTACATGAATAATAAACCATTGACGGATAAGGTTTTCCTGAGCAATCCATTCCAGAGCAGTGAGGAGAAGCTACGGGGTTACAATGGCCGGATGTATAAAACCGGCGACGTGGTTCGCTATTTAGCCGATGGCAATATCCAATATCTGGGCCGCAATGATTTCCAGGTTAAAGTGCGCGGTTACCGTATTGAGCTGGGTGAAATCGAGACGCGCCTGGCCAGTTATCCGGACGTTAATCATGCGGTGGTGATCGCCAGTGAGCGTGGTAGCAATGATAAATATCTGGTGGCCTATTATGTTGCCGCGCAGGAAATTTCCACCGAAAAGCTATGCGCTCATCTGCGGGAAACCCTGCCAGATTATATGGTGCCTGGCGTATTCGTTCATTTGACGGCGCTGCCGGTGACCTCAAACGGTAAATTGAACAGAAGGTTGTTACCTGAACCGCAAATAACCCATTCCGTGTCCTACGTGGCGCCGGAAAACAAGGTTGAAAAAACATTGTGCGAGTTGCTTGCTGATACGTTGCAAGTGTCATTTGAGGCAATCAGCATGGAGGATAACTTCTTTGCACTGGGCGGCAACAGCATCCTGGCGATGAGGCTGAACAACCGGATTAATCAGGTGCTGAGGGTGAAAATTCGTCTGCTTGATATTATCAATGCACGCACCTTAGGCGAGTTATCGCAAGTAATTACACAGGCTCAAGGGAAGTCCTTTGAGGTGATCGTGCCATTTAATACGGTAACGCAAAAGCCGCAGATGTTTATGGTTCACCCTGGGATGGGGAACTGTTCTGTCTATCAATCCTTGGCTAATAGGTTGAGTGAGCGCTACTGCTGTTATGGGGTTGACTCATATAACTTCTATCATGAGCAGAAAATCGAGCGGCTTGATGAATTGGCACGTTATTATCTGGAGCATATCGATCGCATTCTTGATGTCAGCCAACCGGTCACTTTATTAGGCTGGTCGTTGGGCGGGAAGATTGCACTGGAGATCGCGGCCTATTTAGAAGCGCGTGGGGTTAAGGCGATCACTGTCTATCTGCTGGATACCTGGTTGTTAAGCGAAGATCATTATCAGCGCAATGAGTCATCCTTTAACCTGGACTCTATGATGGAGCGGTTACAAATCCCACATTATTTAAGACATAATGTCGAATCGGTTGTCGTAAGCGATAAGCTGTTGAATATACAGCCACTATCTGCCGTATTAAAACATACGCAGATCGTGTTGTTTAAGGCGACAGAAGAGATAGCTAATGAGGGGTATCAACAATACCGGTTTAACAACGTTGATACCGGTGTTGAAAATATCGCCCAGCTACAGCTGTTTGAAATAGCAGCCTGTCACTTTACCTTGCTGGAAAAGGAGGGTGAGTTGATTAGCCACATCCGCTAATTTATTTCTTGGCGCTGGGCAGGTGTTTTATTACCTGCCCAGCATTCTGTCGGTGAAGGGCTAAAGAATATGACCAATTATATCTACTGCTCTCGTATTGACGAGCTAAGCAGCGAACTGCTTTATTCGCAACGGGATTATCTTGATAAAGACCAACGGATCCTCTTCGATCGGTTTAGATTTGATGACGACAAACGTCGGTCATTATTAGGGAGAATGCTGCTACGTTATGCATTAAAAAAACATGTTGGGTATCAGGGAAGTCACTTTCCCAAACTGCACTATAACCGCTATGGCAAACCTGCTGTGATGGGGATGAAAGGGGGATTTAATCTTTCCCATGCGGGGGCCTGGGCCGTGTGTGCCTATACCACGCAAGGGGATATCGGCGTTGATGTGGAAAAGAGAGTCCCCATTGACATACATGACTACCAGGATGTGCTCACTCCTGAGGAGTTTACACAACTCGCTCAGGGGGGAAACGTTGATTTCTTTCGTCTGTGGTCGTTGAAAGAAGCCATCATAAAAGCGGATGGCCGGGGTTTTTCTTTATCCCCGACCACGTTTACCTTACCTCACCCTTTTGCCAATGGCTTAAGCGTCGACGTGGCTGAAAAACGTTGGTACTTGTACTCACAGGACATTGGGGAGGAATACGTATTATCCAGCGCCTCAACATCCTATGAAACCGCACTGTTTTCGTTAGCCTTTGACACCCTGTTGGCCTGATTTACTCGTTGCCGTTCTCTGCCAAAGCCATACGCGATATAGCTGATCGCTCAACTCTGGCAGACAAAAGCGCTGTCCTTGTCCAGCAAATAAGGGCGCAAATAGGCAACGGTGCTGCACATCGGCAAGATATCTGCTGACAGCGTTATCCCCAATGTTTCGACCAGGTATTTTCTACGCTGCTGCATCCGCTGCCATAGCTGAGGATACTGCCGTTGGATCTCCAACTTCAGCTGTTCATCCGCCAGTAGCACGGTGCTTTCGGCAGAAACGCCACCAAAGTTGGGCACTGAAGGGATAATATCAATCTGCAGGATCATGCCGCTCAACAGCTTTTGCTGCGAGCCTTGGTAAATGGGTGAAGACATCCACTCTTCTTCAGCGGTCAGGTGCCCTGGGCACAGCGACCAACCGTACTTTGAGCGTGGTAAGACCGCTTCCACGTGATCAAACAGCTCGCCGCCACGCATGCCAACGCTAATCACTTCAAGCCAGTGGGCATAGGCAGAGAAGTAGGGCTTGGCGACCGCATCCAGATAGTTTTTTGCCTCTGTTGATAACTCACCATTAGCATTTACCGCATAACCCGCCCGGCTGGAGGCCCCGCCGCGATAGCCTACGGTTAACGAGATCGTATCGCCGTACTTCACGGTGTTGTCGGTTGGGAACAGGTTACCCTTGATAAAGCGTGGGCCGCTGGCAGCAATGGTGACGATACTCGGGTGCTGGCCAAAGCGCACCAGGCAATCCCCTAACTGCTGCTCTGTGACGCCTGGGGCTAGCTTATTCATGGCATCCAGAATGCAATCGGAAGCTAATGCGGCACCGTATTCGTAGTGAGCCACCTCGTTGGCATTATTGACCGTTCTTACCCCGTGCTCGCCGATAAACAAGTCGGTCTCATTGGATAAACAGGCTTCATCACCGACAATGTTGCGGAGGGTATCGACAATAAATGACGGCAGGTCATAGATTTTTTTGTCGATCTCAGCCCCATCTGTAAACATCTTCCAGCCAACCAGGCCGGTGCGGGCATTTTCCCGAATGCCGGCTTCAACCAGCAGCTCTTTAATTGACTTATCGCTTCTACCGGGTTGATTTGGCAATGAAAATTGAGAAAGATGCACCGCCTTGGCCTGAATTCGCGCTTTGCTGACCTTATTGAGATTTTCGTTTCCCAGCACCAGCGTCATTTCGCCATCGGCGTTGATCACCAACAAGGCCTCTTCAAAACGGGTGAAAAAGCCGACTAGATATTCAAAATTGCCACCGTGCTCCACATCACAGTAAATCACCAGTTGATCAAGCCCACGCTGCTTCATCCTGCTGAGGATGTTGCTCTTTCTTTGTTGGATGGTTTCATCCGTTAGTGCCACGGGCACGCCAGAACAGTCTTTTTGCGGCTCTGGGATGGTTTTTAAGCTTACTTGCTGGTTTTTCATCTGATCCTCTTTTGCCTGGTGGGAGTTCTTACAGACTATCCCATCACTTTAGCTAAGTCGTTGGCCTATCCCGTAGGATTATGCCTTTATTTTTGCCAAGCGATAGGTCATCTCTTTTGCGACACCGGTGTAGGCGATAAAGAAAATATCAAAAGTGAGGAAGTGCTTTCAGTTGTTCGAGCAGTAGTTAATCTCAGACTATCTCACTAATACGTCAACCATCGAATAGAATACCTAACCGCCTCGGGAATTTTGGAGACTAATCTCTCGCTGAATGGGTCGATAGCCTCTACTGACAGCTACGCCTGTTATTTCATATAAATAATTCTGAGATTAAATTTCAGCGCACCTTGAAAAATGAGAACGTTACCTGGCTTTTATCTTTTGTTTGTTTAATTTTGTAGAGTTAAAATCTATTTTTATTCAAAATCAAAGGTTATTGTTCTGATTTTTTAATCCTGTGGTAACTTTATGTCATCAGCAAATTTGATGCGTGCTTCGGTTTACCCTAGGGCTCACCGGGAGTTATCGAACAACTGATATAGGGGGTTACTGCATTAACGTAACAACCCAGTGCTGACGGCCTGATGATGGCCAGACCAGGATATAAAGATATCCATACATTTATTGAAGACCTCTAGAATTATTAAGGATTTATTTTTCATGAAACTGAATAAAATCATGATGGCAACTGTTGTTGCTTTTGGTATCTCTTCCGCTGCGAACGCGGCAAACCAGGGTTCGGGAACTGTAAAGTTCGAGGGTTCGATCATTGATGCACCTTGCTCTATCTCGGCAGATACTATGAACCAAACCGTTTCACTTGGCCAAATATCAAAAGTGGCGCTGGCAAACGGTGGTCAGTCTACGCCTGTTAGCTTTGATATCACATTGGAGAACTGTGACATCAGTACTAAACAAAGTGTGCAAACCACATTCAATGGCGCAGCTTCCGCTAATAACGCTGACCTTTTAGGTATTGCGGGTACAGCTCAAGGAGCAGGTGTTGCGATCTCCCAAGGTGGTATGCCCGTAAAACTAAATACCCCGACCTCGGCGCAGAATTTGAATGACGGTACTAACACGTTGCAGTTTGCTGCTTATCTGAAAGGTGAAACGGCCACTGCTGTGATCACACCAGGTGATTTTTATGCCGTGGCAAACTTCGCTTTAGCTTATCCGTAATAGTAAACTCACGAGTATAAAAAGACCAGGCGTGCGGTTATTCGCATGCTTGGTGTATTTACCTGTGAAAGGGCTGCTGTGATGCGTTGGCAGAAAAATAAAATGGGTGCAACATTCACAATGGCAACAATATTGGCATCTACAGCAATCCATGCGGCGCCCGTTATTCAGAGTGTAGGGCAGGTGAATATGCAAGGAGAGATTATGGACTCCGCCTGTACAATTAGTATGGGGAGTCATGATCAAACAATTACTATAGATACCACATTGTTAGCAGGCGTTATTGACAGTGGTCAGGGCAGCAGTAAAACATTTTCAATTGCTCTAGTTAATTGCGTGTTGGTGCATAATGAAATAAATCCATTAGGTGAAAAACGATTCCATATAACATTTGATGGTAAACCCGATGGAGAACACTTTAGCCTGTGGGGTGAGGGGGCGGGGGTTGCGTTGCAACTCAACGACAAATTTGGCAATACTGCTCGGCCAGGCCAACCGCTGCCATTGAGAAGTGTTCATTCTGAAAGTAAGCGCCTTGATTATGATTTTCGGCTCATTGCAAATAATCAGACTGTCAGGTCAGGTAGCTATTTCTCTGCGGTTAGATTTAAGCTGGATTATTTTTAAATACTTAGATTAAACACCACGGTAAATACAGTCAATAAAGGTTAGAGGTATGAAGTTGTCACCTGTTGGTAAATTAGCACGGCTTCAGGTGCTGGGTCTGTGTATTTCATGGGCGTTGCTGACCTCACCAAAAGCAAGCTTTTCCGCACAGGTCATTGAGTTTAACACCGATGTTTTGGATGTTAACGATAAGCAAAACTTCGATCTTAGCCAGTTCTCGCGCGGAACCTATATTATGCCCGGAACCTACGGCATGCTGATACGCATTAATAAGCATGAGTTACCGGAGCAGCAGGTGCAATTCTTGGCGTCGGAAAATGACCCAAGCATTAGCAAGGCCTGTATTAATTCGGCGTTAGTGGCGCAATTAGGGCTGAAGCCCGGATTGGTCGACGATTTAACTTGGTGGCACCAGGGAGAATGCTTGGATGAGGGCAGCTTGGCGGGGATGGAGGTTCGCGGGGAACTGTCTACCTCATCTCTGTATGTGAGTATTCCGCAAGCTTATCTGGAACACACATCGGAAGATTGGGATCCGCCCTCGCGTTGGGATGAAGGGATCCCCGGGATACTGCTTGATTACAGTGTGAATGCCCAGAGCCAACAGCAGTTGCAACAGAAGGCACGAAGCCAAAACTTGAGTGGCAATGGCGTGGTAGGCACGAATTTGTCTTCCTGGCGCTTGCGGGCCGACTGGCAGGGTAATTTTAATACCCAAAGTGGTGCCGGAGGCTCCACACAGCGACAGTTTGACTGGAGCCGTTTCTACGCTTTTCGTGCGATTGCGCCGTGGCGTTCGAAGTTAACGCTGGGGGAGAACTCGCTGGGTTCAGGGATGTTCGATAGCTTTAGTTTTACCGGTGCCAGTTTGGTGTCGGACGACAGCATGTTGCCGCCGAACCTGCGCGGTTATGCACCAGAAGTGGTAGGTGTGGCAAAGACCAATGCTCGGGTCACCGTTAGTCAGCAAGGACGGGTACTGTATGAAACGCAGGTGGCATCTGGCCCATTCCGTATTCAGGATATTCACGATGCTGTAACGGGAGAATTGAATGTGCGCGTAGAAGAGCAAGACGGTAGCGTGCAGGCGTTCAACCTCAATACTGCCACGATCCCCTATTTGACGCGTCCCGGCTTGGTACGCTTCAGATTTGCCACGGGGAAACCTTCGGGATTACAGCATCGAATACGTGGCCCATTGTTCGGTACAGGGGAGTTTTCCTGGGGAGTCAGTAACGGTTGGTCGTTGTATGGTGGTGCGCTAATTGCGGGTGAGTATAACGCCGCTTCGCTGGGGATCGGCCGCGATCTGATGATTTTTGGCGCTTTGTCTGTGGATGTCACCCAGTCCCGTGCGAGCTTGCCATTCCAGCAAGGTACGCTCAGCGGCGGTTCGTATCGCTTGAGTTACTCAAAGAGCTTTGAGGAATATGACAGCCAGGTGGCCTTTGCCGGTTACCGTTTCTCTGAGCAGAACTTTATGAATATGGGGGAGTTTCTGGAGGCTCGGGAAACGGGTAACCGCAGCGGCGGTGGTAAAGAGATGTACACCATCAGCCTGAACAAACACTTTCGCGATTGGGAGCTGAGCTCGAATCTCAACTACAGCCACGAGACTTACTGGAACCGGCCAGCGAATGACCGCTACACCCTGACGCTGTCCCGTAATTTCGATTTCGGCCGCTGGCGTAATGTGAATCTGTCTCTGTCAGCGTACCGCAATAATTACAACCAGAGCAGTGATAACGGGGGATACATCTCGCTGTCGATGCCTTGGGGAGAACGTTCGTATGTCAGCTACAGCGGTTCGGTGGCAAACAGCGATACGACCCACCGAGTGGGGTACAGCACCCGATTGGACGAACGCAGCAACTACCAGTTAAGCGCGGGGAGTGCACGCAGCGGGGTAAACCTCAGTGGCAACTACAGCCGTGAGGGGGATTTTGCGCGTATCAGTGCCAATGCCAGCTACCAGGAAAGCCGTTACAGTGCGCTAGGTTTTTCCGCTCAAGGCGGGATGACTCTTACCAAACAAGGCGGAGCGCTGCACCGTGCGGGTGTGCCTGGGGGGACACGTATGTTGATTGACACCGCTGGTGTGGCCGGGATCCCGGTACGGGGTTATGGCAGCAATACCCAGACTAATAGATGGGGCAAGGCGGTGATTGGTGATATGAACAGCTATTACCGCAGCCAGGCGAGCATCGATCTGAATAAGATAGGTGATAACGCGGAGGCGCTTAACTCGGTGGTGCAGTTAACGCTGACTGAAGGGGCGATCGGTTACCGGCAATTTGAGGTCGTCGCAGGGGGCAAAGCAATGGCGGTGATTAAACTGGCAGACGGTAGTGAACCGCCGTTTGGTGCCTCGGTAATGAATGCCCGCCAACAGGAAACAGGCATTGTTAATGAAGGTGGCAGCGTTTACCTGAGCGGGATTAAGGCCGGTGATGTGATGACGGTACACTGGAATGGCGGAGCGCAGTGCGCGGTGACCATGCCTGAGTCACTGCCAGAAAATATGATGATAGATAGTCTGCTGTTGCCGTGCCAACGGGTGGACGCTCAGCCAGTATCTTGAAGTAATAACATTTAACCAACTAACTGATTTAAAGACCGAAATGGTCGGGAAGTAAGTAATGATAAACACTAAGTTAACCCCGCAGGTATGGCCCCGTATGGTAGGCATTCTGCGCAATAACACCCTAAGGATGGGGGTTCTTTTAGGGGCGCTGGCTGCTCAGCAGGTTCAGGCAGCGATTGCACTGGACCGTACCAGGGTGGTTTTTAATGGTAGCCAGGATTCATTGAGTTTGAATATCAGCAACCAGAATAAACAACTGCCGTATCTGGCACAGGGCTGGCTCGAAGATGAGCAGGGCAATAAAATCCAGAGTCCACTCACCGTGTTGCCGCCAGTGCAACGTATTGAACCAGGAAAGTCCAGCCAGATAAAGGTTCAAGCATTGCCTGCGGCTAAGCTGTTGCGACAAGATCGGGAATCGGTTTTCTACTTTAACCTGCGTGAAATACCGCCGAAAAGCGATAAACCCAACACGTTGCAGATTGCGCTACAGACCCGTATCAAGCTGTTCTATCGGCCGGCGGCTATTGCTATTGATGCCAATGCTCAACCTCCTCAGGAACAGCTGACGATGAGCCGCCAGGGGGACAAGTATGTGGTGAACAACCCGACTCCTTATTTCGTCACTTTAGTCGATGTGAGCAGTAAGATGGATGGCGAAGGGGTTAAGGAATTTGAACCGATGATGGTTCCGCCGATGGGTAATTTACCGCTTACGGTGAGCGCCGCCAGCGTGGGTAATAACCCGGTACTGACCTACGTTAATGACTACGGTGGTCGCCCGCAGCTCAGTTTTAATTGCACGGGGAACTCTTGCAGGATCATAGCGCAGAAGTAAGGCCCTGAAGGGACACAGCCTAGTACGAGATTGAATGCTATACCCTGATATACCAGAGTGGTTGCTGCGCTTGAAAATAATGGATGTTGACGAGTCTCTGGGCACTGATCATTGCATTTTACGCGTACACATTCAACCTACGGCATCCCTAAGTGCAAGAGAGCCCCCGTATAGCAAAGTCCTGCATTGTCCTATTGGTAATAAAGAGAAAGTGCTATGCATATTATGATGAAAAATAGTCTGTCATGGAAAGTAATTATGCTATTAGCCTCGGGGGTATTGGTTCATGAGCATTCTTATGCTATTGGTTTGAGTGTAAAAGGAACGCTTTCTAATACTCCTTGTATCATTAAACCACAGCATCAGGATATTGTGGTTGATTTTGGCATGGTGGTTAATAAATATCTTGCATTCAATAGTCGCACTCATCCTCAGGTGTTTCGCTTGGTGCTGTCCGAATGTGATGGTTCCAAAAATAAGGTGAGTATAACATTCAAAGGGAACGAAAGTTTGAATCAAAAAAATAAAGGAATGTTGAGGTTGAAAGGTGCTCAGGGAGTATATATAAGTATAGAAAACGATAAGGGAGGGCAGTTACCTATTAACCTGCCTAGTAAGTTTTACGATCTGCCGCTTGAAGAAAATAGCATAGATTTTAAGGCGTTCGTAGTCGCTGGCGTTAATGAAAAAATTACATTAGGACAGTTTACTGGTGAAGCTGTCATGCTGCTGGATTACAGTTACTAAGCTCGAAATGTGGTTTCATGTGGTAACTCAAGAGGCGTTTTATGTCTTTTTTTAGTAAAGGCGAGAGGCTATTTATTAAGTGTGTGATTTTGTTTTTGGCGATGGGAGGATTGCTACTCCAGCGTATTAACGCTGCGGATGTGGATATCAAGGTAAGAGGAAGTATTATGCTCCCTCCTTGCGTTATTAATGAAAACAATAGTGTTGAACTTGATTTTGGTACGGTTTATATACGTGATGTAATGGCAGGAACAAGTGATTCAATAAAGAAAACCGTTGTACTTCCTGTGAGATGCCTTGGATTAAATGGGTTGAAAGTTAAGTTTTCCAACAACGCTGGTTCGGTGAGTGGTCATAAATTAGAAACGATAGGAATACCTAAAAGTGGTTTGGCTATCGCGTTTTATGATATGAATAGAAATGCTTTTAATCTTAATGCTTATGCGGATTTTAGCCGTTTCGGTTCTCTGAAGTGTTCGGGAAACAATTGTTTAGGTACGCTTGGATTTAATATGGTTTTAGAACGATACAATAATAATATAACATTAACACCTGCAGACTTCAGCGCTTCCACAACGTTAGTTCTTGAATGGCAGTAATAAAGGTGAGAGTTGTGAATAATACAAATGTCTTAAGGTTTTTTATTTCAGTTTTTTTTATCTTGTCTGGGTGCAAGGCTTATGCTTTTTCTTGTATGGGGCCACAAGGTTCTATTCCGTCAACGGGAGGGGTAATGAATGTCACGATATCATCCGAGCCTCAAATAACGCCAAATGCCAACATCATTTTTGACCTTTCAACGCAAGTGTCTTGTAAAAATGATGATGTTAGTGTTGAGGATTATGCTTGGGCATCAACTGGAACAGTATTCCCACAATTGCTTATAGATAAAGGATTTTCTGGTGGTATTTTATGGCATGGTGGTAACTATCCTTTTCCAATTAAGGACTACACGCCCAAATGGAAAATGCCGCATCCCAAAGGTAAGTATTATTATTTGCCATTAAAATTATATGTATCCCCAGTGGGGGCTCAGGGAGGCGTTAAGATAAATGCTGGAGAGTCTTTAGGTGTTGTTGTTATAAGGGTTTCTCAAAATCCCATCTCGATTCGCGATGAAACTTATAAATTTAATCTTTTCACGGAAAAAGATATTTTTGTTCCGACCGGTGGGTGTGATGTAAATAATTATAATAATCTGGTGGTGCTGGATTCCAAATTTCCCTCTGAATTTTCAGGCTACTCCAAAGATGTTGGTTTAAGTCTTAAATGCGCCTCATCGAGGAAGGTAACCTATACGGTCCAAGCTGCAGGCAATTTTGATTATACCAATAAAATATTCCATAACACAACAAATAACAATTCTTCTCATGGGGTTGGTATACAGATCCTCACTGGCGCTAATGAGATTTTAGAACCTAACAAAGCTTACTTAATCGGGGAGGTTAATAACTCTTTCCAATCTTTGGGGTTAAAAGTTAAGTATGTAGCGACCGGGCAACCATTCCGACCTGGCAATGTAGAGGTAAATATGACGGTAATATTTGCATATCCATAATGATGCAATGAATGCATATATATCCGTTATTTTTCAAATGGCACCTTTGTTGGCTTAGGTTACTTGTCTCATTCATTAGGCTCATCCTTCGGGTTTCCGTTTCGCGGCATTCCAATCGGTTTTCGACCGATTGGAACTGTCTTTGCTCTAAGCAGTATGTGACCATAACCGCCACCATTACTGATACGTCAAAGTAAAATTCGCCGCGCTATTAGCCGAGCCGCCAGTAATCAATGACTGGGTTTGATAATAGCGCGCAGTGAGTTCTATATCATCCTGGCCAATATTATACTCGCCCAATGAATTAAGCTGATTTAGCGTAAGCGGTGTATCACCATATAAAATCTGAATGCCAACCCCGCTGGCAACGGGAGTAACAGCGGTATTTAAGGCTAAGACGCCAGGAGCATTGCTGCTATCGGCCATTCCGTCCATTTTTAACAGCACTTCTGTCAATCCATCGCACTCTATATTAATGGTGAAGGTCCGTTCAGCCGCTGTGCTACCCACCCCGGAGAAATGGCTTTTATGGATGATGCCCATAGGGACCTGAATAGCCGATTGTATTACATTACAGGATGATTTTTGTATTGTTACAGGGGTGAGATTTAAATAATAAAACAACGGAACGCCGCTGGCGTTAATATTGGTTTGCCCCCAGATCCCGCTATTTTGTGGCTTGAGTTCACCTACGGTAATATCACCCGTTTTGATTAGCCTTAACTGAGGAGAGAGTGGTGCGTTTAACAGCGGATTAAAGTTAATGACTCTGGATACTGCAGGGTTGGCTAAATTTACACCCAGGTGTGATATGGAGACACCCACGCCAGGCAATGACGTTGGATAGACGGCGTTGCCGAGACTGGGGGAAGATTGCATAGAGAAATAAAGCGTGTTGTTGCTGTTGCCGCATGTTGCTGTTGTATTACTGATCAATATCATGCTTCCAGTATAAATTTCACTATTAATGGGTAAGCCACTCGATACTGAAATTGAAGTGGGTAAATTATCTTTGAAGTTTGCTGAACTTGCCTGGCTACCCCCAGGGTAAGTACAGGCTCCCAGAATGGGGTTGCTAAATAACAGTGCTGGGAATATAGATAATGCTAACTTGATGTTCATATAGAACCCTTATGATTGAAATCGTTCAAAGACATTGCGTATTAATCAGGTGAATCGAGCTTTTTTGCTCTGTAATTTTATAGTCGGCTTCACATTGCTGATTTCCCCAACTTACGCGAATACGTCCGGCATTCGGCATGCCAGAGAAATAGACCCGGCTATCATTATCCATGATACCTTCGCTCTTTTTGTGAGCCGCGCTGATCAATTCTGCCTGTGCGCCAAAGGGGAGCGGGGCTCCTTGGTGGGTCAACGTCACAATGATGCGCTGGCCAACCTGAGCATTAAAATCAGCAAGCACTAACGCGCCGCGGGTCGGGATAACCGACTGGGTATTTTTTTCAATATCAACGTTGTTCCCCATGCTGGTTGTATCCAGCGTCAGGCGGTTTTTACGGTAGGCACTTAAATAAGGTACCACGGTGTAGCCACGCCAATCTGTTGCGACCCCTGGGTTATTTTGTACGCTTACCTCGCTGGCTCCAGGGGCTCGAACCAATACCGAGGTTTCCCCCAATGGTTGAGAAAGCGTTACCCCATAAGGATGGCCAACAATGCCACCTTGTAACTGATAACTGGCCTTTTTGGCATGTGGGCTCTGGCTATAGCCTGCACCAAGATTGCCATAGCGTCCCTTATAGGTGGCGGTTGCCAGGCTGTTGGCTCCCTCACCATTATTGCTGTAACCTGTTTGCAGATTATAGCTTAAGCGGTTATCTGCCAGAGCCGTGCCACCAATACCGACATTCTGAGTGGCGGGGCCACCACGGCTTGAGCTGGCTCTATAGCTGCCCCAACTGTTGGGCAGCCAGTGACTCAGGGGCATTTGCATACTAAAGGCCAGTTGCCGATCGCTATTCTGCTGCCAGGCTGACTGGGTATAATTGATGCCTAATGAATAACTGATGGCGTTATAATCAAAGTAATAACGGGTATTCAGATTCCGTTCTATGCCACTTTGGTGCCAAAAATCCTGTTGATAACCGGAGAGCGAAATAGACCCCCATTGGCCTAAAGCCTGATTGAGGTTGAGCTGCAGTTTATTACGTTTTGCGTAGCGGTTATTCCCCCATAGGCTACTGGCAGAGTTCAACCTGTTGGCTTCATTAAAATCATAAAAACCATTTGAAGAGAACTGATAGCCAGCAAACTGCAAGTAGGTACCCAGTTGGGTAATATCTTTGCCATATTGCACGCGATAAGAGAGCCCACGATGGTATTCGGTTTCCTCGGGCAACTGAGTATTGGCTTGAGTAATATCAAAGGCGAGGCTGCCGAACGTATCCAATCCAAAACCAGCGCCCAGTAGTAGGGCCTGATAGGAACCGGAGAAAAGCTGGCTGGAAGATAACGTCACACCATAAGGCATGCCATAACGCTGGCCACTTTGGATAAACAGTGGTGTGCGGGTATTAGGGGAAGATGCGCGATACTTGCCGATGCTGGTCGAGTAGTTCAAATGCCCTTCACGTTGCATATTTGGCATTATGGCATAAGGCTGAACAAAATGGCGTTCTTCGCCGTTTTCTTCCGTAATGGTGACGTGGAGATTACCGCTACCGCCGGTAGGATAGAGATCGGTAATGGCAAAACTCCCTGGAGGGACATTGGCCTGGTACAGGGTATGGCCATTTTGGCGAATGGTCACTCTGGCAAAGCTGTTGGCAATACCTCTCACTACCGGAGCATAACCACGTAAGCTATCTGGCAGCATGGCTTCGTCAGAACTCAGTTGTACACCGCGAAATTGCACGCTGTTGAGCAGATCGCCAGGGGTGAAGGTTTCGCCCAGGGTTAACTGCCCTTGAATGGCATGAATATCGCGCTGTAAATAAGAGTTAATGCTGTCCCAATGATAGCCTTGGTCATTTTGTCGGCTATAGGTGCTGTAGTTGCGTGCGCGCCAGGCTCCCAGATTGGCCCCTGAACGCAGGTTAAGGAAGTAGCTGTCTTTAGGGCCAGAGCTATTCTGCTGCCAGCTATTTTCTCCAGAGAACGCATAGTTCAACATCAGGGCGGGTAATCCCTGATCCCACGAGGCCGGGTTGACATAACCCCGGGCTTCCGCCTCCATGGCGGTTTGAGGAATACTGATGTCAAGGCGTTGCTGGTTAAAGTTAAAGCTGCTATCCGCTGCGGGGATCACATCGGCGAGGTCGGTAATAATCTCCTGGTCGTCCAGGTTATTCAGCTTTGGAAAAGCGGCGGTTCTCACGCCATACTGCCGCAACATACCCACGCTGATTTCCGCCTTCAGTCCTGTGGGGGTAGTGATAAAATTCACGGTTTGAGTACCGGCCTCCTCCTTATTGATATAAATCTCTACCCGGTAGGCACCGGGGCGCTGGCTACCTTTAGTGATAAACTGTGACAGGTCGGTAACGGGGTGGGTAAGCCCACGGGTATTCAATGCATAGGGGTTGAAGTAATCCTCTTCTGCCCATGAGGCAGGGATATAGCCAAGTGAAAAGGATGATGCCAGGTAAGGGATGATGTGGCTTAGTTTTATTCGCTTATCGCGTGGCCATGTTGCCGCTGGGAGCTTCACAGTCATGATTACAGTTGAACCTTTTCCTGCGGGTAGACGCCACCAAAGTCATTGATAGCGCTCCAGATCACGTCGTTATTTTTCTTGCCTGTCGGTAGATCCCAGGCCAGTGAGCTCATGGGGGCGATCATGCCTGGTTTTTCGATATTTATTCCGCCGACGGCTAATGTGGCAAAAGAGACATAGTAGGGGGTGCTATTGTGGGCAATGAGTTTACCCTGCTGCGTTTTAAAGGTGATTTTTTTGTATGCTGAGGCCGCGTCGGCTATCAGCGTAGTGGGGCGATAAAAGAGTTTAATACGCGTGTTGATCGAGATATGCAGGCGGTTTTCGGTCGTTTTTTTAGAGGCTGGGATCGCCTTGGCATTTAGCCAATAAACCGTTTCCCTATCGTTAGGTAATGCGCCATCCACATAAACGATACGCAAGGTGTTTTCCTGTTCCGGATCAAGGCGAAATAAAGGTGGAGTAATAATAAAGGGGACCTTACTTGTCTCAGTATGCCGTTCATTCTCAATCCAGGCCTGGATAACAAAAGGGATCTTTTGCTCCGTATTGGTCACCGAGATCGAGACTTCCTTGTTGTTAGCTGGGTAAATAACCCTGGTGCCCCCCACCACCACACCAGCGTAAGCATTGCAGCTATTTGCCAGTAAGATAAATGCCCATGTGTTTTTTAGCCAAGTAGTCAAGTTGGTTCGCCTTTTTATCCACGTAACGAGAGATACACATATCTTGAAAAATGTGGCTAAATTAAAATTTAACCACAAGGTATGAAAGTATTACAGGATGTCGTGGTTAATTATAAGTAATGGAGAAATCAGTGGTGGCAGTAAAATTCCCTGCAGTAATTGAGTTTTTTGTGGCGACGATTTTGGCTATAAATTGCAATGGAATATCCCCTTGCTGTAAAGTCAGTGGTTTGGACGCATTGTTTATATTAATCGCCGTATTATCGTTTTCATACAGCCCAATCGCAATTCCCTCCGCTGTTGAACTCTCATCCAGGCTTAAAAGATTGTGGTTGTCATTATCTCGTTCACCACTAAAAGCGACGCTAAGTGTTGTGAGGCCTGATGCTGACAGGTCAGGGCAACCAGTTAACTCAATCTGGAACGACTTTGTGGCCGCTACGGCGCCAATGTTTGACAGGGCACTTTGTGTCACGGTGCCCATTGGGATATCAAGGTTCGGTGTGGGAATATCACAAGCCGCTGCGATAACGCTGCCGCTAAAGGTAATTGTCCCATTATCAGCATAGCTGGCCGTAGAAGCGATAAAAGCCAATGCAGCGAGGGAGAGATGGAATCTCATATGTCTTATTTCCTGTTTAATTGAGGTAGTGTGAAAAGGTAGAGTCCTTGGCTTGATTTACTTAGGAGGAAATCGAAGCCTTGAGATGTTAGTGCATGATTGAAAGTATGTAAAATTTGGCATGATAAAGATAACTATTTGTTTTTTATCTTAATTAAAAGATAATCAGTTATGTCTGGTGGTTATTTTGATAAGGGGGTTAGTAATTATGTTTTTTGATGCGCATCATGATGATGAATGAGTTTTTAATCTGTCGGTAATGCTTCTTTGCGCCAGGTGAATTTCCTGAAATTAACTTGTCTTTATATTCCTGGTTGTTGATTGTTTTGTAGTTAAAGGTTAATTTCTTTATGGTGATTGAAATTAACGTCTATGTTTTGTCTTTTGCTAGTGTTATGTTGTTTTTGTTTTTTATCTTGATTACATTGAATTCAGCTTCAGAGCTTCAACAACTTTCAAAACAACAAGAATACCGATGTAATAAGAGGTTGTAACATGTTGATCGTGGCATATTTTAATAAACATCACTTAGGTGCACTGCTGGCTACTTTGCTCGGTGTTCCGTTTGCTACCTATGGGCAGGTAGAAACATCAGGTATCCAATTAGGCATGTCCCGGGTGATTTTTAATGAGACGACTAAAAATGCTGTGGTGACATTACCGTTGGAGAACCCAGATAATAAACCTTATTTGATTCAGTCCGTGGTGCGTAATGAAACAATGCAGAAATCCAGTGCCTTTATTGTTACCCCTCCTTTGTTTCGTATTGAAGGCGGGCAGAAAGGGCAGGTTCAGATCATCAAGGGCGACACCGTATTCGCGAGCGACAGAGAAAGCCTGCATTTTCTTTGTGTTAAAGGGATCCCTTCACAAGAAAAGCGAACTGGTGTGCCGCAAAATGCTTCATCGGCGCTGATGGTGGCCATTAATACCTGCATCAAAATTCTTTACCGTCCTGCCAGCCTAGCGGAGTCCAGGGTAGAGGTTGTTGCAAATCAACTGGTTTGGGGACGCCAGGGTAATCAATTGACGGTCAAGAATACTACCCCGCTTTATCAACATTTCAGCAGCATCACGCTTGATGGTGTACCTATTGAAAATGCTGGTTATGTAGCCCCCTTTTCCTCAACCCACTATACCGTTCAAACCCATTCGCCGGGGAATAGGGTGATTTGGCGCGTGATTGATGAGTTTGGTGGAGCGGGCGCTTCGCACAGTAGCCAATTAACGCTCTAGCAGTAAATGAAAAAATCGGGTTATTTCACCTTATCTCTGGGAGGCGCGATGTTGCTTGCGATCTCGCTAACGACTTCGGCGGTTGAATTTGGCTTTGATCCAGAAGTTTTAGGCACCAGTCTGCCTGAGGCAACCGATTTATCTGCTTTTGCCTACGAGGGGGGGCAATTGCCTGGGGTTTATCACGTTGAAGTCACGCTAAATAGCCAGTTTGTCGCACAGCAACCGCTCACCTTCTTTTTACCTGAGGCCGAAAGTGGCTTGTCTGGGTTGCAGCCCTGTTTATCCTCTGAGCAGCTCTATGTGTTTGGCATACGTGAAGGCGCGATCCCGAGCAGTGCATTAGATAATCAAGGCTGCGTGATGTTGTCGCGCATACCTTACGCCAGCATGACCTTCCTCTTTCATCAACGGCAATTACTGTTGCTGTTGCCTGCAACGTTGCTGCGGCAAGTTTCAGCAGGTGACGTCGATCCTGTTCGCTGGGATACCGGGGTTAATGCCGTTTTGCTGGATTACCGGTTGAGCTCCACACATCAGTTTTCCCGGCAACCAGAAGCCCCTGATTATGACGCGCAGCAGGTCATTCTGTTACCGGGTATCAACCTAGGGGCCTGGCGTTATCGCAATTACAGTCAATTCCAGCGCAGCATTGAACAGCCAACGACTTATCATTCGAACTTTAATTACCTGGAGAGACATATTGGCCGTTGGCAAAGTCGTTTAACGCTAGGAGACAGCAATACGCTGGGGGATATTTTTGCCAGCATGCCTTTTAGCGGCGTGCAACTCAGTAGCGATCTGGCGATGCCCCCTAACAACAAACGTAGCTTCTCACCGTTGCTCTGGGGAATTGCCCGTACTCCAGCAAGAGTGACCGTGACACAGGGGGAGTCACTGTTATATAGCGGTAGTGTGACTCCAGGGCCCTTCGAGCTCAATGATATTACGCCGATTAATAATGGTGTCGATGTCGTTGTGCGTGTAGAAGAGAGCGACGGGCAAGTGCAATTGCTGACATTTCCGTTTGCCACGTTGCCAGTGTTATTACGTGAAGGTGTTGCCAATTACGGATTAACGGCGGGGCGCTACCGTTCCACCGACGCTCGGCAGCAAAGCCCTAACTTTTTCCAGTTAACTCAGGCTGCAGGCTTATCTGGTGGTGTCACGCTGTATGGTGGCGTGCAGATTGCCGGTGTTTATCAGGCGCTTTCACTGGGTGTGGGCGCTATGCTGGGGCAGTTAGGTGCACTTTCTGGGGATAGGACACAAACACAGGCTGCAGGCCGTCATGGCAATGTGAACCGCTTGCGTTATAGCAAGGTAATGGGCACTACAGGTTCTAATATTGCGGCAGCTTATCAGCATGCTAGCGTTGATTATCGCACTTTGGAAAGCGCGATCGGTAACCGTTCCTCCCAGCTGCGGCAGAAAAGTTTCGAATTTAGCCTATCCCAGCCTTTGCCGTTTACCAACGGATATCTATCCCTACGTTGGCTGCGTGAACATTTTCATGCTTCAGGCGAGCGAACTACTTTCAGCGGCTCTTATCGGCAACAGTTTCTCGGTGCTTTCGTTAGCTTGGGGATCAGCGAAAGTCAGCGAGCACATCATGCCTCGTTAAGCCATGAACGCTTGATTAACCTTGCGGTTAGTCTGCCTTTTGGCGGCGATAGGCAAAATAACTATGTTGGCTACGGCGTATGGGCTCAAGGGCGAGATAACGTCACTCAAACGTTGAATATCAGCGGTTCCGCTTTTGAGGGGCAGGCATTGTCCTGGATAGCGCAGCAGCAATATGGTGGTGGTGCTCAAGCTCGGGAAAGCAGCGTTCGGGGCGATTATCGCGGTAGCTATGTTGCCACTTCGGCAGGGTATGGTTATAGCGGCCATAGTGAACGATTGGATTATGCCGTGCAAGGCGGCATGGTTCTTCATGCAGGCGGTTTCACCTTATCGCCCTATCTAGGCGAAACCTTGGCACTGATCGATGCGTCCGGCGCACCAGGCGCCAGCCTGCAGGATAACCCGTTGGTGTCTACCGACGCTAATGGTTATGCGTTAGTCCCTCACCTCAGCGCTTATAGCGTGAAAGCATTGCAAATATCTCCTGGTTCATCAGACAGCGATTATACCTTACCAGTGCTTGCACAGGAGGTTATCCCTACTCGGGGCGCGGTAGTGAAAGCAAAATTTGTCGCTACCAAAGGGCGGCGGGTGTTGATGACGTTGCAGCGCCTCAATGGTCAGCCAGTGCCATTCGGTGCCAGCGCCAGCTTACTAGAGTCCGCCAACGCACAAGGCGCATTGGTCGGAGAGGCGGGGGAGGTCTATCTATCAGGTATGCCAGACAGTGGAGCTTTACAGGTGCAATGGGGAAACAGCCAGGATCAGCGTTGCCGGGTTGATTACACCTTGCCGGTTGAGCGCCCCGTCAGCGGGATTTTCCGTTGGTCTGGTGAGTGCCGATAGTACGGCCTCAGCGTAGTCAGCTTTGAGTGAGCTGATTCCACTGTGGCTGCAAGCAAGCAGGACAGTATACCGTTCCTTCCTGAATGGAGGGTTTTGTATAGCACTTGTATTTTATCAGTGCTTTTAATGATTAATTTATCGATTAGGAATGATTACATGAAATTACGTTTTTTAACTCTGGCGTTCGTGACTTTGGCTTCATCGCAGGTGTTGGCTGCGCAATCTACGCTGCATCTGAACCATACGCATTACGATACCCCGCCAGCGCTAAAATGTAGCTTTGCCGATACCCCGACAAGCGGTACCGTCAGTGGTTCAGTCAGATTGGGCTATGTTTCCTGCAAGAATTCGATTAAAGGGCAGACCTACAGTTTAGTGAGTACTAACAATCAGAAACTGCTACTGAGAGGTGGGGAGGATTCTGATGTTTGGCAATATGACATTTTAGATAGTACTGGGAAAGTACTTGCGAATACGGATGAATTGCTGCAAACACAAGTGGAGTATTTAGCGGTAGCGACAGCGGGTGAAACCACGCCAAAAGGAGGTGTTTGGCAGGATACTTGGACGTTAGACGTCGTTACTAACTAAAGCCACACATTCTCTGCAAGGGCGATTGCCCTTGCAGAAGTTGACTAAAGAAAATCAATCCCGCTTAATATGTTTTCTGGCATAGAGTGCGGATTTAATTGCTACGCAAATCAATGTACCTATAACAATCATGGTGAGCACAATATCAATGAGAGTCACATCGGGGGGAAGATTACCCAACAGTAGAGAACGGGTCCCCCAAACACCAATGATAATCCCCGCCGAGCCAGTAATCAGTTTCGAAAAATCAGACAAGAAAATCGTTGCTGTAGTCGTGATGATTAGCAGAATGACCAATAGAGTGACAATGTACTTTACATAAAATGGACGTTCGTAATTGCTGGCAAAGGCTATCACAGGTGGATGTTCAGTCATGATTTTTCTCAAATCCGGTATGATGCGGTGTTCAGTATCCTGTAACCTAGATGTCTGTTCATCGAGCAATATTCTGATCCTGTTATCATCTGTCTTGGCATAAGTGGACACCCCCTTAACGATACTTTCAAGCGCTATGGCGGTAAGCATAGAGTAACGGTCATAAGGATATTCATAGACTACTCCATTGATTGGTAAGATAATGTTTTCCTCAAATTCAGAGCCATCTGCCGGAATGTTAATAATAAAACTTTCAGGTATACGGTTTTCATTTGAGTCTTTATAGTAGAAATTGGAGATGTGCAACTTGAGTTGTTTAATATCACATTTTGCATCGCAGTTTCGATAACCAAAAACCTTTAAATTAATGGTTTGATTAATGGGGTCTAGTTCTTTAGAAAGGATTTCTACGTGAGTAAAGTCGTCCGTTCGATCTGACTCTATTAAGATGAATTTATCAGCATCGGATGAATTGCTCACTACTTCGCTGTAAATCGAGCTTATTGCAAAGGGCAGCCCTGCAATGATAATAACGATAAGAGATGCAATAAATAAATTGATGCTGTAAAGCAGAAAGGTATGCTTGAGTTTTTTTATTTCCATGGTGATACTCATCTAAATGTTGGTAAGTGTGGTGGTTAGAAAGTATTTGCGGGTTTTCAAATCGTGCATTGAGACTAAGCTAGTCGTGTTGTCCTGTTACAAAAAATGGAAATATAATTGCTTGTTGCCATTAATCAGAAAAATAACTGATATGCGATGATATAATGAGGCGTTAATGCCTCATTATATCGTTGTAAACTGTATGGCTGGGGGAAGAGTTAGTGGGTCTTACAGATAAAGTAAGGATAAGTCAGGCCACGTACAAAAATAGCATTATCATTCAAGTTTTTAATTCCAGCAAAAAACGAATCCCCGGGCTTTTCTGGTAAAAAGTAGGTGTGAAAAAGCTCGGTGGATAGTGTATCCGCGCGGTTGATCTTCTCTTCAGTAATTGTGAATTTGTACATTTTCCCAGAACGTTCTTTGACGTAGTTAAAATGGAGAACTCTATTCAAACCATAATACTCACCATTTATACTGACTGCTCCAACGGCTCGGAGTAGCCCGGTGTTATCGTGGTTGAAAATCAGCGAGTAAAGGGCATCCAATTTTGCCTCTTCTTTGCTGTTACTGACGGTGATAATTTGTTCTGAGTCACACAAAATACTTTTCTTGTTGAAAAATGTGATGATACAAGCGTATCCTAGAAGAAGTATAATAACTATGGATGTTAGAAAGTATTTCACCTTCATTTTTATACCCCCTCAAGAAATCTGAAGTTTGCGCAGTGGCTATATGATGAGTTGCTTTCTCTCTTGCATTTCGAAACAAGGTAGACTTGGCCACGAACATCATTTCCTTCGTCGTTTTGGAAAAATAGATCAAATGCCTCTCCAGAGCAGTCTGTAACCTGGGGCTTTAACAAATCCCTGGCTTCATTGATAAAGGCTTTATTACTCGAACTAATATGTGAATCTAGCGAGTAAATATTGCATTTGCCTTCAGTGTAAAGTAATTCAGGACTAAATCTTCCCATGGCAATGTTATTCATATTGGTATAGGTAATACCCACTATGCATAAGGAAACAATAAGTAAAGTTAATGATAGAAAAACAATGCTTTTTGGAATTGTTTTGTTTAGCAATAGAGTGCTCTGATTTTTATTGATGCTATTAGATCTGGAGGAAATGCCAGATAAAATATCTGGCTTAATATCTTCTTCATGTTCAGTGGCTAGAACTGTATCGGACATTGTGTCTGGTAAAGCAACGGGTTCAATTTTATCGCTATGTTCAGTAGGGAGCGTGGTATGGTTTACCAATACTGTTTGCATGCGGGTGTCGGTATCGTTCTCTATTGTTTGGTCTTCAAGAGATTTCTCTGATAAAATGGCTTGGACCTCTGCGTCGAACTGAAACCCCAATTTGGGGATGGTGTTAATGATAGCACCAGTTTGATCTAAAGAGATAAATGAGCGTCTTAACACACTGATATGGTTATTTAAATTTGCAGATGAAACCACAAAACCATAATCCTCCCAAACATGCTTTAGTAAGTGATCTCGCGTGACAAGTTGTCCTTTAACCCGGATAAATTCGCTGAGTAATCGCCCTGAGGGAGCAGGCAAATCAATAGACCTCTCAGAGTCGCCTTGAATCGACAGGGTCCTACTATTAACATCAAATACTACAGAGTTATTTATTATATATTTCATTGTCTTTCACTTTGTGTGGACTTAAACATAGTTTAACCCGTTATAACCTTATAATTATAGACTATTTTTTAAATCAAGTAGTGAATTTTTACCTGGCGGAAATACCGGGAATTCGTGTAACAACCTGTCTTGTTGACATTTGGTGGGGAGTATTTATTGAATCTCCTAAGAGGCCATTTTATCGAAGCGCTAAGAACAGCTTGAAACCAGAGTCTCACAAACCATGTTTCTGCAGCGTGCAGATAAGATCAAGTTCTTCGTATAGCGATTGATAGCAAGTATTGCTTAAACTGGTTTTCTGCTATCTTGGGGAAGCTAAATGGCTGTTTTTTGTTCGACCGTATGGAGATGACTCGCATTCATTTTTGCCCGACAATGTTCAGCCCGTCTTTTTGCCCAATAATAGTTCTCTGGGTTGATTGCTTTGAGTGATGATTGTTCCCAAAGTTGTATTGCATCAAGCCAAAAGCACATTCTTTCAGCGTGAGCTGCCATCGTAGCAGTGTGAAAATAGTATGAAGTGAGTGCCATTTTCTTATTTCTCCAAGAGAGTTTTAATGTTTTTTAAACAAGTTGAATTCAAGGTATTATTTTTCAATGAAAGTAGTCACTAATGTTATATCTATTATAAGTCAGATTTTGCTCTCAATGACTGCGGTAATGATTAAGGCGGATAATATTGCTGCAATAACGAGTAAAATAAATGTGTGCTCTTTTCTATTGTTAAACCCCTCTTTGTTCGTACTGATGTTTTTTTTCTTTACTCGTGAAAGCGCATGAGCGTTACTCACCAAGGGTGGCTTATCGTTGTCTTGCTGAATCGTTATGTTTGCTTTGAATTGGAACCCTTTCTTTGGAATGGTAATTATTATTGTTCTGTCAGTTTTTAATTCAGAAAATCCCTTTCTAAGCGTGCTGATGGCGTTGTTTAAATTTGCTTCTGACGCTGTGTACCCTTTCCTTCTCCATACGTGATCCAATAAATGTCTTCTGGATAACAATATGCCATTTTTGTTTATGAATTCGCTTAGCAACCGGGTTGCTGAACTTGGCAAAAGATAATGTAAAGTATGGTCATCAGTACGATAGATGATGCTATACTTCGGCTCAAATAAGACGTTGTTATTTATAATGACTTTCATGTTCAATTTCACTATTGGGAATTTCATTATGCCCCTCATCCTGAGAATGCGATAATATGCATTTATTTTATGGAGGAAGATAACTTATGCCGAAATTATATTTCCCCATCAGTCCCTCTTAATGTTTTTCCTTGTATGTAACGCAGATTTAATCGCTACGCAGATAAGCGTTCCAATGACGATCAGTGTCAATATAATATCAATGATAGTCACATCTGCAGGGAGGCTGCCAAGCAGCAAAGATCGAGTTCCCCAAACACCAATAATAATCCCAGCAGAACCAGTAATCAGTTTGGAAAAATCAGATAAGAAAATGGTTGCAGCCGTGGTAATCAATAACAGGATAACGAGAAGAGTGACTATATACTTGACATAAAATGGGCGTTCATAATCGCTGCTAAATGCGACTATGGGAGGGTGCTCAGTTATCACTGTCTTCAAATCAGATACCTGAGTATGTTTGATATCTTGTAGGCGCGATGTTTGCTCGTCGAGTATAATAGCAATTGCATTGCTCTCTTTATTACTAAAGGTTGATATGCCATTCACAATACTTTCTAGTGCTATTGCAGTTTGTACGGAGTAACTATCATAAGGGTATTCATGAATATCGCCACTTACCGGTAAGACGATCTCTTTTTCAAATTCAGTACCTCCTTTGGGGATGTCTATAACAAAACTTTCCGGGACGCGTTTTTCATTGGCATTTTTCAGGTAATAGCTTGATATATGTAATCTCAGCGACTTTTTGTTACATCGTGTTTGGCAGTTATGATACCCTGATACTGTAATTTTAATCGTCTGGTTTATCGGGTCTAGTTCTTTTGTCAATATTTCCAGTTGAGTGAAATCATCGAATTTATTTGGTTCAATCAATGTAAATCTATCAGAGTCTGAAGCATTACTCACTACTTCGTTATAGATTGATTTTATAGCAAAAGGTAGTCCGCAGATAATGATGATGATTAGTAGAGTTATAGATAAATTAATACCTATAATTGATAATTTTCTTGTGTTGATTTTTATATCCATGATTATTCTCGTTTCATATAAAGGCGGCAGGTTGTTAAATAAGCTTTAACAATAAAAGGTGATATTTATTATCGGTTTGTAATGGTCGTGGTTTAAATATATGGTTACTTGGCATATTTATGAGTGGTAATTTATTTTTGTTAAGTATTTTGAAAAGTTAATTTTATTGCTGAACCCCAGCTTTCTCATGGCTGATAATTTTTGTTTATGAACGGTTTTATAGCTTTTATTTTTAGTCATGGCAATTCTCTGGCAAGACCATGATATTGAAGTTAACGTTATAACCTCAAGCTCAGATGCTGAAACATAATGTTTTGCAGGTATTGTTGATTCGGTTTTTTGCAAATAATCTATATTTCTCTCTTGTTGTAAAATAAAATCCTCCAGTTTATCTACCTTTGAGTCTAATCGAATGAAACTATGATTGTCAGGCCATAACAGGGTGTTTATTAACCCCTCAAAATTGGATGAAAAAAATACGCTAATTCGTTGTACGTCATTTCTTAATAAAGAGTTAATTTGATGAATAGAGTTTAGGTGAAAGTAAATAATGTGAGGTCTGCTTCTCGGAAAGTTATAAAGATATAATTCATTATAGGACGCGTGTGTTAGGACTTTAACGCTATGTCTTCTATTAAGCAGAGAGGATATTCCATCACGCACATAATGTGAATCACTGACAATTAATACTTTCATATTATTAACCTTATATGATTTATTTATGTAGTAAAGTATGGCGCAATAGCTACCGCACCAAATTGACATTGATGCTCTACTGGCAACTATCAATCAGAGTGTTTTGTACCTTTGGCATACGATAGGGCTTGTATCAAATTGCACTTATATTTTACATTTTGGCCAGTAATCAGCAAAATAATTATTAAATTAGCGATTAATTAGTTTTTTATTCTGTTTTGCGCGGTGACGGGGGGGCAGTTCGGCATGAATGATTGAGTGTCAATCAATCTGCTAGGAAATATAACGGGATTAATTCACGATAGTGGCTAGCATGTTTGTTGCCGGGTGTTGCTGATAGATCAAACCAACTGGAAGCGTAGCGATAGGGAGAGCAGTACTGTAGCAATGATTGGCAACGGTTCTGGTGGGCGACACCGAGTGTGAGCCTTTGAGGAAATTGCTGGGATATTCGGTGGCAGAATCGTTCTTCAGTTCGCTAAAAAAGAGCGGATCAGAAAGAGAATCGACAAAAACCGGGACATGGCCTGGGTTTTGCCGATTACATTGAAGTGTTCTACAAGCACCTTACCCGACAAAGTTAATTTGTGAAAAATGAAATCTGTCAGGTTGCGATTGATGCGGTTGGTATCAAATTTTCGTGTGGTTTCTGTTTTTATTTAATATCCGCTGATTTTATTGATAGCAGTCTATAGATGAGACCCGCCAGCAGGAATAAAATCGATGCAGCGAGAGATAAAACAAGCGTGTGTGATGCTAAAAAGGCCGTTTTGGCCTTCGAAAAAAGTTGCTCCCCATGCATAGGAGTTAGGCTATTAATGTACTGCATAGCTTGACTTAGTGACCCTTTGGTTTTCTCAAAATCAATTGAAGAAGGTTCGATTGTAGAAGACAGGGCGTTCATATACGAGTATGACATCATCAGACCAAAGGCCACGATGCCGATTCCGGCGCCTAACTCGTAGGCCATCCCTTCGATGGCACCAGCCGCACCGGCTTTTTCTTTTGGGACTGCATTCATAATAGCTGCGGTTGAGGACAGCAGCGAGGCTTCAACACTAAAACCTAAAAGTATCATGAATGCCCAAGCCATATAGACTTGGGAATTGAAATCAGTCATCGCCATTCCAATAAAGCTGACTGCACTAAGCAGCAATCCCCCTGTCGCGACTTGACGCAAACCAATGAAGGAGACAAGCCAACCAGCGATAGGACCACAAACGCTGCTGGCGATCATCAACGGTAACAGGAAAAGGCCTGCTTGAAGTGGAGTTTTGCCAAAAACAAGCTGTAATTCTTGAGAAATCAGCAATTCAAACCCAACAAGTGAGATCATGGCTGTGAGAGCCATAATTATACCGGCAATGATTACCTTGTTTTTAAAAAGTAACACGTCGATCATGGGGGAGTTTGTTTTTGCCTGATATTTAAAAAACATCACGATCATGAAAATACCGGAAAATAGCATGGCAGTTTTAACGTAATTAAAACCCTCACTGAATCCTGTCTTAATTGAAAAAATGGAGAGAAGTATAGCTACTATTAAGAATATGGAATCTACTATGGGTAGCTTTTTTGATCTATCAATCTTAACTTGGTAAGGTAGCGTCAATGTCGCTATGATAACTAGTAGGCACAACGGCACGTTGATAGCAAATACCATGCCCCAATGATAATACTCCATTAAAGCCCCACCAACCAGAGGACCCATGGCAGCACCACCTGTACCCACTGCAGCCCATACGCCAAGTGCAATGGCACGTTGTTTTTCATCGGCAAAGGTATGCCGCAATGCTGAGAGGGTCGCGGGTAGGATCATCGCGGCCCCTAGAGCCAAAAAAGCTCGCGACAATATTAATGACATGACATTGATAGAAATCGCGGCAAAAAGAGAAGCCACACAAAAAATTGCACTCCCCATCAAAGCAAGCCGCTTGAAGCCAATTCTATCTCCGAGCACACCCATTGGCAGTAGAAAGCATGCCATGACTAACGAGTAGATATCGATGATCCAAAGTAGTTCATTGTTGCTGGCATTTAACTCGATAGACAGTGTCGGAGCAGCAACATGTAAAACTGTGGCATCGATTGACACAGGAAGATACATTGCGATGATCAGTGAAAGTACTAACCATTTATTTGTCATTGTTAAATACCTTATTTATTTTACTGGTGAATTTATTTTTTGAACAAATTAGAAAAGAGAGTTTATTACATGGGGTTTGTTGACCTTAGACATATAGAAGATGTTTGGCTGGTATTGTTATTGTAGATACATGAGAACATCTAATGATGCTAACATACATTTATCGAGGTAAGTACCTGCGTTAAAAAAATTATTGCTTTATTTTTTATTAATTTTATTTAAGTTTAATTTTAATTTTATTATTTGCGTGTTAACTTCTATTAATTGAGTTGCGATAGTATATTGTAGTGCATTTGATTTACATTTCCCTTAGGAATGCGAATAACATGAGGCGCTCTGATGTTATAGTCCATTGTCTGAGTCATTCGGGTTGTGGGTTGTTCGAAACAGAAATTAAGCAGAAAATAAAGGAGGTTTTTTATTGCTATTACCCCTATGAGAGCTATAGGCGATGGGATATTGAGATCAATGACACTATTGCTTATGCCTTTCGCGATACTTATCAGGGGTATTCAGAACTTCATATTTTCAACCTTATTCAGCAACTCTGGGACGTTCATTAACTTTCTTTTCCTGTTTTGTCGAACATCTTCTCAACGGAAAGTAATAGCGAAATGATGTTAAAAAGAGGCATCTGAAGCCTCTTTCAAGACGACGACTCTACATTTGAAATGTTATCGAAATTGAGGTCGTGAGGATTAGAACAGTTGAACGGCTATATTAATCCATATCTGGCATATGACTTTACCCACGTAATGTAGCTACGGCTCTATGCATAGTCACTATGAACGATGGCATTGATTACTGAAGTGATTGCTCTGGGCGAAGGATTAGCTTAGATGCTCGGGATCATATTTTTAAATGTGGCATGGATGAAGCGATGGAGACGGTAGGAGGATACCTATGCTGCCTGGCTACTGGATGTAGCCTATATTCTCTCGCATTGCCCAGACTGCCATGGTTTTTACGGGGCCAGTCCGATGGTACGCTTACCAACAGAAGTGGCCATCAAAAATACCGCTAATGCCTTTAAGCAAATCATGAGAAATTAGACTCAACAAGGTGAAATCCCGGTCGCAGTGCGTAGGTCAAAGGATTATTGCCTGGAAAGCAAAAAACCCGCCATAGGCGGGTTCTTCTAAATGATGGTGCCCGGACTCGGAATCGAACCAAGGACACGGGGATTTTCAATCCCCTGCTCTACCGACTGAGCTATCCGGGCAACGGGGCGCATTAAACCGTATTTGGCCCTGTGTCGTCAATGGGTTTCTGTCACAAAGCCGAGCGATTGCTCTAATTTCAAGCAAGGGCAGGGCTACCTTCCTGCGCCAGCCTTCTCCTTTCTCCCCCTCAAACGCCCGAAGCCAGAAATCAAAAAACTCCCCCCAACAATGTTCATCTCTGCCTCATCCATAATCATCTCAATGTTAGTGACAGGTGCAACATGTTACATATATGTATTTTAAGGTTATTGTGATTTTTAAATGTGATCCGTGTAACTTTAATAACATATTGTCTGTGTTATGTTTCGATAATAACATCATTAGTTCCCGGCATCTGCCAGGGTACAAGGCTGGTCAACAGAACGTAAAGGTTCGCAGATAATTTTGGGGAAAAAATGAAATATATCATAGGGATAGTGTGTATCGTTACTATCTGTATTTTGGCACTTTTAGTGAGCAACGATCGCAAAAACATCCGCTATCGTCCGATTTTCGTCATGCTGGCCTGCCAGTTTTTGATGACCGCACTGCTACTGAAGACCGACGTAGGCAATAAAGTGATTGGCGTGATCGCCGGGGTATTTGGCAATTTACTTTCCTATGCCAACGAAGGTGTGAACTTCGTCTTTGGTGGTTTGGTGAATCACGGCGAGATCTCGTTCTTCCTGTCCGTTTTGCTGCCTATCGTATTTATCTCCGCGCTGATCGGCATCCTGCAACACTGGCGCATCCTGGGCTTTATCATCAAGTACATCGGCCTGGCGCTGAGCAAGGTCAACGGCATGGGGCGCCTAGAGTCCTATAACGCGGTGGCTTCGGCGATCCTCGGCCAGTCTGAAGTGTTCATTTCGGTAAAAAAACAGCTCGGCCTGCTGCCGGAGCACCGCCTGTATACGCTGTGTACCTCGGCCATGTCGACGGTATCAATGGCGATTGTGGGCGCTTACATGGTGATGCTTGATCCGCGCTACGTGGTGACTGCCTTGGTGCTGAACCTGTTTGGTGGCTTTATCATGGCGTCGCTGATTAACCCTTATCAGGTCAAGCCTGAGGAAGACATTCTGGATGTCATTGAAGGGGAGAAGCAGAGTTTCTTCGAAGTCTTGAGTGAATACATCCTCGATGGTTTCAAGGTGGCGATTATCGTTGGCGCGATGCTGATTGGATTTATTGCACTGATCACCATGGCTAACGCGCTATTCACCGCTGCATTTGGCATTTCCTTCCAAGGCGTGTTGGGTTACGTGTTCTCTCCACTGGCTTTCCTGGTGGGCGTACCGTGGCACGAAGCGGTGCAGGCCGGTGGCCTGATGGCAACCAAGATCGTTAGCAACGAATTTGTTGCCATGCTCAACCTGTCGCAGGGTGACTACAACTTCTCCGAACGTACCATGGCGATTATTTCGGTGTTCCTGGTGTCGTTCGCCAACTTCTCCTCTATCGGCATTATCGTCGGTGCCATCAAGGCGTTGGATTCCAAGCAAGGTAACGCCGCAGCCCGCTTTGGCCTGAAGCTGCTTTACGGCTCCACGCTGGTCAGCTTCCTGAACGCCGCCGTCGTAGGTTTCTTCTTTTAATTAGCTCAAGGCCACATCGAGAGGTTGTGGTCTGCTAACGCTATAACAATAAGGAATATGTGATGAAAATGACTTCTCCCCTCAAGCTATCGTTATTGGCCCTGTTGGTTGCAGGCGCTGCGCATGCCGCAACGGTGGATCTCCGTATCATGGAAACCACCGACGTTCACGGCAACATGATGGATTATGACTATTACAAAGATAAAGCCACCGCTCAGTACGGCTTGGTGAGAGCGGCCACGTTGATTGATGCTGCCCGCGCGGAAGCGACCAACAGCGTGCTGGTCGATAACGGCGATATCATCCAGGGTAGCCCGATGGCGGACTATGCTGCCGCCAACCTGAAGAAGGGCGATGTACATCCGGTTTATCAGGCGATGAACACCCTGGATTATGCGGTCGGCAGCCTGGGCAACCACGAGTTCAACTACGGGCTGGATTACCTGAAAATGGCGATTAGCGGGGCCAAATTCCCGTACATCAACGCCAACGTCTATGACGCCAAGACCAACAAGCCGTATTTCAAACAGTACCTGATCGTGGATACGCCGGTAAAAGATACCGAAGGTAAAGAGCATAAGCTGCGCATCGGTTATATCGGCTTCGTACCGCCACAGATTGTGCTGTGGGACAAGGACAAGCTGTCGGGCAAGGTGATCGCCAAAGATATTACCGAAACCGCCAAGGAGCTGGTGCCACAGATGCGTAAGGAAGGGGCGGATATCGTGATTGCTATCGCCCACTCCGGCATCTCTGCCGATCCTTACAAGGCGCTGGCAGAAAACTCGGTCTACTACCTCACGCAGGTTCCAGGTATCGATGCCATTACCTTTGGCCACTCTCACGGTATCTTCCCAAGCAAGGATTTCGCCGCTATTCCTGGGGTAGATCTTGAAAAGGGTACGGTCAACGGCGTACCAGCAGTCATGCCGGGCCACTGGGCAGATAACCTGGGGGTGATCGATCTGGTGCTGGAAGGGGAAACCAATAACTGGAAGGTGGTCTCCAGCCGTGCAGAAGCTCGCCCAATCTTTGATAAGAAGAATGACAAATCGCTGGTCGATGCCAAGGCCACGCTGGTGAAAACGCTGGAGCAAGCGCATAACGAGACCCGTGAGTTCGTTAACAAGCCGATTGGCACCATTGCCGAAGATACCAATACCTATCTGTCATTAGTGCAGGACTCCTCGGCCATCCAGATCATCCGTGCGGCGCAGAAAGCCTACGTTGAACACTTTATTCAGGGCGATCCGGATTTGGCGGATATTCCAGTACTGTCAGCTGCGGCACCGTTCAAAGCGGGTGGCAGGAAGAACGACCCGGCAGCCTTCGTCGATATGCGTAAAGGGCCTCTGAGCTTCCGTAATGCGGCCGATCTGTACCAGTATTCCAACACGCTGGCGGCAGTGAAAGTGAAAGGCAGCGAGCTGAAAGAGTGGCTGGAGTGCTCTGCGGGCATGTACAACCAGATCGACGTGAACAGCGATAAGCCACAGCCCCTGCTCAACTGGAACGGCTTCCGGGCGTACAACTTCGATATGTTTGACGATCTGAGCTATCAGATCGACGTAACCCAGCCAGCGCGTTATGACGTGGATTGCAACGTGATCAATCCACAGGCCCAGCGTATCAAGTCGTTGACCTATAAAGGTAAGCCGATGGTAGCAGACGCGCCATTCCTGGTTGCCGTGAACAATTACCGGGCATTTACCGGCAAGTTCGCCGGTACGGGTGAAAAAAATATCGTTATCTCCTCGCCGGATGAAGTGCGCACTATCGTGGCCAATTACATCTCCGAGCAGACCAAACAGCATGGCGCATATACGCCAGAGGTAAAAAACAACTGGCGGATCGCGCAAATTACTGCGGATAAGCCGTTGGATATCCGCATCGAGACCTCACCAAGCCAGAATGCGGCTGATTACATATTGCAGGCCGCGCAGCACCCAATGACGCTGGTAGGAAAAGACGATATCGGCTTTGCCGTTTACAAAATCGATTTACAGAAATAAATATCCGGGGAAAGACAATGAGAATGGTTGATATCATCGCCAAAAAGCGCGATGGAAAAGAGCTGACTACGCAAGAGATTGAGTTTTTTGTTAACGGCTACACCCGGGGTGATATTCCGGATTACCAGGCCAGTGCGCTGGCGATGGCGATCTTCTTCCAGGATATGAACGATCGTGAGCGTGCCGATCTGACGATGTCGATGGTGAACTCCGGTGACGTGATCGATCTCTCGGAGATTGAAGGCGTCAAGGTAGACAAGCACTCTACCGGCGGTGTGGGTGATACCACTACGTTGGTGCTGGCACCGTTGGTAGCGGCGCTGGATATCCCGGTGGCGAAGATGTCGGGCCGTGGCCTGGGGCATACCGGTGGCACTATCGATAAGCTGGAAGCGGTGGCCGGTTTCCACGTGGAAATCTCCAGCAAACAGTTTATCGAGCTGGTGAACCGCGACAAGGTGGCGGTGATTGGCCAGACCGGTAACCTGACCCCGGCGGATAAAAAGCTGTATGCGCTGCGTGATGTGACCGGTACGGTGAACTCTATTCCGCTGATTGCCGGTTCGATCATGAGCAAGAAGATTGCGGCGGGTGCCGATGCCATCGTACTGGACGTGAAAACCGGTGCCGGTGCGTTTATGAAAACCACCGAGGATGCCGTCGAGCTGGCCACGGCGATGGTGCGCATTGGTAACCACGTGGGCCGTAATACCATGGCGGTGATCTCCGATATGTCGCAGCCCTTGGGCTACGCCATCGGTAATGCGTTGGAAGTGAAGGAAGCCATCGATACGCTGCGTGGCGAAGGCCCGGAAGATCTGACCGAACTGGTCATGCAGTTGGGTAGCCAAATGGTCGTGCTGGCGAAGAAGGCCGATTCGTTATCGGCTGCGCGCGCCATGCTGCAAGAGGTGATCGATAACGGCAAGGCGCTGGCCAAGTTCCGTGACTTCCTGGCCAACCAGGGTGGCGATGCTTCAATGGTGGATCATCCAGAGAAGCTGCCGCAGGCTAAATACCTGATTGAAGTCCCCGCCAAGCAGGCGGGCGTGGTCGCCAACATTGTGGCCGACGAAATCGGTGTGGCAGCCATGTTGCTCGGTGCCGGTCGTGCCACCAAGGAAGATGACATCGATCTGGCCGTGGGCCTGATGATGCATAAAAAAGTTGGCGATCGGGTCGCCATCGGTGACTCGCTGGTAACGATCCATGCCAACCGCCCAGATGTGGAGAACGTCATGGCGAAAATCTATGACAGCATCACCCTTGCCGATAAGGCGCAAGCGCCAAAACTGATCCATACCATTATTACAGAATAATACTATTAGCCGTATGTCACCCTGGTTGCAGGGTGACATATTTTCCTCATTATCTAGAAATCATTTAATTAAATAGTTCTGGGTTAGTAGATAGAAAACGGAATTTTTCTATGTATCAAAGAAATAATTTTAAAATAAAAAAACCACTGGCACTGTTTGCACTGATGTTCTCTTTACCCCTCAGCGCAGAGGAAATAAAGGTAAGCGATCGTCTCTTCTCAAGTTTTATTAACGATAGCCACGCAGACCTTTCTTTCCGTAACGTGTTTAAAAATTTAAGCACCGAGGATTATGGGGAGCGCTCCATTCAAACGGCCTGGGGGCAGGGGATCACTCTTGATTATCAGTCCGGCTATTTTGCGGATAGGTTGGGTGTAGACGCTTCTTATTATGGCGTGATTAAACTGGCCGCCAGCGATGATTTCTGGGGCCGTAGCGTGTTGTATAACGACAACGGTCAGGCCAAAGGTTTCAACAAGATGGGTCAGCTCTACCTGAAAGGGCGTTTGGGTGATGATGATACCTATCTGCACCTTTATTCCGGTTGGCAGCAGATTAAAAAATGGGGCGCACTCAATAACTCCACGCGCGCCATTCCAAGTACCTATCTGGGATTGCGTGGCGAAGCGGCAACCGGGCCAGTACGGGTACGCGGTGCCTACGTAACTCGCTATAGCGACAGGGACTCTCCGGATAAGATCCATTTCCTCACTGCGGATAAAAAGGAGATCGGCAGCATTGCGACCGGTGAATTGAGCTATAGCGATCACGGCTATAGTGCGCTCTATTTCCTGGGGGAAAGCCATAACTATATGCAGCGCCACGGGTTAGAACTGGGTTGGCAACCGGCGTCCTGGGCGGAAAATCGCCTCAAGTTTGCCAGCCAACTGTATTACAACCATGGTTTGCAAGACTGGACCCGCATGTCCACCCGTCACAAGACGTTCGATGATGATGCCTACCATTATGCGATGTACGCCGAATGGCGCGCCGAGCGTTGGAAGCATAAGGTTGGGGCTTCATACACCCGGGCCTCACTCGATAATGGCAACGGGTTAGGGCGCTTTGAGTGGCACCTGGCCAAACACAGCCGCGGCACCTTTAACTCCATGGCCGACAGTTGGGGTAACGACTATGTGGGCGATAAGGAAAAGATGCTGGCCTGGACCTTCGGCTATGCCGTTACGCCAGAGGTTGAGCTGGGGATGGTCACCAACTATGGCTGGGGAATGAAGTACCGTGGCCATAGCATTGAGCGTGGTGAAACCCTGGTTTACTCCCGCTGGACGCCGTCACAGCCTGCCCTGAAGGATCTGGCGTTCCAGCTGTCCGGTGGGCCATCCTGGAACTACCAGAGCCAGAGCAACCAGCCGAAGCTGACCTCGGATGGCAAGCCGATGCGCGCTCAGAACCACTCGATTGAGTTCCAGGTGGATTACAAGTTCAACCTGTTCTAATCAACGCCTGCCTGGCCGTGTGGGGAAACCCACACGGTATCAATAAATAATTATGCATTAATAGTAACTATTAACCGGCTTGAACCCTCGAAAAAAACGTGTAATCATTGCGCGAATTCCCCACTTCATCACAGAGGAGTACAGGCATGACGGGTTTAACCACCTCAGCGCAGCTGCGCTCCAGACATCTGGTGATGCCATCACTCCGTGTTTCCTTAACGCCATTTATGCGAACACCGCTGCCCGTTATGCGGTAAAGCTAGCCAATGCTCGCTGTTAGGCATGATTAAAAATAGAGCTGCGGCTCTGATTTTACTGATGTCTATCGGACGCTGCCGATCCCAGTCCCCGATAGTTGTCTGATGCCTACCCGCATCGGCCGGTCATGGTTGCGCCTTGGCTCATCACTTTGCCGGGATAACCAGGGTTATCTCATTATGTGCCCATTGGCACACCCTCATCCTTAACCGTTTGAGACTCAGTATGATGAAAGAATTGAAGATAGCAACCAGCGCCAGCCTGGTAGCCAGCATTGAAACCCTGCGCCAAATCGTGCGCGTGGGGCAGACTGACTATACCGATGTGGCGGCGGCCGTGGTCTCCGTTAGCGATGTGGATGCCGGTATTCTGGCAACGCTTAAAGCGACCGGCTTTGAGATCCCGACGTTTGTTGCCGTTGAGGGGGATGAACAGCTTTCCCCGGATCACCTGCCGTTGATTACTGGCGTATTTGCCTTGGCTGCCGCGACCAAAGCGTTTTACATGGCGCAGTTGGAGGCCGCCGCCGATGCCTACGAGCAGGCGCTGTTACCGCCGTTCTTCAAAACGCTGAAAACCTACGTGGAAATGGAGAACTCAACCTTTGCCTGTCCGGGCCATCAGGGCGGCGAGTTTTTCCGCAAGCATCCGGCAGGGCGCAAGTTTTTCGAGTTTTACGGCGAAACGATTTTCCGTTCGGACATGTGCAACGCCGATGTGAAGCTGGGCGATCTGCTGATCCACGAAGGCTCGGCCAAGGATGCGCAAAAACACGCGGCGAAAGTGTTCAACGCCGATAAAACCTACTTCGTGCTGAACGGCACTTCGGCATCCAATAAAGTGGTGACCAACGCGCTGCTGACGCGTGGCGATCTGGTGCTGTTCGATCGCAATAACCATAAATCCAATCACCACGGAGCGTTGATCCAGGCCGGAGCGACGCCGGTGTATCTGGAAACCGCGCGTAACCCGTTTGGTTTTATTGGCGGCATCGATTCCCAATGCTTTGATGAGGCTTACCTGCGTGAGCAGATCCGCCATGTTGCCCCGGAAAAAGCCGCTGCGGCACGGCCTTTTCGCCTGGCGATCATCCAGCTCGGCACCTATGACGGCACCATTTACAACGCCCGTCAGGTGATCGATACCATCGGCCATCTGTGCGATTACATCCTGTTTGATTCGGCCTGGGTGGGGTATGAAGGCTTTATCCCGATGCTGAAAGAGTGTTCGCCGCTGCTGCTGGAACTGGATGAGCACGATCCGGGTATTTTCGTCACGCAATCGGTGCATAAGCAGCAGGCCGGGTTCTCGCAGACTTCGCAGATCCATAAGAAAGACGATCACATCAAAGGCCAGAAGCGCCACTGCAACCACAAGCATCTCAACAATGCGTTTATGCTGCATGCCTCAACCAGCCCGTTTTATCCGCTGTTTGCCGCGCTGGACGTCAACGCCAAGATGCATGCCGGTGCCGCTGGCCGCCGCATGTGGATGGAGTGCGTCAAGCTGGGGATCGACACGCGTAAACAGCTGCTGGCACGCTGCTCGCAGCTGCGGCCCTTTATTCCGCCGCAGGTGGCAGGCAAGAACTGGCAGGATTACGATACCGACCTGATCGCCAACGATGCACGCTTCTTCAACTTTGTACCGGGCGAGCAATGGCACGGTTTTGCAGGCTACGCGCAAGGGCAGTATCTGGTCGATCCTTGCAAGTTGCTGCTGACCACTCCGGGGATTGATGCAGCCACCGGTCATTACACCGAATTCGGTATCCCGGCAACCATTCTGGCCAATTTCTTGCGTGAGAACGGCATTGTGCCAGAAAAGTGCGATCTCAACTCGATCCTGTTCCTGCTCACCCCGGCGGAGAACCCGGCGAAAATGGAGCATCTGGTGGATATGCTGGTGCAGTTCGAGCGTTATGTCGAGGCAGATGCGCCACTGAGCGAGGTCTTGCCGACGGTTTATCGCAAGAATCAGCAGCGTTATGCAGGCTACACCATTCGTCAGTTGTGCCAGGAGATGCACGATCTGTACGTCAGCTTCGACGTGAAGCAGTTGCAAAAAGAGATGTTCCGTCAGGATCATTTCCCGCCGGTGATGATGAATCCGCAGGATGCCAACGTCGAGTTTATCCGCGACAACGTTGAGCTGGTACCGATCGCTCAGGCTGCCGGGCGCATCGCGGCAGAAGGTGCCTTACCTTATCCACCGGGCGTACTGTGCGTGGTGCCAGGCGAAGTGTGGGGAGGTGCGGTACAGCGTTACTTCCTGGCGCTGGAGGAGGGCATCAACCGCTTGCCAGGCTTCTCACCGGAGCTGCAGGGCGTGTATATAGAGAAAAAAGATCACGGCTGGAAACGGATTTTTGGCTATATGATCAAACAGTAAGGACCGTCTATTCGATTAGGGTTAGGGGGATCTCCGTCCCCCCAATCCTGTATTTTCCCACCAGCGATTACTTCCGCCGATAGTTTTTTTGCGCGTTATTCACTTTCACCAGATAACGGCGTGATTCACCCGCCGGATGCTTGGTGGTCAGAGTCTGATAAATATCACCAGGCTGCATGCTGTTGATGATGGTTACCGCCTTGGCCTTGTCACTATTGAACACCCGCAGCACGCTGCCAGCCCCACCGTTGTATGCGGTGATCACCGCATAACGGCGTGAGGTCGGGTTCTGAATACCGCCGAGGTAGTTGTTCTGCAAGATGGCCAGATAAGCGGTACCGGTATCGATGTTGTTCTCCGGATCGAACAGATAACTACGGCTTGGCGTGCCCCATTTACCTTTGCTCTGGAACACGTCTTTACCGGCGGTATGCTGCACCACCTGCATCAGGCCCAGCGCGTCGGAACCGCTTACCGCATAAGGGTTAAAGCTGGATTCGGTCTGCATAATCGCCAGGATCAGCGACTCTTCGACGCCGTATTTCTCAGACGCTTGACGAACCATCGGCAGATATTTGTGTGCACGTTTGTCCAGGTGGTTAGGCACCAGTTGCATAGTCACCGAGTAGATCACGTGCAGGCCTGAGGTACGCCTCTTTAGCTTGTTTTGCAGCAGGTAGTCGGCGAAGTGCGCCGCCCGCCATTCCCAGCGGATGGGTTGGCCCTTGTTATCCAGCACCTGGCCGTACAGGAACGGCTCTTTGCTGATCTGGATATCATTGGCGTCGGAATAGAGGTCGATCGAGCCCGGATCATCACCCATCAATAGGGTGCTGATCACCGCCTGGCGCAGATGAGCCGCCGGATCGGTGGTGGCGATGGTTTCGATAGTGATGGTGCCCGAATCAAAGTTGATGTGGCTACGGGTCTGATATTGGTCGGTATATTTGACGTAGTCTTTTGGCCCGGCGATCAGAACTTCGCTCAGCCCCCAGATGTTCTCGATATTGTGGGCAAACTGGCCCATCAAAATATCAAAGGCGTTGGTGTCTTTGACATAGGCTTCACTGACCACGTCGTTTTTTTTGCCGGAACAGGAGATCAGCAAAGGCGCTATCACTAGCAAAGCTAACATTTTCTTCATCTTGTTAAAGCCGTATACGCGAAGAATTAAACAGGGGGAAAGGGCCAGCGCTGGCCCGGAAAACCTTATTCGCTCGGTGGCGTATAGCCTTCGATGTGGACCTCATGCCCTTCGAACAGGAAGCGGACCATCTCTTGTTCCAGCAGTTTGCGGTCATCCACGTTCATCATGTTGAGCTTTTTCTCGTTGATCAGCATGGTCTGCTTCTTCATCCATTCTCCCCAGGCTTCCTTGGAGATTTCGTTGTAGATGCGCTTGCCGACTTCCCCTGGATAGAGCTGGAAGTCTTGCCCATCGGCGTCACGCTGCAGGAAGGTACAAAAAATGGTTCTGCTCATGCTAATTCCTCGTCAATGGCGCTGTTGCCAAATAAACCGGGTTGGGTCGGGGACTGTTTGGCCAACTGCTGAAGCAGGCGCTCAACCGGCGCGGCCAGCCCGACCGAAGGGGGCTGCGTTAAGTTATACCAGAGACCGGCACCCTCATCCATGGCGCTACCCGCTTTGTCGATGTTCAGCCACATAGGCACAATATCCAGATGGAAATGGCTGAAGGTATGGCGGAAGGCGGTCATTTGCTCTAAACGGCTACCTTGCAGGCCGCGTTGTTGCAGCCAGAGTTCAAGATCGATCCGCGCGCTAAACTGTGGGAAGCAGAATAGCCCGCCCCACAGGCCAGTTCCTGGGCGCTGTTCCAGCCAAACGCCATCGCCCTGTTGCAGCATCAGGAAGTAAGCGGTTTTTTCCGGCAGGGTTTGCTTGGGTTTTTTGCCCGGGTAGTTGGCCCAACTGCTGTTGCCGTTGGCGATGCAGCCGACATTGAGCGGGCATAGCTCACATTTCGGTTTGCTACGGGTGCAGACCATCGCTCCCAGATCCATCATCGCCTGATTGAACTGGCCAACCCCTTTTGCCGGTGTGACCTCTTCGCTGATTTCCCACAGGCGATTCTCCACCTCTTTCTTGCCCGGCCAGCCGGCTACGGCATAGCAGCGGGCCAGCACGCGCTTGACGTTACCGTCGAGGATCGGGAAATGCTGCCCCTGGGACAGAGAGAGAATGGCACCGGCGGTTGAACGGCCTACGCCAGGCAGCGCGACAATTTCTTCAAAGGTTGTCGGGAACTCACCGCCGTGCTGTGCGACAATGGTCTGCGCCGCTTTATGCAGGTTTCTGGCTCGGGCATAATAGCCAAGCCCGGTCCACAGATGCAGGACTTCATCCTGTGGCGCTTCGGCCAGGGCGCGCACGTTCGGAAAGTGTGCCATAAAGCGCTGAAAATAAGGAATAACGGTGGCAACCTGAGTTTGTTGCAGCATCACCTCAGAGAGCCATACTTGATAAGGCGTTTTATCGAGTTGCCACGGCAGCGTTTTGCGGCCATAGCGTTGGTACCAGTCAAGCACTACGTGCGAGAACTGTTGTGCTTGCATCATGAGCGAGTTCGCTATCCGGCAGATAAATAATGATGCGCGATTGCAGCATAGAGTGATGGTGCTGTAAACCGGAACTTTCCGCAGTAGCACATCCGGTATGATGATGAACGCTTGCTAAAGCAAGGTATCTTTGCATAATGCGCATTCCCCTAATTGGCAGCCAAATAGACAGAAAGCACTATGATTAATGACGTCATCTCCCCAGAATTTGATGAGAACGGCCGCGCGATGCGCCGTATCCGCAGTTTTGTTCGCCGCCAGGGGCGGTTGACCAAAGGCCAGCAACAGGCGCTGGACAACTATTGGCCGGTGATGGGCGTGGAATATCAGGCTGAACCTGTCGATATCGCCGCGCTGTTTGGCCGTGAAGCGCCAACCGTGCTGGAGATTGGTTTTGGCATGGGGGCTTCGTTGGTCACCATGGCGGGCAACAACCCGCAGCAGAACTTCCTGGGGATCGAGGTTCACTCGCCGGGCGTGGGTGCCTGCCTGGCCGATGCCCATGAGGCGGAGTTGGCCAACCTGCGGGTGATGTGCCACGATGCGGTAGAAGTTTTGCAGAATATGATCCCGGACGCTTCACTGGATATGGTGCAGCTGTTCTTCCCGGATCCGTGGCACAAGGCGCGCCACAACAAACGCCGCATCGTACAGACGCCGTTTGTTGAGCTGGTGCAGCGCAAATTAAAAGTCGGTGGCGTATTCCATATGGCCACCGACTGGCAACCCTATGCGGAACACATGCTGGAAGTCATGAGCAGCAGCGCAGGCTACCGTAATCTCTCTGAGAGCAATGATTACGTACCGCGCCCGGACTCGCGTCCGCTGACAAAATTTGAATTACGTGGCCAGCGTCTGGGACATGGCGTTTGGGATTTGATGTTTGAGAGGATGGAATAATGGCTAAGAACCGTAGTCGTCGTTTACGTAAAAAGTTGCACATCGAAGAGTTTCAGGAACTGGGCTTCTCCGTCGCCTGGCGTTTTGCTGAAGGGACTGCCGTTGAAGATATCGACAGCACCCTGGATGCGTTTATCGATGAAGTGATCGAACCGAACGGCCTGGCGTTTGACGGCAGTGGTTATCTGCAGTGGGAAGGATTGGTCTGCTTGCAGACGATTGGCCATTGCACCGAAGAACACCGCGAGCTGATCAAAAACTGGCTGGAAGCACGCAAGCTGAACGATGTGAAAACCAGCGATCTGTTCGACATCTGGTGGGATTGATCCCGTCCGATTAGCATTGCCGAAGGTGCCTTAATGGCACCTTTGTTTTATCTGGTGTCCTTTCTGGAGTAGTGAGCGCGGTGGTAACAACATTAGATAACGCGTTGCTGGAAGAGATCCTGCAACAGGTACGCCCGTTGATTGGGCAAGGCAAGGTTGCAGACTATATTCCCGCGTTGGCAGAAGTCGCCGCCGATCGGCTGGCGATCGCCGTCTGTACCGTTGACGGCGAGCTGTTTCAGGCCGGGGACGCAACGGAGCGCTTTTCGATCCAGTCGATCTCCAAGGTACTGAGCCTGACGCTGGCGCTAACGCGTTATCAGGAAGGTGAAATCTGGCAGCGGGTGGGGAAAGAGCCCTCCGGCCTGCCGTTTAATTCGCTGCTGCAGTTGGAGATGGAACAGGGTAAACCGCGCAACCCGTTTATCAACCCCGGAGCGCTGGTGGTATGCGATATGCTGCAAACCCGGCTTAGTGCTCCCAAGCAGCGGATGCTGGAAGTGGTGCGCCAACTGGCAGGCGTTGATGACCTATCCTATGACATCCGCGTGGCGCGCTCCGAATTTGAACATTCCGACCGCAATGCCGCCATCGCCTATCTGATGAAGTCGTTCGGTAACTTCGACAATGACGTGCTGACCGTGCTGCAAACCTATTTTCACTACTGCGCGTTACGTATGAGCTGCGTTGAGCTGGCACGCAGCTTTGTCTACCTGGCTAACCAGGGCCAGACGCTTGATGGCGAAGAGGTGATCAGCCCGTTGCAGGCCCGGCAGATTAACGCCTTGATGATGACCAGCGGTATGTATGATGGCGCAGGTGAATTTGCTTACCGGGTTGGCATGCCGGGCAAGTCTGGAGTGGGCGGCGGTATTATTGCCATCGTCCCTGATGAACTGTCGATTGTCGTCTGGTCGCCGGAGCTGGATGCATCCGGTAACTCATTGGCGGGAACTGCAGCACTAGAACTGTTGTCTCAACGCATTAGCCGTTCGATTTTTTAACTCCATCGCACATGCGGTTGGAAGGGAGTCAGGAGAAACTATGTTGAAGAGAACCGGATTGGCCTTGCTGTTGTTAACGGCTTCACAGGCACATGCCGAGTATCAGTGCAGCGTCAGGCCGCAGGACGACGTGATTATCAGCCCACAGACCGTGCAGGTGGTGGGGGCTAGTGGTAACCTGCAAATCACCGCCGACGGCGATGTCACTCGTGATGGTAAAGCATTGAGCCTGAACGATAGCCAGCGCCAGAAGGCGTTCAGCTACCAGAGCGCATTACGTAAAGACTTACCCTGGATCGATCAGGGCGCGCAGCAGCATCTGGAGAAGGCGCGGGTAGCGCTGGATAAAGTCATCGTTCAGCAGTTGGGCACTGACAGCAACGTGCGTAACCGCCTGACCACGCTCAACGATCAGTTGAAGCAGCAGATGAACCGTATCATTGAACACCGCAGTGACGGCCTCACGTTCCACCACAAGGCGATCGCTCAGGTGGAGCAGGATGGCCGCAATATCGTGCAGCAAAGCATGGGCGGCGTATTGCAGGACAGCCTGAACGAAATGGGTGTCAAGCAGGTTGCCAACAGCAATGGCAACCCACTGCAGGCAATCATGGGCAACCTGGGTGGGCTACAGCAGGCCATCAAGAACGAATGGAACAATCAGGAGCAGGACTTCCAGAACTTTGGTCGCGACGTGTGTAAGCGCGTAACGGCACTGGAAACCCAGCGTAAGGATCTGGTTAAGGCGTTGAACTAAGGTTTTACGTTAACAGGTTCCGTTGTTTTAAGAGTTGCACTCTTAACTCGACGGAACCTTTTTTGTTGCCAGGGCAGTGTTGTTGAGTTTTTAGGGCTTGAACCGCATTGATGATCTCAATGGCCGCAGCATGCGGCGCCCATACAGGTGAGCCTAAACTATTCTTCCGGCAAGAACAGTTCCAACAGCGAATTAAGGAACAGTTTGCCATGCTCGGTGATTTGCCAATACTCTGGCGTTTCTAGCAGATAGCCTTTAGCCAACGCTTCGTCCAATGGCGCACGGATCACGCTCTCATCCAGCCCGGTATATTGGGCGAACTCGGCGCGTGGCGCAGCTTCCAGCAGGCGGAAACGGTTCATAAAGAACTCGAAGGGCCGATCGTGCGCCTCGACTTCATGCAGCTTGTCCCGATAGTCACCCCGCATAAAGCCGCGTGGATGCTTGGTTTTGGCAGTGCGCAGAATGCGGCCATCGGCAAAGGTCAGCTTGCCGTGTGCGCCACAACCAATCCCCAGATAGTCGCCAAAGCGCCAGTAGTTGAGGTTGTGCTGACACTGATAACCCGGTTTGGCGTAGGCCGAGGTTTCGTACTGCTGATATCCGGCGGCGCTCAACAGCTCATGACCTTGTTCAAAGATATTCCACAGCGCGTCATCGTCCGGCAATACCGGCGGGCGTGAGCTGAAGAGGGTATTTGGCTCGATGGTGAGCTGATACCACGACAGATGCGGCGGATTAAGGGCGATAGCCTGACGCAGGTCGTCCAGCGCTTCTTCCAGTGACTGATCAGGCAGGCCATGCATCAGGTCCAGATTGAAACTGCGCAGGCCCAGGCCGGTTGCCAGATGTGCCGCGCGTTTGGCCTCATCCGGGCCATGAATGCGCCCCAGACGGGTTAACTTCTCGGCGCTAAAGCTCTGTACGCCAATCGAGATGCGGTTCACCCCGGCGCGCTGGTAGCCACTGAAGCGATCGGCCTCCACGGTGCCTGGGTTGGCTTCCATGGTGATCTCGGCGTCATCCGCGACATGAATGCGCGCCCGCACGCCATCCAGCAGTGCCTGCATGGCTTCGGCACTCAACAGGCTCGGCGTACCGCCACCGATAAAGATGGTGCTGATTGCACGACCGCTGGCGAGCGGCAAATCGGCATCCAGATCCGCCAGCAGATGGTCGACATATTCCTGATGCGGCACTTCGCCTTTCAAGGCATGCGAGTTGAAATCGCAGTATGGGCACTTTTGTACGCACCAGGGAATATGGATGTACAGGCTGAGCGGTGGCAGTTGTACGCTGTTAGCTGGCATTACGCATCGCTTCCAACATTAACTTCAGCGCCTTGCCACGGTGGGAAATGGCAATTTTCTCTTCCCGCGTCAGCTCTGCTGCGGTGCAGCCCAAATCTGGCACATAGAAGATCGGATCGTAACCGAAGCCGCCAACGCCGGCCGCTTCAAAAGTGATCTCACCATTCCAGCAACCGTGGAATACCAGCGGAGTTGGATCTTCCGCATGGCGCATATACACCAGCACGCAATGGAATTGAGCTCCGCGCTTGCCCGCAGGCACGTCTTTCAGCGTCACCAGCAGCTTGTCCAGATTTTGCTGGTCGCTGGCCTCTAAACCGGCGTAGCGGGCAGAATAAATACCCGGAGCGCCGCCCAAGGCATCGACTGCCAGGCCTGAGTCGTCGGCAATCGCTGGCAGGCCGGTGATCTGCGCGGCATGGCGGGCTTTGAGAATGGCGTTTTCAATAAACGTCAGGCCGGTTTCTTCGGCAGAGTCTACGCCAAGCTCGGTTTGCGCTACCACGTCAAAGCCGAAATCGGCCAGCAGTTCGGCGAGTTCACGCACTTTGCCGGGGTTGCCGGTGGCAAGAACGATTTTTTGCATAATAGATACCTTGAAATTATTCGATGAGCGCCGCGATGGCCTCAGGGATCTGTTGCGGGTTGAGGATGCGCAATTGCTTGTGCCGCCCCAGCTCGCCTTTCTCGATGATCACGTTGCTTTTCGCCACCTTGAACTGCTTGGCGATAAACTTGATGAGATGGGCATTGGCCTGGCCATCAACCGGCGGTGCGGTGATGGCGACTTTGATCTCGTCGCCATGCAGGCCAATAATCTGATCGCGGCTGGCTTTGGGCTGAATATATAGCCTGACCACCAGCCCGTCCAGCAGCGGGGTGACTGCACTCACAGCAGGAACCAGAGCTCGCCAAACAGATCCATCCCCAGGTAGTTGATCAGATACAGGATCAGGATCACCACCATCGCGGAGAAATCAATGCCGCCCATTGCCGGGATCACGCGGCGGATCGGGGCCATCAACGGCTCGGTAAGCTGGAACATCACATAATCAATCGGGCTGCGGCCCTGGCTGATCCAACTCATCAAGGCGCGAATGATCATCACCCAGAAGATCAGGTAGCCGACGGATTTGATCAGAGAAATCAGGCCAAACAGCAAGTTGTACAGGCTGAGTGACAGGGTACCGCTCTGGATCAGCAGCAGTAGCGGATATTTGATGGTCATCAGCAGGAACGCCAACAGCAATGAGGCGCTATCTACCGGCCCCATCGAAGGAACGATGCGGCGCAGTGGGCCAACGATCGGCTGGGTGATTTTCACCACAAACTGCGAAAACGGGTTATAAAAGTCAGTGCGCGTCAGTTGCATCCAGATGCGCAACAGCAGCACCATCACGTAAATATCAACGACGGTTTTGACCAGGAAAGTCAGCGTTAGCATGTAAGTTACCCTTCTCCTTAACTTCTGGGTTATCCCCTTGGTTTTCAGACCACCGTGGCGGCCTGCAACTCATCGGGCATAGTTAAAATGATTTTTCCATTTCCTGCGCACGGGAAACGGCGGCCTGCATGGCTTTGGCAACGGTCTCTGGCAACCGTTGTTCGTTGAACACCCGTATAGCCTCGGCGGTGGTGCCCCCTTTGGAGGTCACCTGCTCACGCAGCGTAGCCAGTGAAATTTCCGGGTTGGCGGCGGCCAATGCCGCAGCACCGATAGCGGCCTGCTGCACCAGATCGCGTGCGGCCTGGCTGCTGAATCCCATACGTTCGGCTTCCTGCTGCATGGCATCCATAAACAGGAAGAAATAGGCCGGTGCACTGCCTGCGGCGGCGATCACGCCATTGATGCCGTTTTCGTCATCGACCCAGCAAACTTTACCCACCGAGCTCATCAGATCGCTGGTGTAATCACGATCCTGTTGGCTAACCTGCTCGGGAGCATACAGCCCACTCATTCCTTTACCGACCAGTGAAGGGGTATTGGGCATGATGCGCACGATATTCAAGCCTTCACCGAGCATTTGATAGAAACGGCTCACCAGAATACCGGCGGCGATCGACAGCACCAGTTTACCGGAGAAATCGACCTGTTCCTGTAAAGGTAAGCAAACCTGTGCCATCATTTGCGGTTTCACCGCCAGGACCACGACGTCGGCCTGTTGTGCACAACTGATGTTGTCTGCGCTGCTGTGGATGCCATATTCGGCGGCCAGGGCGTCACGGTTTTTTGCTGACGGCGCACAAACGCTGATGGCAGTTGCCGGATAGCCACCGGCGACCAGGCCAGCAATGATAGCGCGGGCCATATTACCGGCACCAATAAAGGTAATTTTGCGATGTTGCATCCAATCCTCGTTATACGGTGGTGTGCGAGTAGTCGCGGGCGCCAAAAATTGCGGTGCCGATACGAACCATCGTGCTGCCAGCGGCGATCGCTGCCTGCATATCATCTGTCATGCCCATCGACAGCGTATCCACCTGCGGATAGCGCTGCTTGAGCTCCTGGAAAGCGTCGTTCATCTGGCCGAATGTCGCCAACTGGCGCTGATAGTCGTGTTCCGGGGCCGGGATGGCCATCAGCCCACGCAAGCACAGGTTAGGCAATGCGGCGACCGCCTCGGCCAGCGCTGACAGCTCACTCAATACAATGCCAGATTTACTCTGCTCGTCACTGATATTTATCTGGATCAGCACGTTTAACGGCGGCATTTCTGCGGGGCGCTGATCGCTCAGGCGCAGGGCAATACGCAAGCGGTCAACGGTGTGGCACCAGGCAAAGTGCTCTGCCACCAGCCTGCTTTTATTGGATTGCAGCGGGCCGATAAAGTGCCATTCCAATCCAGCCCCTTCCGGCAACTGGGCAAAATACTGGATCTTGTCTACCCCTTCCTGCACGTAATTCTCGCCAAACGCGTGCTGGCCTGCGGCGATGGCTTGTGCGATCGCTTCCGCAGGTTTGGTTTTGCTGACTGCAAGCAATGTCACTTCTTCTGGAATGCGTGCGCAGTCTTGAGCGGCCGCTGCAATACGGCTCCTGACATCCTGCAGATTCTGTTGGATAGTGCTCATGATTAACCCGGGAGATTGATATGGATATCGATGAATTTGTGGCTCTTAGTGTAAAGCATAATGCCTCCGATCTGCACCTTTGTACCGGTCATCTGCCAATGTTACGTATCGATGGGGAACTCCAGGCTGTGGAAAGTGGGGAAATCCTTACCCAACAGCAGATGGCGGCATGGTGCCAAACGCAGTTATCGCAGACGATGTGGCAGCAACTCCAGCAGGTGGGGCAGCTCGATATGGCGCTAGCTCTTGCTGATGGTACCCGGCTGCGTGCCAATTTCTTTTTGCAAAACGCCGGGGTCTCCGTGGCGTTACGCAGGATCGCCAGCCAGTGCCCAACCTTGGCCGAACTGACTACCCCGGAAATTATTCCGGCGCTGTTGCAGCGCGAAGATGGCTTGATACTCGTCACCGGCGCTACCGGCAGCGGCAAGTCGACCACCTTGGCGGCGATGATCGACTTTATTAATCGGCATCAGCGCCGCCATATCCTGACGCTGGAAGATCCGATCGAGTTTATCCATCGTAGCCAGCGTTCCCTAATCCAACAGCGCGAGTTAGGGCGGGATACCCACAGTTTTGACGATTCGCTGCGGGCCGCACTGCGTGAGGATCCAGACGTGATCCTGCTGGGGGAGCTGCGTGATACCACCACCGTTCGGCTGGCGTTGACCGCGGCAGAAACTGGCCATCTAGTTCTAGCTACTTTGCATACCCGCAGCGCACCACAGGCGGTGGAAAGGCTGGTGGATGTCTTCCCGGCGGAAGAGAAAGCCTATGTTCGGGCTCAGTTGGCCAGTAGCCTGCAGGCGGTGATCGCGCAGAAGTTGCTGAGCAAGCCCGGGGGAGGGCGTGTTGCCATTTACGAGATCCTCACGGCCACGGCGGCGGTGAGCAGCATGATCCGCGAAGGTAAAACCCATCAGTTGGTCAGCGTATTGCAAACCGGAGCGCAGTCAGGCATGCAAACTTTTGAACAGGGCTTGCAACAGCGTGTTGCGCAGGGAATATTATAATGCCACAATCGATTAACTATTTTTCCTCCTTATTTTTAATTGCAATCAATAGCACTGAGATTATGTGCAAGAGCAAAGTATATTGATAACTCAAGAGCGAGTGTAAGTAGCTATATTTTTTTTAGAACTAGTATTGGGATAAGGATATTCTTATGGGTTCCTGGCTGATTGTTGACGATCACCCCGCAATTTGTTTCGCTGTGAAAGCAATTTTATCTTCATTAGGTAATAACTCGATCCAGACCGCAACTAACGGTCTGGATGCCATGGCGCGAATAAGGGAAAATACGCCACAGCTGGTGATACTTGATATCATGCTGAACAAAATGGATGGGCTGCAGATCCTACAGCATATTCGCCAGGTGGACAGCGCAATTAAAGTGGTGGTCTATACCAGTCTCCCCACGGGGAGCTATGCAGAAAGAGCGTTGCGCGCCGGAGCTAGCGGTTTTTTCAACAAGGATCAGGATATCAGTCAATTGGCACCGTTGTGCCAGCTGGTGCTGCAAGGCTACGCCTGTTTTCCACAGATTACTCTGATGCCTTTGCTAAACTCATCGCAAAAAAGCGAGAATGATCTTACTCGCCTTTCCGATCGTGAATTGACCGTGTTACGGTATTTGTCAGAGGGTCTTAGCAATAAGGAAATAGCCGATCGTCTGATTTTGAGCAATAAAACTATCAGCACTTATAAGACACGTCTGATGGAAAAACTAAAAGTTAGCAGTACAGAAGATTTGGTGGCTTTTTTTCATCATCAGAGCGAACGACCTGACGATGAATAAATTGCTCTTGATACTTTTGTTTTTTTGCTGTGGTGTTTCCGCTGGGGAAGTTCCAGCGTTTCGTGAAACTAATTTGCTTAGCCGTAGCCAGGTTCAATTATCTGAGCCCGAGCTAACCAGTGATGATTGGCAATGGTTGCGCCGTAAACGTGTGCTGGTTTTCGGCATTGCGGCCCCCAATTATTCTCCTTTTGATATCATCAGTGGCACCCGGGATTATGGTGGTATCAATGCTGATTACCTGGGGATCGTCGGCTATAACCTTAACGTACAGATAAAGGTGCGTTACTACGAAGATGCCTCAGCCTTGCGGCGGAGTCTGGATAAGGGAGAAGTCGATCTGATCGGCAATGTCGCTGCAAAAAACGTAGCCGATCCCGACATGCTGCTTTCTACACCTTATGTCTCTGCCTCACCGGCATTGGTGGTACGCACCGACAGCTTGCTGCAACAGAACCCCCCCAAGCGCATTGCTATCGAACGCCTATACAGCGGTAATCAGAGCGTGGTAGCAAGCTTTCCGGCGGATTATCAGGTTTTTGACATACCGCGCCGGGCGCTGGAGGCGTTGTCGTTCAAGAAGCTGGACGCTTTTATTGGTGATGCCACGGTAGCTCGCTATTTAATCAATCAGGGCAACCTGAACAATCTACGTTTGCAATTGCTGCCACAGCAGGACATCAAAGGCTTCTCCTTTGGCATGGCCAGCGGGAATGTGCGTTTACAGCGAATATTGAACGCTGTTTTAGCGAGCATTCCGGAAAGCGCCCATGCAGAGATCCAAAGCCGCTGGAATGGCGGGATCCCCATGTCACAAAGCGATGAACACCTGCTGCTGACCTCACTGGAAAGAAAATGGGTGGAAGAACATCCCAGGGTGCGTTTGGCCGTTAATGGTGATTTCGCCCCTCTGGGCTTCTTCGACGTTCAGGGGGAGTTCCGTGGTCTGACAGCCGATGTGATGGAGGCTATCTCCAGCCGTATAGGGCTAAAATTCGACATTATCCGCGCGCAATCACTGCAAGACTCCCTGGATGCGGTGAAAACCGGCAGGGCGGACATTGTCGCTGGCGTGACGTTAGATGCAATCTGGCCTAACGGGTTGCTGACCACTCGATCTTATTTATTCAACTCTTGGGTATTGCTGGGGATCCAGGAGCAGATTAGCCATGATCCTCCGCAGTTGATTGCCCTGGTCGCAGGGCACCCTCTGCAGGCTATCTTGCGCAAACAGTATCCCGATAGCCGGATCATTACCGTGCCTTCACCCCAAGCCGGTATTGAGGCGCTAAAAGCGGGCAAGGCTGAAGCACTCGTGTTGCCGATGATTGGCGCTGATTATTTCCTGGCTCGGGATCCCTCCGCAGGGCTAAGTATTCTGAGTGCTCTGGATATTGAACCGGCGCGTTTTGTGATTGGTGTCTCTGGCAATGAATATCCCCTGGCAACCATCCTCGACAAGGCATTGCTGAATATCCCCCCAGAAGATATCCATGCGATGACCAGCAATTGGTATAACAATACCTATCTGCTTGAAGGGGCCTCGGGTGATGGAGAATTGCTTGCCCACTGTTATTCCACAACGTGGTTACCGATCGTTCTGTTGCTGGTAATGCTGGTGATAGTCTTGGTTATCAGCCGGTTGCGCTGTAATCGCCGCCTGGTGCAGCGTTGCCAGGCGATAATCGATAGCGTGCCCTTGCCGATTTACATCACCAATCTGAAAGACCAGATAGTGATGGCGAACACGCCGTTTTTTAATGCCATCAATGTTCCCGCAGAGACGGTGATCGGTAGCTCACTGGAAAATTACCCACTGCAACTGCCGGTTACGCTGGATATTGGCCGGGGCGGTGAGCAGGAACAGGTTTTATCAGTTATGCAACTGGGGGGCCAGTCGCGTACTTTGCAGCAGTGGGGCCAATTGCTGATTACTGACGATCAGCGTGCTGAAGGAAAAATCGGCGGGTGGTTTGACGTGACCGAACGCGATCGCCTGATCGCGCAGTTACAGCAGGCGAAAGAGCGTGCTGACAGTGCCAACCGGGCTAAAACCACCTTCCTGGCCACCATGAGCCATGAGATCCGTACCCCGCTCAATGCCATTATCGGCATGTTGGAACTGTTGCTGAACCGCCCGCAGCGGGAGGAAACATCAGATCGAGAACTGCTGAGCGTTGCACATGAGTCCGCCCATTCTCTGCTGGCCTTGATTGGTGACATTCTTGATATCTCACGCATCGAGGCGGACCGTCTGATCCTGCATCCACAGCGTGCAGATATCCGCCACCTGATTGAAGCCGTGGCGATGTTATTTGACGGTGTGGCACGCCAAAAAGGGTTAGCGTTCAGGTTGGATATTGACGCGGAAATTAACGGCGATGTGTTAGTTGATCCCATGCGTTTCAAGCAGGTGCTATCTAATCTGGTGAGTAATGCCATCAAGTTTACCGAGCAAGGGCAGGTCACGCTCAGCGTCGTGGTCGATCAGATTAGCGAAGAACGAGCGGATCTGCGGCTACGTGTTTCTGATACTGGCAAAGGGATTGATGCAGCCACTCAAGAGCGTCTGTTCCAACCTTTTACTCAGGGCAATGGAGAGGCTGGCGGGACGGGGCTAGGGCTGTATATTTGCCGCAAGCTAGTGGAGATGATGGGAGGGACCATCGCATTGAACAGTGAGGTTGGTATTGGCAGCGAGGTCACCGTGCTGCTTTCGGTGCCGAGATTGCTGAAATTCCCCCCTCAAACACCTCTGGAGGAACCAACTCCGGCGGCATCATCCCAACTGCGGGTACTGATTGTTGAAGATCATCCGGCGGGCAGAATGTTGTTGACCCAACAGTTGCAGTTTCTTGGCCATCAGCCCAGTGCGGTAGGGGATGGGGAGCAGGCGCTGCAGTTGTTGGCGCAGGAAAGCTTCAACCTGATTATCACCGACTGCCAGATGCCTGAACGCGATGGTTACAGCCTTAGCCGCCAAATTAGGCACCTGGAGCGTGAACAGCAGTCCGTTCCTACGGTGATCTGGGGGCTGACGGCCAATGCGCAAGAAAGTGCACGGGAGGCCTGTCTACAGGCGGGAATGGATGACTGCCTGTTTAAGCCGGTTAACCTGAGCATATTAAAAGCGAAATTGTCTACGTTGCCACTGGCTGATGTGGGGAACAGTGAAGAGGAACCTGCGTTTGTCGTGGAAGATTTACCAGCGGAATTGCGCCAGCCAAAGGTATTGCGGGAGTTCATCCAAACCCTACTGGATTGCTTGCATGAAGACTGCACGCAACTTGCCATGGACATGAAGCAGCAACCGATGGACCTGATAAGCATACGGGCGTTGGCCCATAAATTGGCCGGCGCGGCCCGGTTGGTAAATGCTGAAAGACTGAATCAAGCTTGTCAGTCATTGCATGACAACCCCATTCAGGCAACCGCAACGGCGGTGCTGGGGGAAGCGCAACGGCTGCTCAGTACCTTAAGGAAGGTACAACGGACTACAGAAGAATAGTCCCTTCCTACAGAGTGATTAAGGCTTCTGCAAATATTAAGGTAAGGGAGGTCATTTTATTCTTTGTTGCACAGGAAGGGGGGCTTTTGGGCTCCTCATGTGTAATAACGTTTAAGGATTAAATGATGAAAAACACCACTAAATTAACGATTCTGCCACTGGTTCTGGTTCTGGGTGCCAGCTTCTCTACGATGGCTAATGCGGCTAACGACTGTAACGCCAAGCGTGCTGCGATCGAATATCAGATCCAGCAGGCTGAGAAGTACGGTAACTACAACCGTGTCGCGGGTCTGAAGAAAGCCCTGAGTGAAGTTAATGCCCATTGCACTAACGGCAGCGTGCTGCAGGACGCGCAGAAGAAAGTCACCAAGCTGGAACAGAAACTGGCCGACAAGCAGCAAGACGTCCAGGAAATTAAAGCCGACCTGCGTGAAGCTCAGGCTAAAGGTGATGCCAAGAAAGTGGCCAAGTACCAGAAAAAACTGCAAGAAAAGCAGGCTGACGTAAAAGAAATCAAACAAGAGCTGAAGCAGGCTCGTGCTGAACTGGCCGCTGCACAGAAATAAGCAGTCATGATTTGGTAATCAAGGGGCGCAGATGCGCCTCTTTTTGTGTCGGATAAATATTGTGGTTTGCACTCAGGGAACGAATGAAACCCACTTTTCATATTGCCATTGTGTCGTTAGGCCTGTTGGTTAACGGTGCCAGGGCTGAAATAAATAACGTCTATCTCATTATTAACGATAACTTTAAGGGTGAGGTGGCCGTTAACCTGGGGCTGGATGAGCAGCCGTGTATTAATGCCCCCTTGCTTCGTGAGTGGGGGATACGTGATGCCGCGATAGTGATGGAAACGACCCCTGAGGGCTGTATTCTGCCCGAGGTATTGAGTGCCCGAAAAATTGGGGTGTTCTATGAGCCGATAGCACAATTGCTGACGGTAGACATCCCGGCTGGCATGCTGGATGACAGCAAGCTGGCAGGCCGCTGGGATGACGGCATCAATGCGGCATTTGTTAACTATCAGTTCAATTACGGCCATTATGCGGGTGAAAACTATCGCGATACGCAGCGGCACGACAGCCTGTATGCCGATATTACCACCGGGGTAAACGTGGGCCCTTGGCGGCTACGTTATCAGCCCGTCTATCAGAAAGAGATCTGGGGCAACCCGACCTGGCACACCGAAAGGGCGCTAGCCTATCGGGATCTCAAAGCCTGGCGCGCTACGCTGACCTTGGGCGACAGCGTGACGCCGTCAGTTTTGTTCGATAACGTCCGATTCCGTGGCATCAGCCTGGTATCGGATAGCCGAATGCTACCGGATGGCCTGCGGCAGTTTTCCCCCTGGATACGCGGCTTTGCACGTAGTAATGCGGAGGTGAGGGTGCGCCAGAACGGTGAAGTCATCTATCAGACGTTTGTTACCCCGGGAGCATTCGTGTTGAAAGATGTCTATCCGCCCGCGCTTGAGGGGGATCTTACCGTCACGATACGCGAAAGCGACAGTACCGAAACCGAACGAAAAATCCCCTACTCCTCCATGCCCAACCTGGTTTACGCTGGCCAGTGGCGCTATGACGCCTCGGTGGGTAAATATCAACCCTATTACGGTATGGAAGAGGAGCAGCCAGGCTTTGCCCAGGCCTCGCTCAGCTATGGGCTCCCGGGGAAGGTTACGCTGTATGGTGGTTTCCAGGGGGCCGATATTTATCGCAGCGTGGCGGTCGGGATTGGCAAGAGTCTTAACCACTGGGGAGCGATCTCGGCGGATTACACGTTTTCATCTGCCCGTCAGCCAAGGCGTTCAGCGCCGGACACCGGCGGCATGGCGCGTATACGTTACGCCAAGGCTTTCCCGGCCTGGGAGTCTTCCCTCAGCCTGATGGCGCAATATTATCCGCGGCAGCGCTATCGTACGTTTGGCACGGCGATAGATCAGCAGAGCACCTATTGGTGGGACTGGGAAGACGGTATTTTTGTCGGTGACTTTGACGAGGAAAAAAAGTATCGCCTGGAAGCGCGCTATAACCAGTATCTGTCCGATTCAGACAGCCTTTACCTGACGTTGGTTCGAGAGGCCACGCGGGGTAATCAAAGAGGTGAAACCAGCGTCGAGATGGGCTTCAGCGCCAGCCTGGGTAAGGTAGACGTTGCGCTGTATGCGGAATATAACCGCCCCTCCTATGGTAAAGAACAGGCACAGTTGGGGCTCTCTGTCTCGTTGCCGTTGAACGCGCTCGGCGCACCACGTATGAAGCTGAACTATGATCATACGCTGGCTAACGATCGAACCGACAGCCGACGGATAGGCGTCAGCGGTACGCTGCTTGACGACTATAGCCTGAGTTACAACGCCAGCACCAGTCAGAGCCAGCGATACGGCAACAGCCAGGATGTGAGCGGCAATTATCAATATAACGCTGGCGAGTTGCGGGCCGGTTATTCTCAAGGTAAAGGGTATCGTCAGCAGAATCTGGAGCTTGCTGGCAGCCTGATGGCGCATCAGGAAGGGCTCACGCTGGGGCAGACGTTAGGCGAAACCGTGGCCATCGTCAGCGTGCCGGGGACGCCGGGGATTGGCATCGATAATCAGTATGGCGTCACCACCGACTGGCGGGGCTATGCGCTGATAGGCAATCTGACGCCGTACCGTATCAACAGTCTGACGCTGGACAGCCTTGAGCTACCGGATACGCTTGAATTGCCTGAATCTGATCGGGAAGTGGTGCCTACAGCCGGTGCGATCATGTTCAGCCGCTTTGCTCCGGCACGGAAAATCAGCCCGGATGCTGCTCAAACCAGCTCTCCAGAATAACCACGGCGGAGGCAGAATCGACGCTGCCTTTATCCAATGCGCGGAATCCCCCATGGTCAAACAGATTGGCCCGTGCCTCCACGGTGCTCAGGCGCTCATCATGCAGGGCAATCTGCACGCCAAAGCGGCCATGCAGCCGGTTGGCAAATTTACGCGCTCGTTCGGTCAGCGGCTGTTCGGTGCCATCCATATTCAACGGTAAGCCAACCACCACCAGGTCTGGCTGCCACTCTTTCAGCAGGCGCTCGATCTTCTGCCAGTCAGGTACACCGTCCTGGGCTTTGAAGGCCGCCAGCGCGCGGGCGGTGCCAGTAATTTCCTGGCCGATCGCTGCGCCGATGCTTTTGGTTCCGAAGTCGAAGGCGATAATGGTGCGGTTGGTCATCAGGCGTGTCCTGCGTGGCTGGCAATGCTGCGAATATCGATGCCAAGGCGGTTGGCTGCTTCGCGCCAGCGGTTGGCGATCGGCGTGTGGAACAGAATGTCTGTGTCAGCCTCGGTGGTCAGCCAGGCATTCTCCAGCAGCTCTTGTTCCAACTGGCCCTTTTCCCAGCCCGCATAGCCAAGCGCCACCAGCACATCGGCGGGTTGATCTGGCGTGCCAAGCGTTTCCAGAACGTCTTTTGAGGTGGTGATCATGGTGGCCGGTGAGATTTGAATGCTGGAACCAAAGCCTTTGCGTGGGGTATGCAGAATAAAGCCGCGATCGTCAGCCAGCGGGCCCCCGGCGAACACTGGCTTATCCAGGCTGATCGCCGGATCGCGCGGTGAAGGCTTGATGTCGAGTTTATCCAGCACCGTCTCCACGGTGAAATGTTCCACGGGCTTGTTGATCACTAATCCCATGGCTCCGTCGTCATTATGTTCGCAAACGTATATCACCGAACGTTTGAAGCGCGGATCTTGCATTGCGGGCATGGCAATCAGGAAATGGTGCTGTAAATTCATGGCGTTAATTCAATTCGGAAGTAAAATGCATGCCCTCTCCCAATGAGAGAGGGCGCGTCGTCGGCCTACTTCGCGGCCAGACGTTTTTCAATGGCGTCCATCAGCATGCCGGTGACGGAAACCGGGAATGCGGCTTCGATCTCACGGGCACAGGTTGGGCTGGTGACGTTGATCTCGGTAAGGCGATCGCCGATCACGTCCAGGCCTACAAAGATCAGCCCTTTCTCTTTTAGCGTTGGAGCAACCGCGCGGGCAATTTTCCAGTCGCTTTCGCTCAGCGGGCGCGCTTCACCACGGCCACCTGCGGCCAGGTTACCACGGGTTTCGCCTTGGGCAGGGATACGCGCCAGGCAGTAAGGCACCGGTTCGCCATCCACCACCAGAATGCGTTTGTCCCCATCCTTGATGGCCGGCAGGAAGTTTTGCGCCATGCAGAAGCGGCTGCCGTGTTCGGTCAGGGTTTCGATAATCACCGACAGGTTGGGGTCGTCCTGCTTCACGCGGAAGATCGAGGCCCCGCCCATGCCATCCAGCGGCTTGAGGATGATATCGCCATGCTGCTGGTGGAATTTGCGGATATGGGCAGCGCTGCGGCTGACCAAGGTGTCTGGCGTCAGCTCCGGGAACCAGGCGGTGAACAGCTTTTCGTTACAGTCACGCAGGCTCTGTGGCTTGTTGACCACCAGCGTACCTTTCACTTCGGCGCGTTCCAGGATGTAGGTCGCATAGATGTATTCAGTGTCGAACGGCGGATCTTTGCGCATCAGGATCACGTCCAGATCCTGCAACGCCAGATCCTGCTCGCTGCCAAAGCTGAACCAGCTCTCTTTATCTTCTTTCACGTTCAGCAGGCGCGTGCGGGCACGGCCATCACCGGCATGCAGATAGAGATCGTTCATCTCCATATAATGCAGTTCCCAGCCGCGGCGCTGCGCTTCGAGCAGCATGGCAAAGCTGGTGTCTTTTTTGATATTGATGGATGCGATAGGGTCCATCACGATGCCGAGCTTGATCATCTCTTCTCCTTACGAACCTGTGAGACAGGCCCTTAGCCCAGGTCGCCGAAACGAACCTGCAAAGCGGTAATTGCGGTGAGCGCGGTAGTTTCTGTACGCAAAACGCGTGGCCCCAGCAGGATATCAGTAAATCCATAGTCTGTGGTCATGGCAATTTCTTCGGCGGATAATCCGCCTTCCGGCCCAATGAGCAGACGTACGCTCACTACCGGCAACGGCAGGGTATTGATACTTTGGCTGGCGCGTGGATGCAGGTTCAGCTTGAGGCTATCGTCCTGCTCGGCGCACCAGTGCTCCAGAGACATCGCTGGGCGGATTTCCGGAATGCGGTTGCGGCCACATTGCTCGCAGGCCGCGATGGCGATTTTTTGCCACTGCTGGAGCTTTTTCTCCAGGCGTTCACCGTCGAGTTTAACGCCACAGCGCTCGGAAAATAGCGGAGTGATCACGTTCACCCCCAACTCAATGGATTTCTGGATGGTGAATTCCATCTTTTCGCCACGGGAGATCACCTGACCAAGATGTAAGTTGAGCGGTGATTCGCGATCTTCCAGTTGCCCGGCGTTGATCTGAACCAGCACGTTCTTTTTATCCACCCGGGTGATTTCTGCCTCAAACACCTGGTTGCTGCCATCGAACAGTTGCAGTGCCTGCCCGGCGCTCATCCGCAGCACACGGCCGACATGATTGGCGGCATCCTCGCTCAATGCTATTTCTGCACTGGCGCTCAAGGGCTCTGGATGGTAAATGCGGGGTTTACGCATAATGATTGTCAGATCCTGGCTCAATGATACGGCGCTGCCGGAGGGCAGCGCGAAAGCACTATAGTAGGTCAGCCTTTTTGCTGCTGACAAGCCTGTTGAATATAAGGGTTGTGATTCCCTTGTACCATGGCGATGCGTGCTTCACGTCGACATTCCCAGGTGCTGACCGGATACAGGCGGTTCCAGGCTTCAAACAGCTGGGTTTGCTGGCGTGAAAGCGGCAACTGGTAGCGATCGCGCATGTAGAAGTAGGTGCGGGCGATGGCGCCTCGCGCACGTGCCGGTGGTTCGGCCTGCTTGTTCTTGAAGTCCACCTTCATCTGGCATTGTCCGTATTGTCCTTCGCCGCCCCGCCACTGGCTGTACATAAAGTTATTGCGGTCACCGTTCACTTCACCGATGGCGGGTTGCAGGTTGTGCAAGTCGATCTCTATCTGGCGATAAACCGGATCCTTGTTGCAGTTTTTACGCCCACCCTGTTGCCAGCACTGCAACTGGTGGCCGAACTGCCAGGCCGGAACCACATGTTCCCACTCGATACGCCCGGCGCGTTGGGCATTTTTACGCACCTGATAGCCGCAGCTAGCGAGATCGGGAATGCCTTTCTTACCTTGCCAGTCGATCTTGCAGCCACAATAAAAGCTGCCTGGGGCGTCCTGGTTGATTTTGGCGGCGGCAGTCTTGGCCTGGGTAAAGTTATTAATCCCCTTGGCTAGCGTGCCGCTGGAGGCCGTCAATACGACTAAAAATAAAATTTTGCGATGCATATTCCAAAACAGCTCAAAATTGGAAAGGCAGGCAGGGTAACGGAAGTCACCGACAGGTGCAAATAGAGATAATGGATTGTTTTAACTTATAAATATGATTATTAACGGCTTTGATTAACCGGAAAATGTCAGCTTTTCACCGCACTGACGGCAGCGGTATTCGCTCTCGCCGCGCATCACCCGATTATGGCGGCGCAGGGTCAGCTGATGTTGCTGGCAATCGCAGCGGTAAGGGAAGGTTTTGCTCTGTACCGAGCGGGTCTCAAACTGGTGGGTACGGCTGGCGGGAACCTGTAATACGCTTTCCATCATCCAGCGCCATTCCCGGCCATGCGGCGGCACGCGGCCAAACTGGCGGTAGACCAGCAGATGAGCCAACTCATGGGGGACCACTTCGTCGATAAACGGCTGCTGGTTTTCCATCAGCAGCACCGGGTTGAGGCGGATTTCCCAGGCTTGCAGCCAGGCGGTGCCCGCGCTGGTGCCGCGTTGCTGATACAGGATCTTGGGCTCTGGGAACTCGACGGCAAAATGCTGCCGCGCCAGCTGCAATTTGTCTCGCAGGCAGCGCATTACCGCCTGTTGCAGCGCAATGGGGATTCTTACTCTATTCATATGGCGCTAGCTTAAGCAATGGCGCGGCGGCTGGCAACGGGGCAGTAGGTAAAAGTATATGGGCTGTTAACCGTTACGCAAGGCTTGTATGTACGATGTTTGTGTCTACAATAGCCGCGTTTTCACCCTTACCCTAACGGCGATACTCATGCTTTTATCTAACCAGATTGAATTACTCAGTCCCGCCCGCGATGCAGGTATCGCCCGTGAGGCTATTTTGCACGGGGCCGATGCGGTCTATATCGGTGGCCCAGGCTTCGGCGCCCGTCATAATGCTGGCAACAGCTTGAGCGATATCGCCGGGCTGGTTGAATTTGCCCGCCGTTACCGGGCCAAAGTGTTCATCGCCCTCAATACTATTTTGCATGACGACGAGCTGGAGCCGGCACGCCGCCTGATCCATGAACTGTATGACGCCGGAGTTGATGCGCTTATCGTGCAAGATATGGGGATCCTGGAGCTGGATATTCCGCCATTTGAGCTGCATGCCAGCACCCAGACCGACATCCGTAGCGTAGAGAAGGCTCGTTTCCTGTCCGATGCCGGTTTCTCCCAGTTGGTATTGGCGCGTGAGCTGAATCTCAGTCAGATAAAAGCTATCAGTGACAACGTCGACGCTGCCGTCGAATTTTTCATCCATGGCGCGTTGTGCGTGGCCTTCTCCGGCCAGTGTTACATTTCCCATGCCCAGACCGGACGCAGTGCCAACCGTGGCGATTGTTCGCAAGCATGCCGGCTTCCCTACACCCTGAAAGATGATCAGGGGCGAGTAGTCGCGTATGAAAAGCATCTGCTGTCGATGAAAGATAACGATCAAAGCCGCAACCTGACGGCGCTGATCGACGCCGGTGTTCGCTCCTTCAAGATTGAAGGGCGTTATAAGGACATGAGCTATGTGAAAAACATCACCGCGTACTATCGTCAGCATCTGGATGCCATTCTCAACGAGCGTTCCGATCTGACGCCGGCATCGTCAGGCCGCACGGAACACTTCTTTATTCCGTCGCCGGATAAAACCTTCCACCGTGGCAGTACCGATTACTTCGTTAACCAACGCCAGGTGGATATTGGCGCCTTCGATTCACCCAAGTTCATCGGCCTGCCTGTAGGAGAAGTGCTAAAGGTGGGTAAAGATCATCTGGACGTAGAAGTCAAAGAATCGCTGACCAATGGCGATGGACTTAACGTGCTGATCAAGCGCGATATCGTTGGCTTCCGCGCCAATAAGGCAGAGAAAATTGCCGAAGGGCGCTACCGGGTTTGGCCTAACGAAATGCCGGCAGATCTGCATAAGCTGCGTCCACAGCATCCGCTTAATCGCAACCTCGATCACAACTGGCAACAGGCGTTGCTAAAAACCTCGGCGGAACGCCGCATCGCCGTCGATATTCTGCTGACACAAAGCAGCGACGGAGTGACGCTGACCCTGATCAGCGAAGAGGGCATCAGCGTCAGCCATACGCTGCAGGGCGAATTCGGTGCCGCCAACCAGCCGGAAAAGGCGCTTGTCACACTGCGTGACGGATTGAGCAAACTTGGGCAAACCCTTTATTACCCGCGTGACGTTCATCTTGATCTGCCGGTAGCTTGCTTCATGCCCAACAGCCAGATCAATCAACTGCGCCGCGATGCGGTGGAAGCACTGGACGCCGCCCGCCTGGCGCTAAACGAACGCGGTGGCCGCAAACCGGTTTCCGTGCCGCCGCCGGTTTATCCGGAAACGCACCTGACGTTTCTTGCCAATGTTTATAACCAGAAGGCGCGTGAGTTTTACCAGCGTTATGGTGTCACGTTGATTGATGCCGCCTACGAGGCGCATCAAGAAAAAGGGGATGTGCCGGTGATGATCACTAAGCACTGCCTGCGCTTCGCCTTCAACCTCTGCCCTAAACAGGCCAAGGGTGTACAGGGTGTGAAGGGGAGGGCATCGCCGATGCAGTTGGTGCATCAGGGTGAGTCGTTGACGTTGAAGTTTGACTGCAAGCCGTGTGAGATGCATGTGATTGGGAAGATCAAGAATCATATTTTGCGGATGCCGGTGCCGGGGAGTGTGGCAGGGGGGATCTCGGTGGAGGAGCTAATGGCGACGTTACCGGGGAAGAAAAAATAGCCTAGGTGATGAATGAAAACGGCTTGGTGTGGAAACGGGGCCGTAAGGATATCGTTGCAACGCTATTTTCCTACAATGATAAGCCGATCGACTGACATTGATTGTAATCATTGTGTTAACTGCGGGATAATAATCCGTGCATGATGAGTCTGTACCCGCAGTTCTCACCGGATGAGGTCAGAAAAACAACGCCCGCGTTAAGTCCCTACGTTAATAGAGGTTATTTTGCGATTTGGCGCAATAACTGACTACCTAAAAATACGTAAGGTGTGGGGAGTTTTTTTGACGCAGCGCGCCCCGAGCACGCTGGGTAAGTGTGAATTTAACGCAGCTGATGTTGCAAGTGAGAGAACAATGTCGAATAAACCGTTCCATTATCAAGATCCGTTCCCGCTGAAGAAAGACGATACCGAATACTATCTGCTAAGCCGTGACCACGTTTCCGTCGGCGAATTTGCCGGTCAGGAAGTCCTCAAGGTTGACCCGCAAGCCCTGACCCTGCTCGCCCAGCACGCTTTCCACGACGCCTCGTTCATGTTGCGCCCTGCGCATCAGCAGCAGGTGGCGGATATCCTCAATGACCCCGATGCCAGTGAAAACGACAAGTACGTTGCGCTGCAATTTTTGCGTAACTCAGAAATCGCCGCCAAGGGTATTTTGCCAACCTGCCAGGATACCGGCACGGCGATCATCATGGGTAAAAAGGGCCAGCGCGTCTGGACCGGTGGCGGGGACGAAGAAGCCCTGTCGCGCGGGGTATACAACACCTTTATCGAAGATAACCTGCGCTATTCGCAAAACGCCGCGCTGGATATGTACCGGGAGGTCAATACCGGCAGCAACCTGCCCGCGCAGATCGATCTCTACAGCGTGGATGGTGACGAGTATAAGTTCCTGTGCATCGCCAAGGGCGGTGGTTCGGCCAACAAAACCTACCTGTATCAGGAAACCAAAGCGCTGCTGTCCCCAGGTAAGCTGAAAGACTATCTGGTCGACAAGATGCGTACTCTGGGTACCGCGGCCTGCCCACCGTACCACGTGGCCTTTGTGATTGGCGGTACTTCGGCGGAAGCCACGCTGAAGACCGTGAAGCTGGCTTCAACCAAATATTATGATGCGCTGCCAACCGAAGGCAACGAACACGGCCAGGCGTTCCGCGATGTGGCGCTGGAAGAGGAACTGCTGAAAGAAGCCCAGAATTTGGGCCTGGGTGCACAGTTTGGCGGCAAATACTTTGCCCACGACGTGCGCGTAGTGCGTTTGCCACGCCACGGCGCTTCTTGCCCGGTGGGGATGGGGGTTTCCTGCTCCGCCGATCGTAATATCAAAGGCAAGATCAACCGCGAGGGGATCTGGCTGGAGAAACTGGAGCATAACCCAGGTAAATTTATTCCGCAGGAACTGCGCCGCGCGGGTGAAGGCGAAGCGATCAAGGTGGACCTGAACCGCCCGATGGCCGATATCCTCAAGCAACTGTCACAGTATCCGGTGTCTACCCGCCTTTCCCTGAGCGGCACCATCATCGTTGGGCGTGATATTGCCCACGCCAAGCTGAAAGAGCGCCTGGATCGTGGCGAAGGTTTACCGCAGTACGTGAAAGATCACCCGATCTATTACGCGGGCCCGGCCAAAACGCCAGAGGGCTATGCTTCTGGTTCTCTGGGGCCAACCACGGCAGGGCGCATGGACTCCTATGTCGATCTGCTGCAGTCACACGGCGGCAGCATGATCATGTTGGCCAAAGGTAACCGTAGCCAGCAGGTGACGGATGCCTGCCACAAGCACGGCGGATTCTACCTTGGCAGCATTGGTGGCCCGGCGGCGGTGCTGGCACAGCAGAGCATCAAGAGCCTGGAGTGCGTGGAATATCCTGAACTGGGTATGGAAGCGATCTGGAAAATCGAAGTGGAAGATTTCCCGGCCTTTATTCTGGTGGATGACAAAGGTAATGATTTCTTCCAGAAGATCCAGGGATCTCAATGTACGCGCTGTGTGAAGTAATCTGATTGATAGCCGCCCCCAGTGGGCGGCATTTTATCCGCTAACCAAACTTTATCTTGTCTCCCACCTTGGCAATAACCGCAATGGCAGGCAGCAGTTCGGCACCCAGAGCCGTGAGGCTGTATTCTACGGAAGGCGGAGATGTTGGCATTGCCTGACGGTTGGCTATCCCTTTCCCTTCGAGATCTCGTAACCTGGTTGTCAGGACTTTCGCGGAAATGGCGGGAATATCGACACGAATTTCACTGAATCGGCGTGGTGCCGCACTCAAACACCAGATGATTTCCGGCGTCCAGGCTCCCGCCAGTAAGGCCAGACATTTACTGAGTGGGCAAATATTACCAGGAGTGGGTGAGCGATTTTTCCTGCGCTTCAGTGCCAAAGTTATTCTCTCTTCATCGAGGGGATAGGGTTACCAAATGGTTACCACATAATCTGAACCATGGGAAGTGAGTGGTTTCTTTTTGAAACCTGGCATGGCATCGTCTCCCTCGACGATCCATCGCTTCCATAAGGATTCATGATGAAACTGTATTACGCCACCGGTACCTGTTCCCTTTCCCCCCACATCATCTTGCGCGAACTGAACATGAAGTTCGACCTGGAGCGAGTTGATCTGGTGACCAAACGAACCGAGCATGGGGAGGACTTTCTGGCGATCAACCCTAAAGGGTATGTTGCTGCGCTGAAACTGAAAAACGGAGAGCTATTGACTGAAGGGGCGGCAATTGCACTGTACCTTGGTGAGGGCACAGAGCTTGTTCCGTCGTCAGGCACGATGGAACGAGCCCGTTTAAACGAATTGCTGTTTTATATCGCGTCTGAGGTGCATCAGGCCTTTGGGCCGTTATTCCATCCAGAGAATCCGGAACAGGATGCCAAGGCGAGGGCCAAGTTATTTACACGGCTTGATTTTGTCGAGTCACTGTTTATCGATGGCAGACACTACCTGCTTGGTGACAAGATTTCAGTGGCAGATTTCTACCTGTTTGTGGTGGTTCGGTGGAGCACGCATCTGAATATTGACCTGCAGCGCTGGCCCCAACTGGACTATTTCATCCAACGTATTGCCGAACGCCCATCAGTTAAGGCGGCCCTGGCTACGGAAGCGGAGCACAGCTAAGCAGAAGCCTCAGGCCCTGTTCCAATAAGTTGCGTGCTGAGTCCATACGGGCCATGGAAACACTTCAGGCAGCACCGGGGAAAAGGTGTTAAACAGCGTATTGATTGTTCTACGTTGGTCTATATTTACAAATCTCCCGGAAAAATTTACAAAGTGCTGGTTATTATGGTTTAGGCTGCCAAACCAAAGCAGTTATTAGCACATCTGCCGTAAACCCTCGCCCTATTTTACGGCGAGGAGCAGTCACATTGATAAGATAAATGTACAGGAAAAATGGGTTATGCCAGCAAAAGTAATGGTGACGCAGGAAACACATATCAAAGAATTACTGGTCTGGATAGAAAACAACCTACGCAATCCACTATCACTGGATATTGTTTGCGAAAAATCCGGCTACTCCAAATGGTATCTGCAGCGCATGTTCCGCCAACAGACCAACCTGCCACTTGCTGCTTATATCCGCGCCCGTCGCCTCTATCTGGCGGCCTTCTCATTACGCTTTACGCAGAAAAGCATTCTGGATATTTCGTTGGAGTATCAGTTCGATTCCCAACAGACATTCTCACGCTGTTTCAAAAAACATTTTTCCCAAACGCCCAGCAGCTATCGCAAGGCGCGGAATTGTGATTTCAGCCATCTGGTGCAATCGCTGTCGCTGAATCAACCTAGCGATATCTCTATTGATTATGTTGAGGTTAAACCAGACTGCTACTCGCTGGTCGGTCAGTATTATTCTTATCACATCGATATTGAACAGTTGGGCGAATCCCACGCGGCAATTCGTGATGGAATAAAGGATCGTTTTTGTGATGAGTTTAAATTAAATCCAGACAAACTTTATGCGCTAACCAATTTTACGCCCGATGGTGAGCGGGTGAAGGTCGACTATTTTGTTGCGGTTGATAAAGCGATCGCCCAAGGTAAATCGTTGCGGGAGCTACCGGAAATCAGCGGTGGTTTTTGCCGCTTTCGCTATGCTGGCAAGCCGGTGGCCCTTAACGAGCATATCGCCAGCGTTTATACCAAACTTCTGCCGCAGTATAACCTGGTACGCCGGGAAGGGTACGATATCGCGCAGCATAGCTACTCGCTCGATAGCGACGAAGAGCTGTACCTGGAATATGAGTATCTAATCCCGATAGTGCCAGATAAAGCCTTCGCAGAGAAAACTTGCCCCTCACCCTAACCCTCTCCCACAGGGAGAGGGGACCGATCGAGTGTGTTTGAAATTGTTGTGATTTACCTCGGATGAGGGAGTGATCGAGGCTGTTGAGATTACCTGAACGCTTCCAAAAGAGCAGGGGCTATCAGCTCCCTCTCCCAGTTGAGATTACCTGAACGCTTCCAAAAGAGCAGGGGCTATCAGCTCTCTCTCCCAGTTGAGATTATCTGAACGCTTCCAAAAGAGCAGGGGCTATCAGCTCCCTCTCCCTGTGGGAGAGGGTTGGGGTGAGGGGTGATTCTTCTGCTGCACGATATCGGCCATCACGGCCAGCGCGATCTCCGCCGGGGTTTTACTGCCGAGCGGCAGGCCGATCGGCGCATGGATACGGCCGAGTTCCTGCGGGCTGAATTCGGCGATCTGTTGCAGCCGCTGGCGGCGGCGATCGCTGTTGCGTTGGGAACCCATCGCGCCGATGTAAAACGCCGGGGTGTAGATCGCCTCCATCAGGGTTAAATCATCCATACGCGGATCGTGGGTCAGCGCCACAATCGCGGTGTTGGCGTGGCAACCGCCTGCCTCAATGAATTTGGCCGGGAACTGGCGCAGCAAGGTGATATGCGGTTTGAGCTGCGTGGCGAAGTTTTCCAACGCTTCCGGGCGGTTTTCGCATACCAACACTTCAAAGCCGAGTGCGCTGGCAAAGTCGGCGCAATACAGCGCCACGCTGGAAAGCCCGGCAATCAGCAACCGAGGAGCGGCGGCGATGTGCAACTGGATCTCCTGTTGGTTGCGCACGACCTGGGTTGCGCTGGCAAAGCTGGTGGTTTCCAGTGCGCTACAGGCATTGGGCAAGGTCAAGTGCTTGACCAAGGCATGATGGCCGGCTAACGCCTCGGCGATATTGCGCAAGTAGCTAATGCTGGCAGGGCCTGCGGGCAGATGCTCGATCAATACGTCCAGCACGCCACCACAGGGCAGCGCCACGCTTGGGGTTAGCCCGCCAGCGCCGTAGCGGATCACCTGGCTGGCGGCTTGATATTCCCCCTCCGCCAGACGGCGCAAAAAGTCCTCTTCCACGCAGCCACCGGATAACGATCCACAATAGTGTCCGTCGCGGGTAGCCACCATCAACGCGCCAGGAGAGCGTGGTGATGAGCCATAAGTGTTCAATACGGTACACAGCCATACCGGCTGCTGTTCCAGCCAGTTGATGGCTTGGCTGACTACGGTGATATCAAGATGCTGCATTAATTAACGGACTCGTTGGCCACTAGCTGAGAAGGGAGATCGATATCTTGCACGATGCTCGGTTTATCGAGATGGAGCAGGTAGACCTGCCCGTGACTGCGTAGCAGCTCTCGCGCGCCATTATCGCCACGCAGCGTACATAGTTGTTTGCGCAAAATGGCGGTGAAGCCCACCGGGTGGCCGGGTTGTTGCTGGAAACTGGGGCGTACGATGCTGTGCTGGCTCAGGGCTGCGGCCACCTGTACAAAGATCTGCGATGAAACAAAAGGCATATCCGCCAAATGGATCAGCCAGCCGTCCCAGTCTGCCGTTGCGGCTACTCCGGCAGCAATTGACTCACCCAGCCCACCGCTGGCCAGTAAGGTGCAGGGAACCTGATGCGCGGCACAAGCCTGTTGCACCGGCAGGTTTTCTGGCCGGGTGACGACCTGCACCGGTAAGCCGGAGGCCAGCGCCTGTTGCAGCGTATGTTCGAACACCGTCTTACCCTGCAATAGGGCATTAAGCTTGTTGCCACTGCCACCGGCCTGAATGAAACGTTCACCCCGCCCGGCGGCGGTAATCACGATACCTGTCGTCATCTCTTTTGCCCGCGTTTGCGCAATTCAGCCACACTATAGAGGCATTATATGTTTCCAAGTGTTTCATTTTATGAAAACAAAATGTTAATACTCACATAATTTTGGTTATAAGCTTATGATTATAACGTCTTCGGCAAGGTTACCAGCGGTTGCGCAACAAAACCGATAAAAAAAACGACTTACCCCAGCCTTATGGTTACGGCGCTAATGCCGCATCTGGATGCCAGGGGTAGATAAGAACGTAAAGGATATTTTATGAGCAATTTCAACCCGTCACGACGCCGTTTTATCAAGGGTGCCGTGATAGCGGGGGTGTCCGTCTACCTCGCGCCTCTTTACAGCCGCGCCTATGCCGCGCTGTTTGAGCAGAAGATCCTGCAATCGCCCAATTGGGATGCGCAGACCAAACGCATTCGCTACCGTATCGATGGCCGCTCCAAGGTCATGGGGCAGAAAGTGTTTGCCCGCGATATTCGTGCCGTTGATATGCCACACTGGCCGCAGCAGCAGGCCCATGCCTTTATTCTGCGCGCAACCAAAGCCGATCGTCTGTTTACCGGCATCGATCTCTCCTTGCTGGGGGACGATCTGCAACCGGATCGGATAGTGACGGCAGAAGATCTTGAGCGAGACGGTTTGGCCTTCCCGGCGTTTTATGGCGATGACATGCTGCTGCCCACAGGGAAAACCCCAGCCTATCTCGGCCATGCGGTGGCAATCCTGATTTATCATGATTTTGCTCGTTTCCGCTTTGCCAAAGACAAGCTGAAATTCCACGACGAAGTGATCCAGTATGGTACTGAAACCGGCCCGTTACAGCGCGATCCTTGGGGCAGCTTCCGCTATGTGCGCGTCGGTGGCGAACAGCCATTCGATGACGATCGCTTCTCCAGCCTGAAAGATACCCCGATCTTCCCGCTGTCGATGCGCAGACATCTGCCGGTGTGGCCGGAAGGGCGTGAGGGCGGCAAGCTGGATCAGGAAGGCATGTATTACGCCGGGATGATTGCCGACCAACTGCAAACCCCACCGCAGGACTGGTTGGTAATGTCACGCCGCTATACCACGCAATCCGTTGATACTTCGGCCCTGGAGCCAGACAACGCCAATGGCTGGTTTGATACTGCCAGCCAGACCTTGCATATGGTGATCCCGACCCAGTCCCCGCAGGAGGTGGCGGACGAAATGCCACGTATGTTGGCCAAACGTCATCAGCCGGTCAAACAGCTGATCCTGCACCCTTGTTACACCGTGGGCTACGGCTCGAAAGATCACTATAACTTCCCGTATTACGGTGCGGTTGCCGCGCTGTACGGTGACGGGCTGCCGGTGCGGCTGGCTAATGACCGCTATGAGCAGTTCCAGACCTCGATCAAGCGCCATGCCTTCGATATGGATTACCGCATTGCGGTAGACAAGCAGACCGGCATATTGCAGGCCTTCCAAGGGGCGATGACCGCCGACGGTGGTGGGCGCTGTAACTTCACACCTTCGGTGGTGATGGTTGGGGCTACGGCGGCACAGTCGATTTACTACTTCCCGAAAAGCGATCTTTCCTCGGTCGGGCTGGCCTCTCGTGCCATCGATGCGGGTTCCGCACGCGGCTACGGCACGTTGCAAAGCATGGCTGCCACCGAAATGATGATGGACGAATTGGCACAGGAACTGAAGCTCGACCCGATCGAGTTTCGTTTGCGCAACGTGCTTAAATCCGGCATGAAAAATACCCAGGGGGCGATCCCGGCAGGGGCTATTCGCGCCGATGAAGTGCTGGTAAAAGCCTCACAGCATGAGATGTGGCGCAAACGCGCCGAACGCAAGGCCGAGTTTGAGAGCCAATATCCTGGCAAACGTTATGGCGTGGGTTTTGGCTGCGTGCAGAAAGACTTTGGCACCGGGGCCGAAACCTCCTTTGCTCGCGTGGAGTTCAGCGAGGACGGGCGTATCTCGCTGTATCACAGCGGGGCCGAAATGGGCACTGGTATGTCAACGTCGCAGTCGGTGCTATGTGCACAATGGCTGGGTAAACCGGCGGATGAGGCTCATTTCTCGGTGACCGAATGGGCGCTGTTGCCGATGGTGACCAGCGGCGATCCCTACACGATGTCGCAGGATGAGCAGGACAAGCTGCAAACCAATCCGAACTGGACGCCAAGCTACTGCTCACCTTCCAGCGCCAGCAACTCCGCTTACTATTTCTCGCACAGTACGCGTGAAGCGGCCCGGTTGGTGTTTGAACAGGGGCTGTGGCCTGCCGCGCTGTCTATCTGGCAGTCTGGCATTGGTGGCGGCCAGGCGGCACCGCTGGTGGTGCGTAAAGAAGATGCTCGCTGGGTCGAAGGTGGCCTGACGGCGGCCGGTATGCAGATATTGCCGTTTGAGTTGTTGGCGAAGAAAGCCTATCAGATGGGCAACCTGACTGGCGCAGTGGTGCACGTCTTCAACCGCTGGCAGTGGGCGGAAGCGGACTTCAAGCTGAATAATCACAGCGAGCGCCTGCCTGTCGACGGTTTGTCGGTACGCATTGGCAACGGCGAATTCAGCACTCTGGCTCGTGAGCAGGTTTATTACCCGCCAACCCAACGTAATAACGCAGCTGTGACCTATTACAGCGCCGTGGGTACGCTGGTAGAAGTGGCGGTAGATATCGCTACCGGCAAGGTTGAACTGCTAAATCATCATTCGATTATGGAGTGTGGCAACCTGATCGTACCTGAGCTGGTTTCCGGCCAGCTACAGGGCGGTTTGGCGATGGGGATCGGCCATGCGCTGCATGAATATTTACCGCTGTACGAAGATGGGCCGGGTAACGGCACCTGGAACTTTAACCGTTACCATTTGCCGCGCGCCAGCGATGTGGCGGTCTGGAAACAGACCGGTGACATCCTGCCTGCGCTGTCGGAAACCGATCCGCCGAAAGGAATGGCGGAAGTCGTCATGATCCCAGTGGTCGCCGCATTGGTTAACGCCATTGCCCACGCCACGGGCCATCGTTTCCGTGATTTGCCTGTCCGTGCCGAAAATATTCTTGAGGTGTTACCATGAGCATTAAAACCCAACCTATTACCCTGACCGTTAACGGCAAACAATATGGCCCCGTCGAGGTACCGGAAGGGCTGATGATGATCGATTTTCTGCATGAATATCTCGATCTGACCGGCTCACGCCTAGGCTGCGGCCAGGGTATCTGCCACGCCTGCGTGGCGATCCTTGACCATCCAAGCGGTACCAGCGAAGAAATCCGTACCTGTATCACCGGCGCTCACTTTTTCAATGGCAAGCAGGTACGCACCATCGAAGGCGTTGCACAGGTGGATAATCAGGGCGAAGTGGTTGAGCTCTCGCCGATCCAGCAGTCGTTCCTCGATCACTACAGCTTCCAGTGTGGCTATTGCACGCCGGGCTTTGTCAATGCGGCCACCATCTTTGTCGAGAAGCTCAAGCGTGAGCCAATTCCACGCGATCAGTTGGAAGGCGCGATTGAGCAGGCGTTGGAAAACCATATCTGCCGTTGCACCGGCTATGTCCGTTATTACGAGGCGGTGCGTGACGTGGTGTTGAAAACCCCTGGCCTGCTGAAGGAGACGGCGTAATGAAAAAACGTCTCGCATTGTTGATTGTGCTGATTGCGGCGATTGTCATCGCCGTGCTTTGGTGGCGAGAAAACCGCAGCTACGACGGCCCAGTCCAGCAGGTTACCGCCAGCAGCGAACAGATTGCCCGTGGGCGTTATCTGACGCAGGCTGCCGACTGTGCTGCCTGCCATACCGCCGCTGGTGGGGCACCGCTGGCGGGAGGCTATCCGCTGGATACTCCATTCGGCACTATTTATGGCAGTAACCTGACGCCTTCTGCCGATCAGGGGATTGGCCGCTGGACCAAGGATGATTTCTTCCTGGCGTTGACGCAGGGGGTGGCTCCGGGTGGCCGCCATCTGTACCCGGCGATGCCTTATACCTCCTACAAAGGCATTTCGCGCGAAGATGCGGATGCTATTTATGCCTATCTGATGTCGCGCCCGGCGGTGGACGTAGCCATTCCAGCCAACGATATGCCGTTCCCGTTCAACCAGAGGATGGCGCTGATCGGTTGGAATTTGCTGTTCCGCAACAGCGATCCGTTACCGGCCAGCTCGCAGGGGAGCTCCGCCGAATGGCAGCGTGGGCGTTACCTGTCTGACGTGCTTGGTCACTGTGGCGAATGTCATACGCCACGGGGCATGCTGGGGCAAATGGAAGTGAACAAGCCGATGCAGGGTGGCGATCTGGGGCGCTTTATCGCGCCGGATATTACGCCACAGGCTTTGGCACAGCGCGGCTGGACGCCAGAGGATCTTAGCCGTTTCCTCAGCACCGGGTTAGCGCCGCAGGGCTCGGCGTTTAGCGAAATGCACATGGTGGTCGATCTCAGCACTCGCCATTTGACGCCGGAAGATCATCGGGCGCTGGTGACCTACCTGATGGGCGACAAGCCACCGCAGCCGGTGGCCGCTAAAATCGGGCAGGGCAGCAATGCCGGGCGTATCACCTATCTCGATCAGTGTTCCGCCTGCCATGAGCGTGATGGTGCAGGCATACCGCATGTTGCGGTAGCGATGCGAGATAACGCCACGCTGCGCCAACCAGATGGCAAGAACCTGATCGTGTCGGTGCTGGACGGGCTACCAGCGCAGCAGTTCCCCGGTAACGAAAGTATGCAGAGCATGCCGGGCTTTGCCGATCGTCTGGACGATGCGCAAATTGCCGAGCTGGTGAATTACCTGCGTGTCACCTGGGGCGGGCTGCCGGCGGATATCACCGCCGAGCAGGTGAAGGCACTGCGCAAAGCCCACTAACCCCGCCAACTGTGGGTTAGTGATTATCTGCCGGAGGAACGCCAAACAGCGGTATTCCTTCGGCATCCCATTCCAGAGATTTAATCCGCGTATGGCGATTCGGATCGTATAACGGATCGCCTTCTATTTCGGTGTAATTGCGGGCGTGGTAAACCAGCACGTCATTACCCTGCTCATCCACGGTAAAACTGTTGTGCCCTGGGCCGAACTGGCGGTTGGCATAGCTGGTGCGAAACACCGGTTCGCTGGCCTTATGCCACTGTGTCGGATCGAGGAGATCGGCATCGATATCTGCCCACAGCAGGCCGATGCAATAATTCTCGTCGGTGGCACTGGCCGAGTAGCTGATGAAGATCCGCTTACCGTGTTTGATCACCGCCGGGCCTTCGTTTACCCAAAACCCAATGGTTTCCCAAGGCAACTCCGGTTTGCTCAGCATCACCGGGGCCCCTGTTAGCGTCCAGGGATTGGCCATTTCTGCCAGATACAGGTTGGAGTTTCCACGGATCTGCGGGTCTTGCTGCGCCCAGAGATAATAGTGCTTTCCCTGATGCTCAAAGTGAGTCGCATCCAGCGAGAAGCTGTCGATCGGGGTTGCAATACGCCCTTTCTCTACCCATTCTCCCTCCAGCGGGTTGGTGGCGCTGCACTCCAGCGCAAACATGCGATGCTGGAACAGGCCGTCGGCAATCTCCGGGCTATGGGCCGCCGCAAAGTAGACATACCACTTACCGTCGATAACGTGCAGCTCAGGTGCCCAGATCAGGTTGCTCATCGGCCCAGACGCGGGTTTACGCCAGATAACCTGAGCTGGAGCCTGGGGCAGCTCCGTCAGTTGCCGGGCGCGGCGCAGTTCCAGACGATCGTACTCCGGCACCGAGGCGATAAAATAGTAATAGCCGTCGCTATGGCGATAGATAAAGGGATCGGCACGCTGTTCAATCAGTGGGTTAGGGTAAATAGACATCTGTTCCTCTCAAGAGTGTTTGGCTTCGAGCTGTTGTTCGCGGTATTCCGCCAGTTCCTGATAGTTGACGCGGCGCTTTTCCAGATCGCTCTGGATCTGTGACATCAGATTGCGATCCACTTTCAGCAAACGGACCACGCCAGCGGTGATCAGGTAGCCCACGCCAGGGATCACGGTAAACAGCAAGACGATACTCTGCAGCGCTCCGGCGCTTTGAGCACCAGCATCGGCCTGATAACCGGAGTAAGACATCACGAAACCCACCATCGCCCCGGCAACCGCCAGCCCGACCTTCAGGAAGAACAGGTTACCGGAGAAGCTGATACCGGTGATGCGCTTGCCGGTTTTCCATTCGCCGTAGTCGTCCACGTCGGCCATCAGCGACCAGTGCAGCGGGGAAGGGATCTGATGCAGGATGTTCAGCAGGAAGTAGGCCACCACGATCAGCGAGGTCAGCTGCGGGTTGAGGAAGTAGAAGCCGCTGGAGAAAATGGCCAGCACGATGTTGGTCCAGAAGAACACCTTCAGCTTGCAGAAGCGGTCGGTTAACGGCTTGGCCAGGGCACTGCCGATCATCATGCCGACCACGCCCAAGGCGATAAACAGACTGGCGAACGAGGTGGATTGCTGCATGACGTAGGTGACGTAATACATGGTGGCGGCCATGCGGATAAAACCGGGGCAGACGTTGCAGAAGGTCAGCAGCAGAATGCGTACCCACTGATCGTTTTTCCACACGTCTTTCAGATCGGCCTTCAGCGCATCGTGGGTGGGAACCGCCGGGCGGATACGTTCTTTCACCGTCGCAAAGCAGAACAGGAACATCCCTAGCGCGATCAACGCCATCACGCCCATCGACATTTGGTAGCCCTTGGCCTTGTCGGCCCCGCCGAACCATTCCGCCATCGGTAACAGGGTCAGTGAGAGGATTAGCGTCGCGATGCCGACCATGATGAAACGGTACGACTGGCAGGAAACGCGCTCGTGCGGGTCGGCGGTGATCACGCCCCCCAGCGAGCAGTAGGGAATGTTGATGGCGGTGTAGGTCAGCGACATCAGGAAATAGGTGACAAAGGCGTAAATCACCTTACTGTTATAGCTCCACTCCGGGGTGGTAAACATCAACACGCTAAACAGCACGTAAGGCAGGGAAATCCATAACAACCACGGGCGGAAACGGCCAAAACGGCTTTGGGTGCGATCGGCAATCGCTCCCATGATGGGATCGCTCACGGCGTCCAGCACGCGTACGGACAGCAGCAAAATCCCCACCAGTGCCGGGGTTAGGCCAAAGATATCGGTATAGAAGTAGTTGAGGAACAGCATGATTGCGCCGCCGATCATGTTGCAACCGGCGTCTCCCATGCCATAGCCAATCTTTTCTTTTATCGATAGGGCATTGCTCTTCATGGACATTTTCTCCGCTGTGACAGGATCGGACTGTTGGATAACGATTATTGCCCTGCGTGGCGGCGAACTATCAGAAATTAATGGTTGTAGAGATGGATAAATCAGCCACTGCGGAAGAAGTGTGAGCCAGTTGGCAAAAAGCGTAGGGTAAAAAAAGGCCCGCGCTGGCGGGCCTGAGAAAACGGATTCAAGATTAACGGTTTGCGACACTGGCCGGTTGTTGGCCACGCTGCTTGATGAAGTAACCGATGCCGAGAATAGCGAGCCATACCGGGATCAGCAGCACGGAAATCTGGATCCCCGGCGTCAGATACATGATCACCAGAATGCCGGCCAAAAAGGCCAGGCACAGATAGTTGCTGAACGGATACCAGAAGGCCTTGAACTTCGGCTCGACCCCTTCACGGTTTTTCGCCTGGCGGAATTTCAGGTGTGCCAGGCTGATCATCGCCCAGTTGATCACCAGAGCAGACACCACCAGCGCCATCAGCAGCTCAAAGGCACGGCCTGGGATCAGGTAGTTAATCAGCACGCACAGCGCGGTTGCCAACGCAGAGAAACCGATGGCAACTACCGGCACACCGCGGCTATCCACTTTCAGCAGGGCTTTCGGGCCATTGCCCTGTTTGGCCAAGCCGTACAGCATGCGGCTGTTGCAATAGACGCAGCTGTTGTAGACCGACAGCGCGGCCGTCAGGACCACGATATTGAGCACCGTCGCGACCATATTGCTGTTCAGCGCATGGAAGATCAGTACGAACGGGCTGCCGCCTTCGACCACTTTGCCCCACGGATAGAGTGACAGCAGAATAGTCAGCGAGCCGATATAGAACAGCAGGATACGGTAGATCACCTGGTTGGTGGCTTTCGGGATGCTTTTTTCCGGGTTATCGGCTTCAGCGGCGGTAATGCCCACCAGCTCCAATCCACCGAAGGAGAACATGATAACCGCCATCGCCATGAGCAAGCCCATGGTGCCGTTCGGGAAGAACCCGCCTTGCGCCCACAGGTTGGTGACGCTGGCTTCCGGGCCGCCCAGGCCGCTGAACAGCAGGTAGGCACCAAAGGCAATCATGCCGATGATAGCGACCACTTTGATGATGGCGAACCAGAACTCCATTTCACCATAGACCTTCACACTCGACAGGTTGATGGCGTTGATGGCCAGGAAGAACACGGCGGCGGAGATCCAGGTGGGGATTTCCGGCCACCAGTACTGCACGTAAATGCCCACTGCGGTCAGTTCCGCCATGGCAACTAGCACATACAGCACCCAATAGTTCCAGCCGGAGGCGAAACCGGCGAAGTTCCCCCAGTATTTATAGGCGAAGTGGCTAAACGATCCGGCCACTGGCTCTTCAACCACCATTTCACCCAGTTGACGCATGATCAGGAAGGCAATAAAACCGCCAATTGCATAACCAAGGATGACCGACGGGCCGGCCATTTTTATTGTTTGAGCGATACCGAGGAACAGGCCGGTACCTATTGCGCCACCTAAGGCGATCAGCTGGATATGGCGGTTTTTCAGGCCGCGCTTCAGCTGGTCGCCATGCTGTTGACCATCCATCAATGAAACCCTCTGTGCTGACATAATGCTCATTACCGTAAAGTAATGATTACGATGTGTGTTGTTTTTTGTTTACGACGTTATAGCTATAAATTCCACGGCGTCGCTACCGTTTGGCAGAGAATAATGGTATGTGCGAAAGTTTGCACCTGCTTTGTTGTTTGAATGATTAAGATTGCAGCAGTTTAGGCAACAAAATGCGGGTTGTGTGACGAGCGGGGGGATTGCGTGCACGAAATAAGCAATAACTCACAGAATTGGCAAAAATAATCGCCATTGTTGTTGTTTTTTTGTTAACGGGCGGGGCTTGGTAAGCGGTAATAAAGCGAAAATAACCCTTAATCTCCTTGCCATATAACCCGGGCATTGTTCTAACCAGAGGTTTCACAAAAGTTAAATTCGGCGGCTACCTCGTAAATGGTATTACCAACGCTGAGTTGCCGGTTTGCAAAGGCTTATGGATTGAAGTGTTAAAATGTGCGGCATTCATGATTTCGATCAAGGCCCATATGGACAGGAGGTGAATACTTTGTTACTTTACCGTCACGTTTTTGAAATTGGTATTACCAATTGACTCCGGGCACTTCGCAGAGAAGAAATCACCCATGGCCTACAGCAAAATCCGCCAACCCAAGTTGTCAGATGTTATCGAGCAGCAGCTCGAATACCTGATCCTCGAGGGTACGCTACGTCCAGGCGAAAAGCTGCCTCCAGAGCGCGAGCTGGCGAAACAGTTTGATGTTTCCCGTCCTTCTCTGAGAGAGGCAATTCAGCGTCTGGAAGCTAAAGGGCTGCTCCTGCGTCGCCAGGGAGGCGGCACCTTTGTACAAACTAATCTGTGGCAGAGCTTCAGCGATCCGCTGGCTGAGCTGCTGGCCGATCATCCTGAATCACAATTCGATCTGCTCGAAACACGTCATGCCCTTGAAGGTATCGCTGCCTATTATGCGGCGTTGCGTGGGACGGACGAAGATCTGGCGCGCATCCGCGACTGCCATCATGTGATCCAGCAAGCTCAGGACAGTGGCGATCTAGACGCCGAAGCCGACGCGGTCATGCAATACCAAATTGCCGTGACCGAGGCTGCCCACAACGTTGTGTTACTCCATCTGCTGCGCTGTATGGGCCCGATGCTGGAACAGAACGTTCGTCAGAACTTTGAATTGCTCTACTCGCGCCGTGAGATGTTGGCAACAGTGAGTAGCCATCGCGCCGGGATCTTTGAGGCGATTGTGGCACGCGAACCTGAAAAGGCCCGTGAAGCCTCGCACCGCCATTTGGCGTTTATCGAGGAAATTTTGCTGGATCTCAGCAGGGAACACACCCGGCGTGATCGATCGCTGCGGCGTCTCCAGCAACGCAAGGATTAAGAGTGGTTCTCCTCAAGGCACACCAGCTTGTTGAGATAAAGCTCGGAGTGCTTAGTTAAGTACTTAAGCGGCAACCAAACTGATGAGCCTGTCTTCGTGCGTTTTGCTCAGAACGCAGGAAGACAGGCTCCAAACAAACCATTAGACAGATAAGGAATACCACCATGTCAGAACGTTTAAACAATGACGTGGATCCGATCGAAACCCGCGACTGGCTGCAGGCGATCGAATCGGTCATCCGTGAAGAGGGTGTTGAACGCGCTCAGTTCCTGATTGATCAGGTGCTGGGAGAAGCCCGTAAGGGCGGTGTTAGCGTTGCAGCGGGTGCTGCGGCTAACAACTACGTCAACACCATCGCGGTAGAAGACGAACCGGCATACCCGGGCAACCTGGATCTGGAGCGTCGTATTCGTTCTGCTATCCGTTGGAACGCCGTGATGACCGTGTTGCGTGCTTCCAAGAAAGATCTGGATCTGGGCGGCCATATGGCTTCCTTCCAATCTTCTGCGACCTTCTATGAAGTCTGCTTTAACCACTTCTTCCGTGCTCGCAACGAGAAAGACGGCGGCGATCTGGTTTACTTCCAGGGCCACATCTCTCCGGGCGTTTATGCACGTGCCTTCCTTGAAGGCCGCCTGACCGAAGATCAAATGAACAACTTCCGTCAGGAAGTGCACGGTAAAGGCCTGTCCTCTTACCCGCATCCAAAACTGATGCCTGAATTCTGGCAGTTCCCGACCGTCTCCATGGGTCTGGGCCCAATCAGCGCCATCTATCAGGCCAAGTTCCTCAAGTATCTGGAACACCGTGGTCTGAAAGACACCTCTGGCCAGACCGTTTATGCCTTCCTGGGCGACGGCGAGATGGACGAACCAGAATCCAAAGGTGCGATCACCATCGCAACCCGTGAGAAGCTGGACAACCTGGTCTTCGTCATCAACTGCAACCTGCAGCGTCTGGATGGCCCGGTTACCGGTAACGGCAAGATCATCAACGAGCTGGAAGGTATCTTCGCAGGTGCTGGCTGGCAGGTGCTGAAAGTGATCTGGGGCGGTCGTTGGGATGAACTGCTGCGTAAAGACACCAGCGGCAAGCTGATCCAACTGATGAACGAAACCCTGGACGGCGACTACCAGACCTTCAAATCCAAAGACGGCGCTTACGTACGTGAGCACTTCTTCGGCCGCTTCCCGGAAACCGCCGCGCTGGTCAAAGACATGACCGACGACGAGATCTGGTCGCTGAACCGTGGTGGTCACGATCCGAAGAAAGTCTTCGCTGCACTGAAAAAAGCGCAGGATACCCAAGGCAAACCAACCGTGATCCTGGCCCATACCATCAAAGGTTACGGCATGGGTGAAACCGCGGAAGGTAAAAACATCGCTCACCAGGTGAAGAAAATGAACATGGAAGGGGTTCACCACTTCCGCGATCGTTTCAACGTGCCAGTGGCCGATGCCGATATCGAAAAACTGCCATACATCACCTTCGAGAAAGACTCCGAAGAGTACAAGTATCTGCACGAACGTCGTCAGGCGCTGGAAGGCTATGTGCCAACCCGCATGCCGAACTTCACCGAGAAGCTGGAAATGCCAGCTCTGGAAGATTTCAGTTCACTGCTGGAAGAGCAGAACAAAGAAATTTCTACCACCATCGCCTTTGTGCGTGCCCTGAACGTGATGTTGAAGAACAAGTCGATCAAAGATCGCCTGGTGCCAATCATCGCCGATGAAGCGCGTACCTTCGGTATGGAAGGTCTGTTCCGTCAGATCGGTATCTACAGCCCGAACGGCCAGCAGTACACCCCGCAGGACCGTGAGCAGGTTGCATACTACAAAGAAGACGAGAAAGGCCAGATCCTGCAGGAAGGTATCAACGAACTGGGTGCTGCCTCTTCATGGCTGGCCGCAGCGACTTCCTACAGCACCAACAATCTGCCGATGATCCCGTTCTACATCTACTACTCCATGTTCGGTTTCCAACGTATTGGCGACCTGTGCTGGGCAGCGGGTGACCAACAGGCGCGTGGCTTCCTGATCGGCGGGACTTCAGGGCGTACTACCCTGAACGGCGAAGGTCTGCAGCACGAAGATGGTCACAGCCACATTCAGTCTCTGACCATCCCTAACTGCATCTCTTACGATCCGGCTTACGCGTATGAAGTGGCGGTGATCATGCATGATGGTCTGGTACGTATGTACGGTGACGCGCAAGAAAACGTCTACTACTACCTGACTACGCTGAACGAAAACTACCACATGCCAGCCATGCCGAAGGGCGCAGAAGAGGGTATCCGTAAAGGTATCTACAAGCTGGAAACTCTGGAAGGTAGCAAAGGTAAAGTACAGCTGCTGGGCTCCGGCTCGATCCTGCGCCATGTGCGTGAAGCTGCGCAGATCCTGGCGAAAGACTACGGCGTGGGTTCCGATACCTACAGCGTAACTTCCTTCACCGAATTGGCGCGTGATGGTCAGGACTGTGAGCGTTGGAACATGCTGCACCCAACCGAAACCCCACGTGTGCCTTACATCGCTCAGGTGATGAACGAGGCGCCAGCGGTAGCTTCTACCGACTACATGAAGCTTTTCGCAGAGCAGGTTCGTACTTTCGTACCAGCCAGCGATTATCGCGTACTGGGTACTGACGGCTTCGGTCGTTCAGACAGCCGCGAAAACCTGCGTCACCACTTCGAAGTTGATGCTTCCTACGTGGTGGTTGCTGCTCTGGGTGAACTGGCTAAACGCGGTGAAATTGAAGCTTCTGTGGTCGCTGATGCGATTAAGAAATTCGACATCAACCCAGAAAAAGTTAACCCGCGTCTGGCATAAGAGGTACTGAACAATGTCTATCGAAATCAAAGTGCCGGACATCGGTGCAGATGAAGTTGAAATCACCGAGATCCTGGTGAAGGTTGGCGATAAGGTTGAAGTTGAACAATCGCTGATCACCGTGGAAGGCGACAAAGCCTCCATGGAAGTGCCTTCGCCGCAGGCTGGCGTGGTGAAAGAGATCAAAGTGGCCGTCGGTGATAAAACCGAGACTGGCAAACTGCTGATGATCTTTGAAGCAGAAGGTGCGGCCGCTGCCGCACCAGCCGCCAAGGCAGAAGAAAAACCGGCCGCGGCTCCTGCTGCTGCAGCCGCAGCCAAAGACGTTGAAGTACCGGACATCGGGGCTGACGAAGTTGAAGTCACCGAGATCCTGGTGAAGGTTGGCGATACCGTGACTGCCGAGCAGTCGCTGATCACCGTAGAAGGCGACAAGGCCTCTATGGAAGTGCCTGCACCGTTCGCCGGTACCGTGAAAGAGATCAAAATCAACACCGGTGACAAAGTGAAAACCGGTTCCCTGATTATGGTCTTCGAAGTGGCTGGCGCGGCTTCTGCTGCCCCTGCTGCTGCGGCTACCCAGGCGGCTCCGGCTGCTGCCCCTGCGGCAAGCGCGGCGAAAAACGTCGAAGTGCCAGACATTGGTGGCGACGAAGTAGAAGTGACCGAAGTGATGGTGAAAGTGGGCGATAAAGTTGCCGCTGAGCAGTCACTGATCACCGTTGAAGGTGACAAGGCTTCTATGGAAGTTCCGGCTCCGTTCGCGGGCACCGTGAAAGAAATCAAAATCGCTACCGGCGATAAAGTCAAAACCGGTTCGCTGATTATGGTCTTCGAAGTGGAAGGCGCAGCGCCAGCCGCTGCCCCAGCTCAGAAAGCAGAAGCTGCCCCGGCTCCGGCCAAGCAAGAAGCTAAAGCTGCTGCTCCTGCTGCTGCCGCAGGGAAAGGCGAGTTTGCTGAAAACGACGCCTACGTGCACGCCACCCCGGTCATCCGCCGCTTGGCGCGTGAGTTCGGTGTTAACCTGGCGAAAGTGAAGGGCACGGGTCGTAAAGGCCGTATCCTGCGCGAAGACGTTCAGGCTTACGTGAAAGACGCGGTCAAACGTGCCGAAGCCGCTCCTGCCGCTACCGGTGGTGGCCTGCCAGGCATGCTGCCGTGGCCGAAAGTGGACTTCAGCAAGTTTGGTGAGATCGAAGAAGTTGAACTGGGCCGCATCCAGAAAATCTCTGGTGCCAACCTGAGCCGCAACTGGGTGATGATCCCGCACGTGACTCACTTCGACAAAACCGATATCACCGATCTGGAAGCGTTCCGCAAGCAGCAGAACGACGAAGCTGCCAAGCGTAAGCTGGACGTGAAGTTCACCCCGGTGGTGTTCATCATGAAAGCCGTTGCCGCTGCCCTGGAGCAGATGCCACGCTTCAACAGTTCACTGTCCGAAGACGGCCAGAAGCTGACGCTGAAGAAATACATCAACATCGGCGTGGCGGTAGATACGCCAAATGGCCTGGTGGTTCCGGTATTCAAGGATGTGAACAAGAAGAGCATCACTGAGCTGTCCCGTGAACTGATGGCGATCTCCAAAAAAGCGCGTGACGGTAAGTTGACCGCAGGCGAAATGCAGGGCGGTTGCTTCACCATCTCCAGCCTGGGCGGTATCGGGACTACTCACTTCGCGCCGATTGTTAACGCGCCGGAAGTGGCTATCCTGGGTGTCTCCAAGTCTGCGATGGAGCCGGTCTGGAACGGTAAAGAGTTCACGCCGCGCCTGATGATGCCAATGTCGCTCTCCTTCGACCACCGTGTGATTGACGGTGCTGACGGTGCGCGCTTTATCACCATCATCAACAACATGCTGGCCGACATTCGCCGTCTGGTGATGTAATGAAAAAGGGCGCAGCATGCTGCGCCCTTAGTAATTCAGTAGCAGTTTTGTCGGGTTTTGCATGACTCGACAGAATTGTTGGGACACGGGTCACTCGAACACGCTTTGCAGATTATTAACAATTCTGTAAACTGCTCGCGTGTATGCGTCCCGGTGGATGAAGGGCGTTATGAGATTGATTAATAACATACCCAAAATAATTGGAGCTGCATCAAGGCGGCAAGTTCGTGAATCCTGATGAGCTTACTTTAAGTAAGTGATTCAGGTGAACGAACGCAGCCAACGCCGAGGCAGCTTCAAGTATGACGGGTATAAAATGACGTCTGACCCGCCGGACAACTAATTAAGAGGTCATGATGAGTACTGAAATTAAAACTCAGGTCGTGGTACTTGGGGCGGGCCCTGCAGGTTACTCTGCTGCTTTTCGTTGCGCTGACTTAGGTCTGGAAACCATTCTGGTTGAGCGTTACTCCACTCTGGGCGGTGTTTGCCTGAACGTGGGCTGTATTCCTTCCAAAGCACTGTTGCACGTAGCCAAAGTGATCGAAGAAGCCAAAGCGTTGGCCGAACACGGCATCGTTTTCGGCGAGCCGAAAACCGACATCGACAAAGTGCGCGTCTGGAAAGAGAAAGTCATCAATCAGCTGACCGGTGGTCTGGCTGGCATGGCTAAAGGCCGCAAAGTGAAAGTGGTCAACGGCCTGGGTAAATTCACCGGCGCCAACACGCTAGTGGTTGAAGGCGAGAATGGTGCTACCACCATCAACTTCGACAATGCCATCATCGCCGCAGGCTCCCGTCCGATCCAACTGCCATTTATTCCTCATGAAGATCCACGCGTGTGGGATTCCACCGATGCACTGGCGCTGAAAACCGTTCCAGAGCGCATGCTGGTTATGGGCGGCGGTATCATCGGCCTGGAAATGGGCACCGTATACCATGCACTGGGTTCACAGATCGACGTGGTTGAAATGTTCGACCAGGTGATCCCGGCTGCAGATAAAGACGTGGTGAAAGTCTTTACCAAGCGTATCAGCAAGCAGTTCAACCTGATGCTGGAAACCAAAGTGACCGCGGTAGAAGCCAAAGAAGACGGCATCTACGTCACGATGGAAGGTAAAAAAGCCCCTGCAGAACCACAGCGCTACGACGCGGTGCTGGTAGCGATCGGCCGTGTGCCAAACGGTAAACTGCTGGACGCTGGCCAAGCTGGTGTAGAAGTTGACGACCGTGGCTTTATCCACGTCGACAAACAACTGCGTACCAACGTGCCACATATCTTCGCGATTGGTGACATCGTCGGTCAACCGATGCTGGCGCACAAAGGCGTGCATGAAGGCCACGTAGCTGCTGAAGTTATCGCTGGTATGAAGCACTACTTCGACCCGAAAGTGATCCCATCGATCGCTTACACCGAGCCAGAAGTGGCATGGGTAGGGATGACCGAGAAAGAAGCCAAAGAGAAAGGCATCAGCTACGAAACTTCCACCTTCCCGTGGGCAGCTTCAGGCCGTGCTATCGCTTCTGACTGTGCAGACGGTATGACCAAACTGATCTTCGACAAAGAAACGCACCGTATCATCGGTGGCGCGATTGTCGGCACCAACGGCGGCGAGCTGTTAGGTGAAATCGGTCTGGCGATCGAGATGGGTTGTGACGCAGAAGATATCGCGTTGACTATCCATGCTCACCCAACCCTGCACGAATCCGTAGGCTTGGCAGCAGAGATCTACGAAGGCAGCATCACCGATCTGCCAAACCCGAAAGCCAAGAAGAAGTAATTTCAGCGGTTGGTAAGGTTGATAAGCGGCTCCTGCAAAGGGGCCGTTTTTATTTGGATTAAATGCCAATAAAAGGCCGCTCAAAGAGCGGCCAGTAGCTTACTTGTTCTGGAATACGACGTTGAAGATCAGTTGATTGCCGGAAACTGACCAGCCACCTTTACTGACTCCAAACACCGAACCCAGTACAATGAGCAGGATAATGAGTGATCTCCCTTTCATTGCGCGTTCCTTGTGGAACCACGACCACCGCGACTTCACCGGAAAAATCCCGGCGGAACAAGCGTTCGTCAGCGCTTGTATCGCAGTCGTTGCAGCACTGTTCTCAAGTCCGATGACCGGCTGCTAAACCGGCAGAACAGACCCAAAAACAGGGTACATAAAAAAGGTTCGTTTTTACACCCGGGTGGTTGATTTTTTAACCGGTTTTACGCACAATGAACCTGTTCGTCAGCGCTTGTATCGTTCTTAACGATGTAAGAAATCCGTTCGGTGCCTGCTAACACCGCGCGGATGCAAAAGAACCGTCTTTATGGCGGTTTTTTTGTGCCTTGAGCCGGGGGATTGGCGAGTCCCTGATAAAAGGCCGCTCAAAAGAGCGGCCAGTAGCTTACTTGTTCTGGAATACGACGTTGAAGATCAGTTGGTTGCCGGAAACTGACCAGCTACCCTCACTGACTCCAAACAGCGATCCCAGTACAATGAGCAGGATAAAGAATGATCTCCCTTTCATTGCGCGTTCCTTGTGGAACCACGACCACCGCGGCTTCACCGGGAAAGCCCCGGTGGAACAAGCGCTCGTTAGCGCCTGTATCGCAGTCGTTGCAGCACTGTTCTCAAGCCCGATGACCGGCTGCTAGACCGGCAGAACAGACCCAAAATCAGGGTACATAAAACAGCGATTTTTTGCATCAAGGCGGTTGCTTTTTTAACCGATTTTACGCAAGATATCTTTGCTCGTTAGCGCTTGTATCGTTCTTAACGATGTAAGATATCCGTTTGGTGTCTGCTAGCACCGCGCGGATACAAAAGAACCGTCTTTATGGCGGTTTTTTTGTGCCCAACGCCGCCAATTTCTCCCAACCCTATCGATAACCATTGTAAAAGTATGGACGTTATGTTGTGCTCATTGGGCTGAGATCGCTGTTGTGCCGTAACGAACCCGAGCCCGTCCCGCCTGCTTTGCAGCCGATTACGCTGCGGTCAACGATTCAGCAAAGATTTAATGTTGCTTTTATGTGAACGAATTAACAACCGATTCAAATCCTGATATGCTGGCTGGGCGGAACCGGGCACTGTACCTTACTTACAGTCCAGGATATCGACAGCAGTGCCCGACAAGTATCACCGTACGCTCTACCCGTCGTCTTTCGAGCCGTAGCGTTGTTGACTGCACTCGCTCACCCCAGTCACTTACTGTAGTAAGCTCCTGGGGATGAACGAGCTGGTCGCCTAGCTACAACTTGAAATCCATAGGGTATAAAAACGGTTGAATATAAAACGCCAGGCACAATAAATGACAATGAGAGCGAGGAGAAAGTCGTGCTAGAAGAATACCGTAAGCACGTGGCCGAGCGTGCTGCAGAGGGCATCGTCCCTAAGCCATTAGATGCGACACAAATGGCAGCGCTGGTTGAATCATTAAAAAATCCGCCAAAAGGCGAAGAAGAATTTCTGTTAGACCTGCTGATTAACCGTGTACCACCGGGCGTCGACGAAGCCGCCTATGTCAAAGCAGGTTTTCTGGCAGCCGTTGCCAAAGGCGAAGCCACTTCCCCCCTGGTTACCCCCGAAAAAGCCATTGAACTGCTAGGCACCATGCAGGGCGGTTACAACATTCATCCGCTGATCGACGCGTTGGATAACGAAAAGCTGGCACCGATTGCTGCCAAGGCGCTTTCCCATACGCTGCTGATGTTTGATAACTTCTACGACGTAGAAGAGAAAGCCAAAGCCGGTAACCCACACGCCAAGCAAATCATGCAGTCCTGGGCCGATGCCGAATGGTATCTGTCCCGTTCACCGTTGGCGGAAAAGATCACCGTGACCGTGTTCAAAGTGACTGGTGAAACCAACACCGACGATCTGTCACCCGCTCCGGATGCCTGGTCACGTCCAGATATCCCACTGCATGCGTTGGCAATGCTCAAGAGCGAACGTGAAGGCATTTTCCCTGATCAGCCGGGCAGCGTTGGCCCAATCAAGCAGATTGAAGAGCTGAACAAGAAAGGCTTCCCGCTGGCTTACGTCGGTGACGTGGTCGGTACCGGTTCTTCCCGTAAATCGGCTACCAACTCGGTGCTGTGGTTTATGGGCGACGACATCCCCTACGTGCCGAACAAGCGTGGTGGCGGTGTGGTGCTGGGCGGCAAGATTGCGCCAATCTTCTTTAACACCATGGAAGATGCAGGCGCGTTGCCGATCGAAGTGGACGTCTCCAACCTGAACATGGGCGATGTGATCGACATCTTCCCGTATAAAGGCGAAGTGCGTAACCATGAGACCGGCGAACTGGTTGCCAGCTTCGAGCTGAAAACCGATGTGTTGCTGGATGAAGTGCGTGCCGGTGGCCGCATCCCACTGATTATCGGCCGTGGCCTGACCACCAAGGCGCGTGAAGCGCTGGGCTTGCCGCACAGCGAAGTGTTCCGCATTGCCAAGCCGGTAGCGGCTAGCAGCAAGGGCTTCTCGCTGGCGCAGAAAATGGTTGGCCGTGCCTGTGGCGTTGCTGGTGTTCGCCCTGGCGAATACTGCGAACCTAAGATGACCTCGGTAGGTTCACAAGATACCACTGGCCCAATGACCCGTGACGAGCTGAAAGATCTGGCTTGCCTGGGCTTCTCTGCCGATCTGGTGATGCAGTCGTTCTGTCATACTGCCGCGTACCCGAAACCGGTGGACGTCACGACTCACCATACCCTGCCGGACTTCATCATGAACCGTGGCGGCGTTTCACTGCGCCCTGGTGATGGTGTGATCCACTCCTGGCTGAACCGTATGTTGCTGCCGGATACCGTCGGTACCGGTGGCGATTCCCACACCCGCTTCCCGATCGGCATTTCCTTCCCGGCCGGTTCTGGTCTGGTGGCCTTTGCTGCCGCGACCGGCGTGATGCCGCTGGATATGCCTGAGTCGGTGCTGGTGCGCTTCAAAGGTAAAATGCAGCCTGGTATCACCCTGCGTGATTTAGTGCATGCGATCCCTTACTACGCGATCCAACAGGGTCTGTTGACCGTAGAGAAGAAGGGCAAGAAGAACATCTTCTCTGGCCGCATTCTGGAGATCGAAGGTCTGCCGGAGCTGAAGGTTGAGCAAGCGTTTGAACTGACCGATGCCTCGGCAGAACGTTCCGCCGCTGGTTGCACCATCAAGCTGGATAAGGCACCGATCGCCGAATATCTGAGCTCTAACATCGTGCTGCTGAAGTGGATGATCTCCGAAGGTTATGGCGATCGCCGTACCCTGGAGCGCCGTATTCAGGGGATGGAAAAATGGCTGGCGGACCCGCAGTTGCTGGAAGGCGATGCGGATGCGGAATATGCCGCAGTGATCGAAATCGATTTGGCCGATATCAAGCAGCCAATCCTGTGTGCGCCGAACGATCCGGACGACGCGCGCCTGCTGTCCGACGTGGCCAACAGCAAGATCGACGAAGTGTTTATCGGTTCCTGCATGACCAACATCGGCCACTTCCGTGCGGCGGGTAAACTGTTGGATCAGCATAAAGGCCAACTGCCAACTCGTCTGTGGGTGGCTCCGCCAACCAAGATGGACGCAGCGCAACTGACTGAAGAAGGCTACTACAGCGTCTTTGGCAAGAGTGGGGCGCGTATCGAGATCCCAGGCTGTTCACTGTGTATGGGTAACCAGGCACGCGTAGCGGACGGTGCGACCGTGGTTTCCACCTCGACCCGTAACTTCCCGAACCGTCTGGGTACCGGAGCCAACGTTTATCTGGCTTCCGCAGAGCTGGCAGCAGTGGCATCACTGCTGGGCCGTCTGCCAACGCCTGATGAGTATCAGACCTATATGGCACAGGTCGACAAGACGGCGGCGGATACCTATCGCTACCTGAACTTCGACCAGTTGACCCAGTACACGGAAAAAGCCGACGGTGTGATCTTCCAAACTGCGGTGTAATTCAATACTGAGTTAGCATCATCACGGGGAGCCTTTGGGTTCCCCGTTTTTTTGTGATCGCCCCCGGCTTTTAATGATTCTAACTTATTGATTAGTCTTGATTTGATGAAATCATTACTCTCAGGCTAATAAATCATCCCCCTGCTTGATTGATGGCGTTCTCCTAGACTCTTACTCTAACCGTACTGAACAGAACCAAGTAAACCCAGGAGGTTGAGGTATGTCGCTTCATCAAAGCCCCACACGCGTTTGGGATACCCGGCGGCAGGAAAAAAAACGCCGTATCGCGAGTGTGCAAGGGCAGTCGCAGGGCAAAGTGATCCCCACCGCCGATCTGACCAGCGTGCTGGAAAAGCTGCTGGTTTCTGGCGATCGGGTGGTGCTGGAAGGCAATAACCAGAAACAGGCCGATTTTCTCTCCCGTATGCTCGCCGAGGTCAACCCCGCCAAGGTCCACGATCTGCATATGATCATGCCAAGCGTTGGCCGCGCCGAGCATCTGGATATTTTTGAAAAGGGCATCGCCCGCAAGCTCGATTTTGCCTTCTCTGGCACCCAGAGCCTGCGTATTTCACAACTGCTGGAAGATGGGCAGCTCGAAATCGGTGCCATCCACACCTATATAGAACTCTATTCCCGTCTGTATGTGGATCTGGTGCCGAACGTGGCGCTAGTGGCCGGGTTCAAGGCCGATCGTCATGGCAATCTGTACACCGGGCCAAGCACCGAAGATACTCCGGCACTGGTAGAGGCCACTGCGTTTAAAGACGGCATCGTCATCGCTCAGGTCAACGAACTGGTTGATGATGAAACGGACCTGCCAAGAGTTGATATCCCCGGTTCCTGGATCGATTTTGTGGTGGTGGCAGACAAGCCGTTCTTTATTGAACCGCTGTTTACCCGCGATCCGCGCCTGATCAAACCGGTGCACGTGTTGATGGGGATGATGGCCATCAAAGGCATCTACGCCAAACATCAGGTGCAATCGCTGAACCACGGTATTGGTTTCAACACCGCCGCCATTGAATTGCTGCTACCTACCTATGGCGAGCAACTGGGTCTGAAGGGCAAAATCTGTAAACACTGGACCCTGAACCCGCATCCAACACTGATCCCGGCAATCGAAAGCGGCTGGGTGGAGACCGTACACTGCTTTGGCGGTGAGCTGGGGATGGAGAATTATATCGCCGCCCGCCCGGATATTTTCTTTACCGGTAGCGACGGTTCCATGCGCTCCAACCGCGCGTTTTGCCAGATGGCCGGCCAGTACGCCGTAGATATGTTTATCGGTTCCACCTTACAGATCGACGGTATGGCCCACTCTTCTACCGTGACACGTGGCCGCCTCTCTGGTTTTGGCGGGGCACCGAACATGGGGCATGATCCACACGGTCGTCGCCACGCTACGCCTGCCTGGCTGGATATGATCGAAGAGCCGGATCCGTTGGCCCGTGGCCGCAAGCTGGTGGTGCAGATGGTGGAAACCTTCCAGGCGGGCGCCAAACCGACCTTCGTAGAAAAACTCGATGCCGTCGATGTGGCGCAAGAGTCTGGTATGCCGTTGGCGCCAGTGATGATTTACGGCGATGACGTGACCCACGTGCTGACCGAAGAGGGCATTGCTTATCTGTATCGTGCACGCTCGCTGGAAGAGCGCCGCGCCATGGTGGCAGCAGTGGCCGGTATCACCGATATCGGGCTGGGTGTGGACGCCAAACGCGTGGCCGAGTTGCGCCGTGAAGGCAAAGTGGTGTTCCCGGAAGATCTCGACATTCGCCGCACCGATGCAACGCGTTCTTTGCTGGCCGCGGGCAGCGTAGCGGATCTGGTCGAGTGGTCCGAAGGCCTGTATAACCCGCCAGCTAAATTCCGGAGCTGGTAATGAAACTTTCCCCCTGTTTAATCGCTTCTGATGCGGATTTGGTTGCCGCGCGGTTGGCGGAGTTTGCCACGCAGGCGCTAGTGGATGAGGCGCGCCTCAGCCCGAAACCGGGGCTGGTGGATGCCCGGGGTTCCGGTGCGCATCAGGATCTGACGTTGGCGTTGATGGAGCGTTCGGCCCACAGCCTGACGCCAGTCTTCCACCGGCTGGCGATTGCCGGTTGGCAGCGTCCCGCAGATAGTGCGTTACGCCAGGAAGTGGGCCGAATTGGCCGGGAAGGCGAACAGCGGATGATGGCTGCCACCGCCGGTGTTAATACACATCGCGGGGCAATTTGGGCAATGGGCCTGCTGGTGACGGCGGTAGCTATGCAAGGGGGGAACGCAACGCCATCCAGCAGTTGTGCATTAGCCGCCCAGTTGGCGCAGTTGCCGGATCACGCCAGCCCGAAGGTGTTCAGCAAAGGCTTGCGAGCCACTCAACGTTATCAGGTACCCGGCGCGCGGGAAGAGGCCCAGCAAGGTTTCCCGCATGTTATGCAACGGGCGTTGCCGCAATTGTGGCGCAGCAGGAACCAGGGGGCCAGTGAGTCAGCCGCGCAGATTGATGCGCTGATGGCCATCATGACCACTCTGAGCGATACCTGCGTGCTGTCGCGCGGTGGGTTAACGGCGCTAAAAGCGATGCAGCAAGGGGCAGCCGAGGTACTGCATGCCGGAGGATATCAACATCCGGCAGGGCAGGCGGCGTTGGCCAAACTGGAGCAACGGCTATTGGCGAGCAACGCTTCACCCGGTGGCGCGGCCGATTTGCTGGCTGCGGCTCTGTTCCTCGATCGGGCTACGGCCCGCTGAATAATCAATCCAGAGGATGTTATGGAACATATCGATTTGAGTTATCCGGCCAGCATTACGCTGCCGGGTAAGGCACTAACCGGCGTCGTAGGCTCCGGTGACATGGAGGCTCTGTTTGAGCCTGCGGCTAACGGCACGCTGACGGTGGCGATCAAAACCTCCGTAGACGGTAGCCGGCAGCGTTGGCAACACCTGTTTGAACGTCTGGCCTCGTTGCGCGATTTACCTGCCGGGCGGCTAGAGATTAACGACTTCGGCGCTACGCCGGGTGTAGCTCGGCTGCGTATTGAACAGGTATTTGAGGTGGCCGCCCATGCGTGATGATCTCAGCTTTATCGAACTCAGCGCCCGGGAGCGCGCCCGCAATCTGCTGGACAGCGGCAGTTTCCGTGAACTATTGGGACCATTTGAGCGTATTACTTCACCTTGGCTGGAGCCACAAGGCATAGTCACCCAGGCCGATGACGGCATGGTGGTCGCCAAAGGTACCATTGACGGTAAACCGGCGGTGGTAGTGGCGGTAGAAGGGGCGTTTCAGGGCGGCAGTATGGGGGAGGTTTCCGGAGCCAAGATGGCCGCGGCCCTTGAACTAGCGGCGGAAGATAACCGCAACGGTATTGCGACCCAGGCAGTCTTGCTGCTGGAAACCGGTGGCGTGCGTCTGCAAGAGGCCAATCTGGGGCTGGCGGCCATCGCGGATATTCATGCTGCAATTGTCGATCTGCGCCGATATACCCCGGTGGTGGGCATTATTGCCGGTACCGTGGGCTGCTTTGGCGGGATGTCGATAGCGGCGGCTTTATGCAGCTATTTGATCGTCACCCGTGAAGCGCGTCTTGGCTTAAACGGCCCACAGGTCATTGAACAGGAAGCCGGTATTGAAGAATACGATTCCCGCGATCGGCCTTTTATCTGGAGCATGACCGGTGGCGACGTGCGTTATCGCAGCGGCTTTGTCGATGAAGAAGTTCCGGATGCGCTGCATGCGGTCAAGGCGGCGATGAAAGGTAGCCTGCAACGCGGCGTGCCTGTTCAGCACCGCTCAGACAATTATCACTACTACTTGCCGAAACTGTCGCAGTTCGACACCCGCCAGCAGGCGGACTCGGCGGTCATTGCTCAACTGTTTGCTGCGGAGGATCGGGTATGAGTACGTCATCATCAAGCCGTGGAGAATATTGGTTCTCTTTGCTGACAGCGGGGGCCGAGCAGCGCCAGGGGCAGTGCGCCTCGATCCGGGTTGCGGACGCTGAATTAGAGGGCCAGCCGGTGCGTTTTATCGCCGTGGTGCCGGATGCGAATAACCATTACCCACGCGCCGCACGCGGTGAAGTAGGTTTGCTGGAAGGTTGGACGTTAGCCCAGGTAGTCAGTGAAGCGGTCGCGGCTGACGTTGATAAAGCACAAAAGTGCGCCATCGTGGCGGTGATCGATGTGCCGAGCCAGGCCTACGGGCGCCGGGAAGAGGCCTTTGGTATTCACCAAGCCTTGGCCGGTGCAGCTGGGGCTTATGCCAAGGCTCGACTGGCAGGCCATCCGGTGATTGGTTTGATCGTGGGTAAAGCCATGTCCGGCGCGTTTCTGGCGCACGGCTATCAGGCCAACCGCTTGATCGCCTTCAACGATGCAGGCGTGATGATCCATGCGATGGGCAAAGAGTCTGCGGCGCGCATCACGTTACGCTCCGTAGAGGCGCTGGAGAAGCTGGCAGCAACCATTCCACCGATGGCCTATGACATCGAGCATTACAGCTCGCTGGGCCTGCTGGAACAGCTACTGGATATCCGTGACCCGCTGCAGGCCAGTGAGCAGGAACTTAATCTGGTACGCCACGCACTGATCCAGGCGATCGCCAAAACTCGCAGTGAAGGGGTTGGATTAACTAACCGCCTGGGAGCAGACAACCGCCATAGCTCTTCGCTGGTGCGTGAACGTATGCGCGCAGAGTGGTAATGCCACGTTAGCCATTTTTACGTCAGAGTTCAGGAACAAAATACTACCCGCCGGGAGGGCGCAAGTAATGCATTCCGACCCGGCATATTTACCCGTCGCCTTTCAAGCTGCAGCTTGAAATTCATAGGGTAAAGCTTCACCTGCATATAACAATATAACTAACACCATCGCACCTGATCTGACTGATTTTTTCTTTTTAACAGGTGATTTATGACATACGTAATTATTCATGCCTTGGCGCCGATTTTTGTCATTATGCTGCTGGGCTTTTTTGCCGGTAAGGCAAAAATGGTCGATAACCAGAACGTTTCATTACTCAACATCTTCGTGATGGATTTTGCACTGCCAGCGGCCCTGTTCGGTGCCACCGTACAAACGCCTTGGGCGGGGATCGTTGAGCAGTCGCCGCTGATCGTGGTGTTGGTGCTGGCAATGTGGATCACCTATGCGGCGATCTATTTCATCTGTACCAAGGTCTTCCATAAGTCTCCACAGGATGCGGCCGTGCTGACGCTCACCGTTGCGCTACCCAACTATGCCGCGCTTGGCCTGCCGATCCTCGGCAGCGTGTTGGGGGAAACGCCGGGAACCTCGTTGTCCGTGGCGGTAGCTATCGCCTGCGGTTCGGTACTGATGACGCCGTTTTGCCTGCTGATCCTCGAGCGCGAAAAAGCCCGTGCAGCCGGTACGGTTCAGGGTTCCAGCCTGGGTATGTTGCCGGTGTTGATGTGGCGCTCGGTGAAAAAACCGATCGTCTGGGGGCCGTTGCTTGGGGTGGTGCTGTCGGCGGTAGGCGTGCATATGCCTGAAATGGTGCTGGCCGCGATCAAACCGCTTGGCCTGTCGGCGACGGCGACGGCGCTGTTCCTGACCGGCGTGATCCTGTCTGCCCGTAAGTTGCAGATCAACGGCCCGGTGCTGCTGTCGAGCGTAACCAAACTGCTGATCCAACCGTTTATTGCCTGGGGTCTGGTGCTGGCATTGGGCCTGCATGGGAGCGTGGCCATCACCGCTATTTTGATGATCGCCCTTTCTGCCGGTTTCTTCGGTATCGTCTTTGGTAACCGTTTTGGCGTGCAGTCGCCGGATGCCGAAGCCACGTTACTGATCAGTTCCGTGTTGTGTATCATTACCTTACCGCTGTTTATCACCCTGACTTCAGGGATGTAACTGGAGAAGCCGATGATTCGCCCGCATGACCTGATTTGGATTAGTGACCGTTCTGCCCTCAGCGCCGATGAGGCGTTACCGGAGTGGGTTGGCCAGCAGTGGCGCACTTCATTACCGTTGGTAGTACGGCGCGATGTTCAGGATAGCGGGCGGATCCCGGTGGGGATCCGGGGGATGAAACGCAGCCAGCGCGCTGCGGCCTGGGTGAGTGAAGAGGCTATCCGGCGCGTCGTGACGCCGGAGTCTTTGGTGAGCGAGCCGTTAGCGTTGTTACACTCAACTTTTGTTTCACAACAGCCGGTGCAGGCGCTCATTATGCTGGCTCAGCGGCCTTGGCCGTGGGTTTGGGGCGTGACCGGCAGTTGTGGTTATGCTTTGGCGACCGAAATTCCGGTGATGCATGCCGACAGCGATCTGGATCTGTTGGTTCGCTGCCTGCAGCCTGCCAGCCTTGATGAATTGCAGAGGCTGGCACAGTGGTTACAGGCGTTGCCTTGCCGCGCCGATGCCCAAATAGAAACACCGCTCGGCGGCTTTGCCCTGAGCGAATGGCTGCGGGATGGGCGAGCGATGCTGAAAACCGCTGAGGGGCTGTTGTTGACGACGGATCCATGGGCCAGCTCTCAGGAGGCTTGATGAAGATTTTATTTACCTTTCCCGGTCAGGGGCCGCAGGTGCCTCAAATGCTGCACCAACTGCCGGCCAATGAAACAACCCAGCGGTTGTTAAGCGAGGCCTGCGCTGTTCTTGACCAGGATGTACTGGCGTTGGACAGCGCCGAAGCCTTACAGAAAACCCGGGCAGTGCAGCTGTGCCTGCTGATAGCCGGTGTGGCCTACGCGCGGGAATTACAGCAGCACGGGGTCGAGGCTGATTTTGTCAGTGGGTTATCCATCGGTGCTTTTCCGGCCGCGGTGATCGCCGGGGCCTTGGCATTTCCCGATGCCGTCCGGCTGGTGGCGTTGCGCGGCCAACTAATGGAGGAGGCTTACCCTGCGGGATATGGATTGGCGGCGATTGTCGGTTTGCCGTTGCGCCAGGTGGAAAGGTTGATAGCAGAGGTCAATAGCGCTGAATTACCGGCCTATCTGGCCAATATCAATGCCGAAGACCAATTGGTTATCGCGGGTTGCGAAGCCGCGATGGCGCAGGTCATGGCGTTGGCAAAAACCGCCGGTGCGGCGAAAACCCAGCGTTTGGCGGTGAGTGTCCCTTCCCACTGTGCCCTGTTGGCACAACCGGCGGAAAAGCTGGCGCAGGCCATGAAGCAGGTAACCATCAATCGGCCGCAGGTTGCGTATCTCAGCGGCAGTACCGGGCGCGTGTTATGGCAACCGGAGCGAATTGCTGACGATCTGGCCTTCAATATGGCCCGCACCGTGCGCTGGCATGAGGCAATGGTGGCGGCCTACGAACGGGAAGTCCGTCTGGCGATCGAAATGCCGCCGGGCGCGGTATTAACCGGCTTGACCAAAAAAGTGATGGAGCAGGGGGAAGCGCTGTCCCGCTGCCAACTGGGCCTGAACGCGGTCTGCGGCATTGTGGCTAAATATCGGCGCGATTAAACCGGCCCTTCACCGCGAGTGTACATGCGGCCTTCCGCCGTCAACGCCAGCAGGTTCGGATCCTGCTGCTGGTTACGGTTGAATACCAGCGCGATGGTTTGGCGCATCTGGTACTGTTCGCACAGCGGCAGTAATTTCAACGTGTGTTCATACATCTTCTTCATCCGCCCTGGCACCAGCGTGTAACCCACCCCGGCCTGCACCAGGCTGAGCATTGAGAAAATATCATTCACCCGCGTGACGATTTCCGGTTCAAAACCGGCAATCTGAAACGCTTCGCTAAAACCGTGATAAGTGGCGAAGCCTTCGGTCAGGGAGACAAACTTCTGGCTGCGAAAGTCTTGCAGGTCTGCCGTGCCATCGCTGTTTAGCGCCGAGGCTGCCGGTGCGGCAAGATAGATATCATCCTCAAACAGCGGCAGGATCTCAAAGCGCAGCGGATCAATTTGGCTGTCCGAAACCGAAATCAGGATGGCGTCCAGCAATTGGTTCTCCAACTGGGCCAGCAGATCTTCATTCGATCCCATCGTCAGGTTGATCTCCATGGCCGGGCGGCGTACCTTCAGCCCCATGATCAACCGTGGAATGGTTTCCAGCGTCAGTGAGTAGAGCGTGCCGATACGCATGCGTTGCTGGCCAAACCCCGCCTTCAGCCGAGTTTCTTCGATGCCTTTGTAGGTGAGATCCACGATATCGCGTGCGTATTCTGCCAGCGTAAGTGCTGCGGGCAGGGGCAGCAGGTTGCGCCCTTTATGAATAAACAGCGGGCAGCGGAAGCCCTCTTCCAGGGTATGTAACGCACGATGCACGCTAACGCTGCTCAAGCCAAGCTGTTCTGCGGCTCGGCCGATGTTTTCCTTCTCCATAAACGCCAGAAAGATTTCCAATTTTTTCAGGGTGATTTCGCTGTCGATCATCGGCTCAGGCTTGGGTAAGGGCTAAGAAGCGTCATGATAACAACAATTGCCCGCCCATAGCAGGTACCAAGAGCCTTCCCGCTTCCCAAGTGGAGGGCGGACCGTTATATTGCGCCACGAATTATTGAACAACTTTGCGAGCGCTCACTGAGTTAGCCGCGAATTTAGGGTTAAACTCAGTCTTATACACGGCTCAGGAGGGCATGCTATGGATTACGAATTTCTGCGTGACGTAACCGGTCAGGTGGTGGTCAGATTTTCGATGGGGCATGAGGCCATCGGCCATTGGATTAACGAAGAACTCAACGGTGATTTTAACCTGCTGGACCGCATCGAAGCCGGTGCGGCAGGGGTCAAGGGCAGTGAGCGTCAGTGGCAGTTGGAAGGCCACGAATACACGTTGCTGATGGACGGTGAAGAGGTGATGATCCGCGCCAACCAGTTGGAGTTCGAAGGCGACGAAATGGAAGAGGGGATGAACTACTACGACGAAGAGAGCCTCTCTTTCTGCGGCATCGAAGACTTTCTGACGGTGCTGAAAGCCTACCGCTCGTTTATGCTCAACTACTGATTATCCAGACGGGGGCAGGATGCTGCGCCCCTTGTGAGTCCCAGGTGGCCGATTCGTGGCCGCCTTTCTCTCCTTCCGTATTGATTAAATAAAATCAAATAATCATGTTACTGATTTTTTAATCTGCGACACAGCGCCGATTTTTTCTTTTTTGATTTTATATAATCATTTTGATTAAAATAAATCACAATGACGAGGGTAGGATGAAAATTAAGGCGGCAATAGAGAAAATCCCTGGGGGGATGATGGTTGTCCCACTGGTGCTTGGCGCAATGATCAACACCTTTGCCCCGCAGGCACTGGAGGTTGGTGGCTTTACTACGGCATTGTTCAAAAACGGCGCGGCGCCGTTGATCGGGGCTTTCCTGCTATGTATGGGAGCCGGGATCCATATCAAGGCCGCACCTAAATCGTTGCTGATTGGTGGTGGGATCACCTTTACCAAATTTGTCGTTGCAGTGGCCCTGGGGTTCGGGGTTGAGAAAATGTTTGGTGCTGATGGCATCTGGGGGCTTTCCTCCGTAGCGATTATTGCCGCGATGAGCAACACCAACGGCGGATTGTATGCTGCGCTGGCTGGAGAGTTCGGCACGGAGAATGAGGTGGGGGCAACCCCTCTGATGTCCCTGAGCGACGGCCCGATCCTGACCATGATCGCACTTGGTGCGGCAGGCATGGCCAACATACCCGTGATGTCGATTGTGGTGGTGCTGATCCCGATGCTGATCGGTATGCTGCTTGGCAATCTGGATGTGCAGATGCGCGAGTTCCTCACCAAGGGCGGCCCACTCTTGATCCCATTCTTTGCGTTTGCACTAGGGGCTGGCATTGATTTGGCCATGCTGCTCAAAGGCGGCTTGGCGGGCATTCTGTTGGGAGTATTGACCACCTTGTTCGGCGGCTTCTTCAATATCAAAGCGGATCGTTTACTGGGCGGAACCGGTATTGCGGGTGCTGCCGCCTCCAGTACGGCAGGCAACGCAGTGGCGACGCCGTTGGCGATCTCACAGGCCGATCCCGCCTTGGCAGAAGTGGTAGCGGTAGCGACACCGCTGGTCGCGACATCGGTCATTGTGACCGCACTACTGACACCGATGCTGACTTCATGGGTAGCAAAACGCAATCAGCAACGAACAAAGGCCTTGGTAGGGGAGGAATTACAATGAAGATGATCGTTATCGCCGATGATTTTACCGGAGCCAATGATACGGGTGTGCAACTGGCCAAAAAGGGCGCGCGTACCGACGTGGTGCTCAACGAACTACCACAGTCAACCCGGCGCACGGATGTGTTGGTGATCAATACCGAAAGCCGGGCGTTATCTCCTGAAATGGCCAGCGCCAAGGTGCGCGAAGCATTGCGGGCTTATTGCCAGAGCGATACGCCACCCCAGGTGTATAAAAAAATCGACTCGACCTTTCGCGGTAACGTGGGGGCAGAGATCGAGGCGGCGATGGTCGCCAGCGGTGCGCAGTTGGCTATCGTGGCCGCAGCCATCCCCGCAGCGGGTCGGGTAACGCTCAATGGCGAATGCCGGGTTCACGGCGTACCGCTGGTGGAAACCGAGTTCGCCAGCGATCCGAAAACGCCGATCGTTTCTTCTCATATCAAAACCTTGATTGGCTTGCAGACTGCCTATCCGATCCACGAGTTGGATTTACAGGTAGTACGCAGTGGCAAGCTAGGCCGCGAGTTGCCGCTCCTGAGCCAGAGCGGGCCGGCGATTGTGATAGTTGATGCCGAAACGGATGGCGATCTGGCGCAGTTGGCGCAGGCAATCCCACAACTCGATTGCCGTTATCTGCTGGTGGGTGCTGCCGGGCTGGCAAATGCATTGCCAGCCAGCAGCTATCTGGCCGCTCGTCAGCGCCTGCCTGTACTTGTGGTTGCCGGATCGATGAGTGAAGCCACCCGGCAGCAGATTGTGTTTGCCGCAGAAGAAAAGTCGCTCGGCATACTGGATATTGATGTCGAAGCCTTGTTGCAACCGCATAACCAGTCTGCGGTAGATGAAATTATTCGCCAGGCTGTCAGCGTACTGCGAGATCGGCAGCACTGTGTACTACGCACCTGTAGAGATGCCGATGCTCGCCAGATGATCGATACGCTGTGTGAAAAGCATGACCTTTCGCGCCAGCAGTTGGGGGACAAAATCAGCCAGACATTAGGCTCCATCACCTTGGCGATTATCAATCAGGCTCAGATTGGTGGCTTGTTCCTGACCGGTGGTGACATCGCCATTGCGGTTGCGAGAGCGCTGGGCGCGGAAGGTTACCGTATTACCAGTGAGGTTGTTCCTTGTGTGCCTTGTGGCACTTTCGTCAACAGCGAGATCGACGATCTGCCGGTGATCACCAAGGCTGGCGGATTTGGCGGTGCTTCAACGCTGCGGGATGCACTTTATTTTATTGAGGAGATGTACAGTGGCAAATAACACGATTGCGGTCACCATGGGCGATCCTGCAGGCATTGGGCCAGAGATTATCATCAAGGCGCTGTCTGAAGGTGAGTTGGCGGGAACGCCAGCGGTCGTGGTGGGCTGTCTGCAAACGTTGCAACGTATCCAGGCATTGGGGATCGTGCCAAAGGTCGAATTGAGGCCGATCCTGAACGTTTCGCAGGCACGCTTTGCGCCCGGCATTATCAACGTGATTGATGAATCGCTAGAGGATCCCGCCGCGCTGACACCAGGGAAAGTGCAGGCACAAGCGGGCGATCTGGCTTACCGATGCGTAAAGCGTGCCACCGAACTGGCCATGGCGGGAGAGGTAATGGCCATCGCCACGGCGCCGCTGAATAAAGAGGCGCTGCATCTGGCCGGGCATCTGTATCCAGGCCATACGGAGTTGTTGGCAAAACTTACCAACAGCCGGGATTATGCGATGGTGCTGTACACCGATAAGCTGAAGGTGATCCATGTTTCCACCCATATCGCCCTGCGCAAGTTCCTTGATACGCTGAATCCCGAGCGGATCGAAACGGTGGTGACGATGGCGGATACCTTCCTCAAGCGCGTCGGTTTTAAACATCCAAGGATCGCGGTCGCGGGCGTTAACCCCCACGCGGGTGAAAATGGCCTGTTTGGCGATGAAGAGATCAACATCGTCAGCCCGGCGATTGCGGCAGCAAAACAGCGTGGGATCGATGTCTCAGGCCCGTGCCCACCGGATACCGTCTTCCTGCAGGCCTATGAAGGCCAGTACGATATGGTGGTCGCCATGTATCACGATCAGGGGCATATCCCCCTCAAGCTGCTGGGTTTCTACGATGGGGTTAACATCACGGCGGGCCTGCCGTTTATCCGGACTTCTGCCGACCACGGCACCGCGTTTGATATTGCCTGGACAGGTAAAGCCAAGTCTGAGAGCATGGCGATCTCGATCAAATTAGCCACTCAGTTGGCGTGATACCACGGACGTCATGAAGCCACAAACTCGCCAGGACCAGATTCTGGATTACCTGAAAGCCCATAATCTGGTCACCGTTGAGCAATTGGTCAGCGCTATCGATGCTTCTCCTGCCACCATCCGGCGCGATCTGATCAAGCTGGATGAGCAGGGGATCATCAATCGCAGCCATGGCGGCGTGGCTCTCAACCGTTTTATTCCCGCACAGCCCACCACTAACGAAAAGCAATTGCGTAACCCACAGGAGAAGCGGGCGATCGCCCTGTATGCGGCCACGATGGTGAAAGCCGGTGACGCAGTGGTGCTTGACGCAGGTACCACCATGCTGGAACTGGCGCGACACTTGACCCACCTCCCGCTACGGGTGATCACCGCCGATCTGCATATCGCACTGTTTCTCTCAGGATTTAAACAGATCGAAGTGACCATCATTGGTGGCCGTATTGATGACAGTAGCCAGTCCTGCGTCGGCGATCATGGGCGCAGGTTGCTGCGTGGGATCTACCCGGATATTGCGTTTGTCAGCTGTAACTCGTGGAGTATTGAGAACGGTATTACCACCCCAACCGAAGAGAAGGCGGGCCTGAAGCAGGATCTGATGGCCAATGCCCGCCAGCGGGTACTGTTGGCAGACAGCAGTAAATACGCTGCCTACTCGTTATTTTGTGTGGCGCCGCTTGGCAGCCTGACGGATATCGTCACCGATAAGGCGCTACCTGCTATCGCACAGCAGCAACTGGCAGATTTACCCGCAGCCGTGCATCTGGTGTAACTGACAGGGCAACCTGGGCTGCCCTGTATCTCAACATCACAGGTGCGGAATATTGCGCCCGTAGTAGATCTCCTGCATCTCTTTCCACAGCAGATCGGTTATCCTTTTTCGCTCCGCCTCGCTCAGTTCGTCCGGCCTGGCGTTAAACAGATAGTGCTTCAGATCGAAATCCTTCAGCAGCATCTTGGTGTGGAAGATGTTCTCCTGATACACATTGACATCCATCATGTGGTACAGCGCCTTCATATCCTCGGACATAAAGTTCTGGATCGAATTGATCTCATGATCGATGTAATGCTTCACGCCGGCTACATCGCGGGTGAAACCGCGTACGCGATAGTCCATGGTGACGATATCGGATTCCAACTGATGGATCAGATAGTTCAGCGCTTTGAGCGGTGAGATCACGCCGCAGGTAGAGACTTCAATATCGGCCCTGAAGGTACACAGGCCGCCTTCTGGGTGGCTTTCCGGATAGGTGTGAACGCAGATATGGCTTTTATCCAGATGTGCCACCACCGTCTTTGGCAGCGGCCCTGGGTGCTCAGAGGTATCCACGTCTTTCGGATCGACCGGCTCTTCGCTCATCAGGATGGTGACGCTGGCGCCTTGCGGATCGTAGTCCTGGCGGGCGACGTTGAGAATATTGGCGCCAATGATCGAGCAGGTTTCACTGAGGATCTCGGTCAGGCGGTTGGCATTGTACTGTTCGTCAATGTAGGCGATATAGCCATCGCGATCGTCTGCGGTTTTGGCATAACAAATATCGTAAATACAAAAACTCAGGCTCTTGGTCAGGTTATTGAAGCCGTGCAGTTTGATCTTTTGCAATTAGTTTTAGCCCCTATCTTCTCGCTTAACGTGAAACGTTCAGTGCATTAAGCAAATACTGCGGCAGGGCAAAGCTGCCAGCGTGAATTGCCGGATTGTAGTAGCGGCAGTCTAAGCCACTTTGATGAAAGCGTTGTTGCAGTGTGGTGACATCCAGCTGGCGCAAGGCCGGGTTCTGGCTGGCCCAGGCAAAGGTCATGATGCCGCCGTAATAGGTCGGGATCGCTGCCTGATAGAAGCTGACGTCGTTAAAATACTGGCTGAGTTTGGTGTGGCTGTTGACCGCTTCGTCCTGCTGCAGGAAGCAGACGCCGTTCTGGGCCACGAAGATGCCGCCCTCGTTGAGGCAGCGTGCGCAACCTTCATAGAACGCCGAGGTAAACAGGCTTTCGCCGGGGCCGATCGGATCGGTACAGTCAGAAATAATCACGTCGAACTTTTCGTCGCTCTGGTTGACGAAATTGACGCCATCGTCGATCACCAGCTTGAAGCGGGGATCGTCATAGGCCCCGGCGTTGTGATTCGGTAAGTATTGGCGGCAGAACTCCACCACGCCCGCGTCGATCTCAACCATGGTGATATGTTCAACGCCCTGATGACGGCAGACTTCGCGCAGCATAGCACCGTCACCACCGCCGATAATCAGCACTTTCCTGGCCTGGCCATGGGCCAGCAGCGGCACGTGGGTCATCATTTCGTGATAGATAAACTCATCGCGTTCGGTAGTCTGCACCACGCCATCGAGAGCCATCACGCGGCCCAGCACCGGGTTTTCAAATATCACCAGATCCTGATGCTCGGTTTTCTCACGGTAAAGTACCTGCTCTACTGAGAAGTACTGGCCAAAGTTGGCATGCAGCGTTTCATACCAAATCTCTTTCTGGGTCATGTGCGGGTTACTCCGTAATAACAACCATGAAAAATGAGCGCAACATCATAAACCCTATGTGTGGCAAATTACAGCATTGTCGGCAGGGCAACAGATAGGCGATAGCAAACCCTGCCAGCTATCGTTGGCAAGGCTGAGAGAAAGCAGGGGAAGTTAGTTGGCGTAGGCCAGCAGGCTTAAGGAGTCGCGCGCCAGAGATTTGCACTTGTTGGGGGTAGGAATAGCAATGCCGCTGAGATCGCGGTAGCTGTCTTCACCCAGGGATTTCATATTAAAGCTATTATAGTTAGTCAAATCCCAACGGTTTTGCTGGGCGAAGTACACGATGGCGCGTTTGATTTGCGCGTTAGGCAAATCATTGTAGCCACAATCGTTTTTTAGATAGACAAACACTGCGGTCAGATCGGCAAGATCTTCCGCTTCGGATTCATTTAGCGCCAGGCTGGCATTGGAAAAGCCCAGCATAGTCAGCAATAGCATTAACAACGTTGTTTTTTTCATCATGAAATAGACCTGTTCAATATCTGCTGACGTTACCACACTTGGCTGTAAAGGCACCAAATTAATTATGCGGGCTTAACACTCCTTAATAGTAGCTCTTGACCTTCCACTAAGGGGAGGGTTTAGGCTGCGGATCTTAAGCTTTCGATCACTGAGAAAAGGGAACCAGCGATGTTACGCCGTGATTTTATCAAACTGACCGCCGCAATAGGTGCCGCAAGCGCCTTGCCATTATGGAGCCGTGCCGCCTGGGCGGCCGATCGTCCAGCCTTGCCGATCCCACCGATTTTGACGCCAGATGCGCAAGGAAAGATCACGTTGGCGCTGCAAACCGGTGAGATGAACTGGCTGCCTAACGTGGCTACACGTACCTGGGGGATTAACGGTGCGTTGCTTGGCCCAGCGGTCCGTTTGCAACGGGGTAAGCCGGTGACGGTGGATATCAGTAATAAACTGCCAGAGGCCAGTACGGTGCACTGGCACGGTTTAGAGATCCCCGGTAATGTCGACGGTGGTCCACAAGCCTTGATCCAACCTGGCACCACCCGCACGGTGAGTTTCACTGCCGATCAGCCAGCGTCTACCTGCTGGTTCCATCCCCATACGCATGGCAAAACCGGCGAGCAAGTGATGAAGGGGCTGGGGGGACTGGTGCTGTTGGAAGATGAAGAAAGCAGCCAGCTACCCTTGCCGAAGACCTGGGGAACCGACGATATTCCCGTGATCCTGCAAGATAAGCGCCTGGGCAAAGACGGTCAAATCGAATATCAATTGGACATCATGAGCGCGGCCGTGGGCTGGTTTGGTGACCGCATGTTCACCAACGGTGCCAGCTATCCGCAACACATCGCGCCACGCGGCTGGCTGCGTCTGCGTTTCCTGAACGGCTGTAACGCCCGCTCGCTTAACCTGTCCACCAGCGACAATCGCCCATTATACGTGATTGCCAGTGACGGTGGCTTCCTGGGCGAACCGGTGAAACTGACCGAACTGCCGATGCTGATGGGCGAGCGCTTTGAAGTGCTGGTCGATGCCTCCGATGGCAAGCCGTTCGATATCGTTACCCTGCCGGTGAAGCAGATGGGCATGACGCTGGCCCCGTTCGACCAGCCGCTGCCGGTGCTGCATATTCAGCCCTCGTTGGCGCTGGGCGTGAAATCCATGCCGGACAGCCTGGTGAAATTGCCTGCGCTGCCATCGCTGGCCGGGGTGCAGGAACGCTGGTTGCAACTGATGATGGATCCTAAGCTGGATATGCTGGGGATGCAGGCTCTGATGGATCGCTATGGTCACCAGGCGATGGCCGGGATGAGCATGGATCACGGCAATGCCGCTGGCAACATGGCAGGTATGGATCATAGTAAGATGCAAGGTATGGACCAGGGCAACATGGCGGGAATGGACCACAGCAAGATGGATCATGGCAGCAAGCCGTTTGATTTCAGCCATGCCAACACCATCAATGGCAAAGCCTTCGATATGACCAAGCCCGCGTTTGAGGCCAAGCGTGGCAAATACGAGAAATGGACCATTTCCGGCGAAGGCGACATGATGCTGCACCCGTTCCATATCCATGGCACCCAGTTCCGCATTCTGTCGGAAAACGGCAAACCACCGGCGGCCCACCGGGCAGGATGGAAAGATACGGTGCTGGTAGAAGGTTGGCGCAGCGAAGTGCTGGTGCGCTTCAACCATCTGGCCAGTGCCGATCAGGCCTATATGGCCCACTGCCACCTGCTGGAACATGAGGATACAGGGATGATGCTAGGCTTTACCGTAGCCGATTAATATACCCGTCGTCTTTCAAGCTACAGCGTTGTTACCTGCGCTTGCTCACCCCAGTCACTTACAAAAGTAAGCTCCTGGGGATGAACAAGCTTGTCGCCTAGCTGCAACTTGAAATCCATAGGGTATAAAGCTTGTGGTTTCAAAAATACGCCAAAGAAACAGGTGGTGACGCACTCGCGTCGCCACCGCCCGCCAGCTATGCTAAACTCTGCGCCCTTCTTCCGGCAACTGACCTGAAAACTATGAAACACACTGTAGAAGTAATGATTTCCGAGCAGGAAGTTAAGACCCGTATTGCTGAACTTGGTCGCCAGATCACCGAAGACTACCGCGATAGCGGCAGTGACATGGTGCTGGTCGGGTTGCTGCGTGGCTCTTTCATGTTTATGGCCGATCTGTGCCGCACCATTGAGGTGTCGCATGAGGTCGATTTTATGACCGCTTCCAGCTACGGCAGCGGCATGTCTACCACCCGCGACGTGAAAATCCTCAAAGATCTGGATGAAGACATCCGTGGTAAAGACGTATTGATCGTCGAAGACATCATCGATTCCGGCAATACCCTGAACAAGGTGCGCGAGATCCTGGCGTTGCGTGGGCCGAAGTCTTTGGCGATTTGCACGCTGCTGGACAAGCCTGAGCGCCGTGAGGTTGAAGTACCGGTGGAATATGTCGGCTTCCCGATCCCGGACGAGTTCGTGGTGGGTTATGGCATCGATTACGCCCAGCGTTATCGCCATCTGCCTTACATCGGCAAAGTGGTGATGCTGGACGAATAATCCGGCCAGGGTTCAGCAGGGCGCTGAACCCGGATCAGGCGCTAGAACAGGCCTTTCTCTTGTTTAAGTGTGGCTATCGCTTTGCGGTAGCCCATCTCCAGGCTTTCACGGCTGGTGGCGGTGACTTCCAGATCGTGCAGACGACCGTCCTGGATCCCGTACACCCACCCGTGGATCATTACTTTCTGGCCGCGTTTCCAGGCAGACTGCATGATGGTTGAGTGGCCCAGGTTATACACCTGCTCAATGACGTTGATCTCGCACAGCACATCCAGACGTTGTTCCGGTTCCAGCTCGCCGAGCAGGGAACTGTGCTTGTACCACAGATCGCGAATGTGCAGCAGCCAGTTGTTGATCAACCCCAGTTCCGGGTTTTCTACAGCTGCTTCTACCCCACCGCAGCCCAGGTGACCACAGATAATGATATGCTCCACCTCCAGCACGTCGACGGCATACTGCACCACTGACAGGCAGTTCAAATCGGTATGGATCACCAGATTGGCGACGTTACGGTGAACGAACAGCTCACCCGGCTCCAGGCCGGTCAGGCGTTCGGCGGGCACGCGGCTGTCTGAACAGCCGATCCACAAGAATCGCGGTTTTTGCGCTTGAGCCAAACGTTCAAAGAAGCCGGGATCTTCCTTGTTGATATTAGCGGACCAGGCTTGGTTATTGGCGATAAGCCTTTCGATTTCTTGCATGGCGGTTATTGGCCTGTTATGAACGAATTGCGTTGATGTAATATATGGCAAGCGTCACAATTTGGAAATCGGAACAGTTAAGCAATTTTCTGCCCTCTGGAATTCGCACGGATTCAACTCGGTAATCGGGCCGCTGATGATAAACTCCCTCTTAGACAAGTTCGGCAGCCAACTCCATCAAAAGGTACTCTCATAACTTATGAATTATGCACTGGAAATAGCGCAGCTGACCAAAACCTACGCGGGTGGCGTCAAGGCATTGCGCGGTATCAATCTGAACGTGGAGGCGGGGGACTTTTATGCCCTGCTCGGGCCGAACGGCGCCGGGAAATCCACCACCATCGGCATTATCAGTTCACTGGTCAACAAGACGGCGGGCACGGTGCGAGTGTTTGGTTACGATATCGACAAGGATATCGTTAATGCCAAGCGCCAGCTCGGGCTGGTGCCGCAGGAATTCAACTTCAACCCGTTTGAAACCGTGCTGCAGATTGTGGTCAACCAGGCGGGATATTATGGCGTTGAACGCCGCGAGGCGATGGCGCGGGCAGAAAAGTACCTCAATCAGCTCGATCTTTGGGGCAAACGTAACGAGCGGGCGCGTATGCTGTCTGGCGGGATGAAACGCCGCCTGATGATTGCCCGTGCGCTGATGCATCAGCCCAAGCTGCTGATCCTCGACGAACCGACTGCCGGGGTGGATATCGAGCTGCGTCGCTCGATGTGGGGCTTCCTCAAAGAGCTGAACGCCCAGGGCACCACCATTATCCTGACCACGCACTATCTGGAGGAAGCAGAAATGCTGTGCCGCAATATCGGCATCATCCAGAACGGTGAGCTGGTAGAAAACACCTCGATGAAGGGGCTGTTAGCCAAGCTGAAGTCCGAAACCTTCATCCTCGATCTGGCGGCGAAAAGCCCACTACCCCATCTTGAGGGTTACCACAGCCGTTTGACCGACACCTCCACGCTGGAAGTGGAAGTGATGCGTGAGCAAGGTCTGAACGGTCTGTTCACCCAACTGAGCGCGCAGGGGATCCAGGTCCTGAGTATGCGTAACAAGGCCAACCGGCTGGAAGAGCTGTTCGTCAACCTGGTGAACGGTAATGGAGAACAAGCATGATGCATTTGTATTGGGTGGCCTTGAAAAGCATCTGGGCCAAAGAGATCAACCGCTTCGCCCGCATCTGGATCCAGACGCTGGTACCGCCAGTGATCACCATGACCCTGTATTTCATCATCTTTGGCAACCTGATTGGGTCGCGTATTGGTGAGATGCACGGCTTTGATTATATGCAGTTTATCGTGCCGGGCCTGATCATGATGGCGGTGATCACCAACTCCTACGCCAACGTGGCGGCGTCATTCTTTAGTGCCAAGTTCCAGCGCAATATTGAAGAGCTGCTGGTGGCACCGGTGCCGACGCACGTGGTGATTGCCGGCTATGTTGGCGGTGGCGTGGCGCGTGGTATCTGTGTGGGGATCCTGGTGACGGTGATCTCGCTGTTCTTCGTTCCGCTGGTGGTCCATTCCTGGTGGGTGATCGCGGTGACGCTGTTGTTGACGGCGATCCTGTTCTCGCTAGGCGGTTTGCTTAATGCCGTCTTTGCCAACACTTTTGACGATATCAGCCTGATCCCGACCTTTGTGCTGACGCCGCTGACCTATCTGGGCGGGGTATTTTACTCGCTGACGCTGCTACCGCCTTTCTGGCAGGCGGTCTCCAAACTGAATCCGATCGTCTACATGATCAGCGGTTTCCGCTTCGGTTTCCTGGGTATTTCCGACGTGCCGTTGGCGCTGACCATGTTGGTGCTGGTGGCGTTCATTGCGGTGTTCTACGGGCTGGCCTGGTATCTGATTGAGCGTGGCCGCGGCTTGCGTTCCTGATGTCATTTCCCTCCCCCGTTGCCGGGGGAGGGCGTTTATTGATTTAGCACAGACATCATCTAAATCTATAGAATTAAGGCAATAAGCCCTTTCTCCCGGCGATTTAAATCGTGCTATGCTGGCGCTCCACATTTTCTTCATTTTTTCATGACGCACTCGTAAGCAGAACAAACCATGCAGCCTCAACATAAGATAGCAGCAGGGCTACTCGGCATTGTTATGTCGTTGGTAGCACCGGCGGCGTTGGCGGATTTGTTGTCAGAAGACAGCGCTATTCAAGCCCAATACATGGAAGTACAGCGTAACAGCGAGGTTTATTCGTTGATCGGTGAGCATGTGATCCCGGTCGGTGAAGTGAAAAAAGGGCAACTGATCCAGATGTTCCCGGCGGATGCGGAATATTACGAGCTCAAGTTTGGCTACGGTACCGGCTTTATTGATAAAAACGACGTTCGCGCCATCAGCAAAACCCGTAAGGTGAAGGACGATCTGGGGGATCTGAACAAACCGCTGACCAATCAGAATCTGATCACCCAGCGTGCAATTAACGTCTACACGGCGGCGGATAACAAAAGTGAAATTTTTGGCGTACTGGAAGAGAACCTGCGCTATCCGATTATCGGCAAGCTGAAAGATCGGCTGAATAATACCTGGTATGAGGTCAATATCGGCGATCGTCTGGGATTTGTCAGTGAGTTGGACTGTGAAGTCGACAACGGCATTCCGGTGCTGACCTATCACCACCTGCTGAAAAATGAAGAGAACAAACGTTTCCGTAATACCTCAACCACCACCTCGGACGTGGCCTTCAGCAACCAGATGACCTATTTGAAGCAGACGGGTTATGACACCATCTCGATGTATCAGCTGGAAGCCTACCTGAATAATCAAATCAACCTGCCGGGTAAAGTGGTGTTACTGACTTTTGATGACGGGTTGAAGTCGGTTTATCGCTATGCGTATCCGGTACTGAAGGATTACGGTTTCCGCGCTACGGCGTTTATCATCTCTTCGCGTATCAAACGTCACCCGCAGAAATGGAACCCGGATTCGCTGCAGTTTATGAGCATTTCAGAGCTGAAAGAGATCCAGGATGTATTTGATATCCAGTCACACACCCATTTCCTACATCGTACCGATGGCAACCGTCGGCCGATCCTGCTCAGCCGTTCACTGCACAATATCGAATTCGACTTTGAGCGCTCAAGACGGGCGTTAGAGCAGTTTAATCCGCATGTGCTGTACCTTTCCTATCCATTTGGTGGTTATAACCAAAAGGCGATCCAGGCGGCAAAAGATGCCGGGCTGCATTTGGCCGTGACCACGGTGCAGGGGAAAGTGAAACCGGGTGATAATCCTTATACTTTAAAACGGCTGTATATCCTGCGTACCGACTCCATCCCCACCATGGCGGAGCGAATAGCCAACAAGCCTGGTGCGTTACCGGGTGTGACGGTAACAGAATAGAGAGAAGACGGGCGCTGAAAGCGCCCGATTTTTTAGGCAACCTGAACGGGGACGGCTTTCGCCTTGCGTTGCAGGTGGTTGTCACCTTCGAAGTAGGCGACTTTGGGGTGGTGCTGGCGGGCATCGGCATCGCTCATCTGCACATAAGAACAGATAATCAGTTTGTCACCCACGCAGGCACAGCGGGCGGCCGCACCGTTGACCGAAATAATGCGCGAACCGCGTTCGGCGGCGATGGCATAGGTGGAGAAACGTTGGCCGTTATCCACGTTGTAAATATCGATCGCTTCATATTCCAGGATCCCGGCGGCTTCCAGAAAATCCTGGTCAATGGCGCAGGAGCCTTCGTAGTGCAGGTCAGCCTGAGTCACTTTCACCCGATGCAGCTTGCCTTGCAACATAGTACGTATCATAGCGTTACCTAACTGAATATCGGCCTTTTCAGGCGGCTGAAGAAGAACTGCTTCCTTGCACTATTTATCGTCACCGAAAACCCGGCCAGTCTACCGCCAACCGGGTAAAAACGGCAACGACTGTACAACAAATGGCTTACTGAGTCAGGTCGATCTGCTGATTATCGATCAGGCGGGCTTTGCCCAACCAGGCTGCCATCAGCACCACGGCGCGGCGGCTTTCTACGCCCAGCGGTTGCAGCGTGTCTGCATCGCGAATAAACAGCTCGTCTGGGGTGAAACCTGCTGCGCGCAGCTTTTCGGCCGTCTGCGCCAGCAACTCTTCGATGTGGCGTTCGCCGTTGCCGAGCTGTTCTGCCAGGGCGTTCATGATTTTGCTCAACTGTGGCGCGATCTTGCGTTCTTCTGCGGTGAGATAGCCGTTGCGAGAGCTTAGCGCCAGCCCGTCTTTGGCGCGCACCGTTGGCACGCCAACGATATCAATGTTATAGCCCATATCCGCCACCATCTTGCGGATCAACGCCAACTGCTGATAATCCTTCTCGCCAAAGCAGGCCAGATCCGGCTGGATCAGATTGAACAGTTTGCTGACGATGGTGGAGACACCGCGGAAGTGGCCCGGACGGCTGGCGCCTTCCAACATGGTGGAGATCACCGGTACGTCAACGCTGGTATGTTCTTCCAGCCCTTTGGGGTAAATTTCGGCCGGGGCAGGGGCGAAGATCAGCTCGACATTACGGCGATTGAGCTTTTCACAGTCTTCCTGCAAGGTGCGCGGATAGCGCTCCAGATCGTCTGCGCGTTCGAACTGCAGCGGGTTAACGAAAATGCTCACTACCACCACGTCGGCACGGGCGCGGGCTTCTTCCACCAGCGTCATATGGCCTTCATGCAGATTGCCCATGGTGGGCACCAGAGCAACGCGTTTGCCCTCTTGCCGCCAGCGGCGGATCTGTTGGCGCAGCAGTGGCAGGGTTTCGATAATTACCATTCCATAACTCCTCGGTGCCCCCTCAGTATCGAGGGATAAGCTAGTTAGCTATCAATCGTGGCCGGTCACTCAGTTGAAAGAGTGCTCTTCGTCGGGATAAATACCTTGCTCGACTTCCCGAATATACAGCTGTACGGCGCCGCGAATATCGCCGCCCTGCGCCAGAAAGTTTTTGGCAAATTTAGGGGTATGGCCGCCGGTGATCCCCAAGGCGTCATGCATTACCAGGATCTGGCCATCGGTAGCATTGCCGGCACCAATACCGATCACCGGGATCGACAAGGCTTCAGTAACCTGGCGGGCCAGTTCGGTCGGTACGCACTCCAGCACCAGCAGCTGCATGCCAGCCAGCTCCAGATTCTGGGCGTCGATCAGCAGTTGCTTGGCCGCCAACTCGTCGCGCCCCTGCACCTTGTAGCCGCCAAACACGTTGACGGACTGTGGCGTGAGGCCAAGATGGCCGCAGACGGGGACGGCGCGCTCCGTGAGCATTTTCACCGTTTCGCAGAGCCAGCTGCCGCCTTCTATTTTGACCATATTGGCCCCAGCGCGCATCACCTCGGCCGCGCTTTGGCAGGCAAGCTCAGGCGTGGCGTAACTCATGAAAGGCAGGTCGGCCAATAGCAGGCTGGCTGGTGCACCTCGGCGTACCGCGCGGGTATGGTAAGCCACGTCGGCTACGGTTACCGGCAGCGTTGAGTCATGCCCTTGCAGCGTCATCCCCAGCGAGTCACCGACCAGCAATACTTTAATACCTTGTTCTTCAAACAGCTGGGCAAAGCTGGCATCGTAGGCGGTAATAGTCGCAAACTTGCGCTGCTCCTGCTTCCACTGGCGTAAATGGCTCACGGTGGTAGGTTTCATCACGACGTCTCCTGAAATATCCGCGCAGCCTGGATCCGTAGCACGGTGGTAAAAAGTGCTGTCATTCTACTGTAACCCTTCAGGGGTGGGTAGCTCCGATGCTGATGGTTAAGATGTTCTTAAGAAGCTTATGATGTAATGGTCTGTCTAGAGGGAGAGCCCATGAGAATTCTGTTGATTGAAGACGACAAACTGATCGGTGATGGCATCAAGGCGGGCTTGACCAAGCTGGGGTTTAACCTCGACTGGTTCACCGATGGCATCGTCGGTAAGAACGCCCTGGACAGCGCACCTTATGATGCGGTGATCCTCGATCTCAGCTTGCCGGGATTGGACGGGTTGGATTTGCTGCGCCAGTGGCGTCAGGCCGGGCAGGATGTGCCGGTGCTGATCCTGACCGCGCGTGACGCGTTGGAACAGCGTGTCAACGGGTTGCAGAGCGGAGCCGATGATTACCTGTGCAAGCCTTTTGCCCTGACGGAAGTTGCCGCACGTTTACAGGCGTTGATCCGCCGCCGCCATGGGCAACTGACGCCTCAACTGGTCCACGGCAAGCTGGTGTTTGATGCCGCATCCCGCAGCGTGAGCTGCAACGGGGAGCCCGTGACGCTGACCCCGCGCGAACTGGCGGTGCTGGAACTGTTTCTGCACAACAAGGGGCGCGTGCTGGCACGGCCGCTGATCCAGGAAAAACTGTATAACTGGGATGATGATGTGAGCAGTAACGCGGTTGAGGTTCACATCCATCATCTGCGGCGCAAGCTGGGTAACGGCTTTATCCGCACCGTACATGGCGTGGGTTACACGCTGGGGGATGAGCCGTGAAGTCATTGAGTTTGCGGTTGAGGCTGATCCTGATCTTCAGCCTGCTGGCATTGCTGACCTGGTCCTCCGCCAGCGTGGTGGCGTGGATGATGACGCGCCACAATATCAATGAAGTGTTCGACACCCAGCAGATGCTGTTTGCCAAACGGCTGGCGACCGCCGATCTGGGGGATTTGTTGGTTAATCAGCAAGCGCGCAGCCTGCCAAAAACCAAGAAGATGCTGAACCATGGCAAACGTGGTGAGCAGGACGATGATGCGTTGGCATTCGCCATCTTTTCCCACGATGGGCGCATGCTGCTCAACGACGGTGAGAACGGTGAAGACTTCCTGTTTGACGGCGAGCGGCAAGGGTTTGTCGATGGTCAACTCAAAGGAGATAGCGACAGCTGGCGCTTGCTATGGCTCACCAGCCCGGATGGACGCTACCGCATTGTGGTCGGCCAGGAATGGGATTATCGGCAGGATATGGCGTTGGGGTTGGTGATGGGGCAGTTGCTGCCCTGGCTGGTGACGTTGCCGATCCTGATGTTGTTGATCGCCCTGATGGTTGGCCGCGAGCTAAGACCGTTACGTGAGGTGGCCGCCAGCCTGCGTAAACGAGCCCCTGACGACGCTACGCCGCTGAATGCACACCAGGTACCCAGTGAGGTGCGTCCGCTGGTGGAGGCGCTGAATACGCTGTTTACGCGCATTAATAGCCTGCTGGTGCGTGAGCGGCGGTTTACTTCGGATGCAGCCCATGAGTTGCGCAGCCCATTGGCGGCATTGCGGGTGCAGACCGAGGTGGTGCAACTGGCGGGCGACGATGTGCCCATGCGTGAACATGCGGTGAATAACCTGACGGAGGGTATCGATCGAGCCACGCGCCTGGTGGATCAACTGCTCACCTTATCCCGGCTGGACTCGCTCGCAGATTTGCACGATCTGACCTTGGTTGATTGGTGCCAACTGGTGCCGATGACCTTGGCGGAACTGGATCGACAGGCGTATACCTCCGGGATCACGCTGCGTTATCAGCAACAGGGCAAACCTCCTGCATTATCAGGCCAGCAGTTGCTGTTATCGCTGTTGGTGCGCAATCTGGTGGACAATGCGGTACGTTACACTCCGGCCGGTGGGACGGTAACGGTCACGCTCAGCCAGAAGCAACTGACGGTGGAGGACGACGGTCCTGGCGTCACGGCTGAGCATCTGGAAAGACTAGGGGAGCGCTTTTATCGCCCACCGGGGCAGGAACAGGTGGGAAGCGGGCTGGGCTTGTCTATTGTGCAGCGGATTGCCAGCCTGCATGGATTACGTGTTAGCTTTGCCAATCGGCAGGAGGGTGGGTTTATCGCGACGTTAACCTTGTCTGGGGGCGGTATTCAAGCCTAGGGCTGATGCCACAGCGTCATGCCGTTTTTTGGCACACGTTGCAGGCACTCCGCCAGGGTTTCACCGTCTGGGAAAACCAGGTCCGGAGCGATATCGGCCAGCGGGTAGAGCATGAATTCACGTTGTTTCAGGCCGTAATGGGGCACGGTGAGACGCTCGGTGTCGATCACCAGATCGCCGTACAGCATCATATCCAGATCCAGCGTGCGAGGGCCCCAGCGCTCATCTTTGCGCACTCGGCCCTGATTGCGTTCTATCGCCTGGGTGTGATCGAGCAGCTGTTCCGGTGGCAACTGGGTATCCAGTGCCACCACCGCGTTGAGATAATCCGGCTGGTTCTGTGGCCCCAGCGGTTTGGTGCGGTACAGCGGTGAACAAACGATCAGACGGGTGCGTGGAATATGCTCCAACGCCTCCAGCGCGGTATTCACCTGTTGCAAAGGTTGCGCCAGATTGCTGCCCAGCGCGATATAAACGCGGATCATTATGCTCCTTCGTTATTCGGAGTCCTGCGGCGTGGGCGGCGCTGACGAGCCCGACGCGGTGCCGGATCTTCGCCTAGCGTGCTCAACATGTTTTTCTGGCGGGCCGCGGTGGCCACCTGGAACTCATCCCACCATTCGGCAAGACGCAGCATCTCCGGGTTGTTTTCCACTTCGGCACGCAATGCCAGCAAATCATACGCCGCACGGAATTTAGGGTGTTCCATCAGCTTGTGCGCACGCTTGCCCTGGCGACGGGACAGGCGTAACTGCAGTTGCCAGATGTCACGTACCAGTGTAGTGATTCGTTTGGGGATTGCCAGTGAACGGCACTCTTCGTCCAGCACATCGTTCATGGCCAGTGCAAAGGCGTCGTAATAGGCCAGGCCGCTTTCCTGCGCCAGTTTCTGTGCGTGCTCCAGCAGTGGGTACCACAGCATGGCGGCAAACAGGAACGCCGGGTTGACGCGCTTGTCGTTTTGCAGGCGGTGATCGGTATTTTTCAATACCTGCTCCAGAATGCGCTCCATCGGCGTGTCGTGATTTGGCGTGAAGTTGCGCGCGATCAACGGGAACAGCGGCTGGAACAGCTGATATTCACACAGCTTCAGGTAGGTCTGGTAGCCGTAACCCGTTTGCAGCAGCTTCAGCGCCTCTTCAAACAGGCGAGCCGGTGGGATTTCGTGCAGCAGAGAGGCCAGGCGTGGAATAGGCTCGGCGGTTTCTTCGCTGATGGTCATATCCAGCTTGGCGGCAAAGCGCACCGCGCGCAGCATCCGCACCGGATCTTCGCGGTAGCGGGTTTCCGGATCGCCGATCAGGCGGATCACGCCCTGTTGCAGATCGCGCATGCCCCCGACGTAATCACGCAGGGCAAAGTCGGCTACGCCGTAATACAGGCTGTTGATGGTAAAATCGCGGCGCTGGGCATCGTCTTCGATGGTTCCGAAGATGTTATCGCGCAGCAGCATGCCGTTCTGGGCCTGCTGGGAAGAGTTCTTGTCAGATTCCTGACTCTGTTCGTGGTGGCCACGGAAGGTGGCGACTTCGATGATTTCCGGCCCGAACATCACGTGCGCCAGCCTGAAACGGCGGCCTACCAGGCGGCAGTTGCGGAACAACTTACGTACCTGCTCTGGGGTGGCGTTGGTGGTAATGTCGAAATCTTTCGGCTTTTTGCCGAGCAACAGATCGCGTACACCGCCGCCGACCAGATAGGCTTCATAGCCGGATTTATTCAGGCGATACAGCACCTTCAGCGCATTTTCGCTGATATCTTTGCGCGAGATCGCATGTTGATCGCGGGGGATAACGGTCATTGAGCGCGTTCCCTCTGCGGCTACAAATGGCGGGCGTTTACGCGGCGCTGGACGGCGGGCAGGTGTCTCCCTGCCGCTCTCGGTAGAGCGCGATGGCGTTGTGGCTAACGGTTCTGCAGGCGCGCTTTCTTCGCGGACTTGGTTTTTATCGCTGGCCGGCGCATCTTCGCGGGTCAACTTGTCATCGCGGATTAGTACCTTACGGCAGAAATTGGCTACTCGGGTAAAAATGGTACACCTCGATAGTGACGGATAAAAATGGCGCTAACAAAAAAATAGCGGCTAATCATAGCTTACCCCAGCTGTTTTGAGAATGCCGTTGTGTTTTCACACGGCGGGATCGCTGGCTGACGCGGCACATTTGCCAACTGCCAATGCTCAACCGCCCAGCTCAATAATAATGGTAGATCAAGATCTTGCCAGTTTTCTGGCAGCGGTTGACGCAGAAATTTCAGGGCAGCAACCAGTACCGGCCGCGGATCGCCAGTGGGCAGGGCGGGGGCATGATTTTGCTTCGACAGTTTAATGCCGTTGTTCCCCAGCGCCAGCGGCAAATGTACATAGGCGGGAACCGGTGCCTGTAATTGCTGATACAGCGCAATCTGGCGCACCGTGGGTTCGATCAGATCGGCACCGCGGACGATTTCGGTCACGCCTTGAAAATGATCGTCGATCACCACCGCCAGATTGTAGGCAAACAGGCCATCACGGCGGCGGATAATGAAATCTTCCTGTGCCAGCGCCGGATCGGCCCGAAGCTCGCCCTGCAACCTATCGTGGAAGGCATATACCGGGTTTGATTGACGTAAGCGGATCGCGGCACCCTGCGGGCCAAGCCGTAACTGGCGGCAATGGCCATCGTACAAACCGCCGATCTGCTGGATGCGGCTGCGGGTACAGGTGCAGTAATAGCTGAGATCCTGGCGTTGCAGCCAATCAAGGGTTGCGCGGTAAGCTTCAGAGCGTTGGGATTGATAGATGACCTGGCCGTCCCAGTGGAGACCATAGTGTTCAAGTGCGGATAAGATACGCCCGGCAGCTCCGGCGACTTCGCGCGGAGGGTCGATATCTTCAATACGTACCAGCCATTGCCCGCGTTGAGCACGAGCCTGGAGGTAGCTTCCCAGAGCGGCAATCAGCGAACCGAAATGCAGATCCCCGGAAGGCGATGGGGCAAAGCGCCCCACATAGTGACTTGCTAGCATATCTGAAGGGATTACTTCCCTTAACTCTGTGCGGCGCGAGCTATTGGCACGCGCCGCAGGAGGTAACAACTGCTTAGCCGGCCATCTGCTTTTCGCGGATTTCGGCCAACGTCTTGCAGTCGATGCACAAATCGGCAGTCGGACGCGCTTCAAGGCGACGAATGCCAATCTCCACGCCGCAAGACTCGCAGAAGCCGAAATCATCGTCTTCTACTTTCTTCAGCGTTTTCTCGATCTTTTTGATCAGTTTGCGCTCACGGTCACGGTTACGCAGTTCGAGGCTGAACTCTTCTTCCTGAGTGGCACGGTCTGCCGGATCGGGGAAGTTGGCTGCCTCTTCTTGCATATGCGACACGGTACGATCGACTTCGTCCCTGAGTTGGTTGCGCCATGCTTCAAGGATGCGCCTGAAATGCGTCAACTGGGCGTCGTTCATGTACTCTTCGCCCGGTTTCTCTTGATACGGCTCCACCCCAGCGATGGCGAGAATGCTCAAGGACGAGGTTTTACGGGTTTGCCCTTCTTGCATATTGCTTCTCCTACATACACACGCACTATACCCTTTCATGCTAGTAGGGTATGTCGAATCCCCAATACGGGGGAAAAACAGGCCGCTATAAATAACAGAAGGGAAGAGGGATGGCAATTATTCCTGTCGCCTGCTTGACAATGGTGTGAAGGAAGGCGTATTTGGCGAAGCAATATCCGGTTGTCGATTTATTTGTGCCCGGCACCGCTAGCCAATAAAAAACGGTAACTTAGCGCTTAGCGAGATACCGTCAGGTGATAATTTTGCCCCGTAACAAACAACTTCCACTCCCAACTGCTGAACCTGCGCTAGTAGCACTGCATAATGCTCATCTATATGATTTGCTGGGGTGACTCGATCGATGCCGCTGTGTAACACGGCAAAGAACAGCACCGCCCGCTGCCCTTGTTCAACCACGTTTTGCAATTCACGCAAATGCTTCTGCCCTCTCAGCGTTACGGCATCGGGGAAGTAGCCCTGTTGATGTTGCAATAGTGTGACTGACTTAACTTCAATATAGCAGTCAACCCGATTTTCTGCCTGTAATAACAAATCGATACGGCTGTTTTCGCCGCCATATTTCACTTCGCCGGTGATTTTACTGTAACCGGATAATTCACTGATTATATTCTGTTCAATGGCTTCTCGAACCAGAGTGTTGGCACGCAGGGTGTTGACGCAGATCCAGTCGCCAGCCTGGGTATGCGTCAGCTCCCAACTGTGGGCATATTTGCGTTTGGCATTGTCCGAAGTGGAGTACCAAACGGTGTCCCCTGGCGTCGCACAGCCGGTCATGGCGCCGGTGTTGGCGCAGTGCAGGGTAAAGGTTTCACCTTCGGGGGTGATCACATCGGCCAGAAAACGTTTGTAGCGCTTGATGAGCGTGGCCGGTTTTAGCGGTGGGTCAAAAATCATGATTTATCCTGTCGGCGAGTGGCCACTGCTCTAATTCGTGATAGCGGGTGCGGCCTTGTTCAAACGACGATTGGTAGAGTGAGAAGTGGCTGGCGTTGAACGGCCAACCCGGCGTGCCAGGAGGAATAGCGACCGGCTGGGTCGCGGCGCGTAATAACGTGATATGGGGATGAAACGGCATCGGGCTTTGATAACAGCCGCTGCGAGCCGCTTGCGAACGCAGCAATTCCGCCAACTGCAACAGCGCGCGTGGGGGGCGTTTGCTGCCCAACCATACCACTCCGGGGCGCGGCCAGTGGCCAAGATCGTCCAGATTGAGGCTAAAACCCGCCTGTGTGATACGCCCGGCCTGCGTTTTTAGTGCCTGTTCTTTCTGTGCGCTGACCTCGCCGAGAAAGGCCAGCGTCAGATGCAGATTGGCGGCGGCCACCGGGCGGCCATCTTCGGGTTTAAATGCCTCGGCCCGCCAGCGGATCACCTGCTGCTGCAAGGCATCGGGTAGCGACAAGGCGAAGAACAGGCGGCGCGAGCTGGACATGGAACCCCGGTAAATGAATGAAATGCTGAGCCTAATGCTACAATGTGCGCTGTCCATTAACTACCCCATGGAGAGTTTTGTGTCCTCACTGCCCGTCAGCGCGGTTCTTGATGAGCTGCTTGCCGCACTGCAATCTGCCCCACAGGTGTTGTTGCATGCCCCCACCGGTGCCGGGAAATCCACCTGGCTGCCGTTGCAGATCCTGGCAAAAGCCGGGCTGCCGGGGCGTATCATCATGCTGGAGCCACGGCGGCTGGCGGCAAAAAACGTCGCTTATCGCTTGGCGCAACAACTGGGTGAAGAACCGGGTCAAACGGTGGGCTATCGCATGCGTGCCGAGAGCAAAAGCGGGCCACAGACGAGGCTGGAGGTGGTGACCGAGGGCATTCTCACCCGCATGTTGCAGCAGGACGCTGAACTGCAGGGCGTCTCGCTGATTATTCTTGATGAATTCCACGAGCGTAGTTTACAGGCCGATCTGGCTCTGGCCCTGCTGCTGGATGTACAGCAGGGGCTGCGTGACGATCTGAAACTGCTGATCATGTCGGCGACGCTGGATAATGCGCGGCTGTCGCAACTGCTGCCGCAAGCGCCGGTGGTGGTGTCGGAAGGGCGCAGCTACCCGGTTGAACGGCAGTACCAGCCATTACCTAGTCACCAACGGCTGGAGGATGGCGTTGCCTCGGCGGTGAAGCGCCTGTTGGCTGAGCAATCAGGTTCGCTGTTGTTATTCTTACCCGGCGTGGCGGAGATTAACCGCGTGCAGGAACGGCTCATTGGCGAAGTGCCAGCGGATACCGATCTCTGCCCGCTGTATGGCGCATTGCCGTTGGCACAGCAGCAAAAGGCGATCCAACCGGCGCAGCACGGGCGGCGTAAAGTGGTGTTGGCGACCAATATTGCCGAAACCAGTTTGACCATTGAAGGCATCCGCCTGGTCGTCGACAGCGGGCTGGAGCGCGTAGCGCGTTATGACGTCCGTAATGGCCTGACGCGATTGGTCACCCAACGCATCAGCCAGGCTTCGATGATCCAACGCGCCGGGCGTGCTGGGCGTTTGGAACCTGGAATTTGCTGGCATCTGTTTGCCAAAGAGCAGGCGGAGCGCGCTGCAGAACATGCTGAACCGGAGATCCTGCAAAGCGATCTGGCCAGCTTCTGGCTGGAGCTGCTGCAATGGGGCTGCGTGGAGGTGGATCAACTCACCTGGCTCGATCGGCCGCCGTTGGCCGCATTAGCTGCCGCTCGCCGTTTATTGCATACCCTGGCGGCTATCGATGACGGTGAGAAACTCACAACCTTTGGTCGCCAAATGGCCGGGTTGGGGTGTGAACCCAGACTGGCGGCCATGCTGTGCGACGGTGCCAAGATGGGGGCCGATGGATTAGCCACGGCGGCGATGTTGGCCGCATTGCTGGAGGAACCGCCACGCAGCGGGCAGATGGATATCGGCTATTGGCTAAGCCGTCCACAGCCGCATTGGCAACGCCGGGCGGCGCAACTGAGTAAGCGCTTACCGCAAAAAAGTGGGCAGATTGATGCCGATCTGGCCGCTCCTTTGCTGGCGCAGGCTTTTGCCGATCGTATCGCCCAACGGCGCGGGCAGGATGGGCGCTATCTGTTGGCCAATGGCCTGGGCGCAGCGATGGATCAGGACGAAGCGCTCTCCAGGGCTCCCTGGTTGATTATTCCCAGCCTGTTGCAAGGCCATAACAGCCCGGATGCCCGTATCCTGCTGGCGTTACCGATCGAAATTGATGCGTTGGTGGCTCGGTTGCCCGAGATTGTCAGCAGCCAGACCGCCGTCGAGTGGGATGAAGAAAAGGGCACCCTACGGGCTTGGAAGCGTCAACAGATTGGCCGCTTAACGCTGCGGGCTCAGCCGCTGGCCAAACCGGCGGAAGAGGAACTGCAACAGGCACTGATTAATTGGGTCCGCGCCCAGGGATTGGCAGTGCTTAACTGGGACACCGCTGCCGAACAGTTGCGCCTGCGTTTACATTGTGCCCAGCGTTGGTTGCCAGAGGCTGACTGGCCGCCGGTGGATGACGAGACGTTGCTCGACACCCTGGAGAGCTGGTTGCTACCGTCATTGAGCGGCGTTCGCGATCTGCGCGGATTAAAGCAGGTCAATATCGCTGAGGCCTTGGCCCGCCGGTTAAACTGGCAGCAAAAGCAACGGCTGGATAATGCCCTGCCAACTCATTATGCTGTGCCGACTGGTAGCCGCTTGCCGATCCGCTACGATGCCGATAAACCGCCGGTATTGGCAGTGCGTTTACAGGAGATGTTTGGTGAACAGCGTAGCCCAACGTTGGCTGAGGGTCGCATCCCGGTGGTGCTTGAGTTACTCTCTCCGGCACACCGGCCATTGCAGATCACCGGCGATCTGGCCGCCTTCTGGCAAGGGGCGTACCGCGAGGTGCAAAAGGAAATGAAGGGGCGTTATCCCAAGCACGTATGGCCAGACGATCCGGCCAATACCGCCCCCACCAGGCGCACCAAGAAATACCAGTAACGAATTCAGATGTTTCTTCTGTTCAGCCAGATGGCTTAGGGACAGATTAAGCGACAAAATAACGGACCCGTCGTCTTTCAAGCTGCAGCGTTGTTACCTGCACTATCTCACCCCAGTCACTTACCCAAAAGTAAGCTCCTGGGGATGAGATAGTTTGTCGCCTAGCCGCAGCTTGAAATCCATAGGGTATAAATTGCAGCAAGCGTGGAGAAGAACCGCAATGGCTGGGGATGACCGCGAGCCCATCGGGCGCAAAGGCAAACAACCAAAACGTAATCAGCCGCGTAAAGCGGTGCGTCGTCAACGTGACGACGATTATGAAGAAGACGAGTATCAGGATGAGTATGACGATGATGAGTACGATGACGACGAAGAGGAACAACGCATGCCGCCCAAGGTAAAAGCGAAGTCGCCGCGTAAAAAGCGCCGTTGGCTCGGCCTGCTGATAAAACTGTTCCTGGTGATTGCGGTGCTGCTGGCAATCTACGGTGTTTATCTGGATTCCCAGATCCGTAGCCGCATCGATGGCAAAGTCTGGCAGTTACCGGCGGCGGTGTATGGCCGCATGGTTAACCTTGAGCCGGGCATGCCGTATAGCAAAAAGGAAATGGTCGCCCTGCTGGAGGGGATGCAATATCGCCAGGTTAGCCGTATGACCCGGCCAGGGGAGTTTACCGTGCAGGCCAACAGCATCGAGATGCTGCGCCGCCCGTTTGATTTCCCGGATGGCAAAGAAGGCCAGATCCACGCTCGCCTCGATTTCCAAAACAATAGTCTGGCGAAAATCGTCAACATGGAAAATCAGCGTAACTTTGGCTTCTTCCGCCTCGATCCGCGTCTGATCACCATGCTGCAATCGCCGAATGGCGAGCAACGCCTGTTTGTTCCGCGCTCTGGTTTCCCAGACTTGCTGGTCGACACGCTGATCGCTACCGAAGACCGTCATTTCTACGAGCATGATGGTATCAGCTTCTACTCCATTGGCCGTGCCGTGGTGGCTAACCTGACCGCCGGGCGTGCGGTGCAGGGCGGCAGTACCTTGACTCAGCAGCTGGTAAAAAACCTGTTCCTGACCAACGAGCGTTCGTTGTGGCGTAAGCTTAACGAAGCCTACATGGCCTTGCTGGTGGATTACCGTTATAGCAAAGACCGTATTCTGGAGCTGTATCTGAACGAGGTGTATCTCGGCCAGAGCGGCAGCGATCAGATCCGTGGCTTCCCGTTGGCCAGCCTGTACTACTTTGGTCGCCCGGTCGATGAACTGAGTCTGGATCAACAGGCGCTGTTGGTGGGCATGGTGAAAGGGGCCTCGCTGTATAACCCTTGGCGTAACCCCAAGTTGGCGCTGGAGCGCCGTAACCTGGTGCTCAAGCTGTTACAGAACCAGGGAGTGATCGACGCTGAGCTGTATAACATGCTGAGCGCTCGCCCGCTGGGCGTACAGCCGAAAGGTGGGGTGATTTCACCGCAGCCTGCGTTTATGCAACTGGTGCGCCAGGAATTGCAGGCCAAGCTGGGTGACAAGGTTAACGATCTTTCCGGCGTGAAGATCTTCACTACGCTGGATCCGGTTTCACAGGATGCGGCCGAGAAGGCGGTGGAAGACGGTATCCCGGCGCTGCGTGCTGCGCGTCATCTGAACGATCTGGAAGCGGCGATGGTGATTGTCGATCGCTTTACCGGAGAGGTTCGAGCCATGGTGGGCGGTGCCGATCCTCAGTTTGCCGGCTTCAACCGTGCGCTGCAGGCGCGCCGTCTGGTAGGGTCACTGGCCAAGCCGCCAACCTATCTGACCGCGCTGTCGGAACCGGATAAGTATCGGCTCAATACCTGGCTGGCCGATCAGCCGCTGTCAATCAAACTGCCGAACGGCAGCTCGTGGCAGCCGAATAACTACGATCGCCAGTTCCGTGGCCGGGTGATGCTGGTGGACGCGTTGGCCAACTCGCTCAACGTGCCTACGGTCAACCTGGGGATGTCGGTGGGGCTGGATCAGATCAGCGCGACCCTGCAAAAGTTGGGTATTCCTAAATCGGCGATCACTCCGGTGCCATCCATGTTGCTGGGGGCCATCGGCCTGACGCCGATGGAAGTGGCACAGGAATACCAGACCATCGCCAGCGGGGGTAACCGTGCGCCGCTGTCTGCCGTGCGTTCGGTGATTGCGGAAGACGGCACAGCGTTGTATCAAAGCTTCCCACAGGCGGAACGTATGGTGCCAGCACAGGCGGCATACCTGACTCTGTATGCGATGCAGCAGGGTGTGGCACGCGGGACTTCCCGTTCGCTGTCGGTCAAGTTCCCTAATTACAACCTGGCCGCTAAAACCGGTACCACCAACGATCTGCGTGATAGCTGGTTTGCCGGTATCGACGGCAAGGAAGTGGCGATTGCCTGGGTAGGGCGTGACAATAACGGCCCGGCCAAACTGACGGGTGCCAACGGTGCCTTGACGCTGTATCGCCGCTATCTGGAAAACCAGACGCCGCTGGTGCTGAAGCTGCAACAACCGGAAGGCATTAGCCAGATGGGGATTGATTCTGCCGGTAACTTTATCTGTGGTGGCAGCATTTGGCGCACCATCCCGGTTTGGACTGAAAACCCGCAAGGGCTATGCCAGGCAAGCCAGGCCGAGCAGCAACAAACTCAACAGCAGCAAGCCGGCGAACAGAAAGATGCCGACGGCGTTGCTGGCTGGATAAAAGATATGTTTGGCAAATAAACCCCAGCCGTTATGTTAAGCCTATTTATTATTTGATTTTACTGTGTTATCAAGCCCGTAGCGTTCTGTTACGGGCTTTCCTTTCTTTGTCGTTGGTTTTATTTCCACGCTGTTAATGCGGTTACCACGCCAATCCCATAGCTTTTTTACGGCCGAAATACGCTTGCAGTTCCGCTAGCCTTCTGCATAAAATGCCGCGCTTATAATAATTATTCTCGTTCACATTCGTTATCAAACCACATCAGAGAAACCAGACATGCCGACCAAGCGTCATTCCTCATCACCGGCCAAATCAGGCTTGTTCCCCGTAAGCGTTTTGGCTGCCACGATCGCGGCTACGCTAACCTTGCCTGCGGTTGCAGCTCAGACGACGGCTGCCGCGGATGCCGATACTATTACGGTGGTAGGGGGCGGCAGCGGTGGTGCTTCACAGGAAAGCGCCTGGGGCCCAGTTGGCACCATCGTGGCGAAACGCAGCGCGACCGGCACCAAAACGGATACGCCGCTGGTGAAGACCCCTCAGTCGGTGTCTGTGGTCACGCGTGAACAAATGGACGTTATGCAGCCTTCCTCGGTGAAAGAAGCGTTAGGCTTCACCCCTGGTGTAATGGTGGGCAGCCGTGGTAGTTCCAACGTCTATGATGCGGTTTATATTCGTGGTTTTGGCTCGGTCAACCAGAATATCTATCTGGATGGTTTGAAGCTGCAAGGCGACTATTTTAACGAAGCCGTAATCGATCCTTATTTCCTGGAGCGGGCCGAAGTGCTGCGCGGGCCTTCTTCCGTGCTTTACGGTAAAAGCAGCCCAGGTGGGATTATCTCGCTGATCAGCAAGCGCCCAACCACGGAACCGCTGAAAGAAATCCAATTTAAAATGGGCACAGATAACCTGTTCCAGACTGGTTTTGATTTCAGCAATGCGTTGGATGATGACGGCAAGTATTCCTTCCGCCTGACCGGTTTGGCCAAAGACGCAGACGCTCAGCAGGAGATGGCCAAGGAAAAACGCTATACCATTGCGCCTTCATTCAGTTGGCAGCCCGATGAGCATACCAACCTGACGCTGTACTCTTACCTGCAAAACGATCCTAACCTCGGCTACTACGGCTGGTTGCCGATGCAGGGAACGGTGGTCAACGCGCCTTATGGCAAGCTGCCAACCAGCTTCAACGAAGGTGAAAAGAGTAACTTCTATTCGCGCCAGACGCGGATGTTTGGCTACAGCTTCTCTCATGATTTCGATGATACCTGGGCCGTACGCCAGAACCTGCGTTATATGCAGCTGCATACCAATCAGAACAATATCTATGGCACTGGCGTAAACGCCGACAACACGACTCTGAACCGTAACTATATCGCTTCGGATGAGCGCCTGAATAACTTCAGCGTCGATACCCAGGGCCAGGCCAAGTTTGCTACTGGCCGCGTGGATCATACGCTGCTGGCCGGCGTAGACTTTATGCGCATGAGCAACGATATTCAGGGCGGCTGGGGCGTGGCCAGTCCACTGGATCTGGCCAACCCGCAGTTTGGTAATTATACCAAGGGGGCGTTAAACCCAACCAGTAAGGTCAATGGTCAACGGCAGGTGGGCATTTACCTGCAGGAACAGGCCGAGTGGAACCAATGGATCCTGACTGCTGGTACGCGCTATGACTGGGCTAAGAGCACCGTTGAAGATCGCACCGACATGGCTACGATCCCCTACAGCGAGCAGAAAGATCACCAGTCAACCAATCGCATTGGCCTGAACTATCTGTTCGACAATGGCATCTCGCCGTATGTCAGCTACGCACAATCCTTCGAGCCGAACGTGGGCGCAGGTTATGACGGCAAAGCCTTCGTTCCTTCCAAAGGCGAACAGTATGAAGCTGGTGTGAAATACATGCCAAAAGATCGCCCTGTCTCTGCCACCATTGCCATCTATCAACTGACCAAGTCAAATAACCTGGTCACGGATGTTGAGCATGCCGATAAAGGTTGGTTCCAGCAGCAAACCGGGGAGATCCGCTCTCGCGGCGTAGAGTTGGAAGGCAAAGCGGCGCTGACGGCTAACGTCAACCTGCTGGCGTCCTATACCTATACCGATGCTGAATACACCGAAGACACCACCAACCAGGGCAATACGCCGGCGATCATTCCTAAGCATATGGCCTCGCTGTGGGGGGATTACACCTTCCATGAAACCGCATTGAGTGGCCTGACGCTGGGCGCGGGTGTGCGTTATACCGGCTCAACCTATGGTGATGAAGCCAACACCTTCAAAGTGCCGGACTACACCGTGTGGAATACCGTGATCAAATATGATTTGGCGCGCTTCAACCTGCCAGGTTCTTCCGTAGCGCTTAACGTTAACAACCTGTTTGATAAAGAGTATGTCTCTAGCTGTTTCGCCACCTATGGCTGTTTCTGGGGTGCAGAACGTCAAGTGGTCGCCACGGCAACCTTCAGTTTCTAATCGGCTAACGGGAGCGGCCTTTGGTCGCTCCCCGCCAAGCAGGGCCTATGCAGGATAAACACCTTAATCGCGATGCTACGTTCCAGCTCGACCGCGTGAGCTTTGCCGTGCCAGGGCGGGTGCTGTTACAGCCGCTGTCATTAGTCTTTCCTCAAGGCAAAGTGTGTGGCTTGATTGGGCATAATGGCTCCGGCAAATCCACGTTGCTGAAAATCCTCGGTCGTCACCAAAATCCTACCTCCGGCCAGGCGCTGCTTAACGGGCAACCGCTGGGCCAATGGGATAGCAAAGCCTTTGCTCGCCAAGTAGCCTATCTGCCGCAGCAATTGCCCGCAGCGGAAGGGATGACGGTGCGCGAACTGGTCGCCATCGGGCGCTACCCGTGGCACGGCGCTTTAGGCCGTTTCAAGGCTGGCGATCGCGAGCTGGTAGAAGAGGCAATCGGGCTGGTGGGGCTCCGACCCTTTGCCAACCGCCTGGTAGACAGCCTCTCCGGCGGTGAACGTCAACGGGCCTGGCTGGCGATGATGGTCGCGCAGGATAGCCGTTGTTTGTTGCTGGATGAGCCGACCTCGGCGTTGGATATTGCCCATCAGGTTGAAGTGCTGACGTTGATCCAACGCCTGAGCCATGAGCGCGGCCTGACGGTGATTGCAGTGCTGCATGACATCAACATGGCGGCTCGGTATTGCGACCATCTGGTGGCATTACGTGGCGGCGAAATGATTGCCCAGGGGTCATCGCTCGAACTGATGCAAGGGCCGGTGCTGGAACAGATCTATGGCATCCCGATGGGCATATTGCCGCATCCAAGTGGCGGTGCACCAGTGAGCTTCGTTTATTAATGCCTACCTCTGCCGATTTCCATCATGACCCGCTGCGCCGGCGTTTATTAACGGCGATGGCTTTATCGCCTCTGTTGTTCTCTTTACCGTCGCGAGCGACAGGTTTGCCCGATATCACCCGTATCGCGGCATTGGAGTGGCTACCGGTCGAGCTGCTGATCGCACTGGGCGTGATGCCGCAGGCGGTGGCCGATATCCACAACTACAACCTGTGGGTACAAGATCCTGGGTTGCCGGACTCGGTGATCGACGTCGGTCAACGTACCGAACCTAATCTGGAGCTGTTGCAACAGCTCAAACCTTCTCTGATCCTGCTTTCCAAAGGCTATGGCCCTTCGCCACAAAAACTGCAGCCTATTGGCCCGACCATGGAGTTTGGCTTTAACGACGGCAGCGGTAAACCGCTCACCGTGGGCAAAAACTCGTTGCTGCAATTGGCACAGCGGATAGGTCTGGAAGCGCGGGCTACCCAGCATCTGCAACAGTTTGATGCGTTTATGCGGGAGGCGCGTAACCGCCTGGCGGGGTATCGGCAACAGCCGCTGCTGCTGTTTTCTTTGCTCGATCCTCGGCACGTGTTGGTGATCGGCCAGAAGAGCCTGTTTCAGGAAGTGATGGATCAGCTAGGCATCGAGAATGCCTGGCAGGGGGAAACCAACTTCTGGGGGACCTCGGTGGTGGGGATCGAACGCCTGGCGACAATAAACAATGCGCGAGCGATTTATCTCGATCACGGTAATCAAGCCATGATGGATAAGGTCAGCAAGACGCCGTTGTGGCAGGCCTTGCCGTTTATCCGCCAGGGCCAACTGCGGCAGGTGCCAGCGGTGTGGTTCTACGGTGCCACGCTGTCGGCCATGCGTTTTTGCCGCTTGCTGGAGCAGGCGCAGGAGACTCGCTCATGAGTGCACGCCTGCGTATCTTGCCGATAGCGCTGATCCTGTTATTGCTGGCCGCAGCGGGTAGCCTGACGCTCTTCAACCTGCTGCATCAACTGCCGTGGAGCCAGTGGTCGCAGGCGTTGGTTCAGCCAGATATCGACAATGTCGATCAGATGCTGTTCCACTACAGCCTGTTGCCACGCCTGTCGGTGTCGTTGCTGGTGGGGGCCGGACTGGGATTGGTCGGCGTACTGTTCCAGCAGGTATTACGCAATCCTTTGGCGGAACCCGCCACGCTCGGCGTGGCTGCCGGGGCTCAGCTAGGCTTGACGATTGCCACGCTGTGGATGCTGCCAGGGGGCGAATTGACCCGACAGCTGGCGGCGATGGTCGGTGCCATTGTGGTCGGCGGGCTGGTGTTCGGCGTTGCCTGGGGCAAACGGATGTCGCCCGTGACGTTGATTCTGGCCGGTCTGGTACTTGGCCTGTACTGCGGGGCGGTCAATAGCTTGCTGGCGTTGTTCAATTACGATCAGCTGCAAGGCCTGTTCCTGTGGAGCACCGGAGCGCTAAATCAGCAGGATTGGGGGACGGTGCAGTTTATCCTGCCGCGCTTGCTGCTGGTTGCCGTACTGGCCGCGTTATTGATCCGCCCATTAACGCTGTTAGGGTTGGATGACGGCGTGGCACGTAATCTGGGCCTGGGCCTGGCAATGTCGCGCTTTGCCGCGTTGGCGGTGGCGATTGTGTTCAGCGCCATGTTGGTCAATGCGGTCGGTGTGATCGGTTTTATCGGCCTATTTGCCCCGCTGATGGCCAAGATGCTGGGAGCTCGCCGTTTGGCCCACCGCATGATGTTGGCTCCACTATTGGGGGCATTGCTGCTGTGGTTGACCGATCAGGTGATGATCTGGCTGACGCTGGTGTGGCGTGAAATCCCGACCGGCGCGGCGACGGCACTGATTGGTGCGCCGTTGCTGCTTTGGTTGTTACCACGCTTACGCAGCAGCGCAACCCCGCCGCCGATGGACCTAGGCGACAAAGTGCCTGTCGAACGTGGCAACTTGCCGATATGGATCCTGCTGGGGAGCGTCTTACTATTGGCCGGGATTGCGGTGGCGCTGATGTTTGGGCAAAACCCCCACGGCTGGCACTGGAGCGTAGGCAGTGAATTACAGGCGCTGATGCCTTGGCGCTGGCCACGAGTGGTTTCTGCCCTGGCGGCCGGGATGATGCTGGCGGTAGCCGGAACGCTGATCCAGAAACTGACCGGTAACCCGATGTCCAGCCCGGAAGTGCTGGGGATCAGTTCCGGCGCGGCTTTCGGCGTGGTGATGATGCTGTTTATCGTTCCTGGTAATGCTTTTATGTGGCTGTTACCCGCCGGGAGTCTGGGGGCGGCGGCTACGCTGTTGATCATCATGATTGCGGCTGGGCGCGGCGGATTCTCTACCGAACGCATGCTGTTGGCGGGGATCGCCCTCAGCACCGCCTTTAGCACGACCATTTTCCTGCTGCTGGCCAGTGGCGATCCCCGTATGGGGGGGCTGTTGGTGTGGCTTTCCGGCTCAACCTACTCGGTGGATGCTCCGCAGGCAATACGTACGGCGGCGATTGCTGGCGTGTTGATCGTGTTGGCCCCGCTGTGTAGACGTTGGCTGACAATTCTGCCGTTGGGCGGCGCTACAGCACGTTCCGTAGGGATTGCCCTGACGCCGACCAGGATGAGCATTTTGCTGCTGGCGGCAACGCTGACGGCGATGGCAACGCTAACCGTTGGGCCGCTGAGCTTTATTGGCCTGATGGCGCCGCATATGGCCCGCATGTTGGGATTCCGCCGGGCGCTGCCGCAGATGGTGATTGCTGCGCTGCTAGGCGGCCTGCTGATGGTGTTTGCGGACTGGTGTGGCCGGATGGTGATGTTCCCTTACCAAATCCCTGCTGGGCTGCTGGCGACCTTTATTGGCGCGCCGTACTTTGTCTATCTGCTGCGTAAGCAAACTTCGTAGACTATCTCGGTTACCACCTTTGCCACCAAGGGCTCAGAATTGCTGGGCCCTTGGTTTTTTCAGGCCGTTACAATGCATTGCGTGGCACTGCGCAAAGTTGAAAGTTAGGGGTAAAACGGCCACCAGTCAGGCTGGTGAGGTGAATATACTGCGGGTGGGTGCTCTGGATCTTTGTATCTGGAGCCTGAGCGAAAGGTACAAAGAGAAAAGCCCCAGGTCGATAATATCAACCCGAGGCCAACTCTAACGCTCGACAACGTTAGGTTAGCTTCTTACTCGCCGCGAGGCAAGGATAAGGAGGCATAATGCCAAACAGAGGAGATATCGTAAAACTGGTCGTTATCTGTACCACGGTAATCTTGTTGGTATGGATAACGCGCAGCAAGCTTTGTGAGCTGCGCATTCGATCGGGCAACACGGAGGTTGCGGCCATTTTGGCCTACGAATCCGAACGGTAAGGCAACCCAACGGCGGGGGCGAGCTCCCGCCCGTTGGTTGTAAGCGTACAGATCTACGAGCACCCATCTCATACAAACTCAAGCGACGGACTTACGGTTCGTCGTTTCAGACTGCTGACACACTTCATCCTTCTCTCTACAAGAGGCGCGGCATTGTGACCGTTCAGGTAAGTTCATGCCTGCCCTCTTACACATTTAGCAATGTTGCCACTGTCATTTAGCGCTTTTTTCAGGCCGTTACAATGCATTGCGTGGCACTGCGCAAAGTTGAAAGTTAGGGGTAAAACGGCCGCCAGTCAGGCTGGTGAGATGAATATACTGCGGGTGGGTGCTCTGGATCTTTGTATCTGGAGCCTGAGCGAAAGGTACAAAGAGAAAAGCCCCAGGTCGATAATATCAACCCGAGGCCAACTCTAACGCCCAACAACGTTAGGTTAGCTTCTTACTCGCCGCGAGGCAAGGATAAGGAGGCATAATGCCAAACAGAGGAGATATCGTAAAACTGGTCGTTATCTGTACCACCGTAATCTTGTTGGTATGGATAACGCGCAGCAAGCTTTGTGAGCTGCGCATTCGATCGGGCAACACGGAGGTTGCGGCCATTTTGGCCTACGGATCCGAACGGTAAGGCAACCCAACGGCGGGGGCCTGCTCCCGCCCGTTGGGTGTAAGCGTATACCCGTCGTCTTTCAAGTCGCAGCGTTGTTACCTGCACTATCTCACCCCAGTCACTTACAAAAACGTAAGCTCCTGGGGATGAGATAGCTTGTTGCCTAGCTGCAACTTGAAATCCATAGGGTATAGAGATCTACGAGCACCCATCTACAAACGAAAACGGCGAGCCTCAGGCTCGCCGTTGTTACGTCTAACGCTCAGTCTTACTTCAAACCAGCCGCTTCACGCAGTTGGGCAGCCTTGTCGGTCGCTTCCCATGGGAAGTGTTCTCGGCCAAAGTGGCCGTAAGCTGCGGTTTCACGGTAAATCGGTTGCAGCAGATCCATCATCTGGATCAAGCCGTATGGGCGCAAATCGAAGAACTCACGCACCAGCAGGGTCAGTTGCTCGGTCGAGATCTTCTCGGTGCCGAAGGTTTCCACCATGATGGAGGTTGGTTCTGCCACGCCGATAGCGTAGGACACCTGGATCTCACAGCGATCTGCCAGACCCGCGGCCACGATATTTTTTGCCACGTAGCGTGCAGCATAGGCCGCAGAGCGGTCAACCTTGGAAGGATCCTTGCCGGAGAACGCGCCGCCACCGTGACGGGCCATGCCGCCGTAGGTATCAACGATGATTTTACGACCGGTCAGACCACAGTCACCCATTGGGCCACCGATAACAAAACGGCCGGTCGGGTTGATGTGGTATTTGGTGCCTGCGGTCAGCCACTCGGCTGGCAGTACCGGCTTGATGATCTCTTCCATCACCGCTTCTTGCAGATCTTTCAGCTCGATATCATCGGAATGCTGGGTGGACAGCACCACGGCATCGATGCCGACGATTTTGCCATCGTCATACTGGAACGTGACCTGGCTTTTGGCGTCTGGGCGCAGCCAAGGCAGTGTGCCATTTTTACGCACTTCGGCCTGGCGTTGAACCAGACGGTGGGCATAAGTGATTGGCGCAGGCATCAACACGTCGGTTTCATTAGAGGCATAACCAAACATCAGGCCCTGATCGCCAGCACCTTGCTCCAGCGGATCGCTACGGTCGACACCCTGGTTGATATCCGGTGACTGTTTACCGATGGCGCTCAATACGGCACAGGAGTTGGCATCAAAGCCCATATCGGAATGGACATAGCCAATTTCACGCACGGTTTTACGGGTGATCTCTTCGATATCGACCCAGGCGCTGGTGGTGATCTCGCCGCCAACCAGTACCATGCCGGTTTTCACGTAGGTTTCGCAGGCTACGCGGGCTTTTGGATCCTGTTCCAGGATGGCATCAAGAACGGCATCCGAGATTTGATCGGCAATTTTATCCGGATGTCCTTCGGAAACAGATTCGGACGTGAAGAGGTGTTTAGCCATGGTGTTCTTTACCTTGCAAAAGACGGGTTGGAAATTACTGCACAGCGCTGGAGATCCGGGCATCAAAGCGAAGGGTCTTCCGCTGATGGCGAGATGCATCCTGCAACGCCCCTCAGGCAAAGCCGTTAAGCAGTTTATCGGTTAATCAGTATAGATGGATTAACATCTGGACGTCTATTTTAGGTCAGCCTTTAGCCGGATTGCCAGCAATTTTTTGCCCTAACGCTCTTTTGGGCAAACCGCTTGCCGCCATTTTCATCGCTTGAAACAGTTTCTGGCGAATTTTCATTTTGCATTTTGCCCGGGGGTCCGGTATAAACTGCGCGCGCGGTTCATTTGGTGCACAGCGTGTTACAGAAAATCGTTACCTTCTGTAAAACCCGGCAACGCCGCGCCAAGACCAGCCGTAGGTACCCCATGAGGGGGCCGCCGCTTCATTGAACGTTCATGTTCTTACACTATATAGAGGCTTTGTCGTTCTTTGTGGGCGGCATGCGTGGAGGTGGTTGGATTAATGATCCGTTGTCTACTGGTTGTTGGTTCGCAACAGCAGTGCCGTTCTGGCGCGCATTCTTCTGCTATTTCCCGTCTTGTCTCTACACCATCTACCCGATGTTACACACATCTGGGCGCTACTCAGGATGCTCGGGCCGGTTAACGGCTGTCTGAAGCACTGAACAAGGGTAGCCTACAGCCTTCTGTGGGATGATTCTTTACCCGATTCACGAGGTTTGAACAGGGTGTCTTACAATAAATCTATTGGGTATAAACCGATCGCTGACCACGAACGGCAGGTGAATTCACTGCTAGAATGGGGTGTTTCCGGGTTGTTCTCGCGGGTTGTAGCTGCGATAGTGGCTGACTATATCGTCAGTATGCAAGGTGAGGCGAGTAATGTCTGATGATATGCCGATCCAACGCCCGTCAGTAGCGGGTGAAAATATCTCTTTACGCTCCATGCAGGAGGTTGCCATGAATGATCGTAATGCCAGCAAGATGCTGCGCACTTATAACGTCGCCTACTGGGGCAACAATTACTTTGACGTCAATGAGCTGGGCCACATCAGCGTGTGCCCGGACCCCGACGTCCCGCATGCGCGCGTCGATCTCGCCGAGTTGGTGAAAGAACGCCAGAAAGATGGCCAGCGCCTGCCTGCCTTGTTCTGCTTCCCGCAGATCTTGCAGCATCGCCTGCGTTCCATTAACGCCGCGTTCAAACGTGCGCGTGAATCCTTCGGCTATGAAGGCGGCTATTTCCTGGTTTACCCGATCAAGGTGAACCAACACCGCCGCGTGATTGAATCACTGGTCAACTCCGGTGAACCACTGGGGCTGGAGGCCGGCTCCAAGGCGGAACTGATGGCGGTACTGGCCCATGCCGGTATGACCCGTTCGGTGATCGTCTGTAACGGCTACAAAGACCGTGAATATGTTCGTCTGGCGCTGATCGGCGAAAAGCTGGGGCACAAAGTGTACCTGGTGATCGAAAAGATGTCGGAAATCCAGATGGTGCTGGAAGAAGCCGAACGCCTGAATGTGGTACCACGTCTGGGTGTCCGTGCCCGCCTGGCGTCACAAGGGGCAGGTAAATGGCAGTCGAGCGGTGGCGAAAAATCCAAGTTCGGTCTGGCCGCCATTCAGGTATTGAAGCTGGTGGAGACCCTGCGTGAAGCGGGCCGCCTGGATAGCCTGCAATTGCTGCATTTCCACCTGGGTTCTCAGTTGGCCAATATTCGCGATATTGCCACTGGCGTACGTGAGTCTGCGCGTTTCTACGTAGAGCTGCATAAGCTGGGCGTAAACATTCAATGTTTCGACGTGGGTGGCGGCCTGGGTGTGGATTATGAAGGCACCCGTTCGCAGTCCGACTGTTCGGTCAACTACGGCCTGAATGAATATGCCAACAACGTGATTTGGGGGATCGGTGATGCCTGTAATGAGCATGGCCTGCCGCATCCAACGGTGATCACCGAGTCTGGCCGTGCCGTAACCGCCCACCATACGGTGCTGGTTTCCAACGTTATTGGCGTTGAGCGCAACGAATTCTGTGAGCCGGTTCCCCCGGTCGAAGATGCGCCGCGCGCGCTGGAAAGCATGTGGGAAACCTGGCAGGAAATGAACGAGCCGGAAAACCGTCGTTCGCTGCGTGAATGGTTGCACGATAGCCAGATGGATCTGCACGATGTGCATACCCAGTATGCCCATGGCATGTTGGATCTGACCAAGCGTGCCTATGCCGAGCAGTTGTATCTGAACATCTGCAACAAGATCCAGCAGCAGCTCGATCCGAGCAATCGCGCGCACCGGCCAATCATTGATGAATTGCAGGAGCGGATGGCGGACAAGTTCTACGTCAACTTCTCACTGTTCCAGTCGATGCCGGATGCCTGGGGTATCGATCAGCTGTTCCCGGTCTTGCCGTTGGAAGGCTTGGACAAGCCGCCGGAAGGCCGTGCGGTATTGCTGGATATCACCTGTGACTCCGATGGCACCATCGATCACTATATTGATGGTGACGGCGTAGCCACCACCATGCCGATGCCGCCGTACGATCCGGAAAACCCGCCTCTGCTGGGGTTCTTCATGGTTGGTGCCTATCAGGAAATCCTGGGCAATATGCACAACCTGTTTGGCGATACGGCGTCGGTGGATGTGTTTGTATTCCCTGATGGCAGCGTAGAAACCGAGCTGTCTGATGAAGGCGACTCTGTTGCTGATATGCTGGAATACGTGCAGCTCGATCCGATCGCGCTGCTGGCTAAATTCCGCGATCAGGTGAAAGAAACCGATCTTGACGCGGAGTTGCAGGCGCAATTTGTCGAAGAGTTCGAGGCTGGTCTGTATGGCTATACTTATCTTGAAGATGAGTAAGTTATGCCGATAGGCTGACATACTTCCTATCCAGGGGCGCGCCAGAGGCTGCGCTCCTTCATTTTTCCCTCTTAGCCCGTACCCCGCCAAATTAGAAATTCCATTTAAACTTTCAACGCATTAATGCAGCGTTCCCAGTTATCACAAATTTGTGAACTCTCCGTGAGGATTTGGTCACGACTTTCTCTGTAGTTTGTCATTGTCGGTGAATAGCACCAGAGGTAACGATGATGATCAACAGACGGTATTTTATTCTGGGCGGTGGGGCACTCTCTGTGGCCTATGCCGTGGGCCTGCTGCCTGCCCTTTTTTCTCGTTCGGCAATGGCGGAGTCGTTTGCCGTCAACTATACCGCAGAACAATGGCGGCAACGGCTCTCTGCCAGCCAATATGCGGTTTTGCGCGAGGAAGGCACAGAGCCCCCTTACAGCAGCCCGCTTAACGATGAGCACCGCGATGGTCAGTTTGCCTGTGCGGGTTGCCAGCAGGCGCTGTTTTCTTCCCACACCAAGTTTGACAGCCATACCGGCTGGCCCAGTTTCTGGCAACCCCTCGAACAGGCGGTGGCGACGCGTAAGGATCGAACGCTGGGCATGGTTCGCGAAGAGGTGCATTGCAGCCGCTGCGGCGGGCATTTGGGGCACGTATTTGACGATGGCCCGCAACCCACCGGTTTGCGCTACTGCATGAATGGCATCGCCATGCTGTTCACACCAAGCCCTGCCTAACCAGAATAGTGAGGAATAACATGAGAAACGTAGACAAAATGCTGCCATCGCTAGGTAAATATGGCATATGGGGCGCGATAGTGGTTGCCGCCGGGTTCTGTTTGCAGAGCGTAGCCTGGCCACTGGGTGATGCCGAGGCGGCGGTAGCGATCCCTGCGCCGGTAAAAGACGAAGCGCCGACGACATCGCGCTCGGAAACCGCGATCTTTGCCGGCGGTTGTTTCTGGGGCGTGCAAGGGGTGTTCCAGCACGTTAAAGGCGTGACCAATGCCATATCGGGTTATACCGGAGGTGCGGCACAAACGGCTAATTATGAGGCCGTCAGTGGAGGGGATACCGGCCACGCAGAGTCGGTGCAGATCACCTTTGATCCACAGCAGATTACCTATGGCCAACTGCTGCAAATCTATTTTTCGGTAGCACACAACCCAACCGAACTCGATCGCCAAGGGCCGGACAGCGGCACGCAATATCGCTCAGCCGTTTTCCCACTGACGGCGTCACAACAGCAGGTTGCCAAGGCTTATATTGCACAGCTGGATGCCAGTAAGCGCTTTGCCAAACCGCTGGTGACCCGCATTGAGGACGATGGTCACTTTTATCCTGCCGAGGCTTACCACCAAAACTATCTCACCCTCAATCCGGACCAGCCCTATATCGTGGTGAATGATTTGCCGAAGGTAAAACAGTTACAGCAGCTGTTCCCAACGCAATATCGTGCAGATCCGGTGTTAGTGAAATAATAACGGTCTCTGTTGTTATCGTTGGTAATCTATTAGCCAGTAAAATTCTTCCTGTAGCCTCAAGCCATCTCCCCGAAGATGGCTTTTACTTATTTATTTTACGTTATCAATCAATTAATAATAATTTACGGTGTTGTTGAGTTGTTCTTTTTATTTTGGTAAGTTTTTTGGTTAAAGAAAATCTCTGTTAGAAAATCAAGTGTTGCTTTTAATTTAATAACTAATGTTCAAGTATCTATTGGTAATAATCACTATTAATTTCATTTGCAGGGAGCGGTAATGTTTATGGTTAATAATAGATTGCCAGAACAACGTTATATCGCCATTAAGACGATAAAATTAGCTGTTTCAATCTCGTGACGCGTAATTATCAGCGTCTCTACCGCCAGGCCTATTTGGCCGCCCAGGTCACGCGATCCGAAGGGGGGATTTTGATTTCCCCTAGCCCGAATATGACGCTTTATGCCTGTGCCAGCGTGCTGTTGGTGGCTGCATTAATCGCTTTTTTAATTGGCGGTGAATATACCCGTAAAGCCCGTCTGGAAGGTGTTGTGATGCCTTCAACCGGTGTCGTCAAAGTGGTTGCGCGTACGCAAGGGCGGGTTGAGGCTTTGCTGATTAAAGAAGGCGATGAGGTTGCAGCAGGCCAATTACTTTATCGGCTAAGTGGCGAACGCTATGACGGCCAGGGTTTGGCCACCTTGGCGACGCTGAAGAACTCCCTGGCGCAGCAGTATCAGATGTTGGTACAGCAACAGCATCAGGAGGTTGCCGCCAATACCCTGCAGATACAGGGATTACGGCAGCGGGCAGGCCAATTGAAGGATGAACTGCGCAGCGCCGATGAGGCTCTGAGACAAACGCTGCGCCAGGCAGCATTAACCCGCTCGATGATGGAGCGTTATCAACGTTTGGTTCGCCAGAAGTATGTCTCCGAGCTTGAGTATCAGCAAAAGCAGATTGAACTGGCAGCTGCGGAAGGTTATGTCGAAAACCAGCGGCAAGTACAGCAGCGTCTGAAGCGTGAGTTGACCTCGGTTGAAACGGAGCAGGGAAGTTTGTTGCAACAGGGGCAAAGCCGCCGGGCGGAGCTGGACCGGTTACTTCAAGGGATCCGGCAGCAACAGATAGAACTGCAATCGCAGGAGGAGAGCACGCTGGCCGCTCCGGTGGCTGGGCGTGTTGCTGCAGTGTTGGTCAAGGCGGGGCAAACGGTCAACCAAAATGAACCGCTGTTAACGTTGGTGCCACAGGCGGCCCAAATGCAGATTGAGCTGTATGCGCCGAGCAAGTCCGTTGGGTTTATCAAACCTCATCAGCGCGTTGGCCTGCGTTTCGCGGCCTATCCCTATGAAAAATTTGGTGTGCAGTATGGCACCACGCGGGAAGTGACCCGCATCAGCCTCAGCCCGACGGATGTCATGCCACATAACCCGGTGGTGTGGAAAGAAAACGAGGGGCATTACCGGGTGATTGTCGTGCCAGATAAACCCAGCGTGACCGTGTATGGCCGTCAGGAATTACTGCGCACCGGGATGGTGGTGGCCGCAGATATCGAGCTGGACAAGCGGCGGCTGTACGAATGGCTGCTGGAACCGTTATGGAGCCTGCAAGGAAAAATATAGCCATGGAATGGACCGAGCATTTGCACCTGAATTTGCATTGGCGCCGCCGCTTGCCGTTGATCCGTCAAACCGAGTCGGCGGAGTGTGGGGTAGCCTGTCTGGCGATGGTCGCCGGTTGGCACGGTTACCGTATTGATCTGCCCAGCCTGCGTGCAAGATTCAGTGTTTCGACGCAGGGCATGACTTTCGTGCATTTGATGGAGTGCGCTCAGATCCTGAAATTGACAGGTCGTGCGGTACGTTTAGAGCTGGAGGAGCTCAGCCAACTGACCGTGCCCTGCATTTTGCACTGGGATCTCAACCACTTTGTGGTGCTTAAACGGGTCCGTGGCAACGAGATAGAACTGCACGATCCGGCACGTGGGGCGGTTAACATGTCGTTGGTACAGGCTAACCGTCATTTTACCGGTGTCGCGCTGGAACTGACGCCAACCCATGACTTTGAGCAGCGTGACGAACGCAAGAAAGTGCGGCTAACCGAATTGGTTGGTAAAACCGTAGGGTTGAAGGCTGCGCTGGCGCGCATTTTCTGCTTTGCCCTGGCGTTGGAAGTCTTGGCCTTGCTTAGCCCGCTGATCAATCAGATCGTGATCGATGAAGTCCTGGTGGCGCTGGATGATAGCCTGTTGGTGCTGATTGTCATTGCCATGCTGTTGATGAGTGCGACCCAGACGTTGATTGGCCTGGCCCGGCAATGGGCCACCATCACCATGGCGGTCAATTTCAATATGCAGTGGACGGCCAACGTGTTCCATCACCTGCTGCGTCTGCCGATTGACTGGTTTGAGAAGCGTGACATTGGCAATGTCAGCGCCAAGTTTGATGCGGTCGATACCATTCAGGATACGCTCACCACCAGCATCCTTGAGGCGCTGCTGGACGTATTGCTGGTGGTTGGTACCTTGGGCATGATGTTGCTCTACAGCGTGCCGTTATCCATGCTGGCGCTAGGTGCAGCACTGATTTATGGCTTATTACGTGTGTTATGGTTTCGCACCCTGCGCCGGGCGGCAGAAGACAGTTGGACGGCGGGCACCCTGGAATCAAGCCACTTTCTGGAAACGCTGCATGGCATGCTCAGCCTGCGGGTTAACGGGGCGCTGGCACAGCGGGAATCGGCCTGGCGTAACCTGAATATCGCCAGACGCAATAGCCAACTGCGTGAGCATAAGCTGGCCATCGGCTACGACATCATTAACCAGATCATCGGTAGCCTGGTGAGCGCGGCGGTACTGTGGTTTGGTGCCAATTCGGTGCTGTCGGGCTCGTTTTCGATCGGCATGCTGGTGGCGTATATGTCATTTCAAGGGCGTTTTTCCGCCAGTATCAATGGCCTGATCGATAAGGCATTTGCCTGGCGCATGCTGGATGTCTATAACGAACGGCTGGCAGATATTGTGCTGACCCAGAAGGAGGGCGGCGCTCAGGTGGCGGGATCTCTAGCCGTCCCCGCGCAGAGAGAGGATCGCCCGGTGGTGGAACTGGAAAATATCACCTTCAGCTACGGCCAGGGAGGTAACGCTATCCTGGCTGGAGCGGCGTTGCGTATCATGCCTGGGGAAGTGGTGGCGTTGGTAGGCCGCTCCGGCTGCGGGAAAACCACTCTGGCGAAGATCCTGCTGGGGCTTTACCCGCCAACGGCCGGGCGGTTGCAGGTGTTTGGCATCGATCATCATCATGCGGGCTATCGGCAGGTTCGCCAAATGATCGGTGCGGTGATGCAAGAGGATCGGCTATTCCGTGGGGCAATACTCGACAACATCACCTTTTTCTCTCAACACAGCGATCTGGACTGGGCGCAACACTGTGCTCAACTGGCACAGTTGCATGAGGATATCATCGCGTTACCGATGGGCTACCAGACGTTGATTGGGGAAATGGGTAATTCGTTATCGGGGGGCCAAAAGCAGCGCCTGCTGTTGGCCCGGGCATTATATAAACGCCCACGGTTACTGATCCTGGACGAGGCAACCAGCCATCTTGATGTCACCAATGAAGTCCTGATCGGCAGCACTTTGCGCAATCTGGGTCTAACCATCTTACTGATCGCTCACCGGCCAGAGACGATAGCCTCTGCCGATCGAGTGGTCGAACTCGTCGCCGGAAGGCTGGTTGCCCCTTCTTCTGCATCTGCTGACAACGGGCACCTTGAAGAGTGAACCAATTGCGGCGATAATCTACCCATTGAAACAGACATCGAATAAATCCCTTTCTCGTCGGGCTAACGACGCGGGAGGGATTTTTTTTTGCTACCGCCCAAGCGTCCGGCTACGGGCGAACCGTTGAAAAATGAGGGTAAATATGAGTACCTTAGGCCATCAGCCCGATAATTCCTTAGTGTCCAACGCCTTTGGTTTCCTGCGCTTTCCGCTGAATTTTATGCCTTACGATAGCGATGCAGAGTGGGTGATCACCGGTGTTCCTTTTGATATGGCTACCTCCGGCCGCGCCGGTGGGCGTCATGGCCCTGCGGCGATCCGCCAGGTTTCTACCAATCTGGCATGGGAAGGGGCGCGCTGGCCGTGGAACTTTGATCTGCGCGATCGTCTGAACGTGGTCGATTGTGGTGACGTGGTATTCAACTTTGGTGATGCCCAGGATATGAGCGACAAGCTGCAGGCGCACGCAGAAAAACTGCTGGCAGCTGGCAAGCGCATGCTCTCTTTCGGCGGTGACCACTTCGTTACGCTGCCGCTGCTGCGCGCACATGCCAAGCATTTTGGCAAAATGGCGCTGGTGCATTTCGATGCCCATACCGACACCTATGCCAACGGCAGCAAGTTTGACCACGGCACCATGTTCTTCCATGCGCCGAACGAAGGCCTGATCGATCCCAATCACTCCGTGCAAATCGGTATCCGTACCGAGTTCGATCGTGACAACGGTTTCACCGTACTGGATGCTGCTCAGGTTAACGATCGTGGCGTGGACGATCTGCTGGCGCAGATCAAACAGATCGTTGGCGATATGCCGGTTTATCTGACCTTCGATATCGACTGCCTGGATCCGGCGTTCGCACCTGGCACCGGCACCCCGGTGATCGGCGGCCTGACCTCCGATCGCGCCCTGAAACTGGTGCGTGGTATGCAATCGCTGAACATTGTCGGCATGGATGTGGTAGAAGTGGCCCCGGCTTACGACCAGTCTGAGATCACCGCACTGGCAGCGGCAACGCTGGGCCTGGAAATGTTGTATCTGCAAGCGTCCAAAAAGCAGGCATAGTCAGATTGCTGGATGGGGAGGGGCGCTGTATGCTGCGCCCCGAATCTCCCGCACCCCATCATGAAAATATTGCCGTGAAGATAAAGTGTATTTCGCGTTTACGGAGGAACCGTGCTGACTAAACCATCTATACGCCTCAACAAATATATTAGCGAGAGCGGCATCTGCTCGCGTCGCGATGCCGATCGTTACATCGAACAGGGCAATGTTTTTATCAACGGTAAGCGCGTGGCGCTCGGCGATCGGGTATTCGCTGGCGACGTGGTCAAGGTTAACGGGCAGCTTATTGAACCCCGTAACGAAGACAACCTGATTTTTATTGCGCTGAACAAGCCGGTGGGTATCGTCAGCACCACCGAAGACGGTGAGAAAGACAATATTGTCGATTTCGTCAACCACAGCACCCGTGTCTTCCCGATCGGACGCTTGGATAAAGACTCGCAGGGGCTGATCTTCCTCACCAACCACGGCGATCTGGTGAACAAGATCCTGCGTGCCGGTAACGATCACGAGAAGGAATATCTGGTCACGGTTAACAAACCGGTGACCGACGATTTTATTCGTGGTTTGGGTGCCGGAGTGCCGATGCTGGGCACGGTGACCAAGAAATGCAAGGTGAAGAAAGAAGCCCCCTTTGTGTTCCGTATCGTGCTGGTGCAGGGGCTTAACCGCCAGATCCGCCGCATGTGTGAACATTTTGGATATGAGGTGACCAAGCTGGAGCGCACCCGCATCATGAACGTGGGCCTGTCTGGGCTGCCGTTAGGGGAATGGCGCGATCTGACGGACGACGAACTGGTTGAGTTGTTTAAGTTGATCGAGGACTCGTCCTCAGAGGCCAAACCGACCAAGAAAGCGGCCAAGCCCAAGCCTGCGGTGAAAAAACCGTCGAGCGGCGGGCAGAAATCCGCAGATAAAGCGGGCAGTCAAGCACCAGCGCGTAAGCGTTTTGCTCAGCCAGGGCGCAAAAAGAAAGGGCGCTAAGTCGGCGTTTTCTGCCAATCACTACGGATTAAACGGCCTCAGTCTTGATGACTGGGGCCGTTTTGCTTTGTTTTCACCCCCAGTGCATTTTTTCGTGATCCACTCCGCAGTTGTAACTTTAAAATAACCAATCATTAACATTCTTCCCTTTGCTGGCTTGACGAAAGATTCGCCATACCTATAGTGACTGTATTAAATAAGAAACTGAGTTTCATATATGAAACAATCAGATAGAGGACAGAAGCAATGAGCTGGAAGAACGTGTGCGAAGTGTCTCAAGTTAAAGAAGATTTTCCTTTCTCCGCCAATATTGAGGGAAAAGAGGTCGGCGTCTATTTGATCGACGGTCAATATTACGCGCTGGAAGACGTTTGCCCGCATGCCTATGCCTTGCTCAGCCAAGGGTTTGTTGATGACGGAAAAGTGGAATGTCCACTGCACGAAGCGGTGTTCGATGTGCGTAGCGGCCAATGCCTGCGCGAACCCGGTGGCCGTGATCTGCAAACCTACCCTACCCGGGTGATCGACAATCAAATCCAAATCACCTTTATCGCGGAGGAATAAGCATGCAGCACATTACCGATTTCAACCCTTGGCTGCCGGATACCCAACAGGTGATCCCGGCGCGTGAGGGCGGCAACGGCCAAATCCACCAACCCGGCCAGTTTCAGAATGTGATCTGGCAAACCCGGGCACGCGTGCCTGATGGGTTTGAAACCTCGCTGGTAGCCGCGCTGGAAGAGATCTTCGAGCAAGGGGCTGAGGAGCTGGAACAGATCGTCAGCGCGCTCAATCAGCGTCGCCTGTTCGATCGCAGTGGTCAGCCATGGAATGAAGCCACGTTCCGCGAATTCCTACACGTCAACGGTTTCTGAGCCGCACAGGGAGAAGGACAATGACAGCAAACACAGCATCCTCCGCGCAGACGGTACAAGACTATCTGGATCAGGGCCTGCGCGGTATGTGGTATCCGGTATTGGCCAGTTGGGAAGTGGGTAACAACCCGGTGGGCATCACCCGTCTTGAACAACAGATCGTGGTGTGGCGCGATAAACAAGGGGCGATCCACGCGCTGGAAGATCGTTGCCCGCATCGTGGCGCGCGCCTGTCGATGGGCTGGAACCTTGGCGATCGCATTGCCTGCTGGTATCACGGCGTTGAAGTGGGTGGCGATGGCGAGGTTAAAGATGTGCCAGCGGTGGACCGTTGCCCGCTGGTAGGGCAGAAATGCCTGAAATCCTACCCGGCAAAAGAGGCTTACGGTGCGGTGTTCCTGTATTTCGGCGTTACTGCCGACGAACAGCCTGCCGAACTGAGCTTCCCGCAGGAACTCGCTGATGAGGCCAACTATAGCAACTTCCTGTGTACCGCCAGCTGGGACTGCAACTATCAATACGCATTGGAAAACGTGATGGATCCGATGCATGGCACCTACCTGCACTCCTCATCGCATTCGATGGCGGAAGGGGATCGCAAGGCCGATATGGCGCTGGAACCGACCGACAGCGGTTTCATCTTTAAAAAGAACGGCCAGATTGGCGTGAACTTCGACTGGGTCGAATTTGGCAGCAGCGGTGCCTATTGGATGCGCCTGTCGATCCCTTACAAAAAGCGTTTTGGGCCGGGCGGCCACTTCTGGATCATCGGGATGGTGGTGCCGGAAGATAAAGACCACTGCCGGGTATTCTTCTGGCGTATCCGCAAAGTGAAAGACTGGCAGCGTGACGCATGGCGCTTTATGTACCGCAACCGTCTTGAAGAACTGCACTGGGACGTACTGGAGCAGGATCGCATCGTGCTGGAGAACATGGCACCGAACGCGCGCGGTCGTGAATACCTGTATCAGCATGACGTGGGTCTCTCCCGCCTGCGCCGTATGATGCAGAAAGAGGCACAAAAGCAGCTGGCAACGCTCAGCGAGCTGGAGGCGGCACAGTGAGCGGCTTGCTGGCAGGAAAACGTATCGTAGTCACCGGAGCGGCGCGTGGGCTGGGGCGCAGCTTTGCCGCTGCGGTGGCTCAGGCCGGGGCCAGCGTGGTGATGTGCGATATCCTGGCGGAGGAGTTGCAGGACAGCGCCGCCAGCCTGCGTGAGCAGGGGGCACAGGTTGAAGCTCAGGTTATCGATCTGGCTTCACCACAATCCATCACTGCGGCGTTCAGTGCGATTGCCAAGGGCGGCGCGATCGACGGGCTGGTGAACAACGCCGCGATGGCAACCGGTGTCGGTGGCAAAACCATGATGGAATACGACATTGAGCTGTGGGACAAGGTCATGCAGGTCAACGTACGAGGGACCTGGTTGGTGAGTCAGGCGGCGGTGCCATTATTAGCCCAAACGCCGCACGCCAAAATCGTCAATGTTGCCTCGGATACCGCCTTGTGGGGCGCGCCGAAACTGATGGCCTATGTGGCGAGCAAAGGGGCGATCATCTCGATGACCCGCTCCATGGCGCGTGAGCTGGGGCCGCAGGGCATCTGCGTCAACGCCATTGCACCGGGCCTGACGCGCGTTGAAGCCACCGAATACGTCCCTGCCGAACGGCATCAGCTTTACGAGCAAGGCCGGGCACTGGCAGGCGCACAGCATCCGGACGATGTGACCGGTAGCGTGCTCTATCTGCTGTCGCCGCTGGCGGATTTTGTCACCGGCCAACTGATACCGGTCAACGGTGGTTTCGTGTTTAACTGACCGCCTGACGGACAGGCAAACATTTAGGAGCAGCACATGGCAGACGATCAAGCGTGTAAATATCTGATCCCGGGGCTGGATCGCGGGTTACAACTGCTGCTGGCCTTTGGCGAGCAGCATAAGGAAATGACCTTTGCAGAATTACATCGCCTGGTCGATATGCCAAAGGCAACTGCCTACCGCGTGGTGCAAACGCTGGAGCATCTGGGCTTTTTGGAGCGCAATCCGCGCACCAACACCTTTGCGTTGGGGATCAAAGTGCTGCGCCTGGGCTTTGAGTATATCGCCTCGTTGGACGTGGCCCAGGCTGGCCAACCGGTGATCGAGCAGCTGCGCGATCGTAGCCAATGCAGCAGCCATCTGGCGATCCGCGATGGGCATGACGTGATCTATATCGCCCGCGTCAGCGCGGCTGGCTCGCAGATCAATCAGGTCAGCGTGGGTACCCGTTTACCGGTGCACCGTACCTCGCTTGGCCGGATGCTGCTGACTAGCACCAGCCGGGAAGAGTTTGAACGCCTGTTCCCGCATGAAGCCTTGCCCGATGCGGCTCCAGGGACACCGGCCAATCGCGAAGCGCTGTGGCAGATGGTGCAGCAGGATAAGGCCCGTGGCTATGTGATTGGCGAATCCTTCTACCGCCACGGCATTTCCTCGATCGTCTATCCGATCTTTAACCGCGAGCAGCGGGTGGAAGCGGTGGTCAGCATTATGGTGCCGTCCGATGAGATCCCAAAGGCGGATCGCGAGCGGTTGCGCATGGAAGTCCGGGACGCCGCAGTGAAAATTTCAGGCCTGCTGGGCGCGCCACCGCAGGCTAACGTCGGCTAACCGGCCGAACGCTTTGTAATTTGGGCGAAGCTATTCGGCCACTACCAATCACTCAGGCAGGGATAAGACTCATGAGCTTCATGAGCTTCATGAGCTTCATGGGCCGGGGTCGATCATGCCTGAAAAACGCATTCAGCGAGAACGTGAGGCACAATAATGAGCATAACCGGAATCGAAAAGCTGGAATTTGGCGTTGAAGATCTGCCAACGTGCGAAAAGTTTATGCAGGACTTCGGTCTGCAACCGACGCTACAGCATTGGGGCGAACCGCGCCGTGAATTTACCACGTTGAGCGGGGCTAGCGTGGTGCTGTATCCGCAAGACAGCGAGGTCTTACCGGCCGCGTTTGAAGCGGGTTCTACCTTGCGCCGTATGACCTGGGCAGTTGAAAGCCCTGCGGCGCTGGCTGCGTTGCAACCCCTGTTGGCGCAGATGCCAGGCTTTCGCCACGTCGGCGAAGAGTTGGAATGCCGCGATCCCAACGGTATGACGCTGCGTTTTGCCGTTACGGCGCAGCAACCGGTGGAGCTGCCCGTTTCGCCGATCAACCAATGGGGCGATGTACGCCGCATCGACCAGCCTAGCCCGGTTTATGCCAAAGCCGAGCCGGTCAATATTGGCCACGTAGTGTTCTTCGTTGAGGATTTGGCTGCTACCGAACGCTTCTACTGCGATCTGCTCGGTTTCCAGGTTTCCGACCGCTATATCGATCGCGCCGTCTTCCTGCGCACCCAGGCACGCGGTGGCCATCACAACCTGTTCCTGCTGAAACTGCCTAACCGCCCACGGGGCCTGAACCATGTCGCCTTCACCGTACGCGATATCCATGAAGTGATCGGCGGCGGCATCGCGATGAATAAAGAGCAGTGGAGCACCTTTATAGGCCCAGGCCGCCACCCGATCTCCTCAGCCTATTTTTGGTACGTCAACAGCCCGACCGGCGGTGCCTTTGAGTATTACACCAATGATGACTACCTGACGGAAAACTGGCAGCCGCGTGAGCTGGAGCATTCGCTGGTGTCGTTTACCGAATGGGCGGTCGAAGGCGGTATCGATCACGATACCCGCCGCCAACATAAGAAGCCGGGGGCGGTATGAGTCAACCAACCCGTGCAGGAATTGTCATTATCGGCGGCGGCCAGGCCGGTGGCTGGGCAGCGAAAACGCTGCGCGATCGCGGTTATAGCGGCCGATTGTCGGTGATCAGTGACGAGCCTTATGATTTTTACGAACGCCCACCGCTCTCCAAGGCGGCGCTGCTGGATGGTAATGCGCCACTCTGCCGCCTGTTCAGTGAAGAGGTGGTTGCCGGGATGAATATCGACTGGTACCGCCCGCTACGTGCCGAAGCCATCGACGGGCAGCAGCAAATCGTCACGCTCAGCGACGGCAGCCAGCTGCAGTTCGATCAGCTGCTGATTGCGACCGGTGGCCGACCACGCCTGCCTGATGCCAACTGGGCCAAGCACCCGCGAGTGATGACCCTGCGTTCCTGGGATGATGCGGCACGCTTGCGCCAGGGCTTACAGCAATGCCAAAAGCTGGCGATTGTTGGTGGTGGCTGGATCGGGCTGGAGATTGCCGCCTCGGCCCGCAAGCTGGGTGTTGACGTGACGGTGTTTGAGCGCCAACCCGCGTTGTGTATGCGCAGCGTAGGAGCCAGCGTTTCCCAGGCGTTGTTGGAACTGCATCAACAGCAAGGCGTCACCGTGCATTGCGACTGCGGCGAAATCACGCTTGAAGATCGCGAGGGTGAAGCCTGGATTGGCAGCGCCAGCAGTGCTGCGCAGCCCTTCGACCTGGTGGTTGTTGGCATTGGCGTTGAACTGAATCTGGAACTTGCCCACAGCGCTGGGCTAAAGCTTGAGGGCGGGATCGTCGTCGATGGGCAAGGGCGCACCAGCCATCCAGCCATTTTTGCTGCAGGCGATGTTGCGCGCCATCCCACCCTCGGCCTGTGTCTGCAATCCTGGGCCTACGCACAGAATCAGGCAATCAGCACCGCTTGCGCGATGTTGGATGCGTTTGCCGCACCTTACGATGATGTTGCCTGGCTGTGGTCGGATCAATACGACGCCAATATCCAAATTCTTGGCGTCCCTACCGGCGGCGTTCACCAGATAGTGCGCTGTACGCCGCAGTCACAACTGTTCTTCACCCTGAATGCCGATCGGCAACTGGTGCAACTGGTGGCGTTTAACGACGCGCGCACCATCAAGCTGGGTAAACGCTGGCTGGCCAGCGGCCGGGTACTGGATCCGCAGCAACTGGCGGATGTGGAATTTTCTCTGATGGCGTTGAAATAACGCCCGACCCAAAGGGAGCGTTTTATGACTACGCAAGATATTGACGCCCGCAGCGGTCGGGTGGGGGATGCTGTTGCCGAAAATTCGCCAACCAGCGTGCGTTGGTCGGTGCCGGCAGCCCTGTTTGCCTGCGTGTTGCTGGCGTTTTTCGACAAGATCAGCATTGCCGCGCTGTTTTCTGACCACGAGTTTCAGCAGGCGATGGGCATCGGCTTTGATCCCACCCGGCTCGGGCTGCTGATGAGCGCCTTTTTGTTCTCCTACGGCTTCTCTTCGATGCTGTTGAGCGGCATTGGCGATCGGCTCAATCCGGTCAAAGTGCTGATTGGCATGATGGTGACCTGGGGCGTACTGATGGTGCTGATGGGGATGACGCGCTCTTATCACACCATGATGACGCTGCGTATCCTGCTGGGCATCGCCGAAGGGCCGCTGTTGCCAATGGCCTATGCCATCGTGCGCCAGGCTTTTCCGCAACGTCTCCAGGCGCGTGCCACCATGCTGTGGCTGCTGGGGACCCCGATTGGCGCTGCGCTGGGCTTCCCGGTCACGCTGTTCATTCTCAGCCGCTTTAACTGGGAAACCACCTTCTTCTTTATGGCGTTTCTGACCGTGCCGGTGATGTTGTTGGTGCTGTTTGGTATGCGTCACCTTAACGTGGCACGTCCGGCGGCCAGCACCACCAGTAAACCGGCCGTTGCCGAGCGTAAACAGCTGCGCCGCGAACTGTTCAGTACCCCGCATTTCTGGATGATTTGCCTGTTTAACATCGCGTTTCTCACCTACCTGTGGGGCATGAACGGCTGGCTGCCGAGCTATCTGATCGAAGGCAAAGGCATTCATCTGGAGCACGCGGGATACCTGTCATCACTGCCGTTTATTGCCATGTTGCTTGGCGAGGTGGTGGGGGCCTGGCTGTCGGACAAAATGGATCGCCGCGCGTTGGCCTGTTTCATCTCGCTGTGCGGTGCCGGGATCGGTTTGGGTGTCGTTCTGTATATGCAGGGCACCTACAGCGTGATCGCCGCCATGTCCTTCAGCACCTTTATGTGGGGAGCCGGTGCGCCAAATATCTTTGCGCTGTTGGCCAAGGCTACCAGCAGCCGGGTGAGCGCCACCGCTGGCGGGGTATTTAACGGATTGGGTAATTTTGCCGGCGCATTGGCACCGGTGCTGATGGGGGCGCTGATCGCCGCCACCGGCAATATGGATAACGGTTTGCTGTTCCTGGTGGTGATGGCCTTTGTCGGCTGCGCCATTCTGCTGCCGTTACTGAATAAGTATTGATGCAACGAAGGAGAGACAACATGTCCCAGGTTGAGAATAAAGCCGGCATCAAGCCGCAGGATCTGACGATGGAAAACTGGGTGGAATCGCGTATCGCCCGTTTTGAAGGCCGTAAATATGACTGGAACGCGCTGAAGTTCCAGGCCGATTACGATCCGAAGTACCGCCGTGCGCAGATGCGCTATATCGGCACTGGTGCCACCGGCGTAGTCAGCGACACCAACACCATTCCGGCGGGGAACTTTACCTTCTCCACCATGGTGCTGCCGTCTAAATGTGAGGGGCCATTGCACCTGCATGACGACGTTGAAGAAGTGTTCTTTATGCTCAAAGGCAAAATCACGCTGATGATCCAGGACGGTGAAGAGTATTACGAAACCATCCTGAAAGAGCGCGATCTGATTTCTGTCCCGGCGGGGGTTTATCGCGGTCTGTTCAATCACGGTGAAGAGGAAGCGCTGATGTGCGTGATGCTCGGTACTGCCAAGCCGGAAACCCCGACTTACCCGGCCGATCATCCGTTGTCGAAAGTGAAGCGTAACTGATGAACGGCTTACCGGAACGCCAGCAGGCGGATTGTGGAGGCCAGCGGCTGAGTTGGCGCGAAGCCGGGCATGGCCGGGCAGTAGTGCTGCTGCATGGCATCAGTTCCGGTTCTGCTTCGTGGGTGAAGCAGTTCAGCGATCGCGCCCTGACCGACGGCCACCGCCTGATTGCCTGGGATGCTCCGGGTTATGGCGGAAGCGCAGCGCTGGCACAGGCACAGCCAGATGCTGCCGCTTATGCCAACGCGCTGGCGGCGTTGATCGCCGAGTTGCAGTTACAACAGCCGCTGATCGTAGGGCATTCGCTCGGTGCGTTGATCGGCAGTGCCTTTGCCGCTGCCAACCCGGATGGGTTGAGTGGACTGGTACTGGCCGATCCGGCTCAGGGCTATGCCACCGCACCGTTGGAAAAACGCCAGCAGGTATACGGCCAACGCAAACAGATGATCGAAACGCTTGGCCCGCAGGGCTACGGCGAACAGCGTGCGGCGGCACTGTTACGTGAATATGCGGATCCACAGGATATTGCCTGGGTACGCAGCGGCATGCAGCAACTTGATCCGGCCGGTTTTCTCAGCGCCGCCTGGATGCTGGCCAATGACGATATCAACTGCTACCTGTTGCGCTATCGCGGCCCGCTACAGGTGTGGTGTGGCAGTGTCGATCGCATCACGCCACCGCAGGGGGCCGCAACGTTGGCGCAACAGCATGATGCGACAATGCGTCTGATTGATGCGGCGGGGCATGCCAGCTATCTCGATGCGCCAGCGCTGTTTAACCGCTATTTGCAGGACTTTACGGGGGCAATCCAACCATGAATTTTCAGATTGAACGGCGAGTGGCGGTGGTCACCGGAGGATCCTCGGGGATCGGTTTTGAAACGCTGCGTCTGCTGCTGGCCGAAGGGGCGAAAGTCGCTTTCTGTGGCCGCAATCAGGACAAACTGGCCAGCGCCGAGGCCAGCCTGCGTAAAGAGTTCCCGCAGGCGGAGATCCTGGCGTTACGCTGCGACGTGCTCGACGCCGAGCAGGTTGCCAAGTTTGCCGAGCAGGTCAGCACGCATTTTGGCGCAGTGGATATGTTGATCAACAACGCCGGGCAGGGGTTTGTGGCGCATTTCGATCAGACACCGCGTGAAGCCTGGTTGCATGAGGCAGAGCTGAAACTGTTCGGGGTGATCAACCCGGTGCAGGCCTTTTTACCGGCGTTGGAGCGCTCGGATATCGCCTCCATTACCTGCGTTAACTCACTGTTGGCTCTACAGCCGGAAGAGCACATGATTGCCACCTCGGCAGCCCGTGCCGCGTTGCTCAACATGACGCTGACCTTATCGAAAGAGCTGGTGAGCAAAGGGGTTCGCGTCAATTCCATCCTGCTGGGCATGGTGGAGTCGGGCCAATGGCGGCGGCGCTTTGCCGAACGCCAGGATCAACAACAAAGCTGGGAACAGTGGACGGCGGCGATTGCCGAGCGGCGTGGCATCCCGATGGGGCGTTTGGGTAAACCGCAGGAACCTGCACGGGCGCTGCTGTTTTTAGCCTCCCCCCTGGCCTCCTTTACCACCGGTGCGGCGCTGGACGTTTCCGGCGGTTTCAATCGCCATCTCTGACGGGACTGAAAAGATGAAGAAGATCATGATGATTGGCTATGGCGCGATGGCAAAAGAGGTGCTGGCGCGCCTGCCGGAGGGCGTGGCAGTCGGTTGGATCGTGGCACGGGAAACGCATCATGCCGAGATCGACGCCGCGTTTGCCGGACAGGTGCAGGCGCTGACCCACCCTGACCAGTGTACCGAGCAACCCGATTTGGTGCTGGAGTGTGCCAGCCAGCAGGCGGTCGCCGAGTTTGGTGAGGGCATCGTTAAACGTGGTTGGCGGCTGGCGGTGATCTCTACTGGCGCCCTGGCCGATGCTGCATTGCAACTGCGTTTGCAGCAGGCCTGCACACGCTACCAAGGGCGGCTGATCGTGCTGTCTGGTGCGGTGGCAGGGATGGATGGCCTGGCCTCGGCGCGGGAGGGCGGGCTGGACAGCGTGACCTATCAGTCCAGCAAAAGTCCGGCCAGTTGGCGCGGCAGCCCGGCGGAAAAACTGATTAATCTGGATGCCGTCAGCGAAGCGCAGGTGTTCTTTGAAGGTTCTGCCCGGGAAGCCGCAAGCATGTTCCCAGCCAACGCCAACGTAGCGGCCACCATTGCGCTGCATGGCTTGGGGATGGACGCCACGCGGGTACGCTTACAGGTAGATCCGCATACTCAACGTAATACTCACCGCTTACAGGTGTGTGGTCAGTTTGGCGAGTTCCAGATTGAGCTGTGCGGCACCCCGCTGGCCAGCAACCCGAAAACGTCAACGCTGGCGGCGCTGAGTGCGGTACAAGCCTGCCGCAGTTTGGTGGACGGCGGTTTTATTGCCTGAATGGCAGGAGCAAAGCATGGAAACGTTAAAGATTTTTCTTGCCGGCCGCTGGTGCGAAGGGCGCGGCGAAGAGATGAGTTCGGTTTTCCCGGCGGATGGCAGCGTGAATGCTCGCCTGCGAGCGGCCAACGTCGAGGATGTGAATGAGGCGGTTGCGGCGGCAGAAAAAGCCTGGCGCGATCCTAGCTGGCGTGGATTGGTGCCGCATCAGCGCGCGGCGATCCTGCATCGCGTCAGCGATTTGATTACTGAACAAGTGGAAGCCCTGGCGCAGCTGCAAACCCGTGACAATGGCAAACCGCTGGCGGAAACCCGTGGTCTGGTCATGAGTGCGGCGGCCACGGCTCGCTATTTTGCTGCCGCTTGCGAGGTGTTGGAGGGAGAGCTTCCCACCCAGCGTAACCGTGATGCGATGACGCTAAGCCAGTATCAGCCGTTGGGCGTGATAGCGGCGATCACGCCGTGGAACTCACCGATTGCCAGTGAAATGCAGAAGGTGGCTCCGGCGCTGGCGGCAGGGAATGCGGTGGTACTGAAACCGGCAGAGGCTACGCCGTTAATGGCGCTGAAACTGGCCGAACTGTTTGAACAGGCAGGCTTGCCTGCTGGCTTGCTCAGCGTATTGCCGGGCAAGGGCTCGGTGATTGGTGAAGCCTTGGCTCGCCATCCGTTGGTGAAAAAGATCTCCTTCACCGGCGGGACCTCCACTGGCCGTCATTTGGCGCATATTGCCGCAGAAAAACTGATCCCTACATCGTTAGAGTTGGGGGGCAAGTCGCCCACCATCGTGCTGGAAGATGCGGATCTGGAACAGGCGGCACGTGGTATTTGTTATGGCATTTTCAGCTCGGCCGGGCAGGCATGTATCGCTGGTTCACGGCTGTTTGTGCACCGCTCGCTGTATCAGCCGCTGTTGGCCCGTTTATGCGAGCTGACCGCCGGACTGCGTATTGGTAACCCGCTGCAAGCCGGTGTCCACCTCGGCCCGCTGATCAGCGACAAGCATCGCCAGAGCGTGGCGGACTACGTGGCCTTGGCCCAGCAGGAAGGGGGCCGGGTGCTCATTGGCGGTGAAGCTCCTGCCGATCCACAGTTGTCCCAGGGTAGCTATTACCTGCCGACCATTATTGAAGGGCTGAGTAACAGTGCCCGCACCTGCCAGGAAGAGATCTTTGGTCCGGTGCTGGTGGTGATGCCGTTTGATGATGAACAGCAGCTGATCGAACAGGCCAACGACTCGATCTATGGCCTGGCTGCCGGGATCTGGAGCCGTGATTTTGCCCGCTCGATGGCGCTGGCGGAACAGCTGGAAACCGGCACCGTCTGGATCAATACCTACAAGACATTCTCGATTTCCACACCGTTTGGCGGCTTTAAACAAAGCGGCCTGGGACGCGAAAAGGGCCTGCATGGCATCCAGGCCTATATGCAGCAAAAGAGTTTGTATCTCTCCCTTAACAACCAACCTAACTGTTGGAGTAATTAACTCGCGGTTAGAACTCCCTGTTTACCCTATGGATTTCAAGTTGTAGCTAGGCGACCAGCTCGTTCATCCCCAGGAGCTTACTTTTAGTAAGTGACTGGGGTGAGCGAGTGCAGATAACAACGCTACAGCTTGAAAGACGACGGGTAAAGATTGAAGACAATAAGAAGGCAGATGATGAGCGAAAAAATTACGGTTGGTGAGGCGATAGCCCGAACGTTGGAACAGTACGAGGTGGCGGCAATGTACGGCATCATCTCGATCCATAATCTGCCGATTGCCGATGCCGTTGGGCAGCGTGGTGCGATCCGTTTTGTACCGGCGCGCGGTGAGGCAGGTGCTGTAACCATGGCCGATGCCCACGGGCGCTTTTCTGGCTTGGGTGTGGCGCTGACAAGTACCGGTGCCGGAGCGGGTAACGCCGTCGGTGCGATGATTGAAGCGCTGAATGCCAATACGCCGCTGTTGCATATCACCGGCCAGGTAGAGAAAGCCTATCTGGACGCCGATGCCGGGTTTATCCATGAAACCAAGGATCAACTGGGCTTCCTGCGCGCCTGTTCGAAGCAGGCTTACCGGGTGAACTCGCCGGAGCAGGCGGTCGCGGTGATCCAACGCGCCATTCTGGATGCGCAGACAGTGCCTTGTGGCCCGGTAGCGGTAGAGATCCCGATCGATATTCAGAACAGCCTGGTCCCCGCCAGCCTGGTAGGGAAGGTGGTACTGCCTCCAGCTCTGTCTGCTGCGGATGAAGCTGCGGTTGAACGTCTTTACCAACAGGTGAAGCGTGCCAAACGTCCGTTGCTGTGGGTTGGTGGTGGTGCGCTGGCCTGTCGTGAGGCGGTGAAACAGTTGGCGGATGCCGGTGTGGTAGTGATCTCCAGCACCCATGGGCGTGGGATTTTACCGGATAGCCATCCGCGCAGCCTGCGGGCCTTCCACAACTCACCAAGCGTTGAGGCGATCCTGACGCAGTGTGATTTGACGCTGGTGGCCGGTTCCCGCCTGCGTAGTAACGAAACTCGTACCTGGTCACTCCCACTGCCGCGCCCGTTGGTACAGATTGATATCGATCCGGCAGCAGCCAACCGCAATTATCTGGCGGATGAGCAGGTTTATGGCGACTGTTCCGCCTTACTGAGTGCGCTGGCTGCACGCCTGGCACCCGGCGAGAAGGTGAATGCCGAGTGGGATGCGGAGATTGGCCGTGCGGTTGAGTTGGCCGAAACGGCACTGCGCCAGCAGTCTGGTGAATACGCCAAACTGAACGATGCCATCGCCGCCGCGTTGCCGCAGGATGGTCTGCTGGTGCGTGATATCACCGTTTCTGGCAGCGTGTGGGGTAGCCGCCTGTTCCGGGCCATCTCGCCTTTATGCAATATTCACTCGCTGGCCGGGGCGATCGGCATGGGGTTACCGATGGCGATCGGCACGGCAATTGCCAACCCGCAGCGTAAGGTGGTTGGCCTGGTTGGGGACGGCGGTTTGGCGCTGGGCCTGGGGGAACTGGCAACCATGGCGCAGGAACAGGCCAATATCACCTTGCTGATCATGAACGACGGCGGCTATGGCGTGATGCGTGGCATTCAGGACAAGTATTTCTCTGGACGCCAGTATTATAACGAACTGCATACTCCGGCGTTCTGCCAGGTAGCAGAGGCGATGGGGCTGAAAGCCTGGAAAGTAAGCGATGCTGCGCAGTTTGGCGGCGTGCTGGCGGAGGCGATTAATTACCCTGGGCCATCGGTGGTAGAGGTTGATATGAAAAGCGTTGGGCCGTTGACCTTCGCTGGCCCACCGCAGAAGCTGTACTGATTGCTTACTCGGTTCCCTCTCTAGAGACGTACTCCCAAGAGAGGGAACATAGCGTTACTTACCGGCGGCGATGCGATCGCGAATGTGCTTGGCACGGGCTTCGGAAGTTGGGTGGCTGTCAAACATGCTGCTTTCATGACCACCGTCTAATTTCGCCAGTTTATCGAAACTGGTAGCCAGACCTTCTGGATTGATGCCGCGTTTCTTCAGCAGATCGAACGAGTAATCATCCGCTTCACTTTCCTGTTTTTGTGAGAACTGGGCATTGACCAGTTTTTCGCCCAGATCGGCCAACTGCGACTGAGACAGTGAGGCTGCTACGCCGCCAGCTGAAGATGCTGCGGTACGTAATGCCACTGTCCCATAAGCGACCTGCATGGCTTTACGAGTGTGGCCCAGCGCAACGTGGCCCATTTCATGGCCCAGCACGCCTTCGACTTCGTTATCATCCATCATGTCCATCAGGCCGCTGTAGACGCGGATACAGCCGTTGGCCATCGCCCAGGCATTGACGTCTTTGGTCACGTAAACCTTGTAGTTTGCAGGGGTACCGTTGATGTTATCCCCCAACGCGGCGGCAATCTTGTTCAGGCGCTTGGTATAGTCGCTGCTTGCTGGCGCGATTTGCTCCTTGCTATCCATCTCTGCACAGGATTTATCACTGAGTGCCTTGACGTCGCTATCGCTCAGCGTCGCCGCCTGGTAGGCCTGGGCGCCGGATTGTAGTAGGGTATCGGTATTAAGGTTTTGACAGCCGCTCAATAAAGCAGTAATGCTCAGTGCAATCAAAGAAGTACGGATTTTCATCGTTCTATCGTCCTGTGATAGTTAAGGGGGGATCTGCTGCCATTATTCTGCGCATAGCCTAGTGTACGGCAGGCTTGGCCGAAATAGCTATATTCCGAAATGTGTCCCGAACGTGCGCATTAGTGATGAACTCGCTCTCATTCGGTATTAGGGATTGCTGTTTCAATGCCGAGTCTGAGAAAATAGAAATCTTGATCGCTTTTTTAATCCGACCTGGAGTAAAACATGTCCTCTCGTAAAGAGCTTGCCAACGCCATCCGCGCACTCAGTATGGACGCCGTTCAAAAAGCAAATTCCGGCCACCCGGGCGCCCCTATGGGCATGGCTGATATCGCCGAAGTCCTGTGGCGTGACTACCTGAACCACAACCCTACCAACCCGCACTGGGCTGACCGTGACCGCTTCGTGCTGTCTAACGGCCATGGCTCAATGCTGATTTATAGCCTGTTGCACCTCACCGGTTACGATCTGCCGATGAGCGAGCTGGAAAACTTCCGCCAGCTGCATTCCAAAACTCCGGGTCACCCAGAATATGGTTATACCCCAGGCGTAGAAACCACCACCGGTCCGCTGGGCCAGGGGATCGCCAACGCGATCGGTTTCGCCATTGCCGAACGTACGCTGGCCGCTCAGTTCAACCGCCCGGGCCACGACATTGTTGACCACCACACCTATGCCTTTATGGGCGATGGTTGCATGATGGAAGGCATCTCTCACGAAGTTTGTTCCCTGGCTGGTACCATGAAGCTGGGCAAACTGACTGCGTTCTATGATGACAACGGTATCTCCATCGACGGCCACGTAGAAGGCTGGTTCACCGACGATACCGCCAAGCGTTTCGAAGCCTATGGCTGGCACGTGGTGCGTGGCGTTGACGGCCACAACAGCGACTCTATCAAAGCCGCGATCGAAGAAGCCCATAAGGTCACTGACAAACCTTCCCTGCTGATGTGCAAAACCGTGATTGGCTTCGGTTCACCACACAAAGCAGGCACCCATGATTCCCACGGTGCTCCACTGGGCGCAGCCGAAGTTGCGGCTACCCGTGAAGCTCTGGGCTGGAAATACGCCGCCTTCGAAATCCCGCAGGACATTTATGCCCAGTGGGATGCCAAAGAAGCTGGTAAGGCTAAAGAAGCCGCCTGGAACGAGAAACTGGCCGCTTATACCAAAGCCTTCCCGGAACTGGCCGCAGAGTTCAAACGCCGCACCAGCGGTGAACTGCCAGCCAACTGGAAAGCGGAAGCGAAGAAATTCGTTGAGCAGTTGCAGGCTAACCCAGCCAACATCGCCAGCCGTAAGGCATCACAGAACTCACTGGAAGCCTTCGGCAAACTGCTGCCTGAATTCCTCGGCGGTTCTGCGGACCTGGCACCAAGCAACCTGACCATGTGGTCCGGCTCCAAGTCTCTGGGTGACGATCTGGCAGGTAACTACATCCATTACGGCGTGCGCGAATTCGGCATGACCGCCATCACCAACGGTATCGCGCTGCACGGTGGTTTCCTGCCGTACTCTGCAACCTTCCTGATGTTCGTGGAATATGCCCGTAACGCGGTGCGTATGGCTGCGCTGATGAAAATCCGCAACGTGTTCGTCTACACCCACGACTCTATCGGTCTGGGTGAAGATGGCCCGACGCACCAGCCGGTTGAGCAGTTGGCCAGCCTGCGTGTGACCCCGAACATGAGCACCTGGCGCCCTTGTGACCAGGTTGAGTCGGCTGTTGCCTGGCAGTACGGCATCGAGCGCAATGATGGCCCGACCACGCTGGTGTTCTCCCGTCAGAACCTGACTCAGCAGCCACGTACCGCCGAGCAGTTGGCGAACGTTTATCGCGGTGGCTATGTGCTGAAAGGCTGCGCAGGTACGCCGGACGTGATCCTGATTGCGACCGGTTCTGAAGTGGGCATCACCGTTGAAGCTGCCGACAAGCTGACCGCCGAAGGGCGTAAAGTGCGCGTAGTATCCATGCCGTCTACTGACGCCTTCGACAAGCAGGACGCGGCCTACCGTGAATCTGTGCTGCCAGCGGCAGTTTCTGCTCGCGTAGCGGTGGAAGCGGGTATCGCGGATTACTGGTACAAGTATGTTGGCCTGAACGGCGCTATCGTGGGCATGACCACCTTCGGTGAGTCTGCTCCGGCAGAGCTGTTGTTCAAAGAGTTCGGCTTCACCGTCGACAATGTGGTAGCCAAGGCTAACGCGCTGTTGAAATAACGACTGAGCTTTAACTGTACGAGGGGCGAATATTCGCCCCTTATTTTTTGACTCCCCGCCAACCACCTCTCTCCGTCCACAGCCCAGGCAACATTAAGAAATCCTTAATGATTGGATAATCATGGCTGAAGCTGTCGAAAAATTGCCCACCATCACAAAACAGCAACATAGCGAATTAACGGCGTTGCTTAACCCCTGTCATTGGCGATATGTTAATTTTTGGTTTTACAAATGTAACCAGGAGTTAATGATATGTTTTTGAAGATTGGCGTATCCATGGCGACAGCGGCCGTCTTGATCTCTGCTCCGGCTTTCGCCCAGTTCCCGGCAGGCTACCCGGCCGATTATCAAAAGATTGTCGATGCGGCGAAAAAAGAAGGCAAGGTGGTGGTTTATTCCACCACGGATACCAAAGCCGCGGGGCCACTGATCCAGGGATTTGAAGCGCTGTATCCTGGCATCAAAGTCGAATACAACGATATGAACAGCACCGAGCTGTATAACCGCTATATCAGCGAGCAGGCGGCTGGGGGCACCAGTGGTGACGTGGTGTGGAGTTCTTCCATGGATACCGCGCTGAAGCTGGCCACCGACTATGCGCTGGAATATGCCTCGCCAGAGCTGGGGCAACTGCCTAAATGGGCCGTGTGGAAAGATAAGGCCTATGGCACGACTTATGAGCCGGTGGTGTTTATCTACAACAAGCGCCTGATCCCGCAGGGTGAGGTGCCAGACTCCCATGCTGCGCTGGCTAAGCTGATTGCCAGCCAGCCGGATAAATTCAAAAAGAAAGTCACTACCTATGACATTGAGAAGTCGGGCCTGGGCTTCATGCTCTCGGTGCAAGACTTCAAGGCCGATCCAAACTACTTCGCTACCTTGGCCGATATCGCCAAGGGCGGTTTGGCCGTGCAGTCTTCCACCGGCACCATGATGGAAAGGGTCTCGTCAGGCGAAAACCTGATTGGCTTTAATATCCTGGGGTCCTATGCCGAGGCGCGAGCCAAAACCGATCCTTCACTCGGTATCTCGTATCCCAAAGACTACACGCTGGTGTTGTCACGCGTGACCTTTATCAGCCAGGAAGCGGCCAACAGCAACGCGGCCAAACTGTGGGTGAACTACGTGCTGTCTGAGCAAGGGCAGAACATCCTGGCCAACAAGGCGGATATCCCCTCCATCCGCAACGATATCGAAGGCAAGAACGACATCGATGGCATGACGCAGATGTTGGGCAAGGCGTTGAAACCGATCCCGGTGGACGAAAGCCTGCTGGAATATCTGGAACCTGCCAAACGCCTGGACTACATCAAACAGTGGCGTACCGCCGCCGCGAAGTGATGACGGGAGGCCCCCTCACCCCAACCCTCTCCCACAGGGAGAGGGAGCTGGTACGGTGTTGTAGGTGGGTTCAGAAGCCAATCTGTGGCACGGGCAAATCTAGTCCTTCTCCTCAAAAAGGAGAGGAAACCCGTTCGGTGTCATGTTCAGTCTCAGAAGTGAAAAGGTGGCACATTCAGTCCCCTCTCCATGTGGGAGAGAAGTTAATCTGTAACAGGATTAATGCTTGGGGCGGGTGCCGTGATTGAGTTGTGGCACATTCAGTCCCCTCTCCCTGTGGGAGAGGGTTAGGGTGAGGGGAAATGCACAGAGCTACACTCTCCTGCGTTCTCCTTCAGCATGAACAGGGAACTCTACCCCGGTGCATCTCAGGATGCAGGGGATATCACCATCGGGACAGTCTATGAAAGCATTGCGCAACAAGTGGCAGAGTCTGCCGCGCGGCTTGGTGGTGCTGATAACCGCGCTGGTTATCTATGTACCACTGTCGTTTATCGTGATCCAAAGCTTCCTTTCCGCACCGTTTTTCTCGCCTTCCAAGGTGTTCAGCCTTGAGGCATTCCGCTTTATCTTTACCGACCCGGATTTCTACAAAGCGCTGAAAAGTGGGTTTATTCTGGCATTTGGTCTGGTGGTCATCTCCATTCCGTTAGGCGGTGTGCTGGCGTTCTTGATGGTAAGAACCGATCTGCCGGGCCGCCGCTTTATTGAACCGCTGATCCTGGTGCCGATCTTCGTCTCGCCGATGGTGTTGGGCTTTGGCTACGTGGTGGCCGCCGGGCCGGTCGGTTTCTTCTCGCTGTGGGCGGAATCCTTGCTGGGTTTTGTGCCCTGGAATATCTATGCGATGGGCAGCATCGTGGTGATCGCCGGGCTGACGCACGTTCCCCACGCTTATCTCTATATTTCATCGGCGCTGCGCAGCGTCGGCTCGGATGTCGAAGAGGCAGCCCGCACCGCAGGGGCTTCTCCGCTACAGGTGATGACCGCCGTCAGCTTGCCTATGGTACGCCCGTCGATCCTGTATGCCAGCGTGTTGCTGTTCTTCCTGGGGCTGGAAGTGTTTGGGCTGATGCTGGTGCTGGGCGATCCGGAAGGCAACCTGGTGCTGGCGACTTACCTGTATCAACTGACCAACAAGCTGGGCACGCCGTCTTACCATCTGATGGCGGCGGTGGCGGTGGTGTTGATCTGCATTACCATTCCGCTGGTGATGCTGCAACGGCGTCTGATGCGTACCGCCAACCGCTTTGTCACGGTCAAGGGAAAAGCCTCACAGGCCCGTGCGTTGCCCTTGGGTAAATGGCGCTGGGTCGCCGGTGGCGTGGTGGTCTTGTGGCTTACCGTTACCATCGGTGTTCCGCTGGTGGGCGTGGTGCTGCGTGCCTTTATCTCCAACTGGGGCGTCGGGGTTTCCATTTGGGATGAGCTGTCGATCAACACCTTCCGCACCATTTGGCAGCAACCCAACCTGCTGCGGGCGATTGTCAACTCGATGGCGATCGGGGTATTCGGTGGTGCGCTGGCGGTGGTGTGTTATCTGTTTATCGGCATTGCGATGCACCGTAAACCTGACGGCGTGACCCGTTTTCTGGATTACAGCGTGCTGGTACCGCGCGCGGTGCCTGGCTTGCTGGCAGGTTTGGCATTCCTGTGGGTGTTCTTGTTCCTGCCGATGTGGCTGGATAAGTCGCTAAAAGCCGGATGGCTCTCCGCGCTGCCGATCGCCGAATGGCTACGCGAAAACCTGGTGGTGTGGCTACGCTCCCTGCGCAGCACCATCTTCAGCGTCTGGCTGGCTTATACCGTGGTGTGGATGGCTTATGGCTTACGGCTAATCTCGTCAACGCTGTTGCAGGTTGCGCCAGAATTGGAAGAAGCCGCACGTAGTACCGGTGCCTCTCGTGGCCAGATCACGCGCCATGTGACGATCCCGCTCTCCCGCTATGGCCTGATTGGCTCCTGGCTGCTGATGTTCCTGATCTTCGAACGGGAATATTCCACCGGGGTCTATCTGCTGTCACCGGGTACGGAAACCATAGGTTCCATGTTGGTTTCCCTGTGGGCGGCGGGGGCGATTGATATTGTCGCCGCGCTCTCTTTTATTAACATCCTTCTGGTCGTGTTAGGACTAGGGATTGCCCTGCGATTTGGAGTGAAAATACATGATTGAGCTTTCGGTAGATAACCTGCACCTGACCTACGGCGATAACCCGGTATTGAAGGGCGTTTCCATGCAGCTCAAACGGGGGGAGGTGGTTTCACTACTCGGGCCGTCGGGCAGTGGTAAAACCACCTTGCTGCGCGCGGTAGCCGGGTTGGAAAAACCCACCCAGGGGAAAATCGTCATTGGCAACAATACCGTCTATGACGGCACGGCGCGCAGCGAGATCCCGGCGGAAGAACGTAATCTGGGCCTGGTGTTTCAATCCTATGCGTTATGGCCCCACAAAACCGTGTTTGATAACGTGGCCTATCCGCTGAAATTACGCAAAACGCCTGCGGCGGAAGTTACTCAGCGTGTACAAGCGGTACTCGAACAGCTCGGTCTGGGGCAGTTGGGTAAGCGTCATCCCCATCAGCTCTCCGGTGGTCAGCAGCAGCGCGTGGCGATTGGCCGTGCGCTGGTCTATAACCCGCCGGTGATCTTGCTGGATGAACCGCTATCTAACCTGGACGCCAAGCTGCGCGAGGAAGCACGGGTGTTCCTGCGTGAGCTGATCATCAAACTGGGCCTTTCTGCGCTGATGGTAACCCACGACCAGAACGAAGCGATGGCGATTTCCGACCGCATCTTGCTGCTCAATAACGGCAAGATTGAACAGCAGGGCACGCCACAGGAAATGTATGGCTCGCCAGCCACGCTGTTCACCGCCGAATTTATGGGCAGCAACAACCGTCTGTTTGGCAAGGTGACGGAGATCCGTGAAGGCAACGCGCGGATCGAAGGTAAAGACTGGGTGCTGTGGGGCAAGGCCGGGGCTGGGTTAACCACCGGGCAGGAAGCAACGGCGGTGATCCGCGTTGAGCGCGTTCGCTTGGGGGAAGATCCGCAAGGCAATCAGATCGCGTTACCCCTGCTGACCAGCATGTACCTGGGTGATCGTTGGGAGTATTTGTTCCGTACTGTGGCGGAAGATTTTGTGGTTCGCGCCTATGGTACAGAAGTCCGTGGCCAAGAGATGTGTACGCTGTCTCTGCCCGCCGAACATCTGTGGATTTTCCCCAAGGTATAGCTAGGGGTTGATAACGCAGGGCGCAGAGATCGCCCTGCGGACAAAGAGATGCACTCAGCAGTGCAACTACCTGACCCGCTTGCAATTACTGGCTCAGGTTTAAAGTTAAACCGCTGTGCAGCAGCCAGTGAAACAATTCACTGTTGCGGGTGAAGTTCAGTTTATGCATTGCTGAGCGTTTATGTGAGTGCACGGTTTTCACTTTCAGTTGCAGAATACACGCCGCCTGAGACTGGCTCATCCCTTGCCGCAGATAATACAAAACCTGGCGTTCCCGTTCGCTCAGGCTTTGGCGATGGCAGGCTGGGCAACGCTGCGCCCTTTCTTGTGGCAGAGAGTTGAACTGCATGGCCAGTTTTACCCTCCCCAGTATGTCGTCGATACTTTGGTTACGGTATAGCGTACTACTCTTGGCGATGCAGCGGATAGGCGGAGTAAACTGCCTTTCAGCTTTATCACGTATCACAAAATAGAGCGGTTGAGGTGCGTCAGCAGGCAGGCGCCGACAGATGTCGGTTTTTTCACCCTGATACAGCGCCTGAAAAATGATGTCTGGCCTCTTATTGGAGTAACCGCTAAAAAAGTCAACTGGAGTGCGTATATCGGTAAAGTATTCAATCAGTGCGTACTGCAGACCCGCTAAGAAGTAACTATTGTGATCGTTTAATGAGATGGATACCTTGTCCTTCATGGTCAAACTCCATTTAATGTTGTGTCGTTTTCAGCAACTACCGCGAAGATCGTGTGGGTGCTATAAAAGCAATGCGTTAGCTATGGGGGATAACTTTTCTGCATAATATGTTATATAAATTATTTTGATGTGCCAAATTAACTGACTTAAGCTCAATATATTGGTTTTTAATCTTGAGGATTTAATCTTTTCTGGCCGGTTGCTGGGTTAGTGTAGTTTTTCATGGCATAGCATTAGACTTTTATACTATGCCATTTACCGCTCAAGAATGGGGAGGCTAAGTGGCGGGATTAATATGCAGTGTTAGTCCTGCTTTATGCAGACCAGGAACGGATTGCTGAACCCCCGAATTAATAATGCGTTGTGGAATAATGGCACGACTTCCGTATAAACATCAACGAGTTCAATCTCCGGCATGACATAATTTCGCCAAATGTTGTCCGGCGTGTTGTCGGCGGGATGGACTTGTTCATGAGTGAATTGGACATTATTACCCCTATTTATTTCTGATGGCGTGATGGAGAAGGCGATGTTGCGATCCAGCAGATAGCGGGTGTCATTTTCTTTGACCGAACCGGTGATGTAAAACATGCCGGATTTTGATGAGGAAAATAGGATGGTAGCACTTGCCTTCAGCACAATATTACTTTTTGCTTTCACCTGCAGCGACACTTGCTGAGTGTCACAGCGGAAGGGTTTTCTACTTTGATGATGGGTGGTGTAGTACACCAGACAAATCAATAGGACGGTAAAGAGTAACGCTGCGCCAATAATTTTTTTCATTTCAGTTTACTCAACGGTTTTAAATATTTTGCAATGCTGATAATCGCCTTCAGTCGGGTCTTTTTGACAGGCGGCCAGAAAAGTTATCTTCAAGAGTTCGTTATCGGGGCGCTCTTCAGTATAAAAAATGTCTTGTCTGACCAGGTCGCAATCCAGTTTTTCTGACTCCAATATCTTTTTTGCCCTGAACTCTGAGCCGGGGACGGGGTCTTTTCTGATGGAATAAATATCACATTGTTTATAGGAACCCATCAACTTGAACTGGGTTACTGGTGGCCAAAGTAGTAAACCCAGGCCGATGATGATACCCAATACAATCACCAAAGTAACGATAGGGGTTACCATGGTTTTTTTAATTAATTTTTCTGGCATGACCAGTGGCAGAGGGCTAACGGTTTCTGTCTGTTTAACCACCACCACTTTCTCTGGTTTCGTTGCCACCGGCTCCACTTTTTTTATTTTGGCATCGGCTTCTTGTTTGGGAGCAGGATGTATATCTGCCTCCATTCTAAACCCTACTCTAGGCAGGGTTATAATGATGGGTTTCTCTATCCCCAGGCTAACAAAAGATTTCCTCAAATCACTGATGCAGTTGTTCAAGCTGGCGTTGGAAGGGGGAAAACCATAATCCTCCCACGCATTCTTCAGTAACGAGTCACGGGATAAGTTATCCCCACTGTTTTTGATAAATTCATTAAGCACGCGGCAAGAGGGTTTTGAGAGTTCAATCGCCGTCTGATTATTATTATTTAACGCGAGTGTTCGATGCTCTGGATCGTAGACAACGATTAAGTTTATGGTGTATTTCATTTGGTAATCAACGCCCTGACTGCTGTTTGTGTGATGATTTTTCTGATTAGGAATAATCTCGATTTTTAAATTTAGGAGAAATCTAAGTTAAGTGTACATAGCGAGTCAAGTGTGAATTAAGAATTAATTTTTCACTGCTGATCCTGTTGATTTTGAGTAAGTTATAAATGTTGTCCGGTGACTATTATTTAACTTAACTTGGTTTTTAATGTTAATCAGGTAAATTTTTTAGATTTAAAATCTAATATTTTGCTTATCTTTAGATTAATTTGCTGTTTATGGGGTTTGTCCATAGTATTTATCGGGTCGCCGACAGAGGGACATCAGCCGTTAGGCCAGGCCCTCAACGTATAAGGTAATGCGATATTCAAGAGCGGCGGCAACAATAGTATAGGAAAACTTCTCAAGGAATTTATGCAATGAAAATGAAACTTCGCACATTTGCTCTGACCACGCTGGCATCTGCAATGTTATCAGGTTACACCTTCGCTGATGTTCCTCCGGGTTCTCAGGGGAACGGTGAAATCATGTTTAAAGGCTCTGTTATCCAAGCGCCTTGCGGCTTGGCTCCTGGCCAGGATGGTGACAACCAGAACATCAATCTGGGCCAAATTGCCGATGCACAGTTGAAGACCGTCGGTTACAGCGCACCGAAAGAGTTCAAAATCAAACTGATTGGCTGCAGCTTTGATCCTGCGGCAACGGCAGAAACCAAGGTTAACGTGCGCTTTGACGGTATGTCTGTCGGCGCTGCCAACGGCTTCCTGGGCGTAAGCGGTGATGCCAAAGGTGTGGCAATTCGCTTGCTGGATGCGGCCAACAAGCACATCAAAATCGGTGCTGTCTCAGACAACTACAGCCTGCGTTCTGGGGATAACACCCTGCAATTCTCCGCTCAGGTTGTGGCGTTGGATGGCCAGGATATTGTGGCTGGTACCTACGATGCGATGACCAACTTCTCTCTGACCTATCTCTAAGCTTTAGCACTTTAGAGTAATACCCCAGTGCCAAATTACCGCAGAGAAAGGTAATTTGGTGCTGTCTCCTATTTAGAGAGGGCATTCACTGACAGGCCCCGTTCCACGTTGTTGCCTTAATGGGTTAATATAATTATGGATGATAAGAAGAAATACTCATTTATTTCTACCGTTATTCTTTGCCTTATCGCGGTGGACTCGGCCAGAGCCGATGGTGATAACATTGAGTTTGAAACCAGAGCGCTTGAATTGCGTGATAATAACAATATTAATCTGAGTAACTTTTCTCGCCCTGATTATATTCCTGAAGGGATTTATCCCCTGTCTTTAAAAGTCAACGATCGGGTTATCACCAGTGATAGCTTTAGCGTTATCACTCTGGATGGCAAGAGCCAGATCTGTTTTACCTCTAAGACGATAGATCAATTCGGCTTTAAAGAATCGCCATTGGCAGAACTTATCAAACGTGCTGCGCCTGGCAAAGCGAATTGCCTTTTGATTGCTGGTTATAAAGGGATCACTGCCCGTATCGATCGCGGCAAGAGCGAGCTATTGGTGAGCATTCCCCAGGCGTTGCTCAAGTACAGCGATCCGGACTGGACGCCACCGGCACAGTGGGACGATGGTATTCCCGGCGTGTTGTTTGACTACACGTTGAGCGGCAATAAGTATCAGGGCCGTAATACCAGCAATAGTGCGTTTTCCAGTTACGGTACTCTTGGTGCGAATTATCAAGGCTGGCGCTTGAGAAGTAACTACCAGGCGTCGTTGTACAGCAGTGGTTATGGCGATGATCAACGCCAATTAACCACGACGACCGTTTATGCCGCTCGTGCACTGAAAGAGGCAGGGGCGAATCTGACGATCGGTAAAAACTATCTCCAATCCGACGTTTTTGATTCGATCAATTACACTGGGGTGGCGGTCGTCAGCGATGACCGTATGTTGCCTCCGGCGCTACGTGGCTACGCCCCGCAATTGACAGGCGTTGCCAATAGTAATGCCCGTATCACCGTAACGCGCGGTGACAGCATTATCTATGAAAAGATGGTTCCACCAGGTGAATTCGTTATCCAGGATCTCACAGATGCTACCTCTGGCCAGTTAAAAATGACCATCCGTGAGGAAAATGGCGAAGAACGGGTTTCTACCATAGAAACGTCGAACGTGCCTTTTCTTACCCGCTCAGGCCATATTCGTTATAAAGGAATGGTGGGGCAAATGAACCAGACCAATGGTTCGATCAAACCGTTATTGGCGACCGGTGAGGCTTCCGTTGGTGTTTTCTCCGGCGGCTCGGCGTTTGGTGGCGTATTGCTAACGGATGAGAATTATTACGCCCTCAACGGGGGTATTGGCTATGACATGAATACTTTGGGGGCGATATCCGTCGATATGACGCACGCCAGTTCTCAGTTGGATCATCAAACCCTGAAGGGCGAGAGCTACCGTTTTAATTATTCCAAAGTGTTCGACAGTATCGACAGCCAGATCACCTTTGCCGGTTACCGCTTCTCAGAGAAGAACTATCTCTCGTTAGATAACTTTGTGGCGATGAAGGTGTCACCTGATTTCACCTCCACCAACAAGGAAAGTTATAACCTGGTTGCCAGCAAGAACTTCCGTGATTTAGGGATATCGGTCAACGCCATCTATAACCGTCAAACCTATTGGCAGGACGTTTCTGATAGCAACAGCTATGGCCTGAGCGTCGCCAAATCTTTTGATATTGGTAGCCTGAAAAACGTCAATGCCTACGTCTCGCTTAACCGTACTGAGTATAAAACCAGCTTTGTGTCGCAAGAGCAGAAAAATAACAACACCGTGTATTTCAGCTTGAGCATACCGCTAAGCTCGCAATCTTATCTCAGTACTGCGATGCGGGTCAGCAATGGCAACGTTTCTCCAAGTGCCACTTACACCAATAATTCAGACCTTGAAAATACCTGGTCAATCGGCAGTAGTTCTTCGGGATCTCTGAGCAACAGCAATCTGAATGGCAATATGGCGATGAACCGCGATGCATATACCGCGACGTTAAACACCTCTATGAGCAGCAAAGACTACTATTTGGGGGGCAGTATCAAATCGGGTATTACCGCTACCGAGCACGGCACTGCTGTACACCGTGATGGCTATGCTGGCAATACCCGCTTGATGGTTGATACCGGCGGGATTGGGGGCGTTTATGTCGGTGGCCGGGGGAATAACAACGCGGTGCCAACCAATGCCAACGGTATCGCGGTGATCAACAACGTGCCTGACTATTACCGCACCAACTACACCATCGATACCAACCTGTTACCCGATGATGTCGAGAGCACCAACCCTAATATTCAAATGGTATTGACCGAGGGGGCGATCGGTTATCGCAAGTTGAACGTCTATCGCGGCATCAAGGCATTGATTAAATTGACTGACCCGCAAGGCCGGGCCATTCCTTTTGGTAGCACGGTGGAAGAAAACCGGGATCGGCGTCAGGTCGGCGTGGTCGGCGAAAATGGTGAAACCTATATTTCCGGCATTGGTGCGCAGGCTCATCTGAGCGTGCTGGATAGCGACGGCCAGCGTTGCCTGTTTACTCTTCCAGCCCAAGGGCTTTCTTTATCTTCTGCTTTGCCGATCGTTTGCCGTATTGATTCATCCTCTCAAGGAACTTCACAATGATGCATAAATCACTTTCCGCTGGCTTGGTCAGCGGGCTGCTGTTTCTGTTTGCCGGTACGGCACAGGCGGCAATTTCTATTGACCGGACCCGAGTCATTCTATTAGGAGATGAGAAGTCATCTCCGGTAAATGTCATCAACCACAGTAAAACATTGCCCTATCTGGCACAAACCTGGCTGGAGAATGAAGCGGGTGAGAAAATCAGCTCGCCATTAACCGCGCTCCCACCATTGCAGCGGGTAGAGAAAGACAGCACCGTGCAGATACGCGTAACTCCCCTTGAGGGGGCCGCCAGCCTACCGCAGGACCGGGAGTCGCTGTTTTTCTTCGTTTTGCAGGAGATCCCACCCAAGTCGGATAAGGCCAATGCGATCCAACTAGCGCTGCGCATCAAGGTTAAAGTCTTTTATCGCCCAGCCTCCCTGAAGCCGTTGGCCGAGAAGGTGTGGCAGGAAGAGGTCCGCCTGGAGCCTGGCAGCCAAGGTTTGAAGCTGGTCAATCCCACACCGTTTTTTGTCATTCTGCCTGAGGTGATGGCGGGGAAACGTACGCTGTTGGCAGAAGATGAAGCTATTACTCTCAGACCGAAAAGTGAAGTCACGCTGCCTGGCATTAAGCCGCAAACGCAGAAGATAGCGCTCAAATATATCAATGATTATGGTGCCTATCAGCCGCTGAATTACAGCTGTACGGCGACAACCTGTGTGCGGGATAAATCATGATGGAAAAATGTCGATTTTCTACCTTACAGAGGAAGATAAAATATTTGCTGACGGTAGTCTTGTTGGCACTTTGCTCCCTGATAAATACGGCGTTGGCGTCTGGGGATATGATGGTCTGCGATTGGACAGACCTGAACGGCAAGTTTGTCAGGCTAACGAGTGGCAGCTTCCGTGATGTTATAGAACCCTTTATAGAATGGAAAAGTGAGAAGTACGACTGTGATAAAGAAGGGGACTGCTCTTATCGCTACTATTGGAATATCCCCAACCGCACTTATACGGTAACCGCCTCGGCCGCCGTAAGGTGTATTAATGTGGGGAATGAGGCCGGGCCAATCAGGTTTTCTTTTGAGAAGGCATTCACCTATAAACCCACTTACTACCAAAATTTGACCATGCGTATTACAGGTGCGGGTTCACTCTCCCTAACCGGTTTGGAGAATATTGGGGAGGGAACCATCAGAAATTGGTCCGATGGCACCTTGGCGCCCTGCACGAAAGACTGTTTCAGTGTGGATACTGGTTGGCCGCGATATTACAAGACGCTCACGTTCACCTTTACGGTGCGGCCGATCAAGAGCAAGGTTGATTATGGCCCAATCCCTAACTTTGATGGCATTAATTTGTTAGGCGATATCTGGATACATACCAGCAGAGACGATCCAAGTTCGAGCTATTACGGCTATAACACCGGTGTTCCGAGTATCTGTGGGTTGATGAATTCGGATATGAGTGGTTGCAGACCGTCCAGTGGCGGTGGTGGAGCAGGGCCGATTAAACCGCCGATCCCGGCGTGCACGTTGACCATCACCACCCCTGGCGTTGTCGAATTTCAGCCGATCTCGTCTGACGATTTGAGCCGTAACAGAGTCAGAATGGAAGACTTTACGTTAACCGCCACCAAGGGTCCGGTTCAGTCACAGACCTGCATTGGTAGCACCTATAACTTGCCTGGCACGATTAAAACTGAGGGGGGGTATTCTATCAGCAGTACCTTTTGGGGCATTAATCATTCCAGTGGTTCGCCACAGGGGATTGGCTTGAAACTCTTTGATCTGGATAAAGGTAGTTATCTACAGTTCAATCATACCTACCCGTCATTTATCGCCAATATTTCGAGTATGAGCGAAACCAAAAGGATCCGCGCCGAGATTGCGGCTACCACTAATGATCTGAAAAGGATCAAGGATGGAGAATATAGCCAGGTATTGATTTTTGAAGTCAAGATGCCTTGATTGCGAACGAGGGGCCTTTGGTTCCTCGTTATTTGGAGTAGATGATGAAAATATGGATTTATTTACTATTGCTCTGCGCATCACTGGCTAATATGGCGCAGGCTGAATTGGTGGCGAGTAGCAGGACGATTTTCAAAGGCCGTATCACGATTGCCACCTGCAATATTGTGGTGGGTGATGACAATCAGACGGTTTACCTGGGGGAGATATCTACCGCAGAGCTGGATACCAAAGGGCAATCTACCCCGGTACCGTTCACTATCCGTCTGTATGGTTGTAATACCGCAGATAAGATCGTCAAAACCCTGTTTGATAAAACCGGCAAGGGGGCAGTTGGGGCGGTGATCCCGGTTGACGGCGTTAGTGGGGTGGGACTAAGCCTGCTCGACGGTGCTGGTCATCGGCTGAATTTTGGCCAAAATTCTGGCGGGCAGAAGATCCAGGGCGGGGATAACGTGCTGCTCTATTCTGCCTATATGGTAAAAACCGGTACGGTTCAGCCAGGGAATTTTGCGCGTTTGCTGCATTACACGCTGTCTTATGAATAGAGGGTGAGGCAACGTAAAGGGGCGCATCAGGCAGCGCCCCTCATCGATACGATTACAGCTGAGTCAGTTTTTTCACTTCCAGACTGACCAGTTTCCCTTCCAATTCGGCCAGGAAGGCATCGTGGTAAGACATTGCCATGTGCTCTTTCAGCGCTTGCTCAGAAGTCCAGCGTTCGATAAATACGAAAGCGCCCGGATGGCCCTGCTCTTCATGCAAATCATATTGGATACAGCCCGGCTCGGAACGGCTCGGGGCGACCATGGCGCGTACCGCTTTGTCTACCGCAGCACGGTGTTCCGGCATGGCTTTGATCAGGGCGACTACTTTGATTTCACTCATTTTGGTTCCTTGTAAATAACATTAACCACAAAAGAAAGAGAGTTAGACCCATCAGCATTTGCTTCACCTAACAAACGCAGGGTCTATTATGGTGGTCTTGGCGTTAGCGGCAAGTCATTTGCGCATTCGAACTCAATTTGGCTAGCGGGGGCTGAGGGTAAAAATGTGCGCTAGATCATTTTATTTTCGCAAAGTCCCCTCGACATGACAGGCAGCGCATTGCACCTGTTCCTTTTGGCAAAACTTTGGTTTATGCTCGGCTGAAGCGTTTCAGTTATCACTGTTGTTAGTGGAAATGCAGAGTGAGCGGTTGCGATGAGCAACGGGGTTTGACGAATAATGCAAAGCAGCGATTCACAGCAGGCAGTACGCTAAAGTACTCTAGGCGAGATAATCAGTCTGCGCGATCCTTGAAGTGGAACACCACCGTCAGGGAGCGCCCTTTTTCAGGGAGTAGCATGACCATCCGCATAGCGATAAACGGCTTTGGCCGTATTGGCCGCAGCGTTTTACGCGCACTGTACGAATCGGGACGACGCGCCGAAATTTCCGTCGTCGCCATCAACGAACTGGCACATGCCGAGGGGATGGCCCACCTGCTGAAATATGACTCCAGCCACGGCCGCTTTGCCTGGGATGTGCGCCAGGAATGTGACGTGTTGAGCGTGGGGGATGACAGCATCCGGCTGTTACATCAACCTGAGTTGGCCCAGTTGCCTTGGGGCGAACTGGGCGTAGATGTGGTGCTGGATTGCAGCGGTGTGTACGGCAGCAGGACAGATGGCGAAGCTCATCTGGCGGCAGGAGCTAAAAAGGTGCTGTTTGCCCATCCGGGCGGTAACGATCTGGATGCGACCATCGTGTTTGGGGTTAACCACCAAACGTTGCGTGGCGAACACCGCATCGTGTCCAACGCCTCCTGTACCACCAACTGCATTATTCCGATTATCAAGCTGCTGGACGATGCCTACAGCATTGAGTCCGGCACGGTAACCACCATTCACTCTTCGATGAACGATCAGCCGGTGATAGACGCCTATCATCAGGATTTGCGGCGTACCCGCGCGGCGAGCCAGTCGATTATTCCGGTCGACACCAAGCTGGCAGCGGGCATTACGCGCATCTTCCCGCAGTTTTGCGATCGTTTCGAAGCGATCTCCGTGCGGGTGCCGACGATCAACGTAACGGCCATCGATCTTAGCGTCAGCGTAAGCTCGAAGGTGTTGGTCACAGAGGTAAACCAGCTGTTGCAAAAGGCGGCACAGGGATCATTTCGTGGTATAGTTGACTATACAGAACTACCATTAGTCTCGATTGATTTTAACCATGACCCGCACAGCGCCATCGTTGATGGGACGCAAACCCGGGTCAGCGGACAGCACCTGATCAAGACCTTGGTCTGGTGTGACAACGAATGGGGCTTTGCCAACAGGATGTTGGATACAACACGGGCAATGGCCGCAAGCGGTTTCTAGTAAGGCGCTATCAACGTGGTGTTGATGCGTCGCTCAGGCAACTTTATAGAGAATCAACAAAGAGGGTTCACCATGTCTGTAATTAAGATGTCCGATCTGGATCTGGCGGGTAAACGCGTTCTGATCCGTTCCGATCTGAACGTACCAGTGAAAGACGGCAAAGTGACTTCAGATGCGCGTATCCGTGCCTCCCTGCCAACTATCGAAGCTGCGCTGAAACAAGGCGCCCGCGTGATGGTAACTTCCCATCTGGGTCGTCCTACCGAAGGCGAGTACAACGAAGAGTTCTCCCTGCTGCCAGTGGTCAACTACCTGAAAGAGCATCTGAAATCCCCAGTCCGTCTGGCGAAGGATTATCTGGAAGGCGTTGACGTTGCAGAAGGTGAACTGGTTGTTCTGGAAAACGTTCGCTTCAACAAAGGCGAGAAGAAAGACGACGAAGTGCTGTCCAAGAAATATGCTGCGCTGTGCGACGTGTATGTGATGGACGCCTTTGGTACCGCACACCGTGCACAGGCTTCTACACATGGCGTGGGCAAATTTGCTCCGGTTGCCTGTGCAGGCCCGCTGCTGTCTGCAGAACTGGAAGCCCTGGGCAAAGCGCTGGGTAACCCGGCTCGCCCAATGGTGGCTATCGTTGGTGGTTCTAAAGTTTCTACCAAACTGACCGTGCTGGATTCTCTGTCCAAGATCGCCGATCAGCTGATCGTTGGTGGCGGCATCGCTAACACCTTCGTGGCGGCGCAAGGGAATAACGTTGGGCAGTCCCTGTACGAACCGGATCTGATCCCGAACGCGCAAAAACTGTTGGAAACCTGCGATATTCCGGTGCCAACCGACGTACGCGTAGCGACCGAGTTCTCTGAAACCGCAGTGGCCACTGTGAAGCAGGCCAACGAGATCCAGGACAACGAGCAAATTCTGGATATGGGCGACGTCTCTGCCGAGCGTCTGGCCGTTATCCTGAAGAACGCCAAAACCATTCTGTGGAATGGCCCGGTTGGCGTATTCGAGTTCCCTAACTTCCGTCGGGGCACCGAAATCGTTGCACGCGCTATCGCAGATAGCGAAGCCTTCTCCATTGCAGGTGGCGGCGACACTCTGGCAGCTATCGATCTGTTCGGTATCGCTGACAAAATTTCCTACATCTCTACCGGCGGCGGCGCCTTCCTGGAATTCGTTGAAGGGAAACCTCTGCCTGCAGTAGTGATGCTGGAAGAGCGCGCTAAGCAGTAATTCAGATAACGGGGGGCGCAAGCCGCCCGTTTGTTTATGCTCCCCCAGCTTGGCTGTGGGGGTAAAAAATCGCTATTTATCCATCGCTACCACTAGCTTGCGGGCTGTAGCTTGCAAGACGACGGGTATACGGCCAACGAAACAGGACAACGTCTAATGTCTAAAATTTTTGATTTCGTAAAACCAGGTGTCATCACAGGTGATGACGTGCAGAAAGTCTTCGCAGTTGCCAAAGAGAACAACTTTGCACTGCCAGCGGTAAACTGCGTGGGTACCGACTCCATCAACGCAGTGCTGGAAACAGCAGCCAAGGTGCGTGCTCCAGTGATCGTTCAGTTCTCTAACGGCGGTGCTGGCTTTATCGCGGGTAAAGGCATCAAAACTGACGTGCCACAAGGTGCTGCGATCCTGGGCGCAATCTCTGGCGCACATCACGTGCATCAGATGGCTGAGCATTACGGCGTGCCAGTGATCCTGCACACCGACCACTGCGCGAAGAAACTGCTGCCATGGTTAGACGGCCTGTTGGACGCGGGTGAGAAGCACTTTGCGGCGACCGGTAAGCCACTGTTCTCTTCACACATGATCGACCTGTCTGAAGAGTCACTGGAAGAAAACATCGAAATTTGCAGCAAATACCTGACCCGCATGGCGAAGATCGGTATGACCCTGGAAATCGAACTGGGCTGCACCGGCGGTGAAGAAGATGGCGTAGACAACAGCCACATGGACGCTTCTTCCCTGTACACTCAGCCACAAGACGTTGATTACGCGTACGAAAAACTGAACGCTATCAGCCCGCGCTTCACCATCGCTGCCTCTTTCGGCAACGTACACGGTGTTTACAAGCCAGGCAACGTGAAACTGACCCCAACCATTCTGCGTGATTCTCAGGACTATGTTTCCAAGAAACACAACCTGCCGCACAATGCGTTGAACTTCGTGTTCCACGGTGGTTCAGGTTCTACCGCAGCAGAAATCAAAGAAGCGGTCAGCTACGGCGTAGTGAAAATGAACATCGATACCGACACCCAGTGGGCAACTTGGGAAGGTATCCTGAACTACTACAAAAAGAACGAAGGCTATCTGCAGGGCCAACTGGGTAACCCAGAAGGTGCCGACAAGCCGAACAAGAAATACTACGATCCACGCGTATGGACTCGTGCTGCCCAGACTTCCATGATCACCCGTCTGGAACTGGCATTCAAAGAACTGAACGCGGTAGACGTGCTGTAATATCGTCCCTCCGTTCATGTCGCTAAAAGGCTCCCTCGGGAGCCTTTTCTTTTTTGTGCAAAGCTATCCAGGCACCCATTAACCCAGTCAGCTACCCCAATAATCCCGCCCCGACGTTAATCGACAGCCCCAGGATCAAGATATTGAAGACAAAAGCGATCACCGATTGCAGCAGGGTGATTTTACGCACGTCTGCGGTGCCCACGGCCACGTCTGCGGTTTGTGAAGCCACGGCAATGGTGAAGGAGAAATAGGCGAAATCCCAATAGTTTGGCTCCGTCAGCTTGCCGGGGAACAATAGCGGTAACTCCTCCGTATTGGCCCGCTGGCGGTAAAACAGGTGGGCGTAGTGCATGGTGAATGCCGTGGGTAACAGCAGCCAGGAAACTACCAGTGTGGAGCCGGTCAGGGCCAGGTGCAGCGTTTTCAACGTGCCGCTGACGTGTTTGGCGGTGCTCAATTCAAACAGGATGGCCAGAATGCTCACCACGCAGCCCAAAGTGACCATCGCCAATACCTGGCGGGCACTCTCGTCCTGCTTGCGTGCCAATTGCCGGGTCCGTTGTGGCGTGCAGCCCAGCATCAGATGCCAAAGGCACAATAAATAGATCCATGCCATCACGTTCCAACCAACGATCAAACGTTGCAGCCATGGGAGATGAGCAGGAAGCAGCCCGACACACACAAGCCCAGCACCTACCGAAATCAATAATCTGGGGCGCACTTGCCAATAGTGTTTGATTGAGAGGGGAAGGTCGATCACTGCGCGTTCCTTGTCGTTTATTTTGCCAGGATGGCTAGTTTCATCATAGTTGACCTGGCTGACGCTGTTCACGTGCCATTCAAGGGAATTGCTATGTGGTTATAGCACAGGAGTTTTTTCCTATGGCGATTGGCGTCGGGCTGAAATGTTGCATACCCTTAAGCTGCGGTTTTCTGACTGGCATTCAGTGTCAGTTTATTTCGCCTATTCCCGCTATTTGGGGGAAATAAAGTAGGAATATATGAATGGAAGATCTCAACGTTGTAGAAGGCATTAATCATGCCGGCAGTTGGTTGATAGATCATCAGGATCTGTTGATTCGTTATGCGGTTAACATCGTTACTGCGCTTGTTATTTTCATTATTGGTTCGATCATAGCCCGTGTTGTCAGCAATATGCTCACTCGTGTAATGAGGCTGCGCGGTATTGATGTCACCGTTTCTGACTTCTTGGCAGCGATGGTGCGTTACAGCATTCTGGTCTTCACCTTCATTGCCGTATTGGGGCGTGTGGGCGTGCAGACCACCTCATTGATTGCGGTGCTGGGGGCCGCAGGGTTGGCGATTGGCTTGGCGCTACAAGGGTCACTGTCCAACTTTGCCGCTGGGGTAGTGTTAGTGGTGTTTCGCCCGATGCGCGCAGGTGAGTATGTCGATCTGGGGAGTGTAGCTGGTACGGTCTACCAGGTGCATATTTTCTCTACCACTCTGCGTACTTCCGATAACAAAACCATTATGGTGCCCAATGGAAAAATCATCGCTGGCAATATCATCAACTATTCCCGTGAACCCAACCGCCGAGTAGATATTGTAGTCGGAGTGGCCTATGACGCCGATATTGATGTAGTGAAAAAAGTGCTGGGTGACGTGATTGCGGGCGATAAGCGCATCATGCACGACAAAGGTGTCACCGTACGTTTAAACGAAATGGCTCCGTCCTCGCTGAATTTTGTGACTCGCTCCTGGACCACCAATGCGGAGTATTGGAACGTCTATTTTGACCTGATGGAAAACTTTAAGCGTCAGTTAGATGCCCACAAGATTGGTATTCCCTATCCGCAAATGGATGTGCATGTGCGCCACGTAGAGAAATCGCCCGAACAACCGGAATAATGGCACCCTGTCTCGGTAGCATGGCTTACTCATACCCGCGTGATAATGAATGCTGGTGACTTAAGGTTACTGGCATTTTTTTAGGATATTTCTGTGCGTTGCCGTAACATCTCCTTGTTAAAGTAACGCTCGTTGGCAGTCCGCTGTATATTTGTATATTCCGCTGTATCTAAGAGCTTTCTAGCGACTTTTTTCGGTGGCGCGGGATTTTTCCTGTGGCAGTTGGCACGACGTTAAAATGTTGGTTACCCTTAGCCGGTGGTTTTCTTACTGATATTGTTTCGTCAGTATATTTTGCTCATTTTTCCCTTAGGGGATTTCAAGTAGGACGTCAGAATGGAAGAACTAAACGTAGTAGAAGGTATTAACAATGCCAGCAGTTGGCTAGTCACTCATCAGGATATGCTGATCCAGTATGCGGTGAATATTGTTGCCGCGATCGTGATTTTCATTATTGGTTCGGTGGTGGCTCGCATTGTTAGCAATGCGCTCAGCCGCGTGATGAAGCTGCGTGGCATCGATGCCACCGTGGCGGATTTCCTGGCTGCGATGGCGCGTTACAGCATCTTGGCGTTTACCTTTATTGCGGTGCTGGGGCGCGTTGGTGTTCAGACCACCTCTGTGATTGCGGTGCTGGGTGCCGCTGGCTTGGCTGTGGGTCTGGCACTACAAGGTTCACTTTCCAACTTTGCGGCCGGTGTGCTGCTGGTGGCCTTCCGTCCGCTGCGGGCTGGGGAGTTTGTCGATCTAGGTGGCGTTTCTGGTACGGTAGATCAGGTACAGATCTTCTCCACCACGCTGCGTACCTCAGATAACAAAACCATTGTGGTGCCGAACGGTAAAATCATCGCGGGCAATATCATCAACTATTCCCGTGAGCCAAACCGCCGTGTGGATATCGTGGTCGGTGTGGCCTATGACGCTGATATCGATCTGGTGAAGAAAGTGTTGGGCGACGTGATCGCGGCAGATAAGCGCATCATGCACGACAAAGGCGTGACGGTTCGCCTCAATGAAATGGCACCTTCTTCACTGAACTTTGTGACCCGCTCCTGGACCACCAATGCCGAGTACTGGAACGTGTACTTTGATCTGATGGAAAACTTCAAGCGTCAGCTGGATGCCCACCAGATCGGTATTCCATTCCCGCAGATGGATGTGCATGTGCGCCATGTAGCGAAAGCGGCAGAGCAGCCGGAGTAATGTGGCCCCTCACCCTAACCCTCTCCCACAGGGAGAGGGGACCGATCGAGTGGGTTTGAAAACTCGGTGATGCACCTCGGGTGAATGGGTGATCGAGTTTGCTGAGATGACCTTTTTACTTCCAAGAGAGCAGGGCTTAACAGCTCCCTCTCCCACAGGGGACCGATCGAGTCCGCTGATATTTCTCCGAAAATCCGCCACGTTAGTTTTCTTAATCCCTACTTACCGAAGCAGCACGCTCCCCACTAAGCGCTCCGGGCAGCTCCCTCTCCCTGTGGGAGAGGGTTGGGGTGAGGGCTCAAACAAACGGGGCTAACGGATCGGCGGCGGCAAAGGCCACTTCACGTTCTGCCTGTGGGGGATAGATCAACTCGTTGGTAATGGAGACTTTGATTTTCTTTCCCTCTTCTTTGGTGAATTTCACCACCTGATCCCAACCTTCGCTGTAGACCGCGCCCCATGCTCCAAGATCCAGACAGGTAACGTAATTCACCTGGCGGTAGGGCAAGGGTTCAATACCGATCAGATCGGCGGCGACGTTATGGCCGACAAAGCGCCCTAACATAATGGCGTGCTGGCAGGTCATCAGGGCGTGATTGCCTTGATCGTCAGTACTGGCGAAGGCGACATCGCCGGTCGCATAAACCGCGTTCTGCCCAATTACTCTTAAGTGCTGATCGACGTGCAGCCTGCCTTGCGGATCGCGCTCACCCGGGATTTGCCGGGTTAACGGGCTGGCCTGTACGCCCACGGTTAAAATCACGGTGCTGGAGGCGATATGTTCGCCGTTTTTCAGCGTCAGCCCGCTCTCGTCAATGGCCTTAATCTCGCTATTCAGCCGCCACTCGACGCCCAACTCTACCGAGGCTTGGCTAATCACGTCGCGTAGTTGCTCGCTGTAACGGCCTCCCGCCACCGGGCTGCGATCGACGACAATCACACGAATTGCAGCAGAGTCACCTAGGATCGCCCGTAAGCGTGCAGGCATTTCGGTGGCCACTTCAATACCGGTAAAGCCGCCGCCACAAACGATGACGGTATTACGTGCGGCGCTCTCAGGCTGCTCGGCCAACGCAGCAAGATGCTGCTCCAGGCGGGCTGCGTTCTCCATTTGATCAACGTCGAAGGCGTACTGCTGTGCTCCAGGCAAGGCATGAGCGATGTGGCTACCGGTCGCCATGATCAGGCGATCGTAACGTACGGCAGTCAGTTGGTCCTGCTCGTTGTGGTACCAAACCTGCTGGCTGGCGCTATCAATCTCACTGGCAACCCCGGCGATGAATTTTACTCCGGTTACTGCGAATAATGGCAGCAGCGGAGCGGCGTAGTTTTCCACCTCGGACTCATAGAAACGGGGGCGAATACGCAGCTCTGCCTGAGGGGACAGCACGGTGATCTCGATATCGTGACGATCGTGGAGATCGGTTAATCGCGCCGCGCTCAATGCCGCCCACATCCCTGCAAAACCGGCACCCAGGATAAGAATTTGTTGTTTCATGCAGTCACTCCGCTGTTGTTTCATCTGTAAATTGGCTCAATCTTTAACTACGACTATATTGATCGCAGTTAAGATCATCAAGCCTTTTACACTTAATCGTTGACAGGTTTAATTTAATTGTTTGAATTTTATGTTTTTTTAATTTTATTTGGTGTGGGTGTCAGCTGGCATTGCATCGTTGAGGGGAAGAAATTACTATTTAACTCAGAGTTAATCGTGCGGAGAAAACATGGCGTTCTACAGTTCCGGGGTGGAGTATGGCATCCATAGCCTGATGTGTATGGTCGATAGCAAAGGCGAAGGGCGTGAGATGAGCGTGCGTGAAATCGCCGAATTGCAGGGCGTGCCTTATGACTACCTGGCCAAGATATTCACCAAGTTTTCCAAGGCGAAGTTGGTTGAAAGCAGCGAGGGTAAGGGCGGCGGCTTCCGGCTGGCCAAACCGGCCGATCAGATCACCGTGCTGGATATCGTGGCAGCTATCGACGGTGAAAAGGCGATCTTCGACTGCAAAGAGATCCGCCAACGCTTGGCCGTCTTTGATGAACCCGCTCCTGATTGGGCCTGTGAAGGTATCTGCGGCGTGCGCCAGGTGATGAATATTGCCCAGCAACGTATGGAAGAGGCGCTATCGCAACATACCGTGCTGGATCTGGTGCGGCGGATGTTGAGAAAGGCACCGGATGTCTTCCCGATCCAGATTGAAGAGTGGATCGATCATCGCCGTCACGATTGAGCATTAATATTACTGATGCCTGATTAGAAATATCCATTTCCCCTAATAATTTTGTCTTCGTATGATGCGCGTGTTGAACAGCACACGCCGCTTGACCGGCGCTGATATTTCCAGAAGGAACACCATGTTAGCCATCTATCTGCAAGGCTTTGCCTTGAGCGCCGCGATGATCCTGCCGCTTGGCCCACAAAACGTGTTTGTGATGAACCAGGGGATCCGCCGCCATTATCATCTGATGACCGCCTCGCTGTGCGCGTTGAGCGACATCGTTCTGATTTGCGCCGGTATTTTTGGCGGTAGCGCCTTGCTCAGCAGTTCACCTATGCTATTGGCGCTGGTGACCTGGGGCGGCGTTGCTTTCCTGCTGTGGTACGGCTGGGGGGCTTTCCGCACCGCGTTTAGCCAACATCTGGAGCTGGCAGCGGCGCAAGAGATGAAGCAAAGCCGCTGGCGCATTGTGGTGACCATGTTGGCCGTTACCTGGCTGAACCCGCATGTGTACCTCGATACCTTTGTGGTGCTCGGCAGCCTGGGAGGGCAACTGACGCCAGACATTCGTTCCTGGTTTGCCCTTGGCGCGGTCAGCGCTTCGGTTGTCTGGTTCTTTGCCCTGGCATTGCTGGCCTCGTGGCTGGCTCCGTGGCTGAGAACTCAAACGGCACAACGGATTATCAACGTTCTGGTCGGGCTGGTGATGTGGGTCATTGCACTGCAACTGGCGTGGCATGGCGCTAATTTATAGCTTTTTGTCACTAATCCGAATTTAAGAGGCCGTGGGATGTGTTAGCTTTGAAGGTAAGCATTTAGTCATTCAAGGAGACACTGTGAAGCTTAAAGCATTGGCCATGGCCGCAATGATTGGATTAGGCACGTTACCTCTGGCGCTGCAGGCAGCAGAAGTACCTGAAGGGCCGCACGTGGTCACTTCCGGTACGGCCAGCGTGGACGCCACCCCGGATATTGCCACCCTGGCGATCGAAGTCAGCGTCTCTGCCAAAGATGCCGCCCAGGCGAAAAAACAGGTTGATGAGCGCGTAGCGCAGTATTTCGACTTCCTGCAAAAAAACGGCATTGAAAAGAAAGATATCAATGCGGCCAACCTGCGGACTCAGCCAGAATATGACTATCTGAAAACCGGTGAATCGCAGCTGAAGGGCTACCAGGCCGTGCGCCAGGTGCAGGTGACCTTGCGCCAGTTGGATAAGCTCAACGAACTGTTGGACGGTGCGCTGAAATCGGGTTTGAACGAAATTCGTGCGGTTGAGCTTGGGGTGGCCAAGCCAGAGGTTTATCGCGAGCAGGCGCGTCAGAAAGCGATTGAAAACGCCACTCAGCAAGCCGCCTCATTGGCGCAGGGCTTTCAGGCCAAGCTGGGGCCGGTGTACAGCATTCGCTATCACGTAGCCAACTACCAGCCGATGCCGGTTGCGCGCATGTTTAAGGCCGCTTCTGCGGCACCGGAAAGCGATGCCGCTCAGACTTACGAACAGCAAAGCATTCACTTTGACGATCAGGTGGACGTGGTATTCGAGCTGAAAACCAACGCCGCGCAGTAAGCAATCTCTTGCCGGGGCGCGGTGTTATGCCGCGCCTTTAATCCTGCCTTAATACCTGATGCCCGTGAGACAGCAGCGCATCGGTGACCTTACGCATCATGCGGCTCTCCGGTGCAAAGCGGTGCCAGAACAGCATACGGCGCTGGAACAGGCCCGGTGTCAGGTCGATCAGTTCTCCGCTATCCAGCTCTCTCTCAATCTGCAAATGCGGGATCATACAGCAGGTAGTGCCTTGCCGTGCCAACTGAACAAACGCCTCTGACGAGTTAACGATATGGCAGGGAACGCTGCCCGGCGAGAGATCGAAGTTCTGCTGTAAAAACGCCTGATGCATATCATCGAGATGATCGAATGCCACCGCCGGTGCCTTCAGCAGGGCAGAACGAGTCACCCCGTTGGGGAAGTAGCGATCGGCAAAGGCTTTTGAGGCGACGAACAGATAGTCCAGCGCGCCCAACCGATCGACCAGGCAGCTCGGCAGCGGCTGCGGCTGGATACTCACCGCACCCACCACTTCCCCCCGGCGCAGGCGTTCCTGCGTGCGGGTTTCGTCTTCCACCTGCAAATTCAGGCGCACTGGGGAATCGGCCAGCACCGGTTTTAGCGCCGGTAACAGCCAGGTTGCCAGGCTGTCGGCGTTGACCGCCAGTGACAGCAACAGCGGCGTATCGACCCCATTGTCATTCCCTAACCACTCCTCTTCCAGCAGCTCGACCTGATGCAGCAAGGCCAGCAGTTTTTGACCCTGCTCGGTTGGGCGCGGTGGCACGGTGCGTACCAGTAGCGGTTGGCCGAACAGGTTTTCCAACTGTTTGATGCGCTGGGATACCGCCGATTGGGTGATGCAAAGTTTTTGTGCCGCGCGCTCAAAGCCACGCTCACGGATCACCGCGTCCAGCGCTTGCAGCGTTCTATAGTCTGGGCGTTTCATCGGAGAGAAGATCCCTTTTAGTAAATTGATTCAGGCACTATGCCACATTTTTGCACTTTCTCCGGTGAAAAAATCCCGCCGCTCTTTTCAGCGCGGGCGTCGTAGGGAGGGGCAGAAATGTGCGTCAGGTTAAATAAGTGCGTTTTAGCCTAAGTTGCCGTCAGTGATTTACCCTATAATACGCACACGTTTTCGTATATAGGCAATGAACACATCATGACTCAGGATGAACTGAAAAAAGCGGTAGGCTGGGCGGCATTGGAATACGTGAAGCCTGGCACTATCGTGGGCGTGGGCACCGGCTCTACCGCGGCTCACTTTATCGATGCGTTGGGTTCGATCAAACACCAGATCGAAGGCGCGGTTTCCAGCTCAGACGCGTCGACCGCCAAGCTGAAAAGCCTGGGGATCCACGTTTTCGATAGCAATGAAGTGGATTCGTTGGATATCTACGTGGACGGTGCCGATGAAATCAACGGCCACATGCAGATGATCAAAGGCGGTGGTGCAGCTCTGACCCGCGAGAAGATCATTGCTGCCATTGCCCGCCAGTTTATCTGCATTGTCGACTCCACCAAGCAGGTTGATGTGCTGGGTAAATTCCCGCTGCCGGTAGAAGTGATCCCGATGGCCCGCTCCTACGTGGCGCGTGAGTTGGTCAAGCTGGGCGGCCTGCCGGAATACCGCCAGAACGTGTTAACCGATAACGGCAACGTGATCCTGGACGTGCACAACCTGGAAATCCTTGACGCTATCGCGCTGGAAAATAAGATCAACAGCATCGCTGGTGTGGTTACCGTGGGTCTGTTTGCCAACCGTGGCGCGGACGTTGCACTGGTCGGCACGCCGGATGGCGTAAAAAAAGTGGTCAGATAATCTGGCCATGAAACCGGCGAGCCTGCTGACAAAGCCTCAGCCGGTTCGCCGCTTTTTACGGGCTAACGGCCCACCACGCATAATTCTTGTCTTAAAATATCTTTTCTCAAAATCGACGAATTTGGTGACATATGTCACATTCCGTTAATAACCTCCGTTAAGCTTCTGCCTAAATCTTTCCCAATGGCATTTTCCACCAGAAAGCACCGACATCGCTGAGCCTTGTGCTAACGGGCAGGCAATCGTTTGTATTGCCGGGCGCGTTATTTTTGTTATGTTGGAGGGACGTGCTGTTGATTTTGGGTTGCTGCCGGTCTGGCGGTAATTTCGAAATTATACCCTATGGATTTCAAGTTGCAGCTAGGCGACAAGCTATTTCATCCCCAGGAGCTTACGTTTTTGTAAGTGACTGGGGTGAGATAGTGCAGGTAACAACGCTGCAGCTTGAAAGACGACGGGTATAAAGGGGAAAACAGCCGCTTCTGAAGTCTGAACATAGGGTCGGGTAAATGGCAAAAGTATCATTGGAGAAAGACAGGATTAAGTTCCTGTTGGTAGAAGGGGTTCATCAGAGCACCGTAGATAACCTGCGTGCTGCCGGATATAGCAACATCGAATATCACAAAGGTGCGTTAGACACCGAAGCGCTGAAGGCATCGATCCGTGATGCACACTTCGTGGGTATCCGATCGCGTACGCATCTGTCCGAGGAAGTTTTCGCGGCCGCAGAAAAGCTGGTCGCGGTGGGCTGTTTCTGTATCGGCACCAACCAGGTTGATTTGAAAGCGGCGACCAAACGCGGCATTCCGGTGTTTAACGCACCTTTCTCCAATACTCGATCCGTGGCCGAAATGGTGCTGGGTGAGCTGCTGTTGATGCTGCGCGGGATCCCAACGGCTAACGCCAAGGCACACCGTGGCCAGTGGCAGAAACTGGCCGTGGGCTCGTATGAAGCGCGGGGCAAGAAGCTGGGGATCATCGGCTACGGCCATATCGGGACTCAGCTCGGCATCCTGGCGGAAGGCCTGGGGATGAAGGTGTTCTTCTACGACATCGAGAACAAGCTGCCGCTGGGTAATGCCCAACAGGTGCGCCATCTGTCCGATCTGCTCAATATGAGCGACGTAGTCACGCTGCACGTGCCGGAAACGCTGTCGACCAGGAACATGATCGGTACCGAAGAGCTGGCGCTGATGAAGCCAGGTGCGATCCTGATCAACGCTTCACGCGGCACCGTGGTGGATATCCCGGCACTGTGTAACGCCTTGGCGAGCGACCATCTGGCCGGTGCGGCCATCGACGTGTTCCCGGAAGAGCCGGCAACCAACAGCGATCCGTTCAATTCTCCACTGTGCGAGTTCGATAACGTGCTGTTGACGCCGCATATCGGCGGTTCAACCCAGGAAGCGCAGGAGAACATCGGTGATGAAGTAGCTGGCAAGCTGGCGAAGTATTCCGATAACGGCTCAACGCTGTCTGCGGTCAACTTCCCAGAGGTGTCGCTGCCAGCTCATGGCCCGAATGCCAGCCGTTTGCTGCACATTCATGAAAACCGCCCAGGCATCCTGACGCAGATTAACCAGATCTTCGCCGAAGAAGGGGTGAACATCGCGGCCCAGTACCTGCAGACCAGCTCGGAAATCGGCTACGTGGTTATCGATATCGAAGCGGAAACCGAACGTGCCGAAGTGGCGTTGCAACGCATGAAAGCGATTGAAGGGACCATCCGCGCCCGCTTACTGCTGTAATCGGTAACCGACGGAAAACATCAAGGCCGGAGCAATCCGGCCTTTTGCTATGCGCAGACTGGCCAGGCCCAGCTTTGTGACGGGGTGATAATCTCTGGCAGAGGGATATCCCATTGCTCCACCGGCAAAGCACTAACCTGTTGGCAATCGTGCGCAACCCCCATCGGATAGGGGCCTGCGTGCTGCCAGTTCTGCAAGGTGCGATCGTAAAATCCGCCGCCCATCCCCAGACGTTGCCCTGCCGAATCGAAGGCGACCAGCGGCGTCAATACCACATCCAACAGTGACACCGGCAAGACGTGGCGGACATCGAGCGCTGGCTCAAGGATTTTGAAGCGGTTGCTAACCAGTGGCGTTTGCGCGGTGTAATGCAGGAACAACAGGTTACCGGGGCTGAAGGGATGTAACACCGGCAGATAAACCTGTTTACCCAGTTGCCACAGCCGCTCGATCAGAGGGCCTGTATCTAGTTCGCCATCAAAAGAGAGAAACGCCGCAATGTGTCTGGCTGCCTGAATGCGGGGATGTCGCGCAATATTGCTGGCCATTTGCTGGGCAAAATCATGCTGTTGAACGGGCGTTAAGGCACGGCGTCGTTGGCGTATTTCGTTACGGATGAGTTGGCGTTGATGAGCGAACTGAGGTTGCAAAGACATAGTGTGAGATTCGCCAGTAGTGGTGAGTTAACACACTGAAAACGCAGGTGAAGGGATCTCCGAGATGCCGTCGCAGGCTGTAACCCTTGAACCCATGGTTCAAGGTGAACGTGCTGTCACAATCTTAAGGCTTCTCGGACGGGCCGAGCATGCACACCGATCATGGATCATCACATTCTGTTGGTACTAAATATCGGCTCAGGGGACTGGCCCGCTGGCAAACATCTCAGAGAAATTTTTCACTCATTGCCGGAGCCTTCAACTCCAGCAACTTAAGTTATTCGAATTGTGCATCCTGACGTTCAGAGATGCGACCCTGTTCAAGCAGCGCTTGTTCAATGGTCTGTTGCAGCATACGAATTCGTTGTTCCATATTGGCCGCATAGTCACGCGTTTTCAAGCGTTCTTGAGCAAGTTCGTGACAGACGTTCAATGCCGCGATAAATACGAGTTGCTCTGTATTTGTGACTCTAGTGCGAACTTTAAGATCTTGCAACCGTTGGTTAAGATCTTCTGCTGCCATGTTCAACGCATCTTGTTGTTCTGGCGGGCAATTGACTCTTAACGAGCGGCCAAAAATTTGAATATCTACCGGTTGTGCAGACATGCCACCTTCCTGCCTAAATTTCGCGCCAGCACCGGTCAGCCATTGCCGGGCTACCGAAGCGGGCGTCACTATATATACCTGGGTACCAAGATTCAACACTTTTTCAGTACCTGGTTGTAATCTACCGCGCCTAACATTACCAGACAAAAAACGGTTGCAAAATGCGTATTTACCGTACGTTTGCCCGGACTGCGCTGATTATAACTAGCCACTGAGGTGTTGCCTCAACTGGTATACCAACGGACCTTGGTGGTAGCATAACACGAACTTATCCTGCCAACGATGACGAATGCGCATGTCTATACAGAATACATTTCCAAGTTACCAATCTTTGACCGTGGCTCTTAACCAGCAGGCGGTTGCTTTGACCGCAGCCGAGATGCACGGTTTGATCAGTGGCCTGCTGTGCGGTGGCAACCGTGACGCCAGCTGGCAGACCCTGGTGTTTGATCTGACCAACGAAGGCATTGCCTTCCCGCAGGCGTTGAGCCAACCGTTACAGCAGCTGCATGAAATCACCCGTGATACGCTGGAAGATGACGAATTCATGTTCCAACTGATGATGCCGGAAGGCGAAACCGTCAGCGTGTTTGACCGTGCGGATGCCTTGGCGGGGTGGGTAAACCACTTCCTGTTGGGACTGGGCATGATGCAGCCGAAGCTGGCGCAGGTGAAAGATGAAGTGGGCGAGGCGATCGACGATCTGCGTAATATCGCTCAACTGGGCTATGACGAAGGCGAAGACCAGGAAGAACTGGAACAGTCGCTGGAAGAAGTGGTGGAGTACGTGCGCGTTGCTGCGCTGCTTTGCCATACTGAATTTACCCGCCAGAAACCGACGGCCCCGGAAAATAAAAGGCCGACGTTGCACTGACCATTGGATCCGTCCGTTGGCCGAGAGCGCTGATAACCCCTACTGACTGCGTTCAGCAGGTGGCATAAACCGATTTCAGGAGATGTGATGACCCAGCAGGAATTCCATAAACGCCGTCAGGCTTTGTTGGCACAGATGGCTCCGGCCAGCGCGGCAGTGATTTTCGCCGCACCGGAAGCGACGCGTAGTGCAGACTCTGAATATCCTTATCGTCAGAACAGTGATTTCTGGTATCTGACCGGTTTCAACGAGCCGGAAGCGGTGTTGATCCTGGTGAAGAGTGATGAAACTCATAACCACAGTGTGCTGTTCAACCGCGTACGCGATCTGACGGCAGAAATCTGGTTTGGTCGCCGTTTGGGGCAAGACGCTGCTCCGGCCAAGCTGGGGGTAGACCGCGCGCTGGCCTTCGACGAAATCAACGATCAACTGCACCTGCTGCTCAACGGCCTGGACGTGGTGTATCACGCGCAGGGGCAATATGCCTATGCCGATGAAATTCTGTTTGGCGCGCTGGATAAACTGCGTAAAGGCTTCCGTCAGAACCTGGAAGCCCCTGCAACCCTGACGGATTATCGCCCGTGGCTGCATGACATGCGCCTGTTCAAATCGGCAGAAGAAGTTGCTGTTATGCGCCGCGCCGGTGAGATCAGCGCCATGGCGCATACCCGCGCGATGGAAAAGTGCCGCCCGGGCATGTTCGAATATCAGCTCGAAGGGGAGATCCTGCACGAGTTTAACCGCTTGGGTGCCCGCTTCCCGTCTTACAACACCATCGTCGGTAGCGGCGAAAATGGCTGTATCCTGCATTACACCGAAAACGAATGTGAAATGCGTGACGGCGATTTGGTGCTGATTGATGCCGGTTGTGAATATCGTGGTTATGCCGGCGATATCACCCGCACCTTCCCGGTTAACGGCAAGTTCAGCAAGCCGCAGCGTGAGGTATATGACATCGTGCTGGCGTCGATCAACAAGGCGCTGGAAATGTTTAAACCGGGTATCAGCATTCGCGAAGTTAACGATCAGGTCGTTCGCATCATGATCGCCGGGTTGGTTGAGCTGGGCGTCATGAAGGGCGACGTGGAACAGCTGTTTGCCGAGCAGGCACACCGCCAGTTCTTTATGCACGGCCTGAGCCATTGGTTGGGGCTGGATGTGCATGACGTGGGCCACTATGGCTCAGCGAGCCGCGATCGCGTGCTGGAGCCTGGTATGGTGTTGACGGTTGAACCTGGCCTGTATATCGCACCGGATGCCGATGTGCCGCAGGAATATCGCGGTATCGGTATTCGCATCGAGGATGACATCCTGATCACCCAAGACGGCAATGAGAATTTGACTGCCAGCGTGGTGAAGGATGCGGACGAGATTGAAGCCCTGATGGCGGCGGCCAGATAACATGAGCGTAATCATTGTGGGCGGTGGGATGGCAGGGGCTACGTTGGCGCTGGCGATTTCATCACTGACTCAGGGCAAGGTGGCCGTCGATCTGGTGGAGGCCACTCGGCCAGACGATCGTGCGCATCCTGGCTTTGATGCACGGGCTATCGCTCTGGCGCAGGGAACCTGCCAACAGCTGGCGCGCATCGGCGTTTGGGCTGCGCTACGGGACTGTGCCACGGCGATCACTCACGTCCACGTCAGCGATCGTGGGCATGCCGGTTTTGTGAACCTGCACGCGCAGGACTATCAGGTGGAGGCGTTGGGGCAGGTGATTGAACTGCACGACGCTGGGCAGCGGTTGTTTGCTCTGCTGGCGAAGGCCCCTGGGGTTACCCTGCATTGTCCGGCCAAAGTGGTCGACGTGCTGCGCACCGCCGATCGCGCTGAAGTGCAGTTGGATAACGGGCAGCACCTGACGGGCCAGTTGCTGGTGGCGGCAGACGGTTCACGTTCGGCGCTGGCGCAGGCCTGCAATATCCAGTGGCAGCAGAGTGATTACCCGCAGTTTGCCACCATTGCCAACGTTTCGACTGCCGAGGCTCCGCAAGGGCGGGCGTTTGAACGTTTCACCCGCTACGGGCCGTTGGCGCTGTTGCCGATGTCTGGCGGGCGTAGCTCGCTGGTGTGGTGCCACGCGCGGGAGACTCGTCAGCAGGTCGATAGCTGGAGTGACGAGCGTTTTCTCAGTGAGCTGCAACAGGCGTTCGGCTGGCGCTTGGGCAAGATGCTGAAGGCGGGTAAGCGCCACAGTTATCCCCTTAGCCTGCTGAGGGCCAATCAGCACGTTAGCCACCGTCTGGCGCTGGTTGGCAACGCGGCACAAACGCTGCATCCGATCGCCGGGCAGGGATTCAATCTGGGTTTGCGAGACGTGATGTCGCTGGCAGAAACCTTGGCAGAAGCCGCACAGGCTGGCACCGATCTGGGTGCCTATGCGCTATTGAGCCAGTATCAGCAACGTCGGCAACAGGATCAGCAGGCGACCATCGGCGTCACCGACGGATTGATCCGCCTGTTTGCCAATAGCTACGCGCCGCTGGTAGTCGGGCGTAATCTGGGGCTGATGGCAATGGAGCAGCTACCGTCCATGCGCGATGCCTTTGCCAAACGCACGTTAGGTTGGGTTGAACGCTAATTTTTCCCTTAGCTATGTTGCTGAAGTCGGCCAGAATGTTGACTGTTGTCACCGTACCAACTCCCCCTCCTTTGGGAGAGGGTTGGGCCGAAGTTGGGATGAACACTATTTTTTGCCTTACCTGCCTTGCCGAAGTGGGGCAATATTTTGAAAAAGTCACCAAATCAGCTCCCTCTCCCTAGTGGGATAGAGTTAGGCCGAAGTTGGGATGAACACTAATTTTTGCCTTACCTGCCTTGCCGATGTGGGGCAATATTTTGATAAAAGTCACCAAATCAGCTCCCTCTCCCTAGTGGGATAGAGTTAGGCCGACGTTGGGATGAACACTAATTATTGCCTTACCTGCCTTGCCGATGTGGGGCAATATTTTGATAAAAGTCACCAAATCAGCTCCCTCTCCCTAGTGGGATAGGGTTGGGCCTAAATTGGGATGAACACTAATTTTTGCCTTACCTGCCTTGCCGATGTGGGGCAATATTTTGATAAAAGTCACCAAATCAGCTCCCTCTCCCTGTGGGAGAGGGTTGGGGTGAGGGGCAAATTTAAGGAACTCAAGCAGCATGCAATCATTTGATGTGATTATCGCCGGTGGCGGTATGGTGGGATTGGCACTGGCCTGCGGCTTGCAGGGCAGTGGCCTGCGCGTCGCGGTGCTGGAACAACGGCAGCCGGAATTATCGCCGCTGCCAGAACAACCAGCGTTGCGCGTATCTGCCATTAACGCCGCCAGCGAGCGCTTGCTGCAAAGCATTGGCGTGTGGGATGAGATCCGCAACCTGCGCGCCAGCCCGTATAACGCGATGGAAGTCTGGGATCGTGACAGCTTCGGCAAGATCGCGTTTCGCGGCGACGAATGTGGTTTCAGCCACCTCGGCCATATCATTGAAAACGAGGTGATCCAGCAGGCGTTGTGGCATAAGGCGGCCACCTTGGCCGACGTAACGCTGCTCGCTCCGGCCGCGCTGAAACAGGTGGCTTGGGGGGAAAACGACGCCTTCGTCACGTTGGAAGATGGCCGCATGTTAACCGCCCGGCTGGTGATCGGTGCCGACGGAGCCAACTCCTGGCTGCGCCAACACGCCGATATCCCGCTGACCTTCTGGGACTACCGCCACAGCGCGCTGGTGGCCACCATTCGCACCGAAGAGCCCCATTTGGCCACGGCCCGCCAGGTGTTTCATGGCGAAGGGATCCTGGCCTTCCTGCCGTTTAGCGATCCACATTTGAGTTCGATCGTCTGGTCGGTTGCGCCAGAAGAAGCTGAACGGCTGCAACAGCTGGAACCGGAAGCCTTTAACCGCGAACTGGCGATGACCTTCGATATGCGTCTGGGCAACTGCCAGCTCGAAAGCGAGCGTCTGACCTTCCCGCTTACCGGGCGATATGCCCGCAGCTTTGCTGCCCATCGTCTGGCGCTGGTGGGGGATGCGGCACATACCGTGCATCCGCTGGCCGGGCAGGGCGTAAACCTGGGATTTATGGACGCCGCCGAGCTGATATCCGAGCTGAAACGCCTGCAACGTCAGGGCAAGGATATCGGCCAACATCTGTATCTGCGCCGTTACGAGCGCCGCCGCAAGCACGGTGCCGCAGTGATGCTGGCGAGTATGCAAGGGTTCCGCGAACTGTTTGCAGGCCATAACCCGGCAAAAAAACTGCTGCGTGACGTGGGCTTAAGGCTGGCCGACAGCCTGCCGGGCGTGAAGCCGAAGCTGGTGCGTCAGGCCATGGGGCTTAACGATCTGCCGGACTGGCTCGCCTAGTCAGCTTGGGGCTGACAAACCTCATTATGGGGCGCGGCATGCTGCGCCCACTAATCTGCATGTTTACCCATCATCAATTTCCCTTATACCTCTCTTCGTTTGAGAAATTCTAATTTCAGGCAGAATTTCTCATTACTTTTTCTAATTCCATGGTCGGTTATCAAAAACCGAAATTCTCCATCCCAGCCTCTGTTTGTTATATAACTTCGGATTTTTGCCGCTTTAATTGTTAATTTTGTGCCTCAAAGCGCATTTTTCCAGTGAAAAACTCTGCAAACTAACGCGGCATTTTACCGACCCTGAACCCGGTCGAACCTATTTTAACTTATGGTTAATAGGGGCGTTCGGTGTTAACGTCAGGGCAAAGGTATCGTTTGCGTCGTTGATCATTGGCGAGGCAACTTGTGTTGAGCAGCCAGCGTGTTTCGCGCAATCAGGCCCGCGAGCTACACCCGCCTTATTGCGTAATAACACCCTGTCTTCGGCTACTTGAGTGGAAAGAGGGAAAAGATGGCAAAGCAAACCCCACTGTACGACCAGCACGTGGCGTGCGGTGCGCGCATGGTTGATTTTCATGGCTGGATGATGCCGCTGCACTATGGCTCCCAGATTGATGAACACCACGCCGTGCGTCAGGATGCCGGCATGTTCGATGTCTCCCATATGACCATCGTGGATCTGCGCGGTGCTCGTACCCGTGAATTCCTGCGTTACCTGCTGGCGAACGATGTCGCCAAACTCACTCAATCTGGTAAAGCGCTGTATACCGGCATGCTGAATGCCTCCGGCGGCGTGATCGACGATCTGATCGTCTATTTCTTTACCGAAGACTATTTCCGCCTGGTGGTGAACTCCGCCACCCGCGAAAAGGATCTGGCCTGGATCGAACAGCATGCGGCTCCGTACAACGTTGAGCTGACGGTGCGTGACGATCTGGCGCTGGTTGCGGTGCAAGGCCCACAGGCCAAAGAGCGCGCCGCCACCTTATTTACCCCAGAACAGAAGCAGGCAGTGGAAGGCATGAAGCCGTTCTTCGGCGTGCAGGCGGGGGATCTGTTTATTGCTACCACCGGCTATACCGGCGAAGCGGGCTATGAAATTGCCCTTCCGAAAGAGCAGGTGGTGGATTTCTGGCAGAAACTGCTGGCAGCCGGGGTGAAACCTGCAGGTCTGGGTGCCCGCGATACTCTGCGCCTGGAAGCCGGTATGAACCTCTACGGCCAGGAAATGGACGAAGGCGTTTCACCGTTAGCCGCCAATATGGGCTGGACCGTTGCCTGGGAACCGCAGGATCGCCAGTTTATCGGCCGTGAAGCGTTGGAACAGCAGCGCGAAAAAGGCACCGAACAACTGGTCGGCTTGATCATGACGGAAAAAGGCGTATTACGTAATGAGCTGCCGGTACATTTCACCGATGCGAACGGTCAACCCCAGGTTGGGGTGATCACCAGCGGTTCTTTCTCACCGACCCTGGGCTTCAGCATTGCGCTGGCAAGGGTTCCGGCCGGTATCGGTGAGCAGGCTATCGTACAGATCCGCAACCGTGAAATGCCAGTGAAAGTCTGTAAGCCAGGTTTTGTACGTGCCGGTAAGTCACTGATCAATTAGTTTTTATTCTTCGAAGGAGTAGCAGGCCAATGAGCAATGTGCCAACAGAATTGAAATACGCCACCTCCCATGAGTGGGTGCGTGACGCAGGCAACGGCGAATACGTTGTTGGTATCACCGAACACGCGCAGGAACTGCTGGGCGATATGGTGTTTGTCGATCTGCCGGAAGTCGGCACCACGGTTTCCGCGGGTGATGACTGTGCCGTCGCAGAGTCGGTCAAGGCCGCTTCCGATATTTACGCGCCAATCAGCGGTGAGATCATCGCGGTGAACGGCGAACTGGAAAGCTCCCCGGAGCTGGTCAACAGCGAGCCATACGGCGAAGGTTGGCTGTTCCGCATCAAGGCATCCGATGCGGCAGAACTGGACAAGCTGCTGGATGCAGGTGCTTACCAAGCCTCCATCGACGAATAATCACTATCACGCCCCACCACCCTGTGGGGCGTTTTGCAGTTCAGGCTATATCCCGTACCCCGCAAGCATTCAGGAATTTGTAGCAATGACTCAGACACTCAGCCAACTTGAACACAGCGAAGCGTTCATCGAGCGCCACATCGGCTCTTCCGCAGAGCAACAGCAGCAGATGCTGGAAGCCGTGGGCGCTCGCTCGCTCAGCGCGCTGATCCAACAGATTGTGCCAGCCGATATCCAACTGCCAGGGCCTCCGCCGGTAGGCGATGCGGCCACGGAACATCAGGCGCTGGCCGAACTGAAGGCGATTGCCTCACAGAATCAGCGCTACAAATCCTATATCGGTATGGGCTACAGCGCGGTGCTGACGCCGCCGGTGATCCTGCGCAACATGCTGGAAAACCCAGGCTGGTACACCGCTTATACCCCTTATCAGCCGGAAGTGTCGCAAGGCCGCCTTGAGGCGCTGCTCAACTTCCAGACGTTGACCCTCGATCTGACCGGGCTGGATCTGGCCTCTGCTTCCTTGCTGGATGAAGCTACCGCTGCCGCAGAAGCGATGGCGTTGGCCAAACGTGCCAGCAAACTGAAAGACGCCAACCGCTTCTTTGTGGCTGACGATGTGCACCCACAAACGCTGGACGTGGTGCGTACCCGTGCCGAAACCTTTGGCTTTGACGTGATCGTCGACAAACCGGCGAAGGTGCTGGAGGTGCAAGGCGTGTTTGGCGTACTGCTGCAACAGGTTGGCACCACCGGTGAACTGCACGATTACAGCGCCCTGTTGGCAGAGCTGAAAACGCGCAAAATCATCACCAGCATGGCTGCCGATATCATGGCGCTGGTGCTGCTGGCGGCACCGGGCAAGCAAGGGGCCGACGTGGTATTCGGTTCTGCGCAACGCTTCGGCGTACCAATGGGCTACGGTGGCCCACACGCCGCGTTCTTCGCCTGCCGTGACGAATTCAAACGCTCGATGCCGGGCCGTATTATCGGGGTATCACGCGATGCTGCCGGCAATACTGCGCTGCGCATGGCGATGCAAACCCGTGAGCAACATATCCGCCGCGAAAAGGCCAACTCGAATATCTGTACCTCGCAGGTGCTGCTGGCCAATATTGCCAGCCTGTATGCGGTGTACCATGGTCCACAAGGCCTGCAACGTATCGCCGGGCGCATCCATCGCCTGACCGATATCCTGGCCGCTGGCCTGCAACAAGCGGGTCTGACACTGCGCCATAAAACCTGGTTCGACACGTTGACCGTGGAAGTGAAAGACAAGGCGGCGGTGCTGGAACGCGCGCTGGGCTTTGGCATCAACCTGCGTACCGATATCCACGGGGCAGTCGGCATCACGCTGGATGAAGCCACTTCCCGTGAAGATGTGCAGACGCTGTTTGCCCTGTTGGTCGGCGATAACCACGGTTTGGATATCGATGCGCTGGATGCGGCTGTGAGCAAAAACAGCCAGTCGATCCCTGCGGCGATGCTGCGTAAAGATCCGATCCTCACGCATCCGGTGTTTAATCGCTATCACAGCGAAACCGAGATGATGCGTTATATGCACCGTCTGGAGCGTAAAGATCTGGCGTTGAACCAGGCGATGATCCCGCTGGGCTCCTGCACCATGAAGCTGAACGCCGCTGCGGAAATGATCCCGATCACCTGGCCTGAATTCTCTGAACTGCACCCGTTCTGCCCACCAGAGCAGGCAGCAGGTTATCAAGTGATGATTGGGCAGCTTTCCCAATGGTTGGTGCAACTGACCGGTTACGATGCGGTGTGCATGCAGCCTAACTCGGGCGCTCAGGGTGAATATGCCGGTTTGCTGGCGATCCGTCGCTACCATGAAAGCCGCAATGAGGCTGGGCGTAATATCTGCCTGATCCCAAGCTCGGCGCACGGTACCAACCCGGCTTCTGCCCAGATGGCGGGCATGGGCGTGGTGGTTGTGGCCTGTGACAAGAACGGCAATATCGATCTGCACGATCTGCGGGTGAAAGCCGAGCAGGCTGGGGAAGCCTTGTCTTGCATCATGGTGACCTACCCGTCAACCCATGGCGTGTATGAAGAAACCATCCGCGAAGTGTGCCAGATCGTGCATCAGTTTGGCGGCCAGGTTTACCTGGACGGTGCCAACATGAACGCGCAGGTGGGGATCACCACGCCGGGCTATATCGGCGCGGACGTATCGCACCTCAACCTGCATAAAACCTTCTGTATCCCTCACGGCGGTGGCGGCCCAGGCATGGGACCTATCGGCGTGAAGTCTCACCTGGCGCCGTTCGTTCCAGGCCACAGCGTAGTGCAGATTGATGGCGTGACCACCCAACAGGGCGCGGTTTCTGCCGCACCGTTCGGCAGCGCCTCTATCTTGCCGATCAGCTGGATGTATATCCGCATGATGGGCGCGGAAGGGCTGAAGCAGGCCAGCCAGGTGGCGATCCTTAATGCCAACTACATCGCAACCCGCCTGAAAGACGCTTATCCGGTGCTGTATACCGGCCGCGATCACCGCGTGGCGCACGAATGTATTCTGGATATTCGCCCGCTGAAAGAAGAGACAGGCATTAGCGAGATGGATATCGCCAAGCGTCTGATCGACTACGGCTTCCATGCGCCGACCATGTCGTTCCCGGTGGCAGGCACGCTGATGGTTGAACCTACAGAGTCGGAAAACAAAGTGGAACTGGATCGCTTTATCGATGCGATGCTGGCTATCCGCAGCGAGATTGACCGCGTACAGCTTGGCGAATGGCCACTGGAAGACAACCCATTGGTTAACGCACCGCACGTGCAGGCGGAATTGGTTAACGATTGGCAGCATGCTTACAGCCGCGAGCTGGCGGTATTCCCGATAGCTGGCGTGCGTGAGAATAAATACTGGCCGAGCGTGAAGCGCCTGGATGATGTCTACGGCGATCGTAATCTGTTCTGCTCTTGCGTACCGATGAGCGACTACGAATAACACCATCTGCCAAAATGATGATCGAGGGACACTGCATGATGCCGTGTCCCTTTTTTATTGCAGCACCGCAGCGATTGCGGTTCACTGAGTAACGGGTCACCCGAGCGAACAAGGAAACGGTATGAAAGCGGCAGTCGTTAATACGTTAGGTCAGGCACCACGGTTAGGCGTTTTTACTGCTCCACAGCCATTAGAGGGCGAAGTGGCTATCGAGGTGATGGTTGCCGGTATCAAACAGCTGGATCGCGCTATTGTGGCCGGGGTGCACTACTCCAGCCCGAAGGATCTGCCGTTTGTGCCTGGTACCGACGGTGTAGGCAGAACGCCTGATGGGCAGCGGGTGTATTTTGCTTCTTTTCGCCAACCTTACGGCGCACTGGCCGAACGTACCGTTGCTTCATGGACGGTTCCAGTGCCCGATGTGCTGGATGATGCGACCGCTGCGGCATTGATTAATCCGGCTCTGGCGGCGTGGTTGCCGCTGTTCTGGCGTGCCAATACTCAGCCAGGGGAAACCGTTTTGATAATCGGCGCAACAGGTACCTCAGGCAAGCTCGCAGTTGCGGCAGCACGTCAGGCCGGTGCCGGGCGAATTGTCGCTGCAGGAAGGCGGCAGAGCGTACTGGATGCGTTAGCAGTGGATGCTACGGTGGATCTGAGCCTTGAAGGGCTTGAACTACAGCAGGCCTTTGCCGCCGCTGCCGGGCCACAAGGCTATGACGTGGTGGTGGATTATATTTGGGGGCCAGCTACGGAGGCGCTGCTGGCGACCTTCAATAATCACGATCTCTCCTCCCATGCTGGCGGGCAGGGCATCCGCTTGGTGAACGTAGGTTCAATGGCGGGGCCAACAATTACTTTACCTGCGGCGGTGCTGCGCAGTACGCAGTTGCAGATCCTGGGTAGTGGAACGGGCAATTTCCCGCCGATCCCCCAATTAAAAACCATCGTGGCCGATATTCTGGCACTGGCAGCGGAAGGAAAAATCAGCGTCGATACCCAGGAACATGCCTTAACCGATATTGCCGAAGTGTGGGATCTCAACAAGAAAAGCGATACCCGCTCCGTTATCCGCATCCGCGACTAAGCGCAGTTAAGGAACAGAAATGACAAAAGTAGTGTTAGTGACCGGTGCCAGCCGGGGCATAGGCCGCGCAACGGCATTATTATTGGCCCAACAGGGCTATGCGGTGGGCGTCAATTATCTGCGCGATAGTGCTGCTGCTGAGCTAGTGGTGGCGCAGATCCGCCAACAGGGTGGCAAGGCGCTGGCACTGCAAGCAGATATTGCCGAAGAAGCAGAAGTGATGGCGATGTTTGCTGAATTGGAGGCCACGCTGGGGCCAATCGGCGCACTGGTCAATAACGCAGGCATTCTGTTCCAACAGGCGAGCATTGAGCAACTCACCGCCGAGCGGATCAATAAGGTGCTGACGACCAACGTTACCGGGTATTTTCTCTGCTGCCGCGAAGCGGTAAAGCGTATGGCGTTACGCCATGGTGGGCAGGGCGGATCGATCGTCAACGTGTCTTCCGCGGCTTCTCGTCTCGGGGCTCCGTGGGAATATATCGACTATGCGGCGTCAAAAGGGGCGGTGGATACGTTGACTACCGGTCTGGCGTTGGAAGTGGCGGCACAGGGGATACGCGTCAACTGTGTCAGGCCAGGTTGTATTTACACCGAGATGCATGCCAGCGGAGGAGAGCCGGGGCGGGTAGATCGGGTGAAGGCGGCGTTGCCAATGCAGCGGGGTGGTCAGCCAGAGGAAGTGGCGCAAGCTATTGCCTGGCTGCTTTCCGATGCGGCGTCCTACGTCACCGGCAGTTTTATCGAGGCCGCTGGCGGGCGTTAAGTACGGCAATCGCGGTGTTCCCTCACCCCAACCCTCTCCCACAGGGAGAGGGAGCTAGTACTGAGTCGTAATCAGGTATAGGTGTTAATCTTTAACGGGGCGATTTAGGGGACGAATACAGAAGCTAATATGTAGCACGTAAAGTCCCCTATCCCTGTGGGAAAGAGGGAGCTAGTACTGAGTCGTAATCAGGTATAGGTGTTAATCTTTAACGGGGCGATTTAGGGGACGAATACAGAAGCTAATATGTAGCACGTAAAGTCCCCTCTCCCTGTGGGAAAGAGGGAGCTAGTACTGAGTCGTAATCAGGTATAGGTGTTAATCTTTAACGGGGCGATTTAGGGGACGAATACAGAAGCTAATATGTAGCACGTAAAGTCCCCTCTCCCTGTGGGAAAGAGGGAGCTAGTACTGAGCCGTAATCAGGTATAGGTGTTAATCTTTAACGGGGCGATTTAGGGGACGAATACAGAAGCTGATATGTAGCACGTTAAGTCCCCTCTCCCTGTGGGAGAGGGTTAGGGTGAGGGGCATTACTTCAGCCAGCCTTTACGCTGCGCATCCTGCAAATGCTGCTCCAAATGTTGCCACAGCTCAGGATGGATATCGGCAATCATCGTATTACGGTCCAATACCTGTTGCAGGCTGATATCATTTTCTACCCAGCTCTGACCGCCGTTGTGCAGGTTCATCAGCATTGGCATGCAGCGATCCAGCACCAGCGCGAAGCGGGCATCGGCGCTTTCGCCAGCTTCATACTCCTGCCACAGCGCGGTGAAAACCCCACGTTGAGGTTCCGGCAATATCCCGAATAACCGTTTTGCCGCCGCCACTTCCTGATCGTGGATCGCCGCTCGTGCTGCCAGATCGTAAACCATGACGTCACCAGCATCGATCTCGACGATATCGTGCAGCAGGGCCATCTGGATCACGCGCTGAATATCCACCTCATCGCTGGCATAAGGGGCCAGACTCAAGGCCGCAATGGCAAAGTGCCAACTGTGCTCGGCCGAGTTTTCCTGACGCTGTGTGCCCATCACCTTGGTACGGCGTTGCACGCTTTTAAGTTTGTCGATTTCCATCAGAAACTGGATGGTTTGAGTCATGGAGCCAAAGTCTAACGCGGGTACAGCGGATGACATGGTACGAACCTCGAGGTGAATGATGGGATACCCGCCGTCTTCCAGCCGTAACTGAAATCCATAGGGTGCAAAGCATATCGATTGTAGCCCAGCGGGCTGAGGATTTCGATGTTAGCGTGGTGTTACAAGCGCTCACAGTTTTATTTTAGCGTACACGTGTACACTGGAATCGTTCTCAGTTAATCTCATTTGCAGTTAATTCGTACAATATGCGTTGTTTTGAGGGGTTGCGCTTTATGGGGAAAAAGGACGAAGTGAAAGTCGGGGTAGACCAGTTGCCTGCCACGGCTTATCCATGGGCAGAGGAAATTGCCAACAGCATCAGCCACGGTATCGGCTTGGTGTTTGGGATTGTCGGCCTGGTGCTGCTGTTGGTTCAGGCGGTAAACGACGGCGCTGGGGTAACGGCCATCACCAGCTATAGCCTGTATGGCGGCAGTATGATCCTGCTGTTCCTGGCTTCCACGCTGTACCATGCTATTCCACATCAGAGAGCCAAGCACTGGCTGAAAAAATTTGACCACTGCGCCATCTACCTGCTGATCGCCGGAACCTATACGCCGTTCCTGCTGGTGGGGCTGGACTCACCGTTGGCGCGAGGGCTGATGGTAGTGATCTGGGGGCTGGCGTTGTTCGGCGTGATTTTCAAACTGGCATTTGCGCACCGTTTCGAGGTGCTGTCGCTGGTGACCTATCTGACCATGGGCTGGCTATCGCTGATCGTGATCTATCAGTTGGCAATGCGCCTGGAAGTCGGAGGGGTAACTTTGCTGGCGGTAGGGGGCGTGGTGTATACGCTAGGGGTGATTTTCTATGCCTCGAAACGCTTCCGTTTTGGCCATGCGATCTGGCACGGTTTTGTGCTCGGCGGCAGTGTATGCCACTTCATGGCGATCTACCTTTACGTATAACCCGCCCATCTGTTGTCGATATATTGCCAAAGCGTTTCTTTTGGGTTAAAAAGAGGCGCTTGTTTCTTTCGGGTATCCAGCAAGCCTTAGCTTTATTTCTGAGCCCGCCAAACCCCTCGCTTTCAAGTCGCAGGGGGTTGGCTGCGCTTGCTGCTGGCTGACCTGCATCTTGAGATCTATGGGGTATTTGCACCTTCCGGTGCCTTTAATCATTACCCAGGACTCTTCACTATGATCGTTCGTTTATCCAAAGCCCTGCTGGTTTGTGCTATCGCGCTCTTTGCCTCACTGGTAGCCTTTGGCAATATCACCGATTACGACACCAACTTCGCTTTCGTACGCCATGTTTTTATGATGGATACGATCTTCCCTGATGCCACTATCACCTATCGTTCCATCCAGTCGCCATGGCTGCATCAGGTGGGATATATCGGCATTATTGCGTTGGAAACCCTCACCGCTATTTTGTGTTGGATTGGGGGGATCCGTCTGTTGTGCGGCCTGAAATTGCCTGCGGCCAGCTTTAACCGTGCCAAGACCTTTGCCATCGCAGGGTTGACGTTAGGCTTCCTCACCTGGCAGGTGGCCTTTATGTCGGTTGGTGGCGAGTGGTTTGGCATGTGGATGTCAAAACAGTGGAACGGGGTGCCCGATGCCTTCCGCTTCTTTGTCACTATTTTGCTGGTGCTGATTTATCTGGTGCCGCGTGATGGGGAATTGGACGAATAACTCGTCTGGCCGCAGGCGCGATGCCTGCGGCCAAACCACCTACTTTTCTTCCGCCAGTGAGTAAGGCAGAGGCTTGATGGCGAGCTGGCTGCTGGCATCATCGCGTACGCGCAGCACGCTGTCGGCTTCCAGATCGTTATTCATCACCACCTGCACCCACAGCGTTCCGTCAGCCAGCGAGATTGCCGCCAGCACGGTGCCGGTGCGGCGCCAGTTGTCACCCAGCTTCAACTCCAGATCGTCACCTGCCTGTGGAACCTGGCTACCTTTACCTTCCAGCCAATACAGGGCACGCTTGTTGGCTCCCCGGAACTTGGCGCGAGCCACCATTTCCTGCCCGGTGTAGCAGCCTTTGCTGAAGCTGATCCCGTCCAGTGCCTGTAGATTGGTCGCCTGAGGGATCAACTGCGCACTGTTTGCTGCATCAATCACCGGATAACCGGCCTCAATATCCAGTGCCAGCCATTGGCGGCTGTCGTTAAGCTCAGCCTGGCCTTCCAGCTTGGAAGCTAGCAGAGCAGCGGTTTCTGCCGTGGTAATCAGCAAAAAACGTTCTGCTGGCAGCGCAAAGTGCAGCAAGGTGGTATCGCCGTCTTGCACCACTTGATGTTCTGCATCCGGCAGGGAGCTAAACACCTTCGCCAATGCGGCCCGCGCCTCGAGGCCTGCGAGGCCCAGCAGCACCACATCGCTGTCTGCCGCGATGGTGATTTTGGAGAACACCGCGTATTTCTTTATTTCCGCCAGTTGGCTTTCCAGCACGCTGCGGCGCTCAAGATAGGCAAAGCCTTCACCGCGGTGGAATAAACGCAGGTTACTCCACATTTTGCCTTTGGCATCGCAATGGCCGCACAGCACGTGTTGATCGGCCGCCAGTTTGTCGATATCGGCCGTTACCTGGCCCTGAAGATATTTTACCGTGTCTGGCCCGCTCAACTGCACCATGGCCCAATCTTCCAGTGAGATCAGCGTCAGTGGCAGATGGGAAGAGGCGGAAGGTTGACGGGGTGGAAAAGGAATATTGAACGCCATAATCGGTTCCTGCTGCATGTTTAGCATACCTGTTGGGGTTGCTACCATGGTAAAAGAGGTGGCTGGCTTTGCAAACAGTTATTACCAGGCAGCGCTTTTTTTGACATTTTATGTTTTGTTGGGTGAACGCCCTTCCCGGCGAGTATGTCAAATTGTTACTCTAGGCGCTTACGGCCAACGAAACCCAATTGCACTCAAATCGTTGGCTGACGGAATTAAATTGCGCGCGCGTTGCCATACCAAGTGTCGGTTGCCCAAGAGCATGGCAAGCCATGCCGAAAAGAGGTTAGTCATAACAACATGGATATTAATAATAAAGCACGTATTCACTGGGCCTGCCGCCGCGGCATGCGCGAGTTGGATATCTCGATCATGCCGTTTTTCGAACATGAATACGATACGCTGAGTGATGCAGACAAGGCCGTATTCATCCGCTTGCTCGAATGTGACGACCCCGATTTGTTCAACTGGCTGATGAATCATGGCGCTCCGCAGGATCAAGATCTGCAGAGAATGGTGTCCCTGATCCAAATGCGAAATAAAGCCCGTGGCCCTGTGGCGATGTGATGTCCGCGTTTCCTGGCGTACCCAGTTAGTCTCGTTGCTGACTCACGGCCTGCTGATTTTACTGATCCTGATCGCCCCTTGGCCGGAAGGCTATGGCCCGATCTGGTTGGTGCTGTTGACGTTGGTGGTGTTTGAGTGCATTCGCAGCCAAAAGCGCATTGCATCCAGGCAGGGAGAACTGCGGTTGCTGGCTGAACGCCGGATTGAGTGGCATGGCCGAGAATGGCTGATGGTGAACAAGCCCTGGATGCCTGGGTTCGGTATTTTGCTGTCGCTTCAGCAGATCGACGGCAAGAAACGCCATCGGCTGTGGTTGGCTTCGGATTCCATGAGCAAAGCGGATTGGCGCCAACTGCGCCAACGGTTGTCGTTTGAACAATCCGCTACCGACGAGGACGTATAATGAAACCGCTGCTTTGGCTGGTAGAAGACGAGCCCAGCATTGCGGATACGCTGATTTATACCCTGGAGAGCGAAGGCTTTCAGGTGCGTTGGTTTGAACGTGGCGAGCCTGCTTTGCAGGCTCTGCAACAGGGCTTACCGGCGTTGGTGATCCTCGACGTCGGCCTGCCCGATATCAACGGTTTTGAGCTTTGCCGTCGGCTGCTGGCGCAGGCGGCGGATTTACCGATCCTGTTTCTTACCGCGCGCAGCGGCGAACTCGATCGCCTGATCGGGCTGGAAATCGGTGCCGATGACTATGTAGCCAAACCCTTCTCCCCGCGTGAGGTCAGCGCCCGCGTGCGTACGATCCTGCGGCGTTTACACAAGCAGCAGCGCTTGCAACAGCCTGCCCTTTATCATTTTGGTGCCTTTAGCCTGGATGAAGAGGGAGCCACGATCTGTTACCACCAACAGCCGCTGCCGCTGACCCGCTATGAATTCCTGTTGCTGAAAACCCTGTTGCAAGCGCCTGGCCGGGTGTTCTCCCGCCAGCAGTTGATGGATATCGTTTGGGCCCAGGCGGAAGAGAGCCTGGATCGTACCGTCGATACCCATATCAAAACGCTGCGTGCCAAACTGCGGGCGATCGATGCCGCAGAACCCCCGATCCATACCCATCGTGGCTTAGGTTATAGCGTGAGCCGCCAGCCATGAGGATTGGCCTGCGTCTGCTGTTGGGCTATTTCCTGATTGTGGCGGTGGCGGGCTATTTCGTGCTGAGCATTTTCGTGCAGGAGGTCAAACCTGGCGTACGGCGTGCCACCGAAGGCACGCTGGTGGATACCGCCAACCTGCTGGCACAGGTGGCGCGGCTGGATATGAGACATGGGGATGCGGCAAAAGGCCAGTTGGCACAGGCAATCGCCCAGCTAAATCAGCGGCCGATCGGGGCCAATATTGCCGGGATCCGCAAAGATCGTAACGAATATCGTGTCTATCTTACCGATGGACGCGGCAAGGTGATTTTCGATTCATCAGGCCAGGCGCTGGGGCAGGATTACTCCCGCTGGAACGATGTTTATCTGACATTACGTGGCCAATACGGTGCGCGCAGCACCCGGACGATTGCCGATGACGAGAGCAGTTCGGTGATGTACGTGGCCGCACCGGTGGTGGAGCAAGGGCAGATTATCGGCGTGTTGAGCGTCGGCAAACCCAACAGCACCATGGCACCGGTGATCCGCCGCAGCGAGCGGCGTATTTTGCTGGCGGGCGCTGTGCTGCTAGGGATTGCGCTAGCGATCGGGCTGGGCTTTGTCTGGTGGATTAACCGTTCGATTAACCGTCTGGTGCGTTATGCCGACGGAGTGGCGCACGGCGAGGCGGTGCCGTTGCCACGCATGGGCAGCGTTGAGCTGACCCAACTGGCGCAAGCGCTGGAAAGCATGCGCATGAAGCTGGAAGGTAAGGCCTACATTGAACAATATGTGCATACCCTGACTCATGAACTGAAAAGCCCACTGGCGGCGATCCGTGGCGCGGCGGAACTCCTGCAGGAATCACCGCCTCCCGCGACGGCGAAACGCTTTTTGACCAACATCGAACAGCAGAGCGCCCGCATTCAGCAATTGGTCGATAAGTTGCTGGTGCAGGCGCAGTTAGAAAGCCGGCCCGGTTTGGAACTGTCTGCGGTAGCGATGGTGCCGTTAGTCCGGCAGATTATCGCGGGTAAAGAAGCACAGGCGGCGCAGCGTGGTGTCACGATTGAATTGGGGGTGTTGGCAGAAGCATCGCTGACTGGAGATGCCTTTTTACTGGGGCAGGCGCTGAGTAATCTGTTGGATAATGCCCTGGATTTCACCCCTGCCGGTGGCTCGGTCAGTATCAATGGCGAGCGGTTGGAGCATCATTACCTGCTCACCCTTTGCGATACTGGCTGCGGCATACCCGACTATGCGCTGGATAAGGTATTTGAACGCTTCTATTCGCTGGCGCGGGAAGATAAACCCAAGAGCAGCGGCCTGGGCCTGAACTTCGTGCAGGAAGTGGCGCGCCTGCATCGTGGCACCATCCGCTTGCAAAACCTGCAACCCACAGGCGCGAAGGCCATCCTCACGTTACCACTCTGAATACAACTTATTGCCCGCACTTCACCTTCCCTTCACATAACCACATGCTGATTTCACTTGCCGACTTTATCGTAGCGACATTACCTACAAGGAGTCTGCCACGATGTTTAAATCGGTACTGTTTTGGAAAATAACCACCCTGCTGGGATTGATGATCCTGATGATGATCCCGGTGGGCATGCTCATGGATGTGATACAGGAACGCAGCGGCTATCGCCAGAGCGTGGTGGGGCAAGTGAGTGAAAGCACCAGCCGGGCGCAGCGCATTCTTGGGCCAGTGATCGTGATCCCGTACACCTTCCGGGAAGAGAAGAAGAACGAAAAAGGCGAAATCAAGATAGAGACCACTCGCTATCAACGCTTTGTTTTGCCCGAATCTTTGGTGGTCAATGGCAAGCCCAACGTTGAGATCCGCAAGCTGGGTATCTACCAGACTCAGGTGTATCAGGGGCCACTGGATTTCCAGGTGAAATTCGGCCAACCCGATCTGGAGGATTTGCAGCATAGCAACATTGCGATCGGCCAACCTTTCTTGATGCTGTCATTAAGCGATTCTCGCGGTATAAAGAGCATTTCAACCCTCAACGGCATTCAACAGCAGGCCAAGTTTGAGCCGGGTACTTTGGTCAGCGGGCTTTCTCAGGGGATCCATGCACCGCTAGTCCTAGCCTCGCTGCAGAAAGAAGGGCTGACGGCGGATTTCACACTGAACCTGGCAGGGACCAGCAGCTTGTCCCTGGTGCCGGTAGGGCGTAGTTCCGAGCTGCTATTACAAAGTAACTGGCCGCACCCGAACTTCCTCGGCAACTTCTTGCCGGATGAGCGCAAGGTGACCGATAGAGGCTTCTCTGCCCGCTGGCGCAGCACCTGGTTTGCCAACAATATCAATAGCTCATTCATGTATGATAACGGCATCATGGAAGAGGAAAAGCTGCCGACCTTCACTGCCAGCCTGATCGAACCGGTCGATCACTATCAACTGACCGAGCGGGCAGTGAAGTATGCGGTGCTGTTCCTGGGGCTGACGTTTATGGCGTTCTTCCTGTTCGAAACCCTGACCGGGCTGCGGGTGCACCCGATCCAGTATTTGCTGGTGGGGGCGGCGCTGGTACTGTTCTATCTGATCCTGCTGGCTTTCTCGGAACACCTGGGGTTCGATGTGGCGTACCTGCTGGCAAGCGTGGCCTGTAGTGGACTGATTGCCTTCTATCTCAGCGCCGTGCTGCGCGGGATGCGCCGTGGCATGCTGTTCGCCGCTAGTCTGCTCCTGCTGTATGGCATTCTGTATATGCTGTTGCAGTCGGAAGATAACGCACTGGTATTAGGTTCGGTGCTGCTGTTTGGGGTTCTGGCAGGCATTATGCTGCTGACGCGTAAACTGGACTGGTATCAGGTGGCCGACCCGGCTCGCTTGAAGGGTAATACTGCCGAGCCAGAAACTGCAGAGACGCCGGCCAGCAATGGCGAGAGCCGTTTCAGGTTGTGGAAATAAAGACGTTGTTGGGCGCGATATCGCGCCCAATTCCGTTACAGCAGCGGTTCCATCTCCAGCAGGATCTGTTCACACCACTGTTGCAGACGTTCTTCGCTCAGGTCGTATTGATTCACCTCATCCAGCGCCAGGCCAACAAAGTGTTTGCCGTCGGCGCTGAGCGGTTTGGGGCTGGTGAATTCAAACCCGTCGATCGGCCAGAAACCGATAAACTGCACGCCCTGCGGGGCAAGCTGGTCGTGCAACATCCCCAGCGCATCCAGGAACCATTCGCCATAACCCAACTGATCGCCCATTCCGTACATGGCGACGATCTTGCCTTGCAGATCCAGCTCGGTCAGCTGTGGCCAGATCGCTTCCCAATCCTCTTGCAGCTCACCAAAATCCCAGGTTGGAATACCCAGGATCAGGATGGAGTAGTCTTCCATCAGCTTGGGAGAAACGTCTTTCAGGTTGTGCAGGTCGACCAGGTCTTCACCTAGAATCTCACGGATTTTTTCTGCTGCCATCTCGGTGTAGCAGGTGCTGGAGCCGTAAAACAGACCAATCTTCATAGTTAAACCGTTTATAATGCCTTGTGTAGAATTGCAACGAGTATACCTTAAGGCATAATGCCTGTGGCATATACCCGTCGTCTTTCAAGCTGCAGCTTGAAATCCATAGGGTATAAATATAATGAAGAGAGGACCGCGTGCAACAGCAAGACAGTGCGCTGATTGAGCAATTCCTGGATGCGTTGTGGATCGAACGCAATCTGGCAGAGAATACGCTGGACTCTTATCGGCTCGATTTACAGGCGCTGGCCGGTTGGTTGGCGCTTAACAACCGCAGCCTGTTACAGGCCGAAGCGTTGGACTTACAGGCCTTTCTCGCCGAACGGGTGGAGGGAGGATACAAAGCCACCAGCTCAGCCCGGTTGTTAAGCGCGATGCGCCGCCTGTTCCAATATCTCAACCGTGAAAAAATGCGGGTGGATGACCCCACCGCGTTGCTGGCCTCGCCCAAATTACCGCAGCGGTTACCCAAGGATCTGAGCGAAGCGCAGGTAGAGGCCTTGCTACAGGCACCTTGCGTCGATCAACCGTTGGAGCTGCGTGACAAGGCTATGCTTGAAGTGTTGTATGCCACCGGGTTGCGCGTGTCGGAACTGGTGGGGTTGACCATCAGCGATGTCAGCCTGCGCCAGGGCGTGGTGCGGGTGATCGGTAAAGGCAACAAAGAGCGCCTGGTGCCGTTGGGTGAAGAAGCGGTGTACTGGATCGAAAATTATCTGGAACACGGCAGGCCCTGGATGCTGAACGGCCAGACGCTGGATGTGTTGTTCCCCAGCAACCGCAGCCAGCAAATGACTCGCCAGACGTTCTGGCATCGGATTAAACACTATGCGATCCTAGCGGGTATCGACAGCGAACGGCTGTCTCCGCATGTGCTGCGCCACGCTTTCGCCACCCACTTACTGAACCATGGGGCCGATCTTCGTGTCGTACAGATGTTATTGGGGCATAGCGACCTCTCAACCACACAAATTTATACTCATGTAGCCACTGAAAGATTGAAGCAGCTACATCAACAGCATCACCCGCGCGCCTGACGCGCAGGGATCGAAAGGATTGGAAGAATGAAAAAAGGTTTAATGCTGCTCTCCCTGCTGGTGGCTTCGGTTACCGGCGCGGCCCATGCTGACGATGCAGCCATTCAGAAAGCACTAGGTAGCCTGGGCATTAAGCAGGCAGACGTGCAACCCTCGCCGGTCGCCGGTTTGAAAACCGTATTGACCGAAGGCGGCACGCTGTATGTGACGGAAGATGGCAAGCACGTGTTGCAAGGGCCGCTGTTTGACGTCAGCGGCGGTGAGCCGGTCAACGTGACTAACCAACTGTTGATGACCCGTCTGGAAGCGCTGAAAGATCAGATGATCGTCTACCAAGCGCCGAAAGAGAAACACGTGATCACCGTGTTTACCGATATCACCTGTGGCTATTGCCACAAGCTGCACGAGCAGATGAAAGAGTACAACGATCTGGGGATCACCGTGCGCTATCTGGCGTTCCCGCGTCAGGGGCTGGAATCTCAGGCAGAGAAAGATATGCGTTCCATCTGGTGTACCGCAGACCGGGCTAAGGCCTTCGATGCCGCCATGAAGGGCGACGCGGTGTCTCCGGCAACCTGCAAAACCGATATCAGCCAGCATTATGCGCTGGGCGTTCAGTTTGGTATCAACGGCACTCCGGCTATCGTGCTGAAAAACGGCATGGTTGTCCCTGGCTACCAAGGGCCGAAAGAGATGGCCGCGATGTTGGATGCGCATGCAGCCTCCGCAGCCACGAAATAAGTCACGGTGAGTATCAAAACCCAATTACGCCGCCGCGAGGCGGCAGATGCCAGCCATTTACCCGCCAGCCTGCCCCCCCTGTTGCGTCGCTTATACGCGTTGCGCGGAGTTAAGGGCGAGCAGGAGCTGGAGCGTAGCGTCAAGGGCATGTTGCCTTGGCAACAGTTGAGCGGTATCGATGCTGCGGTAGCGATATTGCAGCAGGCACTGGCCGACGGCCGCCGCATCATGGTGGTGGGCGACTTTGACGCCGACGGCGCCACCAGTACCGCACTGACGGTGCTGGCCTTGCGTAGCATGGGCTGTAGCGCCATCGAATATCTGGTGCCCAACCGTTTTGAAGATGGCTATGGCCTTAGCCCCGAAGTCGTGGAGCAGGCGGCTGCACGGGGGGCCGAGCTGATCGTCACGGTCGATAACGGTATCTCCTCGCATGCGGGCGTTGACGTTGCGCACGGCTTGGGAATACAGGTGCTGGTCACCGATCACCATCTGCCGGGGGATACGCTGCCTGCGGCAGAGGCGATCGTTAACCCGAACCTGCGTGACTGCGATTTTCCCTCCAAATCTCTGGCTGGTGTAGGCGTTGCCTTCTATCTGATGTTGGCTTTGCGGGCCAAGCTGCGTGACAGCGGTTGGTTCGAACAGCGTGCGCTGGCTATGCCTAATCTGGCCGAACTGCTGGATCTGGTGGCGTTGGGCACGGTGGCGGACGTGGTGCCGCTGGATGCCAACAACCGTATTCTGGTGTATCAGGGGCTGAACCGCATCCGGGCTGGCAAGTGTCGGCCAGGTATTCGCGCTCTGCTGGAAGTGGCCAACCGCGATGCACGGCAATTGGCCGCCAGCGATCTCGGCTTTGCCCTTGGGCCGCGGCTGAACGCGGCGGGGCGGTTGGACGATATGTCGATCGGCGTAGCCATGCTGTTGAGCGACGATATTGCCCAGGCGCGTATGCTGGCCAACGATCTCGACGCGCTCAACCAGACCCGGCGTGAGATAGAGCAGGGGATGCAGGTGGAAGCGCTGGAGCTGTGCGATCAGTTGGAACGCACTACCACCGCATTGCCTTACGGGTTAGCGATGTATCACCCAGAATGGCATCAGGGCGTGGTGGGTATTCTGGCTTCGCGTATCAAAGAGCGTTTCCATCGCCCGGTGATCGCCTTTGCCCCTGCGGGCGACGGCATTTTGAAAGGTTCTGGCCGCTCGGTGGCCGGGTTGCATATGCGTGATGCGCTGGAGCGCCTCGATACCCTGAATCCTGGGCTGATGATGAAGTTCGGCGGCCATGCGATGGCGGCGGGCTTATCGCTGGAAGAGGCCAAGTTTGACGAGTTCCGCCAGCGTTTTGGCGAGCTGGTCGGCGAATGGCTCGATCCAGCCATGCTGGAAGGCGTGATCTGGTCGGACGGCGAGTTGATGATGCAAGAACTGACCCTGACCACCGCGGAGCTTCTGCGTGAGGGGGGGCCTTGGGGGCAGGCGTTTCCTGAGCCAACCTTTGACGGCAAGTTCCGTATTCTGCAACAGCGGCTGGTGGGCGAAAAACACCTGAAGCTGATGATCGAACCGCTCGGTGGAGGTCCATTGTTGGACGGCATTGCCTTCAACATCGACACCACACAGTGGCCGGACAGCAGCATCAAAGAAGTGGAACTGGCATACAAACTGGATGTGAACGAGTTCCGTGGCAACCGTAACGTGCAGTTGCTAATCCAACACCTCTGGCCGTGTTAACCGGCTAGCCCTCACCCTAACCCTCTCCCAAAGGGAGAGGGGACTTGACGTGCCACATGTTGATTCTTGCATCTGAACGTTGATCCCCCACAAAAACTGACCAACTCGCTATAAACTGGCGACTGGATCCGCTAGAATTACCGGTTCCAATGGCATTTCGCCATCGACGACATCAACGTAAGAACGTAAAAAATCATGTTTGAAATTAATCCGGTAAAAAACCGCATTCAGGATGTGTCCGAGCGGACAGCCGTTCTCAGGGGGTATCTTTGACTATGATGCCAAGAAAGAACGCCTAGAAGAAGTTAACGCCGAGCTGGAACAGCCGGACGTTTGGAACGAACCTGAACGCGCACAGGCATTAGGCAAAGAGCGCTCGTCGCTGGAAGCCATTGTCGAAACCATCGATCAGCTGGAACAGGGCTGTGAAGACGTCACTGGCTTGCTGGAACTGGCGGTTGAGGCGGAAGACGAAGATACCTTCAACGAGACCGTGGTTGAACTCGATCAACTGAGCGCCAAGCTGGAACAATTAGAATTCCGCCGTATGTTCTCTGGTGAATACGACAGCGCGGACTGCTACCTGGATATCCAGGCAGGCTCCGGCGGCACCGAAGCGCAGGACTGGGCCAGCATGCTGCTGCGCATGTACCTGCGTTGGGCGGAATCCAAAGGCTTTAAAACGGAAGTGATTGAAGAGTCCGACGGCGACGTCGCGGGCCTGAAATCGGCAACCATCAAGATTATCGGCGACTACGCGTTTGGCTGGTTACGTACTGAAACCGGCGTGCATCGCCTGGTACGCAAGAGCCCATTCGATTCCGGCGGCCGCCGCCATACCTCCTTCAGTTCCGTATTTATCTATCCGGAAGTGGATGACGATATCGATATCGAAATCAACCCGGCCGATCTGCGCATTGACGTTTACCGCGCCTCCGGTGCCGGTGGTCAGCACGTTAACAAAACCGAGTCGGCGGTGCGTATTACCCACTTGCCAACCAACATTGTGGTGCAGTGCCAGAACGATCGCTCTCAGCATAAGAACAAGGATCAGGCATTCAAACAGCTGCGCGCCAAGCTGTATGAATACGAGATGCAAAAGAAAAATGCTGACAAGCAAATGCTGGAAGACAACAAGTCCGATATCGGCTGGGGCAGCCAAATCCGTTCTTACGTGCTGGATGACTCCCGCATCAAGGATTTGCGCACCAACGTCGAAACACGTAATACGCAGGCCGTACTGGATGGCGACCTGGATAAATTCATTGAGGCAAGTTTGAAAGCCGGGTTATGAGGAACAGAAATGTCTGAGCAACAAGCACAAGGCGCCGAACAGGCGTTGGATCTCAACAACGAGCTGCAGTCACGCCGTGAAAAACTGGCCGCGCTGCGCGAGAACGGCATTGCGTTCCCGAACGACTTCCGTCGTGATACCACCTCCGACAAGCTGCATGCCGAATACGGCAGCAAAGAAAACGAAGAGCTGGAATCACTGGGTATCGAAGTGACCGTGGCTGGCCGTATGATGACCCGCCGTATCATGGGTAAAGCCTCCTTCGTGACGCTGCAGGACGTGGGTGGCCGTATTCAGCTCTACGTTGCACGCGACGATCTGCCTGAAGGCGTTTACAACGAGCAGTTCAAGAAATGGGACCTGGGCGATATCCTCGGCGCACGCGGTAAGCTGTTCAAGACTAAAACTGGCGAACTGTCTATCCACTGTACCGAGCTGCGTCTGCTGACCAAAGCACTGCGTCCGTTGCCAGACAAGTTCCACGGCCTGGCCGATCAGGAAACCCGTTATCGCCAGCGTTATCTGGATCTGATCGCCAACGAAGAATCCCGCAACACCTTCAAGATCCGTTCGCAGGTGATGGCGGCGATCCGTAACTTCATGGTGGGCCGAGGCTTTATGGAAGTCGAAACCCCGATGATGCAGGTGATCCCTGGCGGCGCGTCTGCTCGTCCGTTCGTCACGCACCACAACGCGTTGGACATCGACATGTACCTGCGTATCGCGCCAGAGCTGTATCTGAAGCGCCTGGTGGTAGGTGGCTTCGAGCGTGTGTTCGAGATCAACCGTAACTTCCGTAACGAAGGCGTTTCCCCGCGTCATAACCCAGAGTTCACCATGATGGAACTCTATATGGCGTATGCGGATTACAAAGACCTGATTGAGCTGACCGAGTCGCTGTTCCGTACGCTGGCGCAGGACGTGTTGGGTGACGTCAAGGTGCCTTATGGTGATGAGGTATTCGACTTCGGCAAGCCGTTTGAAAAGCTGACCATGCGCGAAGCGATCAAGAAATACCGCCCGGAAACCAACCTCGACGATCTGAACGAGATGGCTAGCGCAGTAGCGATTGCCGAATCAATCGGCATCAAGGTAGAGAAGAGCTGGGGTCTGGGTCGCGTGGTTACCGAGATCTTCGAAGAAACCGCAGAAAGCCATCTGATCCAGCCAACCTTCATCACCGAGTATCCGGCAGAGGTTTCTCCGTTGGCACGTCGTAACGACGAGAACCCGGAAATCACCGACCGTTTCGAATTCTTTATCGGCGGGCGTGAAATCGGTAACGGCTTCTCAGAGCTGAACGACGCAGAAGATCAGGCGCAGCGTTTTGCCGATCAGGTTAGTGCGAAAGATGCTGGTGACGACGAAGCGATGTTCTACGACGAAGACTACGTCACCGCGCTGGAACACGGCCTGCCGCCAACTGCAGGCCTGGGCATCGGTATCGACCGTATGGTGATGCTGTTGACCAACAGCCACACCATCCGCGACGTGATCCTGTTCCCGGCCATGCGCCCGAGCAAGTAACGTTTGCTGAGTGATTAAACCGGTGCAGGCGACTGTGCCGGTTTTTTTTCGTCTAAAGAGAGCCGGTTGTTGCTAACCGCTTAAAACATCGGCAGTTATGCACTTTCTTCTCTTGCCCGGCGCGCATAACCGGTTATAATGCCAGTCGCACACCTAAGCGGGTGTAGTTCAATGGTAGAACGGCAGCTTCCCAAGCTGCATACGAGGGTTCGATTCCCTTCACCCGCTCCATTTTCAATTCCTCCAAGCCCTATAGGCGTCAACTACTCGCTGGTTTATCAACAATTTTATTATTTTATATGCCAACTCAATTCTTATGCGCTCCTACTATTTCATCTCAATCAGATGGGTAGATGCACGCTCAATGAGAGGGCTAAAAAGCATATGAGTTTCAAGGTCATCCCGCTGTTGAATAATATGTAACGCCGCTTCACGACCAATCTCTAAATGGGGTAATTGAACCGTACTTAAGGAGGGCAAGAACAGTTCACCAATGCCAACCATATTATCATAACCCAATACCGCCACGTCGTTTGGGATACGTATCCCTACGCCTAACAAATATTGATAAGCTACAAAGGCAACACGGTCATTGCCGCAGACTAAGACATCAAAATCAGGGCGTCCTTGATGAATATGAGCGGCAATAATTTTTGCTGTATCCAAATAATACTCATCGCCAAAGTCTAAATGTTGCTGGTTAGTGTCAGTCAGAGATAGTCCAGCCTCTTGCCACGCCTGCTCAAAGCCGCTTCTGCGTTTTACGCCAGCAAGGGTGCATTCCGGTAAATAGATACACAGAGGATGGCGATAGTTTCGAACGATCAAATTTTTGGTTGCCTGATACTGTCCCTGAAAATCGTCTGGGATGTAACTCGCGATTTGCTCATCGCTGGTTACACAGTTAGCCAGCACCAAAGATTTACCGCGCAAGCGTTCGGGAATACGGACATTGCGTAATCCCATAGTGGTGAACACAACTCCAGAAGGGCGCAGTGAAAGTAGTTTTTCTACTGCTTGTTCCGCATCATTATCATCAAATAGATTGACGACAAAAGTGCTCCAGCCATGCTCCTGCGCCGTTTTCTCCAACGACAGCAATAGTTCAACTGAGAAGGGTGTGGTCGCTGTGTCTAACGCCAAAACGCCAATTGAGGGGAGAACACTCCGGTTGCCGCGGATCTTTCGCGCAGAAAAATCAGGAACATAGTTTAATGTATCAATAGCCTGTTTTACGCGAGCATAAGTGTCTGCGCGAAGTCGCTCAGGATTATTGATCGCGCGTGATACGGTCATCAAAGAAACCGAGGCCAGTTTCGCAACATCTTTTAACGAAGCCATGAGCCCTCACCAGCAGTCAGAGGCACAAGATAGAATCGCCTATGATACGGGCGAACAACCGGATAACCAAACGATAAAACTACTGGTAATGACTCTAATTAGTTGAGTTTGGTAACTAATGCAACGTTTTGAGGTTTACCTATGGCTTGCGTTCATGCTCACTGTTGTAGTGATGTGATGTATGCGTTTATTCAACGCAATGATGGCAACCAGTAAAGTATTTTTATAAATAAAAAATCACTTTTTTGCTTAGAAGAACAACGAAGCAATCAGGCTTACAACCTTTTTTTGCTGTATTAACGGCCCGAAGCAGAGCGGGAAGACAACTGACCGAACCGCCGTCGGGACGTTCAATGGCATCATCGTTTATCCTCGCGAAGCCGTGACCCGAGCGCTACACTATCAGGCCGCTGCGGTGATACTGGCCCATAATCATCCGTCGTGAGGAGATGAAATGCCTACTGCCGTAGGGTGAGTCCAGTCAGTTTCAAGCCCACTCAAGGGGACCCTCGTTTCTGTTGCGGTACCATTCTTCAAAAGCCTGGGATTCAAGAGGTTTTGAGTAAATAAACCCTTGGACTTCGTCACAGCCTTGGGAAAGTAATATCGCCACCGTTTTTTCATCTTCCACGCCTTCAGCCAACACAACATAATTAAGCTGCTTGAGCAGGCTGATAATATTTTGCACAACGATGCGGCTGCCTTTGTCGGTGGCAATTTTACCGACAATGGAGCGATCAATCTTAACAATATCCATCGGGATCTGTCGAAGGTAGTTGATGTTACTGTAACCCGAACCGAAATCATCCAGAGATATCTTAAATCCACATTTTTTCAACATGTTAAGACCATTGAGTGCCGCCGGACTTTCCAGCATTCTTTCTGTTTCTAAACACTCTATCTCTAACATGGCTGGCGTTAGCCCGGCATTCCACATTTTCTGTTTAAGTCGATCCGCAAAACCAGGTCGGGAAAAATCGCTGGCAGCCAGATTGATAGATACGGGTAAATAAAGGCTTTTATCCTTCCAGAGCACCAACTGATCAATTGCGTGGTCGATAACCCATTCAGTCAGATCATGCATCAGGTTGGTTCTTTCTACCAAAGGAATGAAGAAGCCTGGCTGCACCTCGCCCCTTTCTGGGTGTGACCACCGTAGCAGCGCTTCGGCACCCGTAGCCAGCCCCGTCCGCAGTGAAACTTTGGGTTGATATACCAGGTACAATCCCTGATCATTCTTCAGCGCTGTTCTCAGGTCGGTGAGGAGTGTGAAATCATTTTTCTTCTTGTCATCTAAAGCCTCATCATAGGTCATATACCTATGCCCTTGGCTTATAGCTTCGTGCAGTGCGCTGACTGCGCGGCGTAGAATTTCAATGGGCGTCAGCTCCTTGCTGCAAAGACCTGAGTCGCCTAGGTGAATATCCAGATCAAGGAGAACATCGGGGCTCATCCTGGCTTGTATTCCCTGCAGCTTTGCAGTAAGACCATCTAATATCGAGGTCTGATGAGCTGAGACCAAGAAGGCAAATCGCCCGACAGCAACAGAATACAGTTGGCACGCAAGTTGCGGTATGGACTGAAGTTGCACCACCATGTCCTCAAGTAAACTTTCAACGACAGTCATCCCGAGTGTCCGGGCTATCTCATAGGCAAATGGCATATCGATACAGTCAATGATGACGAGCTTAAATTTACTCTCCTGCAGGCCCGCGATGTCTTTGAGCAGGCGCTGCCGGTTTGGGAGTAACGTGACAATATCGATATAGCCAATCGTATGCCAGGATTCTAAAAAAACTGACACCAGCCCAGCTAATTTTTCAAAAATATCGACCTGCCCAGCCGATAACGTACGCGGATTGGTATCCAAGATGCACAGGGTGCCTATGGCCGCCCCGTCCCGGGTGTTCAGAGGACATCCGGCATAGAATCGGATAAACGGCGCATGATTAACTGCCTGATACGACTTAAAAACCGGGTGCTGCAAGGTGTCACGACAAATCATGGTGTTTCCCTGATCGATCGTGTTTACACAAAACGCCTCACTGAGGCTGGTTTCCGTGATATCAATGTTTTGAGCAGACTTGATGTACTGTTTTTCATCATCCAGAATGGAGATGAAACACATCGGTACCTTCAATAACTGACAGGCAAGGTGGGTGTATTGGTTGAGTGCCTCGTCCCGACTCTCATCATGATTTTTTAACAGTTCGATCGCTGGACGCCTTTTTCTTTCATCAGTGTTAAGATCTGTCAACATGATCAACCTACCTCCGGTACCGTCAATTTAGCGGTATTAAAAATTACCATACACGGCTAAGAGTTCGTGTGTCGTATTTCATTGTTCCCCTAAAATTAAAACACCCCCTGCCTTAGATGTAGCGCGGCGCCCCATTCTACCAGGCAAGGGCCTCCGCTATCTGGCATTGCCGATGTCTGCACCTGTTATCTCCCCTATTTCAACAGTATCAGAAATGTCTACTATAGCCGTATGAGCCAGCAGGGTTTTGTTTGGAATAAGGAAATATTATAAGTCAAGACTAAATTTTGAGCTTTTCGGTCTTCAAAATACCACTCTATAGTGGTGTATTCATCGATGAAGATCGGTCTTAAACTATCAATATTATATTTATTTCTTTTAAATCAATAGGATAACTTTCATCAGCGGCAGTGCCGGGTATACATTTTCTACTGATTTGCACTGCCGCTCTTTTAGGCTGCCAACAGATAAAAATTTCTGCTGGTGATAAACGCTCATCGACGACCCACTGTGCGTTTATGTTGGAGGAACACTTCATCAGGCAGATAGCCGAATGATCAAAGGCAATACTGCGTTCTGCCATCATCTCTTTCAGGTTGCTCGATAACATCGACGAGATAAAAAGCCAGCAACTGAAGGTGTTTTCGCTCAAAAATAGTTAAAATAACATAAAAAACAATGTGTTATATTTTATTGGGCGACAAGGCACTATCACCTAATGCTTGTTCAAAGTCTCTCGATTGGATCATAAACTGCATATCCAACTGTAGAGTTCAATATTTTTCTTAAAGCCTAATTTTTTCATTACCGCACGCTTGTAATGGCTTACAGTCTTCGGGTTTAACTTTAGCGAGTAAGCTATTTGCGTTAGCGAAGCACCATGTCGCATATGTTTCATTGTTTTTATTTCCTGAGGTGTCAAGCTTTGTACAATTGCATCTGCATGTCCTGCGGTTGTCAGGTACAAGTTCGCCTTCTGTTTTTTCCTACCAATCTCAGGGATTATAGAGGCCATTAAACGACCTATGTCTCGACTCGTCGCACACTTACTGAGTTGCCCAACCTGGTTGTATTGAATAAAATCGTGACATTTTTTTTGTTTGCCAGATTTTTCATTCATTACTATCAATTTACTTCCAATTGGTGTTTTTTTATACAAAGCCCCCATGATGTCTGTGGTGATGTTATCTGACGCAATCAACAAGCAGTCAATGGACCTCACATCTCGGATTTCTTGTCTTAGCACAATCCCAGGATGAATATCGCTGATTAATTTAGTTAATCCATCAGAGAAATATCGATCATCATCAATCACTAATAAATGGTAATTTCTCTCGGTTGACATATCTTTCCTTACATCCATGTTGTTAAAAATGAACTAAAAAACGGCGGAGGTGAGCGTAAAAACTAAACTTAACAGAAAATAATCATTGAAAAATTGGCGTAGCAGAACCTATAACAACCATTTTATATTCAACTTTGGCATACACTACTTTATTTCTAATAAATATGAATTTTTTATTAAATTTTTTTTACAAATCACTTAATTTTTTTGTTAACGCTAACATAATTCTTCTTGTTACTAAAAACAATAGCATTTAGAGCATTTAATCAATCCATAATTGATAGGTTTTAACTATCAAGTTTGTTTTTACGATCGTTTTTAGCGATCTTGTTGTGGACAGGATAATTCTCATGGTTTATTCTTCTTGCGAAGTGAAGGAGCCGTGAAGCATGTTTTCTATCTTTCGCTTTTTATTTACATGGATTTATCTTGAGTTTTATAGTCTGCATGATACGCAGGGAAAGGGATGTCATAGTTTTATGATTTGCTTAACCAGGAAGTGAGAGGCAATGACAATGCTGACAGTCTCTTCAATCTCGCTTCCATTAACCCTGTAGTAATTGTGGCTATATCCGCAGGATAAATCATAAGCTCACTAAAAGGGATTCTTTAATGAAAAACACCACAATGAAGTTACTGCCAATTGCCATGATTTTGATGGGCGCCTCTGCACTGTCTCACGCGGCGACCAATGCCGAATTGACGGTGACGGGCACTGTTGCTGCCGGGACTTGTGACCTGACTGCCTCCAAAACCAGCGTTGACCTGGGTTCCTTTATTCCCGCTGATTTTACCGAAGTTGGCAAACCAGTGGCAGCTTCTCAAAAGGATATTTCATTGTTGCTGAGCAACTGTAAAGGCACCACTGTCGGAAAAGATACCTTGGGTGCCATTACGGTGAGAGGCACGGCGCTGGCGCGTAATGCAAACATCTATAATGAAGACCCAACTAAAACGGTAGGCGTCATGCTGACGGCTACTAATTTTAAAGATGGTAGCCTCAGCGTCTCCCCTCTTCAGGATGGCGACACCTACAGTTTTGAAGGATATACTTCTGACATTACACTGGGTCTGGCAAGCGCGGTAGCAAAACCATCAATTGGCTATGTTAAAGCACCATTAGTACTGTCTTTCGCATATAACTGATACCTGAAACATTAATTAAGCCAGGGCAGTATTTATATTGCCCGGCTTTATTTCACCCTTGTGGGAGGATGAAGTGAATAAAGGTATCTACTGTAGTCTATTATTAGCGGTTGTTTGTTTAACTCCGATGTCGGTATTGGCCGAGGGGTTTGGCATTAACTCTACACGTGTGGTTTTCAATCAGGCCGAAAGTCATGCCTCGGTGACTTTTCGCAATACTACCACAAAAACGCCCTACCTGGTTCAGGTCATGCTGACACAAGATGCAGAGGGTGTTCGTGAGAACACCCCTTTCAGCCTGCTGCCTCCTATATTTCGTCTGGAGCCAGACAGTCGTCAGCAGGTTCGTATTAATGGCAAGCCAGCGTCACTGCCCTCAGATAGAGAGTCTGTTTTTTATTTGAATGCACGGGCCATTCCCTCAACCACAGACACGGTGAATGCTCGCTCGAATGCACAGATAAGGGTTGGCGTGGCTAACGTCATCAAGCTTTTCTATCGCCCGTCCAATTTGCCGATGACACCGGGCGATGCTTTGCAAGCCCTGTCATTTACTGCCGTGGGTGACGGAATAAAAGCAATTAATCAATCACCCTATTATATCAGTCTGGCCAGTCTGTCCTTTAATCACCAGCCAGTGATCCTGAAAATTGGTAGCGGTAACGCAATGATTGCGCCGTTTGGTGATTATGTCTATCCGACCTCTGTACGTCAGGGAAAAGTGACATGGGGAGCAATTAATGATTATGGCGCAACAGAGACATTTCATGCGGTCATTCACTAGCTCCCACCTGCGGGGAATAGCCGTTCTCTTGTCAGCATTGGCAATACCAGCCTGGGGTGCCAAGGTCGAGTTTCAGGCTGATATTACCCGTGGGACCTGTACGGTCTCGGTGCCTGAAACACTCAACTTTGGGTTGACACTGGTCTCGGATTTTCAAGGTCCAAAATCGACCGCCGATGTTCGTGATTTGGCCGTGGGATTGCAGTGCAAAGATTTTGGCTCAACGGTGCTGGGACAACCGTCGATTAAAGTGACCGGAACCATGGAGGGCGATATGTTCCGCGACGCCAGTTCTACTGCAAAAGGGGTCGGGTTCATGCTGAAAAGCACGTCAATTTTAGACAAGACGGCGTTTTATAGCCACGCCGGTACCGTACGCAATGGTGATTTGATCCCCATTCTGGATGTCAATGCGCAGGAGCAAATCCTGTCCCTGGGGTTTGTCAGGGGGGCAGGGAATATTTCCAACGGAGAGGCCAAGGCAACCCTGAAGTTCGAGTTTGCCTACCCCTGAAAAGGATGGAAAGAAAATGAGAGCTGATAGCAACGCAGTAAAACATCGGATTGGCGCGACCTCGTTTCTGACCGCAGTCCTGTTCTTGAATGCGACCTCCGCACAGGCCGTCGTAGTGAACTTTTCCGTCACGGTCGCAGAGTATTCCTGTCAGACCAGTGTCAGCCAGTCGAAAATTGATTTTGGTACCCTGACCGAGTCCGGCATTCAAGAGCAAACGTCCAAGACCATTCCCTTTACGGTGACAGTGTCTGACTGTGAGGGAAAAACCAATCCCCAACGAGCACCGGGGATCAAAGTCCGGGGGGAAGGCATTGATACGGGTAACGAACGCCTTTTCAGAACGAGCGGAACCTCGAAAGAGTACGGCGTACGGTTGACACATACCGCGTTGGCTGGGGGGGATGAACCCGTCATGAACGACACCATGCTTCCGGTAGGTAATAAGGGCAGTGAGCCAACGATGACCGCGATGAATTTCAAGGCCATGGTGAGCTGTGGTACCCAATGTGCCAGCGCCGAACCTGGCAGCCTGTCCGCTGCAGTGACCTTTGATTTTGTTTATGAATAAGGGGCAATAGATGTCTTTCTTTACGCCGATGAGACTCAACAAGCGATGGATGCTGCCATTGTTACTGGTCGCTTTTTTTTGGGGACCGGCGATTGCAGATGAAGGTGGAATTGCGCTCAGCGCCACGCGGATTGTCTTCACCGATACCGACCGTGCAAAGACAATCACGATAAGTAACCATGGGCGGTCGGTTTATCTGGTGCAGGCTGGCGTGGTGATGTCGCAAGAAAATGCAAAATCGGCACCGTTTGTCGTTACTCCGCCCTTATTTCGTCTCGAATCCCTCAGTCAGAATACCTTGCGCATCCTTCCTGATGGAACGGAGGTTTTGCCACGGGACAGGGAGTCAGTTTTCTACTTTGCGGCTACTGCCATCCCCGCGTCGTCAAGACCCAGTGAGCAGACTCAGCCACTGGCTGCGAGCGTATCCATTGGGTTGAGAACGCTTATTAAATTATTTTATCGCCCTTCAGGCCTGAATATCACCCCGGATGAAGCCGCGAAAAATGTGACTTTCTCCTGGCGGGGAGGGCGTTTGAACGTGGTTAATCCCACCCCTTACTATCTGACCCTGAGTACTCTTTCGCTGGATGGAAAATCCGTTGATTTACGGACGTTGGGGGCCATGCTGGCGCCAAAAAGTGAGTGGCACTATCCGCTGTCCGGTCCGGTTCATCAAGCTCAATGGGCGGTGATCAATGATTATGGTGGAATGGGGCCCGTTCACCTGGCACAGGTCAATGTTGGTGGGGGCCCTGCATGAATCCACGCCGGTCTTGCCGAAAGTCACTGCTCCTACTGCTTGCCATCGTAGGTTATGCCTGTCATGCCGCAGATAATCCGCCACAGGGACTGACGTTTAAAAATACACGTCTGGTCTATCCCGTCTCGGCCAAGGGCGGAGTGACATTGTCTGTTGAGAATAACACGCGCGCTCCCTATCTGGTTCAATCCTGGGTACAAGCCGCAGATCCGTTGACAGGACTGCCCTTCATGGCAGAGGAACCTGCGCCAACGGCTCCTTTTATTATTTTGCCTCCCTTGAAACGGTTAGAGCCCGGTGAGGCAACCACGCTTCGCGTTCGCCTTACCGGCAGTGAATTGCCAACAGACCGCGAGTCCGTTTTTTTTATGTCGGTAAAGGCCATTCCACGCCAGAACGAAGATCAGTCAGGCGCTGACATGTCACGGCAACAGGGACAGTTGGTTGTCTCCACGGTCAATAATCTGAAGTTGTTCTATCGCCCTGCGGATCTGCCTGCCGGGGGGGTGGCGGAAACGGCCTCTCAGCTGCGTTTTTACCATCGTGGCGAGAAGTTGATAGTAAAAAACCCTACTCCGTTCTACCTCACCTTTTCCCGACTGGCGATTGGTGGCGTGCAGATAGAGCGCAATGCCTTGTATCGCATGGTTCCGCCCAAGGGCGAGCAGGATTATCCCTGGCCGGAGACGGCGGTTGGAGAGGTGACCTGGCAGTTGATTGATGAGTACGCGGATGAAACCGCTCTGCAGCATCAGTCAGTCACTACCGACAACCGGGGCTGATGCGTGCCTGTGATGTCTTCGGCTATGGACTTATTGCTTTAAAGGGACTTTAAAATGAAAAAAATGAAGAAGTTGCTGAAGCGGCTGTCTTGCTCGGGCACGTTGCTGTCCGTGGTGGTCTACAGCCTTCCTGCTTCAGGACGCGATTATTTTGATCCCAGCCTGCTCTCACTGGGTGACGGTAAAAGCCCGGTTGACCTGTCACAATTCTCAGAGGCGGGGGATATGGCTGCGGGGACCTACTCCGTGAATGTCTATATCAACCAACGAGACATGGGGATCCAGGATATTGTTTTCCGTAAAGACCCGGCAGGGGGAAGTATCCCCGATTTAACGCCGGCAAAATTGGCGTCGTTTGGGGTCAATGTCAAGGCCATTCCGGCCTTTTCGACGCTCCCCCAGGACAAACCTGTCAAGAGCCTTGCGGCGCTGATCCCCCAGGCAACCACCCGTTTCAATCTGACTCAGTTGAGACTGGATATCAGCATCCCACAGATTGCGATGACCCCGAATATAGAGGGAACAGTATCTTCCGATCTGTGGGATGAGGGAGTGCCGGCATTGCTGGTCAACTATAACCTCAGCGCCGGGCGCAGCGAGACGGAGTGGGCAGGAGACCGTGCCCGTTTTGATTCGTTCTTTGCGACGGCCCGTTCCGGGATTAACGCCGGAGCCTGGCGATTGCGCAGTACTGCAACCTATTCCCGCACCGAGAGCTCGGGTTTCAATACCAGCACCTTCAGTAAAACACGGCTCTCCAATTCGTATGTCGAGCGTGACCTGCAGGCATTGAGAAGCAGCTTGCTTGTGGGCGAGAGCAGCACGGGCGGGGATGTCTTTGACGGCGTGCCTTTACGTGGCGTCATGCTGCGTTCAAATGAACAGATGCTGCCCAGCAGCCTGCGGGGTTTTGCTCCGGTGGTGAACGGGGTGGCGAACAGTAATGCCCGGGTGAGCATCAGCCAGAACGGGTTCATTGTGTACCAGACTTATGTCGCGCCAGGCCCTTTCCGCATTGCCGACATTTATCCATCCGGAATGGCCGGAGATTTGCAGGTGACCATCACCGAAGCGGATGGCAGTACACGCACGTCGGTCATACCCTACTCGGCGTTGCCGGTCATGCTCAGGGCAGGTGGCTGGAAATACGAACTGGCGGCCGGTCGCTATGATGGCGGGTTGACCGATGGCTCCCGCGAAGAGAACTTTTTGCTCGGAACACTGATTTATGGCCTGCCCAAAGATATCACGCTGTATGGTGGTGCGCTGGTCTCGGCCGATTATGTTTCGGCCGCTTTCGGTGCGGGTCTGTCCCTGCGGGAATGGGGGGCATTCTCTGCCGACGTGACTGCCGCCTCGGCCCGTCTGACGGAAACGACGCGCATGATGGGGGAATCCTATCGATTACGGTACTCCAAGAGCCTGCTGTCTACGGGAACCTCGGTTGATCTGACCGCACTGCGGTATTCCACACGCGACTATTACAGTTTTGGAGATTTCAACAGCCTGAATTACCGTCTGAAAGATGATCAGGTGCCCTGGAGCCTGGATCGCCGGCGCAGCAGTTTCCAGACCCAGATCAGCCAGCAGATGGGGGATAAAGGCTCGCTTAACTTCAGGGCAACCCGGGAGGATTTCTGGGGACGAAACAGTACGATGACAACGCTTTCCCTGGGTTATAGCGGTTCGGCCTGGGGCGTAAGCTATGGCGTGAACTACAGCATTGACCGGGTTAAAGGCGAAGGCGACTGGCCTGAAAACCGCCAGCTCTCACTGAATGTGAACGTACCGTTCAGTCTGTTCAGCCCGGCAGCCTGGTCACAGAATACCTATGCGACCACGCAACTCTCCCGGGATAATCATGGACGGATGCAGAGCCAGCTTGGCTTGAGTGGCAGCGGGCTAGACGGGGCATTGGGTTATAGCGTCCAGCAAAGCAGCGGAAACCAGGGGCAGAGCAACAACAGCAGTGTAAACCTGGGTTACACCGGCAGCAAAGGGTATGCCAATGCGGGTTACAGCTACGGGGCACACTCCCGCACCATGAACATGAGTGCTTCAGGCGGCTTGGTCGGCCATGCGGGCGGCATTACCCTGGCACCGTCACTGGGCAGTTCGGTGGCCATCATCAGTGCGGCGGGAGTCAGTGGTATACGGACGATGAATGGTAGTGGGCTTACTGACGGAAATGGCTATGCGGTAGCCCCTTATCTGTCCGATTACAGTAAAAACAGTGTTGGCCTGGATCCGAGCTCACTGCCGGAGGACACCGAACTGGAGCAGTCGAACGTGAACGTCTACCCGACCAAGGGGGCGGTGGTGATGGCAACATTCACCCCCCGTATTGGTTATCAAGTCCTGATGACGTTGGAAAGGGCAGGCTCGGTGGTCCCCTTTGGCGCTACGGTTTCAATAAAACATGACACCCAGCCTGGCGGTCGGAATGCCAGTATCGTGGGTGATGCCGGGCAGGTGTATCTCAGCGGGATGCCAGAGAAAGGGACCTTGCTGGTCAAATGGGGGCGCGCTGCGGATAGCCAGTGTCAGGTGGCCTTTGATTTGACCAGTAACAAAAAGGCTGTCGGTACCCCGGTCAGAAAAGCGCAGGGTGACTGCCGCTGACAGCCGGTGCAAGACAGAGACAGGGCAAGCTCAACAAGCGCGGATGCAACCTTATTATTATCAGGGCAGAATAATGAAAAAGATAAAACTAATCCTTCAGTCAACGGTGATGGTATTAAGCGGGGTGACCAGCATGGCTGGCGCCGAAGATGTTATCATCGGCGGTGAGGCCGGTATAGTGTGGGAGGGATTGCCCTGGTCGGCATCGGGTTCTCGAGAGGTTAAATATTCCACATCCGAATCCGATGGATCACGTTACATAGGACAAACGGATGCATTGGTAGCTATATCAAGAAATGCTTATGGGAGTGGATACGGTGATTGTGAATCGACCGCAATGACTAATAACTTTATTACTATAAATGGTGTTATGGGGCTCCGTCTTTCTGATCATATGATACTTGTTCCTGTCGGTGGTGGTGCAACGACATATAAAGATTATTACGGTAAAACGCAGATTGCTAACTGGCGGACGGACACCAATGGCTTTTATTGGAATATGCCACATGATAATAACAAAGAATATGCATCCCCTAAGGGACGTTTAGTGTGGTGTGCAACTGCATATGCCAAAGATTCTTCTTTCGTGAATAATACTATAGAGAAAGTTTTTGATCTGTCTTCCCGCATAAGTTATAGCTCCCAAGGGCATTGGGTGATTTATGCAGATGGCAAACAAACGAATACAAGCTCTAGGGTTCCTGCAATGTATATACTTACAATGGGACGAGGGAGCTTTAACCAGATACTCCCGGATAATTTTAATGTGCGGGTAACTACGTTAAAATGCACGGTCAATACGCCTCAGACCATCGATTTTGGTACTGTAGCAAACAGTTCAAAAACCCCCCGCACTGTTGCTGGTGAGGTATCGGTGGCTTGTGCACAAGGTTCTATGCCTGAAGCCTTGGAAGTGAGTTTACTGGCACGGCCGGTTGGCGGTAGTGTCTCGCCAACGGATACCACAATTGGCGTTCAGATTGGAGGCGAAACGGTGGGTACTGTTCGTGGCTTTATCGGCGAGCGTGCCAATGAAGAAGCGGGGTGCATTGACAGGCCCTCCTCACTGAGTCTGAACTATCTCAACCAATATAAACTAGGCGGAATAACGAAAAGCGAAAGTGTGAAAAACTTCACGCAGCCCTTGGTCTGGACGTTTTGCCCGGTGCCTAACAGCAAAACAGGCAGAGCGACAGCAGCAATTGAGTTGAATGCGACGTTTAAGTGATTTACATCCTCTCCCAAGAGAACCGGAACTTGATGAAAGGTCCGGTTTTTTACACCATTAATAATACCACTCAAAAGTTGTCACGTTACTGGATAACAAATTAGCGCCAACCCGTCCGCTTAGTCATAGGCTATGGCTATTATCCCCTTCCTGATGTTGATATCATAATCTGACCATTAGAAGCCACATAATCCCACGTTAAAAACACTTTCTCTGCTATGGTTTTTCTCGAGGAATAATTAGTGTTATTGGGTTTGTTCCGCAGTGCACCTATAAAACATCAAATGGTTAAATGAAATAAATATATTATATAGGTGGGGTGAATAATGGTTTTTTTAGTCTTCGGAATATATATCTTAATTTCAATGCCTATAATTTTGTAGAGGTATTTTACACCACCTATTTATATAATACGATACATAACTCTATTTCACATGCTTGTTTTATATTTTAAGTAATAACAAGATGTTACTATGTATGGCTTTAGTAATTAATTGCTTTAATGTGTCTGTATTGATGCAAAAGGAGTTGTTGAATATGACCATAGTAATCTTTGTGTTGTTTATTCTTTACGTTTCAATCGCATTTGAAGTCGATAGAAGGAAAAGATATAAACTGGTCGCCTGCTCTCCCCGAAAGAAAAGACGAAGTTTGAGAAAGAGGGTGAAATATTTTTTAATGGTGATCTCTTTTAGGACTTGACTAGCCTTGTAGTTGATAACATGAGGGTGTTATGAAAAAACAAATGACGGTGTTCATTTTTGAATGCGAACCTCTATTTCATAAGGGGGTCGTTTCTTTTCTGGATCAAATGATGTCAGATCGTGGCGGGATTAACTATGCAAGATGTTACAACGATAGTAATGTGACGCTGGCATTTTTAAATGCAGATAATATTTCATGTAATGGATTGAATGAAATAATAAGTGGTTTGAGAAAGGACTGTGTCATTTTTCTGTGGGGAAAATACACCCATTTTATGCTTAACTCGCGCTCTGGTGATAGACAACTTGTTCTTATCTCTCGGCGCATTGGCATGCGGTTATTTGAGACCATAATAGATAAGGCCTGTTCATCATGTTTGTCATTTAAAATGAACAACGCAAATCTTGATTTTTTCTGCGTTACTGCCAGAGAGATGGATGTGTTATCGATGTTGAGGAGTCATTGTTCATCTGGTGAGATCGCCAGTCTTTTGGGTATATCATGTAAAACATTAGCAGGGTATAAACGCTCTATAATAAGAAAGCTAGGCATGAAAAGTATGGGGGATCTCTATTATTTCTCCCGTTGGTTGAGTCATAGAAACGTATCCTCACGCTTTTTGAAGGATAATTATATTGCCAACGGAAAGAAAATGAATCAGTCAATCATTCTGTGCTTGTGGTGACGCATGATAATTAGCTAGATCATGATGTTATTTGCGATGCTGATGGATAAGAACATAAGTAATCGTCAGTTCGTTAACATTATTGTTGATCATCTTCAGCGCAGCTTATGCTGACTTGTCTATGCAAATGCGATATAGCTTTTTTATCGCCTATCGTCATTAATCTGTCATGGAAAACCACAATACTATACAAAGTATAGTCCAACAAATTGAAATTATTTGAAAATAGGTAATGGAATTTTTAACCAAAGGAGAGTTTATATGACACGTCACAGCACCGCGCTCAACGCTTCTATTCTGTTGCGTAAACGGCACTTGGCTATGTGTATTTTATCTGTTGTCAGTATGGTTGCGGCTGCTTCCTCTATGGCAACTGCTGCTGAGGTAAAAGCCAAAAACGTGATTGTGATGATTAACGATGGGGCGGGTTGGGGAGCCTGGGACGCAACAGCTTATTGGCAATACGGTAGCCGTGAACAGACGCCATACGCCGGGTTTCCGATAAAGTATGCAATGACGACCTATCCGCTGAACACATCGAAAAAGGCGACCCACAATGCCAGCTCGTTAGTCAATTACGATCCACAGAAAGCTTGGGATAGTAGCCCAAACGCGGATAAAGATCTGCCGTTCAACGGTTACGTATATCTGGCTACTGACCCGACAGACAGCGCTGCCGCCGGTACCGCGCTAGCATCCGGCACCAAGACCTATAACAACTCCATTAACGTAGACAACAGCGGTAAACCGGTAAACTTTGTTACGTTGGTCGCCAAAGCCCAGGGGAAGGCGACTGGTGTCGTAACCAGCGTACCGTTCTCCCATGCAACACCGGCCGCATTCGGTGCGCAGAACGCATCTCGCAACGACTACCATGCAATCTCTCACCAAATGCTGACATCCGGTAAATTGGATCTGATTATGGGGATGGGGCTTCCTGGCTATAATGTTAACGGGACCGAGTGCGGCAGACTGGCTAAAGATGAGTCTACCGCAGGCTGTGGTGATGACTCTTACCGCTACCTGGCAAAAACGGAGGCGGAAGCTATGATCTCTGGCAAGCTAACTCCGGCAGGTGCCAACCAACCCTGGAAAGTTATTCGCAGCACGGAAGAGTTTACACAGCTGGCAAGTGGCTCTCTGAGCTATGACGGTCCGCTATTCGGTTCTCCAAATGTGGCACCGAACGGCACCCTGCAGCAGGGCCGCCAGGCGACGATCGTTGGCAAAGATGTGGCAACGCCTTCCGGTGACGCCTTTATTCGTACGGTCCCGACCCTGAAAACCATGACCGATGGTGCGATCCAACACCTGAGCAAAAATGCTAACGGCTTCTTTGTGATGATTGAGGGGGGAGCCACCGATTGGTCGGCCCATACCAGCAATGCCTGTACCGGTAAAGGTGACTGGGGTAATTCTTACACCCCCAATTGTGTGAGTGTGGAATATGGCCGCCTGATTGAAGAAACGGCCGATTTCAACAACGCTGTGACGTCCGTTATCGAATGGGTCGAGAAGCACAGCAGTTGGGAGGAGACGCTGCTGATTGTTACCACCGACCACGATAACGGTATGCCGATGGGGCCGGATGCGCAGAAAATAGCGTTTGAAGCGGTGAGCAATAAAGGCAAAGGCCAAATGCCGGGTATCACCTTCCGTCCAACAGGTAACCACTCTAACGCGCTGGTTCCTCTGTGGGCGAAAGGCCCAGGTGCAGCAGCCTTCGCTTCACGTGTGCGCGGCACTGACCCAGGCTATGCCAAATACGTGGGTCTAAACGACGGCGAGTTTATCGACAATACCGATGTTTTCCGCATAGTGAAGGCGGCGCTGGACGGCTCTGAGGTTGGGAAAGTGACGCCGTAAACACAGGTGATTTGAGTAAAAGAGGGCTTCTGTGAAAGCAGAAGTCCTCTTTGAGTCTCCTAATAGAGATAACCCACCCTGAGATCGCGCATGACCGGGCGAGGTATGCTCTGTAGCCAGTTAATCAACCCACTAATACCCAACAGATCTAAACCTTCAGACGTAAAAATGTATTCGTTCTCTTGCCAATGTGCGCCAGGTGCAGGCATCGCTTGTTGCACGTCACCCGGATATTCAATGGGGAGTGGCATATTTGATGACGATCTGGAAAGATTGCAGATTCTGATGAGAGATCAGTATGTGCTCCGGTTATTCTTCCAGGGGGGAATAGACGATACGCTGAAGTTTCTGGTGATACTAACAAGGCTGTGGGAGCAGGCAGAACGAGTTTATGGTACGCAACGCACTTCCGCACGTCTCATCCCCTATGGTGGTTTGGTATCACTGGAAGACTATGACGCTACGCTCAGGTGGAGGGAACTATCCAATACACCGAAGCTGTGATTGCTGGTATGAGGCGAAAAATTACCCGCAAGCCATAAATTTCCTCATCCAGTAAATTCAGTTGCTCTAGTAGAAACTGCAATCCTGGCGGAGGTCAGTCATCTTATGAGATAATTTATCGTACGCCAGCAGAAGGAATGCATGATGTCAGTAAAGGATAAGTTGTTGGCGCTGTTTGTGGTGGTGGCCTGGGGGCTGAACTTTGTGGTCATCAAAGTTGGTCTGTATGGCATGCCACCGTTTCTACTCGCAGGCCTGCGTTTTGCGCTGGTAATGTTCCCGGCCATACTGTTTGTCAAACCGCCCAAGATTCCGTTGCGCTGGATGTTGGCATACGGCATTACCATCAGCTTCGGGCAATTCGCGTTCCTGTTTACCGCAATCAAGCTTGGCATGCCTGCGGGCTTGGCATCACTGGTGTTGCAGGCTCAGGTTTTCTTTACCATTTTGCTCGGCGCGCTGCTGCTGGCCGAAAAGCTGAAGTGGAACCATATTGCCGGGATTATGATTGCCACCGTTGGCATGTTTATGCTGGCTAGCGCGGGCATGGCTGGGCAAACGACGGCGGGTATCACGTTGACCACCATGATGTTGACACTGGCAGCTGCATTATCTTGGGGGCTGGGGAATATCACTAATAAGGTGATCATGCGCGATCGCAATGTGCCGATCATGTCACTGGTGGTGTGGAGTACGCCCGTACCGGTGGTGCTGTTCTTCATATGCTCATGGTTGTTTGAGGGTAAAACCCAGTTGATTGACAGCCTGCTGCATATTCAAGGTGAAACCATTCTGGCGCTGATCTATCTGGCGTTTGTTGCCACCATTATGGGTTATGGCATCTGGGGTAACCTGCTGAGCCGTTACGAAACCTGGCGCGTTGCGCCGTTAACGCTGCTGGTGCCGGTTATCGGTATTGTTTCTGCTGCATGGCTATTAGGCGAAAGGTTATCATTGCAACAAATGATCGGTGCATTGGTGATCATCGTGGGCTTGCTGGTTAATGTGTTTGGCGGTTTGCTCAAGCCTGCCATCAGAAAATATCAACAGCGCTAGTGGTGTGAAGGGGGAAATGCTGAACTCCCTCATCTACTCTTTTTTTTCATGCTGTGCCGTCATCCATTGAAGACAGCGCGAGAAACCATGAGCCACTCTGCTATTACAGGCCCGAATTTAATTGTTTCACCCCCACACATTTTGCGACTATTCCGGATCCATCGCGATAGGCATCGGTGCTACAGTGGCGCGATTTTCATTCATTGTGATGTTTTTTTGGCTGTTGAACGCCGAGGTGTGAGTATGAGTAAGTTTATTGCAGCGGGCCTGCTGGCCGTTTTACTGTCCGGGTGTGCTACCGAGTCGCCTTGCGTACCGGTCTATGACGACCAAGGCCGTCTGGTTCATACCAATACCTGTATGAAAGGCACCACCCAGGATAACTGGGAAACCGCCGGGGCGATTGCAGGCGGGGCGGCAGCGGTCGCTGGCCTGACATTGGGTATTATCGCGTTAACCAAATAGTGATTTTTTAGTCGGGGCGCAGCATAGGCGCCCCGATGCTATTACTGCTGTTGAGCCAGTTTTTTGCTGTCACAGCCGGTACTTTTACATTCCCGCTCTACGCTTTTCAGAAAATCGATACGGCTTTGCATGGTCTTGTTTGAGCAGGCGACATTGATCATGGAGTCGTCGCTACATTGGCTGTCCCGATTTTTAAGCCATTCGATCTGTGACTGCTTCAGCGTCTGCTTTTGTGGTTGAGTCAGCAACCCCATCACCTTTTTGTATTGCACATTGATCTCTTGATCCAGTTGCACCATCTCCAATGCCGCACAGTAGGTCACGTCATAAGGGGTGCGTGGGCTGTCACAACCACCGGCCAACGCAGTGGCAGAGACCAACAGCAGCGAACATCCCAAGATTGTTTCTTTAATCACTTTGCACTTCTCCGTGTTTGGTTTTGAACTGGCTACACAGTAAACCAATGCCGCATTTTGCAATAGCCCGATTGAAGACAAATATTCAACCGGGCGTATGCGGTGCCCTTACTTAAGTCTCAAGCCTCGGTTTGCGGTGTGACCTTTTGTTTATCAGAGTTCATACAGCTGTAGATCACCGGCAGCACCAACAGCGTCAGCACGGTAGCAAAGCCCAGGCCGAACATGATCACCACAGCCATGCTTTGGAAGAAGGCATCGCTAAGCAGTGGGGCCAGACCGAGTACGGTGGTAAAGGCCGTCAGCAGGATAGGGCGCAAGCGTGAGGTAGAGGCGTCGATGATGGCCTCCAGGATCGGTTTTTCCTGCCGCTGTAACCCGATCTCCTCTACCAGCACAATGCCGTTACGGATCAACATGCCGCTTAAACTCAACAGGCCAATCAGCGCCATAAAGCCAAACGGAATACCGGTTAGCAGGAAGCCCACGGTTACCCCAATCAAGGCCAGTGGAATGGTCAGCCAGATGGCGACGGCATTTTTCAGCGAGCTGAACATCAGCACGGTGATGATGAACATGATCACAAAGGCCACCGGCAGGCTGGTGAACAACCCTGCCTGGGCTTCCTTGGTACTTTCATAGTCGCCGCCCCAATTCAGTTCATAGCCGCGCGGTAATGGGATGGCATCAATATCCGGTTTGATGCGTTGCAACAGTTCGGCAGAGGTTTCACCGCTCTGGGAGCTAGGATCGGCCTGAACCGTCAGGGTGCGTTTGCGATCCCGGCGCATGATCAGCGGATCTTCCCATTCGGTAGTAAAGCCGTTGACCACGTTGTCGATAGGAATAAACGCCTGCCGTGCCTGGCTCCAGATCATCACGTCGTTCAGCCGTTCCGCATTCAGACGCTCCGAGTCCGGCGTTCTTAACACAATCGGCATTAACCGCGTGCCATCACGATATAGGCCAACGGCGATCCCGCCAAAACTCATGCGCAGCGCACTGTCGATTTCGCGTTTATCCACCCCTAATTCACGGCCAAGATAATCCGAGAACTGCGGGCGAATGACCTTGCTGCGCTGTTGCCAGTCGTGCATGACGCCGTCGGCATTGGGGTCGGCGCTGGCGATGGTTTCTGCCTTGGCCGCCAGCGTGCGCAGCACGTTCGGATCCGGGCCGATAAAGCGCGCTTCGATGGAACTATTATTCGAAGGCCCGAACATGATGCGCTTGGCCTGGGCGTTCACCTGAGGGAAATTGTTGCGAACGTAGCCCTCTATTTGGCCGATCATACCGGGGATCTGGTTGAGCTGTTTGGCTCGCACCATGATCTGTGCATAGTTGGAATATTGCCGCTGTGCGTTGTAGGTGAGCATAAAGCGCATCGCACCCTGGCCGATGGTGACCATGGTATCGCTGACGCCTTCTTGCGCCTGGATATGCTGCTCGATCTCGGCAGCTATCTTTTCGGTGTAGGCGATATCGGTGCCGTAGGGCAGCCAGAGATCGACGAAGAAGATCGGCGTATTGGACGGTGGGAAGAAGCTTTGGCGCACGTTGCCAAAGCCGATCACCGAGGCGACCATCAACGCGGCCAGCACCCCCAGCGTAATGGTGCGCTGGCGCAGCAGTTTGCCCAACAGATTGCGATAGACGCGGAACAGCCAACCATCATAAGGCGATTTGACCGGCTCATCGGGTTTTGGCTCGGCCATTTTCTGTTTTTCAAACGCCCATTTGGTGAATACCGGCGTCAGGGTCAAGGCGGTGAACCAGCTCAGCATCAGGGAGATCAGCAGCACCTGGAACAGTGACTTACAGTATTCCCCGGTGGCATCGTTGGATAAGCCGATCGGTGCAAACGCCAGAATGGCAATCACCGTCGCCCCCAGTAGCGGGAACATGGTGCGTTTGACCACGTTATTAATGGCCTGCAGGGTTTTCTCACCCTGTTGCCGCCCAACCAGCACGCCCTCGACGATCACAATGGCGTTATCCACCAACATACTTAAGGCGATCACCAACGCCCCGAGCGAAACGCGCTGCAGCTCAATGTTGAACAGCTTCATGATCAGCAGGGTGCCAAGCACGTTCAGCGCCAGCGAGGCGGCGATCACCAGCCCGCTGCGCACCCCCATAAAGATCAGCAGGGTGCCGACCACGATCAGCAGCGCCAGCAAGAAGTTCATGATAAAGCCGTTCACCGCGCCTTCTACTTCATGGGACTGATCGTAGAAAACGCTGATATCCATCCCGGCGGGGCGTTCGGCTTGCAGTTGGGCCAACCGGGCCTTGACCGCTTCGCCCACCACAATCACGTTCACATTCGGGGCAAAGGATACGCCGATGGAGAGCGCAGGCCGCCCGTTGGCACGGTAGATATTATTGGGGGAGTGGGTTACGCCCTGGCTGATAGTGGCGATATCGCGCAGGTAAACGCTGCGCGGGCTACCCGGCTCGCTAATCAGCAGGTTACCCAATTCTTGCACGCTGGCAAATTCCCCGGTGGGATGCAGCCTGATCGACTCGCTGCCCACCAACAGATCCCCGGCGTTGGACACCACGTTCTGCCGGCTCAACAGATCGTAAAGCCGCTGCGGGATAATATTGGCGGCGGTCATCTGGGCGCGGGAAATCTCAATCTGTACTTCTTCCGGGATCACCCCGACAATCCCCACCTTGCCCACGCCTGGCACTACCACTAACTCACGGCGTAACAGCTCGGCAAAGTTGCGTAGCTCCTGATTGCTAAAGCCGTCGCCATACAGCGAGAAGAAGAAGCCGTATACGTCGCCAAAATCATCGTTCACTATCGGTGGGCTGGCACCGGGCGGTAACCGTATCGCGGCATCGCCAATGCGCCTGCGCAACACATCCCAGATTTGCGGCAGTTCGGCGGCACCGTATTCGGCACGGATATTAATGGTGATCTGCGACAGCCCCACGCTGGAGATGGAGGTCACGTTGTCGATATAGGGCAGCTGCTGAATGGCATTCTCCAGCGGCAGGGTGACTTCTTCCTCCACCTGCTGGGCCGAAGCGCCGTCATAGCGGGTGACCACCACCGCAGTCTTGATGGTAAAGGCCGGATCCTCCAGCCTGCCGATGTTGAGAAACGCCAGCACGCCGCCAATACCTAGCAGCAGGATAGCCAGCCAGATCCGGGTGCCGTTGTTGATAAAGTTCTCTGTCAGTTTCATTACAGACCTCGCTCACGGACCCAGGCGCGCACTTCCTGATTGGGGCGCAGTTCACGGGTGCCAGCGGCGACAATCCGTTCACCATCGGCCAGACCGGAGACGATCTGTATTCCGTTAGCGGTCAGTTGCCCGGTTTCAACCTGACGAGATTCCACAAACAGTTTGCCATCACGTTCTTTGATCACCCACACGTGGGGCTGATTGCGTGGGCTGTTATCCGGGTTAAATACCGCCTCGACGGGAACAATAACGCTGGTTGTCTGCGTAGCCCCGGCGAGATTACCGAGGTTGATTTTCACACTGCCGCTCATTCCCGAGAGCAGTGGCAGATCTTGTGGGCGCGGCATGGTCAGTGTCATTTGATAGGTCAATGAGCCCGCGGTGGTATTGGTGGTGTGTTCTTTATAGCGGGCGGTAAACTCGCGGCCCGGCAAGTTATTCAACTGAACAATAGGTTGGTACTGTGCATTGTTTTCATCAATCACAATGAACAGATTTTCGGGGATGCTGAATATCACATCCAGCGAATCCAGCGAGTTCAAGGTCGCTATCGGCTGGCCTGCGGGGATCACCTGATGGTTGCGGGCAGTGAGCGTGGCAATCACACCAGTAAAGGGAGCGCGGATTTGCATATCGCTCACTTCTTCCCTGGCCAACTTCAAGGCGGCCTGGGCAGAGTCACGCGCTGCGCGATGAACATCAAGTTCGGCACGAGGAATAACATTGCGGGCACTCAGGGTGGCAAAACGGTTGAATTGAGCCTGAGCCAGATCGAACGTGGCCTGCCGATCACGTAGCCGCAGGCGTGCGTCATTACTGTTCAGTTCGGCAATCACCTGCCCCTTGCTGACACGTTCCCCTTCACGTACCAGCAGTTGCTGTAGCTGTCCTGGGCGCTTGAAGGCCAGTTCGGTACGGTCACCCGCGATAATTCTGGCAGGGAAGATGCGCACTCCTTGCTGGGCACTGTTGCTAACTTCAAAGATATTCACCGGACGGACGCTTTCGAGTTCTTTAGGCGTCTCTCTGTCGCAGGCGGTAAGAAAAAGTGTGCAAAGCACAACGGCAACCAGTTTTATATTCACGATGCAATCTCTTAGGATCGGATTTTAGGGGAGCGATGAGTTAACTCGTTGACCATATGCATCACGTCTTACCGCTCGTTTAGGCCAGCTCCGGCCTCAGTTCACGCTGCTGCGGAACTTAATCTTGCTACTGTGACCGTAGGACACAACCATTTGGGATTTCACGCACTCCCGGCGCTATTCCCCTTGCCCGCTAGCGGAGGTGCGCCACCCATATTGTTTCCTTCAGTTTCAACCACTCGTAGACTCTTCAAGCTTAGTATGCCGTTTGCCAACGTGAGTAAATTATCTTCATTTATTGCCGTTGGCCCGCTTTTGGGCTATGGCTAATCCATCAATGCTAATGATTTTCCGACTAAGATAATGAGTACCCACGGTGGGAGGATGCCGATGATGGTACGGATTGAGATGATTCTTGGTTATGATCTGAATCATTTTTCGCATTATGCTGTTGGCTATTTTTTTTGAAAATCGAAATCTTATTTAGGTTTTGTTTAGGAATCTTCTTTTTTAGATGTTATGCAAATAATCCTATTGGGTGATAAATACCCCGTGATGGCGGTTTTGGTATTACATTTGCGATTAATTGTTATTTACACCTGTTATGGGTTTGTAATCCACAACCATTCTGTGGTTATGATTTGGCGCAAAAAAACAACAAATTGTGTGATGATTAGAGGTGTGTGGACGCTAAAGATCTTAATGAAATGACGTTGGTTATTTATTTCATTGATAATATTGATTATTTTTTAATTTGTGTTTGGGTTTAATCACTGGGGAGGTGTTAATGATTTCTTTGCTAACGTTGTTTTTAGCATTTATTTATCAATTTAATTCAATTTTACAAACAATTTGTTTCGTTTTACCTACATTTCAAATGGGTAAATGTGGTGTTGGTGTTATTATTTGTGATGCATTTTGTTTCATTTGATCACTGGAATATAACTGATACGATTAAATTGCGGGGTTTATATTTTTAATTGTTAATTTAAATGTTAAGTATTTAGAGGTAAATATTATGGCGGTGTAATATTCGGACATATTTTGAATTTATTTGAATTTAACTATTGCAATGAGAATTTACTCAATATACTTTCCTCCACCAGAAAGGAACAGGTAAGGAATGAACGTCGTCATGCTAATTATGGCTTCAGTTCTCATCACATTTACCGTATTTCGATAATCACTTTTATATAAACTTTAGATAGAGAGCTATTATGAAAATTCGCGTACTTTCACTGTTGGTTCCGGCTTTGCTGGTTGCAGGCACCGCGGGCGCTGCTGAAATCTACAACAAGGACGGCAACAAGCTGGATCTGTTCGGCAAGATTGACGGCCAGCGCTACTTCTCCAGCAACGACTCGGTAGATGGCGATCAGTCTTATATGCGTCTGGGCCTGCGTGGTGAAACCCAAATCAACGACAGCCTGACCGGCTTCGGCATGTGGGAATACCAGGTTAACCTGAACCAGGCCGAAAGCGAAGCCAACAACAGCTTTACCCGTGTAGGGTTTGCCGGTTTGAAATTCGCCAATTATGGTTCACTGGATTATGGCCGTAACTACGGTGTGATGTATGACATCGGTGCATGGACCGACGTGCTGCCAGAGTTTGGTGGGGATACTTACGGTGCCGATAACTTCCTGTTCCAACGTGGCAACGGTTTGCTGACTTACCGTAACAGCGACTTCTTTGGCATGGTTGAAGGCCTGAATTTCGCCCTGCAATACCAAGGCACCAACGGCAGCGCCTCCGAATCCAACAACTACCGCGACGTGTTGGCGCAGAACGGTAACGGCTACGGCATGTCCGTCAGTTACGATCTGGGTTATGGCATCAGCGCAGCCGGTGCGTTCTTCAGTGCCGATCGTACGGCAGACCAGAACGGCCGCAACAACTCGGCTATTCTGGGTCATGGCGATAAGGCTCAGGCGTATAGCACCGGTCTGAAATACGATGCCAATAATGTCTACCTGGCGGCCATGTTTACCCAGTCTTATAACGCTAACCGTTTTGGCAACCGCAATAGTCAGGCTTATGGCTTTGCCGACAAGGCTCAGAATATTGAGCTGGTGGCACAGTACCAGTTCGACTTCGGCCTGCGTCCGTCCGTGGCCTACATACAGTCTAATGCCAAAGATATTCAGGGCTTTGGTAGCCAGAACCTGGTGAAGTATGTTGATCTTGGGGCCACCTATGCCTTCAATAAAAACATGTCTACCTATGTAGATCACAAAATCAACCTGCTGGACGAAAACGACTTTACCAGCAAGGCGGGTCTCAACACCGATAACGTGACCTCGGTCGGTATCGTTTACCAGTTCTAAGCTGGTCTGTATGTTTAGCCCGGTACATTCGTGTACCGGGCTTTGCTACGCCTGTTGGCTCGTGTTATCTACATTGCAAGTTGTTCTCCTTTCTCCCTCGGTTAATCCCCTTTAGCTTTTCTGTAATATCTTTCGTTCTGGATGTAGTTCTATTTTCACACTCAAGGAATTGTCCTTTATTAATTGTTGCTGTTTATCACGGTATATCTAGTGGTATGTTTTTTATTGGGTGTGGTCTTGGCTTTTAATTGGAAATATCCTGTGTGAACAAGGCCTGGATCTAATTGAAAGATGTCAATCATCACTGAAATTATTATTGATCTGCTTTAAGTGTCGGGCTATCCTTGGGTTGGTGCTCTTTTGAAGGAGCGAAGCAATTCAGTTTAACTCTGCGCTTTAATAAAGGCATGTTTAGTTATGCCTTTATATCAAGCGTAGAATTGCCCTATCACTGATGATAGGCGTTACTAGGGCTATTTTTGTTTCGCTTTTATAAAAAGGACGATGTTGTGAAAAAAATTAATACCCTCGAAGCTGGTACAATTGTTGGCGGTAAATGTAAAAGAGTCTGTGCTGTGGAATATGTTGGTGGCACTGGTGGTGCTTGCTATCTGGTCAGAACTTGCCTGGATAAGAATGGTCGAATTGTTAGCCAGTCTAGCTCCTCTGTTGATCCAGCCAACTGCCCGGCTGGCCGGCCGTAAGCTCTGCCTGAGTTTCAGGATATGAGTTTGGGCTGATGCGATAGGATTTTCGCGTCGGCCTGTTTGAAAATGGCGCTTATTGATGGACAGGGATGTGATGGCTGTTGGCTCGCCAACGGCGCTACGTGCTAAATAAAAATGGCTATCCCTCCGTTATAAGATCTCACTGGTATGCCTTTTTTAGGAGGTATGGTTTATGTTCAAAAAAAACCTGCTGTTTCTCATTTACACCTTGGCGATCATGATTATTTCCTCGTTGATCACGACGGCCTATTTCCACTATTTTGTCTTGAATCAGGGCATCGAACAGCAAGCTCTGGTTGCCGTCAGCAATGAGGAGATAAACAATAGCCCGATCAAAGAGGGTAATACCATCGTCGAAATATTCTCTTACGGCTGCCATTACTGTGCCATAAACGAAGAGAATATTGCCAAGCTGGAAACGCGTATGCCAGCAGGGACAAAAATGATCCGTCTGCATCTCAATAATGCGCAGAGCAATGGCCTGGCAAGTTTCGCCCCATTATTTGCCACCCTGACGGTGATGGGTATTGAACCGCTGCATCGTGAAAGTGCCTATAACGCCGTTATCAAACAAAAAATCGATCTGAGTAACCCCCAAAACCGTGATAGCTGGTTGGCGAAGAATGGTATCGATCTCGCGGCTTATCACGCTGCCAGTCAAACTCCGCAGGTCGCTGAGTTGCTGAGCTATATGACCATTGTGTCCGATCACTACAAAATCAACGCGACCCCAACCTTTATCGTCAGCAAGAAATGGCTGGCACTGCAGGATCGCGATTTCCCGGAATTTGCCGATCACCTGCTGTCGCTGCTGCAGCATGATAAACCGCTGGAGCAATAATGCGTTTCTTTGCCGTGTGGGTTTACCTGGCATGGAGAGAGGCCCTCGCAAAAATCGCGCGGAGTTGTTTACCGTTGCGCAGAGCACAGCACAAGACCGTTTGCTGGTTGCTGCGGCATGGCGATTATCGTTGGTTTCTTGGGCTGGCGGTGCTTGGCCGCTGGTTGCGGTTGAATAACCGGGGGGATCGCAGGCGTGCCTTTGTGGCCGCAGCCAATAAGCAATGCCTGATTGACGATGGCCGCAAGGTGGATTTTGCCAAGATCAGCCAGCGTCGTCGTTTGCTGGAGCTGGCCGCTGCCCATGCCGGTAACGCTCACCTCCTGGCCCAGCTGGAGCAATGTCAGGTTCAGCTCAACGCAGTTGTCGAGCCCTTGCACCGAGCAGGGCAACCGGTGGTGCTTGCACCGCTGCATATGGTCTCTGACGTGTTGGCTGGCATGGTAGGGGCCGGGGTGTTTCCGGGGCAGGCAACGGTGGTGGTTTCTGCCAGTGCGGAGGCCTATCAGGAAACAACGCGACAGCAAGCGGGGATCCACCTGTCTTACTGCTCGATCCATGATGATAACCGGGCGATTGCTGGCAATTTGACTAGCGCGATTATGGCGGCGGCCGATCATCAACGCAATATCATGATTTTCCCCGATATCTCGCCGGATTACACCGTCAATACCAATGCGGCGCAAACGGCAAAGCTCAGTTGCCGCCTGTTTGATCGCCCGGCCAACCTGCACAGCGGCGTTATTCGTATCGCCAGAGCCTTGTCTGCGCAGGTGGTCTCTTATCACCTGTATTACGACCACGGAATAAAAATCCACATCTATCCGCCGATACCGGCCTGCAATCTGAAAGCCAAACTGCCGGAACTGATTGAAACGTCGATCGTCAGGCATCCTGAAGATTGGCTGTTATGGCACTCACATTCGTTATTTTTTATCAATGAATAACCTGGAAATTGAAGAAGTCAGATCATGGAAAAGATAATCCCGGCGCTGGTGTTTCAAGGCGAAACGAATGAATGTGGGCTGGCCTGCATCGCCATGATGGCGCAAACGCAGGGCATCAGTGCGCCATTGGAAAGCTTGCGTGAGCGCTATCCCGCCTCGCAGCATGGCACCTCGCTGGCCACGCTGTGCGACATTATGACCGAACTGGCGATGCCCGCCTATCCCGTTGCCTTTGAGCACGATGAACTGGCGGAAATACCGCTGCCCGCCATTTTACATTACGGGGCGAGCCATTATGTGGTGTTGGCCTACCGTAAAGGTAATCACGTTTGCGTGATGAACCCGGGCATTGGACAGCAACTGTTGCCGATGGATGCGTTAAAAATGGAAATCAGCGGTTATGCGTTGGTGCTGGACAGTGAAGCTCAGCCTGACCCTCAGGCGCTGGCCAATGTTCAGCGCAGTAAAGGCTTCAGCGCGTCCGACACCATGAGCCTGAAAGAAACCGCGCGTATCCCCGGTATTTACCGGCTGATGATACTGGCGTTTCTGATCTCTTTAACGCTGTTTATTATGCCGACGATGGTCAGCAGCGCCATCAATCAGGTTTTTTCCAGCGCAGGGGAAACCGACTTCCCATACTTCTACTTCCTGCTGGCATTCGTCGTGTCGACCACGCTGGCCTTCGGCGTGCGTTGGATCACCGAGCGCTTTATCAAACGCTTTGTGGTGATCAACAGCGTGGCGGGATTCTCGCGCCTGCTCAGCAATTCGCTGAACTTCTTTGATAAACGCGCGCCGGGCGAAGTCTTCAGCCGTTTTTCCAACTGGCAGATGGCCTCGGGGACTAAAATCGAGCTGGATAACGGCCTGCGTACCGATTGGATCATCGGCGCTATCGCACTGGCGGTGATGTGCTACATGAGCCCGCTGCTGGCCATGGTGTCTGGTGTGGGGGTCACCCTGATGGGGTTGGTCAGCGTTTGGGCCATCTATCGTGACCGTTTTTACACCCAGCAGTTGCAGGTAAAAGCCGCCGAGCAGAGCGACTTTATCCTGGAGAGTATTCAAGGGTTCTCCACCATCAAGTCCGCCGGATTGGACAGCCAGCGCAAAGGGATGTTCGCCAAGTTTGCTCTGTCGCTGTTTACCTGTCGCCAGCAGCAGAAGATGTACGAGCAGGTCAAAAGCAGCCTCTATCAGTTGATAGGCAGCCTGGAGATGGTGTTCTTTATGTTGCTGGCGCTGCCGTTGCTGAAAAACGGCACTATCACGCTGGGTGAGTTCTTTGCCTACAGTTTTGTGCGTGAAATCTTCACCTCTTATATCACCAGGATTTTCTACTCCGTCTTGCAAAAGAATCAGCTGCACGTGATCGATACCCGCGCCAAGGACTTGTTCCCATCACGGCCTGAACAGGATAGGGCGGAGGATGCGGTACCTGCACCGATCCCTAAATTCACTTCGCAGTTACGTTATAAAAATATCGCTTTTGCCTATGACGCCCAGCAGCCGGTATTGCACGACCTTTCCCTGTCGCTCAAACCGGGGCAAAGCATTGCCATTGTGGGGGAGTCGGGGGCGGGAAAAAGCACCTTGCTGAAGGTGATGACCGGCCTGATGACACCCCAGCAGGGGCAGGTGATTGTTGATGGCCAACCGCTCGATTATCCGCAGGTACACGCGTTGTTCTTCCTGCAAAGCCAGGAGGACATCTTGTTCAATGCCTCGGTGCTGCAAAATATCACCCTGTTTGATGAGGGGTTTGATGAGCGCAAACATCGGCAGATCGAGCGCTCCCTTGCAGGGTTGAATCTGAGCTCGGTGATAGAAAAACTGCCGGGGGGCTTGAATGCCCTGATCCGTGAAAGCCATACAGGGCTTTCGCTGGGGCAGCGCCAACGTCTGCTGCTGGCGCGGGCTATGTACAGCGATCGTCCGGTGCTGGTGCTCGATGAGCCTACGGCCAACCTGGATGAGGAAACGGCGCACCAGGTGATGACCACCTTGCTGACGCATTGTCGCGAGCAGCATAAAACGCTGATCACCGTGACGCACAGCGAAAGCGTATTGCCGATGTTTGATTGGGTGTACTGCGTGAGCAACGGCCATGTAGTGAGCGTTGCTACGGAGCTTGCAGCGTCAACGGCGTTAACCACGGCGGTGAGTTAATGAAGTTGAACATGTTTGGCATGGATAAACGCAGGCTGGTGCCGATTGCCTTGCTGTGTCAGGTGGTGTTGATCGGCACGATCGCCTGGTTCATTGTTGGGCCTACGCACAATAATACCTATGACATCGAAGAGATCGCCCGTGGCGATATCGAGAAAACCGTGTTGGCCACCGGCATCCTCAAACCGGCGCTGCAGGTCAGTGTCGGTGCGCAGGTTAACGGACAATTGCAAAAGCTGTATGTGAAGCAGGGCGATCGCGTCACCCGAGGGCAACTGCTGGCGGAAATCGATCCGACCTTGCAACAGAATGAGTTGCGTAAATCGCAGGCGGCCTTGCAAAGCGCTCAGGCGCAGAAACAGGTCACCCAGGCAACGCTCAAACAGTATCAGCAGGAATTGCAGCGTCAGATGAAGCTGGATCGTGATGGTTCAGGCGTGAAAAGCGATCTGGAGAAGGCGCAGGCGCAGTTCCAAATCCAGCTTGCCCAGTTGAAGGTCAACGATGCGCAGATCGTCCAGGCGCAGATGGAGCAGCAAACCGCGAAAGCCAATCTGGGCTTTACCCGCATCGTCGCGCCGATCGACGGCGAAGTGTTGGGGATCGTCACCAAGGAAGGGCAGACCATTGTGTCGTCACAAACCGTGCCGACCATTCTGGTGCTGGCAGATGTCGACACCATGACGGTACACACCCGTATTTCGGAGACCGATATCCTGAAGGTGCGAGTCGGGCAACCGCTGTGGTTCTACGTTGTTGCCGATCCCAAACAGCGTTACGAAAGTGTGATGGGCTCGATCCAGGAAGCCCCGAACGAAGCCTTGCAGGAAGGTAACTCGTCAGGCTCTGCCAATCAGCAGGCTTCGGCGGTCTATTACAGCGGTGTGTTTGCCATTGCCAACAGCAAACGTCTGTTGCGCACCTCGATGACCGCTCAGGTCTTTATTATCACCGAACAGGTGAAGAATGCCCTGCGCGTGCCGGTGGCCGCCTTCGGTGAACAGCAGGGTAAAGATCGTTATCAGGTACAGGTGATGAACGGCAAGCAGCTTGAAACACGCTGGATCCGTATCGGCCTGAACGACCGCCAGTTTGCCGAAGTGAAAGAGGGGCTGAAAGAGGGTGACCGCGTAGTATTGGCGCAGCATGCCGTCGGGAGTGCTAGCAATGGTTAAGTCATCCACTCCCTTGATCGTACTGAGCGGCATTTCCCGCCATTTTGTTTCCGGGTTGCAGACCGTGGCGGTGCTGAAAAATATCTCTCTCTCCATTCAGCGTGGCGAGATGGTGGCGATCGTTGGCGCGTCTGGATCGGGGAAATCCACGTTGATGAACATCATCGGCTGCCTGGATAAGCCCACGCAGGGGGAGATGCAGATCAAGGGCATATCCACCCAGCTTGCCAGCAGCGAGCAGTTGGTCCAGTTACGCAGCCAGTACATCGGGTTTATTTTCCAGCGTTATCACCTGATGCCCTACCTGAGCGCTGCCGAAAACGTCGCCATTCCCGCCCTGTATACCGCAATGCCTGCGGCAGAGCGCCAGACGCGGGCCGAATACTTGCTCACCCGGCTTGGATTGCAGCACCGAATGGATTACAAACCGGCGCAACTCTCCGGTGGGCAACAGCAGCGTGTCAGTATTGCTCGGGCGTTGATGAACGGGGCGGAAATCATTCTGGCCGATGAGCCGACCGGTGCGCTCGATCGCGCCAGTGGTCAGGAACTGATGGGGATCCTGCACTCGCTGCACCGTTCGGGGCATACCATCATTATCGTCACCCACGATCGGGACGTGGCCAATCAGGCGCAGCGCATCATCGAAATCAGCGACGGCGAGATCGTGGCCGACCAGCGTAATGAGGCGGTAGCCCTACAGGAAACCAAACCTGCGCTGCCGGTTGCCGCGGCTACCGGGCGTAACCCGTTCTGGCCGAGCGTGCAAGAGGCGGTCAAGATGGCCTGGCGTGCGTTGCTGGGGCACCGGGCAAGGGCCTTTTTGTCGATGTTGGGCATCATTATCGGCGTCTCTTCCGTGGTGTCGTCAATGGCCGTTGGTGAGGGCGCACGTCAAAATATACTTAATGAAATTAGCCAGTTGGGTAGCAGTACCTTAGATGTTCGCCCTGGGCTGGGGTGGGATAAACCGCGTCCGGACCTCGCCCGCTCGCTGACGGTTGCTGACGTTGAGCTGCTGGAGCACCAGCCTTATGTCGACAGCGTGTCGCCGGTGGTCAGTAAAACCGTGGCCGCGGTGCGCGGTGGCAAAGAGGCGATGGCTTCGATTTCCGGTATCAGCAACGCCTATTTTCGTGTGCAGGGCCTGAATTTCCTTTCCGGCAACGGCTTTACCCGGCGCGATTTGGATGAGCGTGAGCCGGTGGTGATTATCGATCCGCAATTACGCGACACGCTGTTTGAGCCGGATGAAGTGGCCGAGGGTGGGATCGTCCAGCTTGCGGGTACCCCTTACCGGGTGATCGGCGTTGCCGAACCTAAAGGCGGCAAATACAGCGGCATGATGTTGGGCGCCTGGATGCCTTATACCGCGGTGCTGGAGCGCATGTCCGGCGATATGCCGATCGAGTCGATTATGCTGCGTGTGCACGAAGGGACCTCGCTTATCGAAGCGCAGGGGCGCGTCGAACGGCTGTTGGAACAGGCGCATGGCCGGCGCGACTTTTTCACCCAGACCAATGATCAGATGACCAAGGCCATCCGTAAAGCCTCGGATTCGATGACGCTGCTGATCACCGCCATTGCCGGGATTTCACTGCTGGTGGGCGGGGTTGGCGTGATGAACATCATGCTGGTTTCGGTTACCGAACGTACCCATGAGATCGGCATACGCCTTTCGGTCGGTGCGCGGCCAGCGGACATCATGCGCCAGTTCCTGATTGAGGCGATGGTGATCTGCTCGCTGGGCGGGTTGATTGGCATTATGGGTTCTGGGCTTGCCGGGGTGATCTTCTCCCTGGTGACACAGGAGTTCACCATGATTTTTACCTGGCCTCCGCTGGTGCTGGCCTGTGGGTTCTCGGCGTTGATCGGCCTGGGTTTTGGTTTTTTCCCGGCGCGCAACGCGGCGCGTCTGCATCCAACGGAGGCGTTGGCGCGCGAATGATGAAGAGCAAACTTCCTCTACTACTGTTGCCCCTGCTGCTGAGCGGTTGTGGCTCCTTGACGAAAAGCGACTATCAGCGGCCAATGCTGTCAGTACCTGCCGAGTGGCGGATGCCGCAGACGGGAAGCGATTTTCTGCAACACACCGAGCATTGGTGGGATAACTTCGACGATCCGCAGCTCTCCGTGCTGATTGGGCGGGTGCTGACCAGCAACAACGATCTGGCCATTGCCGGGTTGAAGCTTCAGCAGGCGCGGCTGGCTGCCGGGCTGGCCGATACTAACCTGAACCCAACCGTTACGTCGGCAAGCGGTGGGGTCACTAATAGCAAGGCTCTACGTCAGGGGGCTAGTTCCACAGAGAACTACAGCAGCACTCTATCTCTGAGTTATGAGCTGGACTTGTGGGGAAAGTTGGCACGAACCAGGGAACAGGCTCGGTGGCAGGCTGAGGCCACGGAGCAGGATCGGCAAAACACCGCGCTGACACTGATCGGCAATACGGCGCAGTATTATTGGCAGATCGCCAAGCTTAATCAGAAAATCAAGCAACAGCAGGCGGGTCTGGAAATCAGCAAACAGACGTTGGCACTGGTGCAATCCCGTTACAACGCTGGTGCAGTCGGCCAGCTTGATCTGCTACAGGCACAACAGCCGCTGATCAATCGTGAAAACACCTACCGCACGCTGCAACAGCAGCGGGAAGAGAACCGTAATGCGTTGGCGATCCTGTTTAACCGTTCACCCACCGATCGCCAGGCAGAGCGTACCTCTCTGGATATCAATCAGAATGTACCGGTAGCGAACACCTTGCCAGTTGAGGTCATTGCTCGCCGTCCGGATGTACAGGGGGCAGAAAAGACTCTACGTGCCAAATTGGCTGGGTCGGATGTAGAACGTTTGAGCTTCTACCCCACACTTTCACTAACTGCCGTACTTGGTACTAGCAATGACCTATTCCAACAGTGGTTCAACCACCCAACCAGAACCTTGGGGAGCAGTGTTGCACTACCCTTCCTGAACTGGAATACCGTGCAACTGAAAATTGAAGATTCCAACCTTGATGTTAAGCAGGCGGCGATCGCTTTCCGCAGCAAGGTCTACAACGCGTTGGCCGACGTGGACAACGCCATGTCGCAACGCCTCAGCTATCAACAGCAAAAAATCAATCAGCAACGCAACCTGCGACTTGGTCAGCAGCGTTTGGCGCTGGCCAACAGTCAGTATCAGGCCGGTGCGGCCTCCCTCCAGACCTTGCTGGATGCCGAGGATGCGTTATTGACCCTTGAAAGCGATTTGTCAGATCTGCAGTACAACTACCTCAACGCCACCATGAAGCTGTGGCTGGCGTTGGGCGGCGGTGTAGAACAAGACGGTGATATAACAGGATGAGATCATGAATAGAGAGGCTTTGCCACGTCGCGTGGTGGTTACGGGTTTTGGTGCGGTCACGCCATTGGGAATGAATGCCGAGCAAAGCTGGGCGACGATGATGGATTATCAACTAGGCTACCGCTATTACGATAAATCTGCCGTGGGGATCCAGTCGCGTTTCTTCGGGGTGATCGACGACGAACCTGACTTGAAAGGGGTGCCTGCGGCGATCCGCCGCCGTTTGCCACGCTTTGCCCGGTTAGCCTTGGGGGCGGCCCGCGAAGCGATGGAGATGGCTTTCCACGGGGAGAGCCCGGCGGCCTATTACGATCTGCTGGAGTGCGGCACCATCATCGGCAGCGGCTGGGCGGGCCAGGATGAAATACAAAACAATCATGAGGACTTTTTGCGTGCAGGACTGGGTTCACCCTTTGGCTGTTTCCTGTCCATGCCGAATGTCGCGACGGCCGCCTGTAGCCTGTTCTGGGGGCTGCGTGGCTATCAGAATACCCCGGTTGCGGCCTGCGCCACCGGGACGATCGCCATTGGCGATGCGTTTGAGGTGATCCGCAGTGGCCGTGCCTCGATGATGCTGGCCGGGGCCGGTGAGTCGTTAAGCAGCGACACTGCCGTCTGGAATATCGATGTGCTGCGTGCTTTGACGAGTGAGCAGGAGGATATCAGCAAGGCCTGCTGCCCGTTCAGCCTCGATCGCAACGGCTTTGTGCTATCCGAAGGTGCCGCCGTGGTATGCCTGGAGGAACGTGAAGCCGCATTGGCTCGCGGGGCAAGAATCCTGGGAGAAATCAAAGGCTACGGTAACTACTCCGATGCCTTCGACTTTACCGCCCCCGCGGAAGACAAGCTTGCCCGGGTGAAAACCATCCAGCATGCCTTGCGCCAGGCCGGGGTGACGGCGGAGGAGATCGACTATATCAATGCGCACGGCACCTCTACGCCTCTCAACGATCTGAATGAAACCCAGGCGATCAAGCTGGCCTTTGGCGAGGCGGCCTACAGCACGCCGCTTTCCAGCACCAAGTCCTACTCCGGGCATCTGATTGCGGCGGCAGGCAGCTTTGAATCAATCATCTGCCTGCAAGCGTTGCAGCATCAGCTGATGCCCGCCACCTGTCACCTGAAAAATGCCGATCCGGAGTGCGATCTGGACTACGTCAGCGAAGGGCACCGCCCGGCCCGGTTACAGAACATCTTGAATCTGAGCTTCGGCTTCGGCGGCGCTAACGCGGCGTTGGTTATCGGGCAGGCATGAGCATGATCTTCAACTATACCCTGCGCGATGCCGAGGAATGGGCTGCTTTTTCCGGCGACTACAATCCGATCCACTTTGATCTGCAACACGTACGCAAAATGGGAGCCGATCAACTGAGCGTCCACGGGATGCGTGCGATGCTGGATATGAAACGTCATCTGAGTGCGGTGCTGCTTGCGGATCCGCTGGAGCATGACTTTTATGTGTTCAGCACCCGTATGCGCCGACCGGTGCTGTGCCAGACGCCGTATCACTTGCAGATAGCGAGCAACGGCAAGCAGATCACCGGTGAGTTGCGGGATTGTGCCACGCAGGAAAGTTGCTTCAGCAGCAAGCTGGTTCCGGCCAGGTCACTAGACTTGGTGGCTTCCGATCAGGAGCATGCGCTGACCGTTAACGAGGTGATGGCACTCTGCCAGCCGTTCCCAGGGCAGGCATCGGATGTCACCCAGGCATGGAGTTTCTTTGATGCCCTGCTGTTCCAACTGCTGGTGAAATCCCCGGAAACCGTGGCGACGCTGCCGGAACTGCAGGTCGCTACGCTGATTGAGGTGTTTGCTCAGATCCCGGTGGTACAGACGCACCATGAGACTCACTTCAGCGCCCGATTATTCAACCCCGAAACGCTATTTGCACCCGAAGATCGGCTGTACTACCACATTCAGCCGATGCTGGTTATCGGGGATCGAAGCAGCGGATTGGTGTTACGCGCGGTGATCGAGGCCAGAACGCAGCGGCAGCCTCTGCTCGTCACCTCGGTGACCTTAAAAACATGGCCATTGGCCGACAATTAACATAGGGATATAACCATGGAAATCTACCAACAGGTTTACGACACCGTCACGGAAATGATTTGTGATGCCAAAGATCTCGAGATGGCCGATCTGGCGCCGGAGATGCCCCTGCAGCAGTTGAAGCTGGACAGCCTGGACTATGTGGAGCTGATGGTGCTGGCGAAGCGCGAGTTCGGGGCCACGCTCACCGCCGAAATGTTTATCGATCAGCCGACTATGACGCTGGGTGAACTCTGTCAAAACCTGGCCGATGCGCAAAAGTAATCCCATGACTAAACAATGGGTGTTAGTGACCGGTGGGAGCCGGGGGATTGGCCGCGCATTGGTGGAAGAGTTGGCCAAGCAGTGGAACGTGGTATTCACCTGTCGTAACGCTCAACCGGCCAGCACGGCGGTGATTGCAGCCTGCGCGGGGTTGCCTGGCTGGGTGGAAAGCTGCGTGTGTGACGGCAGTGACGAGCAGACGGTGGACCTTGTGGCGCCGCAGTTGCTGGCACGTTTCGGTGCACCTTTTGCGGTGATCCATAACGCCGGGATCACGCTGGATGATTTGCATATCCAGCAAACCGGTGAGCGCTGGCGGCAGGTGATCGACACCAACCTCAACGCCATTTTCTACTGGAACCGCCACCTGCTGCCCGCCATGATGGCGCAGGGGGAAGGGGCGATGGTGCTGATGTCTTCAGTAACGGCCATCAAGGGCAACCCCGGGCAAACGGCTTACGGGGCCAGTAAGGCGGCGATGATCGGCCTGGGGAAATCCCTGGCGCTGGAAGTGGCGCGTTTTGGTATCCGGGTAAACTGCCTGCTGCCGGGGATTATCGAAAGCGAGATGACGCAGGCCATTCCGCCGGAGGCGCTGAGGGCGCTGCGCAAACAAATACCTCTGCGCCGCCTGGGGAAAGCCAGCGAAGTGGCGCGTACCACCGCGTTTCTCATCGGTGGTGACAGTCGTTATATGACGGGGCAAATTTTGGTGCTAGACGGTGGTTTGACCGTCTGAGCGCGTTAATACATCCTGTATCAAGTCGGGGCACTGTCTATCGGTGCCCCTTTTTATTGCCGTACGTTCCTGCGAATCTATTTTCTCCGTTTGATTTTTAACCCAATCATTATGCGTATTTTCCGATAAGACTGCCTTTTTATATTGCTGGTGATTATGTTTTCCATTGGTTTTATATGCTTTTATTTTGGGATTATTCTCTGATGGATCCGCTGTAGAACACCTCTGTTTTTTACTGATCATTAGGTACTGGGGTTAACCGTTATTTATTTTTTCATCAAAGGGGTTTTATGTTGTATTTCTTGCTTTTATCGTGTTGCTATTATGTTACGTAATTTAATCTTGCTGTTTTATTAACCTGCGAATGAGCTGAACTACTGATTTTAATCTAAATGTTAGCTAATTTGCGTTAGATCATGGGTAATTATCATTGTTCCATGACCTGGCTGTTTCGTGATTACTTATCGGCTATACTCCGCTTAGGATCCAGGATGTTATCCGAAGGCAGGGGCCAATGCTCCTGAGCGTTGTTGTGGAAATAAAAGGGAGGAGAAATCCACATACTTTTGGTAAAAAGTCAAAGAGGTAGTATGACCAGTCGTAAACATTTAACGCCTTCCGAAGTGGAAAAATTGCTAGAGGCAACGCTGAAAGGCAAGAATCCAGAGAGAGATTACTGTTTGATTTATATGTGTTTTATCCATGGTTGCCGCGTGAGTGAAATTAATAGCTGGCGGCTGTCAGATATCGATCTTGAAGGTGGCAATATTTATATTCATCGATTGAAAAATGGCTTCTCAACGGTTCATCCTTTGTATGTGCGCGAGCGGAAGTGTTTACAGCGTTGGATGGCCAAAAGAAAACATTATCGTGGTGCGGATAGCGAGTGGTTGTTTCTTTCTAACCGAGGATCTCGTTTATCACGCCAACGTATTTATTGGCTCATTCGTAATTACAGTGAGGCGGCCAATCTTGAGGTCAATGCACATCCCCATATGCTGCGCCATGGCTGCGGTTTTGCCTTGGCGGACCGGGGAATTGATACGCGTTTGATTCAGGATTTTCTTGGCCATAGGAATATTCAGAATACGGTGTTATATACGGCGAGTAATGCCAGAAGGTTCAAGGAAGTATGGTGATTTGAGTAAGTAAAATATGTCTAATGAGTCACTTTGAACTAAATTGCAACATACTCTAAGGATACTCAAAAATAATGTCAACACTAACTATTCAATATTTCACCTTGATTAATAAATTCATTAAATAACAATGGGTTAAATTGTTTTTGCCATAAAATCCTCTCATCCAGACTTAAGTGTTTTCTTACTTAATCACCTAAAAAAAGCCAAGCCATAAACCCGTCTACTTTATATCCAGTCTATAATTCCTTTATTTCTCAATCCTGCAGAGTATTAAGCTGTTCATTTCTTGTTTTAAGGCCATCCTTGGCATGTTAAACCAAAGGAGTCACTTTAGTTCAAAATGAATCGTTTGGCTGGAAAGGTATTCTGCCCCATTGCTATTTTCGGAGGCGTGTTTCAGTCGATGAACTAAATAAAAAGGAATGACATAGGGTTATGTCAAAAATAAACAAATGCGCGCATTTGAAGGGCATTATTTAAAAGGAAAAGTAGTCTATGAACAAGAATCTGCTCGCCGTGGCCGTACTGGCGGCCTCTGCGTTTTCCACCGCTGCGTTCGCTGCAGACGGCAAAGTAAACTTCGCGGGTGAAATCATCGATCAAGCTTGTACCGTGCATTCTGATTCAGAAAATCAGACCGTTACTCTGGGTAAAGTATTTGTCGGCGCATTCAAGGGGGGCGCTGGCGTCACTGCGGCCTCTAAGGATTTCTCCCTGATCCTGCAAGACTGCCCAGATACGGTTAAAGCGGCGACAGTGCGTTTTGATGGTATCCAGGTCGCAGGTAACGATGCCGTTCTGGCGCTGACCGATGAGCCAGGTGTTGCCACTGGCGTTGGTGTTCAGATTGCTGACAACAACAACAAAGTGATTAACCTGCACACGGATTCAAGCGTTTACCCACTGAGCAGCACCGAAGATAACGTGCTCGGGTTTGTTGCACGTTACTACGCGACTTCAGCCACCGTCACTGCGGGCAAGGCTAACGCAGTGAGCAACTTTACCATTATCTATCAGTAAGTTTTATCCGCTCGGCTGATACGGGCGGTATAAGGCTGGTCAGGGGAGCGGAAGCCATCCCCTGGCCTTTCTCTCAATGGCCGAAGTGGTGAAAAAGCAATGAAAGTCTGGCGGAGCACAATAGTCGCAGCGCTGTTACTAACCTTTGGTGCACAGGTACAGGCGGGCATTATTGTCGGCGGAACGCGCCTGGTTTATGACGGTGCTAAAAAAGAGGCCTCCCTGGGGATCAATAACCCGGATAAGGTGCCCTATCTCATTCAGTCCTGGGTTGATACGCACGAAGGGGATACCTCCAAGGTGCCATTTATCATTACCCCCCCTTTATTCCGTTTGGATGGTGAGCAGAATAATATTCTACGCGTAGTGCGTGCCGGGGGGAATTTACCGACCGATAAAGAATCTCTCTATTGGCTGAACATCAAATCTATTCCTTCGGCCAAGAAACAGGAAAACAGTTTGCAAATTGCGGTCAAGACGCGCATCAAGCTGATTTATCGCCCTCAGGGGTTACCCGGTACGTTAGAGGACGCTGCCAAGACATTGAGCTGGCAGCGTAGCGGTAACGCGGTTCAGGTGACCAATGCATCGCCCTATTTTATCACTCTATTCTCAGTCAAGGTTAATGGGAGTCCGCTGAAAAAAGTCAGCATGGTTGCACCGAAGTCCAGTGCACGCTTCGAGCTACCCGACGGTAGTCCCGGAGGGGCTTTGAGCTGGGAAGTTATTAACGATTACGGCGGTATTACTAAACCGTTTATCGGGGTTCTATAAGGCATTCACCAGATTAAATACAGCTAATCCCTGCACAGGTAGTACAGGGAAGGGACGCGGCTTGCCGGAATTTACTGGCGCGGCTGATAAATGGAGTTAAATGGATGAAAAACCCGAAGCGTATAGGCTCGCGCGGATTTAACCGTACCCCGCTGGCGTGGTTGATCTCATGTCAGGTTGCCATGTTAATGGGAATGTCCGGTAGCGTACAGGCCCGCGATTACTTTAACCCGGCACTGCTGGAGCTTGATAATCCGTCTCAGCGAGGGGCTGATCTGACGGTTTTTGAAGATGGCCGGACTCAGGCCCCAGGGACGTACCGGGTTGATATCTATCTGAATGGGGCGATGGTCGATACCCAGGATCTTGATTTCTCTCTGCAGCGAAGCCCGGCAGGTGAGGATAGCCTGCAACCTTGCCTAAGCAGCGATATGCTGGAGGCCATGGGCGTGAAGATCGCTTCCTTCCCCGCTATCCTGGCCTCTGGGCAGTGCGTTAATCTGGCACAGATCATTCCCCAGGCATCGGCCTCGTTCCGTTTTAATCAACAGCGGTTGGACATCAGTATCCCTCAGGCGGCATTGAACTCGAGCGTTCGTGGCTATGTTCCGCCAGACCAGTGGGATCAGGGAATACCGGCGCTGTTGGTCAACTATAACTTTAGCGGTGCCAACAGCTGGGCACGCAGCAGTAAGAGCTCGGACAGCAATACCTATTATCTCAACCTGCGTTCAGGGATCAATCTCGGTGCCTGGCGTCTACGTAACTACTCAACCTGGAATCGTGACTCTGAGGGTGAAAGCCACTGGGATTCCATCAATACCTATTTGCAACGCGACATCGTGGCGCTGAAGAGCCAGTTGATACTAGGCGATAGCTCCTCGCAAAGTGAGGTGTTTGACAGCGTGCCTTTCCGTGGCGGTCAGCTAGCCTCGGACGATGACATGCTGCCAGAGAGTTTAAGGGGGTATGCACCGACGGTGCGCGGCATTGCCCGTAGCAACGCTCAGGTCACTGTTCGTCAGAACGGTTATGTCATTTATCAGAGCTATGTGCCACCTGGGGCTTTTGAAATCAGCGATCTCTATCCGACGGCGGGCAGCGGCGATCTGCAAGTGAGCATTAAAGAGAGCGATGGCAGCGAGCAAAGGTTAGTGGTGCCGTTTGCTTCCGTCCCGGTGTTACAGCGGCAAGGGCGTTTCAAATACAGCCTGACCAGCGGCCAATATCGTTCATCCAACAGTAACGTGGATGATACGTGGTTTACTCAAGGCACGGCGATCTACGGCTTGCCGAGGGGGGCCACCCTCTACGGCGGCGTGCAGGCCGCCAGTAAATATCAGGCACTGGCTGTCGGCTGGGGGCAAAACATGGGGGTTATCGGCGCGTTTTCTGCCGATGTTACCCAGGCTTGGTCTAAACCTGAATTTGCTGCCAAAGAGCGCGGCCAGTCGTGGCGTATGCGTTACGGCAAGAACTTTGTCGAAACGGGTACCAGCTTCACCTTGGCCAGCTATCGCTACTCTACGGAGGGGTTCTATACGCTGCAGGAAACGTTAAATACCTATACCGGCGGCAAAACATCGCGAAGTCAGGATCACAAGAAGAGCCGTGCTGAACTGTCGATGAGCCAGGCGCTATGGGAAGGTGCCGGTTCACTGTCGCTCAGTCTGTACAACGAAGATTATTGGAACGATCGGCGCCGTAACCAGTCTGTGACCGTCGGGTATAACAATAGCTGGAACAGTATCAGCTATGGCCTGAACTACACCTTCAGCAGAGATGGCTATGACAGCCGCGGCGAACGCGTCAACTACGACGACCATATTCTCGCTTTTAATATCAGCATGCCTTTGGGCGGAAGGCTGTCTGACAGCTATGCAAGCTACAACCTGAATACCAGCCGCAAAGGCACCACCAGTAACTCAGTCGGACTTAACGGTACCGCATTAGCCAGTAATAACCTGAGCTACAACGTCAGCCAGGGGTACACCAGCCAGGGCGTCGGGGCTTACGGCAATAGCAGCCTTGGCTATCGTGGCGGCTTGGGCAGAGTCAACGTGGGGTATGGCTATAACCGTTCCGATCAACGCCTCAACTACGGTGTGCAGGGCGGGATCCTCTTGCACGAAGACGGCTTGACACTCTCGCAACAGATGAATGAGACGGCGGTGCTGGTAAAAGCACCGGGAGCCAAGGATGTCAATATAGCCAACCAATCAGGGGTGACTACCGACTGGCGTGGCTATGCCGTGGTGCCTTATGCCACGGTTTATCGCAAAAACAATATTGCGATAAACACCACTACGCTGCCAGATGATGTCGATATGACGATAACCAGTCAGACGGTGATCCCAACCCGTGGTGCCATAGTGCGCGCCGAGTTCAAACCTAATGTCGGTCAACGGGTATTGATGACCCTGTTGAGGCAGGGGGGGCCAGTACCGTTTGGTGCCACCGTAACCGATAGCAATGGGGATGACAACGGCAGCATTGTCGGTGACGGTGGTCAGGTATTCCTCTCTGGGATGGCCGGTAGCGGCAAGTTGCAGGTCAAATGGGGCAACGCAGCGTCGCAACAATGCCAGGTGTCTTACAGCGTGCCGGAGCAAAAAGATAGCACCGGGATCCGTTTGATGAATGGCCAATGTTTATAAAGGCTTTAATGATGAATAAATGGAAATCGTTAGTGCATTATTCAGCCATCGGGGGCGTTATCGCCTTGGGGTTGGGGCTCCTGCCGTCGGTGCAGGCAGCGGTTGGGCAGTGCGAACCTGCAGGCTCGACCATGGGTTATCACTTTACGTTCAATCAGCTGTTCGACCATCCGGATAAGAACACCGCTGGCAAGACGTTTTATGAGGTGAATAAGGTCGAAAATGTGTGGCAGAACGAGGGAGACGGGTATCTGGTCAACTGCGACTGCGGTAGCGAAACTCGGATGAAAGAGTCGTTTATTATGGCTGTGCCAAGAGGGGCGCCTCTGCCGGATGGGGATGGGAGTAGGCAGTTCTATTCGTTGAGCGGTAGCGATGATTTTTCTGCTGCTATGGAGGTGTATATTGCCGGTGCTGTCAATCGCTATTTCCCTGTACCTTTCCCCGGTAATGGATGGAAGGGGAATGGTTTTTTTAACCGGCCTCAGGATTGTAAGGGTGTACTCTATGATAGTGGTGCACAAGGATTGGTTCATCTCTATTTCAGGCAGGCGGTTATTGGCACCTCGACAATAGCCCATTCTCCCTTGTTGGACGTTTATATTAATTCGGATCCCAATGTAGGCCGGGGGAACAGGCCAACGGCGTCGGTGAGCATGAGTGGTAAGATCACCGTGCCGCAAAAATGCGAACTTAAAAACCCAATGATTACCGTGCCCTTTGGCAGCATTATGTCCACCGATTTTAAAGTTAAGGGCCAAAAGCCAAGTACCGTCCAGATACATGAAGAAACCCTGTATCTGGAGTGCACCAACCTGTCGACGCGCGCAAAAATCAGCTTGCTGTTTGAGGGCGAGGTAAATCCTCATGATCCTACTGCCCTGAAGACCACCACCACCAATGGTTCGGTGACGTCGAATAATGATGATATTGCGATCAGAATTGAAGAAAAACGCGGCGGAAACACCCGGGTTATTTCGCCTGGAGACAAGCTGTCTATGGAAATGAATGGCTTGGGCAATATCAATAGTGACAGTCAGACGACATTGAATATCTACCCTATTAGCACGACCGGCAAAGCACCGATAGTTGGAGACTTTGAGGCAACCGCAACTATTACGGTAAACATGGAATAATCCCATTTGCCTCGGCAATCTCGGACTTTCTGCGAAAGTAAGTTTAATTAAAATGGAGAAGGATGGTTATTATGGATATGAAAGTAATGATTAAAACGACGGCATTGTGCCTGGCTCTTGGTGGTATGGGGATCAGTCACTCGGCTCTGGCGGTCGATGCACGCATAAAGATCACCGGTACGGTTAAGGCTTCGCCTTGTACGGTTGATGCCGTGGGGGGGGATGTAAACGTGAATTTGGGGGAGATCAAGGCACATACTCTGACTGCGGGTGCGGGGAGCGATTGGCAGAGTTTTAGTGTGGATCTGAGTGACTGCCCAGTTTCAACCACTAACGTTACTGCGACATTCACCGGTACGGCAGCAGATGAAAGCGCGGATTTGTATAAGAACGCCGCGGCCAATCCTGCTGCTGCCGTGCAGATTGAAATGGTTGATGGGGGTACATCAGGAGCTAATCGCCGGTTGGGCAACGGCAGTGATATGACCGTGGCTGTCGATCACTCCTCCAATAAGGCGAGCTTCCCGCTGAAGGCGCGCGCCTTCAGCACTAACGGTGGTGCAACCCCAGGCAGTATTGAGGGCGTTGTGCAGGTGGCACTCACCTATCAGTAATCACCAGTAATACCCTCTAGCCATAAGAAAACCTGGCCCCATTTTTTTATGGTCGCTTTAGTTTTACCTGTGTCTGTTGAATTAATTGTCTGGGGCTTATTAACTGTTGTTGGCTGGCTTTATTTTAAATGTGTTTTTTATCAATAAAAACAAGAAGAGATAGCCCTCATAAATATCAGAGGGAATAACATTTTTGCACACCAATTTATCAAGGAAGTAAAAAAGGGTATTTAGCAGAAATGGGAGGTTCAAAATATGTCAATGGCTCATACATATCAGAGAGGGAGTGCACATTCCCCCAGCCCTTATGGGTTAAAAGGGGACGCTGTGATTGTTATGGAGTCTTGCCCCATCACGGCACTCGGAATGCGTAATATTCTGGCCCAGTCCTGTGGCCTGACGGATGAAGTACAACGAGTCAGTAATCTGGAGCAAATCCCAGGATTGATGCGCCACCGCCCGGCCCGATTGTTGATTATGGAACTGTGTGGTGAAGAAGAGTCGGTTCTGGATGGTTTAAGGCTGATTGCGCAGTGTCTGGAGCATTGGCCAACCACGGCGATGATCGTGTGTACCGCTCTTGACGATCCTCGGGTGCTGCAATTGCTGACCGCATCAGGCATCAAAGGGCTGGTGCTCAAACAGGAGCCTGGCGTTGCACTGGCGCAATGCGTAAAGCAGGTCTTATCGGGTTGTCGCAGCTATAGCCATAAGGTGCGGCAATTGCTGAGCAGTCAGTCTGCCATTGGCAAAGCCTTGACGTCCCGTGAACTGGATGTGTTGACGCACCTGTTTTCCGGCAAAAGCGTGACCACCGCGGCGTTGATGATGCACCGTGATGTCCGCACCGTCAGCACCCATAAGCGCAATGCGATGCACAAGTTGGGCTTTCAGAATGATGGTGAACTTTATTTGCAAGGCAAGTGGATGGCAAAGACCGGCCCGGTGTTTGCCCGCTAACCCTTGATTCCGCTATGCACTTATTCTCTGGATGGGATCAACGAGATATTTATACAGGAGCCGTCTATGCAACCGTTGTCACAAAAGCCGCTTGGCTTGGCGTTAATGGATCGCAGCCCACTCACGCTTACTGGGCTGTCTTGCTTTCTTGGCACGCTTAACGTCGCCAATGAGATTATCGTGCAGGAAACCAGCATGGCCGCGGTTGCCGAAAGGTTGCTGTACCAACCCGTCGATATTCTCATCACCGAACTTAATGGCCTGAATGAAACCATCGCGCAGTGCCGGGAAGTTCTACTTAATTTATGTGTGCAGCAGCCTGAGTTACGGGTCATTGTTTACACCCGCAGCCAGACAGGGGAGGATTTGTGCAAGCTGCTTGATGTGGCCAATATCAGCGTAGTGTCCCGTGGGGATGAATTGCCGCTGGTCGGGGAGTTCTTTCACCGGGTATTTAACGGTGAGCGCGTATTGAGCCCGTTGATCGGCTCTTATCTGGCGCGTAGCGATCCTGAAGATGTTTCAAGCCTGCATCATCTGACCCGTTGCGAAAATGATGTCCTGTCGTTCTTGTTCAACGGGATGAGCCTGCGGGAAATTGCTGAACTGCAACAACGCAGCATCAAGACCATCAGCGCGCATAAATGTAATGCCATGCGCAAATTACAGGTTAAGAACGACAGCGAGCTGTTCTCGCTGAGAAAAAACATTAGCCAGCAGTTTGCCGATTGATTGATGGCTAGAAACCGTTGCCCCGCCTTGCTGTCATCAAGTATGGCGGGGTATACCGCCCAGCGTGATCGACTCTGATATATAACGTAAGAATATTGGCTGTTGCACAGCTAGCGACATCTGCGAAGTAAAAAATGCGCTGCCAGTTTGAATCGATGGCCTGCCTTGGGTTAAAGATGTATTACCCGAAAGCGTTCAACATTGCTGGCAGTATAAATAACGGTGTTCTGAATGTTGCGATGGCCCAGGTAATCTTGAATGAGCCTGGTGTCGATCCCTCTATCGGCCAGGGCATAGCCGCAGGAGTGGCGGAGCATATGGGGATGGACCTGGACGTCGATACCGGCTAATTCACCGTAGGACTTTATTAATCGGTAAAGTTGTTGGCGTGAAATTTGCCCTCCGTGGCGAGAAAGAAACAGCCAGGGGCTATCAGGCTCCAGGTAGCTTGGGCGTTTTGCCAGCCAACGGCCCAGCGCGATACGCTCACGGATTTGAATAGGATGCTGGACCGAAAAACCGTTCTTTAGGCGGGATACGTGTAAGCGGTTGGTGGCCAGGTCAATATCCTCCAGCCGCAGCCCCCGTAGTTCACTGACGCGTAACCCATGAATAAAGCACATCAGCAGCATACAGCGATCGCGGCAACCGTTGGCGCCGTCCGGGACGGCGGAGATCATTCTCTCAATTTCAATATGGCTGAGATATTTGCGTTTTGTCATTCTCTTATCCCTAAGTTAAATAAAGAAAATATGACGGGTGTTTATTCATTTAAACATTGAATACCCTTATCAGCAAACAAAATAGCAGTGTTACTGCGGGATTAATCCTGCAGCATTATCTTATTACTAGGTTTGAAGCGGGGTTAATGGTTATTTATTAAGAAAAAATCAACTCACTTGATCATCAGGATACCCAGTTTGATGGGCTTAAAAACCGTATGTTTATAAATAACCCCTCAATCTAACAGGTTAGTTGTTTATCTAAATAGACTTGAACATCTTTGGGCTTATACCTATTTTTGAGATTTTTATTATTGTGTTAATAATATTTTTAGCTAGACAAACAGCTGCTTGCTCTCTATTTGCTTTAGTTATCACACCGCGTTTGGCCTGCACGGGCAGGCCAGGGCCAGCATCTGCCCCGCCAACAAAATGAGAATTGTTATTGATATCACGCTTTCGCCCACTACAATGCCCGCCAGTGCATGATTTTTGAATAGGGTTTCTGATGGAGTTGTTACGGGTAGTGTTCCAGCAGTATCGCTGGCCGTTTCTGGCGGTAATGGCGTTAACCATGGCCAGTGCGGCGTTGGGGATAGGCATCATTGCATTTATTAACGTGCAACTGATGGGCGCGGCGGGTAACCCGCTAGTGGTGTTGCCGCAGTTTCTCGGCCTGTTGGCCCTGTTGATGGTGGTTACGCTCGGCTCTCAGTTAGCGTTGACCACTTTGGGGCACTATTTTGTTTACCGGCTGCGTGGTCAACTGGTCAAGCGCATATTGGATACCCATATTGAACGGTTGGAGCAGTTGGGCAGTGCCTCACTGTTGGCTAGCCTGTCGAGCGATATTCGCAATATCACCATTGCTTTTGTCCGCCTACCGGAGTTGGTTCAGGGGGTGATCCTGACCCTGGGATCGGCTGCCTATCTGGGCTGGCTGTCGCCTGCCATGCTGGGCGTGACCGCGATATGGGTGACGATCACCATTTTGGGAAGTTGGTATCTGGTCTCGCGGGTTTATAGCCACCTGAGCTGCGTGCGCGAAGCGGAAGAGCGACTCTATCTGCATTATCAAGCGGCGATCGACGGGCGCAAAGAATTGGCGCTGAACCGCGATCGGGCAAAAATGTTATTCCAGCAGGCTTACCAGCCCGATGCCGGTGACTACCGTTACCATATTATCCGCGCAGATACCTTCCACCTTAGCGCCGTGAACTGGTCGAATATCATGATGCTGGGCGCTATCGGCCTGGTGTTCTATATGGCAAACAGCCTGGGCTGGGCGAACACCACGGTGGCCGCGACCTATTCCCTGACCTTACTGTTCCTGCGTACCCCCTTATTACAGGCGGTTGGGGCATTCCCGACGCTGATTGCGGCCGAAGTGGCCTTCAATAAAGTGAAGGCGCTCAAACTGGCGGACTATGATCCGGCATTTCCGGCTCCACAGGCTCGAGCGTGGCAAACGCTGGAACTGCGCGACGTAGCATTCCACTATGCGGCGGGCGAACAGCAATCCGGGTTTGCGGTTGGGCCGATCAATTTGACGTTACGGCGGGGCGAACTGGTGTTCCTGATTGGCGGTAACGGCAGCGGTAAATCGACGCTGGCCATGCTGCTCACTGGGCTGTATGTGCCCGTTAGTGGGCAGATCCTGCTGGATGGCCAACCGATTACGGTTGCCGATCGTGAAGATTATCGCCGCCTGTTCTCTGCCATCTTTACGGATTTCCACCAGTTTCACCATCTGTTGGGGCCGCAAGGGGAACAGCCGGACGCCGAACTGGTGGAAACCTGGTTGCAGCGCCTGAAAATGAAAAGCAAATTGGAGTTCGACGGTACGCGCGTCACCAATCCGCAACTGTCACAAGGGCAGCGCAAGCGCCTGGCCCTGCTGCTGGCGGTGGCAGAAAAGCGGGATATTTTACTGCTGGATGAGTGGGCGGCGGATCAGGATCCCCAGTTCCGCCGTACTTTCTACCGCGAGTTACTGCCTCAGCTGCGCGAAATGGGAAAAACCGTGTTTGCCATCAGCCATGATGACCATTACTTTGAACATGCGGATCGCCTGCTGCAAATGCGAGATGGCCATCTGAGCGAACTGATTGGGGATGAGCGCCATCAGGCGAGCCGGGACTCCGTTAGCCAGCTTGATTGAATTGCTGAATTTGTCGGGGCGCACGCGTTCGCCCCGACATAGCGAGTCGGTTGGGGAATATCTCTCGCCTCATAGGTTTAGGCTAGTTGAGTGATTGTTTATATCGATAATCAAAATCGGCGCCAATGATTTACTCTGTGTCTTGGGGAAAACGGTACATGGCATTGCGCTCGTGGTACCGATTTTAATTGGCAACAGGGTAGCCAGGGGAGCAGGAACGCGCCGATGGATAATCACTCACTCATTCCCACCACAGAGGTCCCACTAGCGGAAACGCTAAGATTTCCGCCATCCTGGCAGCTCAATGAGCGGCAACAGCGCTTTATTGAAGCTCTTTGGCTGGAGGAAGATCATGCCGTGCCCGGTTCAGCCGATAATCTTGCGACGCCCGGCCAAGATGCCGAACAGCATCTGCAGCAGCGTTAACCCTAGCAAAATCGTCAACGGCACCGTCCAGCCTTGCGTCAAATCATGCACCAGGCCAAACAAGGTCGGCCCCAGTGCGGCCAGCAGATAGCCGATGGACTGCGCCATCCCTGACAGCACCGTCGCCTGATGATGGTGCTGGCTGCGCAGACCAAAGAATGATAGCGCCAGCACCAATGAACTCCCCGCCCCCAGCCCCGCAAATATCAGCCAGATAAGCGAGTGGGCAGGCAGCAACAGCAATCCGCCTACGCCAATAAAGATCAACAGTGAACTGACCAGGGCAATCCCCCGCTGGTCGCGTGCACGCGGCAGTGCAAACACCATCACAAAGTTGGCGGCGATCGCCACGATCTGATAAACAAACAGCTCGAACCCCGCCTGCTGCGGTGAGGTGCCGTGGCTGGCGGCAAAGGCGCTGAACCAACCGATAATGGTGTAGAAGGTGATGGATTGCAGCCCCATGAACAAGGCCACCTGCCAACCCAGGGCACTGCTCCAGGGGGAACGAAAGGTTTCTGCGGCCACCGGCGTGCCGGTTCGGGTAACCGGGGTGGGCTTGCGCTTCAGTTGGGGTAGCCAGATCGCCAGCGCGATAATCGCCGGCAGGCTCCAGCACAGCAATGAAAAACGCCAGCCGTTATCGTTGAATGCCGCTAACGGCACAGCCATGCCGGAGGCGATAGCGGCCACCAGTGACATCACGGCCGCATAGGTACTGATCATCACCGCCGCCCGATGAGGAAAATCGCGTTTTACCAGCGTGGGTAATACCACGTTGGCAAAGGCGATGGCCGCGCCTATCAGCACCGTCCCCAACCACAGCATGCCATCCCACGGTTGTGAACGCAGCACGATCCCGGCGATCAGCAGTGCCAGCGCCAGCCCAAGGGTGCGCTCAATCCCGATACGCTTGGCCAGCGACGGCGTTAATGGCGATAACACCGCAAACAGGATCAGCGGGAGGGAGTTGAGTAACCCGGCGGCGGTGGCAGAAAGCATTAGTTGGTGCTGGATCTGTTCCAGTAACGGGCCTACGCTGGTTAAAGGAGCGCGCAGGTTAGCCGCCACCAGCATGATGCCGGCCAGTAATAAGAAACGCGTCAAACGGTTGCGTTTAACAACACAATTTGCGGATGGTTCGGGTTGGGGCATGAGATCCTCGCACCAAGCATGCAGCCAATCATTACTGCATGACGAGATGCGTTGATTGACGTTAACGCTTACGTACTGGCAGGGCTGCCAGTATCTGCGTGCCAGTTTAGGAAAGATCGCCTCGCCTGACAAGAGGTTAAGGAAACCGCGTTTGGCACCTACCAGGTGACTTTGATAAACGTGAGGGTAATTATTGCTGGCAGCAATGCCCGCCATAACGGATAGTAACAGCAGTAAACTTATTTTGAGGAATCGCTATGTCTTCTTTCTACAGCCCCCGCCGTATTGTGCTTTACACCATCGCCGTGATCGTGATTTTGGTGATTGTCGGTCTGGTGACCCACCTGGGTGTTGGTTGGCTAAACTGAGCCAATTAACAGTTTTGTGATGTTGATCACCTAAGGAAAGAAAAGCCTTTTCGCTGCTGCCCGCCAAAGCCGCTTTCACTGTGCTATTTTTCACATACTCTTAACCTGCCGCCCTATCGGCCTGCGGCAGATTTCACTTTTCTCGCACCCGCCGAGGAAATAGTTTCATTTCATTTCGATCCGAAAGCTTTTTACCCCCATTTGCTGCTAAAACTGCCCTGTAATGCCGATCACAATTTCATTGCTTTCGCTTTGTTGTAATACCGCCGCAGTAGAGCGAAAGCCATCATCTCCCGGCCAAAACCGGAAACCTGAGGACCTATTGCTCATGCCAGTGAACACCGCTAAACGACGTGAACACATTATCGATCTGCTCTGCGAGCACGGAAGCGTGCGGGTGGAACAGCTCAGCAAACAGTTTGCCGTTTCCACGGTGACGATCCGCAACGATCTGCGCTTTCTGGAACGCAAAGGCTGTGCGCTGCGTGCCTATGGCGGGGCGATGCTCAACCAGCAGTTTGCTTTTGACCGCCCGTTACATGACAAAGGGCGCTTGAACCGCGATGTGAAATCACAGATTGCCTGCCGAGCGGCAAGCTACGTGCGGGACGGCGATGCGCTGATCCTGGACTCCGGTTCCACCACGGCCCAGATCGTGCCCTGGTTGAAACCGCGCCGCGATCTGGTGGTGATGACCAATGCGCTGAACATTGCCTATGAGCTTTCAGGTTACGACGGGGTGGAAGTGATGGTGTTGGGGGGAAGCGTCCGGCAGAACTCCTATTCGCTCTATGGCCCGGCTGCTGAGCAGCAATTGCGCCAGTACCGCTTCGACAAACTGTTTCTGGGCGTCGACGGTTTCGATCTGGTTGCGGGGATCACTACGCCTCACCCCGGTGAGGCACACCTCAATCGTGTGATGTGCGAGGTGGCGCGCGAAATTATCGCGGTAGCGGATGCCAGCAAGTTTGGTCGCAAGAGCTTTTGCATGATCCGCGAAGTCGGGCAAATTCATCGGCTGATCACAGATAGCCGTCTTCCACAAGATTATCAGCAGGCGCTCAGCGATTTAGGCGTAGATGTGGTGATAGCCGATCGCGACTAGGGCGCCCTCATGGGGGATTCATGCAGCAGTGGTTACAACTGGTAGCACAGCACAAGGCCGGCCAGCCGGTGGGGATATTTTCCGTTTGCTCCGCGCATCCTTGGGTATTGCAGGCCGCCTTGCGGCAGGCAAAGGCACGCGGCACGCCGGTATTGATCGAAGCGACGTCAAACCAGGTTAACCAGTTTGGCGGCTACACCGGCCAGACCGCCGCACAGTTTCGTGATGCGCTGTGGCAGATGGCGGATGCCATCGGGTTGCCAAGGAGCGCTATTTGGCTGGGGGGCGATCATCTTGGCCCCAACGCCTGGCAAGACCGCCCGGCACAAGAGGCGATGGCGCTATCCGAAACCCTGATTGACGACTATGTGCGCGCCGGATTTCGCAAGATCCATCTCGACTGCTCCATGTCCTGCGCTGACGATCCCACCCCGTTGGGTGATGAAGTGGTGGCGCAGCGTGCGGCGCGTCTGTGTGCGGTGGCAGAGCGAGCCTGGCAGCAAGCGGGTGGTGAAGCTCCGGTGTATGTGATCGGAACCGAAGTACCGGTGCCGGGCGGTGCGCAGGAAACGCTGCAAGGCATCCAGGTGACTACGCCACAGGCAGTCTCCGCCACGTTAGAAGCGCATCGTCATGCCTGGCAGCAGGCAGAGCTGAGCAGCGCCTGGTCACGAGTGATCGCCTTGGTGGTGCAACCCGGCGTCGAGTTCGACCATCACAGCGTCGAACATTACCAACCGCAGGCGGCGCAGGAGTTAAGCCGCTTTATCGAACGCCAGCCGGGGCTGCTGTATGAGGCCCATTCGACCGACTACCAGGCACCGAAGGCTTATTCGCAGCTGGTGCGTGACCATTTCGCCATTCTGAAAGTTGGCCCGGCGCTCACCTTTGCGCTGCGTGAGGCGCTGTTTGCCCTCGATCGTATCGAACGTGAGTGGTTGGGGGAGCATCGTTCAGCCCAGCTGTGCGCCACGCTTGAGCAGGTGATGCGCGAACAGCCGCAGCAGTGGAGCCGCTATTATCACGGCAGCCCGCATCAACAGTATCTGGATCGGCACTACAGCCTGAGCGATCGCGTGCGCTATTACTGGCCGCAGCCACAGGTTCAGCAGGCCGTGGATGCGCTGATGGACAATCTACGCAGTAACCCAATCCCGCTGGCCTTACTCAGCCAGTATTTACCCGATCAGGCACGGGCCTTGAATGCCGGTGAGCTGAGCCAGGATCCGCACGACTGGGTGATCCACAAAGTGACCCAGGTGCTCAACGACTACCACTCAGCCTGTTACCCGGAGGTGCGCTGATATGCCCAATATTCTGATGACCCGTATCGATAATCGCCTGGTGCATGGCCAGGTCGGGGTGACCTGGACCAACACGTTGGGCGCCAATCTGGTGGTGGTGGCCAACGATGACGCCGCTGCCGATCCGGTACAGCAAAACCTGATGGACATGGTGGTAGCGGAAGGTGTTCAGACTCGGTACTTCACCCTGCAAAAAACCATAGACGTGATCCATAAGGCGGCGGATCGGCAAAAGATTTTTCTGGTGTGCAAAACGCCGCAGGACGTATTGAAGCTGGTGCAGGGCGGGGTGCCCATCACCTTCGTCAACGTTGGCAATATGCACTTCGCCGCAGGGAAACGGCAAATCCACAAGACGGTCTCGGTGGATGACGATGACATTGCCGCCTTTCGTGAGCTGGCGGCGTTGGGCGTAGCCTGCGAGGTGCGCCGGGTGCCGGATGAAGCCGGTGAAGCGATAGGCAAACTGCTCGCTTGAGCGCAGGGGGAAGCATGTTAACTGACGCGTTATTGATTGCATTGCTGGCGGGGTTGGCCGGGGTCGACCTGTTCGACGGCCTGACCCACTTCCACCGCCCGGTAGTGATGGGGCCGCTGGTTGGCCTGATCCTGGGGGATGTCACCACCGGCTTGCTGGTGGGCGGGACGCTGGAGCTGGTATGGATGGGCATGGTGCCACTGGCCGGTGCGCAGCCGCCGAACGTGGTGATCGGCGGGGTGGTCGGCACGGCGTTTGCCATTCTCACCAAGGCCGATCCCAAGGTGGCCATTGGCGTGGCGGTGCCGTTCGCCATTGCGGTACAGGGCTGCATCACTCTGCTGTTCACCGCGTTTTCACCCATGATGCACCGCTGCGATCGCATGGTGCAGGAACTGAACTGGCGCGGCGTTGAGCGGGTGAACTACCTCGGCATCAGCATCCTGTTTGTTTTCTACTTTGTGGTGGCGTTTTTGCCGATCTACTTCGGTGCCGATGCGGCCAGTGCCATGGTGCAGAAAGCGCCGACCTGGCTGCTGGATGGGCTGGCGGTGGCGGGTGGCATGATGCCGGCGATCGGCTTTTCACTGCTGATGAAAGTGATGATGAAGAAAACCTACGTGGCGTATTTCATCCTCGGCTTTATTTCGGTGACGTTCCTTAAGCTGCCGATCCTGGCGGTGGCGCTGGGGGCATTGGCGATCGCGCTGATCGATTTCTTTAACAGTCAACGGGCAGATGCGGACGTGACCAGAAAGCCTGTTCAACCGGAGGACGCCGAAGATGGCATTTGATGATTCTGACGATCTGCTGGCGCAAAAGGCAGCAAAACGCCTGGAGCAGGCATTGGCCACCAGCCAGGTAGAGCAGGACGACTACGTTGATAGCCGCCCGGCAGAAGCGCTGACGCGCAGCGATATCAACCGCATGGCCTGGCGTTCGCTGCTGCTGCAGGCATCGTTCAACTATGAACGTATGCAGGCCGGTGGTTGGCTGTACACCCTGATCCCTGGCTTGCGCAAGATCCACCGCAATCCTCAGGATCTGGCGAATTCGATGAAGATGCATATGGAGTTTATCAACGTGCATCCCTTCGACGTCACCTTCCTTTCGGGGCTGGTGCTGGCGATGGAGCAAAACAAGGAGAAAGTCTCCACCATTCGAGCGGTTAAGGTGGCGCTGATGGGGCCGTTGGGAGGCATTGGTGATGCGCTGTTCTGGCTGACGCTGTTGCCGATTTGTGCGGGCATTGGGGCATCTCTGGCGCTGGAAGGCAGCCTGTTCGGGCCGATAGTGTTCCTGCTGTTGTTCAACGTGTTCCACTTCGGGCTGCGTTTTGGGCTGGCGCACTATGGCTATCAGGCGGGTACCAGTGCGCTGACGCTGTTGAAAACCCATACCAAACGAATATCCCATGCGGCGTCGATCGTGGGCATGACGGTCATCGGTGCGCTGGTGGCCTCTTATGTACATCTTTCTACGCCGCTGATCATGCATGCCGGTAAGGCCACCGTGGCTCTGCAAACGGACGTGCTGGATAAGTTGATGCCCAACCTGTTGCCGCTGTGTTTCACGTTGTTGGTGTTCTTCCTGATGAAGCGCGGTTTCTCACCGGTGAAACTGATCGGTGTGACGGTGGTGATTGGCGTAGTGGGTAAATTTATCGGTTTGCTGTGAGGAAGAGAACATGCCAGGAATTGTCATTACCGGCCACGGCGGCTTCGCCAGTGGCCTGCTACAGGCGGTAGAGCAGGTGGTAGGGGAACAGCCTGCCTGTATCGCGGTGGACTTCCCTGTCCATATGGGCACGGCGGAGCTGAAAGTGGCATTGAGTGCGGCACTGCAAGCGGTAGAACAAGCGGACGGCGTGGTTTTCCTTACCGATATGCTGGGGGGATCGCCTTTCCGTAGTGCCTGCGAGTTAGCCGATGTGCATGGCAACTGTGAGGTGTTGACCGGGGTGAATATGCAGTTGGCTGCCGAAATGATGCTGGAACGCGAAGGGCTGAGCCTGACCGAGTTTCGCGACATGGCGCTGGCCTGCGGTAAACGCGGCTTGACCAGCCTGTGGCATGAACGGCGTAAGGTGAAATGCGTCAACGCCGAGGCTGATGGGATTTGACCCTCACCCCAACCCTCTCCCACAGGGAGAGGGAGTTGATAGCCCCTGCTCTTTTGGAAGTATAGAGATCATATCAGCAACCTCGAACACCCCTGAGCCAAGGAGGATCAGTCGATGCTTATGAAGGATCACGATACTTTCAGCTAAACTCGATCGGTTCCCTCTCCCTGTGGTAGAGATCATATCAGCAACCTCGAGCACTCCAGATCCAAGGTGGATCAGTCGATGCTTATGAAGGGTCACGATACTTTCAGCAAAACTCGATCGGTTCCCTCTCCCTGTGGGAGAGGGTTAGGGTGAGGGGTATGTTGAGGCTAACTAGGTATCGGCAACGGGCTAAGCGCCATCTGGGCCGAGCCATGTTCGTCACGGCTGAAACGCCAGCAGGTCTGATGATATTTCGCCACGCTGTTGCGGTGTGCCACGCTGACCAGCGTGACCTCCGGCAGTTCGTCAACCAGCAGGCAATACATCAATTGCTCGGTTTCATCATCCAACGCGCTGGTGGCCTCATCCAGGAACAGCACATCCGGGCGGGTAAGGATCGCACGGGCAAACGCCAACCGCTGCTGCTCGCCCGGTGAAAGGCGATGGCTCCAGTTGGCGCTGGTATCCAGCCAGCGTTGCAGGTGCTTCAGCCGGCAGTTTTCCAGGACTTTCAACAACTGCTCATCGCTGTAGTCTTTATCCTGATGTGGATAGCTCAGCGCTTCACGCAGCGTACCGATCGGGATATAGCTGCGCTGCGGCAGGAACAGCGTAGTGAGATGTTTATCCAGGCCGATCTTACCAGAACCGTAAGGCCAAATCCCGGCAATCGCACGTAGCAGCGTAGATTTACCACAGCCAGAAGGGCCGACGACCAGCACGCGCTCGCCGCGTTGCAGCGTCATGGTTGCCGCACTTAACAGCGGCTGTCCATCGGGCAATGTCAGGCCAACATCGCGCAGCATTAGCGGTGAGTGGTCTTCCTGTTTCAGGCTGATGCCACGGGTCAGGTTATGGACTTCGTCCACCGCCGCGTTAAAGCCAGCCAGACGGTTAACGCAGGCTTTCCAGGTGGCCAGATTGGAAAACGCGTCGATAAACCACGACAGCGAGCCTTGCACCTGGCCAAACGCGGAGGAGATCTGCATCAGCCCACCCATCTGGATCGCACCGGAGAAATAGCGTGGTGCCGCCACCAGCAGCGGAAAGACAATGGCAAACTGGCCGTAGAAGTTGCTGGCGATATTTAGCCGCCGGGTGATGCGCATGATCGACCACCAGTTGCTGCGGATGGCTTCAAAGCGGTTACTTAGCTGCTGTTTTTCTCGTGGTTCACCGTGATACAGCGCTATGGCATCGTTATTTTCACGGATACGGATCAGCCCGAAACGGAAGTTCGCCTCATAGCGTTCCTGATTAAAGCCGAGCATAACCAGCGGCTTGCCGACCCACCAGATCAGCAACGATCCCAGCGCCGCATACAGCAGGGCAAACCACACCATATAACCGGGCAGGGTAATGGTATGTTGGGCGATCACAAAGGTCATCGGCCCGCTGATATGCCAGAGAATGGTAATAAACGAACAGAGCGTCACCAGGCTGGAGAGCAGGCCGAGCGACAAAGATAAGGTGTACTGGGTCAGGACGTTGAGATCGTCGGAGATACGTTGGTCGGGGTTATCGATAATCTGCTGCTGTTCGGTATGGTAATAGGCCTGGTGCGCCAGCCACTTGCCCATAAACTTTTCCGTCATCCAGCGCCGCCAGCGCATCTGTAGGCCCTGGGTCAGGTAGATCTTGTAGACCGCCAGCACGATGAAAGCCAACGCCAGATAGGTAAAGCGCCACAGTTGGGCTTTGAATACCGGATAGTTTTTATTCTGCAGGGCATCGTAGAACACCTGGTTCCACTGGTTGATCAGCACGCTGATATAGACCAGCCCCAGGGATAGGCCAACGATGGCGATCAGCATCGCCCAGGCGCGCCATTTTTCTTCCGAAACCCAAAAGGGTTTGATCAACTGCCAGACGGCCCGTTTTTGTGTGGTGCTCGTGTTCATGAAAATCCAGAAGGTATCGTTTTCTTCTAGCATGGGCACGAGGCTGGTAACAAACAAACCGCCACATGTAAGCAGTTTTGACGTGGTTCATTATTTGCAATACAGCGGAGATAAAACGAGCGCAAGCAACGTTGAGTAGCGTAAGGCGAGGGCGTCTTTGGCGCGGCGGTAAATCACAACACAAAATGAAATTGTTACAACTATGTTCGGGGCGAACATGTGTTCGCCCCGACAGATTTATTTCACGGCATCTTTCAGCAAGGCTTTCCAGCCTTCAACATTCCCCAAATACTCCTGCACGGGGATCTGGGATAGCCGCCCTTGATTATCCTCCAGGGCAAAGGTTGGGAAGCCATGTCCACGGACTTTGGCGAGCAGGGCGCGGCTGTCGGCAATATGCTGTGCCGTTGGCGCGCCGCTGTTCAAACGCATCTCGGCAATAAAGGCAGCAGGATCCAGGCCCAACTCTTTCGCCAGCGCTTCCAACACCGGCGTATCGGCAATACGTCGTCCTTCCCGGTAGTGAGCTTCCTGAATGCGGTGCAGCATATCCAGGCCCCTTCCGGCGAGTTGTTCAGCGGCCAGGATCGCGACTATCGGCGGCTCAGAGTCCATCACCGCCGTGGTGTCACGCAGTAGTCCGTTGAAATAACCGTCGCCGAAGGGCTGGCCGGTTAGCTCGGCAATCCGTTTATCATGCGGCATCACGTAATTGCGCCATTCCTCGTTGATGGTTCGGCGGGCATTGCCGGTCATCATGCCACCGGCGTGCAGGGCAACGGCCAGGCCTGGAATAGCCTGCGCAGCCTTGGCCAGCGGGGCTGCACCGTAACACCAGCCGCACAGCGGATCGAAAATGTAATGCAGGGTCGTCATGTTTTTGCTCCTACCGTTTTACTGCGGCCACTTCATTTCGCCTTTCAGCACCTTGGCGCTCAGTTCCAGGCTGGAACCATCTTGCAGCTTTGGATAGTGCTGCTGCATGGCCGCGATCAATTCTGCGGAGTTCTTGGTTTTTGGCAACTCGCTTTCTAGCGTGGTCAGGTAATTGTGGGTAAAGGTCACCGACTCCAGCGTTTGTGCCGCTCCCGGCAGGAAGTGCCCCGGAACCACCACCTGCGGTTTCAGCGCCTTGATGCTTTCCAGCGTTTGCTGCCAATGAGCACGTGACTCGACGGTCTGATTATCCGCAATCCACGGATGAATATTGTCACCGGCTACCGGTACGCCACCCACCACGGCTTTCAACGATGGGATCCACACAAAGGTGCGGTCTGGCGTTGGGCCATTGAGGCCTTTCACTTCGACCTGCTGGCCATCGATGCTAAAGCTGCTGCCCTGCAACGGCTGCGGCACGATCACGGTTTTCGGTGCATTCTCCTTCAGGATCGGCCCCCAATAGGCGAGTTTACCTGCCTGGGTCGCATTGATCGCTTTGATCGTTTCCGGTGAAGCAATGATATTTGCCTCTGGGAAGGCGGCTTTGATCACGTCCAGGCCGAAATAGAAATCCGGATCCGAATGGCTGATATAGACCGTGGTCAGCTTCTTACCGGTGGCCTTGATCTTTTTCACCAGCTCCTGCGCGTCGTTACGCTGGAATTGGGCATCGATCAGCGCCACTTCGTGTGGGCCGCTGACAATCTCGGAAGAGACCGGGAAAACGCTCTTTTCGCCTGGGTTGTACACTTCCAGGGTCAACGTATTAGCCGCATTGGCGAAGGTACTGAATGAAACGAAGCCGGTTACGGCCAGGGTCAGTAATGATTTCTTGAACATGTGCAGGTGCCTTTTGGGTATTTGTTATCGTTGGCCAGATGATAGGTTGCATAGAACGAGAGAAAAACCGGATAATAAGCAATTATTCATTGCGCAAATCGAGCGAATCATGGATCGCATTACCGCTGCAGAAGTTTTTGTCACTATCGTCGAACGCGGCAGCATGATTGCGGCAGCGGATACCTTGGCTATATCGCGGGCGATGGTGACGCGCTATCTGGCGCAGATGGAACAATGGGCTGGGGCGCGGCTGTTGCACCGTACTACGCGCAGGCTCAGCCTGACCGATGCCGGGGAGCGCACCTTGGAACGTTGCCGCCAAATGCTGGCGGTAGCGAAAGATATCGATCTGGTGGAAAACGAGCAGAGTGACGATTTACGCGGCCTGTTGCGCATCAGCTGCTCGCAATCGCTTGGCCAAACGGCGGTGGTGGGGGCGGTGGCGCAGTATCTGAAGCGTCATCCTCAGGTTGCGGTGGATCTGCAAATGGATAACCGGGCGGTCAATCTGGTGGAAGAACGGATCGACCTGGCGTTACGCATCACCAATGAACTGGATCCTAATCTGATTGCCCGGCCGCTTTCCAACTGCGCTTCAGTGATCTGTGCGTCTCCAGCCTATCTGGCCGCTCATGGCACCCCGCGTCACCCGCAGGATTTAGCCCTGCACAACTGCCTGACCTACTCCTACTTTGGTAAAAGCCTGTGGCACTTTGATGAGCAAGGCGTGAAGTCGGCGGTGGCGGTCAGTGGCAACCTCAGCGCCAACGAGTCGGTGGTGCTGTTGGCAGGAACGCTGCAAGGGGCGGGGATTTCCATGCAGCCTTACTATTCCGCTGCGCCACTGTTGGCAAAGGGGGAGTTGGTGGAACTGCTGCCGGGGTATCTGTCACAGACGATGGGGATCTACGGCATTTATACCTCGCGCCGCCAAATGCCCGCCACGTTGCGTACCATGCTGGATTTCCTGGTGGAATGGTTTGCCACCGATCCTGGCTGGCGTGCCACGCTGCGCTAGCGTTGGATCACCGAAGCGAGGCGGGCGGGCAACCGTTGCGCCTGCTGCTGCAAGTGCTGCACAAAGGCGGTGACCAGCGCGGAAGAGGGGCGGTGCAGCGGGCGGATCAGGCTCACGGTAAACGGCACCTCGACGCTGAAGGGCCGCACATGAACGCCATTATTGGCGTAATCCAACGCGGTCAGTGGGTTGACGATCGAGATGCCGACTCCGGCCTTGACCATCGCACAGACCGAAGCGGCGCTGTGGGTCTCCATCACCATCCGGCGCTCGATGCCTTGTTCATGGAACAATGCATCCAGCAGTTGCCGATAGCTGTCGGTGCTCGACAGGCTGATAAAGTTTTCTGCGTTGAAGTCCTGCGGCGTCAGCGTGCTTTTCGCAAGCAATGGGTGCCCGGCAGGCAGCACACACACTTCATTCATTGTCATCAGCGTCATGCGCTCGGTGCCAGCGGGCGTCAGGGTATTCTCCGTCAGGCCCAGATCGTGGCGCTGTGCCGAAAGCCATTCTTCCAGCAACGGTGACTCCTGCGGGATCACGCTGAAGCTCACTTCCGGGTAACGATCGACAAAAGGTTTGCACACGGCAGGCAGCAGCGATTGGGAAAACACCGGCAGACAGGCAATGGAAAGCTGCGCCTGCTGGAATTGCCGGATACCTGCCGCTGCATTCTTGATGCGATCCAGGCCGTAATAAGAGCGCTGCACTTCTTCAAACAGCCGCAAGCCTTGCACCGTGGGGTAAAGGCGACCACGTACGCGGTCAAACAGTTGCAGTTGGATCAGCTTCTCGAAGCGGGCCAGTTCGCGGCTGACGGTCGGTTGTGAAGTTTGCAGCAGCGCCGCCGCTTCAGTCAGATTGCCGGTGGTCATCACCGCGTGGAAAATCTCAATCTGGCGTAGGGTAATGGCATACATGGCGAAACTCCACGGAGAGGGAAAGCCATATCATAAATGAATAGACTGTGGCGAAATAGATATTTTTCACACCGAGGCCGCTGCGGCATGATGGTGGAAAATTTGATTATGGGAACCGAACCATGCCACGCGCCTTGAACGATACCTCTACCGCCCTGAACGCCGCCAATCTGCTGGCGCTGCCCCAACGCTTTGGTTGCCCGGTCTGGGCCTATGATGCAGATATCATCAGCCAGCGTATCAGCCAGTTGCAGCACTTTGACGTGATCCGCTTTGCCCAGAAAGCCTGCTCGAATATTCATATTCTGCGCCTGATGCGCGAGCAGGGCGTCAAGGTGGATTCGGTGTCGCTGGGTGAGATTGAGCGCGCGTTAAAAGCCGGTTTTGAGCCGGGTGGCGAGGATATTGTATTTACCGCCGACGTGCTGGATCACGCCACGCTGGCGCGCGTCAGCGAATTGAAAATCCCGGTCAACGCTGGTTCTATCGATATGCTGGAACAGCTTGGCCAAGTGTCTGCCGGGCATCCGGTGTGGCTACGCATCAACCCTGGTTTTGGCCACGGCCATAGCCAGAAAACCAATACCGGCGGTGAAAACAGCAAGCACGGTATCTGGTATGCCGATCTGCCGCAGGCGGTCGCCAAGGTCCAGCAATACGGACTGAAACTGATCGGGCTGCATATGCACATCGGTTCCGGGGTGGATTACCAGCACCTGGAGCGCGTGTGTGATGCCATGGTGCAGCAGGTGATTGCCCTGGGGCAGGACATTACGGCGATTTCCGCCGGTGGCGGCCTTTCTATCCCTTATCAGCAAGGGGAAGAGGCGATTAATACCGAACACTATTACGGCCTGTGGAACCGTGCACGTGAGCGAGTTGCCGCACATCTGGGCCATCCGGTGAAGTTGGAAATCGAGCCGGGGCGTTTCCTGATGGCGGAAGCGGGCGTGCTGGTGGCCGAAGTGCGTTCGGTAAAACAGATGGGCAGCCGCCACTTTGTTCTGGTAGACGCTGGGTTCAACGATCTGATGCGTCCGGCGATGTATGGCAGCTATCACCATATCTCCCTACTGCCTGCCGACGGCCGCAATACTGATCATCAACCGCTGCAAGACACCGTGATTGCCGGGCCGCTGTGTGAGTCAGGGGATGTGTTTACCCAGCAGGCGGGTGGCGGTATTGAAACCCGTCCGTTGCCGCAGGTGCGGGTCGGGGATTATCTGGTGTTCCATGACACCGGGGCCTATGGCTCGTCGATGTCCTCCAACTACAACAGCCGCCCGCTGCTGCCGGAAGTGCTGTTTGAAAACGGTGAGCCACGGCTGATCCGTCGCCGTCAGACGATTGAAGAATTGATCGGGCTGGAGTTAATTTAAGCGTAGGGGCCAGGTATCACGGACTCACGCAGTTTTAACTCACCGACAAACGGCGTTAGCGGTTGTAGCGCTTCGCCGTTGATCAGACGCAGGGCTTGGGCGATCGCCGCTTCGATCATCGCGTCGATCGGCAGGTAGACGGTGGACAACGCCGGTTGCAGATAGGCGGCGCTTGGTTCATCGTCGAAACCAAACAGCGAAACGTCCTCAGGCAGGCGTTTGCCAGCCTGGTGCAGGGCCTTCATCGCGCCGATGGCCATATCATCGTTGCTGGCAAACAGCGCGCTGAATGAGTTGCCGCTAGCCAGCAGTGCCTTACAGCTGAGGTATCCGCCGGGTACGCTGCTGTCGCCGTTGGTGATCAAGGCATCATTGAACGCAACCTGGTGGTGTTCCAACGCCTGACGATAACCCGCCAAACGGGATTGGGCGGTGGGTGTATCAATAGGCCCGGTGATGCAGGCGATCTCACGGTGCCCTTGACGGATCAGGTAATCCACCACGTTGAAGGCGGCCTGTTGCTGTTCGAAGAATACGCAGCGTTCAGGAGCCTGTGGCAGATCGCGGTTAATCACCATCACCGGAACCGGCAGGGTTTCCAGCAGCTCCATCAGGGCGTTTTCGCTCATAAAGCGGGTGTACAGAATAATGGCGTCGCAGCGGCGATCCGCCAGCAACCTTACCGCCTGTAATTCATCTTCTGGCGTGTCGTGGCCGTCGGTGACGATCAGGTGCTTGCCGCTGGCTTCGATCAGTTTGGCGGCCTGGCGCAATAAGCGGCCAAAGTAGGGGCCGTCAAAATTGGACACTACCAGCCCAATGCTGTTGGAGCTTTTATTGGCCAGCGATTGAGCGAGAAAGTTTGGCCGGTAGCCCAGCTCATCCATTGCCTTGAATACCGCATCGCGCGTGCTCTTCTTCACCTGGCCGGTGCCATTTAAAACGCGGGAAACCGTGGCTTTGGACACCCCTGCGCGCATGGAAACATCCAACATGGTGATCATCAATGGCTAACCTCTTCCAACGTCCGCTGCGGTAAATAGTGCTGAGTCTAGCATAGGGTTAGATCGGGTCGAACATGTTCGACCCCTACAAATTCAGCAACCTATGTTGTTGGGGCACCCATGCATTGATTGGCGTACACTGACGGTGCTGGCGTTTAAGGCATTTTTCCGAGGGGATTAGCGTGTTTCGTATTGAGCATCTGGCGGACTATCCGCAGCATCAGCAACAGGTTATCGACTGGCAGTGGCAGGCGTTTGGCAGCGAAAACAGCCGGGCATTCTTTGCCAGCGTGGTGGCCAGCAGCCTGCGGCATGAAGGTTTGCCGATCACCTTTGTCGCGCTGTTGGATGACAAGCCGGTGGGTACCGTGGGGCTGTGGCGCTGTGATTTGATCAGCCGCCAGGATTTAACGCCGTGGCTGGCCGCGCTTTACGTTGAAGAGAGCCAGCGCGGCAGCGGGCTGGGGTTGCAGCTCCAGCAATATGTGCAGGAGTACAGCCGCCAAGCCGGGTTCAAGGAGCTGTATCTGTACGCCGAGTTTAGCGGTTATTACGAACGCCATGGCTGGCAGCACATCGGCGAGGCGCTGGAGTACCCGGATCGTCCCGTACGCCTCTACCACCGCCGACTAGATTAGCTCTGATCGAAAGCGTTATTGATGCTGGCGACCGAATGGCGGCGTACCAGCGTCGGGCTGAACATATTGGTGATCTCCGGTAGCGGCTGGTTGTTGGCCAACGCTAATGCCAGCTCTGCTGCTTGCGTCGCCATCGCCACCACCGGGTAGCGGACAGTAGTCAGGCGTGGGCGCAGATAGCGCGAAATCAGCACGTCGTCAAAACCAATCAGCGAAATCTGGCCCGGAACGTCCACGCTGTTATCACTGAGCACCGAAAGCGCCCCGGCGGCCATCGGATCGTTATAGCAGGTGATGGCGGTAAACTGCTTACCACGGCCCAGCAACTCGGTCATGGCCTGCTCGCCGCCAATCTCATCCGGCTTGCCGTAGGCAACCAGCTTTTCATCCACCGCAATACCGTGTTCTTCCAATGCATCCAGGTAACCCTGCAGTCGATCGGCAGCATCTGAAATCTGGTGGTTGGAGCAGATGAAGGCGATCCGCTGGTGGCCCTGCTGGATCAGATGGCGGGTGGCCAGCCAGGCACCGTAGCGATCGTCAAGCGCTACGCAGCGGGGCTCAAACCCAGGCAGCGTACGGTTGATCAGCACCATGCCTGGGATCTGACGCATCCAGACGGTCAGCTCATCGTCGGTCAGCTTCTTGGCATGCACCACCAGGGCCGCACAGCGATGGCGCACCAGTTGCTCAATGGCCTGGCGCTCTTTTTCGGCATTGTGGTAACCGTTACCAATCAGCAGAAAATTATGCGTGGCGTAGGCCACCTGCTCGACGGCTTTTACCATGGCGCCAAAGAAGGGATCGGAAACGTCAGAGACAATCAGGCCCAGGGTTTCGGTGGATTGCTGTGCCAGCGCACGGGCATTGGCGTTGGGGTGATACTGCAATCCCTCCATGGCGGCTAGCACGGCGGTCCGTGAACTTTCACTGGCTTTTGGGGAGTTATTTATTACGCGGGACACCGTGGCGACGGAAACACCCGCCAGCCTGGCAACATCCTTAATCGTGGCCATATCTGCAACACTTCCTGGGTAATCGCTTACATCCCTCAGTTTTGCGGAAAAAACCGGGGGCCGCAAGGGGCGGTATAGCTAACTTGTGGCAGCCGTTGCAGAAATACCCGTCGCAGCATTAAAGAAACCAAAAGAATAACCATGTCTATCAAAGGCAAAACTACATCGCTGGTTACACTTTGCGCCTGACTGTTGCGATTGGCCGCTGGCGAGAGTTTGGCGTGGCGGGGTAAATTGACTGTCCCAGAGGTATTGATTGGTGAGCAATCGGCATACTCTGTATGTTGAAGCCATTTTCAATTGCACCAACCTACGCGGATGCGTAGGTTTTTTTTTGCCTGCCGTATAGTATTCTTCCCTCAGACCATTTTTAAGGCCATCAACCCCGAGGGAGAGTGGGATGATATATACCGTGTTACGTGCACTGTTTCGCCTGTTGTTTCGTGTTCGTGTCGAAGGCGACGCCAAGCATTTTGAGCAACAGAAACTGCTGATCACCCCGAATCACGTTTCTTTCATGGATGGCGCGCTGCTGGCGTTGTTCTTACCGATCAAACCGGTGTTTGCCGTTTACTCCAGCATTTCCGAACGTTGGTTTATGCGCTGGTTGAAGCCTTATATCGATTTTGTGCCACTGGATCCCACCAAGCCGATGGCCATCAAGCATCTGGTGCGCATGGTTGAACAGGGCAGGCCGATCGTGGTGTTCCCGGAAGGGCGCATTACGGTAACCGGCTCATTGATGAAGGTCTACGATGGGGCGGCCTTTATCGCCGCCAAATCTGGCGCCACCATCGTGCCGGTACGTATCGATGGCCCGGAGTTCAGCGTGTTTGGCCGTATGGCCGGGGTGTATAAACTCCGCGCCTTCCCACAGACCACCATCAGCATTCTGCCGCCAACCACGTTACCGATGCCAGAGGCGCCAAAAGCCAGTCAACGCCGGCAGTTGGCCGGTGACAGGCTGCATCAGATCATGATGCAGGCGCGCATGGATACCCTCAAACCGCAAACCCTGTTCGGCGCGCTGTTGGCCGCGCAGCATCGTTATGGCCGCTTCAAGCCCTGCATCGAAGACATAGGTTTCAAGGAAGACAGCTATCATACGCTGCTTAAAAAATCGCTGGGCGTCAGCCGCATCCTGGAGCGCTTTACCGCGCCGAAAGAGCATGTTGGCCTGCTGTTGCCCAATGCCACTATTACCGCTGCCGCCATCTTTGGCGCTTCATTGCGGGGCCGTATTCCGGCGATGCTCAATTACACCGCCGGGGTGAATGGGCTGAAAAGCGCGATGACCGCGGCCACCATTAAAACCATCGTCACCTCGCGCCAGTTCCTGGAAAAGGGTAAGTTGACTCACCTGCCAGAGCAGGTGCCGGAAGCCAACTGGGTCTATCTGGAAGATTTGAAAGATACCGTCACCCGCGACGACAAGCTGTGGATCCTGCGTCACCTGTTCCAGCCACATCGGGCAATGGTGCCGCAGCAGCCAGAAGATGCGGCGCTGATCCTGTTTACCTCCGGCTCGGAAGGCCATCCGAAGGGCGTGGTGCATTCCCATGCCAGCCTGCTGGCCAACGTGGAGCAGATCCGAACCATTGCGGATTTCACCCCGCGCGATCGCTTTATGTCCTCGCTGCCGCTGTTCCACTCTTTCGGCCTGACTGTCGGGTTGATCACCCCGTTGATGACCGGTAGCCGGGTATTCCTCTACCCAAGCCCGCTGCATTACCGCGTGGTGCCGGAACTGGTCTATGACCGCAACTGCACCGTGCTGTTTGGGACAGCGACCTTCCTCAACAACTACGCCCGTTTCGCCCATCCTTACGATTTTGCCCGCCTGCGCTATGTGGTGGCCGGGGCCGAGAAGCTGGCCGAAAGCACCAAACAGATTTATCAGGACAAATACGGCATTCGTATTTTAGAAGGCTACGGCGTTACGGAGTGCGCTCCGGTGGTGTCGATCAACGTGCCCCTGGCGGTCAAAGTTGGCACCGTAGGCCGCATTATGCCGAAGATGGAAGCACGTTTGATCAAGATGGCCGGGATCGATAACGGCGGCCGTCTGCAATTGAAAGGCCCTAACATCATGAAGGGCTACCTGCGGGTTGAACGCCCAGGCGAACTGGAAACTCCGGCAGCCGAGGACGAAAACGGCGTGTTGCAAGCTGGCTGGTACGATACCGGTGATATTGTCAGCTTCGACGAACAGGGCTATTGCACCATTCGTGGCCGCGTGAAGCGCTTTGCCAAACTGGCGGGGGAAATGATCTCGCTGGAGAGCGTGGAACAGTTGGCGGTGCGCCTGTCACCGGAAGGGCTGCATGCGGCCACGGTGAAAAGCGACAGCAGCAAAGGCGAAGCGCTGGTGTTGTTCACCAACGACGCCAGCATTACCCGTGATAGCTTGCTGCGGGTGGCTCGTGAGCAGGGTACCCCGGAGCTGGCGGTGCCGCGTGATATTCGCCTGGTGAAGGCGTTGCCGTTACTGGGCAGCGGCAAACCGGATTTCGTTACTTTGCGCCAAATGGCTGAACAGCCGGAGAAGGCATAATGAATGCAACTGATTCCCCACTGCTGTCACGTTCGATGATCGCGGTGATCTGTGCCCAGTTTCTCTCGGCCTTCGGCGATAACGCCTTGCTGTTTGCTACCCTGGCGCTGATCAAACAGCAAATGTACCCCGATTGGAGCCAACCGATACTGCAAATGGCCTTCGTGGCTACCTATATCATCCTGGCTCCGTTTGTGGGCCAAATCGCCGACAGCTTCTCCAAAGGCCGGGTGATGATGGTCGCCAACGGCTTGAAGCTGGCAGGTGCGCTGGTGATCTGCTTTGGGCTGAACCCGTTCCTGGGCTATACCCTGGTCGGCATCGGGGCGGCGGCTTATTCACCGGCGAAGTACGGCATCCTGGGTGAGATTACCAGCGGCGATAAGCTGGTGAAGGCCAATGGGTTGATGGAAGCTTCCACCATTGCCGCCATCCTGGTGGGCTCGGTAGCCGGTGGCATGTTGGCAGACTGGCATATTGTGGCTGCACTGGCGGTGTGTGCCGTGGTTTACGGCGCGGCAGTCGTTGCCAACCTGTATATCCCGCGCTTGCCTGTTGCCCATAAGGTGGCCTCCTGGCACCCGCGCGTCATGGGGAGCACTTTCTTCAACGCTTGCGTGGTGCTGTGGCGCGATGGGCAAACCCGTTTCTCACTGATTGGTACCAGCCTGTTCTGGGGCGCTGGGGTTACCCTGCGCTTCCTGCTGGTGCTGTGGGTGCCGGTAGCGCTGGGCATTAGCGATAACGCCACGCCAACCATGCTCAACGCGATGGTGGCAATAGGTATCGTGGTCGGGGCCGGGGCGGCAGCCCGCTTTGTGACGCTGGAAACCGTTAAGCGCTGTATGCCTGCCGGGATCCTGATCGGCATCGCCGTGGCCTTCTTTGCCGTGCAAACCAGCATGCTGAATGCTTATGGCGTGCTGCTGGTGATTGGTGTGCTGGGTGGCTTCTTTGTGGTGCCGCTGAATGCGCTGTTGCAAGAGCGGGGCAAACGCTCCGTTGGGGCGGGGAACGCCATTGCGGTACAGAACCTGGGTGAAAACACCGCCATGTTGCTGATGCTTGGCCTTTACTCTTTGGTGGTCAAATTAGGCGTACCGGTGATCGGCGTCGGGATCGGTTTTGGCGTCGTGTTCGGCCTTGCCATCACCGTACTGTGGATATCTCAATTCCGCTCGAAAGCCTAAACATGGTCCCCTCACCCCAACCCTCTCCCACAGGGAGAGGGAGCTGGAATGGTGTCGTAATCAGGTAGCGTGCTCAATAAAAAAGAGCTGATTCAGTGCGGTGGTCAGGTAGCGTACTCAATAAAAAAGAGCTGATTCAGTGCGGTGGGCAGGTAGCGTACTCAATAAAAAAGAGCTGATTCGGTGCGGTGGTCAGGTAGCGTACTCAATAAAAGAAAGCTGATTCGGTGCGGTAGTCAGGTAGATTTCTGCAACCGAAATCGCACTCGATCGGTCCCCTCTCCCTGTGGGAGAGGGTTAGGGTGAGGGGCAATTATGGTGCTGGAATGGTGAAGCGGCTGTGGATCTCTTCCAGAGCCTGCAACACTTCCTCGTTCAGCACCACGTCAAAACTGTCGATATTTATCTTCAACTGCTCCAGCGTGGTGGCACCCAGCAAGGTGCTGGCAACGAACGGCTGCTGGCGCACGAATGCCAATGCCATCTGTGAAGGGTCCAGACCGTGCTTTTTCGCCAGCGCCACGTATTCGGCGATCGCCGCCTGGCTCTGGGCGGAAGAGTAGCGGGTAAAGCGGCTGAACAGGGTGTTGCGCGCCCCGGCCGGTTTGGCACCGTTGAGATATTTGCCGGACAGCGTACCGAAGGCCAGGCTGGAATAGGCTAACAGTTCGATACCCTCATGTTGGCTAATCTCTGCCAGACCAATCTCAAAGCTGCGGTTTAACAGACTGTAGGGATTCTGGATCGATACGATGCGCGGCAGTTCGTGTTTTTCTGCCAGTTGCAGGTAACGCATCACGCCCCAAGGGGTTTCGTTAGAGACGCCGATATAGCGAATTTTGCCGGCGCGGACCTGCTCGGTTAGCGCTTCCAGGGTTTCCAACAGCGGGATGGTGGCTTTCTCATCGGTGTACTGATAATTGAGCTTGCCGAAACAGTTGGTGGTGCGCTGCGGCCAGTGTAGCTGGTACAGATCCAGATAATCGGTATTTAACCGTTTCAGGCTGGCATCCAGGGCGGCGCGGATATTTTTGCGATCCAACGCCTGCTGTGGGCGGATCCCAGCATCATTACCCCGGATCGGCCCGGAGACCTTGCTTGCCAGCACGATTTTATCGCGGTTGCCGCGCGCTTTGATCCAACTGCCAATGTATTGCTCTGTCAGCCCCTGGGTTTCCGGGCGCGGCGGCACTGGATACATCTCTGCGGTATCAATCAGGTTGATGCCAGCGGCTAATGCATAATCCAGCTGTGCGTGGGCATCGGCTTCGCTGTTTTGTTCGCCAAAGGTCATGGTGCCCAGTCCCAGCACGCTCACTTCTAAAGAACTGTGGGGAATACGGTGGTATTGCATTAACGGCCTTCCTTCAATGTTAGCGCTTACGGGCGTGATGCCCGGTAAAACAGAAGCCAGAGATCCAACGGCGTAACACGCCTTACTTGACTATAACCAAGCTAAGAAGATGGTGAAAGAGGAATATAACTGCCGGGGGTAGGGCTAAACCCCTGATTGATAATCCGTCAGGGGTCAGGATGGTGCGGGGCTGGGATCAACGCTCGATAACCTGCGAGACCCGATCGCCGTTAATCTGGCGCTGGTTGCCTTGCTCGTCCTGATAGCTGATCAGGCCGGTATCCTTATCGATTTTAGGCTTACCCTGCGTGAGGATCATATTGCCATCTTTGGTGGCCATCACATAGTCGCTGGAACAGCCTGCTAATCCGGCGACCATCATCAGGGCGGAAATAGCCATTACCCACTTTTTCATGCCGAACACCTTATATACCTGGATTAATTGTCTTAATAGAGTAGCAAACTCTGCCAAAGATGGCTTTCGGACGTATCCCATCTGTGTAAGGAGAAATGACGGTGAAATCAGGGGGCGCAGTGCTAATCAAAGCGTAAAGTGCCTGGCCAGCAGCGCCCGGGTGAAGTTTTTCTTCAGATAGAAGCCGCGCGGCAAGGTGAGGATCGGTTGGCCCTGTTCGCCGGTGGCTTCGGTCAGTGCCTTGTTGTTGGCCGCTTTTGGCCGCAGCTGTAGCACTTCGCCATGGCGGGCAGTGATCCGCTCAACCTGGCCGAGCACGATAAGATCCATCAGTTCTTCCCAATCCCGGCGCAGCATCTCGGTTTCTTCCTGATTGGGCTGCCACAGCAGCGGGGAACCTACGCGGCGCTGTGCCAATGGGATTTGTCGTTCACCCTCCACCGGGATCCACAGCACGCGTGCCAGCTTGTGGCGTACGTGGCTGCTTTCCCAAGTGACGCCGCTATTGCCTGTCAGTGGGGCTACGCAGACGAAAGTGGTTTCCAGCGGGTTACCGGCGGCGTCGACCGGGATGGTTTTCAACTCAATGCCCAGCTCTGGGAAATCCTGTTCAGGCTTGCTGCCCGCCATGGCGCCCAGATAGAGCTCCAGCAGCATGCCGACCCAACCTTTATCCCGTTTGAGATCCTTGGGAATGCTGACCTGGGCACGAGCTGCCAGTTCACCAAGGTTAAAGCCAGCCAGCGCCTGGGCACGGGCTAATAATTGCTGCTCGTTTTCTGGCGGCAGCGGGGATAAACACGCCATAAATCAGACCTATGCATTATGGTTAAAAAATGTACCGAATTTACTCACAGCCTTAAAAGGGAAAAGCAGGCTGGGGAAAACAACAATAGTAGCATGATTTTGCATGACTTTTTGGCTACCCAATCGCGGTAGAAAAATTTCAATGCGGGGTTGTGCACCTGTAGCCACCGACAATAAACAGGATCTTACACCTATTTATCCACAGATTTCTGGGATAACCCAACTTTTTGCCGATCACTGGTTTGATTTACAGCCTTGACGCGGGGCATTTTTTACGAATTTGGCGGTTTTATAGGTCACTGGGTATAATAATCTGTGGATAAAAACCGCATTGGTTGATCTTTCGCCAGAGAAAGATCCAAAGCGTGCATAGATCACATTTTTACCCTGTTCATAACTGTGTTTAAGTTATTATTACATTGTATTTAAAGGAATAATAAAAAATTAAAAATACGGCGGATTTTAAGTTCAATCGAGTTTTCCCGGCTTATCCCTAGAGTTCTTCACACACCTATCCACAGAAAAAGTGAATAAAACCGCCCTGGAATCGCGTTACATGTTTATAACTTTGCCATTATCTGTGAGTTATCCCAATGTTATCCGTACGACGGCGCTGCAAAGCAGTGGTTTACCGCCTGTGGCTTGTGTGAAACAATCAGGTTATCAATACGAATTTATGCTTATCGAGGTAGTCCGGTGATCGATGATGATGGCTACCGCCCGAATGTTGGTATCGTAATCTGTAATCGTCAGGGGCAGGTCCTATGGGCCCGCCGTTACGGTCAGCACTCCTGGCAGTTTCCCCAAGGGGGAATAAACCCTGGCGAAACGCCTGAGCAGGCGATGTACCGTGAGCTGTTCGAAGAAGTGGGGCTGAGTAAAAAGGATGTGCGTATCCTGGCCTCAACCCGCAACTGGTTGCGCTATAAATTGCCAAAACGTTTGGTGCGTTGGGACACAAAGCCGGTTTGTATCGGCCAAAAGCAGAAATGGTTTCTGCTGCAGTTAATGTGCAATGACGCGGATATCAACATGCAGCGCAGCAGTACGCCGGAGTTTGACGGCTGGCGTTGGGTGAGCTTCTGGTATCCGGTGCGCCAGGTGGTGTCGTTTAAACGCGACGTGTACCGCCGGGTTATGAAAGAGTTTGCCGCAACCGTCATGCCTATGCAGGAACTGGCAGCGCAGCGGCAGCCTCCTGCTTATCGCCGAAAGAGAGGTTAAGTCAAACCGACTATGCTCACGCGCTTGCGAGAAATTGTTGAGAAAGTGGCCGCGGCGGCCAGTCTGACAGATGCGCTGGATCTTTTGGTCAATGAAACCTGTCTGGCGATGGACACCGAAGTCTGCTCCATCTATCTGGCAGACAACGACCGCCGCTGTTATTACCTGATGGCGACGCGCGGGTTGAAAAAGCCCCGTGGGCGTACTATTGCCCTGGCCTTTGACGAAGGCATCGTCGGCCTGGTCGGGCGGCGGGCAGAGCCGATCAACCTGGCGGATGCCCAAAGCCATCCCAGCTTCAAATATATTCCGCAGGTCAAAGAGGATCGTTTCCGATCCTTCCTTGGCGTGCCGATCATTCATCGCCGCCAGCTGCTTGGCGTGTTGGTGGTGCAGCAACGTGAACTGCGCCAGTTTGACGAAAGCGAAGAATCCTTCATGGTTACCCTGGCCACCCAAATGGCCGGGATCCTCTCGTTATCACAGCTAAACGCCATTTTTGGCCAGTATCGCCAGACCCGCATTCGGGCGCTGGCTGCGGCTCCTGGCGTGGCGGTAGCGGAGGGATGGTTAGATAGCAGCCAGCCTTCACTCGATCAGGTGTATAAAGCCTCCACGCTGGATACCGTCAGCGAGCGTGAACGCCTGACACAGGCGTTGGAAGAGGCTGGGGCAGAGTTCCGCCGCTTCAGTAAGCGTTTTAGCGCCAGCTCGCAAAAAGAGAGCGCGGCGATCTTCGATCTCTATTCCCACCTGCTCAACGATGCTCGCCTCAAACGTGAACTGTACGCGGAGATCGATGCCGGTTCGGTGGCCGAATGGGCGGTAAAACAGGTGATTGAAGCCTTCGCTGCCCAGTTTGCTACCTTACAAGATACCTATATGCGCGAGCGTGCCAGCGATCTGCGTGCGCTTGGCCAACGTCTGCTATTCCACCTCGACGATACCACCCAAGGGGCCAGCCAATGGCCAGCCCGTTTTGTGTTGGTCGCCGATGAGCTGACGGCAACCCTGTTGGCCGAAGTGCCGCAGGATCGCCTGGCTGGCGTGGTAGTACGGGACGGTGCTGCCAACTCCCATGCCGCGATCCTGGTGCGGGCCATGGGCGTGCCAACGGTGATGGGGGCGGACATCCAGCCTGCGCTGTTGGCCCAGCGAATGCTGATTGTTGATGGCTATCGTGGCGAGCTGCTGGTCGATCCGGAACCGGTGCTGGTGAAGGAATATCAACGTCTGATCAGCGAAGAGCAGGAGCTCAGCAAGCTGGCAGAAGACGATGTTGAACAGCCCGCAGAGCTGAAAAGCGGTGAGCGGATCCAGGTGATGCTGAACGCCGGCCTTAGCCCGGAACATGAACAACTGCTGGGTGCGCGCGTGGACGGCGTTGGCCTGTACCGCACCGAGATCCCGTTCATGCTGCAAAGCGGCTTCCCGTCGGAAGAGGAGCAGGTGGCGCAATATCAGGGCATGCTGCAACTCTTCTATCCGCACAAGCCGGTGACGCTGCGTACGCTGGATATCGGCGCGGATAAACAACTGCCCTACATGCCGATCAGCGAGGAAAACCCGTGCCTCGGTTGGCGGGGGATCCGCATTACACTGGATCAGCCGGAAATCTTTCTGATCCAGGTGCGCGCCATGCTGCGTGCCAATGCGGGAACCGGCAATCTGGGGATCCTGTTGCCGATGATCACCAGCCTGGAAGAGATCGACGAGGCCAAGCGCCTGATCGATCGCGCCGGGCGAGAAGTGGAAGAGATGCTGGGATACGACATTCCCAAGCCGCGGATTGGCGTCATGCTGGAAGTGCCGTCGATGATCTTCCTGATCCCTTATCTGGCCGCACGCGTCGATTTTATCTCGGTGGGAACCAACGATTTAACCCAGTACCTGCTGGCGGTGGATCGTAATAATACCCGCGTTGCCTCGCTGTACGACAGCCTGCATCCAGCCATGTTGCAGGTGCTGAAAATGATCATCGATCAGGGGACGGCGGCCGGGCTGCAGGTCAGCCTGTGCGGTGAACTGGCGGGAGACCCGATGGGTGCTCTGCTGCTGGTGGGTATGGGTTACCGCAATCTGAGTATGAACGGGCGCAGCGTCGCACGTATCAAATATCTGTTGCGCCATATCGAACTGGAAGACGCGCAAGGGTTGGCCCAACGGGTATTGAGTGCTCAGATGACCACCGAGGTTCGCCACCAGGTAGCGGCGTTTATGGAACGCCGTGGCATGGGGGGGCTGATCCGCGGCGGCCGTTGATTAGGCGTTGCGCAGTCTATTAAGAGTTGACCGATTTTTTTACAGAACTTTTCCCTGCCGGCAAGCCCGGACGTGGTTAAGCCTATGTTATGATGCGCCATCTCAATGCGGTGCTCCCGTTGCACGGGCTTTGCACCGCGTTTGGCACCTGCCGCCCCCGCTTGGGGATGAATAACAGACATATTGTGGTGATAGATGAGCACTAGCTATCTGGCGTTTCCAAAATTTGATCCGGTGATTTTCTCTATCGGCCCGGTCTCTTTGCACTGGTACGGTTTGATGTACCTGGTTGGCTTTGTTTTTGCCATGTGGTTGGCGGTACGCCGCGCGAACAAGCCCGGCAGCGGTTGGACCAAAGACGAAGTGGAAAACATGCTGTATGCCGGTTTCCTTGGGGTCTTTATCGGCGGCCGTGTCGGTTATGTGCTGTTCTACAACCTGCCGTTGTTCCTGGATAACCCGCTCTACCTGTTCAAAGTCTGGGATGGCGGTATGTCATTCCACGGCGGCCTGATTGGCGTGATCGCGGTGATGCTGTGGTTTGCCCGCCGCACCAAGCGTAACTTCTTCCAGGTTTCTGATTTCATTGCCCCACTGATCCCGTTTGGTCTGGGCGCTGGCCGCCTCGGTAACTTTATCAACGGTGAGCTGTGGGGGCGTGTTACTACCAATACACCTTGGGCCATGCTGTTCCCAAGCTCGCGTCCGGAAGATATCGCTATCGCTGCCGCCAATCCTCAACTGCTGCCGCTGCTCAACGAATATGGCGTGTTGCCACGTCATCCGTCGCAGCTGTATGAAATGGTGCTGGAAGGCATCGTGCTGTTTATCATTCTGAACCTGTTCATCCGCAAGCCGCGTCCGATGGGGGCCGTTTCGGGCCTGTTCCTGATTGGCTATGGCACGTTCCGTATTATCGTCGAGGCGTTCCGCCAGCCGGATGCCCAGCTTGGCCTGTTTGACGGGGTGATCAGCATGGGGCAAATCCTGTCCGTGCCGATGGTGCTCGCCGGTATTATTATGATGATCTGGGCGTATCGCCGTCGTCCACAGCAACAACAGTCGTGAGGAAAAATGAAACAGTATCTGGATTTGATGAACAAAGTGCTCGCCGAGGGCACCCCTAAAGCCGACCGTACCGGCACTGGCACGTTGTCGATTTTCGGCCACCAGATGCGTTTTAACCTGCAGGAAGGTTTCCCGTTGGTGACCACCAAGAAATGCCACCTGCGGTCGATCATTCATGAGCTGCTGTGGTTCCTGAACGGCGATACCAACGTGGCGTATCTGCGCGAAAACAACGTCAGCATCTGGGACGAATGGGCCGATGAAAATGGCGATCTTGGCCCGGTCTATGGCAAGCAATGGCGTGCCTGGGGCGCGGCGGATGGTCGCGAGATTGACCAGCTAAGCACCGTGTTGCAACAGCTGAAACAGGATCCGGATTCACGTCGTATTATTGTTTCTGCCTGGAACGTGGGTGAGCTGGATAAGATGGCTCTGGCACCGTGCCATGCCTTCTTCCAGTTCTATGTGGCAGACGGCAAACTCTCCTGCCAGCTGTATCAGCGCTCGTGCGACGTGTTCCTCGGCCTGCCGTTCAATATTGCCAGCTATGCGTTGCTGGTCCATATGATGGCGCAGCAGTGCGATCTGGAAGTGGGCGATTTCGTCTGGACAGGTGGCGATACCCATCTGTACAGCAACCACATGGAGCAGACGCAGCTGCAATTAACCCGCGAGCCGCGTGCGTTGCCGAAGCTGGTGATCAAGCGCAAGCCAGCCTCGCTGTTTGATTACCGCTTTGAAGACTTTGAGATTGAAGGCTACGATCCGCACCCGCCGATCAAGGCTCCTGTCGCTATCTGATTTGCTGAGGGCCGTATCCGGCCCTCTTTCTTACTCCCACTGAAAGTAGGCACGCCGCATGCTGTGCTCGTGCTGCATTGCCAAAAATGCGAAGCCGTACTCAACTTCCCCCAGCTTGTTACCTGCTAACTAAAAATTCTGCGCATCATTTGCCAGCCTGAGAAAAGGTGCCTTTCATCACGCCTCTGGCCGATTACACTCGCCGTATGAACCGATATAAAAATAGCCCCGAACACCAGCAAGGCCTGACGCTGATCGAACTGATGATTGTGATGGTACTGGCGGGGATGCTGACCTCTTGGGGGGTTAGCCAATGGCATCATTATCAACAGGCGCTGCGGCTGGAGCAGACCGCCCAGCAACTGCTGGCATTTTTAACGCGCTTACAGGCCGATGCCAACTGGCATAACCGCAACGCGTTATTGTGGTTTCGGCCTGGGAAAATCTGGTGCATAGGCAGCGGCCCGCAGGTGGCACCTTGTACTGCGATGGCGGACCGGGTCTTTACCCCAGAACACCCGGATGTGGAGTTACAAGGTTATACCCAAAAGGAGATGGGATTTTATGGGGTGCGCAACAATGCGCAGGCCGGGCATATCCTGCTGGGCAATCCGGCTGGCCGCATACGTCTGGTGCTCTCCGCCAAAGGACGGCTGCGGTTGTGCAGCGAAGAAACCGCCATCCGGAGCCTGCCCTTATGCGCACCTTAGAACAAGGCTTTACCCTGCCGGAGGTGCTGCTGGCGATGACATTCGGCAGCCTGATTGCATTGGCGGCGGCAAAAACCTTACCGATGCTGCGTCAGCAGACGGTTGATATGGGCCGTCATTATCGGTTGGATCTGGTGTTGCGCCAGTTGGCTTTCGGGATTGAAAAGGATCTGCGCCGCAGCGGATTTTGTGCCGGGCAGTGTCAGGGGCGCTCGCTGCTGATTGGCCATGCAGCGGGGGAAGCGCCGGGCAGCTGTGTGATCGTGGCCTACGATCTTAACCGCAATGGCAACTGGGACAGCGGTGGCGAGGCCGAGTATTTTGGTTACCGCCTGCGGGCCGGCGGGCTGGAGGGGCAAAGCGGCGTGACCCAGTGCCAGGGCAGCGGCTGGGAACGCTTGCTGGATCAGGAAGAGGTACGGATTGAGTCTTTTTCTGTCAGCCAGATTGCAGGGCGCGATGGCAAGTCCTTGCTGTTGTTTACCTTAAGTGGCCGCTCAACGGTGCGGGCAAATATAGAACGCCGCCTGGAGTGGGCGGTTAGCATGGAGGCACCCTAAAGATGGATAGGCAGCAGGGGGGCAGCACATTGGCTGCGGTGATGTTGTTGCTGGTGATGGGGCTGATGCTGCTCACCGCCCAGCAGCGGCAATTGGACAGTGCGCTACTGCTGGCCGTCGATCAGCAGCGCTATCTGCGTGCCTACAACCAGGCGGCTTCGGCCCTAAGCTGGGGGCTGGCGCAACCGTGGCCACGGGAGTCTCTACAGGCGAGCCACTGGTCCTGTCAGCAGATAAGCGGCGAGGCGTTGCAAGCCTGCGCCCGGCTATCGGCCCGTACCGGTTTGGTAATGGTGCGTGGAGCTGGGGATATCGCGGGAGCGGAGCCCTTGTGGCTATACCAACTGGCTACACAGCAAGGCGGGGCTGGTGGCCACCTGCTGAAAGCTCAAAAAGGCGGCTGGCTGGATTTTTGTCCGGAAAAGCGGGAAAGCGACTGTGCTGAATAAACCAGCTGGCCGGCGAACTCAACGGGGTTTCAGCCTGCCCGAAGTGTTGATCGCGGCATTGTTGTTCGCCGTCTCGCTGCTAGGGCTGTTACAATATCAGCAGGTGCTGTTGCAGGCATTTCAACGGCAGTGGCAATATCGACAGGCCTGGTCGCTGGCGCACCAACAGCTCGAAATATTCAGTGCCGGTGCCGAAATAAGCCATGCCATATCGCTACCGCCAAATTGGCACTACCAAGTCGAAACCCGCCAAGCGCAAGGCTCATGCCTGCGGCGTACGGTGAAGATACAAACGCCGTTGCACCAACAGATTGAACTCAGCCGCTGGTATTGCGGGCAGTAGCACGGGCGCAGCACATGCAGTGCCCCTGCGTAGTGGGCCGGTGAGGTTTGTCAGTCGTCTTGATCTGCTCCTCTTTCTCTTTGGTCGAGGTGTTCTCGATCGGTTCCCTCTCCCTTTGGGAGAGGGTTAGGGTGAGGGGGAATTTGGTCACTAAAATTACGACCAGAAGCACGAGTGTGGTTAGACTTGCCCCAGACTCTTTTGGTCGAGGTGTTCTCGATCGGTTCCCTCTCCCTGTGGGAGAGGGTTAGGGTGAGGGGCCGTTGAGTCAGTAGTCGGTAGTGCCTTTTTTCGCTTCCAAGGAGCCTCATGTTTACGGTTTATCATTCCAATCAGTTGGACTTGCTGAAAACGCTGACCAGCGCGCTGATAGCCAGAGAGCCTTTGGCCGATCCGTTTCAACAGGAAGTGGTGCTGGTGCAAAGCCCCGGTATGGCGCAGTGGTTGCAGATGCAGCTGGCCGAGCAGTTTGGCATTGCTGCGAATATCGTTTTCCCGCTACCGGCGACCTTTATCTGGGACATGTTCACCAAGGTATTACCCGGCATTCCCAAAGAGAGCGCCTTTAGCAAAGATGCCATGACCTGGAAGCTGATGTGGCTGCTGCCAGGCATGCTGACCCGGCCCGAGTTTGCTCCTTTACAGCATTACCTGACCGATGACGCCGATAAGCGCAAGATCCACCAGCTCGCCGGGCGCGTTGCCGATCTGTTTGACCAATATCTGGTTTATCGCCCGCAGTGGCTGGAAAGTTGGCAGCGTGGGGAAACGGTAGAAGGGCTGGCAGAGGCACAAAGCTGGCAAGCTCCTCTGTGGCATCGGCTAGTGGAATATACCCACGAGCTGGGTCAGCCTGAATGGCACCGTGCCAACTTATATCGCCGGTTTATTAGTACCCTGGAGAATGCCACTCAATGCCCAGCGGGGTTGCCGCCCCGGGTGTTTATCTGCGGGATTTCTGCCCTGCCGCCAATCTACCTGGAAGCACTGCAGGCCTTGGGTAAACATATTGATATCCATCTGATGTTTACCAACCCCTGCCGCTATTACTGGGGCGACATTCAGGACTACGCCTTCCTGGCCCGTTTGCAGAGCCGCAAACGCCGCCACTATCACCAGGCACGGGAGCAAGGTTTGTTCCGTCAGCCGGAACAGGCAGCCCAACTATTTGATGCCGAGGGCGAGCAACAGCTGAGTAACCCGTTGCTGGCTTCCTGGGGCAAGCTGGGGCGCGATCATCTGTATTTACTGTCGCAGATGGAGGCGGTGCAGGAAGTCGATGCCTTTGTCGAGATCCCGGCTGATAGCTTGCTGCACGCCATTCAGCACGACATGCTGGAGCTGGAAGATCACGCACTGATCGGCACCACGCCGGAAACCCTGGAGCGCAGTGACAATAAACGCCAGCTAGATCCGCAAGATCGCTCCATAAGTCTGCATGCCTGCCACAGCCCGCAGCGCGAAGTCGAGGTGCTGCACGATCGGTTGTTGACCATGCTGGCAGAAGATCCGCAACTTACCGCGCGTGACATCATCGTGATGGTGGCGGATATCGACAGCTACACCCCGTATATTCAGGCGGTGTTTGGCAATGCCCCCGCCGGGCGCTATCTGCCGTTTGCCATTTCCGACCGCAAGGCCAGGCAGGCGCATCCTGCGCTACAAGCCTTTATTTCCCTGCTGGATCTGCCGCAAAGCCGTTTTACCTCAGAGCAGGTACTGGCGCTGTTGGACGTGCCCGCGCTAGCGGCACGTTTCTCGATTCAGGAGGAGGGGTTAAGCCTGTTACGCCACTGGACTGGCGAATCCGGGGTACGTTGGGGGTTGGATGATGACAATGTGCGTGAGCTGGATCTGCCCGCAACCGGGCAACATACCTGGCGTTTTGGCCTGACGCGGATGCTGCTGGGCTACGCCATGGACAGCAACGCCGGAGATTGGCAGGGCGTATTACCTTACGATGAGTCGAGTGGATTAGTAGCCGAACTGGCCGGGCAACTGGCCGATCTGCTGGCACAACTCAGCCGTTGGCGGCAAATCCTCAGTGAAGAGCGGCCATTAGCCGAATGGTTGCCCCTATGCCGCCAATTGCTCAATAGCTTCTTTGAGACGGACAGCGAAACGGAAGAGGCGTTGGCGCTGATCGAAGAGCAGTGGCAGAAAGTGGCCAGCTTTGGCCTGGCGGCGCGTTATCCCGATGCTGTACCGTTGACGTTGCTGCGCGATGAACTGGCCGCACGGCTCGATCAGCAGCGCATCAGCCAGCGTTTCCTGGCTGGCCAGATCAACTTCTGTACCTTGATGCCCATGCGTTCCATTCCGTTCAAGGTGGTCTGCCTGCTGGGCATGAACGACGGTGTCTACCCTCGCACCTTGCCGCCGCTGGGGTTTGACCTGATGGCGCAGCAGATTAAGCGCGGCGATCGCAGCCGCCGTGACGATGACCGCTACCTGTTCCTGGAGGCGATCCTCTCTGCCCAGCAGCAGTTGTATATCAGCTTTATTGGCCGTTCCATTCAGGACAACAGCGAGCGCTATCCTTCCGTATTGGTCACTGAACTGTTGGAATATCTGCAGCAAAGCTATTGCCTGCCCGGCGATGAAGGGTTGGATGCGGACGGCAGCGCACGCAGGGTCGGTGAGCATTTGCTTAAACGCCATGCCCGCATGCCGTTTGCTGCGGAAAACTTCCTGCCGGGGAGCGAAGATCAAAGCTATGCGGCAGAATGGTTGGCCGCTGCCGATGGCCGTGGCGCTGCACATCCGGAATTTAATCAACCGCTGGCGGCGGAAGAGAAAACCCAGGTTTCTCTGGATGAGCTGCTCCGTTTTTATCGCCATCCGATCCGTGCCTTCTTCCAGCTACGTCTTGGCGTTAACTTCATTCTGGAAGAGACCGATCTGCCGGAAGACGAGCCTTTTACGCTGGATAACCTCAGCCGCTATCAGTTCAACAGCCAATTGCTGAACACGCTGATCGAGGGGGAGGACGCAGGCAAGTTATACCAACGGGTGCGTGCATCGGGGGGATTACCTTACGGGGCTTTCGGTGAGATTTACTGGCAAAAGCAGCAGGAAGAAATGGCGGAACTGGCCGAACGGGTGCGTGAACAGCGCCAGGAGAATGGCAGCCTGGAGCTGGATATCGACGTGGCGGGCATGCGTATTACCGGCTGGCTGCATCAGGTACAGCAGGATGGCTTGCTACGCTGGCGGCCGGCAACGCTTTCTGCCGTAGACGGTATCTTACTTTGGCTGGAGCACCTGGTGTATTGCTGCGTTGGCGGTAGCGGGGAAAGCCGTATGTTTGGCAGCAAGAATTCCGCCTGGCGCTTCGCTGCGCTCGCAAGCGAGGATGCCCACGCGCAGTTGGCGGAGCTGGTGGCGGGCTACCGCCGTGGCCTGTCGCAGCCGCTGATGCTGCTCAATAAAAGCGGCTGGGCCTGGTTGAGCCAATGTTATCAGGCACAAACGCAGGAGATAGACTGGGATGAAGAAGTCCAGATCAAGGCGCGTGCCAAGCTGCTGCAAGCCTGGCAGGGCGATCAGCGGATCCCGGGCGAGGGGGCAGATCCCTATACCCAGCGCGTTTTCCGCCAAATGGATAACGTTCGCCTTGAACAAATTCTCAAAGAAACAGAGCGTTACCTGCTGCCCGTGGCCCGTAATAATCTTGGGTAACACCCCTCACGGTGGCACAGGTCGCAGTGAGGTGATAAAAATTTTACGCTTTTATACTCAACCATTGAGGTTAAGTCTGGTCTTACATAACGTATAGGCATATACGTTGTAGAGTGGCGTACGCTGCGCCCCCAACGATGTGGGCTATAGTGAGTTGAGTGTTTAAAACCGTAATGCTTTGAGTTAGAAATTGAATTTCATTGGGCATCGCTTTCGGTTGTGTCATTTTGCACCGTGCTGTCACCGTCAGGGAGTTGGCGGGACAGCCAGAGAACAGGGGTTTATTTTGGATATGCGCAGACTGTTGACCCGCATTACCGGGTTGATGTTATTGGTTATGTTTTGGGCGCCGTTAAGCTGGGCCGCGCAAGGCTGGCAACCGCTGGCGGAAAAGATCAACAAAAGCGATCACGATCCGCGTGAATACCAGGCTATCAAACTGGATAACGGCATGACCGTACTGCTGGTGTCCGACGCGTTGGCACCAAAGTCACTGGCTGCTCTGGCGCTGCCGGTAGGCTCGCTGGAAGATCCCAATAGCCAACTTGGCCTGGCTCACTACCTGGAACATATGGTACTGATGGGCTCCAAGCGCTATCCAGAACCCGAGAACCTCTCCGAGTTTTTGAAAAAGCACGGTGGTAGCCACAATGCCAGCACCGCGTCTTACCGCACTGCGTACTATCTGGAAGTGGAAAATGACGCTTTAGAACCCGCTGTCGATCGTATGGCCGATGCCATTGCCGAACCTATTTTGGATCCCGGCAATGCGGACCGCGAACGCAACGCGGTGAATGCCGAGTTGACGATGGCGCGCTCTCGTGACGGTATGCGCATGGCGCAGGTTGGGGCAGAAACCCTCAATCCGGCTCACCCTAGCGCACGTTTTTCTGGCGGCAACCTCGAGACGTTGCAGGACAAGCCAGGCAGCAAGCTGCATGAAGAACTGGTTAGTTTTTATAAGCGTTACTATTCTGCCAACCTGATGAAGGGCGTGCTGTACAGTAACCAATCCTTGCCTGACCTGAGAGCGCTGGCGGTCAAAACCTTCGGCCGCATTCCTAATCACGATGCGAAAGTGCCACCGATCACCGTTCCGGCGGTCACCTCGGAGCAGCAGGGCATCATTATTCATTATGTACCGGCGCAGCCGCGCAAACAGCTGAAAGTCGAATTCCGTATCGATAACAACAGCGCCGAGTTCCGCAGCAAAACCGATACCTATATCAGCTACCTGATTGGCAACCGCAGCACCAATACGCTTTCCGACTGGCTACAGAAGCAGGGGCTGGCAGATGCCATCAATGCGGGTGCCGACCCGATGATCGATCGCAACGGCGGCGTGTTCTCAATCAGCGTTTCCTTGACCGACAAGGGGCTGGCGGAGCGTGACAAAGTGGTGGCAGCGATCTTCAGCTATCTGAAAATGCTGCGTGGTGAAGGGATCAAGCAAAGTTATTTTGACGAGATCGCCCATGTGCTGAATCTGGATTTCCGCTATCCGTCGATTACCCGCGACATGAATTACATCGAATGGCTGGTGGACACCATGTTGCGCGTGCCGGTAGAGCATACGCTGGATGCGCCGTACCTGGCCGATCGCTACGATCCTGAAGCCATTGCTGAACGCCTGGGGCAGATGACGCCACAAAATGCGCGTATCTGGTTTGTCAGCCCGAATGAGCCACACAACAAAACGGCTTACTTTGTTGAGGCACCTTATCAGGTCGAGAAAATCAGCGCGGAACGCTTCGCGAAATGGCAACAGTTGGGTAAAGATATCGCACTTTCTCTGCCGGGGCTGAACCCTTATATTCCGGATGAGTTTACCCTGAACAAGCCCTCACATGAGTTTACCAAACCGGAAATGGTGGTGAACCAGCCAGGGCTGCGGGTGCTGTATATGCCAAGCCGCTATTTTGCCGATGAACCCAAGGCCGATGTGACGGTAGCGTTGCGTAACGCCAAAACCATGGATTCAGCACGTAATCAGGTGCTGTTCTCGTTGATGGATTATCTGGCGGGGATCTCGCTAGATGAGTTGAGCTATCAGGCCTCGGTGGGCGGAATTAGCTTCTCTACCTCGCCTAATAACGGCCTGATGTTTAGCGCCAATGGCTTTACCCAGCGTCTGCCACAGCTGTTGACCTCGCTGATTGAAGGCTACTCCAGCTTTACCCCAACGCAAGAGCAGTTGGAACAGGCTAAATCCTGGTATCTGGAACAGTTGGATTCCGCCGAGAAGGGCAAAGCCTTTGAGCTGGCGATCCAGCCGGTACAGATGCTGTCCCGCGTGCCTTATTCCGAGCGTAGCGAACGCCGCGAAGTGCTGAAAACCATAACGTTGCAAGACGTGCTGGCTTACCGTGACAGCCTGATGGCCGGGGCCACGCCGGAGTTACTGGTAGTGGGCAATATGAGCAAGCAACAGGTGGATACGTTGGCTTCTTCACTGAAGCAGAGCCTGGGTTGTACTGGTCTGGAATGGTGGCACGGCGAAAACGTCGTGATTGCCAAAAACCAGTTTGCCAACCTGCAGCGCCCTGGCAGCAGCACCGATTCGGCGCTGGCGGCGGTGTATGTCCCAACGGGGTATGACGAAGTGACCAGCATGGCGTATAGCTCATTGCTGGGGCAGATCATCCAGCCGTGGTTCTACAGCCAATTGCGTACACAAGAGCAGCTCGGCTATGCGGTGTTCTCCTTTGCGATGCCGGTTGGCCGCCAGTGGGGCATCGGTTTCCTGCTGCAAAGCAACAGTAAGCAGCCAGCCTACCTCTACCAGCGCTATCAAGATTTCTACCCGAAAACGGAAAAGCGTCTGCGTGAATTGAGTGATGCCGATTTTGCCCAATACAAACAGGCCATGATCAATGAACTGCAACAGCGTCCACAGACCTTAGGTGAAGAAGCAGGCCGCTTTAGCAGCGATTTCGATCGCGGTAATTTTGCCTTCGATACCCGAGAAAAGCTGATCGCTCAGGTACAGACTCTGACGCCTGCCAAGCTGGCGGATTATTTCCATCAGGCGGTGATTAAGCCACAGGGCCTGGCACTGTTGTCTCAGGTGAGTGGCAGCAGCCAGCAGAAAGCTGATTTTGCGGCGCCGGGTGAGGGTTGGGTGACCTACCCTAATGCCTCGTCCCTACAAAAAACGCTGCCTCGTAAAGTGGCGACGCCATGACGAAAGGCGTTCCTCAGCGGCTTGATCCACTGACGTTGCCGCTGTTTGGTGAACGGCTGATCGAAGCCTCGGCAGGGACAGGGAAGACCTTCACTATCGGTGCTTTGTATCTGCGCCTGCTGCTTGGCTTAGGCCAGGCAGCGGCGTTTCCACGGCCGCTCACGGTAGAAGAGATCCTGGTAGTGACCTTTACCGAAGCGGCGACGGAGGAACTCCGGGGCCGCATTCGCAGCAATATCCACGCATTACGCATTGCCTGCGTACGCGGGCATAGCTCAGACCCGCTGTTTGCCGCGCTGATGGCGGAGATTGGCGATCTGCCAGAGGCCGCAGCACAATTGCTGGCTGCCGAGCGCCAGATGGACGAAGCGGCGATCTACACTATCCACGGTTTTTGTCAGCGAATGCTTACTCACAACGCATTCGAGTCGGGCATTCTGTTTGAACAAACGCTGGTGCAGGACGAACTGCCGTTGCGCCGTCAGGCCTGCGCCGATTTTTGGCGGCGTCACTGCTACCCATTGCCACTGGGCGTTGCCCGGGCGGTTAGCCAGGAGTGGAGCGGCCCAGAGGCTTTGTTGAGCGATCTCTCGGGCTATCTGCATGGCGAAGCTCCCACTCTGCGTCAGCCACCGAAAGATGAAGAAACGGTGCTGATGCGCCATGAAAAGATCGTTGCGCGGATCGATGCCCTCAAGGCGCAATGGCAGGCGGCGGCCGATCTGGAAGCACTCATCAGTCAGTCTGGCGTCGACAAACGCAGCTACAGCAGCAAACATTTACCCAACTGGCTGAATAAGGTGGGGGAATGGGCGGGGCAGGAAACCGAAGATTACCAGTTACCCAAAGAGCTGGAGAAGTTCCGCCAATCGGTGCTGCTGGAGAAAACCAAGAAAGGTGAAACCCCGCGGCATCCGCTGTTTGTGGCGGTTGATGAGCTGTTTGCCGAACCCTTGACCCTGCGTGACCTGATCATGGCACGGGCGCTGAGTGAAATACGCCTTTCCATTCAACAGGAAAAACGCCAGCGTGCCGAGCTGGGTTTTGACGACCTGCTCAGCAGGCTGGATGCAGCACTGCAAAGCGCCGGTGGTGAACAACTGGCGCTGGCGATCCGTCAGCGTTATCCAGTGGCGATGATCGATGAGTTTCAGGATACCGACCCACAGCAGTACCGGATCTTCCAGAAACTGTATGTTGGCCGGGAAGAGTGTGGCCTGCTGCTGATCGGAGATCCCAAACAAGCGATTTACGCCTTCCGTGGGGCAGACATTTTTACCTATATGAAGGCTCGTTCAGAGGTAAGTGCCCACTATACCTTAGAGACCAACTGGCGCTCATCACCGGCGATGGTTGGCAGCGTTAACCGCCTGTTTGCTCAGGTGGAAAAACCGTTTTTGTTTGGCCAAATCCCGTTTATCGAGGTGGCTGCCGCAGCGAAGAATCAGGAGCTGCTCTTCGAGTGGCAGAATAAGCCGCAACCGGCTATGCAATTTTGGCTGCAACCTGGGGATGGGGCCGGAGTAAGTGATTACCAACAATTAATGGCGCGCTTGTGTGCAGCCCAGATCCGCGACTGGCTGAGTGCCGGGCAGGCCGGAGAAGCCTGGCTGGTCAAAGGAGATCAACGCCGCCACGTTCAGGCGTCGGATATTACCATTCTGGTGCGCAGCCGCGCCGAAGCGGCGTTGGTGCGTGATGCACTGAGCGCGCTGGCCATTCCCTCGGTTTACCTTTCCAACCGTGACAGCGTGTTTGATACGCCGGAAGCCAAAGATTTACTGTGGCTGCTACAGGCGGTACTGGCACCCGAACAGGAGCGAACCTTGCGTTGCGCTTTGGCCACTGGGCTATTGGGGTTGGGTGCCTTGACACTGGATGGGCTAAACCATAACGAGTCCGCTTGGGATGATTTGGTCAACGAGTTTGATGAATATCGTAGCCATTGGTTGCGCCGTGGCGTGTTACCGATGCTGCGTGAGGTGATGGCCAAGCGGCATTTGGCAGAAAACCTGCTGGCCAGCCCTGGGGGTGAGCGCCGTTTGACCGATGTCATGCACCTGGGGGAACTGTTGCAGGAAGCCACGGCGCAGTTGGACGGTGAACACGCGCTGGTGCGCTGGTTGGCACAGCAGATCGCTCAGCCGAATCGCCAGTCGGACAATCAGCAACTGCGGCTGGAAAGCGACCGCCATCTGGTGCAGGTGATCACCATCCACAAGTCGAAAGGGTTAGAGTTCGATCTGGTATGGCTGCCTTTTGTGGGGAATTTCCGCCAGCAGCAGCAGGTGCTGTACCACGATCGCCAGACCTTTAAAGCCCTGCTGGATCTGAATGCCAACGAAGAAAGCGTGGCCTGGGCGGAAGAGGAACGGTTGGCAGAGGATTTGCGCCTGCTGTACGTGGCGCTGACCCGTTCGGTGTATCACTGCAGCATCGGTATTGCGCCGTTGTTCCTCGGTACGCGCAAGAAGCAGGGCGATACGGATTTGCACCGCAGCGCGCTGGGATATCTGGTGCAGGCCGGGCAGGCGGGCGATGCGGCTTATCTGCAAACCTGCCTGCAACAGCTGGCAACCCAAGGTATCGCGCTGTCGCTGGTGGATGCACCGGGTGAACAGAGCTGGCAACCCCAGATGGCCGCCGCCGCAGAACTGACGGCCAGGCAGTTTCCACGCAGGATGCAGGATTTCTGGCGGGTTACCAGCTATACCGGTTTGCAACAGCATGGCTCAAGCCGGATGCAGGAGCTGTTACCGCGCCTGGACGTTGATGCCGTTGGTGAGGGCGATACGGCTACACCTCCCGCATTTACTCCCCATACTTTCCCGCGTGGCGCAGCCCCTGGAACCTTCCTCCACAGCCTGTTTGAGGAACTGGACTTTACCCAACCGCTAGATGAACAATGGCTATTGGAGCAGTTACAACAGCAAGGGCTGGAGGAGCATTGGTTGCCAGTATTATCCGGCTGGATGCAGGTGCTGCTGAATGCGCCGCTTAATAGCAGCGGCGTTGCGCTATCCGCCTTAGCGGCGGGAGCCAGGCAGGCAGAATTACAGTTCTATCTGCCGATCGGTGGCTTGCTGCAAGCGCAGCAGTTGGATGAGTTGGTAAAACGCTACGATCCCCTTTCTGCTGGCTGCCCGGCGCTGGATTTCCAACAGGTTCAGGGCATGCTGAAAGGCTTTATCGATCTGGTGTTCTGCTGGCAGGGTAAATACTACCTGCTGGATTACAAATCCAACTGGCTGGGCGAAGACAGCAGCGCCTATACCCAAGAGGCGATGGCGCGGGCGATGGCGGAACACCGATACGATCTGCAATACCAACTCTATACCTTGGCGCTGCACCGCTATCTGGGGCATCGTCTGGCGGATTACGATTACCAGCGCCATTTTGGTGGGGTAATTTATCTGTTTTTACGCGGGGTAGATGCCGAGCATGAGGGCAACGGTATTTTTGCCTGTCGTCCGGAGTTCGCTCTGGTTGAAGGAATGGATCGCCTGTTTAGCGGTGAAAAGGTCGACGTTGAGGATGGGCAATGATTGAGATTTTGCATCAGGCGTTGGCTCTGGGCGCCTTGCGACCGCTGGATGTGCAATTTGCCCAGGTGGTCGCCAACGATGATGAGCCGGATATCCTGCTGGCCGCCGCCTGTCTGAGCTCTGAGGCCGGTGCGGGCCACGTTTGTCTGTTGCTCGAACAACTATTGCCGGAAAATCTGTTTGGTGGCCGCCAGCCGGAGTTGGCCTTGGCTGCCTGGCAGGCCTGCGGGCAACCGGACGTGGCGAGTTGGCAACAGCGTCTGGCAGTCTCGCCTGCAATTAGCGATGGCAGTATGGCAACGCCGATGGTACTGCAACAGCAGCGGCTGTATCTGCAACGCATGTGGCAGAGCGAAGGTGACGTCGCCACTTTTATCAGCAGCGATAGCGTGCCACAGGAACTTGAAGAGGCGCAGTTGCGCACTATCCTCGATCGGTTATTTGGCGCGGCCACGGACGAACCCGATTGGCAAAAAATTGCCGCAGCGGTAGCGGCCACGCGCCGCATCGCGATTATTTCCGGCGGCCCCGGCACCGGCAAAACGACCACCGTTGCCAAGCTGTTGGCGGCGCTGGTGCAGTTGGCGGACGGGGAGCGTCTGCGTATCCAGCTTGCTGCGCCTACCGGTAAAGCAGCGGCTCGTCTAACTGAATCCTTGGGAAGCGCTAGCCGTCAGTTGGACTTAACCCCGGAGCAACGGGCCTTGTTTCCTACGGAAGCGGCGACGTTACACCGGTTGCTGGGGGCCCAGCCAAACAGCCAGCGCATGCGCTATCACCGGGGGAACCCGCTGCATCTGGATGTGCTGGTGGTGGACGAGGCTTCGATGGTGGATTTGCCCATGATGGCAAGGTTGATTGCCGCCTTGCCCCCCAAGGCGCGAGTCATCTTCCTTGGCGACCGCGATCAACTGGCCTCGGTGGAAGCTGGAGCCGTGCTGGGGGATATCTGCCGGTTTGCCGAGCAGGGATATAGCGAAACCCGTGCGGCACAGTTGGCGCGCCTGACCGGTTGCCCCTTACAAGGGCAACCAGCGCAGGCCGAGGCAGCGGTGCGCGACAGCCTGTGCCTGCTGCGCAAGAGTTACCGGTTTGACGCCAAATCCGGCATTGGCCAGTTGGCTTTGGCGGTGAATGCTGGCGATAGCAAGCGCGCCCTGGCGGCGTTGAGCGGCAGCTATGCCGACGTGGCGGGTTACCCACTGGCAGAAACCGAAGATTATCAACGGCTGTTGGATAACTGCGTTGCCGGTTATCGCGACTATCTGCGGCTGGTAGCAGAAGGGGCGGGGGCCATAACGATCCTGGATGCCTTTGGTCGCTTCCAGTTGCTCTGCGCCCTGCGCGAAGGGCCATTTGGCGTTGCCGGGCTGAATGAGCGTATCGAAAGTGGGCTGCAGCGTGCCGGTTTGATTCGGCGTAATCCTGGCCCCGCTGGGCGCTGGTATTTAGGGCGACCGGTGATGATTGGCCGCAACGATAGCGCGCTGGGGCTGTTTAACGGTGATATAGGCATTGCCTTGCCCGGTGAGGGCGGCGATCTGCGCGTGCATTTCCAATTACCGGACGGCAGCATCAAATCGGTACAGCCTAGCCGCTTACCGGCGCATGAAACCGCCTATGCGATGACGGTGCATAAATCACAGGGCTCGGAGTTCGACCATACGGCGCTGGTGCTGCCGAATCATTTTCTGCCGGTACTGACCCGTGAATTGGTTTATACCGCCATTACCCGCGCGCGCCAGCGGTTGTCGCTCTATGCGGTAGACAAGGTGTTGGTAAGCGCTATCCGCACCCCCACGCAGCGCCGCAGCGGGTTGGCAGAACGCTTGCAGATTGGGAGATAATAACGGTGGGCGTTTGCCATATAGACGTAAAAAAACCTGACTGGTGAGGTCAGGTTTTTTAGTGTTCCAGCACGGAGAGGTAACTCTGGCCAGAGCGAGGTGCTTCCTTACTAACGTGCTCAGTATATAAACAGCGGCGGATAAAGGCAAATCATAGAGAAGCATTTTTGGACAAGTTCCAAGCCTCGCCCGAGAAAATTTAATGTTGTATAGTCATTGAGTTAGTTATGGAGATGCTTCGTTTCAGCCTTCTGTATGGCGGTATAACGTCTTGAAGTCCTGGCTGAATTGCGGGTGGTGCCGGGTTCAGTGCTCTGGCCGGAGCGAGGTGCTTCCTTACTAACAATGGAAGGAGCCGTTGTGACAGGCAAATGGAAGGGTAAGCAGCGGCGATCTCGCTCCATATGATGGAGAGACGGATGAAAACTTTGATCGATAAAGTTCTCATCGTTCTGAAAGCGCTCGTCGCGCTGCTGGAACTGATCCGCCGGTTGATCGACTGATAGCGGAAACGTAGCTAAGGCCAGGGTTAACCACACCCTGGCCTTTAACATTTACTCAGCTTGTCCCACTACGTTCAAAGATCGGCCAACAGGATCTTCGAGCGGCGCTGGTAGTTATATAGAGCCTGCTTCTGCATCGGCAGCACGTCGACTTCCGCCGGAGTGAAGCCGCGCTCCTGGAACCAGTGGATGCTGCGTGTGGTCAGTACAAACAGCTTCTGTAGCCCCATCTGGCGCGCCTGGCTTTCTACCCGCTGCAGCAGCATCTCGCCCCGCGACGAGCTGCGGTAATCCGGATGCACCGCCACGCAGGCCATCTCACCAATCTTCTCTTCCGGGAACGGATAGAGCGCCGCGCAGGCAATGGTCAGGTTATCGCGTTCGATAATCGTGAACTTGTCGATCTCCATCTCCAACTGTTCGCGCGAACGGCGGACTAAAATCCCCTGTTGCTCCAATGGGCGGATCAGCTCAAGTATCCCACCGATATCATTGATGGTCGCCCGGCGTACCTGCTCGGCGCTCTCCATAACGATTTGGGTACCGATACCGTCACGTGAAAACAGCTCCTGTACCAGTGCACCATCCTCCTGATAGCTGATCAGATGGCTGCGGCGTACCCCGCTGCGGCAGGCCTTTACCGCGCCGCGCAGGAAGCGCACGGTGCCGGAATGGTAGTCACCAGCCTCTTCCAACTGCTCGATACGTTTTTGTGCATCGTTGGGGAACAGTTCGGAAAGGATATTGCCTTGCGCATCTGTCACCCCTTGAGATGAACAGAAGCCGATCATTTTCTCGGCCTTCAGCTTGATTGCCAACTGGGTGGCAACTTCTTCCGAGGTCAGGTTAAAGCTTTCGCCAGTTACCGATACCGCTACCGGGCCAATCAGCACGATGGCCTTACTGTCGAGTTGGCGATGAATGGCTTCTTCATCAATACGGCGGATACGGCCGCTGTGGCAATAATCGACGCCGTCATCCACACCCAGCGGTTGGGCGATAATAAAGTTGCCGCTCACTACGTTGATGTGTGCCCCTTGCAATGGGGTGTTATTCAGGCTCATGGAAAGCCGTGCGGTAATATCCAGCTGTAACAAGCCAGCGGCCTGCTTGACCAGCTCTAGCGTATGGGCGTCGGTCACCCGGGTATGCTTATGGTAAATCGGCTCGTAGTTATGCTGCGCCAGGTTGGCGTCAATCTGCGGCCGCGCACCGTAGACCACCACCAGACGAATGCCCAGGCTGTGTAACAGCCCGATATCGTTGACGATACTGGAAAAGTTTTCATGTTCAATAGCTTCGCCACCCAGCATGACGACAAAGGTCTTGCCACGGTGAGTATTGATATAGGGAACTGAGTGACGGAATCCTTGCACCAGCTCTGTACTACGTTCCTTCACGGCAAGACCTCATTTGCATATTTATACGATATTTTTGTATTTTTATTCTTTTATTGCGCCAAAGGCAAGCAGGAAATGACAGTGATTTTTCTGACAAATACGCTAACTGATTAATAAATTGAAAGATCATAAAAAGATTTTCTGATGACAGCGGTGAATGGATTGGGTAAAGTTTTTGCCATTGTTTTTTTTTGCTGTTTTTTTAATCGTTATTTTTACCGGAGCCGCATGCCTAACTCTAATCACAATCCGGGTCGCCGTCGTTTGTTGCAGGGGGTTGCTGCAACCTGGTTGCTGAGTGTGAGTCGCGTTGGTTTCGCCGCTGCTTCTCATGTGATTGCCGTCCGTGTCTGGCCTTCCTCGACCTATACCCGAGTCACGCTGGAATCCAATGTCCCGCTGAAATACAAACAGTTTGCCCTGACCAATCCAGAGCGCATCGTGGTGGATGTGGAAGGGGTACAGCTGAATAGCGTGCTTAAAGGCATCGCCGGACAGGTACGCAAAGAAGATCCCTATCTGAAACAGGCGCGGGTCGGCCAGTTCGACAAGAATACCGTCAGGCTGGTGCTGGAACTCAAGCAAAGCGTCAGCCCAAATATGTTTACTCTGACTCCCGTCTCCGAATATCGCAACCGCCTGGTAATGGATCTTTATCCTACCAAGGGGGGCAGCGGGGAAGAGTATGATCCGCTTTTGGCGTTACTGGAAGATTACAACAAGGGCGATCTGGAGCGGACGTTACCGGCGGAAGCACCGCAGGCCGGTAAGGCAGGGCGCGATCGGCCGATTGTGATCATGCTCGATCCTGGGCATGGCGGGGAAGATCCAGGGGCCATTGGCAAAAATAAAACCCGTGAAAAAGATATCGTGCTGCAGATTGCCCGCCGTCTCAGTGCGCTGATTAAACGCGAACCCAACATGAAAGTGTTTATGACGCGTAATGAAGACGTGTTTATCCCATTAAAGGTACGCGTAGCCAAAGCGCGTAAGCAGCGGGCCGATCTGTTTGTCTCGATCCACGCCGATGCCTTCAGTAACCGTGCGGCACGCGGTTCCTCGGTGTTTGCGCTTTCTACCAAAGGGGCAACCAGCAACGCCGCCAAGTTTCTGGCGCAGACCCAGAACGCCGCCGACGAAATCGGCGGGGTCAGCAAGAGTGGCGATCGCTACCTGGATCACACCATGTTCGATCTATTGCAGACCGCGACCGTCAATGACAGCCTGAAATTCGGTAAGGAAGTGCTGAATCGGATGGGTAAAATTAACCGTCTGCACAAGAATCGTGTCGATCAGGCCGGTTTTGCCGTATTGAAAGCCCCGGATATTCCGTCCATCCTGGTGGAAACGGCGTTTATCAGCAATCTGGAAGAAGAGCGCAAACTGCGCACCAGCCATTTTCAGCAGCAGGTGGCGCAATCTATTCTGGCCGGGATCAAAGCCTATTTCGCCAACGGTGGCGCATTGGCACGGCGTTAAACCAGGCGTAGCCCAAGGAGGGGCGCGTGGTTAATTGGGAAGGTAGGGGAAATTCAGATACAAAAAAACACCCGTTAAGGTGCTTGTCTGATGTTATCAAGATTGGTTGCGGGGGCCAGATTTGAACTGACGACCTTCGGGTTATGAGCCCGACGAGCTACCGGGCTGCTCCACCCCGCGTCCGTCTTGATACTGATATTATCGAACCAACCTTTCATGTGATACCGCTATTGCCGTATCGGTTGGTTGCGGGGGCCGGATTTGAACCGACGACCTTCGGGTTATGAGCCCGACGAGCTACCAGGCTGCTCCACCCCGCGTCCGTATAATACCTTTTCTTTCATCGAATCCAACACATTTTTGATACCGTTATCACAGTATCGGTTGGTTGCGGGGGCCAGATTTGAACTGACGACCTTCGGGTTATGAGCCCGACGAGCTACCAGGCTGCTCCACCCCGCGTCCGATGGAAGCGCACTATACTCTCCAGGCATTTTGTTGCAAACCCTTTTTGCATATAATTCGCTGAAAGCCATTTTTATGCTGCATTAGTCCCCAATTTGCGTTTTTTTTCATCATAATCATCTGGCTGGGAATTTTTAGCGGTAGCGATTCCTTTATCTATGGCCGTTTGTTATCGTTCAGCCAGTTTACCCGTATCCATTGGGTATGGAACATATCAGTCTGAGAGAGTGTGCAATGAAAGGACGTTGGGGCAAATACCTGCTCGGTGGGTTAGTGATTGCGGTACTGGCCGGTTGTTCGTCAAAACCGACCGACCGGGGGCAGCAGTATAAAGATGGTCATCTGGATCAGTCGCTGGAGTTGGTGAATCGCCCCAATGCCAGAGGCGCCCCGATCAACGGCCAGGATTACTCCAACCAGCTGATGGAGATTAAATACGCTTCGCCGTCGCTGTTTAACCGCAATAACTCCACCTATCAGGCGGTGCAAAACTGGATGGCGGCGGGGGCGGATACGCGCCAGCTGAACCAGTTCGGCCTCAGCGCCTATCAGATGGAAGGCGTCGATAGCTATGGCAACGTCCAGTTCACCGGCTATTACACCCCGGTGCTGCAGGCGCGTTATACCCAACAGGGCGAGTTCCGCTACCCGCTGTACAGCATGCCAGCCAAAGGCAAGCGCCGCCTGCCGGATCGTGCCGGAATCTACTCAGGGGCGCTGGACAGCCGTTACATCATCGCTTACACCAACTCCCTGATGGATAACTTCATGATGGAAGTGCAGGGCAGCGGCTATGTCGATTTCGGCAATGGCCAGCCATTGGTGTTCTTTGGTTATAGCGGCAAGAACGGCCATGCTTACCGTAGTATCGGCAAGGTGCTGATCGATCGCGGTGAAGTGGCCAAAGCCGATATGTCCATGCAGGCCATTCGCCAGTGGGCGGATACCCACAGCGAAGCCGAGGTGCGCGAACTGCTGGAGCAAAACCCGTCGTTCGTGTTCTTCCACCCGGTGCCTTTTGCTCCGGTGAAAGGGGCCAGCGCGGTGCCGTTGATTGCCAAAGCCTCCGTGGCCTCCGATCGCTCCCTGATCCCGGCCGGTACCACGTTGCTGGCAGAAGTCCCGCTACTGGACAACAAGGGCAAGTTCACGGGAAAATATGAAATGCGCCTGATGGTCGCGCTCGACGTGGGTGGAGCCATCAAGGGCCAGCACTTTGATATGTACCAGGGGATTGGCCCAGAAGCCGGTCACTCGGCAGGGTTCTATAATCACTATGGCCGGGTCTGGGTATTGAAAGGCGGTAATCCTGGGGCACAGCTGTTTAGCGCCAATCAACCGTTGACCGCCTCGAGTGGTTCCCAGCTGGTTACCCGCTGAGAACGATGGCATATAGCTTGACCCGCAGGGCCGGATCTTCCGGCCCTGACTATTTGCAACCAAGGTAAGTAAAGCAAAATGAGTACAGCCTATTCAGAGGCCTATCTACAGCGTTTTGGCGGCACGGCACGCCTGTATGGCCAGCCGGCATTGGCCCTGTTTGCCCAGGCGCACGTTTGTGTGATCGGCATTGGCGGGGTCGGTTCATGGGCGGCTGAAGCGCTGGCACGCACCGGCATTGGTGCGATCACCCTGATCGACATGGATGACGTATGCGTCACCAACACCAATCGGCAGATCCATGCTTTGCGCCAGCATGTTGGCCAATCGAAAACCGAAGTGATGGCGGAACGGATCCTGGCGATCAACCCGGAATGCCGGGTGACCTGCGTGGATGATTTTATTACCCCGGACAACGTCGCCGAGCTGTTGAACCATAATTTCAGCTATGTGATTGATGCTATTGACAGCGTGCGGCCCAAAGCGGCGTTGTTGGCCTATTGCCGACGCTTCAAGATCCCGGTGGTGACTACCGGCGGTGCCGGTGGGCAGATCGATCCTACGCAGATCGCCGTGGCCGATCTGGCCAAAACCATCCAGGATCCGCTGGCAGCCAAGCTGCGTGAAAGGTTGAAGAACGACTTTAACGTGGTGAAAAACAGCAAAGGCAAGCTGGGGATCGACTGCGTCTTCTCCACCGAGCCGCTGGTATATCCGCAGCCGGATGGTTCAGTGTGCGCCTCACGCAGTACCGCAGAAGGGCCGAAGAGAATGGATTGCAGCGCGGGTTTTGGCGCGGCGACCATGGTCACCGCGACCTTTGGCTTTATTGCCGTCTCCCACGCGTTGAAGAAGATGGTGGCAAAGGCAGCACGTCAGGTATAGCTGGCAGCAATAGCGTGCACCCTGGCCGCCAAGGCTGCCAGGCCGCTGGCTCGGGTGGCGCTGAGCTGGGCACGCAGCGCCAAGCTATCAAACAGGGCCAAAGGATCGATAGCTAAGACCTGCTGAGGCGTTTTGCCTTCGACTGCGGTCAGTAGGATCGCCAGCAGGCCGCGCACAATGCGTCCTTCGCTGTCGCCATAAAAATGCAGTGTTCCATCCGCCAACCGCTGGTGCCCCAACCAGACCCGGTTCTCGCAACCGCTCAGTTCCATCTCCGTTTGCCGCAGATCGGCCGCCAGCGATGGCAAGCGTTTCGCCAGCATGATCAGTTGGCGGTAACGGTCTTCCCACTGTTTTAGCGCGCTGAAGGTTGTTATCAGCGTCTCGGCGGTGATTTCACGGCCAAAAGGGTGAGGGGCAAGCATCGGTTCTCCGTTGTGCATCTTATTCCGCCAGTAATTCGATGGCGTTAGTTAACGCCAGCACCAGTGCATCGACGTCTTGCGGCGTATTATAAGGCGCAAACGACGCACGTAACGTTCCACTGACCCCTAATGCGGCGATCAAAGGTTGGGCACAGTGTTGGCCCGCGCGTACCGCGATGTTCTGTTCGGCTAACAGGGTGACGATATCGCTGTGGTGGATCCCGGCGATATCAAAGGCCAGCAGGCTGGAGCCGGAACTGCGGAAGCTGCGAAATCCGGGTAACTGCTGCAAACGCTGTTCGGCATTTTGCGCCAGGGCGCGGCTGTATTGCTCGGCGGCGGCCATATCCTGCGTTTCCAGCCAGCTCAACGCGGCGCCCAGCCCCAGCACTCCGGCAATATTTGGCGTACCGGCTTCAAAACAGTGCGGCGGTTTTTGTGGCGTAAAGCCGCTGAAAGAAGCCTGCGTCAGCATTTTTCCCCCGCCTTGCCATGGCCCCATTTGGGCCAGTAACGCGGTTTTGCCATACAACGCACCAATGCCAGTTGGGCCATAGAGTTTATGCGCTGAGAAGGCGTAGAAATCGATATCGAGCCGCTGAACGTCGGCAGGGCAATGCACAATACCCTGTGCGCCGTCGATCATCACTACCGCGTTCACCGCATGAGCCAGCTCAATAGCCAGCGCGATATCCGGGCAGCCTCCCGTGACGTTGGACATTTGCCCCAAGGCCAGAATGCGGGTTTTCTCGCACAACAGCGTAGGGAGCCGCGTCAAATCTGGCAGGCGATCGGGGCCAAGCGGCAGCTTCACCACTTCGGCACCGGTCTGTTCTGCCACCATCAACCACGGGATCAGGTTGGCATGATGCTCCGCCTCGCTAACCAGGATCTGATCCCCCGGCTGCAGGCGTGGGCGAGCATAGCTCTGCGCGACCAGATTGATGGCTTCCGTCGTGCCGCGGGTCCAAACGATATCGTCCGCGCAGGGGGCATTAATCAAGGTGGCAACCTGCTGGCGTGCCTGCTCAAAGCGCTGGGTCAAATCCTGTGCCGCACGATGTTGGCTGCGGTGGACGGTGGCGGCATCTGCGCTGTAAAACTGCTGCGTGGCGTCGATCACCGCCTGCGGTTTTAGCGCGGTAGCGGCACTGTCCAGATAAATTCCTGCCTGTTGAAGGGCCGGGAACTGGCTGCGGAACAAGGTAGGCTCAAAAGGCTTCATCGGCTGATTATCAGTGGCTTTGTCAGCCATTGATCCTGTCCTATTTTGCCGTCAGAGACAAGTTATCCCGAACAATTGTCGCTGTTTCCTGGAAATCTGACGAAAGTTTGTTATGCTGAATATTGGCGTTCGAATGAGTCCCTTAAATAACAGAAATGATTTTTACAGCATTTTTATCTACAAGGAGTCACAAATGAACAAGACAGCCGCAGTTATCTCTGCCCTGATGCTCACGTTTACCCTGGCAGCCTGCTCAAGCAACTACGTCATGCATACCAGCGATGGACGCACCATTGTCGCCGATGGAAAACCCAAGGTGGATGACGACACCGGGATGATCAGCTACAAAGATGCCAACGGCGTTGAGCAGCAGATTAACCGTGCCGACGTGAAGGAAATGGTTGAAGGTAATCAGTAACTTCCAGGCAAAAAAAAGCACCGCGAAGTTGGCGGTGCTGCATAAAATCACTATGGACAGACAGGGTAAATGTACAGGAAGTGAAAAACAGTAGCCTAGCTACCATGTCCGAATTGGCGGACAAATTGCAAACACAACATCACAACCACAAGCCAAAAGTTCATCGGCGTCTTCGACACCCAATCCCTTTTCGTTCCGGCCCAGGAAGTGTCGCCACTATAGGTATTTACTGGCGCATGCTCAACGGACAATTTATAATGGCTCGGATTAAAAAAACTAATGGCAATAGTCCACGCGGATGGGCTAGTGGCGTTATGTATCATGCAGCCTGATCTCGTTTGCGAAACCCGGCGGTCATTTGTTACATAAATGTAACTAAAGCCGATGAATTGCAAATTGGCCGCTCTGGCGTGTGCCTGCGCTCGCGGCATTTTTCGGCACAGCCAGGTAGCGGTAGGGCGCGTTCAGCCGACAACGCCGCAGTTTGCCATACAAAAGGGTCAATGAATGTCTAAACGTCTCCCTCCTCTTAATGCTCTGCGGGTTTTTGACGCGGCAGCCCGCCATTTGAGCTTTACCAAGGCGGCAGAGGAGCTGTTTGTTACCCAGGCCGCAGTCAGCCATCAGATCAAGTCTCTGGAGGATTTCCTGGGGCTGAAACTGTTTCGACGGCGTAACCGTTCGCTGTTGCTGACGGAAGAGGGGCAGAGTTATTACCTGGATATCAAAGAGATTTTCTCTTCGATCAATGAGGCAACACGCAAGCTTCAGGCACGCAGTGCCAAGGGGGCTTTGACCGTCAGCCTGCCGCCCAGTTTCGCCATTCAGTGGCTGGTGCCACGTCTTTCCAGCTTTAACTCAGCTTATCCGGGGATTGATGTGCGCATCCAGGCCATTGACCGCGAAGAAGAAAAGCTGGCGGATGACGTTGACGTGGCGATCTTTTATGGCCGTGGCAACTGGCCGGGAGTGCGTGCCGAGCGTCTGTATGCGGAATATCTGCTGCCGGTTTGTTCTCCCAGCCTGTTAATGGGCGATCATGCACTGAAAGTGCCGGGCGATCTGGCTTATCATACGCTTCTGCATGATACTTCACGCCGCGACTGGCTGGCATACACCCGCCAGCTGGGGTTACAGCATATCAACGTGCAGCAAGGGCCAATCTTTAGCCATAGTGCCATGGTGGTTCAGGCGGCCGTTCATGGCCAGGGGATTGCGCTGGTGAATAACGTGATGGCGCAAACCGAGATCGAAGCCGGTCGGCTGGTCTGCCCGTTTAACGATGTGTTGGTAAGTAAAAACGCTTTTTATCTGGTATGTCATGACAGCCAGGCAGAACTGGGTAAAATAGCCGCCTTTCGCCAATGGATCTTGGCGCGTGCGGCCAGCGAACAGGAGAAGTTCCGCTTTCGCTATGAACAATAAGGCCGGCTGCGGTGACGTTGTGGCTGGTGGATCTCGATTAAGGTGAATAATGATGAGTAGCCGTTCTATGCTGATTTTTGCTGCTATCAGTGGTTTTGTCTATGTTGCTCTGGGCGCGTTTGGTGCGCACGTATTGAGTAGTGCGCTTGGGGTCAATGAAATGGCCTGGATCCGCACCGGGCTTGATTACCAGGGTTTCCATACTCTGGCGATCCTGGGGCTGGCCGTTGCCATGCAGCGTCGGGTCAGCCTGTGGTTTTACTGGAGCGGAGCGCTGTTGGCGCTCGGCACCGTGTTGTTCAGCGGCAGCCTGTACTGTCTGGCGCTGTCTCACCAAAAGGTTTGGGTTTATGTCACGCCAGTGGGCGGGACCTGCTTCCTGATCGGTTGGGCATTGATGTTGATTGGCGCTTTGCGTCTGAGGAAAAAGGCCGAGCGCCATGAATAAGATCGCGTTGTACTGCCGCCAAGGCTTTGAGAAAGAGTGCGCGGCGGAAATTACCGACAAGGCCGCCCAGTTGGAAGTGTTTGGCTTTGCCAGGGTTAAAGACAACAGCGGCTATGTGCTGTTTGAATGCTATCAGCCGGACGATGCCGATCGCCTGGCGAAAGAAATCCCGTTCCGTGAGCTGATCTTTGCCCGCCAGATGCTGGTGGTGGGAGAACTGCTGCGTGATTTGCCGCCGGAAGATCGGGTTTCACCGATTGTCGGCATGCTGATGGGCGTGGTCGATCGCGGCGGTGAATTACGGGTAGAAGTACCAGATACCAACGAAAGCAAAGAGCTGCTGAAGTTCTGCCGCAAGCTGACTGTGCCGCTGCGCGGCGCATTGCGTGAGCAGAAAGTGCTGATGGCGCGTGAGAATCCCTCTCGCCCGGTGGTACACGTGTTCTTTATCGCGCCGGGCTGTTGCTACGTGGGATATTCCTACAGCAACAACAACTCCCCGTTCTATATGGGGATCCCACGCCTGAAGTTCCCGTCCGATGCGCCAAGCCGCTCTACGCTGAAGCTGGAAGAGGCTTTCCACGTTTTCATCCCGGCAGACGAATGGGACGAGCGTTTAGGCAGTGGGATGTTTGCGGTCGATCTGGGGGCTTGCCCTGGCGGCTGGACCTATCAGTTGGTCAAACGCAGCATGATGGTGCATTCGGTGGACAACGGCCCGATGGCCCCGAGCCTGATGGATACCGGGCAGGTGACCCATCATCGTGTCGACGGCTTCCGTTTTGAACCGACCACCAGCAAAAACTACTGGGTAGTGTGCGATATGGTGGAGAAACCGGCAAAAGTCACCAGCCTGATGATCCAATGGTTGCTTAAAGGTTGGTGCCGTGAGGCGATCTTTAACCTGAAGCTGCCGATGAAGAAGCGCTACGAAGAGGTGGCGCAGAACCTGCAAAGCATCCACGAAGCCTTGGCCAACGAGGGGATTAGCGCAGAGATCCACGCCAAGCAGCTGTACCACGATCGTGAAGAGATCACCGTACACGTGCGCCGCATGTGGTCGGCCATTCCCGGCCGCCGCGACGAGCGCGAGTAAGGCGTAAGGGCGTTGCTGCTGGCAGCGCCCTTAATTTATTGGCAAACGTAACTGTTGCAGATTGCCGTCCAGCGTCAGATCGGTACGCAAAGTGGCGACCTGCTTGCTGATATAGGCCAGCTCGCGGTGCTCTAACAGCTTGCTGTGCCACTTCTCCGGCACCTGCTCCAGGTGTTGATACAGACCATCCAGACTCCCCATCTGTTGGAGTAGCAATACCGCCGTTTTTGGCCCGATACCGGCAACGCCTGGGATCTTGCTGCTACCAATGCCTGCCAGCCCCCAATAATCCGTGAGCTGTTGCGGTAACACACCAAACTCTTGCTGCACAAACGGCATATCCAACCAGCGTTTCTGGAAGTAGTCACGGATCTGTACGCTGGGTGCCAGCAGCTGGCAGTAGCCTTTGTCGGTAGAGACAATCGTCACCTGGTGGCCACCTGCGGCAATTTTGGCCGTCAGCGTCGCAGCCAGATCGTCCGCCTCATTGCCAGCCGAATGCCAACTGGCCACCCCAAGCTCGGCAAACGCTTCGCGTAGCTGCGGCATTTCCTGATGCAGGTTTTCCGGCATCGGCGAACGTCCGGCTTTGTAATCGGGCAGAATTTGATGGCGCCAGCTCTCGCTACGGTCGTCTTCGTCGAACACCGCCACGGCGTGGGTGGGCTGGCTGTGTTGAATCAACTGCTGTAGCGCATGCTTGCAAGCGTTGACACAAGGGGAGCCTTGCACCGCATGAATGCGGCGGATTAGGTTCAGAGCATCGACAATCAGTAAATGTATAGGCATAGGCAAGGCAACAACGTCAGAAAATAAGGGCGACTATTACGCCGCCCAGAGGTGATGATCAGGCTACGATCTCGTAGCAAGGCACGTAGGCAGTTCCCGGCAGTTTCATGCGGTGCTGGGCGACAAAGCCCTGCAACAGGTTATCCATCTGCTTCATCATCAACGGATCGCCATGCAGCTTGTAAGGGCCGAACTGTTCGATGGCATGGATGCCGTTCTCCTTCACGTTACCCGCCACGATCCCTGAGAATGCCCGGCGCAGGGCCGCGGCCAACTGTTCTGCAGGTTGATTCGGGTACAGGTTGAGGTTGGCCATGTTTTCATGGCTTGGCTCGAAGGGGAGCTGCAGGTCCGGTGCAATACGCATCGACCAGTTAAAGCTGTAGGCATCACCGGTATTGCGGCGGTTTTCTTTCACCAGCGGCATGGCCTTTTTCATCTGACGGGCCACTTCGGCCGGATCGTCGATGATGATGGTGTAGTGACGGCGGGCCTTCTCGCCCAGCGTATTCATGATGAATTCGTCCAGCACGCGGAAATAATCGGCGCTCTCTTTCGGCCCGGTGAGGATCAGCGGCAGTACCTGCTCGCTGTTTTCCGGGTTCATCAGTATGCCCAACAGATACAGCAGTTCTTCCGCAGTACCGACCCCGCCAGGGAAAATGATGATGCCGTGCGCGATCCGCACAAAGGCTTCCAGACGTTTTTCGATATCTGGCATGATCACCAGCTCGTTAACCAGTGGATTCGGTGGCTCGGCGGCAATAATGGAGGGCTCGGTCATGCCGATAAAGCGGCTGTTGTGGTAGCGCTGCTGCGCATGGCCGACGGCGGCCCCTTTCATTGGCGCTTCCATCGCCCCTGGCCCACAGCCGGTACAGATATTCAGCTCGCGCAGGCCCAGTTGGCTTCCGACCTTACGGGCATACAGATATTCGTTTTCATTGATCGAGTGGCCACCCCAGCACACCACCATATTCGGGTCTTCGTCGAGGTGCAGCGTGCGGGCATTACGCAGGATGGAGAACACCAGATTGGTGATATGAATGGAGTCTTCCGAATTCAGGTGCTGGAAACGCCCGGCGCTGTCAATTTGGCCGTGGACAAACAGGATATCGCGCAGCACCGCAAACAGGTTGGCCTGCAGTGAACGAATAATGCGGCCATCAACAAAAGCCTCTTCTGGCGGGTTCACCAGCTCCAGTTTTACGCCGCGTTCACGGCGCAGCACGTTGATATCAAAGTTTTCATAACGCGATAGCAGCTGTTTGCTGTTGTCGGTCTGGCTGCCGGAGTTTAACACCGCCAGGGAGCAGTTGCGGAACAAACGGTACAGGTCGCTGCTGGCGGTACGCTTCAGCATGTCTACTTCCAACTGCGACAACAAATCCATAGCGCCAAGTGGGCTGATATGTGTAATCAAGGTAACTCCTTTGCGCCCATAAATAGGGCGATAATAATCCTTACCTGTCTTTGAGCACTGCGGTAAGAATTTTGTATTGCCTACTGGAATGCCTGAGCAAAAAGCGGGCACTCTTGATTTAACCTTACCGCCGTCTCCGGATTTTTACCAATACAAACCGCCTGTTAGCTCAGTTGTTGAGCATTATTGGCGAGCCAGACGGCCATGCGCCGGTTCGAACGCCACATTGCTGCGCCAAGGGTTGATATCCAGGCCACCACGCCGGGTGTAGCGGGCATAAACGCTCAATTGTTGCGGCTGACAGAAACGCAGCAGATCGTTAAAGATCCGCTCGACGCACTGTTCATGGAATTCGTTGTGATGGCGGAACGAAACCAGATAGCGTAGCAGGGCTTCACGGTTGATCTGCGGACCGCGATAGCGGATTTGCACCGAGCCCCAATCGGGCTGGTTGGTGATCAGACAGTTGGACTTCAGCAGATGGCTGACCAGCGTTTCCTCAACGATTTGGCTACCGGCTGCGCCTTCCAGGTAACCCGTGTCGAACTCGTAGTTATCAATGCTGATGTCTTGCTGGTCGAGGCATTCGCCCTCCAACCGGGCGATAGGGCTGCCTTCAATCTGATCGACGCTGAACAGGCTCACGCTGACATCCCCTTGTGCGCAGGCGGCGAGATCGCGTTGTAGCGTAGAGCGTACCGCTTCCCAGTCTGGGAAGTGGGTTTGGTTAAAGCTGTTGAGATAGAGCTTGAAGCTTTTGGACTCGATCAGGTTGACGCTGTTGGCGTTCAGGCTGATTTCTCCCACCGCGACCTGCGGCAGCCCCTTGGCATTGAGCCAGGACAGTTCATACAGCGTCCAGATATCGGCACCGTGGAACGGCAGGCTATCGGGATAAAGCCCCAGCGGCTCCCGGTTCATGCTGCGAGGAACCGCTTGTAACAGTGAGGCATCGTAGCAGTCACGGTATGCGGTTGGCTTGCCCAGCGTCAGTGCCGCCAGAACCTGATGATCTTGATAGGAGGACATGAGCTGTCACCTTGGTCTTAGATAGGTACAATAGGCACCAGTTTACCGTATGCGAGAAAAAATATGGACCATGATGTATCGCACGCCCTGCGTGAATTTACCCAGCGCTATGTCGACAAATGGCAGCAGCAGTATGGCCATGCCCCGGCTAGCCAGGAACTGTACGGCGTGGCTTCCCCCTGTATTGTCGAAAATCGCGATGATACGGTGCTGTGGCTGCCACAGCCTTTTACGCCAGCGGCCAGCCTGGAAAAGGTGGCGCAGGCGCTGGAACTGCAACTACAGCCGGATATCCACACCTTCTATACCCAACAGTATGCCGGGGATATGAGTGCGGAGTTTGGCGAGCATCCGTTGACGCTATTGCAGGTCTGGAGTGAAGACGACTTTATTCGGCTGCAGGAGAATCTGATTGGGCATCTGGTGACGCAAAAACGCCTTAAGCTATCGCCTACGTTGTTCCTGGCGACCACAGAATCGGAAATGACGGTGGTGTCGCTGTGTAATGTCAGCGGCAACGTGCTGCTTGAGCAATTTGGCAGCAAAAAACGCACGCTATTAGCCGCCAGTTTGGGCGATTTTCTCAATGCTTTACGCCCCAGAGTTAATTAATCGGCTAATTTGCCTTTAGTGCGTGTGCGAGATCTCTTACAAAAGCTGTGAGAGATCGCTTTTAATTTTTCGTTTTAGTTAGCTATTTTTTAATTATTAGTTATATATATCAGGTTGTTATGTGTTTTTGTCGATGTGGGTTAAGTCAAATTTACTGTAATCCGTCCTACATGCCCTTGTTAACGGGAAGGAAATAAGCGATCTTATGTCTACCGGAAGGAAGCCGGATGGAGCAGGAAAGCGTCAGGATGATGCAGCTTCAGGAAGAAGAAAGGGATGCACTCAGGAAGAGTGGAAAGGATTGGTATCAGGATGATACACAGGATGTTTCAGGATTGAAACCAAGGACACCTCCAGGACGGAGATAGAGAGCCAGCACAGGATTGTTGGTGGGTCAGGAAGGCTGAGGAACCGCGTCAGGATGATGCTAAAGGATTTTGCGAAGGATTGTTTTGGTCAGGATGGCCGAAAGGAAAAGTTTTCAGGGATTGAGCAGGGAGCACACTTGTAGCGGGATTAGCTATAAAACGAACCGGGGGCACTGTTAACGCAGTGCCCCCAACTTTTTGTCTGGAGCAAAGGCCAGACAGCAAATTCTGCCTGGCTTCCCCTTCAAGGTTTACCCGATTGCCCCCAACGTATCGCCCGTGCTTTGTTTCTTCGGTAGCAGGAACAGCGTGGCGAAAATATCCAACAGGTAAATAGCGGCCAGCAGGCTGATCGCGGCGGTAAAGGAAACCTGAGTGACCAGCGCACCGATCACCAATGGCCCCAACCCACCGACGCCGCGGCCCAGGTTGAACAGGATATTCTGCGCCGTGGCGCGAGCCTGTACCGGGTAGGTGTCAGAAATCAGCGCGCCGTAGCCGCCAATCATCCCGTTAACAAACACCCCCATCAGTGCACCCGCAAACAGCATCAGCGTGGGATCGGTGAGTTGCGCATAGCTTATGACCATCACCACGGCGCCAACCTGATAAATGACAAAGATGATCCAACGGGGAAAGCGGTCGGCCAATACGCCGAACAGCCAGATACCGAAGGTCATGCCGATCACCGTGACCCCCGTCCAGACGCCGGATTTGGTCAGCGAGAAGCCAAAGTTTTTGGCCAGATAGGTCGGCATCCAGATCATCAGCCCGTAATAGCCAAAGTTCTGCACCGAGCAGAGGATAAAGATCCCCAGGCTGGCCTTGCTGGTGGCACGATCTTTAAATAGCAGCTTTAATCGTTGAGTAAAGGAGAGTTGCTGTTCGCTGGTTTTTTGCTGCGTAAACTCTTTGGGTTCGCCCATGGTCCGGCGAATAAGGAAGGAAACCAGCGCCGGTAGCAGACCAACCAGGAACATGCCACGCCAGCCGATATAAGGTAGCAACAGCGGGGTGAGGAAGGCCGCGGCAAGCACGCCGAGCTGCCAACCCATGCCCACATAGGCCGAGGCACGATTGCGCTTCTCTGCGGGCCAGGCTTCGGCGATCAACGCCATGCCAATACCGAATTCACCGCCCAGCCCAATCCCCGCCAGGGTGCGGTAGGCAAGCAAGTCCCAGTAGCCGACGGCAACGGCGCACAGGCCGGTAAACAGCGAAAACATCAGGATAGTGATGGTCAACACGCGGATACGGCCAAAACGGTCGCTGAGATGGCCGAAGATCACGCCGCCAATCACTGCGCCGATCAATGTCCAGGTCACCAGCGAACCGGCTTGTGATGAGGTGAGACCCAGCTCAGTGGTGATCACCGGCAGCATAAAGCCGAGTATCAACAGATCGAAGCCGTCCATAGCATAACCGGTAACCGAAGCCAGCATGGCTTTACCGGGCGTAGCGTGATTTTTATTGAGTGATGTTGCGGGCATGTCTTTTATCATGTGTGATTTTTGGGTGCGCGTATTGTGCCGTGCCAGGCGTGGCGCCACCAGATAAAATTGGGTGCTTTGGGCTTAAATGCTATGCTTTGCCGTTCTCAGCCACAGGCTGATTAACAAGCTTAAACAGATTGGGAATGTCGATGAGTATATCCAACCAGGTTCGCCACAATTTACAGGCGATTGAACAGTCCATGCGGGATTTGGCGTTGTGGCAACTGACGCCGCCGGAAGCCGAGGCTTTTGCCAGCACGGAACCCTTTTGCATCGACAGCATGCAGGCCGAAGAGTGGTTGCAGTGGATACTGTTGCCAAGGATGCATGCGCTGCTCGATGCCAATGCGCCACTGCCTACGCGTTTTGCCATCACCCCCTATTTTGAAGAAGCGTTAAAGGATAAACAGCCGAACTGCCTGCCACTGCTGTTGCTGTTACAACAGCTGGATTCACTACTTAATATCGAGCTGTAATCGCGCCGCCTGCTGCGCCTCTCGTTGTTAGCCCGTTGGGGGTTATAAGCAATTTCCGATTTATGCGTAGCAATGCGCAATTCACGCGGTATGGCTAAAATAGAGTTTCCACCGCCGTGTGGAACTAGTAGATAATATGCGCATTCGTGGTTCCTGCGTTGAGAATGTTGTCTCTCTGGGTTTTTTCAAGGATTAAGAAGGTGCTGCAATCATGGATTTGCTGAAGTTTATCCTCCGTTTGCCTTTTACGTTGATAAAAGGCCTGTTCCGCCTGTTGGCCCTGATTTTTGGCCTGTTGGGGCGGCTGTTCAAGCCGGTGGTGGGCAACCTGAACTGGAATGCACCTGCCTGGTGGGAAGCGGTATCCGGCGGGGTGAAGCGCGGCTTCCTGCGGCTGGAAGGTGGGGTAGACAAATATCCCAAAGCCATTAGCATGGCGTTGCTGGTGCTGTTGTGTGCCGCTGGTGGAGCCTTCTATGGATGGCACTGGTGGCTGAATCGGCCACAGCCGATTGAACCCGCACCGATGGTTTACCAGGAAACCAGCGTACGGGTATCCGATCCTGAGCCGGTTAACTATGCCGTGCAGAAACCTGCGCCGCAGCAGGTCACTCTCACCTTTAGAAACTCCGTGGCACCGTTGACCGATGCTGGCAAGGTCGTGGAAAAAGGCATCTCCATCAGCCCGGCCCTTGAAGGGCAGTGGAAGTGGAATAACGCCTGGACCCTGGTCTTCACGCCGAAAAATCCATTGCCGATGGGCAGCAAATATGAGGTTAAGCTCGAGCCCGCCGTGTTGCTGACCCCGCAGATTAAACTCGCCAACACCAACTACAGCTTTAGTGCCCCGGCTTTTGACTATCAACTTGGGCAAGCTGAGTATTTTCAAGACCCACAAGATCCGCAAAAGCGCAGCGCTATCTTCAACGTCAAATTCAATGCGCCATTGGACGTGGCCAGCTTTGAAAAGCAGATCGCCATGGGGTTGATCGAAGCCAACGCCAAATCTGAAAAGAAACTCAATTTTTCCCTGGTCTATGATGCCAAGAAGCTGAACGCCTGGGTGCATTCTGAACCGCTGAAAGCGCTGGATCACGGTGGTAAAGTGCATCTGGTACTGGGCAAGGGCATCAAGTCGGTGGTGTCTGCCAATGAAATCTCTCAATCGAAAGACAGCTGGGTGTCGGTGCCAACTCTGTATAGCCTCACGGTGAAGGATGCTAGCGCCCAGGTGGTCGATAGCGATGGCAGCAAAGGCCAGCGTGCGCTGATCGTCGCCTTCAGCGATGCGATCAAAGACAAAGATGCCGGGCGTGCGGTCAAGGCCTGGCTGTTGCCGCAGCATAATCCTAACGATTCCGAAGCCAGTAACGAACCGGACGATTTTTATCAGTGGGGCGGGACCGAGAGCATCGAAAACAGCGTAATGGCCCAGTCTACGCCGCTGACGCTGACCCTGAATGAAGCGGAAGAGACCTATCAACCGCAGTTCAGCTTCAAGTTTGACGCACCGGCTCACCGCTTTATGCTGCTGGAAATCACCAACCTGATGACCTCTTCGGGCGGCTATAAAATGCCGGAGAAGGTCTACCGTATCGTCGAAGTACCAGACTTCCCGAAAACCTTGCAGTTTATGTCACAGGGTTCTCTGCTGTCGGTGAATGGTGACAAGCAAATCAGCGTGGCGGCGCGTAACGTGCCCGGCCTGCGTCTGGATATCAAGCGGGTGATCCCAAGCCAGCTGCAACATATCGTCTCATTCAAAAGCAGCGAATACTCTTCGGCCCAGTTCAACCAGCTTAACGATGAATATTTTACCGAACACTTTAAATATCAAACGGTCATCAACAACGATCAACCAGGTGAAGTGAGCTATAAGGGCATCGACCTCTCACGTTACCTGTCCACCAGCACGGATTCCCATCGTGGCGTGTTCCTGCTGACGCTGTCGGAATGGCAGCCAGAAAAGAAAAAGACGCAGGCCGCAGAGGATGAAGGCGATCAGGGCGAGCAAGAAGGGGATGATTCACCTAGCGTGGGAGATTCGCGCTTTGTTGTCGTAACCGATCTGGGCATCATTGCCAAACGTTCACAGGATAAAACGCGTGATGTGTTTGTCCAATCTATCCACAGCGGTGCGCCAGTCGGTAACGCCAAGGTTTCAGTGATCGCCAAAAACGGCGTGACGCTGCTTAGCCAGGTGACCGATGCCAATGGGCACGTGCGTTTCCCATCGTTGGACGTGTATACCAACGAACGCGAGCCAGTGATGTTCCTGGTGGAAAAAGAGGGCGATGTCTCCTTCTTGCCGACCACCCGCTACAACGACCGCGGGCTGGATTTCTCCCGCTTTGATATTGAAGGCGAAGAAACTCCGATCGATCCACGCACCCTGAGCAGTTACCTGTTCTCCGATCGTGGCGTGTACCGTCCGGGCGATACTTTCAATATTGGTCTGATTACCCGTGCTGCCGATTGGGGCGTAGCCCTGGCTGGCGTACCGGTACGTGCCGAGATCCGCGATCCGCGCGACAAATTGATGACAACGGTGCCGCTGACTCTCGGTGGCAGTGGTTTCAATGAATTGAGTTACACCACCGACGAGAATGCGCCCACGGGCGAATGGAACGTCTACCTGTATCTGATTGGCAAAAATAACGACACTTCCACCTTGCTCGGCCATACCGCCGTCAACGTGAAAGAGTTTGAGCCAGACCAACTGAAGGTGAAGCTGGAGTTGACGCCGAACCGGCAGCAAGGGTGGGTAAAACCTTCTGAGCTGCAGGCGAACATCGATGTGCAGAACCTGTTTGGCACGCCTGCCCAGGATCGCCGAGTTACCTCGAAGCTGACGCTGCGGCCGATGTATCCAAGCTTCGATCGCTTCCCGGATTACGCCTTCTTTGAGAACCGCCAGAATAGCGACGGTTTTGAAACGGAACTGGAAGACCGTACCACCAACGAGCAGGGCGTGGCGAATATCCCACTGGATCTGAAGTCCTATGCGGATGCCACCTATCAGCTGCAACTGCTGTCAGAAGCCTTTGTAGCGGGTGGCGGGCGTTCCGTTGCCGCCACCGCTCGGGTGCTGGTATCGCCGTATGACTATCTGGTGGGCGTGAAACCAGACGGTGATTTAGGCTATATCAACCGGGGTTCGGCGCGAAATCTGAACGTGATTGCCGTCGATCCTTCCCTGAAACAGATTGCACTTGCCGATCTGAAGCAGGTGCTGATCGAGCAGAAATACATCTCGGTGCTGACCAAGCAGGATTCTGGCGTTTATAAATACCAGTCGAAGATGAAAGAGGTGCAGCTGTCCGAGCAGCCGTTGGCGCTGAGCGAGCAGGGCACCGATCTGACCTTGGCAACCGACACCCCGGGTGACTTCGTCCTGGTGATCGAAGATGCACAGGGCAAGGTGCTCAACCGTATCGCCTATAGCGTGGCGGGCAATGCCAACCTCAGCCGTTCGCTGGATCGCAATGCCGAACTGAAGCTGAAGCTGAACCAGGCGGAATATCAGCCGGGTGAAGAGATTGAAGTGGCGATCAACGCGCCTTATACCGGCAGCGGTTTGATCACCATCGAAAAAGACCGTGTCTATGCCTGGCAGTGGTTCCACACCGACACCACCAGCTCGGTGCAAAAAATCCGGGTTCCGGCCGGGATGGAAGGCAACGGGTATATCAACGTGCAGTTTGTGCGCGACGTGAACTCCAGCGAGATCTTTATGAGCCCGCTGAGCTATGGCGTCATGCCGTTTAAAATCAGCACCAAAGCCCGGCAAAACGGCCTGGAAATAGTGACGCCTGAGGTGATTAAGCCGGGTGATAACCTGACGATGACGGTGAAAACCGATGGTCCACAGCAGGTGGCACTGTTTGCCGTAGATGAAGGGATCTTGCAGGTTGCGCGTTACCGCCTGAAAGATCCGCTGGAGTACTTCTTCCGTAAGCGTGAGCTGAGCGTGGAAAGCTCGCAGATCCTCGATCTGATCCTGCCGGAATTCAGCAAGCTGATGGCGCTTTCTGCGGCACCGGGCGGTGATGCGGGTGAAGGGCTGGATCTCAACCTGAATCCGTTCAAGCGCAAGCGCGACAAGCCGGTGGCCTATTGGTCTGGCATTACCGAAGTGAGCGGCGAGAAGCAGTTTACCTATCCGGTGCCGGATTATTTCAACGGCAAGATCCGCGTGATGGCCATTTCGGTTACGCCAGGCAAAATCGGCAAGGCCCAAACCTCCGCGACGGTACGTGACAACTTCATCATGACGCCGAACGTGCCTTACATGGTGGCACCAGGGGATGAGTTTGATGTCAGCGTAGGGGTTAGCAATAACCTCGAAGGGTTGAACGGCAAGCCTGTGGCGATCGCCGTGCAATTGACGCCGCCACCGCAGTTGGAAGTGGTGGGTAAGGCCGAGCAAAGCCTGTCATTGGCGGAGAAGCGTGAAGGCGTGATCAACTTCCGCCTGCGTGCCAAGGCGGCTCTGGGCGATGCTCCGCTGGTGTTTGATGCGCGTTACGGTGATAAAACCAGCCGCCGTACCGTTAGCACCTCGGTACGTCCGGCAATGCCTTACCGCACCCAGACGGTGATGGGCCGGATGAGCGGTAGCAGCCAGAATATTGATAATCTGCGGCAGATGTTTGATGCCTATGCGCAGCGTAGCGCGGCGGTATCTCACTCCCCGTTGGTGCTGACCAACGGCCTGGCGCAGTATCTGGCGGATTATCCGTACTACTGTTCTGAGCAGATCGTCAGCCGTTCCATTCCGCTGATCATGCAAAGCCAGCATCCGGAAATGAAAAGCAGCCTGAGCCATGCCGAAGTCAGCAAACAGCTGAAAAACCTGCTCGGCGTACTGCGTTCCCGCCAGAATGACAGCGGGGCCATTGGTGCCTGGCGTTCATCGCCGGAAACCGATCCTTTCGTCACGCCATACGTGGTGCAATACCTGCTGGAAGCCAAAGCGGCGGGTTATGCCTTGCCGGTGGGGATGCTGGAAGATGCCAACGGCGCGCTGCGTGAACTGGCAGCCAACCGTTATGATGATATGTATCATCTGCGTCTGCGTACCTGGGCGGTCTACCTGCTGACCTTGCAGGGCGAAATTACCACCAACTCGCTGGCCTCGGTGCAGGATACGTTGCAGAAACTGTATCCAGACAGCTGGAAAACCGATCTGAGCGCCCTGTATCTGGCATCGTCTTACCGTCTGCTGAAAATGGACGATGAGGCTAATGCCTTGTTGCAGCCTAGCTGGAAGCAACTGAGCAAAGCCTATGACAAAGGCTGGTGGACGCAGAATTACTTCGATCCGCTGGTGCAGGACGCAACGCGTCTGTACCTGATCGCTCGCCACTTCCCGGAGAAGGTTTCTTCCATCCCTCCGCAGGTGTTGGAGAACATGGTCAAGGCGTTGAAAGAAGAGCGCTACACCACCTATTCTTCGGCGATGAGTATCCTGGCGCTGGAAAGCTACTCGGCTCAGGTGGCGGCGCAGGCCAATGCCAGCGATTCGCTGACGATTGCGCAGCTCGGCAAGCAAGGTAACGTCGATCCGCAGGTGATTTCAGAGATGATAGGGCTGTTTGCCAAAGGCCAGTTTACTGCCGATGCCAAGGCTATTCGCTTTAACAACAGCGCCGACGCTCCGGCCTGGTATGTGGTCACTCAGGCCGGTTACGATCTGGCTGCTCCACAGAAAGCCATTGCTCGCGGTTTGGAAATTACCCGTGATTACACCGATGAACAGGGTAAACCGGTGACTCAGGTAACGTTGGGGCAGAAGATCAACGTTCATCTGAAAATCCGCGCCAATTCGAAAGAAGGGCAGAGCAACCTGGCGATTGTCGATCTGCTGCCTGGCGGATTTGAAGTGGTGCAGCAAACGGCACCAGAGCCAGAATCGACCGGCGAAGACGGTGAAGCCAGCGAGAATACGGACGCAGGGTGGCAGTCACCACTGGCTGCCTCGGGCTCCACTTGGGCACCTGATTACAGCGATATCCGCGAAGACCGGGTGATCATCTATGGCAGCGCCAGCACCGACGTGCAGGAGTTTGTCTACCAGATTAAAGCGACCAACACCGGTAGCTTTGTGATCCCTCCGGCTTATGGCGAAGCCATGTACGATCGTGAAGTGCAGGCCATGTCGGCCAGCAGCGGTAAACTGGTGGTTGTACCGGCGGAAAGTCAATAAGCCATCGCGATGCCCCGCAGCGTTGAGCTGCGGGGTTCGTGGCTACCGAGATTCCATGAAAATCCTTCCTGTATCTGCTGTGGCAAAACGCTGGCTGCAAAATATCCTGATGGCGGTATTTCTGCTGGCGCTGGGCCTGGTAGGTGCGCGGCTGTGGCCGCATCCTCCCCTTTCGCAGGGCGTGCCCTTCTCTACGGTTTACTACGATCGCCACGGGACGCTGATGCGCCTCACGTTGGCCAATGACGACCGTTATCGCCTGTGGACGCAGTTGGAAAAGATCTCGCCGCTGGCGGTGCAGGGTATTTTGCTGCATGAAGATCGCTGGTTCTATTACAACCCCGGATTTAACCCTGTCAGCCTGCTGCGTGGCTTTTGGCGCAGCTACGTAGCCGGTGGCAAAATGCAGGGTGGTTCGACCATCACCATGCAGCTGGCGCGCATGCATTGGCATCTGAATACCCGTACACCTGGCGGTAAACTGATGCAGGTTCTGCGGGCCGTGCAGTTGGAACTCAGCTACTCCAAGCACGATATTCTGGAAGCCTATCTCAATTACGCCCCTTATGGCCGCAATATTGAAAGCATCGGTGCGGCCAGCCTGATCTATTTTGCCAAGGCACCGCAGGATCTGACCTTGCCGGAAGCGCTGACGCTCTCGGTGTTGCCGCAGTCACCCAGCTATCGTATCGACCCTAAAACCGGCGTGTTGGGGCAAGCCCTGACGCAGGCCCGTAACCGCCTGTTTCAACGCTGGCAGGGCGTGTATAGCACCGACAGCAGCCAGAGAGCCTTGTTTCAACTCCCTTTGGCACTGCGCCAGCCAGAACGGATGCCGTACATTGCTCCACACTTTATCGAACAGTTGCGCCAACAGACCCAGCAGTTAGTGCAGTTGGATACCCGTGTGGATACCACGTTGGATGCCGGGCTCCAGCGGCTGATCGAAAGGCAGGTAAACGCGTTTATCGTCCGCAACCAGAGCCGGGGGATCCATAATGCCTCGGTGCTGTTGGTGGATAGCCGTGATATGGGGATAAGGGCGCTGGTAGGCTCTGCCGATTATTACAACCGCGAGATCCAGGGGCAGGTGAACGGGACCAATGCCAAGCGCTCCCCTGGTTCGACCCTCAAGCCCTTTATTTATGCCTTGGGGATGGAGCAGGGCGTGCTGCATCCGATGACCATCCTGAAGGACGTGCCTTCATCCTTTGGCGCCTATGCGCCAGAAAACTTTGACCGACGTTTCCTGGGGCCGGTAACGGCGACGGACGCGTTGAATTTCAGCCGTAATATTCCAGCGGTGTACGTAGCTTCACAGCTACGGCAGCCGACGTTTTATCAGTTTTTAAGCCTGTCCGGCATCGCCAACCTGGCCAGTGAAAATCATTATGGATTGTCGCTGGTGTTGGGGGGCGGTGAAATCACTGCTCAGGAACTGGCGAAGCTGTATGCGCTGTTGGCCAACCGGGGCGCATTGCGCCCATTACGGATGCAAAAAAGTGATGCCTATCCGCCACCAATCCGTTTGCTCAGCGAAGAAGCCAGCTTTACTACGCTGGATATGCTGCGCCAGCACCGCCGGCCTGGTGACACTTTGGCACAACGCTCGTCATCCCTGCCGGTCTATTGGAAAACCGGGACCTCCTGGGGCTTCCGCGATGCCTGGAGCGTCGGGATCTTCGGGCCTTACGTGCTGGTGGTATGGGAAGGGAATTTCGACAGCAGAGGCAACAACGTGTTTGTGGGGGCCGATGCGGCAGCCCCGCTATTTTTCAATATTATCGACAGCATTAACGCCAGCTATCCAGCCTTGCAGGAGCCGAAACACCCCTTCCCGAAACAGTTGAAGCGGGTGGAGATTTGCCTGGCCAGCGGCAACCTGCCGACGCAGTGGTGCCAGCAGAAAGGCAAAACCTGGTTTATCCCCGGCAAGTCGCCGATCAAGGTCGATACCGTCTATCGTCCGGTGGTGCTGGATATTCACAGCGGTGAGGTGGCCTGCCCGCCGTATGATGAAACACAAACCCGCACCGAAGTGTTTGAGTTCTGGCCTTCCGATCTGGCTAACGTGTTTGCGCAGGCTGGATTACCCAAGCGGGCTCCGCCGGTAAACCATTGCAAGGATAATGCGGTGGCGATCGGTGGCAGCCCGCCGCGCATTACCTCGCCGCTGAAAAATACTACCTATACCTTGCGGCAGTCGCAGCAGGGGCGTGACAAAATCTCCTTCAATGCGGTGACGGACGCGGACAGTAAAACGGTGTATTGGTTTGTCGATGATATTTATCTTGGCAGCAGCGCCAGTAAAACCGCTATTGATTGGCGGCCGGTCAACAATGGCCAGTATCGCATCCGGGCGGTGGACGATCATGGCCGGGCCGATAGCCGCCTGATCACCATTGAGCTGGTGAACTAAGATGCCTCTCCCCTCACCCTAACCCTCTCCCACAGGGAGAGGGACAGATCGAGCGTGTTTGAAATGGTAGTGACTTACCTTGGATAAAGAAGGTTATTGAGTTTGCTTCTACTTCCAAAACAGCTTTAGAGTTTGCTTGAGATTTTCTCTTTACTGCCAAAAGAGCAGGGCCATCAGCTCGCTATCCTTGCGAAAGAGGGTTGGGATGAGGGGGCGTAAATGCCCGCTTTCTGCGCCATCGTCTGCAAATGACCAAAAACATTACCAACGCGTAAGCCGTTATGCTCATACTCGTTGGTGATCCACGGCGTCAAATTACCCACCTGTTGCGCCGTCGCCAGCGAGAGTTTCAAATCGACATACATATCGCTGAAATAAATGGCGGCGAATACCGGTACCCGATTGTCGAGCAGGCGATCGCTGTTATACAGCGGTGACCACACGCGGCGATCGGCCAGCAGCTTAGCGGGTTCATTGAAGGGGCGCAGAGCGGCGATTTCGGTGAACATCCAGGGATAGATCATTTCCCCGGTCAGGTAGAGCGGGCGCCGATCCTCGGCGAAAGCATTGAAGTTGCCCCGTTGCCGCTCGGCGGCCCAGTTGGTGGCCTTATCCTGCGCGTAAATACTTTCATGCAGCGCGGCAAACAGCGGATTCTCCGCGTAACTGGTCAACGCCATCACCTGAGACAGGAAGGTGTCGCTGAATTCGCCGTCAGGGTTAAAGGCTTCGTCAAACAGCCAAAGTAGCCGCTCGTAGCCTTCACTCATGCCAAGATCGATCCCCAGGCTTTGCAGGCGGCGTACGGTCAGCCGGTCGCCATCGGGCAACAACACCTCTTCCTGCTCCAGCTTGTCGGCAATCTGACCGATAAGCGGCTCCAGATGTGGGTAACGCTGATAGAAGATGCGATTTTTGGCGATCACCTGCGGATAGGTATGAGCGTAGACTTCATCGGCATCGGGCTGCAGGCTTGCCAGGCCGCCGGTCATAAAGCAGCAGTGGAGGCCTTCCGGAGCCTGAGAAAGATAGGTCAGCGTGATAAAGCCGCCATAGCTTTGCCCCAGCGTGCTCCACGGGCGATCGCCAAAGCAGTTTTTACGCAGATATTCGGCATCGCTCACTATCGAGTCGGCGCGGAAGCAGGCCAGGTAATCTGCCGCCTGGTGGGCGGTTAGCCCGGCCAGACTCTTACCTTCAATGCGGCTGCTGCGCCCGGTGCCACGCTGATCGAGCAGGATCACCCGATAACTTTTGAGGGCTTCGGCAATCCAACTGCTGCGTGCCGTAGGGCGTGGGCTTTTCCCTCCGGGACCACCTTGTAAAAACAGCAGACAAGGGAGTTGTTCATCACGGCGTAACGGGTCAACCAACTCACGGGCAAAGATCTCAATGGTGCGGGTATCCTTGTTATTGAACCAATTCAGCGGGACCTGGACCAGGTGTTCACGTACCCAGATCGCTGGCAACAAATATTCTCGTTCAACGCTCATGTTTTTCTCTCCCTGTTATGGTGTTCTCTTTTTTCTGCCGGTTATTTTAATGCCATATCGGTGTTTACCTGGAACGTTCAGATCTACTCTATTTTATCGATAAGCAACAATGGTCCGGAGTTTGAAGAGTGAACATCAGCGTAACAAGAGGAAGGAACTTAGCAAATGCACAAATGATTAAATTTTAGTCAATTTGTGTGAGAATGTGACTGAATAAGTATTCTTGACTGATGAATACAAAGGTAGGGCTGGTGGCGGGGGCCACCAGTCAACATCGATCGGGCTCAGCCGTTATCTATGACGTCGGCAGCAAGGAACTCAAAGGGAGGGCTGGTTTTAAACTCAGCGGAAACCTCACCGGTAAAATCCGCCATCTCATCTTTACCCAGCGCCAGTTTTTTAACCGGAGCCCCAGCAGCAAAGTCGACCCGTTTCAGGTCTACCCAAAAAGTACTGCTGCCCAGTGCCGATTCAAAGTAGTACAGCTTGTTCTTTTGATCGGCCAAGGTGCGCCAACGAGTGGAAGAAATATTGGGTTCTTCAGGGGTCGTGATGCCAAAGGGCACAGAAACATTGCGCATAACGCTCAGCACGCTAGAGGCTGCCAGCCTGGCCTGATGATATTTCGGGATAGCGTTGATATAAAACTGCGCGCGAACAAAACGGTCGGCAGCACGGTTTGTGCCAGGCAGCATGACGTTACCCCCAATCCCTTGCCAGTACTTGGTGATGGCCAACTGCTGCTCGAAGGTAGGGGAATTGGTCAGGACCTGATAGTCGCGGCTATGGTGAATCACTAATTTGCCGTTAATGTATTCGAAAATGGCACTGTCTCCACTGGCATCGGACAACGACAAATGAAGGGAGGCCAAACGTTCCTGGCCAGGTACACCGCCGGTCACAACGATAAAAGGGGCCTTTTCCAGTGAGTTAACCGCTTCTTGCACAGTGGCGAAGTTATCCAATGCGTACTGTGCCCATGCTGCCAATGATAAGGTTGGCTGCTGGCCATCGAATGCCGGGTATTGAGATTCAACCAACCACAGCATATTGGCTACCAGACCTTTTTCATTCATACCATCGGTGGTTGCAACACCATAGGCGGAAGTCACGACGCTGCCGTATTTAGATGTCCATTTGATCGAGTTGCTGCCTGCATTACCACTGCGCTCCATTCCTTGTGGGAAAATCCACAGGTCAGAGTGCAGCTGTTCTTTCCAGTCCATAGTGCGGCCGGTGATCACCAGGTTATCTTCGCCGTGGTAGACCGCGCGAGTACAGGCCATTGCCAACTGTGGTGAAAACAGAATGCCGCACATAGACAGTAAAAGGGGGGTTATCAAAAGCGTTATATTCCAATTCACTGTTATCTCTCCTTGCTACTTTTTGTACAGTGTAGGCACTACTGACCCGTGGGGCAAAAACGAGAGCGCCAAACGGGATTTTCGTTTCGTTATTATTTATGTTTGACGATAGAATCAATCAATTACCTATCTCCTTGCCCCTGCAAACCGGCCAGCAGGCAGTAGCTTGCAGGGGCAAGGAGATAAAATGCATGATTAATCTATGGAAAAAATCACTCTATGAAGGTGTTGTACCAGGACGAACATCTGATCGCCGTTAACAAACCCTCAGGTTGGCTGGTACATCGTAGCTGGCTGGATCGTCACGAGACGAGGTTTGTCATGCAAACCGTGCGCGATCAGATTGGCCAGCACGTATTTACCGTACACCGTCTGGATCGTCCTACTTCCGGCGTATTGCTGATGGCGTTGTCCAGCGATGTGGCTCGGTTATTGTCGCAACAGTTTGAACTGCATCAGGTACAGAAAACCTATCACGCGGTGGTGCGGGGCTATGTTTTAGAGGGCGGCACCGTTGATTATGCGCTGACGGAAGAGTTGGATAAGTTGGCGGATAAACATGCCAATCCGGATAAAGGTCCAAAACCGGCGGTAAGTCATTATCAGCCCTTGGCAACGGTGGAGATGCCGGTGGCGATTGGCCGCTATGACACCTCGCGCTATAGCCTGGTTGAGCTGAAACCAGAGACCGGGCGTAAGCATCAGCTGCGTCGTCATATGGTGCATCTGCGCCATCCGATTATTGGTGATACCGCTCACGGCGATTTGCGGCAAAACCGTGGGATGGCCGAACATTTTGGTTGTTCACGCCTGATGCTGCACGCCAGCCATCTTCAACTTACTCATCCGGTGAGCGGCCAACCGCTGCATATTTCCGCGCCCTGGGAAGCGGATTGGCAAGGTGTCATGTCACAATTTGGCTGGCATAACGTGCTGCCAGAACTTGAGTTTCCGCAGGCTAACGGTCAGGATAGCTAATCATTTTTTAACGGTCATAAGGGAGCAGCAACGATGGCTCAGGTCGGCATTTTCGTCGGAACGGTCTACGGTAACTCTTTGTTAGTGGCGGAAGAGGCAGAAAATATCCTGCAACAACAGGGCCATGAGGTCAAAGTGTTTGAGGAAGGGACGCTGGCAGAGTGGCAGTTTTACCGCCAGCATTATGCGCTGGTCGTGACTTCCACCACCGGGCAAGGAGACTTACCTGACAGTATTGCACCGCTGTTCCAGGCTATCCGCGACCAGGTGGGCTATCAGCCGGAGCTGCGTTATGGCTTGATTGCTCTGGGCGATAGCAGCTATGACAACTTCTGCGGTGCCGGGCGTACCTTTGATGCTTTGCTGCAAGAGCAGGGAGCGACGCGCGTTGGTGAAGTGCTGGAGATCGATGCGATCGAGCAACCTGAACCAGAAGTGGTTTCCTGCCCGTGGGTAGAGCAGTGGGGCGCCTTGTTGAAATAGCCTCTCGATGCCTGGTGGCGAGCGGCCAGGCACGACTTTATTCCTGCTATCTCCTGTGGTGAAGATAAAATAAAAAAAACCTAATCCCTTACGCACTCAAGGCCGCAGCCAGCAAGCGTTAAAGAATTAGGCTTTGCCTGCCGGAGCAGTAATAACCCTATCGATTACCGATTTACCCTATTCACCCCTCACCCTAACCCTCTCCCACAGGGAGAGGGGACTGAACGTGCCACAACTTGCCACCGGTACCTGCCTGCGACTCCGGGCTCGCTCCCTCTCCCAATATCTGTGTTTATGAGATCCCTGGACTCTACAGCGGGAGAGGGGACTTAACGTGCCACAACTTACCACCTGTACCTGCCTGCGACTGCGGACTCACTCCCTCTCCCAATCTCTGTGTTTATGAGATCCCTGGACTCTACAGCGGGAGAGGGCAGGGGTGAGGGGCGACCAATCGTCCTAAACTGACAAGTATTAAGCCGATGTGGTGGTTATTTACCGCGCGTCAGCTTTTCCAGATCGGATTCGATCTCGGCAATCTTGTTGGTGACCACGTTTTGCAGATGCTGCAGGTCATCGAGGATCTTGCGTTTCAGATCCACTTCCACCTGGTCGCGCTGGCAGAGTTGATCCAGTTCATCGATCACGTAGCGCAGGTTAGGGTTGATCTCATGGATCTCTTTGTAACCCTGGCCGGCATTGTCTGCCACCACGGTTTTGCGCTGGCGTGGATACTTGAACTTCACGCTCTTGGCAAAGAACTCGCCCTTATCTTTGCGGAAGTAAATCTTGAGGATGTCGTTATTGGCCTCCTGACGCAGGCTATAGCGATCGATATCTTCCGGTTGATTGATACCCAAGCTTTTCAGGTTGTCATACATAATAGCGCCACCTTTTAATCAACTATATTTGCCTGATTAGCCAATATGCAGTGTTGTAAGCTGCAAATTGAAACACATCAGGAATATTCCACTGCCAGAGAGTATGGCGAAAACGCCCGTCACAGACTGTGACGGCCCGCGTATTGAAGGCAAAAAAATGGCGGGTAATGCACCCGCCGTTCAAGCTTAGTCGATAGTGCGCAATAACTCATTAATCCCGACTTTGCCACGGGTCTTGGCGTCCACTTTCTTGACGATCACCGCGCAATACAGGCTGTAGGAACCATCTTTTGAAGGCAGGTTGCCGGATACGACCACGGAGCCAGCAGGTACGCGGCCATAGTGCACTTCACCGGTTTCACGATCGTAGATGCGGGTGCTTTGGCCCAGATAAACGCCCATTGAGATCACCGAACCTTCTTCCACGATCACGCCTTCAACCACTTCTGAACGCGCGCCGATAAAGCAGTTGTCTTCGATGATGGTTGGGTTGGCCTGCAATGGCTCCAGCACGCCACCGATGCCGACGCCGCCGGACAAGTGAACGTTTTTGCCGATCTGCGCACAAGAGCCTACGGTGGCCCAGGTATCTACCATGGTGCCTTCGTCGACGTAGGCACCGATGTTGACGTAAGAAGGCATCAGCACGGTGTTACGAGCGATAAATGCCCCCTGACGCACGGTAGCCGGTGGCACTACGCGGAAGCCTTCCTTCTGGAAGCGAGCTTCATCGTAGTCAGCGAATTTCATCGGCACTTTGTCGTAATAGCGGGTTTCTGCACCGTCCATTACCTTGTTGTCGTTGATACGGAAAGACAGCAGGACGGCTTTTTTCAGCCACTGATGGGTAACCCATTGCCCCTCGATCTTCTCGGCAACGCGCAGGGCGCCGCTGTCCAGCAGGGCGATCACCTGGTTTACCGCTTCACGCGTTACGGTGTCTACGTTGGCCGGGGTAATATCCGCGCGGCGTTCGAAGGCGCTTTCAATAACGTTCTGTAATTGCTGCATGCTGTTCTCTGTCCTGATTTTATTTACGAAAGGTTACTTTTATCACATTTTATCGGTTGGATTGAGTGCCTCTGTCAACCGTTGTTCTAATTTTCTGCGTGTTTGCGGATCCAGCGCCCGGCGATCGGCATCGGCCAAAATAAACAAATCCTCGACCCGTTCGCCGATGGTGGAGATACGTGCACCGTGCAGCGACAGGCCCAGATCGGCGAAAACCTCACCCACGCGTGCCAGCAGGCCGGGCTGATCGAGGGCGATCAGCTCCAGATAGCTGCGGCGATCGGTGTGGGTTGGTAGGAAGCTGACCTCTGTCGGTACGCTGAAATGGCGTAGTTTGGACGACGGTCGTCGAGCGCGCGGCGGTTGATAATCTCGCTGGGTGATAGCTTGCTCCAGCGCATGGCGGATCGCGGCATGACGATCCTGAGCCAGCGGGCTGCCGTCCGGCTCCAGCACGATAAAGGTGTCCATGGCCATGCCGTCGCGGTTGGTGAAGATCTGGGCGTCATGCACGCTGAGATTGCGCCGATCCAGCTCACCGGCAACGGCGGCGAACAGGTAAGGGCGATCCGGGCTCCAGATAAAGATCTCGGTGCCGCCACGCGTGGCCTGGTGGCTGACCAGCACCAGTGGCTTGGTTGAGTCATGGGCCAGCAGGTGGCGGGCGTGCCAGGCGAGCTGATTCGGCGAGTGACGCAGGAAATAGTCTGCGCGGCAGCGGCTCCAGATATGGTGCAGCGCTTCTTCATCGATATTGTCCATGCGCAACAGTGCCAGCGCCTGTAAACGATGGTGGCGCACCCGCTCGCGCAGGTCCGGGCTGTTCTGCATACCACGGCGCAGTTGCTTCTCGGTGGCGAAATACAGCTCGCGCAACAGGCTCTGTTTCCAACTGTTCCACAAGGTCTCGTTGGTGGCACAGATATCGGCGACCGTTAGGCAAACCAGGTAGCGTAGCCGGGTTTCGCTTTGCACTTCGCTGCTGAACTGCTGGATCACGGTCGGGTCCTGAATGTCACGCCGTTGCGCGGTAACCGACATCAGCAGGTGGCAGCGAACCAGCCAGGCAACCAGCTGTGCTTCGCGTGAGTTCAAGCCATGCAATGCAGCAAACTCCAGGGCGTCTTGCGCGCCTAAAATGGAGTGATCGCCGCCACGTCCTTTAGCGATATCGTGGAACAGCGCCGCTAGCAACAGCAATTCCGGGTGAGGCAGGCGAGGATAAAGCTCCACGCACAGCGGATGGCGTGGGCGAGTTTCCTCATCGGAGAAGCTTTCCAGCTTTTGCAGCACGCGCACGGTATGTTCATCGACGGTATAGGCATGGAACAGGTCAAACTGCATCTGGCCGACGATGCTGCCCCATTGCGGCATATAGGCCCACAGCACGCTGTGGCGATGCATTGGCACCAACGCCCGTGAGACCGCGCCTGGGTGTCGCAGAATGGCCATAAACAGCTCTCTGGCCTCGGGAATGTTGCACAGTGGCTGTTTCAGGTGGCGGCGTGCATGGCGCAACTGGCGTACGGTGGTAGAGTAGATGCCTTTGATTTCGCGGTTGCGTACCATCAGGTAGAACATGCGCATGATGGCTTCGGGCTGGCGGATAAACAGCGTTTCGTCGCGCAAATCGATCAGATCGCCACGCAGCTGAAAATCATCGTTCAGCGGGCGGGGTTTCTCCGTGGCGTCCAATGCCAGGATCGCTTCATCGAACAACTGTAGCAGCATGTGGTTCAGCTCGCCGACGCGGCGCGTCATGCGATAGAAATCCTTCATCATGCGCTCTACCGGTTCATTGCCTTCCCCCTCGTAGCGTAACAGCTGGGCCACGCTGAGCTGGCGATCGAACAGCAGGCGGTTGTCATAACGCGGCAGCGCCAGGTGCAGGGCAAAACGAATACGCCACAGGAAGCTTTGGCATTCGTTCAATTCGTTGCGCTCGGCCTGAGTCAGGAAGCCAAAACCGACCATCTCATCGAGCGAGGTGGCGCCGAAATGGCGGCGGGCCACCCACATCAGCGTATGAATATCACGCAGGCCACCGGGGCTGCTCTTGATATCCGGCTCCAGGTTGTAGCTGGTACCGTGATAGCGCTGGTGGCGTTGCTGCTGTTCGATCAGCTTGGCGTCAAAGAATTTGGGCGAAGGCCAGAAGCCGTCGCTGAAAATGTGCTTTTGCAATTGCAGGAACAGGGCGACGTCGCCGCAGATCATGCGGGATTCGATCAGGTTGGTGGCAACGGTCAGGTCCGCCAAGCCTTCCAGCAGGCACTCTTCCAGCGTGCGCACGCTGTGGCCGACTTCCAGCTTGAGATCCCACAGCAGGGTAATGAATTCACCGACGCGTGCGGCCTGTTCATCGTTCAGGCGAGTCTGGCTGAGCACCAGCACGTCGATATCAGACAGCGGGTGCAGTTCACCACGGCCATAGCCGCCGACGGCCAGCAGCGCCGTTTCGGGGATAGTGTCAAAGCCGTAAAACAGCCACAGCCGCCGCAATAGCCGATCGATAAACTTGCTGCGCGCCGCCACCAGGCTTTCGGCACTGGCACCGGCATTGAAGGCTGCTGCCAGCCACTGCTGAAACTGCTCAAGCCGCTGTTTGAGGGCCAGGCAATTGATCTCTTCATCGCCATAGGTGCTGGGAGCATCCGGCTTCTTGGGTACGGCCGGGGTCTCTAGCTCACGATAATTTTCAGACATGTTTCGCCGCCCATAAAAAAAGCCGGCATAGGCCGGCTTGTCACAAGAACCCTGTGGTTCTTACATCTCGTGCGTAATGATGTTGGGGATGGTGTCATCCTTGCGCAACGTCATTATCTCGCAGCCGTTATCAGTCACCACAATAGTATGCTCATACTGTGCCGACAAGCTGCGATCTTTGGTTTTCACCGTCCAGCCGTCTTTCATGGTGCGGATGCGGTAATCACCGGCGTTGACCATGGGCTCAATGGTGAAGGCCATACCGGCCTGCAGCACCACGCCGCCGTCATCGGCATCGTAATGCAGTACCTGCGGCTCTTCGTGGAAACCTTCGCCGATGCCGTGGCCGCAATATTCGCGCACAACGGAGAATTTCTCTGCTTCAACAAACTGCTGGATGGCTTTACCCAGAGTGCGCAGGCGGATACCCGGTTTGACCATCTTCAAGGCCAGATACAGGCTTTCCTGGGTAATGCGGCACAGGCGCTCGCCCAGAATGGTGGGTTTACCGACGATGAACATCTTGGAGGTGTCGCCGTGGAAGCCGTCTTTGATCACGGTCACGTCGATATTGACGATATCCCCGTCTTTCAGCACCTTGTCGTCACTTGGGATGCCGTGGCACACCACTTCGTTCACCGAGATACAGACCGATTTTGGGAAGCCGTGGTAGCCCAGGCAGGCCGAGATCGCCTGCTGTTCATTGGTGATATGCTCGTGGCAGATCCTGTCCAGCTCGCCGGTGGTGACGCCGGGTTTAACGTGGGGCTCGATGATTTCCAGCACTTCTGCGGCCAGGCGGCCCGCAACGCGCATCTTTTGAATGTCATCAGGTGTTTTAATTGAAATTGCCATGAAAGTTAGTCCGCAGGTGTCGTTATGGTCGACAAGGTAGAAAGATAAGGCATTGAGTTATGGTATCAGCCCGGCTTGAGGCTGCCAAATTTCATTTGTGAAGGGCCAGGCCAACTGCAACAAAAGTTGGTGTCTGGGGCGGGTTTATGGTATAAAGCGCGCCGGCAGATCCGCATTCGGCCTTGAGTGCCGGTGTGGAAATGACCGAAGTAGTTTTAACTGCACTCACATTGTGTAAATAACACACACGTATCGACACATCCGCCGGGGTGCCTTGAGATGACTCGCGTCATTGTCCGGGTCGGCGTTATGGGATACGTGGAGGCATAACCCCAATCAACTCTAATAGAGGTTTTAATCATGGCAACTGTTTCCATGCGCGACATGCTCCAGGCTGGTGTACACTTTGGTCACCAGACCCGTTACTGGAACCCGAAAATGAAGCCTTTCATCTTCGGCGCACGTAACAAGGTTCACATCATCAACCTGGAAAAAACCGTACCAATGGCCAACCTGGCTTTGGCTGAACTGACCAAGATCTCTTCCCGTAAAGGTAAGATCCTGTTCGTTGGTACCAAGCGCGCAGCAAGCGAAGCGGTAAAAGAATATGCTAACGGCTGCGATCAGTTCTTCGTGAACCATCGCTGGTTGGGCGGCATGCTGACTAACTGGAAAACCGTTCGTCAGTCAATCAAACGTTTGAAAGATCTGGAAATCCAGTCCCAAGACGGCACCTTCGACAAGCTGACCAAGAAAGAAGCGCTGATGCGCACTCGTGAACTGGCCAAGCTGGAAAACTCCCTGGGTGGTATCAAGGACATGGGTGGTCTGCCAGACGCTCTGTTTGTTATCGATGCCGATCACGAACACATCGCGATCAAAGAAGCCAACAACCTGGGTATCCCGGTATTCTCTATCGTTGATACCAACTCCGATCCAGACGGCGTTGACTTCATCATCCCTGGTAACGACGACGCAATCCGTGCAATCAAATTGTACCTGACCGCCGTTTCTGCCGCCATCCGTGAAGGTCGTTCTCAAGATCTGGCCGTTCAGGCGGAAGAAAGCTTCGTAGAAGCTGAATAATAAGGTCAAGCCCTTATTAACCAGGTATTGAATATGTTGGTTAGGGGGGCCTTTAAGGGCCCCCTTTGCTTATCTGAATGAGAACTATCTCCGAGCGAGATAACCGAGGAAAAAGAAATGGCTGATATTACCGCTGCCCTGGTAAAAGAACTGCGTGAGCGTACCAGCGCAGGTATGATGGATTGCAAAAAAGCGCTGATCGAATCTAACGGCGACATCGAGCTGGCAATCGAGAACATGCGTAAATCTGGCGCGATCAAAGCGGCGAAAAAAGCAGGCAACGTAGCTGCTGACGGCGTGATCAAAACCAAGATCGAAGGCAACTTCGGCATGATCGTGGAAGTTAACTGCCAGACCGACTTCGTTGCTAAAGATGGCGGTTTCCAGGCTTTCGCTGACAAAGTGTTGGATGCGGCTTTTGCTGGCAAAATCACTGACGTTGACGTGCTGAAAGCGCAGTTCGAAGAAGAGCGCGTTGCGCTGGTGGCAAAAATCGGTGAGAACATCAACATTCGCCGCATTGCTGCTCTGGAAGGCGACGTGTTGGGTAGCTACCTGCACGGTGCTCGCATCGGTGTTCTGGTTGCCGCTACCAAAGGCGCTGATGAAGAGCTGGTTAAGCAGCTGGCAATGCACGTTGCCGCTAGCAAGCCTGAATTCGTCAAGCCTGAAGATGTGTCTGCTGAAGTGGTAGAGAAAGAGTACCAAGTTCAGTTGGACATCGCCATGCAGTCTGGCAAGCCGAAAGAAATCGCAGAGAAGATGGTTGAAGGCCGCATGAAGAAATTCACCGGCGAAGTCTCTCTGACCGGTCAGCCTTTCGTGATCGAACCAAGCAAGAGCGTTGCTCAGGTGCTGAAAGAGCACAACACTGACGTAACCAATTTCATCCGCTTTGAAGTGGGTGAAGGCATCGAGAAAGTTGAAGCTGACTTTGCTGCTGAAGTTGCAGCAATGAGCAAACAGTCTTAATGCTGTTAATGGAGCCGCCGCGAGGCGGCTCCATTTTATCCAGCCAGAGAAACGTCGATGATGGGCCCCGCGTGCCCAGGCTAATCGGTTGAAAACCCCAATACTATTACTACTGCTTCTTAGGACAGAACACCATGGCAACCAATGCAAAACCCGTTTATCAGCGTATCCTGCTCAAACTGAGTGGTGAAGCCCTGCAAGGTGCAGAAGGCTTTGGGATCGACGCTAGCGTTTTGGATCGCATGGCTCAGGAAGTAAAAGAGCTGGTCGAGCTGGGCATCCAGGTCGGTGTAGTTATTGGCGGTGGCAATCTTTTCCGTGGTGCAGGTCTGGCACAAGCCGGCATGAACCGCGTAGTGGGCGACCACATGGGAATGCTGGCTACCGTGATGAACGGCCTGGCTATGCGTGATGCACTGCACCGTGCCTATGTGAACGCCCGCCTGATGTCAGCCATTCCGTTGAATGGCGTATGTGACAACTACAGCTGGGCAGAGGCGATCAGCCTGCTGCGTAACAACCGCGTGGTGATTTTCTCCGCCGGTACGGGTAACCCGTTCTTTACCACGGATTCTGCGGCCTGCCTGCGCGGCATCGAAATTGAAGCCGATGTGGTATTGAAAGCGACTAAAGTGGATGGTGTATACTCCGCTGACCCGGTGAAAAACCCGGACGCAACGCTGTACGAACAGATCACCTACCAGGACGTGTTGGAGCGTGAGTTAAAAGTGATGGATCTGGCGGCGTTTACGCTGGCCCGCGACCATGGCTTGCCGATCCGCGTATTCAACATGAACAAGCCGGGCGCACTGCGTCGCGTGGTGATGGGTGAGAACGAAGGTACTCTGATCACCAAATAACGGCTGTTTGGCCAAATTTCGCAGGAGCGGGTAACGCCAGGCGTTGTGTGCTTCTGATAAGTAAAATTCACGGGCTATACTTTTCAGTACAGCCTGCCAAGTAACCAGCTTCCAAGGGTTCGCAACGTGATTAATGAAATCAGAAAAGATGCTGATTCACGCATGGAAAAAAGCGTCGAAGCATTCAAAAACCAAATCAGCAAGATCCGTACTGGCCGTGCTTCTCCAAGCATCCTGGACGGCATCATGGTGGAATACTACGGTGCAGCAACGCCGCTGCGCCAACTGGCCAACGTCACGGTAGAAGATTCCCGTACGCTGGCGATCAACCTGTTTGACCGTTCTCTGGGCTCGGCGGTAGAAAAAGCCATTATGTCTTCCGATCTGGGCCTGAACCCAAGTTCGGCTGGCACCGTGATCCGCGTTCCGCTTCCTCCGCTGACGGAAGAGCGTCGTAAGGATCTGATCAAGGTCGTACGTGGCGAAGCCGAGCAGGGCCGTGTGGCCGTGCGTAACGTGCGCCGCGATGCCAACGATAAAGTGAAGGCGCTGCTGAAAGACAAAGAAATCAGCGAAGATGAAGATCGCCGTTCACAAGACGATATCCAGAAAATGACCGATGCCTACATCAAACTGCTTGATGCGGCATTGGCCGATAAAGAAAAAGAACTGATGGATTTCTAATCTCCATCGCCTTGAAATAGAGCGTCGCCTTGGCGGCGCTTTATTTTTTGTGGTGCAGATCTCGTTTTATCGTACGTACAGAGCGTAAACCAGCCGTGATGCAAGTTACACTGTGGTGTACCTCCGATCTCATCATGCAGTAGATTCAGAGCGACCTCATGAAGCAACTGACAATTCTGGGTTCCACCGGTTCCGTTGGCACCAGCACCCTGGCCGTGGTCAGGGAAAATCCCGACCTTTTCGCGATCAAGGCACTGGTAGCTGGCCGTAATGTAGCGGTCATGGCGCAGCAGTGCATAGAGTTCCGCCCGAGCTATGCGGCAATGGCCGATGAGCAGGCCGCCAATGAGTTGCGCGCTATGCTGGTAGAAAACGGTGTGAAAACCGAAGTACTGGCAGGTGAAAAGGCAGCCTGCGAGCTGGCTGCATTAGACGACGTCGACCAGGTGACGGCCGCCATTGTCGGGGCCGCTGGGCTGTTGCCCACCCTGGCCGCGATCCGTGCCGGTAAGCAGGTACTGTTGGCGAACAAAGAGTCTCTGGTTACCTGTGGCCGCTTGTTTATGGACGCGGTGCAAAAGAGCCAGGCACAGTTGCTGCCGCTAGACAGCGAGCACAACGCTATCTTCCAGAGCCTGCCAGAAAGCATCCAACGCCAACTGGGGTATAGCTCGCTGGAAGCCCATGGCGTTTCGCGCATCGTGCTGACCGGCTCCGGTGGCCCGTTCCGTACTACGCCAATGGAACAGTTCGCCACTATGACGCCGGATCAGGCCTGTGCACATCCCAACTGGTCGATGGGGCGCAAAATCTCGGTAGATTCTGCCACCATGATGAACAAGGGGCTGGAGTATATCGAGGCTCGCTGGCTGTTCAACGCCTCGGCAGAGCAGATGGAAGTGATCCTCCACCCGCAGTCGGTGATCCACTCCATGGTGCGCTATGCCGATGGTAGCGTGCTGGCCCAGCTTGGCACGCCGGATATGCGCACGCCTATCGCCCATGCCATGGCTTATCCGCAGAGGGTCCACTCCGGGGTGGCTGCGCTCGATTTCTGCCGTATCGGGGCGCTGACCTTCTCGGAGCCGGAACGTGAGCGCTATCCTTGCCTGTATTTGGCGATCGAAGCCTTCGATGCAGGCCAGTCGGCGACCACCGCGCTCAACGCGGCCAATGAAATTGCCGTAGCGGCATTTTTGCAGCAACAAATTTGTTTTACTGATATTTCAGCCGTGAACCAAAAGGTTGTTGAATGTATGGCGTTGCCGGAGCCAACCAGCATTGAGATGGTGCTGGAGATCGATCGCCAGGCGCGTGAGGTGGCTAGCGGTTTGGTTCGTAACCTGCGGGTTTAATCACTTGAGCGGGTTGTACCGAGGGCAAATTCGGCTCTGCTACATTGTCTGAATTTGCTGGTAAACTCGCCAGGCCGCCGTGTGGCCGTTTGTTCAGGCTTCACGGAGGTGTTATAGTCTGCGCCATAATCACCGGTTATACCGTTGAATAATGGCCGGATTGGCAACCCTTTTTACCTGACAAACGCGGCCAATAGGGCAGTGCCAAGCCAGAGAGCGGGGAAAACTTACGCCAATCTTTGCCGGGAGCTCCTTGGGGCACCAGGCAGGCAGACTGAAAAGCTGTGTCAGGCACACGGCTTTTTTTGCGCGTAAGGTCCGATATTCCGGCAAGGCTGTGGTGTTTCTACCGAGGAAATAAGTACGAGTTATGTCGTCCGCAAACCAACAAGAAGCTAATCTTTCTGCTCATGGGCCACGTCATGTCGCGATCATTATGGACGGCAATGGGCGTTGGGCTAAACGCCAGGGCAAGTTACGTGTCTTCGGTCATAAAGCAGGGGTGAAATCGGTACGCCGTGCGGTCAGTTTTGCCGCCAGTCACCATTTAGATGCACTCACGCTTTATGCCTTCAGCAGCGAAAACTGGAACCGCCCGGCGCAGGAAGTCTCCGCGCTGATGGAGCTTTTTGTCCGCGCACTGGACAGCGAAGTAAAAAGCCTGCATAAACATAATGTCAGGTTGCGTGTGATCGGCGATGTCAGCCGGTTCAGCGCACGTTTGCAAGAGCGTATCCGCCGCTCGGAGCAACTGACAGAAAATAACGATGGCCTGACGCTTAACGTTGCCGCCAATTACGGTGGTCGTTGGGATATTATTCAGGGAGTGAAGGATCTGGCTGAGCAAGTGCAGCAGGGTACGCTGTGTGTGGACCAGATCAGCGAAGAGTTACTGGGCGAGCGCGTCTGCATGAGCGATCTGTCTCCGGTGGATCTGGTGATCCGTACCGGTGGCGAACATCGCATCAGTAACTTTTTGTTGTGGCAAATTGCTTACGCCGAGCTTTACTTTACTGATGTACTCTGGCCAGATTTTGATGAACTTGTCTTTGAAGGTGCGCTGAATGCATTTGCACAACGCGAGCGTCGCTTCGGAGGAACAACACCTATCGACGCCAATGCGTCCTAGGGGGAACTTTTGCTGAAGTCTCGCATCATAACGGCTCTGATTTTAATTCCGATTGTTATCGCAGCGCTGTTCTTGCTGCCGCCGATGGGCTTTGCCCTGGTAACACTCGCTGTGTGCATGTTAGCCGCCTGGGAATGGGGGCAGTTGGCTGGCTTTGCTGCCCGTCCCCAACGTATCTGGCTGGCGATATTGTGCGGTTTCCTATTGGCGCTGATGATGCTCAGCGTGCCTGCCTACCATCAGTCTGTTCACCAATTGCAGATCGCTGGCCCGCTATGGTTGTCGCTGGGATGGTGGCTGGTGGCTCTGCTGCTGGTGCTGTTCTATCCAGGCTCGGCGGCGCTGTGGCGTAATTCGCGCACCTTGCGGCTGGTCTTTGGCCTGTTGACCATCGTGCCGTTTTTCTGGGGCATGCTGGCACTGCGTCAGTTTGGCTATGAAGAGAATCATTTTACCGGTGCCTGGTGGTTGCTGTACGTTATGCTGCTGGTTTGGGGCGCAGATTCCGGCGCCTACATGTTCGGCAAGCTGTTTGGCAAACACAAGCTGGCCCCGAAGGTCTCCCCGGGCAAAACCTGGGAAGGGCTGATCGGCGGGCTGGTCACGTCTGCCGTGATTTCGTGGCTGTTTGGCCGCTATGCGCCGCTGAACGTGGTGCCTATGACCCTGTTGGTCTGTTCGGTGATTGCGGCCCTGGCTTCGGTGCTGGGCGATCTGACGGAAAGCATGTTCAAACGTGAAGCCGGTATCAAGGACAGTGGTCATCTGATCCCGGGGCACGGCGGCATTCTGGATCGTATTGATAGCCTGACCGCAGCGGTACCGGTATTTGCCTGCTTGATGCTGTTAGTGTTTTAATCCGTCATCGGCGGGGGGAGTAAAGGGATTCTATGGTCAGCGTACTCTGGAACTTGGTCGCGTTTATTATCGCTCTGGGTATATTGATCACCGTGCATGAGTTCGGGCACTTTTGGGTGGCCCGCCGCTGTGGCGTCCGCGTGGAGCGTTTCTCTATTGGCTTTGGCCGTGCGCTATGGCGCCGCACCGATCGCCAGGGCACCGAATATGTCGTCGCCATGATCCCCCTTGGCGGCTATGTCAAAATGCTCGATGAGCGCGTTGAAACGGTAGCTCCCGAGCTGCGTCATGAGGCGTTCAACAATAAAACCGTCTGGCAGCGCGCGGCGATTGTCAGCGCGGGCCCCATTGCAAATTTCCTGTTTGCCATTCTTGCCTATTGGATCGTCTTTATCATTGGCGTGCCGAGTTACCGCCCGGTCATCGGTGAAATTACTCCGCAATCCATTGCCGCTCATGCCGAAATTTCTCCGGGAATGGAACTTAAGTCCGTTGACGGTATCGAAACGCCTGATTGGGAATCTGTTCGTCTGGCGTTGGTGACCAAAATCGGTGATGCGCAAACCGAGGTAGAAATTGCTCCGTTTGGTACCTCACAAAAGGTGAGCAAGACCCTGGATTTGCGCCACTGGAGCTTTGAACCGGACAAAGAAGATCCCGTGCGTTCTCTAGGCATGATCCCGCGTGGCCCGCAGATTGAATCCGTGCTGGCAGAAGTCCAGGCCGGGTCGGCTGCGCAAAAGGCAGGTTTACAAGCGGGGGACAGGATCGTTAAAGTCGATGGTCAGCCACTTGGTCGTTGGGTTACGTTGGTTAAACGTATCCACAATGCTCCAGGGCTTCCGCTGGTTTTAGAGATAGAAAGAAACGGCGCCCCCTTGTCTTTAACGCTGATACCAGATACAAAGCCGGTGGGAAAAGACAAAGCGGTGGGGTTTGCCGGGATTATCCCTAAAGTTATCCCTCTGCCGGATGAGTACAAGACCATCCGTCAATATGGGGCGTTCTCTGCGCTGTATCAGGCGGGGGACAAAACCTGGCAGCTGATGCACCTTACGGTCAGCATGATAGGTAAATTAATTACCGGTGATGTGAAGCTGAACAACCTGAGTGGCCCGATTTCCATTGCACAGGGAGCAGGGGCATCAGCAGAGGTGGGTTTTGTGTATTATATGATGTTTCTGGCGTTGATTAGCGTCAACTTAGGGATCATCAACCTCTTCCCATTACCGGTATTAGATGGTGGGCATCTCCTCTTCCTGGCGATAGAAAAGCTGAAGGGGGGGCCAGTTTCTGAGCGAGTACAGGACTACAGCTACCGCATTGGTTCGATCTTGTTGGTACTGCTGATGGGTCTTGCACTTTTCAATGATTTTTCTCGTCTTTAGGGGCGGGGACAGGTTAGGAAGAACGCATAACAACGATGGCGATGAAAAAGTTGCTCATAGCGTCGCTGCTGTTTGGCAGCGCCACCGTATACGGTGCAGACGGGTTCGTAGTGAAGGATATTCATTTCGAAGGCCTGCAACGAGTCGCCGTCGGTGCGGCGTTACTCAACATGCCGGTTCGCGTAGGCGATACCGTCTCTGATGATGATATCGGTAATACCATCCGTGCCTTGTTTGCCACTGGCAACTTCGAGGACGTTCGCGTCCTGCGCGATGGTGATACGCTGATTGTTCAGGTTAAGGAACGCCCTACCATTGCCAGCATCACTTTCTCCGGTAACAAATCGGTGAAAGATGACATGCTCAAGCAAAACCTGGAAGCCTCTGGCGTCCGGGTTGGTGAAGCACTCGACCGCACCACCTTATCCAGCATTGAAAAAGGGTTGGAAGACTTCTACTACAGCGTCGGTAAATACAGTGCCTCGGTGAAAGCCGTTGTCACGCCGTTGCCGCGTAACCGTGTTGACCTGAAACTGGTGTTCACGGAAGGGGTTTCCGCCAAGATTCAACAAATCAACATTGTCGGCAACCAGGCCTTCACCAACGATGAGCTGATCGCGCACTTCCAGTTGCGTGATGATGTGCCGTGGTGGAACGTAGTAGCCGATCGCAAATACCAGAAGCAAAAGCTGGCGGGGGACCTTGAGAGCCTGCGTAGCTTCTATCTGGATCGCGGCTATGCCCGTTTCAATATCGATTCGACGCAGGTCAGCCTGACGCCAGATAAAAAAGGCATCTATATCACCGTTAACATCACCGAAGGCGATCAGTACAAGCTTTCCGGCGTGGTGGTCAATGGCAACCTGGCCGGTCATTCGGCAGAAGTGGCCCAGTTGACCAAGATTGAGCCAGGTGAACTGTTTAACGGCACCAAAGTGACCAAAATGGAAGATAACATCAAGAAGATGTTTGGCCGTTATGGTTACGCCTATCCTCGCGTACAGACTCAGCCTGAAATCAACGACGCGGATAAAACCGTGAAGCTGAACGTCAACATCGATGCGGGTAACCGTTTCTATGTGCGTCGCATCAAGTTCGAAGGCAACGACACCAGTAAAGATTCCGTTCTGCGCCGCGAAATGCGCCAGATGGAAGGGGCGTGGCTGGGTAACGATCAGGTCGAGCAGGGTAAAGAGCGTCTGAACCGTCTGGGTTACTTCGAGACGGTCGATGTTGAAACCCAGCGTGTACCGGGTTCTCCCGATCAGGTTGATATCACCTATAAGGTGAAAGAACGTAACACCGGGACGCTGAACTTTGGTGTGGGTTACGGTACCGAAAGTGGCGTCAGCTTCCAGGCGGGTGTACAGCAGGATAACTGGCTGGGCACGGGCTACTCTGTTGGCATCAGCGGCACCAAGAACGACTACCAGACCTATACCGAGCTGTCGGTGACCAACCCGTACTTCACCGTTGACGGTGTGAGTCTGGGCGGCCGTATCTTCTATAACGACTTTAAAGCGGATAACGCCGATCTGTCCGACTATACCAACAGCAGTTACGGTATTGACGGCACGCTGGGCTTCCCAATCAACGAGAACAACTCGCTGCGCGCTGGCCTGGGTTACGTCCATAACTCCCTGTCAGAAATGCAGCCGCAGATTGCCATGTGGCGCTATCTGAACTCGATGGGCGATTATCCTAACTATATGGATCGTGCCAGCTTTACAGCCGATGACTTCACGCTGAACCTGGGTTGGACCTATAATAATCTGGACCGTGGCTACTTCCCTACCCAGGGTAACCGCACCACGTTCAATACCAAGGTGACGGTGCCGGGTTCCGACAACTCATACTACAAGATGACGTTGGACACCGCGCAGTATATGCCGCTTAACGATGACAAGACCTGGGTGTTGCTGGGTCGTGGCCGTCTGGGCTATGCCGATGGGTTGGGCGGTAAAGAAATGCCGTTCTATGAAAACTTCTATGCGGGTGGTTCAAGTACCGTACGTGGCTTCCAGTCCAACACCATTGGTCCAAAAGCCGTGTACTACAATTCCAACTCGTATTCTTGCCAGTACGCGCCAGGCACCAGCACCGCTCAGCCGATTTGTAGCTCGAACGATGCGGTAGGCGGTAACGCCATGGCCGTGGCAAGTATGGAGTTGATCACGCCTACGCCATTCCTCAGCGAGAAATACGCCAACTCGGTGCGTACTTCACTGTTTGTCGATGCCGGTACCGTGTGGGATACCCACTGGGAAAACACCGATCAGACGCTGATGTACGGGGTGCCAGACTACAGCAAGGCGAGCAACATTCGCGTGTCTGCCGGTCTTGCGCTGCAGTGGATGTCTCCACTGGGGCCGTTGGTCTTCTCCTATGCGGATCCGATCAAGAAATACGACGGCGACAGGTCAGAGCAGTTCCAGTTTAACATCGGTAAAACCTGGTAATAACCGGTTTCACCTGTGGGCATAGCGGTACAAGAATCGCAAATGCCAGGCTTAAACCAGCTCATAGCGAGAGAAATCTCATTGTGTAATGTGATAAGTCTGGCAGATTGTGTACTTTCAAAAGTGTCATGTGACACAAATGGGTGATGGTAAGGAGTTTATAGTGAAAAAGTGGTTATGTGCCGCAGGCCTCGGTTTAGCAATGGCTGCTTCTGCAGGCGTTCAGGCAGCTGACAAAATTGCTGTTGTTAACGTTTCTAGCATTTTCCAACAGCTGCCAGCTCGTGAAACCGTAGCCAAGCAATTGGAAAGCGAATTCAAAGGCCGTGCAAGCGAACTCCAGAACATGGAACGCGATCTGCAAACCAAAATGCAGAAACTGCAGCGTGATGGTTCTACCATGAAAGCCAGCGATCGCACCAAGATGGAAAAAGACGTGATGGCTCAGCGTGAGCAGTTCTCTCAGAAAGCGCAGGCTTTCGAGCAGGACAATCGTCGTCGCCAGATGGAAGAGCGTAACAAGATCCTGAGCCGTATTCAGGATGCTGTGAAAGCCGTTGCCAGCAAAGAAGGCTATGACGTCGTGATCGACGCCAACGCAGTTGCTTACGCAGGAACTTCTAAAGATATTACTGCAGACGTGCTGAAACAGGTTAAATAACGCCATGCCTTCAATTCGACTGGCTGATTTAGCGCAGCAGTTGGATGCACAATTGCACGGTGATGGCGATCTCGTCATCACCGGCATTGCTTCTATGCATTCCGCACAGCCTGGCCAAATCACGTTTTTGTCAAACAGCCGCTACCAACAGCAGCTGGCTTCCTGCCAGGCGAGTGCCGTGGTACTCACCGAAGCAGACCTACCTCACTGCCGTAGCGCAGCGCTGGTGGTTAAAAACCCTTACCTGACCTATGCGCGTATGGCGCAGTTGATGGACACCACGCCAGCACCCGCAGCAGATATCGCGCCAAGCGCGGTGATCTCGCCTGAGGCCAAGCTGGGACAGAACGTTGCTATTGGGGCGAACGCGGTTATCGAATCCGGTGTTGAACTGGGTGATAACGTGGTCATCGGCCCGGGTTGCTTTATCGGCAAGCAGGCACGCATCGGCGCAGGTACGCGTCTGTGGGCCAACGTGACGATTTATCATGAAGTGGAAATCGGCCAGCACTGCCTGATCCAATCGGGAACGGTGATTGGTGCGGACGGTTTCGGCTACGCCAACGAGCGTGGCAACTGGATCAAGATCCCGCAGCTTGGCACGGTGATTATTGGCGATCGCGTTGAGATTGGGGCCTGTACCACCATCGATCGCGGCGCGTTGGATAACACCCAGATTGGGAATGGTGTTATCATAGATAACCAGTGTCAGATTGCACACAACGTGGTGATTGGCGAGAATACCGCCGTTGCGGGCGGTGTGATCATGGCGGGTAGCCTGAAAATCGGGCGCTATTGCCAAATTGGCGGCGCCAGTGTGATCAATGGTCACATGGAGATTGCTGACCAGGTAGTTGTCACCGGGATGGGAATGGTTATGCGACCAATCACCGAACCTGGGGTATACTCCTCTGGCATTCCGTTACAACCCAACAAAGTTTGGCGTAAAACCGCGGCGTTGGTGATGAATATCGATGAGATTAGCAAGCGCTTGAAAGCTGTCGAACGAAAAGTCGGAAAAGACTAATCACCACGGCCCGGGATGCTGGGTATAAAACGAAACGCGTTGGCAATGATGCCAAAAGCGCAAAGAGTTGTTAATTTGCGGCCTGCCTGATGATCTCCTTTTTGGGGTCAACGCAGGCCGTGTTGTTGATGCCATCAGTTTTTAGAGACAGGAAGAGTATTTTGACTACTGACACTCATACTCTAGATATTGCAGAAATTCTGGAACTGCTTCCTCACCGTTATCCATTCTTGCTGGTTGACCGTGTATTGGATTTCGAAGAGCATAAATATCTGCGTGCAGTGAAGAACGTATCCGTTAATGAGCCGTTTTTCCAGGGGCATTTCCCTGGTAAACCGATTTTTCCAGGCGTGCTGATTTTGGAAGCTATGGCTCAGGCCACGGGTATCCTGGCATTTAAGAGCGTGGGTAAACTGGAACCGGGCGAGCTGTACTATTTCGCCGGTATTGACGAAGCTCGCTTCAAGCGCCCTGTGGTGCCTGGCGATCAGATGATTATGGAAGTCACTTTCGAGAAAACCCGTCGTGGTCTGACCCGCTTTAAAGGCGTGGCGACCGTCGATGGAAAAATTGTCTGCGAAGCAACCATGATGTGTGCCCGCAGCCGGGAGGCATAATCCGTGATTGATAAAACCGCCTTTATCCATCCAAGTGCGATCGTTGAAGAAGGCGCCGTCATCGGCGCTGGTGCGCATATAGGTCCCTTCTGCTACGTCGGCTCCCAGGTGGAAATCGGCGCGGGTACGGTCCTCAAATCGCATGTGGTGGTGAACGGTATCACCAAGATTGGCCGCGATAACGAGATCTATCAGTTTGCCTCTATCGGCGAAGTGAATCAGGATCTGAAATACGCTGGCGAACCGACTCGGGTTGAAGTCGGCGATCGTAACCGCATTCGTGAGAGCGTCACCATTCATCGCGGTACTGCGCAGGGAACGGGCCTGACCAAAGTCGGTAATGACAACCTGCTGATGGTCAACGTGCACGTTGCTCATGACTGCGTGGTGGGTAATTCCTGCGTGTTGGCCAACAACGCCACGCTGGCTGGTCACGTGGAGATCGACGATTTCGCCATCATTGGCGGCATGACCGCGATCCACCAATTCTGTGTGATTGGTGCCCATGTAATGGTCGGCGGTTGCTCCGGTGTCGCTCAGGACGTACCGCCTTTTGTCATCGCGCAGGGTAACCACGCGACGCCATTTGGTATTAACGCCGTAGGCCTGAAACGCCGTGGTTTTGATAAGGATGAAATGCAGGCGATCCGCAATGCCTACAAAATCCTTTATCGCAGCGAGAAGACCTTCGACGAGGCTAAAGCAGAGATCGAAACCCTGGCGCAACAGCAGCCCGTGGTGCAGCAGTTCCTCGATTTCTTTGCGCGTTCTACCCGTGGGATTATTCGCTGAGTTATGCCAAATCGTCCATTGACTATCGGATTGGTCGCCGGGGAAACCTCCGGGGATATTCTGGGTGCCGGATTAATTCGTGCGCTTAAGACGCACTACCCAAGCGCCCGCTTTGTCGGTGTCGCTGGCCCGCTGATGCAGGCCGAAGGGTGTGAAACCTGGTACGAAATGGAAGAGCTGGCGGTGATGGGCGTGGTAGAGGTGCTTGAGCGTCTGCCACGCCTGTTGAAGATCCGCAAGGATCTGACCCGCCGGTTCAGTGAGCTGAAGCCTGACGTGTTTGTCGGTATTGATGCGCCAGACTTCAACCTCACGCTGGAAGGCCGCCTGAAACAGCGCGGTATCCGCACTATTCACTATGTCAGCCCGTCCGTATGGGCCTGGCGTCAGAAACGCGTTTTCAAAATTGGTAAAGCGACCGACCTGGTGTTGGCGTTCCTCCCTTTCGAAAAAGCGTTTTACGATCGTTTCAACGTCCCTTGCCGCTTTATTGGTCATACCATGGCCGATGCGATGCCATTGCAGGCGGATAAGCTGGCCGCACGCGCTACGCTGGGCATTGCTCCGGGCGCTCGCTGTTTGGCATTGCTACCCGGCAGCCGTAATGCCGAAGTGGAAATGCTCAGTGGTGATTTCCTGCGTACCGCCCAACTGCTACGCGAGCATTATCCCGATCTGGAAGTGGTGGTGCCATTGGTCAATGCCAAGCGCCGTGAGCAGTTTGAGCGCATCAAGGCCGAGGTTGCGCCGGAGCTCAAGGTTCACTTGCTGGATGGCAAAGGGCGTGAGGCGATGGTGGCCAGCGATGCGGCACTGCTGGCTTCCGGCACCGCAGCGCTGGAATGCATGTTGGCAAAATGCCCGATGGTGGTGGGCTACCGCATGAAGCCATTTACCTTCTGGCTGGCGGAGCGGCTGGTGAAAACCCCGTATGTCTCATTGCCTAACCTGCTGGCGGGGCGTGAAATCGTCACCGAACTGCTGCAACACGATTGTGTACCGGATAAGCTGGCCGCGGCGTTATTGCCGCTGCTGGAAGACAGCCCGCAGGCGGAGCTGTTGAAACAGACCTTCCTTGAACTGCATCAGAGCATTCGCTGTGGTGCCGATGAACAGGCCGCTCAGGCTGTGTTGGAGCTGGCAAAAGCATGATGGAACCCTTTGTTTACCCTGCCGCCCGGCTGTTTGCCGGTGTGGATGAAGTGGGGCGCGGGCCTTTGGTGGGTGCCGTAGTGACCGCTGCGGTGATCCTCGATCCTGCACGGCCGATTGTTGGCCTGGCGGATTCCAAAAAGCTCAGCGAGAAGCGCCGCCTGGCGTTATACGACGAGATCGTGGAAAAGGCGATGTCCTGGAGCCTGGGGCGGGCCGAGCCGGTCGAGATCGACCAACTGAATATCCTGCATGCCACCATGCTGGCGATGCAGCGCGCGGTAGCGGGTTTGCATATCGCACCGGACATGGTGTTGATTGACGGCAATCGTTGCCCCAAATTGCCGATGCGCTCGTTAGCGGTGGTGAAAGGGGATAGCCGGGTGGCGGAGATCAGTGCCGCATCGATTCTGGCGAAGGTGACCCGCGATCGCGAGATGACCGAGCTGGATGCGATTTTCCCGGATTACGGCTTTGCCCAACACAAGGGCTATCCCACCGCGTTCCACCTGGAAAAGCTGGCTGCTCTGGGTGCCACCGAGCATCATCGCCGCAGTTTTGCCCCGGTCAGACGAGTGCTGGAGTCTGGCTCGTTCGCATAGTTCACACGATGCTTAAAATTACGCCCCCTCTCCTTTTGGGAGAGGGTCGGGGTGAGGGGAAATGGCTACGGTGATCTTCCCCATACCCTAATGTAACCCTGGTTCAGTGTGCTGAACCCCAACACGTTGGTATCTGGATATGGCCGAACCTCGTTTTATTCATCTGCGCGTCCACAGTGACTACTCCATGATTGATGGATTAGCCAAGATCGGCCCGTTGGTGAAAAGAGCTGCCGCGTTAGCCATGCCAGCCTTGGCCGTCACCGACTTCACCAATATGTGTGGTCTGGTGAAGTTTTATGGCAGTGCGCACGGTGCCGGGATCAAACCGATCATCGGTGCGGATTTCCATGTGCAAAGCGAAGAGCTGGGCGATGAGCTGGCGCAGCTTACCGTGCTGGCAGCCGATAACGTTGGCTATCAAAACCTCACCCTATTAATCTCCAGGGCGTATCAGCGCGGCTATGGCCCGGCCGGTCCGGTGATCGATCGCGACTGGCTGATAGAACACCGCAGCGGGTTGATCCTGCTTTCCGGTGCACGCATGGGCGACGTCGGCAAGTTTCTGCTGCGTGGCAACCAGGCCCTGGTCGATCAATGCCTGGAGTTTTACCAGCAGCATTTCCCGGACAGCTATTATCTCGAACTGATCCGCACTGGCCGTGCGGATGAAGAAAACTATCTGCACGCCGCCGTAGCCCTGGCAACCGAACGCGGGTTGCCGGTAGTTGCCACCAACGACGTCCGTTTCCTGGTAGAAGATGATTTTGATGCCCATGAGATCCGCGTAGCGATCCATGATGGCTTCACGCTAGACGATCCCAAACGCCCGAAAAACTACAGCCCGCAACAGTACATGCGCAGCGAAGAGGAGATGTGCGAGCTGTTTGCCGACATCCCGGAAGCGTTGCTAAACAGTGTGGAAATAGCCAAGCGCTGTAACGTCACCATCCGTCTGGGCGAATATTTCCTGCCACAGTTCCCAACTGGCGATATGACCACCGAAGATTTCCTGGTGCTCAAGTCCAAAGAGGGATTGGAAGAACGTCTGGAGTTCCTGTTCCCGGATCCGGGAGTCCGTGCCGAGCGCCGTCCTGAATACGATGAGCGTCTGGATCTGGAACTGAAAGTGATCAACCAGATGGGATTCCCGGGCTACTTCCTGATCGTAATGGAATTCATCCAGTGGTCGAAAGATAACGATGTGCCGGTAGGCCCGGGGCGTGGTTCCGGTGCCGGTTCGCTGGTGGCCTATGCGCTGAAAATCACCGATCTCGACCCGCTGGAGTTTGACCTGCTGTTCGAACGCTTCCTGAACCCGGAACGTGTCTCGATGCCCGACTTCGACGTCGACTTCTGCATGGAAAAGCGTGACCTGGTCATCGAGCACGTGGCGGACATGTATGGCCGTGAGGCGGTATCGCAGATCATCACCTTCGGTACCATGGCGGCGAAAGCGGTGATCCGCGACGTGGGGCGCGTGCTGGGCCATCCTTATGGCTTCGTTGACCGTATCTCCAAGCTGGTGCCGCCCGATCCGGGTATGACGCTGGAAAAAGCCTTTGCCGCAGAGCCGCAGCTGCCGGAAATTTATGAGGCAGACGAAGAGGTCAAAGCGCTGATCGACATGGCGCGCAAGCTGGAAGGCGTGACGCGTAACGCCGGTAAGCACGCCGGGGGCGTGGTGATTGCGCCAACCAAGATCACCGACTTTGCCCCGCTTTATTGCGATGCCGAAGGTAACCATCCGGTCACCCAGTTTGACAAGAACGACGTGGAATATGCCGGGCTGGTGAAGTTCGACTTCCTCGGCCTGCGTACCCTGACCATCATCGACTGGGCGTTGGAGATGATCAATGCCCGTCGCGCCAAGACCGGGCTGGAGCCGATAGATATCGCGGCCATTCCGCTCGAAGACAAGAAAAGCTTCGACATGCTGCAACGTTCGGAAACCACTGCGGTATTCCAGCTTGAATCGCGCGGCATGAAGGATTTGATCAAACGTCTGAAGCCCGACTGCTTCGAAGACATGATCGCACTGGTGGCGTTGTTCCGCCCCGGCCCGTTACAGTCCGGCATGGTAGATAACTTTATCGACCGTAAGCACGGGCGCGAAGAGATCTCCTACCCTGATATCCAGTGGCAGCATGAATCGTTGAAGCCGGTTCTGGAGCCGACCTATGGCATCATCCTGTACCAGGAACAGGTAATGCAGATCGCTCAGGTACTGGCTGGCTATACGTTGGGCGGTGCGGACATGCTGCGTCGCGCCATGGGTAAAAAGAACCCGGTCGAGATGGCCAAGCAGCGCGGCGGTTTTGAAGATGGTGCGAAATCGCGCGGCATTGACGGCGAACTGTCGGTAAAAATCTTCGATCTGGTAGAGAAGTTCGCGGGTTACGGTTTTAACAAATCGCACTCCGCTGCCTATGCGTTGGTGTCTTACCAGACGCTGTGGCTGAAGGCCCACTATCCGGCCGAGTTTATGGCCGCGGTCATGACCGCCGATATGGATAACACCGATAAGGTGGTGGGGCTGGTGGATGAGTGCTGGCGCATGGGCCTGAAAATCCTGCCGCCGGACATCAACAGCGGGCAGTATCACTTCCATGTTAATGACGAGGGCGAGATCGTCTATGGCATCGGTGCGATCAAAGGCGTAGGGGAAGGGCCGATCGAAGCGATTATCGAAGCGCGCAATTCCGGCGAGCAGGGGTATTTCAAAGATCTGTTCGACCTGTGCGCCCGCTCCGATATTAAAAAGCTCAACCGCCGTATTCTGGAAAAGCTGATCATGTCTGGGGCGTTCGATCGCCTGGGGCCACACCGCGCCGCGTTGATGAACTCCCTGGGGGATGCGCTTAAAGCGGCCGATCAGCACGCCAAAGCCGAAGCCATCGGCCAGGCGGATATGTTTGGCGTGCTGGCGGAAGCGCCGGAGCAGGTGGAGCAATCCTACGCCAACGTTCCCCCTTGGCAGGAACAGGTGGTGCTGGATGGTGAACGAGAAACGCTGGGGCTGTATCTTACCGGCCACCCGATCACCCAGTACCTCAAAGAAATCGAACGCTATGCCGGTGGCCAGCGTCTGAAGGATATGCACCCGACGGATCGCGGCAAGATGACTACCGCCGTCGGACTGGTGATTGCTTCCAAGATCATGATGACCAAACGCGGTAACCGCATCGGCATTTGTACGTTGGATGACCGTTCTGGGCGTCTGGACATCATGTTATTCACCGATGCCTTGGAAAAATACCAGCATTTGTTGGAAAAAGACCGTATCCTGATCGCGACTGGACAGGTCAGCTTTGATGACTTTAACGGCGGGCTTAAAATGACCGCTCGTGAATTAATGGACATCAGTGAAGCACGTGAAAAATACGCTCGCGGGCTTGCTATCTCGCTGACGGACAGGCAAATTGATGACCAGCTTTTGAACCGTCTCCGTCAGTCTTTGGAACCCCATCGCTCGGGGACGATTCCAGTGCATCTCTACTATCAACGGGAAGATGCACGGGCAAGATTGCGCTTTGGTGCAACTTGGCGCGTGACGCCGACCGACCGCTTGTTGATAGATTTGCGGACCTTGGTAGGTAATGAGCAGGTGGAACTGGAATTTGACTAAAATAGGAATGCTATGAGTCTGAATTTTCTTGATTTTGAACAGCCGATTGCAGAGCTGGAAGCGAAAATTGACTCGCTGACCGCAGTCAGCCGTCAAGACGAAAAATTAGATATTAATCTGGACGAAGAGGTTCAGCGCCTGCGTGAGAAGAGCGTTGAGCTGACGCGCAAGATTTTTTCCGATCTTGGGGCCTGGCAGATTGCCCAATTGGCACGCCACCCGCGCCGTCCTTATACCCTGGATTATATCGAACACATCTTTACCGACTTTGAAGAGCTGGCAGGCGATCGCGCCTATGCCGATGACAAAGCCATTGTCGGTGGTATTGCGCGCCTCGATGGCCGCCCGGTGATGATCATTGGTCATCAGAAAGGGCGTGAAACCAAAGAGAAAATCCGCCGCAACTTCGGTATGCCAGCACCGGAAGGCTATCGCAAAGCGCTGCGCCTGATGGAAATGGCCTCCCGCTTCAAGATGCCGCTGATCACCTTCATCGACACCCCAGGTGCTTATCCTGGCGTGGGTGCGGAAGAGCGTGGCCAGTCTGAGGCGATCGCCCGCAACCTGCGTGAAATGTCTCGCCTGAATATCCCGGTGATCTGCACCGTGATCGGCGAAGGCGGCTCCGGCGGGGCATTGGCGATCGGCGTGGGCGATAAAGTGAATATGCTGCAATACAGCACCTATTCGGTGATCTCGCCGGAAGGCTGTGCCTCGATCCTGTGGAAAAGTGCCGATAAGGCACCGATTGCCGCAGAAGCGATGGGCATTACTGCACCGCGTCTGAAAGAGCTGAAGCTGATCGACTCTGTGATCCCAGAGCCTTTGGGCTCCGCTCACCGCGACGTACCGGCAATGGCGGCTTCGTTGAAAGCCCAACTGTTGGCGGACCTGGCGGATCTGGATGGCCTGAACAACGAAGAGTTGCTCAACCGTCGCTATCAACGGCTGATGAACTACGGCTACTGCTGAGTTGGTACGCCTGATGACTAACCGCCTTTCGGGGCGGTTTTTTTATGCGCGTAGGACAGCCCCGGCTTTTTATGTTGTTATAAGCTATTGGTAGTTAACTGAAGGATAGCTGCGATGAATATCATTGCGATCATGAGCCCGATGGGCGTGTATTACAAAGACGAGCCTATCCGCGAGCTGCACGTGGCGCTGGCCTCAATGGGTTTCCAACTGGTGTTCCCAAAGAACAGCGGTGATCTGCTCAAGCTGATCGAACACAATGCGCGTATCTGTGGGGTGATCTTCGACTGGGACGAATACAGCCTGGAGCTGTGCAGCGAAATCAACGAGCTGAATGAATACCTGCCGCTGTATGCGTTTATCAACACTCACTCCACCTTCGACGTTCACCTGCACGAAATGCGTATGGTGCTCTATTTCTTCGAGTATGGTCTGAACGCTGCCGACGATATCGCCCAGCGCATTCGCCAGTATACCGATGAGTATATGGATACCATTACCCCTCCGCTGACCAAGGCGCTGTTCACCTATGTGAAGGAGGGGAAATATACCTTCTGTACGCCGGGCCATATGGCGGGCACCGCGTTCCAGAAAAGCCCGGTGGGCTGCCTGTTCTACGATTTCTTTGGTGCCAACACCCTGAAGGCGGATATTTCCATCTCGGTGACGGAGCTCGGCTCGCTGCTGGATCACACCGGCCCGCATCTGGAGGCGGAAGAGTACATTGCCCGCACGTTTAACGCGGAGCAAAGTTATCTGGTGACCAACGGCACCTCTACCGCCAACAAGATTGTTGGCATGTATTCGGCCCCTGCCGGTAGTACGGTACTGATTGACCGTAACTGCCATAAATCGCTGTGTCACTTGCTGATGATGTGTGACATCGTGCCGATTTACCTGCGCCCGCTGCGTAACGCGTACGGTATTTTAGGCGGTATTCCCCAGCGCGAATTTATCCGCGACAGCATCGCCAAGCGGGTGGCAGACACCGCCAACGCCAGCTGGCCGGTGCATGCGGTGATCACCAACTCTACCTATGACGGTCTGCTGTATAACACCGATTACATCAAGCAAACGCTGGACGTAGCGTCGATCCACTTCGATTCGGCTTGGGTGCCTTATACCAATTTCCACCCGATTTATGACGGCAAGAGCGGCATGAGTGGCGATCGCATCCCTGGCAAGGTGATCTATGAAACTCAATCGACCCACAAGCTGCTGGCTGCCTTCTCTCAGGCTTCGATGATCCACATTAAAGGGGATTATGACGAGAATACCTTTAACGAAGCTTACATGATGCACACCACCACTTCGCCGCATTACGGCATTGTGGCTTCGATGGAAACCGCCGCGGCGATGCTGCGTGGTAATCCGGGGCGGCGCATGATTAACCGCTCGGTGGAGCGAGCCCTGCATTTTCGCCGTGAAGTGCAACGCCTGCGTGCCGAGAGTGACACCTGGTTCTTCGATATCTGGCAGCCGGAAGAGATTGACGAGGCACAGTGCTGGCCGCTGAACCCGGACGACAACTGGCATGGCTTTGGCCAGACCGACAGCGATCATATGTATCTGGATCCGATCAAGGTCACCATTTTGACGCCGGGGATGAACGAACTGGGTGAGCTGGAGGAAAGCGGGATCCCTGCCGCGCTGGTAGCGAAATACCTGGATGAGCGCGGGATCGTGGTGGAAAAAACCGGTCCATACAACCTGCTGTTCCTGTTTAGCATTGGTATCGACAAGACCAAGGCGATGAGCCTGCTGCGCAGCCTGACGGATTTCAAACGAGCTTACGATCTTAACCTGCGGGTGAAAAACATGCTGCCGGATCTGTATGCTGAAGATCCGGACTTCTACCGCCATATGCGCATTCAGGATCTGGCTGCCGGGATCCACCAGCTGATCCGCCAGCACGATTTACCGGGCCTGATGCTGCGTGCGTTTGACGTATTGCCAGAAATGAAGCTGACGCCTTATGAGATGTTCCAGCAGCAGGTACGCGGCAATGTGGAAACCTGCGAGATCGATCAGTTGATCGGCAAGGTGGCGGCGAACATGATCCTGCCTTATCCGCCGGGCGTACCGGTCGTGATGCCGGGGGAGATGATCACCGAAGAGAGCCGTGCGGTGCTCGATTTCCTGCTGATGCTGTGCTCGATCGGTGAACACTATCCAGGTTTTGAAACCGATATCCACGGCGCTAAACTGACCGAGGATGGGCGCTATCTGGTGAAGGTGCTGAAAACCAGTTAGGTAATAATGGCCCCTCACCCTAGCCCTCTCCCACAGGGAGAGGGGACCGATAGTGCCACATCTTTGCTACTGCATTGGTCCTCAACACTAGCCTGGTTAAAGACAGACTTCTGTACCTGAAAACGGCTCTGTACCAGCTCCCTCTCCCTGTGGGAGAGGGTTGGGGTGAGGGGTCACTAAATAACTTACGGAGTCCATCCATGTTGGCATTACGACAGGTTCACCATATAGCGGTGATTGGTTCTGATTACGCCGCCAGTAAGCACTTTTATTGCGATATCCTGGGGTTCACCCTGTTAGCGGAATATTACCGCGAAGAGCGTGACTCCTGGAAAGCCGATCTGGCACTGAATGGCCAATACGTCATTGAACTGTTCTCCTTCCCATCCCCTCCTGCCAGGCCGAGCCGCCCGGAGGCCTGTGGCCTGCGTCACCTGGCATTCAGCGTAGAGGATATCGAGGCGTCGATCGCGCATTTACAGGCGGCAGGGGTCGTTTGCGAGCCGGTTCGGGTCGATCCCTATACCCAATCCCGTTTTACCTTTTTCAGCGATCCTGACGGATTACCGCTCGAATTATATGAACTATGAATGCTTAATCTGCTGAGAACGGCCCAAGTTATGGGTCGTTATGCTATCATCGCGCCCTTGCCCTCAGTGTCCACAGAGTTATTTCCACCATGCAAGAGCCTGTTTTCCGCGTCGGGGAGTGGCTGATCACCCCGGCCGACAACCGTATAAGCCGTGATGGGCGTCAACGGACGCTGGAACCGCGCCTGATCGATATGTTGCAGTACTTTGCTCAGCACCCGGACGTGGTGCTCAGCCGCGACGAGCTGATTGATAACATCTGGAAGCGCAATATCGTCACCAACCATGTGGTGACCCAGTGTATTTCCGAACTGCGCAAATATCTGAAAGACGGCGATCCAGACAGCCCCGAATACATCATCACCGTCCCCAAACGCGGTTATAAACTGACGGCACCGGTCATGTGGTGTGAAGAGGGGGAAGACGCGCCGCCGTTGCTACCCCAGGTGGCCGTGGTAATGCATGAGCCGGAAGATGGCAGCGAGGAAGAGGCTCCCGCCTATATACCGCCGCGCCCGGCCACCAAGCCAAAGACCCTGTTACCTACTGCGGCAGGCCGTTTTTATCAACGCTCACCCTTTTGGGTCTGGCTGGCTTTCCTGGCGGCGCTGTCTGCCTGCGTCGCCTTTGTTGGCATTGCGACCCTGTCTCAGCGCATACCGGTGTCCACTATGCCGGTGTTGCTCAACCCGCGTGATATCGATATTCGTATCCAGGGGGGTAACAGTTGCAGCAACTGGACGCCACAGCTCTCTTACGTGGTTGGCGTGAGTGAACTGGTCACCGACGCGCTGAATACCTATTCCACGTTCCTGGTACACGATCAGACCAATTACAACTTTGCCGGGCCGAGCAGCTCCGGCAAGTCGCTGTATATCGAGTTCGTTAACCAACGCCATTACCGTGCCCAGCAATGCTTCCTGTCGGTGCGGCTGGTGGATAATGCCGACAGCTCGATCATGCTGGATAAGCGCTACTTTATTACCACCGATAATCAGCTAAAAATTCAGCAGGATTTCCTTACCAGCCTGTCGGCAGCGTTGAAACAGCCTTGGCCGCAGCAACTGGCACAGCGTTTGGCGCAGTTGCTGCCGCAAAATGGCCCGGCGCTGCAGCGTTTCTATCAGGCACATCAGTTGCTGGTACAGGGAGATGCGGACTCACTGACCCGCGCCAGCAGCCAATTGGAGGCGATAATCAAAGCCTCGCCGGACTTTGAGTATGCTGTCGCCGAAAAAGCGCTGGTGGATTTGTTGCGTAACTCCTACCAACCCCTTGATGCGGCCGAACTAGCACAGCTACGAACGGATATTACCCGCCTGGGGACGTTACCAGCATTGGTAGATTCACCCATCTTGCAGCAGATAGTTACCGTCGATGCCTTGTCGCAGGGAAAAACCGATGAGGCTTATCGCGCCATTAATAAAGCTATCGATCTACAGATGTCATGGTTGAACTATGTATTACTAGGCAAAGTCTACGAAATGCAGGGCCATAACCATCAGGCTGCGGATTCTTATATTACGGCTTTCAACCTTCGCCCCGGTGAAAATACGCTGCATTGGATCCGTAATGGCGTATTCCAGACCTCAGTCACCGCAGTTGTTCCTTATTTGGACAATTACGACACGCAAAAATAACTTCATTGTTGACCATTACCATAAATACAGCACCACCTAAAGCTTAAGGCAGAGGGGAGCCATACAGGTTAGCCGACCGTTGAGCGCAGGGATGCGCGATTCGAGCCCCCATGGACGGGTTTACGGCGTGTCGGCGTTCTGTATGGCTCCCCTCTGCTTCACTGTTAATCCCCGCGACCTTATGTCATTATCTTTTTGATTATAAACAAGCTTTATATTTTCTTTAGCTCATCCTGCCATCTTGATGTTTTCACCAAAAACCTCCGGTTATCATTTGTCGCACCCTGAGCGTAATTTCACCTTATCTTTAGGACTTTATTTTGGCCGATCGTTAGCATCCTGATTATCAAGTCTGTTCATTAATCTCGCCTCTTAATGCTCAGCACTTACCAGCATCGATAATCAGGAGAAACTGACCATGGCTTCATCCAAGAAAATAGGGCTTATTGCCTGCACCGGCGTCGTCGCCGGTAATATGATGGGCAGCGGGATTGCCTTATTACCGGCAAACCTGGCAAGTCTGGGATCTATCGCCATCTGGGGATGGGTGATTTCTATCATCGGCGCGATGTCATTGGCTTATGTTTACGCCCGTTTGGCGACCAAAAACCCGCAGCAGGGTGGGCCAATTGCCTATGCGGGGGAAATCTCCCCGGCGTTCGGTTTCCAGACTGGCGTACTTTACTACCATGCCAACTGGATCGGTAATCTGGCAATCGGCATTACCGCCGTTTCTTATCTCTCGACTTTCTTCCCCGCGTTGAATAATCCGGTACCGGCCGGGATTGCCTGTATCGCCATCGTCTGGATATTCACCTTTGTCAATCTGCTGGGAGGCACCTGGGTCAGCCGCTTGACCACGCTGGGCCTGGTGCTGGTCTTGATCCCGGTAGTGGTCACCGCCGTGGCCGGTTGGCACTGGTTTGATGTTGCCACCTATCAAGCCAACTGGAATACCTCGGGCACCACCGATAGCCATGCAGTGGTGAAAAGTATCCTGCTCTGCCTGTGGGCGTTTATCGGCGTTGAATCCGCCGCCGTCAGCACCGGGATGGTGAAAAACCCCAAACGTACCGTGCCGCTGGCAACCATGCTGGGTACCGGCCTGGCTGGGATTATCTATATTGCCGCCACTCAGGTGATGAGCGGGATGTTCCCTGCGGAGCAAATGGCCGCCAGCGGTGCGCCATTCGCCATCAGCGCCTCCGCCATTATGGGTAACTGGGCAGCTCCGATGGTATCCGCCTTCACCGCCTTTGCCTGCCTGACCTCGTTGGGGTCCTGGATGATGCTGGTAGGTCAGGCCGGGGTGCGTGCGGCCAACGACGGCAACTTCCCGAAAGTGTATGGCGAACTGGATAAAAACGGCATTCCGAAGAAGGGCCTGCTGTTGGCAAGCTGCAAAATGACCGCGCTGATGGTGTTGATCACCGTGATGAACTCCAGCGGCGGCAAGGCTTCCGACCTGTTCGGCGAACTGACTGGTATCGCGGTGCTGCTGACCATGCTGCCTTACTTCTACTCCTGCGTTGACCTGATCCGCTTTGAAGGCGTCAACGTGCGTAACCTGCTAAGCCTGGTGGCGTCGGTACTGGGCTGTGGATTCTGCTTTATCGCCCTGATGGGCGCCAACTCCTTCGAGCTGTCCGGCACCTTTATCGTCAGCCTGATCATCCTGATGTTCTATGCCCGCAAAATGAATACCCGCCAGGTTGCCAAAGCAGCCGCAGCGGTCAACGACAGCGCCACGGCCAAAGCGCACTGAGATTGCGTGCTCTGACCCACTGAATTTACCCAGCCCCTTTCTTTCCGACCTGTCAGCCGCGACGGGAAGGGGCCCGACTGCCTGGAGAAATGATTATGAACGTTATTGCCATCATGAATCACATGGGTGTCTACTTCAAAGAAGAGCCGATCCGCGAACTGCATCAGGCGCTGGAAAGCCTGGACTTCCGCATCGTCTACCCTAATGACCGTGAAGATTTATTAAAGCTGATCGAAAACAATGCCCGCCTGTGCGGCGTGATTTTCGACTGGGACAAATACAACCTTGAGCTGTGCGAAGAGATCAGCCAACTCAATGAATACATGCCGCTGTATGCCTTTGCCAACACCTATTCGACGCTCGATGTCAGCCTTAACGATCTGCGCATGCAGGTGCGCTTCTTCGAATACGCGCTGGGCGCGGCAAAAGATATCGCCGACAAGATCAAACAGAACACCGACGAGTATATCGATGCCATCCTGCCACCGCTGACCAAGGCGCTGTTCAAATACGTGCGTGAAGGCAAATATACCTTCTGTACTCCAGGCCATATGGGCGGCACCGCCTTCCAGAAAAGCCCGGTGGGCAGCCTGTTCTATGACTTCTTTGGCCCGAATACCATGAAGTCTGACATCTCCATTTCGGTTTCCGAACTGGGTTCGCTGTTGGATCACTCCGGCCCGCACAAAGAGGCCGAAGAGTACATTTCCCGCGTGTTCAATGCCGAACGCAGCTACATGGTGACCAACGGCACCTCCACCGCCAACAAGATTGTTGGTATGTATGCCGCTCCGGCAGGCAGCACCGTGCTGATCGACCGTAACTGCCACAAATCATTGACCCATCTGATGATGATGAGTGACATCACGCCGATCTACTTCCGGCCAACCCGCAATGCCTACGGTATTCTCGGCGGTATCCCGCAGAGCGAATTCAGCCACGCCACTATCGCCAAGCGGGTGAAAGAAACGCCGAACGCCAGCTGGCCAGCGCACGCGGTGATCACCAATTCCACCTACGACGGCCTGCTCTACAACACCGATTTCATCAAACAGACTCTGGACGTTAAATCGATCCACTTTGATTCCGCCTGGGTGCCTTACACCAACTTCCATCCGATCTACAAAGGCAAATGCGGTATGAGCGGGGGCCGGGTTGAAGGCAAGGTGATCTATGAAACCCAGTCGACCCACAAACTGCTGGCGGCGTTCTCGCAGGCTTCGATGATCCACGTTAAAGGGGACATCAACGAAGAGACCTTTAACGAAGCCTATATGATGCACACCACTACCTCGCCTCATTACGGTATCGTGGCGTCCACCGAAACCGCCGCTGCGATGATGAAGGGCAACGCCGGTAAGCGCATGATTAACGGTTCCATCGAGCGTGCCATCAAGTTCCGTAAGGAAATCAAACGGCTGAAAGTGGAGTCCGAAGGCTGGTTCTTCGACGTCTGGCAGCCGGAGCATATCGATGAGCCAGAATGCTGGCCGCTGCGTTCCGACAGCGCCTGGCACGGCTTCAAAAACATCGATAACGAACACATGTATCTCGACCCGATCAAGGTGACCATTCTCACCCCAGGGATGAGCAAAGAAGGTGAGATGCAGCCGTTCGGTATCCCGGCCAGCCTGGTCGCCAAATACCTGGATGAGCGCGGCATCATCGTGGAGAAAACCGGCCCGTACAACCTGCTGTTCCTGTTCAGCATTGGTATCGATAAAACTAAAGCGTTGAGCCTGCTGCGCGCGATGACCGATTTCAAACGCTCGTTCGATTTGAACCTGCGGGTGAAAAACATGCTGCCATCGCTGTATCAGGAAGCGCCTGAGTTCTATGAAAACATGCGCATCCAGGATCTGGCGCAGAACATTCATCGCCTGGTCGAGCATCACAACCTGCCGGACCTGATGTACCGTGCGTTTGAAGTGCTGCCAACCATGGTGATGAACCCTTACCACGCCTTCCAGAAAGAGCTGCACGGCGAAGTGGAGGAAGTCTATCTGGAGGATATGGTCGGCAAGGTCAATGCCAATATGATCCTGCCTTATCCTCCAGGTGTACCGTTGGTGATGCCGGGGGAAATGCTGACCGAAGAAAGCCGCCCGGTGTTGGAGTTCCTGCAAATGCTGTGTGAAATCGGCGCGCATTATCCGGGCTTTGAGACCGATATTCACGGGGCGTACCGCCAGCCGGATGGCCGCTACACGGTGAAAGTGCTGAAAGCGGAATAATGGCATCACAGGGGAAAGCATAGACGCTTTCCCCTTGGTTATCCTGATGGGAGTACACCATGAAAACACCCTCACAGCCGCGCGCTATCTACTATGTCGTTGCGATCCAAATCTGGGAGTATTTTAGTTTTTACGGCATGCGCGCGTTACTGATCCTCTATCTGACCCACCAGTTAGGCTATTCCGATAGCCACGCCATCACCCTTTTCAGCGCTTACGCCTCTTTGGTTTATGTCACCCCCATTCTGGGCGGCCTGCTGGCCGATCGCCTGTTGGGCAACCGCGTCTCGGTGATTGCCGGGGCGGCCTTGATGACCTTGGGTCACATCGTTCTGGGGCTGGGGGCGGTCTCTGCCAACTCTCTTTATCTGGCGCTGGGCATTATCATCTGCGGCTACGGCCTGTTTAAATCCAATATCAGCTGCCTGCTGGGAGAGCTGTATCAGGCGCAGGACCCACGGCGGGAAGGCGGGTTTTCTCTGCTGTATGCTGCGGGGAACGTTGGCTCTATCCTGGCTCCGATCGCCTGTGGGTTGGCCGCTGAACGTTATGGCTGGCACGTCGGCTTTGCGCTGGCGGGAATAGGGATGTTTGCCGGGCTGATGATCTTCCTGTCGGGGAGTAAACATTTTCGGCATACGCGCGGGGTGAATATCCCGCTGATACAGGCCACCACGCTACGCTTGCCGCATTGGTTCTGGCTGGTGGTTGGGGTGTTGTGTGCTCCACTGTTTTTCGCGCTGTTGTTTATTCACAACTGGGCCGGGTATCTGCTTGGTGTTGTGTGCGCCGCGGCAGTGGTGATCGTCATGCGTATCCTCTGGCGGGTGAGTGGTGAACAGCGTCGGGCGTTATGGCAAATCATCATCTTGATGCTGCTGGGGACGCTGTTTTGGGCCTTTGCCCAACAGGGCGGCAGTTCGATCAGCCTGTTTATCGATCACTTTGTTGACCGGCAATGGTTCTCCTGGTCGGTGCCTACGGCGCTGTTCCAGTCGGTAAACGCCTTTGCGGTCATGCTGGGCGGCGTGCTGCTGGCCTGGCTGATGCGTAGCAGCCAGGGAAACGCTCAGACCGTGCGCATCTGGTGCAAGTTTGCCTTTGGCCTGCTGTTGATTGCGGTGGGCTTTATGCTGATGGCGCTAAATGCGCGCTGGGGGGAACTGCATGGCCAGGCCTCGATGGGGATGATGGTGGCGGGGCTGGCGGTGATGGGATTTGCCGAACTGTTTATCGACCCGGTGGCGATGGCCCAAATCACCCGGTTGGATATTCCTGGCGTCACCGGCGTGTTGACCGGTATTTATATGCTGGCGACCGGCTCGGTGGCTAATTATCTCGCGGGCCTGATTGCCAACCAGACCACCGAAAGCCAATTGGGTAATGCGATGATTGAAGCTTACGGCAAGGTTTTCACCCAGATAGGCTGGGGAGCTGCAGGCAGTGCCGCCTTGGTGCTGGCGGCTCTGGCGTTGTGGTGGGGAATGACCCGGCGCAATGATAGTGCGGTTAATGCTTGATTGATGGCGGTGGGCTGGTTAACGTGCAGCTATGTAGATGTCACTAAGCCCAATTGATGAAGACCCACCACCTCCTGACACAGATTGCCGACCATCTAGGGGCTGAGCGCCAACTGCTGCTGGCGTTCAGCGGCGGCCTGGATTCCAGCGTACTGTTGCATCTGCTGGTGCTGTTGCGCCAGCAGCAACCGGACATTGCCCTGCGCGCGGTGCATGTCCACCATGGCCTGAGCCGTTTTGCCGATGATTGGGTGGCACATTGCCAGCAGCAATGCGAACGCTGGCAGGTGCCACTGGTGGTGCAACATGTGCAGCTTGAGGGACGGCCAGGAGGCATTGAAGCCGCGGCCCGTTCGGCCCGCTACGCTGCTTTCGCAGAAACGTTGGCCGTAGACGAGACTTTGCTGACGGCGCAGCATCTTGACGATCAATGTGAAACCTTCTTGCTAGCCTTAAAACGGGGCAGCGGCCCTGCGGGGCTGTCTGCCATGGCGGCACAAACCCGTTTGGGGAACAATGCCTTATTGCGCCCGCTGTTGGGAATATCGCGCCAGCAGTTGGAAGCTTACGCACACCAGCATCAATTGCAGTGGATCGAGGATGACAGCAATCAGGATCCCCGCTTCGATCGCAACTTCTTACGTCTGAACGTTCTGCCGATAGTGAATCAGCGTTGGCCGCATTTTGCTGCCGCCACCGCCCGCAGCGCTGAATTATGCGCCGAGCAGGAGCAACTGCTGGATGAGCTGCTGGCCGAGCAATTGGCCCAACTGCTGGATGGCGAAAACTCGCTCGCTATCGCCGAATTGGCTACCTGTTCTGCGGCCAGGCGCTATGCTTTGCTACGGCGCTGGATTGGGCTGTTTAGCGTCACCATGCCTGCGCGAGATGGCTTGCATCGGCTATGGCAGGAAGTGGCGTTAAGCCGGGAAGATGCCGAACCGCAACTGCAACTCGGCAACTACCAGATCCGCCGTTTTCGCCAGCGCTTATATCTGCTACCGCTGATGCCTGATCTTAGCGGCACACAATTGCCCTGGCCTAATGAGGCTCCATTGGCGTTACCAGACGGACTGGGTACTCTGTACGTGGGCGAAGGTGAATGCCAGGTACGTGCCCCTTTAGAGCATGAGTCGGTCAGCGTGCGTTTTACCGCCAAGGGTAGGGCGCGGATTGTTGGCCGTGCCGGTTCACGTCCGATAAAAAAACTGTGGCAAGAGTTGGCGATTCCACCGTGGCAGCGTGAACGTATCCCATTGCTCTACTATGATGAGCAGTTAATCGCTGCCGTGGGCGTATTTATTACTGAGGAAGGGCAAGCGTCTGCGGGGCAACCGGCTTGGCGGCTTGGCTGGAAAAAAAATAATAACAATCTGCTGTGAGGAGTGGGCAATGAAATTGGTGAGCTTGATGGTAGTGATGGCCGGCGTGCTGAGTTTTTCCGCCATGGCGGCGGGCGATGCGGCGGCAGGAAAGAATAAATCGGCCAGCTGCATGGCCTGCCACGGCGCGGAAGGTAAGGTTTCGGTACCTATGTACCCGAACCTGGCCGGGCAGAATCAAATGTACCTGGAGCACTCTTTGCAGGCTTACAAGAAAGGAGAGCGCTCTGGCGGGCAGGCTGAAGTGATGAAGGCCTATGTATCGGGTCTGTCGGATGAGGATATTGCCGACCTGGCGGCCTATTACGCCAGCCTGAAGCCTTAAATGACGAGGGCAGCCCGTGGGCTGCCCTGTGGAGATGGCGTTACCGCAAAGTCAGTCTGACAGGCTGACAACCACGGTACCGATTTCCGGATGACTGAAACTGAGGATGTGATCCAGACGCAAGCTGAGAGCGCTACCGGCCTGATCGACAATCAGGTACTCAACGCCCTTGGTAAATTTCAACTCGGTGGCAATGCCTTCGAACTTCTCTCCGTCGCGTAACTCTAGCTTCAGAATGTAGTTATGCTGACAGGCGAGTTCCAGGCTTTCATAGTCATCGCAATTGATGGATTGGTACTCATCATTCATCAACATGGTCGCTCACCAATAAGTTAGCGGCGGCAAATGCCGCCTGTTCCCTAACGGAGGACGGTAGCTCGCTATTCGCGGCAACCTCGTCCAATGCCTTTAACACACATGCTAGTGCATCCGGCACGTAGCCTAGATCTCCACTGCCGATCTGAGCGTAAAAACGTCGTACTAACTCACAGTATTGTTGCACAATGGCCTCCCTTTAGGATCTCTGCATTATCGCCACGCAGGCTGCAATAAGGCACAGACACTCGGGGTTAAATCCTATCTAAAGGACTATAGCACAGGTGTTAGTGAGTTATTAGTTCCTCTTTTTGGGCATTAGTCCACTCCTGACGCTCCCCGTGCTGGCTGCGGGCTGCCCTGATCAAGTACAATGTGGCTTGTTAATAAAGAGGTTACCCATGGCGCTGAAAGCAACAATTTACAAAGCCACGCTCAATATCGCTGATATGGATCGTCACTTTTACTTTGATACCACACTCACCCTGGCCCAGCATCCTTCAGAAACCGAACAGCGCATGATGCTGCGCCTGCTGGCCTGGATCTGCCATGCCGATGAACGCCTGGCGTTTACCAAAGGCCTGAGTGCGGAAGACGAGCCGGAAATCTGGCGGCGTAACGACCATAACGGGCTGGAAATGTGGATAGAGCTGGGGCTGCCGGATGAGAAACGCATCAAAAAGGCCTGTAATCAGTCACCTCGGGTGGTGCTTTACGCCTATGGCGATCGCGCTGGGCATGTCTGGTGGCAGTCTATGCAGAGCAAGGTGGCCAACCACAAGAACCTGAGCATCCGTTTTCTCGATGATGAACAACTGTCCCGCTTGACCGCGTTAGCCTGCCGCAATATGACGCTACAGGCCACGCTGCAGGAAGGCACTATCTGGCTGTCAGACCTTCAGAATAGTCTGGAAATTCAATTTGCCGAATGGCAGCAGGCGCAGGAATAACCGGTGCTGGAACTGTCAAGAAACGTAGCCATACCGGACAGCGAAATAGAATTAACGGCGATCCGCGCGCAGGGTGCGGGTGGCCAGCATGTGAACAAAACCTCAACGGCGATCCATTTGCGCTTTGACATCCGGGCGTCCAGCCTGCCAGAGTACTATAAAGAACGGCTGCTGGCGCTTAATCATCATTTAGTGACCGGTGATGGGGTGGTGATTATCAAAGCGCAGGAGTATCGCAGCCAGGAAATGAATCGTGAAGCGGCACTGGCCCGGCTGGTGGCGCTGATCCAACAGGCGATGGTGGTCGAAAAGACGCGCAGGGCCACCAAACCGAGTAAAGGTGCCAAATTACGCCGTCTCGAAGGCAAAGTGCGTAAAGGCGCGACCAAGGCGCTGCGCGGCAAGGTTTTACCTTAGGCGGCGTCTTGGCATCAACGGATGACAACAGGAGAATAACTTGAAGCAAATAACCATTGCCCTGTTTTTAGCGGCAGGAGCCCTTTCATTGCTGGGATGTAACAATCAATACCAGCCAAAAGAACAGCCGCTTCAGCCGATGCAACAGAGCTATCAGGGATTATTGCCTTGTGCCGATTGCACTGGGCTGGATACCACACTGTTCCTCGATCAAGACGGCACCTTTATCTTGCAGGAAACCTATCGCGGCTCAAGAGATGGCGACAGCACCTTTGCTAGCTACGGCACATGGGCGCGTACGGCAGACAAGCTGGTGCTGACCGAAAGCAACGGTGAAAAACGTTATTTCCATCCGGAAGGCAAGCAATTGAGAATGCTGGACCGCAGTGGAGCACCGATTGTCTCCCAGCTTAATTATGTGCTGTCGCCGGTGACCAAAGCCTTGCCGAAAACTCCGATGCCGTTGACCGGGTTGTATACCTATATGGCCGACGCGGCGGTATTCCAGGATTGTGCCACTGGCAAAACCTTCCCGGTAGCGAATAATATCGCGTTGGAGCAGGGCTATCTGAAGGCTCAGCGGGCACCGGGCGAACCGGTATTCCTGATGTTGAACGGGCATTTCAGCGTGCAACCTTCTATGGAAGAAGGGCAGATGGAAAAAGCGCTGATCCCGGAGCCGGGTGGCAAAATCGCCTTTGATAGCAATAAGAGCTGTGCTAACTGATTCCCCTCACCCCAACCCTCTCCCACAGGGAGAGGGAGCTGCCCGGAGTTGTTGATTAGTTCGTGCGGCTTCGGAATGTAGGGCGTAGGAATAAAAAGATAAGGTATTACGCAGAAAAATCAGCGAGCTCGATCGGTTCCCTCTCCCTGTGGGCGCAGTTTGTGGCGTTTGGCTGGCCTGTGCAACTTCGGAAATGGAGGAGCAAACAGGTAATACGCAGAAGAATCAGCGAGCTCGATCGGTTCCCTCTCCCTGTGGGCGCAGTTTGTGGCGTTTGGCTGGCCTGTGCAACTTCGGAAATGGAGGAGTAAACAGGTAATACGCAGAAGAATCAGCGAGCTCGATCGGTTCCCTCTCCATGTGGGAGAGGGTTAGGGTGAGGGCCCTGGTTTTTTGCTAACGTCCGCGAACGTAAATAGATCCCCGGCTTGATATGGCCAACGTAAACCAGCGCTTTGCTAGGTGCCAGCGTGGCAATATCCCCTTCCCGCATATGCAGTAAATCGCCTGGGCTGACCCAGCCTGGGGCGGCCAACGTCAACGGATGCCCGGCGTTTTCAAACGCGGCAATCACAAACTCCGAACAGAAATAGGACGACTCGGTGCCGGTCGGCGACTTGAGCTGGGCTGCGGCCAAGCCTTTGACACATTGCTGGCGGAAATCGGCAGAGAAGGGGTTCAGCGAACACAGCTGCTTGGTCATCATAAAGGGCACCATCTCGGCAATGCCCAGATAGTTATACCGGCTGCCGGCCTTTTGGCTGGCGAAATGGCGGATCTGGCTAGCCTGCTCCGGTGTCAGATCGGGGATGCGCAAAGCAAACATCTTGTCGCTATGGGTCAGCGCGTCTTTCAGGCTGATAATCTGCACGCCTTCCCCTACCGCTTCGGCAACCTGACCTTCGCCAATATACACGGCCACATGGCTGACTGACGAAGTACTCAAGATACGGATCCCGAGTGATTTCAAACCGATAGTTGAGGAGAACAGCAGGTCTCCCTCTTGCAGATCGGCCTGATTGATTTCTCGCAGAGTTTTTCCAGGGGCGGAGCTTAACGATTGGAACTGAACGTTGACGGGATTAATGGGGTGTTTTTCACGGTCGGATAAGCCTACATCCATGGTGCAACCGGTCAAAAACACCGAAAGCAAAGCAAACAGGCGGGTAGCCGAGGGGCTGCGTAATGGCATAAGTTAATCCTTTAACAACAACATCCATTAATAAAGCCCCCCATCTGGGGGGCTTTGTCTAGCGATTAGCGTTGGATCTGGCCCAGCAGGAAATCAACGATTTCGCCGGTTTTGATCATCTGCTTCTCGCCAACACGGCGATTTTTATACTCAATCTCTTCGCTGTCGAGGTTACGATCGCCGATCACGATGGAGTGAGGTACGCCGATCAGTTCCATATCGGCAAACATCACGCCTGGGCGCTCTTTACGATCGTCGAGGATCACGTCGATGCCGTGTGAACGCAGGGTATCGTACAGTTCCTCAGCCAGAGCCTGCACGCGGAATGACTTGTGCATGTTCATTGGCAGAATAGCTACCTGGAACGGGGCAATTGCGTCCGGCCAGATAATGCCACGGTCATCGTGATTCTGTTCGATGGCTGCAGCTACCACGCGCGTTACGCCGATGCCGTAGCAACCCATGGTCAGCACCTGATTACGGCCATCTTCACCCTGTACGGTGGCTTTCATCGCTTCCGAGTACTTGGTACCCAGTTGGAAGATGTGGCCCACTTCGATACCGCGCTTGATCAGCAGCGTACCTTTACCGTCTGGGCTGGCATCGCCTTCCACCACGTTACGGATATCGGCGCTCTGTGGCAGCGGCAGATCACGCTCCCAGTTGATGCCAAAGTAGTGTTTGCCATCGATGTTGGCGCCCGCGCCAAAGTCGCTCATGGCCGCTACGCTGCGATCGACAACCACTGGGATCGGCAGGTTGACAGGACCAAGGGAGCCTGGGCCTGCGCCGACGATTGCACGGATTTCTTCTTCCGTGGCGAAAGTCAGTGGAGCCGCGATCTGTGGCAGTTTCTCGGCCTTGATTTCATTCAGCTCGTGATCGCCGCGCACCAGCAGGGCAACCAGCTTGTGGCCACTCTCTTCACGGGCGTGCACCATCAAGGTTTTCACCGTTTTCTCTACTGGCAGTTGGAATTGCTCTACCAGTTCGGCGATGGTTTTGGCGTTCGGCGTATCGATGATGCGCAGTTCTTCGGTTGCCGCAGCACGTGGCTGAGCAGGGGCAACCGCTTCGGCCAGCTCGATGTTGGCAGCATAGTCGGAACCGGTTGAGAACACGATATCGTCTTCACCGCTGTCTGCCAGCACCTGGAACTCATGTGAAGCGCTGCCACCGATAGAACCGGTATCGGCCAGCACCGGACGGAAATCCAGACCCATGCGGTTGAAGATCTTGCTGTAGGCCTCGTACATCGCGTCGTAGGTGACCTGCAAGGATTCCTGGGTGGTGTGGAAGGAATAGGCGTCCTTCATCAGGAATTCACGCGAGCGCATTACGCCAAAACGCGGGCGAACCTCGTCACGGAATTTGGTCTGGATCTGGAAGAAGTTCAGCGGCAGCTGCTTGTAGGAGCTGATTTCGTTGCGGATCAGATCGGTGATCACTTCTTCATGGGTTGGACCAAGCACAAAGGGACGCTCGCCGCGATCGACAAAGCGCAGCAATTCCGGGCCATATTGCTCCCAGCGGCCACTTTCCAGCCAGAGGTCTGCGGGCTGAACTACCGGCATGGAAACTTCGATCGCGTTAGCATTGTTCATTTCTTCGCGAACGATGTTTTCAACCTTCTTCAGAACGCGCAGGCCGGTCGGCAACCAGGTGTAAAGACCGGAGGCCAGCTTGCGGATCATCCCGGCGCGTAGCATCAGCTGGTGGCTGATCACTTCGGCGTCGGCAGGTGTCTCCTTCAGTGTGGAGAGCAGATATTGGCTTGTACGCATGGTGTTTTGGTTCCGTTAGAACTGCAAATTGCATCGGGCTGCCAGGGTTGGCCGCCAAAATTTTCAAAAGTGGCTTAGTTTACCAGCGCGAGCCGGTTGTCAAAAGAGAGCGGGCGGAATTTTAACGGGCGTCGAGCGACAACACTTCGCTTTGACTATCAACGATCCGCCAGCGCACGTTGAACTCCAACAACCATACCGCATATTCGCGCCCGCTGGCTTCTTCTTTTCGATAGGCGGGGCGAGGATCTTGCGCCAGAACCTGAGTGATAAAACGGCGCAGGTTGGGGTAGCGCCGCACATGTTGCTGCAGCTGTTGTTCCGCTTCGGGCGAGAAATACACCGGCATATCACCGGCCGGAGCCGCCTGTGCAAACCCGGCTCGCGCTTGCGGATGGCTTTCGGCAAACGGCAAATAGGGTTTGATATCGACCACCGGCGTACCGTCGACCAAATCCAGGCTGCCCAGCTCCAGTACCACCTCGCCCCCTTGAGTCCGTATGCCTTTCAGTTCGATCAAGGACATACCCAACGGGTTTGGGCGAAAGGTCGAACGGGTGGCGAACACGCCCATACGCGCATTGCCGCCCAGACGAGGAGGCCGCACAGTGGGACGCCAGCCTCCTTCCATGGTTTGATGAAACACAAACATCACCCACAGATGGCTGAACTCGCTGAGGCCACGTACCGCTTCGGGCTGATTGTAAGGCGGCAACAACACCAGTTCACCGCCGCCGTCTTCAACTAGCCCTGGCTGACGGGGAACCGCGAATTTCTCTTTATACGGAGAACGGATGGTGCCGATCTGCTCAAAAACAAAATCGGTCATTTGGCTGAGACGTTAAGCGCAGAGCCTTGGCAGATGGCCTGCTGGTAACAACCGGCGACGCCGCTGACAATCTGACAGTCATGCAGTAGCACCGCATTGGCCTTCATGTAGGAAGCTCGGGTCTGCATACGCTTACGTGCGGTATTCAGATTTGGCGGAGAGTCCTGAACCGTGGTCTGACAGGATTCGCCAGAAACCTCACCTAAATCGCGGAAAGGCTTGCCGACCAGTTCTTCTGCACTCTTGTACAGTTTTACCGGGGCCGGGCGGGCTGCTGGGGTGGCTTTTACCGGAGCGGGAGCGGCCGTAGTTGTTGTGCTGTTTGTTGTGGATGGAGCCGTGTGCTGCGTTGAGCATCCAGTCAGCGCGAGCGCTAACAAACAGAGAGGTAAAACACGCATTGAGAGTCCCTGCCATTTTATAATCAAAGTGGCGCTATTGAAGCAATCTCTGGCACAAATAACAAGACGGGCCGTAGCCCGTCTTGCAATTATCGGAATAAAATGGCTAATGAATGATTACCAGCCTTTTACTGCGCCACCGTTAAAGATCTTGTTGGCCGCTTCGTTAACTTCGTCAGACTGGTAAGCCTGAACGAGTTTCTTCACGTTTTCCGCGTCTTTGTTATCTTCACGGGCAACCATGATGTTGACGTAAGGTGAGTCTTTATCTTCAACAAACAGACCGTCTTTGGCCGGCGTCAAACCAATCTGGCTGGCGTAAGTGGTGTTGATGATGGCCAGAGCGATTTGCTGATCGTCCAGTGAACGTGGCAGCTGTGGTGCTTCCAGTTCAACCAGCTTCAGGTTTTTCGGGTTCTCGGTCACGTCCAGCACGGTCGGCAGCAGGCCAACACCGTCTTTCAGCTTGATCAGACCCTGTTTTTGCAGCAGCAACAGTGAACGGCCCAGGTTGGTTGGATCGTTAGGCAGTGCTACCTGTGAACCTTCTTGCAGCTCATCAATGGATTTGATCTTTTTGGAGTAACCGGCGATCGGGTATACGAAGGTGTTACCCACCGTAACCAGCTTATAACCACGATCCTTGATCTGCTGATCCAGGTAAGGCTTGTGCTGGAAGGCGTTGACATCGATATCGCCTTTGCTCAGGGCTTCGTTTGGCAACACGTAGTCGTTGAAGGTGACCAGCTCAACGTCCAGGCCATACTTATCTTTTGCTACTTTTTGTGCCACTTCAGCCACTTGCTGCTCAGCACCAACAATAACACCCACTTTGATATGGTTTGGATCTTTTTCATCCTGGCCACAACCGGCCAGAGCCAGAGTACCGATCAGTGCGCCGATTGTTGCGATGGATTTAAACTTTAACGACATATCCCTTCCTCAATTAGACTCGCATATGAAATACGCCTTACTCTTTATCCTGCCAGATGCAGCAAAGCTATCGAGTAGATGTCAGCGCGTGGGTAAAACTATTTGTGGGTAACGGCCTTCACGATACGGTCGCCACCAAACTGGATCAGATACACCAGCACCACCAGTAATATTAATACCGTATTCATCACGGTAGCGTTATAACCAATATAACCATACTGATAACCAATTTGACCTAAGCCACCGGCACCGACGGCACCGCCCATTGCAGAATAGCCCACCAGGGTGATCAGCGTGATGGTAGCGGCATTCACCAAACCTGGCAGCGCTTCAGGCAGCAGCACTTTGGTGATGATTTGCATTGGGGTCGCACCCATGGCACGAGCGGCTTCAACCAGACCTGACGGAATTTCCAACAGGGCGTTTTCTACCATACGGGCGATAAAGGGAGCCGCGCCCACGGTCAGTGGAACGATAGCCGCCTGCAAACCGATAGAGGTGCCAACGATCATGCGAGTAAACGGGATCATCCAGACCAGCAGGATAATGAACGGGATGGAACGGAAAATGTTCACCAACCCGGACAACACCTTATAGACGGTATTGTTGGCAATGATTTGCCCAGGGCGGGTCACATATAACAGTACGCCAACCGGTAAGCCAAGAACAAAGCCAAAGAAGCCGGAGACAAAGGTCATCGTAACGGTTTCCCACACGCCACGTGCCATTAACCACATCATTGCCTCAGACATAACCCAGAACCTCTACTTTTACCTGATTTTCTTGTAGGAACTTAATCGTTGCCTGTGCATCTTCATCGGAGCCGTGCAGTTCAGCCAGCATCACGCCGAACTTCACGCCGCCAGCGTAATCCATCTGTGCGCTGATAATATTGTTGTTCACGTTAAAGCGACGAGCCGCTTCTGACAGTAACGGTGCATCGACCGAGCGGCCGGTAAACTCCAGGCGTAACAGCGGTTGACGGCCTCCGGTACGTTCAGACACCAGGCGCGCGGCGTAGTCGTCCGGGATATCCAGATGCAAAGTAGCCTGGATAAACTGCTGTGCCAGCGGCGTCTTAGGGTGTGAGAACACTTCGCTGACGCTGTCTTTCTCAATCAATTGACCTTGGCTAATAACCGCGACCTGATCGCAGATACGTTTCACTACGTCCATTTCATGGGTGATCAGCAGGATGGTCAGCCCCAAACGGCGGTTGATATCTTTCAGCAGTTCGAGAATGGAGCGGGTGGTGGCTGGATCCAGCGCACTGGTCGCTTCGTCGCACAGCAGCACTTTAGGATTGCTAGCCAGCGCTCGGGCGATGGCCACACGCTGCTTTTGGCCGCCTGACAGATTGGCAGGGTAGGCATCGTGCTTGTCTGACAGACCAACCAGCTCCAGCAGCTCGACCACGCGTTTTTTGATTTCCGCGCGTGGGGTGTTGTCCAGCTCCAACGGTAGGGCAACGTTACCGAAGACCGTACGTGAAGAGAGCAGGTTAAAGTGTTGGAAGATCATGCCAATCTGGCGGCGTGCGCGCGTCAGCTCACCTTCAGACAGGGAGGTCAGATCCTGGCCATCAACCAGAACGGTACCTGACGTTGGGCGCTCAAGCATGTTTGCGCAGCGGATCAGCGTACTCTTACCGGCGCCTGAGGCACCGATGACGCCATAAATCTGTCCGGCAGGAACGTGAAGAGTCACGTCAGAGAGTGCGCTAATGGAACGCGACCCCTGCTGGAACACTTTGGTGATGTTGGAAAGTTTAATCATATTCTTCTTATTTTTAGCTTGGTTGCCGTGGCCTAATAAAGAGAGACCTTGATCAGCGCCAAGGTCTGGATCAGATGTTAAGGCGTCTAGACGTCCAAGTCAACGTTAACGCTATTCTTCATCATTCTCAGTCTCGGCGAAAACATGCGATACTGTGGCGGTTTTCAGGCTTTCAGGAGCATACCGGTGACACAACGCGTTCCAGCAATTTTCTTAGATCGTGACGGCACGATTAATATCGATCATGGCTACGTCCATGAAATAGATGATTTCCAGTTTATCGATGGCGTGATTGACGCCTGCCGTGAACTGAAAAGCATGGGCTTCGCACTGGTGCTGGTCACCAACCAGTCTGGCATTGCCCGTGGTAAATTCAGCGAAGACCAGTTTATGCGTCTGACAGAATGGATGGACTGGTCGATGGCTGACCGCGACGTCGATCTGGACGGCATCTATTTCTGCCCACATCATCCTGAAGCAGTAATAGAAGAGTATCGCCAGGTTTGTGATTGCCGCAAACCGCAGCCGGGCATGTTGTTGCAGGCGCAGAAAGAACTGAACATCGATTTGGCCGCTTCTTATATGGTTGGCGACAAAATCGAGGACATGCAGGCGGCTGCAGCTGCAGGGGTAGGCACTAAAGTGTTGGTGCGCACCGGCAAGCCAGTCACTGAAGAAGGTGAGAAAGCGGCGGATTGGGTGCTAAACAGCCTGCAAGAGCTGCCTGCAGCGATTAAAAAGCGGGTTTAAGCAGCGTTATGCATGAATAGTGAGCGGTCAGAAAAAAAGTGCATATTATCCCTTGTCATTCTGAACCAGCTCCCTATAATGCGCCTCCATCGACACGGAACATGTGAACAACTTCACAGAGTATCCGGGGGTCGCAGAGAAAAAACCTGAAATTAAGGTTGACTCTGAAAGAGGAAAGCGTAATATACGCCACCTCGAGTTAGCAAGCGAAAGCGCGTAACTCACTGCTCTTTAACAATTTATCAGACAATCTGTGTGGGCACTCACAAGACGATATCCAGCTGCTTCGGTAGCAAAAAAATATCAAGTCTTGAAGAGTGACCAAGCAGTAATTCATGCGAATGAATTATTACGAAAGTTAATTTTCGAGCATCGCTTACTCATTGTAAGCAAATCAAGCTTTTAATTGAAGAGTTTGATCATGGCTCAGATTGAACGCTGGCGGCAGGCCTAACACATGCAAGTCGAGCGGTAGCACAGGGAGCTTGCTCCTGGGTGACGAGCGGCGGACGGGTGAGTAATGTCTGGGAAACTGCCCGATGGAGGGGGATAACTACTGGAAACGGTAGCTAATACCGCATAACGTCTTCGGACCAAAGTGGGGGACCTTCGGGCCTCACACCATCGGATGTGCCCAGATGGGATTAGCTAGTAGGTGAGGTAATGGCTCACCTAGGCGACGATCCCTAGCTGGTCTGAGAGGATGACCAGCCACACTGGAACTGAGACACGGTCCAGACTCCTACGGGAGGCAGCAGTGGGGAATATTGCACAATGGGCGCAAGCCTGATGCAGCCATGCCGCGTGTGTGAAGAAGGCCTTCGGGTTGTAAAGCACTTTCAGCGAGGAGGAAGGCCAATAGCTTAATACGCTGTTGGATTGACGTTACTCGCAGAAGAAGCACCGGCTAACTCCGTGCCAGCAGCCGCGGTAATACGGAGGGTGCAAGCGTTAATCGGAATTACTGGGCGTAAAGCGCACGCAGGCGGTTTGTTAAGTCAGATGTGAAATCCCCGAGCTTAACTTGGGAACTGCATTTGAAACTGGCAAGCTAGAGTCTTGTAGAGGGGGGTAGAATTCCAGGTGTAGCGGTGAAATGCGTAGAGATCTGGAGGAATACCGGTGGCGAAGGCGGCCCCCTGGACAAAGACTGACGCTCAGGTGCGAAAGCGTGGGGAGCAAACAGGATTAGATACCCTGGTAGTCCACGCTGTAAACGATGTCGACTTGGAGGTTGTGCCCTTGAGGCGTGGCTTCCGGAGCTAACGCGTTAAGTCGACCGCCTGGGGAGTACGGCCGCAAGGTTAAAACTCAAATGAATTGACGGGGGCCCGCACAAGCGGTGGAGCATGTGGTTTAATTCGATGCAACGCGAAGAACCTTACCTACTCTTGACATCCACAGAACTTTCCAGAGATGGATTGGTGCCTTCGGGAACTGTGAGACAGGTGCTGCATGGCTGTCGTCAGCTCGTGTTGTGAAATGTTGGGTTAAGTCCCGCAACGAGCGCAACCCTTATCCTTTGTTGCCAGCACGTAATGGTGGGAACTCAAAGGAGACTGCCGGTGATAAACCGGAGGAAGGTGGGGATGACGTCAAGTCATCATGGCCCTTACGAGTAGGGCTACACACGTGCTACAATGGCATATACAAAGAGAAGCGAACTCGCGAGAGCAAGCGGACCTCATAAAGTATGTCGTAGTCCGGATCGGAGTCTGCAACTCGACTCCGTGAAGTCGGAATCGCTAGTAATCGTAGATCAGAATGCTACGGTGAATACGTTCCCGGGCCTTGTACACACCGCCCGTCACACCATGGGAGTGGGTTGCAAAAGAAGTAGGTAGCTTAACCTTCGGGAGGGCGCTTACCACTTTGTGATTCATGACTGGGGTGAAGTCGTAACAAGGTAACCGTAGGGGAACCTGCGGTTGGATCACCTCCTTACCTAAAGATATGCAGTTGAGTGCAGTGTCCACACAGATTGTCTGATGAAAAAGTAACGAGCAGAAATACCTTTATAGGCTTGTAGCTCAGGTGGTTAGAGCGCACCCCTGATAAGGGTGAGGTCGGTGGTTCAAGTCCACTCAGGCCTACCAAATTCGCACTTATGCTGCGTTATGCGCGCGGTCGTTTACCCAACAGTAAACTTCCCTTCCGCATGCCTTGCCTAAGCACGAATTAACAGGATTTCCAACAGGAAAGACTGTTATTCACGCGAGTGGTAAATAAAGGTTTCTGCAAGTGACTGTATGGGGCTATAGCTCAGCTGGGAGAGCGCCTGCCTTGCACGCAGGAGGTCAGCGGTTCGATCCCGCTTAGCTCCACCATATCCATATAGTCCTTGATAATACTTCAGAGTGTACTGGCAACAGTATGCTGCGAAGTATTTTGCTCTTTAACAATCTGGAACAAGCTGAAAATTGAAACATGACAGCTGAAACTTATCCCTCCGTAGATGTATTGGGGTAAGGATTAACCTGTCATAGAGTCTCTCAAATAAACAGCGCGACAGTGTTTTCTGTTTACAGAAACACCTTCGGGTTGTGAGGTTAAGTGACTAAGCGTACACGGTGGATGCCTAGGCAGTCAGAGGCGATGAAGGGCGTGCTAATCTGCGAAAAGTGTCGGTAAGGTGATATGAACCGTTATAACCGGCAATACCCGAATGGGGAAACCCAGTGTGTTTCGACACACTATCGTATGGTGAATACATAGCCATACGAGGCGAACCGGGGGAACTGAAACATCTAAGTACCCCGAGGAAAAGAAATCAACCGAGATTCCCCTAGTAGCGGCGAGCGAACGGGGAACAGCCCAGAACCTGAATCAGTTCTTGTGTTAGTGGAAGCGTCTGGAAAGTCGCGCAGCAAAGGGTGATAGCCCCGTACACTAAAATGCATTAACTGTGAGTTCGATGAGTAGGGCGGGACACGTGACATCCTGTCTGAATATGGGGGGACCATCCTCCAAGGCTAAATACTCCTGACTGACCGATAGTGAACCAGTACCGTGAGGGAAAGGCGAAAAGAACCCCGGCGAGGGGAGTGAAATAGAACCTGAAACCGTGTACGTACAAGCAGTGGGAGCACCTTCGTGGTGTGACTGCGTACCTTTTGTATAATGGGTCAGCGACTTATATTTTGTAGCAAGGTTAACCGTATAGGGGAGCCGTAGGGAAACCGAGTCTTAACTGGGCGAATAGTTGCAAGGTATAGACCCGAAACCCGGTGATCTAGCCATGGGCAGGTTGAAGGTTGGGTAACACTAACTGGAGGACCGAACCGACTAATGTTGAAAAATTAGCGGATGACTTGTGGCTGGGGGTGAAAGGCCAATCAAACCGGGAGATAGCTGGTTCTCCCCGAAAGCTATTTAGGTAGCGCCTCGTGAACTCATCTTCGGGGGTAGAGCACTGTTTCGGCTAGGGGGCCATCCCGGCTTACCAAACCGATGCAAACTCCGAATACCGAAGAATGTTATCACGGGAGACACACGGCGGGTGCTAACGTCCGTCGTGAAGAGGGAAACAACCCAGACCGCCAGCTAAGGTCCCAAAGTCATGGTTAAGTGGGAAACGATGTGGGAAGGCATAGACAGCCAGGATGTTGGCTTAGAAGCAGCCATCATTTAAAGAAAGCGTAATAGCTCACTGGTCGAGTCGGCCTGCGCGGAAGATGTAACGGGGCTAAACCATGCACCGAAGCTGCGGCAGCGACGCTTAGGCGTTGTTGGGTAGGGGAGCGTTCTGTAAGCCGTTGAAGGTGAACTGTGAGGTTTGCTGGAGGTATCAGAAGTGCGAATGCTGACATAAGTAACGATAAAGCGGGTGAAAAACCCGCTCGCCGGAAGACCAAGGGTTCCTGTCCAACGTTAATCGGGGCAGGGTGAGTCGACCCCTAAGGCGAGGCCGAAAGGCGTAGTCGATGGGAAACAGGTTAATATTCCTGTACTCGGTGTTACTGCGAAGGGGGGACGGAGAAGGCTAGGCTAGCCGGGCGACGGTTGTCCCGGTTTAAGCGTGTAGGGGGAGTGACCTGGTAAATCCGGTTACTTACTAACCCTGAGGCGTGATGACGATGCACTACGGTGCAGAAGTAGTTGATGCCCTGCTTCCAGGAAAAGCCTCTAAGCATCAGGTAACATCAAATCGTACCCCAAACCGACACAGGTGGTCAGGTAGAGAATACCCAGGCGCTTGAGAGAACTCGGGTGAAGGAACTAGGCAAAATGGTGCCGTAACTTCGGGAGAAGGCACGCTGGCGCGTAGGTGAAGAGACTTGCTCTCGGAGCTGAAGCCAGTCGCAGATACCAGCTGGCTGCAACTGTTTAATAAAAACACAGCACTGTGCAAACACGAAAGTGGACGTATACGGTGTGACGCCTGCCCGGTGCTGGAAGGTTAATTGATGGGGTCAGCCGCAAGGCGAAGCTCTTGATCGAAGCCCCAGTAAACGGCGGCCGTAACTATAACGGTCCTAAGGTAGCGAAATTCCTTGTCGGGTAAGTTCCGACCTGCACGAATGGCGTAATGATGGCCAGGCTGTCTCCACCCGAGACTCAGTGAAATTGAACTCGCTGTGAAGATGCAGTGTACCCGCGGCAAGACGGAAAGACCCCGTGAACCTTTACTATAGCTTGACACTGAACATTGAGCCTTGATGTGTAGGATAGGTGGGAGGCTTTGAAGTGTGGACGCCAGTCTGCATGGAGCCAACCTTGAAATACCACCCTTTAATGTTTGATGTTCTAACTCGGCCCCATAATCTGGGGTGAGGACAGTGTCTGGTGGGTAGTTTGACTGGGGCGGTCTCCTCCCAAAGAGTAACGGAGGAGCACGAAGGTTAGCTAATCACGGTCGGACATCGTGAGGTTAGTGCAAAGGCATAAGCTAGCTTGACTGCGAGAGTGACGGCTCGAGCAGGTACGAAAGTAGGTCTTAGTGATCCGGTGGTTCTGAATGGAAGGGCCATCGCTCAACGGATAAAAGGTACTCCGGGGATAACAGGCTGATACCGCCCAAGAGTTCATATCGACGGCGGTGTTTGGCACCTCGATGTCGGCTCATCACATCCTGGGGCTGAAGTAGGTCCCAAGGGTATGGCTGTTCGCCATTTAAAGTGGTACGCGAGCTGGGTTTAGAACGTCGTGAGACAGTTCGGTCCCTATCTGCCGTGGGCGTTGGAAGATTGAGAGGGGTTGCTCCTAGTACGAGAGGACCGGAGTGAACGCACCACTGGTGTTCGGGTTGTCATGCCAATGGCACTGCCCGGTAGCTAAGTGCGGAAAAGATAAGCGCTGAAAGCATCTAAGCGCGAAACTTGCCTCGAGATGAGTCTTCCCTGGGCCTTTAAGGCCCCTGAAGGAACGTTTAAGACTAAGACGTTGATAGGCTGGGTGTGTAAGTGCAGCGATGCATTGAGCTAACCAGTACTAATGATCCGTGAGGCTTAACCTTACAACACCAAAGGTGTTTTAGAGAGATTGTAGAGATTTTCAGCGACGTTCCGAGATTGGTTCCGATGGCGACACGAGAGTGAAGCGGTTGGAATGAAACGAATTTGCCTGGCGGCAATAGCGCGGTGGTCCCACCTGACCCCATGCCGAACTCAGAAGTGAAACGCCGTAGCGCCGATGGTAGTGTGGGGTCTCCCCATGCGAGAGTAGGACACTGCCAGGCATCAATTAAGCCAAGAGGCCATCCGCAAGGATGGCCTTTTTGCTATGTGTCGGAAACAGAAATGCCCCTCACCCCCACCCTCTCCCAGAGTACCAGCTGAGAACAACTGAACACCCGTGCGGGGGAGAGGGAGCAGTCCGGCGTCGTGGATGAGTGAGTGCGGCTTCGGCAAGTCGGAACCTTTGATGAACCCATGCCGTTTCGGCAGTGATGAGTAATCAGAAAGATAAGAAGTTCTGAGGAATACCAGCGGACTCGATCGGTTCCCTCTCCCTGTGGGAGAGGGTTAGGGTGAGGGGTCATTACCAAGCCTCAACGTGCCAGATGATAAATACTGTACCCCGTTGCAGCCCCTGCCACATCCCAGGCAAAATCCTTCCAGCTCCAGCCCGTACCGCCTTCCCGGCTGTCATACAGCTCTTTCGCCGCGCCCAAGCCAATCGAAAATAGCAGGCCAAAACTGCGGCTACGTGCCTCATTCCAGTTCTGATGATCGCCATAAGCTGCGCCAGCGGCGGCAAATGCAGCGGAAGCGACAAAGTGCTGAGCCTTGTCTTTACCGGTCCAACTATCATTAGCCATATGGGTACAGCCACTGGAGAACAACAGGACTGGAAGGAGGATAAACAGGCAGAGTGGGCGCATAGTGAAAACATCCTGTTTCAATATGGACAAAAAAGCCCGGCATTGCCGGGCTGTGGTGCAGTTAATTATAGCGAGTTTACAATATACGGCTAATCAAGCGATCGATACGGATCCGACGCAGACGACGGATCAGTTTACGCACCTTGACCGGATATTCCTGAATGCTTTGCAATTCGAGATAGTGGCCCACCACTGTGGTATGGGTACGGATCGTTTCCAACTCTTTATGCCGTTGTTCCTGCATTTCGTGCTTGGGATCGTGGAACAGAATAGCGTTTTCCAGATCCAGCCGCCAGGCGCGCGGGTTGAGGTTGTTACCGGTGATCAATTGCCACTCGTCATCGACCCACATCCCTTTCAGGTGATAGCTGTTATCGCCGTCTTTCCACAGGCGCACAATCAGCTGGCCGGTATCAACATAGCGTTGCAGGCGGCTCAGGAAACGTCGCAGGTTGATTTCGTAAAGATAAGGCAGTGCGCCGATAATCTTGAACGGCTGATCTTCAGGAATGTAGAAGTCATTGGCCGTCTTGTCCCCCACGATGATCTCCACCTGTTTCCCTTGGCGCAGCAGATAAATGATATTGCGCACCAGCAAGGCTGGCAGGTTGAAGTAAGGCGTGCACAGCGTCAGTTTCTGATCGGTGCTGGACATCAGGTGGTGGATCGTTTTGTTCAGAATGCTCTGTTTGCCCAGGCCGACTAACGGGGTGACGGCCAGCTCATCATTACTGGCGCTCCCCTGAAATTGATAGGCGGCACGGCGAAGGGCAAAGCGGAACATGCGGGTTTCGTTCTTGATCTCGAGGCTCTTGGGCCTGTCAGCACGATCAAGACGCTGTACGGCACCGGCGGTTAACAGATGCTGTTTGATGTAATCGCACAGGGTTACCGCCAACAGATTATTGGTGATCAGCTGATAGCGATCGTAACGATACTTATCATGCTGGTGCAGATAGACATCATTAATACTGGCACCGCTGTAGATCACCGTATCGTCAACGACAAAGCCTTTCAAATGCAGTACGCCCAGCGCTTCGCGAGTATTGACTGGAACGCCGTAAATCGGCACCGAAACCTGCGGGTGTTGTGCCGCCATAGCGCAGTACCAGTCGGCATTGGTATTGGCCGCTGCCGCACCGATACGCCCACGTTGAGCACGATGCCAGTCTACCAACACGCAGATCTCCAGCTCAGGGCGCTGCTGCTTGGCTTGATAGAGCGCATTGAGGATATCGCGGCCCGCATCGTCATGCTCCAGATAGAGCGCTACCAGATAAATACGGGTTGTTGCGTTAGCGATCGATTCCAGCAGCGTTGCACGGAAATCAGCCGGCGTAAAAAGGGTACGGACATCAGCAACCGTCTGGGGGAGTTTGGGCAGTTGTGCAAGGTGTTGTTGATGTTTGCTACGTTTAAATTTTGACAACATCACAGTGCGCTTCTTCTCTCATATTTGGATGGCCGGAACGCCACTTCCATGAATAAAATGCTTCGAACAATCGGGCGATAATACCACTAGTTGCCCCGATTGTGCGTATGTTTTGGCGTTAAGTAGTGGATTCGTATTACATTGCGACAGCGGTCACGGCGTCGCCCCATCCTGTAGCGGCAGGGTTAAATTGACAATCCCTTCATCAATTTGCACATCGACCTTGAACCCCAGCTTTTGTGCCAGCGTGACCATTCCGCGGTTATTCGGCATGGTAATGCCTGTCAGGCGGGTCAGACCTTGCGCTCGCGCATAGCCAATCATTTTCATCAAGAGCTGTCGGCCCAGACCCAGGCCTTTCAGATCGGAACGTACCAGTACGGCGAATTCGGCGTCGGTGTTGTCCGGATCTGACAGAGCGCGCGTCACGCCGATGATCTCTTCGCCATCGCGTACCGCTACGAAAGCCATTTCTCGATCGTAGTCGATTTGGGTCATGTTAGCCAAATCGTCGTGGCTAAACTCGTTGATCTCACTAAAGTAGCGGTAATAGAGATCTTCCTTGGTGACGCGGTCGATAAAGTGCTTCAGCGCCGGTTCATCCTCCGGCAGGATCGGGCGGAACAGGCATTGAGAACCGTCTTTTAATTCAATGGCTTCTTCCAGCTCATGGGGATAAGGGCGGATCGCCAGGCGCGCCTGTGGATCGCCACTGAAAGGCGTTAACTGCATGGAAACGTCCAGCAGGGTAAATTCGCTACCGGAGGCTAATACCGGATGAATATCGAGGCGTGAGATCTCTGGGCAGTCAAGGATCAGGTTGGAAACCTGCACCAACAGGCGGCTTAAGCCGGGGATATCAAGCGGCCGCAGCGCACTGCGCCCACGGATTTTGCCTCCTTTCACCGCCTGCAACACCAGATAACGCGCCAGCGCCATATTCAGCGGCGGCAGGGCAACGGCGACCTGGTTTTCCTTACGCCATTCAATGCCGCCTTCGCCGAGCATTATCAGCGGACCGAAGGTGGCATCCTGTTCAACGGCAATCCGCAATTCTTGTGCTCCGGCACGGTTGGCCATGCTTTGCACTAACAGACCGTGGATGCGTGCCTGAGGATAAGTACGTTTCACCCGATCGAGGATCGCTTCCGCTGCCCGCTGCACCTCGGTGGCGGTACGTAAATAAAGCATGACCCCCTGAACTTCGGATTTGTGCGAGATATCCGGAGAACGCAGCTTGAGCGCTACCGGGTAGCCAATCTGTTCGGCAATGTGCACCGCTTCAGCGCTGTCACTGGCAATCCAGGTTGGCAGGGTGCTGAGGCCGTAAGCCTGCAAAATCGGTTGGACTTCATGGGTATCCAACTGGCTCGCCCCTTCGGCCAATGCCTGATGGATTAACTGGTGCGCGGCAGCGGTATTGGCCGTAAGCCCAATCGGTAGCGCCGGGGTTTCCTTCAGCTGCTTCTGGTTACGGCGGTATTCCACCATATGCATAAACGCGGTGACCGCGCCTTCTGGCGTGCGATAGGTTGGGATCCCGGCCTCGGTAAACAGGCGGCGGGCCTCCTGAGAGGAGTATTCGCCACACCAGTTGGTTAACAGCGTAATGCGTTTCCCACGTGGGTGCTGGCGGATGGCCTCGATCAGCCGTTCGGCGGTCTCAGTGCCCGGAGAGGCGGCGCTAGGGGCATGGATCAGCAGCAGGGCGTCATAGTCGTGGCTGTCAAGCAGCGGTTGCAGAGCGGCCAGATAGCGCTTGGGGGTTGCATCATCACGCAGATCGATAGGATTTCCTGGCCGGATAAACTCCGGCAGGGCAGCGCTCAGCTTCTCCTGAGTCTCATCCGTCAACGTTGCCAGCTTACCGTTGCGGGAGAGTAATTGGTCCAGCGCCATGGCTGCGGGGGCCGCACCGTTGCTGATAATCATTAGCCGCTCACCGCGTAGCGGGTGCATATGGCTTAAGGTTTCCACGGCGGAAAACAGCTCGTGAGTATCCTGCACGCGCAGCAAACCGGCGCGTTGGATCGCAGCATCGTAGGCGGCGTCTAATCCCTGCTGGCTGTTGAGTAGCTGCTGTGCCTGTTGGCTACGGCCACTTTTGATCACCAGGATCGGCTTATTGCGTGAGGCACTGCGGGAGGCGGAAAGGAAACGCCGCGCGTCGTTGATGTTTTCCAGATACAGCAGAATGGCGCTGGTTTTGCTGTCGCGGGCCAGGAAGTCGAGCAGATCGTCGACGTCGATATCCAGGCTATCCCCTAACGCGATGAAGTAGGAGAAGCCAACCTCCCGTTGTTGCGCCCAGTCCAGAATGGTGTTCGCCACGGCGGCAGACTGGGAGATAAACGCCAGCTTGCCTTTCTGAATGGGGACCGGCGAAAAGCTGGCGTTGATACCTTGCCAAGGCGCCAGCAAGCCCAGGCTGTTTGGCCCCAGCAGGCGCATTGAGTAGCGTTGTGCGGTGGCCTTCAGCTCGGCGAATTGTTCCACGGGGGAGGAAAGTACGATGGCGGTTTTGCAGCCGCGCTCACCCAGGGCTTCTATCAGTGCCAGGTTACGCTGGGCATTGGTACACAGCACGGCCAGATCGGGGGTTAGCGGCAGGTTGGCTACGTCGGGATAGGCCATTACGCCGCAGACTGCCTTGTAGCGAGGCGTGACCGGCAGTATCGGGCCGGTAAAACCGCCAGCCAGCAGATTGCGCATCATCAGATAGCCAGCCCGGCCGGGCTGTTGCGAAGCGCCGAGCACGGCAATTGATTTGGGACGTAATAGCGCTTCTAACCCTCTCTGGCTCATGTGCGGCTCCTGCTCCTGATAGGTTTGCCTGAAAGAGGCAAATTATCGTCTGATTCTAGGCGCTTTGTGGCAGATTTGCTGTGACCGGTGCCTCTGGGCGGTGAGGTTTCCCGGCCAGATACTGTTCACGGAAGTAATTGAAATGTTGGCTCAGCCCGGTCGCGGCCTGTTCATCGCCTGCCTGTTGGAGCAGGGCGGCAGCGACTTCTGCCGTACAGTGCTGTTCGGGGCGGCTGGCAACACGTAGCAAATAGTCCGATGAGGCCAACACGTTCAGTGAAAAGACCGGGAACTGATTCAGATAGGGGCTTTTACGGAACATCTTGCGCGCTTCCGACCAGGTACCGTCGAGCATGATAAATAAAGGCGGCTTGCCGCCGGTGGGCACGCTGCTAACCACCGGGCGATCCGCATCGGCATAAGAGGCCGGGAATACCACGTAGGGTTGACGAGTGGGATCGTTGATGGCTGCCAGCAGGCCCGGATCGACTTCGGTGCGTGACCAGGTAAACGCCTGGGTATCTGGCAGGATATCGGCGATCAGGCGGCCGGTATTGCTGGGCTTCAACGGCTCTGCGCCGAACATGATCAGGCAAAAGCGGCTGTTGGCCTGCTGCGGTTTGATGGTGGCACACAGGCAGTTTTGCTGCGGTAGCAAACAACCCTGACAGCGCACGGCGCGGCTACCTCTGGCCAGAAACGGGCGGGTGGCGCGGTCTAAACGGTCTTGGCGCAGACGAAGTACGGCGTTGTCAGTCATAACTATCCTGAAAAACCGCCATTGTAGCGCAGAAAAAAGCCCGGCGGGAGAGGCGCACGGGCTATCTGGGCGATGTTATGCCGACAACAACTGGCGGCATAGTAAGCGCTTTTGCGTTAAACTAGCTCGTTAAGCCAGTTATCGAACGGCGCTTTCGGCATCGCGCCATTGAGCATATCGACCATCTTGCCTTCACGGAACACCATGATGGTAGGGATGCTGCGAATGCGGAAGCGGGCGCTCAACTCGGGTTCGGCTTCGGTGTTGACCTTCACGAAACGCACCTTGCCAGCACGCTCCTGTGCCACGTCTTCAAAGATCGGCGCGAAGCTGCGGCACGGGCCACACCACGGGGCCCAAAAATCGACCACGATCGGCAAGTCGTCTTGCAGGAGCTGGTCCAACGTGGCGGCGGTGGCGTTAATCACTTCACCGTCGAACAATTCATGGCCGCAGCGGCCACATTTAGCGCCGTCCGCCAGACGTTCTTCCGGCACGCGGTTGGTGGCATTACAAGCTGCACAAACTGTATTCATGGTTACCTCTGGGGCTGACGCAGCATGTTAGCCGCGTATATGTATCCTTAATGTTGCTTATTATCGGTAAAAGCGTGGCATTCGACCAAGTGATTTGTTCGATGAATTTGATAGATGCTAGCTTTTAGCGCAAGTTGGTGGCTTAGCGCACCAACATCAGGTAATCTTCGCGCCCTGCGCGTTGGTGGAGAAGACAATGAACGATTCATTTAGTGGCAAGAACGGTAAGGTTAAAGTGATGTTCGTCCGTAGTGACGACGATAGCGGCGACAACCGTAACAAGAATAAACGACCTGACGGCAAAGGCCGCCCGGCTGACAATGCACGCTCTGGCCGTGCCGGTCAGGATAAGGCGCGCGGTGGTGACCGTCGGGGTGCCGATCCCCGTCGCAGCAGCAGTGAAAGCGATCGTCCTCGCCGTCCGGCGCGTACCGAAGACAGCGGTGGTTATGAATCACCGTGGAAAACCGTGTCCCGTGCTCCGCAAGAAGAACCGGCGTTCGATCATGGTGGCATCAGTGGCAAAAGCTTTATCGATCCCGAGCAGCTGCGCCGCCAACGTGCGGAAGAAACCCGTGTTTACGGTGAAAACGCCTGTAAAGCCCTGTTCGCCAGCCGTCCAGATGCCATCGTCCGTGCCTGGTTTGTGCAATCCGTAACCCCACGTTTCCGTGAGGCACTGCGTTGGATGGCGGCTAACCGCAAGGCTTACCACGTGGTGGATGAAGAGGAACTGGCCAAAGCGTCCGGTACCGAACATCACGGCGGCGTGTGCTTCCTGATTAAAAAACGTCAAGGTCTGGATGCGCAGACTTACCTGCAGAATGCACCGGCCAAAGATTGCGTGCTGGCACTGGAAGAAGTGGGCAACCCACACAACCTGGGTGCGATCGTTCGTTCTTGTGCACACTTTGGCGTGAACGGCGTATTGCTACAGGATCCAGCGGTGCTGGAATCTGGCGCAGCAGTGCGTACGGCTGAAGGCGGGGCGGAACACATCAAGGCAATCAATGCCGATGACTTCCTGTCCGTGCTGGATACGTTCCGCAAAGCGGGTTACACCATCGTCACCACCTCCAGCCATAAAGGCACGCCGTTGGCGCAGGCTAAACTGCCAACCAAGATGGTGCTGGTGTTGGGCCAGGAACGTGATGGCCTGAGCGACAGTGCTTGGCAACAGGGTGATATGAGCGTGTCTATCGGCGGGACTGGCAAAGTAGAAAGCCTGAACGTCTCGGTAGCTACCGGTATTCTGTTGGCCGATTGGTGGCGTCAGAACCAGGCGTAATGCTTTACGCGACAAAAGCCGATTAATGACAAAGCCCTGGCCGCAAAGCCAGGGCTTTGATCTATCAGAGTCAGTACAAAAACCGACTGGCTACTATGCTCAAAAAGATCCCTCCCCCTCATTCGCATTCATCTATACATATGCTAAGCATATCCTTATACTGTACAACATACGTACAGAAACCTGCCGTGCTAGCGGCTTCTGTGTATAGGGTTTGCATGTATAAATAACTTCGGGAAGGATCACTATGAGAATTGTATCGGTATTTAAAAACGGCAATAACCGTGCTATCCGTTTGCCCCGAGATATGGACTTTGAAGGTGTCAGTGAACTGGAAATTACCCGTGAAGGCGATAGCATCATTCTGCGCCCGGTTCGCCCCAGCTGGGGCTCATTCCTGCAGGAAGAAAAGGCCGACGCGGACTTTATGACAGAACGCGAGGAGATTGTCAGCGACGAGGGACGTTTTGAACTATGAACAAAACCTACATGCTGGATACCAATATTTGCTCCTTTATCATGCGTGAGCAACCAGAGGCCGTGATCAGACGCCTGGAGCAGGCCGTGATGCGCAATCACCGCATCGTGGTGTCGGCTATTACCTACGCCGAGATGTGTTTCGGGACTATTGGTAAAAAGGCCTCACCGCGCCACGCCCGGTTGGTTGAAGCGTTCTGTAGCCGTCTTGATGCGGTGCTGGCTTGGGATCGGGCTGCTGTTGATGCGACAACAAACATTAAGGCTACGCTTGCTGCGGCTGGCACACCTATTGGCCCCAATGATACCGCCATCGCTGGTCATGCCATTGCGGCCGGTGCGATTCTGGTAACCAATAACACGCGGGAGTTTGAGCGGGTAACAGATCTGATACTGGAGGATTGGGCAAAATAGCAACAAGAGGAGATAGGACTAAAAATTAATTTTTTGAATCGCCACGGGTTTAACTGTAATGGTCTAATGATCCCGGACACTTTGTTAGAGATATAATAAGCAGCACTAACGAGGTGAGAATGCGCAGAAAAACGTTTACCCATGAGTTCAAACAGGAATGTGTCAATCTGGTCCTTCAGCACAACTACCCGGTGACACAAGCTGCTGAAACAATGAATATTGGTCTTTCCACATTGCAGCGCTGGCTACGCCAGTATCGCGGAGAAGTACGGGGCGAGACGCCAGCAGCCAGTGCCATTACACCTGAACAACGGCGAATACAGGAACTTGAAAAGCAGGTACGTCAGCTACAGAGCGACAATGACCTGTTAAAAAAAGCTTCGGCCTTCTTCGCCATGGAAATGAACAACGACAAAAAGTCGCGGTAAAGCTGAAGAAGGCTGGTGCAAATATCCAGCAGGTATGTCGCTGCCTGTCGCTTACGCGCAGCGTATTTTACGCACGGAGCAGCCGGCCAGCGCTCAAAGCCGATGTTCTTATGCTTCACGCAGCGGCTAAACATGTTCATGCTGAAATGGATGCGACGTACGGCAGTAGGCGTATGTGTATTGAGTTGCGTGAACAGGGTTTTAACGTAGGCCGATACCGCGTCCGTCAGGTAATGAAAGCCCTGTTGCTGGTTGCGAAGCGTCCCGGACGTCACCGTTATCCCCGTGGTGGAAAACCGGCTGTAGTGGCAGATAACCTACTGAATCGGCAATTTAATCCAGAGACATTGAATACCTGGTGGTCAGGTGATGTCACCTATCTTCGCACGGCTCAGGGCTGGTTGTATCTGGCTATTGTCATGGACTTATGTTCAAGAAAAATAGTGAGCTGGGCCTTCTCAGACAAACCGGACAGCGCGCTGACTACGCGGGCATTACGGCTGGCGATCAATAAACGACGGCCAACAGGTCCAGTCGTATTCCATAGCGATCAAGGGGCGCAATATACCAGTACTCAGTTCCAATCCTGCCAGCAGGAACTTGCTGTGACGGGCAGCATGAGCCGTAAGGGTAACTGCCTGGATAATGCGGTTACGGAGAGGTTTTTCCGCAGTCTGAAAGCAGAGAGAGTTAACTATCGTCGCTATGAAACCCGAAGTCAGGGTATTGCAGACGTTATCGATTATATCGACAGTTTTTATAATCTGAAGCGGCGGCATTACCGGCTGGGAAACATCTCGCCGGATGAATACGAACGACGACTACAACAATGTGCCTAAATCGGTGTCCTGTTTTACTTGACCATTACACCACCCATAGTCTTTACGCCTAGATAAAGAAGTACGGGCCTGACTCTTCCACCAACAAAGAACAGTCAGATGCTCAGGCCGAGATCCGCCGACTCCAAAAAGAGCTGAAGCGGGTTACTGACGAACGGGACATATTAAATAAAGCCGCGGCGTACTTTGCTAAGCTGTCCGACTGAGGTACGCCTTTATCCGTGATAACACCTGTTGCTGGCCTGTTCGTCTGCTCTGTCGGGTGCTGGATGTTCATCCGAGTGGGTTTTACACCTGGCTTCAGCAGCCACATTCACCACGGCATCAGACGGATATGAGGCTGACAGGACAAATCAAAAAGTTCTGGTTGGAGTCCGGTTGCGTTTATGGCTATCGTAAGATCCATCTCGACCTGCGAGATAGCGGGCAACAGTGCGGGATTAACCGAGTCTGGCGGCTGATGAAGCGTGCCGGGATAAAGGCTCAGGTCGGGTACCGAAGCCCAAGAGCACGTAAAGGGGAAGCCAGTATCGTGACACCCAACAGACTCCAGCGGCAGTTCAACTCGGAAGCACCGAATGAACGTTGGGTAACGGACATAACTTACATCCGAACCCACGAGGGCTGGCTGTATCTGGCCGTGGTTGTTGACCTGTTCTCGCGCAAAGTTATCGGCTGGTCAATGCAACCCCGGATGACAAAAGATATTGTCCTGAATGCGCTTCTGATGGCCGTGTGGCGGCGTAATCCTCAAAAACAGGTGCTGGTTCATTCTGATCAAGGTAGTCAGTACACAAGCCATGAATGGCAGTCATTCCTGAAATCACATGGACTGGAGGGCAGTATGAGCCGTCGTGGTAACTGTCACGACAACGCAGTTGCAGAAAGATTTTTCCAGCTACTGAAGCGTGAACGGATAAAGAAAAAGATCTACGGAACGCGGGAAGAAGCTCGCAGTGATATTTTTGATTACATCGAAATGTTTTATAACAGTAAGCGTCGGCATGGTTCGAGTGATCTGATGTCACCGACGGGATATGAAAATCAATATTATCAACGGCTCAGAAGTGTCTAGATTATCCGTGGCGATTCATTTCACCCTGAGATTCATTTTACCAAATTAGCCCCTTTTCATTGAGAAATGGGGCTTGAGAAGTATGGTGTTGTCCTGTTAATAACCTCAGTTTGGAGGAAGCCCTACATAGCTGCGGAGACTTTTAAGGACATCAATTACAGCTTGCAGATCAGAAATTGTCGCTGATTTGATAGTGAAATTTAAGAACTCTCGTTTACCATCATCAGTGAGATAGTGATGCGCGCCAGTACCTTTATAAATGCTAGCTTTTCTGAGCGCATGTGGCATTTTTGTGATGAATTTCTCATGAAAATCTAACGAGATTAGATCCTCGATAACACATTCAAGGTTCATATATTCAGAGTTAACCTCTTTCGTTTTCTGTTCTAATACTCTCGAAGAGCCTGCGCGTAAAGGCATTTTCCTTCGTAGTCTGAAGATGACCTCGTACTCGATTATACTTCTGTGACCTTTAGATATACCGCTAGCAGCTGCTTTCCCCATTTTATCGTCGTCTACTAGTGCTATTACTGAGTACTTTTTTTTAGGGTTATTCTTTACGTCAATATCGGCTAGATTAAATAGAGTCGGAAATCTTTCAGAAATACCGTAAGTTCCCCCCTCATCACCTAGACCAGCAGCGAAAATAGAAAAATCTTCATCAAGAAGAGGGATTCCATTAGCAATTTCATAAAGCAGTGAGGCATGGCTGAAATAATCTACATCTGAAGTACCTTCGACCATCACATTACCACGCTTCAAATTCCAGCCACGCTGTGAAGCAAACCACTCGCAACCAGATATTTCAGGTCTTTTCCCTGTCATGGTTAATTCCTCATCTATGGCTAGTTTCAACAGGTTTGAGGAATGGCCCCATCGCTCCAAAGGTCACTTGGCATTTGAAGTGTTCATTTGGCCCCATTCTGCTTTTCCCAAACTCTTGTGGATTGTAAGGAGCCCAAATATTACTAAGTTCCTTAACCTTAGCCATCCCTCGTAACGAAGCCGCGCTGTCGACTACTTGCCCTGTGCAAACAGCCCGTGTCATGCTTTCGGGTGTAAGCAACCACCTCAACCTATTTGGCACAAAAACAGGAGTTTGTGATTCCTTCACCCTTGGTCTGAGCCATTTAAACTCTTCATCTGCCTGTTTATGTTGTCCCGCAATCATGAGTAATATAGCTCTTTCTAAAACTTGCTGTAATGAAAGCTGATACCCTTTTGTTCCTGATAGCTCATCCAAAAGGTGTAATTGCTCTTGGAAGTTTTTGGGCTCAGCAATTACTACTAAATCGTACAGTATCCGGACTAGAAGCCAGTCTCGGTTTGGCGAGCCTCTCAGTATTTCGATAGCTGGTGCTGCCAATTCGGCATTAATATCATCAAGCAGTAGCGATGCTTGGGCAGTTGATATAGGTAGAGAGCACCAAGCCTTAGCTATGTAGCCATAGGATATTCCTTGAGCGCACAAACTATCTATTTTTGAGCTTGCATTATCATCACGTAGTATCTTAAGCGCCTGTGCAGCCAACTGTCCAAGTTTCATTCTACGGGTAAATGCGCTATCAAGTTGAGATGCTTGAAAGACGAACGATAAGGCCTTAGCTGCTGACTCAATCCGTTCATTAGATGCCTCGCCCGTCATTCCTTGACGTAGGAGATTTTTTGCTACTGTCTCTAGGACATAGGGGCTGTTTGGGTTTTCTTTGAGAGCCCTATTGGTAACTTCGTTACATTTTTCGAGAAGCTGATTCAGCCTTACTTGGTCTCCATTTTTTCTCTCAAGCTCGGCTAGATCTTGGTAAATCAGAGCTAATGTATTGAATAGATTTAAGTTGGTCTCATCTTCTGGCGTTGACGCGATATTGTCTATTGCAAATTCTACCGATATAGCAGCTTCCTTTAGCAGTCTTTGCTTCTCATTATCGTCAATTTGGAATAGGTCATCCTGGGTGACGCGTCTTTTGGAAATAGCTAGGTGATGATTGAACGAGCGGCTACTAACAGTCACTTCTAGTGGGATACTTTCTAAAATTGAAAGTGCTGACCTCCAGTGTTTAAAAAACTCTGCATTACCACTACTCTCGTCCAGTTTTAATACATTCATCGCTAATGTAACCGCAAACGATCTAGCAAATGCTTCTCCCATTGCCGTTCGACTGGCGAGCTTGGATATCATTGCTAAGCGAAGAGCAATAGTGTCTTCATATAGTGGCAGACTCAACTTTTCACACAGTAAACGATCATTCCAGATGCCGTTCATTAAATAGCGGGCGAGCAAATCGTGAGCGATGATCCAGACGCGCCCATTTGGGAAGGATTCTCCCTCCATAAGTCCCAATCCGGGTGATTCGGATCGTGCTTCTTCTAGAGCATAGGACCAAGGATACTTTGGTGATGCTAGAGGTTTTAATAGTCTCTCAGGGGTCGATTTTCTTTCAATTGCAAGTGATGCAATTTCCATTATTGCATATTGAATCTCTATCGTTGGAAGAGATTTAAACTGTTGCATGATCCAACTTTGAACAGATTCTCCGATATCTAAGAATCCACGCAGCCAAAACTCAAGAGTGATCCAGAAGCTTGCAAGGCCTGAGTTTAACTCAGGACTATGCGAGCGCCAAAATCTCTCCCATTCTTCGTCAGTTTTTTCTTTGCCAAATCTACGTAGAAATAAGTTGAGATGTTTACCAAGATGTAAAACCTGGGCTGATTCAAGTGAGTGGCGGATGTACACTAATTCTTGATGAGGTATTGGTTTGGGGAGGTCTAATGGGCGGTTTGGTGGCGTAACTTTTATAATGGCTACCTTCCTCCCGCTTCGCACAAATTCTCCACACAAACGCTCAAGTTCGTCTGTAGATTTGTCCGCATGCTGCACGTCCAGAACTAGCACCCACACTGGCTCACCCACGTCCGTAAGTCCAGTCTCTAGTGCACGACCAGAAGTCTCGGCCACTGCTCGGAAAAAGAAACCAGTAAGCTCAATTGCGTCAGGTATTTGAGACTCTTGTTTTAAAACAAGAGTTGGGAACCCTTCTTTTGCAACCGCGAATGCAAGTATTCGTGCTTGAGTCGTACCTCCTGCCCCTGCTTCTGACACTATAGAGTATACATGTACTGACCCTGGAGCATCTGCAAGCTGATTGTTGAGCCCTTTTAATAGATTTCTCTGGGGTTCTGGATCTGGAATCCAAGGGAGTCCAGCCGCATAATTTCTCCATCCAGAACCTTGGCGTGAAAAGAAAGATTGAAACTCTTCTTCTTTTAAATCCTCGGCTGCTAATGGAAGAGTGTCCGAGACTCTAATAAAATCGCAAAAGTCTTGAAGAGGAGATTCCGCAAACTCTGCTGTTTTAAGATCAACCTCTACTGTTATATTTCCTGGTAGTTTTACATTGACAAGTATATTGGAGCTTGCTAGTAGCTGTTCGAGCCTAACATTGAGCTTGTCAGTAAATTGTGTAACTGTTTGGGTGAGCCAGTGAATGAGCTTTAGATTTGTATGTTTTTCAAAATTCTCAATCGACGTTTGTACTTCAGTTACATCTGTGGAAACGATGCTGATTAGGGAGCGAAAATCATCTTGCCAGAGATCTGCAAGATCCTCTATCGCTAAGGTAGGGCATTCACCGACAATAATTACGCGCCTTGGCTCTAAATCCTTCAAACGAGCTGTCATATTTAGTCGTCGACGATCAATGCTCCGTTTTGAAAGATTGTTAGACTCTAATCCTGAAAGATCTTCACGACCATTTAAAAAGAAAATTGGTTTTGAGTGGCGCTGAAGTGTAAGTGATAGTGGATCACTAGCGATAAGATGGCTAAATCCATTCGCCTGGCCTGAAGATAATATTGTGCGCGCTTTTTCGGCAAGAATCTGACCAAAAGCTCCGGAAGTTGATTCAACAAAAATTGCTCGCCATGGACCATCTATCAAGTTTAACAATGAGTCAAATTCACTACCGGGCTGTAAGTTTTTGGTTGTGAGCCAGAGAACGCAGTCCCGGGCAAAAATGTCGCTAATAACGTCATTCGTTACTGTATCCGTTTGGATTGTATACACCATTCTGCTCCCTTGTAGACTATGTATTTTGACAAGTTATTATAATGTGTTTGTAATGTCTATGAGGCTTAATTTTTATATACTTTTGAAAAAATTATTGCAATAAAATGACGCCTTTCTGTAGCTTATGCATCGTTTCGAGAGCTAAACGAGTGGTATTTATCCCTCCATCAGTGAACACGCTGTAGCAGGGGGGCACAAGAGCCCCTGCTCTCTGGCCCTTGCCATATCGGGCGACTGCCGGCACTGCGCTTTCAATGGCGTTAACACCGATGCTCACCGTGCCTATCCCCATTATTGAAATCAATTCCCTGCAGGCACTTATTGGTATCTTCAACTGATGGATTTTGTCTGAATCACTATACCTTCGATGGAGATATCCAATAGCATTTTCGTAATTATGAACCGAAAGCGCTAACGTCTGCTCTTCGCCGACAGTCAGATTTAATTAATCGTGCATACCGTCAGAACAAGTCGCGGCTAAAATACCTCATGTTATTACAGTAGCCGAGGCCCTGGCAGCGCTGCTATGAGCTTTACAAACCTAGTAATAATCATCCAATTCTATAAGGCGGTCCATCTTTGAACCGCCCCATATCACAGAAGATCTTTAGCCACTTCCATTGGAGTTTATGGGCGTGACTCGATCAGTGGGCTCCGCCCCCGCCGCCCCCGGAACTGAACGGGGGTTTGGCGAACCAGACCAGCGCCAGCAATATCAGGAACACCCCCGCCGAAAGCCAGAATATCTCGTTGGCCGAGATGATCAGCCCCTGCGCGGTGATCTCGTTGGCGATATACGCCGAAGCCTGCTGCTTGCTCATGCCGAGCTGCTCCAGTTTGCTGTACATCTCCTGCGATTGCGGGTTGAATGGATTCACAAACTCGCTCAGCTGCGAGTGATGCATCGCCTCCCGGCTGGTCCACAGCGTGGTGGTGATCGAGGTGCCGATAGAGCCCGCCAAGGTACGGGTAAAGTTCGACAGGCTCGATGCTGCCGCTATGCGATCCGGCGGCAACCCAGACAGGGTAATGGTCGTCAGCGGCATAAAGAAGCAGGCAATCGCAAAGCCCTGGAAGAACTGCGGCCAGGCGGAAGCGCCAAAATCCATCCCCGGCTCAAACGTGTAGGCGCGCCAGTAGAAGCACACGGCATACATGATGAAGCTGAAGGTAACCAAACGGCGCATATCCAGCCGATGACCGAAGCGGCCGATAATCGGTGACAAGATCACCGGCAGCAGCCCGATCGGCGCAGACGCTAAGCCAGCCCAGGTGGCGGTGTAGCCATAGACCTCCTGTAGCAACTGTGGCAGCAGCACGATCGCCCCGAAATACAGCATATAGGCCAGGCTGATACACAGACAGCCGATGGTAAAGTTGCGCGATTTGAACAGCGACAAATCCACCACCGGGTGATCGTCCGTGAGCTCCCACACCACCAGAAACACCAACGCCACCACGGCCACGACGGTCAGGACAATGATCTCGGTCGAGTTGAACCAGTCCAGTTCCTTGCCCTGATCGAGCATAATCTGCAGCGCACCGATACCAACCACCAGCAGTACCAGCCCGACGGTATCGATCGGTTTGATCTCGGTTTTGGTTTCCCTGCCTTTCAACGTCGACATCGCGACCAGGATCACGAACAGCCCAATCGGGATGTTGATGAAGAAGATCCAGCCCCAGTGATAGTTATCGCTGATATAGCCGCCCAGGATCGGCCCGAAAATCGGCGCGACGATCACGGTCATCGACCATAGCGCCAGGGCCATCGAACGCTTGGCGGGGGGATAGTTATTCAGCAACAAGCTTTGCGACAACGGGATCAGCGGCCCGGCGACGATGCCCTGGATCACGCGGAAGAAGATCAGCATGCCCAGACTGTTGGAGATACCGCACAGCCAGGAGGCCAGGGCAAACAGCGCCGTGGACCACAGGAACAGGCGAACTTCACCCACGCGTTTCGCCAACCAGCCGGTGATCGGAATGGAGATGGCGTTGGCCACCCCAAACGAGGTGATCACCCAGGTGCCCTGTGAGTTGGAAGACCCGAGGTTACCCGAAATGGTCGGTATCGCCACGTTGGCAATGGTGGAGTCCAGCACTTGCATAAAGGTCGCCATGGCGAGCGCGACCGTCATCCAGGCGAGCTGGGCACCTTCAAGCGGTTTCTGTGCCAAGGTAGCCTCCCGCTCGCTTAACCGGCGTTTGCATGGATCACATCGGCGATCATCTGATTCACCGGTGCCAGATCCAGCGTCAGCGCGTTGGTTTCAAACAGCGGTTTTTGACGTACCGTATCGGAGAGCACCAGGCCGTCCAGATTGGTGGTGTCGACTTTGACCAGCGTAGAAAGACCGATACGCAGAGGATGCTCAGCAACCTGTTGCGCATCCAGTTCGATACGCACGGGTAAACGCTGCACCACTTTGATCCAGTTGCCGGTCGCGTTCTGTGCAGGCAGTAGTGAGAACGCGCTGCCGGTACCCATATCGATACCCACGACCTTGCCTTTGAACACCACGTCGCTGCCGTACAGATCACTCACCACGGTGGCCTCTTGGCCGATACGCATATTGGCGATCTGCGTTTCTTTAAAGTTGGCATCCACCCAGACATGGTCCGGTGCCACTATGGCCATCAGAGGCGTCCCTGGGGAGATCTGTGCCCCCACCTGCACACTACGGCGTGAAACGAAGCCGGTGATTGGGCTGACGATGCGGGTACGCTGCAGTGCCATCCAGGCGTCGCGCATTTGTGCGGCGGCTTGCAGCACGGCGGGCTGTTTATCCAACGGAGTATTCAGCACCATCGCCTGATTGGCATTGTATTGCTGCACTGCGACTTCCAGTGCCGCTTTGGCATTGTCTACCGCGTCACGCGCATGTTGCAGCTCTTCGCGGCCAATGGCATCGGCGTTGCCCAGCACGATACGACGCTTGAGATCGTTTTCTACCTTGCTCAGCTCGGATTTGCGCAGGGCAATGTTAGCCTGATACTGCTTACCGTTGATCACCAACTGATGCGTTTGGCGCACGCTGTTGGCCAGCGCGGTTTTGGCCCGCTCAAACGCCTGTTCGGCGTCGGTAGGATCCAGCGTTAACAACACATCGCCTTTGCGGACAAAGTCGGTGTTATCGAAGGTCACGCTGTTCACGCTACCGGAAACCTGGGCCATGATCTGCACCTGATTACCGGCCACGTAGGCATCGTCGGTTTCCTGGTGATGACGCAGCACCAGGAACCAATAAACTAAATAGGCCACCCCAATAATTACAAAAATAAACGTTAACAGCAGCAGCCAGAATTTACGCTGCCGTTTTTTGCCAGCCGGTTGCTGCGGGGTTTGAGTTTCCGCACTTGCACTCATGGTATTCTCCACGCTCTAAAATTATGCTTTAGGTTCCGCTGCCGCCGGGGCCTGGTAGCCACCCCCCAACGCGCGTACCAATGCTATCTTCGCCTGCATCAAGTTGCTGCTGGCATTCAGTTGTGCCTGTTGCTGCTGCAATAGCTGCGTCTGGCTGGTCAACAGTTCATCACGCCCAATAATCCCTGCCTGGTATTTGGCGTTGGCGACCCGGTACACATCCTGCATGGATTGGGAGGCAGAGGTTGCCTGCAGCAGCTGCTTGCTACTGTTCTGTTGAATGGTGATGGCGTCGGCCGTTTCCTGTAACGCATTAACGAGCGTTTGGTTATAGGAACCCACCGCCTGATCGTAGAGCGCAGACTCTTCCCCCAGCTTGCTGCGTAGCGCACCGGCATGGAAGATAGGCAGGGAAATGGCTGGAACCACGCCCCACGCCTGGCTGGCGGCTTCAAACAGATTCGGGCTGGTGCCGCCGACGTTGGTGGTGGTCAAGCCAGCAAAGGCCGAGATCGACAGGCTAGGGTAAAACTCTTTGCGTGCCGCACTGACCCGTTGGTTATAGGACTCTACCAGTTGGCGCTGTGCCACGATGTCCGGGCGTTTACCCAGTAACTCTGCGGTGAGTTCGCCTTTGGGGGCTAACTGTTCTTCGTTTGGCATGGCCACCGGATGCACAGACTGCATCGCATTCGGGCCAAGACCGGCCAGGGCGGCCAACTGGTGTTTCAGTTGTTCAATCTGTGACTGCAGCTGGATGATCTGCTGCTTGGCACTGTCTGCTTGTGCCTGGGTCTGTTGCGGGATTTCCACGCCGTAGATCCCGGCTTTATATTGCTTTTGGCGCAGGTCGGCCAGGCGTTGATTATTATCCACCTCTTGTTGCAGCACATTCTCCAGCGCGTAATTCGCCTGTAACTGGTAATAGGCTGAAGCTACCGAACTGGTCAGCGTCAGAGCGGCCTGCGCCTGCTCGGCACGTGCGGCGTCGATCTGCGCTTTTGCCGCATTGACCTGATTGCGATATTTTCCCCACCAGTCAAACTCATAGGCCAGATTCAGGCCCAGGGAGTTAGAGGACTCATACACCGGGTTGGGTAAATAGCCAAAGCCCAGGTTGGTGTTTTGCGCCACACGCTGACGGTTGATGCTGGCATTCAGATCCAGGTTGGGGCCGTTGGCGGCACTGGCTTCCCCCGCCACGCTTTGCGCTTCACGCACGCGAGCGCCCGCCTGTTGCAGCGAAGGCGAGTTTTGCAGCGTCTGGGTCATCAGGCTATCAAGCTGGGGATCGTTAAGCGTGCGCCACCATTGCGGGCTGATGGCCAGCGAGCTGACTTTCGACTGGGCAAGCTGCAACTGTTGCGGTTCCATCATCTTGGATTGCGGGGCAATATTATCGGTAGATGCGCACCCCGCCAGCAATAGAACGGCGAACAGCGGGGTGACTCTCCAGTTTAACGGGGATCGCATAAAATGATTACCTGAACAGGAATTATTGGGATAACTGTTCTGAAACTTCCATCTGATCCAAACGGGTCAACAATTTGCGCGTCAGCATTTCAAGCTGCTGCTGCTCCTCGTCGTTCAGCGTAGACCACAGAAAGTGCAGACATTTATGCTGCGGTGGCAGCAATTGTTCGAGAAACGCTTCCCCAGCCTGGGTCATATGCAGATGCAGGCAGCGGCGATCGTGATCGCTTTCCCGGCGCTCAATCCAACCGCGTTTCTCTAGTTCATCGGCAATGCGGGTAGCATTGGTGCGTGACGAACCCAGGGCCGAGCTTAGCTCAGAAGGCTGAATGCTGTGGTTTTCCTGCGCATCCAGCGTAATGAGAGCCATAAACAAGGTTTCGTTGATTCCCTGTGCTTTCAGCATTTTATTGCGATTTTCCAACAGCTTGCCTTGCATATGCATGCACAGGCGGGTCAGCAGGATTTCCTGGTATGGGAAGTCTTTCTGACGTTTGGCGCGGAAATTCAGCATTTGCTCTATGGGGGTAAACGAGCTTTCCATAATTTAGTGCCTCATTAATTTCGTTCGGTATAGTAACGATAGTGATTAATAATGTAAATCTTCAGCCAGGGGAATAATTTAGCAATTCGTGTCATTTGTAAGTTGTTTGTAAATGCTTAACGCCACAGACTCTAAGGTCTTGTGATTGAAGGCACAAATTCTGCCGTTCCGCAGGCTGAGATAGGTAAGGTTTGTTTAAGTCACTGGGCGGGGCACTACGGCATCCTGCGGAGGGGATAGAAAGAAAACTTACCTGAGTAAGGTCGTTCATGGTGGTCCGGGGCGCAGGGTGCATAGGTCGCCAATAATTTACCGCGACAATATTACCAGAGTGTAAGTAATTTTCACACCCTGCGGCCTAATAAATTTCCTGAGTTATTATTTTCTTGCTAACTAGATAGTGGCCGGACCCTGCGGGTCATAGCGCTTGCCACGCCACCAGGTCAGCAGATTCAGCACGCACAATACGCCACCAATCGCCGCTACGCCGTTCCAACCAGCATGTTGATAAGCGGCGGCGGAAAGCACTGAACCCACGGCACCCCCGATAAAATAGCTGGTCATGTAACCGGCGGTCAGGCGATTACGCGCCTCCGGCATGATGCGGTAAATCACGCTTTGGTTGGTGACATGCACCCCCTGCACCGCCAGATCCAGCACCAAAATGCCGATAATCAGCGCCCAGAGAGAGTACGGTGCCAACGCAATCGGGATCCACGACAACAGCAATAGCACCAATCCGACGCTGGTGGTTAGCCCTGCTTTGCCCTTATCGGCCAGATGACCGGCACGTGAGGCAGCCAAGGCGCCAGCAGCACCCACTAGACCAAATAGCCCAATTACACCTTCGGAATAGTTGAAAGGTGGGGAAGCCAGCAGGAAAGCCATTGAGGTCCACAGCACGCTGAAGTTGGCGAATGATAAAGCGCCGATGATCGCGCGGGTACGCAGCAACGGGGTGAAGCAGAACAGGGAAAAGATGGATTTCAGCAACTGCGGGTAGTTCAGACCGGAATGCAGCTTATAGCGTGGCAAGGCGCGCCACAGCAGCAGGGCCATCAGGATCATCAACACGCTGGCCACCCAGTAGATGGTACGCCAGCCGCCGAGGGCCGCCAAAGCACCGGCGACGGTACGTGCCAGCAGAATGCCGAGCAGCAGGCCGCTCATGATCACGCCGACGGTTTTACCTCGTTTTGCCGGGTGCGCCAAGGTAGCGGCGAGTGGCACTAAAAGCTGGGCCACGACAGAGAACAAGCCGGTGAGGGCCGTACCGAGGATCATCATCGATAAGGTGCTGGAGGAAGCGGTGATCAGCATGCCCCCGGCAGCTAACAGCGTCATAAAGACGATCAGCCCGCGGCGCTCAAACATATCGCCCAACGGCACCAGAAACAGCAGGCCAACCGCATAGCCTAGCTGGGCCGCGGTGACGATAAATCCGGCCTGGTTAACCGAGAGATTAAAGTTTTGTGCGATGGTTTCCAGCAGCGGCTGGGCGTAGTAGTTGCTGGCAACCGCCAGGCCGGTGGCCATCGCGATTAACAGCGTCAGTGCAGGGCTAAGCCCCGGGTGTTCGGTTGGTTGGTTCATAATTGTTCAATAATGGAAATTTGTGATCAAAGTATCAGACACAACAGAATGTTAAGGCAATGTATAATTTTTATCAGTATGCCGCAGGAGGGATGTCGGACAGTTAAGCAAAGAAAACGGGCCCTCACCCTAACCCTCTCCCACAGGGAGAGGGAACCGATCGAGCGGGTCTGAAAATTCGGTGATTTACCTTGGAAAAGGGGGCAATCTAGTTTGCTGAGATATACCTTGGATAAGGGGACAATCGAGTTTGCTGAGAAAGCCCCTTACTTCCAAAAGAGCAGGGGCTAACAGCTCCCTCTCCCTGTGGGAGAGGGTTGGGGTGAGGGCTTATTATGACTTGGCGGCTTCGGCGGCGGTTTTCACCCAGCCGTCAAACGCGGCCTGGTGAGCCTTGATCCAGCCATTGACATGGTTTTGGATGTCAGCTTCGGATGACTGGCCTGCATGCATCCGCAGGTTCTGCGCGTTGACGTCGGCAATTGGCAGTTTCATGATGGCAAACAGCTTGGCGGCGGCAGGGTTGGCCTGCGCCCACTGTTTATTGGCGGCAATATGCATGTTGTTGACCGGGAAGCCATAGTTGGCCCCGTTCGGCAGCTTGGTATCGACATCTTTCAGCTCGCCCGGCAGGGAAGAGAACGGCACCTGTAGCCAGACAACGTCACGCCCTGGCACCATCACATCGCTGACCCAGTAAGGCGTCCAGGTGTAATACAGCACCGGCTTGCCTTCTTTGAAGCGGGTGATGGTATCGGAGATCATGGCGGCGTAGTTGCCCTGATTATGCTCCACGGTTTTGCCCAAGCCATAGGCGTCAATATGGTGATTAATCACCGTTTCACAGCCCCAGCCCGGGGTACAGCCGGTCAAGTCGGCCTTGCCGTCACCGTTGGTATCAAACAGCTTGGCAATTTTCGGATCTTTTAGTTGCTCAACGTTGGTAATGTGATACTTCTCGGCGGTTTTTTTGTCGATCAGGTAGCCCTGAGCGGCACCGCTGACGTAAGCCCCTTCGCGATAGAATTTTTTATCGCCCCCGGCGGCCTGATACTGATCGGCGTGTAACTGATCCCAGTTCACCGCCAGAAAAGTGGCGTCCCCAGCGGCGATGGAAGTGTAGGCCACGTTGTAGTCCACCTCACGCGGCTCTTTCACGTCATAACCGAGTTTTTCCAATGCCTTGCTGACCAGCAGCGTTTGGAAGGTCTCCTCGGAGATGGTGCTCTGTATCGGTTGTACCGAAATACCTTTTCCTGGCAAATCAGCAGCGGAAGCAACCTGTGAACCAAGCAGTGTGGTAAGGGCAATAGCCCAGATCCCTGTAGTGCGCATAGTTTTTCCTCTGTTATTGATGTTGTTTGGAGATAGCCCGCCAGTGCAGTAAGCCGCTGGCGGGAAGTGCGATCAGGCTTTTTTGATAAACGGGCGAGCGATCAACCCGATTGGGCCGTGGGTATACCAGCGGCCTAGCCCTTTACTGCGGCGATCGCGCCCCAGTGACTGGGTGAGGCGATCGAGAATAATGGCCAGAATAACGATACCGACGCCACCCACGGCGGCCAGCCCCATATCCAGGCGGCCGATGCCACGCAGCACCATCTGGCCCAGACCGCCCACGGCGATCATCGAGGCGATAACCACCATCGACAGCGCCAGCATCAGCGTCTGGTTAACCCCGGCCATGATGGTTGGCATGGCCAGCGGCAACTGCACTTTAAACAGCAGTTGGCGCGGGCTGGAGCCGAAGGATTCGGCGGCTTCGATCAGATCTTCCGGCACCTGTTTGATGCCCAGGATCGTCAGACGCACGATGGGCGGCAGGGCGAAGATGATCGTGACGACTACCCCCGGCACGTTACCGATACCGAACAGCATGACGATCGGCACCAGATAGACGAAGGCTGGTGTGGTCTGCATGGCATCAAGCAGTGGCCGGATCACCTTGGCGGCATGTTTGCTGCGTGCCAACCATATGCCCAACGGCAGACCTATAAGGATACAGAAGAACAGGGCGGTGAGCACCAGCGCCAGCGTGACCATTGCCTGTGACCAGGCCCCGATAGCGCCGATGGCGACTAACGACAGCAGCGTGGCGGCTCCCATGCCGAGGCTGGATATCTGCCAGGCGATCAGCGAGAACAGCAAAATGGCGACTGGAGCAGGCATACCCAACAAAAACTGCTGGAAACCGCTGAGGATGAAATCCACCGGCACACGAATGCCCTGGAACAGCGGACGGAAGTGCAGCACCAGCCAATCAATGGCGTGGGTGACCCAGCTGTCAAACGGCACCCAAGCCTTGTGGAACGGATCCAGCAGGCTAAAGTGCTCGGGCTCCACTGGGGCGCTGTTAAGCCAGTCAGCGCTCGATGCGGCCTGATTAGCGGCATCGTGGGGTACGCTGTCTGCCGGTGCGCCGGTTGACCAGGGATCGCTGCTGGTAGCAGCCTGAGTTGCCGAGGCGTCGTTAGGGGATGTGGCAGCTGTTGCCCATGGATCCTGATTATCACTCATTCGTAGGGCCCTCTTTATCTAAAGCCTGCAGCAGCATGCCTTTGGAAATAATACCGATATAGTTGTTGTCTTCCCCGACCACCGGCACGGCGCAAGGAGCCTGTGCTACCAGTGAGATCAGCTCGCTCAGCGGCATATCCGCCGGAACGGGCAGTGGGGCATCCAGCAAGGCATCGTCCAGCGTTTGATTGGCCGCCAGCGCCTGCTTGAGAGAGTCTATCGATACCACGCCGATAAATTTCTGGCCGCGTTCAAGCACGTAGCCATAGTCACGGTCTTCATCACGCAGGATCTGCAACGCAGAGCGCGGACCAAAACCGGGGGTCTTACGGATCAGGGTCACCGGGCGACGTTTGGCGATATCTTTGGCACTGAAAACGTGGCTGATATCGACGCCGCGGAAGAAGGTGCGCACATAATCGTTGGCCGGATTATTTAATATTTCATCCGGGGTACCCACCTGGATCACTTCGCCGCCTTGCATAATGGCAATGCGATCGCCAATACGCATCGCTTCATCCAGATCGTGGGAAATAAAGACGATGGTGCGCTGATGTTTCGCCTGTAATTTGACGAGCTCATCTTGCATCTCGGCACGAATTAATGGGTCCAGCGCAGAGAAGGCTTCATCCATTAACAATATATCCGGATCGTTAGCCATGGCGCGGGCTAAGCCGACACGCTGGCGCATACCACCGGACAGTTCATCGGGATAGGCATTGGCATAATTTTCCAGCCCAACCTGACGCAAAGCGTCCAACGCTTTTTCCTGGCGTTCCTGTAAAGGAATACCCGCTAATTCCATGCCGAATGCGGTATTATTTAATACGTTCATATGCGGCATTAAAGCGAATGACTGGAACACCATGCTGATCTTATTACGCCGTACGGTGCGCAGCGCAGCATCGGATATTTTGGATATATCCTCGCCGTCAATCAGCACCTCACCGCGGGTGGGTTCTATCAGACGATTGAGAAGGCGTACCAAGGTGGATTTACCGGAACCGGAAAGCCCCATGATGACAAATATCTCGCCTTCTTCAATGGCCAGAGAGGCGTTCTTGACGCCAAGTGATAACCCCGTTTTTTCCAGCAGCTGGTCTTTCGTCAAACCTTTGTCTATCAGCTTAAATGCGCGTTCCGGGTGCTCACCAAATATCTTATATAAATTTTTAACTTCTAGTTTAATTGCCATGCAATTCGCTGTTTCCTTTGGTTTATTATCAAACGCTAAAGTTGTCCTAATAGAAAATAAGAGTGCCCTATACCCTAACACACTGACATTCTGAGACAACCCTCAATGTTCATATCGTGAGATTTTTCTAGTGATATCCGGTTTGATGATTGGGCATAATTACCCGATTTTTACGCGGTTATTTAACCATAATGAGCAATAGAAAATGGCCAGATATATTGGTGACTACGGCAGCTATTTGAAGGGAATATTGGCAGCGTCAAACGGGTAATTAATGCACGCATGGTAAAGTTCTGCGTGCATTGACGAACGGCAGGAAAATCAGCGGGTTTACCACCGTGGATCAGAGCGTGGGTTCTTCGCTGCTGGTGGGAATAACGACCAGTTCCACTTGCTGCTGCTGTAACACCGATCCCATTGCAGAGGGGGGAGAGAGGTCGGTAAATAACGCGGTCGCCTGTCGGGTATTGCCGATTTCTACTGCCGCCGAAGCATGGAACTTGGTGTGGTCCGCAGCCAGCAGAATATGACGGGAGTGCGCCATCATCGCTTTCACCACGCTGGACTCATTCACGTCAAATTCCAACAGATCGCCGTTGGCTTCGATTGCCCCTACGCTGGTGATCAGGTAGTCGGCGCGAAAGCCTTCCACAAAGCTTACGGCGCTGGGGCCGATGATACCGCCGTTATTGGGGCGCAGCGTACCGCCCGGCACCATCACTTCGAACTCGGTGTTTTTATACAAGATATGTGCCACCCGCAGGCTGTTGGTAATGATGCGCAGGTGGCTGTGGTTCATCAGCGCCCGGGCAACATGCTCAACGGTGGTGCCGATGGTGATAAAAATGGTGGAACGATCGGGAATATAATCGGCAATGGCTTCCGCAATGGCTATCTTCTCTTGCGTGTAAGAGAGTTCCCGTTGCTCAAAGGCCGTGTTGACCACGCTGGAGGCACGACCTGCTCCCCCATGATGGCGGCTAATCAGCCCCTGCTCGCTCAGTTTGCGGATATCGCGCCTGACCGTCTGCGTTGACACTTCCAGCAATTGCGCCAGCTCGTCGATGTTCATATAGCCGCGCTTGGCGATCAGCTGGATCAGCTGATCGTGGCGTGGGTTGCCGGTAAGTTCAGTCAGACTCATGCTCCACTCCCTTAATATTGTCATCGGCCAACCATATTATACAAAACTGGCCAGGAAAGAGTCAGTTTGATCACAATTGGGGATGCCCGCGCGCCCGCCAGGACGAGTACACTTCAATGCGGCAACTGCATTGGCGTAACGCACCGCCTTAGCTATATCGGGTTGTGAACCCAGGGCTACCGCCAGCGCACCGTGGAAAACGTCTCCGGCGCCCGTGGTATCCACTACTTCAACCGGAAAGCCTGGCTGATGTTTCAGTTGAGCGTTTTCCAGCCAGAAACAGCCATGTTTACCCTGAGTGACATAAACTTGTCCGTTTCTGTCATTTTTTGCCGTACGCAATCCCGGCTCAATATCCGTTTTTCCCGTCATCCGCAGCAAGCCCGGTTCGGAGAAGGCGGCATGGTCGGCCAAAGCAACCAGCGGGCGGATATCTTGTGGTGTGACATCGGCGTCCAGCAGGGTAGTGACACCCGCGCGCCGGGCCAAGGTGAAGGCAGTCAGCGCGCCCTGATGCCAACGCACGTCCGCCAACACCACATCGTACCGGCTAAAGTCGATGTCATGCAGCCATTCGGCATCCTCGGGTAAATCTGGGCTGGGATGGTTGATGATCATGCGTTCTCCCTGGGCATCCACCAGCACAGCCGATTGTGATGAGCGCGCCTGTGGGCAACGGCGGGCATGTCTGACATTGACGCCATAGCTGCCCAGCTCGGCCAACAGGGTTTGCCCGGTAGCATCGTCCCCGACCCGGCCAATGAAATCTACCTCTGCGCCCAATCTGGCTGCAGCCACCGCAGCCGTTGCCGCCGGGCCTCCGCCAATTTCGCGGTAGTCGTTGGCTACATATTTCCCCCCGCCTTCAGGCAGTTTCTCTACGTAATACAGGCGGTCTTGCACTGCAATGCCTACGCATGCGATTCGAGTCATGGTCTGGATCCCTGGATGTTGAACTGTGTAAGCGAACGGTTTTCAGCAAAAAGTGGCTACCGATCACGCTGCCACCATTTTAATTCACTCAAATGTTAAAAGAGTGACGGCTGTCAATTTTTTGACCATAAATTACAAATACGATCAAAAACAGACAAAAACGGTCTGATTTGTGGCCGGAGAGATGACACAGAGATGACACTAGTAACCAACAGGAGAGAACCATGGCACAGATCGCATTTATCGGGCTAGGGCAAATGGGCGCGCCGATGGCCAGCAACCTGATCAAGCAGGGGCACCGGCTGAACGTTTTTGATATCAGCCCGGCGGCGGTCAGCACCTTGGTTGCTCAGGGGGCCAAAGCGGCAGCCAGCCCGGCGCAGGCGACACAGGACGCGGAGTTCGTCATCACCATGTTGCCTAACGGTGAACTGGTGCATGAGGTGCTGTTTGGTGCCGAGGGGGTGTGCTGCACCTTATCGCCTGCGGCATTGGTGATGGACATGTCCACCATCCACCCACTGCAAACGGATCGGCTGATTGCCCAGATGCAGGCTCGGGGCTTTAGCCTGATGGATGCCCCGGTCGGTCGGACTTCAGACCATGCTCAGGCTGGCACGTTGCTGATCCTGGCAGGTGGCACCGCCGAGCAGGTGGAGCGTGCGACGCCCGTGCTGATGGCGATGGGCTCGGAGCTGATCAACGCCGGTGGTCCGGGCATGGGGATCCGCGTGAAGCTGATCAACAACTACATGAGCATCGCGCTCAACGCGCTGTCTGCCGAAGCTGCGGTGCTGTGCGAGGCGTTAGGGCTGTCGTTTGACGTTGCGCTGCAAGTCATGAGCGGCACACCGGCAGGCAAGGGGCATTTCACCACCACCTGGCCAAACAAGGTGCTGAAGGGCGATCTCAGCCCGGCGTTCATGATCGATCTGGCGCACAAGGATCTGGGCATAGCGCTGGATGTGGCCAATCAGTTGCACGTTGCCATGCCGATGGGCGCAGCCTCACGCGAGGTTTACAGCCAGGCGCGGGCCAGCGGGCGTGGGCGTCAGGATTGGAGTGCCATTTTGGAACAGGTTCGGGCTGCTTCGGGCAGAGCGGATCACGCGTAACACTTAACGTAATTGCGGTTGCTATGCAGCGCGCAGAGGGGAGAAGAAATGCCTTATTTATCTGGTAACACCATGATCCAACATGCATGGGAAAACGGCTATGCCATCGGCGCGTTCAGCGCACACAACGCCGAAACCATTCGCGCCATTTTGCTGGCAGCCGAACAGGAGCAGGCCCCGATCATGATCCAGGTGGGGCAGAAAGTGATTAGCGTGATGGGTCTGGAGCCCATGAAGGCGATGATCGATGCGTTTATGCACGATATCACGGTGCCGGTGTGCATCCACCTGGATCACAGCCGCAGCTTCGAACAGACCATGCATGCGGTGCAGGCCGGGTTCCAGTCGGTGATGTTTGACGGCTCTCACCTGTCATTTGACGAAAACGTGCGGATCACCCGTGCTGTGGCGGACGTGGCCCACGCGCTGAACATTGGGGTCGAAGGTGAGATCGGCAAGATCGGCGGCACTGAGGATGATATTTCGGTCGACGAAAAAGACGCCCTGATCACCAGCAGTGACGAAGCGCTGCAGTTTGCTCAATCGACCACGGTGGATTATCTGGCGGTGTCCATCGGCACCGCTCACGGCCTGTACAAGCAGGAGCCCAAGCTGGCGTTCGAACGCCTGCAAGAGATCCGCGAGATCGTCAAAAAGCCGATTGTGCTGCACGGCGGCTCTGGCGTACCGGACGATCAGATCCGCAAGGCGGTTTCACTGGGCGTCGCCAAGGTGAACGTGGACACCGAACTGCGGCAGGCCTTCACCCAGGGCATGGCTGAAGTGCTAGACAAGGATCCGCACGAGTTTGTCTTGGCGGTGTCGCTCGGGCATGGCCGTGATGTGATGCAGGCCAAGGTCGCCGAAAAAATCAGGCTGTTTGGCAGCCAGGGTAAAGCCGCTCGGTTTTAAGCATCCGTTGCGCGGCAAGCTGCCGCGCTCACCATAGGGCACAGATTATGACAACCATTCAACGCCAGCATTTTGGCGAACATCAAGGGCAGGCCGTTTCCCTTTTCACGCTGACCAATGCCAACGGGATGCGGCTGTGTGTGACCGATTACGGCTGCATCATTACTCAGCTTTGGGTGCCGGATCGCCATGGGCAAGCGGAAGATGTCGTGATGGGGTTCGACAATTTGGCGGCTTATCAGGCTGGGCATCCGTTCTTCGGCGCGATTGCCGGGCGTTGCGCCAACCGTATTGCCGGTGGACGTTTCAGCCTCGACGGTCAGGAATATATTCTGGCCACCAACGAGCTTCCTACCGGGCAACACCTGCACGGCGGACGTCGGGGTTTTGACAAGTATGTCTGGCAGGCACAGGAAGACGGTGACGGCATTATTTTCAGCCGTACCTCTATCGATGGTGAGGAAGGTTATCCGGGCAATCTGCAGGTTAGCCACCGCATCGGCCTGACGGATGATAACGTGATGACGCTGAGCTTTGAGGCGCAGACGGACAAGCCGACGCTGGTCAACCTGGTCAATCACAGCCATTACAACCTGCGCGGGCATCAGCACCTGATCCACGATCAGCAGCTCAAGATCGACGCCGACTTTATGACGCCGGTAGATGAAACCACCATGCTACCCACCGGAGAAATCCGCCGCGTTGCCGGGACGGCATTTGATTTCCGCAACGCCCGTCGTCTTGGGGACGCCATGCTGCACCGCCCGGCACAGGATTTTGATATGAACTATGTGCTTAAGCCTGCTGACGGTGCTTTACATCCCGCCGCGACCTTGATCTGCCCACAGACCGGGCGAGTGATGGAAGTACACACCTCGCTGCCGGGCGTGCAGTTTTATAACGCCTTCAAGCTTTCCAACAAGATCTGGAATGGCAAGGCTGGCCATCGCTATCAGGCGTTTTCCGGCATCTGCCTTGAAACCCAGGCGTTCCCAGACAGCATTCACCACGCCCATTTTGGCAACGTGGTGCTGCGCCCAGGGGAAAACTATTACAGCCAGACTGAACACCGCTTCAGCACCGTGGCATAGATTTATTCGATTACTGGAAGCAATATGATGAAAAATAAAGCAAAAGTGGGCGTGTTGGCACTTGGCCGTGCGACCTTCGACGTGCCCTACGCGCAAGAGATGCTGGCGCAAGCCTGGCAGACGCTGAGCGGGATGGATATCGAGCTGGTGGGGGAACCGGTATTGCAGTTTGATGCCGAATCGGCTCTGCAAATACTGCCCGCACTCAAACAGGCCGATCTCGATCTGCTACTGATCCTGCAAGTGACCTTTACCGATGCCTCCCTTACCACCGAAGTGGTGCGTGATTTCCCGGTGCCCACGGCGATGTGGTCATTCCCGGAAGCCCGAACCGGTGGCCGTCTGCGCCTGAACTCTTTCTGCGGGGTGAATCTGGCTTGCCATGCCCTGAGCCGTGAAGCTATCAACGTGCAAACGCTGCACGGCCTGCCGGACGACAGCCGGGTGATTAACGAATTACAGCAGCTGGCGCAGGCCGCGGCCATCGTTAAGCGCTTCAAACAGGCCAAGGTGATGGTGATTGGCGAACACCCGCTGGGTTTTGACGCCTGCAACTACAACCAGCAGCAGCTGACGCAGCACTTTGGCGTTGAGGTGACTCGCCAGCCGGTGCTGGAGTTTATTGACGAGGTGAAGGCACTGCCGGACAGCGTGGCCGATGCGCCTTATGTCCGCCGTGCCAAGGATTTCCCTAACCTGGCAGAGATGGATCAAACGGCCACCCGCAAAACGCTCAAGGTTTACTCTGCCCTGCGTGAAAAAGCGCAGCGTGAAGGTTACACCGGCATTGCCGTGCGCTGCTGGCCGGATTTCTTTACCGATTACGGCTGCGCTGCCTGCGGGGCATTGGCGTTGATGAACGAAGATAAAGTGCCGTGTGGCTGTGAAGCCGACATGTTTGGCGTGCTCTCTTCGCTGATGGCGCAGTGGGCCTCTGGCAACGCGGCGTTCAATACCGACCTGGTGGATATCGATCCGCAGGATAACAGCGTGGTGTTCTGGCACTGCGGGCAGGCACCGATAGAAATGGCCGATCGCGATGGCCCGGTGCAGGCCACTATCCATTCCAACCGCAAGCTTCCTCTGCTGTCTGAATTTGCTCTCAAACCGGGGCGCATCACGCTATGCCGTATCACACAGGGCGAGGGCAAGCTGCGCCTGATGCTGGCCGGTGGCGAAATGATCAAGGCTCCGCTGGCGTTTTCCGGCACAGCCGGGACCGCGCGCCTGGATGTGGATGCAGACACTTACCGCCAGCGCCTGATTGCGGCGGGTATGGAGCACCATACCTCGCTGGTTTACGGCGAGCACCGCCCGCTGCTGCGCAAAGTGGCCGGTCTGCTTGGTTTGGACGTGATTGAACTGACCTGAGCGGGCGACCACGCTTGGAACAATACGGCATTTAACCTTTTGGAGAATGGATCATGGCTTCTCAGCAAGGCTTGGAACTTACGCAACACGCAGGTGGATTTACGCTGACCTTTCAGCAGCGTGTGCTGATACAACACACGACTACGGCTCCGTGCCTGTGGATTGGGCGCGGCAAGGCGGATATCGAAATGTTCCGCGGCAACTTCAGCATCAAAGACCAGCTCAGTGAAAAACTGGCGCTGACCGAAACTCAGATCGTCCCACAGGGCAAAGGCTGGCTGATCCGCTTTAGCCGGGGCGATGTGGCCCAGTGCACGCTGGCAATCACTACCGATGCGCAAGGGCGGTTGGAAATGCAGCTGCGCAACAGCGACGAGCAGAACAACCGCATGTGGTTGCGCCTGGCTGCTCAGCAGCAAGATCACGTTTATGGCTGCGGCGAACAGTTTTCCTATTTCGACCTGCGCGGCAAGCCTTTCCCATTATGGACCAGTGAGCAGGGAGTTGGCCGTAACAAGCAGACCTACGTTACCTGGCAGGCGGACTGCCAGGAAAACGCCGGTGGTGATTACTACTGGACCTTCTTCCCGCAGCCGACGTTTGTCAGCAGCCAGAAATATTACTGCCACGTAGAAAACAGCTGCTACATGAACTTCGATTTTTCTGCCCCAGAGTTCCATGAACTGGCGATCTGGCAGGATCAGGCGGTGTTGCGCTTTGACTGCGCCGACAGCTACATCAGCCTGTTGGAAAAGCTGACCGCGTTGCTTGGCCGCCAGCCAGAACTGCCGGACTGGGTGTATGACGGCGTCATCTTGGGCATTCAGGGCGGCACCGAAGTTTGCCAACAGAAGCTGGACGTGATGCGCGAGCACGGTGTCAAAGTCAGCGGGATCTGGGCGCAGGACTGGGAAGGACGGCGGATCACCTCTTTTGGCAAACGCCTGATGTGGAACTGGCGCTGGGACAGAGAGCTGTACCCGGAACTGGATAAGCGCATCCCGCAGTGGAAGAAGGAGGGGGTACATTTTCTGGGGTACATCAACCCTTACGTGGCCATCGAGAAAGAGCTGTATGCCGAGGCGGCAGAAAAAGGCTATCTGACCAAGGATTACGATGGCAAAGACTATCAGGTCGAGTTTGGCGAGTTCTATGCTGGCGTGGTCGATCTTACCAAGCCTGAAGCCTATGACTGGTACAAGAACGTCATCAAAAACAACCTGATCGAGTTTGGCCTCGACGGCTGGATGGCGGACTTTGGCGAATATCTGCCGACCGATACCGTTTTGCATAACGGCATCGATGCGGAAATCATGCATAACGCCTGGCCAGCACTGTGGGCCAAGTGCAACTACGATGCGCTGGAAGAATGCGGCAAGCTGGGCGAGATCCTGTTCTTTATGCGCGCGGGCTATACCGGCAGCCAGAAGTATTCGGTGATGATGTGGGCGGGCGATCAGAACGTGGACTGGAGCCTGGACGACGGCCTGGCTTCGGTGATCCCGGCGGCGCTGTCGTTGGCGATGACCGGCCACGGTCTGCACCACAGCGATATTGGCGGTTATACCACGCTGTTTGAGATGAAACGCAGCAAAGAACTGCTGATGCGCTGGTGCGAGTTCTGCGCTTTCACGCCGATGATGCGTACCCATGAAGGCAACCGCCCAGATGATAACTGGCAGTTCGATCATGACGTGGAAACCATCCGCCAGTTTGCCCGCATGAGCCAGGTATTCACCTCCCTCAAGCCGTACATCAAGCAGGCGGTGGCGCTCAATGCGCAGTCCGGCTTACCGGTGATGCGTCCGCTGTTCCTGCATTATGAAGACGATGCCCACACTTACAGCCTGAAATACCAATACCTGTTTGGCCGCGATCTGCTGGTGGCACCGGTGCATGAAGAAGGGCGTACCGACTGGACGCTCTACCTGCCACAGGATAGCTGGATCAACCTGTGGACCGGTGAGCGGCATAGCGGAGGGGCCGAGGTGACGATAGCAGCACCAATGGGCCAACCGCCGGTGTTCTATCGGGCGGATAGCGAGTGGGCGGAGTTGTTCGCCTCGCTACGTACGCTGTAATCACCAACTGTCAGCCGCCCGTTGCCCAACCGGCAAGGGCGGCTATCTCTGGGAATAGGTGTTTTCCAAGGAGAATCACCATGAGTGAAGCTAACCAGGATCCGGTGAAGCTGATATTGCCCCTGCGCGAGAAATTCGCCTATGGCATGGGCGATGTTGGTTCCAACCTGCTGTTGTGTGTCGGCACGCTGTATCTGCTGAAATTCTATACCGACGTGTTGGGGATCCCCGCCGCGTGGGGCGGGCTGATATTTCTGATCTCGCGTTTCTTTACCGCCTTTACCGACATGGGCACCGGGCTGATGCTCGATTCCCGGCGCAATATTGGCCCCAAAGGCAAGTTCCGGCCATTTATCCTTTATGCCTCAATGCCGGTGGCATTGCTGGTGGTGGCCAACTTTATCGGCGTGGGTGCCTCGTTTGATGTCACCATTAAAACGGTGATCGCCACGCTGATCTTTATGGCGTTCGGGCTGTTCTTCAGCATGATGAACTGTTCCTACGGCGCGATGGTGCCGGCGATGACTAAAAACCCGCAGGAACGTGCGCAACTGGCTGCCTGGCGGCAGGGTGGGGCGACGGTGGGTCTGTTGCTATGTACCGTGGCGTTTGTGCCGATCCTGTCGCTGTTTGATGGGCGCCCACAGGTAGGTTATCTGGTGGCGGCGGCGATCTTCGCTTTCGTCGGCATGCTGTGCATGTGGTGGTGTTATTCCGGTGTCAAAGAGCGTTATGTCGAGATCCCGAAACCGGGCGCACCCAAGCCGGGTCTGTTGCAGTCCTTCAAGGCCATCGCGGGTAACAAACCGCTGTTCGTGCTGTGCGTGGCCAACCTGTGCACGCTGGCGGGCTTCAACATCAAGCTGGCGATCCAGATTTACTACACCCAATACGTCCTCAACGATATCACCCTGTTGTCCTATATGGGTTTCTTCAGCATGGGCTGCATCCTGCTCGGGGTGCTGCTGGTTCCGACGGTGGTGAAACGCTTTGGCAAGAAAAACGTCTATCTGGGCGGCCTGTCGCTGTGGATCCTGGGCGATGCCATGAACTATATGTGGGGCAATACCTCCACACTGTTTGTGTTGTTCTCCTGCCTGGCGTTCTTCGGCACTGCCTTCGTTAACAGCCTCAACTGGGCGCTGGTGTCGGACACCGTGGAATACGGTGAGTGGAAAACCGGCGTGCGTTCGGAAGGCACGGTTTATACCGGCTTTACCTTCTTTCGCAAGGTTTCCCAAGGGCTGGCGGGTTTCTTCCCTGGCGTGATGCTGGCCTATATCGGCTATGTTCCCAACGTGGCGCAGGGGCCTGGCACGCTGGAAGGCTTGCGGCAGTTGATCTTCCTCTATCCCTGTGGCCTGGCCGTGCTGACCGCATTGACCATGGGGCTGTTCTATCACCTGACGGAGAAGAACTATCTCAAGATCGTCGGTGAGCTGGAAGAGCGCAAGCGGGTGGTAAGCCCGGCGCTATAAGCGGCCTGGTGTTAATCGGGGCGAATGTATTCGCCCCTGCAACCAGAAAAACGCAGGATGTAAGACAATAATAAGGACCCGTCAGATGGCCAACTCTTTATCCTACCAAGACCCCGTTACGCTGCGGTTGCCGCTGCGCGAAAAGTTCGCCTACGGCATGGGGGACTTCGGTTCCAACCTGATGCTGTGTATCGGTACCCTGTATTTGCTGAAGTTCTATACCGATATTCTGGGGTTACCCGCCATCTACGGCGGCGTGATCTTCTTGATCGCCAAATTCTTCACCGCCTTCACCGATATGCTGACCGGCGTGCTGCTGGATTCCCGGCGTAATATCGGTGCCAAGGGCAAGTTCAGGCCGTTTATCTTCTATGCCTCGCTGCCGGTAGCCTTGCTGGCCGTGGCCAATTTCCTCAATAGCGGGTTCAGCCTGAATACCAAAACCGTACTGGCCACCGTACTGTTTATGCTGTTCGGTCTGTTCTACAGCCTGATGAACTGCTCCTATGGGGCGATGGTGCCAGCCATCACCAAAAACCCGCAGGAGCGCGCTCAACTGGCCGCTTGGCGGCAGGGCGGTGCAACGCTTGGGCTGCTGTTATGCACCGTGGGCTTTGTCCCGATCCAGATGCTGTTCACTTCACGCCCGGAGATAGGTTATCTGGTTGCCGCGGTGGTGTTTGCGACCTGTGGCGTGTTTTGCATGTGGTGGTGCCATGCCGGGGTCAAAGAGCGCTATGTTGACGTGGTACCGGCGCATCATAAACCTGGCATTTTCAAATCCTTCCGCGCCATTTTCCAAAACCCGCCGTTGCTGGTGCTGTGCATCGCCAACCTGTGTACGCTGGCGGCGTTTAATATCAAGCTGGCGATCCAGGTCTACTACACCCAATACGTGTTGCACGATATCCATTTACTGTCCTATATGGGCTTTTTCAGCATGGGCTGCATTTTGATTGGTGTGCTGATGGTGCCAGCGGCGGTGAAGCGCTTTGGCAAAAAGCGGGTCTACCTTGGTGGCCTGTTGCTGTGGTGCCTGGGCGATCTGTGTAACTACGCCTGGGGCGACAGCTCGCTCTCTTTCGTAGCATTCTCCTGCATGGCCTTCTTCGGTACGGCCTTCGTCAACAGCCTGAACTGGGCGCTGGTGCCCGATACCGTTGATTACGGCGAATGGAAAACCGGCATCCGCGCGGAAGGCTCGGTGTATACCGGCTATACCTTTTCACGCAAGATCTCCGCCGCGCTAGCCGGATTGTTACCGGGCATTATGCTGACGCAGATCGGCTATATTCCGAATGTTGAGCAGTCTGCCTCGGTGCTGAAAGGCCTGCGCGAGTTAATCTTTATTTATCCCTGCGTATTGGCGATGGTTGCCGCCGTCATGATGGGTTTTTTCTATAAGTTGAATGAGCAGCTATTTATGCAAATCATCACCGAGATTAATCACAAAAAAGGAAACCGCGACCAACAGGCCGAGCCTCATCCGGCAATCAATACGGCAATAATCAAAGAAGTCTAAACCAGGGTATTACCAATAATAACGCACAGCTGTCATGCCTAACGGCATGGCGGCGGGATTTCTGCATGCTTTTTATCAGGAACAATGTCACAAGGAAACTTAACCATGTCTACTTTCTGGGGTTCTGGCAGCAATAAAACCAATATGATACTGCTGGTGGCGGCGTTGTTTGCCTCAACCAGCGCTCAGGCCGGGCGTGCCTATCTGGAAACTCGTGAGGCTTATAATACCGCCTCGGAATTAAACGAAATCATCCTGCGCGGCGGCTATAATTTTGATGGCGGAGCCGGTGTGATGGCCACCAACGCCTATAACATTGGCAAGTTTGATCAGCTCAAGCACAGCTATAACGAGCTTGAGGGCTGGTATCCCTTGTTCCGGCCAACGGATAAATGGACGGTGTCTCCCGGCGGGTTGGTCAACTCGAGCAGCGCGGGCTCCGGCGGTGCCGTTTATCTGGACAACAACTATAAATTCCTGCCGTTTTTCAACCTGACCGTACGTTATCGCTATAACCATAATAACTACGATTCCATCGATTTTAACGGCAACCCGGCGCGTAATGATACCCATGAAATTGCCAACTACTGGAACTTTAAACTCAGCGATGAGTTAAATTATACCTTCGAGCCACATTACTTTATCCGGGTTAACGATTTCCACAGTAAGAATGGCAAGAGTCACCATTGGGAGATCACCAATAAGTTCAGCTATAAAATCGATACCCATTGGATGCCCTATCTGGAGCTGCAATGGCTGGACCGCTGGAACGATTATAATAAGGAGCAGTATCGTATCCGCGTAGGGTTGCGGTATACCTTTTAAACCACACCAATAAAAAACCCGGCCAAGTCTTGGCCGGGTAAAAAGAGCTGAATGTAACATTGATGCCGATATCGAAGGGGATATCTGTGAATCAGCATAACCCCGCAATATGACAGGCAGATGTCAGCCTAAGCCTTGCGGTATAGACGACGCGGATGACCGATATTGCCGTAGAGCATTTCAACGTGCACAAACTGGGTTGCTACGCAGTATTCCAGATAGCGGCGTGCGGTAGTTTTGCTAATGCCGGCGTGTGCCACCACGTCTTCCACCGCATGGGCTACCTCCGGCCGATCGATGAACAACGCCTGCACCAACTCCAGGGTGATGGTTTCAATCCCTTTGGCGCTGGGCTCGTTGGAAAACTGCTTGGACTGCAGGTTATACAGCGCATCGACGCTGCTCTGGTCGATGACCTTGAAGGTACGCTGGGTCTGCACAAACTGCATAAAACGTTCCAGCGAATTGCGCAGCCGCTTATAGGATACCGGTTTGATGATGTAGTCGAAGGCCCCGTTGCGGATCGCCTGGCTACAGGTATCCATATCGCTGGCGGCGGTGATAAAAATCACCGAGCAGCCGGGCTTTTTCACCGCGGCTTCTTCCATTAGCGCAATCCCCTGGCCGTCCGGCAGAAAGTTGTCCAGCAGGATCAGCCGGGGCTGGTGAGCATTCACTTTTGCTCTGGCATCCGCCAGGGTAGCGGCATAGGCCACCACCCGCAGGTTGAAATTTTTCTCAAGAAATTCTGCGTGCAGCGTGGCCAGTTGCGGCTCGTCTTCCACGATCAGAACGTCCAGTGTCTCAGGTTGCATAGGTTGGATCCGGGTGCTTAAGCTTTGGGGATAAACAGCGAGAAAATGGTGCCGTGCGGATCGTTGTCCGACACTTCGATGCTGCCATGCGCCTGGGCGACGTGGCTGGCCACCAAGTGCAGGCCAATACCGTGGTCGCCCTTATCTTTGGTTGTTACGCCTTGTTCAAACAGCGTATCACGAACCTGCGGTGCAATCCCGGTGCCGCGATCGGCAACTTCGATCACCAGCTCGTTGCTGCTGTCATTGATATAGAGTTCTACCGCTTCGTGCGGTGCCGCGCAACGCAGCGTAGCATCGAACGCATTATCCAGCAGGTTGCCAATAATCGACATCAGCTCGGTTTCATTCAGCGCTGCGGGGATTTGGCGCAGTTGGCAGGCGGGGTCGAAGCGGAGTTCAATGCCTTTTTCCCGTGCGCTGGAGTATTTACCCAACAGCAGGCCACATAGAGCGGCGGAGCTGAAGCGCTGGGAAATGAAATCGAGGATCTCTTGTGCGCCTTCCGACTGGGCCTCCACATAGCGGACGGCTTCGTCATAACGTTGCATATGCAGCAAGCCGGCGAGCGTGGCCGTCCAGTTCAGCTGTTCGTGGCGCATGATGCGCAGGTTATCGGCATAGCGTTTTACTTGGCTAAGCTGGCTGCTGAGGGTGTTGATGTCGTTCTTGTCGCGAAAGCTGATCACCCAACCCTGTAGCTCCTCTTCCTGCATGATCCGCACCCGGCTGGCAATCACTCGGACATGATTGAAACGACACACCTCGTCATGGGTGTCATGCCCCAGCTGTGTAGCGGCAAAGAAATCGGGCTGCGACTGGATGATCTCACCGATATGCTGGCCCATCAGATTGCTGGCCGGTTGGCGCAGATCCAGCAGCTCACGCGCGGCGTGGTTAATGGTGATGATGCGCAGTTGCGGATCTATGGCGATCACTCCTTCATAGATGGCCTCCAACAGGGCTTTTTGCTGGCGCACCAGCAGCGCGATCTCTTTCGGCTCTAATGAAAACATCTGGCGTTTCAGGTTTTTCGATAATAGCCAGGAAAAGATAAACAGCGCCATCAATAGCAAGACGATCGAGGCCACGATCTGGGTCAGCGTGCGGGCATTTAAACTGTCGATATGGGATTTAAGGTAGCCGACGGAAACGATGCCAATTACCCGGTTATTGTCATCCAGGATCGGGGCCTTGCTGCGTAATGAAATACCAATCCCCCCATTGCGGATCGAGATAATACTTTTGCCTTCCAGCACTTCTTTATTATCACCACCGATCATCGGCTTGCCCAGTTGCTCGGGGTGTTCGGAATGATAAAGATGCATGGTTTGGCGGTCACCGATCACAATATAGCTGGCATCGCTGCTGGCACGGATTTTTTTCATCAGTGTGGCGATATATTGCGTGTCGTTATTTTCAACGGCGCTGACCAGGGAGGGGATCAGCGCAATCTCACGTGCCTGCACTTGGGCACGGGCACCCAGATCGCGATGCAACTGCGCATCCAGTTGGTAGTAAGTGTATACCCCGATCAGCGTCAGCAACACGCAGGAAAAGGCGACCAGGCACAGGAACAGCTTGATATGAAAAGAGAGTTTGATGTGCATGGTTTGCCGCGGGTCCTGGTGTCTGTTTGGATGACTACCCTATCATGAGTCGCCCTTGAAGTAATATTGCCCAAGATCAAGTTGTGAGCATCGGCACGGCTTTATTGTAAGGAGGAATATTGCACAGCGGCGTAGTGAACACCGAACGTGCGATAAAATCAGTAAAACTTAAACTAAGTCTATTATTAACGCCATTAACTCCACGGGCTATTTTACATAAAGGGTATTAACGCCATAGAAACCATAACCCCCATTAAAAACCCTTTTTTATTTTGAACAAAATCACAGCGGTGACTCCAGGCGTTTCTCTATGATGGCCGAACAAACAATAAGAGGCCAGATTATGAGCACAACCGATGATTCCTACCTTGTTGCCAAAGACAAAACTGCCGATATTCCGCTGCGTGAAAAATGGTGGCATATTCTGGATAATTACAAAATAGGAATTATACCGCTGCCCTTCTTCGTGCTGGCCGGAGTGCTGATCCTGCTCGATTGCCTGGCAGGGAAATTACCCAGCGATATCGTGGTGATGGTGGCGACGCTGGCGTTCTTCGGCTTTGCCTGCGGTGAGTTCGGCAAGCGCCTGCCGCTGGTGGGGAAAATGGGGGCTGCCGCCATCTGCGCCACCTTTATACCTTCCGCACTGGTGCACTATGGTTTGCTGCCGGACGTGGTGGTTGAATCCACCACCAAATTCTACAAGTCGACCAATATTCTTTATCTCTACATCTGCTGCATCATCGTCGGCAGCATTATGAGCATGAACCGCCAGGTGCTGATCCAGGGTTTCCTGCGTATCTTTGTGCCGATGTTGTGCGGTGAAGTGGCCGGAATGCTGGTCGGGATGGCGGTGGGTATGGCGTTGGGCCTGGATCCGTTCCAGATCTTCTTCTTCCTGATCCTGCCGATCATGGCCGGTGGCGTAGGGGAAGGGGCGATCCCGTTGTCGATGGGCTATGCCGCCATTTTGCATATGGAGCAGGGCGTAGCTTTGGGGCGTATCCTGCCGATCGTGATGTTGGGCAGCCTGACGGCGATCGTGATTGCTGGCCTGTTGAACCAATTGGGGAAACGCTATCCACACCTTACCGGCGAAGGCAGCCTGATGCCGAGCAAGCAGGGCGATAGCCAGGTCGCGGCAACGGAGAAACTGAGCGGTAACGTGGATGTCGCCACTATTGCCTGTGGCGCGCTGCTGGCCATCCTGCTGTATATGGTGGGCATGTTGTTACACCGGCTGATCGGCTTGCCGGCCCCGGTAGGGATGCTGTTTGCCGCGGTGGCGGTGAAGCTGGCACACGGCGTTTCGCCACGTATTCAGCAAGGATCGCAGGTGGTGTATAAATTCTTCCGCACCGCCGTGACCTATCCGATCCTGTTTGCCGTAGGGGTTGCTATTACGCCGTGGCAAGAGCTGGTGGATGCCTTCACCGTGCAGAACCTGATTGTGATCGTGGCCACGGTAAGCACGCTGGTGGCCACTGGCTTCCTGGTTGGCAAGAAGATTGGTATGCATCCGATCGACGTGGCCATTGTTTCCTGCTGCCAGAGCGGACAAGGCGGAACCGGTGACGTGGCGATCCTGACGGCGGGCAACCGGATGTCACTGATGCCCTTCGCCCAGATCGCAACGCGCATCGGCGGAGCGATCAACGTTTCGCTGTCGCTGCTGGTGCTGTCGCATTTCTATTGATGACCCCTCACCCCAACCCTCTCCCACAGGGAGAGGGAGCTGAAAGCCCCTGCTCTGTTGGGAGATAGGCGAAAATCTCAGCGAAGGTGGGTCGACTAATGTACATGATAGGTCCTGGTACTTTCATACCAATCTTGAGGGATTAATCTGTAATTTGTTGATGTATAAGTAGAACATAGTCGTTGAGAGGTGGCTCGTTCAGTCCCCTCTCCCTGTGGGAGAGGGTTAGGGTGAGGGGTCTGGCGGTGAGGTTAAGTGACTCTTGCTGATTAAAAAACAACCATAGCTATTGAGTATTCAAGAGTGGTGTAGCACAATTGAGCTACATTTTTTGTCATCGCCGAGGTTTGACCATGTCAACCACCACCATCCGCCTGCCTGAAGAACTTAAAGCTCGCGTCGCGGCCGCAGCAGACAATGTTGGCGTGAGTTCTCACAGTTTTATTCTGCAGGCTATTACGGAAAAAACTCAGCGGGAAGAGTTACGTCGCGATTTCGAGGAACAGGCGGAACAGCGTTATGCCAACATTATCGCCACGGGTGAGACCATTTCCTGGGACGATATGCGCGGTTATCTGGAAAGCTATGTAGCCGGAAATAGCACGGCCACCCAGCCTGTAGCGAAAAAACTGGGGGGGCGATGACCAAAATCGAGTTGGCGCCAGAGGTCAGGGATGATATCGAGCGTATTCTCGACGATTTGGCGCATTATGAGGTAGCCGATACCGGGCAGCGAATTCAGGAGATTATCCAGGCGATTACGGTACTGGAACATAATCCGTTGATTGGCAGGCCACTTGGCTCAGGAACGCGTGAGTTGATTATTGGCCAGCAAACGCGAGGATATTTGGCGCTTTATAAGTACGTGCCCGATATTGATACGGTATTTGTTCTGGCCATCCGTAGCCAGAAGGAACTGGGTTATTAATTGTTGAGGTTTTAGCTAGAGGCGCAGCATCCTGTTCCCTATCAGGCTCAGAATTCCCAGTCTTCATCTTCGGTATTCACCGCTTTGCCCATCACATAGGAAGAGCCGGAGCCGGAGAAGAAATCGTGGTTCTCATCGGCGTTGGGTGACAGCGCCGACAGGATCGCCGGATCCACTTGTGCCATTGCCGGTGGGAACAGCGCCTCGTAGCCCAGATTCATCAGCGCCTTGTTGGCGTTATAGTGCAGGAAGGTTTTCACCTCTTCCGTCCAGCCCACCCCGTCGTAGAGCTCTGCGGTATAACGCACCTCGTTGTCGTACAGATCCTGCAGCAAATCGAAGGCAAAGTTCTTCACCTGCTGGCGGCGGGCCGGGCTGGCCTGCTCTAAACCTTTCTGGAACTTGTAGCCGATATAGTAGCCATGCACCGCCTCATCGCGAATGATCAGGCGGATCAGATCGGCGGTGTTGGTCAGCTTGGCCCGGCTCGACCAGTACATGGGCAGGTAAAAGCCGGAATAGAACAGGAACGACTCCAGAAACACGCTGGCGACCTTTTTCAACAGCGGATCGTCGCTGCGATAGTGCGCCAGAATGATGCTGGCTTTTTTCTGTAGCGTGGCGTTTTCCTCGCTCCAACGGTAAGCCTCGTCAACATCCCGGGTTTGGCACAGGGTGGAGAATATCGAACTGTAGGAACGGGCGTGTACCGCCTCCATAAAGCTGATGTTGGAATACACCGCCTCTTCGTGCGGGGTGATGGAATCGGCGATCAGCGCCGGAGCGCCAACAGTATTCTGGATGGTATCCAGCAGCGTCAGCCCGGTAAACACGCGGATGGTGAGCTGTTGTTCCTTGGCGGTCAGCGTAGCCCAGGACGGAATATCGTTCGACAGCGGCACCTTTTCCGGCAGCCAGAAGTTGCTGGTCAGGCGGTTCCACACCTCCAGATCCTTGTCGTCATCAATCTTGTTCCAGTTGATGGCCTGCACTCGTTGCATTGTCATAATTTTCCTCACAGCGCGCAGGACACGCAGCCCTGCACCTCGGTGCCTTCCAACGCCATCTGGCGCAGGCGGATGTAATAAATGGTCTTGATGCCTTTACGCCAGGCGTAGATTTGCGCGCGGTTAATATCGCGGGTGGTGGCGGTATCGCGAAAGAACAGCGTCAGCGACAACCCCTGATCCACATGCTGCGTGGCGGCGGCGTAGGTATCGATAATCTTTTCCGGGCCAATTTCGTAGGCATCCTGGTAATACTCCAGGTTGTCGTTGGTCATGTAGGGGGCTGGGTAATAGACCCGGCCAATCTTGCCCTCCTTGCGGATCTCGATGCGTGAGACGATCGGATGAATGCTGGAGGTCGAGTTATTGATGTAGGAGATGGAGCCGGTAGGCGGCACCGCCTGCAGGTTCTGGTTATACAGCCCGTGCATCATCACCGCAGCGCGCAGTGCCAACCATTCCTCACGCCCAGGTATGGCGATATTGGCGTTGGCGAACAGCTCACGCACCCGCGCGGTTTTTGGCTGCCACGCCTGCTCGATGTATTTGCTGAAATACTCTCCGCTGGCGTAGTTGGAGTCCTCGAAACCGGTAAAACTGCTGCCGCGAGCTATTGCCAGCCGGTTTGAGGCGAGCAGGGCGTGGTAGGTCACGGTGTAGAAATAGATATTGGTGAAATCGATCCCTTCGTCCGAACCGTAAAAGATGCGCTCGCGTGCCAGATAGCCGTGCAGGTTCATCTGGCCCAGGCCGATGGCATGGGAGGCCTGATTCCCGGCGGCGATAGACGGCACCGAGCCGATATCGCTCATATCCGCTACCGCCGTCAGCCCGTAGATCGCGGTTTCCACCGCTTTGCCGAAGTCTGGCGCATCCATGACTTTGGCAATGTTCAGCGAACCAAGGTTGCAGGAGATATCTTTGCCGATCTCGGCATAGCTCAGGTCCTGATGGTAACGGCTGGCGCTGTTGACCTGCAGGATCTCCGAGCACAGGTTGCTCATATTGATGCGCCCGGCGATCGGATTGCTGCGGTTGACCGTATCTTCAAACATCATGTACGGATAACCGGATTCGAACTGGATCTCCGCCAGCAGTTGGAAAAACTCACGGGCGTTGATGCGGGATTTGCGGATGCGTTTGTCATCCACCATCTCACGGTATTTTTCGCTAACGCTAATCTCTGACAGCGGCGTGCCGTATACCTGCTGCACGTCGTAGGGAGAGAACAAGTACATCTCTTCGTTGTTTTTTGCCAGCTCGAAGGTGATATCCGGGATCACTACCCCCAGCGACAGGGTTTTGATGCGGATCTTTTCGTCGGCATTTTCCCGCTTGGTATCCAGGAAGCGCAGAATATCGGGGTGATGGGCGTGCAGATACACCGCCCCGGCGCCTTGACGAGCCCCCAGCTGATTGGCGTAAGAAAAGGCATCCTCCAGCATTTTCATTATCGGGATCACTCCGGAAGACTGGTTCTCAATGCGCTTGATCGGCGCACCAACCTCGCGGATATTGCTCAGCAGAAAGGCCACACCGCCGCCGCGTTTGGAGAGTTGCAGTGCCGAATTCACCGCGCGGCCAATCGACTCCATATTGTCTTCAATACGCAGCAGGAAACAGGAAACCAGCTCGCCGCGCTGCTGTTTGCCGCAGTTGAGGAAGGTGGGCGTCGCGGGTTGGAAGCGCCCGGAGATGATCTCTTCCACCAGATCCTGCGCCAGCGCGGTATCGCCCGCCGCCAGCCGTAACGCAACCATGCACACCCGGTCTTCATAGCGTTCCAGATAGCGCTGGCCATCGAAAGTTTTCAGCGTATAGCTGGTGTAATACTTGAAGGCGCCGAGGAAGGTCTCGAAGCGGAATTTCCTGGCATAGGCCTGCTGGAACAGCTGCTTGATAAAGGGGAACTCATACTGCTCCAGCACCGCCGCTTCGTAATAGCCCTCATCCACCAGATAGCGCAATTTCTCCGCCAGATTGTGGAAGAACACGGTGTTTTGGTTCACGTGCTGCAAAAAGTATTGCCTGGCGGCCAGCCGATCCTTATCGAACTGGATGCGCCCTTCGGCGTCGTAAAGGTTGAGCATCGCGTTGAGCGAATGGTAATCCAGCGTGGCGCTGGCGGGTCTGGTCAGTTCTGTCGTTGCCAAAATGCGGTGACTCCCTGTTGAACGATAGCGACGTCTTGTGTGGTGCCGAGTAGCTCAAAACGATAAAGCACCGGTACCTGGCATTTTTTGGCGATGATGTCACCGGCGATGCCATACGCTGCGCCGAAATTGGTGTTACCTGCGGCAATCACACCGCGCAGGTAACCGCGATTCTGTGGATCATTGAGAAAACGGATCACCTGGATCGGTACGGCACCGACGCTGCTGCCGCCGCCGTAACTGGGCACGATCAGGATATAAGGGTGCTCCATCAGCACTTTTTTACTGCCCGCGATCGGGATGCGTATCGCGGGCAGTGCCAGCTTCTCAACGAATCTGTGGGTGTTCTCCGAACTGCTGGAGAAGTAGACCAGCGGATCCATGGCACACCTCAGGAGGTTAGGGCGTTAGCTAACGCGCCGATCTTGTCCGGGCGGAAACCAGACCAGTGATCGTTACCGGCGATAATCACCGGAACCTGCTGATAGCCCAGTGCTTTAACATGGTTCAGCGCCTGCTGATCCTGGGTCAGATCGACCACGCGATAGTCGATCCCTTGTCTATCCAGGGCACGGTAGGTGGCATTGCACTGGACACAATCTGGTTTAGTGTAAATAATAATACTCATGATTCGCATTTACCTTTTGTGTTGAAGGAAAGGCGGATAAGTCAGAAAGTTGAGCATGATAGGGCGTTTCTGACGGCGTCACCAACCCAAGCGTTTCCCCCTGTGTTGATGAATGAATACTATATGTGGATATTTATATTATCAACATCACTATATGTGGTGTTTTTCGGTTTTTGGTGCGCAGGCCGCGCCGAGGCTGGAAAATCGGTGGGGAAATATTTTTTGCGATGAGGATCGAGCAGGCCGGGTTGCCCCGGCCAGCAAAATTACTGCCGCATGCTGACTGCCAGGCGGTTAAAGGCGTTCATAATGCTGATGGCAAAGGTCAGATCGCTGATTTCGGCATCGCTGAAATGGGCTTTCAGGGCGTCAAAGGCACTGTCCGGTGCGCCGGTTGCCGCAATCAGGGTGACCGCTTCGGCCCATTCCAACGCGGCACGTTCTGCCTCGCTGAATTCATGGCTGACGCGCCAGCCCGCCAACGTATCCAGCTTGGCGTGGCTCGCTCCCCCTGCACGCAGCGCCTTGCCGTGCATATCCAGGCAGAAAGCGCAGCCGTTGATCTGCGAAACGCGCATAAACATCAACTCAATGATCGCTTTATCCAGCGAGCTTTTCTCTAACCCGCCCAATGCGCTCACCATGGCTTTATAAGGAGCCGGTGACAGTTCGGCGTACTGCAAACGTTGCTTGATCATGTTCAAACCTCGGATTAATGACGTAACCAATGTATGGCGCTACTTTAGCCGCGATATGGTCTATGCTATAGAGCCATAAAATGATTATTTAACCAGGCCATGACACGCCATATTTTTGCTTCCTTATGCCTGGATCACCAACAGGCAGAGCCCCTATACCGGCAGATCTATCTGCGGATCAAAGATGCTATCGTGCAGGGAACCCTGGTAGCTAACAGCCGTTTGCCTTCGGTGCGCGGCTTGGCTAGCGATCTGGGGGTAGCCCGTGCAACGGTTGAGAATGCCTACGCTGCGCTGGTGGCCGAAGGTTTTCTGCAAAGCCGGGGCCAGGCGGGAACCTATGTCTCCTCCCAGTTGCTGAAAATGCCTGAGCGCCCCAAGCTGTCAGCGGTACCCACCTTGGCGACTCCTGCCCCCTCCGCATTTCAGTCTCATCCCGCCGGGCCGACTCAACCCTTCCAGCTTGGCCTACCCGCGCTGGATGCCTTCCCACGGGCGGTATGGCAGCGCATCGTTGCCCGACAGCTGCGTGGCACCACGATGGCCTCACTGGCACACCCGCCACCTAATGGCCTGCCGGAACTGCGCGAGGCAATCGTGCATTACCTGCACCTTTCCCGTGGCATCGTCTGTCGGCCGGAACAGGTATTTATCTGCGCGGGTTATCAGGCTTTGATAGAGCTGGTGATCAACGCGTTGTTGCAGCCGGGAGAGGCGGTCTGGCTGGAAGACCCAGGTTATCCGGTTACCCAGCCGCTGTTTAGCGCCGCCGGAATGCAAATTGTCCCAGTGCCGGTTGATGAGGAAGGGATGGATATTGATGCAGGTATTGCCACCCGGCCAGACGCCCGCATGGCGGTGCTGACGCCGACTCACCAAAGCCCACTGGGGGTTACCCTCAGCCTGGCCAGGCGTATGGCGCTGCTGGATTGGGCGACCCGTCACTCGGCATGGATCATCGAAGACGATTACGACAGCGAATGTCGCTACTACGGCAAACCCTTGCCACCGCTAAAAAGCCTCGACCGTCAGGGGCGGGTGCTGTACGCCGGGACCTTCAGCAAAACCCTGTTTCCGGCGTTACGCATGGCCTATCTGGTGGTGCCCGCAGAGCAAACGGCGGCTTTTGAGCGCTGTAGCCAGCTGCGAGGCTGCGGTTGCCCACCGTTACTGCAAGCCGGAGTGGCCGATTTTATCAACGGCGGGCATTTTTACCGCCATCTGAAGCGCATGCGGTTGCTGTATCGCCAGCGTCGCGCATGGTTGGTGCAGGCCCTGACACAGCGGCTTGCAGACTATTTGACGGTGGCACCGCAGGCAGGGGGCATCCAGATGCTGGCTCATTTGCAAGCAGGGCTCAATGACCGCGAGCTGGCGAAGAGAGCTTGGCAACAGGGGTTATCGATACAGGCATTGTCGGATTGGCAAATGTCTACGCCTGCCGATAATGGCTTATTGATGGGCTTTGGCAACTTCACCAGCTATAGCGAAGCGGAGCGCGCGGTGGAACGGCTGGCGGCGATTATCGAGAGCGGAAAATAAAGCGGCCCACGGAAAACCGTGGGCCAGACGCACATCTGTTTTTATGGTTAAAACCAGCTACATGGGTTAACGCCGTGCAAGCAAGACGCCGAGGACGATACCAACAGCGGCACCGATGCCTACGCCCTGCCAAGGCTTGTCTCGTACATAGCTATCGGCATTGCCAACTACGTCGCGAGCATGTTGTGTCAGGCTGCTGGAACCGCTGAAGCGTGCACGGGCATCGCGCAATATCCCTTTTGCCTTGCTGTGCAGTTCATGCAGTTCTTCTTTGGTCTTGCTGCTGGAATCGCGTAATACTTCATCCAGCGTATCGGCCAGCAGGTTCACGTCCTGATCGATGTCTCGTTCTACTTTATCTGTCTTGTTAAACATTCGACTCTCCGTTACGACACATGTCCTTTAAGTGTAGACCATTTTGGGAAGTGTGCTGGCGATCACGAAAATTAATGGCTATCCCCACGAAAAACGAAGCTTTTTTCGGGCCTGACCCCAGCCTGAGGGCCTGACTACAAGCTCTGTACATTTGGTTACTCAGCGAAACCAATCACTCACGGAAGCGGCGAATTGATTCCTCTATTATCTCCTCAACGGCCCAACCGGGCTTACCGAAAAACACAATCTGAGGATTTAAAGATGAAAAAAGTATTAGCGCTGATCGTTGCTGCCACCATGGGCCTGTCTTCTGTTGCTTTCGCTGCTGATACTGCGGCTGCACCGGCACCCACTGCGGCTCCAACTACTGCGGCTCCTGCGGCTGAGAAAGCTCCAGCTAAAGCGACTCACCACAAGAAAGAACACAAGAAAGCCACCAAAAAAGCAACAGAGCAGAAAGCTCAGGCCGCTAAAAAGCACAGCAAAAAAGCGCCAGTAGCTCAGAAAGCTCAGGCTGCCAAAAAGCATCACAAAGCCGCCACCAAACCCGCTCAAAAAGCTCAGGCCGCTAAAAAACACCACAAAGCTGCCGCGACCAAAGCTCCAGTAGCTCAGAAAGCTCAGGCTGCTAAAAAGCATCACAAAGCCGCAGCTAAACCCGCTCAGAAAGCCCAGGCTGCTAAAAAACACCACAAATCAAGCAAGAAAGCCGCAGCTCCTGCAGCTAAATAAGTGAAGATAGCGGAGCCGTCAAAGGTTCCGCATCCTCTGCTGAATACTCTGACACCCGGTTTTCCGGGTGTCTTCTTTTTGAGGTGAGGTCATCATGATGAACCGCTACCTGTTTGAAGTGATCTTCAGTGCCGTCACGTTATGTGGTCTGGTGGTTGCTTGGCAATTGTTCCTGGCCAGCAGCTTCCTGTAATTATTGCCCGATAGGCGTTTCGTGCAGGTGCAGCCAGCGTAGCCCGTCTGCGCTTTGGGTAAAGACCACGGTAGAATAACGCAGGGTCGCAGGTTGGCCTGGCAGCGTTTGCTTCTCGCGATAGTTGACTACGGCCCCCTCTGGCCATTCTGCGACCATCTTCATTTCTTCGATCGCAATCTCCAGCCCCGGCTTTGCAGCCCGATGCGTCTGGAAAAATCCCTCCAGTTCGTTGGACCCCAGCTTGCTGCCGTTTAGGGCAATCATGCAAAAATCTGCCTGAAACCGCGCCAAGAGCGGTTGCAATTCCCCAGCCCCTTTTCCCAGCCAGTCGGCGATAGCCACATGGGCGTCAATCACTTCGGTAAAATAACGATTCATCAGGATCCCTGTTCAGCGTTGAGATGGCGCACGATGGCGCGGTTGGTAATACGCAGGCACAGCAGCATCGGGAACAGCGTACTGGCTGCGGCGAGATAAAAACAGTAACGATAGGCCACGAGCGCTTCCATATGGCCGAGCAACAGATTGAGCAACAGACTGAGCAGGGTAACGCCAAAGCAAAAGCTCAACTGGCGGTTGATATTCCATAGGGCGCTGGTATCGGCCAACTGGGTGTCGGCAATGGTGAGAAAGGCGCAGCTTTGTGCCGTGCTGCTACACAGGCTGCCACCCAGCCCCATCAAGGCAAACGCGAAGATTTGCCAGCTATGCTGCCCGGCATCGCCGATCTGCGATAAGGCCAGCATCCCCAGCCCTTGCAAAGCACAACCGGCAATAAACAGCGGACGCGGGCCGCAACGGTTGAAAACCTTGCCGGTCAGGGTGATGGCGGCGAAAGAGGCCAGTGACCAGGGAACCATCAGCCCGCCCACCTGAGTGGCCGACATACCTAGCTGGTTTTGCAGATACAGCATAGCCACCAGGCTGACGCCGATGAACAGACCAGGGATGCACTGGTAGACGATCATGGCGATACGCAATTGTGGGTCCCGCACCAACCGCAGGTTCAGCAGCGGGTGTGGATGGCGCAGGCTGTGCCGCAGGTAGTAAGCAAACACTAACAGCCCAGCGAACAGCAAGATAGCGCCTTGCAACAGCAAATGGGGTTCGCTCAGACGGGTCAGGCCAAGCAGGATCAAGGTGAGTGCCAGGCAGGCGCTAATCAGCCCGGTGACGTCCAGCCGCTTAACCTCGCTGGCCGCAGGCTCGTTACGCAGCCACAGAACAGCCAACAGCAGAGCCAGCGCCGCCAGCGGCAGGTTGCTGAAGAACACCCAGCGCCAGTCAAGATGGTCGACAATCAGGCCGCCCAATGCCGGGGATAGCGCCGGAGCCAGCAGCCCCACCAGCATGATGGCGGCAGAAAGCCCGGCGCGTTCATGGCTGCGAAACAGCTGATAGGTGAGCGTTTGGCCAATCGGGATCAGCAACCCTCCGCCCATACCTTGTATCACCCGCCAGCCGATCAGTGCTTCGATCGAGCCAGCGCGGCCTGCCGCCGTGGTAGCCAACATAAACAGCACCAACGACAGCAGAAAGACCCGCCGCCCCCCAATGCGTTGCGCTAGCCAGGCGCTGAGCGGGATCACCAGCGTCAGGCCAAGCAGGTAACCGTTGCTGATCCAGGCCAGTTGGCTGATGCTGGCCTGCAAGGCGTGGCCAATCGCCGGGTAGGCGACGTTGGCGATAAACATGTTGATCAGATCGACAAAGAATCCGAGCAGATAGACGATTGCCACTTTAGTGCGATAAGCCATGAAGCCTCCGGTTGAAGGCGTGCAGTGTAGCGGGCGGGAAAGGGCTGATAAATCGGCGCTGGGCGATTACACTGTCAAAAATATTTTGACAGTGGGTCGGCGAAAGATGCTCAATTTAGCCAGGTTAGCGATGTTTGCGGCGGTGGTCGACACCGGCAGTTTTACCGCTGCGGCGGAGGCACTGGGGCAAACCAAGGCGGTGGTCAGCTTTAATATCAAACAGTTGGAAAGCGAGCTAGGCGTTTCATTGCTGGTGCGCAGTACGCGGCGGCTGTCACTGACCGATGCTGGCGAGCGTTTTTATCCACGTTGCCAACGGCTATTACAGGATGCGGAATACCTGCTCGACGATGTGCGCCGCGATCATCATGGCTTGAGTGGCATTCTGCGCATTACCAGTACGCCGGAATATGGTGCGCAGGTGGTGGTTCCGGCCTTGGCCGCCTTCGCGCAGTTGCATCCGCGCTTACGCATTCAGCATGTATCTTCTTCCTACCACGCGGATTTGATTTCCGAGCGGTTTGACGTGGCTATCCGCTTGGGTCAGTTGGCGGACTCCAATCATCATGCAGCGCTGATCGATAACTTCGCTATCTTGCCGGTGGCGGCACCGGCCTATCTGGCACAGTGGCCGATCGCGTCATTGCCTCAACTGGCTCAGGCTGCCTGGCTGGCCCACAGCCGCCTCCCTTCGCCGCTGAGTTGGCCAGTGCTCACCCCTGAACGTCAGGCGGTGTTGTTCAGGGTGGAAGATGACGCCAGGCTGATGGCCGATAGTGCCACTGCGTTGCTGACTTTCGCGTTACAGGGGGCGGGAGTGGCCCTGCTGCCAGAATGGCTGGTACGGCCCGTTATTGCTAACGGGCAATTGTGCCACCTGCTGCCTGATCACCAGTTCCCGGTACAGAGCATTTATGCGCTCTATCCCAACACGCGCCATGTGCCGGAGAAGGTCCGGGCGTTTATCGATTTCCTGCGGGCGCGGATAGCCATGGCTGAATAAAAGCCAGCACGGCAGCGATGGTTTGCTGGTGGGCGCGTTCACGCTCGGTGGGAGAAGAGCCACAGATAAAGGCTTCCCCTTCTTCTGCTAATATCTCCGGGGCGGCTGGGGTGCAAAGCTGTAAGAAATCGAAGTGATTGCTGCCCGGCAAAACGACGGCCTTGATTGGCTGCTGCCCGCTGTGCGTTGCTAGCGACTCAGCTCCCAGACTTTCCGGATCGTTACCCGGCATAAAATGTTGTGCGGCGATGACCAGCAGCGGCGCGCTGATTTGGTGCAGGCTGGCCGGTTGCAGATAGGGCACCATGCCTGGGTCCAGAGCGATGGCGAAGCGGATGCGGGCATCGGTGTAATTAGCGTCAAACTGGGTGGCAGAGATACTGTTCTTGTTAACACCGGCATAAAACAGGCAGTTAGGCGAGCGTGGTTGATGTTGGCAACCGGCAATAAAATCCTTTAACGCGACCCGGCCACCAATCGCAGAGATGGCGCTGTAACCCCCTTTGGAATGCCCCGCCACGCCAATGGCCTGTGCGTTGATCCGCACCTGCCATGTGCCATCCTTGAGCATGGCGTCGATCAGCGCCGAGATATCGCGCGTTTGTTGCCACAGTTCGAGCGATTTTGCCGGGATGGAATCACCGCTGGTACTGCCCGGATGATTGGCTGCAACCACGATCGTTCCTTGTTCCACCAACGCCTTCGCCAGCCAGGCTTGGCTGCTATTGTTGCCACCGCTGCCGTGGCTGATGATCACCAAGGGAAAATGCCCGGTTGCTGGCGGGGCGTCTGGCAGAGCAGGGATCCCTGCAAATACCGGCCTGCCGCCAACCTGTTGCAGCTGGTCTTGAGCGTTTGTGGGGTAATAGATACGGGTGACCAATGGGCGTTCGCCGTTATAAAACGTTTGCAGGCGGCTGGCAACCTGCCAGGGCGCGGCGGTGGCTAAACTGCTAAATAGCAGGCACAAGATCCATAACTTTTTCATGATGACTCCTTCAAGGGGAAAATCAAACCATCGCATCCGCGTTCTCCTGGCGCGACCTCGATCGCGATCCAGGTCGTTAAGCGATTGTTTTAGCTGATTATGGTCTCTACACTGGGGCGTCCCCGAATCACCACTGAGGTAACATGCCGCTTATCCCGCTGTCTTTTCTCTTCAGCCTGTTGTGCCTGGCGTTGATCGTGCGTCTTGGTTGGCCACGGCCACACCGTTGGCTGCTACAGCTGTTGCTGTTGATCTGCGCCTGGCAAAGCCTGCTGGTGGGGAGCCGTTTTGGCTATCAGCAACCTTGGGTCGCTATTTTGCAACCGCTGGGGGCTGCCCTGATCCCGCCCTTGTGTTATCTGGTGCTAATGCTGCAAGCCCGTGGGCCGATGGGCTGGCGCATTGTTGGGCATCTGACGTTCCCGCTGCTGGTGTTATTGGTACAGTGGCGCGCCTTGGCGGCGCTGGATGGGCTGATCGTTATTGGCTATCTCGGTTATGGCGCAGCTATTTTGCTGTACCTGCGGCGCGGCGAGAATGCCTTGCAGCAGGTGGCGCTGGCGGACAGTTGGCTGAGCTATCGCTTATGGTGCGGATTGGGCGGCCTGCTGATCGTCTGCGGCCTGACCGAATTGGCGATCACTCTGGATTATTCGCTATTAGCCGGGAGACATGCTGGCGCATTGGCGGCCTTTGGCAATGTGATGATGGTCTTGGGAGTCGGATTGGTGCTTGGCCGTGATCGCCAACAGCCGGAACCCGAAGAACAGCCCTTGCCACCAGCGAAAGTCGAGGCGCTAACAGAGGATGACGAGCTCTGCTTTGAACTGATCAACCAACGGCTACGCCAGGACGATCTCTATCTGGAACCGTTGCTGAACCTGGCACGGTTAGCGCGCAAGGTGGGCATACCGGCACGTAAGGTCTCCCAGGCGATTAACCAGCAGGCGGGGATGAACGTATCCCAATACGTGAATCAATTACGTATTCAGCAAGCGGCGCAGTGGTTGAGCAGCAGCGATCGCCCGGTGACCGAGATTATGCTGGAGGCCGGTTTCAGCACCAAATCCAACTTTAACCGTGAGTTTCTGCGGGTTCAGGGGATGAGCCCCAGCGAATGGCGTAGACAGCAGGCGGGGGGCCTATAGCTGCAGATTATTCCTAAACCAGAATGAGTACGGATAAATTAATTGTTTCATCTCCTGATTACGGTAAGGTCGCAAAGCTACCCAGAACTGAGAGGAGAAATAGATGTATTTACGGCCGGATGAAGTGGCTAAGGTGTTAGAGAGTACCGGTTTTGAGCGTGATTATATCACCGATCAGACCTACGGTTTTCGCAAGGGCGAGCACTACGTGTATGTGAATCGGGAAGCGCGAATGGGCAGAATGGCGTTGGTGATCCACCCGGCGCTAAAAGAGAAGAGCCTCCATTTTGCCACGCCCACCTCGTTGATGCGTAACAGCGAGCAGTATCTTGAGTTTCCCCTGGATTTAAGCGGTGATACGCCCAACACGCGTTACGGCATTCCTCACGGTTTCAGCTCCCGCGATGCGCTCTCGCGCTATCTCTACAGCATGTTCCTTTAAACTCTCCCCCGTGAGCGGGGGAAAGCTTCACCAGTTGCCCAGCGCTTCCCGGTTATAGCGTTCGTTGTAGGCCCGGCGGAACTGCGCCAGTTCAAACGCATCCAGATCCAGTTCGGCAAAGTAAAACAGCGCCGCCTCGGTGTGCTCGGCGTGCAGTTCCGGCGACAGCCCGGCGCGCAGCAGCGTTTCCCGCCACAGGCCAATCTGCTCATCGTCCGCCTGCTTGATAAACGTCAGGTAGATAAACAGCATATAGGCGGCCTGATGCATCTCTTCGGTATAACCGTTGTTCAACATGCGGATAAAGCTTTGGCTGTGGCGGTTGCCCATTTCCTGCAGCATGGACTCCACCAGCATCGGTTTTACTTTCAGCAAATGCGCCAGTGAATCTATCGCCTTGCGGGTGTCGGAGGTCAGGACACGATAGCCAATAATGAAAACTACGATCAGGGCGGCGATGATGATCCACGTCATGTATGATTTTTACCGTCTTGGTGCGCAGCATCCGCGCCCGAAATTGTCAGTGTTGCTCGCCGCTGAAATTGTCTGCGGCCCGTTGTTTATTATGGACATGGCGATTAAAGGTGGCGGCATCTTGTGCCAGCGCATCCAAATGGGCACCCAGCATCTTGATCTGCTTGACCAGGGCATGCTGTTCCGGCACCGAACTGGCGGTGCTTAGTTTGTTGACCAGTTGTTCATTCTGCATGCGCAGCGCGATTTCACGCCGTTGCGCTTCGGCCAGCTGCTGTTGCAGAGCCTGGTAGCTTTGTTGCCATTCACGGTGCTGCTGTTCGAAGCTGGCTTGTAACTCATTCATTGCATTCTGAAACTGGATTTCCAGCTCGCGCATATTCATGGGTTGGATCCTTTGCGGCACTCAATAATGGCCTGCAGTATAACGAAAACCGCTCACAACCTCACCCGTTGCCGTCAATTCCTTACTTGCAACCCTGGCAAGGCGTCTTACAATCAAGCCATTCCCACTAAAAGCAATAGTCCGCCGGTGGGTGAAATCTCCCGAGAGTGATGTGAAATGAGCAACGAAGAGAACGATTTTTTTGCCCAGGCGATGGCAGATGTGAGGCCGTTATCCGCGGGGCAATCCACGCTGTACCTCAAGGCGCAGGATCCCGTCGATAAACGCGCTCGCCGGGAAGCTCAGGCGTTACAGTTGGAGAACTTCCTCAGCACTGGCTTTCTGGACATCATTCCCTGCGATACTCCGTTGGAATATAAGGGCGAAGGTATTCAGCAGGGGGTGCTGGATAAGCTGCGTCACGGCCACTATCCGCCACAGGTCAGCCTCAATCTGCTGCGCCAGCCGGTCGAGAACTGCCGCCAGGCGCTGTTCCGCTTTATCATCCAGGCGGAGAAAGACAGCCTGCGTTCGTTGCTGATTGTGCATGGCCGTGGGCGCACAGATCAAAGCCATCCGAATATCATCCGCAGCTACCTGGCCAAATGGCTAGGGCAGTTTGAGCAAGTGCAGGCGTTTTGCCGGGCACTGCCACGTGACGGTGGTGAAGGGGCGTGCTACGTCACCTTGCGTAAGTCTGCCGCAGCCAAGGCGGATAACTTCGAACGCCATGCCAAACATAGCCGCTAAGGTATGAGCATGGCGGCGCAGGGGAGCGCCGCCATAGGGGAGAGCTAGCGTTTAAACCACTTATAATCCAGAGAGTAACGGCCAGCACCGGTGACGGCAAGCAGCAGCAGACCGGCGATAATACTGATGTTTTTAAAGAAGTTGATTTCGTTGCCGATCATTTCTGCCCCGCTAAAGCGCCAGAACGGGTGGCCGATAAAGGCGGTGCCCAGCACATAGAGTGCATAGATGATGGCTAAGGGCCGGGTGAAGGCCCCCAGTACGATGAAGATACCGAAAATGAACTCCACCACCACGGCGACAACCGCGGCCAGGTAAGGCATTGGCGTACCGTAGCCCTCCATTGCCGTGACCGTGGCACCAAAGTTGGTCAGCTTCATCCAACCGAAAATCAGAAACAGGATCATCAGCAAAATTCTGGCCAACAGAATGGTGCCGTCTTTTAAACTTTCGCTCATTGTGAACCCCTTAACCACTACCCAAAATAGGTTGCTGTACCTGGTAAATACTAGATCAACTTCACATTTTATCTAGGGAGATGGCGTGAGAGAGCTCACGGAATATCAGCAGACGCCGAAGTCGTCGTCTTCGTGATAGGGGTTCACTTCATTGGCCTGCACCTCGGTGCGTTGCTCGACCCCCAATTCGACCCAACTGCATATCAGCGCCTCTCCATCCTCTTCGATAACGGTCATTTTTGGCCCACCGGTTTTACGCTGCACAAAATCACCCACGCTAAATGACATATCGTTTCTCCAGATCTGTTAGGGGGAAAACTGAGTATAGGAGACCGCAGGCATTCCTCTATCAACATTCCTCAACTGCCACCTTACTAGGGGCGCGTCCACTCAGATGCCCGGTAAATTGCCGTTTGTGCCTGAATTGGTTAAGTATTATGCTGGCGGCAGGAAAATCACTCTATTTAGGGAACATGATGACAATTGAAATTCGCCCGGCGGTGAAAGCCGATGCCAAGCTAATTCTGGATATGATCATCGAGCTGGCCGTGTATGAAAAGGCCCGCGATGAAGTACGCACTAACGTGGCAGAGATCGAGGAAAGCCTGTTTGGCCCCAACGCCTGCGCAGAGGCGCTGATTTGCAGTGTCAACGGCGAGCCAGCAGGCTATGCCGTGTTCTTTATGAGCTACTCGACCTGGCTGGGTAAAAACGGCATCTATCTGGAAGATTTGTACATCACGCCCAAGTTCCGTGGGGCGGGAACGGGCAAAGCCTTGCTGCGCCATATCGCTCAGCTTGCTTGCGAACGCCGTTGCGGACGCCTGGAATGGAGCGTGCTGGACTGGAATCAGCCAGCGATTGATTTCTATCTCAGCATTGGTGCGGCTCCGCAAGATGAATGGGTGCGCTATCGTATGGAAGGCAAGGTACTCGAGCAGTTTGCCATGTCTTGATCTGCGTCCTCTTTGGGGGAGGCATCTCCTCCGAAGGTTGAGATTTAATGCTTTTTTCCACCGCTGGCGCTATCTTCCCGCGATGGTGCTGCACCAATACCTTCATTTTCTGCTCGGTTTTCCCCCTGCTTTGTCCTGTGAGGTTTCCTACAACACCCATCGATGTGCGGCTTTGCCTCGTCTGGTTACACTAGAGCCAATAAAAATAAGGAGGTCTTATGCGGGACATTCAACAGGTTTTGGGGCGTTGGGGCGTGTGGGCGCGGGAAAGTTCTTCTCTGGGATATTCGCCTATCGCCGCCGGTTTTAAAGGGTTGCTGCCGGGCAGTACCAAACAGCAGGCCTCTTGCTGTGACGAGGACGGCTTGGTCGTTGATCGCGCTGTTGCTCACCTCCAGGCCCTACGTCAGCCGGAGGAGTTGGAACTGATCTTGCGTTACTACGTTTATGGGCAATCGAAGTCCGCCATTGCTCGTGGCTGGAAATGTTCGGAAGGCCGGGTAAGGCAACAGATGCAGGTGGCAGAAAGTTTTATCGAGGGTTGTCTGGTCAGCCAGAATATTCGTTTGGAAATGGATAGATAAACTATTACCGATAATAAAAATTAAAGACTTTTTAAATTGAAGTAATTACTACCCCGCAATGCGGGGTGGTTTTGTTATTTTAAATTAATGGCGAAAAATAATTTAATAAAAATCTATTCGCTACGAGTTTTATCTAGTAAATTGATAGCGTGGTTATTTGATGTTTGGGCTTTTAATAATGCTTATGCTCTATGGATTTCGAGTTGCAGCTAGGCGACAAGCTTGCCTATCCCCAGGAGCTTACTATTGTAAGTGACTGGGGTGGGCAAGTGCAGGTAACAACGCTGCAGCTCGAAATACGACGGGCATATAAAAATAAACTTCTCGCTACGAAATATATCAGCTAGAGTGCTATTACTGGTTTAACCCAAGGTGATGCACTCTTATCAATAGGGTTAAACCAGGAGCCGCTATGAGCACCTTGCGTATCAATGATTTATTTGAGTCCAGGTTAACGGCCTGGGCTGAAGAGAAAAATATTAAATACACCTTGGCTAACGTGACGTTTACGGCGGATGACGATCTTCATCTGGAACCGTTTATTGCTCCGGAGCCTGCGGTGGCGTTAGGTATTTCCCAAGAAGTGCAGACCTACAGCGGGAATTATCAGGTTAATATTGTGATGAAGAAAGGAACCGGCGCGAAAACGGGCTATCAACTGGCGGAAGAGATAATTTCATTATTTCCCAGGGGGTTGGTGCTGGCGGACGATGCTTTTAACTGTTATGTCAATGCTGGTGGCAATATCCTGCCAGCGATTGCCAAAGATGAATTATATACCCTGCCGGTGACTATCGGTTATTGGGCTGGTTATTAATATACCCGTCGTCTTTCAAGCTGCAACTTGAAATCCATAGGGTATAAAGATGTATAACGTTGTAAACATCGCTGGAGTGATTATCCAGCAAGTAAACCAAGCATACCGCCATCCGGCGGTTTTTTAATATCTGAAATTGGAGAATTACCATGGGTTTTGCATTACCAAATGGCGCCACCGTATTTGCTGGCGCGCCAACAGCACCAGGCGTAGTCACTACCGCAGTCAGCAATGCTAACGGCGCCGTATTTACCGTGGCCACCGGCCACACTCTGAAAGTGGGTGACATCGTAATGGTACGCTCCGGTTGGGGCCTGATCGACAGCCTGGTGGCCAAGATCACTGCCCAAGTGGATACCAGTATCACCATCGGTGCCATCAATACTACCGACGTGAGCTTCTTCCCGGCCGGTGGCGGCAAAGGCTCCTTGCAGAAGATCGCCAACTGGACGCAAATTCCTCAGATCACCGAGGTAGCGCAGTCTGGCGGCGATCAGCAATACGTGCAGGTACAGTTCCTGGAAGACGATCGTCAGCGTAACCTGGCCACCTTTAAAGCGGCCAAAACGCAGACCTTTACCTTTGCGCACGATGCTTCTCAGCCGATCTACAGCCTGCTGCAGGATGCCGATCGCAATGGCGTCACGCTGGCGTTCTACATGCACGTGCCAAAAGCCAAGGAGTTGCGCTACTGGTCTGCGGTACCGGCTTTTGATCCGCAACCCACCACCGCGGTTAACCAGGTTGAAACCGTGCAGGTGGCGCTGGCGGTGCAGTCTTGCGATATGACGTTCTATAAAGTGACTGCTTAAACACGTCTATTTCCCCCTCAGGCTTGGTTGCCCGAGGGGCTAATAAGGATGAGTTAATCTGGAAAATGAGGAAATCATGGTTGAATTTAAATTGAATCCCAAGCCGACGTTTAAGGCGGATGTCTCCGTTCCGCGCCCGGGAGATGAAGATGGCGTGCTGACTTTTACCTTCAAGCATAAAAAGCGTACCCAGCTAGAGCTGTTGGAAAAGTCTTTGCGTGAAACCCTGGAACAGCAGAGCGAAACGGGTATTTACAGCAATGAGCCGATGGCGGATTTTTTGCTGGAAATCTGCGCTGGCTGGGCTTTGCCTGACGAGTTTAATCGCGAAAACATGCTGGTGTTGTTGGATAACTACCCGCGGGCGTTTGATTCAATTGCCACTCTGTTTACCCGCGAACTGATGGCCGCACGCGGAAAAAACTGATAGCGCTTGCCGAAGCGTTTTATACGCCAGAGCCTGCCATTGAAGATCTCGGAGCCTTTGGCCTGAGCGCCGCCGATTATGATCCGGAGATCGTTGAAGCCTGGCCCGATATCTGGCCAGCGTTTCAGGTTTTTCAGGCCATGGGAACTCAGTGGCGCATAGGTATGCAGGGTGTCAGCGGGCTGGATTATAACTGCCTGCCTTGGCTGATGACGCTTTATGGCGTGGACGATGAGGCAAGCGCGTTCAGTGATATTCGCGTAATGGAAAGCGCAGCACTTAGGATCATTCATAGTAAATAAATACTTATACCAGCATTAAGTTGGTTGGAGGGCAGTATGGCCAATTCAGACTCTATGTTGCTGCGTGAGAACATCAATAAGATGCAGCAGCTATATAATAAAGATATTCCTAAAGCAATAGATGGTCTTAGGAGGATTACCGCTCGGTACAATGAGGCGGGTGAAAAATTCGTTTTGGGGTTGAGGACTATTAATGAGAACTCCGGAGTTCGGCAGATGCTGCTCATTCCGGCGTTGGGTGAGCTTCAGAAAAGTATGGATGGGGATAGGTTAAGAAGAGAGAACCTTCTTAAATCATTGCGTCCATTGCCAGCTTATGAACTTAAAGTAGATCCGAAAAAAGAACCGGGTTTGCTGAGTGACTATATTTCAGATAAACAGGCCGAGGCTGGTAGAAAAAGCTGGCAGAGCTACCTGGATAGCGTAACCGATATTTCTGCTGCGGTAGTTCAGGTGGCCAAGGCCAGCCACGAGGGGCTGACGGAGATCCTTACCCGATTACTTACTACGGGCCGCTTTAGTTTTCATACTTTTTCTTCTTCTATTTTGCAGATGTCCGCCGGGTTATTCAGCAAGATCATTAGCGGATTTGCGGTTGATAAAGCGGTGAAATGGATAGACTCAACCTTTTTCCCTGCGGCGGATCCCAATAAGACGGCTACGGATAACGCTGCCAAAACGGCGGTGGGCGGGGCCGATGCCGCAGCATTAGCAGAAGGTGGTGGCGGAGAGGCAAAAGAGGATCCCACCAAGGAGAAGCTGGATGAGGATAAGAAAACCTGGCAGGAATATTTCGAAAGCGTCACCGATGGTTATAAAGGGCTCAATGAAATTGGCCAGGCGGCCCACAAAGGATTATCTGACAATCTGACCGAATTGGTGACGACCGGTAAAGCTAACTTCAAGGAGTTTAGCACGTCGATTATCACCATGATTGTCCAGATAATAAACCAAATGCTGGTGGCTTATGCCATACAAGCCGCGATGGGATGGCTTAAGGATGCGTTTACTCCTCCTAAATCACTGGTCACAGGTGGGGAAACACTGACAGGCTTTTTCGCCTCGAGCACAGCTCAGAACTTCTCATTTGATTCGGGTGGTTATACCGGCGACGGCAGTAAATACGATCAGGCGGGTGTGGTACACCGTGGCGAGTTCGTGATGACCAAAGAAGCCACCCAGCGGATCGGCGTTGGCAACCTTTACGCCATGATGCGTGGTTATGCGGATGGTGGCCTAGTTGGCGGCAACAAAGCCCCGATGTACGGCCTGGCGGCAGAGCAGGGGGGCGGCATTACGGTCAACAGCACCGTAGTAATGAACAATGATGGCTCGGCGAATGCGGCCAATAGCTCCTCTGCCGGTAACGGCATGGGTAAGCTGGTGCAGGGCATCGTTAATCAGGCAATCACCGAACGTTTGGGCAAAGAGCTTAAGCCGGGCGGCCTGATCTGGAATGCCTCAGCGGCCCGCTGAATCTTCTTATCAATCATCAATAGTAACAACCGCGGTCTGGCATCTGGCCTTATTAATTGCACCTCAATCGTTATTTCCCCTCACCCCAACCCTCTCCCACAGGGAGAGGGAGCTGCTCCGGAGCTGTATTCAGTTGCAGCGGTGATAGGGAGGATCAGTGCTGTAGCCAATTGGTGACACATACAGTTCCCTCTCCCTTGTTCAGGCTGTAACGGGAGGATGAACGCATTAGCCAAGATGTGGCACGTACAGTCCCCTCTCCCTTGTTCAGGCTGTAACCGGGGGGAACGGGAGGATGAACGTATTAGCCAAGATGTGGCACGTACTGTCCCCTCTCCCTGTGGGAGAGGGTTAGGGTGAGGGGTCATTCTGGCCCTGTGACTGACGGTTATTACTGCTCGGAGTCTTTATGCTTATCGATACCTTTCAATGGCAAACCCAGGCCTCGCCTAGCGGTAACTTTGTCCATAACGTCAGAAGTGCGCAGTTCGGCGACGGCTATAAACAGGTCAGCAGCAATGGGCTGAACCAGGCGGTGCAGCAGTGGCAGTTGGCCTATACCGGCCATCCGGCCGTGACCCAGTCGATGCTGGCCTTTTTAAATCAACACGTGCTCGTCGCCTTTTTCTGGACGCCGCCCAACGGCAAGAAAGCGCTATTTCGCGTCAAATCGGATTCAATCTCCGTCACACCGCTTGCGCGCAATGTGGAGGCGTTGAGTTTTGCCTTTGAACAAGCCTTCGGCGTATAGGTGCAATCATGTCATTTAACAGTGAAGTGCAAAAGCTGGCACCTGGGGAACTGATCCAGCTGATTGAAATTGATGGCACTGCCTTTGGCGCGGCCATCATGCGCTTTCATGCGCACAATATTCCCCACACTCAGGCCGAGATCGCGGCGGCGGGCACCGATGCCCAGCGGCTGAAACCAAAATCGATCTGGTGGCAGGGAAACGAGTATGAAGCCTATCCCTACGAGATCACCGGCCTGGCAGCAACCAGCGACGGTTCGCAACCAACGCCCAGGCTCAGCGTCGCCAACCTCAGCAATCTGGTGTCTTCGTTGTGCCTTACCTTCAACGACATGGTGCAGGCTAAAGTGCGGGTGCATGACACCTTTGCCAAATACCTGGATGCGGTCAACTTCCCCGAGGGGAATGCCCTTGCCGATGCTTCGCAGGAGCGAGTGCAGGTTTTCTACATTGACAGCAAAAGCACCGAAACCAACAGCGTGGTGGAGTTCCAGCTCTGCACACCGTTCGATCTGCAAGGCCAGCAACTGCCCTCGCGACAAATTCACGGGCTTTGCACCTGGTGTATCCGGGGTTGGTACCGCAGCGGCAGAGGTTGCGATTACAGCGGCGGCGCCTGTTTTGATAAGGACGATGAACCGATCGACGATCCGGCGTTGGACGTCTGCGGTGGCCGGGTGTCCTCCTGTAAAAAACGCTTTGGTGATGCGCAACCCCTGGCCTTTGGCGGGTTCCCAGGATCCAACCTGTTGGGGAGGTAATGATGCAGGCTGAAATCATGCAGGCCATCTGTGAGCATGCCGCAGCGGAGTATCCCAATGAGTCCTGCGGTTTTGTGGTGCAGAACGGGCGTAAGGCGCGTTATCTGCCGTGCCGCAATGTGGCGGAAAACGCGTTGGATAACTTTGTCATTTCCCCCCAGGAATACGCGCAGGCGGAGGATCAAGGCGAGATCATTCGCATCATCCACAGCCACCCAGATGTGCCCGTTTTGATCCCTTCGGAGATGGATCGCCTGCAGTGCGATCACTCGGGCATTGTCTGGGGCATCGTCTCGTGGCCGGAAGGAGATTACACCGAAGTTGTGCCACGCGGTGAGCGCCCGTTGGTTGGGCGCAGTTGGCTGTTGGGGCATGCCGACTGCTGGTCATTGATCCGGGATTACTATCGCCAGGAACACGGCATCGCGCTGAACGATTACTCGGTGGAGCATGAATGGTGGATCGACGGCAAAACCCGCCTGTATGACGATCATTGGTACGCCGAAGGGTTCCGGGAATTTCAGGGGCCGATGCGCGCGGGCGATATGATCATGATGCAGGTTTCAGCCCCGGTTACCAACCACGCGGGCATCTATCTGGGGGACGGCATGATGCTGCATCACCTGTTCGGCCAGCTCAGCCAGCGTTATCCCTACAGCGGATATTTTCAGGAGCGGACGGTACGCGTAGTCCGCAGAAAGGAGCTTCTATGATGCAAACGACAAGACTGATCCGGTTGGGTGGCCAACTGGGTAAAAAGTTCGGTAAAACTCATCGGCTGGTGGTGGCGGATACGCGCGAAGCGCTGCGGGCGCTGTGTATCACCTTGCCCGGATTTGAGAGTTTTATGATGAATGCCCATAAGGACGGCGTGCAGTTTGCCTTCTTCAATGGCTCGCAGAATATCGGCCTGGCCGAGTTTGCTACCTCTAAAGGCAGCGCTGATATCCGCATTATGCCGGTGATTGCGGGGAGTAAGAGTGGCGGGATGTTCCAGATTGTCATCGGCGTGGCGGCGTTGGTCGGGGCATTCTACACCGCAGGTTGGTCGTTGAGTGCTTGGAGTGGTGCACTTGGCGCGTCGGGAGCGACAGCGACACTCAGTGCATCCGCCGTGGCGGCTGTTACCAACTTAACCCTGCTGGGTTCAACGATGGTACTCGGTGGTGTCATGCAACTGATGACGCCACAGCCGAATTTCGGCATGTCTTCGTCACAATCGGTGGAAAACAAACCCTCCTATGCCTTCGGTTCACCGGTCAACACCACGGCGCAGGGGTACCCGGTGCCGGTGCTGTACGGCGAACGGGAAATCGGTGGCGCGGTAATTTCCGCCGGTATTTACGCTGAAAACCAACAGTAATCCTTCTCTATTGGTCGTTTTATACCCTAAGAATTTCAAGCTGCAGCTAGGCGCAGGTAACAACGCTGCAGCTTGAAAGGCGACGGGTATAGCGGCCTTTTTTTATGGGCGCAATATGACAAAGATACTTATTCATGGGCGCAAGGGCGGTGGTGGATCGGCGCATACGCCGGTTGAAGCCCCCGATGATTTGCAGTCCAACGCTAAAATCAAAATCCTGCTGGCGCTGTCTGAAGGTGAAATTGCCGGTGAGTTAGACGGCACCCGCATCCTGCTCGACGGCACCCCGGTACATAACCCCGATGGCAGTGAAAACTTTACCGGCCTGAAGTGGGAGGTGCGTAACGGCACCCAGGCTCAGGATTATATCCAGGGCATGCCGGATGTGGAGTCTGAAACGCCGGTCAACGTCAAGCTGACCACCACTAACGTCTGGACCAAAACCTTCACCCGAACCGATATCGACGCGCTGCGCATTCGCATGGGCTTCCCGGCGCTGTTCCAGCAGGAAGATAACGGCGATATGAACGGTTCGCTGGTGGAATACCTGATCGAGCTTTCCACCGACGGCGGAGCCTATAAAACCGTGGTCACCGGCACGCTAAAAGGCAAAACCACCAGTCTGTACGAGCGCGATCACCGGATTAATCTACCTAAGGCAACCACCAGTTGGACGCTGCGCATCAAGCGCATCACCCCAGACTCCACCAGCAGCAAGCTGGTAAACACTACCCAGATCCAGACCTACACCGAGATCGTGGACGCCAAGTTCCGCTATCCCAACACCGCCTTGCTGTTTATCGAGTTCGATGCCCAGCAGTTCAGCTCGGTACCGAAAATTACGCTCAAGCCGAAGGGCAAAATCATCCGCGTCCCGGCCAACTATGATCCGCTGGCGCGGACCTACAGCGGCAATTGGGATGGCAGCTTTAAATGGGCCTGGAGCAACAACCCGGCCTGGGTGTTTTACGACATCGCGTTGGACAAGAATTACGGCTTAGGCAACCGGGTTACCGCCGCCGAGATCGACAAATGGGGGCTGTACAGCATCGCACAGTATTGCGATGAATTGATTGATGATGGTTTGGGGGGCGGGGGCAAAGAGCCGCGTTTCCTGTGCGACGTGTATATCCAGTCGCAGCAGGATGCCTACACCGTATTGCGTGATATCGCCGCCATCTTCCGCGGCATCACCTACTGGGGTAACGATCAGCTGTTTGCCTACGCGGATATGCCGCGCGATGTGGATTTCGTTTATTCACGGGCCAACGTCATCGGTGGTGAATTTGCCTATGCGTCGGGGTCTTATAAGAATCGCTATACCTCGGCGCTGGTGAAGTGGGGCGATCCGGCCAACCATTATGCCGACGCGGTGGAAGCGGCTTACGATAACGAACTGGTGAAGCGCTACGGCGTTAACCAGACTGAAATCACCGCCATTGGCTGTACGCGGCGCACCGAGGCTCACCGCCGTGGGCGCTGGGCAATCCTGAGTAACGCCAAAGATCGTACCGTCAGCTTTACCGTCGGATTAGATGGCAATATCCCGCTACCAGCTCGGATCATCGGCATTGCAGATGCCATGCTGGCAGGCAAGACCAACGGCGGGCGTATCCATTCCGCGCAGGATCGTGTAGTGGTGCTGGATCGTGAAGTGGCGTTCGGCAAAGGCGATCGTCTGATCGTCAATCTGCCGGACGGCACGGCACAAACTCGCACTATCGCCAGTATCGCGGCAGACAAGCTTACGGTGACGCTGACCGCCCCGTTCCGCCAGCAACCAGAGCCTGAAGCGGTCTGGAGTATCGATTCCGACAGCCTGGCGATCCAGCAGTTCCGCGTGGTGTCGGTCCAGTCCAACGATGATGGCACCTTCGCCATTAACGCCGTTGAGCACGATCCGGATAAATACGCCTTTATCGATAACGGCATCCGCCTGGACGCGCCGCCAATCACCGTCACTCCACCAGGAGCGATGCCTGCTCCGGCGAATATTGCCATCTCGCGCTATGACTACGTCAGCCAGGGGATTAACGTTGCTTCAATGCGGGTGCAGTGGCGTGCTGTTGCTGGCGCGGTGACCTATGAAGCCCAGTGGCGTAAAGATAACGGCAACTGGGTAAATGTGGGCGCGACGCCTTCACTCGGGTTTGACGTCAACGGCATTTATGCCGGTAACTACGACGTGCGGGTACGAGCGGTGAATGCGGTGGGCGTTTCCTCGCAGTGGGGTCATGCCGAGCCGAGCTATCTGGCAGGAAAAGCGGGTGTGCCGCCCAAGATTGTTTCGCTGACGGCAACCAAGGATGTGGTGTTTGGCATCCAGCTTGCCTGGGGCTTTGGTCAGAACTCTGCCGACGGCCTGAAAACCACCCTGATGGTAGCCAGCCGGGCGGATTTCGCCGACGAACGCTTACTGGCCGATGTGCCTTATCCGCAGCATCGCTATGACATGCAGGGCTTGCGTGCCGGGCAGGTGCTGTATTTCCGTGCAGCTTTTACCGACAAAACCGGCAACCAGTCCGACTGGAGCGAGTTTGTGCGTGGAATGGCTTCGGACAGTGCGGACGTGGTGCTGGCGCAAATTGCGCAAAGCATTACCGAGACCGAACTGGGCAAAGATCTGTTGGAGAAGATCAACAGCCTGCCTTCGGATCAGAACGTGCAGGATCTGGCCGAGAAGATCGCCCAGGCGCAGGCCGATATCGAGGCGAACAGGGATGCGCTGCAAGGGGATGTCGATACCCTGCATGCGGCGCTGAACAAGGTTAACGCCGAGCTGGCGGGCCGGAATGCCGATCTGAGCAATGCTGTCGACGTGCTGCAACAGGATTTGACGCAGCTGGGCAAAGCCGCCATCGAAAACAGCCTGACCATTGAGCATAACCGCCAAAAACTCTCCCAGGCTCAGGAGGCACTTAATAGCGATATCAAGGATGCACGCGGGGAAATTGACAGCACCCGAGCCAGTTTGGCGCATGCAGATGCTGAATTGCAGGCTAAGGTCGATGCTCTTACCGGTGACACCAACTCGGCAATGGCCGAGGTCGCTTCGCAGATCACCCAATTGCAGGATGGTGATCAACAACTGGCCAGCAAGCTAGACGTGGTGACTGCCAAGGCCGAAGGGAACGCTGCGCAAATCGCGCAGGAGAAAGCGGCGCGTGTGGATGCCGATGGGGCGTTAGCCAAGGATATCAGCTCGGTGAAAGCCACGGCGGATAACCAGCAAGGTTTGATTATCAAGCTGGAGCAGGCGCAGGCCGATGCCGATTCTGCTTTGGCTAAGGTGGAGTCCAATGTTTCCGCCAACGCCAAGGCAATCGGCAGCAACAAGACGGAACAGGACAAGGTTAACTCGCAGGTTACGCAGAAAACCGAAGCGCTGGCCGATCAGCAGAAAACGCAGGGCCAGCAGCTCAGCGGGCTGACTTCCGAGTTTAGCGAAAACCGGGCGGAGGTGACCCAACAGCTGAAAACGCTGGCGGCGACAGACTCTGCTCAGGCCCAGCAGATTTCCGGTTTGCAAGCCAACACGGGCAGTAACACTGCGGCTATCCAGGCAGAGGCGAAATCCCGTGCCGATGCCGACGGGGCGCTGAGCCAACGGGTTGACGTGATCCAGGCGACTAGCCAGGAAAACACGGCAGCCATCACCCGCCTTGGCATCGCGCAAACCGAAGCCGAAAGCAGCACGGCCAGCCTGCAACAGGCATTGGAGGCCACGGCCAAGGCGAATATCGAACAGGCGCTTAAACAGGATAACGATGTTCAACGTCTGGACGAGAGCAGCGCCCGGTTAACCACGGCGCAAACCGTTTTCGCCGATCGGCAGCAGGCGCAGGCCCAGCAGATCACGCAGCTGGATGCGAACTTTGGCGACGTGTCTGCGCAGTTACAGCAGGAGATCACCACTAGAGCTAGCGAGACCGGCGCGTTGTCGCAACGCTTTGACCATCTGAGCGCAGATGTCGGCAGCAATCAGGCCGAGGTGAATCAGCGTTTGCAGGCGCTGGTGGATAGCGGCAGTGCTCAAGCGTCGTTAATTACCGGCCTAGAGGCAGCCAGTGGCGAAAATAAAGCAGCGATCGCCGCTGAATCGCAAGCGCGGACCACGGCGGATGAAGCGCTATCTCGGCAATTGAGTTCGCTGGACTCCACCGTTGGGCAAAACACGGCGGCCATCAATGATCGGCTGCAGACGTTGGCGAATCAAGACTCGGCCATGGCGGAGCAGATTGGTTCATTAACGGCGACCTCTGGCGAAAACAGCGCGGCGATCGGCGAGCTTAAGCAGGCACAAAGCGACTCGGCCGGTTCGCAGGCTTCACTTAGCAGCTCGCTTGAAGCCATTGCCAAGGCGGATATCGAGCAGTCGTTAAAGCAGGCGGAAGACGTTATCAGCAATGACGTGGTCACCGCATCGATCAAGACCCAGCAGAACGTAATGGCGGACGATCAGCGCGCCCAGGCGCAGCAGATCACCGAATTACGGGCAAGCTTTGGTGATGTTGATGCGCGCTTGATGACGGAACAGACGGTACGTGCGGAAGCAGACAAGGCGTTATCCCAGCAGGTGACAGCGCTGGCAGGCACCGTGGGGGACAACAATGCCCAACTCAATCAGCAACTGCAGGTGCTGGTAGATACGGACAGCGCCCAGGCCAAGCTGATTAACGATCTGACCAGCCGAACAGGGGCGAATGAGGCTTCGGTGACCGCCCTGAGCCAAACGCTGACCGATAGCAATAGCGCGACGGCTCAGCAAATTGGCGCTTTGCAATCCGCTACTGGTGACAATACTTCGGCTATTACCTCGCTGTCGAAAACCGTGACTGATAACCAATCGGCAACGGCTAACGATATCAAGTTATTGAATACGGCGGTGGGGGATAACAAGGCGGCAGTCCAACAGGTGAGTTCTGCGCAGGCGACCTTGGATGGCAAGGTCTCTGCAACCTGGTCGGTAAAAGTTGAAACCAGTAAGAAGGGGGAAAGCAGCGTTGCCGGTTTGGCATTGGGGGTGGATGACGCGGGGAATCGGCAATTCCTGGTGCGGGCCGATCGATTTGCCTTGGTGACCAAAGATGAAGGCAATGTGTCTGTTCCCTTCGCCGTGCAAAATGGCCAGACGTTTATTAACTCGGCTTTTATTGCTGATGGGACGATTACTAACGCGAAAATTGGTAATGTTATCTCTTCAAGTAACTATCGAGAGGATGGCAGCACTGGATGGGCGATTAATAAAAATGGTGGTGCTCTTTTTAATAATGCAACTGTTCGGGGGCATATTGATGCATCGTCCGGAACTTTCAATAATGTAGTGATAAATGAGAACTGTACTGTAAAAGGTACAGTTTATGCTCAAAACATTGTTGGTGACATAACTAAGGTGTTTGTAGTTAAGTCTGGTGACACGGTTTATATTCCTGCGCAGCCTTTTTCTCGTAATATTGTTGTGCCAGTAATATTATGTACTGCAGGAAAGAGCACAACGCCAACAAGTGGAGCACCCATTTACAATTACGCATCTTCTATATCATCTATTTACATTGATGGCGCTCTAGAAAAAAGTGTTTCAGCATCGACAAACAGTATGAGGGACTCAGATACTGGAATGAGCACGTTTTTATATGTATTACCTGAAAATAAAGCTGTGTCACTTTATTATAGCTCATCTCGTAGTGGTGGAGGACCATCGACAGTACTTGATATTATTACTGTTATGGTGTTCAAGGCTTAACTCCATTCTGTTATTAATGATTTTCCCTATGCTTTCCATGTCTCATGTTAAGTTGTTTTATTGGTTAACATTGTCTATTTTTAAATGAATAGATCTAATTTTAGCTCTATAGAGGTAGTGTTTATGTGGTACAAAACAGGTACGATCAATTTATCTGCTAATAACCCAGCAGTAGTCGGTACCGGCACTGCGTGGGCCGATGCCAAGTTTGGCGTGATGTCAGGTATGATTTTATTGGCACCGGATAATAAGCTGTATGAAGTTAAACAGGTTAATAGCAATACCTCGCTGACCCTTAACAGTAACTATGCAGGTGCAACGGCCAGCGGGCAGAACTATGCGATTATCACCACCTATGAAGGTGATATCAGCCAGTTCTCCGCACGCTTTGCGGCGATGCTGACTTTCTTCCAGGGGAGCCGCAATGATACGGTGAGTTGGTTTACTGGCACCGGGGATATGACCTTTACCAAAGATGATGGCACAACGATAACCGTACCGACGCTGGCAAAGATTCAGTCAGATTATTTGTCTAGGTCATCAACAGCAAATCAGCATGTCGCCGGATCTGTCTCATTTAGCCAGCCTACGGGGCTTTCTCTCAACACTTCGCCTGGTTTTTTACCTCGAGCACAAGGTGCTTGGGTAGGTTGGAATCGAATGCAAGCAACCCCAGGCTATGCAGATGGCGCAACTGAATTTATGAACCACAAAGGGGCTCGTCCTGGTGGTTTTAATTTTTGGAATTCCGATGGTAAAACAGCAGATATTTTAACCATTATTGGCGCAACAGGAAATATAACAACAAAAGGCCGCTTGTCTTCAATTGGCGATCAGCATATTCAAGCCGATCCATCTACGGCAAACTTGTTGCTACGTTTTAAAAATGTTGACGGTGTGGAGAAAAGCTCTATTTATGCACAGACGGACACTGGGCAGCTAAACATAAGATGGAATGGTATAACAAATTCCGCTACTTTCAGACCTGATGGTTTTGTTTCCTTGTCCAATGGTCTAACATTTAATACAGCATACAATACAGCGGAATCAGTCCCTGATCTTGGCGTATTGCCTGTTATTTTTAGGGGGCCAAATACAGGGGGGATATCCTCTGGTACGCCGAATACGGTAAATATAGGAACGTCATTTGGTTTTGCTATTGTCCCTACATCAGCGGATGGATTGGCTGAAGGCGTTGAAAGAGGAAAACCTGTTTTCTCCGTCAGTGCCCGTTCTGGCATCGTTTATGCTCTTAATGATATTAAAGTTGGAACACAGTCAGTTCTAAAGGCCGGGGATGGTGGGATTGGTGGTTACACATCGCAAACTGTCACTGATAATACTGCGGCAGGTGTAAATCAATTTTTCAGATTTAATGCAAACACCTCTGGTGCACCAGGTACGAGCGCATGGGCAGGTATCATGGGTGGGTACGATGGAGCATCCCGCTTTAAAATGGCATGGGCCATGGGATCTGCAACTGTAGATCTGAGAACGCAAGTAAGAGCGCCAAATGGCACCCTCTCATCCTGGCTATCATTGCGCCACAGTGGGAACACGACTGTAGATGCTAACGGCTTTATCAAAGCTGCTTCCCCTATCGTCAAACTGTTCGGTACCGGTGAGAGTGAACTTAATGACCAGAGCCAAGGTGTTATTACTGAGCGCATTAGTAAAGGTGTTTACCTGGTATCCGGCGTTCGTGGTTTTAATGCTGACGGAGCGTGGGGAGGAGCTGGAAACGGCATCGAAATCCCGGTCGATGACAATAAGCGCCCATTAGTATGGGTAGAGTCAAAAGTTTTATCGGATGGCGATATCGAGATCCGCACATATCACCGCACTTACGACACAGGGCCATATTCAGCGCGTAACATCGAGGCTATGGATAGCGGGGAAGCCGATAAGAAAAATCAACCGATCTTTGTTGAGATGCCGGACGGTACTCCGATTGATATCCCTGAGGGGCGTTTTATTGATTTGCGCGTTGAAATGCCCGCAACTGATGAGCCTGAGCCAGTATTTTAACCGGAATCAGTTCTGGCTCAATAGATGATTAGTAATGCTAATCCAGAATTTAAACACCTTTATCAATTCATGCCAAAATGTAATTAAAAAAATGGTTATGTGATTTTTAAGGCGTTTTTTATTTTAGATGTATTCTTATTTTTAGTTAAATTACAAATGAATAACTCGGGATAATATAAGGTAATTTAATTCTCAATCCGAATCCGCTATGAGCGATTTTTATTTGGAGTAAATATCTATGTGGTACAAAACAGGAACTATCAATTTAACCGCTAATAACGCAACCGTAACCGGTACAGGCACTGCGTGGGCCGATGCCAAGTTTGGCGTAATGCCAGGCATGATTTTACTGGCCCCGGATAATAAGTTGTATGAAGTTAAACAGGTTAATAGCAATACCTCTCTGACCCTAAACAGCAATTATGCAGGTTCAACGGCTAACGGGCAGAGTTATGCGATTATCACCACTTATGAAGGTGATATCAGCCAGTTCTCCGCTCGCTTTGCCGCGATGCTCACCTTCTTTCAGGGCAGCCGCAATGATACGGTGAGTTGGTTTACCGGGGCTGGGGATATGACCTTTACCAAGGACGATGGCACAAAGCTAACCGTACCTACGTTGGCGAAGATCCAGTCGGATTATGTATCAAGAACATCCACTCTAGATCAGAGTATTTCTAGTACAGTGCTTCTTGCAAAGCCTGTTCGATTATCGACAGCATCTGGTTCAACAGGTTTTATACCGGCCTCTCAGGGAGCGTGGGTATCTTGGAACAGGAAGACATCAATGGATGATGGCCTCACTGGTGCGACAGACTTCATTACTCATAAAGGGGGCTATCAAGGGGGATGGAACTTCTGGAGTACTGATGGATCGGCTATAAATCTTGTTGGTAAGTTAAGCTGGTCTGGATATTTATCTGTGATTGGTGGTTTGGTTTCTGTCGGCGACCAATCCATGCAGGCTGGGGTGACAACCTCTAACCTATTATTAAGGTTTAGGGATATTTCAGGTGTAGAGAAAGGGGCTGTTTATGCCCAGACCGATACTGGAGCTATGAATATCCGCTGGAATGGTACAGCTTATACGATGGCTTGTCGTACAGATGGTCTGGTCTCAGTGCCCAAAGGGCATCTTATAGCAACGGCAATATCAACGCCCCAAGATGTTATTGATATAGTTGCAGCTAACAGCGCACCCATAACATTTCGCGGTACAGATTATGCTGGGTTTGATAAGCCTAATAATTATAGCATTGGTACTTGGAACGGTTTTTCGGTCATCCCTACAACTGCAATTGGTTTAGGGTCAGGGGTAGAGCAAGGGAAACCAGTGTTCTTTGTTAATGCTCGTGCAGGGACTGCGCACGTTTTAAATAATTTATATATTGGGACTAAGACCGTTGTTAAATCAGGTGATTATGGTCTCGGTGGCGATGTGCTTGGTGCTAATAACCTAAGCGATACGTATAGGTTTAACCATGCGACAGGTAAGGCAGAAACTACATTTTTCTCTTATGAAGCATCAAGTGTAACGGCTACAGTTGCTGCTGGATTATCGGTTCCTGCATGGATAAGTAATAATACCTGGGGATTCGGATTAAGAATTTTTAGAGCTAATTCTTCCCCTACCCAAAGTGTTGATATTATTCTCAGTAATAATGGCCGAATGGGGTATCGCTATTATGGTAATGGTGGGAAGGACTATGAGTTCTTTACTACCGGTAACACCACCGTAGACGCCAACGGCTTCCTGAAAAAAGCTTCACCCATCGCCCGCCTCACCAGCAACCCAGAGAAAATGTCCGACGAATACCTGGATGGCTTTACCCTGTCCGGGCTGGCGGCGGTAAATGGCGAGGCTGCGGGCGTTACCGCTGAGCGAGTCTCCGTTGGCGTATACAAAGTGACGGGTTCGCTAGGCTTTGCGCTGGAAGGCTGGAACATCGAAGTCCCACAAGACGTCAACGGTAACCGCCTATGCTTCGTCGCCACCGAAGCGGCCGAAGACGGCACGATCACGGTCAAGGTCAGCAAACGCCGCTTTGATATTGATACCGCAGCAATCGTTGCCGGGGAGCCGATGGATATTCCCGAAGGGCGCTGGATCGATCTGCGTTTGGAAATGCCGCCGGTTGAGGAAGTTCAGAGCGAGCCTGAGCCTGAAAGCCACGAAGGCGAAATGGCGAGCGAGTAAGTTGTACCGACAGTGAAACGGTGTTGTCCTGAAGTTGCCCAGAACCGTTCGCTGTGAATAAGCCTGGAAAGTATTGGGGGGAGGCAGCCTCCCCAATATTGGATGTTTTAACGATATTTAATAAAGCGAATAGCCATTACGCAGCGAGTTTTTGTACCGCCAGGATAAAGATCATCGGGCGTTCTTTTTCTTCATCCAGTGCCGGGTTGTCGGCGATTTGCTGAGCCGAAGGACCCCACTCGTTCAGATAGCGGATGGTGAATCCCTGCTGGACCAGCAAATTGATATAGGTGCCCAGCATACGGTGCTGCTTGATCACTCCTTCCGCCAGCCAGTTGGAAATACGCTGTCCTTCTTGCTGATAGCCATTGATTGGCCAGGATTTTTGCCCTGCTTCATCCACCAACCAGCCCTGATGCTTTGGCGCAGTATAAATCGGGTGCTCGGCGGTAAAAATGAATTCCCCACCATTCACCAATGCCTGATAAATGGTTGCGAACAGCTTGCCGAGGTCTTCGATATAGTGCAGCGTTAGCGAGCTATAGACCAAATCAAAGCTGGCTGCCGGGAGCTGTAGCGCTTCCAGATCCTGCTGGCGGTATTCAATCGCCGGATCTTTGGTCATCTCTTTTGCCTTGCCCAACATCTTCTCTGAAAGATCCATTCCCAGTACCTGGGCTGCACCTTGTTCACGAGCGCTGCGGCAAAACCAGCCATAGCCACAGCCAAGATCGATCACCTTTTTGCCCTGCAAATCTGGCAGAATGCTGCGGATAGTTGACCATTCCGGTGCGCCATCTAAACCCTGCACGGAACGGCTGAGCTGTGCATAGCCGTCGAAGAAGGTTTGATTGTCATAGATATTTTGCGACATAACGTCTCCTGTATTAAATAAACCGCATAACAGCGCGGCGCGTTAATGGTATTCGTTCAGCAAACAGACTGCCAATAAAAATAGGGCCTCTCCCCATTGTCTTTCAAGCTGCAGCGTTGTTACCTGCACTTGTCCACCCCAGTCACTTACAAAAGTAAGTTCCTGGGGATGATCAAGCTTGTCGCCTAGCTGCAACTTGAAATCCAAAGGGTATAGGTGTGTATTTATGAGTGTAAAACTTTGTCATAGAGGGGCCTGAGTGAAAATTATTTCGGTGCGTCAGGAGCCAGCCTATCGCGATGTGGCTATCGATTATTTCCAGCGTCAGTGGGCATCGCCAGAAACCATGATGCTGTATCAGGACTCGATAACCCGTTGTATCGACGCGGTAAACCCGCTGCCGCAGTGGTATTTGTTGCTGGATGGGGAAACCGTTGTGGGTTGCGCGGGTTTGATTACCAATGACTTTATCAGCCGCATGGAGCTGTATCCGTGGCTATGTGCGTTGTACGTCGATGAGCAGTATCGCGGGCAGGGCTGCGGCGCATTGTTGGTCAACCACGTAGCCAAGGCCGCAGACGAACTGGGATTTCCCCGCTTGCATCTGTGTACCGACCATGTGGGCTATTACGAGAAATTGGGTTTCAGCTTTGATGGGCTTGGCTATCACCCGTGGGGCGAGTCGTCACGGGTCTATTCGTTGGATCTTGCCTAACCTTGATGTTGAGGGCGTAGCGGCGCCCCTTCGGTTGGGCATCTCGCTATTTTGGCTGGTTCCAAGGCATTTTGACCAACAGCGTCGCCATGCCGCAAAATCCGCTGATACCGGCAAATAGCAACCCGGCACCGACTAAGCCGGACAACAGGAAGAACAGGGGAGAGATTACGTACCCCAAGATTGTCCCAGCCAGAATAAGGGAGCCAGCAGCAATCTGCACCTGTCGCATGATGGGTAGCGGCTGGTTGTTACCCTTGACGACAGCCAATCCCTGTTGCTTCCAACCGTTGATACCACCTTCAAGCAGATAAACCTTGGCAGGCGTTGCGGCCCCTGCCAATAGCGCTGCGTTTTCTGCCGTACGGCGGCCAGACTGACAGTGAAAAATCACCACATCCTGCTCGTTAACCGCCTGCGGCTTACCACCTTTCTCAATATCAGGCAGCGACAGCAAGCTGGCTTGGGCAATATGCTCGTGGGCATACTCATCCATTCCGCGGATATCCAGCAACTGCGCTCCCTGCATGATTAATTTTTGCGCTTGCTGGGCAGTTATCGTTTCTATGTTCATGGTGTCCTCAGGGGCAATAGATGGCTTTTAGCGTGCTGATGACCTGCTGTACGGCGCTATTTTTAATTGAGTAGTTGATGCGCTGCCGATCGCGGGTGCTTTCAATCAGTCCTTCCTCGCGCATCTTGGCCAGATGCTGTGAGGTCGCTGATGGGCTAAGCCCGGTAGCCAGCGCCAGCTCACCAGCACTAGTACCTGGCGCGTCCACCAACATACAAAGGATCAACAGGCGGCGGGGGTTGCTCATGGTTTTGAGCAACATCGCGGCGGCGTTGGCGCTGGCAAGCAGCGAGGCGTTTTCGTCTGTCATTAATTACTTTAGTATTTGCTAAATTTAGTAAATGCTAAAGTAATTGACGGAAAAATGCACGTGTTTTTTCAAGCGGTAGGCAAAGCCCCAAACTTGAGCTCATTCACACCATTGGATATATACGGCTATAGGGAGCGGCGCGTGAGGCCTTCGTAAATCAGGTTAATGGCGAAAGCCCCGATCACCACACCGATCGCTCGGCTGGCTACCCGTTGCATGCTGGCATAGGTGCGCCGTACCGCTGGCAAAGAGAATGCCTGGCTGAGAAAAACTCGCCAGATAACCGAACTGAGCACTATTCCCAGCCAGGCACTCAGTTTGGCCCAGGTGGGCGTATTGGTGCTCAGGGTTACGGAGAAGATGCTGATGAAGAACAGCACCGTCTGCGGATTAGAGAGATCGGTGATCAGGCCCCGGCGGAAGAAGACATACCAAGGCGCACTGAGCGGTTGTTGCAGCGCAGGGGAGTGTGGCGTTGCCTGCTTATTGATACTCTTATAGGCAAACCATAGGAGATATAACCCGCCGATGACCTTGATGAACGAGAATATCCCCTCGCATTGTGTGATCAACGTTGCCATGCCAAACAGGCCCAGCCCGGAATAAACGGCGTCACCCAGCGCAACGCCAAGCCCGGTGAGCATGCCTGCCCGGCTACCGGAGGCCAGGCTGGTCTGCACCACGACGAACAGGTTGGCGCCGGGGTTGAAAAACGTTAACACAAACAGGCCGATCGTCAGGGTGATTGCATGTAGTGGATCCATTTCGGCTTTCCTTTCTGCGCTCAAACGCCAATGATATGGCTAGTCCTGTCCAAGAGATGCGAATCGCATCACACCGATAGTTAAGGGCTTGTCCATTCAAAAGTACGATAACCCGCGGCATATCTTGCCAAAAATCATCACCGAACGTGCATTCAAGTGATTTAAGCCCAGCTTTCTCAGGGCGTTGACCTTGTGGCAGCAAATGGTTTTTACCGATAAGTTTAACTCTCTGGAAATATTATGCGGTGTTTTTCCGGTGGTTAATTCCTGCATTATTTTTATTTCCTGCCGGGTCAGGAATGACAGATCTTTCAGATAGGTAAAATCAGCCTCTAACAGGTTGAGAAGATCGTTGAGGGGCATTTTTTTGGCAAGCACACTCTGCGACCATTGCTTGATGTTATTGAGCGTTTTGTCTGAGGCGTTGTCCATGACTAGCAACACCTTGGCACCATGCATACGCGCAATGGCCAGCAGAGCGGTAATGATATCCGCCTGTTCTATGGCAATCAGCAGTATATCTTCACCAGTAAAATTAAGGGTACTTAGTCTCTCTTTTTCAATATTGACATCAATCACTGTAACATTTTTATTCTCAGTGCTGAAAAAAGCCTCAGCGCCCAAGGTGAAAAAACTATCATCGGAAACCAGATATATCATTTTTATATCCTGCTGAATGATTTTTGGCGGCACTTGTCCACTAGGGTTAATAGGCTGGGTAATAAGTTTTATTATTTACTTTGCGTCTTAAACTATTGTCTATGCCATTGTGGAATAAAAGCGATTACAAAGCCGCTTGTTGCTCAACGTCAAAGGTAATACTGTTAAAACGTGCCATGTTGGTTGCTGTATACAGCACGGTATGCTGGATATTACGGTGCCCCAGGTAATCCTGGATCAGTCGCGTATCTTTCCCCTTATCTGCCAGGGAGTAGCCACAGGCATGGCGCAGCATATGTGGGTGGGCCTTAACGTTTAGCTTGGCGGCAATGCCGTACTTCTTAATCAATTCATAGAATTGCTGGCGGGAGAGTGGGTTGCCATGTTGGGACAAAAATAACCAAGGCGTGTCGTTATTGAGCCAGCCCTTACGCTTTTCCAACCATAATGCCAAGGCTTCCAGTTCACATTTCTGCAAAGGGTGTGTAGTGGATAGTCCACTTTTCAAACGGGAAATATAAATATACTCCCCCTGAATATCAGACAGCTTAAGGTGACATAATTCACTGGCCCTTAAACCGTGAAAATAACACATCATAATCAAGCAGCGATCGCGATGATAATTCAGCCCTTGAGGCACGGCATTAATCATGGCTTCTACTTCACTTGCCAGCAGGTATTTTCTCTGTGTCATTTGTTTATTCCCAGTAAGGTATTCTGAATGCCTCATTAAGGCGTGAGACAGAATCTACAGAGAAATCTTAGGTCAGGATACGCGCAATTCATAAAATCCACTTTTACGAATTAATAAAGCTTACGGAAAACAATGGGCTATAAGGCTGATGGTGATGATTATTCTGGTAGAACCAGGATTTTACTGCTGGTGGCGGGGTGATAATGTTGGCGATTGGGGAGGGGAAACAGCCCGGGTCGAACGTAAGGTCGCCCCAGGCTGTTCAATGCGTGTTACAGCGGCGCCAGACCCTGGAAGATCTTGCCGAAGATCAGCACCGAGCGGGCATTGAGGTGGTTCAGCCCCAGCTTTTTCAACGCGCTCAGTTTGTGCGAGAAGATCGTCTTTACCGACAGGTTCAGCTCCCGCGAGAGCCGGTGCGGCGTTTTTCCTCCGGCCAGCGACCCCATGATGCTGATTTCCCGGGCCGTAAGGAATGAGAGGTCTTTCAAGTGGGCGCAGTCTGCCCCGACACACAACGGCAAGTTGGCCAGCGACATCTTCTTCGACAGCACCCCCTGCGACCACTGGGTGATGTTGTCCAGCGTCCGGGCGGAGGCATTGTCCATCATCAGCAGCGCCCGGGCACCTTGACGGCGTGCCCAGACCAGCAGCAGGGTCAACATCTCCGTCCGTTCCACGGCCAGCAGCAGCGTATCGTTGCCGCTCAACGTGGGGAGAACGCCGGTGTCACCCGCCGCATCAAGGGGGATAAGGGTGAAAGGTCGGTTCAGACCCTGGAAAATGGCTTCTACACCCAGGGAAAAATAGTAATCATCGGTAGCCAGATAAATCATGAGACACATCCTGTGAGAGAGATTATTAACGGGCCACCGCCGCAACCTTGACGGTGGGGTGGGCGGCTCGTCCTTGTGCGTTACGGCGCGTTCAGTTGGGAATGCCGGATAAACTGTTGCCCGTTATCCAGGACGCAGGTCTGCTCATCGAGGTTTTTCACCCGGGCAAACAGCGCGATTTCATTGTCGACCCGCAGCTTGTACATCAGGTGCCGTTTGTGGGTACTCACCGTTTTCACACTGCGGTGCAGATGCGCGGCAATCTGCGTCACGCTGTACCCTGCATGCAGCAGTGCGAACACCTGCAGCTCGCCCCCGGTCAGCCTGCTCATTACGGGTGGTGGTGGTGATTGCTGCAACAGCCGCGGGCTGATGAGCGGTGTTCCGGCCAGTATCTGGTGCAACTGCTGGCCCAGTTCGGCCTGCGGCGTCTGCAAGGCCAGCGCCGAGAGCGTGGGTTGCCGGGATAGGGTGAGCCACTGCGGGTGTGACAGTTCCTCGGTGATGACCACCAACGGGCGGCTGCCGCGAATGTTCTGTAGCCACGCCAGCCAGTCGGCACCGTAGGCCGCGTTATGTTCATCATCGCTCAGATCGCTCACTACCAGATCGGCGCTGGTCAACCCGGGCAGGCGGCCCAGGTGGCTGAAGGCGTCGGTGGTCTGAAAGCGAAAGTCCGGTAACTGCGCGGTAAGCAGGCACAGCAGCCCCTGACGAACCAGCGGGCAGGCGTGCATCACGATACCCTGTTTGCCGGTGAACGGTGTGCGGGTATCCGGGTTCATAACCGGACCCCGTCGGCCATCAGGCGGCCGCCCAGCACCTGCAGTTCACCGCGGCTGACCATGTTGAGCTTGCCGAGCAGCGCCTGCTTGTGGGCGCTGATGGTGCGGATGTCCTTGTGCATCAACTGGGCCACCCGGGTGACGCTTTTGCCGGTCAGCAGGGCCTGGGCCACCCGGCATTCCTGGTGGGTCAACCGGACGAAGGGACAGGCCGGGGGGTGGGGCAGCAGGTAATGGGCCAGGTCTGCCGCGTCCAGCGGCCCGCGGAACAGGGTATCGACGCCGAAGGCCTGCAGTAAATCCTCCAGGTGCGGCAGGTCTTTGCGCAGGTAGGCGGCGATGTGTGCTTGCTTGTGGCAGCGCAGGATGAGGGACAGTTGCTGCAACAGCGGCAGCACCTCGGTGCGGTGGCCGACGGCGCTGAGCAGTATCGCATCCACCTGCTGGCGCTGGGCGGTCTCGGCCAGCCGGTCGGTGTCGTGCAGGCGTATCAGCGAGACGCGGTGACCCAGTTGGGTACGCAGCATCTGCTGTATCCCCAGCCAGGGAATGTCGTAAGGCTCCAGCACCAGCAGGGTGCGCTCAGGAACGCCGGTATTCTCCATTAGAAAAGACATGCTTCTCTCTCTTTGTGGTGTGGGTTGCCCACCGGGGCGGGCAACCGGATGATGACGCAATAATTACTGGTAGGTGAAGTTCACCAGCACGCTGCTGGACACCTGGCCGGCTTGGGCACCGCCAGTGGGCGTATACAGCCGGGCGGCCAGCGGGAAGGTGGCGGTGCCGGTCAGCGTGTCTACGTTGACGCTCATGACGCTGCCGGTGTTGAGCACCGTACTGCGGTTCGCGTCATCAGCCATCTGTACCGCCATGTTGGGGGCGGCGGTAGCGGCCGGTTCGGTATTGGCATACAGATTACTGTTGGTACCGTCCGGGATACCGGTAAAGGTGGCCTTGACGGAGGTGGTACCGGCCGGGCAGTTGGTCAGGTTGAGGGCAAAGCTCGTCCAGGTGCCGGCATCATTGGCGGCCTGAAAATGGGTTCTGCCCAGGGTGCCGAGGTCGACGGTCTGCCCGGCCGCCAGCACCGGGCTGACGGTACAGGAGGACGCGATGACCTTGCCGGTGATGTTGACATCAGCGGCCTGCGCCTGCGTGCCCGGCAGGACAGCGAGGGCGGACAGCAACATGTTGAGAAGAAAAACACGTTTAAACATAAAATGGCTCTCCTGCCAGGGGGTCGTGCAATCAGTTGTAGGTGAAGTTCATCAGTACTACGGTACTGATGTTGCCCACGGTCGCCCCGCCCGTGGTGCTGTACGGGCTGGCCTTCAGGTCGAAGGTAGCGTTGCGGCTGGCGTCGACGTTGACGGTCATGGTGCTGTTCTTGCCCTTGTCGGCGACGGTGCCGGAGCGGTTCTGTAGTTGGACAGAGACGTTGGTGGCATAGCCGGTGCCGGTGGCGTTGGCGTACTTGTTGGCATTGGCGGCGTCGGCGATGCCGTCGAAGGTGGCCTTGACCGAGGTGGTGCCGGCCGGGCAGTTGCTCAGGGTGACGTCAAAGGTCTTCCCTTCGCCGACGGAGTTGGTCGTGTTCAGCACGGCCGCGGTGACATCGGGCATGGGCACGTTATAGGTGCCGCTGCTGTCGATGGTACAGGCGGCGGCGGTGACGCGGCCGGTGATGTTGATGGTGACCGGGTCGGCAAACGCGCTGCTGGCCAGCGCCCCCATTACGGCTAAGGTACAAAGTCCTTTTTTAACAGAATGCAAAACAGTCATGGTCGATATCCTTATTATTTGAGGTTGCGTGACTCTGCGGCCGGTGCTGAAAACAGCACCGGCCGGTAAAACTTATTGGTATGTCAGGTTGAGCGTGGCGGTGGCATTGGCATCGCCAGTGGTGACCGTGCCAGCGGTCTGGAAATAGCGGGCGGTAAAGGCCCCGGCCGGGAATTCGGAGCCGCCGACGGAGGTCTTGAGCACCACGTTGGTGTTATTGCGCAAGATGGTGCCGCCATAGAGCAGTTGAATACCCACACCGCTGGCGACGCCCGCAGTGCCCGCCCCGGTCAATTGAATAACGCTGTTATCCGAGGTACTGGTATTCTGGGTAAAGCTGAGTGAGGCGTTGATACGCGCGCCCGGATCGCAACTCAAGCCAATGGTGAAGGGAGTATCGCCCTTGGTGGAATTGACGCCGGTAAAGCTGGCGGCAGCTACCGGATCTAACGGGACATTAACATTAGGCGTGGTAATGGAACAGGCAACCTGAGTGACACTACCACTACCCAGATAGTATTCTCCAGCGTTCCTTCCATCACCGCCTGCGTAATGGCGAGCAAACATTCCTGTTTGCAAGACCCCGGAGGTTATCGGGCCCGTTTTAACCAGTTTTATTATTCGTGGGTTTGTTTCCCACTGGGTTCCACTACCGTTACCAAGGTAAAAACTATAAGCTGGGTTGCTAAAACTGCCAAAAGACATGCCTACCCCAGGGACATTTGTTGCATAAACGTTACTGAAGCTCGTCGGCGTTCCGCCCAAATATGTAAATTGATAAAAAAGAGTTCCCCCGCCATTATCGCAAGTATAAACGGGTGTACCTAGGCCTGGCGGCGTGGGTGTAGACACTGTGGCAATGGTCGTTCCCACGGGCGTATCCCGTTGCACCACGACATTTCCAATATACGTTGTGCTGGTAAATAGCTGGTTGAAATAGCACGAAGCCTGACTGTAGCCCGTATAAAACAGCAGCCCCGCTAAAACGATCGTTAATTTAAATAGTAACTTCATGGTTTATTCCTCACCGGCATTGCCCATTGATGGTCGCAATGCCATTCACGTTCTGCGGCAGGCTGTAATTCACGCTGCACTGTTCATCCGCGCCGCTGCCCCATTGCACTTTCAACTGGCCGCTCTGTTCCAGCCCGGTCAGGTACACCTGGCCGTTGTCGCCAACGATAAAGCCTTCGGCATCTTTGCTGTTGCCCGCCGACACGATGGCGCCAAACGGCACCGGCTTGCCACCGGCGTACAGCAGCGTCATCAACACCCGGTTGCCCACGCTGGTCTGGTAGCGCGCTCTCACCACGGCACCGCGGGTTGGCACCACCGTCTGGGTGGTGATGGCCACTTCGGTGTCGTCGCCGAAGGTCTCGGTGTTCAGCGTCACGTCGTTCTTGCGGTACGGGCTGGCGTATGGCACCACCGCATAGCCCCGGTAATCGGTTTTCACCCCGGTCTGCCCCTGCACCGCGACGCCCTTCGCGCCCGGGGCGGCGACCAGCACCACGGTTTCGCCCAGTGGCTGACCGACCGTCACGCCGTTCTCGTGGGCCAGAATCCCGCCCTGCACCCCGTAGTTCAGGCGCTGGCTGTTGTTGTCATATGAATAACCGCCGTTGATTTCGCCGTAGGTCGCCCGCCAGTCGGCGTTGGCACTGCCGCTGTTGCCCTGGCCTTTGGTCCCGTAACCCTGCTGCACGCTCCAGCTCAGGTTGTTGTCCGCCAGCGTCGTGCCGCCCACGCTCACGCTGTTCGTGGTGTTGCCGTTCTTGCTGGTGTTGCCCATGTAGTTGACATAGGTCGGGTGTTTATCCCCGAACAGCTTGCTCAACGGTACGCTCAGGCTGACGGAGACCAACTGATCCTTGTCGTACGTCCGGCCACTACTGCCTGACTCGGCGGTGCCGTAGGTCACCTGCGAGTTGCGGTTGTAGGTGTAGGTCAGCCCGTAGCTGATGCCGTCCCACGAGTTGTTGTAGCTCACCCCGTAGGATTCCATGCGCCGGTCGGTACTCCAGTAGTCTTCCCGCGCCGCGGTGATCCCCAGGTTGCCGCCGCCCTCCCACAGGTCCTGCGACAGCGTCAGCTCCGCCCGGTTGCGCCGGCGCTCCTGCAAGGCATAGCTGTTGCCGCTGGTGTAGGTGTCCAGCACTTCCTGCATGCCCCAGTAACCGTCGGTGGCATAGCGGTAGCCCGCCACCGAGAAGTTGGTGCCGGTGGCCACGAAGTTCTTGCTGTAACGTACCCGCCAGGACTGGCCGCTCTCTTTCTGCAGATCTTTCTGCTTCGCCCAGGCCTGCGTCACGTCGACGGACAGTGCCCCAAAGTCGCCCAGGTTCTTGCCGACCCCGGCCGCCAGCGACTGGTACTTGCTGCTGAACTGGCCGCCGCCGTAAATCGTGAAGCCGCCCGGCAGGCCGTAAATCAGCGTGCCTTCGCTCAGCGGGGTCTTGTCCACGCTGTTGTCGTAGGAGCGGTACACCCCGGTGGTGGCCGAGTATTTCAGGCGTCCTTCACGCTGCAACACCGGCAGCGAGGCGTACGGAATGACCAGCAGCTGTTCGCTGCCGTCGGATTCCTTGATGGTGACGTTCAGGTCACCGGAGCCCCCGGTGGGGAACATGTCGGTGATTTCAAAGCTGCCCGGCGACACGTAGGTCTGGTAAATCACATAACCGTTCTGGCGGATGGTGACCTGCGCATTGGTGCGGGCGATCCCACGCACGATGGGCGCATAGCCGCGCAGGCTTTCCGGCAGCATGTCGTCATCGGAGGCCAACTGGGCCCCGCGGAACGGGATACTGTCAAACACGTCGGCCGCGGTGGTGGTGTCCCCGGCGGTCAGTTGGCCCTTGAGGGCAATGATGTCGCGCTGGGCATAGGTGTAGACCGTGTCCCACTTGTCGGTGGTCTTGCTATTGGGACCGTCCGTGCTGTTGCGGGTCCAGGTGGTGTAGTTACGCAGGCGCCACGGACCGATGTTGATACCGGGCCGCAGGTTGACGTACTGGCTGCTGCTGTCAGTGCCGTGCCCGCTTTTAGCGTAATTGTTAGAACCGGTGACGCTGTAGTTCAACAGGGCCGCCGGAATGCCCTCGTCCCACGACTTCGGGTCCACCCAGCCACGAGCGGAGTTGTTGATCGCCGACTGCGGGAAACTCAGCAACAGTTGCTGGCGGGCAAAGCGGAAATCGCTGCTGGCCTGGGGAATGGCCGCCAGGTTGGCGCAGGCGCTGCCCGGTGCGCCGAGTTCCGGGAATTTTTTGGTCAGTACGCCCCAGTTGGCGAGGTCGTCGACCGGGATGCAGGGCTGTAGGGTCTCGTTGCCCTTGCCGTCCTTGCCCAGGCGGAACTCCACGTTGCGGGTGTCCATCCTTTCGTTGTTGAGAAACACGTCGACGCGGTAGGTGCCGGGCAACTGGCCGCCCTTGTCCTCAAAGGAGGTGAGGTCCACGGCTTTCTGCCCGGGCGTCCCCAGTTCAAGCAGCGCGGGGTTGAAGTAGTCCCGCGCCTGTGCATTCATCATTGTCCCGGACATCAGCGCCATCTGGGCCGCCACAAAGCAGGCCACCCGGCTCAAGCGCAGCCGCACTCGGGGTTTATTATTATTGTTCATCCTTCACTACTCCTTGCGTGCGGGGGGATATTTCCCTCCCGCTCCTGAATGTCCATGCTCCGCATCAACATGCTGTTAGTGCCCCGGGGTGTGCTCGGCCCCCGTACCGCCGTAGTCACTGATGAGTTTCCAACTGACCGGGCCACTGACGCCGGCCGGGGTGGTGAAGGTGGTCTGCCCCATCGGCAGCACGTAGGTGATGTCCTTGAGTTCACGTCCACCGACTTTGATCTGCTGGAAGTTCATGACGAACGGCGTCGGGTTGGTGACGGTCAGTTGGGTGCCGCTCTGTGCCCAGGTCAGCTTGCCTGCCACGTCTTCCGGCACGCCCTTCAGGCCCTGTGGCCGGTAGAGCAGCTTGATGCGGGTCTTGACGGCGATTTGCAGGGAGTTGGAGCCTTCCTTTTTGCTACCGGCCGGGATGGACTTGATATTGAGCCAGTAGAGAGACTCGCGGTCTTCAGGTAGGTTGCCGCCGGTGCGCACGATACGCAGCAGGTTCTGCTGGTTACCGTCGAGGCGAAACAGCGGAGGCGTAATAATAAAGGGGGCTTTCTCAGCGCCACCGTTTTGGGTCTCCGCCCAGGACTGGATGAGATAGGGATTGATGTCAGTGTTGGTGACGCTCAGTGAAGCCTCCTTCTTACCGCCGTTGTAAATCAGGCGGGTGCCGCCCACGGTGACGCCGCCGGTCTCGGCCGCCTGCGCCAACGCGCCGGTGAGTAATAAGGAAAGGCCCAGAAGTTTAAATCCGATATTCATGACAATGCAGTACTCCGAAAAAATACGGGCCGACCGAAGTCGGCCCGTGGGGATGCCTTCCCGACCAGGACACAGTGGGGAAGGAACAACCGATTAGTTGTAAACGATGGTGAAGTTGCTGGTAGAGTTCGCAGGACCAGCTGTTACTGGCAGAGAAGTCGCCAGGTAACGGGCCACGAAGTCCAGGTTGTTGTCACCAACAGTCAGTGCATACGCGGTAGACGCGGTGTACAACGGAACTACAGTCTGAGATTTATCCATCAACTGGATACCCACGTTAGTCGCCACGCCGGTTTCCTGAGTCAGGGCCAGAATGGTGTTATCGTTGGCATTAGCCAGGCCATCGAACTTCACTTTGGCTGAAGTGACGGTGGCCGGGCAGTTAGTCAGTTTGATGGTGAACTTGGTCGGTGCTGCAGTCAGAGAACCGGTGGTGAACGCGGAGCTCTTAACGGTGCCCAGCGTAACGTCCAGTGGGTTGCTCATGTCATTAACTACGGTGCAAGCGTCGTCAGTGATGGCGCCAATGAAGTTGATTTTGCCGTCAGCAGCGAAGGCAGAAGCAGACAGAACACCGGCGGTCATCAGAGCAGCAACAATCAGATTCTTTTTCATGTAAAACTTCCTTTTGGGTCGAGATGCGCGCATCTCATTGATAGTTATGCGTTTCAACGCATGTTTTCCTTGGTTGTTCGGGTTACGAAGTGAGCAGATAACTGTTCATTTTGTTCCAATTTGACCAGTTTGGTGGTTACCACTGGTTTTCAAACTGGATGAGGGGTTTTCCTAGAGTTTTAACGGTGTTTAGCGCTTCAATGTGGTTTTTTATTCCGATAATTTGTTTAACAAACTCGCTATGGGATTTTTTTTATTGTTAAAAGATCTGTTAAGTTCTGTTGGAATAAAAAGGAGGATTTGGAGGGTTTACAAATAATTGATTGATTTTATTGGTTTAAATGAATGGAAACTGCGGAAAATATAGGGTTATTGACAAGGAAATTATTACTCTTTAGTATCGTGGTCAGTTTGGAACAATATGTCCATAGAATCACAAATTATTACATTCCTTCCGAGTGGTTTTCCTATCTGGTTATTGATTACCAGGCACGCAGGAAGCGTTGGGCGTTGGTCGCGGTATAAAGCACGGTGTGTTGAATATTGCGGTGGCCCAGATAATCCTGGATCAATCGCGTATCCATACCTCTATCCGCCAGCGCGAAACCACAGGCGTGGCGTAACATGTGAGGGTGTGCATCCACTTCTAATCCTGCACGGCTGCTGCAATCACGCAATATGTCATAAATTCGCTGGCGTGAGAGCCGGTTGCCTTTTTGCGACAGGAAGAACCATTCACTGTCTGCGTACTTATGCCGGGAGCGAACGTTCATCCAGCCATTAAGTGCTTTGAGCTCAACATCGTAAAGGGGATGGATGGTAGACAGGCCATTCTTTAATCGGTGTATAAATATGCGGTTATTGGGCAGATCGATATCGGACAGGCGCCAACTGTTGATCTCGCTGACCCGACATCCGTGGATAAAGCACATCCAGATTAAACAGTAATCTCTCTCCGGGTCAGAACCTTGTCTTGTTGCCTCCAGCAGGCGTTCCACCTCAGATAAGGTAAGATATTTGCGATTTGTCATTGTGACCTCTCAATTAGTCATAGTATGCATATAGCCATATCCTTATTAATGAAAAACATACATTGTTATCGGCAGGTTCCATTCCGTAGCTTTTGAGTATAAACAATAAACTGGAAGTAATACAGGCAATATCAGATATAGAACGTTGACACGCTCGATATAACCACTTTGATATCGGGGTTATATCGCTAGTGTTCTCCGATCTTTTCACTCAGTGAATGATGCTGATAAAATTACCCTAGCTCAGATAAAAAGTTGATTATTTTTTGTAGCAAAGGATTGTTTTTTTCTGAGCGATGAATGTGGGTGTAATAACCAACGGTATGTTTAACGGGGAAATCATGTTCCACCACGCGTAAACCGAACCTTTCACACACCCAGGGTGCCAATGGGGAGGGTATCATCGTAACCAGATCTCTTTTTGCCGTTTGCAGCAGGATAGTAACAATGGATGATGAGCGAAAGTTGCGGAATAATAGCTCTTCATCATTATGCTGAATACCGGGTATTTCCTTACCCAGTTTTTCTTCCGAGTAGATAAAGCCTAATAATGACTCTTGGCGAAATTGTTCTAACGTCACCGACTGTGTGATGCGGGGATGATCTTTCGCACAAACCACCGTCATACCCCCATAAAAAATAGGATAACTGAGCAACGATCTGTCGGTTGGCAGCGCCGTGCCGATATCGAGATCGATCTGCTTTCTGCGCAGGCGCTCTATCCGCACCGTGGGATCCTGAGAAATGGCAAGCACATCCCAACCCGCCCCATTGCAAAAGCCAGGGGAATCCAAAAACTTGTCTACCAGGAATAAATCAAACAGTGGAACGGTGGCAATGCGTAGCTTTTGTACACGGTTAGGCAACAAGGCATCAGCCTGGAGTTTCTCTGCTTCGTCAAACAGATTGAGCGCTGGCTGATAAAGTTTGTATAGCTCCAGCGCCAAAGCCGTCGGCATCATGCCATTCCCTTGCCTGAAAAACAGCGTGTTATTATGGTGCTTGCGCAGTTTATTTAGCGCGATACTGACCGCAGAGATGCTGGTTTTAAGGTTCATTGCGGCGGCAGAAACGGAACCTGCTTCAATTACCTCGCAAAGAATACGCGCAAGGTTGAGGTCTAGTTTTGTCTGCACGGTGACTTTCCCAAAGGTGAATATTATCATTACAGTATAGCTGATTGTTTTGAAAGTGCTTTTTACTATTTTAGTTAAGTGTTTTTTGAGCAGGAAAGGTATTAATTGTTAGCATAACCTTTACCGATAATTAAGTTTACTTTAGGCGGCTAGATATCCAGGTGGTAAATAAAAAATTTTCTCCACTAGTTTTCAAACATGTTTCTACCTGATAAAAAAGAAGACCTGTTTCCAATGAAGGGATTCGACGATGGCGTTTCAAGAGAAGAAAGAACGGGCATTAGCGTTGATGGCAGAGAAAAAAATGTGGCGGAGCAATTATGCTCCACCGCTCCTGCGCCTGCTGTGGAAGTTAGGCGTCCAGATCCCACCGCCGCCGTTTATGCCGTTCTGGCAGAATGTGCTGTGCTTCGGTGGCTTTTTTGGCTCTGTATGGGGTCTGTTCATGTGGTTTACGACTTGGAAAAGCCAATGCTACAGCGTATTGATGGCGCTGCAGACAAGCTTGCTGGCTGGGGTATTGTTTGGCTTATCAATGGCGTTATTTCATTATTGGCGAAAACGGGTAAATAAGTTGCCGGAGTGGGACAGTCTTTGATTGGTGGGTGGGGGCATAAGTCATTCGCCTGAGCCCCCAGCAAACTGTGCTGTCATCCTTTCGACAATAAAGCACCAATCAGTGAGGTAAACACGCCCCCAGTGGTAAAGGCATGCGCTGTTTTGTATTCCTCACCCTTGATGTCTTTAAATCTGGCAAGGGCCGCCTGCGGGGAGGTGGCTTGCAACTCTTCAAATTGCTTGGCATAGCCTTTATCTAGCAGGTGCTTTTGATTATCTGCGAAATCGGGTACAGAGTTATCCAGTACCACAATCTGCTCGCCCTTCACGAAAAAACTGTAAATCACCATAGTATCTTCCTTAAGTTGGTGTCACGACAAACCTAAGATCGGACGAATACTGCGCGCTGTCAAGATGGGCTATTGGGAAACAGTTTCCGCCACCATTCGGGTTTCATATATTCAAACGAATGATATTCCGGTGCCAGCGCAGGACCGTTTGGATTATCAAATACCCCACTCAGTAAGGCGATTACGGGACTGTTATCTAGGGCACCAATGGAACTGCCACTCCGTGGGCAAAATCCCCGGATTGAAAAATTACTTTTTGTTGGTAACCCGTTTCTTCTATCACGCAATAGGTATCGCCCGATTGGCTTTCAATAATGTCACCGACGGTCATTGATGCACTGCTTTCTTCGTAGGAAAATTGATGGTTAGCCTTATCGAAGAAGCGCCGTAGGTAAGTTTTTACCTGCTCAAAAACTTCTGGGTGAGGGCAACTTATATAAAAGGTGACAGAGTCTAGTTGGTCGGTCATCCCTCGATACAGGTCAGCGATGAAGTAGGTCTCTGTAAATCTGGATGATGTGAACACTAGGATATCGCCAGTCCCTACCGCAATTTCGTCAAAATAGTAATCGCACAGACCACAGAGATTAAGACTGATGTGCATGGCCTCCAGCACTGCTTTTAAATCTGTATTAGGGAAGAAAGGGCCGTACTCGTCAGGGCAACATGTCCAGTCACTCACAGAGACACAGACAGTAAAAACTGTGCTTGGTATTTGTGCTGTCATCATCAATCCTTGTGGATGAGCATTAGTAGTAAGTTACGATAATGGCTGTTAGTTAAGCAATGCATCACAATACGCACAGTGACGCCCCTCACCCTAGCCCTCTCCCAAAAGGAGAGGGGACTGAAGGTGCTACAAATTGGCTTCTGTACCTGGCTTAGGCTCCGTATAAGTTCCCTTTGAGTAGGGGGAATGTTGTAGCTTTAGTAAGCGTTAATACTGATAACTCACTGATATAAATTATAATTACTGGATTTTAGGCACAAAAAAGCCCGCAACGTGAATTGCGGGCTTTTTCGTCACTGTCGCCGGGTCTATCTGGTATCACTGGCGACCTATTTGGTGGAGCTGGGGGGATTTGAAACCGCCGCCGAAAACTTTTAACCTAATGAATGATAATGATATTTTTATTTTTTGCTATCCGCGCGGCGCTTTTACGGCTCCTTTGTAGTCCATGCTCTGTCCTGCCACTGTCATTTTCTGAGTTCAACTGCCAGTTTGGGAACTGAATTCCCGTCCGGTTTTTCCGTCGTATTCCTTCAGATACGATCCGTAATGCCTAAACAACATTTCCGGCCCTTTATGCCCCATCTGCGCGGCCAGCCAAAAAAGGTTGGCGCCCTGGCTGATGTGTCGGGTGGCATAAGTGTGGCGGGTTTGATATGGATTCCGGTACCGTACGCCAGCCTTACGCAATGTTGGCGCCCATGCTTTTTTTCTGATCGCATCCGCACCTGCCCATGGCAGGTTGGTTTTGGGATCATCAAAAATAACCCCGGCCTTCATGAAAGTGAATGCTCTCTGACTGGCCAGCGCTGCCATGGCTTGATCATTCAATTCAATCTTCCGCGTTCCCGCCTTGGTTTTCGTCCCTTTCAAAACTCCCTCAACGCTTGCTGATGTCACATGAGCAGTGCGGCCAACAAAATCGATCTCATCCCACCGCAACGAACAGAGCTCAGAACTGCGCATGCCCGTACTGAATGCAAACTGAAATAAATTTCCCCACTGCTGACTGTTGGTGGCGGAAAGTAACGCTGAGATTTCCGCCGGCGTGAACGGATCGACAACATAAGCACTTTCAGATTTTTCATGCTTGGTCTGGTATCGGCCAGCCTTCACCAGGGAAACTGGATTGATGGTAGTAAGCCCATCGATCACTGCTTCATCGATCGCACTGCGTAAAAATGACAAAACATTCCTGATCGTCTTGAGTGCAATGGTCTGCCGCTGGATCCATTGTTTCAGGATCGCCGGGGTTAGTTCCTCAACAGGCAACTTATGCATGTCGGCCAGCTGGTTCTTGCACTTTTTGTAACCGGTGATCGTCGACGGCGATAGCTTTCGTATCGCACAGATGCGCAGGTATTCATCCAAGTAATCACCGATGATTTTACCGGCGCGCATGCCGCCAAATAATTCAAGCTTTGATGACTTCGGGAAATACTCTACATAAATAAATGATTTCTTTTCTATGCGATCGTTAACTTCACTCAGCAACCTTTCTGCATATTTTATATTTTTAGTATTCACCTCAAGGTTTGACAATGGCTCTCTACATTTTACCCCTTTGAACGTGAATGTGATGTTTATGGTTTCCCCGGCGGCATGCCGCCGGATGGTCACCCCGCGCGGGAGCTTGATTTTCGTTGTCTCGCCCAATTGTTAACCTCTGTCAAGTCGATCCAACGTTCCTTAACCCCATCCAGCTTTAAAACCTGGACGCCTTCTCTCCATATATCTCTCTGAAGCCGCTTATCAATGGCTGCAGATGTCTCGCCAGTCAGTTGGCAATACGTTGAAATTGGTATGCATTCAAGATTAGGCATCTATTATTGCTCCGCGCTCTGTTTATTACTGATTTGCAGAAATCAGTTGCTGGTTTTTTTAGCTGACTTCTTTCTTAATTTTATTAACTCTCTGTAAGTGGCGGCCCGACGGGGTGAAAATTCCTCAACCCCTTTGGCCATCACCTCCAGTTCCTCGTTGGTGTACGGAGTGCGGTCACGCATCTGGCACCGCCTTGGTAGGGGTAGGTGCTGCCGCCATGGCCTCAATGATTTCATTGGCGATGGAGTGCATGTTTTTCCAATAAATCTTGTCAGCGAATTCCTCGGACTTTAACCACTGGTTCCGAACCGACTCACGTAGCGCGGCCACCGCCATGATATTCAAACCGTCGAACGTGTAATCCTGGCTTACGGGTTCGGAATTGCCGGACAACTGAATCATTGCGGCGCGGCAGGCGTTATATGCAAACACGGCAGCGTCAACTGGGGACATCACGCCACCTTTTTCCATTAGCAATTGATACGCCTGGTCTGCCGTCATCTCATCCGGCACCGCAGGCGGGGCGGTGAGTGGATTCAGCTTTATTGCTGATAGCAGAGTTGCCTCTATGCGCTCCAGGGATGGAGGGGCTTCGTCGCTCTCCGAGTCATAGCCGATATCGTTTTGGACGGTTGAGAGGAAGTCCGGGTTAATCTTCCAGCCAGTCCCATTGCTATTATCTGAAGGTTCTGGCCACTGCACCGGCTGCGCCTCCCTTACAGCCAGCAGCTCAGCATCAAGATCCGCGATTGTTAATGCTTGGCCCTTGATCCATAACTTCGCGTTTGAAAGCTTCAAGCCGTGGCTATATGCCTTGTTATATAAATCTACTGGGCCTTTCTCAAAATGATGCATAAAGAAATCTTGTGCTGCTGAAATTGCATCAATAATTTCCTGCTGGCTATCTGTTGATATGGTCATGCATCACCCCTCTCTTACGCGCATTGGCGAGCCGTCACGCGCAGGGCGGAAGGTATCGCGATAAACAACCCACATGTCATCCCAAGCTGCCTCTATAGTGTCTCCACACCCAGTAATTCCAAGGCGACGACACCACCACTTTCCGTTCCAAAAGCGAATTCGTGCTTTCATATCACTCCCCCTCGACCTTGGCCGCTGCACGGTCTAGGCGCTCAATCTCTGCCAGAATGAGTGCTCCAGCTTTAACCAAGTTGCGACGCGGTTCGGAAGGTTTTAACCAATCCTTATCCCACGGCCACCACCGCAAAACCCCCCATACAGACCAACCCGCTCCAAGCCTTGCATAACATGCTGCTGCATCTGCTATTTCCCCTCCGTTATGCGTATCATCATGATCGGGTGTCCAGCCCTCAGCACTGATTTGCCGCTGCCGTTCTGCAATCACATCGGCAAGGGCTGGCTGCTGTAGTCGCTGCTCAAGCTCTGCGTTTAACTTTTGATGGTTTGCGATAATTCCATCAGCTACCCGAACGTCAGACTCCAGTTCTTTAATTCGCTGCTCGGCTTTTTCTGCGCGTTCTTCTTGAGCAAGAGCCTCCGGGGTAAACCCTGATTGCAACTGTGATTCAAGCTCCGCTATGCGCTGATCTTTCTCTTCCAGCGCTGCCAGCAGATCAGTAATAAGTTGAGCTGTCCTGATCAATGTTGCAGAGTGCAGAACGCTGGTTGATTCAAACGTTAGTACCGCGCACTTTGCCCAGTGGTTAAATTTCATCACTAGCTCGTTTGCCTGGCATTTCAGTGCTTCTAATTTATCTGTCATGCTGTTGCTCCTGCATCATCAGTTAAATCCTTGAGGGCGTAGTCGCAATACATCTCGCAGCTAGTTGGATCATCTTCAGTTGCGGGACGTAGGCCAACCTGCACGGTTTCGGCCTTAATCTCTCCCCAGCAAACCTGACTGACCTGTTCATCCCAGCCATCACCAGCCTCGCCGCGATATTCATTGATGCACTCTTCGGCGTGCTCCTGCGCTTGTGATGCTGTTTGGAATACTTCAAACCCGGTTTCAGGGTCATATGCGAAAAAACGATATTTGCTCATAGCTTTGCTTCCTCCTGGGCGTCACGCCGCACATTCGCACGGTTTAGCGTCACCGTTGTCATCTGATAGAGTTAATCCGGCCACTGCTTTACGAGCCATAGCCCAAAATGCCCCTGACTGGATGTGCTCAGTTACTGGCACGCCAGCGCTTTTCATCTGAGCAAATAGCTCCTCTTTGTCAGCAAGATAAACTGGCCCGTCTTTGTCCTTGTGTATCGCGTAGCCGATTTCGTCCTCAGCTTCTTTGGCTTCCTGCCAGATATCTGGACGTAAGCAATAAACGCAATACCAGTGCTGCCAGCCTGCCTTTAAGCACCCAGCGCAATTAGCATGTTTAAATGTGCTATACGTCAGCGGCCTTGGAATACCCACTTCGCTGGTTTCATGAATTGTTCTTTCCGCCCACAGGTATGGGTATCCAGTCTTATACCCGCGCTCACCTAAAATACCGCTTCTACGCTGTATCCTTGCTGGTTCGTTGGGTTCGAAACCGTAGTAATAAGTGTTATTACCTTCCGGATCGTTCTCTTTTAACCAAATATCAAATGGGCCTGTTTTTAGCCTGTTAGTGCAAAGCACGGAACCAGCGCCTACTTTCCACGCCTTGGCGTCCAGGCATACACTAATTGGCGTTGCCACTTCCCAGCTGGAGTGATTTGCGTATGTGATTTCAATGCCGAGGTATTCAGCTACATCAGCACGGAAACGCTTGATATCTGCATCTTCGACTTTCGGGTTAATGTCGTGGCTCAATAAAATCACATTCTCTTTCCCGAATTTACGGGCGACTTCGATAGCAACAATTGCGGAGGCATGGCCGCCGCTGTATAAAACGACGTGTTTCATCACTCTCTCTCCCCCTGGGCGTCACCTTCAATTTCCACCCCCGCGAAGCTATCCCTGACGATCACTTTGTCACCGATGTGAATGACCGTTTTCCCGTCTCCGCTATTCACAGACACTGACGATACTTCCCTTGCTTCACCATCAATAACCAGGACGTCACCCTTTTTGATATTCTTTGCGAGTATTATTTTCATTAATACAATTCCTCTATTTCGCACTGGAACGGCTCACATGATGACGTGCATCCGTCGCCGTCGTCTGGGTTGGTCTTCGTGATGTAAATAAGCTGCTGCCTGTCTTCAAGCTTGGCATCAGCGATTAACTGATCGGTGGTGCGCTTACCACGCCACCATGTATGGCCGTCGATTGCCTTAACCATCCCGTACTTCTGTTCCATCTGCCGATTCCATGCGAACCACTCTGGGTGCTCGTGGGCGATGAGATAGAGCTTTGCGTTGCTCTTCTTGAAGCACGTTTTACAATTGCCATACCGTGGGGGGATACTCAGGTTAAACGGCATAGCATCCCAGAAGTCGTTCACATCCTGCTTATCGAAGTTCCCCCAGTGGCATAGCGGATAGACGAGGTTGTAACGCTTCGTTGATGCCTTATCCATATCAGCACGTCCTGGTTCATCCGCACGCATACCGATAGCTGTCTTCGCGCTATAGCCACGCTTTGCCAACCCTTTCTCACGCATCCATGAGCGGATTGTCTGGGTCTTCAGATAGTCGCTACATTTTGGCCGGGACATATTCGGAATACCTTCAACGCTGATAAGCTGCTCAAACGGTTCTCCTTTCCGCGCTGCCGTCTCGAAGTTAACAACCTTGTGGCGCATACCAATACCTGGGATCGGGCTTGTAATTCCCTCCAGCCAAACAACATTCAGGCCAAAAAGCTTGTCGCACTTATCACCGAAAATCAGCGTTTCTTCATGCTCAAGACCGGTATTAGCAAAGACGAAATGCAGGTCGAACTGATCGGCATAGTTCTGTAGCAGGAAATCGCACAGGAACGCTGACGACTTGCCGAAAGAGAAACTTACAACCATTGGCTCTTTCATCCTCTCTCCCCCTGTGTGTGCTGCCCCTCGGCACGGTCGATAATTGGCAGTCGAGCAGATTCGGCTCGTACCGCATCGATCGCTTCTTGTGAGTAACCCCAAATATTCCCATCTGAGAAAATGTTATCCGGCCCCAGGCACCATTCGGGAATGTTCCAACCTCTCACGATGTAATCCCGCATCATTTCGACTAAATCACGCAGTGTCCCGCCGTGTGTAAAACCGCGCCATTTATTCGTCCAGGTGGTCTTGTGCGTGTAAATCAACTTGCCGGTATAGTCATCCAGGAACCAGACGCGGCCCCGAGAACACAGAACCAGTTCGGCTATGCGACTATGATTTTCGTTGAAGAAAAAGCGGCGGCCGTGTGACGAGATAATCCGAATCAGTTCGTTGGCATGAGCCAAGCGCTCAAGTTTTAGTTCGGCGTTACTCTTCATGATGAGCCTCACGCCGCTTGCCTTTGTATTCCGGCTTTGGTTCAAATGCTGGCTTTTCCACTGCGTTAGCAATTGCCTTGCGCCAGTTCTTGGCGTTATTCAGCACTACCACGCCGCCTGGTGTATCGAAGTGACCTTCTGGGGCCGGAACCGCCATTGATTCCATCACGTCACACGGAACGGCTATCGCACTGCAACCGCTGTTGTAATAGCTAAGACTGGATTTAACCCGCTGCACTGGATAGCGCCCGGCAACGTGTAGCCGGTTTGCATAGCCGCTGTCATTGGGCTGAAACATCAGGATAAATTCATTGTGCCTACGGCAGTGGTTGACGCTCAGAATGAAATACTCACGCTCTTTCAGTTCGCTATCAGTTGCCATCACGCACCACCTCTTTATCCACGAATACCGCACGTGATGGCGACCAATCGCAATACGTGTCCGTTTCGACATGGCCGAAAAGCGCTTTGCAACGGCGTATGTGCCCGCAGTCGCCACAGGTTTTACCAGCAGGGAGTTGCATTTTGTCCGGATCGGTTGGGTCATAGTTGAGTTCGCTCATACCCGGCCCTCCCGCAGCTTTGCGACATACGCGCGGGCCTGAAGTGCAGCAAATTCATGAGCTGACTCAAGATGAGTTGCACCAATAAGCGCTGCCGCTTTTAATTTCTCTTCTTGCTGCGCGGCGAACTTCTCAACGCCTCTTGCCTCCGCTTTCGCCAGTGCTTCAAGCTTCAGCTTGAGTTGCTCGTTTTCTGATTTGAGCCCGGCGTAATCCAATACATCACCGGGCATTTTGTTTTCAGTCATTGTCACAATCCTCATCGTCTTCCATGCCCCGGTCTCCAGGTAGATAATCAAGACAACCAGGAGGAAAAGGATGCCCAGCGAAAAGCCATCAATCTCTATAAACGCCTGCCAGAAAGCTGACATACCGGGCCCCGATATTTATTCGTGGGTGTTGCTGGTGGATCCAACCAGGGAGAACATCAACACGGTTGCTGATACCCAATTGGTGAAGGCCTGCTGGTTACGCTCCAGAACAGCCAGGCGCTCAACGAGGTCTGCCATGCTGGAGCAGGGGGCTTTCACTTGGGGCGATGCAGCATCAGGCTGTTTTGTTGCAGCTTCTGGCGCTTTTGTTTCGATAACCACGGGTTTTGTATCGGCTGTGGCCGGTTTTGATGCATCAGGATCGTCAAGGTTAATGGCAAACTTGCCGCCACCAAGGCTCTCTACTGGCTCACTGCCAGGGATAGTGATGCCTGGCTCCCAAACGCCATTGGCCGCCAGCCATGGGCGAGCATAGGCCTCGATATCAGTAGCCAGCAGATTGATATCGTGCGGCGCATTGCGGATGACATCAAAAATAGAATTTCGGGAATAGAATTTTATGTTGGGGATTTTTAACGTAAGGCCATTAGACCATGCGCGCCAGCGATCATCATTCTTGGCGATCAAATCCTTACTCCAATTAAAAATGGTGGTTGAGATATTATGTAAATCAACATCGCCGGGGTATAGTGCACAGGCTATTTCAAGGTTCAGAGTGTCGAAGGTTATTTTTTGTGGGCGCTTATAAATCATCGCCGACAAATCGATTGGTTTAAATTCAGCTGACTTGCCCTGAGGTGCGGCAACTGCCAATTTACTCATCCATTTTTCGGTGAGCGCATCAAAACCATTATCATCAATAGCGTTGAACTCAGCAAAGAATGCCTTGATTTCCTCAGCGCTTGGTGATCTTCCGCCAGCAGGCCAGATAGTAGCAACGGCATCAACAAACAGGATGATAAATTCCGGCTGCTTGTCTTTCAGTAATTCTATTTCAGCGCCTGCCTGTAACAGATTCTGCGCGTAAATGTCTTCCTTGTTGGCAATGATTGCTTCAATGTTATTTAATTTCTCTTTGGTTAACTTGAGGCAATTCGCGCCAAACTCCAGCGCACCAACGAGTTTAATATCAAGGGTGCAATTACTGATAAACATATCAGTAGACGGTGTTTTAACCTGCCATGCATCGCCATCAAGTTCATTATGAATGCAGAACTCTTCACACAGCTTGCCAGCGGGCGGCAACTCTACGCCGTCATAGGCCGTGGTCAGGCGCGCCTTGAAGTAAGGAGCCTCTTCGCCAAGTTCTTCTTCAAGGTCTTCCAAGAAATCAGCCAGACGGCGCTTGGCGCGGTCTTCTGTTTTCTCATCAATAGGAAGTACAGCATGCGCTTTGCCTTTCTTGCCTTTCAGGTGCCATAAATAAATCATGTTGAGCCCTTTAAAATATTGAATGATTAAATTGTTTCGAGCTTTGCAACGTTCTCGAAGTGATCAATCTTGGCTTTCAGTTCCAGAATTGCAGCATAGGCTGCATCGGCGTTAACGTATCCGCCAAGGTCATAGCCGCCGGAAAGTCTCACTGATACACGGTGAGTGCCTTCAGTGAAAATAACGAATGCCATTGGACTGCCATCAACAATAACCTTGGCAACATCGCGAGTGACCTTGCTAACAAAAACGCCGTCATTATTTACGACCATAGAAACCCCTGAACTTATTAGTGTTGAACTTTTTATATTTTAGATGGCCACTATATCCACGACGCCCCCGAAGTGGTGCGACCATCTAAGATATAAAAAGCGGTTGCCAGTCCCTTGGGTGTCGGCAGTAATCTGGCAACCGAAAAGCAATTAAAGTGGATGGCCTTTCTGCAGCAAGGCTCTTTTTATTTTTTTAAATATGAAACTTAAAATGCTTGGGTTTTTCTTTGCCTGCACCGTTACAGGTGCCCGCATAAAATCATTGGTTATCGCTTTCATATTTACCCCTGTGTCAATGAACCCTCTGTATTGGGTGCCTGGTCACATCTCCACCTCAGGCGGCGGTGTTATCTTGGTGGTGCTTAATCAACCAAGAAGGAATCTTATGAAGCGCTCAGACGTTTTAACGCAATGCCTGATTAACTCCAGATGTGGCTTATCTGAAAAAGATATTCGCCACGGCATCTTTCAAACTTTCACTGATGAATACCCAGATGAAGATTTTTATGTTTGGGATATTGAAATCAGTGATGAAACCGAAAATCACATAATTAAAACTGTTGGTAATGCTTTATGGATAAATATTGATTTATTCATCCGTGACCTCTGGGATGCTTATTGAACCAATACAGCTGAATCCATGGCCGCTGATACTGCGGCCACTTTGGCTGGCCTCCTTCTCCAGGGTGGCCCTGTCTTGCAGCAAAGTCTTAATCACTCCATCAATGAAGAACAAGTAATCCGCTGCCACTGCACCGTCGGTGTTTAGGAACATTGACGGCGCGCCATTCACTGAAAACGCATAGCTTTTACCAGTAACCATGAGCTTGGGCTGATCAATATCTTTCAAGGCATCCGCCGGGACCTGGAACAGCTTGGAAATTTTGTCTTCATCGATCTGCATCTCAAAACCCTCGTTGTGTTGCCGTTGTCGCCCGGCTGGCGGAACTTGAACCTGAATCTGTTGTGCCTGTTGCTTGTTTGATGTCCTTAAGTTTATTCAAAACTAAACACATGTAAAGTGTTTTATAAACATTTGGGCGAGTTTTGAAATAAGTGTTTAATTTTCATTGGATTAAAAACTGAAAAAGCCGACACGAAGTCGGCTTTTGGCATGTAATGGCGGGTGGAAGGCTACTTTTTAAGCGATTTCAATATGTCATTTACATCTCTAGCCTTTAGCATCTCATTGAATAACTTATCAAAAGTTTCAACTTTATCTTTCAGCAAGGCTATAAATTGGGTTTTCTCGCTCTCGGGAAGGCGATCAAACAACTGCAGCAATAATTTTTCCTGCTCATCCAGGATAACAGCTTTGGTATCGATGGCATCCGGATCTTCTGGTGGGTTATCGAGATATCCATCCCCCATCCCATAGTCTCGTTCAAGCCTGCGCGCAGCCCGTTCACCGAAGGATGAAGACTGCCCCGTTATGAGTTGGGAAATGTAGCTCTTGTCTTTTAGCGGCAAGGTTCTGTCAGAAAACCAATCCGCCAGGCGCTTGCGCCTGATCTCTTTCATATCCATATGAACATTTTGATTAGTAATCTCTAAACAAGCAAATGCTTGACAAGACTGTTTAGTAATTAATAAACTCATAGCGAATTCTATTTAAGGAGATCCCATGAAATTAAAAGACTACACATCCAAAAAAGGACGAGGTAGTGCCAAGAAGCTCGCTGAAAAACTAGGCATATCAACTTCCTATCTTTCCCAGATGGCAGCGGGCACCGCGTCAATATCACCGGAGCGCAGCATCGCCATTGAAACGGCTACCGGTGGTGAAGTAACTCGCATTGATTTGCGCCCTGAAGATTGGATGCGCATCTGGCCCGATTATCTTCCGCCTGACCAGCAGAATACAGCTGCAGGTGTATGAGGTCTGATTTATGGAAATCACAGACATTGCTGCAGAGCTTGAAGAATGGGCGCGGGCCGCTACATGGGGACCGGTTACTGAAGCTATCACGCAGGAGTATTCCGGTGATCTGCTGGCGCCACTGGCGGGCATTGAATGCGCGGAAGAATACAGCCGCCAACTGCATAACAATCAGCAGACCATCCAGCGCGCCTTCCGCGGTGACTCCGATCGTTATCGGGCCCGCGCGAAGGATCTGACGGTTGCTGTTTTGTTGGCCCTGCCTGCCGAACGTCGCCTGAAATTACTGGCGCCGCGTTCTGCCGCCTATCTAGCCTCGATCGCCAATCAGGAATGCATTGAAGCCACCAGCGCGCTGGTGATGGGCGAGCCTTTGCCGGTCCTGAAAAAAGAGGTGCTGGAAGGCATCCGGGCACTGGCAGCTCTACTTCCTCCGGGCGTGATCCGCATCCAACTGAAAGAGGGCATCACATGCTGAGCCACGAGCAGTTTTTGCATAAGCAGATCAAGAAAATGCTGCTGGATATGAAGATTGACGAAGCTGAAGCGACAACAGCGGCCACTTACGCGGTGCAGTACAAGCAGGCTCACCCGCGCGCGGACGTTTCGATCTTGCTTAGCGAGGCCAAACGGCACGCCGAACAGATCCGCCTGCCGGGTGCGCCATCGGTGAAACGCGAGATTAAACCGGCGCGGTTGCCTGCGCCTAAGTGGCGTCCATAACGTAACAGGGGGGCGATCATGTGTACTTTGCAAGACAGGTTACGCTGTGCACTGCAGCGCAATACAGCAAGCGCTGCGCCTTGCCCATGTGGTGATATTCACCTCGTCAATCGACGCTTCAAAGAAATAAGCAATGGGCGCCTTGTTACCGTGATCAGCGCTACCCCACGGAAAGTAACTTTTTTGCGTGATGGATACACAGAGAACTGCGAGCTCAACCGCGATAGGTTCTTCAAGAAATTTAAGCAGGTAGAAGTATGAGTATTGACGCGCTGAACTGGGCCAAAAAAACAAAGACCGGTAAATCATCGGCAAAACTGGTTTTAACCTGGTTGGCCGATATGTGTGGCGCTGACCTTTGCGCGTTCCCGTCGATCGCTGCGCTGGCAGAGGTTACCGAGCTTGATAAGAAGACGGTGCAGGCCAGCCTGCAGCATTTGATAGCAATGGGCCTGATTGAGGATACCGGAGAGCGGCGCGGACGCACCAGGCAGATCCCGGTCTATCGTCTTATCGGGATTGAGGAAAGTGTTGCTGATGCTGAACGAACCCAAAAACGGGAACATTACCAAAATCGGGATCGTTCAACCAAGCCAGCAAACAAACCCAAAAACGGTAACATTACCGGAAACGGGATCGTTAATGGTAAGGCACCCGAAAACGGTGCTATTGAAAATGGTCAAACGATCCCGTTTTTGGAAGGTAACGATCCCGAAAACGGGATACGGAATCTACCAGTAATCTTAAAACCAAAAGAAAAACCCCCCATAGCCCCCCAATTCGAACAACCGCCGGTGAATTTTGAAACCATGGCGGGGGAGGTTATTGATTTTTTGAATTCTCAAATCAACGGCAGGACGCCGAAGCGTGCCGACACCATGCGAGAAATCCTTGAGCGCCTTCGTGATGGACACAGCGTTGCCGACCTGAATCTGGTTGCCGCCTACCGGGTGGACGAACTACGCAGCAAGCCCGAGCTGGGCCACATGCTGAACGCCCGGATGATTTACTCCGCTACCGGCTTCAGTGGTTACCTGGTCGGCGCCCGGGAGTGGGATCGGCAGCGAGCCAACAAGACCGCAATGGCCGAAGCGGTAGAACAACAGCGCGTGGCACCCGATGTGCCGGATATTGATTTCGATGAAGCATTCGACCGGCTGCTGGTGGACGGCGGGCAACCGGAAAACCAGGCGGAGAAAATCGCCTTGGCTGAAATTATGAAAATAGGATACGGGCCGCACGAGCAGGATCAGGCCCGGAAAAAATGGCGGGTGAGCTTTGCAAAGGCCCGGGCCAGAACAACAGGGGAACACACAGCATGAAACTGAGAGCAATTGGAGCCGCGACGCTGGCACTACTGAAGCATTTGAACGATAACCCGAGCCAGGCGATACCTGATTTGACTGCTGCGGGGCTGGGGAATTACAACGTGCTTTACCCATCCCTCAAGACACTGGCTCGGCATGGTCTGATCCAGTGATCAGGTGAGCGGGGTGGCTATCGTTACTCGTCGACCTTTGATGGTCAAAACTATTTTACCCCGCGGGTGTTCGCTAAAACCAGACCATATCCGAAGCCTGAAGGAACGTCTCAAGATGATGTCAAAAGCCTGAAGAAAATCATTGAAGAGCTGATGGCCAAAGGGTTAGAGCGCAGAGCTTCAACAGCATGCTGTGAGCTGCTGAACATCGCCAGTGATGATGACACCATAACGTGGGCTGTACGTGTGCGTGCTGAGTGCAATGGCCGGGAAGCGGTTGCCATGCCGCAATGATTACAACTGGCCTATCACTCCCATGATGGGCTATACCAACTAATGGGTATAAGAGAGTTTTTGCCAAGAGTCTCAGTTAATTATTTTTTAGCAAAAAGTGCTATTTATTTTGAATTATTAGGTGCGAAATCAATGCTTGAAACTATAAATTATTCATATATTAGTCAGCATTAACATTGATTTAGTGATGAATCTAACACTCTAAGCTATTGACTTTTTAATAATGCATTCAATATGAATCATTGATCATTTTGGCCGATCGATACCTTTACAATTGATCTGCTGAACCTATTAGAAATGTATGGTTTTTGGTCTTTACTTAATCAGCACATCGGTGCTGCTAAAGGATCAACTATCCAGATAGGGTTATCAAATCCAGGTAAAACAGATGCCAATTGAACAATTGAAGGTAATGCTGAAAGCTGGTGGTCGTTTTGAACTTCACTCGAAGGAGGGAGGTGAAATTGTCTTGGCGCGTGTCATCCGTGATGATGAATACGTCGCATCATTTCCTGTTCTGGTTCAATTACTGATAGAGGCAGGATGGACGATGACGAAAGAGTAAAGTGAAGCTATAATGCAAAAGTCAGCCTGAACAACTGACCTGATTCTGTTGCGCCATCGGAGATAAACGATGACGCAAACTCAAAAACAAACATTTCCTACGCTGACAGCATATGCGGTCGGCGCTTTTGTGTTTCTGGGGGCTTCAGTATGAAAGCCCTCTGCACACCAAAACTTCAGCGTGAACTCGGGCTGGCCATCATCCCGGTGACCGATGCTCTCTTTCCGATATTCGGCGCCCGCGTACTGGTGGCCACGGAGCCCCGTGAGTTTAAAGGTCTGCCTGATGGCCTGTTACCGGCCGGTGAGCAGCCCTTGGCCAATGAGCCACAGTGGCAACCTTTCTTCCAACATGAGCGAGTTATCCGCGCCGCTAGTGGCATCAATAGCCTTGAGGCATGGACCACGAAGATTACTGCTTGTCAGCGCGCCAAGAAGACCCACTCCCGCCATCACGTCACCGTTCGCTACCACAACTCAGCCCTACGCCTGTGCGAGGGTTGCGATAACGAGACATCCGGCCATACCACACCAAAATTAGACGAACTGGCCAACGCCAACCTTGCCCGGTGGGTTGTTGACGTTGCTGCTTGGCGCATGCGCCGTTCTGGTGAACTATCAGCTGCAGAGCTGGCCTTGTGGGCTGCCGTATCTGGCGTTGATGACCTACTGCCGGAAGCCGCTACCGCCCAAATCATGATGCTACCGGCGCCGGTGGAGCTAACCGGCACGATGAAGGAGTCCGACATCACCCAGACCCCGGCGGCAACCGAGATATTTGCCAGCACTACCAAGGCGGTGAAGGCCTTTACCGTGGACCCCGAACCGCCAAAATCTTTCATGCTTATCCCGAAACTGACCAGGGCAGAGGACAGCAAGTGGACCCGCTGGGTTAAAACCCAACCCTGCACCGGTTGCGGTGAGCATTCAGATGATCCGCATCATGTAACCGGCCACGGCTTGAGTGGTGCCGGCATGAAACCCCATGACTATTTCACCCTGCCGATGTGCCGGACCTGCCACGATGCCTTGCATTTAGATGTGGCGGCATGGGAGGCCAAGCACGGCAGCCAAAATGATTTACTCGTGGCGTTCTGGAATTACTCGATCGGGATGGGGGCATTGTCATGAAAAAAATATGGCGTTGGTGGAGAATCCGCGAACTGAAAAGGCTCTGGTGGGAAGAAATCTGCCTGCGGGAAATTGCAAAGAAAAGGAACTGGCAGAGCGTGCTGGATTGTCACCATATTGAGAGCCGTTATCACTTTATCAAACGTCTGAGTCGGGAATTAAGCGGGGTGGCAGCGTGAATCTAGAAGGCATAGCAAAATATTTCTCACCAAAATCTACCCTGATCGGCTCCGGCGGCAGCGCTGCTACTGCGGGGGATTCGTTAACCATCACCGACATTATGGCGATGATCGGGATGGCCAGTGCACGGGCGGAGTTTGGGATCACGTTGTACCTGGCCAAGGTCGGCGTCCAAAGTGATGCCCTGGCCATCAGTCTGATCCACAAGCACGCGAGGCAGAGCTCACATCATTGCCGGGCCATCCAGGCGCTGGAGGAACGGGATAGGCGATGCGTTTTGCGCCGGCTGGCGGAAATCGCCTACCAAGATTATGCCCGCAGTGCGATCAGCAAAGAGGACTGCACGAAATGCGGCGCCACTGGCTTTATCGAGGAACGGAAATTCATCATGAACCGGCTGGCTATAATTCACGATGACACATCACCAGACCAACGAAGACAACTCCCCGAGGGTTTAATGCCAAAACACGTTATTGGCGAGTACCGGCCTGAGATGGCGGTCAAATACGAATACTACGACGTCACAAGGAAAGTTTGCCCACACTGCAACGGAAAGAGGGTGGTATCCATGGCGTGCAGTGACTGCAAGGGCCGTTGCTATGCTATCGACAAGAATAAAACCAAGGTGCAAGGCGTGCCGGTGATCGGGGAGTGTAAGCGTTGTGGCGGCCGTGGGTATTCACGCCTGTCGGCCAATTTCGTGCGCAATGAGATAAGCGAGACGATCGGCAAAGTCATTCCAGAGACGACGTGGCGCCGGGCCTATCAGTATTTTTACGAAAAGCTGGTGCAGGAGTGTGAAATCCAAGAGTCGTATGCTGACGGTGTGTTAAAAAGAATCGTTAATTGATGCATTTAGCTGCACATTTGCCGATTATCACTGCGGTATCTTGCAAAGTGGCGGATTTTGTGTAAATCTAATTCTAACGATGGGATTTTGTACCCGTTGATAAATAAAGCCCGCCACTGAGCGGGTTTTTGCTTTCATACCAAATGAAAAAAGCCCTGGCTATACGCCGGGGCTTTTATTTTAGGCGGGCACGATTTATGTCAAAGCTGGATAAACTTGAAAAAAGGCTGGCGGCCGTGGAGCAAAAGCCTGATCAGCGTGTTCTGTCCGCAATGGATCGGGTGTCCAAGATTATTGCAAAAGATGCGGCCCGCAAAGTGCTAGATCAGGTGTTGCCTGTTCAATGATGCTTTCGTAGGTTTCCTTGAATGCTCTATCTATTTTTGCAAACGTTTCGTCATTGGCGTCATCGGTTGGTGCATTCCCCATCAAGCGTTTGTAATCGGACTCGGAGAAAGCACCCAGCAGTTTAAGGATGATCTCTTTCTGCTCATCCGGCATGACCTGAATGACTGCCGCCAAGGCCGTTCTTAATGCAAGGTGTTGCGCGTAGAGTTGATAATAACTATCGTTCATAAATATCCCTTTATCTGCGTGGTTACTTCTGGCGATTTAACGATATCAGATGCAGGGGTATGCTTCATTGAGAAAAAAATAAGCCGCCTCAATGGGCGGCTCATGCTGATCGTCGTTATCTTCCTCGTCGTCATCATCAGGTGGCTTAGATGGCCAACGCGGTACGTAATCCGGTTTCATGTCTTGCCTTTGTCCTTGTCGTCTGGTTTTTGGGGTGGTGCTGGTGGCTCCGGCTGGCTACCAGGTATATCAATATCAAAATCGCTCACCGTCATAAATTCATCTTTTGCGCGGGCCTGCTGTTCAGCCTCTGGCATGTCTACTGGCTTCATTGAGCCTTGGAAGTTTTGGCGCATGTACGGGAAAAGGTGATTGGTGAAGAAGTCCTTACCCCCGTTGATAATCATGCGGCCGATCGGCGACTGCATAAATCTGATAATGCCATCCAGTTCATTGCTCATTTTATTAACGCTCTGCAGAGTGGGTCATCAGACATACGGACAAACGACAGCCGCGGCTTACCGTTGGCCTGTTTGCCAGCTCCATACCGGTCCGCAATTTGCGGAAAATTGTTGTAGACGAAAATGGCGTACTGCTTATCCGTCCGGATGCGTTCGAAAAGGGTGTTCATCGCCTTCTTTATCTGCCCGGGGATTGCCATGCCCTGCAGGCCACTGTTCATCTGTTCCCACAACGCCTTGATCGGCGGGAACGCCTGTTGTGCGCGCTGCATGCGACCACCGGTATTGGGGCGAGTTTCAACCAGGATCCGGCGCATTTCGATAACGCCGGAATTTTGCTCCCAGGGTTCAAAATACAGCGCGTCACCGCGCTGTGCTGCCTGGACGAGGGCTGATTTCTGAGAGACCATCTCACGCCTCCGCTGATTGTCTAGCGTTCTGCTTTGCGGCCTTGATTAACTTTGCGGCCTGCGGTTCAGGATCGGCGCTGACCTCTTCAATGCGCTCGACTTGCTCGACAGGTAACGGTGTAGGATCTGCATCCACAACCAGGCGCTCTGGTGCCCGGCCATTCATGGCGTTACCCAGCAGAGTTCTCAGGACGTCCGCCCAAGTCTTGTTTTCGTCGCTGCTCATTTTTTCACGCAGCAATTTGAAAACCTGGACGTCAGCTGCAGTGCTGTAGCCCTGATTGGTGATCTGCGCGCTCAAATTGGCGAGGTAGGCGTCATCACTCAGCACATGAAGAAGCTCCTGGCCATCCAGTGACAGGACCGTATAGTCCTCATTGAGCCGGGTGATCAGCTTGGGTGTTAACGCCTGGATGACACGCAGGTGATACTGCTCATCCTCGGACATATGCTCTGGCGCGATGATCAGGCCGTGATTAGGGTTTGGCTTACCGTCGGCTTTCGTTTTGCCGTGGAAAGCAATGGTTTTGCTGCTGTCTTGAATGTAGGTCAATGCGCTTTTCAAGCCTTCGATTGTCAGATGAAGCATTATGTAATCCTCGATAACAAGATTATGAAAATGATAGAAATTCAAGCAGACGATTGAATCGTTAAAAAACAGGGGCCGTAACAGCCCCTGTTGACGCATTACACCTGCACCCACACTGAGCCATTCCATTTCAGAACAACGCTACTGCCTGGGGTGGTGAGAGCACTTGGGGAAACGTTACTAGCACCAATAACGGTTACCAGCGTAATCCCGCCGCCCGTTTCAATTACAACAAACCCTTCGTCACACGGCTGTAAAGGCTGCAGAACGAGGGTATAAGTAGCCAGCACGGCCACGTTATTGAGGATTTGAATAACGACAGTGTCATCGAAAGCCCCAATCGTGGTAGTGCCTGCAGCAACAGCTACAACTGGCGCCAATACAACTGGGGCTTTAAGCTTTGGGCCGCAATGACGCCCGTCACGTCCATCACGATCATTGCGGCAGTCCCCGCCACGGTCACGACCTTCACCACGACCCTCTTCAATGAAGTGGTCCTTGCGGTTGTGATCGTTGCGATTGTGATTATCTACGACGTTGTCGTTGCCGAAGCGCTCATCATAAGAGCCACGGCCGCCATTGCCAGAATTATGACCGTGGTCACCGCGACCATGATCACCGTGTTTCCCTTGGTTATGCGGGGAGAAATCGTCATTGTTATCACGCTGAGTTGATGCGTGATTAATTACAATAGCCATATCTTTCACCTTTAATTTTGGTGTGTTTGGTAGGGCACCCGAAGGCACCCCGTTAACGATCAGATGACGCTGTGATCAACAGCGAAGGTGTTGGTGTCGGAGAACTGAGAGCCGTTCACGACGCCGCCGCCAAAGCGATGACCGCGGTGTTCACCGCAGTGAGCTGGTGGAGCGGTGCACAGGCGCTGAGTGTGCTCGCCGTATGGCGTGCCGAAACGCAGCATTTGCTCGTTCTCCAGGCACATGCGGTCATAGATCTTGTCCTCTTTGTAGAGGATTTTTTCTTCCATGCCCTGCATGTCGTTGAGCTGCTTACGGGTGTAGCCCATTTCGTAGCCCAGTTTGTCAATGCAGCGCAGGCCTTCGTGGTGCTTGTCGGACAGACGTTCGTGATGTTCTTCGTTACGACGGCCGATACCCCACACCCAGGCGATGATCACGATAAACGCGATAAAGCCCAGAATTCCCCAGCCAACACCCATTGCACCACCGCCGTAACCATGGCCGTAGCCATAGCCATGTGGGTGATAGTCGTGGTCGTGGTGCTCAATATTGATGCCGCGATCTTCTGTCATTTTTGATGCTCCAGATAAACTAGGCTCAGTTGAAATCATCGTCATTTGCTGACTCCGTCACTTCGAGCAATGTGCTCGTGAATCAGTATTTATACTGATTTTATATACATCAATATCAACCCATAAATGTTGGTGATATGAGCAACATTCTTCCTCGTAAACGTTGTCGATGCTGCGGGACGCTGCTGTACTTGTGTGAGTTCTGCAATGTGAAGTGGTTTGCACCTACTCGGTCAAATCAGCGGCTTTGCGGAGATGCATGTCAGATGCGCAAAACGAGGGCGAAGACAACAATGGTGACAAAAGATGGCAAGAAGCTTCACCTGCTTGGTGAAGTGAAAGACGGGGATCAAGTGCTGGTGGCATTTAAGTTTTACGACAAAAGCAAAAAGGTTTGGGTCCGGGATCTGAAACCAAAAGCAGAGATTCAATAAAAAAACCCGCTTCGGCGGGTTTTTCATTTCAGGGATGGAGTGGAAGGAAATGGAAGTTAGAGCGTGAAATGGGCTGCCGGTGGATGCGTCAACATCCACCAGCAATTCGGCCCATGACCTGTAGGTTCATGAGCAGAAACAAGGCCCAAGTAGCTCTCGAGAGCGAACTAAACATAGCTGCGATTTGTTCATGATGCCAATAAAAACTTGAACAAATCCCCTTTGGGGAGGTGGATATGAAAATGCACCAATCTCCCGATGTCTGGAACATCATCACTGAATGGCTGGCAGAACACCGTGGGGAGTTACTCAGTGCTTTCCTTGCGGCTGCTATGGCAATTTTACGAGGACTCTACTCTGGTGGCGGCAAAGGTAAGCTGGCGCTGGATGCGGCGATGTGCTCGATGATTGCATGGTTCATTAAAGATGTACTGATGATCCTCTCATTCGATCCAGGCTGGGCGATGGTTTCGAGTGTTTTTATTGGTTATTTGGGTACGGATTACCTGGGGTCAGTGCTGAAACGCGTTGTAGGTAATCGCGCTGGCACTGATAACACAAACCAATAGAGAGGCAATTATGTCAAAATTTATATTTGGGCCGGTAAGTGAAAAGAACCTGTTGGGTGTTCACCCTGATTTGGTGCAATTAGCGCGCGCCGCCCTGGCACTATCACCGGTAGATTTCAAAATCACCGAAGGCCTGCGCACAAAGGCGCGCCAGAAAGAACTGTACGACGCCAAAAAAAGCCAAACGCTGAACAGTCGTCACATCACTGGCCACGCTATCGACGTTATCGCGCTGCCAACTCCTGCAGGTTCTTGGGACATGAAGTATTACAAGCAGATCGCCGAGGCATTCAAGCAAGCCAGCGAAGGGCTCACAATCCCGGTTGAATGGGGCGGTAACTGGACAAAGCTGCGGGATGGCCCTCACTTCCAACTTCCCTTTATGGATTATCCGGCATGAAAGTCTATATCGCAGGGCCGATGACCGGCATAGACGGATGTAACCGCCATGAGTTTTTCAAGGCAGCCGAGGAAATCACAGCAGCGGGCCGCGTACCGTTAAACCCTGCTGTTCTGCCTGATGGGCTTTCAGAAGCGGATTATATGCGCGTGTGCGTGGCCATGCTCCAATGCGCCGATCGGGTGTTCATGTTGACCGGGTGGCAAAGCAGTCAAGGGGCAACAGCCGAATACGTGTTAGCGGTAAAGCTAGGCCTCGATATCCTGTTCCAGGAGGGGGTATGACGGCGTTAAGCAAATACGGGCTTATCGGCGCATTGCTTGTGGCTATCGCTCTTGGCGGTATTAATGGAGTGCTGACCTACCGGCTAGATAAAGCCAATCAAGCTAACCAGGCGCTAAGCGATGATAATCAGAAGCTCAATAAGGCAGTGGCAGATCGTGATGAAACGATCACCGCGCTGAAAGGGTCCATTGATGCTGACCGCCGCGCCACGGAAGAACAGCTTAAGATTGAACAGCAGAAGAGGGCCAAGGCCGATGCTGAAAACAAAACGTTACGCAAGGCGCTGGAGTCTAGCGACTGCGATCGTCAGCCTTTGCCTGATGATGCTCTCCGTATCCTGCGCAGAGAGGGTTAAGCCAGCACCGGCCCCGCAGTTGATCTACGTGTACCCGCCAGCTGTATATACGCAGCTATGCGAGAAAACCCCATTCACCGGCACCACGTTTGGTGATGCTGTGCTGGCGCTGCAGGTGGCGCAGAACGAGCGGGATGTGTGCGCCTCTCGCATTGAGGGGCTGATTAAGTGGCAGCGAGATAATGCAAGATAACCAAGTCATTGGCCTGCACCCACCGCGCACCCTGCGCATCGGCAGGCCAGTGGCTTTTCTATTTAAGGGGATCCCGATGAAACAATTACATCTTAACGACGCCATGAAGAGCCTGACTATCACGATTAATGAGGATGGCTATGAGGTAAGCGGTCTGGCTGGTAGCGCCCAGTATGATAAATGGGGTGTACGTACCACGGTAAATGGCATTCCCGAATACTTTCCGCGCAAAATTTACGTGAAGGAATTACGTAAACAGGACGCCGTGACGGTACCTCAATTTCGCATTGTGATTAGTGATGTCGTGGCAAAAGAATTACAACCAGGTGGCCCTATCTGTCGGGCCATGCAGACGGGCTGCTCTCTCTATAAATCCTTGCTGCGTTAAGACTATGGCAACAACCAAGCCATATGGCAGCAAGTGGCAGGCTGCCCGCCTGGAGTTCCTGCGAGCCAACCCTCTGTGTGTGATGTGCAAGCAGATGGGGCGCATAGAGCCAGCTACCGTGGTGGATCACATCGTTCCTCATCGCATGAAAGAGGCGAAGACGCCTGATGAGATGAAGGCAGCGCAGCGGCTGTTCTGGGGCCGCAGGAACTGGCAGGGGCTTTGCACCTCGCATCACAACTCGACAAAGCAACGGATGGAGAAGGCGGGGAAGGTGTCGGGCTGTTCACCCGATGGCCTGCCGCTTGACCCCAACTCGCATTGGTTCAAATGATAATGAAAGTCATTACCATGATATTGATTTCAAGGTGAAACCATATCATTTCAAATGATATCAATTGTCATGAAATATTATAAATGATAACTATTATCAGGTGGGGCGGGGAAAAAGTTCCCGAGATGCCCCCCCTAAAGACCGCCGCCCATCCTTTTCGCGCACAACCGCGAAATGAAATGATTTTTTCTGGAGGTAATCATGGCCGGAAGACGCCCAAAGCCCACGCATCTGAAAGTGGTCACGGGCAATCCGGGCAAGCGAAAACTCAATGACAAAGAGCCGCAACCCGCAAGAGAAATTCCGAGCCCGCCGTCGCATCTAACCGATTGGGGGAAAACAGCCTGGGGCCGAATGACCGTCTTGCTCGATGGAATGGGTATTCTGACGGTTGCAGATACTTTTGCGCTGGAGCGACTTTGTGATCTGTATGCGGAAATTTTACAACTGCGCCAGATCGTGGATATCGAAGGGCGCACTTACACGACCAAAACTCAAATGGGCGATTTTCTGATTAAAGCCAACCCGGCGGTTGCAATGCTGGCCGACGCCGATCGCCGCTTCAAAAGTTACCTGGTGGAATTTGGCCTGACCCCTGCCGCCCGGTCGAAGGTGAATGTAAATGGTGGAGAAAAAGAAAAAGACCCGCTCGCCGAATTCTTCGGCACCTGATCCGGCTACGCAGTATGCGCTTGATGTCACCGAGGGGCGGATTATCGCCGGTCCCGATATTCGCAATGCATGCAGGCGCCACCTTAACGACCTGGAACAGGGCAGTGCGCGCGGACTATTTTGGGATGTTGAGGCAGTCGCTCGGGTGATCGAGTTCTTTGCCAAAGTGCTCAAACTGAATGGTGGCGAGCACGAAGGTGAGCCTTTTATCCTTTTGCCTTGGCAGGCGTTTGTAGTTGGTTCGATTTTTGGATGGAAAAGGGAGAATGGTTCCCGCCGGTTCCGCACGGCTTATGTTGAGTCTGGGAAAGGATCTGGCAAGTCGCCGCTGGCTGGTGGCATTGGCCTATATTGCCTGGTTGCCGACAAGGAGCCGCGTGCTGAGGTTTATGCTGCAGCGACCAAAAAAGACCAGGCCATGGTTTTGTTTCGCGATGCCGTGGCCATGGTGAATCAGTCACCAGCGTTATCCCAACGGATCGAGCCGTCCGGCGGGGCAGGGAAAGAATGGAACCTCGCATTTTTGCAGACGGGGTCATTTTTCCGGCCAATCAGTTCCGATGAGGGGCAATCAGGCCCGCGCCCACATTGCGCGCTGATCGACGAAGTGCACGAGCACAAAAACAACCGGGCAGTGGAAATGATGCGCGCCGGTACCAAAGGCCGCCGGCAGGCACTGATTTTCATGATCACAAACAGTGGTCACGATAAAACAAGCGTCTGTTATGAATATCATCAGTATGGCAAGCATCTTGCCGCCGAACAAAAAACCAATGACGCCTTTTTTGCTTTTATCTGTTCGCTGGATGAGGGTGACGATCCCTTCAAAGATGAATCATGCTGGCCAAAGGCTAACCCCTCCATGGGGTACACCTTTGATGCGGATTACTTGCGTGAGCAGGTAGAAGACGCCCGCGGCATGCCATCGAAAGAAAGCCTGGTGCGGCGCCTAAACTTCTGTGAATGGGTGGATGCCGAAAACCCATGGATCGGTGGTGATGTATGGATGGCTTGCGAGAAGAAATTCGATATTTCAGAACTGGAAGGGCAAAAATGCTATGGCGGCCTGGACTTGTCGGGCAAGCGAGATCTGACCTCATTGGCCGTGTATTTTCCGGAAATTAAAACGGCGTTTGTGGAGTTCTGGACACCGAAAGACACACTGATGGACAGATCCAGAAATGACCGCGTTCCGTATGATTCCTGGGTACGTGAAGAATATATGCATGCGCCCGCTGGCAGTGTCATTGATTATGGATTTGTTTCAAAGCGCATTGCTCAACTTGCGGCAATGTTCGATATGCAATCCATCGCATTTGACAGCTACCACATGTCTTATTTGGAGCCAGAGCTGTTGGATGAGGGTGTGACTGTCCCGCTGGTTCCGCATGGGCAAGGCTTCGGCAAGGCTAAGGATTCCGGGCTCTGGATGCCGCACTCTATCGAGCAGTTAGAAAAGATGATCATAGAGAACAAAATCATCATCCTGTTCAATCCATGCCTGCGCTGGAATGCGGCGAACGCCGTGATCGAAGAGGACAAAAGCGGAAACAGGGTATTCAGTAAACGGCGCAGTAATGGCCGCATAGATGGTGTCGTGTCGCTCGCTATGTCGGTGGGTGCTGCCGATGGCGTTGTTGAGGATGATGGCGATATAGAAGGCTTTTTCGATGATCCGATCATAGTGGGTATCTGATGGACAAAAACAAACAACCTGGGCGCGTAAAAAGCGCCCTTTTAAATTGGCTGGGCGTCCCGATCAGTCTCACAACCGGGACATTCTGGCAGGAATGGTTTGGTACCAGTAGCAGCGGGAAGCTGGTCACGGCCGACAAGGCCATCCAGCTATCGGCTGTGTGGGCCTGCATCCGTTTGCTGAGTGAGTCGATCTCCACGTTACCTCTGAAGGTGTATGTGCGTGAGGCGGACGGTTCCCGCAAAATTGCGCAGGATCATCCGGCTTACCAGGTATTGTGCCGCCGACCAAATATCGAAATGACGCCATCACGATTTATGTTGCTGGTGGTGGCCAGCATCTGCCTGCGTGGCAACGCTTTCGTTGAAAAGAAAATGATAGGCCGCAAGCTGGTGGCGCTGGATCCCCTGCTACCGCAAAACATGGTGGTTAAACGACTGCCAACTGGCCGGCTTGAGTACACCTATACAGAAGAGGGTGCCCGGCGGGTTATCCCTGTCGAACGGATGATGCATATACGCGGCTTCGGTCTTGACGGTGTGTGCGGCATGATGCCGCTTAGCTCGGGCCGGGATGTGATCGGGGCTGCGATGTCGGTGGATGAGGCGGCCGCAAAGATTTTCGAAAATGGCCTGCAGAGCACCGGCTTTCTGTCTTCAAAAACAGCATTAAACACAGAGCAGCGCGCTCGGTTGAGAAAAAATCTCCAATCGTTTATTGGTTCAAAAAATGCCGGGAAGCTGATGGTGCTGGAAAATGAGCTCACCTATCAGAATGTGACCATGAATCCTGAGGCCGCGCAGCTGCTGGAAAGCCGAGGATTCAGTATTGAAGAGGTTTGCCGCTGGTTCCGGGTCCCTCCGTTCATGGTGGGTCACGTCACGAAGCAAAGCAGTTGGGCATCCAGCGTTGAGGGAATGAACCTCATTTTTCTGACAAACACGCTGAGGCCGCTGCTGGTGAACATCGAGCAAGAGATCGCCCGGTGTCTGCTAGATGGCGATGAAGATTACTTTGCCGAGTTCTCTGTTGAGGGCTTGCTGCGTGCAGATAGTGCTGGCCGGGCGGCCTACTACACTACCGCGCTGCAAAACGGGTGGATGAGTCGCAACGATGTCCGCCGGCTGGAAAACATGCCGCCGATCCCGGGTGGTGAGCTCTACACGGTTCAACTGAACCTGACGCCTCTGGAAGATCTGAAGCAAAACAACCTCGGCGCCCAAGCCCACAACATTACGCAGCTGCATAACTACCTATTCCCCGATGTCCCAATCGAGCAATCACCGCTGAGAAAAGCGGCGTAGGAAAAACCCATGACAAAAAGACAACTTCCGGCCGCGCCGGCGGGGCGCCCCTGTGCGGGTGTTTCCAGTGAGCCCATGCCGTCGGCACTTGAACGTTGGAACGGCGGGATCAAGGCATCGGCAGCCGACGATAACACCATTTCTATTTTTGATGTTATCGGCCAGGACTACTGGGGCGAAGGGGTGACAGCCAAGCGGATCGCCGGTGCTTTGCGGTCGATGAATGGCTCGGATGTCACGGTCAACATTAATTCCCCTGGTGGGGATATGTTTGAAGGTCTGGCCATCTATAACCTGCTGCGGGAGCACCCCGGCAAGGTCACCGTTAAAGTTCTGGGTATTGCCGCCAGTGCTGCATCGATCATCACCATGGGCGGCGATGAAATTCAGATAGGCCGCGGGGCTTTCCTGATGATCCATAACTGCTGGGTTGTATCAATGGGCAACCGTCACGACTTTGCCGCCCTTGCTGATTACCTGGAGCCCTTCGATACGGCGATGGCAGATATCTACGCCGCGCGCTCCGGGCTGGATATCAGCACAGTGCAGTCAATGATGGATGGCGAAACCTATATCGGCGGCAGCGATGCTGTTGAGAAGGGGCTTGCCGATAGTCTGCTTTCTGCTGATGCAGTAGCTGGTGATGACAATTCACCTGGTGCCGCACTGAGAAAACTTGATGCGGTGCTGGCGAAAGCCAACATCCCGCGCGCCGAACGCCGGAAATTAATTCAATCATTAAAAGGTGACACGCCGAGCGCTGTTACTGATCCCGATGGTACGCCGAGCGCTACCAAAGAAATCAACCCTGAAGCCTTAGCCAAACTGGATGCCGCATTAACTGGCATGGTTTCGGCGTGCCAATAACTGGAGAAATTATGTCTGATGTAAATGATATTCTGAAAAAGGTCACCGCCTCGATCGAGGAAGCGACAGGCAAGTTTAACGCCAAAGCGGAAGATGCGCTGAAGGAAGCGAAAAAGGCCGGGGAGCTTTCGGCTGAAACGAAAAATGCCGTGGACAAGATGGCGCTTGAGTTTAACGCGCTGACCGCAGCTGAAAAAACACTAAAGGCGGCCATGGGTGAGTTGGAGCAGCATGTTGCCAATATGCCACTGGCCAACGCCTTAAAGGTCACTGAAACGCTGGGTCAGGTGGTGATCAGTTCCGAGGCGCTCAAAACGTTCGCCGCGAGCATTGAAGGCGGCCGTCGGCTGAATATCCCAGTCAATGCCGCCTTGCTGTCTACTGACGTGGCAGAGGGCGTTGTTGAGCCTATGCGGCTACCAGGGATCGACGTGCCACCGAAACAGCGTCTTTTCATTCGTGACCTGATCGCCCCGGGCCGTACTACTTCCCCGGCCATTTTCTGGGTGCAGCAAACCGGCTTCACCAACGCAGCAAAAGTCGTGCCGGAAGGAACGCCGAAGCCATACAGCAATATTGAATTCGCAACCAAACTGACTCCGGTCACTACCATTGCGCACATGTTCAAGGCCTCCAAGCAGATCCTGGATGACTTTGCGCAGCTTCAATCGAACATTGATACTGAAATGCGCTTTGGCCTGAAGTACGTCGAAGAGCAGGAAATCCTGTTTGGTGACGGCACTGGCGTACACTTGCACGGCATTGTCCCTCAGGCGGAACCATTCAACCCAGCATTCCAGGTAGCGCAGCAGAACGGCATTGATGAACTGCGACTGGCTATGCTGCAGGCGCAGCTTGCCCGCTTCCCGGCATCCGGCCATGTTCTTCACTTCACCGACTGGGCAAAGATCGAGCTGACGAAAGACACCCTTGGCCGTTACATCCTGGGTAACCCGTCCGCGCTGGCCGGTCCTACGCTGTGGGGGCTGCCGATTGTCGAGACGGAGATCGCCGCGTTCCTGGGTAAATTCCTGACCGGTGCATTTAACGCGGCGGCGCAACTCTTCGATCGTGAAGATGCCAACGTTGTGATCTCCACTGAAAACACCGACGACTTTGAGAAAAACATGATCTCAATTCGTTGCGAAGAACGGCTGGCGCTGGCGGTTAAACGTCCTGAGGCTTTCATTTTCGGGACATTCACCCCGCCTGCAGTTGGTGGCTGATTTTCTGTTGCGGCCTTCGGGCCGCTTTTCAATTAAGGAGTCATCATGAAACTTATCGCTATCAAGCCGATTTACTTGAATGGATCCGTGGTTGCCGTCGATGCGCCGTTCGAAACAAACGAATCTCACGGCCGTGAGCTTATTTTGAAGGGTTACGCCTCGCTGGTGGCCGGGCAGCAATCCATGGAGCCAGTGCAGCAACAAGAAGTAGAACAGCCGGCGCCGGAAACCAGCTCGCGATCCCGCAGTAAATAGGTGACGCCATGATCGACAAAGAACTGGTTAAACAGCATTGCCGTATTGAACAGGATTTCACTGGCGATGACACGCTGATCCAAACCTACATCGGCGCGGCCACTCGTTATGTGGAAACCTGGACCCGGCGAAAGCTCTACAAAACCGCCGATGATGAAGGGTATGCAGATGATGAGGATTCATTGCTGCTGGGTGATGACGTCATTGCGGCGGTGCTGTTGCTTATTGGGCATTGGTATGAGAATCGCGAGGCCAGCTCCGTGGGGCAGGCGGTGTCTGAACTGCCTTTCGCTGTTGAGGCGCTGCTGCAGCCTTACCGGATCTACGGGCTATAAAAAGCACTAATTAATAATTTTATACTGATGTATCATGATGCCGATCGAGACCAAAGGAGATAGGTTATGAGATATTTTGCATTATGGACAGCGGTATTTATTATCTGTGCAGTTGCATTTGTCAGTCAAATTACTTTTTTTTTCGTCCCAAAGCTTACAATCAGTAACGATGAAGATGTCGCATTCATGGTGGTTAGAACGCCTAAGACTAATTTCATTGATAGCCCTAAAGGAATGTGTGAAAGGCAAGTTACAACGATTAATTATTTTGGGTTTTGTGAGCCGTTAGCTGCAGCGGATGTGATTGCTGATGGTCATATAATAACAAGGGTTCCATTCTCTTGGTTTTTTTATAGATTAACCTATGACAAAAAATAACCCGCTTCGGCGGGTTTTTTAGAGGTAAATGAATGTATGAGATCTGGGAGTTTGAAAGATAGGATCACCTTGTTTCGACCTCCAGATGATGATGCAACCAATGACATTGGGCAACCCTCTACTGAGTTTCAAAAAGTAAGAGAGGTTTGGGCGGATGTACGCATCGTGTCTGGGCGTGAAATGCTCAAAGCTGGAGTTGAGATATCACAGCAAATATTTACAATATTAATTCGCCCAACTCAAATTGCAAACACGTGGAGAATAAAGATAGAAACCGGTCCTTTAAAAGGGGCGGTAGTTAATATTGATTCAATTCAGCCAACCAGAAAAGATGTATTAATAACCGGGAGCAACCATGACAGATCCGGTGTGGATACAACTACAAGGATTTAAAGAGCTAGATGAACAACTAGAGCAACTTGAAGTAGTAATGCAAGGTAAAATATTGCGTAAAGTCCTCAGGGTTGCAATAGAACCAACTTTCATACAAATGCAACGGTTGTTCCATCAGAAATGGGAGAGTGAAACAGGGCAACTTGCAAACTCTTTTGGTATAAGAACATCAATTCCAAAAGTAAAAAATTTTGCTGATGTGTTTGCTAGTGCTGGAGTATTCAAAAACAAAAGAGCTCAAGCGGCATCGGGAAAACTGATTGACGCACCCGTGTATGCTTACTGGTTGGAGCATGGAGTTGAGCCTCATTCGATAGCTAAAAAAGCAAAAAGGGCAAGAAAAAAACGGCAGGATGAAGGGGGGCAGCATCCAGGAATCCCCGCAGGTCCTTTTATTCGCCCTGCATTTGATAATAATGTCAATAACATGCTTAATGCTCAATATACTTTATTGAATGATCTGATTAATAAGGCGCTTAGAAATGCACGCTGAATTCGTCTCTTTGCTTAGAGCAAATCTTAATTATCAAATCTATCCAGATTTCATCCCGGAAACTGCAAAATTACCTGCAGCTAGTTATCTGCTTGTCAGTCTGCCAAGGGATCGCGATCTGGAAGATGAGACATTATTGATTACGGAAAGCTGGCAAGTTCGAGTAAGCGGTATAGATAGAACATCGGTTAATTCTGCAATTATTCCAATTTTAGGATTGGATGGAACTAAAACAGAATATTATCAGCGGATCACGGTAGATGGCCCAGTAGATGAGCGGGCACAACCTGGCGTTTCCGTAGCGGCTGCAGTATTTGATATTTTCACAACTCGACGGAGAGTAAACTCATGAGTGGCAATAACGCAACCCTTGGCGCTGGCACGTTCTCATACTGGCGGGCACTTGGAGAAACAGAGTGGAAGCGAGTCAAAGGTCTAACATCTATCGGGCAAGTGGGGCAAGTCGCACCAACTGTCGATCAGACCGTCCTTGATGATCGCGCCGCTCGCTATATGGCAGGTTTGTATGAGGGTCCGGACAAAACTATTAATGGCGCTCTATATCCGAGTGATGTAGGCCAGAAGGAGTTTATCCAGGCTGCAATAGATGGTGAGATTATCGAGATGATCCACGTATGGCCAACAACCCCGAAGACCGTTGGCAAGTATGAAATGGCATTGCTTGGCTATCAAATTGATGAAACAACCAATGCTGATAAAATTGCCTTTGTAATTTCAGGGAAACAGAATGGTTTTGCGGATTGGGATCAGCCTGCGCCGGAAGAAAATCCAGAGCCAGAAACTGCAATGTAAACCATTTAAAGCAAATCGTAAGGAAAAATCATGGCAGTATTAACCAGCATTAAAAATTCAAACCCAATACTAAAAAGCAAAAAATTGTCAGTTCCTGAACTTGGCGAAGATGCTGAGATTATCATCAGAGAAATGACAGTTAAGGATCTTATTGCTTTTCAGGCCGCAGCATTTAATGATGAAGGCAAGCCAAAAACCAGCTTTCAACATTACATGATGTTGCTGCTGACATATTCAATGGTAGATGAAGATGGTAACCATATTTCAACTGAGGATGATGTTGAAGATCTTCTCGATGTTCTACCTGGTGATTTTGTAACTCGCCTTTATGATGTGGCCAGTGAGATAAATGGACTTAAAATCAAGGCGGTTGAGAAAGCAAAAAAATAATGACAGCCGACCTGGTGGGGCTGTTGCTCCGCCGGTTGGCTGTAGATCTCAAAAAACCATTTTTTGAAATAATGGCTTGGCCATCAAGTGAGTTGTCAATGTGGCGAGCGCATTATGAGCTTGAGTATGAGGCGGCAAATCCGCCGGCGATCGATCCGGAAAGCATAACGCCGCAAGAGTCAATTTTGCAGTTTAAATCAATTATAAGATAGGTGATCTCATGGCTGTATTGCGTTCTCTTGTAACCACACTAGGGCTGAATGCAGCTTCTTTTCGGGAGGGGTTAAGGCGTAGCCGTGAAGATATGGGGTCATTCGCCGACAAGGTGAAGGCGGGGGCGGCCGCTTCCGCCAAAGCGATCGCGGGAATTGCGGCAGTAACGGTCACTTTGGCTACAGGATTGGCGGGCATAGCCAGCGGCGCATTAATATCGCGCCTGAAAGAGACATATCAAAGCCTTGATGAAATTGGGGAGACAGGCAGGAATCTAGGGTTGTCGGCCAAGCAGTGGGATATATGGCGCCAGGCGGCTGAGTGGGCAGGATCTTCCGGTGAAAAAGTTGCAGATGTTATCAAAGATCTGAACGTTAAAATTACCGAGGCCGCAAAAACTGATGGCGGGGCGCTGAAGGATTTTTTCACACAGATTAATCAGAAGGCTGCAGACTGGGCAAAGTTAAGCCCAGACCAACAGATCGTTAAGTTTTCCGAGCAGATCAGTAAGATGCCAGATAATGAAGCATTATTCTGGTTGGATGAGATTAACGACAGCGCCGCAGAATTGAAAGATTCCCTGGTGTCTGGGCAATTCTTTAAGTTTTCCAAGGAAATTGACACCCTTGGTTTATCTTTAACAAGCGTGCAGTTTACACAAATTCACGAAGCGCGCATGGAGTTTTCAAAACTTGAATCCTTGATGGGAGGAACATGGAAACAGGTTCAAGTGGCCGCTGCGCCTGCTATATCAATCATTACCAGTGGCATTAATGACTGGATAATAAACGCCGCCAAGGCTCGCGGTGGATTCCAACAACTGGGTAAGGATATTGCATTATTCATAATAGAAGGCATCGAGAAAGCATCTGATGCGATTTATGATTTTGTAAACTTCACTAATTCAAGATTCAGAAAAGCAAGGTTAACTTCTGGATTTGGTGTTAGCAAAGAGGAAAGACAAACCTATTTAGATGGCGAGGACCGTCTAAATGAAGTCATACAGGCCCGCGTACAATTGCAAAATGAGTATAAAAAAGCGGGTAAGGAAACTTATGACGGTCAGCTTAATCAGATTGCCAGGCTTGTTTCCCTTGAAAAAGATTTAGAGGATCAAAGGGAAAAACAATTAAGGGAAGGCGGAGCTGACGAAACTTATAAAAAATGGAAGGAAGGACTTGCCGCTGCAAAGAAAGCCATTGAGGAACAAAGCGGGAAAGATGCAAATGTAACCCCTCCTGGTGCTTTAAGGAAATTTGGCAGCGAGGAAATTGGTGATCCAAAGAAAACAAATGCCGCCGTTGAAGCTTTTAAAAAGCTAAGAATAGAAATTGAATCAGCCAATGCAACCAGCCTGCAGAAAATTGATATGCAGGAGACAGAGGCAAGATTAAAGATCATCAAAGAGGGAGCAGCTGCTGGCGCTTCTCAGCAGGCTATTTTTGAAGTTGCAGCCGCTAGTAGCCGGCGTTTCGCAAAAGAGCGTCAGGACCTAGTTGATCAGTATTCACCCATTAGCAAGATAAAGCATCAGGAAGAAGAGGTCACTGAGCTTTTAAAGCAGATGCAATCACGTCGCTTGATTGATTTCCAGACATATCAAAGCGCGATCAGCAAGCAACAAATAGAAAGCTTTAGAGCTATTGCACAGGAAAAGGCGCAACAAACAGTAGCGCCAATTGAGCAAATTCGTGCAGATGTTGATCCTGTCGCTCAATATCAAAATGAGTACACTCAACGCCTCAGTATCCTGGAGTCCTACCAGGAGCAAGAAAGGACCATGCAGGATGAGGCCAGACAGAGTGGCAAAATTTCCGAGGAAGCCTATCAGCAGAGCCTATTGGAAATAACTGAACGATATGCGCGTTTGCGCTCTGATGCTGAAAAAAGCCGAATGACGCAGATCAGTGATTATCAAAATCAAGACACAATGAAGCAATTGGCAGCGCAGCAATCCCTGTTTGATGGAATGGCCGGGCTTGCTGAATCATATGCTGGCCGAAGTTCTGGCGCTTACCGGGCCCTATTCGCAGCCTCAAAAGGTTTCCAGATAGCCCAGACATTGCTGGCATCCAAGGCAGCGATCGCCATGGCCTGGGCGTCAGCTCCATTCCCGGCCAACATACCCGCTGTTGCGCTGGCTGTAGGGCAGACAGGAGTGTTAACGGCTGCCGCTCAAGCGGTAACGATGTCTGGCCAGGCGCATGATGGTATAGATTATGTTCCGCGCGAGGGGACGTGGTTACTGGATAGGGGGGAGCGCGTCGTTGATGCTAGAACCAACGCGGATTTGAAAAAATACTTATCAGCACCATCCCAATCTGGTAATGCTGGCAGCTCGTCAACGCCACAGCAAAATCAGTTTAGCTTTGATCAAACCTTCCAAGTTAATGGTAATCCTGATGATCGCACCATCCAAATGATGAAGGAAGAGACAAGAAAAGCCGCTCTGCAAGCCTTTAATATGGTTGCCAGTAGTTTGGCAACTGGTCAAGGAAAAGTGCATAAATCTCTTGTTGCGGGATATGCAACGAAAAGGAGGGTGGAATAATGACTGATATTTATTACCCACATGATTACCTGCCACTACCCCTTCAGAGTGGTTATGGGTTTAAACCTATCAGCCCATTATTGCGTACCGAAATTGTTTCTGGACGAGCGAGGCAGCGCAGGCGCTATACATCTACACCAACAAAAGCTAGCGTGAAATGGCTTTTTAAAAACGATTCACAATCACAATTATTTTCGGCTTGGTATAGAGAATCAATAGCAGATGGTGCTGCATGGTTTCTCATGAGACTTAAAACACCAATTGGTATTAAGTTTTATAAATGCCGCTTTGATGATATTTATGATGGCCCAAATATGATTGCCGGGAAATATTGGCAATACAGCGCCACCTTGGAATTATGGGAGCGCCCATTGCTTGAACCTGGATGGGTTGAGTTTCCTGAATTTATTATTGGTAGCAACATCATTGATCTGGCACTAAACCGTGAGTGGCCAAAAGCATGACTATCTTAAATCGGCTTTACGCCTCATCTGGTGATGAGGTAATTATTGAAACCTTGCAAATAGACATTAGTTCAGGAACATACTGGCTAACTCGTGGGTGGGACGACATTACTGCAACGCTTGAAGATGGTAGAGTAGCAACGTTTATTGCATCAGGAATTGAAATTGCACTGCCAGCGCGCAATTCTGATGGTACGCAGGATCTAAAATTTGCCATTGGTAATATTGATGGGATTGTATCTACGGCAATACGCAGCGCACTTGATAATAATGATATTGGTACACTTACGTATAGAAATTACGTATCAACAGATTTATCATCTCCTGCATCACCACCTTTTATTCTGACGATAAAAAATGGATCTTGGAACGCAACAGAGGTTCAGATCACCGCTGGCTACATGAATATCCTTGATACTGCGTGGCCGCGTCATCGCTACAATTTAGTAGAGCATCCAGGCCTGCGCTATATCTCATAAGGAGCTGATCATGTTCAATCCTGATAAATACCTTTCAGTCGCTTGGCTGAAAGGCGGTAGAACATATCCCGACCTTGACTGCTTCGGCATCGTCAACGAAATAAGGAGCGATCTTGGCATGGCTGAGTGGCCTGATTTTGCAGGGGTCACGAAAGATGGCGGTGGACTAGATAGGGAGGCAAGAAAGCTTATGCCATCACTCAGCCGTTGCGAGCCATGTGAGGGGGCGGGAGTGGCGTGCTATTCGGGGTCTGTGGTAACGCATGTCGGTGTTGTTGTCAGCATTGGCGGGCAGTTACATGTCGCAGAATGCAACCCGAAATCTAACGTAACATTTCTTCCGTTATCTCGTTTTGAGCGCCGCTTTGTGAAAGTGGAGTATTACTGGTGACTATTAGAATTTACCCATCAAGATTACCCGGCGAACCGCTTGAAGTGCACGAACACAAAGCCATGACATTGCACGAATGGCTTATGGCTAATGTTGATGATTATCATACAGATATGCGCCACCCTGTTGCGGCAGAAGTGAATGGGAAACCCATTAACCCATCAGAGTGGCCGTTATGCCATATCAGCGCAGAAAGCGATGTCCGGATTTACCCTGTGCCATATGCAATAAGCGCCGCCACTGCGATGTGGATATCGGTCGCAGTGGCGGTGGCCTCTGCTGCATACTCACTGTACATGATGTCTCAGATGAAAGGTGAAGGTGCGGCATCTGTTAGCAGTGGAGATACCCTTGATTTGTCGCCAGCAAAAGCCAATACGGCAAAACTTGGCGACCCGATCAGAGAAGTATTAGGCTTAAACCGTATCTATCCGGATTATCTTGTCCAGCCGGTAAGCAGATTTGATCCTGATGATCCGCAAATTTACCGAAGCTATCTTTTCCTCTCGGTGGGCAGTGACAACTTTTATATCAATCCTTCACTCATTAAGCTGGGAAACACAACAACAACGGCATTTGGTGATGATGTCAGTTTGACTATCTATCCGCCTGGAGCGGATGTCAGTGCGGATCGAAGGTCTGAAAACTGGTATGTGGCCACAGAGGTAGGAGGCACAACATCTGGCACGGCAGGCTTAGATCTGGCATCAACGGGGCCAGCATCAGTCAGCATCTCAGCTGATGCAATTGTTGTATCTGGAAGCAGTTTTACGGTATTGAGTTCTACAGATCCAGCAATCCCGGAGTCCTGGAAGTCAGGTTCGGTTATCAGCATCATTGCCCCGGACACATACGTAGTGGCCACTGCTGGTGGCGGAAATGTTATCTATGGTGATATGAAAGAGATTAACCCATCCGTGGGGTTGCCTGTCTCGCTTACCTGGAATAGCAGCCGCTTTGATCTCTTCATCTCAGCACATAATCCCGGCTCTCCAGCCGTTCCCGGAGTCGGAGGGAATGCAGCAAGCATAACGGCATCTGCTGCCCCGACAACGTATGATTTCAGCGTCGCGCCGGTATCGTTCACGCTAACGTGGGCCGGGATAAGTTACGTGATCTCACTGTCAGCAAACTACGTCACCATGACTGGGCTAACAGATGAGATAACTGATCAACTGGTAGGTTCCGGCCTGGTGGCCAACTCATCTGGAACGATCCTTGTTATCACGGAAAAAGAGAGCCCATTCAGTGGCAACTCGATCGCTTATAGCCTGTTGCCGTCCTCCCTGTTTGGTTCCGCTCCAGTTGTTATTGAGGGGGTTGCGTCAACAGGTGGATCGCCAGCCATCATTGAAAATATATCTCTCGCCTGGGGCGGTGCAACTGGTGCCGCTTTTGCTGGGATCCCGAGTGGCCAGCAGCGCATAGCCCTTGGCCTTAAGGGGTATAAATACCGCATTACAGAAAACGACGGCGTGACAGTGACGATTGAAAGGCTGATAGAGAATAACGATGGCACGGTAACCGTAGATGCTGGCTGGCCCGGCTTTACCGGGCGCACGCTTCTTGATGCCACTGTTACGGGGCTCAATGCCAATGATGATTGGATGGGCCCATTCTTATGTTGTCCACCGAATGAAAAGACAACAGAGATTGAAATCAATTTTCTCTACCCGCAAGGGCTATGCGATGTAGGCAGTAAAGACGGTGCGATCCATTGGCATGAAGTCGAAATTACGGTGCAGTACCGCGCGTCAGGAAGTACCGATTGGCAAAGCACCAAATTCAAACACGGCAATAATACGGTTAACGAGATCGGTTACACCGAAATTATCCCGTTACCGGGGCCAGCGGCGTATGAGGTGCGAATCAAACGTGATACACCGGTCTGGGGAGGTACAACGCGCGATTCTGTACAGTGGCAGTCCATGAGAGCGAAGCTGCCAGCTAGGCCCACGAGGTATGAAGGCATTACCACCATGGGGATCACAATACGGACGGGTAGCCGCCTTGCTGCTCAGTCAGATCGGCGCATAAACCTTGAAGGAGTTCGCCTCTATGATGGGCATCCCTCCCGGTCGATAAGTGGTGCTATTTTCCACGTTCTAAAATCTCTGGGGTTCAATGATAAGCAGATCGACTATGCCACGATCGGTATGCTCGAGAGCACCTACTGGACACCGCGCGGTGAGACCTTCGACTATTCAGCATCTAAATCTGGCATGTCTGCTCTGGATGTTTTGCAAAAGATCACTAATGCAGGGATGGGGTATTTTTTACTGAGCGATGGGCTGGCGTCTGCGGGCCGTGAAGGCATCAAAAATTGGACTGGCATCATCAGCCCGCAGGAGCAAACAGAGGAACTTCAGACCGGTTTCTCGGCGCACTCGCAGGACGACTTTGATGGCGTGGATGTCAAATATCTCAATGGTACAACCTGGGCAGAAGAGACGGTCCAATGCCGCACTGCCGATAATCCAACACCGTTAAAGGTCGAGGATTACACGCTGGACGGTGTTCTCGATCAGGATAGGGCATATCGAATCGGCATGCGCCGGCTGATGGGCTACAAATACCAGCGCCTCACTCATTCGACATCGACCGAACTTGACGCACTGTGCTATCAGTACATGGACCGGATCATCATGACCGACGATATACCAGGCAATGACACCATCAGTTGCCTGATTGTCGACATGACTTATAACACAGAGCAGATCACGCTGCAGGTTAGCGAGCCGCTGAACTGGTCATTCAGCAACCCTAGGGTGTTAATCCGTTACCAAGACGGACGTGCGTCAGGGTTACTGGTACCGACCCGGGTTGATGATTACACGTTGACGATCCCATATAGCACCGAAGTGGACCCGGGTTCCTGGATTATGGATGATGGGACTATCGAACCGCCGCGGCTCATCTTCTGCAGCTCTGAGCAGGTTGGCTATGATGCGCTGATCGCTGAGATAGAGCCAGGTGGCGATGGCACCTGCCAGGTAAACGCAATTCAATATACCCCACGTAAATACCAATATGACGACGCCGTTTATCCTGGCGATGTTCAGTAAATTACTAGCAAGATAACTGACCCGCTTCGGCGGGTTTTTTATTGCCCGGAGAAAACATGACAACTCATAACACCGGAAATCCAGTTGAACCCAAAGGATCTGCTGACCCAAGGGATTTGTATGATAACGCCCAGAATTTCGACAAGGCGGTAAACGGGCTAGAGAAAACATGGGTTGATAGAGTCGGGGTCACTCGCCTTACGGAAACAGGCCGGGGCATTGTCTTTGATGAGCATCTGCAACAGTTTCGAGTTGAAATTGATTATGCGATAAAGCACGTTGCCGCGCTTGGCCCCATGTATAAGGATATTGAACAAGCCCAAAAGGATGTTGATGATGGGGTTGTGGTTGATGGCGCTACAGTATTCATAAGAACTGCCATTGATGACTTTGTTATATTGGCTGATGAATATATCAACACTGCTGGTGTGTTAACACCAACAGGAAGAACATCACCAGGCGGTGATGCTGTTAGCGCTCTCTCTGATAAATTATTTTTAAATCACAGTGACGACAATTTTGTATATAAATTTACCGATAAGAACGGTGCAATTGCTCTGGCACTCATGACAAATGGTAAGTTATATGCAGTTGGCCTGGATGAGAAAATATTAAAAACCGCACAAACATTATTGCTGGATGATTTAAAAAACAATGCAGTCTCAAGCTTTATCGATACCAATAAAAATAGCTTCATGTCTGTCACCAAAGATGGGAAGGTATGGGTTAGGGGTTTATCAACTTCATTGCAAGATAGCTATGCATTTGCTCAACAGGGTAAGATAAGAGAGACTGTCTCACAGGTAAACCAATGGCTTAATGATGGATTTTCAGAAGATAATAGAAAAACATTCTGGGCCCTTGATAAAGATGGGCAACTAGTCACCCAAACGCTCAACATCCATAGAACAACAAAAAGTACTGGTCGGCCTGTGAATGGATGGCCGCAGGGTAAGTCATGCGTAAATTCAAAAGGAAGGATTTACCAGGGGTATAACACGGCAAGTGGCCACGGCGTTTCTGATGCCCTTTCTGCCATTAAATATTCAGACGATATTGGTAAAACATGGTCAACCCAAAAAATAATTGTTTCCGGGAAGGTTAACCCTAGAGGGACTGACTATTTTGCCTTGGGGGTTGATGGTGACAATGCTTTGTGGTCGATTGTCCGTAATCGCGGAGCAACTAATGCGGTAGGTGCAACCTATCATGAGCTTTATAAATCCACAGATGATGGGTCAACATGGGCGCTGATCGGCGTGCTGTCTTCTGTGACGCAGACCATAGGCTCAACAACCTATGTGCCTGAGCTATTTCACGATTTCGCTTGTGTAAATGGCAAAATGTACACCGGTTACCATTTTGCCAATTCATCCCGCGTCGGGATTATGAGCTTTGATGTTGCCAGCCCAATGAGTACCATTCAAACCGTGGATGTGATACCTCATGAGAGCCCATCGTTTCCTGTCAACGTGACAACACTGTGCGAAATGACGCTTGGTGTGGATGCCGTCAAAGATGCTGGGACTACCATCTGGTTATACGGTGGACTAAGAACGCAATCAGCAAGCGCATCATACAAAGCGAAATATTTCTTTATTAAATCGGACCTTACCGGTTTTACCATGTTTGATGCTCCGGAATCAGTTCAATATTCGCCAATGCCAATCAAGCGTATTGGTAGCTCTTTCTTTGGGTTAACCATAGAAAGATATAATACCGGAGTAATGAACCTATGGAGTTGCTCGGCATATGATTTTTATACGGGTAACACATCTGGTTTTTCAAAAATGAAAATAGGTCAGGTGGTCAGGACACCGTTCTCGACATCAGGCGCCACAAACTTAGGCGTGCAATCAATGGAGGTTGTTGGGGAGAGTATATATCTATCATGGGCGCAAGCATTCGAAAACTATGATACAGATATTTATTCCGCCAACTTCCGCCCTTATCGTTCTGAATCATTTATAAATTATGAGCAACTTGAGGGCATGTAAGTGACAAAATCATTAGTATTAAGATCACCCGTATCTCTAAACTCAGATGTAACTCCGCTCCCTTTAAGTGATGCTATATTCTTTGAATCTTCATCAGCTATAAAAGGGGCCAGCGACTCACTCGTAAAGGTTCCAGATTACGTTAACTCGTTAACTTATGCATCACCAGATGTTATTCATAATCCGGAAATTCTCACCGACGACAATAACGATAATATCTTCTTGAGATTTACAGGATCAAGTGGATTGAAAGTAGATTCGTTTTCGTCTATGTCCGGTGTTGATGGTGCTACTATATATTTGGTTGGGCGTTTTTACGCGGCCACTTTTTACGATATTTATTTCAGATGGGGCGCTGTTGATTCATCAATATCAGAAAACAAAGGCATATTTCTTCGCAGGGGTGGGACTGACAATCAATTGCAATTCACATTCGATCCGGGTCCGTCAGCTAATGTGGGTACGGTAACAATGGATAAGCCAAATAATAATTTAGCCGTTATTGCGTGCGGTTACTCTATCTCTAAGAGAGAAATTTTCGTAAGGTTTAATAACAGCCAAGTTAAAGCAAGCATTCCAGCAGCGGCTACGCCTATAGTTGCAAATGGTGGATTTGCTTGGGGTTATAACAACTTCACAGATACAGCCCATGCTGAGATGGATCTGTATAGAGCCAGGGTGTTTAACCAGTATCACTCGGAGGTACAGCGCCAAGCCTTCATCGAGCTGCTGGCCGCCGATGTTGGTGTGACATTGTGATCCACGCGCCCCATTACTAGCTTTCAAAAAAGGCGGCTTGTTGTATCCAAAGCCGCCTGCACTAGTATGAGTTTCGATTTATTTAGCGATCACGAATGCTTCCCATTTTTTCCAGCCATACCCCACTGGTTTTCTCGGCCAGCCCGCCCAGCTTCAAAAACTCATCAACTGTCATTTTTTTCAGGTCCGTATAATGGATCACCACGTATCCGGAACGCTTGGCTATCTCCAGGCATTCGGACGGATGCAGCAACACCTTGCCGGGTGAAACATGCTCAACCTTCACGACGTGATCGCCTTCCAGCGTGGTGAGTATCTGGTATTGCGCTGGTGGAGTACCCTTGCGGAGTTTGGCCTCCATCCGGTTGAAGGCGCCAATATAATCGATCTTCCACTGCAGAGCCTTTTTGCCGGTGAATCCCATCACGATCAGCACGAAAGCATCGCGGGTCAGTTCAAACATCATGGTAGGGATCCCGGCGCCGCCGTTTGGGTTTTCGCGCTGATAGGACGTCTCGTTAAAATTGACGAGACGATACTCCGGTTCGCATTCGGTGATCACGGCACGGATCTTTTTCAAAATGTTGTCGTGAGTTTTTTTGAAAAAATTGGCGACAGCCAGGGAGGTGGTGACGGCTTTTCCGTCATGGATAAAAATTTCAGGGGATGCAGCAAGAATTGATAGTGTCATGGGAGGGGCGTCCTTGTAGATTCGTTCAGTACCCCATGTTCAGTGGGGCGGTCGGGTGCTTGAACACCGCTACAAGACGGCCTGCAGTTTTTCCCTTGCGGGTTTTTTATGACCGCCCGCCACCCGGACAAATTTTTTTCTATTTATGATGACCAATCATCATAAACAAGAAAGCCGCTAAAAAAATCCGCGGCTCCTTTACGTACCCTTTGTGGTCCATTCACTGTCTGGTCAGTGTCCGGTTTGTATCTCTAAGTGACTGTTTTTGCACTTGCTGTCCATGCACAGTCCTATCAAAAGTGGTGGAGCTGGGGGGATTTGAACCCCCGTCCGAAATTACTACACCGTCGGCACTACATGCTTAGTCCAATCTTTACATTCGCCGGTCAGCTGCGGATGGACACGCCACTAACAAACTAGCCTGATTAGATTTAGCACTTTAGCCCCAGGCAGGACTTCCATGCGATCTCTTTTGGGTTTGACCTCTCTTGATCCCCGTCTTAAGAGCGGAAGCTAGGGAGAGAGGGCTCTAAGCAGGGTATTAAGCTGCTAGTGCGTAGTTTTCGTCGTTTGCGACTATTTTTTTGCGGCTTTTTACGAGGCAAACCGCCCCTCGGCATGCTCCTAGGGCTTCGCAAATCCCGTCGAATCCAGAATCAGCCCCAAGTACTTTGTGCAGTATAACAGAAGATTACCCTGTTAAGCCAGCGGCTTAACGATTGGCATGCTTCATGATACGGGCTTTCGCCGTCTGCCACTCACGATCTTTGATGTCATCGCGCTTATCGTGTTCTTTCTTACCTTTGGCTACGCCGATCTTCACCTTGCTCCAGGCATTTTTCCAATACATGGAGAGGGCGACGACGGTATAACCATCGCGGGTAACGCGGCCGATCAGTGAGTCTAGCTCACGTTTTTTCAGCAGTAGTTTACGGGAACGTGTTGGATCGCATACCACATGAGTTGAAGCGACGTTCAGCGGCGAAATGGTGGCGCCAAACAGATAGGCTTCACCGTCGCGGAACATCACATAACTGTCGCTGATGTTAGCTTTGCCAGCACGCAGTGATTTTACTTCCCAACCTTGCAGGGCCAAACCCGCCTCGATCTCCTCTTCGATGGAGTATTCGAAACGTGCTCGCTTGTTTTGTGCAATGGTCGCGGAACCGGGTTTGTATGCTTTTTTCTTTGTCATAGTGCGCTCATTATACTGGATGGCGCAGCGAAAGAAATCCTTTCCCACTCAGCACCTGCGCAATTTCTCGCATTTTGGATCCGTGCCGCGCGTAGCAGATTTTTTGTTTGGCGCCAGATAAATGGTATTATCTGTACGTTTTTTGCCTCTCAGGAAATGATATGCCCCAGATCAGTCGATCTGCATTAGTGCCATTCAGCGCTGAGCAGATGTATCAGTTGGTTAACGATGTTCATTCTTACCCCGATTTTCTGCCAGGATGCACCGGCAGCCGGGTGATTGCCGCTTCCCCTAATGAAATGACCGCCGCGGTAGAGGTGGCAAAAGCCGGCATCAGCAAAACCTTTACCACGCGCAATACGCTGCTGGATAACCAAAGCATCAATATGCAACTGGTCGATGGCCCGTTCCGCAAGCTGATGGGCGGCTGGCAGTTCACCGCGTTAAGCCCCGAGGCGTGCAAGGTAGAGCTGCACCTGGATTTTGAGTTCACCAACAAACTGATCGAGCTGGCCTTCGGTAAAGTGTTTAAAGAACTGGCCGGTAGCATGGTGCAAGCGTTCACTCAGCGCGCCAAAGAGGTCTACAGTGTCTGAGATACGCGTTGAGGTGGTCTATGCGTTGCCAGAACGCCAGTATGTGCGCCAGGTTAAGTTGGCCGCAGGCAGCAGCGTTGAGCAGGCCATCCTGGCTTCTGGGCTGTTAGAGCTACGTAGCGATATCGATTTGGCCAGCAACAAGGTGGGTATTTACAGCCGACCGGCCAAGCTGAGCGATGTGCTCAATGATGGCGACAGGGTAGAGATTTACCGGCCATTGATTGCCGATCCGAAAGAACTGCGCCGTCAGCGGGCGGAAAAGGCAAAAAAATAAGGCGCTGAATGCGCCTTATCTTCATCAGAACGTTGTCTTCCGAGTTGCAGCCTGCGACTGTCATGAAGGATCTCACTCTTCCCCCACGGGCCGGATGACAGCTCCGGCTCGGCTTACTCGGTCAGTGCCGGTTTATTCTGCAGATCCGTCAACACGCCTGCGCTGTCGAACGTCAACGTCAGCGTTTGCTGCGTGATCTTCTCATGGCCAGGCTCTTGGCGGAACACGTAGAACCACGTCTGGGTACCAAACGGATCCTGCATCATTGGCGTGCCCAATGTGTAAGCAACCTGTTGTTGCGTCATTCCCTTGTGGATTTTTGCCACGTCGGTTGGTGTCAGGTAGTTACCCTGGTTGATATCAGGCCGGTAAACCACCTTCTCAAAAGTAGAACAGCCTGCGGTCAGCATCACAAGAACCACAGCGGCAGCTGTCAGCATTTTACAGCGCATAATAATCACATTCCTTTAGGGCATAGGATGCCGATGATAATAGACCTTGCAGCAGTTGGGAACCTTTACAGGGCCTCATTATGACCTCAGGAAAGTAAAAAAGTTATGCGGCCAGCAATTCTTTTGCGTTTGCCAGCGTATTTTTAGTGACTTCACTGCCGCCGAGCAGGCGCGCCAACTCTTGCAGACGGGCGCGTTTATCCAAAGGTGACATCTGGGTTTCGGTTACCGTGCCGTCGGTTTGCTTGCTGACAAATAAATGCTGATGACCGCAACCGGCGACCTGCGGCAGGTGGGTCACGCACATAACCTGGGTTGATTCACCCAACTGACGCAGCAGGCGGCCAACAATGGCGGCCGTTGGGCCACTGATGCCTACGTCTACCTCATCGAAGATCAGCGCCGGAGTTTCCATTTTACGGGCGGTAATGACCTGGATGGCTAACGCGATGCGGGAAAGCTCACCGCCGGAGGCCACTTTTGCCAACGGCTGCAGCGGTTGCCCCGGGTTGGTGGAGACGCAGAACTCAACGCGGCTGGCCCCCTCGCTGCTCAGGTATTCCGGTTCAAAGCGGACGTCGATATTAAATTTGCCGTGCGGCATCGAGAGCGCATTCATGCTCTCGGTGATCAGAGTCGTTAACTCGGCCGCATAGTGCTGCCGCTTCTGGTGCAACTGCTCAGCCAGTGCCAGCGCCTGTTGATGATGCAGGTTGACCGCTTCGCTCAGGTGTTGCTGATCGCTGGCCTGTTGGGAAAGCAGCTGTTGCTCATCCAGCAGTTGTTGATGCAGGCCGGGTAATTCTTCCGGTGAAACATGGTGCTTACGTGCCAGGCTGATTTGGCGCGACAGGCGCTGTTCCAGCTCATGCAGGCGGTTGGGATCGAGATCCATGCGGTCTGCGTAATGGCGCAGTTCATCGCTGGCTTCGCTGATTTGGATCGAGGCTTCTTCCAGCATATCCAGCAGGCCGCTTAGCTTCTCATCCATGCCGATCAGGTCCAGCAGCAGGTGCTTGGTGGTGTAGAGCTGGCTGAGCATGTTGTGTTGCTCGTCATCGGCTAGCAGTTGCAGGGCCTGCTGGCTGAGGGTCAGCAACTGGCCGCTGTTGGCCAGGCGCTTGTATTCGCTGTCGATCTGCTCAAATTCACCGGCCTGTGGGGCGAATTCGTTCAGCTCTTTCAACTGGTATTGCAGCAGTTGCTTGCGGGCATCGCGCTCGAGAGATTGTTGCTGATGGTGCGCCAGTTCGCGGCAGCTTTGATGCCATTGGTGGTAAGCCTGGTGCATGGCGGCCTGCAAGGCCGGCTCGCCGGCATAGGCATCCAGCAACTGTTTTTGGTGTTCGGGTTTTAGCAGCAGCTGGTGAGCATGCTGGCCGTGGATCTGGATCAGGCGCTGGCCAAGCTCCCGTAATTGGGAAAGGGGAACGGCGGTGCCGTTGATAAAACCACGGGAGCGGCCATCTGTTCCGATCACGCGGCGTAGCAGGCACTCGTTGCTGTCATCCAGCTGGTTTTGTTCCAGCCATTCGCGGGCGGATGGGGTATATGCCAGTGAGAAGCGGGCACAGATATCGGCACGGGAGGCCCCCAGACGTACCACGTTGCCGTCGGCGCGATTGCCGAGGCACAGGCCTAACGCATCAATAGCAATCGACTTACCGGCACCGGTCTCACCGGTGATTGCCGTCATACCCGCTTGAAAGTCGATCTCCAACTCACGAACGATAGCAAAATTGCTGATGGTTAATTGCGCCAACATAGGGACCTTCCTGTGTATAAACACATAACTGTGATTTCATACAGTATAAACTGGTTTTATATACAGTAAAGCGGTTGGCGCCATTTTTAGAATAATTTTTTTGACCAGCCCAGTTTGGTGCTCAACGTATTGAAATAGCTGTAGTCCTTGGGATGGATCAGGTTTAAGTGGAAGTCGCTGCGGCGGATCAGTACCTCTTCACCTTCCTGGATGGGCAGGGCGATCTGGCTGTCGCAGCTGATTTCCAGATCGCTGCCGATATGGGAAAACTTAAGGCGAATGGTGCTGTCACCGTTGATCACCAGCGGCCGGGCGGAAAGCGTGTGCGGGAACATTGGCACCAGCGCGATGGCTTCCAGCGACGGAGTCAGAATGGGCCCGCCTGCGGAAAGCGAGTAGGCGGTCGAACCGGTTGGCGTGGCGATGATCAGGCCATCGGAACGCTGCGAGAAAGCGAAGCGATCGTCAATATAAACCTCGAACTCGATCATGTGCGCCACCTTGCCAGGGTGAAGCACCACTTCGTTAATCGCGGTGCTGACGCGGCATTGCTGGTGCTCTTTATGGACGATGGTTTCCAGCAGGAAGCGCTTCTCGTCGATATATTCCCCTTCCAGCACGTCCGCCAACTGCTGGAGTGCGTTGTCCGGGTCGAGATCGGTCAGGAAGCCGAGATTGCCACGGTTTACCCCGATCACCTTGATGTCATAACGCGCCAATACGCGCGCTGCGCCCAGCATGTTACCGTCACCACCCACCACGACGGCAAGATCGGCCCGTTGACCAATCTCCGCCAGGCTGCCGGTGTCTACGTCTTTCATGCCCAAATCGTGGGCAATCTGGCGTTCAAGGATCACCTTGTAGCCACGGGCAACCAACCATTCAAACAGCATTTCATGAGTAGCCAATGCGGAAGGGTGACGCGGGTGCCCAACAATGCCAATACATGCAAATTTTTTCTTCATCGCTGCCATTTTCCTCACCAGGGACGGTTTATGCCCCACATTGTGACCGGTTGACTTGAAACCCCGGTTTTGATCCCCATAATAAGCCAAGTTGCGAGATTAATGCTAAAACGCGGAGATATTCATGAGTAGTAAAGAACAGAAGACGCCAAACGAGCAAGCCTCGGAAGAAATGGAACAGCAAGCACAGCACGAGGAAGCCATGGCGGCAGGCGCCGATCTGCGCGATGATCGCATTGCCGAGTTGGAAGCCCAACTGGCTGAAGCTCAGCAACGCGAGCGTGACAGTGTGCTGCGTGCCAAGGCCGAAATGGAAAACGTTCGTCGCCGTAGCGAGCTGGATGTCGAGAAGGCTCACAAATTCGCGCTGGAAAAATTCTCCGGTGATTTGCTGCCGGTGATCGACAACCTGGAGCGTGCGCTGGAGCTGGCGGACAAGAACAACCCTGAACTGGTCGCGATGATCGAAGGGATTGAGCTGACGCTGAAGTCACTGCTGGACGCGGTACGCAAGTACGGCATCGAAGTGGTAGGCGAGCTCAACGTGCCATTCAACCCGGACGTTCACCAGGCGATGAGCCTGATGGAATCAGCCGACCATCAGCCGAACCATGTGATGATGGTGATGCAGAAAGGCTACACGCTGAATGGCCGCCTGCTGCGCCCTGCGATGGTAGCGGTATCCAAAGCCAAGTCTTAATAAGACCTGCTGAGGATAAAGGCACCTTCGTGGTGCCTTTTTTGTGGCTGGATCATTCCTGCGGCAGGTGCGGCACCCAGTCAATCGGTGCCAGGCCTTGTTGTTCAAGTAACTGATTGGTTTGCGAAAAGTGGTGGCAACCCAGGAAACCGCGATGGGCAGAAAGCGGGGAGGGGTGCGGCGCTTTCAACACATGATGGCGCTGGCGATCGATAAAGCTCCCTTTCTTTTGTGCGTGTGAACCCCACAGCAGGAACACGACACCCTCGCGATTTTCGTTTAGCGCGGCAATAACCTTGTCGGTAAAGGTTTCCCAGCCCAGATTGGCGTGAGAATGCGCGCGGCCACCTTCAACGGTTAATACGGTATTGAGCAGCAGTACGCCTTGCTCGGCCCAGCTTTGCAGGCAGCCGTGTGTCGGGCGTTCAAAGCCGGGGATATCCGTCACCAGCTCTTTGTACATATTGACCAGTGAAGGCGGCGCAGGGATGCCTGGGCGCACGGAAAACGACAGGCCATGGGCCTGGTTCGGGCCGTGATAGGGATCTTGCCCCAGGATCACCACTTTGACGTCTGCCAACTCGGTAAAGCGGAAAGCGTTAAACACGTCTTTCTGCGGTGGATAAATGGTCTTACCAGCCTGGCGTTCATTAGCTACAAAGGCGAGTGTATCCAGAAAGTAGGGCTGCTCTTTCTCTTTGCCGATGACGTCGTGCCAGGTGAGGGAGGTAGACATAAGCACTCTCCTTTGTTTTTGTTAGCAATTCATGGTGCATAGCTTACCGTTAACCTCCGCTCGGCGAAACCCGCTTTTTCCATGGGTATGAAGAGCGACATATACAAATATTTTTGAAAATTTACAAAAATAATTTTAACGAGCAAAAAGGTAAAATTGATATAAAACATAAATTTGCCTCTGATGCTCATTCAGCCACCCCGTAAAAATTGATTTTAGTCAAAGAATTGACCCGGTTTGACTGGTATACAGAACAACAAGACAACATTGGTTTTACCAAATGGCCGGGAACCACAACCGAGTTTTCGGCGACGTAGAAATTTTTCTCCCTATTACGGAGGCAACAAAATGATTACTGGTATTCAAATCACTAAAGCGAACAATCAAGCACTGGTGAACTCTTTCTGGCTGCTGGATGAAGAGAAATCAGAAGCGCGCTGTGTCTGTGCCAAAGCGGATTACGCGGAAGATCAGATCGTGCCTGTTAGCGAACTGGGCCAGATCGAGTACCGCGAAGTACCGATGGAAATGCAACCTACCGTGCGCGTAGAAGGTGGTCAGCACCTGAACGTGAACGTGCTGCGCCGTGAAACGCTGGAAGATGCCGTTAAGAACCCAGAAAAATATCCGCAGCTGACCATTCGTGTTTCTGGTTACGCGGTGCGTTTCAACTCACTGACGCCAGAACAGCAACGTGACGTTATCGCACGTACCTTTACCGAAAGCCTGTAATTTTCGGCTAGGTAGACAAAAGGGAGCTTCGGCTCCCTTTTTTAATGCCTTCACGGCAGAAAATAGATTTTGATCACATTAGCTGCAAAAAATAATCATTCCCATTACAGAACTCGTAGGACTCGCCGATAGCTAAATCAGTTCCATTTGGGGCTGTCTATGGATAAGGAGTCTTTATGAGTTTGCCTTTGAGTTTCATCTCGACGATGACGCCCATCACCGCGGTATCTGCTGCGGCACTCCCGGCTCAAGACGCAATAAAACCAGTCCACACCGACGAGCCACAGGTGACAAAAGTTGCTGTGTCGCTCCCCTCTGAAAATAGTCGTAATGCACAAAACCTGTTGGATTCACTGACTCGCGATCTCTCTGCTGCGGTACCTTTGGCCGCAAGGCTGGAGATGTCTCGTGGGCAAGAGTCTCAGCAGGGCGATTACTCTTTGGCGCTATTGGCCAAGGATGTCTACAACCTTACGGGGCAGGGGGCAGAGGGTTTTTCGCGCATGAGTGATAACGATTTGCTGGGTGTTGGCATTGACCCCGCAAGTTTATTGCATACAGCCTCGGGGTTACAGGCGGGTATTTATTCGAATAAGCAGCACTATGTGCTGGCCTTCGCCGGTACTAATGACATGCGCGATTGGCTGAGTAATGTGCGTCAGGCTACGGGGTACGACGATGTGCAGTACAATCATGCTGTGGCAATTGCCAAGAATGCCAAAGCGGCGTTTGGTGACGGGTTAGTGATCACCGGTCATTCGTTGGGGGGAGGGTTGGCAGCAACGGCAGCGCTGGCAACGGGTTCTCTGGCGGTAACATTCAACGCCGCTGGGGTTTCCGATCATACTCTGAACCGTTTCGGTATTAATCCCGCGGCGGCAAAGCAAGATGCAGAATCTGGCGGGATCCGTCGTTACAGTGAACAATACGATATGTTGACGGGGACGCAGGAGTCGACTTCACTGCTTCCCGATGCGATCGGGCATAAAATAACCATTGCCAACAATGAGACTCTGAGCGGTACTGATGCTTGGCGGCCAAGCAAATATTTCGATCGCAGCATGACGGCACATGGCATCGATAAAGTAATCAGTTCAATGGCGGAACAGAAGCCATGGGAGATCAAGGCGAATGCCTAAAAGGTGGTGCAGAGGCTGCTGGATAGCGGCTCTCATTTTGCCCCTGTTAGGGATCGCTGGGTTATTGATGGTAGCCAAGGAGCACTATATGGAACAGCAAACTTCGCCATTTGCGGGTACCGATATCCTGTCTTTATCACAGGCGGTGGCTGAAGATGATGTTTGGCAAATTAGCCAGCAAGCAACGGCTGAACGGCAACATGTGCGGGGAGATTTGCAGATCACACTTTTGCAGTGGGCGATTCTGCAGCAGAGGCCAGGCAGTGTACAGGCGTTGATACAGGCGGGAGCAGATATTGGGCAGCCTGGTATGGATGGCAACGGGGCATTGCATACGGCGGCGATGGTTAAAGATGCGCAATATTTACGCTTGTTATTGCAACAGGCTCCCCAGGTTAATATGCGTAATCTGGTCACTGGTGCTACGCCATTAGCCGCTGCCGTGCTGGCGGGGCGGGAGGAGCAGGTGCGTATACTGCTGAATGCCGGGGCTGATAGTACCTTGAGTGACAGAGTAGGGGATACGCCCTTGCACCTGGCCGCAAAAATCAACGCACCAGAGTTGGCGCTGCTGCTGTTACAAACGGGGGCTGATGCCAAGGCACTAAATCAGCAAGGGAGAACGTTCCAGTATTACTTTGCCCAGACGCCAATGCATTTGCAGAATAGCGAGTTGCGTGAGCAGTATCGCCAATTGGAGATCTGGCTCAAAAGTCAGCAATTGGCTGGGCACTATACTCAGCCTTGAAAATAAAAAAACCGCCCTCAAACTGATGGCGGTTTTTCGATGGCAGAGAGATTATTCTGCGTCTGGTTTGGCTTTTGGCTTGCGACGCTTACCGACGTTTTTCGCGTCGCGATGGCGTACTTTCACCTTGGCCTTCTCTTTGTTCTTCAGCTTGTCTTCGATGCGCTTGGCCAGCACCTTCTTCGAAGGTTTACCGTTGCTCTTCTCGCTAGGCACCTTGGTGGATGGACGCAGTTCGTCAATCACGCGGGCTTTCAGTGGCTCATTAAGGTAACGCCCCACTTTGCCCAGCAGCAGATGGTCGTGCGCTTCTACCAGCGAAATGGCGGTGCCTTTACGCCCGGCACGGCCAGTACGGCCAATGCGGTGCAGATAGGTATCGGCAGTGCGCGGCATATCGAAGTTGAACACGTGGGTGATATCCAGGATATCCAGCCCGCGAGCAGCAACGTCGGTGGCGACCAGCACGTTGACGCGGCCATCCATCATGCGTTTTACCGCTTCGTTACGCTTGGCCTGCACCATTTCCCCTTCGAGATAGCAGGTGTTGATGCCCGCTTCACGCAGCCAGGCGGCCAGCTCATGCACGCGCTCACGCTTACGTACAAAGATCACTGACTTCTGCACGTCCGGCTGTTGCAACAGATGCACCAGCAGGGCGGTTTTATGCTTCACGTCATCGGCGCGGTAATACCATTGCAGGATCTTTTTACGTTCGCGGCGGGACGGATCGGCTTCAACCTCAACCGGATCTTTCAGGATACGCTCGGCAAACTCGCGGATAGCTTCGCCTTCCAACGTTGCGGAGAACAGCAACGTCTGGGTACGCCAGCGGGTTTCGGCCGAGATGGTCTCGATGTCTTGCGCAAAGCCCATATCGAGCATGCGGTCGGCTTCGTCCAGGATCAGCGTTTCTACCGCACGGCAGTCAAAGTTTTCTTCTTTGATGTATTGCAGCAGGCGGCCGGTGGTAGCAACCACCACGTCCTGGTTTTCGCTAAAGACTTCGGCGTGGTTCATATACGCCACGCCGCCGGTGATGGTGGCGATATCCAGCGAGGTATGCGCAGCCAATTCACGAGCCTGATCGGCCACCTGCATTGCCAGCTCACGCGTCGGGGTGAGGATCAGTACGCGCGGTGGGCCAGACTTCTTACGTGGGAAATCCAGCAGATGTTGCAGAACCGGCAGCAAGAATGCGGCGGTTTTGCCTGTGCCGGTCGGTGCCGAACCTAATACGTCGCGCCCGTCCATGGCTGGCGGGATCGCCTCGGCCTGGATAGCGGTGGGGCGATCGTAGCCTTTATCACGCAAAGCGAGGATCAGGCGCTCATCGAGTTCGAGTTCGGAAAAATTGGTTGCTGTCATTATCTACCTCTACTTGGGGCGCCGATTATAGACGGGATGGCCGCAGGGTTCACCCTTTTTAACTTTTACCCTAGATCAGTTTGCCTTATGCTACGCCAGTTTTGTCTGCTGGTGGCCATTGTGAGTAATCAAATTAAAACTAAATCGACCCCGCGCCGCGGCGGTTTTACCTTTAAACAGTTCTTTGTTGCCCACGATCGTTGTGCGATGAAGGTGGGTACTGATGCGGTTATGCTCGGCGCCTGGGCTGCCGTGGATAACGTGCAGCGGGTGCTGGATATTGGCTGCGGCAGTGGGCTGATCGCCCTGATGTTGGCGCAGCGCACGGCTGCCGAGGCCACCATCGATGCGGTTGAGCTGGATAACGCCGCCGCCTTGCAGGCGCGTGATAACGTGTTGGAGTCACCTTGGCCGCAGAAGATCCAGGTGCACAGCCAGGATATCCATCATTTTGCCCAGCAGCATGCCCATTGTTACGATCTGATCGTCAGCAATCCACCGTATTTTGAGCCTTCCGTCGCCTGTCGCGATCTGGCCCGCACCAATGCCCGCTATACGGAAACTCTGACTCACGACGCTTTGCTAGATAGTGCCGAACGATTGATAACGGCGGAGGGCCATTTCTGCGTGGTGCTGCCTTACGAGATCGGTGAAGCTTTTGAAGTGAATGCCCACCAACGTGGCTGGTACACCGCACGGCGGCTGAACATCAGCGACCGGGCCGATACGCCAAAGCACCGTTTGATGTTGGCATTAGCGCGCAAACCGGTGGCGAAAGAAGAGGCGGAGTTGGCAATAAAACTGGCGGATGGCAGCTACACCACCGATTTCCGCCAGTTGATTACCGATTTCTATCTGAACTACTGAAGCCTCAGGGTTGCAGAATGGTGGGTTTTGGCTCCGGCAACATGTCCGGGTAATCCAGCGTGTAATGCAGCCCACGGCTTTCCTTGCGCTCCATCGCGCTGCGCACAATCAGTTCCGCCACCTGCACCAGATTACGTAGTTCCAGCAGATTGTTGGAGATGCGGAAGTTGGCGTAATATTCGTCGATCTCCTGCTGCAGGGTATTGATGCGGCGTAGTGCCCGCTCCAGGCGTTTGGTGGTGCGCACGATCCCGACGTAGTCCCACATAAACAGCCGCAGTTCGTGCCAGTTATGCTGGATCACCACGCGTTCATCCGAATCATCCACCCGGCTTTCATCCCACTGCGGCAACTGTTTGGCCAGCTTGATGGCAGGCAGGCGCGTCAGAATATCTTCGGCGGCGGACCAGCCATAAACCAGGCATTCCAGCAGCGAGTTGGATGCCATGCGGTTGGCTCCGTGCAGGCCGGTGTAGCTCACTTCGCCAATCGCATACAGGCCGTCCAGATCGGTGCGGCCATGCTGATCGACCATCACGCCACCGCAGGTGTAATGCGCAGCTGGGACGATCGGGATCGGCTGTTGCGTCAGGTCAAAGCCCAGCGTCATCAGCTTTTCGTGGATCATCGGGAAGTGCTGGGTGATAAATTCCGCCGGTTTGTGGCTGATATCCAGATACATGCAGTCGGCACCCAGGCGCTTCATCTCATGGTCAATCGCACGAGCGACGATATCACGTGGAGCCAGCTCACCACGCGGATCAAAGTCTGGCATAAAGCGGCTGCCGTCCGGGCGTTTCAGGTGGGCACCTTCGCCGCGCAGCGCTTCGGTCAGCAGGAAGTTACGTGCCTGCGGGTGGAACAGGCAGGTTGGGTGAAACTGGTTGAATTCCAGATTGGCGACACGACAGCCAGCGCGCCAGGCCATGGCGATACCGTCGCCCGAAGAGATATCCGGGTTGGTGGTATATTGATAAACCTTGGCCGCTCCGCCGGTGGCTAACACCACCGTTTTGGCACGGTAGGTTTCCACCTGCTCCCGCTCACGGTTCCAGACGTAAGCGCCCACTACGCGCTTGGTGCCCGGCAAGCCGATCTTGTTGGAGGTGATCAGGTCGACCGCATTGCGGCGTTCCATCACGCAAATATTGGGGTGAGCACTTGCTTTCGCTACCAGGGTAGTCTCTACTTCTTTGCCGGTGGCGTCGGCGGCGTGCAGGATGCGCCGATGGCTGTGTCCGCCTTCCCGCGTCAGGTGATAGCGTTCTTCACCTTGGGAGTTGGTTTCGGTGTCGAACAGCACGCCCTGATCGATCAGCCACTGTACGCAGTGGCGCGCATTGCTGGCAATAAACTCGACGGCGTCTTTGTCACACAGGCCGGCTCCGGCGATCAGCGTGTCATCAACGTGCGAGGCGATGCTGTCCGTTTCATCAAACACCGCGGCGATCCCGCCTTGGGCATAAAAGGTGGCGCCTTCATTGAGCGGACCTTTGCTGAGTACAGTAACCTTGCAATGTTGCGCCAGGCGCAACGCCAGGGAGAGGCCAGCAGCACCGCTACCGACGATCAATACATCGCTAACATGTTCAGATGATGGTTGCATAACGTATGATGTGTGCAGAAGAAGAGTGAAATTCATGTTAGCCTACTTGTCCGGGCAAAAGCCACGGACAAGGTGACATCAACAAAAAAACAATGGCGGTATGGAACTTAGCGTTCCGTATGAACTCCAAGCGAGTGCTTGCTCAGGAAAATAATGTATGGCTGGCGGTACAATTTCACGCGTGGAGATAGATTTGGGGAGAATTTACCTCGGATGAGCGAGCAGTTAACGGATCAGGTTCTGGTTGAGCGGGTCCAGAAGGGCGATCAGAAATCGTTTAACTTACTGGTAATTCGTTACCAGCATAAAGTGGCGAGTCTCGTTTCGCGCTACGTACCACAGGGCGACGTGCCCGATGTGGTGCAGGAGTCGTTTATTAAAGCTTATCGCGCACTGGAGTCGTTCCGTGGTGATAGCGCCTTTTACACCTGGTTGTATCGAATTGCTGTCAATACAGCAAAAAATTATCTGGTTGCTCAGGGCCGGCGCCCACCATCAAGCGATGTGGATGCCAATGATGCCGAAAATTACGAAAGTGCGGGTGCACTGAAAGAAATTTCGAACCCTGAGAACTTAATGTTGTCAGAAGAACTGAGACAGATAGTTTTCCGTACCATTGAGTCACTCCCAGAGGATCTTCGCATGGCGATTACCCTGCGGGAGTTGGATGGTCTAAGCTACGAAGAGATAGCCGCCATCATGGATTGCCCGGTCGGAACCGTACGTTCACGTATTTTCCGTGCTCGGGAGGCTATCGATAATAAAGTTCAACCGCTGATCCAACGTTAGCGATAGCGGACACTGGAAGGGTACTTAGGCATGCAGAAAGAAAAGCTTTCCGCTCTGATGGATGGTGAAATGCTCGACAATGAGCTGCTGAGTTCATTGAGTAAAGATCGGGCGCTTCAACAAAGCTGGCAGAGCTATCACCTAATCCGTGACACGTTACGGGGTGATGTCGGGCAAGTCATGCATTTCGATATCGCAGACCGTGTTGCTGCCGCATTGGAAAAAGAGCCCGCTCGTCTGCTTCCTTCGGCAATCCCCGAATCTCAACCGCAACCTCACACCTGGGGTAAACTGCCGTTCTGGCACAAGGTTCGTCCTTGGGCTAGCCAGCTCACTCAAGTCGGCGTTGCCGCTTGTGTCTCTCTGGCAGTGATCGTGGGTGTGCAACAGTACAATCAGCCAACGGCCCAATCAGGCGCGGCTGAAGCACCAGCGTTCAATACGTTGCCAATCATGGGGCAAGCTTCCCCGGTCAGCCTGGGCGTCCCGGCAGACAGTTTCTCAACCGGCAGCGGCCAACAGCAGCAGGTGCAGGAACAGCGTAAGCGTATCAATGCCATGCTGCAGGATTATGAGTTGCAACGCCGTTTGCACTCCGATCAGCTGCAACTTGAACAAAGCAGGCCACAGCAGGCCGCAGTTCAGGTTCCTGGAACTCAGTCTTTAGGAATGCAACAGCAGTAATGAAGCAAATCTGGTTCTCCGTTTGTCTTTTAACGGGCAGCCTGCTCAATTCAACTATCGCCTCGGCGCAGGAACCTGCGTCCGGGGCGTTATTGCAACAAATGAGCAGTGCCAGCCGTTCACTCAACTATGAACTCGCCTATATCAGCATCAGCAAGCAGGGGATAGAGTCGCTACGCTATCGCCATGCGGTGATCGATAAGCAGCCCCTTGGGCAGTTGCTGCATATGGACGGCCCTCGTCGGGAAGTGCTGCAACGTGGCGGTGGGATCAGCTATTTTGAGCCTGGTCTGGAACCGTTCACGCTGTCTGGCGATCACATCGTCGACGCCTTGCCCGCCATCGTGTTTGCCGATTTCGACTATCTGGCGAAATACTACGACTTCATCTCCGTTGGCCGCACCCGCATTTCCGATCGGCCTTGTGACGTTTACCGCGTCGTGGCTCGTGACGGCTCCCGTTACAGCTATGTGGTCTGGATGGATATGGAGACCAAGCTGCCGCTACGGGTCGATTTGCTCGATCGTGATGGCGAAACGCTGGAACAGTATCGGGTCATCTCGGTCGTAGTGGGCGATCAGGTGAAAAACGTCATGCAACCTTTGCTCAAGGCCAATCTGCCACCGCTGTTGACCTTACCTGCGGCTGAAGACGTTAAGCTTGCCTGGAATGCCGGTTGGTTGCCCGCGGGCGTTAACGAGGTGGCGCGTAATCGCCGCAAGTTACCGAATGTGGCGGTGCCGGTTGAATCGCGGCTTTATAGCGATGGTTTGTTTAGCTTCTCGGTTAACGTCAGCCCTTCGGGCAGCAATGCCAGCCAACAGTTTTATCGTCAGGGCCGCCGCACCATCCAAACCGAAATTCGTAATGGCAATGAAATTACCGTGGTTGGGGAATTGCCTCCTTCAACGGCGAAACGCATTGCCGACAGCATTACTTTCAAGGTAGCACCGCAATGATGAAAGAGTGGGCCACGGTGATCTCGTGGCAACAGGGCGTGGCACAGCTGCGTTGTGAGCCTAAAGCCGGCTGTGGCAGCTGTACCGCGCGCTCTGGCTGCGGTGCTCGTGCATTCGACGAACTGGTGCCTGAAAGTGAACATCACCTGCAGGTGGCAATCGCCCAGCCTCTGGAACCCGGCCAGCGCGTTGAAGTCGGTATCGCCGAAGGCAGCCTGTTACGCTCGGCGATGCTGGTCTATCTGACCCCGTTATTAGGCATGATGCTAGGCGGTGGCCTGCTGCAATGGTGGTTGGGCAGTGACGCTGCGGCGGCACTCGGTGGGATTTTAGGGGGCGGTCTCGCTTTCCTGATCGCACGCGCATTGGCAAAACGCCTCGGCGAACAGGCCAATTATCAACCCGTGGTGCTGCAAATCGGTTTGCCGCCCGGTGCCTTGCGGTTGAACACTGAAACCGAATCCCCGATTTAATACGGCGGCCGCGTCATCGCCGGGTTGTTATAGGCGGGGATGCGGTTGTTGATCATATGCTCCATCAGCGCAATAAACAGATCGGCGCTGAACAGCGAGTCATAACCCAGCGAAAACAGCTCATTACCTTGTAGATCCAGCAAACGAAGGGTGCCTCGTTGCATATTGCTTTCCAGCCGGTGGATCTTTTCGATCTGAACCTGCGACTGGGCGATACTCAGCGTCGTAGCGCTAAGCCGTAATGTTTGAGTCGGCTTCTCTTGCCACGAACCAAGCCAGCCCCTACCGCTAATGAGATAGCCGAAGGTCAATATTTCCCCCTGATAAAGCGAATTTAATGCCAGCGGCCCGCGCTGCTGGATCTGTTGCTGGATCAGGGTTTCAATCAGCTGTCGGGAGTGAGAGATATTGCTCTTGATGCTGTACCAGAACCCCGCTTCTGAGGTGCGAAACGCCATATTGTCGTTCAGCCCGCCAAGCAGCCTGCTACCGCGAGAATGGTAGATATCGGCAATCTTTTCAAACGCAATAAACCGTTCTTTATGGCTGTGGTGATCCAGCACGCGCACGCCGTGCTCATACAGGCGATAGGTCAGCATTGGCCGCAGATAATGGCGCAATGCCAGCAACATAGTGCCTAACAGAATGGTTGCCGCGCCGGCTTGCAGTAAGGCCAGAACGTGAGGATCTTCCATGTTGCTCAATAACGGCATTAATAACAGCGCCGCACCGAGTGTGAACAGCAGCGTTACCGCTGCCAAAATGCCCCAGTTGACCTTGGAAAAATCGTGCCGGCTCAGCATTTGCCCTTTATCGATCATGATAAACCTTCCAATCAATGTTCAGAGGAGATGCTGGTGAACTCTGGTGGGCTTGCCGATGTCGTAGTGCCCTGAAGTCTGTTTTTATCCAAAGTTCTTGCCACTTGTAACCGAGGGGCAAAGGAGCGTATATCAGGTTTATCCTAAAGCGCTTGCGTTGTGGTTTAACTGTAAGTTATTGATAAAGATATTATTTATTAAACAATTAAGATTGGGTTTATTGCGTAATCGCGTAATATGTATTACCACCGGGTAAATAGTGTCTGGTCAAGAAGATTGGCGCAATTAACCCACAATGTTTATCAGGCCTTCGCCGCGTTAATATCTGCTTTCATCAACTGCGGCGCGTTGTAACACTAAACTACGTATAATCGAATAGCTTCCCGACACCGATTGCTAGGTTTTCAGTGTTGTGGCATGTAGAATGCTGCGATTCAGGCGAAAAATAGCCGACCCATTCACCGTCGCTTTATGTCCATGCGGGTTCCATAGGCGAGTAATTCAGAAATACCAAGGCAGAAAAACTAATTAAATGAAACACATAAGAAATTTTTCTATCATTGCCCATATTGACCACGGTAAGTCGACGCTGTCTGACCGTATTATCCAAATCTGCGGCGGCCTGACCGAACGTGAAATGGCTGCACAGGTGCTGGATTCTATGGATCTGGAACGTGAGCGTGGTATTACCATCAAAGCGCAGAGCGTAACGCTCGACTATAAAGCCAATGATGGGCAGGTTTACCACCTCAACTTTATCGACACCCCTGGGCACGTTGACTTCTCCTATGAGGTTTCCCGCTCACTGGCCGCCTGTGAAGGCGCATTGCTGGTGGTGGATGCCGGGCAGGGCGTAGAAGCCCAGACCTTGGCCAACTGCTATACCGCACTGGACATGGATCTTGAAGTGGTACCGGTGTTGAACAAGATTGACCTGCCAGCCGCCGATCCGGATCGCGCCGCACAGGAAATCGAAGATATCGTGGGCATTGATGCGACTGACGCGGTGCGCTGCTCGGCAAAAACCGGCGTTGGCGTGCCTGAAGTGCTGGAGCGTCTGGTGCGTGATATCCCGCCACCGGAAGGTGATGCGGATGCCCCGCTGCAGGCGTTGATCATCGACTCCTGGTTTGATAACTACCTTGGCGTTGTCTCCCTGATCCGCGTGAAAAACGGCACCCTGCGCAAGGGCGATAAAGTTAAGGTCATGAGCACCGGCCAAACTTATAACGCCGACCGCCTGGGGATCTTCACCCCGAAACGTGTCGATCGCGACGTGCTGAACTGTGGCGAAGTGGGCTGGTTGGTCTGCGCCATTAAAGATATCCTCGGCGCGCCAGTGGGCGATACCTTGACGTTGGCTCGCCAACCGGCAGACAAAATGCTGCCAGGCTTCAAAAAAGTGAAGCCACAGGTGTATGCCGGTCTGTTCCCGATCAGTTCCGACGATTATGAAGCCTTCCGCGATGCGCTGGGCAAGCTGAGCCTGAACGATGCCTCCCTGTTCTATGAACCAGAAAGCTCTACCGCGTTGGGCTTTGGTTTCCGCTGTGGCTTCCTTGGTCTGCTGCACATGGAGATCATTCAGGAACGTCTGGAGCGTGAATACGATCTGGAACTGATCACTACGGCACCTACGGTAGTATATGAAGTCGAAACCACCGGCAATGAAACCATCTACGTCGACAGCCCTTCCAAGCTGCCGCCGTTGAATAACATCGCTGAACTGCGTGAGCCGATTGCAGAATGTCACATGCTGATGCCGCAGGAATATCTGGGCAACGTGATCACGCTGTGTATTGAGAAGCGTGGCGTACAGACCAACATGGTTTACCACGGTAACCAGGTGGCGCTGACCTACGAAATCCCAATGGCCGAAGTGGTGCTAGACTTCTTTGACCGTTTGAAATCTACCTCGCGCGGTTACGCGTCACTGGATTATAATTTTAAACGTTTCCAGGCCTCGGACATGGTGCGCGTTGACGTGTTGATCAACAACGAACGCGTAGATGCGTTGGCGCTGATCACTCACCGTGATAACGCGCAGTATCGTGGCCGTGATCTGGTCGAGAAAATGAAAGAGCTGATCCCACGCCAGCAATTTGATATTGCGATCCAGGCGGCGATCGGTACGCATATCATCGCTCGTTCTACGGTGAAACAGCTGCGTAAAAACGTGTTGGCCAAGTGCTACGGCGGCGACGTCAGCCGTAAGAAGAAGCTGCTGCAGAAGCAGAAAGACGGTAAAAAACGCATGAAGCAGGTGGGTAACGTTGAGTTGCCGCAGGAAGCGTTCCTGGCCATTCTGCACGTGGGTAAAGACGGTAAGTAAGAGCGAAAGCTCGCGTAACTAGGGAGTTTGCATGGCGAATATGTTTGCCTTGATCCTGGCGATTGCCACTTTGGTGACCGGGATCATCTGGTGCTTTGAGCGCTTTAAATGGGCGCCAGCACGCCGGGCGAAAATCGCGGCGGTCAATGCACAGGCGGCCGGAACGGTCGACGAAGCGGCCTTGGCGAAAGTGGCAAGGCAGCCGGGCTGGGTTGAAACCGGGGCTTCGGTGTTCCCGGTATTGCTGTTGGTGTTTGTAGTGCGTTCGTTTATTTACGAACCGTTCCAGATCCCTTCAGGCTCAATGATGCCGACGTTGTTGATTGGTGATTTCATTCTGGTGGAAAAATTTGCCTACGGCGTAAAGGATCCGATCACCCAGACCACGCTAATTGAAACCGGTCATCCCAAGCGCGGTGATATTGCGGTATTTAAATATCCACGCGACACCAAACTGGATTATATCAAACGCGTGATTGGCGTACCTGGCGATCGCGTGACCTATGATCCGGTGAATAAGCGCGTGACGGTGCAAGAGTCCTGCAATAGTGGCCAGCCGTGCGATACCGCATTGGCGGTCACCTACAGCGATATGCAACCGAGCGATTTTGTGCAGATGTTTACCCGCAGCGGCATGGGCGAAGCCAGCAACGGTTTCTTCCAGATCCCACTGACGGATAACGTGCCACAGGGCGGTATTCGCCTTGGTGAGCGCAAGGAAACGTTGGGCAACGTGACTCACCGTATTCTGACCGTGCCCGGCGCACAAGATCAGGTCGGTGCTTACTATCAGCAGCCAGGCCAGCAGTTGGGCGAGTGGGTAGTACCCGCCGGCCATTACTTCATGATGGGCGATAACCGCGATAATAGCGCCGACAGCCGTTATTGGGGATTCGTGCCTGAGAAGAATCTGGTAGGTAAAGCCACCGCGATCTGGATGAGTTTTGAAAAGCAGGAAGGTGAATGGCCAACGGGCGTCAGATTGAGCCGTATTGGTGGTATTCACTAATAGCGTTTTGCCAACTGCAGCCAATTAGGCTGCAGTTTGACAGGCAATGGGTCTATATAATCGCAGCAATATATTTCCACTCGTTGTAGAATAGCCCCTCGAGCGATAAAAGTTGGCCCCTTTTGGGCGCCACTGCAAACGAAACAGCTTTGGATTGGCTTTTGGCAAAGCAGGCCTGTTCCGTATGCTGCAAGTTTTTGACGCATTCTTGATCTATTGGTAACTCATGAACCCCATCGTAATAAACAGGCTGCAGCGGAAGCTGGGCTACACTTTTCAACAGCAGGAGCTCTTACTGCAAGCGTTAACTCACCGTAGCGCCAGCAGTAAACACAATGAACGTCTCGAGTTTCTGGGTGATTCGATCCTTAGTTTTGTCATCGCCAATGCGCTCTACCAGCGTTTTCCTCGCGTAGACGAAGGAGACATGAGCCGCATGCGTGCCACGCTGGTGCGGGGCAATACGTTGGCGGAGATGGCGCGTGAATTCGACCTGGGTGAGTGTTTGCGCCTTGGGCCGGGCGAGCTGAAAAGTGGTGGATTCCGCCGCGAGTCGATCCTGGCGGATACGGTGGAGGCACTGATTGGCGGTGTGTTCCTGGATAGCGATATTCAAAACGTCGAGCGCCTGATTTTGGACTGGTATCGTAGCCGGTTGGACGAAATCAGCCCCGGTGATAAGCAGAAAGACCCGAAAACCCGTTTGCAGGAGTTTTTACAGGGTCGTCATCTGCCATTGCCAACATATCTGGTGGTGCAGGTTCGCGGTGAGGCGCACGATCAGGAGTTTACTATCCACTGTCAGGTGAGTGGTTTGAGCGAGCCCGTCGTGGGCACTGGTTCAAGCCGCCGTAAAGCCGAGCAGGCGGCAGCGGAACAAGCGCTGAAAAAGCTGGAGCTTGAATGAGCGAAGAAAAACAATACTGCGGTTTTATTGCGATCGTTGGTCGTCCCAACGTGGGCAAATCCACGTTGCTGAACCAACTGCTGGGGCAAAAAGTCTCCATCACCTCGCGTAAACCACAGACGACCCGTCACCGCATTATGGGTATCGATACCGATGGCGCTTATCAGGCCATTTACGTCGACACCCCGGGTCTGCATATCGAAGAAAAGCGTGCCATCAACCGTTTGATGAACCGCGCGGCCAGCAGCTCAATCGGCGACGTCGAGCTGGTGATCTTCGTCGTAGAAGGCACCAACTGGACTGCCGATGATGAAATGGTGGTCAACAAGCTGCGCAGCCTGAAATGCCCGGTTCTGCTGGCGATCAACAAGGTCGACAACGTCACCGACAAATCCAAGCTGTTGCCGCACATTGCGTTCCTCAGCCAGCAGATGAACTTCCTGGATGTGGTGCCGATCTCTGCCGAAAAAGGCATGAACGTGGACACCATTGCGGCTATCGCACGTAAAGTGTTGCCGGAAGCGGAACACCACTTCCCGGACGATTACATCACTGACCGTTCCCAGCGCTTTATGGCGTCGGAAATCATCCGTGAAAAGCTGATGCGTTTCCTGGGTGAGGAACTGCCTTACTCGGTGACGGTCGAAATCGAACAGTTTGTACCGAATGAGCGCGGTGGTTACGACGTGCACGGTCTGATCCTGGTTGAGCGTGAAGGCCAGAAGAAGATGGTTATCGGCAACAAAGGTTCGAAGATCAAAACCATCGGTATCGAAGCCCGTCAGGACATGGAACAGATGTTTGAAGCCAAAGTGCATCTGGAGCTGTGGGTGAAAGTGAAATCGGGCTGGGCGGACGACGAACGTGCGCTGCGTAGCCTGGGCTATACCGACGACCTGAAGTAATTCCTCCTATGGATGGCTGGGAGCGCGCTTTCGTCCTGCATGGGCGGCCCTTTAGTGAAACCAGCCTGATGCTGGATCTGTTCACGGAAGGTCATGGGCGGGTGCGCTTGCTGGCGAAAGGCGCACGCAGTCGCCGTTCCAATCTAAAGGGTTGCTTGCAACCCTTTACTCCTCTGTTAGTACGTTGGGGCGGTCGTGGCGAAGTCAAAACGCTGCGCGGTGCCGAAGCGGTCTCCCTTGGTTTACCCCTCAGCGGTATGATGCTTTACAGCGGCCTTTACGTGAATGAACTGTTGTCACGGGTGCTGGAGCAGGAAGGCAACTATTCGGTGTTGTTCTTCGATTATCTGCAATGCTTACAGGCCCTGGCGGCGGAAGACAGCTCCCCGGAGCATGCCCTGCGGCAGTTCGAGTTGGCATTGTTAGGGCACCTGGGTTACGGGCTGGATTTCCTCCATTGTGCTGGCAGCGGCGAGCCGGTGGATGACGGCATGACCTATCGCTATCGCGAAGAAAAAGGCTTTATCGCCAGCCTGGTGGTGGATCATTACAGTTTTACCGGCCGTGAACTCCGCGCCCTGGATGAACGCCAGTTCCCCGATGCAGAAACCCTGCGTGCAGCCAAGCGCTTTACCCGCATGGCGCTAAAACCCTATCTCGGCGGTAAGCCGCTGAAGAGCCGTGAACTGTTTCGCCAGTTCGTGCGCAAACAACCTGATACCCCCGTCGACGAAGCCTAAGCGGTTTCTGCTTTTGCCGTTTTGCCCACCCGTGTAAACTGCTGCTACTGAAAATGACTTAGTAGAGGGTTGTCATGGCTGATTTACTGCTGGGCGTCAATATCGATCATATTGCCACGTTACGTAACGCGCGTGGCACCAATTACCCGGACCCGGTGCAGGCGGCATTTATTGCCGAGCAGGCGGGGGCCGATGGCATCACCGTTCACCTGCGTGAAGATCGCCGTCATATTACCGACCGCGACGTGCGAATCCTGCGCCAAACCATCCAGACCCGTATGAACCTGGAAATGGCCGTCACCGATGAAATGCTGGATATCGCCATTGAGCTGAAACCACATTTTTGCTGTCTGGTGCCGGAAAAGCGTCAGGAAGTGACCACCGAAGGTGGACTGGACGTGGCCGGGCAGCAGGACAAAATGGCCGTGGCGGTTGAACGCCTGGCGCAGGCTGGCATTTTGGTTTCGTTGTTTATCGATGCCGATCACCGTCAGATCGACGCGGCAGTGGCCGTAGGCGCACCTTATATCGAGATCCATACCGGTGCCTATGCCGAAGCGCAGGGCGATCTGGCCATGCAAGCCGAGCTCAAGCGCATTGCCAAAGCGGCCACCTACGCGGCCAGCAAAGGCCTGAAGGTGAATGCGGGCCACGGTTTGACCTATCATAACGTGCAGCCGATCGCCGCGCTGCCAGAGATGCATGAGCTGAATATCGGCCATGCCATTATTGGCCAGGCGGTGATGAGCGGTTTACCGGCCGCGGTGGCGGACATGAAGCTGCTGATGCGGGAAGCGCGTCGCTAATGGCGGTACTGGGCTTGGGAACCGACATCGTGGAGATGGCGCGTATCGAAGCGGTGGTGGAACGCAGCGGCGATCGCCTGGCTCGCCGGGTGTTAAGCCCGGCCGAATGGGAGGTGTATCAGCAGCATCAGCAGCCGGTACGCTTCCTGGCGAAACGTTTTGCGGTCAAAGAGGCCGCCGCCAAGGCGTTCGGCACCGGCATCCGCAACGGCCTGGCGTTCAATCAGTTTGAAGTGTTCAATGATGCCCTGGGTAAACCCAATATCCGGCTGCATGAACGTGCTGCCGAGCTGGCGCAGGAGATGGGGGTCAAGTCGATCCACGTTTCTTTGGCGGATGAACGCCGCTATGCCTGTGCTACGGTGATCATCGAGGGGTAATTGCCCTGAGTGGTTGCCAGGTGCCGGAGTCAATCTAGTCCCCTCATCCCAACCTTCTCCCACAGGGAGAAGGAGCTGGTTAGGTGCTGCCGTCTGTTACAGAAGTCATTCTGTGGCTCATTCGTTGGAAGAGTAAATGTAATGGTCTAATCATCCCGGACACTTTGTTAGAGATATAATAAGCAGCACTTTCGGGAAATGGGCGCAAGAAGAAAGGATGGTGGGGTATTGCGCAGAAAAATCAGCGAACTCGGTCGGTCGCCTCCCTTTGGAAACTGTCCGGAGCGTTTGGTTGGCCATGCACCTTAGGGAAGTAGGTACAGAAGGAATGATGGTGGGGTATTGCGCAGAAAAATCAGCGAACTCGATCGGTCGCCTCCCTTTGGAAACTGTCCGGAGCGTTTGGTTGGCCATGCACCTTAGGGAAGTAGGTACAGAAGGAAGGATGGTGGGGTATTGCGCAGAAAAATCAGCGAACTCGATCGGTCCCCTCTCCCTGTGGGAGAGGGTTAGGGTGAGGGGCGATTGACTCACAAACTATCGGCATGGTGCAGCACGACAAACTTGTCCCACAGCTGTTCCTGGTTCTCTACGTGCTGCGGATCGGTAATGATGGTGTTATCGATCGGACACACCTGCTGGCAGGTTGGGGTCTCGTAATGTCCCACGCATTCGGTGCAGCGGTTGGCATCGATCTGATAAATCTCATCCCCCATCGAAATCGCCTGGTTCGGGCATTCCGGCTCGCACATATCGCAATTGATACATTTTTTGGTGATTAATAGAGCCATATCAACTGATTGCCTTTTTTATCAAATAAATCAATTGGTTAAATATTCTTTGCTTTCCTTATTATTTACCCCCCGTGGAGATAATGGATAAGGAATTTCAACGCCGCGCACTGTAACACAGAATACTGTCAACCCCAAAATCACGAGTGTCTAGCATAGTTTATAAAATGCCGCCTCTAGATAGAAGCGGCGGAAAGAATTAGTTGCATCCTTTGGTGAAATCTATCACCAGTATGTTATTTATTTGATAAAGAATAAAATGATCGTTTTCAGCTTTAAAGGCTGTTGAACAACGAGAGTTTATGGCATTCGCTTGTGCTGCCGACGTAGGTGGAAGCCACTCTCGCTTTATACCTTCAAATTCAAAGCGTTTATTAGTCCACCACCAACCTGGGGAGTATCTGTTAATGGCGGAAATAATGGGGAAATTCTTTTCGCTGTTGGCAAAGACGTCTGATGAAGGAAAACTGCCTACGGTTACAATATGTTTATAGACCAGGTTAGCAGCGCTTGTTTTAACTTCTTGAATTAAAATGCTGGTAAAGTACTCTTGCGATTTTATTGCATTAGTAACGGCACTAACCATGATTAAGGTATAGAGGAATGCCGCCAGGGGAACGATAAGGAAAAGTTTCGTCTTTTCCTTGAGCGCCAGCATGATAACCATGTTAAAGAAGAGAACGACGCCACCGACACCAACGTAAATTCGTGGAAAGTTACTAACAGGGGCTTCAAGAATCAATAGAGAGCCCACGCTCATGATCAATACGGCAAATGGTGTAATTAAGATAATGGCTGTTAACGAAATCCCTTGAATGTTCCATTGTTTCGTTTTTCTTGAAAGAAGAATCAATGTGATGGCGATGAGCGTCAAAACTAGAAATAAGGCAACCATTATAGTTCCATTGCCTTTCATGAAACTATTATTAACGAACGTATAGTAAGAAATGAAATTATCAACAATCAGCTTTATTATGCTCTCGCTGGCAAGCCCTGGGTGATCCTCAGTATGGTTGCCACTAAAGTATTTTGGAACGACTACCAATAGGTATAGCAAAGATGCGATGATAAATTGACCGATTCTGGATGCCAATCTCAGCAGCGTAAGTTTGTTACTCTCATTATCACTGTAAGACTTAATTAACTCTATCGCTGCAAGAATGACGAAGAGGTTAACCGAAGCTTGATAAGTGCTGTAGGTGCCCACAACGACAGCAATACCAAGCAGAATGTTTTTATATTCTTGCTGATATCTATAGCTGTAAGCTATCAACGGCAATGAAATGCTGATGAGCAGGGTCAGGCTGTCAAATCTATATAACAATATCTCTGGCGTGGAAGGAGCTAGCAGATAGGTGAGTGGAATAATTGCATAAATTTTTTGACTGGGTAGATAAACTTTTGCATAGGCATTGAGACTGATGATGAGAATGATACTGCCAAATATTAATGGCAATGGGTAAAGATCAACAAGATGGCTTCTAAAATTAATGATTTTCATTACTAAATCGGCAACAGGTCGCCCATCGGCCCCCCAGTTGGTATAACCAATGGTGGCTCTCCCCATATCATCGACATAATACAGGTTTGCCAATAGAACTGGCAGTATGAGTAGTCCTATAGCATAGCTGAGGAATTTTAAATGGCTATGGTTTTTCATTTGTTGCCTTTCAGTAAATAGCGTGGTCTTTTTTTAGTTTCGATATAGATCCTGCCAATATACTCGCCGAGTACACCGATCCCTATCAATTGTACACCACCAAGAAACAGTATTGACACCAGGATAGAAGGATACCCAGCAACGGGATTTCCCCAAATCAGCTTATCGATGATCATCCATACCCCATAGAAAAAGGATAAAGCTGCCACAAAAAAACCGATATATGACCAGATCCTGAGCGGGAGTGTCGAAAAACTGGTGAAACCTTCAAGTGCCAGATTCCATAACTTCCAGCCATTAAATTTTGTCTGGCCGGCGACTCGCTCGGTACGAGTGTATTCCACGACCGCGGTATCTCCTTCCACCCAACCGAGGATCCCCTTCATAAACAAATTTCTCTCCTGCAACAATTTGATATTTTCTACTGTTTCTCGGGAGAGCAGTCGGAAATCGCCTACGTTCTCTTCAATTTTGGAAGAACTTATTTTATTGTGAAGTTTATAGAACCATCTGGCTGTTTTACGCTTGAAAGGGCTGTCGGTGCTCCTATCGGCCCGTTTGGCTAGCACGATCTGCCAGCCTTCCTGCCATTTATTGATCAACTGGGGAATGACTTCGATAGGATCCTGAAGGTCAACATCAATCGGGATGACCGCATCGCCGATGGCATGTTCCAGGCCAGCCAAGAGGGCGGGTTCCTTGCCAAAATTTCTTATGAAGCTTAGGGCCTTTACGGCTGGGTCCGCATTTGCAAGTGATTGAATAATCTGTTCGGTTGCATCTTTGCTACCATCATTAATGAAGACAATTTCGATATCATATTCGGACAGCTTTTCTTTTACCGTACGATAGAATATAGGTATTGCATCTTCTTCGTTGAAGACTGGAACAACTAATGAAATTTTCATTTTTTCACCCTGAAAACAATGAAATTAGAATAGACAAAGCCTGCTATAAGGCTGATAAAGGAAAATGCGGCTAGCGTGATCAGGGGAGAAGTATGCATTTTATCAGCCGCCCACCCGATAGTTGCCGCCATTGCCCCCATAAAGAGCACAAACAGTATATAGCGCAGAGAGGTTGCCTTTGCGTGAAATGTCCAGCGAGCGTTGGCAAAAAATGAGAAGGTTACTGCGACACAAAATGCTGCTGAATTGGCCAGTAACTGACTGGCTCCCAGCGTGTATAAAGCCGCGAAGACCAACCAGTGGATCAGTGTATTAATTAACCCTATTGATGTATATCTAGCGAATAATGATAATATTTTGGATGGCTGGCCCACTCTAGGATCCTGTTTTGGTGTTTACTCTTAGCTACCCAGCATCTTAGCCGTTGTTGGTTAGATGAAAAAGCAGCAATTGCCGTGCTGGGAATGAAATGTTTATTTTATGATCCTGTCTTGGTTACACGAGCCCTGTGGGCAGGTTTTCTGCTGTGTACCGGACGTAATTTCACCTGCTCTAATTAGTTACAGGGGGTATTTCGCGGAGCGCAGATTATACGCTTTACACCCGTTTTTTCACTAATTGTTCGCTGTGGTGGATGCGATCGTGGGTATGTTCGAGCTCGTGCTGGAGCAGGGCCATAAACAGCAGGTCGGTCAGGGCGAACTGTGCGGTGCTGGAAGAGATCGCCGCGCTGCGGATATTGGGCTCTTGCGCAATGGTATAAAGGCAGTGATCGGCCCGTTGCTGTAGGCCATTAGGTGAGAAGCTGGTCAGTGCCAACACCTTGGCTCCGGCAATACGTGCTTCTTCGGCGGCCAGGTTGATTTCACGCCGTTCGCCGCTAAACGAGATCGCCAGCAGCAGATCCTCCCTGCTCAACGCCTTTATCGTCGCCAGTTGAACGTACATATCTGCTTCTGCCACCGCCATCACGCCAATCTTTAGCAGCTTGAACGACAGGTCTTTGGCCACTAGCCCAGAAGCCCCGATGCCGACCAAGATCACCCGCCGCGCCGCACGCAGCATCTCCAGGGCGGTAAGCAGCCGCTGTTCACTGTTGATATCCAGGGTAGCTCGCAATGCGGCCTGCTTTTCCAGCAGCAGTTTCTCACCGACGGTTTTGAGCGGATCGCTGCTGAGGATGTGGTTATGGACCGTCACCACCTTTGCGATCTGCGGTTGAGCCAGCACCTCACCCAAGGCCAGTTTCAGCGCCGGAAATCCCTTGTAGCCCAGTTTCTGGGCGAACTTGACTACGCTTGATTGGCTGACACCGGCCAACTGGGCCAGCTTTTGTGAGCTGAGGTGGCGGGCCTGTTCGGGGTTACCCAACAAAAAGTCCGCCAGTTTGCGATCGTTTTGTGCCAGCGTTGGGTAAATCTGACGTATGCGAAGAAGGGTACTCATGGTTTTTTCCTTTGAGCCAGCCAGCATTCTGCCACGCCGGTGGCAAAACGGGCAGCAATCATTTTTGCGAGCAGGCCGCTAAAACGCTTGCAGCAACACTATGATTTGATGAGTTAACGCGCCTTTGGCGTTGACCAATGTCGGTTGTATCTGGTCGGTCTAGTGATTACGATAATAACCGGTTGTATTTTCACCTGCATAATGGGGTCAACGATCCCGAGGAGTAACGCTTGACTGACAAACCGGTTGCACAGGCCCAGCGCGTGGTATTTTTCGATCTGGATGGCACTTTGCATCAGGAAGACATGTTTGGCAGTTTCCTGCGCTTTTTGCTACGGCATCTGCCGTTGAACCTGGTGCTGGTGGTGCCGCTGTTGCCCATTATCGGATTGGGTTTGTTGATCGGTGGGCGGGCGACACGCTGGCCCATGAGCCTGCTATTGTGGGCCATGACCTTTGGCCGTTCAGAGGCCAGGCTGAAAGCGCTGGAGGCGAAATTCGTCGACTATTTTCGCCGTAAGGTTACCGCCTTTCCGGTCGTGCAGATGCGTTTGCGCCAGTACCTGGATGCCCAGGATGCTCAGGTGTGGTTGATCACCGGCTCTCCGGAAAGGCTGGTGGAGCAGGTTTATCGGGATTCTGCGTTCCTGCCACGGGTACGGCTGGTGGGGAGCAGCATTGTGCGTCGCTACGGGGGCTGGGTGCTGCCAATGCGCTGTCTGGGAGTACAAAAGGTGGTGCAACTGGAGCAGCGTCTGGGAGCGCCATTGAAATTGTTCAGTGGCTACAGCGACAGCAAGCAGGATAACCCTTTGCTCTATTTTTGCGAACACCGCTGGCGGGTGGGTAAAGAAGGCGAGTTACAGCAGTTGGACTAAATAAGGCTCCCCCAGTAAAACGAGGGAGCCTGGCAGCGGTTACATGGCTGCTTTAAAGATTGCCATAATCTGTTCGTGGCTAGCCTGGATTGGATTGGTGAATCCACAGGCATCGTTCAGGGCGTTAGTGGCTAACGTAGCAAAGTCTTCTTCTTTGACCTGCAGATCGCGTAAGCCTGCAGGAATTCCCACGTCTTTCGCCAGTTGGCGAATGGCGGCGATACAAGCGGCAGCCCCTTGCTCATCGCCAAGGCCTGCAACATTTACGCCCATAGCGGCGGCAATGTCTTTCAGGCGCCCTGCGGCAACCTGAGTATTGAACTCTTGCACGTGCGGCAACAGCACGGCGTTACACACGCCATGTGGCAGGTTGTAGAAGCCACCCAACTGGTGCGCCATAGCGTGCACATAACCCAATGAGGCGTTATTAAATGCCATACCGGCCAGGAACTGGGCATAGGCCATGTTCTCGCGCGCCTGCATGTTTTGCCCGTCGTTGACCGCATCACGTAAAGACTCGGCAATCATGGTGGCGGCTTTTAGCGCGCAGGCATCGGTGATTGGGTTGGCGGCGCTGGAGACGTAGGCTTCGATAGCGTGGGTCAGCGCATCCATACCGGTGGCGGCGGTCAGGCCTTTTGGCATGCCAGCCATCAGGTGAGGATCGTTGACCGACAGGATCGGAGTCACGTGCTTGTCGACAATCGCCATTTTGATGTGGCGCGCTTCGTCGGTGATGATACAAAAACGCGTCATCTCGGAAGCGGTACCCGCAGTGGTGTTGATCGCAACGACCGGCAACTGCGGCTTAGCTGAGCGATCAACCCCTTCATAGTCTTTGATTTCCCCGCCGTTAGCGGCGACCAGGGCAATCCCTTTCGCACAGTCATGCGGCGAACCGCCACCCAGCGAAACGACACAGTCACAGTGATGTGCGCGCAACAGTTCCAGGCCCTGTTTTACGTTTTCCGTGGTCGGGTTGGGATGGGTGCCGTCATAGACGCAGCTTTCAATGTTCTGTGCTGCCAACAGGGCTTGCACCTGAGCTACGACGCCAATGCCGTTCAAAACCTTGTCGGTCACGATCAGTGCGTTATGCAGTCCATGCTCTTTCATGGTTTTTGCCGCGTCTTCCAGGCAGCCGGAACCAATCATGTTGATGGAAGGGATAAAGAATGTTGAGGCAGCCATAACCTACTCCTTATAAAGGCTTTTTGCGTGAGGTAAACCTTATCGTGCTAATGCTTAAGAAAATATGATCTATCACAATTTAGTTAGCAAAAATTTGCTTAATTCTACAGCTTGATTTTCCACCGGTTTATAACGTTTATCTGAAATTTTAAGAAATGAACAAAATTTAATCATCATTAAATATGATGTTATTGATTTGTTGGTGGCGTTTTGAGCGATCGACAAACGTGGCAGGTTCAAGCTTATTTACCTCAACGAGGCCGAGTGGCTGCGGCAAAAGGGACTAGTGTGTATAATGCCCGCCGCGATGCGCACGAGGATTGATGTGGTGAATGAATATAGTGATGAGTATTGGATGCGTCAGGCGTTAAGCCTGGCTCAACGTGCGCAGGAACAAGGTGAGGTGCCGGTTGGGGCGCTGCTGGTGCTGGACAATCAGGTGATTGGCGAAGGTTGGAACCGGCCGATCGGCCGCCACGATCCCACCGCTCATGCTGAAATCATGGCGCTGCGCCAGGGGGGGGCGGTATTGCAGAATTACCGCCTGCTGAATGCCACGCTGTATGTCACGCTGGAGCCTTGCGTGATGTGCGCCGGGGCGATGGTGCACAGCCGCATCCGTCGTTTGGTATACGGCGCGGCCGATGAAAAAACCGGAGCGGTGGGTTCACTGGTGGATATTCTGCGCCATCCGGGCATGAATCATCAGGTAGAAATCGTCTCGGGCGTGCTGGCAGAAGAGTGCGCCGCCACCCTCAGCAACTTTTTCCGTATGCGCCGCGAGCAGAAAAAAGCGCTGAAACTGGCGCAACGGGCTGGAAAAGACCCGCAATAACTACATGCCAAATAACTACAGGGCGAGCGCCAGCTTGGCTTCCACGGCCGGATAGCCCTTGGCCAGCTCGGCCTGTTTCATCGCTTCTACCGCCTTCTTCTCTTTTTCCAACAGATAGCCCACCAGGCTGACCTGATAACGGCGGATGTTTTCCACGTAGTTATAGGCTTCGCGGCCACGGGCATAGCCATAGGTGAGTGACGGATAGTAGCGCTTCTGGCTCAGCATCGGCAGGCGCTGTTTCACGTCGACCCAACTGTCGGGGTTGCCTTGCTGGCTTTTGGTGAGTTTACGTGCATCCAGCATATGGCCCCAGCCCATGTTATAGGCGGCCAGTGCGAACCAGATCCGCTCATCTTCCGGCACCGTGTCGGGCACCTTCGCCATCAGACGCTGCAGATAGAGCGCCCCGCCTTGAATACTTTGCTCCGGATCGAGCCTGTCGGTGACGCCCAGGCCGTCGGCAGTGGCCCTGGTCAGCATCATCAGCCCACGGACACCGGTGGGGGAGGTCGCCTGCGGATTCCAGTGCGATTCCTGGTAGGCGATGGCGGCCAGCAGCTTCCAGTCAATTTCGCTGGCATACTTTTCAAACAGCGAGCGGAAAGTGGGCAATACCGAATCGATGGCTGACAGGAAGGTTTTGGTATCGACGTAGTCAAAACTGCCCACGTGCCCCAGATATTTCTCTTCCAACCGGGCTAGCGTGCCGTCTTCTACCCTTTGGCTATAAAAATCCAGCAGCGCGGCGTACAGGCTATCGTCATTGCTGCGCTTCAGATACCAGGTCACTGGCTCTTCATCGGTAATGTCAAAAGCGACGGCCAGCTGTGGATGGATACGCTGCAGCAGGGCAATGGTCACAGAGTCGCCGATGGTGTAATCCAGCTTGCCATCGGCCACCTGTTCCAGCAGCTCTTTCGAGGTCATATCGCTTGATGCTTCCCAACTGAGTTCGGGGTATTTGCTTTGTTTGAGCTGCTTTAGCGTGCTGACGTGCGCCGAACCGGAGGCCACCGCCAGCTTGCCTTTGATATCGGCAAAGGTTTTTGGCCGTGTGGTACCCAACCGATAAACCAACTGCTGGGAAACGGAATAGTACGCCGGGCCGGTACTGGCGCGGCTGAGGCGATCCCGGTTGTAGATTAGCCCGGCAGCGAGAATATCGGCATTGTCGTCATCGAGATCGTCAAACAGGTCATTGATGTTTTGGTGTGGGATCACCACCAACTTGACCCCCAGGTAGTTGGCAAAGCTTTTGGCCAGCTCATAGTCAAGGCCACTCGGCCCCTGTGGGGTAGTGAAATAGGTTAACGGTGAGTTTAACGTGCTGACGCGCAGTTCCCCCCGCGATTTGATCGCCTCGAGTTGGCCTCCCTGTCCATCACGCCAGGCGATATTGGGCCACAGGGCAAGCGCCAGCAACAGGGCCACAACACCGATTAGAATGTAATTTATTTTTAGGCGTTTCAAATAGTTATCTCAAATAGATGCACGCTTTATGTTGACCGGAATCAGGATTTTTTCATGGTTAAATCACCAGTGCCGGGGCATTTTGCGCAACATTACGCCAGCGTGCAACTTTATTGATAGGTTATGAGAATTCGGCAGCGGGAATAGCTTTTATCAATAATAGCTACGCAAACGGTTTCGTCGGCGGCGCGGATTATCTATAATGGCGCGCGTTTTCCCCCTGTTGCGCCCAATGAAGTGCTGAACCCAGTTGCTTCGAAGACGAGAGAACTTTGATTATGGAAATACTGCGTGGTTCGCCCGCTTTGTCGGCTTTTCGCATTACCAAACTACAGTCCCGCTGCCAGGATGCTCAACTGCCGATCGTTGATATCTATGCCGAGTACGTTCACTTTGCCGATGTCAGCGCACCGCTAAGCGCCGAAGAGCAGGCCAAGCTGCAGCGGTTGCTCAAGTACGGTCCTTCTCTCGCTGAACATGCTCCGCAAGGTCGCCTGCTGTTGGTGACGCCGCGCCCGGGCACCATTTCTCCTTGGTCTTCCAAAGCCACCGATATCGCCCATAACTGTGGCCTGACGCAGGTGGTTCGTCTTGAGCGCGGCCTGGCATTTTATGTCACAGCGCCGACCTTGACCGATGCCCAGTGGCAACAGCTTGCCACCCTGCTGCACGATCGCATGATGGAAACGGTATTCAGCGAGTTGCAACAGGCGGAAACACTGTTCTCTCATCATCAGCCCGCACCGTATCAGACGGTGGATATCCTGGCCCAGGGCCGCAGCGCGCTGGAACAGGCCAACACCAAACTGGGGCTGGCCCTGGCGCAGGACGAGATCGACTACCTGCTGGCCGCCTTTACCGAGTTGGGGCGCAACCCAACGGATATTGAGCTGTACATGTTCGCACAGGCCAACTCCGAACATTGCCGCCACAAGATTTTCAACGCCGACTGGGTCATCGACGGCGAACAGCAACCGAAGTCGCTGTTCAAAATGATCAAAAATACCTTTGAGCAGACGCCGGACTACGTGCTTTCTGCCTATAAAGACAACGCAGCGGTGATGGAGGGTTCCCAGGTGGGGCGCTTCTTTGCCGCGCCGCAAAGCGGCCTGTATGACTATCATCAGGAAGAAGCACACATCCTGATGAAGGTGGAAACCCATAACCACCCAACGGCGATCTCGCCTTGGCCAGGAGCTGCGACCGGTTCTGGCGGAGAGATCCGCGACGAAGGTGCAACCGGCCGTGGCGCGAAGCCGAAAGCTGGCCTGGTAGGGTTCTCGGTTTCCAACCTGCGTATACCGGGTTTCGAGCAGCCTTGGGAACAGGATTTCGGCAAGCCGGATCGCATCGTCACCGCGCTGGATATCATGACCGAAGGCCCATTGGGCGGTGCGGCATTCAATAACGAGTTTGGTCGCCCGGCGCTGGTCGGTTACTTCCGTACTTATGAAGAGCGCGTCAATAGCCACAACGGCGTTGAGCTGCGTGGCTACCACAAACCGATCATGCTGGCAGGCGGCCTGGGCAACATCCGCGCCGATCATGTGCAAAAAGGTGAGATCACCGTGGGTGCCAAACTGGTGGTGCTGGGTGGCCCGGCGATGAACATCGGTTTGGGCGGCGGGGCGGCTTCGTCGATGGCCTCTGGTCAGTCCGATGCCGATCTGGATTTTGCTTCGGTACAGCGTGATAACCCGGAAATGGAACGCCGCTGCCAAGAGGTGATCGACCGCTGCTGGCAGATGGGCGATAGCAACCCGATCCTGTTTATCCACGATGTGGGTGCCGGTGGCCTGTCGAACGCGATGCCGGAACTGGTTAGCGACGGTGGCCGCGGTGGCCGTTTCGAACTGCGTGACATTCTCAACGACGAACCGGGCATGAGCCCGCTGGAAGTGTGGTGTAACGAATCCCAAGAGCGCTATGTGATGGCGGTAGCGCCTGAGCAAATGGCGACCTTTGAGGAAATCTGCCGCCGTGAGCGCGCGCCTTTTGCGGTGATTGGCGAAGCGACGGAAGAACGCCATCTGACGCTCAACGATCGCCACTTTGACAATCAGCCGATCGACATGCCGTTGGATGTGCTGTTGGGCAAAACGCCAAAAATGACCCGCGACGTGAAACGTCAGCAGGCGAGCGGCGAAGCGTTGCAGCGTGCTGATATCTCCATTGCTGATGCGGTCAAGCGGGTGCTGCACTTGCCAGCCGTGGCGGAGAAAACTTTCCTGATCACCATTGGCGACCGTACCGTCACCGGCATGGTTGCGCGCGACCAGATGGTCGGCCCATGGCAGATCCCGGTAGCCGACTGTGCGGTAACCACGGCCAGCCTGGACAGCTATTACGGGGAAGCGATGTCGATCGGCGAGCGTGCTCCCGTCGCATTGCTGGATTTTGCCGCCTCAGGCCGCCTGGCGGTAGGGGAAGCGCTGACTAATCTGGCCGCGGTGGAAATCGGTTCGCTCAAGCGGGTGAAACTTTCTGCCAACTGGATGGCCGCAGCGGGCCACCCTGGTGAAGATGCCGGTCTATATGAAGCGGTGAAGGCGGTGGGTGAAGAACTTTGCCCAGCGCTGGGGATCACCATTCCGGTGGGCAAAGACTCGATGTCGATGAAAACCCGCTGGCAGGAAGGCAATGAACAGCGGGAAATGACGTCACCGCTGTCGCTGGTGATTACTGCGTTTGCTCGCGTGGAAGATGTGCGCCACACCGTGACGCCGCAACTGTGTACCGACAAGGGTGATAGCGCACTGTTACTGATCGACCTGGGTAATGGCCACAATGCCCTTGGGGCAACGGCGTTGGCGCAGGTTTATCGCCAACTGGGCGACAAGCCAGCCGATGTTCGCAACGTGGAGCAATTGGCCGGTTTCTTCAACGCGATGCAGCAGCTGGTGGCGGATCGTGCGCTGTTGGCCTATCACGACCGTTCCGATGGCGGCCTGTTGGTCACTTTGGCCGAGATGGCGTTTGCCGGGCATTGCGGCGTGGAAGTCGATATTCAGGCGCTGGGTTCTGACGCCTTGGCTGCCTTGTTCAACGAGGAATTGGGTGCGGTGATCCAGGTGCCAGCTGCGCAACTGGCGGCCGTACAGCAAGTCTTTGCCCAACACGGTCTGACGGATAACGTGCATCACCTTGGCCAGGCGCTGAGTGGCGATCGTTTCGTTATCACCAGCGCTGGCAAACCGGTGTACAGCGAAAGCCGCAGCACTCTGCGTACCTGGTGGGCTGAAACCACCTGGCAGATGCAGCGCCTGCGTGATAACCCGGAATGTGCCGATCAGGAGCACCAGGCCAAGCAGGACGAGCGCGATCCGGGCCTGAACGTCAAGCTGACCTTCGCGACCGATGATGATATCGCAGCACCTTATATCGCCAAGGGCGCACGCCCTAAAGTTGCGGTATTGCGTGAGCAAGGGGTTAACTCTCACGTTGAGATGGCGGCGGCGTTCCACCGTGCCGGTTTTGATGCGGTTGATGTTCACATGAGCGATCTGCTGGCAGGCCGCCGCGATCTGCAAGAGTTCCACACGCTGGTGGCCTGTGGTGGCTTCTCTTATGGCGACGTGTTGGGGGCTGGTGAAGGCTGGGCTAAGTCGATACTGTTCAACGAGCGCGTACGCGATGAGTTTGCCGATTTCTTCCATCGCCCGCAGACCTTGGCGCTGGGCGTGTGTAACGGTTGCCAGATGATGTCCAACCTGCGTGAACTGATCCCGGGGGCTGAACATTGGCCGCGCTTTGTGCGCAACCTGTCGGATCGTTTCGAAGCGCGCTTCAGCCTGGTGGAAGTGGCTAGTAGCCCGTCGCTATTTATGCAGGGTATGACAGGCTCGCGCATGCCGATTGCCGTTTCTCATGGTGAAGGCCATGTAGAAGTGCGCGATGCGGCGCATCTGGCGGCGTTGGAACATCACGGCCTGGTTGCGTTACGTTTTGTCGACAACCATGGTCAAGTGACCGAAGCTTACCCTGCCAACCCGAACGGTTCACCGAATGGGATCACCGCAGTGACCAGCAGCAATGGCCGCGCCACCGTAATGATGCCGCATCCAGAACGCGTGTTCCGCACCGTCAGCAACTCCTGGCATCCAGAGGAGTGGGGTGAAGACAGCCCTTGGATGCGCATGTTCCGCAACGCTCGTAAGCAACTGGGGTGATTTAACCAGAGGTTTGCGTGCAAGTTTACTGAGGCGCCGCGTAGGCGCCTTTTTTATTTCTTTATTTTTTAATTGGTTAGCCCGTATGTCGGTTTTTTGAGACAAAGGCCATATTGCCTGTCTCTAAAAAGAGACATTTAACTAATTGATTTTAAACAGGGTTAAAGCGATTGAATTTAGTTGTCGTGTTTTGGCGACGCTATGTCGGATTAATACTCAAACTCGACCACCCAGGTAGAGCGCTGGAAGTGACGTTAAAATAAATTATCGTTAATAAACAGTATGATGTAAATATTTTTATAAAGTTGGCACGGAAGGTGCATTATAACTATCAGTTGCTCATTCACCTTTTTATGATTGGCCCCGTCTGGTACGGAACAGCGCCTCATAAGCCTCCGAATGATGCCTAAGAAATGGTGCCTATCGTCCAACCAAACCGATAACAGACGCGCAAGCGACTTTATCAAGCATCGGACGACACGTGGAGTGAGGCACCGCCTAGTATCCAACTGTGATGATATGTTCATCAATCCCGGATACTTTTTGGATGCTATTCGTCCCAATCAGATGCCAGCCTGGTGCTACATCACCTGGGGACGAGGAGTAAGGGCATCCACATATTCCTTGCGATGGGGCATCATGCCCCAGCGTCAAAATCCAAACCGCGTTGCCTCCGTTTTCCCCTCGATACGTTCTCAAACCACATCAGTTTCCTCTTTTGGGATAACGCGTTTTTGCTTATCTGAACGCCATTAATCCGCTGCCGGGCTTTTCTCTCCCCGGATTGTCGGTTAGCATCTGGGCAGACTAGAGATAATGAGATGATTTCTTTGAAAAGATGGCGTCTATTTCCACGCTCGTTGCGCCAATTGGTCGTAATGGCGTTCCTGCTGGTGCTGTTACCGCTGCTGGTATTGGCTTATCAGGCCTACCAAAGCCTGGATCATCTCAGCGCGCAGGCGGCGGATATCAACCGTACGACGCTGGTGGATGCCCGGCGCAGTGAGGCAATGACCAGCGTGGCGCTGGAAATGGAGCGTAGCTATCGCCAGTATTGCGTACTGGTCGATCCTACCCTGGAGCGGCTGTACCAGAACCAGCGTAAACAGTATTCACAAATGCTGGATGCCCACGCCCCGATCCTGCCGGACGAACGTTACTACCAGACACTTCGTAAACTGCTGACTCAGCTTGCTACCATCAAGTGCCAGAGCAGCGGGCCGGACAAGGACGCTTCACTGCTGTTAGAGTCTTTTTCACATTCCAACGCCGAAATGGTCCAGGCCACCCGTACCGTGATATTTTCCCGTGGGCAGCAACTGCAGCAGGCGATCGCCGAGCGTGGCCAATACTTTGGCTGGCAGGCGCTGTTGCTGTTCCTGGTCAGCGTGCTGTTGGTGGTGCTGTTTACCCGCATGATTATCGGGCCCGTCAAGGCCGTTGAGCGTATGATTAACCGCCTGGGGGAAGGGCGGCCCATCGGCATGACGGCGTCCTTTAAAGGCCCGCGTGAACTGCGTTCTTTGGCTCAGCGTATTGTCTGGTTGAGCGAGCGCCTGGCCTGGCTGGAATCGCAGCGCCATGAGTTCCTGCGCCATATCTCCCATGAGCTGAAAACGCCGCTGGCCAGCATGCGTGAAGGCACCGAGCTGTTGGCCGATGGTGTGGCAGGCCCTCTCACCTCCGATCAGAAAGAGGTGGTGGCGATCCTCGATCAGAGCAGCCGCCATCTGCAATTGCTGATTGAGCAACTGCTGGATTACAACCGCAAACTGGCAGATGGCCCGTCGGAACATGAAAACGTCGAGCTGGAAGAACTGGTGGATATGGTGGTCGCCGCCCACAGTTTGCCGGCACGTGCCAAGATGATCCGTACGGAAGTCAAACTTGAGGCGGAAATCTGCTGGGCAGAGCCTACGCTATTAATGCGCGTACTGGATAATCTCTACTCCAATGCGGTGCACTACGGCAAGGAATCCGGTAACATTTGGATCCGCAGCCGCCAGGTCGGCCAGCGGGTACAGATTGACGTTGCCAATACCGGTAGCGCGATCCCGCAAGCGGAACGAACCATGATTTTTGAGCCTTTTTTCCAGGGGAGTCACCAGAGAAAAGGGGCCGTTAAAGGAAGCGGACTGGGGCTGAGCATTGCACAGGACTGTATTCGCCGTATGCGTGGCGAATTGAAATTGGTGGATCTCGCCGATGCCGACGTCTGCTTCCGTATTGAATTGCCATTAACCGCCGAGAATGAATAAATAATGTACACAGGGTCTAATCGCGCTTATCAATCGCAGACCGAAGGTTCACCGCGTGTTTCTCTACCTCTACGCGCACCGCTCGGCAAACATTCGCTTTCTTTTTTGGGCACAATCCTTTTTGCCCCGTTTCTGCTGATCGGCTGTGTCGATCGTGCGGTCAGTAGCGGCCCGGCCCAGCAGCAACAGGAAGCGATCCCGGATACCAAGGTGGTGGATTACCGCATTGCGCCTTGCGATACGCTATGGCAGCTTGACGAAAAAGAAGCCTTGGAAAACTCGCTCTTTTGGCTGCGGGCGATGGACTGCGCCGATCGTATCGGCTCCACGCAGGCCAGAGCGTTGGCGAAAACCCTGCCGGGCAACAATTGGCAGAACGTGTTCAAGCAAAGCATTTTGCTGGGCAGCGCTGAGCCGAGCTCGAGCGAGCGCCGCCAGATCATCGATCGTCTGAACAGCTATCGTCTCGAGTTCCCTAACTCGCTGCGTCCATTGCTGCAACTGTGGCGTCAGCAGCAGGCGTTGCAAGTGAGCCTGTTTGACGAGCGGGCGCGCTACCAGCACCTGCAGGAAAGCTCAGACAGCCAGATCGATTCGCTGCGCCAGAACCAGATCCATCTGCAGAGCCAGTTGCAGGAGACCTCCCGCAAACTGGAGAACCTGACCGATATCGAACGCCAGCTCTCGTCACGCAAGCAACTGCAGGGGGAAATCCCGGAAAGCAGCGTGGCGCAGCCTAAAGCCGATGCCGCAGGCAAGCCTGCAGCGCCCGCCAAAGCGGCCGAGCCCGCAGAGCCAGCCCCGGTGACTGAAACTGGCACCGCCTTGCCGGTAGAGCCGGAAGAGACCTACACGCCGCCCGCGGCTAACAAGGAGTCCCCAGCGCAATGACAGCTCGCAAACCGGCCAATCTGTTGTTGGTTGACGACGATCCCAGCCTGCTCAAGCTGTTGGGAATGCGCCTGACCAGCGAAGGTTTTCACGTTACCACGGCGGAAAGCGGGCAAGAGGCGTTGCGCCTGCTGGTCCGCGAAAAGATCGACCTGGTGATCAGCGATCTGCGGATGGATGAAATGGACGGCATGGCGCTGTTTGCCGAGATCCAGAAATACCAGCCGGGGATGCCGGTGATCATCCTGACCGCCCACGGCTCTATCCCGGACGCGGTGGCTGCGACCCAGCAGGGGGTGTTCAGCTTCCTGACCAAGCCGGTCGATCGCGATGCGTTGTATAAGGCGATCGATGAAGCGTTGTCGCTGTCGTCGATCCCAGCCGGTGATGACAGCTGGCGTGAGGATTTTGTCACCCGCAGCCCGATTATGCTGCGGCTGCTTGAACAGGCCAAGATGGTCGCCCAGTCGGACGTCAGCGTGCTGATCAACGGCCAGAGCGGCACCGGCAAAGAGGTGCTGGCACAGGCCATTCATGCGGCCAGCCCACGGGCCAAGAAAGCCTTTATCGCCATCAACTGCGGCGCGTTGCCGGAGCAACTGCTGGAGTCGGAGCTGTTTGGCCATGCCAAAGGGGCGTTCACCGGTGCCGTCAGCAGCCGTGAGGGTTTGTTCCAGGCGGCAGAAGGGGGCACGCTGTTCCTGGATGAGATTGGCGATATGCCGCTCTCGCTGCAGGTAAAATTGCTACGCGTGTTGCAGGAACGCAAGGTGCGCCCACTGGGCAGCAACCGCGATCTGGATATTGACGTACGCATCATTTCCGCCACCCACCGCGATCTGCCTAAAGCGATGGTAAAAAACGAGTTCCGTGAAGATCTCTATTACCGTCTGAACGTGGTTAACCTGAAAATACCAGCGCTCAACGAGCGGGCCGAAGATATCCCGCTGCTGGCCAACCATCTGCTACGTGCTTCGGCGCTGCGCCACAAACCTTTTGTACGCAGTTTCTCCTCCGATGCCATGAAACGCCTGATGACCGCCAGCTGGCCCGGCAACGTGCGCCAGTTGGTGAACGTGATCGAGCAGTGCGTGGCATTGACTACGGCACCGGTGATCAGTGAAGCGCTGGTCGAGCAGGCGCTGGAAGGGGAAAACACGGCGTTGCCAACCTTTGTCGAGGCGCGCAACCAGTTTGAATTACACTATCTACGTAAACTGTTGCAGATCACCAAGGGTAACGTTACCCAGGCCGCGCGCATGGCGGGCCGTAACCGTACAGAGTTCTATAAATTGTTGTCGCGCCATGAACTGGATGCCAACGATTTCAAAGAATGATGTTTTCTTTTCTGAACCTGCATGCGCAGGTTCTCAACAAAGTAGCCGGAATGATTTACACTCCGGTTTCTTTGTTGTGGCATGGCAGACCATAGAGATATGAGCAGATCACTTTCCATTGCGTTGGCCCAGCTGAATTTGCTGGTGGGCGATATTGAAGGCAACAGCGAGCGCATGTTGCAAACCGTGCAGGAGCAGCAGAAGGCGGGAGCCGATCTGGTCATGTTCAGCGAACTGGCGCTGTCCGGCTATCCGCCGGAAGACCTGCTGTACCGTGATGATTTCTACCAGCGCTGCGATACTCAGCTAAGCCGCTTGCAGCAGGCCTCCGCCGATGTGGCAATCCTGGTCGGCCACCCGTGGCGTGAAGACGGCAAGCTGTATAACGCGCTGTCCCTGTTCTCTGAGGGGGCTTTGCAGGCTCGTTACTTCAAGCAACAGCTGCCTAACTACGGCGTATTCGATGAGAAGCGCTATTTCCATGCGGGCGATAAAAACTGCGTGGTGGAGCTGAAGGGTTACCGCCTGGGGCTACTGATCTGCGAAGACCTGTGGTTCCCGGAACCGGTTGATGCGGCGAAGGCGGCGGGGGCAGAGATCCTGCTGTCGATCAACGCTTCCCCGTATAACCGTGAAAAGCCGTATATCCGCAAAACCCTGATGGCGGGCCACTGCCAGCGTACCGGGTTGCCGTTGGTCTATCTGAATCAGATCGGCGGGCAGGACGAACTGATTTTCGACGGCTGTTCAAAAGTCTTTGATGCCGCTGGCAATATGACTCATCGCCTGGCAGCTTTCGCCGAGCAGGTGACTCTGCTTGAGTTTAAAGGCCTGGAAGTGGTACCGATGACGGCTCCGGCGGCAGAGTTGCCACAGCTGGCGCAGGTGTATGAAGCGCTGGTGCTGGCCGTACGCGACTATGTGACCAAAAACGGTTTCAAAGGTGCGGTGTTGGGCTTGTCCGGCGGGATCGACTCGGCGCTGACCCTGGCGATTGCCGTGGATGCGTTGGGCAAAGACAAGGTTCAGGCCTTGATGATGCCTTTCCGCTACACGGCAGATATCAGCATCGCCGATGCCAAGGAAGAGGCCGAAATTCTCGGCATAGAATTTGATATCGTCTCGATTGAACCGATGTTCGACGCCTTTATGGGCCAGCTCGCCCCGATGTTTGCCGATACCGCACGGGATACCACCGAAGAAAACCTGCAGGCCCGCTGCCGTGGCGTGGTGCTGATGGCGCTGTCTAACAAACGCGGCAGCATCGTATTAACCACGGGTAACAAAAGCGAGGTGGCTGTCGGTTATTGCACGCTGTATGGTGATATGGCCGGTGGTTTCGACGTATTGAAAGATGTGCCGAAAACCCTGGTGTTCAAGCTTTCCGAATACCGCAATACCGTCTCCTACGTGATCCCTCAGCGGGTGATCGATCGTCCACCGTCTGCCGAACTGGCACCGGATCAGCTCGATCAGGACAGCCTGCCGCCGTATGACATTCTGGATGCTATTCTGGAAGGTTATGTCGAGCGTGATAAATCGGTAGCCGATCTGGTTGCTGAGGGCTTTGAAGAAGCCGTGGTGCGCAAGGTGATCCGCCTGGTGGACATCAACGAGTACAAACGCCGTCAGGCCGCCGTCGGGCCGCGCATTACCGCCCGTAACTTTGGCAAAGACCGCCGCTATCCGATCACCTCAGGCTTTGGCCGTAAAAATTGGTAATTAAGGAATAAAAATGAAAAAAATTGACGCGATTATCAAGCCCTTCAAACTGGATGACGTGCGTGAAGCACTGGCCGAAGTAGGCATCACCGGCATGACGGTGACCGAAGTGAAAGGCTTTGGTCGCCAGAAGGGCCATACCGAGCTGTACCGTGGTGCCGAGTACATGGTCGACTTCCTGCCAAAGGTTAAAATTGAGATCGTGGTAGCTGACGATATCGTGGATACCTGCGTGGAAACCATCATGCAGACGGCGCAGACCGGTAAAATCGGCGACGGTAAGATCTTTGTCTTCGACGTGGCCCGTGTGGTGCGTATCCGTACCGGCGAGCAGGACGAAGAAGCGATTTAATCGCCGATAGAGTCAGGTATTGTCCTTCCAAGGCGCGGCTTAGCTGCGCCTTGGTTGTTTTTGTGCACTCACTCCCCCTTTGCGTTCTAAAAAAGCGAACGATATCGCGTTTTTCACACATTTCATGATGGCTTACCGGTGAGCATCTACACTCAAACCAACTGTTTTGTTTGAGGTTGCTACCATGATGACGTTACGCCAAATCCGCCATTTTATTGCCGTGGCCGAAACCGGGTCGATCTCGGCGGCGGCGCAGGCGGTGTTTGTGTCACAGTCTTCGCTCACGCTGGCGATCCAGCAGTTGGAAACCGACATTGGTGTCCGGCTGTTCGAGCGCCACGCCAAGGGAATGAACCTGACCCACCAGGGGCACCAGTTCTTGCGCCAGTCGTACCTGATCCTGGCAACGGTGGATAATGCCAAGCGCAGCCTGCAGCTGGGCACCGAAAGCCTGAGTGGCAAATTGACCATCGGCGTCACCAGCCTGGTAGCGGGGTATTTCCTGGTGGAGCTGCTCAAGCGCTTCAAGTCTGCCTATCCCAACGTGAATATCCAGGTGATTGAGGACGAAAGGCCCTATATCGAGCATTTGCTGGTGAGCGGTGAAATCGATATCGGGGTGCTGATCCTGTCGAACATTGAAGACCGCGATGCCTTACAGACCGAAGTGCTGATGCACTCCCCGTATCGCCTGTGGCTACCTCCGCTGCACCCGCTGCTGGAGCACGAAAGCATCGGTTTGGCAGACGTGGCCAAACAGCCGCTGATCCAGCTCAACGTCGATGAAATGGACGTTCATGCCAGACGTATCTGGGGACGAGCGGGCCTGAAGCCGGAGATCGCCATGAAAACTGCCTCCACTGAAGCGGTGCGCAGCCTGGTGGCGGCAGGCATGGGCATTGCCATCCTGCCGGATATGGCTTACCGCGCCTGGTCGTTGGAGGGCAATATGATTGAGGCGCGCAAGCTGGTGGATTTGCTGGAACCGCTGGATATCGGCCTGGCCTGGCGGCGTGGCAGTGCGCGGCCTGAATTGGTGACGCCATTCCTCACGATTGCGCGGGAGAACAGCAAAACGAACATGACCGGCCTCAAGCCTTCGATTTAATCGAACGCTGCCTTCAGTATTTAGAATTTGTTGTCCGCAGTGCGCTCGCTTAGTCTGATTAAAACTAACTTATCACATTTGGTTAACGTTTTTGTCACATGAGGCGGCGCAATGGCAGAGCTACAGTTGGTTTCCGGTTTGTCCTGTCGGCAATTCATTAACGGCGAGTCGGTCGAAGGTGAAGGCCATCAGGAGACCATTGTTAATCCTGCCAACGGTGAAACCCTGGTTTCCATTGCCGAGGCAACGCCAACCCAGGTGGGTCACGCAGTTGCCGCCGCGCAGCAGGCATTTTCCCACTGGTCACGTACCACTCCCGCTTTCCGAGCAACAATCCTGCTGCGTATTGCCGATGCTATCGAACGGCAGGCAGAACATCTGGCGCGCCTTGAAGCGCTGAACTGCGGTAAACCTTTCCATCAGGCACTGAACGACGATCTCCCTGCAGCCATTGACGTATTCCGCTTCTTCGCCGGGGCCGTGCGCACCCAGCAAGGCCAGTTGGCCGGTGAATATGTTGAGGGCCATACCTCAATGATCCGGCGTGACCCGATCGGCGTGGTGGCCTCCATCGCGCCATGGAACTATCCGTTGATGATGGCGGCCTGGAAGATTGCTCCGGCGCTTGCAGCGGGCAACACCGTAGTATTCAAGCCCTCCGAACATACGCCATTGACCATCCTGGCCTTGGTACCTGCGTTGCAGGAAATCCTGCCGCCAGGCGTGTTGAACATTGTCTACGGCGGTGGCGAAGGCGTAGGCAGCCATCTGGTTGGTCATCCGCAGGTTCGTTTGGTTTCCGTTACCGGCGATATCGTTACCGGGCAAAAAATCCTGCAGGCGGCGGTCAAAAGCGTCAAGCGCACCCATCTGGAACTGGGCGGTAAAGCCCCGGTGATCGTCTGTGACGATGCGGATCTGGATGAGGTCGTCAGCAGTATCCGCACCTTCGGTTACTACAATGCCGGGCAGGATTGCACCGCGGCCTGCCGCATATACGCCCAGGCAGGCATCTATCCGAAGCTGGTAGAAGCCTTGGGGGAAGCGGTCGCCAGCCTGCGTTTTGCCCGCAAGCGCGACGAAGATAATGAAATCGGCCCGCTGATCAGCAGCCGCCAGCGTGACCGGGTGGCCAGCTTTGTCGAACGGGCTCTCAGCCAGCCGCATATCGAATTGATCACTGGCGCGGCGGCGCACTCTGGCCCCGGCTTTTACTACCAGCCCACGCTATTGGCTGGCTGCCTGCAAACCGATGAAATCGTCCAGCGTGAAGTGTTTGGCCCGGTGGTCAGCGTGACGCGTTTCGAGACTCTGGAGCAGGCGGTGACCTGGGCCAATGACTCCGAATACGGCCTGGCCTCCTCGGTGTGGACACAGAATATCGACCGCGCGCTGCATATCGCGGCGCATCTGCAATATGGCAGCACCTGGATCAACACTCACTTTACGCTGGCGAGCGAAATGCCCCACGGCGGCTTAAAGCGCTCCGGCTACGGCAAAGATCTCTCCAGCGATTCATTACAGGATTACAGCGTTGTCCGGCACGTGATGGCGAAGTTCAAATCTACGTTCTAGTCATACGGCCGATAAAAAATCGGCGGCAACCGTTCCTTGCCGCACTTTAAACATACGCAACACCGAGGTAATTACGATGGGAAAAACACACGCAATCACCACAGTCACCGCGCTCTGTATGACGATCCTTTGCGGTATGGCTCAGGCCGCCGATACGCCACAGCAGTTGGGCAAAGGGGAAGGGCGGTTGGACATCATCGCCTGGCCCGGTTACATCGAACGTGGTCAGTCCGACAAGAACTACGACTGGGTGACCCAGTTTGAGAAACAGACCGGCTGTGCGGTGAATGTGAAAACCGCCGCGACCTCGGATGAAATGGTCAGCCTGATGGCGAAAGGCGGTTACGATCTGGTGACCGCTTCTGGCGATGCCTCGTTGCGCCTGATCTACGGCAAACGTGTGCAGCCAATCAATACCGCGCTGATCCCTAACTGGAAGAATATCGACCCCCGCCTGATAAACGGCCCTTGGTACAACGTGGCGGGCAAAACCTACGGTACGCCATATCAGTGGGGGCCAAACCTGCTGATGTATAACACCAAAACCTTCCCGACGCCGCCAGACAGCTGGGCCGTGGTGTTCCAGCAGCAAAACCTGCCGGACGGCAAGACCAATCAGGGCCGGGTGCAGGCTTACGACGGCCCAATCTATATCGCCGATGCGGCTCTGTTCCTGAAAGCGACTCAACCCCAGCTTGGCATCACCGATCCTTACCAACTGAACGAAGAGCAGTATCAGGCGGCACTGAAACTGCTGCGCAGCCAGCACGCGCTGATCCACCGTTACTGGCATGACACCTCGGTACAGATGAGCGATTTCAAAAACGAAGGCGTGGTGGCCTCCAGCGCCTGGCCATACCAGGCCAACGCCCTGAAAGGCGAAGGCCAGCCTATCGCAACCGTATTCCCGAAAGAAGGGGTTACCGGCTGGGCGGATACCACCATGTTGCACGCCGAGGCCAAGCACCCAAGCTGCGCTTACCAGTGGATGAACTGGTCGTTGGAACCGAAGGTACAGGGTGACGTTGCGGCCTGGTTTGGCTCGTTACCGGCAGTTCCAGCCGGTTGCAAAGCCAGCACCTTGCTCGGTGACAAAGGGTGTGAAACCAACGGCTTCAACCAGTTCGACAAGATTGCCTTCTGGAAAACGCCACAGGCCGAGGGCGGCAAGTTCGTCCCTTATAGCCGCTGGACCCAGGACTACATCGCCATTATGGGCGGTAGATAACTCTCATTGCTCTCACCCGCGAGCGCCAGACGGCCCCTCTCCCTTTGGGATAGGTGTGGGGTGAAGAGCTGGACTACTTGGCCATTATGGGCGGTAGATAACTCTCATTGTTCTCACCTGCGAGCGCCAGACGGCTTCCCTGTGGGGGACCGATCGAGTTTGCTGAGATGACCTTTTTACTTCCAAAAGAGCAGGGACTAACAGCTCCCTCTCCCTTTGGGAGAGGGTTGGGGTGAGGGGCAACATTTTGGAGCGTACATCATGACCATTGCTGTGCAATTTATCGATGTCTCGCGCATTTTCGGCGATGTTCGTGCCGTGGATCGGGTTTCTGTTGAAATACAGGACGGCGAGTTTTTCTCCATGCTTGGGCCTTCTGGCTCGGGTAAAACCACCTGCCTGCGGCTGATCGCTGGCTTTGAACAACTGAGCTCCGGCTCTATCCGCATTCATGGGCAAGAGGCGAGCAATCTGCCGCCTTATCAGCGCGATGTGAATACCGTGTTCCAGGACTATGCGCTGTTCCCGCACATGTCGGTGCTGGAGAACGTGGCCTACGGCCTGATGGTAAAAGGCGTTGCCAAACGTGAGCGGCTGGCGCGTGCGAATCAGGCATTGGAAAGCGTGGCATTGGGGTTTGCTGCCGAGCGTAAACCGGCGCACCTTTCCGGTGGCCAACGTCAGCGCGTAGCTCTGGCCCGTGCATTGGTCAATCGCCCACGCGTACTGCTGCTGGACGAACCGCTCGGGGCGTTGGATCTGAAACTGCGCGAGCAGATGCAGGGGGAGTTGAAGAAGCTGCAACGCCAACTGGGCATCACCTTTATCTTCGTCACGCACGATCAAAGCGAAGCCCTGTCGATGTCCGATCGGGTGGCGGTATTTAACAATGGCCGTATTGAGCAGGTAGACGCGCCACGCGAACTGTATATGCGGCCAAGAACGCCGTTTGTTGCCGAGTTTGTCGGCACGTCCAACGTGGTACGCAGCGAACTGGCGGAGCGGTTGCTGGGGCAATCGGCCACCTTCTCGATCCGCCCGGAGCATATCCGCCTGCTGGATCAAAGCGGCGCAACGCAGGGGGAAGTTCAGGTTCAGGGTACCTTGCAGGATATCCATTACCAAGGGGCGGCGACACGCTATGAAATCGCCCTGAGCAGCGGTGAGAAACTGCTGGTCAGCCAGGCTAACCCGCAGTGGCAGGCCGTGGCACAACAGCGCCTGATCGGTCAGCCGGTCACCGCCTGTTGGGCCAGAGAGGCAATGGTACCGCTGCTGGAGGAGAGGTGAGATGGACATGAGCATTGAGCAGCCGGCAGCGCCCGGCGGTAAAATTCGCGCGATTTCCACCTACCTGTACCGCAAGCCAACGCTGTATCTGCTGCTGTTGCTGGTGCCGCCGCTGCTGTGGTTTGGGGCGGTGTATCTGGGCTCGCTGCTGACCTTGCTGTGGCAGGGCTTTTACACCTTCGACGATTTCACCATGACGGTGACGCCGGATCTGACCTTCGCCAACCTGAGCGCGCTGTTCAACCCGGCCAACTATGACATCATCGTCCGTACGCTGACCATGGCGGTGGTCGTTTCGCTGGCCAGTGCGGTATTGGCATTCCCCATCGCCTATTACATGGCCCGATACACCAGCGGCAAGGTAAAAGCGTTCTTTTATATCGCCGTGATGATGCCGATGTGGGCCAGCTATATCGTTAAAGCCTATGCCTGGACGCTATTGCTGGCGAAAGACGGCGTGGCGCAGTGGTTCCTGCAACATATGGGGCTGGAGCCGGTATTGGCGAGCATTCTGAGCATTCCCGGCGTAGGGGGTAATACGCTATCCACCTCCGGTCTTGGTCGCTTTCTGGTGTTTGTCTATATCTGGCTGCCGTTCATGATCTTACCGATCCAGGCGGCGTTAGAGCGCTTGCCGCCTTCGTTGCTGCACGCTTCTGCGGATCTGGGCGCGCGCCCGTCCCAAACGTTCCGCTATGTGATCCTGCCGCTGGCGGTACCGGGTATCGCAGCCGGTTCCATCTTCACTTTTTCGCTGACGCTGGGCGACTTTATCGTGCCGCAGCTGGTGGGGCCGCCGGGCTACTTTATCGGCAGCATGGTGTATGCCCAACAGGGGGCGATCGGCAATATGCCGATGGCGGCCGCCTTTACGCTGGTGCCGATCGTCCTGATCGCCATTTATCTCTCGATTGTGAAACGCCTGGGGGCCTTCGATGCACTCTGAACGCGCGCCGTTAGGGCTGAAACTGGCCGCCTGGGGTGGCCTGATCTTCCTGCACTTCCCGATAGTGATTATTGCCATGTACGCCTTCAACACCGAAGACGCGGCATTCAGCTTCCCACCGCGGGGTTTTACCCTGCATTGGTTCAGCGTGGCGGCGGGGCGGCAGGACATTATTGATGCGGTACTGCTTTCGGTGCAGATCGCCTGCCTGGCCACGGCGATTGCGCTGGTGCTTGGCACGCTGGCCGCAGCGGCGCTGTATCGCCGGGACTTCTTCGGCAAGGACAGCATTTCATTGCTGCTGCTGTTACCTATTGCCTTGCCGGGGATCGTCACCGGTCTGGCACTGTTGGCGGCCTTCAAGGCGCTGAATATCGAGCCGGGGATCATGACGATCGTCATCGGCCATGCCACCTTCTGCGTGGTGATCGTGTTCAACAACGTGATCGCCCGCTTCCGCCGTACCTCACACAGCCTGATCGAAGCCTCGATGGATTTGGGAGCTGATGGCTGGCAGACCTTCCGTTACGTGATCTTGCCGAATCTGGGCTCGGCACTGTTGGCGGGGGGGATGCTGGCGTTTGCCCTGTCATTCGACGAAATCATTGTGACCACCTTCACCGCCGGGCACGAACGTACGCTGCCGCTGTGGCTGCTGAACCAGTTGGGTCGCCCACGTGATGTGCCGATCACCAACGTGGTCGCGCTGTCGGTGATGGTATTGACGATGTTCCCGATCTTGGGCGCGTACTATCTGACCAAAGGCGGAGAAAGCGTCGCAGGCAGCGGTAAATAGCACCTCAATTCCTAAATAGCTTATGCCAATATTTCAAAGGATAACCCTATGCAAAGCCAACTGCTGATTAATGGTCAACTGGTTACCGGCCAGGGCGAAAAGTTGCCGGTCTACAACCCGGCAACGGGAGAAGTGATTGTGCAGGTGGCCGAGGCCAGCGCACAGCAGGTTGAAGAGGCCGTGCAGGCCGCCGATGCGGCGTTTGAACAGTGGGGGCAAACCACCCCGAAAGAGCGCGCCGAACACTTACTGGCGCTGGCGGACGTGATTGACCAGCATGCGGAAACCTTCGCCAAACTGGAGTCCCTCAACTGCGGCAAGCCTTATCACTGCGCACTGAATGACGAACTGCCTGCGGTGGCCGATGTCTTCCGCTTCTTTGCCGGTGCCAGCCGTTGCCTGAGTGGCATGGCTGCCGGTGAATATCTGGCGGGGCACACTTCGATGATCCGCCGCGATCCGCTGGGTGTGGTGGCTTCGATTGCTCCCTGGAATTACCCACTGATGATGGCCGCCTGGAAGTTGGCACCCGCGTTGGCGGCAGGGAACTGCGTGGTGATCAAACCTTCTGAACAAACGCCGTTAACCACCTTCAAGCTGGCCGAACTGGCCGCCGGTGTGTTTCCGCCGGGCGTGCTCAACGTGTTGTTTGGCCGTGGTGCCAGCGTGGGCGATGTGCTGACCGGCCATGACAAGGTGCGCATGGTCTCTCTTACCGGCTCTATTGCTACTGGCGAGCATATCATTGCCCATACCGCACCTGGGATTAAACGCACCCATATGGAGCTGGGGGGCAAAGCGCCGGTAATCGTCTTCGATGATGCCGACATTCAGGAGGTCGTTGACGGCATTCGCACCTTCGGTTTTTACAATGCCGGGCAGGATTGCACCGCTGCCTGCCGGATCTATGCGCAAAAAGGCATTTACCCACAACTGGTGAAAGCGCTGGGTGAAGCGGTGGCCAGCTTGAAGATCGGGCCACCGGAAGACAGCAGTACCGAATTAGGGCCGTTGATCACTTCCCAGCATCTGGAGCGGGTGATTGGCTTTGTTGAGAGGGCCAAAGCACTGCCTCATATCCAGGTGGTCACCGGGGGCGAAAAAGTCGCTGGCCCTGGCTTCTATTTCCAACCAACGCTGTTGGCAGGCGCGCGCCAGGAAGATGAGATCGTCCAGCGTGAAGTGTTTGGCCCAGTAGTGACGGTGACGGAATTTGACGACGAGGCGCAGGTACTGACCTGGGCCAACGCCTCCAATTACGGCTTGGCTTCCTCTTTGTGGACGCGTGACGTAGGGCGTGCGCATCGCCTGAGCGCGCGTTTGCAGTATGGCTGCACCTGGGTGAACACCCACTTTATGCTGGTGAGCGAAATGCCGCACGGCGGGCAGAAGCTGTCGGGCTATGGCAAAGACATGTCGATGTACGGGCTGGAGGATTACACCACCATTCGCCACGTGATGTTCAAACACTAATCTGCTTGATCTGGCAGGATTTATACGCACAATAACGCGGCTCTCAGGCTGGCTTCGGCTGGCCTGATAATAATAAAGAATAAAAGGACGCTTTTATGGCTATCACCCGTCGCGATTTTCTTAATGGGGTGGCGATCACCATCGCCGCCGGGCTTACGCCGATGCAGATCCTGCGCGCATCGCCGCAAGCCGCCCATCAAACCCTGTATTACCCACCCGCGTTAACTGGCCTGCGTGGCAATCATCCAGGCTCATTCGAACATGCCCACCAACTGGGGCGTGATGGCAAAACCTTTGATTTTGGCAGCCTGCCGATCGAGGAAGAATTCGATCTGGTAGTGGTCGGCGCTGGCATCAGTGGCTTGGCGGCGGCCTGTTTCTGGCAGCAAATGAAGGGCAAACAGCAACGTATTTTGCTGATTGATAACCATGATGACTTTGGCGGCCACGCCAAGCGTAACGAATTCAGCAGCGAGAACGGCACCCTCCTCGGCTACGGAGGCAGCGAATCATTACAGTCGCCACGTTCCAACTTCAGTCCGGTAGCCATGGGGTTGCTGAAAAATCTGGGCGTTAGCCTGGACGGTATGGAAAAGGCCTTCGATACCACTTTCTACCCAGATCTGAATCTCAGCCGTGGCGTTTACTTCGATCGCCAGAACTTTGGCGTTGATAAGGTGGTCAGTGGCGATCCGGGCCGAGTGGTGGCGGATGATATTCCGCGTGATCGCCTCAATGGTCGCTCTTATGCCGATTTTATCAACGACTTCCCCTTGCCGCAGGCCGATCGCCAGGCCTTGATTGCGCTGCACACCGTCGAAAAAGACTACCTGCCTGGCCTGAGCCTGGAAGAGAAGGTGGCCTGGTTGGACAAGCACAGTTATAGCCAGTTCCTGCGCGAGAAAGTGGGGCTGAGCGAAATGGCGATCCGCTATTTCCAGCAAACCACCAACGATTTCCAGGCCGTCGGCATTGATGCGACCTCTTGCAGCGATGCCCGCATCTGCGATCTGCCAGGCCTGAACGGCATGAACTTGCCGCCGCTGGATGAGGAATCGCAAGCCGATCTCGACGATCCCTATGTATTCCACTTCCCGGATGGCAACGCCACGCTGGCTCGCCTGATGGTACGCCATTTGATCCCGGCGGTGGCGCCGGGTGGCAAAGATATGAACGACGTCATCCTGGCAACGTTTGATTACAGCCAGCTGGATCGCCCCGAGTCGCCGGTGAAACTACGCTTGAACAGCACCGGGCTGCACGTGGCCAACGTGGGTGATAAGGCCGAGGTGGCCTATATCAACGGCGAGAAGATGGTCAAAGTACGTGCCGGGCAGGTGGTGATGGCCGGTTACAATATGATGATCCCTTATCTGATCCCGGAAATGCCTCACGAGCAGCAAGAGGCGCTGAAGCAGAACGTCAAATCGCCGTTGGTGTACAGCAAGGTGGTGATCCGCAACTGGCAGCCGTTTATCAAACTGGGGGTGCACGAAGTCTATGCCCCGACCGCGCCTTATAGCCGGGTGAAATTGGACTACCCGGTAAGCATGGGGGGATATCAGCACCCACGCGATCCAAACCAGCCTATCGGGCTGCATATGGTGTATGTGCCAACATTGCCCGGCAGCGGCCTTAGCCCGCGTGAACAGTCGCGCAAAGGGCGAGCGCTGTTGCTAGGAACCCCGTTTGAGGTACATGAGAAGATGATCCGTGAGCAGTTGCAGGGCATGTTAGGTGCTGCCGGATTTGATCATCAGCGGGATATTCAGGCGATCACCGTCAACCGCTGGTCGCACGGTTACTCCTATTTCCTCAACGGCATGTTCGATGATGAAGATGAGTCCCAAAAGATCATCGAAACCGCGCGGCAGCCGATCGGCAAGATCGTCATTGCCAATTCCGATTCCGACTGGAGCCCCTATGCCAACTCGGCGATCGATCAGGCTTGGCGAGCCGTGAATGAACTGGCCTATGGCAAGGTTGCTGCCAAGGAGGGGGTATGACATTACGTCCGTTATATCTGATGCTGTTGCTGGCTGGTGGCTCGGCTCACGCCATGTCCGCCGGTGAATACGTGGCCAAGGCAGGGGACTGTACGGCTTGCCATACGGCTCCGGGTGGTAAGGAACTGGCGGGCGGGATGAAGTTCCCGACGCCGGTAGGGGATATCTATGCCACCAATATCACGCCGGATAAACAGCAAGGTATTGGCAGCTACAGTTTTGCAGAGTTCGACCGTGCCATGCGGCAGGGCGTGGCCAAAGATGGGCATCGTCTGTATCCCGCCATGCCTTATACCTCCTACGCCAAAATGAGCGAGCAGGACATGCGCGCTCTGTATGACTACCTGATGCACGAAGTCCCGGCGCAAGACACTGCCAACCGGGAAAGCGATATCAGCTGGCCAATGTCCATGCGTTGGCCGTTAGCGGTATGGAATACGCTGTTCCATGAAGACCAAACCTATCAGCCAGACAGTAAGCAAAGCGCCCAGTGGAACCGCGGCGCCTATCTGGTTCAGGGGTTGGGTCACTGTGGCAGTTGCCATACTCCGCGCGGCTGGGCGATGCAGGAAAAAGGGCTGGATAACCAATCGCCTGAGTTCCTGAGCGGCGCAGAGTTGGATGGTTGGTATGCACCGAGCCTGCGTGGGTTGAAGCCGGATGATGTGGTTGCGCTGCTGAAAAGCGGCCGTAGCCAACATGCGGCTGTGGCCGGGCCGATGAGCGACGTGGTGGCGCACAGCACGCAATACCTCAGCGACGATGATTTAAAGGCTATCGCGCAGTATGTACACAGTCTGGAAGTAGTGGCACCGAAACCTGTAGCAACCATGGCGGCATCAAGCGCGAGCATGGCTTCAGGCGGGCAGATCTATGCGATGTACTGTTCAACTTGCCATGGCAATAAAGGGGAGGGGAGCGACAACGTCATACCTGCTCTGGCGGGCAATCTGTCGGTGACGGCGGATAATCCGCTGACCGCCTTGCGCGTGGTGCTGGAGGGCGCGCATACGCCGGTCACCCAACATGCCACGGCGATCGTTATGCCGGGTTATGGCTGGGTGCTCAACGATCAGAAGGCTGCCGATCTGATGAGCTATCTGCGCGGGAGCTGGGGGAACCAGGCTGCGCCGGTGACGGCGGAACAGGTACGGGATGCGTGGAAGCGGACTAAATAACAGGGTGTTGCGGTGTGTCACTCTGTGCTTGTTTTATAGGGTTCGAACATGTTCGAACCCTATAACTTCAGCCACTTATTGTTTTTTATTTCCCTTACTTTATCAGTCAACGCAAAACAATCCTCCAGCGGTTCTCCATCCAAAGCCCAGTCTTCAATTAACTGAAAATGCCTCTGATGATTATTTGAAAGCAAACCTAATGCTTTAACGATAACCTCATCATTAGCATCCATTCCCATACTTAAACAATCATTAGTAACATCAAATATCAATTGCATCAGCAAATCCTGCTCTGATTCAGAGTAACTATCATTTGAGTAAGCTAAGACATATTTACTCAACCATTCCTCTGTGCGAAATTCCTCAGGTAATTCATATACCCAATCTTGGGTGAACTCATCCCCGCAAGGTAAGTCAAGATCTCTACATATACGCTCTATTGAATTCATTTTATGTTTCTCTATACTGTCCTTTGCCATTGAGCAGTTCCTACGGGGTTCCTAGGTAGTCATTCAGATTGTTCAGGCCGATATTTTCATATCAACCTTTTTGAGCTGCCTTTACAGCATTTCATTCACTTTATAATTATAAATTACTTTTTTATTATCAACTATTTTTTGATTGATTGAGATTTCAATTGCATACTCAAGAAGTAATTTCATAAAATAGTGGGGATCCTCTAAGATGTCACCAAATACTAACTCATGCAAAGCATCTTCAAAAGACTCGTCAGCATTCAAAAGATACTTCTCAAGTACGGCAATAGTTAAAAAACATCCGAGCGGGGATGATGCTAGATCACTTTTTATATATTTATCAAATAATTTAAAAAACTTGATTTATCGGGGGAGTTGCATTTAAATATATCCTCGCTCTCATCTACCGTAGTGATGTTTGAGTTGAAGGGGCTTAATACCCCCCCTAAAAACCCCATCGCTTTCAGCCTTTTATTTTTATTTAACTTCACTTTTATTGCCCCCATTTAGGATAGCTGGTTATTGAGTTTCCATTATCATCAAGAATAGTCACTGATGATTTTTGCTTACCATACTCAAGAGTTTCTGATTTATGACCTTCAACAATATCTCTCCCCATATGTTGAGGTCTTTTTGAAAGGTTTTGTCACCCGTTTGTTTCAATATCAACTTGGCGCGATAAATAGAGTTAAGCTGATCCCGATGGATTAAATATCGTGTTGCAGCACTAGGGATTTTAGCTTGCCCAGCTTTCGCGCCACTTTTATATGTATCAATAATCCCTGTTGTAGGATTTGCACCTGTCGTGACTCGCTCTAACAGTGTTTGAAGAGTAGTTTGAGCTCCGTGTCTTTCTAAAAGTAAATCTCCGACTTGCGTCCTTTGCCCAGTAACTGCGCCATCGGCACAAAGCTGCCGGGGCTGTACAGGTAGCTTTTATAGGTCGCCAGGTGCGCCGGTTTTGGAGCGTCGGCCGTAAAGATATTATTATCGTCGACGCACTTTGTTTATCTGGGACTCAAAACCAAAACTTGCTTAGCCAGTTGGTATTTCAGATACCGCTAGCGATATTTCCCTCTCTAAATCTTTTACGTTAGTTGCGACTCCTGTGTAGACCGGTTTTTGCCAGTCATAATCTTTTATAAGTACAATTTTAAACTTACCATTTATATTAAACGAAGGAGTCCATCCAACATCAAGAAGGTACGCATTAGGAAACTCAACCTGAAGCATATCCTCTTTAAGATCATCTAGTTGATCAATAAGAGGCTTATTTTCATCCAAGAAGAGATTATCAAAAGTGACAACTCCATTTTTATGTGAAAAGTCAGTTGATATCAAATTTTAGTTAGCCTCAAAAACTCACTGCGTGATATAGAGTGTCCGTGTATAGTCCCTGCACTTTCTTCAACTCTCATCCATTGACTCAGTTTTCCCTCGCTAGCACCAATTACTTCAACTAGATCTTTTACCTTCCATGGTTTTCCATTGGTTACAGCCTGTCTAGTGCTATAAACTGAAGGCTCCAGTGCCTCTATGTCAGTGCCTGGTTTATATTTCTCGGGGCCTAATTTAGTCGATTTTATAATATCTTTCCATGAAGAGTTTTTCGGTGATGAATGCTTATAGCCATGAGGTGACCATTGAACATCTTTATTATCTGTGCTGGGTGCTGTAGGCTCACCCGTCTTCACCCCAGCCGGTATATCTGAGTCCGGAGGGCACCCCCTCTTGACACTACTCAACCCCAGCGGATCCACCCACCCAGTAGGGTTAGGCACATATTGCGTCTGGTTCAGCCCACCGGCCAGCCCAATAGGGTCAGGCGTGATAAATCTTGCGATTTCCGGCGAGTAATAACGATGCAGGTCATAGTGCAACCGCTTTCCGCCTCGAAATACTGCCCCTGAAAACGCAATGTCTGTGACACTGACTCAACAAACGCTACCGCCAGATTACCGGAAGTGCGATAGGGCGGATTCCCGGTAATCTGGCTTTAAATTTTTATTTAATCAATAATGCACCTTTGCTTTCAGGATCGAAGTTATCAGGCCATATTGTAAGCCTATTATAAGTAGCTTGATTAAAGCTAGCTGTTTCAATTCTTGATGATGATAAGTTGGCCCCACTCAACTTTGCGTTGTTAAAGTTAACACAAAATAAGTCAGCCTCAGATAAATTCGCGTTAATCATATTTGAACCAAGAAAAAAAGCCCCCATCAGTTTTGCATTTGATAAATTGCAATTAATGAGTGATGCATTTAAAAAATTAGCATTCATTAACAATGAATTGGAAAAGTCAGAAAAATCAAGAACGCAGTTGGAGAAATTAGCACTTCGTAAATTGGCGCTTTCAAAATTAGCTTGGCGTAGTATATAGCCCTCAAAAATAGCCGTATGTAAAGATGCGCTAGAGAAATCGAAACCCTCTAAACTAGATGCATTAATAACTTTAACTTCTCCAGATTCAAATTTAATAATGAACATTAATTATTGCCCCAATCAGTCGGATCAACTATTGTTTCATGCATTGGCTTGACTCTAGGTATATTACTTGGGGATAATGTCCCCGCACCTATTTCAGGAAGGACTCCAACGACCTTTCCTGCAACATATCGATGGTTACCCTCAACGATTACATTACCATCAACTTTGATCGGAGGTGCAATGTCTCCTTTCAATAATCGGTCAACATAGCGTTGAACAGCAGGGAGTGAAACCATCCCCTGTACTGTTTGGAGAGAATCTCCTTTTAAAGCTGTGTGAATAACTTCAGGTGTAACGTCGGCACCACGTGTGATCTTAGGGATCTCCGGCTCACCCGTCTTCACCCCAGCCGGTATATCTGAGTCCGGAGGGCACCCCCTCTTCACACTAGTCAACCCCAGCGGATCCACCCACCCAGTAGGGTTAGGCACATACTGCGTCTGGTTTAGGCCACCGGCCAGCCCAATAGGGTCAGGGGTGATAAACCTTGCGGTCTCCGGCGAGTAATAGCGATACCGGTTATAGTGCAACCCGCTTTCAGCATCGAAGTACTGCCCCTGAAAACGCAGTGGTTGCGGCACAGATTCAATGAACGCTACCGCCAGATTGCCGTAGGCGCGGTACGCCGCGCTCCAGGCAATCTGTCCTTTGCCGTTGACCAGTTCCTGCGGGGTACCCAGGTGGTCATTCAGGTAGTAGTAAATCTCCGACTTGCGTCCTTTGCCCAGTAACTGCGCCAGCGGCACAAAGCTGCCGGGGCTGTACAGGTAGCTTTTATAGGTCGCCCGGTGCGCCGGTTTTGGGTCATCCGCTGTGAAGATATTATCATCGTCGGCGCATTCTGCCACCATCCGCTCACCCTGCCAGAAGAACCGGGTTATGGCATTAGGCCCTTGGGCTAGCAGGTCCTGCTTTTGGATGCGTCGACCAAAGGCATCATAGATATAGGCAAAGTGGGTTTTCTGCCCCTGCCGTTGTTCAATAAATTCCACCAACCGGTGCTGGCAATCATAGCGGAACTCCCGTACCCACAATGGCTTGGTGCTGCGCACTTCACATGTCAGGTTGCCAAATTCGTCATACTCGAACCGCACATCGCCTTTCTGCTTCAGAAGGTTGCCACGCACTTGTGTTCCACGGGAGGTGGCGTCGTTCCCTAACACGTTACCCGCTGCATCGTGCGTAAACTGCTCGCTGATCCCCCGCCAGCGCAGCGCCTGCGGCAAGGCTTCAGGGTAGGCTATCGGGTGGTGCAGCGCTTCGGTCAGGCGATGCTGCTTATCGTAGCGGTATTCCCGGTTGCCCTTGTGCGGGTCGAGGATCTGCGTCAGGTTGCCTGCCGGGTCGTACTCGTAGCGGCGCTGCATCACCGGTGTTACGTCTGGGGCGTCACCCTCCAGTTCCGCCTGCACTGCGGCAGTAGCACGTTGATGGCGCAGGCGTTGCAGCCCGTCATAATCAAACTCGCTCACCACCTCACCGGTGATGCGCCGGGTTTCCTGCTCGCCGCGATACAGGTGTTCACTCAGCACCTGGCCATTGAGTGCAATACGCGAGACCTGCCCCTGCTGGTACTGGTAGGCCAGAATGTTGCCGTCGGGCAGGCATTGGCGTGTCAGGTTACCTGCGCTGTCGTAGCCGTAAAACAGGCTGGCGAAGCCCTGATACTCTTCCGTCAGCCGCCCGACTTCATCGTAACCGTAAGCCAGCGGCCACTGCCCGTCGTCCACCAGTCGCAGGCGGTTAAAGCTGTCGTAGGCGTAGCTGACTTCCTTGCCGTCTGGCAACACCTTGCGAATCAGTCTCCCGGCAGCGTCCCGCTCATAGCGGGTCACCAGCGCGGTCTGTTCACTTTGGCTGGTGCCGTACTCGGTGCGCTGGGTCAGGTGCCCGTTCAGGTCGTAGTCATAGAGGAAGTGGCGTCCGTCAACGGTGTGTTCTTCACTCACCAATCCGTTGGGGTGATAAGCCAACCGATGATGTTCACCGTTCTGGTTGATGATGTCGCTGACTAAACTCTTCGGACTGTCATAACGGTATTCCACCTGGCTGAGGTCGGGATATATCACCCGGCTCACTAAACGGGAATTTGGATAGTATTCGTATTGGGTGGTCAGCCCCTTTTCATCACGCTCGCTGGTCACCTTGCCGTAGGCGTTGTACCGATAGTAGCGCACTGTGCCGTCAGGCGCGTGAATAGCCTCCAGCCGGTTGGCGGCATTCCAGGTATAACGGGTGCCGTTGACCCCGGCCTCGTCGAGTGGGCTATCGCTGTGCCGGATCACCCGCCCCAGCAGGTTGTAGCGATAATAGTGGGTCAGCCCGTTGCGCTGATGGTGTTCCAGCACCTGGCCAAACGCATCGCGGACAAAGCGTTCGCGGCTGCCATCCGGGTATTGCACCTCGTTGAGTGCCCCTTGTGCAGACCACAGGTAGTGGCAGGTATTGCCCAACGCATCGGTTTCTTCCGTCAGGTTGCCCTGCGTATCGTAGCGATACCGTTCACGGATCTTGTCCTCCTGATCGAGGCTCCAGGTGGTTTTCTCTACGACCCGGCCCCGCGAATAACGGTATTGGGTCTCTTGTCCGTCAGGAGTGCGCACCCAGGTGCACTGCAGTTCACCGTTATAACCATATTCGGTACGGTTGCCCAATGGATCGGTTTCACTCAGCAGCTCACCGCGTTCACCGTATTCATTGAGGTGGGTCGCGCCATCTGGGTCGATCTTCTTTATCAGGCGGCGGAAGCGGGTGTCATGTTGCCAGGTCTCCCGTGAACCGTCCTGATGGACCAGGGTGACGGCCCCGGGTTGCTCGTCCCACAGAAAACGCTGGTCAAGGTTCGGCAGGTTGCTCCAATGGCGCACCGCACGGGCCTGTTTGCCTTGCCCTTGCCATTCCCAATAAAACTCGGCCCCGCCGGCCAACTGCCGCAGGCTGAACACATAGTCATCACGATACTGATAACGCTCGGCTTCCCCGGCCGCATTGATAGCGGCACTCAGTTGCCCCCGCTCATCGTACTCATAGGTCATCAGCGGATGGAGAGCCTCTTCCCGACCCGATTCAGGGGTCAGGCTCAGCTGCGTCAGGCGCCAGCCTTGAGGCAGCTCCTGATAGCTGAACTGCAAGGCTGCACCAGCCGGATGTTCCAGCCGAACAGGTAAGCCATCGTGATAATGCAGGGTCAACCGCAACTGGCGGTGTGAAAGGCCGGTGATGCGCCCGGTCGTTTGCCCCGTAACCCGATGCACATGCAACACCCAGCCTTCCATGCTACCGGCCATCAGGCAGTAGCTATTGGGCTCCTCGTCCAGATAGGCGGCGGCCCCGGCTATATAGTTAAGCCCACTTGGGGAAACTTCGGTAGGTAACGGCAGAATGGTGGTGAGGGTCTGGTGATCGGTCCAGTGCAGTTCATCACCGATAAACTCCACCTGATGTTGCAGGCTATGGCTCCAGCCAAAACCAAACACCGATGTGCGTTCGACCGCGGTGGTGCGGTACTGACGCTGGAAGATAAAGGGCGTCAGGCCAATCAGTTGTCCATCGTCCAGAGTAAGCAACTCTTCGCCGTTGATCAGTGAGACCGGGCAGCCGCTGCCGGGGGTGCACTGCGAGTTCACCGTGGAGTGGCCTGCCGCATCTTTCGCGGCGCTGTTATGCACCGCGCCTGAATTATCAGTCAGTTGTGCATGGTTTGATTCGCGTACTTTGTTCTTCCGCTCCTGTTTCAAACGGGCACTGGCCTGACGCTTGAGGTTCCATTCACGAGTTTTTTCAAAGAAAAACTTAGCCAGTTTCTCGGTTGCTCGCAGGATAGTCATGAGCCCATCCCAGATGAGTTTCCCAACATTCCCCAGTTTTTTTAGCGCCGCCCCCACTTTATAGACCAGGAACGCGACCCCTAACCCTCCGGTCACCAGGGACAGTACGGCTCCGATAACCAGGCCAATCAGGCTATCGCTGATCAGCGATCCTCCGGCCTCCACCACCGGTCGCAGCAATGTGCCCCACGGGTACATGTACACTTGTAGCTCCACCGAGCGCATAAGCAGATACAACGCAGCTTCGTCATTAAACAGCGCCAGCAACTCACGCGTCATCTGCATGCTGCCCGCCAGCAGCTTTTCCAAGTCTTGCTCATCCAGTTCGGCAATGAGATCTTTGTACTTGCTGGCTTCCGCATAGATTTTCTGACCGTACTCTTTTGCATTGGTCGCCACATGGAAGGCCAGCTTGATATCATCCCACATGGAGAACAACCCAGCGTACATTCCCTTTTTTAGGGCCCCCCACAACTCCTCAGCAAGCTTATCTTTTTGCCATTGTGGTTTGTACGTAAGCCATTGCGTAGATAGGGCGCTGTGCATATCCAGCATCAAGCCGTCATAGGCTTGCAGCATCTGGTCGTTGTGCTGTTTCATCTGGTTGTCAGTGGCGATAACACGGTATTTTTTGCCAGCGGTAAGATCAGGAAAGAGCGCCACACCTTGTTCATCGGTTTGCTTCGTCGCCACCAAGGTGTACTTATCCTTACTGGTATTTTCATAGACCTCGATAGTCACATCGGGGATGGGCAGTTCAAACGTGGACTCATAGGCGAGAGCCACCTTGAGCTCACCGTTTTTCGGGCAGGTCACCACGCTGCTCTCGAAACTACGCTCATTTTCAGAGGCCACCTTTTTGCTGTCGTTGAGCCGCAGAGTCTTCTCCATCTCCAGCGTCGGTCCACCTAATATGTCTGAGACGGCACTGGCCAGGGCCCATTTCTTGACAGCCTGCCGATACTCTTCGGTGAGCAGAGTCTTGTTTTTGAAGCCCAGTAAGGCATTGTCAATACTCGCAATATATTCGGTCGTCATAGTCCATTACTCACGGTCGAAAAGAGGAAACGTTGAGGGTGATCACCTCGAACGGATTGGTACGGCGGCTCAGTGCGTCTACCAGAGCCTGGGACAACCGGGCGGTTCGCTTCTTCGGATCTGGCGTCTGTTGCCAGACCTGTGGGTAAAGCCGCAGCGCAATCTGGCGCAACACCGGTTCCGGCACGGTTTGATAGAGTTCAAACTCATTCTCGCGCAGCCAGGTCAACTGGTTGGCGATCAGCGGCTCCGGATCTTCATCCAGCAGTGCATCCACCATCCCTTGGGGCACCTGCCACCAGGGGCTAATCTGGGCCTGCGCAGAAGGGTCTACCGGGCAGGTAAATACTTCACCATTTACCCAGTAATCGGAGAACACCGGCAGGATAGAGCGCCACTCATCGCCAAAGTAGCGCAGGTAAGCTGGCAGATAACGCCCATCCCAATAGCGGAAAAACACCGTTTTGCCGCTGGGCATGATCACCTGCGTCAAACCGGCAAGGTGGGCCGCTAGGGCAGCCTGTGGCAACGGTGAACGTGCCAGCCAGCCCCAGTTGCGTAAAGGGGGTTCTGCCACCCAGCGTAAGAATGGGCTGCCTTCATTGAGCTGTACCAGCACCGGCATCACTTCAAACCAGTTGGCATAGGGTGTATTGGCGTAAAGCCCGTGCGGCGTGCGGCTGCCGTCCTCACGGTAATAGGCTTTGATGCCTTGCGCGCCATGGGTGTTGGCCAGGACTGCGTATAACTGTGTGCCCGTCGTTTCTCTTACCCAGTCCTGTACGGTCTGTTGCATCTCTGTACCTCCTTGAAGATGACGCAAATAGTGAGTCCACTGATGCGCTCAACGTACACTTTCCATAATTAACAACGTGAATGAGCAGGTATGGCTGCCAAAAAAGGTATTAGCCTGACGGGAGTATGGCGAGAGTGGCGGATCAGATTACTGGCGAAAATACAGCGAGGTGCTGAAAGCTGGATCATCCTTGCGCTCCATGCAAAGTCCTTATCAATGGGGCGTAGATTTACCACAGTGTCGGATTAAAAACGATAGCGAAAAGGGGAATAACATTAAGGAAATTGTAGATTTTAGATTGAGCTCAAACTGACAATATCATTGATTATTATCGCGGGCACCGTTTCTTCGGCACCCGCACTTGGCACGCAAATTAATCAATAACATTCTTACCTGATAATGTTACCAAGAGACTGAGCCTTACAGCACCTTATGCGGGCCGAAGCATTCGTAGTGGATACGTTCGGCCTCCACGCCCATCTCAAGCAACTGCTTACCCACGTGCTGCATAAACGGCACCGGGCCACAGAAGTAGTAATGCATCTGCGGATCGCTTAACTCGCTACGCAATGCGCTCAGATCCATCAGGCCCTGGCTGTGATAATCGCGGCCCTGCACATCATCGGTATTGGGTTCACGGTACCAGACATGACGGCTCAGATTAGGCATACGTCCGGCGATATCCGCCACTTCGTCGGCAAAAGCATGCACCGCACCGTTTTCTGCGGCATGTAACCAGTGGATGTTGGCCGGATGCTGATTGTTGTGCAGGGCGTTAAGCATCCCCAGCATTGGCGTTTGGCCAACGCCTGCCGAGATTAATGCCACTGGCGTAGTCGGTTCTACCTGCAGGAAGAAATCGCCGTGTGGTGCCGCGAGATGAATGATATCGCCTTCTTTGGCCTGCTGATGCAGGAAGTTGGAAACGGCGCCCCGTTCCTCACGTTTGACCGCGATGCGGTAATATTCCCCGTTCGATGCGGTGGTAAGTGAATATTGGCGGATCTCCTGGTGTTGCAGGCTGTCATCGTTAATATAAACCGCCAGATACTGGCCTGGCTGGTAATCGGCCACGCGGCCACCATCTACTGGCGCCAGTACAAAGCTGGATATGACGTTGCTCTGCGGCTGTTTTTTCACGATGCGGAAGGCACGTAAATCACGCCAGCCACCGTCACTCTTTTCCGTTTCCTGATAGATCTGGCCCTCACGCTGAATAAACACGTTGGCCAGCACCCCGTAGGCTTTTCCCCAGGCATCAAGCACTTCCTGGCCAGGGCTGAGCATTTCGTCCAACGTGGCTAACAGGTGGTGGCCGACAATCTGATACTGATCGGGCTGGATATTGAAGCTGGCGTGCTTCTGGGCAATGCGTTCTACCGCAGGCAGCAGGGCGGCCAGGTTTTCAAGATTGCTGGCGTAAGCGCAGATTGCATCGAACAACGCCTGGCGCTGATCGCCGTTACGCTGGTTGCTCATATTGAAAATATCTTTCAATTCAGGGTTATGGGCAAACATGCGATCGTAGAAGTGGGCGGTCAGTTTGGGGCCGGTTTCGGCTAACAGGGGAATGGTAGATTTAACGGTGGCGATGGTTTGACTATCCAGCATGGTGAGGCTCCTTGGGGATGTTTTTATGATGATCTAATAAATGCATTTTAAATGCATCTTATGAATTAATCCCGCGCTTGTAAATATCCTTGTTGTGGTTGCGGGGTTGTTAACCGTCGATCGCCTTCACAGAACATGAAAAAAGCGCATTTTGTTGATGAGTAAAACTCCGTTGCCAAAATGCGGTCTTTAAGGGTTCAAAGCCTTACGCCACGTGATGCCAATCGTTTGCGTAAAAACCTCTGTCAAGACCTATCTTCGATAGGCCGAAACGGTTTACACTGTTGCCCAGCACCCGTAGGGGTAAATTAAGTTAGCTGATTTCAGTCAGGAGATGCCGGATGTTAAAGCGTGAAATGAACATTGCTGATTATGATGCCGAACTGTGGCATGCAATGGAGCAGGAAGTAGTGCGTCAGGAAGAGCACATTGAGCTGATTGCGTCTGAGAACTACACCAGCCCGCGCGTGATGCAGGCCCAGGGTTCCCAACTGACCAACAAATACGCAGAAGGCTATCCGGGCAAGCGTTACTACGGCGGTTGCGAATACGTTGATATCGTTGAGCAACTGGCGATCGATCGCGCCAAAGAGCTGTTCGGTGCCGACTATGCCAACGTGCAGCCTCACTCAGGTTCCCAGGCTAACTTTGCCGTTTATACCGCGCTGCTGCAGCCGGGCGACACCATCCTGGGGATGAACCTGGCACACGGCGGCCACCTGACGCACGGTTCACCGGTGAACCTGTCCGGTAAACTGTATAACGTGGTGCCTTACGGTATCGACGAAACTGGGCAGATTGACTATAACGATCTGGCCAAACAGGCGCAGACCCACAAACCAAAAATGATCATCGGCGGCTTCTCTGCCTTCTCTGGTGTGGTTGATTGGGCAAAAATGCGTGAAATCGCTGACAGCATCGGCGCTTATCTGTTCGTGGATATGGCACACGTGGCGGGCCTGATTGCCGCTGGCGTTTACCCGAACCCGGTTCCTCATGCCCACGTCGTGACCACCACTACCCATAAAACGCTGGCGGGTCCGCGTGGCGGCCTGATCCTGGCCAAAGGTGGTGATGAAGAGCTGTATAAGAAGCTGAACTCTGCCGTCTTCCCTGGCGGCCAGGGCGGCCCGCTGATGCACGTGATCGCCGGTAAAGCGGTAGCGTTGAAAGAAGCGATGGAGCCTGAGTTCAAGGTTTACCAGCAGCAAGTGGCCGATAACGCCAAAGCGATGGTGAAAGTGTTCCTGGATCGCGGTTACAAAGTGGTTTCCGGCGGCACCTATAACCACCTGTTCCTGCTGGATCTGGTAGATAAGAACCTGACCGGTAAAGAAGCCGATGCCGCGTTGGGCCGTGCTAACATCACCGTTAACAAAAACAGCGTACCAAACGATCCGAAGAGCCCGTTTGTGACTTCTGGCATCCGTCTGGGTACCCCTGCGGTGACTCGCCGTGGCTTTAAAGAAGCCGAAGTGCGTGAACTGGCTGGCTGGATCTGTGACGTGCTGGACAACCTGAACGACGAAGCCACCATCGAACGTACCAAGAAGAAAGTGCTGGATATCTGCGCTCGCTTCCCGGTTTACGCCTAAGAACTTCGATTGCTTTGCAGATAAAACCCGCCTCGGCGGGTTTTTTTAGCGTTGTTGCAGCTAAACTGTGAACTGCTTTGCACTCTGGCCCTTTGAGCATGAATGAAGATTGCTGCAAGGTGTGAGCTCTGTCAAAGTATTGCCCTCATCCTGGAGGGAACATGGTTCTGCAATCAACGCGTTGGCTCGCTCTCAGTTATTTCACGTACTTCTTTTCCTATGGCATCTATCTACCGTTTTGGAGCGTTTGGTTAAAAGGTGAGGGCATACCGCCTGAAACCATCGGTATCTTGCTCGGCGCTGGCCTGGTGGCGCGCTTCCTCGGTAGCCTGCTGATTGCTCCACGTGTAAAAGATCCCTCCTATTTAATCACCGCGTTGCGTTTGTTGGCATTGCTCTCCCTGGCGTTTGCCGTCGGCTTCTGTTTCGGTAATGGCTGGGCCTGGCTGATGCTGGTGATCGCCGGTTTTAACCTGTTCTTCTCCCCGCTGGTTCCGCTGACCGATGCGTTGGCTGCCACCTGGCAACGGCAGATCACTCTGGACTATGGCCGGGTACGGTTATGGGGATCGCTGGCCTTTGTGATCGGCTCGGCGTTAACCGGCAAGCTGGTGTCCGTTTGGGGCCATAATGCGATTTTGATCAGCCTGTTGGTCAGCATCTTGGCGATGCTGGTGGGCATGTTGCTGAAACCGAGCGTGCTGCCGCAAGGTGAGTCTCGGGCGCGGAATGAACCTAGCCGCTCCTGGCGTGAATTGCTCAGCGAAGGGCCTGTCTGGCGTTTTCTGCTGTGTGTGACGCTGTTGCAAGGGGCACATGCCGGTTATTACAGCTTTGCCTCCATCTATTGGGAAGAAGCGGGTTACTCTGCGGCGACTATCGGCTATCTGTGGTCTTTGGGCGTGGTCGCTGAAGTGGTTATCTTTGCCAGCAGCCATTTCCTGTTCCGCCGTTGGAACGCGCGTAATCTGCTATTACTTTCCGCCGTGTGTGGTCTGCTGCGTTGGGGCCTGATGGCAACAACGACGGAAATCGGCTGGCTGCTGCTGGTACAGGTGCTGCATTGTGGCACCTTCACGGTCTGCCATCTGGCGGCAATGCGCTTTATTGCGGCGCGTCAGGGAGCGGAAGTGATCCGTCTGCAGGCGGTTTATTCGGCGCTGGCGATGGGCGGCGGCATTGCAGTGATGACCGTGGTGGCGGGCTTCCTGTTCGAGCACTATCAGGGCGGAGTGTTCTGGGTAATGGTCGCGGTGGTGGTGCCAGCGTTGTTTATTCGCCCACCGGCGGTGGCGGTTAGCAATAGCCGTTAATGGCTTTCCAGCAGCGCACGGATCGCCTTGCGCTGCTGACGCTCCAGCGGCAGTTCGGTAATAATCAGTGTGGGTGGTTGCTCCTGGCTCGGTGTGGCGTAGGGGCTAATCACTAGCGTAATCCCTTGCGGTGCACCAGCAAGCAGGTAGTCGTGTAAAGGCTGATATTTGATATTCAACGGCAATAGCGTCAATTCGCGGATCTGATATTCCACTTCTTCTTCCAACTGCGGGTTATCCAGCGTCAGCAACAGTATCTGCTTTTCCTGCAACGCGTTGCCCTGCATCAACCAGGCACCAAAGCTGATCGCCACTAGCCCTGCTTCTTCCCGCGAAAATTGAATCTCATATTCCTGTTCAAACGGCGCTAACGCCTCCTGCGTGGTGCGCATCAGACGGGGATATTTACGGACCACCTCTTCCAGTAGCGTATTGTCGATGCCGATAGCAAACCGGCAGCGTTCCACGGCAGGGGCCAAATGGGCAAACAGCTGGCTGATTAACCCCTCCTGACTGCTGAAATGCATGCCGGAGATCTGCTGGAAGCGTTCCACCACCTGCCCAATCGCCGCCATCAGGCGTTGGTCCTCTGGCGAATCGCTGCTCTGGTAGCTGTGACTTTTCAGCAGGGTAAACATCAACGCCAGGAAGTCACATTCTCTACTGTCACCGGGCTGGCCAAATAGCTGATTCAGCGCTTGATGCAGTTCCACCGCCGCCAGGCGCTCTGGCTTGCTTTGCAGCCATTCATGCTGGCGGCGATCAAATTGAGGATGGCGCTGATGCTGGCTAGCCCAGACGCAATAACAAAGATAGTGTTGCAAAAACAGGCGGTCACGCTGCTCAAAGCGACGGTTAAGGCGCTGTTCACATTGGTTGATGCACAATTCCAGTGCCGGTAGCTGTGGGTGCTGGAGTTGCATCGCCCGCTGAAACTGAGGGCCAAAGTGTTGTTCGACAAACTCTGGGCTGCAACGCAAGGCTCGCCGTAGCCATTGGAGCAGACATAAGCGAAGATCCAGCGCGCTGCCCTGGAGCTGGTAGCCCTCGTAGGGATCGCCGCTGATTTCCAGATGATGGAAATGCTGGATCTCGCTGGCAACCTCGGCTATATCTTGCCGGGTAATGAGCAGGTCTACGCCGTTGATTTGGCCGATGGTCTCCAGTTGTACCGAGGGTACTGGCGCATACAGCATCAGCAGTAAATGACAGCGCCGTTGTTGACCTGAAAACTCAGGCGCAGAAGAAGTCTCCAGGCTCATATCACCTTCTGGCAGGTCGTGTTTAAATTATGTTTAAGCATAGCAAAAGGCTCTGCGGGGCGTGGCAGTTGCCCCTGCTTTTACTTCGGCTTACTACTTTCGTCACAGTTATTCGGTTTGTTAACGCCGGTTGAGGTTTGGTTGATGTTATATTATAACAATAGAAAGTATGCTTGGATGATGAAACTCCGTGGCCTGGTGGCTTGCTTGCTAATGATGACCTGCATGGGCGCACTCGCCCACCCACACAGTTTTATCGATATGAACACCACCTTTGTGGCTAAGGATCAGAAGCTGACCGGTTTAAAAATGGTTTGGGTAATGGATGAGATCACCTCGGCGGATCTGCTGTATGACGCCGAAAATGCCAACAGCGATTCAGAAGTCTGGAAAAAACTGGCGGCGGAAGTAATGGCTAACGTCCTCGGGCAGCACTATTTCACCGATATTTACCGTGCAGGCAAACCGGTGAAATACCTCAACCTGCCAACCGAATACCATCTATCCCGGCAGGGCCATAAAGCCGTGCTGGAGTTTGTGCTGCCGCTGGCGGAACCGCAGCCGCTGGTGGGGGAACCCTTTGAAATTGCCACCTACGATCCCACCTATTTTGTGGACATGACCTACCAGGATCAAAAGGCGCTGCACTTGCCGCCAGAGATGGCGAAGCAGTGCAAATTCAGCCTGGTGACGCCAAAGCCCGATTCGTCATTACAAGCCTATGCATTGTCTCTGGATAAGAACGATTCGCCCGGTGAAGATATGGCATTAGGGCAACAGTTTGCCCAGCGGGTGACGTTAACATGTCAGTAAACCTCAGCCAAACCAGCAAACCTCAGCGCCATTGGGCCTTCAGCCTGTGGCCGTTGTTGCTGTTCTTCATTCTGCTGGCTGCGGTGGCTCAGTGGGTTTGGCATTACTGGCCGCAGCTGTTGATGCAAAGCGTGGTGTGGCAGAAAGGGCTACATCAGGAAATGGCGGCGTTGCTGCAACAGGTCAAGGCGGCTCCCCAGCAAGCGGGAGTGGCGCTGATGCTGTTCAGTCTAGGCTATGGCGTGTTGCATGCCTTGGGGCCGGGCCACGGTAAAGTGGTGATCGCCACCTATCTGGCTACCCACCCGGCACGGTTGAAAAGCAGCTTGAAGCTGACGTTTGCCGCCTCTGTGGTGCAGGGATTGGTCGCGATTGCCCTGGTCACGCTAGTGCTGGTGGTGCTGCAACTTTCTTCCCGGCAGTTGCATCAAAGTAGTTTCTGGCTGGAGAAGGGCAGCTTTATTCTGGTGATCCTGCTCGGTGTCTTGCTCAGTTGGCGGGCGTTAAAGCGCTTGTTTATGGCGGTGAAAGCCATGCGGCCTCGGCCTGCGCTGCGCATCAACAGCTTGCAGCCTCTGCCTGCCGATCATGTCCATAGCGCGGACTGTGGTTGTGGCCACCGGCATTTGCCGAGCGATGAGGAACTGCAAGCTGGCAATGATTGGCGCACCAAAACGGCGATTGTGCTGGCAATGGGTCTGCGGCCTTGCTCCGGGGCGATCCTGGTCTTGCTGTTTTCCAAGGTGATCGGCGTTTTTACCTGGGGCGTGTTGTCGGCACTTGCCATGGCACTGGGTACCTCGATCACGATTTCCGGGTTGGCGCTGTTGGTGCATTACAGCCGTAAGCTGGCGATACGTATCAGCCGCCAGCGTGCACCGGCGGCCTGGAGTGCGGTTGCTTGGGGCTCGTTGGCGTTAGCCGGAGGTTTAATCTTGCTGTTTGCTGGTGTGCTGCTGTACGTCAGCGCTCAGCCGGAATTTGGCGGCGGGATACGGCCTTTTTCCCGCTAAGTGCGGGATTAAATATTGAACAAAGAGATAACATAAGTAAAATAACCTAATGTAATCCCTCAGGATTTATTATAAAGAAAGAGAGGTTTATCATTAGTTTCTATGAGTTCCAAGCCAGATTCCGGCGTATCTATCAGGAAAATATTGCCTGGAAGTTATTGCGCACGGATAACGCCCCGCTGATATTGGCTTTTGTTGCCGATCTGTTCAGTGAAGAAAATGAAGTGCCCTATGGCCGCGCCCGCATTTTGTTGGATAGCATTTTAGAACAGTGCCGCCTCCAGGGCATTTGGATCACCGAAAGCCCGGCGACCAGCTATCTGAACCAATGGATCCAGGCAGGGTGGTTACGTGAGTTGGATGGCCAACTGACCAAAACCGATGCCTGCGAAACCGCCCTACGCTTTAGCCTCTCTTTAGATCAGCACAATGCCACCACCACGGCCTCACATTTACGCATCGTACAAGATGCGGTACGTGATTTTGTGATTTCTATTTCCCCCAATCCCGATCGCCGTTTGGCGGTGCTTGAGCAGAAGAGGCGTGAAATTCAGCGTGAAATCGACGCGGTCAAGGCCGGGGTGATCGTTGAGCTATCGCCTTCTCAACAACGAGAGCGCTTACGGGAAATCTATCAGTTGGCTTCGGTGTTGACGGGGGATTTTCGCCGTGTCGAAGACGAAATCCGCACCATGGATAAAGATATTCGTATCCAGATGATCGAGCAGGGAGCAAGCCGAGGGGAAGTGCTATTGGCGGTATTGGAAAAAGAACAACTGTTGACCGAGACTGATGCTGGCAGTGCCTTCGAGGGTTTTTTCCAATTGTTGTGCGATCAAAACCGCACGACGGAATTTCGCGAGCAGTTACAGGTGATCCTGAATCTCCCGGTCGCAGAATCATTAACGGCCCAGCAAAAACAGTTTCTTGGGCAACTGATGCGTGAACTGAGCCGTGAAAGTGAACGGGTGTTTCTGATCCGTCGCAAGACCGAAGAGAGCCTGCGTGCCTATATCGAAAGCGGGACATTGTCTGAACAGCGCGCGGTGGATCGCCTGTTGGGGCGGCTGGAGCGGTTGGCGATCCGCTTTAAGGAAGACCAGAACAGCTTGAAAATCAGCACCTCGGTGCGTCTACCCACTGGGCATATTCGCTTTTACTCGCCAGATGCACTGCTGCTGAAGTCTCCCGATGAGCAGTTGGATACCTCCGGCGTAGAAGTTCAAACCAACGGCAATATTCCCAGCGACGATATGCTGGACTATTTGGACACCGTAAGCATGCTCGAAGTGGCGCAGTGCCTGCTGGATATATTGCAGCGCGGTGGCCCCATGACCCTTGCCGCATTGGCGCAGCATCAGCCGTTAGAGATGGGGCTGGAAGAGTTGGTTGCCTGGCTGCGCGTTGCCAAGGCGGTGAAAGCGACGGAGCTGGATGAAAAGGAAACCATAATGGTGACGGATAAACAAGGTGTGCAACTGAATGCGGTGATCCCCGGCTATCTGCTGAGTGCGGCCATGTTTCCCGCGAACTTGGGGGAGCTGGCGCTGTGAGCGAAGATAAAGTGTCATCAGGCGATTTACTGGATCGCATGCGGCGTTTAAGCCAGCTTAGCAAAGAGCAGCGGGAACGAGCTCCCGAGCCTGAACCCGTGGCAAAACAGCCGCAAGAGCGGCTGGATTTGGAGCTGGATTTGCCAGCACCAGAGGTTGCTACCGCTGAACCCGAGGTAACGCAAGCTGATACCGAGGCGTTAGCCCCGGAGATCCGGCGTACTCTGGTTAGCCTGCTGCGCGTTGGCGTCGTACTGGCCACGCAAAAGCCCAAGCTGTTTGAAGCCTTATGTCGCCATCAAGCCGTCATCGGTAATCACCTGGCCAATATGTATCTGCGATTATTGCTGGATGAGCCGGGCGGAGTGGCTTTTGTCCTGCAGCAAGAACTGGAGGAGGATGAGGAGACGGAAACCATTTCCCTGATTAACCGCCGCACCTTGTCCTTGTATGACACCTTACTGCTGTTGGTACTACGCAAGCATTATCAGGAGCGGGAACGTGCAGGCGAACAGCGCGTGATCATTGACATTGAGCGTATCGAAAGCCACCTGACGCCCTTTCTGCCGTTAACCAATAACAGCAAGGCGGATAGAAAGAAGCTGAATTCGGCGTTAGATAAAATGGCCGAGCGCTATATTTTGTCGGCGATCCGTGGCGAGAGCGAGCGCTATGAAATTACCCCGGTCATTCGTTATGTGGTCAATGCGGCATTTTTGGAGGCCATGCTCGAAGAGTATGAGCGGCTGGCTCTGAACGCGGAAACCTCTCCGGCTAACAAGGAGGAAGCAGATGATGGCGAAGAGTGAACAACTGACGCTGGCCGGTGCTGATTGCGGGCAAATCAGGCTGGCTGAGTTATCCGTCTATAACTGGGGCTCATTTCATCAACTGCATACGGCCGTCATCGATCCGTTGGGCACGCTGGTGACCGGGGATAACGGGTCAGGTAAATCGACGCTGATCGATGGCCTGATGGCGCTGCTGCTGCCCGCGGGTAAAGCCTCATTTAATATTGCCGCGGCGCAGGGGGATCGCACCGATCGTTCGCTGGTGTCCTATATGCGCGGCAGTTTCGGCTCGGAGCATGACGGAGCCAAAACGCGGGTCAAAAGCAAGCGTGAAGGGCCAGTGCTGACCGCCTTACGGGCGTTATACCGTGCCGACGATGGCTCTTGCATCGTGTTGGCAGCGCTATTCTGGACCACCAAACACAGCCACGCGCTGGCGGACATTAGCCGGATCTATCTGGTGGCCCGGCGCGATGTTGCCTTGAAAGAGCTGTTGGATCGCTTTGGTGAAGGCAACGTGCGTGGCTTGAACCAATGGTTGAAAGAAGATCCCGCCATTACGCCATGCGGCGAGAATTTTAGCGATTATCAGGAAACTTACCGGCGCTGCCTGCATATGGAAAATAAAAATGCTCCGGCATTGCTGGCGCGGGCGCTGGGTTTAAAGAAAATCGATGATTTAACCGAATTGATCCGTGAACTGGTGTTGGAAGCCAGCGGTGTTAAAGACGATGCCCGCCGGGTGGTGGATGAGTTCGCCGATCTGGTGGCAATCCATGAACGTTTGCTGGATGCTCGCAATCAGCGGGATCACCTGATCAGATTCCCTGATTTAGATCGTACCTTGCGCAGCAGTGAAGCGGAGATCAAGCGGCTGACGGCCCAGCTTGATGCCTTACCGGTTTACATGGGGGAATGTGGTTTTCGCCTGTGGGATGGCCGGATCAAAGGGTTACAAAACCAACTGGACGCGCTGGCGTTGGAGATCAGGCAGTTGGATCGCGATGAGCAGGAAACCCAGGAACAGGTTGAAAAAACGCATACCGATTATATTAACGCTGGTGGCGATCGGATCGAGATCATCAAACAAGAGTTGGCGCAGGCTCAGCGTCAACTGGAAAGCGTGGGAGTTAAAGCCTCGGAGTATCAGCAAGAGGCTAAAGCGCTGGGGCTGGAGACCAGCCTGCGTGAAGGGGTCTTTCTGCATAATCAGGCGATTTCGCGGGAAAAGCTGCAAACCATTAGCGATGAAAAGCGCGCAGCTCAAGATGGATTTGGTGCGCTGAGCGCCGAGTTGGCAAATTTGCAAGGGCAGTTGCGCCAACTTGAACTGGAATTGGAAGGGATACGCGCCCGGCCCGATTCGAATATCGATCTGCGTTTCCAACGTTTACGTGACGAAATGGTGGCTGCCTTGGCGTTGCCACGTGAACAATGCTTGTTTATCGGGGAGTTGGTGGATGTCGACCCGGATCAGCAACATTGGCAAGGGGCTATAGAACGGGCATTGGGCGGTGTACGCACGACGCTAGCCGTGCCGGAGGCGAGTTTTCATTTAGTGACCCGCTGGCTGAATCAGCGCCATACCGGGCTTCATGTTCGAGTGCAGGTGGTTCGGGAAGCCGTAGCGTCAACCCAGCCCGCGTTCCATCACGATGGCTACCTGCATAAATTAACCTGGCGCGAGCATCCTTACCGCAGCTGGCTGCAACACCATCTGGCGCGTTTTGATTTGCACTGTGTCGATACGGTCGAAACCCTGGATGCCACCGCATTTTCCATGACTCAGCAAGGGTTGATTCATCGCGACAAAGGTCGTTTTGAGAAAAAGGATCAGCACAAGGTTGACGATCGGCGGGCGTGGCAACTGGGGTTTTCTAACCAGACGCGTATTGCGTTGTTAGAGCAGGATATCAAGTCATCAGGCAGTGAGCTGAGCAAAACGCAAAAGGCGCTGGAATCGGCTCGAATCGATCTGGATGAGGTGAACCAGCGGGAGGCGTTGTGGCAAAAGCTGCCTCGCTATCGTTGGGAAGATATCGATGCTCCGTTGTGGCAAGGCAAGGTTGGCCGGATTGAGCAACAGCTTAATCAGTGGGTGGCTTCGGGGAGCGATCTCCAGCAGTGTAAAGCACGTTGGGAAGAGGCCAAACAGCGTTTAGCCACCCTGCGGGGAGAGAAAGACCGTAAGAATGCCAGCCAAGGCGGGTTGGATAACGAAAAAGCCAACGCGCAGCGCGAGCAGGATAAAGCCAGCAAGGCGGCGGAGCCTGGGATGGAGGACGAGGTGCGTCTTCTGCTGCAACAACGAGTCGGGACCTTGGACGACGCGGAGCTGTCTCAACTGGCATTTTTGGCTGAATCACACCGCAAGCGGTTGGTGACAGCTCAGGATAAAGCCAGCGATCGCAAGAACAATGCCCTGCGGGAAGCGGTGGGCAGCATGTCATCCTTCCGTACCAAGTGGGAAATTATCGCAGGCAGTTGGGGAGCCGGTGTCGACAGCCTGCCCGAGTATTTGCAACACCTCGAACAGTTGGAGCGGGAAGGTCTGCCAGCCTTGGTGGAGCAGTTCAAAGCACGTCTAAATAAACATGCCACCCAGTCAATGGTACGTATTCGCCAACGCATCGATGCCGAACGCGATGATATTCTGGAGCGGATTGCGACTATCAATAAAGTGCTGGCTCGCACCGAGTTCCGGGCCGGGAGCTACTTGAAGTTGGGTACCAAGACCGAACTGTATCCTCATGTGCAGGATTTTAATCGCCAGTTGGATAAGGTTTTCGCTCAGGCAACCAGTGACGATCATCTGGCCCGCTATCAGCAGCTAAGGCTGGTGGTAGGGATCCTCGAGAAAGCCAGCAATCCGGTTTCTTCGGGGACGCAGGAAAGCCTGCGCCTGCTGGATGCGCGTTATCAAATGTCCTTCTTTGCCGAAGAGCGGGATATGGCCAACCATGAAGTGCGTGACGTCTTGCTATCTTCTGGCGGTAAATCCGGTGGGGAGAAAGAATCCTTCGCTGGCACCATTGTTGCCGCCAGCCTGGCCTATGTGTTGACGCCCGAAGGCCAGGATCGGCCGGTTTACTGTACGGTGTTTCTGGATGAGGCCTTTTCCAATACGGCGGAGGCCGTCAGCCGCCGGGTATTGCAGGTCTTCCGTGAGTTGCACATCCACGTCAATATCATTACCCCCTACAAGAACCTCAATCTGGCGCGTGAATCTGCGCGTTCATTGCTGATTGCCGAACGTGATGCCAAGAACCATGAAAGCCGCCTGTGTGAAGTCACCTGGGCGGAAATCGATCGGCGGTTGGATACGGCACGCCAACGCCGTGCGCAAAACCTGGGCATCGAATTAACCGAGGTTGGCCAACATGGCGAATGAGTGGGGGCGTTTGCCTGAGCAGGCTTATGCCTTGATCTCGAAGCGTGAATGGTTACACCGGGGCAACTTGAAAGCCCGCCTTTTAGGGGAACGCCCTTTTCCCATACGCGTTTCGCTAAAACCCCCGACGAATCGGGCAATATTAGCTGACCTGGCGCATTTTCAGCGCTACGTCGGTGCCTGGCGGCAATTTCCGCACCAGCAATGGCTTGAGTGGGAGGAGCGTAATTATCGAACTTTGGGAAGCCAGCGGGTGCCGCTGGCGTTGGTGCTTGAGGATATCACCAGCTTGCTGGCTTATCTGGGGAAAGAGGCGCAAGCCCGCAGCGATAGCTGGGTACGCAATATGACACCATTATTGGCGATAGAGGCCAAATTGTACCCGGTACTGGTGAATTATCTGGAGTTGTTAGCCTCGTTGTCCCCAATAGATATTCAGCGGTTGCAGCAGTTAATTCCTCAGCTCAAACCCGGCATGGGGAATGGGCAGTATCTACGTGCTTTACCGCTGCAAGGCGTTGATACCAAATTTGTCGAGCAATATGTTCGCTTGATTAGCGATCTGCTAGATTGCCTGCATGATGGGGCGGTCACAGCACAAGGTGGTTTGGCTAACTGGCTGGATGTCAAAGGCAACCATAAAGGCTGGTTAACGGTACGCCCGCTATGCGCCGCGGCTCAGGCCAGGCTGGGGGGATTAGGGTTGTTGCAGCTAACGGCGGACGAGTTGCGCCAACAGCCGTTACCGGCCAAACATATTCTGGTGGTAGAGAACGTGCAGTCAGGATTGGGATTGCCCTTAATGGCAGATACGATAGCGGTATCCGGTGGAGGGAAAAATGTCAGTTGGCTGAATGCTCCCTGGCTAGCCGATAAACAGGTCGCATACTGGGGTGATATCGACTCGTGGGGATTGCATGTTTTGAGTGATGCGCGCAGCAAATTGCCACAGTTGACGGCTCTGATGATGGATCATGCCACCGTGATGCGTTATTCAGCGATGATGGTAGAAGAGGACTCTTCGATGACTGCAATGCCAACGCACCTGACGGTGGAAGAACTTGCGCTGTTTGAAGCGTTGATCGCGGGAAGTTACCCAGGAACGCGTTTGGAGCAGGAGAAGCTGGCGCCGGATTATATCCAACAGCGGCTGAAGGAATGGTTGAGCAGTTTGCAGTAGAAAACGCGGCATCAGTAGCCTGATGCCGCCCGAGATTAACGCTTCAGCGCTTCACTCAGTTCTTCACGCATATTGGAAAGCAATGCTTTCACCACACGTGGGTTACCGGCAACCACGTTGCCAGAGCTGAAGTGGTTATGGCCGCCAACGAAGTCGGTGACCAGGCCGCCAGACTCACGTACCAGCAGTTCGCCAGCAGCAAAGTCCCAAGGCTTCAGGCCAATCTCAAAGAAACCATCAACGCGGCCAGCGGCAACGTAGGCCAGATCCAGCGCGGCTGAACCGGTACGGCGGAAGTCGGCACATTGGGTGAACAGTTTGCCCAGCACGTTGATGTAAGCCGGTGCGTGCTGTTTGACTTTGAACGGGAAGCCGGTCGCCAGGATGGTGCCATCCAGATCTTTGGCGTTGGTGCCGCGCAGACGGTAACCGTTGAGCTGTGCGCCCTGGCCACGGGTGGCGGTGAACAGTTCGTTGCGCATTGGATCGTAAACCACGGCCACTTCGGTACGGCCTTTAATGCGTACGGCGATGGAAACGGAGAAGTGTGGCAGACGTTTGATGAAGTTGGCGGTGCCATCCAGTGGATCAATCACCCATTGTACATCCTGATCTTCACCGGTTAACTCACCGCACTCTTCACCAATAACGGTGTGTTTCGGGTAAGATTTACGGATGATTTCGATGATCAGACGCTCAGCCTCGCGATCGACGTTAGTGACAAAGTCGTTAGAACCTTTTTGGGTAGCTTCTACAGCGTCTGGAGTCTCGTAATTTTTGGCAATCAGGTTGCCAGCCTTGCGCGCAGCGCGCACGGCGATAGTCAGCATCGGATGCATGGGTATCTTCCACAGGATGTTAAAGAACAGGAAACGGCGCGAAGTATAGCAGGTGTTCGGCAAAATACCTACGACTGTGTTAGGATGCTACGATTTTCCGCAACGCTCAGAGTTTGTATGCTGCACAATATCCGCATTGTTCTGGTTGAAACCTCTCATACCGGCAACATGGGCTCTACTGCCCGTGCCATGAAAACCATGGGGTTAACCAACCTTTATCTGGTCAATCCCCTGGTGAAACCCGATTCCCAGGCGATCGCCCTGGCCGCAGGCGCCAGCGATGTGATTGGCAACGCCACGATTGTCGATACCTTTGATGAAGCCATTGCGGGTTGCCGCTTGGTAGTGGGCACCAGCGCTCGCTCGCGCACTCTCCCATGGCCGATGCTGGAACCTCGCGAATGCGGCGTGCGCGCGGTACAGGAAGGCGAGCAGGGGCCGGTTGCGTTGGTCTTTGGCCGTGAACGCGTCGGGCTAACCAATGACGAATTACAGAAATGCCATTATCATGTTGCCATTCCTGCCAACCCGGATTACAGCTCGCTGAATCTGGCCATGGCGGTGCAAATCCTGGCGTATGAGGTTCGCGTTGCCTTCCTCGATCGTCAGCAGGCAGAGCCCGCACCGGTGGAAGAGTCGCCGTATCCTCTGGTGGATGATATTGAACGCTTCTATCAGCATCTGGAGCAGACGCTGGTGCGCACCGGCTTTATCCGCGCCGCCCACCCAGGGCAGGTGATGAACCGTTTACGCCGCCTGTTTGCCCGGGCACGCCCGGAAGCGCAGGAGCTGAATATCTTGCGTGGTATGCTGACCTCGATCGAGAAACAGGATAAACAGCAAGGTAATTAATTTTGCTATCACTCGCAGTTAGGCAAGATAGTATTGCTTATCTGCGGGTTATAAGGTGTATTTTATATGCATCGGATAGCAAAGCGCACAAAAAGCACGAATACTTGAGTAAATTAGTAGGTTAAATAGTTGACTGATTTACTCGGGAATGTCAGAATTTGGCCCATGTTTGACCAACAGGTAACCAATTAGCTATGAGACTGACATCCAAAGGCCGTTATGCAGTAACTGCCATGCTCGACGTGGCATTACACTCCCAGGAAGGGCCGGTACCACTGGCGGATATTTCCGAACGCCAAGGTATCTCGCTCTCTTATCTGGAACAACTGTTTTCCCGTCTGCGTAAGAATGGCCTGGTGGCCAGCGTGCGTGGGCCAGGCGGTGGTTACCTGCTGGGCAAAGACGCGGACGCTATCGCCGTAGGCGCGGTGATTTCCGCAGTCGACGAATCGGTAGACGCAACCCGTTGCCAGGGTAAAGAAGGCTGCCAGGGGGGCGATCGTTGCCTGACCCATACCCTGTGGCGCGATCTGAGCGAGCGCATCAGCGGGTTCTTGAACAATATTACGCTGGCCGAACTGGTGAACAACCAGGAAGTGCTGGACGTGGCAGACCGTCAAAATAGCGATACGCGCCGCACGGCCAACGGTCGTCTGCAAGAAACGATCAACGTTAATCTGCGCGCATAAGCAGCTGACGACTAATTTATTGGTTTTTGGAAGTGATGTACGGAGTACAAGAGCAATGAAATTACCGATTTATCTGGACTACTCGGCCACGACTCCGGTTGACCCGCGTGTTGCCGAGAAGATGATGCAGTTTTTGACCCTGGACGGCACTTTCGGTAACCCGGCCTCCCGTTCCCACCGTTTCGGCTGGCAGGCGGAAGAGGCGGTTGATATCGCCCGTAACCAGATCGCTGAACTGGTTGGTGCGGACCCACGTGAGATCGTGTTCACCTCAGGGGCCACCGAATCCGATAACCTGGCGATCAAAGGCGCTGCCAACTTCTATCAGAAGAAAGGCAAGCACATCATCACCAGCAAAACCGAACATAAAGCCGTGCTGGATACCTGCCGCCAACTTGAGCGCGAAGGTTTTGAAGTCACCTATCTGGCACCGCAGAGCAACGGGATCATCGATCTCCAGGTTCTTGAAGCCGCGATGCGTGAAGACACCATCCTGGTTTCCATCATGCACGTGAATAACGAAATTGGCGTGGTGCAGGATATCGCCGCCATCGGCGAAATGTGCCGGGCGCGTGGCATCATCTATCACGTCGATGCAACCCAGAGCGTAGGTAAACTGCCTATCGACCTGAGCAAGCTGAAAGTGGATCTGATGTCCTTCTCCGGCCACAAGATTTATGGCCCGAAAGGCATTGGTGCCCTGTATGTGCAGCGTAAGCCGCGCATCCGCATCGAAGCCCAGATCCACGGCGGTGGCCATGAGCGCGGTATGCGTTCCGGTACGCTGGCAGTGCATCAGATTGTTGCCATGGGTGAAGCCTATCGTATCGCCAAAGAAGAAATGGCCAGCGAAATGGCACGCCTGCGCATCCTGCGCGATCGTCTGTGGAACGGCGTGAAAGATATGGAAGAAGTGTATCTGAACGGCGATCTGCAACACGGTGCACCGAACATTCTCAACGTCAGCTTCAACTATGTTGAAGGTGAGTCGCTGATCATGGCGTTGAAAGACTTGGCGGTTTCTTCAGGTTCAGCCTGTACCTCTGCCAGCCTTGAACCCTCCTATGTGCTACGTGCACTGGGTATGAGTGATGAGTTAGCGCACAGCTCGATCCGTTTCTCCCTGGGGCGTTTCACCACGGAAGAAGAGATCGATTACACCATTTCGTTGGTGCGTAAATCCATTGGCCGTCTGCGCGATCTCTCCCCTCTGTGGGACATGTTCAAGCAGGGCGTGGATATCAACAGCATCGAATGGGCACATCATTAATTCTCAGGATCCAGGAGCAACATCATGGCTTACAGCGAAAAAGTAATCGATCATTATGAAAACCCGCGTAACGTAGGGTCGTTTGATAACGAAGATCCTACCGTCGGTAGCGGTATGGTAGGGGCACCGGCCTGTGGCGACGTGATGAAGCTGCAGATCAAGGTCAACAACGAAGGCATTATCGAAGATGCCCGTTTTAAAACCTACGGCTGCGGTTCTGCCATCGCTTCCAGCTCGCTGGTCACCGAATGGATGAAAGGCAAGTCTCTTGATCAGGCCGAAGCGATCAAAAATACCCAGATCGCCGAAGAACTGGAGTTACCTCCGGTTAAAATTCACTGCTCAATTCTGGCCGAAGACGCCATTAAAGCAGCGATCGCCGACTACAAGAGCAAGCACAGCGCCAAGTAGTTATTATTGAGTCAGTTAGCCCGCCTTGCGGGCTAAGATTGAAGAGGTTGTTATGTCGATTACCATGAGCGACAGCGCCGCGCAGCGGGTTCAGGCATTTTTGGACCACCGTGGCAAAGGTCTCGGCCTGCGTCTGGGCGTGCGAACTTCTGGCTGTTCCGGAATGGCGTATGTGCTCGAATTTGTTGATGAAACGAACGACGATGATATCGTTTTTGAAGACAAAGGCGTCAAGGTGATCATTGACGGCAAGAGCCTGGTCTATCTGGACGGTACCGAGCTTGATTTCGTCAAGGAAGGTCTGAACGAAGGCTTCAAGTTCAACAACCCGAACGTCTCAAGCGAGTGCGGCTGCGGCGAGAGCTTTAACGTCTGACAGTCCATCGTGCTCCCCCGTGACCCACGGGGGAACCTCAATCATCACGATAACGCCCCGAGCACGCTATGGATTACTTTACTTTATTCGGGTTGCCGGTCCGCTATAGCGTAGACGGCAGCTTGCTTACCTCACGCTATCAAGATTTGCAGCGCCAATTCCACCCCGATCGTCATGCCCTCCAACCGGAGCGTGAACGCCTGATGGCGTTACAGCAGGCGGCGACCATCAATGAAGCCTATCAGTCGCTGAAGCACCCGTTAAAACGTGCCGAGTATATGTTATCTTTGCACGGCTTTGATTTGGGCAACGAGCAGCATACCCTGCGTGACACCGCGTTCCTGATGGAACAGTTGGAGCTGCGTGAAGAGCTTGATGCCATTGAACGTTCGCCGGATGCGCAAAATGCACTGGCTGCCTTCGCCACGCGCCTGAACAAGACCTTCAAACAGCGTAGCGCGCAGATGGTGCAGGAGCTGGACGAGCAGCAGTGGTCACAGGCTGCCGATACCGTGCGCAAGCTACGCTTTTTGGACAAACTCCAGCAACAGATTGAACAACTCGAAGAAAAACTGCTGGGTTTTGAGTAATAGATCCTTGATCTCGATTTTGGAAGCACTGTAAATGGCCTTATTACAAATTAGTGAGCCTGGCCTCACGGCTGCGCCGCATCAGCGCCGCCTGGCTGCCGGTATTGATCTGGGGACCACCAACTCGCTGGTGGCTACGGTGCGTAGCGGCCAGGCCGAGACGCTGGCCGACATTGAAGGGCGCTATCTGCTGCCTTCCGTGGTGCATTATCAGGCCACCGAACATCAGGTTGGCTGGAGCGCTCGTGCACAGGCGGCACAAGATCCGGTCAATACGGTCAGCTCTGTCAAACGCATGATGGGCCGCTCTTTGGCGGACGTGCAACAACGCTATCCAAACCTGCCGTATCAGTTCCAGGCCAGCGACAACGGCTTGCCAATGATTGTGACCGCTGCAGGCCTGGTTAATCCAGTTGGTGTTTCCGCCGATATCCTCAAGGCACTGGCTACCCGCGCCAAAGCAGCGTTGGAAGGTGAACTTGATGGCGTGGTGATCACCGTTCCTGCCTACTTCGACGACGCTCAACGCCAAGGCACCAAAGACGCTGCGCGTCTGGCTGGCCTGCACGTGTTGCGCCTGTTGAACGAACCGACCGCTGCGGCTATCGCCTATGGGTTGGATTCGGGTCAGGAAGGGGTGATCGCTGTTTACGATCTGGGTGGCGGCACCTTTGATATTTCCATTTTGCGCCTCAGCCGTGGCGTGTTCGAAGTGCTGGCTACCGGCGGTGATTCCGCATTGGGTGGCGATGACTTCGATCATCTGCTGGCGGACTGGTTGCGTGAACAGGCAGGCATTAGCGATCGCAGCGATCATGGTGTGCAACGCCAATTGCTGGATGCCGCGATTGCGGTCAAAATCGCCCTGAGCGATGCGCAGAGCACCACGGTAGATATCGCTGGTTGGCAGGGTGAAGTGACCCGCGAACAGTTCGAAACGCTGATTGCCTCGCTGGTGAAACGTACCCTGATGGCTTGCCGCCGCGCGCTGAAAGATGCCGCCGTCAGTGCCGATGAGGTGCTGGAAGTGGTGATGGTGGGTGGTTCAACCCGTGTGCCATTGGTACGCGAACAGGTGGGCGAGTTCTTTGGCCGTACGCCGCTGACGTCAATCGATCCGGACAAAGTGGTGGCAATCGGTGCTGCTATCCAGGCGGATATCCTGGTGGGTAACAAACCGGATAGCGAAATGCTGCTGCTGGATGTGATCCCACTGTCGCTTGGCCTGGAAACCATGGGTGGCCTGGTCGAGAAAGTGATCCCGCGTAACACCACCATTCCGGTGGCGCGTGCGCAGGAGTTCACCACCTTTAAAGACGGCCAGAGCGCGATGATGATCCACGTGCTGCAAGGCGAGCGTGAACTGGTGCAAGATTGCCGTTCGCTGGCGCGCTTTACGCTGCGTGGCTTGCCGCCGCTACCTGCCGGTGGGGCACATATTCGTGTGACCTTCCAGGTGGATGCCGACGGCCTGCTGAGCGTGACGGCGATGGAGAAATCCACCGGCGTCGAAGCCTCCATTCAGGTCAAGCCTTCGTATGGTCTGTCCGATGCCGAAATTGCCGGCATGTTGAAGGACTCGATGGCCAATGCGCAAAGCGATGTTGGTGCTCGCAAGCTGGCGGAGCAACGGGTAGAAGCTTCCCGCGTGCTGGAAAGCCTGCAAGGTGCACTGGCAAGCGATGCCGCTCTGCTGAGTGACGAAGAAAGCCTGGCTATCAACAACGCGGTAGCCGAGCTCCAGCAAGTGATGCAAGGCTCCGATCCTGCTGCGATCGAGGCTGCAATAAAAATAGTCGATGCAACAACCCAAGATTTTGCCGCGCGCCGCATGGATGCCTCCATTCGCCGTGCGCTGGCTGGCCATTCTGTGGATGAGGTTTAACCATGCCGAAAATTGTTTTCCTGCCCCATCAAGATCTCTGCCCGGAGGGGGCAGTACTGGAAGCGGAAGTTGGGGAAACTATCCTCGATGTCGCACTGCGTAACGGTATTGAAATTGAACATGCCTGTGAGAAATCCTGCGCCTGTACCACCTGCCACTGCATCGTGCGTGAAGGGTTTGATTCCCTGGCCGAAAGCAGCGAGCTGGAAGATGACATGCTGGACAAAGCCTGGGGGCTGGAGCCGGAAAGCCGTTTGAGCTGCCAGGCCCGGGTCACCGAAGACGATCTGGTAGTCGAAATGCCACGCTATACCGTCAACCATGCTCGTGAGCACTAGGAGCTACTAATGGGACTGAAGTGGACAGACAGCCGCGAAATCGGCGAAGCCCTGTACGATGCCTATCCAGATACCGATCCGAAAACCGTGCGTTTCACCGATATGCACCAGTGGATTTGCGATCTGGAAGAATTTGACGATGAACCGCAGGCTTCCAATGAAAAAATACTGGAAGCGATCCTGCTGGTCTGGTTAGATGAAGCAGAGTAAATAGCATGACGGGCTGCCATAGGCAGCCCGTTTATTTTGTATCCGACAAGATTAGTACAAGAATAATCCGGAGTAAGGCTATGACAACCGAAATCATGCAGATCACGCTATCCCAGCAACCCGCCGATGCGCGCTGGGGTGAAAAGGCGCTGCTGAGCACCAATGACCAAGGCATCACCATCCATCTGAGCAATTCCGGCAAACTGGGCCTGATCCAGCGCGCGGCACGCAGGATCGATGGCCAGGGCATCAAGAAAGTGAAACTGGCCGGGGAAGGCTGGGACCTGGAAAACAGCTGGGCGTTTTGGCAGGGCTATCGCGGGCCAAAAGGGCAGCGTAGCGTCGAGTGGGCTGAGCTGCCGGAAGCGGAAAGCCAAGAGCTGCAACAGCGCCTGAAGATTGTCGATTGGGTGCGTGACACCATCAATATGCCAGCGGAAGAGCTGGGGCCTGAGCAACTGGCAACCCGCGCGGTTGATCTGATGTGTGCTGTTGGTTGTGATGCCGTCAGCTATCGCATCACCAAAGGTGAAGACCTGCGTGAGCAGAACTACGCCGGTATTCATACGGTTGGCCGGGGTTCCGATCGTTCTCCGGTGCTGTTGGCGCTGGACTTTAACCCGACGGGCAACCCGGAAGCACCGGTATTTGCCTGCCTGGTAGGTAAAGGGATCACCTTCGACACCGGTGGCTACAGCCTCAAGCAAAGCGCGTTTATGGACTCGATGAAGTCCGACATGGGCGGCGCGGCCACCATCACTGGCGCATTGGCATTGGCGGTGGCTCGCGGCTTGCAGCAGCGCGTCAAACTGTACCTGTGCTGTGCGGATAATATGGTCAGCGGTAACGCCTTTAAACTGGGCGACATTATCCGCTATCGCAATGGCAAAACGGTTGAAGTGATGAACACCGATGCGGAAGGGCGTCTGGTATTGGCCGATGGCCTGATCGATGCCAGCGCACAAAACCCGCAGTTGATCATCGACTGCGCGACCTTGACCGGTGCCGCGAAAACGGCGGTAGGTAATGATTACCACGCGCTGTTCAGCTTTGACGATGCGCTGGCGCAAGAGCTGTTGGCCAGTGCGGATGAAGAGCACGAGCCGTTCTGGCGCCTGCCGCTGGCAGAATTCCACCGCAGCCAGTTGCCGTCAAACTTTGCTGAACTGAACAACGTTGCGGGCCCGGCTTACACCGCTGGCGCCAGCACCGCCGCGGCCTTCCTGTCGCACTTTGTGCAGAATTATCAAAAGGGTTGGCTGCATATCGACTGTTCTGCCACCTATCGCAAAGGTGCCGTGGATCAGTGGTCAGCAGGCGCAACCGGTCTGGGCGTACGTACGCTGGCCAACCTGTTGCTGAGCAAGGCCAAGTAACTGCCCCTCACCCCAACCCTCTCCCAAAGGGAGAGGGAGCTGGAACGGTGATGTGGTGAAGGGCGGAGTTAAACTGTGGCACGGACAATCCCTGATTATGTGTTCGTGTAGCATGAGCAGTCCCTGATTATGTGTCCGTGTAGTATGGGCAGTCCCTGATTAGGTGTTCGTGCAGCATGGGCAGTCCCTGATTATGTGTTTGGCACTGTAGTTAATGTGTACACGGACAGTCCCCTCTCCCTGTGGGAGAGGGTTAGGGTGAGGGGAAGATCGCTGAAGCAGGAAAACTTCTCACCTCGATTATCCCAAACTTTCCCAGGGGCTCAGCATGCTGGGCCCTTAATACATTGGAGGAGTCGGCAATGAGTTCCCACCATCATGATGATGACGCCGTTTCAGGCGAAAACGAGCTTGAGCGCCTGCTGAGGCTGGCGGCCTCAGAACCGGCATACCGACCGGCGTTTTTCCGCGAACTGCTGGATTCAACGGTCTACATTCTGGGTGACAGCGAGCAGGTGCCGCACGACGGTGAAATTACGCTGAATGCCGAGACACCGGTGAACATTCAGCACTGGGAAAAGCAGGATGGCAGCAGCGTGGTGCCTTTCTTCACCTCTCTGGAGGCGCTGCAAAAGGCAGTGGAGGATGAACAACCCTTTATCGCCATGCCCGCTCGCGTGCTGTTTGAAATCACCCAAGGTGCCGAACTGTTCCTGAACCCGAAAGGCACCCACGGCAAAGAATTCCTGCCAGCGGAGATCGCCATGCTGTTGGCTACCGGTGGCGTAGTGAAACCGGCAGAGCGCTATATCGATACCGAAACTCAGCTACTGCTGGGGCAGCCTGAAGAGTATCCGGCGGCGATGGTGGATGCGCTGACGACCTTGTTCAGCCAGCGGAAACCGGTACGCCGCGCTTTCCTGGCGTTAATGCACGATCGCGCCGTAGATGAGAAGCCGAACCTGCTGGTGGGCCTGGAAGTGGATGGCGATCCGGCAGAGATTGAAGCCCTGATCAGCGAAGCCGGTATGGTGGCCAGCGAAACCGCGCCAAACGATGAGCCAGTCGACTTTTGCCTGGTAGAAGAGAATGCGCGTGGAGTGAGCCATTATCTGATCAACCATACCCAGGCTTTCTACCAGCGTCGCTGGGGCAGTTGGCTGCGAAATATGATCCCATCGACCGATAAAACCCAGTAAGCCGATCGGTCAGGATCCAATTTGTCGCTGACTATGGTGGATTAAGATAATTTTTTTTTAATGAAATGTTGATTTTCCCGTAGGCAAGCGTTAACAGCGCACATATAATCTGCGCCACTTGAAAGGCCGGCACCTCACCTTATCGCCCGGCCTGTTTTGGAAGACATAATAGAGGCCATCATGACCGTAGAACGTACCTTTTCCATCATTAAACCAAACGCTGTAGCTAACAATGACATCGGCGCTATCTATGCTCGTTTCGAGCGCGCGGGTTTCAAAATCATCGCATCTAAAATGTTGCGTCTGACTCGCGAACAAGCCGAAGGCTTCTACGCCGAGCACAAAGGTCGTCCTTTCTTCGACGGTCTGGTTGAGTTCATGACCTCTGGCCCGATCGTGGTACAGGTTCTGGAAGCGGAAAACGCCGTACAGCGTAACCGTGACATCATGGGCGCAACCAACCCTGATAACGCATTGGCCGGCACCCTGCGTGCTGACTATGCAGACAGCTTCACTGCCAACGCCGTTCACGGCTCAGACGCAGTAGAATCTGCCCAGCGTGAAATCGCCTACTTTTTTAACGAAAGCGAAATCTGCGCCCGTTAATACCCGTCGTCTTTCAAGCTGCAGCGTTGTTACCTGCACTATCCCACCCCAGTCACTTACGAAAAGTAAGCTCCTGGGGATGAGATAGCTTGTCGCCTAGCTGCAACTTGAAATCCATAGGGTATTAAGAGGTTTCTTGCATAGTGAAGTGAGCTTTTACCGGCAGATACAATAAAAATGCCGTGAAAGCCGTTCAGACGTAGAAACCCGCTACTAAAATTTGTACAATGCCGCGCCCCAGGGAAGCTATCTTGCCTGGGGCGTGTCTTTTGATGACACACTTACTTTTCACTCCTTCAAGCCATAACGTGTAATAACGAGGCTAAGAGATCATTATGTTAGAACCCATCGCGCCCGAGCATACCTTGTCTGAAAATAATTCCCTGACCGTGCAAACGGAACAACCGGCTACCGCCAAAATCAACCTGCTGGATTTGAACCGTCAGCAATTGCGCGAATTCTTCGCCAACATAGGTGAAAAACCTTTCCGCGCCGATCAGGTGATGAAGTGGATGTATCACTATTGCTGCGACGATTTTGAGCAGATGACCGACATCAACAAGGTGCTGCGCAATAAATTACAGCGCGTGGCGGAAATCCGTGCGCCGGAAGTTGCAGAAGAGCAGCGTTCGGCCGATGGCACCATCAAGTGGGCCATCAAGGTGGGCGATCAACAGGTCGAAACCGTCTATATCCCAGATGGCGATCGCGCCACCCTGTGCGTGTCTTCACAGGTAGGCTGCGCACTGGAGTGCAAATTCTGTTCCACGGCTCAGCAGGGCTTTAACCGCAACCTGCGCGTCTCGGAAATCATCGGCCAGGTTTGGCGTGCTGCTAAAATCCTGGGCGCCATCAAAGTCACCGGCCAGCGCCCGATCACCAACGTGGTGATGATGGGCATGGGTGAGCCGCTGCTTAACCTGACTAACGTGGTGCCAGCGATGGAAATCATGCTGGATGACTTTGGTTTTGGTCTGTCCAAGCGCCGCGTTACCTTATCTACCTCCGGTGTCGTGCCCGCTCTGGACAAATTGGGCGATATGATTGATGTGGCCCTGGCCATTTCGCTGCATGCGCCTAACGACAAGATCCGCGACGAGATCGTACCGATCAACCGCAAGTACAATATTGAAACCTTCCTGGCGGCGGTTCGCCGTTATCTGGAAAAATCCAATGCCAACCAAGGGCGAGTCACCGTTGAGTACGTGATGCTGGATCACATCAACGACAGCACCGACGATGCGCACCAACTGGCAGAAGTGCTGAAAGATACGCCGTGCAAGATCAACCTGATCCCATGGAACCCGTTCCCTGGGGCACCTTATGGCCGCAGCTCCAACAGCCGCGTCGACCGTTTCTCCAAGGTGTTGATGGAATACGGCTTTACGACTATTGTTCGTAAAACCCGTGGCGATGACATCGATGCTGCCTGTGGGCAGTTGGCGGGAGAGGTGATCGATCGTACCAAGCGTACCCTGAAAAAGAAAATGGCCGGGGAACCTATCAACGTACGAGCGGTCTGAATCCTATAGCATGATTTTTTTGTTATCTAACAGCCTGTTATGTGAGCAGCAATCCTTCAGGCGATCGGGTAACATCGGATAAGGAAATGAGTGCAAGCATGAAGCTGAAACTGTGGGGTGTATTATTGGCGGCCAGTTTGCTGGCGGGCTGCTCCAGCTCGCAACCCGATAACGACGGGCCAGCGGTGGCGGCAGGCCAGACCCGGTTGCAACTGGGTCTGGAGTATCTGAACCAGGGCGATCTACCGGCAGCCAGGCAGAATCTGCAAAAAGCGGTCGATGCGGCCCCACAGGATTATCGTACCCAATTGGGCATGGCACTCTACAATCAGCGGATCGGTGATAACGCCGCCGCGCAGCAGCGTTATCAGCAAGCGCTTAAACTTGCACCGGGTAACGGTACCGTATTGAATAATTACGGTGCGTTTCTCTGTAGTTTAGGGCAGTATGTACCGGCCCAACAGCAGTTTAGCGCTGCGGCACTGGCGCCAGAATATGGCCAGGTTGCCGACAGTCTGGAAAACGCAGGTTACTGTTTCCTCAAGGCCGGTCAAAATGATGAAGCTCGTAAGTTATTAACGCGAGCGCTGAAGATCGATCCGGACAAGGGGGCTCCGCTGCTAGTGGAAGCAGAAAAGCAATTTGGAGAAGGGAAGCGCGCGCAGTCGCAACTTTTATTGGACAGTTATCAACATGTTCTGCCGGCGAGTGCCGACAGTCTATGGCTACAGATTCGTTTCGCCGCGTTAGCGGGCCGTCAGGATAGCGTTCAACGCTATGGCAAACAGCTAGCGCGAAGTTTTCCACAATCCAAACAGTACCAGCAGTTCTTAGCTAATGAATACTGAAGATTCCCAAGATAAAACCGTATCTATGACAACAGGTCAACGCCTGCGCCAGGCTCGTGAACAACTCGGGCTGAGTCAACAGGCCGTGGCTGAACGCCTGTGCCTAAAAATGTCTACCGTGCGCGACATTGAAGACGACAATATGTCTGCCGATCTGGCTTCAACGTTCGTGCGTGGTTATATCCGTTCCTATGCCAAGCTGGTGCATTTGCCAGAAGATGAACTGTTGCCGATGATGGAAAAACAGGCACCGGTGAGAGCGGCCAAAGTGGCTCAGATGCAGAGCTTCTCTTTGGGTAAGCGCCGTAAAAAGCGTGATGGCTGGCTGATGAGCTTTACCTGGCTGATTGTGTTTGTGGTCGTGGGTTTGACCGGTGCCTGGTGGTGGCAGAATCACAAGGCTCAGCAGGAAGAGATCGCCACCATGGCGGATCAATCTTCCGCACAGCTTTCTCAGCATGGTGAAGGCCAGCCAGTGCCATTGACCGACGGTAACGTGGATAATGGTGCATCGGCAGTTGTTCCAGACAACAGCCCTGCGCCGTCAACCAATAGCGCTGCTACGACTCAACAGGTCCCGGCCGTGCTTGATCCTCAGGCGGCTCAACAGCCTGCTGTAGTAGCACCAAGTCAGGCTACTATCCCGGATGCGACATCGACCGCGCCAGTCGCCCAGGCTCAGTTGCCTACCGGTGCTGCTGGCGTCAGTGCTTCGGAGGCTGATGCCAACGGGCTGGTGATGGATTTTTCCGGCGACTGCTGGGTACAAGTGGTTGACGCAACTGGGAAATCCTTGGTCAGCGGCATCCAGAAAAGCGGTTCCCGGCTGAATCTGGCTGGCAAGGCGCCGTTTAAACTGACCCTTGGCGCACCGGCTTCGGTACAGGTCCAATTCCAGGGTAAACCGGTCGATTTAAGCCGGTTTGTCAAGTCAAACCGTGTTGCTCGTCTGACCGTTGCCGCGCAGTAATTGCGCGGCTATTGTCGTTATGTCTGAGCAGCAGTGGAGAGTAACTGATGCATAACCAAGCTCCCATTAACCGCCGCAAATCCACCCGTATTTACGTCGGTAACGTGCCTATAGGCGATGGAGCGCCGATTGCCGTGCAATCGATGACCAACACCCGTACCACCGATGTCGAAGCGACGGTTAATCAGATCCGGGCTCTGGAGCGCGTGGGGGTTGATATCGTCCGCGTTTCCGTTCCCACCATGGACGCCGCCGAGGCGTTTCGGCTGATCAAGCAGCAGGTCAACGTACCGCTGGTGGCCGATATCCATTTCGATTACCGCATTGCGTTGCAGGTTGCCGAATACGGCGTTGACTGCCTGCGTATCAACCCAGGCAACATTGGCAACGAATCTCGTATCCGTTCAGTGGTTGACTGCGCGCGTGACAAAAATATCCCGATCCGCATCGGCGTTAACGGCGGCTCGTTGGAAAAAGATATTCAGGAAAAGTACGGCGAACCTACGCCGGAAGCGCTGCTGGAATCCGCCATGCGTCACGTGGATATTCTGGATCGCCTCAACTTTGACCAGTTCAAGGTGAGCGTGAAAGCGTCCGACGTGTTCCTGGCCGTACAGTCTTACCGGCTGCTGGCTGCCCGTATTGACCAACCCTTGCATCTTGGCATCACCGAGGCGGGCGGAGCACGCAGTGGCTCAGTGAAATCAGCCATTGGCCTGGGCATGCTGCTGTCGGAAGGGATCGGCGATACGCTGCGCATTTCGCTGGCGGCAGATCCGGTTGAAGAAGTGAAGGTTGGCTTTGATATCCTGAAGTCCTTGCGCATCCGCGCTCGTGGCATCAACTTCATTGCCTGCCCAACCTGCTCACGTCAGGAGTTTGACGTCATTGGCACCGTCAATGCGTTGGAACAACGCCTGGAAGATCTCATCACCCCGATGGACGTGTCCATTATCGGTTGCGTGGTGAACGGGCCGGGCGAAGCCCTGGTGTCTACCATTGGGGTAACCGGCGGGCACAAGAAGAGCGGCTTCTACGAAGACGGCGTGCGCCAGAAAGAGCGTTTTGATAACGAACAGATGATTGACCAGTTGGAAGCGAAGATCCGGGCCAAAGCGGCCATGATGGACGGATCCAAGCGCATTTCGATCAATCTTCTGGAAGAATAAGTCGGCGGCTATTGGCTCGCTGATTGATAATCCGAGGACTGGATTGCGCATCTGCGTTGAATAGCGGGTGGCAAAGTCCCTATAATCGGATCCATTTTATATCAACGGACAGAGAACTCACGTGGCAAAAAACATTCAAGCCATTCGCGGCATGAACGATTACCTGCCGGAAGAAACGGCACTGTGGCAGCGTATTGAAGGCACACTCAAGCAGGTGCTGAGCGGCTATGGCTATAGCGAAATCCGGTTGCCGATTGTAGAGCAGACCCCGTTATTCAAGCGCGCCATCGGTGAAGTGACCGACGTCGTGGAAAAAGAGATGTATACCTTCGAGGACCGCAACGGCGAAAGCCTGACGCTGCGCCCGGAAGGGACGGCTGGCTGCGTACGCGCCGGTATCGAACATGGTCTGCTGTACAATCAGGAACAGCGTCTGTGGTATATCGGCCCGATGTTCCGTTACGAACGTCCACAAAAAGGCCGTTATCGCCAGTTCCATCAGTTAGGGGCAGAGGTATTTGGCCTGCAAGGCCCGGATATTGATGCCGAGCTGATCCTGCTGACCGCCCGCTGGTGGAAAGCGTTAGGCATTGCCGAACACGTCAATCTGGAACTGAACTCCATTGGTTCACTGGAAGCTCGCGCCAACTATCGTGATGCTCTGGTGGCTTTCCTGGAACAGCATCAGGAAAAACTCGACGAAGACTGCAAGCGCCGCATGTACAGCAACCCATTGCGCGTGCTGGATTCTAAAAATCCAGAAGTGCAAACCCTGCTTAACGATGCGCCGCGTCTTTCCGACTATCTGGATGAAGAGTCCAAAGCCCACTTTGCCGGGCTGTGTGAACTTTTAGCTCAGGCCGGTATCCCATATACCGTTAACGAGCGCCTGGTGCGCGGCCTGGATTATTACAATCGCACGGTGTTTGAGTGGGTGACCACCAGCCTGGGCGCTCAGGGCACCGTGTGTGCCGGCGGCCGTTACGACGGTCTGGTTGAGCAACTGGGTGGTCGCGCTACCCCTGGCGTGGGCTTTGCCATGGGGCTTGAGCGTCTGGTACTGCTGGTTCAGGCGGTTAACCCGGACTTCAAGGCACCGGCCACCATCGACGTGTACGTCATATCGAGCGGTGCGGGTACCCAGAGTGCGGCCATGTTGCTGGCAGAGCAGGTTCGTGATGCTGCGCCGCAGATTAAATTGATGACCAACTATGGCGGCGGCAACTTTAAAAAGCAGATCACCCGTGCGGACAAGTGGGGCGCGCGTATCGCCCTGATCCTGGGTGAGAACGAAGTTGCAGCACAGCAGGTGGTGGTTAAAGACCTGCGCAGTGGTGAACAAGAAACGCTGGCGCAAAGCGAAGTCGCTGCGCGTCTGGCTTTGATGTTAGGTTAAGGAGAAGGACACCGTGGAAGTCTATACCACTGAAAACGAACAGCTTGACGCCGTGCGCAACTTTTTTGCCGAAAACGGTAAAGCTTTGGTTGTGGGTGTGGTGCTCGGTATTGGTGCCCTGGTCGGTTGGCGCTACTGGCAGAGCAACCAGACCTCCAGCATGATGGCTGCCTCACAGTCGTATCAACAGGTTGACGTTGCCCTGGCATCGGGTAAAGCCGAAGACGTGGCAGCCGCAGAGAAGTTTATCCAGGCGAACGACAACAGCTACGGCGTGTTCGCGGCTCTGGATTTGGCTAAACACTTTGCACAACAAGGTGATTTTGCCAAGGCAGAACAGCAACTGGTGGTGGCACAGGGCCATGCCAAAGATGAAAACCTGCTGGCGTTGGTAAATCTGCGTCTGGCTCGTATTCAGATGCAAGAGAAAAAGCTGGATGAAGCGCTGAAAACGCTGGATGGCGTGAAAGGCGAAGGTTGGATGGCAATGATGCAAGACGTACGCGGCGACGTGCTGTTGGCCAAAGGCGACAGCAAAGGTGCACGCGAAGCTTACAGCAAAGGCATCGAATCCAATGCTTCTCAGGCGCTTGCGGCAGTGATGCGCATGAAATTGAATAACTTGTCCAGCTAAGGGGAATTCCCATGCAATTGCGTAAAACACTCTTGGTCGGACTGGTTTCCGTGACTTTGCTGAGTGGCTGCTCGTTGTTTAGTGGCGAAGAAGACGTGGTTACCATGTCGCCGCTGCCAACGGTTGAAAATCAGTTCACGCCGAACCAGGCGTGGAGCACGTCGGTCGGTGATGGTATTGGCGAGTATTACTCTCATCTGCGCCCGGCTTATCAGGACAGCACGGTTTATGCTGCCGATCGTCGCGGTACGGTGAAAGCGATGGACCTGGCCGACGGTAAACAAAAATGGAAGGCCGATCTCTCCGAGAAAACCGGCTTCTTCTCCAGTAACCTGCCTGCGCTGCTGTCTGGCGGCCTGACGGTGTCTGGCTCCAACGTGTACGTTGGCAGTGAGAAAGCGGTGGTGTATGCGCTGAATACCGAAGACGGCACAGTCGCCTGGCAAACCAAGGTTGCGGGTGAAGCGATTTCCCGTCCGGTGGTCGCCGAGGGGCTGGTGCTGATCCATACCACCAACGGTCAGCTGCAAGCGTTGAACGAGTCTGATGGTGCCATCAAGTGGACGGTCAACCTGGATATCCCTTCACTGTCACTGCGTGGTGAGTCTGCTCCGGCAACGGCCTTTGGTGCAGCGGTAGTTGGCGGTGACAACGGTCGCGTCAGCGCCGTGTTGATGCAGCAGGGCCAGTTGATCTGGCAGCAGCGTATTTCCCAGCCAAGCGGTGCGACCGAGATCGACCGCCTGAATGACGTAGATACCACACCGGTGATTATTGACAACGTGGTCTATGCCTTGGGTTACAATGGCAACATGGCGGCGCTGGATCTGCGCTCCGGCCAAATCATGTGGAAACGTGATATGGGCTCGGTGAACGACTTTATCGTCGACGCAGGCCGTATCTATGTGGTCGATCAGAATGACCGTGTAGTGGCAATGAATACCGAAGGTGGCGTTAACCTGTGGCGCCAGAGCGATCTGCTGCACCGTAACCTGACCGCACCAGTGCTGTATAACGGCTACCTGGTCGTCGGCGATGCCGAAGGTTATCTGCACTGGATCAATACCACCGATGGCCGTTTTGTGGCTCAGCAAAAAGTGGATAGCTCCGGCTTCCTGTCCGCGCCCATTGTGGCCGGTGATAAACTGCTGATCCAGGCGCGTGGCGGCAAGGTTTACGCCTTTACTCGCTAACAGTTCTAACCCCAATCAATCATAGGCTATACAGCCTGTAAGATTAATGGGATAACGGCTCCTGACGTCAGGGGCCGTTTCGTATTTTTAAGCTATGCCGCTGCTGTCTATTGCGCTGCATAGTAACGCATTGATTATTAAGTAATGAGGCTTCAACATGATACCTGTCGTTGCGCTGGTCGGGCGCCCGAATGTCGGTAAATCCACCTTGTTTAACCGTTTAACACAGACGCGCGATGCGCTGGTGGCGGATTTCCCCGGGCTAACGCGAGACCGCAAGTATGGTCGTGCTGAAGTTGAGGGCAACGAATTTATTATCGTCGATACCGGGGGTATTGACGGGACGGAAGATGGCGTAGAAACGCGCATGGCCGGTCAGTCGCTGTTGGCGATCGAAGAGGCCGATATCGTCCTGTTTATGGTCGATGCCCGTGCCGGGTTGATGCCTGCCGATCAGGGGATTGCCCAGCACCTGCGTAATCGCCAGAAGGCGACGTTCCTGGTTGCCAACAAAACCGATGGTATGGATCCGGATACCGCGACGGCAGATTTCTATTCCTTGGGCCTGGGCGACGTCTATGCGATTGCCGCTTCCCATGGCCGTGGCGTCACGCAGCTGATTGAACACGTGCTGGTGCCGTTCATCCCGGCAAAACCGGAAGAAGTCGAGCTGACCGAAGAAGAAGCCAATGCCGCCTATTGGGCCGAGCAGAGCGGTGAGCTGGAAGAGGGGGAATATGAAGATCCGGAAGAGGACTTCAACCCGCAGGATCTGCCGATCAAGCTGGCGATCGTTGGCCGCCCTAACGTAGGTAAGTCGACGCTCACTAACCGTATTCTCGGCGAAGAGCGTGTCGTCGTATTTGACATGCCTGGCACGACTCGCGACAGCATTTACATTCCGATGGTGCGTGACGAGCGTGAATACGTGCTGATCGACACCGCCGGGGTGCGCAAGCGCGGCAAGGTTACCGAAACCGTAGAGAAATTCTCGGTGATCAAAACGCTGCAGGCGATCGAAGATGCCAACGTCGTGTTATTGGTGATCGACGCCCGTGAAGGCATTTCCGATCAGGATCTGTCGCTGCTGGGCTTTATCCTCAATAGTGGGCGCTCACTGGTGATTGCGGTCAACAAGTGGGACGGCATGAGTGAGGAAGATCGCGATCACGTGAAAGAGATGCTCGATCTGCGTTTGGGCTTTGTCGATTTTGCGCGTGTGCACTTTATCTCTGCGCTGCACGGCAGCGGTGTGGGTAACCTGTTCGAATCTGTGAACGAAGCCTATGAGTGTGCTACTCGTCGTGTAAACACCTCGATGCTTACCAAGATCATGCAGATGGCTGCCGAAGACCACCAGCCGCCGTTGGTGCGTGGCCGCCGCGTGAAGCTCAAATACGCGCACGCAGGGGGTTATAACCCGCCTATCGTGGTGATCCACGGTAACCAGGTATCCGATTTGGCCGACTCCTACAAACGTTACCTGATGAACTACTTCCGTCGTTCACTCAAGGTGATGGGGACGCCGATCCGCATCCAGTTTAAAGAGGGTGAGAACCCGTTTGCGGGCAAGCGCAACACCTTGACGCCAAACCAGATGCGCAAGCGCAAGCGCTTGATGAGCCACCTGAAGAAGTCAAAATAACCCTTGTAGGGCGTGGAATTGATACCGCGCCCTATTTTTATCCTGCTTAAACCGTTCTATTATCTGCCAATCTCACTTCTTCACCGACCCTGCAAAGGAACCTCATGTCCTGGGAAACCTGGAGTTTTGCCTTTAGCGTCACCGTACCCAACTTATTGATGATGCTGCTGGGGATCCTGCTACGTCACTGGCGGCTGATGGACGATCGCTTTATCGATGGGGCCACCAAGCTGGTGTTTAATCTGGCGCTGCCCTGCCTGTTGTTCTTCAGCATTGCCACCAACCATCCGCAACTGCGTGATAATTTTGCTCTGGTGATCTACGGCGCGGTGGGGACGATAGCGACCTTCCTACTGCTGGAGATCGCAGCCAAGTGGCTGGTGAAAGAGCCACGCGAGCGTGGCGTGTTCGTGCAGGGGGGATTCCGGGCGAATACCGCGATTGTCGGCCTGGCTTATGCCATGACCGCTTACGGCGATGAGGGCGTCGCGATTGCCTCGCTGTATCTGACCGTGACGGTGATCCTGTTTAACGTGCTGTCGGTTATCACCCTGACGCGCAGCCTGCAAGGCGGCAACGGGCAGAAGATCAAACATCTGTCATTGCTGCGCAGTATCGTGACCAATCCACTGATCCTCGGGCTGTTAAGCGGTCTGGCCTATGCTCAGACCGGGCTGGGGATTGCACCCGTGCTCAAACAGACCGGCAGCTATATCTCAGGCCTGTCACTACCGCTAGCCTTGCTGTGTACCGGGGCCAGCCTCGATCTGCGGGCAATGTTCCGCTCTTCCAACGTCGCTGCGCTGTCGTCGGCGGCTAAGCTGTTTTTGGTACCGGTGTTGATGACGTTTGGGGGTTGGCTTTGCGGTTTCGAGGGCGCTACGCTCGGCATTATTTTTATGTTCTCGGCGACGCCGACCGCCTCCGGCAGCTATGTGATGACGCGCGCCATGGGGGGCAACGCGACGTTGGCCGCCAATATTATTGCGATCACCACCGTGGGATCCTTCTTTACCACCGCGTTGGGGATCTCTTTCTTGCGCTCATGGGGCGTGATTTAAACCAGGAGGAAAGATGGACGCCTTATGTCCGGTTTGTGCCCAGCCGATGAGCTGGGTGAATGGCCACTATCATTGTGACGACTGCAACAGCGATTACCGGCAGCTTGCCGAATGCCCCGACTGCGGGCAACCGTTGCAAGAACTGAAAGCCTGTGGCGCCGTGGATTATCTTTGCCAGCATGGCCACGGGCTGATCTCCAAAAAGCGGGTGAAGTTCAGCTATCAACCCATTGAATGACCTCATGCATCATAGAGCCGGTGGTCGTGCGTGCTGACCGCTGGCGACACCTTGTTTTGGCTGAGGCGTTTTACCGAGGCCCGTACCGCCAAGCGCCCGTGCAACAGCATATTGCTGGGTGGCGCATCCGGGCGCAGCATACGGCGTTGCAATAGAGCGATGGCCTCTGCACCCAGCTCATCACGAGGGACGTGAACCGAGGTCAACGGCACGTCGTGGATTTCTGCCAGATTAAAACCATCCGTACTCATCACCGAAATATGCCCCGGCACGTTGATATGCATCTTCTTTAGCGCATTAACCGCTCCTACCGCCATATAGTCACCCCCTGCCAGGATCGCCGTCGGCAATTGCGCCCGATCGGTGACGCCGTTGATAAAGGCCGTGATGGCCTGCTCGGCTTCTTCGCTGCCAAACCCGGAAGTGGTGACCAGATGCTGGCGATCATCGAAGGGAATATTGTGCCGCATATAGGCCTGTTTGATCCCCGCCAGCCGCAGCTCCATGGTATTACGCCGTAGACATTGCAGATTGAGGATACGGCTGTGGCCCTGTTGCAACAGATAGTTGGCGGAATACTCCCCAATCAGTTGATGGTCTGGGGAGACGCTGTCTAGCCGCATCTGGCGATCGGTGCAGTTAATCAGAATGCAGGGCTTGTTCAGATCGGCGGCCAGCGTATGGATATGCTCGTCATCAATGCCGATGATCAGCACGGCTTCGGTTAACGGATCGCTCATCTTTTCCAAAAACAGCACGCTGTCACTGTGTTGTTCCTCCAACCCGCAGTAGCGGATCCTCACATCATGTTGCGCCAGTGCGCTGGTGATCCCCTGGATCACCTTGTAGTAGAAAATATCGGTGCGGACATCAAAGGCGCGCTGTGGGGCAAATACCATCACGTTGTTCAACATCAGCCTGCCGTTGGAAAGCGCCTGCAAAATGCCGTTTTGCTGTGCGCAGGCCAGCACTCGTTGCCGCGCCTCGGCGCTGGTGTTGGCTTTCCCGGCCAACACGCGTGAAACGGTGCTGATCGAAAGCCCGGTTTGGTGCGCAATTTCCTGTACTTTCAGCTTTCCGTTCATTTTGTGATCTCCTTCAAATTCGGTCGTGGAAATTTTTTCACGGCCTACATCTGCCTTTCAGACGGCTTTCTATGGCTATAACGGCGAAATTTTAACTAACGCATGAGAATTTTTGCAAAAATCGCCATTTCACTCGCAGTCTCCGCTGGTTAGTCTCCATTGGTACACCAATTTTATAGATTTATCAGTCCAATTTACCGGATGGAATACAAGTAAAACAACATTAAATCATAGGGTTGTCGCAGCATTGACGTTGTATTTGTGGCCGATGTCACAAATAACGCTGTTAACACCTCCGTTAGCAAGAGTTGCCCTACCAAAAAGGCGTATGGTCGCCACGGAGATCAAGATGAGTGTAGAAATCAATCAAACGGTAGTCGCCAGCAGCCGCCGCAAATTCAAATCGTTGCGCTGGTGGATGTTGGCCCTGTTCCTGCTGGGCGTCACGGTTAACTACATTACCCGCAACTCGCTGGGTATTCTGGCACCTGAGCTGAAAACCAGCCTCAACATGACCACCGAGCAATATTCTTGGGTGGTAGCCTCCTTCCAACTGGCCTATACCCTGTTCCAACCTATCTGCGGGTGGCTGATAGACGTCATCGGTCTGAAGATGGGGTTCCTGGTTTGTGCCAGCATCTGGGCGGTAGTGTGCATGATGCATGCTGGCGCGGGCAGCTGGTTGCAACTGGCGATCTTACGTTTCTTCATGGGGGCAGCTGAAGCGGCGGCTACCCCGGCTAACGCCAAAGCGATTTCTGACTGGTTCCCGAAAAAAGAACGGCCGATAGCCGCTGGCTGGGCAGGGGTTGGCTTCTCGATCGGCGCGATGTTGGCTCCGCCGATCATTGTGATTGCCCATGTGTCCTTCGGCTGGCAGGGAGCCTTCCTGTTCTCTGGTGCCCTGGCGCTGATCTGGGTGGTGCTGTGGTGGGTGTTTTACCACTCGCCGCAACAGCACCCGAACCTGAGCCAAAAGGAGTTTGATCTGATCAACGAAGATAATGAACCGGTACTGCCGAAGCTGCCGTTCTTTAAATCGTTGGCGATCCTGTGCAAAAATAAAAAATTCTACGGCATCGCCATCCCAGCGTTTCTGGCTGAACCGGCTTGGGCGGTGTTCAGCTTCTGGGTGCCTCTGTACCTGGCCACCGAGCGCGGCATGGATCTCAAACAGATCGCCATGTTTGCCTGGCTGCCGTTCCTGGCGGCGGATATCGGCAGCGTCGCCAGTGGTTATCTCACTACGCTGTATCGCAAATGGTTCGGTTGTTCACGGGTGAACTCGGTAGTGGCCAGCTCGGTGACCGGAGCCTTCATGATGGTATCGCTGGCGTTTGTTGCGATCACCAAAGATCCCTACATCGCAATCGCGCTGATCTCCATCGGTGGCTTTGGCCACCAGGTGATCTCCTGCATGTTGAGCGCGCTGGTGGTGGAATCCTTCGATAAAAACCAGATGGCGACGGTGAACGGTATGCGCGGCTCCAGCGCCTGGATCGCCAGCTTCCTGTTTACGCTGTTGATTGGTGCCGTTTCCGACACCGTCGGCTTCAACCCGCTGTTCGTCGCCATGGGCTTCTTCGATCTGATCGGTGCGATGTTCCTGATCGGTTTGATCGCCGAGCGCGGCAAAAAACCTTCACCTACTGTTTAAGTTGGATAATTATGAAAACGTTAAAAAACTGGACGCTGGCTGGGCAATACGCCGACCGTGTTGAACTGCTGGTGGATGAGCAACACCTGTTCTGCCTCTACGTGCTGGAAAACAATCTGTTCCGCGTGCTGATCAAACGCCGCGGCGAACTGGCGCTGGATCGCACCTGGAGTATTGCCCCGCAGGAGGATGTTCCTTGGGAAGGGCGGGATCGCCTCAGCGTTGCCGGTTTTGGCCTGCCGGGCTATCAACTTGGCCAGCAGAGCGACAGATTGACGGTGGCGACCCCGCAGCTGCGCGTGACGATACATCAGCCGCTATGGCTGGAATGGGAATATTGCAATGCGGTGGGGGAATGGCTACCACTGGCAGCAGATCGCCCAACCAGTGCCTATCTGCTCAATGCGCACGGTGACGGCGTGGCGCACTATCAGCGCCGCCATAAAGGCGAACGTTACTATGGACTAGGTGAAAAGGCTGGCGATCTGGAGCGAACTGGCCGCCGCTTTGAAATGCGTAACCTGGACGCGATGGGCTACAACGCCGCCAGCACCGATCCGCTCTACAAGCATATCCCTTTTACCATCACGCGCCGGGAAGAAGTCAGCTTTGGCCTGTTTTATGACAACCTGAGCAGCTGCTGGTTGGATCTGGGGAATGAGATTGACAACTATCATCTGGCCTATCGCCGCTATCAGACCGAGGCGGGAGATCTGGATTACTATCTGTTCCTGGGGCCAAAGGTGCTCGACGTCACCAAAGCCTTCGTGCGCCTGACCGGTAAAACCCATTTTGGGCCGAAGTGGAGCCTGGGTTACAGCGGCTCGACGATGCACTACACCGACGCGCCGGATGCCCAGCAGCAGTTGCAGCAGTTTATCCAGCTGTGCCGCCAGCACGCTATCCCGTGCGATTCGTTCCAGCTCTCTTCCGGCTATACCTCGATCAATAACAAACGCTACGTCTTCAACTGGAACTACGACAAGGTGCCGCAACCTAAACAGCTTAGCCAAGCCTTTCACGATGCTGGGCTGAAGCTGGCGGCGAATATCAAACCCTGCCTGTTGCAGGACCATCCCAAATATCAACAGGTGGCAGAACTTGGCTTGTTTATCCGCGATTCGCAAAGCGACGGCCCAGAACGTTCCAGCTTCTGGGATGACGAAGGTTCGCACCTCGACTTCACCAACCCAGCGGCGGTTCGCTGGTGGCAGCAAGGGGTGACAGAGCAACTGCTGGAAATGGGGATTGATTCCACCTGGAATGACAACAACGAGTATGAAGTGTGGGATGGAGAAGCGCGCTGCCATGGCTTCGGCAAGCCAATCGCCATCAAGCATATTCGCCCGGTGATGCCGTTGCTGATGATGCGTGCCTCACTTGAAGCACAGCAGCGCTTTGCACCGAACCTGCGGCCTTATTTGATTTCGCGTTCCGGCTGCGCCGGTATGCAGCGCTATGTGCAAACCTGGAGTGGGGACAACCGCACCAGTTGGCAAACCTTGCGCTACAACACCCGTATGGGGGTGGGGATGAGCCTGTCCGGGTTGTTTAACGTTGGGCACGATGTGGGCGGTTTCTCCGGCGATAAACCGGACGCGGAACTGTTGGTACGTTGGGTACAAAACGGGGTCATGCACCCGCGCTTTACCATCCATTCCTGGAATGATGATGCTACCGTCAATGAACCCTGGATGTACCCGGCGGCAACGCCGATGATCCGTGATGCCATCAACCTGCGTTATCGGCTGATGCCGTACTTCTACACGCTGTTGTGGCAGGCAAGCCATGATGATGAGCCGATGCTGCGGCCAACCTTCCTCGATCATGAGCATGATGAGCGCACCTTCGGTGAGACTGATGATTTCCTGATTGGCCGCGACCTGCTGGTGGCCAGCGTGGTGGATCAGGGGCAGCGCCAGCGCGAAGTCTACCTGCCGGATAACGTTGATGGTTGGTACTGTTTCTATAGCGGCCAATGGTACAGCGGCGGCCAGAGTATCGTGTTGGAGGCACCGCTGGAGCGCTTGCCGTTGCTGGTACGCGCTGGGGCCGGGCTCCCGATGTCACAACGGTTGGGGCATGTAGACAATGCGGCAGACGATCGCCGTGAACTGCGGCTGTTCCCCACCAAGGGCTGCGGATGGTCCTCAGGCCTGCTGTTTGAAGACGACGGGGAAAGCCATGGCTGGCAGCAGAATAATGCGCTGTGGCTCCGCTGGGAGGCGGTGAGTGACAATCAGCGCATCGAGCTGACCTTCACCTGTGAAGGGCATTTCAAACCGACGTGGCAGGCGCTGAACATTGTGTTGCCAGCAGGTGAGACTCGCGAACTATGGGTGAATGGGGTTTGTTGTGATAGCTATGTGCTGTGACTGATGCCATATCCCAACCCTCTACTGAGGGTTGGGATGCTATCAAACTGGATGAAGTTTGGCCTAAAAAAGAAGCAGTCGATCGGCTCTGCCACTAACGGCTATTCCACCACCCGTTTCTTGCGCGGCTTTTTCGCCACGGTGACGGTTTTGACTTCGCTCTCCACCCAGCCATCCTGCAGGCGGGTTTTCAGCATTTCCCCAACCTGTGCCTGCTTGGTGGTTTTCAGTAACTCACCCTGTGGTGTCTGCGTTACGCTATAGCCGCGAGCCAAGGTTGCCAGCGGGCTAACCGCCTCCAACTGACTACAGGCGACGCCAAAGCGTTGGCGATAGCCATTGAGCTGCCGCTCCATCCCCTGTTGCAAACGGTATTCCTGCTGCTGAACACGCTGTTGCAAGCGGTGGATGCGGCCCATCGGCTGGACCTGCGCCAGGCGCTGCTGCACGCGTTCACTGCGGCGAGAAGATAGCCGTATTTGCTGCTGCATTCCATCTTCCAAACGGCGCTGTAGCTTGAATAACAGCGTTTGCTGCCGTGCCAGCCTCAGGTGCGGATGCTGTTGTTGTAAACGGTGGTTGATGCGGGTGAACTGCTGCTGGCGCTGCGCCAGATAATAGTCCATCGCCATTTCCAGCCGCTGTTGCTGTGACTGCAATTGGCGCAACAGCTCAAGCTGATTACGGCTGACCAACTCCGCCGCTGCGGAAGGGGTAGGTGCCCGCAGGTCGGCAACAAAGTCGGCAATGGTGACGTCGGTTTCATGGCCAACGGCGCTGACGATCGGGATACGGCTGGCAAAAATTGCCTTCGCGACGCGTTCGTCGTTAAAACTCCATAAATCTTCTAACGAGCCACCGCCGCGCCCGACGATCAGCACATCACACTCATCACGGCGGTTGGCGGTTTCGATCGCGCGAACGATCTGCAACGGAGCTTCTGCCCCTTGCACGGACGTGGGATAAATCACGATCGGCAGTGAAGGATCGCGCCGCTGTAGCACCTGCAAAATATCGTGCAGCGCCGCGCCGCTGGCGGAGGTGATCACCCCAACGCATTTGGCCGGGCTTGGCAGCGGTTGCTTGAACTGCTGATCAAACAAACCTTCGGCTGCCAGACGCTGTTTCAACTGCTCGAATTGCTGTTGCAGCAGGCCGTCACCGGCAGGCTGCATGCTTTCGGCGATCAGTTGGTAATCACCGCGTGGTTCATACAGGGTGATACTGGCCCGCACCAGAACCTGCTGGCCATTTTGCGGGCGAAAGGTAGTGCGCCGGTTGCTGTTGCGGAACATCGCACAACGCACCTGGGCACGATCATCTTTCAGCGTGAAATACCAGTGGCCGGAGGAGGGCTGGGAGAAGTTGGAGATCTCGGCGGAGAGCCAAATCTGCCCCATTTCCATTTCCAGCAGCTGTCGAACCGTCTGATTGAGGCGGCTTACGGTAAAAATGGACGGTGAAGTAGGTAGTGACATGTGACCCAGATCAAATTTCAAAACAAGCACTTAATTGGTCGATATTACAGCTCGGTGAAAGGTAATCAAGAGTTTTTGTAAGAAAGTGCTGGAGGCAACCGATTACGCTCTGTATAATGCCACGGCAATATTTTATCTTTTCCGCATCCACCTTGGTGAGATATTGCCCATGCTACGTATTGTAAAAGAAGCTCTAACGTTTGATGACGTTCTCCTGGTTCCAGCCCACTCCACAGTTCTGCCTAATACCGCAGATCTTGGCACCCAACTGACCAAATCCATCCGCCTGAATATCCCTATGCTGTCCGCAGCCATGGATACCGTAACCGAATCCAACCTGGCCATTGCGCTGGCGCAGGAAGGCGGTCTGGGCTTCATTCACAAAAACATGTCCATTGAGCGCCAGGCGGAAGAAGTTCGCCGGGTGAAAAAACATGAAAGCGGCGTGGTCACGGACCCACAGGCCGTTACTCCTTCCACCACGCTGGCTGAAGTGAAAGAGTTAACCGCGCGTAACGGCTTTGCCGGTTACCCGGTTGTGACCGAAGAAAACGAACTGGTGGGGATCATTACCGGCCGTGACGTGCGCTTCGTAACCGATCTGACTCAGCCCGTCACCGCAGTGATGACGCCAAAAGAGCGCCTGGTCACCGTCAAGGAAGGCGAAGCGCGTGAAGTCGTGCTGCAAAAAATGCACGAAAAACGCGTTGAAAAAGCGCTGGTAGTGGACGACAGCTTCCACCTGCTGGGCATGATCACCGTTAAAGACTTCCAGAAAGCAGAGCGTAAACCTAACGCCTGTAAAGATGAGCATGGCCGTCTGCGCGTAGGCGCTGCGGTGGGTGCCGGTGCCGGTAACGAAGAGCGTGTTGATGCGCTGGTCGCTGCCGGTGTTGACGTACTGCTCATCGACTCTTCACACGGCCATTCCGAAGGCGTGTTACAGCGCATCCGTGAAACCCGTGCCAAATACCCAGACCTGCAAATCCTTGGCGGCAACGTCGCAACTGGGGCTGGTGCCAAAGCCCTGATGGAAGCCGGCGTGAGCGCGGTGAAAGTCGGTATCGGTCCTGGCTCTATCTGTACGACGCGTATCGTAACCGGCGTGGGTGTTCCGCAGATCACCGCTATCGCCGATGCGGTCGAAGCGCTGGAAGGGACGGGTATCCCAGTTATTGCTGACGGTGGTATCCGCTTCTCTGGCGATATCGCCAAAGCGATTGCTGCCGGTGCGTCCTGTGTGATGGTTGGCTCAATGCTGGCGGGTACGGAAGAATCTCCGGGCGAAATCGAGCTGTATCAGGGCCGTTCGTTCAAATCTTACCGTGGGATGGGTTCTCTGGGCGCAATGTCCAAAGGTTCCTCCGACCGTTACTTCCAGACCGATAACGCCGCTGATAAACTGGTGCCGGAAGGTATCGAAGGCCGTGTGGCCTACAAAGGCATGCTGAAGGCGATTGTACATCAGCAGATGGGCGGCCTGCGTTCCTGCATGGGTCTGACCGGCTGTGCGACCATCGACGAACTGCGTACCAAAGCCGAGTTTGTGCGCATTAGCGGTGCCGGTATTCAAGAAAGCCATGTGCATGACGTGACCATCACCAAAGAATCACCAAACTACCGCATGGGCTAATGCTTTAACCTCTCTCCTGCGGGAGAGGGGCAGGGATGAGGGGGCAACCTCTCATCCCAAATACCCTTTTTGCTCTTTTTCTCTGTTGCTGGAATTTGCCTCACATGACAAAAAATATTCATAAGCATCGCATCCTGATCCTGGATTTCGGTTCACAATACACCCAGCTGGTTGCCCGCCGCGTGCGTGAGATTGGCGTTTACTGTGAGCTGTGGGCTTGGGACGTCAGCGAAGAGCAGATCCGCGAGTTCAATCCAAGCGGCATCATTCTCTCCGGTGGCCCGGAAAGCACCACCGAACTGAACAGCCCGCGTGCGCCAGAATATGTCTTCACCGCCGGCGTACCGGTATTGGGCGTGTGCTATGGCATGCAGACCATGGCGATGCAACTGGGCGGCCATGTACAGGGGTCAACCGAGCGTGAGTTCGGTTATGCGCAGGTGGAAATCACCCAATCAAGCGCCCTGATCCGCGATATCGAAGATGCGATCAGCCCGGCAGGCAAACCGGTATTAGACGTATGGATGAGCCACGGCGATAAAGTTACCGCTATCCCGTTAGATTTCGTCACCGTTGCCAGCACCGATACCTGCCCGTTTGCCATTATGGCCAACGAGGAAAAGCGCTTCTACGGCGTACAGTTCCACCCGGAAGTCACCCATACCCGTCAGGGCCAGCGTATCCTGGAGCGTTTCGTACTGGATATCTGTGGTTGTGAAGCGCTGTGGACGCCTGCCACCATCATCGAGGATGCCGTTGCGCGTATTCGTGAGCAGGTCGGTGAAGATCACGTGATCCTCGGCCTGTCTGGCGGCGTGGATTCATCCGTTACCGCCATGCTCCTGCACCGTGCCATTGGCAAGCGCCTGACCTGCGTATTCGTAGATAACGGCCTGCTGCGCCTGAACGAAGCCGACCAAGTGCTGGAAATGTTCGGTGACCACTTCGGCCTAAACATCGTACACGTGGCGGCAGAGAACCGTTTCCTGAGCGCGCTGGCGGGTGTGGATGAGCCAGAAGCCAAGCGTAAGATCATTGGCCGCGTCTTTGTCGAAGTGTTCGACGAAGAAGCCTGCAAGCAGAGCGCCGTGAAGTGGCTGGCTCAGGGCACCATCTATCCTGATGTGATCGAGTCTGCCGCTTCCGCTACCGGCAAAGCGCACGTGATCAAATCGCACCACAATGTCGGTGGCCTGCCGAAAGAGATGAAGCTGGGCCTGGTGGAGCCGCTGAAAGAGCTGTTCAAAGACGAAGTGCGCAAGATTGGTCTGGAGCTGGGTCTGCCGTACGACATGCTGTACCGCCACCCGTTCCCAGGGCCAGGTTTGGGCGTACGCGTATTGGGCGAAGTGAAGAAAGAGTATTGCGATCTGCTGCGCCGTGCCGATGCGATCTTCATCGAAGAGCTGCACAAAGCCGATCTGTACAACAAGGTCAGCCAGGCGTTCACCGTGTTCCTGCCGGTGCGTTCCGTTGGCGTGATGGGCGATGGCCGTAAATACGATTGGGTAGTTTCACTGCGTGCGGTAGAAACCATCGACTTTATGACCGCGCATTGGGCACACCTGCCGTACGATTTCCTTGGCCGTGTTTCCAACCGTATCATCAACGAAGTCAACGGTATTTCCCGTGTGGTTTATGATATCAGCGGGAAGCCACCGGCGACGATTGAATGGGAATAATTAACTGTTAGTTAACCACGACTAATAGCATGTTAGTTCTATTATTAAGCCATTTATTTTAAATGGCTTTTTTATTTATTGCTTTTGGCGCTATGGCGGCTAATGAAATGAGTAACCCGGTACCTGCTGCAGTGATTAATGGAAAAATAAAGGCATCTGAGGTTCGTAGCGGGTTTTTTATGTCAAACAGCATCACAATGAAGAACAGGCTGGTGGCAAATGTTGTCGATGAATAAAGCTCACCAACTTTGCCAGGCAGATTTTCAAACTGAAGTGGTGGGCTAACTGTTGAACGCCAGTCCCAAACTAGATGCACCACCATATAACCAAGGCATATGACGCAATAGAAGCGAGTGAGTTGCTCCGCATCCTGTGGTGCAAACCATTGAAAAAAGTGCTCCACCTTAAGCGACTCTTCCTTTCGCGGCCAGACCACCAATAATGACCGCGCCGACGATGGCAAAAGCATATGCAACCCCAGTTGTTACGGTGAACGCGGGGATTAACATGGACAGGCCACCTGATATTGCGAAGCCCAAGCCTGCGCCACCTATGATAGCCTTCACCAGTGTGGTGATATTGAAGTTCATATATCCTCCTTACCCAGACGATTTGCAACAACCCGCTTCCTACAAGCTAATGAAATCATGTGGTTTGCTATTCTTGTTTACTTCAGCGAGCTTGCCCAAAAGATAATCTGCTTGTTCAGTATATGCTCAACAAACTTTGATGTGAACATCACTATGTTCCTTAAATGCTACATAGATTCCATAAATCACATATGGAGTATACTGGCCTTACATCACTTCTAAGATGGTGTTGGACAGGGCGCTAATGCGTTTAAGTAACCCCACGACCGGCGTTATAAGGAATACAGTTTGATTATGATTGCTTAAGATCGGGGGATTTATCCATTATCAACGGGTATGCCAGAAGAGTATTTGTCATGATAACCATCATTCATAAACATCATTTATCCACAGAAAAACCATCCATTAAAATATAAGTCGCCTCTTTGCGTTTATGTTGATCGATCAACGGCACCAGGCGTTTAAAGTGTTCGCTCGCGCAGTGAGCATCCAACGCCGCGCGATCGGGCCACTCTTCGATAAAGATAAAGTGCCCGGCATCCTTTTGGTCGACATACAGATCATAGGCGATACAGCGGGGTTCCTGTTTGGTGGCTGCAACCAGCTCTTGATAAAGCGGTAACACCGTTTCTATCGCTTCAACCTTGATAAAATCTTCGGCAATGACTTTCAACATTTTTATACCTCATCCACTTTGACGACTCGGGTATTGCCTAAGTTGAGTGCTTGCCCGGCATGACCGATTGGTGTCATGCGAGGTATTGGTTGACCGCTGTCGTTTTCCACCAGGCGTGAATAGTCCTCTCCTGCTGCAAAAAGATGGTCTTCTCCCCATTGGCGCAGTGCGACGATAATCGGGAAGATTTCTCGGCCTTTATCGGTCAGCAAATACTCCTGATAGGCGCTGCCATCGGCGGCAGGGCTAACTTGCAAAATCCCCTGGGCGACCAGCGTGCGTAGACGAGTGGAAAGAATATTCTTCGCCATCCCCAAATTCTTTTGAAACTCACTAAACCGGCTGATGCCGTCAAAGGCGTCGCGGATGATCAGTAATGACCACCAATCACCCAGCACATCCAAGGTTCGTGCTACCGGGCATTGAGCATCCTCAAGGCTTTTACGTTTCATGCTGCGACTCCAGAATTATTCTGGTTGCATTATAAAACCTCTTTCACTAAAGTGCATTGAGTTTAATAATGAAACCACTTTAGCGAGGCGCTTGATGAGTGATAAACCGCTGGAAAACTTCCGCTCACAGTCTGTCGAGCTTTTGCCTACGTCACTGGTGCTGCTGTTGGCTGCAGCCTGCGCTTTCAGCGTGGCCAATGTTTATTACGCGCAACCGCTGCTTGACGCCATTGCGGAGGATTTTAATATCAGCCTGGCGAGAGTAGGGATGGTGATTGCGGCGACCCAGGTCGGCTGCGCCTGTGCGCTGTTATTGGTGGTTCCTTTGGGGGATTTGCTGGATCGCCATCGTCTGCTGGCGGTGCAGCAAATACTGTTGATTGCCGCGTTGCTGATGGTGGTGGTGTCTAGTAGCAGTCTGGCGTTACTGGCGGCTATGCTGCTGGTGGGGCTGTTGGGAACCGCGATGACGCAGGGATTGATCGCCTTTGCCGCTACGTTGGCCTCCCCGCAGGAACGTGGACGCGTAGTGGGGGCCGCTCAGGGAGGAGTGGTGATGGGTTTACTGCTGGCGCGCACTCTCTCTGGGTTGCTGGCGGATATCGGCGGTTGGCGAACGGTCTACTTTTTCTCAGCGGCTATTACCCTGATATTGCTCCCTGTTCTGGCTCGTTTATTGCCAAAGCAGCCTGCTTGCGAGTTGAAGTTAAGCTATTGGCAACTGCTGAGCTCAATGCTGGGCCTGTTGCGCCATGACCGGATTTTGCTGATACGCGGAATGTTGGCGTTGTTGATGTTCGCGGCATTCAGCATCTTCTGGAGCACGCTGGTTCTCCCTTTGAGCCAACCCCCATTTCTGTTTTCTCATTCGACCATTGGTGCATTTGGGCTGGTTGGGGCAGTCGGAGCGCTGGCGGCGATGAGAGCCGGGCATCTAGCTGACCAAGGCTGGGGACAGCCAGCTAGCGGAGTGTGCCTGTTATTGCTGATGATCGCTTGGCTGCCGCTTGGGTTGATGGAGCGAGGAATGGCGTACCTGATTGGCGGTATCATCCTGCTGGATCTGGCCGGGCAAGCGATCCATGTCCTCAATCAGAGCATGATTTTCACTGCGCACCCGCAGTCCCATAGTCGCCTGGTTGGGTGCTACATGCTGTTTTATGCCATTGGCAGTGGATTGGGGGCGTTTGCCGGTAGCCATATTTATGCGTGGGCGGGGTGGCATGGCGTATGCTGGCTGGGCGGCTCGGTAAGCCTGGTGGCATTGCTGTTTTGGTGGCGTACGCTGAAATATTGCCGTTGACCCTGTCATATGCCAGAGCAGGGTTATCCAGCCGCTTTTTTTTCCGCCATACCCTGGATAAACAACAATCCCAACGCAATGACGACCGGGATAAACACCAGCATATTCAGCCAGAACCAGCCGAGAATATGCATCATCTGCCCAGATAACAGAGAGGCTAATGCGGTGGTGCCGAAGACAAAAGAGTCATTCAGAGATTGAACCTTCAGCCGTTCTTGATGCGTATAACAAGCGCTCAGCATGACGGTCGCGCTGACAAAACCAAAGTTCCAGCCGACACCCAGCAGGATTAATCCGCCCCAGAACCAGATGACCTCGGTGCCTATCATGGAAACCGCCGCGGCGCAGGCCGTCAGCAATAGCCCGCTGGCGCAGACGTTACGTGGCCCAAAACGCGATATCAGCCTGCCAGTGATAAACGCCGGTGCGTACATGGCCAGAATATGCCATTGGATACCTAATGTGGCGGTGGACAGGCTGTGCCCGTGATGGATCATCGCCAGCGGCGTTGCGGTCATCATAAAGGTCATCAGCCCATAAGAGACCAGGGCTGCCACTGCGGTGGTGATAAAGCGCAATGAACCGGCGATTTCCCCCAGAGAGCGGATTTTATCTGTTGATGCTGTTTGAACGGGGTCGGAAAGCGGGTTTTGTTGAGCCACTAAGCGAGCGGTCATGCGCCGCATTTGCCATAAAAGCAGCAACGCAATCAAGGCCAGTAGAGACTGCCCGAGGAAACTGGCCGACAGGGGGACTGGCAACAGGTTTTGCGTCCAGATCACCAGCTGTGGGCCAATTACCGCTGCCAACAGTCCGCCGAGCATAACCCGGGAGATCGCCACGGGTTGCTCAGGTTTGGCGACATAATCCGTTACCGCAAAACGGTAGCTTTGCACGCACGCCGCGTAACCTCCGGCCATCAGGCAGCCCAGACAGAACAGGATGAAGGAGCCGTTTATGACGCCCCATGCAGCTATTATCCCCCCGATGAACGCACTGAGCGCACCAAGGGTGTAGGCGTTAACGCGCCCAAAGCGGGCTATCATGGCTCCTACAGGTAACACCGACAAGGCCAGGCCAATGTTGAAGAGACTGACCGGTAGCGTGGATAAGGCTTTATTACTGCTTAATGTCTCACCCACCAATCCGCCCAGTGAGATGATAATCGCAGGCGAGGATGCACCTATCGCCTGAAGGGCAAAAAGCAGATGTACGTAGCGCTTTGTTTGTGCGCGGTAGGTGTCTATCCCTGTATTGACGCCAGCCGGATCCACGATGGCTATTCCTTGATGGGTTACGGGTAGTGAATACCTGAATGAATCAGGCGCTATCTCCATGACGCCTGATTCGGTGATAGCGATCAATAGTACCCTAGCAATTTCCACCAGGCGAGGCCGACAACGAAGATCAGAATGACGTTGAACGTCACCACGCAAAAATTGATTTTGTAGAAACGTGGCCGTTCAAAATATCCCTGAGCGAAGTAAATGGGGCCAGGGCCGCCGCCATATTCGGTATTTCCCCACATCAGATTGCTGAAAATACCAAAACAGATGGCAACCATCATCGGCGGCGCGCCAGCAGCGATAGCGGTAGCCGCGAACGGAGCATACAGTGCAGCGACATGGCCGGAGGCCGTGGCAAACAGATAATGCACATAGATATACAGTATCCCCAGAATGACGAACGTCTGCATTGCGCCAAAACCGCTAATAGTGGTTTCGAGCTTGGTGGTCATCCAACTGATAAAACCGAGGCTGGATAGCCCGCCCGCCAGGCTGATGATGACGCTGAACCAGATCACCGTATCCCACGCGGCCTGATCTTTCAGCAGGTCTTTCCAACTCACGGCATGGGTAGCAAACAGATAGGCGGCCAGCCCCAGCCCTACCGTAGTGGCCGATAATCCTGTCAGCAGGCTGGTGCCCCAGCCCAGCAGTGCCAAGATAAAACCCAGCGCGACCTTTTTTTCAACGCCTGACATCGCACCCAGCTCATTGAGAGCACGGCGTCCCATGTCTTTCGCTTCCGGGGTCTTTTTAAGTTCCGGGTTCAAGATCTTATAGACCAGCAGTGGCATCAGGAAAAAGCACACCATGGCGGGTACGACCGCGGCCACGAACCAGCCACCCCAGGTTATTTCTACCCCCAACGAATCTTTTGCCAGACTGCCCACCAGTGGGTTCGCCGCCATACCCGTCAGAAATATGGCACCGGTAATGGGGGTGAACTGGAAGCACACCATAGTCAGAAAGTCGCCGATCTTTTTACCGCTCTTACCTGGTGCCGAACCTAAGACTTCATTGATAGAGCGTACGATGGGAAAGATGATGCCTCCCGATCTGGCGGTTACCGAAGGCATGGCCGGAGCCATAATCAGATCGGATACCCCTAGCGAGTAGGCAATCCCCAGGCTGCTGCCACCAAAAAGTGACAGCATTTTATAGGCGATACGCTTACCTAAACCGGAGGTAACGAACCCCAGTGACAGGATATAAGCGCAGAAAATCAGCCATACTGTCCCACTGGCAAAGCCGGATAAGGCTTTAGCCTCCGTCAGGGTTCCGGTAAAAATGGCTACGCAAAGCGCGACCAGCATGACTGCCCCGGAGGGCAGTGGTTGAGTCAGAATTGCCGCAATAGTTGCTGCAAAGATGGCGAACATTTGCCAAGCCTGTGGTGTTAATCCCTCGGGTACCGGGTAAAACCAGATCGCCAAGCCTAAAAGCAGGGGGATCAGGGTGGCGATAGCTTTTTTCTTTCTGTCGGGTGATCCTGCTGACATAATTATCTCCTTATACAAGGATTGAATTTCCTGCGGATGCGTTAGCCCTGTTTGGCTGATTGCTGTACTGCCCGATCCACCATTTGCGGTGCCATACCCAAATAATTGGTCGGGTCGGTAAGCTGCTCGATCAGCTCTGGTTGCAGACGGCTGGCAATGGCCGGCAACGCGTTCAGCACATCGGCGAGGCGTCCTCCCTGTTCATTGACAATGCGGCAGGCGTCATACACCACATCATGGGCATCCTGGCGGCCAATATAAGGTGCAAGCCCCATCATCACGGCTTCGGCTACGATCAACCCATTCGTCATGTCCAGGTTTTTTGCCATGGCAGCTTCATCCACAATCAGCCCACCGAGCATAAATCTTGCCTGCTTCAGTGCACCGGCGCTGAGAATGAAGCTTTCTGGGATGGCTATCCATTCGGCATGCCAAGGCCCGGTGGCGCGCTCAAGATCCTGGACCATCGCATCCAACATCAACCCAGCCTGTTGACGGACCCCTTTGGCGCAGGCCAGCATAAGTTCACTGGAAATAGGATTGCGTTTTTGCGGCATGGTACTGCTGGCACCACGGCCTTTGACGAAGGGCTCATAGAGTTCGCCGAATTCGTTTGAGGCCATCAGCATGACGTCATAGGCGATTTTGCCCAGTGAGCCGGTGATCAGGCCCAACAGGTTAACGGCTTCGGCAAAACCGTCGCGTGCTACATGCCAGGTGGAGGCAGGAGTGCCCAGCTTCAGCTCTTCCATCATCGCCTGCTGCACAGCCAGCCCCTTATCCCCCAGCGATGCCAACGTCCCGGTGGCTCCGGCGAATTGGCCTACCAGGACGCGCGGGCGGGCTTGCGCCAGGCGTTCGGCGTGTCGATCAAACATATTGAGCCAGATTGCCGCCTTATAGCCGAAGGTGATCGGCAAGGCTTGTTGCAAATGGGTGCGTCCGGCCATTGGGGTGGTTCGGTAGCGCTGTGCCATGTCAGCCAGAATGCGGCGTAGTTCGTTGATATCGGTTTCGATAAGTTCGAATGCATCGCGGATTTGCAGGACTACTGCGGTATCCATAATATCTTGTGTCGTTGCACCCCAGTGAACGTATCCCCCTGAGCTGCCAGCCTGCTTCGATATCTGATGCACCAACGGCAAAATGGGATAGCCAACGATTTCGGTTTCATGACGCAGTAGGTCAAAATCCAGCGTGTCTGCACTGCAGCTGGCCGCAATTTCCTCTGCGGCTTCCGCTGGGATCACCCCACAGCGAGCTTCGGCTTTGGCCAGAGCGACCTCCACTTCGACGTACTTGCGCACCAACTCGCGATCATCAAAAATGGCACGCATTTCCGGGGTACCAAAAGCGTCACGGAACAGAATAGAATCAAGAACATTAGAAGCCATATTGCCTCCCTGAGTGTAAGAATGGTGGTAAGATTTATTTCATATGTCATATAGGGACAGGTGGCTAAACAGCAGCTCGTGAGGTGCGAGGAAACGAGGACTCTTGCTGTTCAGGTTACTTCAAATGTCCGTACATTTGATATGTCCGGACAATATATAATGTACGGACATTTGAGCAAAGCTGTCTTGCTACAACTTTGTGAGGTTGATCTGAAAGTTTTTTCGGGAGTAACGGCCAGACCGCTATGAAAGAATCTCTTTATAAACGTATTGCTCGTGAGCTGGTGCAAAGCATTGCCTCGGGTAAGTACCCGGTTGGCACGTTGCTGCCACCTGAAATGGAGCTGTGTGAACAGTTTGATGTTAGCCGACATACCATCCGTGAAGCTTTGCGTGATATCACCGAGCAGGGATTGATCGTCAGGCGCAAGGGGATTGGCACTCTGATAGTGGAAAAAAAGTCAGACAGCGCGATGAATCACCCGCTGGCCAGCCTGGAAGATTTGCTTTTCCTGGCCAACAACAACCTTCGGGTGGTTAAAAAGATTGATGAGGTGGTGGCTGATGAGGCGCTATCTCAAGTGATCGGCGGTTCGCCGGGTTCGCGCTGGTTACATATCGCCAGTATCCGTGAAGACGGCGCAAAGAAAGACGCGCCCATCTGCTGGACAGACAGCTATACCCGCCTGACTTATGACAAAATACGTCGCCTGGTGCGCAGCGATCCCTACGCATTGATCAGTGAGCTGATTGAAAAGCATTATGGGGTCAAGAGTGAAGAGGTTCGTCAGACCATCACCGCCGTTGGTGTATCGCCGAAAATTGCCAAAGTGCTTGGCGTTGAACCCGGCTCACCCGCGCTGAGAATTGTTCGTCGTTACGTTGACCGTCATGGTGAAACGTTCGAAACGACGGTGTCTATCCATCCGGCGGACCGATACGCTTGTTCTATTGTGTTAAGACCGCAAGCTTAAGGACAACGCTATCTTTGCGGCGAATGCATCAGGTAATACTCTTCGCCGCCGTCACCACCGGTGGAGACGCTCTGCCAGCCGTGCTTGTGGTAGAACGTCAGCGCCTTGTCGTTTTTCACCAGGCACTTGAGCGAGCCGGTTGAGGAAAACGTCTGCTCTGCGGCATGCAATAGCGCGCTGCCCACGCCCTGTGGCGGCAGGTGAGGATCGACATACAGGTTATGAATAAAATTTTCGGCGCGATAAATCGAAACAAAGCCGAGCAGCTTGCCGTCCTGCTCGGCTACCCAGATCTCTTCGCCAATCGTTGAGCGATCAAAGTCTTCCAGCCGGTAATTTCGCGTGTCACGCCAGGTAAAGGCGGCTTGGCGAGCGGCTAGATACAGGCTGCGCAGGAAAGGGCGATCGGCCTCTTGGTAAGGTCTTATGTGCATGGCGGCTCCTGATGATTTGCTAGCACTATAGCTGACAATCAACTCATTTCAACGCTGGTACCCAGCCATTGGCCGATCCCTTCTACTCCGCCGTTGGTTTTGGCCTGCTGCTCAAGGTTATGATGAAGACGCCGTTTATTCCGTTCTTTATCGTTGGCTTTTTGTTCGTCACCTTTATTCCGTTACAAAATCTGCTGCCGGTAGCCGTGCTGGGTGTGGCGTTTGCGGTCTATGAATACTTTAACCAGCAGAAAAAGGCTGCGGCTCCAGCAATCACTTCGGGAGATCTGGAAGATGGCATCTGAAATCAATGTGACCGAAACGGCGCTTGAAACTCTCCCTCGGGCTACCTGGTGGTGGCCCTTTATTTCTCGAGTGATTTAGGAATATAAATCCATTTTATTGTAGATTAAGTCCATTTAATCAGTATAAGACACAATATTTTATAGTTATAAGCCTTGTTGGCTGTAACTGCTAACTCTATAATTTAGTGTGTTAGGTAGCTTTAACTAAGGGGGGGGCAAACATGTTGGACTTAAGCCTCAGTAAGCCGAGTGAGATAGTCAAACTTCTGTGTGAGCGCCTACGTACAGAACGGTTAGCTTTGCAGATGACGCAAGCTGATGTGGCCGCACGCGCTGGCATTGGGGTCAATACGGTGTCCAATTTGGAGGCTGGGCGCAGCGTGGGCTTCGAGAACGTGATCCGGGTAGCCATGGTGCTGGGACGAAGTAAGGAGCTGGAAGCGCTCTTCTTGCCTAAGCTGGATAGCTTGGAGGACATTCTGCGCTATGAAAGCAGTGCCAAGCGTCAACGCACCAAGAGGAAACTCACTCATGCTTGAACAGGTTGATGTCTATTATGATGGCTGGGGTGAGCATTGGCGGTGGGGCACACTGGTTTCTACGACAGCTATTACCGGTCGTCCGCTGATTGCGTTTGAGTTCAGCGACGAGGCGAAGAATAGAGGATTAGAGTTGTCCTCCTTCAGACTTCCTTTGGCAGGGGGCAAGTTACACAGGGATTTCCCACTCCATCAATGGGGGCTACCTGGGCCTGTCTACGACTCGTTGCCAGACGGCTGGGGCATATTGCTGATGGATCGTTTGTTCAAGCGTCGCGGCCTCAATCCAGCACGTATTGGCCCATTAGAACGCTTGGCCTACATTGGCAATAATGCCATGGGGGCAATGTCGTTCGAGCCTGTGGCACCCGAGGGGCTAGTGCCTGAAGTGCATCTTGCCGTTGAGCGGCTGGCCGCAGAAGTCCAAGAAGTGCTCAATGGTGAGGGAGGGGAGTTCCTGCAGCAATTGCTGCAGGTGGGCGGTTCTCCGCAAGGTGCCAGGCCAAAGGCCCTGGTTTATCGCGATCCTCAAAGCGGAACATTTACCACCGCTTCCATACCAGGATTTGAAGCCTGGCTGATCAAGTTTCCGGCCAAACAAGAGCATCCCGAAGTGTGCGCTATCGAAATGGTCTATGCCGAATGCTTGCGCACGTGCGGTATCCAGACCCCCGATACTCAGCATTTCACCCTGCCTGATGGGTTGGCGGCCTTCGCGATCAAACGCTTTGATCGCCAAGACGACCTACGCGTGCCTATGCAAAGTCTTGCCGCGTTTACCGGAGCCGATTACCAAACTGCTGGCACTTTGGACTACGTAAATTTCTTGCGTGCAACTCAGTTATGTACCAATGATATGCGGCAGAAGGCGCTCGCGTTTGAGCGTGTAGTCTTCAATATTGTGTTCAACAACCGAGACGACCACCCCAAGAATTTTTCCTACATCATGTCATCTACCGGTGAATGGAAATTAGCTCCCGCCTACGATGTCACTTTTTGCGAAGGGCCGGGCGGGTACCATCAGATGGACGTGATGGGCGAAGCTTTGGAGATCTACCGAGAAGGTCTGCTAGCCCTGGCGGATGAAGCAGAAGTCCCAATGGATACGGTTGGCAGCATCATTGATCGAATGTGTGACGTGGCCAGCCAGTTTGCGACTATAGCTCGTAACATGTACCCAAGTGCGATCACGCAAGATACCCTGCGCACTATTCAACATCGCATTGACGAAAACATCGATCTGCTGCGCTAAACCTGGGGTTAAGTACTCAAGGGCCACGGCCCGAAGGTTATAACCCTTTCACCGCAATCAACGCGGTGTTTAACTTAGTTACCGCCTGCTTGGCAGTAAACGGTCGGCGGAATTAGGATCGATCTCGTCATGCAGGCGGCGGAACCAAAAGGCTTCATTCCTCTCGGTTTGAAGCCCTGAAAAATCGCTCAAGCGTCAGCGTTTACTTCACATCGACCTGATAGAAAATGTGTTTGCCGAACGGGTCGATTTCGTATCCGGTGACCTCTTTGCGCACCGGCTCAAAAATCGTCGAGTGGGCAATCATCACCGCAGGCATCTGATCGTGCATCATCTGCTGGGCTTCTTTGTACAGCGCTACACGTTTTTCGTGGTTACTTTCTGCGCGAGCTTCCAGGATCAGCTTATCAAACGGCTGATAGCACCACTTCGACGAGTTAGAACCGCCGTTGGCTGACGTGCAGCTATACAACGGGCCAAAGAAGTTATCCGGGTCGCCGGTTGCCGTGGTCCAGCCCATCAGTGCGGCCTGATGCTCGCCGTTTTTCACCCGCGTCAGGTACTCGCCCCACTCGAAAGTGACCACTTTGGCCGTTACGCCTACTTTCGCCCAGTCGGCCTGGATCATCTCGGCCATGCGCTTGGCGTTCGGGTTATACGGGCGCTGAACCGGCATTGCCCACAGGTCGATGGTCATGCCGTTGGCGAAGCCAGCTTCTTTCAGTAGGGCTTTGGCCTTCTCCGGATCGTAATCGTAGTCTTTCAAATCCGCATCGGCACTCCACACGCCCGGTGGCAGTATATTTTTCGCCGCTGTGCCGGTGCCGTGGAAAACCGCCTCGATGATCGCCGGTTTATTGATGGCCAGCGCCAATGCCTGACGGACCTTCACGTTATCCAGCGGTGCTTTCTGGGTATTAAATGCCAGGAAGCCGGTGTTCAAGCCCGCCTTTTGCATCAGGTTGATGTCTTTATTTTCCCTCATGCGTGGCAGATCTGCCGGGTTAGGGAACGGCATCACCTGGCATTCATTTTTTTCCAGCTTGGCGTAACGGATCGATGCGTCCGGCGTGATAGAGAACACCAGACGGTCGATGTTCGCTTTGCCCTGCCAGTAATCAGGGAAGGCGCTAAACAGGATGCGGGAGTCTTTATGATACTGCTTCAGTTCAAACGGTCCGGTGCCAATCGGCTCCATATCCACACGCTCTGGTGTGCCCGCTTTCAACATGCTATTGGCGTATTCCGCCGAGAGAATTGAGGCAAAATACCAGCCTAAATCGGCAACAAACGGCGCTTCCGGATGGGCCAGAGTGAAACGCACGGTATGGTCATCAACCTTGTCGATGGCGGTAATTAACTTGCCAAACTCCAGGCTTTCGAAGTTGGAGTAGTTGCCGTTGGAAACGTTGTGATAGGGATGGTTTGGATCTTTCTGGCGCATAAACGAGAAGATCACATCATCGGCGTTAAAATCGCGCGTTGGCTTGAAATATTTGTTGCTCTGGAACTTCACCCCTTGGCGCAGATGGAAGGTATACACCTTACCGTCTTCGCTGACGTCCCAGCTTTCCGCCAAGCTAGGCTGCAGTTCGGTGGTACCGACTTTGAAATCCACCAGTCGGTTATAAATCGGCACCGCGCTGGCATCTACGCTGGTCCCGGAGGTATAGAGCTGCGGGTTAAAGTTTTCAGGTGATCCTTCTGAACAATAGACTAACGTTTTTGCTGCTACCCCAGAGCTTATTGAGAGCGCTGCTATGGTCAGCGCAAGCTTTGTAATTTTAATTATCATCACTATCTTCCTGTTGGTGAACCTACCACTGAAAAATAAAGCTTGTACTAAAGCGCTTAATAAATAACATTAAATTTACATTGTCAGCAAACAACATCGAACGATAACAATGAGGTCAACGCTAGCCTCGGTAAAGGCGGTCGTTGGCAAAAATAAACTCTAACGAAAGGGTGAATTCTGAAAGATTGCTCTGGTGATCCTAGCCATGGAAGCCTTGCAAACGGGATGCGTTCATATACAACACAATGTCTTCACCGCTCGCCACGCAGTTAACCCAACGTTTCTTCCGCTACCTGGCCGTCACCAGCCAGAGCAACCCAGCGGTAAGTACTTTGCCCAGCACTCCTGGCCAGTTCGCCATGGCGGAGATGCTGGCTGAGGAACTACGCCAACTCGGCCTGGATAATGTGGTTATTGACGAACATGCCACCGTCACCGCAGTGAAAAAAGGCAACGTACCCGGCGCGCCACGTATCGGGTTTATCACCCATATTGATACCGTAGACGTTGGTTTATCGCCGGACATCCACCCACAAATCTTGCGTTTTACCGGTGAGGATTTGTGCCTGAACGCGCAGCAAGATATCTGGCTACGCACCGCTGAACACCCGGAAATCAAAGCCTATCCGGGGGAAGAGATTATTTTCAGCGACGGCACCAGCGTGTTGGGGGCCGATAACAAAGCGGCTGTTACCGTGGTGATGACTGTGCTCGAAAACCTTACCGCAGAGGACCAACACGGCGATATCGTAGTGGCATTTGTACCGGACGAAGAGATTGGCCTGAACGGTGCCAAAGCGCTGGATCTGGCGCGTTTCGACGTCGACTTTGCCTGGACCATCGACTGCTGCGAATTAGGCGAAGTGGTGTATGAAAACTTCAACGCCGCCAGCGCCGAACTGCGCTTTACCGGTGTGACCAGCCACCCGATGTCCTCCAAAGGCGTGCTGGTGAATCCGCTGCTGATGGCGATGGATTACATCGGCCACTTCGATCGCCAGCAGACACCTGAGCATACCGAAGGGCGCGAAGGCTATATCTGGTTTAACGGCATGCAGGCATCACAAAGCGAAGCGCTGTTGAAAGCCAATATCCGTGATTTCGATTTGGCGAACTTTGAGCGCCGCAAACAACAGATTGGTGAAGTGGCGGAGAAGATTGCTGCGCAGTATCCCACTGCCCGCGTGGAGTATCACATCACCGATACCTACAGCAATATCAGCAACGCCATCACCGATGATCGTCGGGCCATTGATTTGATTTTTGCCGCACTGGCCGAGTTGAACATTGAGCCTAAAGTCATCCCGATGCGCGGGGGCACAGATGGTGCTGCGTTGTCCGCCAAGGGGTTATTAACGCCCAACTTCTTTACCGGCGCGCATAACTTCCATTCGCGGTTCGAGTTTTTACCCCTTAAGTCGTTCGAGGCTTCCTACAATGTGGCGTTAACGCTGTGCAAGCTGGCGGCTAAATAAGGGCGGATATCGCTTCAACATTATCGCAGCCAGGCTTGTTCAAGCCTGGTTAGCGAAAGTTATCTTTGTTTGGCTAACGCTAATAAACAAGAAAGCCATTACGGTTTAGCAGATAAAAACTCAGACAGCCGTTATTTTTTCACTATGTGCAGATGATCACCGCCGTTCATGCCGGTATAGCTGCTCATACCGCTCTTGAAACTATCCTATCGCCATTATGTTTCACGTACTGATCTTTGTGCTGGGCACGCTGGCGGTTTTTTTTGGGTCCCTTAACCCGATATCAACCTCACCCAGATCTCATTAGTCGCCTATTACACTATGTTTAAGTGAGCGGGCCTAGAATGGCTGGGTCCGATTGTGGCTTTGCATAGCCATTGGCGTGATGAGAGCTATTGAGCCTGCTGTACCAACCGCTCCGCTGCCAAAACCTTAATATCTCTTTCAAGGGTTGGGAGTCTTACCTCACAAGCCCACAAATCCAGTCTGGGAGTCAACAACATGGCTATCGATTTACAACGTCTTCAACAGGTGGCATCGGATGCCTATGCGCAGTATTCCACATTGAGTGGCGGCGAGAATGCCAGCTATATCCCTTTTTTAGCGAGCGTGCCAAGCCATTTAGCCGCCTTGGCGATTGTGACCGTCGACGGGGATATCATTTCTCAGGGCGATGCGGAGTTCCGCTTTGCGCTGGAGTCAATTTCAAAAGTGTGTTCTCTCGCCCTGGCGTTGGAAGATGTTGGCCCACAAGAAGTTCAGGACAAGATTGGTGCCGATCCTACTGGCTTGCCCTTTAACTCGGTGATTGCTCTGGAGCTACATAACGGCAAACCCCTCTCACCGCTGGTGAATGCCGGGGCAATGTCAACGGTGAGCTTAGTGAAAGCGAGTGACCGGGAAAACCGCTGGTTGCGTATTCTTGATATGCAACAGCAGCTAGCGGGGGCCCCGATCGCACTCTCTGACGAGGTGAATGATTCAGAGCAAACGACCAACTTCCATAACCGTGCGATCGCCTGGTTACTCTATAGCGCCGATGCGATGTACTGCGATCCAATGGAAGCCTGCGATGTGTATACCCGCCAATGTTCAACGCTGCTTAATACCATTGAATTAGCCACGATGGGGGCGACAATTGCCGCTGGTGGTATCAACCCCGTCAGCAAAAAGCGAGTGCTGACAGAATCAAATACGCCCTTTATTTTGGCAGAAATGACGATGGAAGGGATGTACGGTAGTTCCGGCGATTGGGCATACACCGTGGGTTTACCGGGTAAAAGTGGCGTAGGGGGCGGTATCTTGACGGTAGTGCCTGGGGTAATGGGAATTGCTGCTTTTTCACCTCCTCTTGATCCCGTAGGTAATAGCGTACGGGGGCAAAAAATGGCCGCAGCGGTTGCCCAGCAGATGGGGTATAACCTTTATCGGAGTCGTTAACAATGAACAGGTCGCCAGTTTCTGCGAGTGGGATAATTCCCTGACGATTTTTTAATGTTGCCGCGCTTGGCATTGGTGCCAGGGGGGCAGGGATTATTGTACTGTTCGAGCAAACGGCTTTGTTAAAGCGTTCGGCTATTTGCATTAAACGCAAACCGTAAGTCGCGCGTAGTAGGGGGATAAAATGGAAGCCTGGTGGATTCAGTTTTTGCTGTTGTATATCACTTTTCTGGCCATGTTCAGCCCGCCCGCAACCATGGCCGCTGCGGCCACTATACTGGGAGGCGTATCCAACAAGGTTTTGCGGCGGGTAGCATTGCGCGTGTCACTGGCCTATGTGATTGTCATGTTGATCGTTATCTGGCTGGGCAATTACATGTTGACAGCATTAGGGCTCAGCACCCATGCGTTAAGCGCCACCGGTGGGGCAGCCTTGCTCTTTCAAGGCTGGCCGTTGATGACGCGTGGCACTAAAGCCGATCAAAGTAATGCGGCGTTAAACAGCGACAGCCCGAAAAATGCGGATGATTTGGCGGTGGTGCCATTGCTATTTCCGATATCGATTGGTGGCGGGACGATTGCCGTTGGGATTTCGTCGGCGGCACATAATGATACTTTAGCGGGCATGATGCTGCTTTCGGCCGTGATCCTGGCAATGGCACCGACCATTGCCTTAACGTTTTTAATTTCTGGCCCGCTGCATGGGCGGCTTTCCACTGGTGCCATGGACACGATTGCACGTATTTCTGGCATTATTCTGGTTGCTCTGTCATTGCAATTGCTGGTATCTGGCCTGACAGGGTTAGTGACGTCGGCGTTGCACGGCGCGGTTGTAAAAACCCTTTGAGGGTAAGCTAATACGGGTAGCTCAAGTGCCGTGGTGGGTCCCCTCTTCTTTTGGGAGAGGGGATCAACCGTATCCCCTCATTCCTCGTTATGGCGAGCAGTCAGATTTGCCCCGTCTTGTTCCGAGAGCTTGAAGAAAATAAATCCAGAGACAATGGTTATTACCCCGAGAATAACGAAAGTCACTCTGAATGAATCCACCAGATCCAGATGCATGGGATCGGCAGGCGCCTGAAACATCCTCAACAGCACTGCGCTGATCGCAACACCGAATGTGGTAGAGAGCTGCTGGCTGACAGACATCAAACTGTTACCGCTGCTGGCTTTCTCATCATACAGGTCAGCAAGGGTAAGGCTGCTCATGGCGGTAAATCGCAGTGAGTTGACGAAACCGATCAGGAACAGGTTTATCGCCAGGAAGTATATTGGCGTATTCTGGTCAAAGAGACCCAGGGTCATGATGGCCATGCCGACAAAAAACGTACTATAAATTAACACATTGCGATAACCAAAACGGCGGAGGATCGGGGTGACCAGCTCCTTCATGATCATCGCCGCCAGGGCGAGTGGGATCAGCATCAAGCCCGAATGAATGGCCGAAAACCCTAACGCCAGTTGCAACATTAAAGGCAGCAGGAAAGGTATGGCCTGCGCCCCCAAGCGTGATGCAAAGTTGCCTGCCAACCCGATACTAAAGGTTTTTACCTTGAATAACTCGAGAGGAAAGATCGAGCTTTTGTGAAAAACCTTGAGGTTTTTTCTGGCATGAGTGACGTACACATACAGCAGGAGCACCCCTGGGATGAACAATAAGATAGGGTAGTGTATGCCTTCGCCATCACTCATCATTTCAAGGCTTAAGGTCGTAATAATAAACGCCAGGGAAACCAAAACCAGCCCCTTGACGTCCAGATCTGTCGATTTGCCACGAATATTCGGCATGAATTTCAGGCTGAATATGATCCCCAGAATACCGATAGGCACGTTAATCAGGAATATCCAGTGCCAGGTGAACTTTTCGACTAAAAACCCACCCAGCACGGGGCCAAGGAAAGGGCCCGCGAGCCCTAAAAGGGTCGATGTGTTCAGCGCCTTGAGAAAATCTTTTCTATCAAACGACTTTATCAGCGTCAGCCTGGAGACGGGAACCATCATGGCTCCTCCAACCCCTTGAAGAACCCGGGATACGTCCAGCCAGAACAAGGATGTGGAGCTGGCGCTGCACAAGGAGCCGATAGAAAAGAAGGTCAGGGCAAAGATAAATACGTTTCTGGTGCCGAACTTGTCGGAGAGAAAGCCGCTAGCCGGGATGAAAAGCGCCAGGCTGAGCGCATAGCAAATCACTGCCGATTCCATGCTCAACGGTGATTCATGTAAGTCTGCCGCCATCTTTGGCAGCGCAGTGTTGAGTATTGAGGTATCAAGGGCCTGCATAAAATATGCAACCGCTGCAATCCATGGCAAGGCTTTGTGCATAGTAGGAGTAATCGCAGTTGCCATCTAAATTCGCTCACCAGGCGGGTTATCTATTGATAGTAGAACAGCCACTTGATGAGCGCGAATGCCAATTTTGCACGATTGGTTTGTGAAGGAACCGATAAAAGTCACACAGCCGCAGGGAAGGCTATTTTTTTACTATTCCGGAAATATCATTGGTATTGATCAGATGATAGTCGCCGTTCATGCCGGTATAGCTGGTCATACCGCTACTGCGGTCAGTGTCAGGTTCACCGTGAGCCTGTAGGATATCGCCATATTTAGTCGTGATAATGTAGTCACTGGTGCAACCCGTCAGCGCCACTGTTAGGACTATGAGAGGCAGAAAAGTCAGTTTTTTCATTGGTCAACAGGCTCTTTTCATTTTAACTGCCTCATATTACAGACGAAGTGGCCCGAGATGCAAAGGCTACCTTGTTACACTTCAGCGCGTTTGGGTTTCAAAGATATCCGTCCGCAAATGGGTGTAGTCCACCTTCTTGAGCTTAAAGTTGGTGATATAGACGGGGCCAGCTTTTTGCTCGGAAAGAAACGAGTATTTCGGCGTCAGCTCTTTGGTTTTGATCCCGGTCCACGAGGCGAAAAAGGTCAGGAAGTCATTGGCCGAACGAGGGGCTTTAATCAGGCGGTGTGCGGTGTCATCGCTGGAAAGCACCATAAAGGGGACCTGAAAATTTTGCTGAAACTGGTCATCGTGGGCCAGATATTGCACCTGGGTACCGCGCTCTTTAAACGCCAGACCGTGATCGGAGAAGTAGACCATTGAGAAACTTTCCCCGGTGTCGCGTAACTGCTGATAGAGCTGTTTCAGCAGGCTGTCAGTTTGCGTCATGGTGTAAAGATAGCAGGAGGTCTCTTTGGATTGCACAAAGTCCGCGTATTTCCCCTGAGTCCGGTCGCAGGCTTGCGGATGTGAACCCATCAGGTGCAAGACGAGCAACTGCGGGTTAGTGCTGCGCGGGGCGGCAAAAACCTGAGCGGTCATCTTGAGCAGCGTTTCATCATGGGTATTCTTATTCGCTTCAAAATCACCGTTTTTCAGGAACTGCACTTCATCGGCACGTTTGGCAATGCTGGCAATAGCGGTGTCATATTCACCAATTTGGCCTTGGTTGGAGAACCACCAGGTCTGAAAACCTGCCCGATTGGCCAACGTGACGAAGTTATCCTGATACTGCGGTTTGCCGTTAATGACACGGGTTAACGTCATGCCGAGCGATTTCTGTGTTGATCCGCTGGCCGCAATATAGTTAAGCAACAGCGTACCGTTTACGTGGTTGGCAAAGGGGGTATTGTCCCAGTGCCCACCAAACGCACCTAAGGCATCTCGCCGCGCGCTTTCGCCGATCACTACCATGTAGATGTGATATTTCGGTTTCACCGCCAGCACGTTCCAGGAATCTTTCAGCTGTGAAAACGCCTGCATACGGGCTTTTTCATCAATCACTTCCTGGTTATTGGCGATCACATCTCTGACGAAACGAAACACGGGATAACCAGAATCGGTCAATTTAAACACGCCACCATACGCCAGATTCTGGACTGGCGTGACAAAAAAACAGACCACGCTGATGGTGAGACATAAGCTGTGGAGGGTGTTCCAAGCGCCTTTCGGGGTTGGCTTACGGCGCAACGCGATAATGCCCAGTGCCAGAATAAACAGGGACACCAGATAGCTGTACCACGGGAAGATGGTCAATATCTCGCTGGACTCTTCCACCGTGGTCGAGTGTAACGCCAGCAGGGTATTAAAATTGGGCGAGCCATAGGCCTGAGAAAATGGAAAATACATGGCGGCGATGAGGCTACACAGCCCGATCACGCTCTTTTGCAAGCGTGGGCTGAGACGCCACAGCAGCAGTAGCACACAACTGAACGCCACGGCATACAGCAGACTAAATGGGTAGCCGAGGGCGAAGTTGATCAGCAGCGACTGCAGGAAGTAAAAGCCTGTCCACGGGGTTAGGGTGACGTCACGCGCTGCCAGGGTATCTTTAACCGTTGAATTCATGTTTACCGAAAGTTATCAAATGCCGTGTGGTAACTCTGACAAGAAAAGAGTCATAAATCCGTTTGGTATACGGAAAGGGGAGGAGGGATAGACCGCATCCAGCGAGCCGCAACATGTACCCGGATGCGAGAAGATAGAGCCGAATGAAAACAAGATCAACTGATAATTATCGGCTGTTTTGAGAGGTTGATTGCAATTTCGAACGGAATGAGAAGTAGAAGCAGGAAGGTGCGGATTTTCAAGAAAAATGCAGACCCTTCAGTGAGGACGGATCGCTATCAGTATGCCGCTTTTTCGGGGTATCGCAGTGTATTTTGTATCAGGTCAATCAGTGATTGCTAGAGGAGCAGTTGCTCGCCCATCACACTAAATAGCGCGAGCATACCCTACCTTAGGAGGGTTCCTTTATTTATGGCGGAGAAATATATTACGCGGGAGTTCATACGCTGAAAAACATAGAGACCCATCAGGATTCTGTTTGGTTTTAAAGGATGATTTATGAAAAGAACGTTTATCGCTTTAACGGTTACGCTATTGGTGGCTGGCTGTTCAACATTGAAAACCGATCAGGCAATACCGCTATTGCAGGCAGAAACCGCTAAAATGCTGGGTCTGGCATCATCGGATGAGATTACCGTGACCAATGTGAATAGCGCCCAACCGGATGCCTTGGGTGGACAGAAACTTTCTTACCGAGCTACCACTGAGAAAGGGCGAATTTTTGACTGCTCTTCGATGATGATGCCGGGCCTTTTACTGTCGGCCCCAACGCTGAGCGCACCAAGCTGTACGCCGGTTGTTACGCATAAATAATTTTCGTCAGGGATCCACGTGCGCCGCATTACAACTGGGTGGTGCCTGGTGCTTTCCCGCAAGTGAATGATGATGAGGCGGTTATGCTTGGCCGCCGACCCTCGGGGCGGAGATATCCTCGGAAGAGGAGTGTTCAATCAGCTTGAATAGCTCGATCCGTTCATCATCGGTAAAATCCCGCCATTCGCCCATCGGCAACCCTTGCAGAGCGATGTTCATTATACGTTCGCGCTCAAGCTTGGTGACTTTATAACCAAAATATTTGCACATGCGGCGGATTTGGCGGTTAAGCCCTTGCACCAGGGTGATGCGAAACACCTGCGGGGCTTCTTTCTCCACTAGGCATTTTTGAGTTACCGTGCCCAGGATGGGGACGCCCGCACTCATGCCCTGAATAAACTCATCGGTCACCGGTTTGTTGACGGTCACCAGATACTCTTTTTGGTGATTGTTGCCAGCACGGAGGATCTTATTGACCAGTTCGCCGTCATTGGTCAGGAAAATCAGTCCCTGGGAGTCTTTATCCAGGCGCCCAATGGGAAAGACGCGTCTGCTGTGACTAACGAAATCACCGATGTTATCCCGCACGTGCTTCCCCATGCTGGTGATGATGCCAACAGGCTTATTCAGTGCGATAAGCACCAGATCGTCCACATCACGCGGTTCGATCGGCTGGCCGTTAACTGTCACCACATCCCCGACCAATACCTGAGCGCCCAAGGAGGCTAACTTGTCGTTGATGAAAACGTTGCCTTGCTTGATGTGGCGGTCGGCAGAGCGACGAGAACACATGCCGCTGTCGCTAATGTATTTGTTAAGGCGGATAGATGAGTGAGTAAGCATGGATTCCCCGTTAAACGCGAACTATACATTACCTGGGGGGCACGGCGTCTCCTTTTTATTTTTGACTCTATTGCATGATTGACCTCACTGGCTACAGCCTCAATAATGGCAGACGTCGACACGGGGTGCCCTTAGGGGCTGAGAAATTACCCGTATTACCTGATCTGGATTATGCCAGCGTAGGGATGTCGCGGTATCTCAACCGGTACCCGCCTTCTTGAACGCCGGTTGGGAGCTCTATGTTTACTCGACCTGATGTGTTACCCGGCACCCGTGCCGCGGCTTGTTTTAACCAATTTAAACGCCAACCTCCATTGATCCACTGCCTGACCAACGAAGTGGTGCAAGAGCTGACGGCCAACGTGCTGCTGGCGCTTGGCGCTTCGCCAGCCATGGTGGTGGAACCGGAAGAGGCCGCGCAGTTCAGCCGCGTGGCTGATGCGCTGTTGATCAATATCGGCACCCTGCACGCATCGCGGGCAGAGTCGATGTTAGCCGCCATCGAGGCTGCCAACCGTGCTGAAAAGCCCTGGTTACTGGATCCGGTTGCCGTTGGGGGATTGGAATACCGAGCAATCTTCGCCCGCCGCTTGCTCACCCTGCGGCCTGCGGCGATCCGTGGCAACGCGTCGGAAATCATTGCCTTGAGCGGCCTGCAGACCAGCGCCCGTGGTATGGATAGCCAGGATGACTCGCTGGTGGCGTTACCCGCAGCACGCGTATTGGCTCGAAATTGCGGGGCCATTGTGGCCGTCACCGGTGAGACAGACTACATCACCGATGGTGAGCGAGATTGGGCCGTCACGGGTGGCGATGTATTAATGACGCGCGTGGTGGGGACGGGCTGCGCGCTTTCGGCCGTTGTGGCAGCATTTTGCAGTTTGCCGGGCGATCGGCTGGATAACGTTGCCACCGCTTGCCGCGTGATGGCGCTATGTGGTGAAAGGGCCACGGCGCGGTGTTCTGGCCCTGGCAGCTTTACTGCCGCCTTCCTGGATGCCCTCTACCAACTGCGGATGGAGGATCTGCTATGAAACGGATTAACGCTCTCACCATCGCTGGCACCGATCCTAGCGGCGGAGCCGGTATTCAGGCCGATCTGAAAGCCTTCTCCGCATTGGGGGCCTATGGCACCAGCGTGATCACCGCGCTGGTGGCGCAGAACACCCGTGGCGTGCAGTCGGTATATCATATCGAACCGGCATTTGTGGCCGCCCAACTGGATTCGGTACTCAGCGATGTGCGTATCGACAGCGCTAAAATCGGCATGTTGGCTAATGCCGATATCGTGCGGGCAGTGGCCGAGCGTCTACGCCATTACAAGCTGCCTTATGTGGTGCTGGATACGGTGATGCTGGCTAAAAGTGGTGACCCGCTGTTGGCACCGGAAGCGGTGGAGTCCATCCGCCGTGAGCTAATGCCGTTGGTTTCCATTATCACGCCGAACTTGCCAGAGGCGGCGGCTTTGCTGGCCTGCGCTCCGGCGCAAAACGAATCGCAAATGCGCGAGCAGGGCCAGGCGTTGTTAGCGATGGGCTGTCAGGCGGTGTTGATGAAGGGGGGCCACCTGAGTGAAGAGGAAAGCCCTGATTGGCTATTTACCCCCGGCTTTGGGCAGCGCTTTAGTGCGCCGCGCATAGCGACCAGGCACACGCACGGCACCGGTTGCACCTTATCTGCGGCACTGGCTGCCCTGCGCCCGCGCCACCAGAACTGGGCCGATACCGTGGCAGCGGCAAAAAACTACCTGCAACTGGCTTTACAACAGGCCGACAGCCTGGAGGTGGGGCAGGGTATTGGGCCGGTACACCATTTCCATGCATGGTGGTGAGCCAACTTTTCCACTAGCCGATGCTAGTTGGTCAGTTGCTTGATATTTTCCACCAAGCCCTCCATGATCGGGAAGCAGGCCCAATGCGGCTCAGGCTGATTGATTTGTGATAATAAAGGGAAGCAAGATGGCTGGTTATCAACCACCTTATACCATTACGCCAGCTATCCTGAATCGAGTGATTGAGGTGGGTGAGCTATTGGGGCATTGGGCCGCACAGGCTGGGCAATCTTCACCTTTGTTACGCAAAGAGAACCGTATCCGCACCATCCAGGCCTCATTGGCCATTGAGCATAATAGCCTGTCTACTGAGCAGGTGACTGCGATCATGGAAGGTAAGCGGGTGTTGGCACCGGCAAAAGATATTCAGGAAGTCCGTAACGCCATCCTTACCTATGAAAAATTGCCAAGCTGGCAAAGCCATCGGCTTGAGGATTTGTTGGCGGCACATGGCTTATTAATGGGAGGGTTGGTCGATGCTTCGGGGCAGCTACGCAGCGGCAATGTTGGGGTATATCGAGATAAACAACTTATCCATATGGCGCCACCTGCCAATCAACTATCGCGTTTGGTTGGCGATCTGTTGGCGTGGTTAAAGCACACCGATATTCATCCACTGATCGCCAGCTCTATCTTTCACTATGAATTCGAATTTATTCACCCGTTTGCCGATGGCAATGGGCGAATGGGGCGTTTATGGCAAACATTGATCCTCAGTGAATGGCGTTCAGAGCTGGCATGGCTACCGGTTGAAACCCTGATCCATAATCAACAGCAGGACTATTACCGAGTCCTGGGAGTCTGTGTTCGGGCTAGCGATTGCACCGCATTTATTGATTTCATGCTGGAGAAACTGGTGGCGGCATTAGCCGAAGGTATTGGCGAGCAGAAGGGGAAGTCTGCCACAATGTCGGAAGAAATGTCGGAAGAAATGTCGGAAGAAATGTCGGAAGAAAATTTACTACCGCTGAGTCGAACGACTGAACGCATCTTGGCCATTATCGCTGCCAATCCCTCCGTCACCATTGCCCAATTGGCGGAAACATTGGCGATGAGCAGCCGTACCATTGAGCGAAGCCTCAAGGTGCTCCAGGAAGGAAAGCGGCTAATTAGGGTTGGGGCAACCAAAAAAGGGTACTGGCAGGTTGTCTGACGAAAAACGCTGAGCCAACTTTCCCGTTTAATTGTGGTCTGAGCTACTTGGAGCTACGCTTTTGATTTACCGAGGGAGAAGACCATGATAGGAAAAAATAGGTTGCTGGGAGCCCTGCTTGCGACCCTGCTTGGATTTAGCACCGGCAGTTTTGCCGAACAGATTATCACTGCCTCAGATCTGATCCAGCAGCCGGGCTACCAAACCAGTTGGAAAAATATGGTGAAGGGCCAGGCACAGTTACCGGGTTGGGCGCGCAAAGGGATCGGCACTTCCACGCCTGCAGAAACCGTTGCCTGGCAAGGGCAAAGCTACCAGATCGGTAACATCTGCAAGCCGCATGACTGCGCCAATAACTTTATGATTGTGGCTTTTAAAGCAGACAAGTCCCAGGCTTGGGGAGTGCGGGTTGAAGTGCCCAATAAGCCGCAGGCCATCGACCATCCGAAGCAATACGCCAAATATCAATGGTTGGGTAAACCGGATGATCAGATGAAAGCGTTGCTGAAGAAACAGTTTGAGGGTAATCCAGACTGGAAGTAACGCTGCTGAGGGGCAAAGCTACCCGCCAAGGTAGTTAAGCAGGCGTAGCATGCTACGCCCCTACGTGATATCAGCCGATCCCGGCCTGATGCAGGTCGTGCAGGTTGATTGCACCTACCAGTACGCCATCGATATCCACCACCGGAGCGGCGCTGATGTGCTGTTCGTGCAGCGCTTCCAGGGCTTCCCCGGCACGCCACTGTTCTGGCAACCGGTAGCCGGGGCGAGTGATCGCCGGGCTGAGGCCATCATTGAGGCTATTGCCCTTTACCAACCAGCGGCGCAGGTCACCGTCGGTAAACACGCCGACCACTTTTTGCTGTGTATCACATACGGCTACCAGACCTAGCCCGGTACGGCTCAATTCCAGCATGGCTTCCATTACGTTGGCGCTTTCTTGCACCATCGGTAGGCGATCGCCGGTACGCATCAAGTGATGGACGCGATTTAGCAGGCGAGCACCCAGGCTGCCACCTGGATGGGAACGGGCAAAATCCTCGGCATTAAAACCGCGCTGGCGCATTAATGCCATCGCCAACGCATCTCCCATCATCAGCGTAGTCACTCCGCTGGAGGTTGGTGCCAGGCCCATCGGGCAGGCTTCACGTTCAACGCTGATATCTAACGTACAGGCTGCACCCAGCGCCAGTGGCGACTCTTTGCCACCGGTCATGGCAATGACTGGGATCTTACTCTCTGCCAGCAGAGGCAGGATCAGATCCAGCTCTTTGGCGCGGCCTGAATAGGAGATAAAGATCACCACGTCATCGGCGCCAATCATCCCCAAATCGCCATGCAAGGCTTCCGCCGGATGGACGAAAAACGACGGGGTGCCGGTGCTGGCCAGCGAGGCGGCAATCTTCTTGCCGATATGGCCGGATTTACCAATACCGGAAATCACCGCCTTGCCACGGCAGTTGAGCAGCAGTTCACAGGCGTGGACAAAATTGTCATCCAGGCGTGTCAGCAGGCGTTGCGCTTCGGTCAGCTCAATTTCCAGCGTTTCACGGGCAAAGTTGAGCAGGGCAGTGGCGTTACTCATCAAGGGGGTCTCCTACCAGAATGATATTGATACCTTTGGCCTGTAGCGCAGCCAGGTAATCCGGGTTGATGCCGTTATCGGTGATCAGGGTATCCACGACGCTCAGATCGCACACCACGTTGGGGCTTTTGCGGCCAAACTTCGAGGAATCGACCAGCAACACAATGCGGCTGGCGGCTTCACACATCGCCTTGCTGACATTATGCACCTCATTAAAGGTGGTGACACCCGCATTGAGGTCGACACCGTCGGCCCCAATAAACAGCTTATCGAAGCTGAACTGCTGAAATGCCGACTCCGCCAGGCTGCCGTGAAAGGAGGCGGATTTTTTACGGTAGGTGCCGCCGGGCATCAGGATGGTTTGATCGTTATCCAGTTCCACCAGCGCGTTAACGATTGTCAGGCTGTTGGTCATCACGGTGATGTTATTGAACTGCGCCAGATGTGGCACCATCTGCAATACCGTGCTGCCTGCGTCAAAGATCAGCGAATCACCATCGTCGATCAGCTTGATGGCGGCATAGGCGATCTGGCGTTTCTTTTCGGTGTTGATATGGGTTTTACGATCGATGGGCTGATCGCCATCGTCACGGCTAAGCACCACGCCGCCATAGGTGCGGATCACCTCGCCTTCTTCTTCCAGCAAGGTGAGATCTTTACGGATGGTGGTGCCGGTCGTGGAGAAATGCTCTGCCAGGGCATCCACTGCCGTTTTGCCATGCCGCTGCAAGTATTCGAGGATAGCGGCTTGCCGCTGCTTTGGTTTCATAGAGATCCCTGTTCACAAGAGTTGACCATTCCTCTCGGTGATATAGTTCACTATGAAAGGTAATGTCTTTTAATGTGAAAATATCATGATTTCGGTGCGATCGCTAACGATAGTGCAGTTTGGCATGCCCGATCCTCAGGGAAGATCACATCTGGGCAGAGTTGTTGTTGGTGCATGCCATGTAACTGCGTGAGTTGTTTCGGCTGGGCGAAGATGGTCAGGCCACGCATCAGCATGCTGCCACATACTCGCTGCTGGGCGTCAAACGCCAGTGCCAATACTACGCGGGGTTTGAACCTGCCCCCAGAGCGGCCAACGCCCACAGTGCCCAACTGGCATAGGCTCTCGAACGCGCGGTTAAAGCGCTGTAGCTGCCACCAACCCAGGGCGATTTGCAGCAGCCAGGCGATAACGGCGAAGGTAATGAGTGCGCTGGTCATGCGGTTGTTCTCCTGTGTGAAAATAAAGGGAGAGAGTCCGGCGATCGACCCCTCACCCTAACCCTCTCCCACAGGGAGAGGGGACCGAATGTGCTACAACGTTATTCCTGTATTTAACCACGGCACGGTATCAAAATATGGGGTTAGCGTTTTTCAGATAGAGTCCTATACCTGACTATGACACCGTACTGGCTCCCTCTCCCTGTGGGAGAGGGTGGGGGTGAGGGGCTGTTAGGTACATCTGTAATTATCAGCCCGTAAATCAGAACATCACCTGCCCGCCGGTAATGTTGATCGACTGGCCGGTGCAGTAAGAGGCTTTGTCGCTGGCATAAAACAGCAGCGTGTTCAGCACGTCCTGATAGTCACAGCCGCGTTTCAGCGGCACCTTATCGGTGTAATACTTCTCGACCTCTTCAGGCTTGATGCCCAGCTTCTGTGCATATTGCGGCAATAGCGACTGGAACATCGGTGACTTCAACAGGTTACCGAGCATCAGGGAGTGCACGGTGATACCGTAATCCGCCAGATCGAGCGCCAGCGACTGCGTCAATCCAACGCCACCGAACTTGGCGGCGCTGTAGCCGGAATTATGCTTGCTGCCGACCTTGCCGGATTTAGAGTTGATTTGAATGATGCGCCCGGCGATGCCGTCGCGGATCATCAGGCGAGAGAACTCGCGGGCACACAGGAAATAACCCACCAGGTTCACCTGCAAGGAGCGGTCAAAATCCCCCAGTGGGAAATCGGTGATCGGCGCGGCTTTGGCAATCCCGGCGCTGTACACCAACAGGTTGGTCTGACCGAAAGCCCGGTCAACCGCACTAGCCAGCGCGATAGCGCTGGCCTCATCGGTGGCATCGGCCTGGAAACCGATGGCGCGATCTGCCCCGAACTCCTGATTGATTTGCTGTGCCACCAGATTGGCGTTGTCGGCATTCAAATCGGCGACCGCAACGCGATAGCCCGCTTCAGCCAGGCCATGGCACAGGAATGCACCCAACGTTTGGCCACCGCCAATCACTACAGCTACTTCAGACATGATCTACTCCTTATGCGATAAATTTCAGTGTGCTGCCTAACGGGATATCAGCGGGCGTGCTGCCTGTTACGTGGATCGTGCCAGGGAATTCGGCCTGAGTTTCCCCATCAAAACGTACGGTGATATGGCCCAGTTCGCGCAGGTTCTGGGTCGCAACTTCCCCAACGGCGGTGATAGGGTAGCGTCGATCGCCAAGCTCCATCACGCCCCCGGTTTGTAGTTCACCGGCGGTCTCGCCGTGCTGGTGGATGAAGCAGTACTCTTCAATATCTGCCGGTGCGCCTTCGCGGAAGGTGATCAGCATGTTGTCCAACAGTGCGTCGCGGGCGCAGCCGCCAATCTGGGTGATAGTGGTCTGGAAAATGGTGCTCATGGTTTTCCTCCGGGCAATTTATTGATAGATAAAGGCCGATGCGGCCCAGGCGATCAGTACCGTCGGTGCGCCAGTGAGGAAGCGCCCAACCAGTACCGAAGGGACGCCGACACGTACCGTATCCTGCTTGGCCTCTGCCAGGGACAGACCCACCGGGATAAAGTCACAGGCGGCCTGGGCGTTAATGGCGAACAGCGCCGGGAGTGCCAACTGAGGGGGAATATGGCCAAGACCAATCTGTACGCCCACCAACACGCCGATGACCTGAGCGATGACGGCACCAGGGCCGAGGAACGGTGAAAGCAGGGGGAAGGAACAGATCAGCGCCAACGTCACCAAGCCGATTGGGCTGTTGGCCAGCGGCGTCAGGCCGTGGGCGATAAAGTCACCCAGACCAGAGGCCATGATGATGCCGATCAGTGCCGAGACGAAGGCCATAAACGGCAGAATGGTTTTCAACACGGTGTCGATGGTGTCACGTCCGGCCTGGAAAAACACCGCGACAACTGACCCCATACCCATACCGACTTTTGCCAACAGGCCATCGCTCTGTTCGGTGATTTTTTTGCTGGTATCGTAGTCACGAACCTTTGGTTGTGGCTGTTTTTCGCTGGGCGGAGGAGTTTCAGGCCCTTGTGCAACTTCAATCAGGCTGATGTTGTTTTCCCGTACGCCGGAAACGTAAATATCCTCCAGAATAAACTGCGCCAGCGGGCCAGAACGGCCAGTTGAATGAATATTGATGGTCGGTATGCGGCGTTTAGGGTAGATGCCACAACGCAACGTCCCCCCACAGTCAATAATCGCCAGACCAATCTCTTCCGCCGGTGGTTCGCCTTCTTTGAAACCGTCTACCGCAGGCCAGCCGGTTAAATCGCTGAGCTTGTCGACGATCGCCGGGCGGGTACCGGCGGTGATATAGACGATTTTCTTGCCTGGCTCGATTGGTAACTGTAGTGGGCCACCCCAGCCGCCAGCACCTTTCTCAATACGGATATAAGCACTCATGCTGCGCTCCACAAATTAAAGTTGAACCTGGCGATCCAGTTGGATGCCCATCTTGCGTTCAAACACGCTGGTGGTGAGATCGGTGATCCAACCGCGGAAGAAGTTGGTGAACAGCCCAACCAGGAAATAACTCACTGCCAGAGGAGCCAGCGGCAGGCCAAGCGTGGTCAAACCGCTGGCAATTCCGAGGTAAACGAACAGTTCGCCAGGGTTGATATGGGGGAACAGGCCGTTCATGGAGTGGCAACTGTAGGAGGCTGCGGCGTAATAACTGGGTTTATATTTCTCTGGCATAAAACGCCCGAGACTCAACGTCATCGGATTACAAAACACAAAGGTGCCGATCAGGGGGAGTAGCAGGTAGCGTGAAACCGGGTTACCGGCACAGCGCTGTGCCAAACGTTCGATACGTTCCTGGCCAACAAAGTTGATCAACGCGTTCATGATAACTAACAGGCTGATCAACAACGGTAAAATGCCGGTCACCATACCGACAAACACTTCCCCGCCTTTTTGGAACAGGCCGATAAACCATTCGGCTCCGTGGGTTATTAGCTCAATCATTTTTTTCTCCTGTGATGGATGCTATGGCCTGGAGCGAAGTGCGGCTCTGTCGCCATGGGTCATACAGTAACCACTTTGCTTCGGATTTTGTTTTAAATGGATCACACTTTGAAAGATAAATATTTTATTGTGAAAGGTTAAATTGAAAGAAAAACAATCAGTGATGAAAGGAGAGGGGGAGTTAGGACATGAAAAAGGCCCAGCAGAGCTGAGCCTTGAAGACTAATAATTTGATAAATAACGATTAAGCGATGGTGACGCTGTTGTCGAGATAGGTGTCCTGCACGGCATTGATCAGGGCGATGCCATCCTTCATCGATTTCTTGAACGCTTTACGCCCCAGGATCAGGCCCATCCCGCCAGCCCGCTTGTTGATCACGGCGGTACGCACTGACTCTTGCAGGTCGTTTTCCCCAGCGGCACCGCCAGAGTTGATTAAACCGGCACGGCCCATGTAGCAGTTTGCCAACTGGTAGCGCACCAGATCGATCGGGTGGTCGGTGGTCAGCTTGTCATAGACGCGATCGTCGGTATAACCGAATTTCACCGCACGGTAGCCGCCGTTGTTCTCGGCCATTTTCTGTTTGACGATATCGGCACCGATGGTGGCCGCAATGTGGTTGGCTTGGCCGGTCAGATCGGCGCTGGAATGATAATCGACGCCATCCTTGTTGAACGCAGGGTTACGTAGATAGGCCCACAATACGGTCACCATGCCCAGTTCGTGAGCGCGTTCAAAGGCGATCGAGATCTCTTCAATCTGGCGGCGTGACTGCTCGGAACCGAAGTAAATGGTTGCACCAACCGCCACCGCCCCCATGTTGAACGCCTGCTCAACGCTGGCATACAGGGTCTGGTCGTATTGCGTTGGATAGCTCAGGGTTTCGTTGTGGTTCAGTTTGACCAAGAACGGGATCTTGTGGGCGTAGCGGCGGGAGACCGAAGCCAGCACGCCGTAAGTGGATGCCACGCAGTTACACCCGGCTTCGATCGCCAGTTCAACGATATTTTTTGGATCAAAATAGAGTGGGTTGGCGGCAAACGAGGCCCCGGCAGAGTGCTCTACGCCCTGATCGACCGGCAGGATAGATAGATAACCGGTGCCCGCCAGGCGGCCATGGTTGAGCAAGGTTTGCATTGAGCGTAGCACGCTGTTTGGGCGGTTGTTGTCGATCATCACCCGATCAACAAAGTCGCCACCGGGCAGGTACAGATTTTCCGCAGGGATGGTGGTGCAGCGGTGTTGCAAAAGGTCTTCCGCTTCCTTACCTAACAATTGTGCAATATCTGTCATGATTCACTCCCGTTAAAGCTTCCTATACACCGGTAACTCTGGGTATTTGGCCACCGGCGTAGTCAAAAGCGGTGATTGAAGCTATGCAAAAGATACTAATCAAAACCTGATGATGCGAAGAGACAATAGATGCGATTGAGAAGAAATGCTATTTAGAAGGCAAAATTTGCGAGTGAGCGCTTGTTGATGGCGTCCCCTTTCCTGGTCGGAGAGGGGAACAGCTTTTACTCGGTTTCAAACCAGTCGGTATTTTGCAGGGCAATCGGGGTGATCGAATAGATCATCTCCTGCAAATGCTCGTGAATGGCCAACTCCGCCGCATCTGGATCCTGGGCTTTCAGCGCCTCAAAAATACGGTAATGCTGGTGGATCAGATTCTCCGGCGGTGACACTTCGCTCAGGCTGAGGAAGCGCACCCGATCCATCGTCGCTTTGATGGTCTCGATGGTTTCCCACGCCAGGGCACAGTTGGCCATTTGCGTCAGCAGATGGTGGAATTCGTCGTCCAGCGCCAAAAACTCACGGATCTGATTATTCTGTGCCGCCAGCTCCTGGCGATGCAGGTTATGCTCCAGCGTCATCAACTGCTCGGGGGTGATGCTGGTGGCAACTCGCCGCACGATGGCGCATTCCACCGCCTGACGGATAAAGCGCCCGTCGGCCACTCTTTTTGCGGAAATTTTCATCACGAAGGTCCCGCGCTGCGGCAAGATCTGCACCAGCCCCGCTTCAGCCAGTTTGATAAAGGCTTCGCGCACCGGTTGGCGTGAAACGCTGAAACGGGTGGAGATCTCTTTCTCGGAAAGCAACGTGCCCGGAGGGATGGTGCAATCGACGATATCTTTGCGCAGGAAACGATAGATCTGCTGATTGACCGGGACATTATTCGTGAGGACGTACGATTCTGACATGGCGACAATCAATATATGAGAGTAGTAGTGAATGCCACCATACTAGCAGATTAACCCGTGAAAGAGGGCGGATAAATCCACCCGCATTCTATGCTTTTCTATTAGCGCGCCAGCATCCTTGCCACCGTCGCTTTAGCTCCCCGCGCCAACAGTGCCAGATAAGCACTGGTCACGGCATTGACGAAGCGTTGGTTATCCGGCAGGTCGCGTCCGAACACCGAGGTCATTTGCAGTAACGCCATCACGCGAGGCTCACCTTCAGCACTGTTGGCGACGCGCCGGGCCATTTCCTCACGCAATGGATCGCTGATGTCGATCGGTTGACCCTGTTCGTCCTTACCGCCGACGTAACGCATCCAACCCGCTACGCCCAGCGCCAGACAGTCAAAATCACTGCCGTTGGCCAGATGCCAGCGCACCGAATCCAGCATGCGCTGCGGCAGCTTTTGCGTGCCGTCCATGGCGATCTGCCAGGTGCGGTGCTTCAACGCCGTATTGCGATAGCGTGCCAGCAGGGAATCGGCGTATTTCTCCAGATCGGTTCCCGGCGTGTTCAACGTTGGGGCTTGCTCAGCCAGCATCAGATGGCGGGCGGCCTTGACGTAATGCTCATCCTGCATACAGTCACTGATGTGTGGGTAACCGGCTAAATAACCCAGATAGGCCAGGAACGAGTGGCTGCCGTTCAGCATACGCAGCTTCATCTCTTCGAACGGCAAGACATCGCTGACCAGTTCGGCACCGGCTTGTTCCCATGCCGGGCGGCCCGCGACAAAATTGTCCTCAATCACCCATTGGCGGAACGGCTCGCAGGCCACGGCTGCCGGATCCTGCACGCCGGTTTGCTGTGCGACCTGGGCCAGGGTGTCTGGCGTCACGGCTGGCACGATGCGATCGACCATGGTGGAAGGGAAGGTGACATGGGTTTCGATCCACGTTGCCAACGCCGGATCGAGCGCTTTGGCATAGGTGGTGATCACGTTGCGGGTCACATGGCCGTTTTCCGGCATATTGTCGCAAGACATCACGCTGAATGCAGATTGCCTGGCAGCTTTACGTTGTGCCAAGGCTGCGACGATGACCCCAACTGCGCTTTGCGGGTGATGCGGATTAGCCAGATCCCGCACAATCAACGGATGATCAAGCTGCAACAGGCCGGTGGCGGGAGAATGGCAGTAGCCTTTTTCGGTGATGGTCATGGACACAATCGCCACTTCGGGCTGGGCCAGAGCATGGAACACGGCGTCCAGCCCGTCGGCTTGTGCATGCAGCGCCTGTTTTACTACGCCCACCACCCGGCATTGCCAGGCATCGGCTGACATCTCTGCCACGCTGTAAAGCATATCTTGCTGTTTGAGATCGGCGATTTGCTGTTCGCCACCGATCAGGTTGATTTCGCAATATCCCCAGTCGCTGCCGTGCTCTTGTGCCAGGATATCGGTGTATACCGCTTGATGGGCGCGATGAAAGGCACCAAAGCCCAGATGAACCAGGCGCGGAACCAGTTTGCTACGATCGTACTGCGGAACAATGGCGTTGGCGGCTAACAGCTTGGTACCCATGTTGAAACTCACTGTGTGATGGTTTGATTGCCGCAGAACCTTCTCTGCGGCAGAGGATTGAAGGGGGATTAATGACTGCTGACGCGCTGGGCTATCGGTAGCGCAGGGCTTTCCGCGGCATCTTCCGCCAGGCTCAGGTCACGATCTCTGACTTCTGGCATCAATATCGCTGCCAGCAAGCCGATAACGGAGTACAGGATCATCATGGCGGCGATTGGCCACCAGGAGTCGGTCATATTGCAGAAGATACCGGCCAATACCGGGCCGAAGCCGACTGCCACCAAACCACCGGCCTCTTTGGAGATCGCCATGCGGGTAAAGCGGTTACGTGAACCAAACATTTCCGCCATGGTGATGTTTTCCAGCGCAAACAGGCCCAGCACCGCGACGTTATGGATAATAATGATCGAGGCCATAATCACGTTCACCTCATTGGTCTTGTCCACAATCATCGAAATCATTGGGTAAGCCAGAATGATGGCGGAGATATTGACCAGGATATAAGGCACCCGGCGGCCGATCTTGTCGGAGAGCCAGCCAAGGAACGGGATGGTAATAAAGCCAATGGCGGAGCTGATCATCAAGGCGTCGGTTGGGATAGCCTTCTCAAACAGCAGGGTTTGCACCAGATAACCGGCCAGGAAGGTCTGGATCAGACCGGAGTTGCCTGCCTGGCCAAAACGCAGCCCAGTAGCCAGCCAGAAGGATTTGCTGCTGAACATCGCCGACAGCGAATGGGTATTGTCAGCCACGGCGTGAGCCGGTGTTGCGGTGGTGCTGTCGTCGTTAACCTTTTCAAACACCGGGCTTTCTTTCAGGTTCATACGCAGCCAGATGGCGAACAGCATGACGACCACGCTGGCCAGGAAAGGTACGCGCCAGCCCCAGGCCAGCAGCTCTTCTTTCGACAGGAAGAAGAACATGACGGCCCAGATGGCGGTTGCCGACAGCGTGCCGCAGTTGGTGCCCATGGCCACCAGTGAGGAGATAATCCCGCGTTTACCCTTAGGCGCATATTCCGCCAGCATGGTTCCGGCTCCAGATATTTCCGCGCCTGCTCCCAACCCTTGAATAATACGCAGTAACACCAGTAATAAGGGGGCGAAAATACCGATTTGCGCATAGGTTGGCAGCACGCCAATTAAGGTGGTGCAGATCCCCATCATGGTAATGGTAATAAACAGTACCCTTTTACGGCCGATGGTATCCCCCATGCGGCCAAAGAAGAAGGCACCCGCGATACGGGCGATATAACCCGCGCCGTAGGTTCCCATCGCCAAGATTAACGCCATGGCGGCGGACTGTTCCGGGAAAAATATTTCATGGAAGACTAATGCTGCACCTAGCGAATAAAGCTGAAAATCCATAAATTCCAGCGCGGTACCAAGCCAGCCGGAAACGGCCGCCTTGATCAGGTCCGAGGTACTTCTTTCCGGCTGAGTGTTGTCAATTTTTGCGTTCATCATTGTTCTGTTCTCTGCAAATTGTTGTTGTAAGGACGGCAAAGATGAGGTTCAGAAGCCCCTGTTTCTTTCCAGCTACAGCAGGCCGTAGCTGGAAAGTGGTCAGGTCAGAATTTCAGTAAAACTTTACAGCACTGCTTTTGGTCTTTTTCGAAGACCTCCATCGCGTCAAGCACTTGCGTAAACGTAAACTGATGGGTGATCAGTTTCTCTGGTTGGATCTGGCGTTGCGTCATCCAGGCAATTACCTGCGGGAAGCGGTTGCTGTTGAGGCGTGAACTGTAAATCGAGATCTCTTTACTGGTAATGGCTTGCTGGCTGATCACGCAGGGCTCGGCAGAGAAGCCCATAATGCCAATGCGTGCGGCGGGAGAAGCCAAGCCGATTGCCTCCGGCAGAATGGCCGGGTGGCAGGCAGCATCGATGATCAGCGTTGGCCGGATGCCGAGTTTTTGTAACTCGCTGGCCAAATCCAGCTGGCTGTTGTTGATCACCACATCCGCGCCGTTGGCAGTGGCCATAGCCAGACGCTCATCGATACGGTCAGCTACCACAATCTGTTTAACGCCGTAAACGCCGCGCAGCGCCTGAATGGAGGTGAGGCCCATCGGCCCGGCACCATATACCAAGGCCACATCTAACGGGCCGGGTTGCAGTTGGCTACAGATATTGGCAGCAATGGTAAAGGGTTCGACCATCGTGGCTTCGTTGTCTGGAATGCTGTCCGGTACTAGATGGGCATTTTTGGCCGGTAGCGTCACAAATTCGCTGAACCCGCCGTCACGGTGCACCCCGATGACCTGCAGTTCGGTGCAGACGTTTGGCCTGCCCACCGAGCAGGGATAGCAATGGCCGCAACTGACAACCGGATCGCCCACTACGCGTTCTCCGATGCGTGACGGGTCGACACCTTCGCCGATAGCGTCGATATGGCCAAAGAACTCATGGCCGATCACGCGTGGATATTTGGCAAACGGATTATGGCCCCGATAGATATGCACGTCGGAACCGCAGATCCCGGCGCTAGCCACACGGATCCGGACTTCACCTTGTTGCGGCGATGGCAACGGGCGTTCTTCAATCACCAATTGCCCTGGCTGTTGAACAGTAATGCTTTTCATAGAAATTCCTCGGTTTACCAGTTCCACAGGGTGCCGTCTTCCAGGCGCGCTACCGGCAGGTAGGCTGGATCGTAGGGATATTTGGCAGCCAGTTTTTCGTCAAACTCGATGCCCAACCCTGGTTTTTCACCGGGATGCATATAGCCGTTGTCGAACGTCCAGTTATGTGGGAACACCTCCAGCATCTGTTCGGAGTAGCCCATATATTCCTGCACGCCGAAGTTCGGCACCCACAGGTCAAAGTGCAACGCCGCCGCCATGCAGATTGGCGATAGATCGGAAGGGCCGTGTGAGCCGGTACGCACCTGATACAGCGAAGCGAAATCGGCGATACGACGCATGCCGGTGATGCCCCCGGCGTGGGTGATGGTGGTACGGATGTAATCGATCAGTTGCTCTTCAATCAGCTGTTTGCAATCCCAGATGCTGTTGAACACCTCACCGACCGCAATCGGGGTCACGGTATGTTGGCGGATCAGGCGGAAGCACTCCTGGTTTTCGGCCGGGGTAGGATCTTCCATCCAGAACAGGCGATATTGCTCAACGCTTTTGCCAAAGCGGGCCGCTTCGATCGGCGTCAGGCGGTGATGCATATCGTGCAGCAGGTGTTCGTCAAAACCGAATTTGTCACGCACGGCTGCAAAAAGTTTCGGGGTGAAGTCGAGGTATTTCTCGGTTGACCATAGCTGTTCTTCCGGCCAGTTGCCTTTGGTCGCAGGCTCATACGCCAGGCCCTTACCTTTGGCCATGCCGTAGGTGGTTTTCATCCCAGGTACGCCGCATTGTGCGCGGATTGCCTTGAAGCCCAGCTCCTTGTGCTTGGCATAATCGTCCAGTACTTCGTCAATCGAGTGGCCGGTGGTATGGCAATACACCATGACGCCGGTACGTGAAGCGCCACCCAGCAACTGGTACAGCGGCATATTGGCCGCTTTGGCTTTGATATCCCACAATGCCGTATCCACCGCAGAGATGGCCGACATGGTCACCGGGCCACGGCGCCAGTAAGCACCTTTGTAGAAGTATTGCCAGATATCTTCGATCTGGTGAGCATCGCGGCCAATCAGCTGCGGGCAGACGTGATCTTCCAGATAAGACGCGACCGGCAGTTCGCGGCCGTTCAGGGTTGCATCGCCGATCCCGGTTAGCCCGCAGTCGGTAGTGATCTTCAGGGTGACGAAATTTCTTCCCGGGCAGGTGACAAACACCTCGGCTTTAACAATTTTCATGACTTCCACATCCTGTTGTTGCTGATAACGTATGGGCGGAAATTAACCTTGAACTAACTACCATACAAGTATGATTTGTGAGAATTGCCGCTGGAGATCACATTTATGGGTGGATCACAGACGTGGGGTGGTGGTTTTATCTTGAGGTAAAAACAGGGATGTTGGTTCGCAGGCGTGTTCAGGAGCGGGAGTTAATTTGTAGCAGCGGCCCCTCACCCCAACCCTCTCCCACAGGGAGAGGGAGCTGATTCGGTGATAAGGTCAGGTGTGGATGATAATTTGTAACTCGATAACTCAATAAATTAATTATGGTTTTTTACGATTTTACGATTTTACGATTTTGCGGTTGAGCGCAGGAGCTAATTTGTAGCACGTACTGTCCCCTCTCCCTGTGGGAGAGGGTTAGGGTGAGGGGCGTTACGCCGGGCTAAAGTTTGCACGATCTGAGCACGTGGCTTATTTGTTTATCCCAGCAGATCGCAATTTGGCGGTAAGCGGCACTCGATAGCATCAGGCAGCACCTCAATGCGGAAATCACGACCTTTCAGCGGCTCGCCATCAAGGTTAAAGGTAATTTCATGCGGCGCGGTGATTTCCAGCCATGGCAATGAGGCATCAACTACGTTGCTGTTTTCCTCACCGCTAAACAAGATATTGACCAGCGTAGGTAGCAACTCTTCGGCAGTGAGCAGGCGCACCTGCAATAAACCATCGTTAATCAGCGCCCCAGGGCAAAGTTTCTGCCCACCCCCGGCCTGCCTACCGTTGCCGATACCGATCACCAGCGCTTCTCCGGTCCAATGGAAATCTGGCCCGCGGATCTCGCAGCTGTCGGCTTTCAGCGCATCCAGGCGCAGCAGCCCATGAATGAAATAGGAAACGCCCCCCAGCGCCGCCTTCAGTTTTTCCGGGGTTTCGGTGGTGATGCGGGTGCCAAAGCCGCCGGTAGCCATATTGATAAAATAGCGCTCGTCATTGACCTTGGCCAGATCGATCGGCACCGCTCGGCCCTTGATGGCTAACTGCAAGGCCAAATCTGGCTGTAGGGGAATAGAGCAGGCGGTAGCAAAATCGTTGGCGGTGCCCAGCGGCAGTATGCCGAGTATGGGGCGAAACTCTGCGGGCAGTTGTGCCAATGCGGCAGCGACCTCGTTGATGGTACCGTCGCCACCCCCGGCGATCACGGTTTCAACCCTCAGCTGGCTAGCCTCTTTGACGTAACGAGCTGCATCCCCCAGTTCCCAGGTGACGCGGACATGCAGGGTCTGGCCCTCATGGCGCAGCAGGTTCACCGCTGCGCGAACTTCCTCGTTGCCGGAGCTTTTACCATTGATGATAAGCAGTGCTGGTGCATATTGGTGCATTCCTGATCCTTGTGGCGAAAAACGAATCGGCTGTCAAAGGGTGGCCAGATGGGTTTCCATGTAGCTAAACCCCTGACCCAAGCCGTTAACGATAAACCACAAGCCAGCGACCGGCCATAAGAATATTCAGGTAATACCGAGTTTGGCTGCTACAGGGTATTTATAGAGTCAATGCCCAATAGAGGTATATCTTTCTCTCACGCGAGTTAAGCGTTGGTATTAATGACCTTATTAATCGCTATAGAATAATTTATATATTGCAGGGGAAATAATAAGCCGCTTGGCGTAATGCAAGAAATATCCTAAAAATACCAATGAAATTTTCAGCTGATTGAAATTAAAGGGGATAAAAAGAAAAGGCCAACCCAAGGGAGATTGGGCTGGCTAAGGAGGTGGTTCCTAGTATTGCTATGCAAATATTTTCGTTATTAATTTTAAGCAACCTGATAATAACCAAGCCGCGCGCTAATTGATGTGATCTGATTCTAATATTTGCCAAAAATTGCCACCCAGGTGGGTGGCGATAAACATCTTAATCGTTCTGGCTATCGTCCTGCGGCAAATTGCGGATCAACAACGCATAATTGAGGTCGATATCCTCGGGGATCGGCAAATAAACGATATGGCCGTTGCCCGGAGCGACATCGATCGTCTCGCCTTTCTTGTTCTGCAGGCTTTCCAGGGTAAACAACACGTTACCCCCTGGCGTCATCATCTCGACGCTGTCACCGACCAGGAATTTATTTTTTACATCCACTTCCGCCCAGCCGTTACGGCGTACCCCGGTAAATTCCCCGACAAACTGCTGCAGTTCGGAAATGGAGGAACCGTAATCATAGTTCTGATGGGCATCATGCGTATGGCGGCGCAGGAAACCTTCGGTATAGCCACGATGAGCCAGGCCTTCCAGCGTGGTCAGCAGGCTTGGATCGAAGGGTTTACCGGCAACGGCGTCGTCAATGGCACGGCGATAAACCTGTGCGGTACGGGCGCAGTAATAAAACGACTTGGTACGGCCTTCAATCTTCAGCGAATGTACGCCCAACTGGGTGAGCCGCTCTACGTGCTGGATGGCACGCAGATCTTTTGAGTTCATGATGTAGGTGCCGTGCTCGTCCTCAAACGCGCTCATGTACTCGCCGGGTTTCTGCGCTTCGGAAAGCATAAAGACTTTATCGGTTGGCGCGCCAATGCCCAGCGTCGGCTCAACGTTTTGCACCGCGATAGGCTCATGCAGATGCACGATGCTGCCGGTATCGTCTTCCTTGCCTTCTTCTGCCTTGTACTGCCAGCGGCAGGCATTGGTGCAGGTGCCTTGGTTGGGGTCACGTTTGTTGATGTAACCGGAAAGCAGGCAGCGGCCGGAATAGGCCATGCACAGTGCGCCATGAACGAAGATCTCCAGCTCCATTTCTGGCACCTGGCTACGGATTTCCGCTACTTCATCCAGCGACAGCTCGCGGGAAAGGATCACTCGCGTCAAACCCATCTGCTGCCAGAATTTCACCGTTGCCCAGTTGACCGCGTTAGCCTGCACCGAGAGGTGAATGTCCATCTGCGGGAAGGCTTCGCGCACCATCATGATCGAACCGGGGTCGGACATGATCAGCGCGTCCGGGCCCATGTCGATCACCGGTTTCAGGTCACGCAGGAAGGTTTTCAGTTTGGCGTTGTGTGGCGCGATATTAACCACCACGTAGAACCTTTTGCCTAGCGCATGGGCTTCATTAATCCCAAGCTGCAGGTTCTCGTGGTTAAATTCGTTATTACGTACCCGCAGGCTGTAACGCGGCTGGCCAGCGTAAACCGCATCGGCCCCATAGGCAAAGGCGTAACGCATGTTTTTCAGCGTTCCCGCCGGGGAGAGGAGTTCTGGTGTAAACATAGTGATTCTCGGTCTGATTTCAGGTCAGCACCGCGCCACCCAATGGCGCAGTGAAAGCGGGGGATTGTAGCGGCAGCCCGCCAAGAAATCAGCAATTAACCGGAAATTCTCAAGGGAGATTGATCTTCATCATCAGAAAAACCGCGCGGTAGCGGATACCGCGCGCAGGCCGGATGAGATTTATACGCTTAAATCACGCACGTCTGTGGTAGAGCCATTCTTGATCACCGACTGAATCCCGCTTTTCGCTGCGCTATCCGAGCTGTACATCTGGCTGGTACCAATCACCTGATGGTTTTTGGCTTTCAGCACGAAATAGGGTTTGTTGTTGCTGCTGATTTTCACTTCAAACTGCGCCTCATGAGGCGAATTGGTTTGCACGGACGCAATCCCGTTTTCCGCCGAGGCTTTGCTGGCATACATCTCACTGGAGAGAATGATCTCGCCATTGCTGGCCTTCAGGTTGAAGTGATACTGCCCGTTGCTCGATTTTGTCAGCTCATAATGTCCGCTTGCCATGGTCCTGCTCCTGATTAGTGCCAATAAGTGAGATAAGTGTAGCTAATGTCTCGGCAAGCGTTTTTTTTAACGGTGAAGTAATGCGTACCAGTGCACAGAAATGGGTGGCTTGTTGTGTTCATGGCCAGGTTGGGCTGGAGGTAGGCTGCCCTGATTACATTGGTGATTGCGTAGCGGTTCGCATCGTGGGCACAAAACGTTCGACGGCAGATGATTTTGCTCCCTTGAGAGGATAGGGTGGCTGATATCCGCATTCCTTATGCGAACAAAAAACAGGCAGCTTGGCCTTGGCATCCACTCAAAATAGGCATATGCTTTGGCCTATGCTAGCGTGAGGAGGTGCAATATGGAAAGAGTTGCCAAGCTTTTTAAAAACGGTAGAAATCAGGCGGTGAGATTGCCAGTGGAATTCGAATTCGATGTCGATCAGGTTTATATTCGCCGGGATGAACAGGGTAACGTTATCTTGTCGAAGCACCCAATGAAATTGGACTCCTGGCAACCGCTACTGACCATGCTGCAAAACGTGGCGGTTCCTGCTGACTTCCTGACTGCTGACGATCGCCAGCAAGGGGTAGCAGAGCGGGATCCGTTCAAGGAGGAACAGTAAGTCATGTATATGTTCGACACTAACACGGTGAGCCAGCTTTTTCGTCAACATCCCCGCCTGCTTGCGGCGATGGATCGGGTACCGCCATCGTCGGTATGTATTTCCAGCATAACCCAGGCGGAACTGATTTATGGCGTAGCCAAGCGGCAGAACAAGGCGTTAAAACAGACGGTGATGATGTTCCTGGACGCCGTCACCGTTTACTCCTGGGACTCTGCGGCAGCACATTGCTATGGTGCCATGCGCGCAAGCATGGAAAAACAAGGCAGACCGATGGGGGCGTTGGATCAGCTTATTGCCGCACATGCGGTAAGCCGTGGCGCAACCATAGTGACCAGCGATCGGGCTTTCACTATGGTCGCGGAGCTTGAGGTGGAAGACTGGACGCAGTAAGCGTCACAGCCCATTGACCAGCCGACACTGTTCGGCTTCCCAGCGGTAGCCCACTCCGTAGACCGAACGGATAAACGCCTTGTCGCCGTCGATCAGCTCCAGCTTGCGGCGCAGGTTCTTGATATGGCTATCGATGGTACGATCGGTCACCACCCGGTAATCGTCATACAGATTGTTCAGCAGCTGTTCGCGTGAAAACACGTTGCCCGGCTGGCATGCCAGGGTTTTCAGCAGGCGGAACTCCGCCGGAGTCAGATCCAGGATATGGCCCTGGTAGCTAGCCTGAAAGCGTGGCTCATCAATATGCAACAGTGAATCATCATCGCTATGTTCCTGGGGCCGATAGCAACGGCGCAGGATGGTTTTCACCCTGGCAACCACTTCGCGCGGGCTGTAAGGCTTGCAGATGTAGTCATCCGCCCCGATCTCCAGCCCCAGCAGGCGGTCGATCTCCTCGATTTTGGCGGTCACCATGATGACGGGGATATCGGTAAAACGGCGTAGCTCACGGCAAACGGTTAAGCCATCGCAGCCTGGCAGCATCAAATCCAGCAAAATAAGCGCCGGTGGATGCTCATGCACCGCCGGGATCACCTCGCTGCCGTTGCTCAGCCAGCGGGTGGCGTAGCCAGCAGCCTGCAGATAATCTACCAACAGCTGGCCCAGCTTGGGTTCATCTTCCACAATCAAGATCTGTAGTGGCTGATTTTGGTTTTCCATCGAACAACCTTATTATTCACCAGAGGTGGGGAAATCTACTGTAATGCGCACGCCGCCTAAAGGCGAGTGTTGTGCGCGGATCTCGCCGCCGTGTGCCTCCACAATGTTCTGACAGATGGAAAGCCCCAGCCCAGAACCGCCGCTGGCGCGGTTACGCGATCCTTCAGTGCGATAAAAGCGTTCGAAGATGAGAGCCAACTGCTCGTCATTCACTCCTGGGGCACTGTCCTGCCAGTAAATCCGCACCGTTCCCGGCAGGCGTTCGATACCAATCTCCAGCCGACCACCGGCATCGGTATAGCGTTGGCTGTTTTCCAACAGGTTGTTGAATAACTGGAGCAGTCGGTCAGGATCGCCAAACAGTGGCATCTGTTCCGGCAGATAGGTGACGATTTCCAACTGTTTGGCATGAAAACGCTCACGGAAGGCCGCCACGGCGATCTGCACCAGATGCACACAATCTACCGGCAATTTACGGTAGGCGAGGGCGCCGAGATCGGAGAGTGACAGCTGGTGCAGATCGTCCACCAATTTGGTGAGGGTTGAGACTTCCGCCTGTAGCGAACTGAGCGAAGCCGGTGTGGGTTGGCGAACGCCGTCTTGCAGCGCCTCTAACTCACCACGCAGTACCGCCAGTGGGGTACGCAGCTCGTGGGAAACATCCGCCATTAGCGCTCGCCGCATCTGTTCGTTCTTTTCCAGCGAGGTGGCAAGCTGGTTGAAATCCTGTGCCAGCCGACCCAACTCATCTTGGCTGCTGACTGCCACCCGAGCGCTGAAATCACCCGCCGCCAGGCGATGGGTACCAGCTACCAGGCGTTTAACCGGAGCCAGCAGGCCGCGCGACATCAGCCAGGTTACCGCCGCTGCCAACAAGGTGGATAGCCCAACGATCATCCAACTGGTGCGCCGCTGCTGGCGATCGAAGTTGATGTCCGCGTTACGCGTCAGCTTTTCCGGCGGAGTCGCTACCACCCAACCGACGATCTGATTGTTGTAATGGATCGGGTGCCGGGTACTCTCTTTAGGTATCGGGCCGGAATGACCCACCAGCCGGTTATACTGGCTGTCCACCACCCAGAATTGGGTGCGCCAGCCCTTGGGGGGCAGATTGTGGCTGCTGTCGCTGTTCTGCTCAAACGAACGCATGATCTGATACACCACCTGATCGTTGTTACGCAGAAATTCCCAGTTGCCGTGGCGGCGATACTGATCTTCCAACGCGTCGCCGAGCATGCTGATGCGTTGCTCATTGCTGTGCTTGATGTAATCGATAAAACCCCGTTCAAAGCTGACGCGTACGCCCCAGTGCATGGTGATCAACACCAACATGCAGGTGGCGAAGATCGCCATAAACAGCTTGCCGGTTATGCCAATTCTCATTGTTTCCTCGTGGAGCCGGTGCCCGGCTCTTTGGTCAATGTGCGGTTGGGTGCTATGTCGGTCGGTACGCGGGCGAAAGCCAGCGCCGGCAGGGCAATAATCAGCGCCATGCAGCCATAGCTGTAGATAAAGGCGTTGTGGATAGCCGGACTATCGGCCACCACCTGATGATGCGCGAAGCTGCCAATCAGGATCCCGGCAATACTGACGCCCAGGCTCATGGACAGCTGCATCACCATCGATAGCAGGCTGTTACCACTGCTGGCTAGCCGATCGGGCAGATCTTTCAGCGTCAGGGTATTCATGGTTGAAAAACGCAGGGAGTTAACCATGCCCTGGAAGAACAGTATCACCGGCAGCAGATAAACCCAGCCCAGCATTGCCACCAGCGGAAAACTCAGGGTGACCAGCGCCAGCATCAGCGTGGCGGCCACCAGTACATTGCGATAACCGAATCGGTTAACCACCTGTACCACAATGCGCTTCATGCCCATGCTGCCGATGATCATCGGGATCATCATCAACCCGGCGTGGAACGGGGAAAACCCCATGCCCACTTGCAAAAACAACGGGGTCATAAAGGGCAACATACCGCTGCCGATCCGCCCCAACAGGCTGCCGGTCAGGCCGATGCGGTAAGTTTCCGTCTTGAATAGTCGTAGTGAGAACAGCGCCCGGCTGTTACCTCGGGCATGCAACCAGTAGCCAGCCAGCGCAGCGCAACCCATTGCCACCAGCCCGGCGATGGTGGCAGAGGAAAGCCCCATGCCTTTATGCCCGTCGAGCGCCAGCGTCAGCGTGGCCATGCCGATCGCCAACATGATAAAGCCGCTGATATCGAAACGCCGGGTCTGCATGGTGTAATTGGGCATCAGCAGCGCGGTGGCAATCGCTCCGGCGATCCCCACGGGAATGTTGATCAGGAAGATCCAGTGCCAACTGGCGTATTGCACCAGAAAGCCCCCCAAGGCTGGCCCCATCAGCGGGCCGATCTGGCCGGGCAGGGTGACGAAGGTCATCGCCGCCATATACTGTTCACGCGGGACGATTTTCATCACCGTCAGCCTGCCGACCGGCACCATCATCGCGCCGCCGATGCCCTGTATCACGCGGGAGGCCACCAGCTCATTCAGGGTTTCCGAACGGGCGCACAGGATCGACCCGAGCGTGAACAGCACGATGGCGCTGAAGAACACCCGTTTGACGCCAACCCGATCCGCCAGCCAGCCGCTGGCAGGTAGCATTACTGCGACCGTCAGCACATAGGAAACAATCACCGACTGCATGCGCAGCGGGTTTTCCCCCAGGCTGGCTGCCATGGAGGGCAACGCGGTATTGACGATGGTGGTATCCAGCGTCTGCATAAAGAAGCCGAAAGCCACGATCCACAGCTGCCATTGCACCGAGGTGGACCCTGGCGGGGCGCTGGGTTTGATGTTCATCTCATAGGCCCTTTCTCTCCCGCGTTGCTGCCGATCAGTGAGGCAGCGGCGTCAGTTTTTTACCGCGACGGAACTTCATCTGTAAGCGGTCAAAGTACAGATAGATCACCGGCGTGGTATACAGCGTCAACAATTGGCTCATCAGCAACCCCCCGGCGATGGTGATCCCCAGCGGCTGCCTCAGCTCCGCTCCGTCACCGCTGGTCAGAACCAGTGGTAAGGCGCCAAATAAGGCGGCCAACGTCGTCATCATGATGGGGCGAAAACGCAGTAAGCAGGCCTGGAAGATGGCCTCACGGGCGCTGATCCCGCCGTTGCGTTGCGCATCCAGGGCAAAGTCGACCATCATGATGGCGTTCTTTTTAACGATACCGATCAACAGCATAATCCCGATTAGCGCAATCAGGCTAAACGGTGCGTCAAACAGTTCCAGTGCCAATAGCGCCCCGACCCCGGCAGAAGGCAGCGTAGAAAGAATGGTCAGCGGATGGATGTAGCTCTCATACAAAATACCCAGCACGATATACACCGTGGCGATGGCCGCCGCGATCAGGAACAGCTGTGATTTCAGCGTTTCCTGGAACACCTGTGCGGTACCGGCAAACGAACCTCGCACGGTGGAGGGAACTCCCAGCTGCGTCATGGTCCGTTCGATGGCTGCCGTCGCCTCGGACAAGCTGCCACCGTCCGGCAGGTTGAACGAGATGGTGGAGGCTGCCGACAGCCCCTGATGGTTCACCGCCAGCGGTGCGTTGGCTGGCCGCCATTGGGCAAAGTAAGACAGCGGGATCGGCTGGCCGCTGCTGTTGATCACAAACATTTTGTCCAGCGAGCTCACGTCCTGGGTATAGGGCGGAGCTACCTCCATCACCACTTTGTATTGGTTGAGCGGCTGATAGATCGTGGAAATCTGGCGCTGTCCGAAAGCGTTGTTGAGCAGGTTGTTGGCGTCGTTGACCGAAATGCCCAGCCGCGACATGGTTTCGCGATCGTAGGTCAGATCCATTTCCGAGCCTTTGTCCTGCTGATCGGAGTTGACGTCCGCCAGCTCTGGCAAGGCTGCCAGCGCGGTGCGGATCTTCGGCTCCCATTCGCGCAGTGCGCCAAGATCGTCGGCCAGCAGCGTGTATTGATAGCTGGCGTTGGCCTGCCGCCCACCGACGCGGATATCCTGCACCGCCATCAGGAACAGACTGGCCCCCGGCTCTTTCGCCAGTTTGGCACGCAGGCGAGCGATCACCTTCTGGGCATCATCGGTGCGTTCCGACAGCGGTTTGAGGGAGATAAACATCGAGCCGCTATTGGTGCGCGAACCGCCGGTGAAACCGGTGACGTTATCCACGTCCTTGTCTTCCCGCACGATCTTCATAAATTCTTGCAGCTTACCGCGCATCGCCTGAAACGAAATGCTCTGGTCGGCCTGGATAAAGCCCATCAGGCGGCCGGTATCCTGCTCGGGGAAGAAGGTTTTTGGAATACTGATGTACAGCCAGACGTTAAGGGCAATGGTGGCCAGGAACACTGCCATTACCCAGCGGGAATGGCCCAATACCCAGTTGAGTGAGCGGCCATAGCCCTGCTGCAAACCCAGCAACATGCGGCCAAAACCCCGAATACGACGCTGTTCGCGCGGTGGCTGGTAACGCAACAGATAGGCGCACATCATCGGCGTCAGCGTGAGTGAAATCAGTAACGAAAGCCCGATTGACACCGAAAGCGTCACGGCAAATTCACGGAACAGCCTGCCTGGCAAGCCGGCCATAAACAGCAAGGGGATAAACACCGCCACCAGCGATACGCTCATGGAAAGCACGGTGAAACCGACCTCTCGCACCCCTTGCAGGGCGGCCTTGATCGGTTTCATCCCGGCCTCGACGTGGCGCGAAATGTTTTCCAGCACTACGATGGCGTCATCCACCACAAAACCGGTGGCGATGGTGAGCGCCATCAGCGATAGGTTATTCAGGCTGAAGCCGCACAGGTACATGGCGGCGAAGGAACCGATCAGGGAAACCGGTACGGCCACTGCCGGGATCAGCGTTGCGCGGCCAGAGCGCAGGAAAATGAATACCACCAGGATCACCAGCCCGATGGCGATCACCAGTGATTGCTCTACTTCGGCCAGCGAGGCACGGATCGTCGGTGAGCGATCCTGGGCAATACTCAGTTCGATCGAGGCGGGGATGTTCTCCCGCAACGCGGGCAACTCGGCGCGGATACGATCCACGGTTTGAATGATATTGGCACCGGGAGAACGGCTGATGGTCAGAATGATGGCCGGTTTGGCGTTGGTCATCCCGGCGTTGCGTACGTCCTGGACCGAATCGATGACGTTGGCCACGTCGCTCAACCGTACCGCCGCGCCGTTGTTATAGTGAATAACCAACGGCTGGTAGGCCGCCGCGGTTTTCAATTCGTCGTTGGCCTGGATCTGCCAGCGCTGCTGCGGGTCATCCACCGCGCCTTGCGGGCGGCGTACGTTGGCGTTGGCGATGGTTTGCCTGACCGCATCCAGTGAAATCCCCTGATTGAATAAGGCACCGGGATTAAGCTCCACGCGTACCGCAGGTAGGGAACTGCCGCCGACCGAGACATCGCCTACGCCTTCCGTCTGGGCAATCTTTTGCGCCAACTGTGTTGAAGCGAAGTCATACAACTGCCCTTGGTTGTAGGTATCCGAAGTCAGCGTCAGGATCATGATTGGCGCGTCGGACGGGTTGATCTTGCGATAGGTGGGTCGGCTTGGCATCCCGGTAGGTAACAGACTTTGGGCGGCGTTAATCGCGGCCTGTACGTCACGCGCAGCCCCGTTGATATCGCGATCGAGATCGAACTGCAGGATCACTCTGGTGCTGCCAAGTGAACTCGTCGAGGTCATTTCATTAACCCCGGCGATCCGGCCCAAGGCCCGTTCCAGCGGTGTAGCTACCGAAGAGGCCATGGTTTCCGGATCTGCGCCAGGCAACGAAGCGCTCACCAGAATGACGGGGAAATCCACCTGTGGCAGCGGCGATACCGGCAGCAGCCGAAAGCCAATCACTCCGGCGATGGTGATCGCCAGCGTCAACAGCGTTGTGGCAACCGGCCGGTAGATAAACAGGGCAAAGAATTTCACGGCAGCTCCTGCGGCTCTGGCTGGCGGCGGGTATTGCGCGCCAATTTATCAAACAGCAGGTAAATCACCGGCGTGGTGAACAGCGTCAGGATCTGGCTCATCACCAGACCACCGACCATACAGACGCCCAGCGGGCGGCGCAGTTCTGCCCCGACGCCGGTACTCAGCATCAGCGGCAATGCCCCCAGCAGCGCGGCCAGCGTGGTCATCAGGATCGGACGAAAACGCAGCAGGCAGGCCTGATAGATGGCGTCGTACGGCGTCATCCCTTGTTCACGCTCGGCAGCCAGCGCAAAGTCGATCATCATGATGGCGTTCTTTTTCACGATGCCGATGAGCAAGATGATGCCGATAATGGCGATCACATCCAGCTCATGCCCGGAGAGCATCAGCGCCAGCAGGGCCCCGACACCGGCGGTGGGCAGGGTCGAAAGAATGGTCACCGGGTGGATAAAGCTCTCATACAGCACGCCCAGCACGATATACATCGCGACCACCGCCGCCAGGATCAGCCACAGCGTGCTGCCAAGGGCAGCCTGAAATGCCAGCGTGGCCCCCTGGAACTGGGTGGTGATGTCTTTGGGCATGTTGAGGTCTTTTTCAGCCTGAGTAATGGCCTCTACTGCTTCCCCGAGCGAGTAATTACCGGCCACGTTAAACGACACGGTGGCCGACGGGAACTGATCGAGATGGTTGATCGACAGCGGGCCAAAGCGCTCTTCTATTTTGGCGATGGTGCTCAATGGCACGATGGTGCCGTTGCTGCTGGTCAGGCGGATATCGTTTAACGCGGAAAGCCCTGGTGTGCTGGAGACATCATGCTCCAGCACCACCCGATATTGGTTGGCCTGGGTGTAAATGGTTGAGATCAGGCGTTGACCGAAGGCGTTATACAGCGCGCTGTCGACATCGCTCATGGTGATGCCAAGGCGCGAGGCCGAGTCTCGGTCGACATTCACGTAGGCCACCAGCCCCTGATCCTGCCAGTTGCTGGTCACTTCGGCCAGTTGCGGGGCCTGCTGCAATTCGGCCATCAACTTCGGCACCCACAGGCTGAGTTCATCCAGTGACATCGCCTGAAGGGTGAACTGGTACTGCGTGCGGCTCACCTGGGTGTCGATGGTCAGATCCTGCACCGGTTGCAGATACAGCTTCAAGCCGGGGAACTGCGCCGTCTGTTGCTGCAGGCGGGTAATGATCGCCGGGATGCGATCGCTACGTTCGCTCAGCGGTTTAAGGTTGATCTGCAAACGGCCGCTGTTGAGCGTGGCGTTGCTGCCGTCCACGCCGACAAAGGACGTCAGGCTTTCTACCGCCGGATCCTTGAGGATTTCGGCAGCAACCTGCTGCTGGCGCTCGGCCATGTTACTGAATGAAACGCTCTGTGGCGCTTCCAGCGTGCCCTGAATAATGCCGTTATCCTGCACCGGGAAGAAGCCCTTCGGCATCAGCAGATACAGCAACACGGTCAGCGCCATGGTGCCGAAGACGACGCCTAACGTCAGCCACTGATGGTTCAATACCACTTTCAGCCACACGCCGTATTGGGCGATCACCCGGTCAAAGAAACGCTCGCAAGCGCGAGAGAAACGGTTTTGCTTACGCAGCGACTCGTGGCTCAGCATTCGGGCGCACATCATTGGCGTCAGCGTCAGCGACACCAGTGCGGAAATCAGGATCGCCACTGCCAGCGTCACCGCAAACTCACGGAACAGACGGCCAACGATATCGCCCATAAACAGCAGTGGGATCAGCACCGCTACCAGCGAGAAGGTCAGCGAGATAATGGTAAAGCCGATCTCACCGGCCCCTTTCAGCGCAGCGTCGAGCGGTTTTTCACCTTTTTCGATATAGCGCGAGATATTCTCGATCACCACGATGGCGTCATCCACCACAAAGCCGGTGGCGATGGTCAGCGCCATCAGCGTCAGGTTGTTAATGGAGAAGTCGAGGAAATACATGACGGCAAAGGTGCCCACCAGGGAAAGCGGCACCGCTACGCTCGGGATAATGGTGGCGGGAACGTTACGCAGGAAGACGTAGATCACCATGATGACCAGGGCGATCGCCAGCAGCAACTCAAACTGTACGTCGCTGACCGAGGCCCGGATGGTGGTGGTGCGGTCGGTCAGCACCTTCACATCTACCGACTTTGGCAGGCTTTTGATCAGTTCTGGCAGCATCTCGCGAATACTGTCGGCGGTGGTGATCACGTTGGCACCCGGCTGGCGCTGAATATTCAGCACAATGGCCTGCTCTTTATTGGCCCATGCCGCCAGGCGGTTGTTCTCCGCGCCTTGCTCAATGGTGGCGATATCTTGCAGGCGGATGGCCGCGCCGTTCTGATAGGCAATAATCAGCTGACGGTAATCCTCAGCGGTTTTCATCTGATCGTTGGCAGAGAGCGTGACCGAGCGCGTCGGGCCGTCCAGGCTACCTTTGGCCGAGTTGACGTTGGCGTTACTGATGGCGGTGCGAATGGTTTCGCTATCCAGCCCATAGGCGGCGACCGCCGTAGCATTGAGTTTCACCCGTACGGCCGGGCGCTGGCCGCCGGAAATGGTGACCAGACCGACCCCGGTAACCTGCGAAATCTTTTGCGCCACCCGGGTTTCCACCATGTCTTCTACCTGGGTCATCGGCATGGCGGTCGAGGTGACGGCCAGCGTCAGGATCGGTGGATCGGCAGGGTTAACCTTGCTGTAAATCGGCGGGTAGGGCAGATCGCTGGGCAGCAGGTTGGTGGCGGCATTGATGGCCGCCTGCACTTCCTGCTCGGCAACGTCCAGCGGCAGTTCAAGCTGGAATTGCAGGGTGATCACCGAGGCGCCACCGGAGCTCTGTGAGGCCATCTGCTTAAGGCCGGACATCTGACCGAACTGGCGCTCCAGCGGCGCAGTGATCGCCGAGGTGACCACATCCGGGCTGGCGCCAGGGTAAAGCGTGACGATCTGGATGGTTGGATAATCCACTTCCGGCAGGGCGGAAACCGGCAGCGAGCGATAGCCAATGATCCCGGCCAGCATGATAGCCAGCATAAACAGCGTGGTGGCTACCGGGCGAAGAATAAACAGGCGGGAAGGCCCACCGCCGCTATGGGGGGACATCGACTGCATCAGGAATTCCCCTGAGGTTTAGCACGGTGCTTCGGTTGTTCTGCATTCGGGGTGGCCGCCGTTTTATGAGGGGCCACCACTTCAACCTGCATGCCTTCGGTCAGGCGGTCGATCCCGTCGGTGACGACGCGGTCGCCCGCATTGACACCGGCGCTAATGACCACCTGCTGGCTATCCTGAATACCGGCGGTAACCAGATGCTTGCTGACCTTATTGTCTGCGCTCAGCAGCCAGACGAAGTTGCCTTCGTTGCCCATTTGCAGTGCGGCGGTAGGGATCACCACCGCATTTTGCAGGGTGGCGACCTTCAGCCGGGCGTTGACGAACTGATTCGGGAACAGCGCATCGTCCTGATTGTCGAAGCGAGCCTTCAGTTTGATGGTGCCCGTCGCGGTATCGATCTGGTTATCCAGGCTCAATAACTCACCGGTGGTTAACAACTGCTGGTTGGTGCGGTCCCAAGCTTCGACACTCACTGGGCCAGCTTTCTGTGCTTTGACCAGATCGGCGATATTGCTTTCCGGCAGGGTGAAGACCACATCGATCGGATGCGTTTGGGTGATCACCACGATGCCGGTAGTGCTGCCGCTGGCGATGTAATTGCCCACGTCAACCAGTTTAAGGCCCACGCGGCCATCAATCGGTGCGGTGATCTTACTGTAGGTTATTTGCAGTTTGGCGCTGTCCACCGCCCCTTGATCGGCCTTGATAGCCCCTTCGGTCTGGCGAACCAGTGACTCTTGGGTATCCAGCTCCTGGCGCGATACCAGATTGGTTTTTGCCAACTGTTGGTAACGGGCGAGGTCGCGTTTGGCATTGGCCAGCGTCGCCTGATCTTTGGCTAACTGCCCCAGAGCCTGAGTTAATTGCACTTCGTAAGGGCGCGGGTCGATCTCAACCAGCAGGTCTCCCGCCTTGACCTGTTGGCCTTCGGTAAAGTGTATCGCCATCAATTGGCCATCGACGCGGCTGGTGACGGTCACGGTGTTGGCCGCGGTGGCGGTGCCCAATCCTGAGAGGAAACGCGGCACGCTCTGCACTGTAGCGGTGGCGGCCTGTACTGGAGACATGGGAGCCCCTCGTCTACCACCGGCTCTGCCTGCGGCTCCTGCTGGGCCTGAACCTGCCTGCTGCGCTCCCGGCGCTGCATCGGTAGCCTGTGGCGCGCTAAAGTGACGCCAGATCAGAATGGCGGCAAGCACCACGATTACTATGGCTAGCAGGCGCAAGAGCAGTGAGCGGCGTTTGGGTTTTGTATTCATGGCGTTGGGCATTCTCTCCAGAGACAGTCGTGCGGGCAATCAGTTGCCAAAAGTGATACTCCTTACAGGATACTAGTTTAGCGAGCCGTCACGGTGTAAAAATGAAGGAAATATGGAGGAAACGTCAGGTTTGTCGGCAGAGAATGTCTATTTTACCCAAACCACGCTTAGCTAGACATTTTCTGACATATAACCGATTCGTTTTAGCGTTCCAGCCGTTTTCGCGCTAATAATTTAGGGCGAATTTTTCCTTTTCCCTCAGGAGCCACATCATGAGCAAGAAACCGTTGGGCCGTTCAGGCATTCAGGTCCCGCAACTGACCTTTGGCGGCAACGTATTTGGCTGGACGGTAGACGAGGCCACCTCTTTCAGCCTGTTGGATGCGCTGGTAGCCAATCAGCTGAATTTTATTGATACCGCCGACGTTTATTCGAGCTGGGCACCGGGCAATCAAGGCGGTGAATCAGAAACGGTGATTGGTAACTGGCTGAAGAAAAGCGGCAAGCGCGACCAGGTGATCATCGCTACCAAGGTGGGAAAACCGATGGGCGAGGGCAAACAAGGCTTGTCGCCACGCTATATTCGTCAGGCCGTAGAGGATTCGTTGCGCCGCCTGCAAACCGATTATATCGATCTTTATCAGTCCCATGATGATGACCAGGACACTCCGCTGGCGGAAACTCTGTCTGCGTTTGATGAACTGATCAAAGCCGGGAAAGTGCGTGCCATTGGCGCTTCCAACTATCAGGCAGACCGGCTGGTGGAAGCACTGAAAGTCAGCGAGCAAAACGGACTGGCGCGCTATGAAACCCTGCAGCCGGAATACAATCTGTATGCCCGTGAAGGTTATGAGCAGGCGCTGGAAGCGGTGGCGCAGCAACAGGGGTTGGGGGTGATCAACTTCTTCTCACTGGCCAGTGGTTTCCTCACCGGAAAATATCGCAGCGCACAGGATGTGGGGAAGAGCCAGCGCGGGGATACCATCGTATCGCGTTATCTGAACCCGCGCGGTTTCCGCATTCTGGCAGCCCTCGATCTGCTGGCAGAGAAACACCAGACTACACCCGCACAGATCTCGTTGGCCTGGCTGATTGCTCGCCCAAGCATCACCGCACCAATCGTCAGCGCCACCTCGTTAACCCAGTTGGATGAGTTGGTGAGTGCCACACGGGTGCAATTGGCCGCCGAGGATATCAAGGCGCTGGATGAGGCAAGTGCCTGGTAAGGCAGCTAACATCAATTATTATTCAATGAGTTATTATCACCATCACTTGTTTGGCGACAGTTTACGATACAACACATGCTTGCGTAGTGGATGGCCCAGCGGTAAACGGGGATGCTCGAAGGTTTCACCGCTGAAGGTCATCCCGATGCGCTCCATCACTCGGCGGGAAGGGAGATTAATTTCAGCGGTAAAGGACACAACTTCTGACAGTTGCAGCCTATTGAAAGCGATATCCAGCGCGCAACGTGCCGCTTCGCTGGCATAGCCTTGGCCCCAATGCTCCTTCGCCAACCGCCAGCCAATTTCCACGCAGGGCGAGCAGGGCAGATCGTCGCCAGGAATGGCTAGCCCGACAAAGCCGATAAAGGCAGCCTGATGCTTCACCTCGACGGCCCACAGCCCCCAACCGTGCTGTTGCATAAATTGGCGGATGCGATTGGCCTGGGCATCGCTTTCAGCGCGGCTTAGCGCTGCCGGGAAGTATTTCATCACCTCAGGGTCGCTATTGAGCGCGGCAAAGGCGGGCAGATCGCTATCTTGCCAACCGCGCAGCTGCAATCTAGGTGTTTCACCAGTGATGATAGCCATAATGCTCCATTGTCAGGGGCGTTAGCCGCCCCTGCGTTAATCAACGAAACAGCGTCTGCGCCCAGCGTGCCAACCCGGCGGTAACCGAGCCAAAATCGTTGCCACCGACGATCGGGATCCCTGGCAACTGTTGTTGCAATGCAGTTCTCAGCAGTGGTGAGCGCGCGCTACCACCGGTCAGGTAAATGACCTGCGGCTTACTTTGGCTGGTAGCCAGGGCGGCGCTAACCTGTTCCTGGATACGTAGCAGAGGTTGGGCAATGGCATCGGCCAACTGCTCCTGGCTGATCGTCTCTGCCAGCTCCGGCTGCACAAAATCCAGTTGAGCGCTGATGCTTGCCTGACCCGATAGTGCGATTTTACTCTCTTCCGCCGCACGTACCAGCCGATAGCTCAGGCGCTGCTGATGTACTTTCAACAGACGTTTCACCTTCTCGGGTTCGGCAGCGTCGCGGATCAGATCGCGCAGCATACGGCCATTGGCCGTGCTGTAGAAATCGATTTGGGCCGGGACATCGTTAGTTGCAACCGCGTTCCAGTAAGGCAATGCAGGCATGGCAATGCCTTTCTCGGTTTCCCCGCCCATACCGAACAGCGGCATCAGCTGTTTGAACGCCAGCATGATATCCAGATCGTTACCGCCCACGCGGCAACCGCTGTGCCCCAACAGGCTCTGTTGGCGATCGGCACGATCGCGCCATTGTGGCCCCATCAGCAGCACCGAGCAGTCGGTGGTGCCGCCGCCGATATCGACTACCAGCACGGTTTTCTCTTCGCTTAGCGTCGCTTCAAAGTCCAGACCGGCAGCAACCGGTTCGAACTGGAACTCGATCTCTTTGAAACCGGCCCGTTGTGCGGCGCGGTGCAAAATCCCCTGGGCTTGCTGGTTAGCCTCTTCACCGCCGGTGCCCTGGAAGTTGATCGGGCGGCCAATGACGGCCTGATCGATGCCAGTTTGTAACACGCCTTCCGCCTGGCGCTTGATGTGGAACATCATGGCGCACACCAGATCTTCAAATAGCGCAATCTGCTGTGGCTTAAGGCCGTTAGCCCCGAGGAAGGATTTCGGCGAGCGGACAAAATACACTTCTTCCGGATCTTCGATGTAGTGCGCCAGCGCTTGTAGGCCGAACAGCACGCTGTCGCCGTTGACCGGAATATCTTCTTCGCGGTTGAAGGTGATGGCGCGGCGCAGCAACTGCTGGTTTTCCTCGCTGCCGGTTGGCACCTGCCAGTGGCGATGCAGGCACTCACTCACCGCTTCACGCGTCGGCGCGCACAGCATCGAAGGGAGATACGGTTCGTTGTTTTCCAACGTCAGTAATTCAGGACCCTGATCGCGCATAACGGCGACAGAACAGTTGGCAGTGCCATAATCGAAGCCAATAAACATTTTTCGTTCCCCATGCCGATGAAGGGGGGCGACTTTACCCGAGACTGGTCTGCCGAGCAACGAGTGGGCGGCTAACTGGCGAAAAATTTAGCGGCAATCGCGGCGGCATGGTTAACTTGATGGCAGCGATATCAAACAGGTTAATGTCCGATTCCCGCACGTCAGCCACAGGTCCGAGCGCCATAATGAACAAAAAACTGACTCCGAGCGATGCCATGAAGAATCAACAACAGGCGCTGTATAGCGCGCTGAGTGCGCGTGACCGTAAGTTTGACGGGCGATTTTTTGTCGGTGTCTCCTCCACCGGTATCTATTGCAGGCCGGTATGTAGCGCCCGCACGCCGAAAATCGAAAATTGTACGTTTTACCCCAGCGCCGCCGCCGCCGAACTGGCCGGTTTTCGCCCCTGCCTGAAATGCCGCCCTGAATTGGCTCCAGGGCTGGCGCTGATCGATCTTGGCAATCGCTATGCTCAGGTTGCGGTTCAACTGATCGAGCAGGGCTATCTTTCCGAGCACAGCTGTGAACAGCTTGCTACCCGCCTGGGGATTTCCGATCGCCATCTGCGGCGCATTTTTGCCGAGCAGTTCGGCGCTTCTCCCATTGATTACGCCCAGTCGCACCGTCTGTTGCAGGCCAAACGGCTGCTGGCGGATACCGATTTGCCCCTGAGCGAGGTAGCGTTTGCCGCCGGGTTTGGCAGCCTGCGGCGTTTCAATGAGCTGTTTAAGGCCCGTTATCGCCTGATCCCTTCGGTATTGCGCAGCACTGCTGGCCGAAGTGAGCGTGCCGCCACCAGCGGACTGGTGTTTCATCTGGGGTATCGGCCACCTTACGATTGGCCGCGTATGCTGGGGTTCTTACAGACTCGTGCGGTCAGCGGCGTGGAAAGCGTTGTCGGTCAACAATACTGCCGTTCGATCGCGGTGGATCAGGGCGGCGTAGAATATTGCGGTTGGGTGAGCGTCCAGCCGGAAGAGGCGCGAAACCGGGTGCGGGTGGAAATAGCCCCATCGCTCAGCCGAGTGACGACCGAAGTTCTGCGGCGCATTCGCCAACTGTTCGATCTGGATGCCGCACCGGACCGCATTTGCGAGGCTTTAGGCGAGCTAGCGGCGGATGCGCCCGGCTTGCGTTTGCCAGGCTGCGTCAGCAGCTTTGAGCAGGCTACGCGTGCGGTGTTGGGGCAGTTGGTCAGCGTCAAGATGGCGGCTACCTTTGCCGGGCGGATGGCCGAACTCTGGGGAACGGCGCTGGAGCAGCCGTATGGCGATATCACTCATGTTTTTCCGCAGGCGGCGCGGATCGCCCAGCTGCAACCGGAAGATCTGCGTCCATTGGGCGTACAGCTGAAGCGCGCGGCGGCGCTGATAGAAATTGCACGCAGGGTGACAGAAGGGCGTTTGCAGCTGGATAACGTGCTGGATATCGAACTGGGTATCAAGGAGTTAACTGCATTACCGGGGATAGGCAGTTGGACCGCCAGCTATATCGCGATGCGGGCCTGGTCATGGCCGGACGTTTTTCTGGCAGGGGACTATCTGATCAAACAGCGTTTCCCCGGCATGACGCCGCGCCAGATTGAGCGCTATGCCGAACGCTGGCGGCCTTGGCGTTCCTATGCCACCTTGCATCTGTGGCATAACGAGCGCTGGGTACCTTCAGTGGATACCGAAATAGCCGCCACTGAGTAAATCGCCCAGCGGTACCTCCAGCGCAACGGCGTCACCGTCTACCAGATCGACCCCGATGGCGGTCAGCGCACTGAGCGTAACCTGTTGATGTGCGGGGCCGGCCAAGGTTTGGGCATTAACTCGATGCGCTGCACCATGGATCATTGACACCATCAGCTCATCCATTTGGTTGCAGTGGACGTCGGTGATAAAACGCTCGTCGATGCGGATGTAATCGATCGTCTGGCCGTTTAACTGCTCGAAGGCGTTCAGGTTGCGGCCAAAACCATTGACGATCAGCTTGCAACCCATCTGCTGCAAACGGCGGATAAAGGTACCGCCGTCCTCTGGGTGATCGAGCACGATAGTCTCATCCACCATCAGATACAGCGCGCTGGCTGGCAGTACGGAAGCCGCCAGTAACTCCTGCAAATAGTTTTGAAAATCCAGATCAAGCACACTGTCTGTGGCCAATGGCAGCGTAATAGCCAGCCCTTTATGGCGCAGAGCCTCGGCGTGTCTTTCCAGTACCTGGCTTACCAACCAGCGATCGACATCCGGCAACAGGCCGTAGAGCTGGGCGGCGGCGAGGAAGGACTCAGAAGCCAGCATGCGATCATCGGATGGACTAACGTGCAGCTTTAACTGATAGAAACAGACCGCCAGCGGCGTTTTAGGCGGGGAGGCTGCCCTGACGCGTAACAGCAATTGCTGATTATCGATAATATTCAGCACTTCCTGGCGCGTTAGCAGCTCATGCTGTCGCTCCATCTGCTGTTTTTGCCGGGCTTCATAGATATAAACCTGGCCGCGGCCATGGTGCTTGGCGGTATAGCAGGCGATATCGGCCTGTGCCAATAGCTCGCTGCTCTTGCCGCCGGTGGCGCCGATTTGCGTAATACCGGCACTGGCACCGACATGATAAATCTTGCCCGCCCAGCAGAATGGGTGTTCGCCAATCTGCCCGATCATCTGTTGCATCAGCAGCTTGGCCTGTTCCAACGAACAGTCGAACAGGATCAGGCCGAATTCGTCGCCACCGAGCCGTGCCAGGCAGTCGCTGTTACGCAGCTGGCGTTGCATCAACTGGCCAATCTCCCTGAGCAAGGCATCGCCTGCCGCGTGTCCGGCGCTATCGTTAACCGCCTTGAACCTGTCGAGATCGAGGAACACCAGCGAGTGCTGTTGCTGGTGTTCGGCCGCGCTGGCAATGGCGCCCTTCAGCCGCTTTTCAAAACTGGTTCGGTTGTTCAGGTTGGTCAGCGCATCGTGTGAGGCGTTGTAGCTGAGTTTTTTCATCAGCTCCCGCGAGGCGCTGACGTCCTGCAATACCATCACCGCTCCCATCACCTCGCCCTCGATGGTTTTCAATGGTGATACCGATTCCTGTACGTCGAAGCGGCGGCCATCGCGGCTATGCAGTACCAGAGCGTATTCTGCTGGCAGGGGGGGGCCCTCTTGCAGGCAGTTTTGCACCGGATTTTCTATCTCTGGGCCATCTTTGCCGTTGGTCATCCGCACCACACCGTTGATCGGCATGCCGAGCGCCATCTCCAGCGGCCAACCGCACATCTGTTCGGCTATCGGATTCATAAAGGTGATGCGCATTTCGCGGTCGGTGGAGATCACCCCTTCGCCGATGGCGTCCAGCGTGATGTGCAAACGTTCCTTCTCTTCGTGCAGCGCCTCGGCCAGCGATTTGATTTCCGTCATGTCGATATTGGTACCGATCATCCGCTTCGGCTCGCCGTGCTCATCGAAGATGGTATTGCCTTGGCCGCGAATATGACGAATTCCCCCCAGCCGGGTCTTGATGCGGAACTCCATCACAAACGGCCGGTGCCGATCGCTGAGCGTAGCCACTTGCCGCCCGATACGTTCGCGATCCTCCTCCAGCAGTAAAGCATTCCACAGCGCCAGGGTGGGGGTTTGATCCGGCGTCAGTTCGTACAGCTCGAACATTCGTTTGTCCCAGGTGAGCTTATCTCCGTTCAACATCCATTCCCACACGCCGATCCCGCCGGCCTGATTGGCTAGCGTAATGCGTTCTACCAGGCTGCGGTTCTCCGCTTCGGTACGTTTTAGCTCGTTGATATCTTCTACTTGGGAAATAAAGTACAGCGGCTGGCCCTGGGGGTCGCGCACCAGCGATACCGCCAGCAGCGTCCAGACGTTCTCACCGTCGCTGCGGATATAGCGCTTTTCCATGGTGTAGCTGCTGATGTGGCCATCAAGCAGGTCTTGTAACTGTGTCAGATCGGCATTCAAATCATCGGGATGGGTGATTTCTTGAAACGTCAGGCGGCGCAGGGTTTCTGGGGTATAGCGCAGCAGTTTGCACAGCGCCTGATTGACCTGTAACCATTTCCCTTCTGGTGACACCAGCGCCATACCGATGGCCGAATACTCCAACGCATTACGAAAACGCGCTTCGCTTTCCACGATATGCTCTTTTTCCACCCGAAAAGCATGCATAACCATCGCCATGGCGTGGGCCGGGATCAGGATCAACATCAGTGGCAGGTAGATCGTCACATCGCTTAAAAACGTCCCCCTATCCTGAAAATGCAGCAGCCCGAGCGAGATCATCACCGTAATCATCAGGGTCGTGGTAAAACAGATGATAAAGGCTTCGAGCCGCGGCAGGCTGATCGCTGCCCACAACAACGGCAGGATGATAAAGGTAAACGGGAAGGGCAGGTTGAGCAGTGCCAGATAGCTGAAGGTCAGTGTTCCCAGCAATACCAACAGCAGTTCGAACAGGTTCAGCGTTCTCAACATTGAGCGGCGATAAACCAGCCCGATCGGCGCCAGAGCCAGTACGCCGATCGCCTCGGAAATAAACCAGGTGCCAAAGGGCCGCCAAAAGGTTTCCCCAGGTGCGGGTGCGAATGTGGCCGCCAGTAGTGCGCTGAACATGGGCGTAAAGATCACTGCGCAGAATACAAACTTCAACCAGCTTGCCAAGCCGTTTAACGGATCGTCTGGCTTCAGTACTCGCCGTAACAGCAGGGTACAGACGGTGGCTTCCAGCAGGTTAATTAGCGTGAGTTTGACCGGGAACCAACTGAGGCCAAACAGCAGGAAACTGGCAATACACATGCTGATCCCGCAGAGGATCAAGTGCAATGGCCAAGTACGCGCTGGCTGGTGGAACATCAGCATAATAACGGCGGCAGTCGGGAACCACAGCGGGGTAAAGTGGCTGGATTCTGCTGACAGCGACAGGCACAGGTAGGCCAGCAGAAACACAATCAGTGCGCTCAGCAACGAGTGGGTGAACAAGACACCTTTAGCTTTGAGTGGGTGCTGCGTTGCGCTGAGATCCATCGGTAACCTTCACTATGTGCTATCGACCACGAAATCCTGCCGCCATTTTACTCACCAGAGGGAGTCCTGCGTGCGAGGAATACCTATCCAAGTATATACTCAACCTCTACCAAGACACACCGTTGCGCGATTCGGCCCCTCCGCAAGGGGAATCAGCGCCTAGCTATCGTGACGCAGACTAAAGCAGGAACATGGTCGCCAGCCCCAGAAAGATAAAGAAGCCGCCGGTATCGGTGAGGGCGGTGATCAGTACGCTGGAGCCCACGGCAGGATCGCGGCCCACTTTGAGCATGGTCATCGGTATGATCACCCCCATTAGCGCGGCTACCAGCAGGTTGAGCATCATGGCCAGCGTCATCACGCCCCCCATCGCCAGGTCGCCATACAGCAGATAGGTGACCAGCCCCATGATGCCACCCCAGACTATCCCGTTGATGATGGCTACGCCCAGCTCTCTGAACAACAGGCGCGAAATATTGCCCTCTTCGATCTGATGCAGCGCCAGCGCGCGCACGATCATGGTAATGGTCTGATTGCCGGTATTGCCGCCGATCCCGGCGACAATGGGCATCAAGGCGGCCAGCGCCACCAATTGTGAAATGGTGTGTTCAAACAGGCCAATGACCCTGGAGGCGATAAAGGCGGTACAGAGGTTGATTGCCAGCCAGGCCCAGCGGGTTTTCACTGCCTTGCTGACCGGGGCAAACACGTCTTCTTCCGGGCTTAACCCCCCCATACGACGCAGAGTGGTGTCGCTTTCTTCGTTAACCACGTCAACGATCTCTTCGATGGTTAACCGCCCCATCAGCTTGCCTTTGGCATCGATCACCGGGGCGCTGATCAGGTCATAACGTTCGAACGCGCTGGCCGCCGCTTCGGCTTTGTCTTCCGGCTGGAAGGTAGTGGGATCGCTATCCATCACCTTAAACACCGGGGTTTGCGGATCGTTAAGCAGGATCGCGGTCAGCGGCAGTTCGCCTAACAGGGTATTTTTGCGATCGGTGACGAACAGCTTATCGGTGGCGTCCGGAATGGTTTTGCGTTGACGCAGGAAGCGGTGTACGGCACCCAAAGAGACATCCGGGCGTACCGAGACCAGTTCGAAGTCCATCATCCAGCCGACGGTATCCTTACCGTATTGGACCATCTCGCGCACCTGCTCACGCTGCTCTGGCTCCAGTGAGGTTAGCAGGCGGCCCATCAGGTTACGCGGCAGGTATTGCGCCAGATAGGCCTGTTCATCGACATCCAGGGTTTTGATCGCCTTGAGCAGGTCTTTATCGCTCATCTCTTCGATCAGGCTATCCCAGACGGGTTCGGCAACTTCTACCAGGGTTTGGCCGCGCTCGTTGTTATCCACCAGCCGCCACAGCGCCAGGCGTTCATCTTGTGGCAACGCTTCTAGCAGGTCCGCCAGGTCAGCGGCGTGCATATCTTGCAGCAAGTGGGTGATTTCGGCGGTATGATTAAGCAGTTCGCCTTCGCTGAGTTGTTTTTCATCCCCTGAGCGGCCAAGAATACCGTCAACCAAAGGGGTATTATTTAACAGCAGGCTTAGAATGCGCTGACGATACTCAGCGACTTTTTTGACATTATGTGTTGCGGCGGACATGGAATTCCTTAACGCTGACTTGGCACACCGGGTTCCTTTTAGACTATCTTTAAAAGATAGAGCATAGCGGCGGTTGGCGTGATTTTTATCAATCTGATGGTGCAGGGTCAGCAGCGTTGGCGTGCCAGTGACTCAGGGTGATGGTCGCTTGGTCGGGCAGGATAATCACCGATTATCCACGCGGGCTTCCTGGGTCTGCGGTTCAGGCAGCGATCTTTTTTCCTGATGATGGGGAATAGCGGCAATGGCGGCATACAGCAGGCGACCGACTAGAATGATGAAACTGATCAGCAGCACGACTTTGGTCATGCGCCCGGTGGTGGTTTTTCTCATGGTTCATTGAGCCCGTCGGTTTTTCCCATTGGCATTGTTCAATCACCCTGTTGAGGCTGCCGCTGGAAAATGATGGTGGCGATTACTGTTGTTTGACACATACCTGCCATGGTTAACATTGATTTAAATTGTAAATGGAATTCTAGGCTCTGATGACAAAAGATGTCCATTTATTTCCGTGCGTATGATCGAGCAATTTAGCAGAGGTTTATGTCCACCACTTTTTAAGCGGTTACTCGAAATGCACGGGATATAGATTTTATCTGATTTTTTGTTGTGTATTAATAGGTTATTATCGGCCTATGACGTGTCATATGAATTTTTATTAGCCTTTTCTCTATTAATTGATCGTGGTCAAATCTTAAGCTATCGCAGAGAATAGAATTCACAGCCATTCTTGATGCTGGAACCGCATGTCTCAGCTTGCTCCCCGAATGGTTCTGTGGTGGGATCGGATCCTGCTTTCTCTGCGATTTAAAACGCTTAAGCGACGAAGTGAATCACGCCTTAGCGGATACTGTGTCTTGATGGGTATTTTAAAGTTCTGGAATAATTTACGTGACCGTTGGTGGGGGCAGCCTATAGTGCTGAGCCTCCTGCTGGTGCCGCTTGCAGGCTGGCTATCGCCACGCCTGATGCTGCCTGATGGCAAAGTGTATCTGGTTTATCTACCGCTAGTGGTCTGCTTTTCTTTGCTGATGGTTTATGACTGGCGTGCCATGCCTGGCATCGCTTTGGCTATCCTTATCCGCTACTCCAACCGTTCCGGCAGCGAAGTCGATGTGATCATGACGTTGCTGTATGTGGGATGTCTGAGCATTTGCTGGTGGGGCTATCGCTGCCAGTCGCAGCGCCACTGGTGTGTGGGGCTTACCGAGTTAAAGCTGGGTAAACACCGGCTGATCTGGCTGGTGCTGATGCCGCCAGTGCTGTTTATTTTTGGTTTACAGCTGGTTATCGGCCTCGATTTGCTGCCGGATGAACTCGGCATGCTTTCCGGTAGCGGTAATCATCTACACGCACTGATCAATTTTCAGGCCATTCTGATTGGCTGCCTGTCATCCATGCAGCTGTTCTATTTCGTCTTGCGGATCGTTAAAAACCCCAAATTTGCCCGTGTACTGTTGGGAAGGGTCCGCCGAGAGATGGCGCCGTCGGTCAAAAAGAGTGAGCTGCAACTGTGGCTGGCGGTGTTGATCGCTCTGGTGGTGGTGCTTGCCTACCACACGGCAGATACCAACGCGATGCAGGTGCCCGATTACAGCCTGACGCTGTTATTGCCGGTGATGCTGTATAGCGCCATGCGTTTTGGTTATCTGTTCAACTGTATTATCTGGGCGGCGACCCTGCTGGTGCTGTTCTTTAACTATCCGGGCTATGTGCAGTGGGACAGCCTGCTGCATAACCTGACCATGATCTCGTCAATGATGCTGGCGTTCACCCTCAGTATTTTGCTGACCTCTGCGGTGCATACTCGCCAGCGGATGGACCATGCCAAGGCGCAAAACGCCTCGCTGAAAGATCCGGTCATCGGCTTACCCAACCTGCGCGCATTGAAGCGCGATCTGGCCAAGGTGCCGCGCTCTACGCTGTGCTTCCTGCGGATTTCCGAGCTGGATTTGCTCAGCCGTAACTATGGCATGCAGTTGCGCATCCGCTTCAAACAGAAGCTGGCGGGCAGCCTGCGCACGGTGCTGGAAGAAGGGGAGGATGTCTACCATTTGCCGGGGTACGATCTGGTGCTGCGGCTCAACGGTTCTGACGGTGAGGCCCGGGTGGCCAAAATCCATAGCACGCTGGAGAAGTTTCGTCTGGTGTGGAACGGTCTGCCAATCCATCCACCGCTGGGAATTAGCTACTGTGGAGTCTATTCGGAAGTGGAACACCTGCATCTGTTACTGGGGGAATTGAGCTCGTTGGCGGAAATGTCTCTGACCAGTGGCCGGCCTGAAAACGTGCAGAACGATCATCATGTGGTGCAGGATGAAATCAAGCGCAAGGTCGCTTTGTTACATTGGGTGCAACGCTCGCTGGATAACGACGGTTTCATGTTGATGGCTCAACCGATTGTCGGGGTTCGCGGCGATTCTTACCATGAGATCCTGCTGCGTATGCTGGATGATGAAGGTAACATTATTCCTCCCAACGAATTCCTACCGGTGGTGCATGAATTCGGGTTGGCTTACCAGTTAGATATGTGGGTACTGCGCCAAACCTTGCAGTTTATGGAGCTCCATCGCGAAGGTATGCCTAGTGCGCGCTTTGCCGTGAATCTGTCACCGTCCTCGCTGTGTCGCCCGAGCCTGTGCCAAGACGTGCGCGATGCACTGCGGCAATACCAGATTGAGCCTTATCAACTGGTGTTGGAGGTGACGGAGTCTCATCTGGTGCATGATGTGAAATATGCCAAAAATTCGCTGAAAGAGCTGCGTCAGTTAGGTTGCCGCATTGCCCTGGATGATTTTGGCACCGGCTATGCCACCTACGATCGCCTGAAGGAGCTGCATGTCGATATCTTGAAGATCGACGGCAGTTTTGTGCAGGACATGCTGACCAGCAAGGTGGATTACCAGATCATTGCGTCAATCTGCAAGGTGGCGCTGATGAGAAGGTTGTCGATTGTGGCGGAATATGTCGAGTCGCCCGAGCAGCGCGATGCGCTTAAAAGCCTGGGCGTGGATTATATGCAGGGCTACTTTATCGGCAAACCTCAATTGTTGGCGTCTCTGGTGCCCATGGAGGCACAGCCGGAAGACGAAGAGTCTGACTGAGAGATGGCCCCTCACCCTAACCCTCTCCCACAGGGAGAGGGGACCGATCGAGCGTGGTTGAAATTGTAGTGATTCATCTTGGATGAGAGACGATCGAGTACGCTGATTTTTCTGCGCCATGCTCCATCTTCGTTGTTCTTACTCCGTATTTACCGAAGCAGCACAGGCCAACCAAGCGCTCCGGTCAGCTCCCTCATCGGGTACGCTGATTTTTCTGCGCCATGCTCCATCTTCGTTGTTCTTACTCCGTATTTACCGAAGTAGTACAGACCAACCAAGCGCTTCGGTCAGCTCCCTCATCGGGTACGCTGATTTTTCTGCGCCATACTCCATCTTCGTTCTTCTTACTCAGTATTTACCGAAGCAGCACAGACTAACCAAGCGCTCCGGTCAGCTCCCTCATCGGGTACGCTTACATCATCCTCGTTCTTCTTGCCCCGCATTTACCGAAGCAGCACAGACTAACCAAGCGCTCCGGTCAGCTCCCTCATCGGGTACGCTTACATCATCCTCGTTCTTCTTACTCAGTATTTACCGAAGCAGCACAGGCCAACCAAGCGCTCCGGTCAGTTCCCTCATCGTGTACGCTGATTTTTCTGCGCCATGCTCCATCTCCGTTGTTCTTACTCCGTATTTACCGAAGCAGCACAGGCCAACCAAGCGCTCCGGTCAGCTCCCTCTCCCTGTGGGAGAGGGTTGGGGTGAGGGGACCATGCGGGTTACGCCGCCGGTTTTGCATCTGCGTCCTGCTCGCCTTCCTCTTCTATCACCAGTTTCCAGCCAACCACGTCATTCCAGTATTCCTGCTCACGCTCAAAATCGAGCTGTACCAGGTTGTTCTGCGTCAGATAGCCCGCCGGGAAGCGCAGCGTCCAGTGATTATCATCCGTGACCAGGCGTAGGGTTTCCGGCGTGGTGGTGGCTTGACGCTGATTGTTAAGCAGGGTGCTCAGGCGTAACAGCTGGATCAGCGGCAGATAGTACTTCTTCTTGAACAGGTTCAAGCGGGGTAACTCTTCAAGCTTGATCGCTTTACGCTGGAAACGCACCAGCGCCGATAGCAGCAACTGCTGCTCCTGGTTGAAGCCTGGCAGGTTGGTATTTTGCAGAATATAGGCGGAGTGGCGGTGCATACCGCTATGGTTGATGCTCAGCCCCACCTCATGCAGCATGGCGGCCCATTTCAACAGCGCTTCCAACTGTGGCTGCACCAGCTTGGTATTTTGCGCCATCCACTGGGCGTACAACAGCTCGGTGGTTTCGAGCACGCGCTTGGCCTGCTCGCGGTCAATATTATAGTGATCGGCCAGACTTTTGGCCGTGCGGCTGCGAATATCCTGGTGGCGGAAGCGGCCCTCCATTTCATACAGCACGCCTTCGCGCAGGGCACCGTCGGACAGACGCAGATCGCGGATTGCCAGCGCATCAAATACCCCACACAGGATCGCCAGCCCCGGCACAAATACCGATTGACGATCTTCCGACAGGCCCGGCAGGCTCAGGGCGCTGAAGTTTTTAAACTGCAACACCTGCTCAACCAGCAACTCCAACCGTTCAAGGGTAATCAAACCGTCTTTTTCACCCATGGCCACCAAAACTTCGTGAGCGGCCTTGATGGTGCCAGATGCTCCCAAGGCATATTGCCATCCCTGGATGCGGTATTGCCAGGCCAGGGTTTCCAATTTTTGGGCGGCGGCCAGGCGTGCTCGTTTAAAGTTGGTTTTGCTGATCTCCCCTTCAGGGAAGAACAGGTGGGCAAAGCTCACGCACCCCATGCGGCGGCTTTCTGCCAGTAGAGGCTCGAAATCCTCCCCGATCACCAGTTCGGTAGAGCCACCGCCGATGTCGATCACCAGCTTGCGGCCTTTTTCCGGCTGAGTATGTTCGACCCCCATAAAAATCAGACGGGCCTCTTCCTGCCCGGCGATGATTTCGATCGGATAAGGGATCACTTCTTCCGCCCGCTTGAGGAACACCTCGGCATTCACCGCCTGACGCAGGGTGTGAGTACCCACTATAGTGACGTTATCCGCCGGGAAACCCTGTAATCGCTCGGCAAACAGCGCCAGGCAGGCCAGGCCCCGCTCCATGGCTTCTTCACTGAGCACGTTGTTGCTATCCAATCCATCGGCAAGGTGTACCCGCTGTTTTAAGCGGCCTAACACCTGTAAGGCGCCGTTAACGACGCGGGCGATCACCATATGGAAACTGTTCGAGCCAAGATCGATGGCAGCGATTTCCTGTGGCTTATTATTGGTTGCAGTGCTTTTTAGCGGCATAGTTGCTGGCCTAGTTGTCCGGTTGTTCCAGAGCTTTTAAATACTCATAAATAGCCACCTGTGCACGGACCTTACGGCGATTGCCACGCGGTACATACTGGTTGCTCAGTTCTTTATCGATATAGCGGGCCTTGACCGTATCGCTAAACAGCAGCTCCAGAATGTCCAGAACGCGCTGCTTGAGCGCCGGATCCAGCAGCGATACAGCCACTTCGATACGGTAATCTATGTTACGGGTCATCCAGTCGGCGGAAGAGAGGTAAACCCGTTTGTCACCTTTGTTTTCGAAAACGTATACCCGATCGTGTTCCAGAAAACGGTCGACGATGCTGATAACCTGAATATTGTCACTAATTCCCGGCAGGTTGGGGATCAGCGAACACATGCCGCGCACCAACAGACGGATTTTCACGCCGGCAGCGGCAGCGGTATATAACCGATCTACCAGCCCTTTATCCACCAGATTATTTATTTTCAACATAATAGCGGCGTTTTCACCGGCTAATGCGTTGGCAATTTCCCGATCGATCAGATCGTACAGCATGCGGCGGGAGTTCTGCGGCGAAACCATCAGGTTGTCGAAGGAGACCGGCCGGTACGGATTTTCAATAAAATTGAATACCCGGCGTACTTCGTTAGTGATGCGTGAATCGGCGGTCAGCAGCGAGTAGTCGGTGTAGATACGGGCGGTTTTTTCGTTAAAGTTGCCGGTACCAATATGAGCATAGCGCACAATATCGTCGCCTTCACGGCGCGAGATCAGGAATAGTTTGGCGTGAATTTTCAGCCCCGGCGCGGAGAAGATCACGTGCACCCCGGCCTCGGTCAAGCGTTTGGCCCAGTGGATGTTGGCCTCTTCGTCGAAACGTGCCTGTAGCTCCACCACCACGGTCACTTTCTTACCGTTATGCGCCGCATGGATCATCGATTCGATAATGCGTGAGTCTTTGGCTACCCGATAAATATTGATTTTTATCGCCAGCACGCTGGGATCGAACGACGCCTGACGCAGCAGCTCCAGCACGTGTTCAAAGGTGTGGTACGGGTAGTACAGCAGCACGTCTTTTTCGCGGATGGCATCGAAGCCGTTGCGGAATTTATCGAACCAGATATGCCGCAGGCGCGGTAGCGGGCGGTTGACCAGATTGGCCTTGCCGACGTTCGGGAAGCTGATGAAGTCTTTAAAATTGTGGTAACGGCCACCGGCGATCACCGAGTCGTAATTGGATATCCCTAGCTTGTTACGCAGCAACTCCACCATCTCGTTGGGCATATCGCGCTGATACACAAAGCGTACCGGCTCAGCGGTCAGGCGTTGTTTCAGGCTCGACGACATCAGTTCCAACAGGCTGGATTCCATTTCGGTCACCAGGTCGTATTCTGCATCGCGCGTCATTTTCATCGAATAGGCGTTGAGCGCGTCATAGTCGAAGAAGCCCTTGAAGATGTCGTCCAGGCAATAGCGCAGGATGTTATCCAACAGGATCATTGGCTTGCGGCGGCGGGGGGCTTCCGGCGGCAGATTGACGAAACGGGGCACTTTGTCGGAAGGAATTTCCAGTAACGCATAATCGATGCGCGTACCGCGAATGATCTCCACCGCCAGATAGGTGTAATCGTCCTTCAGGAACTGCACCAGATTGGTGTCGTGATTGATCAGGATTGGCGTGATGTGCTGGCGCAAATGATGCTTGAAGTATTGCCGCAGCCAGATTTGCTGGTTCTCCGACACCTGACGCTCGTTGATCAGGAAGATCTGGTTGCGCGCCATCTCCAGCAGCAGATCGTTGTACAGGCTGTCGAACTCCTGATCGGTCTTCAGCACCTTGGCCTGAATTTTTTTCAGCAAATGACGTGACGCGCCACCTGAACCCTGTTCTTCGCTGATCAAGATGCGCCGTTTCAGATCGGCAAAGCGGACTTTATAGAATTCATCCAGGTTATTGGAGTAAATGCCCAGAAATCGCATGCGCTCAATCAAGGGATTGCTCTTATCTGCGGCTTCCTGCAACACGCGTTCATTAAAGGATAACCAGCTTAATTCTTTATCGATGTAGAGCTTTTCCTGACCCATTGCTACTCCAGTTCAATTTTAGAAAAGGATCGGACTTATCGCCGAATACCGCTCTAGTGTCCTTCTTCATTATTGCGAGAGATTGACAACAATGTCCAACATATCTGAGGAGTTATCCCGCCGTATTGCCCGCCACAAATTGTTATTCCTCCAGCATGGCTCCCGGCAACTTTGTCATGCAAACGTCACAAAACTGACATAAGATGCCCGGTTATCTTTGGGTGCAAGCCCGACAACGGAACCGACGACAGGCAAATGGCACAGACAACGCTTAACCAACATCCCCGGGATCGCCTGCGTGCGCACGTTGATCGTGGCGTACAAGGGGCCGTGACCGTCTGCGGGCTGCTGGTATTGATGACGCTGATGCTGATCTTTGTCTATCTATTGCTTTCGGTTTTGCCACTGTTCAAACCGGCCTCGCTAGGCACTTCACGCGTATTGCCAATGAGCTACAGCTCCCCGGCGCTGGCCATCGGGATGGACGTACAGCAGCGTATTGGTTATCGCATCGATCGCCAGGGGGAAGGGCATTTTTATCAGTTACAGGCACCGAACAATACTCCTATACAGCAAACGCTATTGAGCCAGCCTACATTATTGGCTCAGGCGGTTGGAGAGCGTGACCTGTTTGTCCTGGCGCGGGCGGATGGCCGATTGATAGTTGCCCAGGCCGATTTTGCACCGGCGGGCGGTGGTGAACCGCAGTGGCGTTTTCCGCTGGGGCTGGAGCTATTGGCGTTTGATCCCCATGGGCATGCACTGACATTGCTAAGCCTGGCGCAAGCCCGCCGGGGCCACTTCCTGCTGGCGGCGGTAACGGACGACAACCGGCTGCTGTTTGGGCGTTTCAACCCGACGCTTCAGGGCCAACCCACGGAAATCCCTTTGGCCGCCGCGCCACAACAACTGTTGCTAACGCCGGATGGCCGCCAGCTTTATCTGTTAACCGGCAACCAACTGGCCCGTTATCAGATTGAAGGGACACAGCCGCAACTGCGAGAGACGCGAACCCTGGGTGAACATCCTCCCTACCGTCTGACGGCGTTGCCAGGAGGGAGCGCATTATTGATCCAGGCTGGCGACGGTAGCCTGCGTGAATGGTTTGACGTGGAGAAAAACCAGCGCTACCAGTTAGCACCGATACAGCAATTTGCCCATCAGACTACCACGCAGGAGTTGTTGGTGGCCGAGCCGTATCGGCGGGTCTTCGCAACCTTGCAGCCGCAGGGCGAGTTCGCCTTGTTTTCCAGTATCCAGTCCAAGCCGTTGCTGAAGGACAAGCTCCCCGTCAACGTACAACAGATGGCGTTTGCCCCACGTGGCGACGGTCTGTTGCTGGAAACTGCCCAGGGTTGGCAGCATTACGCCGTGGATAATCTCTATCCAGACGTTACCTGGCGTTCGCTGTGGCAGCGGCTGTGGTATGAGAACTACCCTGAACCGGCGTATGTGTGGCAATCCACTTCGGGTGAAGATAGCTACCAGGCTAAATTCAGCCTGATGCCGGTGATCTTCGGCACCTTCAAGGCGGCAGCGTACTCCATGTTATTCGCCATCCCGCTGGCGCTAGCCGGGGCGATCTATACCGCCTGCTTTATGTCGGCAGGGTTAAGGCGGGTCGTCAAACCGGCGGTCGAGGTGATGGGCGCGTTACCAACGGTGGTGATTGGGCTGGTGGCCGGTATCTGGCTGGCGCCGATGATCGAGCGTTATCTGCTGGCCGTGTTGGCCTTGCCGTTCTTGTTGGCCGGGGTCGTGCTGTTATGCAGTTGGCTGGTTAACCGATTTACGACGCGGCCTTGGTCACCAGGTTGGGATTTACTGTTGCTGTTACCTGTAGTGGTGCTAACGGTTTGGCTGGCGCTTGCCGTAGGGCCTTGGCTGGAGCTTAAGCTGTTTGGTGAGCCGCTGCATTTCTGGTTGGGAGAGGACTTCGATCAGCGCAATACGTTGGTGGTGGGCGTGGCGATGGGCTTCGCACTGGTGCCGATCATCTTTTCGCTGGCAGAGGATGCGTTGTTCAGCGTGCCAGCCTCGCTTAGCCGGGGTTCGTTGGCCCTGGGGGCTACCCAGTGGCAAACCGTATTACGCGTAGTGTTGCCTTCCGCCAGCGCCGGTATTTTCTCTGCGCTGATGATCGGTTTTGGCCGCGCGGTGGGGGAAACCATGATCGTGCTGATGGCCACCGGCAACACGCCGCTGATCGACGGCAGCCTGTTCCAGGGCTTACGGGCGATGGCGGCCAATATCGCGATCGAAATGCCAGAGGCCGTCACGGGCAGCAGCCATTATCGGGTGCTGTTCCTGACCGCGCTGGTACTGTTCATCTTTACCTTTGTGTTTAACACGCTGGCGGAGGCGGTACGCTTACGCTTGCGTAAGCGCTATACGCTGAATCAGGAGACACCATGAGAAGCTGGGTGAAAAGCGGCTCCCCGTGGATCTGGCTGACGGCGGCATCGGTGGCCATCAGCCTGTTGGCGCTGATCGGCATTTTACTGCTGCTGGCCGGGCAGGGGACGCGGTATTTCTGGCCTAGCCCAGTCTATCAGTTCGAGCTGAATCAGACGGCCGCAGGCCCGGTATCGGTAGTGGGCGAGCTATATCAACGGCAGACGATTTCGCGCCAGCAATTGCAAGACGCCGGTGTTGCGTTGCCGCCAGGGGAAGCGCAAAGCTTTACCCGCTACCTGATCAAAGTGGGGAACCGGGAAAGCGAAGGGCAGGATTTCCGTACTTTGCTGGCCAGTGACGTCAGTAGAATGACCACCCCACGCGATTTATTAGTGTTGGAGCGTAACAGCAACGGCACCGCGTACGGCTACCTGGCGGGTTTACTGGAAGATGGCCAACCATTGACCGGCAGCGATCTGAGCCAGGCGTTGCAACAGCGCTTGCCGCAGATTGCGGCGCTGACGCGACAGGCGCGTGATATCCAGTTCCGCGACATGGCGCGGATTAACGAACAGTTTGAACATTTACGCCTGCATGAAAAGAGCCTGCAACGTGAGAATAAGCTGGATGCGCGCTGGCAAGCCTCTATCCGTGCCGAACGGCAGGAGTTGCAACGCCAATACCGCCAGCTTGCAGGCAAACTGCAAGGGTTGGAGCGCGATCGCCAGCGTGATGCCTTGCTGCTGCGCGACATGCACGGGCAGGTTCACACCATTCCCCTGAGTCAGGTGCGCGATGCCTGGTATCCCAATGACATGAGCAGCGGGCAGAAGCTGGCGCATTGGACCAAGCAAGTACAAAAATTCCTGACCGACAGCCCACGGGAAGCCAATACCGAAGGGGGCGTGTTCCCGGCGATCTTTGGTACCGTGTTGATGGTGATCCTGATGTCGATCGTGGTGATGCCGTTTGGCGTGATTGCCGCCGTCTATCTGCATGAGTATGCCGGTAATAATCTGCTGACGCGGCTGATCCGCATCTCGGTAGTGAATCTGGCGGGGGTGCCGTCGATTGTCTACGGGGTATTTGGTCTGGGGTTCTTTGTCTATATGGTGGGCGGCTCGCTCGATCGGCTGTTTTACGCCGACTCCTTGCCGAACCCGACGTTCGGCACACCGGGCGTGCTGTGGGCCGCATTGACCTTGGCACTGCTGACCTTGCCGGTGGTGATCGTTGCCACTGAAGAAGGGTTGTCGCGTATTCCCGTTTCTTTGCGCCAGGGATCATTGGCTCTGGGAGCCACCCGGGCAGAAACCCTCTGGCGGATCGTGCTGCCGATGGCGGCACCGGCGATGATGACCGGCCTGATCCTGGCCGTAGCACGAGCGGCGGGGGAAACGGCACCGCTGATGCTGGTTGGCGTGGTGAAATCGGTACCGGTGTTGCCGGTGGACGATATTTTCCCCTATTTGCACCTGGAACGTAAATTCATGCACCTGAGCTTCCAGATTTACGATATGGCATTTCAGAGCCCCAGCGTAGAAGCGGCGCGGCCACTGGTGTTTGCCACGGCATTCCTGCTGGTGGTCATTGTTGTCGGGTTGAACCTGACGGCCATGGGCATCCGGCATTCGTTAAGGGAGCGGTATAAAGCATGGTCGCAGTAACAAGGTTGAATCTATTGGGGAGTGCCAAATGAGTCTGATAACGCCGGGCAGCCTACCCCGTCTGGATGTCCAGCAGTTGGCCGATGAGCATACCGCGCTGGCGGTCAACGGCCTGGATCTGTTTTATGGTGGCAAGCAGGTGCTGCACAATATTTCCCTGCGCATTCCCAAACACCGGGTGACGGCGCTGATCGGCCCTTCTGGCTGCGGCAAGTCGACGCTGTTGCGCTGCTTTAACCGGATGAACGATCTGGTGGATCGCTGCCGGATTGATGGCGAACTGCAGCTTAATGGCGAAACCATTTCCGGCCCGCAGATTGACGTTGCCGCTTTGCGGCGGCGCGTGGGCATGGTATTCCAGCGGCCCAACCCGTTCCCGAAATCGATCTACGAAAACGTGGTTTACGGCCTGCGCTTACAGGGCGTCCGTGACAGGCGTATTCTGGATGAAGCCGTAGAGCGATCCTTGCGTGCCGCCGCGTTGTGGCACGAGGTGAAAGATCGGTTACGGGAAAATGCGTTCCGCCTATCCAGTGGTCAACAACAACGGTTGGTGATTGCACGGGCGATTGCGGTTGAACCGGAAGTGTTGCTGCTCGATGAGCCGACCTCTGCGCTGGATCCGATTTCTACCTTAACCATCGAGGAGCTGATTTCGGTGCTGAAACAGCGCTACAGCGTGGTGCTGGTGACCCACAACATGCAGCAGGCCGCGCGGGTTTCCGACTATACGGCGTTTATCCACCAGGGGACGCTGGTGGAATATAACGATACCGACGCGATTTTCACTTCGCCACGCCAACGCCGCACAGAGGATTACATCACTGGCCGCTATGGTTGACGGGCGAGGAGCTTAATTGGCCTGTTTGCTCGGCTGCGGGGCGGGTTGTTCCTGCTGTTCAGGTTCAACCTTTTTCAGTGCGGTCACTTTGGCCTGAGCGGGCTGGGTCTGAGAAGGCGTTTTTTGCATCAGCTGCGACTGGCCAATAAACAGGCCGCCTTTCTCGATGGAGATTTCGTCGGCGAAAATATCCCCGCGCATGCTGCCCTTGGGCTGGATTGACAGCGAGTCGGCGAAGCAACGGCCTTCAACCGGGCCATTGATCATGATCTGCTGGGCACGGATCTCGCCTTTGACATGGCCGCTGGTTTCAATGCGCACCATGTGGCTGCAAATGATGTTTCCCTCAACCCGACCTTCGACAATGATATTGCCATCGCCTTCGATCACGCCGGTGAACAGTGCACCATTGGAGATAAAGGTGTCTTTCTTGGCACGGATTGGCTTGATGGCGTCGGCAACTTCAGGCAGGGTGTTTGGCTCAGAGTGAGCAGCCGGCTGAGGCACGGGCTGATCGATCAGCTCCTGCGCTTTTTCCTCATTAACGGCTTTATTTTTCTTATTGAATGACAGCATTTGATTCGTCCTTGTTATTTTGTAGATAAACGCCAGCGTTGCCAACAGTGCCAGGACCAAGGCGGCCAGCAACGCGCGTTTTATGTAGATACCGGTGAAGCTGATCCCTGTCAGCCAGAGAACGATGGACAGCGTCCATAATCCCCATATACACCATAATAAGTTGTAATTACGCATGTTTTTCAGGCCGTTTGAAGTCCATTCGCCGCGAAAGTGCGGGATGCCAGGCGGCAGCCAGCGTGACGGTTCCTGTAAGGCTATCCGTAGTGCTCGGAATGATACCTAATATTGCCGCCTATTTCACCACTCGGTTGACCAACCAAGGATAATCTGAAGTGGCCAGGTAAATTGTTTATTTGTGTGATTATTAAGGCTAAATTGATTTTTGCATGAATATTGGGCGCGGACACAACCTGTCAAACAACTCAACGACATTACTCTGGCAACCGGCGTAAGATGGCTGGTCACTCACATCTGGAGGTTGTATGTCTTTATCGATTTATGCCCATTCCCCATTGCAGTTTGTCCGTGGTTTGCAGATCCTGTCGGCGTTACTGAAAAAAGGTGAGCAGTTCTTGCAGCAGAAGCAGCAGGCTGAAAGCGTGCTGTTAGAAGCCCGACTGGCGCCAGATATGTTTCCACTACTGCGGCAGGTACAGATTGCCAGCGATGCTGCCAAAGGCGCAGTGGCCAGATTAGCCGGGCAGGAAGTGCCGTCCATGCCGGATAACGAAGCCAGCTTTGCCGAGCTGCACCAGCGTATCGAAAAAACTATCGCCTATGTGCAGGGCTTCCAGGCGGCCGATTTCGCCGAGGCCGATGGCCGCAATATTGAGATAAAAAGTAAAACGCGTGATTTTCACTTCACCGCGCAAGATTTCCTGCTGACTTTCGCCATCCCCAACTTTTATTTCCACCTGACCACCGCCTACAACATCCTGCGTAATCAGGGTGTGGAAGTGGGGAAATGGGATTATCTGGGCGCGAAGTAAGTTTGGATCTTTCGGGGAGAGGCATATCTCCCCGGTTTGCTGTTATTTAACCAATGGCCTATCGCCAGGCTGGGCAGTCTTGAACTTCGCCAAATACTGCGGCTGGAAAATGCACATGCGCAGCACGGTGCGGTATGCGCCGCTAACGAAGAATTCGTCAATCAGTTCGCCTTCCACCTCAAAGCCCAGCTTGCTGTAAATATGGATCGCCTTCGGGTTTTCTTTATCGACGATCAAATACAGTTTATACAGGTTAAGTACCGAGAAGCCGTAGTCCATCGCCAGTTTGGCGGCGGTGCTGGCGTAGCCTTTGCCCTGATGCGCCGGATCGATGATGATCTGGAATTCGGCGCGGCGGTGAATATGGTCGATCTCTACCAGTTCAACCAGCCCGACCTTGGCCCCTTCATGCTCGATGATAAAACGCCGTTCGCTCTGGTCGTGAATGTGTTTATCGTACAGATCGGAAAGCTCGACAAAGGCTTCATAAGGTTCTTCGAACCAGTAGCGCATGACGCTGGCGTTGTTATCCATCTGGTGAACAAACGCCAGATCTTCCCGCTCCAGCGGGCGTAGCCTGACGTTGGTGGTGCTCGACATACATTCTCCTCGGTATTATTAATCTGGCAAAAGTATAACCTCAGGAGCTGATTGAAGGCGAAAAAAAACGGCACCGTGAAAGGCACCGTTTAGCTTGCGGTTAAATTGCGGCTCAGTCGGCGGCATAACCTTGTGCTGGCAGGCGTTCACCATCCAGCCAGGCAGCATTGTCGCGCATTGCCAGCCGCCCTTCGATAAACCAGCTCACCACCAGAGGGTATATGGTGTGTTCTTGGGTCTGCACCCGCTCAATGACTTCATCTTCCTCGTCACCGGGGAAGATCGGTACCTTGGCTTGCAGGATCACCGGGCCACCGTCAAGCTGCTCCGTGACGAAATGCACCGAAGTGCCATGTTCGGCGTCGCCGTTGTCGATAGCCTGGCGATGGGTATGCAACCCGGGGTATTTCGGCAGCAGGGAAGGGTGGATATTCAGCATGCGCCCGGCATAGCGCTGCACAAAGGCGTTGCTGAGAATGCGCATATAACCGGCCAGCACCACCAGATCGGGTTGGTATTGGTCGATAGCTTGCGCCAACGCGGCGTCAAAGGCTTCGCGATCGGCAAAGGCTTTGGCATCCAGCGCTTGAGCGGCAATGCCAGCCTCTTCGGCACGCTGCAGGCCATAAGCCTGTGCGTTGTTGCTGAGTACCGCCACGATAGTGGCGGCGATCCGGCCCTGTTGGCAGGCGTCGATCAGCGCCTGGAGATTACTCCCCTGGCCGGAGACCAACACCACAATCTTTTTCATCACTGGATGACCACTTGTTGTTCGTCAGAAGAAGCGGTCAGTTTACCAATCTGCCAGGCTTTTTCACCCGCGGCGGTCAATATTGCGATGGCTTTTTCTACCGATTCCTGTGGCAGCGCGATCACCATACCGACACCGCAGTTAAAGGTACGGTACATTTCATGACGGCTCACGTTGCCCGCCTGCTGCAACCAACTAAACACGGCAGGCCACTGCCAGCTCGATTCGTCGATCACCGCCTGCATCCCTTCTGGCAGCACGCGTGGGATGTTTTCCCAGAAACCGCCACCGGTCAGGTGAGCAATCGCGTGTACTTCCACTTTCTCGATCAATTCCAGTACCGATTTGACGTAAATCTTGGTCGGCTCGAGCAGATGATCTGCCAGCGGTTTGCCTGCCAGGTCGGTGGTAGTGGGGTCGGTCTTGCTCACTTCCAGGATCTTGCGCACCAGCGAATAACCGTTGGAGTGCGGGCCTGAAGCGCCCAGAGCGATCAGCGCATCGCCAGACTGTACTTTGCTGCCGTCGATGATTTCTGATTTCTCAACCACGCCCACGCAGAAACCGGCGACGTCATAGTCTTCACCGTGGTACATGCCGGGCATTTCGGCGGTCTCACCACCCACTAACGCACAGCCGGACTGTTTACAGCCTTCGGCAATCCCGGTGATCACGCTGGCGGCGGTATCCACATCCAGCTTGCCGGTGGCGAAGTAATCGAGGAAGAACAGCGGCTCAGCGCCCTGAACCACCAGATCGTTGACACACATCGCCACCAGATCGATACCGATGGTGTCGTGGCGTTTTAAATCCATCGCCAGACGCAGCTTGGTGCCCACGCCGTCGGTGCCGGAAACCAGTATCGGCTCGCGGTATTTCTGCGGCAACGCGCACAGGGCGCCAAAACCGCCCAGCCCACCCATCACTTCCGGGCGGCGGGTCTGTTTCACTACACCTTTGATGCGGTCTACCAATGCGTTGCCAGCATCGATATCGACACCTGCGTCTTTATAGCTGAGAGAGGTTTTGTCGGTCACTGCGCGATCCCCACGACGGTTTGCGGTTTGAGAACGGTGCTTCCGGCGGTGATGCCGGAACCAGGCGCGGCAATTCTAACAGCGCAAGCAAACGTTTGCGAGAACCATGTGAGCCCGCTCGAACTTTTCGTCTTCTATACTGTTGATCACTCTTTTGTTGATCTCGATCTGGCTATTGGTAGTGGCGTCGGGAGCAAAAGGCGGTATAATCCGGCGATTTTTTTGGCCGTCAACCACCTTAATAGGAGAAAAATGATGAAGATCGTTGAGGTGAAACACCCGCTGGTTAAGCACAAGCTTGGTCTGATGCGCGAACACGATATCAGCACCAAACGCTTTCGTGAGCTGGCTTCTGAAGTGGGTAGTTTGCTGACCTATGAAGCGACCGCCGATCTGGTGACAGAGAAAGTTACCATCGAAGGCTGGTGTGGGCCGGTTGAAGTTGAGCAGATTAAAGGGAAAAAAATTACCGTAGTGCCAATCCTGCGTGCCGGTCTGGGCATGATGGAAGGGGTGCTGGAGCACGTACCGAGCGCTCGTATCAGCGTGGTTGGGGTTTATCGTGATGAAGAAACCCTGGAGCCGGTCCCTTATTTCCAGAAACTGGTTTCCAACATTGACGAGCGCATGGCGCTGGTGGTTGACCCAATGCTGGCTACCGGTGGTTCGATGATCGCCACTATCGACCTGCTGAAGAAAGCCGGTTGCAGCAGCATCAAGGTGTTGGTGCTGGTCGCCGCTCCTGAAGGGATCGCCGCGCTGGAGAAAGCGCATCCAGATGTTGAGCTGTATACCGCGTCGATCGATCAATGTCTGAATGACAAAGGGTACATCGTGCCTGGCCTGGGTGATGCAGGCGATAAGATATTTGGTACCAAATAATCAATAAGCCGACCTGAGAGTCGGCTTTTTAATGCCCTTTGGATTGCTAACACCGGCAATCCATTGGGTATTTATCACCAAGCTAACACAACTGATACTAACTCAGAGGAAAAATACCCCATGACCCGTCGCGCCATCGGCGTTAGTGAACGCCCGCCGCTGTTCCAGACCATCCCACTCAGCTTCCAGCATCTGTTTGCCATGTTCGGGGCTACCGTGCTGGTGCCGATCCTGTTCAAGATCAACCCGGCGACGGTGCTGTTGTTCAACGGCGTGGGGACATTGCTGTATCTGTTTATCTGTAAAGGCAAGATACCTGCCTATCTGGGCTCCAGCTTTGCGTTTATTTCACCGGTGTTGCTGCTGTTGCCGCTGGGGTATGAGGTTGCACTGGGTGGTTTTATCATGTGTGGCGTGCTGTTCTGCCTGGTGGCGCTGATCGTCAAGAAGGCCGGAACCGGCTGGCTGGACGTGATGTTCCCTCCTGCGGCGATGGGCGCAATCGTTGCCGTCATCGGTTTGGAACTGGCGGGCGTGGCGGCCAATATGGCCGGACTGTTACCGGCGGAAGGTACCTCTGCAGACAGCACGACCATCACTATTTCACTGGTGACGCTGGGTGTTACCGTATTGGGCTCGGTGCTGTTCCGCGGTTTCCTGGCGATTATCCCGATCCTGATCGGGGTGTTGGTAGGCTATGCGCTGTCGTTCTTTATGGGCGTGGTGGATCTGACGCCAATCCGTGACGCACACTGGTTTGCCTTGCCGACCTTCTACACGCCACGCTTTGAGTGGTTTGCCATCTTCACCATTCTGCCTGCGGCCTTGGTGGTGATTGCCGAGCACGTTGGTCACCTGGTCGTCACGGCTAATATCGTCAAGAAGGACCTGCTGCGCGATCCGGGCCTGCACCGCTCAATGTTCGCCAACGGCATTTCCACCGTGATCTCCGGCTTCTTCGGCTCTACGCCTAACACCACCTATGGTGAGAACATCGGTGTCATGGCCATTACCAAGGTTTACAGCACCTGGGTGATCGGCGGCGCGGCAATTCTGGCTATTCTGCTTTCCTGCGTAGGCAAGCTGGCGGCGGCGATCCAGGTGGTACCTGTGCCGGTAATGGGCGGCGTTTCTCTGTTGCTGTATGGCGTGATTGGCGCTTCGGGTATCCGCGTATTGATCGAATCCAAGGTGGATTACAACAAGGCGCAGAACCTGATCCTGACTTCGGTGATCCTGATTATCGGCGTTAGCGGTGCGAAAGTGCATATCGGTGCAGCGGAGCTGAAAGGTATGGCATTGGCGACCATCGTCGGCGTCGGCCTGAGCCTGCTGTTCAAACTGATCAGCCTGTACCGCAAGGAAGAAGAAGTGATCGATGTGCCAGAAGAGCGACTGGAGCAAAAATAACCGATAAAGGCCAATTAGCCTGCTTGCTACGCCTTGATAGCAGGCTGTTGGCACGGAAAATCGGGCAACAGGGTAGTGTATCTGCCAAAGGTTGCCCGGTTATAACCGATTACAGTACAAGACCGGAATATCGGGATCATAGATAAAATACCCTTGCTTACCTGCCGGGCGTATGGAGTAGCTTGATAAACTGTTTACTTTCGAATAAACATCTGGTACCAGGCGTTTTTCAATATTTTCAGGAATGGTGTCTCGGGCATATTTATTGATATAGAGGGTTTTAAAAAAATACAACCCGTTATCGTCAACTTGGTAGCTGACAATGATATCACGCCTGATATAGTACGTTTTCTCCCCATCATAATAGTTTGCAGTTACTGAAAATTTACCTCTGCCATCATCTTTGTTGCTATCGCCTTTTAAATCTATTGAAATATTATAATTAGCGACTACTTCAGGTTTTGGGACGTCAAATTTCAAATAAAGCTTAGATTCGCAAGAGATACTTTCCGTTTTATTTTCTGAGTAAAGAAAATAATATACTATGGCCAGAATGGCACATGTTAACATTACTGATAAAATAATGGGTTTAGTTTTCATAGCCAGACCAATGATATGATTTACAATTACTTTTAGCATCACCATCAATGCGATTGTCACATATGAAAATGGATTCCCTTTTAATTTCTGGGTTTCCAAAATAATACAAAGACTGGTTCCCTGCTTTATTACACTGTATGTTGTACTTATCAATTTTTGATTTGATATATAATAAGGTGAATTTTTCATCTTGCTGATATATATTACAGTTTTGATATTCCCCTATCAATGAGTAATTTATTATTGGCGAGTTTTTAGCGTTGTAAACATAAAGTAATGAGACAATGATGAGGGTGGAAACTATCACTAAATGATAGGTGCTGCATCTTTTTAATAAATTGGTTTTTTGGGGGGGAGACGCATTGATATCTAATGTAGGCTTTTCTTCCACTTCTTGCTGTTGTTCTTGATGGTTTTCTTCTTTTACGTACTCTACTTCATCCTGAAATAGCTCAATAGTAAATTCTTGTGGGATATTGAACCCGGAGCGCGGAGTTGTTTTAATAATGTTTTTATCTAATCCCAGTGAGCAAAGGTGTTTTCTCAGGATATAGATATGCTGATATAGGGTATTAGAGCCTACAATGACGCCTTTCTGTCCCCAAATGTCATCGATAAGCTCATCTGGAGAGACAATTTGATGATCGGCATCAATGAGTTTCTGTAAACATTTAGCCGCAGGGTTAGAAAGCTTTACTTTTACTTCTGGCTCATTAAGGTTGAAAATTTCCCCGTGGTCATTATTGTAAACTATCTTTTTATCTATCAAATAGTAACCAACCATCTCAATCCTCTGAGTAATGAATGCCACCCATAAGGATAGGATTATTCCCAGTGCATGTAAAGTCTTATCCCGCTTTAATTTAACATCTATATAGTGTCTAAGAGTAAACAGGCAACGTGCGGCGGCCAGGTACAGATACTTTGCTGCAGCAGAAAGGGCCGGAGGGGGCCCTTACTCCGGCTCCGCTTTCAGATGCGGGTGCAGTACAATAGTGTGGTATCGGTCTGGCCTACCAGATAGCCTTGTTTGCCAACCAGGCATATTGTGTCATCCGCCAAACCCTTCACTATATGTTTGCTTGGGCTTTGACAAGCGGGCTCTCTGTTATGCGCTTTTGAATTGATATAGTTCCATGATAAATTATCAGAGGAGCTATAGAGGGGACAGTTTCCATGTTGATACGAAAGTGAGTCATTATGTAACGGTTGGCGATCGCTATTAACCAACAAAATGATTAGGCTAATAATAAACGGAATGAAATAAAATAGTTTATGCCACCCGGATGAACTCTCAACCAGGGTCGGGATGCTAGCATTTTCTGCGCATCGAAATTCATTCTCCATCCGCTCAATAGTAAAGTTTGTGGATATATTAAATCCGAGCTGCGGCGTGGTTTTAATAATCTCTCTATCTATGCCTAAAGCCCCGAAATTTTTTCTTAACATATAAATATGTTGGTAAAGCGTATTCGGGCCGACAACCATTCCTTTTTGTCCCCAAATATCCTTAACAAGAGCATCTTGTGAGATGATCTGATGCTTGGCATCAATCAGGATCCGTAGACACTCGGCGCCAGGTTTTGATAGCTTTATTTTTAAATCTGGTTTATTCAGCTTAAAAATGACACCTTCTACACTATTGTAAACTATAGTTTTGTTAATCAGGTAATCATTAGTCATTTCAAGCTCCTTCAAGGTGAGAATAATCTGAAGGCGGTGAGTCTAGCATATAGAATATGCTAGACCACAGAAAGGATTGCGGGGATATAAGTATCATGATTAGAGCGCAGGGGTGATAAGGTCTGATGGTGTGTTTGCCAGTCTCGTAAAAATGCCGCCATAGCTGGCGGCATTAAAAGATTATAATTATCACTCTTATTTAGTAAGGTACTTTGGGTAGCTTGCTAATAATAATTTATGGTGAATACCACCTTGCTGTCTGCTTTGCCCGGTGTGACTTTGTTTTCTGTTTTGATATACCTTGCTACCAAAGGAATAGTCAGGCTGGTACTGGCACTATTGCTAACGGCGATCCGCTGCTCATTACCTAGATTGAACAGGGTGTTGCTAGCCTTGCTACCCGAAGCAAGCTGGATACCAACGCCGTTGGCAGTGTTGTTTGATGGCTCTAACTTGACGATGCCGTTGGCAGCGTTGATGTTACCATATAATGCAGACAGCTTTAGTCCAATGGCATTACCGGTATATTTTAATCCGGAAATCGCGCCGGTTAAATGCACCGTGTTAAAGGCATTGTTGATATAGCCGTAGAACCTTGGACAGTTGGTCATTTTTATTGAGGCATCGCGCCATTCGCTGGAGCCTTTAGACATCATATCAAAGATATCCCAGGAGCCGAGATCGACAGTATAATCCGGTACGCTACAGGTTTGAGAAATGATCCTTAAACTGCCGCTAAAGTTGACGGTGTAAGGCTTCCATGAATAAAGGACGGCGCTGCCGTTGGCAACGGTGTAATCGTTACGAATGACGGCGGTAGGTAAGGAGCTGCCGTTCAGCGTACCCGGTGTGATATTACCGGTTTTTATCAGTAACATCGTGATGGTGGTCCACACCTGTATATCACCAATGCTGGCTCGGGTTTCACTGTACCATTGATAGGCGGTGGCATTAAGACCCGTGTTGCCTCTGGCGATCACCACGCCAACGCCAGGGATATTGGTGTTGTAAATTTTTCCTGAATAAGTTCCCCCTTGCCAGCTGGAAAGCGACTGCGGCATTTTGGTGAGATAAATATATTGCCTGTCCGTATGTGGGCCGGTGCCATCACAAAGACCATGGGGCGCTTTGGCATAATCCTTGGTTGAAGTGATGTTTTGCCGATAAATGATGGACCCGAGGGGGAGTTCGTTACCCACGGTGATATTCCCTCCCTGCAAGGGAAAGGCATCGGTTCTGACCGGCACATTTATCTTACAGGTTAGCGCTAAACCGGCCGAACTGTAGGCAACCAGAACGACCAATAAGGCGTGCAAGCTATAGTTAGTTAAGGTCGATCGAATGCTTTCAAGCCACCCGTTAATAAACCTTTTCATTGTTAATCCTCCCGGCAGATTGAATCAAAGCGGATAATGTTTTTAATGGTCGAGCCTGGTTGCTTAGGCGGTAAAATATAATTCAGCTGGCAGTATTGACCCGGTTGGCTACCCCACTTGACCGTAAGCTGGTCCCGTTGCTTTTCAACCCGCGCGTAGATTTGCCCCATTTGACCAACGCTGCCGATGTTGTTTTTCACACTGTCGAACACTTCGGCCCCAAACGGCACCGCTTCGCCATTAGCGCGTTGTGCCATGATCAACAGCGGTGTCCCTTGCTGGGTTTTAAACGTCACCTTGCTCACCGCGCCTGCATGTGGGGCAACTTTGTCACTGGTATTTTCCAACTCGACCTCGTACGGCATGCCTTTTGGATCGATGGTGATTTCATTCATCTCGTACGGATTCAGATAAGGTACGGCGGCGTGTCCCCATGGATCGATGCGCACCCCGGAATAGCCGCCAACCTTGGCGCCGGTCGCCCCCTTGGCTTCAACCACGGCGAAGGTATCACCGGTATAAGGGGTCATGACGACGCCTTGCGGCCAGGCGATCATCGTGCCACTCAGTCCAGCCGACGCATTCTGGTAATGTCTGCCCGCACCGTAAGTGGCGGTCATATGGGTGTAAGCTGAACGGTAACCACCGTTGAGCGCCATGCTGCTGCCCCCACCCTGGTTATAATGCATCGCGCTGGCACCGTAGTTGTATTGGTAGTCCTCCCCGGCACTGCCGGAAATCCCGACTTGTTGGCCACTTTGCCCCGTGGTGCTGTGATTCAGGCTGGCGCTCAGCGATGGTAGATTGGCATTTTCTTTACGCCCTAATGGCATGCTGAGGTTAAGCAGCCAGTTGGTTTCCATCCTGCCTCGCATGCCGCGAACGCGCCCAGCGCTCAGGCTGTAGCTGATATCGCGATACTCGTTGCTGTAGCCCAGTTGATATTGAAGATCGGTATTGCCTTGATTCCAGTAATCCTGGGTATATCCGGTGACATACATTTGTCCCCAACCGGCTGGCAGCCCCTGATTCATGGTGATATTAAAGCGGTTACGTGGCCGCCAGATATTGTCAGCCGACTGGCCGTGTTGCTCGGCATCGATCGCCCGCATGGCGGTCATATAGTCGTAATAGCCTGAGGTTGAATAACGATAGGCGGCGATGGTCAGGTTGCTGTTGGTTGCTGGCAAGAACTTGCTATAGCTCAACTGGAAGCTCTGCCCGCTATTCATCCGCTCTTTGGTGCTTTCCAGATGGACTCGAGCCTGGCTGACATCGGCAGAGAACGCGCCAATGGAGGTGCTCAATGCCGCCCCCAATTGCAGTGCATAATAATCATTACTTGCCTGCAGGCCGCCGTAGCCAGTCAGGGTATTGGTCAGCCCGCGTTGGTAAGTGGCCTGGATCAGAGTGGGGTTTGTGGACAGCGAGATATCATTGAGTTTACCCGCTACCACATCGTAGTGGTGGGTTCCTGGGCGTAACAACTGGGCGACTGAGGCATAAGGAACCTGGAAGTTCTGCACACTGCCGTCTGCTTCCTTCACCGTTACGTCCAGATTGCCGCCAAAGCCGGTTGGGTACAGGTCGTCAATCACAAAGGCCCCCGGCGATACCGTGGTCTCATAAATAACCAGACTATTCTGGCGCACGGTTACCCGCGCATTGGTTCGCGCGATCCCACGGATATTGGGGGCATAACCGCGCAGGGAAGGGGCCAGCATGCGATCGTCGTTGACTAGTTCAATCCCTCTGAATGGCAGAGTATCAAACACCTGTCCTTTGGTGCTGGTTTCCCCTAGGCGCACGCGGCCCAAGATCGCCGGAATATCGCGTTCGACATAGTTGTTAATCGACTGGTATTGCCCGCCGATCCTCTGCTGCCAGTTATAATTCCCGTCGTGGCGGAAATACCAGGCACCGATATTGATGCCTGCATTTATCCCGGTGTAGACCGAGTTACTGGTTTCTCCACGTGAGTGCGTGGTATAGACGTTGGTGTTGTATCCTAACAGCAACGCAGGAATGCCCTTATCCCACAGCTCAGGGCTGACATAGCCGCGCGCGATATTTTGCATCATTGCTTGCGGGATGCTGATATCCAGGCGCTGTAACCCTGAGTCGAACGCCACCTGAGCCTGTGGGATCAGGTGGGTGAGTGGATAGCAACTTTGTTCATTGCGTAGTGCCTCGGTAAAAGAGGTTGGCAGCTGGCTGTAGTTAAAGTTGATTTTTTTCAGGATGGCTGGTGACAAGCAAGGTAAGACTTGCTTATCCGCCTGCTCGACAAACAACACCTTTTCGTGCGTCGCCAATTCGCCGTTAACAAATATATCGGCCGGGTAGGTGCCTGGTGAAGCGGCCGCGCCGTGTTCAAAACGGGATAAATCAACCGCCTCTGCCTCAGACGAGCTTAGAAATATCGGGTCGAAACGCACGCCCGTTCCCGTAGGAGCATCGTTGCGCAAAATCGCTGGCGTATCTTCTGTGGCATGGGCCGCAGGCATGACGGCCAACATTACCATGGTAGCCAATAGAGAATAATGGAATGGATGACGCATAGTAGATAAACAACCCTGTTTATATTTATCCCAAATAAAACGACGGATTAAAGAACAGCCTTCACTGTTTTAACCGCCCCCCAGTCGTTAACGTATTCGTAAGAAATTGCAGTTCCCGCAGGTAAAGTACGCGCGTCTTTCAGTGTGAAATGTTCAACGCCGCCAGGAGGCACCATCTCGCCCTCCGTAGAGAACGTATTTCCCCCTTGATGCACAACCACCGAGACTAACGAAACGTAATAGGGCGAGGAGTTGGCTGCCTGAAGTTTTCCGTTGCTAAATGACCAAACCAATTTTTCGGCGGCGTCGGCCGCTTTGGTGTTATCGGCAATGGCAGCGGGACGATAGAAGATTTTTATCCGGGTACGGAAGGCGACCTGCAGGCGATTGGGCGCGATATTTTCCTTTACTGGTGGAATTTCCAATACGTTAAGCCAATACACGGATTCTTTATTTTCAGGCAGCGCAGGAGATGCGGTATAACTCAGGCGCAGCGTCTGGCTTTTATTGGGATCGATGCGGTTAATGGGCGGCGTCAGAATAAAGGGTACGCGGATTTTTTCCGGTTTGGCATCGGAGTCGCCGGTATCAATCCAGCTTTGTACCAACATGGGAGCCTGTCCGACATTCGATAATTTAACGGTCATTTCCTTGTCATTCCCTGGATAAACCACGCGGGTCCCATTGACCACAATACTGGCCGAGCCAGGCAGCGGGGAAATCAGAAGAAAGCATAAGGCGGCCCAGAGTGTTAACGGGAATGATTTGCTGAACATAAATGCACTATCCTTGAACAATGAACAGGGAGGTTGCCCTCCCTGATAAATCAAAACATTATTTGTATTGCAGGTTATAAACTACGCTACTGGTCACGGTACCCGGCGTAGTTTGGCCATTGGCATAATATTCAACGGCGTACGGCAACAGCGCGGTACCCTTGGCCTGATCGATATCGATATAAGTCATATCGTTGACCTGGTTGGTGCTACCGATGTCGATGACTTTATAGTTGCCAGACACGTCCAGTAATTGCAGATCAACCTTGGTGGCGCTACCGCCAACGTTTTTCAGGCGCCCAGTGCCCAGGTCTACCGTATTGCCCGGCTGGAAGAACGCCGAAACCTTGGAATGGCCACCTGCAGTACCGATCACACATTTGGAGATGTTCATCTTGAAAGAGGCACGGCCGGTGGTGTCACCAGCGCTGGTCAGTTCGGTTACGCTAACGGTGGGCAGAATGATGGTGGCATCTGCGCCCTGGCCTTCGATGTCCACGTCACAGGTGCTGTCAGTCAGCAGGCCATTAAACGTAATGGTACCGGTTGAGGCAGCCTGTACAGAAGTAGCCAAACCCAGTGCAGCCAGCAGAGAAAGACTAACAATTGTTTTTTTCATCTTTAAAACGTCCTTTATAGATCGAGTATCGTTACCATCATGGTAATACTTGGTGTGTAAGTAGGTTGTAGCGAACAATAAGTGGCTTATTAATTCGTCACGCCTCCTTTTTTAAACGTAAAGCTACGTTCAAACCTGTCGCCCATTAATACGGCTACCTTTAACGAGCGGTTAAATTATCTGGCTTGGTTTAAATGACGGATTTACACGCTTCAGTGCAGCCCGAGGATTTTAACCTTCATCATCAATTCCTGATTGCTGAGTACGCCCAGCCGTTTCATTGAATTACGCTTGTGGGTACTAATTGTTTTAACGCTTTTGTGGGTCAACTGTGCAACCCGGTGTGGGCTATGGCCCATCGATAAATGCCGCACCGTTTCCCTTTCCATTTCAGATAAGTTCAATATTGGGGGGCTGTTTATATCAAATCTGCCCATTAAGAACAGCATCGATAATTTTTTTTGTAATTCTTGTTTTAATCTGGTGATGGTTATATCCAGATCGAACAGGCAAACGCTCCAGTCGGTAGGGGTACCTTGTAACAAACGCTGGCAGCGTTCAGAACAAAAAACGATGCTGGGTGTCTTTGGTTTTGGTCGGTTAACAAAAGGCAGCACGTCGGTCAGGCACTTCTGGCTGATTATCCATATGTCGATTTGAGGTATTGCCTGCCCTGGCTCCAAAGGCATGCGTAGCGGAATATCGGCCAAGACGCTTTCTACTCCATATTTAAAAAATGAGTCAACCCCATAAATATTGATTGCTGGCTTATACTTCATTTCTTCCTCAAGGATACAGTTCTGGCAGTGGGTACAATAGGAACCAAGGTTAATATTAACCTGGCTTACTGTTTTTAACTGCAAGGTGATAATCGGACTCTTGGCTGAGTTTATTGCTTATTAGACCGTTTTTAATAGTAAAGCGTTTTTATATCGGCCCTTGAAATACTGACGCCTTTGCTTCTGGATGTAATGATAATCTCTTCTGAAATACCCAATAACGCCAGTTTTGACTTAAGTTCTTTGAGTTCTTGCCACAGGAATTGGTTGGAAGAGGAATAGTTCATCTTGCCAATGACCTCGCTCAGCAATTCCTGACGGCTGACATACTTGTCCCCGGCATGCTTGAGTAAATAGGTGAGTATGGCCATCGTCACTTCTTTTAACGAGACGATCGCACAGGAGAAGTTGGCGCTAGGTTTGTCCGTGCTGAGACGAACTATCCTGTTATGCTTAACATCGATTTGCAGATCCGGCTCAACCCAGAAGCCAAATAGTTTTTTCCTATCCATTTCCTAAAACTCCTGTTATTAGGTAGAGAGCCTATCCGTTGGTAAGACAATTCTATGTTCATACTCATATAAAACAATACGTTTGATATCCTGATCTTAGGGTTTCCACTTTGTAACAAAATGGAGTTTTTGACTAAATAATTTCACTTTGTCGGATATAAAAACCGCAAAATCAAGAATAGCTAAATTTTGTGCTGCAATTGATCATGATTTTTATCCTAGCATAAAATTTTTAAAATAAATTCTAATTGGTATAAAATGCTTTTTTGTTTTGTAAGTTTAATTGATTCAATTGCTTACATATAAATCTGCAATTGCGTTGATTCTTATTTTGTGGCCAATAATCTTGGAAGATTTATAGCCGTTTTAATTTCTGGCTCATCAGAGAATACTGAACCTGTTCAAGCTGCGACTCCCGTTTGCCAGGCTCATATTACGGAGTATCCAGCGGTATAAAACTCAAAGTTTATCATTCTATCTCAATGAGATGGACTAACTAACCTATAAGGTGTTGGTGTAAACTAATTGCATTTATAATGTTGCTTTTTTGGTTTTTAGGCGGTTTTTTATTGGGGCATTTAACAGCGGCTGATTGCACCTCATTAACCAGAAAAATCTTAATGAGGTGTTAATCTTCACATTAATGATAACGCTTGGGCCATACGCCAAAAGTGGGTTTGGCCAAGTCTATTTGATGGAAGGCATATCAGACACTTTAACACCGGTTTTGGTAAATAGAGGGGCGGGAAGGCAGGAAAGAAATGACGGGCGGGTAGTCAAGCGGGCGCAGCACATGCCGCGCCCATACAGAGCAAATCTGTTTTATTGATTGGCAGGCTGGGCCGGCTGTTCGGTTTTACCGTCGGCTTGTTGAGCCTTATTGTCCATGCTGTTTTTGAGCTGTTCGGTTTTTGCCTTGGCCTGTTGTGCCAGATCGTTAGCTCCGTTAATCGCATCGGCCTTGATATTTTTGGCCTGATCGATCAGCTGCTGGCTTTGTTGGTCTGCATCCTGTTTGATCGTTGCGGCTTTGGCCTTGGCCTCATCAGTGAGGGCATCCGCCTGCTTGGCGGCATCCTCTTTAATGGCGGAAGCCTGATCCTTCAGCTGTTCCGTCTGGGCCGCTGCGGCCTGCTTGATCTCATCCGCTTTGGCCTTGGCATCGTCGGTCAGTTGGTCCGCTTTCTTTTCTGCCGCATCTTTCATTTGTTCGGCACTGTCTTTGGCCTTATCCAGGTGGGAATCGACCTTGGCATCATCGCAGCCCACCAGCAGTAAACCTACCATTGAGGCCAATAGCACTTTATTCCACGATTTCACGGTCTATCTCCTTTCGGTCATCGTCAATTTGTACGACTTATCTTAGAACAGCTTTGTCGTATAAGACAAATTTGGCAACTAAATCGCGTTGTTCTCATGGCGGGTTCAACAGCGGTTGCTTTCTGTGGTAGACTCATCGCGTTTTCCTGCCAGTTTTGGTTGAGGTGCTTTTCTGAATACGCCGGCACAGCTTTCACTGCCACTTTATCTACCCGATGATGAAACTTTTGCCAGTTTTTATCCGGGTGAGAACCCATCCTTATTAGCCGCGATCCAATCCGCAGTCCGTCAGGAGCATGGTAGCTACATCTATTTCTGGTCACGCGAAGGCGGGGGACGCAGCCATTTGCTGCATGCGGCCTGTGCCGAACTCTCGCAGCGTGGCGAAGCGGTGGGCTATGTGCCTTTGGATAAGCGGGCCTATTTTGTGCCCGAAGTGCTGGATGGTATGGAACAGCTGGCGTTGGTTTGCATTGATAACATCGAGTGTATTGCCGGTGATGAAGAATGGGAAATGGCGATTTTCAATCTCTATAACCGCATTCTGGAAACCGGCCGTACCCGCCTGTTTATCACTGGCGATCGCCCACCGCGCCAGCTAAATCTGCATTTGCCGGATCTGGCCTCGCGCCTGGATTGGGGGCAGATCTACAAGCTGCAGCCACTGTCGGACGAAGAGAAACTACAGGCGTTGCAGTTGCGCGGCAAACTGCGTGGTTTCGAACTGCCGGAAGACGTGGGCCGTTTCCTGCTCAAGCGTCTGGATCGTGAAATGCGCACGCTGTTTATGACGCTAGATCAGTTGGATCGCGCGTCGATCACGGCACAACGCAAGCTGACCATTCCGTTTGTGAAGGAAATCCTGGGGCTGTAGCTAGCCACTATTCCCCATTCTCACTCTTTAGACTATTCACCCTTCGTGCAACAGTGCACTGCGGAATGACAGGATATGTGCCTGTGCAGCACTGGCGGCGGCGTCGCTGTCCTGTGCGGCCAACGCGCTGATAATCGCCCGGTGCTCATCGATAACTTCCTGCATATGCCCTTCCCGCGACAGCGTGCTGGCCCAGAAACGTTGGGCTCTGGCGTGCAGTACGCTCAGAATATCCGTCAACATGTTATTTCCGGCAATCTGCGCCAGCTCCTGATGGAATTGATGATCCAACGTCATCATCCGTATCCGGTCACGATCCAGGCTGGCGGCTTCGATCTGCTGGTTCAGTGCGTTCAGCACGGCAACCTGTGGCTGGGTGATCTTGGCACTGGCCAGGCGCATACACAGCATTTCATTGGCCAGCCGGACATCAATCAGCTCTAACGCATCGTCTATCGACAGCGGCGAGACCATCACCCCTTTGCGCGGGATCACCTGCAGCAAGCCCTCATTCGCCAGACGGTGGATCGCCTGATTGATCGGCGTTCTGCCCATATCCAGCTCACCCATTACCTGCGCGGTATTGAGGTATTCACCCGGTTTGTAACTTAACGTCACCAATGCCTGCTTGAAGCGGCGGTAGGCCACTTCATTGAGCGACAAACCGGCTTCCTCTGCTACCGGGAACCCTCGATCTTCTGCGTCAATGGTCTTCACATACTACTCCTGCAAGAAGAAATTTTTAGACATGGTACACAAAAACGTCACATGGCAGTCGCTTAGTTGTTAACTGAAGATATAGTGAAATTTCACACCATTTTAACCAAAGGGACACAATTGCCATGAGGCTGACCTTTACTTTACCAGAAACCTGTAGTGCCAAGACGCTGGATGCTGAAATCGATCATCTGGTCATCGCTGGCTGGACCGGTCGTGATTATAAGGCAATTCAACATCATATCCAGGAACTGGCCGAGCTGGGTGTCCCTCAACCCAGCAGCGTCCCGCTGTTTTATCGTGTGGCAGTTAATCAACTCAGCCAAGGCGAATGCATCGAAGTGATCGGCGAGGCGACCTCCGGCGAAGCGGAACCGCTGATCTTCAGCCATGGTGGCGAGCTGTATGTCTCATTAGCGTCCGATCATACCGATCGTCAGTTGGAAGTACACAGCGTAGCACTGTCCAAGCAGATCTGCGTTAAACCGGTAGCGCGAGCTGCCTGGCCGTTATGCGAAGTGAGCGATCACTGGGACTCCTTGATCTTGCGTGCATGGATTAAGGAAAACGGCGCGTTTCAGCTTTATCAGCAGGGGACTCTCGCCAGCCTGCGCACCCCCGGTGATTTGCTCGAACGCTATCTGAGTGGGCAGCAACTGCCAGAAAGTGGCATGGCGCTTCCCCGGCTACCGAGTGACGGCCTGGCAATGACCTGCGGCACGGTGGCGGCGATCGGGGGGATCCGGCCATCATCCGAGTTCCGTATGGAACTGGTGGATGAGGTGTTGGGGCGCACCATCGCCCATGGCTATCGCAGTATCGAACTGCCGGTGGTGGCGTGATGGATAAGTTAACGCTTGCGCAGGCCGCAGCCGGATTGGCCAGTGGAGAGTTTACCTCCAGGCAGTTGATCGCCAATGCCTTGGCGCAGATCGCCGATCCGCAGGGGGAAGGGGAACGTACTTTTACTCAGGTGTATGCCGATTGGGCACAACAGCAGGCGCTGGCGGCTGACCAACGTCGTAAGGCAGGCAAACCGCTGTCCCCTTTGGATGGCGTGCCGGTTTCGATCAAAGATCTGTTTGACGTGAGTGGACAGGTGACTACCGCCGGTTCTCGGGTGCTGGCGGGGGCTGCGCTGGCCAAGAAGCATGCTGCGATAGTGGAGCGTCTGTTGCAGGCGGGCGCGGTGGTGATCGGTAAAACCAACATGACCGAGTTCGCCTACTCCGGGCTGGGTCTCAATCCGCATTTTGGTACCCCTGCTAATCCCTGGGATCGCGCCGCTCGGCGTATCCCTGGCGGCTCGTCTTCCGGCGCCGCGGTCGCGGTAGCCGACGGTATGTGCTGCGGTGCCGTTGGCAGTGACACTGGGGGATCGGTGCGTATTCCGGCCGCTTTCTGTGGTTTGACCGGCTATAAGCCTACCGCCCGTCGAATTGCCAGCGGTGGACTGCTGCCGTTGTCGCCTTCGCTGGACTCTATCGGGGTGATTGCTCATGACGTTGCCAGCTGTATCGCACTGGATGCGGCGATCGCCGAACAAGCGCTACGGCCTGACTCACAATCCTTGGCGCAGGCACGTTTTGCTGTCCCGCAAACGCTAGTGCTGGATGGGTTGGACGAAGAGGTTGCCACGGCGTTTCAGCGTGCCTTGAAACGTTTGGTTCAGGCCGGTGCGAGGATTGAAGCTATCCCTTGCAGCGAATTCGCCGAGTTGGCGGAGATCAACGCTGCCGGTGGTTTTACCGCACTTGAGTCTTGGCATTGGCACCAGCCGTTGATTGCCGAATATGCCGAGGGTTATGACCCCAGAGTGCTGTCACGCATTCGTCGTGGCCAGCCGTTGGGCGAGAGCGATCTTCAGCAGCTACGGCAGCGGCGTGCCAGTTGGCAACAGCGGGTGACGGCCAGGGTGCAGGGCTTTGACGCCTTGTTGATGCCAACTGCGCCGCTGATAGCACCAACCATTGCCGAACTGGCAGAGGATGACGAAGCCTACTTCCGTGCCAACGGTGCCGCGCTGCGTAATCCTTCCATAATCAACTTCCTCGATGGCTGTGCGTTATCGCTACCCTGCCAACAATCGGGTAAAGCACCCGTCGGCCTGATGGTGGCCGGATTACCCATGCATGACCAGGCGCTGCTGGGCTGGGCGCTGGCGATCGAACGCTGCCTTGCCGACGCGTGATGTTTCGGCAGGGTGCCGCCTTGCCTTACTGACTCTACCAGGAGAATACCCATGACCGGTTCCCCGAACGGAATGCTGTTTGTTGCAACGGATGTCGCCGCGCAGGATGAGGCGGATTTCAATCAGTGGTACGACCGTGAACACGTAGAAGAGCGGGTACGTGTTCCCGGTTTTCTATCTGGTACGCGCTATCAGGCGCTACAGGGGGGGCGTAAATACCTTGGGCTGTATAAAACCGCCTCTCTGGCCAGTTTTACCTCCCAGGCCTACCGCAACGCCTTTACCCAACAGACGCCGTGGTCGGTCGCCTGCCTGGGCAAGATGCGCGATCCCATGCGCCGGGTCTGCACGGTTGAAGCCGTCACCGGCCAGGGCTGTGGTAGCCATCTGAGCATCATCATGCTGGCACAGAGTGAGCTGGACGTGCTGAAAGACGAGATTAAGCGCCTGGGAGCCGTGCTAGCGGAGCTGCCGGGGTTTGTGCGTTGCAGCCTGCTGTTTCCGGATGCCGAGCTCAGTTCCCCGTTGCCGAAAGAGTCGCGGGAAAACCGCCAGCTGTTACCGATGGTAATGATCGAAAGCAGTAGCGCAGATGCGGGGCAGCGTTTGAGTGAGTTGGCTTACCGCACGTTGAAAACCCCTGCTGGCGAGGCGGTGCATTATGCGCTTGGCTGGCAACTGACCTCACAGGAGCTGGCATCATGACGACTTCCACTACTGAAACGCCGATTGTGAACTCATCGGTGAAAGATCACGCCGTCGATCCTCCTAAAACCGGCAGGCTGGCGGCAGCCAGTTCGATAGGCACCGCGCTGGAATGGTATGACTTCACCGTTTACAACATCATGGCGGCGTTGATTTTCAACCATGTTTTTTTCCCGTCATTCGATCCGCTGGTCGGCACCATTCTGGCGTTTTCTACTTATGCGGTCGGTTATGTTTCACGGCCCATTGGCGGTATCGTCTTTGGGCATCTTGGCGACGTGTTGGGACGGCGTTTTGTGCTGGTTGCTACGCTGGTGATCATGGGCGTGACCACCACGCTGATGGGTTTACTGCCCGGCTATGCAAGTTGGGGGATTTGGAGCCCGCTGCTGCTGGTTGCACTACGCTTTATCCAGGGCATTGCGTTAGGTGGAGAATGGGCCGGAGCCGTACTGCTTTCGATGGAGCACGGTAAGCCGCATCAGCGTGGGCGTAATGCCTCATTTGCACAGGTCGGTCCCTCTTGCGGTTCGCTGATTGGCACCGGGCTGATCACGTTGGTGACCATGGCGATGTCGGCAGACGATTTCCAACAGTGGGGATGGCGCATTCCGTTCCTGTTGAGCCTGGTGTTGGTGATCTTTGGCCTGTGGCTGCGCCGTGGAGTGGGGGAAACACCGGCATTCCTGAAATTGGAAGCGTCGAAGGATGTGACCCATTCGCCGATCCGCGAGGTTTTCACCCAACACCCACGTTCGCTGCTGATCGCCGGTGGTTCGCGCATTGGCTCCGACGTATTGTACGCGTTGGTCGTGGTGTTTACCCTGACTTACGTGACCACGGTGCTGAACTTGCCACGGCCACCATGTTGGGGGCGATCGGCAATGCGATCACCGTGCCGATGTTTGGCGCCTTATCCGATCGCTTTGGCCGCCGGCCCGTGTATATCGGCGGGGCACTGGCGGGGATCGTCTGGGCATTTGCCTTCTTTGTGTTGCTCGATAGCAGTCAGCCAGTGTTGATTTGTACCGCGGTGGTGGTTGGTCTGCTGATCCATGCGGCGATGTTCGGCCCGCAGGCGGCCTTTATCACCGAACAGTTCCCGACCAGGGTGCGTTATGCTGGTTCTTCGCTGGCTTATACTCTGGCGGGGATCGTAGGAGGTGGCTTTGCGCCGTTGATCATTGCTTCGTTATTCACTTCTTTTGACAGCACGCTGGCGATTTCGGCCTATGTCGCACTGGCTCTGTTGATTACCTTGTGGGCGTTGCTTGCCGCGCGGGAAACAGCACATACACCGTTGTAAATTCAACCGCCGGGCGGATCAACGCCCGGCTTGCCGTCATGGGATCACAGGATCTCCAGCACTTGCTCCGGTGGCCTGCCAATTCGGGCTTTGCCGCCTTTGACCACGATTGGGCGTTCGATCAGTTTCGGATTGCTCACCATTGCTTGCAACAGTTGCTCTTCGCTCAGGGTTTCATCCGCCAGTTTCAGCTCTTTGTAGAGATCTTCTTTCTTGCGCATCAATTCGCGGGCCGAAGTGAAACCGAGTTCTTGCAACAGCTTTTTCAGCTCGGCGACGGAAGGCGGCGTATCCAGATACGGCACCACCTGCGGTTCGACGCCATGCTGTTCCAGCAGTGCCAGCGTCTCACGGCTCTTTGAGCAGCGTGGGTTGTGATAAATAGTGACGTTGTTCATTTATTCTCTTTCCTTGTTCAAATCAAGTGCGTTGGAACTTGCTGAAGGTTCTTTGCAACTGACGCAGTTGGTCAATCCGCGCGTCATAGCGAGCCTGTTTCAGGCTGCCCAGTTTTTGTAATGAACTGGCGTTGCTGAGTAAACCGATCGCCTGATCCAGACGGCCAGCCAGCGCCAGGCTTTCTGCCCGGGCGGAGAGTTCCTCATCGCGTAGACCTTGGGCGGCACTGGCCTGAGCCAACAGATCCCAGCCATTCGGATCGTTCGGATGGGCAAAGGTATAACGGTTGAGGATTTTTGACGCTTGTGCGGGTTGATTGCCCTCAACGTAGGCGTTCGCCAGGTTGAGCAGCAACACCGGGTTATTGCTTTGCGCCGCATTGACCGCCTCAAGGCGAGCAATGGCCTGAGCGGCCTTATTCTGACCCAGATCGATGTCGGTCAGCAGATCCAGCAGCCAGACGTTTTTCGGATCCTTTGCCAGCAGCGGCTGAATAAGATTGCGCGCTTCGTCGTATTTCTTGGCTTCATAGAACAGGATCGCCCGGCCATATTTGGCGGCTATTTGCTCGCGAATGTTGCCTTTGCTGTAAGTGTCCAGCAGGTCTTCGCTCAGACCATAGCCTTCCGAGCTGTACATACCCAGCGTACGGACCCGCGCTAGCAGATAGTCCTGACTGGATTGCACCAGACGGCGTGGCATTTGGTTGGCGCGGTTGCGGGCGTCCGAAAGCCGGCTGTCTGGCAACGGGTGCGTCAGCAGCATTTCCGGTGGTTTTGAGGCGTAGCGGGACTGATCGGCCAGCCTTTGCAAGAAGTCTGGCATCGCTTCGGGATCGAACCCGGCGCGCTGCAATACCTGAATACCGATACGGTCGGCCTCTTGTTCGTTTGCCTGGGTGAAGCTGATCATCCCCTGCTGCGTTCCCGCCAGCGTACCGCTCAGCGCCGCCATGCCCATGGTTGGGTTGGCCATCGCCAGCAGGATAGAGCCCAGTGCGCCCACCCAGGTCAGTGGCGCGTTGCGTTGCTGGTCTTCCATTGCGCGGGCCAGATGGCGCTGGGTCACGTGTGAGATTTCGTGTGCCAGGACCGAGGCCAGTTGGCTCTCGTTGTCGGTTTCACGGAACAGGGCCGAGTGCAGCACTACGTTGCCGCCGAAGAAGGCAAAGGCGTTGATCTCGTCGTTACGGACTAGAAAGAAGTGGAACGGGGTGCGCACCGAATAGGCGCTGGCGACCAGCCGGTTACCCAACTGGTTGATATATTGGGTCAATAGCGGATCGTTGATCAACGGGGCGCTTGCGCGTAGTTGCCGCACGTAAAAATCGCCCATGGTCAGTTCCTGGCCGATGCTCAACGTCCCCCCCGCGGAAGTCCCCATATCCGGCAGTTGGTCTTGCGTTTGGGCGTTAACCGGCGCCAACGCAGAGGTGCAAAGCGAGCCAAGCAGCAGGACGGTTAGCGCTGTTTTAGTCAACCGGATGGTCATAGTCAGGTCATTCCCTCAATAAAGTCATCAAGTAAGACGTCAGTATCAGATAAGAGTTCTTCTTCCGTGCCTGACTCTCCAGTACAATCAGCGCGAAAGTGCGTTGGCTCACAAAAATGCATTTTCAGGGGATCGTGCGCCTGAGCGGCAAACGTTATCACATCATAGCCAGCCACAACCCACATTGAAACGCCTGCACGGTGATAACCGGGCTAAAATTATTTAAAAAATCATGTCATATCTGCTCGGCCGCATAGGGACTGGCGAGCCTCACCCCCATTGATGGAATAAGGAGCAATCTCTGATGTTGGAGTTGTTATTACAGTGGTACCGACGTCGTTTCACCGATCCCCAGGCCATCGCGCTGCTGGTGATCCTGGTTGCCGGGTTCTGCATCCTTTATTTTTTCCACGGTATCTTGACCCCTTTGCTGGTAGCGTTGGTTCTTGCTTACCTGTTGGAGTGGCCTACCGCACGTCTTCAGCGCCTGGGGTGTTCGCGCACCTGGGCGGCAAGCATCATGCTGATCGTGTTTGGCGGTATTGCCATGCTGTTGGTCTTCGTGGTCGCGCCAACCGCCTGGCAGCAGGGCATCAACCTGATGACCGATTTACCAGGCATGCTCAATCAGTTCTACAACTATGCGGCGACCTTGCCGACACGCTACCCGGCGCTGGTGGATGCGGGCATCATTGATATGATGGCGCAGAACCTGCGTGAGCGCCTGTCGGGGATGGGAGAATCGGTGGTGAAATTCTCACTGGCCTCACTGGTTGGGCTGCTGACGTTGGCCATTTACCTGATCCTGGTCCCTTTGATGGCGTTCTTCCTGCTGAAGGACAAAGAGCAGATGATCAATGCGGTGCGCCGCGTGCTGCCGCGCAACCGTGGGTTGGCAGGGCAGGTATGGGTCGAGATGAACCAACAGATCACCAACTATATTCGCGGCAAGGTGCTGGAGATGGTGATCGTTGGGGTGGCGACCTATCTGGTGTTCTTCATCCTGGATATGCGTTATTCCCTGCTCTTGGCGGTGTTGGTCGGCCTCTCGGTGCTGATCCCATACATCGGCGCGGTGCTGGTGACGATCCCGGTGGTGGTGGTGGCGATGTTCCAGTGGGGCATTGGTGCCGATTTCTGGACGCTGATTATCGCTTATCTGGTGGTGCAAGGGTTGGATGGCAATCTGCTGGTGCCGATCCTGTTCTCCGAGGCGGTCAACCTGCATCCGCTGGTGATCATTCTCTCGGTGATTATCTTCGGCGGTCTGTGGGGGTTCTGGGGCGTATTCTTCGCCATCCCATTGGCGACGCTGGTGAAAGCCGTGATCCACGCCTGGCCGGATGACATGCTGGTGGATGTGGGTGATGAAGTGAAGTGAGAAAAATAAAGCGCAGCAACCGATGCTGCTGCGCTTTACCCTTTACTGCTGCAGGTAGTTCAGAACGATTTCGTGATGATTGGTGGTCTTGAAATCATCGAACACTTTCTCAACCTTGCCGTCGGTGCCGATCAGGAAACTGATACGGTGAATACCGTCATAGGTTTTACCCATGAAGGTTTTCTCGCCCCAAACGCCAAACTGCTGAGCTACCTGATGATCTTCGTCGGATAGCAGCGTGAAATTGAGCAGTTCTTTCTCAACAAAACGCGAGAGCTTTTCGGGTTTATCGGTGCTGATACCCAGCACTTCGACGCCCGCCTTTTTCAATTCATCCATGTTATCCCGTAACCCGCAGGCTTGCACGGTGCAACCTGGCGTCATGGCTTTGGGATAAAAGTAAACCAGTACTCGTTGTCCCTGGAAGTCGGCCAAATTAATTTCCTCGCCATCCTGGTCGAGTAAACTAAATTTCGGCGCTGTATCACCGGCTTTCAATGGGCTCATAACTACTCTCCATCTCTCTCATCATGCTGTGGATAGTTCACCACGCTAATACTGCCTTGTGCATTCAATTCTGTACATAGGCGATAAAAGGCTTGTTCAATATTTGTTGCGTCCTGGCCACCGGAACTGTGAGCGGTGATCTGAATATAGAGTTGGGAGGGCTGATCCCCCTGTGCTGGCTGAGTCCGTGACACCAGCTCGGCAATGTTCATCTGGCTCGAATCAAACAGGCCGGTAAACCGCTCGATGATATGCGGGGAGTCTTTTACCTCAACCTGTACCCACACTGTAGCTGGCATTGGCGGTCTTTCTTGCGAGTTTGTGCGTTTCATCACGATCAGCAAATCCAGCTCGGCGCCTTTTTGCGGCAAAGTGGACTCGATCAGGGTAATCGCGTTCCAGCTACCTGAAAGCAGCATGATGAAGGTGAACTCTTCACCCAGCATGGCCAGACGGCTATCTTCGATATTGCACCCGCAGCTACTGACGTGGCGGGTGATGGCGTTGACGATACCGGGGCGATCGGCGCCCAGTGCGGTGATCACCAGATAGTGTTCATCAGGCTTAGGCAAAATGCAGCTTCCTGTCGTACTGAATGGGGTTACCATGGTAAACACAAAAAAAACCGCCTGCCAAGCGCTTAGACACGTTGTTTGCTTGCTTTTGGATAGGTGACAAAAGTACCATGGGTGACTTGTTTGTGAAGGGGACGGCCAATGTTTACGGGAAGTATTGTTGCACTGGTTACGCCGATGGACACCAAAGGTGCTGTCGATCGTGCGAGCCTAAAAAAACTGATTGATTATCATGTAGCCAGTGGGACTGCGGCGATCGTTTCCGTAGGAACTACCGGCGAGTCCGCCACGCTACCCCATGACGAACATGTGGACGTGGTCTTGCAGACGCTGGAACTGGCCGCAGGCCGTATTCCGGTGATCGCCGGCACCGGTGCCAACGCCACCAGCGAGGCTATCTCACTGACGCAGCGTTTCAGCACCACCGGTGTCGTGGGCTGCCTGTCGGTCACGCCTTACTACAACAGACCGACCCAGGAAGGACTGTATCAGCATTTCAAAGCTATTGCCGAAAGCACCGATCTGCCGCAGATCCTCTATAACGTGCCTTCACGCACCGGTTGTGACATGCTGCCGCCAACCATCGCTCGTTTGGCCAAAATTAAGAATATTGTTGCCGTTAAAGAGGCAACAGGGAACTTAAGTCGTGTTAGTCAGATCCAAGTGCTGGTTGATGATGAAGACTTCATTTTGCTGAGCGGCGACGACGCCAGCGGTCTGGACTTCATGCAACTGGGTGGCAAAGGGGTGATTTCCGTGACCGCCAACGTGGCAGCACGTGAAATGGTCGAACTTTGCCGCCTGGCGGCGCAAGGCAATTTTGCCGAAGCCCGCCGTTTGAATCAGCGCTTGATGCCTTTGCATCAGGATTTGTTCGTAGAAGCAAACCCAATTCCGGTGAAATGGGCCTGTAAGGCATTGGGATTGATGGCAACCGATACGATGCGTCTGCCTATGACGCCGTTGACCGACGCTGCCCGTCCTGTCGTGGAGCGTGCGTTGAAAAGCGCCGGTTTGCTGTAACTCTTAGGGAGATTTGATGGCTTATTCATTGCAAAAGTCGACGCTAGCAACGGTCGTGGGATTAGCGCTGGTGATGACGCTGGCGGCTTGTTCTACCGATCAGCGCTACAAACGCCAGGTTAGCGGCGATGAGGCCTATCTTGACGCCGCACCGCTCAAACCGTTGAGCGCGCCGTCCGGCCTGATCCTGCCGGTACAAACCGGTAATTATGAAGTTCCGGCAAACGCGCAGAAAGGCGCTGTTGGCAAGCAACTGGATATCCGGCCACCGGTACAGCAGCTGGCACTGCTGAGCGGTTCCCGTGGCCAATATGCGGGTGACAGCGGCACGCTGCTGCTGGAAAGCAGCCCGCAGAACGATAACCTGTGGTCTCGCGTAGCCAGCCTGTTGCAGAGCAAAAACATTCCGATCGCCTCACGTACGGATGCCAGCCAAACGCTGACCACCGACTGGGTGAAGTGGAACCGTCTGGATGAAGACAACCAGTACGAAGGCCGCTACCAGATCACGGTACAGAAACAGGGTTACCAGCAAGCGTTGGTGGTGAAAACTCTCGAACTGCGTCAGCAGGGGCAAACCGACAAGGTTACCGATCCTTCTGAAGTTCAGCGCTACAACGGTATGATGATGAACACCATCGTTGAGGGCCTGGACAAGCAGGACAACCTGTCGAGCAGCCAGTCCGCCAACCGTGTTGGTGTGTTGGACGTGCAGAGCGGTGCGGATGACACCGGCCTGCCAACGCTGATCGTGCGTGCGCCGTACACGGTAGTGTGGGATCGTTTGCCACCGGCACTGGAAAAACTGGGGATGAAAGTGGGTGACCGCAGCCGTCCACAGGGTACCGTCGCCGTAACCTACAAATCCCTGAGCAGCAGTGATTGGGATGCGTTGGGCGCGAAAGATCCTGAACTGAAAGAGGGTGATTACAAACTGCAGGTCGGTGATTTGAATAACCGTACCAGTTTGCAATTTATCGATTCCAAAGGTAAGCCGTTGACCCAGTCGCAGAACGATGCGCTGGTAGCGGTGCTCCAGACGACTTTCAGTAAAACCAGCGTTAAATAAATACATCTAGGGGCTACGGCCCCTTTTTGTTTTGTTGATACGGTATCGTTTGCGTCGCAGATTTGGCACAATAGTTATCAGCAAACCAAAGAACTTATCAGGTCAATTTTGTGCCCAGTAGGCTGTCTGGCAGCCGGAAGGTACTATCTCATTGGAGTAAGTTAAGATGCAAAAGCTAGCTGAACTGTATCGCGGCAAGGCAAAAACCGTCTACACCACCGAAAATCCGGATCTGCTGGTGTTGGAATTCCGTAACGATACGTCAGCACTGGATGGTCAGCGCATTGAGCAGTTCGATCGTAAAGGGATGGTGAACAACAAGTTCAACCATTTCATTATGAGCAAGCTGGAAGAGGCCGGTATCCCAACGCAGATGGAACGCCTGCTGTCAGACAACGAAGTGCTGGTGAAAAAGCTGGAGATGGTACCGGTTGAGTGCGTGATCCGTAACCGTGCCGCCGGCTCTTTGGTCAAGCGCTTGGGGATCGAAGAAGGTTTGCCGCTGAATCCGCCGCTGTTTGATCTGTTCCTGAAGAACGACGCGATGCACGACCCAATGGTGAACGAATCCTATTGCGAAACCTTCGGTTGGGTGAGCAAAGAGCATCTGGCGCGCATGCGCGAGCTTAGCTACATGGCTAACGACGTGCTGAGCAAGCTGTTTGACGATGCGGGCCTGATCCTAGTCGATTTCAAACTGGAGTTCGGCCTGTTCAACGGCGAAGTGGTGCTGGGCGATGAGTTCTCCCCGGACGGTAGCCGCCTGTGGGACAAAAATACCCTGGCCAAGATGGACAAGGACCGCTTCCGCCAGAGCCTGGGTGGCCTGATTGAAGCTTACGAAGAAGTCGCTCGCCGTATCGGCGTGAAGCTGGACTAATAGCCCCTCACCCCAACCCTCTCCCAAAGGGAGAGGGAGTTTGCTCCAGAGTTGTATTCAGGCCTGGAGTTAATCTGCGGCACGCTGGCTTCACACTATGTCCCCTTAGTCCTTTGCGAGAGGGCGAGGGGGAAAGCATCAAATCCTGGTGCCCAATTCCCCAAACCCTACTTTCCAGAAAATTACTGCATTCCCTTCGCCGCGAACGCCTTATAATAGTAACCAGGGCAAGTTTCCTACGATTATTAAAAATCATCTCTGGAGTTTATTTATGCGTTGGCAAGGGCGTCGAGAAAGTGACAATGTCGAGGATCGCCGTGGGCAGTCTTCCGGTCTGGGCGGCGGTGGCGGCCCCCGGATACCTATCGGCGGCAAAGGTGGCCTGATCATTCTGGTCGTGGTGCTGGTTGCCGGTTACTACGGGGTAGACCTGACTCCTCTGCTGAATGGCGGAGATGTCTCCCCACAGTCTCAGCAGCAAAGCGCCAGCATCAGCCCACAAGACAATCAACTGGCCAAGTTTACCTCGGTGGTGCTGGCGTCTACCGAAGAGAACTGGCAGGGCATCTTCAAACAGATGGGGAAAAACTATCAGGATCCGAAACTGGTGATGTACCGGGGCGCGACGCCTACCGGCTGCGGCACCGGTCAATCGGTAATGGGGCCGTTTTACTGCCCTGCGGACGATACGGTCTATATCGATCTCTCGTTCTACCAGGATATGAAAACCAAGCTGGGTGCTGGCGGTGATTTTGCCCAGGCCTATGTGGTTGCACATGAAGTGGGCCATCACGTGCAGAATCTATTGGGGATTGAGCGCAAGGTTCGCCAGATGCAGCAAGGGGCTAGCCAGGCAGAGGTTAACCGCCTGTCGGTGAAAATGGAGCTTCAGGCCGACTGCTTTGCTGGCGTTTGGGGCCATTACGCCGAGAAACAGCAGATGCTGGAAGCTGGCGATCTGCAAGCCGCGCTGAATGCCGCGCAGGCGATCGGTGACGACCGTTTGCAGCAGCAAAGCCAGGGGAGAGTGGTGCCAGACAGCTTTACGCATGGCACTTCGCAGCAGCGTTATACCTGGTTCAAGCAAGGGTTCGATAGCGGCGACCCTAATACCTGCAACACCTTCGCCTCCCGTTGATATGACTCAGTGCCGGTGCCTTAGAGCCCGGCACTCTGCTTTCAGGCCTCAATATTCATGTTACAAAAAATGCAACAACGCATGCAGCAGCAGGGTATTCGGCGGCTGTTGGTGATCAGCGGCGAATCGCAATGGTGCCGGGATCGGGCGCAGCAACTGGCGGCACAGCTGCCGGGTGACTGGCCTTGGGTCGGTAATGACGTGCCCGCAGGAATCGATGCGTTGGCGAGTCACGCGGTCAGAACCCTGTTGGGGCAGGAGCGGTTGCATGCGGTGTTTGATGCGTTAGCGGGGCTGGATGTCGAAGCGCTGGCCCAGCTTTGCGGGACATTACAAGCCGGTAGCTGGTTACTGTTGCTGGTTCCACCTTGGCAAAGTTGGCCGCAGCAGCCTGATAGTGACAGCCTGCGCTGGAGCGATTGCCCACAGCCGATCGCCACGCCCCATTTTATCCACCATCTGCAACAACGCTTGCTGGCCGATAGCGAAGTGTCTATCTGGCGGCAAGGTGAACCGTTGTGCCTGGCTCCCTTACCATCACGGCCAGCTTGGCAGGCTCCCCAGGGTAATCCGAGTGAGGAACAGCAGGCCATTTTGGCCCGCTTGTTGGCTGCCGAGTCTGGGATCTGGGTATTAACCGCTGCCCGTGGCCGGGGGAAATCAACGGTGGCGGGGATGTTGATGGCCAGCAGCCCGTTAACCTGTTGGATCACCGGCCCGAGCCGCGCCGCTACCGACGTTGCCAGCGAGTGGGCCGCAGGACGGGCCAAGTTTTGGGCACCGGATGCCTTGCTACAGCATTGTGCTGAACAGGGTACAGAGGGTGTTGGCTGGCTGCTGGTGGATGAGGCCGCCGCGATCCCTGGACCTTTACTGCAACAGTTAATGGACTATTTCCCACGCGTATTACTGACAACCACGGTGCAGGGATATGAAGGAACGGGGCGCGGATTTTTACTCAAGTTCTGCGCCACCTTGCCACAGTGGCAGCCGCTAAGCTTGCAGCAACCGATGCGTTGGGCAGAGGGTGATGCCCTGGAGCGGATTATCGATCATGCCTTGCTGTTCAACGAGGAACCGGTATGGGCAGTGGCCGGTCAGTCACCCACTTTTGGTGCTATTGAACAGGCTGAACTGTGTGCCGATCCGCAACGGTTACGGCGTTTCTATGCGTTGCTCTGTAGCGCACACTATAGAACCTCACCGCTGGATTTACGCCGTCTGATGGATGCGCCCGGGATGCACTTCAGTGCGGCGTTGCTGGGGGATGAGGTGGTCGGGGCGTTATGGCTGGTAGATGAGGGCGGCTTATCGGTTGAACTGGCCCACGAAGTTTGGGCGGGCCGCAGAAGGCCACGTGGCAATCTGGTCGTTCAATCTTTGGCGGCACATAGCGGCCAATGGTGGGCACCTACGCTGCGTTCCCGTCGCATTACCCGTATCGCCGTGTTGCCGGAGTTACGCCAGCAAGGGATCGCCAGCCGGTTGGTGGAACAGCAAAAACGTGACTCGCAGGGGTTGGATTTTCTTTCCGTCAGCTTTGGCTATACCGAGCCGCTGTGGCGGTTTTGGCAATCTTGTGGCTTCACTCTGGTGCGGATTGGCAACAAACCGGAGGCCAGCAGTGGCTGTTACACCGCCATGGCGTTGCTGGCTATTACTGAGCAAGGAGAGGCGCTGTGCCATGCGGCGCATAAGCACCTGGCACGGGATTGGCGCTGGTTGCGGCAACGTAGCGACCTGTTGCTGGAGCTCGACGATGATACCGATCCACTATTAAATGAAGAAGACTGGCGCGAGCTGGCTGGTTTTGCCTTTGCCCATCGGCCCTTGGAGGCCAGTCTGGGGGCGTTACAACGTCTGCTGTGGAGCAGTTCATTGCCCTGTGCGGCATTGCGCGCGCATTTGCAGCAACAACAAACCACGGCCCAGTGCGCTGCCCAATATGGCCTGAGTGGCCAAAAAGCCTTGCTGCGGCTTTGGCGACAAGAGGCTGGGCAGGCGTTGCAACAGCTTAATGCGCAACATTGCCGCTACTGGCAGGAGTGGGCGCAGTCGTTGCAATAAATGGAAAGAGTTGTTCAATAAAACCCGATTTTCCTGATTTCTCCGCGGCGTATAGTAAGGGGCAGTTGCCGGGTTTGTCCCGGATGTCTCTAATCTGAGGAGTCCCCTATGAAACATTCGCATTTCGTTGTCCAAAGCCCCGCAGCTCCGGCAGAGCAACTGATACTGCTGTTTCATGGCGTGGGGGATAACCCGGTGGCGATGGGGGAGATCGGCAGTTACTTCGCCAAAGATTTCCCACAGGCCTTGGTGGTGAGTATTGGTGGCCCATTCGCTTTTGGCAACGGTGAGGGTCGCCAATGGTTCTCGGTTCAGGGGATCACCGAACACAACCGCACGGAGCGCATTGCCGAAGTGATGCCAACCTTTGTTGAAACCGTGCGCTACTGGCAGCAGCACAGCGGTGTGGGCTACGCGGGCACCGCGCTGGTTGGTTTTTCGCAGGGTTCGATCATGGCGCTGGAGGGGATAAAAGCCGAAGCCAAGCTGGCCGGGCGGGTAGTGGCCTTCAGCGGTCGTTTTGCCCAGTTACCGCAAGCCGACGTTGGTGACAGCGTGGTACACCTGATCCATGGTGAGACAGACGGTGTGATTGCTGCGGAACATGCGCAAGCGGCTGAGGCTCAGTTACAGGCCGCTGGCGCAGATGTGACATTGGATATTGAACCTGGCGTCGGGCACGCAATCAGTTCGGGCATGATGAATGCTGCTCTGGATCGTTTGCATTACTATGTGCCGCAGCGCTATTGGGAAGAGGCGATGTTTGGTAAACGGGGCGATCTGATCGCTTTTAAATAAACAGCAGGGCGCTATGTGCGCCCTGAGGTTATGGCTTTTTCGGCCAGTCGTCTTCGTCGTCCCACTTGGCGTTGTTATCGCGGTGGGGCGGCAATTCAGGCTTGTTGGCCAGGAATTTTCGATGATCCAGGCGGCGTAATTCCTTGATCCCGCTAATGATAATACCTGCCAATATCACCAGGATTATCCACCAGTAGTCAGCTAACCAATGCATGTTTACACCTTTCCTTCAGGGCGAACAAAACGCGAGAATATCGCGGGCAGATGGCTTGCGAGCCAAGCTGCACCAGCAACGTCCTTATCTCGCCAGGCCGCCAGCAGCAGCTCAGGCGTCAGTAAATGCTCGGCCTCTTGCGCCAGCGGGCGATAACTTAAATGCCAGGGTTCCACCGCCACCCCACCTTGATCGGCGGTAAACGGGCGATAGAAGCCAAACTCGGCCATATGTGCAGTCAGCCAAAGATTTAGCGGATGGAAATAACCACCGGCTTCATATTCCCACGGCTCCAACTGCAACTTTTGCCCAACGGGCAGCAACGACGGATCGTAAACATCCAGATCGCTGCCCCAGTGATGACGGCTGGCACCCGGTAGGGCCGACCAACGCAAAATGGCTTCACAACGCTCGGCGGCAGACAATGGCTGGATATCGATCGGTTGGCTATTGTGATCCAATACTGGCCGTTCTCCGCAGAACTTGCCATTCCAGATCGCCAGTTGCCGGTCAAAATCGCGAAAGGTGCTGGCCGGTTGCAGATCGAAGCCTGCCGTTTTAGCCGCCTGTTGCATGGCCTGAAAGGCCACCACCGCAGCGGGTTGCAGCCGGTGATTGCCGCTCAGTACGGTGAGATGCTCCGTCGAGCGCCCGGTGAGCATTTCTGCGCTGATCATGCGACCAGTTGCTCCATGATACGCTGATACATGCGGCTCAGTAACTGCAGATCGGCCGCATGTACGCATTCATTCACTTTATGGATGGTGGCGTTGACCGGCCCCAGCTCAACCACCTGTGCTCCCATCTGAGCGATAAAGCGGCCATCAGAGGTACCGCCGGTAGTCAGCAATTGCGGGGTTAGCTCGGCATAGTGTTCTACCGCATTCACCACGGCGTCGACCAAAGCGCCTCGAGCGGTCAGGAAAGGCTGGCCAGACAGCCACCAGTCGATGCTGTAATTCAAGTTATGGCGATCCAACAGTTCCTGCACCCGTTGCTTTATCAGGATATCGGTCAATTCGGTGCTGAAGCGGAAGTTGAACTGCACGAACATTTCACCGGGGATCACGTTGTTGCTACCGGTCCCGGCCTGCACGTTGGCAATTTGCATGCTGGTTGGCGGGAAGAATTCGTTGCCCTGATCCCACTCAATGGCGACCAGTTCGTTTAACGCAGGCATAGCCCGGTGAACCGGATTATCGGCCAGATGTGGATAGGCGACGTGCCCCTGAACGCCATGTATACGCAGATTGGCGGTGATCGAGCCACGGCGGCCATTTTTCACCACGTCTCCGACCCGCTCGGTGCTTGAAGGTTCGCCGACCAGGCAATAATCAAGGCGTTCGTTGCGAGCCATCAAGGCTTCCACTACCTTCACTGTGCCATGAGTGGCGCTGGCCTCTTCGTCTGAGGTGATCAGAAACGCCAGGCGGCCCTGATGGTTGGGGTTGGCGGCAACGAAGCGTTCTGCGGCTACCACCATGGCGGCCAGGGAGCCTTTCATATCGGCGGCTCCGCGCCCATAAAGCATGCCGTCGCGGATGACGGGCTCAAACGGTGGGTTATCCCAATTTTTCTCGTCGCCGGTTGGCACCACATCGGTGTGGCCAGCAAACGCCAGCGTGCTGCCCTGACCGCGCCAGGCCCAGAAGTTTTGCGTATCGCCAAAGTTCATTGGTTCGACGGTAAAACCGATCGCTTTCAGGCGGGCGATCATCAACTCCTGACAGCCTTCGTCATATGGGCTGAGGGAAGGGCGCTTGATAAGCTGTTGCGCCAGTTCGATAACAGGGCAGATCATGAGTTAACCTCGGTAATAAATTGCTGATAGCTTTCGCTGCTGAAGCCTAGCAGGGCATGTCCTTTACCATCATCCAGCAGGGGGCGTTTGATCATGGCAGGTTGCTCAAGCATCAAGGCGATGGCGGCATCAGCATTGTCGCAGGCATTGCGCTGGGCTTCATCCAGTTTACGCCATGTCGTGCCACGGGTATTCAACAAGGGTTCCCAACCCAGGCGCTCGACAAAATCACGCAACAGCTGTTCGTCCAGCCCGTCTGCGCGATAGTCGTGGAATTGGTAAGCCACTCCCTGTTCTTCCAGCCAGCGGCGGGCTTTTTTGATGGTGTCACAATTTTTGATGCCGAACATGGTCAGCGAGGCGTGCTGCGGTTTGTCTGTCATGGCGTAAAAGCTACCTTTTAATCGTCAAAATCTGTACTGAGCGGCATAAGAGTAGATCACTAACTTATACCGCACGGTGATAGCACAGATAATGCGGGAAAACGGGGTTTAAATCCAGACAGAGATGTGCTCATCATTGACAGAGAGAGGTTTGTATTTAAAAGCCAATACATACAGAATACGTCTGGTTTAGGCAAATTTTTACTCGTTTGTTAGAGTAGAAGGTAAAGCTCCTCTCAGTACTTATTGCTGAATTGTTCGACCTGTATCGCAATTAGCGAAAGTCACAGTATGGTACAGGTTTTTATACTGATACTATGTGGTTATTGTGCATAAACGACTATTATGATGAATGCTTGTTTTTAATAATATAATTGAATCTTTAGGTTTTGCTTGTTCTATAGTAATCGATTAAGTTAGAATAAGAGAAATATCATCTGCAATAAGATAACAGTAATGCTATGAAAATCAATAAATTAATTTTGAAAAATGGATTTACTTACCAAGAACTACTAAAATTAAAGAATCAGTATAGAGCTAAAAAGAATGAAACCTATGGAAAAGGAGTAAAAACGACAGATGATAAATCATTAAAAAACTATATTCTGCTAGTTGCCGAGCTATGCGGTGGGAATATGATGTTTCTTTCCTCTGTTTTTTTTGTGATGATGTTTGGAGCTTACTTTTTTAGTGATGATGTAAAGCAAGCTCTTGTTTATCTGATCCTATTCATGCTTTTTGTTTCTTTCTATATCTGGAGTAATAGCAGAGGAATAAAACTAAGTTTCCTGCTAACTGCAAAATTGGTGAAGCTTAGGTTTTTTATGTTTTTATATCGAGTTTCACCTCCCAAAATAGAGTCGGTTGATATATGAACTATCCCAGACGCTAAATCTGTCTTAGAGGCCTCGCGAGTATCTCCATACCATAAAGATTTAGCATTAGACTTTACATAAATAAGCTTATAATGTGATTTTTTTAAATTAATTAACCAAAGATGTATTAGAAATGAAATCGATTAATGGAAAAACTAAAACGACGAATAGATTGCTGCTGGAGTCAGGTTTCACTCGGCATGAAATCAGGCAGGCAAAAGCCAATGCTAAAATTTTCAACCTTGATTTTATCTATTCGGTCAGGGATGTAGGGAAAAGGACCTTCAGAACGAGCGTTACTTTAACTGTGATATTAACAATCTTCACGATTGGTACCACCATTAAAAATGGTGCCCCAGCCTTAGGGATTATCATTATCATGCTCCTTATGTTAATCATTCCATCATATTATATAACACCAATGAGGTTCTATATTAAATCGATGTGGTTTTTTATTAAGGAGAAAATGCTAAACGTCAATGTGAGCTAGGCATTGAAACGGATATAAGCTGTAAGAAAGTAGGTTGATGGTTTTTCTCTCACATGCTATCCATACACTAGGCTTATTAGGAATCGCTATTTAGCAGTTTGATGTTCAACGCACATACCCGCTATTTTGTAACCTTTCCAGCGTGCTCCCATCGGCATACACCATGCCGGTAGTCAGATCGTGGAAGCCATATCGCTTATAAAATGCCAATTTGTCCGGCACCGAGTAAATAAACACTTTACCTAATGGGGCCAGATCTTGCATGACGCGATCCATCAACTGCTGACCATAACCTTGCCCCTGGAAGCGCGGATGGATGGCGACATCGGCCAGATAAGCTACCGAGGTCATGTCACTGATGGCGTGAGCGGTGGCCATCAGCTCTCCCTCAATAAAGCCCCAATAGCAGAATTGGCTATTTTGGTACACCTTCTGTAAGACCTGTGGATCACGCTCGCCTAGCCCGGCAGCGGCCAGCAATTCGCCTAACTGTTGCCATTCGATATTACATTTACGCGGTTCGGTGATGATCTCCATAATTTTCCCTTCAGCCAATACGATCCAAATCCGCAGCATATTGCTGGATCGCACGCTGGTAGCTGCTGATCTCCGTATGTGCCGAGGTCTCTGCCAACAGGATCAGCAGGTCCGATACCGCCTGTTTGGTTTCCCCCAGATTGTAGAGCGTCATGGCGCGGAACAGCGTGATCTCCTTGGCCTGCGGGAACTCGTTTAACCCGTCGTCGAAAGCGGCTAGCGATTTCTGGTATTCCCCCAATGCGCGATAGGTGCTGCCCAGGCCCAGCCAGGCTTCCTGGCGTAACTGTGCAGGCAGGCCGTGCTGCAAGGCGGCGAGATAACAGGGGATCGCCTGCTGCTCAAAGCCCTGCACATCGTAAAGGCACGCCAGCTGGTAATGCAGCGAGCCATCCAACGGTGCCTGTTGCAGCATCTGTTGGGCCATCTCGGTGGCTTCCGGATAGCGACCTTGTTGTTTCAACTGCTCGATGGTGATACTCGAAGACATGATTTTCCCTTTCAACGGTGTTTTGCTAAATCCTGTAGCAACGTTACTCCTTCACTATTCATCCGCAAAGAAATATATGCCTGGATAGATCTCCGATGAGTTTGAAATAGTACGTTCACATCATGCTGATGTAGAATGTCCTATAGTTAATCAAGCTTTTCTTCACGGCAACACGTGATATTTTTCACAAAATGCCTGCGTGCATACCAGTGAGTAAAAAATGACACCCCAAGTTCCATCGTATGTTCGACAACTTTTCACCCTGCTGCTATGGGGGATAATCTATTACCTCGCCGGATTGATCTCATTAAAATTTGACGACCCTAACTCGCCGATCGCTATCGTGTGGTTTCCCTCAGGCGTTGCGGTTGCCGCCTTTCTTTTGTCCCGCTGGCGCAGTTATTTAACCCTGTTCGTCATTTTGACGTTAGCGAGCTTGTTGTTGAGGGAGGGCTGGCAGCATAAGCCATTGATATCAATGATCGATGCCCTGCTATCCATGCCAGCCAATGTAGCGATAGCCTGGGCGGTTCGACGCTTTGCACGGCTTAATGACGATCTCCATACTATTTTAATCTGTATCACTGCAACCTTGGTCTTCAGCGGGCTGGATGCGCTAATTATTGGTGGGGGTTATGCTCTAATCCACCAGCAGCCTTTGCTCAGCTTGTTCTGGCAGAACTTTATCGCTGATGTTACCGGCATTATCTTTGCCACAGCCGTTATTATGGGGTTTGTTAATCGGCGCTTGGAACCTGCCAGTTGCAATCTGCAAACGGGGCTTCTGGGAGGGGCACTTTGGCTGCTGCTGTGTGTTTCGATCTGGTTTATCTTTGGTTACCCCCTTCTCTGGCTGCAACACAACGCTGCTGCGCTCTACTTTGCCTTGGCATGCCTCCCCATTATTCTGGCTATTATGCTTTCTGTGGCCTGGGGAAATCGCGGGGGTTCTCTCGCGCTTATCACTCTTGGTTTGGGAGTGATTTACTATACCAATCATCAGCATGGGCCCTTTTTTCTAAAGGGCTTACATCTCAATGAGTCTCTGTTATTAGCCTTGAGCTACCTTTCCGCGACGGCGTTGTTAATCGTGTTTATCAGGGTGTTGAAGCACTCGACCAACAGTTTTAACCCAGATACCGGCCGGATAACCGGTAAGGGGGTAATTTATAGCCTCAACCCACGTACCGGGATTTTGCACTGGGAAGATGAGCTCGACAGTTTGTTTGAGCAGAAGGTTCCCAGCAAGCTAGACACCATGGATGACGTCATGCAATGGGTTCATCCGCATGATCAAGGCAAGCTGCGTGACCATTGGCTCCTCAATGATAGCCCTCAACCCCGTCCCCCGTTGGTATTCCGTATCCAGATGCCACAGGGAGAGTGGTTGACGTTGGTGGATAACAGCTGCGTCCTGCTGGATGAGGAAGCACAGAGCATTATTGTCGGCAACTGGCAAGCAAGCCAGTATCACCAGGACAGTTAAATGAACCTATTATTTGCATATTGCGGAGAGTTGCAGCAGTGATCCAGATTGCCCTGTTATTATTCGGCGTTGATTTTGTGCGCTCCAAAGCCAAATTTTTGGGCGTAATCGGGATTATCTGGGGGCTGATGGGGATCGGTATCTTTATCGATGGCCTTGATGGCGTGCTCTATTTTCCCTTACAGGTTTTTGGTGCACTGATGCTTCTGGAGAGCCTGGTCACGTTGAGTATTGCCTCCAGCGGGGTTGGGGCGCAGAAAGCGGTGCTCTATTTCAAGGGCGGGATCTTTTGTGTTGTCGCACTGCTGATCCTGGCGAACAGACCCTACAGTAATTTGCTACTGGCAATCATATTCGGTTTCTCCTATTTCGTTATTGGCTTGTTTATGATCGCTTCTGCCTGGATCGTGCGGTTTCCGCGCTGGAAGAATGCGCTGGTCAGCGGCATTGCTCAGATACTGTTCGCCATGCTCATCTTTAGCCCCTATCCGGTGCACTACAAAGCCACCATATCGTTTTTCCTGGGCACATTGATGGTTGTCAGTGGCATCAATATCCTGCAATTAGCCAGGCGGGCCAACCTTCTAAGGGATGGCACCTCGGTGTTTGAATTGTTGGTACCTACCGAGATATTTTACGTCTTTGGAAAGAAATCGGCGGCTCGGCCCCCCGAGGTGGTTGCCCCCAGCACTGATTTTAAAGAGCCTTTAACCGTCCATATCTGGACCCCGGAAGGAACGGCGAGTGCGGCCCCAATCCCCCGGCCAGTCATTAATCGCTATATCGCGGCCGTAGATGCTCAAGGGGTTATCTCTACCGGGCATGCTGCATTGGAACTGGTACCGAGCATCTACATCAGCCTGTATCCAGCGGCAGATATCGATCGTTCTCCTTCGGAGTTCCTCAATGTGTTGAAGGCGACGCGAGAAAATGACGTGCCCGGCACCTTCCAGCCGGACTATGTTACCGAGGCGGCCAACTGGTGCGATTCGAATCGGCAGATCCAGTTTCACCGTTATAACAGCTCGGCACTACTACGTTTTTGGAGCGGCTATCAGCTGACTAAAATCTACAATCTGACGTCGCGTAACTGCTCCAGTAGTGTTGCCTATGCCTTGGAAGCCTCATTGGATGGTGTGCTTGCCAAACAGAGTAAAAGTTGGCTGGGTACATTACGTATTTTGACCATGCCGGAACTGTGGATTGCCGCGCAGGTACGCAGACGGGCACTCTCAATGGCCTGGACGCCAGGGCTGGTGATGGATTACGCCCGAGCGCTGCGACATATTGTTCACCCCGTGCCTCAGCCATGGTATCAGCGTATTCTCAAGCGCAGGCAGCCGGAAAAAGAGGGGTAGCGACACGTCATGATTATTATACAGCAATAATCACTCAGCAAATTTTTACCGCCAATAACATTGGCGGTCTTTTTTTTGCGTTATTTTTTATGGGATCCGTCCTTATTTCATATTAATGAAATATTAGGGGGCTATCTAAGGTGCAATTTAAAGTCACACAAAAGGAAGTATGCCAATAGGGGGGGCTGGTTATTTTATTGGAATGATCTTGTCTGTGGCACATTAAAATTGGTGTATTGATTTTGTAGGATAAATTCAACCTAACGTAGGTATCTGTTGCCCAGCATCGGTTCAAGAACGCTAAAGAAATTGTTACATCTGGATAGGTTTATGATTAATCTGAAAATATGCTCCATACCTGGGTTTTCTTGGCTGGCATCGTTCCCAAAAGGCTTCACTTGGTCAAAAAACAGGCGTAGAATCCCTGCGTCCAATAACTGGAGGTTGTGAAGTATCATGGTTGATCGTGAGTTAACAAATTGGAAAGACTTTATTGATGAGATGTTAGGTAACTAACACCATATAGGGTTTAAAGCTTGAATAAGGCTATTGGGTTTGTTTTTATTTAAAGCACCTAGGGTAACAATATTAAGTCTTTAGCAAAGCAGCCTCGGTTTCCCGAAGCTGCTTTTTTTACGCCTGCTATTGGCTATCGTGATGGTGAGGAAGCGCCTTACCAGGGAAGCGGCGGCGTACCAATACAAAGAACAGCGGCACAAAGAAAATTGCCAGAACGGTGGCTGAAATCATACCGCCCATCACCCCGGTACCTACCGCATGCTGGCTGCCAGAACCTGCACCGGAACTGATGGCCATTGGCAGAACGCCGAAGATAAACGCCAGTGAGGTCATCAGGATAGGGCGCAAACGCAGGCGCGAGGCTTCCAGCGTTGCCTCCAGCAAATCCTGGCCTTTATTGTTCAGCTCGTTGGCAAATTCCACGATCAGGATGGCGTTCTTGGCCGACAGCCCGATAATCGTCAATAGCCCCACCTGGAAGTACACATCGTTTTCCAGCCCGCGCAGCCAGGTGGCCGTGACGGCACCGATCACCCCCAGCGGTACCACCAACATGACCGAAAACGGGATCGACCAGCTTTCATACAGGGCCGCCAGACACAGGAATACCACTAACAGCGAGATGGCATACAGCGCCGGTGCCTGGGAACCGGACAGGCGTTCCTGGTAGGACATTGCGGTCCATTCCAGACCGAAACCGGTCGGTAGCTGGCTGACGAGTTTTTCCATTTCATCCATCGCGGTACCGGTACTGACGCCCGGGGCAGCCTCGCCCACGATTTCTACCGTGGAGTTACCGTTGTAGCGTTCCAGACGCGGTGAACCATATTCCCAATGGGAGGTAGCAAAGGCGGAGAAGGGCACCATCCCACCGCTGTCGTTACGCACGTACCACTTGTTGATGTCCTCCGGCAGCATACGGAAGGGCGCTCCGGCCTGGACGTACACTTTCTTCACTCGCCCGCGGTCTAAAAAGTCGTTGACGTAGGTGGAGCCCCAGGCGGTTGACAAGGTGCTGTTGATATCGTCGATAGACACCCCCAGCGCCTGTGCCTTGCGCTGATCGATATCGATCTGCAACTGCGGGCTGTCATCAAGGCCATTATGGCGTACGCGCGATAGCTGCGGGTTTTGCCCAGCCAACTGCAGCAATTGATTGCGAGCCTCCATCAGCTTGTCATGCCCCAGCCCGGCGTGGTCTTCCAACTGCATATCGAAGCCCGAAGAGTTCCCCAGCCCGGTGATTGCTGGCGGGCTGCTGGCGATCACGCGCGCTTCGTTGATATTGCTAAAGGCCTTGGTAGCTCGCTCGATGATATCGAACGAACTATTGGCTCCCGAACTGCGTAGATCCCAGTCCTTCAGGCGCAAGAACAGGCGTGCGACGTTCTGGCCGTTGCCGCCTGGCCCGGCACCGATGGTGGAGAACACCGACAGCACGTCGGCTTTCTCTTCGGTCAGAAAGTAGTGCTCAACCTTTTCCACCACCTTGGTGGTTTGTTGCAGGGTGGAACCTGCTGGCAACTGCACCTGTACGGTGAACACGCCACGGTCTTCCTGCGGCAGGAATGAGGTCGGCAGTTTGATAAACAGCACCGCCATACCGGCCAACAGCAGCAGGTAGATCACCATGTAGCGAGCACTGTGATGCAGCACGCGCGCTACCCCACGTTCATAGCGTTCGGTGTTGCGATTGAACATGCGGTTAAACCAGCCGAAGAAACCGCGCTTGCCGTGATGATGGCCTTTGGCGATCGGCTGGAGAATAGTGGCGCACAGGGCCGGGGTGAGGATCATGGCGACCAGCACCGAAAGCACCATGGCGGAAACGATAGTGATCGAGAACTGGCGATAAATGGCGCCGGTGGTGCCGCCGAAGAAGGCCATGGGAATAAATACAGCCGAAAGCACCATGGCAATCCCCACCAACGCGCCCTGGATCTGCCCCATGGATTTACGGGTGGCGTCCCTGGGGGAGAGACCTTCCTCGCTCATCACGCGTTCCACGTTTTCCACCACCACGATGGCGTCGTCCACCAACAGGCCGATCGCCAGCACCATGGCAAACATCGTCAGGGTGTTAATGCTGTAGCCGAAGGCCGAAAGGATGGCAAAGGTGCCCAACAGCACCACCGGAACGGCGATAGTGGGAATTAGCGTGGCGCGGAAGTTCTGCAAGAACAGGTACATGACTAAAAACACCAGCAAAATGGCTTCCAGCAGGGTTTTTACCACATCATGGATCGACGCCTGCACGAACGGCGTCGTCTCATAGGCGATCTTGGCTTCCAGCCCGTGGGGGAAATATTGTGAAAGCTCGGCGATCTTGGCTTTCACCAACTGGTCGGTTTGCAATTCGTTGGCACCGGAAGCCAGCTTGATGTTCATCCCGGCGGCCTGCAGGCCGTTGTAACGGCTGAGGTAGTTATAGTTTTCCCCGCCCAATTCCACCGTGGCAACGTCACCCAGGGTGACCAGCGAACCGTCCCGATTAACGCGCAGCGTGATCTGGCGGAACTGTTCCGGCGTTTGCAACTGGGATTGAGCGTTGATGGTGGCGTTTAGCGCCTGCTGATCCACGGAAGGGGAGCCGCCCAACTGGCCCACCGCCACCTGGGTGTTCTGCGAACTGATGGCGCTGACTACATCCTGAGTGGTGAGCTGATAGCTGGTGAGCTTGTTCGGATCCAGCCAGATACGCATGGCGTATTGTGAACCGTAAACGTCCATGCTGCCCACGCCGTTAATGCGGCTGAGGGGGTCTTGCAGGTTGGAGACGATGTAGTCCGCGATGTCCTGCTTATCCATGCTGCCATCGTTGGAGACAAAGGCCACCATCATCAGCGTGGTATCACCCGATTTTGACACCGTTACGCCTTGTTGCTGTACCGCCTGTGGCAACCGCTTGATGGCGGCCTGCAGCTTGTTTTGTACTTGTTGCATTGCCTCGTTGGGATCGGTGCCGGCATCAAAGGTCAGCGTAACCGAGGCCTGGCCGGTATTGGTGCTCTGGGACGACATATACATCATGTTGTCGAGGCCGGTCATGTTCTGTTCGATAATCTGGGTAACGGTATTTTCCAGCGTCTGTGCCGATGCCCCCGGATAGGAGGCGCTGATACGCACGTTTGGCGGAGCGAGGTTCGGATATTGTTCGACAGGCAGAGAAAAAATCGCCAACGTCCCCGTCAGGCAAAGAATAATTGCCAGAACCCAGGCAAAAATCGGGCGATCAATAAAAAAATTGGCCATGCGGCATGAACCTCGTTGTGACTTATTCTATTTTTGACAGCATCACCTATGCTTTCGCCTGGCGCTGATGGATGGCCGGGCTGTCGCAGGATTTGATTGTACCCAAAGGTGCTACTGCACTTTACTCGTCGAGCGCAGATAAAGCGTGGAGAAAAAAAGGAGATAATGTAAATAACAGTAGTAGAAATCTACAGTTACACATTGGACCACCACGAAACGCGTCATTATGGCGATTTTATTGCGTTACGGTGAAATAATCAGGATGTTTTCCTCATCAGGAGTTAAGCATGGAAATTAACCCGGTATTTGCTCGTCGTCTTTATCTGTGTTGGCTGATCAGCAGCAATGAACGCCCTAACGTTCCGCGCCTGATGGAACTGACCGGTTGGCCGCGCCGTACGTTGCAGGATGTACTCAAAGCTTTGCCAGGCCTGGGCCTGGAGTTGCAGTTTGTGCAGCAGGGGAAGCGTAATAACGATGGCTATTACCAGTTGGCAAACTGGGGCCCGCTAAGCCAAAGCTGGGTTAATCAGCATCATGAGATGCTGTTGGCGGCCATTGGTTGAATGTTCCCCGGCGTGCCGGGGAAGCATTACTGACTTTTCGCTTCCAGATACATCACGGTCGCTGCCACGCGCGAACGCACGTTGAGCTTGCGCAGCATATTGCGGATGTGCACTTTCACCGTCTCTTCAGAAATATGCAACTGCGCCGCGACCTGCTTGTTTGACATGCCGCGCGCCACTTCCTGCAACACATCCAGTTCACGCTCGGTGAGAGCGGCAAAGGGGTCGTGTTGCTCGCTGCGTGACGAAAGATAGTCCGCTACCGCATCGCTAATCACGTTCTGGCCCTCGGCGGCCTGACGAATATGCTCCAGCAACTGTTCTGGCTCGCTGTCTTTCAGCAGGTAGCCATCGGCGCCAGCATCGATCAGCGCATAGACGTCGCTGCGGGAGTCGGAAACGGTCAGCACGATAATGCGTGCATCTACCCCTTCATCGCGCAATGCTTTCAGCGTATCCAGCCCGGAAAGACCCTTCATGTTCAGATCGAGCAGGATCACGTCTGGCGTGAACTGCGCGGCCAGGGCGATCGCCTCAGCACCGCCGCTGGCTTCGGCCACCACGGTGAAGGTAGGATCTAGCCCCAGCAACTGTTTGATGCCACGGCGCATCAACGGGTGATCGTCCACGATCATTACTCGGTAATTATTCATCACAATAAAACGTGCTCCCTGTAGCGAGTAAAGCCACTGCCTACTGCCGGCAGTAAAGCTGACTCTTAAAATATAGTAGTAATTAGCATTGTCGCTCGGCTCGAATGGCCGCCGTGCAATGCTGTTAGCCCTTATGGCGGGAAGCTAAGACAGACCTCCGTGCCCCCGGCATTGCCACGCCTGATATGTAACGTCCCGTTCAGACGCGATGCGCGTTCGCTCATAATGGTTAGCCCGTAATGGCCTTCCGGTTCATCCAGGCTGTCGATGCCGCAGCCGTCGTCACAAATGGTGATCTCGTTGTCGCCGCTGGGGGAGACGTCGCAATGGATCACAATTTCCTGTGCATCGGCGTGTTTGATGGCATTAAGCACGGCTTCACGCACGATCTGTAGCGCATGAACCTGTTGTTGGGCATTCAACGCCTGTGAGGCTAACCGACAGTGTAACTGAATCCGCGCGCTGGTCAGCAGTTTTAATGGTTCCAGTACCTGCTGCAACGCGGCGTTCAGATCGGCATCCTGAATGCTCAACCGGAAGGTGGCCAGCAGTTCGCGCAATTGGCGATAGGCATCCGCCAGCGCCCGATCAAAATCATCAATGATCTCATCTGCCTGCGATGAATGGCCTGTCAGGGTACGTTTGAGCAAGGTAAGCTGGATGCGCAGGAAAGTGAGAGCCTGGGCTAACGAATCGTGCAGTTCACGGGCAATGGTGGCGCGTTCCTCCATCAGCAGGAACTGCATATGCTGCTTTTGTGCCCGGTTAAAGTAAACCCCGCGGCTGAGCATATTGGTCACGCTTTGCATCAGGTGCGGGTGGGGCGGCTGCTGCTCATGTTGCCAGCTCAGGCTACCCAAGGGTTTGTTGTCTTGCATAATCACCTGCGAATGCCAGGCCAGTTCCGCCACGGGTTCACCACTGCTGACCTGCCATTGGCTGAGGCTGTCTTCTACATTGAGCCGGATACAATGTAATTGTTCGCTTAGCTTGATGATATGCAGGACCTTCTCAAACGCCCGCTGATCCAACTGCCCAACGCTCAGCGCCTGGGAGCAACTGTAGAGCACCTCTAGCGTACGGTTAGCCTGCTGTAGCCGCTCGGTTTTTTCCTGCACCTTCTGTTCCAGTGACTGGTAGAGCTTTGCCAATTCGCCAGACATGGTGGTGAAGGTTTGCGACAGGACGCCCAGTTCGTTTGGCAATGAAACGTCGAGCGGCGGATGATTAAAATCACGTTGTTGCATACGCAGGCTGGCGTCCACCAGGCGTTTGAGTGGGGTGACCACTTGGCGGCGCATAAAGCGGATGCAGAACAGCACCAGGGCAATGATGGCGATGTAGCCCATCACGCTGATCGTCGCTACGATGGTCAACTTTTGTTCGGAGTAACGCTGCAAAGCCAAGACAAAATGGTCGATCTGATTAACATAGCTGGCCACGTTGGCCTGATAGTTTTCCGGGTTCCCGGCCAGGATCTGTTTTTCCAGCACCAGCCAGGCTTGGCGCAGCGTCAGGTATTTTTGCCGCACATCATCAGGCACATAAAATCGATCGAGTTTAAGCAGGGCCGGAGCCATCAGCGACTGCTGATACTGCACCAGGTGCTGCTGCACTTCAGCGGAACCGTTAGTGAGCTCATACGCCAACCGGTAGCTCTGCATGCGCAGCGATCCCGCGATATTAACCGCTTCGGCATCTTGCAGGCTGCCGGCCACGGTGGTCAGTGCCAGTCCGGTGGACAACACGGAAAGGATCACGATACTTATCAGCGCCTTCGCCAGGCTGCCGGTCACTGAGCGTTTTACGAGCAATTAAGCGTCCTTCTGGTTATAGGCCTGAGTGTTATGAGCCGTCAAATTATAACTTTTGCTGGCAAAAAGCATGGCGATTTTGAGCAAACGGCCGATTTAGCGCCACAACCAATCTTCGCTATATAATCAAGTAAATAGCGATTTGACGGTCTACCGTTGGCAAAATGCCCTATATCGGCTATCAGTGATTGATCTGGCGCAAGTAATACCTACTTTTACCTATTTAGGGTGATTATCTACCCCCTCCGATAAGCCTATTTTATCCTTGCCTCTTACCCGAGGTGCGAGACAAAAAATAATAAAGTCACACTATAATAATTTTTTACACGCGCGCGTGTTGCCAACTTTGAAGGATAACCCGAATGGCCGAATTGTCGCGACGCAGATTGCTCAGCGGACAATGGCGTCATCAAACTGATGCGATCCGTCCCCCGTGGTCGCGTGAAGCCCCTCTCTTCCTTGCGGGTTGTACCCGGTGCCAGGCCTGCGTTAACGCCTGCGAAACCGGCGTATTGATCAGCGGCAGTGGCGGTTATCCCGAAATCGATTTCCAACGCGCGGAATGTACCTTTTGCCGACAATGCGCAGATGCCTGCGAAGCCCCACTGTTTTACCCACCCCAGCACCAACCCTGGCAACAAGTGGCCTCGTTTTCGGCCGTTTGCCTGGCGATGCAGGGGGTAGAGTGTCGCAGCTGTCAGGACAGTTGTGAAACGCAGGCAATCCGTTTTCGGCCACGGTTAGGCGGCATAGCCCAACCGGCGCTCGAGGCGGCGGCGTGCAATGGTTGTGGTGCCTGCGTTGCCGGTTGCCCGACCTCGGCGATTGCAATAACCCGGAGTGAAAATAATGAGCAGTGAATGGCACGTAAGCGGGTTAATGGTGCAGGCCCGGCCTGACAAATTCCCGGCGCTGATCACGGCGCTGCTGGCTATCCCTGATACGGAAATTCCGGCACAGGATCAACAGCAGGGCAAACTGGTCGTCGTTATGCAAGCAGCACGCTCCCAGGCGTTGCTGGAAAAAATTGAGTCGGCGCGCAATCTGGAAGGCGTGTTGGCAGTGTCGCTGGTTTATCACCAGCAGGATGAGCAAGGTGAGGTAATGCCATGAAACTCAGTCGTCGAGACTTCATGAAAGCGAACGCTGCCGCGGCTGCTGCCGCAGCTGCCGGGCTGACGATCCCAACGGTCGCCCAGGCCGTGGTCGGCAGCGGTGACGAAATCAAATGGGACAAAGCACCTTGCCGTTTCTGCGGCACCGGGTGTGGCGTTCTGGTCGGCACCCAAAATGGCCGCATCGTGGCTTCGCAGGGCGATCCGGATGCTCCGGTCAACCGGGGTTTAAACTGTATCAAAGGCTACTTCCTGCCCAAGATCATGTACGGCAAGGATCGTCTGACACAGCCAATGCTGCGCATGAAGAACGGGCAGTACGACAAAGAAGGTGAGTTTACCCCGATAAGCTGGGAACAAGCCTTCGACGTCATGGCCGAGAAATTCAAAGGGGCCCTGAAAGAGAAAGGCCCAGAAGCGGTCGGCATGTTCGGATCCGGCCAGTGGACGGTATGGGAAGGCTACGCGGCCTCCAAACTGTTCAAGGCTGGCCTGCGTTCCAACAACCTCGATCCGAACGCGCGCCACTGCATGGCGTCTGCGGTAGTCGGCTTTATGCGCACCTTCGGCATGGACGAGCCGATGGGCTGCTACGATGATATCGAGCAGGCCGACGCCTTCGTGCTGTGGGGCTCCAATATGGCGGAAATGCACCCGATCCTGTGGTCGCGCATTACCAACCGCCGCCTGGGCAACGACAAGGTCAACGTCTCGGTACTTTCCACCTTTGAACACCGCAGCTTCGAGCTGGCGGACAACGGCATGGTGTTCACCCCGCAGACCGATCTGGCGATCATGAACTACATCGCCAACTACATTATTCAGAACAATGCGGTTGACCAGGACTTCCTCAAGCAACACGTCAATATCCGCAAAGGGGCGACCGATATCGGTTACGGCCTGCGTCCAACCCACCCGTTGGAGAAAGCGGCCAAGAACCCAGGCAGCGATGCTTCGGAGCCGATGAGCTTCGAAGATTACAAGGCCTTTGTGGCGGAGTATACGCTGGATAAAACCGCTGAGTTAAGCGGTGTACCGAAAGACCAACTGGAAGCCTTGGCCAAACTGTATGCCGACCCGAATGTGAAAGTCGTCTCTTACTGGACGATGGGCTTCAACCAGCATACCCGCGGCGTCTGGGCCAATAACCTGTGCTACAACCTGCACCTGCTGACCGGCAAGATCTCCAAGCCGGGCTGTGGGCCGTTCTCACTCACTGGTCAGCCTTCTGCCTGTGGTACCGCGCGTGAAGTGGGGACGTTCTCCCACCGCCTGCCAGCGGACATGGTAGTGACCAACGAGAAGCACCGCCAGATTGCCGAACAGAAATGGCAACTGCCAGCCGGCACCATCCCGGAAAAAGTCGGGCTGCATGCGGTTGCGCAGGACCGTGCGTTGAAAGACGGCAAGCTGAACGCCTACTGGGTGATGTGTAACAACAACATGCAGGCCGGGCCAAACATTAACGAAGATCGTATGCCGGGCTGGCGCGATCCGCGCAACTTTATCGTGGTTTCCGATCCGTACCCAACGGTGAGCGCATTGGCCGCCGACCTGATCCTGCCTACTGCAATGTGGGTGGAGAAAGAAGGGGCTTACGGTAACGCGGAGCGCCGTACTCAGTTCTGGCATCAGCAGGTGAAAGCGCCTGGCGAGGCCAAGTCTGACCTGTGGCAGTTGGTGGAGTTTGCCAAACGCTTCAAGGTGGAAGAAGTGTGGCCTGCGGAACTGATCAACCAGAAGCCGGAATACCAGGGTAAAACCTTGTACGACGTCCTGTTCGTCAACGGTGAAGTGAACAAGTACAAGCTGGAAGAGATCCCGGCCGACCAGTTGAACGACGAGTCGCGCGACTTCGGTTTTTACATCCAGAAAGGGCTGTTTGAAGAGTATGCCGGGTTCGGCCGTGGCCATGGTCACGATCTGGCGGCCTTTGATATGTACCATAAGGCGCGCGGTTTACGCTGGCCGGTGGTGGATGGCAAGGAAACCCTGTGGCGTTACCGTGAAGGGACCGATCCTTATGTGAAGGCCGGTGAAAGCGTGCGCTTCTATGGCAAGCCAGACGGCAAAGCAGTGATCTTCGCACTGCCGTTCGAGCCAGCGGCGGAAAGCCCGGATCAGGAGTTCGATCTGTGGTTGTCCACTGGCCGCGTGCTGGAACATTGGCACACCGGTTCGATGACTCGCCGGGTGCCAGAATTGCACAGAGCCTTCCCTGAGGCGGTGCTTTTTATCCATCCGCTGGACGCCAAGAGCCGCAATCTGCGCCGTGGCGACAAGGTGAAGGTAGTATCGCGCCGTGGTGAAGTGGTGAGCATCGTCGAAACCCGTGGCCGTAACCGTGTGCCGAAAGGCCTGGTGTATATGCCGTTCTTCGATGCCGCGCAACTGGTCAATAATCTGACGCTGGACGCTACCGATCCGCTGTCGAAAGAGACCGACTTCAAGAAGTGTGCGGTAAAACTGGAGAAGGTATAAGGCCAACGGAATGAGCCAGCAACGAGATAAAACACCGGCCCGGCGGCGCTTCCTGCGGGATGCTGCGCGCAGCGTGGCCGGGTTGGCAGGGATAGGCGTACTGCTGGGGTTGCAACAAAAGCAGTCTCAGGCACGTGATGGCCTGGCCCTGCGGCCGCCGGGAGCACTGGCCGAAGGGGCGTTTGATAGCGCCTGCATTCGCTGCGGTCAGTGTGTGCAAGCCTGCCCGTACCAGACGCTGAAACTGGCGACGCTGCTGTCGCCGAGAGCGGCGGGAACGCCGTACTTTGTGGCGCGGGATATCCCTTGCGAGATGTGTGAAGACATCCCGTGTGTGGTGGCCTGCCCGAGCGGTGCGCTGGATCCGAACCTGACGGATATCGATCAGGCGCGGATGGGGCTGGCGGTGTTGCTGGATCATGAAAACTGTCTGAATTGGCAAGGGCTGCGTTGCGATGTGTGTTACCGGGTTTGCCCGCAGATCGACAAGGCCATCACCTTGGATCTGCAACACAACGAACGTACCGGCAAGCACGCCATGTTTCTGCCGACGGTTCACAGCCAGGATTGTACCGGCTGTGGCAAGTGTGAGCAGGCTTGTGTACTTGAGCAGGCGGCGATCAAGGTGTTACCGATGGAACTGGCGCGTGGCCAATTGGGTGAACACTATCGCTGGGGCTGGCAGGAAAAGCAGCGTGCAGGGCATTCACTGGTGCCGGAAGGCCTCACATTGCCAGCACGTGGCGTAAAGGGAGGTGAATGATGGCTAATCCAGTCGCTGAAGCCGGGCGTGATGCCCGTCTGCGCCATGGCTGGTTGCGCAGCAACCGCTTCCTGATCCTGCGCCGTTGCAGTCAACTGTTGATATTGCTGATGTTTCTCTCTGGGCCACTGTGGGGCATCTGGATCCTGCGTGGTAACTACAGCGCCAGCCTATTGGCGGAGACGGTACCGTTAACGGATCCGTTGATGATGCTGCAAAGCCTGTTGGCCGGGCATTGGCCAGCTTGGTTGGTGTGGGTAGGCGCGGTAGTGGTGCTGATCTACGGCCTGATCGGTAATCGGGTGTTTTGCGGCTGGGTTTGCCCGGTCAACCCGGTGACCGATCTGGCGGCCTGGTTACGACGCAAGTTAGGTTTGCGTCAATCGGCCAGCCTGCCTCGTTCCCTGCGCTATGGCATCTTGCTTGTCGTACTGGTTGGCAGTGCCGTGAGTGGCACGCTGATCTGGGAATGGATTAATCCGGTGGCCCTGATGGGGCGCGGGCTGATCCACGGCAGCAGCGGGGAAGGGGCATTAGCCTGGCTGAAAGGGCTGGGTGCCGCATTTGGTGCTGGCATCTGGCTGATTGTGGCGCTGTTCCTGTTCGACCTGCTGGTGGTCGAACACGGCTGGTGTGGCCATCTTTGCCCAATGGGAGCGCTGTATGGCGCCATTGGTAGCCAGGGTGTGGTGCAGATCAGCGCGGAGCATCGTGATAACTGTACCCACTGCATGGATTGTTTTCATGTTTGCCCAGAACCGCAGATCCTTCGTGAGCCGTTATTAGTAAAAAAAGGCACACCACGGGTTGCCAGTGATGCCTGTATTGCCTGCGGACGTTGTATCGACGTTTGTGCAGAAAACGTATTCGAAATTAAGAGCAAATTTCATTATTCGGGAGCCAAAAAATGACCAGCAATGTCCTGAAAAAGCAGCTTTCCCTGTGGGGCGCGCTGTTAACACTGGTAGTTGCCAGTGCCGCGTTTGCCGCCAGTGATGTCGATCTCAAGCAATCGCCAGAGGTTTCCGGCACGGCTGAAGGGCAGATCAAAATGCCCAAGCAGCAGGAAAAGATGGCGCTAAACTATGTCAACCAGCCGCCGATGATCCCACACAGCGTCGACGGCTACCAGATTAGCAAAAACACTAACCGCTGCTTGCAGTGCCACGGCGTGGAGCACTATCGCACCACCGGCGCACCGCGTATCAGCCCGACACACTTTATGGACAGCGATGGCAAGGTGCTGGGGGAAGTCGCTCCACGTCGTTATTTCTGTCTGCAATGCCACGTACCACAAACCGATGCGGCACCAATCATCGGCAATGATTTCAAGCCTATGCAGGGCTTTGGGCACTAAGCGGGGGAGCTATGGCCGAACGTAATACCACAACATCCGAGAAAAAGGCCGGACCGATCCGTCGTCTATGGCGCTGGTGGCGCAGGCCGAGCAGGCTGGCCCTGGGGACTTTGCTGCTGTTGGGCTTTGTTGCCGGGATCGTTTTCTGGGGCGGTTTCAACACCGGTATGGAAGCGGCCAACACCGAAAAATTCTGTATCAGCTGCCACGAGATGCGTGAAAACGTCTACGAAGAGTATATGGAGACGGTGCACTACAACAACCGCAGTGGCGTCCGTGCCACCTGCCCGGATTGCCACGTCCCGCATGAGTGGGGGCCGAAGATGCTGCGCAAGCTGAAGGCCAGCAAAGAGCTGTACGCCAAGGCGTTTGGCCTGATCGACACGCCGCAGAAGTTCGAAGAGCATCGTCTGACCATGGCCAGCAACGAATGGGCGCGAATGAAGGCCAATAACTCGCAGGAGTGCCGTAACTGCCACAACTTCGAGTATATGGATTTCACCGCGCAGAAAACCGTGGCGGCCAAGATGCATGACAAAGCCATCACCGAAGGCAAAACCTGTATCGATTGCCATAAAGGGATCGCACATAAACTGCCGGACATGCACGGAGTCCCTACCGGATTCTAACTCTGGTGGATATCAACCCCGCAGCGCTGCAAGGCCTGCGGGGTTTTTTTCAATATAATAAGTCGCTCCTCCGTTCTGCCGTGACCAAATGATGAATGTTTGTTTCAGAGCCAGCACAATAGGACTGGATATCATCATTTATCCCAATTGCCTATATTATTTTTATCCAAGTAGGTGCTTGGGTTGGAAAACCAAACGACACACTGACTGAAGAGGATTGATAATATGGACGCTCATGAGTTTATTACTGATGCACGTATGCATGGTTGGGATAAAGAGGATAAGAGTAGCATTTATTCGATGCTGAGTTTTGAAGTTAATCCCAATGTGACAGAGGCCGATAAAAAAATCAAAGTTGGTATCTATTTGTTTAATGCCAGCTTTGATTCCGTAGCCGTCAGGGAGGCCCTCGGCAATGAGAATTTTTCGGGATTTGCTAGCGGCTTTTATAATTGTTTTAATCAAGCGGCCTTAAATAGTGTCAGTACAGGGTATGCTCAAGTCGGTGGTGATACCGTCGGAGAGGTATTGGCACGGCAGCAGGAACTCATCACTGCATATCAGGATATGATCGATAAAGGGATCTTGACGCCCAATTCAATGATGTTGCCCGCTAATGGAGGGCCATTTACTAGTGCATGGCTCGGTGTTGATTTCTATGATGATGAAGGTAACGTGACCAGTGGAACGAGTTTCCAACTGGATGCCATTCCTAAAGCGTAAATAAGCCGGGCTATTATCCGGCTCTGCAACTGTCTTTTTTATAAAAACCTTTTGTTGTAAATGAGAGGTTTTTATCTCGTTGGTATATTTCAGCTGTGTGGCATTGGTTAGCCACGGTAATATCATCTCGCTGAAGTTTTAGTCGTACCCCCCCATTTCTGTTCAGCCTGCGGTTTTTTGTTGCAAATCCGCTGTAGCTGCGCTTTGCTAGTGGCCACAGGTTGCGGTGCATTGGCTAAAGGAAGAAGGGAACATGTCGTCAAAAATAGAAAATATCAGAAAGCAGTTGTTATCGGACAACTGGTACGTACTGAATAAATACACTTTTGAGTTAAAACGTAAAAATGGCGGAACCATCGAACAGGTGCGCGAGGTCTATGACCGGGGCAACGGGGCGACCATTTTGCTGTATAACCGCGCCAAGGGCACCGTGGTGCTGACCAACCAGTTCCGCATGCCGACTTATGTCAATGGCAATGCCACTGGCATGTTGTTGGAAGCCTGCGCCGGGCTGCTGGATGACGATCAGCCCGAACAGTGCGCTCGCCGTGAAGCGGTAGAGGAAACCGGTTTTCAGGTTTCGAAGGTGCAAAAGATCTTTGAGGCCTACATGTCACCGGGGGGCGTGACGGAAATACTCCACTTCTTTATTGCCGAGTACCAGGATGATGAGCGCCAAACCAGCGGTGGTGGTATTGAGGATGAAGATATTGAAGTGGTGGAATTGCCCTTTGGTGAGGCAATCGCGATGATCGCCGACGGTCGCATCAAGGATGGTAAAACCATCATGCTGTTGCAGTATTTGCAGATCCACCGGGTGATGGAGTAGTTTCCCTCACCCCAACCCTCTCCCACAGGGAGAGGGAGCTGTTAGCCCCAGCTCTTTTGCTGGTAAATAGATAATCTCAGCAAACTCGAGCGACCCCCAATCCAATGCGTATCGCCGAATTTTAGAGCCACGTAAGGGATTAGGAAGAAGAAATATAGGGTATTACACAGAGTAATCAACGAACTCGATCGGTCCCCACAGAAAGAAGGAGCTGTTAACCCCTACTCATTTGAAAATAAAGAAGTCATTTTAGCTGGCTTGATCGCCTTTGGCCAAAGTGAGTCACTACATTTAAAACACACTCGATCGGTCCTGAAAATAAAGCAGTCATTTTAGCTAGCGTGATCGTCCTTAGCCAAAGTGAGTCACTACATTTAAAACACACTCGATCGGTCCCCTCTCCCTGTGGGAGAGGGTTAGGGTGAGGGGCAATTGCTTTGCCGATCTCACTTTTCTATCATCGTCTTACAGCTGTGCGATCAGCATGTCTTCCAGCTTCTGCTGGTCGACGGCGAACAGGCGAATGCCTTCGGCCAACTTCTCAACCGCCATGGCATCCTGGTTATGCAGCCAGCGGAACTCCGCCTCGGCCAGTGGCGCAGGCTGATAAAACCCTTCGGTAGACGGCGTCAGTTTACGTTCGATAGGCTGATTGCTTTGCTTCAACTCTTCCAACAGGTTTGGTGCAATGGTCAAACGGTCACAACCCGCCAACGCCAGGATCTGCTCAACCTTACGGAAGCTGGCACCCATGATCACGGTCTGATAGCGGTGCTGTTTATAGTATTCATAAATGGTACGAACGGACTTCACGCCCGGATCCTGCTCGGCATCGTAATCGGTCATCGGCTGTCTGGCCTGATACCAGTCGTAGATGCGGCCAACGAACGGCGAAATCAGATAGACACCGGCTTCGGCACAGGCACGGGCCTGAGCAAAGGAGAACAGCAGCGTCAGGTTGGTGTTAATGCCTTCTTTTTCCAGCTCTTCGGCCGCCTTGATCCCTTCCCAGGTGGCTGCCAGCTTGATCAGAATGCGGGATTTATCGATCCCCTGGTGTTGATACATGCCGATCAGCTTGCGTGCTTTGGCCACGCACATACCGCGATCGAAGGATAGACGGGCATCCACCTCGGTGGAGATACGGCCCGGCACGCTTTTTAGAATTTCTACCCCGATATTCACCGCCAGTCGGTCACTGGCGTTAATCAGCTGGGTTTCTTTGCTGCCGCCTTGCTGACGGGCGTACTCCAGCGCTTCGGTGATCAGCGACTTATACTGCGGTAGCGCCGCGGCCTTGAGGATCAACGAAGGGTTGGTGGTGGCATCCTGCGGTTCGAACTGGCGAATGGATTCGATATCACCGCTGTCGGCAACGACTACGGTCAACTGTTTGAGTGCGTCTAATTGATTCATTGATAAGCTCCTTGCCCAAAGTCATAACAGTAAATGAGAACGTATTTCATTATGGTTAACACCATGCATCATATGGCTGATGAATGAAATACGCTTTTTCTGATTGTTGCAATGGATAGAAACAATGGGGGGCGCCAATGCCGGCTGGCTGCGCTCCCCCAGGCATTGACGCTTTATCGGCATTGGGTTCAGCGTTGACCAACGACCTGTTCGTAATAGCCTATCCTTGCCACCTTAGGCGCCGACCCCCCCCCTTCAAATTCAGAGCTCAACCAGGCTTCGACGATCGATTTTGCCAGTTCCGGGCCAATGACGCGTGCGCCAAGCGTGATGATTTGCGCATCGTTGCTTTTACGTGCGCGCTGTGCCGAATAGGTATCATGGCACTGTGCTGCGCGGATCCCCGGGACCTTGTTGGCCACAATGCTCATACCAATACCGGTGCCACACAGCAAAATGCCACGTTGGTGTTTCCCATCCTTAATGCCTTGCGCCACCTGAAAGGCGATATCGGGATAGCCGATGGGGGCCGTATCGCTTCCCGGTGAGTAGTCGGACACCGGAATATCGCGCTGTTGCAGAAACGCAACGATCACATTCTTCAGTTCAATGGCGGCATCATCGGCGCCAATCGCAATAGGCTGCATAACACATCTCCTGCTGGTCAAGGGTAAGGCTGACGATCCCCGGTGGCGCGTCATGGCTATTACCATAACCATGATTTATCAAATGTTCAATTGGTGTTCATTTGTTTTTATTTTTATTAGCGGGTTATGGCCGCCAAAGGTGATTAACATCACGAATAAATCGGCTTAAAGGCCTTTTTGATGACTTTGCGAGGGCTTATTGAGCAGGATCACAATTTCAAAGGTTGGTGGTGGGCAAACATGTTGAGAGTATGTAGTGTTTATTTGTTCTTTGTGTGTACTTATGATCATAAAAATAAACCCTACCCGAGGATAGAACTATGTGTCAGAACTGCGTAACAGCGGCAAACATGGCCGAAGGCATTCCTGAAACCATGAAAGCGGTGGTGGCCTATGCCCCGCAGGATTACCGCCTGGAGATTGTGGCGGTACCGAAAATTGGCCCGCAAGAGATCCTGGTGAAAGTTGAAGCCTGCGGAATCTGCGCCGGTGATGTTAAAGCGTTTGAAGGGGCGGCCAGCTTTTGGGGGGATGAAAAACAGCCGGCTTACATCAAAGCGCCGATGATCCCAGGCCACGAATTTATCGGCCACGTGGTGGGATATGGTGAGGGCGTTGAAGGATTCAAGTTGGGCGATCGGGTGATCTCTGAACAGATTGTTCCCTGCTGGCAATGCCGTTTCTGTAACCGTGGCCAGTATTGGATGTGTGAGAAACACGATCTGTATGGCTTCCAGAAAAACGTTAATGGCGGTATGGCGGAATACATGAAGTTCACCAAAGAGGCCATCAACTATCACGTTCCTGCGGATATGCCGATCGAAGACGCCATTCTGATCGAACCCTATGCCTGTTCTTTCCATGCGGTACAGCGCGCCAACATCAAGCTGGGTGACGTGGTGGTGCTGGCGGGGGCCGGAACGCTGGGTTTGGGGATGATCGGGGCGATTAAAAAATCCGGCCCATCGAAGCTGGTGGTGCTCGATCTGTCTAACGATCGCTTGGCGTTGGCGAAAGAATTTGGTGCCGACGTTGTGCTGAACCCACTGCGCGATGATGTGATGGCGATCGTTAAAGACATGACCGAAGGCTACGGCTGCGATATCTACATTGAAGCTACCGGCGCGCAGCAATCTGTCGAACAGGGGCTGATGCTGATCCGCAAATTGGGCACCTTTGTCGAGTTCTCGGTGTTTAAAGATCCGGTGACCGTTGATTGGAGCATTATCAGCGATCGTAAGGAGCTGGACGTGCTGGGATCGCACCTGGGCCCTTACTGTTATCCGTTGGTGATTGAAGGGATCCGCAATGGCGATCTGCCCACCAAAGGTGTCGTCACCCAAACGTTGCCGCTCGAGCAGTTTGCTGAAGGCTTCGCCATGATGAAACGGGGCATCGGCTCAATCAAAGTGGTGCTCAACCCAAATCTGTAATGCCTGCATCATTCTTCGGGTGCGGGTTAGCCTGCACCTCCACAATTCAATGTGCTGGGGTGTTTTATGCTGAATGGACTGATTCATCGCATTGGTCTGTCACCAAAATTAATGCTCGGTTATGCCGGTGTGTTGGTCTTTATGATGGGGGAGGGGCTGGAACAAGGCTGGCTTTCACCCTATTTGATCGGTAAAGGCTTAACCATTCAGGAATCTGCGCTGCTGTTTAGCGTTTACGGTTTTGCTGCGGCAATCTCTGCCTGGTTTTCCGGCGTTTTGGCGGAAATCTTTACCGCTCGCCGCGTCATGCTGGCTGGATTGTTGCTGTTCTTGCTGGGCTCGGTGTGTTTTCTGGTGTGGGGATTACCCAGTAATAACCTGTCGGTGATGATACCGACCTATGCGCTGCGCGGGCTGGGCTATCCCCTGTTTGCCTATGGTTTTCTGGTGTGGGTCGCCTATGAGGCTCCGCCGGAAAGGCTGGGTTCCGCCGTGGGGATTTTCTGGTTTGTCTACAGCGGTGGGTTGAGCGTACTGGGCGTGCTCTATTCCAGCATCATGCTGCCGTACCTGGGGGAAATCCACACCTTATGGAGCGCATTAATCTTTGTGGTACTCGGGGCGATGATCGCCCTGATGCTTAACCGCACCCCTGGCCATAGCGACGTGGGGGACAAGCAAAAAGCCTCCCTCAGCTATGTGCTAAAGGGGATCACCATTGCGTTTGAGAACCCGAAAATCGGCCTGGGTGGCATTGTCCGCACCATCAATACCTCTGCGGCGTATGGTTTCGTGGTGTTTATGCCGATGTACATGATGGATATAGGGTTTAGCCGCACTGACTGGCTACAGATGTATGCGGCACTGTGGACGGTGAACATTATCTTCAACCTGATCTTTGGGGTGATCAGCGACGGCTTGGGCTGGCGTAACGTCGTCATGTGGTTCGGTTGCGTCGGCTGCGCTATCACCACGCTGATGTTCTATTACGTGCCTTACTTCCTCGGTCCCAATTATCTGCTGACTGTCGTGGCCGCCGGGCTATTCGGTGCTTGCCTGGCTGCCTTCGTACCTCTTTCGGCCATTATGCCAACGTTGGCTCCGGAGAATAAGGGGGCCGCCATGTCGATCCTGAATCTCGGCGCGGGTTTGAGCACCTTCGTTGGCCCGGCAGTGGTAGGGTTGTTTATTGGCAGCTTGGGGAGCAGTGGAGTGATTTGGATTTTCACCGGCCTGTATTTGTTCAGCGGCGTCTTGATGAAATATGTCACCTTGCCTAAAGCCGTGCCTGCCGCCGTGGAAGAAAATCATCACAGCTTGGCGTAACTAACCGTTTTAGGGAGTTTTCTATGATTACTGGTCAAAGCAAGGGAGCCTTGCAAGGGAAAGTGGCGTTGATAACCGGCGGCGCGGCGGGAATAGGTCTGGCTATTGCCAAATGCTATCTGCAAAACGGCGCGCAGGTCGTGCTGTTGGATCGCGCTCCACAGGTGGTGCAGATTGCCCAGCAGCTGGATCAGCAACAGGCGTTGGGCATCCTGATGGACGTCACCGACAAAGCCTCGGTAGAACAGGCGGTTGCGCAGGCCAATGCCCATTTCGGGCGGCTGGATGTGCTGGTCAATAGTGCCGGGATCGTCGCGCTGTATCCGGCGGAAGAACTGCCCGAAGACGCTTGGGATAACACCATGGCGGTGAACCTGAAAGGGGTGTTCCTTACCAGTCAGGCCGTGGGCCACTATTTTATTCGTCAGGGCAGTGGCAGCATTATCAACCTGGCCTCGCAGGCCGGCGTGGTCGCCTTGCCCAATCATCTGGCTTACTGCGCCAGCAAGGCCGGCGTGATTGGCTTGACCCAGGTTCTGGCACTGGAATGGGGGCCGCACAACGTGCGGGTAAACGCCATTTCGCCCACGGTGGTACTGACCGAGTTGGGGCGCAAAGCATGGTCTGGCGAGGTTGCGGAACAAATGAAGCAGAAAATTCCCCTGAGGCGCTTTGCCGAACCCGAGGATATTGCCGCCAGCGCGCTGTTCCTGGCGAGCGATGCGGCCAGCATGATCACCGGCAGCAATCTGGTGGTTGACGGCGGTTACACCATTCAATAACTCGATACTCAGGCAAAAGAGAGGCCATGATGAACAGAATCATTAACGATCCCGATCACGTCGTGGAAGATGCCATTCAGGGCTATCTGAAGGCTCATCCGGAATATTTCACCGCGACCGATAATGCACGAGTCCTCAAATACCCTGCCGCACCAATCAAAGGCAAGGTGGGTATTGTTACCGGTGGGGGCTCGGGGCATGAGCCTGCGTTTCTGGGCTATGTTGGCAAGAACATGCTCGATGCTGTGGCCATCGGTGAGATTTTCTCTTCGCCCACGGCGGGGGCATTTCTGGATGCGTTCAAGGCCGCGGACAGCGGGGCGGGGGTCGCCTGCCTGTATGGCAACTATGCTGGCGATAATATGAACGTCAAAATGGCGATGAAGAAGGCCAGCGCCGCCGGTATCACGGTAAAAACCGTGGTGGCAAATGATGATGTTGCTTCTGCGCCCGCCAGTGAAATTGAAAAACGCCGTGGCGTTGCCGGTGAGATTCTGATGTGGAAAATCGGGGCTGCTGCCGCAGCGCTGGGTTACGATCTTGACGGGGTGATCGCTGCTGCGCAAAAGGCGATTGGCAATTGCCGCTCGATCGGCGTCGGGCTCAGTTCTTGCACCATCCCGGCGGTAGGTAAGCCCAACTTCCATATCGCCGATGGCCACATGGAGATCGGGATTGGGCATCACGGTGAGCCTGGGATTGAGGTATCACCGATCCAGTCGGCGTCCGCGATGGCTGGCACCATGCTCGACTTTGTGCTCAATGATATGCCGTTGAACAAGGGGCAGGAAGTTGCCCTGTTGATTTCCGGCCTGGGGGCCACGCCGGTGATGGAGCTCTACATCTATTATGCCGAGATTGAAAAGCGGCTGACGGAGCGTGGTATCAAGGTTCACCGTCGCTATGTGGGTAACTATTTTACCTCGCTGGAAATGATGGGGGTGACGTTAACCTTGATGAAGCTCGACGACCAATTGAAAACGTTGCTCGATATGCCCGCTCATTCATTGGGCCTAACTCAGGTGGAGTGAATCATGACCACACAAATTTCGACGCAGTATGGTAATGAGATCGTCGCGGCGCTGATTGGCGTGATTGTCAGCAATCGCGAGTATCTCAGTGAAATAGATGGTGCGATTGGCGACGGCGATCACGGCATTAATATGTCAAAAGGCTTCACCTTATGTGGTGAGGCCATCAAGGGCCAAAAACTGACGTTGGCGCAGGCTTTCGACGCGGTAGCGGACGCGCTGATGGAAGGGATTGGTGGCTCGATGGGGCCGCTGTATGGCAGCCTGTTCCTGGGCATGGCCGACAGCGTGCGCGATAAAACGGCGCTGGATAAACAGGTTTTTCTGGCCATGTTGCGCAATGGGCTCACTGAACTGCAGGACATCAGCAGCGCTGGCGTAGGCGACAAGTGCCTGATGGATACTCTGATCCCTGCGATAGAAGGGTATGAGCAGGCGGTTCGGCGCGGCGATAGCTTCAGTGAGTCGCTGGAGCAGTTGAAACGGGCTGCCGTTGCCGGGCGCGATTCAACCCGCGATCTGGTTGCCAAGATTGGCCGCGCGAGCCGGTTGGGGGAACGTTCGCGCGGCGTGCTGGATGCCGGTGCGGTATCCTGTTGTCTACTGTTATGCCAACTGGCTGATGCGGTAGAACAACGCTTGAATACCGTTGCCGCCTGAACAGGTTATACTAGCGGGCAATGCGATAAGATGGGTTCGGCATGCTGGATCCATCTTCTATTGAAAAAGACCAATCTGCCGTGGGGAAACGTGTAACGGATGGAAAAAAAAACAGGATCCCAGGATAACGAACTGCTGACTGAAATTGCCGTGGCGTATTATCAGGACGAAATCACTCAGGAGGAGATTGCAAAAAAGTTCGGTATTTCGCGGATTAAGGTCGGGCGTTTACTCAAGCGGGCCAAAGAAGAAGGCATTGTTGAGATCACCGTCCGCTATCATCCGGTATTCAGTACCCGGCTGGAGCAGCAAATGCTGGAGCGTTTCTCCCTCAGCCGTGCATTAATCGCGCTGGATCATCAGGATGAGGAAGAACAGCGGCGTCAGGTCGCAGCATTGGTTTCCGGTTATCTGGCCATGTCCCTGAAAGACGATATGGTGCTGGCGGTTGGTCAAGGGCGTAACGTGGCCGCGATCGCCGACCATGTGGGCAGCGTGGCACCCAAAAACTGTAAATTTATCTGTGGCATTGGGGGAACGCATCGCCCTGGTGACGCCATCAATGCTGACCACATCAGCCGCCGTCTGGCGAAGAAATTTGGTGGTAGCAGCGAGACGCTGTATGCCCCGGCGTATGTTGAAAACCGGGCGCTGAAACAGGCGTTTATGCAAAACGGCACCATCAAGGAAACCCTGGATCGGGCGCGCAAGGCCGATGTGGCCCTGGTGGGCATCGGTGATATGAACGAAAACAGCTACATGGTAAAGCTTGGCTGGTTTACACCCCACGAGATCATTGATGCCAGTCTGAATCAGGGAGTGATCGGTGATATTGCCGGTTATGACTTTTTCAATGCGCAGGGGATGCACGTGGATACGGTGATGAACGATCGCGTCATTGGCCTGAGTATTGATGAGCTGCGGAAAATCCCTTGTGTGATCGCCATTGCCTCTGAGAATACCAAAGCGTTGGCTATTCTGGGCGCGCTGCGTACCGGGGCGATCGATATCATCGCGACCAGCGCCCTCAACATCCGCACCATTCTTAATATGTCACAGTAATCGCTGTGGTAAAAAAGGGTTTAACTGCGTCAGGTTGAACCCTTACCTCTCTGACTCGATAAAAACGCTGTTTTTCTGTTCGCTTAACTTCCTTTTAACTTTTATTTACAAGTTTCGCCCAAGGTTATGGCACGCTTCAAAGTTTGTGACGATTCTCTCACTATACTAGTTCAGCGATAAAGCCTTACCTCAACATAAAAGAAGAAAGCAAAGGAACCCATAATGGACGAACAGCTCAAACAGAGTGCCCTTGATTTCCATCAGTTTCCGGTCCCAGGGAAGATCCAGGTATCGCCGACTAAACCGCTAGCGACGCAGCGCGATCTGGCCTTGGCCTATTCGCCGGGCGTGGCTGCTCCCTGCCTGGAAATTGCCGCCGATCCGCTGGCCGCTTATAAATATACCGCCAAGGGTAACCTGGTGGCGGTGATCTCCAACGGCACCGCGGTGCTGGGGTTGGGGAATATCGGTGCGCTGGCCGGTAAGCCGGTCATGGAAGGTAAAGGGGTTCTGTTTAAGAAGTTTTCCGGTATTGACGTGTTCGATATCGAAGTTGATGAACTCGATCCTGACAAGCTGATTGACGTGATCGCCGCGCTGGAACCGACCTTCGGCGGCATTAACCTGGAAGATATCAAAGCGCCCGAGTGCTTCTATATTGAGAAGAAACTGCGTGAGCGCATGAAGATCCCGGTGTTCCATGACGATCAGCACGGCACGGCGATTATTACCACCGCTGCGGTGCTCAACGGCCTGCGGGTGGTGAAGAAAAACATCTCCGACGTACGCCTGGTGGTATCGGGAGCCGGTGCGGCCTCCATTGCCTGTTTGAACCTGCTGGTCGCGTTGGGTCTGAGCAAGCAGAACATCACCGTTTGCGACTCCAAAGGCGTGATCTATCAGGGCCGCGACGCCAAAATGGAAGAAACCAAGGCCGCGTATGCCATTGCGGATAACGGCCAGCGTACGCTGGGGGATGCCATTCCCAATGCCGATATTTTCCTGGGTTGCTCCGGCCCTGGCGTACTGACGCAGGACATGGTGAAAACCATGGCCAGAGATCCGCTGATCATGGCGCTGGCTAACCCGGAACCGGAAATTCTGCCACCGTTGGCGAAAGCGGTGCGCCCAGATGCGATCATCTGTACCGGCCGTTCTGATTACCCCAACCAGGTGAACAACGTGCTGTGCTTCCCGTTCATCTTCCGTGGCGCGCTGGATGTGGGGGCCACGACCATCAACGAAGAGATGAAGCTGGCCTGCGTGCACGCCATTGCCGATCTGGCGCTGGCAGAGCAGAGCGACGTGGTGGCTTCGGCGTATGGCGATCAGGACCTCTCCTTTGGCCCGGAATACATCATTCCCAAACCGTTCGATCCGCGCCTGATTGTCAAAATCGCCCCGGCGGTAGCCAAGGCTGCCATGGATTCCGGCGTGGCGATGCGCCCGATCGAAGACTTTGATGCCTACGTGGAGAAACTGACCGAGTTCGTTTACAAAACCAACCTGTTTATGAAGCCGATCTTCTCTCAGGCGAAGAAAGAAGTGAAACGCGTGGTAATGGCCGAAGGTGAAGAAGAGCGCGTCCTGCATGCTACCCAAGAGCTGGTATCGCAGGGGCTGGCTTTCCCGATCCTGGTGGGTCGCCCAAGCGTGATTGAAATGCGCCTGAAGAAACTTGGCCTGCAGCTGACGCCGGGCAAAGACTTTGAAGTGGTGAATAACGAGTCCGATCCGCGTTTCAATGAATACTGGGGTGAGTATTACCAGATCATGAAGCGCCGTGGCGTCTCCCAGGAGCAGGCTCGCCGCGCGGTGATCGGTAACCCAACGCTGATTGCTGCCATCATGCTGCACCGTGGGGAAGCCGATGCCATGATCTGTGGCACCATCGGCAGCTACCACGAGCATTATGACGTAGTGGAAAAGGTATTCGGGTTCCGTGAAGGGGTACATGTGGCAGGGGCAATGAACGCCTTACTGCTGCCGAGCGGTAACACCTTTATCGCCGATACCTACGTCAACGATGACCCAACGCCGGAACAGCTGGCGGAAATCACCCTGATGGCGGCAGACACGGTGCGGCGCTTCGGGATTGAGCCGAAGGTAGCGCTGTTGTCCCACTCCAGCTTTGGTTCTTCCAACTGCCCGTCGGCGAGCAAAATGCGTAAAACGCTGGAGCTGGTCAATCAGATGGCACCAGGATTGGAGATCGACGGTGAGATGCACGGTGACGCCGCGCTGGTGGAAAGTATCCGCCACGATTTGATGCCGGACAGCCCGCTGAAAGGCTCCGCCAACATCCTGATCATGCCAAGTATGGAAGCGGCGCGCATCAGCTACAACCTGCTGCGTGTCTCCTCTTCCGAAGGGGTGACGGTAGGGCCGGTATTGATGGGCGTGTCCAAGCCGGTACATATCCTGACGCCGATCGCTTCGGTGCGCCGTATCGTCAACATGGTGGCATTGGCCGTAGTGGAAGCACAAACCCAACCGCTGTAATAGCGTGAAAGTGACCCCCTGCGGCTTCGGCCACAGGGGGTTTTTTTATGCGTGGCAGCGTTCGGCAATCGCCTGAATGTCGGCAGGTGTGGTTCGGCAGCAGCCACCAATCAAGCGGGCACCGGCATGCTGCCAATCGGCCAACTGATTGATCAGATGCTGCTGGTGGTTACCACAGCTGTGCCAGGTTTTGCTCACCGCGTCGTAGTGTTCGCCGGAGTTAGGGTAAACCAGTAACGGTTTATCACTCAGTGCGGCAAGCTGCTGCAACGCCGGGGTGACGTTTTCCAACGCGATACAATTGACGCCTACTGCCAGCACCTGCGGGTTACCGTTAAGCTCAGCCATGACGACGGCCAGTGGCGTTCCATCGCTTAGATGCTGGCTATCGCGCAGAGTGAAAGAGAACCACCCACCCAGCGCTGGGAATTCCGCCAGCAGCGCCAGCAGGGCCTTTAATTCGGCAAACGAAGGCAGCGTTTCACATGCCAGCAGATCCACGCCGGCGTTGGCCAGAGCCGTGATACGCGGACGATGGAATGCGATCATCTCTGCTTGCGGCAGATGGTAGTCGCCACGATATTCAGAGCCATCCGCCAGGTAGGCGCCATAGGGGCCGACCGAACCGGCTACCAGCAAAGGCAATCGTTGTGGGTGCTGGGCCAGATAATCGGCTCGCGCCTGCTGTGCCAGGTGGACGCTTTGGGCGATCAGTGCCAACGATTGCGGCTCATCCAGGCCCCGGCGTAAAAAACCTTGGGGCGTGGCCTGATAGCTGGCGGTAATGGCGCACTGTGCTCCTGCATTGAAGTAATCCAGATGCACCTGATAAATCAGCTCCGGGTTTTCAATCAGCACCTTTGCCGACCACAGCGGATCGGTGAGATCGCAACCTCGGGCCTCCAGTTCGGTGGCCATTGCCCCGTCCAAAATCAACGTGCGGTTATCGGCCAGCAAGGCGGCCAGAGGGTTGTTAACCGACATGTTCTTCTCCGGTGTTCAGTAGGTTTTGCTGCCCGGAACGCCGGGTCAGGTAATAGGCCAGATAGCAGATCGCCACAAACGGCAGGCCGCAATAAAGCGCCACGCGTTGCTCTGGGTCGAATGCCAGGCCGATACAGGCCAATAAACACAGCGCAAAGCCGATAATAGGCGTCAGCGGATAGCCTGGTGCTCGGTATTTCAGCCCTTCAATCGGTTGACCGCTGCGCAGGTAGCGGCGGCGAAAAACGTAGTGGGCGGCACAGATGCTCAGCCAGACGGCAACGACCGCAAAGCCGGAAATGGCAGACAGTGCCACAAACACCGTATCGGGGGCGATCACGCTGGTCAACAGGGCCAGCACGCCGCCGAGCATGCTGAACGTCAATGCATTCATCGGGATCCCGCGAGCATTCACCCGTGAAAAATAGGCTGGCATGGTGCGCTGATTGGCCAGCGACCACAGCATGCGTCCCGAAGCATATAGTCCGGAGTTGGCGGCCGAGAGAATGGCGGTCAGGATCACGAAGTTAAAAATATCGGCGGCATAAGGCACACCAATGCGCTCAAAGACCAGGACAAACGGGCTTTTCACGATCCCGGCCTGCTCCATAGGGATCAGCGCTGCCAGGATAAATACCGTACCGATAAAGAATACCATCAGGCGGATCACCGTGGTGCGGATGGCCCAGGGCACCACTTTTTCCGGATTTTCGGTTTCGCCCGCCGCAATGCCGATCAGCTCAGTACCGGAGAAGGCGAAATTGACCGCTACCATGGTCATCAGGATCGGTAACGTTCCATTGGGCAGCCAACCCGATGAGGTCAGGTTACTCAGGAAGGGCGTTGGCGTGCCGTCTTTCATCGGGATCAGGCCAAACATGGCCGCACCGCCCAGCACGATGAATGCCAGAATGGTGATCACCTTGATCAGCGAGAACCAGAATTCACTTTCGGCAAAGAAGCGGGTGGTAATGACGTTGAGCAGAAAAATGGCCAGACAGAAAATCAGACACCACAACCAGACCGGTGATTGTGGAAACCAGTATTGCATACAGAAACCGGCGGCGGTCAGGCTGGAGCCCAACGCGACGGTCCAGGTCAGCCAGTACAGCCAGGCAACGGTATAGCCGGTTGCCGGGCCAAGATAGCGTGCCGCATAGACGTGAAATGCGCCGGTTTCCGGCATGGCAACGGCAAGTTCCCCCAGACACAGCATGACCAGATAGACCACGACGGCGCCAATCAAGTAGGCCAGCAAGGTGCCTAGTGCACCGGTCGTGGAGATGATATAGCCGGTGTTGAAAAACAGACCGGTACCGATCACGCCGCCCAGCGACAGCATCACCAAATGCCGGGCTTTCATGGTGCGTTTGAATTGCCCTTCAGCGGCAGGTTGCATAACACTCTATCCATATAGACGTCTAAATGGCTATCAGTTATACCCGTTCCATTATGTGAAATCAACGTAACTCAAAACACGGTAACGAAAAAACGGCTGTCGGCCACCAGGTGCTGCCAATTTCTATATGCAAATGATAATTATTCTCTATAATGTCGCCACTTTTGTGTAAGGAAAGACGACATGAAATTTCTGATAGTGTTTGCAACGTTGGTGCTTACAGCCTGTAGCCAGGGGCCGGTCTCCTCCCCGAAAAGCGACATTTCCACGCTAGGCAAGATTGTTGATTTACGCAGTGGCGAGACGTTGACGCCCCAACAGTTACTGACGCGCCTGGCAGAACAGCCACGGGTGATCGTGGGCGAAAAGCATGACAATCCTTATCACCACCAGATCGAACTGTGGCTGGTAGAGCAATTACCACAACAGCGGCCACAGGGCAGCGTGCTGATGGAGATGATCACACCCAGCCAGCAAGGCAAAGTGGATGAAGTAAAACAATGGCTGCAAACCGAACCGACGGTACGTGATAGCCGCGTAGCTGAACTCACAGCCTGGCAAGCCAGTTGGAAGTGGTCACTGTATGGCGAGGTGGTAATGGCGGCGATGCGTGCACCTTATCCTCTGTTATCCGCTAACCTCGATCGCAACGAAATCATGGCGTTTTATCAACGGCCCGAATTCCCCAAAGGCCAGCTTTCGGTGCGGCCAGAAGTCCAGCAGGCGCTCGCTGCCACCATACGTGATTCCCATGACGGCAAAATTGATGCGGTGCAGCTGCATGCCATGCTCGCTATTCAGCAGCAGCGCGATCGCCGTATGGCCGAAAGTTTACTGGCTGCACCCACCCCGGCACTGCTGATAGTGGGCGGTTATCACGCTTCCAGAACGGTCGGTGTGCCACTACACATCCAGGATCTGCAGCCCGGTGCCAAATTTACGGTGTTGATGCTGGCAGAGCAGGGCGTGGTCATCGATCGGCCCATGGCGGATTACCTTTGGGTTACGCCAACCGCAAAATGATTACGTCAAGATAGCGAAAAGATCTGTCATTAACATTTACAAATGATTATCATTAGCAAATGTGATCTGCAATCATTCGCAATTAGGTAATCTACTATCCCTATGTTTAGTCAGCCTTATGGCCCTCAGGCGGCAACTCTGCCGCAGCCGCGCTGGGGGCGTGGTTTACTGTATGCGCTGGGCGTCCATCTGGCGCTGGTATGGCTGTTTTACTGGCCGCAAACTTCGCTGCCGCCGGTGCTGATGCCACCACCGGCGATCATGCTCAGTTGGGCGGCGCAGATCGAAGCGCCAAGCCAGCCTAAGCCGTTGCCGCTGGGGTTGCAGCAACAGGCGGACAGTTCGGCGGCACAACCTGCGCAACAGCAGCGAGAGCCGGAGATGCCTGAACTGGCACGTGCCGAAGCGGCAAAAATTGTTGTGGCCGAGCGCAGTAAAAATGCGCATAAGCAACAGCGTAAAGCACCGCCAAAGCCGCCAACTCCTATGGAGAAAGAGCAAGACGTCACGCATTCCGCAGCGGCCAGCACGGCGGCACCCAAGGCGCAAAACCTGGCACAGCGGGTGGCGGCACCGTTAAACAGCGATTCCACCGCGCAGGCACAGGCCAAGCTTTCCTGGGAGAGTCAGGTTAAAGGGATGCTCAACCGCGTGAAGCGTTATCCGGCAGACGCCAAACGGCGTCAGCGTTCGGGGGCACCGGTGGTGAGTTTCGTGGTGGATGCTCAGGGGCGAGTGGCCGATGTCGCACTGAAAACGCCCTCAGCTACCGCGTCGTTAGATCGTGAAGCGCTGGCGGTGATATTGCGTGCGCAGCCGTTACCTACGCCACCGGCGGAGATGCTGCGCCAAGGCAAGGTTGCCGTGACCATGGCAGTAGATTTTAACCTGGCGCTGTTGTAAGCCAGCCAAAACGTATTTACCCATCAGGCTTTATCTCTTGTTGTGCGCAACAGGAGAGGGGTTTGCTACGCTCAAATTATCGTGAGGGGTTATGACATTACCTGTTCAATCGGCTCGCTGCCGCAGGCCTTTGGTGACTTATCTACTGATTTTTATGGGGTTATTAAGCTTTACCACCAAGGCAGCCGTGCCGCCGCCCCAGGCTGAAATTATTCCGCATAAATTAACCGCCCAGGGCGAAACACGAATCGATAATTATTATTGGCTGCGCGATGATGGCCGCCAGAATAAACAGGTGTTGGCTTATCTGACGGCGGAAAACCGTTATACCGAACAGGTGATGCAGCCATATCAGACGCTGCGCGATCGGTTGTATCACGAGATGCTGGGCCGCATGAGTCCGGAAGATCGCTCGGTTCCCTATCAGCTCAACGGCTACCGCTATCAAGAACGCATTGATGCGGGTAAAGAGTTTGCCGTCTACCAGCGGCAGGCCGTGGCAGATGGCTCCGCCTGGCAGACGCTGCTGGATGGCAATCAGCGTGCCCAAGGCCAAGATTATTACCGCGTGGGGGGATTGGCTGTCAGTGAAGATAACCGCCGCCTGGCCGTCGCGGAGGATACTCAAGGGCGCAGGCAATACCGCATTTCCCTGCGCGATCTGGCTAGCGGCGCTTGGGCCAAAGAGGTGATTGAAAACACCTCGGGCAATATGGTGTGGGCCAACGACGGCAACAGCTTGTTCTACGTGCGCAATCATCCCCAAACGCTGTCACCCTATCAGGTCTATCGCCATCAATTCGGTACGCCGGTGGCTGCCGATAAGTTGGTGTATCAGGAAAACGATGGGGCCTTTTACCTGAGCCTGGAACGCTCCTCTTCGCGGGATTACGTGATTGTTACCATCAGCGGGAATACCACTTCCGAAGTGCGCCTGATCGACGCCAACCGGCCGCAAACTCCGGTGCAACTTTTTGCCCCGCGTCAGGCCGGGCGCGAATATTACCTCGACCATTATCGCGGTGCGTTTTATCTGCGTTCCAATCATCAAAGCCCGCATTTCGGTTTGTACCAGACGGCATCCGCGAACCTGCCTTGGAAGCCGCTGATCGCTCCACAGGAAAACAGTGAGTTGGAAAGTTTTGCCCTGTTTCGTGACTGGCTGGTGGTGAAAGAGCGTAGTGAGGGCTTGGTGCATTTACGGCAGATTGCCTGGCAAGGGGGCGAGCAACGCAGCATTCCGTTTGATGATGCCAGCTATATGGCCTGGCTGGGCTACAACCCGGACCCGGAAAGTGGCCGTCTGCGCTATGGCTATTCGGCCATGACCACGCCAACCAGCACCTATGAATGGGATCTCAACAGCGGTAAACGCGAGTTGCTGAAACGCCAAGAGGTGAAGGGCGTAGAACCAGGCTTGTATCACAGTGAGCGTTTGTGGATCACCGCCCGCGACGGCGTGAAAGTACCAGTTTCGCTGGTATACAACAGTGCCAAATTCAAACCTGGCAAAAGTCCGCTGGTGGTGTACGGCTACGGCGCCTATGGCATGAGTATGGATCCGGCGTTCAGCGCCAACCGCATCAGCCTGTTGGATCGCGGTTTCGTCTATGCGCTCATCCACGTACGCGGCGGCGGTGAGCTTGGCCAAAACTGGTATCAGCAGGGCAAACTGGCGAACAAGCCAAACACCTTCAATGACTTTATCGATGCCACCCAGGCACTGATCGAACAGGGTTATGGGCAGCCGGGGCGTGTTTATGCCATGGGGGGCAGCGCCGGTGGTCTGCTGGTGGGGGCGGTGATCAACCAGGCTCCCCAACTGTATAACGCTGTGGTGGCACAGGTGCCTTTTGTCGATGTGCTGACGACGATGCTGGATGACAGCATCCCGTTGACCGTCGGTGAATACGAGGAGTGGGGCAATCCCAATCAGCCGCAGCCCTATGCGCTGATCAAGTCCTACAGTCCGTACGATAATGTGCGCGCGCAGCACTATCCGAATCTGTTGGTCACCAGCGGGCTCTACGATTCGCAGGTGCAGTATTGGGAACCCGCCAAATGGGTGGCGAAACTGCGCCAATTCCAGCAGGGGGAGGCAGTGTTATTGCTGTCCACGGATATGTCGGCGGGCCACGGGGGAAAATCGGGCCGCTTGAGTCGGTTGGAAAATAGCGCGCTGGAATACAGCTTTATTTTAGCAATGGACGAAAAAACACAAAAATAAGGATCTTGGCCGCGCGGCTTAATGGCTGCGCGGCAGATAATAACCATAATAAATTTCCGCCTACCTGGCGGTATTTTCTGCTGAGCATTGATCACTCACTGATTTTGATAGCAATACTTTAGGGGATATATGAAATTTAAACTGCTTATTGGTGCGGTTGGCACCGGTATGGTTTTGTCTGGCCCGCTGTTGGCTGCAGAAAATAAAGGTCAGGCAGTATTCAGCCCGCTGAATGTTTCGGCAGCGGCTAATAACAGTGAACAGGAGGCATTGGAAAAACCTGGGGCATTCAGTTCGCGCGACGAAAATAAAAATCTACAGTCGATAGATAATATCTTGCGCAGCATGCCCGGCACTTTTACTCAAATCGATCCCAGCCAGGGGGCGGTCAGCGTCAATATCCGTGGGATGAGCGGTTTTGGCCGGGTAAATACCATGGTTGATGGCATTACCCAGAGCTATTTTGGCACCTCAACCTCTGGCGTGATGTCCCATGGTTCCACCAACAATCAATCCGGCGTGCTGATCGATCCGAATTTTATTGTTGGGGTCGATGTGGCGCGTGGTGAGAACAGCGGCGCATCTGGGGTGAACGCATTGGCGGGCAGCGCCAACTTCCGCACTATCGGCGTGGATGATGTGGTGTTTGCCGATAATCCGTTTGGCGTGCGCACCAAGTTCTCCGTGGGCAGTAACGGCATTGGCCGCAGCGGTATGATCGCCGTTGGGGCCAAAGGGGCGGCGTTCAGCGATACCGGCAGTTTGGGCGTGATGGCTGCCATTAGCGGCAGCTCCATCTATTCCAACTTCAACAACGGCGACGGCGTGAGCAGTGAGGACTTCGGCTACGACGAGTTTATGAAGCAAAACCCCAAATCGCAGCTGTTCAAGGTGGATATCAAGCCCAACGAATATCACAGCATTGAATTATCTGCTCGTACTTATCAGAATAAATTCTCGCGCCGCGATATCGACAGCAACGATTTTTATCTCAAATATCACTATGCGCCATTTTCCGAGCTGGTGGATCTGAATATGACCGTCAGCCACAGCAAGGGGAATCAGAAGTATGACAGCGATTCACTGTTCACTTTCTTTAATACCAATGCGCAAAACCGCTCCGACGCGCTGGATATCAATAATACCAGCCGTTTCAGCCTGTGGCAGACCGACGTAGCGTTCACCTACGGCGGTAAACTGATGCGCAACCAGTACGACAAGCACGTTGAATCACAGATAGAGGATCCGCAGACGGCGCATGAGGCGATCGAGAACAACACCTTTGCCCCGTCGGGCGACCAGCGTATCGCCAGCCTGTACACCGGTTTGCAACTCAACCGTGATATCTACCAGCTCGATCTCAATCTCAATTATGCCAACAACAAGCTCACCGGCTTTAAACCGGCCTGTGATTTGCGGGTGGAGTGTTTTCCGCAGGGCAGTGCCAATATCGATCTGAAGGAGCACGGATTTAACCCGTCAGTGATGCTGTCTGCGCAGGTCACGCCTTGGCTGCAACCTTTTGCCAGCTACAGTAAATCGATGCGCGCCCCCAACATCCAAGAGGTGTTTTTCTCTAATTCCGGCGGCGCTTCGATGAACCCGTTCCTGAAAGGCGAACGTTCAGAAACCTGGCAAGCGGGTTTTAACCTCAGCGGCAACGATCTGCTGTTCAAGCAGGACACTCTGCGCTTTAAGGCGGTGGTTTACACCAGCAAAATCAAAAACTATATCTTCAGCGAGTCTTACATGGTGTGCCGAAATGGCCGCAAGTGTAGTTTGGGCGAGAACTTGCAGAATGACTGGAGCGATGCCAGCGAAGAGTTCTCGGATAACATGTATATCTACGTCAACTCCCTGACGCCGGTTCGTACCCACGGGGTGGAGCTGGAAGCCAACTATGATGCTGGCCGCGGTTTTGCCCGTGCCTCATTTAGCAAACAGCACACCGACCAGCCTACCTCTATCGCCAGTAGCTACTTTGGCGCGGGAGATATCAACGAACTGCCGGATATGTATTTCACATTGGATAGCGGGTTACGTTTCTTTGACGAAGCGCTGACCGTGGGTAGCATCATCAAATATACCGGTAAGGCTCGCCGCCTTTCTCCTGACTTTGAAATGAGTGAGGAAAACGGGATGTTGATGAAACAGGAGATGCCAAATATTCCCACCGTTATCGATCTGTACAGCACCTATCAGATCAACCGTAATGTTTTGCTGAAATTCAGCGTGCAAAACGTGATGGACAAAAGCTATTCCGATGCGCTTAACAAGCTGAATATGTTGCCGATCCAGGGGGATGAGGCCACCGCGGCCAACACCGCACGCGGGCGGACTTATCTGTTTGGTGGCGAGGTGCGCTTCTAAGCTGATTTGAGGCGTTTGCGGCCCCTCACCCCAACCCTCTCCCACAGGGAGAGGGAGCTGTTAGCCCCAGCTCTTTTGGAAGTAAAGCGGTCATCTCATTAAACTCGATCGTCCCCTTATCCAGGGTGTGTCACTGAGTTTTCAGGCACACTCGATCTGATCCCCTCTCCCTGTGGGCTGAGGAATCCCCAGAAAAATTGAGACGAGAAATAGGCTGTTTTTTACCCATGAACGGACTAAAAAACAGCCTCAAGCAGACGAGAAGAAGTGGTTCGTCATTCTCTCACTGCCAATTTACGAACAAAATGGAACAGATTGATCGTAAAACACTCGCTCTAATTCTCTGAAACCACTAAGAAAAAATTAGTGGGGATACCTCAGCCCATAGGGAGAGGGAGCTGTTAGCCCCAGCTCTTTTGGAAGTAAAGTGGTCATCTCATTAAACTCGATCGTCCCCTTATCCAGGGTGTGTCACTGAGTTTTCAGGCACACTCGATCTGATCCCCTCTCCCTGTGGGCTGAGGAATCCCCAGAAAAATTGAGACGAGAAATAGGCTGTTTTTTACCCATAAACGGACTAAAAAACAGCCTCAAGCAGACGAAAAGAAGTGGTTCGTCATTCTCTCACTGCCAATTTACGAACAAAATGGAACAGATTGATCGTAAAACACTCGCTCTAATTCTCTGAAACCACTAAGAAAAAATTAGTGGGGATACCTCAGCCCATAGGGAGAGGGAGCTGTTAGCCCCAGTTCTTTTGGAAGTAAAGCGGTCATCTCATTAAACTCGATCGTCCCCTTATCCAGGGTGCGTCACTGAGTTTTCAGGCACACTCGATCTGATCCCCTCTCCCTGTGGGAGAGGGTTAGGGTGAGGGTGAGGGGGCCTCTCGGTGCTAATTGGCCCGTTTCGCCTGCTGCAGCCACTTGTCCAACTCATTGGCAAACTGCTGTCTATCGCGCTGGTTGAGGGTGTTCGGCCCCCCGGTCTGGATCCCGCTGGAGCGTAGGGTATCCATAAAATCACGCATGTTCAGGCGTTCACGAATGGTGTCTGGCGTATAACGCTCACCGCGAGGATTCAGGGCGATAGCGCCTTTTTCTATCACTTCGGCGGCCAGTGGGATATCCGCGGTGATCACCAGATCGCCTTTTTCACAGCGGCGCACGATTTCGTTATCCGCCACGTCAAATCCTGCAGCAACCTGCAAGGTGCGGATAAATTTCGAAGGGGGCGTGCGCAGAGGCTGATTAGCCACCAGGGTGACGGGCATCGCCGCGCGGTCTGCGGCACGGAACAGCACTTCTTTGATCACGTTTGGACAGGCGTCGGCATCGACCCAAATCTGCATTATTGTTGCTCCTGTAGCCAGTCGCGCACCGGTAGAAAGTCACGGTATAGCGCGGCTTCCGGGCTGTCGGTTGCGGGCTGGAAGTTATATTCCCAACGCACCAAAGGCGGCATCGACATCAGGATCGATTCGGTGCGGCCCCCGGTTTGCAGGCCGAACAGCGTACCGCGATCCCACACCAAATTAAACTCGACATAGCGGCCACGGCGATAGAGTTGAAACTGGCGTTCGTTGTCGCCCCAAGGCAGTGCTTTACGTCTTTCCACAATCGGCAGATAGGCCTCCAGGAAGCCTTCACCTACCGCCTGGGTAAACGCGAAACAGCTTTCGAAATCCGGGGTATTCAGATCGTCAAAGAACAGGCCGCCGATACCGCGGGCTTCATTACGGTGTTTGATAAAGAAATACTCGTCGCACCACTTTTTGTATTTCGGGTACACGTCGTCGCCGAAGGGGGCGCAGAGTTGAAGCGCTGTGCGGTGCCAGTGAACGGCGTCCTCGGTAAAGCCATAGAACGGCGTTAGGTCAAAGCCGCCGCCAAACCACCAAACCGGCTCTTCGCCCGGTTTTTCCGCGATAAAGAAGCGCACGTTGGCATGGCTGGTGGGAATATAGGGGCTGAGCGGATGGATCACCAGTGATACGCCCATCGCCTGAAAGCTGCGCCCGGCCAGTTCTGGACGATGCGCAGTAGCAGAGGCGGGCAGCGTGGCCCCCGAAACGTGGGAGAAATTTACCCCGGCCTGTTCGAATACTGCACCGTTGGTCAACACCCGGCTACGGCCACCGCCGCCTTCTTCACGCGTCCAGCGATCTTCCTTAAAACCGGCGCCGCCATCGGCCTGGGCCAACTGCTCGCAAATCTGGTCTTGCAACGCCAGCAGGAAGGATTTTACTGCGGCAATGGTGGGTAAACTCATACGGGATATTCGCAATGGGTAACTGAACAGGGCGGCAAGTATACCTTCTCGCCCCGTATTTTGCAGGTCTAGCGCGGCTTGCGTTGGTGAACGTCGTAATATTGGAAGAAATTGATCACGCCGTCGGCGATGGCGCGGGCAATTTTTTCGCGAAAGGCGGTGGTGCCTAACAGGCGTTCCTCACCGGGGTTGGTGATAAACGAGGTTTCTACCAGCACCGAAGGAATAGAAGGGGACTTTAATACGGCAAACGCTGCCTGTTCGGTGCTTTCACTGTGCAGGTGGTGAACCGGGCGGATCTGGCCCAGCACATGGCGGCCCAGGGTCAGGCTGTTATTGATGGTGTCGGTTTGCACCAGATCGAACAACACCTGTTGTAGATAGTTGTCCTGATCTTTGTATTTGCCCCCCGCAACGTCATCGGCGGCGTTTTCCTTATTGGAGAGATAGCGCGCCATCGCACTGCTGGCTCCGCGGTTGGAAAGGGCAAACACCGAGGCACCGGCGGCATCCGGGCTGGTAAACCCATCGGCATGGATCGAGATAAACAGATCGGCCTGATGCTGATGGGCGATCTCCACGCGCTGGAACAGCGGGATAAACTCATCCTCCTCCCGTGTCAGGCGGGCTTCAACGTGCTCGTGCTCATGCAAAAAACGCCGCACATGGTTGGCAATTTCCAGCACCACGTGTTTTTCCTGTGAGCCTTCATGGCCCACGGCACCGGAGTCGATACCGCCGTGGCCGGGATCGATCATCACCACTCTTTTGCTCCCAGTGGCTTTGGGTAGCGGTTTGCTGTGCGGTTTTGGTTGCAGCATATTGGCCTGGGTTGCTGAGGTTTTGCCCCCAAGCAGGGCCAGAGCCAGGCCGGAGAGCAGCAGTTGGCGGCGGGTTGATGAAGCGGTGAGGGGGCTGAAATTGAGGTAGGTTTTGCTCTGTTTCTTCATCACGCGCGGCTCCAACTCGATCAATCTATTTCGCGACGTTATAGCGTATTGATCCTCATTAATCGACTTGATAACTATTGCCATTTATTACCTGACAAAACGCTGCGGCTTGAAAGACTGTGGGTATCAGTTAATAATTACGCAATAATCAGAAAAAAGTTCAATTAACAGTAGCGAGCAACGATGGAAATTCGCGTATTTCGGCAAGACGACTTTGAAGAGGTCATCACCCTGTGGGAGCGTTGCGACCTGTTACGGCCATGGAACGATCCCGAGATGGATATTGAACGCAAACTGAACCACGATCCGGATCTGTTTTTGGTGGCGGAAGTGGGCGGTGAGGTGGTTGGCTCGGTGATGGGCGGTTATGACGGCCACCGTGGCTCGGCGTATTACCTGGGCGTTCACCCAGACTATCGCGGGCGCGGCATTGCCAATGCGTTGATTAGTCGGCTGGAGAAAAAGCTGATTGCGCGCGGCTGTCCGAAAATTCAGCTGATGGTGCGTGAAGACAACGACACCGTGATCGAAATGTATGAAAAGCTCGGCTACGAAATTCAGGCGATCACCAGTCTGGGGAAACGCCTGATCGAAGATCAAGAATATTGATCGTCAGGGCGGTGGTTACCACCGCCCCAAGCCCTGGTTTAAGGCAGTTTTTTGATGTTTTTCACATCGACTTCCACGTTGTTCCAGTCCTTATCCACTTTCCCTTCCAACTGAACCTTGTCTTTTGGGGTGATGGTCTGGCCGTTCCAGCGCTTTCTGTCGATCTCTACGGTCAGCGTACCGGTGGCGTCGCGGAAGGTGTAGGTGTCATCACCCACGCGCTGTTCGATATTGCCCTGCAACATCACCCAGGTATCATCGTTCAGCGAATTGACCTTATCTACCGTGGTCAGTGCGGCGCTAGGGCCGGAGAAACCACCTTGCGGGCTGGTTTGCGTTTGAGCCGGTGTCGCGTTGGGATCGATGAACCCGCCCTGTTGAGCTAGAACCGGTGCGCTGCATAATGCGATGAGTGTGAGTAAAGCGATCTTTTTCATCTGGATCTTCCTTATCAGTGGTCTGAATGATTTCCCGTTAGCGGGACATAACCTGATTAAACCATAAGGATCTTAAGAGCTTCTTAAGCTGGAGATTGAAAATGGTGGCCAGCGTCGCCATTTGCAAGGGTAATCATAACATTGGCAAGGAAAAGTCTTTGAAGGCGTCAACACACCGGTTTTCACCGGACGATTACGATCAGCACGGTATGCTACGGTTGCCGCTGTGGTTTTGGGGCGTACTGATCTTACAGGCTCGTACCTGCCTACTGTTTGTGATGGCGGGCACCTCACGCGATCAGGGCAGCAGTTTGCTGCAGCTGTTTTACCCGGATAGTCAGCGTTTTTGGTACGGTATGCTGCTGGGGCTGCCTGCGGCGCTGGCCTTTTTGATTGCTGGCCGCCGCCAGCATTGGCCCCGTCTATGGCGCTGTTGGCGTTGGGTACTGGTAGTATCGCTGGCGGCGGCGCTGCTCGGCTCGCTTTATAGCCTGTGGCAGCAAGACAGCAATGAACCTCCGCTGGATCTCCTGCTGGCGTTGCTGGATGTGTTGGCGATGGGGTATCTGTTAATCAATCGGCGCTTGAAGGCCTGTTTTATCCCGCAGGATGAGGCGAATTAATTGCCGAAAACTGCGGCACTTTTCCCAATTTACGCACTCCAAGCTGGCAATTGATGGCGCAGCCCCAGCGGTTATGAGAGGCTGCATATCGCCGATGTCTTTGATGTTAAGGAGCTATGAATGAATATTCGCCCACTGTTGTTAGGGCTACCGCTGTTGTTGACCGGCTGTTCGGCCATGTCAAACTTCTCCTGGTCCAGCCTGTCGCCGTTCAACTGGTTTGGCGGCAGCGTAGAGGTTAGCGCCAAAGGCGTCGGTGATGTGGGGGCGGGTACTCCCATGACGGAGGCGGCGATTGGCAAGGGCCTGAACAACAACTACCGCATGCGTGGTGGGATGGCGACTAACCAAGGGCAGATCGTTTCCTACTTCCAGGCATTGGACGGCGATGACGTTAAGCTGGTGATCACCGGGGAGCCTAAAGGCCACGTTCAGCGCGTTGACGTAATGGACGCCAAGATCGCCACCGAATGGGGCAGCAAGCTGGGTACGCCGTTTAGCGAGCTGTTCAGCAAGGCCTATGGTGCCTGTAAACCGGCCGACGGTGATGATGTTGGCAAGGTCGAGTGCGTGGCGCAGCAAAGCCGCAATGTCAGCTATATCTTCAGTGGCAAATGGGCTGGCCCACAGGATCTGATCCCACCGGACGATACTCTGCAGAACTGGACGGTGAGTAAGATCGTCTGGCATGCCAAAGCACAATAATTCTTATTGCGGGCGCACCTTGCGGTGTGCCTGCCTCGCTTGGCGTTAAATCCCTATTTTCTTTGCGTTCGGGCAAGGCAATCAGCCTGCTGTGCGTTATGATATTGCGCGTTTATAACAGGGCAACCTGTTACCCGATTCAGGTCTTGAGGAAATCAACATGACACAGGTTCAGAGCGGCATCCTGCTGGAACACTGCCGTTTTGGTATTTTTATGGAAGCTATGGTGCAGGGCGAATTCGTCGATCTGCGCCAGGGTTGCAAACAGTTTTGTCAGGCGCTCGGCGAGTTGCAGCAACAGTTTCCAGATGCCCACTTAGGTGCGGTTATCGCTTTTGGCTCCGACGTTTGGCATGACCTTTCCAGTGGCCAGGGAGCCAAAGAGCTGAAGCCTTTCGCACCGCTGGGCAAGGGGCTGGCACCGGCCACCCAACGCGATATGCTGATCCATATTCAATCGCTGCGTCATGACGTTAACTTTACCCTGGCGCAGGCCGCCCTGGCCGCGTTTGGTAACACCATTCGTATTGAAGAAGAAACGCACGGTTTCCGCTGGGTAGAAGAGCGCGATCTGAGCGGCTTTATCGACGGTACCGAAAATCCGCAGGGCGAACAACGCCCGGAAGTCGCGGTGATTGGCGCTGGCGAAGAAGACGAAGGTGGCAGCTACGTGCTGGTACAGCGTTACGAGCACAACCTGCGCCAGTGGCAGCGTTTCACCACCGAACAGCAGGAACAGATCATTGGCCGTACCAAACAAGACAGTGAAGAACTACCGCCGGATCAACGGCCAGATACCTCGCACGTCAGCCGTGTCGATCTGAAAGAAGACGGCAAAGGGCTGAAAATTTTGCGCCAGAGCCTGCCTTATGGCACCGCCAGCGGCAAACATGGCCTGTATTTCATCGCCTATTGCGCGCGCCTGCACAACATCGAACAGCAGCTGTTAAGCATGTTCGGCGAGCTGGACGGCAAACACGACGCGATGCTGCGTTTCAGCCGCGCAGTGACCGGCAGCTACTACTTCGCACCTTCGTTGACGCGCCTGTTGTCACTTTGATGCGTCTCCTGGGGCCAGTTCCTCTGGCTCCGGGCTTTCCTTCCCTCTGCGGTGAACCGCTCCCCTCCTGCCTTATAGCGTTTGATGCTTGAAAATCACTAAACGGTATATAAAAGCGTTACAGGTCTGCATCAAGTTATAAATACACTGGTCAATATCAGGGCATCAGCCCGGCGGTAAGACTCAGTGATAAGGTGCAGAATGAAACATTCCCGGGTTAAAAATACGCTGTTGAAAGGTTGGCTGGTGGCGGCATTGTTAGCCAGCGGTACGGCTTCGGCGGCAGAATTGCTCAACAGCTCTTATGACGTCTCCCGCGAACTGTTTGCCGCGCTGAACCCAGGTTTTGAAAAGCAGTGGGATCAGCAGCATCCGAACGACAAACTGACCATCAAACAGTCCCACGCCGGTTCTTCCAAACAGGCCTTGGCGATCTTGCAGGGGCTGCGCGCCGATGTGGTCACCTATAACCAGGTCAGTGACGTGCAAATCCTGCACGATCGTGGCCAACTGATCCCGGCAGATTGGCAGCAACGCCTGCCGAACAACAGCTCTCCATTCTATTCCACCATGGCGTTCCTGGTGCGCAAGGACAACCCGAAAGGCATCCACACCTGGAGCGATCTGGTGCGTGATGACGTGAAACTGGTATTCCCGAACCCGAAAACCTCCGGAAATGGCCGCTACACCTATCTGGCCGCCTGGGGCGCTGCCAGCCAGGCTGATGGCAACGATCAGGCCAAGACCCGTGAGTTCATGACCCGTTTACTGAAAAACGTGGTGGTGTTTGATACCGGCGGCCGTGGCGCAACGACGACCTTTGTCGAACGTGGCCTGGGTGACGTGCTGATCAGCTTTGAATCCGAAGTGAATAATATCCGCAAGCAGTACGGTGCAGACAAGTATGAAGTGATCGTGCCGCCGGTCGATATTCTGGCGGAGTTCCCGGTGGCCTGGGTGGACAAAAACGTCGAGAAAAACGGCACCGAACAGGTGGCCAAAGAGTACCTGAATTATCTCTACACCCCGGCGGCCCAGAAACTGATCACCAGCTTCTATTATCGAGTCAATGATCCGCAGGTGATGGCGGAGGCCAAGAGCCAATTCCCTGAGACCAAGCTGTTCAGCGTGGAAGATCAGTTCGGCGGCTGGCCGCAGGTGATGAGTGCCCACTTTGCGACGGGCGGAGAATTGGACCAACTGTTAGCGGCAGGGCATAAGTAATGTTTTCGATGGCCAGCAAGCGGGTTCTGCCTGGGTTTACTCTCAGTCTGGGAAGCAGCCTGCTTTTCACCTGCCTGATTTTGCTGTTGCCGCTCAGCGCGCTGGTGATGCAGCTGGCGCAGATGAGCCTGGCACAGTATTGGGAAGTGATCACCAATCCGCAGGTCGTGGCCGCTTATAAGGTGACGCTGCTGGCGGCCGGAGTCGCCAGCGTTTTCAACGCGGTATTTGGCATGCTGATGGCCTGGATCCTCACCCGTTACCAGTTTCCTGGCCGCTCCTTACTGGATGGCCTGATGGATTTGCCGTTTGCATTACCTACGGCGGTGGCCGGCCTGACCCTGGCGGGGCTGTTTTCTACCACTGGTTGGTACGGCCAATGGCTGGCGCATTTTGATATCAAGGTTTCCTTCACCTGGTTGGGGATTGCGGTGGCGATGGCCTTTACCAGCATTCCTTTCGTGGTGCGCACGGTGCAACCGGTGCTGGAAGAGTTGGGGCCGGAGTATGAAGAGGCTGCCGAAACGCTCGGGGCTACCCGTTGGCAAAGTTTCCGCCGCGTGGTGTTGCCAGAGGTTGCGCCAGCGCTGCTCGCCGGTACGGCGCTGTCGTTTACCCGCAGCCTGGGGGAGTTTGGTGCGGTGATATTTATCGCAGGCAACATTGCCTGGAAAACCGAAGTGACCTCATTGATGATTTTTGTGCGCTTACAGGAGTTCGATTACCCGGCCGCCAGTGCGATTGCCTCGGTGATCCTGGCAGCATCACTGCTACTTCTGTTTGCCATTAACACCTTGCAGAGCCGCTTTGGCCGCCGTATTGGAGGGCACTGATGGCTGATGTTACCGCCCTGAACGGCGCAGAGCGCCCACGTGTGAATTGGGGAAAATGGACGCTGATTGCCATCGGCGCGCTGTTCTCCATCCTGCTGCTGGTCGTGCCGATGGTGATGATCTTTATCGAGGCATTTTCCTCCGGCGTGGGTGCCGTGTGGCATAACCTGTCGGACCCGGACATGCTGCACGCCATTTGGCTGACGGTGCTGGTGGCGTTGATCACCGTGCCGGTCAACCTGGTGTTCGGTACTTTGCTGGCCTGGCTGGTTACGCGCTTTACCTTCCCTGGCCGCCAACTGCTGCTGACGCTGTTCGATATGCCGTTTGCGGTGTCGCCGGTGGTGGCGGGGCTGCTGTATTTGCTGTTTTACGGCACCAACGGCCCGATCGGCGGCTGGCTGGATGCCCATGACATTCAACTGATGTTCGCCTGGCCGGGCATGGTGCTGGTAACGATATTCGTGACCTGCCCGTTTGTGGTCCGTGAACTGGTGCCGCTGATGATGAGCCAGGGCAGCCAGGAAGACGAGGCAGCGGTGCTGTTGGGCGCTTCCGGTTGGCAGATGTTCCGCCGCGTCACCTTACCGAACATCCGCTGGGCATTGTTGTATGGCGTGGTGCTGACCAACGCCCGCGCGATTGGCGAGTTTGGTGCAGTATCGGTGGTGTCCGGCTCTATCCGTGGCGAAACCTATACCCTGCCACTGCAAGTGGAATTACTGCATCAGGATTACAACACCGCCGGGGCGTTTACCGCTGCGGCACTGTTGACCCTGATGGCGATAGTCACCCTATTTCTGAAAAGCGGACTGCAATGGCGCCTGGCGCGTCAGGATGCGCGTCTTGAGCGGGAGGAAAATCATGAGCATTGAGATTAACGGTATCAACAAGTCTTTTGGCCGTACCAAGGTATTGAACGATATCTCGCTCGATATTCCTTCCGGTGAGATGGTGGCGCTGTTAGGCCCATCTGGTTCGGGCAAGACCACTTTGCTGCGGATTATCGCCGGGCTGGAAAGCCAGAGCAGCGGTAAGCTGGGCTTTCACGGCACCGACGTCAGCCGCGTGCATGCGCGCGATCGCCGCGTCGGCTTTGTGTTCCAACACTATGCGCTGTTCCGCCATATGACGGTTTTCGACAATATCGCCTTTGGCCTGAGTGTGCTGCCACGCCGTGAACGTCCGAATGCGGCGGCGATCAAACAAAAAGTGGAGCAGTTGCTGGAGATGGTGCAGTTGGGTCATCTGGCTAACCGCTACCCTTCACAGCTTTCCGGCGGCCAGAAGCAACGTGTCGCCTTGGCGCGCGCGCTGGCGGTGGAGCCTCAGATCCTGCTGCTGGACGAGCCGTTTGGTGCTCTGGATGCTCAGGTGCGTAAAGAACTGCGCCGCTGGCTGCGTCAACTGCATGAAGAACTGAAGTTCACCAGCGTGTTTGTCACTCACGATCAGGAAGAAGCGATGGAAGTCGCCGATCGCATCGTGGTGATGAGCCAGGGGAATATCGAGCAGGTAGGCTCACCTACCGAGATCATGCGTGAACCCGCCACCCGCTTCGTGCTGGAGTTTATGGGTGAAGTTAACCGCCTGAACGGTGAAATCCGGGGTTCACAGCTGTTTGTGGGTGCTCACCAATGGCCGCTGTCATTCCAGCCAATGCACCAAGGCAGCGTCGATCTGTTTCTGCGCCCGTGGGAAATGGAGATTGGCACCGATTGCAGCGCCCGTTGCCCATTACCGGTGCAGGTATTGGAAGTCAGCCCGCGTGGCCACTTCTGGCAGTTGACCGTGCAGCCGATTGGCTGGCATCAGGAGCCTATCAGCGTGATTATGTCGGAAGGCCATGCCGCACCGGCGCGCGGGGACCGTTACTACGTTGGCAGCCTGAATGCCCGCCTCTACGCTGGTGAACAACTGTTACAACCGGTTGCGTTAGCTAAAAGCGCCTGATAATTTCTAACCATTCCCATTAAGGCAACCCAGGGTTGCCTTTTTACATTATATGCAGGCAATGATTGTGACCACGCTGGAACAATGCATCGGTAATACACCGTTAGTAAAACTACAACGACTGGCCGAAGGGCTGGACAGTGAAATCTGGCTCAAGCTGGAGGGCAACAATCCGGCGGGGTCAGTCAAGGATCGGGCCGCGCTGGGAATGATCCAGCAGGCGGAGCTGCGCGGTGAAATCCAGCCGGGCGATACGCTGATCGAGGCCACCAGTGGCAATACCGGCATCGCGCTGGCGATGATTTGTGCGATGAAGGGCTACACGCTGAAGCTGCTGATGCCGGAAAACATGAGCATGGAACGCCAGGCGGCGATGCGTGCCTATGGTGCCGAACTGATCCTGGTCAGCCGTGAGCAGGGGATGGAAGGGGCGCGTGACCTGGCGCTGGAGATGCAGCAGCAGGGGCAGGGCAAGGTATTGGATCAGTTCAACAATCTGGATAACCCCTACGCGCATTTCACCACCACCGGCCCGGAAATCTGGCAGCAGACCGCTGGCCGCATCACCCATTTCGTCTCCAGCATGGGCACCACCGGCACTATTACCGGCGTTGGCGGCTACCTGAAAAGCCAAAATCCGCAGGTGAATATCATCGGTTTACAGCCTGCTGAAGGCAGCAGCATTCCAGGCATCCGCCGTTGGGCACCGGCCTATCTGCCGGGTATTTTCCGCCCGGAGCTGGTGGATCAGGTGTTGGATATGGCACAAAGCGAAGCCGAACAGACCATGCGCCAACTGGCACAGCGGGAAGGGATTTTCTGCGGCGTCAGCTCCGGTGGTGCCGTAGCCGGGGCGTTGCGCGTCGCTGCGGCCAATCCTGGCAGCGTCATTGTCGCCATTATCTGCGATCGCGGTGACCGCTACCTGTCTACCGGCGTCTTTTCCTAGCTGAGTGATAATAGGTAGGGAGGGGCGTGACTCTCTACCTATTCCCCAACCTCTGCCATTTATCCCCTCAAGCTCGATTATCCCCTGAGCCTTAAAGCCCCGTCTTTCATTTGTGCCGGGAGAATGTCAATGTGTAAGGATTAGGTAAAACCGGCTGCGTACAGCGACAATAGACGCGAAAATGGCGGCAAATCAGCGGAGGAGTGGGCATGAAAATTTTATTGGTCGATGACGATCTGGAACTTGGCACCATGCTGAGCGAATACCTGACGGCTGAAGGATTTAACGCGTCCCTGGTGCTGACCGGCAAGGCCGGAGTAGACGGTGCGCTTTCTGGCGAGTATATCGCGATGATCCTCGACATCATGCTGCCGGACATGAGCGGTATCGACGTGCTGCGCGAAGTACGCAAAAAAAGCCGCTTGCCAATCATCATGCTGACGGCCAAGGGTGACAATATCGATCGGGTGATCGGGCTGGAGATGGGCGCCGACGACTATGTACCCAAACCTTGTTACCCACGCGAACTGGTGGCACGCCTGCGTGCGGTGCTGCGCCGGTTTGAAGAGCAGCCGGAAGCGGTGGATAAGGTTTCTGTGCTGAGCTTTAACGAATTGACGCTCAACCCGTCCACCCGCAGCAGTGCCTGGCAGGGTAAGACATTCGACCTCACCGCCTCAGAGTTCAACTTGCTGGAGTTACTGCTGCGTTCGCCAGAACGAGTGGTGTCGAAGGATGAACTGTCAGAGAAAGGTCTGGGGCGGCCACGCGAGGCCTACGATCGCAGCGTTGACGTGCATATCAGCAATATCCGCCAGAAGCTGGGCGCGCTAACCGATAACCGACTGAGCATTGAAACCGTGCGCAGTATCGGTTACCGCATCAGGTAATGCCGATGCGCGGAAGACTGTTCTGGAAAATACTGCTCGGTTTCTGGCTGACGTTTATCATCATGACCCAGGCGCTGTGGGTGACGTTTACCTTTTATGGTAATCGCCATGAAGTCCCGGAAAACAGCATGACCTGGCGTATCGCTAATCTGCAACTGACCTCTGCGGCCTCGGTGTTGCGCAGCAGCGGGATGCCCGCGCTGAACGCAATGGTTGCCAAATGGCCTGAAACTGAACGCCGCTTCTTAAGCGTAACGCCAGCCTTTAAGCCATCGGCTGATGAGTCAGGCCAAAACCCACAAACCAACCAGCCAGCGAAAATGATGGTGGAATGGGTAACAGGTGCAGATAACCAGAGCTACCGGTTGAGCTACGATCTGGAAGGGCTGCGTGCCGAATATCGGCCACCCAAGCGCTGGCGCCTGCTGAACATTCCGGAGCCAATGGTGTGGGTCGGTGGGTTGGGTGGCTTGCTGTTCAGCGCCATGTTGGCCTGGAACCTGACGCGCCCGATGCGCCAACTGCGCGCTGGGTTTGAGCGGGTAGCGCAGGGCGATCTGGCGGTGCGACTGTTCCCGGCGATGCGGAGGCGCCATGACGAGCTTTCTGAGGTGGCTCGTGACTTTGACAGCATGGCGGAGCGGCTGGAGGTGCTGGTCAGCGCTCGTGAGCAATTGCTGCATGATGTTTCCCATGAGTTGCGTTCGCCATTGGCTCGCTTGCAGCTAGCCATCGGCCTGGGGCGGCAAAATCCAGAGAACGTGGAGAACTCGCTGCAGCGTATTGAGCACGAAGCCGGGCGGCTGGACAAGATGATTGGCGAACTGCTGGCGCTGTCACGTACCGAGAACAACGGCCTGTCGAACGATGAAGAGTATTTCGATCTCTTTGGGCTGGTGGAGGCGGTGGTTAACGATGCACGCTATGAGGCGCAGATCCCTGGCGTAGAAATCGTGTTGCAGGCCAGTTCCGACGAGGAATACACCGTAAAAGGTAATGCCGAATTGATGCGCCGGGCGGTTGAGAACATTGTGCGTAATGCCCTGCGCTTTTCCAGCCACGGCCAGCGAGTGACCGTGGTGCTGTCGCGTATCGATCAGCTGTTCCAGATCCAGGTCAGCGATCAAGGGCCGGGCGTGGAGGAGTCAAAGCTGTCCAGCATCTTTGATCCTTTCGTCCGGGTAAAATCGGCGATGTCTGGCAAAGGCTATGGCCTGGGTTTGGCGATCACGCGCAAAGTGGTGCTGGCCCATGGTGGGCAGGTTGAGGCACACAATGGCGAACAGGGTGGCCTGGTGATCACGCTGCGGGTACCGCGCTGGCACACTCAACGATAATGCTGCTTGTCCAGATCGTACTTTTTCATCCGCAGGTAGAGCTTTTTACGCGGGATCTGTAAATACTCGGACACCTCGTTAATCCGTCCCTGATGCAGGTTCAACGCCTCGGTAATGATCTGGCGCTCATAGTCTTCGATACGCTGATCCAGCGGAGCGGGATCGGATCCGTGCAACAGCGGGTTGGCGGTCTCTGCCAGTGGCATCACCCCTACGGCAAACAGCTCTGCGGCATTGGCCAGCTCGCGCACGTTATTTGGCCATACCCTTTTGACCAAACGCTTAATCAGCTCGGCTGGCAGATCCGGCAACGGATGGTTAAGGCGCAGGCAGGCCTGCTCCAGGTAGTGGCGGAATAACGGCTCTATATCGTCAGGGCGCAGAGAAAGCGGCAGGCAGGCGATTTGGGTCATGGCAAAGCAGTAGTAGAAATCGGGCAGGAGGGTATGCCCGGCGGCCAGTTCCACCAAGGGTGCAGTCCCAATGCCGATCAGCCTGAAGGGCAGCGGATCTTGCCCCTGGAGCTGGATCAACCGCGCCTGCTGGGTGATAGACAAGTGTTCGAGGTGGCGTAAAATCAGCGTCCCGCCGCTTGCCTGCTCAATCCATTGTTCTAACGGTGCCTCACCCCCCGGCGTCAATTCACCCACGATCAACGGCTGTTCGCTGCGATGGCTCATGCGGTGTAAATAACGGGCAGCCAACGTCCTGCCGACCCCTAACTCCCCTTGCAGGTAAACCGCCAAATCGGTTTCGGCTACCTGCTGCAAACGCACTCGTAGCTGCTTTACCCATTCACTACGGCCAATCAGATTGCTCTGCAACTGTTCCTGCTGCCAACGGCGACGGGCAATGTAAGAACGTCTCTGGGCCAGCGCGGTAGCGACCTGTTCGAGTAGCTGGGCCGGGTTGACCGGTTTTTGCAGGAAGTCCCAGGCCCCTTTTTTCACCGCTTCAACCGCCATCGGCACGTCGCCATGGCCGGTGATCAACAACACCGGTAAGCAGGCATCGTGAGCGAGCAGTAGCGCCATCAGTTCAATCCCGGAACAGCCAGGCATACAGACATCGCTGATAACGATCCCTGGCCACTCCTCTCCGAGCATTTCCTGTGCCTTAAGCGGGTTATTACAGGCCTGAACCTGATAGCCTGCCTGGTTGAGCAGCATGGTATAGGCATCGAGGACGTCGGCATCGTCGTCGATTAACAGAATTTGCGCTTGTTGGCTTAACATGGTTGATCCACCGGTTGAAACTGTAAAACGACGCAGGCGTTCTGCGTCAGCGTAGAGGCCAGATGCAGGCTGCCGCCCATTTGCTGCATCAGCGAGAGCGAGATGGACAGGCCAATCCCCAAGCCCACCGATTTGCTGGTGGTGAAAGGTTTGAGTAACGATTCAGCCCGCGCCAGCGGCCAGCCAGGCCCATTATCCCACAGCATGATCTGCCAACCGGACGCCTGGCGTTGCCAGCTTATCTGCAAGAATGGCCGCTCCTGGCAGGCATCCAGCGCGTTGCTCATCAGATTGACCAATACCTGCTGAATGCGAACCTCATCACCTAACACGTTTGGTGAGCCTTCCGGTAGCCGCAGTTCCCCCTGCAGCGGTTGGTGGCGCAGAGCCAGCAACTCCCAGGCGGCGATTAGTGACTGGCGCAAATCAACGGGCTGAGAGGGGCTATCCTGTTCTGTTCGCCGGGTAAATTGCCGCAGCATGCGGATGATGGCATCCATGCGGCCAATCAGACCGTCGGCTTTGGTCAGGGCCAGCGTGGCAGCCTCTGGCTGTTGTTTCTCCACCGCATGGCGAGCGGTAAACAGGTACATCGACAGGGCGTTCAGCGGTTGGTTGATTTCATGAGCCAGGGTGGTCATGGTCTGCCCAACCACGGCCAGTTTGGCGGCCTGCACCAGCTCATCCTGTGTAGCGCGCAAATGCTGCTCAATGCCCTTACGCTCGGTGATTTCCTGCTCCAGCCGGGATTTTTGCTGGTTTAACTGGCCTAGGGTCCGCCGCAACAGACGGGCGATGCGGCCCAGTTCATCGCCACCGTAAACCGGGATCGCCGCGTTGGTTTCCCCTAGGCCGATACGCACCACCACCTGGTTTAGCAGGGTAAAGCGCTTGACCAGGCGGGAACGGATAAAATAGTGATTGAGCAAATACACCAATAACATCGCCAGCAGGGTGGCGATCACAATTAGCCTGCCGCTGACGCGGATGATCTGCTCCAGACGGTGGTTAAAGGTCTGCATCTGCTGGTGGCTGTTACTCAGTTGCGATTCCAGCTGTGTGCGAAAGCGGGCAAGCGTCGCTTCCTTGGCCTGAGTAGCCAGCGTAAGAGCCCGTTGTGCCTGATGATAGTCTTTCATCGCCGCGGGCATACTGTTTTCTGCAATGCCTGTCTCCAGCAGTTCGTCGATGGTTTGCCGCAGCGTGATGGTGCTGGGGTGAGCCTGCAGCCCCTGCATATTTTCGCTCGCCGTTTTTTTCAGGTAGGCGAGGTAACGTACGTGCTCGGCAACCGAAGTGGGCTCTTCAGCGCCGGATTGCAGCTCATTGAGGCGATCGCGCAGGGCATCGGCGATCTGGTTCTCGATGCGTGCCAGGGCATAAACCTGCTGCTGTTCACTTTGCACCTCGCGCAAACTGGCCTGCAAGCGGGGGAGCGCCTGGCCAGAGCCTGTCTCCATCTGATCGAGCAAAGCCCCCTGTTGCCAGCTAAAATCCTGCACCAGCGAATTCAGCTCGGTGGTGAAATCATCATGTAGCCAACTGATGCGCGCGGCGATCTCATTGACCTTTTCCCTGGCGATAAACATGTTGTAGAGCGCGTTGTCCAATCGGCCCAACAGTTGGCGGCTTTCTGCCAGCGTCGCCTGTATTTGCTGACGTTCAGGGTTATCCAACTGCATGCTGGCCTGCTCGATTTGCTCCAAATGACCGACGATCTGATTTCTTAACTGCAGGCGGGCATTGGTATTGGCGGCCTGCAAAAACTCATTGAGCTGATCGACCAGCGTGTTCAGATTGCTTTCGATCACGAACGAAGATTGGATACGCGGAAAGTAATCATCCAGCGCATAGCGGACCTGCGAGCTTTGCTCATGCCAGGAGTACAGGCTGACCCCGCTGACGGTAAGCGTCAGCAGCGCGCCGGTGAGAAAGGCACCTCGCAGGCAGGCGCTGATGGTCAGGCGTTTGAAGAAGCGCGGCAATAAACGGCTCATTTTAACTCTTCCAGCGCCTTGATGGCCTTTCTCTGTTGCTGCTGAAAGAACAGTTGCCATTCCATGACCTGCTGCTCGCTCTCGCTACGTGCTGCAAACTGTTTAAGGTACTGCGGATCTTCGCTTTGGGCCTGGGTGACGGGAATGGCGGTCAACAACGCACGGATCTCCGGCAAAGGCCGTTTGAGGCGGCTTTCAGCACCATGCAACGCTTTCCAGGCGTCCTTGAGTTGAGACAGGCGGAAGCTGATGGCCGTATCAAACAGTTTTTGTACCAGGCGCTGACGTTGCAGGATCAGCGAGTAATTCAGCGGCGGCCGCTGTAACAGCTTTTGCTGCTGCGCGAAGCGTGGGCTGTCTGCCGGCAGCGGAACCACCGGGTATTTTCCCGTGCTGGTATCGGCCAGGACCCGCTGCCCCTGTGGGCTGAGGAGGAACTGAATAAAGCGCCGGGCCTCGGCGGGATAATGGCTATTGCTTGTCACGGCAATATAGGTGGGGGAGGCCGCGGCCTGAGGGAAATAATGGAAGGCCAGATGTGGATCGTCAAGCAGCAGATTGGCATAGTTATCGATAATCGGCCCGACCGAACCCAGGCCGCTTTTGACTTTATCCGCCACGCCAAAGCTGCGCGAAGAGATGGTGATCAGGTTACCGGCCGCCGATAACATCGTTTGCCAGCCAGATTGCCACCCCCTCTGTTGCAACAGCGACTCCACCATCAGGTGGCTGGTATCCGAGCGGGAAGGGCTGCTCATCAGCAGGGCTCCTTGGTAGCGGGCATCGGTCAGATCGTCCCAATCGTCTGGTAGCGGCAGCCGTTTCTCTGCCAGATTGGTGCGGTTGATCAGCAGGCCAAAACCCGAAATGGCCACCGCCACGGCGGTATTGCGGATAGGTTCAGGCACCAGCCGCTGTGATTGTTCCGGAGCACCCTCATAGTTTGCCAGGCGCTGATGCTGTTGCAGGTGCTGGAGCAGCATGGGGGAGGAGGTCAGCACCAGATCGACGTTGTCACTGCCGGTGCTGTCGAGCAGTTGTTCCAGAGAGGCACTGGTGCGGTTCAGCGTGCGGATGACCACCGACTGGGGCTGGCCTTGCCAACGGCTGATGAGGTAGGCGGTTGCCTCTGGTGAAAAGGTGGTGGCCATCACCAATTCATTTCTTTTGGCGCAGGCAGAAGTAGATAACAGCCAGCAGGCTATTGCCGAAAAAATGAGCGTTGCACGCATAATAAAACTCTCCCTCGACCTCATCGATTGTGATCTTATTCATAAAATCGCAATGACGATAAAAATAACCCGCAAAGCATTTGGGACAAAAATATTTTTCGTCAACCAACAGGATTTAGCCGGGGTTATAACGTTGCTGAACGTCAGAATATTACCATTGATAGACTATCAATACTGTTAACACCTTCAAAAACATCACCACTTGTGGGCTGGCTTTGTGTGCAACCGCAGTGCTGTGGCGCTCTAGCGCGGGGAGGTGAGCGCACTGGATTTTGGTTAATAACGGTAATGTTAATTGATGGGTCAAAACTGGGCTTATTTTCTCTGGGTTTGAGTCAATTTTGACACATATTACGGGGCTTGTCTTATTAATGAATTAATTACACCATCCGCTGCGAGCGTTATTAATAAATAGCAGGCGCATCGAGCCAGTACAGATAAACCTCACAGGGGAATAACATGTTTTCATTATTAAAACCTAGCGCGGCGGCGAAGCGTGTTCCGCCAGAACAGGTGCAGGCAACCTACCAGCGTTATCGCATGCAAGCGTTACTGAGCGTCTTTTTGGGCTACCTGGCCTATTACATCGTGCGTAACAACTTCACCCTTTCGACGCCCTACCTGAAAGAGCATCTGGATCTGAGTGCGACGCAGATCGGCATGTTGAGCAGTTGCATGCTGATTGCCTACGGCATCAGCAAAGGGGTGATGAGCAGCCTGGCCGATAAGGCCAACCCTAAAGTGTTTATGGCCTGTGGCCTGGTGCTGTGTGCCATCGTCAACGTCGGTTTGGGGTTCAGCACTGCCTTCTGGGTCTTTGCCGCATTGGTGGTGTTTAACGGCCTGTTTCAGGGGATGGGCGTAGGGCCTTCGTTCATTACCATTGCCAACTGGTTCCCACGCCGTGAGCGCGGCCGCGTTGGCGCATTTTGGAATATATCCCACAATATCGGCGGCGGGGTGGTAGCCCCCATCGTCGGCGTGGCCTTTGCGGTATTGGGGAGTGAACACTGGCAGAGCGCCAGCTACATCGTCCCAGCAGGCGTGGCAGTATTGTTTGCGTTGGTAGTGCTGTGGCTGGGTAAAGGCTCCCCGCGCAGTGAAGGTCTGCCTGCCTTGGAGCAAATGATGCCGGAAGAAACCGTCAGGGTGAAAACCGGTGTGCAGGAGCAGGCGCCGGAAAATATGAGCGCCTTCCAGATCTTCTGCACCTATGTTCTGCGTAATAAAAATGCCTGGTATGTCTCGCTGGTGGACGTATTTGTCTACATGGTGCGCTTTGGCATGATCAGTTGGCTGCCTATCTACCTGCTGACCGAAAAGCATTTCTCCAAAGAGCAGATGAGCATCGCGTTTCTGTTCTTCGAATGGGCGGCGATCCCGTCCACACTGTTGGCTGGGTGGCTGTCGGATAAGCTGTTCAAGGGACGCCGTATGCCGCTGGCGATGATTTGCATGGTGATGATTTTCATCTGCCTGATTGGTTACTGGAAGAGTGACTCGCTGTTGATGGTCACCATCTTTGCCGCCATCGTCGGTTGCCTGATCTATGTGCCACAGTTCCTGGCTTCGGTACAGACGATGGAGATCGTTCCCAGCTTTGCTGTCGGCTCCGCCGTTGGCCTGCGCGGGTTTATGAGTTATATCTTTGGGGCCACGCTGGGCACCAGCCTGTTTGGCGTGATGGTCGATAACATGGGGTGGCATGGCGGCTTTTATCTGCTGATGGGCGGCGTGGTGTGCTGCATCTTGTTCTGCTATCTGTCACATCGTGGCGTATTGGCTTTGGAGCGTGAAAGACAGCAACAGGAACTACAAGCGGAACCGCTGGTCGCGCAGTAGGGCTTAGAAGTCTTGGATAAAAAAATGGCGCCGATAAAGGCGCCATTTTTACGATCGAACCGCGATTATTTCTTGATGCGGATGATCGGGGTCTCGCCAACGGTGACGCTGCCGGACAGTTTGATCAGCTCTTTGATCTCGTCCATGTTGGAGATAACCACCGGAGTCAGGGTAGACTTGGCTTTCTCTTCCAGCAGGGCCAGATTGAACTCGATAATCACATCGCCTTTCTTGACGCGCTGGCCTTCTTCCGCGATGCGTTTGAAGCCTTCGCCTTTCAGTTCAACGGTGTCGATACCAAAGTGCACGAACAGCTCAATGCCGCTATCAGATTCGATAGAGAACGCATGGTTGGTTTCGAAAATTTTACCGATAGTGCCGTCAACCGGAGCAACCATTTTGTTGCCAGCAGGTTTGATAGCAATGCCATCGCCAACGATCTTCTCGGCGAATACGACGTCCGGTACATCTTCGATATTGACGATTTCGCCAGAAAGTGGAGCGACGATCTCGATAGTGCCCATGTCTTTCTTGTCATCAGAAACCAGAGACTTCAGTTTATCGAACAAACCCATGATCTTCTCCTAAGCATTAAATTGGGCGGCGTTCCAGTGTCGTGGAATTTTAGCAGAGCGTTTTTTCTTCGATGAACTTATTGACGCAGTTCATCAAATCCTGTGCCGTTGGTTGTTCCAAGGCCTGCGCTGCCAATGCCTTCACATCTTCGAAATTGGTATTACGAATAATTTTCTTGATGCGCGGGATTGCAATCGCACTCATGCTGAACTCATCCAGCCCCATGCCCAAAAGCAACAGTGTAGCACGCTCATCGCCAGCCAGCTCGCCGCACATACCGGTCCACTTGCCTTCTGCGTGAGATGCATCAATAACCTGTTTGATCAGGCCAAGCACTGATGGGGACATCGGGTTATAGAGATGAGAAATCAGCTCGTTGCCGCGATCTACTGCCAGAGTATACTGGGTTAAATCGTTTGTCCCAATACTAAAGAAGTCGACTTCTTTCGCCAGGTGGCGAGCAATCACTGCCGCGGCCGGTGTTTCCACCATTACGCCCACTTCAATGCTCTCGTCAAAGGCTTTGCCTTCTTCACGCAGCTGCGCTTTCAGCGTTTCCAGCTCGCCCTTCAGATCGCGCACTTCTTCCACCGAGATGATCATCGGGAACATGATACGCAGTTTACCGAAAGCAGAAGCACGCAGGATGGCGCGCAACTGAGCGTGCAGGATTTCCCGGCGGTCCATCGCGATACGGATCGCGCGCCAGCCCAGGAACGGGTTCTCTTCTTTTGGCAGGTTCATGTACGGCAGGTCTTTATCGCCGCCGATGTCCATGGTACGGACGATGACTGCCTGTGAGCCCATGGCTTCCGCAATGGCCTTGTAAGCCGAGAACTGCTCGTCTTCGGTTGGCAGTGAGTCGCGGTCCATGAACAGGAATTCGGTACGATACAGGCCGACACCTTCGGCGCCATTGCGCTCTGCACCGGCGACGTCGCGCACGGTACCGATGTTGGCACAGACTTCAACCTGATGCCCGTCCAGCGTGATCGCCGGCAGGTCTTTCAGCTTGGCCAGATCGTTTTTCTCGGTGACGTATTGGGTATGAACCGCTTTCAGCTGTTCAATCACCTCGGTCGTCGGGTTGACATAAATCTTGTTGTTAACCGCATCCAGGATCAGGTAATCGCCGTTTTTTACCTGGGTGGTCACGTCGCTGGTGCCAACGATAGCGGGCAGTTCCAGGGAGCGAGCCATGATCGAGGTGTGGGAAGTACGGCCACCCAGATCGGTGATGAAGCCCAGCACTTTGTCCAGGTTCAGCTGTGCGGTTTCTGACGGTGTCAGGTCCTTCGCGACCAGGATCACCTCATCCTGAATGGCGGTCAGATCGACAATCGCCAGGCCCAGGATGTTTTGCAGCAGACGCTTACCGATATCACGCACGTCAGCCGCGCGCTCTTTCAGGTATTCGTCGTCTAATTCTTCCAGCGCTTTCGCCTGGCCTTCGATCACGGTGTAGGCTGCCGCATCGGCAGACGCCAGATCGTCTTTGATGAGGGCTATGATTTCCTGCTCAAGCTCTTCGTCTTCCAACAGCATGATGTGGCCTTCGAAGATCGCTTCTTTTTCTTCGCCGAAGGTCTCGCCTGCCTTGGTTTTGATTACTTCCAGCTGTTCAGACGCTTTGGCGCGGCCTGCCAGAAAACGTGAGATTTCCTGCTCTACATGGTCTGCAGAGATTTTTTTCCGGTTGATGACAATCTCATCTTCCTTCAGCAAGAGAGCCTTACCAAAAGCGATACCCGGTGATACTAAAATGCCTGAAATCATAACCCTACCTTACTCTTGACTGGTGTTAACTAAAAAGACGGGCCGATTACTCAAGCTCTGCCATCAGTTTTACCAAGTGCTCAACGGCTTTCTGCTCGTCTTCACCAACGGCTTCGATGGTGACTACTGTCCCTTGGGTCAGGCCCAGAGTTTGCAGCTTAAACAGGCTTTTGGCGCTAGCGCTCTTGCCGTTGGAAGTCACGGTGATGTCAGACGCGAAGCCTTTGGCTTCTTTTACGAACTGAGCGGCAGGGCGAGTGTGCAGACCATTCGGAGCGGTGATAGTCACTTCTTGCTGGAACATTGATGTTTCCCCAACTTATCGGATTTAAGGTTGTGGAGCTAAAGTTTAGCCTAACGGCGTGATTTTAGCTTGTCTGGTTAGCGCCTGACTATGGTACAGGGGCGAGCATGGATGCAACATAAAACGACGCTTTAAGCATTTCAGATCAAAAAATCCGAGCATCTGGCGTTGTTTCAATCAGCTCCCATTATGCCGTGTTTTTCGCTGGAGCGACAAATGAGTAAATCGATTCAGCTCAAACAATGGCAGGAAGGTGATTAATTTTGCGCATCGAAATAATTGACCGGTTAAATACTAAAGCCAGCGGCGAAAATCAATCGTTGAGTGGTGTAAACTTTGATCCAGTCCACAAAAAAAGCACCTGAATAGGTGCTTTTTTAGCTATTTGTGCACTGTTTGCGCTATTGCTGCAGTTCCTGTTCGGTGAACAGATCGGCAAACAAAGCGGTGCTCAAGTAGCGCTCACCTGAAGAAGGCAGAATAACCACAATTGTCTTGTCGGTAAAGTCGGCTTCTTCGGAAAGTTTGACGGCGGCCGCCACGGCGGCACCGGAAGAAATCCCGGCCAGGATGCCTTCTTCTTCCATCAGGCGGCGTGCCATGCTGATGGCTTCGTCGTTGGTGATCTGCGCGACGCGGTCAACCAGGCTCAGATCCAGGTTGCCAGGAATGAAACCGGCACCAATGCCCTGGATTTTGTGCGGGCCGGGTTTGATTTCCTGGCCTGCCAACGCCTGGCTGATGACCGGTGAGTCGGTTGGTTCAACCGCCACTGTGGTGATAGCCTTGCCTTTGGTGTTCTTGATAAAGCGGCTGACGCCGGTCAGTGTACCGCCAGTGCCGACGCCTGCGATAAAGACATCCACTTCGCCATCGGTATCTTCCCAGATTTCCGGGCCGGTGGTTTGTTCGTGGATTTCCGGGTTGGCCGGGTTGCTGAACTGTTGCAGCAGGATGTAGCGGTTCGGATCGGTGGCCACAATCTCTTCGGCCTTGGCGATCGCCCCTTTCATGCCTTTGGCACCTTCGGTCAGCACCAGATTGGCACCCAGCGCCTTAAGCAGCTTACGACGTTCGATGCTCATGGTTTCCGGCATGGTCAGCGTGAGCTTGTAACCCCGCGCCGCGGCGACAAACGCCAGGGCGATACCGGTGTTGCCGCTGGTTGGCTCCACCAGCTCTTTGCCTGCGCTCAGAATGCCACGCTTTTCGGCATCCCAAATCATATTGGCACCGATGCGGCATTTGACGCTGAAGCTCGGGTTGCGAGATTCAACCTTGGCGAGAATGCGTCCGTTGCCGATACGGTTCAGACGAACCAGCGGCGTATGGCCGATTGTTAATGAGTTGTCTTGGTAAATCTTGCTCATGGCCCGTCCTTATAACTCTATGAAATGTAGGGAACATCGAAAGCATACGCTAACGGTCTCGGCAGGGAAGTAAAGAATTGGTATATAGATATGTTATTAGAGAATAAGTTTTATACCCGTCGTCTTTCAAGCTGTAGCGTTGTTACCTGCACTATCCCACCCCAGTCACTTATTGAACATAAGCTCCTGGGGATGAGATAGCTTGGCGCCTAGCTACAGCTTGAAATCCATAGGGTAATCTCATCATCAGGATGGGCGCACGAAGCGCCCCCAAATAAAGCCGTTAGTGACGAACAAACTGTGCACGATAACGGTCGACCCACATCGCCGTGGCACCGCATACCGCCACCGGCAGGATCACCAGATTGAGGATGGGGATCATGGTGAACAGGCTGACCAATGCGCCAAACTGCAGATTATCGGTTTTGTGCTGCCGCAACGCCTGGCGCATCTCGGCGAAGCTGACCTTGTGGTTATCAAACGGATATTCGCAGTATTGAATGGCCAGCATCCAGGCGCTGAACAGGAACCACAGCACCGGTGCCAGCGTTTGGCCGATGCCCGGTATAAAATAGAGCAACAGCAGGCCCAGCGCGCGTGGCAGGTAATACATCAGCTTGCGCCATTCACGGGACATGATGCGCGGCAGATCTTTGACCACGCCGAGCAAACCGGTATCTGGCAACGGTTTGCCGGTCAGGCTACCTTCGAGCTGTTCCGCCAGCAGCCCGCAAAACGGGGCGGCGATCAGGTTGGTGATGGTGCTGAACAGGTAACTGAACACCAACAGCACGGAAATGACCGCCATCGGCCAGAGTAAATAACTTAGCCACTGTAGCCAGCTTGGCACATGGCTCATCATGCTCGGGATCCAGTCGCCCAGTTGGCTGAACAGCCACCAGAAGGCAGAGCCCATCAGCAGCACGTTCACCAGCAACGGCAGGACGACGTAGCGTTTAATACCCGGGCGCGAAATCAGGCGCCATCCTTGGGCAAAATAATGGAAGCCGTTGGTGGATCCGACAGGGGGAGGCACATAGGACATATCTTAAGATTTTCTCTTTGGCTAAACAGGCCAAGCTATCATATAGGGTTGATTTTCCACTGGCTAGAGCCGCGTTGGCTGAAAAAACAGCAAAAAAATGCCGAATAATCATCTTTATTGGCATAAAGTTCAGCACGGACTTGCACTTGTGCCTGTGGGCAAATAGAGTTAAAGAGTGAATGTTTGCCGCGGTGGCAATGTCTTGGAACAACAGAGATAGCAATGATGCAGGATTTGCGTCTGATATTAATCGTTGTTGGCGCGATCGCCATAATAGCGTTGTTATTACATGGTCTTTGGACCAGCCGTAAGGAACGCTCGTCCCTTTTTCGCGATCGCCCAGCCAAACGCTCGAAAAATGAGCGTGAACCTACTCCACTTGATGATCCTGCCGAAAGCGTGGGAGAGGTACGTATCCGTGCCACTCGCGCAGAAGTTGAGGATGAGCCATCAATGGGCCATATCGATGTCGCACGCGAAGAGCCGGTGATTGCACCAAGGCCAGCTCCAGCAGCTCAACCTGCGCCTCGGCCAGCCCAGCCCGCGCCGCTCTCCCAGCGGCCGGATTACGATGACATCCTGCTGGATAACTATGCCCAGGACGAGGACGAAGAGCCGCAGCAACCTGTTGTGCGTCGTGAGCCGCGCGTTGACGATATGCCTCCGGCTACCGCTCCTGCGCCACAGCCTGCCTTCCAGCATGCAGAGCCTGTGCGTGAACCGCAGCCAGCGCCGGAACCGTTGAAACCGGCAAAACTGCAGGAGACCGTATTGGTGCTGCACGTTGCAGCCCATCAAGGCGGTGTGATCGGGGGTGAAGTGTTGCTGCAGAGCGTACTGCAGGCGGGCTTCCAATTTGGTGAAATGGGGATCTTCCATCGCCATATCAGCCCGGCAGGCAGTGGCCCTGTGCTGTTCAGCCTGGCCAATATGGTCAAGCCTGGCTCATTCGATCCGGAAATGATGTCCGATTTCTCCACGCCGGGCGTGTCGATGTTTATGATGGTGCCGTCTTACGGCGACGCCAATCAGAACTTCAAGCTGATGCTGCAATCGGCACAACGTATCGCCGACGATGTGGGTGGCGTGGTGCTTGACGATGAGCGCCGCATGATGACCCCGCAAAAGCTGGAAACCTATAAAGCACGCATCCGCGAAGTGTTGGAAAACAACGCCTGACCGGTTGCCTGTGCACTGCATAATCCGTAATCCAGAACCCCCGCCAGCCGGGGGTTTTTTATCTTTGATGGTGAGCCATGGCATCGATTAACGAAACAATCAATCAACTACGCACTTCGTTGCGCCATCACGAATATCAGTATCACGTACTCGATGCGCCGGAGATCCCGGATGTGGAATACGATCGCCTGATGCGTGAGCTGCGTGAGCTGGAAGAAGCTCATCCTGAGCTGATCACCGCCGATTCGCCGACGCAGCGCGTCGGGGCCGCCCCCTTGGCGGCGTTTGATCAGGTGCGCCATGAAGTGCCGATGCTGTCGTTGGACAACGTCTTTGATGAAGAGAGCTATCTGGCGTTTTACAAGCGCGTGCAGGATCGCCTGAAAAGCAGCGAGCCGCTGACCTTCTGCTGTGAGCTGAAGCTGGACGGGTTGGCCGTCAGCCTGCTGTATGAAGATGGCGAGCTGGTGCGTGCCTCCACGCGTGGGGATGGCACTACCGGGGAAAATATCACCTCTAATGTGCGCACTATCCGCGCCATCCCGCTACGCCTGACCGGCGACAATATCCCGCGCCGGGTGGAAGTGCGTGGTGAAGTCTTTATGCCGCATGCCGGCTTTGAGCAGATGAACGAAGAGGCGCGCCGCAAAGACGGCAAAATCTTCGCCAACCCGCGTAACGCGGCGGCGGGCTCGCTGCGTCAGCTTGATCCGCGTATCACGGCCAAGCGCCCGCTGACCTTCTTCTGCTATGGCGTTGGCCTGCTGGAAGGGGGCGAATTGCCACGCAGCCATTGGCAACGCCTGATGCAGTTCAAAGCCTGGGGCTTGCCGGTGAGCGATCGCGTCAAGCTTTGCACCGGTAGCGATGAGGTGCTGGCGTTTTACCGTCAGGTAGAGCAGGACCGCATCAATCTTGGCTTTGATATCGACGGCGTAGTGGTGAAGATCGACGATATCGATCTGCAAGAATCTCTGGGTTTTGTTGCTCGCGCACCGCGTTGGGCTACGGCGTTCAAATTCCCGGCACAAGAGCAGATCACTGTGGTACGGGAAGTGGAGTTCCAGGTCGGGCGTACCGGTGCGATTACGCCGGTCGCGCGCCTTGAGCCAGTATTGGTCGCCGGGGTGATAGTCAGTAATGCCACGCTGCATAATGCCGATGAAATCGAACGCCTTGGCCTGCGCATCGGCGACACGGTGATCGTACGCCGTGCCGGGGATGTGATACCGAAAGTGGTCGGGGTGATCGAAGATCGCCGCCCGCAGGACGCGCGTGAAGTGGTATTCCCACTGCATTGCCCGGTGTGCGGTTCCGATGTGGAACGGGTGGAAGGCGAAGCCATTGCGCGCTGTACCGGCGGGCTGATCTGCGGTGCCCAGCGTAAAGAGGCGCTGAAGCACTTTGTTTCCCGCCGGGCGATGGACGTTGACGGCATGGGCGATAAAATCATCGAACAGCTGGTCGATAAAGAATATGTCAAAACGCCAGCCGATCTGTTCCGTCTTTCCGCCGGTATTCTCACCGGGCTGGATCGCATGGGGCCAAAATCGGCACAGAATCTGGTCAATGCCTTGACCACCGCCAAACAGACCACCTTTGCGCGCTTCCTGTATGCGTTGGGTATTCGTGAGGTAGGAGAGGCCACGGCAGCCGGACTGGCGGCGCATTTTGGCTCGTTGGAGAAGCTGCGCGAGGCCGATCTGGACGCGTTAAAACAGGTGCCGGACGTGGGCGAAGTGGTAGCCAGCCACGTGGTGAACTTCTTTGCTGAAGCACATAACCAACAGGTGATCGCCGAGCTGATCAGCCCGGAAATCGGCATTAACTGGCCTGCTCCGATCGTCGTGGTCGCTGAAGAGATCGACAGCCCGTTTGCCGGTAAAACCGTGGTGCTGACCGGTTCTCTTAGCCAACTTTCCCGCGATGAAGCCAAAGATCGGCTGACCGCGCTGGGGGCCAAGGTCAGCGGCAGCGTATCCAAGAAAACCGATCTGGTGATCGCCGGTGAGGCCGCCGGTTCCAAGCTGGTCAAGGCACAGGAACTGGGGATCGAGGTGATCGACGAGGCGGAGATGATCCGCCTGCTGGGGGCCTGATGGAAAAAGAGAACCTGATTGAAATCGCCAACACCGTGATGCCCTTTGGCAAATACCAGGGCAGGGTGCTGATCGACCTGCCGGAAGAGTATCTGCTGTGGTTCGCCCGTAAGGGCGAATTCCCCAACGGCAGGCTGGGAATGCTGATGGAAATGACGTTGGCGATTAAAATTGAAGGGCTGGACCACCTGATCAAACCCCTGAAGAAAAGCTGAGTCGCTGGGCGTAACGCATGTTGCGCCCTTCATCTCTAAATATAAACGTCCACGGCGTTGGCGGCGGTCGGGCGGTTGACGCCATCACCGCTCATGGCCTTGGCCATTTGTTCTTCCTGCTGTTTTTCCATTTCTTGTTTCTGAATGCGCGCGATCTCAGCCTGGAGCATTTGGATCTGGCTCATGATCAGCTGTTTTTGCTGCTCGATCTGTTTGGCATCGCCATCCGAGTTTTGCAGCTCAACGAGTTTTTGCTGCAGATTCTGGATCTGCTTAAATAGCGCTGAAATACGCGAGGCCGCGCTGCTATCTTTTGGCGCCACGGGGGTATCAGTCTCGGTTTTCTTGGCCTTTCCCCCTTCAGGGGCATTGTTAACCGGTGCCGACATCAGTGCCGCCCCGCCTTTACCCGTGGCGGTAAACACCTCGCGGACTCCGGCAATCGGGTTCTTGATGGGCACCATCATGGTAATGTTGGTCGACATGCGATCCTCCCAGGTAGCTTGTCAGAGGTATCGGCAAATCGCGGCAAAACTTTACCTTGGCGCCAGCTTTAGCTGCGGCCAGAGTTCGAGCCACTGTTTCTCCACCACGCGCTGTTCGAAAGCGGCCAGGTTGTTGCTCTTGGGATTGAAGGTGATACTGTGGTTGAACAGCGCATGTAGACCAAAAGGCGCGACGAGTTGGATGCTGCCATCGGCCTGTAATCTGGCACCCACGGCGGTTTCGATCTCCGTCCAGTAACTGATGGCGTCTTCGCTGTCCCGATAGGGCGCGCGGTGACTACGCAGGTGCATACGCGCCTGATTCTTTACCGACCAGGGCTGTACCGACCACTCCAACAGGCGCGACTCCAGCATCTGGTCGCGTTCGGCATCGTTATGGCGCGAATCGAAATGGATCACATCGATATCGTTGAGCGGCGTGCTGGCCGTAAATCCATGCAGCCGGTCCCACACCAGATTACGCACGAAGCCCGCACCCAGGCACCAATCGTTCAGCCCGAGCCGCCGGGCGGTGGCTAATGCCTGCATACGTTCGCTGTCTTGGCGTAACCAATCAATAATTTGTTGTTCTGGTATCATCAATAGTGCCATCAATACTCGTTTGTTTCCGCTACTGTAACCCGAAACAGGGCGGCAGCGTGATGGCAATAATGGCAAAAAAAAGCGCGGCATAAGCCGCGCTGAGATTGACTCGGTAGCATACATCTAGAACTGGGTGTTCAGGCTCATAAAGTAAGTCCGGCCCGGTTCGTTATAGGTTGCTGCACCAGCACCGTACATATAGGAATTGGTGACGGCGTTACCGGTCGTTTGCGCGTTACCTGCGCGGAACTGACGCTTGTCGAACAGGTTTTCGATCCCCCCGGTTATGCTAACGTTCTTGGTCACCGCATAGGTGCTGCTCAAACCAAATACCGTATAAGGGCTCACCTCTCGTTTCTCGGTGCCCGTCACTGGCTCCCCTTTGTAGTTGTACTTTTTCGGCTTCTGGCGGCCGTACCAGGTCATGGTGCCTTGCAGTGACAGATCCTGCGTGGCTTGCCAACTCAGGGTAGAGTTGATGGTGAACTCAGGAATAATCGACAGGTAATCACCGGTAGTCTTATTCTCGTTCTCAATCATATAGGTGGCGTTGTTGTTCCAGGCTACCGTTTCGCTCACCGGCACGTTCAATGTGCCTTCCAGGCCCTGGATCACGGCTTTCGGCACGTTCTCCCAGCGGTAGATATCGGTTTTTCCGTTGGCAGCGGTGCCTGTCGGAGCATAACCGGCTTCGATCTTGTTGCGGTAATCGTTGCGGAAGTAGGTGATGCCAGCCAACCAATCTTCGTGGTGGAATTCCAGGCCGATCTCTTTGTTGATGCTGTTCTCCGCTTTCAGGTCGTCGTTACCGATCAGGTAGCAGGCCCCGCCGCTGGCAGCACAGCCTTGTCCGCGACTGTAAAGCACATAGTTACCGTTGCTCTGGAACAAGGTCGGTGCTTTGTAAGCGCGGGCGATACCCATTTTCAGGGTAAACAGATCGCCTAACTCCTGCGACAGGTTAAGCGACGGGCTCCAGTTATCACCGGCTTCGGAGTGGTGATCGAAGCGTAGGCCCGGGGTCAGCATGGTAGTGTCCGTCAGCTCTGCGTTGTTCTCGGCGAACAGCGAGAAGATTTTGGCTGAAGAGTACGGGCTGCGGTTGGTGGCATCAATGCCAGGAATTAGGCCGCCTTCGGTCAGCGACTGGGTGGTCGAAGAAGGATCTTTCATCTTCTGCTGGTTCCACTCGGTACCCAGCGTGGCGGTTTGCGGCACCCACATATCGAACGGAATACTGACTTCACTGTGCGCCAGGAAATTATCCAGACGGGTGGTGTTGTAACTGTCGTTGGCGAAGATCCCTTCGGTGCCCCCGGCCAGCCCTTCGGCTAAACGGGTATTACGCGTGCGCTCAAACTGGACGTAGTTGTTGGTGCTAACGCCGCTATCCCATGCGCCACGATAATTGACCGCATAGGTTTCACGATACATCCGGTTGGTTTCTTTACCGTAGTTGCTCTGCACCAGCGCATTGGTGTTGGTGTTCTGGGTATCCCCGGCGTACAGGTTACCCTGGCGGCCATAGGCATATTGGAAATCCAGGGTCTGCAGGTGGGCGAATTCCCAGCTCAGCAAGGCATCGATATTTTTGTCGATCACCCCTTCACGGCCGGCAGGCAAAGTATTGGCATAGGTGCCGGTACGTTCGGACTGATGCCCCTGGTTGATATCCCAGGCGTCGGCCTGCGTTTTGCTGTAGCCACCGAACAGACGGAAGCTCAACTGATCGCTTAACGGGCCGGAAAGGCTGAAGTCGGTACGCTTGGTGGCGCCTTCATCCTTATGCTGCGGTACGTTGAAATAACCGTTTAGCGAGCCATGCAGATCTTGGGTGGTTTTCTTGGTGATGATATTGACTACGCCACCTGCCGCACCGTTACCATAGCGGGCAGCCGCTGGGCCACGCAGCACTTCGATACGTTCGATCATATCTGGTGGCACCCAGGCGGTGTCGCCACGGGTATCACGCTCACCGCGCCAGCCCTGGCGCACCGAGTTACGGCTGCTGGCTGGTTTACCGTCGATCAGGATCAGGGTATTTTCTGGCCCCATGCCACGGATATCGATCTGGCGGTTGTTGCCCCGCTGGCCGCTGGTGGAGTTACCGGTTAGGTTGACCCCTGGCATGGTACGGATCAGCTCATTGATATCACGAGCGGGAGGGCGTCGTTTGATTTCTTCGGCAGTGATGGTGGAAACGCCGGGAGCTTGAAGGTTTTGTTTGGCGGCGGTGACGACGATGACATCTTCAGAGGCGGATTCTTTTTTGCTTTTCTCAGCCAGCGCGGCGCTGTCTGAGGTGGTGGCCGTTTGCTCGGCATTGACCGTAAAGGAAAATGCTGATGTGCCCAATCCTAACCCGATGAGTGTGGCTAAAGAATAACGAGATAACTTCCGATTCATTTTGAGGTTCCTACCTAACAACCCTTCCTGATGCGGCGCTGTGTGACAACCGGTAACGGAACGGTTTGTTGTAGTTTTATTGTGTAGTCGAAAATAGTAACGAAACCCGGAGGCCAGGCTGACTGGCAGCAAGATCCCGCTCAATAATTCGGCATCCATCCCTGTTGAAGAATGCCCGCTCTATTTCGAGCCTGTATACACTATTGCAAATGCAAATAATTATCAATAGTATTCCTTGTGCCGTTTGGCATTTGGGAACCGGTGAGTCGCACGGCGTGCCTTGCCAACAACACAATGAGTGGGCGTTTTGAAAACTGAACAACAACCAGCAAGCAGTACGTTATTGGCGAGCAAGCATGCAGGGAGCCACGGTTGGTGGCTGGATATCGCCCGGCGTGGTACCCCCTTGGTGGAACCGCAGGATAATGGGCGATGGAAGGTGACGTTCTTGTGGCGCGACCCTCAGGGCGGTGAACTGACCTCGGCTTATCAACGAGTCTGGATCCATATCAACTGCCTCACCGATCATCACCAAGCGTCGCCCCCGCAGAGCCTGCAACGGCTTGCAGGTTCGGACGTCTGGTATTGGCAAACCGAGCTGCAAGGCGACTGGCGCGGCAGCTACTGTTTTATCCCCTGCATGGAGGATCGTCCCTTCGAACCGCAGGGGGACAATTCCCACGCCAACATGCTTTCTATTCGCCACTGGTGGCACCAGGTGTTTGCCCACGCAACTCACGATCTGCTTAATCCTTACCGCGCCTGGCCTGGAGTCGGGGGGCACACGCTTTCCGGCTTGCATATGCCACAGGCTCCCCAACAGCCAGCCTGGCGGGACTTTGACAACTATGCCGTGACCAGCGGCCGCTGTACGCCAGCACCTCCTGCCAAACTGCAACGGCATACCTGGCATAGCCAGCGATTGGTAACCTCCCGCCACGTCTGGATCTACTCCACCGGTGAAAGTAACCCGGCGGCGCGGCCATTGGCTATTTTGCTGGACGGCCAATTCTGGGCCAATCAGATGCCGGTCTGGGATCCGCTGATGCAACTGACGCGCACTGGCCAACTGCCGGAGGCGGTCTATCTGCTGATCGACGTGATCGACCAGCAACACCGCGCACGTGAACTGACCTGCAACGATGAGTTTTGGTTGGCCCTACAGGAAGAGTTATTACCGCAATTGGCCGACTGGGCCCCGCACAGCCGTGAGGCTGCCAACACCGTAGTTGCAGGGCAAAGCTTTGGTGGCTTGGGGTCGCTCTATGCTGGCCTGCGCTGGCCGGAATATTTTGGTGCCACCATCAGCCAGTCGGGCTCGTTCTGGTGGCCACGCCGCGATATGTTGCAACTGCCCAGCGTGCCCGAGGACGCCTGCTGGTTGATCCGCCAGGTAGAAGACGGGCAGTTGGGTGCGCGCGGCAAGCTGAAGGTGTTTTTAGAGGCCGGGGCGCATGAAAAGCTGGTCCACCGGGTGAATGACCGTATGGCGGCCCTGTTAAGTGACACCGGGCATCAGGTGCAATATCGGCTGGTGGAGGGCGGGCACGATGCGTTGTGCTGGCGTGGTGGCTTACTCGATGGTCTGCAGGCGCATTGGTCAGAGCTGGTCAACCGCCATGCCGAATTGAAGCCGTCCGCCAACCCTCTTCACGCTTAAGGAGCAAGTAATGGAAACCTTATACCCTTTCGATGACGAGCAGCAAATTTGCTACGTCCTGCGTAATGAAGAACTGCTTTACAGCCTGTGGCCGGATTTCAGCGCCATCCCGGCCGGTTGGGTCAGCGTTTTTGGCCCGGCTTCCCGGAAGCACTGCGTCAACTGGCTAGAACAGAATTGGCAGGATATGCGGCCCGCATCACTGCGTAAGGCGTGATGGAGACGCAGCAAGAACCGACAACAGGAGCGAACGTCGTGTCAGAAACCTCTATTTTACCCACCGGGCAACAGGTTACCGTTGAGTTGCCATTGGTGGCGGCGCAGCCCGGTATTTGGGTTGCCGATCAAATTTCACCGTACGGCAATGCCTATGCGGTCGCCCATTATATCGAACTGAATGGCCCGCTGGATAAAGACCACCTGTTACAGGCGATCTCACTGGGCCTGGCCGAAGTGGACACCTTAAGGCTGCGTTTCGTTGAGCGTGACGGTGTGCCGATGCAGTATTACGACGCCACGATGCCGTTGGCTGCGCCGGAATGGGTTGATTTAAGCGACTCGGCGGATGCAGAGGCGGCGGCCCACGCGCTGATGCAGATCGACCTTGGTGCCGAATTACGGGTGAGCAGCGGCAAACCGCTGTATCGCCATATCCTGATGCGTCTGGCCGACGATCGCTGGTTCTGGTATCAGCGTTACCATCATCTGGTGGTCGATGGCTTCAGCTTTACCGCCATCGCTCGCCGTATCGCCAATATTTATACCCGCCTATATCAGCACGAGCAGCCGGAGCCGACGCCGTTCACGCCTTTTAGCGATGTGGTGGCGGAATATCAGCAATACCAGCAATCCCCAGGTTATCAGCGCGATGCCGATTTTTGGTTGAACAAGGCACGGCAGTTGCCCCCGCCAGCCACCCTATGCCCGCAACCGTTGGCAGGGCAGGCACCTTCGACGCGTATTCACCGCTTGGCACAGCTCTGTGCCGCGCAGGATCTTGCGCCACTGGTCAGTCTGGGCCAGCAACAGCAGCTCAGCGCAGCCGATATGGCGATGGCGCTGGTGGCCGTGTGGGTGGCTCGTCTGACAGGGCAAACCTGCTACAGCGCCGGGTTTATTTTTATGCGTCGCATGGGCTCGGCTGCGCTTTGTGCCACCGGGCCAGTGATAAACGTATTGCCGGTGGAGATGCACGTCGCGCCGCAGGCAACGCTGGCCGATATCGCCGCGCAAATCAGCCGTGAACTGAAGTTTGCCCGCCGCCATCAGCGCTATGATGCTGAACAGGTGCAGCGTGATCTTGGGCGGATTGGCGACAGTCAGCCGCTGTATGGCACCGTCTTCAACTTTAAGATGTTCGACTACCAGCTCGATTTTGCCGGTATCAAAGGGATCACCCACGACCTGGCCTCTGGCCCGGTGCGTGATTTGGAGATCGCCTTGTTTATCGACGAGGCTGGCACGCTGAAGATTGAGTTGTTGGCCAATGCCGAGCGTTATCAGCTGGCCGAACTGACGGAGCACTTACAGCGCTTGCCGCTGCTGCTGCGGCAGTTTGCGGCCCAACCGACATTGCCGGTGAGCGAAGCTGATTTACTGAGTGAAAAAGATCACGCGCTGCTGGCCAAGGTGAACGACACCGCTTATCCGGTGGCAGCCCAGACCCTCAGTGGTCTGCTGGCCGAGCAGGCGAATAAAACCCCGAATGCCCCGGCGCTGGCCGATGAACACTACCGGTTCAACTACCGCGAAACTCGCGAACAGGTGATCGCCTTGGCCCAGCGTTTGGTGGCTCAGGGTGTGCAGCCGGGCGATATCGTGGCGGTGGCATTGCCGCGTTCGGTCTTCCTGTCGCTGGCGTTAATGGCGATAGTGGAAGCGGGAGCGGCCTATTTACCACTGGATACCGGCTATCCAGATAAGCGCCTCAGCATGATGCTGGAAGACGCGGCCCCACGCCTGATTATCACCGATGCTTCCCAACAGGCGCGTTTTGTGGGGCAGGGGGAAGTGCTGTTATACGATGCGCCACTGGTGGCCACCGCTGCTGCACCGAGCGCGATCCAAGGCCCGACGCCGCATCATCCGGCTTATATTATCTTTACATCCGGCTCAACCGGGCGGCCAAAGGGCGTGCTGGTTGGGCATCAGGCCATCGTTAACCGTTTACTGTGGATGCAGCATCAGTACCCGCTGGCGGCAGATGATGTGGTACTGCAAAAAACGCCGTGCAGCTTTGACGTCTCGGTGTGGGAATTCTTCTGGCCATTGATGGTGGGCGCGCAGTTAGTGATGGCGCCGCCGGAGGCGCACCGCGACCCTCAGCAACTGCAAACGCTAATCGATCGGCATAAAGTCACTACCATGCACTTTGTTCCTTCGATGCTGGTGGCATTCGTTGGTGCCTTGGACAGCACAACCGCCATCGCCCATTGCCAGCCACTGCGTCAGGTGTTCTGCAGCGGTGAAGCGTTACCGGCAGAGCTGTGCCGCCTGTGGCAGAGCCGCACCCAGGTGCCGTTGCATAACCTCTACGGCCCTACCGAGGCGGCGGTGGATGTGACCTGGCATCCGGCCTATGGTGACGCCCTCGCTGCTGTCACCGGTGCTAACGTCCCTATTGGTCTGCCGGTGTGGAATACCGGTTTACGTATTCTCGACGCTCGCTTACGCCCAGTGCCACCGGGTGTAGCTGGCGATCTATATCTGACCGGCGTGCAACTGGCTCATGGTTATCTGGCCAGGCCGGATCTGACCGCCAGCCGCTTCGTCGCCGATCCGCAGGGCAACGGTGGCCGGATGTATCGCACCGGTGACGTCGCCCGCTGGCTGCCAGACGGCGCGGTAGAATATCTGGGCCGCAGCGACGATCAGCTGAAAATTCGCGGCCAGCGGATTGAACTCAGTGAGATAGACCACGCCCTGCTGTCATTGCCGGGCGTGAGTCAGGCTGTGGCTCATGCTTTGGTATTGGAGGGCACGGTCGTTGATGCGATGGGAGGCGATGCCCGGCAACTGGTGGGCTATCTGGTCCCGCAACCCGGCGTGCATCTGGATAGCGAAGCCCTACGTGCTGCGCTAGCCGATCGCTTGCCGCCGCATATGGTGCCGATCGCCCTGGTTGAAATGGCTGAGTTGCCGCTTAGTGCCAACGGCAAGCTCGATCGCAAAGCCTTGCCACAGCCGCAAACAGGGGCTGGAAAGGCCGGACGCGAGCCGGAACCCGGGTTGGAAAGCGAGATTGCTGCCGTTTTCGCTCGTTTGCTTCAGCGCGAGCAGGTATTTGCGGATGACGATTTCTTTGCCTTGGGCGGGCATTCATTGCTGGCCATGCGCCTGGCCGCCGAGTTGCGGCGCGATCTGGGGAAAGCGGTGTCGGTTGGCCAGGTGATGGTCGCTTCGAAAGTAGAGCAACTGGCTCAGCTATTGGCGGAAGAACGTACGCAGGAAGAGGCCGATCAATGCGGTTTTGACAGCGTGTTGCCGCTGCGCGTTACCGAAGGCCCAACGCTGTTCTGCTTGCACCCGGCTTCCGGTTTCTCCTGGCAGTTTAGCGTGCTGCCGCGTTATATCGATCAGCATTGGTCGCTGGTGGGCATTCAGTCTCCACGCCCGGATGGCCCATTGGCGCTGGGTGAGGATATGGATCAGGTCTGCGATGCGCATCTGGCCACGGTATTACAGGTACAGCCACACGGCCCGTATCACTTTATCGGTTACTCCCTGGGGGGAACGTTGGCTCAAGGTATCGCAGCACGTTTGCAGGCGCGTGGGGAGGAGGTGGCTTTCCTTGGCTTGCTGGATACCTATCCGCCAGAAACCCAGAACTGGGACGTGATGCTGGACGACAACGTGCTCAAAGAGGTACAGCGCGAGCGCGAGCAGTTCCTGGCGGTATCAGAAGATACGCTCGATCCTGCGTTGGGCGAGGCGCGGGTCGCGATGTTTGACCATATCGAAGCCAACTATGCGGATTCGGTCAGGCTGTTGTCACACACCCATACGGCGCATTTCCAGGGGCAGGCGACGCTGTTTGTGGCGAAGCGCACCTTGCAAGCAGGCATGGATGTGCAGCAGACCTGGGCGGAATATGTCGACGCGTTGCAGGTGTTTGAGCTGGATTGTGCGCATGTGGATATCGTTTCACCGGCTTCGTTCAAGGTGCTGGGCCCCTTGTTAAACCGGGTGTTGCGGGCACTGTAACTGTAATGTCATGTGCAAACTGCAGGTTAAAAACGACAGTGAGCCGTTCTCGCTGAAAAAACATTTCCTGATGGAGTATCTGCGATAAGTGGCAGGAGATCTAACGCGGCACTTGCCCTGTTGCTGTTGCCACCAAGTATGACCTGTCTTATCATCCCAACCGGGCAATAGCAATATTGCCCGCCAATGGAGGCGATCCGCGTGCGCACAGGCAGCGGTGACGGACATTATCCAGTCAGGAAGGAATAAAATTTGAAACAGTTTCAGAAAACCCGTGGATACCGGCAGCCACTACTTGCCTGTCTGATCATTAGCAATGTCCTGCTGATGGCTGGCTGCGCGAATGAAAGCCGGGTCACCACGCTTGTCACACCGGCTGCGGAGCCTGCGCCTGTTGTCGTTGAAACCCCGCCACCCCCGCAAGAACCGACGTCTATAAGCAGGTGTCAGAGCGATCTTGCCGCGTTGCAAACCGTTAGTCCTCGGACCTATGCAGTCAGGAAGGCTAATTTTGACAGTCTGCTGGCCAACGCCTCGTTTTACAGTGGGGTACGCGGTGATGTGAACGCATTGACCAAAAATACGGTAGACGCACTGTATAAATATAAAACCAATCAGTTGTGCACACAGATCGGGCAGGACTTGCTTAACGGACTGATCCGCAAAATGGAGAGCGTGAAATGAAGTTGGGGTTAAAGTATGGTTTGGCCTTGAGCCTGACGTTGCCGGTGGGCTGCGCATTGGGTGCAGAGCAACTCAAGGATGACAGGGCCAGCACCATCAATGCCTTGGAAGCGATCACCAGCCAAGAGAGTGAGGCTCCGGCGTTGTTGCTGTTGAGCCCTTCACAACTCAATCAGATCAGCCCTCCCGCAGAAAGGAAAGTGAGTAAACCCTCCACCAATACCAAGACTCGCGAGTCAGCGCCCCTGCAAGCGCAAATCAAACAGTTAAATGCTGCCCTTGCTCAACGTGACCAAGAGCTGCAGCAACTGCGTCAGGCAGCACAGCAGGATGCGGATGCTCGCGCCGAGGTTAGCCAGTTGAAAAAGACCCTGCAGGAGAATTTGCAGGCGACGGAGCAGATGCAGCAGGATATGGTGGCCGCGGCGACGGCTAAAGGTGAGAACTCCAACGAAAACGGTAGGCTACAGCAGGCGCTGGACCAAAGCCGCCAACAGAGTTCGGCGTTGCAGAAACAGTTGGCTGCCCTGGCCAAAGCACACACCGATAATAGCCAGGAAAACAAGACGTTGCAGGCAGAGTTGAACGAAAGCCGTCAGCAGGCCGAGCAAGCGAAAAAGGCGTTAGCCGAGTTAACGGCGAAAACTGAAGCTAAACCCATCTTGCAGCTTGCGCTGGATGAAAGCCTGCACAACCAACTGACGATGCTGAAAGTAGCCAACGAACAGCAACAGGCGGAAAACAGCCGGCTGCAGCAACAGTTGGCTACGCAGCCACGAGAAATCATAGAGCCGAAGTCAGAGCTTGAGATCCGTGATTATGCCATTGGCAGTTCCCTGGCAGAAGACATGTTGGCCTTGCTCAAACAGCGAGCGGCTCAGGGGGTTGAAGTGGACAGCCGTCTGGCGCTGGCAGGAGTGCAAGATACCTTCGCGGGCAAGCTCAAGCTGCAACCGGATCAGATCGACAAGGCCTTGGATGACAGCGAAAAGTTGGTGCAACGTAATGCACAGCAGCAAAAGTTGGACACCGAACAGGCAGGGGCAGCTTACATCGAGCAGTTCGCCAAGCAAAAACAGGTGAAGAAAGAGGCTTTAGGTTACTTTTACCGGATCGATAAGGTCGGTAAAGGAACTATTGGCGCGAACAACATGGTCAGCGTGGCGGTAAAAGAGAGCCTGATTAACGGTAAAGTCGTCAAGGATATGCAGGCGGCAGGCACCTCGGTCACCCAGTTACTGAGCAGCTATCCACCGATATTCAGAACGGCGATCTCGAAGCTGCAAAATCACGGCAGTATCACGATGGTCGTACCGCCAAGCTTGGCTTATGGTGATAAAGGTCTGCCCCCTGATATCCTGCCGGGATCGACCATGGTCTATAACGTAACGGTATTGGATGTCGCACCTGCCAAGTAAATGGAGCACGGCTGTGGCTGCCTGCGTAACGGTTTTTCAACCTTGCACGGCCATAGTTAGTTACAGGGTTGGCGCGCTCACGGTGATAAAGTCTCAGTAGAGCCATCGGCTATCAGCCGGTGGCCTGATTTTTATCGTGAGCTTGCTGGCCGCTATTTCCCCAATGGCACCACGAGCGGCGTATGCGAGACCGGATCGTCGATGATCACGCACTTCAGCCCGTAAACTTCCTCGATCAATTCCGGCGTCACAATGTCTTTTGGTGCCCCCTCGGCCACCACTTTGCCGTCGCGCATGGCGATCAGATGGGTGGCATAGCGGCAGGCATGGTTGAGGTCGTGCAGCACTACCACCAGCGTGTAATGATTCACCCGGTTCAACTGGCGCAGCAGTTCCAGCAGATCGATTTGGTGAGTGATGTCCAGCCAGGTGGTCGGTTCATCCAGCAGCAGCAGCGGCGTTTGCTGGGCCAACACCATGGCGATCCACACCCGCTGGCGCTGGCCACCGGAAAGGGTATCGACGGGTTGATCGGCCAACTGTGCCACGCCGGTTGAACGCATGGCCTGTTCCACTGCCTGCTGATCTTCGTCGCGCCAGCGGCTGAACAGGCTCTGATGAGGGTAGCGGCCACGGGCAACCAGATCGAACACCGTGATATCACCTGGGGCAATTGAGCTTTGCGGTAACAGGCCCAGTTGGCGCGCGACTTCCTTGGTGGGATATTCGCGGATTTGTCGGCCATTCAGCCATACTGAGCCCGCCTGGGGTTGCATCAGGCGGCTGAGGGTGCGCAGCAGCGTGGATTTACCGCAGGCGTTTGGCCCGATAATGACCGTCAGTTCGCCGTGAGGAATAGACACTGAAAGATCGCGTGCGACGATTTTCTTGTCGTAGCTCAGCGTCAGGTTTTCGGCACGCAATGGTGCGGTTAACGGGGTTTCAGCATTCATTTTTTTCGTGACTCACGGATTAGTAACCAAATCAGATAGATGCCACCGATGCTGACGGTCAACACGCCGACCGGCAACTGATAAGGCATAAACAGGCGCTGCGCTGCCACATCGGCCGCCAGCAATAATAGGGCACCGGTCAGCGCGGTGAGCAGCAAGACATGCTGGTTGGCGCACAGGCGGCGGGCAATTTGCGGAGCGACCAGAGCAATAAAGGAAATCGGCCCGGCCACGGCGGTGGCGGCAGCGGTTAGTATCACGCCGACCAGCAACAGCATCAGTCGGGAGCGTTCAACCCCAACGCCGAGCGCGCAGGCGGTGTCATCTCCCATTTCCAGCAACCGCATACGCCTTGTCAACGTCAGCAATACCAGTAACGCCAGCAGCAGCACCGCCAGCACCGGCAGGCTTTTCGCCCAGGTGATGCCGTTGAGGGATCCGGCATACCATAGCCCAGCGGTCATGGACGCTTCCAATGAGGCGCTGATGATCATCCAGGTATTGGCGGCCAGCAGCAGGGCGCGAACGGCAATCCCGACAATAATCAGGCGGAAGGTTTCTACCCCGTTGCTCCAGGCCAACAGATAAACCACCCCGGCGGTAAGCAGACCACCGGCCAACGCCCCAGAGGTTATGCCGATAACGCTACTGTTAAACAGCACGATGGCGACCAGCACGCCGCTATAGGCTCCCGTATTGAAACCAATCACGTCAGGGCTGCCGAGTGGGTTACGCAATAGTGACTGGAAAATCGCACCGCTCAGGCCGAGCGCCGCCCCCAACAGTAACGCCATAGCGACGCGTGGCAAACGCCACTGGGTGACGATCACCGCAAGATTGGTCGGGCCTTCGCCGCGTAGCGCGTCGATTACCTGCGCCGCGCTGAGTTGCAAGGTACCAGAACCGAGGGCATATACCGCCAGCGCAAGGCAGGCGAATAACAACAGCAGGGCAGTCGCCAACGGACGTGCCAACCGAAACGGTTTTTTGGCGAGGATTTGGCGGGAAACCAACAGGCTCATCTTATCCTCCCCGCCGGAACATACGGCGCTGGCGCACCAACATAATCAACATCGGCGCGCCGATCAGGGAAAGTACGATGGAGACCCGCAGTTCCCCCGCGACCAGAAAGCGGCCCAGTAAATCAGCGCTCAGTAGCAGAATAGGCGTTAAAACCAGCGTCCAGGGCAGCATCCAGTTGAGTTCTGACCCCGCCAGCCGCCGGGCAATGTGGGGCATCATCAGCCCGACAAAGGCGATAGGGCCAACGGCGGCGGTAGCTCCGCCACACAGCAGCGTAATAGCTAACAGGCCAAGCAGTTGGGTGCGAATAATTCCGGTGCCGAGCGCCGCTGCAAGCTCACTCCCCATACTCAAGCTGTTCAACGCTTTGCTAAGCCACAGGGTGATTAACGTGCCCAGCAGGATTGGCAATGCGGCGCTGCGCACTACCGCCATATTCTGAATGTCCAGTGTGCCAGCCTGCCAAAAACGCAGCTGATCGAACACCAAAGGATTGAGCAGAGCGATGCCGGTGGTCATCCCTTCCAGCACGGCGGCCAGCGCCACCCCGGCCAAGGTCAGGCGCACTGGATTAACTCGGCTGCCGCCCATTGCGCCTACCAGCGCCACCAACAGCGAGGCAAACAGCGCACCGGCAAAGGCGAACCACAGATATTGGCTGACGTTGGTCGCACCGAAGAAGGTAATGCCCAACACCACGGCGAAACCGGCTCCGGAGTTAACCCCCAAGATACCAGGGTCTGCCAGCGGGTTGCGGGTGAGGGTTTGCATCAGCGCACCAGCCAGCCCAAGTGCGATGCCAGCCAACACGCCGATCAGCGTGCGTGGCAGGCGTGCTTCGGTAATGATGACGCAGTCTGCGCCACTGCATTGGCCATTCAGCGCGGCAACGACGTTACTGAAAGGAATGGATTTAGCCCCCAGCGACAGGCTGAGCATCATCACCAGCAGCAGCACGACAAAGGCGCACAGCAGGCCAAACAGGCGCAGCCAGAAGGAGCGGGATAACCCCATAAACAGAATGCCCCTGCGGTCAGGAAGCGGAGGAGAGCAATTAGGTGTAAGCCGGAACATGACAGCCCATTATTAACTGAATATCAATGATATCTATTATCATTATTGATTGTATTTATCTATGGTAGCATGGCAGCCTGATCAGCACTAGCGCTGAGCCTGTCGAATATCGTGTCGTTGTTTGTGGAAGATCAAGGATATAAGTTGTGGTGATAACAAAATGAATAAACCCTCTATTTTGCTCGATTTTAGCCTGCTTAGGACCAACCCCGCTTTTCGTGCCGTATTCTGCGCCCGTTTTATTTCGATCCTGGCATTGGGCCTGATGGCGATCGCCATTCCGGTGCAGATCCAGGCGCTAACTGGGTCAACTCTGTTGGTTGGGCTTGCGGTGACCCTGGCGGGCGGCGGAATGTTTGCCGGTTTGCTGATGGGCGGAGTGCTGGCCGATCGCTATGAACGCCGTCGGTTGATCTTGTTTGCGCGCTCAACCTGCGGTGTGGGCTTTCTGGGGTTGTGCCTCAATGCTGCGCTGCCTGCACCTTCGCTAACGGCGATTTATCTGCTAGCGGTATGGGACGGATTTTTTGGTGCGGTAGGCGTGACGGCGTTGCTGGCGGCGACACCGGCGATCGTTGGCCGTGAGAATATCGTGCAGGCCGGGGCCATCAGCATGCTGACCGTACGCTTTGGGTCGATCCTGTCTCCCGCTATCGGTGGGTTGGTGATCGCCGGGGCAGGTATCAGCTGGAACTATGCGCTGGCGGCCTTGGGGACGTTGATCACCTTGATCCCGCTATTAAAATTGCCTCAGTTGCCACCGCCGCCACAGCCTCGTGAACATCCATTGAGGGCGCTGATCGGCGGCTTCACCTTCCTGTTCCAGAACAAGGTGATTGGCATGGTAGCGCTGATTGGTGCGTTGATGACCATGGCCAGCGCGGTGCGAGTGTTATATCCGGCCATCTCCGGTATGTGGCAGGTCACCACCCAGAGCTTGGGGATCATGTATGCGGCTGTGCCATTAGGGGCGGCGATTGGCGCATTTACCAGTGGCCGAGTGGCTCAGGTGGCACGGCCGGGCTGGATGATGTTGATAACGGCAATAGCGGCTTTCGTGGCCGTGGGGTTGTTTGGCCTGATGCCTTGGTACGGCATGGCGCTGTTGTGCCTGGTGGTGTTTGGCTACCTCAGCGCGCTGAACTCGCTGCTGCAATATGGCTTGATACAGAACCTGACGCCGGACGCGTTTCTGGGCCGGATTAACGGCCTGTGGACCGCGCAGAACGTAGTAGGGGATGCGTTTGGTGCCTTGCTGCTCGGCGCGATGGGGGCATTTATGCTGCCAGCGATGAGCTCTACCAGCTTCGGTTTTGGTGCGGCGCTGCTGGCCGTGGTGCTGGCGTTTGCCATGCGCGGCCTGCGCAACGTGAGCATGGGCGGGCAGAGCGATAAACTCCAACCCGCCGCTGCGGCTACGGAGAAATAAACAGCTTTTCCAGACGCGTCAGCAAGTTGCTGGCGCTGTAATAATCCAGGCGGAAGGTGTCGTTCCCCAATGGGTAAACCCGCTTATTCTCCACCGCTGGCAGATGAGCCAGGAAACTGTTGCTCATCAGCCGCTGTGCATCACTTTCATCGTTGGCGAATAACAGCAGCGTTTGCCCATTCAAGCCTTCTGCCAGGTTTTCACCGCCGAGCTGCACGATGTCTTTACGCGCCCCTTGGCTGGTGCTGGCGTTGAGTTTGGGCGGCAAAGTGGCCAGGGTAAAGCCTAGCTGTTGCAGCAGTTGCCCTTGGGATGAGTCGGCAGTCCACAGGTTGGCATTTTTGCCATCGCTGCGAAACACCAGTGCCGTTATGGGCTGTGGTGGCAATGTCATCTGCTGTTTCAGCGTTTTCTCACGACGATCGAATTCGCTGACGATCTTCTCCGCTTGTGCTTCATGGCCGGTCGCTACGCCGAGGATGTTGGCCAGTTCCTGCCAGCTTTTATCGTCGTAGTTCACCACCAGCACCGGAGCGATGGCCGACAGTTGATCGTACAGGCGCACCGCAGAATCGGCCCCGGTAGCGGACATTACAATCAGGTCAGGTGCCTCACCGGCGATCGCCTCGGCGTTGGGTTCACCAATATATAACCGCTTCACTCCGCGTTTGGCCGCAATCTCTCCCCACTGGTGGAAAAAGCCCTGCCGATCCGACAGCCGGTTGTTTGGGCTGGTGGCTCCGCTGGCGATCACCGGTGCGTCTATCGCCAACAGCGTACCGGTGACCGTCACGCTGGTGGAAACGATGCGCTGTGGGGGTTGATTAAGGGTGATAACGCCGTGTGAGGTTTCGATACTGCGCGGCCAGGCTTGAGTCTCGGCTTGGGCAACGCTCAACGCCAGCAGGCCAAACAGCGCCAGGCTGAGCCGCAGGGGGATTGACATCGGTGAGATCCTTTTAATCCGAATGATTATCATTCATTGGTCAGAAACCACCAAGTTTACCCCTTAATGTGGGTTAGCAGAAGAGGTTACGTTTATTGACATGGTCAGTTCTGGCAGGTACTTTATCGCGGATGCAATACAAATGATAATCATTATTATATTGGTTATTGTTAATGAAACAAGAGGAAGTACCTATGGACGTAGCCGTTAAGGGCGCTGCGCAAAAGGACCTGCAACAGGGTGTAGATCTGGCACAGGCCGCCACAATATCCCCGACTTCAGGTTTCTTTTTTACCTCGCCTTTTCGCAGTCTGAGCACCCAGGGATGCTTTGCCCGCATCACCTTGCCAGCGGTGGATGGCGATGACCTGCAGGGCCAATTCCAGCAGGCGATACAGCAGGCATTTGCGCAGGCCCGCAAGGCAGGCATCAAGGATCCGCTGCTGTGCGGCGCAATCCCTTTCGATACTCGTCAACCCTCGTCACTGTTTATCCCGCAACAGACGCAATGGTTCGATCGTGAAGCCCTGCTGACCAGCTTAGCGCCTGCTGCTGGACCGATCCCTGAGATTGTCCGCCAAACCGAGTTGCCAGCGCAGCCGCAGTTTATGCAGATGGTTAGCGATGCCGTACAGGCAACTACCGGTGATCTATTGGATAAGGTAGTGCTCGCCCGCCTTTTGGACATTGAAACCAGCAAGCCGGTAGACCACGCAGCGCTGATGGCGCGCATCATTGCCCAGAATCCGCACGGCTTCCATTTCCACGTGCCGCTGGCAGAGGGGGCATTGGTGGGAGCCAGCCCGGAGCTGCTGCTGCGTAAATTTGGCGACCAGTTCCATTCCAACCCGCTGGCGGGTTCGGCTCGGCGCGAAAGTGATCCGCAGCGGGATCGGGCAGTCAGCGAACAACTGTTGGTTTCGGGTAAAGACCGCTATGAACACCAGATCGTGACCGAAGGCATGCGCCAGGTCTTGGCTGGGCGTTGCAGTCATTTGCATATTCCCGCAACCCCCGAACTGCTCAGTACCACCACGTTGTGGCATCTTTCGACGCCAATCGACGGTGAAGTGGCCGATCGGGCAGAGAATGCCCTGTCGCTGGCCTGCCTGTTGCACCCTACGCCAGCATTATGCGGTACCCCAACGCTGGCAGCTCGCGAGCTCATCGAACAGCTTGAGCCGTTTGACCGGCAGCTGTTTGGTGGCATCGTCGGCTGGTGTGACGCCGAGGGCAACGGAGAATGGGTCGTCACCATCCGTTGCGGCACCGTGAAGGGTAATCAGGTACGCCTGTTTGCCGGTGCGGGCATCGTGCAGGACTCTTCCCCGCAGTCCGAATGGTACGAAACTGGTACCAAGCTCAGCACCATTCTGCGTGCGTTTGGCCTTAATCAAGGATAGAGAGTCCCCCATGACTATTGCTTTTACCCCCTGGCCTGAAGAGTTCGCGCGCCGTTACCGCGAACGCGGCTATTGGATCGATCGACCGTTGACCGATATCTTGTCCCGTCAGGCAGATAACGACGCTATTGCCATGATCGACCCGCAACGCAGCTTAAGCTATCGCCAACTGGAACAGCTTTCCGATCGTCTAGCCGCCGCCCTGTTACGGCGCGGGCTACAATCCGGCGATACCGCGTTGGTTCAACTAGGCAACGTGGTTGAATTCTATGTGGTGTTCTTTGCCCTGTTGAAAATCGGCGTGGTGCCGGTGAATGCCCTGTTCAGCCATCAACGTAGCGAACTGAACGCCTATGCCAGTCAAATCAAGCCTGCGCTGCTGATTGCCGATCGCGAACATGCCCTGTTCGCGCAGGATCGGTTCCTGGATACATTCAGAGAACAGCATCCTTCGCTACGGGTGGTTGGGCTGCGTAATCAGGCCGATGGTGAACAGGCGTTGGCTGCTTGGCTGGAAGAGGAGCCAGGTGCTTTTGAACCGACGCCAACGGCCGCCGATCGGGTGGCGTTTTTCCAGCTTTCCGGTGGCAGCACCGGTACGCCGAAGCTGATCCCGCGCACCCATAACGATTATTACTACAGTATTCGCCGCAGCGTAGAGATTTGCCGCTTCGACAGCGCTACCCGCTATCTGTGTGCGCTGCCGGTGGCACACAACTACCCAATGAGCTCTCCGGGCGTGTTGGGGGTGTTCTACGGTGCCGGGCTGGTGGTATTTGCCAGCGATCCCGCGGCTGCCCAATGTTTCAAACTGATCGAACAGCATCAGATCACGGTCACCGCGCTGGTGCCGCCTGCGGTTACTTTGTGGCTACAGGCGATCGAAGAGTGGGGAAGTAATCAGCCGTTAGCCAGCCTGACGCTGCTGCAGGTTGGCGGAGCCAAATTGGGGGAAACCCTGGCGGCCCGCATACGCAATGAGATCGGCTGCCAGTTGCAGCAGGTGTTTGGCATGGCTGAAGGGCTGGTGAACTACACATTGCTGGATGACGACGACCAACACATTCTCACCACCCAAGGCACGCCAATGTGTCCGGACGACGAGCTGTGGGTGGCAGATGAACAAGGTAATCCGCTGCCGGTAGGGGAAACGGGCCGCTTGATGACGCGTGGCCCATACACTTTCCGCGGCTATTACCAAAGCCCTGAGCATAATGCCGAAGCCTTTGACGAGAACGGTTTCTACTGTTCCGGCGATCTGATCAGCCTGACGGCGGACGGTTATGTGCAGGTACAAGGGCGGCAGAAAGACCAAATCAACCGTGGTGGTGAAAAGATTGCTGCAGAAGAAATTGAAAACCTGCTGCTGCGCCACCCGGCGGTGATTAACGCCGCGCTGGTGTCGATGCCGGACGATCTGATGGGTGAAAAAAGCTGTGCCTTTGTCATCGCTCACGAGGCCGTTAAACCCGTGGTACTGCGCCGCCATCTGCGTGAGCAGGGCGTGGCCGAATTTAAATTGCCAGACCGCTTTATTCAGGTTGAGTCACTACCGTTAACCCCGGTCGGTAAAGTCGATAAAAAACTGCTGCGTGAACGCCTGGAAGCGCAACAACTGGCTCAGGCCAAAGGAGAATAAGTCATGGCGATCCCTAAACTAAACGATTATGCGTTGCCAGCGCCGAGCGATCTGCCGGTTAACAAGGTTAACTGGGCCTTCGAGCCACAGCGCGCAGCACTGCTGATCCACGACATGCAGCAATATTTTCTCAATTTCTGGGGTGAAGATAGCCCGCTGATCAAACAGGTGGTCGAGAACATCGCCGCTCTGCGCCGCTACTGCAAGCAGCAGGGTATCCCGGTGTTTTATACCGCGCAGCCTAACCAGCAAAGTGATGAAGACCGTGCCTTGTTGAATGATATGTGGGGGCCGGGGCTGAACAAGCACCCAGAGCAGCAGGCGGTGGTCAGCGAATTGGCACCGGATGCTGACGATACGGTGTTGGTGAAGTGGCGCTACAGCGCGTTCCACCGTTCGCCGCTGCAAGAGATCCTGCAAGAAAGTGGGCGCGATCAGCTGATTATCTGCGGTGTCTACGCGCATATCGGTTGTATGACCACTGCTATCGACGCCTTTATGCGTAACATCAAGCCGTTTATGGTGGCCGACGGCCTGGCGGACTTCTCCCGTGAGGAACACCTGATGGCCCTGCGTTACACCGCCGGGCGCTGTGGTCGGGTGGTGACTACCGCCGATCTGCTACCTGGTATTGCCAGCATCGATGCGTTGCGCCAGCAAATTATCCCGTTGCTCGATGAAGATAGCGAAGACATCGGCAATGATGAAAACCTGATCGATTACGGTCTGGACTCGGTGCGTATCATGGAGTTGGCAACCCGCTGGCGTAAAATTCGTGAAGATATCGATTTTATCGCGCTGGCCAAATCACCCACGATCGATAGCTGGTGGGCGTTGCTTTCCGAGAGGAGAACCTGATGGCTAGAGAACAGGAATTTAGCGGTAAACGTGTTTGGGTGACCGGTGCCGGGGCGGGGATTGGTTATCAAACCGCATTGGCATTTGCACAGAGTGGGGCCGAGGTTATCGGCTTCGATCTGCATTTTGGCGATCTGGACTATCCGTTCCGCACCGAGGTGCTGGATATCACCGATGCCGCTGCGGTAGATAGCGTTTGCCAGCGTTTATTGGCGGAGCATGAGCGGTTAGACGTGTTGGTCAATGGGGCTGGCGTTCTGCGCATGGGGCTGACCGATGAAACCAGCAATGCGGACTGGCTGGCCTGCATGGCGGTGAACGCCGGTGGTGCCTTTAACCTGTTCCGTCATACCTTGCCGGTGTTCCGCCGTCAGAAGCAGGGGGCCATCGTGAGCATTGCCTCTAACGCGGCCCATGTGCCACGTGTTGGCATGGCGGCCTACTGCGCCTCCAAGGCCGCTATGCGCAGCCTGTGCCAAACCGTGGGGTTGGAAATGGCGCCTTATGGCGTACGCAGTAACCTGGTTTCCCCCGGTTCGACCAATACCCCGATGCTGCGCGGGATGTGGCAGGACGAACACGGCGAAAGCAATATGATCAAGGGTTTCCCCGACCAGTTTAAGTTGGGCATCCCGTTGGGCAAGATTGCCCAACCGCAGGAAATTGCCGATGCGATCCTGTTCCTGGCGTCTGACCGGGCTAGCCATATTACGATGCAGGATATTGTGATCGATGGTGGGGCGACGTTGGCGGCTTGAGTTTGAGTTGAGCGGTTGATTTGAAGAAGGGGGCTGATTATTCGGCTCCCTTTTTTGTTTTTGGGGAGGTTAGTTTTGCAGGAAGACTGGCTGTTTGCGTCCGCCGATAGTCAGGTTGAAGGCGATATTGCTGGTGGCACGGACTGTTCCCTCTCCTTGGGGAGAGGGTTAGGGTGAGGGAGATATCACCGAGGCCTGAGGTGGCGGTTTTCAGGTAGGGGCAAAAGAGTTGGGGGCGAACATTAGGCACCTGTACGGTGGGTCGTGCAGGATGACCGGCCGCCGCCGTTGTCTCGCAAGCGAGACTCGAACCTGAACGCAGGTTCTCACCCACACGACCCTTCTTTGCGTATGTGGTGAGGGAGACGGCACTGTTGTGGGGAGCGCACATGCGAAAAAGGCGCCTAAAGGCGCCTTTTTCTAAATGGTGGTGGGTCGTGCAGGATTCGAACCTGCGACCAATTGATTAAAAGTCAACTGCTCTACCAACTGAGCTAACGACCCACGAATGTGGTGTACTGCTTTTGAAGCTGAAATGGTGGGTGATGACGGGCTCGAACCGCCGACCCCCTCCGTGTAAAGGAGATGCTCTACCAACTGAGCTAATCACCCACTTCAGGACTTCCAGATACTACCCAATGAGAGAATGATGGTGGGTGATGACGGGCTCGAACCGCCGACCCCCTCCGTGTAAAGGAGATGCTCTACCAACTGAGCTAATCACCCTCATTGTTCTCATTTCTTACTGCTTTAACAAGATGGTGGGTGATGACGGGCTCGAACCGCCGACCCCCTCCGTGTAAAGGAGATGCTCTACCAACTGAGCTAATCACCCCGTCTTGTTGGAGTCGCATTATAGGGATAGTTGAAAGTGAGTCAACGGTTTTTAAAATGATTTCAATCGTTCGCCGCAAATTTAGACAGGATGCGATATTTATCGCCGACCAGGACGATTCTTTGCACAGTATCATGCGTAGTGGGCCGCAAAGCGTAGCGGCCGATAGCGTGTCGGCGTTGAGGAATTAGCATGGAGTGGTAGAATGTCGCCCACTATTTTACATTCCGAGCAATCGTCGGCACTCCGCTGACACGCGTTGCGTAATAAGGCAGTGAACCCAATGAAAATCAAAACCCGTTTCGCCCCAAGCCCGACCGGCTATCTGCACGTCGGCGGCGCCCGTACTGCGCTCTATTCCTGGTTGTTCAGCCGCCATTTCGGTGGTGAGTTTGTATTGCGTATCGAAGATACCGATCTCGAACGTTCAACCCAGGAGGCTATCGACGCAATTATGGATGGCATGAACTGGTTGAACCTGGATTGGGATGAGGGCCCGTACTTCCAGACCAAGCGTTTCGATCGCTACAACGCGGTGATTGATGAAATGCTGCAACAGGGAACGGCCTATAAGTGCTATTGCTCGAAAGAACGCCTGGAAGCGCTGCGCGAGAAGCAAATGGAAAACGGCGAGAAGCCACGCTATGACGGCCATTGCCGCGATAGCCAGTGCAGCCACACTGCCGATGAGCCACACGTTGTACGTTTCCGTAACCCACAGGAAGGTTCGGTCATCTTCGACGATAAAATCCGTGGCCCGATCGAATTCAGCAACCAGGAGCTGGACGATCTGATCATTCGCCGTACCGACGGTGCGCCAACCTATAACTTCTGCGTCGTGATCGATGACTGGGATATGGAAATCACCCACGTGATCCGTGGTGAAGACCATATCAACAACACGCCGCGCCAGATCAACATCCTGAAAGCGCTGGGGGCACCGGTGCCGGAATATGCGCACGTGTCGATGATCCTGGGTGATGACGGTAAAAAACTGTCTAAGCGCCACGGTGCCGTTGGCGTGATGCAATACCGTGATGACGGCTACCTGCCGCAGGCGTTGTTGAACTATCTGGTGCGTTTGGGTTGGTCCCATGGCGATCAGGAAATCTTCTCTATTGATGAGATGAAAGAGTTCTTCACCCTGGATGCGATCAACAAATCCGCCAGCGCCTTCAACACCGAAAAGCTGCAGTGGTTGAACCATCACTACATTAACCATATGCCAGCGGAAGAAGTGGCGGTCTATCTGGCATGGCATGTTGAGCAGCAGGGGATTGAAACCCGCAACGGTCCAGAACTGAAAGATCTGGTCAAGCTGCTGGGCGAGCGTTGCAAAACGCTCAAGGAGATGGCTGAGTCTTGCCATTACTTCTACCAGGACTTCAGCGAGTTTGACGCCGATGCGGCGAAGAAACACCTGCGTCCGGTCGCGCGCCAGCCGCTGGAGGCAGTACGAGCCAAACTGGCCGCTATTACCAACTGGACGCCAGAGAACGTGCACGACGCCATTCAGGGCACTGCAGACGAACTGGGCGTGGGTATGGGCAAAGTAGGGATGCCATTGCGCGTTGCGGTCACTGGCGCTGGCCAGTCACCGGGCATGGACGTTACCGTACATGCTATCGGCCAGGCACGCTCCCTCAAGCGTATTGATCAGGCATTGGCTTATATTGCCGAGCGTGAAGCGCAAGCCTGACCGTTAGTTGCCAGCTAAACCGACAGAGCCCTGCGAAGCGATTCGCGGGGCTTTTTTCTTGCCGGTTTGTTTTGTGGCCAAAGCGGCGGTTTTTTAGCATTAAACGCGCTGATTTGGCGGCTTTTTCAGCGCTTGATCGAGGAATTCAATTTAGCCGTTGACAGGGTTTCTGGGGTTTCATATCATGCGCCCCGTTCACAGGATTTCGTGATTGTGGATTGGGGCTATAGCTCAGCTGGGAGAGCGCTTGCATGGCATGCAAGAGGTCGACGGTTCGATCCCGTCTAGCTCCACCAACCTTTTATCTCAGAAAGGTTGGGGAATACCGTAACGCACGGTTAACGCGTACCACTTTTGTGGGGCTATAGCTCAGCTGGGAGAGCGCTTGCATGGCATGCAAGAGGTCGACGGTTCGATCCCGTCTAGCTCCACCACCATTTGAAAAGCCGACCCTTGGGTCGGCTTTTTGCTGTTCACAGAAGCTCGGCTAGAGATCCAGTGATCGTTTCCACAACATAAAATCATACTGTTCCAACCGCTCGGCCTTCACCTTGTAGGTGCCGCTGGCGGCTTCGATAACCTTGGTAAAAAGGCCATCGGCAATCGAAGACAATGACTGACCTTCAATAACGCCGCCACAGTCATAATCAATGATGTCAGGCATCCTTGCTGCAATCGCTGAATTGGTCGAGATTTTTAATACTGGCACAATCGGGTTACCGGTAGGCGTTCCTAGCCCAGTGGAGAAAATCACGACGTTACATCCTGCGGCTACGAGCCCGGTAACCGCATCGACATCGTTCCCGGGAGTACAGACCAGTGAAAGCCCAGCATCCGGCATGGGCTCTGCATAATCACATACCGCACTGATCGGTGCCCGGCCTCCTTTCTTGGCCGCTCCCGCAGATTTAATCGCATCCGTGATCAAGCCATCGGCAATATTGCCAGGGCTGGGGTTATCCGCAATCGACGTATCAAAGAAGTTGGCTACGGCCTCGTAGCGTTGCATCAATGAAAGAAATTTCTCTTTCAGCGGCAGACTGACGCAGCGTCTGACAATATCGCCTTCTGCACCGCATAATTCCGGGAATTCTGCCAACCCTGAAGCTCCACCGAGGGCAATCAACCGGTCGGATACCACTCCCATGGCCGGGTTGGCGCTTATCCCTGAGAAACCGTCAGAGGCCCCACATTTAACACCGATCTTCAGGCTGGAGAGCGGCACATCCACCCGTTCCACTATTGGCGCATCCCGGATGAGATGGTAGGTAGAGGTTAACGCATCCTGCATCATTTTCTCTTCGCTGCTCCATTCCTGCTGCTTGAAGTAGATAGTGGGTTTGTTGAACGCCGGATTGCGTTGCTTAAGTGCCTGCTGAAAATCGACAATCCGTGCCTTTTCACAGCCTAATGCAAACACGGTCACCCCCATTACATTAGGGTGGTCTGCATAGGCAGCCAATACCTCGCACATGGTCATACTGTCTGAGGTGGCACCGCCACAACCAGAGGTCACGGTAATACACCTGACTCCGTCCAAATGGGGGAATGGACGCGAAACCTCCGGAGAATGAGCGCTACCAGAAGCAATCTGATGGGCAAAGTTCTTCAGGTTATTATTGCTGTAGCCTAATGCTTCATTCATTGCATCAGTGACTTTTTGAACGTTGCGGTTTTCACAAAATACCAGCGGTATCACCAACCAATAATTCGCCGTACCGACCCGACCATCGTCACGCACGATGCCGCGAAATGTGAGGTTCTGCCAAGCTGAAATATCTGGGTTTTCGAAATGGTATGTCGTTTCATCCTCCAGAGTGACCGGTGCTGCATAATGGCTGATATTGTCGGTAGTAACAGCTTCCCCTTTTGCAATTGGCTTAGTAGCTTTGCCGACCGGGACGCCATACAGGGAAACGATGTCACCTACGGCAACGTCTTGAGTTGCAAATTTATGCTTGGCTTTAACATCGCTGTTTAAAATATATTCTTGATGATCCCAAGTTACCCGCTGGTCTTTTTTTAAATCCTTCAGGGCAACAATAAGATTATCTGTAGGGTCAATTTTCAAGATGGTCTGCATTCGATTATCCTTCGTTATTTGGTAACCGTTTATGGGTAATTAATCAGAGGTTAATGATGTTGCAGTGCAACCGAGTCAATGTTTTTTCTTTTTGCCAGACCGGCGATCAATAACGCACAACACACCGTGATTAACGACAATGCCAACAGCCCAGCGGTATCGCTGTTAAACCATTTATCCACTTCGACGCGGATCAAGGGTGCCAGGAAGCTGCAGAAGGCCCCCATAGTGGTACAGAAACCGATACAGGCAGCCAATGCTGAGCCCGATACGATCTGCGGCGGGAAGGTCCAGAAAATGGGTTGTACCGAGAGGAAACCAATGGCTGAAAGAGATAATGCGGCTATCGCCAGGACCGGCCCCGCATAGGCGGACACCGCTAAACCAATGGCTGCAGCCACCATACAACTGACTGAAATACTGACCCGTCGGGTAGGCATTTTGTCTGAAAGGCGCGGAATATAATAAACACCTACGGCTGAACAGGCCCAGGGAATGGCCGCAACCAACGACTCTTTAAACCCTAAGGTAGACCCCATCAGCGTAGCCACTTGTGAAGGCAAGAAGAACATCAGGCCGTAGACACTGATTTGGATCGTGCCGTAGATCAGTGCCAGATGCCACACTTTGATGCTTTTAAGCGCCGTGCTTACGTTGCTGGTTTCGGTTTGCTGTTGCTCCAGAGTCAATTGATCCATGAGGGCTTTCTTTTCACTGGCGGTGAGAAAGCGTGCTTTTGCCGGTGAGTCATCCAGATAAAACCAGGCAAAGATCCCCATGAATACTGCCGGTAGCCCTTCAATAAAGAACATCCAGAACCAACCCGGTTTTCCCAGGAAACCGTGCATTTCCAACAGGGCACCAGAGAGAGGGGAACCTAGCGTCAGGGCTAGAGGAACGCCAAGCACAAAAATACCTACAACCGAAGCTCTCACCTTATTAGGGAAGTAAATAGAAGCCAGTAATAAGATGCCAGGATAGAAACCCGCTTCCCCCAGACCCAATAAAAAACGCAAAACGATAAACTGTGTTTCAGTTTGAACCAGGCCAGTCAGCGCAGAAAGCACGCCCCAGAATGCAGTCGTGATACTTAACCATTTTTGCGCCCCAATCTTATTCAGGATCAGGTTGGCGGGAATACCAAACAGGGCATAGGCCGCAAAGAATATGCCAGCCCCGAGAGCAAATGCGGAGTTTGACAGGCCGATATCCACCTGCATCGCCTCCTTGGCAAACCCCACGTTTACCCGATCAAGAAATGCAATAAAATACAGAATAAACATTAATGGAACTAAGCGTTTCCAGGATTTTTTTATCGCAGAGTTCAGTTCAGGATTATCATAAGCAGCAAGCGTATTCATAAATCCTCCGTAATAGGATTAACGTTGTAGGCTAATATTGGCTCGGGACAGGATTTTCAAAACTTCTTCCGTCTGTTTGTCTTGCAGTCCATTGAATGGGCGAGTGCAATATACCGAGTCAATAACGCCACGGAGTTGCAGCGTTTTCTTGAAGGTCGCAATGAAGGGGTCGTTGACGTTATAAATATCCATCAAGCCATCGACTTTTCTTTGATACATGGCCACCGATTCGAGGTCGTCGTGCTCAAATGCGGCCATCCAGACTTGGAAAACCTCCGGGCAGATATTGGAAAGTCCGCCAATACACCCGTTACCCCCTGATAACACATTGTGGGCAAAGTTATTATCATAGCCAGCATAGACTTCAAAATGAGGGATCTCTGCCTTGACTTTATTGATAACCTGAGCGGTGTGTGCGGTATCTGGGATCGTATCCTTAAGGCCCACAATATTGGGATAACGGTCGGCCAATCTTAGGCAAACCTCAGGAGTTACCGAGTATCCGGTACGATCGGGGAAATTATAAATGAATATCTTAGCCGTTGTCTGACGGGCTATCTCACTGTAAAAGGCGTAAATACTTTCATCAGAAAGCCGGAAGTAATAGGGGCTGATGATCATTACGCCGTCCAGGCCACACTCCTCGGCGTAATTGGCAAGCTCTACGGATTCAGCAATATCCATTCTGCTCGCTCCGGCGTAAGCTTTCATGCTGCCACGATCAAACTCCGATGCTAACTGAATGAGCTGTTTAGAGAGCTTCATGTTCAACGAGAAAAATTCGCCGGTGCTGCCCATCACAACAAACCCAGATACATAACCTTTGATGTAATCGTACAGACGTAGGTTCTGCTCAGGATCAAGCCGTCCACGATCGTCAAACACCGTAACTACAGGGGTAAGGTAACTGCTTTTCATATGCCTCCCATTTGTTCGTATACACAAACATCGTTCTGATTAACGAATTAGACATAGAAAAGCATGTGACTAAAGAGAAGTCAATTATTCAGGGTGTGTTGTTTTTGCATTAAATATCAATGAGATAAGTTTTTTTTAAGCGAAAATACGGCGATTTTATGGCTGTTTAAATGCTTATATTGTGTGCAGCATCACAAGTTTCATGACGCTTTTGATGAGGAGATTGCTCGGGATAACTCAGAAGTTGCTTATCTCAGGTAATTTGTCCAAGGTATTTTCTATTTTTTTCCGTGCCAGGAGTAGGGACGCTAAAACCTGCTCATTCTTTTCCTGAGTGGCTCTAAAGTAAGGCAGCGAAACGCTGATAGCCGCCAATATTCGCCCTTTTTGCAACAGCGGTACGGCAAAACACACCGTATCTTCGTTAATTTCTCTGTCGTCCATAGCATAGCCTTTGGCAACGACTTCATTGAGCTGCTCACGTAATTTCTGCGAGCTCTGCACGCTGCGTGAAGTTACAGGGGTAAATCCATTCGGATAAAGCGCCATAATCTCTTCATCCGTGCATTGGGATAGCATTGCCTTCCCTAGCGCGGAAAAAATGGCTGGCAGCCTGGTACCTATTTTAGAGACCAGTTGAACGGTCTGCTCACCCTGGATTTTATCGATGTAAAGCACATGGGCCCCATCCAGCACCCCCATCTGGCAAACCTCATTGCATTCAATCACTACGTTGCGCATTTCTGCGTTGATCATCCTGAGCCAATACTCTTTTTCGAAGGTGGCGCTGGCCAAGACTGCGCAGGAAATACCCAGCGTATATAACCCAGTTTTTTCGTTATGATTGATATACTTGCGCGATAGGAGAGATTTTAGGATTGGGAATATCGTCCCTTTGGAAATACCGGTTTTAGTCGCTAACGCGGAGAGAGTCATTCCCTCTTCGTTCGCCAGAGTTTCCAGTATCAGCAAGACGCGCTCGGTAGGTTTATGCAATGTATCCATTTTTATCTCAGGAAGTTATCAGGATCATCAACAGCAATCGGGCAAGACCCATTACACAGCATATATCAATGAAATTCCAGTATTTTTATATGAGCCACACGCGTCAAGGCGGAGAATATTCCCATAAAAAACGCCCGATAAACTTCATCGGGCGTCTTAAGACTGGAACTTGTCGATTCTAAAGCTGTTAGCCCAGAACCAAGCCTGTGATGGCCGCTGACAGCAGGCTAACCAGGGTAGAGCCGTAAACCAGCTTAAGGCCGAAACGTGAAACCACGTTGCCCTGATGCTCGTTCAACCCTTTAATCGCACCGGCTACGATACCGATAGAAGAGAAGTTGGCGAAGGACACCAGGAACACGGACAGAATACCCATGCTGCGTGGGGACAGCTCAGCACCGATTTTCTGCAGTTCCATCATGGCAACGAATTCGTTGGAAACCAGCTTGGTCGCCATGATGCTGCCAACCTGCAACGCTTCGTGCTTAGGCACGCCAAGGATCCAGGCAAATGGATAGAAGAAGTAGCCCAGGATTTCCTGGAAGCTCAGGCCGAAGATGGCGCTGAACAGGCCGTTAAGCGCGGCAATCAGGGCGATAAAGCCAATCAGCATCGCGGCAACGATAATCGCCACCTTGAAGCCTGCCAGAATGTATTCACCCAGCATTTCAAAGAAGCTTTGGCCTTCGTGCAGATTGCCGAGGTGCAGCTCTTCTTCTTTACTGGTGTCATAAGGGTTGACCAGTGACAGGACGATAAAGGTGCTGAACATGTTCAGTACCAGCGCCGCCACTACATACTTGGCATCCAGCATGGTCATGTATGCGCCAACGATGGACATGGAAACTGTCGACATCGCGGTAGCGGCCATGGTGTACATGCGTTTTTCGGACATCTTGCCCAGCACATCTTTGTAGGCAATGAAGTTCTCAGACTGGCCCAGGATCAACGAACTGACGGCGTTGAAGGATTCCAGTTTACCCATACCGTTCACTTTAGACAGCACGGTCCCGATGATGCGGATGATAAACGGCAGCACTTTGATGTATTGCAGAATACCGATCAGGGCAGAGATGAACACGATTGGGCACAGCACCTTCAGGAAGAAGAAGGCCAGGCCTTTATCACCCATCCCGCCGAACACAAAATCAGTCCCTTGCCCCGCAAACCCGAGCAACTTGTCGAACATTGCTGCAAAGCCTTTTACAAAGCCTAAACCTGCTTCCGAGTTCAGGAAGAAATAGGCCAGTAACACTTCTATAACCAACAACTGAATAACATAGCGGATGCGGATGTTTTTACGATCGCGGCATACTAACAGGGCCAGGATCGCAACCACCACTAACGCTAACGCAAAGTGCGCAATATGGGACATGTTTGCTCCAAATTTGAGGCAGGCTGAATTTCGGTTGTCATTTTATGTAACGCCAAGTTTAAAAACGAGACATTCATTGCAAATATGGAAAATCATAGTGGAGATAGTCCTAATCTATGACGGCAAAGCACCAAAGATCAAGATGTTAATAAATATGCGTGTTCGTGGCATTTTTGTGCTACTTTTATTATCAAGCGTGATCCGCTCTGAACCTTGTGATCTAGAGTAGATGGAAACGCCAGGATTTCAGGCGATCTGTTCGATAAAACCTTCGTTTTTGGCTATCGCAGAGATAACCATTATCGCTGCAAATGCACTTGATAATCATTATCACTTGGGTAAAGATGAAGGTGAGCTAAATTAGTAAGGGTTTTCGCTATGCTGAACAGTCGCGCGGTTAACAATACGTCCTCCAGCCGCCCGTCCAGAAAGATCAAACTTTCTCTGATGGGGCCTGCCTTTATCGCCGCCATCGGCTATATCGACCCCGGTAATTTTGCCACTAATATTCAAGCTGGCGCTTCTTTTGGTTATACGCTGCTGTGGGTGGTGGTCTGGGCCAACGTCATGGCGATGCTGATCCAACTGCTGTCTGCCAAACTCGGTATTGCTACCGGTAAAAACCTTGCTGAACATATCCGCGATCGCTTCCCGCGCCCGGCCGTATGGGCCTATTGGGTGCAGGCGGAGATTATCGCGATGGCCACCGACTTGGCCGAGTTTATCGGTGCCGCGATCGGTTTCAAACTGCTGCTGGGGGTAACGCTGTTACAGGGGGCAGTCCTCACCGGCATTGCCACCTTCCTGATCCTGATGCTGCAAAAACGCGGGCAAAAGCCACTGGAACTGGTGATTGGCGGCCTGCTGCTGTTTGTGGCAATGGCCTATATCGTGGAGCTGGTGTTTTCTCAGCCGCAGCTGAGCGGGTTGCTCAGAGGGATGGCGATCCCGGATTTACCGAATGGTGACGCGGTGTTTCTTGCTGCGGGGGTGTTAGGGGCAACCATCATGCCGCATGTGATTTATTTGCACTCCTCGCTGACGCAGACCGCAGGTGAAGACTCTAAAGCCGAACGTTATTCGGCCACCAAGCTGGACGTGGCGATCGCCATGACTATTGCCGGTTTTGTTAACCTGGCGATGATGGCCACCGCCGCTGCCGCATTCCATTTCAACGGCCACAGCGGCATTACCGATCTCGACCAAGCCTACCTGACCTTGCAGCCGCTGCTCGGCAATGCGGCGGCCACCATTTTTGGCCTGAGCCTGGTTGCAGCAGGTCTCTCTTCTACCGTGGTAGGCACCTTGGCGGGGCAGGTGGTGATGCAGGGCTTTGTCCGCTTCTATATCCCTATCTGGGTACGGCGCGTGGTCACCATGATGCCATCGTTTATTGTCATCATGATGGGGATGGATGCGACGCGTATTCTGGTTTTGAGCCAGGTGCTGCTGAGCTTTGGTATCGCCCTGGCGTTGGTGCCGCTGCTGGCGTTTACCGGCAACCGTGAACTGATGGGGGATATGGTCAACGGTCGTCTGATCCAGAATCTCGGTAAACTGATTGTGTTGGTGGTGGTTGGGCTCAACGGTTATCTGCTGATCAGTAGCCTGTTTTAATTGCGTTACCCCTCACCCTAGCCCTCTCCCACAGGGAGAGGGGACTGAATGTGCTACAACTTAATAATGGCATTGATCCTCAGCAACTGGCCTATTACAGATTGATTACGTTGCGTAATATCTCGCTTTTCTTGTTCTTACTCCTTACTTCCCGAAGCAGCACAGACTAATTCACGACGCCGGACAGCTCCCTCTCCCTGTGGGAGTGTATAGACCGGAGGCATGTTGAACACTTAGCATCCTTTACCCAGCCTTTCTTCTTCTTGCATCACTTTCCGAAGCAGTACGAGCTAATCAAAAGCTCCAGACAGCTCCCTCTCCCTGTGGGAGAGGGTTGGGGTGAGGGGTCAATCATCATGATCGTGATGATGATGTTTGTGATGATGCTTGTTCTTATGATACTGTTTTTTATACTTTTTGTAGTAGTATTTATCGGCCTTGCGGTAGCGGCCATCATGGTAGTAGTAATTTTTGTGCCAGTAATCGCGGTCACGCCAGCGATAGCCATCCCAATAGTAGCCACGGCGGCTGCGCTCCCCTAAATCACGCCCCTGATGGCCATGCCACCAATCGCGATCGCGCCAATCGTAACCGTCCCAGTAATTGCCGCGTTTGTCCTGGTCACCAATCTGCAGCGAGACCCCCGGCAGCAAATCAATATTGACGCTGCTGGCATGGGCGATGTGGGCGATGGGCATGAAAAGCGCCGCCAGAATGGCTGCGGTAAACAGAGGTTTAAACATTTAGGCTCCCTTGGCCGGGTATCGATAATGAAGCACGTTCATCGGTATATACCCATCGTCTTTCAAGCTGCAGCGTTGTTACCTGCACAGCTACTCGGTCCATCCCTGGACCTCACCCCTTCGGGGCCACTGTGCACAGCATTCAAATCTGTTCCCGACAGATTTGTCTCACCCCAGTCACTTACAATAGTAAGCTCCTGGGGATGAGTAAGCTTGCCGCCTAGCTGCAACTTGAAATCCAAAGGGTATAGGTTTTGGCCATGCAAACGGTTGTTATCCCTCGTTCTTAAACGCTATGCGTAAAATCCATGAGGTATTTATCCAAGGGATGCTATCTCCGTGGAGCGACCGCGCCTTTGGGGAAATTCTGAAAGCCATGGGGAATACCGGGGATTGGGAGTTATCTGAGGTGAGTGGTGAAAAAAAACCGCCGATAACCCACCGGCGGCTTGTAAGCGATTACATCAGGATCTGCTCAATCTTGGCGATCTCTTCTGCGCTGAACTTACGATTGGCCAACATGCCGACCGCATCTTCAATCTGGCTGACTTTGCTAGCGCCGATCAAAACGGAAGTGACGCGATCGTTACGCAACACCCAGGCCAGCGCCATCTGTGAAAGCTTTTGGCCACGCTGTTCTGCCAGCGCATTCAGCTGGCGAACCTTTTGCAGTTTCGCTTCGGTAATCTGCTCGGGAGTGAGCGAGCGGCTGCCGCTGGCTGCACGGGAATCAGGCGGAATGCCTTGCAGATAGCGATCAGTCAGCATGCCTCCAGCCAGCGGTGAGAAGGCGATAGACCCCACACCATGCTCTTCCAGCGTATCCAGCAACTCGGGTTCGACCCAGCGTTCAAACATCGAGTACTTTGGCTGGTGGATCACGCAAGGCGTACCAAGCTGCTGCAAAATGGCAAATGCCTGCCGCGCCCGTTCGGCCGGGTAATTCGATAATCCGACATACAGCGCTTTCCCTTGGCGGACGATCAAATCCAGCGCCGCCATGGTTTCTTCCAGCGGCGTATCTGGGTCAGGGCGGTGATGGTAGAAGATATCCACATAATCAAGCCGCATGCGTTGCAGGCTCTGATTCAGGCTGGCGACTAGGTATTTCTTCGATCCCCAGTCACCGTAGGGGCCAGGCCACATGGTGTAGCCCGCCTTGGAAGAGATAATCAGCTCATCGCGATAAGGCTGGAGATCCTGATGCAGAATACGGCCGAAATTCTCTTCGGCAGAGCCTGGCGGTGGCCCGTAGTTATTGGCCAGATCGAAGTGGGTAATGCCAAGATCGAAGGCTCGATGCACCAGACTACGGGCATTGTCATACAGCGTGCTATCACCAAAGTTGTGCCACATACCGAGTGAAACGGCTGGCAGTTGCAGCCCGCTGCGGCCACAGCGGCGATATTCCATATTCTGGTAGCGGTTAGGTTCAGCTTGATAAACCATAGAGATCCTCATCGACGGCGGGAAATGATATTCAGTGTATGCGTTTCCACCAAGGTTGTCAGAGTGCCAGATCACGCTAATGGGTCTCTCACTTATTCATACTGCCAATGACTTATCGCCTCTGTTTAGGGTTGGTCGGCCAAACATGGATATATTCAATCGCGTAATGCGGCGGCTTGATCGGTGGCATTTTCCAGCAGGCGATCCAATAACCACAGCCCCGCTGGCCCCGGCGGGGTGAGTTTGGACCATACGGCGTCGACCGAGATGGTTTGCGGCCAGCCGCGCATTTTCAGCTCTGTCAGACGTTGCCGCCCGTACTGTTTGACCAGCCAGTGCGGCAGTATCGCCCAACCCGCCCCTTGTTCCGCCATCTCCAACAGCATCAGATAGCTAGGCGCCGACCAGGTTCGCCCGCGCGGTTTGGTTGCGTTGTTGCTGGTATAGGTGTTGAGGTAAAGTTGGCGGCTGCTGGCAAGGTGGGCTTGTGTCAGGGCCGGGAGACGGGTCAGCGGATGGTCATGAGCGACAAACAGCCCCATTTCAGTCTGTTCTGGCAGCCTGGAGACGGCGATCTCGGGGGGATAGGTGGGTTGTACCGCCAGCATCCCCAAGTGAGCGCGGCCGGTCTGTAGCAGATCCAGCACATCCTCCCCTTCGGCGATCATACATTCCAGCTCGATATCCTGATAACGTCGCTCGAAATGTTTCAGCAGGTTGTCGTGATGGTTGGGCTGATAGGTATCGGAAAATACGATGGTCAGCCGTGGTTCGATATTGTCCCCCAAGCGGATGCTCAGCGCATCGAGTCGCTCGCTGGCTGCGAGAATTTCCTGCACGTGGCCCAGCACCTTGCGGCCAGCCTCCGTCAATACCGGCTGGCGCGCCTGGCGATCGAACAGCGTCAGCCCAAGATCCGCCTCCAGATTGGCAATGGCGGTGCTGATGGTGGATTGGCTTTTGCGCAGCCTGCGTGCGGCAGCAGAAAACGAGCCTAACGCGGCGGCCTCAACAAAGGCCAGTAGGGCTTCTGGGGAATAGCGCATGATGTATCTACTTTATCGATGGAACCTATTTTTAATCTACGCAAAAAACCGATGATAATCACCTGACATTTTCAATAATGGTCACAAAACAGGTGAAGTATGCAATTGCAAAACAAGTCGTTGGTTGAACGTATCGTTCACGCCGTGGGGTTCGAAGCTATCGCCGTGATGATCTGTGCCCCTTTGGGTTCATGGTTGCTTAATCGCTCGATGGCGCAGGTTGGGGCACTGGCGATCATGTTATCTACTGTCGCCATGCTGTGGAACATCGCCTATAACTCAATCTTTGATCGGCTGTGGCCGGTGAGCCGAGTGGTCAGAACGCTGAAAGTGCGTATTGGCCACGCCTTTGGCTTTGAAGCCGGGTTTGTGCTGATTGGTCTACCGATAGCCGCCTTCATGCTCAATATTTCGTTGTGGCAGGCCTTTGTGTTGGAGATCGGTTTCTTCCTGTTCTTCCTGCCTTATACCATGGCGTATAACTGGGTCTACGATACCCTGCGCCAGCGTTGGTTTGAGCCGCGTCAGGCGAAGGTTAGCAACTCGCACAGCAAATAATTGCTTCGTCAGTCAGGTCGTTCTCGGGTAATGTCTGGTTGATAGTGAGTCACAGCCAAGGAGAACCGAATGAAAGTGTTGGGATTATTGGGCGGGATGAGTTGGGAATCCACCATCCCCTATTACCGAATGATCAACGAGCAGGTGAAACAGCGGCTTGGTGGCCTGCACTCAGCCAAAATCGTGCTCTACAGCGTGGATTTTCATGAAGTGGAACGCTTGCAACACCAAGGTGATTGGGAAGGCGCTGGTCGTTTGCTGGCAGGGGCCGCCGCTTCGCTGCGTGCTGCCGGTGCCGAGGCCATTGTGATTTGTACCAACACTATGCATAAGGTGGCGGATGCGGTGGAACAGGCGAGCGGCCTGCCACTGATCCATATTGCCGATGCCACGGCATTGCAGGTACGCCAGCAAAATATCCGCCGTATCGGCTTACTCGGCACGCGCTTTACCATGGAACAGGATTTTTACCGTGGGCGTTTGCAGGATAAATTTGCTATCGAAGTGGTTACGCCGGACGCTGCCGATCGCGATATCGTACACCGCATCATTTATGAAGAGCTGTGCCTGGGCAAAATCGTTGATGCTTCACGCGATGAATATCGCCGGATTATTGCCAAGTTGGAACAGCAGGGCGCCGAGGGGATCATTTTTGGCTGCACTGAAATCGGCCTGTTGGTCAGCGCACAAGATGCCGCAGTGCCGGTATTCGACACCACGGCCATTCATGCGCATGCCGCTGCCGAGTATGCTCTGGCCTAGTCTTCATGCGGAGGCTGGTATTTTACTACCAGCATCAACGGTTTGCCCGCCAGCACCAACCAGGCGGGCAACATTACAATGCACAGTATCGGTAACAGGTGCAGCTCTGGCACCACCGCCACGGCCATAAACAGGCTCAGCCAGCCGTCGCGAGTTACTACCAGCACCAACCCCATAATGGCACAGGAAACGGTGATTGCTGCCGGAACCGCCGGGACATGTTGATGCAACATCAATCCCAGTGCGACACCGATAAATACCGCCGGGAAAATACGCCCGCCGCGGAAGCCACTGGCGGCAGCTACCACCAGGGCGGCCAGCTTGGTCAGGGTGATCACCAGCAGTTGGCTGGTGGTAAAACTGCCGTCGACCACCAACAGTTTCATCTCATCCAACCCTTTGAATAGGGTGATATCTCCGCCAATGACCCCAAGGATACCCAGCAACAGACCGCCTAGCCCGAGCATCAATACCGGATTTTTCAGCGAATGGAACATGTGGTGCATGCGTGGGAAGCACCAGATCGCCACCATCCCCAGGGCAATAGCGATCAGCGCGACCACCGAGCCGCTGAAGATATCGCGTAGCCGGGTCACATCGTAAGCATCAAGCTCTAGGGCAAAGTTCGGGGTAAAGAACATCTGGGTAGTGACGGCCCCGGCGGCAGCGGCCATCAGCGGGGCAAACAGCCGATCCCACAGAGGGACTTCGTTATTTCCCCCCCGCGTTTGCGAGAAAATCAGGGCGGCGGCAACCGGAGTACCAAACATTGCGCCAATCGTGCCAGCGGCGGCGAGGATGATCCAATCCATCCTTGGCACCTTTGGCAATAACCTGGCCCCGAGTGCGACCACCAGGGCAACATTGATGGCGGTGATCGGGTTTTCCGGCCCCAAACTGACGCCACCTGCCAGGCCCACCATCAAGGCTAACGCCAACCCCGGCACCGCGGCCAGCGGCAAAGGCATGCCGATCAGTGATTCGGTAGCCGGATCTGGCCCGGCATGGCCCGGTACGAAACGTATGATCAACCCAACGGCTATACCGGTCAGCGTGAGGATCCCGATGGTCCACCAGGGGGAATGGCTATCGATATTGAGCAGCTCCGGCAGGCGAGTCCATAGCAAATTCTGCAGCACGTTGGCACTTTCCATCAGCAAGATGAGGATCAGGCTGGAGGCGGAACCGATAACGATCGCGGGCAGGGCGAAGGCCAACATAGCATTGGCGCGCGGATGCAGCATGCGGGATCCCTTGTTGTCACGTCCCTGATTGGCAGGGAAAACAGAGAGTAAAGCCAGCAGAATCGCCAGGCCCAGAGAATGGTTTGCATAGTATATAGCTCCAACGGAGCGATTTCGCTAATGGTAGCCGCACGCGATCGCTTTCATCTCATGTTTTTTGCGCCAATCTGTAACCGCCGGTATAAATCGGTGAAAACTATGCTGGCTGAAACGATTTTTGTGATCGAGATCGCTATTGAGCAGCGGGCCGCAGAATGCCGATTGTTGTTTGGGCGGCGTGATTTTACAGTGTAACCAATTTCGCATTATTCATTTTAGGGAGAAACACTGATGACCTATGCCCTCGTAGGTGATGTTGGCGGCACCAATGCCCGCCTGGCGCTGTGCACTGTCGAGACGGGCGAGATCGCCCAGGCGAAAACCTATTCTGGTCTGGAGTTCGATAGCCTGGAAGCGGTGATCCGCCAATACCTGGCCGAGCTGCAACTGGAGGTTCAGGATGCCTGTATCGCCATCGCCTGCCCGGTAACGGAGGATTGGGTCGCCATGACCAATCACACCTGGGCCTTCTCCATCAAAGCGATGAAAGAGAGCCTGGGCTTAAAGCACCTGGAAGTGATTAACGATTTTACCGCGGTTTCGATGGCGATTCCGATGCTGTCCGAAGATGACGTGTTGCAGTTTGGCGGGGGCAAAGCGCAAAAAGATAAACCAATTGCCGTTTACGGTGCGGGTACGGGCCTGGGGGTGTCGCATCTGGTACACGTAAACCGCCGCTGGGTGAGCCTGCCGGGTGAGGGCGGCCACGTAGATTTTGCACCGAACAGTGAAGAAGAGGACATCATCCTGGAGGTGCTGCGTGGTGAAGTTGGGCACGTCTCTGCGGAGCGCGTGCTGTCTGGCCCTGGGCTGGTGAATCTGTACCGTGCCATCGTCAAGGCAGACAAGCGGCTGCCGGAGAAGCTGGAGCCAAAAGACATCACCGAGCGTGCGCTGGCGGATAGCTGTACCGATTGCCGTCGTGCGTTGTCCCTGTTCTGCGTGATCATGGGGCGGTTTGGCGGCAACCTGGCGTTGAACCTGGGGACGTTTGGCGGGGTGTATATCGCCGGGGGCATCGTGCCGCGCTTTATGGAGTTCTTCAAGGCCTCCGGGTTCCGCGCTGCTTTTGAAGACAAGGGCCGCTTTAAAGACTACGTGCGAGAAATTCCAGTGTTTATGATCACCCATTCCCAACCGGGGCTGCTGGGGGCTGGTGCTCATCTGCGGCAGACGCTGGGGATACCCCTCACCCCAACCCTTATGTCTTGATCTTCTCCGCCTTAGCGGAGAAGATCCCCGACTGATCATCGGGAGATAGTTGGTGAGCTCCTCCTAACCCTAGTGCCTATGAGCCCGTGGGAGAGATTGTGCCCCAACTGTCTATTTCCCTGTCGCCTTGTAGACCGAACGGTATCCTGTGCCTATGAGCACCCACATATAAGGATGGTCCGGCGATAAATTACAGACATGGTTATGGAGTGCCATAATGCGCAGAACCCCTGTCGGCGTTGATATCGCCAAACTCAAGTTTGATGTCGCCGTACTGCTGGAAAATCAGAAGTATAAAACCAAAAAGTTTGCCAATACCCCTTCTGGATGCCGCGAGTTCGCGGCCTGGTTGAGCCGCTTTGGCGACTGTCATGTCTGCATGGAAGCCACTGGGAGCTACAGCACGGAACTGGCCACTTATCTGGCAGACAACAACTACCACGTCAGTCTGATGAACCCGGCGTGTATCCATTCCTTCGGCAATACAGAACTGACCCGGAACAAAACGGACAAAAGCGATGCAGCGATGATAGCCCGCTACTGCGCACTGCATCAGCCTGACCCGTGGTTCCCAGCCCCATTGAGCGAACGCCAGTTGACCGCGTTGGTCAGGCATCTTAAGAACCTGGAAGAGATGCGTCAGATGGAAGAAAATCGCCTGGAGGTGGCAGAAGCGGTCATCGTCCCTTCACTCAATGAACACATCGCCACGTTGGATGAACTGATACGAGAAACGAAGAAGAGAATCAGTCAGCACATCGATGATAACCCTGACCTGAAACGGGACAGCGAGTTGCTAAAAAGCATCCCAGGGGTGGGAGAGATGCTGAGCTCCAGCCTGCTGGCCTTTGCTGGAAACCTGCGTCGGTTCACCAGCAGCAAGGCCCTGGTGGCGTACGCAGGACTGAATCCACAGCGATGTGAGTCGGGGATGTTTAAAGGGAAAAGCCGGTTATCGAAAGTGGGACACAGTGAGCTACGAAGCGCGTTATACATGCCAGCGGTAGTAGCAGGCCAATACAATGTTGTGGTTAAGGACTTGACAGAAAGGCTGAAGTTGCGTGGGAAGTCGGGCAAAGAGAGAGTGTGTGCGGCGATGCGAAAACTGCTGCAACTGGCCTATGGTGTGGTGAAATCAGGAAAGGTATTTAATGCGGAAATACCGCTTGCCGGATAGCCGACAAGACGGTATCTCTCCCACAGGGAGAGGGAGCTGTCAGCCCCTGCTCGTTTAGAAGTAAAGAGATAATCTCAACAACTGCGATCGTCTCTTCAGCCAGTGCTGATGAAGAATCACGATACTTTCAGCCCAGCTCGATCGGTCCCCTTTCCCTTTGGGAGAGGGAGCTGTCAGCCCCTGCTCGTTTAGAAGTAAAGAGATAATCTCAACAACTGCGATCGTCTCTTCAGCCAGTGCTGATGAAGAATCACGATACTTTCAGCCCAACTCGATCGGTCCCCTTTCCCTTTGGGAGAGGGAGCTGATAGCCCCAGCTCTGGTGGAAGTAAAGAGGTAATTTCAGCAAACTTGCCTTCTCATCCAAGGTGAATAACTGAGCAATCCTAAGTCCATGATGAATATTGTACTTTCAGACCCACTCGATCGGTCCCCTCTCCCTGTGGGAGAGGGTTAGGGTGAGGGGCCATTAGCCGTTGGCTTTAGCAAATACTGGCTCTGCGTGAGACTCTTCTTCCTGCTCAACCGCTTTCGGCGCTTTGATAAACAGGGTAATTAGCAGTGAAATCACCGACAGCACACCCATCACCATGAAAGTCGCGTGGAAGCCGCCGAAGTGGTTGGCCACAAACGACCCTGCCAGCGCGCCCAGACCAAAGCCCTGATAAATGATGCCGTAGTTTTTGCTGTGGTTTTTCAGGCCGAAGAAGTCACCGACAATCGCCGGGAAGACGGTAATGTTGCCACCGAAACAGAAGGCAACCGCGCCGACGCAGATAAAGAACAGCGTATGGCTCAGCGTCAGGAAGCTCAGTGCGGCAATCGCCAGAATGGTGACCAGCATGGTAAAGCTGATGACGCGCATACGGCCTACTTTATCAGACAGGGTACCCAGAATGATGCGGCCTGCGGTATTGAAGATAGCCACGGCGGAAACGGTGTTGGCGGCGGTGGCCAAATCCATCCCTGCCAGCTGTACGCCCATGTCTTTAACGATACCAATCAGATACAAGCCGCTCATGCAGGCCGCGAAGAAAATCACGAACAGCATATAGGCCTCTTTGCTGGCCAGCATCTGGCGCACGGTGTAATCGTTGCCCAGCGTGCCGTGGTTAGCCTGTTGGTTAACCTGTACCGGTTCTTTGAGCAGCATGGAACCCAGCACAATCAGCGCCATCACGATCACGCCCCAATAGAAGAAGGCGGCAGAGACTCCGGCACCGCTAATCAGGGCGGCGTTAACGTATTTGAACAGCAGGCTGCCGCTACCGAATGCCCCGACGGAGATACCGGAAATCAGCCCCTTGTTGTCCGGGAACCATTTGATCAGGTTGGACAGCGTAGAGATGTAAGCGATACCCACCGCAAAACCGACCACCACGCCCGCTAACAGATAAATCATATCCAGCGATTGCACGTGGGCACTGGCAATCAACCCCAGGCCGACCAGCACGCCGGAGACCAGCGTCAGATTACGAATACCAAAACGCTCTTGTAGCTTACCGGCGAACAGCGTGGCGAAGGCCAGGAAGAAGCTGGTGATCGAGAAGGTAGTAGCGACATCGCCAAGGCCCCAGTGGAACTTGTCTACCAGCGGCTGGTTGAACAGGCTCCAGGTATAGATAGTGCCGAGGCCCATCTGGCAGATGATGGTGCCGAGAACGATTAAGCTGCGATTTGCCGGTTTGCTGTTCATGGCCGGTCTCCTTCCTGTATTGGCGTTGCCGTTGGCAAAATTAGCAAGGCAACCAGAGCCCTGCGGTATGGGCTTATTATAAAGGGGGCGATCGTTGCCAATGGCGGATCGGGAATGAACTGCCGCTGCCGAGGAATGAAATGCCATTATCGCTGCATGAGTTGCCGAATAAGGGCTAAAAAGCCGTTGGAATGCGGCCTGCGGGGCGTGATCTACATCAAAGATATGTCAGAAAGATGGCCAAACTGCCGGGGCAACTGTGTGGTAATTGTGAAGGATATGCCTGAAAGGCGTAATTGGGCTTTCCTCCTATAGAGAACGTACCGGTGCGGAACTACTGTGATCGGTAAATGGACCCGTTCCATGCTCTGGGAGAGACCTGATGAAAAAAGTGCTGTTGTTATTGGCTGCGTTGTTGCCGCTTTCACTGCCTGCGGTGAGCCATGCGGATATTTCTGTCGGCATCAACGTGCCTGGAATGTCGCTGCATATTGGCGATCGTGATGATCGGGGGCATTACTGGGATGGTGGTCGCTGGCGTGAACCGCGCTGGTGGCACGAGCATTATGGCCCGCGCGGATATTACGGCCCACCATCAAGGGCGGTTTATTACGGCCCCCCACGTCGTGAATGGCGTGATGGCCCACGTTATCACCGCATGCCACCACCACCGCCACGCTATTACCAACGGGATCACGGCCCGCGAGGCCCACGCTGGTAACTATAACCGCATCAGTTGGCGAAACGCCTTGACCTTGCTGCGGCTGACCGGGACTTCAAAATCCAGATCGCTTAGCCGCAGAATATAGGTGTTGTTGAACCACGGAACGATTTCCCGGATCTTGGATAAATTGACGCAATACGAGCGGTGGCAGCGGAAGAAAAACTCTTCCGGCAGCCGCTGGTAAAACTCGGTGATATTCATCGGCATCACAAACTCTTCGCGCCGGGTATACACCCGCGTGACTTTCTCATCGGCGGCGGCGTAGTAGATGTCGTTGATGTCCGTGACGATGATGCGCTCGTCTTTGATCAGGTTAATGCTGTGGCTGGTACGATTCGCCGGTGCGCTAGGCTCTGGCGTTTGCGCCGGTCGGTTATGCAATGCCTCCAGCTTTTGCAGCATGGTGATGATACGCGCTTCATGGTACGGCTTGAGGATGTAGTCGAATGCCTCGATCTCAAACGCCTCTACCGCATGCTCTTTATAAGCGGTGATAAACACGATCGACGGACGATGCGCAAACTTGCTGATGTTCTGCGCCAACAATACGCCGTCTAACGACGGAATATTGATATCGAGGAAAATGGCGTCAACCTGATGGGTTTGCAGGTATTTCAGCACGTCCAGGCCGTCTTCAAAGGTGGCTTCGATGGTGATATTGCTGTGTTTGTTAATCAGATAAGTCAGCTCTTGCTGGGCGAGAAACTCATCTTCCACAATGATGGCTTTCATAGTTGTTCCCCGGCAGGTTGTGGACTGTTTTCGCTATGCAGTTTATTGCCGTTTTTGGTGACGTAGAAGGCGATTTCCGTTCCCGGCTCCAGCCGCCGAATGCGCAATCCTTCACCGTACAGCAGTGAAACCCGGTGGTGTACGTTGAGCAGGCCGATATTGTGGCCTGGCATTTCATTGCGTGCCACGCGTTCGATCACCAGCGGATCGATGCCGTTGCCAGTATCTTTCACCGAAATCCTGACACGATCGCCCTGATCTTTCACCGCGATCACCACCACGCCTTTCCCTTTACAGGGTTGAATACCGTGCACGATGGCATTTTCCACCAGCGGCTGGATCAGCAGGCTAGGGATGCGTACGGCAATATCGTCGTCGATGTCATAAATCACCGTCAGCTTACTGCCGAAGCGCGCCTGCTCAATGGCGATATAGTCCTGGATCTGATGCAGTTCCTTACGGATATCGATCAGTTCGTCGTTCAGTTCCAGGTTATAGCGCAGGTAACGCGACAGGTTGATAATCAACTGGCGGGCGGTATCCTGATTAAGCCGGATCGACGACGAGATGGCGTTCAGCGCGTTAAACAGGAAATGCGGATTGATTTTGCTTTGTAGCGCGCGCATTTCGGCCTTGTCCGCCATTTGGCGCAGATGCTCGATGCGCGAAACCTCTATCTGGGTGGAGATAATCTGTGACAGGCCAACCGCCATCACCTTCAGCGTATTGGTGATCTGATGGGCATGGCAGTAGTAAATTTTCAGCGCCCCGGTCACCTCGCCCTTTTCCCATAGCGGGATCACCAGTTGGGAATGGATCTGCGGTGCGGTCTGGTTCTCGAGGTTGTTTTTGATGATGATTTTGCCCTGCTGGATGCTTTCCAGCGTGACTCGGCTCAGCCCTGCGCGCCCGAGTGGGTAATGCTCTGCTCCCACGCCAACGTAGGCCAGCACATGTTGGGTATCGGTGATGGCGACCGCATCGGCATTGATATCGTGGCGGATAATTTCGCAAATGGTGGTCAGCGATTCGCTATTGATATTACGGAAATAGGGCAACGTTTTGCGGGCGATATCCAGCGCCAGCTTGGCCTGCCGCGCCGCAATCACCTCTTTTTCGTCTTCGACGCTTTGCACCAGCAGCACGATCAGGCCGATACACACCGTGCCGAGGATCATCGGCAGGGCAATTTTAGACACGATATCCAGCCCGAGTTCGGTGGGTTTGGCCCAGACAACGATCAGCAGCATGGTGAGTGATTCGCACAGCATGCCTCCCAAGATCCCAGCACGCCAGCGCTGGCCTTTCTTCACCTTCAGGTTGATATAACCGGCGCCGATCCCGGCAATAATGCTGGTGATCAGGCAGGGAACCGAGGTGATACCGTCGATATCGATCAGATAGCGGTGCGATCCGGCGATAATGCCGGTAATGATGCCAACCCAGGGGCCAAACAGGATCCCCCCGGCCATGATGGCGATTACGCGCACGTTAACCAGAGAGCCTTCGACGTTGATGCCAGAATAGGTACTGAACAGGGCGAACAGAGAGAAGATGGCCGTGACTGCGGCCAGTTCCAGCGGAGTATGATCTTCCTTTTGCAACAGCTGGCGAAACAGCCGGGTGCGGGTGAGGAAAAACAGGCAGATCAACATCAGGGCGGCACGATCGAATACCGCTAACAACATTTCAAAAACAGGGTGCACAACGGCGGCTCACTGCGACGAACGGGAGACCACAGTATATCACAGCGTGGCAATGACCGCGGTGGCCGGAGCACACCGCGGTCATCAGGGTTATTTAAACCCCAACTGTTCTTTGCCGAGCGGCGTCAGCAGCTCAACGGTGGCGCGGCCAATGAAATCCACTTCGAAATCATCCGCAGCAAAATCCACCGGGCTTTTGCCGGACAGGAAGCTTGGCAACTGCCGTTGCAGATAGGCATCGTTCTTCTCACAACCCGGCGCAGCGGCGATGTACATCACGTTGCTGTCGAACTCGCCGTTATGCTCGTTTTCTACCGAATGGATCACGTCACAGTGCCAGAATACCGTATCTCCCGGCTCCAGATCGGGAATAGGGGATAACCCACTTAATAAAAGGGGATGCCATTGTTCCGAAATTGACAGCGCCCGGCCTGGGGCGGCTCCGCACAGATCGTCATCCGCCACATCGTCTTGCAGGGCGCGCAGCAGGATATAGGCCATGGCGTTGGCGATCGGTACCACGTTCAGCGTACCGGCATGGGTGCGTTGCGGTGTCAGTGCTGTCCAGCCCTGGAAGGTACGGAACATGGAACAAACTGCCGGTGAGGCGATCTCGCGCACTTCTGTGCGGCCATCGGCGGCAAAGGGATCGTATTTCTGCCAGTTGCCGGAGAACACGTGACGATAGACATAGCGGAAATTCTCATCCAGCCAGCGTTCGATGGTGCCGCTATCCACATGCGGGGAAAGGCCCAGCGAAGAGGAATTTGGCGGGCGGCGACGGGTACGGTCGGCATAGGTAGCGACACGCGTTGGGTCAAAGTGCTGTTTGCCGTTGCTTTCGGTTGCCCACAGGCTGTTGAGGAACACCTGCACCGCATGCATGCGCTGATCTTGACGAGCCTCGACCTGAGGCTTCGACCAGTAAATGCCGTAGATCTGCGGCTTACTGGCGGCCAGTTTGCCAAAGTAGTTATCTTCGGCGGCATTTTTTAGCCGCTCGACGAAGTTATTGCGTTCGAGATAGTCGCCGATCTCCTGGTTCCAGGCCTCGGCTTTGCTGCGTGGGAATACGCCCCGAATAGCGCATACGCCGCGCTGTTTAATCAGGGCAATTTGTTGTTCGGTAACGCGTTGTTGCAGAATATCTTCGGCGTCCACCTGCGGCACCGGGTCCTGGCCGTTGGCCAGTTCCTGACGGATTTGCTCCACCTGCCGGCGAATATTGTCTTCCAGTTCCAGGAAGACTTCGCGATAGTTGGGTAGAGCCTGGCGTAACTGCTGCTTGACGCTTTTTATTGCGGCAGGAATATCATCGATGAGTAATGAAGCCATGGTGTTCTCCTTGGCCCGCCGGTGGGCGAGGATGTTAGTGGTAGGGTAGCGTTATAAAGTTGCTGTTTTGTTGTAACCTCGTTAATGATTATCTGGGTTTAATAGGGGAAAATAAAGGGATATCTTTCATTCGTAACTTCCTCTTTTTCGTTTTTCGGAGATTTACCTGATGAAATTGGAAACACCTCGCTTGCTGCTGACATCGCTAACGGCGGATGACTGGCCGTTATTCCTACGCCTGTTCCAGGATCCCCAGGTGATCCGTTACATTGCCGATCCGCTGCCGGAACACGAGATCCGCGAACGTTTCGAAGCACGCTTGCCCGCATGGGATAAGCATTGCGATCGCTGGCTATGTCTGGTGATGAGAGAAAAAAGCAGCGGTCAAGCGGTGGGAATGACCGGGTTTCGCCCTGAGTGGTCCCCTTGCCAGCAGGCCGAAGTGGGCTTTGGCAGCCTGCCGGAAGGGCAGGGGAAAGGTTATGGCAAAGAGTCGCTGCCCGTGATCTTGGATTTTGCCTTCAATGCCTGCGGGTTTCACAAAGTGTATGCCACGGTGACAGAGGGGAATTTAGCCTCACGGGGTCTGTTGGAGAGCTGTGGTTTTCAACTGGAAGGGACGCTGCGTGACAATTTCCGCCTGGCGGACCGGTGGTGTAATGACTGGCGGTTGGGGTTGCTGGCGACGGAATTTGCGGCTGCCGAACGGTAAAAAAATTGTTATGCGAGGGGCTCGACAGCCTGACAAGGCTGAGTTATGTTCGATGTTCGGCCATTCTGTGGCCAGCGTCGCTCGGATGGTCCGGGCGCTAACGTCTCTTCGAGGTAACTATGTCTGATAACAACCCGCGCCGTTTCACGCGCATCGAACGCCTGCCCCCTTATGTGTTTAATATCACCTCTGAACTGAAGATGGCTGCACGCCGTCGCGGGGAAGATATTATCGATTTCAGCATGGGTAACCCGGATGGCCCGACGCCGCCGCATATCGTAGAGAAACTCTGTACCGTAGCCCAGCGTGATGATACCCATGGCTACTCAACCTCACGCGGTATTCCGCGCCTACGCCGTGCTATTTCGCACTGGTATCAGGAACGCTATCAGGTCGATATCGATCCCGAAAGCGAAGCCATTGTGACCATCGGCTCGAAAGAGGGCCTGGCGCACCTGATGTTGGCAACGCTCGATCACGGGGATACGGTGCTGGTGCCGAATCCAAGCTACCCGATCCATATTTATGGCGCGGTGATCGCCGGTGCTCAGGTGCGTTCCGTGCCGCTGGTGGACGGCGTGGATTTCTTTGGTGAGCTGGAGCGCGCCATTCGTGAAACCATTCCGCGGCCAAAAATGATGATCCTGGGCTTCCCGTCCAACCCGACGGCGCAGTGTGTAGAACTGGATTTCTTTGAACGGGTTGTGGCGCTGGCGAAGCAGTATGACGTGCTGGTGATCCACGATCTGGCCTACGCCGATATCGTCTATGACGGTTGGAAAGCGCCTTCGATCATGCAGGTGCCGGGAGCCAAAGACATTGCGGTCGAATTCTTCACCCTGTCGAAAAGCTACAATATGGCCGGCTGGCGTATTGGCTTTATGGTGGGGAATCCTGAGCTGGTTAGCGCATTGGCACGTATTAAAAGCTACCACGACTACGGCACCTTCACGCCGCTGCAGGTGGCCGCTATCGCCGCATTGGAAGGTGACCAGCAGTGCGTGTTGGACATTGCCGAGCAGTATCGCCAGCGCCGTAACGTGCTGGTGAAAGGGTTGCACGAAGCCGGCTGGATGGTAGAGAATCCGAAAGCCTCGATGTATGTATGGGCAAAAATTCCTGAGCCTTACGCGCATCTTGGGTCGCTGGAGTTCGCCAAGCGTCTGTTGGCGGAGGCTAAAGTGTGCGTATCCCCGGGGATCGGCTTTGGCGATTACGGCGACACCCATGTGCGTTTTGCCTTGATTGAAAATCAGGATCGTATCCGCCAGGCGGTGCGCGGTATCAAGGCGATGTTCCGTGCTGATGGGTTAATCAAGCCAGCGACCAAATAGCATCGCGTTGTTGCCTGAGATTAGGCAATCGCTGTTCCCCTCACCCCGACCCTCTCCCACAGGGAGAGGGAGCCAGTCCGGAGTTGTATTCAAGTGCTGTGAGCGGTCTGTTTTCCTCGAAGAGGGGGGCTGATTCAGTGCGGTTGCCAAGCAAGTTTCTGTACCTACAGCAAGCTCGATTGTCTCTCATCCAAGGTACATCACCGTATTTTAAGCCCACTCGATCGGTCCCCTCTCCCACAGGGAGAGGGAGCCAGTCCGGAGTTGTATTCAAGTGCTGTGAATGGTCTGTTTTCTCGAAGAGGGGGCTGATTCAGTGCGGTTGCCAAGTACATATAGCAAGCTCGATTGTCTCTCATCCAAGGTACATCACCGTATTTTAAGCCCACTCGATCGGTCCCCTCTCCCTGTGGGAGAGGGTTAGGGTGAGGGGCATTTACGTACCCACCATCCTGATTTTTCTTCTACTTAAGGCTCTCTTCAGTTGTTATCCGCTATGCTCTGCTAATACCGAATTTAGTGGGAGTCTCTATGAGCGTTCGCTATGCAAAATCACAAATCCTCCTGCACTGGCTCACGCTGGTGATGGTGATCCTGACTTACAGTGCCATGCTGCTGAGGGACTCGGTGCCGGATGACAGCGCGGCATTGGTGAAGGATCTGCACTTTAACTTTGGCCTGTCGGTATTTGTGCTGATGCTTATCCGCCTTGGGCTACGCCACCGGCATCCTACGCCGCCGATCACTCCGGCCTTGCCGGAATGGCAGGTGCTAGGGGCGAAGGTTTTCCATTGGCTGCTGTACCTGCTGTTTTTATCGTTGCCGATATTAGGCTTCTTGACGCTGTCCTACGGGGGCAAACAGTGGATGCTGCTGGGCTGGCAGGTGCCGCAGTGGGTCACGCCCGATGCGGGCATACGCCGCACGCTGAAAATGGTGCACGAAACCTTGGCAAACACGGGGTATTTCATCATCGGCATCCATGCCTTGGCCGCGATTTATCATCACTACCTGCGGGGTGACGACACCCTGCGCCGGATGATGCCCGGCAAATAGTTCGCGCTGCAGAAACAACAAAGGGGCGCAGAAGCGCCCCTTTATCAATGTACCTGGTGAGATTGCGGTTAGGCAACCATCAGCATGAAGGTGCCTACCCATGCAACCAGCATGAATGAAACGCCCATCAAAAAGTATTTCACGTAACAACTCCTTGTGGAGTCCTCGCAAACCAACGATCCCGATTGTTGTCTGAGTATTTTGTGGTAAATCAGCGGCGGTGGCGGGTTCTTCAATCAGAAGGAACAACGTCCTGAGCTACGATTTACCGGTCGTTGCGATTCAAGTTCCTTGAGGTTAACCAAGAATCACAACAGGATCGGCGCTAATGTACTCCCAAAATCCTACCCATTTCAATACTGTGTTTTTGATCACACTTTTTGTCGATTTTTTACCCTGCAAGCGCGTTGAAACGGGCGTACTCTGCAGCATCCCTACGAGGTGTGAGGGTTGATAAATGCCAGAAGTAACAGTTTGTTACAAGACATCAGGCTACGGCGCTGACGCTGGCGATCAGAATAGCCCAGAAGACCAGACAAGAAAGCAGGATAGCGGCCCAGACATGACGACGGTTGAGTTCCATTTTTAGCCTTCACTTTGCAATCGGTGGTTGTTTAATAACCCTATCGGCGCAAAACGGTAAAAATTTACTCTCTGGGCAAACTATTTATTCTGAGGGCTGGTGGATCGCCACGACCGTGGCATGCACTTCGTAGCCCAGCAGAAACAGGGCTTGCTCAAGGGCCTCGACCTTCGAGGCATAGGCCACATCCAGCAAGCGATCGATCTGTGCGCCGTTAAACCCCATCTGGCGGGCCAGCAGCGCTTTTGAGGTGTTGCTGCTCAACATATGGTTATGCAGTTCCAGCTTTAATTTCACCAGTACCGGCAAATGCAGGGCGATGTCACCGCTTTGCAATGCCGAGGCCGCAGGCACCGGGCGCCCTTCTTCCATTTCAATGGCGATAGCCGTCAGCAGGCTTTCCTGTGCTTCCAGTTCTACGTCCTCACGTTTGTAGCAGGCGGCCTGCTGCTCGGGGAAATCGCGTAGGGTAATTTGCCAAGCATCGCTTTCGCTATCGAAGGCGTAATGGGCGGGATAGTGGCAAGGCATCATATTTCCTGCTTGGGGGGGAGTGAGCCGCATTGTGACCGGTTGGCGACAACAATGCCAGAGATTGGCGTCCTTGCCGCGCTAGGTATTTCTGCGAACTCTGCCCGTTTTTTAATCACACAGCACGTATGGCGTATATTTTTTAGCTTTTGCGAGTATTCTTAGAGGTGCAGCACATTTAACGAGCGATTGTCATCCTGCTTGTGGCACGTCAACTTTACTGTAAACGTTGAGGAGGAGATCATGGAAACTTTGGAAAAGTGCTATGTCTATGCCAAGAACACCAGCAACATGGATTTTCTCGCTTCTACGGTGGCATTCTTGGAGTTTCAGGGTCGTGAAGTCGATGCTAACGGCGTGGCGGGTAATATGTCGCGTGAACAGAGCGATAACTTCTTCGAACGGCTCAATCATTACCGTTCTATCTACAAAAAGCAGAGCCAACCAGCTTGAATTCACCGCTAAGGCCCCGTTTTCGGGGCTTTTTCATTTAACTTTTTAATTTAAATAATATTTTTTGTGATTTACTTCGAAAATGAAAAGATAGGTCGAAATGCCCCTGCGGTTGAGCTCAAGGGGCGTTGTTGCTTATGGGCTGATCGCGGTAAGCCTCTGGAAAGTTTGTTTACCACATAAGATCGTCAGGCACGACAAAATCGGCATACGGATCTTCTTCATCTTTAGCCTCTTTGCTCAGCTCGGCATTTAATACAATGCTGCTAGCATCACGCTGCGCAATTTTATCGGCCACGATCGCGGGTATAATCGCGTATTCGCCTTCAGGATTCTTATCGGTAATCAGACGAGCAATGGCAAGGCGGCCACTAATCAACTGAGATTGGGTAGTTTTATCCACATATATTTTTTTAATTAAATTATTATCTGTGAAGTTATAACCAATATCGCCATTTGCAATAACGATCCGATTCATTTCAATGAGCTGCTTTACCTGGGCTTTATATTCTTTAGCTAAAGCGGCCTGTTTTTGCTGCTCATTCAACTGCTTATCACGTTCAACCTGTGCTTTTTTGTTTTCTTCCACGGCCTCTCTTGCCTCACGAGCCTGAACCCGCGATTTTTTAGCCGTTCTTTCCACTTTCGCCAGTTTTTTACTGTTGACCAGTCCAGCTTTAAGCAGCTGCTCTTGTAATGTTAGCTTTGCCATGTTCGTTTCCGAAACCGATTAAATAATGCCTTGGATTATACCCTTAACGTGTGAGGTTGTGCTAGGTAGCGGGAGCAGGTCACGTATTATATTGATAACAGTGTATATCCTGCCCTCAGCGCCAACATGGTTGCTGATTTGTGTAGGGGCCGAGCATGTTCAGCCTGAGTTAACCGATTGGTTATCTTAAGGGCGGAGCATTGCAGCACCCCTACACTGAGCAAGACTAGGGGAACAACTGCTCGGGGGAGCAATCATACAGCGCCGCTAGTTTTTCACGGGTGCGCTTCTGAGGGCGGTCTGATGCCTCCCATTGTGAAACGGTGGATTGGGTGGTGCCGAGTTTTTCAGCCACATCATACTGAGACAGGTCCCGATAGATCCGCCAGGCCGCCAGAAGAGAAACTTCCTGGTCAATCATGATCTTGACGATCGCGTTAGGCACGGTCACATCATCGGATTTTGAGGCAGTGTAGGGCACATCTTCCCAATCATTTTTTGCGTTAATCAGTTTTTCATATTCGCTGTAGGGCACCACGGCATTCTGTGGCTGGCTTAGTTCCTGTGGGGTAATTCGAGTCGCATCAATATGGTGTCCCCTGCAGGAATCGAACCTGCAACTAGCCCTTAGGAGGGGCTCGTTATATCCATTTAACTAAGGGGACACGGCGGGCGCAGTATACCCATTTTTACGCTTGGGTTTAAGAGGTTATTGGCCTGATCGTCTGAAATGTAACCGGTTTTCTCTGTTTTTAGCCCATTTCTTGCCGTTAGCCGCCCATCAATGTGCGTTTGCGGCAGAAGCCAGGCGCTTTGGGGAAGGGCGAGCGGCAGGAGCGAGGCAAGTCAAAGTGCCCCACAGCTGCCGCCGTGGTATCAAGGAGTTGTCTGGTTCTAAGGGGTTAGATTAAAAAGTTTTGCTGCATCTTGCTAAAGTCGGCGTCGGTAAAGCCTAATTCCTGCTTGATGTAACCCGCGACGCTACCAGATTGTTGTTTCATGGTGTTGAACACCTCAACAATAAAGGATTCGCGCGTATCAATCAGCGTATGCAGGTAATCAAGCACATTCTGGTCGTCGGTTATTTTACGATAGGAGGCCATTTTTACCTCGTTGCGCTCCATCCGGTTGGCCTGGGTTAGCATGTAATCGGCAATAATGTCATCCTCTGAAACCCCCAGCATGGATAAAACCAATAAAGCGCCATAGCCCGTGCGGTCTTTGCCTCCACGACAGTGCTGAATATGTGGGCTGTTGTCTTTATCTAACAACACCTCAATCATGGTCTTAAACGCTGTTTTAGATTTGTCACTGGTCACGAAGTGTCTGTATTGTTCTAAAACCTGTGCGCCTTGCCCATTGATCAGTTCTGCAGGGATATCACGCATAACGCTTTCTATCAGCATGCGATCTTCGTCACTGGGCTCGGCGGAAAACTGGGCCGCCAGCTCTGCGGTTTGTGCCGCCGCATCCAGATGATAGGTTCTTTTTTCACCAACAGAGTCGTTGGGGCTTTTGGCAATCTCATTGGCACTGCGGTAATCAATAATGGTCTGAATCTGCAACGATTCGATGTATGCCACGGCCTGCGAGCTGAGATGGTGTAAATGGTTCGAGCGGTAAAGCATTCCCCATTTTACTTGTTTGCCACCGGCACCCACGTAGCCGCCAAAATCCCGGAAATTATTTAAACCGTCGACGGGAAGCGTTCTTTCTGCGGCAAGATAAGTTTGGCCACCCTGCTCGATAATAAAATAAACTCGTTGTTCGGCCTTTAACGGATCGTCCAATAAATAGGGGCTCGTAGCATTGTCCGCAATTAAATAGCGTTCCTGACTGTTGGCATCATTATCTTTTGTCCAGTATAGCGACACCGGGCCTGCATCTGAATTAAAGCTTATCTCGAGTTGGATCTTGTTTTTTCTGCTAATGGATAACTGAATCTTCGAATTCATCACTATTCCCTTTAACTTAAAATGCCAAACATGGAGCAAATGACGCCGAACACCATCATTGCAATGATGAGTGACACCGTATATTTTCCTTTAAATCTTTTGACCAGGAAGAATATGCCCAAGGAAAACAGTAACGTCAGCAGGTTAGGCGCAACCTTGTCAAACATCTCCTGGACTTTTATCGACTGCTCGCCAACGGCGATCACCAAGGGGGTCGATATCTTGACGGTGGTGGCTATCAGCGAGCCTAGCACCATCACGCCCACCACGTTGGCCACGTTTGAGATTCGTTGGATAATATTCGAGTTTTTAGACTGCTCGATTAAATCCACGCCCTTGTTATAGCCATAATGGATAAAGAAATATTTCGAGCCGATATTGACCAGGTTGAAGAGAATAAACATCAGTATCGGGCCGATAAGATTACCCTGCAGGGCAAATGCGGCACCGATACTGCCACAGATTGGCAGCCAGGTGAATTTCAACAGGCTGTCGCCTAAACCAGCCAGTGGGCCCATTAAACCGGCTTTAACAGAAACTACCGCTTCTTTCTCTTCTTCTGTAGTTTTTTCTTCCAGCGCGGCGGTAACGCCCAAAATCAGTGCGCCGGTGTTAATCTGTGAGTTGTAGAATTCCAGGTGCCGTTTCATGGCCCGTACGCGCGTTTCTTTATCGGCATCGGCGTACAACTTGTCGAGCACCGGGATCATGCAATGCGCAAAGCCAATAGTTTGCAGTTTCTCATAGTTATATGAGAATGACATAGTCTGAATATTCCAGAAAATACGGTTTAAATCGGCCTTGGTCAGCTTTTTATCCTGAGTGGTGGGGCTCACACCATGATATGAAATTGTCTCGTTCATAAGTCATACTCTTCTTCAGTGTCCGTTGCGGTCGCTTTGCTCTTTTCTGGTGCTGGAGTATTCATGCCGTTGGTATAAGCCATGTCATAAAGCACAGCAAAGGCCAGGGCGATAAAGGTAATCGGGATAATCGGCAGTTTTAAATAGGTGGTCAGAATAAAGCCCAGCAGGAAGAAGAACCACATCCGGCCCTTTAACAGCATCAGCAATAAGATACACACGCCGATGGCTGGGATCATTTTAGAGGCCACGCCCATGCCGGTTAAAATGCTGGCCGGTATGGCTTCTAACACTTTACTGACCAGGTCCCCGCCAAAGTAGATTGCCAGGAAGCAGGGAACGGCACGGATCAAGAACCACAGCGGCGTCGAGAAATAGTGGACCTTGACCAGGCCTTGATAGTCCCCCGATTGAATGGATTTCTCCGCCCAGACGTTTAAGAAGCTGGCAAAAGAGCGCCAGACGATCAGCAGTTGTTGGCAAAGAATAGAGACCGGAACCGCCAGTGCGATACCCGCGGCAATACCGCCTTTGGAGGCGATACCCAAAGCGACCCCGATGATCGATCCCGCAATAATATCGGGAGCTGAGTAGGCGCCTACGTTACCGATGCCCATCCACATCAGTTCAAGCGTGGCACTGATTGCCAACCCTTGAACCATGTCCCCCATGATGATGCCTGCTACCGTGCCGGTTAACAGCGGCCGCCGCAGCATTTGTGGCCCTACGTCATCCATTGAGCAGATACCTGCCCAAATGGCCACCAAGATTGCTTCCATTAACATCGTTGTATCCCCCAGCGATTACGTAAAAATTACCTAATCAATCGATCAATGTTTTCAGTTCCACAATGGGATCTTTCGGCACCATTTGTATTTCTACCGCAATATTTTTGGCAATCAGCGATTTAAACGCCTGCTCTTCTTCTGGTGTTACCGCAACGGCCCGTGAAAGGCTCTTTCTGCCTTCCTGCATTCTCATGCCACCCACGTTCAGCTTGTCGATTTTCAGCCCACCTTCTACCAGCGCGTGGACATCGACACTGTTGGTAAACAGCAGCATGGTGCGTCTTTTAATTTCTGCCTTTTTCAGTACATCGATAAACTTCTGTACGCCAAACACCTGAACCTTTAATTCAGGTGGTGCTGACATGGTGATCACCGATTGCTGAACGCTATCACCGGCAACCTTGTCATTAATAATCAGGATCTGTTCAATATCATGGTTTTTAACCCACGTGGTGATCACCTGGCCGTGAATAAGGCGATCATCAATTCTGGCTAAATTAATTGGCATGGTATTTTTCCTTAAAGTTCGGTTGACTGTTCCCGCTCGGTTTGTAAGACCTTCCCAACGTTGAAGCAACTATTTGGAAAAACCTCCTCGATAACGGTTCCAATCTCATTTAATGACAACTCGCGATTGCTGAAAACTTCAAGCAGGGTCGGAATATTAAAACCGCAGAATAACAACACGTCATCATGGGTTAACAACAGCTCGCAAGACAAATTACACGGCGAGCCACCCATCATATCCACCAGGATCACCACTCCGTTGCCCTGGTTAATCGATTTATAGGTGTCAAATAGCGTGACGCGCGCATCACTGATATTGGTGTCTTCCTGAATGGAAACCACCGCAACGTTGTCTTGCTTACCGACCAGCATCTCGGCACAGGTCAGCGCACCTTGGGCAAAGGGGCCGTGGCTCACTAATATGACAGGGATCTCAGCTTGCATCGTCTCTCCTGGATAATTCTTTATGTAACATTATTACTTAGTGTGTTTTATTTTTTAGTAATACTATTACCTTTAAATTGAAATGGACACCATGAGAAGTGGATTTTCTGCGTTCTGAGAAGCCGATCACCCTTTGGTGGTTAATGCTGCCTGGAAGGCTGGTTCTGGCTTGAGGAGGAGATGGGGAGCAAAGATGAGGAATAGGCAGGGGCGAAAGTGCGGATTGTGTGAGCGGGCGCAGCATGCAGCGCCCCGTTTTAATCTGGCGAGGGTATGTGACCTGGTTAAGGCTTGTTGTTTTGGTTGTAAAAACGTTCCGCGCGGGTTTGGGTTTGCTTTAATAAACGCTCGTCGTACTGCTGGATAAACAGGTTAGTCACCAGCATGTTGATCACCGAAAGCTGGGAAATCTTGGAGCGGATAGGGATCAGGCGGGAAACGCTTTCCGTGGAAATGGTATGCAATAACACATCGGCCAAACCAGAGATGCGGCTTTGGCCCATTTTGGTGATGGCGATAGAAGGGACACCCAACTGCTGTGCCAGGGTCAGCAACTTGACGCCATCCTGATTTTCACCGGAGTGGGAGATAATGATCAGCAGATCGTGTTTATCCAGCGTATTGACGATGCTAAATTGAATGCTGTAGTCCAGGTGGCAGCTCACGTCTTTCTTTATCTTGATCAACTGGTATTCAAGCTCTTTACCTACCAGTCCGCTACTGCCTGCACCGTAGATCACCACTTTATTGCTATTTCTGATGAGCTCATTGGCTTTGGCCAACTGCTCGCTATTCATCATGGCGTGGGTTTCATCAATAGAGGATTTTTCTATCAGGTGAATTTTACCGTTCACCGTTTCTATTGAGTCATCCAGATTAATGTCTTCCTGCAACACGTTATCTTGTTTGCTGGAACCTGACGCGGTGATCAAATCGATTTTAAGATCGCTAAATCCCTGATACCCGAGCTTATGACAGAGACGTAGGATGGTGGTAGTGCTGACGTCGTTAGCTTTTGCCAGCGTCTGGATACTCATATTTTTTAGCGACTGTTTATTCGCAATAATATAGTCGGCTACGCCACGCTCTTTAGCCGATAATCCGTTGCTGACTTCTCTAAGTTTTAAGTCGAACATCTAACACCTTTCGCCGGGTAAGAATGTTATTCGTTGTTTATAATACAATTTCGTACCAACCTTATCAAACGGCGAATCGGTGCGGCGGCAAGTCTTTCTAGCTATCCGTATTCTCCTTGGGCTTTTTATCCTGCTGAGCCTTTAGCCGTTCGGCCTTGGCCTTGTCACTCATATCGTTACGGATCTGCGCATGGCTGATCAGCGCGAAGATAAAGCTGCCGCCGATGATATTGCCCGCCAGCGTCGGGATGGCGAACGGGTAGAAGAACTCCTGCCAGGGGAGTGCGCCGCTAAACACCAGGTACAGGATCTCGACGGAACCGACCACGATATGGGTCAGATCGCAAATCGCCACCAGGTAGGTCATCAGCACGATCACCCAGATCTTGGCGGCCCTGGCCGAAGGGAACATCCATACCATCGTGGCGATGATCCAACCCGCCAGGATGCCGTTGGCAAACATCTCTCCCGGGGTGTTATGCATGATTTCCTGCGACAAGCTGGTGAAGGCCGCACGGGTATTCTCATCAAAAATAGGCATATAGATAAATGCCAGCGCGGCCAACCCGGTGCCGAGCAGATTCCCCAACAGCACTATCCCCCATAGGCGGAACAGAATGACGAAGTTCTTCGGCGTCGGTTTATGCATGATGGGCAACACCGCCGTGACGGTGTTTTCGGTAAACAGCTGCTGGCGAGCCATGATGACGATGATAAAGCCGAAGGTATAGCCGATGTTCTCGATAAAAAACCGGCTTGGGTCGTCCGGTAGTCGTGCGTGAAAAATCCCTTTCGCCGCCAGGGAAGCCCCCATCGACAAGCCAGCGGCCAAGGCTGACAGCAATAGCGCCAGCCAGTCACGCTCCAATTCTTTCTCTCCCTCCATGCGGATTTGCTCATGCACGGCAGCGGCGCGCGAGGGCAATTTTTCCTCATCGACCTCAATGGTGGATTTGCCCCGATCGTGCTCTTCGCTTTCGACCTTGACGCTGCTTTTATCGCTGTTGGCTGGACGATCTGGTTTTGTGCTCAATGGTCATTCTCCTATTGGCTGATAACTAAAGCGTAGTTGCTGATGGGGCGAAGGAAAGTGCGCGGGAAAAATGATTAAAAAGTAACGAAATTTTAACGTTGATGATTTTTTCTACGCAATTTTGATCTGATGCGCAATATTACCCCTAATGGAGTACATCCAAGCCAGGCTGCGGGCTACGAGCGCACTGTGGCTTATGCTATGATTCGCTATCCCAAAGAAAAATATGAGTCCTCCATGCTGGAAGCCAAAAATCTTAGTTGTGTACGAGATGAACGAACTCTGTTTGACAGGTTGAGTTTTTTGGTGAACCCGGGGGACATTATTCAGGTGGAAGGCCCTAATGGGGCTGGCAAAACCAGCTTGCTGCGTATTTTGGCCGGGTTGGCGCAGCCAGACGCAGGCGAAGTGCTGTGGCAGGGCGAAAATACGCGTCATCGCCGTGAGCAATATCATCTGGATCTGCTGTTTCTGGGGCACCAGCCGGGAATTAAATCCATGTTGACCCCGTTTGAGAATTTGCAGTTTTACCAGGCGGTTAGCCAGTCATCCGATCGTCAGGCCATCTGGCAGGCGTTGGAGCAGGTAGGCTTGGTCGGTTATGAGGATTTACCGGTGGCGCAGCTTTCCGCCGGGCAGCAGCGGCGTGTGGCACTGGCACGGCTCTGGCTCAGTAAATGCCCGTTGTGGATCCTGGATGAACCTTTGACGGCCATAGACAAGCAGGGCGTGTTGGAACTGACCGCGCTGTTTGAGCAACATGCGCAACAGGGCGGTATGGTGCTGCTAACGACGCATCAAGATTTAACCGGAACACGGCAGGCGGTAAGGAAAATTCGCCTGACACAGACCAGCGCGGAGATCGCCTGATGTTCTTCATCATACTGCGGCGGGAACTGAAAATTGCCTTTCGTAAAGGCTCCGAGATCGTCAACCCGCTGTGGTTCTTCCTGATCGTGATCACGCTGTTTCCATTGGGCGTTGGGCCAGAACCGCAATTGCTGGCGCGTATTGCGCCGGGAATTATCTGGGTAGCGGCGCTGTTAGCCTCGTTGCTTTCGCTGGAGCGGTTGTTCCGTGATGACTACCTCGATGGCTCATTGGAACAGCTACTGTTATTGCCAACGCAGCTGCCAATGACGGTGTTAGGCAAAGTGTGTGCTCACTGGGTAGTGACCGGGTTGCCGTTGTTGATCCTGTCGCCGCTGGTGGCGCTGCTGCTGTCGCTGGATGTGAATACCTGGATGGCGATGGCGCTGACCCTGCTGCTGGGTACTCCAACGCTGAGCCTGATTGGCGCTATCGGTGTGGCGTTGACGGTTGGGCTACGCAAAGGCGGCGTGCTGCTGAGTTTGCTGGTGCTGCCGCTGTATATTCCGGTACTGATTTTCGCTACCGCGGCGATAGATGCCGCCTCGATGGGGATGCCGATCGACGGTTATCTGGCCATCCTGGGTGCGATGCTGGCGGGCAGCATCACGCTGGCGCCTTTTGCCACCGCAGCTGCGTTGCGTGTAAGCGTACACTAGCTGGAAATTTAATCGCGGATGAATGCCTATAAGAGCTTTTCCGTGCGCAAGACTTTCGCCGTTCTGCCATCAGGGAGCGGTTACCGAATGATTTCTTACCGTGAGCAATGACGACAATGTGGAAATGGTTACATCAATTTGCCAAGCCGGAACGGCTGTACCATGTCTGTGGCCGCTTTGTCCCCTGGTTGGGGATAGCGGGCGCCATCTGTCTGCTGGTCGGCTGGGTGTGGGGCTTCGGTTTCGCACCTAAAGATTATCAACAGGGTGACAGCTTCCGTATCATGTACATTCATGTTCCGGCGGCCATCTGGTCGATGGGCATTTATGGCTCGATGGCGATAGCGGCGTTTATCGGCCTGGTCTGGCAGATGAAAATGTCCGATACCGTGGTCGCTGCCATGGCTCCGGTCGGCGCGGTATTCACCTTTATTGCCCTGGTCACCGGCTCCGCCTGGGGTAAACCGATGTGGGGCACCTGGTGGGTGTGGGACGCACGCCTGACCTCGGAGCTGGTATTGCTGTTCCTTTATATGGGCATCATTGCGTTGTATAACGCTTTCGACGATCGCCGCCTGGCCGGGCGAGCCGCTGGTATTCTGGTGCTGGTAGGGGTGATCAACATTCCGATTATTCACTTCTCGGTCGAATGGTGGAATACCCTCCACCAAGGTTCAACCAATATGCAGCAGAGCATTGCGCCAAGTATGCGTTACCCGCTGCGTTGGGCGATCTTCGGTTACCTGTTGTTCTTTATTACGCTGACCTTGATGCGCCTGCGCAACCTGATCCTTTTCCAGGAACGCCAGCGCCCTTGGGTCGCCGAATTGGTTAACAAGGAGCGTCAGTCATGAATGCTGCATTCAGTTCCTGGCAGGCGTTTTTCGCCATGGGCGGTTACGCGTTTTACGTTTGGTTGGCCGTGGCCGCAACCCTGCTTTCCCTGCTGGGGCTGCTGGCCCACACCCTGTGGCAGCGCCAGCAGCTACTGGCCGAAGTCAGCCGCCAGGCGTCACGTGAACGGCGTATCCGCCAGTCACAACAGTCAAAGCAATCCGCGGCCACACCGCAGTCTGTTAACTCGCGGGAGAAATCACAGTGAATCCACGTCGTAAAAGCCGCCTCTATCTGGTCATTGTCGTACTGATTGGCGTTGCGCTTACCGCCACGCTGATGCTGTATGCCTTGCGCTCCAATATCGACCTGTTCTATACCCCGAGCGAGATCCTGCAAGGCAAGGGTGAAAAGCTTGAAAAGCCGGAGGTGGGCCAGCGCCTGCGTATCGGTGGCATGGTGATGCCTGGCTCGGTCAAACGCGATCAGCAAAGTCTGCAGGTGAGCTTCAAGGTATATGATGCCCACGGAGCCATCGAAGTGACCTACAACGGGATTTTGCCGGATCTGTTCCGTGAGGGGCAGGGCGTAGTGGCACAGGGTGTGTTGGGGGAAGGTAACGTGGTCAACGCGCGCGAAGTGCTGGCCAAACACGATGAAAAATATACGCCACCAGAAGTCGCGGATGCCATGAAAGAGAATCATAAAAGCCCGGCCGCTACCTATAGCAATTCGCCGGACGGGGGCAACAAGTCATGATGCCGGAACTTGGAAGTTTTCTGCTGTGCCTGGCGTTGGCGATTTCGTTGCTGCTGAGCATTTATCCGCAATGGGGAGCGGCGCGTCAGGATACGCGCATGATGGCGGTAGCCCGTCCGTTAACCTATGGTATGTTTATCGCCATCGCCCTGGCATTTGCCTGCCTGGTGTATGCGTTTATTACCAATGACTTTACGGTCTCCTATGTAGCCGCCAACTCCAACACCAAGCTACCGGTGTATTACCGCATTGCGGCAACATGGGGTGCGCACGAAGGTTCCCTGCTGCTGTGGGTGTTGCTGCTGAGTTGCTGGTCACTGGCGGTTGCCATGTGCAGCCGTGCAATGCCGCAGGATGCCGTGGCGCGTGTGCTGTCGGTGATGGGGATGATCACCGCCGGGTTCTTGCTGTTCATCATTATGACCTCCAACCCGTTTACCCGCACCTTGCCGAGTTTCCCGATCGACGGGGGCGACCTTAACCCGCTGTTGCAGGATATCGGGCTGATCTTCCACCCGCCGTTGCTGTATATGGGCTACGTGGGTTTCTCGGTAGCCTTTGCCTTTGCCATTGCCTCACTGATGGCCGGGCGGCTTGATACGGCCTGGGCTCGTTGGTCGCGTCCGTGGACTACGGCGGCCTGGGTCTTCCTGACCATGGGCATCGTGTTGGGGTCAGCGTGGGCTTACTATGAGCTGGGTTGGGGCGGCTGGTGGTTCTGGGATCCGGTCGAAAACGCCTCCTTTATGCCATGGCTGGCCGGTACGGCCTTGATGCACTCGCTGGCGGTCACCGAAAAACGCGGGACCTTCAAAGCCTGGACGGTGCTGCTGGCGATCACGGCCTTCTCCCTGTGTCTGTTGGGCACCTTCCTGGTGCGTTCCGGCGTGCTGGTCTCCGTTCACTCGTTTGCCTCCGATCCGGCGCGTGGGATGTTTATCCTCGCCTATCTGGTGATCGTGATTGGCGGCTCGCTGTTGCTGTATGCCGTGAAGGGCGGCCAGGTGCGTAGCCGGGTGCAGCATGAAACCTTCTCGCGGGAAACCTTCCTGCTGGGCAACAACGTCCTGCTGATCGCCGCCATGCTGGTGGTGTTGCTGGGGACCTTGTTGCCGTTGGTGCATAAACAGTTGGGGCTGGGCAGTATTTCCATCGGCGAGCCTTTCTTCAACACCATGTTTACCTGGCTGATGGCACCACTGGCGCTGCTGCTGGGCATCGGGCCGTTGGTGCGCTGGCGTCGTGACGAACCTACCAAGCTCTGGCGTCGCCTGGGCGTGGCGCTGGTGATCACATTAGTGCTGTCAATCCTGCTGCCTTGGCTGCTGCAAGACAGTATCGTCGGCATGACGGTGGTCGGGCTGATCATGGCCATCTGGGTGATCCTGTTGACCCTGATGGAGCTGCATGAGCGAGCCACCCATCGTCACGGTTTCTGGCAGGGGCTCAGGCACCTTTCCCGTAGCCATTGGGGTATGGTGTTAGGCCATCTGGGCGTGGCGGTCACGGTGATCGGGATCGCTTTTAGCCAAAACTACAGCGTTGAGCGTGATGTTCGCATGAAGGCCGGTGATAGCGTGGAAATTCACGACTATCGCTTCATCTTCCGCGACGTTCACGATATCCGCGGTTCAAACTACACCGGCGGCGTCGGGATTATCGATGTCACCCGCAACGGTAAGGCAGAAGCCACCTTGCATGCGGAAAAACGCTATTACAGCGTGGCGCGCAGCATGATGACGGAGGCAGCCATCGACGGTGGCCTGACGCGCGATCTGTACGCTGCGTTGGGTGAAGAGTTGGACGATGGCTCTTGGGCCGTGCGCCTTTACTACAAACCTTTTGTCCGCTGGATCTGGTTCGGTGGGGTGTTTATGGCGATCGGCGGCGTACTGTGTATTCTCGATCCGCGCTATCGCATGAGCAAAAAACTCAAACGTGAAGCCAAACAAGGGGGGCAGGCATGAACCGCAAACTGTTATTTATTCCGTTAATCCTGTTCCTGCTGTTGGTGGTGGCTTTGTTGGTGCAGCTGACGCGTAACGCCGGCGGGGAAGATCCCACCATGCTGGAGTCTGCGCTGATTGGCAAACCGGTGCCGACCTTCAAGCTGGAATCCCTGGAACATCCAGGTAAAACCTTCGATCAGGCGGTGCTGCGCACTGGCAAACCGATATTGCTGAACGTGTGGGCGACCTGGTGCCCCACCTGCCGGGCAGAGCACGAGTATCTGAATACTCTGGCGGCCAAGGGCATCCGTGTCGTGGGGCTAAACTATAAAGACGATCGCCAGAAGGCGGTGGTGTGGCTCAATCAGTTGGGTAACCCTTATGCGTTGAGCCTGTACGACGGTGACGGCATGCTGGGGCTGGATCTCGGTGTGTATGGCGCACCGGAGACCTTCCTGATCGACGGCGAAGGCATTATCCGCTACCGCCACGCCGGGGACATGAACGAGCGTGTCTGGCAGCAGGAAGTGTTACCGCTGTACCGTAAATATGGGGGCGACGCATGAGGCTGATAACCTTACTGGTGGCGGCATTGCTAAGCTGGAGTGCTGCTGCGGCCATCGATACCTACAAATTCAATTCGGTGGAGCAGGAACAGCAATACCGTGAGTTGACCGAACAGCTGCGCTGCCCTAAATGCCAGAACAATAGCATTGCCGATTCCAACGCCATCATCGCGGCGGATATGCGCACCAAGGTGTATGAGCTGATGATGCAGGGGCAAGACAAGCAGCAGGTCATCGACTATATGGTGGCGCGCTACGGTAATTTTGTGACCTATGAACCCCCGGTGACGCCAGCAACCTTGATCTTGTGGGTCGGGCCGCTGCTGTTTGTGCTGATTGGCGGGGCGGTGGTGATACTGCGCACTCGTCAACGGCGGGCGGGCGTAGTCAACGAGGAATTCTCCGAGCAGGAGCAGCAGCGTCTTGCAGCGTTGTTGAAAGAGACTGACAGGAAGAAACCCTAATGGCTTTTTGGCTGATAATTATAGTGCTGTTGGTCGGTGCGAGCGCGTTGCTGGTCGTGCCTGCGATGCGCCAAGGCAAAGAAAGTACGGCGGCCAGCCGCGATACGCTCAACAAGGCGTTCTACCAGGATCGCCTTGACGAGCTGGCACAAGATGAAGATCAAGGGGTGGTTGCGGAACGCCCTGAACTGGTCAAAGAGCTGCAACAGAACTTGCTGAACGATATCCCTGGGCAACCGGATGAGCAGCCTGCACGGCCCATCAATCGTTGGGCTTTAGTGCCTGGCGTGATGGTGCTGGTGGTGGTATCGGTTGGCTTTTATCTGAAAACCGGCGGTTTGGCTCAGGTTATGGCCTGGCATCAGGTAGAATCCCAAATGCCGGAACTGCGTGCACGGGTGGCCAATGAGCGTGCCCAACCGCTGAGCATGGAAGAGATCGCCCGTCTTGGCTTGGGTTTACGCACCTCATTGCAGGACGATGACAGGAACCTGAACGACTGGATGATGCTTGGCCGTGTCGGGATGGCGTTGAATAATGCCACCACCGCGACCCAGGCCTTTGCTCATGCTTACAGCCTGGATCCGAGCAATATGGAAGTGCGCCTGGGCTATGCCGAAGTGCTGACGCGCTCTGGCGATCCGGAAGACAACAAGCAGGCCACCGCAATGCTGCGCACCATGGTGGCAGAAGATCACACCAACGTGCGCGTACTGAGCCTGCTGGCGTTCAACTCCTTTGAGCAGGGCGATTACCAACAGGCGATAGGTGCCTGGCAGGTAATGTTGAAACTGTTACCAGCCGATGACCAGCGTGTTGCGGTGATAAAGCGCAGCATTGAACAAGCAAAAGTTCAGGTGGGCGCAGAAACTGTTAAACTCTCCGTCACTGTCACGCTGTCGCCAGAGGCGGCAAAAGCATTACCACAACAAGGAACGCTGATCGTTTCGGTTACCGATGGAACCAACCCGGTGCCGGTAGCGGTCAAGCAATTGCCACTGAGTCGTTTCCCGCTATCATTCACATTGGATGACAGCAACGCCATGATGCCTGAGCGTCTGCTCTCGGCTCAGCAGAAGGTGAAGGTGCACGTCAGGCTGTCACAGGATGGTTTGGCAACGCCACAGGCGGGCGACTGGTTTGGCGATAGTACGCTGCAAGCCTATAGTGGCAAGGAACAGGTCAGCGTTCAGATAGATAAACAGGTTCCCTGATAAAAAAGAATCCAAGGGTTTTCATGGAGATAAATATGAACTTTCGCCTGACTGGGCTGGCTTTCGCAACGGTGTTATTGGTAGGCTGTGCCAGCTCGCCTGGTGACGATCCGCAAGGGCGTTCCGACCCTCTTGAAGGGTTTAACCGGGCGATGTTTAACTTCAACTATAACGTGATGGATCCCTACGTGCTGCGCCCGGTTGCGGTGGCATGGCGCGATTACGTCCCGACGCCTGCGCGTAATGGCTTGAGCAACTTTACTTCCAACCTGGAAGAGCCAGCCAGCATGGTGAACGAATTTCTGCGTGGTAACCCTTATCAGGGCATGAAGCACTTCAACCGTTTCTTCCTCAACACCCTGTTGGGGATGGGCGGGTTGATCGACGTGGCCAGTATGGCTAACCCGAAACTGGCGCGTGAAGAACCACGCCGCTTCGGTGGCACCTTGGGGAACTACGGCGTAGGTTACGGCCCGTATGTCCACTTACCGGTCTACGGCAGCTTCACTATCCGTGAAGACGGTGGCGATTGGGCGGATAGCGTTTATCCGGTGCTGAGTTATCTCACCTTCTGGATGTCGGCGGGTAAATGGGTGGTGGAAGGGATCGAAACCCGTGCTCAACTGCTGGATTCCGATGGATTGCTGCGCAACTCTTCCGATCCTTACATGATGATGCGTGACGCTTACTTCCAACGCCATGACTTCCTGGCGCAGGGCGGGGTGCTCAAGCCGCAGGAAAACCCGAATGCCAAGGCGATCCAGGGCGATCTGGACGAGATCGACTCCGCCAACTAAGGATCAGGTTTTTTTCAACTTATCCTGTGGTGAATAGCGTTTGAAAAAGGATCCCGGAAGTCTGGGGATCCTTTTTTATTTATGTAAATGATAATCATTTTTATTGATGATTTTCTGGGATGGCGGTGCAGTAAATGCTAAAATCTGCGCCAGGCGACTGCCGCTGGTTACATGGAGGGCAGAGCCCGTGGCTTGGGAACCGGCTTGTGTGGAACAAGGATCGTTTATAGCGGATTACAGCATCACCTTTACCGCGTTTTGTCCCCTCTTTCCTGCCGGTCTTCTGCTGCCGCGATATTTTCGCTGTGATGTGCACGGAGAACGCCAATATGGACCTACTTTCTTCAGGCAATGCCCCTTTCTTGATCGCTCTGCTCCTGCTGCTGTTTATCGGCGTGCTGGAAACGCTGGCGGTGTTTCTCGGTGCTTCCCTTTCCAGCCATTTCGATGCGGCTATAGACTCCCATCCGAATATTACCCTGGGTGAGAACGTTTTCGCCCATGGTCTGAGCTGGCTGCATATCGGGCGCTTGCCGCTGCTGGTCATCATCGTGCTGTTTCTCGGCGGTTTTTCACTGAGTGGCCTGATATTGCAATGGTTGGCAGGCGGTGAACTACCGCTGTGGCTGGCAGTGATCGTTGCCTTTATTGTCGCGGTGTTCAGCGTACGCTGGTGTGGCCGCGGCATTGCTCGCTACTTGCCACGTGACGAAAGCAGCGCCGTTTCCACGGACAGCTTTATCGGCCGCATGGCAATTATGACCGGCGCAACGGCCACGGCTGGCTCCCCGGCAGAAGCCAGGTTGACCGATGAGCACGGGCGTACCCATTACATTTTGATCGAGCCGGATGAGGCGGACGCCGCCTTTGTGCGTGGAGCCAAGGTGCTGGTTACGGCGCGCATCTCCGGATCCCGCTTCAGCGGCAGCGCCAACCCTTGGCCGGACCTGCTGTGAACGCGGTTTTAACGGAATTATTTTGATAATACTGATGGAGAGGTAGCCCTAGTGATAATTAGTGATGGTCTTACGTTTTGGGGTTCGATTGCGGGTGGTATCTTTGTCGTCCTGCTGATTATCGGACTGATTTTTTCACGTCTGTATCGCCGCGCTTCGGCGGAACAGTCGTTGGTACGTACCGGTCTGGGCGGTCTCAAGGTGGTGCTGAGCGGTGGTGCCATCTCCCTGCCGGTGTTTCATGAGATTGTTGAAATCAACATGAAGACCCTGAAGCTGGAGGTCAGCCGTGCCATGCACGACAGCCTGATCACCAAGGACAGAATGCGCGTCGACGTGGTGGTGGCATTTTTTGTCCGCGTGCAACCGACCATTGAAGGGATCTCCACTGCAGCACAGACTTTGGGCCAGCGTACGCTGTCACCGGAAGATCTGCGCCAACTGGTGGAAGACAAGTTTGTTGATGCCCTACGCTCCACCGCAGCGCAGATGACCATGCAAGACCTGCAAGATACGCGCGAAAACTTCGTGCAGGGCGTGCAGAGCACGGTATCCGAAGATCTGGCGAAAAATGGCCTGGAGCTGGAAAGCGTATCGCTGACCAACTTTAACCAGACCTCGAAAGAGTATTTTGATCCTAACAACGCCTTCGATGCCGAAGGTCTGACCAAGCTGACGCAGGAAACCGAACGCCGTCGTCGCGAGCGTAACGAAGTTGAGCAGGACGTGGAGGTCGCAGTACGTGAGAAAAACCGCGATGCCATGTCACGCAAGCTGGAGATCGAGCAGCAGGAAGCCTTCATGTCGCTTGAGCAGGAGCAGCAGGTCAAAACCCGCAGCGCCGAGCAAAGCTCCCGGATCGCCACCTTCGAAGCGGAGCGCCGCCGCGAGGCCGAACAGAGCCGCATCTCCGCCGAGCGCCAGATCCAGGAGGCGGAAATCGAGCGTGAGCAGGCGGTACGGACCCGTAAGGTAGAGGCGGACCGTGAAATCCGCGTCAAAGAGATCGAGCAGAATAAAGTCACTGAAATGGCCGCCATCGAGCAGAAAAAAGTGACGGAAATCGCCGAACAGGATAAGGCCATCGCCATTGCTGCCAAGTCCGAGCAGCAGTCCCAGGCTCAGGCGCGCGCCAATGATGCGTTGACCGAAGCGGTGAAAGCGGAGCAAAACGTGGAAACCACGCGCCAGACCGCCGAAGCCGATCGTGCTAAACAGGTTGCTCTGATCGAAGCCCGTCAAGGGGCAGAAACCGAGGCGATGCAACTGACGCTAAAAGCCCGTGCGGAGAAAGAGGCGGCTGAATTGCAGGCCGCTGCCATCATTGAACTGGCCGAAGCCGCACGTAAGAAAGGCTTGGCAGAGGCGGAAACCCAGCGTGCGTTGAACGAAGCGGTCAACATGCTTTCCAGCGATCAGACTAGCCTGAAGTTCAAACTGGCGTTGCTGCAGGCACTGCCGGCGATCATCGAGAAGTCCGTTGAGCCGATGAAGGCCATCGACGGCATCAAGATCATGCAGGTTGATGGGTTGAACCGTTCTGGCGGTGCTGCAGGTGCGACGGCGGCTTCGGTCGGCGGCGGCAACCTGGCCGAGCAGGCGATGTCTGCCGCTCTCGCCTACCGCACGCATGCCCCGGTTATCGATTCCCTGCTACAGGAAATCGGTATCAGCGGCGGTTCATTGCAGGCGTTGACCGCTGCTTTACCGCAGGCGCAACCAGTTGCTCCGTTGGCGGAGTCTGACGCTGTAGTCGTGCAGGAAGAAATTACGGAACAAAAACCGGAGTCGTATGCACCGCCAACTGAGCACAGCATCACGACGGTAAGCCTTTCCTGAGTGACGACTGGATGGGGTTAATAGAATAAAAAACGGCGGGATAATCCCGCCGTTTTTACGTCTCTGTCTAGGAAAACAGATTAGAAACGGTAGTTGAAGCCAGCACCGTACAACCAGGCTGAACCCTTCGATTCGAAGGTGTATGGGCCTTCTTTGATGGTGACTTTCTGGCCGTGCATGTAGGATACACCAACGTCGACAGACGCATCTTTATTGAACGCGTAAGTGGTACCGGCGCTGATCCAGGTGCGATCCTGATCCGGGATCGAGATAGAGCGGTTTTGTGCCGGGACCGGGCTATCGTCAAAGGCGATACCGCCACGGAAGGTCCAGTTATCGTCGTAGAAGTAGGTAGTACCCAGCGCGATACGGTAAGCGTCACGGAAGCCTTCATGCTTCTGGAACAGGGTGTTGCCGTTGCTGTCGGTCGCTTTCAGCTCCTGGAACTGGCTCCAGCTGGTGTAGGCCATGCTGTAGTGGATCGCCCACTGCGGTGCCACTTTGTTATACCCGGAAACTTCCCACATTTCTGGCAGATTCAGGGTCAGAGAACCTGGGACGTTGTTGCCGTCGGTTCCCGTTGGCAGGCCGAGTTTCCCGAGCAGAGGATTAAAGGCAGAAGGCAGGCTGCTTCTGTAATCACCGTCAAAGTCGATTTTCACTTCAGAACGGTAGGTAAAGCCGTAGCGGTTGTTTTCATCCACTTCATACAGCACGCCCGCGTTCCAGCCATAGCCCCATTTATTACCTTCCAGATGAGAAATCTGGGTATCAGCAGGGATTTGAGCTACCTGGCCAGCCAGCGCCGGAGGCAGTTGTCCTGAACCGGCGATCAGCAGCGGTAAATCACCGGCGTAGCGATCGATTTTGGCTTTGGCATACACCGCATCAAAGCCCAGACCGAAGCTGAAGTGTTGGTTCAGACGGTAAGCGGCACTCAGGTTGATATTGGCGGTAGTCAGGTCTGTAGTCCCGCCGACGGAGCCAGCGGTGTAGCCTTCATTGTATTCGGTGGCCAGGCCATAGTTGCTGGTCACGGAAGCGCCGACGGCCCATTGGTCATTCAGCGGTTGAATGTAGTGCAGGTTGGGTACCCAGGCGGTCGGGGCAATGTTCTTCGCATCCAGGCTGCGGCCTGAAGGTGAGGTGCCGGTAATGTTAACGTCTGGGTCAATAAAAACGGCGCCCGCAGTAAGAGAAGGGCGGTCAAACATCATCATGGTTGCCGGGTTACGGCTTGCTGAGGCAGCGGTATCCGCCATTGCGCCTTCGCCAGAATAGGCTCGCCCTAAACCAGCCGCCGAAAACTCGTTCAGCTGGAATCCTGCGGCATACACGTTCGAAGAAATAATTGCCACTGCAGCTGCGAGAGCTGATTTAGTGAATAGGTTTTTCTGGCTCATGACCAAAACCTCATTTTATGTGTTTATTATTTAAACAATGTTACACAAGGTAACATGGAGCGCGCGATTGTAGGGTCCGTTATCAATCTGACAAATCAGACCAGTGGCTGAATTATAGGTCCGACCTGTTAAGATGTTGCAAGTTTGTTTTTGAAATATTTCCAAATTGATATCAGAAAAGAGATCCACATAACAAAAAATGACCTGCATATAACAAAACTCTTATGTTTTTTTACCGCAGGGCGATTTAGTTATGTGATTTCCGTCACTTAAAATGCTTACAAAAAGTAAGGCTAGTGATTGGCAAGCCCGAGGAGTAAAATAAACACAGAATTTTGTTTATTTGCGCCAGATCATAAATGGCTATTTGGGCGAGCTTAACCGCGGCCCGTGAGGAGATTTCAACTATGTCAGATGCAATCAATAAATGTAACGCTCAGGAAACTGCGGCCTGCTGCTGTGTCGATGTCGGAACCGTGATGGATAACACCGATTGCACCGCTTCCTACAGCCGAGTGTTTGCCAATCAGCAAGATGCAGAGCAAACCCTGGCAGCACTGACTGAAAAGGCGCGCGGCGTGGAGTCCGATCCTTGTGACATCAGCAGTAGCATTAAACCGGTTGACGGCGGCGTGCAACTGGATGTGGATTTCACCTTCTCTTGCCAGGCAGAAACCATGATCTTCCAGCTCGGCCTGCGTTAATCCTGACCCGATCCCGTAGGGGCGTAATATGCGCCCCTGCTGGTATCCGCACCGCTTTACCCCCTACCAGAAAGTTGCTCCCGCTCTCAGTTTTCACTTCTGCCGGTTTGCCAAATGTAAACATTTGGTTAACAATGACCTCATCAGGTCAGACCTCTTTTTGTCCGTTGTGTTGACGGCCTCTCTTCAGGAGCGTTTATGAGTAAGGCATTGCCGCTGGTTACCCGTCTCGGCGACCGTATCGCCATCGTTCAAGGGCTGCGCACCCCTTTCGCCAAGCAGGCTACCGCTTATCACGGTATACCTGCGGTCGATCTTGGCAAGACTGCGGTGAGCGAGCTGCTGGCGCGTAGCGGCATCGATCCCGCCCTGATCGAACAACTGGTATTTGGCCAGGTGGTGCAAATGCCTGAAGCGCCGAACATTGCGCGGGAAATTGTGCTTGGCACCGGCATGAGCGTGCACACCGATGCCTATAGCGTTTCACGTGCCTGTGCTACCAGCTTCCAGGCGATTGCCAACGTGGCGGAAAGTATCATGGCTGGCAGCATCAGTGTTGGCATTGCCGGTGGGGCGGATTCTTCTTCCGTGCTGCCGATTGGCGTTAGCAAAGCGCTGGCTCGCACGTTGGTGGACGTTAACAAGGCCCGCACGCTGTCGCAGCGCCTGAAGCTGTTCAGCAAGCTTAAGTTCCGCGATCTGATGCCGGTGCCGCCCGCCGTTGCAGAATACTCTACCGGTCTGCGCATGGGGGATACCGCCGAACAAATGGCGAAAACCCACGGCATTACTCGCGAGCAGCAGGATGCTTTGGCACACCGCTCGCATCAACTGGCTGCCAAAGCCTGGGAGCAGGGGCTGTTGCGCGATGAAGTAATGACCGCCTATGTGCCACCGTATAAAACCCCGCTGGCCGAAGATAACAACGTCCGCAAAGATTCCAGCCTGGAGTCATATGCCCGTTTGAAACCGGCATTCGATCGCCGCCACGGTACCGTCACGGCCGCCAACAGTACGCCGCTGACCGATGGTGCGGCGGCGGTGCTGATGATGAGCGAGTCCCGTGCGAAAGAACTCGGCCTGGAGCCTCTGGGCTACCTGCGCAGCTTCGCCTTTGCCGCCATTGATGTGTGGGAAGATATGCTGCTCGGCCCTTCCTATGCCACCCCCTTGGCGCTGGATCGTGCCGGTATTACCCTGGCCGACCTGACCCTGATCGATATGCACGAAGCCTTTGCGGCACAAACGCTGGCCAACCTGAAAATGTTCGCCAGCACCGAGTTTGCCCAGCAGAAGCTGGGGCGTGAGCAGGCGATCGGCGAAGTGGATATGGAAAAATTCAACGTGTTGGGTGGCTCTATAGCCTATGGCCACCCGTTTGCCGCGACCGGCGCGCGCATGATCACCCAGACGCTGCACGAGCTTAAACGGCGCGGTGGCGGTCTGGGGCTGGCCACCGCCTGCGCGGCTGGGGGCTTGGGAGCGGCGATGATCGTGGAGGTGGACAAATGAGCTTCGAGAACGCATTGCACGAACAGCGAGCCAAACCTTCGGCATTTCATCTGACCTTACGCCCGGACAATATTGGCGTGATCACCATCGATGTGCCCGGGGAGAAGGTGAATACGCTGAAGGCGGAGTTTGTTGAGCAGATCAACGACGTGCTGCTCAAGGCACAGCAGCTTGCCACCCTGGAGGGCTTGGTCATTCTATCCGGCAAGCCAGATTCCTTTATTGCCGGTGCAGATATCACCATGATTGCCGCGTGCCATACGGCCCAAGAGGCACAAACGCTGGCGAGGAAGGGGCAGAGCACGCTGGCACAGATTGCCGCGTTCCCAGTGCCGGTGGTTGCCGCGATCCACGGTGCTTGCCTTGGGGGCGGGCTGGAGTTGGCCTTGGCCTGCCATAGTCGTGTCTGCTCGCTGGATGACAAAACGGCGCTCGGCCTGCCGGAAGTCCAGTTGGGTTTGCTGCCTGGCTCTGGTGGTACACAGCGCTTGCCCCGCCTGATTGGTGCCAGCAAAGCGTTAGATATGATGCTGACGGGCAGACACGTTCGCGCGCGTCAGGCGCTGCGTATGGGCCTGGTGGACGAGGCCGTACCGCAATCTATTCTGCTGCAAACCGCCATTGAGCGTGTGAAACAGGGCTGGAAGTCGCGCCGTGCGTTACCGTGGCAGGAACGCCTGCTCAACGGTCCGTTGGGCAGAAGCCTGCTGTTCAGCATCGTGCGCAAGAAGACCCTGGAGAAAACCCACGGTAACTACCCGGCAGCGGAGCGTATTATTCAGGTGGTGCGCACCGGTCTGGATCAGGGCAGTGCCAGCGGCTATGAAGCGGAGGCCCGCGCCTTCGGTGAACTGGCGATGTCACCACAGTCTGCCGCATTACGCAGCCTGTTCTTTGCCTCTACGGCGCTGAAAAAAGAGCGTGGCGGGGATGCTCAGCCCCATGAATTACAGCGCGTCGGTGTTCTTGGCGGTGGTTTGATGGGCGGCGGTATTGCCTGCGTCACGGCTACTCGTGGTGGGTTACCGGTGCGCATTAAAGATGTGAATGAGCAGGGGATCAACCATGCGTTGAAATACACCTGGGATCTGCTGGGCAAGCGGGTACGTAGCAAACGCATGCGTCCGGCAGAGCGTCAGAAACAGATGATGTTGATTTCCGGCAGCACCGATTACAGCGGTTTTGAACGGGTCGACATCGTGGCGGAGGCGGTATTTGAAGATATCGCGCTCAAGCAGCAGATGGTGGCCGATATTGAACGGTATGCCGCGCCGCATACCGTATTTGCCTCCAACACCTCATCATTACCGATCGGCCAAATCGCGGCGCAGGCAGCCAGGCCGCAGCAGGTTATTGGTCTGCACTACTTTAGCCCGGTGGATAAAATGCCGTTGGTCGAAGTGATCCCGCATGCCACTACCAGCGAACAAACCATCGCCACCACCGTTGCTCTGGCCCACAAGCAGGGGAAAACGGCGATCGTGGTCGCCGATCGCGCTGGTTTTTACGTGAACCGTATTCTCGCCCCTTATATTAATGAGGCGGCGCGCTGCCTGCTGGAAGGCGAGCCGATCGAATCGGTCGATAAGGCTTTGGTCGATTTTGGTTTCCCTGTAGGCCCCATCATGTTGTTGGACGAAGTGGGTATCGACGTCGGCACCAAAATTATCCCGATCCTGACGGCGGAGCTGGGGCCACGCTTTGCCGCTCCAGCGGCGTTCGACGCAGTGCTGAAAGACGGCCGCAAAGGGCGCAAGAATGGCCGTGGTTTTTATCTGTACCCGGCCGAGGGCAGCAGGGCACGCCAGAAGCGCAAGAGCGCAGACAGCAGCATCTATCCACTGCTGGGTATCACCGCCAAGGCGCATATTCAACATGCGGTGATCGCCCAACGCTGTGTGATGATGATGCTCAACGAGGCGGCGCGTTGCCTGGATGAGGGCGTGATCCGCAGCGCTCGCGACGGTGATATCGGCGCGGTATTTGGCATTGGCTTCCCGCCGTTCCTGGGGGGCCCATTCCGCTATATGGATGAGCTAGGCGCGGAGAAAGTGGTAAAAACCCTGCGCTATCTGCAACAGCAATACGGTGAATATTTTGCTCCTTGCGAAAGCCTGCAGCGCATGGCTGAGCAGGGGGAACGCTTCTATCCGCAAGGCAGTTAACCAGCATAGCGGCCCGGTTTGCGCTACAGTTTGAGAAGGAGCCGCACTGTGATCGCCATCACTCCTTGCAATTAGGGCAATCCCGGATGCTGTACAGGGAGATTGGGGAGGGGTAACGTAGCGTTTTGGTGGGTGGCTCACTCAGCGCGACCAAAATTTCATAGCAACAAGGTTAAAATTTAACCCGTTGAATTGGTTGTTATGTCAGCGATGAATTTGTGTAAGGGCGCAAATGTTGTAAAAAACAGCGTTTTCTTTACGCGAACTTTCAGGCAAAATGCCCGGCCGCCATAGAGAGACGGCGCGTTATCGTTTGAAGCAGGCCTGTGTTCTTGAGTGCAACTCGGCGATACAGCACGCTCGGCGTTTCTGTATAGCGTTATTTTGTCAACAACAGCGGTGCAATATGCAAGTTTTGATTATGCGTCACGGAGAGGCGGCACTCGATGCAGCCAGCGATTCGGTAAGGCCTCTTACCGTTTGTGGCCGTGATGAGTCACGTCAGATGGCGGCCTGGTTGAACACCAAGTCTGTGGATATTGAACGAGTGCTGGTCAGCCCCTATTTGCGGGCCGAGCAGACGCTGGAAACGGTACGCGAAGCGTTAACGCTGCCGGAAGGTGAAGAAGTGCTGCCGGAGCTGACTCCGGGGGGCGACGCTGGGCTGGTGAGCTGTTATCTGCAGGCGCTGGCGAAAGAGGGCATCGGTGCGGTGTTAGTGGTTTCCCATCTACCGCTGGTGGGTTATCTGGTGGCCGAACTGTGCCCTGGGGAATGCCCGCCAATGTTCGCTACCTCCGCCATCGCTAATGTCGATCTGTCCGAAGATGGCAGCATCGGCAAGTTTGAATGGCAGGTCAGCCCGTCACAGGTGATGGCCAAGGTCTGAGCGGGTTCCCACCCTCAAAGGGCGATGATAAACATCGCCCTTTGTCATTAACGTCATCAAAATTGCCACTGTAACGTAAAGCCGAGGTTGACCGGGCTGGTGATGAAATTATCGGGCTTGGACAGCGGCACCCCAACGAAGGCGTCATAACCGACCGCTTTTACCTTCCCTCGAATACCGGCAACGCTACCGAGCAGGTGACCATCGGCAAAGTCGTTACTACTGTCACCTTTCACCCGGCCATAATCCATACCCAGATATAATTGCTGCCCCAGTTTTGGCAGGTTCAGGTTCAGGTCATTGCGCAGGTAGTAGCCCTTGTTGGCTATCATATTCATTTCACCGTCAAATCCACGTACGGTCCAGCGGTTACCGATACTGAATTGATCCTGAGTGGTCAGGCGGTCCGGACTATATTGCTGGCGCAAGCGGGATTGATAACTCATTGAGAGATCTTGCACAGTAAATGGCGTATAGGTGCTGATATCCAGGTTGACGATACGGCTTGACGGAGCGCTGTCCACCGGTCTTTCGGCACCAAACCAGGCGGTATCACGCTGATAGCTCAACATGGCATCGACAATGGACTGGCCGATGTAGTGGCGGTGATTGAACTCAATGCTCCAGTTGGCCATATTACGCTGTTGTAACCGCAGTTCCGTATCGTTCAGGTAAAAATGCGAGTTACGCTTGAGGACCTGAAAACTGAGCGTGTTTTTTTGGCTCGCGTTGCGATACAACAGGCGATTCACTTTTAAGCTAAGGTTGCGATACTTGCCGCGGTAGGCAAAATCGGTATAGATGCCATGGATATTTTGCAAATACTCGCTGCGGCTGGCATATAAATCCACTGACCAGAAGCCGTAGGGCACCGAGTAGTACAACGAGCCATTATTAGAATGACGGGTCGATTGGAACTGCAAATCACGACCGGCAGAAACGTAGAACAGATCGTTCATCGAGGTCGGGTTATCAATATATAAAGCCAGGCCGCTTTGGTAACGTCCGGTTTGTTTACTGCCTGAATCATCCAGCCAACCGCCCAAGCGCCAGAATGAGGGTTGTTCACGAGTTATTTCCAGGTCGGACTCACCCGCATTTTGGCCTGGGTGGAGTGAAATATTGGCAACGACATCAGGAATGCGCTGCATGTTTTCCAACCCCTGCTCAATAGCACGCAGATCCAGCAGATCCCCTTGGCTGCCAGGGAAAGTGGTGTGCAAGTTGACGTACTTATCGCTGTCATCGGTTAGCCTGACGTTGCCAATGGTGCCGGGCTGGATATCCAGGGTGAGCAGCCCTTGCCTCAAGTTTTGCTGAGGGATGATTACCCTGGTAGTGATATAGCCATGTCCAATCAGACTGTTTTGTAGGGCGGTCGCGAGCGTTTTCACCCCCTGGATCCCCAGGCAGCGCCCTTGCGCCTGTTCTGTCAGTTTGCGTAAGGGGAGCCAATGAGGGATCTTGTCGTCCTTGTTCAGTTCAACCCGTTGAATGGTGAAGCAGGGTTGTTCTTCGGGAAACTCAATGTGGGTACTTAGTCCAGCGTTGCCGGCGGAGCGCACGTCTTTTCCGACGGTTTCCAATTGGTTGTAGCGTGCTTTTTCCTGTTCCTGCTGGTGGCTCATTTGCTGCTCAATAAACTGGCCATTTTCAACTGCCTGGACCTGTGGGGTGAGAATAAGCAATAGCCAAGCATTGGGAGAGCGAAAACGCATGTTAACTTCCTTATTAAAATGATTTTTCTTAAATCAGATGCGCTGTGGATATAGGTAAAAAAAGAAAAACAGCTGATGGCCATTGTTAATATGGCTATCAGCTTATTATTGCCTCAGTATTGGCACTGGATTAGTACTTGGTTTGGATTTCTACAGTGTTGTCCGAAATCATTTTGCCATAATTGCCGAATTTCCCATCCGTAGCGAGCTTTATCTGGTTTTTGCCAGCCAAGGTCCCTTGATTATAGAAGCTGCCATCGACCTGCTGACCACCGGAAAGCGGGCCGCGCTTCATGTTGATCTCTAAAATATCACCGGCCTCAATGTTTCCAGCAGTGCTGGCCGATGAGCCATTATCTAAACGTGAGGCATTAACCACCAGATTGTTGCCAGCAATCATATTGCCATTGTGATTGCCAATGTTGGCCGCAGTCAGCGTGATGTTTTTATCGCTGCCAATATGCCCATGCTTATTGGCTATGAGATACTTAGAGATAATGGTGATATCACCCTGAGAAGCGATGACACCATACTCATTATTGAGTGAGGAGCTTAAATTTAGGTTCATGTCACCACCGCTGAATACTCCGTATTCTTGGGTCGGATTGTGATAAGCACTATTAACCAGACGGACGGCGTCGATATTCAAGGCTTCTTGAGCCATGATTTTACCTGAGTTGCTTTTAATCTCTGAAGCTTTTATAGCTATGTTGCCTTCTGCCAGGATTTCCCCCTGGGTGTTATTCAGTTCGGATGAGACGTTGATAACAACGTCATCCTTGGTTTGGATGAGGCCATATTGACTGCTTATCTTGTAGGCATTCAGCGTCACGCAGCAGTTGGCCTCAATAATCCCTCTGTCGTTGAAGAGCGTGTTAGCGGTATTAACAGTCACGCCACCAACATCTGATACAACTCTACCCACGTAGTTATTCACACCATATTTGGCGTCCAGGGTGACATCGTCCACGGCATTGATGATACCGCTGCTGTTCTTGATTGAGGATCCTTTGGTGTTAATCGTAATCCCCTTTCCAGCGCTGAGTTCACCATTATCATTATCGACCCCTACATTTGAAGATGAGGCTGCGGAACTGTCGATGTTGATATTGCCATCGGCCACCATGGTCCCTTTGATGTTTCTCACGTAAGAGCTTTTAATGTCAATATCATTGCCCGCTTCAAGATAACCACCTGGGCTGTTTATTACGTATGTATTGTTGTTACTAGGGGTCAATACCACCCTGAGATCTTTTTGGGCAGAAATAGTCCCCTTATTGGTGAGTGAACCATTCATGTTCATGGTCACATCACCAACAGAAGCGGCGAGGGTGCCAGCGTTGTTCACACCCACGCCATTCCCGGTACCGATCAGCGTAATTTTGTTGGCGTACATGCCGCCCAGGTTGGAAACGTCAAGACCTATGCCAGACTGACGAGCAGCAGAGAGCAGAGTGGCTTTGGTGTTGTCGACATTAACGCGGTTTTGGCCATAAGTGATCCTTAGATCCTGAGCCTGTACGTCGGCGTTAATGGCAACGGTGTGGGCAATTAAATCGGTATAGTTGGCGCTGGAACTCTGCAAGCCGTCGCCAGTAATGGTAATTTTACCTTTGTTGACAACGTAATCGAGGACGCGGCCATTAGCCACCGAGGCCTTGCCCGTGGTCAAGGTCGCGCGATTGGCGTTGATGAAACCGCAGCCGTTACAGGTAATCCCCGATGGGTTGGCAATAATAACCTGTGCATTCTGGCCCGCTACCTCAATCATACCGTTGAGTTGGCTGGCTTTAGCGGAGTTGACTTCATTGAGGATAACGTTAGCGACACCTTTGGCCATATTCTCGTTGCCGTTAATGGCACCCGCCACCTGGGTCGTCGAGTTTTGTGCGCTGTTATTTAGCACCACTCCACCACGGTCTACGTCGAACTGGTTATAGATATTGTGAGAAACGCCCCCTCTGCCGGGCTTATTAATGTCGATAACCGTACCGCCTTTGATAGAGCTGGCACCGAGCGATGGGCCACCTGGGGCGGAAACGATAGCGGCTTGGGCAACGGTGACTCCCTGTAAGGCCAGCAGGCTAAAGAAACAAATTGGCGAAAGTTTGGCAAAAAACGGCTGCTGTTTGTTTTTTAGGGTCATAATATTACTTCCTATAATATTTGAAATGTAAAGGCTATCAATATTGATAGCCGAGTTGGTGGGGAAAGGCTTTGCAGCCAACTTTATTTCTGTCAACCATGAGGGATCTTCCCCCAATTTTTGTAGGAGGTATATGCTATTGTTTGATTAACTCAAGGTGCTATATTTGCAATGCGGCTATTTGTAGCGGTTATTATCTGCGTATAACAAAATGCGCATTCTACTGACAATATTCCCCTTGTCTACTTTTTGGCGTTAATACAGGATCATTCTCGTAAATTTTAAATCACATCAATGATTTTTGTTTCAAGCATATTTAAAACAAATGTTTTATTTGAAATCCCAGCTTAAAAGCGTTTGGGTATTTAAGTGGATAGGGTACTGGGGAAGGGACTTAAGTTTTTGCCAGGATTGGTAGGGGCTATTTCGTCAAGGTCGTTCTCAACTCATGGCCCCCTTTATGACACCGTCACTGCGGATTGTTTGGCACCGCCAAGTGCCATATTATTTCGCTATTCGGCTAGTTCGATCAACAGCAGTATGGCTGCGTTACCGCCCCATTCTTTGGGAGCCTGGTGGAAAGCCAGCACGTCCGGATGTTGCGCTAGCCACAGCGGCGTTTGCTGCTTGAGGATGTGTTTGCCGTGGCCGTGCATCACGCAGGCACAATGCACGTGCTCACGCTTGCAGGCGGCGATCATCGCCCCTAGCTCCTGCTTGGCCTGCATCTGCGTCAAGCCATGCAAATCCAGGAACAGATCCGGCACGTAATCTCCGCGGCGCAGTTTCTTCAACTCATAGTGGCTGTAGCCGGGACGCACATAGCGCGTTGGGCCCTCATCCTCCAGCTGCGGTTGAAACTCATCGGAAAAGTAAAAGCTGGCATCCACCTGCTCTTGCAACAGGCGCTGCGGCGCGATCTGTTTGGTTTTCATTTTCGGTTTTGGGTGGACGATGGTGTCCTGCGGCAGCTTCTTTGCTCCAGCTACCGACTCTCTAAAGAGCAATAATTCATCTTTGCTCAGAGGGGGCTTATTCTTCATTATTCGCTCGTCGCCTATCATTTATCGCGCTAGTTTACCTGCTCGAAGGTTTCTGTCGACGCAAAACTGGCACTGAATGCCAACCAGAATGCTGCTACGCTGCTATTGCTGCTGATTTGTCGCAGGCTTCATGGCAAACTACGGGGCTAAATCATGAATCATCGTGCCTGCCGGAGGGCAAATTGGACAAAATTTTCGTCGAAGAAGCAGTGAATGAGCTGCACACCATTCAGGATATGCTGCGCTGGGCCGTAAGCCGTTTCAACGCCGCCAATATCTACTATGGCCACGGAACCGATAACCCGTGGGACGAAGCCGTGCAATTGGTCTTGCCCAGCCTGTTCCTGCCGTTGGATATTCCTGAAGATATGCGCACTGCGCGTTTGACCTCCAGCGAGCGTCACCGCATCGTTGAGCGAGTGATCCGCCGCGTCAACGAGCGCATCCCGGTTGCTTACCTGACCAATAAAGCCTGGTTCTGCGATCTGGAGTTCTATGTCGATGAGCGCGTGCTGGTACCGCGTTCACCGATTGGTGAGCTGATCAACGATCGCTTCAGCGCGCTGATCCCCCATCCGCCACGTCATATCCTGGATATGTGTACCGGTAGTGGCTGTATCGCTATCGCCTGCGGCTATGCCTTCCCGGAAGCGGAAGTGGACGCGGTAGATATCTCCACCGACGTGCTGGCCGTGACCGAGCGTAATATTCAGGCGCACGGCGTGGAACATCAGGTGATCCCGATCCGCTCCGATCTCTTCCGTGACGTCCCCGCGATCCAATACGATCTGATCGTCACCAACCCGCCGTATGTCGATGCGGAAGATATGTCCGACCTGCCGCAAGAGTTCCGCTTTGAGCCGGAACTGGGCCTGGCCGCAGGCAGCGACGGCCTGAAGCTGGTGCGCCGCATTCTGGCCTGTGCGCCAGACTTCCTGAGCGATGACGGCGTGCTGATTTGTGAAGTGGGCAACAGCATGGTACATCTGATGGAACAATATCCGGATATTCCGTTCACCTGGCTGGAGTTTGATAACGGCGGGGACGGCGTATTCATGCTGAACAAACAGCAGCTGATTGACTGCAAAGATCATTTCAGCCTCTACCGCAGCTAACCAACAACCTGGGCTCGCCATAGTGCGGGCCTGTATGCCCCGTTTGCAGACGAACGGGATGACAACCAACGGTAAGGAGCCGTGATGGCAGGGAACAGTATTGGGCAGTTTTTCCGCGTCACCACATTTGGTGAATCTCACGGTGTGGCGCTGGGATGTATCGTAGACGGTGTGCCGCCAGGTATTCCGCTGACAGAAGCTGATTTGCAGCACGATCTCGATCGCCGCCGCCCCGGCACTTCGCGCTATACCACCCAGCGCCGCGAGCCGGATCAGGTGCGCATCCTCTCCGGAGTATTTGAAGGCGTCACCACCGGCACCAGCATTGGCCTGATGATCGAAAACACCGATCAGCGCTCGCAAGACTACGGCGCGATCAAAGATGTGTTCCGCCCTGGCCATGCCGACTACACCTACGAACAGAAGTACGGCGTGCGTGATTATCGCGGCGGTGGCCGTTCTTCGGCGCGTGAAACCGCGATGCGCGTTGCCGCCGGTGCTATCGCCAAAAAATATCTGGCGCAGAAGTTTGGCGTACAGGTGCGCGGTTATCTGGCGCAGATTGGCGATGTGAGCTGCGAGCTGAAAGATTGGGATCAGGTTGAACAGAACCCGTTCTTCTGCCCGGATCCGGACAAGCTGGAAGCCCTGGACGAACTGATGCGCGCGCTGAAAAAAGAGGGCGACTCCATCGGTGCCAAAGTGACCGTAGTGGCGGAAAACGTCCCAGTAGGGTTGGGCGAGCCGGTGTTCGATCGTCTGGATGCCGACTTGGCGCATGCGCTGATGAGCATCAATGCGGTCAAAGGTGTAGAAATCGGCGACGGTTTTGCCGTAGTCACCAAGCGTGGCAGTGAAAACCGTGATGAAATCACCCCTGAAGGTTTCCAGAGCAACCACGCTGGCGGCATTCTTGGTGGTATCAGCAGCGGTCAGCCGGTGATTGCCCATCTGGCGCTGAAGCCGACCTCCAGCATCATGGTGCCGGGTCGTACGATCAACCGTCAGGGTGAAGCGGTGGAAATGGTCACCCGTGGCCGCCACGATCCGTGTGTCGGGATCCGTGCGGTGCCGATCGCTGAAGCGATGATGGCGATCGTGCTGATGGATCATCTGCTGCGCCAGCGTGCGCAAAACGGTGATGTGATTTCCGACGTACCACGCTGGTAAGGGACTACGATGAAAAGATGGCTGCTGGGCTTCGCTGCGTTGATCGCTTCCAGCTCTGCCTTGGCGTTAACGCCGTGGCAAAAGATTGACCACCCGGTCAGTGGCACTGCGCAGGCCGTTGGCGGTTTCGCCAACGGTTGTATCATCGGGGCGCACCCGTTGCCACTGAACTCACCGGATTATCAGGTGATGCGTACCGACCAGCGGCGCTACTTTGGCCATCCTGACCTGCTGGCGTTTATTCAACGTCTGAGCAGCCAGGCCAACCAGAAAGCACTGGGCACGGTGTTGATCGGGGATATGGCCATGCCGGCCGGTGGGCGCTTCAGTAGCGGCCATGCCAGCCACCAATCCGGTTTGGACGTGGACATCTGGTTGCAGCTGCCGCGCCAACGCTGGAGCGCTCAGCAACTGTTGAAACCGCAGCCGATCGATCTGGTCTCTGGCGACGGTAAGCAGGTAGTGGATCGCCAGTGGCAGCCGCAGATCGAATCCTTGATCAAGATGGCGGCGCAGGATAGCGAAGTGACGCGGATCTTCGTTAACCCGGCGATCAAACAGCGCCTGTGCCAGGATGCCGGTGCCGATCGCGGTTGGTTGCATAAGGTCCGCCCTTGGTTTGGGCATCGTGCGCATATGCACGTACGCTTGCGTTGCCCGGCGGGGAGTCTGGAGTGTCTGGATCAGGATGCGCCGCCGGTGGGCGATGGCTGTGGTGCCGAGTTGGCCAGCTGGTTCAAACCACATCAGCCGAACGCCAATCCGGTCAAGAAGGAGCCGCCACCGCTGCCGCCAACCTGTCAGGCGCTGCTGGATAGCCACTTCGCCAACCGCTGATAGCCAAATAACAACGCCTCGAAAGGGGCGTTTATTTTTGGTGTCATAAGGCGTAGTGTGTGCGCAAATAAAAAAGCAGGCAGACGACTTATGGATGGGCTGGTGTTAGGTCCCGAATTGCTCGGGATACTGTTTCTGGTAGCAATGTTCGCCGGGTTTATCGATTCGATCGCCGGTGGCGGTGGGCTGTTGACCGTACCGGCTCTGCTGGCCGTTGGCGTACCTCCCACGCAGGCGCTGGCGACCAATAAATTGCAGTCGGTGGGGGGATCGTTTTCCGCCAGCCTGTACTTTGTCCGCCGTCGCGCTGTCGATCTTAATACCCAGAAGCTGACCATCTTCCTGACGCTGGTGGGGTCGGTGATCGGGGCGATCCTGGTGCAGCATATGCGTGCCGATATACTGCGCCAGATGCTGCCGCTGTTGGTGATCGGTATCGGTGTCTATTTCTTGCTGACACCACGGCTGGGGGAAAGCGATCGCCAGCGTCGGCTGGGGGCGTTACCCTTTGGCTTGGTAGCTGGGGGCTGTGTAGGATTCTACGACGGTTTCTTCGGGCCTGGAGCCGGTTCGTTCTATGCCTTGGCCTATGTGACGCTGTGCGGTTTTAACCTGGCGAAGGCGACCGCCCATGCCAAGGTGCTGAACTTCACCTCCAATCTGGGCAGCCTGGTGCTGTTTATTATTGGCGGCCAAGTGATCTGGAGCATTGGTCTGGTGATGCTGGTAGGGCAGGTGTTCGGAGCCCGTCTTGGGGCGCACATGGTGCTGACCAAGGGCCAGAAGCTGATCCGGCCGATGATCGTGATAGTGTCTTTGATCATGAGCTGCAAATTGCTGTACGACAATCACGGGGCGGAAATCCAGCAATGGTTGGCGTTGCATTTTTAACATTTCAAAGGGGCGGCAAGCCGAGAGATATCGGCTATAATGGCCACCTTAATTTTGTGGTTATTTGAGTTTTTTTATGCCAAACACACACCAGTATCCGCAACTGATTGAAATTTTTAATCAGTGTTTTAGCGATGAGTTCAATACACGCCTGGTTAAAGGCGACGATGAGCCTATTTATCTGCCTGCCGATGATGAGCTGCCTTATAACCGCATAGTTTTTGCCCACGGCTACTATGCCAGCGGCATGCATGAAATTTCCCATTGGTGCATCGCCGGTGCCGAACGCCGCAAGCTGGTGGACTTCGGTTACTGGTATTGCCCGGATGGGCGCGATGCCCAGACGCAAAGTGAATTCGAAGCGGTCGAGATTAATCCGCAGGCGCTGGAGTGGATGTTCTGCGTGGCGGCGGGTTTCCCGTTCAACGTCAGCTGCGACAATCTCAGTGGAGACTGCGAGCCGGATCGCATTGGTTTCCAGCGTAAAGTCCGTACCCGGGTGCTGGAATTGCTGGAGCGAGGAATACCCACACGACCTGCGCGCTTTATTCAGGCGCTGCAATCGTTTTACAATACGCCTCCGCTGGCGGCCGAGCATTTTCCCTACCCGGAAGATCTCTGAGGCCAGAGTCTGTTTGTTAACGAGGAAATTTGATGATCGCAGAATTTGAAGCGCGCATTCTGGCGCTGATTGATGACATGGTAGAGCACGCCAGCGATGATGAACTGTTTGCCGGTGGCTACCTGCGCGGTCATCTGACTTTGGCGGTGGCGGAATCGGAAGAACATGCCGAACACAGCGCCGAGCAGCTCAAGGTGCGGGTGCAGAGCAGCCTGGACAAGGCCATCAAGGCCGGGGAACTTTCCCCGCCGGATCAGGTGTTGGTGCTGGGCATGTGGGAAAACCTGTATCAGACAGCGTTGCCGACTGAATAATTGCTCTAAAGGGGACAGCATCACGCTGGCCCCTCAAATGAACTATACCTCGCGTCCTTTCAGTAGCTTCCTGACCCACATGCGGTTTGGGTTTAACGCTGCCAACATCTCGCTATCCCCCGGTAAGGGTTCGCCAAACAGCTGAGCCGCTAAAATCTCCGCGGCCAACGGCGCTGAGCACAGACCGCGTGAGCCCAAGGCTCCGATCATAAACAATCCCGGATACATTGGCGCATCGGCAATTGCTTCGCCGCGCTGACGTTGCTGCTGTAAATCGCCATACAGCGCCAGAGTGGCTTGATAGTCCGGTACGGCACCTACCATCGGCATGTGGTCGCGCGTAGCGCTGCGTACGCCACAGCGTGCCTGCTGGCCACTGATATCCACCTCTTGCGGCCAACTCTGTTCTGGCAGACAGCGCAGCAGGCGATCGCGGTTCTCTTCCTGCTCTGCCTGGCTATATTCGGTGTTTGATTCACCGCGCTGGTAGCTGGCACCAATGCAGTGCTGCTGATTGTCAGGATTCACCGGCGTCAGATAACCGTCGTAACACAGTACCTGCTTTAACTCACTTAAGACTGGCGTAGTGGGAATATGTGAAACCTGGCCGCGCACGGCATATGCCGGTAGAGCGGCGCCAGGTTCCAGAGTGGTGAGTTGGTGCCCGTTAGCCAGAATCACCGTCGCATGTTGGTGAGTTGCACTCCCGGCAAAATGCAGCTGCCAACCCTCATCATTGCGGTTGAGATCGGAAAGCGTATGCAGATAGTGGCAAACCAATCCCTGCCGTTCAGCCAGGGCAATCGCGGCACGCGTCAGGTCAGCAGGGCACAGCCATCCCCCGAGCGAATAGTGAATGCCACCAAACCCCGTATCGATCCCACACAGGGTGCTAAGCGTAGCGCGATCGGCCGGTTGTGCCAGAGTGTGCGGCCAGGTAACGGCCAGGATCTTGGCGATCTTGCCCGCGCTTTTCTCGTCATAGGCCAATTGGCTGACGCCACACCACTGGTGACCGAACTCAACCTGTTGTTGCAGCAGGGTGTCATACTGGCGGCGGGCAAAGGGGAAGGCGGCGGAGAAGAAGTTTTCCAACGCATCGCCCCGGCCATTCAGTAACGGGTACAGCGCCCCTTGGCGATTGCCAGATGCGCCCTCTGCGGGCTGTGCATCGGCACAATACAAGGTCACCCTGGCCCCACGGCGCAATAAGGCCAACGCGGTGAGTGCGCTGGCTACGCCGCCGCCAATAATAGCGACATCGTCGGTATTCTCCGCTGCCGGGCGCAGGAACCACGGGCTTGGATTGACGCTTGCCGGGGTGTCGGCAGGTAGCTGACCAGTGAGCATCTCGCGTTTCTGGCCAAAGCCTTTGCATTTGGTAACCTCAAACCCGGCCTGCTGCAATCCGCGGCGGACAAACCCTGCGGCAGTGAAGGTGGCAAAACTGCCGCCTGGGCGGGCAAAACGCGCCATGGTGACAAACAGCGGTTCGCTCCACATATCGGGGTTTTTGGACGGCGCAAAGCCATCCAGGAACCAGGCGTCAATTTGATCGTTCATGCTGGCGTCAAAGTGCGGCAACAGGGTATTGACGTCACCGAACCATAAATCGAGCGTGATCTGCCCTTCGGCAAGCAGCAGGCGGTGGCACCCTGGCAGCGGCAAAGGCCACTGGGCGCGAAGCTCATCGGCAAAGGGAGCCAGTTCTGGCCATTGGGCATGGGCTGCCGCCAGGTCGTCCAACTGCAACGGGTATTTCTCAAAGCTGATAAAATGCAGGCGCTGCAAACTTGCTGCGGGTGTCTCCTGCCGGAAACGCGCAAAGGCCTGCCACAGGGTTAGAAAATTCAGCCCGGTACCGAAGCCGGTTTCTGCCACAATAAACAGTGAGCGTGGGTGATCGCTGAAGCGTTGTGGCAACCGGTTGCCCCCCAGAAAGACGTAGCGGGTTTCCTCCAGCCCATCCTGGTTGGAAAAATAGACGTCATCAAACTGTTTCGAAACAGGTGTACCTTGTTCATTCCAGCTTAACGCTGCGGTTTGGATGGGGGCATTGCTCACGGTAGGTTGCTCGTAACTCAAGGGATAGAGCGATTTTAACGGGGGTAGCCCCGAGGTGCAAACTGGGTAAAGATAATGCAAAATTATTCTGATCGGACTTGTTCGGCGTACATCTGTACGCTAAAGTGCGTTGCAAAATCCCGAATGTAAATTGTGGAAGAGGTACTTGAATGAAACGTGCAGTGATTACTGGCCTGGGAATCGTCTCCAGCATTGGTAACAACCAGCAGGAGGTCCTGGCAAGTCTGCAGGAAGGCCGCTCTGGGATCACCTTCTCTCAGGAGCTGAAAGATTCCGGCATGCGTAGTCACGTATGGGGTGATGTTAAACTCGACACTACCGGTCTGATTGACCGTAAAGTGATGCGCTTTATGAGCGACGCGTCGGTTTACGCCTATCTCTCCATGGAACAAGCGATTCAAGATTCCGGCCTGGCAGCCGATCAGGTTTCCAACGATCGCACCGGTCTGGTGGTCGGTTCCGGTGGTGGTTCTCCACGTAACCAGGTTGCGGGTTCTGACGGTATGCGCGCCAAAGGCCTGCGTGGCGTTGGCCCATACATGGTGACCAAGGCGATGGCATCAGGCGTTTCTGCCTGCCTGGCTACCCCATTCAAAATTCGCGGCGTGAACTACTCCATCAGTTCTGCCTGCGCAACTTCAGCACACTGTATCGGCCACGCCGTTGAGCTGATCCAACTGGGTAAACAAGACGTCGTCTTTGCTGGCGGTGGTGAAGAGCTGTGCTGGGAAATGGCCTGCGAGTTCGACGCCATGGGCGCGCTGTCTACCAGCTATAACGACACGCCAGAAAAAGCTTCTCGTACCTATGACGCAGCGCGTGACGGTTTCGTTATTGCAGGCGGCGGCGGCATGGTAGTGGTTGAGGAGTTGGAGCACGCTCTGGCTCGCGGCGCACATATCTATGCGGAAATCATCGGTTACGGTGCGACTTCAGACGGTGCCGACATGGTGGCTCCATCGGGTGAAGGCGCGGTGCGTTGCATGAAGATGGCAATGCAGGGCGTAGACACACCAATCGATTACATGAACGTACACGGCACCTCCACGCCGGTCGGCGATGTGAAAGAACTGGGCGCGATCCGTGAAGTCTTTGGCGATAACACGCCGGCCATCTCTTCAACCAAAGCCATGACCGGCCACTCACTGGGTGCGGCGGGCGTGCAGGAAGCGATTTATAGCCTGCTGATGGTCGAGCACGGTTTCATTGCGCCAAGCATCAACATCGATAATCTCGATGAGAAGGCGGCAGGGATGAACATCGTGACCGAGCCAACCAAGCGTGAGCTGACCACGGTCATGTCCAACAGCTTCGGTTTCGGCGGCACCAACGCCACGCTGGTAATGCGTAAACTGCAGAAGTAAGCCTGGGGCGTTCTATTATCAATCGGGCACCGTAATAGGTGCCCGATTTTTTTTGCTTTTTTAAAGCGATACCTACATCAGCACGAATTAAGATTTCGCAGATCAAAAAAACTGACGGCAGATAACTTAAACGGCGGGCGTTTTTCGTTTAATTTAGCCTTCACCGGGAAGGATAATAAAGTAATCAGGTTAGTTTTTGGCCCGAAAAATAAATAACACCTCAACAAAATTACCATTTTTCCTATACGAATAACCAAACCAGTCATAATGCCCACGCTTTATCTAGCTTTACGATCTCGTTATGGCGAGGCTCCTATACGAACACAAGTTACCGCTCTAATGGCATCGAGAGAGGCCACCAAGGGTAAAACAAGCATTAGCCGAATCAAGGCATTGCTAAGGTAACTTCCCCCTGGGGATACGTTGTATAGTGCTAAACCCAAGACGTGGGGATCGGCTTTCGCTGTCCTGTCTTGTCGCCTCTATGAGACTCCATCTTTCAATCGGGAGTATCTAGAATGTCACATGTTGTATTGCAAGACCTTTACCAAAACGCCAACTTTGAAGACGACGCCATCGCGCGTTATATGAACAAGAAAGTCTCTGTTCTACATCAAGATCTTTACGTTGGCGAAGCCAGGAAAATATTCGTTAACCAACTTTCCAACGACGATATTCCCGCACAAATCTTTATTGAAGATGGCACCAAACTGGTGGGGGTTCTTTCTGTTAAACGTTTATTGCAGGAAGAACATAATGGCGAGCGTATCAAGGATATGATGGAGACCACCTTCTTCCATGTAAAACCCACGGACGAACGCGAACATATCGCCAAACTGGTGGACAATAATAATTTAGATATTGTGGCGGTGGTCGATAATGGCCGTTTGGTCGGCTGCTTAACCGAGCGGGAAATCGCGCAGATTATCGAGGATGAAAACACCGAGGATGCCCATATGCAAGGGGCAAGCCTACCGCTGGATAAGCCTTACCTTGAAATGAGCTCCTTCGAGCTGTGGAAAAAACGTAGCGTGTGGCTGCTGCTGCTGTTCGTCGCCGAGGCTTATACCAGCACGGTTATTCAGCATTTTGAAGAGTCATTGGAAGCGGCGATTGCCCTGGCCTTCTTTATCCCGCTATTGGTGGGTACAGGTGGTAACAGCGGCACGCAAATCACCTCTACCATTGTGCGGGCCATGGCCTTGGGGGAGGTCCGCATGCGCGATTTGGGGCGCGTGCTGAGCAAGGAAATGACTACTTCGATCATGATCGCGTTAACGCTGGCCTGTGCTGGTGCATTCCGTGGTTGGATGATGGGTATCGGCTATGAGATTACGCTCATTGTGAGCTTGACCCTGGTTTGTATTACGCTGTGGGCCGCGATTGTCTCTTCCGTGATCCCAATGGCTCTGAAACGCTTCGGTGTGGATCCTGCCGTAGTCTCCGCCCCGTTTATCACCACGCTGATAGACGGCACCGGCTTGATCATCTACTTCAAAATAGCCCAGTGGACCTTGGGGCTGAATTAATAATGCAAACCGGCGAAAGCCGGTTTTTGCTATGATTAACGGGATTTTTAAGCTGTGTAGTTGACTGAAATCAAAGCATTTTCAGTTTATAGGATCGTTCCGAGGCGGCTTTGTCAGCGGGTGTAAATTCCGTTCCTGTGACGGTTTTCTGCCGATATACTCAGCACAGTTTCTTACTCTGGAATTTTTGCATGTCGGCTTTGGCGTCCATCTCAATATCTATGCATCGGTTGCGCTTCGCCAAGAAGCGGGCTGCAGCATGGCTATTGGCCGTCTGCTGGCTACTGCTCAACAGCCAACTGGCGATCGCCAGCCATCACTGCAACCTGCAACTCACCACCGTTGCGCCAGCCGCGCAGCATACGATGCATATGCAGGCCGCCGATCCGCTAACCAATGAGATGATGCAGGCCGAAGGGCCGCTGTGTGAAAAGCACTGCGTTCCAGATACGGCACAGCAAGACCACGGTAATCTTGCCCTGGCGGCAGTAATACCTGCCAGCAGTGAGCTGTTGGTTGCCGATCCTCAGCCCCAGGCACAGTTTTCCCGCCTCGATTGGCAAACCCCTCCGATAGCAGGCCCGCCGGCAGAGATCGTCTTCTGCCGCTTCCGTGAATAGCCAAACCAACCGCTTTGCCGTCCAGCACGGTGACCTGAGTTGTTTTTGTCTATTCTATGGAGCTATCGTTATGCGTAATCTGATCACTGCCGTTTTCATCTCTCTGATGTTCTCTTCATTCGTCTCCGCTGCGGAGATGCAACATCACCAACATGCCAGCCAAGACACCGCCGTCTATCACTCTAAAGGGACCGTTAAGGCCTGGGGTGAGCAGAAAGTGTCGCTCGCCCACCCAGCCATCCCTGCCTTGAACTGGCCGCCGATGACCATGAATTTCCTTCAGCCCCAGCCGCCATTGCCTGCCTTGGCTGCCGGGGCTGCGGTGGAGTTCAGCTTCCGTCAGGTTGACGGCGGCTATCAGCTGACCGCCATCCGCGCCAGCCAAGACTAACGGGGGCACCATGTCCAGACTACTTTCTCACCCATTGCGGGTGGGCTGGCTGCTGCTCGCCTGTTGGACGGCGAGTGCGCAGGCAACCGGCCTGACGTTGGAGCAATCGCTGGCGGCGGCGGAGCGCTATTCCGCCGAGCTTTCGGCCAACCAGCATCAGGTGAATGCGTTGCAAAACATGGCGGATTCGGCGATGGAGCTGCCCGATCCCAAGCTGAAATTCGGCATTGAAAACGTGCCGGTGCAAGGCGGTAGCGCCCGGCGCTTGACCCGTGACGGGATGACCATGGAGCGGGTTGGCATCATGCAGGACTATGTCAGCAGCACCAAACGCCAACGTAAGGCGGACACCCTGCGTGCCGAGGCCAATAAAACCGAAGCCAACAGTGCGACAATCCGCGCCCGTTTGCAGCAGCAGACGGCACAGGCCTGGTTGGAACTGGCGCTGAGCCAGCAGACGCTGAAAGATGCTACGGCTTTGCTCAAAGAAAGTGAAAAGCAAATCGCCGCCCAACATGCCGGAGTGGCCAGTGGCAGTTCGCCCGCCGCTAACGTCATCGATGCTCGCTTGACGTTGTTGGCGATGCAGGACCGACTCAGCGAGGCGCAGCGTGACGTCACCATCGCCCAGGCGCGCTTGACCCAGTTGACCGGGCAACAGGTGGAGGGGATCGGTGGTCCATTGCCACGCTTCGAGCGTCTGCCCGCCGAGAGCAACCTGTTGCGACAAGCGATAAAACAGCACCCTGAAGTGGTGCAGGCCAGCCGTGAGGCCGATGTGGCCAAGGCGCGATCGGCGCAGTCCGAGGTGGCCGCCATTCCGGACGTGGGCATAGAGGTGTCGTATGGCAAACGGGCCGATGGCTATGAGGATATGGCGGGCGTGATGTTTACCGTCGATCTGCCGCTGTTCCGCTCCCAGCGGCAGGATAAGGACTATGCCGCCGACGTTTCCCGCTCGATGGAGGCCAACGATCAGTTGACGTTATTGATCCGCGATCATCAGGCCCAGTTAGATACCCTGCTGGCGCAGTATCAGGCCGCGCAGGCGCAATGGCAGCGTCAACAGCAGCAAGCGATCCCGCTGCAACAACAGCGCGTGGCACTGCAACTGGCGCAATACCGCAGTGGCAAAAGCGATCTCTCCTCGGTGTTGGAAGCGCGCCGGGCCTTGCTCGATAGCCGTCTGAGCGCCGGTAAGGCCGCGCGTGAATTGGCGCAGCTATGGGCCGCCATCCGTTATCTCACCGTGCAGGAGGCAATGTAATGAAAATGCGTTTTAGCCTGACGCTGTTAGCCGCCTTATTGGGCGGCGCTATGGGCGGTTACTGGTTTGCCGGGGAAAGAACTGCGGCGCAACCTGCTAGCGGCGGTGCCGAACGGCAGGTGCTGTATTGGTACGATCCGATGGTGCCAGGCCAGCGTTTTGATAAGCCGGGCAAATCGCCGTTTATGGATATGGAACTGGTGCCACGCTATGCCGATGAGCAGCAGGATGACGGTGGTGTCACCATCAGTGCCCGCCAGCAGCAGAATCTGGGCGTGCGTACCACGGCTGCACAACTGCGTGAACTGAATTTGCAGCTTGATGCCTATGGCAGCGTTGCCACCGATGAACGTGGCGTGCAGGTTATTGCCGCCCGGGCCAATGGGCTGATAGACAAACTCTATGTGCGTGCCAGCCAGCAGCAGGTAAAGAAAGGGCAAGCGCTGGCACAACTGTGGATCCCGGACTGGAGTGCTGCACAGCAGGAATACCTGGCGATCCGCAAACTGGGCGATAGCGCACTGACCTCTGCCGCCCGCCAGCGTCTGGCATTGCAGTTTATGCCTGAAGCCATCATTCGCCAGGTTGAACGCAGTGGCCAACCCCAGACCCGCATTACCATTACCGCCCCGGAGAGTGGATTTATCAACAAGCTGGACGCACGGGAAGGGATGCAGGTCACCGCGACGCAGGGCCTGTTTGAGTTGGCCAGTCTCGATCCTGTGTGGATGGTGATTGATTACCCGCAGGCGCAGGCCGGGCTGTTGCAGGTTGGCGATGCGGTGGCAGCCAGCTCCGCCAGTTGGCCGGGTGAACGTTTTACTGGCGAGGTTAGCGAGCTGCTGCCTAATGTCGATCCGCTTACCCGCACCTTTAAAGCGCGTATCGTGCTGAAAAATCCCCAACAGCGCCTGAAGCCGGGCATGTATTTGCAGGTGCAACTGGCTCAAAACGCTGGGGCCAAGCCGGTGCTGGCTATCCCGCAGGAAGCGCTGATCGGCAGTGGCGATCACAACCGGGTGCTGGTGGCGGAAGGGAACGGCCACTTTGCTCCGGTTGACGTGGTCGCCGGCCTGGCACAGGACGGCTGGGTAGAAATCAAACAGGGTCTGCAAGCAGGGCAGCAGGTGGTGACTTCAGGCCAGTTCCTGATTGATTCCGAAGCCAGCATGCGCAGCGCCTTGCCACAGATGACCGCGCAGGAGGGGGTAAAACAGTATCAGACGCTGGGCGTAGTCGAGGCGGTGGATAATGATACCGTCACGCTGTCGCACGATCCGGTCGCAGAGTTGCAGTGGCCCGCGATGACCATGGATTTCACCTTGCCAGCGGGTGGCTTACCCGCTGGGATTGGCATCGGCAGCAAGGTGATGTTCCACTTTAGCGTGGATGAAAACGGCTCGCACATCAGCCAGATCATGCTGCAAGGAGGCCAACAATGATCGCCTCCGTGATCCGCTGGTCGATACGCAATCGCCTGTTGGTATTGCTGGCTTCGATATTGCTGGCCGGGTGGGGCGTATGGGCGTTGCAGAAGGCACCGCTGGATGCGCTGCCCGACCTCTCTGACGTGCAGGTGATCGTCCGGGCGACCTACCCGGGCAAGGCGCCGCAGGTGATTGAAGATCAGGTGACCTACCCGTTGACCACCACCATGCTGACGGTGCCGGGAGCCAGCACGGTGCGGGGCTTCTCGATGTTCGGCGATGCCTACGTCTACATTCTGTTTGAAGACGGTACCGATCCTTACTGGGCGCGTTCGCGGGTGTTGGAGTCACTCAGCCAGGTGCAGTCCTCTCTGCCCCCGCAGGTCAAAGTGGCGCTGGGCCCGGATGCAACCGGCGTTGGTTGGGTTTATGAGTATGCGCTGGTCGATCGTACTGGTAAACACAGCCTGGCGGATCTGCGCGCTTTGCAGGACTGGACGCTCAAGTTCGAGCTGAAAACCGTGCCTAACGTCGCGGAGGTGGCCAGCGTTGGCGGCATGGTGCGGCAATATCAGGTGATATTAAATCCGCAAAGTATGCGGGCGCTGAATATTACCCATCAGCAGGTGGTGAGCGCCATTCAGGATGCCAACCAGGAAGGCGGCGGTGCGCTGCTGGAAATGGGGGAGGCTGAGTTTATGGTGCGCACCTCCGGCTACCTGAAAAAACTCGCCGACTTTAATAACGTGGTGATCACTGCGCGTGACGGTGTGCCGATCCTGCTGTCGCAGGTGGCAGAGCTACGTGAAGGGCCGGAAATCCGCCGTGGCGTGGCGGAGCTCAACGGTGAAGGTGAAGTGGCTGGCGGCATTGTGGTAATGCGCTACGGTAAGAATGCGCTGGAAACCATTAATGCGCTGAAGGCCAAGTTACAACAGCTTCAGCACACCTTGCCGCCGGGCGTGGAGATCGTGCCGGTTTATGACCGATCGCAACTGATCGAGCACGCGATCGATACGCTGTCATTTAAGCTGTTGGAAGAGTTCCTGGTGGTCGCGGTGGTGTGCGCCTTGTTCCTGTCCCACTTTCGTTCGGCGCTGGTGGCGATGGTGACTTTGCCGCTGGGGATCCTGGGCGCTTTTGTGGTGATGCATTATCAGGGCGTTAACGCCAACATCATGTCGTTGGGAGGGATCGCCATTGCCATCGGCGCGATGGTGGATGCGGCGATTGTGATGATCGAAAACATGCACAAGGTGCTGGAGCAGTGGCGGCAACGTCATCCCGGCCAGCAGCCCACCTCAAAAGATTATTGGCACATCTCAGAGCAGGCGGCGGTTGAGGTTGGCCCTGCGCTGTTCTGTAGTCTGTTGATCATCACCCTGTCGTTTATCCCGGTGTTTTCGCTACAGGCACAGGAAGGGCGGATGTTTTCCCCGCTGGCGTTCACCAAGACCTATGCGATGGCGGTATCGGCGGGGTTGGGTATCACGCTGGTGCCGGTGCTGATGGGCTATTTTATCCGGGGCCGCATTCCGGACGAACATGCCAATCCGATCAATCGTTGGTTGATCCGCATGTATCAGCCGTTGCTGGCGGCGGTGCTGGCACGGCCTAAAACCACCCTGGGGATTTCCGCTCTGCTGTTGGTGCTGACCTTATTCCCACTCAGCCGCCTGGGCAGCGAGTTTATGCCACCGCTGGACGAAGGCGATCTGCTGTATATGCCTTCGACGCTGCCGGGGATCTCTGCCCGTGAAGCCGCACGGCTTCTGCAACTGACCGACCGCTTGATCAAAACCGTGCCGGAAGTGGACACGGTCTTTGGCAAGGCCGGGCGGGCGGAAACGGCAACCGATCCGGCCCCGTTGACCATGCTGGAAACCACCATTCGCTTTAAGCCCCGCGACCAGTGGCGGCCCGGCATGACGATGGACAAACTGGTGGCCGAACTGGACAGCGTGGTCAAGGTGCCCGGCATTGCCAACGTCTGGGTGCCGCCGATCCGTAACCGTCTGGATATGCTGGCGACCGGCATCAAAAGCCCGGTAGGCATCAAGGTCAACGGCAGCAATATTGCCGATATCGAGCAGGCAGCCAGCCAGATCGAACAGGTGGTGAAGCAGGTTCCAGGTGTGACTTCCGCGTTGGCGGAGCGCCTGGCCGGAGGGCGCTATGTGGATATTGATATCGATCGCCAGCGTGCGGCGCGTTACGGCGTTTCGGTGAAAGAGCTGCAATCGGTGGTCGCTACGCTGGTGGGTGGGGAAAATGTTGCTGAAACCATTGAAGGGCGCGCGCGTTATCCAATCAACGTTCGTTATCCAAGGGAGATCCGTGATTCGCTGCAAAAGCTGCGTGAATTGCCGGTGGTGACGGCGACCGGTGGGCAAGTACCTTTGGCAGAACTGGCGGATATTCGCATCACCGAAGGGCCACCGATGCTGAAAAGCGAGAATGCCCGGCTTTCGGATTGGATCTATGTCGATCTGCGCGGGCGCGATTTGAAATCGGCGGTGGAGGAGATGCAGCAGGTGGTGGCACAGCAGGTGAAGCTGCCTGCCGGGGTTTCCCTCAGTTGGTCCGGGCAGTTTGAGTATCTGGAACGCGCCAGCGCCCAGTTGAAGATTGTGCTGCCGGTAACGCTGGCGATCATCTTTGTGCTGCTGTTTGTCACCTTCAACAGCGTGAGCGATGCGCTGCTGATCATGGCGACGCTGCCGTTTGCGCTGATAGGTGGGGTCTGGCTGTTGTATCTGCTTGATTACAACCTGTCGGTGGCGGGGGCGGTGGGCTTTATTGCCCTTGCCGGGGTGGCGGCGGAGTTTGGCGTGATTATGGTGCTGTACCTTAATCAGGCGCTGGCGAAACATCGTCAGCCCGGCCAGCCGTTGAGTCATCAGCAACTGATGGCGGCGATTAGCGAAGGGGCGGTGCTGCGCGTCAGGCCGAAGGTGATGACGGTGGCGACCATTATGGCCGGTTTACTGCCGATTATGTGGGGCGGCGGTGCAGGCTCAGAGGTGATGCAGCGGATTGCCGCACCGATGATTGGCGGCATGGTGAGTGCGCCATTGCTATCGATGTTGGTGATCCCGGCGGTGTATTCGCTGCTGCACAGAAAGGATGAAAAACCTGGTGCTGAGGCAGAGTAGTCGGCCCCTCACCCCAACCCTCTCCCACAGGGAGAGGGAGCTGTCCGTAGTTGTGGCAAGGTGCCGTGATTAATCTGTTGGTTGGTTAAAAGACAGTTGATTTAGTGCCATGGTCAGGTAAGTTTCTATAACGAATAACGAATAACGAATAACGAATAACGAATAACGAATAACGAATAACGAATAACGAATAACGAATAACGAATAACGAATAACGAATAACGAACTCGATCGGTCCCCTCTCCCTGTGGGAGAGGGTTAGGGTGAGGGGTAATACGCTGATTTTAAAGGTCCTACTGCACCAAAAATGCCTTAAACTGCGGAGTCATCACCGCGCTGAAGCCGTCATCGGTTTTGCTGATCAAATACACCGCCAGTCCTTTCTCTTCGGCCAGTTTCAGCGCTTTTTCCGTACCCAGCACCATCAACCCGGTATCCCAACCATCGGCCTCCAACGCCGTAGGGGCAATCACCGTAACGGAAACCAGTTTATGGGTGATAGGCCGCCCGGTGACGGGATCGATCACGTGGGAATAGCGCTGGCCATCCTGTTCGAAGTAGTTACGGTAACTCCCCGCAGTGCTAATGCCGTAGCCTTGCAAATCCACCAGCGCCTGCACCGCATTTTCTCGGTCGGTGGGCTTTTGGATCGCCACCCGCCAAGGCTTGTTCTGGCCATTCACGCCGCGTGATGAAACGGCACCACCCACCGAGACCAGATAGTTGGTGATGCCTTTGCGCGCCATCAACTGGACCAACTGATCCACGCCGTAACCTTCGCCCAGCGTGGAGAGATCGACATACATCTCCGGCAGATCTTTTTGCAGCCATTCACCCCGGCTGTCGCTCAGCAGTTTCAGATGCTGCAAGCCAATATGCTGACGGGCTGCATCGATTTGCTGCTGGCTAGGGACTTTGACGGCCCGCTTATCCGGGCCGAAACCCCACAGGTTAACCAACGGGCCGACGGTGATATCCATAGCACCTCCGGTATCTCGGCCAATGCGCTGAGCGGTGAGGATGATATCGGCCATTCCACGGGGGATGGGCTGCGGATCGGCAGTGGTGTTCTGGTTGAAGCGGGATAACACCGAATCGGGGCGGTAAGTGGAAATATCGTCGTTGGCCTGCTCCAGCAGCGCATCGATCTCCTGCTGCAATTGTTGTTTGCTCTCGGTGATAGTGCCGCTGACCTTCACGCTATAGAACGTCCCCATGGTTTTGCCTTCGATGTCGATCTGGGGGCGGGTGTTGGCATCGTTACAGGCGGCTAGTAGCATCAGCGCCGCGCTCAGCAGCAGACTTTTGGCAATGGAATTGGCCATAGAAAATCCTAAAAGCAGGGAAAGACGACGGGTATAAAACAAAATACGACAAATGGAAAGGGCAACGTGCTTTTTTACTGGCGTAATTCAAGAGCTTCGGCTAACGTCGTTTTCCAGCCTTAGCTTGAAAAATAAGAGTAAATCCATGAGTTCAAATGCGGTGACCAGTTTGTTGAGGCCATTTTTGCATGACCGCTTCCTGCATGCGTTGCTGCTGATGGGGATGCTGCTGTACGCCATTGGGCCACAGCCGCTGAGGGCACTCTCTGGCTTTATCGATTGGCGCACCATCATGACCCTGCTGGGGTTGATGCTGCTGACCAAAGGCGTTGAGGTTAGCGGCTATTTCGATTTTATCGGCCGCCAGATCGTGAATACCCTGCAAAGTGAACGCTCACTGGCACTGTTTCTGGTGTGTGCCGCTGCGGTGCTGTCGTCGTTTCTCACCAACGATGTGGCGCTGTTTATCGTGATCCCGTTGACCATTACGCTGAAAAAGCTCTCTTCATTGCCGATAAGCCGCCTGATTATCTTCCAGGCACTGGCGGTTAACGCCGGGTCGTTGCTGACGCCGATTGGCAATCCGCAGAATATTTTGCTGTGGAGCAAGTCTTCGCTGACCTTTATGGAGTTTATCGGGCGCATGGCACCGTTCGGCATTATCATGATGCTGAGCCTGCTGGTGGTCACCTGGTTCAGTTTCCCGGCGCGGAAAATTGTCAAAGCCCCGAACACCCAACCTTATCCTTATCAAATGCGCCTGTTGCTGGCCAGTGTCGCGCTGTATGTGGCCTTTCTAATCTGCCTGGATTTGGACGTGCCGTTGTATGGCATGTTACTGGTGTTTGCCGGTTTTCTGTTGTTGGCTCGCCAGGTGCTGCTGCAGATTGACTGGAGCCTGATCTTTGTATTTCTCGCCATGTTTATCAATATTGGCTTGCTGACCCAACTGCCGGCGGTGCAACCGCTGTTTGACCAGATTGCCTCGCTGGCGGATGGCAGCGTGTATGCGTTGGGGATCGCTTTATCCCAAGTGATCAGCAACGTTCCGGCGACCATTTTGTTGCTGAACTATGTGCCGTCCAGCGCCTTGGTGGCCTATGCGGTAAACGCCGGGGGATTTGGCCTGGCGATCGGATCGTTGGCGAACCTGATCGCCCTGCGGATGGCGGGGGAACGCCAGATCTGGCTGCAGTTCCATTACTATTCGATACCGTTCCTGGCCTGGGCTACGTTAGTGGGTTGGCTGTTATTGGGTTAATTTGACTCAAGCACTTTGTCATCACTCTTAATGCATTGGAGTTCTATTATGAGCATCTCTTCATTGGTATTGGCCTATCCCCCGGCAACGGCGGCACAAAGCCGGGATTATCTGGCGGCAAAGCTCGCCTTCTACGCCGACTCGGCGGATGTGGCGGAAGATTTGCGCAATGGCGTCAGCGAGATTGTGGTGATCGATACCCGTGCGAGTGCGCTTTACGCCGCCGGGCACATTCCTGGCGCGGTGAGCTTTCCCCATCGATTAATGGATGAAAGCAGCACCTCATCTCTCGATCGTGACAAGGTCTATGTCACCTACTGCGACGGTATCGGCTGTAACGGCTCCACCCAGGGGGCATACAAGTTGGCCAAGCTCGGTTTTCGGGTCAAAGAGCTGATTGGCGGGCTGGATTTCTGGCTACGCGATGGCCATCCGGTGGCCATCGGTGTTGAGCAGGGCACGATGCAGGGGCGGAATAACGCGCCGGAGTGCGGCTGTTAAAACAGCGCCCACAGAACCAATACCAATACGATAACGCCGACAACCAGCGCCAGAGGCTTACTGAATACCGACTGTAAAGGCTGCGGCAGGGCGGCGATTAGCGGGTTAAGCAATGGCTGTGGCTGTTGAACGTCACTGTGTAACGACGGAGCGTGGCCAGCCTTGTCCAGACGGCGGGTAAACAGCTGCTGGATCACGTCGTTTAGCTGCGCGTGGGTCAACGGCGTATTCAGGTTTCCGTTAAAGCGGCTCTGGCAATAGTCATTGAGCTGTTGCTGCTCTTGCTGGTCTGCTGGCTGTTTCAATACCGCCAGCAGATTTTGCAGCGTCGGCGCCGTTTGCGGGCTGAGCGCCAATTTCACCTGCATAAACTGACTAAGCAGTTGGAAGTGGCGTGCGGGCAATGGATCGTTGATTTTTACCCCGACCAGATCGAACAGTGCCTGCCAGAGTTTGGCCGTTGTCTCACCGGTGGCCGCGCTAAGCTTGGTGACCTGCAGCTGCAAGTGCTGATGTTCCGCAGGCAGCAGCGAACGATCGCTGGTGGCCGTTTGTTGCGGGTGTGGGATTGTCAGTTCGCCGGTTTGCAGCAGGTTCAACACTTGCTGGAGCTGTGGGTGGCTCAACTGGCTTAACACCGTATGGCCAAACTGCTGGCGGATAAAGTCGCTGACCGCCTGGCGGTTGTTGCCCTGTGGCAGCAGTTCGGTGAGCTGTTGCAGCAGTTGACGGCTGGCATGGCTCTGTTGTGCCACGCCAAGGCGGTTTTGCAGTAGCTGCTCCGCCGGTTGGAAATGGCGCGCCAACAGTTCGCTGTGGTTATCCGCCCCTAATTCATGACGCAGCGTGGCCCAGATCTCGGCGGATTTGGCCGGGCTGAGGGCCATGATCTTGACGATCAGTTTTTCCAACTGGGTGCGTTGGGCTGGGGAGAGCGGTTGATCGTCGGCAGGGGGGATTTTGCCTGCGGTTGGAGGGTGATCGGCTGCGCCAGGAGCGCCAGGTCCACTTAACGGTTGCATATCACCAGTCCTTCGCAGTGTATAAAGTCGACATACCCGGCGAAAAGCACAGGCTTAATCGCTTATGATACCTGTAATTTCGTGCCATCAATACCGCCGCCAGACATTTCTTTACAGGCCAATCGTTGCTTATCCTGTTTGCGCCGCTAAGATAGGCGCAGAGACGGCATTGAGGGCGTGATGATAAATCGGCAGCGGATTGCAAAATGGTTTTTAACCCTGGCTTGCCTGGTGGTACTGACGTGCCTCACCCAGCGCATGGCGGGCTTGCATACCTTGCAACTGGCCCTTGGCCTGCCCTCTGTCAGCGTCAGCCAATCCGTGGCCAGCGGTGATGAAGAGGCCACCACCACGACCCCCTGTGAGCTGAGTGCCAAATCGTTGTTGGCCTCTTCCCCGGTAATGTTTGAAAACGTGCTGTTTGGCCTGGGGATGTTGCTGGTCCTGTTGACCCCGATCATCGCTCCACGCCTGTCGTTCCCTCCTGTACGCGTTATTTCCCCCCCCACCCTCAGGGTGCATCTGCGATTATGCGTGTTCCGTGAATGAGTTAATCCCTCGCCAAACCGAGTGACTAATTTATTTATGGAGAACAACTATGTGGAATATCATCAGGCTAGCGTTGGCTTGCCTGTTAATGCTTTGGCTACCTGCGACACAGGCAGCGGATAGCGGCTGGCTGCAAAGCCCGCAGAACGATCATGCGCAAGTCAGGCTGCGTGCCGACACCAGCAACGGGGACGAAACCCGTGTGCTGCTCGCTGTTGAGCTGGAAAAAGGATGGAAAACCTACTGGCGCTCACCAGGGGAAGGAGGTATTGCGCCAGCAATCACCTGGCAGGGCAACCCACCACCGGCAACCTGGTTCTGGCCAACGCCGCAGCGCTTTGACGTAGCAGGGATCTCGACGCAGGGCTATCAGCAGCGGGTAACTCTGCCTATCGTGTTAAAGGGGGCTGTGCCACAGCAACTGGCGGGGAGGCTTACCTTATCCACCTGTAGCAACGTCTGCATCTTGACCGATTATCCGTTCAAACTGGATCTCACCATCCCGTCTGACCCAAAGTTCAATCACGACTTTGCTCAGGCGATGGGGCAGGTGCCGATTGCCAGCGGGCTGGTGGACAGCCTGCGTGCCGGTTATCGCAACGGTGAGTTGCAGATTAGCGCGCAGCGTACCGCGGGCTGGCAACAACCTGAGCTGTTCTTTGATACCTTGGCAGGAGCCGATCTGGGCAAGCCAACGGTCAGCAGTGATGGCGAGAGTCTGCAAGCGCGAGTTCCCGTGAGTGATGGTTGGGGAGACGCAGCTCCGGATCTGCGCGGTAAACAGTTGCGGCTGGTCATCAGCGATGGAGGGATCGCTCAGGAGGCAACGCTGACCATTGGCGGGCCGCTTGCTTTGCCCTCCACGGCGGCTTTCCCCTTGTGGCAAGCGGTGTTGATGGCGTTAGCGGGTGGTTTCATTCTTAACCTGATGCCTTGTGTGCTGCCGGTGCTAGGGATGAAGCTAGGCTCCATCTTGCAGGTCGAACAGCGCGATCGGCGTAGCGTGCGTTGGCAATTTCTGGCCTCTTCCTTGGGGATCGTGGTGTCCTTCATGGCGCTGGCCTTGTTGATGACGCTGTTGCGCCTGAGCAATCACGCGCTGGGCTGGGGGATCCAATTCCAAAACCCGTGGTTTATCGGTTTTATGGTGCTGGTGACGCTGCTGTTCAGCGCCAATCTGTTCGGCCTGTTCCACCTGCAACTCTCTTCCTCGTTGAATACCAAGCTGGCCACCCATAACGGGCGTGGCTTGAGCGGTCATTTCTGGCAGGGAGCATTTGCCACGCTGCTGGCAACGCCTTGCTCGGCACCTTTCCTGGGAACGGCAGTGGCGTTTGCGTTGGCGGCCCCTTTGCCGGTGCTTTGGGGCATGTTTGTGGCTCTGGGGATTGGCATGAGCCTGCCCTGGTTGCTGATTGCCGCCTGGCCTGCGCTGGCGTTACGCCTGCCGCGCCCAGGCCGCTGGATGAACGGGATGAGGCTGGCGCTGGGCTTGCTGATGCTGGTTTCTTCGCTCTGGCTGCTTAGCCTGATGACCAACCATATCGGCGTGAAGCCGACTCTGATTGTCGGTGCCATCTTGTTGCTCGGTTTATTGCTGGCGGTGTGGCAGCAGTTAGGTGCCCGGTCAGCGGGGATCGCCACGGCCAGCGTGCTGGTGGTAGGCGGTTTGGCATTGCTGGTGGGATCGTTGACCGCCAACCAGTGGCGACAGCCGTTACACGACAACATCGCCTGGCAACCGCTTTCTGAACAGGCGATTGTGCAGGCGTTGGCCGACAACAAACGGGTGTTTGTCGACGTGACCGCCGACTGGTGTGTGACCTGCAAGGCGAATAAATACAACGTATTGCTGCGTGACGAGGTGCAAAAAGCACTCAGCGCCGAGGATGTGGTCGCGCTGCGCGGTGATTGGAGCCGCCCGTCTGAAAGCATCTCGGCCTTCCTGCAACAGCGCGGCAGCGTTGCCGTTCCCTTTAACCAAATCTATGGCCCTGGCACGCCAGACGGCGAAGTGTTGTCACCGTTGCTCACTCGCGAAGCCGTTCTGCAAGCTCTGTCTACTGCGAAAGGAAACCAATAATGAACAAGTTACTGATGTTACTGCTGCTGATTGTCACCCCGGTCTGGGCTGCGGCTCCTTTCACCGCCGAGCAGGAAGTGCGGATCAAAGAGCTGATCCGCGAAACGCTGGTCTCTAACCCGGATATTCTGGCGGAAGCGGTTAATGCTTGGCAGCAGCAAACCAACGGCCAGCAACTCGGTCAGGCGATTGAGCAAAATAGCAAAATCCTGTTCGACGATCCCGCCAGCCCAAGGTTGGGGGCCAAGAATGCCAAGCTGACGCTGGTAGCCTTCACCGATTACAACTGCCCGTACTGTAAGCAGTTTGATCCGATGTTGGAGAAGATCGTCAACAAATATCCCGATGTGGCGGTGGTGGTGAAGCTGTTGCCGTTCAAAGGAGAAAGCTCGATCGCCTCATCTCGGGTGGCGTTGACGGCTTGGGAGCAGCATCCAGAACAGTTCTGGCCGCTGCATCAACGCCTGATGGCGAAAAAAGGCTTTCATGACAACGCCAGCATCGCCGCAGCGCAAGAGAAAACCGGGGTTAAGCCGGTTGCACCTAGCGAGCAGAGCATGACCACGCTGCGTACCAATATGCAGTTGGCTGAACAGTTTGGCGTGCAGGGAACGCCAGCTACCCTGATTGGCGATCAGATGCTGCCGGGCGCGGTGTCTTATGAGGATCTGGAAGCGTTAGTGAAGCAGCAATTGGCGAAGGTAAAAAATGGCTAGGTTGCGGCGCTGGACGCGCGAACTGCTGATTTTGCTGTTGCTCGTGCTGGGCGTGACGTTCGCCATGGACTGGTGGCGGGCCCCACAGGCTCCCTTGACCTTTGACCAACAAATGCTCGAGACCCTGGATGGAGAGCCGGTGTCGTTGGCGCAGCTCAGCCAGGATAAACCTTTATTGGTCTATTTCTGGGCCAGCTGGTGCGGGGTTTGCCGCTTTACCACGCCTTACGTGGCCAAACTGGTGGCAAACGGCGGTAACGTGATGACCGTGGCGCTGCGTTCGGGCAATGACCAGCAGGTTGAACAGTGGCTGGCGGCTAAGAAGTTGCAACTGCCGGTGGTTAACGATGAGCAGGGCAAGCTATCGGCGCAGTGGCAGATTGGCGTAACGCCGACCATCGTGGTGATCTCTCAGGGCAAGGTGGTGCAGAGCACCACCGGCTGGACCAGCTATTGGGGCATGAAACTGCGGCTCTGGTGGGCCAGCGTTTAATTCCCCGTAACCTCAACAATCGCCCGGCAAAGCCGGGCGATCCCTTCGGTAATCAGCTCCGGCGTATTGGCGGCAAAATTCAACCGCAAGCCATGTGCGCCGTGCTGTTCCTCAACATAAAAGCATTCGCCACGGGCAAAGGTGACACCCTGTTGCCAGGCTATTGGCATCAACGCTGTGGTGCTTACGGCAGGTGGCAATTCCAGCCAGATAAACAGCCCTCCCGCAGGGATTTCAAACCGACAGCCCGGTGGCAGGTGCTCGCTTAGTGCAGCCACCATAGCATCACGGTGCTGGCGGTATATCCTTCCCGCCCGGCGCAGCTGCTTGTCGTAGCTGCCAACGGTGACAAAGGCGTCCAGCGCGCGCTGGATCAGGTTGGAGCTGGTAAAGCTGTCGACGTGCTTGAGCCGTGAGAATTGCAGATACTGTTCGCTGTCTGCCACCAGATAACCGATGCGCATACTGGGCAGCAGCATTTTGGAGAAGGTACTGACATAGATCACCGTGCCAGCGGGAGCCATGGTGCGCAGTGACGGCAGGCTTTTACCGTTGTAACGCAGATCGCCAACAAAATCGTCCTCCAGGATCACTATCCCGGCCTGTTGCGCCAACGCCAGCAAGCGGCTGCGGCGGGCTTCGCTCATACAGCGCCCGGTGGGGTTATTGAAATTGGGGATGGTGTAGATCATTTTGGGCTGATGCCGGGCGATCAGCTCCGGCAGTTGCTCAACGCACATGCCATGGCGATCGCTGGGCACTGGAACAATGTTGATCTGGTGCAGGCGCAGCAGTCCCAGAGCTTCGGCATAGGTGGGCTCTTCGACAATCACCGTATCCCCTGGGCGTAATAGCGTCTGGAAAATCAGGCTGATGGCATGTTGCGAGCCGTTGGTGATCAGCACCTGTTCGGCTCGGGTGGGGATACCTTGAGCGGTCAGGATCCGACTCAGCGTGTCGCGCAGCGGGTAGTAACCACAATAATCACCATAGCTGAAGGCCTCTTCCGCATGACGGCTGAGGATCGACAGCAGGATCTTGCGGAACGCCTCCAGCGGGAACACCTTGGGGCTGCCGACGCCAGCGGCAAAGTTGATGATGTGCTCCGGCAAAGGAATATCCGGATAACCGTCCAGCCGCGACGTGGTGGTGGTGAAGCGATCCGCAGGGAATAGCTCGCTGGATGTTGGCCGTTGCTGCATGGGGGCCGGTTGCAGGTGGCGGACATAGGCGCCGCTGCCACGCCGCTGTTGTAACAATCCTTTGGCCGTCAGTTCGGCGTAGGCACTTTCCACCGTCAGGCGGCTGACCGAAAGCTCGGCGGCCAGGCTGCGCGTTGACGGCAATTTATCGCCATCGGCAAAGGTGCCGCCAAGAATGGCGCGACGCAGCGCTTCTTCGATCTGTAGATACAGCGGAATGTCCTGCTGACGATCCAGTGGAATGTGCATGAAATTGGCCCGGTCAAAAAAGTCTGTTTTCACTATATCCCAGAGTAACAAGGCTTGGCACCGATAAAAGTGGCCTGCACAACATCGTAGCAAAGTGGCTATGGTGGCAAAATCTGGCCGCGTTAAAATCTCCGCCAGAGAATTAAGCGGTGGAATTTTGAGGGTGTCATGTCGTTACCGTCAGGTGTTGTAGCAGAACCAGTTGTGGTCAGTGGAGGGCTCCTGCGGGGAACCAACCAGGGTTACGTGATCGCCATAATCAGTGCCATGCTGCTGGCCTTTACCGCCATCATCATCCGCGCGCTGACCGAGTATTACCATCTACCGACGTTGGTGCTGGCCTTCTGGCGTGCGGCCCTGGTGGCCTTGGTGTTGTTACCGTTATTGCTGCTGTTCAAACCACAATGGGCTTATCTGCGCCGTGAACAGGCGCCGTTCTACGCTGGCTACGGTTTGCTGTTGGCGCTGTTTAACAGCTTATGGACGTTGTCGGTGGCGCTCAATGGCGCTTCGGTGGCGACCATTCTGACCTACTGCTCGGTCGGTTTTACCGTATTCCTGGGCTGGATGATGTACAACGAACGCCTCAGCCTGCGCGAATTGCTGGTGATCGTGGTCAGCCTGGGTGGCTGCTTCCTGGTCAGTAACGGCGACAGCATGGGCAACAGCCGTTTTGATCTGTTGGGGTTGATGGTCGGCATGCTGTCCGGCATTGGTTACACCCTGTATACCCTCGGCGGGCGTATCGCCAGCGAGCGGCGCTACCCGGTGTGGAATACCATCCTGTACGTATTCGGTTTTTCCTCCGTGTACCAGTGGTTGTTCAACACCTTGTTGACGTTTTTCCCCTTGGCGGCATTTCACGGCATGGCGGGGAACCTGTGGTTTCTGTCCCAGGGAGTTCAAGGCATTCAGTGGAGTGGCTGGCTGTTGTTGCTCACGCTGGCCGCCGGGCCAACGCTGCTGGGCTTTGGCCTGTACAATATCAGCCTGAAAACCCTGCCGCTGGCGGTGGCCAACCTGATCCTGTCGCTGGAGCTGGTGTTTACCGCGGTCATTGCCTATTTCCTGTTGGGAGAGAACATGAACCAGTTACAGCTACTGGGTAGCGCGCTGGTGATGGGCGGGGTATTGATGCTGAGAAAAGCGAAGTAGGCTTGGCTTTCTGCGCCGGTTTGTTACCATTGGCAGCGAAACAACAGGGTGCACACAGCAAATGATAAATAATCCAAGGTTAAAACGAGCGCTTATCGCTTGATTGGGCAGTGTTTTATGAACGGAAAACGCTGCCACAGACACTACGTTCCGTGGCTCTTGCAAGAAATTAAGAGAAGAAGCCATGACTGAGAAACACTGGTCACAAGTAGAATTACTCCACCAGACGGTAACCAACCCCAATATCCTGATCAAGGGAACCCACAGTTATTACAGCCATTGCTGGGATGACAGCTTTGAACGTTCCGTGGTGCGCTATTTGCACGGCGATGCGGTCAGCCAGCAGTGGGAGCCCCTGGGGCAGCTAGACAGGTTGCACATTGGCGATTATGTCTGTATCGGTGCCGAAGCGGTGATCCTGATGGGCGGGAATCATACCCATCGTATTGATTGGCTGAGCCTGTATCCCTTTATGGAAACCATCCAGGCGTCTTATTTGCCTAAAGGTGATACCTGCCTTGGCGACGGCTGCTGGATCGGGATGCGGGCCATGCTGATGCCTGGCGTGACGATTGGCGAAGGGGCGATAGTTGCCGCCGGTAGCGTGGTGACTGCGGATGTCGAGCCCTACGCTATCGTTGGCGGCAATCCGGCCCGGATGATTAAACGGCGGTTTTCTGCGGAGACAATCGAGCGTTTACTCGCGTTGCAGATTTACGCTTTGTCCGCCGAGGCGTTCGCCAGCATCCAGCCATTGTTGGCCAGCGATGATATTACGGCGTTGGAGCAGGCGCTTGAGGGAATGCGTCAATAAATAAGCCGGGCGGGGTTAACCCCGCCCGATTTGGTTATAAATTAGCGGTGCTTTTTCTGCGCCCCAACGGTGTGCGCAAGCGCTGTGACAAGATCACCCCCAGCAGGGCGATACCCCCACCAATCAGATGGTAGCTATGCAACTGTTCATGCAGGAACAGGACCGCAATTATCGCGGTGAACACCGGCGCCAGATTCATAAAGATCGAAGCCTTGTTGGCACCCAGGCGCATCACCCCTTGGATCCACAGGAACGGCGCGGCAATCGAAGCAGGGATACCGGCAAACAGCACCAGCGGGATATTCTGGCTAGTCAGCTGCACGTCATGCGCCATCAGGAAGTTCGGCAATAGTAGTACCACGCCAAACACGATCTGCACATACAGCGACTGCCAGTTGGGTAACGGGATCGCCCAACGTTTGGTCAACACGCCGTACAGGGCGTAGGAGGCCGAAGCGGCGAACATCATCAGTTCACCTTTGCCAATGCCGTGTTGCAGCAGCAGCCCCGGTTGCCCCGCGCTAACCAGCCACACCAGCCCGCCCAGAGACAGGATGCTACCCAGTGCGATACCCACGGTGGGGGCGACGCGCAGGACAAAGATACCGATTAACACCGTCAGCAGCGGGATCAGGGAGTTGAGGATGCCCATAAATAGCGCGCTGACGCTATGCGCGGCGTAATAGGCCAGGCTTTGATACAGCACCATCCCCAGCAGGCCGAGGATCATCAGCTTCCACCAGTGGGCGCGAATGGCTGGCCAATTGCGGAGCGCTCCCGGCAGCACGAAAGGGGTGAGCACGATCAGCGCCAATGCCCAGCGATAGAAGGAGATGGCCGCCGGATCGATGGCGGTTGCCGATACTTTACTGACCACGGCGTTAATCGACCAGATCAGCACCGCCAGCAGGGGAAAGAGCACGTTCATGATAATAATTCTCAACAACTGATAACATGCTGGCTAGTCTACCCGTGTCCGGTTTATTATATATAGTCAAAATCAGACAGCATTTCGCGAAATCAAGACAACTTCACCATGGCCGAAACCCGTAATTATCCCACCGCAGACGTCGCTGCTCCGCGCACGCTGTTTTTCCGCTGCGAAGAAACCAATGCAGATACCGAATATCTGCCGCACAGCCACGACTGGGGGCAGCTGATTTGCGTCAAAACCGGGGTGATCGCGCTGAATATTGCCGGGCAGCGCTTTTTGGCCCCGCCGGAGTTTGCCGTCTGGTTGCCGCCGGGAATGGAGCATTCCAGCCATAACCGCAAACCGGTGCTGTTCCGCACCATCAATATCGCCAAATCCTTGTGCGCCGGGTTGCCAGAAGAGGCCTGTTTGATCAATGTCTCGCCGGTGTTCAGCGCCATTGTTGAAGATTGTCTGGGGCGTAAAATGCTCGAGCCCACTAGCGAAGAGGATCTGCGCCTGTGTCGGGTGCTGATTGACCAACTGCGGATTTCCCCGGTTCAACAGACCTATCTGCCAACCTCGCAAGACAAGTTTTTGGGGCCTGTGTTACAGGCGTTGGAACGCTGCCCTGCGGACAACACCTCATTGGCGGTGTGGGCCAGCAAGGTGTATACCACCGAACGGACGCTTTCGCGCCGTTGCCAACAGGAACTGGGCATGTCGTTTAGCGAGTGGCGGCAGCGCCTGCGTTTTTTACATGCGCTCTCACTGCTCGAACAGGGGAAAACCGTGCAGGATGTGGCGCTCGATGTGGGCTACAGCTCGGCTTCCGCGTTTATTGTGATGTTCCAGCAGATCGCCGGCACCACGCCAGAACGTTTCCGCCGGGCATGACAATCCCAATACGACATCAACTGGCCCAGGTTACGTCGAACCGAACGTTCACATCACCACTCCAGGTACCTGCTGGCAAGGTGCTGAAATCGGTCACTGGGGTCGTGCCGTCAGCCGTCGCACCGATGATATTGAAATCGAAGTGGTCTTGTGCACTCTGGCGGCCAGGCTGCTTGTCAGCGTTGGCAAGTTTACTCAGGTTACCGCCTGACATACCGGCAGAAGTATCAATCAGGGTGGTTTGAGCGGTTTTTGTTATCGCCGCGCCGTGGTGTTTAACCCCCACTTCCAGAGTAGAGCCGGAGGTGCCCAACTGGGTCAGGGTATTGGAAACCAGTTTGGCGGTCAGTTTAATCGCGGTTCCTTCGCCTTCGAGAGCTACGTCGAACACGCCTTGCTGGCTGTTGAAGCGCTTGACGCCTTCAGCATATTGGAAATACAGGCTGCCAATGGGCGTAACGACCAATTGGCTGGCGGAGTCTTTTACCGCTATCGCAGGCCAGGTGGCCAATGCTTGTGTAGTCATGTTTTCAGCCTGAGCGGTGCCTACGGCTGTGAGTGTTGCAACGATCGCCAGAACAAGTGTCGCTTTTTTCATGGTTAACACCTTTGATTTTCGATTTGTTTCTGCCCGTTAGCCGGTCGCTAACGCGAAGGTTCGCCTCCTTGCGTGATAATTATCGGAAAAAACTCAATAAAGCTTAGAAGAAAAACATCGCTATTTCACCGGGCATAACAAGCTTGGGTTTCTAAGCCATTCGGTGGCACACTATTTTGCAGCTACTGCTTACCTATACCCGTCGGAGAGTGACGTGAAGATACTGGTTGATGAAAATATGCCCTATGCGGTGGATTTGTTTAGCCGCTTGGGGGAAGTGCAGGCCGTGCCTGGCCGCCCGATCCCAACCGATGCGCTGGCCGAAGCCGACGCCTTGATGGTGCGCTCGGTGACCAAAGTGAATCAGGAGCTGTTGGCTGGCACCAAGATCGGTTTTGTTGGCACCGCTACGGCGGGTACCGACCATGTGGACGAGGCGTGGTTGCAGCAGGCGGGGATTGGTTTCTCGGCCGCGCCTGGTTGTAATGCCATTGCGGTGGTGGAGTATGTGCTTTCGTCATTAATGCTGTTGGCGGAGCGCGATGGCTTCTCTTTGCGTGATAAAACCGTTGGGATCGTGGGGGTGGGTAACGTTGGCTCCCGGCTGGACGTTCGTCTGAAAGCCTTGGGCGTGCGTACGCTGCTGTGCGATCCACCGCGCGCCGATCGTGGGGACAGCGGCGAATTTTGGCCGTTGGAAAAGCTGGTGGCAGAGGCCGACGTGCTGACGTTCCATACTCCGTTGAACAAGACCGGCCCGTATAAATCGTTGCATCTGGCCAACGCGGATCTGCTGGATGCCTTGCCCGACGATCGCATTCTGATCAACGCCTGCCGTGGTGCCGTGGTACATAACGCCGCGTTGCTTAACGTGCTGGAGCGAGGTAAGCGATTGAGTACGGTACTGGACGTGTGGGAGCCGGAGCCGGATCTCAGCGTGCCGTTGCTGGATCGGGTGGATATCGGCACCGCCCATATCGCCGGTTACACGCTGGAAGGTAAGGCGCGCGGCACCACGCAGGTGTTTGAAGCCTTCGCCCAGCATCTTGGGCAGCCGCAAGCTATCGAGCTGGCCTCGCTGCTGCCGGTGCCAGAGTTCAGCGAAATCCGCCTCAATGGGCCGCTGGACGAAGGCAAGTTAAAACGATTGATGCACTTGGTGTATGATGTGCGCCGCGATGATGCGCCGCTGCGGCAGGTTGCCGGGCTGCCGGGTGAGTTCGATCGCCTGCGCAAGCATTATCAGGAACGCCGGGAGTGGTCTTCACTGCGGGTGCAGTGCGATGACAGCGCCAGTGCGGAACTGCTGCACAAACTGGGCTTCGGCGTTCTGTAGCAGGGCGAGCATAAGGTTGCCTTAAGGCAATTGGCGGTAAAGTTTATCGGGCGGTGACTGCATCGCCCGTTTGCATTTGAATCAAATACTCTGGAGAAACCCAATGTCTGACGGCTGGAATATCGCTGTGCTCGGTGCCACTGGCGCAGTAGGTGAAGCGTTGCTGGAATTGCTACAGGAACGCCAGTTCCCGGTGGGTGAACTCTTTCCTTTAGCCAGCGAGCGCAGTGCTGGCGCTACGGTGCGTTTCAACGGCAAATCCTTGCTGGTGGAAAACGTAGAAGAATTCGACTGGTCGCAGGCGCAACTGGCGTTCTTTGTTGCCGGTAGTGAAGCTGCGGCCCGTTACGCCGATGATGCGGGCAACATGGGCTGCCTGGTGATCGACACCAGCGGCCATTTTGCACTTGAGCCGGACGTGCCGTTGGTGGTGCCTGGCGTTAACCCGCAGGTGCTGGCGGATTACCGCAACCGCAATATCGTGGCGGTGGCAGACAGCATGGTGAGCCAGCTGTTGACGGCGATTAAACCGCTGACCGAACAGGCCGGGCTTTCCCGCTTGCACGTCACCACGTTGATGTCGGTTTCGGCACGCGGCAAGGTGGCGGTGGACGATCTGGCAGGCCAGAGCGCGCGTCTGCTGAACGGCATCCCCGCAGAACCAGGCGTGTTCGCCAAGCAGTTGGCGTTTAACCTGCTGCCATTGATGACCGATGAGCAGGGCAGCGTGCGTGAAGAGCGTCTGATAGTCGATCAGGTGCGTAAGGTGTTGCAGGATGAAGGGCTGCCGATTTCGGTAAGCTGCGTTCAGTCGCCGGTGTTCTACGGCCACGCGCAAGTAGTGCATCTGGAAGCGCTGCGTCCAATCGCGGCAGAAGAAGCTCGCCACGAGCTGGAGCAGGCTGAAGATATTCAACTGAGCGAAGAAGACGACTATCCGACCCAGGTTACCGAAGCTTCCGGCAGCGATATGCTGAGCATTGGCTGTCTGCGCAATGATTACGGTATCCCCGAGATGCTGCAGTTCTGGTCGGTGGCCGATAACGTGCGCTTTGGCGGCGCGTTGATGGCGATCGAAACCGCAGAACGGCTGTTGCAGGAGCAGATGTACTGATGTCCGAGGTGGAGTTGCCAACCCAGCCAATGCTGAAAATTGCGCTGGGGATTGAGTATGACGGCAGCCGTTATTACGGCTGGCAGCGTCAGCAAGAGGTTACCAGCGTCCAGGCTTGCCTGGAAAAAGCGTTAAGCAAGGTGGCGGATGCGCCGATCGGCGTATTCTGCGCCGGGCGAACCGATGCCGGAGTGCACGCTACCGGGCAGGTGGTGCATTTCGAAACCGCCGCACAGCGTAAAGACGCCGCCTGGACCATGGGGGTGAATAGCCATTTGCCGCCGGATATCGCGGTACGCTGGGTCAAAGAGGTCAGCAGCGATTTTCATGCTCGCTTCAGCGCCACCGCGCGGCGTTATCGCTACATTATTTATAATCACCGCTATCGCCCTGCGGTCTTGCAGCAGGGGGTGACGCACTTTTATCATCCGCTGGACGCCGATCGCATGCATCGTGCCGCGCAGGCCTTGCTGGGGGAAAACGACTTTACCTCATTCCGGGCGGTGCAATGCCAGTCACGCACGCCGTGGCGAAACGTAAAACACGTTAAGGTTACGCGCTACGGCGAATATATCGTGGTAGATATAAAGGCCAACGCCTTTGTCCATCATATGGTGCGCAACATTGTTGGCAGCCTGATGGAGATTGGCTGTGGCAATCAGGATGAGAACTGGATGGGCGAGCTGTTGTCGCTCAAAGATCGCAGCCTGGCGGCCGCTACCGCACGGGCTGAAGGCCTGTATCTGGTCGCGGTTGATTATCCAGAGTCGTTTGCCTTACCCCGGCCGCCGATGGGGCCGCTGTTTTTAGCCGACGATTAACTGGCAGGCTGGCAGATTAATGCGTTATTTACTGGTGCCAACGCCGGGTGAGAGAGACACCTGGTCAATTGAGAGTGTTTATGGACATCATCAAGTTTCTGATTGATTTTATTTTGCATATTGATGTGCACCTGGCCGAACTGGTCGCGCAATACGGTATGTGGGTTTACGGTATTCTGTTCCTGATCCTGTTTTGTGAAACCGGGCTGGTGGTGACGCCGTTCCTGCCGGGGGATTCTCTGCTGTTTGTCGCCGGTGCGCTGGCCGCGTTGCCTTCCAACGATCTCAACGTGCATACCATGGTGGCGTTGATGGTGATTGCGGCGGTGATTGGCGATGCCGTCAACTACACTATTGGTCGGCTGTTCGGCGAAAAGCTGTTCAGCAACCCGAACTCGAAAATTTTCCGTCGTAGCTATCTGGACAAGACCCACCAGTTCTACGAGAAACACGGCGGAAAAACCATTATTCTGGCACGATTTGTGCCGATCGTGCGCACCTTTGCGCCGTTCGTGGCCGGTATGGGGCATATGTCCTATCGCCACTTTGCTGCCTATAACGTGATTGGTGCGCTACTTTGGGTGCTGCTGTTCACTTATGCTGGCTACCTGTTTGGCGACTTGCCGATCGTGCAGGAAAACTTGAAGTTGTTGATTGTTGGCATCATCCTGGTTTCAATTCTGCCGGGCATTATTGAAATCTGGCGCCATAAACGCGCGGCTGCCCGTCAACAAAAACAGTAAAAACACCGCTTAACCCGTCGGTTCGACCAGTTTTTTGTCCACACAATCGGGCCGATATGGTTTAATGAGCGACATTTATGGTCTGTTCCCGTGAACGACCCTGAAGCCAATGCCTTGGTAGCGCACCTGTTGCGCTTAGCTCGGCATTTTTGCATGGGGTGTGTTGCGGGAGGATTGTTAAGGCATGAACAGCGGACGGGTGTCTGCGAGGTTCAAACAGAAAGGTCATCGATGAGCTGGATTGAACGAATTCTCAACAAAAGCAATGTTACGCAAACCCGTAAGGTGAGCATTCCTGAAGGGGTCTGGACCAAATGCGATAGCTGTGGTCAGGTCCTTTACCGTGCCGAACTGGAGCGTAACCTTGAGGTCTGCCCCAAGTGCGACCACCACATGCGCATGTCAGCCCGTATGCGTCTGCATACCTTGCTGGATGAAGGCAGTGAAGTGGAACTGGGCAGCGAACTGGAGCCGAAAGACGTTCTGAAGTTCAAGGATTCCAAAAAGTACAAAGATCGTCTGGTTGCCGCACAGAAAGCAACCGGCGAGAAAGACGCGCTGGTGGTGATGAAGGGCACGCTGTATGGCATGCCGATTGTTGCAGCCTCCTTCGAATTCGCCTTTATCGGCGGTTCGATGTCTTCCGTAGTCGGTGCGCGCTTTGTGCGTGCGGTTGAACAGGCGTTGGAAGATAACTGCCCGCTGGTGTGCTTCTCTGCCAGTGGCGGTGCGCGTATGCAGGAAGCGCTGATGTCGCTGATGCAGATGGCGAAAACCAGCGCCGCGTTGGCCAAGCTGCAAGAGCGTGGCCTGCCGTATATCTCGGTACTGACCGATCCGACCATGGGTGGCGTGTCCGCCAGCCTGGCGATGCTGGGCGATATCAACATTGCCGAGCCAAAAGCGCTGATCGGCTTTGCCGGGCCACGGGTTATTGAACAAACCGTGCGTGAAAAACTGCCGCCGGGCTTCCAGCGCAGCGAGTTCCTGATTGAAAAGGGCGCCATCGACATGATCGTGCGCCGTCCGGTGATGCGTCAGACCCTGGCCAGCATTTTGTCCAAGCTGACCAACCAGCCGCAGCCGCATTTCGATGAGGCCGCGCCGGTCATCGCTCAGGAAAATCAGGCCGACGCCTGAGGAGCAGACAAAGACCCGGTATAGGTGCAAGCCTGCGCCGGGTTCCGCCGTCATTTTGTGGCTAAGTTGCGGCGGGAAACGAAGAGCATCGCTTTTGACGTCGTCAGGGCGATGCGTCTTACGGATTTATGAACCCAAAGTCAGTGATGGGACTCATGCAAAACCACCAAATTCCCCAAGCCACGTCGCCATTGAGCTCGTGGCTTTACTATCTGGAACGTCTGCATAGCCAGGCGATCGAACTCGGCCTGGAGCGTGTGCAACACGTTGCGGCGCACCTTGACCTTCTCACTCCTGCCCCTACGGTATTTACCGTTGCCGGTACTAACGGCAAAGGCACCACCTGCCGCACGTTAGAGGCCATTTTGCTGGCCGCCGGGCTGCGGGTCGGGGTTTACAGTTCACCGCATCTGGTGCGTTACACTGAACGGGTGCGCATACAGGGTGAAGAGCTGAGTGAGGCTGAACACAGCCGCTCCTTTGCCGCGATTGAAGCTGGCCGGGGGGAAACCTCGCTGACCTATTTCGAATTTGGCACGCTTTCGGCGTTACAGCTGTTTAGGCAGGCCAGGCTCGACGTAGTGATCCTGGAGGTGGGCCTGGGTGGGCGTCTGGACGCGACCAATATCGTTGAGCCAAGCGTTGCCGTGGTGACCAGCATTGCGTTAGATCACACCGACTGGCTAGGCCACGATCGTGAAAGCATCGGCCGCGAGAAGGCGGGGATATTCCGTGGCGGCAAGCCTGCCGTGGTCGGTGAGCCGGATATGCCACATAGCATCCAGCAGGTAGCGGAAGATCTCAATGCTCAGTTGTACCGCCGTGATGAAGCCTGGTCGTTCAGCGAACAGGGCGAACGCTGGCAATGGGAAGGGGGCGGCACACGTCTGACCGATCTCCCTATGCCAAACGTCCCCTTGGCGAACGCGGCGACGGCATTGGCTGCGCTGCACTATTCGGCGCTGGAAATCGACGAGAAGGCGATTTTTGCCGGTCTACAACAGGCCGCTTTACCAGGGCGTTTTCAGACCGTGCAGCAGAACCCGCAGCTGATCCTGGACGTTGCCCACAACCCTCATGCTGCGGCCTATCTGGCTGGGCGGCTGGAGAAACTCCCCCGCAATGGCGGTGTAGTACGCGCGGTGGTGGGGATGCTGTCGGACAAAGACATTGCCGGTACGCTGGCCTGCCTGAGCGAACAGGTGGACGAGTGGTATTGTGCGCCGCTGGAAGGCCCGCGCGGAGCCAGCGTTGAGCTGCTGGCACAGTATTTAACGGAACCACGCAAGTTTGCTGATGTCGAAACTGCCTGGCGTCAGGCTATGCAGGACGCGGATATTCAGGATATTGTGATCGTCTGTGGGTCTTTCCACACTGTTGCCCACGTGATGGCGGCGTTAGACGAGAGGCGGGGAGTGTGAGTGGCAAGTAAATTTCAGAATCGACTGGTTGGAACCGTGATTTTGGTTGCCCTGGGGGTGATTGTCCTGCCGGGGCTGCTTGACGGCAAAAAGAAGCATTATGAGGATGAGTTTGCGGCGATCCCGTTGGTGCCCAAACCGGGGGATGCTCATGAAATCGACGTGATCCCACCGGCCAATCAGGCGCTACCTTCGGTTCCACCGGAGGGGGCTGGTGCTTTGGTTGAGCAGCAGCAGGCCGCCGCCGAGGCTTCCGCCCAGCAGGCGGCTAATCAAACTACTCAACCGCAGCAGCCTGCGGTTGTGGCTCCGCCGCCCATCGAAACCAAACCGGTTCAGCCAACTAAACCTAAGCCAGTGGAACCTAAACCGGTGGAAGTGAAGCCGGTGGAAGTGAAACCTAAGCCGGTGCCAACACCGCCAAAGGTAGAGCCAAAGCCGGAAGTAAAACCGGAACCGAAGCCTGAAACCAAACCTGCGGTTGAAGAAAAGGCACCGGCTGGTCAGGCCTATGTGGTGCAGTTGGGGGCGTTGAAGAATGCTGCCAAGGTCAATGAGATCGTCGCTTCGCTGCGTCTGTCTGGGCACCGGGCTTATACCGTGCCATCCACGCCGGTGCAGGGTGAGATCACCCGCATCTACGTTGGCCCTGATGCCTCGAAGCAGAAGCTGCAAGCTTCGCTGGCAGAGCTGAATGGGATCAGTGGGTTGAGCGGGCAGGTGAAGGCGTATAGCGCACGTTGATATACCCGTCGTCTTTCAAGCTGCAGCGTTGTTACCTGCACTATCTCACCCCAGTCACTTACTAAAGTAAGTGACTGGGGATGAGATAGCTTGGCGCCTAGCTGCAACTCGAAATCCATAGGGTATAAGCCAGTAGTTTTTCCTATGCCCTTGTAAAATATCAAGAGGGAACTGGAGTAGTGTTACAGCAGCTCACAGCGACTCGGACGATCCTCTTCCTGTGGGAGAAGGTATGGGGGAGCTGGAATTGTGTCACAACCGCTAGCCGTGACTTGGACGATCCTCTTCCTGTGGGAGAAGGTTCGGGGAAAGTCGGAATTGTGTCACAACCGCTAACCGCGACTCGGACGATCCCCTCTCCCTGTGGGAGAAGGTACGGGGAAGTTGGAATTGTGTCACAACCGCTAACCGTAACTTGGACGATCCGCCTCCCTGTTGGAGAAGGTACGGGGAAGTTGGAATTGTGTCACAACCGCTAACCGCGACTCGGACGATCCCCTCTCCCTGTGGGAGAGGGTTAGGGTGAGGGGCCAGTGCTCAAGGAGGGGATTGCCAAATCACCACTAAAATTGTGCCTTTCAGGGGCCGGATATCCTATGTAGGCGCGGCGATTAGCAATTTTAAGATCGCCGTTTTTTATTTGTTACGTGGTGGGAAATCCGCTACGCAAACGTTTTCTTTTTCTGTTAGAATTCGCCGCGATTGGATGCAGGGGCGATTCATCATTGGAATAGTTCATGGTCTGGATTGATTACGTCATTTTAGCGTTGATTGGATTTTCGGCTCTGGTGAGCCTGATCCGAGGTTTTGTTCGCGAAGCATTGTCACTTGTGACATGGGGATGTGCGTTCTTTGTTGCCAGCCATTTCTACCCATACCTTGCAGCCTACTTCACCCGTTTTGAAGATGAGCTGGTACGTAACGGCATTGCGATTGCCATTTTGTTTATCGCAACGCTGATTGTGGGCGCTATCGTTAACTATGTGATTGGGTCACTGGTAGAGAAAACCGGATTATCGGGCACCGATCGGGTGCTGGGCGTGTGTTTCGGCGCACTGCGCGGCGTGTTGATCGTGGCAGCGATACTGTTCTTCCTGGATACCTTTACCACCCTGTCGCAAAGTGCGGACTGGAAACAGTCACAGCTGATCCCCCAGTTCAGTTACATCATCAGATGGTTCTTTGACTATCTGCAAAGCACGTCGAGTTTCTTACCAACCCAATTACCGGGGCGGTAGCGGCTTAGAGGAAAAGACAACATGTGCGGTATTGTCGGTATCGCCGGTTTTATGCCGGTAAACCAGTCGATTTATGATGCATTGATGGTGCTCCAGCATCGTGGACAGGATGCCGCTGGCATCGTCACTATTGATGCCCATAATGGGTTCCGCCTGCGCAAGGCAAATGGTCTGGTGAAAGATGTATTTGAAGCCCGCCATATGCTGCGCCTGCAGGGCAACATGGGCATTGGCCATGTGCGTTACCCAACGGCTGGCAGCTCCAGCGCTTCAGAAGCTCAACCTTTCTATGTCAACTCGCCGTTCGGCATTACGCTGGCACACAACGGCAACCTGACCAACGCCCACGAACTGCGCCAACAGCTGTTTGAACGTGGCCGCCGTCATGTCAACACCACTTCCGATTCCGAGATCCTGCTGAACGTGCTGGCCACCGAGCTTGACCGTTTCCCGCATTATCCACTGGAATCCGACAACATTTTTACCGCCGTTGCCGCGATGCATCAGCAGTTGCGTGGTGCTTACGCCTGCGTAGCCATGATTATCGGCCACGGTCTGGTGGCGTTCCGCGATCCCAACGGCATTCGCCCGCTGGTGATCGGTAAACGTGAGCTGGAAGATGGCCGCTGTGAGTACATGGTAGCCTCTGAGAGCGTGGCGCTGGATACCTTGGGCTTCGACTTCCTGCGCGATGTAGCGCCGGGCGAAGCGGTGTATATCACCGAAAAAGGCCAGTTGTTCACTCGCCAGTGCGCGGAGAACCCAAAAACCAATCCGTGCCTGTTCGAGTATGTCTACTTTGCCCGTCCTGACTCCTTTATGGACAAGATCTCCGTCTACAGCGCCCGCGTACGTATGGGGCAGAAATTGGGTGAGAAGATTGCGCGCGAATGGGAAGATCTGGATATTGACGTGGTGATCCCGATCCCGGAAACCTCTTGCGATATCGCGCTGGAGATTGCCCGTATTCTGGATAAACCGTATCGCCAGGGTTTCGTCAAGAATCGCTATGTTGGCCGCACCTTCATCATGCCGGGCCAGCAGGCTCGCCGTAAGTCGGTACGCCGCAAGCTGAACGCCAATCGTGCCGAATTCCGCGATAAGAACGTGCTGCTGGTTGATGACTCCATCGTCCGTGGTACCACTTCAGAGCAGATCGTGGAGATGGCGCGTGACGCTGGGGCCAAACGGGTTTATCTGGCTTCTGCCGCACCGGAGATCCGCTTCCCTAACGTGTACGGTATCGATATGCCGAGCGCAACGGAGCTGATTGCCCATGGGCGTGAAGTAGACGAAATCCGCCAGATTATTGGTGCCGACGGCCTGATTTTCCAGGATCTGGATGATCTGATCGCCGCAGTACGTGAAGAGAACCCGGACATTGCCCAGTTCGAATGCTCGGTGTTTAACGGCATTTACGTGACCAAAGACGTTGACCAGAGCTATCTGGAATATCTGGAAACGTTGCGTAATGACGATGCCAAAGCGTTGCGCGGCCAGACGGAAGCAGAAAATCTGGAGATGCATAACGAGGGCTAAAGCCCCCCACGTGCCTCACCAAAACGGTGCATCGTAGCGTTGGTTACGGTGCATTGTTTTATTCCCACCTTGAATCCACGAAGGTTTGCTGCCAAACCTGCCCCTATTCGGCTATCCTTACGGCATATTTCCCGACAAAGGCCAGCTTGATGAAAAGACTCATTATCGGTATTTCCGGCGCCAGCGGCGCTATCTACGGCGTGCGCTTATTGCAGGTGCTGCGTGGTGTAGAAGAGGTGGAAACCCACCTGGTAATGAGCAACGCGGCACGCCAGACGCTGGCGTTGGAAACCTCTCTGAGCCTGCGTGACGTTCAGGCCTTGGCCGATGTGGTGCACGATGCGCGTGATATTGCCGCCAGCATTTCCTCCGGCTCGTTCAAAACCATGGGGATGGTGATTTTGCCATGCTCAATCAAAACGCTATCTGGCATCGTCAACAGTTACAGCGATGGGCTGCTGACTCGCGCCGCCGATGTGGTCCTCAAAGAGCGTCGGCCACTGGTGCTCTGCGTGCGCGAAACGCCGTTGCACCTGGGCCATCTGCGGCTGATGACCCAGGCAGCGGAGATGGGGGCGGTGATTATGCCGCCGGTACCGGCCTTCTACCATCGTCCGCAAACCGTTGATGATATTATCGATCAGACCGTTAATCGGGTTATCGACCAGTTTGACATCGAACTGTCGCAAGATCTCTTCACGCGTTGGCAAGGCGTTAATTAACTAATTCACCCTCAAATTTATACATTTGTGCAACATCGCACTGATTTAGTGCGATTGATGCATCATAATGATCCTGCTTCCCCATGCACTCTGTTTCAGTAACTTGTAGGTTTTCCATGGCGAAGCCCGAGTTTGCCGTTCATTTTGTCGTTCGTTGCCTCTGGGAAGAGCTTTGAACAGAGCGTGGCCGTTCCCCGCGCTCGCTAATGACAAAGTGGCATGATTACTGCAGATCCTGTGTGTGATGAAAGTAATGCCCGTAGTGGCATCGGCAAAAATATCCATTTGAGGGTAATTATGAAAAAGCTTGTTAAAGTTCTCCCTTTAGTTTTGGCTTTGAGCGCGGTTGGCAGTGCATTCGCCGCATTACCTTCCACGCTGAAAATCGGTACCGATCCCACCTATGCGCCGTTTGAGTCGAAAAATGCGCAGGGTCAACTGGTTGGCTTCGATATCGATCTGGCCACCGAGCTGTGCAAACGCATAAATACCAAGTGTATCTTTGTGGAAAGCGATTTTGATGCGCTTATCCCCTCCCTGAAAGCGAAGAAAATCGACGCTATCATCTCTTCTCTGTCCATTACCGAAAAACGCCAGCAGGAAATTGCCTTTACCGATAAGCTGTTTGCGGCCAACTCACGCCTGATCGCACCAAAAGGCTCCAAGATCCTGCCAACCGTCGATGCGCTGAAGGGCAAGAGCATCGGCGTATTGCAGGGTACCACCCAGGAAGCTTTTGCTAACGCCAACTGGCAGCCAAAAGGCGTGACCGTGGTGCCTTACCAGAATCAGGATCTGGTGTATGCGGATCTGGCTTCCGGGCGTATTGACGCAGCGTTTCAAGATGAAGTCGCCGCGAGCGAAGGCTTCCTGAAACAGCCTCCAGGCAAAGAGTACGAGTTTGCCGGTGAGTCGGTGAAGGACGATAAATTCTTTGGTGTCGGCACCGGTATGGGCCTGCGCAAGGATGAAACCGAGCTGAAAGCGGCACTGGACAAAGCCTTTGCCGAAATGCGCAAAGACGGCACCTACGATAAGTTCGCGAAAAAATACTTCGACTTTGACGTTTACGGCGGCTAATTCCTGTCGGGTACTCTCTATGACAACAGGCCCGGTTTTCCGGGCCTGTTCTGGCTGGAGTGTCATGACGTGCTCAATGACGACAGGGTGACGTAAATGCTACAAGGTTACTCCCAACTGATATTTGAGGGGGCTCTGGTGACGCTGGAGCTGGCCCTCAGCTCCGTATTGCTGGCGGTGGTGATTGGTTTGATCGGCGCTGGCGGTAAACTTTCGCAAAACCCTGTTATTTCCACGATCTTTGGTGCCTATACCACCTTGATCCGTGGCGTGCCGGACCTGGTGTTGATGCTGTTGATCTTCTACGGTCTGCAAATTGCCCTCAACCATGTGACGGAGTTTATTGGCTTCTCACAGATTGATATCGATCCGTTGGGGGCGGGCATCATTACCCTGGGCTTTATCTACGGAGCCTATTTTACCGAAACCTTCCGGGGAGCCTACCTGGCGGTGCCTCGTGGTCAGATCGAGGCGGCTACCGCCTTCGGTTTTTCCAACGGGCAGATTTTCCGCCGCATTCTGTTTCCGGCCATGATGCGCTTCGCGTTACCCGGCATCGGCAACAACTGGCAGGTGATCCTCAAGGCGACGGCCTTGGTCTCCATTCTTGGACTCAACGATCTGGTAAAGGCCACGCAGCTGGCAGGAAAGGGCACCTATCAGCCTTTCTTCTACGCCATTGTCGCAGGCTTGGTGTATCTGTTGTTCACCACGATTTCCAACGGCGTGTTGCTGTGGCTTGAGCGGCGTTATTCACTGGGCGTCAAAAGGGCCGAACTATGATCGATATCCTGCATCAGTATTGGCAGCAACTGCTGTGGACCGATGGCTATCGTTATACCGGTGTGGCGGTGACGCTGTGGTTGCTGATCTCCTCGGTGGTCATGGGCGGGCTGCTGGCCATCCCTATGGCAGTAGCTCGGGTTTCTTCCACCCGTTGGGTACGCTACCCGGTGTGGCTGTATACCTATGTTTTCCGCGGTACGCCGCTGTACGTGCAACTGTTGGTGTTTTATTCCGGTATGTACAGCCTGGAAATCGTGCGGGGTACCGAACTGCTCAATGCGTTTTTCCGCAGCGGGATGAACTGCACCATATTGGCGCTAACGCTGAATACCTGTGCCTATACCACGGAGATTTTCGCCGGGGCCATTCGTTCGGTGCCGCATGGGGAAATTGAAGCGGCCAGGGCCTATGGGTTTTCCAGCTTTAAACTCTATCGCTGCATTATTTTGCCTTCTGCGCTGCGTTCGGCATTACCGGCGTACAGCAATGAAGTTATTCTGATGCTGCATTCGACCGCACTGGCCTTTACCGCCACGGTGCCGGACCTGTTGAAGGTGGCCCGCGATATCAACGCGGCGACCTACCAGCCGTTTTATGCCTTTGGCATTGCGGCCGTGCTGTATCTGATTATCTCCTATACGTTGATCAGCCTGTTCCGCAGGGCAGAAAAACGCTGGATGGCACACGTAACTCATCGATGAATGACGGGGATCCACCATGCCTGAACAAAAATTAGCCGTCACCGAACTGCACAAGCGTTATGGTGACCATGAAGTACTGAAAGGGGTCTCCCTGGCGGCCAATGCGGGCGATGTGATTAGCATTATCGGTTCTTCCGGCTCCGGTAAAAGTACCTTTCTGCGTTGCATCAACTTCCTGGAAAAGCCCAGCGAAGGCACCATCAGCCTGAATAATGAAAATATTCGCATGGTGCGCGACAAGGATGGCCAGCTTAGAGTCTTTGACAAGAAACAGCTGCAGTTGCTGCGTACCCGCCTGACCATGGTGTTCCAGCATTTCAACCTGTGGAGCCACATGACGGTGTTGGAGAATGTGATGGAGGCTCCAATCCAGGTATTGGGGCTGAGCAAGGCCGAGGCGCGTGAACGGGCGGTGCGCTATCTGGATAAGGTTGGCATTGATGCGCGGGCGCAAATCAAATACCCGGTGCACCTCTCCGGCGGGCAACAGCAACGTGTTTCCATTGCCCGGGCGTTGGCAATGGAGCCGGAGGTGCTGCTGTTCGATGAACCGACTTCGGCGCTGGATCCTGAACTGGTGGGCGAAGTGCTGCGCATTATGCAGAAATTGGCGGAAGAGGGGAAAACCATGGTGGTGGTGACGCACGAAATGGAGTTTGCGCGCCATGTCTCCAGCCACGTCATTTTCCTGCATCAGGGGCTGATTGAAGAGCAGGGGCCACCTGCGGAGTTGTTTGGTAACCCTAAGAGCCCGCGTTTGCAGCAGTTCCTTTCTGGAGCGCTGAAGTAGATATTTTACCCCTCACCCTAACCCTCTCCCACAGGGAGAGGGGACCGATCGAGTGGGCTGGAAATGCTTGGATGAGGGATCGATCGAGTATGCTGTGATGACCTCTTTACTTCCAACAGAGCAGGGGCTAACAGCTCCTTCTCCTTATCGGATGGTTGCTGAGATGACCTCTTTACTTTCAACAGAGCAGGGGCTAACAGCTCCCTCTCCTTATCGGATGGTTGCTGAGATGACCTCTTTACTTGTAACAAAGCACAGGCTAACAGCTCCCTCTCCCTGTGGGAGAGGGTTGGGGTGAGGGGTCAAGCCTGCTGATTGATCACATCATCCAGCGCCTGTTCCAGCTCAAAGAAACGGAAAACAAATCCCGCCTCTTCCAACCGCCGCGGCACCGCCCGTTGCCCCCCTAATACCAACACCGCCGCTTCACCCATCAGTAACCGCATGGCAAAGGCTGGCGCACGAAGAAACGCTGGGCGATCCAGCACCTTGGCCAGGGTGGCGGTGAACTGTTCATTATGCACCGGATAAGGTGCCACCATATTGAAGGGCCCACGCAGTGGAGGATTGTCCAACAGGTAAATGATGGCATTGACCATATCGTCGATATGGATCCAGGGCAGATATTGACGGCCATTGCCGATCGGCCCGCCTAACCCCATTCGGAATGGCGGTAGCATCTTCGCCAGCGCTCCCCCTTTGGGCGATAAGACAACGCCGGTACGCAACAGGCAAACGCGCGTGTAGCTACTTTGCGCCCGAAGGGCCAGAGCCTCCCAGCGTTGGCACAGCTGGTGGGTAAATTCATCGTGCGGAGGTTCTTCTTCTGTTACCACCGCCTGGCCCTGATCGCCGTAATAGCCGACCGCCGAGCCGGAAATCAGTACCGAAGGTGGAGTATTGCTGGCGGCGATCAGCGTGGCCAGTCGTTCGGTCAAATCCCAACGGCTGCGGCATAGCAGTTCTTTCTGCGCCTTGCTCCAGCGCTTGTCGGCAATTGGCTCACCCGCCAGGTTGATTACGGCATCAAAGCCGTCCAGAGAGCGTTGTTCATCAAGCGAAGCCCAGTAGCTGAGCCGATCGCCGAACTTATCCCGCGCCTTGGCGACGTTGCGCGTCAGCAGGGTGATCTCATGCGAAAGGTGCAGCAGTTGCCTGGTCAGGCTACTGCCGATCAACCCAGTCGCGCCGGTAATCAAGATCTTCATGGTCGGCCTCCCTGGTAGGGTGAATGCTAAGCGGTTTCCCGTCGGTAACTCATAGTCATGGAAACCGAGTCGGCATAACGTAGGGCCAGCAATTTATCTATCTCTACTTCAGCATAGGTTACCCATGGATGTTGTTTAACTATGTCGAGCACATCCTGAGTTAATTTTTCCAGCAGCGCGAAGCGGTTGTCTTCGATATGGCGAATGATCGCCTTGGTGATGGTGCGATAGTTGAGGGCATCGCTAATGTCTTCGCTGTTACGCGCCTTGTCTGCCGGGTAGTGGATCGCCACGTTGATCAGAACGTCCTGACGGTTGTTGATTTCTTCTTCCTTGATACCGATGAAGGTGCGTAACCGCAGGTTTTTAATACGGATAATGGCATCGGGTTGCTGGCATGGCATCAGAGATTCTCCGGAGGTCTGATTGTTTGTACTCAGAATACACGGAAAGTGAAGAAAAGATAATGTAGCCAGACGCTTAAAGAGAGCAACGCGGGGAAGATCACACCGGTTCCCCTCTCCGATGTGTACACGATGCAAGAGAGGGGGAAGGGCAGCGTTAGGCTTGATCTGCCAATTTATAGGCGCGTTCTGTGGCCGGGCGGTTGCGGATGCGTTCAAACCAGTTGCGCACCGCCGGATAATCCGCCAGATCGATGCGCTGGCGCGGATGAGACACTACCCAGGGATAAGTCGCAATATCGGCAATGCTGTAGTTATCGCCGCCCAGATAAGGGTGCCGTTGCAACTCGGTTTCCAGTACGCCATACAGGCGTTTGGTTTCCTGCTGGTAGCGTTCTATCGCGTAGGGGACAGGTTGCGGTGCATAGTGGTTGAAGTGATGATTTTGCCCGAGCATCGGCCCAAATCCGGCGACCTGCCAAAATAACCATTGCAGCGTTGCTGCCCGTTCGCGAACCCCTTTGCTGAGCAGCTTGCCGGTTTTCTCTGCCAGATAGAGCAGGATCTCACCCGATTCAAACAGGCTGATAGGGGCCCCACCGTCAACGGGTTGTTGATCAACGATGGCCGGGATTTTGTTGTTGGGAGAAATGGCCAGAAACGCTGGTGTGAATTGATCGCCAGCACTGATATTTACGCGATGGATACGATAAGGTAAACCAACCTCCTCCAAAAGCAGGGTAATTTTGTGCCCATTGGGAGTCGGTGCGTAATACAGATCAATCATATGATAATACTCCTTATAAAACATCAAGATAAGATGAGCATAGATCGGTTGGTTCGCTTGAGGCTATGCGAACATCCGCATGGGCTTTATCGGCGGCCCTGTTGCGGATGCAGAGGGTACTGTTACAGCTTATACGATAGCGTGATGTTCGATCCAGGCTTTGGTCATGCGGAGTATCGCAGATGGGGGGGAGGGCGCATGAAAGGTCAACAGCAACTGGCAAGCAGCAATGCTAGTGTCCATTTTATGTAACCAGCTGAGTTAATCCACCTACGTGATATACGGATACTATTTTTTCGCGATTTAGTTTGAAAGTCTATCGATCAATTATCCCTTCGTAATGCAGGCCGCCTGTAGCAAGGTTTTGGCCACCGCATCAACGGTCACTGTTTTGGGAACCCTGCTCGTCCTCAGGGCGTACCCTGACAGAGAAATTATTCATAGACTGTTTGTTGACTTGAACATGGTGACGACTGCGCTGCCATGCTATCCAGGCGACCAACTCTTGGTACCCTTGCTGTTGCATCGCCCTAGCTAGAGACTTAGACCATCGATGGTCTATACTTCAGCTTAAAAAAGTAATGACAACCCTCAAATGATAACTGATAATTGTTAGTTAATATGTAACATCAAAGTGAAAAATAACAATGAATCATAACAATAAAGATGAAGTTCATAAAAAAATAGGGATTATATCTATATGAAATTTTATGGAATAAACTATCTTCAAGCGCAGTCTAATATAAATGATTTTTTAAAATATATAATTATATTTAGCGCTTTATTTATCCTGATCGTCGTTTTTAGTCTGTATATGCGCCATCGTTTACAAACTAAGTATCGGGATTTAACGATTATCGCCTTTTTATTTCTGCTCTTTATTTCTGGAGTTAAATATTCAGATTATACAGACAGTCAAAATATACACTCAAAATCATCACAAATGGTTAGTTTCGTGAGATTGTTATCAAAAGAAAGAGATGTGAGTATAAGCTCAATTTTTTCAAATTCAGTACAATTATCGGATGGAGTTATCATTAAAATTAATAATTTATATTTCCGCGTTAATCTAAGCGCTGATCAAAAAACTTACAGTCTAGTAGACGTCTTCTTAATAAATCCAGAAATAGAAATCATAAAAAATTAAGGAATATAATGATTATTTACACACCTATTATTATAAAGTTGGGGTTAGGGATACTGTGTTTAATTGTTCAAATAAATCTCATGGGAAAAGGAAATCTGGCTCCTTCATCAGCAATGGACCAGGTTCAAAACTATGTCTTAGGCGGAATTATTGGTGGCGTAATTTACAATGAGTCGATAACTGTTCTACAATTTGTGTTGGTGTTAATTATCTGGACGTTGCTTGTTTTTGTTCTGAAATTTGTAAAAGAGAATAATCGCTTCGTTAAACGAATTATTGATGGAAAGCCTATTACTTTGGTTCATAATGGCAGCGTTAATGTCAAAGAGTGTTTAAGAAATGGTGTTTCTGCAAATGATTTGATGTTTAAATTGAGAGCGAATGGGATTTATGAAGTAGAGCAACTAAAACGCGTAGTTCTCGAACAGAATGGACAGTTGACTATTATTCAAAGTGGCGATGAAAACATACGCTATCCAATTATAGTCGATGGACTAGCTAATCATGATCTGCTTGAAATTATTAATAAGGACAGTGAGTGGTTAGAAGGTGAGATCGCGAAGCAAGGCTTCAATAAAATCAGTGAAGTCTATTTGGGTGAATATTTGTCAGGTAGAATTAATTTATATGGATATGAAAAATAACATTCACATTTCAGATTCTCTTACTAGCCGTATGCAATTAATATAGTCATTTTTCGAAATATATGAGTATAAACGGACAGTATTTCCACCAATGCCTCTGTCAAGGATACTGACATGAACGCGTTCTTCTGGTACAGGGCTGCTTACGGTCTTTGTTCCAGGGTGATGTGTTCATACTCAAACCTCCTGTAATGTGGGAGATCTCAGTATGGTTATCCCACAATAGTGAGAAGCGGGCCTTTGTCATTGGTTATAAAACTCGCCATGTGTTCAGGTTATAGTAATACCTCTCTGAGCGGGGCATGAAAAAGTATTGCTCGATCGATTTTCTAAAGGACCAGCAGATTGCCGGTCCAATGGAGGGGTTATTTTAGTTCCAGAGCGCTTATCACCTTGGCAATATCCGCAATATCACCCGCCGATAGTGGCTGAAGAGGTCGAGGCAAACAATCAGGCTCAGTCAGCCCAAGCACGCCTGCGGCAGCAGCAATAACCCGGATACTTCCTCCATGTTTACGGAAAAGCGCCCACAAAGGCTCAAGGTGGGTTGTCAGGGACGTGACGCGCTCATGGTCGTTCGCCGCCGCTGCTTCAGTGATTTGTTTCGCCATCTTCGGGAACAAACCGCCACACACGGAGTACCAGACTTCACAGCCAGCATTTAATCCCAGCCCGGCATAAGCATCCCCGCTAATACCGATGGTCACTCCTGGGCGAAGGTGTTTGCGTAATGTATTTACCCGCTCAGTTGCTTCAGTCGGGCTATCCGGGACGCCCGGGATCTTGACCGAATGAACCCCCTCCAGTGATGAGAGAAGACCATGTAGTTCATCCGTAAAAGTAAAATGCGTGGTACCTGGATTATCATAGATGCAAACCGGTACAGAAACGTGCCGGGTAACGGTCTCAAATAGTGCGAAGACTTCTTCGTCACGAAGCGACTGGTAGCTGACCGCGGGGAGCAGTAAGGCATTTGCGCCAGCGGTTTGCGCATCGTCTGACAGGTGCAGGATGGCATCAGTGCTGACTGCCCCCACGCACACCATTACCGGGATGTCCCCGGCATGCTGTTTTGCCAGAGTCGCTACGCGCTTGCGTTGCTCTCGGGTCAGGTACGCGTAGCTTCCGGTTGACCCCAGGATACCCATAGAATCAACCCGAGCCTCTGTCAGGCGGGAAAGAATATGACTGAAGCCCTTTTCGTCCACGCCGCTGGTGGTGATTGGGGTTATTGGGAACGCAGACAAGCCGGTAAACATAGTGTTTCCTCTGAATGAGACTATCAGTGTTGATCTTCTATGAGAGCAACATCAAACCACAGACCTGGCATCATTTTTTCAAGACCGTCAGTCAGCATTTTCCCGGCGTCGTGAAGCTTCTCCAGTGGCATCTGTGGCAGACTTTCCAGAACAAACCACATTTGCTGAGCTTCCACGCTTAAGCGGGTTCTGATCCCCTGCCGCCAGTTCCAGCGGCGACAGGTTACGCCTGACTCATCGCGCCAAATAACTTCGTCTTGTGAAGGATATTCAACTGCGGTTTCACCCTCTTTTACGGTATCGAAAGGCTCAGTGCCTTCTGCCATAACCAGACGTGGGGAACCCTGATAGGCAGCAATGTTTTCGCCACCCACCGGAATGGCATAGCGGAGACTAACGGCGTTATAAAGATCAACGATGGGATCGAGCGCTGGCATCGTACCGTCACGTAATACGCGCTTGCGTAACGCATCAGCTGAACAAGGGGTGCGTTTGGGTTTAGCACCAAACTTTTGAAAAACCTCAGCCCATGCGGCCAGATGAGATCCCGCCCATTCAGGCTCACCGGCCAGAACCGCTTCACATGCTTCTCGCAGCGCCGTTTTCCCAATATCAGGATTCTGCACCGGCGCGGCTTTTACGTAGATACTCAGTGCCCGAAAGCCGGGAGCAATACGATAAATTTCAGGGGCAATTGACGGAGATACTGTTAACACGTGATAATCCTTTAATGACCAATTTACCCCATGATAATGACCGATGACCAAAAAAGTCAATTTAATGACCGATGCAAACGCAATTGCCAGCGCTGTGAATGAAGCCGTATCTCAGCGGATTAAGCTGTATCGTAAACAAAAGAAAATATCACTCGATGAATTGTCCCGTCGGGCGGGCGTCAGCAAAGGGGCGCTGGTTGAGATTGAGGGATGCAGGGCGAATCCCAGCATTGCCCTGTTATGCCGCCTGGCTGCTGCGATGGGGGTTTCAGTGGCTGACTTTGTGGATGTCAGTTCAAAACCGGCTGTGCATCTTATTGCTGAAGATGAGATCCCTGAATTGTGGGAAGGTGAAAAAGGCGGGAGAGCAAGGCTGCTCGCAGGATCCGGTGGCCCTGATATGACAGAGCTCTGGATGTGGGAAATGCAGCCGGAGGAAAAGTTCGTTTCACCCGGCCACACGGAAGGGACGCTTGAATTGTTTTATGTACAAACGGGCACGCTCACGCTTGGCGTACAGGATCACCTGTATCTGGTGAAGGCCGGTTGTTCGGCAACGGCCAGAACGGATGTTCCTCATTTCTATGAGAACCAAGGGGAGAGCCCACTGATATTCATCATGACAGTGCATGAAAAAGCATCCTGAGTGTTGTCTATTTAACCAGTAAGGCTGTCTCATCACGAGTCAGTCAAGAAGGAGTTGATCAGTGAATAACCAGCATCTGAGTTTTACCAAAGATAAATTTACTGTCACAACCGATCCCGCTTTTTTTCAACTCACAGCCATTCACGATTACCTCTCGCAATCGTCCTGGGCTCCTGGCATTGATATCGAAACGGTCAGGTTATCAATCCAGAACAGCCTTTGTTTTGCACTTCTGGATGGAACAAAACAAATCGGCTTTGCCCGTCTGGTTACAGACTTTGCCACTTTTGGTTATCTGTGCGACGTCTACGTGCTGAACGATTATCAGAAAAGTGGTCTTGGCCGTTGGCTGATTGAATGCTGTCATGCCCATCCATTGATGTCACGTCTGCGACGGATAATGCTGGTAACCGACAGCGCGCCCTGGTTATACCAGAAACTGGGGTATAGCCCATTGAACCGGCCAAATTTTGTTTGGCAGATCAATCGACCAGATATTTATCGTCAATAGCTTTTTAATAAAGAATACTTTTCAGAGAGTAATGATAAATGTTAATCCGTAGGGCAAGTACCTCTGATGCAGAAGCACTTGCCATGTTAGCTGAACGAACATGGCGAGGTCCGCTTCTGGCACTAAGCAGGCCTGTCGGATCTGGCTGGCTCTAGTAGCCACAAGGGTTGCAGATAAAGGTGACCTGTTGCTGATGCGCGTGATGTTGGCCCCGGCTTTGGTGGTGCGGCGTACCCCAGAAGAGGTCTGTCAGGACAGCCCTCTTGAAGCAACTCCTGGCCACGGTGAAAACCGTCGCTGATGAAGGGGAGAGCCAACCTGGCGAATAGGCCGTTATGCGTATGCATCCAACGCTCTTTTGCTACAGATCTTTTTCATCGCCCGGTTTTTATAACAGTTGATGGTTTTTAGCCTGAGCTTGAGCTTTTTGGCGATCTCATAAGGTTGTGCACCGCTGTAGATTTCATTGATGACAATCAGCTCTCGGCCGGTCAGATACTGCCGGCTCGTGGCTTCCTCTACCTCGGCATCAAAATCATCCTGCACCGTTTGGCGAGGGAATATCGATAGCAAGATATCCTCCACACAGGCATTTTTATCCAGAGTGATAAAGTGGTTGTACATATCCGGGTTGGTCAGGCACAGGCTGTTTTCATACATCAAGATGATCCTGGCCTCCAGCTTGCCCTGCTCCAGGGCGGCATAGAGCGCAGAACAGGCGCCGTAATAATTAATAAAGCCGCAGCTGCAATCCAAAATCAGAAAGTCACAGGCGCTATTTTTCAGCTCCGATAGCGTGTGAGCCTCAAACGTCTCCTTCTCGAAGGGTAATTCATGCAACGCTATTTTACTGTGGGGCAAGGTTTCACCGTGCCTGAGCAACGCGTGCAAACCAGCGGAGAAATAGCGGTCATTACTCACCGTGAAGATATGAATATCAGGCATTGTTGATCATCCTAATCAGTAATAATCCTAGCTTGTGCGCGGGTTGGCGGATAAGCCGCAATCTTGTCGATGGCGTGCACGGTTTTTTGCCGACTTTCTGAAAATCAGGATGAGTTTCTTACTGCACATCCAGCAGCAGCCCGCTCCCTCAACGTAGGGGGGAACGTTCCCTGTCAACTCGATGGAAATATCACAATGTGGGCAATAGGCGACATACTCGCAGTAAGCCATGAAATTTACTCATTCCATTGATTTATATTGAAAATTTATATTACATAGGATAGCAGAGTTGTTTTTAATGATCAATAAAATAGATCGATATGATAAAAACAATTGATTTTATCGATAAGTTACCAATTATTTCAATGAAATCAAAAGATAAGAATAGGTCTTTAACTTAATGGTCAATTACTGAGAATGACTTATTTGTATTCACCGTGTGTATATATTTTGATTTAATTGTTTGGATTATGAATTGTTGATATTTCTCGTCTGCGGTCGGTTGGGCGGCAGGCATATTGATGGCGTGGGCAAGGGGAGCAGGATAATTTTCTGCAAGAGGAAGGGGAGTTGCTACAGCTTATTGGGTGCCAAATGCTCCCGGCATGATGGCCGGGAGCACATGAGATTATTTCAGGAAATCTTCACGTTGCGGAGTGAAGGTATCCAGTAAGGTGCCGGCTTCCAGGCAGACGCAGCCATGCACCACGTCGGGCTTTTTGTACAAGGTATCTCCGGCAGCCACTTCTTTGGTGACGCCATCGATGGTGAAGCTGAAGCGGCCAGAAAGTACGTAGGTCAGTTGCTCGTGCGGGTGGCTGTGCAACGGGCCGACAGCGCCTTGGCTAAAGTTGACTTCTACCGCCATCATGGTGCCGCCATGAGCGAGAATGCGGCGCGTAACACCGTTCCCTAAATCTTCTAACGCACAATCCTGTTTGTAGATAAACATGGTTGTTCCTCAATAAAATAGTGCCATCAAGCAAAGAGATCTTCCGGCAAGCGGGCTAGATACAGCGCAGGTTCACCCTCAAAATCTGAGGTGAAGAGCACTTGCCGGTTGTCCGGGGTAAAGGATGGGTGCGGATGCGTTACCTGACGGTCGCCATTCAGTACGCGCCATGAACTGTTATGCGCGGCCAGGCGCGCCTGGCGTTTTTGTTTGGCATCGAACACGTAAAGCCACGGGTCGTTCTCAATGGTGTAGCCTTGAGAATCCTTGATATCGACCGGCGTAGCCGAACCGTCACCCACTAACAGGCTGCCGTCGTAGTTGCTCATCAGGTGCGAACAGGCTGGCATGGTCATCACGATCTCATCCTGCCCGGTCTGTGGATCGTAACGGCAGATGTTGCGCTCTTGCTGGCCTTTCAAATAAGAGACGTACATCAGGGCTGAACCGTCCGGCACCCAGAATTCGTGCGTACAGCTCTCGCCTGGGGCATGAGTTTTTACCTTACGCATATTGCTGCCATCTTCGTTGATCAGCCACATGCGGGCATCTACCAGATCGTGTGGCCCTTCGTGGCAGAAGGCGACGCAGTCGCTATGGTATGGGCGATAGATCGGGTGGCCCAACCAGAGACGATCCTCATAGATCACACGTGATTCACCGCTGGCCAAATCGACACGCAGCAGGCGGCAATGCGGGTTTTTGGTGAAGAAGCTGTGGAAAATTTTCCAGTCGGTCAGAGGCTGCCAATCCTCGCGATCGATTTCGATGCCCACCAGGCTGGTGCATTCACTGTTGGCAACCCAGGTGCCGTAGCCAACCCACTCTTCAGGCACGCGATACACGGTTTGTTCAGTGCAGGTGCTCAGCTCTACCCGGCGCAACTCACGCTCATTCTTCACGTAATACAGGAAACGATCGTCCGGGGATAAAAAACCGCCGAAGGTGTTATCGCCTGGGCCTTCGGTCAACTGCACCGCTTGCTGCAGTTGCAGATCCAGCAGGTAGTAGTTGCGGTTACCGTCAAATTCGCCAGCAAACAACAGCTTACTGCCGTCGTTGGTGAAACATTTCTGGTAGAAGTAGTTGCGGTGGCACAGTACTTCAGGCGGTGTCAGGCGGGTGAGCTGTGCGCCGGTACCGGCATCGGTTGTACGATGGAAATTGAATTGGTGGATTGAACCTTTAGCCACGATGGCCTCCCTTAACCTTATCGATAAACCGCCGCTGTTCAGGCGATCCCTTAATTAAATAAAACATCGTTTCATAAATTTAGAAAAATGATATCAAAGTGACGGATTAGGCCAACCCGAACGGGTGATTTATGAGAGCTGCATCGCATAAATCGTTGCACTTTACCCGATTGATGGCAGATCGCGGTTTTGCTCATAGCCAACCAGCATGATGCCGTTGCATGCTCGCCATTAAAGAAAGATAACGTACGGGCAATCCCTGATGCTGGGACTGCGGCCGGATGCTGCCCGCGTTTTAAAGTTGGTTAAATGAGATCCCCTTATTTTTTATGTGACTTTCATCACAACATTATTACTCACCTAAAAGTATAAAACATCATTCCTGTAAAATTGAAATAAGATTTCATTTATATTTAATCGCGAGAAAAGACGATGACAACCAACGGTATCAACTCTCTGGGTAAGGGAAGAACGGTCAGGCTAGGGCATCAGCTGGCTTATGGTGGGGGGAACCTGCTGGGCAGCGGGGCGCTGGCGATCAGCGGTGCCTGGCTGCTCTATTTTTACACCACGTTCTGTGGGCTGACGCTGCTGGAGGCGTCATTCATCTTCTCGGTTGCGAGCGTCATCGATGCTATCAGTAACCCGGTGATGGGCTATCTGACCGATAACTTTGGCAATACCTGGCTCGGTAAGCGCTTTGGTCGGCGCCGTTTCTTCTTGCTGATTGGTGCGCCACTGATGGTCTTTTACCCGCTGCTGTGGGTCGAGGGCTTTGGTTTTTGGTACTACCTTGCCACCTACGTCATTTTCGAACTGATTTATACCTCGGTGATGGTGCCTTACGAGACGCTGGCGACCGAAATGACCGATGATTTCGCCATGCGCTCCAAGCTGACCGGCTATAAAGCGATTTTTGGCAAGATGGCCAACTTCCTGGCTGCGTTTATCCCAGGGCAATTTATTCTGCTCTACGGCAAAGAATCGGCGCAGCCTTTTCTGTATACCGGCATCACCTACGGTGTGATCCTGTTTACTGCCATCACCGTGCTGTATCTGTTCTCCTGGGAGCGCAAGGATGAAGCGATAGCGGAGGTTAAGCATAAGAAATCGCTGCTCAAAACGTTGGCTTCATTGGCGCGGGATATGCAATCGACCTTCTACCTGCGGGTATTTCGCAAGCATCTGGGCATGTATCTGTTCGGCTTCGGCGCGGAATGGCTGTTTGCCTCGGTATTTACCTATTTCGTGATTTTCGTGCTGCAATACGATCCTGCCATTCTGGCCGGATTGAACAGCCTGAATGCCATCTTACAGTTGATATCAACCGCCATCTTTATTGGCCTGTGCGTGAAAAAGGGCTTCAGTAAACCTTATTCCTGGGCGCTCGGTATCGTGATGTTTGCGGTCTGTTGCTACTCTCTGCTGCACTTCTTTAACCTGCCTGCGCATATTGCCACAGCTGCCATTATCGGTATCACCGTGATCTTCGGCCTGGGCACCGGCGGGGTGTATTACATTCCCTGGACGGTGTATACCTTCCTGGCGGACGTAGACGAAGTCTTTACCGGCCGCCGTCGCGAAGGGATCTATGCTGGGGCGATGACCTTCTCCGGCAAGATTATGCGTTCGATTATCGTCTTCACCATGGGGGCGATCCTCAGTTACTACGGCTTCCAGTCCAAGTCTCACACTCAGCCGGAAACCGCTATTACCGCCATCTCCTGGGTGTTCTTTGCCGGCGTGATTTTGTTAGCGCTGATGGCGATTGTCTTCAGCAGCCAGATGACGCTTAACCGCCAAACTCACCAGGTGGTGCTATACGAAGTGGCCCGCATCAAGGCAGGCGGCAAGATCGGCGATATTAAACCCGACGTTCGCCTGGTCATCGAGAAACTGGTGGGGCTGCCCTACGAACAGTGTTGGGGCAACAGCAAGATCTGCCAGAAGATGAATATCACCCCTGAAGTTTCTACCCCTGTGTATAAACCGGCCTAACGGGCCTGATCTCCCCAAAACCCAGTGACAGGATCTTCTCGCCAACATGGCGGGGGGATCCCTACCTATTAAAAAACAAGGAAAGGGAAATGAAGATCGTACCTCTATCGTTATTAATTGCTCTGACCAGCGTGTGTCATAACGGTGTCGCAGCACCGCTGCCAGCCGCTAATGAACTGGTTTGGCAGGCCATCGCTTTCGGCCAGTCAACGGATGTCAACTTTGCCACCAACGTGCTGCCGGAAAAAGTGGGCACCAATCAGGTGACGATGGCCAATGGCAAGCCGATGCAGGCAGGGCCGCTGAAAATGCCGTTCCACGTCGAAAGCCGGGGGGGCAAAATCGGCAATAGCCATGATGGCCTGACCTTCTACTACACGCGCGTTCCCGCCAATGCCAATGTGGTTCTGGAAGCGGAGGTGACGGTCGATCAGTTTGGCCCGGAAAATATGGCTCTGCCCGCCGGGCAAGAGGGGGCGGGATTGCTGATCCGCGATATCCTCGGCAAACCAAGGTTGGGGAAGGTCCAGCAGGGTTATGAGGAGTTTCCGGCGGCATCCAACATGGTGATGAATGCCATCATGACGCAGGATAAAAAAGATCATCAGCGGGTCAAAATGACGCTGATTTCCCGCAACGGCGTGCTCAATTCCTGGGGCAATGCGGGCGTCGAGATCAAACGTGAGGGGTATCAACCTGAGGTCGATCTGCAGAAAACGCCAACCTTCCGGCTGCGTCTGGCTCGCACGGATCAGGGGTTTACCGCGGCCTATGCTCCACTGGGCAGCGACAACTGGGTCAGTAAAACGACCAACGATCCGCACCGCGTCACCAAGCTTGATCCTGAAGGTTACTACGTGGGCTTCTTTGCTTCACGTAACGCACGCATTACCGTCAACCAGGCCAGCCTGACGCTCAGCGAAAGCCAGCTCCCGGCGGCACAAGAGTTTGCGGTTAAAGCGATGCCGTTGCAGATCGAGATCGGTTCTGCGCCAATATCCGCCACGGATGATTACGTCTTCCAGCTACGCAGCAATGAGAATGGTACTCTGTCGCTAAGCCAGGACGGCGTGGTCATTGCCGCAGAGCGTAAGGTAAAGGCCGGAGAGATGCTGGCGGTGAAGGTTGCGCTGAAGAAGGCGGAAACCGCGCTGGATTACCGTTTCACCACGGCAAAAGGCAACGCTCAGAGTGACAAGCTGATGGTGCGCAAAGCGCACTATGCCGACGCCGCTAATCTGTATGCTGCGCCACAGGGCAAAGCTGAAAATGATGGCAGCCAGCAGCATCCGCTGGATTTTGCCACCGCCGTGCAATCCTTAACGCCGGGTGGCACGCTTTGGCTGGCGGCGGGAGATTACCCCTTGGCCGTCATACCAGCCGTAGCCAGTGGCACCGCCACGCATGCCAAAAAGCTCCGGCCGCTTGGGGATGGCGTGGTGCTGCACGGGATGGAACTGGAAGCCAGCTATTGGGATATTCAGGGCATCACGGTAACGGAAAAAAGCCTACATATCGCGGGCAGCCATAACCACCTTGATCGGGTGGTAGCACATCATGCGGATGATACCGGGATTGTCATTTCCTCCCCGGCCAACGCCGATCGGCCACTGTGGGCCAGCCACAACCTGATCACCCATTCTGAATCATACGCCAACAAGGACCCAGGTCTGATCAATGCGGATGGCTTTGCCGTCAAAATGCGTGTGGGTGAGGGAAACCGGTTAGTCGCCTGCTTCTCGCATGACAACGTGGATGATGGCTTTGATCTGTTTAACAAGATCGAGGATGGCCCGAACGGTAAGGTGATTATTGAGAACAGCGTCGCGCTGCGCAATGTCAATAATGGTTTCAAACTGGGGGGGGAAGGGTTGCCAGTGGCCCATCAGGTGACTAACAGCATCGCCATTGAAAACGGCATGGATGGGTTTACCGACAACTTCAACCCTGGCGCCCTGCAAGTTACCAGCAATATGGCGATTGATAACCAGAGGTTTAACTACATTTTCCGCCCAGGCCCCTATACCACGCAGGATAAGCAGGGTGTATTCAGCGGCAACGTCTCGTTGCGTAGCAAGCCGGGAGAATATGCCGATGCGGTGGCAGGGAACATCGCCGACAACAATGCTTTCATGTTCTCAGCAGTGGAATGAGACTCCGTAGGGGCGCCGCATGCGATACCGATGTAGCTAACCCCCAGCTGTTATGCCGTTTTTGCCCCGGTGAAAACGGCATGCATCACATAATCAAAAATTACTTTCACATAAAATAAAACAATGTTTCAATTTTATTGATTGCGCCAGGAATAAGCGTTAGACTTGCGCCATCATGATGACAGGGGCGGGTAATATCGCTCCCCCTGTATGGCAGCAAGCTGCGGACACTGGCGGGATTGCAACGCTATCCCCACTTTTGACAAGGGCCGCTGATGCCCTGAGTACTAAGGACAAGAGCATGATTCTCGATAATTTTTCATTGCAGGGTAAAGTGGCGATTGTGACCGGTTGTGACACCGGATTGGGACAGGGTATGGCCATAGGGCTGGCTCAAGCGGGTTGTGATATCGTTGGTGTTAACGTGGTTGAACCGGACGAAACCATCGCCAAAGTCACTGCACTGGGGCGTCGTTTCCTGAGCCTGAAAGCCGACCTGAGCAAGCTGGAAGTGCTGCCTGAGCTGCTGGAGCGCGCGGTGGCCGAATTCGGTCATATTGATATTCTGGTCAATAACGCAGGTATCATTCGCCGCCAGGATGCACTGCAGTTTAGCGAAAAAGATTGGGATGACGTGATGAACCTGAACATCAAGACAGTGTTCTTCATGTCTCAGGCGGTGGCCCGCCAGTTTATTGCTCAAGGCACCGGCGGCAAGATCATCAATATCGCCTCCATGTTGTCTTACCAAGGGGGCATCCGTGTGCCGTCTTACACCGCGTCCAAGAGCGCCGTCATGGGTGTTACCCGTCTGTTGGCCAACGAATGGGCCAGCCACGGTATCAACGTGAACGCGTTGGCTCCTGGCTATATGGCGACGAACAATACTCGCCAACTGCGCGACGATCAGGCCCGCAGCGAGGAAATCCTTGAGCGTATCCCGGCTGGCCGTTGGGGCCTGCCAGAAGATCTGATGGGGCCGGTGGTATTCCTGGCTTCACCAGCTTCGGATTACATCAATGGCTACACCGTAGCGGTAGATGGCGGCTGGTTGGCTCGCTAACTAGACAAAGAATAACCGATTGATTTTATTTGCGGAGAGCAAAAGATGAATATTGCACTGATGATGGAAAACAGCCAGGCGGGTAAAAATGCGCTGGTTCTCGAACAATTGCAGGCGGTTGCGGCTGGCAATCATGATGCGGTGTTCAACGTGGGTATGAGCGATGAGCAGGATCATCATCTGACCTATATCCATTTAGGGATTATGGCCAGCATTCTGCTGAACGCCGAAGCGGTCGACTTTGTGGTCACCGGCTGCGGTACCGGGCAGGGCGCCTTGATGTCATTGAACATCCATCCTGGCGTAGTGTGCGGTTACTGTATCGATCCTGCGGATGCTTTCCTGTTCGCTCAGATCAACAACGGTAATGCGCTGTCCCTGCCGTTTGCCAAAGGCTTTGGCTGGGGTGCAGAGTTGAACGTGCGCTATATCTTTGAGAAGGCCTTTACCGGGCGTAAAGGTGAAGGTTATCCGGTAGAGCGTAAGGAACCTCAGGTTCGTAACGCCGGTATCCTCAATCAGGTTAAGCAGGCGGTGATCAAAGACAACTACCTTGATACGCTGCGTGCCATCGATCCAGAGCTGGTGAAGACCGCCGTTAGCGGCCCTCGCTTCCAGGAATGCCTGTTCTCCAACGGCAAAAAGCCGGAGATTGTGGCGTTTGTCAAAGAACTGCTGGCCCGCGCCTGATGTTCTTCAGGTGGCCGAATATCGGCCACCTGTTTTCCCCACCGCTTGTTGTCTAACCCAGCTACGTTAAAATGGTTTCATATTCCGCACCGAAGGAAAGATTATGAAGCTGATGTTCGCCTCGGACCTGCATGGTTCGCTCTCCGCCACCGACAAAATCCTCGAATTGTTTGCCCAAAGCCAGGCTGACTGGTTGATACTGTTGGGCGATTTGCTCAATCACGGTCCGCGCAACGCCTTGCCTGATAACTATCAGCCCGCGCAGGTAGCCGAACGATTGAATCACGTTAGTGACAAAATCGTTGCTGTTCGCGGTAATTGCGACAGTGAAGTCGATCAGATGCTGCTCACCTTCCCGATGATGGCCCCTTACCAACAGGTGCTATTAGCCAAAAGACGATTGTTTTTAACCCACGGGCACCTTTATCATCCCAACACATTACCACCTTTAACGGGCGGGGACGTGCTGGTGTATGGCCATACGCATTTGCCCCAGGCACAAAGGCAAGGGGAGATCTACTGTTTTAATCCAGGCTCGGTCAGCATCCCGAAAGGGGGTTTTCCTGCCAGCTATGGCATACTGGCAGACGACGTCTTGAGCGTGCTCGAGTTGCACAACGGCAAGGTTGTTGCAGAGGTGGCGTTAACGCACTAATTTTATAGTCCCGATAGCTTGAAAGTGGCAGCCATGGTTGTGGCTTGGCAGAGCAGGGGCACATACCAAAAATAATTGAAGCATAACCCGTGCGCGGCATGCATCGCGCCCAAAAAAGAAGGTTTTACAGGATGGCGGAACAGGATCAGGCTGCAGATACCGAGTGGGTTGATATCGTCAACGAGCAAAACGAAGTGATTGCTCAGTCCAGTCGTCAACAGATGCGTGCCCAACGGCTGCGTCATCGTGCGACCTATATTGTGGTGCATGATGGCATGGGGAAAATTCTGGTGCAGCGGCGCACTGACACCAAAGATTTTTACCCAGGTTGGATGGATGCCACCGCAGGGGGAGTGGTACAAAGCGGGGAAAATGTGTTGGATTCTGCCCGTCGTGAGGCGGAAGAAGAGCTGGGTATCGCCGGGATCCCGTTTGCCGAACATGGCCTGTTCTACTTTGAAGAGGACCAGTGCCGTATTTGGGGGGCGTTGTTTAGCTGCGTCGCCAATGGCCCGTTCGCTCTGCAGGAAGAAGAAGTGGCTGAAGTGAGCTGGTTGACGCCAGAGGAGATCACCGCCCGCTGCGACGAGTTCACCCCCGATTCACTGAAGGCATTATCGCTGTGGCTAACGCGTAATAACGGCCAGGACTACGGTAAGCCGCTGCCGCGTGAAAGCAGAGCCAGCTCTGGCGAGGAAGACGCCTGATTTAACGTACGGCCTTGCTGCCCACAGAGTAGCAGGGCCGTCTATTCTTCTCCTCAGTTAGACCCTCCTCACTTGCCAACCATCTGAAATCACAAATGTAACCATCAATGACGGCATTCATACTTTCGCTCTCGAGCCAAACTCGCTGATTTTACCTACCTACAATTGGTTAACCGATCTCATCAAAATTTCTATCCTTGGCGCTACAAATGCTCAGGGAATAAATATCTTTATTTATCATTGTATTAGATGTCACTTTTGTTTTTATTTTGATAATTACCGTCTTTCGATAAAAAAATCAAAACAACGTTTCTACTTTGGTCACACTTTTGCCATCCGCTGAATGACGTTGGAAAAATTTCAGATATAATAATTTGAAATAGTGTTTCAGTTTGTTGGTTGGTCGATGACAGGATCATCTGGGAGACCGAAAAATGGAATTATCTTACTGTAACAAGCAACCCAACGGCATAGTGACAATGCGAGCATTGGCCGCTGATGACTGGCCGAGATTGGCCAGCGATCGCCTGAAAAAATTTATTGATTTATCACTACGGGGGGGATGCTGAACCTGGGCAGACTGCCTGGCTTTTCATTTCTATTGTTTAATCTTACTTAAATTTTACTTAACTAATTTTTATTTCTTTTTCTATTTAAATGGCTATGGGTAACAACCATGAATGAAAACAGAATGCTGGGGTTAGCCTATATATCACCTTATATAATAGGGTTGATGATATTTACGGCGTTCCCCTTTGTGTCATCATTCTTGCTGAGTTTTACGGAATATGACCTGATGAATCCCCCGGTATTTAACGGGGTGGAAAACTATCGTTATATGCTGATGGAAGACCATCTTTTTTGGAAATCGATGGGTGTCACCTTTGCATATGTGTTTCTGACCATCCCGTTAAAATTGGCGTTTGCGTTAGGGATCGCTTTTGTCCTTAATTTTAAGCTGCGCGGCATCGGCTTTTTCCGTACGGCATATTACGTTCCTTCTATCCTGGGCAGCAGCGTGGCTATCGCCGTGCTATGGCGTGCTCTGTTTGCCATCGATGGGCTGCTAAACAGCTTTATCGGTGTCTTTGGTATGGATCCGGTCAACTGGTTGGGCGAGCCCTCGCTGGCATTGATGTCGGTCACGTTGCTGCGCGTATGGCAGTTCGGCTCTGCAATGGTGATCTTCCTGGCGGCGCTGCAAAACGTGCCACAGTCACAATATGAAGCGGCCATGATTGATGGTGCTTCCAAGTGGCAGATGTTTATGAAGGTCACGGTACCGCTGATCACGCCGGTAATTTTCTTCAACTTTATTATGCAGACCACGCAGGCGTTCCAGGAGTTTACGGCTCCGTATGTCATTACCGGGGGCGGGCCAACCCATTACACCTATCTGTTCTCACTGTATATCTACGATACCGCCTTTAAATATTTTGATATGGGTTACGGTGCCGCATTGGCGTGGATCCTGTTCCTGGTTGTGGCCCTGTTCGCCTCAATCGCCTTTAAATCATCGAAGTATTGGGTCTTCTACTCGGCAGACAAAGGTGGCAAAAATGGCTGACATGCAACAGAACCAATTACCCATGTCCAGTGCGCAGGAAATCGCTGAGCGTGAAGTTCAGCGCACATTGCGCCGGGAAAAAATCAGCGCCGCTATTCGTTACGTCGTGCTGCTGCTGGTGGGATTGTTGATGCTTTATCCTCTGGTGTGGATGTTCTCGGCCTCGTTTAAACCCAACCAGGAGATCTTCACTACCCTGGGCCTGTGGCCGGAACATGCGACCTCGGACGGTTTCGTCAACGGTTGGAAAACCGGCACGGAATATAACTTTGGTCACTACATGCTTAACACCTTTAAATTTGTGATCCCCAAGGTGTTATTAACCATTATCTCATCGACCATTGTGGCCTACGGCTTTGCCCGCTTTGAGATCCCGTGGAAGAAATTCTGGTTTGCCACGCTGATCACCACCATGTTGCTGCCGAGCACGGTGTTACTGATCCCGCAATACATCATGTTCCGTGAAATGGGCATGCTGGACAGCTATCTGCCGCTCTATTTACCGCTGGCATTTGCGACTCAAGGGTTCTTCGTCTTTATGTTGATCCAGTTCCTGCGTGGTGTGCCACGGGATATGGAAGAGGCGGCCCAGATTGATGGTTGCAACTCGTTCCAGGTGCTGTGGTATGTGGTGGTGCCAATCTTGAAACCGGCGATTATCTCCGTCGCTCTGTTCCAGTTTATGTGGTCGATGAATGACTTTATTGGCCCGTTGATCTACGTCTATAGCGTTGATAAGTACCCGATTGCGCTGGCGTTGAAAATGTCTATCGACGTGACAGAAGGTGCGCCGTGGAACGAAATCCTGGCTATGGCAAGCATCTCTATTCTGCCGTCCATCATCGTGTTCTTCCTGGCCCAACGCTACTTTGTGCAGGGCGTTACCAGCAGCGGAATTAAAGGTTAATTGAGGATCTATCATGGCTGAAGTCATTTTTAACAATCTGCAGAAAGTGTACAGCAACGGTTATAAGGCGGTGCATGGCATCAATCTGACCATTGCCGATGGCGAGTTTATGGTGATTGTCGGCCCTTCCGGCTGTGCCAAATCGACCACGCTGCGGATGCTGGCAGGGTTGGAAACCATTAGCGGCGGCGAAGTGCGCATAGGCGATCGCGTGGTGAATAACCTGGCCCCTAAATCCCGTGGTATTGCCATGGTGTTCCAGAACTATGCGCTGTATCCGCATATGACGGTAAAAGATAACCTGGCCTTTGGCTTGAAGCTGAGCAAGATGCCTAAAGAGCAAATTGAAGAGCAGGTTAACGAAGCCGCCAAGATCCTGGAGCTGGAAGAGCTGTTGGATCGTTTGCCACGCCAACTCTCCGGTGGGCAGGCGCAGCGTGTGGCCGTAGGCCGCGCAATTGTGAAAAAACCAGATGTGTTCCTGTTCGATGAACCGTTGTCTAACCTGGATGCCAAGCTGCGTGCGTCGATGCGTATCCGTATTTCCGATTTGCACAAGCAGCTGAAAAAGAGCGGCAAACCAGCGACCACCGTCTATGTTACCCACGATCAGACCGAAGCCATGACCATGGGCGACCGTATCTGCGTGATGAAGCTGGGCCATATCATGCAGGTGGATACGCCAGACAACCTGTACCACTTCCCGAAAAACATGTTTGTCGCCGGCTTTATCGGGGCGCCAGAAATGAACATCAAGCCGAGCAAGCTGGTAGAGAAGGACGGCAACATCGGCCTTACCGTCGGTAACTACACTTTGACCCTCAGCCAGCATCAGCAGGATAAGGTCGCCAGCTTTGTCGGACAGGACGTGTTCTTTGGCGTGCGGCCCGAGTTTGTGTCGATTTCGGAATCGCCGTTTGAGGGTAACCACTCCGAAGGGGAACTGGTCCGCGTCGAGAATATGGGCCATGAGTTCTTTGTTTACCTGAAGGTGAATGATTTCGAACTGACCTGCCGTATTCCTTCCGATGACGTCAAACCGATCCTGAAAAATGGGCTGCATCGTCCGGTTTACTTCAAATTCGATATGGATAAATGCCACATTTTTGATGCGAAAACAGAAAAGAATATTTCTCTTTAACAGGAGTGGTCAATAATGAAAAAAATAGTCTTACGTACTCTGGTAGCCTCGTCCATGGCGATATTTGCCCATCAGGCCTTTGCCGCTGAACAGGTTGACTTACGTATGTCCTGGTGGGGAGGTAATGGCCGCCATCAGGTTACGTTGAAAGCGATCGAGGAGTTCCAGAAGCAGAACCCGAATATCAAGGTGAAGTCGGAATATACCGGCTGGGACGGTCACCTTTCACGTCTGACCACCCAAATTGCCGGGGGCACCGAGCCGGACGTGATGCAAACCAACTGGAACTGGCTGCCGATCTTTTCAAAAACCGGTACCGGATTCTATGACCTGAACAAGGTGAGTGAGTATCTGGATCTGACCCAGTTTGATCCCAAAGAGCTGCAAACCACCACGATTGACGGCAAGCTGAACGGCATTCCGATTTCAGTAACCGCACGTGTTTTCTATTATAACGATGTCACCTGGAAAGACGCGGGTGTGCAATATCCCAATAACTGGGATGAATTGCTCGCCGCCGGTAAAACCTTCAACGAAAAACTGGGCGATAAATATTATCCGGTGGTGTTAGAGCACCAGGATACCTTTGCGTTGTTGCGCTCGTATATGATCCAGAAATATAACGTCGATATTATCGATGAAGCGCAGAAGAAGTTTGCCTATAGCGAAGCACAATGGGTCGATTTCTTCCAGATGTATAAAAACATGGTAGACAGCCATGTCATGCCATCATCGAAATACTACGCCTCGTTCGGCAAAAACAACATGTATGAGATGAAGCCATGGATTGCGGGGGAATGGGGTGGGACCTATATGTGGAACTCCACCATCAACAAATACTCCGACAACCTGAAAGCACCAGCCAAGCTGGTATTGGGCCCATACCCGATGCTGCCGGGTGCCAAGGATGCCGGATTGTTCTTCAAGCCGTCGCAAATGTTCTCGATTGGTAAAAGCAGCAAGCATCCAAAAGAAGCGGCAATGTTGATTAACTTCCTGTTAAACAGCAAGGAAGGCGTTGAGGCGCTGAAGCTGGAGCGGGGGGTTCCGTTAAGTAAACAGGCTGTCAGCCAATTGACCGAAAGTGGCGTGATCCAGGATAGCGATCCGGCCGTTTCCGGATTGAAACTGGCGTTGTCACTGCCGCATGCCATCAGCGCTTCACCGTATTTTGACGATCCGCAGATCGTGGTGCTGTTCCAGGATGCCATTCAGAATATCGATTATGGTAAGAAAACGGTGCAGGAAGTAGCGGCAGATTTCCAGCGCCAGGGCGACCGTATTCTGAAACGCGCAATGAGATAAGGCTTATTTAAATAGCTGTTGGTCATAGTGATACAGCTGGGAGCTATGCAGAACGCCGACACGCCGTGAACCCGTCCCTGGGGGCTCGAATCGCGCATCCATGCGCTCAACGGTCGGCTAACCTGTATAGCACCCATCTGTCAGAGGCTTATGGTGGCGCGGTATTACGTACGGCTATTTATATTGGGTCATCTTTATTCATCAAAAAAGATAAAGTTTGTTTTAAGTTATATGTTCGCTATTTCCGTTTTTGAGTAATAAGTATTTCAAAAAACACTATAACCCCCTTAATTAGAACGGGGATGTCTTTTCTATAATTAAATGATAAGGGTAGTAATAATGAAATTTAAATTATTGACTCTGGTGTTAGCCTCTGTAGCAAACTTTAGTGCAATGGCCATGTCGCTTGATTTACGCCATGAATGGCAGGATACCGCCAAAGGCGACCATAAAAACAGGATGCTGGTATCGCATCGTTTCGATAACGGTCTGGGATTCTCTCTGGAGGCAAAATGGCGTCAGGACTCTTCAGACTCGACGCCTGATAAACCTTTCCACGAACAGGTCAGTAATGGGACAGAAGCCGTCGTCAGCTATCAGCATAAATTTGATGCGATCACCCTGCAGCCTGGATTCTCGCTAGAATCCAACAGTAATAGTAACGGCTATCGCCCTTATCTGCGTGCACAGTATAACTTTACCAAAGACATTTATGTGGCGGGCAGATATCGCTACGAATATAAGCGCACCACCTCAAAAGGTTCAGAGGGGGATGAGAAAACCAACCGTGGCGATTTTTGGTTAGGTTATAACTTCTACAAGGACTGGTCGGCTGAATATAACTACGTGTATAAGAGCAGCAACAAGGTTATTTTTGACGACGGCAAAACCGATTACGAACATAACGTCAAGCTGGCTTACAAGTGGGATAAAAACTGGAAGCCTTATGTTGAAGTCGGGAACGTGAAGCAAGATAGCAAAAACGATAACCGCCAGACGCGCTACCGTGTTGGGATAAACTATAGCTGGTAAGTGTTATTGAGATACCGGGAATACCGTCTTATCGACGGGTTCCCGGTATCGCCATCGTTAACAGCTGCTACGACGGCACAGGGTCGAAGGGATCGAACCTTCGGGTTGCCAGGGTTGGTCGTTCAAGCGCGCCAACAATGCCTTACCTGCCTGGATACCAATCTCCTTATGCGGTACTGTCATGGTCGTCAGCGGTGGCTGGCAGACCTGGCTGACCTCGCTGTTGCCAAACCCCACGATCGCCAACTGCTCCGGCACCTTTATCCTCCGCCGCTGGCATTCATACAGCGCGCCACAGGCCAATTCATCAGACGCACAGACCAAGGCATCCAACTCCGGCCAGGCCAGTAGAAACTCCGGCAATTGCTGGGCGCCGAGGCTGAAGCTGGCGGGTTGCGCGGCATTAATCACCCGATGAGGGGACATGTGGTTTTGCAGTAGCGCCTTGTGCCAGCCTTGCAGATGCTGTTGGAAAATCCACTGTTCCTGATTGGCACACAGCAGGCCAACATTCTGATACCCGCTGGCAATCACGGTTTGAGTGAGCTGATACATGGCGGCAACGTAATCGATGCCGATATTGATGTCGATCGGGTCGGTGCGGATTGCCCCAATTTCCACCACCGGAATATTGGCGGCGGTTAATGCTTGACGGGTATTTTCGGAATGCTCAATGCTTAGCAGCACGGCAGCAGCCAGGTTGTATGAGAGCAGGGTTTCCAGCAACGTTTCTTCACGCTCGATATGATGTTGGGACTCGGCCAGCATGATCTGGTAACCCGCCGGTTGCAGTACCCGCTGTAACCCGGCAAACATATCCGCACAGCCGGACTCGGAAAAACTCGGCACCACCATGGCGATGGTATAAGAAGACGCCGAGGCCAACGAACTGGCCGCCAGGTTGGGGAGGTAACCCAACTCACTGACCGCCGACTCAATTTTTTCTCTCAGCTTATCTGAAACCTGTTCCGGCGTGCGTAGCGCCCGCGAGACGGTCATGGTGCCCACGCCTGCCAATTGGGCCACGTCGGCCAGGGTAACCCGGCCGGTACTGCGTCGTTTTCTACCGATCGACATTGCTGATCCTGACTGAAATGCGCGCATAACGCATAAATGAGCTCATGGGTTAAACCCATTACTGGGCTTCGTGCTTCCCGCTTCTGTGCCCATTCTACCCCGTTCGTTGGGCGATCGATAAAAAAACTGAGCCGCCGGGTTTGATCCCCGATAGTTTTGATAGCGCTATCACAGATCTGGATGATTGATTTTTGGTAGCGCTATCTTTGTGCGAACGGTCACAGTTTAACCCCTGCACGTTGATTAAAGTTTTACCGTCGCCGGGCTATTTCATGACGGCCACGCGCCATCAAACGATCCATAGCCAACAGATTTCGTCCCGTTAGGGTTCGCAAACTCTGGCGGCTTAAGGGAAGAACCCATAAGGAGGAGATGTGCTCAACGACTGGCTGAACGCCGACCACATTCAACTGTGCGATCAGGTTACCGACTGGCAGGAGGCGGTCACGCTGAGTGCTCAGCCACTGCTGCAGCGCGGTGTGATCACCGCGGATTACCTGACGGCCATATTTCACCAACATCAGGCGCTGGGGCCCTATTACGTGTTGGCACCCGGTATCGCGATGCCCCATGCCAGGCCAGAGGAGGGCGCCAAAGCGCTCGGTCTTTCACTATTAAAGATCAATCAGGGCGTGCATTTTCAGTCCGAAGATAACGATCCGGTGTTCATCGTGGTGATGCTTTCTGCTCCAGATAGCAGTAGCCACATTGAAATGATCTCGCAGCTGGCCGAGTTATTTTCTGATAGCGAAGCCATGGGGAAACTATTCCTGGCGCAAACCAAACGGCAAATTGAGGATGTTATCGCCAATTATTAATCTCTAACCGGTTATACCCGCAGCTTTTGATAATACTCAGCATCCGATAGATATCGGGTGACGCTATCCTACACATAAAATTTGGCAGGTAAGAATAATGAAAATCATGGCTATTTGTGGCTCAGGATTGGGCAGCAGTTTTATGGTGGAAATGAACATCAAGAAAGTGCTGAAAAAAATGAATATTGAGGCGGAGGTTGAACATTCCGATCTTTCCTCGGCAACGCCGGGTGCGGCAGATATCTTCGTGATGGCGAAAGATATTGCCGCTAGCGCCAGCGTGCCAGCCGACCAGCTAGTGGTGATCAGCAATATCATTGATATTAATGAGCTTGAAGCCAAGCTGCGTGCTTACTTCACAGCCCACTCCATTATTTAATCTAACCCATTGGCGAGGTGGATATGTTTATCCAGGAAACGCTCAGGTTTGTGGTTGATATATTAAAGGTCCCGGCGGTATTGGTCGGGGTGATTGCCTTGATTGGTCTATTGGCACAAAAGAAGTCTTTTTCTGACGTGGTCAAAGGGACGGTTAAAACCATTCTGGGCTTTATTGTATTGGGCGGTGGAGCGACGGTATTAGTCGGCTCGCTGAACCCATTAGGCGGCATGTTTGAGCATGCGTTCAATATTCAGGGCATTATTCCCAATAACGAAGCCATTGTCTCTATCTCACTCGAGAAATACGGTGCCTCTACCGCGCTGATTATGGCGTTTGGCATGGTGGCCAACATCATCGTGGCCCGCTTTACCCGCTTGAAATACATCTTCCTGACCGGGCACCACACCTTCTATATGGCCTGTATGATCGGCATCATCCTTACCGTGGCCGGCTTTGAGGGCGTACAGTTGGTGTTCACCGGAGCGCTGACTCTGGGGTTGGTGATGGCGTTCTTCCCGGCGATCGCCCAGCGCTATATGCGCCGCATTACCGGCAACGACGACATTGCCTTTGGCCATTTCGGTACCCTGGGCTATGTCCTTTCCGGCTGGCTCGGTTCCAAGGTGGGGAAAAACTCGCGCTCCACCGAGGAGATGAACTTACCTAAAAACCTCAGCTTCCTGCGTGACAGCTCGATTTCCATCTCGATGACCATGATCGTGATCTACCTGATCCTGGCTATCTGTGCGGGCCAGGATTATGTCGAAAGCCAATTGAGTGGCGGGCAGAACTACCTGGTGTACTCGATTATTCAGGCGATCACTTTTGCCGCCGGGGTATTCATCATTCTGCAAGGGGTGCGCCTGATCCTGGCTGAGATCGTCCCGGCCTTTACCGGCTTCTCGGAAAAACTGGTCCCTAATGCCCGCCCGGCGCTGGATTGCCCGGTGGTCTATCCCTATGCCCCGAATGCGGTGTTGATTGGTTTCCTGTTCAGCTTCCTGGGTGGCCTGGCCGGTCTGTTCTTGCTCGGCCAAATGAAGATGGTGCTGATCCTGCCGGGCGTGGTACCGCACTTCTTCACCGGGGCCACTGCTGGGGTGTTCGGCAATGCGACCGGCGGGCGGCGAGGTGCCATGCTGGGGGCATTTGCCAACGGTTTGTTGATTACCTTCCTGCCGGTGCTGTTGTTACCGGTACTGGGCGCGCTGGGTTTTGCCAACACCACCTTCTCCGATACGGACTTCGGCGTGGTGGGGATCGTGTTGGGCAATATGGCGCGCTTCCTGACCAAAGAAATGATCATGGTCGCGATTGTCGCCATCTTTGGCCTGCTGGTCGCGCATAACTTCCTGGGAAAACGCAAAGATGCCCCAGCCAGAAATAAGGAGGAAAGTTCATGAGCAACACCGTGACTGATTTGACGCAATTGGCCAGGGCGATCCGTCTGGAAACGCTGAAGGCACTCACTGGGCTGGGGTTTGGCCATTACGGCGGCTGTATGTCGGTGGTTGAAACGCTGGCGGTGTTATACGGCGAAGTGATGCGTATCGATCCGGGTGACCCGGATTGGCCAGAGCGCGATTATTTCGTGCTGTCGAAAGGCCATGCTGGTCCGGCGCTGTATAGCGTGCTGGCGCTTAAGGGCTATTTCCCGTTGGAACAGCTGCAAACGCTCAACCAGAATGGTACCCGGTTGCCGAGCCACCCAGATCGCTTGCTAACCCGTGGGGTGGATGCCACCACCGGATCGCTTGGGCAAGGGGTCTCTATCGCAGCCGGTATGGCGCTTTCACACCAACTGGCAAAGCGCAGCAACCGGGTATTCTGCATCCTGGGGGATGGTGAACTGAACGAAGGCCAATGCTGGGAAGCGTTCCAGTTTATCGCCCACCACAATCTGCATAATCTGACGCTGTTTATCGATTACAACAAACAGCAGTTGGACGGCACGCTGGATGAGGTGATCAAACCCTTCGATCTGGCGGGAAAATTCCGCGCCTTTGGTTTTGAGGTGCAAACCGTTCGTGGGGATGACATTGCGGCGATCCGTGACGCTGTGTTGCCGGAACGCAGTGGCGAGCAACGGCCGTTGGTGGTGATCCTCGATAGCCTCAAGGGGCAGGGCGTGGCGTATCTGGAGAACCTGAAAAACTCACACCATCTACGCTTAACGCCAGATGTTCGTAGCGAAATTGAAAAGGCCATTGCCGAGCTGGAGGCCGCCTATGTTTAACCTGGAAATGCCGTTTGAAAAAGACGCCGTAGAAATGCGTAAGGTGTACGCCAGCGTGATCCGCCAACAGGCCGAAGCCGATACGCCAGTGATTGCACTGGAAGCCGATCTGATGAGTTCGATGGCGATGGATGGCGTACATAAGGATCACCCGGAGCGGGTCATCAACTGCGGCATCATGGAGGCCAATGTGATTGGCGTAGCCGCCGGTTTGTCACTGACCGGGCGGGTTCCTTTTGTCCACACCTTCACCGCTTTTGCCAGCCGCCGCTGTTTCGATCAGCTGTTTATGGCGTTGGACTATCAGCGCAACAACGTCAAGGTGATCGCTTCCGATGCCGGGGTCAGCGCCTGCCATAACGGGGGCACGCATATGTCGTTTGAAGATATGGGGATCGTGCGCGGCCTGGCGCATTCGGTGGTGTTGGAGGTGACCGATGCCACCATGTTCCAGGATATTTTGCAGCAACTGGTGAAGTTGCAAGGCTTCTACTGGGTGCGCACCATCCGTAAGCAGGCGACACGTATTTATCCTGCAGGCTATCGTTTCACCATCGGCAAGGCTAATCTGCTGCGTGACGGCAGCGATATTACGCTGATCGCTAACGGCATTATGGTCGCCGAAGCGTTGCAGGCGGCACAGGAACTGCAACAGCGTGGCATCAGCGCGGCGGTGATAGACATGTTTACGCTCAAGCCTATCGATCGTGAAATCATCAAAACCTTTGCGGCGAAAACCGGCAGGATCGTCACCTGCGAGAATCACAGTATTCATAATGGGCTTGGCTCGGCGGTGGCGGAGGTGCTGGTGGAAGAGTGCCCGGTACCGATGCGGCGGGTGGGAGTGAAAGGCCGCTATGGGCAAGTGGGCACGCAGGAGTTCTTGCAGCAGGAATATGGCCTGACGGCGGCGCATATTGTGGCGGCTGCGGATGAGCTGTTGACCCTCCCTGTACAGACCGGGGACATGGTAGACAGGTGTTCAAGGACATGGTGAACACTTTTAATATCCTTTAGTCATGACGTTCGGTCTATTTCTCAGGCCGAACATCTCCTTATCCAAGGTGTGTCACCGAATTTTCAGATCCACTCGATCGGTCCCCTCGCTCTGTGGCAGAGGGCTAGGGTGAGGGCGTCAGGCGGTGCATTGCTTGCTCTATGTTAACGTCAAAAATAAAACGGCCCGGTGATGATCACCAGGCCGTTATAGGAATTACCAGAGGCTAAAAGGTTTCGCCATGGCATAATATTGATCGTTCGAGTCATTACAGCAATGGATCCTTGCCTTTAAACAAAGCATGATTTGGGATCGTCTTGGTGACGCTATTAAACATAGTAGAGGCGTTAGGAGATCTTCCAGAAACAACGACAGTTGTTTGTCCAGCTTCTATAGCTCGCTCAAAGGCTTCCATTCGTGCTATTTGTCGAGCACGGTGTTGTTCTAATTTCTGCATAGAAGTACGGCGTTCGTAAGACATGCGTCCTCCCCATGGGTTCTAGACCAACCTCAATCGAAGATCCTATATGTTTGGGTCGCGATATGAGACGGCAGTAAACACTCGATAACTTAAAATCATTCGGGACGTAGGTGTAGAGCCCCACATTGAAAGTAGTATAGTGGTCAAAAATTGCTCTTTCAACGTGATTTATCACCTTGATGGCGCTACCTTGTGGCAATCCGTCGACTCGGTGAAAGTATGTTTTATTCATTCGATTGAGTTTTGTATCGAACGCGATCTCATAGTGTTTGGCGTAAGTCGGTTTTATAAAACCGGGATGAAAATCCACAGTACAGTCAAACGGATTTTTATCGGTGATTTGCGTGAAATAAACTTCATACTCAACGCCGTTTACCCTAAAAACCGCTTTATGTTGCCTAGGTTCCCCATACGCCGCTAATTCATCGAAAAATGTTGTCATATCCTTTACGGTTGTTTAACTCTCCCGATGTAAAAGTATTTTATTTCAGGAAAGAAAGTAACCCTAGGTGTTGATTTATTCTGCGAAGGATATTCCATGTTAAAAATAAAAAGTTATCAAGCCACTGAAATATTGAGCATTCAAATATTGATAGGTGTGTCCATTTACCTGATTTATATTTAGCTGCAGTTATAAAAAAACGGCCCGGTGATGATCACCGAGCCGTTATGGGTATTACCAGAGTCTAAAGGTGCCGTAGTGTCACCTTTGTCTCATCAGGCAATAGCAGCCTGGGCATCAGCCTGAGCCGACTGGATCGCCGTCAGGGCTACGGTATAGACGATATCGTCAACCAGAGCACCACGGGACAGGTCGTTCACCGGCTTGCGCATGCCTTGCAGCATTGGCCCGATGGATACCAGGTCAGCAGAACGCTGCACCGCTTTATAAGTGGTGTTACCGGTGTTCAGATCCGGGAAGATGAACACGGTCGCCTGACCGGCTACTGGCGAATTAGGCGCTTTGGATTTGGCCACGTCGGCCATGATCGCTGCGTCATACTGCAGTGGGCCATCGATGATCAGGTCCGGGCGTTTTTCCTGTGCCAGACGGGTCGCTTCACGCACTTTCTCAACGTCGCTACCCGCACCGGAATTACCGGTAGAGTAGGAGATCATCGCTACGCGTGGTTCGATACCGAATGCGGCTGCGGAATCGGCAGACTGAATAGCAATTTCAGACAGCTGTTCAGCGGTTGGATCCGGGTTGATCGCGCAGTCACCGTAGACCAGAACCTGGTCAGGCAGCAGCATGAAGAACACGGAAGAAACCAGCGAGCTGCCCGGTGCGGTTTTGATCAACTGCAACGGTGGACGGATGGTATTGGCGGTGGTGTGAACGGCACCGGAAACCAGGCCGTCAACTTCGCCTTTCTCCAGCATCAGGGTGCCGAGAACCACGTTGTCTTCCAACTGCTCACGGGCAACCACTTCGGTCATGCCCTTGCTCTTACGCAGCTCAACCAGACGCGGCACATAGAGTTCACGCACGGCAACCGGATCGACGATCTCGATGCCTTTACCCAGTTCTACGCCCTGTGCGGCGGCAACGCGTTTGATCTCTTCCGGGTTACCCAGCAGCACACATTCCGCGATACCACGTTCGGCACAGATGGCCGCCGCTTTCACGGTGCGTGGCTCGTCGCCTTCCGGCAGCACGATGCGTTTACCCGCTTTGCGCGCCAGTTCGGTCAGCTCATAACGGAACGCCGGTGGGGACAGACGACGTGAACGCTCAGAAGTGGCGGTCAGGGACTCGATCCATTCGGCGTTGATGTGGCTGGCCACGTAGTTCTGTACTTTCTCAATACGCTGATGGTCGTCTGAAGGCACTTCAAGGTTGAAGCTTTGCAGGCTCAGCGAGGTCTGCCAGGTGTTGGTGTCAACCATGAACACCGGCAGGCCGGTTTCAAAGGCGCGCTCACACAGCTTGTTGATGGAGGCATCGATTTCGTAGCCGCCGGTCAGCAGGATGGCACCAATTTCCACGCCGTTCATCGCGGCCAGGCAGGCTGAAACCAGCACGTCTGGGCGGTCGGCAGAGGTTACCAGCAGGGAACCCGGGCGGAAGTGTTCAAGCATGTGCGGAATGCTGCGCGCACAGAAGGTCACGGATTTCACGCGGCGGGTCATGATGTCGCCTTCGTTGATCACTCGCGCCTTCAGGTGGCGGGCCATATCAATGGCACGGGTAGCGATCAGTTCGAAGCTCCACGGTACGCAACCCAATACCGGCAGCGGGCTGTTGGCGAACAGCTGTGCAGGATCGACGTTGGCTACGCTGGCCTTGGTGGAATCGTCAAAGATTTCGGACAGGTCTGGGCGAGTACGGCCCTGATCGTCCACCGGAGCGTTCAGCTTGTTGATGATCACGCCGGTAATGTTTTTGTTCTTGCTGCCGCCGAAGCTGGAGCGAGCCAGTTCGATGCGCTCGGTCAACTGGGCTGGAGAATCGTTGCCCAGCGCCAGCACAAAGACGATCTCTGCGTTCAGCGTTTTGGCGATCTCGTAGTTCAGCGAGTTGGCGAACTGATGCTTACGGGTAGGCACCAGGCCTTCGATCAGCACCACTTCTGCGTCTTTGGTGTTTTCGTGGTAACGGGCCACGATCTCTTCCATCAGCACGTCCTGCTGGTTGGAGCTCAGTAGGCTCTCAACGTAGCTCATACGCAGGGGTTCGGCCGCTGGAATGGTCGAGTTGCTGCGGATGATGGTGGTGGTCTGGTCGAGGGAATCGCCGCCGGTACGCGGTTGGGCAATAGGTTTGAACACGCTCAGGCGAACGCCTTTTTGCTCCATGGAGCGGATGACACCCAGGCTGACGCTGGTCAGACCGACGCTGGTGCCTGTGGGGATCAACATAATTGTACGTGACACAGAATAGTCCTCTTCACGGTTTTCTGCCTGCAACGGGGGCGCAGACAAAGATGACAGGCTCAAAACAACACCGCCAGCCTGGGCTGACGGTGTGGAGAGCATTAAGCGGTCAGACGGGAAGCGTCTTGCGCGATGACCAATTCTTCGTTGGTCGGGATCACCAGTGCCGGACGGCTGCCGTCTTTGGTGATGTTGCCTGATTTGCCGAAACGGGCAGCCAGGTTGCGTTCATGATCGATTTCAAAGCCCAGCAGGCCCAGTTTATCCAGGGTCAGCTCACGTACCATCGCGGCGTTCTCACCGATACCGCCGGTGAAGATCACAGCATCCAGACGGCCTTCCATCAGGGCGCTATAGGCACCGATGTACTTGGCCAGACGGTGGCAGAAGACGTCCATGGCGCGCTTGGCATCGGCCTTGGTCTCATAGTTGTCTTCAACGTAACGGCAGTCGCTGGTGACTTCGGTCAGGCCCAGCAGGCCAGACTCTTTGGTCAGCATCTTGTTGATCTGGTCAACGCTCATGCCCATGGCGTCGTGCAGGTGGAAGATGATGGCTGGATCGATGTCACCACTGCGGGTACCCATCACCAGGCCTTCCAGCGGGGTCAGACCCATGGAAGTATCAACACACTTACCGTTGCGTACTGCGGTTACGGAACCGCCGTTGCCCAGGTGGCAGGTGATGATGTTAACTTCTTCAACCGGCTTGTTCAGCGCCTTCGCGGCTTCTTGAGTCACGTAGAAGTGGCTGGTGCCGTGTGCGCCGTAGCGACGAACGCCATGGTCGCGGTACAGGCTGTACGGCAGGGCATACAGGTAGGACTCTTCCGGCATGGTCTGATGGAACGCGGTGTCAAACACGGCAACGTTTTTATCAGCCAGATTAGGGAAGGATTTCAACGCTTCAGCAATACCGATCAGGTGAGCCGGGTTATGCAGTGGTGCAAAAGGTACCGAATCTTTGATACCCTGCAGGACTTCGTCGTTGATGACGGCAGAAGCCGTGAACTTCTCGCCGCCGTGCACGATGCGGTGGCCGATAGCGGTCAACTGGGCGGAAAGCTCTGGTTTTTGTGCCAGAATAGTATTAACAATGAAGTTCAGCGCTTCGCTGTGTGCTGCGCCGGCACCCAGTGCCGCTTCTTGTTTACTGCCATCCATTTTCCATTTGATACGGGCCTCAGGAAGATGGAAGCACTCGGCCAGGCCAGAGAGGTATTCTTCACCGTTGGTTGCATCGATGATGGCGAATTTCAGGGAAGAACTGCCGCAGTTAAGGACCAGTACTAGCTTACTCGACATGGAAGTACCTACTTATAGTTCGTGTTGGTATTAAGGAAGACCCAAAAACACGTGGTGAATAAAACGTCAATCAGACAACAAGCGTAGCGCATAATGCCGTTGACATTTATGATTAACATCATGTCAGTGATACAAAGGACACAATGGTGAAAAAACCGATGATTTCTCTGCGGTTTAAGCGATCCTGATTTTTACCGCTTCCTAGCCCCACATGGCCGCCAATGGCAGGATTAGGGAGATAGGGCTAAAAGTTGACAAATCTTCTGTCATCTTCTACCGGCACATGGCCGGCTTAGGATACCGATAGCCCGCCACAAACACAAAATAAATTTAAAGCTTCAACTTTTTTGTTAGTGTGTTTGCAAGAATATTTTATTTTTTATACGTGAAGTTGAGGTGCGCAATGACGAGCAGACCATCCGGTTCCGTAAGCTGGTTTCAGATATTCCAGCGCGGGCAGCATTACATGAAAACCTGGCCAGCTGACAAACGGCTGGCACCGCTTTTCCCTGAGAACCGCGTGGCGCGCGCTACCCGCTTTGCCGTTCGCTTTATGCCCCCGTTGGCGATTTTTACCCTGACCTGGCAGATTGCGCTCGGCGGTCAGCTCGGCCCGGCGATTGCCACTGCGCTGTTTGCCTGTAGCTTGCCGATGCAGGGGCTGTGGTGGTTGGGCCGACGTTCCGTGACACCATTGCCGCCAACCTTGCTGCAATGGTTCCATGAGGTCCGTAACAAGCTGGCGGAAGCCGGGCAGGCGATTGCCCCTGTTGAAGGGACGCCAACCTACCAGGCTCTGGCGGACGTGCTGAAACGTGCCTTCAAGCAGTTGGACAAAACCTTCCTCGACGATCTTTAAGTGCCACTGGGCCGGGATCTCACCGGCCTTGCCTCTTTAAGTCGCAAATTCGTGCCCGGATCATGTCTGACTGCCACGAACATTTAAAGATTACCCCCTTTCAAATCAAAGAAAGGCGTTGTTGTGATTCCACGCCATAATCAACTCATGCGATGCTCTGGTTAATTTGCAGAACTGAGGACTATGAAATGGAAATGACTCACGCCCAACGGCTGATTTTGTCGAATCAATACAAGATGATGACCATGCTCGATCCGGACAATGCGGAGCGCTACCGCCGCCTGCAGACGATCATCGAGCGCGGTTTTGGTTTGCAAATGCGCGAGCTGGATCGTGATTTTGGTGAGATGAGCGAAGAAGTGTGCCGCACCATCATCAACATCATGGAAATGCACCATGCGCTCCAGGTCTCCTGGGAGAACCTCAAGGATCGCCAAGGTCTGGACGCGCGTCGTCTGGTATTCCTTGGTTTTGATGCGGCTACTGAAGCGCGTTACCTGAGCTATGTGCGTTTCCTGGTGAACACGGAAGGGCGGTATACTCATTTCGATTCTGGCAGCCACGGTTTTAACGCCCAAACCAAAATGTGGGAAAAATACCAGCGCATGCTGAGTATCTGGCTATCCTGCCCACGCCAGTATCATCTGAGCGCCGTCGAGATTGCGCAAATCATCAATGCCTGATTAAACGTAGAGGGGTTTCCCGTGGAGTGTAAGGGTTTTCTGTTCGATCTTGATGGGACGTTAGTAGATTCATTACCAGTGGTAGAGCGAGCCTGGACGCAATGGGCAGAACGCCATGGCATCAGCCCGCAAAAGGTGCTGGACTTTATCCACGGAAAACAGGCGATCACCTCGCTGCGTCACTTTATGCCGAATGCCACCGAGGCTGAGCTACAGCATGAGTTCACACTGCTTGAGCAGGTGGAGGCAGAGGATACCGACGGCGTCCACGCCTTGCCAGGTGCATTGGCCCTGCTGGAGCAGATCAAGGCGTTGGGGATACCTTGGGCAATCGTCACCTCGGGTTCCGTGCCAGTGGCTAACGCACGCCGTCTTGCCGGTGGAGTGCCGCTTCCTGAGGTGTTTATCACCAGTGAACTTGTTAAACAGGGTAAACCGCATCCAGACGCCTACCTGTTAGGGGCACAAGGTCTTGGGTTGGCACCGCAGGATTGTGTGGTGGTGGAAGATGCCCCTGCCGGGATCCTTTCCGGCTTGGCCGCAGGTTGCCAGGTGATTGCGGTAAATGCACCGGCAGACGCACCGAAGCTGGACCAGGTGGATCTGATCCTTTCCTCCTTGGAACAGCTTAAGATCGCCAAGTCCGAACAGGGTGCAGTTATCGAACTTATTGCTTAATCTGCACATTCTTACCTCAATTTGATTAGACCCCGCATTGTCGGGGTTTTTTTATGCTAATTTCTTATGCCGGGATCACTGCAGAATGAGGCCGTTTTGAACAGCGAATTACTTTGGGTTTTGAGTTTACTGTTAATAGCCATTGTGCTGTTTACTACCAACAAGCTACGCATGGATGTAGTGGCACTATTGGTGATCATCGCGTTTGTGCTCAGTGGAACCTTGAGTCTGCAAGAGGCAACGGCTGGCTTCAGCGATCCTAACGTCATTTTGATTGCCGCTCTGTTCGTCATTGGCGAAGGGCTGGTACGCACCGGGGTGGCCTATCAGGTTGGTGACTGGTTGGTGAGGGTGGCGGGCAGCAGTGAAACCAAGATGATGATGCTGCTGATGTTTACCGTCGCCGGGCTGGGGGCCTTTATGAGTTCGACCGGGGTGGTAGCCATCTTTATTCCCGTGGTGCTCAGCGTCGCGGTGCGTATGAAAATCTCCCCAGGGCGGCTGATGATGCCGCTGAGCTTTGCCGGTTTGATCAGCGGCATGATGACGCTGGTCGCCACGCCGCCGAATATGGTGGTCAACAGCGAACTGGTGCGTGAAGGCATCGACGGTTTCGGCTTCTTTGGCGTCACGCCAATTGGTCTGGTGGTGTTGCTGTTGGGCGTAGGGTACATGCTGGTTGCGCGCCGCTGGCTCGGCGACAACGGCGGCACCAAGACCAAGTCGGCCTGGGAGCGCCGGACTTTCCGCGATTTAATCCGTGACTATAAGCTCACCGGGCGGGCGCGTCGTTTGGCTGTGCGCAGTGGTTCGCCACTGATTGGCCGCTCGCTGGATGAATTGCATTTGCGCGCGCGTTACAGCGCCAACGTTATCGGTATTGAGCGCTGGAAGCGTTTCCGCCGGGTAATGATCAGCGCCTTTGGCAGCACGGAACTGCGCGAAGGGGACGTACTGCTGATCGACATGACGGATTGTGATATCGATCTGCGTCAATTCTGTAGTGAGCAACAACTTGAGCCCATGGTGCTGCGGGGGGAATATTTCTCCGAACAGTCGCGCAACGTGGGCATGGCCGAAGTTTCGCTAATCCCTGAATCGGCCCTGCTGGGGAAAAGCGTGCGCGATGCCGCTTTCCGTAGCCGTTACGATCTCAACGTGGTCGGTATCCGCCGCAATGGTGAAACCCTGCAAGGCAAGCTGGTGGATGAACCGCTGGGTCTGGGGGATATTCTGTTGGTGATCGGCGACTGGAAGGCAATCCGCCAGTTGCAGGCCAAAACCCATGACTTTATCGTCTTGAACCTGCCCGCCGAAGTGGACGAAGTGGCACCGGCGATCACCCAGGCTCCTCATGCGCTGTTCTGTCTGGCGCTGATGGTGGCAATGATGCTGACCGACGAGATCCCCAATCCGATCGCCGCGCTGATTGCTTGCCTGTTGATGGGGCGCTTTCGCTGTATCGATATGGAAAGTGCCTATAAGGCGATCCATTGGCCGAGCATCATTTTGATTGTCGGTATGATGCCCTTTGCCCAAGCGTTGCAGAAAACGGGCGGGGTAGATCTGATCGTCCGTGGGTTGATGGATGTTGCCGGTAATGCCGGGCCGCACGTCATGCTGGCCTGCCTGTTTGTCCTGTGCGCCACCATAGGGCTGTTTATCTCCAATACCGCCACGGCGGTATTGATGGCACCGATTGCCATCGCGGCGGCCCGTGAAATGGGCGTTTCGCCTTATCCGTTTGCCATGATTATCGCGATTGCCGCCTCTGCCGCCTTTATGACGCCGGTGTCATCGCCGGTCAATACGCTGGTGTTGGGGCCGGGGAACTACAAGTTTGGCGATTTTCTGAAAATTGGGGTGCCGTTCACCGTGCTGGTGATGATTGTCAGCGTGATCCTGGTGCCTTGGTTGTATGCATTTTAAGCTCACAGTTTGCGTTTTATGTCAGGAATGAGTAAAGGCGCTTTATTGACTCTTGAGAATGCGCTTAAGTAGCTAACGACCGAAACCATAAAGAGTTTTGGCATTTTATCGGCTCATGCTGCAGCTCGTTGAGGCTTTACGGCGACCGATGTCGCCCAGGCTTAGTTTAGCGATCCTTCTGGAGTTGCCATGAAAATGAAACATGGATTTATAACCCTTACTTTAGCTTCTCTGTTGTTGCTGTCCGGCTGTGCGAGATACATGAGTGGCTCTCTCAATTCGGTGCCCGATCCGGGTTATGCCTTTGATAAGAATGCGCCAGTGTTGGTGCTTGTCGCCTCAGATTCTGATGAACCGATGCTGGCGAAACACTTCTTCGGTAATACGCTGACGTTTTTGCGCGCCAAGGGGTTCCAGCGCGTTTATACCGAGGATAACCTGCCAAATGGCGGTGTGGTGCCCAAGCTGTTTGTGGTGTTGGACGTAGATAAAAACACCCGGGTCCATGAATATACCAGCGCGGATTACGGCGATGTGGCCACCGGTGAGACCACCGAATGCACGACCGAAAGTACCAAAAAAGGGGAAAAAGCGACCTGTACCACCAAGGCCATCATGACCAGAGAGATCATCGGTTATTCGAAGAAAAGAGACTACTACACCGAGCGCCGTTTCCTGCTGAGCATGTTTAACAGCGATAAAAAACCGGTACTGGAAGCCCAGGCTTCCTATTTTGGCAACCAATGCCCGCAGGATAAAATTTACCGCTTCCTGGTCACGCAAACTTTCCAGCGTATCGATTTACGCTCGGTGGTAGAGCAGGAATTCACGGTGGAAATGCCGGAAGGTACGACCTGCGGTTGAGGCGTCTCAGACTGCCAGGTGCAAAGCACCTGGCTCTAATCTCACAGTGGCGAGTCGCTGCTGATCTCGTCAAGTGAAAGGCTGAAGCTTGGGATAAACACCGTCATGAAATACTCCATTTCCGGGCTGTGACGCATTTGCAGCGTTTTCTCCAGACGAGCCTTGGCCTGCTTGAACTCATTATTCCCCGCAGACAGCTCCTCCAGACACTTCAGGTAAGCGCATAGCGCATCGGCCTGCTTCACGATCAGCTTTTCGTCCTCGCTGTGATGGTGCTCGTCCAGGATCGAGCGGAAATCGTTTTGTAACTCTTCCGGCAGCATCTCCAGCAGCTTTTGTTGGGCAATCTTCTCGATTTTTTTGTATTCGTGGGCAATCTGCGGGTTGTAATACTTGATGGGAGTTGGCATATCGCCGGTCAGCACTTCGCTGGCATCGTGATACATCGCCAACAACGCCACGCGTTCGGCATTCAGGTTGCCGTTAAACTTGCGGTTTTTGATCGCGGCCAGCGCATGGGCGACAAAGGCGACCTGCAGGCTGTGTTCGGAAACGTTTTCGGTACGCACATTGCGCATCAGCGGCCAGCGGCTAATCAGTTTCAAACGGGACAGGTGGGCAAAGAAGTGGCTCTGGCTCATGATGTTCTCTCTTTGGATCTGTAGGAGCGCAGTATACTGCGTCAGTGCCAATCAGAGAAACGGGCGCCGCATGCAGCGCCCGGCAAAAATTACTGGTGATAGGTTTCCAGGAAGCGGCCCAGTTTGCCTACCGCCATTTCCAATTCATCCACGCGGGGCAGCGTAACGATACGGACGTGGTCTGGGTAAGGCCAGTTGAACGCGCTGCCCTGTACCAGTAACACCTTCTCTTGCAGCAGCAGATCCAGCACCAGCTTCTGGTCGTCGCGGATGTTAAAACGCTTGGCGTCGATGCGTGGGAACATATAGAGCGCACCCTGAGGTTTCACGCAGGAAACGCCAGGGATCTCGTTTAGCAGCTCCCAGGTACGGTCGCGTTGTTCATACAGGCGGCCACCAGGCTGAATAAATTCGCTGATGCTCTGGTAACCGCCCAGTGCCGTCTGGATCGCATGCTGCATTGGCACGTTGGCACACAGGCGCATGGAAGCCAGCATCTCCAACCCTTCAATATAGCCTTTGGCATGCTTCTTCGGCCCATTGAGCACCATCCAGCCCTGACGGAAACCGGCAACGCGGTAGGTTTTGGACAAGCCGTTAAAGGTAACGGTCAGCAGATCTGGGGCCAACGCAGCGATCGAGTGATGCTCTGCCTCGTCGTAGAGGATCTTGTCGTAGATTTCGTCGGCAAAGATGATCAGGTCATGCTGGCGGGCGATCTCGACGATCTGTTCCAGCAGTTCTTTGCTGTAGACCGCGCCGGTTGGGTTGTTAGGGTTAATGATCACGATGCCACGGGTGCGTGGGGTGATTTTGCTGCGAATATCGTCCAGAGCCGGGAACCAGCCAGATCCTTCGTCGCACATATAGTGCACGGCCTTGCCGCTGGAAAGCGACACGGCGGCGGTCCACAACGGGTAGTCTGGCGCAGGCACCAGCATTTCATCACCGATGTTCAGCAGCGCTTGCATGGATTGCACGATTAGCTCAGAAACGCCATTGCCAATGTAGATATCCTCAACGGTCACGTCACGCATGTTACGTGCCTGATAGTGCTGCATGATCGCCTTGCGCGCCGAGTAGAGCCCTTTGGAGTCGCAGTAGCCTTGTGCCGTTGGCAGATTGCGGATCACGTCGACCAGAATTTCATCGGGGGCATCAAAGCCGAACGGTGCAGGGTTGCCAATGTTCAGCTTGAGGACCTTATTGCCTTCTTCTTCAAGACGTTTAGCTTCTTTGAGTACCGGACCACGAATGTCATAACAGACGTTGTCCAGTTTGCTGGATTTCTCAATGGGGGACATAGAAAGTTGAGCCTTTTGCTAAGATAGGGTCGTTCCTACCGTGGAACACCGCAATCTGTCCAATGTACTCCTGGAGGCCAGGCTTTTGAAGGGTTATGCACTGCTTTGGTGAAAACGATCGGCAAAAATCGCTTTTTAAGATAATAACCGTCTGTATTGATCGTGCTTTTGGTGTTTAAATCTGAAAGTATCACCAATTTAAGGTTTATATGCCGATGGAAACACATGTCACGTAAAGGGTTTTTATCAGTTAACCGCAGAAATGTGTACGCCAAGCGTCAGAAAAACGCCAAAGCCGCCTAAAGATAGTAATATGGGATTAATCTGGTTTCATGTCTGTACTGACAATACCACACTGAGTTGAAGTAGAATTACATTAGGTCCACTTTAGTAATTAACTTAAATTTTATTTAAGTAATGGTCGATGTCTTTTAATAATCAAAAGACTTACTGCTTGAATTTATTAAATTCCCTAATAGATGACTCGTTCGATATACGGGGAGGTTGTTAATATTTTGTACAGAAAACAACAATGCTGTCATGGTCTCTGGCGGCCAGGGATCGAGGTAACCGGGAGGAAAGGGGGGATTTTGCCTGCATAGGATTATCAATGCTTATAAGGGTAAGCACTTTTCGTCGTAACTTTCACCACTATCAATAAGCCGTTGCGATAGATCATGGATAAAAAGCGATGCAGATAACGAAATATAAGTAATTTTTTTGCCCTCTTCTAATGAGTGGGGTACTGTCATAAGTGGCGCATGCCCTTTTCAGCTGCGTCTTAGAAATACACCAGGGTAGTTTGTAAATTAGAATTTAAAAAGTGAAGAAAACACTATGACAAGTGCAAATCGTCCGATACTTAATCTCGACCTCGATCTGCTAAGAACCTTTGTTGCTGTTGCTGATTTGAATACGTTTGCGGCGGCTGCCGTTGCCGTTTGTCGTACTCAGTCCGCAGTCAGTCAACAAATGCAGCGGTTAGAGCAATTGGTTGGCAAAGAATTGTTCGCCCGTCATGGGCGCAATAAATTGTTAACCGAACACGGTATCCAGCTTCTCGGCTACGCCAGGAAAATCCTGCGCTTCAACGACGAAGCCTGTGCCTCCTTGATGTACAACAATATCAAGGGTGTCCTGACTATCGGTGCTTCTGATGATACCGCCGATACCATTTTGCCTTTCTTGCTAAACCGCGTGACGTCGGTCTATCCCAAGCTGGCGATTGATGTACGGGTGAAGCGTAGTCCGTTCATGATAGACATGCTGAAGAATGGCGAAGTGGATCTGGCCATCACCACCGTGGATACCGAAGGGCATCCGCACATCATTCTGCGTACGTCTCCAACGCTGTGGTACTGCTCGGCGGATTACCATTACCAGGCAGGGGAACCGATCCCTCTGGTGGTGATGGATGAGCCAAGCCCGTTCCGTGCAATGGCGATCAAGCATCTTGAAGCTGCCGGTATTCCTTGGCGTATTGCCTACGTGGCCTCTACGCTTTCTGCGGTGCGCGCGGCGTGCCGGGCAGGTTTGGGGATCACCGTGCGGCCAATCGAGATGATGAGCCCAGATCTGCGAGTTCTGGGCGCGGCGGAAGGTTTACCGCATCTTCCTGATACGCAGTATGCGCTGTGCAAAGACATGAAGTGCGAAAATGAACTGGCCATGGCGATCTTCAGTGCCGTGCAAAACGGCAGTGAGATTTACCACTTCGGCGGCGGAGAATCTTCGGTGATCGATGAAGGTTCCAGCGTGGCGGATAGCGAAGAGTAGCGTTTTACCCTAAGCTAGTCGTATTGAAAGTTACAAACCTCTGCCACGGCGGAGGTTTTTTTTAGCTTAAAAAAGGGAAATCAAGAATTTTGACCTGTTCAAGGTAAATTCGATGCTAAGTGGGTATTTCTTCATGGTTTCTAGCAGGTGAAACCCGCATTTCTTCGGGGTGCTCGTTTTTTATGCAGTGATAACAATGAGTAAATACCTGGAATTGGTAGGGTTATTTTGCTATTTTACGCTGACGTTTTTTTACCTGAAATTGACAAAAATTGTTAAACTGCCACACTTTTTTTGAGGATTTCTGCCCGAAACGTGTCCTGGATCAAAAAAATACCCCTAGGTAGTGAGTGGAACAACAGGGAATTCCTGAGAGAATGGTATAGTAAAAGTGAAATGTGCCTGTGGGGTTATATCTATCTGTTTCCGTTGAGTAATCAACTGACACGATTTAGCCTAAGCCAAGCGCATCATATGTTAATTAAATGCTTCGTATGTAAATTAGTGTGTAGATACTTTTGTCAAAGTTGACAGAAGGTTATAGAAAGGAGTAAAAAGCCCACAGTAAAACACTGCCTAACTCTCTGTAAAAGCAGCTTGTTTGTGTGGTTATTTATCCTTCCCTTAAATCGATGTGGTGCACTAACTGCCAGTTACAAGAGCAGAACGATCGACGCCACTTTTGATGAGTAAGCATAGAGTATGTCAACAACCATTGAAGTCATCGCTCATCACTGGGCGTTCGCCGTATTTCTTATCATGGCTATCGGGCTCTGCGGCTTCATGCTGCTGGGTGCGTTCTTCTTGGGTGGGAGAGCCCAGGCTCGCGCCAAAAACACCCCATATGAATCCGGGGTCGACTCGGTCGGTACGGCGCGTTTGCGTCTGTCCGCCAAGTTCTACCTGGTGGCCATGTTCTTCGTCATTTTCGATGTTGAAGCCTTATATCTGTACGCCTGGTCGGTCTCGATTCGTGAGAGCGGCTGGGTAGGCTTTATCGAAGCCGCCATTTTCATTTTGGTGTTATTGGCTGGTTTGGTTTATCTGGTGCGTATCGGCGCATTGGATTGGACTCCAACGCGTTCCAAGCGTTTGAGTAAGCCAACTATCATCAAGAACGCTAGCAACAGTCATCCGCAGTAACAGCGAGGCATTAAGATGGACTATACGCTCACCCGCATAGACCCGAACGGTGAGAACGACCGTTATCCCCTGCAAAAACAGGAGATCGTAGGCGATCCCCTTGAGCAGCAGGTTCACCGTACGGTTTACATGGGTAAACTCGAACATGCATTGCATGACATGGTGAACTGGGGGCGTAAAAACTCTCTTTGGCCGTATAACTTCGGCCTTTCGTGCTGTTATGTGGAAATGGTGACCTCGTTTACCGCCGTTCACGACGTGGCGCGTTTTGGTGCGGAAGTTCTACGTGCCTCCCCACGCCAGGCCGACTTTATGGTCGTTGCCGGCACCTGCTTTACCAAGATGGCCCCGGTTATTCAGCGTTTGTACGAGCAAATGCTGGAGCCTAAATGGGTGATCTCGATGGGCTCCTGCGCCAACTCCGGCGGCATGTACGATATCTACTCAGTGGTCCAGGGCGTGGATAAATTCCTGCCGGTCGACGTGTATATCCCTGGCTGCCCACCGCGCCCGGAGGCTTACATGCAGGCACTGCTGCTGCTGCAGGAATCCATAGGCAAAGAACGTCGCCCGCTGTCGTGGGTCGTTGGCGATCAGGGCGTGTACCGCGCCAATATGCCATCAGAAAAAGAACGTAAGCACGCCGAGCGTATTGCGGTAACCAACCTTCGCTCGCCTGACGAGATTTAAGACGTTCATTTAACGTCCATCTTAGTGCGCTATTGGTTAACACAGCGAAAAGTTGAACTTGCGGCGAAATAACCCTTTAGTGTGGTGAAAAAAATTATGACAGATTTAACGACGCACGAAGCTCTGCCTGCATGGCATACCAGAGATCATCTCGATGATCCGGTGATCGGCGAACTGCGCAACCGTTTTGGGCCGGAAGCCTTTACTGTTCAGCCCACCCGTACCGGAATGCCCGTGGTATGGGTCAAAGTTGAGCAGTTGCTGGAAGTTATGACGTTTTTGAGAAAACAACCGAAGCCGTACGTCATGCTGTTCGATCTGCATGGCATGGACGAGCGTCTTCGTACCCACCGTGAAGGCTTGCCTGCTGCGGATTTCTCTGTTTTCTACCATCTGATTTCTGTCGAACGTAACCGTGACATCATGCTGAAAGTGGCGCTGTCTGAAAAAGACCTGCACGTGCCCACAGTGACTAAGATTTTCCCGAATGCCAACTGGTATGAGCGCGAAACCTGGGAAATGTTCGGTATTACCTTCGACGGCCACCCGCACCTGACGCGCATCATGATGCCGCAGAGCTGGGAAGGCCATCCACTGCGTAAAGACTACCCGGCGCGCGCCACCGAATTCGATCCCTTTGTGTTGACCAAACAGAAAGAAGATCTGGAGATGGAGTCGCTGAAGTTCAAGCCGGAAGAGTGGGGCATGAAGCGCGGCACCGAGAACGAGGACTTCATGTTCCTCAACCTCGGCCCGAACCACCCTTCTTCACACGGTGCATTCCGTATTATTCTGCAGCTGGACGGTGAAGACATCGTCGACTGTGTGCCGGACGTGGGCTACCACCACCGTGGCGCAGAGAAGATGGGCGAACGCCAGTCTTGGCACAGCTTTATCCCGTATACCGATCGCATCGAATACCTCGGCGGCTGCGTAAACGAAATGCCTTACGTACTGGCGGTGGAAAAACTGGCCGGGATCGTGGTGCCGGATCGTGTCAACACCATCCGCGTCATGCTGTCTGAGCTGTTCCGCATCAACAGCCATCTGCTGTACATCAGTACCTTTATCCAGGACGTGGGCGCCATGACCCCGGTGTTCTTCGCCTTTACCGACCGTCAGAAAGTTTATGATGTCGTTGAAGCGATTACCGGCTTCCGTATGCACCCGGCCTGGTTCCGTATTGGTGGCGTGGCGCACGACCTGCCGCGTGGCTGGGATCGCCTGCTGCGTGACTTCCTGGACTGGATGCCGAAGCGCCTCGATTCCTATGTGAAAGCGGCACTGCACAACTCCGTTCTGAAAGGGCGTTCTGTCGGCGTGGCTTCTTACAACGCCAAAGAAGCGTTGGAATGGGGTGTGACCGGTGCAGGCCTGCGCGCTACCGGCGTTGAGTTTGACGTGCGTAAATGGCGTCCATACTCCGGCTATGAAAACTTCGATTTCGAAGTGCCGGTCGGCGACGGCAACAGCGACTGCTATACCCGCGTGATGCTGAAAGTGGAAGAGCTGCGCCAGAGCCTGCGCATTCTTGAGCAGTGCCTGAACAACATGCCGGAAGGCCCGTTCAAGGCCGATCATCCGCTGACCACGCCGCCGCCGAAAGAGCGCACGTTGCAGCATATTGAAACGCTGATCACCCACTTCCTGCAGGTTTCCTGGGGCCCGGTGATGCCAGCCAACGAATCATTCCAGATGGTTGAAGCCACGAAAGGGATCAACAGCTACTACCTGACCAGCGACGGCAGCACCATGAGCTATCGCACCAGGATCCGTACGCCAAGCTATGCTCACCTGCAGCAAATCCCTGCGGTGATCCGTGGCAGCCTGGTCTCTGACCTGATCGTCTATCTGGGTAGTATCGATTTTGTAATGTCAGATGTGGACCGCTAACTATGCATGATCTTAAAGACACTCACGTGAGTCACGATGCGCTTGAGGCCACCAATGCAGCCGCTCCCCAGAGCGGCGCTGATGCATTTGTGCTGAGCGCGGAAGAACGTGATGCGATCGAGCACGAAAAGCACCATTACGAGGATCCACGCGCCGCCTCCATTGAAGCACTGAAGATCGTGCAGAAGCAGCGTGGCTGGGTTCCGGATGGGGCGATTTATGCCATCGCTGAAGTGCTGGGCATCCCAGCCAGCGACGTAGAAGGCGTGGCCACGTTCTACAGCCAGATTTTCCGCCAGCCAGTAGGACGCCATGTGATCCGTTACTGTGACAGCGTGGTTTGTCACATCAACGGCTACCAGGGCATTCAGGCCGCGCTGGAAAAGAAACTCAACATCAAGCCGGGTCAGACTACCTTTGACGGTCGTTTCACCCTGCTGCCGACCTGCTGTCTGGGCAACTGCGACAAAGGCCCGAACATGATGATCGATGAAGATACTCATGCTCACCTGACGCCTGAAAACGCGGTCGAACTGTTGGAGCGGTATAAATGATGATCGATATCAAACGTACTGCCGAAATGCATCCGCTGACCTGGCGCCTGCGCGATGACCAACAGCCGGTATGGCTGGATGAATATCGCAGCAAGAACGGTTACCAGGGCGCGGAAAAAGCGCTGAAAGGCATGGCCGCCGACGACATCGTCACCCTGGTGAAAGATGCCGGGCTGAAAGGCCGTGGTGGTGCAGGTTTCTCCACCGGTTTGAAGTGGAGCCTGATGCCGAAAGATGAATCCATGAACATCCGTTACCTGCTGTGTAACGCCGATGAAATGGAGCCGGGCACCTATAAAGACCGTCTGCTGATGGAGCAACTGCCGCACCTGTTGGTGGAAGGCATGCTGATTTCGGCATTCGCGCTGAAAGCCTACCGGGGTTATATCTTCCTGCGTGGCGAATACGTCGAGGCCGCAGTACATCTGCGCCGTGCGATTGCGGAAGCTACCGAAGCAGGCCTGCTGGGCAAAAATATCATGGGCAGCGGCTTTGACTTCGAGCTGTTCGTCCACACCGGCGCTGGCCGCTACATCTGCGGTGAAGAAACGGCGCTGATCAACTCGCTGGAAGGCCGCCGCGCCAACCCGCGCTCCAAGCCGCCATTCCCCGCTTCCGTGGGCGTATGGGGCAAACCGACCTGCGTGAACAACGTAGAGACCTTGTGTAACGTGCCTGCCATCCTCGAGCATGGTGTGGACTGGTACAAAGGGATCTCCGCCGGTAAGAGTAACGACGCCGGTACCAAACTGATGGGCTTCTCTGGCCGGGTGAAAAACCCAGGCGTCTGGGAGCTGCCGTTTGGGACTACCGCGCGTGAAATTCTGGAAGATTACGCCGGTGGCATGCGCGATGGCCTGAAATTTAAAGCCTGGCAGCCGGGCGGGGCGGGTACCGACTTCCTGACCGCCGATCACCTGGATCTGCCAATGGACTTCGAAAGCATCGGTAAAGCAGGCAGCCGTTTAGGTACGGCGCTGGCGATGGCGGTGGATCACGAAATCGGCATGGTTCCCCTGGTGCGTAACCTGGAAGAGTTCTTTGCCCGTGAGTCCTGTGGCTGGTGTACACCGTGCCGTGACGGCTTGCCGTGGAGCGTGAAGATCCTGCGTGCTTTGGAAAGAGGCGAAGGCCAGCCGGGGGATATCGAAACCCTCGAGCAGCTGTGCCGCTCCCTTGGCCCAGGTAAAACCTTCTGCGCCCATGCGCCAGGTGCCGTAGAGCCACTGCAAAGCGCGATTAAATATTTCCGTGAAGAGTTTGAAGCCGGGATTTCCCCACAGTACCTGGGCAATCTCCAGGCGGTTGGCGGCATTCAGCCAAACAACTTGTTGAAGCAACGCTGGTAATCCCGCTTTGCCTGGGTGCGGTGAGCGCGCCCCGAAACACGGCCAGAATTTTTGATTAACGCCTGCCTTATGGGCAGGCCACTTGGAAGCATGCTGACTATGGCTACGATTCATGTAGACGGCAAAGAATACGACGTAGATGGAGCCGACAACCTGTTGCAGGCGTGTCTCTCCCTCGGCCTCGATATTCCTTACTTTTGCTGGCATCCGGCGCTTGGAAGCGTCGGCGCTTGCCGCCAATGTGCGGTAAAGCAATACCAAAACGCGGACGATACGCGTGGCCGTTTGGTGATGTCCTGTATGACACCGGCATCCGATGGGACCTTTATTTCCATCGATGACGCAGAAGCCAAACAGTTCCGTGAAAGCGTGGTCGAGTGGTTGATGACCAACCACCCGCACGACTGTCCGGTATGTGAAGAGGGCGGTAACTGTCACCTGCAAGATATGACAGTAATGACCGGCCACAGCTTCCGTAAATATCGCTTCAGTAAGCGCACCCACAACAACCAGGAACTGGGGCCATTTATCTCGCATGAGATGAACCGCTGCATCGCCTGTTACCGCTGTGTGCGTTACTACAAAGACTACGCGGATGGCACCGATTTCGGTGTATACGGCGCACACGACAACGTCTATTTCGGTCGTCCGGAAAGCGGCACGCTGGAAAGCGAGTTCTCCGGTAACCTGGTAGAAGTGTGCCCAACCGGCGTATTCACCGACAAAACCCACTCCGAGCGTTACAACCGTAAGTGGGACATGCAGTTTGCCCCGAGCATCTGCCAGCAGTGCAGCATCGGCTGTAACACCAGCCCGGGTGAGCGCTATGGCGAACTGCGCCGTATCGAAAACCGTTACAACGGCAGCGTAAACCACTATTTCCTGTGTGACCGCGGCCGCTTTGGTTATGGCTATGTGAATCAGAAAGATCGCCCTCGTCAGCCGCAGCAACTGCGTGGCAACGACTGGATCACTCTGAACGCCGAGCAGGCGATGCAGGGCGCGGCAGATATTCTGCGTCAGGCCAACAAAACCATCGGTATCGGTTCACCGCGTGCCAGCCTGGAAAGCAACTTTGCGTTGCGTGAACTGGTCGGCGCCGAGAACTTCTATACCGGCATCAATCAGGCTGAACAACAGCGCCTGGACCTGATGCTCAACGTGTTGAAAAACAGCGGCGTTTATACGCCTAACCTGCGCGAAATCGAAAGCTACGACGCGGTGTTGGTTCTGGGTGAAGATTTGACTCAGACCGGCGCCCGTATCGCGCTGTCGGTGCGTCAGGCAGTGAAAGGTAAAGCCCGCGCGATGGCTGCGGCACACCGCGTTGCCGATTGGCAGATCGCGGCGGTGCAAACCATCGGGCAGCACGCCAAACACCCGCTGTTCGTCACTAACGTTGATAACACCCGTCTGGACGACATCGCCGCCTGGAACTACCGTGCGCCGGTGGATGAGCAAGCCCGTTTAGGCTTCGCCATTGCCCACGCGCTGGATGAGTCCGCGCCGGCGGTGACCGATCTGGCCGAAGACCTGAACAAGAAAATCGACGTGATCGTACAGGCCCTGGCCGGCGCGCAGAAACCATTGATCATCACCGGCAGCAATGCGGGTAGCACAGCTATCATTGAAGCTGCGGCCAACATTGCCAAGGCGTTGAAAGGTCGCGGTGCCAATGTCGGTATCACCTTCGTCGCCGCCGCTGCCAACAGCATGGGTCTGGCGATGATTGGCGGTGGTTCGCTGGACGAGGCACTGGTGCAACTGGAAAGTGGTTCTGCTGATACCGCCATCGTGATGGAAAACGACCTCTATCGTCACGCCCCGGCGGCCAAAGTAGATGCCGCATTGGCCAAGGTCAGTAACCTGATCGTTGCCGATCACCAGCGCACCGCCATCATGGATAAAGCCAACCTGATCCTGTCTGCAGCCAGTTTTGCAGAGAGCGATGGCACCTTGGTCAGCCAGGAAGGCCGCGCACAGCGCTTCTTCCAGGTCTACGACCCGGCTTATTACGATGATGCCAAGAAAAATATCTACAGCGTGATGTTGGAAAGCTGGCGTTGGATGCACTCGCTGCACTCCACCTACACCAGCCGCCAGGTTGACTGGACCCAGCTCGATGACGTGATTGCCGCCTGCGTGAGCGCATTGCCGCAGTTGCAAGGTATTGTCGAAGCTGCGCCGGATGCGACCTTCCGCATCCGTGGTCAGAAACTGGCCCGTTCACCGCACCGCTACAGTGGCCGCACCGCGATGCGTGCCGATATCAGCGTGCATGAACCGCGTCAGCCGCAGGATAAAGACACCATGTTCGCCTTCTCGATGGAAGGGAACAACAGCCCGCTGGCTGACCGTCAGCAGATCCCATTTGCCTGGGCACCAGGTTGGAACTCACCGCAGGCATGGAACAAGTTCCAGGCCGAAGTGGGTGGCAAACTGCGCCATGGCGATCCGGGTATCCGCCTGATCGAAGCAGGGGAGGGCAACCTCGGTTACTTCAGCGCTATCCCTACGGCGTTCAAAGCCGAAGGCTGGCGTGTTGCGCCGTATTACCACCTGTTTGGCAGTGACGAAATGTCACAGCGCTCCGAAGTGATCCAGCAGCGTATGCCTCAGGCCTACGTGATGATCAACGTTGCCGATGCTGCACAGCTTGGTGTCAATGCCGGTGCCTGGGTCGAGTTCAGTTGTGCAGGTCAAACGCTGCGTTTGCCGGTACGCCTGAGTGAAACCCTGAGCCAAGGCCAGGTTGGTTTGCCGCTCGGCTTGCCAGGGATCCCGCCGGTACTGGTGGGTGCGAAGGTTGAAAATCTGCGGGAGGCGGCACTATGAGCTGGTTGACACCTGAGGTGATCGACATCCTGATCGCCGTGTTGAAAGCGGTGGTGATCCTGTTGGTCGTGGTCACCTGCGGGGCGTTTATGAGCTTCGGCGAACGCCGTCTGCTGGGGCTGTTCCAGAACCGTTACGGACCAAACCGTGTCGGCTGGGGCGGTTCGCTGCAGCTGGTCGCCGACATGATCAAAATGTTCTTCAAAGAAGACTGGGTTCCGACCTTCGCCGACCGCATGATCTTTACGCTGGCCCCGGTGATCGCCTTTACCTCGCTGCTGTTGGCCTTTGCCATCGTGCCGGTCAGCCCGACCTGGTCGGTGGCCGATCTCAACATCGGTATTCTGTTCTTCCTGATGATGGCTGGCCTGGCGGTGTATGCCGTGCTGTTCGCCGGCTGGTCCAGTAACAACAAATACTCGCTGTTAGGGGCGATGCGTGCTTCGGCACAAACCCTGAGCTACGAAGTGTTCCTCGGTCTGTCCGTGCTAGGCGTGGTGGCGCAAGCCGACTCGTTCAACATGCAGGCGATTGTTGAATCACAGGCACACATCTGGAACGTCATTCCGCAGTTCTTTGGTTTCATTACCTTTGCGATTGCCGGTGTGGCGGTATGTCACCGCCATCCGTTTGACCAGCCGGAAGCCGAGCAGGAACTGGCCGACGGTTACCACATTGAATATTCCGGCATGAAATTCGGTCTGTTCTTCGTGGGGGAATACATCGGTATCGTGACCGTGTCCGCCCTGATTGTGACGTTGTTCTTCGGCGGTTGGCAGGGTCCATTCCTGCCGCCATTTATCTGGTTCGCACTGAAAACGGCCTTCTTCATGGTGATGTTCATTCTGATCCGTGCTTCGTTGCCGCGTCCGCGTTATGACCAGGTGATGTCATTCGGCTGGAAAATTTGCCTGCCGTTGACGCTGCTGAACCTGCTGGCAACCGCCGCGGTCATTTTGTACAACGCTCAATAAGGGGTGAATAAACCATGACATTGAAAGAGTTAGTGGTTGGTTTCGGCACCCAGGTGCGCAGCCTTTGGATGATTGGCTTGCACGCCTTCGCCAAACGCGAAACCCAGATGTATCCGGAAGAACCGGTTTACCTGCCGCCGCGCTACCGTGGCCGCATCGTGCTGACGCGCGATCCGGACGGTGAAGAGCGCTGCGTGGCCTGTAACCTGTGTGCGGTTGCCTGCCCGGTTGGCTGTATCTCCCTGCAAAAAGCAGAGCAGAAAGATGGCCGCTGGTATCCGGAGTTTTTCCGCATCAACTTCTCACGCTGCATTTTCTGCGGTCTGTGCGAAGAGGCTTGCCCAACCACCGCGATCCAGCTGACGCCGGATTTCGAAATGGGTGAGTTCAAGCGCCAGGATCTGGTGTACGAAAAAGAAGATCTGTTGATCTCGGGGCCGGGTAAATATCCGGAATATAACTTCTACCGGATGGCCGGTATGGCGATTGACGGCAAAGCCAAAGGCGAAGCCGAAAACGAAGCCAAACCGATCGACGTCAAAGGTCTGTTGCCTTAAGGAGCCAGCAAGCATGGAAATTGCCTTTTATCTGGCAGGGTTCATTGCGATTATCGCGACTATTCGCGTCATCTCGCATACCAATCCTGTGCATGCGCTGCTGTATCTGATCGTCTCTTTACTGGCGATCTCGGCAGTCTTTTTCTCACTGGGTGCCTACTTTGCGGGTGCTCTGGAAATCATCGTCTACGCCGGTGCCATTATGGTGCTGTTCGTGTTCGTGGTCATGATGCTCAACCTCGGCAACGCGGTGCAGCAACAAGAGCGCGACTGGCTGAAGCCTGCCGTCTGGATTGGCCCTGGTCTGCTGTCACTGATCTTGCTGGTGGTGCTGATTGTGGCGATCCGCAGCGTGTCCGATCAGGGCATCACCGGTGAGATGGTGGACGCCAAAGCGGTCGGGATCAGCCTGTTTGGTCCTTACGTGCTGGCGGTTGAGCTGGCTTCAATGCTGCTGTTGGCGGGCCTGGTCGTTGCCTTCCACATTGGCCGTGAGCACAAACCGGGTGAAGTGTTCAGTAATACCCCGGCAAGCAGCGAAATGGCGAAAAGAAAATCGGAGGACCAAGCATGATCCCTCTTCAACATGGGCTGATCCTGGCGGCGATCCTGTTCGTCCTGGGGCTGACCGGCTTGATGTTACGCCGCAACCTGCTGTTTATGCTGATCAGTCTGGAAGTGATGATCAACGCTGCGGCGTTGGCGTTTATCGTGGCGGGTAGCTATTGGGGCCAGACCGACGGGCAGGTGATGTACATCCTGGCCATCAGTCTGGCGGCAGCCGAGGCCAGTATCGGCCTGGCGTTGCTGCTACAGCTTTACCGTCGTCGGCATACCCTGGATATTGACACTGTCAGTGAGATGCGCGGATGAACCTATTATATTTAACTATTCTGCTACCGCTGATCGGGTTCCTGCTGTTGGCATTTTCCCGTGGTCGCTGGTCTGAAAACACCGCGGCTACCGTTGGCGTGGGGTCGATTGGCCTGGCGGCAGTGGTCACGGCGTATGTGGCGATCGATTTTCTTGGCCAAAGGGCCGCGGGCGTGCAGCTGTATGAGCAAAGCCTGTGGAACTGGATGAGCGTTGGCGACTTCAACGTCGGCGTTACCCTGGTGCTGGATGGCCTGTCACTGACCATGTTGTCAGTGGTCACCGGCGTTGGCTTCCTGATCCACATGTATGCTTCCTGGTACATGCGTGGGGAAGAGGGCTACTCCCGCTTCTTCGCTTACACCAACCTGTTTATCGCCAGCATGGTGGTATTGGTACTGGCAGACAACTTGCTGCTGATGTACCTGGGTTGGGAAGGCGTGGGCCTGTGCAGCTACCTGTTGATCGGTTTCTACTACAAAGATCCGGCCAACGGCGCGGCAGCCATGAAAGCCTTCATCGTTACCCGCGTGGGCGACGTGTTCCTGGCCATTGCGCTGTTCATCCTGTACCACGAGCTGGGTACGCTGAACATCCGTGAACTGATGGTGCTGGCACCGCAGAAACTGGCGGTTGGCGATACGGCGTTGACCTGGGCAACCCTGATGTTACTGGGTGGCGCAGTCGGTAAATCGGCTCAGCTGCCGTTGCAAACCTGGCTGGCAGATGCGATGGCGGGTCCAACCCCGGTATCTGCATTGATCCACGCCGCAACCATGGTTACCGCAGGTGTCTACCTGATTGCCCGTATGCATGGCCTGTTCCTGATGACGCCGGAAGTGCTGAATCTGGTCGGTATCATTGGTGGCGTTACGCTGCTGCTGGCGGGCTTTGCCGCGCTGGTACAGACCGACATCAAACGCGTGCTTGCCTATTCCACCATGAGCCAGATTGGCTACATGTTCCTGGCGCTGGGCGTGCAGGCATGGGATGCGGCCATCTTCCACCTGATGACCCACGCGTTCTTCAAGGCGCTGTTGTTCCTGTCCTCCGGTTCGGTGATCCTGGCCTGTCATCATGAGCAGAACATCTTCAAGATGGGTGGCCTGCGCAAGAGCATTCCGCTGGTGTATGTGTGCTTCCTGGTGGGGGGCGCGGCACTGTCTGCTCTGCCTATCGTCACCGCTGGCTTCTTCAGTAAGGATGAAATCCTGGCGGGCGCCATGGCGAACGGCCACTTCAACCTGATGATTGCCGGTCTGATTGGTGCATTCATGACCTCACTGTATACCTTCCGCATGATCTTCATCGTGTTCCACGGCGAAGAGAAAATCAAAGCGCATGCGGGCAAAGGTATTACTCACCACCTGCCACTGTTGGTTCTGATGGTGCTGTCCACCTTCGTCGGCGCGATGATTGTGCCGCCGTTGCAGGGTGTACTGCCAGAAACGACCGAACTGGCACACGGCAGCGTTCTGACGTTGGAGATCGCCTCTGGCGTGGTCGCTATCGTCGGGATCCTGCTGGCAGCTGCGCTGTGGCTGGGCCAACGTCGCCTGGTCAACAGCATCGCGAACAGCGCTCCGGGTCGCTTCTTCTCGACCTGGTGGTTCCATGCCTGGGGCTTCGACTGGCTGTATGACAAAGTGTTCGTCAAGCCATACCTGGGCATCGCCAAGCTGCTGCAAAGCGATCCGCTGAACTCACTGATGAACCTGCCTGCGCTGTTCTCCCGCTGGGGGAACCGTGGCCTGACGGTAAGTGAGAACGGTCAGATCCGCTGGTATATCGCGTCTATGGGTGTGGGTGCAGTGCTGGTACTGGCTCTGTTGATTTTGGTTTAACTGAATAATTTAAACAGACGCATTTTGGGTTCGGCCCTTGTCGAACAAGGGCCCGATACAAGTTTTTTAGATTATTCATATAAGGGACACAAAACGCCATGCTATTACCTTGGCTAATTCTTATCCCCTTTATCGGCGGTCTGCTGTGCTGGCAGTGCGAACGTTTCGGTACTAAGGCGCCGCGCTGGATAGCGTTGATCGCAATGGGGCTGACGTTGGCGCTTTCTCTGCAACTGTGGTTGCAGGGGGGCTATTCGTTGATAAAACCGCAGGGCGTGCCGCAGTGGCAGTCTGAGTTTATGTTGCCGTGGATCCCGCGCTTTGGCATCAGCATTCACCTGGCGCTAGACGGCCTGTCACTGCTGATGGTGGTGCTGACCGGTTTCCTGGGTGTGCTGGCGATCCTCTGTTCCTGGCGTGAAATCCAGAAGTATCAGGGCTTCTTCCACCTGAACCTGTTGTGGATCCTGGGCGGTGTGATCGGCGTGTTCCTGGCCATCGACCTGTTCCTGTTCTTCTTCTTCTGGGAAATGATGCTGGTACCGATGTACTTCCTGATCGCCTTGTGGGGTCATAAAGCATCGGATGGTAAAACCCGTATCACCGCAGCAACCAAGTTCTTCATCTACACCCAGGCCAGCGGTCTGGTGATGCTGATTGCGATCATGGGGCTGGTATTTGTGCACTACAATGCGACTGGCGTGTGGACCTTCAACTACGAAGATCTGCTGAAAACTCCGATGTCGCACAACGTTGAATACCTGTTAATGCTGGGCTTCTTCATTGCGTTTGCGGTTAAAATGCCGGTGGTGCCATTGCACGGCTGGTTGCCGGATGCGCATAGCCAGGCACCAACGGCGGGTTCTGTCGACCTGGCGGGGATCTTGCTGAAGACGGCGGCCTACGGCCTGCTGCGTTTCAGCCTGCCGCTGTTCCCGAACGCGTCCGCCGAGTTTGCCCCTATCGCCATGTGGCTGGGTGTGATTGGTATCTTCTACGGTGCCTGGATGGCGTTCGCACAGACCGATATCAAACGTCTGATTGCCTATACCTCCGTTTCCCATATGGGCTTCGTACTGATCGCCATCTACACCGGTAGCCAGCTGGCTTACCAGGGTGCGGTTATCCAGATGATTGCCCACGGCCTGTCTGCGGCCGGTATGTTCATCATCTGTGGCCAGCTGTATGAACGTCTGCATACCCGCGATATGCGTCAGATGGGCGGCCTGTGGGGACGTATCAAGTACCTTCCTGCGCTGTCACTGTTCTTCGCGGTGGCAACCCTGGGGATGCCGGGTACCGGTAACTTCGTCGGTGAATTCATGATCCTGTTCGGCAGCTTCCAGGTTGTACCAGTGATCACCGTGATTTCTACCTTCGGTCTGGTGTTTGCTTCGGTTTACTCGTTGATCATGATGCAGCGTGCCTACTACGGCACCCCGAAATCTGATCAACCGTTGCCGGGCATGACCGCACGTGAACTGTTTATCATTCTGCTGTTGGTGGTACTGCTGGTGCTGCTGGGTGTCTATCCTCAGCCAATCCTCGATACCTCAAGTGCGGCGATGAGCAACGTGCAACACTGGTTTGGTCCGTCAGTTTCAGCAATTTCAACAACAAGGCCGTAATTCGCCATGACAATAACTCCTCAACAACTGATCGCACTGTTACCGCTGTTGATCGTCGGATTGACGGTGGTGGTTGTGATGCTGTGCATTGCGTGGCGACGCGACCACTTTATCAACGCCACCCTGACAGTGATCGGTCTTAACCTGGCGCTGCTTTCACTCTACTTTGTTGGCCAGGTAGGCCCAATGGACGTCACCCCGCTGGTGCGGGTTGACGGTTACTCGATGTTCTATACCGGGCTGGTGGTGCTGGCTAGTCTGGCAACCTGTACCTTTGCCTATCCATGGCTGGTGGGTTACCCGGATAACCGCGAAGAGTTCTACCTGCTGGTGCTGATTGCTACCATGGGTGGCATTCTGCTGGCGAGCGCCAATCACCTGGCTTCACTGTTCCTGGGTATTGAGCTGATCTCGCTGCCGCTGTTTGGTCTGATAGGTTATGCCTATCGCCAGAAGCGTTCGCTGGAAGCGGCCATCAAGTACATGGTGCTGTCTGCGGCGGCCTCCAGCTTCCTGCTGTTCGGCATGGCGCTGCTGTATGCCGAATCCGGTGACCTGTCACTGGCAGGCCTGGGCAAGAGCATGCAGGAGAACATGATGCATCAGCCGCTGATCCTGGCAGGCATGGGCATGATGATCGTCGGTCTGGGCTTCAAACTCTCCCTGGTACCTTTCCAGCTGTGGACGCCGGATGTGTATCAAGGGGCGCCAGCGCCGGTTTCAACCTTCCTGGCTACCGCCAGCAAGATTGCGATCTTCGCCGTCGTGATGCGTCTGTTCCTGTACGCACCGGCTGCCGACAACGAAGCGTTGCGGATGGTGTTGTCGATCATCGCCGTCTGCTCGATCCTGTTCGGTAACCTGATGGCAATCAGCCAGACCAACATCAAGCGACTGCTGGGTTACTCCTCGATCGCTCACTTGGGTTATCTGCTGGTGGCGCTGGTTGCGGTGCAAACTCACCAGCTGTCGCTGGAAACCGCCGGGGTTTATCTGGCCGGTTACCTGTTCAGCAGCCTGGGTGCCTTCGGTGTGGTTAGCCTGATGTCCAGCCCGTACCGTGGCCCGGACGCCGACTCGCTGTTCTCCTATCGCGGCCTGTTCTGGCACAAGCCAATCCTGTCAGCGGTTATGACAGTGATGATGCTTTCCCTGGCCGGTATCCCGATGACGCTGGGCTTTATCGGTAAGTTCTTCGTGATTGCGATGGGCGTCAGTGCTCACCTGTGGTGGTTGACCGGTGCCGTGGTGCTGGGTAGTGCGATCGGTTTGTACTACTACCTGCGTGTGACCGTCAGCCTGTTCCTCAGCGCGCCGGAAACGCTGGTTCGCGATACGCCAAACAACTGGGCGTTGACCGCCGGTGGTGTGGTGGTGCTGATCTCTGCCGCGTTGGTGCTGTTGCTGGGTATCTACCCGCAGCCGCTGATCACGCTGGTGCAGATGGCACAGCCGATGTTCTGATTGATCTCGAGCTAGATAACAAGGGTCGCCAAATGGCGGCCCTTGTTTTTTTGTGGACTAGAGTGAGCCGCCGTTAAACGAGATTTCCAGCTCTTGCACCACCGCGCGTATTCTTGCCGTGTGTTGCAGATCCGGATGTAACACCAGCCAGATATCGACCCAGTCCTGATTCTCCGGGAGGATACGCACCAGATCGGGATCGCTATCGGCCAGGAAGCAAGAGAGCAGGCCGATGCCCAACCCGTTGCGCGTTGCCGAACGCAGTAACAGCTGTGAGTTGCATTGCAGCACCACGTTTGGTTCATTCAGCGCTTCGCCGCCAAAGTTTTCCCAATGGCGTGGCACCAACTCGCGCGGGAACATCAGCAAATCGTGGCCGCGCAGATGATCGCCTTTACTCGGCGTTCCGTATTGATCCAGGTAGCCCTGCGTGGCATATAACCCCATCTCAATAGTTGCCAGACGTTTGATGACCAGCTCATCAGATTCAGGGCGAGCACCACGAATAGCCAGATCGGCCCCACGATAGGAGATGTCGGAGATATTGAGCGCCGTCAGTAGCGTGATGGTGATATGCGGGTATTTCTCGCGCAGCCGTTTCAGTGCCGGGATCACAAAGGCCTCGGCCAAGGTATCGGTGGTGGCGATGCGCACTTCACCCGCCAGGCTTTGATCGCCGCTGCTGGCTTTACGGGCGATAGCCTGAACCGAATTTTCCATCGCCAGCACTTCTGCCAGCATGGCTTCACCCAGCGGGCTGAGCGAGAAGGATTTTGGCGTGCGAATAAACAGCTTTGAACCCAACGCCTGCTCGAAAGCGGTGATCCGCCGCCCAACGGTAGCTTGATCGACGTGAAGTTCATGGGCAGCCTTGCGTAACGTACCGCAGCGTGCCACCGCCAGGAAGAAGCGTGCATCATCCCAATTCATTGTGCAGTGTCCTTGGTGGCATCCGATCTATTTTGACCGCCAGCGGCGGTAGGGATAGTTATTATCTGGTAAGCGATAAGTAAATGCATCTGCGTGACGTTATGGAGCAAGCTTATTTGTAGCAGGCAATCCATTTTGCGCAAGAATGCTGGTATTCTTGGGCGGTGCCGCTAACACATTTCCGACGGTGAAAACCGCCGCGTAAGAGATTATTTGCAGCCCGGCAGGGCTGCATTCTGGGGAAATCATGGTTGCTTTATGGATGGTCGCTGCCAGCGTGTTCTTCGCGCTGATGGGGGCCTGCATCAAACTGGCTTCGGCCAAGGTCGGTTTCTTCGATATTATTTTTTACCGTTCATTGATCAACGTGGCCATCGTGGCGGCGCTGATAAAAATCAAAAATATCGGTTTTCGTACCCGCCATCTTGGCTTGCACATGAAGCGCGCCGCGATTGGCAATGCGGCCATGTATTGCGGCTTCTATGCGCTGATCCATCTGCCTATTGCCACCGCAACTACGCTGGGCTATACCAATCCGATTTTCCAATCGGTGATCACCTTCGTCACGGCCAGAGGCCAACTGACCGGTAGGTTGCTGTTCTCGGTGCTGCTGGGCTTTGTGGGCATCCTGATCCTGTTGCGTCCAGATGTACCGAACGGGGAATATACTGCCACCTTGATTGGCCTGCTGTCTGGATTGCTGACGGCGCTGGCCTATTTCAACGTCGGCAAACTGGTGCGTACCGGCGAGCCTGAACTGCGTGTGGTGTTCTACTTCTCTCTGGTCGGTACCTTGTTCGGCGTGGTGATGAGTTCGATTGTCGGATTCGCGGTGTTGGATGCCACCAGCCTGCTGTATGTCTGCGCTATCGGCGTATTCGGCAGCCTGGGGCAGATCACCATGACCCGCGCCTATGGCGGTGGCAATGCGGTCACCGTCGGCATTCTTTCCTACAGCACAATCATTTTCTCCACGCTGCTCGGCTACCTGATTTTTGCCCAGACCCTGTCGTTTATCGCCGCGGTGGGCATGGTGCTGATCATCCTTTCCGGAGCGTTGGCTATTTTGCGCCGGGCACCCGCGAAGAAGGTAGCAACGGCTTCGGTGTAATTTTGCCGTTCTGGCCACCTGCAACAATGCATCATAGTGCTGCATTGTTGGTGGTTTTGGCGGTCTGCTCTGAACGCTATGATAAGCGCCTGATATTTTGCGGGTGAGGTGATTTGCCTGCGTATTTAGGGAGAAAATCATGACCGACGGTCTAGCCGTTGATAAAACCACGCGAGCCAACACGGCCTCTTCGCCTGGAGCCATTGTGCTGTTTCTGGCACTGGCATTGATGTCGGCACTGCTCAACAGCAGTGCGCCAACGCCGCTTTATCCCTTATACCAACAGCAACTGGCACTGACCTCGGTCAGCCTGACCCTGATCTATGGGGCTTATGCCGCTGGCGTACTGATTTCCCTGTTCGCCGTGGGCAACCTGGCTGGCAAGGTGAAGGATTTACGCAGCATGATCCTCCCGGCGCTGCTGGTGGTGTTGTTGGGAGCATTGCTTTTTGCCCTGGCTGATTCATTTTCCCTGATGCTGATGGCTCGCTTGCTGGCCGGGGTAGGCACGGGGGCGTTGACCGGAGCGGCAAATATTGCATTGGTTCGTTTTGGTCCTGCGGACGGTGGCAAGCAGGCGGCGCTAATTGCTACCCTGTCCTTTACTGCCGGGTTGGCATTGGGGCCGATTTTTAGCGGTATAGCCTTGCAGACCGGTTTTCATACCACCTCGATGCCGTTTGTGATCATCATGGCGGTGGCAACGATTGCCGCTTTGGGGATTATGCTGAGCTGGCCTGCGCGCGTGGTGGTCAAAGCTGGCGTCCGTTTGGCTGAGGATACTGGGGCAGGGGAAAATACCTTGGCCGCGGGCCTGCGCGCGACCGGGAGCCGATTTTTCGTATGTGCCGGCGCGCTGTTTGTCTGTTGGGCGCTGGCTGCCAGCATCCTGGCGATCGGCCCTAATGTGGCGGAAACGCTGTTGGGTATGCAGAACCGCAGCAGTTTCGGCTATGTGATTGCGGTCTACCTGCTGATTGCCGGGGCCAGCCAGATCCTGAGCCGTCAAATCAATGCGCGCCATTCGCTGATGTTTGGCTGCCTGGCACAGGCGTTAGCGGTGGTGGTATTTGCCGAAGCCATTCAGATCCATTCACTGGGGCTGGCCGCTGCGGGGATGGTCATTGCCGGTTATGCTTACGGAGCCATCTTTGTCGGCAGTGCGACGCTGGTTAACCTGATTTCACCCCAAGCCAGCCATGCACGCCTGATCTCACTGTTCTATGTGATTGCTTATGTTGCCAACTGGGTGCCCATTTTGCTTGGCAGTATCATCGACCATGCTAGTCTGCATCTGGCGGTAAACCTATTATTCCTGGTTACTGTCATCGTCTGCGTGGTGTTGGGGCTATGGGTTACGAAAGTGGGCTTCCCGCGCTGATCCTGGCTATTTGGCTGGTGGTCGCTCTTGTGATCACCGCCTTTATTCAATAATGTGGCTAGCGGTTTTTTCGCGTTGGATGATGAAAAAACGCCCTGTTTTTGTGATAAAAATCTCATTTTAATGATTTTAATGCATCAATTTGCACTTCTGATGTGATTTTTATCACATATGGCAGTCTGGTTTCGCGTAAACTAGGTGGATTATTTTTAGCGGATCAGGATTATGAACGTCATTTTTGCCATTGCGGTAACTACCGGTATTCTCTCCGGCGTATGGGGCTGGGTTGCCATCAGCCTTGGGCTAATCAGTTGGGCGGGCTTTCTTGGCTGCACGGCCTATTTTGCCTGCCCGCAAGGTGGCCTCAAAGGCCTGGCAATCAGCACACTGACCTGTTTGAGCGGCGTGTTCTGGGCGATGGTCATCATTCATGGCAGCGCGTTGGAACCCGCCTGGAGCATTCTGGGTTACCTGCTGACCGGCGTTGTCGCTTTCCTGATGTGCATTCAGGCCAAACAACAATGGTTAGGTTTTGTTCCCGGTACTTTTATCGGTGCCTGCGCCACCTTCGCCGGTGACGGCAACTGGCCATTGATCACGGCCTCACTGCTGGTCGGGCTATTGTTTGGCTACGCCATGAAAAACAGTGGCTTGTGGCTGGCCGCACGCCGTAAATCGCCCTCTGTAGCGCTGGCCGAACAAGCCTCCACCGACGCCTGAAAGGGCGTCAGTATCTTGCCTCGCCTCTTTTTTAATCAACATTCCGATGGCGTGTATCCAGGTCGTGTCCTACCATGGGACTACGACCAATGGTTGTTGATGGTTAAGCAACGTTGAATTTGTTAATAACGGAGAGCTTAAAGATGGCGATAAATCGAAACGAGAACCAAACGACGCTGGACGACGATCTGAGAATGCTGAGTGACACGCTGCAAGAAGTGTTGGATTACTCTGGCGATCGAGCCGATCAGGCTTATACGGATATCAAAACCCATGCCGAGCGGGCGCTAAAAGACATCAAGTCGCGTCTGGCAAATAGCTCAGAATGTTACTACGTGCGGGCGAAAGAGGTGGCATGTCGTGCTGATGACTATGTCCGTGACAAGCCTTGGCATAGCGTTGGCATTGGTGCCACGGTAGGTTTGGTGGTTGGGCTATTGCTGGCCCGCAAGTAATAGTTCAATAGGGTATCGAAGCTAAATAGTTGTTAGCGGCCCTGATTAAGTGCAAGAAACCGTAGCCAACAAGATACAGGCTACGGTTTCCAATGTTTTTTATCTGGTTTGTAACGACGGTAAAAGCAATTTGGCTAAAGTTATAACGGCCAGGGTGATAACAATAACTTATAACATTTATTACTGACTGCTTGTAAGGCTAATCTTATAAGTGGTTCTTGTTGTCGTACCGTTGATGATGGTGCCGATATAGTCATGAATTAATATTCCGCTTTCACTGCACAGCGTAACTGTGAAACGGTAACTCCTTTATTCGTTACGCCTGGGTTTTGTGAGTGTTTTTTATTATGAAAGTGTTTACTGGTTTTGAGCAGAGCGATCATATCCCCTTTTTCCTCTTGCTTACCTTCATTGGTGGGTTTGTTGATGCGAGTTCTTTCGTTATTTTTAAAGTCTTTACCGGTCACCTGACGGGCAACAGTGTTTTAAGTATGATTTACCTGGCCCAGATGGATTGGGGCATGCTATCGCTTTCAGTCATTTCGCTTGCAGGGTTCTTCATGGGAACACTTTCTGGGGCATGGGCTCGGATAAAGATCACGTCACCTTCACTGCATATGTATATGATCAGTTCTGTTTTCTTATTATTTTCCATCGTGTTCATACTCCATTTTTTCGTGCCATCATTCTTTTCAGTTAATTTGGCTATTTTGATGATCAGCATGTCTATGGGGATCATAAACGGTTATTTTAATAAAGCAGGTTCGGTCAGCATTCATACAACCTATGTTACCGGTATGACGACAACGTGCATCAATGCAATGTTAAGTAATTCTCCTGGAGCAGGGAAGAGTGTATTGTTTTTTGCGATAATTGCTTTTATGTTGGGAGCGTTATCCGGTGGTTATTTATCAGTGAATTACCAAATGGGCGGTTTCTCGTGTGTATTGATATTGCTTTTCGCCGCGGTGGTTTATAGCGCCAAATTTCGTCGTAACTGTGCTTAATAGCGTACTGCTTAAGCCTGAGGTGGTGGGGGCAGTTCAGGACGTGTATGCCTTATACAAAACGCCAAACATCCGTTTGGCGTTTTGTATGGCATTGCGACGATCAAAACAACTGCTAACTCCCCAGTATCACTTCCACTTGATGAGTTTTTGCCTCATCCATCAACGTGATCACCGCTTGTGGCTGCAACACACTATCAATAATCACCTGCGTTTCTCCTTCCCCTTGGCGTAGGGTGAAGTGATATTCGCTCTCCCCTTCACGGTAGGTTAGGGTGACCGGCGGCCAATCTGCCGGTAAGCGGGTGTGGATAGAAAGCGTATTGCCTTGGCGTTTTAGCCCCAGCAACGACTCGACGATCAACCGATACATCCAACCCGCCGAGCCGGTATACCAACTCCATCCTCCACGCCCAACGTGCGGGGCGACCGCGTAAATATCGGCCGTGGCGACATAAGGCTCGACCTTGTAGCGCTCCGCCGCGGTGCTATCCAGGCTATGGTTGATGGGGTTGATCAGCGCCATCAGTTCCCAGGCTCGCTCGATATTGCCCATCTCGGCAAACGCCATCACCGCCCATACCGCCCCGTGAGTGTATTGACCGCCGTTTTCCCGCACGCCGGGCAGGTAACCCCGGATGTAGCCAGGATTCGGGCCGTTGCCGTCAAAGGGTGGAGTCAGCAGTTTGATGATGCCGGCCTGGTCGTCCACCAGGTGCTTATCCAGAGATTGCATTGCCTGTGCGCTGCGATCTTTGTCACCCGCACCGGAAAGGATCGACCAGCTCTGGGCGATGGCATCAATGCGACACTCTGCCGCTTGGTGTGAACCCAGCGGTTCTCCGCTATCGAAGTAACCACGGCGATACCATTCGCCATCCCAGGCGTTGCTATGCAGGTTGGCGCGCAGTTTTTCTGCTTCCTCGCGGCACAGTTCTGCCAGCTCCAGATCGCCGCGGCGGGTGGCCAGTTTGCCGTAACGTTGCAGAATATAGAACAGGAAGAAGCCCAGCCAAACGCTCTCACCCCGGCCTTCCAACCCCACCATGTTCATGCCGTCGTTCCAGTCACCGGCACCCATTAGCGGCAAGCCATGCTCGCCAAAGGTCAGGCCATGCTTCAGCGCCCTGGCCCCGTGCAGATACAGGCTTTCCTGTTTTGAGCTGACACCCGGCTGTTCATAGGAAGACTCCTCACCTGGTGCCAGTATACGGGCCTCCAGATAACCCACCTGTTCTTCGAGGATCGATGAATCTTCGGTCGCGTCGAGGTAGTGGCAAATGGCCAGCGGCAGCCACAGGTAATCATCGGAGCAGCGGGTGCGCACCCCGTTGCCCTGCGGAGGATGCCACCAGTGCTGAACGTCGCCCTCAACAAACTGGCGCGAAGCACACAGCAGGATCTGCTCACGCATCCGTTCAGGCAAGGCATGCGTCAGGGCCAAGGTATCCTGGAGCTGATCGCGGAAGCCAAATGCGCCGCCGGATTGGTAATAACCGCTGCGTGCGTGAATGCGGCAGGAGAGGGTTTGATACAGCAACCAGCCGTTAGCCAGCAGGTTAACCGCTGGATGAGGCGTAGCGATCTGCACCTTGTTGAGGATTTTGTCCCAATGGGCATCGACCTGCTGCAATTCGTGCTGCAATGCCTCTTCGCTGAGATACTGGCGCAGCAGGGATTCGGCTTCGTCGGCATCTTGTCCCAGGCCAAGCGCAAACACAAAGCTGCGCTGATCGCCATCGATCATGCTGATGGCCGATTGCACCGCACCACAGGGATCCAACCCGGCACCGGTCTTGCCGGATAACCGCCGCAGCTTAAGTACGGCAGGAGCGGCCAACGAACCGTTACGGCCAATGAATTCCCGCCGATCGCCGGTGACTGAACAATGGACGCCGGTAACGCCGAAGAACGCAGTACGTGGCGATCCGCTGCTGGTGTAATGGTTGGTGGCGAGGATGCCACAGCCGCCAGGCGGTGTGGCTACGCGGGTGACCACGTGCATCGCCGATTTCTGGCGCAAATCACCGAGGATCAGTTCGGCATAGCCGGTAGTCGAAAGCTTACGCGTGCGGCCAGAAGTGTTGGTGAGCGTCAGCAGGAACAGTTTCACCGGGGCGTCTTTGGCAACCAGCATGGTCAACTGGCTGTCGATACCGCCTTCCCGGTGTTCAAATACGCTGTAACCAAAGCCGTGACGCGTCAGGTAATGACCGCGCCCACGGGCGGGCAGCGGCGTTGGTGACCAGACGTGGCCACTCTCTTCATCGCGCAGATAGAAAGCCTCGCCGCTGCGATCGCTGACCGGATCGTTATCCCAAGGCGTCAGGCGGTATTCATGCGCATTCTCATACCAGGTGTAGGCTTGGCCGCTTTCAGAGATCACCGAACCGAACATCGGGTTGGCGATAACGTTTGACCACGGGGCTGGCGTCACCTTGCTTTCGTTCATGGCGATCACATATTCGCTGCCATCCTCCGAGAACCCGCCAAACCCGTTGTAGAACTGGAGTTTGTCGATGATCGGCAACTGCGGCGAATGCAGATTACGCGGCAGGTTGGCCATGGTAGCCAGTTTGGAGGAGGCGGTTGGCGGCCCCAATGGCTGTTGCAGCGTTTGCGGCAGTTGCAACCGTTGGTTGAGTTGCTCCGTCAGGCCACCGCGGCGGTCATCCAGATAGATCCGCGCTACGCTCAGTAGCAAGGTGTGATCTTCCGGTGACATATGTTCACTGGAACGGACAAAGATCCCTCCGGGTTTGTCCGTCAGGGAAGACTCCATCCCGGCGGCGATCAGCCCCATGATCCGATTTTGCAGATCTTGCCGGTAACCACCGGAATCCTCATTGAGGATCACCAGATCGACCTGTAATCCTTTCAACCGCCAGTAGTTGTGCGCCTGAATGAGCTGTTGCACCAGCCCGATATTCTCACTGTCTGTAACGGATAGCAGCACGATCGGCAGATCGCCGGAAATCGAATAGCCCCACAGGCCGGACTGCCCGCGGCGGTTATTGATGATTTCATTGCTGGCGGCACGCATTTCCTGCGCCGGGAACACCACCGCGCTGGCAAGGCGATTAAACAGATTGGCGTCTTCTTCGTTAGCGTTCAACTGACGCAACACCACCTGGCTGTGCGACCAGGCGAGTTCGAAAATACGGTCGGCCATATGGCGGTCGCGGTACTTCTCCAACATCGCCAGGCTGCTGGCGCGGTCTTCACACACGCCGTAGAAGATATCCAGCGTCAGCGGCACGTTGGGTTCCAGCCGGATCCGCTGACGGATGGCGATGATCGGATCGATCACCGGCCCGGCGCTGTTGGTCAGGGGTTGATTCTGATATAGCGCCTGCGGGTTGGCTGCCGTGCGGCCACGGCCGATAAACTTGGCCCGGTCGGTTTCAAAGGAGGTTTTGCTGCTGGCACCCTGGACCGACATCATATGTAGCAACCACGGCGATTTTTCTTTCGGCTCACGCGGACGGCGATGGCACAGAATGGCATCCTGTTCCGGTAACAGCTCGGTTTGGACAAACAGATTGCTGAACGCCGGGTGGGCCAAATCGTTGCTGGCCGGGGCCAGCACCACTTCGGCATAGCTGGTGATCTCAATGGTCCGCGGCTGTTTGCCCCGGTTCACCAAGGTTAAGCGCCGCAGTTCGATGTCGTCCTCAGGGGAGATCACCACCTGGGTTTTCACCGACAGCAACCCCTGCTTGCGTTGGAATTCCGCCCCGGCATCGTTGAAGACGGCGCGATAGCCGCCTTTCTCGGTTTCGCCGGTAGGGTGCCAGGTATTGCTCCACACCTCGCCGGTTTGCGGATCGCGCAGGTAGCAGAACGCCCCCCAGTTATCGCAGGTGGCATCCTCACGCCAGCGGGTCAGCGCCAGATTCTGCCAGCGGCTGTAGCTGCCGCCGGTTTGGGTGATCATCAGATGGTAGTTGGCATTCGACAGCAACTGGACTTCCGGGATCGGCGAATCCACTCGGGTGAACTCACGCGCGGCGAAGCTGGCCGGTTTAATCGCGCCTTCATGGGTTTCGAAGTGGCGGCGGGTACTGTACAGCTCAACCGCATCAGGCACCCGTTCTTGCAACAGCAAACGGGTCGACTGGAAGGCGGGGTAACTGGCAAAGCGTTTCACCATCGGCGCATCCAGCAGCAGGTGTGACAACGCCAGGAAGCTCATGCCTTGGTGGTGAGCCATATAGGAGCGAACAATCACATACAGTTGGCCACGGCTGAGGCGCGACGTGGTGTAGTCCAGAGCTTCATAGAAACCATAACGTCCCTTGGCACCGTTTTTTTCCAGTTCCACCAGGTTGCTACAGGCACTGTCCGGATCGACAATCAGCGCCATCATGGTGGCGTAAGGGGCGATGACCATATCGTCACCCAGCCCACGCCGCAGCCCTAACCCCGGCACACCAAAGGCGTGATACTGGTAGTTTTGCAAAGCGTCAAAGCCGAAGTAACCGGACTCGGAAATTCCCCACGGTACCCCGCGCTCCTTACCCCAGGCAATTTGCCGCTCGACTGCAGAGCGGCACATTTGCACCAGCAGCGTATCGGGATAGGCAGGCATCACCAGTTGCGGCATCAGGTATTCAAACATTGAGCCGCTCCAGGACATCAGCGCTGGCTCCTTGTCGATCACCGTAAACAGCCTGCCTAACGCAAACCAGCTGCGCTGTGGAATTTGGTTGGTGGCAATGGCGACATAGTTGGTCAGGCGGATTTCCGAGGCGAGCAGATCGTATTTACCACTGTCGGCACGGTTTTGATCGCAGTTGAAACCGACGGTCAGCAAATGGGTGGCTTCGTCATACAGGAAGCTGAAGTCCATTTGCGCCATTGCTGTCAGGCGTTGTGCCAGCTGTGCCAACTGTTCTAGGCGTTCCCCTGCCAACTGCTGCACGGCATCCAACTGCGTTTGCTGTTCAGTCGACAGCGTCAGCCGTTTAGGTGGGTTGGCCAGCCAATGCAAGCCAGGGATTTGTTCCAGCTCCGGCATGCTGTCGCTCAGCCAGCTAAACCATAATGCCCATTCGGCGCACAGTTCGTTGAGCTGCTGATGCAGGTTGCCGGCCCAGCGTTTGACCTCGTCACCCTGTTGCAGAGCGGGTTCCTGCAATCCATTACAGTGGTTACGCATTTCATTGAGTTCAGCCTGAAGTGCGGCCGGATGGGCGTTCTGCGCCTGTTCCCAGTGTTTGCGCAGTTTGGTTAATCCTTTCGGTGCGGCGTTACCCCAGTGTTGCTCAAGTATCAGCAACGTATCTTCCACTCCGGCCAGAATGCGGGTTGGATCGATAACTGGCTGCATGGCCAACCCTGGCAGGCCCGCACTCAGGGTTAGCAGATGGCCCGCGAAATTACCGCTGTCTACGCTGGAAACATAACGTGGATTCAGAGGCTCCAGGGTGCGGGTGTCGTACCAGTTGTACAGGTGACCGCGATAATGCTCCATGCGATCGAGCGTATTCAACGTCAGGGTAATACGCTGCAAGGCTGAACTGAGGGTGATATAGCCGAAGTCATAGGCGGTAAGATCGGCCAACAGCGCCAGCCCGATATTGGTGGGTGACGTGCGGTGCGCCACCACTGGCTCTGGAATTTCCTGGTAGTTATCCGGCGGCAGCCAGTTTTCCTGCTGGTTGACAAAGGTGGCGAAAAACTCCCAGGTTTCGCGGCTGCTCTGGCGCAGGAAACGGCGCTGGCGATCGTCGATGGCCGTTTTGCTGCGCTGTGGCTCCAGGCTGAGCGAATAAAGCAGATACGGCGACAGGATCCACAAGGCGGCTAATGGGATAGCGGCTAACAGCGCTACCGGGCTGGAAAAAGCGGCCAATAGCAACAGTGCAACACCTGCCAACGGGTTGATCCACAGGTTACGATAAAAATTCGCCAGCGTGACGGTCAGGTGGTGTTTGGATTGGTCGAAGCTGGTCCACTCTTGCAGATTGCGTTTGCTGATCAACAGACGCCACAGGGTGATACCAATGGCCTTCAGGCTGAACCAGGCTTCATGAGGTAGCTCGGCCAGACGCAGGCCAATCTGACACAGCCGATGCAGTGAACCCTTCAGTGCCAACTGCAAGTGCTGAATAACAGGCCGACGCGGGGGCTTACGCACCACATCCTGCAACAGCGCCAGCAGCGTGGGCAGCAGCAGAATAATGGCGAACACCGCCAACCAGTATGGGGTATCCGGTAGCCAGGTTAAGCCAAAGAACAGCAGCAACAGGAAGCAGGGGGCTACCAGGCTGCGGCGTAGGTTATCGAACAGCTTCCAGCGCGACAGGGGGCTTAATGGGTTAGCGGCCCGCGAACCGTCTTCGGTGATGACTCGGGGCAACAGCCAGTTGAATAGCTGCCAATCGCCGCGGATCCAGCGAGTACGGCGGGCAACATCGACCAGATAGTTGCTTGGATACTGCTCATAGAGCAAGACGTCGCTCAATAAACCGGAACGGGCATAGCAGCCTTCCAGCAGATCGTGGCTTAACACCAGGTTTTCCGGGCAGGTGCCCTTCAGGCTGTGGGAGAAGACGTCAACATCATAAATCCCTTTGCCGATAAACGAGCCTTCGCCAAACAGATCCTGATAGATATCTGAAGCCATCTGGGTATAAGGATCGTTGCCCGGCGTGCTGCTGCACAGGGCAGCATAACGGCTCTGGCCATAAGCGGGGATCTCTTCGGCCATGCGGGGTTGCAGGATGGCATAACCCTCCACCACCCGCTGCAATTTGGCATCATACTGGGGTTGATTCAGGGGATGGGCCATGGCGGCGATCAGCCGGTGTGCGGTTTCACGCGGTAGCACGGTATCGCTGTCCAGGGTGATCACGTATTTGACGTTTTTCAGCACCTCCAGCCCTTGGCCAATCTGAGTGGTAAACGCATTGCCACGGTTGCGCAGCCAATCGTTCAGCGCGTTCAACTTGCCACGTTTACGCTCCAGCCCCATCCAGCTCTGCTGTTTTTCATTCCACTGGCGATCTCGATGGAACAGGAAAAAGTGGCTTGGCCCTTCACAGGCATACTGCGCATTGAGCTCGTTCATCTTTTGGCTGGCATAGGCCAGCAGTTCGGCATCGTCGGGGTGTTGTTGCCGAGACGAGTCATTAAAGTCGGTGAGCAGGGCAAAATGCAGGTGCTTCATGGCATTGCCCAGATAACAAACTTCGAGCGTGTTGATCAACTCGTCAATGCCGGGCTTGCTGCTTATCAGCGTGGGAATGGCAACCAGAGTGCGGAACTCTGCCGGGATACCACAGGAAAAATCCAGTCTTGGCAGCGGCTGCGGAGAGCGGCTGCGAGTGGTGACTTCACTGAGCAGGCTAATGACGAACTGAGCGAGCACCATCCCCAATGGGAACAGCAAGATCAACAATCCCCAGGTGAGCCCGGTTTGGTGGGCATGGCGTAACAGCAAGGCCCAGCAGGCCGTCGTGAGCAGGCTGATGCTGCCCAGCCAGGAGAGCAGTGGGGATTGGCTGAGCGCCTGACGGATGCGCGTAATACGGCTAAGCCGAACGTCGAGCTGTTGCTCTAACTGCGTGCGACCATGGTCAATCAGGTAATAGCCGATGTGATGAGTACGTGGATCGTTGCGGGGATCTTCGGCGGCGATCCGTGCCATATTCAGAGCGTGTTGTGCTACTTCCACCTCATTGTGAGAACAGTGGCGGGCCAGCCTCTCGATCACATGACGATAATTGTCCCGGGTATCGAAATGCATTAAAGGATAAACCCCGGTGGGGTCTTCGCGCAGCGTCTGATCGACCTTGCTCATGGTCTCAACAAATTCTGCCCAATCCATTTCACTCAGTTGCCGCAGGCCAGCGATACTGTTGCTGACGGAAAGCTGGCTGACGGCCAGTTGCTGGTTGAAACGATGGATAAGCTCATCGGAAGTCAGGCTGACTTCGGCCAGGCGTTGCTCAACCCAGGTCAGAGGTAGAGCCAGCATGGTGCCGTGCCCCTGCAGACGACGAACCAGTTCCGCCACGAAGGCGCTGGTGCGGGGCGGGTTGGAGCGCGCCATATCGGCAATCACAATGATCAGGTTGGCTGGATCATTTTCCGCCGACTCCAGCATTTTGGTCACCCAACTATCGGCCAGGCTGCGTTCTTCCTGTGCCTGAGCCACTTCTACCGCTACGCGGCGCAGGTTTTCAATGAGTGCCAGCCTCAGCATGCCCGGCAGCGCCCAAAGCTCGCCCAGGGTCAGATTAGCCTCTTTTTGGTAGGCGGCAATATAGCGCGTCAGGCTCTCGGCATCCCATCGCCCGTCGCCATGAGCAATGGCTTCGGTGGCGATATCGAAAATTCGTGGGCAATTGTGCGGGGCGGTTAATTGCGGCAGTCCGCGACCGAAGGTTTTCGGCAGATGGTGCCGGACGACGCGGATCTGCTCCTCGATAAGATAAAAGTTATCCAGCAGCCAGTCGCCCGCCGGGGTCATGCTGTTTTTCTTGTCGTTGCTCAACCTGCGGCAACTGTCCGTTAATACCTGCTCGTTGTTATCGAGACGTTTGAGCAAATAGTAGGGCGTTTTATGGGTTGCCAGCTTATGGGAGCGTGCCAGGCGCTGGCCATAGCGTTCCATTTGGTCGACCGAAAACAGCTCTGCCTTGATGTTGCTGGCGGGAGGGGTTTCGGCCGTGGCTCGGTTATGCCGTAAGGGCAACCGAGCCACTTTGGGGCGTCGGCGCTGCTTCTTTAACCAATTGATAAGTATTTCTTTCACGCAAAAAGCTCCTTACATCTGACCCAAAGGACAGCGGGTTAATACCGTTGGGAGGCTGTGAACATCTTGATTTAACTATCGATTTGATATGACAAGATTTCACTGCGGCAGGAACATGACTTCTAAGTATAGTTCCGCCGCGCGCGTGTGGTTGTTTTTTAATCTTAAACTTCAATTTTAATAAATAATTAGCGACGGAAGGTATGGGTTAATAGACGCTATTTTTCCGCCCGTGAGGGTTGATTTACCGTATAATTCCCCACATAGCGTTTGGTTAATGAGGTGGCAGTGGAACAACTTTCGGGATTGCTGCGGCGGCTACGTCAGCAGCTTGGGCACGACTTTCCCCGTGAAGCCGGATTTCGGCAACTAACTCTGGTGGTTCCCGGCCATCTGAGCGATGTGCTGCTGGAGTGGCTGGCGGCGCAGGTGCTGTTCCCTCAATTCTACTGGCGTCATCGCGAAGGGCGGCAGGAGGCGGCGGTGTGCGGCGCTTTGCGGCATTTTTCACAGCCTTCAATGGCGCAGGCATTCGTGAATGCCTATCCTGCGGCCCGTTTATGGGGGCTGACTGCCTTTGACGGTGACGCCCAACTGTTTTTGCCGCGTCTGGAAATTCTCAACCGCCAAGGCAAGTGTGAATTGACGCTAAACCTGTTTTCTGACGAGGCATTGAGTGGTGACGCCCAAGCGGCGCTTGCCTGGCTTGAAAATCTGCTGGTAATCAAACCGATCGAGAATTTACAGGTGAAAGTGCTGTCGGTGCAGCATCAGCCGGAACGTTCCGGGTGGGAAATCATGCTGCGCGATGCGCTGAAGGCGATAAATCGGCAGCAGATGGATAAGGTGGTTTTGGCGCGCAGCTCGGTGTTGACGCTGGAGAGTCCGTTGTTTGCCCCTGCGATGATGGCCGCCAGCCGCAGGGTGAATCACCAATGCTACCACTTTATGCTGCGCTTTGATGCACATTCCGCATTTCTTGGCTCCAGCCCGGAAAGATTGTACCTGCGGGAGGGAAAACATTTGCTGACCGAAGCGTTGGCGGGGACGGTTGCCAACCATCCCGATGAGCGGCAAGCCCAGGCACTGGCCCAATGGTTGCTGCAAGACGGCAAGAACCAACAGGAAAACCTGCTGGTGGTTGATGATATCTGCCAGCGTTTGCAAGGCGGTGCCAGAGCGGTCGATGTGTTGCCACCAGAAGTGGTGCGGTTGCGCAAGGTACAGCATCTGCGGCGGCGTATTGAAGGGCAACTGAACCAGGATGATGATGCCGATTGCCTGCAACGGCTGCAACCGACGGCTGCGGTCGCCGGGCTGCCGCGCCAGGCCTCGCTAGAGTTTATCCGCCAGCATGAGCCTTTTTCCCGCGGTTGGTATGCAGGCTCTGCGGGTTATCTTTCTGCGTCACAGGCGGAGTTCTGCGTTGCGCTGCGTTCCTGCCAGATCGAGGATGCTCGGGTTGAGCTGTATGCCGGGGCGGGGATTGTGGCCGGTTCCGATCCGGCGCAGGAGTGGCAAGAGATCGAAAACAAGGCGGCGGGCTTGCGCACGCTGTTGCAGTCAGAACATTCTGGGCAGGCACATTGAGCAGGCCGATCTTCGTGTGTAAACTTGTTGTGTTTTATATGTTTCTTTTTTGTTCTCTTTCGGGGCGCTATTTGGCATTGATGGGTCGAAATTGATTTATTGCAGGCCACCTGCCACAGGGAAATACGGCGTTTTTGCGCCAGCGCAAAAGCCGTAAAGATAATTACTTATATAATTCAGAGTTATGATCCCCGGTTCGCTACCTCGTTTGGGTAGGCTTCGGCGCGTAACCTCTGTTTACTACTGATGAGCGAAATATGTCGACAAGTGTTTTTAATCGCCGGTGGGCGGCGTTGTTGCTGGAAACGCTGGTCCGCCATGGAGTGCGGCATGTCTGTATCGCTCCGGGATCGCGCTCAACGCCTCTGACTCTGGCCGCTGCCGCGAACCGCGCTTTTGTCTGTCATACTCATTTCGATGAGCGGGGCTTGGGCCATTTAGCCTTGGGCCTGGCAAAGGCCACGCGTGAGCCGGTGGCGGTGATCGTCACCTCGGGTACCGCGGCAGCAAATCTTTATCCTGCCCTGATCGAAGCCGGGCTAACCGGGGAGCGGCTGGTGTTTCTCACCGCCGATCGTCCGCCGGAGTTGATTAACTGCGGTGCCAATCAGGCGATCCGCCAAAACGGCCTCTACTCGAGCCACCCTACCTTGAACATCGATCTGCCACGCCCAAGCCCGGATATTCCGGCTCGCTGGCTGGTGTCTACCCTGGACAGCGCGATGGCGCGTCTGCGGCACGGTGCCCTGCATATCAACTGCCCGTTTGCGGAGCCGTTATATGGCGGAGATGAGCAGCAGTATGAGCAGTGGTCGGCAGAATTGGGGGACTGGTGGCAGGATACGCACCCTTGGCTGCGTGAAATGGATCCCCATCAGGTTATCAAGCAGCCGGACTGGTTTTTCTGGCGGCAGAAGCGCGGCGTGATTATCGCTGGCAGGATGGGGGCGGAAGAGGGCGTGCAACTGGCCGAATGGGCGGGCATGCTCGGTTGGCCGCTGATCGGCGATGCCCTTTCGCAAACGGGGCAACCGCTGCCCTGTGCCGATTTATGGTTGGCTAATCCACAGGCCCGCGATCTATTGGCCAGTGCGCAGGTAGTGGTGCAGTTTGGCAGCAGCCTGACGGGCAAACGCCTGCTACAGTGGCAGGAGCGCTGCCAGCCGGAGGAGTTCTGGCTGATCGACGATCTGCCTGGGCGTCTCGATCCTGCGCATCATCGTGGCCGCCGTATTCGTTCTACCGTTGGTGAGTGGCTCGATCTGCATCCGGCGCAACCTCGCTCACCTTGGGCTGGCGATCTGTCCGCGTTGGCGGATGATGCCCTCGATGCGACGTCGCAATACCTGGTTAACCGGTTTGGTGAGGCGCAACTGGCCCATCGCCTGCCTGAACTATTGCCGGAGAACGGCCAGCTGTTTCTCGGCAATAGCCTGATTGTGCGCCTGATTGATGCCTTAACCCAGTTGCCTGCCGGTTATCCGGTGTTCAGCAACCGCGGGGCCAGCGGTATCGACGGCCTAATCTCCACCGCTGCTGGGGTTCAGCGCGCCACAGCCAAGCCGACGTTGGCTGTGGTAGGCGATCTCTCCGCGCTATACGATTTGAACGCTCTGGCACTGTTGCGCCAATGTTCGGCGCCCACGGTGCTGATCGTGGTGAACAACAATGGCGGGCAGATTTTCTCGCTGTTGCCAACGCCGGAACCTGAGCGCCAGCGGTTTTACTGTATGCCGCAGGATGTGGAGTTCAGCCAGGCGGCAGCCATGTTCCAGCTTGATTATGCTTGCCCGAAAAACTGGGGGCAGTTGCAGCAGGCAGTGGAAAAAGCCTGGCGTCACAGCGGAGCCACGCTGATTGAGTTGCAGGTGCCGCCGAGCGATGGCGCAGAAACCTTGCAACATCTGGTACAAAAAATGGGGGCAAACTGATGCTGGCTTCCCGCGTGCTACAACAAGGCGAAAGCCAACGCCCATGGTTGATCTGGCTGCATGGTCTGCTAGGGAACAACAATGAGTGGCGGGTGATCGCCTCGCGTTGCGAACAGTGGCCCTCGCTGGCGATTGATTTACCCGGCCATGGCGATTCTGCCGATCAATCCTGCCTGGACTTTGCCGACGTCAGCAGGCAAATCACCGCCACGCTGCAGCAGCATAATATTGAGCGTTACTGGCTGGTGGGCTATTCACTCGGTGGGCGCATTGCCATGTACCACGCTTGCTGCGGAGAAGCGCAAGGGCTACAAGGTATTGTGATCGAAGGCGGTAATCCTGGATTGGAGAACGAGGATTTACGTGCCCAGCGGCGTGCCCATGATGCCGCCTGGGCGAAGCGTTTCCGCACCGAACGGATCAAAACGGTATTGGCCGACTGGTATCTCCAACCGGTCTTTGCCAACCTCAGCCCGATACACCGCGAGGCGCTGATCGCCGCCCGTGCTGACAACCATGGCCCGGCCATTGCCGATATGCTGGAGGCGACGTCTCTCGGGCGGCAACCTTGGCTGGTGCCACAATTACAACAGTTGGCACTGCCAGTGATGGTGTTATGCGGTGCCGACGATCACAAGTTTCAGGCGTTGGCGCGTGATGCCGGTTTGCCGTTGCAAACCGTGCCAGAGGCGGGTCATAACGCTCATCTGGCCAATCCGGCAGATTTTGCCGCCGCGCTCGATGCATTTCTTGCTAAAAAAGGAACCAAACATGCTGTATCCCAATGAAGAACAACTGTACGCCGCGATCGATTGGCAGGACTGCTCGGGTGATTTCGAAGACATCCTGTATCACAAGTCCAGCGATGGCATTGCCAAAATCACCATCAACCGCCCGCAGGTGCGTAACGCCTTCCGCCCGCACACGGTGAAGGAAATGATCGAGGCGATGTCAAACGCGCGCTATGACGACGGTATCGGCACCATCATTCTTACCGGTGCCGGGGATAAAGCCTTCTGCTCCGGTGGCGATCAGAAAGTGCGCGGTGACTACGGTGGCTATCGTGATGACAGCGGCGTGCACCACCTGAACGTGCTGGACTTCCAACGCCAGATCCGCACCTGCCCTAAACCGGTAGTGGCGATGGTGGCCGGATACTCCATCGGCGGCGGTCACGTGCTGCATATGATGTGCGATCTGACCATCGCGGCTGATAACGCCATCTTTGGCCAGACCGGGCCGAAAGTCGGTTCCTTTGACGGCGGCTGGGGCGCTTCCTACATGGCGCGCATCGTTGGTCAGAAGAAGGCCCGTGAGATCTGGTTCCTGTGTCGTCAATACGACGCCGCTGCGGCGCTGGATATGGGCCTGGTGAATACCGTGGTGCCCTTGGCCGATCTGGAAAAAGAAACCGTGCGCTGGTGCCGTGAAATGTTGCAGAACAGCCCAATGGCCCTACGCTGCCTGAAAGCCGCACTGAACGCCGACTGCGATGGTCAGGCCGGGCTGCAAGAGCTGGCGGGTAACGCCACCATGTTGTTCTATATGACCGATGAAGGTCAGGAAGGGCGCAACGCATTTATCGAAAAACGCCAGCCTGACTTCAGCAAATTCAAGCGTAACCCGTAATGACGGCACTAACCCGTGTTGCTGCGATCTATCGCTATAGCCTGCCGATGGAGGCGGGCGTGGTGCTGCGCAACCAGCGGCTGAAAACCCGAGATGGCTTGCTGATCCACCTGCAACAGGATGGGCAGCAAGGATGGGGGGAAATTGCCCCCTTACCGGAGTTCAGCCAAGAGACACTCGACCAGGCGCAGCAGGCTACCTTGGCCTGGGTGCAGGCATGGGGTGCGGGTGAACTGCCTGCGCAGAGCGAGTGGCCATCGGTGGCCTTCGGCACCAGCTGTGCTCTGGCGGAAATGGCCGGGCAGTTGCCAACGCAGGCAGACTACCGCAAGGCACCGCTGTGCACTGGCGATCCGGACGAGCTGTTTGACCTGTTGGCCGCGCTGCCGGGGGAGAAAGTGGCCAAGGTGAAGGTGGGGATGTATGAGGCGGTGCGGGATGGCATGGTCGTCAATGTCCTGTTGGAAGCCTTACCTGACCTCAAGCTAAGGCTCGATGCCAACCGCAGTTGGAGCCGGGCCAAAGCGGACGGCTTTGCCAAATACGTTAACCCAGCGTGGCGCGATCGCATCGCGTTTCTGGAAGAGCCCTGCAAAACCCGTGACGAATCCCGTGAGTTTGCCCAGGCAACCGGTATTGCCATCGCCTGGGATGAAAGCGTGCGTGAAGCCGATTTTGTCGTACAGGCCGAGCCGGGCGTGGTAGCGATAGTGATCAAGCCGACCTTGGTGGGGAGCCTGGCCCGCTGTCGTGAACTGGTCATGCAGGCGCATCAGGCCGGATTGGTGGCGGTGATCAGTTCCAGCATTGAGTCCAGTCTGGGGTTGACGCAGCTGGCGCGCATTGCGCATTGGCTGACGCCGCAAACGGTGCCAGGTCTGGATACGTTGAACCTGATGCAGGCCCAGTTGATACGCAACTGGCCAGAGAGCACCTTGCCGTTATTGGGCATTGATACCTTGGAGTGTGTATGGCGCAGTTGAGTGATTGGCCGTGGCGGCATTGGGCCAAACAGCGCCCGCAGGCGACCGCGGTGATCTTTGAACAACAGCCGGTCAGTTGGCTGATGTTACAACGGCAGGTAGAAGTGCTGGCTGCCGACTTTCAGCGCCAGGGCGTGTTACCCGGTAGCGGCGTGCTGCTGTGTGGGAAAAACAGCTATCCGCTGCTGTTGGCCTATCTGGCGCTCTTGCAGTGTGGTGCGCGCCTGCTGCCGCTCAATCCGACGCTGCCTGCGCCGATGCTGGCGGTTTTGCTGCCGGATCTGGATATCGACTTTGCTTTCAGCCCGGATGGCTTACCTGAGTTGCCCTCTGGCGCGATCGTCTTGTCGCCGCCGGGCGTTGATGAGTGCCACTTGCAGCTGCTGCCGTGGGATGAACAAAGACTGGCAACGTTGACGCTGACTTCCGGCTCCAGCGGCTTGCCAAAAGCCGCCGCCCATAGCTATGCCGGCCACCTTGCCAGTGCCGATGGCGTGTTGCAACTGCTGGAGTTTCAGCCGCAGGATAGCTGGCTGCTCTCGTTGCCGCTGTTTCACGTGTCTGGTCAGGGTATTATCTGGCGCTGGCTGGCGGTGGGTGCACAGCTTGTGGTGCGTGAAATGCAACCCTTGGCCGATGCGCTGGCGGGATGCACCCATGCTTCGCTGGTGCCCACTCAACTTTGGCGCCTGCTGTCTGAACCGATGGCCAAGCATGCGCTAAAAGAAGTGTTGCTCGGCGGGGCGATGATCCCGGTGTCACTCACCCAGCAGGCCGAGGCGGTAGGGATCCACTGCTGGTGCGGTTATGGTTTGACGGAGCTGGCTTCAACGGTTTGCGCCAAGCGTGCCGACGAGCTGCCCGGCGTTGGGGCACCTTTACCAGGCCGTGAAATACGCCTGGTGGATCAGGAAGTCTGGATCCGCTCCACCAGCCTGGCGCTGGGTTATTGGCTGCGGGGCGAGCTAGTGCCCATTACCGACGATCAAGGATGGTTCCATACCCGCGATCGTGGCGCGATGGAGCAGGGGGAACTGCGTATTATTGGCCGGCTGGATAACCTGTTCTTCAGCGGCGGGGAAGGCGTTCAGCCGGAAGATGTGGAACGTGTTTTTGCCGCGCATCCACAGGTTTTGCAGGTGTTTATCGTGCCGATTGATGATGCAGAGTTTGGCCAACGACCGGTAGCGGTGGTCGATCTGGAAGGCGAGTTGACGCTGGAAGGGTTAATGCTTTGGGCGCAGGACCGGCTGGCGAACTTCCAGCGGCCGATTGCCGCATTGGCGTTGCCCGACGAGCTAAAAAACGGCGGCATCAAGATTTCGCGCCGTCGTCTACAACAGTGGGCAAGTAGCCAACTGCAGGCATAACCTGTAGCGTTGCGAAAAAAGGCCGCCGGAGGGCGGCCTTGCTATTGGTGTAACCGATTATTTCAGGCCCAAGGCCTTGGCAACGCCGTTACCGTAATCGGGATGTACCTTGGTGAACAGCTCAACCTGACGGCGTTGGATCTGTTCTGGCACCTGCGACAGCTCACCGGCGATACGGGTGAACATACGTTGGTGCTCCTCGGCACTCAGCAGATTGAACAGCGCTCGCGGTTGGCTGTAGTAATCGTCGTCTTCACGATGATTCCAGTGATCGGCGGCACCTTCGATGCTCAATGGCGGTTCGCTGAAATCTGGCTGCTCCTGGAACACCCCAAAGCTGTTTGGCTCATAGGTTGCGCCATTGCCGCTGTTACCATCTACACGCATCGCCCCATCGCGATGGTAGTTATGGAACGGGCATTTGGCACCGTTGACCGGGATTTGGTGATGGTTGACGCCCAGGCGGTAGCGGTGCGCATCGCCATAGGAGAACAGACGGCCCTGCAACATTTTATCCGGCGAGAAGCTCACGCCAGGCACCACGTTAGCCGGGTTCATGGCCACTTGTTCTACTTCGGAGAAGTAGTTATCCGGGTTGCGGTTCAGCTCGAAGAAGCCGACATCGATCAGCGGGTAGTCGCCGTGCGGCCAGACTTTGGTCAGGTCAAACGGGTTATACGGGGTTTGTGACGCTTCATGCTCTGGCATGATCTGGATTTGCAGTTTCCAGCGTGGGAAGTCACCGTTCTTGATAGAGTCGAACAGATCGCGCTGCGAACTTTCACGATCTTTGGCGATGATGGCTTCTGCTTCATCGTCCATCAGGTTTTCGATGCCTTGCTCACAGCGGAAGTGGAACTTCACCCAGAAACGCTCGTTATTAGCATTGATAAAGCTGAAGGTGTGGCTGCCGAAACCGTGCATATGACGGTAGGACTTAGGCAGGCCACGGTCGCTGAAGTCGATGGTCAACTGGTGCAGTGATTCAGGCAGATGGGAGAAGAAGTCCCATTTATATACCGGATTGCGCAGGTTGGTGTGCGGATCGCGTTTTACCACGTGGTTCAGGTCTGGGAATTTCAGTGGATCGCGCAGGTAGAACACCGGGGTATCGTTACCGACCAGATCCCAGTTACCTTCATCGGTATAGAACTTCATGGCAAAGCCGCGGATATCACGTTCGGCGTCGGCAGCCCCACGCTCACCGGCAACGGTAGAGAAGCGGACGAACATCTCGGTTTGCTTACCAATCTCAGAGAAGATTTTTGCGCGGGTGTACTTGGTTATATCGTGGGTGACGGTAAAGGTGCCGTAAGCTCCGGACCCCTTGGCATGCATACGACGCTCTGGGATCACCTCGCGGTCAAAGTGGGCCAGTTTTTCCAGGAACCAAACGTCTTGAAGTAGCATCGGGCCGCGCTTACCGGCGGTGATCACGTTATTATTATCAACAACGGGCGCGCCAGCCGCGGTAGTTAATCCTTTCTTGCTCATCAATTGCTCCTTACTGTGTTGCAGTTAAGTTGATAGCTCAGTTTCGGGTGCTGCAGATCTTCATCATATTAACTAATGAAAAGGCCAGCCCTGCTGACCTCCATCAAAGGCACTACTAGTTGTAGACTTATTCTCAGTCCTCGGCAAATAGGTAGCGCTTATCGTTGTAATTTTGGGGTAACTGATTGGCATTTGTTTACAGTTTATTGAAAAATTAACGGCTTATTGCTTTAAATTAGCCGGGAATTGATGACAATTCAGTTACACTTACCCGCGTATTTTTTACGGTGCCAGACATCATCACTCCTTGATGATGAAGAATGAAAAGGATCAATAATGAACAAAACTTTAGTCGCGTGCGCAGCAGGTTTGCTGTTTGTGGCTGGCTCTGCCAATGCGATCAGCGTGAGCGGTGAGGCAGGGGAACATTACACCAACCTGGGCGTCGGCTTGGGGGGCACAACGGCGGGCCTGGGGATCAACGGCAACTGGATCCGTAGCGATCATGATGGTGACATCGGGAGCCTGGGGCTGAGCTTCGGCCTGCCGGTTGGGCCTTTGACGGCCACCGTGGGCGGCAAGGCCATTTATCTTAGCCCTAAAGATGGCAAAGATGGTGGGGCATTGGCATTAGGAGGCGGTCTGCAATGGGATCTCAACCGCTATCTCAGCCTGTATGGCGAAGGCTATTTTGCGCCGGAGTCTTTGACCAGCGGGGCAAAAGCCTACAACGAAGCTAATGGCGGGGTGCGCTTAAACGTGCGTCCGTTCAATGTGGATGTCGGTTATCGTTACATCAACATCGAAGGTAAAGACGGCAACCGCGACAACGCGATAGCCGATGGCCCTTATATCGGTGTGGGCGTGGGCTTCTAATCCTGCCTGCTATTAAACGGGCGCCGCATATGCTGCGCCCATTTTTTCTGTTAGCCGATGGCGGGTAACAGGCCGCTGGCGATGCTGATCTGAATGGCGATCACCGCCACCCCACAGACAAACACCAACGCCAACGCTGGCGTTCCGCCCCAGACTCGATAGCTGGCCTGATGCCGCCGACGAGTTTTCCAGACCAGCAATGAAGGTAGCAGCAGGGCGAGTACGGATAGCGCAATTGCCGCAAACCCTAGTGCCAGCACAAAACCGCGTGGATAGAACAGTGCAAATGCCAATGGCGGCAGGAAGGTAATGGCACCGGTCTGTAAACGGCCCCGCACGTTATCCTGGCGTTTGAACAGATCGGCCAGGAAGTCGAATAACCCGAGTGAAACCCCCAGGAACGAGGTTGCCAGCGCCAAATCGGCAAACAGGTGCACCGCCAGCTCGACATGAGGCGACGCAACCACGTCACGCACCGCTTGCAATAAACCGTTCAGCCCGGCCTGCTGTGCCAGAATGCCGACAAAGGTGGTGGAACTGATGCTGCCCAGCGTCGCCAACTGCCAGAAGATATAAGCCACTAACGGGATGGCACTGCCGATGATAAAGATCCAACGCAGCTTGCGGATGTTACCGCCCATATAGTTGACGATGCTGGGGACGCTGCCGTGGAAACCAAACGAAGTGAAGATCACCGGGATGGCCGAGAGCGCCAGCCCTTGTTCCAGCGGGAGCGTCAGCAGGTTGGTTTGCTGGATGTGCGGCATCATCAGGCCAAGCATGACGATCAGGAAAATCGACTTGGCGGTAAACAGAATACGGTTGAACAGATCCACCGAATGGGTGCCGATGCAGACGATCCCCCCTGCGACCAGGGTGAACAGCAGCACGCCGAGGTAAGTCGGGAAGTCCTGAGAAGTCCACTGGCTGATGCTGACAGCCAGCAGTTCGCCAGCGCCGCTGATATAGGCTGCGGTCAGCGCATACATCAAGAACATCATGCTGAAACTGGTAAGCCACTGACCACCGCCGCCTAGATAACGTTTGGCCAGCGTTCCCAGACCGGTGTCCGCCTGCTCATGCTGATAAACTTCGACCAGCAACAGCGCGGTATAGCACATCAATAACCACAACCCGACCAGCAGTGCCAGCGTTACGCCAAAGCCTACGCCAGCCGCCGCCAGGGGCATAGCCAGCATCCCTGCACCAATGGTGGTGCCTGCCACGATAAAAACACTGCCCAGCGTGCGATTCTTCACGTTTTTCTCTGCTATTGGATAATTTAGGGGCGTTTTCGGGGCCCTATTTTTAGTGCGGCAGAATAGTTGATTGCCGATTTTGTGTCAAACCGACGTTACGTCTGATGTACATTTAAGTTTACGGATATTAATCGGGTTGCGTCGGTATTAAAAAATGCCTTTAGACAGCAATAACGTTGGCTGCGTAGTGAAAAGTTGTTTACGGGCTTCTATAGTGGAGGGATCTGAACATAAAGGGAGAGATCAATGTTAAGGGTGGAGATGCTCAGTACCGGTGATGAGGTGCTGCATGGGCAAATTATTGATACCAATGCTGCCTGGCTGGCAGATTACCTGTTCCAGCAAGGCTTACCGATGAGCGGGCGCGAAACGGTGGGGGATAGCCTCTCCTCTCTGATCGAAATTCTACAGGAACGCAGCCATATCGCCGACGTGCTGATCGTCAACGGCGGTCTGGGGCCAACCAGCGACGATCTCAGTGCGTTGGCAGCGGCAAAGGCTTGCGATACCGAGCTGGTCGAACATCCTGAATGGATCGCCCGTATGGAAGCCTACTTTGCGGAACGCGGCCGCTCAATGGCGGCTTCAAACCGTAAACAGGCGCAGATCCCGGCTAATGCGGAAATGCTGGATAACCGCGTTGGTACCGCCTGCGGCTTCGCCTTAACGCTGAATAAGTGCCGGATGTTCTTTACGCCGGGCGTGCCTTCAGAATTTAAAGTGATGGTAGAAGAGCAGATCCTGCCGCGTCTGCGCCAGGGCTTTACTCTGCCTGAGCCGCCGTTGTGCCTTCGCCTAACCACCTTCGGGACGTCGGAAAGCGACTTGGCTGCTGAACTGGACGGCATGCCTTTGCCGCCGGGCGTTGTGCTGGGCTATCGCTCTTCCAGCCCGATTATTGAATTGAAGTTGACCGGTCCACAGGCTCAGCGCGCCGCGATGGAACAAGCCTGGCAGCGTGTGCGGCAGGTGGCGGGTGACAATACGATTTTTGAAGGTACGGCAGGGCTACCAGCAGAGCTAACGCAACGCTTACAACAGCAGAACTTGACGTTGGCGCTGAGCGAGCAATTTACCGCCGGGCTAATCAACCTGCAGTTGCAGAGCGAAGGGGCCCCGCTGGCGGGTGGCGAACTGTTACCTGCACATTGCTCCGAAACGCTGGCAACGGTGCTGGCGCGAGCCCAGTCTTTGGCGCAGCTCACCGGTGCGCAGTTGGCGTTGGCGGTGAGCGCCATGGCAGGGGATCGTGTCAGCGTTGTCCTGCATACGCCAAAAGGCGGTATTGGCCAGACGGTGAGCTATCGTGCATCACGTCATAGTCTGCGTTTACGTCAGGAGTCGGTCGCAATGCTGGCGCTGGATATGCTGCGCCGTTGGCTGAATGGCGGCCAGGTTTGCGGCAAAAACGGCTGGCTGGAAATGGTGGAAATTACCGAGTAGAAACTAGTTGATAGCGGTGATATATCCCTTATGAATCATAACAATATAAGGGGTATTCGCTGTGGGATTGTGTTGTTACACTCTTTGCGGGTGCTTGAGACTTTTCGTCTTGGGCATTGTGTGGCAAGGCGGAAAGTTGAAAGCCCCAAACTGACGTTAACTCAGAATGGGGCAACCAATAACGCCTAGACACCGTTATGGTAGCCCCTTCACAGCAAGGAGGCAAGCCATGTATAAAAAACATGCGCTCTACGCGTTACTGGCTGTATGCATTACGGTTTTGGTATTGGTCTGGATGCTTAAAGACCGCTTTTGCGGGCTGGAAATCTACCGGAAAGATACCACTATCCTGGTGTCATCGGCCTGTATGCGATAGGTGAAGTGGTAATCATAAGGCGGGGGTAACCCCGCCTTAAGGTCTCCAGGCGTGGTTTCAGGCACCCATTCTCATATTTTCAACTCAACATTCGCACAGAGTTGGGCTGCTCGCTCGCCGTCGTTGGGCATTGCAAAACGGATCGGTTCCTTTGGTTGACGGATTTTGGCTACCTGCATATTGCTCCGAGGCATGGGCAACAGTCTCCGCTCGTGCTTAATTCCCCCCACCCTGGTAGCACCGCAATCTCTGCGTTCCTCTAAGTATGACCAGGGTAAATAGCCAGACATCTCGTTATCTACGGTGATTTTCCTAACACGAAATCCGCCTTATTGTTCGGTCGTCAATTTAATTTTGTTGCTTATTTGTTTTATTATTTCGTGTGTTTTCTGGGGGGTAAAGTCAATTAATCTATTGATTTAAAAAGATTATGTTTTAATTATTAGTTAATTATTTACGTTTTATTGCTAATTTTTTATTAGTGATAGTTTTTACCTATCAAATAGCTGAAATTTACTTGGCTTTATGTCTTCCAAAAACCAGGGTTGCTGATTTATCATCCTGCCCCTCATTTTTTTCGGTAGTTTTTTATCGCACTAAAATAACAAAATTCAGGATTAGATATTTGTTTATCTGTTTTTCATGGAGGAAGTGTCCGGACTAGGGATGGTCAATGTTGGTTAATCTCAAAAATGGTACTTAAATGAAATTGTTTAAAATGACCGTGCTGTCCCTTGCCTTCGCAACCTCTGCCGCTTCCCTCTCTACAATGGCTGCAGAAACAGCGCAAATTTCGGTGAAAGGTTCTATCGTACCTACCGCCTGTTCTATCTCTGTTGACGGCTCCGTTGACTTCGGCAATTTGAAAGAAAGCGAGCTGAAGGAGAAACCGAAAGAGCAAAATGCCTATCAACTAGGCTATAAGCCCGTTAATTTTAATATCCAATGTAACTCTGCAGCAAAAGTGGCGGTATCTGCACAGGCGGATACCCCAGTTGTTAAGGCGATCACTACCGGCGTGGTGAGCTATGTCAACGATAATGATAAAACGACGCGTAACGATGTGGGTCAGCTAGCCTCCCTGGGAACCGTTGAAGATAAAACCATCGGCTATTATACCGTGGCGCTTGCAAGTGCGACCCTGGATAGCAAAGATAGCGAGCTTTTGTCCTCCCAAGATAATGGCAGTAACTGGGCCGCGGTGGCTAATTTAGACGACCATCTGATGTATCAGGATGGTTCCGTATTACATAGCTGGGGGACAGATACGCCACTGGGAGCATCCAATATCGCTGGTGTGATCAATATCTCTGCTGCCATTTCTCCTGACGTGGTGGAGAACATGAAAGACACCATCAGCTTTAATACCAACACCACCTTAAGCCTACAGTACTTGTAAACCCTCGGTGTTTTGTCTGGCAGGGGCTGCCAGACATTGTTTACCCGTTGTTTTTTTTATCAATACTGTTTTTTTAAGGTGTGTGTTATGCGTTTTCAATTGCCTGAAATCAAGTCTTTTTCTGGACGGAAAAAGGTAAAATCAGATTTAGTCTGGTGTGGCTTTTTGCTGGCCGCGCTAGCCCTTTTTGCTACCCAGTCGCGAGCATCTGGCGTATTACCTGAATCTTCTGCGGTCATTATTGACGAAGCGCAGAAGGGCGGCAGCATTAATGTGAAAAACACGGAAAAAGTTCCGGTGCTGTTGTATACCAAAATCGTAGAGTTGCCAGACGACCTGGATCCACGCCTGATTGTGACCCAGCCAGTGGCTCGTTTGGAACCTGGCCAGTCTCAACGCGTACGCTTTGTGTTGAACACCGATACTCCGTTGCAAAGAGAACATATCAAACGCGTTTATTTTGAGGGTGTGACCGAGCGAACCACGGACAACAGTCAGGTCTCGGTTAGCGTACGCCAGGATCTGCCGGTGATTATTGTGCCGAAGGGGCTGAGTGCCAAACGTGATATGTGGACCGACCTGGGCTGGTCAGTTAGTGCCAACAGCCTGAAGGTCACCAACACCGGTCGCCATGTGGTGCGCTTGACTCCGCAGGTCAAACTACAACCTGCAGGTAGTGTGCTGTCGCTGAACAAGAGTTATATCCTGCCTGGCGAAACCCTGGTGGTCACCGCACCTGCCAGTACCCGCCTCAGTGGTCAGCAGCGGGTGGAATTCTCCCCTGTTACTCGTTACGGGTTTGGTGTGGGCGTACAGACTGCCCCTCTGAGCGGGAAATAGTTGCTCACCACCATGACTGCAGCCCGCCATTCACTACTGACCTCTGCCATGATGCTGATCTGCTTGGGTTGCCCTGCACAAGCGGAAGGGGCCAAATTGGCCAACTTCAGTGCAAGCCGGCTGAAGGCACTGGGTATCGACCCGTCTACCGCTGCCTACTTTGCACAAGGAGGACGCTTTACGCCAGGTATCACGGAAGTGGAGTTAGAGGTTAATGGTACTCGCCGAGGTATGCAGAGGCTGACCTTTAGCCGCAGTGGTGAACTGTGTGCGGATGAATCGTTCTTCGCCTCTGCCGGTATTCGATTAGATCCCTCACTACTGCGGCAGGAGAGTGCGGACACAGATGTTTGCCCACAGCTGACTGAGGTCTGGCCGACCGCGACCATCTCCCTGCTTCCCGCCACGCAAGAAGTGCATATTGTGGTGCCGCCGGCAGCGGTGGAGAAGGAGAATGACCTGACGCATTTCCAGCAAGGTGGCGCGGCTGGTCTGCTGAACTATTCCGCCTATCGTTCCCATTTTACCTCGGCCGCTAGCCACTCAAGCAACAGCTACCTGAATCTGGAAAGCGGTTTTAACCTGGGGGACTGGATGGTGCGTGGTGCGCATAACCTGCGCCAGAGCAGCGAAGGTGGGTTTACCTTCGATAATGCTTACGTCTACGCACAGAAAACCCTGGTGGATAGCAAGCAATTGTTGCAGGCCGGGCAGATCAACTTTTCCAATAATCTCCTGTCTGGTGCCTCCATCGACGGGCTGCAGTTGCTACCACAGGCCGCGCTGAGTAGCCAGGGGACAGGGGCGCAGGTGAGTGGGATTGCCCGCGCGGATCAGTCACGAATGGAAGTCCGTCAAAGCGGCATCCTGATTTATTCCACGCTGGTACCCGCTGGCCCATTTACGCTGACGGAACTCCCGGTACTGAATACCACCAGTGACCTGCAACTGAAGGTCATCACCCCGAGCGGACAGGAAGAGGCCTTTACCATCACGGCGGCATCATTTCGCACTCTGGTACCACAGGCACCGGAAACCTGGTCTTTGGCGCTGGGGCGCCTACGTGCGGACAACGTCAGCCAGGACTATCAGCGGCCTTGGGTAGCCAGTCTGTCTGATGGCTGGGCGCTTTCTCCACGGGTATTGCTGGAGGGTGGGTCAATCATCGCCTCTGGTTACCTGGGGAGCGGTGTGGGGGTCATCGTCAGCCCGCGTCAGGAAGTCTCGTTGGGCCTGTCTGCTGCTCTGAGCCAGGATAAGAACCATGGCCAACAAGGGGCAAAGAGTACCGCTTCCGTAAACTGGCAAGCGCCACTGAATCTCGGGTTTGGTGGGGATGTCACTTTGTATTCTCCCGGCTATCGGGAACTGACAGACTCGGTTTCTACCGCTGATAGTCCATACAGCCGCACTAGCGCCGGCCTAAGAATGAATTGGCACCAGGCGACGCTGGGCAATATTTCGCTCTCTGCCAGCCAAACCCGGCAGGGGGATCACCGTGGGGATACCCGACGCCTGATGGCGACCTGGAACCGTAATTTTGGGTTTGTGACCGCCTCGATAAACTGGCAGCGCCAGAGCCGGAGTTCACGCAACTGCCATACGGCTTACTCGTGCCGCAATACCGACCGCGACAGCCTGTTTGTTAACCTCAGTTTTCCTCTGGGTAGACAGGTGGTAAGCAGCTATTACCGTAATACACCAGATTCAGCGGCGGTGGGTATGCAGACGAGTGGCGGCCTGACGGAAAACGGCAGTTGGTCACTGGCGACAGAACACAGCATGAAACAGGAACGCGATACCAGCTTGTCAGGTAGCCTGAACGGTAACCTGCACTATACCTCTGCCGGGCTATATGGTTACGCCGCGGGGGAGCATACTCGTAATTACTCCGGCACGTTGTCTGGTGGCATCGTAGCCCATCGGGAAGGTGTGATGTTCTCGCCGCACAAGATTGGCGACACCTTTGGGGTGGTGGTGGTAGAGCCCGCTGTCAGTGGGGTTGAAATCAATACCCCGCAGGGGAAGGTCTGGACTGACTGGCGGGGGAAAGCGGTGGTTCCTGGGTTGCCAGCCTATACCGCGGGCCGAATAGAGTTGAACACCGAACACTTGCCGGAAAATACCGATGTCGGCAATGGTTACCGTCAAATCGTGGCTGGCCATGGGGCGGTGACCAATACCCATTTTCTTTTGCAGCAGACGCGCAACGGGCTGTTGACAGTGATGCTGATGGACGGTTCACCGCTGCCGAAAGGCAGTGCCATTATCGCGCAAGATGGTAGCTATGTGACCACGGCGGTAGATGCAGGCACGGTGTTCCTCACGGACTTGAACGATAAACGCCCGCTGGTGGCACGTTGGCAGGAGCAGCAATGCAGCCTGCACTATACCGTACCGGAAAAAGCGCTAAAGGGGGGAACCTATGAAAATATCACCGCCAAATGTCGTTAATCGCAGAACAAAGGTGGCAGCGTGAAACGGAAAATCATCACATTAATCCGGGGAGTGAGCCTGATCACCCTGCTGTGGCTTGTCACGCCGTACTGCATGGCACAGCGCTGTCAGGTGGTGGTATCACGCCCTGAGATACAGTTGGGCAATCAGCGCCATTCAGCAAATGCAGCAACGCTGTTTACCCAGCAGGAAGTGACAGTCGCCGCTGAGTGTGTGGGGGAAGGGGCGATCGCCTTGTTGATTGACGGTACGCCGGATGAAGGGGGGAAAAACTTCCGCTTCGGCGCCATGGGCAGCATGACAGTGTCGTTGCTGGCAGCGCAGTATGACGGCGCAGACACCGGGCTGAGGCTGAACTCTGTATTGCAGGGGGAAAGGCAGCTACCAGCGGGGACATCGCTGTTACTGTCTCCCGGCAGTCAGCTTACCGCGCTCGCAACAGGGGCCGCCGGGAAGGACACTCATCAGTTGATAGTGCAGTTGCGCCTGGATTTCCCCGCATCAGGAGATGAGGGGCGGATACGCGATCTGACGGAAATGGGCGGTCAAGTGAGGTTTGAGGCACAGCAATATTAGCTATTGCCTCTGTTCTTGTAATGGAAAAGGCATTCTATCCAGGGAGGGGCTATGTTGGTTAATCTGAATAATGGTACTGAAATGAACGTATTTAAAATGACAGCTCTGTCTTTGGTTCTTGCAACCTCTGCCGCTTCCGTTGCAGCCATGTCACTGGAAACATCCCAAATTGCCGTGAAAGGGTCGGTATTTCCTTCAGCATGCTCCATCGCTGTTGATGGTTCAGTCGACTTCGGCACTTTGAAAAAAAACGAACTGGCGGAACAATCTAAATCACAAAATGCTTACCAGTTAGGCTATCAGCCCGTGAGTTTCAATATCCAATGTAGCTCGGCTGTCAAAGTGGCCTTATCCGCACAGGCCGACATGCCAGTTGCCGGCAAGCCCCCGATGGGGGTGGTGAGTCACATTAGTGAGACTGAAAGTACCATTCGCACCGAGGCGGGGCAGTATGCCTCGCTGGGAGAGATTGATGAGCAACACATCGGCTATTTTACCCTGGCGCTCGCCAGTGCCACCCTGGATAGCAAAGACGCCAAGCTGATCTCCTCCAAGGATAACGGGAGTAGTTGGAGTGCGATTTCCAGCGTCGCCGATCATTTGATGTATCAGGATGGCTCCAGATTCCATGGTTGGGGGGAAGGCACTACACCACAGGAAGCCACCAATATTGCTGGTGTTCTCACTATTTCTGCTGCACTTGACATTAAAATGGTGGATGAGTTGAAAGACACCATCAAATTTAACACCGGCACTACCCTAAGCCTGCAATACCTGTAAACCCCGGCGTATTGTCTGGCAGTGGTCTGCCAGACAATATTTACCCACCGTGCTTTGTTACCGCCTCGCTCCAATGCTAAATGGAAACGCGTTATTGGCTATTGTCTCCAGACTTGTTATGCAAGGGGTGTCCAGTTCAGGAGGGGGTAATGTTCGTTCATGTTAAAAATGGTATTCAATGAAAGTGCTTAAAATGACGGCCCTGTCTTGGGTTCTTGCTACCTCTGCCGGTTCTTTTGCTGCAATGGCGGCTGAAACCGCTCAAGTTACAGTGAAAGGTGCAGTCAACTTTCACACCGGCACCACCCTAAGCCTGCAGTACCTGTAAATCCCGACGTATTATCTGGCCGTAAAGGTTAGCCGTTTATTTTCTTTCGCTCAGGAAGGACATAGCGTGCTGCCGCTGGAAGCGGGGGGGAAGTTCAGGAACGCGATGATCCTGGCAGTGAACGGAGCCCAGCCTAGATTTCCAGCTCGATATCCATGGCGGGCATGCAGCAGCAGGGCAGGATCTCGCCGTGATTGATAAATGCCAACGGCTGCTGGTGGTAAGCGACCTCACCCTTCAGTAATTTCACTCGGCAGGCACCGCAATAGCCGGAGCGGCATTGGTATTCTACCTCCACCTCATGCAGTTCCAGCACGTCGAGCAGGCATTTCTCACCTTCGGGGCAGGAGAGCTGCGTACCGGTGGCACGCAGCGTGATGGTTGGTGCAGCCACTTACAGCTCGAAATCACTCAGATCGTCGGCGTTGACTTCAGAGTCAATCTGGCCGACCAGGTAAGAGCTGACTTCAACTTCCTGCGGAGCCACCTGCACGTTATCCGACACCAGCCAGGCGTTGATCCACGGGATTGGGTTGGAGCGGGTAGGGAACGGTGAACCCAGGCCGACGGCCTGCATGCGGATATTGGTAATGTATTCCACATACTGGCACAGGATGTCTTTGTTCAGGCCAATCATGGAGCCGTCACGGAACAGATATTCGGCCCACTCTTTCTCTTGCTGTGCCGCCAGGACGAACAGGTCATAGCACTGTTGCTGGCATTCCACGGCGATTTCAGCCATCTCTGGGTCATCGGCGCCTGAGCGCATCAGGTTCAGGATATGTTGCGTACCGGTCAGGTGCAGGGCTTCGTCGCGGGCGATCAGCTTGATGATTTTGGCGTTGCCTTCCATCAGCTCACGCTCGGCGAAAGCAAACGAACAGGCGAAGCTAACGTAGAAACGAATGGCCTCCAGCGCGTTGACGCTCATCAGGCACAGATACAGCTGCTTTTTGATGGCGCGCAGGTTAACGGTCACCGTTTTACCATTGACCTGATGCGTGCCTTCGCCCAGCAGATGATAGTAGCTGGTCATTTCGATCAGATCGTCGTAGTAGCCGGAGATATCTTTTGCCCGCTTGAGGATCTCCTCGTTAGTGACGATATCGTCAAACACCACCGACGGATCGTTAACGATGTTACGAATGATATGAGTGTAGGAACGCGAGTGAATGGTCTCTGAGAATGACCAGGTTTCGATCCAGGTTTCCAGCTCCGGAATGGAGATCAGCGGCAGAAACGCCACGTTAGGGCTACGGCCCTGAATGGAGTCCAGCAGCGTCTGATACTTCAGGTTACTGATGAAGATGTGCTTCTCGTGTTCCGGCAGCGCTTGATAGTCGATACGATCGCGCGCGACGTCAACCTCTTCTGGACGCCAGAAGAAGGAGAGCTGTTTTTCGATCAGCTTTTCGAAGATTTCATGTTTTTGCTGGTCGAAACGCGCCACGTTGACCGACTGGCCGAAGAACATCGGCTCAAGCAACTGGTTGTTTTTGTTTTGAGAAAAAGTAGTGTAAGCCATGAGCTTGGATCCATTAGTGCCGAGCTGAAAATTAAAGGGGCCGGAAGAGTTCCGGCCCGCTGTGTCAAACGTTAGATCTTGCAGGCGCCGCCTTCACAGTCGTCATCGCCGCCCTGAGCAGGCTGCATGTCTTCCTGGATATCATCTGCACCGTCGCGGGTGTTCTGATAATACAGCGTTTTGACACCAAACTTGTAGGTGGTGAGCAGATCTTTCAACAACTGCTTCATCGGCACCTTGCCACCCGGGAAACGGGTTGGGTCATAGTTGGTGTTTGCCGAGATCGACTGATCGATAAATTTCTGCATCAGTCCAACCAGTTGCAGGTAACCGTCGTTATTTGGTAATTCCCACAGCAGTTCGTAGTCATTTTTCAGACGCTCATACTCAGGCACCACTTGACGCAGAATACCGTCTTTGGACGCTTTGATACTGATGTGGCCGCGCGGTGGCTCAATGCCGTTGGTGGCATTGGAGATCTGCGACGAGGTTTCCGACGGCATCAAGGCAGACAGCGTTGAGTTGCGCAGGCCGGTCTCTTTGATCTCTTTACGCAGGCTTTCCCAGTCGTAATGCAGCGGTTCGCTACAGATCGCGTCTAAATCTTTCTTGTAAGTATCGATTGGCAAGATGCCTTGCGCATAGGTGGTTTCATTGAACCACGGGCAAGCCCCTTGCTCCTGAGCCAGACGGTTCGAGGCTTTCAGCAGGTAGTACTGGATCGCTTCGAAGGTTCTGTGGGTCAGGTTGTTGGCGCTGCCGTCGGAATAGCGTACGCCGTTCTTCGCCAGGTAATAGGCGAAGTTGATCACACCGATACCCAGGGTACGGCGGCCCATCGCGCCACGGTGAGCGGCTTTGATCGGGTAATCCTGATAATCCAGCAGGGCGTCGAGCGCGCGCACGGCCAGCGTAGCCAGCTCTTCCAGATCGTCCAGGCTGTCAATCGCACCCAGGTTGAATGCTGACAGTGTACACAGCGCGATTTCGCCGTTTTCGTCGTTAACGTCATCCAGCGGTTTGGTCGGCAGAGCGATTTCCAGGCACAGGTTTGACTGGCGTACCGGGGCGATCTGCGGATCGAACGGGCTGTGGGTGTTGCAGTGGTCGACGTTCTGGATGTAGATACGGCCAGTAGAAGCACGTTCCTGCATCATCAGTGAGAACAGCTCTACCGCTCTCACGCGCTGCTGGCGAATGCTACTGTCTTTCTCATACAGGGTGTACAGACGTTCGAACTCGTCCTGATCGGCGAAGAACGCGTCGTACAGCCCTGGGACGTCAGACGGGCTGAACAGGGTGATGTCTTCATTCTTGATCAGGCGCTGATACATCAGGCGGTTGAGTTGCACGCCGTAGTCCATGTGACGGACGCGGTTGCCTTCAACCCCACGGTTGTTTTTCAGCACCAGCAGGCTTTCCACTTCCAGATGCCACATTGGGTAGAACAGCGTTGCTGCACCACCACGCACGCCGCCCTGAGAGCAGGATTTTACCGCGGTCTGGAAGTGCTTGTAGAACGGGATACAGCCGGTGTGGAAGGCTTCACCGCCACGAATTGGGCTACCCAGGGCACGGATACGGCCAGCATTGATACCGATACCGGCACGCTGTGAAACGTATTTCACAATGGCGCTGGAGGTGGCGTTAATGGAGTCCAGGCTGTCACCACACTCGATCAGCACGCAAGAGCTGAATTGGCGGGTTGGGGTGCGCACGCCAGACATGATCGGCGTAGGCAGTGAAATCTTGAAGGTGGAGATCGCGTCATAGAAACGTTTTACGTAGTCCAGACGGGTGGCGCGCGGATAGTTGGAGAACAGGCACGCGGCAACCAGAATATACAGGAACTGGGCGCTCTCGTAGATCTCGCCGCTAACGCGGTTCTGCACCAGATATTTCCCTTCCAACTGCTTCACGGCAGCGTAGGAGAAGTTCATATCACGCCAGTGATCGATAAAGGAGTCCATCTGCTCGAACTCTTCAGTGGTGTAGTCTTCCAGCAGATGTTTATCGTATTTGCCCATCTCCACCATGCGTGCGACGTGGTCGAGCAGCTTCGGTGGCTCAAACTGACCGTAAGCTTTTTTACGCAGATGGAAGATGGCGAGGCGAGCGGCCAGATACTGATAGTCCGGTGCGTCACGGGAGATCAGATCGGCTGCGGCCTTGATGATGGTTTCATGAATATCGGCGGTTTTGATGCCGTCATAAAACTGAATATGTGAACGTAACTCTACTTGAGAGACCGAGACGTTGTTTAAACCTTCCGCGGCCCAGTCGATGACTCGGTGGATTTTGTCGAGGTTGATGCGCTCTTTACTGCCATCGCGTTTAGTTACAAGTAGGCTTTGGTTCATTTTTACCTGTCCGTGAGATTCCCCTAAGCAGCAAGTGTAGTCGCTCTGCTCAGTATGTAAACACTATATATAGGGGGTGTATGTCGGTGAGGTAACAAGATAGTGATAAAACGGAGGGTTTGCAAGTGAACAAAACCTGCCGATCTTGTGGATAACTTGGGGGTGAAATGTTACCAATTGTTCCTAGTGCGCGCCCTATCTGGGGTGACAAGCTTGTCAATAAGCGCGATGAGATTTTGCTGATTTTGTGAAAATCCCGATCGTTTGCCGCTTTATTAAACGTTAGAAAAAAACCGCATATTGATCTGCTTTTATATTCTTAAAAACGGTTTAGATCGGCTGTTTTGATCGAAAACGGCTAAATAGCTATTTATCTTATACGCTTAGTCGCACCGGCGGCGGAAACCTCGCCCCCGGTACGTTTCGGCAGTTTCAACCCTGGTGCTGGGTATGCACCATGTAGTTCACATCAACGTTGCGGCCCAGCTTGAAATGGTCGGTGATCGGGTTGTAATGCAGGCCGATGATATGTTTTTCACGCAGCTCGGTGCCGTCGACCCAACCTATCAGTTCAGAAGGGCGGATGAACTTCTTATGATCATGGGTGCCTTGTGGCACCATCTTGAGCACGTATTCAGCGCCGATGACCGCCATCAGCCAGGCTTTGGTATTGCGATTGATGGTAGAGAAGAACACATGGCCGCCTGGTTTGACCAAGTGCGCACAGGCGCGCACGACGGAGGCCGGATCCGGTACGTGCTCGAGCATCTCCATACAGGTGACGATGTCATACTGTTGTGGATGAGCTTGCGCATGGCTTTCTACCGTTTCTTGCACGTAGGTCACCTGCATACCGCTTTCCAGCGCATGCAGTCGCGCCACCTGGAGCGGTTCTGCCCCCATATCCAGCCCGGTCACCAACGCACCTTCACGCGCCATGCTTTCTGCCAGAATGCCGCCGCCACAGCCAACGTCGAGCACTTGTTTGTCAAAAATGCCTCCTGCACGCTGCATGATATAATTCAGACGCAGCGGATTGATCCGATGCAGCGGCTTGAACTCACCTTCCAGATCCCACCAGCGCGAGGCGACAGCTTCAAATTTGGCGATTTCCTGGTGATCAACGTTTGGCGCGTGACGGGATGATTCAGCATTCATGGGCGTTATTGGCTCCTGGTTCTCTTAGGGTGCAGATTATACATGTTCCGGCACGCTTGGCGCAGCGCTGTTGTTATCGAGGCAATGGTTATCGAGGCAATTTTCGCCCACAGGGCAGCACATTTCAGCGAAACCGCGCCGGTAATTTCCCCGTAAAGCGCGCTTTGTGATATAGTTTTACACCTTTGGCACTACGCCAAGGCAGATGAATCATTCAGTATGAGGGATAGCAGCTCCATGAGCGACCTTGCCAGAGAAATCACACCGGTAAATATCGAAGAAGAGCTGAAAAGCTCGTATCTGGATTACGCGATGTCGGTTATTGTCGGCCGTGCGTTGCCAGATGTTCGTGATGGACTGAAGCCGGTGCACCGCCGCGTTCTGTACGCGATGAATGTACTGGGTAACGACTGGAATAAACCCTACAAGAAATCGGCCCGTGTCGTTGGGGACGTGATCGGTAAGTATCACCCGCATGGTGACAGCGCGGTGTATGACACGATCGTCCGTATGGCCCAACCGTTTTCGTTGCGTTACATGTTGGTGGACGGCCAGGGTAACTTCGGTTCTGTGGACGGCGACTCCGCCGCAGCAATGCGTTATACCGAAGTGCGCATGTCGAAAATCGCCCACGAACTGCTGGCGGATCTGGAAAAAGAGACCGTCGACTTCGTGCCAAACTATGACGGTACCGAGCAGATCCCGGCCGTTATGCCAACCAAGATCCCGAACCTGCTGGTCAACGGCTCGTCCGGTATCGCCGTGGGCATGGCGACCAACATTCCGCCGCATAACCTGTCTGAAGTTATCAATGGCTGTCTGGCCTATATCGAGGATGAAAACATCAGCATTGAAGGGCTGATGGAACACATCCCAGGCCCGGACTTCCCGACGGCGGCGATCATCAATGGCCGTCGTGGTATTGAAGAAGCCTACCGTACCGGCCGTGGCAAAGTGTATCTTCGCGCCCGTGCCGAGGTAGAGGCGGACGCTAAAACCGGCCGCGAAACCATCATCGTGCATGAAATTCCTTATCAGGTGAACAAAGCGCGCCTGATCGAGAAAATTGCCGAGCTGGTGAAAGAGAAACGCGTTGAAGGCATCAGCGCGCTGCGTGACGAGTCTGATAAAGACGGTATGCGCATCGTGATTGAAGTCAAACGTGACGCCGTGGGTGAAGTGGTGCTGAATAACCTGTATTCGCTGACTCAGCTACAGGTCACCTTCGGTATCAACATGGTGGCACTGCATCAGGGCCAGCCAAAGTTGCTGAACCTGAAAGATATTCTGCGTGCCTTTGTGCGCCACCGCCGTGAAGTGGTGACCCGCCGTACCATTTTCGAACTGCGTAAAGCCCGCGATCGCGCCCATATCCTGGAAGCGTTAGCCATTGCCTTGGCCAACATCGACCCGATTATCGAACTGATCCGCCGCGCGCCGACTCCGGCAGAAGCGAAGATTGCGTTAATCGCGCAGCCTTGGGATCTGGGTAACGTCGGGGCGATGTTGGAACGTGCCGGTGACAACGCTGCACGCCCAGAGTGGCTGGAGCCAGAGTTCGGCATCCGTGACGGTAAATATTACCTGACCGAGCAACAGGCTCAGGCGATCCTGGATCTGCGCTTGCAGAAACTGACCGGCCTGGAGCACGAGAAGCTGCTGGACGAGTATAAAGAGCTGCTGAACATCATCGCTGAGCTGATCTTTATTCTGGAAAACCCAGACCGCTTGATGGAAGTGATCCGTGAAGAACTGGTGGCCATGCGCGATCAGTTCGGTGACGCACGCCGTACCGAAATTACCGCCAACACGTCTGATATCAACATCGAAGACCTGATCAACCAGGAAGATGTGGTCGTGACATTGTCGCATCAGGGCTACGTGAAGTATCAGCCTCTGACCGACTATGAAGCGCAGCGTCGCGGTGGTAAAGGCAAGTCAGCCGCCCGTATTAAAGAAGAAGACTTTATCGATCGTCTGCTGGTGGCCAACACCCACGACACGATCCTGTGCTTCTCCAGCCGTGGTCGCCTGTACTGGATGAAGGTGTATCAACTGCCTGAAGCCAGCCGTGGTGCTCGTGGCCGGCCGATCGTCAACCTGTTGCCGCTGGAAGCCAATGAACGTATCACCGCCATTCTACCGGTGCGTGAATACGAAGAAGGCCGCCATGTGTTCATGGCTACCGCTAGCGGTACCGTGAAGAAAACCGCATTGACCGAGTTCAGCCGCCCACGTAGCGCAGGCATCATCGCCGTTAACCTCAACGAGGGTGACGAGCTGATTGGTGTTGACCTGACCGACGGCAGCAACGAAGTGATGCTGTTCTCCGCCAACGGTAAAGTGGTGCGCTTCCCTGAAGGGCAGGTGCGCTCGATGGGCCGTACCGCTACTGGCGTACGCGGTATCAACCTCGGTGAAGGCGATCGCGTAGTTTCGCTGATTATTCCTCGTGGCGAAGGCGATATCCTGACCGTGACGCAGAACGGCTACGGCAAGCGTACTGCGGTAACGGAATACCCGACCAAATCGCGCGCGACCCAAGGGGTTATCTCCATCAAGGTCAGCGAGCGTAATGGCCAGGTTGTTGGGGCTGTGCAGGTAGAAACTACCGACCAAATCATGATGATCACCGATGCAGGCACGCTGGTGCGTACCCGTGTCGCGGAAGTCAGCGTGGTTGGCCGCAACACCCAGGGTGTTACCCTGATCCGTACTGCGGAAGACGAGAACGTTGTCGGCCTGCAGCGCGTCGCTGAACCGGTTGAAGATGAAGAGCTTGATAGCCTTGAACCAGGTAGCGACGAAGCGGAAGAAGATACCACACCACTCGATGAGGGTGATGAGGATACCGGCGCCGTAGACGATATGGATGACGAGAACGCCTAAATAGCACGGCCCTGGCCGTATAATCTGGGTGGATCAAAAAGGGCTTGGCAGCGATGCTAGGCCCTTTTTCAGTTGTATGGTTTAATTGCTGCCATCACTTGTCGATGCTGCACGGGATCGTTGTTTTGCTATGATTATGCTCGTCACCCCTTACTCTGGCATGGTACCTGCTTGAAATACTTAGCCTCTTTCCGTACCACGTTAAAAATTTCCCGCTATCTGTTTCGGGTGCTGGCGTTCATGCTGTGGTCGCTGGGTGCACTGCTGACCACGTTTTATATTCTGGATATCGTGCATGAGAAAGAATCCGATATCAGGCAGGAATATAATCTCAACTTTGACCAGGCTCAGGGCTACATTCGCCACTCGGCGGATATCATCCGCGACATCAAATACATGGCGGAAAACCGCCTCAACGGCACGGTAGGGAGCCTCGAGCTGTTCACCGGCATGATGAATGGCAAAGACAGCCAGCCGGAGATGAAGCCGCTGTACCCGGAATCCAACTGTGCGCTGAACTCCAACTACCGTGACTCGATCACCTCGTTAAACAGTCTGATCCAATACTGGAAAGAAAACTTTGTCGCGGCCTATGATCTGAACCGGGTATTTTTTATCGGCAGTGACAGTCTGTGCATGACGGAATTCGGTAGCAGCAACGGCATCACCGATCGGCAAAACGTGCTCAAGGCGCTGCATGAGCGCATCCTTAAATACCGTAACGCCGCCAACAGCGCGGAGAAAGACAATAACCTTTACTGGATTAGCCCCAGCCAGCAGCGGCCTGATGTAGGTTACCTGTATGTAATGACGCCGGTCTATGTCGGCAACAAACTGGAAGCGCTGCTGGGGATTGAACAGACGATCCGCCTGGAAGACTTTGTCACCACCAGCAACTTGCCGGTAGGGGTTAATCTACTGGATGAGAACAACGAATCGGTGCTGCGACTGGCCAATGGCGATCGCTATGCCTCTTCGCTCAATGTTTATCCGCAGGAACACACCTATTTTGGCTATGTCGACAGTTACCAGGATTTGATCATGAAGAAGGCGCTGCCGCCTTCGTCGCTCAGCATCGTGTACTCATTGCCGGTGAAGAGCGTGGTGGAACGCTTCAAGGTACTGATCCTCAATGCGGTGCTGCTTAACCTGCTGTCGGCCGTGGTGTTGTTCAGCCTGGCGTGGTTGTTCGAACGCAAGATGTTCCTGCCAGCGGAAGAGAATGCCTTCCGGTTGGAGGAGCATGAACAGTTCAACCGCAAAATCGTGGCTTCGGCACCGGTAGGCATCTGCATTCTGCGCATCAGTGATGGTACCAACATCCTGAGTAATGAACTGGCGCATAACTATATCAACCTGTTGACCAACGAGGATCGGGATCGCATTACGCGCATTATCTGCGAACAGCAGGTCAACTTTGTTGATGTGATGACCAGTAATAACAACAATCTGCAAATCAGCTTTGTGCACTCCCGTTACCGCAATGAGGACGTGGCTATCTGCGTGCTGGTTGACGTTAGTGCCCGCGTCAAAATGGAAGAGTCGCTGCAGGAAATGGCCGCGGCGGCGGAGCAGGCCAGCCAGTCCAAATCGATGTTCCTGGCCACCGTCAGCCATGAGCTGCGCACACCGCTGTACGGGATTATCGGCAACCTGGATCTGCTGCAGACCAAGGCGTTGCCGCAAGGGGTCGATCGCCTGGTCAATGCGATGAACAACTCCTCGGGGCTGTTGCTGAAGATCATCAGCGACATCCTGGACTTCTCCAAGATTGAGTCGGAGCAGTTGAAGATAGAGCCCCGTGAGTTTTCTTGCCTGGAGGTCATTACCCACATTGCGGGCAACTACTTGCCGCTGGTGGTGAAAAAACGGCTTGGTTTGTACTGTTTTATTGAACAAGGTGTGCCTGAGCGTATCAATGGCGATCCCGTGCGTTTGCAGCAGGTGTTGTCTAACCTGTTGAATAACGCCATCAAGTTTACCGACACCGGCTGTATTATCCTGCAGGTCTGCACCCGTGACAGCTATCTGGAATTCAGCGTTCGCGATACCGGCGTCGGCATTCCAGAAAAAGAGGTCCTGCGCCTGTTTGATCCCTTCTTCCAGGTTGGCAGCGGGGTGCAGCGTCATTTCCAGGGCACAGGGCTTGGGCTGGCGATTTGTGAAAAACTGATCAACCTGATGGACGGTGATATCGCGGTGGAGTCCGAGCCTGGCCTCGGTAGCCTGTTTACCATTCGCATTCCGCTGTTTGGGGCACTGTTCCCGACGCCGCAGGCCAGCGATACCTGGCAGGGCAAACACCTGTGGCTGCAAATTCGTAATCAGCGGTTGGAAAGCTATCTGCAGGCGATCCTTGGCGGCTACGGTGCCACAGTATTACGTTTCGAGGGGCAGCAAACCGCGGCAGGGGACGTTCTGTTCAGCGATCATCCTTTGCAGGTGGATACCCCGCTGTTGGCACAGATCGAACTCTCCATTGCGCACATTGGGCCGTCATTGGAAACGCACCCGGGTTACTGGCTGCATAGTACCTCCACGCCACGGGATGCTATCCAACTGTTGAACCGGCTATTTGGTGTGGTTACCGAAAGCGATAAGGCGTTGGTGCAACTGCCGTTACCCGTTAAGGCCAATAGTGCCGATAACGGAGATATTCGCCTGTTGGTGGTAGACGATCACCCGATCAACCGGCGCTTGCTGTCCGATCAGCTGTCATCGTTGGGCTATCAGGTGATTACCGCCAATGATGGTGTCGATGCGCTCAGCGTACTGGAACGCAATGCGGTAGATATCGTATTGACTGACGTCAATATGCCAAATATGGATGGCTATGAATTGACACGTTGCTTGCGCCAGTCGAATTTCACTGCCCCGGTGATTGGCGTAACGGCTAATGCACTGGCAGAAGAGAAACAGCGCTGTCTTGAAGCTGGGATGGATAACTGCCTGTCGAAACCGGTCACGCTGGAGACGCTGGAGCAGTCGCTGGGCTATTACAGTCAACGGGTACGGCGGCTTAGGGCTGGATCGGAAACTGCATAAACACTAAAGGGCGCCTAGGAGCGCCCTTTAGATTGATAACAATGTTGGTTCAGGGGCGCCGCATGCATGCTGCACCCGTTGAACTTTAGTCTTTATCCAACTGCGTCATACTGACGGAGGAGAGATAGTTGAGTAATGCGATATCGTTATCAACACCCAGTTTCATCATGGCTGACTTCTTCTGGCTACTGATAGTCTTGATGCTGCGGTTCAGTTTTTTGGCGATTTCGGTCACCAGGAAACCTTCGGCGAACAGACGCAACACTTCACTTTCTTTCGGAGAGAGGCGTTTGTCACCGTAACCGCTGGCACTGATTTTCTCCAACAGCTTCGAGACGCTCTCTGGCGTGAATTTCTTGCCTTTCTGCAATGCGGCCAGCGCTTTTGGCAAATCGGTAGGCGCACCCTGTTTCAGGACGATGCCTTCGATGTCCAGATCCAACACCGCGCTGAGAATGGCCGGATTGTTGTTCATGGTCAGAACGATGATCGACAATTGCGGATAGTGGCGTTTGATATATTTTATCAGCGTAATGCCGTCGCCATATTTATCACCCGGCATCGAAAGATCGGTGATCAGGACGTTGGCGTCCAGCTTGGACAGATTGTTGATCAGTGCTGTAGAGTCCTCGAACTCCCCAACGACATTCACCCACTCAATTTGCTCTAGTGACTTCCGGATGCCAAACAGTACGATAGGGTGGTCATCGGCAATAATTACGTTCAGGTTATTCATGTTGTTGGCTACCTTGCTGCAGCAGTCTACTGACGAAAAAATCAATCTGACTGATGTTATTCTCGATCTTGAGCGCATCACCGTCCGCGATGTGCTGTTCTAACGATTCACACAGAAGCTTTCCGGGAAGCAGATTTAACATGGCAAACACGCCCTTCAGGCGGTGTGCGGTTTGAGACAGCGCTGCAAAATCACCGCTGCCCGCCTCAGTATACAGTTTTTTGATATCGTCGGGTACTGTATCAATAAATAAACCATAGTAATCACTTGATCTCAATTGTTTTTCATACACTTGAGCGCTTTCTGCCAGTGATCCTACAGGGTTTTCTTCCTGCTCTTGTGCCGCCATCTGGTGTTCTATCAAGATCAGAACAGCGTCGATCATGGCATTGTGCAGGTTATAGTTGACGCGGATATAACCTTTATCAAGCTGTTGCCAGCCCGCTTCATCGCTGGTTAGCAGTAGCGTATAGTCGTCGGCCTGCTGCGGGTTATCGGTTAGTAAAACATCATATTCCCGGCTGTTTTGGTGCTCCTCGGCCACGATGCAGTTGGCCCCATATCCCGCCAGTAGCTGGGTCACGATCCGGCGGATCTCGTCGGAGGTGATATCCAGCAGCGCCGTTACCCCATCGAGTAATTTCTCCGTCGTCTGTTCCTCTGTTTTCTCCTGCTCCATAGTGACGTGAATGGTATAGCGGGTGCCGATATCGATTTTGCTGCGGATATCCAACTGGCCATTGAGTTTTTTGCACAGCTGATTACACAGGAAAAACGTCAGCCCAGAGCCGTGATCGAAGCGATCGACCAGCGTTTGGCTGAGGAACGGGTAGGTCAGATTGCTGATTTCCTCATTGGAAATGCCGGTGCCGGTGTCGTTGATATGAAATACCAGGTGTTCAGGGCGATCGGCTTCCTGTTCCACTACCAGGGTGATCTTGCCGTAGGCGGTAGTGATAATGGCGTAGCGCAGCAGCAACGAAAGGACTTTGCGCAGTGCGCCAGCATCGCCAATGTACTGTTGGTTGACGTCCAGATTAACGTGATTGAACAGCGCCAGCCCTTTCTGGTTGATGGCTGGCAGCACGTCCAGCAGCAGTTCATCCAGCAGTACGGTGGGGTTGAAAGGTTGACGTACCGGCTGCCAATCCTGTGTCTCCAACCTGGTGAGCAGGGTGATATTGTCGATCAGATCAAGTACCGATGCAGAAGCCAGGTTGAGTTGTTTAAGCAATGTCTGTTGCTGCTCGGCATCTGATGGTTGGCACAGGCTCCCGGCCAGTTCGTGCATTTGCCGCACCGGCTGATTCAGCTCGATCCCCAGGTTGTGCAGCATCAACTTACGGGCCTGAACGTTTTTATCGTATTCGCGGCGGGCCTGTTGCAGCCGTTTGTTCACCATCACTTCTTTATCCTGATCGTTGAGCAGGAACAGATAGGTTTCCGCCGTGCGTTGGCTGCGGAAGATGCGGATCTCATAGACTTCGTTATTGACCGTAGCCTGGATCACGCCATGATGCTGCTCAGCCATATGGGCAATTTTGGACAGGCTGAGGTGTGGCATCAGGTGCTCGGCGATCTTGTTGCTGGTGATCACGCTGTTATCGGCAAAGTCATAGACCAGTAGCCCACAAGGCAGGCTGGCGACAATTTCCTGGTTGAGCGAGCGTTGGAGATCCAGCTCGGCGGCGATATTTTCGCTGGGGCGGATGTATTGCTGGCGGAGGAAATAAATGCCCACCATCGATAGCGTCAGCAACAGCAGATTGACCGCCAGTAGCCAGATGTTATTGCGCAGCAGGTCAATCGCCAGATTGAAAGCTGAAACGCGGTAAATCAGCTGCAACGGCGAATTGGGCAAGGAAGCACTGAATTCAACCCAACTGCCTTTCAGGGCGGCCTGGGCGTTGATTGCCGTTTCGCTTGGCACCATGCTGTCGTCGATCTCTTCATTATCGGGCAGCAGCAGGAAGTTGGAGCGGGCCATATTAAGCGGAATGATATCGTTAATCGGCAGGTCGAAGGCGATCACCGTGGCCAAATGCCCCGGCTGGTTAAAGGTGGTGCGGATAGAAAACGAGTAAGCGTTCTGGAAGCGCTGTTTGCGCAGGCCGGAAAAACTCTCGCGTTCGTCCAGCATATTGGCCTGTTGCAGCATTTCGGTGCGGCGGTCTGACACCGACGTAGTCAGGTAGTTTTCTTTCAACCGCGAGGTCAGGTCTTTCAGCGATTGGGTCGTCACCAGGCTCAGGCTGTTATCTTGCCCATTGAGAAAATACATCGCATAGTTTTCGGTCTCGGTTCCCCAGCGGTTATCCAGGAAGTCCGAGATATTGGCAACCGTAGCCAGCGTGGTGTTTTCGTGGTTGCCAAAAATGACCGCATCGGTTTTGCTGCGCCGCTTCTCAACATAATAGACATCCGGACGCAGTCGGGTTTCCTGCAGGTTGTTCTCAACAGCAAGCGACGCGGTATTACCAAATTTGTCGTAGATTTGCTCGGTCAGAGAGCGGTAGCTGTCGATACGCTTTTGCAGCATGTTGGCGATGGTATTGACGGCATGCTTTTTCTCCGTCAGATAGGCGTTGGTGTAGTTATAGCTGTACAACCCAATGGCCATGGCCAGCAGCACGACAAACAGCCAGAAGCTGCGGGTGATGTAGCGGGAGTTAATGGTCAGTTGTCTATCTTGCAACATGGCTACGCATTCCTGAAATTAGCGAGTGACCGCTTTGGCGCTGGCAGTGACGATCAGCAGCAACGCAGCGACACAGGCCAGGGCAAACGTCAGGCTGGAGACCTGGGCGATTAGCCCGATCACTGCCGGGCCGGCCAGAATACCGGCATAGCCCACCGTGGTGACCGAAGCGATGGCCAGGTTGGCAGGCATGACACGTTGGTTCCCAGCAGCGCTAAACAGAATAGGGACCACATTGGATGCCCCGACGCCCACCAGCATAAAACCAATCAAAGAGGCTATAGCGCTGTCTATGGTAATAGCCAAGGCCAGGCCGATGGCCGCACACAAGCTACCCAGCAACAGCACCTGATATCTGCCCATGGCATTCACTACGCGATCGCCATTCAGCCTGCCGATCGTCATGGCAATGGAGAACAAAGCGTAACCCAAGCCTGCCTGATTATGGTCCATCCCGCGCATGGTGGTCAGGTACAGCGCGCTCCAGTCGAGCATTGAGCCTTCCGCCAGGAACATGATAAAGCACAGTAGGCCAATGAACATCACCCAGCCACGTGGCAGAACGAACATCGGGCCTTCTTTATCTCCGCCACTTTCACGCAGCAGGTTTTTACTGGCAATCAGCAGCAGAGCCAAAATGGCGACTACGGCGATCAGAGTGGCTTGTAGCGGGCCGAGCCCCAACCATAATAGGGCGCTGACTCCACCCGCACCGGCGATCCCGCCAACGCTGAAGAAGCCGTGAAAGCCGGACATCATGGCACGATTGCTGGCGCGTTCGACCACCACGGCCTGAATGTTCATCGCCACGTCAATCATACCAATCGCTGCACCGAACAGCAGTAAGGCTAATGCCATCCCCAAGGTGGAGTCCATCAGCACCAGCAGCGGCAAATCGATGCACAGGGCGATACCCGCCAGCAGGATCACTCGGCGACAGCCAAATTTGCCGGTCAATAGCCCAGTCAACGGCATTGCCATGATCGATCCAACTCCGATGCACAGCAGCAGCAGACCTAATGAGCCGTCATCAATATTGATACGCGTTTTGGCAAAAGGCACCAGCGGTGCCCAGGTGGCCATCGCCAGTCCGGCGATAAAAAAGGCCAGGCGGGTAGCATTCTGCTCGGGCACACCGGGCTTAATTTGTTCGTTGCAAGTGACTGTCATGTCGGTATCGGGATCGGCTCTGGATAGTGGCTTAAATGAACCCCTGTTTTTATCACAATCTGTGATCGGGGTCGAAAGGATTCGCGTTAACCCTGTAGCCCATCAGGGGGGAGGAGCTGTGTTAGATCACTTGCTGATGAGGGTGAAATAGTTTCTCAAGGCAATAAATCTATTATCGAGGGAATTGATGCGGGGTTCATTGCTATTTTGTATGTGATTGTGGGCTATTTAAACGATGAGCGGCGACAAATTATTCATTGGTTAATTTGTTGGCGGTTTTTTAGGGTTGATTTAGCTATTAGTGCGGTGATTAATCATGTTTATGATATCTCTTTGTGATTAAATTTGTGCATAAAATGCTTTATTAGAACTATTTTTGTGCTGATTTTTGGTATAAAAAAACCGGCCAGAGGCCGGTCGTAACTACAAAAATTATCATACGGATAATGAAGGTAATAATGAAAATAATGATGATAGCGGGATGATTATAGCGCCAGGTATTACCACGGTTTTTGGCACAACGTGCTTATTGCCTGATACTTTTGTACTGTTATCTTTATTTTTATATAGTTTTGTATATTTAATTGATTTGTAAGGTTTAATTTATTTTTTTATCTTTCGGTGCTTTATTTTGTTTGTCGGTAAGGTTTTGTTAAAGTTCGCCGATATTTACATTTAGAAACTTTTAAATATAGGTATGAAACACTATCGGATACTTGGTATCATTTTCTTTCTGGATTAATATAGCCCTTGTTACCAGAATGGTGATTCACAGTCGCGCTAATAATGCTCAGAAGAGCAGTGGCCGTAGCTCGACATAATTAAGAGGATAATAACGATGAAACTTCGAGTACTCTCCCTGATCGTCCCAGCTCTGTTGATGGCAGGCACAGCAGGTGCAGCAGAAATCTACAACAAAGACGGCAATAAACTGGATTTGTTCGGTAAAATCGATGGTCTTCACTATTTTTCCGACAACGATAAAACCGACGGCGATCAGTCTTACATGCGTTTTGGCCTGCGTGGCGAAACTCAGATCAACGATCAGCTGACCGGTTATGGTGAGTGGGAATATCAGGTTCAGTTGAACAAAACTGAAGACGAAAATGACTCCTTCACCCGTGTGGGCTTCGCTGGTCTGAAATTCGGCGATTACGGCTCATTGGATTACGGCCGTAACTACGGTGTGATGTATGACATCGGCGCATGGACCGACGTGTTGCCTGAGTTTGGTGGCGATACCTATGGCGCGGACAACTTCCTGTTCCAACGCACCAGCGGTGTTGTGACTTATCGTAACAACAACTTCTTCGGTCTGGTTGATGGCCTGAACTTTGCCCTGCAGTATCAGGGTAAAAACGGCAACGGTGAAGAAAGCAACAATGGCCGTGATGTCCTGAACCAGAACGGTGACGGCTACGGTATGTCCGTATCCTACGATCTGGGCTATGGCATCAGTGCTGCCGGTGCGTTCTTCAGCTCAGACCGTACCAACGATCAGAACGGTGGCCCTAACGGCACCTCTTCCATTCTGGGTCGTGGTGACAAAGCCGAAGGCTATAGCGGCGGTCTGAAATACGACGCCAACAACGTCTACCTGGCAGCGATGTATACCCAGTCTTACAATGCTACCCGTTTCGGCAACAGCAATAGCTCTCTGTACGGTTACGCGAACAAGGCACAGAACTTCGAAGTGGTTGCACAGTACCAATTCGACTTCGGCCTGCGTCCTTCCGTGGCGTACCTGCAGTCTAAAGGCAAGGACATTGGCGGCGGTTACGGCGACCAGGATCTGCTGAAATATGTTGATGTGGGTGCGACCTACTACTTCAACAAAAACATGTCCACCTACGTTGACTACAAAATCAACCTGCTGGACGACAACACATTTACCGACAAAGCCGGTATCAATACCGACGACGTGGTTGCTGTAGGCCTGGTTTACCAGTTCTAAGCAATACCGTGAATGTGACTACGCGGCCTTCGGGCCGCGTTTTTTTTGCCCGTTCGCCAGCCGCACAGATTGATCTTCACGCGGCACTGATTGCTATTCTGCTGAGTCCGTACCTGCCTACCCTGTTTATAAATCGATAAATCAGGAGGTTGGCATGGAACTTAAGATTGAGCGTGTGATTGAGACGGTGCTGTATGTTAACGATATCGAACGTGCCGCAGCCTTCTATCAACAGGTGTTGCAACTGCCAGCGATGGTCGCGAACGAGCGTTTTCAGGCCTATAACATCTCCGATCAAAGCGTGTTGCTGCTGTTTGTTGCCGGGGATTCGCTGAACGGTGCTCACTATCCGGGAGGCTATATTCCCCCTCATGACGGCAGCGGCCCACAACATCTTGGTTTGGCCGTGAGCAAGGCCCAGTTACCCCTGTGGGAGCAGCAGTTGGCCGAACACGGTGTTGAGATAGAAGGGCGTATGCGTTGGGAGCAGGGTGCGGAGAGCATTTATTTCCGCGATCCGGATGGCCACCTGTTGGAACTGGTGACGCCGGGTATCTGGGCCAACTATTAACAGCGCTAAAGCATTATTGGCATAAAAGCCTTTTAGCTTCTACACTTAGATAACAATAAGCATGCTAAGGAGATAAGTGATGACAAAGAAACTGGTTTTGGCCGCATGCACTGCGGCGCTTTTTACCGTACTGACTGGGTGTACCACTTACGACAGGGCCGCGAGCTATGTGAACGAGCCTGTGGTAAGCGATGTAAAAGTCGGGATGACGAAACAGCAAGTGCGCGCAATTGCCGGGCCACCATCAACCTCAGCCAGCCTGATCCATGCGCAGGGTACCTGTGATACTTATGCCGTGGCACCACGGGACGGCAAAGCACAGACCTATTTTGTCAGCTTCAACGACACGGGCCACGTGATGAACAAGGGTTATCAGAGTTGTTCAGAGTACGATACCCAACCTAAATAACTGCCTGCATATTGTCTGAAAAGAGCCTCGCTGATGCGGGGTTCTGGTTTTTTTTACCACAATCGGTCTGAAATTTAAGCGAACGAGCGTTTTGACGCATTTTTTTACGTCAAAACGATAGACATTTCATAACGGTACCGTTAATATCTGCGCCCATTGGAAGGATGGCCGAGTGGTTTAAGGCAACGGTCTTGAAAACCGTCGAGTGTAACAGCTCCCAGAGTTCGAATCTCTGTCCTTCCGCCAAATACAGACCCCAAGCTCGTAAGAGCTTGGGGTTTTTCGTTTTCAGATGGCCACCAGGTCTATACTTTCCAGGCGCTTGCACTACTTCGCCAGGTGTTTTGCGCGCGTTCACATCGCCATCAGGATCTCGGTAAAATCGTTAGTGATAGACGATGTCATGGGCTCGTCACGTTTAATAATATAAAAGCATGCGCTGATATTGATATCTTCAGCAGATTTTTTCTTGAGGTTCAGCTGTGGGCTGTAATGCTCCACGATACGATCGCTTAATAGCGCGAGATAACCCTGTTGTTTCACTAGACACCAGGTGGCGAGGAAAGAGTCAGTTTCCACGACATTACCCTGCTGTGTGCACGGGAAAGAGGAGTCTTGCATCGCTAAACGGCCGGCAGTACAGGAATGCGGGACTACCCACTTTGTTTCGTCCAGCGGCAGCTCAACAGAGGACTGATTGTTCCCTTGATAAAGCGAAAACGTTTCACATTTGAAGTCCTGCGTTACCAGATCGACACAGTTAATCCCCTCGCTGAGGTTGCAGACCACCAGATCCAATTCGTTATTTCGTAACTTGGCAACCAACCCTTCGGGGCAATCCTCAATCACGATAATGCGGGTGTGTGGATAACGCTGATTAAAGATCTCAAGTGCGTCGGGGAGATAGCACAGCAGTGGATAGGTGCTCATGCCTAGGCGCAAGAATTTCTCTCCGGTTTCCTTCAGCCCACGGAATTCATAAATGGTATTTCTTAACTCATTGGTGATAGCGTCAATGCGTTGAAAAAATGCTTCACCTACCGCAGTGAGCCGGACACCGCGGTTGCTGCGTTCCAAAAGACGCGAGCCAATATTTTCTTCAAGTTCTTTAATAATACGACTGAGTGTCGGTTGTGAAATAGCCAGTTTTTTTGATGTTTCATGTAAGCTACCGCAGTAAACAATTTCTTTAAAAGTAGTCAGGTGAGATAATTTCGGCATACTTTTCATAATAATTCTCTTCATTCACATTTTAATTGGCGGTGTAAAAGGGCCCTGCGTGACGTTTTTAACCAGAGCCACAAATTCTGCTGTAATAGGCCTGTTTCATCATGCTATCGCCAAGTAAAGTATTGACGGTTTTATCAAGTACCGTAGTAGTGACAGAGGCGGGCATGAGAGTTGCGGTGATCTCTACGTCATCATCGCCAAAAGGCTCAATATCCAGGTGCGAGATAAAGCAGTTTTCGGCTTGCATCACCTTTTTGAATTTGGCTAACGCTTCGCGTTGCTCGTGTTCAAATGCAATCACGCAGATCTGGTAGGTGGATTCACCGTTAACATCGCTGAAGGGTTGTTTGTTGACCATATTGACGATCGGGCGCAGCAGTGTATTGGCAGCCAGTACGTATAACGTAGCGGCAAGTGCATCTCCATATAATGCACAACCCGCGCAGGTGCCCACGGCTGCGGATCCCCAAAGCGTAGCCGCTGTGTTCAGGCCGCGGATATTCATGCCTTCTTTCATGATTGCCCCGGCACCGAGAAAACCGACGCCAGAAACCACATAAGAAATCACTCTTACCGCACCCCCACTGCCATCAATGGTCATGGCCAGATGGACAAAAATAGCTGCGCTGGTGGCAACAAGTGTATTGGTGCGTAACCCGGCGGTGCGTTGCCGGAACTGTCTTTCATAGCCAATAATTGCGCCAAGTAAAGATGCCGTTGATAGCGTTATTAATGTTTGAATAAAATGCATGATAAAAACCAACATGTTATCTGCTTATCATGAAACACCGATAAAAAGGTAGCTCTTGATAAACAGGTAGTTAAAATGGCAGACTTTCCATCTGCCAGACAGCGATTAGAAATTGATTTTATGCCTTGGTAAACACGGTTCAGTGGCGTTTACACAGGGCCTGGCTTTAATAGGCTGAAGTAGCAATTTGCTGGCTTAGCTCAGCGCTGATTTCTTCGATCAGGCTTTGCATTGAGCGTTTGTTCCGCTCCTCACGCCGTAGGGTGATTTCATAATTTCCGGTCACGGTACCGGGTTCTGAACCTAGCAAAATAATCCGATCTGACATCATTACGGCTTCTGTTATGCTATGGGTTACTAAAATCATGGAGCGAGTTTTTATTTGCCGCGTCGACCAGATTTGCATTAGGTCGTTGCGTAGATTTTCTCCAGTATAAATATCCAGGGAAGAGAAAGGTTCATCCAGTAACAGCAACGCAGGCTCGACGACGAGCGCACGGGCAAACCCCACCCGTTGGCGCATACCACCGGAAAGTTCTCGTGGGAAAGCATTGCGGTATTTTTCCAGACCAATCAGGTTCAGCATTTTTATCACCTGTTTGTCGATGGTGTCTTGGGAATAATGCTGTGCCTGCAATCCAAAGGCGATATTTTGATAAACGGTTAACCAAGGGAAAATAGCAAAGTTCTGGAAAACCATATTGATTTGTGGGTTAGGGCCTGAGACTTTGTCCTCACCCAGCATGACATCCCCAAAATCAGGAGATATCAAACCTGAGATTATCCGCAGTAGGGTGGATTTGCCCGAGCCGGATTTCCCTAATACGCTGATCACTTCATTATCATAGACTTTGAGGTCGATATCACTAAGGACCAAATGTGATTTTTGGGCCGTAGGTTGGAAGCTCTTACTAACGTTGCTGAGAGTAAGTAATATTTTTTTCTTGGCCATCATATTTCCTTGGTTATCTTTTAAAAAATAAATAGGTGAATAGGATATTCCACTGAGTTTTTCACAGGAACATCCAGACGTGAAAGTTTACACGGGAGAATGCCTGTGGTCTTATTGGTCTGATTAATATGTTGAATTCGGATTATTGAGAGGTGCTGTCAGCTAGGGATCGCCTAGTATAAGGCGCTGAAGGAGGTGAGAATAAAGTGCAGCTGTGACGTGATGATGTCACATACGGATACTTTTCAGGACGCAGTAAAATGACTATTGCGCCTAAGCCTCCAGCAGGCTCAACAAACCAATGAATAACGAACCGTCGGTGTCCATAATTTTATCCTGTATCAAATCGGAGTCTCATAGTACCCACAAGGGTCAGGAAGCTCAATAACTGAGTGATGTTTTATAACTGCAAAATGTAATTTAATATTAATAGCTATCGCAAGGGGTGTTTAAACTAAACACAGCCTCAACGAGGTTGTAGTTTAAATAAGTGGTTGGCTATAAATCCCGGAGCAATGAAAGTTAAACTAAATCGTTAAATGAGGGTAATGCAGTCAATGTGGAATGGGGAAAGAAACGGCTAATATGATTGTATTCACTGTTTTTAACTTTCATTCATATGTCTTGCTTGCTGCCTTCTATCCATTTAAAAACGATAAAAAAGCCCAATGAGGCCAAACCTCATCAGGCATGGGTTTCAGCGCTTAACTTCTCAGAACTGGTACATAATCCCCGTTTCAACGACATCATCAGAACCTAAACCGGCTGCATTGTGTTTATCCAGCAGGTTCAGTTTGTACTCTACATAGGCCGACATATTGGCATTGAAGCTATAACCCAGCGCCATATCTAGATACTTGACCAGATCGGTATCACCGATGCCAGGCAGGTCACGCCCACGTGACTGCAAATAGGCAAGAGAAGGGGTGATGCCAGAATCAAAGTGATACTGCGCCACGGCTTCGACGGCATCTGCCTTTGGTGCAAAGCCGGTGTAGTTGCCACCATCTACGTAGGTCATGTTCTGAGTGCGGGTATAGTTTGCTGCCAGATAGAGGTTATCCCGATCGTACTTCAGGCCCAGAGTCCAGGCTCTGGCACGATCGCCATTGGCCAGACCAAAATTTCGCTGTGCCTGTGTACGATCCGAATTGGCGTAGGCACCGCCAGCGCTCAGTCCCCAACCAATGTCGTAGGTGGTGGAGAAGGAATATCCGTCGCCGTTTTGTGTCTGTAGGTCTTGCGTGTGATGAGCGTCGTCCCCCCGATTCTTTCCCTGATATTGCATGCCGATATTCAGGCCATCAATAATCCCCCCCAAACCCTGATTATGATAGGTCAACATACCGTTGCCCCGACTGGTCATAAAGTTATCGGCAGCTTCATAACTGTCATTACCAAACTCGGGTAATACATCGGTCCAGCTTCCCACATCATAGAGTAAACCGTAGTTGCGCCCATAGCTGATGCTTCCAAACGGGCCGAATTTCACTCCGGCAAAACCCAACCGCGTGTAGTTATCACTTTGCTCGCCGCTTTCCGCTCCGTTCAGCCCAACCTGATATTCCCATTGGCCGTATCCAATGATGTCATCATTAATTTGTGTTTCACCTTTAAACCCAAAGCGAGTGTAGGACTGATCGCCGCTGCTGCCAGCGTTATCACTGAAATAATGAACGCCATTAATCTGCCCATATAAATCCAATTTATTGCCGTCTTTATTTACGATTTCTGCAGCTAACGTGGTGCTGGCTACTGGTAATAGTAACCCCAATACAGCCAAGTGCATTATATTTTTCATTTCAATAACCTGATGTTAATAAATACGTTGGAAGTTATGATGCTTTTTGTGATATCGCAATTCTCTTATACAAACGATCGCTGGTTTCATCAATAATGGCTGCCATATTCTGTCTGCCTCGTGATTCTCTTGGCCTGTCGATAACGATCTCATCGGTGATCTGCCGACTATTGGCATCCATAATGACGACTCGGTCGGACATCATGACCGCTTCTTCTATGTCATGGCTCACCATGACGATGGCGCTGATATTATTTTTTTTGCTCGTCCAGATATTTATTAAATCCATCCGCAGTTTCTGCGCGGTGAAGATATCAAGAGAAGAAAAAGGCTCATCCAACAGCAAAACTTTGGGCTCCACGGCTAATGCTCGGGCAAAACCTACGCGCTGGCGCATACCACCGGAAAGTTCACGGGGCCAGGCTTTCTCATACCCATTCAAGCCAACCAGCGTGAGTAATACTTTCAGCTTTTTGTCGATCAATTGCGGTGGCAAGTCTTGTGCGAGCAGGCCAAAGGCGATGTTGTCATACACCGTGAGCCACGGATAAAGAGCATAAGACTGGAATACCATGCTGATATCGGCATCGGGTCCTTGGATAGGTTTTCCTGCCAGCGATACCGTGCCGGTATCAGGGAAAATCAGGCCGGCAAATATGCGCATCAACGTTGATTTTCCTGAACCTGACTGCCCAAGGATCGTAACGAATTCCCCCTTGTGAACATTCAGATCCACGTCGCGCAGCACTTCCTTGGGGAGCTTTTTTTCTCCAATGAAGGCTTTGTTTACCTGCTTGGCGCTGAGTACCACTTCTTGAATAGTCATTTAATTTCCCTGCATTAATCATATTTGAATTTGGTTTCTGCAACGCGATACAGCGGCTGCCAGATAAAGATTACGCATAACGCCACCAGTGAGCACATGGCAGCGCAGCCCAGTGCGGATTCCGGGTTTTTACCGGCATCGGTTACGACTGAAATAAAAGCGCCCAGCCCGGTAGTACTGATAGTGGTAGCTCCCCATTGAATGACTTCTGCTGCAATGGCGCTATTCCATGCACCGCCTGCCGCAGAAATAATGCCGGTAACGATGTAGGGGAAAATCGCGGGCAGCATATAGTAACGCCACCATTTGAAACTCCGTAAACCGAAGGTTTCGCTGACTTCGGTGATATGTGATGGGATTGCCGTGACGCCGGCAATGACGTTAAACAACACATACCACTGCGTGCCGAGCATGATCATTGGAATCGCCCACCAGCCAAGATCCTGATGATAAACAGCGATAAAAGCGGCGATCAGAGGATAGAAAATATTGGGTGGGATAGCAGCCAGGATTTGAATGATCGGCTGGAAGAATTTCACCAGGCGTGGATTCATACCTATCCAGACGCCGAGTGGGGTGAAAATCACGATACTGAGCACCATTGCAGCCACTACACGCGCAGTGGTCAGCAGCATCCATTCAGGCATCATGGCGAAGTATTGCTTTGGGAAATACTCCCACAGTTGATAACCGAACCAGGCACAGGCCATGACCACCGCGAGGTACCAAGTGCTGCGCCACAGCCAGTTGGCTTTTGCGGTGATGCGAAACAGCTTATGCAAGCCAAGGCCGTACCAGATCTGTGGCAGCTTAAACAGCCATACATCAGCCAGCATGCGTAGGGCCGCTGACAACATTGATCCTATATGGGAATAGCTCAGGCAGTTATAAAACCATGAGCTGCCTTCAGTTTTATTGGCGCTAACATCTTCGTATTTGAAACGGGAGGTATAGCGAACCAATGGGCGGAAAACCAATTGGTCGAGCACGATAATATTGGCCGCCAATGTGATCACGGCAAACAGAATAGCGTGCAGGTTTTGCTGCGCCAGCGCTTCGGCAATATAGGAACCGACACCAGGCAATGCCACCGATTTATCGTTGACCGGGATAGCCTCCGACGCCACCAGAGCGAACCATGCAGCCGATTGTGACACCATGGCATTCCACAATAATCCGGGTACGGAATAGATAAACTCTAACCGCCAGAAACGTTGCCATGGATTGTAGTTGAAGCTGCGCGCGGCTTCATCCAGTTCACTTGGAACGATGCGCAGTGTCTGGTACAACGTTAGCATCATGTTCCATGCCTGGCCGGTAAATACCGCAAAGATAGCGGTACACTCCAGTCCCATCACGCTGTGTGGGTACAAACCAAGAAAATACACCGTGGTGAAGGTTAAAAAGCCCACCAAGGGTACTGACTCCATGAAGTTGACGAAAGGCAATATCACCCTGCGTAACGGCACGTAGCGAGCCGCCAGGACGGCAAAGACAATAGAGAATAACAATGACCAAATCATGCCGATTGCAAACCGCATTGTCGTTCTTAGTGAGTAATAGAAAAGATTCCAGGTATCCAGACTAATGGCGCCCACGCTGTGTTCATCGAACGAGCCGTGCATGTCCCCCCAGGCGCGGATAAGAAAGACGATGGCCAATAGTCCTATTGCAAAAACAATAAGGTCATTTAGATAGTACTTTCTAGAAATAGATGTACTTCTGCTTTTTTGCATAATGCCAATCCCATAAATTTCTCAAAAAACCGGCGAAAACGTCAACTTAATAAAGCCGAGCGCCTCCGTTTTAAACGAACATATATAGCTTGAGATAAATTAATTTGCTGATTGTTACGCTGATGATGAACGATGAATACTACAGGAACAGGCATGACAAGCCGGTATTATCAGATGCCAAGGCACATAGGCAGTGCCAGGACGTAGCTGATAAGCCGTTGATTGATTGTCTACATTCTGTTTATTTCAGAATGTAGTATGAACTACATTACTGAAATTTATCCAGTAGTACTAAGCTAAAACTAAAACTTCCATCGTCCATAAGGCCCCCGTAGTGAGAATAAAACGGTGAGATAGTAATGCTTGAACATAATGAATGGCAAGTAGATGTCATGGTTTTCATTATTGTATGTGTAACAGGATGAAAATGGATTTTTTAAAAGATATATCCATAAATTAAAATGACGGGAGCGATATTGTCAGATAGACAAGGACATCAAAAAATTGAAGCCTATATAGCTAAGATGAATTTTTCTTAAAGTGGGGAAATATAACTGTATTTATTTGAGTTATGCGTATTATTGATGATCCAGAACTTCCAGAACTTCCAGAACTTCCAGAACTTCCAGAACTTCCAGAACTTCCAGAACTTCCAGAACTTCCAGAACTTCCAGAACTTCCAGAACTTCCAGAACTTCCAGAACTTCCAGAACTTCCAGAACTTCCAGAACTTCCAGGACGTTCTGGGGAAGGGGGAACACCAACTCACCTTGTCATCCCCACATACCTTCCAAGATCTCAATGGTTCTTGGTTCCAACGGAACACGGTGCATGTTGCGCGCAGTGCTCTACTTGCGTGGCGACGAGGTAAAATGCAAAGCACTGAAAATGAATCTGCAAGCGGGATCGCAATAAGGAAAACTTTTCTCTCTAGCAAGTGACAGTGCTGGGGGATTTGTTAAAATAGACCCACTTAATCAAGATAAGATTATTATTATCATGCAGTTAACTAAGATTTTTCGTCTTGTCCCTGTATTGCTTTTGCTGGTAACGGCGGGTTGTCAGCAACCGCGTTCTTCTCTGCAAAAGGAGCCGGTCGCCCTTAATGAACAGGTAGAACAGCTGGCTTCAGTGATTGCTAGTACCAAGTATTTGAAATATAAGTGTAATCGTAGTGATTTACCCAGCGATGCGGTCATTGACAAGGTTGCCTACAAAGTCGCCAAGCAACGAGGCTGGAATAGCGCTGGCTACGGGGCTTTGCCGCAACGTAGTGAGGAAATTTATCAAAGCCTGATGAGAGACAACACGCCGGAACAAACCAAGTGCAGCAGCTTTAACAGCCTGTTGGCACCTTTTACCGACGAACTGCGTGCAGAAAAAAGCAGTTAGTGACACCAACTTGGTGTCATGTGCCTAGTGCACGGGCTAGTGTAAGGTTTATTCTGGCTCTTCCGCGGTGCTTTCTCTATCCACCTTGCCGCCCGGCCAATCCTCTAGCGCGTCAAGTGTGAATACTTCACCATTGAAGTTAAAGATGGTCACGTCCTGTTGTATTTGCTCAATCGTCAGGTTGGGGGCAGGGCTGTCTCCTTCCTGATAACGCTGACCGTTCAGCGTGATGCTGCGTTTGTCATCTTCCGATGCATAAACGTGCGCGCTGTATCTTAAAGGGGCTAACTCATCACTGGCTAAGGAGGGGAGGGCTTTGTTATCTGATCCCACTTGTTGCGCCGGTTTATTTTCATCATGCGCAGTTTCTCTATCAGCGTTGGTGACCGTATGCGTATGCCTGGGCACCTCCGTTTTTACCACGGCAGAGGGGACAATTTGAGTCAACGCGGGGGCAGCGAAAGCTTCGTTGTTACGCCAGTGCTGTCCGGAAAACCAGCCTATCGCTATTAACAACAATGCATACACTGGCAGCAGATAGCGGGGAATAAACAGCCCCTTGGCGGGCTGAACGCTGGCTTCTGGCTCTACTTCCGATTTATTGTCCACATCCCTGAACCTTTAATTAACGCTGATTTCTACAGCCAGAGGTTATTTATTGGCGTGTCGCCAACGCTTGAGCAAAGCCAAAGTATCAAGGGTATATCCTGCCCGAAAACTCGGGTCAATAGCATTGTACTTTTATTCGGGATTGATGTGACTCAGTGGGTGTAACCTCTCGTTTCGGGCCACCTGATGGTGACCCGAAACGGACCGTTTTATTTACTGCTTACAGGCAAACCTGCGCCCTGGGCAGAGACTTGTTGTTTTACCAACAAGGCTACCGACCAGGCGGGAACTGTAACGCTGCCCTCTGCGGTAATATTGACACCGGAGGCGAGTGAGCGGTCTCCCAGGTTTTGTTGGATTGCGCTCAGGGTGAGGTTTTCACCGGTAAAGTCATTAAGCGTTCTGGCTTCCGGCGCTGCGTTGATGATAACGATTAACGCATCGGCTTGTGGATCAAGATCGTTGCCCGCCTGAACCCCGTCATCAATGGTCATCACCAGTAAGCCCAGTTGCTGTTCTGCACCCGTGTTACGGAAATCGACACGCTTCATCACTTCATGGCCGCTACCCAAGGCAATCAGAGGCGAAGATTGGCGCAGTTGCGTGAGTTCCTGATAGAACGAGGTCATCTGCGCGATCTCTGTTTGGCCAGGTGTGGCAACAGCATCTTTTACGCTGGCGATCAGCGAATAGTTGTCACCGTCATCGCTGATGCGTGGCATACCAACGTTGAAGTTGTTGTCTTGATAGCTGTAATCCACACGGTTGAACCAGTCCCCGGCATCAAATGAGTCACGGGTAAATGACTTGGAACGCAAGAGTTCTGAGCCTTGTTGATCGAATGCCAGCCCTTGACCCAACAACGTAGTGGCCAGTGACACCGCCTGCATGCGTACGCGAGTGGTGAGATCGGCTTCACGCGCGGCTTTGTAACTGATCATATCCCATAAGGTTTGGTTGTCGTGTTTGGAAACATAGTTGACCACTTCGGTCGGATCGTTGGCATAACCCCCAATCGCCCCGTTATAGTCAATTTCGCTGCCTTTCTTGACGGAGCCGTCTTTATCGATCAACAGGAATTCAGCCAGGTTGCCGGCCATCCCCAGACGGGTCAGATCGGCCAGATGGCGCACGGTATCCTCGTTTTGCTGGGTTAACTCGTTAGCCAATACTCCAGCACCGTTACCCACCCCCTGGTTTTGACGCAAGGCATCACCAGAGTCAAACGGGCCGCCTCCGCGAACAGCATCACGCAGGCGATCGGAGAAGGTGCCAATGCCGGTGCCTTTTAACGTGATCTGCGAAGCGATTTCGAAGCGATCTTCCTGACCAGAATTCCAACCTTCACCAAAGAAATAAACGTTGGGGTTCACCGATTTTACTTTCTCCCGGGCAGCCAGGATTTGTGCTTTCGGATGATAGCCCATCAGGTCAAAGCGGAATCCGTCAATCTTGTAGTCTCGGCTCCAGACTACCAGAGAGTCTTCAATCAGTTTGGCAAACATCCGGTGTTCGGGGGCCGAGTCGGAACAACAGGTGGCCGACTCTACACTGCCCGTAGTTTCATTCAAACGTTGATAATACCAGGGCACGATTTTATCCAGCACCGAGGTACGATCCGTTGGGCCAGCCGCATTGGTATGGTTATAAACCACGTCCATGATGATGTTCATACCCAGTTGCTGCTTGATGGTCTGTACCATGGTACGAAACTCTTTGATGCGGGCAGTGCCTTCGGGATTGGTAGAGTAAGAACCTTCAGGCACCGTGTAGTGGAACGGGTCATAACCCCAGTTGTAGGAGTCAGTCTGGGCCACATAGCCATTCAATTCCTGCACCTGCGGGTTGTCCTGGCTGTCATTGTGTTTCAGTTCTTCTAGTACATCACCGATGGTGGTTGAACTCCCACAGTAGCCAGCAAAACGGCTTTGCTTAACGGCGCTGTTCAGTTCACAAAGCCGGCTGAATGGATGGGTGAGATCCGCCACTTTGTCGTTGAACTCATTGACGGTTGCCAGATCAAACACCGGTAGCAATTCAATGTGGGTTACGCCAGCTTGCCCAAGCTGTTTGAGATGCTGCACCATATTGCTGTCACTGGCAGTCAACGCCAGATATTTACCCCGTACCTGTTCAGGAATGGTCTGATCCCAGGCGGAAAGATCGCGGATATGCGACTCATGGATGACCATCTTGGCAATATCAGCCTGGCTGGTCTGTGGGTGTGGCATTGTCAGGCCGTCCCAGCCTTCTGGTTTCAACGCGCTGTCATTGAGATCCACGACCTGGCTGTATTCGGAGTTCGTGGAGAGGCTATGGGAGTAAGGGTCGGTGACTTCATACTGCTCCACTTTGCGCGATTGCGGATGATAAACGGTCAGGGCGTAACGATAAAAAGCGTCTTTAAGGTCATGACTTCCTTGATATGACCAGGCACCGGAATCGTTATCTCTGGTCATCGGATGGCTACCAATGACTTTTTTATCCGCACTGTAGATCACCAGTTCTGCCTGCTGGGCCGTGGGTGCCCAGACACGGAAAGTGACGCCAGAATCGGTCAGCAGAGCACCATATTCCAGGCCTTCCGCTGCGGCTGAGAAGCGATCATCGAGAACGCCAGCGGTCTGTACCTGGGTTGCTGAAATAAGGATGCCGTCCTGATTGGCGGCCAGGGCGACTGTCTCGCCGCTAAGTAGTTCGTCTACTTTTGCATTGTCCGGCAACTTGAAGGCGGCATAACCCGAGAGGTGAGGGAAGCGTGAACCCAGTTCCTGGCTGATGCTGGTCGGTGTCAGAGAAAGATAGCGATCGGTAAATTTTCCTTCGCTGTTGGCGGCCACTTTGCCATTGTGGTTGTAGTACAGACGTACGATAGGTTTCCCTTCCCCGGCAGGCCACAGCAGGGTGTGTTTATCTACCCAATGGGCTTCAGCCAGAGCCACCCCGAAGGCCGCGCGGAAAGCTTCGGCACGGGTATCATAAAGCGTACTGCTGCCTGCAAGCGCAGAAACGGTCCTGTCCGGAAAATCACTGAACGATAAACGCATATCCGCATCAATCAGCTTATTGGTGCCATCACGCAGAATGAAGTTGATACATCCAGTGGTTTTGGTCAGTGGTAGCACCCAATACGGGCCATAACTGTCGCTGCCTGTCGGTGTTGTACTGGTGTCATTCCAGTCCCCAGAGGGGTTATCCAGGGCGTCACAGGTGTCGTTATTCCATAAAAACAGGTTCTTGGCACTGTAATCAGCGGCGGAGCCGCTGGTGATACCGGCAATATCGACCAGATGAATGACCGCCTGGTTTTCACCGGCCATGACGGCTTCGCCAGGCATGGCTATGTCAGGCAGGCGTGCAATCGGCTCTTGGTTGTTGGTGTCGGGGCTAACGTCTGAAGAGTTATTATTATCACAGCCGCTCAATATGACGAGCGAGCCGAAAAGTAGGGCATTACAGGTATTTTTCAGCATTCTAAATTCCCTATCAGGCTTGCATTATAGAAAGTAAAAAATGGTTTCAATGTGTAAAGCAGTGGTATTAGATATTGCATGATGAGGAGGAGCATCCTCCTGCTTTAGGAGGAGGAGGGGCGTAGGTGGAAGGAGGAACCGAAGTTTAGAGGAGGGAGATCAAACGGGTTAAACCGCTTTTATGCTAGCGATATTAAGAAATAAATAGCTATAAAAACAGAAAGATAAATTATTTCGATAAGTAAAAATAATGATTTATTATTTAGGGGAGTATGTATAAAGTAACCCTTTCTGAGAGGATGTATTCAGAAACGTAAGGGCTGACAGAGGTACTGAGTTGTAAGGTTTCAGTCATAACCTTACATATTCTCAAACGACAATGCCCCCAACGATATGCCCACCGATTGACTGATATCGGTGAACTTCTAACTGGCGTAAACAGAGAAGCAGGCAAAGGAAGGCAAGATGCGATTTTCTGTAATGTTATCGGTATGCAGAGAGGCTACTTTCAGGCTGTTCACGCCGCGATGGGCTTTATGCGTACTGTCACTGTTGATTTGCAATCAACTCGCCTTGCTCACCTGGCACGGGGTCCTGCCCCCAGAAATATCCCCCGTACGCTTATCCAAAGCAGACTTCGCACCTGTAACAACCGGCGGTGGAGGTGAGTCTGAACGTTACCTCTTTACCCTCTTTGGTACTTCGCTACCCTCATCTTCTGCCACTGAGCATTCGGTCTCTGACCAAACCCTGCGTAACGCACCGCCTTCTTCTCTCAAGCTAAACCTGACCGGCATTGTCGCCAGCCCCAGTCCAGAGCGTTCTATCGCCATTATCGCCAAAGATGGCAAACAGTTCAGCCTTGGCGTGGGGGAGAAGGTGCCTGGTTATGACGCCCGAATTGCGTCAATTTTTGCCGATCGTATCGTGATCTCCTATCAGGGGAATTATGAATCGTTGCTGTTGTTCAGCGAGCAACCCGAGGCCGCTAAAAGTGACAAAAAAACCTCAGCGTCGCAGCTCAAGGCACAGTTGCAAAAGCAGCCGCAAAGCATTCTCAATTACCTGAATATCTCACCGGTGATGGTGGATGACAAACTCATCGGCTATCGACTCAATCCGGGCAAACAAGGCGAGTTATTCCGCAAGGTCGGGCTGCAGGAAAACGATCTTGCCATAGCGCTAAATGGCCTGGATCTGCGCGATGCACAGCAGGCTCAACAGGCATTGAAACAGCTTTCAGAACTCAGTGAACTGAATCTTACCGTTGAGCGTGGCGGTCAGTTACAGGATATCTATTTGGCTCTTGGAGATGAGTAATTGTTGAATACAAAAATAATCAGGAGCTTACGCATTGTGCTACTGGCGGTGATGCTGCTTGGTTCTCGGCAGGGCTGGAGTGCCGAGTTTTCTGCCAGCTTCAAGGGCACGGATATTCAGGAGTTTATTAATACGGTCAGCAAGAACCTGAATAAAACGGTGATTATCGATCCTGCCGTGCGCGGCACTATCACCGTACGCAGTTATGACATGCTCAATGAGGAGCAGTATTACCAGTTCTTCCTCAGCGTGCTGGACGTTTATGGCTTTGCCGTGGTGGATATGCGTAACGGCGTGTTGAAAGTGGTGCGCTCCAAGGATGCGAAAACCGCTGCGGTGCCGGTAGCCAGCGATGCTCAGCCGGGCGAGGGTGATGAAGTGGTGACACGTGTCGTGCCGGTCAATAACGTGGCGGCACGCGATCTTGCCCCGTTACTCCGTCAATTGAACGATAACGCCGGGGCTGGCAGTGTTGTGCATTATGAACCTTCCAACGTGTTGCTGATGACCGGGCGTGCAGCGGTTATCAAACGTTTGATGGCGATTGTTGAACGGGTTGACAAGGTCGGTGACCGTAGTGTGGTCACGGTACCGCTGGCCTATGCGTCTGCTGCTGAAGTCGTCAAACTGGTCACCGAATTAACCAAGGATGCCAGCAAATCAGCGATGCCAAGCCTGATGGTAGCCAATCTTGTTGCGGATGAGCGAACCAACTCGGTCCTGGTCAGCGGAGAACCCAACTCCCGCCAGCGGATTATCGCCATGATCAAGCAGCTGGATCGTGAGCAGGCCGTGCAAGGCAATACCAAAGTGATTTACCTGAAGTATGCCAAAGCCACCGATCTGGTTGAGGTGTTGACTGGCGTCAGTACCAGTATTCAAAGTGAGCAACAGAATGCCAAGCCAGCGGAAGCACTGCGTAAAGACATCACCATCAAAGCCCATGAGCAAACCAATTCACTGATACTGACGGCGGCTCCGGATGTCATGCGGGATCTGGAGAAGGTGATAGCTCAGTTGGATATTCGCCGTGCACAGGTACTGGTAGAGGCGATTATCGCAGAGGTACAAGACGCCGATGGTTTGAACCTGGGGATCCAGTGGGCCAACAAGAATGCTGGCGTGACGCAGTTCACCAATACCGGTTTGCCTATCACTACGGCGATTGCCGGAGCCAATCAATACAACCAGGACGGGACGGTGAATAGTACCCTGGCCAGCGCTCTCAGCAGTTTTAACGGTATTGCTGCCGGTTTTTATCAGGGTAATTGGGCAATGCTGCTGACCGCGCTTTCCAGCAGTAGCAAGAATGACATTCTGGCGACACCGAGCATTGTCACGCTTGATAACATGGAGGCCACGTTTAATGTCGGCCAGGAAGTTCCTGTCCTCTCCGGCTCGCAAACGACGTCGGGCGATAATATCTTCAACACGGTGGAGCGAAAAACCGTCGGCATTAAGCTGAAGGTCAAACCGCAGATCAACGAAGGGGACTCCGTGCTGCTGGAGATCGAGCAGGAGGTTTCCAGTGTGGCTGATGCGGCGTCCAGCAGCAGTGCTAATCTGGGGGCGACCTTTAATACCCGCACGGTCAATAACGCGGTGCTGGTAGGCAGCGGTGAAACCGTGGTGGTGGGTGGCTTGCTGGATAAAACCGTCCGCGACAGCAGCGACAAGGTTCCGGTGCTGGGGGATATCCCGGTGCTGGGCTATCTGTTCCGCTCCAACAGCAAACAGGTTTCCAAGCGCAACCTGATGCTGTTCATCCGCCCGTCGATCATCCGGGATCGTGAGCAGTATCGCCAGGCCTCCTCAGAAAAATATCAGGCTTTTAATCAGGAACAAGACCATCAGCGTGGCAAACAAGGGAGCGAAGCCACGCTGAATAACGAAGTATTGAAGTTGCCACCCGATCAAAACGGTGCCACTTTCCGCCAGGTTAATGCCGCGATCAGCGCATTCTATTCAACGGGGGGACGATGAATACCCTCCCCGAGGACCTGAGTGAATTACGTCCGCAGTTGCCATTTGCCTATGCGCGCGAGCAACGCATTTTGCTGTTGCGGGATCATGCGGGGTGCCGTGTGCTCCGTCTGGCGGAAACCACCGCCACAGCATTGCTTGAGGCGCGTAGGGTAGCCGGATGTGGGCTGACTATCAGCACGGTGTCGGGTGAAGAGTTTGAGAAACAACTGGTGATCAGCTACCAGCGCGATTCGCAAGAGGCGCGACGCATGATGACCGATATCGGCAATGAAATGGATTTTTATACCCTGGCAGAAGAGCTACCCGACAGCGACGACTTGCTGGATGCCGATGATGATGCCCCTATTATCCGCCTGATCAATGCGATGCTGACTGAAGCCATCAAGGATAAAGCCTCGGATATCCACATCGAAACCTATGAACGCCATTTGCAGATCCGTTTCCGGGTCGATGGCGTGTTGCGTGAAATTCTGCGCCCTCAGCGGCGGTTGGCCTCTTTATTGATATCGCGCATCAAGGTCATGGCACGGCTGGATATTGCCGAAAAGCGGATCCCCCAGGATGGGCGCATGGCACTGCGAATCGGTGGCCGAGCCATTGATGTGCGGGTTTCGACCTTACCGTCTAATTATGGTGAACGAATTGTTCTGCGTTTACTGGATAAAAACAGCGTCAGTCTGGATCTCGCCGCGCTTGGCATGTCTTCACATCATCGGCGGCAGATCGATGAACTGATCCAGCGGCCACATGGCATTATCCTCGTCACCGGTCCTACAGGTTCGGGTAAGAGCACCACCCTCTATGCAGCATTGAGCCGCCTCAATGCCAGCGAACGCAATATCATGACGGTCGAAGACCCGATCGAGTATGAACTCGAAGGTATCGGCCAGACGCAGGTAAACCCCAAGGTAGATATGACATTTGCTCGTGGTCTGCGAGCCATTCTGCGTCAGGATCCAGATGTCGTGCTGGTTGGGGAAATCCGCGACAGCGAAACCGCTCAGATTGCGGTTCAGGCATCACTGACAGGGCACCTGGTACTCTCCACGCTGCACACCAACAGCGCCCTGGGGGCCTTATCGCGGCTGCAGGATATGGGCATCGAGCCTTTTTTGCTTTCCACCTCATTACTGGCCGTGCTGGCGCAGCGACTGGTTCGCACACTCTGCCCCGATTGTCGTCAAACTTACGCCGCCGATCCGGCCTTGGCCGATCAAATGGGGATTTTACCCGGAACCCCATTATGGCAGGCGAAAGGTTGCTCGCAGTGTAATTTTACCGGTTACCGTGGGCGTACTGGTATTCATGAACTGCTGCTGATTGATGACCGAGTGCGTACGGCGATCCATCAGGGAGAGAGTGAATTCGCGATTGCTCGTCAATTACGTCATGAGTACAAGACATTGCGCCAGGGGGGATTGGAAAAAGTGTTGGCGGGCGAGACCAGTTGGGAAGAGGTGATCCGCGTGACCGAAAGCCAGTCTCAGGAAGAGGGATGACATGGCCCTATTTCATTATCAGGCGTTAGACGAGCGCGGCAAAAAACGGCGGGGAGTGCAGGAAGCGGATTCAGCCCGCCACGCCCGTCAACTTTTACGGGAACAGGGGTTGGTCCCTGTAAGCCTGGACGAAGGGCAGGATGAACGCCAGCAGGCCCAAAGCGGGCGGCGTCTTTCATGGGGCCGGGGGATTAGCAGTGCCGATCTGGCATTGTTGACTCGTCAGCTTGCGACCTTGGTCGCCGCTTCCTTACCCTTGGAGGAAGCGCTGGATGCCGTGGCAAAACAGAGTGAAAAACCCCGGCAGCGCAGCCTGATGGCCGCAGTGCGCACCAAAGTACTGGAGGGACATTCCTTGGCTGAAGCCATGAGCGCTTATCCCACCAGTTTTGAGCGTCTGTACTGTGCGATGGTGGCGGCGGGTGAAGCTTCTGGTCATCTGGATCTGGTTCTGAACCGGTTGGCGGATTACACCGAGCAGCGCCAGCAAATGCGAGCTCGTATCCTGCAGGCAATGATCTACCCCTGCGTGCTGACGGTGGTAGCCATCAGCGTGATCGCCATTTTACTTTCCGCCGTCGTGCCCAAGGTGGTGGAACAGTTTATTCACATGAAGCAGGCACTTCCGCTATCAACGCGTGTGCTGATGGGGTTGAGTGACGGAGTTCGAGCCTTTGGCCCTTGGGTGCTGCTGTTGCTGTTATTGGCGCCGATGCTGATGCGTCTGTTGCTGCGCCAAGAAGCGCGGCGCATTGCTTTTCATCGGCAGTTGCTGCGCCTCCCGGTGATCGGACGCATCGCACGAGGGCTCAATACTGCCCGTTACGCCAGAACGCTGAGCATCCTCAATGCCAGCGCGGTGCCGTTGCTACAAGCGATGCGCATCAGCGGAGAGGTATTAACCAATGAATATGCGCGCCGCCAGCTGTCACTGGCAACGGAATCGGTACGTGAGGGGGTGAGCCTACATCGGGCTCTGGAAATCACTGGGCTGTTTCCTCCGATGATGCGGCACATGATCGCCAGCGGTGAACGCAGTGGGGAACTGGACAGCATGCTGGAACGTGCGGCAGACAACCAGGATCGGGAGTTTACTGCCCAAATGCAGTTGGCATTGGGGCTTTTTGAGCCCTTGTTGGTAGTGAGTATGGCGGGCGTGGTGCTGTTTATCGTTTTGGCTATCCTGCAGCCCATCCTGCAATTAAATACTTTGATGAGTATGTAAATTCAATCTGCAAATAACGGAGAGAAAAATGCGGCAACAGCGTCAGCGAGGTTTTACCCTGCTGGAAATTATGGTGGTGATTGTGATCCTGGGCATCCTGGCGAGTCTGGTAGTGCCTAACCTGATGGGAAATAAAGAGAAGGCGGACCATCAGAAGGTCGTCAGCGATATTGTCGCGCTGGAGAGCGCATTGGATATGTACAAGCTGGATAACAGTCGATATCCCACCACCGAACAAGGGTTGCAGGCACTGGTGACCAAGCCCTCGGCACAACCGGAACCGCGCAATTATCCTCAAGGTGGCTATATTCGCCGTTTGCCGCAGGATCCATGGGGCGCAGACTATCAGTTGCTTAGCCCGGGCCAACACGGTCAGTTAGACGTTTTCTCTTATGGCCCCGATGGCATACCGGACACCGAAGATGATATCGGTAACTGGACGATTGGTAAGAAGTAATGCGCCAACGCGGCTTTACGTTGTTGGAAATGATGCTGGTTGTGCTGCTGATCGGGAGTGCTGCCAGTTTGGTGATCATGTCATTTCCGGCCATGCAACAAAATAATCCGCAGCTACAGCTGAAACGTTTTCAGACTCAGCTGGCTTTTGCCATGGATGCTGCGGTGCAAAATGACCAGTTGCTGGGGATCCGGGTTCGACCAGACGGCTGGCAATTCCAAATGCTACAGCGTCAGGCCGCTGAAAAACGCGGGGCAGTATCTGGCTCGGATAGTTGGCAAGGTTACGTCTGGCAGAATTGGCAACCCCGCCAGGCGGCGTTAGGGAGCCAAATGCCTGATGATATCCGGCTCAGGCTGTATTTCCCCGATCGGCAGGAGTGGCCGCGTGCTGCGGAGTCGCCACCGGAACCCGATATTCTACTGTTACCTGGCGGGGAAATTACACCGTTTGAGCTGGTTTTCAGTGAGGCCGGTAGCCAACCATTGGTATGGCTGCGGGTAGACGAAACAGGCGCGATCGAATCGTCAGTAAACGGAGCTGCACAGTGAACGCCCAAAGAGGGATGACGTTGCTGGAAGTGCTGGTGGCATTGATCGTTTTCGCCTTGGCAGGGTTAGCCGTGCTGCAAACCACGGCACAACAGGCTGGCAGCATTGGCCGTATGGAGGAAAAAATACTGGCAAGCTGGTTGGCGGATAATCAACAGGCCAGGTTACATCTTGAGAAAACCTGGCCGGAAAAGCGCTGGATCGGCACCACGGTGACCTATGCTGGCGAGGAATGGTCTGTACGCTGGCAGGGGGTTGATACCGAGCTGGGTCAATTACGGGCACTGGATGTTGAGGTACGGCGTCATAAAGAAGACGCTGCGCCAGTGGTTTCTTTACGCAGCTACGTGGTGCGGGAATGAATGGTCGTAGCCAGCGGGGCTTCACGTTGCTTGAGATGCTGTTGGCATTGGCAATTTTTGCTGCGTTGAGCATCAGTGCCTTCCAGGTTTTGCAGGGGGTGATGCGCAATGATGAGATTTCGCAGCGCAAGGCGCAGCGGTTGGCCGAACTTCAACGTGCCTTTATGCAGCTGGAAGGGGATTTCGGTCAGATCATCCCTCGCCATCACAGAGGGAATGAACGCGTATTTTCCGCGGCGCGCTATCAATTACAAAGTGAGGACTGGGGCGTCTCTTTCATGCGCAATGGTTGGCAAAACCCGATGGGAATGTTGCCCCGCGCCGAGTTACAACCGGTGGGATATCGTCTGCGTCATCAGCAGTTAGAGCGGTTGAGCTATGCCCATGCGGATCCACTCGTTGGGGAAGCGCCGGTGGTCAAGGTCTTGCTCAATGAGGTCAGTGTCTTTCGTCTGCGCTTTTTTGCCGAGGGGACGTGGCGGGAGAGTTGGGACAATGCGTCGGTTTTACCGCAGGGGATTGAAGTGACATTAGTGGTTGCTGGCGTGGGTGAATTGACCCGTCTGTTTTTGATCACGGCGGTGGGGCAAGAATGAGGGCGCGGCAAAAGGGCGTTGCCCTGCTGGTGGTGTTGCTGATCCTGGCGCTGATGGTGACGATTGCAGCGACCATTGCCGAGCGAAACGGGCGCACCTATCTGCGCACAGCGGCTCATTTGGATCGCCAGCAGGCAAAATGGTACGCCCGCTCGGCAGAAGCTCTGGCGGTGAAAATTTTGCAACGAGATGCGCTGGACTCACCTAATAAAACACATTTGGCGCAAAACTGGGCGCAAGAACAGCGCCGTTTCCCCGTTGAAGGCGGGGAGGTGTTTGGGCAGATTGTTGATGGCCAGGCCTGCTTTAATCTCAATGCCATTAACCAAGGGGCAGCGACTGAAGGTATGCAGCCAACATTGCCTTACCCTACCCAGGTTTTTAAACAGTTGTTAATCAACCTGGGGGAAGATCCCCTGCGTGCGACGCAGATAGCGGCGGCACTGCGTGACTGGATAGACAGTGACAGCGAACCAGGCATTGATGGGGCTGAAGATGAGGTCTATATGGCCCAGGCTGTGGCTTACTTGCCCGCCAATCAACCCATGCAGGATGTCAGCGAGTTGCGCACCGTCTCTGGGGTTGATGCCAGCCTTTATCGGCGTCTTTTGCCTTACGTTTGCGCGCTGCCAACCCAGACGCTGTTGGTAAACGTTAATACCCTGAGTGAGTCTCAAGGGCCATTACTGGCGGCGCTATTTCTCAAGGAGCTTGATTCAGCTATGGCGACTCGATTGCTACAACAGCGTCCACGTGAAGGGTGGAGCAGTACGACGGCATTTTTGGCACAGGTTGCCCTGAAGGACATCGATACCTCAACGGTCAGATCGCTGTTGACGACAAAGAGTGAGCTGTTTTTAGCCAGTTTCATCGTGCTGATGGGGGAGACTCACTATAGCCAGCGCAGCCTGTTGCGCAAAGCCGGTAACAGTTTCCAGGTGGTACAGCGGCAATATGGATTAAGCATGATGGTGGAGCCTTGATGCCTAACAGAAAGCCCCGTGAGCAAGCCAGGTTGATACTGCGCTTACCCAGCGATGAAACGCAGCCAGTGCTGTGGTATTTCGCTTCAGCAGACGGTCATCAGCAAGGTAGTTTGGCTATGGGGGAGAACGATGACCAATTGGTGAGCCTGCTTGCCAGATACCCTGCCTGGGTATTGGTGCCTGCGAGCGAGTTGGTTTTCCATCGTGTGACGCTGCCTCGTCGCGCCAGGCGTCAGAGTCTGCAAGTGCTGCCGTTTATGCTGGAGGAGCAACTGGCAACGGAGGTTGAACGGCTGCATTTTGCCATTTTGCAGCAAAGTGGTGATGTGTGTGACGTTGCGGTAGTTGATAAAAGCCTGATGCAGCAGTGGATAGCCCGTTGTGAACGTCTGGGGGGGCAGGTGCAGGCAATGTTGCCAGATGTGCTGGCGTTACCCTTGGCCGCCGACGGTTGGAGTGCGGTCAGTCTCAATGATCAATGGTTGTTTCGCCGGGAAAAGCATGCCGGCATGATTGTTGAATCCTCCTGGTTAGCGGAGTTTTTGGCCGTGTGGGCACCGCCGGTAATTGAAAGCTACTCCGCGCCACCAGCATCAACCGCTAGCCCTCCGGAATGGCGTATTCAACCACCGCGGGATTTACTGCAACTGGCGGCAGAAGGTGTGCACGAGAGCGGAGCCGATCTGCGCCAGGGCGAATTCACCCGCTCGAGCCCCTGGCGTACACGATTACGCCCCTGGCGAACCGTGATGATGGCATTAGCCGGGTATTTACTGCTGTTGTGTGTGAGCGCTGGGCTGTCTCATTACCGGCTTTGGCAACAGGCTGACCATTGGCGGCAGGAAAGTGTGCGGGTCTACCAACAGCTGTTCCCGGCTGATAAAAAGGTGATTAATCCGCGCGTGCAGATGCAGCAGCACTTGCAGCAATTACAGCCTATCGAGCAAGCCGGTGTGGTCGCACAGATGCGCCAATTGCAACAGCTGATGGCGGAGAACTCGGCAATCCGGTTCCAGGCGTTGTCTTATGACGCAGGCCGTAAAGAGCTGAAAGTCGATGTACAGGCGGCCTCTTTTCAGGCGTTGGAACAGTTTCAGGTTGCCGCCGGGCAGCGTTATCAGGTGCAACCTGGTGAAATCAAGCAGAATCCAACTGGGGTAGAGGGCCGACTGACTCTGGGGATAAAGGATGAATGAACTCAAGCGCCGCTGGCTACAGCTCAGCCTTCGGGAACGAGGGTTGGTATTGGGTTGTGGTGTATTGGTTATCGTCAGCTTGTGCTACTACACACTGTGGCTGCCCTGGCAACAACAGGCTAGCCAATGGCAGCGTACTATCGCCCGTGAACAAAACACGGTGGAATGGATGTTGCAACAGGCTCCGCGCTTGCGCCAACAAGGGACACAACCCATACAGGACGCTTCCCTAAGCTTGTCGGCCAGGGTGGCACAGAGCGCTGCAGCTCAAAACATGAACATTACCCGCATGCAGCCTCAGGGAGAGCGGCTGGCGGTCACGCTGGAACCTGGCGATTTTAATGCCCTGATGCTTTGGCTCACACAGTTGGAAAAGCGCTATAGCGTTCGCATTGTGGCGCTTGAGGTGGCGATGCGTCCCGATAAACCCGGATGGGTGACAGTAAACAAACTGATGCTGGAGCGCAGCGATGGGCGCTAAAGCCAAAAAGGCCGTGCTTTTGTTGGCCTGTTATCTCCTATTGCTGGGAGGCCACGCGCCAGCACGGGTATTACAAGCTTTTATACCCGCAGATATGAAGGTCGGTGGCTTTTCGGGTTCCCTGTGGCAGGGCAGTTTGCACCAGTTAAGCTGGCGTAACATTATGCTGGCCAAGTTGGACTGGCAGTTCACTTTCTCCTCTTGGATGCCAGCCTTGGAGATTGAGCTAAGGGATCCGCAAGGCTTGCAGGGAGCCGGTATCCTGCGTGGTTGGCAGGGTCTTCAACTGCATGAATGGCAACTCTCTGTTCCTGCAGATGTTGTGCGGCAACAGTTGTCGTTGCCTTTGCCGATCACCGCCCAGGGAGAGCTGCGACTGCGGCTGCAACAAGCAGAGTTCAGTTCCGCGGGTTGCCGGAGTCTTGGCGGTGGTGTTGTCAACTGGCAACACGCACAGTTGGCGACTCCGTTGGGGGCGTTGGAACTGGCCAACGTGCAAGGCCAATTGAGCTGTGATGGAAAAGGGGCTCTGGTGTTGGTGTTGAAACAAGACTCCTCTCATCTGAGCCTGACGGGGCGTGGCACCGTCGGATTTGACGGGCGCTATCAGTTCAACGGTCAGGTGCGCCGAGGGCCGGTATTACCGGAGGCGATGAGGCCACTGATAAATCAGTTAGGCAGGGCCAACGATCAGGGGCAGATACCCTGGCAGCTTCAGGGGCGGTTACTTTAAACGGCACTAGGCTGACTGTAGGTACTTGGCTGACTGCAGGGAGGTTGTTTGAGTTTATTACTGGATTTTACCGTTGCATTTCCTCTCCTTTGGCTGTGTGTCGTGGGGATATTTGGGGCCATAGTGGGTAGCTTTCTCAACGTGGTGATTTATCGGTTACCGGTGATGCTGGAGAAGCAATGGCAGCGTGAGGCGCTAGTGCAACTGGCGCTGCCCTTAACTGAATCCATACCGCGCTTTGATCTGCTATTACCACGTTCCTGTTGCCCGCATTGTCAGCATCCTATTGCGGCCAGGGACAATATCCCCCTGCTGAGTTTTCTGTTGTTAAAGGGTAAGGCTCGTTGCTGTGGTGAGCGTATCCCACGGCGCTACCCGCTGGTTGAAGTGGCAACGGCTATGATGTTTGTGCTAACGGCGCTTATATTCCCGCTAGGGTTCCCCTTGCTGGGTGCCTGGATATTACTCTCCTTTTTGCTGACGCTGGCAGTTATTGACCATCACAGACAACTGTTGCCAGATGTACTGACCTTGCCACTGCTGTGGATCGGACTTTTATTCAATATTCAGGGGCATTTTGCCTCGTTGGAGCAGGCGACGATTGGCGCAGTGGCAGGTTATGTCTGCCTATGGAGCGTGTTCTGGCTATTCAAGCTGGCGACCGGTAAAGAGGCTCTCGGCTATGGTGATTTTAAATTACTTGCGGCGTTAGGGGCCTGGTTAGGTTGGCAAGCGTTGCCACAGGTGATTTTGGTGGCGGCGGCCAGTGGGCTGCTGGTTACGCTGATACAGCGCGGGTTGGCGAAACAAGATCTTAATCAACCGTTAGCCTTTGGTCCCTGGCTCGCGGTGTCGGGCGCGGTCAATATGTTTATACCTTGGAGCTTTTAAGCGCCTATATCTTGATTGGGGGCGCTAGCAAGCGCACCCCGTCTTGTGCCTGAAACACGACTTTTGCTAGCCGGTTGACCAATGATCAAAAATATTTTACGTGTTACCTACTGATACTAAAGGGAATGATTATGCATAAGGTTACGATGTTGGCGGTGTTGCTTACGGGAATGCTTAATGCTCAGGCGGCAACGGTTTATACCGGAGATAAAATTGACGGTAATCCGGTTATCAGCAAGTTGGATGTAGACGATCTGGAGGCAGGAAAGGTTTATCGCTTCATGTTCCAGGGAACCAGCAATGGGATCGGTCAACATTGGTATGTTCCCGTCATGGTGGCCAAAGGTGCGCAGCCTGGTCCTAAGCTGGGTCTGCAAGCGGCGGTCCATGGTGATGAACTAAATGGCACCCGGGTGATACAGCAGGTGTTTGAAAAGCTGGATCCCGCAGAGTTGAAAGGCAGTGTGATCGGCGCCGTGGGCGCGAATCCTTCTGGCATGTTGGCCAATAACCGAAACTGGCAGTTGGCCAATGACGGGGGAGATATGGTCGATTTCAACCGGGTCTGGCCGGGCAAAGAACAAGGTAACGCCGCCGAACAGCAGGCTTGGCTGCTATGGAATAATTTGTGGGCGGGCAATGCCACCCTGTTTGTTGATATGCACACGCAGAGCCGGGGGACCGAATATCCCTTGTTCATCTATGCGGATTACCGTAACCCGCAGGTGAAGCAAATGGCTGAACTGTTCCCGGCGGACCAGATTAAAGCCGATCCTGGTGAGAAAGGCTCCGTCGAAACCACATTCGTTGAAAACAAGATCCCTGCCATTACACTCGAAATTGGCAAGCCCAAGCTCTATCAACCTGAACTTATCGCGCGTAGTTTGACAGGGGTGCGTAACCTGATGGTTCAACAAGGCATGACAGCCGGAACATTAGGGACAACGGCTAAAGAGCAAAAAACCTATATCGGTAATGAGATGAGCTCGATTCGAGCTGAGGTTGGCGGATTTGCCGAGGTTCTGGTTAAGGTCGGCGATTCGGTGGTAAAAGGGCAGAAGGTGGCGGTTCAGCGTAATGCATTTGGCGACATCATTCGTGAATATACTGCGGCCCATGATGGCCGAGTGTTAGCTATCGGCAATGATCCGTTGCGCGAACCCCGGGCTTTGCTGGTTCGCATCCTGTTCAACAATCCTGAACCCCAGTGTGCCGATGGCTGCTAATTGACGTGAGGTTTTTTAACCCCTTGAAGATCCCTTCAAGGGGTTAAATAGGCTAATTATTCCAATAGCCTGGGGTTGTTTATCAGGCCGAACGCAAATGCTTTCTGCTCCCTAACAGTGCCCAGCCGCTCAGCAGTGCCATCATCATCAGATAATAGCTTGGTGCCAGGCTGGTACCGGTCGCGGTGATCAGCAGGGTGCAGATCAGCGGCGCAAAGCCACCAAATACCGTCACCGCCACGTTGTAACTGATCGCCATACCGCTGGCCCGTGTCGCCATCGGGAACAAATCGGCCATCACCGAAGGCACCGTCGAGAAGTAAATGGACTTCAGCAAGGCCAGCCAGCCAACCATCAACATCAGCATCATCGGCGAAGTGTGGTTCACCACCAGCAGGAATGCCGGATAAATAGTCAGCAGCAGCAGGATCAGCGAACCCCACATCAACGGCAGGCGGCCGACTTTTTCCGCCCATAATCCCATTATCGGGGTAACGACCGTTAAAATCACACCGGCTAACAGGGTTGCACTAAAGGCGGCAGAACCGGACAGATTCAGGTTTTTGGTGGCGTAGGTGGGCACATAATTCAGCATGTAGTTGATGGCGGTGGAAATCACCATCAGCCCGATGGCCAGCAGCAGCAGGTTTTTTTGATTACCAACCAGCATCTTCAACGGTGCTTCGGGTTTTTGCTGCTGCACGAAGCTGGCTGGCTCATGCACATGGCGGCGGATATACAGCCCTACCGGGCCGATCAGCAAGCCAAAAGCAAAGGGAATACGCCAGCCCCAGTCCTGGATTTGGCTTTCTGTCAGCCAGTGGGTCATACCTAACCCGAAGGCGGAAGCCATCAGCGTGCTGGCTCCTTGCGTGGCAAACTGCCAACTGGCGATAAACGCCTTGCGCTCCGGGAAGTGTTCGACCAGAAAGGCGGTTGAACTGCCAAACTCCCCACCGGCGGAAAAACCCTGAATTAAGCGGGCAATCAGGATCATCAGCGGAGCCGCCAGCCCAATGGTGGCGTAAGAAGGCATAAAGGTGATGATCGCACCCCCAAGCAGCATCAGGCTGATGGACATCAACAGTGCCTTCTTGCGGCCAACCCGATCGGCGTAGGCTCCGAGCACCACAGCACCCAGAGGGCGGATTAAGAATGAGACACCGAAGCTGCCGAAAGTCAGCAACAATGAAACGGCCGGATCCTCCGTAGGGAAAAAGGCATGGGCGATATAGCTGGCGAAAAAGCCATAAACCGCGATATCGAACCATTCCAACGCGTTGCCGATGCAGGTGGCAAACAGCGTTTTATACAAATTGGGTTTGGCCGCTACGCTATCCTGTTGGGCTATCGCGTTCATGAGGACTCTCCTGCCCGGCGTTGTGCCAGGATCGTGCTGCCATTTTCGCCCAACTCCCAGAACAGGCGAGTCATGATCTGCAATCCTTCACGAGCGATGGATTTCAGCATATGCTCATTGACCCCGTGTTGACCACAGGCCGGATAGGAGTGGGGGATCCACAGCGTGGGCAGTCCCAACGTATCGGCAAACACGTCATTAGGCAGCGAGCCGCCCAGATTGGGCAGCAATGCGGGTTTTTTGCCGCTGGTTTGTTGCAGGATCTCAAGTGCCCAGGGAACGAGTGGGTCTTGTGGATTGAGCCTGGTGGCCGGTGAACCATGCAGCCATTCCACCTCCACATTGCCAAAGCCGTGTAATTGCAGATGCTGTTGGATATGGTTAACCAGATTTTGCCAGTCGGTACCGACCACGAAGCGCAGTTGGCATACCGCCGTTGCGCTGCCGGGGATGGCGTTCATTGGCCGAGCCGGGTTGCCCGTTTGATAGGCCAGTACTTCAAGCGTGTTCCAACCATACAGGCGCTCGCTTGGGGTCAGGCCAGCTTCACCCCAGTTCTCATCGATCGCCGGATCGCCAGCTTGGCCGCCAACGCTGAGATCGCGCAAAATGGCACGCAGGTTGTCATCCAGAGGGGCGGGTTTCAGCGCTGCAACCTGTAACTGCCCGTGCTGATTAACCAGAGAGGCGATCGCATTAGCCAGTTGGGTTCCCGGATTGCTGAGTAATCCCCCCCAGTTGCCAGAGTGATAGGCGTTATCCCTGGCTTGGATGCTGAGGCGGAAATTGATACAGCCGCGTGAGCCTAGGAATAATGTGGGCTGTGTGGCGTTCAGCCGTGGGCCATCGGAGGCGATAAACAGATCGGCTTGCAGCAATTCGCGTTGCTGCTGGCAAATGGCCGCGAGCCCAGGAGAACTGATCTCTTCACCCATTTCGAAAATCAGCTTGCAGTTGAACCCTAGTTTGCCCCCGCGTGCGTGGAAAACCTGCTCCAGCGCCGCCAGGTTAATACTGTGCTGCCCTTTGTTATCCGCGCTGCCACGGCCGTACCAACGATCGCCTTCTTCACTCAATTCCCAAGGCGAAATACCTGTGCGCCAGTTCTCGTCGTCGCCGAAAACCACATCGCCGTGGCCATAGCTCAGCAGGGTAGGTAATGAAGGATCTTCAATGCGTACGGCGATCAGAAACGGGCGGTTGGCTGCTTCCGGGTTATCGAACAGTTGTAACTCGAAACCCAGCGCCCGTAACGGCGGCATGATTTCCTGTTCGAGGTAGAGCAAAATGCCGGCATCGTCGTCATGCCGCTGGCTTTCGGTGGCCAGCGCGATGCGCCGCGCCAATATGCGGCGGAATTCGCCACTGTCAAAATACGCTGTCGCCAAAGCGACGGCCTGTTCACCCGTCATGATGGTTTTCCCCGTTGTGTTTGCGTTGTGTTGTTTTACTTGTTGTGTTTGTTATCTAAGCTAAAATCGGGGTTTGCCACAATTATCCATTTAACAAACAAGCTTTGCTTTAAAGGCAACGGTCGTTTGCTCGTTGGCAAGCTTTGCACCATGGAGAGGGACGGCATGTTGAGTAGCGAGGTTCGCTTTTTTCTGGTGGTCGCCAACTGTGGTTCGCTCAGTGCGGCCAGTGAACAGCTGTTTGTGGCGGTGTCGGCGATCAGCAGGCAGATCCAGCGCCTGGAAGTGCAGGTTGGCACGCCATTGTTCGAACGCCACGCGCGAGGGATGGTGCTGACCGAGGCCGGGCAGATTTTTGAAAACCATATTCGTAAAAGCCTGTTGAATATCGAACAGGCGGTGGCAGAAATCAAAGGGTTGAAAGCCGAACGGCGCACAGCGCTACGCGTGGCCTGTAGCAACGGAGTGGCCTTTATGCTGATGCCACAACTGATGGCGCGTTTTCGTGCAGAACACCCGGCGGTCAGCTTCGTGCTGACGGTGGCAGACACTAAAACGTTGGCGCGGTTGGTACGCAATGGCGAGTGTGACATGGTGCTGCAGTTTAGTTTGCACCCAGAGCGGGGCGTTGAGATAGCGGCTTCGTGGCCTGCCCCGGTCTTGTTGTTGATGAGAAAGGATCATCCATTAGCCGACAGGCAGGTGGTTCTGGCGGATCTCTGCCAGTATCCGGTGTGTCTGCCAGAGCCGGGCTCCACGGTACGTCAGCTGTTTGATATCGCTTGCCAGATGAATGGCACCTTTATTGAACCAGTGCTAACCTGTGATAACTTCTCCACGCTGTACTATTTTTTACAGGGCTCCCCGCTGGCGGTGACCATCTGTAGCCAGTTTACCGCGATGCCTTTGTTGCAGCCGCAAGGATTGATCCTGAAATCTTTTGCTGTCGAGCAGCAAAGCCCGCGGACCTTGCAGCTGCAATTACCTCTGGGGCGGCAGCGGAGCACGGCGTTGGACCTGTTTGTGGACTATATTAATCAGACATTAAGTCGTGAAGAACGGGCCATCGGTGAGAAATTCGGCATATAAGCCGTTTTTTAATCAACAAGATAAATAATCTGTTGATTACGCTTGATTGTTCCAGTCTGGCTGTATTATATTGCGCCCCACGGAAACAGCACGACTTCCGACAGATTTCGCCGGCTTAGCTCAGTAGGTAGAGCAACTGACTTGTAATCAGTAGGTCACCAGTTCGATTCCGGTAGCCGGCACCATATAAGAAACCCCAGCAGAAATGCTGGGGTTTTTTGTCTTTGGGCATCCATGGTGCGGCGCAGTCAATGACCGCGCCCTTCGGCCCTTTAAATATCGGTGGCCAGCCATTGGTCAGACTCTTCGAACATCTCTTCCAGCATACGGTTTAACTTCTCGCGGTCACTTTTGCTGGCGTCCGAGTTAAGGCCGTTGGCCTGCATGGGTTTTACCTTCACTTCTGCATCCGGGAAGATGCGATGTACCCGTTTTGTCAGCTCGGCCTTGATGATTTCATCGGCACCGGGGATCCCTGCGACATTACGCTTATCAAACACCAATTCAACGAACATAGCTCAACCCTAAGTTTACTGTTTATGTATACAGTTATTTTGACCGAAGGGACGGGGTGAGTGCAAGAGGGGAGGGGAAAATTTTATCGTGGCCTATGCTAGGGGATGTGGGCTCTATTGCCATTACACACAAATTGTCAAGGTATGAATCGTTGGTTTTTATTATGCATATTGATCTTTGCGCGTCCGTTTGAATGCATCCATCATAATTGAGTGCAAAGATGCTTGGTTGTGCAATACTTTTTTTACATGTCATAAGGCTATTATTTAAGCTCTTATATTTAAAATTTTTCCAAAGGGAATTAATTGCATGAAAAAAACATTACTCTTTTTAGGTATTCTGTCGGTTGGCACCATCGGTGTAGTGACGTCGGCAGTTGCCCAAAATGCTGATAACAAAAATGCACTAAAGCCAGCGATTAATTTGGCAGAGTTGTTTGCTGAGAAGTCTACTATATGGTCGACTTATCCAGAGAATGATGCCTATGTTTTTGATCGCTCAGAGGAGAGCTATGCTGTCGTCGCTAAACGAGCGGATGGTGTTGTTGCACTGGTCAATAAACAGGAGAGCTATACGACCCCTGGGAAAATGGTATTAATGGGGACCTACTTTAACTGCAATAAAATGACTGATGCGACTTTTTATGTTGAGGATGTCAGTGTCGACGACGTAGCCAAGCAGCTTGCTGACCCGGCTATTGATGATCCAGAGAGAGTGCGTGGCTTTGATGCGAGTATGCCTGTTCACGATCTTTATCTGGTCGCTTGCCCGCAGAGCTGAGTTCGCTGACTAATTCATTGCTACGGGATTTTTGGCCGGTGGTATGATTGCCCAATTCCAGACATAAAAAACCAACCGTAACGGGTTAATGCTGGTCACTTAAGGTGACCAGTAGTTCTTTTCCCCGGATATTTTCTGCTTTTCACCTTCAGTTCTCGTGGGTAGCTTCGCTCCCTTCTGCCTGGTAACACCAGTCATCTTGCCTGTTCATACAGCGTTCTTAGCTCACCCGGCATCTTACCCGGTGACGCCCAGGGCAACAACGTTATCAACAACCGTGTGATTTCACTTATCGCTCCGCTGAAGCTCAACTGATAAGACAGATAATCGCCTTTCAAATGATACGCCATCTTCACCATCTGATACCGCACCAGATTGTAAGTGAGCAGCACTCCCACAGTTCTTGTCTCACCAGTTCCGGCAGACGGCTGCGTAACGTCCAGCGACTAAGTCACTCATGTTCATCTACCTCGATCATCTTTTTTCAAGATGTTGTATTACTCGTTCAGAGAAAATACGAGAGAGCATGCCAAGTAAGAATAAAAGAATAGAAAAAACAACTGAATGAATTAGGAAGCCATCAAGGGAAAATATCAGGAGTGAAATTACAAAAAATGCAATTCCTGCGCTCATGAACGCTTCTGCCATCAGGCTGAACTGACTTAATATAAACAATACTATTTTCTTGGTGCTCATTGGGTTGCAAGCTTTATTAGATATGTTTCTACTAAGACATTAAAAGCTGCTTCGTCTGTGCTTTTTAGACGTAGGGCATCTTCAAATGGTTTGGTGTACTCTTCTACCAAGAAGTATAACAAATCCCAATCTCCTTTTCTTTTGAGGATCCAGTAAATTTTAGGACTTCGATCCATCAAGCTTCTTGCTGTGTATACTGCTTTTGATTGCAGTGAACCTATTGTTATCACTGTCCCGAATGCAGCTCCAAACAAAAGCCTCGTTGTAAGACGTGCAATCAACACTTTATTCATATTACTGAATATGAGAGCGTTAGCAGTCAACTTCCCAGCGGGCACTGCTGCTATGTGCCAATACAGTTTTTCCTTCTGATCATCGTTAAGTTTGGAAATGTACTCACCAATGACCGTGCTGACAATGTCGTAGACAGTTTCCCTATTGACGATGCCATTCTTAATTAGGCGCATCAATCTTATTTTATCATTTTCATTTTCACGTCTATGCTCAGTATCTATGAAGTCATAAGCAAGGTATCCTAGATTTTCTGGCACCGATAGTACACTGCCGAAAAATGCGGATAAAGTAGATGTATCGCTGTTAGTTACAGCAACCATATCATCAGCCATTTGTACTATATCAGCCATATTAATACACCCTGTCATCCCAGATACTGTAAGAACCAGTTGCACAAGCAATATGATTCCATGTGATATCCCTGTATGCCAACGATATGGCCTCTTGTGGCATCATACTGTTACTGGTTTGTGAATGGGGGGTAATCACACTTAATGCTTTTAATTCTGGCATCACCTAATCTGATTGAATAGAATTTCTCAATACCACCATTTTGAGATGTTCGGTACATGTAAATCATAATCTCCAACTTTTCGTTGTTGGAAAGGCTTGATGCCAATAATGGTGACGATTTATCAATAGGCTTAAGGATGATTACAGGATGGTGAGAAGCATGCTGTTCTCTTGTCATAAGATGTTGCAATGACAGAACGAAACATTCATCTTCATGACCATGTTGGTACTGGTTGCCAATGGAGTCAAATGTGTTACACCCCGCTGAAATCAAGCCCTGACGTTCACCTTTCACAGACATATAAATTAAGCTAGACATACATCATCCTTAAGTAGTTTTCCATATACACATTAGGAAAGGTTATCAATTATTTTGATGTAATAGTCAAGATGTTTGTTCCGAAGCTATGATGGCAAACGCAATGCATGGCAGCAGTAGTGGTATTACTAAATTTAATGGAAAGAGCACTGGCCCCATTTTGGGGTTGGCGTCTTAATACGAGGGGGCAGTGTTCTCCCCATTAGAATGCAGACAGTTTGCAACATCTTGGATATCGCCATGTTTTCCGCCATTTGATAGGACTATGGGACTACGAACTCATGGGCCTACGGGATGGGAGTCCCTTGCATAGTCCCAAAATATCCAGCTGGAACCATGCCATACCGAACGATAACAGGCAATAAAAAACCCGCAAACCTAAACAGGCTGCGGGTTTCTGCGGTGCTTCCGATAGTAACCGCTACTATCCGAATATGTGTTTGGTCGGCATGAGAGGATTCGAACCTCCGACCCCCGACACCCCATGACGGTGCGCTACCAGGCTGCGCTACATGCCGACGCAGAACCCTATACTACCGTTTTCAGATGTAAATTCAAGCAGCTACCTCACCGATTGCTCTAGATTTAAGCAGTTAGTTGGCGATAAAGCGTTTTACATCGGTCAGCACCTGTAACAGCAGGGCTAGCTGGGGTTTCTCGTCTTTGATTTCGTTATCGTCTTGATCGTAGGCACGGTAGGTGCCATTGCCATCCAATGTCAGCGTCTGCGTTGGCGTGGTGATCACCAACTGGGTGCCGTCGCCTGTGGCGAGCCAATTGTTTTTACGCTGTGCGGCAAACAGGTCTTCGCCCTGTGAATAGTCGTTAGCCGGTGTTTTCACATGCAGCAGACGTTGCATCAATGTACGCATCACATCGTTATGATTGGTCAGCTTATTGATGGTTTGTGCTGGCGTACCTGGCCAGTGAATGACCAACGGAACCTGCAACTGGCTGCGGTTAAAGCTGCTGCCCGCTCCCCAGTTGCCTTTGCCGGTATCGTTGAACTCTATGCCGTGCTCGGCGGTGATCACCACCACGGTTTTATCCAACAGGCCTTTTTCTTTCAGCGTTGCCAGCACCTGCTCAATCTGCGCATCGACGTCTTTCGCGCCAGTACGATAGAGCTGGGTAAAGGCTTCCGGCGAGAGCTTGTTGTCGCCTTCTGGGAACTTTGCACCGCTGAAATTGATATAGGAGAACCAAGGGCTATTTCCGCTCTGAGTAGCCAACCAGCTCTGCCACTGATGCGTGGTGGCAGCATCGCTCTGCACAAACGGTTCCGGCGGGAGTGAGAAATCGGTCAATAGCGCCTGGCGGTAAAGCGTGGCGTTGAAACCGTCTGAAGAGAACAGGCCGAACTGATAGCCTTGATCGCTCAGCGCGCTAATCAACGCAGCCGGTTTGCGCCCGGCCAGAATGCCATCCAGATAGGTAGGCGAAATACCGTAGAACAGGCCAAACAGGCCGGTGTCCGCATGGTTACCGGAGCTGTAATGGTCGCTGAAGCGGATATTTTCCTGGGCAAAGCGGCTCAGGCCTGGCATGTCTTGCGCCATATCCTGGGTACGCACACCGTTCACCACGATCATCAGCAGGTTGTAGCCGCTGCCTTTATCGCTGTAGTTCAGGCTATTGAGCGGATATTCAACGGCCGCCGCTTCTGGATTGCCCTGTTGCATCAGGCGACGCTCATATTCTTGCTGATCGAGCAGGCCGTGCTTTTCCAGGAACTTACGCGCGGTCATTGGGTAAGAGAGTGGCAGGTTGGCGCGCTGCATGGTGATCGGCCGATAGAAATTGGCATCTGCCCAGATATAAATCAGGTGCGAAGCAAAGAACGAACAGATGAACAGCACCGCCAGCGGCTTACCGAAGTTGCGCCGGTTCAGGCTGCGCAGTTTCTGCCAGCTCCAGGTGGCAAACAGCATTTCAACCAGGAATATCACCGGTACGGCGATAAACATCAGTTGCCAGTCACGCGCCAGTTCACTCTGATCTGGATTGACCACCAACTCCCACACGACCGGATTGAGGTGCAGGTGGAAATGGGTAAAGACTTCGCTGTCGACCAGCAGCAACGTCAGCCCGGCGGTGGCCAACGTCGCGGAAATAAATCGCAGCAGGCGCTGCGACATCACCACAAAGGTGAGCGGGAAGATGATCAGCAGGTAGGCGGCAAAAACAATAAAGCTGAACTGCCCAATCAGGCTGACCAACGCATAGACTCGCCCCAGCAGTGAGGACGGCCAGTCGGTAACAAACAGGTAGCGGCTGCCCAACCCGATACTGAGCAGAATATTAAATAAGGCGAACCAGTGCCCCCAGCTAATCATCTGGGAGACTTTTTCACGATAACGCTGACGGTTTGTCACCATAAGTAATTATTAATGCGCTTTATCTTCACGGATAGAAGCCTGCAGGGCTTCAGCAAACGATCTGGCCAGCGTCTTCCGCTGTGCGGGAGCAATACTGGTGTTGATCAAATTGGTTACCATGTTGCCCAGTACCATCAAAGAGAGATCGGTGGGAGTATGGTGTTTTTCCAGAACATTGACCAGCTCAGAGAGCAGTTGTTCAACGTGTTCGTCACTATAACGAGATGATTGTGGCATAAATATTGTGCTCAAAGCTCGACAAAGTCCCATATCTTACCGTATGGGGCCGTGATTTTCCGCTCTTTTATAGCCTGAAGATCGTTAAGGCATTGCCATGCCCGTTGTCTTTCGGCTTCGTCAGTGCTTGAATACGCGCTCAAAGAACAGGAGGATTGATCATGAGTCTGGATATCGAGCAGATTGCACTGCACCAGTTGGTAAAACGCGATGAGCAGACGCTGGAAGTGGTGTTGCGCGATTCCCTTCTTACCACCAATGCGGCGGTGGAAGAGATGATGGCAGAGCTGCATCGCGTTTACAGCGCCAAGAGTAAGGCTTACGGCCTGTTCAACGAGCAGAGCGAACTGGCGGACGCGTTGCGTAACTGCCGCAAGGGTGATGACGATTTCCTCGCATTTAGCCGTGCTGCCACCGGCCGTCTGCGCGACGAACTGGCCAAATATCCGTTTGCCGACGGTGGCGTGGTGCTGTTCGCCCATTACCGCTATCTGGCGGTGGAATACTTGCTGATCACGGTGCTGAACAGTTGCAACAGTACGCGTGTCAATGAAGAGTTGGATATCCGCACTACCCACTATCTGGATATCAACCACGCGGACATTGTGGCGCGTATCGATCTGACCGAATGGGAAACCAACCCGCAATCGACTCGCTACCTGACATTCCTCAAAGGACGGGTAGGGCGCAAGGTCTCCGATTTCTTTATGGATTTCCTGGCGGCGTCGGAAGGGCTGGATACCAAAGCGCAAAACCGTGGCTTGTTACAGGCGGTGGATGATTACTGTGCCGATGCTCAACTAGGCAAACACGAACGCCAGACGGTACGTCAGCAGGTTTACAGCTACTGTAATGAGCAGTTGCAGGCCGGTGAAGAGATCGAACTGCAGGAACTGTCGAAAGAGATAGCCCCGGTGGGCGAGAAGGATTTCCTGCAGTTTTCCAGCGAACAGGGCTACGAGCTGGAAGATAGTTTCCCGGCGGATCGCGGTACGTTACGCCAATTGACCAAATTTGCCGGCAGCGGCGGCGGTATCAGCCTGAACTTCGATGCGATGCTGCTGGGCGAGCGCATTTTCTGGGATGCGGCCACCGATACCCTGACGATCAGAGGTACGCCACCGAATCTGCGCGATCAGTTGCAACGTCGCACGGGCGGCAAGTAAGCATCGCTGAATGACAGCCAATAAAAAACGCCGCAATTGCGGCGTTTTTCACTTCGGCGTCCCGAAAATCGATAACGTGGCGATTAAACGCGAACGAAGTCGATGTGAGCCAGTTTTGGCTTGAACGGGTGACGCTGTACAGCCTGAACCTTAACTTTGGTTTCTTTACCGTCGACAACCAAAACTACGGCTTCGCTGTAGAATTCTGGTTTAACTTCCATGTTCTTGACAGAATCATGGTCTAGTTCGATAGCAATCGCAGCTTCTTCGCCACCATAGATGATAGCTGGGAATTTGTTTGCTGCACGCAGGCGGCGGCTCGCACCCTTACCCTGGTCTTTACGTACTTGTACGTTGATAGTGAACATTGTTTTTTCTCTTAAAAGAAAATTTACCCTGCTACAGGCGACCCAGTAACAGGCTCGATAACCTGCTTTCACACTGGGCGAACCCAGGTAAAGCGGGCGGCATTTTAACGGAAAGCCGCTCGCTGGGCAATGAAAACCTGCCGCTCGGGCCTAATACAGCTCATTGGCACGGCGAAAGCGGCCCTGATAATCAAAAACTTTTTCACGTATCTGCCAGAACTGGCCGCGTTTGCGCGCGACGACGAAGTCTGGATGGCGCAACAGCGCCTGCTGAGCCAGAATATCCGCCGCGTGTTGCCAACCGAAGGGGACGCCTGGTGCCCGTTGGTGCGGGCGCAGGAACAGCATCTCGAAGGCCTTGCGTTGTGCGGGCGTTTGCAGGCGGAACCGTTCGCTGGTGCTGGTGCCATCTTCGTCATAATAGGTGGCTTTCAGCCATTCCCCTTTGTCGTCCTTGCCGCTTTGCAGTTCCATTCCGCCACAGCGCAGGACTAGCGCATCCTTCAGCTTCAATGCGGCCTTCAGCATATCATCCGGATCGACCAATACTTCCTGGCACTGATGGCAGCGGCGTGCCGCAATGTCGTTCTCTGCGCCGCAGTGCGGACAGCATTTGAAACGGAAGCGATAGTCACACTGCTCGCGATGCCCTTCATCATCTTCCAGCCAGCCCTGACAGCGACGGCCATAGTGCTCGATGATGTCGCCGTTCTCGGTGCATTTGCCCCAAAACAGGTTGGCAAAACCGCAGCCAGGGCAAAAGACCTGCACCGGTTGGCTGTCTGAGTGCGGTTTGCTGACGCCGACTTCCGGCGTGAACAAATCGTGGGGATTGCCTGCGTAGTCCAGGATCAGGCAGTCGGTCTTGCCTGGGGCCAGCCGTAAACCGCGCCCGACGATCTGCTGATACAGGCTAACGGACTCGGTGGGGCGCAAAATAGCGATCAGATCGACATGCGGTGCATCGAAGCCCGTCGTCAGCACCGCCACGTTGACCAGGTAGCGCAACTGCTGTTGCTTAAAAGCTTCGATCAGCGCGTCACGTTCGCCGGGGGGCGTTTCTGCACTGACCAGCGCTGCCTCCCCGCTTGGCAACAAGCCATGCACTTCACGGGCATGCTCCACCGTGGAGGCAAAAATCATCACGCCTTTGCGGGTTTCGGCGTATTCGACGATCTGGCTGATGATGTGGGGCGTAATGCGGTTTTGCTGTTTCAGCTCGCGGTTAAGATCCGCTTCGCTGAACAGGCCGTTGCTTCTGGCCTCCAGGCGGCTGAAATCGTACTGCACGATCGGCATATCCAGCCGTTCTGGCGGCACCAGGAAGCCGTGTTTAATCATATAGCGCAACGGCAGTTCATAAATGCAGTCGCGGAACAGGCTGTTGCCGTCGCCACGGGTGATGCCGTGGTAGTGATATTGATAGATCCAGCCTTTGCCCAGCCGGTAAGGGGTGGCCGTCAGCCCAAGCAGGCGCAACTGTGGGTTGGTTTTTTGCAGGTGTTGAATAATCTGTTGGTATTGGCTGTCGTCATCGTCGCTGATGCGGTGGCATTCGTCGACGATCAGCAGGGAAAATGCACCGTCGAACAGCGATAAATTACGTGCTACCGATTGCACGCTGCCAAACACCACCTTGCCGCTGCTCTCTTTTTGCTGAAGCCCGGCGGCGAAGATGTCGGCCTCCAGGCCGTAAGCGCAGTATTTGCTATGGTTTTGCGCCACCAGCTCTTTAACGTGGGCCAACACTAATACCCGGCCACGGGCGCGTTTTGCCAACTCGGCGATCACCAGGCTTTTGCCTGCGCCGGTTGGCAGCACGATCAGGGCCGGTTCAGGATGCTGGCGGAAATGCTTGATGGTGGCGTCGACCGCTTCCAACTGATAAGGGCGTAGGGTAAAAGCCATGCGTTAGTACCGCTCGCTGAAGTGGGCTGTAACATTCCACTGAAATTGTGACATTTTGCTCCTCAGACGGCGGAAAAATTTCTATTATTATGCCCTCTGCGGCTACGCAGTGCGAGAAGCATGGAAATTACCCCTGTTATGGCATCGTTTCCGTCGCTATACTAAGCGGCTTCCCTACGCGAACATCCTCTTCGAACCTGTTTTTTGCACCTGGTGCGACAACGGGGCGTCATATTTAGCAACCAGATCAATGCGATCATAACAACGACAGGCAAAGCAGATTCAATGCGACTGGACAAGTTTTTATCTCAGCAGTTGGGTATCAGCCGTGCGCTGGTAGCGCGTGAACTCCGTGCAAAACGTGTCACCGTAGACGGTGAAGTGGTCAAGAGCGGGGCGCTCAAGCTGGCTCCGGAACAGGAAGTGCGGTTTGATGGCAACGTGTTGTCGCAGCTGAACGGGCCACGTTACTTCATGCTCAATAAGCCACAGGGCTATGTGTGCTCGACCGACGATCCGGATCATCCAACCGTGCTCTATTTCCTGGATGAACCCGTTGCGTACAAGCTGCATGCGGCAGGGCGGCTGGATATTGATACCACCGGCCTGGTGCTGATGACCGATGACGGCCAATGGTCGCACCGCATCACCTCACCGCGCCACCAGTGTGAGAAAACCTATCTGGTGACGTTGGAACATCCGTTGGCTGCCGATACCGCTCAGCAGTTCGAGCAAGGCGTGCAGCTGCATAACGAAAAAGATCTGACCAAGCCTGCGAAGTTGGAAAAAATCGAAGATACCCTGGTGCGCCTGACCATAAGTGAAGGGCGTTACCATCAGGTGAAACGCATGTTTGCAGCCGTGGGTAACCGGGTCATCGAATTACATCGTGAACGCATTGGCGCCATTGTGTTGGATGACGATTTGGCACCGGGGGAATATCGCCCGCTGACCGAAGAAGAGATTGCCAGCGTAGGCGCACCGCACCTGCTGGATTAATTTTTGCGACCGACCAAGGAGTCGTTGAACGTGCAACAGAACCGGACCTCTCACCTCGGTTTGATCTTTATTCTGGGCCTGCTGTCCATGTTGATGCCGCTGGCGATCGACATGTACTTGCCCAGCATGCCGATAATCGCCCAGGAGTTTGGCGTGGAGTCTGGCCGGGTGCAGATGACGCTCAGCGCCTACATGCTGGGCTTTGCCGTTGGCCAACTGTTCTATGGGCCGATGTCCGACAGCATTGGCCGCAAACCGGTGATCCTGTGGGGCACGCTGATTTTTGCTATCGCCGGTGGGGCCTGTGCGATGGCCCAATCGGTGGAGCAACTGATCAACCTGCGTTTCCTGCACGGGCTGGCCGCTGCGGCGGCAAGCGTAGTGATCAACGCCCTGATGCGTGACATGTTCACCAAGGACGAGTTCTCACGCATGATGTCGTTCGTGATCCTGGTGATGACCATTGCGCCATTGCTGGCTCCGATGATCGGTGGTGTGTTGCTGCTCTGGTTCAGCTGGCATGCCATCTTCTGGACCATGGGGGCTGCGGCGTTGTTGGGGTCGGTACTGGTGGCGTTCTTTATCAAGGAGACGTTGCCCAAGGAGCGGCGGCAAAAATTCCATCTGCGCACCACGCTGAGGAATTTCGGCTCGTTGTTCCGCCACAAGCGCGTGTTGAGCTATATGCTGGCCAGTGCTTTCTCGTTTGCCGGGATGTTTTCTTTCCTCAGCGCCGGGCCGTTTGTCTATATCGAGCTGAATAACGTTTCACCGCAGCATTTTGGCTATTACTTTGCGCTGAATATCGTGTTTCTGTTCCTGACGACGCTGATCAATAGCCGCAACGTGCGCCGCCTGGGCGCGGTAAAAATGTTCCGCCTTGGTCTGTTTGTGCAATTGACGATGGGCGTATGGTTGCTGGCCGTCACCGCCAGCGGGCTGGGTTTCTGGGCTTTGGTGCTCGGGGTGGCGGTTTATCTCGGCTGTATCGCCATGATCTCGTCTAACGCGATGGCGGTGATCCTGGACGATTTCCCCCATATGGCGGGAACCGCTTCTTCGCTGGCCGGGACGTTGCGCTTCAGCATTGGCGCGCTGGTCGGGGCAATACTGTCCTTGGCCCCAGGTAAGAGCGCGTGGCCGATGGTTTCATCTATGGCGCTGTGCAGCATCGTTGCGGTGTTGTTCTATTTTTATGCCAGCCGCCCGCGCAATAATCCTGCCTGATTACCCCTCACCCTAACCCTCTCCCACAGGGAGAGGGGACCGATCGAGCTATTTTATCGATACTGAGATCACCTTGCCCCTTTCGCTGAAACCAACCACACACCGGAATAACTCCCTCCCCAAAATGGAAAGGCGGCCCAAATATGCCATATGTTAAATCCTGCACCTGACCTCCGCCCCTGATGTTACTGAAGGCGTCACAGACTGACTCCTGCATCGGATTACAGCGCCGGGCCAGCTCCCTCTCCTTGGGGGTTGGGGTGAGGGAGATCAAATGCAATTAGACCCCAATCTGCCTGCTAGCAAGTTTAAGTTTGTTGCGAAATATATGCAGGCTAACTAAACGTCGGGCAAACGAACTGTAGTTTTTTTGTTAAATATGGCGACGTTATTTTCCCTGGTGGCCAGAGGTGCAACCCGTTGGCTGATGGGGCGTTTCCTTGGCGGTTAATCGGGCTAATATTGTTTTAAATCAAAATATTATTGATTTAACCTGCCTTAGGTATTTGAGCGAGATGTTTGCACAATGTAAAATTATACCGATTGTAAAGTAACCGCATTGCAAGAAAAAAATGTTGAGATCGAGGCGGGAAAGGGTTACATATAACGCAAAAATGCGAGCTGAGTCGCAAAACGCCGTGAGAGAACCTTCTACGGTGGAGAAAAACTGAGTGATATCAGCAAGCGCAGGATGTGGTTAATTGTTTGTTGCAAATTTTACTTTAAAATAACATTTGTGGGCGGCAAAGTCGGATGATCCCGGCTATAACTAAGTCATCCTGTGATGTAAAAAGTGTTTCATCTTTTCATACTAGGGATTTCATGTGGACAGTTTCCAGCTTTCGGTAGTGCATCGCTTGCCGCAAAGTTATCGTTGGCTATCAGGTTTTACCGGCAGCAAGGTTGAACCGATTCCGCTTAGCGGCATAGACGAAGATAACGATCTGATCGGCCTCAAGCTGCTCAGCCATGACGGGCGCGAAGCCTGGCGGGTCATGCAGCAGCTCAACCTGTCTCTGCAAGAGATCCAGGTCAACTGCTCCATCGTTGAATGGGAAGGCGAGCCTTGCCTGTTCGTTCATCAATGTGATGAAAGTGCCACTATGTGCCGCTTGAAAAACGTCGGTGCGGCGATTGCCGAGCAGCTCAGCGCGCAGTACCCCTTCTGAATGATGCCGCTAATCAACCAACTGCAATAACTGCTGTGTATAGGCAGCAGCAGGTGCGTTGAAAATCGTCTGGCAGTTACCCTGCTCCACGACTTCTCCCTGACGCAGTACGATCACCTGATGGCACAACGATCGTACCACCTGCAAATCATGGCTGATAAACAGATAGGCCAGCCGGTGACGGAGCTGAAGCGACTTCAGCAGCGTCAGGATCTGCGCCTGCACCGATTTATCCAGCGAGGACGTCGGTTCATCCAGGATTAACAGCTGCGGTTGCAGGATCAGCGCGCGGGCAATGGCGATACGCTGGCGCTGCCCACCTGAAAACTCTGTGGGATAACGATAGCGCAGAGCCGGATCCAATCCGACTTCCTCCAACGCCTCAATCACCCGCTGTTCGCGTTGCTCTGCGGTCAGTTGCTGGTGGATCTCCAGCCCTTCGGCGATGATTTGCAGTACGTTCAGGCGTGGATTCAGCGCGGAATAGGGATCCTGGAACACGATCTGCATCCGGCTGCGGTAAGGCAACATCTGCTGGTTATTGAACTGATGCAGCGGTTGACCATCAAACCAGATCGCACCTTTTGAGCTCAACAAGCGCAGCAGCGCCAGGCCAGTCGTACTTTTACCTGAACCCGATTCTCCTACCAGGCCCACGCTTTCCCCAGGCTGTATTTCGAAGCTCAGATCTTTCAGCGCGTAGTTCTGATCGACGATGCGCCGTAACAGGCCACGTTTGATCGGGAAGCTGACCTGCAGATGTTCCACTTTGAGCAGCGGCATAGGCTTATCGCTGGCCGGTAGCGGCAAAGGTTCGCCCACGTCTTCCGCAGCCAATAGCTGACGGGTATAGGCGTGCTGTGGGGCACTAAACAGGCCGTCGCGGCTATTTTGCTCTACGCACAACCCTTGGCGCATCACCGCCACTTTATCCGCCAACCGACGCACGATGTTCAGGTTGTGGGTGATGAACAGCAATCCCATCCCCAGTTCCTGCTTTAACTCTTTCAGCAGCATCAGGATCTGCGCTTGAATGGTCACGTCTAGCGCGGTGGTAGGCTCATCGGCAATCAACAGCTTGGGTTTGGTCAACACCGCCATGGCGATCATTACGCGCTGACGTTCTCCGCCGGAGAGTTGATGGGGATAGTCCTTCAGGCGCCCTTTGGCGTTACGTATGCCAACCCGATCCAGGCACTGAATGATTTCGGCGCGGGCGCTGTCACGGCGCATACCCATGTGGAGCATCAGCACTTCGGCCAGTTGTTTTTCGATGGTGTGCAGCGGGTTGAGCGACACCATCGGCTCCTGGAATATCATTGAGATCTGGTTGCCACGTACTTTGCGCAGTTCGGCTTCCGATGCATGTAACAGTGAGTTGCCGTTAAACAGAATATCCCCACCGGGATACACCACCGGCGGGGAAGGCAACAGCCGCAGCACGGAGAGGGCGGTGACGCTTTTGCCTGAGCCTGATTCACCCACCAACGCCAGCGTTTCCCCTTGTTCCACCTGTAACGAGACGCCGTTGACCACCTGATTCAAGCTGCCTCCCTGGCGGAAGGCGATGCTGAGATCCTGAATAACGAGCAGAGGAGTGGTCATATTAATGCGCCTTGCTTGGGTCGAAGGCGTCGCGCACCGCTTCGCCGATAAAGATTAACAGTGAGAGCAGCACCGCCAGCACCAGGAAGGCGGTAATGCCCAACCACGGAGCTTGCAGGTTGTTTTTGCCCTGTAAAAGGAGCTCACCCAACGAAGGCGAACCGAGCGGCAAGCCGAAGCCGAGGAAATCGAGAGAGGTAAGGGTGGTGATCGAACCGCACAGAATAAACGGCAGGAAGGTCAGCGTGGCCACCATGGCGTTAGGCAGCATATGACGATACATAATCACGCGATCCGGCACGCCCATCGCTCTGGCGGCACGAATGTAGTCGTAATTACGGGTACGCAGGAATTCGGCACGCACTACGCCCACCAGGCTCATCCAGCCAAACAGGATGGTGATGCCTAACAGCCACCAGAAATTAGGCTGGATGATGCTGGACAGCAGGATGATCAGGAACAGCGTCGGCATCCCCGACCAAACCTCGATCAGCCGTTGCCCCCAAAGATCGAATCGGCCGCCGTAATAGCCCTGCGTCGCTCCCGCACAGATACCAATCACGCTGGAACACAGCGTTAGCGCCAGCCCAAACAGCATTGAGATACGGAAACCGTACAGCACCCGGGCCAGCACATCGCTGCCGTTACTGTCTGTGCCGAGCAGGTTTTGGCGTGACGGGGGCGACGGGAAGGGCACTTCGGTGGCAAAGTTGATGGTGTTGTAGCTAAAGCGGATCGGGGCCCAGATAGCCCAGCCGTGTTGCTCAATCTGCTTGATAACAAAGGGATCCTGAAAATCGGTAGTGGTATTCAGTTCCCCGCCGAAGGTCGTTTCGCTGTAGTTGACCATAAAGGGCACATACAGCCGGCCTTCATAGCGCACCAGTAACGGCCGGTCGTTGGCGATCAGGTTGGCGGCCAGGCTCAGTGCAAAGGCAGCCAGAAAAATCCACAACGACCAGTAACCACGGCGGTTGTTGCGAAAACGTGCCCAGCGGGCCTGATTGATGGGGCTTAAGCGGCTCATTGACGGCCCTCGAAATCAATGCGCGGATCGACCAGGGTATAGGTGATATCGCTGACGATATTCAACAGCAAGCCGATCAGGGTAAATATGTAGAGCGTTCCGAACATCACCGGATAGTCGCGTTGCAAGGTGGCATCGTAGCCCAACAGCCCAAGGCCGTTGAGCGAGAACATCACTTCGATCAACAACGAACCAGTGAAAAACATGCTGATAAAGGTAGCCGGAAAACCGGCGATCACCAGCAGCATGGCGTTACGGAACACGTGGCGGTAAAGGATCTTCTTCTCGTCTAATCCTTTGGCGCGTGCGGTGACCACGTACTGTTTGCGGATCTCATCAAGAAACGAGTTTTTGGTCAGCATGGTCAGGGCGGCAAAGCCACCGATCACCGTAGCCAGCACCGGCAGGGTAATGTGCCACAGATAATCGGTGATTTTACCGTACCACGGCAGCGTGTCGAAGTTGCTGGAAACCAGCCCGCGCAGCGGGAACCAGTCCAGATAGCTGCCACCGGCGAACAGCACGATCATCAGGATGGCGAACAGGAACGCCGGAATGGCGTAGCCGATGATAATCAGCGTGCTGCTCCAGGTGTCAAAGGCGCTGCCGTTGTGGATGGCCTTGCGGATCCCCAGCGGGATCGACACCAGATAGATGATCAGCGTACTCCATAGCCCCAGGGTCGCGGAAACCGGTAGACTCTGGCCAATCAGCTGCATCACCGAGGCACCGCGGAACAGGCTTTCGCCGAAATCGAGGCGCATATAGTTCCACAGCATGGTGAAGTAGCGTTCGTGCAGCGGCTTGTCGAAGCCGTAACGCTTGGTGATCTCGGCGATCACCTCGGGATCCAGGCCGCGTGAGCCACGGTATTGGCCTTCGGCCACGTTGCCCGCGCCGGCCTTCATATGCCCAAGGCCTTCACCCGCGCCGCCGCCGCCAAAACCGCTGGTTTGCCCCATCTCAATAGAGGCAATGGCCTGATCGACTGGTCCACCGGGGGCGATTTGCACAATGAAAAAGTTAATGGTGATGATCGCCCACAGCGTGGGGATCACCAGCAGTAATCTGCGTATCAGATAAGCGGCCACCTGAGGCTCCCTATTGCCGTTGCGCCGGCAAACGTGCCGCCTTGTTGACGTCGAACCACCAGTTGTCGAACCCGATTGAATAGGCTGGGCGTACCGCTGGTGAAGAGAATTTGTCCCAATAGGCGTAACGGTCGTGATTGGAGTACCACATCGGCAGCATATACATGTTCCAGGTCAACACCCGATCCAGCGCACGGCCAAGGGACAGCAACGCTTTTTCATCCCCTTGATGTTTCACTATTTTCCGCACCAGGTCATCTACAGCTGGATCGCTGACGCCGGGGGTATTCCAACTCGAGGTGATATAATCTGAATCCCAACGGGTTTGTAGTGAGGTGCTGGGAAAAGGCATTGCAGGGTACACCGTCGGCATCATATCAAAGTCACGTTCACGCATGCGGCGGGTGAATTGACTGACATCGATCTCACGGATCTGCATATCGATGCCCAACCGCTTCAGGTTATGCTGCAAAGGCAGCACATATTGGAAATTGCTACCGCTCGGTAGCATCAGCTCAAAGGTAAAGGGTTTACCGGTTTTGCTGTTGACCAACTGTTGGTTTTTCACTTCCCAGCCAGCTTGCTTAAGCAACTCGGTGGCTTTCAGCAGATTCGCCCGGTCATTGCCGCTGCCGTCGGATGTTGGAGGCTGATAGATAGAGGTAAACACTTCTGCTGGCACTTTGCCTTTTAGCGGGGCCAGCCAGGCCAACTCCGCAGCGTCTGGGTAGCCGCTGGCCGCGTATTCGGTATTCTGGAAATAACTGTTGGCGCGCTGATAGGCATCGTAATACAGCGCCTTGTTCATCCAGTCGAAGTCGAAGGCCAGGGTAATGGCTTCTCGCACCCGGCGATCGGCGAAAATCGGGCGCTGAATATTGAATGCCAACCAGCGGGCATTCTGTGCTGCCTGATTGGTTTCATCCTGTTTGATGATGAAGTTGCGCGCGAAGTTACCGCCTTGATACTGGGTGGCCCAGCTTTTTGGCGAGCCCTCGACGCGGAAATCGTAAGCCCCGGCCTTAAAGGCTTCCAGCGCCACCTTATCGTCCAGGTAGTAGTCGTAACGCAGCGTATCGAAGTTATAGCGCCCACGATTCACCGGCAGATTGGCGGCCCAATAGTCACGTACGCGCTCATAGGTAATATATTGGCCCAATCGGTAGCTGCTGATTTTATATGGTCCACTGCCGAGTGGTGGAACACTCAGTGGCTCATTCAGTTTATGATCTTTCCAGAAGCTTTCCGGCATGATGGGTAAGTTTAACAGGCCGAGGAGCTTATCTTTATCTGGCTCAGGGAGTTCGATACGTACTGTCAGACGGGAGATGGCCTTGACTATGACGCCTTTGTAAATAGAACGGAATTGCGGCACCCCTTCGGTCATAAATTTGTTGAAGGTGAAGGCCACGTCGGCGGCGGTGATCGGGCTACCGTCATGGAAGCGCGCGCGTGGATTGATATCCAGCTCCATCCAACGCATATCTGCCGGGTAACGAGCCGATTCCGCAATCAGCGGATAATAGCTGGAAGGCTCATCGTCCGAGCTGGTGAATAGCGTATCGTAGAGTTCCCCGGTTCTCTCACCGGGCACGCCGCGCGAGGCGAAACGGTTGAAGTTATCATAGGTGCCGATGGCTGCCAGCCTAACGTCGCCGCCCTTGGGGGCTGCCGGGTTCACGTAGTCAAAATGGCTAAAGTCGGTGGAGTATTTCGGTTCACCGAGCGTGGCGAAAGCGTAGCTTTCATTAAGGGTTTCGGCCTGCATGCTAAAACTGAGTGCCGAAAGCACCAAGGCAGCAAAAATGCGTACGGACATCTCTACGGTAAGCTCCTGCTAGCTATACCCGTCGCCTTTCAAGCCATGGCTTGAAATACGTCGGATATAAGTCAATTAATCCAGCCGGTAGCATAGCATTTCAGGCTGGTTTTCTGAGTAAAGAAGTTTAAATATCAGGGATTAACTACGGTCTGATGATCAAAAACGGCATTATTCTGGCAAAAGGCTACAAACTCCTCAATACCCAGTGGCTTACTGAAATAATAGCCCTGCATGAAGTTAACGTCGCGTTCTTGCAGAAAACTCACCTGTTCAGCGGTTTCAACGCCTTCCGCCACGGTTAGCATTTTCAGTTTTTTAGACAGCGAGATCACTGCATCCAGAACGGGAGCGGTCGCCGTATCCTGGCCGATGGTATTGACAAAACCGCGGTCGATCTTGAGGTAATCCAGGGTAAAGCGTTGTAGATAGATTAGGGCGCTGTGCCCGGTACCAAAGTCATCTACTGCAATTTCAACCCCTTGGCGATGTAGCCAATCAAACTCTTCCAAGGCATTTTGTTCTTCCACCATGCCGCGCTCGGTGATTTCAAACACTACGGTGAAATAGTCGGTTGGCAATTTCGCCAGCAGCTCGGTGATATCGTCATGGAACGAAGGCGCATTAAGGTGAGAAGGAGCGAGGTTAATGCCCAGTTTGGCGCCCCGTGGCAGAGCTTGTACCAATTGTGGGATATCCGCCTCGATCCTACGGAACAGGTGGCGGGTCAGCGCTACGATCAACCCTTCGCTTTCGGCATAGGGGATAAACAGATCGGGTGGAATGCGCCCCTCGGTGGGATGCTGCCAGCGGATCAATGCCTCAAGACCGGCGATGGTGTTGGTTGCGGAGTGGAACACGGGTTGATATTCGACAAAGATCTCATTGTGCTTGATGCCTCTCATCAGGGCGCGTTCGGGGCTTTGGCGCAGTATCTGCATATAGTAATACAGCGCGCCCACCATCAGGGAGAGCACCAGGCTGCCCAGTACGGTTAAACGGATATCATTTGCCGTCAGGGATTGGTGATAGAAGATCATACTCAGTGGATAGCCCGGGACGGATAGCTGGCTGGTGTGGTTTTTAGGTAATTGCGCCAGTGGCATCATATTAGTGCCGAAGGTGGTTACCGCATGCTTCCCAATCACGATGGCAAATCCGGGAGTATCTCTATCGGGTGAACTGAGCAGCAGGTAGGGGGCCAGGGTGAGATCCAGCGTGGCTAATATGCCGGTGTTGCCTGGCCCTGGTTGGCGTAACCACACGGCAATCGCCGGTTTTCCAGGCACCATCGGCGTGCCTTGTTGTAATGCCATATCCAGGGGTTTATGCCAGTCGATCTCGGAATAAATATGGCTCATCCGCAGCATCATGTTACCGGTTGCCGAGGAGCAATAGGCAAAACCGTCTTTTACCAGAACAAAGGTGCGTACGCCGGCGGTAAAAGCGGCACGGTAGGTCAGATCGGACTGGGCCTGTTCGCAGGGTTTACCGGTAAGCGGCATGATTTGTTGCATCATTTCTTGCAGATGATCGAGGTAATTAACGGCAAATTTTTGCGTACGGGTTTCGATTTTATGCTGATATTGCGAGCGTTGATGATCGATCAGAAATAAGGTGACAGAGGTAAAAACAAAAAAGAAAATGACGGCGACAATACAGCTTTTAGTCAGGCTACGACGTGTGTTGGACGCATGGCGTGCAAATGCTCCCTTCAATCCCATTACTCGCCCCCTGAGCGCAGCGTAAAAATATTCTTGTTATATTATTGGTGATTAATATATCCCACCGATCCTGCCTGCGTCATTATTCGTTTGGCTTGCACTAAGGCTGTCTGTCTAGGCACAGCGTAAATAGCGCGTTACGAAATGGCATGTCACTTGACGATGATAGGCTATTTTTTCAACCGTTGCGTGGTTTAGGCACAGTGATAATTGAAAATAGCGATGTGGGTTTGTTCGGCGCCATAGTTACAGTGAAAAAAAACGCTGCCCTGGGGCAGCGTTCTTGTCTCGTTTGTTTGGCTTTCAGGACCAGATTCAGATACTACGCCGTTAGCTGGAACTTTTACCCAGTAACCGGCGGCCTTCACGATAACGTTTATCCCAATAGTTATCCGAAAGGCTAGAGATTGTCACACCACTGCTGGTAGAGGCATGAACGAATTTGTCGTTACCCAGATAGATGCCGACGTGGCGGCCAGTAGAACCGGCGCGGAACAGCACTAAATCACCTGGGCGCAGTTTGGCGCGTTGGATTTGCTTGCCCATATCTTCTTGCTCATAGGTTGAGCGGGGCAGATCCATTCCAAACTGTTCACGGAAGGTACGTTGCACAAACGCCGAGCAATCAATACCGCGCTTGCTTTCACCGCCTAAACGGTAGCGGACGCCTTTCCAATCAGCATACTGGTCCATAATCTTTGACTTGACGTCAACGTTACGCACCATCGCTTCGAATTCATCCTGAGAGGCTTGCAGTAAAAGACCGTTTTTGTCATTAACTGCATGCATCTCAGTTTGCTTACTATCTAACTTCGAAGTGTTTGTTGAGCTACAGGCGGAGAGCACCAAGGCTGCCGCAATTGCAGGTAATACCCGCAAAAAATATCTCAGAAAAGGTTGAGATTTGACCATTGTAATTGTTTTCCCTTGAAGTCCTTAACGACGCAAGTCGTTATCTGAAAAATACCAAACGGAACGAGACTAGTTGGCACCGGCTGGGAGGACAATCAGTTAGCGTCGGAAATGTGCAGGAACGCACAGTTTTCGGATTTTTACCAACGAGCCAAGCTAAACCAGGCACAAACGCATCCGAGAGTACCGGAATGACGTGAGGATTGCGAGCCTTTTTCCGACATTCTTTATATGAAATTGTGATGTAACATAATGTAAATCTTCATATAAAAAAACGCGGTTCGGCGGTTATGTTGGATTGACGTTAATTAATGGGGTAGGCATGTTAACGGTGTGGTTGTTGAGTAAACAAAATACGACAGGTAAATAACCGAGAGGCGCTGGCCTCCCGGCTATCATAACCTAAAGTTATGGCTGTGTTGGCCGATACTTACCGGGTAATCTGCAGTTCAGCCAGTGGATCACAACATCGCTTGCCGGTGTCATCAGCCACCAACTGGTCCCGATCATCACCACCGACAGTGAGCCGACGGCAATATCGGTAAACCAATGTGCGCCAATCATGATGCGTGGCAGGCAGAAGACCAGGGTGATCAGCAGCGCGATGGCAAATGCCGTGCGGTTAAAGTAGCGCAGCATAAAGCAGGAGAAAATCATCAGCATCATGCCATGATCGCCAGGGAAGCTGTCGCTGGAGGCGTCTTTGGTTGGGATGCCGGTGAGTTCGCTGACCCGGTTGATATTGTCAAAGGTCAGGGTAGGGCTGGCGTGTTTTACCGGCAGCAGGTGGCCAAACTGGTTGAGCACCACCCCCGTTAACAACATCACGACGCCGGTAACGATCAGACGGCGGCGGCCAAAGGCATCCTGCTTGAGGTAGAAGTAAAGGTACAGCAGCCCCATGGCGATGAGCGAAATAACATCGAATATCCGATTGTTGGTGATCGCCACCATTCTCAGAAACCAGGCATCGCTGGCCAGATGTTGGTTGAAGTAGAAAAAGATTGCTGAGTCAATCTTGAACCAGAACCCGTGATCCGTGGGTAAATACCAGGAAAGAAATAGCACGATGCCCAAAACGTTGAGCATGAGGATGAAGGGTAAATTGCGGCGTGTCATGGCTAACCTGTAAAAAATCAAAAAAATAATGCCAACGTTAAAAGCATTAACTTAAACGGATGTTAAACAAGGCCGATTGCAAAGCATTCCAGTTGGCCTCATCGCTGTGGATCAATTCGATACGGCTGTCGAGCGGAGCAGTGGGGCGCGTCTCGATACTGAGATCCTGCCCTTGGCGGTTGATCAGCAAACTGCCTTCGGCAATGCGTACCACCGCCTTGGCCCGGTCAACCGGTGCTAACCTGATCCATTCCATCATACCGACGGTATCAAAGACGGTTTCCCCATCGAAAATCCAGCCGCAGCTGGTGAATCCTTGGCCTTGATTAAGGGCGCGGCGCCAGCGGGAGTTTTCAGGCAAACGCAACGCTGCTAATCCTTGAGTCTTGGCGTGGCTATGATGATGCTGTGCGTCCGGCAATTCTGTGCAATTGGTGCGTGGCCGATCCAACAGCTTGATATCCATGCGCCCTTGCTCTACGGAAAAGACCGGCCGCTGCTGGCCATGCAGCGTTTGCCAGGCTTCCAGTGCCTGAGCATCTTGCGGCTGCCAGGTATCCACTTTATTGGCGATGATGATATCGGCCGCGGCCAGTTGATCGCGGAAATTTTCATTTTCGCTATAGCGAGATTCGCCGAGTTGGCGGGGATCGAGCACACAGATCGTTGCCAGCAAATCGATCCATCCGCCATAGGTTTCCTGGGTCAACAGCGCCAGGATCTGCTTAGGGTGACCTAATCCAGTGGGTTCAATCAGTAACCGATCGGGTTTGGCCTGTTGCAGCAACATATTCAACCCTACCTGCATAGGTAGCCCGTTAACGCAGCACATGCAGCCACCGGGGATCTCTTTCAATACCGCACCGCTGTCGGCCAGCAGGGCGCCATCGATACCAATCTCGCCAAACTCATTGACCAGCACGGCCCAACGCTCATTTTCCGGCTTATTGGCCAACAGATGTCGAATGGTGGTGGTTTTCCCGCTACCGAGAAAGCCGGTGATCAGATTGGTTTTTGTCATTTGAAGAGTCCCGTTTAATGATGTTTTCACTTGATTGAAAGTGAGCAATTATTTGCTTTTTTATCGCTTTTGCACATAGCCGTGTCAGATCACAAATATAAGCCTGAAAACCGCCCGTTTTTGGCGTTTTTTCTCGCTAAAAAGTTAGGATTTTTCTCATAAAAAACGTGGCCTTAACAAAGTCAATTGTACCGTACCGTATTGTTTCCACGATCTTAATTCAACGATTAACCGTTAAAAAAACTGCCTATCCTTACGATTATTCCTAAAAAAGTAACCTATCTTTAAAGTGGCTTAACAAAAGTGAGGTTGCCATGAATAGCTTACGGTTAATTTTGATCGCAGGAGCGTTGTTTTCATGGATGGCAGCAAGTCATGCGGGTTCCACAGGTGGCGTTATCAACTTCGTGGGTGCCATTGTCGAAGGGCCTTGTACGGTAGATGTTAGCAACTCAACGGCGAATACCCAATGTTATCGTAACGGGCAAAACTACACAGGCACGCAAAGGCTGGCAAGTTTTGATGCCAGCAGTAAAGAACTTCCGCTGAATATCGGTACCACCGAAATGCGGTGGGTAGATCAGCAGAAAAAACTCGCAATAATGACAGTAATATATCGTTAAGTCCTCTAGTCATGCCGAGTGGGGCTCGGCATGACATCCCCAGATCCCGCATTTTTATTCGTTTTCTCCACACCTTTTATTGTCCAACCGACTGGCCAGAATTGCGTATGGTAAGCCGTCTGCGCAGCAGGCTATTGCTGGATATCAAATTAAGAGTTTTCCGACTTGAAATCCGTATTTTGCGGCAATAAATTATGCGCCGCCAGAGAGGTGGAACTCAATCTAACTAGATGATAAATAGATAAAATATCTCTAACTTGCGCTTAATCCAAGAACTTTTTTCAGGTTTATATTGGCTTAATAACAAGTGAGGTGACCATGAAAAGCTTACGGTTGTTTTTGATCGCAGGAATGTTGTTTTCATGGCTGGCAGCAGGCGTGGCTAATGCAGCTACCGGTGGCGTGATCCACTTTTATGGCGCCATTGTCGAAGGCCCTTGCAGAGTGGAAGTCGCTGACTCAACGGCGCAAACGCAATGCTATCGCGACGGGCAAAACTACACCAGCAAACATCAGTTAGCGAGCCTGGAGAGCGGCAGCAAACAGCTGCCAATGAATCTCGGCAAGAGCGAGATCAAGTGGTTGGATCAGCAGAAAAAACTCGGAATAATGACGGTGGAATACCGTTAATCTACATTCAAACGTCAAGTGGCCGTCATGCCTGGCAGATTGGCATGGCGGCCGATAGGGATCAATTCAACTGGGTGGTTACCCAATCTTTTACCGTCTGGCGTGCCCCTCGATCGCGCAATGACAGATAGGCCTGCGTTACCTCCGCCACAAACGCACTATCCGCTGGCAACTGCTCGCCAAACACGCTTTTCAACGCCAGCAATGCGGTCACGCGGGGTTCCCCGTCCTGTGAGCTGCTAACGGCCTGCTGCAAGGTGGCCAGCATCGGGTCGCGGATATCAATCGGTTGCCCGGCGTCATCAATCCCGCCGACATAACGCATCCAGCCCGCTACGCCAAGCGCAAGCCCCGCATGGCTGCCGCCATATTGCCGATGCCAACGGATCGACTCCAGCAGGCGCTGAGGCAACTTTTGCGTGCCATCCATCGCGATCTGCCAGGTGCGGTGTTGCAGTGCCGGGTTGCTGTATCGTTCGATCAACTGCTCGGCGTAGGCGGCCAGATCGACGCCAGTGACCTGCAGCGTCGGAGCCTGCTCGTTCAACATCAAATGGTGTGCGGCGCGGCGATAATTCTCATCCGCCATGCAGTCAACAATGTAATGGTAACCCGCCAGATAGCCGAGGTAGGCCAGGAAGGAGTGGCTGCCGTTGAGCATCCGCAGCTTCATCTGCTCGAACGGCAGAACGTCGTCCACCAGTTGCACACCGGCATCCTCCCAGCGTGGGCGGCCAGCGACAAAATTATCTTCCACCACCCATTGAATGAAGGGTTCACAGGCGATAGCGCATTCATCACGCACGCCACCCAGGGCGGCGGCGATTTCATCCAGCGTTTCTGGCGTAGCGGCCGGAACGATGCGATCGACCATGGTGCTGGGGAAGGTGACGTGTTGCGCGATCCACTCGGCCAGCTGTGGATCGCGCGCTTTGGCCAGCCCGGTCACCGCATTGCGCACCACGTGCCCATTCTCTGGAATGTTGTCGCAGGACAGCACGCTAAAGGCGGCTAGATGACGCTCTCGACGCCGGCGCAGTGCTTCCACCAGGATCCCCGGCACCGTGGTGGGTTGGGTCGGATTAGCCAAATCGGCTTTGATCGCGTCGTGTTGCAGGTCTAATTGGCCGCTACCTGGTTCGATGCAGTAGCCTTTCTCCGTAATGGTCATGGAGACGATCGCCACCTGCTGCTCGGCCAGCTTTTCCAGCACGGCGTCGATGCCTTCCAATTTGCGATGTACGCTTTCGTGAACGGCCCCCACCACGATGGCCTGATCGCCCGCCGCGCCCTTTTCCAACACGGTGTAAAGATGATCCTGGTCGCGCAGGGTCTGGAATAGCTTATCGCCGCCGAACAGGCTGATCTCGCAAATCCCCCAATCGCCGCCGTTACGGTTGAGTACTCTGTCGGTCAGCAATGCCTGGTGAGCGCGGTGAAAAGCCCCAAAGCCCAGGTGGACAATTCGGCTGCGCAGGCTCTGGCGATCGTACTGGGGCAGTTGTGTCTTGGCGGGCAGCGGTGAGTTGGCGATAGTTTTCATTAATGGCTCCATGACGAGAGCAAGGGCCGGTTGATCGCTGGTATAAAGCTATCAGACCAGTTAGCCGCAGGTGTATGCCTGGCTCTCGCGTATCTGTTAACAACCGCCAGTGTAGAGCGGTAGAGAGGTGAATAAAATTGGTCAGTCCAAAACATCCCAGGATCGTGAGTTGGATCAATCAATCGACGTTTCTGTTTTGACAGCACGCCGCTAATCAGTAAGGTTAAAGATGAATGATATCTACTGCAATGTGGTATAACAGGATTGATTTGATTTTGCGATCTACCTCACCACCGATAGCGCTTCAACGATGACAGAGCGACTTTTACAAGGATAAATCAATGGAACAAACATGGCGTTGGTATGGGCCGAACGATCCGGTTTCGCTGGATGATGTGCGTCAGGCTGGTGCGACCGGCGTAGTGACCGCGTTACACCATATTCCTAATGGTGAAGTGTGGCCGGTTGAACAGATCAAGGCGCGGCAGGCTCTGTTGGCGGAAAAAGGGCTGGTGTGGTCGGTGGTGGAAAGTATCCCGGTGCACGAGGAAATTAAAACCCACAGCGGCAACTACCAACGTCATATCGCCAACTATCAACAATCGCTGCGCAATCTGGCGGAATGTGGCATTGATACCGTGTGCTACAACTTTATGCCGATCCTCGACTGGACGCGTACCGATCTGGAATACCAACTGCCGGACGGTTCCAAGGCTTTACGCTTTGATCAGATCGCCTTTGCGGCCTTCGATCTGCATATCCTGTGCCGTCGTGGGGCAGAAAAAGATTACACCGATGAAGAGCAGGCCCAGGCACAAAGCTATTTCAAGGCGATGAGTACGGCAGATATTGCCAAGCTGACCGGTAATATCATTGCCGGGTTGCCAGGGGCGGAAGAGGGATACACGCTCGATCAGTTCCGTGCTCGGCTGGCGGAGTACGATCATATCAATAAGGCGCAGCTGCGCGAAAATATGGCCGTCTTCCTGCGCGCTATCGTGCCGGTGGCGGAAGAAGTGGGTGTCAGGTTGGCAGTGCATCCCGATGATCCACCGCGCCCCATCCTCGGCTTGCCACGTATTGTTTCCACCATCGAAGATATGCAGTGGCTGAAAGAGACGGTAGATAGCATCTATAACGGCTTCACCATGTGTACCGGTTCTTACGGCGTGCGTGCGGATAACGATCTGGTGCGGATGATTGAGACATTTGGCGATCGCATTCACTTTACCCACCTGCGCGCTACCTGCCGCGAGCAAAACCCTAAAACCTTCCATGAAGGGGCGCACTTGCAAGGGGATGTGGATATGGTTGCGGTGGTTGAAGCTATTCTGGCAGAAGAACAGCGCCGTCATAAAGCGGGCGATCTGCGGCCTATCCCAATGCGACCAGACCATGGTCACCAGATGCTGGACGATCTGAAGAAGAAAACCAATCCGGGCTATTCGGCCATCGGTCGGTTGAAAGGTTTGGCGGAGGTTCGTGGGGTTGAGCTGGCGTTAAAGCGGCGGTTTTTCCCGGAATTACTCTAGCAAAAGCAGGGCGCACTCAGGTTGCGCCCCTACCGTTGACTAGTCTGCGCGGCTCATATAGCGGCGTTCTGCAATATGAATGCGGATTTTATCACCGCTGCTCAGGTACTCCGGTACCAGAATGGTCAGGCCGGTCGCCATGGTGGCCGGCTTGTTACGCGCACTGGCAGAAGCCCCTTTGATGCCCGGAGCGGTTTCAACAATTTCCATATCCACGGTCTGCGGCAGTTCCAGTGCCAGCACCTGGCCATCCAGCGTCAGTACCTGCATACCCGGCAAGCCCGCTTCAGGGATGAACAGCAGCTCATCTTCGATCTGATCTTTCTTGAAGATATAAGGGGTGTAGTCTTCATCGTCCATGAACACATACTCTTCGCCGTCAATATAGGAGAAGTTCACCTTGCGGCGGGACAGGCTGATGGTGTCCAGAATATCATCACCTTTAAAACGCTCTTCTACCTTCAGCCCGGTACGGACGTCGGAGAAGCGCATTTTATACAGCGTGCTGGCACCACGGGCGCTTGGACTCTGGACATCGATGTCCTTTACCAGCAGCAGTTTGCCGTTGTAATTGATCGCCATACCGCGCTTGATTTCGTTCGCTCTTGCCATTGGAATACCCTGTCAACATAGATTTTAGGAAGTTGCGACAAGTTACTCGCGCCGTGCTTTTCAGGCAAGAGCCGCGCGCAAAAAGAGTGGGGAAAACGGGCGACCGTAGCCACCCTTGAGGCTTATTTAAACACCGGCAGCAGATCTAATAGCGTCAGCACGTGGGCCACGGCGTTAATCACCCCAAACAGGATGATGAACAGGATCATGCCTTGGCCGCCGGGAGCGCGGTAGCTCGCCTGTGGGAAACGGCGGCGGCTGGCGCGTGCCATCATCGCAGGGACGATCACCGCCCATATGGTGGCGGCCAGGCCAGCAAAGCCGATGGCGTACAGGAAACCGTTCGGGAACAGTAACGCGGCCAGGGTTGGCGGCACGAAGGTCACCAGTGCCGATTTGGTGCGGCCTGCCTGGTTATCCTTGAACTTGAAGAAGTCGGCGAGAAAATCAAACAGCCCCAGCGACACCCCCAGGAATGAACTGGCCAGCGCCATATAAGAGAAGGCGTTAAGCAGTTGGCCTACCGCATGACTACTGGAAACGTTACCCATCTGCTTGAGCAGGCTGCCGATGTTGCCCCCTTCGGCGATCACCTGCTTGAAGGCATCACGGGCGATATTGCCCTGGATCACATACTGCCACAGGATATAGATCGCCAGCGCCAGCAAGGTACCGTATACCAGGCTGCGCACCACGGCACCGCTGTCTTTCTGATAATACTTCACCAGGCCAGGAACATTGCCGTGGTAGCCGAACGAGGTCAGCAGGTAAGGCAATGCTGCGAGCGCATAGGGCAGATAGTTGGCGTCGCTGCCACCCTGGTTGAACAACACGGCAGGCTGCACGTGGGTAAACATATCACCGACGGACAACACAAAGGTGATCACCATACCGCCGATCAGAATGGTGCTCAGGCGATCCACTGCACGGGTGGATAACCAGACGATAAAGGCTACAACGATGGCAAACACCAATCCGGACAGGGTTTGGTTGGCGCCAAAAACGCCTTCCAGCGTATGGGCGATGATCGAGCCGCCCGCCGAGATATAGGCATAGGTCAGAATATAGAGTACGAAGGTGATCGACAGGCCGTTAAGGGTATTCCAGCCTTTGCCAAGCAGATCTTTGACCACGGTGTGGAAGCTGGCGCCCGCCGGATAATTCAGGGTGGCTTCCAGGATCATCAGCCCGGAGATCAGCATACAGAACCAGGTATAAATCAGCAGCGCCACGGAGCCGCTGAACCACACGCCAGAAGTTACGATAGGAATAGAGAACATACCTGCACCTACGGCGGTGCCGGCAATGATCATCGCGCCACCGAGTACGGAAGGGCGGGAAAGCTTCTGGATGGTGTCCGCAGACATTATTGCTCCTGATTGGCCGTTGGCCTTGAGTTCTATTGTACTAGCTTAATGGTACGTGCGCGATGTGTGCATGTAAAGCGGAGATTTGGAGGGATTGGTGCAATCTTCAGCGGTTAGGAGCGTTATTTTGGTGGTTTTGCCCCTCACCCCAGCCCTCTCCCATAGGGCGAGGGGGCTGCAATGGCGTTGTGGTCAGGTGCAGAAATCTGTCTGTGGCATGCTTGGTGGCTCTCCCAAAGGGTATGAACGGCGCTGTAGTCAGGTGCTGAAGTTTATCCGTGGCTTGCCCTAAGCGAGATGGAGTTATTGCGGTGCCGAGGCCAGTTACTGACGTTAAGTTGTAGCACATTCAGTCCCCTCTCCCTGTGGGAGAGGGTTAGGGTGAGGGGCGTCACTTTACGTATTATGATGTATTTCTTTGTTTAATTGTTGGGTATTGCGGGAAATGCCACTCATCTACAAAGTGATAAATCTTTCACATAAGTCGTTGGTGACATCCAAGAAATTTTATCGCACGTGAAATAGCCATCATGTTTGAGTTTGTAGTTTACATACAGAGAGATAGGAAAACTAAAAATTAATGATGCGAACGCTATCATGATTAAATACTTGCTGATTATTATGTTATATTTAGGTTGTCTGTCAAAAATAAAGAAAAAAACAGAGCAAGAAAAAGTGTAAACTATCAAAGGCGTTGCAAAAAAGCAGATAAATACAGATGCTGAAAATGTTATTTCATCCTCCATCAATATCAATGAAATAGCGTAACTGTAAATCAATAGCGATAAACATACGAATATTGCCAGTAATGCTGATGCCCCTAATATTTTCCAGTATCTGTTTTTCACAAGACTATCCTTATCTTATGGTAGGTTTCACTGGCAAAGTGAGCGGTTGGTGACATAAGTTGTGGGTGATTGCCATGATATCCTGTCACATGTTAAATAACCGGTATGCTTTAGTTTATAATCAACATATAAAGCAATGGGTAAGCTGATAACAAATGAGGTAAACATTAGATAAACCAAATATCGAGTGATTCCTTTATCGTATTTTGGGCGTTTATTGAAAATAAAAAAATATACACCGCTAAGCATGGCATATATTAGCAGTGGGCTGGAAAGGAAAACCATAAGAACAGATGCGGAAAAGGTTATTTCATCCTCCATGAATACTAATGATACTACATATTGATAGGTTAGTAACGCTGCGAATGAATATAGTATAAAGAGCACTGTTGCTAGCAATATTTTAACGTATTTATTATTCATAGTAGTCTTAATGTTGATATGTTCAATAAGTAGCCACCAGAAAATCTGCTGGCTATTCATTAAATCAATAAACTCTCTCATCCCATATACTATAGCCCGATGTGCCTGAAATATTATGCTGCCAATCAATGCTTGTGTAGGATAATGAAATGATCTCGTAGGGTTGACCATCATTTTGTGTAAGTGCATTTGGGCAGTGCTGGGTGATGTCTGAGATATAGGCATCCTTAAGCTTTATAGTATAAAAAACTTCTAGAGTCCCAGCAGGATTGACACGGTACATGTACAATGCAATTTGTAATTTTTCATTATTTGATATTGCCATTCCAAGCAAGGGCGATGATTTGTCAATCGGCTTGGTTATTCTGACTGGCTGGTGGGATACGTTTTGCATTCTGGATATATTGTGATCGAAAGCAAGAACGTAAACTTGATCCTCATGTCCTTTTTGACATCTATTGCCGATGGAGTCAAGAGTCGAGCAACCCGCGGAGATCAAGCCTTGTTTAACACCGTTGATACCTGCATAAATCAAATTAGCCATAAGTCCCTCTATGTTATAGTAAACATCATTTGCAAAGTGATAAATCTTTTACATAAGTCGTTGGTGACATCCACGAAATTCTGTCACAGGTCAAGTAGCCATCATGTTTAAGTTTGTAGTTTACATACAAGGAAACCGGTAAACTAAAAAGGATTGATGCCAGCGTTAGCTTAGTCAAATAATTGATCGTTATCTTATTATGCTTAGGTAATCTATCAAAAACAAAAAAATAAACAGAACCAGATAAAACATAAATTAACAAAGGTGAAGAAAAGAAAACAATAAATACAGATGAGGAAAATTTTATTTCATTTTTCATTAATATTAACGAAATTACGTAACTGCATATAAATAAAGATATGCCAGTAAATATCACCAGTAATACTATTGTGCCGAATATTTTCCAATATTTATTTTTCATGTCACCTCCCTAAATTATTAAGGATGTGCTGGAAGTTTGCTTCAGGTGTTCGTGGCTTTACTTTCATTTTTTCTTTCAATAACGCTATCATTTTATTGCTTAGACCATAATATTCATCTATATTGTCTAAAGTTAAAACTATTGCAAAGCTAATAGCGAACAATACTGCTGCAATTACAATAATGCTTCCACCTACAATTGCTGTTGCAGTCAATGCTACACCTAGAGCATAAGATGCAACAGTGGTAATGGCGAGTTTAGCCATATCCACAGTTATATTTCCGATAAAGTCGGTCAAAGTATATTCATCTTTGAAAATACTTTCTAAAATGCGATATCCCACAGAGAAAAGGATACAAAAGCGTGCGCCTCTTACTATCGCTGTATTAATGCCTTGCTGCCCAATACCCATCGCTAACATTTGCGGATGGTTGGCCGCATACCGTGTGCCAGTAATGGTTCGTCGAAGCCCGGCATAGCCGGATATGTGAATAAGATTCACGCCATTTGCTCCTGTGAACAGCGTGGCCGTTATGCCTATTCTCTTAAACTCAATGATGACATCAAATAGCCCACGCGCATCATAGATATTGCCTGCATAAGTGGAGATAGGATCGGTAACCTTAAACACGGAGGATATGGCATTTCTTGGTTCAAGGCCTCTGGCGAACGCATCACCACGGCTGGTGCTTTGTTGCTCAAAGCCCCGAGCGAACGCTTCACCACGGCCCAGACCTGGGTTTCCAGGTCGGCGAGAGTTGATGTCATCAATAATACCTTTTGCCTCAGCGATCGTAAGAACGACGTGATATTGCGTGTTATCGCTTAATGCTTTCTCTAAGCCGATAGTATCAAGGAACTCATGCTGGGGTTTTAGCTGGTTGATCCCGACATTACCCTTCAGGAAGTCCCCCATGTAGCCTTCCCAACTTGGGTTGAAATTTTTATCTGACATGATCTCACTCCATTGATAGTTCTAAGCTTTCCACTCCATGAAAAACAAACTCTAGCACTATTGGTAAGCATTGTGAATGAGTATAACTTAATGCGGCGTTCTGCTATTGTCTCAACCACATAATCAGCCCCCATAGGATCGCAGATGGACTGCCGTGCCGACTGTGGTGCCTGCTGTATCGCACCTTCGATTTCCAGCCCGATCCCTGGTATGCCCAATGGCAAACCGGCCAATACCCGTTGCATCCATCTGGACCCGCAACTGCGCTGTGGGATATTTCATTCGCCGCTGCGGCCCAAAGTCTGTGGCAGCCTGCAGGCCAGCCGTGAGATGTGCCACGACCGCCGTGATGAGGCGCTGATCTACCTTGCCAAGTTGGAGGCGGATACTGCCCCTTGAACGTCCTTCAACCGCCACATACACAGCACGGCACCCAGGACCATCGCCAACGCAAAGTAAAATACCGCGTGATAACTCCACATTTCAGCCACGACCCCGGCGACCGAACCGGCAATAATCCAGCCAACGCGGGTGGTATTGGTAAACAGCGTGGTGGCCGCCCCGGCCTGGCCAGGCATCAAATCCTGGAAATAGAGCATACCAATCCCCGCCAGCACCCCGATAAACAGCGCGTTCAGCAGTTGTAGGGCGATCAGTTGCCAGGTACCGGTAATAAATAGTAGCCCGGCATAGAACAGTACCCCGGCAATCACCGCACAGCGCATCAGGAAACGCTTGCCAAAGCGTTGGGCCACCATGCCTGCGAGCAACATGGTCGGGATTTCCAGCCCGGCAGCGGTACCCATCAGTATTCCCGTCAGTTTTTCCGGTAACTGCAGTTCTCGCACCATGTACAGCGGCATATTGATCAAATAGATGCTGTTGGCCGTCCACATTAAGGTGCAGGCCATAAACAGCAATAACGTATCCCGGCGATTCTGGCGGGGGGCTTCCAGCGTCGCCCCGCCGGTACTCTGCACTTTTGGCATGGAGGGCAACATCTTCCATACCAGCGCTCCGCAGAGAATAAAGGCGGCGGCGGCGGCCAGATACATCACCTTAAAACCAAACCCCAAAGCCAGCGCAAAGGCGATCGGCGGGCCAATCACCCAGGCCAGCGAAACCTGAGCACGCAAGATAGAACTGAACATCACCGTTTCCCGGCCAGTGTGCTCGGCATGTTCCCGTGCCAGGGCAAACATTTGCGGGTTGGCGGTCGAGCCGAAGCTGCTCAGCAGCACGCCGACGAACAACAGCAGGTAGTAGTTACGGTTCCAGGCGAACAGCGCACAAGCCAACGCGCCCAACATGCAGCAGACAAAGATCAGTGATTTGCGATCGCCCCTCTTATCTGAGCGGCTGGCCAGAAACTGGCTGACCAAAATGCCGATCACCGCGCTGCCGGTAAAGAACAGCCCGACCATCGTTGGCCGTACGTTCACTTCGGTGGAGAGAAACAGACTCAGCGTGGGCGTCTGTAAGGCACCGGCAATCCCGGTGAGAAAAGCCACGACCAGAAATGCCAACGAAGTTAAATCGGGCAAGCGTCGTGTCGCCACAGTTGAAGTACGCATAAGCTGAATGAATAGCCAAAGAGAAGGGAGACGCGCGCATAATACGCTCGTTTAAAAAAAACAAAAACCTGTTTCAATCAAGGAATGGGTAAATAGATTGTCTCTGTCGGCAGGAAAAGAGCAGGGCGATGTCACCATCACCCTGCGCTGGTGGTTAGCGGTTATGCGCCAGCAGGAACGTCGTGCGCGGTATTCTTCAGCACTTCGCCCTGATATTTCTCAATTTCCAACTGTGCCATCTGGCCGCAGTTGCCCTGTGCCAGGTTGGATGAGCCAATATCGAAAGTCAGGCAGTTGACGTTGCCGTTCTTACAGATCGACCCCGGCGTTGACGGATCGGCCGGATCGTACCAGGCACCTTCGCTGATCCGCACCGCACCTGGGCGCACATCTTCACTGACAATGGCACCAACCAGGATCTGCCCACGGTCGTTAAACGCCCGCACCAAATCGCCGTTAGTGATGTTGCGCGATTTGGCATCTTCTGGATGGATCAAGATCGCCTCACGGTCGGCCACCGCATACTTCTTACGCAGCGGCGTGTTGTCGAGCTGTGAGTGCAGGCGGTTAGTCGGGTGCGCGGTATTCAGTGACAACGGGTATTTAGCTGCCTCTGGGCCACGGTACCATTCATGCGGCGGCATCCAGGTCGGGATACCTTTGCAATCCAGATACTCCATCTTCGAGATGGCATCGGAATAGATCTCAATCTTGCCGGACGGAGTCCCCAACGGATTAAGCAGCGGGTTTTCACGGTAATCGGCGAAACGTACCCACTGTTTGTTTTCCTGCGGGATCGGGAAACGAATGTAGTTGTTCGACTCCCAGAACATGTCAAACGGCGGCAGGGCAACGCGGGCGGCGCGGGCCTGCAACTTCATGTCGTCGTACATGCCTTTCAGCCACTGGGTTTCGTCTTTGCCTTCGGTAAAGGCATCCAGTACGCCCAGCTTGGCGGCCAGAGCGGCGAAGATATCGAAGTCGTTGCGTGACTCATGCTGCGGCGGCACGCACTGATGCATCGGGAAGACATACAGCTGCGAGTAGTCGCCGCCCATCTCCAGATCGTTACGCTCATAGCTGGTGGTCGCAGGCAGCACGATATCCGCATGCTTGGCGGTGGCCGTCCAGTACGGTTCGTTAACCACGATGGTTTCCGGCCGCTGCCAGGCTTTGACCAGATTGTTGGTGTCCTGATGCTGGTGGAAGGTATTACCACCGGCCACGTACACCATCTTCACGTCTGGGTAGGTGACATCGGTCCCATTGAAGTGAATGGTCTTGCCTGGGTTGGTCAGGCATTCGGCAATACGTGCCACCGGGATTGGCGTTGGTGAATTTTTCGGTGCATTCCCCGCAGAGATACCGGAGAGGATGCCGCCTTTGGCCGTTGGGCTGCCGCCGGAAGAGTAGTGATAGCTGAAGCCAAAGCCGCCGCCAGGCAGGCCGATCTGGCCAAGCATGGCCGCCACGGTCACCAGCAACCAGTGCTGCTGCTCACCGTGATGCTGACGCTGGATCCCCCAGCCGCCCATGATCATGGTGCGCTGTTTTGCCATATCGCGCGCCAACTGGCGCAGCACTTCGGCATCAACGCCGCTGATATCGGCAGCCCACTCGGCAGTTTTTGGCGTACCGTCGGTTTCACCCAGCAGATAGGCCTGGAACTTGTCGAAGCCCACGGTGTAGGTTTTCAGGAAGTCCGGGTTATGCAGCTTTTCGGTCAACAGGGTGTGGGCGATACCGATCAGCATCGCGCTGTCGGTGTACGGACGCGGAGCGATCCACTGTGCGCCGACATATTTGGCACTGTCACTGTGCACCGGATCGATGCTGATGATGCGGGTGCCTTTCTTCTTCAGCGCCTCAAAGCCGGTCTGGCCGACGTGGTCTGGCACGTTCCAGCTGTTTTTCAGCGTAACCATCGGGTTACAGCCCCACAGGATCACCAGTTGGCTGTTGTCGATGACGTTTGGCCAGGCGGTTTGCTGTTCGTAAACCTCCATTGACCCCATCACGTGCGACATGATCACCTGTGCAGCACCGGTAGAATAGTCACCGGCATAGCCAAGGAAGCCGCCACTCAGGTTCATCAGGCGTTGCAGCAGGGTACGGCTGTTGTGCAGCATGCCCACGCTTTTCCAGCCGTAAGAACCGGCATAGATCGACTGCGGGCCGTGATCTTTTTGCAAACGGACGATTTCGTTACCGACCAGATCGATAGCCTTATCCCAGCTGACGCGCACCCATTCATCGTTGCCGCGCAGCTCGGTACGGCTGCCAGGGCCGCCTTCCAACCAGCTTTTACGTACCATTGGGTACTTGATACGGTTTTCCGCATGGACCTGGTGGGGGGCCATGGTGATCAGATCGTTCGGGTAAGGATCGTCTTTGACCGGCAACACGCCGACCATTTTTCCATCTTGCACGATGGCTTCAAATGCGCCCCAGTGCGCTCCGGTCAGGATGCCTTTTTGCGCCTGACGTAAGGCTACAAACTGTGGTAATGCCTGGCTGATGGCTTCCGCCAATGCTGATTTAGGCCACAGACCCGCAAATAGAGGCACGGCTGCCAGAGCGCTGGCACCGGTCAGGAAACGACGGCGGCTCATGGCCAATGGTTGTTGTTGGTACTTGCTCATTTCGCTTCTCCCTTAACTTTTGGCCGGTGTGGCAGGTTGCATATCGCTGGCATGTTTCTGAACGTACTGCGTCAGAACGCGCAGTTGTTCTTGCGACAGCGAGGTGCGAGGAGCCATACCTTTAATCACGCCGATCCACTGGTTGGCGTTGAAGCGATCAAGGGCGGTCAGGCCGTGGCAGCCGGTACAGTTGGCGGACATCATATCGGCGGTATAACGCCAGATTTTCTGTTGATCGTCGATCAGCTGCTTACGTGGTAACCAGACCTGCAATGAAACCTGATGCCAGACCAGGCCGGTTTCGGCATCGGTCATGGTGCTGCCGGTTTTCAGCAGTTTGCGCGCGTCTTCGCCCAGCAGAACGCTGAGGATACGTTTACCTTGTGCGGCGTAGAATACTTCACTGACGCCATCCTGTTGCCAGCCGCTAACGTCTACCAGCACCTTGTCACCTTCCTGTTTCACGACGTGAACTTCGGTTGAAGGCATCAGGTTACCGGCATTATGCGTATCGTCGGCTTTCAGGAAGAACGGTTCGGTAGCGATGGTGAACAGCGTGGTTGCTGTTGGAGAGGTTTCCGCCGCGGCTTTCGCCAATTCGGCAGCGCCGGCCTGTGCGGCACCGCTCATATCCGGCAGGATATGCGCTACGCCCTTATGGCAGTCGATACAGGTTTCACCTTGCTTGATGGCCACCGGGTGCTGAATACGGGCTTCAGGACGCTGGGCGGTGATATCCATGGCATCGAAGCTATGGCAAGAACGGCAAGTGGCTGAATCGTTTTCTTTCAACGTCTTCCAGACCGATTGTGCCATGGCCAGCTTATGGGCTTCGTATTTTTCCGGGGTGTCGATTTTGCCGGTCATTTCGCCATAAATGTCTTTCACCGCGCGGATCTTGGTCCACAGGTAATCGAGCGGCTCATGAGGGACGTGGCAATCGGCGCATTCAGCGCGGATCCCCTTGGAGTTCTGGAAGTGGACACTGCCTTGATATTCGGCCAGAGGTTGTTGCATGGTGTGGCAGGAGACACAGAAGGCGGTATCGCTGGTTTTATGGAAGACCGTTGCGGTCCCCGCCAGCAGTGCGGCACCGAGAATAATCCCGATCACCAAAATCCATAGCCATCCCCACCGGCGTCGCTTTTCAAAGCCAGTTTGTTTTTTGCTCATATTGAACCCACTTATAGTTATGAAATACCAAGGAAAAACTTGCCAAAAAGGTTTCGACACCAGGTCTGAAACACCTGGATAAGTATAGGTATTTTCGCAAAATAAACCTAATACCTTAGGGGTATTTACAGCGAAAAGTAGAGTGATTGAGCAATAAAATAGCGTTATATTCTAGTTTATATAGCGATTTACTTTGATGAACAGGGGAGAAATTGGAGGGAATAACGTCACAATATCGGCAGATATACCTGTTGGCTCAACCATAGGTGGATCGCCGTTCTGCTTGCTTCAAAATGGGGTTCCGGCAGGTCGTGCGGGGAACACCAGCGCCATTCGGCACATTTTTCCGGCTCTTTCAGCTCGGCTTCTCCTCCTGGATGCTGAACCAGCATACAGATCGACACCGTATGTTTTCCCTCTGCACGCCAGGTTTGCAGATTATTGCTGACGCCAATAAAGGTTGGCGGGTCGATCTGCAACCCGGTCTCTTCGGCGATTTCGCGTTGGGCGCACTGTTCAAAGGTTTCCCCCGCGTCCAGATGCCCCCCGGGGATCGACCAAAAAGGGGCATGGGTGCTGCAGCGTTTCCCCAGCAGGATTTGCCCTTGAGCGTTAACGATTATGACCCCGATACCGGTGGCAACCATGTTGTTATTTCCTTCAGCACTGTTTCAGCACAGTATGCCATTTTCCCCCGTGGATGGGGGTTTTAGCCAGAAAAGTGTGCGTAAGGTCAAAAAACTATCACGTCGAGATCGAGAAAACTTGCTTTCGGTAATTGCTGCTCACACACTCATTGAAACGTTTCAGCGTCATCGATGGCCTGGTTAGGCGATGGGTAACGCTCCTTTTTCTTAACTTGGCTGAAACGATTCAATTCAGCAGGAGAGGAGAACCATGTTCCAGTTGTCACAGCAAGATATTCACCTGGGAGCTGCCGCTAGCGGCAAACAGGAAGCCATCCGGCAGGTAGCGGCAGCGCTTACCTCCGCCGGATGCGTTAGCGCCGCCTATGTTGACGGCATGCTGCAGCGCGAGCTGCAAACCTCGACTTATCTGGGCAACGGCATCGCCATTCCACATGGCACTACCGATACCCGCGATCTGGTGCTGAACACCGGTGTTCAGGTATTCCAGTTTCCGCAGGGTATCGAGTGGGGCGAAGGCCAAACGGCCTATGTGGTGATCGGCATTGCCGCGCGTTCCGATGAACACCTGGCGCTACTGCGTCAGCTCACGCACGTGCTCAGCGATGACAGCGTCGCCGAACAGCTGGCAAAAACGACTTCAGCTGAAGAACTGCGCAGTTTGCTGATGGGCGAGAAGCTGGCGGCTGAATTCAAGTTTGATGCCTCACTGATTGCTCTTGATGTGGCCGCCGATTCGCTGATGACGCTGCAAGCTTTGAACGCGGGCCGTCTGCAAAAAATCGGCGCGGTTAACGCTCAGTTTGTCAGTGATGTGATCACCCGCAAGCCGCTGAATCTGGGGCAGGGGATCTGGTTGAGCGACAGCACTGAAGGCAACCTGGCCAGCGCTGCCACCGTCAGCCGCCCGGCACAGGCGTTTGATGAAGAGGGCGAAAAGGTCGCGCTGTTACTGACCGTCGCCGTCGCCGATCAACAGCCGCTGACGGTGCTGAACTACTTAAGCGATCTGTTAGTGAGCCAAAAAGCTGAACGCTTGCTGAACGCCGATGCGGTGGGCGTGCTGGCGTTACTGACCAGCGAAGTTGCTGAAGAGAGCGCGGTTCTGAGTGCGGAATACGTGGTGCGCAACGAGCATGGTCTGCATGCCCGCCCAGGCACTGCGCTGGTCAACGTAATCAAACAGTTCTCCAGTGAAATTACCGTTACCAATCTCGACGGCAGCGGTAAACCGGCTAACGGCCGCAGCCTGATGAAGGTTGTGGCACTGGGAGTGAAAAAAGGTCATCACCTGCGCTTTACCGCCAGTGGTGACGATGCTGAAGCAGCGCTGAAAGCCATCGGCGAAGCCATCAGTGAAGGTCTTGGCGAGGGTGCAGCATGAGCAGAAGAGTAGCAACCATAACCCTGAATCCGGCTTACGATCTGGTGGGCTTTTGCCCGGAGATCGAACGGGGTGAGGTTAACCTGGTAAGAACTGCCGGTCTTCATGCGGCAGGTAAAGGGATCAACGTTGCCAAGGTACTGAAAGACTTGGGTATCGACGTCACCGTTGGCGGTTTCCTTGGTAAAGACAACCAGGATGGTTTCCAACTGCTGTTCAGCGATTTGGGGATTGCCAACCGTTTCCAGGTGGTCCCTGGGCGTACACGTATCAACGTTAAGCTGACGGAAAAAGACGGTGAAGTGACCGATTTCAACTTTTCCGGCTTTGAAGTGACGCCGCAGGATTGGGAACGCTTTGTGGTGGATTCCCTGAGCTGGCTGGGCCAGTTCGACATGGTGGCGGTCAGCGGCAGTTTGCCTGCCGGGGTTGCTCCGGAAGCCTTCACCGAGTGGATGACCCGCCTGCGTGCGCAGTGTCCGTGCATCATTTTTGACAGCAGCCGTGAAGCGCTGGTGGCCGGGCTGAAAGCCTCGCCGTGGTTGGTAAAACCTAACCGTCGTGAACTGGAAATCTGGGCAGGCAAACCCTTGCCGAAGTTGGAAGATGTGGTGGAAGCCGCTCACGCCCTGCGTGAACAGGGCATTGCCCACGTGGTGATCTCACTGGGTGCCGAAGGCGCGCTGTGGGTTAACGCCTCCGGCGCCTGGATCGCCAAACCGCCAGCCTGTGAGGTGGTCAGCACCGTGGGTGCCGGTGATTCCATGGTCGGCGGCCTGATTTACGGCCTGCTGATGCGTGAATCCAGCGAACATACCTTGCGCTTGGCGACTGCCGTGGCTGCCCTGGCAGTGAGCCAGAGCAACGTTGGCATCACCGATCGCCCGCAGTTGGCCGCGATGATGGCGCGCGTCGATCTGAAACCCTTTAATTAATCGCAGGAGTCAGAATGAAAACGCTGCTGATGATAGACAGTTCGCTCGGGCAGGCTCGTAGCCACCTGGCGAAACGCATGCTTGAGGCCGCTGCGGCCAAAACCGGCCTGACGCTGGTTAACACGGCCAACGAGGCCGAACTGGTGGTAGTGGCTGGTGTTGCTGCACCTGCTGACGCTGAGCTGAACGGCAAACAGGTTTATATCGGAGATGTGGAACATGCGGTGCGTGAGCCTGAAGCCTTCCTGGCCACGGCACAGGCGCAAGCCAAACCGTATCAGGCTCCGGCCCAGACGGTAGCACTGGCAAAATCCGCCGGTCCGAAACGCATTGTTGCCGTTACCGCTTGCCCGACCGGCGTTGCGCATACCTTTATGGCGGCCGAAGCCATCGAGAGCGAAGCCAAGAAACGTGGCTGGTGGGTGAAAGTTGAAACCCGCGGATCCGTCGGTGCCGGGAATGCGATCACCCCAGAAGAAGTGGCGGCGGCCGATCTGGTGATTGTCGCGGCAGATATCGAAGTGGATCTGGACAAGTTTGCCGGCAAGCCGATGTATCGCACCTCGACCGGTTTGGCGTTGAAGAAAACCGTACAGGAACTGGATAAGGCACAGGTAGAAGCCGAGATTTTCCAGCCGCAAAAAAGTGGCAGCACCGCGAGCTCAGGCAAGAAGAAAGAGAGCGCAGGGCCTTATCGCCACCTGCTGACGGGCGTGTCTTACATGCTGCCGATGGTGGTGGCGGGCGGTCTGTGTATCGCGCTGTCGTTCGTGTTTGGTATCAAGGCGTTTGAAGTCAAAGGTACGCTGGCTGCGGCGCTGATGCAGATCGGTGGTGGTTCGGCCTTTGCGCTGATGGTGCCGGTTCTGGCGGGCTACATTGCGTTCTCCATTGCGGATCGTCCTGGCCTGACGCCGGGCCTGATCGGCGGTATGTTGGCGGTTAGCACCGGTGCGGGTTTCCTTGGCGGTATCATTGCCGGTTTCCTGGCGGGGTACGTGGCCAAGGCCATCAGCGGTAAGCTGCGTTTGCCACCGAGTATGGAAGCGCTCAAGCCGATCCTGATTATTCCGCTGGTTGCCAGCCTGATCACCGGTTTGATCATGATTTACGTAGTGGGCACACCCGTTGCCAAAATCATGGTTGGCCTGACCAACTGGTTGCAATCGCTGGGCACCGCCAACGCGGTACTGCTGGGCGCAATCCTCGGTGCGATGATGTGTACCGATATGGGTGGCCCGGTTAACAAGGCGGCCTATGCCTTTGGCGTAGCGCTGTTGAGTTCTTCGGTCTACGCACCTATGGCGGCGATTATGGCGGCAGGTATGGTACCACCGCTGGCGATGGGGCTGGCGACCATTCTGGCTCGTCGCAAGTTCGAGAAGTCCGAGCAGGAAGGGGGCAAGGCCGCGTTGGTGTTGGGGCTGTGCTTTATCACGGAAGGGGCAATTCCGTTTGCTGCCCGTGACCCGATGCGCGTTCTGCCGTGCTGTATCGCAGGTGGAGCCCTGACTGGTGCGCTGTCGATGGCCTTCGGTGCAAAACTGATGGCACCACACGGTGGTCTGTTCGTGCTGTTGATCCCTGGTGCTATCTCGCCGGTGCTGCTGTATCTGCTGGCGATTGTGGCAGGTACCCTGCTGGCGGGCGTGGCCTATGCGGTCCTTAAACGCTCTGAAGCGCCGGTAGCCACGGTGGCGTAACGGTTACTTGATAATAAGCTGTGCTCCTTAGGAGCACAGCCTAGTCAGTTCTACCTACCTGAGGATTTGCCGCAACAAGAGTTTCCCTTTTCCCACCGTTTCTCTCCTGCATAATTAGTATTTGTCTCGTAAAAATCGGCAATACCATCGCCTTCACTGTTCATTAAGTGATCATTTCCGAATTTTTATGAAAATGAAAATCATTTACATTTGGGTCTGATTGATCGAATAACGATCACATTAGTAACTAAGCGTAAATGGATATATTAAAATGTTTGCATGGAAGCGATGGGTCTCATCTTTGGTATTTATTGCATCCACCTGCGGTGGGATGACTCATTACAGTCAGGCAGCAGAATTTAGCCCGGCTGACCGCGATAGCATCATTCAACGGCAAAGGGGGATGTTGGAGCAGGCACAGCAACAGCGTGAAGCATTAGAAAACCAAGTTTCGTTGCCTACACTTCCTTCTCCGACGCCAGATCTGTCTGGGGAGGCCTGCCAAAAAGTTCACCAGATCATTTTACAGGGAGTTGGCAGCCTTTCATGGTCAGTGCAGGAACAACTTGTCTTCCCCTTTCGAGGGCGCTGCCTGACGTTGGCCAATATCAACCAATTGGTACGTGAAACGACCAATGCTTACCTGCAACGTGGTTTTGTGACCTCTCAGGCCTACCTGAAAGCCCAGGATATTTCTAGCGGTGTGCTGATCATCAGCGTTAGCGAAGGGCGGATTGGTTCCATAACCCTTGATGGGAAAGAGACGCTGGCGCTGAAAATGGCGTTTGCGGGCCTGATCGGCAGAGTATTAAACCTGCGGGATATTGAGCAAGGCATGGAACAGCTCAATCGCTTGCCTTCGCAGCAGGTGAATATTGATATCCAACCCGATTTACGTCCCGGATATTCAAACGTTTTATTGCTGCGAGTTTCCAAGCGCTTGCCGCTGACTCTCTCTTTAGGGGCCGATAACAGCGGCCAAAAAAGCACGGGTACCGGCCAGATGAATGTGGGGGTGACACTGGATAATCCCTTACGCCTTGCCGACCAGTGGGCATTTTCCGTCGCGCGCAATAGCCATTTCAACCATAACCACCGTAGTCGCAGCTTCAGTGGCAGCATGAGTCTGCCTTACGGCTACTGGCAAGTTGGTTATCACTATGCCTGGAGTGATTTTTTTCAGGCAATACCGTTCAACCAAGCGACTTACCGCTATCAGGGAGATAGCCAGACTCATCGATTGAGCGCCAACCGAACGCTGTTTCGTGATGGTACGCGTAAGTTCGGCATAGATATAGAGCTGACCCGGCGGCGTACGGAAAATCGGTTGGCGGGGGAACGATTGGCAGTAAGTAGTCCAACAATCAGTTCACTGAGCTTTGGCGGCAATTACAGTGCGGTTTTAGGGCAGGGCTATCTGACGTTCAATCCCACTATCAGTCACGGTTTGTCTATGTTGGGAGCGACGGCGGACGATCCGCAACACCGTGACCTGCCGCGCAGCAAATTCCGTAAATTCAGTCTCAGCACTAGCTATTTTCATCCTCTGGTTTCTTCCTTGTCTTACCTAACTTCAGCCTATGGTCAAACCACCCCGGACAACCTGTATTCCAGTGAACGTATTTCCGTTGGCGGGCAATATTCGGTGCGTGGCTTCAGAGAGCAATACCTGACCGGTAACCGCGGAGCCTATTGGCGTAATGAGCTTAGTTGGCAGCCGGGGTTGGGAGATCTCACCCTTATCGGTGCAATGGATTCAGGTTGGGTTCAAGGCCGGGCAGGGAGAATCGACGGGGGAAATGTCACCGGTGCGGCGGTGGGGGCGGTAATAAACAGCCGCTGGTTCGGCCAGTCGTTCACTTTTGGCAAACCGTTAAGATACCCGGAAAGCTTGCAACCGGATCGTTGGGTGGCCTATTGGCAAGCCACCGTTACGTTATAGCGCCAACACAACCGAGGCCGGGAAAGGGCCTGAAACCAATATCTTTTCGAGGGACAGAATATGGATAAACTCAATCACCCGCTGGCTCGGGGAGCCAGTTACCTACTGATTTATCTGACCGCCCTACAGCCATTGCATCCGGCATTTGGTGCTGGGATCAATACCACAAATAATCAGACTCAAGTGCGGCAGGGTAATGTGCCGGTCGTAGATATTGCCACACCCAATGAGGCGGGCATTTCGCACAATAGCTACAAAGACTTCAACGTCGGTGCGCCTGGCGTTGTGCTGAATAACGCCACTCAGGCTGGCAAGTCGCAGTTGGCGGGAGAGTTAAGCGCCAACGGCAATTTAAACGGCAATGCCGCCCACCTGATCGTAAACGAAGTCACCGGTGGTAGCCGTTCAGAGCTACAGGGCAAGCTGGAAGTTTTCGGCAATAAAGCTAACGTGATAATTGCCAACCCTAATGGCATCAGTTGTGATGGCTGTGGGTTTATTAACACCCCTGGCGTCACCTTGACTACAGGTAAACCACAGTTTGACCAGCGGGGAGCATTAGAGGCGTTAGAGGTAAAAAAAGGCGCTATAACTATCGGCGGCAATGGGCTGGATGGTAATTCGGCCGACTATGTCGACATCATCAGCCGTGCCACCGAGTTGAACGGTAAAATCAACGCCCAAAATCTGTCGTTAATCCAAGGCGCTAACCAAATCAGCATCAAGGATGGCACCATCAAACCGATCAACGGCGAAGGGCCCAAGCCTCAGTTAGCAGTCGATACCAAAGCATTGGGTGGCATGTATGCTAACAGGATCCGTTTGGTTGCTAACGAGACTGGTATTGGGGTCAATCTTAACAATATCAACAGCTCGCAGCGTGATATTACACTTAACGCCAATGGAAAGATTGTGTTGGGTAGCGTGCACGCGCAAACGGATCTGAACGTCAGCGCTAGTGAGGTCGCTATTCCTGCTAATGCAAGTGTGCGTGCTGAACGCGATATGACGCTGGCGGCGACCGCATTAAGTAATAGCGGCAGTGTGACAGCGCATCGTGATATGCGGATCTTTGCCGACTCAGTAAGCAACGTCGGTGACAAGGCTGCACTGCACAGTAACAAAAATCTGTGGATACAGAAAGACGCGCAGGGCAACAAGGCTAAACTGGTGGATAACCGCTCTGCACGTATTCAGACCAATAGTGGCGATCTGGTTATTCGGGCGGACAGACTCAATAACGTGCGTAATTCGGTGAGCGCGGAGTGGCGGAATATTCCTGGCAATTCCAAGGCGTTTAATAAATCTTTCGTGGGTAGTTACTACGACACACGCAACGGTGTAGATGCTATTGTACGGCTGGAACCAGAATTGAAAGACTTTGGTTTTGGCAGTTGGTTCGGGGAAATCAATCTTTCAAAAAGCGATAAGGTCAATGTCAAACGGGATGAATATGTGATAACCCAATCACAAGCTCCCGCAACGATCAGTTCTGGCAGTAATGCTTATATTAATGCCACTACATTATGGAATGACCAATCCACGATTAAAGCCGCTAAAGATCTTATACTGACCGGGAACACCTTCTCAGTTAAAGGGGAACAGTTGGGGCAAAAGGATCTTTATTGGCGATTGGCGTCTACCACTTTTGGCGTCGGCGGTTTTGCCAGCGATGAAGATGCGCCACCTGGAAACTGGGATTTATTATATGTTAATGAAAAGGCGCCATATAACAAACAACAGGGGATTCTGACGTGGAAAATAACGGGGTATCAGAACTCATCAATTACCGCGGGTAATAATTTGACGGCGGATTTTAAAGATAAAATACATTTTTATACATCGTCACCGCTGGAGGGGAGTGTCAATGAAGTTATCGGATTAGGGCGAACAGATACGTTAGCTGCGAAAAATATTCTGTTGCACGCCAATCAAATTATCAGCACAGATAAAATTAGTGCACATGACGATTTAACTGTTATTGCTGATGATCTATTTTATACCGACGGCGCAGAACTGACAGCGGGTAATAGTCTATCCGTTTTGGCGGTTAATGAATTGGATACCCGCCAAGGCTACCTGAAAGGGAAAAACATTACCCTGACCAGCCGAAACGGCAACGTCAAGGTTCACACATCGCCGACTCAACGTTATTTCGGCAGCGATGGTTCTCGCTGGCTAAGCCAGTTAAATGCCTCGGGCGATTTGACGTTGAACGCGGGCAAAAGCATCTATTTACGCAACATCTATATGGCCCCACAAAGCAACAATATTGCCATGACGGCCAGCGCTGGCATCTCGATCGAAAGAAATGATGAGGCGTTGGATAACGAGAGAGTAGGACAACATCTTTCTGCTGAGAACCGGCAGGTGCAGTTTAACCAGATGTTGAATGCCGGACAAATGAACTCTACCGGCTCGGTGTTGCTCAACAGTGGCGGCTATCTGGCATTACGCGGCACCCATATTAAAGCCGGAAAGGATATCACCTTACTGGTTGGTCATAACGCCGATCTTAATTACCGTGTATTGGGGAAACAATTTAATGCTTTATTCCCCGCTTCGCGTACGCCTGAGCTGGGTAGCCAGATACAGGCTGGTGGTAATTTATTGATCAATACAGCACGCGATCTCGGTACCCAGGGGGCAACGTTAGCCGCCAATGGTAATATCACTCTGCTTGCGGGGCAAAACCTATGGTTGTCTGCACTGGGGTACTCCGTCGTTGATGCGGCTAATGATAACAACAAGAACGATCGCCAACTGATCACCACTCTTCATGCAGGAAAAAACCTGACGGCGGCGGCAAATAATCAACTGTTGGCTTACGGTGCTAAGTTGACCTCGGGTGGCAATATGACGCTGACCTCTGGCGGCGATATTCGCTTCGAGGCGGTGGAGAACAAGACTCACCGTGTACATTCCGGTGGCTACACGGAACAATTGATTCAGCAGGGTAGTGAACTGATTGCTGGTGGCCTGCTTACGATAATTTCCCGTGGCAGCATTTTGTTCCAGGCGACCCGGTTACAGTCTAAAGGGCAAACTGGCCCGGTAGCGCCTGCGGCGAATCTATCCGGTGTGGATGCCGCATTGGCAGCGGCCGAGCGACAGTTTCAGGCATCCCGTCAGAGATTTGACGAGGCGCAACAGAATAAAGCGCAGGCAGAGGGGCAGCTTGGTGCTCGTAAACGTGAACTAGGCGCTGCGCAGCAACATCCGGATACGTTGTCACTATTTGATGTCGGCGCGCATCCCATAACCTCGTCAACAGCCCGTTTCGTTGCGGTGCCAAGTTACAGTGGTGGAGGCGTTCATTTTGATGCATCGGCTCGCATTGACAATAAAGATCATCTAGATCGGCTGTTGCGGGAAGGCGGAAGGGCCTTTGTCAATAATGTCTTGCAATGGGGAGAGGCTTGGGATCCCACCCCTGACGGTGTCAAAGTTGCCAATGCGATAAAAGAAGCCACTGTGGCGGAATATGACAAGATACGCCAGCGCCTAATTGACCGGCAGAATGCGGTAAATAGTGCCAAAAATGCGGTTAACACGGCACAAAACACGTTCAACCAGGCTCAGCAACGTTTGGAACAGCCTGCAAGAGAAAAGAGTGTTGCTGAAAACCGCCTGAACGCTGCGCGGACTGAAAAACAACGTCAATATGATGCGGAAAAACAACGCAAGGCACAGGAGGATGCACGTAATCGGGAGTTGGCTGTTCGTACTGGCACTCTAGATATAGCGGCGCAAGGAGGTTATCTGTATGCGCAAGCCATGGAAGAGTCGAATCACTACGAAGACAAAAAGAAAAAATGTAATAAATGGAACCTATGTATCACCAAGAAAGAGGTGACGCAAACACGTCATGACGTCACCAATAAGGTCACCGAGTTTATCGCTGGCGGCAATATCAATCTGCTGAGCCGAGACGATAGTACTTATGAAGCGAGCAAAATAGCCGCTGGAAATAACGCCCGCTTGACAAGTACTCGGGGCGCAATCAATTTCCGGGCGGTCAAAGATACCACTTTTGAACAAACTGTTTCCCTATCCAAGGGGTTCTTTGTCAAACAGGCTGATAAAGGTTACTCCGAAGGCAAATGGGTACTGCCGCAAATTCATACCGGTGGAAAATTGGTGGTTGATGCAGCCAATAGTATCAGTGCCGATGTGAAGGCGAAGAACGGGCAGGCACTGCAAAGCGCTATTGATGCGTTGGGGAATACGCCGAGCATGGCCTGGATCAAAGATCTCAACAAGCGCAACGATGTGCAATGGAACGCAGTGAAGGACGCCTATGACAGTTGGGACTATCAGAGCCAGAAACTGAATCCGGCCGTGGCGGCGGTCATTGCCATTGCTGCGGCGACAGTGACAGCAGGCAGCTCATTAGTTGCAACCGCTGCCAGCAGCACGGCTACAGCAGTAGGCGGTGGGGCCGTAACTAGTGGTGTTGTGACCGCCGGAATGTCTTCGCTAGCGTCACAGGCTGCCGTTGCGCTGGTTGAAAACCAGGGGAACCTGTCAAAAACGTTGAAAGTGCTGGGTAACAGCGACATGGTGAAGGCCACTGCAACCGCTATGGCAATGGGTGGTGCACTGAACGGTTTTGATAGCGTAACAGGATGGAATAAGGATGCAGCAGGCAAGCCACTCAATCCCAAAGATGTGAAGCTTCCCCATCTCAGCAATGGTGATTGGAGTAAGGTGGCGCAGCGCGTGGCGGGCCAGTCGATTATCAGCTCGAGCCTGAATACCGCAATTAACGGTGGGAGTTTTAGGGATAACTTAACCAATGCTTTGCTGAGCAATATCGGTGGTCAACTTAATGCTGAAGGGGCCAATCTGATTGGCGAAAACGGGCAGGTATTGGGTGTTCCTGGCAAGGTACTAAGCCATGCTGTGGTGGCCGGAGTTGCGGCAGAGATTGGGCGTGGTGACGGTAAAGGCGCTGCCGCAGGGGCAATGGCGGCTGAGTTGGCTGGGGTTATCATGCAAAGTTCATTGTTTGAGCCAGCCAATCTCAATGAAAAAGAGCGTCAGTTAAGGCGGTTGCATGAAGCGCTAAACGGAAATGAAACAAAAGAGCAAACGGCCCGTGTTATTGGTGCGTTGACGGGGGCTCTCATCACTCATACACCTGAAGGTGCTTATAGCGCAGCTGACAGTGCCCAAACGGTATATCGCTATAACATGACCGATCATATGCTCATGCAGTATGCCTGGGATAATCAGATGGATATTTTGGCTGCTGATAAAGGAGATGTTGCTGCGGCAAAACGTGTGGTGGCACGTCGAGAAGCTGCCGTGATGGCCGCTGCTGTTGGCGGCGGTGGCTTGGTGATTGCTACAGGGGGCATCACTCTGGTTGGCGCGGCTCCTGAGCTTGTATTGGCTGCGCGTCTGGCTATTGCCGGTTGTAAAACCAACCCTGCACTGTGTTTGAATCAGGCCGGAATTTATGCAGCAGATCTCGTTGCTCCAGAGGCTATTATTGGGGCTGGTGCAGTAACTACTGGCAGCACACTGATACTTGGAAAATCCGAGGGTAGCGCAAAGAAACTAGCACAACAGCTAGTTAAGACCTCCGATGAACTGTATAAAACCAAGAGTCTCAATACTCAGCCTGTTGCAGACTTCATCAAGAGTGAGGCGACGGCGGGTGCTAATCTGTCGACTAAGACTGCTGATTATCTGCGCGAAATTCAGAAAACTAATATTGACCAGTTGGTTAAGCTGTTCGATAAGAAACAGCCAAATAATAGACTAAGTGTGTTCGGTAAACAGTTTAAACAGGTTCTCGGTGAGGGAGGGAGTGATAGAAAAGGAAAGACTAAAGTTTTTTCTTCTCAATCGCTTACTGAAAGGGAGATTTTTGATTTTGCTCAATCTTTGATTGGTGGGGGTTCTTTAAAAGAGGTGATGACTCCCAGAGGCAAGGTATACTTCGCAAAATCAGGTAACATGACGATTAACCTTAGAAATTACTCCAACTCATCAGAGGAAACACAAGCTCGATGGACGATTGATATCATTGGCAATGAACGAATCAAAGATGCTGCGGGAATCGCCTCAAATAAATATGAATTGAAATTCCGATAGGTAAATATATGTTGACAGAAAATCAGTATGAGGAACGAAAAGACACTTTAGAAGGTTTATCAATTGGAAACCTTTGGAAAAACATTCATCCTGAAGGTGTTTCAGGAGAGATAACCTTAAACTTTGATGAAGAAAAAGCTATTTTCCTATGGTTCCTTCGGCGATTAATGGAGGATGGGAAAATAAGGTTAGCTAGTCGTGGGGTCTTTTTACCCGGAACTGTAGAGGAACAGATGAATCACTTTGAGAAAACGTTCCCCAAAAACCAGGAGCAAATGGATGACGGGGCGTTCGATGGGTTTTGGTTTCTCACAGAGAAATGCCCTGGAGGGATCGTTTGGATCCACGAAAACGGCTATCTGGACTGGACATAATCTGTTTTTTCTCTAAACACCTGCCTCATACCCCCTAGCACAAAAGTGCTGGGGGGTATGTCGAACAAGCGCAAGTTGATGGTTATTGCTGCGCCTTCAGCCAGGCAATCTCCTCGGCCCAGATATCCGGGTTCACCGTCTCCAGGATCAGCGGGATGTTATCAAAGCGCTCGTCGCGCATGATATAGCTGAACACGGTCTTACCAATATTACCTTCACCCAGGCTGTGGTGGCGGTCAACGCGGCTGCCAAACTCGCTCTTGGCATCGTTAAGATGCATACCGCGCAGGTAGTTGAAGCCCACCACGTCGCCCAGCTCTTTAAACGTCTTCTGGCAATCCTCTTCAGTACGCAGATCGTAACCGGCGGCGAAGGCATGACAGGTATCAATACAGACACCGACGCGGCTCTTGTCTTCTACACCGTCGATGATCGCCGCCAGATGTTCAAATTTGAACCCCAGATTGCTGCCTTGCCCGGCGGTATTCTCGATCACGGCGGTGACGCCCTGGGTTTTATCCAGCACGATGTTGATCGACTCGGCGATCCTTGCCAGACATTTATCCTCATCAATCTGCATCAGGTGGCTGCCCGGGTGGAAGTTCAGCAGCGTCAGCCCCAGTTGCTCACAGCGTTGCATCTCATCAAGAAACGCCTCGCGGGACTTCTCCAGCGCCTCCGTTACCGGATGGCCAAGGTTAATCAGATAGCTGTCGTGCGGCAGGATTTGCCCTGGGCCGTAGCCGTACTGTGCGCAGGCACTTTTAAACTTGTCTATCACGTCGGCAGGCAGCGGGGCAGCCTTCCATTGACGCTGATTTTTAGTGAACAGGGCGAATGCGGTCGCCTCTAATTCGTGTGCGCGGATCACGGCCTGATCTACGCCGCCAGAAGCGCTTACGTGTGCACCGACAAACTTCATTCTCATTCTCCTGTGTTATCGGCCCCATTATGGCATTGATAAGCGAAGGATTGAATGGCGGGGATAAAACAAGCAGGCCCGAAAGCTCGGGCCTGAAGAGGGGGGATTACAACAGGTGCTGCACCAACAGGTTGATGGCACCGCCGCCAACGATCAGCCAGACGAACAGCAGCGTCGCCAGCAGAATGGGTTTCACACCCGCCTGACGTACCGCGCTAATGTGGGTGGTCAGCCCTAAAGCGGCCATTGCCATGGCCAGCATCCAGGTATCGATGGTGATCAGATGCTGTACCAGCGTGGCCGGGATCAGGTTGAACGAGTTCAGCCCGGCAACGGCGATAAACAGCACGGCAAACCACGGAATGGTGATGGCCGATTTTTCACTTTTGCTGCCGTTACCGGCCCGGCGGCTGATATAGCCAGACAGCAACAGCAGGAACGGGGCTAACATCATGACGCGGATCATCTTGGCGATCACCGCCGCGTTTTCCGCATCCGGGCCGATGGCATGGCCAGCAGCAACCACCTGAGCCACTTCATGGATTGTCGAACCCGCGTAGATGCCGAAGGTTTCCTGCGTCAACGGCAGCCACTGGAAGTGCTCATTCAGCTGATACAGCCACGGATAGGTAAAGATCGCCAGCGTACCAAACACCACGACGGTAGAGACAGCGACGGCAACCTTGCTGGAGTCTGCCTTCAGCACCGGCTCGGTGGCCATCACGGCTGCGGCACCGCAGATGCTGCTACCGGCACCGATCAGCATGGTGGTTTGGCTGTCGAGGCCGAACACTTTTTTACCCAACCAGCAGGCCAGCAAGAAAGTGCTGCTCAGGGTCAGGGCATCGATAATGATCCCGCTGGCCCCCACGTCGGCAATTTGCTGGAAGGTTAAACGAAAGCCATAAAGAATGATCCCCAGGCGTAGCAGCCGCTGTTTGGCCAGCTGTACGCCGGTATGGCAGCTAGGCTGCAACCAGGGATAAAGAGTGTTGCCGACCAGGATGCCGCACAGGATCGCCAGCGTCAGGGCGCCTAATCCCAACCCGGCAACCCAGGGAACATCGCCCGCCCAGACCGAAAACGCGGTCAGCGCGCCGGTCAGCAGTAAGCCTGGTATCAACCGTGGTAGTCCAAACAGCGGAAAACGCTGTTCGGGATAGGTATGAGTGCTGTGACTCGCCATGATTATTCTGTCCTCTGCTAAATTCCTGAGTGCAATGATAAAAGCAGGTGACCTAAAAGAGAAATTGATTATATATTTATAACTTATCGGAATAAGTGGTTGATCGGCTGGACGGTCGGCTACTCCGCCAAGCCTAATCCTGTAAACGTGATAACCTTATAAGGCAGGGCAGTAAGCATTACCAATGCCGTGTAACTGATTTTTTGGTGTTTTCATTTAAATGGTTTTGTCTTTTACCCTATGGATTTCAAGTTGCAGCTAGGCGACAAGCTTGTTCATCCCCAGGAGCTTACTTTTGTAAGTGACTGGGGTGGACAAGCGCAGGTAACAACGCTGCAGCTTGAAAGACGACGGGTATAACCATTCTCTTTATGTCGAGGCTGTTATGCATATCACTTTGCGCCAACTGGAAGTTTTTACCGAGGTGCTGAAAAGCGGATCCACCACTCAGGCCTCAGTGGTACTGGCTTTATCACAATCGGCGGTCAGCGCGGCGCTGGCCGATCTGGAAGGGCAACTGAAGGTGTTGTTGTTCGATCGCGTGGGTAAACGCCTGGTGATCAACGAACATGGCCGCTTGCTATACCCCAAAGCGCTGGCTCTGTTGGAGCAGGCTGGGGAAATAGAACAACTGTTCCTGCATGACAGCGGCGCGTTACGCATCGCCGCCAGCAGCACCATCGGCAACTATATGCTGCCAGAGATGATCGCCCACTATCGCAAAGATTTTCCTGCAACTGCGTTGGAACTGAACGTGGGCAATAGCCAGGAGGTGATTGTTGCGGTAGCCGATTTTCGTGTCGATTTGGGGTTGATAGAAGGGCCGTGCCACATGCCTGAGTTGGTCACCCAGCCGTGGCTTGAAGATGAGCTGGTGGTGTTTGCCGCGCCGGATAACCCATTGCTACAGCAACCGGTGACCTTGGCAACGCTGGCCAGCGCCCCTTGGATCCTGCGGGAGCGGGGGTCTGGCACGCGGGAGGTGCTGGATCATCTGCTGCTGGCGCACCTGCCAAACTTCCAGTTGGTGATGGAGTTGGGCAACTCGGAAGCGATCAAGCACGCGGTGCGCCACGGTATCGGCATCAGTTGTCTGTCACGTCGCGTAGTGGAAGAACAGCTGGCTAGCGGTGTATTGGTGGAACTGAGTATCCCTCTGCCGCCATTGATGCGCACGCTGTATCTGATCCATCACCGGCAAAAACACATTTCCAATGCGTTACAGCGTTTCTTGAGCTATTGCGTTGGGCAAAAACCGATCAAGACCGCATAACGTCATCATTAGGGCCGCTGCTAATAATTGGCCGTGGATTATGAAGCTATCTTATATCAGGGCAATGTTACTAGTTCGCTGGCGGGTATTTGTTACAATCCGGCCCTCATTTTTGACGAGCAGATAGGGTAAGAATGGCTCAGCAGGATATAAAAACAGCGGGGCAGAAAGCACCCGGATTACGCCGCGAGCTGAAAGCGCGGCATTTAACCATGATTGCCATTGGCGGTTCCATCGGTACCGGCCTGTTTGTTGCCTCTGGCGCAACGGTTTCCCAGGCAGGCCCAGGCGGCGCGTTACTCTCCTATGCATTGATTGGTCTGATGGTGTATTTCCTGATGACCAGCCTGGGTGAGCTGGCGGCGTTTATGCCGGTTTCAGGATCGTTTTCCACCTATGGCGCCAAGTATGTTGAAGAAGGCTTCGGCTTTGCGCTGGGCTGGAACTACTGGTACAACTGGGCGGTGACCATTGCGGTCGACCTGGTAGCGTCACAGTTGGTGATGAACTACTGGTTCCCAGACACGCCGGGCTGGATCTGGAGCGCCCTGTTCCTTGGCCTGATGTTCTTGCTTAACTACATCTCGGTCAAAGGCTTCGGTGAAGCGGAATACTGGTTCTCGCTGATCAAGGTGAGCACGGTAATTATCTTTATCGTCCTTGGCGTACTGATGATCTTCGGTATCTTGAAGGGCGGTGAAAATGCCGGTTGGCATAACTGGACGATCGGCGATGCGCCGTTTGCCGGTGGCTTCTCGGCCATGATTGGTGTGGCAATGATCGTCGGCTTCTCGTTCCAGGGCACCGAGCTGATCGGTATCGCGGCGGGCGAGTCGGAAGATCCGGGCAAGAACATTCCACGCGCGGTGCGTCAGGTGTTCTGGCGTATTCTGCTGTTCTATATCTTCGCGATCCTGATCATCAGCCTGATCATTCCTTATACCGATCCAAGCCTGTTACGCAATGACGTGAAAGACATCAGCGTCAGCCCGTTCACGCTGGTATTCGAACATGCTGGCCTGCTCTCTGCGGCGGCGGTGATGAACGCGGTGATCCTGACGGCGGTACTCTCTGCGGGTAACTCCGGGATGTATGCCTCAACCCGTATGCTGTTCACGCTGGCTTCGGAAGGTAAGGCACCACGCATTTTCGCCAAGCTGTCAAAAGGCGGTGTGCCGCGTAATGCGCTGTATGCCACCACTGTCGTAGCGGCGCTGTGCTTCCTTAGCTCGATGTTTGGTAATCAGTCCGTTTATCTGTGGCTGCTTAATACCTCGGGCATGACCGGCTTTATCGCCTGGTTGGGGATCGCCATCAGCCACTACCGTTTCCGTCGCGGCTATGTGATGCAAGGGCACAGCCTGAGCGATCTGCCGTATCAATCCGGTTTCTTCCCGTTGGGGCCAATGTTTGCCTTCGTGCTGTGCTTGATCATCACGCTGGGGCAGAACTATCAGGCCTTCCTGGCGGACCGTATCGACTGGTACGGCGTGACGGCAACCTACATCGGTATTCCACTGTTCCTGATTATCTGGTTCGGTTATAAGCTGACGCGCGGCACCAAAGTGGTGAAGTACAGCGAAATGGAATTCCCGAAGTGGAACCCTGATAAGTAAGCGATTAGCTCTAGACGCGGCGGGTTACCGCCGCGTTCTCTCCCCCGCAAAAATCCCCCCCCCCAGCTAAACGCCAAAAAAAGGGCCGCACGATGGCAGCCCCTTGATACAAACTATGTTTGGCAATCAGAAGTTGTAAGTCATGCCCACGGTATAACGACGGCCATCCAGCGTGGTGTTGTAGTGCTCGTAATCCACGGTTTTATCCAGAATGTTGTAAACCCCGCCGCTAAGCTGCAGGTTTTTCAGCGCCTGGTAACTCACCCCGGCATCAACAAAAGTATAGGATGGCGTGCTGACCGCCATTGAGGTGCGGCTCAGGTATTCCGAGGTTTCGCTGCGGAAGTTAACGCGTGACCACAGGCCGAGATCCTCGGTGGCTTGCCAATCCAGCACGCCATTGATCATGTGCTTCGGCATCTGGTTCAGCGCCTTGCCCTGGAACTCACCGCTCTTCTGTTCAGATTCGGTAAAGGTGTAGTTGGTGCTCAGCTTCCAGTCTTCGGTGATCTGCCAACCGGTGGTCACTTCGATACCGCGCATATTGGCTTTATCCACGTTGACGCGGTCGCTGACGAAATCATAAGTGGTGTTACCGATGGTACAGGCCGGATCCTCTGAACTGTTACAGCGGCGAACTTCGGTGATCTTGTCTTTGAAATCGGTATTGTACAGGGTGATGCCTGCGTTCAGCCCCTCCTGGTTATCCCACAGGATGCCGACTTCTTCACTGATGCTTTTCTCCGGCTTCAGATTCGGGTTACCCACGATGATGCCGTTGCTCACGCCACCGCCGGTGATCTGGCCCCAGTTGGCAGAGGACTGGCGCAGGTCTGGCGAGCGATAACCCGCAGAAACCCCGCCTTTCACGGTCCACATCTCCGTCAGGTGCCACACGCCGTACATGCGCGGTGTCCAGTGGCTGCCGTAGTTCTGGTCGCGATCCATACGGATCCCGGTGGTCAGGCTGAAATCGTTGGTCAGCGCCCATTCGTCTTCGGCGAACAGCGCCCAGCTCCAGCGTGTCAACTGGTCTAAGCCGTCAGCCGCCTCCAACTGGTTGCCACCGTCACTCAGCTTCTCATAGCGGTATTGCCCACCGAGGTTCAGCATGTGGGAACCAAGATCAAATTGGGTCTGGGTGTTGAAGATGGTGTTGTACATCTTCATGTCACGCCCAGGGTTATTGGTCTCTTCCCGCTGAATGTAGCTGGTGCTGTTACCAAAGTCGTAATAGCCGTTATGCGTGATCGAGTAGTTATTACGGGTATACAGGTTGTCGCTGGGGTTGTTCGGCGTACAAACGCCTTTTTTACATTTTTCTGCTGCTACGGACTTACCCGGCGTACTGTTACGATCTTGCAGGGAACGACCGATTTCGAAATCAAAATCGTTTTTCTCATCCGGCGTCAGGCTGAATACCGCCGTGCCGCTGCGCATACGCTGTTCGTTAAAGCCATTGGTGAAGTGGTCTTCCCCACGGTGGGAGAACAGACCATTCACCCGCAGGCCAAGCAGCCCATCGATCAGCGGGCCAGAGGCGTAGGCGTTAGTCTGGTAGATATCACCGGAATCCCGGTCTTCCTGAATGGTGGCATCGCCTTGCAGGGAGCCAACCCAGTCTTTAGTGGTGGAGGTTTTGCGCGTGATGATGTTGATCACCCCGCCCATGGCATCGGAGCCATAGAGTGAAGACATCGGCCCGCGAACCACTTCAATACGATCGATTGCCTGCAAGGGCGGCAACCAGCCTTGCTCAATACCGGCGTTATCGCTGTTAGGGCGGGTGCCGCGGGTATCGACACGTTTACCGTCGATCAGGATCAGCGTGTATTTAGAGGACATCCCGCGAATGCTGATGTCGCTGCTGCTGGCACCGCCGGTGACCACCACGCCCGGCACGTCTTTCAACGCATCGGTGACGTCACGGTAGGCGCGGGTTTCCAGCTGTTGGCGAGGGATCACCGATATGGTGGCCGGCGAGTCTTGAATCCTTTGCTGGAAACCGGAGGCGGTGACCACCATGGTATCCTCTGTTTGTGCCAGAGCGCTGCCGCTGGCGAGTGATGCGAGGATTAACGCGGTTAAAGTGTTATAGCTTGGCTTTTCCATTGGTTAAATATTCCAGTCCCGAGGTCAACAGGTTTTCCTGTTAGTTGTTTGATTTAAAAGAATATGTTTTCACGCTGCCGCGAGAATTTCCGTTGCGTGAGGAAAACGTCAGGCCATTGTAAGGAAATCGTCATGAATGTAAATACAAATGATAACAACTATCATTTGTATGTTTGTTCGGTAATAGATTCAAGCCAGAGGAAAAGGGGGAATAGCCCGGCGCAGCGCGGTGGTGCGCCGGGTGGGTCAGCGTTTCTGGATGTAAGTGATCGCCAGCGCCAATGCCAGCACCAGCCCTTTAATGATATCCATGGCGTAGTAGGGCACGGAGAGCATCACCAGGCCGTTTTGCAATACGCCCAGGATAATCGCGCCAACCAGGGTACCCAGCGCATTAGGTTTGCCGGAGCCCGCCAGGGAGAAACCGATATAGGCCGCCGCTACCGCATCCATCAGGTAACCGCCACCGGCGTTAACCTGTGAGGAACCGATACGTGACGCCAGCAAAATACCGCCAAGGCCCGCCAGCAGCGAAGAAAGCACGTATGCGGTAACCCTGTAATGTACCGTGCGGATACCGGAAAGCCGGGCGGCCTCCGGGTTACCGCCGATGGCATACATCCGGCGGCCATGCTTGGTCAGCGACAGGAAAAGCTGCATGATCACCGTCACCGCCAGCATAATCAGCACGATCACCGGCACCTGGCCCAGCGAGGAAAACACCTCTGGGATCACGCCTTCGGCCATATCCCCGTTCGGCAGCACCATATTCTGGGTGATGGAGCCGCCGTAGCTGTAGGTCATAGCCACGCCCTGGATAACGAACAGGCTGGCGAGTGTGGCGAGCATATCGGGGATTTTCAGCACCACGATCAAAAAGGCATTGAACAGGCCGACCAGCGTACACAGCAGCAGCGTCAGCACGATGGCACCGGTAGTGCCGAAGCCGTACCAGGCAAACAGTGAGATCACCAACGCATTAGCCAACGACGCCGTAGAACCGACGGAGAGATCGAAGCCGCCCACCGAGAGTGAGATCGACACGCCAATGGCAATCACCGTCACGATGGCGATCGAACGCAGAATGTTGATGATGTTGTTAGGGTCGAGGAAATTGTCGGAAGCCAGGCCAAACAGCGCGATCAAGGCGACAACGGTGAGCAACATCCCCCATTTATACAAAAACTCAAACAGCTGGTGGCGCCAGGGCAGAACGCTTTTCAGGGATAATGCTTTACTCACGCAGGAGTTCCTCCGGTGGAATACAGTAACAGGGTTTCTTCATCAATATCGGCGGCGTTGAGCTCCGCCACCACGCGGCCATCCCATAACACGCAGATGCGATCGCACAGGCCCACCAGCTCGGAAAACTCGCCGGAAGCATAGATAATGCCTTTGCCGTCACGAGCCAAACCGTCGATCAGCCGGAACAGATCCTGTTTGGCCTTGATATCTACGCCTTTAGTGGGTTCGTCAAAGATCAGCACCTCGGCGTTGCCACGTAACCATTTGCCGATCGCCACTTTTTGCTGATTACCGCCAGACAGGCGGGCCAGCTTTTGCTGTGGGCCAGAGGCCCGTACGCCAAGCCGTTGCATAATCTCTAAGGCCCAGCGCAGTTCCTGGCGACGGCTGAACAGGCTCCAGCGGGAGAAGCTGTCATCGGCGCTGACGCTCAGGTTCATCGGGATGGCTTCGTTGATAAAAATACCTTCCTTGCGGCGCTCTTCCGGCACCAGCGCCAGGCCTTGTTCTACCGAAAGATGCGGTGAATGCGGTGCCCAGGGTTTGCCGCGCAGCTCTCCCTGCGCCAATTTACTGGGGGTTGCGCCGAACAACGCTTTGCAAAGCTCGGTCTTTCCTGCGCCCGCCAGCCCGGCAATGCCTAGGATCTCCCCTTGATGCAGGGTTAAAGAGACGTCACGCAATTTATGGCGATCGTGCAACCCCTCTACCCGCAGCAACGGGCGCGAGCCGTGTGGTGGGCGGGGGGCCGGGAAGATGTCTTCCAGTGAGTGGCCCAGCATTTTTTCGACGATCTGTTCACCGCTCAGGCCCTGCATGCTGCCTTCACCGGCATGGCGACCGTCGCGCAGGACCGTCAAATGATCACAGACGGTTTTCAATTCGTGGATACGATGGGAAATAAACACGATGCCGATACCTTCGTCGCGCAGGCGGCGCACGATGTGGAACAGGCGTTCGCTCTCATTGCTGTCCAGCGGAGCAGTCGGCTCATCAAGCACCAGAAAACGGCAGCGGTGGGATAGCGCCCGAGCCAGCAGCACCTGCTGTTTCTCCGCCAACGTACAGGCTTCCAGGCGTTGGCGTGGGTTGATATTAAGCCCAAGCTGCTGCAACAGCTCGGCAGCGTGGCGATGCAACTGCCGCCAGTTCAGCAGATGGCCCGGCTGATTGAGCCAGTCCAGCATGATGTTTTCCGCAACGGACAGCGTGGGGATCAGCGCCACATCCACCTCCTGCTGCACCACCTGGATCCCGTGCTGGCGGGCCTGCAGCGGCGAATGTATATCGACCCTTTGGCCGTCGATAAAAATTTCACCCTGGTAATGGTTATGTGCGCCGGAGAGAATGCCCATCAGCGTGGATTTGCCCGCGCCGTTGGCCCCCACTAGCGCATGGGTTGAACCGCCTTGCAGCGTAAAATCGACGTTTTGCAGAGCGTTGAACCCGGCAAAGGCGATGGAGATATTGCGCATCTCCAGGCGTGAAGCGGTATTGGTCGGCATAGTTTGGCTGAAGACGTTGCGCCCCTCGTGTTTCAAATCGCGGCGTGGTGGCGGCAACGTGAAATTCATTTGGATGTATAGACGGCTAAAGAAACTCTTTTGTAACATGAATTGCCATTTTTGCAACAGGCAAAATGGCATAACGTAGATAAAAAGCGGGGTCAGAACCCTAAGCGATCGCGCAGGGCGTAGTAGGCGGCACCTAGGGCGGTAAATGGCACCTGTAAATGGCGGCCACCGAAGAACGGCAAATGGGGGAGTTGAGCGAAAGCATCAAAGCGTTCCGCGTCGCCGCGTAGCACTTCGGCAATCAGTTTGCCTGCCAGATGCGTCAAGGTCACGCCGTGGCCGCTGTCGCCTTGCAGGTAGTAAACGTTATTTTCCAGGCGGCCAAACTGCGGCATGCGCGACAGGGTCAGCAGGAAATTGCCGGTCCAGCGGTAATTGATGCGTACCTTCTTCAACTGCGGGAAGGTTTTGAGCATCAAGGGCCGGATCCTGGCCTCGATATCCGCAGGATCCTGTGCGCCATAGACCACGCCACCGCCGTATAACAAACGGTTATCTGCCGTAAGGCGGAAGTAATCCAGCAGATAGTTGCAGTCTTCAACGCAGTAGTTATCCGGCAGCAGGGAAAGAGCCATATCCGCAGATAAAGGTTCGGTGGTGATGATTTGCGAGCCGCAGGGCATGCTCAAGCGGCTGAGGCGCGGTTCTAGCTTCTCCCCCAAATAGGCGTTGCCTGCCAGGATCACCAAGCTGGCGCTGACGGAGCCAAGAGCTGTGTGTAGTGTGGCGGGCTGACCATAATCGATATGGGTGACCGCCGATTGTTCAAACAGCCGCCCGCCGTGGCGGCGCACCGCTTCGGCTTCACCCAACGCCAGATTTAACGGATGCAAATGGCCACCTTGGCGATCCAGCAGCCCGCCGACATAGCGTTCGCTGGCAACGGTGCGGCGCATGGTTTCCCCGTCCAGCAGTTCCAGTTGCTGGTGGCCATAACGCTGCCAATGCGCCATTTTTTCCGTTAGCGCGTTAAATTGTTTGGTGGTTAAGGCGGCTGAAACCGCTCCGGGGCGATAGTCACAGGCGATGGCGTAGCGATCGATACGCTGGCGAATGATCTCCGCCCCTTCAAACATCATGCTGCCGAGCATTGCCGCGGTCTGCTGGCCGTAGCGAGCCTCAATCACATCGATATCGCGGCTGTAGGAGTTCACCACCTGCCCACCGTTGCGCCCACTGGCTCCCCAACCGATGCGGGCGGCTTCCAGCACTACCACGTCGTAACCGGCCTCGGTCAGATGCAGGGCGCTGGAGAGGCCGCTAAAACCGCCACCGACGATGCAGACATCGCAGCGGATAGCCTCGTTCAACTGGGGATAAGGAGCGTGGGGGTTGGCGCTGGCGGCATAATAGCTGGCAACATGTTCCATCATCACTCCTCCGGCGGATCTTGTCAGAAGGTGGTTGGGGTATGCGCGCTGACGATCTTGCAAACGCGCGTTGAGGTATTGCTGAAGCTGTGGGGCATGCCGGTGTTGATGGCATAGCTTTGGCCCGCGGTCAGCAGATAGGTCTGGCCGTTGACCGTCAGCATGATCTCCCCTTCCAGCAGCGTGCCGATCTCTTCGCCCTGATGCTTGATCTTCTCGCCGGTGGTGGTGCCCGGTTGATAGGTCTCCAGCATCATGGCCAGGCTGCGGGTAGGGCTGCCGTTATGCACCAGCTTCATCGAAACGCCCTGGCTGCCGATCTCGATCAGATCGTCCGGCTCGATCACCACTTTGGGTTCAACCGGCCGTTCAGGTTCAGCAAAAAACTCAGACAGCGATAGCCCATAGACCTTCAGCAGTTTCTGCAGCGTACTGATGGCAGGGCTGACTTTGTCCTGTTCAATGGTGCTGATGGCGCTGTGGGTTAATCCGGACAGTTCGGCGACCCTGCGCTGTGACAAACCCAAGTGCTGACGGATCTGCGACAGGCGCTTACCTGGTGCCAAGCTGACTTCGCTCATAGCGGTAGTTCCTTCTGATAGGAGCGACAGGTTGGGATCACACCCGGAGCCGGGTACCTGTCTGAGTGATATCGAAACCACATGATATCGGTAGTTGGGCGGCCGTTGTAAAATATATTGCCCATGTTTCCCCCTGGTCTGGCGGAAGAAATTCTGTACCAACAAAGCGCAAACAACGCCTTTTCGGTCAATATTTTATCAATTTAGCAGCCCCTGGCGAATAATCAAACGCCATTGTAACATTTGCAAACCATTTATGTTAAAGCTATGTTTCATATTATGGGTGTTATTTTGAGCGCCAGCCTGTGGCGCACTCTACAGAGAAATCAGACCATGTGTTAAGTCAATCGGCAAGCGGATGCGAAGGCATTCCCAAGAGCACAACGGCAGGTGATGTATGCAAACCAATAGCGCAGTAGTAGAAGATTTTGCACAGCATAATGAAGAAAGGCGAAGTAGCGCGTTCCAAAGTGAGGTTGCTCACTATTTGGAACGCCATCCTGCCACGCAGTATATCGATATCCTTCTCACCGATCTCAATGGTTCCTTCCGCGGTAAACGCATTCCCGTCTCCGGGCTGAAAAAAGTTGAAAAAGGCTGCTATTTCCCCGCCTCGGTGTTCGCTATGGACATTTTGGGCAACGTGGTGGAAGAGGCCGGGTTGGGGCAGGAACTGGGCGAGCCGGATCGGATCTGCATGCCCGTGCCCGGTACGCTGACGCCGTCGGCGGCGGATCCGCAACATATCGGTCAGGTGCTGCTGACCATGCTGGATGAAGATGGTACTCCCTTTGACGTTGAACCCCGCAATGTACTGAACCGAATATGGCAGGCGTTGCGCCAGCGCGGACTGTTCCCGGTGGTAGCGGTAGAGCTGGAGTTTTATCTCATCGATCGACAGCGAGACTCGGCAGGTTATCTGCAGCCGCCGTGCGCACCAGGCACCCAGGAGCGCAACGTACAGAGCCAGGTCTATTCGCTGGATAACCTTAACCATTTTGCTGGGGTGCTCAACGACATCGACACGCTGGCACAGATGCAAGGGCTACCGGCGGATGGGGCGGTGGCTGAAGCTTCCCCCGGCCAGTTCGAGGTGAACCTGAATCACACCGATAACGTGCTGCAAGCCTGCGATCATGCGCTGGCGCTGAAACGGCTGGTGCGTCAGGTGGCCGAACATCACCATATGCATGCCACCTTTATGGCTAAACCCTATGAGGATTACGCGGGAAGTGGCATGCACGTCCATCTCAGCGTGGTAGACAGTGCGGGGAAAAACCTGTTTGCCGAAGCGGATGGTGAAGACTCGGCGCTGCTTAAGCGGACATTAGCCGGGATGATTGCCTTGATGCCTGCATCGATGGCGGTGCTGGCACCCAACGTCAATGCGTTCCGCCGTTTCCAGCCGGGGATGTATGTGCCGGTCCAGGCGTCCTGGGGGCATAACAACCGTACCGTGGCGTTGCGTATTCCCTGTGGCGATGCGCAGAACCACCGCGTGGAGTACCGCGTTGCCGGTGCCGATGCCAACCCTTATCTGGTGGTGGCGACGATCCTGGCGGGGATGTTGTACGGGCTGGACACCGAATTACCACTGCCTGAGCCAGTGACCGGCAACGGTTTGGAACAGGAGGGGCTACCGTTCCCGATCCGCCAAAGCGATGCCCTGTACGAATTCGAGCATCAGCACGAACTGACGCACTACCTCGGCGAACGCTTTTCACAGGTTTATCACGCCTGCAAAATGGGTGAACTGATGCAGTTTGAACGGTTGGTGACGGAAACCGAGATCGACTGGATGCTGAAAAATGCCTGATATCAGGTACCCTGATGGCAATGCAGGGCCTTTTTCCTGATATTAAGCAAAAGAATTTGTATTAGAAGGTTTCAGGATCTTGTCTTTCTGCGATCTTATGGCAAAATACGCGAAATGCAGATAGCCGACGTTTTAACGCGTCGGTTATTTTTTTTTGCATTATGTTCTACCAACGTGCGTTTCATACATCAAGCGAGGCCGGACATCGAGCCGGATAGATAAATAGGTTCGTCGCGATCAACCAAAACTTTATGGTCGTGACTCATGAGGATAAGAAAGATGGGGCAATTTTTCACCTTGGCACCGGTGCCCGCCGGTTTCCGTTGCGGTCGCAGCGATTATGGAGCAACAGAGGCTTTTGTGCCTAGTTATCCAGCTTCCCTCATCCCCCTTTTAGAATTCAGTCGCACGTTGCGAAGTTTCCCCGCAACCTTGAGTCTTGGCGTGTCTACTATCCGCAAGACTGAAGGTAAGGGGGGGCTACGCGATGTCCGATAACATCATCACCGCCGCACCAGCTGCCGGCCAACGCGCCCAACTGCGTAAAACACTGACTTTAGTCCCGGTCGTCATGATGGGTCTGGCCTATTTGCAGCCAATGACCATCTTTGACACCTTCGGCATCGTCTCCGGCCTGACCGACGGTCACGTCGCGACCGCGTACGCCTTTGCTCTGCTGGCGATCCTGTTTACCGCCCTGAGCTACGGCAAATTGGTGAAGAAATTCCCTTCCGCCGGTTCTGCCTATACCTATGCCCAGAAAGCCATCAGCCCGCACGTCGGCTTTATGGTAGGTTGGTCATCACTGCTGGACTATCTGTTCATGCCGATGATCAACATCCTGTTGGCAAAAATTTACCTGGAAGCCATTTTCCCGGGTGTACCTTCGTGGATCTTCGTTGCGGCCCTGGTTGCCTTGATGACGGCATTCAACCTGCGTGGCATCAAGCTGGTGGCCAACCTGAACTCCATTATCGTGGTGGTCCAGGTGGCGATCATGATCGTGTTCCTGGGCCTGGTGATTAACGGTATCTCCCACGGTGAAGGTGCAGGTACGCTGGTGAGCAGCCGTCCGTTCTGGTCTGACAACGCGCACGTGGTGCCGATGATCACCGGTGCGACCATTCTGTGCTTCTCGTTCCTCGGCTTTGACGGCATCAGCTCGTTATCCGAAGAAACCAAAGATGCAGAAAACGTGATCCCGAAAGCCATCTTCCTGACGGCCTTGATCGGCGGCGTGATCTTTATCGTGGTATCGTACTTCGTGCAGCTGTACTTCCCGGATATCTCGCGCTTCAAAGATCCTGATGCATCACAGCCGGAAATCATGCTTTATGTGGCTGGCAAGTTCTTCCAGTCGGTGATCCTGGTGTTCTCGTGCGTAACCGTATTGGCTTCCGGTATGGCATCTCACGCGGGTGTTTCCCGCCTGATGTACGTCATGGGCCGTGATGGCGTATTCCCGGAGCGTTTCTTCGGGTATGTGCATCCAAAATGGCGTACTCCGGCGCTGAACGTGCTGCTGGTCGGTGCGATTGCGCTGTCTGCCGTTTCGTTCGATCTGGTTACGGCTACGGCACTGATCAACTTTGGCGCACTGATCGCGTTCACCTTCGTTAACCTGTCGGTGATCTCGCAGTTCTACATTCGCGAGAAGCGTAATCGCACGCTGAAAGATACCTTCAACTACCTGATCCTGCCGGTGATGGGGGCGTTAACCGTCGGTGCATTGTGGGTCAACCTGGAAGTCAGTTCGATGACGCTGGGTCTGGTCTGGGCGGCGATTGGCCTGCTGTATCTGACGTTTGTCACCCGCAGCTTCAGTCTGCCGGTGCCACAGGCAAGCGAAGACGTGGCTTAATCATCTCGTCTGCCTCGCGATAGCAAAAAGGGTTCCACATGTTGGAACCCTTTTTATTACTAACAAATCTTATCCGACTCGCCGTGTATGGGCGCCGCATGCTGCGCCCGTTAATCAATGGAAAAGCACAGGACTACCCCACCAACTGTTTACCGTAATCAAACAGCGCCTTCAGCAACGCCATCTTCTCTTTATCCCCTTCGTGCAGGTTGTACAGCGACTCCAGCTGCAAGATATAGCTTTGCACCCGCTCGGCACTGAGCACCTCCTGGCGGTGCTGCAACCAGCGGCGCTGCTCTGCGTCGTCCAGCGTATTGGGGTAGTTACGGGCCCGGAAGCGGAACAGCAGCTCTTTCATCCGGCCATCGCTGAAGGTCAAATCCAGCGCGGGTAGATTCTGCGGTTTGGTTTGCTGAATGATCCTCATCGCCGCTTTGTCGGCATCGCTGAAGAAACCGTCGTACAGTTTGGCATCCACATCATCGTTCGAGGTGAAAGGAGCGGCTTCGGCAAATATGGCCACCACTTTTTCACGGATCTCCGGGTGCTGGCGCAGCACCTTCAGATTATCCAGACACGCCTGACGATCGATGCCTAGCCTGTCTGCGTTTTCTGGCAGCAGCGTCTTGGCCGGAGCCAGCACCGGGCATTTATTGATATGCACCAGTTTGATCGGCACCGGGGCCTGATCGGCCGCCAATTGATCGCGGCGGGTGTAGAGGCGTTCACGCAGCTCGTCGGCATTCAGTTCCAGCAGCGGGGTAATATCCCCTGCCAGATCGCACATAATCACCGCATTTTTATTGTCCGGGTGCCAGGCCAGTGGTGAAACCCAACTGGTGTTACCCCGTGCCGCGCCAAACATGCCGGAAACGTGCATTAACGGCGTCATTTCCGCGACGTCGATCAGCGCATTGAGTTTGTGCTTGTTGCGGTGCTGCAACAGGTAGTCAAACAGCCTTGGCTGCGCCTGTTTGACCAGCTTGGCCATGGCGATGGTGGCATGCACATCGGACATCGCATCGTGAGCGTGTTCGTGTTCAACGCCGTTGGCACGCGTCAGATGTTCCAGACGGAAGCTGGGAAAGCCATCTTCGTTTTCTGGCCAGATGATGCCTTCCGGGCGCAGGGCGTAGCAGGCCCGCATCACATCCAGCAGATCCCAGCGGGAATTGCCGTTTTGCCAGCTGTAGGCGTAAGGATCGTAGAAGCTGCGGTAAAAGATGTTGCGGCTGACTTCATCGTCAAAGCGGATATTGTTGTAACCCAGAATGCAGGTGCCAGGGACGCTGAACGCTTCATGAATACGGCGGGCAAACTCGGCCTCGTTAACGCCTTTGGCCAGCGCATGCTGAGGCGTGATGCCGGTGATCATCACCGCTTCGGGGTCGGGCAGGTAGTCATCGGCTGGCGCACAGTAAAACACCTGCGGTTCTTCGATAATGTTGAAATCCATATCGGTACGCACCCCGGCAAACTGCGCCGGGCGGTCCATTGACGGGCTTTTGCCGAAGGTTTCGTAGTCGTGGATGTAGAATGTGGCCGGTGCCTTGCTGCTCAAAGTCGCATCTCTTGTTGGCGTAGGGAATAGCCCTATTGTAACGGCGCGATCACCGATGCCAAGTATTGGTTAATGCTTAACGTTAAATTGAGTGGCGCTGCGCAGTGCGATAGAAGTTCAACCGTTGCTGAAAGTAGCCGCGTAGATGCGTGGGGACGTGCGTTTCGGCGCTTTCCCACTCGGCGGCGTAGCCGTAGCGTTCGCTATAAATAATTCTTAGTGCCAGCAAATCGGTTTGGATCTTTTCACGTTCTTGCTGGGGTAGGCCATCCAGTGGTCGTGGCATGTCTTTCTCCCTATTCGATAGCGCATAATATGTGGCTAAAGGGAGTTTGTCGCTACCTCATTCAGGGCAGAGCATTCACAGCGCCTGTGCCAGAGTGGGGTGGTGCTTTACTGGCTTGATGCTCATCGCTTGTTCTTGCTGGCCATGATCGTGCTGATGATCCAGAGATTTAGCATAGGTATACAGACCGCTAATCAGAGCCAGCCAGAATAGTGTGCAAACGGTTAATACAGCCAGCCAGACCTTTTGGTTGTAGCTCATGATAGCTCCTAAAAAGCGTATGGGAATAATCTCATCAATTAAATCAGAGATAACATAAATGTTAATTAAACAAACGGAACAAAAGAGGCACCGAGCTGTTACTAATTGCCTGTCAGTGTTTCAGGATATTCCTTAAGAGAATATTAAGAAGAGTAGTTACGTAATCAGTTAATTTCTATTTACTTCTGGTTTATAAATATAGGCATACACTCCACCTCATTCAATGAAAATGTAGGTGTGTAAGATGAAAACGTTACTGTTGACTGGGGCGACTGGCTTTCTTGGTGGTGCGGTGCTTGAAAAGTTACTAAAAGAAAATCAAAAGGTTAACTATCTATTGCTGGTGCGTGCGGAAACCGAAGAGCAGGGCTTGAACCGTATTTTCTCTAATATGGAAAAGTTCAATATAGATAAAAGTCTTTTGAATAAGCTCACGGCAGAGAATATTTTACTGGGTGACTTAAGCGAACCTGAATACTTTTTGTCTGACGCCCGTATTAACAAGGTAACCCATGTCGTTAACTGTGCTGCGGTGGCGTCATTTGGTAATAACCCGCTTATTTGGAAGGTTAACGTTGAAGGCACTCTGGCATTTGCACAGCGAATGGCTCAGGTGGTTGGATTAAAACGTTTTCTGCATGTGGGCACGGCAATGTCTTGCGCACCTCAGGTGGGTTCGTTGGTGGCAGAAAGCGCCGAGTTTGAGGAAACCGCCGAACACTTGGTGGAATATACCCGCTCCAAATCGACCATCGAGCAACTGATGCGGCAAACTTGCCCACAGCTGCCGCTGGTGATCGCCCGGCCCTCGATCGTGGTGGGGCATACGCAGTTGGGTTGCAAACCCTCCAGCAGTATTTTCTGGGTGTTCAGTATGGCGTTGATGCTGCGTAAGTTTATGTGTTCGCTGCAAGATAGTATCGATGTGATCCCGGTGGACTATTGCGCCGATGCATTAGTGATGCTGCTTAACCGCGAGAGCTTGGATAACGATGTTTACCATATCTCAGCGGGGGAGGAGAGCAGCGTCAGTTTTGCAGATATCGATTATGCCATCGCCGCCGCATTAGAGGAGCCACCGGTGGGCGATCGCTATGCGCAGGTCAGCTACGAAGCCCTGTTGCAAATGCGCAAACAGTTGAAGGATATCTTCGGGCCGTGCAATGAGCGCCTGATGTTGAAAGCGATGCGCCTGTACGGCTCCTTTGCCATGCTGAACGTGCGCTTTAGCAACGAAAAAATCCTCAAGCTGGGCATGCCTAAGCCGCCGCGCTTTACCGATTATATTGGCCGCTGCGTGCAATCGACCCGTGGGTTGTCGATACCGCAGCAAATGGCGGTGGATTTTAAATAGAGGCTGAATGGTTGGTTAATTTTAAACCGTCCAACTTCTTGGGTTCAGTTCAATGCTGCGCCCGCTTCCAGGATCTTACCAGGAGGAGGAGGACCAGAATACCCGACCCAGCACCACCAGTTGGTCTTTACGCTGTGGATAGCTGAGCAGTTCATCCTGGTACTCTTCACGATTCAGAGAGCGGATGACCACGCCACCGTCGGGCTGCTCAATCAGGATCTTGACCCGTAACAGATTGCCGTGGCGGATAGCATAGGTTTTCCCTTCGCGGATGCGGGTATCGACGGTATTGATACCCACCACATCGCCATCCTGCAATCGGGGTTCCATGCTGGAGCCGGAGATGCGGATAATGCGTGCCGCGTTCACCGGCACCCCCATCTTGTGCAGATAGTAGCGGCGGAAGATCAGCGAGAACTCTTCACTATCGACAATTTCGTAGCAGCCGTCACCGGCGGAGAAATCGATATCCAGCAATGGGATCTCCACAAACTCTTCCTTGTCCTGCTCGGTATCTTCCCATACCACCGGTTTGAGCCGTGCCGGTTGGAAATCCGATTCGGCCGCCACGTTGGCAAACGGCTGTTCCAGCGCCTTCTCATGGAATACATCGAACCAGCCTTTGGGCAAGCCTAGTTTGGCCTCAATGCGTCTGGCGAGGTTGTCGCCCAGGTTGCGGGAGGATTTTTCACCGGTGATCTGGCTCAGCGTTGGCGCAGAAGAACCTACCAGTAGAGCGAACTCATTCTGGTTAGTGCCTTGCCGGGCGAAACGTGCCATCAGATCGCGCAGGTTGTTGCGCCTGATTTCTTTGGTTTCCATGCGCCGATGATCTCACTCTTTAGCAAAAAGGTAAATCCTTCGCCGCTAAAATCTTTAGCGCCGACCTAAACCTATTCCTAACCAGAAAACATCTTTCAACAGCTAGTGTTGTACGTTAGCCGCATTGTTCCACTAGTATAAAGGTTTTACAGCAGGGTTGGCGGGTACAAGCGTGCGTCTGGATAGAAAAATCTCTTCTTTTGAAAATCTGATCTACCGTAATTACCGCATCGTCCACGGGGTACGGATCGGGTTGGCTTTTATCCTGACCTTTCTGCTGATCCGTCTGCTGGCGGTGCCGGAGGGTACCTGGCCGTTGATCACGCTGATCGTCGTGATGGGGCCGATCTCTTTTTGGGGAAACGTGCTGCCACGGGCGCTGGAGCGTATTGCCGGTACGGTGTTTGGTGCGGCCTCTGGCCTGATTGCGCTCTATCTGGAGCTGTATTCTCTGCCGGTGATGCTGGCCTGGTGTGGGGTGGTGATGTTTGCCTGTGGTTATCTGACGCTGGGTAAACGACCCTATATGGCGTTGCTGGTGGGCATTACGCTGGCGGTGGTCATCGGTGCCGGGGCTGGCGATATATCTATCGCACTGTGGCGCAGTGGCGATGTGATTTTTGGTTCGTTGCTGGCGCTGCTGTTTACCAGCATCTACCCGCAGCGGGCTTATGTGTTGTGGCGAATGAAAATGGCGGATTGCTTGGAGACGTTAGGGCAGATCTACGGCGCTTACCTTTCACCCAACATGATTGAGCGGCCCCGGCTGGAGCCCCGGCTCAAAAACTTGCTGGGCGATGTGGTGAAGCTACGCGCACTGATCGCCCCCGCCAGCAAAGAGACTCATATCGCCAAACCGGTCTTTGAAGCGGTACAGACCCTGAGCCGTAATCTGGTTTGCACGTTGGAGCTGTTAGCCGATGCTTATTGGGCCTCGCGTGAAACCCACTTTATCATGCTCAATGCCAAAACCCTGCGTAGTTCACAGTTGCTGACGCAGCGCGCGATCGATTCGCTGGCGAATATTATGCGGGATGGTGAGCCTCTGCATGCGCAGGTCATTGCCGGGGAACTGGGCGATATCTCCGCAGAGCTGAAAGCCTTAATGCAAGAGGCCAGTGCCGCACAACTCAGCGAAGCACCTATCTATGGCTATGTCTGGTTGAGCATGGAACTGGCACAGCAGTTGGAAGAGTTGGGCGATCTGCTCAAGGTCTGTACAGCCAATGCTCAGGAATAGTGGATCAGATCATGAAGCAGGCGCATCAGGATAGGGTCAATGCGCTAAAGTGGGTAAGATAGGGCAATGACAGTTGTGTCTGACGGCCACAACCCTGTATCTTGGTGTCATTGTGGCCGTAAGCAAATGAATCTGTGTATTACTAAAGCAAGGGTATGAAGATGGATAATGCAAATAAGCCGAGTTTCCAGGACGTTCTGGAGTTTGTGCGTATGTTCCGCCGTAAAAACAAGCTACAGCGTGAAATTGTCGACAACGAAAAGAAAATTCGTGACAACCAGAAGCGTGTGCTGCTGCTCGACAACCTGAGCGAGTACATCAAGCCGGGCATGAGCATTGAAGACATTCAGGGCATCATCGCCAACATGCGCGGTGACTATGAAGACCGCGTTGATGATTACATCATCAAAAATGCCGATCTGTCGAAAGAACGCCGCGATCTGTCCAAAAAGCTGAAAGCAATGGGCGAAGTGAAGTAATTCGCGTCAAGCAGGGCTGGGATCTCACGGCCCTGCATCTTTTCAGGGGCGCTGCGCCCTGAACGACCTTAAAGAATAACGATAAGTTACCGTGCTATAGCAAATCTGCTTAAAGCCGCTACGCTAATGTTATAAATAGACTTTGGCCAATCGCTTTCAAGTTGTCGCTTGAAGGACGACGGGTATAAATTTCTTCGCCAGTAGAGGCTGTCATCGATGGCAGAACCGCAACTCAGCACCTTTCTCAACCTGGACGAGACGCTCCATCCTCCCCGTATCTTGGCATCTGGGGATTGGGTGTTGGCACATTATCGCCTGTTGGAACCCGCCGTTGGGCAACTGCAAGCCCGCTTGCCGGCCGATGTAGTGTTCGATCTCAGCCAACTGGGCAGCCTGGATACGGCAGGTGCCACCTTGCTGGTCAATCTGCTGGGTGACCAACGGATATCCGATCTCAAACAGTTAGCCCCCACGCTCCCTGTGGAACGCCGCGTGCTGCTGGAAACCGTTGGCCGTGCTTTGCAAGGATTTGAGCCACCACCGGCAGAAAAACCGCCCGGTCTGGCCATCGAACTGCTGGCCAACGTCGGCCGGTCGATGGAAAATTTCTGGCACAACCTGGTAGCCCTGCTGGGGTTTATCGGCCTGACGTTGCAAACTCTGTTTGCCAGTCTGTTGCGCCCTACGCGCTGGCGGATCACCTCGCTGGTGGCCAATCTCCAGCAAATCGGCCTGAACGCGGTGCCGATCATTATGCTGCTGACCTTCCTGGTGGGCGCAGTCATCGCTTTCCTGGGGTCAACCGTCCTGTCTACCTTCGGTGCCAGCATTTTTACCGTGCAACTGGTGGTGTTTTCCTTCCTGCGAGAGTTCGCCGTGCTGCTGACGGCCATCTTGATGGCGGGCCGTACCGCCAGCGCCTTTACCGCAGAGCTCGGGCTAATGAAGGCCAACGAGGAAATAGACGCTATTCAGGCGATGGGGCTGAACCCGGTTGAACTGCTGGTGTTGCCACGCGTGTTGGCGCTGCTCCTGGCGTTGCCGATGCTGACCTTCATCGGCATGATTAGCGGCATCTTTGGCGGCATGGTCGTCTGCGCCCTGACGCTGGATATCTCACCAACCATGTTTTTAACCATCACGCAGAGCAGCGGCGGTTTTCAGAACTTCCTGGTGGGGATGAGCAAGGCGCCGGTATTTGCCTTCCTGATCGCGATTATCGGCTGTCTGGAAGGGTTTAAAGTCAGCGGTAGCGCCGAGTCGGTAGGGGCACATACCACCGCCAGCGTCGTGCACTCAATCTTTGTGGTGATCCTGCTGGATGCGGTCGCCGCACTGTTCTTCATGGAGATGGGCGTGTGAGCCAGACGACCCCGGAAGCCATTATTCGCATCCGTAAATTGCGAAACTGTTTTGGCACCCAATGCGTGCATGTAGACCTCGATCTGGACGTGCGCCGAGGAGAAATCCTGGGCGTGGTCGGCGGTTCGGGCACCGGCAAATCCGTGCTGTTGCGCAGCATCGTTGGCCTGCGCCGTCCCACCGCTGGCCAGATCCACGTTTTTGGCGAGGATCTGATGGCGCTCTCTGGTACGCGCCGCTCCGTGCTGGAAAGGCGATTTGGCGTGCTGTTTCAGAGAGGGGCATTGTTCAGTTCGCTGACGGTGACGGAAAACGTGGCGCTGCCGCTGATTGAATACGCAGGCTTACCGCGCCGTGATGCCGAGCAGTTGGCACAGGTTAAGCTGGCGTTAGCGGGGCTGCCTGCCAGTGCCGGTAACAAGTATCCGGCCTCGCTTTCTGGTGGCATGGTCAAACGTGCCGCGTTGGCCCGATCGCTGGCGTTGGATCCGGAAATCGTATTTCTGGATGAGCCAACGGCCGGGCTGGATCCCATCGGTGCCGCCGCCTTTGACAGCCTGATCCGCACGTTGCGCGATGCCTTGGGGTTAACGGTGTTTCTGGTCACCCACGATCTTGATACGCTTTATACAATCTGTGACCGGGTCGCGGTACTTTCGCAGAAGAAGGTGCTGGTGGTGGATACGCTGGAGGCGGTGGCCGCCACTGACGATGCCTGGATCCAAGAGTATTTCCACGGCCCGCGTGGGCGGGCGGCACAGCAGGCCGTAACGAATATCCCAGAGAGGCAATAACAAATGGAAACCCGTGCGCATCATGTCTTGATTGGTTTATTTACGCTGATTATTTTCACCGCCGTGCTGCTGTTCAGCCTGTGGCTAACCAAGTCCGGCACCGATCGCCAGTTCAAGCAGTACGATATCGTATTTAATGAAGCCGTCAGTGGCCTGTCACAGGGCAGCACGGTCAATTACAGTGGGATCCGCGTGGGGGAAGTGACTATGCTGCGGTTGGATCCCAACGTGCCTACCAAAGTCTGGGCACGCATTCGGGTCGCGGCCTCTGCACCAATCCGTGAGGATACCCAGGCTCGCCTGGCAATAGCTGGCATTACCGGTACGTCCAATATCCAGCTCAGCGGCGGGAGTGAAACCAGCCCGATGCTGACAGGAGAGGATGGGGCAATTCCGGTGATTATCGCCACGCCATCGCCTTTGACCCAGTTGCTTGCTAATGGCGAAGATGTGATGAGCAATGTCAACCAAGTGCTGGTGCGTTTGAATCAGCTCATGACGCCGGATAATCAGCAGCGTTTGGTGAATACGCTGGATAATCTGGAACAGATCACCTCTACCGTAGCCGGGCAACGTGAAGATATCCGCACCATCCTGCAGCAACTGGCGCTGGTGACCAAGCAAAGCAACGATACGCTGGCACAGACCAATCGGTTGGTGCGCAATGCTAACGTGCTGCTGGACGGGCAGGGCAAGCAACTGGTCGCCAATGCGGCAAATACCATGGCATCGCTTGAGAAAACCACCGCGCTGCTCAACAAGCTGATTGGTGAAAATCAGCAGTCACTGAATAGCGGCATCCAGGGATTCAACGATCTTGGCCCGGCGGTAGATGAATTACGCAGAACCTTACTGACCTTACGCGGTGCCATGAGCCGCCTGGAAGAGAACCCGTCCGCCTTGCTCAGGGGCCGCGAACGTACCAAGGAGTTTACCCCTAAATGATTAAGCTAAAACTTCGCCAGATGCTACGGTTGTTGGTACTGGCCGCCGTGATGCCGCTGGCCGCCTGCACCATTTTGCCGCCAAGCCCGGTACAACAGGTGTTTCTGCTGCCAGCCTTGCCAACGGCGGTGGGCGGGGGCCAAGCGTCAAAACAGACGGTGCGCATTGTTCAGCCCAATTCCAACCAGTTTTTAAACGGTACGCGGATCGCCGTTCAGCCACAGGGTTCAGAGATCACCTCTTTTAGCGGTTCGCGCTGGAGCGATCCGGCCCCGTTATTGCTGCGTAATCGCCTGATCCAGGAGTTCCGCACCAATGGCCATTTCCGTTCGGTGAGCAGCGACGATGACAATCTGCAGGCAGATCTGGAGCTAGGTGGGGATTTGGTGTCGTTCCAAGGGGTTTATAACGGTCAGCAGGGTGAGGTGGTGATCCGTTTTGACGCTCGCTTGGTGCGTACTTCAGATCGTGAAGCGATCGCCAACCGCAGCTTTGTGGTACGCGAGCCGATCCATGGCACATCAATGGACAACGTCGTGCAGGCCTTTGGTCTGGCCAGCGATAAGCTGGCAGCACAGACGCTGGCATGGGCACGCCAGCAGGGGGCTAATTAAGACCCGTCGGCCATGGCCTTTAACCACTGGATAAAGGCGTTGATTTTAGGCCATTGCCGGTCCGAGAGCGTGGAAATGTAGTAGCGCTGTGCACATTGCATTTCCATGCCGGGGAAGGGCGCAATAAGTTCGTTATTCTCCAGGCGCTTACTCACCAACTTCTTGCGGCCCATGGCAATTCCTACGTGGTTCATGGCCGCGATCACCGCCAGATCCGAACGATCAAACCCCATACCGCGCTGGCCTTCGGCAAATTCCAGATCAAAGTGTTTGGCCCAGGTATTCCACTCCCCGATGTCCGAGTCGTAACTCCATGCCTGGCGATCGTGTAATAACGTGCAGCGCCGCAGGTTGGCGGGGTTACCCACTAGCTCATGGCGCTCGGCGTACTCCGGGCTGCAAACGGGCACGATCGACTCATCCATCAAATGCTGGCAATCGAGTTTCTCCGGCGTTTTGTCATCAAAATAGATCGCCAGATCGATCCCCGCACCGTGGAAGTTCACCATTTCGTTACCGGTGAGAATATTCAGGCTGATGGCCGGGTATTGGCGATCGAAGTCCGCCAGTTTGGGCACCAGCCAGCATTGGGCAATCGACGGGCGTGAGTAGATGGTCAGGGTGCCAGACAGCTCCTGGCTTTTAATCTCCAGTATTTCCTGATTGAGATAGCTAAGTGACGATTTCAACACCCAGAACAGCCGCTCGCCCTCGGGGGTCAGCTCGATCCGGCGGTGAAAGCGTTGGAATAGCTTAAAACCCAACTCGGCTTCCAGATTGTTGATCCGATGGCTGACGGCGCTGGGAGTGATCGCCAACTCTTCGGCGGCCAGCACGAAGGAGCCTTGCCGCGCCGCAATCTCAAACGTATGCAGCTTGGCTAGCTGATAGCCATTCAGGTGCCTGTTGCGGGCGAGCTGGTGCTTTTCGTCGTACACGGTCATCACCTGTTAATCAGTAGGGGCGCCGCATGCTGCGCCCGTTATAAATCATCAAGGAGTATATCGAAATCCGGGCTTAAAGATGAAGCAATGTGAGTCAAATACAGAAATAGTGCCAAATGTTGACGGAAATCACCTGATTGATTGAATCTGGCTCATGTGAAGAGGCGTTTTGATCGTTTGTCAGCGCTGGGGCGTTAGTTTCCAATAGGAGTGAAATTTATCCTGGAAGGACGCTGAACATGGACTCGCAGATCTGGGTAGTCGCTACGTTATTAAGCAGCATCATTATCATTATTCTCACTATCGTAAAATTCAAGATCCACCCGTTCCTGGCGCTGCTGCTGGCCAGTTTTTATGTGGGCGCCCTGATGGGCATGAACCCGCTGGAAATGGTCAATGCCATTGAAGGCGGTATCGGCGGGACCTTGGGTTTCCTGGCGGCGGTGATTGGTTTAGGCACCATTCTGGGCAACATGATGGAAGTGTCCGGGGCGGCAGAACGCATTGGCATCACCTTGCAAAAGTGCCGCTGGCTGTCGGCTGACGTGATCATGGTGCTGGTGGGGTTGGTCTGCGGTATTACGCTGTTTGTTGAAGTGGGCGTGGTGTTACTGATCCCGCTGGCGTTCTCGATTGCCAAAAAAACCAATACCTCCTTGCTGAAGTTGGCGATCCCGCTGTGTACCGCATTGATGGCCGTGCACTGTGTGGTTCCTCCGCATCCGGCGGCGTTGTTTGTCACCAACAAGCTGGGTGCCGATGTGGGTTCGGTGATTGTGTATGGTTTGATTGTCGGGTTGGCCGCTTCGCTGATTGGTGGGCCACTGTTCCTTAAGCTGGTCGGTAAGCGTCTGCCGTTCAAACCGGTCCCCGTCGAGTTTTCCTCCGTGCAGGTGCGTAACGAGCAGGACTTGCCTTCGTTGGGTGCCACGTTATTTACCGTGCTGTTGCCGATCATTCTGATGTTGGTGAAAACCGCAGCGGAACTCTACATGGCCAAAGACAGCACGCTGTATACCTTCCTGGAGTTTATCGGCAACCCGATCACCGCCATGTTTATTGCCGCCTTCGTGGCCTACTACGTGCTGGGTATTCGCCGCAATATGGGCATGGGCACCTTGCTGACCAAAACCGAAAACGGCTTCTCTTCCATCGCCAACATCTTGCTGATAATCGGGGCCGGTGGTGCATTCAACGGCATATTAAAAGCCAGTGGGCTGGCAGATACGCTGGCCGTGATCCTGTCGAATATGGATATGCATCCGATCTTGCTGGCCTGGCTGGTGGCTATCTGCCTGCATGCGGCGGTGGGGTCGGCCACCGTGGCCATGATGGGAGCAACGGCTATTGTTGCCCCCGTATTGCCGCATTACCCTGGCGTCAGCCCGGAGATCATCGCGTTGGCCATCGGCTCGGGTGCCATCGGTTGCACCATCGTCACCGACTCGCTGTTCTGGTTGGTTAAACAATACTGCGGCGCGACGCTCAGTGAGATGTTTAAGTATTATACCTCGGCCACCTTTATTGCTTCGCTGATTGCGCTGGGAACCACATTCCTGCTTTCTTATATCATCTAGACCAAAAGAGACTATTTATGAATACGTTAGACATTGAAAACCTGGTAGTGAAATTTCCTTTGGTGCAACGGCTGATGGATTTGGAAGCGGTGACCTGGTTCAACCCCAATACGACCACGCTGGTGGAAGGGTTACCGTACGTCGGGCTGACGCAAAACGATGTCACCGAGGCCGAAGCGCGCTTGCAACGCTTTGCTCCGTATCTGTGCCTGGCATTCCCCGAAACGCAGCAAACGAACGGCATTATCGAGTCTGAGGTGGTGGCGATCCCGGCGATGCAGAGCGCATTGGAGCAGCGTTATGAGCAGGCCATCGCGGGTAAAATGTGGTTGAAAAAGGACAGCCATTTGCCGATTTCTGGCTCTATCAAGGCCCGCGGCGGCATCTATGAAGTGCTGACCCATGCGGAAAGGCTGGCCATCGAGGCGGGCATGCTGTCTGTAGACGACGATTACAGCATCCTGTTTAGTGACAAGTTCCGCCAGTTCTTCAGCCAGTACAGCATTGCGGTGGGCTCAACCGGTAACCTGGGGATGTCGATTGGCATCATGAGTGCCAAGCTGGGGTTCAGCGTCAGCGTGCATATGTCTGCCGACGCTCGCGCCTGGAAGAAGCGCAAACTGCGTGAGCACGGCGTTAACGTGGTGGAGTACGAGCAGGATTATGGCGTGGCGGTGGCTCAAGGGCGTAAGCAGGCGGAGTCTGACCCGCACTGTTTCTTTATCGATGATGAGAACTCGCAAACCCTGTTCCTCGGCTATGCGGTGGCCGGTGGTCGCCTGAAAAAGCAGTTTGCGCAGATGAACATTCAGGTTGATCAGGACCATCCGTTATTTGTCTATTTGCCCTGTGGCGTAGGCGGCGGGCCTGGCGGAGTTGCGTTTGGTCTGAAGCTGGCGTTTGGCGACCATGTGCACTGCATCTTTGCCGAGCCGACGCACTCACCTTGCATGCTGCTGGGGATCCACACCGGGCTGCACGATCACATTGCGGTGCAGGACCTGGGGATTGATAACGTCACGGCGGCGGATGGATTGGCCGTCGGCCGGGCTTCCGGGTTTGTCGGGCGTGCCATGGAACGCTTGCTGGATGGTTTCTACACCCTGAGCGATCAGGAGATGTACGACCTGCTTGGTTTGCTTGCCGCTGAAGAGGGCATCCAGTTGGAGCCTTCTGCGTTGGCTGGCATGGCGGGGCCGGCTCGAGTCTGCGCCGACCCACATTATCTGGACAGCCACCAGATCGACGCCCAACGGATCGCCAATGCGACGCATTTGGTTTGGGCAACCGGTGGCGGTATGGTGCCTGAGGAAGAGATGGCCAAGTACCTCGCAGCCGCAAAACGCTAGCGCTGCATGTTGTTAAACGGGCGCAGCTGCGCCCGTATTGCTTATGTCTCTCCTCACGTTTTCCTAAACGAGAGCAATAAATCGTCGTCATAGTTTGACCTCGATCAGAGTATCGTCTTGATGCGCCCATCATAATGAGAATTACTCCCATTATAAGAACGCCTATCATGACCATGCGTATTATTGGACGGATCCTGTTTTTCTGCGCCGGATGGTTTCTTCTCAGCTCTGTCGCCCTGGCAGCCGCAGATTACCAACAGCTGAGCGATGACATTCAGTCACGTCTGGATAAAACCTCGCAGTTCTACCAGCAACAACAGATTGCTGAAGCCCGCAGCGAAGTACAGATGGCCTATTTTGAGGTGTTCGAAAACCTCGAAGGCCCGATCCGCATCAACATTTCCGCGCAAAAAAGCTATCAGATGGAGGCCGCCTTTGGCGAAATCCGCAAGATGATTGGCGATGGCAAGCCGCAGGCGGAGGTCGATGCCAAAATAGCCTGGCTGAAAAACGAGTTAAACGGCGTGCTGCCGGTATTGAGCGGTGGGCACAAACTCACGGCGGAGCAGCAGCACGGCGCTTATGACAACGAACAAATCGCACCTTATTGGCAGCAGAGCTTTAAAACCATCGATGACCTGTTGGCCGAAGCCGTTGGCCTGTATCAAAGCAACAGCTACGCCGAAGCCAGCAAAAAGGTGCAACAGGCGCAGTATGACGGCTTCAAAAACTCCGAAATGGAAACCTCGCTGCGGCAGAATCGTTCCTCACAGCAGGCCGGTGACATTAACCGCCAGTTCTCTGAGCTGATCAAACTGAGCGGTGAGCCGGACCAGATGAATGAGGTCGGCTACCGCGTGACCGCCTTATTGCAAGATCTTGAAGACCTGCTGCCTGGGCTGCCAACCACCCGAGATGACCAAGTTGTTGCAGCCACGCCTGACACCAATGATGCCGCGGTGGATGCGGACTGGCAGAAAGTAACCAGCGATATTGATAAAGCGGTGAATGCTGCCATTGCGCAATACGCCACCGGTGATGCCAAAGGCGCCATGATGGCGATCCAGGATGCTTACTTCGACCTGTTTGAAGCCAGCGGCATGGAGAACAAGATCGGTTCGCGCGACTCGGCCTTTAAAACCCGCATCGAAGGTTACTTCACGCGCATGGTTAGCCAGATCAAGGCGGGGCAACCGCTTGAGACGGTGAAGGAACAGTCTCAGGCGCTGCAAACCGATTTGGCGGCGGCGGTAGAGATGTTGGGCACCGGCGGCCAGACCAACTGGAGCCTGCTGATTTACAGCCTGTTAATCATCGTGCGCGAAGGCCTGGAAGCCTTGCTGATCGTCGCGGCTATCGTCGCATATCTGGTGAAAAACAATCATCACGACAAACTGCCGCTTATCCGTCAGTCGGTGTATGTCGCGCTACTGGCCAGCGTGGTTACCGCCGTGATCTTCCAGTGGCTGTTCTCTAATTCCGGTGCCAGCCGTGAACTGCTGGAAGGGTTCACCATGCTGATTGCTGTGGTGATGCTGTTCTCCATGAGCTACTGGCTGCTGTCAAAAGTGGAAGCCAAACAGTGGAAAGCCTATCTGGAAGGTAAGCTTTCGCACTCATTGAGCAGTGGATCGATGATTGGCCTATGGCTGACCAGCTTCCTGGCGGTGTACCGCGAAGGGGCGGAAACCGTGCTGTTCTATTTTGCCCTGATGGGGGATTCCAGCTCGATGGAAGGGCACCTGTCCATTCTGGGCGGGTTCCTGATCGGCTGTGTGATCTTGCTGATCGCCTACCTGATCATGCGCTACAGCGTCGTCAAGTTACCTCTCAAACCGTTCTTTATGTTTACCGGCAGCTTTATGTACCTGATGGCCTTTGTGTTTGCGGGCAAGGGCGTGCTGGAGCTGATCGAAGGCAAGCTATTCGAACCAACGTTACTGTCAGGCGTGCCAGAAATCTCCTGGCTGGGTATTTACCCTTATGTCGAAACGCTGATACCGCAGGCGATCTTACTGATTGCCGCCGTATTTGCCCTGTGGGTCATGAAGCGGGGAACCGTAGCAACAAGTCGGGGGTAACACCCCGCAGTATTTCTGGGATGATTTTTTAATCTGAACGATTATTTAGCGAGGATGATAACAACTATGGCTATGAACAAAAAATTAATCAGTGGCGCACTGATCGCCGGGATCTTCACCGCACCAGCGGCGTTTGCTTTCAAAGAGTACCCTGCTGGCGAGCCGGTAAAAATGAACGAGCTGGAGATCGCGGCCGTCTATCTGCAACCGATCGACATGGATCCGCGTGGAATGGGGCTGCCAGCGGCTAAAGCCGACATCCACCTGGAAGCGGATATCCACTCGGTAGAGGGTAACAAGAACGGTTTTGGCGCGGGCGAATGGATGCCTTACCTGACCATCGCCTACACCCTGACCAACACCGATACCGGTGAGAAGCAGGAAGGCACCTTTATGCCAATGGTCGCCAGCGACGGCCCACACTACGGTGCCAACATCAAGATGATGGGCGTGGGCAACTATAAGGTGACCTATCATATCGATCCGCCATCCAAAGCAGGTCTGCATCGCCATACCGATAGTGACACCGGCGTTGGCCGCTGGTGGAAACCTTTCGATGTCAGCTTCGACTTCAAATATGTTGGTCTGAACTGATTTAGCCGTTAAAGGTTTCACTATCAACAGGCCGGGCAGGCAGCAATGTTTCCCCGGCCGTTGGCGTTTAAATGCCAACGCCATACGACGTTCTCCGTTGGTTGCCATGATTGGACAAGCTCATCATTAACGGATAACGGTCAATACCCAATTGCCGCTCAGGCAGAGCTTGTCAGTGAGCGGGGTGTAGTCATCATGAGCTATTTTCTTGTTTCGGTACTGCAATCTTTCCTGCCCGTTGCCCTGCTGCTGGGGCTGAGCTGGACAATACGCCAAACTCCCCAAGTGCGCCCGATGGTGCTGCTGAGCCTGATTGCCTTTTTGGGTGGCACCTTTACTGCGGCTCATCTGCCTGATTCACAGCAATGGGCGCTGTGGTTTACCGGCCTGCAAATCGCTCTGATCCTGTTGTTCCTGCTCGGCCAGTTCACCTCTGGTTCGCGTTCGGGGTATGCCTGGCAGTTTATCCTGGTGCTGGTGGCTGCGCTGCGGTGGGGGAAAACCCCTAACCTGGGGGCGATCACTGCCACCGACGTCATCAACACCGAGCTGCTGCTCAATATCAGTGCGGTGATTGCTGGCATTATCATCGTAGCGTTTGCCGGGGCATTATTGGCCGCCTGCGTGCGTCAGGTTCGCACTCTGCGCTGGCCGTTGCTGCTATTGTTGGCGTTGTTGCTACTGGCACCGCTCTCCGGCGAACTGATGCTGGCATTAATGAAGCTCCAGGTGCTGGAACTCACCAAATCCTTGCTGAGCTATGTGGCCAAAGTCACCAATGCCAACGGCTTGATTAACTATTTCTGCGGCGGATTGCTGCTGTTGACGGCTTTGGTTTACCTGTTGAAAGTTGTCATACCGCGCCGTCGGGCGCAGGTGGAACTGCGGCCTATCGAACGCCGTAAGGCCGTTGCCCACTATCAAAATTCGCGGCGCGTGTTGGTGATGACCTTGCTGCTGGCGCTGATTGCCGCCGGTTCCCAACTTTACTGGGACAAAATTGCCTCTCAGCCCCCGCGCTTATCTGAAGCCTTGCCGGTGACGTTGAATGCCGATGGGCTGGTCCATATCCCAATAGAACAGGTCAAGGATGGCAAGCTACACCGCTTCGTCTGGGTGGCAGACGACGGTAAAGCCGTGCGCTTCTTTGTAATCAACCGTTACCCAGACAAACTGCGCCTGGGCGCGGTGTTTGATGCCTGCCTGCTGTGCGGCGATCAGGGCTACGTGATGGAAGGCAACCAGGTGATTTGCGTGGCCTGCGACGTACGGATATTTATTCCGTCGATCGGTAAGCCTGGCGGCTGCAACCCGGTGCCGATCGAAGAGTGGGATATGACCGCCACGGATTTGGTCATCAGCAAGAAATCGCTGGAGTCCGGCCTTAACTATTTCAGCACCATCATTACGCTGGAAGTCACCGACCCGGTTGACGGTAGCAAGCTGACCAACACCAAGGCGGAGCATCGCTACAACTACGCCGGTAAAACCTATTTCTTCTCCAACGCGGCTAACTATGAAGCCTTCCGCGACACGCCAGAGAAATTCATCAAGGAAGGGGAATAACCATGTTATGGCGCATGCTGCAACAGTCGTGGTATCGCAATATCCGCAAGAAATCGCTGGCGGTGATCACCATTTTTCTGGCCGCGGGCCTGGTTTCTGCCCTGCTGGCGGTGTCGATCGATATTGGCGACAAGATGGCCAGGGAGATGAAATCCTATGGTGCTAACATCCTGATCGAACCGGCCGGGCAGGCGACCTTACCCTCGCTGTTCGGTGAGAAAAACAACCCACTGGCCGGTCAGGATTTTCTCGACGAGGCCGAACTACCCAATATCAAAGATATCTTCTGGCGCAATAACATCATCGGTTTTGCCCCGCTGCTGAGCGGTGAAGTCAGCGTACAGCAACGTGTAATACCGGTGTTAGGGACCTTCTTTGAGCAGAAGGTCAACGTACCGGATGAAGAGAACTATCAGACCGGCCAGAAGATTATCAGCCCTTATTGGCAGGTAACCGGCCAGTGGCCTGATGAAAGCGGCGTGGCCAATCAGGCGCTGGTTGGCCAACAGCTGGCTCAGCAAAGCGGCTGGAAGATTGGCGACACCATCACTGTCAAAGGTCCAGCAGCGGCGCTGGAGGTGACGATCAGCGGCATTCTGGCCAGCGGCGGCGATGAAGAACAGCAACTGGTGCTGCCCTTGGCGCAGGCTCAAAACTTGCTGGGGCTGAAGGGCAAAGTGCAGGCCATTCGCGTTTCCGCGCTGACGGTGCCAGAGAATGAGCTGTCACGTAAGGCCAGGGCCGATCTGGAGTCACTGGACGCAGAAGAATACGACCTGTGGTATTGCACCGCGTATGTCTCGTCCATTGCTCATCAGTTGGAAGAGGCGATATCCGGCTCCGGCGTTCGCCCAATTTGGCAGGTGGCCGCCTCAGAAGGAATTGTGATCGAGAAGATCCAACTGTTGCTGGCGGTGGTGACGCTGGCTGCGCTGTTGGCCTCCGCCATGGGCATTGCCTCGCTGATGACCAGCAATATTATGGAGCGCACCAAAGAGATTGGCCTGATGAAGGCGCTGGGGGCCAGACAGTGGCAGATCATGATGCTGTTCTATCTGGAAGCGGCAATGAGCGGCATTATTGGCGGCCTGTTAGGCTGCATCGCTGGCTGGGGATTGGCTAAGGGGATTGGTTTGATGCTGTTCGGTGCGCCGCTGAGCTTTGCCTGGATTGTGGTGCCTTGCGTGTTGGTGCTGTCGGTACTGATTGCGCTGGCAGGGACCTGGTTCCCGGCTCGGCGCATTGCTCATCTCTACCCGGTGGAGGTGCTGTATGGCCGTTAATTCCTCTCAGAGCATGTTCTGGCGCCTGGTGTTCCGCGCGCTGCGCTTACGGATGCAGCGGGTGGCGGTGGTGTTTGCTGCGTTGGCGGTAGGGGCGGCGATCGTCACCGCGATGTCTGCGGTGTATTTTGATATCAACGCCAAAATGAGCCAGGAGCTGCGCACCTTCGGCGCCAACTTTTATGTCGGGCCGGGGATGGGTAATTCCATGGCGGAGAAGAGCTATCAGCAGATTGTCGACAACGCCCCGTCAGGGCTGGTAACGGCCAATAGCCCGTATCTATACGGCATGGCGCGTACCGAACTGGAAAAGGTAGTGGTGATGGGCGTGTGGTTCGAATCGCTCAAGCAGATCGTTCCTTACTGGCAGGTGACGGGTAACTGGATTGGCGTCAGCTTCGACGATCGCAATGCGATGATCGGCTACAAGCTGGCAAACCGCCTTGAACTCAAGGTGGGGGACTCGGTGGTGCTGGTGGAAGGGGATCAGAAGAAAAAATTGCAGATCAAAGGCATTGTCGAGGCCGGTGACGCAACGGATAACGTGTTGATTATCAACCTGCCGCTGGCCCAGAGTTGGCTACATCAGCCGGACCTGATCAGCCACGCCTTATTCAGCGTGAACAACGAACGCGGTCAGGTGGAACAGTTTGCCGAGCAGTTGCAAAAACGTTATCCCGATCTGGAAATCCGCCCGATCCGCAAGGTTTCGGCTTCCGAAGGCCAGGTGCTGGACAAGATCAAAGGGCTGATGGGGTTGGTTTCGGTGGTTATCCTGGTGCTATCAACGCTGTGCGTGAATACCACCTTGATGGCGATCGTCAGCGAACGGTCGCGGGAGTTTGCCTTACAAAAAGCGTTAGGCGCCAAAAGCAGCGACATCGTGCGCCAGATTATGGCCGAAACCCTGATTATCGCGCTGTTCGCCGTGGTGGTCGGCATTATTGCTGGCTACATCCTGGCGCAGGTTCTGGGACATACCGTGTTCTCTGCCTCCATCGGGCTGCGTGCGCAGGTTATTCCACTGACGGTCATTCTTTCATTGCTGGTTGCCCTGATTGCAGCCGCACTGCCAACCTATCGCGCCGTGAATATTGAGCCGGCCAAAGTGTTAAAAGGAGAGTAACGGTGACTCAACCGCAACCGACCAACGAGCAGCAACTCTCACCCTGGGTGATTGAGACCCGTCATCTCTACAAGCGCTTCGGCCAGGTGGTGGCGCTGGAGGATATTAACCTCAAAATCAAACGTGGCGAGTTTGTGGCCATCATGGGGGCTTCGGGTTCGGGCAAAACGACGCTGATGAATATCCTGACCTGTCTGGATACCGTCAGTGATGGTCAGGTGCTACTGGACGGCGTAGACGCCGCTGGGTTGGATGAAGAAGGGCGCAGAGCCTTCCGCTCAGACAAAATTGGCCTGGTATTCCAGCAGTTCCACCTGATCCCGTTCCTGACCGCCTTAGAGAACGTGATGCTGGCTCAGCACTATCATAGCGTGGTGGATGAAGTGGCCGCTCGCAAGGTGTTGGATCAGGTTGGCCTGGGGCACCGTTTCGATCACCTGCCAAGTCAGCTTTCCGGGGGGGAACAGCAGCGCGTCTGTATTGCCAGGGCGCTGGTCAATGAACCTCCGGTGATCTTTGCCGATGAGCCAACCGGCAACCTGGATGAACAAAACGAGCAGATGGTGCTGGGCTTGTTAACCGAACTCCACAAGCTGGGGCGCACCATCGTGATGGTTACCCACAACCCGGAACTGGGCAAGTTTGCCGATCGCATCGTACGTTTGCAGCACGGTAAGTATCAGGGTGAGGAGCTTAATGAGCATGGGGTAGAGCATGTTAGCTAATGCCAAAAAGATCGGCGGTATCCTGTTAATCGGGGCCGCGTTACTGCTTAACGGCTGTAAAGAAGAGAAGGCCGAGATCGGCGCTGTGGCCCCTGCGCTGGCGGCCTACGATTTGCAGGGCAACCAGGTTTCGCTTAGCCAGTGGCAGGGCAAGCATGTGTTCCTGAACTTCTGGGGTTCGAACTGCGGTGGTTGTCTGGCCGAAATGCCTGCTCTGGAAAAACTCAGTAAAGAATTTGGCGACAGCATCGTGGTGGTGGGCATCAACACGGATAAGGATGAGATGAATATTCAGGCGTTGCTGGACGAACGCCAGGTATCGTTTCCCAACGTGCGTGACCAACTGGCAATCACCCAAGAACGCTATCAGGTGATTGGCACGCCAACCGCCTATCTGATCGACCCGCAGGGCAAGCTGATTGGCCAGTATGTGGGCATGCTGAAAGAGCCCGATCTCAAGGCGATCTTCGAACAGTCCCGGCAGAAAGGGTAGCCGTTAGCCCAAACTTCCCCCTCACCCCAACCCTCTCCCAAAGGGAGAGGGAGCTGGTACGGTGTTGTGTTTAGGTGCAGAGGTGAGCTGTAACAGGGGTGATGCACCGTAATTAAATGGTGGCACGTTCGGTCCCCTTTGGGAGAGGGGGGGGTTGATGCATAGGAGGAGTGCCGTAATTAAATGGTGGCACATTCTGTCCCCTCTCCTGGGGGAGAGGGTTAGGGTGAGGGGGATGAACTCTTCACCTTCGTAAATGGGTTAGTCTCGAATTACCGTTATGAAACAACAGGGTAAAAGATTGATGAACAAGCATCATGTAGCACTGTTAATAACGCTCCTGGCAGGCTCCGGCCCGGCATTGGCCCAGACTCCTGATGTGATTTATAAAAATAGCTGCGCCTCCTGCCATGGCCGTTATGGTGAAAAAAACGCCTTAGGTAAAGCCCGCCCGCTGAAAGATTTAACGCAGCAGGAAATCGCAGAAGGCCTGCGGGCGCGCAAGGCAGGCGAGATCGTGGGTGCAGGCAATAAGGCCAAAGCGCGTTTAAGCGATGAGGATATCACTGTGCTGTCGGCATACGTGGTGACGCTGAAGAAGTGAGTAGCAACCGCTGGTTTCGTTTCTATGTCCCCTTCCAGCAGGAAGGGGGGATGGTTTGCTCAACGAATAGGACAACAATCACTCACACTGCCCATGGTTGATTTTGGTCAGGGGAAGGTTGATATCGAATATTTTCAGATGAAGATTTTTGGCCCCCATCGCCTCAGCCCTTTTGACGTGGTGTTCGGCATATTTTTCGGCATACGCTCGGTTTTCGAAAAAGTATATCCCTCCCGCCTCACCGGTAAGCTCATTCTCAGTCCAGATCTTGGAGATGAAACCCGGCTCTTGATTGATGCTTTCGGCCAGCGATTGCGCATTTTGGGACAGGGCAGCGCCAAGCTGGTCTGCAGGGAAACTAAAATCAATCTGTAAAATGACACTCATGTCGTGATCCTTTTCGTGACAGGTGGTTGTATAAGAAACAGGGTTATTCCGTGGTGCGTTCTGCAACAGGGGGTAACTGTGCGTTGAGACGATCAAGTAATGTCTCGGTGTCCACGTAACCCGTAGATAGCAGGGATATCTCACCTTGGCGTTCCAGCAACAGGGTGGGGAAGGAGCGAACGCCCCATTGGCGGCACAGCGCAAAGTCTTGGCTAACTGCCTCTCTGGCCCGTTGTGACGTAAAGGTTTGGTTGAATTCTTCAAATGGCAGGCCAACCTGGTCGCAGATGTCACGATAAAACGCCACGGTTTTAGGATCCTGCCCATCTACATAGAATTTGTACTGGGTTGCTGCGAGAAACGGCAACGCTGCCGAGGGAGGTAAACCTCGCTCAGCCAACAGCAGAGAAGCCGTGACTACTGCCCGGCAGGCTGGCTCGGTATCGTAGTTGAATTGCGCTGCTTCCAGCAGGCTGAAACCAAACGGTTGGCCGGTTGTTTTCTGGATGTGATCCCACTCATCCCTTAAGAAGGCCTGGAATGCCGAGTTCCAGGCATCGCCGCCGCCAGCGCGCAAGCCACCCATGGTCATTACAAAACTCAGGCCATGTTGATCGCAATACTCTGCCAGTTTCTTCACCACGGGTGAAATGCCCCAGCACCAGGAGCACATCGGATCGCCGACGTAGCGAATGACCACATCGCTGGGCGTAGTGGGTTGCCGTTGTGTATCAGAGGGCTCGTCAGGCAGAAGACAACTGCCGGTGGTGGGATCGCATTGCATCATGATGGAGACTCCAAGCTGGGTTGAGATCGCGATCGTCATGATATTTGACAGCAAAAATTAATAAATAGACTATAAAAGCTAACTCTGTTCAACATTTGTGAACAAATGGACAAACTTGCAGCCATGGCCACTTTTGTCAAAGTGGTTGAAACCGGAAGTTTCACCCGTGCGGCTATCGCCATGGGGCTTCCCAAAGCGCGGATCTCCCAGCGGATTAGCGATCTTGAGCGCATCCTGAGCGTGCGCCTGTTGCATCGCACGACCCGGGCGTTGAGCCTGACGGAGGATGGCAGCGCCTATTTTGAGCGCTGCCAGCATATTCTCGCGGAAATTGATGAGTTGGAAGGTGGGCTCAGCGGTGGGGTGACAACGCCGAGCGGAAAGATCCGTATAGAGGCTTTGGCCTCGATTGCGCGTTGGATCCTCGCACCTCAGTTGCAAGACTTTCAGGCGCGATTTCCAGAGATCGTGGTGCGGCTTGCCAGCAGCGATCGCATCAGTAACTTGTTTGAGGAGGGTATCGACTGCGCTATCCGTGGCGGTAATCTGGAAGATTCGACGCTGGTGGCCAGGCACGTTTGCGATGTGCAGATGGGCCTTTATGCCTCAGCTGATTACCTCCGTTCAGCGCGGGCTATCAGGCAGCCTGAAGATCTTCAGCATCATCGATGGGTTGGGGATTTTGGCATTCAGCGCGGTAAGCAGCTTACCTGGCATCTGCAATCGGCAAGCCAGAGCATTGCGGTAGTAGGCAACAGCAGTTTGCTGATCGAAGATCCCGATGTGGCCATGAGTGCCTGCCTTACCGGGGCAGGCATCTGCTCCGGAGCACCCTTCGCGGTGGAAAGCTATGTGAAGAGTGGGCTCTTGCAGCCGGTGTTACCCGAGTGGCACTTTGCTCCACGGCCAATTCATATTATCTACCCCACCGGCAAGCATTTGTCGGTTCGGGTGAGAAGCTTTGTGGATTGGTCATTTGAGCTGATGAAAACCCATCCGCTGTTGGCGATAACGCCTTTAGCGCTGGCAAAATCACTGAGTTGAGTCGTTTGAAGGCTGGTTAACCGGGGGATAAAGAGGTGGATGGCGTTGCCGCACATCCACCTGATAATCAACGATCAGTGAAGCTTTTTACCATCAACAATGATGTGGTGCGTGCTACGTGCCTTCGGATGGATGAAGAAATGCCCTTCCTGAGCGCTATCCGTGTTGATTGGCACCAGCGTGATATTTTTCGCTCCAGCCGCTTTATTATGCAGTGCATAAATAATGAAGGGGATCACCAGCACCACCAGGAAGCAAACGACCAGTAAGCCGGCATAGACGTCGTTGGCTTCTCTGCCCGGTAGCCCCGAAGGAGGGAAGAAGGAGACGACAAAGGCTACCAGAGAGGTCAGCAACCCGATGACAGCAACCGCAATTTTAACCCCATTGCCTCCCGGTATATTAAAGGTACGTTTGTTATTCGGCTGTTTGCGGATCAGCTGGATATAAGCCAGGAATAACAGGAAATAGCTGCAAAGATAAATCACCACCGTCAGCGCCAGCGCAATCAGGAACGACATGTTATTGCCACCCCCGGTATTGGTCAGCACAATCAGTGCCACCGAGGTGATGAGTAACTGGGAAATGACCAGCACCACCGGCACGCCGTTTTTGTTCATTTTGGCAAAACGGGCAGGCAGGATCCCTTGCTGTGCCGTCACTAACATCCCGCGGGAAGGCCCGACAATCCATGCGGCGATCTCAGCTAGCACGCCCAGGAGCAACAGCGCAGCGATGCCACGGATAGCCCATTCAAAGCCCGTCCCCAAATGATTGATCAGCACCGTGAAGGTTTGCATCACGCCCGCAGAGAGGTTGATTTGCTCATGAGGTATTACGGCTGCAATGGACAACCCGCCGACTGAACTCAGGCAAATTGCCGCAAACATCAACAGCAGCATGGCGAGCGGATAATCGCGGCCCGGGTTTTTCATCTCATTGACGTGGGTTGCGGAGGCTTCCACCCCCATATAGCTTAGGATGAAGGCCACAAACACCACTAGCGTGCTCATGCTGGTAACGTTCGGGAAGAAGGTATCGGCACTCATTTCAATCGCTATAGGAGCACCAGAGCGCAGATAAGTGACGGCCAGGATCACCAGAATTGCGGCTGGCAGCAGGATACCGGCAAAAAAACCAATCTTGGCGATGCGAGCGGTATTCTTGGTGCCACCAAACTGAGTCAAGGCCAGACCCCATAAAATAATCAGTGCGGCGACGGTCTTGACTATCGGATCGTTATTGAGTTCGGGCCAGTTAAGAATATAGGACAGCGCCCCTAGCACGAAGTAGAGCATCGGGATAAAGCCTATCGCGATTTGTAAATAGCCGAACGAAATAGCGGCAAATCCCCATTTCTCACCCAGGGTTTTAGAAACCCAGGTAAACACGCCACCCTCCTGCCAACCTTCTACCGTCGCCATTTCTGCGGCACACAATCCTACAGGGATGAACCACAGCAAGCCGCCAACAATAAGGAAGAAGATCAGTGAAAAACCGGAGGTTGCAAACGTTGGGTATTCGTAAACCGCCATCACCATTGATGCCGTTATGGCAAAAAAGCCCAACAGCGTGAGTTGTTTTGGCGCAGCGATGATTTGAGAGGTAGCCATGGCATTTCTCCTGGGACAAGCGAAGGTGCTTGCCAGTTGATTTCTTATGGTTAACAGGAGTGGCGAGGAGCATGCCACTCCATTAACAGGCCAACTGCGGATCAGCCGTGGTTAAAACCGGCAGCTTCATCTTCCGAAAGTGGATTAACGACCGGATGACTTTCGAAATGCTCAAGTGCTCGTTTCAGATCGTCAAGCAACAGGCTACCCAGGTCAAAACTCACTCCGTGGCGTACTAAAATACGCTGGATCACCAGATCTTCCCGATTGGCTGGCATGGAGTACGCAGGTACCTGCCAGCCGCGTGAGCGTAACTTATCGGCGAGGTCATACAGCGTGTAGCCACCGATATTGGCGCCTTCTTTCAATTTCCAGGCCAGCGCCGGGATGCCTTTACCACTGTCGCCATCAAACAGGATTTCAAACGGACCGAGCTTACCGATCTCGTCGGCAAGATACTGGGCCGTGGCATAGCAGGCGTTATGAACTTTGGCGTAGCCTTCGCGGCCAAGGCGTAAGAAGTTGTAGTACTGCGCGATGATCTGCCCACCAGGGCGTGAGAAGTTGAGCGCAAAGGTAGGCATATTGCCGCCAAGATAGTTGACGTTGAAAATAAGCTCTTCGGGCAGGTCTGCCGCTTCACGCCATACCACCCAGCCCGCTCCAAGCGGGGCCAACCCAAACTTGTGGCCTGAGGTGTTGATGGATTTTACGCGTGGCAGGCGGAAATCCCATTCCAGCTCAGGCGCACAGAATGGGGCGAGGAAACCGCCGCTGGCACCGTCGACATGAATAGGAATATCCAGCCCGGTGTCTTGTTGCAGCTTATCGAGTGCGTCGCTGACCGCTTTTACCGGCTCGTACTGGCAGGTAAAGGTCACTCCGAGGGTGGGTACCACACCTATGGTATTTTCATCGACTCGTTTCAGTACCTCTTCCGGGCTCATGATCAGACGATCGCCTTCCAGAGGAATTTCTCGCAACTCCACATCGAAATAACGCGCGAATTTGTGCCAGCAAATTTGCACCGGTCCGCAGATCATATTGGGCTTATCGGTTGTCAGGCCCTGCGCGGCACGTTTTTTGCGCCATTGCCATTTCAGCGCCAACCCACCCAACATAGCGGCTTCTGACGAGCCAATGGTGGAGCAGCCCAGCGTAGTGCCCGGCGACGGTGATTGCCACAGGTCGGCCAACATGCGCACGCAGCGGGCTTCAATTTCGGCCGTTTGTGGATACTCGTCTTTATCAATCATATTCTTGTCGATGGACAGATCCATCAGGTCGCGAATTTCTTCATCAACCCAGGTCTGACAGAATGTCGCCAGGTTTTGCCTTGAGTTACCATCCAACATTAACTCATCGCGAATGGCACTAAATACGTGACGAGGGTTTCGCTCTGCGTCTGGAAATCCAGATTTCGGTAGTGAAATGGCCAAATCTATCGAGGAATAAACATCATCATTAACATTGCTGTTATTTTTCTGGTTGCTGTTACTCATAAAAACCCTCTTGATTTTTATATGTCAATATACCCGGCACGATCACGTAAAACCGTCCCCTGTGCTCTACTAACGCCATCAAGTCTTGGCGTTAATTCTAGAACATTTTGTGAAAAAGATAGGGGGACATCCTAAAAATAATATTTTTCCAGTAAGATCAGTAGGAAGCCAGTCCGGCTTATTGAGATTTTTGCCAATAATTTTTAAGCGAGGGTGTGGTAATTCATAGGGTTAGTCGTACTCGGATTTTTATGCCAGTTATTTAATCATTGTTACGTCATGGTTATAATAACATTAAATCTGTTAATGAGACTTTTCTCTCGATTGACAAGGTAATTCCTATTTTATCCACTGCAATCTAATGGTTTATTAATGAGGATATAAAATTATTGAAAAATAAAGCATTGTGAGGATTACGTTCTACAATTACTCTAAACAAAACCTGCAGTTACCGGCGAAGTCGGTTTGATTAGGAGTGATGTGTTATGCAGCAAAATCTCATGTTTCAGCCTGCCTGCGAACATTCTGAGGCATGCCTATGCCACAGCCCGGCATTCTTACGCATTAATACGGTGCTAACCCGCCAGGCGGCGAAAGCACCGCCGATAACGACAGCCACGGTCGCAGCAGCAATACCTACAGGACAATCCACGCATTCCAATGCCACCGCCAGCGCTACGCAGTTGAAAGCGTTTATCAACGTACGGATTTTTGACGGGGTTTCTGACCAACTGCGCGAGGGCATGCAGGTTATCGTTGAAGGCAACAAAATCAAATCGATTGAACCTGCTGATACGCCTCCGCCAGCGGAGGCAACGATTATAGACGGCAACGGTGGCGTGCTGATGCCCGGCCTGATTGATGCGCACTGGCATGCCATCATGGCTCGCCCTTCCATGATGACGGCGATGACGGCCGATTTTAACTATATCCAGGCGCTGGCGATTGCCGAAGCCCAGGCAACGCTGCTGCGTGGGTTCACCACGGTCCGCGATATGGGCGGGCCGGTGTTTGGCTTGAAGCGTGCAATTGATGAGCAGATTACGGTTGGCCCGCGCATTTACCCGTCCGGAGCATTTATTTCCCAGACCGGCGGCCACGGTGATTTTCGCATGCTCAGCGAAGTCCCACGCGCACCCGCGGACTCCTTGAGCTATATCGAGCGGGTGGGGATAACTGCCATTGCCGATGGTGCCGACCAGGTGTTGTTGCGCGCCAGAGAACAGCTGATGAGGGGGGCATCCCAGATCAAATTTATGGCCGGTGGCGGTGTAGCCTCACTCTATGACGGCATCGACGTGACGGAAGGTTCCGTGCCCGAAATCCAGGCGGCGGTGACCGCTGCGGAAAATTGGGGTACCTACGTGACCGTTCACGCCTATACGGCCCGCGCTGTCACCATGGCAATCAAAGGCGGCGTGAAATGTATCGAACACGGCCAGTTGGTGGATGAACAGACCGTGGAGCTCATGGCGCAAGAAAACCTATGGTGGTGCCTGCAACCTTTCCTGGACGATGAAGATGCCGTACCGATGGCGAATCCGGCTTCACGCGCCAAGCAACTGGTGATGTCCGCCGGAACCGATAACGCCTACCAACTGGCGAAAAAGCATCACATCAAGACCGCCTGGGGTACCGACACACTGTTCGACGCCCGGCTTGCCACACGTCAAGGCGCCCAGCTTGCCAAGCTGATCCGCTGGTATACGCCTCTCGAAATTCTTAAAATGGCTACCAGCGTCAATGCCGAACTTTGCGCGCTCTCCGGTCCGCGTAACCCTTATCCCGAGAAGCTCGGGGTGATAGAAGCAGGTGCTCTGGCCGATATGATCGTTGTCGACGGCGATCCGCTAACGGATATTCAACTGCTGGCCCAGCCTGAGGAAGCATTTCAGATGATCATGAAAAATGGGCAAATTTATAAAAATACGCTGGCAAACAGTGCGGTTTAGTACAGCGCCGCAATGCGGTTTTGGGGGATAAAATGGCAAGCGCACACTCTTTTCGTCAGCGCCGGGAGCCTGTGTTTTTTCGTTCAGGCCATACGCGTTATGGAGCGTTGGCCTTATTGCTGGTCAGCACCTTTAGCCTTATCGGGTGTCGTGACTTTGGTGCGCCAGCATTTTCCTTGCTCGGCTCTTATTTCCCTGCCTGGCTAGCCTGTGCAGGGATTGGCCTCGTGGTGGCGATAGGCGCGCGCGTTCTGCTGATTTTTGCGGGAATTGACGAAGTTCTGCCGTGGCGGTTATTCGTCTATACCTGCCTGGCGCTCGCCGTAGCCTTTATGTCATCGCTTTTATTCTAAGTGCGCTAAAAATGAACACGTTAAAACAACAGGGCAATAAACGTCGGATAGCGATCGTCATTGGGGTGGTGATTGTTATTGCTGCCGCTATTTCAGGGTGGCTGACGCTGCGTCAAAACTCGTTAAATCCCACGTCGCAGGATACGGTCATCGGTGCCAGCGTGGTGAACGTCAGCAGTTCCGTACCTGGGCGTATTCAGTCCATTAATGTGACAGAAAACGGCAAGGTTCAGCGGGGTGAGGTGATGTTCACCCTCGATCCCACGATTTATCGTTTGCGGGTCGAGCAGGCACGGGCGGAACTGCAGATGGCGCAAGCCGCCTGGGATACTCAGCACCGCACGATGATCGCAGAACAATCTAATGCGGCGATCACCGATGAGCAGGTTAACCGGGCGCGGGCCAACCTTAAGCTGGCAACTCAGACGCTGGCACGCATTCAGCCGCTGCTGGGCAAGGGCTATGTCACTGCCCAGCAGATTGATGATGCCCAGACCGCCAAGCACGATGCGGAAATCAGCCTGAAACAGGCGCTGAAGCAAACCGTCGCTTCGCAGGCATTAATCAGCAGCGCTGCGGAATCTGAGGCCCTGCTCAGCGCGCGCCGTGCCGCATTGGCCATTGCCGAACAAGAGCTGGAAAATACCCAGATACGAGCGCCGCACAACGGCCTGGTGGTGGGGCTTAATGTGTCGGCAGGGGAGTTTGTGATACCGGACCAGGCGGTATTTACGTTGATTAATAGCGATCACTGGCACGCCTCGGCATACTTTCGCGAAACAGAGCTGGCGCACATCAAACCGGGGGATTGCGCTACGGTTTATGTCATGGCCGATCGCCAGCGTGCGCTTCAGGGCAGAGTGGAGGGCATTGGCTGGGGGATCAGCTCAGAAGATCAGTTTAACATTCCACGTAATCTGCCCTATGTCCCGAAATCGCTGAACTGGGTGCGGGTCGAACAGCGTTTCCCGGTGCGGATCAACCTTAAAGATCCGCCGGCGGAGTTGATGCGAATTGGTGCCAGCGCGGTAGCAATAGTACGAGACGACCATGGTTGCTGACCGCCCCTGGGGCAGAATGTTGCGCCAGGTGAAGCGCGATTTGGCCTATTTCCCTGGCCGATTGGCGATGGCCTGGCGGGTCGGTGCGCTTTGTGCGCTGATGACGCTGGTGGCCATGCTGTACGGTATCCCCGAATCAGCGATTAGCTGCTACCTGATTTTGTTCGTGATGAAACCAGACGCCGCCGAAAGTATGGCGATGGCCATTGCGGTGACCCTGCTCGTTTCCATAGTGGTGGGGCTGATCTTGCTGATCCTGCCTTATACCTTGGAATCTGCGCCTTTACGCATGGCGGTGCTGGTGCTTAGCTCGTTTGCCTTTCTCTGGCTAGGCTCGGCGAGCAAGCTCGGGCCGGTGGGCAGCATTATTGCGCTGGTGATCGCTTTTATCATGTCGCTGCTTGGCGATGCACCGAATGGAGAGTTAGCGGTACGCGCGGTGCTGTATGCCTGGCTGATGGCCGCATCACCGATGCTGCTACTGGTAGCCTTTAATCTTTTCATCGGGCGGCCACCCTGGAAACTGCTACGCGCAAGTCTGGCAGAGCGCTTAGAGGTTGCTGGTGCGGCATTACGCCACCCGGATGCCACCAGCCTGCGTAAAGTAGAGGAGCTGCTGCGGGAAGGGCAGAGCGAACATCAACAGCGGGCTATGCTGGTGCGCATTTTCCATCTGCGGCCCGCCGCTGAGGCCGCCTGGTTAACCGCCGCCGTCAACAGCAGCTATCGCTTACTGTTGGCCATTTCAGCCGTCAATAAAACCGTACCGGCGTTAACTCGTCCTGAACTGGCCGACTGGTGCAGTGCTGCAGCCGAGGCTATTACCGCAGGCCGGGTGATTGAACCCCCTGCGTTTAATCAGAGTGGGAAAAATGACGAAGTCACCCACGCGCTGGTGCAACTTGCAACGCCAGATAATGCGGTAGACACCAGTGCGCCAAAAGCCTCATTTTTATCCGCAGACGCCTTTACCAATCCCGTCCATCAGCAATTTGCCATAAAGACCACGGCGGCCAGCGTGATCTGTTATCTCGTCTATACCGCATTGGACTGGCAAGATATTCATACCGCCATGATCACCTGTTATGTCGCCGCGCTAGGCACGGCGGGAGAGACGGTACACAAGCTGACGTTACGCATCGTTGGCTGCCTGATAGGCGCATTGATGGGCGTGCTTTCGCTGATTTTTATTGTTCCGTCGCTGAGCGATATCGGCCAGTTAATGGCGCTGGTGTTTGGCGCGCTGTTGCTCAGTGCCTGGGTATCGAGCGGCAATGAGCGGATTGCCTATGCGGGCATACAAATCGGGCTGGCATTCTTACTGACCGTGTTACATGGCTTTAGTCCGAGTACGGATTTGGGCGTCGCGCTCGACAGGGTGCTGGGGATCCTGCTGGGGAATCTGGTGGTGTATTTGATATTCACATATGTGTGGCCCGTCGCCATTGCTGATTTTGTCCGCACTCGCATCCGCAGTTTGGTTACCGGGTTAAGCAATCTGGCCGCATTGGCGCCAACAGAGCGCCCGGCCGCGATAAGGCAGGCGGCAGAGGTTGAAGAAGAACTGACTACGGCACGGGAGGCGCTAAGGCTGGTTCCTTTTGAGCCAAGATCGCTACGCCCCTCTCCCGAAGAATACCGGCGTCTGCAAGCGATCCTTGGCGAAATGGAAAACCTCTGTCCGGCGCTGTTTTTGCCCTTTGATAAGCCCTCCTCCGATGTGGAAAGGCTTAGCCGACTTTCCTCGAGCGGGAGAGTGATTAATCCCTCAGTGCCAACAGGCAGCAATAACGGTTTGCCACCCGCCGTTGAACTTGAGATCCAACAAAGCATCAGGCGACTTGAGGAACTTCTCGGATGAAGCCGCGCACTCAGACTTTCAAAATACGCACTCTCAGCACGGCAGTGGGGCTGTGTCTGTTAGCTGGCTGTGCCACGGACCAATTGGCGTTGGCCCCGGCTAGCCCTTCCTCTCCCTGGACACCTGACGGCATTAACAGTCATGAATTTGCTGTTCCGGCTAATCCGGCGGTAGCGGAGCTCCCTGCACCGCCTGCGATCAACCAGCAGCAGGTCTACCAGTTATCCGAGCTTATCGACATCGCCCAGATGCAAAACCCGGATACCCGCATCGCCTGGCAGCAGGCGCGGCAGGCTGCGCTGGGTGTCGGCATGGCTGAAGCGACATTTTTGCCAATGATTTCAGCCAGCGTGATCGGCGGCTATCAAAGAACGCACACGCCGTTGCCCTATGACATTGACGGCCAACACGATGTGGATACCTCCGGCAGCGCGGTAGTACCGGCGCTGGCATTACAGTGGTTAATCTTCGATTTTGGCCAGCGTAGCGCTTTGCAACAGGCGGCCAAGCACACCTCCTATGCCGCCAACGTCGCCTTTAACGGCATGCATCAAAAGATTATTTATGAGGTTACGCGCAGCTATTACCAATACGGTGCGGCCCAGTCACGCCGCAAAATAGCGCAGGAGACGCTGCGCAATAGCCAGAAAATCCTCGATGCTGCCCTGGCGCGTAACAAAAATGGCGTCGCAACAACGGTAGAAGTCGCGCAGGCTCGCCAGCAGGTCGCGCAGTCGGAACTGAATCGCGTTGTGGCGCAGGGAACGGAACGTGACGCATGGCAGGCCTTACTGGCAGCCATGGGCATTTCTGCCTCATCGCAAATCAAAGTGGGCTATGCCGAGGATAAACCTTTGCCGCAGACGGCCAGTGCGCCAACCCAGCAGATGATTAAGCTGGCGCTCTCCCAGCGGCCAGACGTACTGGCAACTTATGCTGCTGCCCAGGCCGCAACCGCAGGCATCAAGGCGGCAGAGGCGGACTTTCTGCCTAAGGTCTATCTTGCCAGCGCGGTCGCGGGGGGGGATGGGCGCTTTGATATGCAGGGATTGCCGCCCATTGGTCAACAAACGTCTTCCTCAAGCATACTCTTGGGCGTTACCGTACCGCTTTACGATGGTGGCATACGGGCTGCCCGCGTGAAAGAGGCCGAATCACGTGCTGCCGTAGCAAACGAGACTTTCCAAAAGACGCAGGAGGCTGCGGTTCGTGAAATTATCGTGGCGGCAGATACGTTACAATCCGCGCTAGAAGCAAACCAGGCAGCATTGAACCTGGTAAAAACCGCGTTTATTACCTACGACGCCGCGCTGGAGTCTTATCGCAACGGCGTGGGGACTATCACCGTAGCCAACGAGGCTGCCAATGGTCTGCTCTATGCGCAACAGATGAGTACCGATGCCCACGCTGCGGCACTGATCGCGGCGGCAAATTTAGCCTTTGTGATGGGCAAAATGACCCACGTCGACCCGGAGTAATGTTGGGGGGTAGGCATTATGACATCCTGTTCGTCCCGTTATGCCCCTGTTCCTATCAGGCATAACGGGTCGGGGCAGGGCGAGTCAGCGCTTAAGCCAGGTCTTAATCGAACAGTGTAATGTGCTGAGCTTGCTATCCAATTGCTTAAGCTGCTGATTGATTAATTCCTCATTCACCGGCGGCTCACAGTGTGTTTCCAACTGACCACAGAGCTCATCGATTTCTTCGGCATAAATGACCTGTGCTCCCCCACCCATTTTATGCAGGCATCCCGCCAGCGCCTGCCAGTCTTTCGCTGCACAGTGTTGCCAGGCATCTGCCAGGTCAGCATCGTTCTCTTCGCAGGTACGTAACAGTAAACGCGAAAGCATTTCTTCGTCCTGATGCAGCAGATCTGTCAGTTCCTGCAAATGGATTAACTCGTGCAAATCGGGGACGAGTTCGGTTTTTGCCACATTGCGCAGCGCCGTTTCCAGCTGCGACAGCCGTAACGGTTTAAACAGACAGTCGTTCATACCGGCAGCGATCCCTCTTTCTCTCACGTCCGACTGGGCATTGGCCGTCAGGCCAAAAATGGCCACGTTACTCCCGGTTGCGCGGATCTTGCGGGACAGCATGAAACCGTCCATCCCCGGCATCGAGCAGTCCGTGATGATCAGATCGGGCGTTTCATCTCTCCATTTATCGAACCCTTCCTGGCCGCTTTTCGCTTCCGCAACCTGATGGCCCAACTGGGTCAACTGGCGATTGAGCACCATGCGGTTGGCCGGATGATCGTCCACAATCAGTACCGTGAGTGGTTGATTGCGTAATTCGCGCAGCATAGTCGCCGACCCTGCCGGTTTCTGCGCCTGCCGCGCCGTAACGGGCAGCTCAATCAGGATCAGCGTCCCTCGACCCGGCGTACTGCGCATCTGCATGCTGCCGTGCATTTTTTCCAGCAACTGGCTGCTGATCACCAGACCCAGACCGGTGCCGGTTTGCTTGCGGCCTTCGGCGAGCTGAGAAAACGGTTTAAACAGCCGCTTCTGATCGGCAATGCTGATGCCTACCCCGGTATCTTCGATTTCGATGTGCAAGACCAGGCCGTCTGGGGCGGTGCGCTGGCTTTGCAGCCGTACGCCAATTCTTCCCTGTTCAGTAAATTTCACCGCATTGCTCAGATAATTGGCAATGGTTTGCCGCAGACGGCCGCCATCAACAAATATTTCCAGCTCATTTTCTGTCCGGCTATCGAAATTCAGCTCCAGACCTTTTTGCCGGGCTACCTCCTCAAACACCCGGATAACCGGCGTGATGACCGTATTCAGCCGCACCCATTCCGGCGCCAGTTCAAGCTGCCCACTTTCGATTTTTGCCATATCCAACACGTCACCAATCAGCCCCATCAGGGTCTGGGCCGATTCGAAAGCGACCTCAATGGCTTCGTTCGCGGGCTGTTTGCGAACCTCCAGCTCCAGCAACCCCAGGATGGCGCTGATGGGGGTGCGAATTTCATGACTCATGGTGGCGAGAAACGAGCTTTTCGCCTGGCTGACCTGTTCAGCGTGTTCTTTCTCCACCGACAAGGCTTGTAGCAGGCGTTTATATTCGGTGATGTCTTGCCACCCGCAAATTAGCCCGACAACCTCATTTTGCGTGTCGGTATATTGTGTCGCCCAATGGGCAATCACCCGATCTTCGGCACCATTACTGACCGTAAATTCCTGCGTCTCACCGACGACGGACGCCGTGTGAGGTTGAGTTAACGCCAGGGTCAGTGCCTCTCGCAGAGCCGCCAATGGATGTCGTAAATCAAACAGCGAAGAACGCAACGCTCCAGTAGGCAACTGGCTGAAATATTGCTGGAATGCTTCATTATGGGTGAGAACGGACAGCTCCCGGTTCAGGACATAAATAGGGGTAGGGGACCCATTAAGCAGCGTATCGCGAAACGTCAACTGAGCCTGTAACTCTTCCTGCACCAGTTTGCGACGCCGGGTTTCTTTATCGCGTGCGTACACCCAGATCAGCACCAGCAGGATCAATCCCCCGGTAACGGACAGCACCCAGTAAAACTGTTTGTCGTACAGCTCCCAGGTATTGATTGGAATGTCCGGTGCCCCTTGCCAGCGGTGAATAATCAGCGATATCTCTTGCGGTAGAATATCCGCCAGTGCCTTATTAAGGATGTCCAGCAGCTCCGGTTCATCCCGGCGTACGGCAAAGCCAATCAGCGTGGGGTTTTCCCCCAAGCGGTCCACAATTTTCAGTTTCCCACGAAAATATCGGTCGATCATAAAGTTGGCCCCCAACTGGTTGCTCACTCCACCATCAACTTTGCCTGAGTCTATCAATTGCAGAACCAGGCTTTCGTTATCGGTATAGACCCACTGGATACCCGGCCATTCTTTGGCGAGCTGTTCTGCAATCGCATTGCCTCGCACGGCGGCCAGCTTCAGGTTGTTATTGATTTGCTCTGGTGCCGCGGGAATATTGCGTACCACCAACACCCCAGGTGTCTGATGCCAGGGGCGGGTAAACGTGGCGAGCTTTTCCCGCTGTGGGCTAATGCTGGCGGCAGCAATGACATCCCCTTGGTTATTGTCCAGATCGGAAAACATCTTTTCGACCGAATCCGCGGTGATGATCTGGAAGTTAAGGCCGGTGCGCAGATGAATAAGACGTAAAATATCCGCTCCGATACCGTGCAGTTCGCCATTCTTGTCAACCAGGGTAAAAGGGGCAAAAAATGGGTTAACCACGATCCTGATCGTCGGGTTGTTTTCGATCCAGCGTTGCTCTTTTTCCGTCAGCCCAAGGGGCCTTTCAAAGCGCCAAATGTCCTGGCGCTGCACCCATTGGCGGGAAATAACCCGATGTTCGGCATCTGGAATAGCTTGTAATACCGCATCAATGCTCTGTCGTAAAACCAGATCGTCTTTGCGCAATACAAACCGGGCCCCGGGGGCCACTTCTGGAAAAACATCGGTAATGGTCAGTTCGTTGCTGTAGTTACGCTCAATCAAAAAGCTCGCGGTCGTCAGGTTACCCAGAAAATAGTCGCATTTATGCAGCGAGACGCATGTCAACGCACTCTGGCTGGAGGGAAAACGAACGATAATCGCATTGGGGAAGCGCTGGATAACCTGTGGATCGCTGAGGTAGCCTTGAGTTATCGCCAGCGTAATCTGCTTATCGTTGGCGTCGTTATGGGATGATACGCTCTCGCGGGAGACCAGCGCGGGCCGGTTAGCGATGAAGTTGTTGCTTTGCGCATAGTTGTCCTCATCAAGCAGCGTACTGCCGCTATCATCCACCACGGTATCAATCTCGTTCTTCATCATCGCCTGCAAGGCATCGGCGCGTGATGCATAGCGTATAACCAGTGGCTTTAACCCCAGGTTGCGGGCAATCAGACGGATATAGTCGGCATAGATACCCTCATAGGTGCCGGACTCTGGCTCCATGTCAAAGGGCGGGTTCTCTGGAGCCCAGGTTCCCACGCGCAGGTCGCGCTTTAATCCCAGCCAGCGCCATTGATGGTCGGTAAGCGATACATTAAGTTGCGCCGGTTCCTCACGGCTAAAAATTTGCAGTGCTTGCCCAGGAGGCGGGCTGGCATAGCTTGTTGCCAACAGGCCGCTGCACAACAAGAGAACTAATATACGGATCATTGGGTCATTCCAGGTTGTTACGTCGCGCAAAATCAAACAGATCCAGTTGCGTTTTACAGCCCAATTTGTCCATTAACCGACTTTTATAGGTGCTGACCGTTTTGCTGCTGATCTTCATCCGGGTGGCAATCTTGTTATTTTCAATCCCTTTGGTCATGTGCTGAAACACCTGGAATTCTTGTGGGGATAACGTCCCCAGCCGTTCCTGATCATCCATAGATTGCTGAGCATGCTGCGATTCAAAGCGCTTGAGGGGAAAATAGCTGTACCCGTTCTGTGCGGCTTTAATAGCAGTTACTAACTCTGGCAGGTTGTTTTTTTTGCTGATAAAGCCGTCCGCACCGCTCAGGGCGCTGCGAGGAGAATAAAACTCTGGATTTTTGCCAGAAATAACAATAATGATGCCAGGGAAGCTTTTTTCACGTAATGCCCTGACCACCTCAATCCCGTTCAGCGAAAGGATATCGACATCAACGACCACGATATCGGGATAATGCAGGTCAACCAGGGAAAGCGCCTCGATACCATCTCCGGTTTCGGCGACTACGCTATGCCCTTCTTTCTCAACCAAAAATTGAATGGCCATGCGGACAATAGGGTGATCATCTACAATGATAACTTTGCTCATGGATATACCTGATAAATATTACAGTTGTTTTAATCTTAGCTCTTTTGTGGTGACTGGGCACTAATAATTTAGATAATTCAAAAAATAAAGCGTAGGGCGAATCCTACAGGTGAGTGATGACTATTCTTATGTTAATGCTACCTGTTTTTTGATACGGCCGAGAGTTGCAAACTGTTAATGCTATACTTTAATAAGCTGTATTATTTTTTACAAAACGATACGGCGGGCCGTATTGTAACGTTCTGACCAATAGTCATTTTCCAGCGTGGAAATAATGACCCCCTTACTGGTGGAAGCATGCACAAACTTGTCATCGCCAATATACACCCCAACGTGACGCAGATTTGAGGAAATACGAAAGAAAATCAGGTCTCCCGCTTTGAGATCGTCGCGACTGGTTTTGACACCCTGTTGGAGTTGCTGGGCCGTTGTTCTTGGCAGCAGTCTGCGTAACGTATCTTCAAAAGCGCCATGGAAGATTTTTTGCATCAGCGATGAGCAATCGATCCCTTGCATGGTTGTCCCACCGAACCGGTATTTTACGCCTTCCCAACGTTCGAATTCAGACATGATCTTTTGCCGAATAGCGTTTTCGTCAAGAACATCGTTCCTTGTGTATTGCACGTTTGAATCGCTGAAGGGGGAGGCAAATAACGGAGATGCCGTAAACAACGTTGCCAGTAATAGGCAGCAGGCAGGGATAAATTTTAAAAGCATAGATGGAATTGGTTGTTTAGTAGTCAATGGGGGCGAAAAAATAACCAGTTTAAAAAAGAGAGTCAAGTCAAGATAAGTTAAGATTTTGTGACTTAACATCCCATGAAATTTCCTCGTTTGCTGTGGACAGAGTATGGCGTGTTTAATCTGGCAATGAAAAATGCATTGCTGTCAGTATGTTGAAATTAGCGATAAAGTGATTTATCTGCCGCTTATGGTTTATAGGCTTACCTATGCGTAAGGTGGCGCTATATTATTGATTGTATATCTAAATAATGGCTGTGACCTACTGATTGTCAAATAGGTTCCTTAGACTACGGGATAATGCTATCGGCTTGATAAATTTTGAGATTTCCCGCACTTTCATTATGGAACATCGTTATGAACACGTTTGTTCTGAGTGCTGGATAAATCATGTAGGCAGGCACCTACATGCCGATGAGGGCTTTTCTTATCCATCGGGTATGGCACCCCGTATACTATGCAGCTATAAGTCACTGACCTTCTGTGGAGAAATGATTTTGATCAGACAATTGCTGTTATTTGTCGCCGTGGCCACTTCGTTAAACGCGGTTGCCTCTTCCGAACACGCCTGGAGCGAGGCTGATAAGGCAATACGCGTCGCCTGCCTGAAAGCCAGTGGACTGAAGGATGCCAAGGCCGTTGGCGATATCATTCATTACGACGACGATGTCGGTTACTCTGCGCTGCTGATCGGTGGCCGTTACCCGCAGGCGTTTATGAAGAATAAGCCGGGCAAAGAGTTGTGCCTGTATCAGAGGACGAGCAAAAAAGCGGTGGTGCAGGAAGGCTTTGTTGAATAAGCCACCTTCTTGCCTGAACAACGTGGAGGCATGCCAGAAAGTGTACGAATTGCCTGAGTAAGAAACGGACAAGCGGATGTTTTGTTAAATTTGATTTATTCAACCAAGCCCCCTTCAGTCTCTGGCATTTTGCGGTGGTGAGTCCGTCACCACCGTTGAATGTGAATTCCCAGCATCGGTATGTAGTCCATAGCCTACAGTTTGTTGATGAACATTCTTATGTGAATAACGTCCACTTTCTTTATCATTAAGGGGCGGAGAAGGGAAAATACTGTACCTAACGGGCTAAATGTCTCATCCAATCTGTGGGTTGACTGCACCGATCCGAAGACTACTCCATTACCGAGGGGATAAAGATGATCTACATTTGTTCCGATAATATTTACCTGCAAAAAGGGATGGAGGAATTACTCTATCCTCTGGGTATTAAACCGATATCCCTTGATAAGTATAATGAGCAGGCGTTGAACATCGCTAGAACCAGAAGCATCCTGTTAATTGACATCACCATCCCCAGCAGCGTACTGCTCAACACCGTATATGATAATCTGGACGTGATTTTCTTACATAACACTCCGTATGAGAACGTTTCTTTATATCCTTTCAGTGCTTACTTCTGCACCTTACATATCGGGACGTCATTAGAGATGTTTCGCATGGCAATAGTTAACATCTTGAGTGGTAAGCCACGAGAGGTCATGGCTAAAAAGAAGGATAGAAGGCTGACGGTCAGAGAGGAATACATTTTCCGTGAATCGTTAAAAGGCGTTTCAGCGCAGGAATTATCTGCGGCCTGCGGCATTGAAGCCAAGTCGGTGTATACTCACAGAAAAAATGCCTGCCGAAAGTTGGGTGTTAACAAGATCACGGATGTGCTGCCTTTTCAGCAATTTTTAGTGAAGTAAAGACCAAGTCATATCTCGAACCTATCAGTCAGTCTGTCCTTGAAATACCCCCACTCTTTGAGCCACCAAACCTATTGTTGTCTGACGGGTATCCACATCATGCTGTTGGTATAGTCCCTCTCTCTGTGACCGATAGATTGGTCCTTTTGGGGGTTGGAGGGGGTTAGCGGAGTGCGGCCTGTTATCTCTGCGTCTGTAGTCCTTGCCCTACAGGTATTGGGTGAGCTGTCTGATGTTACCTTTGGGGTAGCTATATTATTCTATTTCTCATGGAGAATATCTCCTGATGCTTATTGTGACTTTACTCTGCGATTCCTTCCTTGGGGCGTTGCAGAGTCTTTTTTTGCTATTAATCTTACTGGCCTGAATGCAGGCCATTGAACCTTTTCTTATTACCTCTTGATAAAATATAGGAGTCATTACGTAGAGGACTGCGATGGCGACATTTTTATAGGCGATTTTATCTTCTAACGAATAATGATCTTTTTCGTAATAAGGAAATATGCTTATAAAAACTATAAGTACTGATTGTTAACAATAGGGCACTGAAGGTGAGATCGAGCAAAATATGAACTCTCTGAGTAAGTAAACCCGGGCTGTTAATTAAGGTGTTAACTGCCAAATAAGCGTTAGTAATTTCCCGTCATGACTTCATTCAAACTTTCCATCCCCATATTGCGCAACGCAATCATTTTATAGCGACTAACGGCAGACGTAGAAATCCCCATTGCGGCGGCTATTCTTTTGGGACGAACCCCGCTCAGTAGCGCACGTAACACCACGCGCTCCATTTTTTGCTGCTCAAGATGATGCGCAGAGAAAAAAGAATTGTCTTGCAAGGCGTATACTGCGCTATAAAGGGCGAACTTGAGTAAATCTAACGAGGTAAATTTATCGACTATCGCATTCACACCGGCCAAACGGCCAAGATCTTGCAGCTTTCGAGACGAGTGACTCGCCAGTAGAATGGTTTTTTGTTGATAACCATAGGGTAATGAAAACAGGGTGGACATTCCCTTGCCCATGTTCCCTACCTCCATGATCAATAAGTCAACTTGATGATTGAGTAGCACTTCCTTTAGTTCAAGTTGATTAGGCGTTATGCAATTGACCTGCCAATGAGGGTAGTCAGCGCACAGGGCTTTGATTCCAGCAATGGTATAGGCGCAATGCGCGATAACTAAAACAGTTTTAGGTTCTTTTTTTTGCCTGGACGTTAATGAAGTTGTACCGTCGATCACTACCCACTCCTTTAACCATCGAATGGTAAATCTCAGCACGCATTATTTAAAATGCATTACTTTATACCTGAAGTTGTGCTGCTGCATTTCGTCTGATTAAATCTTATGATAGTCAATGCTAGATTTATTTAAAATAAGAATAGTCATCAGTAGATTGTAGGCCGCGGCTGACATGGCGGTTGTGGGTTTTTAAATGAAATAGGGAGTATTCAGCGAGTGAAAATAGCTATATTATAACGGACTCGTTACGATCAATGACCCAGGTATATCTATGGCTAACGTTATCATTGTTGATGATCATCCTATTGTTCGGCTGGCAATTCGCTTTTTGGTTGAAAAAGAAGGGCACTCTGTGATTGCCGAAACCGGGGATGGTATTGAAGCCCTATCATTGGTTGAACGCTATCATCCAGACATTCTGGTGATTGATATCGATATTCTCTCACTCGATGGGATAGAAGTGGTTAAATCTTTACGTGAAAAAAGTTATCCTGGCATCATAATCGTTATTTCCGGCAAAAAATCTGAATTCTACTCACCCCGTAGCGCCCAAAGTGGTGCTGACGGATTTATCAGCAAAAAAAGTAATTTACGAGAAATAACAACCGCGATCAAGGCAGTTAAAAATGGCTGTGGCTATTTTCCCACGAAACGTTTTGAAGATCTCCAAAGCCAACCGATGATGGACGATCGGCAACGGCTGGGCACACTGTCACCCCAAGAGTTCCAAGTGTTTCAGTACATGACCAAAGGGATTGAAAATAACAAGATTGCCACCCGGATGAAGATCAGCAACAAAACGGTCAGCACCTATAAAAGCCGCTTAATGGACAAGCTGGGCTGTAAGTCACAACTGGATATTTTCGAGTTTGTAAAGCGTAACCAGTTGGAGTAGGGGCGTGAAGGGTGGATTGTGGTTTATGGCCAATAACTTCTGGAGTGACCAGTGGGCTGTGAAATTATTTTAAAGACCTAAGTGATAACCGGTGCAATTCCGATTGCTGGTTTTGTTAATTCGACGTCATTTTACTGGCCGCAATATTAGTTTGATAGCCCTGCAGTATGTCTCTCAGACTGGTGACTCCGGCTCTCTTTAGCCCATTTTTTTTATGGCGACAGGCTGCACGATACGAGATGTCCATTTCTTGCGCGATGGTGACCAACTTTTTTCCCTGTAACAAATCGCACAATATTCTTCTTTCTTTGAGGCTAAACAGCTTTTTATCGCTGTCTGGCTTACGTTCACTGGGGCCTAAATTGATCAAATGTTGTAATAGCGTATCCAAGGCGGTTAACACGATATCTTTACCCACAACGGCATCAAACCCTGCAGCCTGGTAGGTTTTGTCCAGAACAGGTGACGTTCTTTCCGTCAGTAACAAACACCTGCCATGGTAAAAGTCTGGTAGGCCGATCAATGAGGAAATATTCCAGGCAGTGTGAGCAATATCCGTTACCACCAGGTCTACCGGATGTTTCATTATCATCAATTTTAATTCTCTCAGCGTTTTTGGTGTGCCGCAAATTCTCCAACCTGCAAAACGCTCACATAACGCAATGATCCCTTCCAGAGCGTAAGGGCAGCGTACAAAAATAAAAATATGCTTTTCATTATGGCCCCGTGACCTGGTCGCTAAGTGGTTTTTCTGCATTTCATGTATGCCTTTTGTCTGGGGCAGTATATAAAGCTTAAGGATGGTTTTGTGATAAAGGGTAATTTATCCGGCTTGAAGCCACAATGGGATTACTCATCGATATGTTGTAGGTTGGGGACTACGAAGATAGAAGGGGCTTATTAAAGGTTAATGGATTAATATCGAAATGGTTAAATTTACTACGATGATACTTTAAAAATAGGGGGCAAATATTGTAATCTTAGTTTTTTCACCAAGGTGCTCGGGGGAGCTATGCGGAGTATGGCCGTACTTTTACGCTATGAACACAAGATTAAGGCTAACCCGAGTAGACAAGCAAAAATATTCTGGCCGTTGCCCAAACGATCGGTACCGGTGAATATTCATCGAGGTCTTTGGGTTAATTACCAAGCTGGCGAGAACTGGGAAGCTGCGTCCTTTAGAGCGAGGAGCAGTCTCCGCTGGTAAAATGACCTACGTGGACCCAGAGTCATTCAGGAGCGGGAAACCGACCGCTATCAGCATAAGGAAGAAAAGCATGGCATCTCCATTCTCGGCACTGATCATCGGTGCGTCACGCGGTATAGGTTTAGGCATTGTCAAACAGCTATCCATGCAGGGCTGGCAGGTAGTTGCAACCTGTCGCGGCGCGGTGCCTGCCGATAGCCCGGCTGACACACAATGGCTGAAATTAGATATCAATCAACAGGATGAAAGGATTGCCCTGAAACAACGACTGCTGTCACAACAATTCGATCTTATCTTTATCAACGCAGGTGTTTACGGGCCAGCCCATCAGGACGTTACCCAGGCGAATGATGATGAGATCGTTGAATTGTTTATGACCAATACCTTTTCCCCGGTTCGCTGTGCGGCAGCGTTAATACCGCTGGTGAAACCGCAAACCGGCGTGATGGCGTTGATGACATCGGAGTTGGGCAGTTTAAATGAGAACGACGCGGCGACCTATCCGCTGTACGCCGCCAGCAAGGCTGCTCTGAATATGTTAACGCGCGGATTGCGTGATACCGCCGCACAGCGGGAGGTGACTTTGCTGTCGGTGCATCCGGGCTGGGTACAAACGGATATGGGCGGAACCAATGCCACGCTGACTGTCGAACAAAGCTGCTCTGGGATTGTGAGCCAGGTTCTGGCCTGGCGCGGCAAAGGAGGGCATCACTTTACTGACTATGCAGGCAACGTGTTACGTTGGTAAAACGCGTTTTTGTAGGGGCGCTGAATGCTGCCCCCATTTAACTCCGGTTCCAATCTTCCCCTCCTTGGCCTGTACAGGGATTAAGGGAGGGGAAAGTGGTAACGCTATCCTTACTTACTTCAATTCAGGCCAGTAGTCCTTGTTCGCCTCAATCAAGTCATCAAGTATTGCTTTGGCAACCGATGCGCTCGGCACGGTTTTGGACAGCGTAATGGCTTGCCACAGTTTCTGATAAGAACGCTGTTCCCAGGCATCGACCACCAGTTTTTCTACCGCCACCTGCTGGCTCATCAGCCCTTTCTGGAATTGCGGGATATTGCCAACCACCAGCGGTTGCGGGCCACTTTTGCCAACCAGACAGGGGATCTCGACCATGGCTTGCGGATCGAAGTTATTAATAGCGCCGTTGTTTGGCACAATCAACAGCATGCGCTCCTGGGTGTTGAAGGCGATGGCTGTTGCCAGATCGACGATGTAGGAGGCATGCTCGTCGATTTCCAACTCGCCTGCCGAGGATTTCCCCGCCTGGATAATGGCATTGCAGGAGCCGAAGACGTGCTTCTCGCGGTGATCCATGACCTCGTTAGCGCGGGTACGCTCCGGGTTGGAATGCTCTACTACGTAGTCCGGGAACAGATAGTATTTCAGGTAGGTATTGGGGAAGGTTTCTGGATCCAACGCCCAGACATCTTTCGCTTTGGCGAAGGTGTCATTCCAGCTAGCCTCCGTACCATGTTCATCTGATGGCGGAACGTAGCCAAATTTAGCCACGTACTCGCGGATTTTAGGCATCAAGTCGTTGCCCTGTAGATCCTCAATAGATGTCCACCAGCCGAAGTGGTTCAGCCCGTAGTAACGCACGCGCATCTCTTTGCGGTCTTTCAGGCCAGCAATTTGCGCCATGCGGCTTTCAATGCCGATGGGCATATCGCAGATGTTGAGGATTTTCGCCGTTGGGCGCAGACGACGGGTTGCTTCTGCCACAATCGCCGCCGGGTTGGAATAGTTCAGCATCCAGGCGTTTGGCGAGTATTGTTCCATGTAGTCGGCAATTTCCAGCACGCCACCGATGGAGCGCATGCCGTAAGCAATTCCACCTGGCCCGCAGGTTTCCTGGCCAAGCACGCCGTGGCGCAGAGGGATTTTTTCGTCTTTTTCACGCATCGGGTATTTGCCCACGCGGATGTGTGCCATCACGAAATCTACATCGGTAAATGCCTCTTTGGGGTCCGTGGTGTAGCTGAATTCGATGTCTGGCGCCTGCTCTTTCAGGATGATTTTGCACGCTTCGGCAATGGTTTCCTGGCGTGCACCATCGTTATCATAGAATTTCAAGGCGCGCAGCGGGAAACGGTGCTGGTTTGCCAGTAACATCAGTACGATACCAGGAGTGAAGGTGCTGCCACCGCCAGCTACAACTACAGAGAATTTATTCATGATACTGCCTCCGTCATGGATTTAAGTTCGCTCGAAGAAGCGTCTTTCATCAGGTTTTCGATCTGGTCGCGGACCTGCGGGACGTTCAGCCCCACAATTACCTGTATACCGTTGCCGCGTCGCACCACACCGTGGGCACCCAGCGCTTTAAAAATGTCGTCGCTTTGCGTCAGCGACATATCCACCAGGGCAATACGCAGGCGGGTCGCACAGTTGTTAACGCTCAGGATGTTGCTTGCTCCGCCAAGTGCTTCGAGAAAACCGGCAGCCTGGCCTTGTTTGGTTTCTTTCGCTGCCGCTGCCGTAGTTTGCTGGCGGGATGCTTGATAGTCCGCCTTGCTGTAGAGCTTGATTTCAGCCTCTTCGCGGCCCGGCGTTTTCAGATTGAAACGTAGAATCAGGGTGCGGAACACCAGGAAGTAGATACCGGTAAAGGCAAGTCCAATGCCAATCTGAATAAACATCATTGATGCGTGGTTATGGAACATCGGGATCCAGTTTTGCGGCAGGAACTGGTCAAGCAGACCGCCGCCCATGTTGCCCACCACGCCGCACATATACATGACCGTCGCCATGGTAGCGGCCAAAAATGCGTGGACGACAAACAGTACCGGCGAGATAAACAGGAAGGTAAATTCCAGTGGTTCGGTAATGCCGACCAGCATCGCCGTTAACGTGGCGGGGATCAGCAGGCCTGCCACCTTCACTCGATTTTCAGGTGCCGTGGTGGCGTAGAGAGCCAGCGCAATCCCCAGACAGCCAAACACCTTCGAGTTACCGTGCAGCGCAAAGCCACCTTCTGGGAACAGCGTTTTCAGCGGCAGCGTACTCTGACTGAACTCCTGCAGATGCTGCGCCCAATAAACCTGAATGCCTCCTTCCACTACTGCCGGGCCAAAGACAAATGGGCCATAGATGAAGTGATGTAATCCCGTCGGGATCAGGATGCGCTCAAGGAAGGTGTAAACCCACACGCCGAGCGAGCCAGCGTTGCGCAGGAATTCCTGCAGTGATTCAATCCCCAGCTGTACTTTTGGCCAGCCGAACAGGGTTAGCCACGCGCAAGGGATCATGACAAAGAAAGCAACAATGACGACGAATGAACTGCCTTGGAAAATACCGAGGAAAACGGGAAGCTGTTTATCGAAATAGCGGTTATGGATAGCGGTGACCAATCCGGAAATCACAATCGCACCGATAATACTGGTATCGAGCGTTTTGATGCCGGCAATCATGGTGAGCCCGGTTCCCGCCACCGGGTCGACGTTAAAATCAACGCCAAAGTACTGACCCCAGGTCATTCCCATTGCGTTAATGAAGTAGTTCCAGGTCATGAAACTGACTAGCACGGCCAGGCAGGCACGGCCCTGAGCCTGTTTTGCCAGGCCAATAGGTAAACCCACGGCGAAAATCAGTGGCATATTACGAAATACCGTCCAGCCGCCTTCTTCAATAATGTGGACGATTTGCGCAAATAAGTGATCGGGTGCAGTGAGCGCTTCGCCGACAAACATCGGGTTACGCAGCATAATGGCGATACCGACCACAATCCCGGCAAACGGGAATAGCAGGACCGGGGTAAACATTGCGCCACCAAAACGTTGTATTTGACTGAGCATTTTAAATCCTCATGTAACAACCTGTAGGGGAAGTGACCTTATTCTTTAACGCGGGTCTGAGAAGCAGAGTAGGGAGTACGTGAGGGGTTATCTTTGTCCGTCGCACCGATTCGTGATCGCATTCATGGTTTTTGTTTGCTCCAAGTTGTCTACTTTTCGTCATAAAACTGTACACGACGATTTCACTTGGAATTTTTACATGATGAGGTTGTTTGCAACTTCAATAAAAACAGCCTATTAATTTATAGAGTGTGGATTATTTAAGCGCAGCGCGAAACTCCAGAGAGGTCTATCAGTGATCTACAAATCCATAGCCGACAGGCTACGCATTCGGCTCAATTCCGCCGATTATCATATTGGCAGCCCATTGCCTGCGGAGGTTCGCCTGGCGGAAGAGTTTGGCGTCTCCCGCATGACCATTCGCAAGGCGATAGATCTGCTGGTGGGGTGGGGATTGGTGGAACGCCGCCACGGTAGCGGCACCTATGTCGCGAAGAAAGACGTACATCATGAAACCACCAACCTGACCGGATTTATCGAGGTGATGCGCAATCAGGGTAAGGAGGTGGTAAGCGACGTGCTGGAGTTTACTATTATGCCCGCGCCACCCGCTATTGCCAGCCAGCTGCGCATCAAGATTGATGAGCGGATCTACTACTCGCGCCGGGTTCGTTCGGTCGACGGCAAGCCACTGATGGTAGAAGACAGCTATATGCCGGCGAAGCTCTATCGCAATTTGTCCGTTGCCCACCTGGAGGGATCAAAATTCAGCTATATCGAAGATGAATGCCACATTATCGTGCGCGGCAATTATGAGAGCCTCACGCCTGTACTGGCCGATAAAAAGATGGCGAAGCTGCTGAATGTCGATGAGCAGACACCTATTTTGCGCATCACCTCGCTGTCATACAGCGACAGCGGCGATTTCGTGAATTACTCGGTCATGTTCAGAAATGCCAGCGAGTACCAGGTGGATTACCATTTACGGCGGGAGCATGTGAGAGTGTAGGGAATAGGGCGAACTGCGGAGACACCGTTGAAAAGCAAAAAGCCCGCTTAGTTTCCTAAGCGGGCTTCTCTAAATATGGCTCCTCTGACTGGGATCGCCTTTGCCATTAACTGGCTGATTGACAAGCTAAAACAAAAAATTGAGTTTGTCAAGACCACCAAGATGACCACCAATTTTTATCTAACTTTTCCTTCTTATAATCAAGTCGAGTACTATAGCTATCATACTTAAATATGGAGTAAGTGAGCGAGCTATGCCTGGCGTATTTCAGATAGATCAAACAATCATAAAATCGCTTGATGACAAAATAGCCCGTGAATTGATAGCAAGGTTGTGCCGTGCTGAACTCCGAAAGCAAGCACTTCCTGATTCCTCTGTTACTTGGGGTGGGGATCAACGAGCTAAAGATGGCGGGGTTGATGTCAGGGTTGATTGCGCTGCCGTGTTAACTTCTCTGAATTTTATCAAAGCAAATCAGGCTGTCTTTCAGGTTAAAGCCGAAAAGTTTCCCCCAGCAAAAATTACGCAAGAAATGGCCCCTCATGGAAATATTCGCGCTATTTTTCATGAGATTAGTAAAGTTTCTGGTGCTTATATCATCGTTTCAACTAAAGACGATATTTCGGATGAAGGCCTGCGATCACGCAGGAGAGCAATTCAAGAATGTTTGACACAGCATGGGTTGGTCTCATCTATTTCCTTTGATTTTTATGATAGCCGCCGGGTTGCTGATTGGGTTGAAGAACATCCGTCAGTTATGACATGGTTGCGATATTGCATCAATCAACCATTACGTGGATGGCGTCCTTATGGCGCTTGGGCGTATGACGAAGAAACCGTTGAAGCTGAGTACCTACTTGATGACAGAGCCCGAGTCTTCATTCCTGGCAAGGATGAAGGGAGTAGTGTTTCTAATGCTATTCCGACATTGCGTAATCAATTGGGCAGATATGGAACTGCCTCGATTCGAATTGTTGGATTATCGGGCGTGGGTAAAACAAGGCTTGTTCAGGCACTTTTTGATATGAGAGTATGCCCAGATACGGTTTGTCCCCACAGAGATCATGTCGTTTATACCGATTTAGGGGATGAGCCAAACCCTGCGCCGCAAATTATGCTTGAACAATTAGTGGGTATCGATTCTGGTGCCATTGTTATAGTGGATAACTGCGGTATTGCGACACATAACAAGCTTACTGGTTATCTCAAGAACAAAACGGTCAATATTAAACTTATTACAATTGAATATGATATTCAGGACGATATACCAGAAAAAACATCATGCTATAGACTGGAAGGTACAACTCCGGAAGTTATTATAAGTCTTCTAAAGAAAAAATATTCTCATATATCAACCAATGATATCGAACGGATTGCCGATTTTTCTGATGGTAATGCTCGGGTTGCTTTTGCTTTGGCGTCTACTATTGAAACGGGAAACGATTTATCTCAACTACGGGAAAAAGAACTATTTGAAAGGCTATTTCGGCAAAACAATATCCATGATGATAGTTTACTGAGATGTGCTGAAGCCGCCAGTATTCTGTATTCGTTTGATGGAGAGGATTTGTCGGATAACGGTGAACTGACTAAGTTGGCAGCACTGGCTGAAGTCAGTACACTAACTTTTTCACGACAGATGGCTGAACTGAAACGTAGAGGCTTATTACAATCGCGAGCGGAATGGAGAGCGCTTTTACCTCATGCAGTGGCGAATAGGCTGGCTATGCGGGTTTTGGAAACAGTTTCTGCTGAACATCTGATCATGGTATTCATAGAACAAGGCAGTAAACGGATTGCTCGATCATTTACCCGACGTCTCTCATTCCTGCATAATTGTAAGGACGCAGTGAAAATATCGCAAAAAATAATGTCGGTTTCTGGCTATCTTGGTGATTTCTCAAAACTTGGGACGTTTGAAGAACAGATGGTTACAAACATTGCTCCAGTGAATCCAACTGCAACCCTTGACGCCATATCCCGATTTTGTGATGGAACAACTTCAGAAATTAATACAGACGGTCTCAGAGTAAACTTTGCGCGTATAGCCAGATCTATTGCGTATGAAGCCTCCTATTTTAATGATGCTATTTCTATATTAAAAAAGCTTTACTTCACGGAACCAAATAATAAAAAACAGAAAGAAATAAGGGAAATAATGTCATCACTTTTTTTCTGTCATTTATCAGGAACAGAAGTTGGACCGATTGAACGTCTAGGTGTTGTTGATATTTTTCTGAGTAGTACCAATAAAGCTGAGTATGAGCTGGGTATCGATTTGTTGATCACCGGTCTAAAAACGCAGGGCTTTAATGCTCATTACAGTTTCAGTTTTGGCGCCAGAAGACGAGATTACGGTTGGTCACCTAGATCTGAAAAAGATTTTGAATTATGGTTTTGTACTTGGTTTGAACGGGCGCTCTCAATTGGCGAGCAAAATTCCGTTGACGGAAAAAGAGTTAGAGAGGAGAGCAGCCAATCTTTACGTGTTGTATGGGGTGTATCCAAAATTGAAACTATGCTAATCCATCTGGCCGAAAAATTTCGAATAATTGATGGTTGGCCGGAAGCTTGGTTGCGTTCAAAAGTGTTATTAAAAAACGGGAAGAATACATGGTCTGATGAATCGCTTGAAAATCTGAAAAAATTCGAGATGATTCTCAGGCCTGATGGTCTTATATCTGAAGTTAGAACCAGAATTACCGCCAGAGGGGGGATGGTCGAACACCTTGAAGAGGGAATGAACAACCTTTCCTATGAAGAAAAACGAATTTTATGTACCAAGAACACAGAGCTTTTAGGTTTAAGGTTAGCTGAGGATAAGGCTATCTTAAAACAGCTACTGCCCGAATTATGCGAATATAATAAAAGTGATTTATATGAGCTGGGGCTAGGAATTGGAAAGTCTGGTTGCGATGTTGACTGGATATTACAGGAAATAAGAGTTTATTTGGCCAATGATAATGATGGGCAAGTTAACCTAAGTTTATTAAAAGGGATTATTAATAACTGGAAAATTCGGGCTATTTTTGAAGTTGAAGAATTTCTAGACAGAGCTGTCTATGATTCAGTATGGAACAAAAGATTTGTTGAAATTCAAGGGATAACATTTCTTAATGCGAACGCATTTAAACGTTTACTCTACGTATTAGAATTAGGTGAGTGTCCATCGTACCAATTCTCATATCTTGCAAATGGGAGGGCTACTGATTATTTCACTATAGCACAAATTGAGGTAATAGTTAGTAAGTTATATTTAAAGCAAGACAATGCTGGCATTATTTCAGTTTTAAATATTTTATCTATGGTAGTTTATAATGCAAAGAACCATGATCAAAAATATAATCGTGAACTAGTGATTGCTATAGGTAATTTTCTATCTTGCATGAACTGGGGAGGTATTTATCGAGATGATAACCAAGTTGCGTATTACATTTGTGAAATACTCCAGTTTTTCTTGATCAGTAAAAATTCTGACACTTTCATTTCTGATATATTGAATAGAATGATGACCACTATCTCAGGTTGCTGGTATCGCTTTGACGAATTACTAAAAAGCGCAATAAGAATGTTCTTTAAACATTACCCAGCATTGTCATTAGATATAATATGTAAGCCTGATGAAGATGGGCTGTATGGCATTGCAAGCGAACTCACTTCAGCATCTTTGATAGAAAGAGAACAAGGCGGTGCTCTGGAGTCAGTCCCGGCTGAAATTCTTATTAAATGGTGCAATAAAGATAAAGAATCTGAATCCCGTCTGGAATTTGTTGCTGATGGATGTAAGTTAATTGAATCACACAAGGATGGCGATAGATATATATCTGAAACAGCCATCAAGATCCTAGAATTTTCTTCAAATAAACCCCAAATAATGTCGTGCTTTATTGGGCGTTTTTTCCCCAGTTCATGGTCTGGGTCATTAGCAAATATTTTGGAGTCATACTTACCATTACTTGACGATTTTGTCATTGCAGGTGATGAAGTCACTAACTCAGCAGTTGAAGAAGCTAAAAAGAAAGTAATGACATGGATAGCTTCAGAAAGGCGTAGTGAAAACGAGAGAAACAACAGCCAGAATCTTAGCTTTGAATAATAAAGCGCGCATATTATTTACCGCAGGGCAACTTTTCTTGTTCTGTCGGTGACCAGCATAAGTTGAGGTAATGGCATGTCTGACAGCAAACTCTTTCATCAATTTGTAAAATATGACATTTTCTGTTTCTACGATCGTACACAACTTGATGAGCGCAATGATGTATTTCCTTGTCGGTAAAGATAACTTTAGGATCGGTAGAGCGAATACTAATAGCGGAAATCCCAATGGCACAATCCTCAGAATGGCATTCTGCCCATGAATGAAAACGGCATGAATCTATCAATGGGGTATTACGAAGATAATGATTTTCTGTCCCTGTAACTACCAGCCATTCAGTATGATAGTTTTTTATGTTTTTGACCATCAAAGGGAAATTATTTGTAGTCGAAGATGCTGATGGAAAGCCCGGAAAATCTTCAATAGGGGAAACCGTTAGTCTGCGCCCTAACTCTTCTTCGCAGGTAGTATGAAGTTCCTGAAAACAAGCTGTAATAGAATCTAAATGCGTAGTGAGATCGCCTGCATTTGCAGAGCTATTTTGGTTGTATTCAAGAGTGTAATGCTCCCCTTTGTTTGCTACAACAGCTAAAACGCCATCATGGCGTTGCAGAATGAGCACCGGATAAATCAATACTTGTGGTTTTACTCTAAAAAGTCGGCTGCCTGTTTCTTCGTAATGAACGTGTAGGCCATAAAATGCGGAGTTAAATGAATCAATATCAACATATTCTTTTATTTGCGCAGGGCGCAAAGGAAACGGAATTTCTTGTGCCAGCACTGAACAATGCAAAAGATTAAATAAAGCCTCGACATCGCTTTTGTATGTTTCCAGCTTGAAAATTTTAATATAGCTTGTACTTAACCTGCCATCAACAAACATTAGAACAGGGTTTGTAAATACCACCGTCCATTGTCCACTGGAGAGAACAGCGCAAGGGGTGTTATGCTCGTATTCCTTTTTCATGGTACACACGTAACCCATGATCTGTTTCAGATAGTCATGCCATTGTTTTGTAACAGGTGATTCATCTTCAGGCTTATCATCCAGAATATGACGGATCGCAGCGGCAATAAGATCGTCTTCCGTGGCTCTGGTTTCGGGATTACGGGCGGAAATAAAAGGTTTATCCCAGGCTTTTGCTTCAAAAATCATTAAAGGCGCTTTTGTTTCTTCCTTCAAGCCAACGTAATCCATAAAGCGCGTCGTTTCGGCCTTTATTCTGGCTTCTTCCGCCACATTACCTTTTGCACCCAGACGCCAACCCAGAATTGTCAATAGACGGTCAAAGAACAGGATGCGCGTATGATGTTCAAGCAGCGTATTCTTGCGCTCTATCGAATAGGGATCAAGATCCTCATTGTCAAGAGACTGTGTCATATCCTCAATTAATGTGGATAGATCGCCGCGAAACTGATTACGCAATTGATGTTCGTTCACTGAATCAATTCCGGCAGCAGGTAAAGCAGGCGTCTGGCTGCGGGCCAACCGGCTGCGAGAAAAATATCCAGACTCTCTATCAAACGAGCTCGTCTGTTCTCATCTTCAAAGATAGTTTTATAATCGGCAAGAAACACGCCCATCATTTTTACTAATTGTTCCATTCCAAGCGTTTCTTTCTGGAAACCGAATTTTTCTGCATGACTTAACGCATGAGCCATCAGATCGAAACACTTGGCAGGGTCGACAGGAACAAGCGTTTCAAGCAACTCCAGAAGATAATAAACAGTATGTGGCGAACTGCAATCACCAATACGGCGCATGTGCAATTCAGTTTCGATCAAAAATTGCTTAAGTTCTCCATATTTTAATGATGTCTTGTCAGAATTATGCTTCCCTTCACAAACGAAACGAAGCTGTAGACATGCCCTGTCTATAATCGCAAAGCAGTGTTTTACGTTTTCCCTTTCGGCCTCTGTCAAGTCTGTATTGGTGGAGTATTGTTCCAGTTTTTTACCAGCAGCATCAATAATGCTATAGGCCATATCCAGCGCCCGATGTCTTACTTCTGTATCTTTCAGTTTACTTTGTCCGGCAAGGCCAAAAACAAATCCTTCTCTTAATGTAAACAGAACTTGATTAAGCTCATCATAATAAACGGTGGGATCGTTAATCCAGCCCTGGAGAATATGGTTCGCTTCTCTGACTTCATGGACTCCCCAGAGAATTGCCAAATCGCCGCTGACCATAGTGCGAATACGTTTCTGGCGTTCAGGATGGTCATTAAAACGCCCCAATAGCTTCTGAATAAGGCAGAAAGAACGGGTTGGCTCGGTATGCAACAAATTTCTTATTCCATCCCCAACTGTATGCTCTATTACGCCGGTATTGGTTTCCTGCTCCAGCCGTTCACTCAGGTAGCGCCATACGCTATCCCGATCAACATCCCATAGCCGTAGCAGGCGTACTGATGCCTGTAGTCGAACGGCTGGATGAAAATCAACCAACATTTTTTCAATATCTGGTTTCAGTCGCTCATACAGATCGGGGCGTAATGGAACAACATCGAGAATAATCTGTGCAGCATCAATCCTCGGTGCAGGAGAGCCCCAGCCAACACTATCCTCAAAGCTTTTTTCTGTATCTTCATATAGGATCGGAGCCGTTGCACAAGAAGCGAGATGAACTAAATCTAAAAAATGAGATGTCAGTTTATCAGCCCGATCGTCGTCTAGCGGAGGTAGCAATTTCTGTTCAACAGCAGCTGCGCAGGCCCGGACAATGACATCCTCAGCGGTTGTACGCACATAGGTATGGGCGTGTTCCAGATTGAGCTGTTCATGAACCGGTTCGAGAATGCTAAAAACATCCTCCAGTGATAATTCGGATGAAAGCGTATTATTCGTTGTTAACCCCAACACAGTTTTAGCCGTATTGACCGCATTAATAAGCGTGACGTTGTCTGGTTCGTTTCGATCAAGACCATCGATAAAATCGTAAGGTATATCGGTGCTGACTGTAACGGGGGAAATGTTGAAAAGCCTCTTATTACCAAATGTTTCACCATCCCTTAAGGTGTTATTCAGGAAATTTTTGGCTTGGACAGTCTGAAGATTCTCTGGGCCGATGGTACTAAACAGCCGGTACAACAAACTGTTTTTTGCTTTCTCTGGGTAAAAATATTCTGAGAAGTCATACTGAAAGGCGGAATTTTCCAGTTCTTGCCGCTCATGCTCTGAACGACGCGTAATTCCCATAGCCACCAGATCGATAGCGTCTTTACAGGTATCTTCATTTTGAATAAACGCTTCTTGTGCAGCAACAGGCCAGAGAAAATCAACCAGGCCATCATTGCGTCTATTTGCAGCCAGAAAGAGTCTGGCCCAGAATATCGCCAACGAAGCTTTTTCACAGATAAGTCTTGCCAGAGCGAGCGCGTCGGGTTCGGGCGCGCTTTGCAGGCGCTCAAATAATTTTTTAACCAGTACTTCCCCGTCATGAGCATGTCTACCATCAGGTTCGTGCGCCCAGATGTGGCTGCGATCAGACTTAAGGTAAATATCATGCCCCGGAACGGACACATGCATCACAGGCGTATCTAAGGGATGACGTCGGGCAACATATCCGTTTATTGCGCTCACTGCGGCATCAACAGCTAGATTAGGATATTGCTCGAGAAAACGGGAGAAATATTCTCCAAGTGAATAACGAGCCGATTCATAATCTTGTCGGGCATTTGACCTCAGAGGCAGGATTCGGCTGTTTCCCAGCGTTGTTTCCCGTTCTTCTGTGACATCGTGGCTATAGACAAACTCGAATACGTTAACTACAAACTCAGGAGCACAATCTCCGATTTTCTTAATGTTGTAACAGAGCACGGGGATCTCTTCTGAACCAAAACGTTGGAGACGTTCGGAAGAAATAAGCTGCTCCAGTAAATGGCAGGATGCCTGCACATCGGTGGTGACAGTATCGGTAACGAGAAGAATAGAGCTTCTGACAAAATGATCTGGCTCACTCAGCGCAAGAGCATAGGAAAGCACTGCGCGGCTGGCTGTCCCCAGCATATCGCATAAGGGTTTATCGGTAATTCGCTTGATAAGCGGGTACAACAGAAAGCGTAATGTTTCTGCGACCTTATGTACCTGGGGCGTCAGCGCTGCTACCAGATGTACCCACGGAAGAGCTACAACCTCTTTTTCATCTTCAAAACGTATTGCCAGCGCTCCGCAGATATGACTGAGCGTGGTTATCATCTTCTCATCACCGGCAGCCACGCGTTCAGCAAGCCAGAGCAGGTCATGTTGAGCAGTTGGATACTCTGCCGCAATCCGGGCCGCCGAACTACGAATGATAGGATCGGCATCTTTGTCATTGACTAGATAACACACTGCCTGCCAGAAACGGTAATGGTTATCGTCATAACTCCAGATTTCCTGAAGTACAAAGCCGAGCGCCGGGGATAGCATTAGCCCCTGAGCCTGTTGTTTGTGGAAACGTAATGCCCCCGCAATTAGCGAATCTGGATCGAATGATGTCTGAGCCGCAGCGTAGTCAAATAAAAGGTGATGGCGAAACTGTATCCGACGGTCATTTTGTTCCCGAATCAATACTCCTTCGCGGCAGAGTGTATCGATCATGTCGGCATCCGTGTCTGCAAGCAGGGATGAAACACTGAGTGAACGTGCATCAATCATGGCATCCACTAATATTTTTATATTTCGTGTGGCCTTAAGTCCATGTGCCTCAACGCGGCGTTGCCAGTACAGTTTTAATAGTTCTGACTGAGAGGAAATATCCGTCAACCTGACACCCGTCTCTTGGGAAACCAGTTCTGCCAGTAGTCTGGTATTAAACGGGACTTTCGCTAGATCTCGCAGTTTGTCGGAGACACCCTCAAGGGCCGCAGCCAGAGATGGTGATTTTTCCAGTAGCTGATGGAACTCATCATCTGACCAACGTGGAATAACAATGTGGCGAACTGAAGAGAACAGAGTATCAGCACGTTTAGCAACAGGAGGGGTACCTTTAAACAAATCACGAAGTTTTACCCCCATGCGCAGATCAAAGCTACGTATTGAAGCAACCACTCGCCAACGGCCATCCCAAGCTAACACTTGTTCAATGAGGGGGCGAAAAACGGCCTCTCCCTTGCCCCCTCTGGTGGCATCCAGCGCATCTATAATCAGCCAGCCCTGAGATGGACCATCCCATGCCTCAAGCACGTCCGTAAAACTATGCTCAAGCCTGAGTTCACGGCGCAGGTCTTCAAGCGACTCAACGGAATAGCGGTCAACAGCCAGTTCCAGTACATCATCTCCCCGTTCGCGCAGGCTACGGGCCAGCGCATTCAGCACTCCGCTTTTACCTGCTCCGGGTTCACCAATAATTAATAGAGAACCTGACTGTACGGCTTGTTCAACTTCGCTCTGGCAATCCCTGCGAAGGGTAACAGGTTGACCTATCTGACTTTCAATGGCCTCATATCGATTGAGGGAATCAGCAATTTCCTGAGAATGTTGCCGAAGACGGGCAATATCATCCTTGTATCTAGGTGGTGCTGCGAGCTCAATTCCTTTTCCTGCAAGCTCGTTACGAAATATTGACAGATCGCCGCCACCGCGACGGGACATCATTTTTCCGCAAATTTCGGTAAAAATACTCAGGGCTGTCGCTGTGTCAGAACCTCTAGCAAGGCTATGAGCAAGTTGTAAATAGGCCGATGAAGCCATATTTTCAACATCAATAACCAACACAACAATCAGGCGGCAAAATTCAGAAATAAGGTGAGGCGGTAGGGGCTCAGAAGTTATATTGTTCCAGGCAGCGGAAATGCAGCGTTTAAAAATGCTGGACGCTTTTACCTGCCTTTGATTCATTGCTCCGCTGCCGTGCTGAGACAAAAGAGATAAAGCAGCAGGAAGCTCTTCCCGAATTGAAGCTGGTGCTTTGGTACTTACGGCTAAAACCAGACGGTCTTTATCTGAATCAAGAGGTCGGTTCCATTCCAGAGAACCATTTCCATCCCGGCATGTTAGCCAGTGCCGCACAAATTGTTCTACAGTCCGGTAAAAAGGATTTGTTTCATCATCTGAAAGCGAAAGCGTTGTTTTTGCCTGAATGGCGATAAAACCGCCTACGGATGTGGCTACCAGTATGTCGTCAACGGGCGCTTCGGTTTCAAAGCGCAACCAGACAGGGGAAGCCTCGCCCAGCCCTAATCGTGGATCCAGTCTGCTACCAGACAGGATCTGAGCGGCAAAGTGAGCCCCCAATTGCTGCTCAAATAAAATACCGCTACTGGTTGCTGCCCCTCCACCGTTTGCGGGGCCGTTCAGATTTTTATCAGACAAGTTTCACCTTCATATAATGAATGCAGTGCAGATGCACTGTTCTCAGTCCTTATTTTACGGAAAGTTTGTTAATAAAACAAAGAGATAAACAAACCTCTGAACAACAGGGAGCATTGTTTGCTACCTTAACCCACCGTTGCTGGATGCATAATCGCGCAACATGTAACTATGGTAGAGTAGCCGTGTAGGAAGCGTCTTGACAGGCTAGTCTATAACCGCCTCTGACAGCGTCTCAAAAAACGCCCCTCCGACACCTTATCCACAAATGGGCGCAACAGCATCGCAACCTTCTGCGCTTCCATTTCATTGATATGGCAGTCGCCATCGCGAAATAGCGCCATCATGCCGCGAAACAGATAATCATACAGTGACAGGTTCTTATCGTGCTCCTTACTTTCCATCCGATACTGTTGCAATGTTGTTACCACGGACTCACGGTTTTCCTGCGAAGCACCGACGCTACTTCGAATATAGCCCCAGTAGTTGACAGTAGTCTTATTCAACAAAAAAAGAAAGGCATCGCAGAGCTGTTCAAACTCGGTTGCCTGAAAGTATACCCGGCGAGTGTAGATATTAAAAAAGTCTTGTAGTTCAGTCACTAACACCAGAAAGCTTTGTTTGCTGTCTACCTGTTCAACAGAGACATTGCTTTCGGGCTGGTAGTACGAATAAATATCATGGGGTGTGTAGGGAACATGTCGCTGTGCAAGAAACGGTAGTCGTTGCCAACCTCTGCGTTCTTGAAAGAAATTAGCGCAATACCAGCTATCCGCTGCAGGGATTAATTTCTCCATCAGCCAGCGATATGTCGTCAGCGCATCCCAGTAATTACGTGGCCCGATAGCATCCTCTTCTATACTATCGAGATCGTAGCGACTGGGAGGTTGCCAGATGAGCGCTACGCGATGATTAGTAAGACGATTACAATTAGGGTCGCGACTGGCCAATAGCGTGACGTGATGTCCTTCATTCATGTTCTCATCTTTATTCCGGGTTAAGACCATGATGCGCTCACGCATAGGATTAAATATCGACCATTCGCCTTCTGTATTCAGATAGTCATGATGTTGACAGAAAATGTTGATGCGGCCCCATAGCCAGAAAGGAATGGTGATGAGATGAATATTATCGCCGAGTGGAGTGCTGTTCATAAAATCAGCAGTACGGCAAAGTCGGTCAATTTCTTCCATGCGCTTTTTGTAACCGCACCAGAATTTGTCAAAAGCATCACAGAGCGAGCGGGTTTCATTGAGGGTAAGTGCAAGGCGGCAGTTACCGATATCACAATAATAATTCTCCCCTTGATGCTCTTTCAAAACCCACGGTCTGACTCCTGCCTCCGGTGGGCTACCGATCCCTTCGAAGGCGGAATTTAGCAGATTATTCTGACTCATTGTCAGCAATACATGGCTATAGCGGCCATTGCGAAAATCAATAAAACAGGAAAGAGTGTCACTTTTCAGGTTAGGTAAAAACGCCTTAATCAGTACATGATCGTTCTGAAGTGTATAGGTATCACCAGTAATGTGTTCATATGGATGCGTGTAATTTCGCCAGGCAGACGATTCGTTATAGTCCCACAAGCCATAGTTTTTGATATTTAACAGTGCTCGCTCGCCATAAAACAGAGACACCCAGCTCTCGTGACAAAAGCGATACAACAGATCTGGACAATACAGATTTTTCAGCCAGTCGTGGATTAGTTCCGAATCAAGCAGACGATGTACTATATTTAGCTCCTTAAAAAGAGCCTCTTGTTTTTTGTATTCCGCGATTAATTTTGCTGGCGCTTTCTCACTGAGGAAAATATAAAACTCATTGATATTCACCTGCCATTTTTCCCTATGTTCATTAAAGCGCTTGACAGTGGGGATATAGTGGTTCTTTGTGAATTTTTTACAACGTTTCACTTCGTATAACGAATAAACGTCCTGATTGCCGTGCTGGCGATGCGTAAAAATATCCGCCCCAAATTGTGATTGGCCGGAGATGCCAATCGTCATGGCATCAACTATCTCGCCGTCTTCGATTTTCAGCCGTTTTTTGATGAGTTCACAACAAAATAGCTCAAACGTTTTCGGCTCCATAAGCTCCAGTGGTAAATAAGCATCTGCTTTCCCTACTGGCGGCCCCAGTTTTACAATCTGTTGTTCTATGTTTTCCACCGGTCCCTCTCCATCCGTTTTTTAAAGATAAAAATTTAGCGACTAATGCTTATATTTATAACAATCTGCGATCTCTATTCCACTACTCTCTCTTGCCGTTTTTGACTGAAAGCGGTATCTTTTACCCGCACCTGCAAAATCAGGTGCCGGGATTGGAACCCTGAGAAATGTTACAGGCGACATACGACGCGCCCGCGTCTTTTTTTTATGTCGTGCGCTCAGCTATACCTCAATGGTGGGCTGGGCGGGGGCACCGTAAGGTGCGCCGGTTGCCTGTAACGCCGGTAGTTCCAACCCCGTTCAGTCCACCACCATGAGATTGGAACCTCTGGTGGTGGGTTTTAAACCCGTTACAGGAGGCTGCCTCGTGGCTACGATCCCCACCCATACTTCCCCGTTACTCACCATCCCGTTCAGCGCCGCCACGGATTTCACCGTACTGGCCGAACACTGCAAACATTTCGCCGAAACCTTGACTGAAAGCAACGACCCTGCGCTAAAAATGGCACTCTGCGGCAGGCTCAGTACCTGCCTGACGCTGTTGTAGTCCACGCTACTCGACCAGATCCCGGAGTCTATGAGAGACAGCCTGACCGTTGATACGCTCCCCGCCAGCTTTCCCCGCTTTGAACCTGACTGCACCGAACTCTGCCACTACTGCCTTGCTCTGACGCAGATACTGACGACACAGGGACTGTTGCCGGAAACGCGGAATTACCTTAGCTGCCTGCTGTGCGACCTGACCCTCTATTTCTTTGCTGAAATCACCGCCCCGCGCTGGATACGTACCTCAGATGGCGTGAAGTTTATCGATGAGGTGGCCGCATGATGCAACCGGACTGGCATTCTGCCGACATTATTGCAGCGTTGAAAAAGCGCGGAACCTCAATGGCGGCGCTTTCCCGCAAAGCGGGGCTGGCATCCTCCACGCTGGCAAACACCCTTAACCGTCACTGGCCCAAAGGCGAGAGATTGATTGCCGAAGCGCTGGACGTTACACCTGAACAAATCTGGCCTTCGCGTTATCGCTGACATATCCCCGGCGCAGGTCTGATCCGGAAGCTGCGCCGCATTTTGTTTATCTGATTAGAAATAATCCTTTGAACCGCAAAAATAGTTATCTCTAATCTTCATACTTTGCCGTGAAGTAAGCTCCTGCCTGCACGAAATGCTTCACGACCTGAGAGAAGCGCCTGATGTATCAGGACGGTCGCCTTTTTACCGGCAATGCCGCCTTTGAAAGCTGCCGGATCCGTCTCCGGATGGGTTAAGGCTTTCTTCACGCTTCGTTACGCTTAGGAGATCACAATGAATCTGACTAAAAATTGCGCACCGCCCGCCGTTGATGTTATATTAAAATATAATATTCGGAGGTTATCTATGTATACCACTCGCCTGAAAAAAGTCGGCGGCTCTGTCATGCTGGCAGTCCCTCCCGCCGTGCTGAAAACGCTGGCGCTGTCTACGGACAGCGAAGTCGGCATGACCATTGATAATGGCTGCCTGATTATTGAACCGCAAAAACGCCCTCGTTATTCGCTTGACGAACTGCTGGCACAATGCGATCCGCACGCTGAAATAAGCGTGGAGGATCGGGAATGGATCGATGCGCCTGCGGCAGGCAAGGAGATCCCGTAAATGGACAGAGGAGAAATCTGGCTCGTTTCACTTGATCCGATAGCAGGTCATGAACAAAGCGGAAAACGTCCGGTACTCATTGTTTCTCCTGCATCGTTCAACAAGCTGACCAGACTGCCTGTTGTTGTACCTGTGACCAGCGGCGGAAACTTTGCCCGCACAGCCGGCTTTACCGTTTCACTGGACGGGGCGGGAACAAAAACAACGGGCGTTATTCGCTGTGACCAGCCCAGAACCATTGATATGGGCGCCCGGAACGGCAAGCGACTGGAACGTATACCTGACACTGTCGTGAATGAAGTATTGGCCCGACTGGAAGCCATTCTGAGCTGATGCTTTTTATGTAAGTTGAATGAGGGTGCTGTCGTATACAGCACCCTCGTTTTTTTATAACGACAAGTGATTAAAAATCCTTTTGCAGGTAAAAACAGTTTTTCCTTTCTGCGCCAGCGGTACTGGCATAGTCTCCCTCTTGCTCCATGCTGTCGTAGACAGCGCCACGCTTCACAACCTGAAAGAAGCGCCTGAGCTATCAGGACGGTTGAGCCGTTTACCGGTGCAAGCCTCTGCAAACACCGGGTCGCAGATTATCGCGACGGAGGCCTGAGTTTGAATACGATACGTCTTTTTACTGTGCCAGAATGCTGGTCCATCTGCACTGTGCCGGAATTATCCCGGCTAAACTGTATCGGCTAACATCATCAGCGTCTTTTACCTGACGGGCTGCGGCCTGCATTGCCGAAGGCTTTGCTGCCGCGTGACCGTAAAACTGCACCAGAAACGCAACGTTTGAGCACTGCACCAGTTCAGTGCGTCACTTTAACCGCGCAGAGTGGGTAAGTGACGCACGCAGCCCTTTCGACTTGCACCAGACAACTCAACTGCGCCAGCTCATGGCTGGATTCTGACACCGCCTTTTCAGGCCATTTAACCCATAAGGAGAACATGAACCGATACCGAGGCGGATCTGGACGATCCGGGGGATAACCCGCGCAAGCGGGCGGATGCTTAGAGAGCACAACCGAAGCCCCACCACACCTCAACGGCTGCCGCCCCGGCGCTCAGGTATCGTTCGCAGCCCCGACAAAAAAACAGGGGCTATCGGCCTGTGCGCCGGGGAAAGCTGTATCAGTGTTGGTTTTTGGGATGAGTTTGCGGTAATCATGAAAAGGGGAATATATGGGAATACTGGAGCAGGAAATGAAGCGGCTGGCGCAGCAGGCGGGAGGCAGCTACAAAACTGTGGATGACCGCATCAGGCTGGTGCAGCGTTTTTGTGAGCGTCTGGTACTGGCGCAGAATGTGCAGATCCGCCGGGTGGAGCAGCTTAAGGCCCGGCATATTGAAGGCTATGTCCGTGAACGGCTGGCGCAGGGTATCACGAAGCGTTCCCTGCAAAATGAGATGGCGGCGGTACGCTGCATCCTGAAACAGGCCGGACGCGCAAAACTGGCAGACGGTGACCGGATAAACAACCGTTCACTGGGGTTGTCCGGCGCATCCCGTAGCGGTACGAAACGGGCTGTCACGCCGGAGCTCTATCGTGACGTGCTGGAGACGGCCCGCGTAAAAGATCCAGGGATGGCGGCAGCACTGGAACTCTCAAGGTTGATGGGGTTGCGTTCTCAGGAGGCGGTGCAGAGCGTACAGTCGCTTAAAACATGGCAACAGGCGCTGGAACGTGGCGATCCCCGGTTAACCGTGGTTTTCGGCACCAAAGGCGGGCGGCCTCGCGAGACGATTATTCTTGATATTGGCGCTGTCAAAAAAGTGCTGGATAATGCGCTGGCTGTGTCAGAAGATCGCCACGGCAGGCTGATAGATAAGCCGGATCTGAAAAGTGCGATGAAGTACTGGCACAGTCAGGCGTCGGGTCTCGGGTTAACTGGCGCATATTCCCCGCACTCGTTGCGCTATGCGTGGGCACAGGATGCGATCCGTCATTATCTGGCGCAAGGATTCTGTGAGAAGGAAGCGCTGGCAATGACGGCGATGGATCTGGGGCACGGCGACGGGCGCGGGCGGTATGTGGCGCAGGTTTACGGCGAAGGGATGAGGCCGATTGATAGCCTCGAGCTTGCAATATGATGGTTATTCATCGTTTTTCACCTGATGATATTTGAGGTCAAATGTCATCAGGCTGTTTCCTATTGATTTCGGGTTATTCATCGGTTTTCGTACAAAAAATTTTGGATCCAAAATTTTTTGTATGCTTTCCTATCAACGCTGACGAGATTAATAATCACCGACTATTAAATTCATAATTATTTATTATCAATCAGTGAATTAGGTCTTCTGGGATTATTTTTGATAGCCATCACATTATAAAATGCTCTTTATTCATCGTTATCCACCGGAAAAATTTCTACGTAGAAATTTTTTGTACGATTTTCTATCAATAACTATGCTTCTGAACGGTATGCCCTATTAAGATACTTCTGTTGCAATATCAGTAAGTTGACGACGACTGCGCCAGCCAAGGGAAAAAGGCTGGAAAGGATAAGGGGTGGCTAAGGGTAACAGCGCCAGACCTGAAAGGGCCAAAGGGCTTAAAAGGATATAACTGGTGCAGAACGATATGTATACGGAGATATCTGGCGCAGTTCTGTAATGTCACGATGAGTGGGGTGCTGGTGCAATCCCCTGTGATCTTATGACTGGTGCAGGTATTCAGTGCAAAAAAAGCAGATCCGAATTCAATCAGGATCTGCTTTTCATTATCAACAAATTATAACGCCGTTGACTTAGGCCGCCTTATGCTGCCGCGCATAAATATACGGTGCAACGTATCCCTCGCGGCTTGAATCCAGATAATCCGACCACCACTGCATCATGGCCTTACGGGCGTCGAGGTGTTCAGCCCGGTGAATATACGCCGCCCGAACGCTGTTGCGCTCCTGATGGCTCATTTGCCGCTCCACGGCATCCCGCGACCAGAGTTCTGATTCCACCAGTGCGCTACAGGCCATCGTCCGGAATCCGTGGCCGCAGACATCCGTTTTGGTGTCATAACCCATCAGGCGCAGCGCCCGGTTGATGGTGTTTTCACTCATTGGCTTATACGGATTATGGTCGCCGGGGAACACCAGTTCCAGATGGCCGGAGATGTCCTGTATCTGTTTCAGAATGGCAACGGCCTGACGGGAAAGCGGCACAATATGCGGAGTACGCATTTTTGCGCCACGGCCAGAAAACCGGACTTTCTCAATCGTTTCGCGGGTGGCGGGAATAGTCCAGATTTTGTTTCTGAAATCAATCTCGCTCCAGCGGGCAAAGCGCAGTTCGCTGGAGCGGATAAACAGGTGAAGAGTCAGCGCCACCGCCAGCCTTGTTAACTGCCGCCCCTGCTGATAGTCGCCAACACGTTCGAGCAGTTCAGGCAGGCGCTCCAGCGGAAGAGCGGGATAATGATTTTTGACAGGCGGCGCAGTCACACCTTCAAGATGCAGCGCCGGATTGTTTTCGGTGAGTCCCTGCTGAACGGCGTAACGCATGATGTTGCAGAGTTGCTGCCGGGTACGGGACGCGACTTCGAGGAAGTCTTTCTCCTCGATAATCCGCAGTAAAGCGGTGAAATGCTGCGTTTTCAGCATCGTGACGGGCAGATGACCAATCGCCGGAAAGATATGATTTTCCATACTGGCAAGAATACGCGCGGCATAATCTGCCGACCACTTTTTGTTAGATTTGTGCCAGTTCAGCGCCACGGCTTTAAAACACTTTTCCGGTGATGAAGCGGCTTTTTCAGAAATCCGTTGTTGCGCCGGGTTGATATTCTGCGCCAGTAACTTACGGATACCATCGCGCTGTTGCCGGGCTTCGGTGAGAGACACCAGCGGATAGGCACCGAGACTGACGCGGGATTCTTTGCCGTTGAAGCGATACTTGAGATACCAGATACGCGAACCGCCCGGATTGACCAGCAGATACAGACCGTGTGAATCAGAGAGTTTTACGGGTTTGGTAGAGGGCTTTAAGCTGCGGATTTTTGAATCATTTAAAGACATTTGGGGGTCACTCCAGAATCGAACCAAACTGACCCCAGATCTGACCACCAAATTTACCGGATGCGGAGGGAAAACCGGATACGCATCGGGAAGGATTTTTACGCTAACCCACTGAATCACAACAGAATAAGGACTCATAAAGAAGCGTAAGAATCGAAATTTGGCTCCTCTGACTGGACTCGAACCAGTGACATACGGATTAACAGTCCGCCGTTCTACCGACTGAACTACAGAGGAATTGTGTGAACGAGGCGAATAATAGCGAGGCGTATTGGGTTTGTCAAAGCACTAAAGTGAGGGAAAAGTGCGTTTGCTGCCAGATTGAGCATATTGGCTCGTTTTTCGGCACTTTGCTTTGGTTAACAACGCGTAAAATGCGGAACCATGAGGAAAAGATCAGCGCGTTCAACATGCAGCTTAACGAGCATGACAGAATGCTCAGTAGCACCGTCATAAAGCGATCCCACTAAAATCCTACTCATCGAATATAAATTAATCAGGAAGGGTCTTGACGCCATCTGAATGGGACCACTGGCGAAAATCCAAAATATCTGCTTATTTTTTTACCAAACTGTGATCGAGAATGTTTTTTTATTTTTCAGTTGCCGAATGCTGGTTTTTTTAAAAAAAGTTGATGTAAATCAAAATAGTAAGTCTGTGTAACTGGCGATAAGTGATTTTTTTTAAGATTTTTCTATGTTACTCTGGCGGGCATTCTATGCTGATAGCAGTAATGGGGCCCTCGCAGATCTTGTCAATGCTTGCTTTATTACTCTATGCTACGCCGAGCCATTTTTATAGCGGTAAACCACGCCGTTCCTTTGTTTCCCGGAGTTTTTTAGTAATGAAAAAAACAATCGCCATAGCCGCATTATGTGTGTTGCTGGCAGGGTGTCAGACTGCGAAAAACAAACCTGCAACCGCCGCCGGTGTCCCTGCACCAGCCCCAGTCACGCCGAGCGCTACCGTTACGCAGCCAGCTCAGCCGATGGCTTCTGTGGGTACCGATGACATCATGTATCCCTGCATGAAAGAGCTGAATGCTCTGCAACAGGTTAGCCCGCGGTTGTATCAAACCCGCAGCGTTGAATTGAACGATATCGTGGCGCAGGCCAAGCTTTACATGCGTATTCGTGACAACGTCAGCACCGAAATCCGTCAAATCATGGATGCTGCCTATCAGTTCCGCATTGCCAAAACCTGTAACCGTATCAGCACCGACCTGACCAATGCCTTGATCGAGCGTGTGACTGGCGCCTAACGCGCATACCCCGTATTCAGATGTTCCGGGAATACATGGTGTTGTACCAGAAACGCTCTCTTAGGGAGCGTTTTTGTTTGCTGCTCATCCAAAATGCCCTCCAGTTGCACCAGCAAGGTGCGCCAGCAAATTCTCCTCGTTCTTTTCTAACGCTCGTTGCCCGCTAAAACCAGTGAGCCTCCTCATTTTTACGGCTGAGAGCGCCAGCAAATCGGCTCTATTTTTGTATGCGCCGTCACAATGGCTAGATTTTTGCTTGGATAAACGCGGGTAAATCGGTTGCGCTCTCGCGCAAATTATTTTCCCCGACTACACATAAAGTGACTGCTCCACGTCATTTACCCGTCGTCTTTCAAGCTGCAGCGTTGTTACCTGCGCTTGCACACCCCAGTCACTTACAAAAGTAAGCTCCTGGGGATGAGCAAGCTTGTCGTGTAGCAGTGCTGTACAGGGATGTACAAATGCCGCGAGCGCATGGACGCGCTAGAGCGGCCAACTTGAAATCCATAGGGTATACACCCGTCGTCCTGCAACTGCCGCCATTATTGGCCGCAATTTGCAATCTGCCGGGTCTACGGTCTTTCGCTAAAACAGTGCTGAGGAATGCAAAATGTCATTGAGATTGCTAAAAACCCCGCTTGCTGCTCTGCTTATTGGTTGTTTTAGTACGGCTTTTTCTGCACATGCCGATATCGTGATTGGCGTTGCCGGGCCATTCTCCGGCCCAAATGCCACCTATGGGGATCAATACTGGCGTGGGGCCTCGCAGGCTGCCGCAGACATCAATGCGGCCGGGGGGATTAAAGGGGAAAAAATCAAGCTGGTGCAAGGCGATGATGCTTGTGAACCTAAGCAGGCAGTCTCGGTAGCTAACCGGTTGGTCGATCAGGATCACGTCACTGCGGTGGTTGGGCACTTCTGCTCGTCTTCCACCATGCCCGCTTCGGAGGTCTATGACGAGGCTGGGATCATTGCTATCACACCTGGCTCCACCAACCCGCAAATCACCGAACGCGGCATGAATAACATGTTCCGCATGTGCGGCCGCGACGATCAGCAAGGGGTCATTGCCACCAATTACATGCTGGATACCCTGAAGGCGAAAAAGATCGCCGTCATCCATGATAAGGACACCTATGGCCAGGGGTTGGCAGATGCCGCCAAGGCAGAAATGAACAAACGTGGCGTGAAGGAAGTGATGTATGAAGGGCTGTCGCGCGGTGAGAAAGACTTTAACGCCCTGGTGACCAAAATCGCTTCGGTTAATCCAGACGTGGTGTACTTCGGCGGTTGCCACCCAGAGGCGGGTCCGCTGGTGCGCCAGATGCGTGAGCAAGGGGTGAAAGCCAAATTCTTCTCCGGCGACTGTATTGTTACCGAGGAGCTGGTAACGGCGGCCGGTGGGCCACAGTACACCACTGGCGTGCTGATGACCTTCGGTAACGATCCGCGTCAAATCCCAGAAGGGAAGGCGGTGATTGCCAAGTTCCGCGAGAGTGGGTTTGAGCCAGAAGGGTACACGCTGTACTCCTACGCATCGATCCAGGCGATCGCTGCAGCGTTCAATGCCACCGGCGGTAAAGATAGCACGAAGGCCAGCGAGTGGTTGAAATCTCACGATGTGGATACCGTGATGGGGAAAAAAGCCTGGGATAAAAAAGGTGACCTGAAGGTATCAGACTACGTGGTCTACCAATGGGATGACAAAGGCAAATATCACCAGCTCTGATGTAAAGATCAACGGATCCGAGCGTGTGGCGGATCCGTTCCTTAACCTCCTTTGGGCCGCGTGGTGCTGAACTTGCGGCCCGCCCATCAGGTGAGATTGCTTATTATGGATGTATTCTTCCTGCAACAGCTGATTAACGGCCTGACCCTTGGCGCGGTGTATGGCCTGATCGCCATCGGCTACACCATGGTGTACGGCATTATTGGCATGATCAACTTCGCCCACGGCGAGGTGTATATGATTTCTGCCTATCTGTGTGCGATTGGCCTGGCGCTGCTCTCCTTTTTTGGTCTGCACTCTTTCCCGCTGTTGATCCTGGGCACGCTGGTTTTCACCATCGTGGTCACCGGCGTTTATGGTTGGGTGATTGAACGTATCGCTTATAAACCGCTGCGTAACTCCACGCGTCTGGCTCCGCTGATTTCCGCTATCGGTATGTCGCTGATCTTGCAGAACTACGCGCAAATTAGTCAGGGGCCGCGCCAGCAGGGGATCCCCACGCTGCTGGACGGTGTTTTTCGGCTCAATTTTGATGGCGGTGTGATCCAGATTACCTACACCAAGGTCTTTATTCTGGTAGCTGCACTATTGGGTATGGTGGTGCTTACCTACGTGATCCAACGCACGCGCCTGGGACGTATCTGCCGGGCTACCCAACAAGATCGCAAGATGGCATCAATACTCGGCATCAATACCGATCGGGTGATCTCGCTGGTGTTTGTGATTGGCGCGGCGATGGCCGGGCTGGCCGGGGTGCTGGTCACCATGAACTACGGCACCTTCGATTTTTACGTGGGCTTTATTATCGGCGTCAAAGCCTTCACCGCAGCGGTGTTGGGGGGCATTGGCTCATTGCCCGGCGCGATGCTCGGAGGCTTGCTGCTTGGGGTGGCAGAGGCACAGTTCGCCGGCATGGTGAACTCGGATTACAAGGATGTGTTTTCATTCGGTCTGCTGGTGGTGATCCTGATTTTCCGCCCTCAGGGCCTGCTGGGGCGGCCAATGGTCGCTAAGGTGTGAGGGAAACTATGTCTCAATCCACAGTTCATCAAGGGCTGAGTATTAAACGCAGCCTGTTGGATGCCGTTCTCGCGGGCCTGATCGCGCTGATTGTGTTTGGCCCGATCGTCGGCATCGTGCTGGACGGCTACAGTTTCAACTTTGAGCCACGCCGCCTGGTGGTGATTATCGCGGTAGTGATGGTGGGGCGGCTGTTACTCAGCCTGTTTTTGCAAACGCCGTTGGGGCGCAGGGTGTCGGCACGTTTTGAAGGGGGCAATGACGGCGTTTATGTTCGGCCAGTCGGAGCCAGAACGAGCCTGCGTTGGATCCTGCCGTTACTGGTGGTGTTGGCATTGCTGTTCCCGTTTATGGCGACCAAATACCTGCTGACCGTGGCGATCCTCGGCCTGATTTATGTGTTGTTAGGGCTAGGATTGAACATTGTGGTGGGGCTGGCCGGGCTGCTCGATCTGGGTTACGTGGCGTTTTATGCCATTGGTGCCTACGGCCTGGCACTAGGCTATCAGTATCTTGGCCTGGGCTTTTGGGCGATGCTGCCGCTGGGGGCGTTGATGGCGGCGCTGGCTGGGGCGTTGCTGGGGTTCCCGGTGCTGCGTATGCACGGTGACTATCTGGCGATTGTGACGCTGGGTTTTGGTGAGATCATCCGCCTGGTGCTGAATAACTGGGTGTCGTTAACCGGTGGGCCAAACGGCGTTTCGGTTCCTGCTCCGACCCTGTTCGGCCTGGAATTTGGCCGCCGAGCCAAGGAAGGGGGAGTACCGATCCACGAGTTTCTTGGTATTACCTATAACCCCAACCTGAAGTTTATCTTTATCTACACGGTGCTGTGCCTGGTGGTGTTGCTGGTGCTGTTCGTCAAACATCGGTTGACGAGGATGCCGATAGGGCGTGCATGGGAAGCGTTACGGGAGGATGAAATTGCTTGCCGTTCGCTCGGGCTTAATCATGTGCTGGTCAAACTCTCGGCGTTTATGATGGGAGCTTCCACCGCGGGTATCGCCGGGGTGTTCTTTGCTACCTATCAAGGGTTCGTCAATCCAACGTCTTTTACCTTCTTTGAATCGGCGTTGATCTTGGCAATCGTGGTGCTGGGGGGAATGGGATCGACTATCGGCGTCGTGCTGGCTGCCTTTGTGCTGACGGTGGCCCCGGAACTGCTGCGCAGCTTTGCCGAATATCGAGTGTTGCTGTTTGGCGTACTGATGGTGTTGATGATGATCTGGCGGCCACGCGGCCTGGTGCGTATCAGCCGTAGCAGCTTTACGCCACGCAAGGGGGTAGCACCATGAGCGATGCCATTTTACGCGTTGAACATTTGATGATGCACTTCGGCGGCATCAAAGCGCTGAACGATGTGAACCTGGAAGTGGAACGTGGGTCGATCACCGCGTTGATCGGCCCGAACGGCGCGGGGAAAACCACGGTGTTTAACTGCCTGACGGGTTTTTACCGTGCCAGCGGCGGGGCGATCCTGCTCAATACCCACAAACGGCCCATTGATGTGATCCGTATCCTCGGGCAGAAATTCCGTGCAGGGGATTGGATTAACCCTGCACAACTGGGGTCGCGCCTTTACTACAAAATGTTTGGTGGCACACATCTGGTGAACCGTGCCGGATTGGCCCGCACCTTCCAGAATATCCGCCTGTTCCGTGAGATGTCGGTGGTGGAGAACCTGTTGGTGGCGCAACACCGTTTGAGTAACCGCAACCTGATTGCTGGTGTGCTCAATACGCCAGCCTATCGCCGGGCAGAAAATGAAGCACTGGACCGCGCATTTTACTGGCTGGAGGTGGTCGAGTTGGTGGACTGTGCCAACCGGCTGGCGGGGGAGATGTCCTACGGCCAGCAGCGGCGGCTGGAGATCGCCCGCGCGATGTGTACTACCCCGGAAATGATCTGCCTGGATGAGCCCGCCGCCGGGTTGAACCCGGTGGAAACCGCGACCCTGAGCCGGATCATCCGCTTTTTGCGCCAGCATCATGATATTACGGTGCTGCTGATCGAACATGATATGGGCATGGTGATGGAGATTTCCGACCGGGTGATCGTACTGGATCACGGCAATGTGATCGCCGAGGGGACGCCGCAGGAGATCCAACACAATGACAGCGTGATCGCCGCCTATCTGGGCGCAGACGAAGAGGAGCTGGCGGGATGAGCGAGGTGATGCTGGAATTTCGCGAGGTAGATGTCCATTACGGCCCGATCCAGGCGCTGCAACAGGTATCACTGCAGGTCAGGCAAGGGGAAACCGTAGCATTGATCGGGGCCAACGGGGCGGGGAAATCCACCTTGCTGATGTCAATCTTTGGCCAACCCCGCATCAGCGGTGGGCAGATCCTGTTTCAGGGGACGGATATCAGCCAGCGGTCGACGCATTTTGTGGCCAGTAGCGGCATCGCGCAGGCCCCAGAAGGGCGGCGGATTTTCCCCGACATGAGCGTAGAGGAAAATCTGCTGATGGGCACCATCACCCTCGGCAACCATTATGCTGCTGAAGATATGCAGCGTATGTATGAGCTGTTTCCGCGCCTGAAAGAGCGGCGTAATCAGCGGGCGATGACCATGTCCGGCGGTGAGCAGCAAATGTTGGCGATAGCCCGTGCGCTGATGAGCCGGCCAAAGCTGCTGTTGCTGGATGAGCCTAGCCTGGGGCTGGCACCGATCATCGTCAAACAGATCTTCAGCATTCTGCGCGAACTGGCCAACGGCGGCATGACAATTTTCCTGGTGGAGCAAAACGCCAACCATGCGCTGAAGCTGTCCGATCGGGGTTATGTCATGGTCAATGGGCAAATCCGCCTGAGCGGCAGCGGTGCCGAACTGCTGAGCAATCAGGAGGTGAGGAAGGCTTATCTGGGAGGCGCATAAAGGTAACCGCCCCGATGAGGGGCGCATTGAACATCCTCGATCCTAGGGGCGTCACATATGGCGCTCCTACTGTTGAAAAAAACAGCGCCACAAAAACGTGATCTAGGTCGCATTCTGGTTACAGGTTAGTTAAAATGGCACCACTGCCAGCCCCTGTTCCGGAACACCTACAATGGATGAAATCAGCACTTCCCGCTCGACCGCCTGGATGCGCGTGGTCGTCTTGGCCATTTCGGCATTTATCTTTAATACCACCGAATTTATCCCAGTCGGGTTATTGAGTGATATTGCCCAAAGCTTTGGGATGCAAACCGAGCAGGTGGGGCTGATCATCACGATTTATGCCTGGATCGTTGCCACGATGTCGCTGGTCTGTATGTTGCTGACCAGCAAGATTGAACGGCGTAAGCTGCTGATCGGGGTATTTATCCTGTTTATTGCTAGCCATGTGCTCACCGCGGTGGCCTGGAACTTCACCATCTTGGTGATCTCGCGTGCCGGTGTGGCGCTGGCGCACTCGGTGTTCTGGTCGATCACCGCGTCATTGGCCATTCGTGTCGCGCCAGCAGGCAAAAAGGCACAGGCGTTAAGTATGCTGGCGGGGGGGACCGCGCTGGCGATGGTGTTGGGCTTACCGTTAGGGCGAGTGGTGGGGCAGTTACTCGGTTGGCGTATGACGTTTATTGGCATTGCCGTGTGCGCCACCCTGGCGTTGGTGATGCTGTGGCGCTTGCTGCCGGTGCTGAAAAGCGAGCATTCCGGTTCACTGGCCAGCGTTCCCCTGCTGTTCAAACGCCCGGAACTGGTCAGCCTGTATATGTTGACCATCATCGTGGTGACGGCGCACTTTACTGCCTACAGCTACATCGAGCCCTTTATCCAGACCGTGGCCGGGTTATCTGCCAACTTCACCACCTTAATGTTGTTGCTGTTTGGCGCTGCGGGTATTATTGGCAGCCTGCTGTTCAGCCGCTACAGCGAACGTTTCCCGTCGGGTTTCTTTATGGGGGCAATTGGCCTGCTGGCCCTCAGCCTGTTATTGCTGTTGCCCGCCTCCGGTAATGAAACGACCTTGACGTTGCTGTGTGTGGTCTGGGGCATGGCCATCATGGCGATTGGCCTTTCCATGCAGGCGAAGGTGCTCAGTCTGGCACCGGATGCGACCGATGTCTCAATGGCGATCTTCTCCGGTTTGTATAACTTTGGGATCGGCGGCGGGGCGTTGTTGGGCAACCAGGTCAGCCTGCATCTGGGAATGCCGAACATTGGTTTCGTCGGCGCGCCGTTGGCCCTGATCGCCCTTGGCTGGTGTATCTTGAGTTTCTACCGCAGCGAACGCTTCCAGCACCATCGTGCCTGATCCACGTTCCCTTGATTGCCGGGCCCGGCAATCAAGGGCTATCTAAGACGTACCTTCTCTTTAGCTCCCATCTTTTGCTACCAGATACGCAAAATATCAACGCTCATGTTTCACCGTCATCGAAATGCTGGGATCGGCCCCCAGCTTCATCATTGTGGCCAATGTCTCTCGTCCCAAGCTCCGACATAATGCAATTTATAGGTTTACACCTATATAGCTTTTGACCTATATTGCTAAGGAGCACATGTGTGGGAGATTAAAACAACGGATACGTTTGACGAGTGGTTCAGCCGGTTGGAGGATACTGACAGAGCTTCTGTGCTGGCGTCACTCATTGTACTACGTGAAAAAGGTCCTCAGTTGCCCAGACCTTATGCCGACACGGTAAAGGGATCGCGCTACAGCAACATGAAGGAACTACGTGTGCAAAGCCGAGGCATACCGATACGGGCATTCTTTGCCTTTGACCCACGTCGTCGCGGTATTTTGCTTTGTGCTGGTAACAAAGCCGGTAATGAGAAGCGTTTTTATGAGGTGATGATCCCGATTGCCGATCGGGAGTTTACCCAATTTCTGAATACAGCAGAGAACAAGGAGTAGGCCAATGGGCAGAACACTGGAACAAATCCTGGCGGAAGAAAAACCCGAGGTAGTGGCCAGCGCTGAGTGCATTGCGGCGGATACGCTGCTCAATATTCACCTGGCCGAGCTACGTGAGCGGGTGCAGAAAACCCAGGTCGAAATGGCGCAGGCACTTGGCATCAAACAACCCACCGTGGCGGGCATGGAAAAACCAGGCCGCGATCTGAAGCTCTCCTCGCTCAAACGCTATATCGAGGCCGCGGGGGGCAAGCTGCGTCTGGATATCGAGCTGCCAGATGGTTCCCACTACGGGTTTGTTATTTAATCAACTGGCTCGATGATTCAACCCAAAATCAGTTGTGCATCGGTTTGAACGCTGTAGCTTGCCAGGCGACGGGTATATATTGTTTGCCTATCGTCGGTAATAGCAGCGTCTGAACTTTGCGCCATCTTATTAGGAGTTTGATTATGTCCAGCATTCATCTGTCAGGTACCTTTGCGCTCGGCACGCATACCGTCAAGCGGCTCGGCTATGGCGCCATGCAGCTCGCCGGGCCGGGGGTTTTCGGTCCGCCGAAGGATCCTGAAACGGCCATCGCGGTTCTGCGTGAAGTGGTTGCCAACGGGGTCAACCATATCGATACCAGCGATTTTTATGGCCCGCATTACACCAATCAAATTATTCGCCAGGCACTGCATCCTTATGCCGACGATCTGGTCATTGTCACCAAGATCGGTGCTCGCCGCGATGGGCAAGGCGCATGGTTGCCTGCTTTTTCTCCGGCTGAACTGACCCAGGCCGTGCATGACAACCTGCGTAATCTGGGGTTGGATGTGCTTGATGTGGTCAATCTGCGCTGCATGTTTGATGCACATGGCCCGGCAGAGGGGTCGATTGAAGAGCCATTCTCCGTGTTAGCCGAGCTACAACAGCAGGGGCTGGTCCGCCATATCGGGCTGAGCAATGTCACCTCGGCTCAGGTTGCGCAAGGGCAGAAGATTTGTGAGATTGTCTGCGTACAGAATAATTACAACCTGGTACATCGGGATGACGACGCACTGATCGACGAACTGGCTGGCAAGGGCATTGCCTATGTGCCGTTCTTCCCGCTGGGTGGGTTCACGCCGTTGCAGTCTACGACGTTGTCAGAAGTTGCGCAGCAGGTGGGAGCCTCGCCTATGCAAGTGGCACTTGCCTGGTTGCTGCAGCGTTCACCCAACATTCTGCTGATCCCAGGGACATCTTCCCCGGCACATCTGAAAGAGAATCTTGCCGCAGCCCAACTCAAACTGCCGAGCGAAGCTATTGCGAAGTTGAATGCGATCTAAGGCAACCCGACAACTATAACCTCTGCGGGAGCCCTGGGTTCCCGCTAAAAATATATCCTCCTAGTATTCCCAACTCTCTACGTATCAACGCCAGTCCTGTTTTCTTTAATGTATTAATAAAATCCATTCTTGCCAGGAAAGAGACAAATTTTGTCTTAAATGTGTCCATTTTATAAGATGATTGTTAATATGTTAACGAATAACCACCAAGACTCACGCCCATAACCGCTGAGGCGTTATTGATGATAAAGGAGCCGCTATGCCACCTGCCTTTACTAACCGGCCGCCACGATGGTTGATCCCGCTACTGGGATCGCTGGTGGCTTTTGGCCCACTGTCGATTGATATGTATCTACCTGCGTTACCCGCGATGGGGCAACAACTGCATGCCACACAGGGGCAGATGCAGCATACATTGGGATCATTCTTTGCCGGTTTTTGCATCGGCATGTTGCTGTACGGGCCACTTAGCGATCGGCTAGGCAGGCGAAAGCTGTTGCTGAGCGGCATGTTGCTGTTTGTGATTGCCAGCGTGCTCTGTACGCAGGTCACTCAGGTTGAGCAACTGGTGGTACTGCGGGCGTTACAGGCATTTGGTAGCGGGGCCGCTGTAGTGATGGCGCGCGCCATTGCCAGGGATGTTTACGCCTCGGATGAGCTGCCCAGAGTGTTATCGCTGATGACGCTGGTTACCATGATTGCACCGCTGCTGGCCCCGCTGTTAGGTGGTGCTTTGCTGACGGTCTTTGACTGGCAAGCCATCTTCATGTTGTTGGCGGTGGTGGGTTGTATCAGCGGGTTATTGGTGTTCTGGGTACTGCCGGAGACGTTAAAGACCCCGCCAGGGCAGTCAGGCAGCATCCTGAAAGCGTTTCATAACTATTGCCTGTTGGTCCGTGACAGAGAAGCAATGGGCATTATTGCTACCCTGGCGTTTTCCTTCGCGGGCATGTTTGCCTTTATCAGCGGTTCTCCCTTTGTCTACATCAGCTACTTCCAGGTGCCCGCTCAGTATTACGGGCTGCTGTTTGGTTGCAACGTCATTGGCATGATCGCCGTGCTGCTGCTGAACGTGCGGATGCTGAAGGTCTACAGCCTGCCGCGCCTATTGATGATACAAAGCAGCGCCCAGGTGTTGTTTGGGTTGTTGCTACTGGTGTTCCATCAGCAGAGCCTGTCCATCCTGGTGATCCTGGTGGTGTTGTTTATGTCGCTGGTGAATGCTATTGGCACCAACAGCCTGTCGCTATTGTTGCAACAGCGTGGCCAACAGGCTGGGAGTGCCAGCGCGCTCGCTATCTCATTGCAGTTTGGCATGGGGGCGTTGGCAAGCCTGGCCGTTTCCTGGTTGCAGGATGACACGCCGTTTGCCATGACGTTGGTGATGGCCGTCTGCGCGGCGCTAGGTTGGGTAGGGCAGAGGGTGTCTGTGGCGCGAATAGGTTCACGGCTGCATGAATAGGTAGGATGCGGTGGTGAGGTTTTCATGCGCATTGCCGTTGCCGACAATGCGCATGAGGTTGACCGATTTAAGTCACTGGCTATTGGCAATAATACCGCGCAACAGCTTCTTCAAAATGCCCACTTCGTCTGCCGTGAAGGCGGACAGGACCTGCTCTTGCTGTTTGGCGGCAATATCTCGCAGCACGCTGGCCTGGCGTTCGCCTGCCTCGGTCAAGTGATGGCCATTCTCGGTGCTGGATACCAAGCCTTTACGGTATAACGCTTCCTGTGCTTCTTCGATCTCTCTGGTTGGCATCGCCATTTCCGTCAGCAGGCAGGCCTTATCAAGGCAGGCGTCGCTGTCCAACACCAGCAGCATTCTGGCCTCGCTGGCCCGCAACCCGGTGGAGAGCTGCTTGGGCTGGTAGCTGCTTTGATAGCTGCGCAGCGCCTGGGTGAGCAAGTAGAAGACGTTGTTATTCAGGCGCTCTTGCCTGGCGCTGCCTACTGCGTTCTGTGCAGCGCGCTCCGCCACCTGCGGGTAAGGCAGCACCATGGAATAGGATCCCTGATGATACACCAGCGGTGCGCGGCCCAGATCGTCAAACGCGACCACTTTGCCAATCAGGATCCAATGGTCACCGCCGTCAACCTGCTGATATTTCTCGCACTGAAAGCGTGCGGCACAGTCGGTAAGCAAAGGCACGTCACCCGCGCCGACCTCCACCTCAATCCCGGCAAATTTATCCTCGCTGGGGCGGGCGAAACGATTGGAAATATCCATCTGATCGGCGGCCAGCACATTAATGGCGAAGTGGCTGGCTTGTTCAAAGATCGCATAGCTGCCGGAGCGTTTATCAATGCTCCATAATACCAACGGCGGATCCAGTGATACCGAGTTAAAGCTATTGGCCGTGACTCCCACGCGGGTGCCATCTGCGGTTGCTGCTGTCACCACCGTCACGCCGGTGGCGAAATTACCCAGCGCACGGCGAAATGCGCGGGGATCCAAGGCTGGTTCTGTGTGATGTGTCATTAAATAGGAACTCCTGCTCGTTACACCATCGTCGGATCGGGTTCTAATCCCATCAACTCGCGGCCTAATATCTGTGCGCAGACATCGTAATCGGTATAGGCATGTGCCCCGGTCATGTGTGAGTCGCGGAACAGGCGTTGGATCTCATTGCTTTCCATCCAACTGGTTGCCCCTGCGGCGCTGAACAAGCGATCAACCGATTCGATACACATTTTGACCGCGTAGGCCTGGTTGGTACGCCAGAACGTCAATGTCTGGTGAGAAGGATATTGGTGCTTACGGCCGTGTTCGGCATGTTCTTGCCAGGTTTTTTCCAAAAAGGCGCGGGCGGCAGCAACCTGATGGGTGGACTCAGCCAGACGCATCAGCGCCGGGGTGGCCGTTCCCACGCTGGCTCCGGTATAGGCTCGCACGCGGTTTTGGGTTTTTTCTTTAAAGGCGACCAGCATACGCTCCGCAACGCCAAGGCTGATGGCGGCAAAACCGCAGGCGAAATAGGGGCGATAGGGCGAGTAGAAAATATTACTGTCCGGGTAGAGGCCGAAACCCGCAGAGCGCCCGTGCATCATATCCTGAGCGGCTTCAATGCGGTGGTTCGGCACGAAGGCATTTTTAATGACCAGCGTTTTGGAACCGCTGCCGCGCATGCCAACCGCAAACCAGTCATCACGAATTTCGTAATCGCTGCGTGGGATCACGCCAAAGCTGTAAAGCAACTCACCTTCGGCGTTTTTGCGGCGAAAGCCGACAATCGCCCATTCGGCGTGGTCACAACCGCTGCTCCAGCCCATTTCACCGCTCAGATAAACACCGCCTTCGGCTTCCTCAATACGCCCAAACGGGGCAATACTGCTGCTGGCGGTGGCATCTGGATTATCTCCCCAGAACTCTTGTTGCAGTTTGGGGGAGAACATCGCTATCTGATGGCTGTGGGTGCATAGCAGGCTGAAAGCCCAGGCCGTTCCGCCACAGGCTCCGGCCAGCGCGGCGACACAGTCGGTGAATTCTGGCAGGGAGATTTCCAGGCCACCGAATTTTTTCGGTTGGAATACCCGGTGCATACCTATGCTTTTTAACAAACGGATATTCTCATCCGGTACTTTTCGTTCGCTTTCCGCCTGTGCGGCATTGGCAGCGATAAGTGGCAGAATGGGCAGTAATTTTTCCAGCATCGGGTTGCTAGTTTTCATCAGTTGTTTCCCTCGGTAGGGGTGGGCGTGGCATGAGTATGGGGGATGGGTATTTTAATGGAATGTAACATTCAGGTAAAAAATTGTACTTTTCATGTTAAATGTTGAGGGTGTGATCTGGAGGCGGGTTCTGAGGGTCTGGGTGTGAGGTCCTCGGTTAGTCAGCTGCCGTCGGCTGATGTATTTATTGACTTATAGAATGGTCAATCTACAATCAGTGCAGGACTAATAGCGTTAAGTGCAAAAAATAGCAGGCAACATGAAAAAAAATCTTGGTAGACCTCGAGAGTTTCACCCGCAGGATTTTCTTGATGCTGCGCTTAGCGTGTTTTGGATGAAAGGTTTTCACGCTACATCAATGGCTGATTTAATGCAGGTATCGGGTTTAGCCAGCGCGAGCATCTACAAGCTATATCCGGATAAAAGGTCCATTTTTCTGGCTGCGCTAACGCAGTATATGGATGATGGTTTGCGGAGAATGGAAAAGCGCGCAGGTGAGCAGGATCCTGAAAACGCCCTGAGAGAAACGCTGGATTACTGTGCTTTACTTTCTACCGACGCAGATGGCATACGAGGGTGCTTCACCATTGCAACTGCAAGTGAGTTGCTCCCAGGCGACAAGGATATCTACGAAAAAGTCAGCTATATGTTCAGCGGAATTAAAAAAAACCTGTTGTTCATCATCAAGCAGGGCCAACAGCAAGGCGTATTCAGGCTGGATGTCAAGGCAGAGATTATGGCTGAAAGCCTCTTTATGATGCTTGAAGGAATGCGTGTTTATGGCAAGGTCAAGCCTGACTTTTCTGTCCTCAAGCAGGCAAACGAATTTATCATGATGAGTGTATTAAAGACGGAGCAGATTGATAGCACGCTCTCACCCGGAGGCATTTAATGTTTATGCCAGGAATGCTTGTACGCCTACGCAAACGGCCTGAAATTATGGTCGTCAGTGGAACCACTTCTGATAAGGGATGGGTGTATTGCTGTTGGTATGAGCGAGGTGAGCTAAAGCGGCAGAGTTTTAGTGCAGGAGAGTTAACCGTTATTGAAGCAGGCTATAATTATCTCAGTTTTACCTGAATGCAGTGACAGGTTTTTTATCTCGATCAATAAATACGACTGGGTGATGGGTGTGACTGGGAATAAGCTCGAATTGCATAGACAGAATAAAGGTATTAACAGGCCGGGCCGACTAGAACCCGGTTTTATGTGGTGAGTTTTTACAGTCTTAACCAGATGATGCCGTGTTTTGCATCCACCGGGCGATGGTCCAGGTAAAAGAAGCCCTTTATTTATGATTTACCTTGTTGCTTTGATTATAAAACGACTCACAGACTGAAGTTTCTCAATGGTCTCCTCGAGTTCTCGCTCAGGCAGTGATTGGTTTATGATCCCAGCCCCAGCTTGCAGTGCATACCCACTTTCCAGTTTATATAGCGATCGCAAAACCAGCGCGGCATCCTGTTCACCTTGGCTATTGAACATGAAAACACTGCCGCTATAGGGACCGCGTGGGTGAGGTTCCAAGCGTTTTATTGCCTCGATCGCGGGGTGTTTCGGAATACCTGAAGCGGTTACCGCCGGGAACAGTGCGCCAAAGGCGTGCCAGGCGTTGAAATCAGGAGCTAATTGTCCTTTTACCCGGGATGCCAAATGTTGCACGCTGCCGCGTAATGAGACACTCATGAAATCGCTGACGTGTGTCGAGCCGTTAACACATAAGGTGGCCAGTTCTTCCATCGCCAGTTTTACCGATACTGCGTGCTCGGCAATCTCTTTCGTGTCATTAGTGAGTACCTTGCGTAAACGCTTATTTTCCGCTTCATCGTGAGTTAACGCACGTGTCCCCGCTAACGGTTGAGTACTTACCGCTCCTGTCTCTGAGACTTCAACTATCGTCTCAGGGCTAAACCCAACCAATTCGTTACCGTTTAATTTAACGGCAAATGAACGGGCGGGTGTGTTGTGGCGACGACCAAGATGGTAGCTGGCCAACAGATCGACTGGCTCAGCCAGTGTGATCCGGCGTGACAGAATGACTTTTTGATACTGACCGCGCTGGATTTCCGTTACCGCTTTAGCGACGCGCTGGCAATAGCCGTGGGCATCCTGCTCGCGAACCAACTTCGCGACCGATGCTAGCCATGTGGTCTCACTGGCGGGAACAATCGCTGTGCGATCGGCATGCTGTACACGTGTTGCCAGATGTTGTAAATCACTATCGGAATGGGTAATCAGTTTGGCGCGACCAGCGCTAAGTTGGACCTGATAACGCGGAATGAAAAGCGTTAGCAGCGGGACATTGTCAGGCAGGTTGGCTGGCGAAACGCCATGGATTAAATGAGCTAACTCAAATTGACTCATCCCATACGCTTGCCAGCTGTTGAAAGGTAGAGCATTCAAGGCCTGCTGAAGATCCTCCTGCCAGTTGCCGCTTTGCCAGCATTGCTTCGCGAGGCCCGCCAGGCTAAGTTCAGCGCGATTGGCGTAGAGCGTAATTTGCGCCTGGCTGTCGATACCTATATCCCATTCTCCGTCACGTTCGTAAGCGATGTAGCACTTCTCCTCGCTTTCCAGCAGGTGATAAACCACGTCTAACGGCGTTGCTTGTAGGGCAAGCGTCTGGTGGTTATCACAGGCTGCCAGTACGTGCTGGGCAGTGGCAGCCAGTTGGCGCTTATCGATTTTGCCGACCACCGTTAACGGCCAGTCTTTCACACGTAATAGTTGATCCGGCAGTTTATAATCGCTCAGCCCCTGCTGTTGCAGGTAGCCACGCAGAATAGTGAGCGTCAGCGACGTGTCTCCCTGCACACAGGCGCAGATGCGCTCGCCGAGGCGTTCGTCGGCAACGCCTACTACCACGCAGCCCAAAACGGCTTGATGGCTGTCAATCAGTGACTCTATTTCTGCGCAGCCAATCTTCTCTCCTGCGCGATTGATCTGCTCCTTGAGTCTCCCTTCAACCACGATGTTGCCTGCCGCGGTGAGGCGAACGATATCACCAGAGCGATAAAAATGATCGGGCGTAAATGCCTGTAGATTCTGTGCTTCAGCGCGATAGTATCCGCCAATGGTGTAGGGACCGTGGGTGAGCAACTCGCCAGCGTTTCCCGGTTTAACCGGTAATCCATCCTGATCGACCACCCGTATCTGGTCAGCGTTTGAAATCGGACGACCTTGGGTATGTAAAATAACCTCATCCGTATCGTCCAGCCGTGTGCAGCAAATCAGGCCTTCTGCCATACCGAAAACCTGCTGTAACTGGCAGTTAAAGGTTGGTTTTACCTTCGCCGCCAGCGTGCTTTCCAGACGTGCACCGCCAACCTGAATCAGCTGCAAACAGGAAAGATCGCTGTCGTCCCAGGCGCGGCACTCAAGCCAAAGATTAAGCAGAGGCGGCACGAGGGCGGTAAAGGTGACCTTCTCCTGTTCAATCAGCGGGAAAACCTCGTCGCAGCCGGAGGTTTGCGCCAATACTACCTTGCCGCCTGAGAGTAGAGTGCCCAGCACGCCGGGGCAGGATAGGGTGAAGTTATGTGCCACGGCTAATGTCGCCAGATAAACGCTTTGAGGGGTGAGCTGGCAGATCTCCGACATCCGGCGCGCGTTGTAGAATTAATCAGCGTGGGTACGTGGGATCAACTTTGGCGTGCCGGTACTGCCACCAGAGAGCAGCAGTAATGCAATATCCTCAGCGTGCGGTGCCTGGAACGATTGCGGTTCATGCTGGAATGTCGACATCAGGACGTCGTCCGTGTTCACCTGCCAGTGCTGTAGGTTGGGGTGTTTTGCGACAATATCCTTTGCCAGCATCTGATAGTCATTGCCGAGATAGCGGGTGGGATAGAGCCAGGCTTCAGGTTCGGCCAGTTGACACAGCATGTCAATATCCGACGCTTGCTGCCCCGGCATCGCCAGAATCGGGCGTGCGCCGAGGCGAAACAGCGCAAACAGTGTGGCGACCAGACCGATACAGTTTGGCAGTTGCAGCAGCACGTTATTGCCTGAGCGGATCCCTCTTGCGGCGAAGCCCGCTGCCAGCCGGTCGGCCAGAGTGTCAAGACCAGCGTAGCTGAGCCGCCGTTGGCCAGCTACCAGTGCGATCTGGGTGGGCTGCTGACGTGCCCACAGACGCAGTTGCTCACCAAGCGGCTGATCGACCCAATAGCCAGATTGCCGGTAGTGCACACGCTCGCTTTCGCTCCAGGCGCTGTAACGTTGAAGTTCGTTCATGGTTTTCTCCTTGCCGAAAAAGAATTGCCGGGGGAGCCGGCAACGCCATCAAAAGTCCCAGCTGATTTTGGCAATCACCTGACGCCCGGCCCCCCAGAAGCAACCGGTATCGGTGGAGTAGCAGCCCATAACTACTTTGCGGTTCAGCAGGTTCTGCGCAGTCAGCTGTACTTTGCTGCCACGTAACGAAGGATCGAACTTGCCGAGCTCATAACGGATTGAGGCATCTATCAGACCATAGCCTCCGGTATTGAACTGATCTTCCATGGTGCCGCCTTTGGTGCCTCCGCTGAAACGTCCGCCCACCGCCAGCCCCAGACCATCAATCGTTGTACCTCTGGGGGCTAGCCAGTCCAGCCACAGGGCACCAAAGGTACGCGGCACACGCAGCGGGGTTTTGCCTTCACGGCCTTGGGTATCCTGCGTGTATTTCACCTGTTGCAGGGTGTAGCTGCCGATCACGCTGAATTGGTCGGTCAGTAAACCCCGAGCTTCCAGCTCCAGCCCGCGCACGCGTATCTTGCCGCCCTGTGTCTGGAAAGCGGTATAGACCGGATCGGTGCTCAGAGTCTTGTCCTGCGTCAGGTTATACACCGCCGCAGAGAGCAGGGTGGTGGTGCCCGGTGGCTGATATTTCACGCCAAACTCATAGAGTTCACCGCGGCTGGGCTTGAAGGGTTTTTGTTCGCGCGAGAGGCCTGCTACTGGTTGGAAGGATTGCGCCCAGGTGAAGTAAGGCGAGATGCCATTGCTGAACAGATAATTCAGACCGATACGACCAGTGGTTGCCTGGTCGTGCTGCTCATAATTCTGACCATAAAGAAAATCTTTGTTGATGATTTTGCTCCAGTCGTGGCGGATCCCCAGCGTGGTACGCCACTGCTGCCAGGCGATCTGGTCTTGCCAGTAGAGACCGGTTTGTGTGGAAGATACACGGCTATCCTGCCACCACGCGGTTGGGCCATACTCCGCCACGCCGTAGACAGGATGGAAGATATCCAGAGATGAGACACTGCCACTGCCGTAATTGGTGTGTCCGCGCATATGATCAACGCTCACGCCAGTCAGCAGTTCATGATTTAACGCGCCAGTGTCGAAAAAACCGTGGATCTGATGATCAACATTGAGGGTGTTGTAACGCTCATCGGAGACTGCGGTATTACGGCTGATGGTGCGCATATCGTCGTTCAGTCCCAACATCACCACCGCATCATAATTCGATGTCTCGCCAAAATAGCGCCCCTTCAGAACCGTTGACCAGTCTTCGTTGAAATTATGGCTATAGCTGTATCCCACCGCCGACTGCTTGCGGCTATAGGTGCTATGGTCCGGCTCGCCAGGATAGGCATCTAGTGGCAGTTTGCCATTGGGATTAGGGAACAGGGTGCCGTAAGCGGGCAGCGAAGTAATGACGCCGAGATCGGGATCGTACTGGAAGCGTGAGTAAAGCGTCAGGCTGTTGTTGTCGTCAGGATTAAAAGTGATTGAGGGGCCCAGCGCATAGCCTTTGAGTTTGGCGTCTTGTTGCATGCCATCGGCGAGATGTCCTGTGGCAACGAGACGGTACAGGACGCTGCCGTTGTCATTCAGCGCACCACCAAAATCCACACCAACCCGGCCGTAATTAGAGCTACCGCCTTCTACTTCGATATGGCGAATGGTCTCTCGCGTCGGCAGTTTGCTGGTCAGTGCGATGACGCCGCCAGGATTGGAGAGGCCGTAAAGCACCGATGCGGGTCCACGCAGCACGTCAACCTGCTCTAGCAGGAAAGGATCGACCTGTTGCACCCCGAATAACAGGCCGTTGGTATTGCGCAAGCCATCCTGAAACACGTCGGAATAACCTGTGTCACCGTAGTTAAGTCCGCGAAGGGTGAATTGATCGAAGGCGGTCACGCCTCCCCACTGTTCCGAGGCCACGCCAGGTGTATAGCGGAGCGCTTCGTTCAGACTGCGTGTGTTTTGATCATCCATCTGCTGGCGGGTGATCACCGAGACCGATTGCGGTGTTTCCACCAGCGGTGTCGCGGTTTTGGTGGCGCTGCTGCTCACTTTGGCGGAAAGCTTGCTGCTGCGTGATCCCTCTTCCTGTGCGATGACAGTCAACGTTGAATTGTTCTGCTGTGCCCAGGTACTTTGCAGTGCGAGAGTAAGGAGTGAAAGACCCGTTACAGCAAGTTGAGTGAGTTTTTTTCCTGCCAAATACAATGTGGTACGTTCCATAGTAATCCCTTGCCAGATAGAAATTTCAGAAAGTATTTTTATGTTTTTGTTGGTAATGATTATCAATATCGTTTGTATTATTGTAATGATATAACATATGCTATGGTCAATAATGAAGCGGAAATTTCAGGTTTTTGTTCAGGGAGAGGCAGGGGAATGAAACAGGGTTTAACCAGAAGAGCACTGATAAAAACGATGGGTATTAGCGCGGGGATCGTGCTAAGCAACGCAATTTTACCGTTGGCATGGGCTGACGACCCCAAGCCTGACAGAGGTGGCGTGTTACGGGCCGCCTTTGCTGGTTCCAGCAATGATTCCACAAGCGTATTGCGATCCACCAATAGCAACATTGATTATGTACGTGCCCGCTTGGTGTGGGACTCATTAGCCGAAATAGACAATCAGCATATCGTTTGGCGCCTGATGGAGTCAGCAGAGCCCAACAGTGATGCCACACGCTGGGCGCTTAAAATTCGCCAAGGCGTCACATTTAGTGATGGCCGTAAACTCACCAGTAGAGATGTGATGTTCAGTCTGCGTACCTGGATGAGCCAGCCGGGTAGCCAGAGTGGCTGGCTGAAACCGCTCGACCTTACCGCCTCGCGCATCGAAGACGATCACACGCTCACGCTGCAGCTGCATAAACCAGTAGGTTCCTTTGATTTATTACTGGCCCAGTCGATCTTCATTTTCCCGGAAAATACGCAGGACTTTAGCGCCGCCATCGGCAGCGGCCCTTATACGTTGCAATCCTGGTCACAGGATAAAAGCGTTTTACAGGCGCGAGCCGATTATTGGGATGCAGATAACGGCGGTCCGTGGCTGGATGAGATACAGCTCTACGCCATCAGCGACACCGCAGCCCGTCTCAACGGTCTGAAAGCGGGGCAGTTTGATTATGTGGGCGGCATGGCGTTGTTAATCGCACGTGCAGAACAGGCCAACCCGGCATTGAAGCTTTGGCACTCGCCGCCATCGGCAATGAGTAATCTGGGGTTCAGCATGAATCTCAGCAAAGCCCCGTTTAACCAGCCTGAGGTGGTGGAGGCGCTGAAGTACGCCATTGACCGTGAAACAATGGTGCGCGCCGTGACCATGGGGCTGGGCGAAGTGGCTAACGATACGCTGGGGGTCGGGCAACCCTGGTTCAATGCGGATTTGCCTGTGCGCCATTACGATCCCGATCGCTCCCGCTCTCTGCTGCAAAAGGCGGGCATAAAGTCTGTCACCGCCACGATCCGTACCAGTGACTATGAATATGGCACCGCTGAAAGCGCCACCTTGCTGCTGCGACAGGCAAAAGGGGCGGGTTTTGATCTTGGCCTGGATCGCGTTCCCGCGGCCGATTACTACAGCGATTTCAATCTGCTGCTCAACACGCCGCTGCAAACCAATCTCTACCGGCCGATGCCGCTGCCGGTCGCGCTGCCGTTTTATTACGGTTCCGCTGCGCCCTGGTCCTTCACCGGCCCCGCGACGCCACAGCTCGAAAGCCTGATGAATGCCATGCAGGCCGCACGCGGTGATGCGTTGCGCCAACGCGTTGCAGATGTTCAGCACTACCTATGGCAACAGGGCGGCGATGCGATCTTTGCGCGCATCCCTTCTGTTGCCGCATCCGCGCCTGGGGTATTTGGCGTTAAAGCGGCGGGCTTCTTCGATTATCCGCTACTGCGCGATGCCTGGCTGCATTCTGCATGATGTTACGCGGCTCGATTAAGCGCTTGCTTTGGCGGACTGCGCAGGCGATCTTAACCCTGTGGTTGGTTTCGGTGATTATTTTCAGTGCCATGTCACTGGTAAAGGGGGATGCAGCCACCCAACGCCTGGCTGGCAAGGGCAGCCGTGAGCAGGTTAACGTCTTACGCACGCAAATGGGGCTGGATCAACCCATCGCGGTGCGCTATCTGTACTGGGCCAGTGGCGTCATACGGGGCGACTGGGGAACCAGCTATCTGAATGACCGTCCGGTCAGTGCGTTGCTGTGGGAGCGCGGGCGTTTCTCACTGGCATTGGGAGCCAGCGCCAGTCTGTTACTGGTGATACTGGCATGTACCGCAGGCGTGTACTGTGGGCTCCATCCGGGAAGTGTCATCGACAGGCTGATCGGTCTGTTGTCGCTGGGGCTGCTGGCGCTGCCTGAGTTTGTTACCGGAATGCTGCTGGTGGTGGCGTTTGCGTTAACGCTGCAGTGGCTGCCTGCATTATCGTTAATCTCGCCAACCCAATCGCTGTGGGCGCAGTGGCCGCAGTTTATTCTGCCGATCCTGACGCTGCTCAGCGTCTCTCTGGCTCAGAACATCAAGTTGATCCGCCTCGGAGTTATCCGCGCGTCACAATCTCCTGCCAGTGAATGCGCGCGCCTGAATGGTGTGGCGGAATCGGGCGTCGTGCTGTACTGGATCCTTCCTGAAGCGCTAGGCCCCTGCTTACCCGTACTGGCGCGTTACATCACCTACCTGTTTGGCGGTGCATTAATTGCCGAAACGCTGTTTGGCTGGCCAGGCCTGGCGGCGGCGTTGCTCAATGCCACTTTGTCACGCGACACCCCAGTGGTGATGGGCATTGCGATGGTGATCTGCACATTGACTGTACTGCTCAATCTGCTGGCCGATTGCCTGACCGCATTGCTGAATCCCGCCGCCCGTCAGGAGGTGCGTTGATGCGTAAACGGCAATATGCGGGATTGGGCGTGTTTTTGCTGGTGGCGTCAATCAGCGTCATTGGCCCTTGGCTGGCACCCCATGCGCTGGATGAGATACTCGATATTCCCTTTGCCGCACCAAGTACGGCTCTCTGGGCGGGTACGGATTATCTTGGTGCCGATGTGTTCAGCCGCGTGCTCGGCGGCGGTCAACAGTTGCTGATACTGGCCTGTCTCAGTGTGCTTCTGGCATGGTTGAGCGGTGGGTTTATGGGAATGGTTGCTGCGTTGCAAGGGCGCTGGATCGATCGCCTGTTGCTGGCCGTGGCCGACGTGTTGCTCAGCATACCAGGCCTGCTGTTGCTGACGTTAGTGGTCACAGTAAGCGGGCGCGGCTACCTGGCTGCGGTGATCGCCGCGATCCTGGTGATGCTGCCGGATATTTTCCGTCTGGTACGCGCCGCCACGTTACAACAGTTGCAGCAAGATTACGTTGAGATGGCGCTCTGTCGCGGCGAGTCGCTGGCATCGATTCTCTGCCGGGAGATTGCACCGAACCTGCTGCCCTTGCTGAGTGCAGATATCGGCATTCGGCTGCTGTCTGCCATCTTTATTCTGGCAACCGCCAGTTTCCTCGGGCTAGCTGCGGTACAACCGCAGGCTGACTGGGGGTTAATGGTCATGGAAAACCGTCAGGGATTGACGTTCCAGCCTTGGGCTGCGCTGGCGCCCATAATCGCGATCCTGCTACTGCTGATACCGCTTAACCTGAGCCTCGATGGCCTGTTGATCGATTCCCGGATGAATGGATTACCGCCCGCTGCCCGGTGTTGCCGTCTAACAGCAATACCGGGAAATGTGCTTGAACTTCAGCAGGTTACGATAAAGCTACCCGAGCAAACGCTGCTCAACTCGCTTTCATTACAACTTAAACCCGGCCAAATTATCGTGCTGGTGGGGGCGTCAGGCAGTGGCAAAAGCACGCTACTGCGCGCTGCGTTGGGGCAGTATCCCAAAAACACCAAAGCGCTGGCGGGGGAAGTTTGGTTAGCGAGTAACGCGCTGTCGTCACTCAATACGCGCGCATTACGCAATCTGCGTGCTCAGCAAGTGGGTTTTGTTCCGCAGGATCCGCGAATAAGCATGATGCCATCACAAACGCTCGGCGCGTATTTACGGTTGATGGCGGCGCGTCGAGGCGTTCCCCCCTTACAGCGCGATAGCCAGGTGAAGTCGCACTTCCGGCAACTGGAATTACCAGACGATGCTGAATTTTTACAGCGCTATCCCCATGAGCTTTCCGGTGGGCAGCGTCAGCGCGTGATGGTAGTGGCCGCCATGTTGGGCTATCCCCCTTTGCTGCTGATGGATGAACCGACCAGCGCACTGGATGCGATCGGCACTCAGGCGGTGATGCAGTGGGTCGCATCCACGGCACGCACTCACAACATGGCCGTGCTGTTTGTGGCGCATGATTTACCACAGGCCAGCCAGATAGCCGACCGGATCCTGGTGATGGAGCAAGGAGAGCTGGTCGAGCAACAAAACACGCAGGCATTTTTGCGTGCGCCGCACAGCCTGGCAGGAAAAAGGTTACTTGATGCCTGGCGACCATTCGCTAACGCGCCGGATACCGCTTCGGCACTGCTGCCCATACTGAACGGCGAAAACCTCAGTGCTGATTACGAGGGCAGAATTGCTCTCGCGCCGATGGCGTTATCACTGGGGCGCGGCGAGACGCTGACCATTGCTGGCCGTTCCGGCGGCGGTAAAACCACATTGCTTCGTGCGCTGGCGGGGTTGCAAAACAACGTCAGCGGCACGCTATCTATGCTAGGCGAGACACTGCCGCTAAAAATCCACCAACGCAGTGGGGCACAGAAACGCCGATTGCAATATGTTGCGCAAAACCCTGCCAGCTCACTTAACCCTTTCTATAGCGTACGGGCGCTGCTGCAACGCCCACTGCATCTGTGCGATCCGACGCTTAATGCAGAGCAGCGTCAGCAACGGATTGAGGAAGCGCTTGGGCTGGTTGGACTTGAGCCACATCTCCTGGTGCGGCGCGCTGCAACGCTCTCAGGTGGGCAGCAGCAACGTGTGGCGTTGGCGCGGGCCTTGATCACGCGCCCTGACATTCTGTTGTGCGATGAAGTCACCAGCGCGGTAGATGGGCCAACGCGGCTGGAACTGGTGCTGCTTTTGCAACGATTGCAGCAGGAGCAGGGGATTACGCTGCTTATCGTTACTCATGATTTAGCGCTTCCCGCCCGATTGGGGGGAGCGTTGATGGTAATCAATAAGGGACTGGTCGTGGAGCAAGGTCGTGCGGCTGAACTGCTGGCCTGTCAAACACATGCGGTGACGCGTCAATTGGTTGAGGCGGCACAACTCACTACAGGTATTCATTGATGACTTCACCCTGGATCCGAACCCTAAGCGGGGGCGTGTCACCTGAATTAAAGCTGTTTTGTCTGCCGCATGCCGGTGGCAATGCCACGCTATATCGCGGTTGGCGTGAGCTGTTACCCGCGGAGATCGAACTCAATGTGATCTGCTATCCCGGCCGCCTGGAACGCTGGCAGCAGCCGATCCCGGTTTCGATGTCGGAACTGGTGCAGGAAGTAACCGCTGCTATCGCCCCCCACCTCGGCGAGAGGTGGGCGATCTTCGGACACAGCATGGGTGCGGTCGTCGCGCATGAAATCGTGTTGGCATTACAGCAGCGTGAATTCCTTGCGCCGCAGCTGCTGGCGGTTTCTGCTCGTGAAGCGCCGCAGTTTCATCGACCAGGCATACTGCATCGTCAGAGCGACGACGCGTTATGCGAGGAGTTGCTGCGGCTGAACGGTACCGATCCTGCTTTACTGGCGCTACCGGAGATGCGCGAACTGATCTTGCCAACGATACGGGCTGACTATGCGCTGATCGAGCAGTGGCAACTGAGTTCAGCACGGCCGCTGGCGTGCCCCATCGCGGTATTCGTTGGTAACGAAGATCCAGAGCTCAATGACCAGCAGGCTGAAGGTTGGGCTGCCTGGACGACGGCAGGCTTCACCCTCGATCGGTTTAGCGGCGGGCATTTTTATTTCAGTGATGACCCACAACCGCTACTCACGCGGTTGTGGGGGCGTTTGCAGCAGATTCAGGCGGTTTTCTGATCCCGCTGCGGTTGGGATTGAGCGGGGCGGATTAGCCACAGTGCCGCCAAGCCGGCTATTGCACTGGCTACCGCCGCCACGCGAAACAGCAGGTTTAATGCATCCACCCAAGCCTGCTGCGCCTGCAGCAGCAACGCGGGAGTGGCGCTAAGCATTGAGAATTGCGCACTGCCGATCGCCTGCAGAGCTGCATCAGGCTGGCTGATACCCGCGGCACTGAGCTGAGAAACAGGCAGCGCTTGCTGCAGCACATGGCTTAGCAACAGGCCAAACAGAGCGATACCCACGGCGGTACCGAGCGGAAAAAAAGTATTAGCGGTACCCGAAGCGACCCCCGCCTGATGAGCAGGCACCACGCTGACGGCGAGATCCATCAGGTGCGGCATCGTCAGACCGGCGCCAGCACCGAGCATCAGTAACAGAGGCAGGATGACCAGCCAGTCACTGCCGATTTGCACACGGCTGCTGATCACAAGCCCAATGGCAACAATAAACATCCCCATAGCCAGCAACACGCGTACCGGGATCCGGCGCGAAATCGGGCCACTTAACCCGGCGGCAATCACCATTGCCAGCGATTGGCTGAGCAAGATCAAACCGGTATGCCAGGCCGAGTAATGCAAGATGCCGCTCAGCCACAGTGTAATAAAAGGCAGCAAGCCAAAACTGAAAATACGACCGGCGAAACTCAGCAAAATTGCGCCGATAAAAGTCGGTATGCGAAACAGGCGCAAATGAAGCAGGGCACGATCGCCGCGCCGGTTCTCTAACCAGAAGAATAGCGCCGCGGTGATCAGCCCGACGGTCAGTGCAAATCGCACCTCGCTTAATGCAGATGAGCCAGATGAAAAGGTCAGAGCCGCATAGTTCAGGCTAAACAGGCAGAGGGTCACTAAAACCGCGCCAGCCAAATCCAGAGGGTAGCGCGGCGGTGGCAGAGGTTTCTCATCAACATGACGTAGGGTGAAGAAGATGATCAACAATCCAATCGGGATGTTAATGGCAAACAACCACTCCCAGCTTGCCCATTGGATCAGCATGCCACCAATTAATGGGCCGGTTGCGGCAGAGATGGCCCCGCCGGCGGCAAATAGTCCTACTGCGGTGGCACGCACCTGCGGCGGTTCTCCTTCACAGGCATTGGCAATCAGCGCCAATGCGGTCCCCAGTACCATGGCACCGCCTGCGCCCTGGATAACGCGCGCAACGATCAACACATCGATGGTAGGTGCAAGGGCACACCCCAGTGAGGCCAACACAAATAATCCGTTGCCGAACAGGAAAATAGAGCGTCTGCCTAGCCGATCGGAAATTGCGCCAGCCAGTAGCAATAGCGCGGCAAAGCTCAATGTGTATCCGTTAATAACCCACTGTAACTGTGCGAGATTGGTGAGAAAATCTTTACCGATTATGGGGAGTGCGATGTTCACCACCGTGATGTCCAGCGTCATGATAGCGGCACTCAATGCTGCCACCAGGGTAGTCCATTTCCGGTTTTTTGCCTGTTTTATATCCGATGACATGTGGCTTTTCCTTGGGTTAATTCAGTTAGTTACGCTTTTCAGTAAAATCAACTCGTGATAATAATTATCATTTACACTTGATGCATGTAACGTTATAACATATAAATATTTCCGGAGGTATGCTGTTCGAACGCTGAGATATAAATTTTCTTAATGGCTTATATGGTGTAATTGAGGGAAGGAGAAGGACTATGGCAAGTACCCTTAAACACAAGGTTTGCACGGACATTGCGCCCTTTCTCCCCGGTGACATGCCGGATCAACTTCCCGATGATTGCGATCTGATCGGTCTCGGCCTCGATTCCCTGGCGATGATGCAACTCGCCGCGATGTGGCGTCGGCAAGGTTACGACGTTTCATTCGCCCGCCTGATTGAACAGCCTCGGTTTGGTGCCTGGCTGGAGATGATGGCGGAGTCGCCTGAGCCAACCGCACCGGCAGGCAGAATGCCAGTGCTTGATCCGCAAGAGAACGCACCTTTCCCGTTGGCTCTGATGCAGCATGCCTATTGGGTGGGCCGCGACAGCAGCCAGCATCTGGGCGGCGTGGCGGCACATTTCTACCACGAGTTCGATTTACCCCAGGTCGATGCCGCCAAGCTGGAAAGCGCGGTGCGTCAGCTGATAGCTCGTCACGGCATGTTGCGGGTAGCAATTCTGGAAGAAGGGCAACAGCAAATCCTGGCGCAAACGCGCTGGTCAGGGCTGAAAGAGTACGATTTACGCCAGGAAGCCACGGACAAGGCAACTTTGCGCCTGGAGGCCATCCGCGCAGCGCTGTCGCATCGCCAACTTAACATTGAGCAGGGTGAAGTGTTTGATGTGTGCCTGACGCACAAGCCTGCCGCCCTCGGTGGAGGCTGTCGCCTTCACTTTCATCTCGACATGATTGCGGCGGATGCCATGAGCCTGCGCGTTCTGCTGGACGATCTGGCTTCGCTCTATCTGGAACCGCAGCGGCAGTTGCCCGCGCTGAAACTCTCTTACCGCCAATACCAGCAACTGCGCACCGCCTGGCTGCAAACGCCGCAGCAGCAAGTGCGCTATGACGCAGACAAGCAGTGGTGGCTGGCGCGTTTAGCGGATTTGCCTGGTGCTCCGGTGCTACCCAGCCCAGGCCGCCTTGATAGCCGCTTGCAGCACAAGGTTGTGCGTCGCCACCGCTGGTTTGATTGCGCAGCGCGTCAGCAACTGGAAGCCAAAGCGCGTGAGCGTCAACTGACATTGCCGATGATGATCGCCGCGGCCTTTGCCGAAGTGCTAAGCCAGTTCAGCGAAGAAGAGGATTTCATTCTTAATCTGCCCTTGTTTAACCGCCAGCAACTGCATCCGAACGTGTCCGCGCTGGTCGGCGATTTCACCTCATCGGTGCTACTGATGTGGCAGGGCAGTCAACCTGGCAGCTTCCTTGAGCGTGCGCATCGCCTGCAACAGCAGTTCCGACAGGATGCAGCGCATGCGCACTTCTCTGGCGTGGAAGTGCTACGCGAAGCCGCACGCGTGCGTGGGCAACCGCAGTTTGCGCCGGTGGTATTCACCAGCGCGTTGGGGCTTGGCGAACTGTTTAGCGAGCGGGTGCAGCAGGCTTTTGGTCAGCCCGGCTGGATGGTCTCACAAGGGCCGCAGGTGTGGCTGGATGCACAAATCACCGAGCTGAATCAGGGCATGCTGGTGAACTGGGATGCGCGCGAAGCCAGCTTCCCGGCGGGCATGCTCGATTTGATGTTCGATCAATTTATTAACCTGATCGAGACGTTGACCGCCAGCGATCAGGCGTGGCAGCAGCCAGTGAAAGCGGCCCTGCCGCAAGCGCAGAGTGCTGTTCGCCAACGTGCCAATGCCACCGCAGCCCCCCTTCCTGAAGAGTGTTTGCACAGCGCGTTCTTCCGCCTGGCGCAGCAACAACCTGATGTGCCTGCACTATTCGGTGCGCAACCGAGCCTAAGTTATGGTGAGGTGGCTGAACGCGCGCGTCGCCTTGCAGCGTATCTGCTTAAGCTAGGTGTACAACCCGGCGAACCGGTGGCAATCGCCTTACCGAAGGGGCCGGAGCAGATTATTGCCGTGCTTGGCGTGCTCGCCAGCGGTGCAGCCTGGTTGCCGCTCAATTACCAGCAGCCGGAAAAGCGGGTCAATGCCATCCTGCAAAATGCCGGTGTGAAACATGTGATTGACCGGCTGCCGGATGACGCTCAACTGCCGGCTCCGGCTCCGGCTCCGGTGGTGAGTGGCGATAATCATCAACTGGCTTACGTGATTTACACCTCTGGTTCAACCGGCACGCCCAAAGGGGTGGAGATCAGCCATCTTGCGGCCAAAAACACCATTGACGCTCTGAATCGTCGTTATCCACTGGGCCGCGCGCTGCGTACGCTGGCGGTGTCGGCACTGAGTTTCGATCTGGCGGTTTACGATATTTTCGCACCGTTGTCGGTGGGCGGCGCGGTGGTGTGCATTGAGGAGGAGAGTTGGCGTGATGCCCAGCGTTGGGTAGCGCTGATCCGACAGCATCAGGTCAGCGTGCTGAACTGCGTGCCTGCTCTTGCCGAGATGGCTTTCACCAGCGCCGCCGCAGATGAGCTGACGTTGCCCCTGCAAATTGTATTGCTGGGTGGCGACTGGGTGCCTCTGGATCTGCCGCAAAAATTAAACGCGGTGGCGCCGCAGTCTCGCTGCATTGCGCTTGGCGGCACCACGGAAACCGCCATTCACTCCACGGTGCAGGAGATCGCAGAGATCCCGGCAAGCTGGCGCTCGGTGCCTTATGGTTATCCACTCGATAATGTGCGCTGTCGGGTGGTGGACAGTCTCGGACGAGATCGCTGCGACTGGGTCAGCGGTGAACTGTGGATTGGTGGCGCGGGCGTTGCGTTAGGCTATCGGCATGATCCGGAACGAACGGCTGAACGCTTTGTGATGCAGGATGGTGAGCGCTGGTATCGCTCCGGCGATTTGGCGCGCTATCACGCCGATGGCTCGCTGGAGTTTCTTGGTCGTCGCGATCATCAGGTGAAAGTACGTGGCTACCGCATTGAGTTGGGCGAAATCGAATCTGCATTAATGGCATATTCAGGCGTGGAGCGTGGCATTGTGATGCTCGATGATAACCACCGTCTGGTGGCTGCCTTTACCGCCAACCATAGCTGGGAAGATTGCGCAGCACTGCGCCAGCATCTGCAACGCTATTTGCCGCAGGAGATGGTGCCCGAACACCTGGTGGCGCTGCCTGAGTTACCCTTGAGCAGCAACGGCAAAATCGACCGCAGCGTATTACGGCAGCTTTTGGCTGAGCATGTGTCGCAACGCGATCAAACGGATGATGCGGCGCTGCCAGGTGTGGAACAGCAGGTTGCGGCGATTTGGCAGAGCGTGCTGGGCAAGCTGCCTTGCCGTCAGGATAATTTCTTCACCTTGGGGGGCGATTCCCTGCTGGCAACCCGTTCCATTGCCGCATTGCGTCGTGAGGGTTTCAGCGATGTCACGCTGTCACAACTTTTCGCCCAACCGGTGCTGGCCGCATTCTGCCAGACGTTGCATAGCAGAACGTCGGCAACGGTAGCGCAGGCCATTACCCATGACGCGGCCGGTCGCTATCATGCCTTTCCGCTTACCGATGTGCAGCAAGCCTACCTGTTTGGCCGGGAAAGTGAGTTTGCCCTCGGTGGCATTGGCTGCACCTTCTATCGCGAATTCCAGGTGGAACACCTTGATGTGGCGCGCCTGGAAATCGCCGTCAATCAACTGATTGCGCGTCACGACATGCTACGTGCCATATTCGATAACGGCCGGCAGCAAGTCCAAAAACAAGTGGCGCACTACCGCATTCCGCTGTTCCAGCAGCGGGGCGCGGATAACGTCGCACAGCAACGTGAGGAATATGCCTCACGCAGTTTCGATCCCCAGCACTGGCCACTGTTTAGCGTGAGCGTGGCGCAACAGGATGGCAGCAGCCGGGTGGCAATTGCCATTGATAACCTGATCCTCGATGCGCTCAGCATCCTGTTGTTTTATCAGGAACTGGATGCGCTCTATCACCAGCGGCCTATGCCCGAAGCGCCGACAATTCAGTTCCGCGATGCGCTGTTGGCACGTCTGTCGCAGCATAATCAGCACGGTGACGCCTGGGCCTGGTGGCATCCGCGTCTTGCAGAACTGCCGTTGGCACCCCAACTGCCCTTGGCTGTTTCGCCACAGACCATAACAACCCCACAATTTACCCGTTGCGAACATTGGCTGGACGCGCAGCGCTGGCAACAACTGTCGCAAAAAGCGCGCCAGCATGGCGTTACGCCTTCAGCGGTGATGCTCAACGCGTTTGCCACAGTACTTCGCCGCTGGTCCCATCAGCCCGACTTCACGCTTAATCTGACGCTGTTTGATCGCCCACAAGGGCACGAAGATATCACCCGTGTGATGGGCGATTTCACCTCGCTGGTGCTGGTACCGTGCCGCCAGGCCAATGGTGGATGGCTGGATGAGATACGCCAGGTGCAGCGCGATATGTGGGGGGCGCTGGATCACCGTTCAGTTTCCGCCATTGAGGTGCTGCGCGAACTGGCGCGTCTGCATCAGGAGCCGGAACTGGTGATGCCGGTGGTATTCACCAGCGCGTTGGGCTTGGGCACAGCAGTGGGGGAAGGAATATTCAGTCGCGCCGTTTATGGGTTGTCGCAGACCCCCCAGGTGTGGCTCGATCATCAACTGACCGAACAGGCTGGCGGCGTCTTGCTGGTGTGGGATGCCGTTGAGGCGTTGTTCCCGGCGGGCATGCTGGACGCAATGTTTAGTGCTTATCAACGGTTGATTGATCACCTGTGCCTGACTTCCTGGCAGCAACCGCTGCCCGATTTGCTGCCAATGGCGCAGCGCCAGGTACGTCAAGCCATTACCGCCGCTGCACATCAACCCTATGCGGCACAAACGCTGCATCACGCCTTTTTTCAGCAGGCCGAACAGACACCGCAACAGGTCGCGCTGATTTGGCAGCAGGAGCAGCAGATATTCCAGCTCTCCTACACTGAACTGGCAGAGCAGGCGCTGAAACTGGCGCACTGGTTGCAATTGCAGGGCACTTTGCCGGGCGATCGGGTGGCGATCTCGTTACCGAAAGGGCCGCAGCAGGCGATCGCCGTCCTGGGCGTACTGGCCGCGGGGGCAAGTTGGGTGCCTGTCGGCATCGATCAGCCCCAGATGCGCAAAAACGCTATCTTAAAGCGTGCCGAGGTGCGATTGCTGCTGGATCCACAGACACCGCTATTGGGCCAGGCAGCGGTTCAGGCGGAATTCACCGCGCTGCCACAACCGGTGGCGATCGATGTGCAGCAGTTGGCGTACATCATCTTTACCTCCGGTTCCACTGGCGAACCGAAAGGGGTGGAGATGCGCCACGCTGCTACCCATAACACCTTGCAGGATCTGCGCCAGCGGCTGGCAATGCAGCCGCAGGATCGCGTGCTGGCACTCTCTGCTCTCGATTTTGATCTTTCCGTGTTCGATCTGTTTGCACCGCTAAGCTGTGGTGCTGCGCTGGTGATGGTGGATGAGGCCTACCGCCGCGATGCGGCGCACTGGTTGAGCCTGATGCAAAAGCATCGCGTCACCTTGTGGAACTCCGTACCGGCATTGCTGGAGATGCTGCTGACATCAGCGCGTGATACCACGCTTCCTGCACTGCGTGCAGCGCTGATTTCCGGTGACTGGATTGCGTTGTCGCTACCTGAGCGATTGCTACACACTGCGCCAGATTGCCGTTTCCTGGCGTTGGGTGGTGCCACGGAAGCGGCCATCTGGTCTAATATCTTCCCGGTTACGGCCGTCGATCCTGACTGGCGATCCATTCCTTACGGCTACCCGCTCGGCAACCAGCGTTGGCGCGTGGTCAATCATGCCAATGCCGATTGTCCGGACTGGGTTGAGGGTGAGCTGTTGATTGGCGGCGCAGGGCTGGCTCGCGGTTATCTCGGCGATGCTGCGATGACAGCAGCTCGCTTCCCGCAACTCGAGGGTGAACGTTGGTATCGCACTGGCGATCGGGGCCGTTACTGGCCTGACGGTACGCTGGAGTTTTTAGGCCGCCTTGATACGCAAATGAAACTGCGTGGTCATCGCATTGAAGCGGGTGAGGTCGAACAGGCGTTGCAGATGCTGCCGGGCGTCGATCAGGCTACGGTATCGCTGTGGCACGATGGTGTGACACCGCGCTTGATGGCAGCGGTAGCACCCCTGACACCAGCCGCTGCCGAACAGTTCGAACCGTTCAATCCTAACGACGCTCAGCGCAGTCTGCTGCAGTATGAATCTGCGATTGCTGAACAGATCCTGATTGAGCTGCTGCAACTGCCGGCCGAGGCGGGCGTAATCTGGCAGGTGCAATCTTTGCAGCCTGATGAGAAGGGCAGACAGATCCTGCAACTGTGGCTGAGCTGGCTCCAGTCGCGTGCCTTATTACAGCCGCAGGGTACGGCCTATATCGCCACAGAGAAGCTGGCGGCTGCCAGCGCCACCTCGCAACCAGCTATCCCGCTGATAATGGAAGCGCGAAATCGCTATGCCAACTGGCGTGCCATGCTGCGTGGCGTGCAGGATAATGCTGCGTTGCTGACGGATGCGATCTTCAGTCCCGCCAGCTTATCCGCCTCAGACGATGAGACACGGCAATGGCTGTTGCAACTGGCGTTGCATATCCAGAACATGCACCGTCAAGGCGGTACACCCATTCATATTGTGGAGATCAACGGTGCCTGTGGGCAGCACAGCGCCGTGTTGCTGGCACACCTACCGCAGGGCAGCATCCACTACACGCTGCTGGAGTCGGCACCGCTAGCTTTGGAGCAGGCGCGGGTGCGTCTTGCCAACAGCGGACATCACATCGATTTCATGCTGCTTAATGAACTCTATCTGACAGAAACACTACAACACTCAGCAGATATCGTGCTGGCGGCCAATGCATTGCATCGCTATGCGCAGCCCCTGCATGGTCTTATTGCCGCGCGTCAATTGCTTAAGCCAGATGGCGAACTGTGGATGATGGAGCGCCAGTGCCTGACCCCGCTCGCCAGGGTCAGCGCCGGACTGCTGGCGGGAGGCTATGGCAGCAGTGGTAAGGATCCGCTGCGTACTGGCTCGGTCTGGCAGCAACGCGCGCAGGGCACCGGTTTCCAACCGATCTCGGTGAACGATCACGGTCTGGCCTCTACCTTGACCCTGAGCCAATCGCATAGCCATACGCTGGCCGAAAACTGGCCAAGCCTATTGGCTGAACGACTGCCCAAAGCGATGGTGCCGGAACGCCTGGTTTTGTTGACACATCTGCCGCTCACTGCCAACGGCAAAGTCGATCGTAAGCGTCTGCAAGCGCTGTATGACAACCTGCCAAAGCAGCAACAGCAGGACAAGTTAAGTCACACCGAAGGGCAATTGGCACAGCTGTGGTGCGCATTGCTGGGGATCGCGCCGGGCATTGGTCGTCAGCAAGGCTTCTTTGAGCTGGGGGGTGACAGCTTGCTGGCAACGCGGCTGATCAACAGTATCCGCGATGAGTTTGCCGTCGAGATGGCGCTGAGGAAAATCTTTAATGCCCCCAGCCTTGAGGCAATGGCTGCAGAGATTGAGGCACAGCAGGCTGCGGCGGCATCCATGGAAGGAGGTGTACTGTGATTGGCATTCTTGGTGGATTTGGGGCAGTGGGCAGCGAAGTGGCGCGCCTTCTGCACTTGTGGGGCGAAACCTCGCTACGCGTCGGTGGGCGTCATCCACAGCCAGTGCCTTGGGCACAAAGTTGCTATGTCGATGTCAGCGATGAAGAAAGCCTGATGACCTTCGCGACGGGGTGTCGGCTGATTGTGAACTGTGCCGCGCCCTCTGTACGCCTGTCACAACCCGTAGCGAACCGGTTGTATGCTGCCGGTATTCCGTTGGTGGATGCGGGCGGCATTGACTGTCCGTTACGGTTAACGCGGCCTGCAGGGATTTGTCCGCGCAGTGCACTGTTTGCCGCCGGTGCGCTGCCGGGATTATCCGGCATTTTGCCGGAGTGGCTGGCGAGCACGTTGGAACGCGTCGATACGCTGCATTGTTGGTTTGGCGTGTTTGATCGTTTCACGCGCGGCGGGGCAGAAGATTACCTGGATGGTGTGCTGCGAGCACTGCCGTCACGCCATGCTTTGCAGCATCGCCAGTCCAACGTCAGCCTGCCGTTTTTTCCGCGCCCGGTGCAGTTACAACCTTACGATGATCAGGAGTCACGTCGTGTTACCGACCGTTTAGGACTTCGCCATAGCCACTGGTATCTGGCACTCGACGGTGAACACCTGGCTCGGGCGCTGGAAGCGGCGCGTGCCTTGCCACGTGAGCAGGTAATTCAGGCCGTGATGGAGGGATCCGCACTGGATGTCGCAGGTCGACAGCCGTGGGTCAACTTCCTGATCCAGGTCGAAGGAATGCGCCAGGGCAGCAAAACCACCTCGACCCTGTTACTGAAAGCTCCCGGTATTGCCCAACTGACAGCAGCCTGTGCGGCAGCCTGTGCCAAGTGGTTGCTGAAGTGCCCCGAACCTGTGGTCGGCCTGGCCGCCGAGTGCATCGATACGGAAGCCTTTATGCTGTTGTTCTGCCGCGAGCAGACCGGCATTGATATCGAGCTGTTTGACGGCGGTATTGAGCAACTGAGTGAGATGAGAGGAGGTGTGCTGTGAGAGCCTCTCCGTTAAAGGTGCTGGTGTGTGGCTCTACCTTTGGTCAGTTCTGGCTGGCTGCGCTGAAACGTCATCCGCAACGCTTTACCGTTGTGGGGTTGCTGGCGAGCGGCAGTGCGCGCAGCCGAGACTGTGCGGATCGCCATCATATTCCACTCTACACCGAGTTGGCGTCACTGCCAGAGGATATTGATCTCGCCTGTGTGGTGCTGCGTGCAGCTGTGATGGGTGGCGTAGGCAGCGAACTGGCGCAGCAGTTGATGGCAAAAGGGATCCACGTGATCCAGGAGCAGCCAGTACACCACGATGAGGTGGTGGCCAACCTGCGCAGCGCACGACAGCACGGCGTGCACTATCGGATCGGTAATCTCTATCCGTATCTGCCAGCGGTGCAGGAGTTTAGCCAGGCGGCACAGCGCTTGCTGCGGCGGCAAAAGCTGCAGTTTATTGATGCAGCCTGCGCCAGCCAGGTGGCTTTTCCGTTAATCACTATGCTGGCGCAGGCGTTGGGTGCAACACGCCCGTGGCAATTCAACGCACAGGCACAGCCGCCGGATGCCCCGTTCCAGATGGTGCATGGCGTGATTGCCGGTATTCCGCTGACGCTGAATGTCCATAACGAAGTGGATCCGCAGGATCCCGATAACCATTTCCAGTTGCTACAGCAAATCACCCTGGGCTTCCCCGCAGGACGACTGTCGCTGGTTGATACTCATGGCCCGGTGTTGTGGCGCCCACGCCTGCATATCCCGGATGCGGTAAAACGCGACCATGACTTCAACAGCCCGCAGTCGGCGCATCTGATGGAGGAGATCAGCACTATCATTGGAGAGGGTCAGAGCGAGAGCTGGCGCACCGCGCTGACAGAACGCTGGCCCGTCGCCATTGCGCAGGATTTACTGGCGCTGGCAGAAAGCATTCAGAACAGAGATGCACCGCACTGGAGTCCGCAATCGTTGCTGACGCAGTGTCAGATGTGGCAGGCGCTGATGAAGGGGCTAGGCTATCCACGCCTCAAGCCCGGCCAGCAGTTCCAGCCGCTGGCGCGCAGTGTGCTGCCTGCTACAGCTACCACCAGACCGAATACCACAACTACCCAGCCGCGGAGCTTCACCCAGCGGGCAGAGTTACTGATTGCAGCTATCCAGACGCGTGAAATAACCGAGTTTGTCGCTCGTATGGATGAGGCTTGCCTCAACGCCATGCTGTTCAGCCTGCAACAGGGCGGCGCTTTAGCGCAACCCAATCAAGGCAGCAACCTGGCCGGGATACTTCAACAGTTGCAGGTCGCAAGCCAGCACCATGCCTTAATCGGACGCTGGCTACTGCTGCTGGCCGATGCAGGGCTGGTGATCCAGCACGACGCGCATTACTTCAGCCGCCGTTTTATCAGCAGCAGCGAGCTGCAACGCAGTTGGCAGGCGGTACATGAGGTATGGGATGACCGCCTCGGCTCCAGAACATTTATCGATTATCTATGGCTTAACGTGGAAAAACTGGGTGAGCTAATGCGTGGTGAGCAGCAGGCCGCCTTGCTGCTGTTCCCGGAAGGGCGCAACGACATCGCCGATGCGGTCTATCGCCATACCATCACAGCCCGCTACCTCAACACCTTGATCGCTGACTGGATACTGGCGGAACTCAGGCAGCGCACCACGCCACTACAGGTGCTGGAGATTGGCGCGGGCACCGGTGCCACTACCGAGCGGGTACGCGAGCTGCTGTACGAGGTTTATCGTGAGGCACCGCCGTTGCACTGGCTGTTCAGCGATGTGTCGCGCTTCTTCCTCGTTAATGCCCAGCAGCGCTATGGCCATCTACCGTGGCTCACAACCGCGCTGCTCAACATTGATCAGCCCATGAGCGAGCAGGGTGTGGCCGCAGGCTCGCAGGATGTGCTGGTGATGGCGGGGGTACTGAACAATGCGCACAACAGCGAACAGACCATTCGCTGGCTGGCCGAGGTGTTGCGCCCCGGCGGTGTCATGCTGATCACCGAACCGACGCGTGAACATCTGGAAATTCTCACCTCGCAGGCTTTTATGATGCCGCCACCGCAGGACGATCGACAGCGCAGCGAACAGCGTTTTCTTTCGTCTGAACAGTGGCAGGACCTGTTCAGACGTGCGGGACTGATATGTACCTTCTGCCTGCCGGGCGAAGGGCACTTGTTGGCGCCGCTTGGGCAACGTCTGTTTATCGTGCGCAGGCCAGTTGATGCTTAAGTGCAGCCATATTTTGTGCAAGGTCGATAACATTCGCGATGCTGTCGCGCAGCTGGAGCAGGCCGGTTTCAGCGTGCAATGGGGCGGCGATCCGGCGCATGCGCACAATGCGCTGGTATGGTTTGAGCAGGGGCCTTTCCTGGAGTTCTTTGAACTGCCGCGCTGGTTCCGCTGGCTGAGCCTGCCGTTTGGCTGGCGCTTTGGTCGCAGCGCCGGACAGCGCCTGGAAGGTTGGGCACTGGCCTCTGCCGGTTGGTGCGATGTGGCGCTCGAGCCCATGCATTATCAACCACAGGATCCGCTCAGTTTGGTCAGCGTTAGTCATCATCTGCGTCAGCAGGCGCTGGTCGGTTCGCGCATCGTCAAAGGCAACCGTCGTTCGGTACTGGGCGAGAAAGTGCACTATCGCTTTATGACGCCACGTGGCAATCACTTGCCCTTTATTGTCTCCCACTATCACCCACAGCAACGCCCCTCGCGTGTGAAACACGCCAACGGCGCACGCGCGGTGGCCCGTGTTGATTTCCATTTGCCTGCGGCTAGCCACAGGCATCTGCAACGTTTGTTACCCACCGACAAGTGGCTGAGCAGCCATCACAGCAAGCGGCGCTATGTTAGTGGCGTCACGCTACAGGGCTGGCAGGCGCTGCCGGAGACTTCTGATTTCATCCATTCGTTATTTACTTTGCCGCAGGAGATGTGATGAGCGAGACGTTTACCCTCTTACAGCAGTCTCTGGAAGGTGACTTGCTGTTGCCGCAACACGCGGAATATGACGCCGCACGGCGGGTGCGCAATGCGCGCATTGACTGCCATCCTGCCGCCATCGTGCGCTGTATCAGCGTGAATGATATCCAGCAGGCCCTGCAACTGGCTGCGCAACGGGATCTGCCAGTGGCGCTGCGCGGCGGCGGTGCACACGTTGCCGGTTACGGCACCTGTCAGGATGGCATGGTGCTGGATCTGTCGCGCATGAAGCAGATTGCTATCGACCCGATCAAGCGGTTGGCGCACGTCGCACCCGGCGTAACCTGGGGAGAATTGGATGCTGCGACCCAGGCACATGGCCTGGCCGTACCAGGCCCGCGTAATCCCACTATCGGTATCGCCGGGCATACGCTGGGGGGCGGTGTTGGCGATCTGTCGCGCCAGTTTGGCCTCACCAGCGATAATCTGCTGAGCTGCGAACTGGTGACCTTGGCGGGAGAAGTGTGCGAGGTCAATCAGGATCGTGATGCCGAACTGCTCTGGGGACTCCGCGGTGCAGGCGGAAATTTTGGCGTGGTATCGCGCTTCACCTTTCAACTGCATCCAGTGGAAGGGGTGGTTGCTGGCGTGCTCGCGTGGCCAGAGAGCGCTATCCCTGAGGTATTGTGCCGGGCGCGTAGCTGGCTGGCTCAGGCACCAGAACAGGCCTCTCTGATTGCGCTGGTGTGGACTACGCCGCCGCTACCGTTTCTAGCGGAATCGCTGCATTTTGAGCGCAGCATCATGCTGATCCCCACTTGGTTTGGTGCGCCGGAAGAGGCCGAAAGCGTGCTCGGACCGCTGAAGGCGGGGGCGCTGTGCGATACGCTGCAACCTATGCGCTATGTCGATTATCAGCGCCTGCTGCCCTCTGCAGCCAATTACCAACAGCAACATGTCTACAACCGGGGCGAACTGTTGCGTGAGCTGGACGATACTACCCTGGATCAGTTGCTGGCTCTGTTTGATCGTTCCGGCCCGAATTTCTCACTGGTGTTTGGCGCACTTGGCGGAGCCATCGCCCGTGCACCGGCGGATGCCAGCGCTTTTGCGCATCGCGATGCAAACTGGTTTGTTGAAGTCTGCGCCCAATGGTATGGCGAGGCGGACAACCGGCAAATGCTGGCACCGGCCATCGAAGCCTGGCAACTACTGCAAACGGTGAGCTGTGGCCCTTACGCCAATCTGCTGCCCGATCATGAACCGCGCTGGGCACAAGCCGCTTATGGCCGCAGCTGGATACGGCTGCAGGCGCTAAAGCAGCGCCTCGACCCCACCAATCGTCTGCGTTTTAACGTCAATATTGCGCCCGGTCGTCCACAGTGATGGCGCAAGGTAAGGAGGATTTAGTATGACTCAGTACCCCATTGCCCTTGAACTGATCCAACGTTTGCGTAGCCGTGGCGCACAATTGTGGGAGCAGCAGGGCAAACTCAACTACCGTATGCCGCAGGGTGCGGTTTCGCCTGCCGATTTAGAGATGCTCAAAGCGCATAAGGCTGAGGTATTGGCGATCCTGGCGCAGGAGCAGCAGCAAACCGTTCTGATGGCCGACGAGGCCGCGCGTTATGCGTCTTTCCCGTTGAGCCAAGTGCAGGCGGCCTATCTGATGGGGCGGAGTGATGCCTTTGGTTATGGCGGCGTGGCCTGCCATGTCTATCTTGAGGTGAGTTATCCGCCGCTGGAACAGGCAAGAGTCAGTGCCATCTGGAATGAGCTGGTGGTGCGTCACGATATGTTGCGCGCGGTATTTGACCGCAGCGGCGGCAGCCAGCGTATCTTACCCGATGTGCCTGAGCTGACTATCGACTGCGCCAGCAGTGATGCGGCTCACGCCGAGGCGCTGCTGGATGGCGTCAAACAGCAGATGGGGCATCGCCTGTATCAACCGGAGCGGTGGCCGCTGTTCAGTCTGAGTCTTTCACAGCTGCCGGAGCGCAGCGTTCTGCATCTGTCGATGGATTTTTTGATTGCCGACTGGGCGAGCATCTGGCTGCTCCTGGGTGAGTTTGAAGCGCGTTATCAGTACCCGGACCTGCCGCTGCCCACTCTGGAGATTCAGTTCCGCGACTATCTGCTGGCGGAGAGAGGGTTGGATGGATCACCCGCCGCCCAACGCGATCGCATCTGGTGGCAGCAGCGTGTTCCCAAGTTGCCTGCCGCGCCGCAATTGCCGGTGCTGGAGGAGCAGGATAATCGACCTGCGCGCTTCACGCGGCGTTTTCTGCGCCTGCCCACCGAGCGCTGGAGGGCGCTCAAACAGCAGGCAGCGCAGCACGGCATTACCCCCACGGCTGCGGTATTGACGGCTTATGCCAGCGTGCTGCAACGTTGGTCCACCACCGATCACTTTTGCCTCAACCTGACGGTACTCAATCGCCAGGCATTGCATGCACAGGTGGAGCGGCTGGTAGGAGATTTTACCTCCGTCAGCCTGCTGGAGATTGATCAGCGCATCCCGGCGAGTTGGGCGGCGCGCGCCAGCGCCATCAGCCAGCAACTGTACGATGATCTCGACCACCGCCTCTGTTCAGGTGTGGAAGTGATGCGCGAACTGGCACGCGCTAAAGGACGCGATCACGCCCTGATGCCCTATGTGTTTACCAGTGCCATTGGTTTGGTGCCTGCCGATGCCGAAAACGCCCTGCAGGGCAAACTGGATGGGCGCGGCATCACGCAGACGCCACAGGTGTTTATCGACTGTCAGGCGATGGACAGTATCGCAGGGTTGCAGGTCAACTGGGATGTGCGTGACGGCGTGTTCCCGCCGGGGATGATCGACGATTTGTTTGCCAGCTTCGAGACGCTGTTAAATGCCATGGCGCAGCAGGGAGAACTGTGGCAGCAACCGGCACGGATTGCGCTGCCGCACTGGCAAAGTGAGCGGCGTAAGCAGGTGAACCATTCGCAAGCGCCCCTGCCCGAAGGGGGGCTGCATCTGCCGTTCTTTGCCATGGCGCAGCAAACCCCCGATGCGTTGGCTGTGGCGGATACTCAGCAACAACTTACTTATCGCCAATTGGCCGATTCCGCCTTGTGTATCGCCTGGCATTTGCAGCAGCGCGGCATCACTGCGGGTGAATGTGTGGCCATCACGCTGGAAAAAGGCGTAATGCAGGCGCAGGCGGTACTGGGCGCGATGGCGGCAGGTGCAGTGTGGGTGCCGATTGATGTCACCCAGCCGACGCAGCGCCGCCAGCAGATTCTGAAGGATGCCAATATTCGGCTGGTGCTCACCAGCCAGCAGGTGGTGGAATGTGGTGTCAGTGGCGAACGCCGTATTGATATTGATGCGCTGAGCGTCGGCGCATCATTGAGCATACCCCATCACCCGGCCAACCAAGATGCGGCCTATATCATTTATACCTCTGGTTCGACCGGCCAGCCAAAAGGTGTGGTGATAGGGCATCAGGCGGCGCGTAACACCATTGAGGACATTAATCGTCGCTTCGCCGTAAAGGCTAGCGATCGGGTGTTGGCGCTGGCGCAGCTCAGTTTTGATTTAGCCATCTATGACTTGTTTGGCCTGCTGAGCGTCGGCGGGGCAGTGATCTATCCCGCAAATGCGCGTGCGACCGATCCGTCACACTGGCTGGAGCGCATGACAAGTCAGCAGGTGACGCTGTGGAACAGCGTCCCTGCGCTGATGCAGATGCTGGAGAGTGCATTGCAGAGTGCCATGCACCAGCAATTGCCCACCCTGCGGCTGGCCCTGCTCTCGGGGGACTGGATCCCATTAGCCCTGCCGGAAACTTTAGGCCGCCGCCTACCGCAGCTGCAAGTGGTGGCGTTGGGCGGTGCCACCGAAGCCGCCATCTGGTCCAATTATCACCGCTGGCAAGGTCGTGATGCGGCATGGCGCAGCGTGCCGTATGGTGTGCCGCTCAGCAACCAGGGTTTTCGTGTGCTGGACGATAACATGGAAGATTGTCCGGTGTGGCTGCCGGGCAATCTCTACATCAGCGGCGCCGGTCTGGCGCAAGGCTATCTCAACGACGCAGAAAAAACGGCCCGTCATTTTATCCATCATCCCCATGACCAGCAGCGGCTGTATTGGACCGGCGACCGCGCCTGCTATCTGCCCAATGGCGAGCTGGAGTTTCTTGGCCGGGTGGATGAGCAGCTCAAAATCAAAGGGCATCGTATCGAGCCTGGCGAAATTGAAGCGGCTCTTGGTGCCTTGCCAGGCGTGGAGAGCGCTTGTGTGGTGCCGCACGGCGCAGGTAACCAACGTCAACTGCTGGCGCTGGTGACCGCGCAGCCGCAACCTGCAGTGAGCGCTGATTATGCTTGCCTGCGTGATGAGATCGACACCGCGACCGCAGGTCTGACGCAAAACGTCACCGCCGCACAGTTGCAGCAGGCGATGGTTGCCCTTGATGCCGTGGTATTACAGAGCATGCGTGACATGCTGCAACACTACGGTCTCAGCAACGAACTCAGCGAGGCGCAACTGCGTAATACGCCGATCAATGCCCGCTTCGACTGGCTGGTGCGCCGTTGGCAGTCAATGATCGTGCAGGCTGGAAACTTGCCTGATTACAGTTGGCAGCAGGTGGAGGCACTGTGGCAACCGCTGCTCGACGGCCCGGCATTGTTGACTTACATCCGCAGCAATCTTGATAACCTCGCCGGACTGCTGGAGGGGCGTGTTGATGCACAGAAACTGCTGTTCCCGCAGGGTGAATTGACCTGCGTACAGGCGCTGTATCGCGAAAACCTGATGGCGAAATACCTCAACGGTGCGGTCAGCACACTGGTAAGCAAGATTGTGCAGCGGCACAGTGGCGAGCGTCCGCTGCGCATCTTGGAAGTGGGTGCAGGCACCGGCGGCACCACCGCCGATGTGCTGGCGGCTCTGAACGATGGCTCCATAGAATATCACTTCACCGATGTGGCGAGTTTCTTCCTGCCAGAAGCTCGCGCTCGCTACGGCAAACGGGCGGGCCTGCGGTTTGGCCTGCTTGATATCGAGCATGACATTCGTGCGCAGGGCTATCTGCCGGAGAGCTATGACATTGTCCTGGCGGCAGGCGTGCTGGAGAACGTGCGCGATCAACGCCGGGCGCTGGAGAATATCCAATTGCTGACAGCGGCGCAGGGGTGGGTGATCCTGACTGAACCGACGCGCGAATGCCCGTGGATTATGGCCTCTCAGGCCTTCATGATGACGCCGCCGGAAGATGACGCCCGTCAGCAGGACAGCTATCTCGACCCGTTGGGTTGGCAAGTGCTGATGCAATCGGTGAATGCGGATCCTGTGCTGTGTCTGCCGCAGGCGGGCCACGTGCTGCAACAGCAGGGCTTCCATCTGCTAGCGCAGCAGATCAAACGCGACCGCCAGCCGTTGCAGAGTGAAGCGCTGCGTGATGCGCTGCAACACCACCTGCCGCGCCACATGATCCCGGCGCAGCTTCAGTTGGTTGATAGACTGCCGCTGACGGCCAACGGCAAGATCGATCGTAAAACCGCGACAGGCTGGTGGGTTGACGCGGTCGAGCTGCAGGATGCCGTTGCCAATCCGCAGGAGCAAGGCGATGCACTGGAGCAGTTACTCTGCCAGCACTGGGCAGAGGCGCTGGGCATTAGCCACATTGGCCTCGATCAGGATGTGTACAACCTTGGTGCGGATTCGCTGATCATGGCGCGCATGGCAGGCACACTGCGTCAGGTGCTGGCGAGCGAGGCGTGGCAAATGAACGATATCCCGTTTGATGCGCTGCTGCGCCATATGCTGAATGGCCCGACGGTGCGGGCGCTAGCGCATGCCATCCGCAGTCAGCCGCAACAAACAGCGCAGACTGTGGTCACTGAGCAGCCCACCGCACCGCCACAACAGGATGGACGGTCGGCGGGCAGCAATGGCATTCTGATGCCGTTTGGCGGTGGTAATGAAGGGCCTCTGCGCGTGGTGTTTCATGCCGGTCTTGGCACCATGGACTGTTTCCGGCCGATACTGGCCGAGCTGGTAAAAGATCCCCGCGGCCCGGTGATTGGCATCGTTATTGCCGATACAGCGCAATATTGCGCATTACCACCGGAGCAGGCGGTCGAGCTGATGGCGGATGATTACGCTCAGCGCCTGCTGGCGACCGGCCAAAGCCGCTTCCAACTGATTGGCTATTGCCTCGGCGGATTGTTTGCCGTCGAAGTGGCGCGTCGTCTGAGTGAGCAGGGTGCCGAGATTGTCGACCTGGTGTTGATCAGCAGCCATCCGGTGCTGTTCGAGGTGCAGGATCAACTGATGATCGAGTCGCTGTTTATCCCCAATCTGCACATCACGCTGGCGCAGGCCGGTTTTGGTGAGATAGACGGCGATGCGCTGGTGCATGGTTTTATGCAGGTGCTTGAACAGCATCAGGGCCGTATTCCACAAGGTGCCCTGGCACAATTGCCAGGCGATGCCGGGGCATTTTTCCAGCAGATGCAGGCGCTGCCCATTGAGCAGCGTTTCGCACGTTATGTTGCCGGTCTCGCGCAAGTTACGGGCCAGCAGATGCCTGCCGAGATGGCGCTGGGGCTGTTTCTCGTCTTCCGGCAGAGCTTCCATGCGGCACGCTTTACCCCCAGTGCTTATGTGGGGGATATCCGCTTTCTGCGGCCGAGCCAGGGGTCGGGCTTCGCACCGGGCATGGATGACAACACGCTCAACTTCTGGCGTGACGTCTGCCTTGGCGAGTTGCAGGTCACCGCCATTGATGGCAACCACTTCAGTTGCATTGAAACGCCGCACGCGCAGGCAGTGGCACGTCTGATTAGCGAGGGGCTGCGATGAAACTGCTTGGCGAACCCGGAAAGTTAGTCGCGAGCGTGCCCGCAGTGGCGCGCTCACTTAACCTGGCGCTCGTTTTGGGTAGCGCGGCGGGTTTGCTCAACGTCAGCGTGATGGCGTTGCTGGCATGGGCCGTCACGCCGTTACTGCAATCGGCGGTGATACAGCACACATCGCTACTGGCACTGCTGGGTAGCGTGCCGGTGTTGGTACTGGCGTTCTTATTGCGCATACAGGCAGAAGAGCGGGCGCATGAGGCGAGTTACCAACTGGAGGAGGCGCTACGCGAGCGTCTGGTGGATCATCTTGGTCACCTGCCACTTGGCGTAGTGCAGAGTTGGGGCAGCGGGCGGTTATGCAAAATCATCCAGGATGATGTCAAAGCCCTGCATGTCGCGGTGGCGGATGCGGTGCCCTTTATCGGAACCAGTCTGAGCCAACCGCTTGCTGCGCTGCTGTTGCTGACGTTGGTGCAGTGGCGGCTGGCATTGGTGGCACTGCTGCTGTTACCGATTAGCGTTATCTGCATGGCGCTGATGGCGCGACAGGATCCGTTACAGCGCGCCCGCTACAACGAGGCGAGCGAAGCGGTCAATGCCGGGGTCATTGAACTGGTGCAGGGTATGGCGGTAATGCGCACCTTTGATGACGGCAAAGCGGGTTGGCAGCGTTTTAGTTCGCGCCAGCAACAATTTACGGCGGCGGTGGAAGCCTGGATGGCGAGCAGCGAGCTGCCGTGGAAAGTGAACCGCCTGGTGGGGGCCGCCTTGCCGACCGCCGCAGGGCTGATGATTGCGGGCTTTGCGTTGTATCACGCAGAACAGATCACGTTGGCTCAGTGGCTGTTGGCGATGATGGTGGGCACTTTGCCGATTAAGGCACTGGAGCCGTTGGTGCATCTGGCAAACTATCTCAATGACGCTGGCGCGGCCTCTCGTCGTATCGGCGAAGTGCTGGCTCAGCCGGTGTTACCGGAACCCCAACAGCCGCAAGTCCCACAGGGCCACGAACTCAGTCTGAACAATGTCAGTTTCTGCTATCCGGGGCAGCATAGCCCTGCGCTCAGTGAGGTGTCGTTGACGCTCACGCCGGGTACGCGCTGCGCCATTGTGGGGGCGTCGGGGTCGGGGAAATCGACGCTGGCGCGCCTGATCCCGCGCTTTTACGACGTGACTGACGGCAGCATTACGCTCGGTGGCTGCGATATCCGCCAGATGCGCAGTGATGTGCTGTTGCAACAGATGGCGTTGGTGTTGCAGGAGCCGTATCTGATCGGCGGCACGCTGGAGGAGAATCTGCGGCTGGCGTCTCCTGGCGCCAGTGAGGCAGCGTTACAGCGCGTGATGAAGGCAACCGGTGTGACGGAGGTTGCGGCAATGCTGCCGCAGGGATTACAAACGCCGATTAGCGAACGCGGCAGCTCACTGTCGGGCGGCCAACGCCAGCGCGTGACTCTTGCCCGCGCACTGCTGGCTGATGCGCCAATTCTGGTGATGGACGAGGCCACCTCCAGCCTCGATGCCCACAGCGAGTTGCACATTCAACAGGCGTTGGCGCCGGATCGCATTGTGATCACCATCGCCCACCGTTTACAGAACGTGGTGGACGCCGATGTGATTATGGTGATGGATGAAGGCAGGGTGGTCGAACTGGGCAACCATGCTGAACTGCTGAACCTTGACGGGCACTACGCGCGGTTATGGCAACACCATCAACTCGCCAGTCAATGGACGTTACGGCGCGAGGTGATGGCATGATACGCACCTATCACAACATGATTTCGGTCGCGGGCGAATATGCCGCACCATTCCGCCGTACATTGATCTATGCGGTGATCGCAGCTGCTTTGCAGACAGCAGGCTGGATCATCACTTTACCGCTGTTTTCGCTGGTGCTATCGCCGGGCGCGCTACCCGTTAACGACATTGTCAGTTGGTTGATGGTGTTAATCGTTTTGCTCTTGCTTGAGGGCGTGGTGCGCTGGCGCGAAATGGCTTTCGTTTATGACTACTGGCATCGGGTAACGCAAGCGATGCGCTTGCGGTTGGCACAACGCCTGCGAGCTATGCCGCTCGAACGGTTGGCACGCCGTAAAAGTGGCGACCTCGCCACAATCCTTGGCAACAATGTGACCTTTGCCGCGACCGCGCTCTCTTCATTGGCAACACTGGCGATACAGTTGATGGTGGTGCCGGGGGGGCTGTTGCTGCTGATTTTCACGCTCGATTGGCGCTTGGGCGCTCTGCTGCTTGCTGGGTTGGCGCTGGTCGTACCGCTGGTGCTGCGTGTGCGGCGTAATGCCAATCAGGATTTTCAGCGTATTGATGAGGCGGATGCCGCTGCCAGCGCTGCGATTGTCGAGTATGTGCAAGGCCAGGCCATGCTGCGCGCCAGTGGTCGTGCCGGCATTAACGCCCCCTGTTTACGCGAGGTGTTTGCCTGCCAGCATCAGGTGCAGCATCAAACTGGCAGCACCGCGCGGCTACTTGCCAAAGCGCAGTTGATCATGCAACTCACCCTGGTGGCAACGGTGACGCTGGGCATTGGGTTGTGCGTTACGCAACAGCTACCGCTGGCATCGCTACTTTGTCTGATGGTACTGGTAGCGCAACTGGTGGAGCCACTGACGCAGGGTCTTGCCATGGTGCGCTTGTTTGAACTGGCAGACGCGGCTTTGCTGCGCGTCAATGCACTACTCAACGAAGCCGACCAGGTGACGCAATCGCCGCGGCAGCAACCGCAGCATTTTGAGATTGAGTTGCATCAGCTGCGTTTTCATTATCAACAGCAAGAAAAACCGGCGATTGAGGATGTGACGCTGCGCATCGCGGAAAAATCGCTGACCGCCTTGGTGGGGCCTTCAGGCGGCGGTAAAACCACGCTCACCCGATTAATGAGCCGTTATGCCGATCCACAGGGGGGCAGCATCAAGCTTGGCGGTGCAGAGTTACGCCATATTGCACCAGAGCAACTGCTGGCGCAGGTTTCGGTGGTGTTCCAGGATGTGTGGCTGATGGATGATACTCTCGCCAATAACATTGCGCTGGGTAAACCGGATGCCACATTCGAGGAGGTGATCGCCGCTGCACGTAAGGCGTATATCCACCATGTTATCGAGCGTCTGCCGCAGGGCTACGGAACGCTGGCGGGCGAGGCGGGGAGTGCCTTATCGGGCGGCGAGCGGCAGCGGGTGGCCATTGCACGCGCCATTTTGAAAGATGCCCCGGTGGTACTGTTGGATGAACCCACTTCGTCGCTGGACAGTGAATCGGAGTATCAGGTGCAGCAGGCCATCGAGGCGCTGGTGGCGGATAAAACGGTGGTGATTGTCGCCCATCGCCTGTCTACGATCCGCGCTGCCGATCAAATTGCCTTTATCGAACAGGGGCGCTGCGTTGAATGCGGTAATCATGCCAGCTTGATGGCGCGGCAAAACGGGCGCTACCGCGCGTTGGTAAAGGCGCAGCAGCATAGTCGTGAGATTTGACCCCCTCTCTGTCACGGCACCCGCTGTTAATTCGGTTGCCGTTGTTACCCCTATTGCCAGCAGCGATCGGCAAAAAAGAGCAACAACCGATTACCTTGCATGAATTGTTATGTTATAACGTTTCAAATGATTATCATTTAACCTCTACAGGGAGTTTGGACGTTATGCATAACAGGATCCAAAAGAGGTCGTCGCTTAAACTAAGCAGCTTGGCGCTGATGGCAATATTGATGACCGCGCGAGTGAGTGCCGAAGAGATCTTAAACGTGGTCGCCACTGCGCCGGAAAACGGCAATCTGCTTACGACACAGAGCAAAAGCGCAACCAAAACCGATACGCCACTGCTGGAAACGCCTCAATCGGTTTCGGTGATTACGCGCCAACAGATGGATGCACAAAACGTCCGATCTTTAAACGAAGCTTTGCGTTATACGCCAGGTGTGGCGGCCGAGCAGCGAGGGGGCCTGAGCGCGTTTGACCAGTTCTCAATCCGCGGCTTTAACGACGGTTTTACCGGCTTTAACGATCAGTTTCTTGACGGCCTGCGCATGAATAACGGGGTGGTATATGGGTTCCAGCAGGTTGATCCCTTCCTGCTTGAAAACATTAGCGTGGTACGCGGCCCAGCCTCGGTGCTGTATGGCCTTGCCAGCCCCGGTGGCATCATTGCGATGGAGAGCAAATTGCCCACGGCGCAGACTATTCGTCATGTCGAGCTTGAGGCTGGCAATCATCAGTATCAGCGGGGCTCGTTTGATGTGGGCGGCAAGGCCAATGATGATGGAACGATGCTCTACCGTATTGTCGCAACGGCGACAACCCGCGAAGGCCAGGAGCGTGGCACCGAGATGCGGCGCTGGGCGCTGGCTCCGTCCATCACTTTCCTGCCGGATTACTACAATAAAATGACGCTTTATGCGCGTGTGCAAAATGACCCCAAGATGGGGGCGCAAACCGCATTGCCAGTCTCCGGGACAGTGAAATTCAATCCCAATGGCAAACTCTCTACCGACGCTTATCCGGGGGAGCCTGACCACAACCGATTTTCACGTAAACAGGCGGCGGTTGGCTACAGCGCAGACCATTTTTTCAATGATGACTGGTTTGTTACCCTCAATGGACGCTATAGCGAAGAGACATCAAATTATAATGCGGTCATTTTTGCCGGGCTGCAAGATGACCAACGTACGCTAGATCGTGCCATTGCGGCGTCTGACGAGCACTTCAATACGCTCAATCTGGACCATCAATTACATGGGCATTTCACCACCGGTGATGTTGACCATCAATTGTTGCTGGGGATGAGCTGGGATCGTTTCACCGGACATGCCAATTACGCCAGTGGATCGGTGAGTTCGCTAGATATCTACGCTCCAGATTACGGTAAGGCGGTGTATGGCGATCTGCAGGATTACCAAAATACGCGGGTGATGAATAACCAAACCGGGCTGTATGCTCAGGATCAACTGAGTTATCAGCAATGGCGTGCAACCTTTGGTATTCGTCATGACTGGTCAAGCAACCGTACTACTGATTTACTGGGTTACAGCGATGATATTAAACAACGGGATGAGGCCACGACCTGGCGTGCCGGCATCAATTATCTGTTTGAGAATGGGATCGCCCCTTATTTCACCTACGGCCAGTCTTTCCAACCCACTACGTCTGTTGACAGTAGTGGGCATCCTTTCGATCCTTCTCGCGGTGAACTGTATGAGGCTGGGATAAAATTTCAGCCAAAATTGCTCTCCGCGCTGTTCTCCATCGCTGCCTTTAATCTCACGCAAGATAAGGTGTTAACCACCGATCCCAATAATGCTGCCTATTCGGTGCAGGGCGGCAAGATCCGCTCGCGTGGTATCGAGTTGGAAGGTAGAGGAAAAGTGACTGATGAGTTCAGTATCATCGGCGCTATGACCTGGCAGGATGTGCAGTATGTTCAGGACAGCGATCCTGATGTTATTGGCAGAACCCCACTGCGCATCCCAACCCGTTTTGGTTCGCTATGGGTTAATTGGGATGCGCCTCAAACCAGTGTCGTTTCTGGATTAGGCGCAGGTGTTGGCGGGCGCTTCAGTAGTGGCACTAAAGGCGGCACCATGGAAAATCAATTCAATACCGCCGGTTATGGGGTGATGGATGCCAAAGTCCATTATGACCTTGGACATCTGGCGCATCAGCTGCAGGGGGGCAAAGTGCAGGTTACGGTTCACAATCTTACCAATCGCCAGTATGTCACCAGTTGCTTCAGCGAGTCTCAGGGCTGCTTCTATGGTGCTGAGCGCGCGGTGATGGCGAAGCTTAGCTGGGATTTCTAAGTTTCATCTTGCCGTCATCTGGCTTGATCGTTGCTCGATAAAACAGAGGGGGTTTATTGAAATACACGTGACGGGAACCTTGAAACCAGTGTATGCCGAAAGACGCGAGTCAGGCGTTTGGCTGCGATGGTGGTAGCAAAGTAAGGTTATATGGATTATTATTATTTTTGATAATCTTGATAATTTAAGGGGTTGAAATGACTACTCTCCATGATGTGGTTTCTTTCCATACCTTGGTTGGGACACCACAGGAAATCCGGATCCGGCTCGATAGATCCAAGGCTGACCAAGTTATTGTCGTGCCCATAGCGCGTTCGGATGCTCGGCATGCTGACCTGATGGCTCATACTTTGGCGAGTATTGTCTCCTTCATCGATCTGACCTTGCGGGGGCAGAGTGAGCAGACGATTAAAGCGCTGGTTGATGCACTGGTTCCAAAGGTGCCACCCACGCCTAGCTTGCTCAAAGAGGCGGCTATGGTGGCGCGTTCGCGCAATGCCGTATTGGCAAGTGCAGACTGGCTCACCGCTGCTCAGGTCGCCGAATTGGCAGGGCTGAGTGCCAGTAATCCAAGCACTCAACCCAACAAGTGGAAACGCCAGAAGCAGATATTTGCCATCACACATAACGGTGTTGACTACTTCCCTGGCTACGGGCTCGACCCGGATACCGGATACCGGCCACGCAAAGCATTGAAACCTGTTCTGGACGTCTTCGGTGAACATAAAGATGGCTGGGGCCTTGCATATTGGTTCCTCTCGGCCAACAGCTTCTTGGGCGGAAAGCGCCCACAGGATGTGTTGGCTAGCGAACCGGAACGCGTCATTGCTGCTGCTGCGGATGAGATAAAGGAGGTGGCCCATGGCTAAACGCAGGGAAGCGACACCAGAGGAGGATACCTACTCGCAGGAAGCCAATGCCATGATACCCCCGCCGACGAAGCTACATGTTACACCTTGGACGTTGCCCAGTAACAAGGCGTTGCATCGGATCCACCAGGATATATACCAAGGCGATCGGTTCAATCCTGGAGCTAAAGGTAACGCGCGTTTCAGCCCAATAACTGATGCCAAGGGGGCTGCTATTCCGACCCTCTACGCTGCGTACACGTTCGACGCAGCACTGATGGAGTCCGTGTTCCACGACGTATCCCATGCACCTGGATACAAGCACTATGACAAGAACAAACTCAATCAGCAGGTACACTCAACGGTCAAGGTCAGCCAGAGTCTGCTCCTGGTCGATTTAAGCAGCGTAGCGTTACGAAAGTTAGGCGTGCAGCGAAAGCAATTAATCGATACCGAAAAGGATTGTTACCCCAATACGCGCGAGTGGGCGCAGGCTATTCACAGACAGCATCCAGACATACAGGGGTTATCTTGGGTTTCAAGGCAAGACGATTCGGCCAGAGCCGTGATGCTGTTTGGGGATCGAATTCCAGCAGGTACTCTGCAACAGATTGGCGCTTCGAGAAATCTTCTGCAGGATGAGAGGGCCTATGCTGAGCTGTTGGATTTAGCCGAGCGTATTGGTGCCGATATCGTACCGGGGAAATGATCCAAGGGTAGCCAGTTTTCGGCCTAAAGAGGAAGTTTCCGTTGGATGTTGTATTGTTCGAAAAGCAAAAAGCCCGCCTAAGTTTCCTTAAGCGGGCTTCTCTAAATATGGCTCCTCTGACTGGACTCGAACCAGTGACATACGGATTAACAGTCCGCCGTTCTACCGACTGAACTACAGAGGAATCGTGTGAACGGGCGGAATGATAACGGGGTGCCGGGGGGAAGTCAAAGGGGATCACGCATTCTGCGTTTGTTTGCTTACAGAATGCGCAACCCGTTGAGCTTTTGGCAGATTTACCCCATAGATGCCCGCGTTAAGCTCAACCGATAGTGATAATGCCCGACGGTGGCGGTAGAAGAGAAGAAACAGAGCGAGATCACCCCAGTGCCGTAAATGCGGTGATATCGAGATGGCTGTAGGGGATGGACATCGAAGAATCCCCGCCCGGAACCACGAGCGGGGATTAAATTCAGGCTTACTCGTCGGCGAGGACAAACATGCCGAACGGATGGATTTGCAGGAAATAGCTGTCACCCGGCTCGGGCTGCAACTGCGTAGCGTTTACCTGCAGCAGCAGCGACTGATCGTGCCAGTTCACCAGCACTTCATACTGCGGCCCCATATAGGCCACCTTGCTGATGGTGCAACGCTGGCTCGGTTCCCCGTGTTGGCTGAGGGTGATCGCCTCCGGGCGCACGCCCACGGTACATTGCTGCAAACCAGCAGCAAAGCCTTGTGGGCGTGGCACCGCGTAGCCAAAGATCTCTACGCCGCTGCTGGTCACCTTGGCCGGGAAGATGTTGGCATCCCCCATAAATCCGGCCATAAAGCGCGATGCCGGATAGCGGTACAGCGTCTGCGGTGCGCCAATCTGCATGATTTCCCCTTTGTTCATCACCAGCACGGTGTCGGAAACCGCAAAGGCTTCGCTCTGATCGTGGGTGACATAGAGTGAGGTGATGTTGAACTGCTGCTGCAACTCGCGGATCTTCTCGCGCATGCTGCGGCGCAGGTTGGCATCCAGGTTACTCAGCGGTTCATCGAACAGCAGCACCTTGGGTTTGAGGATCAGCGCTCGTGCCAGGGCGACGCGTTGCTGCTGGCCGCCTGAAATCTGATCGACATAGCGCTCTTCAAAACCCTCCAGATCGACCAGCATCAGAGCTTCACGGACCCGATCGCGGATCTCCGCCTTGGGCCTTCCCAGCATTTTCAGGCCATAGCCGATGTTATCCCCCAGCGACATATGAGGGAACAGCGCGTAGGACTGGAACACCATACAGATGTCCCGCTGCTGAATGGAGCGATCGGTCACGTCTTCGCCATCGATAAAGATCTGCCCGCCACTGGGTTTTTCCAGCCCGGCGACCAGGCGCAGGACCGTGGTTTTACCGCAGCCGGAAGGGCCAAGCAGCGTCACCATATCCCCACGGGGGATCGCCAGGCTCAGGTTTTCAATCACGGTGTTGTTGCCAAACCGCTTGGCGACGTTTTTCAGTTCAACAAAGTGCTTCTTATCTTGAATGTCAGACATGTTGTTCATCCTTCTCCGCCGGGTATCAGGCCGCATTCCGGGCTTTGGAACGCGCGACCCGCGCTTCGCCAACCAGGGCATCAAACAGGAAAATAATCGCCAGCATCACTACGATCAGGATCGATCCGTAGGCAATGGCCACGCCATACTCGCCGTCCTCTACCCGGTTAAGGATGTAGGACGTCGCGACGCGCGTATCTGGCGTCACCAGGAAAACAATGGCGCTCACGGTGGTCATGGCACGGACAAAGCTGTAGACCAACGCCGAGAGGATCGCCGGGCGCAGCAAGGGCAGCAGGATATACACTATGGTGCGAAGCGAACCGGCACGCAGGCTGAGGGAGGCCTCATCCAGTGACTTGTCCAACTGCCCCAAACCGGCGATACCCGCGCGGATCCCCACCGGCACGTTGCGCATCACCATCGAAATGATCACGATGGCTGCCGTTCCGGTCAGGTAAACCGGCGCGCTGTTGAACGCCAGAATGTAGGAAACACCGGCCACGGTGCCTGGCACCGCGAAGCACAGCATAGTGCTGAACTCGATCACTTTTTTACCCTGGAACTGCTGACGTACCACGATGTAAGCAATCAGCAGGCCGAAGATGGCAGTGATCGGTGCGGCAATCCCGGCATACAGCAAGGTATCGATCAGGGAAGGCCATGCGCCGTCGCTGAACCCTTGGCCGAACAGTTTGCTGAAGTTGTCCAGCGTCAGCGTGTAGTCCACGCCCCAGTTAACGGTAAAGCTGCCGTAGAAAATGCTGCCGTACAGCAAGATATTGAAGGCGATCCAGACATACAGCATCAGCGAGACGCCCCACACCAGCGTCACCGGCAGCGGCTGAACGTCGCCGTGGTTGGATTTGCCGGAAATGGTCACGTAGGAACGCTTGCCGATCCACATGTATTGCACGCAGAACACCAGCAGCGAGAACATCAGCAGCACCACGCCCAGCGTACTGGCCGCCTGATAATCAAGCTGCGCACCGGTAATGTAGAAGTAGATCTGCGTGGCCAATACGTCGAAGTTGCCGCCGAGAACCAAGGGGTTACTGAAGTCTGCCAACGATTGAACAATGACGATCAGGAACGAGTTGGCCAATGCCGGTTTCAGCAACGGCATAAACACCTGGGTAAAGGTCTGGAAGCGGTTGGCGCGCAACGTATAGGACGCCTCTTCCAGCGACGGATGGATGGTCTTGATAGCCCCGTCGAGGATCATGAATGACATGGGCGTAAAGGCCAGCACCTGGGCCAACCAGATCCCGGTAAAGCCGTAGAGCCAGTTGGTGTTGGTCAGGCCGAACCAGGTCACCATCAGCTCGGTGATGTAGCCGGAGCGGCCCATCATCAGGGTGACGCCTAAGCCAACCACAAACGGCGGCGTTACGATTGGCAGGATCGAAAAGATACGGCCAATCACCGCCGAGCGGCGGGCGATACGCGTGGTATAAATTGCCAGCACCATGCCAAAGAAGGTACAGCCAATCCCGACGGCGACGGACAGTAGGAAGGAGTTCCAGATCACCTGCAGGATATGCGCCTGCCCGAGCGTTTGCATAAACGCCAACGGGGCGAAGGCACCGGCCTCATCGGTGAACATCGGGATAAAGATGGCGATGCTGGGGTAAATGATAAACAGCACGATCAGGGCGATCACTGCCACCAGCGAACCGAGTACAAAGCGATCGCCACCCAGCCATTCCAGCCTTGAGAGCGCAAGGGTGATCACTGCGCCCATTGCCACCAGCAGCGGCAAGGTAGCGAACCCCATCCCGGTACCGGTCGCGGCGGCGCTGATAAACACCAATAGCCCACAGGCCAGGGCATAACCGGCATCAAAAAGGTGGCGGTTGCGTTGCTTGCGGCCAGTGGCAATCTGCGGGCGTACCACCAGCAGCAGCGGGGCGGCAAACCACAACATGGCCAAGCCTGCATGTGACCATCCGTAGGCCGCCAGCAGCTCTTCGCGGGTCGCCTCCAGCAGCCCGTAGTCCAGGCTGTAGGAAGGCAGTAGGGCGAAACCTGCCAGCGCCAGCAGCAACCAGTAGAAAATGGGATCCCGCCCCTGCGCCGTGCGCAAGGTGATGGTTTCAGACATGATATTCCCCGGAATAAACGAAAATGAAGCGGGCATAGTCAGCAGTCACTACGCCCGATAGATGCGGGATGGGATCAGTGGCCCATCTTCACGTCGTTAACCCATTTGGTGATCAGCTTTTTACGCATGTCGGAAGCGCCGTAGGTATCCATGTCGTAATCGATCAGTTTCAGTTGATCCAGCTTCAGCGAGTTAGGGGAAGTCTCTGCCGTGGTGTTAGTCAGGATCTGGTAAGACTGACCCTTCTTCCATGAAAGCTCCTGAGCCTCTTTTGACAGCGCCCAGTCTACGAACAGCTTGGCGTTTTCCATATTGCGGGCGTTTTTCAGGATGCTGATGCCGCCGATTTCATAGCCAGAACCTTCGCATGGGGAAACCAGCGTCAGAGGTGCGCCTTTTTCTTTTTCCAGCGAATAGTCGTGTAGGAAGCCAATACCGATGGTGGTTTCACCGCGCGCGGCGTTGCGGGCCGGAGCAATGCCGGACTTGGTGTACTGTGAGATATTGCCATTCAGCTGTTTCAGATAATCAAAGGCGGCTTCTTCGCCCCACAACTGCGCAAAGGTGGCCAGCGCGGTGTAGGCCGTGCCGGAACTTTGTGGATCGGCGATCTGGATCTCGCCTTTGTAGATCGGGTTGGTCAGATCCTTCCAGCACTTGGGCTCAGGCAGGTTTTTCTCTTTCAGACGATCGGTGTTGACGCCAAAACCGAGAATGCCGATATACACCGCAGAGGAGTAGTTGCCTTTACGTTTGGCCGGATCGCGGAACTGCGGCATGATTTGCTCCAGGTTCGGAGAGGCGTAAGCCTCCAACAGGTCCATTTCACCGGCCTGTGATTGAGGATCCAGCGTACCGCCGTACCAGACGTCAGCCTGCGGGTTTTTCTTTTCCGCGTCTACCTTGGCCAAGGTGCTGCCAGAGCCGTTGCGGATAAAGCTGGTCTTGACGTCGTATTTCTCCCCGAAGGCTTTGGCTTCTTCCTCGCACATGGCGTTGGTGGCGCTGCAATAGATCACCAGACGGCCTTTGGCCTGCACGGTTCCGGCCAGGGCTGTCAGCGCCAGCGTGGTGGCCAGCAGGGTGTTGAGAGGTGTCAATTTCATGGTGTTGTCCTTGTTGTTGTTGTCTTTGTAGGGTAAAGCAAACCAATTTGCCCCTCACCCCAACCCTCTCCCACAGGGAGAGGGAGCTGATCCGGTGTTGCTATTGGGTGCGAGGATCAATCTGTGGCACCTTTATCCTCTGGCTCCAGTCTCTCTGATCTGCTGATCTGCTGATCCGGCGTTGCTATTGGGTGCGAGGATCAATCTGTGGCACCTTTTATCCTCTGGCTTCAGTCCTTCTGATCTGATGTCCGACGCAGAAGATAATATGTTGCACATTCGGTCCCCTCTCCCTGTGGGAGAGGGTTAGGGTGAGGGGAATTGCACCGACTAAAAACCCTCATCACCCTGTAAAATTCTTGTCTTACTCTTGCCGTATCTGCCCGGCCATCAGCAGCGGCATCAACAGCAGGCCGACGCAGGTGGCTGCCAGCGCCAGCAGGGCAAAGAACCCATACCAACCGTAATGCTGCAATACCTGAGCCAGCGGCCAACCGGCCAGCGCGGCCCCCAGGTAGGCAAACAGGCCAAGAAACCCGGTCACGGTCCCGGCCGCATCCTTGTGGCAGTGCTCAGTGGCGGCCAGCCCGATCAGCATCTGCGGCCCAAACACAAAAAAGCCGAGGCCGAAAAAGCAGGCCGAAAGCAGCCCGTAATGGTGCAGCGGGGCCAGCCACAGGGCGGTCGTCGTCACAAACAGCCCGATGGAGAACAGCAGGATCATCGGTGCTCGCAGGCCGCGAAACAGCAGATCCGATCCCCAACCGGCAAACAGCGCGCCAAACAGCCCACCCAGTTCAAACAGTGACAACGTGGCGTTGGCCTTCATCAGGTTGACGCCGTGGCTCTCCGCCAGCCAGATGTTGCCCCAATCGTTCAGCGCAATACGTATCAGGTACACCAGGATGTAGGACACGCCCAGCAACCAGATGGTTGGGTTGCGCAATATGGTGTCAAACAACATCCGCCGCATCGGCATCGCCGGGCTTTGCTGCTCTTGCCACAGCTCCAGCGGATCGCGCCGCCAGTGGCCTACGCTGGGTAATCCTTGCTGCTGCGGTTTACCGCACAGTTGCCAGCACAGCCACAGCCCAATCAGCATCCCGATGGCTCCCGGCAGCAACAGCGCAGCCTGCCAACCGTAGTGCGAAGCCATAAATCCGGACAGCAACGGCACGGCCGCACCGCCCAGGCTGATCGAGGTATTCCAGGTGCCCCACCAGAAGCCTCGCTCGTTGCGCGAATACCAACTGGTGAGCATCTTGGCGCAGGGCGGCCAGCCCCAGCCCTGAAAGAAACCGTTTAACGTCCAGACCACCAGCAATGCCGTCAGCGAATGGCAAAAGGCGAACACGATGTTCAGCACGCCGGTGATAAACAGCCCGACCCCCATAAACCAGCGCGCCTGGCTGCGATCGCTGACGATGCCGGAGACAAACTTCGAGCCGCCGTAGGCCAGGTAAAACAGCGTACCCAGCAGGCCGATATCTCCTTTGTCCAACCCCAGTTCAAGTTGCATCACCGGCATGGCATAGCTGACGCTTTTGCGCGTCAGATAGAATGCGCCGTAGCCGACGATCATCGAAAACATCAGGCGTGGTCGCCAGTAGCGGTAGCGAGCGCTGATTTGCTCTGCGGTTAACGTGGCCGATGCCATGGTGTCCTCCAGACAATGGGAGCAGTGTAGGATGTTGAAAATCGCAATGGATGAGACAAGGTTTTAGGCGCCTAAGACTAAGTCTTAGTTACACGGGGTTTTTGTTCAGTTTTGTGGGCAGGTTAACAATTATGCGCGTGCCGTTACGCCGGTGGAGCCGCCAATCGCCCCCCAATGCGCGTACTCGCTCTTCAATACCGCGCAGGCCAAAGCCGCTGGTGGGTTGCAACGGTATGCCCTGGCCGTCATCACGGACTTCCAGGGTGATCGTCTGGTGGGTTTGCGTCAGGCTTAAATGCACATGGCTGGCGCAGGCGTGTTTGCTGATGTTATTGAGCAGCTCCTGCGCCACGCGGTAGAGGGTAAATACCAGGGTTTCATCATCTGGTGTGGCAGGCAGGCGGTAATCCAGCTGGAAGCTGATCCCCTGTTCGGCAAAGGAAAACTCATCGGCCAGGTGATGCAGGGCTTTGTCCAGCTCCATCTCTTCCAACACCGGCGGGCGTAACTGCCGTAACAGGGTGCGGGTGGTGTGGTGGATGCGCTGCGACAACGAATCGATCTGTTCGGCGGCCTGGCGGGTGGCCGGGGCGGTGGCGCTGCGGTTCACCAGCATCGCCTGGATCTGAATGGCGGTAATATTCTGGCCGATTTCATCATGCAACTCGCGTGCGATGGCTTTGCGCACTTCTTCTTCGGTCCCTATCAGCCGCTCCATCAGCTGTCGTTTGGCCGCTAATTCCTGTTCCAATTGCTGGCGATAGCGCTCTAGCTTTTGCGCCAGTTGCTGCTGGCGGCTGATGGCAATCCCCAACCCAATCCCCAACAGCGCCTGGGTAGAAAGGAATAGCTCCAACTCTTGCAGATCCTGAAACGCGCCACCGGCCTGGCGGGTGAGGGTGATCATCACGCTGCCAAACAGCGCCGCTAACACCCCCCCTTGCCAGCCAAAGCGATAAGCCATAAACACGTTGGGCAAAAAGATAAAGATCAGCAGCAGCCGCTCCATCTGCGGGGCGATAGCCAGTTGCACGCAAATCCCCATGGTGAGAAACAGTGAACACCACAGCAGTAGCGAGGTGCGTAATTGTGGCGTCGAGGGGCGTGGAACTGGCATTGATGTCACCAGTTGCTGACGCAGGTAGGTATAAATCAGATAGACAAAAGGCACCAGCAGCACGCCGCCGGTAAAGCTGGTCAGCAAGGTTTGACTGATGCTGGATGGCAGCCAGAACCCCGCCAGTAATCCACACAGCAGCGCATTGGCCGCGATGGCCGCCAGTAATAGCGACAGCCGTTGCCAATACAGGTGATAGCGATACCACAGCCGCTGAGTGCCCCAGGCCGGTAGCAGGCTTAACAACGGTAGCAGTAGCACCGAGCGATCGCTCAGCAATTGCTGGTCATGCAGCCATAGCAGCGTGGCGGCTTCCGCCAGTAATAGCGTGGGCCAGTAACGCCGCGGTAGCAGGATCAGCAGCGCTAGCCGCAGCCCTTGGGGAAACAGCAGCACGGCCTGCTGGCCGTCATGGCTCAGGTGCAGGCTAATGGTCCATAGGGCTAGCCAACTGAGGGCAAAAAACAGCGCCAGAAACAGCGAAAGCGCCAGGCGGCGCACCATTGGCGGCACCGGTTAACTCCCTGCAAGCAGTTGATGTTGCAGCGCGAAATGCACCAGTTCCACGGTCGTGTCGCAATGCAGTTTGCCGAGGATATTGGCGCGGTGCACCTGCACGGTCTTATGGCTTAAGGTCAACTGTTGGGCGATGGTTTTGACACTCAGGCCGTTGACCAGCAGATCGAAGATCTCTTTTTCGCGCGGGGTGAGTACCTGCAATTCTTGCGGTGGCTGCGGAGTATGGCGCAGTGCTCGCAAGGCATCCGCGCACAGGTAAAGCCCACCGCTGCTGACGGCGCGCACCGCCTGCACCAGTTCATGGGGGCCACAGCGTTTGGTGAGATAACCACCGGCCCCGGCATCAATAGCGCTTTGCACAAAGGCATTGGTGTCATAGATGCTGAGGATGATGGCGCGAAAGGTGGGGCGCTGTTGGCGTAAACGCTGGAGCAGGCTGAGGCCGCTTTCGTTCGGCATGGCAATATCCAGCACCGCTACGTCGATCGGATCGCGCAGCAGATGTGGCCATGCCTGTGCCGCCGAGTCGAACTGGCCGACGATACGGATATCCTCTTCCAACGACAATAACTGGGCAAACCCGGAGCGAACCACCACGTGGTCGTCTATCAGCGCAACGTTAATCATAGGCCTGTAACAAAGTATGAGATTTTCCGCATCATGCGCAGGAAAACCCCGGCTGGCAACTGCTGCGCCGCAAAATGGAAGGGAGTTAACAGATTGGCATTAAAATGGCCTGCCGCATCGACCCAGAGTATCCCTGTCACCAGCACTGTTATTGCCCTCCTGGCGGTTATTTTTACGCCATTCGCTTCGTTTCTCCCCTGCGGATCATGACCTCCGTCGCAAACCGGGAAGGTTGCAGGTTTGTCCATATAAATAGCATTCAAAGATATGGGGGAAATCGCTATCGAGGCTGTAGAGTCCCCTTACGGGAATGTTGTGCAGATGTAAAATCGGCATCCCGGTAAAGCGTCACTAATCATAAAATATAAATAATACCAATGAGTTACCTCGCTATTTGGCGGTTATGCCTCAACCTACATTAGATCCGGGAGTGTTAGATGAAAAAATTGAGTGTGAAAACGTTATTGGCGGCCAGCCTGTTCAGCATGCTGGTGGGCTCGGGCGGTGCATTGGCGCAAGAAGTGGAAGTCGTCAATATTTCGAAAATTGCCGGAATGCCCTGGTTCAACCGCATGGGTGAAGGTGTGGAACGAGCAGGTAAAGACCTGAGCATCAAAGCCTATCAGGTTGGCCCATCCAGTACCGATGCGCCACAACAGGTTAAAATCATTGAAGATTTGATCGCTAAGAAAGTCAGCGCCATCAGTATCGTGCCGAACGATGCCGATGTGTTGGAGCCCGTCTTCAAGAAAGCGCGTGACGCCGGTATCGTGGTATTAACCAACGAATCCCCAGGGCAGCCTAGCGCTAACTGGGATATTGAAATCATCGATAACGCCAAATTTGCCGCCGACAACGTGGAAGAAATGGCCAAAGCGATGGGCGGCAAGGGTGGGTATGTTATTTATGTCGGCAGCCTGACCGTGCCACAACATAACCTGTGGGCAGATTTGTTTGTTAAGTACCAGAAAGAGCATTATCCGGACATGTTTGAAGTGACCAGCCGTATGCCCGTCGCCGAGAGCATTGACGATTCACGCCGCACTACACTGGATCTGATGAAAGCCCATAGCGACCTGAAAGGGATTGTGGCCTTCGGCTCACAGGGCCCAATTGGTGCAGGCCGCGCAGTGAAAGAGAAGCGGGCGAAAAACAATGTCCACGTATTCGGCATGATGATCCCTTCTCAGGCAGCTTCGCTGATTAAAAGTGGTGATATCGCCATGGGCGTCACTTATGACCCAGGTTCTGCTGGATATGCACTGACCGCCGTTGCTGACAAAGTGCTCAAGGGTGAGAAGATCGAAACAGGCATGGAGATCCCAGGGGTGGGTAAAGCGGAGGTTGATCAGGATAAACACCTGATTCAGTTCCACAATGTACTGCGAGTTACCAAGGACAACGTGGATTCCCTGTATTAATTCCCCCGCATGACCGCAGAGCCGGATACCTTGTTCGGCTCTGCAACCAATGCTCGCCTGGCGTAAGAGGATGTATGCAGCCATTTATTACCCTGGAAAATATCAGTAAAACCTTTTATGGCGTCAAGGCGCTGAATAAGGTGGCCATGACCCTGCTACCGGGTGAGGTACATTGCCTTGCTGGGCAGAACGGTTGTGGCAAATCAACACTGATCAAGATTATCTCCGGTGTTTACCAACCCGATAGAGATGCCGCCATTATTATTGATGGTAAAACCTATGCAACCCTGACACCTATTGAGTCTGTCCGCCTGGGGATCCAGGTTATTTATCAGGATTTATCCTTATTCCCGAATCTGACCGTGGCTGAGAATATCGCCATGAACCATTATCACCATCGACTATGGGTGAATAAACGTCAGATGCGGGAGACCGCCGAACGCGTCATTAACAGCATCGATGCCCACCTTAATCTGGACGAATTGGTTGAGAATTTATCCATCGCCCAGCAACAATTAGTCGCTATCTGCCGTGCACTGGCACAAGATGCCCGCCTCATTGTGATGGATGAGCCAACCGCGTCGCTGACCCGGCAGGAAGTTAACGGCTTGCTACGGGTGGTGCATGAGCTGAAATCACGCAATATCTGCGTGGTATTTGTGAGTCATCGGTTGAGCGAAGTACTGGAGATTTCAGACCGTATTACCGTGCTGAAAGATGGCCAATGGGTTGGAACCTACCCCGCTGCTGAAGTGGATAACCAACGGCTTGCCTGGCTGATGACGGATATGAAATTTGATTTTCAGGTGCTAGCGCCTTACAGCGCAGCACGCCCGGTCGTGCTGGCAGTGGAAGCGCTTTCCCGTGGCAACGAATATCAGAATATCTCACTGGCTTTGCATCCTGGCGAAATTGTCGCGCTGGTTGGTTTGCTGGGGTCTGGCCGCACAGAGCTGTGCCTCAGCCTATTTGGTATAACCAAACCCGAGTCGGGCAGTATTCGTATCAATGATAAGCCAATGCGGTTCACCAGTAACCGCGACGCCATTGCCGCCGGTGTGGGCTATGTCTCGGAAGACCGGATGAGCACCGGGCTGATTATGGAGCAATCCATCCGCGACAATATCAGTGCCACGGTATTACACCGGCTTAAAAATGCCTTTCACCTGATGCGGGCCGAGCGAGTCGACACACTGGTCGAAGACATGGTGAAACACCTGTCGATCAAAATTGGTAACAGCGACTTGCCGGTCAACACGTTATCCGGCGGAAATGCGCAGCGTATTGCCATCGCCAAATGGCTGGCAACCGAACCGCAAATACTGATCCTCGATTCGCCGACCGTTGGGGTCGATATTGCCAACAAGGCGGGGATTTATAACATTATCAATGCATTGGCGGCACGGGGGATTGCTGTATTAATGGTGTGTGATGAGATCGATGAAGCTTACTTTAATAGCCACCGTATTATCGTTATGCGGTCCGGGCGGCTGGTGCAGGAGTTCTTGACGAGTAACTGCAGCGAAGCTGCCATTGCGGAGGTAGTCAATGGCTAATCCCCATGTCCTCAATAAATCTGATGTTGGCAAAACAGGCTTATTCAATAAACAGCATCTGAAACGCCATGAAGTTATGTTGGCTTTCACCCTATTGATTATTTCGACTTATCTTGCTTTCACCAGCCCAGAATTTCTGACGCTCGCCAATATTTATGACTTGATAAATAACTACGCCATGCTGACCATTTTGGCGTGTGGGTTTTTTATCGTTTTGATTTCTGGCGGTATTGACATCTCATTTCCGGCGATGACCATCATCTCGCAATATGTCATGGTGACATTTATTGTGAAGTTTGGTGGTAATTTCCCGGTGGCTTTCGCGTTGGCAGGAGGCATCGGGTTATTGCTGGGGTTGATCAATGCGTTGTTGGTTAATCGCCTGCGGGTGCCGTCCATCATTATTACCATTTCCACGCTGAATATCTTCTACGGGTTGCTGCTGTATCTCAGCCGGGGTGTCTGGCTGTATACCTATCCGGAATGGTTCGAACATGGGCCAATGCTGTTTTCCTTCACCGCCGCTGACGGCTATGACTATGGACTTTCGCTGCCCATTTTGACCTTGCTGGCGACGATTATTGTCACTGCTTTGGTGATGACTCGTACCAGCATTGGCCGGCAAATTTATGCGTTGGGCGGAAATCAGGAGGCGGCATCCCGCATGGGGTTCAGCATTGTTAAGCTGCAACTGTTTGTTTATGGCTATATGGGGTTTTTATCCGGCATCGCCGGTGTGGTGCAGTACTATACCGTCTTGACGGTGGCACCGGACTCGTTGCTCGGTTATGAACTCACCGTGCTGGCGGCGGTGGTACTGGGCGGTACCAGTATTGTCGGTGGGCGGGGGACCCTAACCGGCACTCTGCTTGGAGTGATCTTGCTGGCAGTTTTGCAAAATGGTCTGAATTTACTGGGTATTTCGTCGTACTGGCATAGCGTGGTGATCGGTCTGGTGATAGTCATCAGTATCAGTGTGACAGCCTGGGGCCAACGTCATAAGGTAGGGATATAACCATGTCGAAAACAACTCAACGTGATCATACCGAGCGCTGGTTGGTGGCACTGCTGGTGCTGGTGGCGGGCGTGTTCAGTGTGCTGATCCCACAGGTATTCTGGTCTGCGGCCAATTTCCAATCCATCGCCTCACAGATCCCCGTCGCGGGGATATTGACGCTGGCGATGGCGATCACCATGCTAACCGGTGGCATCAACTTATCTATTATTGCCACTGCGAATGCCAGTGCGCTGGTGATGGCCTGGGTGTGTACCCAGCTTGAGCCAACGTTCAGTTCAATGATAGTGATGCTGTTGGCGGGGGTATCGGTTGCCTTGGTGGTGGGGATCATCAATGGGGTGCTTATCTCGGTGGTTCGGGTATCCCCCATTCTGGCGACACTGGGCATCATGACCTTGCTCAAAGGGATCAATGTGCTGATCTCTAAAGGCTCGGCGATTTCAAACTTTCCGAGCTATGTGCTGGCATTGGATCGCAGCTATTTCCTCGGGGTTCCAGTCCCGCTTTATCTGTTTGCCATAGTGGCGTTGCTGCTCTGGCTTATGTTGGCCAAGACCCCGCTGGGCCGTCAGATATACCTGTCCGGCTCCAACGAAAAAGCCACCTTTTTCTCTGGTATTAATACCCGCCGCACGCTGATTTGGGTTTATGTGATTTCCTCGTTACTGTGCGCCGTCGCGGCGTTGCTGATGATGTCCAAACTCAACTCGGCCAAAGCCTCTTACGGCGAGTCACTGTTGCTGATCACTATCCTGGCGACGGTATTAGGCGGGGTAAATCCTGACGGTGGATTTGGTAAGGTCTTCGGCATTGTGTTAGCGCTGTTCCTGCTGCAAATGCTGGAGAGCGGGCTAAATATCATGGGGGTCAGCAGCTATATCACCATGGCACTGTGGGGATCGCTACTGCTGGCGTTTATCTTTGTCAAAGGTGCGAAGGTCCCGGCATTGCGTTTCTTACGGCAGAACAAGCCGTTGCCGTGATAGTGCAAGCTCGCCAAACAGGTTCGACAGCCCAGGAGCAGCCCACTACATCACTGTATGTTGGGCGCTCCTGTTTAGTCACTGCTGGCAGATCGATAGATCCGCTGGGGTCTGCCCACCTTGCCGTAAATAATCTCCGCCACTAATTGATCGTTGGCGCTAAAAAACTCCAGGTAGCGCCGGGCGGTGGTGCGGCTCAGCCCAATCTGTTGTGCCACGCTTTCTGCCGTATGACGCACCTGCGGATCTTCGAACAAAGCGCGGATCTTCATCAGCGTCAGCTCATCAATGCCGGTGGGCAATGCGGCCTGATCGCCACCGCGGGCGTAGGTGTTGAACATCTCATCGATACGGCGTTGGTTGACCCGCGCCTTGTCTTTCAGCGCTTCGCGCCGTTGGCTAAAGCGTTGCAGGGTTTGCGCCAGGCGGTCATAGGCCAGGGGTTTGATCAGGTAATCGAACACGCCATAGCGCAGCGCTTCGGCCACGGTGTCCATATCGCTGGCGGCGGTGATAAACACAATGCCACCGCCGTAGCCTTGTAGCGTCAGTTCGCGCAGCAGTTCTATGCCTTGGCCGTCCGGCAGGAAATTATCCAGCAGGATCAGGTCGGGTTTGAAACGCTCGGTCATCGCGCGTGCCTGTGCCAGGGTGCCCGCCAGCCAAATCTGCCGGCATCCGCCATTCTGCTTGATGAATTCCGCATGCATTTCTGCCAACGGCGTTTCATCCTCAACAATCAGAATATTTAGCCACTCCATGTCAATTCCCCGTTGCTTAATTACGTTGCTAATTAAATCTCAGCGAGATGGTTATTTAATTAAACACTATGTCGCTAATAAAAACTATAAAAATAATTAAGTAAATAAAAACCATTAAACAACTTATTTACTGCAGGTAGATTGTGAAATAGGTCAATAATCAGGGCGTTATTTGTGTTTAACATGGCGCCATTAAATACCCCGTTCGCGTTATAGACCATTTCAACTCGATGGTTTTTAAGGTTTTTATTACGCCTTAATGTTAACTGTAATGGGATTTTGTATTTCAAATGTTATTGATAAGTTATTTTAGAGAGACTGACATGCTGGGCGATACCGTATTTAATCGGGTGAAAAGATCGGATCACAAAAATATAGCGGCAATTAATGCTTTTTTGCGTAGTAACGATCTGAATATTGATACCACGGTCGAGGTTTTTATCACCGTGACCCAGGGCGAGCAATTGGTTGCCTGCGGAGGTATCGCCGAAAATATTATCAAATGCGTGGCCATCAGCCCGCAAATGCGCGGTGAAGGTTTAGCATTATCCTTGGCGACCGAGCTGGTGAATCTGGCCTATGAGCGCCATCACACCCAGCTGTTTATCTACACCAAAGTGCAGAATGAGGCGCTGTTTCGCCAGTGTGGTTTCTACCCGATTGCCAGCGTGCCGGGCATCGTGGTGCTGATGGAAAACAGCCCGTGCCGCCTGAAGCGTTACGCTGCGCAACTGGCCAGCGAGCGCCAGCCGGGCGACACCATTGGCAGCATCGTGATGAATGCCAACCCCTTTACCCGTGGCCATCAATATCTGGTGCGGGAAGCCGCCGCCCAATGTGACTGGCTGCATCTGTTCCTGGTGAAGGAAAACACCTCGCGCTTCCCGTATGAAGATCGCCGCGATCTGGTACTGAAGGGCACCGAGGGGATCACCAATCTGACGGTGCATGAGGGGTCTCAATACGTGATCTCCCGCGCCACTTTCCCTTGCTACTTCATTAAAGAGCAGGGGGTTGCCGACGACTGTTACACCGAAATCGATCTGAAAATCTTCCGCCAGTATCTGGCCCCCGCGTTGGGCATCACGCATCGATTTGTCGGCAACGAACCGTTCTGCGCCGTAACGGCGAAATACAACCGCGACATGCGTTACTGGCTGGAAACTCCGGCGCTGGCTAGCCCACCGATCGAACTGGTGGAAATTGAGCGCTTGCAGTACCAGGGCACGGCGATCTCTGCCTCCTGGGTGCGCAAGTTGCTGGCCGCGGGAGACTTTCACGCCGCCGCGCCTTTGGTGCCGAAAGACACGCTGTACTACCTGCAGGATCTGCAGGCACAGCGCCGGGCCAAGCCAGTACCGCAAGAATTTGAGTCCGCACAATCAGGTGAACAATGAAAATAATCCGAGAAGCAATGGCCGGCACGCTGGAATCCAGCGATGTCATGGTCCGTATCGCGCCAGCAGAAGGCCCGGAACACGATCTGCTGATTGCCAGCAGCGTGGAAAAACAGTTCGGCGATGCCATCCGCCACACCCTGTTGCAGGTTTTGCAGCAGTACGACGTGCCGCCGGTGCAGGTGATTGTCGACGATAAAGGCGCACTGGACTGTGTGCTGCGTGCACGGCTGGAGACCGCGCTGATGCGTGCCAGCGAAACCGTCACGCTGCCTTGGGAGGAACGCCGTGAAAACGCTGAATAAACACCGCATGCGCCGCAGCATGCTATTCGTACCGGGGGCGAATGCCGCCATGGTCAGCAACGCCTTTATCTATCAGGCCGATGCGTTGATGTTCGATCTGGAAGACTCGGTGATCCTGCGTGAGAAAGACGCGGCCCGTCGCCTGGTGTATCACGCGCTGCAACACCCGCTGTATCAGGAAGTTGAAACCATTGTACGCGTTAACGCCTTGGATTCGGCCTATGGTCTGGCGGATCTGCAAGCGGTGGTGCGTGGCGGGGCGGATATCGTCCGTCTGCCAAAAACCGACACCGCGCAGGACGTGGTGGATATGGAGCATGAAATCGCCGCCATTGAACGTGCCTGTGGTCGCCCGGTCGGCAGCACTGGCCTGCTGGCGGCGATCGAGTCTGCACAGGGCATCACCAACGCGGTGGCGATTGCGCAGGCTTCCCCAAGGTTGATCGGGATTGCGCTGGGTGCCGAAGACTATGTGCGCAATCTGCGTACCGAGCGCTCGCCGGAAGGCATTGAGCTGCTGTTTGCCCGTTGTTCATTGTTGCAGGCCGCTCGCGCAGCCGGGATCCAGGCGTTCGATACCGTCTATTCCGATGCCAACAACGAAGCGGGTTTCCTACAGGAAGCGGCGCTGATCAAACAGCTGGGCTTTGACGGTAAATCCCTGATTAACCCACGCCAGATCGAACTGCTGCACAACCTGTATGCACCAACCGCCAAAGAAGTGGCTCATGCCCAGCGAGTGGTCGATGCGGCAGAGGCGGCAGAAAAAGAGGGGCGCGGCGTGGTTTCGCTGAACGGCAAGATGGTCGATAGCCCGGTGATTGAACGGGCCCGTCTGGTACTGCAACGCGCAGCGCTTTCCGGCGTGCGTGAAGAACCGAACCACAGCGAGGAAGCATGATGAAACGCCAACAACGCCTGATGACCTTGAACAATCACGCCGAGATGCGGCTTTATCAGGAAGCCTCCAAGGCCAACCTGCAGGCGCGTAAACCGCGCGATATCAAACGCTGTGAGTCGCTGGAAGTGGCGATCCGCCGCAGCGGCCTACAGGACGGCATGACCATCTCTTTCCACCACGCATTCCGTGGCGGCGATCTGGCCCTCAACCAGGTGATGGATGTGCTGGCGAAGATGGGCTTCCGCAACCTGACGCTGGCTTCCAGTTCATTGACCGATTGCCATGCGCCGCTGGTCGGCCATATCCGCAACGGGGTGGTAAGCCGTATTTATACCTCCGGCCTGCGTGGGCCGTTGGCAGACGCCATTTCGCGCGGCCTGCTGAAAGAGCCGGTGCAGGTTCACTCGCACGGTGGCCGGGTCAACCTGGTCGAGTCGGGTGAGTTGCAGATCGACGTTGCCTTCCTCGGGGTGCCTACCTGCGATGAGTTCGGCAATGCCAACGGTTATACCGGCGATGCCTGCTGCGGTTCGCTAGGTTACGCCAAGGTGGATGCCGCAGCGGCCCGTAGCGTGGTGCTGCTGACCGAAGCGATCGTGCCTTATCCACATCATCCCGCCAGCCTGGCACAGGATCAGGTCGATCTGATCGTGCAGTTGGAGCGAGTAGGGGATGCGGACAAGATCGGGGCCGATGCCACGCGTATGACCTCCAACCCGCGTGAGCTGCTGATTGCCCGCCGTGCTGCCGAAGTGATCGTCGATTCCGGCTACTTTACCGAAGGCTTTTCCCTCCAGACCGGCACCGGTGGCGCTTCGTTGGCCGTAACCCGCTTCCTGGAAGACAAGATGCGTGCCCGTGGTGTCCGCGCCGGTTTTGCACTGGGCGGCATCACCTCCACCATGGTGGAGCTGCATGAGAAAGGCCTGATCGGCAAACTGCTGGACGTGCAGAGCTTTGACCGCGCGGCGGCCATGTCATTGGCTCGCAATCCAAACCATATCGAGATCAGCGCCAATCAGTACGCCAATTTCAGCTCCAAGGGCGCGTCGGTTGATCGCCTGGACGTGGTGGTGCTGAGTGCGCTGGAAATTGACACCGGCTTTAACGTTAACGTGCTGACCGGCTCCGACGGGGTGATCCGTGGTGCTTCCGGTGGCCACTGTGATACCGCAGCGGCGGCGCGGTTGGCGATTATTGTCGCGCCGTTGGTGCGTGGCCGCATTCCTACGCTGGTTGAGCAGGTGACTACCTGCGTTACGCCGGGCTCCAGCATCGACATTCTGGTGACCGACCACGGTATTGCCGTAAACCCTGCTCGCCCAGAGCTGGCGCAGAGATTACGTGATGCCGGGTTGCAGGTGGTTACCATCGAATGGCTGCGTGAGCGTGCGCTGGTACTGACCGGCGAACCGAAACCAATCGCCTTTACCGACAACGTGGTGGCCGTGGTGCGCTATCGCGACGGTTCGGTGATTGACGTCGTACACCAGGTCGCGGAGTAACGCCATGGCTTACATCACCCCCGAATTGGCCGCCAGCCGCGCCGTAAGTTTGCCCGAACTGCTTTCCAGCCGTGAATGCCGGCAGGCACGGCAACAGGCGTGGCTGGCGCGCCATCCTACCGCCACGTTGGTGGTGCTCACTCTGGTGGTGCCGGGGGCGGTGAAAGACAGCCCCATGACACGGCGCGTGTTCAATCTGGGAAGGCAAGCCCTGCAACAGATGTATCGCCAGCAAGGTTGGCTTTGTTTGCAGCAGAAGACCCTGGCGCTGCCCACTGGCTGCGAAGGCTATCTGGCGCTGCAAGCCGATGCCCGCGCGGTGAAAGAGGCCACCATCCAACTAGAAAGCCAGCAGCCGATTGGCCGCCTGTGGGATATCGATGTGCTGACCCCGCAAGGGAAGATCCTGTCACGGCGTGAACTTGGTCTGCCTGAACGCAGCTGTCTGCTGTGTGACCAGCCAGCCAAGATTTGCGCCCGCCAACAGAGCCACAGCACCGAACAACTGCTCACTGCAATGGAAAGGATGCTCAATGATGCACTCCCAGCCTGATTGGCAGCCGACGGTTACAGATCTTTCGCACAGCCAGCGCTTTGCCCGCGACGCCTATCGGGCGCTATTGGTGGAGGTCAACCTGACGCCGAAACCGGGGTTGGTCGATCGCCACAACAACGGCGCGCATCGCGACATGGATATTGGCCATTTCTACCGCAGCTCAAGGGCGATTGGCCGGTGGCTGCCCTACTTTATCCGCCAGGGTATGGCCGACGCCGCTTTGCCCGCCGAGCAGCAGCTTGCACGCCTGCGCCCATTGGGCATGGCCTGTGAAGAACAGATGTTCCACGCCACTGGCGGCATCAATACCCATAAAGGCAGCGTGTTCTCGCTGGGGCTGTTGTGCTGCGCCTTTGGCCGCTTACAGCAACAACAACGGCAGATTGACGCCCAAAGCCTGTGTAGCGAAGTGGCCGAGATGTGCCGTGGGTTGGTCAGCCGGGAGCTGCAACGTAACAACACGGGCCAGACGGCAGGGCAACGGCTATTTGCCGAGTTTGGCCTGAGCGGTGCCCGTGGTGAGGCCGAATCCGGCTTTCAGCGGGTGATTGACGGCTCGTTGCCGCTGTATCGCCAGAGGATCGCCAGTGGGTGTGGCGAACAGGTCGCGCTGTTGGACAGCCTGCTGTGGCTGATGGCGCATAACGATGATACCAACGTCGCCTCGCGGGGCGGCATTAAAGGGCTGCGCTGGTTACAACACTATGCCAGCCAGTTATTGGCACAGGGAGGGGCAGGCGCTGCGCAAGGAATTGCCCGTTTACGGCAGTTCGACGTTGCATGTATCGCCCGCAATCTTAGCCCCGGCGGCAGTGCCGATTTATTGATAGTCACCTGGCTGTTGGCGCAGTTGCCGCAGGCGGGGGCTTAAAAAAATAACGAAGCCTTCAGGAGAAGTGTCCATGTCCGAAACCAAAGAGAAAATCTGGAAAGCGATCGCCCCGTTGGTGGTGCTTGCCGTCCTGTTAATGATACCCACGCCGGAGGGCATGCCACCGCAAGCCTGGCGTTACTTTGCCATCTTTGTGGCGATGATCGTCGGTATGATCCTGGAGCCGATCCCGGCCACGGCGATCAGCTTTATTGCCGTGACCGTCAGCGTGCTCAGTTCCAACTGGGTGCTGTTTGGTGCCGAAGAGCTGGCCAATCCCAGCTTTAAAGCCGGTAAAGAGGCGCTCAAATGGGGGCTGGCCGGATTCTCCAGTACCACCGTCTGGCTGGTGTTTGGGGCCTTTATCTTCGCGCTGGGCTACGAGGCCACCGGGTTAGGGCGCCGCATCGCGCTGTTCCTGGTGAAGTTCATGGGCAAACGCACCCTGACGTTGGGCTACGCGGTGGTGATCATCGATATCATGTTGGCGCCGTTTACCCCGTCCAATACCGCGCGTACCGGTGGCACCGTGTTCCCGGTGGTGAAGAACCTGCCGCCGCTGTTTGATTCCTTCCCGAACGATCCTTCCTCACGCCGCATTGGTGGTTACCTGATGTGGATGATGGTGGTGGGGACCAGCATCAGTTCCTCCATGTTTGTGACCGGCGCGGCACCTAACGTGTTGGGCATCGAGTTCGTCAACAAGATTGCCGGGATCAATATCACCTGGATGCAATGGTTCCTGGCCTTCCTGCCGGTTGGGCTGTTGCTGCTGATCGTTGCGCCGTTGATTTCCTACTACCTGTATAAGCCAGGCGTAACCCACAGCAATGAAGTGGCTGGCTGGGCCAGTACGGCTCTGGGGGAGATGGGGAAACTGACCCGCAAAGAATATACCCTGATCGGCCTGGTGTTACTCAGTCTGTGTCTGTGGGTGTTCGGCGGTAAAATTTTGGATGCGACCACGGTGTGCTTGCTGGCGGTATCGCTGATGCTTGCCCTGCACGTGGTCAGTTGGAAAGACATCACCAAATACTCCAGCGCCTGGAATACCCTGGTTAACCTGGCAACCTTGGTGGTGATGGCCAGCGGCCTGAGCCGCTCCGGCTTTATCGACTGGTTTGCCACCACCATGAGCACCCATCTGGACGGTTTCTCACCGAAGATGACGGTCGTCCTGCTGGTGCTGGTGTTCTACTACGCGCACTACCTGTTTGCCAGCCTGTCGGCCCACACTGCGACCATGCTGCCGATGATCCTGGCGGTAGGTAAAGGCTTGCCGGGCGTGCCGATGGAGCACCTTTCCATCCTGCTGGTGTTGTCTATCGGTATCATGGGGGTATTGACCCCGTATGCCACTGGCCCAGGGGTGATCATCTATGGCTGTGGCTATGTGAAGTCGAAAGACTACTGGCGTCTTGGTGGCATCCTCGGCGTGGTCTATATCGCGGCGCTGCTGTTGATCGGCTGGCCAATTCTTAGCTTGTGGTATTAAGTTAATCGGCGGCCATCCACGGATGGCCGCTGTTGCAATCCCTTCCCCCGTGACGCCCGTCACACACTTTCATGTTGAACGCCGTCATTATACAAATCCAACGTTAACCTATTCAAAATAATCATATTTAGGGAGCCTCTGCGGATGAGAAAAAAAACGTTATTACTTTGCCTGCCTTTGCTGTTCAGCGGCACCGCCTTTGCCGAGAACGACGGTTATCAACTGGAGCAGGTGCTGGTGATGAGCCGCCACAACCTGCGAGCACCGCTGGCGAACAACGGCAGCGTGCTGGCACAGTCCACGCCGAAAGCCTGGCCACAGTGGGATACCCCAGGTGGCTTGCTGACCACCAAGGGCGGCGTGCTGGAAGTGTATATGGGCCACTATTTCAACGCGTGGCTCAAGCAGGCGGGCATTTTGCCGCAGGAAGGTTGCCCAGCCGCTGACAGCGTTTACGTGTATGCCAACAGCCTGCAACGCACGGTAGCCACCGCGCAGTTCTTTACCAACGGCGCATTCCCAGGCTGCGACATCAGCGTGCATCATCAGGAGAAAATGGGGGAGATGGATCCTACCTTCAACCCGATTATCACCAACAGCAGCGAAACCTTTAACCAGCAGGCGTTGAGCGCCATGAATGCCGAGCTGGCATCGCTGAAGCTGGACGCCTCCTACAAACAGCTCGAGCAGATCATCGACTACAAAGACTCTCCCGCCTGCAAGATCGACAAGCAGTGCAACCTGGCCACTGAACCGAATAAAATGAGTGCGGTACCGGGGAAAGAGCCAGGCGTTTCTGGCCCGCTGAAAGTGGGTAACTCGCTGGTGGATGCCTTTATGCTGCAGTATTACGAAGGCTTCCCGATGAAAGACGTGGCCTGGGGCAAGATTGTGACGCCGCACCAGTGGCAGCAGTTGGCCAAGCTGAAAGATGGCTATCAGGATTCGCTGTTCACCTCGTCGGTCGTCGCCCAGAACGTTGCCAAACCGCTGCTGACCTACATCAACTCGGCGCTGATTAGCGAGCGCAAGGCGGATTCACCGAAGCTGACCGTGCTGGTGGGGCATGATTCCAACATCGCTTCCTTGCTGTCAGCGATGAAGTTCAAGCCGTATGAGTTGCCGAAGCAGTATGAGAAGACCCCGATTGGCGGCAAGCTGGTGTTTCAACGCTGGCATGATGGCAAGGGCGATCGCGACCTGTTGAAGATTGAGTATGTCTACCAATCCACCGAACAGTTGCGTAATGCCGAACCGCTGACGCTGAGCACCCCGCCGCAGCGCGTCACCCTGGCGCTGGAAGGCTGCCCGGTAGATAAAGACGGCTTCTGCGCCTGGAGCGATTTTGAAAAAACCATGAAGGACGTCTTGCAATAACTGTGCTGCCGGGGCGAACCGTTTCGCCCCGGCCTGCCGCGCGGTATATACTGTCTCAACGGACCCCTTGTCACGGATGAAACGTGCTCTCTTCTTTTATTCTCAATGCTGAATTACTGCCGGTTGACGGCTTTGCTGGCCTGATCGCGCAGTGTCATTTCTCTGTCGCGGATTATCACGACGATCTGTTTGCTGCCGCCGGTATAGACTTCCCTGAACATGTCGCATCCGCAGTCGCCAAACGTAAGGCGGAATATCTTGCCGGGCGCTATCTGGCGCGCTGGGTGCTGGCAGAGTTGGGGCATCAGGATTTCACCTTATTACGTGGGGAGAAGCGTGAACCGCTCTGGCCCGCCGGGATTGCCGGGGCGATCAGCCACAATAATGATACGGCGCTGTGTGCCGCTCAGCATGAGCGTGGGGCAGGTGGCGTGGGCATTGATGTGGAAACGCAGATGCCATCTGTACGAGCAGAAGAGTTGTGGAGCGGCATCGTCAATGAGAACGAATGCCAGTGGTTACGCCAACGGCCACAGCCCTTTAATCTGCTGTTGACGCTGGTATTTTCCGCCAAGGAAAGCCTGTTCAAGGCGCTTTACCCGCAGGTACGCTGCTACTTTGATTTTATGGATGCGCGGATCGTCGGGTTGGATATGCAGGCGCAGACCTTTGAGCTGGAGTTGCTAACAACGTTGACGCCACGATGCCAAGCAGGCCGCTGCTTTGGCGGGCGTTTCTGGTTGCAAGGTGACGCCGTAACAACGTTTATTTATTTTTGAAATCAGCGTATTACTACCTGCGGCGTCGTAGCAGATGGCGCGCACCTTCCAGCACAAGTAACATGACCGCCAGCCAGATCGGGATATAGGTCAGCCATTGGTTGGCGTTAATGGTTTCACCCAATAGCAGCGCGACGATCACCAGCAATACCGGTTCTACATAGCTCAGCAGGCCAAACAGGCTGAAGGGGAGCAGGCGGCTGGCCAGGATATAGCACACCAGCGCCAGCGCGCTGATAATGCCCAACAGCGGGATCTGCAAATACAGCAGCGGTTTGGCCGTCAGTGCCGCCAGCGGTTCTGAGCCACCAAGGGCAAACAGCGCGGCAACTGGCAGCATCAGCGTCAGTTCACACCACAACCCGCCCAGATGATCGGTGCCCAATCGGCGGCGCAGAATAAAGTAAACCGGATAACCTAGCGCGACGACCAGCGTTGACCAGGAAACACCACCCACCTGGATCAGCTCATTACCCACGCCAACCAATGCACATAGGGCCGCCATTTTTTGCAGCACAGACAGGCGATCGCGGAAAAACACTCGCCCTGCCAACACCATGGTCAGCGGCAGCAGGAAATAGCCGAGCGAGACATCCAGTGCCATGCCGTGCAGCGGTGCCCACAGGAATAACCACAGTTGCACACCCAGTATTGAGGTGGTCAGCAGCAATAACAGCACGCGTTGCGGACGCTGCCGTAGCCAGTGCAGCATCTCTTTCACCCGCGCCCAGTCGCCGGAAAACAGCATAAACAGCGTCAGAAACGGCAGCGTCAGCAGGGTGCGCCAGCCATAGATTTCCTCGCCGTCGAGTGGGGTTAGCATTGAGGTGTAGTAATACATTACGCCGAACAGCAGGGAAGCGACGACGGAAAGTATGATGCCTTTGATCACCAGCGCTCCTGATTATTAATGGAATTTCCTGCGGCTACTCTAAGGTTATTTAGCTCTAACAACAATGAATTACGCCGGGCTGGACAACAACGGCCAAGCGGTTAGAATTATACCTGTGTATTTATCCAGGTAATGACGATGACAATCGATCTGTTTGAAGATGCGCTGCCGCCGCCCTGGCGTGAGGAAATCGCGCCGGGGGCGGTGGTATTGCACGGCTTTGTTCGCGATCACGGGCCGGAACTGCTGGCGGCGGTCAACGGCGTGGTGGCACAGGTGCCCTGGCGGCATATGACCACGCCGGGCGGCTTCACCATGTCGGTGGCCATGAGCTGGTGCGGCAACGGCTGGAACAGCGATAGCAATGGCTACCGCTATTCGCAACGCGATCCCGGTACTGGCAAAAGTTGGCCAGAAATCCCGGCAATTTTGCTGGCTTTGGCCGATGAAGCTGCTTTGCAGGCCGGGTTCGGCCATTACGTCCCGGACTCCTGCCTGATGAACCGCTACGATCCGGGCAGCAAGCTTTCGCTGCATCAAGATAAAGACGAGCATGATTTTACGGCACCGATCGTTTCGGTATCGCTTGGGCTACCGGCCGTTTTTCAGTTTGGTGGCCTGCAGCGCAGCGACAGAACGCGGCGCATCCCGCTGGCCCACGGTGACGTGGTGGTCTGGGGCGGCCCGTCGCGGTTGTGTTTCCACGGCATCATGCCGGTGAAAGAGGGCTATCATTCGCTGGTGGGGTCACACCGCATCAATATCACCCTGCGCAAGGCGCTTTAACGCGGGTTCCTGGCCTAAACTGGCCACCAGATAATCGATAAACACTCGCAGCTTGGGGGGCAGATGCTGGGTTGGGGCATACAGCAGCCACAGATCGCCATGATAGCTGCTGAGGAAATCCCACTCTGGCAACACCTGCACAATCTCACTGCTGGCCAGCGCCTGGTGGGCGGTAAAATAGGGCAGGCTGCCAATACCGATATGCTGTTTCACCGCGTCCAGCCGAACCCCGGTGTGGTTGGCGGCATAACGCCCCCGGACATTGACCGAAACCGTCTTGCCGTTGCGGCGAAAACGCCAACGCGCGTCGCTGGGCGTCTCCCCCAGGTAAATACAGCTATGCTCCGTCAGGTCTCGTGGGTGACGCGGCGTGCCCTGTTGGGCCAGGTAATGCGGAGTGGCGCATAGCAAATGTTCGATGGTCATCAACGGGCGGCCGATCAGGCCCGGTGACGGTCGGTCGGTGATGCGCAGCGCCAGATCGACCCGATCGTCGATCAGATCCATATAACGGTCCTCCAGCCGCAGATGGACATCCACCTGCGGGTAGCGCCGTAAGAACTCTGGCATATGGGGGTGCAGGACAAAGTGCCCGACGGCCTTCGGTACGCTGACGCTGATTGTGCCTTCCGGCTCTGAGCTGCTCTGGCCGCTGATGGTCAACACTGAGTTGGCGGCATCCAGCATGGTGCGGCAGCGCTGAAACACGGCTTCGCCTTGCTCACTCAGGCGCAGTTTGCGGGTGGTGCGGTGCAACAGCCGTACGTTCAGCGCTTGTTCCAACCTGGCAACGCTGCGGCTGGTGGCAGAAGGCGAGCTGCCTAACTGGCGGGCGGCGGCGGAGAAGCTGCCGCTTTCCACCACCTGAACAAAAACGGCCATTTCAACCAGCAGTGCGGTGGAAAGATTTGTGCTCACGGCGCAAAGGTCCATTGTAGTGAAGACGGATTATCAGCCGATTATGGCACGAATATAATAACGGCGTTAACCAGGAGAAAGCCCATGACCGAACGACTTTATTATTATCACGATGATTTGCAGCTCCAGGCACGGGTATTGTCCTGCACGGCGCAAGAGGATGGCATCTATGCGGTGCAGTTGGATGCCACGCTGTTTCACCCACAGGGGGGCGGGCAGCCGAGCGATAGCGGCACGATCGGCGGTGTAGCGGTATTACGTGTTGCCGCACAGGGTGAGCAACTGCTCCATTATCTGGCCGAGCCGTTGCCCTGTGGCCCGGTCACTCTGGAGATCGACGGCGAGCAACGCCACTTGCATACCCGCTGGCATTCTGCCGGGCATCTGATTGGCTGGCTCGGCGAAAACCGGGGCTGGCAGCCGGTGAAAGCGCACCATTGGCCGGGGGAAGGGCGCATTACCTTTGCAGCGGGCGCACAGGCAACTGAACTGCAACCAGAATATTTGCAACAACGGCTGACGGACTTGATCGCCGCCGACTTGCCACGCAGGCAGCAGGAACAGCAAGGCGTCCGTCAGGTTGGGTTTGGCGATCTGCCTGCCTATGGCTGCGGTGGCACCCATGTGCGTTCGCTGGCGGAGTTGGGCAAGGTGCAAATTATCGCCGTCAAGATGAAGAAAGGGCAGTTGATTGTGCAGTATCAGGTAGCATAACCAAGGGCACCCTCTCTATTTTCCTGACCCTGCATTGCGTAACTGCGTACAGAAGGCGCACTGGCAGCCCATGACCGGCACGGCTGCACAGGTGCTGGTATTCACGGCCTGCATTGCCATGAAATGAAAACCGTAAAACTGATTTACCAGCTGCTTTTCAATGCTGGGAGCCTTTGCTGGTGGTAATTCGTGTTGGCGAGGTTGGAAGGCGGTAGCCTTGCCAGCCAGCAGGCTAAGGAATAACAAAGAAAGCTGTGCCTTCATGCTTTATCTCCTGCAAGACGAAAATGATACATTATAACAAAATCGGTTTATTGCCAAGCCACCTGCCTTGTGCGTTTTCTATCATTAGTTAGCTAAATTAGTTCGTTCAACTCCGTGCCGTTTTGGTTTGTTATCTACCCCATAACAAACCGACATAAAGAAGGCACGGCACCCATGTTTAATTTTCCTTTCAAGACGTTAACCAGCGGACTGGCAGTGGTATTAGGCGCTGCGGCTGCGGCGAGCCCGGCCATCGCGGCGGTGCAGGGCGGCACGCTGATCTATCTGGAGCAGCAGGCCCATACCAATCTGTATCCCCCTTCAGGCGGTTTTTATCCCAATGGCGGTATCCTTAATCAGATCACCGACAAGCTGACCTACCAGAACCCGAAAACGCTGGAGATCGAACCCTGGATCGCCGAGTCCTGGTCCAGCAACCCTGATAAAACCGAATACACTTTTAAACTGCGCCCCGGTGTGACCTTCTCCGACGGGACACCGCTGGATGCCAACGCGGTAGCCAAGAACTTTGATACCTACGGCTTGGGCAATAAAGCGCTGCGCTTGCCGGTTTCCGAGGTGATCAACAACTATGACCACAGTGAGGTCATCGATCCGCTGACGGTCAAATTCTATTTCAAACGCTCGTCCCCGGGCTTCCTGCAAGGTACCGCGACCATCGGCTCTGGGCTGGTGTCGCTCAGCACGCTGAACCGCCAATACGATGAACTGGGTGATGCGCGCCATATTATCGGCTCTGGCCCGTTTGTGGTGAGCGGTGAAACCCTGGGGCGTGAGGTCGATCTCAGCGTACGCCAAGACTATCGTTGGGGACCAGCCAAGCTGGCTCAGCAAGGGCGGGCCAATCTGGATGCCATCAAGGTGATCGTCACCCCGGAAGACAGCGTACGGATTGGCGCGTTGCAGGCCGGGCAGGCGGACTTTATTCGCCAAATCCAGGCTTACGATGAGAAGCAAACCCAGGATCAGGGCTTTACGATTTATGCCGCACCAACCCGTGGCGTCAACGACAGCATTGCCTTCAGACCAGACAATCCGCTGGTGGCCGATATCCGCGTGCGGCAAGCGCTGCTACATGCCACCGACAGCAAACAGATCGTCGATACGCTGTTCTCCGCCAATTATCCACAAGCCAAATCGGTGATTGCCTCCTCGGCAGCCGGTTTTGTCGATCTCTCCGATAAATTGACCTTCGATTTGGCGAAAGCTAATCGCCTGCTGGATGACGCCGGTTGGCAAAAAGGCAGCGATGGTCTGCGTCAAAAAGACGGTAAAAAGCTGTTGTTAACGGTGTATGAATCGTTGCCGCAGCCGCAAAACAAGGCGGTGCTGCAATTGGTCTCGCAGCAATGGGGCAAGGTGGGAGTTCGGCTGAATATTCTGGCAGGTGATGCGGGCAGCCGGGTGGCAGATAACCTCGATCCGCAAAAGACTCCGGCTTCGGTAGTGGAGGTGGGCCGTGCCGATCCCGATGTGATTAAAAGCCAGTTTTATCCCACCAACCGTGATGGCCTGTTGCAGCAAGGTGGCACCAGCCAGAACAGTAAATTTATCGACAATTCGCTGAACCAACTGCTGCTGGGGATCGCCTCTGAGGTGGATCCGGCCAAGCGCTTGCAGATCGCCGGTGAGGCTCAAAAGTATCTGCTGGATCAGGCCTATGTGATCCCGTTCTTTGAAGAGCCGCAGGTCTTTGCCGGTGCTCCCTATCTGAAAGGCGTCAACTTTGAAGCCGTGGGTCGGCCAAGCTTCTATGGCGCGTGGTTAGAGAAACGCTAAGCCCGAGCTGCCTGCACCCCTCACCCCAACCCTCTCCCCAAAAAGGAGAGGGAGCCAGTTCAGCGTGGTGGTCAGGTGCGGAGTAAATCGAGGTACGGACAGTTCTGCCAATATGAGCACCAGTATAAAACGTGGCACGGATTGTCCCCTCTCCCTGTGGGAGAGCCGTGGGTCGGCCAAGCTTCTATGGCGCGTGGTTAGAGAAACGCTAAGCCCGAACTGCCTGCACCCCTCACCCCAACCCTCTCCCCAAAAAGGAGAGGGAGCCAGTTCAGCGTGGTGGTCAGGTGCGGAGTAAATCGAGGTGCGAACAGTTCTGCCAATATGAGCACCAGTATAAAACGTGGCACGGATTGTCCCCTCTCCCTGTGGGAGAGGGTTAGGGTGAGGGGTCACAACGCCATATTCGAGGAGATAAAGATGCTGAAATACCTGAGTGGCCGAACCGGGCAGGCGTTGCTGGTGCTGTGGGCGGCATTTACCCTGTCGTTTATCTTGCTGCAGGTGCTGCCCGGCGACGCGATCCTGATTAAATTCCAGAACCCGGATATGGGGCTTAGCCCTGATCAGATCGCCGACATGCGCGCCGCCTACGGTGCCGATGTGCCCCTGTGGCAACAATATCTGCATACGTTGGGGAATTTCCTGCGCGGTGATTTGGGCTATTCGATCCAGAACGGCGTGCCGGTCAGCGCTTTGCTGGCTGCCAACCTGCCCGCCACCCTGCAATTAGCGGTGCTGGGTTTCACGCTGGCCTTGCTGTTGGCGCTGGTCATTGCCTTTGTCGCCAATCTGATCGGTTTTGGCTGGCTGAAATCGACGCTGCAATCGCTGCCTGCGTTGTTTGTGTCGGTTCCCACCTTCTGGCTTGGCATCGTGTTGATCCAGATCTTTTCATTCCGGCTGAAACTGGTGCCGATCATCAATCCAGGGGAGTGGATTGGGCTGCTGTTGCCGATCGCCACCCTGGCAATCCCAATCTCTGCCCCGCTGGCGCAGATCCTGATCCGCAGCATCGATAGCGTGCAAACCCAACCGTTTGTGGCGGTGGCGCGTGCCAAAGGGGCTAGCCGTAGCGGAGTGCTGTGGCGGCATGTGGCGCGAAACGCGATGCTGCCGGTGCTGACCATTGCGGGCATTCTGTTTGGCGAACTGATCGCCGGGGCATTGATCACAGAAACCGTATTTGGCCGCAGTGGCCTGGGGCAACTGACGCAGCAGGCGGTCGTGAACCAGGACGTGGCGGTGTTACAGGCGGTAGTGATGATCTCTGCTGCCGCCTTTGTCTTCCTCAATCTGCTGGTCGATCTGCTGTTCCCTCTGCTCGATCCCAGATTGAAAACCTATGCAGGAGCGACCCGATGAGCAGTATTCCGTTGGAAAAATCCGTGATGCCGGAACGCGATCTGTCCGGCGGGGAAACCGAAGGTAGTTTACCCACCGCCAGGCGCGCTCAGCGGCGTTATCCGCTCAGCCTCGGGCTGGCCTGGGCCGTGCTGGCGATCGCTGTGCTATGGGCGATCGCCCCGGAGATATTTACTGCGTACAGCGGCACGGAAGGAATTGCCGGAGCACAACGTCTGGCACCGGGTGGTGAACATTGGCTGGGCACAGATCCACTGGGCCGCGATCTCTACGCCCGGATCGTGTATGGCGCATCGCACACCTTATCCGCAGCGTTGGTTGCTGTGGCGTTGGGGCTGGTTGTGGGGACGTCGTTGGGCGTGGTCGCCGGGGCTTTGGGCGGCATCGTCGATGATATTGTGATGCGTTTGGTTGATGTTTTACTGTCGATCCCTGGGTTGCTGCTTTCCTTGAGCGTAATCATCCTGCTGGGATTCGGTACGGTGAATGCGGCGCTGGCTGTGGGGATCTCGTCGGTGGCCAACTTTGCGCGTCTGGCCCGTGCGGAGGTGCTGCGGGTGCGGCACAGCGACTACGTTGAGGCGGCCTACGGTAGCGGTGGGCACTTTTGGACGGTGTTATGGCGCCATATTCTGCCTAATTCGCTGACCTCGGTGATTGCATTCTCTGCCCTACAGTTTGGCAATGCCATTCTGGCGATCGCCACCCTGAGCTTCCTGGGATACGGCACGCCACCGCCCACGCCGGAGTGGGGATTGCTGATCGCCGAAGGGCGTAACTACATCTCAACGGCCTGGTGGCTAACTACCTTCCCCGGCCTGATGGTGGTTGCCGTGGTGCTGGCGGCCAACCGAATCAGCCATGCATTAGGGAGCGCGCGCCGATGAACCCACAGACAACCGTTTCACCCGCGCCACTGCTGGCACTGGATAACGTTTCTATCGCCTATCAGCAGGGCAACAGTAATCAGCGGGTGGTGCACAACGTTTCTTTTACCATTCAGCCGGGGGAGGTCGTTGCCCTGGTTGGGGAATCGGGATCGGGTAAAACCACCACGGCCCAGGCGATTATCGGCCTGCTGGCGGAAAATGGCCGCCTGGAGCAGGGGGCGATCCGGCTTAATGGCACCGATATTGCGCACTGGTCTACGCGCCAGTTGGATGCGGTGCGTGGCGCGCAGATAAGCCTGATCCCGCAAGACCCCGCCAGTTCGCTGAACCCGGTTAAAACCATCGGTGAGCAGGTTGCCGAGATCATCAATATTCACCAACGTCTGCCACGCAAGCTGGTACAGCTTCGGGTAGTGGAGTTACTCACTCGCGTGGGTTTGACTCACCCCGAGTTGCGGGCGCGCCAGTATCCGCATGAACTTTCCGGCGGCATGAAACAGCGGGTGCTGATTGCCATCGCTATTGCGTTACGGCCCGCGTTGATTATCGCCGACGAGCCGACCAGCGCGCTGGACGTGACGGTGCAAAAACGCATCCTCGATCTGATCGACGAACTGCGTCAGGAGTTTGGCACGGCGGTGCTGTTCGTCACCCACGATTTGGGCGTGGCGGCGGAACGGGCCGATCGGCTGCTGGTATTTCGTCAGGGCAGGGTGCTGGATCAGGGGCAAACGGCGGCGGTATTGCAGGCACCGGCGCATGAGTATACCCGCCGCTTGTTTGCCGATGTGCCTTCGCTGGCTTCCGTTGCTCCGCCAACTATCGTCCGTAAGGCGGAACCGGCGATCGTCGTCAATGAACTGGTGAAGGATTTCCGTTTTGCTGGCAGAGGCGGGCAGGCGTTCCGTGCGTTGGATCGAGTGTCTTTCAGCGTACAGCGCGGCACCACTCATGCGTTGGTCGGCGAGTCTGGCTCCGGTAAAACCACTTTGGCCCGCTGCCTGCTGGGTTTTCAGCGGCCGGATGCTGGGCAAATCATCATCGACGGCGTCGATTTTACCCGGCTGAAGGGCGAGGCGCTGCGCCAGTTTCGGCGGCGTATCCAACTGGTCTATCAAAACCCCTTTGCTTCGCTCGATCCGGCGCAAACCCTGTATCAGGCGATTGAAGAGCCGTTGCTCAACTTTGAGCCTGTCGCCAAAGCAGAGCGTTACCGGCGGGTGAGGGAATTGTTCGAGCGAGTCGCTCTGCCTGCCGAACTCCTGACGCGTAAACCGCGTGAACTTTCAGGGGGCCAGCGCCAACGGGTTGCCATCGCTCGTGCTCTGATACTGCAACCTCGGGTGCTGGTATTGGATGAAGCTACCTCGGCGCTGGACGTCACCGTGCAGGCGCAAATCCTGCGCTTATTAGAGCAGCTACAGCGAGAGTTGGGGCTGACCTACCTGTTTATCTCGCACGATCTGGCTACGGTGCGGCAAATCTCGCACTGCGTCTCGGTGCTGTGCCGTGGACAACAGGTTGATGCAGGCACTACCGCCGAGGTATTTACCCGGCCCGGCAGTGACTATACCCGCCAATTGATTGCGGCCATTCCTGGCCGTGCGATGTACCAAACTTTAAAGGATGCCTCATGAGCGCTAAACGTCTCGGCTTTTTTACCCGCCTGCTGGATAACGGCAGTGCTCAGGAACGTTACCGGCTGGCCACCGAGCAAATTGTCCATGCTGAACGCGCCGGGTTTGATACCGCCTGGGTAGCACAGCACCATTTTCATCAGGATGAGGGCGGCTTACCTTCACCCCTGGTTTTTTTGGCTCAGGCCGCGGTGCATACCCGGCATATTCGTTTGGGGACTGGAGTGATCACCTTGCCGATGGAGTCTGCCGTTCGCGTGGCGGAAGATACGGCGGTATTGGATCTGCTCTCTGGTGGTCGGTTGGAAGTGGGGCTGGCGGCTGGCGGAACTCCGTCTTCGTTTAGCGCTTTTGGTATTGATGCCGAGCGGCGTAATGCGGCGTTTAACGATAATTTACGCATTCTGCTGGACGCCTGGAGTGGTGAGGCGCTCGGCAACGCCGCCAACCGTCTTTATCCGGCCGCTCCCCAACTGAAAAAACGCGTCTGGCAAGCCACCTTCTCGGTTGACGGTGGGATCCGGGCTGGTAAGGCTGGAGATGGGCTGATGTTGTCACGGACTCAACCCAGGCCGTCAGATGCACCGGATACGCCACTCGATGAGCTGCAAAATCCGATTATTGATGCCTATCTCGCCGCGCTGCCGCCTGGGGTAGAGCCCCGCATCATGGGATCGCGCACCGCTTTTGTGACTGAAGATCAGAACCGTGCGCGGGATTTTGCTGCACAGGGGCTTAGCCGTGGATTGGAGCGCTTACGCGCCAGTGGGCATCAGGTGCGGGATGAGTCGCTCGACGGTCTGATCCGCGCTTTTGATGTGCATCTCGGTACGCCAGAGCAGGTGATCGCCTCGTTGCAACGCGATAGCGCGCTGGCCCGCGTCACCGATCTGGCGTTTCAGGTGCACTCTATCGATCCGCCACACGCCTATATTTTGCGCTCCATTGAGCTGATAGCTCGCGACGTTGCACCGGCACTGGGCTGGCAGCGGCGCAATCCTGCCACGTTGGCTTATTCACATCACGCAGAGGAAAACGTATGACCGACACCCAGGATCATCTGACCAGACTGGCTGAAATCGCCCCAGACTCTCCTTTGGCACAGGCCAGAGCAACACGTCAGGCGGCAACCGACGGGATTGAGGCTAGCTATCAGAGGCTGTTCGCGCCACAGGATGCGGGCGGTTTTGGGATTGCGGAGCGCCTGCTGTTGGCGCAGCGTATCAGTGAATGGCACGGCGATCGGCAACTGGCGGCGCATTATGCCCAATTGCAGCAGACTCAGCCCGCTGACGGCCCACGTTTGCAGGCCGCATTGGATCACGCAGAACGCCTGGCCTTCAAACCTGCCGGGGCAGAAGCCAAACACTTGCAGGCTCTGCAACAGGCGGGGTGGTCATTGGATGACATCGTCACGCTTTCACAGCTGATCGCCTTTGTCAGTTTCCAGAGCCGTCTGCTGTACGGCTACCGCTTGCTGGCAGGATTGCCGGTAGCGACCAGTGGCCGTGCTCCCGTTCGAGCTTCCGCCTGGCGCACCGCGAGTCATACAGCCAGTGGCCGCCATGCACCGCCTGCGTTCACCAGCCAGGAGTTGGGATGGGAGCCCTGGATTGCGGCTAAACCCTTGGAGGCGTTTGACGAACCGGGAAAAGCCTTGCTGACCAAGTTCGGTCACGCGGATTCTGACTATTTCCGTTTGTTGGCGCGCGATCATGCGGTGTTGGAACAACGAACCATCACGGATCGGGCCATTTTCTACACCGCTGGTGGTCTGGCCCGCCAGGATCGTGAGTTGGCTGCGGCGGTGGCCAGCAAGGTGAACGGCTGTATTTACTGTGCCTCGGTGCATGCGCGTAAAGCGGCGCAGTTATCCAAAAGGGCAGAAGAGGTGCAGCGCTTGCTGGATATCGCGCCTGGAGGGGTCTTGAGCGAGGGGCAGGAAGAGGATTGGCGTACGCAAATAGACTTTGCCGCAGCGCTTTCGGCCACGCCACCGCAGGCCAATGCGGCTCAGCTGGTTGCGTTACGCGAACAAGGGCTGGGCGAACTTGAGTTGTTGGACCTGGTGCAGGCGACGGCCTTCTTTGCCTGGGCCAACCGGTTGATGCTTACGCTCGGCGAGCCTTATGACGATTGAGTCATCCGGTGTTAAACAGCAAAAAGCCCGCTTAGTTGCCTAAGCGGGCTTTTCTAAATATGGCTCCTCTGACTGGACTCGAACCAGTGACATACGGATTAACAGTCCGCCGTTCTACCGACTGAACTACAGAGGAATCGTGTGAACGGGGCGAATAATAGCGGTGCCGATGGGGCTTGTAAAGCATGAAAATGCACAAATGTTCCGTTTGTCGAGGTTGTGAGCAAATTGGCTTGTTTTCCAGCAGGTTAAACTTTATCACTGACAGACAGGCCGCTATCATTGCAGGCCGGGCACACTTTGTAAGTTAATCCCGAATTTTTCGGGGGGCTGATATTTTAAAGGCTAAACCCAAGAAAATTCCTAATTATAGAGCAGGGGAGTGAGCTTGTTCGCTAAGATATTTCCTGTAATTTTCATGGATTATTCCTAGTGATCGATGGAAAAATAAGTTTAAGGATTATCATCAAGTCCTGTATTTTTAATACAACAATCAGAGTGCCTCGGATAAATCTTTAGATCGCGCTGTCGCTATGGAAAAACATCCGGGTACGTGTGGAGTAAATCGCCAAAAAATGCGTTTTTAATAATATAAATATCTATTTTTAATCATGGGGGATAGTCATTTTCATTAGGAAAAACGGGGGTTGCGATGATAGCGGCGGAAATCGTTAGGATTTCATTTATGTCATTGTTTTTAATCTGTTTTGTTTTATTGTTTGGCGCTTTTTTTTACCAAGAAATCAGAATGAATGCTGCTGTATGCGGGAGACTGTCTTTGTCCTTACTTGGCGGCAAGCGCCGTTTTTGCCCAGCAACTCGGCGTTCATGCCCGCTTGCAGAGTTGCTGGATATTAAAAATACCAGTATTATTTTGCACTTCATAAACGTCGTGGGCAGGTTAAATCGCTGGCAAGTTGCAGGTGCCTTATTGCGCTATGCAGGTCACCGGTGAAGCCCGGTTAAGTATTCGTTAAGTTAATAGACCATGGCGAACGTTGCAAGAGTAGGGGGCAATGAGCGGCCATAGTATAGTTCCAGTGAATGTTTGCTACTGAAGAGCCTCCCCTATATCATTGCTGAAAAATGCTCATATTATTTATCCAGGATATAGCCGATCTGGTCTGAGTTGACCTGTCGGTAACGGAATTTTTTGAAAGGAATTATCGATGATAAGCACCCAAAAGAACCTCTGTTTAGGCGTAATACTGTGCAGTGGTTTGTTGCTGGCAGGATGCCAGAAAACCGCACAGACCCGTTGGCAAGAATCCCCACCAGCGACCACCGTACAAGCTCCCCCTCAACAGATCAGCGTGTCCCCACCGCCACAACCGGCTGTCGAAGAAACCAAAACCAGCAAGATTGGCCTTTGCCAAAGCGAGTTGGCGTCACTCAAGCAGGTCAATCCGAAGGCTTACGCGGCCAAGCAGGCCAACTTTAACCGTCTGGTGAACAATGCCTCGGTTTATGGTGCGGTACGCGGCGATGTCAATGCGACAACCAAAGATACCCTTGATGCGTTGTACAAATACAAGACCAATCAGCTATGTGCCGAGATCGAACGTGACGTCCTGCAAGGCTTGATCCAGAGAGGGGAAAGCGTGAAATGAAACGCAGGATATATTGCGGTGCCTTGTTGACGTTGGCGTTGCCGCTAGGAGTAGTAAGGGCTGAGGAGGTGGTTACTCCCGATGCCCATGCGTTGAATTCACTGGACGCGATCACACGCCAGGTGGATGAGGCTCCGGCACTCCTGTTTCTGACGCCTTCACAACTGGATACAGCAGAACCTGCAAGACCCAAAAGTAGTAAACCTGCCAGCAGCAAACCTAACGCACTGGCAAAGTCGGCGGATGAAAGGGGCAGTGAGCGTATTCGCGAGATGAAGACGCTGCAGGCAACCATCAATCAGCTGAAAGCCAAAGTTACCAGCCAGGAAGCGGCTCTCGAGCAGTTGCGTAAAACGCAATCTCAGTCAGCGGGCTCTTCTGCAGAGTTGGTGCGTCTGCAACAAGCCATTGAGCAAAGCCAGCGGGAAAATGCGCGGCTGCAGCAGCAGCTTGCCGCACAGGCCAAGGAAAGCGAGCGGCAGATGCAGCAAATGAAGCTGCAACAGCAGGAGCAACGTAACAGTTCGCAATTGCAGCAACAGTTGGCAGCGCAAACTAAAGATAACGAACAAAAAGCGCAACAGATCAAGCAACTGCAGCAAACGTTACAGCAAAATCAGCAGGCCATAGCCCAACTGCAGGATCAACTGTCAGCGCGTAGCAAAGAGAATGAACAGAAGTCTCAGCAGGCGATGGCGAAGCTGCAGGAGCAACTGGCTGCCCAAACCAAAGACAGCCAGCAGAAAGCCGAGCAGGTGAAACAACTGCAACAGGCGGGTGCCAAGTTGCAAGAGCAGCTGACGGCGTATGCTAAAACTAACGATGAAAAAGCTCAGCAGGCCAAGCAGCTGCAACAAAATCAGCAGGAGGTGGCGAAACTGCAAGCACAGTTGGCTGCCCAGGCCAAAGACAGTGAACAAAAAGCCTTGCAGGTAACACAGCTGCAAGATCAACTGTCAGCACGTAGCAAAGAGAATGACCAGAAATCCCAGCAGGCGATGGCGAAGCTGCAGGAGCAACTGGCTGCCCAAACCAAAGACAGCCAGCAGAAAGCCGAGCAGGTGAAACAACTGCAACAGGCGGGTGCCAAGTTGCAAGAGCAGCTGACGGCGTATGCTAAAACTAACGATGAAAAAGCTCAGCAGGCCAAGCAGCTGCAACAAAACCAGCAGGCGTTGGCGAAGCTCCAGGAGCAGTTAGCCACCCAGACCAAAGACAGTGAATACAAAGCCCAACTGGTCAAACAACTGCAAGAACAGCTGACGACACGCAACAAAGAATCGGCGCAAAAAAGCCAGCAGGCGATGGCAAAGCTGCAAGAACAGTTGGCTGCGCAAACCAAAGACAGCGAGCAGAAAGCCGAACAAATTAAGCAGTTGCAGCAGGCCAGCGCCAAGCTGCAAGAGCAACAGATCGCGGCTCAAACCAAAACTACCGATGAAAAAGCGCAGTTGGCTGCGCAACTACAGCAAAACCAGCAGGCGTTGGCTAAGCTGCAGGAACAGTTGGCTGCCCAGACCAAAGAGCGTGAGCAAAAGGCCCAGCAGGTAACACAGCTGCAAGATCAGTTGGCGGCGCGAAGCAAAGAGAACGAACAAAAGACCCAACAGACGATGGCGAAGCTGCAAGACCAGCTGGCCGCTCAGACCAAAGACAGCGAGCAGAAAGCCGAACAGGTAAAGCAGCTGCAACAGGCGAGCGCCAAGCTGCAGGAGCAGTTGACGGCTCAAGCCAAAGTTAACGATGAAAAAGCCCAGTTGGCTACACAGCTACAGCAAAACCAGCAGGCGTTGGCGAAGCTGCAGGAACAGTTGGCTGCCCAGACCAAAGAGCGTGAGCAAAAGGCTCTGCAGGTAACACAGCTGCAAGATCAATTGGCGGCGCGCAGCAAAGAGAACGAACAAAAGACTCAGCAGGCGATGGCGAAGCTGCAAGATCAGCTGGCCGCTCAGACCAAAGACAGCGAGCAGAAAGCCGAACAGGTGAAGCAGCTGCAACAGGCGAGCGCCAAGCTGCAGGAGCAGTTGACGGCTCAAGCCAAAGTTAACGATGAAAAAGCCCAGTTGGCTGCACAGCTACAGCAAAACCAGCAGGCGTTGGCGAAGCTGCAGGAACAGTTGGCTGCCCAGACCAAAGAGCGTGAGCAAAAGGCTCTGCAGGTAACACAGCTGCAAGATCAGTTGGCGGCGCGTAGCAAAGAGAACGATCAGAAGACACAACAGGCGATGGCGAAGCTGCAAGACCAGCTGGCCGCTCAGACCAAAGACAGCGAGCAGAAAGCCGAACAGGTGAAGCAGCTGCAACAGGCTAGCACCAAGTTGCAGGAGCAACTGACCGCGCAAACCCAGGGTCTTGATGAAAAAAACCAGCAGTTGAAACAACTGCAGCAAAACCAGCAGTCGTTGGCAAAACTGCAAGAACAACTGGCCGCTCAGACCAAAGACAGCGAGCAAAAAGCCGAACAGGTGAAGCAGCTGCAGCAGACCAGCGCCAGGCTGCAGGAGCAGTTGACCGCGCAAACCAAAGATAATGAGCAGAAAGCGCAGCAAGTGATGCAGCTGCAACAAAATAAGCAAACCGTCGCAGAGTTGCAGGCACAGCTAGTCATCCAGACCAAAGACAGCGAGCAAAAAGCCGAGCAGGTGAAACAGTTGCAACAGGCCAGTAGCAAGCTGCAAGAGCAACTAGCCGCACAAACCAAAGCCAATGATGAGAAAGCGCAACAGCTGAAACAGCTGCAGCAAAACCAGCAAGAGCTGGCCAAGCTGCAGGCTCAGTTAGCTACTCAGGCCAAGGAAAGCGAGCAGAAAGTGCAGCAGGTCAAACAGCTGCAGGAACAGTTGGCGGCTTCCAGTAAGGATAATGAGCAGAAAGCCCAGCAGGTGAAGCAACTCCAGCAAGGCCAGCAAGAGTTGGCCAAGTTGCAGACTCAACTGGCTGCCCAGGCCAAGGATAGCGAACAAAAAGCGCTACAGGCCAAGCAGCTGCAGGAGCAATTGGCGCTTAATAACAAAGATTTCGTGCAACAAGCTCAGCAAATGAAGAAATTGCAGCAAGAACTGCTGACGTTGGCGAAACTGCAAGATCAACTGACCGTGCAGACCAAAGACAGTGAACAGAAAGCGCAGCAGATAAAACAGCTGCAAGAACAGTTGACGGTTTATGGCAAAGACAACGATCAGAAGGCTCAGCAGGTTAAACAACTCCAGCAAAGCCAGCAGGAACTGGCGAAGTTGCAGGAGCAGTTAGCCGCTCAGACCAAAGACAGTGAGCAGAAAGCGCAGCAGATTGCCCAGTTGCAGCAGGCCAGTCAGCAGTCGAACACCAAGCTGCAGGAGCAGTTGGCCGCTCAGACTAAAGACAGCGAGCAGAAAGCCCAACAGATCGCTCAGTTGCAGCAGGTGGGTCAGCAAGAGAGTGCCAAGCTGCAAGAGCAATTAGCCGCTCAGACTAAAGACAGCGAGCAGAAAGCGCAGCAGATCGCTCAGTTGCAGAAGACGAGTCAGCAGGAGAGTGCCAAGCTGCAAGAGCAGTTGGCCGCACAAACCAAAGACATCGAGCAGAAAGCCCAGCAGATCGCCAAGTTGCAGCAGGCGAGTCAGCAGGAGAGTGCCAAGCTGCAAGAGCAGTTAGCGGCTCAGACCAAAGACAGCGAGCAGAAAGCGCAGCAGATCGCCAAGTTGCAGCAGGCGAGTCAGCAGGAGAGCGCCAAGCTGCAGGAGCAGTTAGCGGCTCAGACCAAAGACAGCGAGCAGAAAGCGCAGCAGATCGCTCAGTTGCAGCAGGCGAGTCAGCAGGAGAGCGCCAAGCTGCAGGAGCAGTTAGCGGCTCAGACCAAAGACAGCGAGCAGAAAGCGCAGCAGATCGCTCAGTTGCAGCAGGCGAGTCAGCAGGAGAGCGCCAAGCTGCAGGAGCAGTTAGCGGCTCAGACCAAAGACAATGAGCAGAAGGTGCAGGAACTTGCCCAGCTACAGCAAAAGCTGACTGCAGCCGAGAAAAAGCAAACGGCTGGCACGTCGGTGGTCAAGGAACCTAAAACGCAGGTGGAAAAACGCGATTATGCGATCGGTACCGCGTTGGGTAATGACATCCTGGATTTGCTCAACAGCAAAAAGACGCAGGGTGTAGATGTGAACCGCCAACTGGCGCTAGCGGGTGTCACCGATGTGATCAATGGCCAGACCAAACTGGCCAAAGAACAGATTGCCAAAGCCTTGTATGAAAGCGAGTTGGAGCTGAACGATCAGCATAAAAAGATCAAACAGCAGAACGAAAAGCAAGGCAGCAGCTACATCGATAAGTTCAAGAAGCAGCCACGCGTCGTTCAGTCTAAGCAAGGCTTCTATTACCGCATCGATTATGTTGGCGATAGCGTGATTGGTGAGGGTGATACCGTCGCCGTGGTGGTTAAAGAGAGCTTGACCGACGGTAAAGTGATCAAGGATATGGATCTGGCTGGCACTTCAATTTCACAGCCGCTGAGCGCCTATCCACCGCTGTTCCGCGAAGCGCTAGGTAAGTTGAAGAACCACGGTAACATGACGCTGGTGGTGCCACCTGAACTGGCCTATGGCGAGAAAGGCATGGCGCCGGATATCCCACCGGGCGCGACCATGGTCTATAACGTACGCATCCTGGATGTGATACCGGCCTCCGAGCAAAAAGCTCCGTAACCCTATAGCAAACCCGCCAGACGATTGGCGGGTTTTTTTTAGCTGAACCACGCTGGGGACTGGCAATGCCCCAGCGTGGTGCAGAACCCGGTTTTACCTCTTCATTCAATCCCGCCATATCGTTAAATTTCATTATTTTTTAATCACTTATACAGATAACACAACGCTTGTTCTGCCTGGCCCGTTTTTTGCTGTAGTTGCAGTAGTTGATATTAAATGCAGTTAACCGCAGCTAGGAGCCACGATGAATTTCAGACGCCTGAAGTATTTCGTAAAGATCGTCGATATCGGTAGCCTGACTCAGGCGGCAGAGGTGTTGCATATTGCGCAGCCTGCGCTGAGCCAGCAAGTTGCCACTCTGGAAGGGGAACTGAAACAGCAATTGCTGATCCGTACCAAGCGCGGAGTGATGCCCACGGAGGCCGGCAATATTCTTTATGCGCATGCGCAAACCATTCTTCAGCAGTGCGAGCAGGCCCAGCAAGCGGTGATCGGCAGTGGGGAAACGCTGGTTGGGCAGGTGGCGGTCGGCCTGGTGCAAGGCAGTGCAGCCTCGCAGTTGGCATTGCCGCTGTTGCAAGCGGTACGCGATCGGCATCCTGGGATTTTGCTGAGCCTGAATGAAAATATCGGCAATACGTTAAGCCAGCAGGTGGCGACGCAGGCTCTGGATATGGCGGTGATGTACGGGCAGAACATGCCACCGAACCTGAACGTTACGGCGTTGGCGAAAGAGGATTTGTATCTGGTCGCGGCAAGAAGCATCCCTCATCCGGGCAACAGCATCGATTTATCGGCGGTGAGCCGCTTTAATCTGTTCTTGCCACGTGAGGGGGATGTGGTGCGCGACCTGGTCGATCAGGCTCTGGCGTTGCGCCAACTCACGCCGAATGTGATTGGTGAGATCGAATCACACAGCATGCTTTGCGCCGCTATTGCTAGCGGAATGGGGGCGACGATCTTGCCAGAATCGATTGCCAGGGCGACGATCGGCCCGGCCAAGGCCTGGATGATCCGCCTCAATGCTCCGGCGCTTTCGGTACCGTTGGCGTTAGTGGTTTGCGGCCAAAAGCCGCTTACTGCGGCAGTGGGAGCGGTGAGGGAGATCCTGCTGGAAATTACCGCCAGCCATCATCAGCCGACGCGAGTGCTGGCTTTGGCGCTGTAGGGGCGCCGCATGCGGCGCCCAGCCTTTGGATTAGCGGAACGGCGGCTCGTTGAAGGTGCGCAGTTTGCGTGAATGCAGGTGTTCACCTTCAGCCCGCAGCAGGTCGATGGCACAAATCCCGATCTGCAAGTGCTCTGAAATCGCACCCTCGTAGAAACGGTTGGCCTGGCCCGGCAGTTTAATCTCGCCGTGTAGCGGTTTATCGGACACGCACAGCAGCGTGCCGTAAGGCACCCGGAAGCGATAACCCTGCGCCGCGATGGTGGCGCTTTCCATATCGACGGCGACGGCACGGCTGAGGTTAAAGCGCAGTGCGGAAGCCGAATAGCGCAGCTCCCAGTTGCGATCGTCGGTGGTGACCACCGTCCCGGTACGTAACCGCTGTTTTACCGCCTCCCCAGGCATACCGCTTACCGTTTTGGTGGCGTCATACAGCGCGCGCTGAACTTCCGCGATGCTTGGGATTGGGATATCCGGTGGCAGCACCGAGTCTAATACATGATCGTCACGCAGGTAGGCGTGGGCCAACACGTAATCGCCAATTGACTGGCTTTCCCGCAGGCCGCCGCAGTGGCCAATCATCAGCCAGGCATGGGGACGCAGCACTGCCAGGTGATCGCAGATGGTTTTGGCATTGGAAGGGCCGACACCGATATTGACCAGCGTGATCCCCTGGCCATCGTTGGCGATCAGGTGATAGGCGGGCATCTGGTGGTTCTTCCAGGCCAGATCGGACACCGTCTGCTCTGGATTTGGCGTTTCTGCCGTAACAAAGTTCCCACCGGCGCAAGAAAGCGCGATATAGGGGCTGGCCGGATCGGCGATCTGGCTACACGCCCAGCGGACAAACTCATCGACATAGCGCGTGTAGTTGGTAAACAACACAAAGTGCTGAAAATGTTCCACCGGCGTGCCGGTATAGTGCCGCAGGCGGGCCAGTGAGAAATCGGTCCGCAGCGCGTCAAAATGGGAGAGTGGAAAATGGTTGGCAAAAGGAGACAGGCCGTCTGCATTTTCATCGCCAATCTGCGCCAGCTCGGTGGTGGGGAAATGCTTGGTAAGCCCGGCACTCATGGTTCTGTCCAAGGTCAGATCGGAGCCGTCGATCACATAAGGGAAGGGGATCTCTTGTTGAGAGGGAACCACTTCGATCACGGCGGCATATTCACTGGCCAGCATTGCTAGCTGTTCGGCAAGATAAGGGCGGAACAGCTGCGGCCGGGTGATGGTGGTGGTGTAGTTGCCAGGCCGGGTAAAACGGCCATAGGCGCGAGTTCTTGGATGATCGGGGTGCTCACCATCCCAGCGTACTCGCAGCTCCGGGTAGGAAAACAGCCCCGAGGCACGGGCCTGCGATTCTGGCAGGGTGCCATCCGCGATAAATTGTTTGATGGCAGCGCGCAAGGCGTTGACCGATGCGTCATACAGTACTTCGAGTTGGTCGAGGGCTTGCAGGGCAGTCAGCGACTTTTTTTCAGGGGTATTCATTGTTTTTCCTCGGTTCTTGCGATACCTCAGCATAGCGTAAAGCGTTGGCCGAATGAATCTATCTGCTGCTGCACTTGCGTGGAGTAGGGGCGCAGCATGTGCGCCCGCTCATATGATGACCTCGAACTAAAAACTAAAGCGTAACCAGGCAAACAGCACGTTGCCGTTGTTGTAGGTACCGGGGATATAGGTGAACTGAACGGTTGCCTGCTTATAGCCAGCGGAAAACAGTGGCAGCACGATCGGCAATGGAATGTAGTTGCCGAAGTCTTCACGTGCGGTGATCCCCGCCGTCACACCAAACCCAAGGCGGAAATCTTGATTCTGATCCAGATACCAGCCCTTTTCCCAGCCATAGCCGACAATCGGCTGCCACTCATTGTGGGAGTCTTTAAACATCATCGCGTACAGGGCACTCCAGTCGCCTTCTTCGTTATAGCGCGATATCCCAAAGCCGCCACCCCACGGCATCTCATTGTAATGATCCGTCTCGTCGTACATAAAACGGGCGTGCCAACTGATAAACGGCAGATAAAGATCGTGGTATTGCGGGTCCTCCCAGGTTTGTGCGACACCGCTGGTTAAAGAGTTCCACCAACCCGAGACCCGCCCGGTGCTGGGTTCCGGTTCTGCTGCATGAGTTGGCGTGGTTAGCAACAACAGCACCGTCCAGACCACTGCAAGAAACATCCGCATAGCGTGCTCCTTTGATGAGTAATGACCCATATTATTCTGTTTACGACGCAATTTTTCTCTTTATAGGTATCGCACCAGCAGTAATGCACTGACAAGTTAAAGTCTAGCCGATGGCTGGCGCTTTTCTGGTAATCGCTAAAATTCATTGGTTGGTTTGTGGAGGGTATGAAGAGAAGGGAGGCGATGAGGGGCGCTGCACATGAACTGAACCCAAGAAGTTGGACGGTTTAAAATTAAGCAACCATCAAGGCCTGCGTTCTGTACTCCACAGGGCTCAGGCCTTTGAGCTTCTGTTTGATACGATGGTTATTGTAGTAATCTATGTACGTTTCTATCTCTTGCGACAGTTGCTCCACACTCTCAAAGCGTTGTAAATAATACAGTTCAGCTTTCAGATGGCCAAAGAAGTTTTCCATTACCGCATTATCCAGGCAGTTCCCCTTGCGAGACATACTCTGTTCTATCCCGTTTTCCTGCAACTGATGTTGATAAACCGCCATCTGATAGTGCCAACCTTGGTCACTGTGCAGCAGCGGCTTCTCATTCGTTTTTAGCGTACTTAGCGCCTTATCCAGCATCGTTTTTACCAGGCTGAAGAGTGGCTTACGGGACATCTCATAGGCGATAATTTCACCGTTAAACAAGTCGAGTACCGGCGACAGATACAGCTTTTCATCCGCCACCCGGAACTCCGTGATATCGGTCACCCACTTTTGGTTAGGCCCCTGCGCGGTAAAATCTCGCTGCAAGGTATTCGGGGCAACTTTACCGACATGTCCCTTGTAAGAGCGGTACTTTTTACGGCGAACGGGCGATTTCAATTGCAGTTCAACCATCAGTTTTTGCACGGTTTTATGATTTAGCATGGCCCCCATTTTTCGAAGAGCACTGGTCACCCGGCGATAGCCGTAACGGCCTTTATGCTCGTTAAAAACAGCCATTATTTGCTGCTTGATTTCACCATACTTATCCGGTACTTGATGGCTTTTACAACAATAGTAATACGTACTGCGCGGCAGTTTTCCGGCCCACAGCAAAACCTCCAAACGGTGTTCTGACCTCAATGCTCTGATTATTTTTGCCCTTTTCGACGAGTCTGGGCTTCCTTCTGTTGCATCAAGGCTCTCAACTTTTTTATGTAATCATTCTGTGCACGTAAAAACTCGATTTCCTCCCGCATCTCTTCGGGGGTCAACTCATCAGGCGATTTATCGGCATGGGGGGTTTTGGGATGCTGACGCATTTGGCGATTACGCTTATTCAGGTTGAGGGCTTCAGCCCCATTCTCCCGATAGAGTTTAATCCAGCGTTCCACAGTAAGGTAAGAAGGAATATTGAATTTAGCGGCGACTGTCGCTAAAGAGAGCGGATTTGAAAGCGCGAATTCGACAACAGAGAGCCTGAAGTCAGGTGTGTAATGTTGCTTGCGTCCTACCCGCAGCCCCTGTTCCCCATGATGCTGATAAGCGGCAATCCATCTGCGTAGTTGGACATGGGCAATAGAAAACTTCTTAGCGGTCTGTTTTTGACCGCCGAGTCCGGCAAGATAGTACCGGACAACGTCAAGTTTGAACTGAAGTGAATACTTCATCAGAACTGTACCTCCAAATGTCAGATGTTTGTCCAACATTTGGGGTTCAGTTCACACAGAGCGCCCGCTTAGAGAAATTATAAACCGCGTTGGTCCATCAAAACAGCCAGATCAACCAGACGATTAGAGAAAGCCCATTCGTTGTCGTACCAGGCGAGGATCTTCACCAGATTGCCGCCGATGACCAACGTAGACAGCCCGTCGATAATGGATGAACGTGGGTCACCCTGATAGTCGCTCGATACCAAAGGCTCATCGCTGTAGCCCAAGATATCTTGCAACGGACCTAAGGTTGCCGCTTTGCGAAATGCCGCGTTCACTTCTTCTACCGTCACATCACGTTTGAGCGTGACGGTCAGATCAACAATAGACACCACGGGCACTGGCACGCGCAGTGAATAGCCGGTCAGGCGTCCGTCCAATTCCGGGATCACTTTACCGAGCGCTTTAGCCGCACCGCTAGAATAAGGCACGATAGACAGTGCGGCGGCACGGGCTCCGCGCAGGTCTTTTTCCGGTTGATCGTGCAGGGCCTGGCTGTTGGTATAGGCATGGGTGGTGTTCATCAAACCATGTTCAATACCGAAGCTTTGGTGCAGAACCAACGCTGCCGGTGCTAAACCGTTAGTTGTACAACTGCCGTTGCTGACCACTTTATGCAAGGCGGGATCGTATTTCTCATGATTGACGCCCATCACGACCGTGATGTCATCGTCTTTACCGGGTGCAGATAAAATCACGCGTTTTGCGCCGCCTTTGGTGATGTGCACTTCGGCTTTGGCTTTGTCGGTGAAGAATCCGGTGGCTTCGATAACCAAATCAACCCCCACGCTGCTCCACGCAATAGCGCCCGGATCGCGTTCGGAGAAGACGTGAATGGTTTTACCATCCACCAGTAACTGTCCTTCGGAGGCTTCAACACTGGCGGCCAAGGTGCCCTGCAGTGAGTCGTATTTGAGAAGATGAGCCAGGGTTTTGCTGTCGGTCAGGTCATTGATTGCCACCACCTGAAAGTCATTGCGACCCAGCGCGGCGCGCAGTACGTTTCTGCCAATGCGACCAAACCCATTAATGCCTACTTTGACCATGATGTGCTCCTAGGTGAGTTATCTGGTTCCAAAATAGTGCGTGGATGATTTGGCGTAAATGACAAATAACAATCAATTTAGGACATGGTGCGAGCGTGAAAACGCTCTCGATAATCTGAGGGTGTGAGTTGTAAATTTCTTTCAAACACGCGACGCAGGTTGAGGCTGTTGCCAAAACCCGTGGCGGTGGCGATTTGTTCGAGCTTATCCGAGCTTTGTTCCAGGTGCTGCCGTGCTACGTCGAGGCGGACTTCTTCCACATACTTGGCGGGGCTGATCCCGGTTTCACGGGTGAAAACGCGGGTAAAATTCCTTGGGCTCATGGCCACGTGCTCCGCCAGCCTTTCAACGGATAAATCGCCGGACAGATTTTGCAGTATCCACGTTTGCAGATCGCGGATTGGGCCAGGCGAACTGGCTTGGCTGAGCAGAAAACGGCTGAACTGTGATTGTCCTCCGGGGCGGCGCAGGAACATCACCAAGTCTTGGGCGACATCGCGCGCTAACGTGAAGCTGTGATCGTCTTCCACTAAAGCCAGCGTGAGGTCGAAGCCAGAACTGACGCCAGCGGAGGTCCAGATATTGCCGTCCTGAAGATAAATCGGGCCTTTCTCAACGTGGACACTGGGGAATTGAGCTTGCATCGCTTCAAGTAACCGCCAGTGCGTGGTGGCACGGCGCCCATCAAGCAGACCGGCCTGAGCCAATAGCCACGCACCGCCGCAAATCGATACGATCCGCCGTGCGTACGGCGCAGCCTGACGCAGCCAATTGACGACGATATTGCTTTCCTCAACGCTCATACCTTTGCCGGTGATCATAATGGTGTCACGCGGCAGCGTGGGATCAAGGTCAGTTAGGCGGTGATCGGCCAGCAGATTTAGCCCCGACCCCCCACGGATCACGCGGTGCGCCTGGGTTGTGGCAATCGATACCTGATACGGTGGATGCGCGGCATCCGTCGGCCTCAAGCGGTTGGCTTGCATCAGGATATCGGCAATGCCCGTAGGCTCGAATAACATGCCCCCTTCGGGGACGATAATCAAAAAGGTGTGCATGTCCTTAAAATACAAATTAGACAAAATAAGTCAAGCGTGGGCTGTGTGGGGGAGGGTGACGGACAAAGTGGTAATGCTAATTTATAGGGGCGCCGCCTGCGGCGCCCGCTTAGCTTAGTAGGAGATCCCCGGCGGATTGACCTCAGATGCCGCAACGCCTTCCCCTTGTTCACCCCAGCGCGCCAGCACCTGTTGATACTCACCTTGCGCGATCGTACCGTCTAGCGCAGCCTGCAGAGCATAAACCAATCCATTTCCCTTGTTGGTGGTGGTGGCCACATAGGCTTTCTTCGGCCCCAGCCCCACCACGCGGGTTTGGCCCGTCAGAGCCGCTTTGTAGGCGGCTACCGACTGCGGGCCGAACATGACGTCTGCCCGCCCGGACTGAATATAAAGATTGCCGGAGGCGTCATCGGTCAGATAGATCGGCTGTGCGGGTTTCAGGCCCTCACGCTGATTTTGCTCATTCCAGCCCAGCAGAATTCTCTCCTGGTTGGTGCCAGAACCGACAATCACACGTAGCCCCGCCACATCCGCGGGCTTACTGATAGATTGAATATCGCTGGTCGATTTTACCGAGAACGCCAGTGAGTCAGCGCGATAAGTGGCAAAATCAAATTTGGTCTTGCGCTGTTCCGTGACGGCAATGTTGACCAACGCAACGTCATAGCGGCCAGAAGTGATCCCAAGTGGCCAGTCTTCCCAGGCGGTTGGCACCAGCTTTAGCTTCAGCCCAAGACTGTCGGCGAGCAGCCGCGCGACGTCCGGATCGCTGCCGATGCGCGTTTTATTGTCGCTGGCCAACAGCGCTAGCGGTGGTGAATTGAGCGCGGAGATGGCTACCGTCAGCGTCCCTGGCTCTACGAAGCGGTAATCTGCCGGGATTTTACTGACGGCCTGCGGATTTTTAGCCGTGTGCAGCGGCTGCTCATTGGCAGCCAAATCGATATTCCCTTGTGCAAAGGCTACGGAGCTGAACCATGCCAGCGCCAGAAATGTATATTTCATTTTTTTCCTTATAGGACTTTAGATAAAAATTGACGGGTGCGTGGGTGCTGTGGGCGTTTGAGCACCGCCTCGCTGTGACCCTGTTCAACGATCTTGCCATCCACCATAAACACCACCTGATCGGCCACCTCCCGGGCAAAACCAATCTCGTGAGTTACCACCACCAGCGTGGTTCCGGAGCGGGCAAGCTTCTTGATAACGTCCAGCACTTCCCCCACCAGTTCTGGGTCCAGTGCAGAGGTGGGTTCGTCAAACAGCATGACGCGCGGGCGCAGTGCCAGTGCACGTGCAATCGCAATGCGTTGCTGTTGGCCGCCAGACAGATGACGCGGCCAGGAATCGGCTTTATCGCGCAGCCCCACCACATCCAGCAGTTCAAGCGCTCGCTTAATGGCGTCCTGGCGATTCAGGTGACCATGGGCGATAGGGGCTTCAATCAGGTTTTCCAGCACGGTGAGGTGCGGGAACAGATTGAAATTCTGAAACACATACCCCACGTTGATGCGCTGACGCAGGATCTCTTTCTCCTTCAGTTCGTAAAGCTTGTCGCCCGACAGACGGTAGCCAATGTAGTCGCCATCAATCTGAATAAAGCCTTCATCAACGCGCTCCAGATGGTTAATGGTGCGTAACAGCGTCGACTTTCCTGAGCCGGACGGCCCGAGGATCACCGTTACCGAGCCGGGTGGAATTTCCAGAGAAACGTTATCCAGCGCCTTATGACGGCCAAAAATCTTGCTGACGCCGGTAATGGAGATGTGGCCTTGGGTGTTATGAGATGGGGACATGGATCGCCTCCGGTGCTGAAGGGATTGGCTGATGCGACGGGCTTTGTTTGCCCGCTTCCTGATTAACGGCGGAGCGGCGTTCGCTGCGTGCCAGCCAGCGTTCCACAATGTGTTGCAGCAGCGATAGCACGCTGGTGATCGCCAGATACCAGACGGCACCCACCATCAATAGGGGGATCACTTCCTGGGTGCGGTTGTAAATCATCTGGATGGTATAAAACAGCTCAGGCATGGCTAAGACGTAAACCATCGCGGTGCCTTTGGCGAGGCTGATAATTTCGTTGAAACCGGCAGGCAGAATGGTACGCAGCGCCTGAGGTAGAATAATACGCAGGGTACGCCGCCAGGCGGGTAAGCCTAGCGCAGCTGCGGCCTCATATTGACCGTGATCGACACCCAGAAAACCACCGCGAATGATCTCTGCCGTATAGGCACTTTGTACCAGCGTTAATCCCACCACCGCGGTGGAAAACTGGCCGAGCACGTTGATGGTGGCAAAGCTGCCAAAAGCAATATCGGTAAAGGGAATGCCGATGGAAAGCCGCTCGTACAGATAGGAAAAGTTGTACAGAATAATCAGCACCACGATCAGCGGCAGCGAACGGAACAGCCAGATATAGCCCCATGCCAGGCTGTTTAACAGCCAGGAGGACGATAGCCTCGACAGCGCGAGCGCACCACCAATAATCAGGCTGAGTACGGTGCCTAGCAGCGTCAGCAGCAAGGTCTGCGCTACCCCCGAGAGGATAACCGGATCAAAGAACCAGCGGGCAAAAACCGCCCATTCCCAGCGGGGATTGAAGGCGATCGACTGAACGACGATCGCCAATACAAACAGCGCCACGACGGCCCCAGCGGTGCGAAGCGGATAACGCGCCGGAACCACTTTAATGCTCGAAGATGAATTCATCGGTGGGTTCCTCAGGCAATATTGCTTTGGCTGGCGAAGGTCAGCGTTTTGATAAAACGCAGGCGGCCGTCATAGGGCGGTACGCTGTACTCTTCATGGTCGCGGTGGATGTCGAACTGCGGTTCGTATCCTTGCCCCAGATAAAGCTGCACGGCTTCCGGCTGGCGAAATCCGGTGGTGAGATAGACGCGGCTATAACCCGCTAGCAATGCACGACGTTCCAGTTCCCGTACCACACGGCCTGCCAGGCCCTGTTGGCGCAGTGCCGGATGTGTCCAGATACGTTTCAGCTCTGCGGTGTGCGGATCAAAAGGTTTGTAAGCACCGGTCGCAATGATGTCGCCATCACGCTCCAGCACCAGAAATAGCCCCTGCGGCGGCAGATACCATTGCACCAGCTCGACTTCGGCGTCGCGGGAGAAATAGTCGCCATAGCGGGCGGCATATTCGCCGAATAACCCGTTGATAATCGGTTGCAACTCTTTGGCTTCAGGCGAAACATCACGAAATACGTCACTCATGTGGCCCCCTTAATCGCCTAATCCAGCCGGGTTGATCTCGGAGGCAGAAAGGCGCTCAATGCCTTCACCCCAGCGGTTAAGCACTTTTTCGTAATCCCCATTGTTGATAACGCCATTCAGCGCGGTTTGTACTGGTGCCACCAGACCGCTGCCTTTTTTCAGCGTTACTGCGATATGTGCCGCTTTTGGCCAGCCACCGTCTACGCTGCCGGCCAGGCGGGTTTTGCCGGTGAGTGCCGCCTTCCAGGCTCCAGTCACGTTCGGGCCAAAGAAGGCATCGGCGCGCCCAGACTGCAGCGCCAGCGTTTGGGCTGCGTCGTCTTTGGTATAAATCGGGGTAAAAGGCTGCAACCCTTGCTGCTGATTTGCCTGGTTCCAGGCCAGCAGGATGGCTTCCTGGTTGGTGCCAGAACCGACGATAATGCGCAGCCCGGCAATGTCTTCGGCTTTCCCTATGGCCTTGATCGGGCTGTCGGACTTGACGTAAAACCCGAGTGAGTCTTTACGATAAGTGGCAAAGTCGAATTTCTCTTTGCGCTCCTTGGTCACGGTAATATTGCTGATGGCGGCATCATATTTGCCGGAATAAACGCCAAGTGGCCAATCCTCCCAGGAAGTCGGAACGACGTTAAGTTCCAGCCCCAGGCTATCCGCCACCAGGCGGGCGATATCGACCTCGCTGCCCAACAGCGTTTTGTTATCTTCGGCAAACACCGTCAGCGGCGGTGAATTGAGCGCCGACACCGCGACGGTGAATTTACCAGGGACGGCAAAGTGATAACCTTTCGGCAATTGGGCCACCGCCTGCGGATTTATTTTGGTATTGATCGGCGCTTTGTTCGCCTCCAGGCTGACGCCCGCGCCGTTAATCGTCACACTCTGTGCCCAGGCGGCAGGGCTAAGCGTTAGCGCCAGGAGTAATAGGGTTTTCTGCATAGCGTTGTCTCTTTTATCGTTATTGGTTTATTGCGGTGCGAACTGATTGGCTGGCGATGTCAGACCAAGACTTTCACGCAATGTCGTGCCCGGGTATTCCGTACGGAAAAGGCCGCGTGCTTGCAGCACGGGCACCACTTCATCGACAAAACGCGGGAAGGTATCTGGCGTACCGCCCTGGATAATGAAGCCGTCTGCCGCAAAGGTGTCGAACCACTGTTGCAGGCCATCGGCAACCTGTTGTGCCGTACCGTGAAAGCGTGGGCGGGGAGTTGCGGCTTCCAGCGCCACCTGGCGCAACGTCAGGCCGCGTTCGCGGGCATTACGCTTGATTTCATCGGTGGTGCTGCGAAAACTGTTTTGCCCGAGTTCGCCAACATCGGGGAAGGGCGCATCCAACGGGTATTGGCTGAAATCGTGGTGCTCAAAATAACGGCCAAGGTAGTTGAGCGCGTCTTTGATGGAAACCAGGGCAGCGGTTACCTGATACTGGCGTTCAACATCCTCGGCATCTTTGCCGACAATCAGGCTGACACCCTGGAAAATATGCAGTTCCTCTGGGCGGCGGCCAAAGCGTTCAAGCTGGCTTTTTACGTCACGATAAAACTCCTGTGCCGCCTCCAGCGTTTCATGGTGGGTGAAAATAGCATCGGCATGGTGTGCCGCTAATTTCTTGCCGTCATCCGAAGCGCCAGCCTGGAATATAATGGGTCGACCTTGTGGCGTGCGGCCAATATTCAGCGGGCCAGCTACCTGAAAAAAGTCACCGTGGTGATCCAGCGTATGCAATTTAGCGGGATCAAAGTATTGACCGGTGGCTTTATCGCGAGTAAATGCATCTTCTTCCCATGAGTCCCAAAGTCCTTTCACTACATCCAGATATTCATCGGCAATGCGGTAACGCAATGCATGCTCAGGGTGCTTTTCGCGGGAAAAGTTCTTCGCCGATCCCTCCAGCGGTGAGGTCACCACGTTCCAGCCAGCTCTGCCGTTGCTGAGATGATCAAGGCTGGCAAACTGACGTGCCACGGTGAAGGGTTCACTGTAGGAAGTCGATACTGTGCCCACCAACCCCAAACGGCTGGTAATAGTGGCGAGCGCAGATAATACCGTCAGTGGCTCAAAGCGATTTAAAAAATGCGGTATGGATTTCTCATTAATATATAAACCGTCTGCCACAAACAGAAAATCAAGCTTTCCCTCTTCGGCCTTGATAGCCGTGTTTTTGACGAAGTCAAAATTAATACTGGCATCTGCCTGTGCTGCCGGGTGTCGCCATGCGGACATATTGCCAGATGCGCCGTGTAATATTGTGCCCAGGCGCAGTTGTCGGTTTAAAGACATGTTCAACCCTCATTTTCAGACAATGGATATCCCTAGGGATATATTCCCTAGGTATTGATTAACGCTGTCAGATAGCCTGCAGTGCTTTTTCGGCCAACGCCGAAAAATAGCGTGCGGCGTCTGCAATCATGGCCTCATCAGGGCTAAATGCCGGATGATGCAGGCCGTATTCACTGGCGCTGCCGATGCTGACAAACGCACCGGGGATCTGCTGCAGATAGGCGGCAAAATCCTCGCCTCCCATATGCAGGGCGGCGGTCTGGGTTTGATAGCCTTCTGCCTGGGCAACTTCTGTCGCAAAGGCTGCCCATTTTTCGTCGTTGATCAGCATGGTCGGCCCGGCAAACCAACTCACCTCAATCTCTGCGCCGAAAGCGGCAGCCAACCCGGCTGCGATCTGGCGGATATGCCCTTCAACCTGGCGCTGAACATCGGCAGAATGCGTGCGTATTGTGCCCTCCAGCTCAACCTTTTCGGGTAACACGTTCCAGGTATTCCCACCTTGAATACGGGTAACGCTGACGATGGCGGACTCCAGCGTATCAATGTTGCGGCTGGTGATGTTCTGGAACGCCGTCACCAACTGGCTGGCCAGTACGATCGCATCTACACCCTCATGAGGGCGAGCCGCATGGGCACCTTTGCCCTTCACGCCAATCACAAAGCGATCGACGTTGGCATAAAAGGCTCCCCCTCTGGTGGCGAAAGTCCCGACCGGCAGGCCGGGTTCATTGTGCATACCAAAAATGGCGCTCACGTCATGCAGAACGCCAGCCTGTATTAACATCCTGGCCCCGGTGAAGTTTTCTTCCGCAGGTTGAAACAGCAACCGTACCCGGCCAGTCAGTTGCGTTTCGCGTGCTTTCAGCAGCAATGCCGCTCCCAGGATCACGCTGCTGTGAACATCATGCCCGCAGGCATGCATGACGCCTTTATGTCGTGAACTAAAGGGAGCGCCTGTGGCTTCTTCAATCGGCAATGCGTCAATATCGGCACGTAAGGCGATGACTTTCTCGCCTTGGCCGACCTCGGCCACGACACCCGTGGCGAGATCATACGGCAATAGACGCAGCCCGGCGGATTCGAGCCAGTGTCTCAGCCGTGCGGTGGTGGCTATTTCCTGTCCGGAAAGTTCCGGGTTGCGATGCAGCTCGCGCCGCCAGTCAATGAGTTGCTGTGCAAATGTCATCTTTTACCCTTTAGGCGGATTCATTTTCGGTGGCGTAGTTCGCAATACCTTCTGCGAGCAGGCGTAATGAAGCGATCCGCGCCGCTCCCTCGGCGATCGGGGTATCAATGATGAATTCGTCAATTCCAAACGCCTGCTGCAAGGCGGAAAGTTCTGCATGGACGGTTGCGGGGGTGCCTTTGATCAGCGAACGGGTACGCTGTTCAATCAGACGGGCAGGGCTACCCGCCTGGCGGGCAAAAGCCAGGGCCTGAGACTCGCTTGCCACGGTCACGCGTTGACCATTCTCAAGTTCAACCCCCCAAATCTCCACCTGAGCCGCCAGCTCAGTTGCCTCGGCTTCGCTCGCGGCGACAATAACCTGCACGGCCACCAGCGTGTCGCGTTGGCTATGGTCTCGCCAGGTATTAATGACTTCTCTCATCAGGGATTTATCGCCATTAAGATGAGCCGCAAAAACGAAATTCCAGCCCAGTTGTGCTGCCAGCAAAGCGCTCTCGTTGCTGGCTCCTAACAGGAAACGGTCTGCAACATGCGGCGGGATAGGGGTGGCTTGTAGCGCATCATCACCTTCGTCTGCGACGGGCAAGGAGAGCCAGTTATCAAGCTGCGCAAGCTGGTCGGCAAACGAGCCTTTCTCTTGCTGATGAAGACCTTGTTGCAGTGCCCGTGTCGCCAATGGCAACCCGCCAGGGGCTTTACCCACCCCAAGATCGATACGGCCAGGTGCCAACGAGGCCAGCAGGTTGAAGTTTTCAGCCACCTTATAGGGGCTGTAATGCTGCAGCATCACGCCGCCTGAACCGACGCGGATATGGCGAGTCTGGCCAAGGATCCAGGCAATAACCAGTTCCGGTGAAGGGCTGGCGAGGTGAGGGCTATTGTGATGTTCAGCAATCCAGAAGCGATGATAGCCCCAGGCTTCGGCCTGTTTTGCCAAGTACAGCGTGCGCTGTAAGGCATCAGACGCGGTTTCCGTTGCTGCAACCGGGCTTTTATCAAGCAGGCTGATTCGATAAGACATGTCATGCACTCGTTCCAATTAACATGGCTTTATTATTGGAACGCTGGGCGGGCTGGGGGAAACAATTTATTTACATTTGGTTAGCTAAATAGTGGGAAAGCATCAACAATAAATCATTGTCAGGTGACGCGCAGCAAGAGGAACATAGCCAGATAAGCCGAGATCTGGGCCAATGACTTCAAATGCAACTGTTCACTCAATGTACTGGTAATGCAAATTGACACTCGTTTGTTGCAGGAGACTATTCGGATTTTTTAATTCATCATTTGTATAAGATACTTTTAAGGATATGTAAAAATGTTTATTTCAGATGAGAATTTAAGTTGCTCCATTTCAATGTATGGGCCAAAAATAAAGCACGCCATGATAAATATCAACGTTAACGAAAATAGTGCCGAAGAAATATTTTCAACATTCTTAAACAACACCTAAACATAAAAGCATTTTAGGAGATCTTTTGTTTGCTGTAAGATTAATCTTATCTTAGATTAGGCGCTGCCTGCGGTGTGGGAGATAATATATAAACCATTGTGTTGTGAGTTATAATCTTAGCATTTTTATAGCCTCCTTAATTTATTAGGGTTGGTATACATATCGTCGATATTGTGATAACGGATTTTCCCTGTCAAATTAGATAAATGATTTTACTCTAATTCGATTAGGGCTGGCTGATACTTTGTCTTTTAATAAAAATAGGTGTCTGTAAAGAAAACCATGACGAGCTCATCAACGAATAAATTGTCTCTATGGTCTCTCACCGCTCTGGTGGTAGGGTCCATGATAGGTGCCGGGATATTCTCCTTGCCGGCGACCTTTGGGCGCGCAACGGGGGGATTTGGGGCCATCATCGCCTGGTGTATTGCGGGCGGTGGGATGTTAATGCTGGCTTTTGTCTTCCAAACCCTGGCTCAACGGAAACCCGATCTCGACTCTGGTGTTTTTAGCTATGCCAAAGCCGGGTTTGGTGATTATCTCGGGTTTGCCTCTGCCCTGGGATTCTGGGCGGGAACCTGTATTGGCAACGTCTCTTATTTTGTCTTGATCAAGTCCACGCTGGGTGCTTTCTTCCCGGTGTTTGGCGATGGGAATACCGTTCCGGCGGTCTTGGTCGCCTCGGTTATTTTATGGGGATTCCATATGCTGGTGTTACGCGGAGTGAAAAGCGCCGCCGCGATAAACACCATTGCCACCATCGCCAAAATTCTACCCATCCTGATCTTTGTCATCGTGCTGATTTTTGCCTTTAAAAGTGACGTCTTTATGCTGAACTTCTGGGGATCACCTGAAACAGCTTCTTTAGCCAGAGTGGGGGATCTCTCTCATCTCAACGATTATGGCTACGTGGGCCATGCTGCTGCAGCCGTGGTTCCTGCCGTAGAACCTGAATCCCTGTTCAGCCAGGTGCGCAGCACCATGCTGGTCACGGTATTCGTTTTCCTGGGGATTGAAGGCGCCAGCGTGTATTCCCGCTATGCCAAAGAGCGCAGTCACGTTGGTATCGCTACGGTGTTGGGGTTTATCGGAGTTCTGTGCCTGTTGGTGCTGATCACCATGCTTTCTTATGGCGTGCTGTTACGTCCCGATCTGGCGGCGCTGCGCCAGCCGTCGATGGCGGGCGTGTTGGAAGCTATCGTGGGGCGCTGGGGGGCAATATTTATCAGCGTGGGCCTGATTGTCTCGGTACTGGGGGCTTATCTCTCCTGGTCTTTGCTGGCGGCAGAAGTGCTGTTTTCCGCCGCGAAAAGCAACAGCATGCCGAAGGTGTTCGCCACCGAAAACAGCAACGCGGTGCCTTCTTCCGCCGTATGGCTGACCAACATCACCATTCAGGTGTTTTTAATCCTGACGCTGTTTAGCGATTATGCCTTCCAGCTGGCGCTCGAACTGACCAGCTCGCTGACCCTGATCCCCTACCTGTTGGTGGGTGCCTATGGGCTAAAACTGGCTTTGACCGGTGAGACCTACGAAACCGATAAACGTGACCACAAAAAGGATCTGATTTTCGCCGTTATCGCCACGTTTTATGCGCTGTTGATGATCTATGCCGGTGGTATGAAATACCTACTTCTCTCCGCCATCATCTATGGCCCAGGTACGCTGTTGTACATTATTGCCAAACGTGAACAGCGGGCAAAACTGTTCACTCCGGCTGAAATGGTGCTGTTTATTATCGTTATGTTCGCTGCAATTACTGCTATTTACACTATCGCAACGGGCGTTATTACAATTTGACCGAGGTAATTGAGTATGTCGACCAAAGAAAATACGCAGACCAGGTTTGGTGTGCATTCAGAAGTAGGTAAGTTACATAAAGTGATGGTCTGTGCCCCTGGCAAGGCACATAACCGGCTGACACCAAGTAATTGCGATGCGCTGCTGTTTGACGACGTGCTGTGGGTTGAGCGCGCCAAGCGTGACCATTTTGACTTTATGACCAAGATGCGCGAACGCGGCGTAGATGTGGTGGAAATGCACAACTTGCTGGCCGAAACGCTGGCACTGCCGGAAGCCAGAAAGTGGATCCTGGATCAGCAGATTGTACCGAATGAAGTCTCACTGGGTATTTTGCATGAAACGCGTAGTTTCCTGGATGGATTATCCCCGCGCGTACTGGCCGAAGTGCTGCTCGGAGGGCTTTCCACCACTGAGCTGGCAAAAGAAGGCTATGCCGACCACGAAGAACTGAAGCTGATCCGCGAAGCGGTAGGCATCACCGAATATCTGTTGCCGCCGTTGCCGAACGCCTTGTATACCCGTGATACCACCTGCTGGATTTACGGCGGGGTCACACTGAATCCACTGTACTGGCCGGCTCGCCATGAAGAAACCATTCTGACGACGGCTATCTATAAATTCCACCCAGACTTTGGCGCAACCAACGTTAATGTCTGGTGGGGGGATCCAACGGTGCACCACGGTAGCGCGACGCTGGAAGGTGGCGACGTGATGCCTATCGGCAACAAGACCGTGCTGATCGGGATGAGTGAACGAACTTCGCATCAGGCGATCACCCAGTTGGCTGCGGCACTGTTTTCCAATCCGCATTCTGGTGTCGAACGGGTGATGATTGCCGCGATGCCAAAACTGCGTTCCGCCATGCATCTGGATACGGTATTTACCTTCTGCGATCGCGACGTCGTCACACTCTACCCGGCGATTGTCAATCAGATCTCAACCTTCTCATTGCGCCCAGATGACGGCCCAACCGGCATGAGGCTAACCCGAGATAAAGGGACCTTTGTCGAAGCGATTGCCGGTGCATTGGATCTGAAAAAACTGCGGGTAGTGGAAACCGAGGGCAATGATTATGATACCGAACGCCAGCAATGGGATAGCGGTAACAACATGGTTGCGCTGTCCCCAGGGGTGGTAATGGCCTATGATCGCAATACGAAAACCAATACCCAATTGCGTAAGGAAGGGGTAGAGGTGATTGAGATTGTGGGGAGCGAATTGGGCCGTGGGCGCGGAGGCGGTCACTGTATGACTTGCCCGATTATTCGTGATGCCGTGGATTATTAATACCCTAGCCTTTACCCAGCAAGCTCACAAGCAATCTGAAGTGTCCCCTGCTTAACAGGCATTTCCAGTCCTAACGACGAGGCCTTTTCGAAGGCCTCCGGTCTGACGTAAGTGAGATAACCATGACGCCAGCCCCGGTTGCGCACATTTTAATGTGGCTCAGACCATGCCCGTCGTGGAGAGACTGGTAACAACAGAGTTTTGAATTGCTGGCAGGGTACTGAAATGCAAAAAGCCCGCTTAGATGCCTAAGCGGGCTTTTCTAAATATGGCTCCTCTGACTGGACTCGAACCAGTGACATACGGATTAACAGTCCGCCGTTCTACCGACTGAACTACAGAGGAATTGTGTGAACGGGGCGCATCATATCCAGCCGTGTAGATCGTGTCAACGCAAAATTGATTCTGGGGGTGCGACAGCTCATCATCTGAGCAAACTCAGTCCCGTTGTGGCTCGCTGTCTGCATACCAACGCTGCAAGCGTGCCAGTGGGTTTTGTTTGTAGAAGCGGCAGAAATGCTCGTACAACTCAGGGAAGCGGTTGGCCAGCAGTTCAGGGGCACTGAAGAAGTACTCGGAAAGCACGGCAAAGCACTCTGCCGGATCGCTGGCGGCGTAGGCATCCATGCTGGCTGCCTCTTCACCCACCATATCGATTTCATCCTGCAGGTTTTCCATCGCGGCGTGTAAATCGTATTCCCAGGCGGCGATATCGCGCAGCGGGATTGGGGGGACGCCGGTAGCGGTGCCGCCATTACGCATATCCAGCTTGTGCACCGCTTCATGGATCACCAGGTTGAAACCGGAAAGGTCGAAGGAGTCTTGCACGTCTAGCCAGTTGAGTACGATAGGCCCCTGTTCCCAGCTTTGGCCCGCTTGTACCACCGGCCCGGAATGCACCAGACCAATATCATCCTGCCATTCATCCTCCACCACGAACGGGGTTGGGTAGAGCAGGACTTCGTTAAAACCGTCCAGGCATTCTGCTCCCAGTTCCATTACCGGCAACGCAAACAGCAGGGCAATACGCGCCTGCATCAGAGATGTCAGTTCCAACCCTTGTAAAGGCACGATGCGTTTATTTTGCAAAATCTGGCTGGCGACCGCGACCAAACGCCGCTGCTCTTGCTCATCCAAAGGTGAGAGCAGGGGGATGGACAGGGCTTCCTGCCATTCTGCAAACGTTTCCGCCTGCGCTTGATTTGCTTTCCACGGCCATTTAATCATTGCGTTGCTCTAAGGGTCACTGGAACATTCGGCTGGGGCTGATAATGTCAACATGCCGCAAAAGGGGGCACTATAGCAAGCGTTTCACGCAGAGCTGCCGGAGTGGCTGAACGCGACGGCCTTGCAAACCGTCTCAAGGCTACCCGCTATGCGGGTTAAAACCTTGCTCTGCGCTACTATTCAATCACTTACGCTTAAGTTTGTCTGTGATCAAACGCCCACATAGAGTTAAATAGTACGTTTTCTGCTTCCAGCAGCTCCTTCTTTTTCAGCTTTGGTGCATTTAAAGTAAAGGCGCATCCTGCGCATAGTAAAATCCGCCTTAAAATTAACGACCATTAAAAAGGCGCATATCTCTGCTGGGCCTGTAGGGCTTAGGGGGGTCTTAAACCCAATGCTGGAGTTTTGCTTGGCTATGGATTAGTCTAAGTTGAATTCGAACGTAATAATGTATGAAAAGGTGCCTTATGACTACGGCGATTTTAAGATATGAAGTAAAGAATTTTGGTAGTTTCGGAGCTGAGGGGGGCGTTGTAGAGCTGACAACTACCTCTCGAGATCCCCATAAAGAGTTGTGGAGAGAGGTAAACGGTCAAAAAGTTAACATTATCACTGCGATCATGGGGGCTAACGCTTCTGGTAAAACTACATTATTGAAACCCATTCCGTTTCTTGCATGGTTGTTTTGGAAGATCCCTGAAAGGTTGACTGACGACATGTATATACCTATAAATGAAGGGCTGAATGCTACATGTGAAATAAATGTGGAATTTATTTTGGATGATGATTTTTATAAGTATGAACTTCGCACATGCTCTGCATTTATTCTTGAGGAGAATCTTTATAAAAAAAGCAATAATAAATATATATATGTATTCAAAAGAGAAATAGACCTTAGTACTGCGGATGAACTCAGCGCTGACTTGAAGAAAGTAGCGAAAAAACCATCTAAAAAAGGTATGGAAGGATTCTTAAAGAAAATAAAATATAATTATAAAGAGAAAAATAAAATTTTTCCGCTAGGGATTGCTGAGGGTAAAAGAACGCCATGTAATACTAGTGTTGTGTCTTCTGCTCGTAGAGTTGGCGTTGAGCTTGCTGATAAAATAACTGGTTTTATGGCATCTAGGACTAATGTTAATTTTTTTGGGCGAAATCATCACGAGTATAGCGATATTGAAGAGGCTTCTGAGTTTTTCTTTGACTCCCCTAAATCTCTAGAAAAAGTAAAAAGTATACTCAAAAAGTGGGACTTAGGTCTTGATGATATTAGAATTGAAAAAGAAGAAAGTAAAGGAGATAATGGGACAGAGAAAGAACACTATCTTTTGTTTGGAGTGCATTTACTAGAGAATGGTAAAAAATTCGAACTGCCATTTATTTTAGAATCTGCAGGAACGCAAAGTGCATATGTTCGTCTTTTTGATATAATAACTACACTTGATGAAGGCGGACATTGTTTTATCGATGAGTTGGGTGATGATCTACATCCACATATGGTTAAACCTATCTTAGAGCTTTTTAGCGATCAAGAGACAAATCCCCATGGTGCCCAACTAATTTTCGCTTGTCATAAACCGGAGCTAATAAATTATTTAGGTAAGAATAGAGTTATTATTTGTGAGAAAAAAAACAATATTAGTGAATGTTTCCGCTTGGATGAGTTCCCGGCATCTGAAGCAAGGGCAGATGAAAACTTAGCGGCTAAATATTTGTCAGGAGCCTTTGGTGGAGTTCCTGAACTATGAAAAAGAATACACGGAAAGCTCGCGTTGCTAATAAAACTCGATTGATAATCTGTGAAGGAGTCTCGGATAAAAAATTTTTAGAAAGAGTGAAAAGGTTTATAATTCAAAGGGATGGTGGCTTGCGTGTTGCAATTGATGAAGCGGGTGGTGGTGGCCCACGAGGTGTATTAAATAGGGCTATAAACTATCCTGGTGAATATGATAGTAAATATATGTTCATAGATTCTGATTTGCAGGTGTCGGCAGAAGTAAGGAAAGTCTGTCATAGAAAAAATATAGTTATAGTTCAAGCTAGTCCATTTTGTTTAGAAGGGTTATTGCTTAAATCCAAGGGGTTTACCCAGGAAATTAGAGATTCTCAGCATGCTAAACAAGAGATGAGAGCAGCCTATGGCATAGAACTTGTTATTACTGAAAAGTGGTATGATGAGCATTTAACTGAGCTTTTTTTCTCGTCTGTTATAGAGGATAGAACTAACCCCTCATCAGAGATCTTCATGGAAATAAGGAGGATGTTTGAGTTGTAATTCATTGTTTATATTTATTTGTAGCCTCTGGGGCAAGCTGGGGGCTTTTTTTGTTAAATTATGGGTTTATCTAGCGAGGTTTTGCAATGGAGTGAGTTGCATATGATAGTGATTTATAGGTTTAGCTTTGGCTCTTTTTAATGTTATGAATTTTAATGAGATATGACAGGGTTTCTTTGCGTATGCAAAAATTCTCTCCGTAAACGTGGGGCAACTATAAATAACCAAAGCTTAACTCATGCTTAACCTATAGTAAATTCTACGTATAAACACAACTACATATTAGAGAATATCGGAGATGGTTTTCATATAGCATTAGCGAAATTTACAACCAATGCTTCAAAATGACTAAGAAATTCCCCGCTCTTTCTATTAAGAAAAGAGACTAATGATGCAAATTGGCCACCCCTGTCTCTAGTATTCTGTATATCTCATCTTTAACATATGCTTTTCTTTTTTCAAGCTAACCAACCAGTCAGAGTAGACGTTGTCTGTTGGCCCTTCTAATTAAGGTATTTGGAGGTCGAGTTGGCTATTTTTTTTCAAACAATAACTGAAAGCGGAGGGCTTGATTTCAGATGCGATATTAACTCACAGTATTCTGGAAACATACTCAAGCCCCTTTGAGTACAAACTGTACACTGGAGGGCTTCTCCACTTTCACTATAACCCAGCGTGAATTTATTTAAAATGGCGCTAGCTAGCAAAAAAAGAACCTGCAATTCAGGTTGATGATAAGGTAGCAATGTTGTTGGATGGGGAGAGACGCACATGTTTGGCCGTTGGGGCGCCGTATGCAGCGCCCCAGGTCAGTCGGTTGGGATTAACGCTCGATATCCAGTTTTGTTAACGCGGCATCCAGCAGACGTTTAGCCTCAGGGATCGATTCCACGATTTGCAGCGTGAGCAAGGCTTCAATGGTGGACTCTGCCCCCGAGTTTTTATTCACCTTGGTGGGGGAGTCTATACCGTCAAATGCGATCCCGGTGGCAGGGAAGTACATTTGCGCTTTTGCCGGGTTCTGCTTAAACAGCCACAGGGATAAATCGACGGCTTGCTGCAGATAAGCGGTATCACGTGATATTTGCCAGGCCTTGACGTTGGCAAACACCATCGGGCGGATGATATAGGCTATCTGGGCAAACTTTTGTTCCTCGATCACGGTGACCTTTTCACCTTTCTGTTGAACGGTGAACCAGTTTGCCAGCCCTTTTTTGATGAGCGCGGGTTGGAAATGATCCAGTTCGTTAAACGCGGCCTTGATCATATCCCGGTCGCCCAGCTTCTCGCCCGCCGTAAGCAGAGCATAAGCCTGGCTGTTACCGTAGCCGTGCCACATATTCTGCCAGCTTAAAAACGCGCCGTTTACCGGTGAGGAGCTATCCTGAACCTGCATCAGCATGATGCCCGCCGCTAATGTGCGCATCATTTTTTCAATTTCTGGCTTGGAGCCCAGCGAGTAGGCATTGCTCAGGCCCATCAACAATACGCCCGCCTGATCGCCTGCGGTCTGCGGCAACCACTCAGCGACCGCGATACCGTCTTTTTCACCGCGTGTCTGCTTGAAGTTAAAGTCTTTATAAATGACATCGGTGGTGGCGAAAATGGTTTCATGCACCTTTTTCGCCAGCGTTGCATCCGTCTTTGCCAGGGTTGGGTAAGCCTCAGTCAATGCCCATAGGGCGCGCCATGTCCACCAGTTGGGTTCCGCTACGCTGGTTTTGTAGGTTTTATTAATGGAATGGTCGGGGTAGATAAAGTTATAGAAATAGCCGTTATCCGCTTGCTGGTGGAGAATGAATTGCACCAGTGATTTAACCTTTTCCAGGTCTGCCGCCGAGCCGTTTGATTGATACTGACGCTGATAAAAGACCACCGCCCGTGCGACGTCATCGATTGCCGATACGCCCTCGATAGGATCTTTAACCCAGCGGTAATCCGGGTATTCGCTATAGATATGGATCAGACCCAATTCCGTTTTATTGGCTAGGGTGATCTTTTGGTACAGCGCATCCAGATGCGTTGGGTTAACCAGGGCGGCAGCGGCAGAAAACGTGGTTAATCCGATCAGGCAAACCAGGGTATTTAATAATTTCATGTTGTTACCTTATTTTTATTGAGTTATTGCTTTCAACTTAGAAAACATAGTTCACACCCAGTTTGCCGAAATTGGTCTCAGTATTTTTATATGCATTCGGGTCGCGAACGTTGTGATCCCAGAATTTTTTGTCGTGCTCTACCCGGTAAAAGTACTCGGCCACCGCATAAAATCTATCGGTGATCGGGTAGCTATAGTTAAAGATATACTTCTCGCTTCTGGAGGTTTCCTTATAGCCATCACGCCCGCCAATGCGGCGTAATTGAGGCTCCATCTTAAGCAGGAAGTTACTTTTACCCATGCTCCAGGCAACCCATGGGCGAAATTCCTGTTCCAGCACGTTCGCCGTCTTGTCGCCATCATGGTTGAAGTCCTGGCCCTCTTTGCGGAACACTTCAAATCCGACGTTCACACGATCCGCTATGTGATAGTTAAAATTCACCAGCGCTTCATAAAATTGGAAACGTCCGCTATCGGCACCGCGGGCATCCTTGTCTTCTACCAGCATTTTAATATCGGTGTTGACGCTGAAGTTGTCCGATACCTGATAACGGTAGTATGGGCGGAAGCCATAACCATCACCGCCAATATTGTTGTTGCTGCCGGTGGTACGGTTCTTCTCATAGCCGGTTTTACCCAGGTAGATCCCTTCCAGCATAAACCAGTGTTTATCTATACTTTTCGCCCACGCCGGACGAATTTCCATTTCGATCATGCGAAAATCGACTTTATGCTGGCTGTCATTGCGTGAGTCGTTGGTAAAATGTACCTGCTTGAGTACGAAACCGGTGTTCCAGCCAGTGTCACCAAAGTTGACCCGCCCATCGGCGAAGACGATTTCATGCACCGGACGGGAGTTGGTGCTGCGGCCTTCATTGCGGAAATGCTCTATTTTATACTCTGCCAACCAGTTACCGTGGAAATAGGAACGTTCATCCTTTGGTAGACGAATAATGCCTACGCTCTCATCGCTGAGTTCTACTACCGTTTCCACCGTCTCGCCATTCTCTTTAATTATTCTAATCTTGTCACCGGCGAAAATAGGGCGACTTTCAGCACTTGGGGTATTACCTTTAATTAGTGCGCTCTCCGCATGAACGGTAGCGCTGAGACCAGCCAGCAACAGCAGAGAAAAAATTTTAGAGTATTTCATTATAATCCCTTCTAAACTGGTGGTATTGCCTGGTTTTTGGCAATAGCAATACCATCCAATATTATTAATATTAGTTTTTCCATTAAGCCAGTTAAAAGCGCAATTTCGATTGCTTGCGAATTAAATCCCGATAAAAGGATCCTCAATATCAATCCAGTGCGCTTGTGCGTCGCTGGCACCGACATATAACCGCCAACGATTATCGGCTAATGCGATAAGGCCGCCTGGGAAAATGACATCTACCAAGTCAGGGCGTTTAGCATCGCCTGGTAGCAGATTACTTCTTGCTGCAATTATTTTTATGGGGCTGTAGTTTTTAGTGTCCGGATTGAAGATAAAGACGCCCGGGTAGTAGTGCCTCCTTTGTTGTTGATCAAAACAGGCGATATGGGCCAGTAAGCCGATAGTGCCGTCGCTCAGTAAATGCGTTTCGTTGACGCCGCCCCATTCGTCGCTGTTGAACTGCCGATCGAGTAGTTGCGCATTGGCGATAGTGTCTGGCGTGAGTTCCTCCAGGCAGCTGATCTCAACATATCCAATGGTTCCCCTGCCGCCGATGTTGCCCTGTGGCCGGGTAAATACCCCAATGCGCCCTGGTTGGATCTGGCATAGGCGGATATCTTTCATGCCTGAAGGGCCGCACGCAAAACGGTTTAATGACAGGATGTCACGGCCGCGATAAAACACGGTGTGCCAGATAAGCTGCTCTGGGTGCTCGGGATGGGGGTTGATCTCGACGCCACCAAATATCAGTTCACCAGCGATAAAACAGAAAAAGGGATCCTGTAACGGGAACGTGGGTGCATTTTCCACCGGAGCCCATTTTCCCTGCTGCTCTTGGAAGAAAACAATGGTCGAGTGCTCAGAGTCCCTGGCCTCAACCCGTCCGGCGATGACTTGCAGCCCGGCCGAGGTAAAGGGAGCGGTAATGTTGTAAACATCCTTGTCACCTACACCGGTGAATTCGAGCCGGTCAGTGGTGAAGGTGATACCCGACGTTCGCTGGTGATAGTCGGCAATCAGTTGTGCCACGCTGGCCGGAGAATTAGTCTTCATTGCGTATTTTCCCTCATTACACCGACAGGTGTTGCCATAGTTGGGCCAGCGGCATTTCAGCCAGGCACATGCTTTCGTCAGCGGCGCCGTAGTAGACCCGCAGGGTATCGTTCTCAATCAACGCACCGCAGGTAAAGACGACGTTATCAAAGAAGCCGTAAAGCTCGTAAGGCGCTTGCGGTTGCAACAAGGGAACCGGCGATTTGGCGAGAATACGGGTAGGATCGTCCAAATCGAGCAGCATGGCACCCAGGGCATAACGTTGATCCACGTCTACCCCATGGTAAATTTGCAGCCAGCCTTTTGTCGTTTTCAGCATGGGAGCGCCGCCACCCAGCTTTAACGCATCCCAGGGATCTTGCGATGTGCCCAGCAGATGCTGGTGCTGTCCCCAGTGCAGCAAATCGTTGGAGCTGGCCAGCCAAATCTCGGGTTTACCGAAGTGTTTGGGCGCCGGGCGATGCAGAGCCAGGTACTTGCCGCCCACCTTTTCCGGGAACAGGCAAACGTCGCGGTTATCCGGGCAGAAAATCAATCCCAGACGTTCAACAGAGGTGAAGTCCTTGGTTACCGCCAGCGCCGTGCAAATACCCTTGGAGGAGACGGCGGAATAGTTAATATAAAAAGCCCCCTCGATCTCGGTGATGCGGGCATCCTCACAGCCAAAGGTTTCATAGCCGTTGTCCGGGAAAATCAGCGGCTGAGTATCAACGACAAAATCCACGCCATTGCCGCTTCTCGCCACCCGCAGATGAGAGAGTGAAGTCAGATAGACGATCGCCGGATCTGCTTTGTAGGTGATCAGCCGTGGATCGCTAAAATCATAGGCAGGGTCGTTATGCCAAAACTCCCGGGTAGTCACCTGCCAGCCCGCGGGGGTTTCTTGCAGCCAAGGTACTACGGTGGTGCCTTCGTTCTTGGGGATCACGCTTTCCGCAATGCGGACCAACATAATGGTTTCATCGCCAAGCCGGGTGACGCCCGCATTGAAAGCGCATTCAACCTTAAATCCCGGACGACTTGGCGTTATGTCCTGGGGGGTAATTAATGGGTTACCAGAAAATCTAATCATTACTGTCCTCGATAAAAATTACGATATCATTGTGAGTCAATTGGCCGGGCACTGTGCGTGTATCAAATAAAACCTTCCCGTGGGTCGGTACCTGCAATAAATAATTCCCCCCAAAATTGATGGTGACGGTGGCGCGCTGTTGGCGATAACGGCGGCTGAATATCAGGGTGTCTTTGACCTGCCTCAATTGGTCATAGACGCCGTAGTGAAACACGGGATATTGAGCGCGCAGGGCAATGAGTTGTTGATAATCATGCCAAAGGGAATGGCACGCATTTTGTGCAGCCGCCACATTGATCTGGCGATAGTTTTCATTGACCGGCATCCACGGCTGGTGGGTACTAAAACCGGCAAAGGGGGCTGCAGACCATTGCATGGGCGAGCGTGAATTATCACGGCTTTTGGTTAACGCAAACTGAAGTGCCTCCTCCGGGTTGCCACATGCGGCCAGCTTCTGTTGATACTGTGTCCTGCCCTGAATGTCGTAAATGGCACCCGCTTCGGTGGCGACATAGTCCTGCATGCCCACCTCTTCACCGTTATAAATAAACGGCACACCGTGGGCCATTAATTGCAGGCAAGCCACCGCACGCGCCCTGGCAATGTCGCCAGCGAACTCGCCGAAGCGGCTGATCATCCTGGGCATATCGTGGCTAGAGAAAAACAGTGTCGGCACATTGCCTGGCAGGTCGTTCATCAGCTTCAACTGCTCAACGATCTGCGGCAAATCGAAGGTGGGCAGGCTGCCCAGGTTAAAATTGAAAACCACATCGCATAAGTCGGCGGACTGATAGCGTGCCAGTTCCTCGAGCTTGTCACTGCCCACCTCACCGACAATAAAGCAGGGGCTTTTGGCCCGCGCATGCGCGATTAAATCAGCGAGGCATGACTCGATACCGGGCTGATTAATATCGTACAGGTGCTGCTGTTCACCGTTTTCCAGCGGAGGGTTATCTGTTCGCTGGGTGCTGCATGACAGGAAGTTGATCACGTCCAGCCGGAAACCATCCACCCCCAAGGCTTGCCAGAAGTCCAGTACACCCTTGGCAAGCTCTGCGACCGCCGGGTTGGCCCAGTTCAGGTCGGCCTGCTCAATGGCAAACTTGTGGTAATAGTATTCACCGCCAGTAGCTTCAGGCTCCCATGCCGATCCACCAAAAAACGACTGCCAGTTATTGGGTTGGCGAGTGAAAATAAAATAGTCACGATATTGGCTGTGCGGATTATTCAGCGCGTCTTTAAACCACGGATGCTCGGTAGAGACGTGGTTAAGCACCATATCAATGATCACCCGAATATTACGCCGATGGGCTTCGGCGATTAACCGCTCGAAAACCGCCAGCGTGCCATACTGCGGGGCGATATTAAGATAATCGCTAATGTCATAACCGTTATCCACCTGAGGAGAAGGGTAGAAAGGGGTGATCCATAACCCGCCAATCCCCAGTTCCTGCAGGTAATCCAGCCGATCAATCAGCCCATGAAGATCGCCTGTCCCATCTCCGTTGCCGTCCTGGAAACTGGGTAGATAAACCTGATAGAACACGGCCTCACGCCACCACGCTTGATCAGTCATTGCACGAGTCCCTTATTTCAGCGACAGGGACATGCCCTGCATAAAGTACTTACGGAATAAGATAAACAGCACGACGATCGGGATGGTCTGGAGCACGGCACCGGCGATCACTGGCCCCACATAGACGCCATAGGATTTACTGAAGGTGGCCAGCAACACTGACAGCGGCATTTTGCTTTCGTCCTGGATAACGATCAGTGGCCACAGGAAGTTGTCCCAGGTACCGACGAAGGTGAACAGCGCCACGATGGCGATAATTGCCTTGTTCAGCGGCATCATCAGGTAGATCATAATTTGCCACAGGCTGGCGTTATCGATCTTGGCCGCATGAATATAGTCGTTAGGCGTCCCCTGAAAGCTTTGTGAAATCATAAAGATCCCCCAGGCACTCATCAGGAACGGCACAATCATGGCGCTGTAAGTGTTTAACAGCCCCAGCTCCCGAACCAGAACGAATTGCGGGATGATAAACATAAATGCCGGGAACACCATTTGTAAAAACAGCAGGTTTTTAAATAACCGTTGGCCGGTAAACTGCATTTTAGCCAGCGCAAAACCGATAAACATCGAACTGAGGGTAACTGCTACCGTCACCGTAGTAGAAATAAACAACGAGTTAAGCAAGGTTTTTAAAAAGGGTTTCTCTACCCGCCCGGTGCTTTCAAACAGAAAACGATAGTTATCGAGTGAATAAGCCCCTTCAAACATCCCGCTGGTATAAATATCGGCGGTTGGTTTGAAGGAGGAAAGCACCATCCAGATATAAGGGTACAGCCACGAGAGCGCCAAAAAGAACATAACCAGATGAATAATCAGGCTGTTGATAGATTTTTTCATTTAAACGATCTCCACCTTTCTTTCCAGCAGCTTTCTGACGATCAGGATCAGGGTGAAGCTAATCAGTGCGATAAAAATAGACATGGTGGCTGCCCAGCTAGGTTGCATTTTCATAAATGCGGCCTCATACATCACGATCATCGGCGTCGTGGTGCTGTTTAATGGGCCACCGCCGGTAATCAGATAGGGTTCGGTAAAGATCGCAAAAGAGACCGTAATGGCTAATACCAGCACCATAATCAATTGCGGGTTGATCAGCGGTAATGTGATACGGAACAATCGCTTGAGAGGCCGGGTGTTATCCAGTTCCGCTGCCGAGTAAATTTCTTTGGGGATGCTGTTCAGACCAGAAAAGAGTATCAGTCCGTAATAGCCGACAAACTTCCAGGTCACCACCAGCGAGATGGACAACATGGCGAAGTCCGGGCTGGTGAGCCAGGGCAGAGTAAAGCCGAACCATTCATCCAGAAAGGTGTTCAACGGCCCGTTCTGGCTAAAGATCTTGGAGAATACGATGGAATAGGCCACGCCGGAAGAGACGTTGGCTAATAAAAAACTCAGGCCAACAAAGGTTCTGCCATACTTCAATTTCTGTAAGCCAAACGCGAACAGTAGCGAAGAAATGAATACTACCGGCAGGTAGTACATTAAAAAACGCAGTACGTTCAACATCGATTTCCAGAACAACGGATCTTGCAACACCATAATAAAATTTTGCACGCCGTTGAACGAAGGAATGCCTACAAAACGCCATTCAGTCAGCGATAACACTGCGAGCCAAATAAAGGGGTACAGCCAGAATATACTGGTATATCCCAGATAGGAGGCCGCCAGAATACCGCCTACATGTTTATCTTTAAGCTTTGGAAAAATCATAACTAACGGCCACCCTCAGATGAAGCATTAAACGAGAAATCCATAAAATGGAGTAATCAGGGCTTTAACAGCGCGTTCACTTCCTGCGCGGATTGCTGCAAAGCTTCATCCGGCGTTACGGTTTTAAACACGGTTTTCTCCAGCATTTGCGTCATACTGCGTTGAATTTCCACCGTTTCACTGCTGGATGCAGGCGGTATTGCCACGTTGACATATTTGGCGTAGACCGCGGCGTAAGGGTTATCCTGGTAATATTGGGTAAACAGTGGGTTGGTAAGCAAATCCGCTCTGGCCGGTGGCATACCCGTCAGTTCAACCCAGCGCTTATCGAATTTGGGTTGGCTGAACACCCACTGGATAAACTCCCAAGCTTCGGGTTTGACCTTGGAATGGCTGAACAGGACCAGCCCTTTACCATCGGCAAAGGTGTAAGGCATTTCCTGTTTATCTTTGACCAGCATCGGGCCAATCTTTATCTGCTTGAGGATTTCCGGATACTGTTGCTGATAGCGGCTGATATCCCAGGGGCCGCGCACTGCGCCCATCACTTTGCCGGTCACCAATGGGTCATCCTGGCCGAAGTCGTAGACCGTCCATTTCTTTTCAAACAGCGTATTTAAGAAACCGATGACGTCGCGCCCAGCCTGGTTGTCATAGGTGGCTTGCTTGTCGGCGATATAAGGCTTGCCGCCACTCTGAGCGTAATAGAGGGCGATAAAATCAAACCAGCGGTCCCACCAGTTGCGGCCAGATGTGGCTTGCACCGCATAACGTTGGTTCTCGATGGTATATTTTTCACTGAGGGCGTATACCTCGTCATAGGTTTGCGGGATGCCGCTAAAACCCTGTTCCTGTAATAGATCGCCACGCCACCAGAACAGCACCGGATTCATGTAAATCGGCAGAATGTAATTTTTGCCGTTATAGCCCCAGTTCTTCATGATATCGCCCATCTGCCGGGCTTGAATTAATGCTTCATAGCCATCGAGTGAGGAGAGATCGACGATTTGGCCCAAATCAGCCAGCTGAGTACCGAAGCCGGTGAAAATATTCTCCGAAATATCCGGTGCGCGGTCAGAGGCAATGGCGTTCATGATCGCCTCTTCTGAGCTGCCTGCCGCCGGGATGGTGGAAAAGACCACTTTCTTTTTGTCGGCTTGTTGATTCCATTCGCCAACGACTTCGCTCCAGAATGCTTCCTGGACGTTATTGGGTGCGATCCACAGGGTTATTTCCTGTTTTTCATTATCACCAGAAACCGCTTTGTCATCACAGCCCGTAAGCACTATGCAACTGGCGGCAATCGCCAGAGAGAGCAGGGTATGGTTGATTTTCTTTAGCATGGCTTGATTACCTGTGAACTATTCGTCAGTAGGAAGAAAGGCTGGTAGGCCAATTTTTAACGTTAAAATAGCAGCGAAGATGCAGGGATTCTGTGAGTGCTCTCACATCTCATTATTTTTATTTTAACGTTAAAATGGTGACGTACGTTGCAATTTTAACGTTAAAAATGGGGTAACATACCTTTCCTGGTGGTGAGAACCAATCATTTCCTACCGCGGATTGGGATATAGTATGAGCAACTTGGTAACTTTATCTTCCCGGAGCTTTTGACATGACCACTGGTAAAAAACGCGAAACACTTAAAACCATTGCTGAGGCGCTAAACGTTACACATACCACCGTCTCGAATGTGTTTAATCGGCCCGAAAAGGTCTCGCCAGAACTGCGAGAGAAGATTTTAGCCTACGCAGAATCCATTAATTACCATGGCCCGACAGGGGCCGGGCGCTTTTTACGTACCGGTAAGAGCGGTACGCTTGGGGTCATTTTTAACGATAATTTGAGTTATGTTTTCTCCGATCGTCATGACATTGCGTTGATGCGTGGCATTGCCGAGGAGTGTGAGAAAAATGGCATTAACATCGCGCTGATGCCACTAAGAGTGAATAACGAATTTAAAAAGCGCATGTTAAGCGCCGTCGTCGATGGCTATATTTTAAATGCCACCTATAGCAATGATGAAATTGTCCAGGCGGCATTAACCAGCGGCTTGCCGGTGGTCACTACCGATATCAAACTGCAGGACTTCACCTGTGTTTCCATTGATGACGTTGCCGCTATGAAGGCCATTTGCCAGCATCTGCTGGCGGCTGGGCATAAAAAATTCGGCATTGTCGCTTTCCCGGTGAAGAAGCAAGCGGGCGTGCTGTCATCACTGGCTGAATTCTCCAGCGAATTTGACAACGGCGTGGCCTTTGGGCGTGTTAGCGCATGCATCAAGGCGCTGTCAGATGCCGGTATTGATTTGACCACCAGCCACGTTGTGGAACAACTGCATGACGAAGCCGGGGGAGAAGAGGGGGCCAAGGTACTGCTTACCCGCGAACCGGGCATTTCGGCCATCATCTGCCTGTCCGATCGCTTTGCTTTCGGCGTTTACCACTACTGCCAGAGTCAGCATATTACGGTCCCTGGTCAGATTGCGATCACCGGGTTTGACGATATTGATATTCAGGATCCACCGATCGCGCTGACCACCATCCGCCAACCTATTGTTGCCAAAGGGCGTCATGCCGCCCGGGCGTTGATTGCGGGTCAAATAACCGAAGATATCTTTCTCGATTATGAACTTATTGTCCGGGATTCGGCATAACCACATGGAAAGGAAATGGAAAAGTTAACCTGTTTTAAAGCTTACGATATTCGGGGCAAGTTGGGTACGGAACTCAATGAAGAGATTGCCTGGCGCATTGGCCGTGCCTACTGCCAGTGGCTAAAGCCGCAGAAAGTGGTGGTAGGTGGAGATGCTCGGGCAACTAGTGCCGCTTTGAAGCAGGCGCTGGCAGAAGGGCTGATGAGTGGCGGGGCTGATGTGATTGATATCGGCATGGTGGGCACCGAAGAAGTTTACTTTGCCACCCGCTTTTATGGCGTCGATGGTGGCATTCAGGTTACCGCCAGCCATAATCCGATTGACTACAACGGCATGAAGCTGGTTAAACAGGATTCTCGGCCCGTCAGCGGGGATAACGGACTGTATGAGATCCAGCAACTGGCCCAGGAAAATCAATTTACGCCGTCAGCCACCCCAGGGCAGCTTTCCGTTGAGTCTAACCGCGAACACTACATTGAGCACTTATTAAGCTACATCAATCCTGGCGTGTTAACGCCGATGAAGATTGTGGTCAACGCTGGCAACGGCGCAGCGGGCCCGACTCTGGATGCGCTCGAAGCGGCAATGGCAAAACGCCAGCTACCGATCCGCATGATTAAAATCAACCATCAGCCAGATAGCACTTTTCCAAACGGGATCCCAAATCCTATGCTGCCTGAGAACCAGGGCGTCACTCGCCAGGCGGTGCTTGAGCACCAGGCGGATTTAGGCATTGCCTGGGATGGGGATTTTGACCGCTGCTTTTTCTTCGATCATCTAGGCAACTTTATTGAAGGTTATTACATTGTCGGCTTACTGGCGGAAACGTTCCTGCGTGCCGACAACGGCGGTAAAATCATCCACGATCCTAGACTGGTCTGGAATACCCAAGCGATTGTGCAGGCGCTGAATGGCACCGCGATCGAATCAAAGACGGGCCATGCGTTTATTAAAGACACCATGCGCCAGCATGATGCCGTTTACGGTGGCGAAATGAGTGCCCACCACTATTTCCGCAATTTTGGTTACTGTGATAGCGGTATGATCCCCTGGCTGCTGGTGATCGAATTACTGTCGCGCAAGGCAACATCGCTATTTTCCTTGATTGAAGCCAGCAAAGCGCACTTCCCTGTATCAGGGGAACTTAACTTTACCGTTGAGGATACTGATGCCAGCATCCGGCAAATCAAACAGTTTTATGCCGATAGCGTGCTGCGTATCACGGCAACTGACGGTCTGAGCATGGAGTTTGAGCACTGGCGCTTTAACCTGCGTGCCTCCAATACTGAACCCCTGCTACGGCTAAATATTGAAACCCGCGGGGATACTCAGTTGTTGGAACAAAAAATCACGCAGTTGACCAAGCTTATTCAATTTATTACCGATTAGTCATCGCCTGCGGCGATAAAGTTATAGTCAAACGGCTTATTCTTTGGCGTTTATCTTTGCCGTAATTTAACGCCTGTAGATATAATGGTTAATTAAAGTTATCCGTGGATAAGCTGAATAGATGACAGCGCAATGTTGGAGTGGATAATGGCGAGCGTTTCTCTCAAAAATGTCGAAAAGTCTTACGGAAATATCAAAACGATTAATAGCGTAAACCTTGAGGTTGCCTCCAGGGAGTTTATTGTGCTGGTCGGCCCTTCTGGTTGCGGAAAGTCTACGTTACTCAGAATGATTGCTGGCCTCGAAGAAGTTAGCGGGGGTGAAATAAAGATAGACAATAAGGACGTTACCCATATGAATGCCGGGGAGCGTGGTGTAGCGATGGTGTTCCAGTCTTACGCTCTGTATCCCCATATGACCGTGCGTGAAAATCTGGCGTTTGGTTTGAAAAACATCAAAACGCCGAAGCCGGAGATCGCCGCGCGGATCGCCAATGCGTCCGCGATCTTGCAACTTGATAATTACCTGGAGCGTTTGCCACAGCACTTATCCGGCGGCCAGCGCCAGCGTGTTGCGATCGGGCGTTCGATAGTCAGCTGCGCTAACGTGTTTTTGTTTGATGAACCGTTATCCAACCTCGATGCCGCGTTGCGTATCCAGATGCGGCAGGAGATCGGCAAACTGCATGACAATCTAGGTAAAACCACCATCTATGTGACCCACGATCAAACGGAAGCCATGACGCTGGCCGATCGGATCGTCATTTTGAACCAGGGAAGAATAGAGCAGGTAGGAACGCCGGAAGAAGTCTATAACCATCCGGCCAATATCTTTGTCGCCGGATTTATTGGCGCGCCGAAAATCAATCTGTTTGCCGTCACCTATGAACATAGCGGCCGGGTGAAAATCAATGGGCACAGCTTTTTTATTCCGCAGCTGGCGAATGCTGATTTGGCAGCAGGCACGGCATTGACATTAGGTATCCGGCCCGAACATTTCTCCTTAACCGATAGTGCCGAGCTCTGCCTGAAGGTGAAAAACGAGCTCACCGAAATGCACGGTGACTCCACGGTGGTGTTGCTTGGCTCCGGGCAATACGGCACCTTACAAATGAAGGTTCCTTATCAACTGAAGCTTGCCACCGGTGAAGAGGTAAGCATCGGTACCTCCTGCGATAATATTCTGGTGTTTGATGAGCACGGTAAGGCGATACGTGACGTTTAGCTAAAGGTAGCGGTGATCCCCGCAGTAGCGCGGGGATCGGCGTGCGCTACTTGGCCGCGGCTTCCTCTGCCTTTAGTATTTTGTGTAACTCATCCTTGATATGTAGCTTCTCTTTTTTCAAGCGAACCACCTCGTCAGAGTAGCCGTTGCCTGCTGGCCCTTCTAACCTGGAGATTTGGTGGTCGAGTTGGTTGTGCTTATCAAACAATGACTGGAAGCGGGGGTGGCTTGATTTCAGGTGCGATATTAACTCACGGTATTCTGGAAACATACTCAAGCTCCTTTGAGTCAAACTGTACACTGGAGGGCTTCTCCACTTTCACTGTAACCCAGCGTGGATTTATTTAAAATGGCGCTAGCTAGCAAAAATAGATCCTGCTGTGCAGATTGATGACAACGTGGCAATGTTGCTGAAGGGGCAGGGGCGCCGCATGCTGCGCCCGCTTAGCTTTCTGCGTGATTTTGCCAAATGCCCGTGCGTAACGTTGCCGGAGAGAACTCTACGTTTCTGCCGCGCCAGCCCAAGGCCTGGCGAAAACGCCATGCACTGGTGATATCAAATCGCCAGTAGCGCTCGGCTCCTTCGACGGCTGCATTTTCTGCCTGCCATAAGATCTGGGTTTCCCCTTGTAAATGTAGAATGTCTCCGCGTGCAAAATCGATAAACAACAGCGCCGCCCTCGGCTGTGCCAGCAGGTTTCCTAGCGTATTCATATAACGGTTGCCGCGAAAATCCGGTATCCACAGGGTTTCGCCAGCCAGATGGATGAACCCAGGCTTACCGCCGCGATGCGAGATATCCACGCCACCTTGCGCTGAATCACCGTGGGCATAGCTGGCCACAAAGCAGGTATCCGCCTGTTGGATCAGTTGTCGGGCCTGATCGTCTAACGAACTCAACTGCTCAATGGGGGCGGCAACGCTCGGCTCGGCGAACAGCTCTCGCCGTTGAATGTACTGCGGACAGTTGCCAAAGCTTTGTTGCACCATAATCTCCACGCGGTTTTTATCCGTGCGGCTAATGATGCCGTTAACCCGGTTGCGCCTGCGGTTACTGAAATCTAGCCCCAATGCGCCGACAGGCTGGCCGGGATAGAGCGCTGCCTGAGCAGGATCGTCCGCCCGGCGAGGCGAAACGATCCGCAAATGTGTTTCATCTGGCGAGCGCAAAAAGCCGGTAGGCCCACTGAACAATGTAGCAACCGGCCATTGCCGTTCATCCAGTGTGGCGACAAACAGGTAGGGCAGGTGAGCGAAGAACTCGCGATGTTGATCGGGCATGGCGGTATAGATATTCCCGCTCACCGCATCAAAACCGGCCAGATCCTGCGCCAACTGCTCATCGGGATGAAACATGGAGGGAGACATGTTATTGGCCTACAGCCTGGTCAGGCAGGGGTAACGCAGGCATAGGGAAGAACCCGGGCAGCGCGGCAATACGATCTAGCCAGTGCTGGATTGCGGGGAAGGGCTTGAGGGGAAGCCCACCTTCCGGGGCGACCGCCACGTAGCTGTAACAGGCCAGATCGGCAATCGTCGGCAAAGACGTTGCCAAAAATTCGCGTTCTGCCAAGTGTTGCTCTAACTGGGGTAAAAAGCGTGCGCTGATGGCTTGTGCAGACGGGTAGTTCTCTGGCGCAGAAAATTGCACCACCATCCGGCAGGATGCGGGGCCATAGCGTACCTCTCCGGCCGCTTTGGAAAGCCAGGCTTGCACTTGGGCGGCTGCCAACGGATCTTCTGGTAGCCAGTGGCTATCTGGCGCATAGCGTTTCACCAGGTACACCATGATGGCGTTGCTGTCGCTCAATACCTGCTCATCGGCCAGCAATACCGGGATCTGCCCAACGGGATTAAGCCGCAGGAACGCCTCGCTGCGGCGCACCGTGGCCGGGGCTTCGCAATACTCATAAGGCAGATCTAGCATCCGCAATAGCAGCTCGACGCGGTGGCAATGGCCAGAGGCCGGAGTGCCGTACAGTTTCAAGGTTTGCATGGTGAGTCTCCTTTATGGTCTTGCTGACCAGAATACTCTTGCGCCAGATGATGGGTATCCGGGAAGATGGCAATTGATAATTTCACTTGGCGGAATAATCTATGGATCGTTTGGACGAGTTGGCGATTTTTGTGGCGGTGATCCAGCAGGGGAGTTTGGCCGGTGCGGCCCGCAAGCTGCGTCGTTCCGCTCCGGCGGTAACCCGAGCTATTGCTTCTTTGGAGCAGCGGTTGGGGGCGCGGCTGGTGGAACGCACTACCCGGCGTCTGGCACCTACGGAGGCCGGTTTGCGTTTAGCCGAACGCGCGCGTGCTCTGTTGCATGACTATCAAGATGCGGTAATGGATACCGCAGAGGCTCAACTGAGCGGACTGCTGCGTATTACTTCGCCGGTACAGTTTGGGCGCAAGCATGTGGCACCAATGGTGATGGCTTTTCTCGAACGTTATCCGCAAATCCACATCGACATGCAGTTAAATGACCGCAATCTGGAGCTGATCGATGAAGGGCTGGACGTGGCGGTGCGCATCGGGCATTTACAGGATTCCTCCAAGGTGGCGCGTAAGCTTGGAGAGGTGACACGCATCACCGTGGCTAGCCCAGCCTATCTGGCGCAACGAGGGGTTCCGCTGGAACCGGCGCAGTTAAGCGATCATGACACTATTGTAGGTACTCTACGTCCGACGTCAGGTGAATGGCGCTTTGGGCCTGACGAAAACGGTGAGCGAGTACGCTTGACGCCGCGCTTGTTGTTGAACGAGGTGGAAACTCAACTGTTGGCAGTGCGGGCAGGCAAGGGGATTGCTCGGCTGCTGTCTTATCAGGTGGCGGACGATCTGGCCAATGGTACGCTGGTGCGGCTGCTGGCCGCCTACGAGCCCCAGCCAGTGCCGGTGCAATTGGTGGCGAATAACGTGCAATACATGCCGCTGAAGGTGCGCACCTTTTGGGATTACGCCTATCAGCACCTTAGCCAAATTGCGCAAATACAACCAGGTAGTTGAGATACCTTAATTATATGGCAATGGCATCTCCCCCCTCACCCCAACCCTCTCCCCGAAGGAGAGGGAGCTGTGCAGTGTTGTTGTCGCGTATGGGGTAGGGCTGAGGTACGTTAAACACCTATGCAATTTACCCAATTTATTTCCGAGTTTCATGGATGAAACTTTAAAATAACGGCGAAAATGTTTAACCAGTGAAACTTATTGCGGGAAAAAATAAATTTATATCGCCGATCACGCATTGCTGCATTTGCTATCTTGACAATATTTTAACATGTTGCTAATAGTTAACTCACATCTTAAATAATAAACAAAGTTTAATATATGAAACTTCTAGCGGGCAGTTACGATAACGCAACGACGGTGGCTGATGAAAACGAGATCCTGCTCTCATTTCAATCCCGCAGTCAGCGAGTTTACCAACAGCAACGTCATGAGTTGAATATGGCTTATGGGGATGCGCCGCGTGAAGTTTTTGACTGGTTTTATTCAACTGAAGAATATAAAGGCACGATAATATTTATTCACGGCGGCTATTGGCAGTTTTGTGATAAACAGGATTTTGCTTTTATTGCCAGCATGCCATTGTCATTAGGTTTTGATGTGGTGCTGGTGGAATATACCCTGGCGCCAGCGGCTAACCTGGCTGATATTTGTCAGCAAATTGGGGTAGCGCTGGATGTCATCGAGCGGCGGCTGAAGCCGCGTGGCGATAAGCCGGTTTATCTCACTGGTCATTCTGCCGGTGGACATTTGGCGGCATATTGGCAACACCATCCGCTGGTGCAGGCGGTGTTTCCCATCAGCGGTATTTTTGAGTTGCAGCCGCTGCTGTCGAGCTACGTAAACCAGCAGCTAAAGCTGACCACCCAGCAGATAGAGGCCTTAAGCCCGGCGCGTAATATACCGCTATCTTTGAAGCCCATGGTGCTGTTTTACGGCGCGGCGGAACTGCCGGAGCTGATTGGGCAATCGCTTTATTATTATTCTGCATTGCGGGCGCAGGGGCTGCCGGTTAGCCGTTATGCGCTCCCCGGTGCTAATCATTACAGCGTGCTGGATGCGGTCTTTGCTGCCGATGGCGCTCTGAAACCGTTTCCTGCTTACCGATGGAGAGTATCTTGATGCGCACAGTCATTGAAACCGGCCTGCCGGAGATCGGGCAACCTTTTTCCTGGGCGACCAAAGGCGGAGGGATGTTATTCACCGCTCATGGCCCGGTCCGCCAGGATGGCACTATTGAAACCGGAGACCCGGAAAAACAAATCACGCTGACGTTTGATAATTTAGCCACCACGCTGAAGGCTGCCAATAGCCATAGCGATAATGTATTACAGGTTATTGTTTATCTTACCGATGTTAATGACGTTAAGTTGCTCGATCAAATCTACAAACAATATTTTAATTATCCGTATCCCAACCGCTCAACGGTGATTGTTGATAAATTGGTGGTGCCAGGGATGAAAATAGAAATCACCGTTAGCGCTGTCGCTTAATTAACAATTAAATTTAAATATTAAATACCCTATGAATTTCAAGTTACAGCTAGGCGACAAGTGCGTGTGTCCCCGGGAGCTTACTTAAGTAAGTGACCGGGGCTCTCGCACGCAGATAACAACGCTGTAGCTTGAAAGGCGACGGGTATTCACCTGCTGATTCATTACATAATGAGTTAAGGATAATCTATGTTCGCACATATTACCCCGTCAACGCCCGATCCTATTATGTCACTGATGGAAGCCTATATGCAGGATGCTAATCCGCAAAAGGTTAATTTGGGTATCGGTCTGTATTACGATCATCAGGGTAATATTCCCCTGATGCAGGCCGTACATATTGCCGAACAGCGTTTACTGGAACAACAGCGGCCACATACTTACCCACCAATCGAAGGTTCTGCACTGTTTGCCCGCCAGATCCAGACGCTGCTGTTTGGTGAGCCGGCGGACCGTATTGCTACCGTACAAAGCGTGGGTGGATCTGGCGCACTGAAGTTGGGTGCCGATTTTATCTATCACTATCTGGCGCGCCGCGAAATCTGGGTTTCCGATCCGACCTGGGCCAACCACTGGGCAATCTTCGAAGGCGCTGGCTTGAAGGTGAATACCTACCCGTATTTTGACGATGCGTCTGGCCAACTGCGTTTGGAAGCCATGCTCGACATGCTCTCCACTTTGCCGGAAGGGGCAGTGGTATTGCTGCACCCGTGCTGCCATAACCCCACTGGCACCGATCTCAGCCCGGCGCAATGGCAAATGGTGATCGATGTGGTGCAACAGCGTCGGCTACTGCCTTTCTTTGACATCGCGTATCAAGGCTTTGGCGGTGGGTTGGATGAAGACTGCTTCGCGCTGCGGGCGATGTTGAAAACCGATGTGGATTTTCTGGTCAGCAATTCTTTTTCCAAGAACGTGGCGCTGTATGGCCAGCGTTTAGGGGGGCTATCGGTGCGGTGCGCTACGGCCGAGGCTGCGGTGAACGTGAAAGGCGCATTGAAGACGCTGATCCGTCGCAGTTATTCCTGCCCGCCGACTCACGGCAGCCAGATTGTGGAAACCCTGCTGGCAGACCCGCAGCTATACCAACTGTGGGCCAGTGAGTTGACCACCATGCGTCAACGCATCAAACAGATGCGCGTTGGCCTGGCAGCAGGCCTGGAACAGGGCGGTACCACGCTGGACTACACCCGTATTCGCGATCAAAAGGGCATGTTCAGCTACACCGGGTTGAATGAACGCCAGCTCGGTCAACTGCGGCAGCAATATTCCATTTACCTGGTGGCACCCGGCAGGATGTGTCTGCCTGGCCTGAACCAGCAAAACCTGGACTATGTGACTGCCGCCATCCTTGACGTTACCCGTACCGCATAGAAAAGGTGAGCAACCATGAAAGATGCGAAACGTTTTGACGCTATCGCCCAGCGGCAGGATGGGCTGAAAAAGCACCTGACCGCCGGGCAGATGTCGATGCTGGCTATCGGTGGAGCCATCGGTACCGGCCTGTTTCTGGGGAGCGCTTACGCAATCCAGATGGCTGGGCCAAGCGTACTGCTGAGCTATTTTATCGGCGGGGTGATTGCGCTGCTGCTGATGGGATGCCTGGCGGAAATGACTTCCGAGCACCCAACCCCAGGATCGTTCGGCGATTATGCCGAGTTCTATCTCAGCCCGTTGTTTGGCTTTCTGGTGCGCTATTCCTATTGGTCTTGCGTGGTGTTGGCGGTGGGCACCGAGGTGACCGCCATCGGCATGTATATGCAGTTCTGGTTCCCGGGCACGCCGATCTGGCCGTGGGTGCTGTTGTTCTCGGCGGCGGTGATCGTCGTCAACGTGGTTGGGGTCAAGTCTTTTGGCCAGGTGGAGTACGCCCTCTCTACCGTCAAGGTTGTGGCCATTTCAGCGTTTATCATGATTGGCATCGGCATCCTGGCGTTTTCCGCTAACCCGACCTTCGGCATCCGTAACTTCACCGACAACGGTGGCTTCTTCCCGTTCGGGGTGAAAGGCATGTGGTTTGCGGTGATCGTTTCGATATTCAGCTATCTGAGTATTGAGATGATCGCGGTTGCCGCAGGGGAAGCGAAAAACCCGGTGGTTGCCGTGAAAAGCGCGTTTAAAGGCACCATTCTGCGGCTGTTTATCTTCTATATGATGTCGATAGCGCTGATGCTGGCCATCGTACCGTGGCGGCAGTCTGGCACCGGTGAAAGCCCGTTCCTGGTGGCGATGAACGTGATCCATCTGCCTGCCGCCGCCGGGATCTTTAACTTTGTGGTACTGATTGCTGCACTGTCTGCCATGAACAGCCAGTTGTATATCACCACCCGCATGATGTTTTCACTGTCCCGTGCCGGGCAGGCACCGGCGGCGCTGGGGCGGCTCAGCAAACGGGGTATTCCGGTCAACGCGCTGGCGCTCTCTTGCGTGGGGATTATTGTCTCTATCGTGCTGAGTATTGCCGCTCCAGAGAAATCGTTCGCGGTGATGATGTCGATCTCGGTGTACGGTGCCTGTTTCACCTGGCTGATGATCTTTGTTACTCACCTGTTCTTCCGCCGCCAGCATACGCAGACGCACCTCAAGTTCCGCATGTGGGGTTATCCTTACTTTACCTTGGCGGGGGCGCTCCTGATGGCTGGCTTGATGATAACCACGTTGTTCACGGACTTCTTTAGAATGACGCTGTGGTTTGGCATTCCCTTCACCGCGCTGCTAGTCGCCATCTATTTCTACAGTCGACGAGGGCAGGCATCGGTTGCAGCTGAAGCACCGGTACAGAGTTTGGAGTAATGTTGACCGGGCTGCGGCCCGGCCATGCACTAAAGCTGGCTTTTGGGGATGATGTGGTCGCCAAAATTCAGGCGTTGGCGGCCTGGCTCTGGTTCAGTGAGAGGGGCCACTTCTTTCAGGCTGTTTTTGCAGCGTAAGACCAGTTCCTGATACTGGAGTGTGCCAGTGCGTTTCCAGGCTAATTCCTGTTCGGTCAGTTCGCGGATCACCCTTGCCGGGCTGCCAATCACCAGTTGATTGGCGGCAATATCCGCGGCGGCCTTGACGAAGGAACCCGCGCCGACAATGGAGTTCTCACCAATGACCGCACCGTCCATGATGACGGCATTCATGCCAATCATCGCGTTACGGCGCACGCGGCAACCGTGCAGTATGGCGCTGTGGCCGATATGCCCATCTTGTTCGACTACCGTGTCCTGCAGCGGGAAGCCGTGCATCACGCAGTTATCCTGCACGTTGGCACCGTCTTCGACCACAATGCGCCCAAAGTCCCCGCGCAGGCTGGCATTGGGGCCGATGTAGACGCCTTTGCCGATAATCACGTCGCCAATCAGGACCGCAGTGGGGTGAACATAGCTGCTGGGATCGACCACTGGCGTCAAGCCGTCAATCTGATACACGGGCATAGCGCAAACTCCTCAAAATGTAGTGGGATCGCGCGGCAGTCCGCCAAAGCGGCGATAGTAACCGGCACTGGGTGCAGGTAGGGTGCCGATGGAGGTTTCTGCCAAAGCGCTGACATATTCCGTCGCGGCGCGATCCACTCGCTGATAGATATTGATGCACAGGTTGCGGGCGATTTGGCCTTCCCATTGAGCGGGTAACAGGGCATCTGGCAGCAGGGGATCTTTCAACACCACGCGGCGGAAAAAGTGGATTAATAATAGCTTAATCTGAAAGCATCGCAGGGGCGTCAGTTCTTGTTCGTCGGCTTCGCGCAGCAGGGCCATCAACGGGCGGAAGGAGACGATAAACTCATGGTAGTAACCGGCTACCTCGCTCAACGACCAGCAGTTGGCGACCATTTGGCGCAGCGTCTGTTCGGAACGGTTATAGGGATAGTCGGCACGGAAGTAGATCACCTGTTCACTGGCGTTGAGCTCGCCGAGCAGGGCGGTGACGTCGGTTTGCGCATGGGTGGGCGCGGCCATCAGATTGTTGGCGATCTGGCCAAAGCCCAGCCAGCCCAGCTCTTTTTTCAGCCGTGCACGCTCGGTTTTTTCCGCACTTTCCAACAGCAGTAGCTCCCACTTGCCATCCCACTGCGGCTGCTCGCTGAGGTAGATTTTGGATTCGGCATGGCGAAACTGGCGCATACCCTGTTCGGTAACGCGGTAATAGCTGCGCCGCCCGATCTTTTCTACGTCCAGCCAACCTTCTTTTTGCAAACGAAAAACTGAGGTACGCACGAAACGATCGCCGAAGCCCAGGGCTTCCAGCAGTGCGCTCAAGCTGCCCAGCCACACCTCACCACCGCGATGGCTCAGCGCATCACCGTAGAGTGAGATGATCAGTGAGGTGCCGCTGATCGGTTGGGCACTTAACGCATGGCGGATAAAGTCGTCCAGTTTATGTTCCATATTTTTCCCTGGGTAAGCCTTTGCTGAGACACGACATTAACATAAATGACAAAGGCTTGCCCCTCACCCCAACCCTCTCCCACAGGGAGAGGGAGCTGGTAGCCCCTGCCCGTTTGGAAGTAAAGCGATAATCTAAGCTAACTCGAACAGTTCAGAGAGGGAGCTGGTAGCCCCTGCCCGTTTGGAAGTAAAGCGATAATCTAAGCTAACTTGAACAGTTCAGAGAGGGAGCTGGTAGCCCCTGCCCGTTTGGAAGTAAAGCGATAATCTAAGCTAACTCGAACAGTTCAGAGAGGGAGCTGGTAGCCCCTGCCCGTTTGGAAGTAAAGCGATAATCTAAGCTAACTCGAACAGTTCAGAGAGGGGGCTGGTAGCCCCTGCCCGTTTGGAAGTAAAGCGATAATCTAAGCTAACTCGAACAGTTCAGAGAGGGAGCTGGTAGCCCCTGCTCGTTTGGAAGTAAAGCGATAATCTAAGCTAACTCGAACAGTTCAGAGAGGGAGCTGGTAGCCCCTGCCCGTTTGGAAGTAAAGCGATAATCTAAGCTAACTCGAACAGTTCAGAGAGGGAGCTGGTAGCCCCTGCCCGTTTGGAAGTAAAGCGATAATCTAAGCTAACTCGAACAGTTCAGAGAGGGAGCTGGTAGCCCCTGCTCGTTTGGAAGTAAAGTGATAATCTCAGCAAACTAGGGCTTCTCTTCATCTCATCCAAGGTGAATCACTCTAATTTCAAACACACTCGATCGGTCCCCCTATCTAAGGTGAGTCACTCTAATTTCAAGCGCACTCGATCGGTCCCCTCTCCTTTTGGGAGAGGGTTAGGGTGAGGGGAAAAATCACCGTGGCCGCAGATCGATCACCCGCTGGGCCTTGCCTTCCGAGCGAGGAATATCCCCACAGTTGGCAATGCTGACGTCGGTGCTGACCCCGACAATCGATTTGATATGGTGACGCAGCTGGTGGCAGATATCGCAACGCTGCTGGTGGTTAAGCGTCAACGCCGACTCTTTCAGCTCCACTCGTACCGCCAAGGTATCCAGATGCCCGGCACGGCTCACCTGCAGCTGATAATGCGGCGACAGATGCTCGAACTGCATAATCTGTTCTTCCACCTGTGAAGGGAATACGTTCACGCCGCGAATGATCAGCATATCGTCGGAACGGCCGGTGATTTTGCCCATCCGGCGCATGTTGCGGGCATCCCCTGGCATTAAGTGGGTGAGGTCGCGCGTACGATAGCGGATCACCGGTAGAGCCTCTTTGGTCAGCGTGGTGAAAACCAGTTCACCATGCTCGCCGTCAGTCTGTATCGCGCCCGTCTCCGGGTTGATGATCTCCGGCAGGAAGTGGTCCTCCCAGATGGTCGGGCCGCCGCCGCTTTCGGCACACTCCATCGCCACGCCTGGCCCCATCACTTCGGAAAGGCCGTAGATATCAAGCGCTTTGATCCCCATGCGTGACTCGATCTCATGACGGAGGGACTCTGTCCAGGGTTCTGCACCGAACACGCCCAAACGCAGTGAGCAGTTGCGCGCATCGCCGCCCATTTTGCGTTCCAGCTCGTCGATCAACGTCAGGCAGTAGGAAGGGGTCACCATGATCACATCGGGTTTGAAATCCAGGATCAGCTGCACCTGCTTCTCCGTCTGGCCGCCGGACATCGGGATCACTGCCGCACCCAGGCGTTCTGCGCCATAGTGTGCGCCCAACCCGCCGGTAAACAGGCCGTAACCGTAGGCAACGTGGATTTTGTCTTTGGCCGTGGCCCCGGCAGAGCGCAGGCAGCGGGCGACAATATCGGCCCAGTTATCGATATCCCTCTGGGTATAACCGACTACCGTTGGGCGGCCGGTGGTGCCAGATGAAGCATGAATGCGTACTACCTGTTCCATCGGCACGGCAAAGGTGTCGAACGGGTAGTTGTCACGCAGGTCCTGCTTGGTGGTGTAAGGGAATAACGCCAGATCGCTCAGTTGCTTCAGATCGCTCGGGTGAACACCAGCCTGACCGAACTTGCGCTGATACATAGGTACGTTGTTGTAGGCATGGTGCAGGGTCCATTGCAGGCGTTCCAGTTGCAATGCTTCGATTTCGTCGCGTGAAGCAAATTCAATCGCGTCGATGGGCCGTGGATTTGTAGTCATCTTTTTAGCCTCGCAGGTGTTAGACACGCTCAATAATCATGGCAATGCCCTGACCGACGCCAATGCACATGGTGCACAGTGCGTAGCGGCCAGCGCGACGTTCCAGCTCAAACAGGGCGGCCAGCGCCAGGCGCGCACCGCTCATGCCCAATGGATGGCCAAGCGCGATGGCACCCCCGTTGGGATTAACCTGTTCGGCATCATCCGGCAGACCAAGCTGGCGCAACACCGCCAACGCCTGTGCGGCGAATGCTTCGTTAAGTTCAATGACGTCCATCTGCGCCAGGCTTAAACCGGCGATTTCCAGGACTTTGCGGGTCGCGGGCAGCGGGCCGATCCCCATCAATCGTGGCTCTACGCCGCAGGTGGCGGTGGCGACAATGCGCGCCCGTGGCGTCAGACCTTGCTGCAGGGCCATGGCTTCGGAAGCGACAATCAGCGCCGCCGCACCGTCGTTGACGCCAGAGGCATTGCCAGCCGTGATACAACCCGGCTGACGGAACGGTGTTTTCAGTTTTTGCAGCTGCTCCAACGTGGTTTCTGCGCGTGGATGTTCGTCTTCGCTGAACTGAGTAATGACTCCTTTCTTGCCGCTGAGGCTCACCGGGATAATTTCCTGTGCCAGGATCCCCCGCTGTTGTGCCAGGGCGGTGCGCTGCTGGCTGCGCAGGGCAAAGGCATCCTGATCGGCACGGCTGATGCCAAACTGCGCCGCGACGTTTTCGGCGGTTTCCGGCATCGAGTCGGTACCGAAAGCTTCATGCATCAGCGGGTTAACAAACCGCCAGCCGATGGTGGTATCAAACAGCTGTGCCTGACGGCTGAAGGCGCTGTCCGCCTTGCCCATTACCAGCGGGGCTCTGGTCATGGATTCGGCCCCTCCGGCCAGGAGCAGACTGGCTTCACCGGCCTTGATGCTGCGTGCCGCCATCGCCAACGCATCCAACCCTGAACCGCATAGCCGGTTGATAGTGGTACCTGAAACGTTTTGTGGCAGCCCGGCCAGCAGTGCCGCCATACGGGCCAGATTGCGGTTGTCTTCCCCGGCCTGATTGGCACAGCCGAGGATTACGTCATCTACCCGTGACCAGTCCACGTTGGGGTGGCGTTCCAGCAGAGCACGTAGCGGCAGGGCGGCTAAATCGTCGGCCCGCACGTTTGCCAGTGCGCCGCCGTAACGGCCAATTGGCGTGCGGACGCCATCGCAAATAAAGGCCTGACTCATGGCTGCTCTCCTAAAATGTTGTGGCCCAACCGATGGGCGCGGCCACGGAACCAGGCGACGGTTTTCCCCAGTTGGTTAACGATCTCAACGTCGTATAATCCGGTGGTTTTACCCTGATGGCGCACTTTCGCGCAGGCGGTGAGGCGATCGCCTGCCAGCGCTGGGCGGATAAAATCGATGGTGCAACCTGAAGCGACCGCCGCCAGCCCCTGACTGTTGCAGGCATAAGCAAAGGCGGTATCCGCGAGGCTGAACAGTTGGCCACCGTGACAGGTCTGGTGGCCATTGAGCATCTGCGGGCCGACGGTCATGCTGACTTTGGCCATGCCGGCATCCACGGCATCGATGCGCATATCCATTGCCTGTGCGCAGGTATCCTGGCTAAACATCTGTTCGGCGCAACGCTGGGCCAGCGCGCGGGGAGTGTTGGCATTCATCAGCATTCGGCTCCTGAATAATTGGCGGCATAACGGCGCAGCAGCGGCATTGGGCGATAGCGGGATTCTGCGTAATAACGTTGCAGATTTTCCAGCGTGTTGAGGATCTGTTGCCAGCCGAGCCTGCTGCCCCAGGCCAGCGGACCTTGCGGGTAGTTGACGCCAAACCGCATGGCATCGTCGGTATCAGCGGCGTTGGCCACGCCTTTATTCACCACGTCCAGGGCTTCATTTGCCAGCATGGCGACGGTACGCATCACCAGCAGGCCCGGATAATCAGGCAGGTGGATCACCTGTTTACCCAGCGATTGCAGCAGGCGGATGACCTTGGCCGTGTGCGGCACCGCGTTCTGCTCGGCGCTGCTGATGGCGATAGCGGGGGCGTGCTGATAGTTGACGGACAGGTCGAACAGAACCACGGGCGATCCGATTTCTTCGGCGACTTGGCTTGCTGTTTTACCATTTGTTAACATAAATGTAACTTCATCGATCCGGGCAAACGGACTGGTCTGGCCAGGATGTTTGATCGCCGCCGCATTTCCCGTCAGCAACTGTGCAAACTCACCGATGGCCGACCAGTCGCCGTGCAACGTGACGGACTGAGGCAAGTCAGCCGTTACCGCCGAAGCAAAAGTTGCTGACGGTACGGCCTGCTCACTGCCATAACGGTAGAAACCCCGGCCACTCTTGCGGCCCAAATGCCCGGCAGCTACCAGTTCCTGCTGCACCAGCGAAGGAGTAAAACGGCTGTCCTGATAGAAAGCGTGATAGACCGACTCGGTGACGGCATAGTTGACGTCTTGACCGATCAGATCGGTCAGTTGCAGCGGTCCCATGGCGAAACCACCGGCATCACGCAGTACGGCGTCCAGGGTGGCCGGATCGGCAATCTGTTCTTCCAGCGCGCGCAGGGTTTCACCGTAGAACGGCCGGGCTACGCGGTTGACAATAAAGCCTGGCGTAGAACGGCACACGACGCTGTGCTTACCCCAATGTTGAGCCAAGGTTTGCAGGTTGCTCAGCGTTTCCGGGCTGGTTTCCAGCCCTCCGACGATCTCCACCAGTTTCATCAGCGGAGCCGGGTTGAAGAAGTGCAGGCCCGCCATGCGCTGCGGATGCTCAAGCGCACTGGCGATGGCGGTAATAGAGAGTGAAGAGGTATTGCTGGCAAACAGCGTATCGGTAGAGCATATCGCCTCCAGATCGCGAAACAGGCTCTGTTTGATCGCCAGCTTTTCCGCCACCGCTTCGATCACCAGGCTACTGTCGGCCAGATCGCTCAACGAGCCGGTCAACTGAATATGACCCAGCAGGGTTTCGGTGCTGTGGGCATCGGCCCTACCGGCCTCGACCCGCTTGCGCAGGCGTTGCCCGAGTTGTTCCAGCGCGCGGGAGGCGGCGGGCAGGGCGATATCGAACAGCTTGACCTGATACCCTGCCGCAGCGGCCACCTGGGCAATGCCGATCCCCATGGTTCCGGCACCAATTACGGCCACCGTTGCGGAGGTGGTTATGGTATTTATCGCCATCTTCTCTCTCATGGCTGTATCCCGTTCATGGCTATTTCCCGCTGAAGTTCGGTGAACGTTTGGCGAAGAAGGCGCTGACGCCTTCGCGATAGTCTTCACTACGGCCACCCAGGCGCTGTAAATCGCGCTCTAAATCGAGTTGCTGGTCGAGCGTATTGCTGGCCGAGCTGTACATGGCTTTTTTAATCAGCCCCAGGCCGTAAGTAGGTTGGGTAGCAAGCTGTTTGGCCATGCTCTGGGTGTGGTCGGCCAGCTCGGCGGCAGCCACGACCTGCCAGATCATTCCCCACTCCAGCGCCTTCTGAGCGCTGATTTTGTCCCCCAGCAGCGCCATACCCATGGCTCGCGCATGTCCGGCCAGGCGTGGCAGATACCAACTGCCGCCGGAGTCTGGCACCAGGCCCAGTTTGCAGAAAGATTGGATGAAGCTGGCGTTGTCGGCGGCCACTACGATATCGCAGGCCATTGCCAGTGCGGCACCCGCTCCGGCAGCAACGCCGTTGACCGCGCAGACAATCGGCTTGGGTAGGGCGCTCAGGCGGCGGATTAGCGGGTTGTAAAAACGTTCTACGGACAGCCCAAGATCCGGAGGGGCCTGATCCACACTGACGTTACGATCGTTCAGATCCTGCCCGGCGCAGAAGCCGCGCCCGGCACCGGTGATCAGCACGCAACGCACGCTGTCATCGCGCTCGGCTACGGTCAGCGCCTCGCTAAGCTGGTGGTGCATTTCATCGTTAAAGCTGTTGAGCCGGTCGGGGCGGTTCAGGGTTATGGTCAACACCCCGGCTACGATGTGGCTAAGAATTAATGCGTTTTCCATAAATCAGCGCCCTTGATAGTTCGGTGTGCGTTTTTCGAAGAAGGCGGCAATGCCTTCCCGGCGATCTTCGGTGGCGGCCAGGGTGACAAACTGCTGGCGTTCCATCTGCAAGCCCTGGCTGAGGCCGGTTTCCTGCGCCTGTTTTAGCGCCTGTTTGGCCGCGCGCAGCGCCAGCGGTGCCTGTTGGCTGATGCGTTGGGCCAGTTGTTGAGTACGCTCCAGCGTTAATGCGTCGACGCAAACCTCGCTCACCAGCCCGGCTTGCAGTGCGCAGCGGGCGTCTATGGCTTCACCGGTCAGCACCATTTGATAGGCGCGGGACTTGCCCACGCTGCGGATCAGGCGTTGAGTACCACCCGCACCGGGTATCAGGCCTAAAGTGATTTCCGGCAGGCCGAAGCGAGCGCTTTCGCCGCAAATCGTAATGTCGCAGGCCAGAGCCAGCTCGCAGCCAGCACCGAGCGCGTAACCGTTCACCGCCGCCAGCAAGGGTTTGCTGAACTGGGCCAAGCGCTGCCATAGCAAAGGGCGGTGATCGAGCTGGGTGGCGGCGACATCCTGCTGCTGTAATTCGCGCAGATCGGCACCGGCGGCGAAGAACCGGGCGGCACCGGCGATCACCACGGCACCGACATCGGCATCGCTATCGGCCTGTTCCAGTTGATAAACCAACTGCTCCAGGCTGGCGGTGCTCAACGCATTGCGGGCATCGGGGCGGTGCAGCGTCAGTGTGACCACGCGTTGCTGCTGTTCGCGCAGGATCCAAGGGGTTTCCATCGTCGGCTCCTAAACGTCAAAGTCCAGCACCACGCCTTCACCGCGTGGCCAGGACTGGCAGCTCAAGACATAGCCTGCCGCCAGTTGATCCGGCTCCAGGCTGTAGTTGATCGCCATATCCACCTCACCGGCCTTCAGCTTGCATTTGCAGGTGGCGCAGACGCCGCCTTTACAGGCATAGGGCAAATCGGCTCCTTGGCGCAATGCGGCATCCAGAATGCTGTCATCCTCGCTGCCGACGTCGATTTTGAGGCTGCGACCGTCAAGCCGGATCTCTACCTGGGTAGCGTTGCGGCTACCTGCATTGGCAGGCCGGGCCACGATGCCGCTGGTGTTGAAACGCTCGCTGTGAATACGCTCGGCAGGCATACCGGCCAGCTCCAGCACGGTGTGCGCGTCGTCCATCATCGCTTCTGGGCCGCAGATAAAGGCGTGGTCGAACTCGTTGAAGTCCACCAGCGTGTTACCTAGCGCGGTCAGGTGGTCACGGTCGATGCGGCCACTGAGCAGTGGGCTGTCGAGATTTTCCTGGCTAAAGAGATACAGCGGCTGGAAGCGCTGTGGATAACGGTTTTTCAGATCCGAGAGGGCTTCTTTAAACATCACCGAGCGGCTGGTGCGGTTGCCATAAATCAGCGTGAACTGGCTGTTGGGTTCCAATTGCAACGTCGCCTTGATGATCGACAGCATCGGTGTGATGCCAGAACCGGCGGCAATCGCCAGATAGTTGCCCTGCGTTTGTGCCTGCGGCTGGTAACCAAAACGGCCTTGCGGCAGCATCACTTCCAACTCGTCTCCCACCTGCAAACTTTGGTTTATAAACGAAGAGAAGCGCCCCTGATGGATCGCCTTGATGCCGATTTGCAATACGCCATCCTGCGGTGCACTACAGATGGAATAGCAGCGGCGCAGCTCTTCGCCATTGACCCGCGCTTTGAGCGTGAGGTGCTGGCCGGGGGTATAGCCGTAATGGGATTTCAGTTCGTCCGGGACGCGCAGCGTGATGGCTACGGCGTCCGGGGTTTCGCGCTCGATGGCTGCGACATTCAGGCGATGAAAGACCGTCATGGTTTTCAGTACTCCTAAATACATTTGAAATAGTCGAACGGTTCCCGGCATTCGCAGCAGCGGTAAAGCGCTTTGCAGGCGGTGGAACCGAACTCGCTGATCTTTTCCGTATGCTCGCTGCCGCAACGGGGGCACTGCACCGGGCCGTGGGCTAAAGGCTTCTCACAGGTTTGCCCCTGCGGTGGTGCCACGCCGTATTCACGCAGGCGCTGGCGAGCATCCGCATTCATCCAGTCGGTGGTCCAGGCCGGGCTGAGGCTGATGGTGATCTTCACCGGGCTGAAACCCGCCTCGTTCAGCGTCTGTTCAATGGCGTTGAGCAGGTACTCGGTCGCCGGGCAGCCGGAATAGGTTGGGGTAAAGGTGATGTGCCAGCCTGCACCGTCGCGCTCCACGTCACGTACCATGCCCAGATCGGTAATGGACAGTACCGGCAGTTCGGGATCGCTGATCTGCTGTAAGCAGTGCCAGATCTGCGGGATCTCGGCCGGTTGCAGTCGGGTGATATTCATCATTGCCTCTACCAGTTGCAGTTCGGGTAAGCGCGTGGCAGAAACTGCATCTCTGCCAGCATTGGGCCGAGGTGTTCTGTGTGCCGCCCTTGTTTGCCGCCGTGGCGAAATGCCTGCTCGGTGGGCAGCGTGAGCGTGGCCTGTTGCAGCGTATCGTTCACCATCGCCTGCCACGGTGCCTGCAATTGGCGTGGATCGACGGCAATACCCCGTTCGGCCAATTGCAGCTCAATCTCGTCGGCGTGGAACAGCTCGGCGGTGAAGCGCCACAGATCGTTTAATGACTGCTGGATCTTCTGGTGGCTGATTTCACTGCCGTCACCCAGGCGGATCATCCAGCCGTGGCTGAAGCGCAGGTGATAATCCGCTTCCTTCAGCGACTTGGCGGCGATGGCGGCCAGTTGGCCGTCTTTGCTGCGGCTCAATTCCCGGTGCAGCAGCACGTGGTAGGTATCGAGCAGGAACTGGCGTACCAGCGTGTCGTTAAAGCCATCGTTGGGTTGTTCTGCCAGCAGCAGGTTGTGGAATTCACGTTCGTCGCGGCCAAAGGCCAGGCTGTCTTCGCTGTGCTGCGGGCCGGAAAGCTCGGCGGCATAGGCCAGGAAATTACGCGCCTGGCCCAGCAGATCGAGGCCAATATTGGCCAGTGCCAGGTCGATCTCCAGCTCAGGAGCATGACCACACCAAGCGCACAGGCGCTGTGCCAGAATGAGCGGTGTATCGCCCAAGCGCAGGGCATAGCTGATTGTTGCTGCGTTACTCATCGTCATGGCCTGCCTCTACATGTTCTTGATGCCGTCGGGGATGGTGTAGAACGTGGGATGACGGTAGATTTTGTCGTCGGAAGGATCGAAGAATGCCGCCCGATCCTCCGCTTGAGAGGCGATCAGGTGGCAGGATTGCACCACCCAGATCGAACAGCCCTCACTGCGGCGGGTATAGGCATCGCGGGCGTTTTCCAGCGCCATCTGATCGTCTGCAGCATGCAGGCTGCCAACGTGGCGATGGGCCAAACCCTGCTTGCTGCGGATAAACACTTCATACAACGGCCATTCGGCGTGAGTCATTTTTCTCTCCTCGATTAAGCTGCATTTGCCGCGCGTTTGCTGGCATGTGCCATGGCACCATCCCGAACCCAACTGCCTTCGTCCCAGGCTTTACGCTTGGCTTGCAGGCGTTCGTGGTTGCACTGCCCACGCCCCTGGATCACTTCGTGCAGCTCTGCCCAGTCGATCTCGCCAAAGCGGTAATGTCCGCTGGCTTCATCCCATGCCAAATCGGCATCGGGCGCAGTCATACCCAGGGCTTCCAACTGCGGTACGGTGTTGTCGATAAACTTCTGCCGCAGCTCGTCATTGCTGTGGCGTTTGATCTTCCAGGCCATGCTCTGTGCGCTGTGGGGGGAATCGCTATCGTTGGGGCCAAACATCATCAGCGCTGGCCACCAGAAGCGGTTGATGGCGTCCTGTAACATGGCCTTTTGCGCTTCGCTGCCCTGGGCCATCACCATCACGGCTTCGTAGCCCTGACGCTGGTGGAAGCTCTCTTCTTTACAGATTTTCACCATTGCTCTGGCATAGGGGCCGTAAGAGGCACGGCACAGGGCTACCTGATTGACGATGGCGGCACCGTCGACCAGCCAGCCGATCACGCCAATGTCAGCCCAGTTCAACGTTGGATAGTTGAAGATAGAGGAGTACTTCATCTGACCGGCGAGCATCTTTTGGTAGATATCCTGGCGGGTGCAGCCGAGGGTTTCCGCTGCGCTGTACAGATAAAGACCGTGCCCGGCTTCGTCCTGGACTTTCGCCAGTAACACCGCTTTGCGCCGCAGGGATGGGGCGCGGGTCAGCCAATTGGCTTCTGGCAACATGCCGACCACCTCGGAATGCGCGTGCTGGCCGATTTGCCGGATCAGATTGCGGCGATAGGCATCCGGCATCCAGTCTTTGGCTTCGATGGAGATATCGGCGGCGATCTTGTCGTCAAAGTGCTGCTGAAATTGTGCGTCAGTTGTCATACTTGCCTCTTGGTGATTCATGTTTTTCACATTAAAACCAAAAATGTGAATCACTTTAACTAAGCATGAAGTTACAAGTTGATAACAACAAGATCAAATACAAATACTGTGGTTTTGCGATGGCTATCACAATGTGTTTTGTTATTTAATTGATTTAAATGGTTATTTGTTTTTAGTGTTTATCGATCAACTTGGCGTTAACGCACCGATCTGATGATTTTGTTTTGCTTTTGTTAAATTTTAACCTGGCGCAGAGTGGAAAATATGTGATACATCATTAATCTTGATAGTGTCTATTTATGAATTCCGGAGGAGCAAATGCAGCAGTTAACCAGTTACCTTTCTGGCGCTTGGGTGTACGGCCAGGGTCAATCCCGCGAGATCCAGCATGCCGTTACCGGCGAGCCTTTGTATCAGGTCTGCTCCGACGGGCTGCCGTTGGCCGCCAGCCTGAACTATGCCCGCAAGCTGGGTGGCACGGCGCTGGCAAAGATGACGTTTCAGCAGCGCGCCCAGATGATGAAAGCGGTGGCTAAACACCTGCTGGCCAATAAAGAGGCGCTATATCAGATCTCCTATCAAACCGGGGCCACGCGCAATGACAGTTGTGTTGATATTGAAGGTGGTATCGCCACGCTGTTCTCCTATGCGGGATTGGCAGGGCGCGAATTGCCGGACGATACGCTGTGGCCGGAAGATGAGCTGATCCCACTTTCCAAGCAGTCGCAGTTTGCCGCACGCCATGTGCTGACCTCTCGCCCTGGCGTTGCGCTGCATATCAACGCCTTTAACTTCCCCTGCTGGGGAATGCTGGAGAAGCTGGCACCCACCTGGCTGGCGGGGATGCCAGCCATCATCAAACCCGCCACGGCTTCGGCACAGCTAACCCAGGCGATGGTGAAGCTGATTATCGACAGCGGGCTGGTGCCTGAAGGGGCATTGCAACTGATCTGCGGCGGCGTGGGCGATATGTTCGATCACCTCGATTATCAGGATGCGGTCACCTTTACCGGCTCGGCGCAAACCGGGCAGAAGCTGCGTTCACACCCGCGTCTGCTGCAAAAATCCATTGCCTTTACCATGGAAGCCGACTCGCTTAACTGCTGCGTGCTAGGCGAGGACGTGACGCCAGAGATGCCGGAGTTTGCGCTGTTTATCAAAGAGGTCAGCCGCGAAATGACCAGCAAGGCGGGGCAAAAGTGTACCGCTATCCGGCGCGTTATCGTTCCGGCTGCCCGCATTGCCGAGGTACAGCAAGCGCTGTTGCAGCGCCTGGCTGGCGTAAAGATTGGTGACCCACTGTTGGAGCAAGTGCGGATGGGGGCGTTGGTCAATCAGGAACAGCGCGACGACGTGCAGCAAAAGGTGGAATTCCTGCTGCGCAATGGCTGTGAGCCACTCTGTGGCGCTACGCTGGATAAATTGGAGGTGGTGGGCGATGGCGCGCAATCAGGCGCTTTTTATCCGATCACCCTGCTGTACTGCGCCGATCCGTTCCGCCATCAGGCCGTACATGGCACCGAGGCGTTTGGCCCGGTGGCGACGCTGATGCCTTATCAAACCTCCGAACAGGCCATTGAGTTGGCGTTGCTGGGGCAGGGTAGCCTGGCCGGATCGTTGGTGACGGCTGATGCGGAGCTGGCTTCACAGTTTATTCGAGCAACCGCTTGCGCCCACGGCCGTATGTTGGTGCTGGATCGCCACGCTGCTACGGAATCGACTGGCCACGGCTCACCATTGCCTTTGTTGGTGCATGGCGGGCCAGGGCGAGCTGGCGGCGGGGAAGAGCTTGGTGGGCTGCGGGCGGTAAAACACTATATGCAGCGCACGGCGATCCAGGGCAGCCCGTCGATGCTGGCGGCCATCAGCCGTGAATGGGTTCGGGGTGCTGACGTGGTGGAGGAACAGGTCCACCCGTTCCGCAAATACTTTGAGCAGTTGCAGATTGGCGAAAGCTTGCTGACCGCCCGCCGTACCATTACCGAAGCCGATCTCGTCAACTTTGCCTGCCTGAGTGGCGATCACTTCTACGCGCATATGGACAAGATCGGTGCGGCGGAGTCACTGTTTGGTGAGCGAGTGGCCCACGGTTACTTTGTGGTTTCTGCCGCCGCCGGGCTGTTTGTCGATCCGGGCGTCGGGCCGGTGATTGCCAACTACGGCATGGAAAACCTGCGTTTTATCGAACCGGTGAAGATTGGCGACACCATTCAGGTGCGGTTGACCTGTAAAAAGAAAATCCGCAAGCCGCAAAAAAACACCGAGGATCGTCCGCATGGCGTGGTGGTCTGGGATGTACAGGTGCTCAACCAGTATCAGCAGGCCGTGGCGCTGTACAGCATTCTGACGCTGGTGGCGCGCCAGGAAGGGGATTTCAACACGGTGCACTAAGGCAGGATCGTCGGGGCATCATGTTAAGATGCCCCGACTGTGTGCTGAAATGGTCTACCCTTACTATTCTAAGCCTAAAGGCTGCAAACCCGGTTCTTACCGCCTTTTTTCGCCGTATACAGGGCGTTATCCGCCAGGTTGACCAAGCTTAGCGGCGTATCGTTATAGGGATGCGGGACTATAGCACTGGCACCGATGCTGGCGGTGATAATCCCCAGTGGACTGCCCGTGTGGGCGATCTTCAACTGCCGGATGCCCTCCAGAACCCGTTCGGCAAAGGCGATTGCGCCTTGAAGATCGGTATCCGGCAGAATAATCGCCAGCTCCTCACCGCCGTAACGCGCCATCAGATCGCCAGGGCGGTTGACCATGCTTTTCAGCATGCGCCCCAACTGTTGCAAACACTGATCCCCAGCCACGTGGCCGTAGATATCGTTAAACTGTTTAAAATAGTCAATATCCAGCATCAACAGGGCTACGCTGCGATCGTTGCGCGCCGCTCGCGTCATTTCGTTTTTTAGCGCGATATCAAACTGGCGGCGGTTGGCCAGGCCGGTCAAGCCATCTAGCAAGGCCAGTTCTTCCAGCGTATGGTTCATCAGCGTCAGTTGATCACGGGTGCGCACCAGCTCGACTTCGGTCTGTACGCTTTGGTTAATCTGACGTATCAACACCAATCCCAGAGCCAGCAGTATGGACAGCAGGACTCCTCCACCAAGTGCAAAAAGTGACGCATCGCTGCGCCAGTCGGCCAGAACGTCTTTTTTCGACAGCCCGGCAGTGATCACCAGCGGGTAACGTTCCACCTGCGAATAACCGTAAACCCTTTCTACATTGTCGAACTGTGAGACCATGGTGACGTTGCCAAAGGACGAATGCGGCAGAACTTCGCGGAATAAAAGGCTATGGGAGATATTTTTCCCGATGGCATCCTCATTGTACGGGCGGCGGTACAAAATGGAGCCGTCAGCCAGTATCAGGCTGAGTGAGGCGTCGTTGTTAAGGGCAAAGGTGTTGTAAAACTGGCGGAAATAATCGACATACAGCGTCGAAATGACCACGCCGGCAAAGCTACCGTCCGCATGGTTCAGGCGGCGGGACACCGGGATAACCAAATCGCCGGTAGAGCGGCTGCGGATCACCTCGCCAATATAAATCGTATTATTGTTATGAGTGACGTGGTATTTAAAGTACTCCCGGTCGGCATTATTGGTATGGCTGAGGGGTTTACCGTTGGACGTCAGGATCCAGTTGCCCTGGGCATCATAGACAAAACTACCGTGCAGTTGCGGGAAGTTACTGGCCTGAGTCTGCATGACTTTTTGCAGACGTAAACGCTGAGGTTCGCCTAACCCATCGGTTTCAATGCGTTCGCTGAGATCGATCAGGTTATTGTCTACCTGCGCAAAGGTATCTTCGGCATGCTGTGCCAGCGATCGGGCCAGATTCTGTGAGTCATTTTCAGCAATTTGCAGGTTGCGCTGATGAGCGTTCCAGATTTGCCAGGCATTGAACATGATCAGGGTGAGCACGACGATAATAACGAACACGCCAGCCTGATAGAGTAACGGCGAGTTTTTGTTTTTCCCGGGTAATGGCTGTTTTTGGGGCGGGAGTTGTGGTGCGAGCATAGCATTCCTGTCATGCAATCAATTGGGTACGGTATTGCGAACAATCTTAACCCTTATATTTCCTTCTTGCATGTTCCGTTATATTTCCAGGATATGTTCAGCATAAATTGGTGCCGGGGAGGCGCATGGCAGCACTATCTGACGCTATGATGCAGGTTTTACTGATGCTGGCGGTATATTACCCGTTTACGCTCCTGGCGCTGGCCGGGTTGATGATTATCGCGTATCGGCGGCGGAAAACGCCTTTCTGGCGGTTGGCTCTGGTACTGCTGCTGGTGTTGTTTGTCTTGTTCTCACTGGTGGCTGCCAGCTGGCATCGTTAACGCTGGCAGTGCCTATCCTCACAGCAAGGCACTGCACCATGCGGCTACTCGACGTTGACCATCCAGTTGACACCGAACTTATCGGTCAGCATGCCGAAGCCCTTGGCCCAGAAGGTCGGTTGGAAAGGCATGGTGATGCTGCCACCTTGGGCTAGCCGGTTAAATACTTCGCCACCTTGCTCGACGTTCTCACTGAGGATCGACAGTGAATACCCACTATGTGTCGGCCCGCCTGGCTCGGATGGGCAACCGTCCGATGCCATAATGACGTTATCCCCAATCACCAGCCTGGCATGCATAATCGACTCAGGATCGGCATTGGGCGGCCCATTTTGCTGCTCTTCTGTCGGGATATCTTTGTAACGCATCATGATTTCTATAATGCCGTTTAGCTGCTGAGCATAAAAATTCACCGCTTGCTCGCAGTTACCGGCAAAAAACAGATAGGGTTGAATCAACATAGTTCCTCCTGTTGCATCCCATGCCCAGCAAGGTTGCTGAATTTGTGGGGGGTGAACATGTTCGACCGTAGGAGCGCTGCAGGCTACGCCCGCTTAACTGAGGGGCAGAGGTGCGCCAAATAGCATAAAATCGCCTTGTTCAGGAATGGCTGATGAATGCCTTGGATCGCTACTTTCACATAAACAACAGCGAGGCTGAGCCATCCCACACGGCGGCTAAAGCATAGACCAAAACCAAAAACAGCATGAAAGGGGGGTTGCTCATGGCGCTATCCTCGGTCGACGTTCAGTTGAGCATCATTCAGTATAGCTGATTATCGCCGCTCAACATGACAATTGGATGAAAATTGCACAAATTTCACGCAGTGATTTTCAGACTGCAAGAGGTGGGTAACTCGCTGATTTTTGACTATAGTAGTAAGGTACAGAGACGTAAAAACTGTCAGAGGGTGGTCTCTGACGGAAAACGTCTTGATAATACTGTTGCCAACAAGTTCGGGCAACGGGTCAATTAGGGAGAGTAAAAATGGGTATCATTTCCTGGATCGTTTTTGGGTTAATCGCCGGTATTTTGGCCAAGTGGATTATGCCGGGTAAAGACGGCGGCGGCTTTATCATGACCGTGATCCTGGGTGTGGTGGGTGCGGTTGTCGGCGGCTATATCAGTACCTTCTTCGGTATGGGCCGGGTTGATGGCTTTAACCTGGGCAGCTTTGTGGTTGCCGTTATCGGTGCCCTGGTAGTGCTTTTTGTCTACAGGAAGATCAGAAGCTAAGTAGGGTTCGATCAACTGGGGTCGCTGCGGCGGCCCTTTTTCTTTTTAAATACGACGAGCGTACAGCGTTCTGATAAGGGGATAGCGATGGGATTACTGGATGGGTTAGTCGGGGCATTAAGCGGTGGCAAAGGAATGGATTACAGCGCCATTTTGCAGTGGGTTGAACAGCAAGGGGGCTTGCCGGCTATCCTGGACAAATTCCGCCAGGGAAATTTGGCGGATGTGGTCGCCTCCTGGATCGGCACGGGTGAAAATCAGCCAATCAGCGGTGAACACGTTGAGCAGGCGTTAAGCACCGATGCCATTGCACAACTGGCTGGCAAATTGGGGATCGATCCGGCGCAGGCCTCTGCCATGATTGCCCAGTATTTGCCGATGATCACTGACAAACTGTCACCCAATGGCCAGGAGCCACAGGGCGGCGATCTGATGAGCGCCGGGATGGATTTGCTGAAAGGTAAACTGTTCGGCTGATATGTGGGACACAGCCTAGCCCTCCGGTTTCTGGCCGGAGGGTTGCCATTACAGCGTCAGCATAATTTTACCGATATGCGCACTGGACTCCATCAGGGCATGGGCCTGTGCGGCTTGTTCCAACGGGAAAGTCTGGAAAATCTGCGGTTTTAACTCCCCGCGTTCCAGCAACGGCCACACTTTCAGCTCCAGTTCGGCAGCGATCTGGGCTTTATCTTCCACACTGCGCGCCCGCAGCGTTGAGCCGGTATGGGTCAGGCGCTTAAGCAGCAGTGGCATCAGGTTCAGTTCTTTCACTACGCCGTTTTGTGTGCCGATCTGTACGATACGCCCGTCCATTGCGGCGGCACGGTAGTTCTTCTCCACGTAATCCCCCGCGATCAGATCGACGATGACATCGGCCCCTTTTCCATTGGTAGCGATTTTGGTCAGTTCGACAAAATCTTCGGTGCGGTAGTTGATGGCGACGTCGGCACCCAACGCCAGGCTGGCCTCACGCTTCTCTTCAGAGCCAACGGTAGTGATGACATAGGCGCAGAAGGCTTTGGCCAACAGGGTGGCAACCGTGCCAATGCCAGACGTGCCACCGTGGATCAGCACGGTTTCCCCGGCCCGAAGATGGCCACGTTGAAATACGTTGACCCAAACGGTGAAGAAGGTTTCTGGCATGGCGGCGGCTTCAATCATGCTGAAGCCTTGAGGGACCGGCAGCGCATTGCTTTCATGCACCTTGCAGTATTCGGCATAGCCTCCACCGGCGATCAGCGCACATACGGCATCACCAGGGGCATAGCGTTGTACCCCAACGCCAACGGCTACCACCGTGCCAGCAATTTCCAATCCGGGAATATCCGAGGCGCCCGGAGGTGGTGCATATTGCCCACGGCGTTGCATAACGTCTGGGCGGTTGACGCCGGCGGCAGCGACTTTCACCAGTATTTCACCCTGGGCCAATACCGGTAACGGGCGCTGCGCACTCACCAGAACCTCTGGTTCGCCTGGCTGGCTGATTTCGATGACCTTCATGTTTTCAGGTAGTTGTGCGTTGGCTGACATGCCGTTCTCCTTGATCAATCTGCGTATTCGGGGTATTCCCGGCTGGATTATCTTATAGGGATAACAGAGTTGGCATGTGTGCGAAAGGGCGGTTTTGTCTAGACAAGCCGAGATACCGCCGCAGAGGGGCAGAGGATCAGTCGTTTGGCGGAATACGAAAACCTTTCAGCGAGACGATAAAGTGCTTTTTGCCTTTGGAAATCTTGGCACCCTGATCGCACCACAGGCTGGCGAGCTGGAAAAAGTCGTCGCTGTCAATGTCATAGGCCAGCTCAATCTTTTTCGCCGATCCCGAGCGGATCAGCGTCTCTGCCTGCTGGTGATTAATGGCTTTTACGGTGTTCATAGGCGAATCCTTGGTGTTAACCCGGAGCGGATGGTCGCCAATCATCATATGGCTGGATTGTGACATTTTTGTGATGAAAATATGACGCGGGGCCATTCTGCGGCTCGGCGCAGGTTAAATTTGGCGGCGTACAGGTTCGGATCTAGTATGAGCGTAAATCTTTTACCAGACAGCGGATTATGACCAATAAAGTGCGAAAACAGATCCTGCGCCAGCGTAGCTATCAGCTGTTGTTCAGCAATCAAACCCGAACCGGGCGCAGGATGCAGCTGTTCTGGGTGAGCACGGCGCTGCTCAGTGTGCTGTTGCTGTTTATCGAACCTGGCGGCAGCTCGCTGTATACCCCCAATGCTCAAGTGCTTTATCAGCTGTTTTTGGCGGAGGTCTTTTTCACCACCCTTTTTACGGTGGAGTATCTGTTGCGGCTGTGGTGCACGCCGAGTAAAGAGCGCTATGCCATCAGCTTTTCGGCATCGTCGATCTGCTGACGATGTTACCGATGTATATCATCTGGATATTCCCGCATATGGCGGTGGGGTATATCGCTCTGCTGCGTGTATTGCGGATCCTGCGCGTGTTGCGGGTGTTGAAACTGTTGCGCTACATGAGTGAGATGAGCATTGTCTGGCGCAGTATCAAGCTGGCGCGCCATAAGCTGACCCTATTCTTTGGTTTTGTCGGCGTGATGCTGTGCGTATTTGGTGGCTTGATGTACGCGGTGGAGGGAGGCAGTGGTGGATTTACCAGTCTTGGCGCATCGATGTATTGGGCGGTAGTCACGTTAACCACCGTGGGCTACGGTGATATTGTGCCCCACACGCCATTAGGGCGGATGCTGGCTTCGGTGCTGATCCTGGTAGGGTATTCGATCATTGCGGTGCCTACGGGGATCCTGACCGCCTACATGTCGCAGGAGATGCAGCGCTATAGGGAACAGCGCCATTGTGCACAATGCGACCGTGGCGGGCATGAAGCCGAGGCGAAGTTTTGTAAATTTTGTGGCGCTGCATTACCACCATTGTCAGTGAAATCCGCAAGATAACGCCGATAATTTCGCCAGAGGGGAGCAAATTCTGTGCGTTCGCTCTCCCTTTCCAGCCTCACGAGCTAAAAAGAGTTGCTATTATACGCCCGACATGAGTTAATGATTCTCGGCCTGTGGTACAGACCTATTTATGCACGACATTTTGAGTAAAGTAGTTCAAATTTAAAGCGTTATCCTTGATAGCTCTTCACTGACGAATTTCCTTTCTAGTGCCTCCATAAGTAACTGATGACCGGCTATTTCATGCCCATGGTGGCTTAAATTTTTTATTGAAGGAATTCAACATGTCTAACATGATCAAAGGTCAAGTGAAGTGGTTCAACGAGTCTAAAGGTTTTGGTTTCATCACTCCTGCAGACGGCAGCAAAGACGTGTTCGTACACTTCTCTGCAATTCAGGATCAAGGCTTCAAGACCCTGGCTGAAGGCCAGAACGTACAGTTCTCTATCGAGAACGGTGCTAAAGGTCCGTCAGCGGCTAACGTTACCGCTATCTAATCGGCCTCTCGCTGATTAACAAAAACCCGCCAAGGCGGGTTTTTTTGTGTCTGCGATTTGAGCATGGTGGGCGCAGAGAGGTTCGCCGCGATATTCCAGAGGTCTGAAAGACTCAGTCTCAGTTCTGCTAAGCTTAATGGGTCGCCGCCGCATGATGGCTTAGAGGCATCACGTAAAGTATACCGCTGCACCATAGGCCTCTACTTAATTGAGAAGCATTACGCAATGGTGGGTTCTTTTCGTCAACTGTAATAGACTGAGATCCGAGATAAATAACGAGGTAGAGCATGAAAGTTAACGATCTGGTGACGGTAAAGACCGACGGCGGCCCCCGTCGAGAAGGGGTAGTACTGGAAGTTGAGGTGTTTAATGAAGGCACCATGTATCTGGTGTCACTGGAAGATTACCCGGCGGGCGTGTGGTTCTTCAATGAGATCGATAGCCGCGATGGCACTTTTGTAGAATTACGCAGCGCTGAACAGGATTAAATCTTTGCCTGCATTTAACAGCTTGCCGCTGGTCTGGTTGGCGGGCTGAAACCTGGCCGCACGGTCATGCGGTGTTGAAAGCATGCCTAAATACCCGTAGCGGCAGCATTGCCGCTGAAAACGGGCGTTTTTCTGTCGAACTCTACACCACTGCGTTCCGCTGTCGCTTTATTTGGCCGTAATGGCTAATCAACGGCTGTTGACGAAAATGCCGCTGGTAAGCGTGTCGGTCAGGCGGACAACATGGTAGATGATCTGCTTGTTGTGGGTTTTGATCTTTCTTTTGATGTTTCCCTTATGGGAAGAGACGGTTTTTACCTTGATCTGCATTTGATCGGAGATCTGGATGGTGCCTTGGCCGGACATCCACATGCGCAGCATGTTTGACTCGGTTTGGCTTAGTGTGACAGGTGTCTGATCCAGCGAGTTTTTTTCCGGGCGAACCAGCGTTCTTTCGAGATAGTGGTTAAGCAGCTGACTCATGGTTTGCGGTTTAATCGATTTTGAGGAGATGATCACGTTCTTGCGGACGTATAAATAATCGTCGAAATGTACGTTGGTGATAGCCATGAAAATAAAGAATAAAGTATCGGGATTAAGAGATATCACGCGTTTTATTCTTTCTGTCGCATCCGCTTCATGAATGAAGCAGTCTTCATTCAGGAATACCATATTAGGCTTAAGTTTTGCGCACTTCTCATGCAGGTCGTCGATATGATTGACGGCGCTAATCTGACGCTTTTTCATCCCGTGGGATGTCAGGTAATCGGTTAATCCTAATCTAGTGTAACTGCATGAATCCATAATGATTATTGGCATATAGCCTCCCACTTAAGTCCGTTTTTACGCGGTTATAAAAAGAAAAGCCTGAAGATAAAAGGCTAAAAGTTATAAAAAAATCACATCTTATGAATGCAACTTTCTATCAATAAAACCGGCATGACTCAACGTGTTTTCGAATTATATTTTTAAATCTACCAAAAGCATTAGTTTAGCTTAAGTCGACTTATTATGCTGTAGCGATTTTGCGGCTGGAAATATCAGTGGACGCCGGGTAGTCAGCCTTAAATTTGTTGCCAAGGTTAGCTAATTTCATCGCGGTACTATTTTCCGTTAATCAGATGATTCTTAAGTCTCTCTTATAACTCGCAATGACGCCAGAGTTGGCGGTTTTTTGACTGATAGTGTTGCTTCTGTTTCATCACCAAACGCCATTAAGTTTGCTTATTCAATTGATTGTATCAATGTATTGGCTCTAATGGTAACGATTCTTAGTTACTTTTATGCGCTTGAGGAAGGCGCTTATGATCGGAATCAAGTCAAAATAAGTAGTTCTGCTAACCATGTGGGCGTTAATTAAATAACAATAGTAAATTATTTCATTTGTTAATTATTCATCAGTGAATAACTTATCCGCGACATATCGATTTTCCTGACGTATCTTACTGCGCAGAGACAACGAAATGCAGCTAGATGCGATTTCAACTCACAATCAGGAGGACGGGCGCGACTGGACCTATCTGTCTAGTGAACGCCCCACAGAGCTACCTGTTTTCCAGCTGTACATGCAGCAACAGTTGGCAACCCAGGGTAAATATCGCCGTTGAATATCACAACCGATGGCCAGCAGAAGCAAAGCCTCGCCACTTTCAGACCTCAGCCCGACAAGCCTGCATTGATGCCAGCGCCAAAGTAATATCCTGTTCTTCAGTCATCCAATTCACCAGGGCTGCCCGAATACCCGGTTGGCCCGCATAGCTGGTGGGCGTGCAGCGCACCACGCCGTGCCGATCCAAGCGATCGATGAATCTGTTGCGTGCGGCGGTGGCATCGCCTGTAATGCCCTTCAGAGCAAAACACACGATGTTCAGATCCACCGGGGCCAGCAGGCGGAAGCCTTCACTGGCCGCCAATCCGTCACCTAAACGTCGCGCCAACGTCACGTTACGCTCGACAATCTCCCGCATACCGCTGCTACCGTAGGCTTTCAATGCCATCCACAAGGGCAGGGCGCGAAAACGCCTTGAGTTCTCGGGCGTCAGGTGCAAATAGTTGTCTGGGCGCAACGTGGGGGCCTCCAGATAGGACGAGTGATTCTGGAAAACCTGCATCTGCAATGCCAGATGACGGGTAAATTGAATGGCGCTGTCATAAGGGACATTCAGCCATTTATGGGCATCTACGGTGATTGAGTCTGCCTGGTGCCAACCGTTCAGCAGATGGGCCAAGCGGGGAGAACAGGCCGCGATCCCACCAAAGGCGGCATCAACATGCAGCCAGAAGGGATAGCGTGCACGCAGTGCCAGCAGGCGCGGCAGATCGTCGAAAACGCCGGTGTTTACCGTGCCTGCGCTGGCGAGCACTATCGTTGGGATATCTGGCGTGGCGGCAAGATGACGCTCCAGCGCTGCGATATCAATAGCTTCGCAATCAGCCTGGCTGGCGATAGACTTTAATGCATCACGCCCAATACCGAGCATGCTGAGCGCTTTCACGCTGCTGGCATGCGCATTGGCAGAAAGGACCTGAATCGGCCCCAAGGCGGCCAAGCCAAACTGTGCCACATCGATCCCGCGCTGCTGCCCTAACCACTGGCGGCCGATGGCGATCCCGGTGAAGTTGGCCATGGTGGCACCGCTGACAAAGCTACCGCTGAAGTCGGCGGGCAGTTGCAACAGGGTTTTCAATTGCTCAATCGTTGCCAGCTCGATCGCTGCTGCCACAGTATCATGGCTCAGTTGGCTATTCTGGTCGGCAGTGCTAACCAACCAGTCGGCAGCCAGCGCTGCAGGGGTGCTACCGCCGGTGACAAAACCAAAATAACGCGGCCCGGCACTGCCGGAAAGGCCAGCCTCATAGCGCTGCCAAAATTCTTCTAACGCCGCTAACGCCCCGCAACCCTCTTCGACCAGCCGATCGTCACCGGTTTGCAACTGTTGTTCGGCCAACGGCGGGCATACCGGGCGCTGGCTCAAGCTGGCAAGGAAGTCCTGCGCCAATTGGTTGGTATGGTCAAGTATGCGAGGTAAATCGTTGAGATCCTGCTGCAAACGTGGGTGCATGGTCATGCCTTGGGTTCGGGGTCAATATGTTTGCACTATAGGCGATCCTGATTAGTGCTAATATCGATAAAAAATGACCCTTTTGGATAGCAAGGCTAACCAGCAATGAATGAACGTCTACCTCTGCATATTTTGCCAACCTTTGTGATCGCAGCCCGGTTGGAGAATTTGCGTGCCACGGCGCAACGCGTCAGCCTGACTCATGGTGCCGTTAGCCAACAAATTCAGCAGCTCGAACAGGCTATTGGCTGCCCACTCTTTGATCGCTCCGGGCGTGGGGTACGGCTAAATGCTGCGGGGCGCGAACTGCTGGCGGCAACTGAGCCTGCCTTACTCGCTTTGCAACAGGGCGTTGAGCGGGCCAGACGGGTAGCGGAAAGCCAGATGTTGCGTATCAGCGTACTGCCTTCCTTTGCGCATTACTGGTTGTTGCCCAGATTGGCGGAGTTTCATCGTGCTTGCCCTGGGATCCGGTTGGAGATTGACGCCTCGCTGGCGATTCAGGATCTCGGCCGTAAAGGATTCGATGCCGCGATCCGCATTGGTGATGGCCAATGGCCAGGCGTTCAGGCTGAGCGTATCGCCTCAGGAGTAGTGCTGCCGGTAGCGACCCCAGAGCTGGCCAGGCAATGGCAGGAGGCATTTGATGCTGGAGATCCACAAACCCCCTTGCTTGAGCATGACGTCACTCCCTGGCATAGCTGGTTTAGCGCCGTAGGGAGAGTTGGCGGTGGACAACAGTTGGCGCTGTTCAACGATGCAGGGTTACTGCTGCGCGCAGCCGAGCAGGGATTTGGTATTGCGCTGGTGAAGACCGTGCTGGCGGAGGATGCGATTGCAGCAGGGCGCTTGGTGCCATTGGCGGCTGCGCTGCATTTGAACGATAGCGATGTCTATCTGGTGTGGCCACAAGCCGCCGGTTTAACACCTGAGGTGGCAGCGTTAGTGAACTGGTTACAGCAACAACTCGTGTCGTAGGGGCGACATGCTGCGCCCGATTATTATTGTTCCTATATCAGTCATTAAATAAGGGGAATATTCGGTTTAGTCTTCGTTTAATAATATAACCTTTACTTCACAACCTCATGTCACTATACTCCAGCCAAAATTACCGTGGAGAAAACCAATTGGACAGTTGCAGTAGTAGCGAAATAATAAAGGCAAGTTGACCAATCTCCTGTGATTTGTTGCTTGCCGAACACGGCGGGCAGCACCCCTCTCTAGTTATTCCGAGCTGTGCAAACCCGAACATGATAGTTGTCCCCGAGGCGCTTGCGCATTGGGCGTATTGATTCGGATATGATTATGGTATTTAACCATCACCACGGCCTTTTCCCTCCGGGCACTCAAACGCAGACCCGCTGATTAATTATCGGCGCGATTTCGCGTGTGCTTAACAGCACATGATTCAACCTCAATGATTAATTAAGGGGAAGATCATGGCTATGACTCCTTTTATCCTGAATTTATTCCTGGCAATGGGCCTGGGTGCCGTTATTGGTGCCGAGCGTCAATGGCGTCAGCGTATGGCGGGTTTGCGTACCAATTCTTTGGTTGCGACCGGGGCCGCAGTGTTTATCCTGAGCTCTTTTGACACTGAGCCTTCCAGCGCGGGGCGTATTGCGGCGCAGATCGTTTCCGGTATCGGTTTTCTCGGTGCCGGTGTGATTATGCGGGAAGGGCTGAATATCCGCGGCCTGAACACGGCAGCCACCTTGTGGTGCTCTGCGGCCATCGGCGTGCTATGTGGCCTGGGGCAGCATTGGGAAGCCGTCTGCGCTACCCTGGTGATCCTGTGTGCCAATATCCTGCTGCGTGAAGCGGCGCAGCGTATTAACCTGCAACCCCAGCAGCAGGCGGTGGATCTGGAGCTGCGTTATCGCGTCCAGGTCACCTGCGGGGAGCAGGATGAAATCCTGGTTCGTACCCTGATCCTACAGGCATTGAACGGCGTGGCATTACGTTTGCAATCGCTGCGTAGCGCCGATATTGCCATTCCTGGTCAGTTGGAAGTCTGTGCGGAAATTGTGGCTAATCCGGCCGCGCAAAAAGAAATTGAGGGCATTGTCTGCCGTATTAGTTTAGAACGCAGCGTGAGTGCCGTGCATTGGCGCGTGGCGTCAGAATTACCCGTTTAACGATAATTAACCTTCACCTTACTGGTGATAAGGAGGTGTTATGCAAACTCCCCCCAGAGACACAATTTATTCTGCGTAGTTAAGGTTATTAGCGTTACTTTAGCAACGCCAACAAAGTAAATTCCACTTTGCGCATGTTCACCCGTTATTACGGGCGGGGTAACCCTGTGTGCAAAGTAAAAAAAGAGAATAGCGTCATGACCCATATTAAAGAAAATAGCCGCCGCCGTGATAAACAGCGCGAGCCGTATGCCATTGCTCTCGAGGCAAAGAACAGCCTCGATCAAACGTTGGCTAATTTAAACTGTAACCGCATCGGATTAACTCAGGAAGATGCCCAGGAGCGTTTGCAGTATTTTGGTAGCAATCAGGTTGCCCATGAGAAGGCCCCGCATGCGCTGGTGCAGTTAGTCAGCGCGTTTAACAATCCGTTTATCTTTGTGTTGATGGTACTGGCAGGGATCAGTTTCTTTACCGATTACTGGTTGCCGATGCAAAACGGTGAAGAAACCGATCTTACCGGCGTCATCATTATCCTGATCATGGTTGCGTTGAGCGGGTTGCTGCGCTTCTGGCAGGAATACCGCACCAATAAAGCGGCCGAATCACTCAAATCGATGGTTCGTACCACGGCAACGGTGTTGCGCCGCAGTAATTTCAGCACCCAGGCGATAGCGGTGGAAATTCCCATTCGTGAGTTGGTTCCGGGCGATATTATTCAGCTCTCCGCCGGGGACATGGTACCCGCGGACCTCCGTTTGCTTAGCTCACGCGATCTGTTTATCAGCCAGGCCATCTTGACCGGTGAGGCGATACCGATCGAAAAATACGATGCCTTGGCCGGCGTGAGCCAAAAGTCCAGCGAGATCGATGCCTCCAGCGAAAGCGAACTGCTGGAGTTGGCCAATATCTGCCTGATGGGCACTAACGTGGCCAGCGGAACGGCGACGGCGGTGGTGGTCGCGACCGGTGGCCGCACCTACTTTGGCTCTCTGGCGAAGTCGATCGTCGGTACCCGTTCGCAAACTGCCTTTGACCGTGGGGTAAACAGCGTTAGCTGGCTGCTGATCCGCTTTATGTTGGTGATGGTGCCGATCGTCTTGCTGATTAACGGTTTTACCAAAGGAGACTGGACGGAGGCGGCCCTGTTTGCCTTGGCGGTCGCCGTGGGGCTGACGCCGGAAATGCTGCCGATGATCGTCAGCTCGAACCTGGCGAAAGGCGCAATTGCCATGGCGCGCCGCAAGGTGGTGGTCAAACGGCTGAATGCGATCCAGAACTTTGGCGCGATGGACGTGCTCTGTACCGATAAAACCGGCACCCTGACGCAGGATCGCATCATTCTGGAACACCATCTGGATGTGAATGGCAGCAAGGATAACCATGTGCTGCATTTAGCCTGGTTGAACAGCTTCCATCAGAGCGGCATGAAGAACCTGATGGATCAGGCGGTGATCCGCTTTGGCCAGGGCCAGCCAGGCGTTGAGGCGTTGGGGCGCTACAGCAAGGTTGATGAGCTGCCGTTTGATTTTATACGTCGTCGCTTGTCGATCGTGGTACAGGATGAACAACAGCGCCAACTGCTGATTTGCAAAGGTGCAGTTGAAGAGATGTTGGAGATCGCCACTCACGTCCGTGTCGGGCAGGAGGTGTTGGCGCTTGACGAGGCTCGCCGTGCCGATTTGCAGGCGTTGGCCTGCCAGTACAATGAAGATGGTTTCCGCGTGCTGGTGCTGGCAACGCGAGATCTGGGTCTGGAAGGTTGCACTCTGCCACTGAGCATTGTGGATGAACGCGACCTGGTGATCGAAGGCCTGTTGACCTTCCTCGATCCGCCAAAAGAGAGCGCTCGTGAAGCGATTGCTGCCCTGCAGGAAAATGGCGTGGCGGTGAAAGTGCTGACCGGCGACAACCCGGTAATCACCTGTAAAATCTGCCGTGACGTTGGGCTGGAACCGGGAACGCCGCTCTCCGGCCTGGAGATTGAACAGATGGACGATGCTCATCTGATGCGTGAAGTTGAGCAGCGTACGGTATTCACCAAGCTGACGCCGCTGCAAAAATCACGCGTACTGAAAATGTTGCAGGCTAATGGCCATACCGTGGGCTTCCTGGGGGATGGCATTAACGACGCCCCGGCGTTACGCGATGCCGACGTGGGCATTTCTGTCGATACCGGTACCGACATCGCCAAGGAATCCGCCGATATCATCCTGTTGGAAAAGAACCTGATGGTACTGGAAGAAGGGGTGATCAAAGGGCGTGAAACCTTCGGCAATATCATCAAGTATCTGAACATGACCGCCAGCTCCAACTTCGGCAACGTGTTCTCGGTGCTGGTGGCCAGTGCGTTTATTCCGTTCCTGCCGATGCTGGCGATCCACCTGCTGTTACAGAACCTGATGTACGATATCTCCCAGCTTTCCCTGCCGTGGGACAAGATGGACAAAGAGTTCCTGCGTAAACCCCGCAAATGGGATGCCAAGAATATTGGTCGCTTTATGCTGTGGATTGGGCCGACGTCGTCGATTTTCGACATCACGACCTATGCATTGATGTGGTTTGTGTTTGCCGCCAATAGCATAGAGCATCAGGCGCTGTTCCAGTCCGGCTGGTTTATTGAAGGATTGCTGTCTCAGACGCTGGTAGTGCATATGCTACGTACCCAGAAGATCCCGTTCATTCAGAGCACGGCGGCACTGCCGGTGTTGTTGACCACCGGGATTATTATGGCACTCGGTATCTATATTCCATTCTCGCCGCTCGGAGCATGGGTCGGGTTGCAACCGCTGCCGTGGGAGTATTTCCCTTGGCTGGTGGCCACGCTGGTCAGCTACTGTGTGGTGGCGCAATTGATGAAGCGTTTCTACATCCGCCGCTTTGGCAAGTGGTTCTAATCAGCGTCGACGCCGGGCGGTATGCCCGGTGATAAACCTCAATCGGCCTGTTTCTTAAGGGAGCTGCATCATGCGGCCCCCTGCGCCGATCAGCAATATTGCTACAGGCTGCGGCAATGCCTGCGATATTCAGAGGGGGAGCGATCGGTATGCTTTTTGAATATCCGGCAAAAGTAGTTACTGTCGTCGAACCCGCAGTTATGAGCGATCTCTTTGATCTTCAGATCATAGCCACGCAACAGATTTTTCGCCCGCTCGAGGCGCACCCCGGTGATGTACTCATTGAAACCGACTGGGCCAGACTTTTGAAACAGGTGGGAAAGGTAGTTAGGGGTAATATGAAATCGTTTGGCGACGCCTTCCCGTGTTAACGGTAGCCCGGCGTGGTCATCAAGATAATCCTGTATGGCCAGCAGCAGTTCCTGGCTTTTACTGACGGTTTGCCCCTGGCTTGCGAGCTGCTCCAGGCAGTGGCTAACCAACCCGGTAAAGATTAGCCGGGAGGTCAACGCATCGGGTTGCAGCAAAACCTCATTCATCGCTAACAGCAGGTATGAGCCAACTCGGGGCCCACGCCGCGCAACGTGCTGTTTTTGCGTCTCACACAGCGTTTGTCCGTCCCACCTTTGCAGGCTGAAACCCAGCCGTTGCTTACTGAACAAGATGCTCAGCGTGGTGGCTGGCTGGGTCCATTGCGGAAAACTCCATTTACCCGCGGGGACATAAAGCACCTGATAGCTGGAGAGCGTGTTATTGGCCAAAGGTAGGCACTGATCTTCAACTTCCCCATCTAGCACTATCTCAAGCCGTGGAAAAGGTACGCAGAAGGCCAAGGGCGGGGCGGGAAAAGTGGGCTCAGGAAACCTTACCTGGATCGCATCCTGATGGGCAATCAGCTGTTTAAGCAGGGTAACAAGCGTTTCAGACATCGCGATCTCCAGTGCTCTTCGGCGGTTACGGTTTGGCGCATTTATGACCCAAGTCACATTTTTGCTTGGAGTACATCTGTGTCCAGTATTTCGTAGTAAAAGCCCCCTGTTTTTGGCCCAGGCTTCCAGTAAATTTGCCGTTATGTTATCAAAAAGTAAATGGAGAAATCATGATGCAGCGTCAATCCGAGATATACCTGGAGGCTTTAGGAGCCAGCATCGAGTTAACGGCACAGATGAAGCAGGAGCTTGATACGCTAGGGTATACCGTGGTGCACAACGTGGCCGATCCTGACTGGTTGGTGGCGATGCGCAATCTTATTGATGAGCTGGTGGAGAAAGAAGGGGATAACCTGGCCATTGAGCACCATCAGGAAGCGACGGCAACGCGCATTGCCAACATGGTGAATAAAGGTGTGGTGTGGGAAAAGGTGTGGTCGCACCCGCTGATCCTGTCTGCCTGTCGCTATATTTTCAACGGTGAGTTCAAGGTCTCTAGCCTCAATGCCCGCGAAGCCTTGCACGGTGGCGGTCATCAGCCTCTACATGCCGACTGGAAAAAGCCGCGCCCCGATTTTCCCAAAGTACACCTGGTCAATGCGATATGGGCGATTGACGACCTAAGTGCGGAAAATGGCGCGCCGCGGATCATCGCCGGAACGCATCTGCGGCCGGAATTGCCGGAAGAGGTGTTGGCCGATCCCGACTTGGCACATCCCGATGAAATTGTCTTTGCAGCCCCTGCCGGTAGCGTGATGATCTACAACGCGCACACCTGGCATGGAGGGACTCAGAACAGGATCGGTACCCGGCGGCGGGTGTTGCACGCACTCTATATTGACCGTGCAGATACTGCCCAGCAGGACCAGCGCCGCTGGCTGAAGGAAGAAACGGCCAGCCGACTGACCCCGGCGCAAAAATGGCTGCTGGATGTGCTCTGAGTCTCCGGAGTAGGGGCGTTGCTGCGCACGTTAAATCCGATGTCAGCACCGGATCTGCGAGACAGCTCTCGTTAATCGTTACGTTAATGTTGCCGTAATGGACTATTGTCTTCTCTTCATTTGCTAACTCGCGCTTGTCAAAGACGTGAGGGACACGGAGAGAATATGAATCAGCGGGAACTAGAAAGCGCCATCGTCACCGATTTCTCCAAACGTATGAGCTACGGTGATTACTTGTGCCTGGACCAGCTGCTGGCTTGTCAGCAGCCACTTTCCAACCCGCAGCATCATGATGAGATGCTGTTTGTGGTGCAACATCAGACCTCGGAACTGTGGATGAAACTGATGCTGCATGAACTGCAGGCGGCCAGGGCTCTGGTGCAGCAGGATAAACTTAGCCACTGCTTCAAAATCCTGGCCAGGGTAAAGCAGATCCAGCGTTTGCTGTTTGAGCAATGGGCGGTCCTGGAGACGCTGACTCCGTCTGAATATGTGGAGTTCCGTGGCGTGCTGGGTAACTCTTCGGGTTTCCAATCTCATCAATATCGTTCGATCGAATTTTTGTTGGGGAACAAAAATGCCGCCATGCTGGCCGTCTTCAGCGACGATGCGCCAAAACATGCCGCGCTGAAAGCGATCCTCGAAGCCCCGAGCCTGTATGACGAATTCCTCCGCTATCTTTCCCGCCACGGCCTTGCGGTACCTCAGGCATGCATTGAACGAGACTGGACCCAGCCTTACCAGCGCAATTCAGAGCTGTTACCGGTGTTCAAACTGATTTACGATAACCCGCAAACCTACTGGGCGGCCTACGAAATGGCCGAGAAGCTGGTGGATATCGAGGAAAGCTTCCATCTATGGCGTTTTCGCCATATGAAAACGGTCGAGCGGATCATTGGTTTTAAATCGGGTACCGGCGGCTCCAGCGGCGTCAGCTTCTTGAAGAAGGCGTTAGAACTGACATTTTTCCCTGAATTGCTGGATGTGCGAACCGAAATTGGCGCTTGACTCTATTGTTCCGAACATAGGCGAGAGGAGTGATGACAATGGCGGTAAGAATTGAGCAAAAACCGGCAGAAAAGGCCGTTGGCGTGCGGGTTGTGGGGGCTTATGCGCAATCAGTCCCACTGGGTTTTCAGCAACTGATGGCCTGGCAACAACAGCAAGGCATTCCCGTGGGGAAATGGCTGGTACTCTATTGGGACGATCCGAACCAGGTCGCAGCGGAAAACCTGCGTGCCGACGTGGTGTTTACCGTTGCCGATGATTTTGTGCTGCCTGCCGGCAGTGAAAACATGGTGATACAAACCCTGCCCGCAGGGGAATACGCCGTGTACCGGGTGCGGATCAGCGATGGGGATTTCGCCACCCCCTGGCGTAATTTTTACCAGCAGCTGTTACCCGCCAGCGGCTATCGGCCGTCTGAGGGTATTTGCTATGAACATTATCTCAATGATTGCGTGGCTGATGGCTACTTTGATCTGGAGATTTGCCAGTCGGTAACCAAGATCTGAACGCTGCGTAAAGGGTTCAGGGCGCTTAGCGCCCTGAACTACAGATCACTCCTGTGCAACACGGATAATCCTTTGCGCAAGAAAAATATCGTCTTGAACACCACACCAGAACGCTCCGCCATTCAGGCAGATCCTATCGACATGCCACAACCCACTTTTCCTGCCTACCGAGTCTTGTAGTCCTCGCCCTACACGTGTCTGACGAATTGTCTTATTTTTATTACGCTGTGAAATGTTAATATTTTCCCATACCCGAAAGCCTGAAGGGTTAAGTAAAGAAACTCGGCGGGCACTGGTATGATTATACCGCGATTAATTCCCAGCTTGGAATAGCTGGAGTTTATCTTGGTACTGTTTATTGGGTTTTAATAAATTCATTGAGCTACAGATGCATCATCTGTGGCTCTCATAACAGCGCCGCCGGTTTTTGTCTCGCAGGTATTTGATTTATACATTCCGGTATAGCACCGGAATATTTAACTGTAACACCAAACAAAGGAAATTAAATTCATGTTCACCACTTTGAATAAAACGCTGCTGGCTGCTTCTATCGTTCTCGGCCTGTCCTCTGCAGCATTCGCTGACGCGGGTAACGGCAAAGTAACCATTATCGGTTCTATTATTGATGCACCGTGCTCCATTGCACCAGAGTCGCTGGATCAGACCGTTGATCTGGGTCAGCTTTCTAAAGCCAGCCTGGTTGATGGTGGCAAATCCGAGCCAAAAAACTTTTCTATCAAACTGGAAAACTGCACCTTCGGTACCCCAGCTACCAAAAATAAGGTAAGCGTCACCTATACCGGTATGGAGTCTTCTACTGTTGATGGCCTGCTGGGCATCACTGGCACCGCTACTGGCGCCGCTGTGGCCCTGGTTGATGGTACCGGTGAACTGATTAAGTTGGGCCAACCAACCACAGCTCAGACTTTGCAGGATGGTAAAAACACCCTGAGCTTCGCTGCGTACATGCAGGGCGGCGCAGCTGCTGGCATTACTGAAGGTACTTTCCAGGCAGTGACCGACTTTACCCTGGCTTACAACTAAGTCGTTACTCTGTAGTTATCTCTAAAACAACCACACAGTTGTGCTTAATGCATGCAGGTTTCCTGCATGCATTTTTCAGGAGAGACCCGTCGGGGAGTTTGTTTTTATGCAACTGAAAAATACCGTATTTATAGTGTTTTCCTGCCTGTTTTTCCTGCCTGCTTTTTCTTCATTTGCTGCTGAAAGTCTGGCCGGATGGGGGCGTGTCAACATGCAGGGAGCCATTATCGACACAGCTTGTGCTATCGACGTGGCCAGCTATGAGCAGACCATCGATATGGAGACCATTCCACTGGCCGATATCGTGCGTGACGGTCAGGGGCGTAGCAAGCCTTTTTCCATCAATCTGATCAACTGCCTGCTCGCGCGCAAGGGTAAGGCGGACTGGCAATCTTTTCAGGTGACCTTTGATGGCACCGCCGACGGTGAACTTTTCGGCATTAATGGCGATGCCTCCGGCGTTGCGCTGAAAATCATTGATGAGGCGGGCAATGTCGCTGCACCCGGAAAAGCCATGCCGCTTATTTCCGTCGTGCCTGGCAGTATGCAGCTGAATTATATCATGCGGTTGGTAACCAATAATCGCGAACTCAAGTCAGGCGATTATTTCTCATTAATTCGTTTCAAATTGGATTATTTCTGATGGTTTTTTCAGGGGAAGGTTGCCGATAAATGAAAAAAAATAAAGCAGGCAAGAAAAACAAGAAGAGTGCGTTGGCGATCCATTCGTTCAGCGTCTGTATTGCGTTGATCCCCGGGGTTTCATCCACGGTGGGACATGCCGCTGAAGATATTCAGTTCAACACCGACGTACTTGATGTCAATGACCGTAAGAATATTGACCTGAGCCAGTTCTCACGCGGTGGCTACATCATGCCGGGCACTTACGAGATGACGGTGCACATCAACAAGAACGAGTTACCGGAGCAGCAGGTACCGTTTTACGCACGGGAAGGGGATTCCGATGGTAGCCGTGCCTGTCTCAGCCCTGAGCTGGTTGACCGGTTGGGCTTCAAGCCGGAGGTATTGAAGCGTCTGAGCTGGTGGCACCAGGGGCAATGCCTGGATGAGAGCAGTGTGGAAGGGATGGAAATGCGGGGCGATCTGGCATCGTCCTCACTATACCTGAGCATTCCGCAGGCGTTTCTGGAGTACACCGACGAAAACTGGGATCCGCCTTCGCGCTGGGATGAGGGTATCCCTGGCCTGTTGCTTGACTACAACGCCAACGCCCGTAGCCAGTATCAGCAGCGGGACGGCAATCGCACTAACAGCCTCAGTGGCAACGGCACGGTCGGCACTAACCTGGGTGCCTGGCGCCTGCGTGGCGACTGGCAGGCTAATCTCGAGCAACAAAGCGATGACGGTCAAGGTCGTGGCAATCAGTTCGACTGGAGCCGCTTTTATGCCTATCGAGCCATCCCGTCGCTGCGTTCGAAGCTGACGCTGGGTGAGGACACGCTCAATTCGGGCATCTTCGACAGCTTCCGTTTCACCGGTGCCAGCCTGGTGTCGGACGATAATATGCTGCCACCAAACCTGCGCGGTTATGCACCGGAGGTCGTGGGGGTAGCCAGAACCAACGCCAAGGTAATCATCAGCCAGCAGGGGCGGGAGTTGTACCAGACGACGGTTGCGTCGGGGCCGTTCCGCATTCAGGACATCAGCGATGCGGTCTCGGGGGCATTGGACGTGCGGGTGGAAGAGCAGGACGGGAGCGTGCAGCAGTTCACAGTGAACACTGCCAACATTCCTTATCTGACTCGCCCGGGTGCGGTGCGCTTCAAGCTGGCGGCGGGGCAGCCGCTAAGTTGGGAGCATGACGCGCAGGGGCCAGTATTCGGTACCGGCGAGTTCTCATGGGGGGTCAGCAACGGCTGGTCACTGTATGGTGGCGCGCTGGCGGGCGGCGATTACAACGCCCTCTCGCTAGGGGTTGGTCGCGATCTGATGGCGTTCGGCGCCCTGTCGTTCGATGCCACCCAGTCGCGGGCGAAACTGCAACAGGAAGAGGGAACGTTGAGCGGCGGGTCGTACCGTTTGAGCTACTCAAAGAATTTCGACGAGTATGACAGCCAGGTGACTTTCGCCGGCTACCGCTTCTCGGAAGAAGACTTCATGAGCATGAACGAGTATCTGGACGCGCGCTATAAAGGGGTGCAGAACGGCAACGGTAAAGAGATGTACACCATTACGTTCAACCAGAACTTCCGTGAGTTGGGGCTGAGCGCTTATCTCGACTACAGCCACGAGACGTATTGGGACCGAGCGGATTCAGACCGTTACAACCTGACGCTGTCGAGCTATTTCGATGTGGGCCAGTTCCGTAACGTGAGTCTGTCACTGTCGGCGTACCGCAACCAATACAACGAATCCAATGACGATGGTGCCTACGTGTCGGTGTCGATACCTTGGGGCAACAGCGCAACTGTGAGCTACAGCCTGGCGCAAAGCAGCAACGACACTACGCACAGCGTGAATTATTTTGACCGTATCGATGAGCGCAGTAACTACCAGTTGAGTGCCGGCAGTTCGCGCAGCGGGCCTAGCGCCAGCGGCTTTTACAACCGCGATGGCGACCTGGCTCGGATAAGTGCCAACGCCAGCTATCAGGATGGCAGTTACAGCGCGGTGGGTCTGAGCGCTCAGGGCGGCATGACGCTGACGGCGGAAGGCGGTGCGCTGCACCGGACTGGCGTAATGGGCGGCACGCGTATGCTGGTGGATACCCAGGGAGTGGCGGACGTGCCGGTACGTGGTAACGGCAGCCCTAGCCGCACCAACGCCTGGGGCAAGGCGGTGATTGGCGACGTGAACAGTTACTACCGTAACAAGACGAGTATCGATTTGAACCAGTTGGGTGACAACGCCGAAGCCAAGAATTCAGTGGTGCAGGCGACGCTGACCGAAGGGGCCATCGGCTACCGCAAGTTTGACGTAATCGCGGGTGCCAAGACGATGGCGATCCTCAAGCTGGCGGATGGCACGACACCGCCGTTCGGGGCAACGGTTCTGAACGCTCGCAAACAGGAAACGGGGCTGGTCAACGACGGTGGCAGCGTTTATCTGAGCGGTATCAAGGCGGGTGAGATCATGACGGTTCACTGGGACGGGGCGGCGCAGTGCGAAGTACAAATGCCAACGCCTCTGCCAGCGGACATGTTGATGAAGACGCTGCTGTTGCCTTGCCGTCCGACGACGTCTGTGGCAGCGGAAGATAAGAAATAATAAAGGTGCCACCGGCTTTTGACCGGTGGCCGACAGTAACGAATACGAAACACCAGAATAGGATAGAGAGAAGTAACAATGATGAAACAGATAATGGTGGCTTCCCCTAAGAAGCCCGGTCAAAACCGCAGCTCAACGATCCCGGCCCTGGCCCTGCTAGGCATACTGGCGGTGCCGACGGCGCAGGCGGCGATAGCGTTGGACCGCACCCGAGTCGTGTTTGACGGAGGGCAGAACTCGATCAGCCTGAATGTCAAGAACCAGAACGAGCAACTGCCCTATCTGGCACAGGGCTGGATAGAGGACGAGCAGGGCAACAAGATCCAGAGCCCGCTCACCGTGTTACCCCCGGTTCAGCGCATTGAGCCGGGCAAGCCTAGCCAGGTGAAAATCCAGGCGCTGCCGGTGGCCAAGCAGTTACCACAGGACCGAGAGACGATCTACTACTTCAATCTGCGGGAAATCCCGCCGAAGAGCAGCAAGCCGAACACGCTGCAAATCGCGCTGCAGACGCGCATCAAGCTGTTCTACCGCCCTGCTGGCATCGCGATTCAGAAGAATGCCATCTTGCCGCAGGAGTTGGTGACGCTGAGCCGGCAGGGCGACAAGTATGTGGTCAATAACCCGACGCCGTATTATGTGACCTTCGTGGACGCAGCCCCAAGCACGAGCGCTGAGGGTGTGAAGGGATTCACGCCGCTGATGGTACCGCCTAAGAGCAGCCTGCCGCTGACGGTGACGGCGGCGGCGGTGGGCGATAGCCCGGTACTGACCTACGTCAACGACTACGGCGGTCGTCCGAAACTGAGCTTCAACTGCAGCGGTGGCACCTGCAAGGTGGTGCCGGAGAAGAAAGCATAACCCGTTAATCGTGGCCGGACGACGGCAAGACGAAGGAAGATGGCATGGGCATGATAAACGCGATGCAAGAGCAAGGCCGGCACCAGAGAGCGGCACTGAAATACTACGGCATGCTGGGCGCAATGCTGTGCGGGACGCTGCTGATGCCAGCAGCAGAAGCAGCGGTGGACAACTGGGAGGTCGAGGGGGCCAACGGTACGCTGTATGTTCATGGTGCACTGACCGAAAGCGCCTGCCGGCTGGATATGACCAGCACCTACCAGGATGTTGCGTTGGGCGAGACGGCGACGGGAAGCCTGCTGCGCGTGGGCGCGCAGGGCACGCCGGTGCGGTTCGAACTGCGCTTGACGGACTGTTTGCGTGGCCGGGGGAGCAGCCGCGATCTGCGTACCGGGGCGCTGACCAGCGCGAGCGGACAGCCGGTGTTGACGGTGAGCTTCCGTGCCAATAGTGATGCGGACAATCCGCAGTTGGTGCAGGCTCAGGGGGTCTCCGGGATGGGGTTGCGGATTGCGGACGCCCAAGGGCGTGATATTCGTCTGGGCAGCCGTGGTGCGCCGCTGATGCTGACGCCAAGCCAGGACACGCTGAGCTATACCGTCACCCCGGAACGCACGTCGGCACCGCTGATGGCGGGCAGCTATCAGGCCCGGGTGAACTTCCACCTCAGCTATGACTAAGAGAGCAAGCATGAAACGACAAGCGATGTTGTGCCTTGCGCTGCTGTCGGTAGCCGGGATGGCGCAGGCCGGAACGGCCAATACCACGGTGACGGTGACGCTGACCGTGCTCAAGCCGCCGTGCACCATTAATGGCAACAAACCTATCGAGGTGTTGTTCAACGATGTCATGACCACCCGGATAGACGGGGCCAATTACCGTATGCCGGTGTCCTATACGCTGGAGTGCGCCGGGGCTGACGCCCTCGGCATGTCGTTGCAGGTGAATGGCACCGGTGCGGCGTTCGACAACACGGCACTGCTCACGAACGTGACGGGGCTAGGTATTCGGTTGCAGAACGACGCGACTACGCTGCCGATAAACAAGGCGCTGAAGTTCACTTACCCAACCAAGCCTGCACTTTGGGCGGTGCCGGTAATGAAGGCGGGGGCGAAACTGCCCGCCGGGGCGTTCAGCGCCACGGCCACGCTGTCTGTAAGTTACCAGTGATGGGGAACGGAAAATGAGAAACCAAACGACCCTGGCGGTGTTACTGCTGAGTGCTCTGATGCTGCTGGGGGGAGCCGCGCGAGCGGTAGATGCGCCGATGACTTTCAGCGGCACGCTGATAACACCTCCGCCATGCACCATCAACGACGGTAACGTGGTTGATGTGAACTTTGGCGAGCGGGTGGCCATCAGCAAAGTAGATGGCGATCGCTATCGTACGGCACTGAACTATCAGGTGACTTGCACTGGCAACGGTAGCGGCTGGGCGTTGAGCCTAAGCCTGAACGGAACACCGGCCAGCTTTGATGGCAATGCGTTGCAGAGCGACCAGTCCGACCTGGGTATCCGGATTTACCGCGACGGGGTGCCGTTTACGCCGAACACCCGGGTGAACCTAGACCTGGCTAATCCACCCAAACTGGACGCCGTGCCGGTGAAGCGGGCGGGTGGCACGCTGGTGGAAGGGGCATTCGAGTCCACGGCGACGTTGCAGGCGGATTACCAATGAGGGGCGAACGGATGAAGCGGTTCAGAAACAATGCGGTTTGGGCCGTTCTGGCTGGCATGCTGCTGGTGCAGACGCTGCCAGCGGTGCAAGCGGCACCGAACGTGCGCCTGCATGGCGCTTTGGTGGCGGAGCCGTGTGTCGTCCTGCCGGGTGACGACGACATCGCGGTGGATCTGCGCGAGATTGTCGACAAGTTCCTGCTGAAGTACCAGCGTACGCCAGGAGAGACGTTCTCGTTGCGCCTGACGGAGTGCGACCTGTCCGTGGGCACCACGGTGAGTGCGACTTTCTCCGGCACCGAATCTACGGAGCTGCGCGGGTTGCTGCAACCCACCGGTAGTGGGGGAAAGGATATTGCCGTGGGGCTGGAGATGGCCAACGGCGTCGCCCAGCCGATTAATAATCCGGGTGAGCGCTACGTGCTGCAAGCCGGGGAGAACGAGATCAAGCTGAAGGCCTATGTCCAGGCTACGCCATCAGCCCTCAAGCGCGGAGCCATCACTGCCGGGGCGTTCGAGAGCGTGGCGACGTTCAGCCTCGAATATGAATGAGATGACCCAGGTACACTGGGATCCAAGCCCGACATCGGTGCGCTGTCATCGGTGCCGGGCCAGCATCTAAGCGCTGTACAGGCCCAAGACTCAATCCGACCTGGGGGGATTTTACTGGCCGGGCATCTGGTTTGCCGTAATGGGCCGCGGGTGGGTAACGTGGGCGGAGTCGATGCCTGTAAGGCATCCCCCTGCGGGGCGCATACCGACTAACTTAAAGAGAACGATATGATTAACATCATCAGGAACAAAATCATCCTTACGGTTGTTGCTTTTTTCACCGTTGCAAGTTATGCATTTGCTGGACCACCAAGCACGATTTACGTAAAAGACATGGGTTTTTACTCTGGGACAGTAACGTCTGGCCCTGATATGGTGAGTCCTGGTGAGGTAAGTCTGATCAAGGCAACGTTCTGTTATAAAGGCTCCTACCTTGGCTACATATATCAAGGCTGGCCCAAAAGGGCGAGTGATGATTACTACTATAACATAGTGCTTTCTGGGGACATCGGTCGGATTAACGCCATGATGGCCAGCAGTGACCTGATCGCGAAATACGCTTCTGAATATTACTTTTGTTCTGCCCAAAAAGATTATGTTGATTTCAATATCGTTGCTCACAGACCTGGCCCCACGTACGGCTACGCGATGTTCACAGGCCAAGGCTGGGGTCCTGATGTACGCCCTGCCACTTCATGTTCCGTAACGGCATCCAATATTGCGCTTGAAGGGTACCAGGGTAAACCTGCCGCAGGTAGTTCAACCGGTAACATTAACTGTACCGCCGCGAGTAGCGTAACGATAACGTTCCCAAAATCTATCGCCATTGGTCTGGACACCAGCGTGATCAAGGTCAATGACGCGGATTCGCCTGTGGTGATCGAAAATAATGGTGGGAATACCGGGTTCACGGTCGCCGCGAGCATTGATAATGTGCTTAACCCCCCGGGAACCCAGAAGGGGTCATTCGTGCTGACGATCAACTGGCCATAAGCTGGCGTTTTGCACCGCAATCAAGTATCCGGCAAGTCGTTCAGGGCGCATAGCGCCCTGAACATCAGATCACTCCTCGGCAACGCGGATAATCAGCTTGCCAAAGTTTTTGCCTTTCAGTAGCCCGAAAAAGGCCTGAGGGGCATTTTCCAACCCGTCGACCACGTCCTCGCGGAATTTGATCTTGCCCTGGCTGACCCATTCCCCCATCTGTTGTAGAAACTCGCCGAAGCTTTCTGCGTAATCATCGAAGATGATAAAACCCTGCATCTTGATGCGTTTACGCAGGATCAGGCCTTGTAACAACGGCAAGCGATCTGGGCCTGGTGGTAACTCGGTCGCGCTGTAGTGGGCGATAATGCCACAGACGGGGATACGTGCCTTGGTATTGAGCAAAGGAATAACCGCATCGAAGACTGCGCCGCCGACGTTTTCATAGTAAATATCGATGCCCTGGGGGCAGGCTGACGCCAGTTGGGCCGCAAAGTCGGCCGAGCGGTGATCGATACAGGCATCAAATCCCAGTTCTTCCACCACATAGCGGCATTTCTCTGCGCCACCCGCCACACCCACCACGCGGCATCCTTTCAGCTTGGCAATCTGACCTACCACGGAACCTACGGCTCCGCTGGCTGCCGCGACCACCAAGGTTTCGCCCGCCTGTGGCTGGCCGATATCGAGCAGCCCCATATAGGCGGTAAAACCGGGCATCCCTAATACGCCAAGGAGCCGGGAAGGGTGATCCAGTTTGGCCCCCAGATTACGCAGGCCGCTGCCGTCCGACAATGCATGGCTTTGCCACCCATCGTAACCTAGCACCCAATCCCCAACGTTAAAGTCTGGATGCTGTGAAGCCTGCACGCGGGATACGGTACCGCCGACCATCACTTCGCCTATCTGTACCGGGGGGGCATAAGAGGGCGCATCGCTCATACGGCCACGCATATAGGGATCTAATGAAAGATAAACCGTGCGCAGCAACAACTGCCCGGCGGCGGGCTGTGGGATGGGGCTGGTTTCCAGGCGGAAATTGTCTGCCTGCGGTTCCCCGTGTGGGCGTGAAGCTAAAACAAAACGGCGGTTATGCGCTTGCTGAGACATCGATGACTCCTTGGCGACGGTGTTGAACGAAGGGTGTTCAGGTACTGGCTAGTCTAGTGACTATGTCGCAATAGAAAATAGCGTTATGTGCGCACTGGTGCGCTAGCGTAATAAGCATGGCCGGCAACCTTGTTGAAAATTATTGCGTAATACTTGAGGTGGCTGCGTGTTGGTGGAACCTTCTTATATCGTGAAGAAAAATAACGACCGAAATCGGGTTATCAACCATAGTTAACAGTGATATTTGATGTTGGATATATTGATGATGCTGCGATAATTCCGATATCATATAGCGATTCTGATGGCATTATTAAGACCAGGTCGCAGAATAAATGAAGTTTCATCGGCGAGCAGGCATTACTTACGACTCACTTAATTTTTTACAAGAAAAAAGACCTGCACCTTGAATAGCCAACTGGAGGTGATGAGTTTGGGTTATAGCGGAACGATCAGCACGTCAATGCTGCTGGTATTGATAAAGCGTGCGGCGGAGCAGGCCACTTTATTCATCATGCTATCGCTATGGTTGCCACAGATGACCAGATCAAAGGGTTGCTTCTGGTTGGCGTAGGCCAGGCAGTCGCCCAACTCGCCGTGAATGATCCGCGTAGTGATATTGGGATAGTTTGCCCGTAGGCACAGTTCTTCCATAAACAGCAGCGTCTCTTCCTCCATCAACGCACGCAGGTCACCCAGCATGGGGGCGGGGAAAATCTCGGCATTGGCAATGATGCTGACTAGCGTGATTTTCCCCTCACTGGGACGCACGATGGAGACGGCTTTCTCTACCAGCCGGTGGCTGTCCGCTGCGACTGCCACCGTAACCATAACGTTGCGATATCCCATGTCCTACTCCCGTTGCCCGAATGTCTGCTAAAAGGGTAGAGCAATGCCTGCGCAATAAATGTGGTTTGTATCACGCGCAACGCTAAATCCCAGGGCAAGAAAGAGATTCCGCCATAAAAGATAAAAAGCTGCGCGCAAAACGATCTGGGGATTAAAGCACCTGCGCCCAGAGTGACTTCGGCACTTTACCCAGGTCGAACAGTTTGCCAGAGACCAGTTCCGCACGGCGATGATCCGCAGCACGGTACATGTTGCTCATTTCATTGTCGTCCGTCAGTGAGTAATTCAGCTTGTCGTAGACTTTTTCCAGGCTGTCCAGGCTGGAACATTTGCGAAACGTCATCAGGTAATCGATCGTACTTGTCATAGTTAAAACATAGCCTATTAATAGTATTAAAGCGGAAAGAAAAACCTCACATATTCGCAGAAATCGCCATAAGATGATGAGATGTCGCCAGGCAAAAAAAAGAAAAGTGAGTAAATGGAGCGCGCTTAGCCAAAATACCCTTGTTAGGGGAGGAGGCACCACCGAATGATAATGTGTGCCGAGCATCTGGGCAATATATCTTGACAGATAAACCGTCAATTAGGGGGAATCTTACATTATTGACTCAGGGAACGTTTGCCAACATAGCGCTGCGTTTCTTTGCCTAAAGCAAAGAAAATGATAATGGCAGTGGTTTTGGCGGCAGCGCCGTAAAGTGGATGCTCGATGTATTTGCATGGTATGCATTCAAAAAATTTGCTGAAGAGATGTAAGGCTCGAGCATAATCTCGCCAGCGCTGAAGAAATAGCCAGACAATAAAGCATGGATGACCTAATGCACTTTTTGATCTTTGTCATGGGGATTAGGAATTTTCCATATAATAGGTCGGATACCTTAAATAATAATTAAAATGCTAAGTAAAAATTAATTTGCGACTTTCCTTGCCGAGCAACGCTAGTTGGCATTCTCTTTTCTGATTTGCCCCTGTCGACTCCCTCACCACGAAACACATTGTTACTTCTGTTAACTTGTTTAACCCATAATACTGCACCTTTTAACCGCAGGATCCGCTCTGTCGAAAATTGAAACAGCACCCAAGTTAAATCTTACTTTTCAGTCAAGGAGGGAGTTAGTGGATAACTTTATTCATAACGAACTGGTTTTAAATGACAATCAGTATTTTAAGCTGCCCTGGTGGCGGGGTGGCAGATTTTTTCTCTGTGATTTGGCTTTAGTTAAGCTTTTGTTCGAATTGATCTAAAAATGGGTATTTTTAGGCTATAAAACATGGTTTTTAAGACCTTTTCTTACTTTAGTGTGTTTATTGCACAGCTCGGAGGTTAATAAATGATCATATTTTGGCCTTTTTTAGGCCGATATTTTTTATTTTTGTGATCTTCGTCACATTGTTTTTAAAATAGCAGGTCGCTTACGTTGTGTGGGCCAAGTGATCGGGGGTAGAGTTGCGCTGTTATTAAGATTAATCTTATTATATTTGTAAAAATCGTCTTACGAAAAACACACTTTTGAAGCAGGATGCTGTATATCCATACATGTAATTACATGTGTATCAAATACTGAGTAACAACCCGAAATGTGTATAGTCGCGCAGTTATCGCGGCTGGCGTACAGGGATTTGTTTGCCAACTTTGGGAATGAACCCAGGTCATGGGCGATAATTTATCACCCAGCGTATGTTTCTAAACATAGTCTGTCGGGATGGGAATATGGGTACGTCTGAACTACTTAAACATATTTATGACATTAACTTGTCATATTTGCTTCTAGCACAGCGTCTGATTAACGATGAAAAAGCGTCGGCAATGTTCCGTCTGGGTATTGATAACTCAATGGCGGATGCGCTGTCGCAACTCACGTTGCCACAAATGGTAAAACTGGCAGAAACGAATCAGCTGGTTTGCCACTTCCGTTTCAACGACCACAATACTATCGAGCACCTGACGAAAGAATCTCGCGTGGACGATCTGCAACAGATCCACACCGGCATTTTGCTATCGAGCCATTTACTCCAAGAACTATCGGGTAAAGGCGGTAGCGTGACGAAGAAAAGAGCCTGATGATGAGTGAGAAAAGTATTGTTCAGGAAGCCAAGGACATTCAACTCGCCATGGAACTGATCACGCTGGGCGCGCGCTTGCAGATGTTGGAGAGCGAAACGCAGCTTAGCCGTGGGCGATTGATCAAACTGTACAAAGAATTGCGCGGCAGTCCACCGCCCAAAGGGATGCTGCCATTCTCGACCGACTGGTTCATGACCTGGGAGCAAAACATCCACTCTTCGATGTTTTTCAATGCTTATCAGTTCCTGCTCAAATGCGGTCAGTGCCAAGGGGTTGAAGCCGTGGTCAAAGCCTATCGGCTGTATTTGGAACAGTGTCCGCAGCAGCCAGGCGAACCCCCGCTGCTGGCGCTGACGCGAGCCTGGACGCTGGTGCGTTTTGTCGACAGCGGTATGTTGCAGCTATCCGCCTGCAGCTGCTGTGGTGGGGCTTTTATCACCCATGCGCACCAGCCGCTTAACAGTTTTGTCTGCAGTTTATGCCAACCCCCATCCCGCGCAGTAAAAAGACGTAAACTTTCGCCGCAATTGGCCGATATTATTCCACAACTGCTGGAAGAGCAGGTTAAACGCGCAGTCTGAGCTTGCTTGCAGGCTTATACAGCAACACAGACTGGTGAAACTCAAGGGCTCGGTACTCCGGGCTCTTTGGGCGACCCGAGCTGTTGCCGAATTTCACCCGCGCTGACTCACCTTCCACCCATATTGTGAATTTAAGGAATACGTGTGCTAGTTATTTTGGGTTATCTCGTGGTTCTGGGAACCGTATTTGGCGGCTATATGATTGTCGGGGGCCACCTCGGCGCACTCTATCAGCCTGCCGAATTTTTGATCATCGGGGGGGCTGGTGTGGGGGCCTTTATCGTCGGCAACAACGGTAAAGCGATCAAATCCACGCTACGCGCTCTTCCCAAGCTGATGCGCCGCTCAAAATACAACAAAGAACTGTATATGGATCTGATGGCGCTGCTGTATCGGCTGATGGCCAAATCCCGCCAGCAAGGCATGTTGTCGCTTGAGTTTGATATCGATAATCCGCAGGAAAGCGAAATTTTCTCTAATTATCCGCGCATTCTTGCCGATAACCATTTGGTGGAATTTATTACCGACTATTTGCGACTCATGGTGAGCGGCAATATGAACGCCTTTGAGATCGAAGCGTTGATGGATGAAGAGATCGAAACCTTCGAACAGGAAAGTGAGGTACCCGCTGGGAGCCTGGCGATGGTCGGCGATTCGTTGCCAGCTTTCGGCATCGTGGCCGCCGTGATGGGGGTAGTGCACGCACTTGCTTCGGCTGACCGGCCTGCGGCGGAATTGGGGGCGCTGATCGCCAATGCGATGGTGGGCACATTCCTCGGCATTCTGTTGGCCTATGGGTTCATCTCCCCGCTGGCTACTTTGCTGCGCCAGAAGAGTGCCGAAACCACCAAGATGATGCAGTGCATCAAGGTCACCTTGCTGTCTAGTTTGAATGGTTATGCCCCACAGATCGCGGTCGAGTTTGGCCGTAAAACGTTGTACACCACGGAGCGCCCTTCCTTCATTGAGTTGGAAGAGCATGTGCGCAAGGTGAAAGCCCCGGCACAGCAGGCGACGGAAGAGCAGGACGCATGAAACAGAATCACCCGGTTATTCTGGTCAGAAAACGCAAAGCCCATCATGCCGGTCATCACGGCGGCTCCTGGAAAATTGCCTATGCCGATTTTATGACGGCGATGATGGCGTTTTTTCTGGTGATGTGGCTGCTGGCGATTGCCAGCCCGCAGGAGTTGACGCAGATAGCCGAATATTTCCGTACTCCATTGAAGGTAGCGCTGACCAGCGGCGACAAGAGCAGCTCGGAAAGCAGCCCAATCCCGGGCGGTGGGGACGATCCAACCCAGCAGCAAGGGTTGGTCAAAAAGCAGATGGATTCACCGGAAAAGCGTGCGGAAGAGCTGCGTCTGAACAAGCTGCGCGAGAAACTCGATGAGCTGATTGAGTCGGATCCGCGTCTGAAAGCGCTGCGGCCGCATTTGCTGATCAACATGATGGACGAAGGATTGCGCATTCAAATTATCGATAGCCAGAACCGGCCGATGTTCAAGACCGGTAGCGCACAGGTGGAAAGCTATATGCGCGATATCCTGCGCGGGATAGCGCCGATCCTCAATGGATTATCGAACAAAATCAGCCTGTCGGGCCATACCGACGATCTGCCTTATGCTACCGGTGAGCGCTATTACAGCAACTGGGAGCTGTCCGCCGATCGTGCCAATGCCTCGCGGCGTGAACTGATCGCCGGTGGTTTGGCCGAAGGCAAAGTATTGCGGGTGGTTGGGATGGCCTCGACCATGAACCTGAAACAGCACGGCGGTGATGATGCGGTTAACCGGCGGATCACCATTCTGGTGCTGAACAAAGCAACCCAGCAGGGGATAGAACACGAGAATGCGGAGAGCAGCGCTACGGAAATCAATCAGCCAGAAGGCCTGAAGCAGTTGGCTCCGCAGGCGACGGCACCGGCTATAGCGACACAGGAATTACCGCCGTCGCCGCCTGCTCCAACCGCCGAACTGCCGGCAACGCAGGGCACGCCAGAGCAACCTCCGGCAGCGGTGAAAGCCGCAGATACCGGGCCGACAGCGGCTATTCCGGCGGCACCTTCCGCCACTTCACCGACTAACAGCGACTCACAGCAGAGGTGACCCCGTGAGCATGGACATTAGCGCTTTTTATCAGACCTTTTTTGATGAGGCAGACGAGCTGCTGGCCGATATGGAGCAACATCTGTTGGAGCTGGACCCGCTGGCCCCGGATATTGAACCACTGAACGCGATTTTCCGCGCTGCCCACTCGATCAAGGGCGGGGCGGCCACTTTCGGCTTTAGCGTGCTGCAGGAAACTACCCACCTGCTGGAGAATTTGCTGGACGGTGCCCGGCGTCAGGAAATGAGCCTGAGCACCGAAATTATCAACCTGTTTCTGGAAACCAAAGACATTATGCAGGAGCAACTGGACGCCTATAAAACGTCGCAACAGCCTGATAGCGAGAGCTTTGAGTATATTTGTCAGGCGTTGCGGCAGTTGGCTTTGGAAGCGCAACAGCAGGATGCTCCTGCGGCGGCGGTAACGGTAACCTCACCGGTGGTTCATGCCGCTGCTCCGGCTGCAATTGAAGGCGGGATGCGGATCAGCCTGAGCGGTCTGAAGCCGAATGAAATTCCTCTGATGCTGGAAGAGTTGGGCAATCTGGGCGAGGTGGAAAACCCGCAGCAGACCGAGACTAGCCTCGAGGTCACTTTACTGACCTCTGCCAGTGAGGAGGATATCAGCGCGGTACTGTGCTTTGTGCTGGAACCGGAGCAGATTGCTTTTTCCACGCCGCCGAAAGCCGTGGAGAAGATCGGCACGCCGGAACCCGTGGCCGTTGTCACACCTACCGCGCCTGCTACGGTGGCTGAAGCGCCGAAGCCCAAAGCCAAGGCTAGCGAGTCCACCAGCATCCGCGTGGCGGTAGAAAAGGTCGATCAACTGATCAACCTGGTGGGGGAATTGGTGATCACTCAGTCGATGCTGGCCCAGCGTTCCGGCTCTCTGGATCCGGTCAACCACGGCGATCTGCTCAACAGCATGAGCCAGTTGGAGCGTAACGCTCGCGACCTGCAAGAGTCGGTGATGTCGATCCGCATGATGCCGATGGAGTACGTTTTCAGCCGCTTCCCGCGTCTGGTGCGCGATCTGGCCAGCAAGCTGGACAAGCAGGTGGAATTGACGCTACGCGGAAGCTCTACCGAACTGGACAAGAGCCTGATTGAACGCATTATCGATCCGTTGACGCACCTGGTGCGTAACAGCCTGGATCACGGTATTGAAGAACCTGCTGCGCGCTTGGCCGCCGGTAAGGCCGAAGTCGGAAATCTGATCCTGTCCGCCGAACATCAGGGCGGCAATATCTGCATTGAGGTCACCGATGACGGTGCCGGTCTCAATCGCCAGAAAATTCTCGCCAAGGCTGCTTCGCAGGGGCTAGCGGTGAGTGACAACATGAGTGATGAAGAGGTCGGAATGCTGATCTTTGCCCCGGGTTTCTCCACCGCCGAGCAGGTGACCGACGTTTCCGGGCGCGGAGTGGGCATGGACGTGGTGAAGCGAAATATTCAGGAGATGGGGGGCCATGTCGAAATCCATTTCCAGGCTGGGAAGGGCACCTCAATCCGCATTTTACTGCCGTTGACGCTGGCCATTCTTGACGGCATGTCGGTCAAGGTGAATGAGGAAGTGTTCATTCTGCCATTGAATGCCGTGATGGAGTCATTGCAACCGCAGGCCGAGGATTTGCATCCGCTGGCCGGTGGGGAGCGTGTGCTTCAGGTACGCGGTGAGTATCTGCCTCTGGTCGAGCTGTATCGGGTGTTTGAGGTTGACGGGGCCAAAACCGAAGCCACTCAGGGCATCGTGGTGATTTTGCAAAGTGCAGGCCGCCGCTATGCGCTGCTGGTCGATCAGTTGATCGGTCAGCACCAGGTGGTGGTGAAAAATCTGGAAAGCAATTACCGCAAGGTGCCGGGCATTTCGGCTGCCACCATTCTGGGGGATGGCAGCGTGGCGCTGATTGTAGATGTTTCGGCGCTGCAAACGCTGAACCGGGAAAAGCGTCTGACGGACGCTGCCGCATAATTATTAACCGACTGATTTAAAGGTGATCGAAATGGCAGGACTGGCAACCGTCAGCAAACTGGCGGGCGAAACGGTAGGTCAGGAGTTCCTGATTTTTACCTTGGGTAACGAAGAGTATGGCATTGATATCCTCAAGGTTCAGGAGATCCGCGGTTACGATCAGGTAACGCGCATCGCCAACACCCCAGCGTTTATCAAGGGCGTGACCAATCTGCGTGGGGTGATCGTGCCGATTATCGATCTGCGCGTGAAGTTTGCCCAGCAGGACGTCTCTTATGATGAAAACACCGTGGTGATCGTGCTGAACTTTGGCCAGCGGGTAGTGGGTATCGTGGTGGATGGCGTGTCTGATGTGCTGTCGTTAACGACGGATCAGATCCGCCCAGCTCCTGAGTTTGCGGTTACGCTGGCAACGGAATATCTCACCGGTCTGGGGTCGCTCGGTGAACGTATGCTGATCCTGGTGGATATCGAAAAGCTGCTGAGCAGCGAAGAGATGTCGCTGGTGGACAACGTCGCGAAAAGCGCCTGATTGACTAAGTTGCTGCGTGTGATGGTGTGACTGGTGAGGCCCATTGGCGTCAGGTCCCCTCACCCCAACCCTCTCCCACAGGGAGAGGGAGCTGGCACGGCGCGGTGTTCAGGTGCAGAAGCTAATCTGTAACACGGCAATTTCGTTCCCTTGGCCTTTTGCCTTTTTCCTTTTGGGAGAGGGAGCTGGTACGGCGCGGTGTTCAGGTGCAGAAGCTAATCTGTAACACGGCAATTTCGTTCCCTTTGCCCTTTGGGAAAGCTGTAATCGGGGGGATGTGAAGGACGCATACGGTACTAATCAGTGGCACGTTCTGTCCCCTCTCCCTGTGGGAGAGGGTTAGGGTGAGGGGTCATCCCTTCTCCGAGCTAAAATCTAACCCCCCGCACAATACAAAAAAATAGTTACAGATTTTTCTTAAAGTTCTCTTCTGCCACGCCGATAACCCAGACAGTTAACGTACACAGCGCTTGTCTGTGCGGGCTTCCAAGAAGGGTAAAAATGTTTAATCGTATGAAGGTGGTCACCAGCTTATTGCTGGTGCTGGTGTTATTCGGTGCCTTGCAGCTGGTTTCCGGTGGGCTGTTTTTCACTTCGCTGAAAGATAACAAAGAGAATTTTACCGTACTGCAAACTATCCGACAGCAGCAGTCAGAACTGAATGAAAGCTGGGTAAATCTGCTGCAAACCCGCAATACCCTCAATCGTGCCGGGATCCGCTACATGATGGACCTCAATAAAGCGGGCACCGGTGCCACAGTTGATGAACTGCTGGTCTCGGCGAAAAAAACCTTGAGCATGGCGGAACAGCACTACGCTGCCTATGAAAAAATCCCTCTGGATGCTCGCCAGGATGCAGCAGCGGCAGACGAACTCAAGCAACGCTATACCACTTTGCACACTGCGCTGTCGGAGCTGATCCCGCTGTTGGGTGACGGCAAGCTGGACGCCTTCTTTGAACAGCCCACTCAGCGTTATCAGACTGAGTTTGAACAGCTCTATAACCGCTACCTGACTCAGAACGACAAGCTATACCAGATCGCGGTCGAAGATGGCGACAGCTCTTTCGAATTCGCCGTTTGGACGCTGGTCGTGGTGCTGGTACTGGTAGTTGCGGTGATCGCCATGGTCTGGTTCGGCATCCACCATATTCTGGTGCGCCCACTCAACCGTATGATTGAGCACATCAAACTGATCGCCGCAGGCGATCTGACCCACCAGATCGACGTCAACAGCCGCAACGAAATGGGCGTGCTGGCAGCCAGCCTCAGGCATATGCAAGGCGAACTGATCGACACCGTCAGCGGCGTGCGTCAGGGGGCCGATGCCATCTACAGCGGTGCTTCCGAGATTGCCGCAGGTAACAACGATCTCTCTTCCCGTACCGAACAGCAGGCCGCTTCGCTGGAAGAAACCGCTGCCAGCATGGAGCAGTTGACCGCGACGGTGAAACAGAACGCCGAAAACGCCCGTCAGGCCAGCCAACTGGCGTTGAGCGCCTCAGAAACCGCGCAGAAAGGCGGTAAAGTGGTCGCCAACGTGGTGCAAACCATGCACGACATCGCTGGCAGCTCGCAGAAAATTGCCGATATTACCAGCGTGATCGACGGCATCGCCTTCCAGACCAACATCCTGGCGTTGAATGCGGCAGTAGAGGCTGCTCGTGCCGGTGAACAGGGCCGTGGTTTTGCCGTGGTTGCCGGTGAAGTACGCAACCTGGCAAGTCGCAGCGCGCAGGCAGCCAAAGAGATCAAAGGCCTGATTGAAGACTCGGTTAGCCGCGTCGATATGGGCTCGGTGCTGGTAGAAAGCGCCGGTGAAACCATGGGCGATATCGTCAATGCCGTCACCCGCGTCACCGACATCATGGGTGAAATCGCTTCGGCCTCCGACGAGCAAAGCCGTGGTATCGATCAGGTTGGCCAGGCGGTTGCCGAAATGGATCGCGTCACCCAACAGAACGCCTCTTTGGTCGAAGAATCGGCCTCTGCGGCGGCAGCTCTGGAAGAGCAGGCCAGCCGCTTGACCCAGTCCGTTGCGGTATTCCGACTGAAAGCGGAAGGTCAAAACGAGTTCAAGTCATCCGCCAACAGTAAAATCGTTACCCCGGTAATCAATCATAAAAAAATGAACGCCAGCGATCCGCAGGAGAACTGGGAAACGTTCTAACCGGCATTGGGCTGCGTTCTCCCTGCGAGATCGTGGCCCTTTTTTCCGTCCTAAGTCGTGTTAACCCGCGGCTACCTGGAGGTTTATCGTGTTTAACCGAGTCCGTATCTCTACCAGTCTGTTTTTATTACTGCTGACCTTTTGCCTGATGCAACTGGTTAGCACCGGCTTGTCGTATACCGCTTCCCGCTCCGATAACCACAATCTTAATCTGATTAGTCTGGGTAGCCAGCAGCGTGATGCCCTCAGCCTGAGCTGGGTTTCCCTGCTACAGGCACGTAACACCTTGAACCGGGCTGGCACCCGTGCAGCGCTGAAAGTACCGCAAGAACAGGTCGATGCCCTGATGGGCAACGCCCGCAGTTCGTTGCAGAAAGCCGATCTCTATTTTAATCAGTTCCTGGCCGTCTCGCGTAACAGCGACCAGGAGCAGCAACTGACAGAAACCACCCAAGCCAGCTATGAACGGCTACGCGGTGCGCTGCGCGAACTGATCGTCTTCCTGGAGGGCGGCAACCTGCAGGGCTTTATGGATCAACCCACGCAGAAAATGCAGGACCTGTTTGAAGCCGACTTCGTCCAGTACCTGCAACTGGTCAACGAAAATATCGCCGAGGCCCATGCGGCCAACCAGCGCTCCTTCACGCTGGCAGGTTGGCTGGTGTGTGGTGCGGTGCTGATGCTGATCCTGGTGACCGCCAGCGCCATGTGGTGGTTGCGCAATATGTTGGTTCAGCCGCTGAATATTATGCGCAGCCACTTTGACCGTATCGCCGACGGCGACCTGGCCACGCCGGTCCAGGTGTATGGCCGCAACGAGATCAGCATGTTGTTTGCCAGCCTGCACCGCATGCAGAACTCGTTGATTGGCACAGTCGGCGCGGTGCGAGAAGGCGCCGAGTCGATCCTGATCGGGCTACAGGAGATTTCGGAAGGCAATGACGATCTCTCTTCCCGCACCGAGCAGCAAGCCGCATCGCTGGAAGAATCCGCCGCCAGTATGGAGCAGTTAACCGCCACGGTAAAACAGAACGCCGACAATGCCCGCCAGGCCTCAAAGCTGGCGCGCGATGCCTCAGCCACCGCTGCCAAGGGCGGGGAAATGGCCGACGACGTGGTCAACACCATGCACGATATTGCCAGCAGCTCGCAGAAAATTGGCGCCATTACCAGCGTGATCGACGGTATTGCCTTCCAGACTAACATCCTGGCATTGAACGCGGCGGTTGAAGCGGCGCGGGCGGGTGAACAAGGGCGTGGCTTTGCCGTGGTGGCCGCAGAGGTACGCAATCTGGCACAGCGTAGCGCTCAGGCAGCGAAAGAAATCAAAGTGCTGATCGATGAGTCGGTTGGCCGTGTTAAGCAAGGATCGGTGCTGGTCGAAGACTCCGGTGCCACGATGAAGGATATCGTGCGTTCGGTGACTCGCGTTACCGACATCATGGGCGAGATTTCCTCGGCATCCGATGAGCAAAGCCGCGGTATCGAGCAGGTGACTCAGGCCGTGACCCAGATGGATCAGGTGACGCAACAGAACGCCGCGCTGGTGGAGCAAGCGGCCTCTGCGGCGGCGGCATTGGAAGAACAAGCTATTACGCTGGCCGATGCGGTAGCGGTATTCCGCCTGGCGGACGACAACATCACCTTATCAGAAAGTCTTAACAACGGAGTTTTATCAGTGGCAAAGGAAGCAACTAGTGTCGAATTGTATAGCAAGTAACAACAACTCGGGTGAAGGGTTATGAGTGGCTCATCCTCACCCACTAATAAAGAGCCTGCGTCTTTACTGACACAGATGGTGCAACGGCTACCTTTGTCGGATGTACATTTCCGACGGATCAGCCAGTTGATCTATCAGCGTGCCGGTATTGTGTTGGCTGAGCACAAACGCGAGATGGTTTACAACCGTCTGGTACGTCGTCTGCGGCTACTGGGAATACCCGATTTTGGTAGCTATCTGGTGCTGCTGGAAAGCGATAGCAACAGCGCCGAGTGGCAGGCATTCGTCAACGCCCTGACCACCAACCTGACGGCATTTTTCCGTGAGGCGCACCATTTCCCGATCCTGGCGGAACATGCGCGCTCGCGGCCCAACGGCTACTGCGTGTGGAGTACCGCCGCCTCGACCGGTGAGGAGCCTTACTCGATCGCCATTACCTTGAATGAGGCGCTAGGGCAGCGGGCGACGGGGACGCAGGTGTGGGCCAGCGATATTGATACTCAGGTATTGGAAAAGGCCGAAGCGGGGGTGTATCGCCAGGAAGATCTGCGCACCCTGACGCCGGCGCAGATGCAGCGTTATTTCCTGCGAGGAACCGGGCCTCACCATGGTCTGGTGCGGGTTCGGCCAGAACTGGCGGCACAGGTGCATTTCCAGCCGCTCAATCTGCTGGCCCCTGAATGGGCGTTGCCGGGGCAGTTTGATGCGATATTTTGCCGTAACGTGATGATCTATTTCGACAAGGAAACACAAGAGCGCATTTTGCGGCGCTTTGTGCCGCTGCTTAAACCGGGGGGCCTGATGTTTGCCGGCCATTCCGAAAACTTCAGCCAGATCAGCCGGGATTTCTACTTGCGTGGGCAGACCGTGTATGGCCTGACCAAGGAGAGGTAATGAATAAAATCAGCGTATTAAGCGTAGACGACTCTGCCCTGATGCGGCAGCTGATGACCGAGATTGTCAATAGCCATCCCGATATGGAGATGGTGGCGACCGCCCCCGATCCGCTGGTGGCGCGCGATCTGATCAAGAAATTCAACCCGCAGGTGCTGACGCTGGACGTCGAAATGCCGCGTATGGACGGGTTGGATTTTCTGGAGAAACTGATGCGCCTGCGGCCGATGCCGGTGGTGATGGTGTCGTCGCTGACCGGAAAGGGATCGGAGATCACCCTGCGGGCGTTGGAACTGGGCGCGGTGGATTTTGTCACCAAACCGCAACTGGGGATCCGCGAAGGCATGCTGGCCTATAGCGAGTTGATTGCCGAAAAGATCCGCACGGCGGCCAAGGCGCGTCTGCCACAGCGTTCAACGGCACCGGCTCCGGAGATCCTCAGCCATACGCCGTTGTTGAGCAGTGAGAAGCTGATCGCTATCGGGGCGTCTACCGGGGGGACCGAGGCAATCCGCCACGTCTTGCAGCCGTTACCGGCTACCAGCCCGGCGTTATTGATCACCCAGCATATGCCGCCAGGCTTTACCCGTTCATTTGCCGAGCGGCTCAACAAGCTGTGCCAGATCACGGTGAAAGAAGCCGAAGACGGCGAGCGCGTCTTGCCGGGCCATGCCTATATCGCGCCGGGAGATCGTCATCTGGAGCTGACGCGCAGCGGCGCCAACTATCAGGTACGGCTGCATGATGGCCCGCCGGTGAACCGGCATCGTCCTTCGGTCGATGTGCTGTTCCGCTCGGTGGCCCAGTTTGCCGGGCGTAATGCGGTGGGGGTGATCCTCACCGGCATGGGGAATGACGGTGCTGCAGGCATGCTGGAAATGCACCGTGCCGGGGCGTACACCCTGGCGCAGAACGAAGCCAGCTGTGTGGTGTTTGGCATGCCACGTGAGGCCATTGCCACCGGCGGCGTCAATGAAGTAGTGGAATTGGAGCGCATGAGCCAACGCATGTTGGCGCAGATCGCGGGTGGTCAGGCGCTGCGTATTTGATGTTATGCCCCGAACCTCGGGGCAAAAACGATTAACCTTAGGAGCAATAATGGCAGATAAGAACCTTAAATTTCTGGTGGTGGATGATTTCTCCACCATGCGCCGCATCGTCAGAAATTTGCTGAAAGAACTGGGTTTTAACAACGTCGAAGAGGCGGAAGACGGGGCGGATGCGTTGAACAAACTGCGCGCCGGTAGCTTCGACTTCGTGGTATCAGACTGGAATATGCCGAACATGGATGGCCTCGAGCTGCTGCAAACCATCCGTGCTGACGGCGCGCTGGCGTCAATGCCGGTGTTGATGGTGACGGCGGAAGCCAAGAAAGAGAACATTATTGCTGCCGCTCAGGCGGGTGCCAGCGGTTACGTGGTGAAACCCTTCACGGCGGCGACGCTGGAAGAGAAGCTCAACAAGATCTTTGAAAAACTGGGCATGTAAAAAAGGAGAGGGCGATGAGAGATATTCCAATGCCTGCCAGCGATGCAGCGACAGCGGGCGAGATCATCTCCCGCATCGGCCAACTGACCCGCATGCTGCGTGACAGCATGCGCGAGCTGGGGCTAGATCAGGCTATCGCTCAGGCTGCCGAAGCGATCCCGGACGCACGCGACCGTCTTGATTATGTGGTCACCATGACGGCGCAGGCGGCGGAACGAGCGCTCAACTGCGTGGAAGCGGCACAACCCCGCCAGGCGGAGTTGGAGTCGCAGGCCAATATGCTAAAAGGGCGCTGGGACGAGTGGTTTGCCAACCCCATCGAGCTGGCTGATGCCCGTTCACTGGTGACGGATACCCGTCAGTATCTGGATCGGGTGCCGGAGCACACCGCATTCACCAACGCCCAGTTGCTGGAGATCATGATGGCGCAGGATTTCCAGGATCTCACCGGCCAGGTGATCAAGCGCATGATGGACGTAGTGCAGGAGATTGAAAAGCAACTGCTGATGGTACTGATGGAAAACATCCCGGATCAGCCAGCCAAAGAGAAAAGGCCGAACGACAGCCTGCTCAATGGCCCGCAGCTGGATCAGAACGGGGCTGGCGTAATTGCCAATCAGGCCCAGGTGGACGATCTGCTCGACAGCCTGGGTTTTTGATCATTTATTAGGGCGCACACTGCGCCCTAAATCTTTTCGCTAGCCCATCCCCGAAATAACCGGCCTTTTGCGCCGTTGTTCCCGCAATGAAATCCGCATTTTTTTGGCATGCTGGCGGCAATTCTATTCTTCGCACGCAATGGGAACTCTCGCCTTGGCCGAAGACAGTGATATGGAAAAAACTGAGGCCCCCACACCCCACCGGCTGGAAAAGGCGCGTGAAGAGGGCCAGATTGCGCGTTCGCGCGAGCTGACTTCGATCCTGATGCTGATTGCGGGGTTGTCGATCTTGTGGGTCGCGGGTGGCCATATGGCGCAACAGTTGGCGAGGATGTTATCGGCAGGGCTGCACTTTGATCACAACATGGTCAGCAACGATAAGCAGATGCTGCGCCAGTTTGCCATGTTGCTGCGTCAAGCGGTGTGGGCGCTGATGCCGATCCTGGCCGGATTGGTGCTGGTGGCGCTGTCGGCCCCGATGCTGCTGGGCGGCGTGGGCTTTAGCCTTAAGTTTGATGCCAAGCGCATGAACCCGATCTCCGGATTAAAACGGATGTTCTCCACCCAGGTGCTGGCAGAGTTGCTGAAGGCCATTCTCAAAGCGACGCTGGTGGGTTGGGTGGCAGGGCTTTACCTGTGGCACAACTGGGCGGCGATGCTGCATCTGGTTACGCAGCAACCGCAGGACGCACTGCGCAATGCGCTACAGATCGTGATTTTCTGCGGCATGCTGATCGTCCTTGGACTGGTGCCGATGGTGGCCTTCGACGTGTTTTATCAGCTATGGAGCCACTTCAAGAAATTGAAGATGACCAAGCAGGAAATCCGCGACGAACACAAGCAGCAGGAGGGCGATCCCCATGTCAAAGGGCGTATTCGCCAGCAACAGCGGGCCATCTCTCGCCGCCGCATGATGTCCGACGTGCCGAAGGCCGACGTGATTGTCACCAACCCGACACATTACGCCGTGGCATTGCAATACAACGACAAGAACATGAGTGCGCCAAAAGTCCTTGCCAAAGGGGCCGGGGAGATTGCCTTGCGTATCCGTGAATTGGCGAATGAACACCGTATCCCGACCCTGGAAGCTCCGCCGCTGGCGCGGGCGCTATACCGTCACAGTGAGATTGGGCAACACATTCCCACGACCTTGTATGCCGCCGTGGCCGAGGTCCTGGCCTGGGTCTACCAGCTGCGCCGTTGGCAGCGTGAAGGTGGCCTGATCCCGAAAAAACCTCAACGTTTACCGGTGCCGGAAGCACTGGATTTTGCTGGAGAGAATAACTCAGATGGCTAATTTGGCCTCCCTGCTTCGTTTGCCGGGTAATTTTAAAGATACGCAGTGGCAGGTGCTGGCTGGCCCGATACTGATCCTGATGATCCTGTCGATGATGGTGCTGCCATTACCGGCATTTATCCTCGATCTGCTGTTTACCTTCAATATTGCCTTGTCGATCATGGTGCTGTTGGTGGCGATGTTTACCCAGCGGACGCTGGAGTTCGCCGCCTTCCCAACCATCCTGCTGTTCTCAACCCTGTTGCGCCTATCGCTGAACGTCGCTTCCACGAGGATCATCCTGATGGAGGGGCATACCGGCGCGGCTGCGGCGGGGCGTGTGGTTGAAGCGTTCGGTCACTTCCTGGTGGGCGGCAACTTCGCCATCGGTATCGTGGTGTTTATCATCCTGGTGCTGATCAATTTTATGGTGATCACCAAAGGGGCCGGGCGTATTGCCGAGGTGGGTGCCCGTTTTGTCCTTGATGGGATGCCGGGCAAACAGATGGCGATCGATGCCGATCTGAACGCCGGGCTGATCGGCGAAGACGAGGCTAAAAAGCGCCGTTCCGAAGTGACGCAGGAAGCGGATTTCTACGGTTCGATGGACGGTGCCAGCAAGTTTGTGCGCGGTGATGCGGTAGCAGGCTTGATGATCATGGTGATTAACGTGGTGGGTGGCCTGTTGGTCGGCGTGATCCAGCACGGCATGGAGTTGGGTACCGCGGCTGAAACCTATACCTTGCTGACCATCGGTGATGGCCTGGTCGCCCAGATCCCGGCGTTGGTGATCTCGACGGCGGCCGGTGTGATCGTCACCCGCGTAGCGACCGATGAGGACGTTGGCGAGCAGATGGTCAACCAGTTGTTCAACAATCCGCGCGTGATGGTGTTGAGTGCTGGGGTGTTGGGGCTGTTGGGGATGGTTCCGGGTATGCCAAACCTGGTGTTCCTGCTGTTTACGGCGGCACTGCTGGCGTTGGCCTGGCGGCTGCGCGGGCGTGAACAGCAGGCGCCGAAAGTCAAAGAACCGCCGCTGCCGCAGGAAAATCCGCAGGCTGTGGAGGCCAGTTGGTCTGATGTACAGTTGGAGGATCCGTTGGGTATGGAAGTCGGTTACCGCCTGATCCCCATGGTGGACTTTCAGCAAAACGGCGAGCTGCTGGGGCGTATTCGTGGCATCCGTAAAAAATTCGCGCAGGATACGGGCTATTTGCCACCGGTGGTGCATATTCGCGACAACCTCGAACTGTCGGCGGCCAGTTATCGCATTCTGATGAAAGGGGTGGAGATCGGTAACGGTGAGGCACATCCGGGGCGCTGGCTGGCGATAAATCCGGGCAATGCGGTGGGTGAGCTGGCCGGTGACAAAACCGTCGATCCGGCCTTCGGGCTGGAGGCGGTGTGGATCGATAGCGCACTGCGTGAACAGGCGCAGATCCAGGGATTCACGGTGGTGGAAGCCAGCACCGTAGTTGCCACTCACCTCAACCATTTGCTTGGTCAGTTTGCCAGCGAGCTGTTTGGTCGCCAGGAAACCCAGCAGCTGTTGGATCGTGTTTCGCAGGAGATGCCGAAGCTGACGGAAGATTTTGTACCAGGCGTAGTTTCGCTGACCACGTTGCACAAGGTGCTACAGAACCTGCTGGCCGAGCGGGTGTCGATTCGCGATATGCGTACCATTATCGAAACGCTGGCGGAACATGCGCCAACGCAAAGCGATCCTTTCGAACTGACCTCCGTGGTGCGCGTGGCGCTTGGACGGGCCATCACCCAACAGTGGTTCCCAGGTAACGGTGAGATCCAGGTTATTGGTCTGGATACGCCGCTTGAGCGCCTGTTGTTGCAGGCCCTGCAAGGCGGCGGTGGCCTTGAGCCGGGCCTGGCGGACCGCTTGTTAGATCAGGCCAAGCAGGCGCTGCAACGTCAGGAGATGCTCAGTGCACCGCCGGTGCTGCTGGTAAACCATGCGTTACGTGCCCTGCTGGCGCGCTTCCTGCGCCGCACCTTGCCGCAGTTGGTGGTGCTGTCGAACCTGGAAATCAACGATGAGCGTCAGATCCGCATGACCTCAACCATAGGAGCCGCATGATGAAAGCTTTCCTTCCTTTGTTGGTGTTGTTCGCTCCGCTGGCCGCCCAGGCGGTGTCGGGTTCTTGGGCCGCCGATGCCAGCGGCGTCACGCTGGAAACGGGGAGCGTGCGTGATGTCTCCCCCAGCCTGCGGCCAGCTAATCCACCGGCGGCCGAGGCTCGGGTGACCAGTGTAAGCTGGCGTTATCAGTTGCTGGCAGGGGCGCCTGCCGGATTAGAGGTACAGCTTTGCACCTCGTCACGCTGCCTACCACTCGGCGCGGGCAGTGGCCGCAGTGAGGCTTTCAACGGTATTCCCGCAGACAGCGAGTTCCGCTTCATTTATTACGTGAAGTCTCGCGGCGCGTTAAACCCTCCGCTGCGGGCGATCTCTAATCAGGTGATTGTGAATTACCAATGAGTTGCGAGTCGGATCCAGCATTAAGGCGGCAGTAATGTGAAGTAATAAAAGCCTGTGGTAGGTTTTTTCATGTTAAGTCCAGGATGACCAACATGAAAAAAACCACCTCGGTATCGCATGACGCGGTATTTAAAAAGTTCCTCACTAACCCAGACACGGCCAGAGACTTTCTGGAGTTACACCTGCCGTCGGTCTTGCTGCAATATTGCGATTTGAGTACGCTAAAACTTGAATCCGGCAGTTTTATCGAAAGCGATCTGCGAGCCAGTTACTCTGACGTGCTCTACTCATTACGTACTGAGAGGGGAGACGCGTATGTGTACGTTTTGATCGAACACCAAAGCAGCCCTGATAAGCATATGGCATTTCGTTTAATACGTTATGCGATCGCTGCAATGCAACGCCACCTTGATACGGGTCACGATCAACTTCCCCTAGTGATCCCAACCCTGTTTTATCACGGCCAGGTGACGCCTTATCCCTATTCGATGAGCTGGCTGGAAGAATTCAGTGAACCTGATTTGGCCAGGCAGCTTTATGCTGGACATTTCCCATTGGTTGACGTCACCGTCATACCGGACGATGACATCATGCAGCACCGCCGTATGGCTACCCTGGAACTGCTGCAAAAACACGTGCGCCAGCGTGACCTATTCGAAATAAAGGAACGACTGGTCACATTATTATCGTTTGGGTACACTACCAATGAGCAATTGATCTCGTTGGTGAACTACATGTTGCAGGTGGGGAACACGACCGAACCGGATAAGCTGATCCGTGAGTTGGCCCGTCGTACGCCACGGCACGAGGAGGAATTGATGACCATTGCAGAATATCTCGAGCAAAAAGGCTTCAAGAAAGGCATGGAGCAAGGTATCGAACAAGGTATTGAGAAGGGTATGGAGCAGGCACGGGCAACCATCCTGAACATTGCGAGTGCCATGCTGGCCGATGGCTTTGACCGTGCTGTAGTGATGAAATTAACCGGCCTTTCCGCAGACGATTTGGCACAACTTCACCACTAACATCTGTGGGAAATAGCCGGTGTTAGCTGGTTGATGGTGTTCAAACCCCAATCTTACGGCCCAACAGGCTCCCCGCGCGGGACTGACCATCGGGCCCGTACAGCGATTTATTCTGCTTGTTTAAAATCGCCAGTGCCTGCGTATTGTGCTCAATATGATGACTGAGCAGCATGCCGTTATGGTGATTCTGTTCGCGCAGTTGCAGGCTCAGCTGTTGCACTTGCTGCCAGTTGGCTGCCAACTGTGGCTGGCCCTCATAAGGTGCTTGGCAGTGTTGCAGCCGTTCCATCTCCAGCCGCTGTTGGTCCAGATAATTGACCGTCGCCAGCAGTTGGCTTTTAGCATCGGTTACGCGCTGCAAAGCCACGCCAGCCAAGGTTTTCGAGCACAGTAAAGCGTGCTCTTCCGTCTGCACCGTGCCTAACGCCTGCAAGGTGTCCAGCAGCTTATCCAGCAGTTGTGCCAGGTTTTCCATATCAATGACTCACCCTTGGTGTTAACCCCGATCGGCGCCGGACTGCCATTCGCTTTGCACGTCTTGTAACAAGGCGTCGGCAATCTTGCCGGTATCCATCTTCAATTCGCCGTTGCGGATCGCCTGCTTGATGCTTTCCACACGCTCCATATTGATATCTTGGCTGCCCGGCTGCATCAGGCGAGCCTGTGCATCGCTCAGCTTAACCTGGGTGCCGCTGACCGAAGTTTCCGCCGAGACCTTTTTACGTGCTTGCAACGTGCTGTCTGTCTGTGTTTCTCGCGGCTGCACCGTGGGCACGGGTTGCAACCGTTGGGTACGATCGATACTCATGTTCAATCTCCATCTGTACCGCCGCCTCGGCAACGGGGAATCAAATCTGTGGCACGAGTGGCCGGATAAATGCTGCTATGACTTTCTTATCGGCAAGCTGTGGCAAAGCTTTATTTTTTTATAGAGTAATACGAATTGTGCCATCAATATTGGCAATGCCGCTAACAATTTGCCCGGAGGCCATGCGCACGCGCACGCTGTCTTCGGCGGCGGCGTTGGTCATCGCTTTCCCAGCACCGCTGATATTAAATCCATCGCCCTGCGCCAACACCTGCACCGTTTGCCCTGCCTTGATCGCCCAGGCCCGTCTTAGCATGACCGTGTTCAATGGTTGTCCAGGGCTGATATTGCGCAGGCTGACGGCACCGATCGCTTTGGCGTTATCGGTCAGGGTACGTGGCGGCAGGGTGTCTAATCGGCCGGTTCTCAGCTTGATATCATCTGCAGTGAGTCTGCTGCCCGCACTGATCCCCCGAGCGGCCACCAGATAATGCCCCACCAGCTGCACCTGCGCCTGAATGAAACGCCGCTCCTGGCCACAACGGGCCGAGATGCTGATGTTACCCCAGCGGCGAGCATTCTGAGGCATCGAAAGCTGCGGCAATTCGCACTGCGGCCAACGGCTTGCTGGCGTGCGCACCAGCACCTTGACTTCGGTCACGTTGGCACTAGTGGCAAATTGTGACTTGATAAAGCTCTCCACCTGCCCGTCAAGGTCCTCGGCGTGCGCGTTCAGGCCGATCAGCAAGCCGACCAACAGCAGGATCCTTTTCATATTTTGCCTCACAGACGCAGCGACCACAGGGGAACAAGTGTAACCGTTACGCGCGCAGGCTAAGCAGACAAATAGCGACGCATTTTGCCCTTATTCCCACGATAGGCTGACAGGTAGGGCGTTTATGCTGTCGGCTCCAAATTCTAACCTCGCGGAGGGAGCATGCTCGACAAATTGGACGCTGCTCTGCGTTTTGGCCAGGAGGCGCTGAACCTGCGCGCCCAGCGGCAGGAAATCCTGGCGGCCAACATCGCCAACGCAGATACGCCGGGCTATCAGGCTCGTGATATCGATTTCGCCAGCCAACTGAACAAGGTCATGGAACAGGGGCGCGTCAACGGCAGCGGCGTGGCGCTGAATCTGACCTCGGCGCGCCATATCCCGGCGCAGAATATGCAGCCACCGTCGCTGGATCTCCTGTTCCGCGTGCCGGATCAGCCTTCCCTGGACGGCAACACGGTGGATATGGACCGTGAACGCACCAACTTTGCCGATAACAGCCTGAAATATCAAACCGACCTGACGCTGTTGAACGGCCAGATCAAAGGCATGATGTCCGTGCTGCAAGGAGGATAATTCCCATGTCGTTATTGAATATTTTTGATATTTCCGGCTCGGCCCTGTCTGCACAATCTCAACGTCTTAACGTCAGCGCCAGCAATATGGCCAACGCCGACAGCGCCACCGGCCCGGATGGCCAGCCTTATCGGGCCAAACAGGTGGTGTTTGAGGTTGCAGCAGCTCCGGGCCAGTCGACAGGCGGCGTGCGCGTCGCTCAGGTGGTAGACGATCCCTCACCGGAGCGTTTGGTCTTTCAGCCGGGCAACCCGCTGGCGGATGCCAAAGGCTATGTGCGGATGCCCAATGTCGATGTAGTAGGGGAAATGGTCAACACCATTTCGGCCTCGCGCAGCTATCAGGCCAACGTCGAAGTGCTGAATACCACCAAATCCATGTTGATGAAAACCCTGACGCTGGGTCAGTAACCGGAGCTTTTATTTATGGCCATTGCCGCCACTACTAATGAATCACTCGACAACAGCATCGCCGGTGCCAACGCCAAGAATGGCGTGAATGGTAACAGCGCCAGCCAGGATTTGAACAAAAACTTCCTGACGCTGTTGGTGGCCCAGTTGAAAAACCAGGACCCTACCAACCCGATGCAAAATAACGAACTGACCACTCAGTTGGCTCAGATCAACACGGTCAGCGGGATCGAGAAGCTCAACACCACACTGGGATCGATCTCCGGCCAGATCAGCGGCAACCAGTCAATCCAGGCCAGTTCGCTGATTGGCCACGGCGTGATGGTGCCGGGCAAGGAGATCCTGGTGGGTAATGACGAAGGCAAGGTCAGCACCACGCCGTTTGGCGTAGAGCTGGAACGCACCGCCGATTCGGTGACGGCGACCATCAGCGATGCCACCGGCAAAGTGGTTCGCACTATCGAACTGGGCGGGCTGACCGCTGGTGTGCACTCCTTCTCCTGGGACGGTTCGCTGGAAGATGGCACCAATGCGCCCGACGGTTCTTACACCGTGGCGATCAACGCCAAAAACGGCGGTGAGCAGTTGGTGGCGCAGCCACTGCGTTTCGCCATGGTTAACGGCGTCACGCGCGGTACGGACGGGGCAAAACTGGATCTGGGCGTGGCGGGGACTTCAACGCTGGATGACGTGCGCCTGATCCTGTCCAAACTGGGTTCGTCAAACTAAGCGCAGTGATTTTCCACGTCGGCAATGGATCCCTCGATCCTGAAGACACTTTTTTAATGACCTATTTCGGAGAACGACATGGCTTTTTCTCAAGCGGTCAGCGGTTTAAACGCGGCTGCAACCAACCTGGATGTGATTGGTAACAACATCGCCAACTCCGCCACCTACGGCTTCAAATCCGGCAGCGTATCCTTTGCCGATATGTTTGCCGGCTCGCAGGTCGGGCTAGGGGTGAAAGTGGCGGGGATCACCCAGAACTTCAACGGCGGTACTACTACCAACACCAACCGGGCAATGGATATCGCCATCAGCCAGAACGGCTTCTTCCGTATGCAAGACGCCGACGGCGGCATCTTCTATACGCGTAATGGGCAGTTCATCATGGATGCCAACCGCAACATCACCAACATGCAAGGGTTGAGCCTGACAGGTTACCCGGCGGCTGGCTCGCCGCCAACCATCCAGCAGGGGGCCGATCCGGTACCGCTGAGCATTCCTGAAGGCATGATGAACGCCAAAGCCAGCACCAGCGGCAATATGGTGGCCAACCTGAAATCAACCCATCAGCCACCGGCGGTGACGCCGTTCGATCCCAACAAGACCGACTCGTTTAACTACGTCAACACCATTACTACCTATGACACCCTGGGCAACGCTCATAACATCAACGCCTACTTTGTTAAGACGGCTGATAACAAGTGGGACGTTTACACCCAGGACGGCAGCGTGACGGGTGCTCCGTCGGCCAAAGCGGGCAGCCTGAACTTTGACAACAGCGGTACGCTGACCGGCACGTTGATGCCAGATGGCACACCAAGCACCATGCCATTCAACCTGGTCGTGCCAATGTCGGCGAAAGACGGCGCGCTGGCGCAAAACTTTAACCTGAGCTTTGCCGGTAGCCTGCAACAGAACGTCGGCAGCGACTCTGTCAGCAAGATTTCCCAGGACGGCTATGCCACCGGGGAATACCAGGGGTTCCAGATCAACAAAGATGGCACCGTGGTCGGGGTATACAACAACCAGCAGACCCAATTGCTGGGGCAGATCGTGTTAACCAACTTCTCCAACCCGGAAGGCCTGGCCGCACAGGGGGATAACGTCTGGAAGGAAACCGGTGCTTCAGGCCAGCCACGTGTGGGCCTGGCGGGCGGTGGCGGTTTCGGTTCACTGACCAGCGGTGCGCTGGAGTCTTCCAACGTCGATCTGAGTCAGGAACTGGTGAACATGATCGTCGCGCAGCGTAACTACCAGTCAAACGCGCAAACCATCAAAACCCAGGATTCGATCCTGCAAACGCTGGTCAGCCTGCGCTAATAGGATTGATTTATGGATCACGCGATTTATACCGCGATGGGGGGGGCCCGGCAGACGCTGGAGCAGCAGTCGGTCACGGCCAACAACCTGGCCAACGCCTCCACTCCTGGTTTCCGTGCACAGCTTTCGGCGCTGCGTGCGGTGCCGGTTGATGGGCCAAGCATGCAAACGCGTACGCTGGTGGCTGCTTCGACGCCGGGGGCAGACATGAGCCAAGGGCCGCTGAACTACACCGGGCGGCCACTGGATGTGGCATTGCAGCAGGACGGGTTTCTGGCGCTAAGGCTGCCGGACGGCACCGAAGCCTACAGCCGTAACGGCAGCATCCAGATCTCCTCCACCGGGCAGTTGATGGTGCAGGGCGTGCCGCTGATGGGCGATGGCGGGCCGATCGAAGCCCCGCCGCAGGCGGAACTGACGCTGGCGGCGGACGGCACCATCTCGGCGTTAAATCCGGGCGATCCGCCTAACACCATTTCCCAGATTGGCCGCCTGAAGCTGGTGAAGGCCGATGCGCGGGAAGTGGTGCGCGGCGACGACGGCCTGTTCCATCTGACTGCCGAGGCTCAGCAGCAGCGTGGCAACCAACTACCGAACGATCCCGATGTGCGGATCATGCCGGGAGTGTTGGAGGGCAGCAACGTCAAACCGCTGGAGACGATGGTGGATATGATCGCCAACGCTCGTCGGTTCGAAATGCAAATGAAGGTCATCCACAGCGTGGATGAAAACGCACAGCGCGCCAACTCATTGCTGTCAATGAGCTGAGTGCAGAGGAATAAATCATGATCCCATCCTTATGGATTGCCAAAACCGGTCTGGATGCGCAGCAGACCAATATGGACGTGATCGCCAACAACCTGGCGAACGTCAGTACCAACGGGTTTAAACGCCAACGTGCGGTGTTTGAAGATCTGCTGTACCAGACCATGCGTCAGCCCGGGGCTCAGTCTTCCGAGCAAACCACGCTGCCTTCCGGTTTGCAGATTGGTACCGGCGTACGTCCTGTGGCGACCGAGCGCATCCACAGCCAGGGCAACCTGTCGCAGACCAACAACAGCAAAGACGTGGCGATCAAGGGGCAGGGCTTCTTCCAGGTGGTGTTGCCGGATGGCACCCAGGCCTATACCCGCGATGGTTCATTCCAGATCGATCAGAATGGCCAGTTGGTGACCGCCAGTGGTTTTCAGGTACAACCGGCGATCACCATTCCGGCCAACGCCCTGAGCATTACCGTGGGCCGTGATGGCATCGTCAGCGTGACCCAGCAGGGCCAGACGGCGGCGCAGCAGGTCGGGCAACTGACGTTGACCACCTTTATCAACGATAGCGGCCTGGAAAGCATGGGTGAAAACCTCTACCAGGAAACCGAAAGCTCCGGTGCGCCTAACGAAAGTACCCCCGGCCTCAACGGGGCAGGCCTGTTGTATCAGGGCTATGTTGAAACCTCTAACGTCAACGTGGCGGAAGAGTTGGTCAACATGATCCAGACCCAGCGCGCCTATGAGATCAACAGCAAAGCGGTATCAACGTCTGACCAGATGCTGCAAAAGCTGACGCAACTGTAATCGACGGGCGCGGCTTGCTGCGCCCGTAATCCTTATCCAGAGCAACAAAGGCGATACCCGTGGTAACCACCTTTTTAGCGGCCAGCGTGCCGCAGCAAGGCAAACGCGTCCTGGCCGGGCTGCTGATGCTGACAGTCGGCGGCTGTGCCTATATTCCGCATACCCCCCTGGTTGACGGGGCTACCACGGCTCAGCCCGCTCCGGCAGGCGCTCCGGTGCCGAACGGTTCGATTTTCCAGACGGTGCAGCCGATGAACTACGGCTATCAGCCGCTGTTTGAGGATCGTCGCCCGCGTAATATCGGCGACACCCTGACCATCGTGCTGCAAGAAAACGTCAGCGCCAGCAAGAGCTCATCCGCCAACGCCAGCCGCAACGGATCCAGCAAATTTGGCGTAGCCACTTCACCGCGTTATCTCGACGGGCTGCTCGGTAACGCGCGCGCCGACATGGATATCTCCGGCGACAGCACCTTCGGCGGCAAGGGCGGGGCCAACGCTAACAACACCTTTAACGGCACCATTACCGTCACGGTCAATCAGGTCTTGGCCAACGGCAACCTGCACGTGGTGGGCGAAAAGCAAATTGCCATCAATCAGGGCACCGAATTCATCCGTTTTTCCGGTGTGGTTAACCCCCGCACCATTAGTGGCAATAACTCGGTCACGTCCACCCAGGTGGCGGATGCGCGCATTGAATACGTCGGCAACGGCTATATCAATGAAGCGCAGACCATGGGGTGGCTACAGCGCTTCTTCTTAAATGTTTCACCGTTCTAAGGATTGACCGATGTTGAAAAAGTTACTTCTCACACTGTCCATGATGCTGGTTTGCCTGCCCGCGACGGCGGAACGCATCCGCGATCTGGTGACGGTACAGGGCGTACGTGACAACGCGTTGATTGGCTATGGCCTGGTCGTGGGGTTGGACGGCTCTGGCGACCAGACCATGCAAACCCCGTTTACCACCCAGAGCCTGAGCAATATGCTGTCGCAACTGGGGATCACCGTACCGCCAGGCACCAACATGCAGTTGAAAAACGTGGCAGCGGTGATGGTAACTGCCAAGCTGCCGCCGTTCTCCCGTCCAGGGCAGAGCATTGATGTGGTAGTGTCCTCAATGGGTAACGCCAAAAGCCTGCGTGGTGGGACACTGCTGATGACACCGCTCAAAGGCGTTGATAATCAGGTCTATGCGTTGGCACAGGGCAACGTGCTGGTCGGCGGGGCCGGTGCGTCCTCCGGTGGCAGCAGCGTGCAGGTCAATCAGTTGGCCGGTGGCCGTATCAGCAACGGCGCTTCCATCGAACGCGAATTGCCTACCACCTTCGGCCAGGATGGCGTGATCAACCTGCAACTGAACGACGATGATTTCACCCTGGCACAACAGATCAGCGATGCCATCAACCGCCAGCGCGGCAGCGGCACCGCCTCACCGCTCGATTCCCGTACCGTGCAGGTGCTGGTGCCACGCGGCAATAGTTCGCAAGTGCGCTTCCTGGCAGATATCCAGAATATCAGCATTAACGTTGGGGCAATGGATGCCAAAGTGATCATCAACTCGCGTACCGGCTCGGTGGTTATGAACCGCGATGTGGTACTGGATTCCTGTGCGGTGGCACAAGGGAACCTGTCGGTGGTGGTCGATCGGCAAAACACCGTCAGCCAGCCGGATACGCCATTCGGCGGTGGCCAGACCGTGGTGACGCCGAATACCCAGATTTCCGTGCAGCAGCAGGGCGGTTCACTGCAAAAAGTGAACGCCAGCGCCAATCTCAATAACGTGGTTCGCGCGCTGAATGCGCTGGGGGCGACGCCGATCGACCTGATGTCTATCTTGCAGGCGATGCAGAGCGCTGGCTGCCTGCGTGCCAAACTGGAAATTATCTGATGAGCAGCGATCTGATGGCCATGTCGGGTGCGGCCTATGACACCCAGTCGCTGAACGGCTTGAAGCGCGATGTTGCCGCCGATCCGCAGGGCAATATCAAACAGGTGGCCCAGCAGGTGGAAGGTATGTTCGTGCAGATGATGCTGAAAAGCATGCGTGCGGCGTTGCCGCAGGACGGCGTGTTGAGCAGCGATCAGACGCGGCTGTATACCTCGATGTACGATCAGCAGATCGCCCAACAGATGTCGCAGAAAGGCCTGGGGCTGGCGGATATGATGGTCAAGCAGCTCTCCGCCGGAAACAGCCGCCCAAGCGAAACCGCAGGGACGGTGCCGATGGCGCTGGACAACGAAGTGTTGCAGACCTTGCCGCGTCAGGCATTGGAACAGATGGTACGCCGGGCGGTGCCGAAAATACCTACGGCGCCTCCCTTGCCGCTGAGCAACGGCAACTTCGTGGCGCAGCTGTCCATTCCGGCACGGGTTGCCAGCCAGCAAAGCGGTATTCCGCACCAGCTGATCATGGCGCAGGCTGCGCTGGAGTCTGGCTGGGGGCAACGCGAGATCCCGGCGGCGGATGGTTCACGCAGTTACAACCTGTTTGGTATCAAGGCCGGTAGCAGTTGGGACGGCCCGGTGACGGAAATCACCACTACCGAGTTCGAGGAAGGGGTGGCGAAGAAGATCAAGGCCCGCTTCCGCGTCTATGGCTCTTATATGGAAGCGATTGGGGATTACGTCAAATTGCTGACCAACAACCCGCGCTACGCCAACGTTGCCAGTGCCAGTAGCCCCGAGCAGGCGGCACATGCGCTGCAAAAGGCCGGCTATGCTACCGATCCGCTGTATGCCAAAAAGCTGGTCAGCATGATCCAGCAGATGAAAAACGCTGGGGAGCAGGTAACCAAAGCCTATACCCACGATTTGCAGGATCTGTTTTAGTGGCCCCTCACCCCAACCCTCTCCCACAGGGAGAGGGAGTTGATAGCCCCAGCGCTTTTGGAAGTAAATCGGTGATTTCAACAAACTCGAATGCCTCCTTTCCCACAGGGAGAGGGAGTTGATAGCCCCAGCGCTTTTGGAAGTAAATCGGTGATTTCAACAAACTCGAATGCCTCCTTTCCCACAGGGAGAGGGAGTTGATAGCCCCAGCGCTTTTGGAAGTAAATCGGTGATTTCAACAAACTCGAATGCCTCCTTTCCCACAGGGAGAGGGAGTTGATAGCCCCAGCGCTTTTGGAAGTAAATCGGTGATTTCAACAAACTCGAATGCCTCCTTTCCCACAGGGAGAGGGAGTTGATAGCCCCAGCGCTTTTGGAAGTAAATCGGTGATTTCAACAAACTCGAATGCCTCCTTTCCCACAGGGAGAGGGAGTTGATAGCCCCAGCGCTTTTGGAAGTAAATCGGTGATTTCAACAAACTCGAATGCCTCCTTTCCCACAGGGAGAGGGAGTTGATAGCCCCAGTGCTTTTGGAAGTAAATCGATAATCTCAACAAACTCGAGTGCCTGTTTAGCCAAGGTGAGTCACTACTATTTTCCTCAAGTTTTCTCCATCGTGGCCGATAACCCAAACAGGCTGGATGGTAACGCCCGGCACAATTTTTGACCTCTGTGGGCCGCTGGCACCGCAGCATAAGGAACCTCTATGTCCAACAGTTTAATCAATACCGCGATGAGTGGCCTGAATGCGGCGCAGGTTGCGCTTAGCACCGTCAGTAATAACATTTCCAACTACAACGTGGCGGGCTATAACCGCCAGACCGCGATCCTGGCGCAGAACGGCGGCCTGGGCACCATGAACGGTTTTATCGGCAACGGAGCCACCGTGACAACGGTCAATCGCGAGTATAACCAGTTCATCATGACCCAGCTGCGCGGAGCGCAAAGCGAAGCTTCGGCCCAGAGCAGCTACTTCGAAAAAGTCTCCCAGATCGATAACCTGCTGGCGTCTAAAACCAACACCCTGGCATCGGGGATGGAAGATTTCTTCAAAAACCTGCAAAACGTCGTCAGCAATGCCGGGGATGACGCAGCCCGTCAGACCGTGTTAGGCAAGGCTAACGGCCTGGTGAATCAGTTCAACAATGCGGACAAGTATCTGCGCGATATGGATGCGGGCGTCAACCAGCAATTGAGCGATAGCGCCAACCAGATCAATACTTACAGCCAGCAAATCGCCCGCTTGAATAACGAAATCACCCAGGTGCGGGCCAGCAGCGGCGGCAGCGAGCCAAACGCCTTGCTGGATCAGCGCGATCAGTTGGTGACGGAGCTTAACAAGGTGGTCGGCGTTCAGGTCACCCAGCAGGACGGTGATGCCTATACCGTGACCTTCGCCAACGGGCTGACGCTGGTGCAGGGCAACTCCTCCTATCAGGTGACGGCGATGCCTTCCAGCAAAGACCCGTCCCGCCTGACGCTCGGTTACGATCGCGGCAATGGCGCTAACGAAATTCCGGAAAGCCAGATTGGCAGCGGCAGCGTCAGCGGCGTGCTGAAATTCCGCAGTGAATCACTGGATGGCGCACGTAACCAGTTGGGGCAACTGGCCCTGGCGCTGGCAGATAGCTTTAACCAGCAACATCGCGAAGGCTTTGATATCAACGGCGATCCGGGGGAGGATTTCTTCAGCTTCTCAGGTGGGCGTACGGTCAACAATACCAACAACACCGGCAATGCCTCGCTGTCGGTCTCCTTCACTGATACCAGCAAGGTCAAGGCCAGTGACTACCGCATGGAGTTTGACGGTGCCAACTGGCAGGTCACGCGCCTGTCCGACAACGTCAAAGTGCCTGCCACTGCAGGCACCGATGCGGATGGCAAACCGACGCTGAGCTTTGATGGCCTGCAGATCGGCGTGACGGGCAACGCGAAAAAGAACGACAGCTTTACCGTGAAGCCGGTTAGCGATGTGGCCGGTACCCTGAAGGTCGCCATCAGCGACTCGGCCAAGTTTGCTGCCGCAGGAACGGAAGATGGCGGTAAGGGCGATAACGACAACGTCAAGAAACTGCTCGATCTGCAAACCGCCAAAGTGGTGGATGGTAAAGCAACCTTGAGCGGCGCCTATGCCGGATTGGTCAGCAGCGTGGGTAACCAGACCGCCACCGCCAAGGTCAACGCCACCGCACAAACCAATATTGTGACCCAATTGCAAACCCAACAGCAGTCCATCTCCGGGGTTAACCTGGACGAAGAGTACGGCGAACTGCTGCGTTTCCAACAGTATTACATGGCCAATGCGCAGGTGATCCAGACCGCCAGCTCGTTGTTTGACGCCATACTGAATATTCGTTGATTTTACCGTTAACCGCAGCCGGTATGCCGGCTGTGGATGCCCTTAGTGAGGAACCCAACCCATGCGCATGAGCACCAGCATGATCTACCAGCAGAATCTGTCGGGGGTCACCAATAACCAGTCTCTGTGGATGCAGTCCGGGCAGCAGCTTTCCAGCGGCAAGCGCGTGCTTTACCCTTCGGACGATCCGTTAGCGGCGTCACAGGCGGTGATGATCTCGCAGTCGATGTCAGAAAACAGCCAGTACGCGCTGGCACGCACCTTTGCCCGTCAGAATATCTCGATGGAAGAAACCGTGTTGCGTAGCGCCGCCGACGGCATCAAGGACATGAAAACGCTGATCGTCAACGCCGGTGACGGCACGCTCAGCGACAATGACCGTGACTCTTTGGCCACCCAGTTGCAGGGGCTGAAAGATCAGCTACTCAGCCAGGCCAACAGCACCGACGGTAACGGCCGTTTTATTTTTGCCGGCTTTGCCAATGACAAAGCTCCGTTTGTCGAGCAGGGTGGCAAGGTGGTTTACCAGGGCAGCAGCTCGGCCATTGAGCAGAAAGTGGATGCCAACCGCACCATGACCGTGGGCCACACCGGCAGCTCGATATTTATGTCGCTGACCAGCAATATCAAACCCGAACCGGACGGCAGCCCTTCCGAAACAAACGTGTTCGAGAGCATCGACATGGCGTTGAAAGCGTTGAAGACCCCGCTGCAGGGGGCCGATGAGGCTACCCGTGAGCAGGTGACTGCGGCGCTCGATAAGGCAACCCGTGGCCTGGATAACAGCTATAACAACGTGCTGAGCACCAATGCGGTGCTAGGGACTCAGTTGCAAGAGTTGGACGTGCTGGACAGCATCGGCATCGAAAACAATACGGCTAACCAAAATCAGCTGAGCGCGCTGGTTGATGCGGATGTGGTGGAGGCGATCTCGTCTTACTACATGCAACAGGCGGCTTTGCAGGCGTCGTATAAGACCTTCAGCGATATGCAAGGTATGTCGTTATTCCAAATAAACCGCTAATACCCGTCGTCTTTCAAGCTGCAGCGTTGTTACCTGCACTATCTCACCCCAGTCACTTACTAAAAGTAAGCTCCTGGGGATGAGATAGTTTGTCGCCTAGCTGCAACTTGAAATCCATAGGGTATTAATTCTAGATAATATATATATTCATAGGGTAGGGTACAGCGCCCTATAACGTGGATATAGAGCGCAGCACCGTTTTACACAGCCTGATTTAACGGCGGGAAACGTCAGGATATTCAGGCTGGATAAGTTACCGTTATATTTTTTGTGCTACGTATTTAACGATGCGTTATTTTTTCTTTTTGGTTACGGTCCAGATTTTACCGCACTCGGATGGCGTGATCTGAATGCGATTGGTGACCCAGTGTGCCATGCCTAAGGCTCTGCGTGCTTTCCTGTTTTTCATCTTCATTCCATGCTCCTGGCCATGTTTAGGTAGATAAAGCGAGATAAATAAAATGCCGCAGCCCGCAGGCACGGTTATTTTATTTTTCGGATTGTTGGTTGTTTTCAATAAATCGCCAGCCAAATTAATGACTTTTTTACCGTATTGCTACGCTGAGAGATTTATTTAATGAGGCCATTCTAAGGCGGGTAATTTATTATTCAAGCCCGGGCAGATAATCGCCGCTAAATCTGGTTAATTTCGCTTTTTCAACTTTTTATCTCGGGAAATATCTTTCCCTGCTAGTTTGTCTCGCGGCTAACCTTAGCGTTAAGGGGACATACCGCCGATCACCGCCGCCAGCCGATCGAAAAACTCACCGAACAGGTGCTCGCAGAAGGGGGCCAGCATCGGCATCATCATGCCAAGGGTCAACATGCCGATGGTTAACGTGACCGGGAAACCGATCACAAACACCGAAAGCTGCGGGGTAACGCGGTTAAGCAGGCCAAGCGCCAGGTTCAGCGTCAGCAGCAGGCAGATCAGCGGCAGCGCCAACATCATACCGTTAATGAAGATCAGTGTTCCTGCCTGGGTCAGCGCCAGAAAACCGTTGCCGTTCAGCGGCCGTGCCTGGATCGGCAGGGTATGGAAGCTGTCTGCCAGCAGTGAGATCAGCCACAGGTGACCATCGAAGCTGAGGAACAATAACATCGCCAGTAGGTTCAGTAGGCGCGCCAGCAGTGGCGTATTGGGGCCGCCGGAGGGATCAAAGAAGGTGGCAAAGGACAGCCCCATCTGCATGCCGATCACCTCACCCGCCAGGCGCACCGCCGCAAAGGCGAACTGCATCGTCAAACCGATCGCCACGCCGATCAGGATCTGCTGCACGGCCAGCCACAGGCCGGTGACGGAAAACAGGGGGATATTGCTGGTGGGCAGCGTGGGAGCGATCAGCAAAACGATCAGGCCGCCCAGGCCGATTTTCACTCGCTTGGAGATCTGCTTTTCACTGAACAGCGGAGCGGTGCTAATCAGCGCCAGGACGCGCAGCAGAGGCCAGAAGAACTGGCTGAGCCAGACGCTAAGCTGGGCGCTGTCAAAGGTCAGCACGGTTAACCGATCAGGTTCGGCAGATTGCTGAACAGCATGCGCATATAGTCCAGCAACAGGTTGAGCATCCACGGCCCGGCGATAATCAGGGTGGCGACCACGGAGAGAATTTTAGGAATAAACGACAGCGTCATTTCGTTGATCTGCGTAGCGGCCTGCAACAGGCTGACGATCAGCCCACTGAACAGCGCGGCCAGCAGCAGCGGGGCGGCCAGCGCCAGGGCCACTTTCATCGCTTCCGTACCTAGCGCCATTACCGACTCTGGTGTCATCTTTATTCTCCAATAGGGGGGAGCTTTTTATCCCCTCACCCTGTGGGTGGGGGAAGTCACACCGATCTAGCTATAAAAACTCTGCGCCAGCGATCCCAACAGCAATTGCCAACCATCCACCAGCACAAACAACATCAGCTTGAACGGTAGCGAGATGGTCGCGGGCGGTACCATCATCATCCCCAGCGCCATCAGCACGCTGGCCACCACCAGGTCGATGATCAGGAACGGAATAAACACGGTAAAACCAATCTGGAAGGCGGTTTTCAGCTCACTGGTGACATAGGCGGGCAACAGAATGCGCATCGGGACGGCCTCTGGGCCTTCCAATGCAGGCAGGTTAGCCAGCCTGGCGTACAGGGCGAGATCGCTTTCCCGCGTCTGGCGTAGCATAAACTCGCGTAGCGGCTGCGAACCTTTATCGATCGCTACCTCCATGCTGATCTTGTCCTGGCTGAACGGCAGGTAGGCATCCTGATAAACCTTGTCGAACACCGGTGACATGATAAAGAAGGTCAAAAACAGCGTCAGCCCCAGCATCACCTGATTGGGCGGTGCCGACGGGGTGCCGAGGGCGTTACGCAGCAGCCCCAGCACGATGATGATGCGGGTGAAGCTGGTCATCATCAGCAGCATCGCTGGCAGGAAACTGAGTGAGGTGATCAGTACCAGCGTTTGCACCGGCAGCGTCCAGCTTTGGCCGCCGTTGGCCGTAGGTTGGCTAATCAGCCCCGGCAACTGTGCCAAAGCGGCAGGGCTGAGCAGTAGCAGGCCAGCGGCCAGCAGCGGGCCAAAAGCCCGGCGGTGGGAGAATGGATTCATGCCGATTTATCCGGGCGTTTTAATACGTTTTGCATCAGCTGGCGGAAATCTGCCGGTGATTTGTGATCGGTTGTTTCCTGTGCCGGTGGAGCGGGCAGGGTGTGCAACGGGGTGATTTGCTGAGCCGTAACGCCCAGCACCAGCCAGGTGTTATCCACTTCAACCACCACCACCCGTTCGCGTTGGCCAACCTGACAGCTGGCACGCAGGTTGAGCAATTTTTGATTGCCACGGGCCTGCGGGGCAAAGCCCAGCCGACGAAACAGCCAGCCAGCGAGCAGGATCAGCAGCAAAATAGCGCCGAGCGCGCTGCTGACCTGCATCAATACCGAGCCGGTGGGCAGCGCCGTACCGGCGGGCTGCTGAGTGCTTTGCGTCTGCACGCTGGCGTTGGGGTTCATCAGCGGCTCAGGCGGCGCATGCGCTCGGAAGGCGTGATGATATCGGTGATGCGTACGCCGAACTTGTCGCCGACCACCACCACTTCGCCTTGTGCAATCAGATAGCCGTTAATCAGGATATCCAACGGCTCACCGGCCAGACCATCCAGTGCCACCACCGAGCCTTGCGACAGGCGCAGTAACTCCTTGATGGTCATCTTGGTGCGGCCCAGCTCCACGGTCAGCTTGACCGGGATATCCAGGATCAGATCGATATCTTGCAGGCTACCCAACGCATCCTGAGCTTCCAGCGACTTGAATACGCCCTCGGTAGAGGCGGATTTTTCGGTCGCCTGTTGCTCGTTAAACGCATCAGCCCACAGATCGTCTACGGAGTCCTTCTCTTCGCCAGACGGTTGTTTAGGATCACTCATTGGGCCGTTCCTCACTCAGGGCATTCAAAATAGGGTTAATCAAATGTTCAACACGCAGGGCGTACTGCCCGTTCAAGGTGCCGTATTGGCTGGTCAAGACCGGGACGCCGTCAACATGGGCGATCAGGCGTTCTGGTTTATCGATCGGTAACACGTCGCCCGGCTGGAGTTTCAGCACCTTCGACAGGCGCATCGGGATATCGACAAAGTTGGCTATCAGTTCAAGTTCGGAGTGCTGAACCTGTTTCACCAGCGTTTCTCGCCACTGGCTGTCTTCCTGGCGGGAGTTCTCCACCGGTGGGTTAGTCAGCAACTCGCGCAGTGGCTCGATCATGGCGAATGGAATACAGATATTGAACTCACCGCTCAGCGCCCCGATCTCCACCTGGAACGGCGTGGTTACCACGATATCGTTGGGAGAGGTGGTGATATTGGTGAACTTGACCTGCATTTCGGCACGTACGTATTCCACGTCGATCTTGTAGATGGCGCTCCAGGCATCGCCGTAGGCGTCCAGCGCCAAGCGCAGCATGCGCTTGATCACCCGCTGTTCGGTTGGCGTAAATTCCCGGCCTTCGACCTTGGTAGGAAAACGGCCATCGCCACCGAACAGGTTATCCACGGCGATAAACACCAGGCTGGGGGCAAACACAAACAGCGCCGTGCCGCGCAATGGATTCAGGTGGACCAGGTTCAGGTTGGTCGGCACCGGCAGGTTGCGGGCAAACTCATGGTATGGCTGGATCTTGATCGCCCCGACGGTAATATCCGGGCTACGGCGCAACAGGTTAAACAGCCCCATGCGAAACTGACGGGCAAAACGCTCGTTAATGATCTCCAGCGCTTGCAGGCGCTCACGCACCACGCGGCGTTGGGTGGTGGGATCGTAAGGTTTGACCTCGCTTTCATGACCGATGACGGCGGCGGGTTCATCCCCCGCGCTGTCGCCATTGAGCAGTGCGTCGATCTCGGCCTGTGAAAGAATATTGTCGCCCATGGTTAATTACCGCAGTATGAAGGCAGTGAACAGCACATCGCTGACCACTTGCTTCGGTTGTCCCGTCACCAGCGGTGGGCTGAGCACGTCTTTAATCTGTGCCACCAGTTGCTGTTTCCCTTGCTCGTTGGCCAGTTGGCTTGCTTCCTGTCGTGAAAGCAGCATTAGCAGACGGCTACGCACTTCCGGCAGAAAATCGTTCAGCCGGCGGCGTGTTTCTTCATCTGGCAGGCGCAGCGTCAGGCCGATATATAGCACACGGTCCGGGTTGTTATCCGGCGTCACCAGATTGACGGTAAAGGTATCCAGCGGCATAAACACCGGTGCCGGAGGTGGCTGCTTTTTTTCCTCGGCGGCGGGTTGACCGTTTTTATGCTGCTGCATCAACCACCAGCTATAGCCTGCGGCACCACATGCGCCCAAGGCGATCAGTACCAGCAGGATCACCAGTAATGGGCGTTTTTTTGTTGCTGCTGTTGGAAGAGAGTTCTGAGACATTACTAAGCCAAATCCTGTTCTCTGCGTGCAGATAGGCAGCACGCAATACATGTAATTCCATTATCCCGCTTATTCATGGCTGCAATAGCCAGAATAGGCGGGGAAAAGCGTGCCAGCTTGAGCGTTTGCACGCCGTCAGGCGAAAATATCAACGCCGTCGACCGAACGGGCCATCGCCTGCAGCGCTGCTGGGGCGCTCAGGGCTTCAACGCCGGTTTCGGCGCTGCCGTGTTGTTCACGGTAAGAAGGCTGCCCGCCTTGGTGAGAGGCCTGCTGCTGTGACTGTTGCGGCTGCGGCAGTGACTCACCGCCAACGCTGCTCTGGCCAAGGTTGATGCCACTTTCCGCCAGCGCATGGCGTAGATGGGGCAGCGCGGCTTCCACCGCCGCACGAACCTGGCCGTGTGCCGAGGCGATATGCAACTGGGCCTGGTTATCGTCGAGCTTCAGCGTGATTTGCAAGGCACCCAGTTCCTGCGGATGCAGGCGTAATTCGGCGCTCTGCTGGCCGTTGCGGTGGAACATCAGCACCTGCTGACTTAGCGCCTGTTGCCATTCAGGGCTGCCGAGTTGAGCGTTCAACTGTGGCGTTGCCGGTGCGCTCACCGTCGCGCTGACGGGTTGGCTGGCTATCACCGGGCTGGAAACTGGCGCAGGGGCCGCGTGCTGTGGCGTTGCAGAAGATTGCGCCGATTCAACTGCCAGTTTCAGTGGGGTGGTGCCGCTATCCTGATTGTTATCGGCCTGAGAAGACAGTACTGACGCCGCGTCACTTTTGGTGGCCAAGGCGGATTTATCGTCTGCGTTCAGCTGTGATTTTGACGTTGGCAGGCCAGCAGTGGATAACGCTGGTTTTTCGCTCAGGGGGGCTAACAGTGATGCGGCTCCCGTCAGCGTCGCTTCGTCCCCACTTGGCTCAGCGGCGGTTGCGACCCCATTCCCCGGTAACGGCTGTACTACGGCGGCAGGCAGCATGGCAAACAGGGCCTGCAAGCTGGCCGCATCCAAAGTATCTACAGAGTGCAACGGCTGTTCGTCATCGCGCTTGGTTAACCGGGTTTGGCTATCGCCTGCCGCATCCAGTTCCTGCGGAGCGGCCAGCAACCGGCCACGATCGCTCAACGAGGTCAGCAGTTGGTTAAGCTGCTGGCGGCTGAGGGTTGAGATTTGTGGATCTTCGGCCAGTAGCTGGGCCACGTTCGGCTTACCTTTCAGTTGACCGTCCGGCATGAAACGCTCGCCGAGCAGTTGAGCAAAGCTGGCAGACAGTCCGGCATCATCCAACGACAGCGCGGTAAGGCCAGTCTCCGTGCCATCAGCTGTCGCGGGCAAGCCAGAGAGAACGTTGAGGTTCATGGGTTTAGATTCCTTTGTGAACTGCGTTGAGCGAACTCATCCATCAGTTTTTGATCACGCTTGTTTTCCAGCATCAGCTCGGCGCTGAGGGCACGGGTGTTGAGCGTTTCAAAAGCGTTCAGCCGCTGCTGTTTGTCCTGCCACTGTTTGACCGCCCGCTCTACCTTCTCGCTCCACTGCAGCAACTGCTGGCGATGCTGGCTGATGGCCTGCTCGAGCGTGCCGATAAACTGCTGGTAGTTTTGCCAACTGGCGGAACCCATGCCGCTAGACAGGGTGTTGTTCAGCTTTTGCCGATACTCATCCTGGTAGTTGAGCAGCATGGCAAGCTGTTGCTCCGCCGCCTGTTGCGCCTGACGTGCCTGGCCGAGGTGCTGTGCGGCCTGTTCTACGGCATCCTGCGCCAGATCGCGCAGGATAATCAGCGGTGACTGTGGTTTCATGGTGCTCAGGCTCCGTGGTTAAACAATCAGTTGCTGCAACTGCTGGCAGGCATCGTCGTAGCCGCTACGTTCGAAAATGCCCTGTTGCAGATAGGCTTCCATCTGCGGATACAGCGTCATGGCCTTGTCCAGCAGCGGATCGCTGCCTGCGGCGTAGGCTCCTACACTGATCAGATCGCGGTTACGTTGGTAACTGGCCAGCATCTGTTTGAAGTTGCGTACCCGCCGGTAATGCTCCTCGTCGATCAGCGAGGTCATGGCACGGCTGATCGACGCTTCAATATCGATGGCGGGGTAGTGGCCCGCTTCCGCCAGGCGCCGGGAGAGCACCACATGGCCATCGAGGATGGCGCGTGCCGAATCGGCAATCGGGTCTTGCTGGTCATCACCTTCGGTCAACACGGTATAAAACGCGGTGATGGAGCCGCCACCGCTGATGCCGTTACCGGCACGCTCTACCAGCGCGGGTAGTTTGGCGAATACCGAAGGCGGATAGCCTTTGGTAGCCGGGGGTTCACCGATTGCCAGGGCGATTTCACGTTGCGCCATGGCGTAACGGGTCAGGGAATCCATAATCAGCAGCACGTGTTGGCCACGATCGCGGAAATCTTCGGCGATGCGGGTGGCATAGGCGGCGCCTTGCATGCGCAGCAGCGGGGAAACGTCTGCCGGTGCAGCGATCACCACCGAACGCGCTCTTCCCTCGGTGCCGAGGATGTTTTCGATAAAGTCTTTCACTTCGCGGCCACGTTCGCCGATCAGCCCGACGACGATCACGTCGGCCTGGGTGTAACGCGCCATCATGCCGAGCAGCACGCTTTTACCTACGCCAGAACCGGCGAACAGGCCCATGCGCTGGCCGCGGCCCACGGTGAGCAGCCCGTTAATGGTACGCACGCCCACGTCGAGTACCTGTTCGATCGGGGTGCGCTGCAACGGGTTGAACGGGGCGGTGATCAGCGGCGCGCGGTAGCCGGTATCGGGTGCTGGCAGACCATCGAGCGGTTTGGCACCGCCATCGAGCACCCGGCCAAGCAATGCCGGGCCAAGGGGTAACTGTTTGCTGGCGCTTTGCCCTTCGGGGGAGACGCGTGCATAGACTCGGGCGCCGGGCACGATGCCGTCAACCTCTTCCAGCGGCATCAGGAACAGCCGCTGGCCGTTAAAACCGACCACCTCGCTTTCTACCTCCTGCACCACACCGCTGTCATGGCGTTCGATCAGGCAGGTGGCCCCCAGCGGTAACTGCAAACCGGTGGCTTCCAGTACCAGCCCGGTAGCTCGCGTCAGACGGCCATAGCGGCGCACCGCGGGCGCACGGGCGATGCGTTTTTCCAGACTGTCCAGCGAGTTCAGCCAACGGCCGAGACGAACGGTCATTACAGCTCTCCCGGTGCGGCCAGACGGCACAGTTCATGCCAGCGGGTGGCCAGGCTGGCATCCAGATCGCCTTCTTCTGCGCTGACCTTGCAGCCGCCTGGGTGTAATTGTCCGTCGGCCAGCAGCCGCCAGCCGTGCAGGCTGAGGGTCATGCCAAGCTGCTGATCTACCCGTTCGTAATCATCCGGGTGTACGCGCAACTGAGGTTTGCCGCTGAACATTGGTTCTTGTTGGATCAACTGTTGGATCTGGCCGAGCAGGGCGGTGCCGTCGCACACCGGCGCCTGGCCGATGACCTGTTTGGCCGCCGTCAGGGCCAACTGCATCAGGCGCGAGGCAATCACGCTGTCGAGCGCGTCCAGCGTGTGCTGGAACTCGGTGACCAACTGCTGCCAATGTTCCGTGATCGGTTGCTGCTGCTGTTGGCCCGCCAGAATGCCTTGCTGACGGCCTTCCTCCAGCCCGGCCTGGAAACCGGCGTCATAGCCTTTCTGCTGGCCCTCGGCAAAGCCTTGTTGCTGACCTTGCTGTTGGGCCTGCAAACGCAGCATCTCCAGCCGTTGCTGTTCGTTGATGCTGTCGTCCTGTGGGATGATGATCACCTCAGGTGGGCTTTCGGGTTCCAGCACCGGTTTGGGATCCGCCAGATCGTTAAGCGACCAGGGCTGCCAGGGCAGGGTGTTGAGGCGATCAGACATAGGTGTCCTCGCCACCACCGATGATCATTTCGCCTGTTTCTGCCAGGCGACGTACCACCAACAGGATAGCCTTCTGTTCGTTTTCCACCTGAGACATGCGCACCGGGCCACGGTTGGCCAGATCGTCGCGCAGGATATCGGCGGCACGTTGCGACATGTTCTTGAGGAACTTCTCGCGCAGTGGCTGTTCGGCCCCTTTCAAGGCGATCAACAGGGATTCGCTTTCCACGTCCTGCAACAGGCGCTGGATGCTGCGATCGTCCACTTCGACCAGGTTTTCGAACAGGAACATTTCGTCGATGATCTTCTGCGCCAGCTCGCCGTCGTAGTCGCGCATGGCACCGATAACCGCCTCTTCCTGCTGGGTTTTCATCAGGTTGATAATCTCGGCGGCGGTACGGACGCCACCCATTTTGCTGCGCTTGAGGTTCTGGCCGTCCAGCAGATTGTTCAGCACTTCGGTCAGCTCTGCCAGGGCGTCTGGCTGTACACCGCCGAAGGTGGCGATACGCAGCATCACGTCGTTGCGCAGGCGCTCCTCGAACTGTGCCAGGATGTCCGCCGCCTGGCCGCGCTTGAGGTGAACCAGGATGGTGGCAATGATCTGCGGGTGTTCGTCGCGGATCAGATCGGCCGCGCTCTGCGGCTCCATAAAGTTGAGCGTTTCCATGCCGGAGGTGTCTTCGCGTGATTCGAGAATATCCTCCAGCAGGCTGCTGGCACGTTCTTCACCCAAGGCTTTAACCAGCACCGAGCGCAGGTAGTCGCTGGCATTGACGCTCAGCGCGGCATACTGTTCGGCATCGTCTTCAAACTCTCTGAGGACCTCCCCCAACTGTTTGTGGGACACCTGGCGCATACTGGCCATGGTGCCACTCAACTGCTGCACTTCCCGTGACGAGAGGTGCTTGAAGACTTCGGCGGCGCGATCTTCACCCAGCGTCATCAGCAGGATGGCGCTCTTTTCGGTACCTGTCAGGCTCATAGTTCGTTACTCATCCATTGACGGATCACCAGGGCCACCACGCGTGGATCTTTATCTGCCAGTTCGCGGATCCGCTGGCCCTGGACTTCAGCATTGACGCGCTGCTGTGATTTCTTATGCAGCGCCTGCTCTTCATGACTTGGCTTGTTCACCTCAGCCGGGCGAATGGCTGGCGTATTGGCAGCGGCCACAGCAGCTTGTTGCGCCACCTGACGGCTTTGCAGCTGCGGACGAACCAGCTTGCGCCACAAAATCCAGGCCACCAGCAGCACCAGCAAATAGCGGCCTGCGTTGAACAACTGATCGATAAACGACTGTGACTGCCAGAAAGGCAACTCGCCGCCGGTCTGCTCTACATCGTTGAACTGAGTGTTGACCACATTAAGCGTATCGCCACGGCTGCTGGAGTAACCCATCGCTTCACGGACCAGCGATTCCACCTGGGCCAACTGCTCTTTGCTCATCGGCTGCGGTTTGCCGTCTTTATCGGTCCCCAGGGTGTTGAGCACCACGGCAACCGACAGGCGTTCCACGGTTCCAGCCTTGTGCTGGGTATGGCGAATGGTGCGATCCACCTCGTAGTTGGTGGTTTCATCACGGCGACTGTTTTGCGCTACGTTACCGCTAGCCCCGGTACGCGTGCTGTTATTGGCATTGTTTGCCGTGGCAGGCGTATTAGTATTGCCCGCAGCCGAAGTTTTTGGTGTTTCTATCGGTGCAGTCGGTGCTGCACTCGGCTGGTTGGAAAGGGCACCCGGTACGCCGCCGATCTGTTGCCCGCCGTTCTGTTCACTCTGGCTGAGCTGTCTGGAGCGTATCGCAGATTTATCCGGCTGCTGGTTGGGCTGGTACTGTTCGTCGGTTTGCTCGCGGGTGGAGAAATCGATTTGTGCCGTTACCTGTGCACGCACGTTCGCGCTGCCGACAATCGGTGCCAGAATGGCTTCAATACGGCGCTGATAGCGGTTCTCAACCTCATTGGCGTACTTCAACTGTGCGGCATTGAGATCGCGCCCGGTGCCGTCGGATTGGGTCAGCAGGCGGCCAGCCTGATCGACCACCGTGACGTTGCCCGGCGGCAAACCGGCCACGCTGCTGGACACCATATACACCACGGCATTGATCTGGCCGTCGTCCAACGTGCGGCCAGGTTGCAGCGTGAGCGTCACGGAAGCAGAGGGGTTCTTTTGTTCGCGTACAAACAGCGAAGGCTTAGGCAGTGCCAGATGCACACGGGCATTCTGTACCGGCCCCAGGGATTCGATAGTGCGTGACAGTTCGCCTTCCAGCGCGCGCTGGTAGTTGATCTGTTCGCTGAACTGGCTGATGCCGAATTTTTCCTGATCCAGCAGCTCAAAGCCGACGGCACCTCCCTTGGGCAGCCCCTGTTGCGCCAGACGCAGGCGGGTTTCATGCACCTTTTCCGCCGGGATCATCAATGCCGATCCGTTCTCGGTAAAGCGATAGGGGATGTTCATCTGCGTGAGTTGCGTGACGATAGCGCCGCCGTCGCGATCGTTGAGATTGCTGTACAGCACGCGGTAATCCGGGCTTTTGGCCCATAGCATCAGCGCAACCACGATGGCGATCGCCGCCGAGGCCGCGATCAGCAGTGGAATTTTAGGGTTGGCACGCAGGCGATTCCATAGGGCCAGCAGGCCGTTATCACGGCTTTCACCATTCATGCTGGTACCCACTCTGGTGGGTTCGAGGTATGGCTAGCGTTGTTGTGTGATGACAAAACAGACTCCCTGAATACACAGTTCTTTACGGCCTAACAAAAGCGCCCCCATTTTTGGGCATGCCATTATTTGCTCTTGGGGCCAATTTCGATGGCCCGATAAACCGGTGTTTTTGCAGTTAATTAGCCGCTTTAGCCGGAAAACACTGTGGTAGGGTGTGCAGCATCGGGATCATGCAGGCGAATGAAGGCGCGGTTTTCCCGCCGTCTTTCAGGCCGCCGTTTGAAATCCATAGGGTATGAATGAAGTGACGAGGGCATGATGGCAATTCAGGGTATTGAAGGAGTGTTACAGCAGTTGCAAGCCACGGCGGTGCAGGCCGGAGCGCTGCGACAAAACGATCCGGTGCAGGGAGCCAGCTTTGCCAATGAGTTAAAGGCGGCTCTCGGTAAGATCAGCGAGACTCAACAAACTGCACGCCAGCAAGCACAGAATTTTGAATTGGGTGTGCCGGGTATCAGTTTGAACGACGTGATGGTCGATCTGCAAAAATCTTCAGTTTCTTTGCAACTGGGAGTGCAGGTGCGTAATAAACTGGTTGCGGCTTATCAAGACGTGATGAATATGGCGGTGTAGTGGTAAATACAGGGCGGCTATAACGCACAACAGATAATCTGTTCTGTATTGGCGTAAGCCCCCCTAATGTGATTTTCTATGGTTTTCGACCCATTTGCCCAATCAATAAATCATGGCGAGCCGGTGTCTTGAGCGTCGGCGGTGTTTTTTATGGGCAACACCAATCTTTTTACTATCAATAACTTTGGCGTGTTTCTTAAAGGAAAAAAGGCATAAAACAGTCAGCGATGCTACCAAATACTCCATTATCTTATCCTCCTTGAAATTGGTTAATTAAGCTAATATTTGTAGTTATTGTCCTAAATGTCAATTAACCGGGATATAAATTAGATTTATCCTTATATCGACCAGGATCTATCTTATATTTTTAAATGGAGTCGTTGTCTGTCGCTTGTCGCTCACGTAAAAAGTATTGGCTGGCGGTGGGGCGATTGAGTCTCATTCAAGCACTGGCAGAGAGATGCGAACTGTGTAACTTTAAGAAATATCTCTGTTTTATTGAACGACCTAATTCCTGTTGTGCGGTGGTTGTTATTTTTTCGACCGTGCTTTGGAGTATGCTGATGTCGTTATGGATAAGGTGAACGATACACAGCTTTGGCAAGAATGTTATTTTTTCCAGGAAATAATCGCGCTAATAGTATTTATTCGGGAAAGGTGATGAGCACTAAAAGTGAAGTAAGATGGCGTTTTTTCAGCATTGTCATGTTAATTGTGTTGGCCGTATTGACCTATGTGTTAGTTAAACTCAACTGATGTAAGGGCCACTCAGGGTGGCCTTAGTCACATCCTTAGCCTGCCGTTGTTAAATCCAGCATCTATTCCTCTACCGTATTTAGCCATGGATATGCCGGAGGCTGCGCGGCGGTGGGCTGCATAATTCGCTGATGCCCACGGATGGCGGTAGGTGCGAAGCCGAATCGTTTACGAAAACGTTCGGCAAAACGAGAAGAACTCTCATAGCTCACATATTGTGCAATGGCGGAAATCGGCCAGTCTGTGGCCTGCAATAACAGCAGCGCGCGGCTCATACGTACGTCGATCATCAGGCTGCGCAAGGCGCTATTCTCTGCCGACAGTTTACGCCGCAGCACCACCTCGCTCATCATCAGATGTTCAGCCACTTCGGCGGCGGTCCAAATCCGTTGCGGATCGCTTGCCAGCAAGCGGCGCACCTGCTGGGTCAGATTATTGGCTTCCTGATGCGTGAAGCGGATCCCAAGGTGTGCCAACCACAGTAGGATTTCGCACATTTTATGGCGGATAATCATCTGCGGAAAACGATCGTGCAGCGTCAGTGCCAGCGCCGCGGTTTCAAAACTGTGCAAGAACGGGCAGGGCAGCTTCGTCAGCGTAGTGACGCCGGTGAAAGGGATAGGCGGCGCGATAGGCGTATTGGCTACCGTATCAAACAGCAAGGGATCGCAAATCAGCAGTTGGCAACTGAATATTCCGCTGTCTGAAAGGCTATTAATCACGTCGGCGGTTAGCCCACCTTCTACGATCAACAGCTCCCCAGCGCGAGCTACCACCTCCCGTTGCTGCCACCGTATACGTGTTTGCCCTTGCTGGATCAAAAACAGATGCGTCTGCTCAAAATAGAGCGACGGAAGTCGCAGTTCAGTATGCTGAATGATGTGTGCTGAGGCACCGATCCCAGAACAAAAATTAATTAAGCGTTCCATCAATATTCATTTCATCGTTATTATCTACGAATATCTTTACGCTTTGCTGGGGGATGGAGCAACATTTTTTCGCCTGTTGCCGATCACAACTCGGTAATTTACTTGTCAAGAATCAGTTTCCTGTTGAACAGAAAACGTCCGTGTCGGGATAAGTGTTATCCATTAAATCGGCAATAGTGCCAGCGGTTTGCATTTTCATGCATTACCTGCCATACGAATTATTCAAATCTCATGCGTTTATATTATGGTGCATCGGGATAATAATAGTGTTTTATCCTATTAATTACTTGGGATAGACGGTAAAACATAAGATTTATCTTGGTTGCGGCTCACCAAGCAGCAAAGCGCGGTCATGGAATTGACCGTAGGTGCTGTTGACCACGCTCTGGCGGGTAGACTGCCCGATCAAAACCGTTAACTCGTCCATGCGTAGCTGCATTAGTCGCTTCAGTTCGGTTTCGTTTTTGAGGATTTGCTGCAATTTACCGCGTAAAATATCCTGCAAGCTCGACGATGGCTCAGGGATACCCGCCAGTTGGGCGGTTTTTTCTACCGCCTGGACATAGATCATCTCCATGTCAATCAGCGCATCCCACTGGCCAGCCTGCGCCAGGGTGATCATCTGCTCGCTCAGGGTGTGGATCTGTTGATAGGCCGATAGCAGTTGTTGGTGGTGTTCCATTATACGCCGTCCTGAACGGGTTGATAATTGGGGCCAATTTGGCGCCAGGCGTCGGCAATGTTCTCCAGCAGCCCGCTGACTTCGTCAAGGGCCGCGACATCATTGTGCAGGTTGGCCTGCATCAGACGGCGTTTCATATAGTCATATAAGGCTGCGAGATTATCGGCGATCTCCCCTCCCTGTTCATGATTGAGGCCATTTTTTAGCCCGTTATCAATGATATTAATGGCTTTTGAGATCGCCAGCCCCTTGCCGGCGATATTCCCCTGTTCCATCAGGATGCGTGCACGAAGCAGGGCGCTGAGCGCCCCGTCGAATAGCATCACGATGAGCTGGTGCGGGCTGGCACCCATCACGCCACTTTCTACACTAACCTGGGCGTAAGCCTGGGTTCCGCTGCGGTTGTACATGCTATTTTTACCTGGTTAACGCGCCTATTTAGACGTGAACTGTTGGGTTAAATAATTACTGGTACCATTTAGCTTCGACATCATGGTATCCAACTGAACAAATTGCTGTTTGTAACGATCGATGGAGCTTTGAATGCTTTCGGTCACGCGGGTGATTTGGGTATTCAAACGGTCGAGGTTGGTATTGATACTCTTGGTCGAGTTCTCAATCACGCCACCGGCCTTGATATAGTTTTGGATCTCATTGTGGATTTCCGTTGCCATACCGCTCTCCTTGCCATCACCAGCGAAGAAATTGGCCACCTGATCGGGTTTTTCATCGATCGCTTTTTTCAACTTTTCGCTGTCTAATTCCAGTTTGCCGGTTTTGGTATTGGTGGTAATACCCAGGTTACCCAGGCCCTTCAGCTCCGGGTTGTCCTGTGCGGCGCTCAGCGCGCTCTTGATTGAGGATTGGATGCCGCGCAGCGTGTTGTCGCCCAGCAATGCCCCGTTTTTGGCGCTCTGTTCTTCGCCACTCTTCACCGGGGTGTATTTGGTCAGGGAATTAAAGGTATCCAATAGCGAGTTATAGCTATCAACCCAAGCCTTGACCTTGTCCGAGGTGCCGCTTTTATCGGCGGTGACCACCAGGTTCTGCGGTTCGCCCGGTTTGGTGATGGTTTTCAGATCCAGCGTCACCCCCTGCAGGGCATCGGCGATCGAGTTGGTGCTGCGCTTGATGGTGGTGCCGTTAATGGTCAGTTCAGCATCCTGGCCTTTGACCGTTTCCTTCATCGCGTTGCTGGTGCTGGTAGGATCATAATTTAAGATCGCCCCCAGTTTATCGTCATTGTTAACCTGCACCTTGACCGTATTGTTTTCGCCGGTGGTGGAGGAGCTAATGGCCAACTGATAGTCGTTGTCGCCCACGCGCATGATGGTGGCGTTCACCCCTGCCTTGGCGCCGTTAATCGCATCGCGCATTTCCAGCAGTGAGGTTTGATCGTCACCTAGCGGGATTTTGACCTCTTTGGGTGGGTTGCCGGCGGTGATTGAAATCGAACGATCGCTGGCGCCGCTAGTGCCCAGTTTCTCCGCTTGATCTTTAATATCGGCCTTTGTCGTCAAGGTTTGCGGCTGTGCCAGGTGCAGCACCTCGACGCTGTAGTTACCCGGGACCGATTTGGCGGTGGTCGTCACGTTAAACTGATCGTGAGTGGTGGCGGTCGTATTGTTAAAGAATTCTGGCTTGGCCAAATCCTTGCTCAGGTTATCAAATTTTTCCAGCGAGCTTTTCAGCGTGCCGTAGGCGGTCAGCTTGGCGTTATAGCTGGTTTGCTGGGTAGTATAAGGTGTCAGACGTTGTTGTTCCGCCTTGCTCAGCTTGTCCAGCAAGCCGTTGAGGTCCAGCCCTGAGCCGATGCCTAATGAACTAATCGATGCCATTCGTGATTCTCCTATGGTCAATGACTTTTACGCTCTATGCGTTATCGGCTCAGTATTGAAAAAGTTTACGGATAAATAGAAAAAACGATGGCGCAGTAGAAGAGGGAAAAACAGCGTTATTCGCGCCATTGGCGAAAAGTGAAAAAAACGGAAAAAAAATCTAAAGGTTGTGGGGGGAGCGCCGATACCTGAGGAGACGGTGGTTGACGCCGTGGACCAACAAGGTCCGAACCCTTTAATTGTGAATGCGAACGTCGCAACTGATTCGTAAGGAAAGCAAATTATGGCACAAGTAATTAATACCAACAGCCTGTCGTTGATGGCGCAGAACAACCTGAACAAATCTCAGTCTTCTCTGGGGACCGCTATAGAGCGTCTGTCTTCCGGTCTGCGTATCAACAGCGCGAAGGATGATGCTGCGGGTCAGGCGATCTCTAACCGTTTCACCGCTAACATCAAGGGCCTGACTCAGGCTTCCCGTAACGCTAACGACGGTATCTCTCTGGCGCAGACCACTGAAGGCGCACTGAACGAAGTCAACGACAACCTGCAGAACATCCGTCGTCTGACCGTGCAGTCTCAGAACGGTTCTAACTCATCCAGCGACCTGCAGTCAATCCAGGACGAAATCACCCAGCGTCTGAACGAAATCAATCGTATTTCAGAGCAGACCGATTTCAACGGCGTGAAAGTGCTGAGCGGCGACCAAAAACTGACCATTCAAGTTGGTGCCAACGATGGTGAAACCATCGATATCGATCTGAAAAATATCAATGCCAGCACTTTGGGCCTGGATAAATTCAGCGTAGCGAATGGAATTGATGTTAGTAAGATCGACGGTGACACCACTGAAGTTGCAACCGGTAAAATGCTTAACTTGGACCTGAATGGTACCGCAGTTCCAGGTGGTGACACTTTCGATCACTTTGTTAAAGATGATAGCGGTGATATCTACGCAACAACGGCTACTGGTGATAAGACCTTTAAAGCTACGGTGGGTGCAGACGGAAAAGTTACTGCTTTGGCCGCTGATTCAGGTGCTGTCAGCACGTTGACAAATGCAAAAACAGTATCTCAGACTGCTGAGAAAGTCACTGCTACTGGTGATACCACTGGCTTGAAATCTTACGATGGCGGTAAGTCTTACATCATCCAGGAAGGCACTGGTACAGATGCTAAGTATTTTAAAGCGACTGCCGATAGCAACGGTAAAGTCACCAAAGGTGCAGAAATGAGCACCGAACCGAAAACCACCGATCCACTGGCAGTACTGGACAAAGCTCTGTCACAAGTTGATGGCCTGCGTTCTTCCCTGGGTGCGGTACAGAACCGTTTCGATTCTGTTATCAACAACCTGAACAGCACCGTGAACAACCTGTCTGCTTCCCAGTCTCGTATTCAGGATGCTGACTACGCGACCGAAGTGTCCAACATGAGCCGTGCCAACATCCTGCAACAGGCTGGCACCTCTGTTCTGGCCCAGGCTAACCAGTCTACCCAGAACGTACTGACCCTGCTGCGTTAATCGACTCTTTCAGATTAGCCTGTCATCCAAACCCTGCTTCGGCAGGGTTTTTTTGTCTTCCGCTGCCGTCTGGCTTTTTACATGGCACAAATAAAGCCCGTTTTGTGCGGCTGTTCAGACGATTGGTATTGCGCCTGCTACGGATAATAGCCATGACTCCGTTATCCGCAGGTTAGACATAGTGAGCGATCTGTATACCGCCGAAGGCGTCATGGACAAAAATTCTCTCTGGTTGCGCTACGTTCCTCTAGTGCGCCACGAGGCGTTACGCCTGCAGGTTCGGCTGCCCGCCAGCGTGGAACTGGACGATCTGCTGCAAGCAGGGGGGATCGGGCTGTTGAACGCCGTTGAGCGTTACGATGCCCTGCAAGGAACGGCCTTCACGACCTATGCCGTGCAGCGTATTCGCGGTGCGATGCTCGACGAGTTACGTAGCCGCGACTGGGTGCCGCGCAGCGTGCGCCGCAACGCTCGGGAAGTGGCGCGCATGATGCAGCAGTTGGAACAGCGGCTTGGCCGCCCGGCCAGCGAAATGGAGGTGGCACAGGGGTTGGATGTCTCGCTGGACGAGTATCGCCAGATCCTGTTGGACACCAATAATAGCCAGCTATTTTCTTACGACGAATGGCAGGAAGAGCATGGCGACAGCGCCGAACCGGTGCTGGAAGGTCATGAAGCTGCCAATCCGTTGCATCAACTGTTGGAAGGCAATCTGCGCCAGCGGGTGATCGATGCCATCGAGGCGCTGCCGGAACGCGAAAAACTGGTGCTGACGTTGTATTACCAGGAGGAGTTGAATCTGAAGGAAATTGGCGCAGTGCTTGATGTGGGTGAGTCGCGAGTCAGCCAGTTGCACAGCCAGGCAATTAAACGCCTGCGGGCACGTCTGGCCCAGGACAGCTGAACCCCAAAGCCTGCCTCCCTAACCAACCTGATTACTGCCGCAATAAATGGACTGCAAATGATGCCAGGAAAACAGTTGAAGAAACGGCCACTCAGCCGCTACCTGAAAGATTATAAACACAGCCAAACCCATTGCTCCCAGTGCGAGAAGGTGCTCGACCGCATGGCGCTGGTGTTCCGTGGCAAGATCATCAATAAGGAAGCCATCGCCCGGATGGATCAGCCGATTGACGATCTGGTCTGGCAAAACGTGCAAAGCGAGTTGACCGCGCTATGCCGGTTTTGTAGTGAAATCTCCTGTAATAGTCACCCCAGCTACTTCGACATCATGGCGTTTAAACAGTATCTGTTTGAACAGACCGAGATGAACCACAGCACCATCCGCGAATATGTCGTACGCCTGCGACGCCTGGATGAAATGCTGGTGGCACACAACTATCCTGCCGATCAGTTTGCCAGCGCGTTCAACCATCAGCGTATTATTGACGATCTGCCACCGGCGGCGAGCGATAACTACCGCATTGCGCTGCGTAAATACGACCAGTACCTGGCCTGGCAAAAAAGTTATTGAGCGACCTGACCCGGTCGGTTGGCCGGGTTATCCCGCAGACTTCCCCACGAATAAAGAGTGATTATTCAGAGCACATCTGATAAATCTATCACTCAAACACCGTTATTTTATTCCCTGGGGGAAGTTGTGGATCTGCAACAGCAACTGGCGCAATTCCCGCGCCTGGATTTGGTTGGCTCTGCCACGCCGCTCGAAAAGTTATCCCGCCTTTCAGACTACCTTGGCCGCGAAATTTACATCAAACGTGACGATGTCACACCGATGGCGATGGGTGGCAACAAGCTGAGAAAGCTGGAGTTTTTGGCCGCCGACGCGGTACGCCAAGGGGCCGATACCCTGGTTACCGCCGGTGCCATTCAATCCAACCACGTTCGTCAGACCGCCGCCGTAGCGGCCAAGCTCGGCCTGCAATGCGTTGCGCTGTTGGAAAACCCCATCGATACCAAAGCGGAAAACTACCTCAGTAACGGTAATCGTCTGCTGCTCGATCTGTTCAATGTTGAAGTGGTGATGTGCGATGCCTTGCACGATCCGCAGGTACAACTGGCAGATCTGGCCACACGTTTGGAAGCCCAGGGTTTCCGCCCTTATGTCATCCCCGTAGGTGGTTCCAATGCGCTCGGCTCATTGGGCTATGTACAGTGTGCGCTGGAAATTGCTGCGCAAAGCCATGGCGTCGCCTTCAGTTCGATCGTGGTGGCATCCGGCAGTGCCGGGACTCACGCCGGTCTGGCGGTGGGGCTACAGCAACTGCTGCCGGAGAGCGAACTGATTGGCGTGACCGTTTCCCGCAAGGTGATCGATCAGTTACCGAAGGTTGAACAGTTGCAAAAAGCGGTCGCCTGTTCGCTGGATATTGACGAGTTGGCCCCCATAACCCTGTGGGATGACTATTTTGCCCCGCAGTACGGTATGCCGAATGACGAAGGTATGGCGGCGGTGAAGCTGTTGGCGCAGCAGGAAGGTGTGCTGCTGGACCCGGTCTATACTGGTAAGGCGATGGCGGGGTTGATTGATGGCATCAGCCAGAAACGTTTTCGCGATGAAGGTCCGATCCTGTTTGTGCACACCGGTGGGGCACCGGCGCTGTTCGCCTATCACCCGCAGGTCTGATGCCGAGCACAGTTGTTATTCCATTTAGAACTATAGTTATTAGGTTATATTCCTTTATGAAGTGTTTATGACTGTTAAAGTCATGAAATCAAAAAGATAAACAACAGATGGGGTGTCTATGGTCTTTTCAAAATTTCGTCGTCAACTGCTGCTGGGTGTGATGGCCGTGGCGCTGACCACCGGCTTGAACGTGAAAACCTACGCGGCCGATAACCTGCTCGATCAGGTCAAGCAGCGCGGCACGCTGATCGTTGGGCTGGAAGGCACCTATCCGCCGTTCAGCTTCCAGGGTGAGGACGGCAAACTGACCGGCTTCGAGGTGGATTTCGCAAATGCACTGGCGGAACATCTGGGGGTGAAGGCCAAGCTCAATCCAACCAAATGGGATGGCATGCTGGCCTCGTTGGAGTCCAAGCGTATCGACGTGGTAATCAACCAGGTCACCATCTCCGATGAGCGTAAGAAAAAGTACGATTTCTCTACCCCATATACCGTTTCCGGTATCCAGGCGCTGGTGAAGAAAGGCAACGAAGGCATTATTACCAAGGCCGACGATCTGAAGGGCAAGAAGGTCGGCGTGGGTCTGGGCACCAATTACGAACAGTGGCTGCGTGACAATGTGCAGGGTGTTGATGTGCGTACCTACGACGATGACCCAACCAAGTATCAGGATCTGCGCGTAGGCCGCATCGATGCCATTTTGGTCGACCGTCTGGCGGCGTTGGATCTGGTGAAGAAAACCGGTGATACGCTGGCCGTCGCTGGCCCGGCATTCTCTCGCCAGGAAGCTGGCGTAGCGGTGCGTAAAAACAATCCGGAACTGCTGGCCGCTATCGATCAGGCGATTGCCGAAATGCAGAAAGACGGGACGTTGGCGAAGATCTCTGAGAAATGGTTTGGCGCGGACGTAACTAAATAATGCAAGAGAGTATTCAACTGGCGCTGGATTCAGCGCCATTTTTATTACGGGGTGCGCTGTTGACCCTCCAGCTCAGTCTGGGTGGCATGGCGCTCGGTTTAATCCTCGGGTTTTTGCTGGCGCTGATGCGCCTTTCGCCGTTATGGCCGATCTCCTGGCTGTCACGCATCTACGTTTCCCTGTTTCGCGGTACGCCGCTGATCGCCCAGCTGTTTATGATCTATTACGGTTTACCGCAGTTTGGCATCGAGCTGGATCCGTTCCCGGCGGCGTTAATCGGCCTTTCGTTAAACACCGCCGCTTATACGTCGGAAACGCTGCGTGCGGCGATTTCCTCGATCGATAAAGGGCAGTGGGAAGCGGCGGCCAGTATCGGCATGACGCCTTGGCAGACCCTGCGCCGGGTGATCCTGCCGCAGGCGGCTCGCACCGCGCTGCCTCCGCTGGGCAACAGCTTTATCGGTTTGGTCAAGGATACCTCGCTGGCGGCGACCATTCAGGTGCCGGAGCTATTCCGTCAGGCGCAACTGATCACCTCACGTACGCTGGAAGTGTTCGCCATGTATCTGGCGGCATCGCTGATCTACTGGGTGATGGCCACCTTGCTTTCCGCGTTGCAGAACCGCCTGGAAGCGCACGTTAACCGTCAGGATCAGGAGTAGCCGATGAGCGCCATCGAAGTCAGACAGTTGGTTAAAAAGTTCAAAGGGCAGACCGTATTACACGGCATCGATCTTGAGGTGAACGCGGGTGAAGTGGTGGCGATTATCGGGCCGAGTGGCTCCGGTAAGACGACCTTGCTACGCAGTATCAACCTGCTGGAGGTGCCGGATTCTGGCACTATCCGTGTCGGTGACATCTTGATCGACAGCGCTCGCCCGCTGAGCAAACAAAAAAATCAGGTACGGGCCCTGCGCCAGCAGGTGGGCTTTGTGTTTCAGAGCTTCAACCTGTTTCCCCACCGTTCGGTGCTGGAAAACATCATCGAAGGACCGGTGATTGTTAAAGGAGAAGCCAAGGCCAGCGCTGAAAAACTGGCGCGTGTCCTGTTGGCAAAAGTGGGGCTGAGCGGTAAAGAGCAGGCCTATCCTAAACGTTTGTCCGGCGGTCAGCAGCAGCGCGTAGCCATTGCCAGGGCGTTAGCGATGCAGCCCGAGGTCATTTTGTTTGATGAACCGACCTCTGCGCTGGATCCTGAACTGGTTGGCGAAGTGCTCAATACCATTCGCGCCTTGGCAGAAGAGAAACGCACCATGGTGATCGTTACCCACGAAATGAGCTTTGCCCGTGACGTAGCCGATCGCGCCATTTTTATGGATCATGGCCGCATTGTCGAGCAGGGGCCAGCGAAGGCGTTGTTCGCCAACCCGCAGCATCAGCGCACCAAGCAGTTTCTGGATAAGTTTCTCAATCAGTGATCTTGTCAGGGGGCGATGCCCCCTTAACCTCGTTATCCTGCCTTTAACAACTCATTACGCGCTGCGGCGGCGAGAAATGCGCTGCGGCTGCCATAGCCCGGATGCTGTTGCACCAGCGAATCAATACGGTTGAGCAGCCTGTGGGGCAACGTGATATTGATGCGTTCTGCCCGGCCATCGAACTTGTCCATATTAATATCCACCAGCAACCACTGGCCGCCGTTGAGGGCGTCGTTGCCCTGAGCCAGATGGAAGGACACCGCCTGCGGGCGTGGAATGGCCTGATTATCTTCACTCAATAATTCAAAGTGGGCATCCAGAGCGCTTTTGGCGTCCTGGAAGGTTTGATCGAGACTGTCTCCGGCAAAGTAGCAGCCGGGCACATCGGGAAAAAAGCCGCTGGCGCTGCCATCTGGCTCGGCATGTATATAAGCGGGATAAAACATAGTGTTACCTCGTCGTTGCGAAATGGTCTAGGAATCAAGCAACCCTGCATCCTTCATGATTTGCCGCAGCGTTCCCAATTTCACCTCCTTATTGGGATGAGGCACGGTGATCACCAACGATGAGTTGGGGTGTTTGAATTGATGGTGGCTGCCTTTGATCCGTTGTAAAACCCAGCCATGGCTTTCGAGTCGTTTAATCAGTTCTGAACTGTTCACCTGTTCATTCCTTATAATACATACTATACACATTTATTGGCAAGGAGGTGAATACGTTATCGGCTGATTTTTATGCAGGCAATAAAAAACCCCGCGTCAATGCGGGGTTTGCGAAGAGGCTCGCAATAGGGGCAGCCATCTTCATTTTGCAGGGTCTCTTTGGATGTTCGGGGTGTTACCGATTACTCAACAGAATCAATTAATGAAAGGCGGAAGAGAATTCGCAGACCACTTCCTTAACGCTGTTAATTTCACCAATGCCGCCTGCGGCACCAGACACCGTGATCACACCATATTGGTGATCTCCGTCTAACATACCTGTCTTGATGATGCCCACTTCGCTCTCGCCGCGTCCGGCGCGGATACTCTCGGTGGCGATGACGCGAATATCTCCTGCCGGGGTATTAATTTCGAGCAACTCTTCAGAGCGAACGTCGACAATCGCTTGTTTGGTATTGAGGCTGGCAGGGGATTCAAACGTGGTGATAAAGCGTGTGCCGACATAGATCCCGGCAGCTCCCATTGCCATGGCGGCCTTTGCGGTTTTCAGGTTATAGATACCTCCGGCGGCAATTACCGGAATTTTGACCACATCGGTGACCTGTGGCAGGAGAACCAGGGTGCTGATACGGTGTTCACTCAGGTGTCCTCCTGCCTCATGGCCGGTGACAATGATCGCATCTACCCCGATGTTTTCCGCCATGATGGAGTTCTCAACCGTCGGCGAGATTTCGCGGTGAATAACGATAACTCCAGCCTCTTTCAGCCTGCGGATGTACGCTTCACCTTGGGTAATATCCTTACCACTGGTTATGACGATGTTAATCTTTTCCTGCAGGATGACCTCCAGTAACGGCTCGGCGTATTTAAAACTGATATCAACTCCTTCGATGGGCAGGAGGTAATTAACGGCAAAGGGTTTACCCGTTAAGCTTCTGGTTTTCCTTATTTCCTGGCGGAAAGCCTCTACGGTCGCCACTATTCCGCCGTTGGCAACCTGGCGTCCGGCATTCGGGCCTAGTACTCCCAGCCCCCCGGCGTTGGATACCGCAGCGGCCAGTTCGGCTGAGTTCAGCCACACCATGGAGGCCTGGATAACCGGTGTTTCGATCGCCAATAAACTCTGTAATTTCATGATCCCATTCCTTAGTAAAGTACTGCGCAGGACGACCCTTACAGGTTATGTAACGATCGTTATTTAATGACCATACGCGCAGAGTGGCGATGATGCAATCATATTTTGTAATGATCGTTATTTTAAGTGACACCATGGTATATACTGGGGCAATATTTTATAGTGATCGTTACATAAATGGTGTCGCCAAGGCCCAGGAGCCCTATACATGAGAAAGGACCTACCGGAGCGGCCTGCACGGGGCAGGCCTAAAAAACTCGATCGCGATGATGTGCTGGAGAAGGCTATGGGCTTGTTCTGGCGCTTTGGTTATGAACCCACGTCGATGTCTCAACTGATTGAGGAAACAGGTACCAAACCCTCTTCGCTATATGCTGAGTTTGGTAGCAAGGAAGGCCTATTTTGTGCTGCGGTGGATAAGTATCTGGCCACTTACGGCCACGCCAGAGATGTGATCCTTGAACAGGACGATCTCCCTTTGCCACAGGTGATTGAGCAGTTGCTGCGTACCTGCGTTGATTGGTTTACCGACACAGAGACTCCCACCGGCTGTTTTATGGTTGTTGCCACTTTTGGGATGTCTGCTGAGGATGAGGCGTTATTTAACCAGCTTAGTCAGCCAAGAAATTCCGCAGAGAAAAAAATTGTCGAGTGCCTGGAGCTGCGTGTCCGCCGGGGAGACCTGCCGGAAAACACCAATTGCGCTCTTTTGGGTAAGTACATTGCCAATGTCATTCAGGGCATGTCTGTGCAAGCCCGCAATGGCGCAACCCGAGAAGAGCTCTCTGGGTTGGTAGATATCTTTATGGATCAATGGCAAGCGGTTTCCACATCCTGTCGGTTTTAGCTGTCTCATACCTCAGACAATAAAAAACCCCGCGTTGATGCGGGGTTGGTGATGTTACTCGAATTTGGCGATTAGCCGATCGTCATCAGGCTGGCGTTACCCCCGGCGGCGGCGGTGTTGACGCTTAATGAGCGTTCGATCAACAGGCGTTCCAACAGGATGTTGGTTTCACCGCGAGCGAAGCCTTGCACTGAGACAATAGCACCGCTACGTTGAGCAATCTGCTCACATAGGGTACGCAGTTGATCGGCGTCGCCGTGATAGATGGCCGCATCAAACTCGACTTTATCCTGCGCCCAATCCTTGGTGAAACCGATCCGTGCTTGTACGGCGGCTGGCAAGCTGCGATACAGCGTACGCTGCAATTCTGCCTCCGGCCACAGCGCCTGGCTGCCAACCGCCAGCACGGCGGCCAACTGGTTCAACGCATCGGCGTTGTTGTCCGCCAGGCACAGCACGCGTTCGCGTGGCAACAGGGCGTAAGTGTTGCGTTCCCCGGTTGGGCCTGGCAGCGGACGTACGGTGCCACCCTGGCCCAGTTCGGCGTATTGTTGCGCCAGGACTGCCAACTCGCGATGGTTCTCCGCAACGGCCCATTGTTCCAAGGCCTGATGCGGCACAAGCAGCGTAGGGCGTACGGTGGCTTCCAGAGGACGCTCGTTATCCTGGCGATTCAGAGTGCGCTGCACGGCATCCTGTGGACGGCTGGCCAGCAGGCGGTACAGATAGAGTGGACCACCGGCTTTCGGCCCGGTGCCAGACAATCCCTCACCGCCAAACGGCTGCACGCCTACCACTGCACCAACCATATTGCGGTTAACATACAGGTTACCGACCTTGGCATGATCGGTGACTCTAGCGATGGTTTCATCGATACGCGTATGGATACCCAGCGTCAGACCATAGCCTGAAGCATTGATCTGATCGACCAACGCGCCCAGATTGGCACGCTGGAAGCGAACCACGTGCAGCACCGGGCCAAAGATCTCTTTTTGCAGCTCGTCAAAGCTTTCCAGTTCGATCAGCGTTGGCTTCACAAAGGTGCCGCGAGCCCACTCTTTCTCATCATCTCCCAGGCTTTTTGCCGCCTGATAAACCTTGCGGCCTTTGGCACGCATGGCCTGGATATGGCGTTCAATGCCGGTTTTGGCTTCGGCGTCGATCACCGGGCCAATGTCGGTAGACAGGCGTTCTGGATTACCCATCCGGCATTCTGCCATCGCCCCGCGCAGCATTTTCAGGGTGTGTTCTGCCACATCTTCCTGCACACACAGGATGCGCAGGGCAGAGCAACGCTGTCCGGCACTGTCGAAGGCAGAGGCCACAACGTCGGTCACCACCTGTTCGGTCAGGGCAGAAGAGTCGACGATCATCGCGTTCAAACCGCCGGTTTCGGCAATCAACGGGGTCGGGCGGCCTTGAGGGTCCAGACGGCCTGCGATATTGCGTTGCAGAATGCCCGCAACGTCGGTAGAACCGGTGAACATCACGCCGCGTACGCGTGCATCATTGACCAATAGGGAACCTACGGTTTCACCCTGGCCAGGTAACAGTTGCAGAACGCCCTGAGGAATGCCAGCCTCCAACAGGATGCGCACCGCCTGGGCGGCGACCAACGGCGTCTGTTCCGCCGGTTTTGCCAGCACGCTGTTACCGGCAGCAAGGGCGGCGGCAACCTGGCCGGTGAAGATGGCCAGCGGGAAGTTCCACGGGCTGATGCAGACTACCGGGCCTAATGGGCGATGGCTGTCGTTGGCGAAGTCGTCACGCACTTGGCCAGCGTAGTAATGCAGAAAATCAACCGCCTCACGGACTTCTGAGATGGCGTTATTGAAGGTTTTACCCGCCTCGCGCACCAGGATCCCCAGCAGGCTTTGCAGTTGGCTTTCCATCAGCTCTGCCGCGCGTTCTAAAATGGCGGCACGTTCGGAAGGTGGGGTAGCAAACCAGATCGGCCCGGCTGCGGCAGCGGAATCTAATGCCCGGCTGACTTCACCTTCGGTGGCCTCACGCACATAGCCGACAATATCACCCGGTTCGGCTGGGTTGATCACCGGTTGTTCAACTCCTTCATCCAACGGAGCATCGATCATCGGCTCAGCACGCCATTGCTGGCTTGCGCTGGTGAGCAGGGCGCTGGACAGCGAAGCCAGCCGCTGTTCGTTGGCGAGATCCAGACCGCTGGAGTTAACGCGTTTTTCACCATATAGCTCACGCGGCAACGGAATACGCGGATGTGGCAAACCTATGCGGCCTTCGCTAGCCGCCATGGCCTCGACCGCGCTGACCGGATCGGCCACCAGTTCATCGAGCGGCAGGGTGGCATCGGCGATACGGTTAACGAATGAGGTATTGGCCCCGTTTTCCAACAGACGGCGTACCAGATAGGCCAGCAGCGTTTCGTGCGTGCCGACCGGCGCATAAATACGGCAAGGGCGGTTCAGCTTGCCGTCGGCCACTTTGCCTACCACCTGCTCGTACAGTGGTTCACCCATGCCGTGCAGGCACTGGAATTCGTACTGGCCCGGATAGTAGTTATTGCCTGCCAGATGATAGATGGCGCTCAGGGTGTGGGCGTTGTGGGTAGCAAACTGCGGATAAATCAGGTTCGGCACCGCCAGCAGCTTACGGGCGCAGGCCAGATAGGAAACGTCGGTATACACTTTGCGGGTATACACCGGGTAGCCTTCCAGGCCATCCATCTGGGCGCGCTTGATTTCGCTGTCCCAGTAAGCGCCTTTAACCAGGCGGATCATCAGGCGACGACGGCTGCGGCTGGCCATGTCGATCACCGCATCAATGGCAAACGGGCAGCGCTTCTGGTAAGCCTGAATAACAAAGCCGATGCCGTTCCAACCGGCCAACTGTGGCTCAAAGCACAGCTTTTCCAGCAGATCGAGGGAGATCTCCAGGCGATCGGCCTCTTCGGCGTCGATATTGATGCCGATATCGTATTGACGTGCCTGCAACGTCAGCGACAGCAAGCGAGGATACAGCTCTTCCATCACGCGATCGTACTGGGCGCGGCTGTAACGTGGATGAAGCGCTGAAAGTTTGATCGAGATGCCTGGGCCTTCATAGATGCCACGGCCATTGGAGGCTTTGCCGATAGCGTGGATGGCTTGCTGATAGGAAACCAGATAGGCCTGCGCATCGGCTTCGGTCAGCGCGGCTTCACCCAGCATGTCGTAAGAGTAACGGAAGCCTTTGTCTTCCAGCTTGCGCGCGTTGGCCAGCGCTTCGGCGATGGTTTCACCAGTCACAAACTGCTCGCCCATCAGGCGCATCGCCATATCGACCCCTTTGCGGATCAACGGCTCGCCGCGCTTACCGATGATGCGGTTCAGTGCGCTGGAGAGATTGGCTTCATTATGGGTAGACACCAGCTTGCCGGTAAACAGCAGGCCCCAGGTCGCGGCGTTGACGAACAGCGAAGGGCTGCGGCCAAGGTGGGAGTGCCAGTTGCCGTTGCTGATTTTGTCGCGGATTAACGCATCGCGCGTTGGCTTGTCTGGAATACGCAGCAGCGCTTCGGCCAGGCACATCAGAGCCACCCCTTCCTGAGAAGAGAGTGAGAACTCCTGCAGCAACCCTTGCACCATACCGGCACGGCCGTTGGCACTCTTCTGGTTACGCAGCTTTTCGGCAATGCCATAGGCCAGTTTATGGGTGGCCTGCGCCAGATCGGCAGGTAAACGCGCCTGTTCGAGCAGCATTGGCACCACTTCAGTTTCCGGGCGGCGGTAGGCGGCGGTGATAGCCGCACGAGTGACGGACTGCGGCAGGATCTGTTCGGCAAACTCAAGGAAGGGTTGATGGGACTCTTCTGGCACCTGTGGCGTGACGTCATCCGCTTCTGCCTGGCCGGCAGCGGCCAGCGTCGGAATTTCTGGCAGATCGGAACCACTCTCCAGACGTTCAAGATAATTGAAAATAGCCTGCTTGATTAACCAGTGTGGCGTGCGGTCAATTCGTTGTGCCGCGCTCTTGATGCGATCGCGGGTTGCTTCATCGAGCTTCACGCCCATTGTGGTAGTGCCCATGCCAATCCAGCTCCTGTGTTTGGAACTCCTCCCAACCTGCCAGATTAGGGGCGCTCCAGAGTGTAATGAGGTTATTGATGCCGACAATATCCTGCATGTTGCAACTTTGTGCAACCTTGTTAAATGTGGCTGGTGGCGAAGTGTGACTCCAATCGATCTTTTAACATCTTGAGCGCTACGGACGACGGCCTGATAAGTCGGGTTGCTGTGCTGGATGGGCCTATTTCCCTGTATTAATCAGGGTTAAGTAAGAAGTGCAACTCATTTCGACTATGACGAGTGCAACCCTGGCAGCGAATAAATGTGACCTGGCGTGAGTTTCGTGTGACTTTTTTGTTAAATGTCTTGTTGGTTGTTGATTGCCTCATCTAGGATAGCCAGCGTTCAGACCATGATGGGTATAAACGCTGTTCGCCCGCCACCATCGCAATGCGCCCCGTTCCGGCGCCTGGCGGGTGAAATTACTGACATAAAAATACCCGATAACTTTCAATAGGCTGCTAACATACGGCGGCTTGAAAGGGAGAAGGGAATAAAAAATGGAGAGTTTAAGATAATGAACACACCTATGCTGGTGACCTTCGTGGTCTACATCCTTGGGATGGTGGTGATCGGCCTGCTGGCCTATCGTGCCACCAACAACTTTGACGACTACATTCTTGGTGGCCGCAGCTTGGGCAGCGTGGTAACCGCGCTCTCTGCCGGGGCATCCGATATGAGCGGCTGGCTGCTGATGGGCCTGCCGGGCGCGATTTTCCTCTCCGGCATTTCGGAGAGCTGGATCGCCATCGGGCTGACCATTGGCGCCTACCTGAACTGGAAGCTGGTGGCAGGGCGGTTACGCGTGCATACCGAAGCCAATAACAACGCCTTGACCCTGCCGGACTACTTCACCAGCCGTTTTGAAGATAACAGCAAACTGCTGCGGGTGATCTCCGCCATCGTGATCCTGGTGTTCTTCACCATCTATTGTGCTTCCGGCATTGTGGCCGGTGCGCGCCTGTTTGAAAGTACCTTCGGCATGTCCTACGCCACTGCGCTGTGGGCCGGGGCGGCAGCCACCATCCTGTATACCTTTATCGGCGGGTTCCTGGCGGTCAGTTGGACCGACACCGTGCAGGCCAGCCTGATGATTTTTGCGCTGATCCTTACGCCGGTGATTGTGATTATCGCCGTGGGCGGCATCGACAGTTCGATGTTGGTGATCGCGGCTAAAAACCCGGCCAATCTGGATATGATGAAAGGGCTGAATCTGGTGGCGATCCTGTCGTTGCTGGGCTGGGGCCTGGGCTACTTTGGGCAGCCGCATATTCTGGCGCGCTTTATGGCTGCGGACTCCCACCGCACCATCCGTAGCGCTCGCCGCATCAGTATGACCTGGATGATCCTCTGCCTGGCGGGGACCATTGCGGTTGGCTTCTTCGGCATTGCCTACTTTGCCAATAACCCGGATCAAGCGGGTAACGTGGCGGAAAACGGCGAGCGGGTGTTTATCGAACTGGCCATGTTGCTGTTTAACCCATGGATTGCCGGGATCCTGCTGTCGGCCATTCTGGCGGCGGTGATGAGCACCCTGAGCTGTCAGCTGCTGGTCTGTTCGAGTGCGATCACCGAAGACCTGTACAAAGCCTTCTTGCGCAAAGGGGCCAGCCAGCGTGAGCTGGTGTGGGTAGGGCGTGCGATGGTGCTGGTGGTGGCGCTGGTGGCGATTGCCCTGGCGGCTAACCCGGAGAACCGCGTGCTGGGTCTGGTCAGCTATGCCTGGGCCGGTTTTGGTGCCGCATTTGGCCCGGTGGTGCTGATCTCGGTGATGTGGTCGCGTATGACCCGTAACGGCGCGCTGGCCGGTATGCTGGTGGGGGCGATCACCGTGATCGTCTGGAAGCATTACGCCTGGCTGGATCTGTATGAAATCATTCCAGGCTTTGTGTTTGGCAGCATCGCCATCGTGGTGGTTAGCCTGATGGGTCGCCAGCCTTCGGCAACCATCACCAAACGTTTTGATCTGGCAGAGGCCGAGTTCAAAACGGTCTAAATCCGCCTTAATCTCTCCCCGGCAATCGGGGAGAGATCTGCTTTCCTCCTCATTACGCTCACCAAGCTGTAACAACTAGCGACATTTGATTAATAAAAATCACACTTCCGCCTCTTGTTTTTCTTTTCAGTAGAATGATAATCACTATCGTTCTGGTTTACTTTTCTTTACATTGCCGCAGCCTGGTCGACTCAGCGCCAGCGGCTGACTACAAACGCCTTTTCAGGGGTTAATATTCTATGTTTGTTCCTTTCCTTATCATGTTCCGTGAGGGGCTGGAGGCTGCGCTGATCGTCAGTTTGATCGCCAGCTATCTGAAGCGGACTCAACGCGGTCAATGGCTTGGTGTGGTATGGATTGGGGTAATCGTCGCCGTTGCTCTGTGTCTGGCGTTAGGTATCTTCATCAATGAAACCACCGGCGAGTTTCCGCAAAAACAGCAAGAGCTGTTTGAAGGGCTGGTCGCGGTGGTGGCGGTGTGCATCCTGACCTATATGGTGTTTTGGATGCGCAAGGTTTCCCGCTCGGTGAAGGTGCATCTTGAAGGGGCGATCGATAACGCCCTCAACTCAGGCAAAAGGCAAGGGTGGGCGCTGGTGGCGATGGTGTTTTTTGCCGTTGCCCGTGAAGGGCTGGAGTCGGTTTTCTTTTTGTTGGCTGCGTTTCAGCAGGATGTGGGCATTGCCGCGCCAATCGGTGCGATGCTCGGGCTGGCGTGCGCCATCGTGGTGGGTATGCTGATCTATTGGGGCGGCATCAAACTGCACCTGGCCAAGTTCTTCAAATGGACCAGCCTGTTTATTCTGTTCGTGGCTGCGGGCCTGGCCGCCGGGGCGATCCGTGCCTTCCACGAGGCTGGACTGTGGAACCACTTCCAGGACATCGCGTTCGACCTCAGCAACCAGCTATCCACGCATTCACTGCTGGGCACCCTGTTAGAGGGAATGTTCGGCTATCAGGAAGCGCCATCGGTCAGCGAAGTGGCGGTCTATTTCCTGTATCTGATCCCTGCTCTGATTTTCTTTTTCCTGCCGCTGCGTACGGAGTCCTCTGCGATCCCGGCGCAACGCAAGACACATCACTAATTTACTAGGGAATTCCGTATGTCTACTCCGTTATTTCGCCGCAAGGCACTGCATGCCGCATTACTGGCCGTTCCTGCTTTCGCGCTGAGCCTCAACGCGCTGGCGGCGGATATCCCTCGGGTTTTGGTGACCGTTAACGACAAACAGTGTGAGCCGATGCAGTTGACCCTGCCCGCCGGTAAAACCCAGTTTGTGGTGCATAACACCAGCCAGAAGAACCTGGAGTGGGAAATCCTCAAAGGCGTGATGGTGGTGGAAGAGCGTGAAAATATCGCGCCGGGTTTCACCCAGAAAATGACGGCAAACCTCGAGCCGGGTGAATACGATATGACCTGTGGGCTGCTGAGCAACCCTAAAGGCAAGCTTGTCATCACGGCTGCGGGTGCGGTAGCTGATGGCAAACCGAATGTGATGGATCTGGTTGGCCCGATTGCCGAATATAAAGTCTATGTCACCAAGGAAGTTGAAGGGCTGGTCAAGCAGACCAAGCTGTTCACCGATGCGATCAAAGCCGGTGATGTGGCCCAGGCCCGCAAGCTTTATGCGCCAACCCGTCAGCACTACGAGCGTATCGAACCGATTGCCGAGCTGTTCTCCGATCTGGACGGCAGCATTGACGCCCGTGAAGACGACTACGAGAAAAAAGCCGAAGATCCGAAATTCACCGGCTTCCACCGTCTGGAGAAAGCGCTGTTTGCCGACAACACCACCAAGGGCATGAATGAGTATGCCGATGGACTGTACAAAGACACGCTGGAATTGCAAAAACGCATCGGTGAATTGACCTTCCCGCCGAGCAAAGTGGTGGGTGGCGCTGCTGGCCTGATTGAAGAAGTCGCGGCCAGCAAGATCAGCGGTGAAGAGGATCGCTACAGCCGTACCGACCTGTGGGATTTCCAGGCCAACGTCGATGGCGCCCAGAAGATTGTCAACCTGTTGCGTCCGCTGTTGGAAAAGGCCAACCAGCCACTGCTGGCGGAGATCGACGCCAACTTTAAAACCGTCGACACCATCCTGGCTAAATACAAGACCGCAGAGGGTTATGAGTCTTACGAGAAGCTGACCACCGCGGATCGTAATGCGCTGAAAGGGCCGATCACTACGCTGGCAGAAGACCTGTCACAGCTGCGTGGCGTGCTGGGTCTGGATTAAGGCTTAGCATGATGAACAACAAGACCGGCCCGCATAACGGGCCGTTTCCTCAAGATGAGCAGGCCGCTTCGCCTTCGCGCAGGCGGTTGTTGCAGGGGTTGGGCATGATGGGCGGAGCTCTGGCGTTGGCAGGGCCATCCTTGGCCCGGGCAGCAGAAGAGCCGCTGGCTACCTCGCAGGACGAACGCTGGCAAAAACAACCGTTCTACGGCCAGCACCAAGCCGGTATTTTGACGCCGCAGCAAGCGGCCATGATGCTGGTGGCTTTCGACGTGTTGGCGACCAACAAGCAGGATCTTGAACGGCTATTTCGTCTGTTAACCAGCCGTATCGCGTTCCTCACCAGCGGCGGTAAGGCACCGGAGGTCGATCCCAAGCTGCCACCGTTGGATTCGGGCATTATGGGGCCAGAGATCTACCCCGATAACCTGAGCATCACCGTTTCCGTTGGCACCTCGCTGTTTGATGAGCGCTTTGGTTTACAGGCGCAGAAACCGCTGCACCTGCAAACCATGACGCGTTTCCCCAACGACTCACTCGATGCTGCCCTGTGTCATGGTGACCTGCTGCTGCAAATCTGTGCCAATACCAATGAAACGGTGATCCACGCGCTGCGCGATATCATCAAGCATTCGCCAGACTTGCTCAGCGTGCGCTGGAAGCGGGAAGGTTTTATCTCGGCTCACTCGGCCCGCAGCCGGGGCAAAGAGACGCCGATTAACCTGCTGGGCTTCAAAGATGGCACGGCCAACCCAAAAACCAGCGATAAGCCGTTGATGGATCAGGTGGTGTGGGTCGGTGATAAAGCGGGGGAACCTGCCTGGGCCGTTGGCGGTAGCTATCAGGCCGCGCGTATTATTCGTTTCCACGTCGAATTTTGGGATCGGACGCCGTTGCAGGAGCAGCAAACCATCTTTGGCCGTGAAAAACACAGCGGTGCGCCGTTGGGGATGAAGCACGAGCACGACGAACCGGACTATGCCAAAGACCCGGAAGGTAAGCTGATCCGCATGGATGCCCATATTCGGTTGGCCAACCCGCGAACGCCGCAGACCCAGAGCAGCCTGATGCTGCGCCGTGGCTACAGCTATTCGCTGGGCGTTTCCAATTCAGGGCAACTGGAGATGGGCCTGCTGTTCGTCTGTTACCAGGCTGACTTGGAGCAGGGCTTTCTGACGGTGCAGAAACGGTTGAACGGCGAAGCGCTGGAGGAATACGTCAAGCCTATCGGTGGCGGCTATTTCTTTGTGTTACCGGGCGTCAAGACGAGTGGTGATTATTTGGCCAGCGGCTTGCTGCAGGCTTGAACAGCTAAGTTTTCAGCATAACAGAGAAGCGCAGCACAAAGGCTGCGCTTTTTTATGTGCTCAATTTTTAATCCGGAAACCTAAATGTCATTCATTGTGATTAATATTAAGATATTGAAATTTAATAAAAAAATAATTTAATGCCAAGTCGTTTTCGCTTTGATATAGTGGTGTTGCAGCGGGTTAAAACAAAAAATATTAAATTTTTTTACATTTTAGCAACGCGGCGCGGTTGAATGTCATTATACTGTAATCATCTGGCGGTAGTTTTCACACGGTGCACAGCTTAGTGCTGTAAATATCACTGCGGGGATCGCTAATGGTAAAGTCCTTGGTTGGGCTACAAACAACAAATAACATACCTTCCCTGATTTCTCGTTGTAACGAGGGCTCTCTCTACGACTCTCAATTTCTGACCGACTCTTGGCTTTCCTTTCGCATTAATCCGGCTGACACACACTCCTGTTTTGTACCAATCTCGTTGTCCTGTGAAAAAGAGCCGCGCCCGATGGCGGCTAGGTGTTCACGTCATTCTATGGCTTTAAAGGGGGCCACAACCTGATACGTGTGTAACATAATCGCTCGGTGTTTGCTGCCCTGCGGTAGGTGAAACAAACTGTAAGGTGCCACTATGGGAAGACAGAAAGCAGTGATCAAAGCACGTCGTGAAGCCAAACGCGTCATTCGTCGTGACGCACGTAGTCATCGCCAGCGTGAAGAAGAAAGCGTGACCTCGCTGGTACAAATGGGTGGTGTGGAATCTATCGGCATGGCACGTGACAGCCGGGATACTTCTACCATCGAGGCTAGAACCGAAGCTCAAGGTCATTACTTATCAGCCATAGAAAACAAGCTGTTGATATTTGCCACTGGTGAGGCCGGTTGCGGTAAAACCTTCATCAGTGCTGCCAAGGCAGCTGAAGCCCTGATACATAAAGAGGTGGATCGGATAATCGTCACTCGTCCGGTTCTGCAGGCGGATGAAGATCTCGGCTTTTTGCCGGGGGATATCTCTGAGAAGTTCGCCCCTTATTTCCGGCCGGTGTATGACATTCTGCTACGCCGTTTAGGATCGTCGTTCTTGCAATACTGCCTGCGCCCGGAAATTGGCAAGGTAGAGATCGCGCCTTTCGCCTATATGCGCGGGCGTACCTTCGAAAATGCGGTAGTCATCCTGGACGAGGCCCAGAACGTGACGGCCAGCCAGATGAAGATGTTTTTGACCCGCCTGGGCGAGAACGTCACGGTGATCGTGAACGGTGATATTACCCAGTGCGATTTGCCACGCGGCGTGAAATCCGGCCTTAGCGACGCGCTGGAGCGCTTCGAAGAGGACGAGATGGTTGGCATCATTCGTTTCGACAAACAGGACTGTGTGCGCTCTGCCTTGTGCCAACGCACGCTTAATGCTTACGATTAATTTGTCTGTTAGTTTTCCAAAGGCCACTTCGGTGGCCTTTTTGTTGGTTGCAAGTGCCAGTAGCCTACATCACTAAAGCTGCGCCATTGCGGCCAATTTGAGTACAATAAATCGCAGGATCATTAAGGAATAATATTATGGACGATAATCAGCGCTGGCGGTCCAGCGTAGGGAAAACGTGGTTACTGGGCGCGATACTGTTAGTGGGAAGTTTTACATCCTCGGTAAATGCAACGACCCCACAGAACTACCATCAGGTCTCGCCAGAACTCTACCGTTCCTCTCAGCCCTCGGCTGCCCAGATGCAAACGCTCGAACAGCAGGGCATTAAAACCGTACTCAGTTTACGCCAGTGGCATGACGACGACAGCGAAGCGAGAGGCACTGGCCTACTTCTGCGCCGGGTGGCGATCAACGCCGCCGTAATTAATGATGACATCGTGGTTGCGGCACTCAGAGAAATTCGTTTTGCCCTGAAACCGGTGTTGGTTCACTGCTGGCATGGCAGCGATCGTACCGGGCTGGTGGTGGCAATGTATCGTCTGGTGTTTGAAAACGCGGATAAACCTGCGGTGCTGGCCGAATTGAGAAAGCCGGGACATGGCTATCATGAAAGCTATTATGCCGGGATTGCGCGCTATATTGGTGATGTCGATGTCAGCAAGATACGGCAGCGGGTTTTTGCCGATAACTTCACCAAGGGGAAGTGATTTGCTAGCAAAGGGTGGGGCATTGGCTACGGCGATCGTCCCCTCACCCTAACCCTCTCCCACAGGGAGAGGGGACTGGCCGTGCTACCAATTGGCCGCTTTACCGGTTTACAACACCGTATCGATTTCCTTCGTGAATAAGCTGCAGATTGCTTCCTATAACTAAATACAGCACTGTATCAATTCCTCTCCCACAGGGAGAAGGGACTGGCCGTGCTACCAATTGGCCGCTTTACCGGTTTACAACACCGTATCGATTTCCTTCGTGAATAAGCTGCAGATTGCTTCCTATAACTAAATACAGCACTGTATCAATTCCTCTCCCATAGGAAGAGGGGACCTACCGTGCCACGGATTAGCTCTTGAACCCAACCTCCGCACTGGCTTAACGCCCCCCGTTCTGACCTAGTCAAAATGCCCCCCCTTCCAAACACAGCACCGTTGCAGCTCCCTCGCCCTGCGGGAGAGGGTTGGGGTGAGGGGGATCTCGATAGCATGACCGACAATCCGGTATCTTTCCCCGTATGTTCATTTACTCCACCCAAACCGAATCTGCTAAATCGTTAGCTTCCTCCCTAGCGTAAATCCCATTCTCGTTTAAGCTTTGTGTAAATTTTTGCGGCTTTTTGTATAGAATTTTGGTTTCAATAACGTTAATTATTGGTGTCTTGCGGCCGTTAAACCGATCTTAACGGGGCTAAAGGAATCGTTGGGTTGTGTGCCGTGATTGGCATTCTGCTGGTCGTATTTTGGGGTTCTGAAGTTATCATGAAATATATCATTCTTATCTTATTGATTTTGTGCGTTTTATACATTCATTATCGTGGCCGTGTTCGCTATCCCTTTTGGCGTCAGCTTTCCGACCATTCCACCTTTACCGCCCCGCTGAACGTGTTTATGTACCTGTTCTCACGGGTGCCGACCACGCCTTACCTGCAACCGGAGCAGTTCCCCGATCTCATTATCCTGCGTGACAACTGGCAGACCATTCGTGAAGAAGGTCAGCAACTGATGGAGATCCAGCAAATCAAGGCGTCGGATAAATTTAACGATGCCGGATTCAACTCCTTCTTCAAAACCGGCTGGAAGCGCTTTTATCTGAAGTGGTATGAGGATAATCATCCTTCGGCAATGGCGTTATGCCCGCAAACCACTGCGCTGTTACGCAGCCTGCCTTCGGTGAAGGCCGCGATGTTTGCCGAATTACCTCATGGCAGCCGCTTGCCACGCCACCGCGACCCTTATGCCGGTTCGTTGCGCTATCACCTGGGGCTGATCACCCCGAATGACGACCGCTGCTTTATCGAAGTGGATGGCGAACGTTACAGCTGGCGTGACGGCGAAGGGGTGATGTTCGATGAAACCTATCTGCACTACGCCGAAAACCAGAGCGGGGAAAACCGTTTGATCCTGTTTTGCGACATCGAGCGGCCAATGCGTTACCGTTGGGCGCAGGCGGTGAATCACTGGTTAGGGCGTAATTTGATGAGTGCTGCGACAGCACCGAATGAAGAGGGCGATCGTACCGGCGGCGTCAATCGGCTGTTCAAATATATCTATGCCGTGCGTAAGGTTGGCAAGCGATTAAAAGCCTGGAACAAGACGGGCTATTACATTATCAAATGGCTGCTGTTTGGCGGGATTGCAGCACTGATTTTCTTTGCGCTATAAATAGAACAGGGCGCAACACTGCGCCCTGTTGATGGTTTGTCACTGCCCGCTATCAGGCAAATATCGTCATCATGTAAGCGGCAAACAGCGCCAGGTGCGCGGTGCCGTTTAACACGTTGGTTCTGCCGGTAGAGAACGAGATATGGCACAATATCAACACCGTCAGCATCACTACCATATGCGGTGCCTGCAGGCCGAAGATTAGCGTCTGGCCAGTCAGGGTGGCAATAATCGTTACCGCCGGTACCGTCAGTGAAATGGTCGCCAGCACCGAGCCGAAGAACAGGTTCATGGCGCGCTGCACCTGATTGTTCAACACCGCGCGCAGAGCGCCCAGCCCTTCCGGGGACAGGATCAGCAACGCAACCAGGAAACCGGTGAACTGGGTTGGTGCGTTCAGCTTGGTGAGCAAGCCTTCAAGCGGGTTGGCGTTGAATTTGGTGACGGCAATGACCGCGACCAGATGCACGATCAACCAGGCGGCATGCCACAGGCTGCTGTGGGACGAGGGTTTACCGTGGTGCGGGTCGCCATCGTCATCTTCGTGTTCATAAACAAACAGGCTCTGGTGGGTTTTGGTCTGGATCAGCAGGAACACGCCGTACATTGCCGCCGAGATGGCCGCAACCAGCAGTGACTGGCCCACGCTGAAGTTGCCCCCAGGCAAGGCGCTTGGCAACACCAGCACGATCACCGCCAGTGGGAGGATCGCCATCAGGTATTGCTTGATACCGCCAAGGTTAACGTACTGGGTAGCAAACTTGCGCCCGCCGAGCAGCAGGGCAACCCCAACCAGTCCGGCAGTCACAATCATGATGATTGAATACAGTGTGTCACGCATCAGGGCCGGGGCCGCGTCGCCGGTTGCCATCAGTGCCGAAATCAGGCTCACTTCCAGGATCACTACCGACAGGCTGAGGATCAGCGAGCCGTAGGGTTCACCCAGGCGGTGGGCCAGTACGTCGGCATGGCGTACCACGCTGAAAGCACTGCTGAGGATACCGACCAGGGCAATAATGTTGATGGCCACAATCAGTGGGAAACTGCTGGTACCGCTCCACAGGTTGAGCACAACCAACGCGGCGATAGGGAAAATCAGGGAATACTCTGTGTGGCGAGATTTTGATCGGCCAGGATCGTTGTGCGACTTCATTAGGGTACATCTCCTTCTCAAACTGCGTGGCCCGTCATCGCTGTTCACCTGCAGGTAGGGTCAGCGTATCCAGAAAGTTGTTAATAATAATAGGATACACTCTGCGCATGACGCCGAGTAATAATGTGATGTTGTGTTTAGTTTTTAGAAAGCAAAACTTTGCTTTATGTGATAAGAGTAACAAAAAAACCGCATGCGATGCGGTTTTTTTTACTTACTTTTACGTAAAAATCCAGGTTTTCTATGTTAAACGCCTATAAAAGGGTTTTAACTGGCATTTTTCACGGTAAATAAGGCAGATAATGGCGATCAGGAGTCAATGTTATCCATGATATCGTGCCTTTTCTGGTGGTAACCCTCTTCATTTAGCCCTTCACGCCAGTAAGGTACGGCATAAAGCTGATTACGCTCACATTGGCGCTCCCGGCGCAGGTAACGACGCAGTTCGACCACCAGACGGTCCTCACCTGCCAGCCAGAACTGGGTGCCGCTTTGCGGCAGTGGCAAGGCGCAGAATTGCGTGATGAGATCGGCCGTTTTCTCCGTGCCGCCAATGATCCAGCTTAGTTCAACACCGGCAGGTTTTTGCAGATCGATAACGTCCGCAGGGGTATCGACACGGATAAACGCGTGGCCTTCGCTATGTGCTGGCAAGTTTTCCAGCAGTGCGGCGATGGCCGGTAATGAAGAAGGATCGCCAGCCAGGCAGTAGAAGTCGGCCGCTGGCAACATTGGTTTGGGGCCGCCAGGGTTGCTGATACCAATTTTATCCCCCGGCTTGGCCTGACGTGCAAAGTTCACCGCTGGCCCGCTGTGGTCGTGCAGGGCAAACTCAATATCAATCTCACCCTGCTGCGGGCGGACGGCTCGAATAGAGTAGGTGCGTATTAGCGGACGCACTGCATCGGCGGCCCACACCGGGCCCTTCTCGGTGAGAGTGGGAAGGTCTGGCTGGGTTTGGCCTGCGAGCGGTAAGAACACCTTGATATGTGCGGCGGCGGCTTCAGCAGGGTAAAAACGCAGGTCTGGCGCGCTGAAGGTGATACGGCGCAGGTGCGGCGTGATGTCGCGTAAACGGGCAACTTCGATCAAATAGGGTGCGCGGTTGCGTGGGGTTTCGGTTGTCACGGGGTTCTCCTTTATCATTCTGCGGCCAGTATATCACGCCATCTGATAATGAGAATTGTTTGCTGATTGACATGGCAAATCAGGCCCAGCGGAGAAATTAGCCAGGATTGTGTTTTTTTCGGTTAAAACGCCGCTCTCTGTTAACAAAACGCAGGGGAAGAGTAAAGTTTTACGTCTATAATTATTATTGCTTCTGAGTACAAATACTTTTTCACATTAAATATGCCTGGAAACTTGATTGGGAGGTCAGAAAAGAATATGGTCATTTATACCTGTCGTCTTTCAAGTTGCAGCGTTGTTATCTGCACTTACCCACCCCAGTCACTTACCCAAAAGTAAGCTCCTGGGGATGAGTAAGCTTGTTGCCTAGCTGCAACTTGAAATCCATAGGGTATATATTTTTTGCTGGGCGGTGGAAATAAATACGCCCCGAATCCCAAAAAAGAAATTGCATACACAGTGGCGAAGGGTTTAGGGCAATCCTATTCCCAGGAGGTTGTATTAGGTGTTAACTCGAGATTTTCTGCAAAAAGCAGACTGCAAAACGGCATTCGGCACGATCGAAGAGTCGCTGTTGCTGACGCCGGAACAGCGCTCGGCCTCACTGACATGTACACTCTCCAGGCGGCCGGATAATAGCCCAGTATGGGTTTTCGGCTATGGTTCACTGATGTGGAACCCGGTATTTGAATCCGAAGAGGTGCGCCCGGCGACGCTGCAAGGCTGGCATCGGGCATTTTGCCTGCGTTTGACCGCCGGACGGGGCACGCTGCATCAGCCAGGGCGCATGCTTGCTCTGCAGGAAGGGGGGCAAACCACCGGTCTGGCCTTCCGCCTGCCGGAAGATAAGCTACGTGAAGAGCTGGAACTCCTGTGGAAGCGTGAGATGATCACCGGTTGCTATCTGCCAACCTGGTGTGACCTGACGCTGGACGACGGCAGCGTCGTTACCGCCTTGGTGTTTGTGATGAACCCGCAGCATCCGCTATTTGAAGCGGATACCAGCCATCAGGTGATCGCTCCGCTGATCGCCAGCGCCAGCGGCCCGTTGGGCACCAATGCGCAATATTTGTTTGCCTTGGACAACGAGCTGAAAAGTCACGGCATGAAGGATGACTGCATCGGCGATCTGGTCGGCTATGTCCGCCAGTGGCTGCAACAGAACACCTCGGGGCCAATAGGTGGCGAAGCCACGGCCTAACCTTCAGTTACCATCGGGGCGTCGTATTGCGCGCCCCCAAATGCCTCAACAACCCTCGCGTTGATATATCTTATCCCTCTAGGTAATAACTTTTTGCTGCATAACTCATTTAACCACAATATTAAAACGGTTATTTATCTCATTAATTTTAAAGCTGTTTATAATCTAAAGAAAAGCGGTGGTGAATTTTTAATGATAAAAAATGCACTTAGCATTAAAAGCTATAAGTAAAGACTATTCCTTATTTGTTCTGTCTGCCCAGACTCCGTATCAATATTGTTAACGGTTTTGGGGAGAGAAGAGGACGGAATGAATTTTCAGCAATTAAAAATTATTCGTGAGTCAGCACGTTGCAACTACAACCTGACTGACGTTGCAAATGCGTTATTTACCTCACAGTCTGGGGTTAGCCGCCATATTCGCGAGCTGGAAGAGGAACTGGGGATTGAGATATTTATCCGCCGTGGCAAACGGTTATTAGGTATGACCGAACCGGGCAAAGAGCTGTTGGTGGTCGCGGAACGCATCCTCAATGATGCCAATAATATCCGCCGTCTGGCCGATGTGTTCAGCAGTAAAGACGCGGGCCAACTCCATATTGCCACCACCCATACCCAGGCCCGCTACAGCCTACCGGGGGTGATTAAGGAGTTTCGGTCGCTGTATCCGCAGGTGCGCGTGGTGCTTAATCAGGGGAGCCCGGAGGAGATTGCCGCCATGCTGGCCTGCGGCGAAGCGGATATCGGCATCGCCAGTGAACGCCTGATGAGCGAAGACTCATTGGCTGCTTTTCCCTATTACCGCTGGAACCATGCGATCCTGGTTCCGGAAGGCCACGAATTGACACGCCAACCGCTGGTTACGTTGGAAATGCTCAGTGCGTTGCCGTTGATTACCTACCGCCAGGGCATCACCGGGCGCTCACGGCTGGATGCGGCATTCAAAGCTGCAGGGCTGACGCCGGATATCGCGCTAAGCGCCCAGGATTCTGACGTCATCAAAACCTATGTTGAGTTGGGGCTGGGTGTAGGCATTCTGGCGGATATGTCGTTTGAAAAGGAGCGCGATCGTGGGTTGGTGAGCCTCAATGCCGAACATTTGTTTGAGCCTAATACCGTCTGGTTGGGGCTGAAGCGCGGTCAGTTACAACGTAACTATACCTGGCAGTTTATCCAGCTATGTAATCCCACCTTGTCGCTCACGGACATTAAGGAGAAAGTGTTCTCCGATCAGTTGGAACAGGTTATCGACTATCAGATCTGAAGTTGTAATGCGCTGGAATGGTGCAAAGCGCGCCATATCACTGTGCAATAGTGAGGGGTGGATTACAGATTGCACGTCAATAACACTCTAAAATCTGTAGCTTGGCAAAGTGGCATACAAGCTGCTTTACCTTTAACGCGGAAACGTTGACTATCCGCGACGAATTTCAACAGGCGTCCGTGCAGCACGTTTGCCCCAATGGTGGAATGTGCTGTTCGGACGTCTTTTTTATCGCTGGTAATACCCTTGGTTGAGATCCCCGATTACAGGTTTTTCCGATGGCTTCTTTTTGCCGATCGCTTACCCTATGGCTTCAGGTTGCATTATGCTGTGCGGCAGGTTTTTTCTTCCTGCCGGAACGGTAGTGTCAACGAGGTAAGTTTGCCATGCGGCAAGGAAGACGAAGGGCAAACGTGGTTATGACCAAGGTTATTCAGCAAAAGATGTCACAGTTGTTATCCAGCACGCGTTTACTCGGGTTATTAGCTCTACCGGTGATAATGTTTAACGCCCAAGCGGAAGCTCCCCCGGCAGTGGCTGGCGTGGCTGATGCCCAGGCTGAGGCACCCGCTGCAGTAAAAAGTGAAGCTGAGGCTACGGTGGAAGCACCCTCGGTTGGGACGAGCGTGATTGACGATCTGGCTAAAGCGCCACCGACAGCAACAACAGAAACCCAGACGGTAGTACCACCGGCGGCGGTAGCAGAAGCACAGACAGTAGCACCCCCTGCAGAGGCTCAGGTTATCGCCCCACCGGCGGTGGCAAATGCGGCTGATATCGCGGCTAAAGTGCCTGCGGCCGTGACCCCGGTAGAAAAGCCTGCGGTTGTGGTCAGTGAGGTCAAGGCGCAGGCATCCCCGGCGCAAGAACTGCCGGAGCTGGGCAGCGCTGGCGTCAACGATGCCGAAAAAGAAAAAGAGTGGGCAACGCGGGCGAAAAAGCTGGCAGAGCAGAATCTTAACCAGATATCCAGCGAGCGGGCGCGCGCCGATACCAAAGATTACCTGACCAACCAGGCCAGCTCGGTCCTACAACAGGAGACCGAGGAGCTGCTTTCGCCACTTGGCACCGCTAAACTGTCGCTTGCGGTCACCCCTGAAGGGGATTTTACCGGCAGCAGCGGTCAGTTGTTCAGCCCGCTCTATGACGTGGATGGCTTGTTGACCTACAGCCAGGTGGGTTATCTGCAAAAGGCTAACGGTTCACAGGGTAATTTTGGCCTGGGGCAGCGCTGGGTGGTGGGGGATTGGCTGCTGGGATACAACTCCGTACTCGACAGTGACTTCCAGAATCAGCGCAACCGTGGCAGCATCGGTGCCGAAGCCTGGGGTGACTATCTACGCTTGTCGGCAAACTATTACCACCCGCTATCGTCATTTTCTCCACAGGCAAATAATGCCGTCTTTCTCGGCCGTCCGGCGCGTGGCTACGACATTACCACCCAAGGTTATCTGCCGTTTTACCACCAGCTTGGGGCCTCGCTCAGCTTTGAACAGTATCGCGGCGCCAGTGTCGATCTGCTAGGTAATGGCAACAAACAAACCGATCCTAGCGCTATGCAGGTGGGGCTCAACTATACGCCGGTCCCGTTGGTTACGGTCAAAGCCTTGCACAAACTGGATAATGTGGGCGAAACCCAGGACAAGGTCGAGCTGGCGATGACCTACCGCCTTGGGGTGCCGCTGCTTAAACAGATTTCTCCGTACTACGTGGAGCAGGCCAAATCATTGCGCGGTAGCCGCTATGACAGCATTGAACGAAATAATGTGCCGGTGCTGGAGTTCCGTGAAAGCAAAACGTTGCAGGTGTTTCTGGCGACGCCGTCATGGAGCCTGAACCCAGGGGAAACGCTGCCGCTGGTGCTGGAAATCAAAGCGGCCAATAAGATCGTTGCGGTCAACTGGCAAGGGGACACTCAGGCAGTCAGCCTGACACCACCGGCGAATATCAACGATCCGCAGGGGTGGACCTTGACGGTGCCCGCGTGGGATGAGACGCCAGGGGCCAGCAATCACTACCAATTGTCCGTCACCCTTGAGGATGAAAAGCAGCAGAAAGCCACCTCGAACTGGATCACGCTACAGGTTACCGCTCCCCTGAGCTTGTCTATTGAAGGGGAGCCTGGGTTACCGCCGCCGCAAACCCTGCAGCCACCGGCAATCCCGGCGGTTACCGGGCCGTTGCACCCAGAGGATAACTAATCCTTCTTATTACCCAACACCCAAACGGCGGCTTCTACGCGGGACTTCAGTTTCATCTTCTTTAGCAGGTGTTTCACGTGCACCTTGACGGTACTCTCGGTGATCATCAGTTTACGGGCGATCAGCTTGTTTGGCAGCCCCTGCGCGATCAGCTTGAGGATGTCGCGCTCGCGCGGGGTTAACTGCTGGATGTCGCGTTCTACCGCCGGGCGGTTTTCCCTCAGACTGGCCGCCAGCACTGGCGTCAATGCCTCGCTCAATACCATTTGCCCTGCCGCCGCCTGATGCAGTGCCTTGAGCAGTTCCTCTGGTTCCATATCTTTCAATAGATAGCCATCTGCACCGCGTTTTAGTGCGCTCACCACATCGTCTTCATGGTTGGAGACGCTGAATACCACCACGCGGCCGGAAAGGGCGGTTTGGCGCAGGCGATCCAGCGTTGCCAGGCCGTTCATTCCGGGCATATTCAGATCCAACAGGATCAGGTCGGGATCGTGCAGCTCCGCCAGTTCCACCCCTTGTTCGCCATTGCTGGCTTCGGCGATGACTTGCAGCCGCGGATCCATGCTAATCAACTGCTTGACGCCGTTACGCAACATGGGGTGATCGTCAATCAGCAGTATGGTGGCAGCTTCTTCGGTCGTCATAATACTTCCTTATTCGATAGCAGAATTATCCGGGCGGAACGTCACCCGTACTTCGGTGCCGCCGCCGCTGTACGGCAAGATTTCGCACTGGCCGTGCAGGCTTTTGGCGCGATCGCGCATGATGATTAGGCCGTAGTGATCGGGCCGCTCGCTGATATCTGGCAGGCCACGGCCATTATCGCTGACGCTCAGGGTGACTTCACCCTGCTGGTTTATCACCCGAATCGCGACCTGGCTGGCCTGCGCGTGTTGGTGAATGTTACTCAATGCTTCACGCGCGATCTGAAGCAGGTGGATCGCCTGATAGGCCGGTACGCTACGTGGGCCTAACTGATAATCCAGTTCGATGTTGAGCCCCAGCCGCTGATTGAATTCTTGCACCGTAGTCTGTAGTGCCGCCAGCAGGCCAGGTTCGGTCAGGCGCAGGCGGAAGGTGGTTAACAGCTCACGTAACTGGCGATAGGCGGTATTGATCTCTTCACGCATTTGTTGCACCAGTGCCAGGCTGGCTGGAGGGAGTTCGCCCCCCTGCATTTGCAGGCAACTGGTCTGCATTTTCAAGCAGGTAAGGGATTGAGCGATGGAGTCGTGTAACTCGCGGGCAATCGCGGCCCGCTCTTCCATCAACATCAACTGCTGCTGGTGGTCAACCTGGCGCTCTATCGCCAATACGCTGGTCAACTGCTCTATCAGGGTATTCATCAGCTGACATTGCTCATCGCTTAGCCGTTGTTCGGGTGCATGTTGAGCGACGACGATGCCATAATTGCCCAGTTGGTCACTCAGGCTCCAGCTAAGAGAAGGATGCCCCTGACTATGCGGCTGATGTTCGCTTAAGCAGGCGCTACAGACCGGATTATGGCAATACTCCGGCCTCAATGGCTGGTTACCGCTTAATTGCAGAAACTGTTCCTGACTGTTGTTTTCATACAGCCGTACCTGGATGCTGTGTAGCGGCGTCAGCGTTTGCAACTGGTTGAGGATTGGCGTCAGGCGGCTACAGATCGGCTCGCTGGTGTGCAACTGGCGGCTGGTGCGATACAGAAAGCCCAGCACCTGATTTTTCTGTTGCAGGTCGGCAGTTTTTTCTGCGACACGTTGCTCCAGCCTGGCATAGATGGTGGCAAGCTCGTCGGACATGGTGTTGAGCGCAGCGCCGAGGGAAGACATCTCGTCCTGATGCCCACGTTGGGCAAAGCGATGGCTGAAATCACCACGGCCAACCGCCAGCGCCAGTGCCACCAATTGACGCCAAGGGTGCAGCAAACGGCGGCGTAGATAACAGATGGTGCCGACCAGCAGCAACAGCGTCAGGCCGATAAATCCCCCCTGAACCAGCGTCACCATCAACAAGCGCCGTTCGGTTTGATGATCGATATCGGAAACCAGCTTGTCCAGCAGGCTGACAAAATGGGCTACTTGGGGGGCTGCATCGGCGGGGCGTTGCGCCTGACGGAGCCGGGGTTGCAGCTGGTTTAGCCAATAGTCACGCAGCGTCAGCAACTGCGGGGTTAGCCCTTCGCGCTCCAGCGCCTGCTGCAAGTCGCGGCTGGTTTCATCCCGATCCAATCCCTGCATCAGGAGGTCACTGTGGGCATCCAGAGGGACCTGAGACAGCAGACGGTAGCTCTGCATCCGTAGGGAGCCCGCTTTGTTGATGGCATGAGCATTGCCCTGAATGCTTTGCGACATCCAGGCGGAAATACTCATTCCGGCGATACCCAGCACCCCCAGCAGTAGCATTAGCAGGGCAACCTGGTTAACGATGGAAAGCGGAGCCAGCAAGCGTTTCATCGAATACGCGTCCCCTATAGAGCAGCAGAAACCAGAGAGTAGATACCCGCAACTCTGGCCGCCAAATTACGTCAATAGCCGCCATTTTTCCTCATCCCCCGGCGTAACCCCATACCCCTAACGAAGTACCTCTTAGTTTCCGGTGGCCTGACCCATAGCCAAACCATTAGCACTACTGTGGTATAACCTGCTGAATACCAATAGATTAGCTGGGCTTGATTGGCTACTCACTAAGGGATGTATGAGGTTTTTCCGCCATGAGTTACCTGCTTGCTCATTGATTTGCGTCAACTTTACCGCTTGAGGGGATCAACTAGGGTGTGCGCAGTTATCACCGTGTTTCTGAGGTTATTATGTCGCAATCTGCAACGCCTTTAGCAAAAAAAACGGGTGCGGTTATTCAGGACTGGCAACCTGAGAACAGCGAATTCTGGCAGCAGAGCGGGCACCGCATTGCCCGCCGCAACCTGTGGATCTCCATACCCTGCCTGTTGCTCGCCTTCTGCGTCTGGATGTTGTTCAGCGCCGTGGCGGTAAACCTGAACAAAGTGGGTTTTAATTTCACCACCGATCAGCTGTTTCTGTTGACCGCATTGCCTTCGGTTTCCGGCGCGATCCTGCGCGTGCCGTATTCCTTCGTGATCCCGATGTTTGGTGGCCGCCGTTGGACTGCCATCAGCACCTGTTTCCTGCTGGTACCTTGCCTGTGGTTGGGCTATGCGGTGCAAGATCCGACCACCTCATTCAACGTATTTATCATTATCGCGCTGTTGTGTGGTTTTGCTGGGGCCAACTTTGCCTCCAGCATGGCGAACATCAGCTTCTTCTTCCCGAAGGCGAAGCAGGGTGGCGCGTTGGGGCTGAACGGCGGTCTGGGAAATCTCGGGGTCAGCGTGATGCAACTGGTGGCTCCGTTAGCCATCTCGCTCGCCATGTTCGGCTTCCTGGGCGGTACGGGGCAGACACAGCCAGACGGCAGCCAGCTATGGTTGGAAAACGCCGCCTGGATTTGGGTGCCTTTCCTGCTGGTGGCAACGCTGGCGGCCTGGTTCGGTATGAACGATTTGGCCGCCTCAAAGGCTTCTTTGCGCCAACAACTGCCGGTACTCAAACGGGGTCACCTGTGGGTTTTGAGCCTGTTGTATCTGGCAACTTTTGGTTCCTTTATTGGTTTCTCTGCCGGTTTTGCCATGCTGGCGAAAACCCAGTTTCCGGACGTGGTGATCCTGCATTATGCCTTCTTCGGGCCGTTCCTTGGGGCGCTGGCTCGTCCCGTGGGCGGGGCGCTTTCCGATCGCTTTGGCGGTATTCGTGTGACGCTGCTGAACTTTATAGTCATGGCTATTTTCGCCGCCTTGCTGTTCCTGACCTTGCCGGGTAACGATCATCAGGGCTCGTTTATGGCCTTCTATGGCGTGTTTATGGTGCTATTCCTCACCGCCGGGTTGGGCAGCGGCTCGACCTTCCAGATGATCGCCGTGATATTCCGTAAAATCACCGTGGACAGAGTGAAAGCCGAAGGAGGAAGCGATGAGTTGGCACAGCGCGAGGCGGTAACCGATTCGGCTGCGGCGTTGGGCTTTATCTCGGCGATTGGTGCGGCAGGGGGGTTCTTTATTCCCAAGGCGTTTGGGACTTCGCTGGCGTTGACTGGCTCACCGGCTGGGGCGATGAAGATCTTCCTGGTGTTTTATATTCTGTGTGTCGTGGTGACTTGGGGCGTTTACGGCCGTAAAAAGGTTTCACGCTAGTTGAGTTAAGCAGAGGCCGCATGCGGCGACCCTACGGTCGAACATGTGCAACTTCTTCCCATTGGGCACCATTGCCTGTCCGTAATCTGACACTCCCTGCTTGCCGGGGAGTGTCTACCCTCTCAATTCACACCCGTTGTTTCACTGATGGCCAATCGGTAAATTTACCGCTATTTTTGCCAACACTTCGCTGTGTAATATTACCGACGTTTGGCGATTTTATTGGTATATATTACATCGCTTTTTTGTTGAGTGCTGATAAGAGGATCCCATGTTTATTTATTGATGAAATCTTAATGCCCACTATTTCATCAAAAAAGAAAACCCGTAATCCTTGATGTAGAGTAGTTTATGTCTGAATTGGCCATGGACCAGGAGGGGGTGGTTTTTTCTCAGTGAGATGCATGATTTCACTAAGTTATGAAAAACAGGTGAAATATAAAGTCAGCCTGTTTCACCGAGTTTATATTTAAATTGTTGAACATTTTTTCATATGTCTATACAAATGGGGACGCTGTGAACTCATAAGGAAAATGAAAAGTGGATGCTGAACAGGAAATAAAAATCATAAATTTTGATGTTTTTCTCCCCTCCAGGCAGCGTTCACGCCTACGTTGGAAAGAGCTGCAGATCCTTTCCCTGCTGGTTAACCGGTCGCCTGAGTTGGTGAGCCGCTCAGAAATCATTGAGACTATCTGGAAAGGCACCTATTGCTCAGACTCGACAATAAATCAGACGATTAAGTCCATTCGCCAGAAAATTGGCGACACGGAGCATGCTCTCATCAGGACCATTCCCCGTCTTGGCTATAAGGTGGACGATAAAGCGATTTTTAAGTTTATATCATCAGGGGAATCTGCCGTCGCGACGAAGGTTATTCCTGGGAATGATGATGAAAATTTCAATAGTGATTTATCTGGGGGTAAATTAGATCATATGGCCGATAAAATTATTGAAAATGCGACGGTGTCGGAAGGTTATTCCCGCAAGGATCCGATATTAAGCGAAATGGCTTTGGATGATCCCAGGCAAAACACGCTAACGCCGGTGGGCCGAATATTGAAGTATCTGGCGGCGTTTATTGCGCTGTTGACAGTTTCACTTTTATCCTATGCTTTGGGCAGCCGAACCAGGCCTGCAATACAGCATGAGCAGCTAAACAGCCCTCGTATGGTCCTCTCTTTTTCATTAGACACCTCTCCTGGTGTTAATCCCCAGGCGCTGAACTGCGTGTATCTGGCGGGGAATGAAAAGGAAATGCGGGTTGAATGTAGGACTCGCTAGCAGGGAGTCCCTGTAAGCCGTTTAACACAAGATTATCCGGTAATTTTGTCATTATTCTCGTTCACACATCCTTTTTACCGCCACTACCCCCAAATTTCCGCCTCAGTGTGGTCGCCAGGTGCGTCTCTTTGAAAGTCTATTATTTTTGTTTTATTACAATGTGATAGCGTTAATTCTAACGATCATCCTTTAGTGGTATTTCCACCGTTCCCCACGTTTTCCCTCACTGATTCCCTTGATCGCAATCAAGTTACGCCCGGCAGAGCATCAGTAGCCTTGGCCGCAGATTGAGCAATGTCACTTGGCAACTTCTTACAACAATATGCCCGTCGTCTTTCAAGCTGCGGCTTGAAACTCGTAGGGTAATGAGCCTTCAGGAGAACTCCGGATGAGCAAATTTCTAGATCGGTTCCGCTACTTCAAACAGTTGGCCGAACCTTTCTCTGGCGGTCATGGCCAAACGCTAAACACCAACCGCGATTGGGAAGACGGTTACCGCAGCCGCTGGCAGCACGACAAAGTGGTGCGTTCCACCCATGGCGTGAACTGCACCGGTTCCTGTAGCTGGAAAATCTATGTGAAAAACGGCCTGGTTACCTGGGAAACCCAGCAGACCGACTATCCACGCACCCGTCCAGATTTGCCCAACCATGAGCCCCGTGGCTGCCCACGCGGTGCCAGCTATTCCTGGTATCTCTACAGCGCCAACCGCCTGAAATATCCGCTGATGCGCAAACGCCTGATCAAGCTATGGCGCGAGGCTAAAGCCTTGCACAGCGATCCGGTTGATGCCTGGGGTTCGATTGTTTCCGATCCGGAAAAAGCCAAAAGCTACAAAGTGGCCCGTGGCCGCGGGGGTTTTGTCCGTTCCAGCTGGCAGGAGGTCAATGAACTGATCGCCGCCTCCAACGTCTATACCGCCAAGACCTTTGGCCCGGACCGCATTATCGGCTTCTCGCCGATCCCGGCGATGTCGATGGTGTCTTACGCAGCCGGTGCCCGTTATCTATCGCTGATTGGCGGCACCTGCTTGAGTTTCTACGACTGGTACTGCGATTTGCCACCGGCCTCGCCGATGACCTGGGGCGAACAGACCGACGTGCCTGAATCCGCCGACTGGTACAACTCCTCGTATATTATTGCCTGGGGCTCCAACGTGCCGCAAACGCGCACCCCGGATGCCCACTTCTTCACCGAGGTTCGCTACAAGGGCACCAAAACCGTCGCGGTGACGCCAGACTACGCGGAAGTAGCCAAGCTATGCGACCAGTGGTTGAACCCGAAACAGGGTACCGATAGCGCCATGGCGCTGGCGATGGGCCACGTGATGCTTAAAGAGTTCCATCTGGATCGTGAAGTTGGCTATTTCCGCGACTATGTACGCCGCTATACCGACATGCCGATGCTGGTGCTGTTGGAACCACGTACCGAAGGTTATTACGCCGCTGGCCGCCTGCTGCGCGCCGCCGATCTGGTGGATGGCCTTGGCCAGGAAAACAACCCCGAGTGGAAGACCGTCGCGCTGGATCAGACCAGCGGTGAACTGGTGGCGCCGCAGGGCTCCATCGGTTTCCGTTGGGGCGAGAAGGGCAAATGGAACCTGGAACAGCGTGAAGGTAAAGCCCAGCAGGATGTAGAGCTGCAACTTAGTATGCTAGGCAGCCATGATGAGGTGATTGACGTTGGCTTCCCTTACTTCGGCGGTGCCGAGAGTGAGCATTTCAACAGCGTGGCGCTGGACGAAATCCTGCTACACAAGCTGCCGGTAAAACGCCTGCAACTGGCAGATGGCAGCCAGGCGCTGGTGACCAGCGTCTACGACCTGACGCTGGCTAACTACGGCCTGGATCGTGGTCTGAATGATGCCAACTGCGCCAACGGTTATGACGAAGTCAAAGCCTATACGCCAGCCTGGGCAGAACAAATCACCGGCGTATCGCGCCATAACATCATCCGCATTGCGCGCGAGTTTGCCGAGAACGCCGAGAAAACCCACGGCCGTTCGATGATTATCGTTGGGGCCGGTGTCAACCACTGGTATCACATGGACATGACCTACCGCGGGTTGATCAACATGCTGATCTTCTGCGGTTGCGTTGGCCAAAGCGGCGGCGGCTGGGCGCACTATGTCGGCCAGGAAAAGCTGCGTCCGCAAACCGGTTGGACGCCGCTGGCCTTTGGTCTGGATTGGCAACGGCCTGCGCGCCATATGAACAGCACCTCGTTCTTCTACAACCACTCCAGCCAATGGCGCTATGAGACGGTTGGCACCGAAGAGCTGTTGTCACCGATGGCGGACAAGAGCCAGTTTGCTGGCAGCCTGATCGACCTGAACGTGCGTGCCGAGCGCATGGGTTGGTTGCCATCGGCACCGCAACTGGACACCAACCCGCTGCATCTGGCCGCTCAGGCCAAAGCTGCCGGTCAGACACCGCTGGACTTCACCGTGCAGAGCCTGAAACAGGGCAACGTCCGCTTTGCCGCCGAACAGCCGGATAACCCGCAGAACTTCCCGCGTAACCTGTTCGTCTGGCGCTCCAACCTGCTGGGCTCCTCAGGCAAGGGGCATGAATACATGCTCAAATACCTGCTGGGGACCGAGAATGGCATCCAGGGCCAGGATCTGGGCCAACAGGGCGGCGTAAAACCGCAGGAAGTCGAGTGGTTGGATAACGGCGGCGAAGGCAAGTTGGATCTGGTCGTGACGCTTGATTTCCGCATGTCCAGCACCTGCCTGTATTCCGACATCGTATTGCCAACTGCCACCTGGTACGAGAAAGACGATATGAATACCTCGGATATGCATCCGTTTATTCATCCGCTGTCTGCGGCTGTCGATCCTGCCTGGGATTCCAAGAGCGACTGGGAGATCTACAAGGGTATCGCCAAAGCCTTCTCCGAGGTGTGCGTTGGCCACCTGGGCCAGGAGACCGACATCGTCACGCTGCCGATCCAGCATGACTCCGCCGCCGAACTGGCACAGCCCTACGGCGTGAAAGATTGGAAGAAAGGCGAGTGCGAGCTGATCCCGGGCAAAACCGCGCCACACATCTTAGTGGTAGAACGCGATTATCCCGCGACCTACGAGCGCTTTACCTCACTTGGTCCGCTGCTGGACAAGCTTGGCAATGGGGGTAAGGGCATCAGTTGGAACACCCAAACCGAAGTCGACTTCCTGAAAAAGCTGAACTACGTGAAGACCGAAGGCCCGGCAGTAGGGCGGCCTAAGATCGAAAGCGCTATCGATGCAGCGGAGGTGATCCTCTCGCTGGCACCGGAAACCAATGGGCAGGTGGCGGTGAAAGCCTGGCAGGCGCTGAGCAACATCACCGGGCGCGATCACACCCATCTGGCGCTGAACAAGGAAGACGAAAAAATCCGCTTCCGTGATATTCAGGCCCAGCCGCGCAAGATCATCTCCAGCCCAACCTGGTCTGGCCTGGAAGACGAACACGTCTCTTACAACGCCTGCTACACCAACGTGCATGAGCTGATCCCATGGCGCACCCTGAGTGGCCGCCAACAGCTGTATCAGGATCACGAGTGGATGCGTGCCTTCGGGGAAAGCCTGCTGGTTTATCGCCCGCCGATCGACACTCGTGCCGCGCAGCCGTTGTTGAACAAAAAGCCAAACGGCAACAAAGAGAAGGCGCTGAACTTCCTGACGCCGCACCAGAAGTGGGGCATTCACTCCACCTACAGTGACAACCTGCTGATGCTGACCCTGTCACGCGGCGGGCCAATCGTCTGGCTGAGTGAGGACGATGCCAAAGATCTGGGCATTGAAGACAACGACTGGATCGAGGCTTTCAACGCCAACGGCGCGCTCACCGCCCGTGCGGTGGTCAGCCAGCGTATTCCGTCGGGCATGACCATGATGTACCACGCGCAGGAACGTATCGTGAATATTCCAGGCTCGGAAATCACCAGCCAGCGCGGTGGGATCCACAACTCGGTGACCCGCGTGTGCCCGAAACCGACCCATATGATCGGCGGCTATGCCCAGCTGGCCTACGGTTTTAACTACTACGGCACCGTCGGCTCGAATCGCGATGAGTTTGTGGTGGTGCGCAAAATGGACCATATCGACTGGTTAGACGGCGAAGGTAACGACTACGCTCAGGGCAGCCAGCAGGAGAAAGCCAAATGAAAATTCGTTCGCAAGTTGGCATGGTGCTCAACCTGGACAAGTGCATCGGTTGCCATACCTGTTCGGTGACCTGTAAGAACGTCTGGACCAGCCGCGAAGGCATGGAATATGCCTGGTTCAACAACGTGGAAAGCAAGCCGGGCATCGGCTATCCCAACGCCTGGGAAGATCAGGATAAGTGGAAGGGCGGCTGGATACGCAAAATCAACGGCAAGCTGGAGCCGCGCATGGGTAACCGCGTTGGCCTGCTGTCGAAGATCTTTGCCAACCCGGATGTTCCCGCGCTGGACGATTATTACGAGCCGTTCGATTACGACTACCAGAATCTGCATACCGCTCCGCAGGGCAAGCATCAGCCGATCGCCCGTCCGCGCTCGCTGATCACCGGCCAGCGGATGAACAAGATCGAAAGTGGCCCAAACTGGGAAGAGATCCTCGGCGGTGAGTTCGACAAGCGTGCCAAAGACAAAAACTTCGACAACATGCAGAAGGCGATGTACGGCCAGTTCGAAAACACCTTCATGATGTATTTGCCACGGCTGTGCGAGCACTGCCTGAACCCGGCCTGTGTGGCGACTTGTCCGAGCGGTGCGATCTATAAACGCGGCGAAGACGGCATTGTGCTGATCGATCAGGATAAATGCCGCGGCTGGCGGATGTGCCTGACCGGCTGTCCGTACAAGAAAATCTACTTCAACTGGAAGAGCGGCAAATCCGAGAAGTGCATCTTCTGCTACCCAAGGATTGAGGCTGGCCAGCCGACCGTTTGTTCGGAAACCTGCGTGGGGCGTATCCGCTATCTCGGCGTGCTGCTGTACGATGCCGACCGCATTGAACAAGCGGCCGCTACAGAGAACGATAAAGACCTGTATCAGAGCCAAATGGATATCTTCCTCGATCCGCACGACCCGGCGGTGATTGAGCAAGCGCTGAAAGACGGTATCCCGCAAGGGGTGATTGAGGCTGCGCAGCAGTCGCCGGTTTACAAGATGGCGATGGACTGGAAGCTGGCGCTGCCGCTGCACCCGGAATATCGCACCTTGCCGATGGTGTGGTACGTGCCGCCGTTGTCTCCGATCCAGTCGGCTGCCGATGCCGGTGAGTTGGCCCATAGCGGCGTGTTGCCTGATGTCGAAAGTCTGCGCATCCCGGTGCAATATCTGGCGAATCTGTTGACCGCCGGGGATACCGCTCCGGTGCTGTTGGCGCTGAAACGGATGTTGGCGATGCGCCACTACAAGCGGGCAGAAACCGTGGATGGCGTGGTGGATACCAGCGCGCTGGAGCAGGTGGGGCTGACAGAGGCGCAGGCGCAAGAGATGTATCGCTATCTGGCGATCGCTAACTATGAAGACCGTTTCGTCGTGCCTTCCAGCCATCGTGAGCTGGCGCGCGAAGCCTTCCCGGAAAGCAAAGGCTGTGGCTTCAGCTTTGGCGACGGTTGCCACGGCAGCGACAGCAAATTCAACCTGTTTAACAGCCGCCGCATCGATGCCATCGACGTGACGCAGAAAACCCCGCGCAAGGAGGATGCTTCATGATCGCTGTGCGAATTATTGCCCGCCTGCTGGATTATCCTGAGCAGGAACTGTTTGACCATCAGCAAGAGCTGGTGGAAGCCCTGGAAACAGCCTGCGAACTGGATTTGCATCATAGTGCCCAGCTGATTCTGTTTATCCGGCGCTTCTGCGCCCGTCCGTTGCTGGACGTGCAGGCGGAGTATTGCGAGCTGTTCGATCGTGGCCGTGCGACTTCACTGTTGTTGTTTGAGCACGTTCACGGTGAATCCCGCGATCGCGGCCAGGCGATGGTCGATCTGATGGCGCAATACCGCGAAGCCGGGCTGGAGATCGACAGTCGCGAGCTGCCGGACTTCCTGCCGCTGTATCTGGAGTATCTGGCGAGCTGCAACAAAGAGGATGCTCAGGGCGGATTGCAGGATATCGCCCCCATTCTGGCTCTGCTGGGGGCTCGCTTGCAGCAGCGTCAAAGCCCGTATGCGGTGCTGTTCGATCTGCTGCTGGTGCTGTCTGCTAGTGGTGTTGCAGCCAAAAGTTTGCAGCCACAAGTTGCCGGTGAAACACGTGACGACACGCCACAGGCGCTGGATGCCGTCTGGGAAGAAGAACAGATCAAGTTTTTGGGTGAGCAGGGCTGTGCTTCGGCTCAGCAGGCCACTCACCAGCGGCGCTTTGCTGGGGCGGTAGCGCCACAGTATCTGGATGTGGGTTCAATGACCACGGCAACCAAAGGACGCTAATCATGCACTTTCTGACGCTTTTCTTCTTCGATATCTATCCGTATATCGCCGGGGCGATCTTCCTGATCGGCAGTTGGCTGCGTTACGACTACGGGCAATACACCTGGCGTGCTGGCTCCAGCCAGATGCTGGATAAAAAGGGCATGCGGCTGGCCTCCAATCTGTTCCATATCGGCATTCTCGGCATTTTTGCCGGGCATTTCCTCGGGATGCTGACGCCGCACTGGATGTATGAATCTTTCCTGCCGATCGCCGTGAAGCAGAAAATGGCGATGTTTGCCGGTGGGGCCTGTGGCGTGATGATGTTGGTGGGCGGTGTGCTGTTATTAAAGCGCCGTCTGACCAACCCACGTATCCGCGCCACCAGTAGCGTAGGGGATATCCTGATCCTGACGTTGCTGGTCGTGCAGGTGTGCCTGGGGCTGTTGACCATTCCGTTCTCTGCTCAACACATGGACGGCAGCGAGATGCTGAAGTTGGTCGCCTGGGCGCAAGCGGTGGTGACCTTCCATGGCGGTGCGGCTCAACACCTGGAAGGGGTTGCACTGATATTCAAGATCCATATCGTGCTCGGCATGACCCTGTTCCTGATATTCCCGTTCTGCCGCCTGGTGCATATCTGGAGCGTGCCGGTGGAATATCTGACTCGCCGCTACCAGTTGGTGCGTAACCGCCGTTAATTCCCCGCGTTACCCAGCGGCAAGGTCCTTGGACGTTGCCGCTGTTCTGTTTTCCCCGCATCAATACCCTTTTACCGTTGATTCAGACATTGATTTTGGCCTGCCTTAGCCTCCCAGGACCTGGCCAAACAGCTTATTCTTATAGATCTCTTTTCGGCGTTGATCTAGGCTGTGCCATTAGGTTAACGGCATGGTTTACCAGGTTAGTTAAGCGAACGGAATCAATCAGTAAAAATTCCTGTTAGGATTTTGATTATGCTGATGTTAAATAAGGGCTAGATCAAAAGAGCGTAAATAGTTTGATTAATTACGCTGGATGCTAAGCCAAACGAGTTAGGGATAAGCAGACTGAACACCTATGACCATAGATAACCTGTCCCACCCCGTCCTGCCGCTGAAAATCATCGCGACCGGCGCAGCTTTGCCTCCCGGCTGCATCGAATCTTCGGCGTTGGATCGGCAATTGAAAAAACCCGTTGGCTATGTAGAAAAACGCTCGGGGATTATTCATCGCTTTCATGCCAGTGATCAGGCCAGCCAGGCCGAACTGGCCGTCGCCGCATTGGATGACGCGCTGGCTCGCCATGCTATCCCGCGTGACTCGATAGATCTGTTGATCTCGGCCTCGGCCATTGCCGTACAGGCATTGCCCTTTAGTGCCGCGCATATTCTTAAAATCGCCGGCTTACCCTCAGGCACCGCCGGTTTTGATATCAATACCAGCTGCGTCAGCTTTATTAGCGCATTGCAGGTGGCGGCTGGGCTACTCAACGCAGGCGTTTACCGGCGTATTGCCATCGTCTCTGCCGATATCGCCTCGCGCGGTATCGACTGGGAAGATGAAGAGTCCTCACTGATTTTTGGTGATGGTGCCGCCTGTGCCATTGTGGAACGCGGCGATGGGCGCAGCGGGATTCTGTCCTACCTGATGGAAACCTACCCGGAAGGCAGCGATCTGTGTGAAATCCGCGCCGGTGGCACACGCCGTAACCCGCGTGCCGGGATGAACGACAGCGATTTTCTGTTCCATATGAAGGGCAAGCAGCTGTTCCGCCAGGCTTCGGTGCTGATCGAAGGCTACCTTGAGCGCTTGCTGAGCGCCGCAGGGCTCACCTTGCCACAAATCGCCACCGTGGTGCCGCATCAGGCCAGCCATCTCTCGCTGGAACATATGCGCAAAAGGCTGCATGTAGCGCCAGAGGCGTTGGTGGATATCTATCGTTACCGGGGCAACCAGGTGGCAGCATCAATTCCTTCCGCGTTGCATGAGGCGGCGATCACAGGCAGGCTGAATGCCAATCAGCCGGTAATGTTGATCGGTACCGCTGCCGGGCTGACCCTGGGCGGCATGGTTCTGCTGCCATGAAAGTCTTGGTAACCGGAGCGACCAGTGGGTTAGGGCGCAATGCGGCCGAGTGGCTGTTGGCTGCCGGACATCAGGTGCATGCCACCGGGCGTGATGAGGCCGTTGGCCGTGAGTTGGCGGCACTGGGGGCAAAGTTTACCCCGTTGGATCTGACCCGTGCCGGGATGGAACAGTGCGAACAGTTGATGAGGGGTTATGACATCGTCTGGCATTGTGCTGCCAAATCTTCCCCGTGGGGCGATCGCAAGGCGTTTTTCCAGGCCAACACCTACGTTACGGAAAAGCTCGCCAAAGCTGCCGGGCGTTGCGGGGTGAAACGCTTTATCCATATCTCGACGCCAGCGATCTATTTTGATTTCAAACATCATCACAACATCACCGAAGGTGAGCCTGCCCGCCGGTTTGCCAATCATTACGCTGCCAGCAAGTATGCTGCCGAACAGAGCATTAGCGCGCTGCTGCATCGCTATCCGCAAACCACTTATCTGATCCTGCGTCCGCGTGGCCTGTTTGGCCCGCATGACCGAGTGATCGTACCCAGGATACTGGCCCAGATGCAGCGTGACAAAGGTGCTCTGCGCCTGCCCGGTGGCGGTAAAGCCTATCTGGATCTGACCTTTGTGCTCAACGTAGTGCATGCAATGGATCTGGCCAGCAACCGGCCGAATTTGTCTTCCGGCGGCATTTATAACATCACCAACCAACAGCCGCAGCGGCTGGAGGATATGCTGCACCAACTGCTGGCCCAGCAGCTAGGCTGGCAATATCGGGTGCAGGCATTGCCTTACCGGCTGTTGTGGGCGGTGGCAGGGGGCATGGAATTGATAGCCCATTTTACCGGCAAAGAACCGATGCTGACGCGCTATAGCGCGGCAGCCGCCTATTTTGATATGACGCTGGATAACGGCCGCGCGATTGAAGAGCTGGGTTACCGGCCACGTTATAGCCTGGAGCAGGGGATTGAGCTGACCGGGCAATGGATGAAACAGCAGGGGATGGCGGCGCATGGCTAACATCACCACCTTTGAAATCGGCTATTGCACCCACCTTGGCTGCATGGCGCTGCGTGGCTCGCCGATGCGTAGCTGCAAATTCCCCTCCCGTGCCTACCTGTTGGAGGTGGGCGAGCGTCGCTGGCTATGGGATACCGGTTATGCCAGCTATTTCCAACAGTACACCGCCAGCGGTATTTTCCGGTTGTATAGCCAGATCACCCCGGTTTATTTCAGCCCACAGCAGGCACTGCTTGAGCAGTTGCGTAGCCGGGGTGTGAGCGTGGGTGATATTGAGGCGGTGATTATTTCCCATTTTCATGCTGACCATATCGCTGGCCTGCGTGATTTCAGCAGCCTCAACATGATTTGTTCCGGTGAGGGCTGGCAGCAAACTCGAGAGCTGCGTGGCTTTGCCGCCCTGAAGCGGGCGTTTATACCGGGGTTGATCCCCGAAGAGTTTGAATCCGCATTGCAGTTTGTGGAGTCATTCACGCTACAGAGTCTGCCAGCCGAACTGGCACCGTTCCAACAGGGATATGCACTACCGGGCAGCGATGGGCAAATCCTCATTGTGCCTCTGCCAGGCCATGCTGCGGGACACCTTGGTGCCTTTGTCCAAACCGACGCGGGCTGGACGCTGCTGGCAAGCGATGCCGCCTGGTCGCCGCTGAACTACCAGCAACTGCGTGGCCCTTCGCGGTTGGCGAACCTGATCATGGATAATCCGCGTAGCTACTACCAAACCCTTGAAGCACTCAACCAACTGCATCATGGCGGCGCGGCGGAGATCCTGTTGTGCCATGAGGGGGATTTATGATCCCGCTGATGACGCTGTGGCACTATCTGCGAGCGCGCAGGCTGCATTTCACCGAACGGGCAGAACTGGAGGCTTACCAGGCGCGTCAGTTAAAACGCTTTGCCCGTCGGGTATTGGCGTATAGCCCCTATTTCCGGCCATACTGTCTGTTACCTGTGGGCGAATGGCCAGAAATGGACAAAGCGATCATGATGACGCATTTTGATCGGATGAATACCGCCGGGCTACAACTTGAGGCGCTGTTGGCCTGTGCCAGGCGCAGCGAAACCGATCGCGACTTCACCCCAAAAGTGGGCAAATACAGCGTAGGTCTATCGACCGGCACCTCCGGGAGACGCGGCGTGTTTGTGGTCAGCCCGCAGGAGCAGCAGATCTGGGCTGGCGGCATGCTGGCAAAAATGCTGCCGCAAGGGGTGTTTGCCGGTGAGCGGGTCGCGCTGTTTCTGCGTGCGGACAACAATCTGTATCACAGCGTCAACAACCGCTGGTTGAGCCTGACATTTTTCGATCTGTTTGCACCCTTTGCCGAGCACTTACCGCAGATTGAACGGGAGCAACCCACCATCGTGGTCGCACCTGCGCAGGTATTGTGCGCGTTGGCTCATGCGGTCGAGCGGGGCGAGTTACAACTACAGGTGAAAAAGGTGATCTCGGTGGCCGAGGTGCTGGAGCCGCAAGATCGTCAACTGATAAAGCGGGTATTTGCCGACGTGGGTGAAGTCTATCAAGCCACCGAAGGTTTTCTGGCTGCCACCTGTAGCCACGGCACCTTGCATCTGAACGAAGAGTTTATTCACGTGGAACCACAGTGGATCGATGAGCAGCGTTTTACCCCGCTGATCACCGATTTTACCCGCCGTACGCAGCCGATCGTACGTTATCGGTTGGATGATATTCTGGTACGGCGTACGGAGCCTTGCCCGTGCGGCCAGGCCAGCATGGCGTTGGAGCGGATTGAAGGGCGCTGTGACGATCAACTGTTGCTGCCAGGATTGCAGGGCGCAGCGCAGCGAGTCTTTGCCGACTTGTGCCGCCGGGTGATTGCCAACGCGTTGCCCGCCGTGGCGGATTATCGCCTGACCCAGTTGTCTAGCCAACGGCTGCACCTGATGGCCGACTGTAGCCCCAAAGAATTGGTGGATTGCCAGCAGCAACTGATTGCGCTGTTTACCCAGCAGGGTATCGCGGTGCAGCAACTGGAATGGCAACTGACTGCACAGAGCATCATGCCGCAGTTCGATGCCAAACGCCGACGTATCGTACGGTTGCCGGAGGTGCCATGAAAGAGGTGATCTATCGCCTATGGCAAATGCTGCTGGGTTGGGGCTTTGTCGGCCTGATTTATAACAGCACTGACCGATGGCAAGGCGCTGGTTATCAGCTGACGCCGAGTTGGCTGGATCGCGCCATTCCCTTCAGCCCGCATGCTATCTGGCTATACCTGTCTTTTTTCCTGATTGTTCCGCTGTGCTATCTGTTGTGTCCGCTGAGCCGGATCAAATGGCTTAGAAGCTCAATGCAGCTTGCCGCTCTTGTTGCGGGGGCCATCTATCTGCTGTGGCCGACGACGATGGACTACCCGGTCGATCACGGCAGTTCACTCAGCTCAACCATGCTGGCGGCATTGATCGGCATTGATTCAAAACAAAACTGTTTACCCTCTTTGCATATAGCCTTGACGGCCCTGGCCGTGTGGGCCGTGGCGGACAGCCGGAAAAAATGGCGCAGCGTACTGTTGTCGGTTTGGGGATTGGCGATTGCCTTCTCTATTCTGCAACTGCGCCGTCACCTGTTGGTGGATTTGCTCAGTGGGGCGCTGTTGGCCATGGCCGTAGGCTATGCCTGCCAGCATGTTCGATGGATTGTCAGTGATTTTCGTCAGGGAGAACGACCATGACCGATCTGGTAATACCGATAATATTTATGCTGTGCGTGGTGCTTGGCGAAGCCCTGTGGCTGCAAAAGCGCAACCGGGGCAGCGTTGATTGGCACGATGTGATCTTCAACCTCAACTCCGGGCATATCATGCTGTGGCTGTTCCGGGGGCTGGAGATCTTCTGCTATGGCTATGTGGCGACCCATTACAGCCTGGGCCTGGTAGATAGCTGGCCGGTCGCGCTGGTGTGGCTGTTTGCCCTGCTGGCGTGGGACTTTGGTTTTTACTGGTTACACCGTCTGCATCACCGTTTCCGCCTGCTGTGGGCTGTGCATGTGGTGCATCACCAGGGCGAACACTTCAATCTGTCGTTGGGCGTGCGTAACTCTTGGTATTCGTCATTAACGTCGATCCCGTTCTTTATGCTGCTGGCGTTGGCCGGTGTGCCGCTTTCGGTGTTTATTACCGTTTCGATCCTGCACTACGGCATTCAGCTGTTTAACCATAATGCGCTGACCCCAAAACTGGGCTGGCTGGAAAAAATCTTCGTTACCCCGGCGCACCATCGGGTGCATCACGTCAACGATCTGGCCTATTCCAACCGTAATTTTGGCGGCAGCTTTATCTTCTGGGACAAGCTGTTTGGTACCTTTGGCCCGTCGCTGCCAACCGAGCCTTTCGCCTATGGCGTACGCGGGGAGAAATCATCGGTTAACCCGTTCTGGGCCAGCAATCAGCCGTTTTTACGTTACTTCAAACTGCCTTTCAAACCCTCGGCCAATAGCGTCCGTTTCCGCAGTTCCGCCTGGTGCATGGTGAGTGGTGCGTTGCTGCTGTTCGCCCTGGTGCTGGGCTACGTGTATCGCTTCGGTTACGGCTACAACGGCCTGACCGGCGAGCAGGCTGTACTGTTTATGCTGTTGGCGGTAGGCGCGGTGGCGCTGGGTGGGATTGCCGAAGGCCGTAGCTGGGGCGTCAAGGTCTGGTTACTGGTGGCGTTGGCCGCTCCACTGCTGTTGCTGCTGGCGCTGGGTTGGCACCAACCTTACTGGTGGCTGATGACCTGTGGCATTGCCGTGCATGGCTGCGCCGTCGCCGCTGGCTGGGGACGCCAGAAGGAGGCTGTACATGGTTGAACCGTTGCCGCCACTCTCTTTCCCTGCGGATGGGGAACAGGCGTTTCATCGTGAACTGAAACGCCGGGCCCATGCTTATCTGAGCGGCCGTAACGATCACCGCTTTGCCGATGTGGCCCGTTGGGTCAAGGCGATTGTCCTGCTGTTGCTATGTGTCGGGTTCTATCTGCTTAGCCTGATGCAGCAGCAGGGGCTGGCGTTTATGCTGTGCTACTTTGCCTTTGTCATGATGGGCATGTTGCTGAACGTCAACGTCAATCACGACGCTTCGCATAACGCGTTTGCCCGCACTCCTTGGGTGAATCGCCTGGCGGGGCGTTTGGTGACGATCCCGCTGGGGGTCGATCCGGACTATTGGCGGACACGGCACGTCAGCTATCACCATGTGTATGCCAACGTGGAACATTACGATCTGGACACCGAAGAGAACGGCTTTTTCCGCCAGACGCCGTTCCAGCAATGGCGAGCGCACATGCGCTATCAGCACCTTTACTGGCCGCTGATTGCCGCCTTGTCGCTGCCCTATATCGCGCTGGTGTTTGATTGGTCAGACCGGTTGGGCAAAACCCCGTTGGCCGCCGAGGGTGTGCTGGCCGGGCGCAAGGGCTGGGCGGTGTTTATTGCCAGCAAGCTGTGCCACCTGTTAGTGGTGCTGGTTATTCCCTTGGTGGTTTGCCAACAACACGGCATCGGCTGGCAAACGGTGCTGATCGCTTATCTGTTGAGCCAGATGCTGGCCTCGCTGCTGGTGGTGTTCTTACTGCTGGGTACTCACTGGGCGCAGGCTGAGTTTTACGCGGTGCCAGAAGGAAGCCAAATGCCGCAGGGCTGGTATCGGCACAACTTTGCCACCGCCTGCGACTGGGAAACCTCGCCGAAGTGGTTGCACCATCTGACCGGCGGGCTGAATTATCATCTCACCCATCATCTGTTCCCCGGCTGGAATCACCGCCATTATCCGGCGCTGGCCGCCATCCTGGCTGAACTCGCGCCACGCTATGCCATGGATTATCGCTGCATCGGCTATCGCGAACTGTTGCAACAGCAGCAACGCTTCCTACGTACGATGGGGCAACCGCCACGATGAAAATGCCAGACACCACGCCGCTGCGGCCCTTGGCGTTCCAACGGGAGAACCGCGATATTCATCTGGCGCTGATGCGTGGCAGCCAGGCTTATCTGGCGGAGCGGGGCGACCACCGCTTTGCCGACCTTGGGATGTTCGCCAAGGCGTTGCTGCTGATCCTGGTGTGCGCGGGCTTTTATGCACTCAGTTTGCAGCAGCAAAACGCCTGGGCCTATTTCGGCTGCTACGTCGGCTTTATTTTCTCCGCCATGATGTTGACGGTGAACGTGGTGCACGACGCCTCACACAATGCCTTTTTCAAACAGGCACGGCTAAACCACTGGCTTAACTTTATTGTGAGCATCCCGTTGGGGTTGGATGCGGACTGTTGGCGGGTGCGCCACGTCATTTTCCACCATGCTTACAACAACATCGAAGGTTACGATCCGGATATCGAGCCGAACGGCGTGCTGAGGCAAACGCCGTTCCAGCAGCGCAAAACCTTTATGCGTTTACAGCAATACTACTGGCCGATAGTGGCGGCACTGACTTTCCCGTATTACATCTGGCTGTTTGACTGGTTGGATCGGGCTGGCAAAACGCGCATGACGCCCAAGATGATGTTACAGGGGAGCAAAGGCTGGGGCGTTTTCTTGCTGAGCAAGCTGGCACACTTCACGTTGGCGTTGGCAATCCCGCTATGGCTGATGCCGCCTGATGTCAGCGCCACGGCGATCTGGCTAACTTACCTGCTGAGCCAGATGTTGTCGTCATTGGTATTTGTGATGCTGATTGTCGGTACCCATTGGGCCAAAGCCAATTTTTATCAGGCTCCCGAGCAGGGCAAGATGGTGCATGGCTGGTATCAACATCTGTTTGCCACCACCTTCGACTGGCAGGCCACGCCGCGCTGGGTTGGCTATTGGCTGGGCGGTGCCAACCTGCACCTGACCCACCATCTGTTCCCGCATTGGAGCCATCGGCATTACCCGGCCTTGGCGAAGATCATTGCCGAGGTTGCCGCTCAACATGGGCTGGATTATCAGTGCCTGGATCTGAAAACGCTGTTGCAGATGCAACAGCGTTTTTTGGGGGCGATGGGGAAGCAGTAGGAGCTATTCCGGCTTCATCCCGGCGGCGGTCATCAGCAGGCGGAATAGCGAAGCGACCAAAAACAGCCCCAGGACGCTGGCACTCCAGATAACCACCAGCCAGCCGACGCGTTTCCACCAGGGAAGGGTGGCGGTGTTCTCATTCATCGTCTTATTCAACATCAGTGATACCCATCCTCATGGCTCACCTTGCCGCGGAACACGTAGTAGCTCCAGAAGGTGTAGACCAAAATAATCGGAATAATAAACAGTGCGCCCACCAGCATAAAGCCCAGGCTTTGTAGCGGCGCAGCGGCTTGCCACAGGGTGATGGTCGGTGGGATCAGCAGCGGCCAGATGCTGATACCCAGACCGCTTAGCCCCAGAAACACCAGCAACAGCGTCAGCAGGAACGGCGAATAGTGGGCATCGTGGCGTACGCCGTGCCAGATCCCCCAGGCGCTGAGCAGCACCAGCAGCGGCACCGGCAGCAGCCAGAACAGGTTCGGCAGGCTGAACCAGCGGGTCGCAATTTCGGGATGAGCGATCGGCGTCCAGACGCTGACGGCCAGCAAGATTAGCAGCAGGCTAACCAGCAGGGGTGTGGTCAGACGATGCATCCGGGCCTGCAAGCTTCCGGCAGTCTTCATCACCAACCAGGTGCAGCCGAGTAACGCATAGGTCACTACCAAACCCAAACCACAGAACAGGGCGAACGGTGTGAACCAGTCGAAGGGGCCACCAACATAGGCACGGCCTTCCACCGGGAAGCCGTCGATAATCGCCCCGACGACCACGCCCTGGCAGAAGGTAGCCAGGATTGAACCGCCAATAAACGCCTTGTCCCAGATATGGCGCTTTTCCGGTTTGGCTTTGAAGCGGAACTCAAAGGCCACGCCGCGGAAGATCAGGCCAAACAGCATCAGCGTGAGGGGAATGGCCAACGCATCCAGGATCACCGCATACGCCAGTGGGAAAGCACCAAACAAGGCGGCCCCGCCAAGCACCAGCCAGGTTTCGTTGCCGTCCCATACCGGTGCTACGGTGTTCATCATCACATCGCGATCGTGGCTATCTTTCACCCATGGGAACAGAATGCCGATGCCCAGATCAAAGCCGTCCATGACCACGTACATCATGGTGCTGAACACGATGATCACAAACCAAATCAACGGAAGATCGATACCCATGTTCAGCTCCTGTCGTCCAAAGTTTCGTGTACCGCTGAGAGCGGGCGTGCCGGTGTACCGTGGCCGCTTGGCTCGTCACCTTCATGGGCCTGCGGGCCTTTGCGGATCAGGCGCATCATGTAGGAGTAACCGACCCCAAACACCGAGCAGTAGACGGCGATAAAGGCCAGCAGGCTCACGCTCATATGGATGTCGCCATGGGCAGAGACGGCATCGGCGGTGCGTTGTAACCCGTAGACGACCCATGGCTGGCGGCCAATCTCGGTGGTGAACCACCCCGCCAGCAAGGCGATCAACCCCGAAGGCCCCATCCACAGAATGAAGTACAGGAAAGGCTTGGACTGATACAGCCCGCCGCGCCAGCGTAGCCACAGGCTCCACACGCCAGCCAGGATCATCAGCATGCCCAGCGCCACCATGATCCGGAACGACCAGAACACTACGGTGGAGTTAGGGCGGTCTTCCGGTGCGAAGGATTTCAACGCCGGAACCTGCTCGGTAAGGCTATGGGTGAGGATTAGGCTGCCCAGGTAAGGGATTTCCAGCTTGAAGCGAGTTTCTTCACGCTCCATATCCGGCCATCCGAACAGGATCAGCGGCGTGGCTTCTCCCGGAGGGTTTTCCCAGTGGCCTTCGATGGCGGCGATTTTGGCCGGTTGATATTTCAGCGTATTGAGGCCGTGTGCGTCGCCGATCACCGCCTGGATAGGGGCGACGATCAGTGCCATCCACATGGCCATTGACAGCATCTTGCGCATGGCTGGCGTATCACGGCCACGCAACAGGTGCCAGGCCGCCGAGGCACCGATAAAGAAGGCCGACGACAGGAATGCCGCGGTGGTCATATGCAGCAGGCGGTAAGGGAAGGACGGGTTGAAGATCACTTTGAACCAGTCAACCGGCACGACCACGCCGTTGATGATCTCGTGCCCCTGCGGAGTCTGCATCCAGCTGTTGGAGGCCAGGATCCAGAAGGTGGAGATCAGCGTGCCGAGTGCTACCATACAGGTGGCAAAAAAGTGCAGGCCGGGGCCAACACGATTCCAGCCAAACAGCATTACACCCAGGAATCCGGCTTCGAGGAAGAAGGCAGTCAGCACTTCATAGGTCAGTAATGGGCCGGTGATACTGCCGGCAAATTCGGAGAAAAAGCTCCAGTTGGTGCCGAACTGATAGGCCATCACCAGGCCGGAAACCACGCCCATGCCGAAGTTGACGGCGAAGATTTTGGACCAGAAATGGTACAGATCCCGGTAAGCCTGATTGCCGGTTTTCAGCCATAGGCCTTCGAGCACCGCCAGATAGCTGGCCATGCCGATGGTGATCGCCGGAAAGATAATGTGGAAGGAAACGGTGAAGGCGAACTGGATCCGTGCCAGCTCCAATGCATCAAGTCCGAACATGGAGCCTCCTTGATTTGTTCATAATTGGCCTCTTAGGAAAGCGATAGCTTGCTTATTAAAACTTGCGCTAAGTAGAGCATGGAGTAGAGTAACGATAACAGTGACAGTTATTTCACTTTTTACTATAACAGTTGGAATTGTATGACCAGATATGAACAGCTTGCCCAGCAGATCCGCGAACAGATCCAGAGCCGGGTTTGGCGTGCGGGGGACAAACTGCCCTCGCTGCGGGAAAGTGGCAAACGTGCCGGGCTGAGCCTGATGACGGTGGTGCAGTCATACCAGCTACTGGAAAGCCAGGGCTGGATCGTAGCGCGGCCGCAGTCTGGTTACTATGTGGCGGCCCGTTCACAGGCGTTACCACAACCCATTCGGGGTGAGAAACTGCTGGTAAGCGAACAGGTGGATATCAACGCCTTTATCTTTGACGTGCTGCAAGCCTGTAAGGATCCAGAGATTGTGCCCTTCGGTTCGGCTTTCCCGGATGCCACCCTGTTTATGCAACCCAAGCTGGCCAGGGCGCTGAGCAGCGTAGCCCGAAAATTCACACCTCACAGTTCCCTTGCCAATCTGCCGCCCGGCAACGAGGCATTGCGTCGCCATATTGCCCAACGCTATGCGCTGAATGGGATGCAGGTCTCCCCTGATGAGATTGTGATCACCGCCGGAGCGATGGAATCGTTAAGCCTCAGCCTGCAAGCAGTGACGCAGCCAGGGGACACGGTGGCGATTGAATCCCCGGCATTTTACGGCGCGTTGCAGGCGCTGGAACGCCTGAAGCTGAAAGCGGTGGCGATCGCTACCCACCCGCAGCACGGGATCGATCTGGATTCGTTACAGCAGGCGATTGAGCAGTATCCGATCAAGGCCTGCTGGCTGATGACCCATTTCCAGAACCCGCAAGGGTCGAGCATGTCGGACGAAAATAAAAAACGGCTGGTGACGATGCTGCGCGAGCATCAGATCTCGTTGTTGGAAGATGATGTGTACGGCGAGCTCTATTTCAGCGCTGAGCGCCCCTTGCCAGCCAAGGCGTTGGATCAGGGCGGGCAGATTTTGCATTGCTCGTCGTTCTCAAAATGTCTGGCTCCGGGATTTCGCGTGGGTTGGGTAGCAGCAGGGCGATATGCGCCGCAAATTCAGCGCTTGCAGCTGATGAGCACCGTTTCAACCAGCGTGCCGACCCAGATGGCGATTGCCGATTATCTGCTGCATGGCGGCTATGATACCCATCTGCGTCGCCTGCGGCGTTTATTGGCCCAGCGCCAAAGTGCCATGCATCAGGCGATCGCCCATCACTTCCCGCCGACGGTGAAGGTCAGCCAGCCGGACGGAGGCTATTTCCTATGGCTGGAGCTGGAGGCGACACAGTCATCCATGGAGCTCTACCAGCGTGCGCTGGCAGAGGGCATCAGTATTGCGCCGGGGCGAATGTTCACCACCGGCGATCGTTTCAACCACTGTTTCCGCCTGAACGCCTCCTTCGAGTGGAGCGACAGGCTTGAAACCGCCATCAAGACCTTGGCCAGGCTGATCCGTAACCTGGGCTAGGCCAGATAATGCTTCAATGCACGTCCGGCCTGATGAATAGCCGAGTGCACTGCCGGAACCTGGGCAAGGGGGTTTAACAGGCCGTAATCGTGGATCAGCCCATTGTAGCGGGTGGCGGTCACCTCGACGCCAGCCGCGTTCAGCAGGCGGGCGTAGGCTTCCCCCTCATCCCGCAGGACGTCCAGCTCGGCGGTCTGGATCAGCGCGGGTGGAAGCCCTTGCAGCTGTTCCAGGCTCGCATTGAGCGGTGAGGCGTAGATCTCCTTTCGCTGGGCTTTGTCGGTGGTGTAGTTGTCCCAAAACCACTTCATCATATTGCGCGTCAGGAAATGGCCTTCGGCAAACTGATGATAGGAATCGCGATCAAAACTGGCGTGAGTGACTGGCCACAGCAGGATTTGGCAGCGCAGTGCCGGCGTGCCTCGCTCTTTAGCCATCAGGCTGATCACCGTCGCCATGTTACCGCCAACGCTATTACCTACTACCGCCAGCCGGGTACCGTCGACGTTGATCTTTTCTCCGTATTCCGCCACCCATTCCGTGGCCGCGTAGGCTTGCTCGATGGCGGTGGGGTACTGGGCTTCTGGCGACGGTGTGTAATTGACAAACACCGCTACCGCTCCTGAACTGTAAACCAGATCGCGCACCAATCGTTCGTGGGTCGGGAAGTCACCCAAGACCCAGCCACCGCCGTGGAAAAACATGAATACCGGCAATTTACCTTTCACTCGTGGCGGGCGCACGATGTGCAGCAGGATGTCCTGACCGGCCACGTGAATGGTTTTCTCTTCGATCTCGACCTCACGCTGTACCACCTCCACGCTGCGTTGCGCGCCTTCCAACACCTTACGTGCCTCCTTCGGCTTCATCTGTTCCATCGGTTTGCCGCCGCTGGCATTCAACTCCGCCAGAAAGGCGGCTACGTCTTTGACCGCTGCGGGCTGGGTGGCATCAAAGGTTTTCTTGCTCATGTTGGGATCCTTAAGGTCGAGGAGGAACATTGAGTACGGGGTGACTTATCAGTGTAGTCAAAGACTGGGGAGATGCCCTCACCCCAACCCTCTCCCACAGGGAGAGGGAGCTGATAGCTCCTGCTCATTTGGAAGTAAAGTGGTCCTCTCAGCAAACGCATCTCCTCATGCAAAGGTGAATCACCACAGTTTCAAATCCACTCGATCGGCCCCCTACAAAAGGACGAACACCCAGATAAATTGTGGCACGGACTGTCCCCTCTCCCTGTGGGAGAGGGTTAGGGTGAGGGGCATTTTGCTGCGCTAAATGAGGGCGCATTGCACGATCGCGGTGCAAAAGGGCGCCGATCCCGCCATCTCACGCAATTATTTTTGCGAGCAGGATCAGAAAAGCGGAAGAATTTTGCGATTGAATAGGATTTCTCCATCGCTGATGATTTCAGGCCCTATTTTTGCCATTAATCATTACAAATGCATAATTATTGAATATTTATGCAATATAACTCCTTGTTTTAACGAAAAAAATTAGTAAATCTGTCAAAAACCCCGTTCTGGCACGATAGCTGCTCTACACTATTTATCAAATGGGCTGTATTTTAACTACTCATTAACATTTATTCCCCGCTCCGGGGCGCTAAATGCGGCATTAATAGTGAATAACCGATTTTATGTAACAGGTTTGTATCTGAATAGGCGACGGTGAGCAGCATTATCGTCGGCCAGAAAAGACACCGGATAACAGGGTTAATTTGCTTTTTCGCCGGCCTTACGCCACCAGAGCGGTCCTTACCGCCAAAATTCAGCCTTTGCTGACGTTATGAGGTCATTATGGAACAGCCAATCGCAGTTACCCGCCAGTCTTTCGACGACTGGATGATCCCGGTTTATGCCCCTGCGGACTTTATTTTGGTGCGGGGAGAAGGCTCACAGGTTTGGGATCAGCAGGGGAAATCCTATATTGATTTCGCCGGAGGCATTGCCGTCAACGCCCTGGGCCACGCCCATCCGCAGGTGTTGGCGGCGCTTGTAGAACAGGCAGGCAAGCTTTGGCATCTGGGCAACGGTTATACCAACGAGCCGGTGTTGCGCCTGGCCAAACAGCTGATTGATGCCACCTTTGCCGACAAGGTATTTTTCTGCAACTCCGGCGCGGAAGCCAACGAGGCCGCGCTGAAGCTGGCGCGAAAATATGCACTGGATAGTGGTAACAGAGAAAAGAACCAGATCGTCGCGTTCAATAACGCGTTTCATGGTCGCACCCTGTTTACCGTTTCTGCCGGGGGCCAACCAAAATACTCACAGGATTTTGCGCCCCTGCCTGGCGGCATTACCCACACGCCGTTTAACGATCTGGCCGCTGCTGCTCAGGTGATTGACGACCGTACCTGCGCGGTGATCGTTGAGCCGATTCAGGGCGAGGGCGGTGTGGTACCGGCCCAACCGCAATTCCTGCAAGGGTTACGTGAACTGTGCGATCGCCACGGCGCACTGCTGATCTTTGATGAGGTGCAAACCGGCGTGGGCCGAACTGGCTCGCTGTATGCCTATATGAATTACGGGGTGGTACCGGACGTGTTGACCACCGCCAAGGCATTAGGCGGCGGTTTCCCGGTCGGTGCGATGATCACCACCGACCATCTGGCGAAAACCCTGGGCGTCGGCACTCATGGCACCACTTACGGCGGCAACCCGCTGGCAGCGGCAGTGGCTGGGGTGGTGTTCTCGCTGATTAACACACCGGAGGTGCTCGATGGGGTGAAGCAGCGTCTCGAGTGGTTTATCGCCGGACTGACGGAAATCAACTTACAGTATCCGATCTTTAGCGAAATCCGCGGGGCGGGCCTGTTAATTGGCTGCGTGCTGAACCCGGAATATGCCGGTAGAGCCAAACAGCTCACCCAACTGGCTAACGAGGAAGGGGTGATAGCCCTGATCGCGGGTCCAGACGTGGTGCGCTTTACACCTTCGCTAATCATCCCTGAACAGGATGTGAAAGAGGGGCTGGCGCGGTTCGCGCGTGCTGTGGCGCGGATTTGCAGCTAATCAAGGCGGCTGCGCCTGGTGCGCAGCCGATGACTTCCGAGGTTCGCATTATGATGATTATCCGCCCCATAGAGCGCCGTGACCTGGCTGACCTGCTGACGCTCGCCGGTAAATCCGGTATTGGCCTCACCTCTTTGCCGCAGAATGAAGAGACGCTGTCGGCACGTATTGAGCGGGCGTTAAAAACCTGGCAAGGCGAACTTCCCCAAAGCGATCGCTGCTATCTGTTTGTGATGGAGGATACCGAACGGCAACAGGTCGTTGGCGTCAGCGCGATCGAAGTCGCGGTTGGGCTGACCGAACCCTGGTACAGCTTCCGCGTAGGTACCCAAGTGCATGCCTCAAAGCAGCTTAATGTCTATAAATCGGTGCCAACGCTGTTTTTAAGCAACGACCATACCGGCCATTCGGAACTCTGTACGCTGTTCCTCGATCCGGACTATCGGCATGGTGAAAATGGCAAGCTGCTGTCAAAGGTCCGCTTCCTGTTTATGGCCGCATTTCGCAATCAATTCTCCCGCAAAGTGATAGCGGAGATGCGCGGTTATTCCGATGAAAATGGCCGTTCACCCTTCTGGGAAAGCGTTGGCCGCCACTTCTTTTCTATCGAGTTCGCCAAGGCGGACTATCTCAGCGGCACCGGGCAAAAGGCGTTTATCGCCGAACTGATGCCAAAACACCCGCTGTATGTCGACTTTCTGGCCGAAGATGCGCAGAAGGTGATCGGCGAGGTTCACCCGCAAACCGCACCGGCGCGCAAGCTGCTGGAAGCCGAAGGTCTGCGCTATCAGGGCTACGTCGATATCTTTGACGGGGGCCCGACGCTGGAAGCCGAGATCGACGAGATCCGTGCGGTCAAGCGCAGCAAACTGGTGAAGGTGGTGCTGGATGATGCGCAGGTATTCAGCGAGGCTCCGGCCTACCTGGTGGCCAACGACAATTATCAGAATTATCGCGCCCTGTTGGTACATGCCCAACTGCATGATGATCGCCTGCGTATCAATGCCGAGACGGCGGCGGCGCTGGGCGTCGAACAGGGGAGCCCGGTACGGGTCATCAAGCTTATCGCTCAGGAGAAAGTGTAATGTCGCATCCTGCATTGTTAATTAATGGCGTCTGGCTGGCTGGCCGGGGCGCTGAGTTCAGCAAAACCGATCCGTTGGATAACCTGCCGCTGTGGCAAGCCAATGCGGCCAATATAGATGATGTGGCTACGGCCTGCGCAGCTGCACGCGAGGCTTTCCCTGCCTGGGCGCGCACGCCGTTTGCACAGCGCGAACAGTTGGTAAAACGCTTCGCGGCCTTGTTGGAAGAGCATAAACAACATCTGGCCGAGACCATCAGCCGTGAAACCAGTAAACCCCGCTGGGAAACCTTGACCGAAGTCCAGGCGATGATTGGCAAGGTGGGCATTTCATTACAGGCCTATCAGGCGCGTACCGGGGTGACGGAAACCGCGATGGCCGACGGAGCCTCGGTGTTACGCCATCGGCCGCATGGCGTGCTGGCGGTATTTGGCCCGTATAACTTCCCAGGTCACTTACCGAATGGGCATATCGTTCCGGCGCTGCTGGCGGGCAACTGCGTGGTGTTCAAACCTAGCGAGTTGACGCCGTTAACGGCGGAGGTGACGTTACAGCTATGGCTGCAGGCGGGGCTTCCGGACGGGGTGATCAATCTGGTACAGGGTGGGCGTGAAACCGGTGAGGCCTTGGCAAGCTGTGCTGATATTGATGGGCTGCTGTTTACCGGCAGTGCTGGCACCGGCTATCACCTGCACCGCCAATTGGCCGGTCAGCCAGAAAAGATCCTGGCGTTGGAGATGGGGGGCAACAACGCGCTGATCGTCGAACAGGTTGAAGATTGTGACGCGGCGGTGAATCTGGCCATTCAATCGGCGTTTATTTCTGCCGGGCAGCGCTGTACCTGTGCTCGCCGCATTTTGGTAAAAAATGGGCCGCAGGGGGATGCCTTTATTGCACGCCTGGTTCAGGTGGCATCTACGCTGCGCATTGGCCGTTGGGATGCTGAACCTCAGCCGTTTATGGGCGGGGTGATTTCCCCCGCGGCGGCAGAGAACATGCTGGCAGCTCAGCACCATCTGTTGGCCTTGGGCGGCAAAGCCTTGTTGACCATGAAATCGCTGGAGAGCGGCAGTGCGTTATTAAGCCCTGGGATTATCGATGTGACCGGCGTGGCGGACGTGCCAGACGAAGAATATTTTGGCCCGCTGACCACGATCATTCGTTACGATCATTTCGACCAGGCGTTGCGCATGGCTAATAACACGCGCTATGGCCTGTCTGTTGGGCTGGTGTCCCCGCAGCGGGAGCAGTTCGAACGGCTGCTGCTGGAGGCGCGAGCCGGTATTGTCAACTGGAACAAGCCGCTGACCGGGGCTTCTAGCGCGGCACCTTTCGGTGGTGTGGGGGCTTCTGGCAACCATCGGGCAAGTGCGTTCTATGCGGCAGATTACTGCGCCTGGCCGATGGCTTCGCTGGAAAGTGCCAGTCTGACGCTACCCACCAGCCTGTCACCGGGCCTGATATTTAACTGATCTGCCCCTCACCCCAACCCTCTCCCACAGGGAGAGGGAGCTGGTATGGAGTGGTATTCAGATACAGAGTCGATCCGTAGCTAGGTCAGTATAGCATTATCCATCGGTGGTCAGGTTGAAGAAGAAATAACCGCTGGCACGTTCGATTCCCTGTCCTTTGGGGAGAGGGAGCTGGAATGGAGGGGTATCGTAGCTAGGCCAGAACAAGCTACAGAGATACATCTATAGCAGCGATTTTTTATCCATCGGTGGTCAGGTTGAAGAAGAAATAACCGCTGGCACGTTCGATTCCCTCTCCTTGGGGAGAGGGTTAGGGTGAGGGAGATAGCACCCAGTGACAGGCATCACCCTTCGCAGTTTACAGGAGAGCAAAATGTCCGGATATGAAGTCAATTTCGATGGGTTGGTTGGCTTGACGCACCACTATGCCGGGCTGTCGTTTGGCAATGAGGCCTCGACGCAGCACCGCAACAGCGTGTCGAACCCCAAGTTGGCGGCAAAGCAGGGGCTACTGAAAATGAAAGCATTGGCGGATATGGGCTTCCAGCAGGGCGTGTTGCCACCGCAGGAACGGCCTCATCTCCCCACGCTGCGTAAATTGGGTTTCAACGGTAGCGACGAGAGCGTGCTGGCCCAGGCGATGCGAACCTCACCGCGCCTGCTCTCGGCGCTCAGTTCGGCCTCATCCATGTGGACGGCCAATGCCGCGACGGTTTCGCCTTCGCCAGACAGTCAGGATGGTAAAGTGCATTTCACCGCCGCCAACCTGAATAACAAATTCCATCGTGCGATTGAGGCCGAAACCACCTCCAGCGTGCTGCGTGCCATCTTCAATGATGAGCAATACTTTACTCACCACGATGCCTTACCGCAGGTGGCACTCTTTGGGGATGAGGGCGCCGCCAACCATAACCGCCTTGGGGACGACTATGCCAAACGCGGGGTGCAGGTCTTTGTGTATGGCAAGCAAGAGTTTGGCGGGGAAAGTGCCCCCACGCGTTACCCGGCTCGCCAGACGCGCGAGGCCAGCGAGGCGATCGCCCGCCTGCATCAGTTGCACGAGCAACAAACGGTATTTCTGCAACAGAATCCGGCGGTGATCGACCAAGGCGTTTTTCATAACGACGTGATTGCCGTCAGCAATCAGCAGGTGCTGTTCCATCATCAGCAGGCGTTCCTGCATCAGCAGCAGGGGCTGGATCAAATCCGCCGCAAGATGGCCTTGCTGGAGACGGAGCTGGTGGCGATAGAAGTGCCAACCACCAGCGTCAGCGTGGGGGATGCGGTGGCGACCTACCTGTTTAACAGCCAGATCCTGACCAAAGCTGATGGCAAGATGATGATCGTGGTGCCGGAAGAGTCCCGCCAGCATCCGGGCGTTTGGCATTATCTGTCGGAGATGGTGGCCAGCGGTGGGCCAATCGACGAGATCAAAGTGTTCGACCTGCGCGAAAGTATGCGCAACGGCGGCGGCCCGGCTTGCCTGCGTTTACGCGTGGCGCTGAACGGTGCCGAGTTGAGGGCGGTGAACCCGCGGGTGATGATGAACGATACGCTTTTCGCCACCCTGAACGACTGGGTAGACCGCTATTACCGCGATCGCTTGGTACAAGAGGATCTGGCTGACCCACAACTGCTGCATGAAGGGCGTGCGGCACTGGATGCTCTGACTTCTATCCTTGGGCTGGGTAATGTTTACCCGTTCCAACAGTAACCGGAGGCAATAGTGAACAATTTATTGGCTCTAACGTTGGCCGGAACGCCACCCGCTACCACCCAGGGTGAAAACGCTGCACTGCGCTGGAAGTGGCTGGGGGAAGGGCTTTTGGAACTCACTCCACTGCAAGGCTATCGGCAAGCCGTGGTGCTTTCAGCCGGTATTCACGGCAATGAAACGGCCCCGATCGAACTGCTCGACCGGCTAGTGAACGAGATCTTCGCTGGCGTGAGGCCATTGGCGGTGCGCTTGCTGGTGGTGTTGGGCAATCCACCAGCGATGCGAACCAATCAACGTTATCTGGCAAGCGATATGAATCGCATGTTTGGTGGGCGCTATCAGCAGTTTGAGCCCTCTGGCGAAACGGCGCGGGCGCAGCAGTTAGAGCAAGTGGTTACCAGCTTCTTTGCCGGAGAGCAGGCCTCCCGTTTTCATTACGATCTGCACACGGCGATCCGCGGATCGCTGCTGCCACGCTTTGGTATCCTGCCCTATCAACCACAGAGTTACAGCTCCGAGATGTTGGCGTTACTGGACGCCGCCGAGTTGGATGCACTGGTGATCCACCAGGCGCCCGGGGGCACGTTCAGCCACTATTCCTGCGAGCATGCGCAGGCGGCCAGCTGTACCCTTGAATTGGGCAAGGCGCGTCCCTTTGGCAGCAACGATCTGCAGCAGTTTTCTGCTATCAATAAAGCACTGCAGGCGCTGGTCTGCGGGCAATCTCTTCCTTTGCGGGGGGAGGCTCCGATTCGGGTGTTCCGTGTCGATCGGTCGCTGATTAAGCGCAGTGAATCTTTCAAACTTCATTTGAGCGATGAGACTGCCAATTTTACCGCTCTGCCGCAGGGCACTTTATTGTATGAGCAACCGGGGGATAGTTATCGGGTGCAGCATGAAAAGGAGTGGGTCCTGTTTCCCAACCCCAAGGTGGCATTGGGGTTACGTGCAGGCATGATGTTGATAGAAGTACCGCGTAGTACCCTGTTTTAATCTCACCCATTCATTACGCCACAGGTAAGTGACTTGTGGCGCCATTTTTCCTTTCAAACTTTAATAGCGTAATTTATTTAATCAGTTGATAGCGTATTTTGTCTGTTACGTGCCGTTACTCACTATGGTTTACCCCAATGAGTAAAAAACAAATTAAAGATAGAATTATTCGCGCCATTTCGGCTAATCAGATTGATATAAGTTAAAAGTGTGAAATAAGTAACGCTATTGATTAGCATGCTAATTTTGTGGCTATTCGAAATCGTAGGTAAATCACACAAAATGAAACGCATGTGCACTATTTTGGTGCGTTATAATGTAAGTGTTACGGCTTATGCATTAAATATCTATTTAAATCATTATATTAGAATAACGTTTATTTGTAATATTTAGTTACAAATAAACATGCTTTATGCGCACTGTTTCATGAACTTTTTTATTTTAAGTTTTTATTCATGATGCTAATGTCACATGGCGCTTTATTAAGGGGCGTAGATAAAAAACAAAATGATAAAAATCACAGCCCAAAGCATAAATTGGGCGTGACGGGCAGCTTTTAATAAAATCTAGGAAAATAAATGATGAAACGCAGTGTAGTAGCCCTGGCGGTTGTTCTTGCCACCGCCGCCTCGATGGCCAATGCGGCCGAAATCTACAACAAAGATGGCAATAAACTCGACCTGTACGGCCGTGTTAACGCCAAGCACTTGTTCAGCGATAACAAATCTGCCGATGGCGACGCGACCTATGTGCGTTTTGGTTTTAAAGGCGAAACGCAGATTAACAGCGATTTGACTGGTTACGGCCAATGGGAATACAACGTCCAGGCTAACCACGCTGAGTCAGCGGGTACCGAAGGCACCAAAACTCGTCTGGGCTTCGCAGGTTTGAAATTCGCCGACTACGGTTCCTTTGACTATGGCCGTAACTACGGTGTGGTTTACGATGTAGAATCCTATACCGATATGCTGCCGGAGTTTGGCGGTGACACCTATACCGTCACCGATAACTTCATGACTGGTCGTTCTACCGGCCTGGCTACCTACCGTAACCGCAGCTTCTTCGGTCTGGTTGATGGTCTGAATATCGCCTTGCAGTATCAGGGTAAGAACGAGAATGACCGCAGCAACATCCACAAGCAGAACGGTGATGGCTATGGTATGTCTGTGGACTATCAGGACATCGGCGGTAGCGGCATTGGTGCTGCGGCAGCTTTCTCTGATTCTAATCGTACTAAATATCAGAAGGACGCTGCCTACGGCGCTACCTACGGTAAAGGCGACAGCGCGACGGCCTGGACCACTGCGCTCAAGTATGACGCCAACCAGGTATATCTGGCGGCCATGTATGCTGAAACCCGCAACATGACCCCGATCACGGTTAACGGCGTTGCTGGCTTTGCCAACAAGACGCAAAACTTTGAAGTGGTCGCGCAATACCAGTTCGAAAATGGCCTGCGCCCATCACTGGCTTACCTGCAGTCCAAGGGTAAAGATATTGAGACCATCGGCGATGTCGATCTGGTGAAATATATCGATATCGGCGCGACTTACTACTTCAACAAAAACATGTACACCTACGTTGATTACAAAATCAACCAGTTGAATGACGATAACAAGCTGAAACTGAACACTGACAACATCGTGGCAGCCAGTTTGACCTACCGTTTCTAAGTCGTACTCAAACCTCATTCCTGTGTCGGAACGTGGTTCAAAAGGCAGAGCGCAAGCTCTGCCTTTTTCAGTTAGGTGTGTGAGATTAGAAAGGAGCGTACTCGCTGGCAGGCAGCCAGAAGCCGTCGATAAAGTCCTCGATCGGAAAACAGCCAGCATGGCGTAACCGTTGTTCTTTCATTGCTACCAGGCATTGATGCTCATCACGCAGCACGTCGACAACGATATCGGCACAGCCGCCATCCAGATAGCAAACGAACATCACCAATGCGTACATAACCTATTACGTCCCCCATTAAGACTCCAACCCCCATTGTAGGTAAAACTTGGCTGAATTTAGCTAATTAATACAAAAAAATAATAATTGACCAGACAAAAACGGTATTTTCAGAATTTTGGCAGCGTTTAATCATCCTTAAGAGGATTGAAGTTCCGCTCTGTACTGCTAAGCTTAATGAGTTTTAAAATTTCTTAACTGTCCAATCATTAACGGGAGCGAATATGGGATTGTTTAACTTCGTCAAAGAAGCTGGCGCAAAACTGTGGGATACGGTGAGTGGTAACGCTGAGGATCAAAGCGCCAAGCTGAAAGCGCACCTTGATAACAGTGGCCTGCCAGATACGGATAAGGTGGATGTTCAGGTCGTTGATGGCAAGGCTGTGGTCACCGGGGACGGTATCAGCCAGGAACTGAAAGAAAAAATTCTGGTAGCCGTGGGTAACGTGGCAGGTATCAGCGGCGTGGAAGATAATGTTGCAGTAGCGCAACCAGAAGCGGAAAGCCGCTTTTACACCGTCAAGAAGGGCGATACCCTGAGCGCCGTTGCCAAAGAGATGTATGGCAATGCCAACCTGTACAACAAGATCTTTGAAGCCAACAAACCGATGCTAAGCCATCCAGATAAAATCTATCCGGGCCAGGTATTGCGCATCCCACAATGATACCGAAGACCTAGATAATCGAAGCTCGAACTTAGAGCTGCGTAATCCAGCGCCTCATCTGGGGCGCTGTGCTGAAATTCCTCAACCAATGTGTACGTTCATACCGATGTTCGCCCCCTATAATTTTCCCAACCGCAATTCGATAAATCCAACGAATGTTTCCAGTCCGCGCGCTGGCGACTAACCCTGAGAATCTTGACCCTGTTGCAGAAAATTGGTAGCGTCTGCATGCAAGAAAAATCTTAGCTATTGATGGCGTAAATTTGGCTGTTGCTTGAGCCTGAGGTTACCCTTTTTAGCATCAAGGCGTTATGGCCAGCAGTAAGAGAGTAGAGGGTGTGAACACCCCATTAGACAAGAAATACCAGGAAAACCATGGACAATGCGCAACGCGTCATCACAACGTTGACGGTGGTTGCTGCATATTGATCATTTTTACGTTGACGATCACACAGTGGGTGGGAGTAACTTACTGTTTTTAGGAGATAAAATGGAACACAATCCGCATGATGAAACCAAGCTTATTGCGGTCATTGCCTTATTGGTCTCAGTGTTGCTTGTCGTGTCGATCCTGTTTGGCATCACGTATTTATCCGATCTGCGGCATATCGATCAAGAGGTCGATGCCAAAAGCTGTTACATCAAAGGCGGCTGAAGCCAGAGCTGCGTTTATCGTAATTGTTGATTCGACGATGAAAAATTTTTGCCATATGCCTTGGTTTATTTGGGATTTAACGCACTAGCTGCGATTTAACCACTAATAAAGGTTGTGGCGAATTATTCGTCGGCTGTGTGCCGTTAAATAGACAACGATCGTTGCATGGCGTTTTTTCCGCCACGGCAGAGCCGCTACAGCTCAGGCGTAGCAGGGGGGTGACACATTTTTTGACGGTCTTTGCTTATGAGGGGCGGGCAGCATGAGCTGCGGACGTGGTTGGTTAATTTTTCTAAATAAATTCACTTTAATTATATTTAAGTCACAATTAATGATTAAAGTGAATGTATTTCTTAAATGTGTTTGTGATGTTAATCAAATATTGTTATTTACCCCGAATTAGCAGGCTGTCGTAAATAGCCAAGCCCTGCTAAGCTGAGATTAATCTGTACGGAAATTCTGTCAGTTCTATTGCCGATGTAAGCGAGGTGTTTATGAGCCAATTACTCTCCCATGCAAGATTATCCCATGTTGTGATCGCCACGGCGGTGTTTTGGGTTTGCATTGCTGTACTCGTGGCGGTAGCACTAAAGTAACGCTGGATGATTAACCATCAACCCTGACATAGCTAGCACACTCAGCCAACGGCTCCTTTCTGGGGCCGTTTCTTTTGTCGTCATTTAAACAACCCGCTGCTGCTCACGCCATCTTCTGGTGAATAATATGCAGCGGAGGCTCGATATGCAGATCGACACTCAGATCCTGGCGGAAGTCATAGGGCGTAATGTTGAAACGCTTTCTGAACATGTAGGTGAAGTGCGATTGGGAACCGAAACCAAAATCCAGGGCGATATCGAAAATGGAAGCCTCGCTGCTGCGCAACTGGTACACCGCTCCGGCAAGGCGGCGCTCGCGGATGTACTTGCCCAGCGAGATCCCCGTCGCTTCTTTGAACAGCTTCTGCATATGCCACAGTGAATAGCCGGAATACTCGGCCAACTCTTCAAGGTGGATCACTCGTCCCAGATGGGTTTCGACCCATTTACTGAGTGCGCAGACTAGTGCGAGGTGATGTTCTTGTATCAATAACTTTACCCAATTGATTTTGTCGTTTAACCGCAGCGCGGAGCTTACGGCAGGCTCACTTAGCGTACCTTACAGGCCCCGGGTTGTCACCTGCGAGCCGGTTATAGCGGGATCGTTTTGACCTTCGCCATCAGGCGACCTGCCAGACGGACAATCTCTGCCGGGTCGTCTGGAATAAACCCCATGGTGATCGCCATCCCCAACAGGACGTTATCCTGGCTGAAAATCGGGCAGGCTATCGCGCGTGCTCCAGGGATGCCTTCGGTAACATTGTAACGTACCGCATAGCCCTGTAGACGGATCTTTTCGAGCTCTTTAGCCTCGAGCTGTGGCGTAATAGAGCCATCAAAGGCCTGATAGGCATAACCCGCCGCACTGGCATTCATAGGGATGAGGGTGTTTTCAAGGTAATCGATGTCGATATTTTTATGGCTGCGATTGTAGCGCGTCAGCAAGATGTTACCCCCTTGGCGCACCGCCCAACCGGTGGAGTAGTTCAGCTCATCGCGCAGCTCACAGAGCGCATTATTGATGATTGTCGCCAGTGTCTGTTGTTTGCCTGCCGCCGCGGCCAGCGCCAACAGCTTGCTGCCAAGCGAGTAGCGGCTGGTCTCCTGCTCCTGATACAGCATCTGGCTACGGCACAGCGAAACCAGATATTTATGCAGCCGGCTTTTCGACAGCCCACTGTGTTTGGCGATATCCGAAGCGCGGGCGTTTCCCCCCAGTGCGGTGACACTCTCTAATACCGATACGGCAATATCGACCGAATTTACACCTTGAACTTCCGACATTCTGCTTACCTTACTTGCCATTACCTCGATCCGATCACTTTACCAGTTTAAGGCGGTGAATGCCCCCGCTAACCTGAGCCTGGCACCGCAGCAGGATAATTTTCAGCGCGCAAGGACTAACTATTTTGAGGTGGATTGATCTGCTTCAATATACTATGGGTTAACTCGGTTTATTTATAGTGAACACCAGGAAGTGATCTTACCGAGAATAAAACTATGAACGACATTGCTTCACTCAGACTAAAACGGCGCACGTTGCTAAAAGGGCTGGGCGTTATTGGCCTAGCTTCACTTTCGCCTTGCGCCTTCTCCTTATCAACGGGTCAACAAGAACCCTTACGCCGCATCCACCTAAAACTGTCGGATTATCAAACCTTTCGCTCAACCTGTGCGATGGAGTGCCTGCACTGCAACCTGACCGCTTACGTCTATCAGAAAAAGCTGATGAAGATTGAAGCGACAGAAGGCTTCAATGTGAAATGTTGCCTGCGGGGCATCAGCCGTACCAAATGGGTTTATCACCAGCAGCGCATCACGACGCCTCTGCTGCGGGTAGGCAAGAAAGGTGAGGGCAAATTCGAACCTATTACCTGGCAACAGGCACTGGATTTAATCGAAAAAAACATCCGTACCACCATCAAGGAACAGGGCAACGAAGGGCTGCTGCTGTCCACCCATGCTGGCAACATGGACTCGATAAAGAACGATATGGGCAAGGCGTTCTTCGATTATCTGGGTGGTTCGGTTAAACAGGCGGGGTCACTCTGTTGCTCGGCAGTGACGGCGGCGATGATGCCAATGGTGGGATTACGCTATGCCGATACCCGCGACACCATTGCCGACAGTCGTTTGATCATCTGCTGGGGCAACAACCCGGCGGTGACTATGCAGGCGTATTTTAAAAATTATCTACGTGCGCAAGAGCAGGGCGCGCGCATCGTGGTTATCGACCCACGTTTTAACGAGACTGCCGCCAAAGCCGACGAATGGATCCCGATTGTTCCAGGTACGGATACGGCTTTAGCGCTCGGGATGATGAAGATCATTATCGAAGAGCAGCATATTGATGCGGATTTCCTGCGCCAGAATACCGGCGCGGTGTATCTGGTGGATGCCAAAGATCAATTGGTACGTGCCGATGCCAACGACACTGAAAGCTATCTGGTTTATGACTGCACCAGCCAGAGCCTGGTAAGGCATGACAAGGCGGGGATAACCCCGGCTTTGTTCCAGCACCAACTGCCAGCTGACAGCGGCTATCGCACCGTATTCGAAACCGTTTACCAGCAGGCTGCACCATGGACGCTTGACCGGGTTGCGGCTGAAACCGACATTCCCGCCCACACCATTTTGCGTTTGGCCCGCGACTATGCCACCACCGCTCCGGCGATGATTGTGCAAAATATGTCAGGCGCTCAGCGCACCGAATTTGGTACCTACGTGGCCGCCAGCCAATTCTACCTGGCCCTGCTAACTGGCAATATCGGCAAGCGAGGGGCGGGGATCTGTGACGCGGGCGGAGCACGCCAAATGGCAAAATTCAGCCCGATCATTCCACCAGCGCCTGCGGTGAAGAAAATCACCCCGATACCGGTTGCCAAGGTGGGTGAGTGGGTGGTCAATGACCGGCCTTACCCGATTAAATTCTGGTGGATTATGACCATGGGGGTCATGACCCAACTGCCCAACACCAACATGGTCAGGAAGGCGTTGGAAAAAGTTCCCTTTGTGGTGGTGGCCGATAACCTGATGAGTTCTACCGCGCTATATGCTGACCTGGTGCTGCCGGTGACGACCATTTTTGAAGATGTCAGCCTGATGGCGGGCGTGCGTAGCCACTATGTGCAGCTGATGGAGCAAGCTGTCGAGCCACCGGGTGAAGCCAAGCCGGATTATTGGATCTTTGCACGTCTGGCTGAGCGTTTTGGCTTTGGCGACGTGTTTAACCAGCCAATTGAGCATTACATCAATGCGTGCCTGCAAGGTTCCGGTATCACCCTGGAACAGCTGAAAAAAGGGCCGGTGCTGCCGGTGAGCGGCGACTGGATCCCGTTTGAAAATGGGGTGTTCCGCACGCCGACCCGTAAAGCCCACTTCTTTATTGAAGAGTGGCAGAAGAAAGAATTTTCGCCGGTCGTTACTTATCTGCGGGTGAATGAATCGCCACAAGGCTCGCCGGAATTGGCCGCTAAATACCCGCTGATGGCGGTACAACGCAAGCTGGCTCGCAGCATTCACTCAAGCCACGGCATGAACGAATGGATCCTTGAGGTGCAGCGCAATAAGCCTAACGTGATGATCCATCCGCAGGATGCACAACAGCGCCGGATCAAACACGGCGACTGGGCCACCGTATTTAATCAGCGAGGGGAACATCGGGCGATTGCCGTGGTGACGACGCATATCAAACGAGGCGTGGTTTCCCTGGATAACGGCTGGTGGGAACAGCAGGGAGGCAGCAGCAGCCACGTCACCAATGACGCCGTAGAGGCGTTGGGTACCGGGCATTGCTGTAACAGTACGCTGGTTGATGTACGGGCGGAGGGATAACCCATGACCAAACAATATGGCTTTCTGATTGATATTAAACGTTGTTACGGCTGTAAAACCTGTTCCATGGCCTGTAAGTCAGAGAATCAGACGCCACCGGGCGTGCTTTGGCGGCGGGTGCGGGAGTATGAAACCGATGGCCCGAATTCTGAAGGGTTTATTTCGATGTCCTGCAACCATTGTGACGATCCGCAATGCATGAAGGTATGCCCGGCGGATACTTACCATAAGCGCCCGGACGGCATTGTGGTGCAGGATCATGATAAATGCATCGGCTGCCGCATGTGCATTATGGCTTGTCCGTACAACGCCCCAGTCTTCGATCCGCAGGAAGGTAAAACCAGCAAGTGCAATATGTGTGCCGAGCGTTTGGACGAAGGATTACCGCCGCGTTGCGTGGCGTCTTGCCCGGCGGGCGTCTTGAAGTTTGGTGATATCGAGGAGTTAAGAAAAATCCACTCAACGGATTGGGCGGTACTGGAGGCTAGATATCACATGCCCGATCATCGTATCAGCGGCCCGAACGTGGTCATCATTCCAGCGGATAAATAATAGGGTGCTACCATGAACGAATATGAACTGCCGTTGGTGTTTTTTACCGTGCTCTGCCAATGGGGCATTGGCGGTATTATCGCCTTGACGCTCTATCGGTTGCGACCAACCTCCCAGATGTCCGTTGGGCAACTGAAATATCTGGTTCTGGGATTGTGGCTGGTGGAGGTCGTTGGCTCCAGCTTGTCACTGCTGCACCTGGGGAGCCCGTTTGGGGCTTACCGCGCGGTGCTGGGCCTGCCGCACTCCTGGTTAAGCCGTGAGGTGATCGCCTTTATCCTGGTGAATATCAGCCTGTTCCTGATGTTGGCAGTTTGCTGGCTGCGGCCGCAGAAGTCGGCCGTGATCACCACATTGGGAATGGTGACCTCGGTATTGGGGATTGCCGCTATTCTGGTCTCGGCACAAATCTACTACCAGATGGCCAGCCATCCACTGTGGCATACGCCACTGACCCAATTGGCGTTTCTGAGTACCGCGTTACTGCTGGGGTTCGCTACCTTGGGGATCTATTTGAATTGCTGCGGCCTGGCCGCTCCGCGTACGGTTCGCTACGGTTTGCTGGTGGGCTGCCTGTTACTGCTGGCCACGTTGGTGGGCCGTTACCAGATTGCCGGGGCCAGCGCTCAAGGGATCATGCTTTGGTGGCAGCTGGTTGGCAGCATGTTGGTGGGCGGTGTGCTGTTTGCGGTGCTTGGCCTACGTACACGTTTGGCCCCATCGATGGCCGTGATAGCCGGAGTGGCATTGGTGTCGGGGGAGATTGTCGGGCGTATGCTGTTTTATCATAACGTCATGGGCCAATTCCCCTGGTTCTGATGCAATAAACTGAGGTCGGTCCAGCCCGTGCAACCGCCGAGCGGCAGGCCGACCCAACATCCTGCAGAAAAAAGCCTCAATACAGGGCTTGCCAGCATTCGGAAAAACCAGCTAATCTGAACTTGCCCGCTACCGCAAATGCCAAGTAGTCCAGGCCAGCAATGTAATTAACCAAAACAGAGAGTCAGCCGTAACAACGCCACGTTGATGGGGTGATCGCATGTTAATGACAGTGATTATTACTCTTTTTGTGATCGTGGGCGTCGCCGCTTTTCTGGCAATGCCAGTGATGATGGTCAATAACACGCAAGGCGTGGGAGGTGAAGAACCGTGAAACTGGCTAGCAACCGGAACCTGCAATGTTAACTCGAAGTTCACTCGCAACCTGTTGACCGGCTCAGATATGGGCCGAGTCATCAACACTTTGTCAGCACCGCAATTCCCGCACGTTCCGCAACAAATCAGCCCGAAACGCTAAATCACCGCGTGAAGTGATGCGCATACTGCACTAACTGCTTGATGGCGCTACAATGAGTCTTATCTCCTCAACTTGCTCACGTATCAACGCGCTATCCACTTTTCCGGCCACAGTAAAGAGACCATAGCATTATGGAAATCAAGGATTACTACGCCATTCTAGAGGTTAAACCCTCAGATGATATCAAGGCTATCAAAACCGCCTACCGCCGCCTGGCACGCAAATATCACCCCGATGTCAGTACCGAGCCCGATGCCGAAACGCGCTTTAAAGAAGTCGCAGAAGCCTATGAAGTGCTGAAAGACAGCGAACGCCGGGCCGAATATGACCAAATGCGGCTGCATCGTAACGAGCCCAATTTCGGCCGCCAGACCCGGCGTGAAGAGTATGGTGGTGCCGAGGATTTCTCCGACATCTTCTCCTCGATGTTTGGCCAGCGTGCGCGTGGCCGCCAGCAGGGCCAACCGCGTGCGGCCCGTGGGCAGGATGTTGAGATCGGCGTGGCGCTGTTCCTGGAGGAAACCCTCACCGAGCAAACCCGCACCCTGAGCTATAAGGTGCCGGTGTACAACGCATTTGGCCAGACAGAGAAAGAGATCGCTAAAACGCTGAACGTGAAAATCCCGGCGGGCGTGGCAGACGGGGAACGTATCCGCGTGAAAGGCCAAGGCGTGCCTGGTATGGCTGGCGGAGCCAATGGCGATTTGTACCTGATCATTCAACTGGCACCGCATCCGTTGTTTGAGGTGATCGGGCACGATCTGGAAATCGTTCTGCCCTTGGCACCTTGGGAGGCGGCGTTAGGAACCAAGGTTTCTGTGCCCACACTGGCGGACAATATCCTGTTGACCATCCCTGCGGGGAGCCAGACCGGGCAGCGGTTACGCGTCAAAGGGAAGGGGCTGGTCAGCAAAAAAGAGACCGGCAATTTGTATGCGGTGATCAAGATTGTCATGCCGGCCAAACCCGATGCAGACAGCGCCGCACTCTGGCAACGACTGGCCGAGGCGAATCAGGCCTTCGATCCTCGTACGCAATGGAGTAAAGCATAATGGCCAAGCTACAGATAACCCTCACCATTACCGAGTTTTGCCTGCATACCGGCGTAACGGAAAGCGAACTGGCCGAGGTGGTGGGGTTGGGAGTGATCCAGCCCCGCGATCTGACGGTGGATGATTGGCTGTTTGATGATGGGGCGGTGGCGGCGTTTAATCGCGCCCAGCGTCTGCAACGTGAACTGGCTCTGGATTGGCCCGGTATTGCGGTGGCGCTGACGCTGCTCGATGAGATTGAACAGTTGCGCAGGGAGAACGCTCAGCTACGTCATCGTCTTGAGCGCTTTATCGCAGAGTAAAAGTGCAGTGATTCATCATGAGCATTAGTTGACTCACCTTGGCCAAAGGGGCGATCGAGTTTGCTATCAGTTGCGGAAACTTACCTGACCACGGCATTGAATCAGCGCTTTTTATGGAGGGAAACGGATCGATCACGGTACCTGACTATATCGCTGTACTAACTCCCTCTCCCTGCGGGTTAGGGTTAGGGAGCGAGTTTGCTATCAGTTGCGGAAACTTACCTGACCACGGCATTGAATCAGCGCTTTTTATGGAGGGAAACGGATCGATCACGGTACCTGACTACATCGCTGTACTAACTCCCTCTCCCTGCGGGTTAGGGTTAGGGAGCGAGTTTGCTATCAGTTGCGGAAACTTACCTGACCACGGCATTGAATCAGCGCTTTTTATGGAGGGAAACGGATCGATCACGGTACCTGACTACATCGCTGTACTAACTCCCTCTCCCTGTGGGAGAGGGTTGGGGTGAGGGGCCTCAGACGTTTTTACGCTCGATGGTTTCTTCGCCCCAGTACAGTTGGTCGGCTTCGGTTTTACTGAACGCCAGCGGCAGTACTTCATCGCTGCCTTCTTCCCAAATTTTTTGCGCCAAAACCTCGTCATTACCGGCCAACTCAAAGATCGCTTCGGCAATTTCTACCGAGGTTTCACGCACTGTCGCCCAAGATTTCACATTATGATTTGCCATGACTGCTCTCCTGTTGAGTGTGAGGCACAGCCTAGTATAGGCCACAATTCTGCCGCTGGTTTTTGCAAGGCATGCGTATTATTGCCGAAAATTCAGGGCGGAACGCCTGCGGCAAAATGCAAAACGGCGTGGTATTCTTTGCCGCGTTTAAATCAACAGAGGAAAGATTATGTCTAGCGCACTGAGCAACGATCAAGAACTGGTTTCCGATCTGGTTGCCTGCCAACTGGTTATCAAGCAGATCCTGGATGTGATCGACGTGATCGCGCCGACCGAAGTACGGGACAAGATGGCCAGCCAGCTCAAGAGTATCGATTTTAGCAGCCACCCGGCCGGGGCCGACCCGATCACCAAGCGGGCGATTGAAAAAGCGATTGCGCTGATTGAGATGAAATTTAACCGCGAGTAACCGGGTTATCTTTTGTTCCAGATGGGCTGAGAAATCTAAACGGCCGGTTAAACTTCGTTTAAGTTGCCTATGCTAGCATTGATGATTAGGTTAACAACATAATCATAAGGCTGCTAAGGTTTGGGGCGTAAAAAACTGCTGGTGCTAGTGGCAACGCTGATTGCCTGCTTGCTTTTCTATCTGCTGGCTCTGGATAGCTATTGCGATCAAGGTGGGAAGTTTGCACTGGGCATTTGCTCAATCACGCGTATCGTTCCCTGGTAACATGGCGAGATAACAATTTTTCGCAAACTTGCCCCTGGCCTTGGTGAGAATGTTACTATATCAGCTTGGTTGAGGCAGTAGAGTAGATAGGGTTGTCCATGTTTGATTTAGCTTCTGGCCCGTCCGGCCTGATTTCCATCGCCGTTGTGGCGTTGGCCGTATTGTTTGGCCTGTGGGTCTGGTTCATCGTGAATCGCGCCAGCGTACGCGCCAACGAACAGATCCATCTGTTGCAGGAAATCGCCGAGCAGCAGCGCCAGCAAACGGCACTGTTAAAAACGCTGGTGCAAACCGCCCGCGGGGACAAGGCATCGGTTGACGATTATGATGATGACCTTAGCCCGGCACTGAGTTATAAAGGGTTTATCCCAGAGCGTTAATCGCCCCCCTCATTTGGTGAGAAGGTTAAGGACACGTCGGTTATCTCAGTTTCAGTTTTAACCGGATCGCCTTCTCACCATTCCTCTGCAACAATCTGCCATTCCGTTAGTAAAAATAATGTTTACGGCCCGCGAGCTGTCATAAATCTGTCGTATTGGCGTCGTAATGTAGCGCCAACTCTACGAAAGATGGATATCAGCAATGATTAGATGGTACGAAGAAAGCGACGCCGAAGTAAACCGCAGCATTGCGTTAATCACCGGGGAAAATCCGGACAAATGGTACCCTTACGGCGGCGTGAAAGGGAAAGATTACTGCAAGAACCCCTCCGATGCCTGGCCGATTATTTGCGCCAACAAAATAAGCCTTAATGCCCCCGAACAAAGTGACCAGCCACAGTGGCAAGCCAGTATGATCACCCAGCAAGGGGAGTGGCAAGCTGGCAGTCACAGCCCGTTGCGTGCCGCAATGATCTGTTTTTTATTGAGTCAGCAAGCGCAATAAATCAAATGTTAGTCGATAATGTAGATGACCCGTAATGATGAGACACCGCCTTATTCTGACAATGGACCTGTCGCTGACGGAGACTGTTTTATGAAGCGCATTATCAAAGGTGATACCACTCTCTCTCATTTAGTGATTGCCCATGCGGCGATCGATTGTCATGCCAAAAGCTATGGGCTGCACCGACAGGGCTGGCCCTCAACCTACCTGATAAAGTATCAAAACGATCGCGTGGCGGTGGAGGTCATCACCCGCCGTCAATCCTATGTGGCGACGCTGATGATTGGCGCACGTAACCTCAGCAAACTGTGCGGTATGCCAAGCTAGCTGGCATAGCAAACCTCCTGCAACCCTCTGGCCCGGTTAACGATCGCCGGGCTCTAATCCTTGATGCCTGAAAGGTTAAGTGTTAAAACGCCCGCAGGTTTATTTATTGGTTGGCGATATCTTGCGCAATGCTGCCTGGATACTCAGCCGGACGAGGATAAGATGGGCGGTCAGCTTCAGGATACCCCGCTAAAACGCGGTTTAAAAAATAGACACATACAACTTATTGCCCTGGGAGGTGCCATCGGTACCGGCCTGTTCCTGGGTATTGCACAAACCATTCAGATGGCCGGGCCTTCCGTGCTGCTAGGCTATGCCATAGGTGGTTTTATTGCCTTTTTGATTATGCGCCAGCTGGGGGAGATGGTAGTGGAAGAGCCGGTGGCCGGTTCCTTTAGCCATTTTGCCTATAAATATTGGGGGGACTTTGCCGGTTTCTTATCCGGTTGGAACTACTGGGCGATGTTTATCCTGGTCGGTATGGCGGAACTGACCGCCGTAGGGATTTATATTCAATACTGGTGGCCGGAAATCCCAACCTGGGCATCGGCGGCGGTTTTCTTCGTCGTGATTAACCTGGTCAATCTGGTGAACGTACGCCTGTATGGGGAAACCGAGTTCTGGTTTGCCATCATCAAGGTGGCGGCGATCCTGGGGATGATCGTATTTGGTGCCTACCTGTTGGCCAGCGGCAACGGTGGCCCGGAAGCCAGCATTAGCAACCTGTGGGATCAGGGCGGTTTCATGCCACACGGCATTAGCGGCCTGGTGATGGCGATGGCGGTGATCATGTTCTCGTTCGGTGGGCTGGAAATGGTGGGTATTACCGCAGCAGAAGCCGCCGATCCGCGCCGTAGCATTCCTAAAGCCACCAACCAGGTGGTGTATCGTATCCTGATTTTCTATATCGGCTCGTTGACGGTGTTATTGTCACTTTATCCGTGGGGCAAGGTTGTGGAAGGGGGCAGTCCGTTTGTGATGATCTTCCATGCGCTCAACAGCAACCTGGTGGCGACCATGCTCAACGTAGTGGTACTGACGGCAGCGCTGTCGGTCTACAACAGCGGCGTGTATTGCAATAGCCGGATGCTGTTTGGCCTGGCGACACAAGGCAATGCGCCAAAGGCGCTGACCAAGGTTAACAAACGTGGCGTACCGGTGCTGTCTATCGCCTTATCGGCGCTGGCTACATCGGTAGGCGTATTGATTAACTACGTCATGCCCGGCGAGGCGTTTGGCTTGCTGATGGCGCTGGTGGTCTCGACGTTGGTGATTAACTGGGTGATGATTTGCCTGGCGCACCTGAAATTCCGCGCGGCCAAGGATCGCCAAGGGGTGATCACCAGCTTTAGGTCGCTATGGTATCCGTTTGGCAACTATCTGTGCCTGGTGTTCCTGTCGTTGATCCTGGTGATCATGTACTTCAGCCCAGGGATCCGCATCTCCGTAGTGTTGATGCCGGTTTGGGTACTGTTGTTGTGGGTTGGATTTTTGCTGACTCGGCGTAAAAAGGCGGGTGGTAACAAGAGGTAGTATTCACGTTGGAGGCGCCGCAGCGCCTCCGAACGGTTAACGGGCGACGGCATTGCCCTGAGGGTGGCGCCCCAGCCGCAGCAGCTTTCTGCACAGCAGGAACAGGGTGCTGATAACATCAATCACCACCACGCTAAGCATCAGCAGGCCCAGCATAAAAAACCCTGCCAGGGTGCTTGCCAGTAACAGCAGCGGTGACGGTACGCGTAGCCGGCGCAGCTTCATTGCCAGATACATTTTCCAGTATTGCCCTTGCGTCGCCAGCGCTCGGCGATAGCGGCCCATACGAACGCGTGACTTGCCTGATGCAGTCCGGCTCATAACTCCTCCTTTTTCAGAATGTCCTAGTAAGTAAATCACAAGGTTCTTAAGAAAGGCTTAACAGGTTCTTGGCGACCTTGGCCTTCTTACTCTGGCTATGACAACAACATCCACAAAAAGGTCAGTTGTTTGTCATTGCGATACTATAAGCTATTGGGTAGGCAATCTTGTAACGATTGCGGCACCACTATGGTACTACAGGGAGAGAATGGGTTGAAAATAACCAACAAATATTACGACGCCAGCAAAGCGCATCATACGCCACAGGGATTCTGCAACCCGGAGCCGTCGTTACACCAGGCCGGGGATCTGAAGCGCTGGCAAGACGAACGCAAGAAGCTCGGCCTGCCCAAACCTCCTCAGGCAGGCTACGAGCAGTTTATCGCCAACTGGTGGCAAGCCGCCGATCTGAGCGGCGATGAGGACCGTGTATGGTGGTTGGGCCATGCTTCTCTCCTGTTGCGCCTGGGGGGCCGGCACGTGCTGATCGATCCGGTACTGTCGCCCAGGGCATCACCTGTGAGCTTCTACGGCCCACATCGCAAGACGCCGCCCCCGCTAACGGTAAAACAGCTGCCAGCGGTAGATGTGGTGCTGATTTCCCACAATCACTACGACCATCTGGATCGTCAAACCATCAGGGAACTGACCAAACGCTTTCGCAATGCCACCTTTGTTGTACCGCTGGGCCTCAAACGCTGGTTCAGCCATTACCCGGCCAAACGGGTGGTTGAACTGGATTGGTGGGAGAGCCTGACGCTGGATGAGATGACGTTCTACGCCACGCCAGCACGCCACTGGAGCATGCGTACACCGTGGGATCGTAATCGTTCTCTATGGTGTGGCTGGGTGATCCATCACCCGGCGCTGCGTTTTTATTTCTCTGGTGACAGCGGTTACAGCGAACGGTTGGTCGATATCGGCACCCGCCTTGGGCCGTTCGATATCGCGGCGTTGCCCATTGGTGCTTACGCCCCAAGATGGTTCATGCAAGAGCAGCATATGGATCCGCAGCAGTCGGTGAGGCTGTATCAGCAATTGAACGAACCCAGAGTGATCCCTATCCATTGGGGCGTGTTTGAATTGGCCGATGAATCGTTGGATGAACCACCTGTGCAACTCAGCCTGGCACTTCGCGAGGCAGGGGTTGAGCAGCACAGTTTTTATCCGCTGAAGATTGGTGAACATCTGGAGGTTAGCCCTAACTCCTAATGAGTATCATGGGGTTGCGGCGTACCCTGCATCGGATGGCGCTGGGCGTGGTGCGGCTTTGCGGGGTTTACGGCGGGTAATGGATAAAACCGTCACGCCAAGATTAGCGAAAAAAAATGCCTTGGCGATTTCGTTAATCTTCGGCGGAAATAGCCGCTGAGTGGGTAGGTGGTATTTTTATTATTTTTTTTATCCTTACTAACTTAGCTACGGATATAAACCCGCAGGGCGGGGTGGCTATTTCGTCCACTTGCACATTCTTGGTGCAAAATTTGGCTCGCTGCATGATTATGCACTGGCCTGTGTGAGCGTTTTGGCCCGAGTGAACGGTTCTGTTGCGGGGGCCCAAAGCATAACTATCCTGCTATGACAGGCTTTGCTAGCCAAAGGTCGGATCAGTTGGTCGTTTGGCCCCTGAACATCGATATTCAATAGTTGCATATAAAATTCCATAAAGATTCAAATTTTTTTACGTTCTTTGGCCTGCCTGCGGCTTATATGTGGTCAAAATCGCTCGCTGCCGAGTTGAAAGAATTGTTAAAACTGAGGCGCCACGCGGAGTACAGCGCGGCTTCTTTACAAAGCAGAAAATAGCCAAGGCTTCAACCTCTTTTGCCCTATTTAAGCTATTCTTGCGGCTGACCGTTTCAAATATGTGCGACACGTCCATGAGTGATTAAAAATGGCTTGCCAACGATTCCAGAGTATGTGATAACGCACTTGGGTAAAACGAGGTACAGTTCTGTATATGTGTGGCATTTTCAGTAAAGAAGTTCTGAGTAAAGACGTTAGCGTTGAATACCGCTTCTCTGCCGATCCTTATCTTAGTGCCTCAAGCAGTAACGACTCTAGTTTGTCTATGTAACGCCTACGGGCGGTTTAAACAATCCAAAGGAAATACTCAAGATGGCAAAGATCAAAGGTCAAGTTAAGTGGTTCAACGAGTCTAAAGGTTTCGGTTTCATCACCCCGGCTGACGGCAGCAAAGACGTGTTCGTACACTTCTCTGCAATCCAGGGTAACGGCTTCAAAACCCTGGCTGAAGGCCAGAACGTTGAGTTCGAAATTCAAGATGGCCAGAAAGGCCCATCTGCAGTAAACGTTACTGCAATCTAATCAGCGTCAGCTGAACAAAAAACCCGCCTTAGTGCGGGTTTTTTCGTTTCTGGCGTCGATGAATATCACCCTGTGATGATGATGCCGGAATACTGATTGCGGCCTTTAATCCCCGGATGGTTGGGATCTTGTGCGCGGCGATGGCTGTTGCGGCGATAGCTGGTGTATTTAAAGCGCTGGGGCTGCCGTGGGTCGCTGTTGAGCGTGCAGATGGTGCAAGAGCCTGCGTGATCGACCGCGGCGAATCCCAGGGCTTTGAGCTTGTTTACGGCGATGGCGGCCAGATCCAGATGGCGGTGGGTCGGGCTGATCAGCTCTGCTGGCAAGGGCAGCGCCTGCTGAAACTTTTCGACCAGCTCCTGGTTAACCTGATAGCAGCAAGCGCCCGCAGCGGGGCCGATGGAGGCCACCCAATTGGCGGTATCGTCATCCTGGCCGATGCGTTTGGCCATCTGCTCCAGAATGCCATCCAGCAGGCCGCGCCAGCCCGCATGTACCGCAGCAATGGCGCTACCGTCTTTACGGCTGAAAATCACCGGCAGGCAGTCTGCGGTTAATACGCTGATCAGGATCCCTGGCTCACGGGTAAAGAAGCCATCGGCCTCACCGCATTGCTGGCCCGCCTGATGGATATCGACTATGCGAGTACCGTGTACCTGTTTTTTCTCAGGCAGCGTATTGCGAAAGGGCTGTAACGGCGTTGGCAGCAGGGCACCTTTATTGCCAAAGCCATGAGCGATGCCAGGAACGCCGCTGAGCAGCGGGGAATAGTCGGTCATAGAACGTCTTTGCCTGTGGCTGAGAGGAGATATCCAGTGTAGCCAGCTTTTGGATTACTTGGCTAGTGGCAGATGGGCATCCGCCTTGCATCGTACACCAGCCTTCTTTAGACTACCTGCGCCATCTCTCTTCGGGATCTCATCCATGTCTTATCAGTGCCCCCTGTGCTTCCAACCGCTTGATTTCGCAAACCAACAGTGGCGTTGCGAAAATAACCATCAATTCGACCGTGCCAAAGAAGGGTACGTCAACTTAATGCCGGTGCAACACAAGCGTTCTAAACAGCCGGGTGACAGTGCCGAGATGATGCAGGCCCGCCGCGCATTTCTTGACGGCGGCTACTACCAGCCGTTGCAACAGCGGGTGGCCGAGCTGTTAGCCAGCTCCTTGCCTATTGAGCCGCAGACACTGCTGGATATTGGCTGTGGTGAAGGCTATTACACGGCCGCCGTGGCGGCACGCTTGTCTCAGGAACGGACCGTAATGGTGTATGGCCTGGATGTTGCCAAGGTGGCTATCCGCTCGGCGGCCAAACGCTACCCGGCGGTCTCTTTCTGTGTGGCTTCCAGCCATCGCCTGCCGTTTGCTGACGCGTCGCTCGATGCTGTGTTACGTATCTATGCCCCCTGTAAAGCCGAGGAATTGGCGCGGGTAGTCAAGCCGGGTGGGGTGGTTGTGACAGTGTCACCGGGGCCTCGGCACCTTTATCAGCTAAAACAGCAGGTTTATCAGGAGGTTCAATTGCATGCGGAGCATGATGAGCAGCTTGAGGGCTTTAGCTGTGAATTGGCCGAGCCATTGGCGTATCCGATGGCGCTGCCGGGTGAGCAGGCTGCCAATCTGTTGCAGATGACGCCGTTTGCCTGGCGCGCTTCACCGGAGGTGCAGCAAGGTTTGCTCGACATGGCCACCTTTGCCTGCGAGACGGATTTCGCCATCCGCTTGTACCGCCGGGGCTGAGTGGCATCAATGTTAACCTTCCCCTCACCCCAACCCTCTCCCACAGGGAGAGGGAGCTGATAGCCCCTGCTTTTTTGGAGGTAAAGAGATCACCTGAGCAACTCGAACACCCATCTTATCCAAGGTGAGGGAGCTGCCTGGAGTAGGTAATTGGCCCGTGTAGCTTCGGAAAGTAGGGAGTAAAAGCAAGAAAGTTAAGGTATTACGCCGAAAGATCAACGAACTCGATCGGCTCTTTGGGGAGAGGTAATTGGCCCGTGTAGCTTCGGAAACTAGGGTGTAAAAGCAAGAAAGTTGGGATATTACGCAGAAAGATCAACGAACTCGATCGGTTCCCTCTCCTTGGGGAGAGGGTTAGGGTGAGGGAGTCTTCTTCGCAGCCAAGGATTAAGCCAGGTAGCCCAAGTGTTCCAGCAGGATATTAAAGCCAATCCCGATCAGCACCACGCCGCCAAGAATTTCTGCGCGCTTGCCCAGCAGCGGGCCGATAAACCGGCCAACCATCATCCCCAGCGTCGCCATGATCATGGTTGCCATACCTATCGCCATCGCGGTATGCAGGATATTAACCTGCAGGAATGCCAGGCCCACACCGATGGCCATCGCATCCAGACTGGTGGCAATGGCCGTAGCGACCAGCACCCAGAAGCCATGACGATTGACTTTCTCTTCTTCCGGCTTGTTTTTCACCCCTTCAACGATCATGCGTGCGCCAAGGATAAACAGCAGGCTAAAGGCGACCCAGTGGTCCCACTCCATGATGTATTGGCTGGCAAACAGCCCGATACCCCAGCCGATAAGCGGGGTAATGGCTTCAATGATGCCAAAGATCAGACCGGTACGGATAGCTTCGCGAAAACGCGGTTGATGCAGAGTGGCACCTTTGCCGATCGACGCGGCAAACGCGTCCATAGACATGCCAAAAGCCAGGATAAGAGTTGCGGAAAGGTTCATTGAAATAGTCTCGGCCGGGTGGCTCCATATACACGTAACCCACCCCCAACCATACGACGGAGTTACGTGCCTATGGTCTCGCCAACCTACCTGGCTGCCCGCACCACGTTTCGCTGACGAAACGAGTATGTTGATACGGGCGTTTCTGGTTATGACTCCCCAGAAACCGGCTACTCCCCAATGACGGCGCAACCATACCATAATATTTTTGCTGCGGACAACGTTTAATTTCACCGGGGTATTGGGTGAAATTGAGACTTATTTTCATTAGCGTGTTTGTTGAGGGAAGTAATGGCGATAGTTGCATCAATGGTGTGGAAATAATAAGCAGAAAAAACACCAGCCATGCTGATTAATTACCCAAACAAAGCACTGTTAATTAATCAGTATGGGGAGGGTGGTTTTTAACTCATTTATTTTCAAGGAAAAAATGATAGATTTTTTCCAGGTCATCCAAGTGCGTCACCTGGATTAATAACCGGCGCTGTTCTAAGTCGATAACCAGAATGCCGTCTTCGGATAAATTCATGGCTTTGATGCGTCGATAGTCAATAAACGCATTTGCATAGAAGAAGCCCGTAGTTTTAAACAACATTTTGGGCTTGCGGATATAGGAGATATATACCGCCATCAACGCCAGGGAAATTAGCAGGTAGGTAGTTATCGGCGCTCCCTGCTCGACCAGGTTGCGGTAGATCAGGATGGCGATCAGACCGACGAAGATCAGGCAGTCCAGGCGGTTACCCCGCTTGAGCTGCACCTTTAACAGCGTTTTTCCTTTCAGCAGGTTCATGCCGAACTCGTCATACAGCGCATACGCCAGCATCAGCAGAATAAAAATCAGTATTACGCCATCGGTCAGCGACATCTCACCACTCCATAAATAAAAAAACCGGGGGTTGCCCCCCGGCCATCAATTGCTATTACAGACCTAACAGACCAATCCAGTAACCGAAGATACCGATGGCGAAGAAGCCGATAATGATCCACAGCGCGTTGACCTTCTTGCGCAGTAGCCACATACAGCCGAAGGTCAGCAGTAGCGGTACCAAGCCAGGCATCAACTGGTCAAGGATGGTTTGTACCGTGGTGACGTGGGTTTGCCCGGTCTGGTCGGTAATTTTTGACACCACCAGCGGGATATTCACGTGCGTCCACTTGTTAACCAGGGCCCCCATGACAAACAGGCCGAGGATGGACGCCCCTTCCGTCAGTTTTTGCAGGAAACCACCGCCCATATCGCTAACGATATCGACCCCTTTTTGATAACCGTAGGCGACACCGTAGTAACGAACCAACAGGCGTACCAGGTTAAACATCACGAAGAACAACAGCGGGCCGAGCAGGCTGCCACTCATGGCAATACCGGCACCCAATGCGGCAAATACCGGGCGAACGGTACCCCAGAATATCGGGTCACCGACGCCGGCCAGTGGCCCCATCAAACCTACTTTGATGCCGTTGATGGCCGCATCGTCGATCGGTGCGCCGTTGGCACGCTGTTCTTCCATCGCCATGGTAACGCCAAGTATTGGCGCTGCGACGAACGGTTGCGTATTGAAGAACTCAAGATGGCGTTTGATTGCCTGCTTGCGTTCGTCGTTGTTGTCCGGATACAGGCGACGGATCACCGGTACCATGGAGAAACAAAAACCTAGCGCCTGCATACGTTCGAAGTTCCATGAACCCTGGAACAGGTTGGAGCGTACGAATACGCCTCGAATATCGGCAGGTGTCAGTTTCTTTTGAGTCGTTGTATCAACCATTTCTTTCACCTATTCCTAGTCCAATTCGTTATCGAGGTCGTTGGCACCGGCAGGGTTGGCCTGAACCACCTGAGACTTGTTGTATTTAGGGCTGAGCTGGATGTAGAGCACCGCCATCACCACACCGATCACACCGAGTGCGACCAGGTTAAAGTTGGTGAAGGCTGCGGTAACGAAGCCCAGGTAGAAGAATGGCATCAGATAACCGGCACGCATCATGTTGATGACCATCGCGTAACCGACTACCACGATCATGCCACCGGCGATGTTTAGACCGCCTGTGACCACTTCCGGAATTGAGTTAAGCAGGGCATGGACGCCAGCTGTGCCGACAGAGACCGCCACGATCACCGCAGGAATAGCGACACGCATTGCCTGAACCAACAGGGCCGCGATGTGGATCACGGTAATACCGTTCAGGTTACCCCGTTCTGCCGCTTTGTCCGCCGCATGCTGGAAGGCCACGGTGATGGTACGTACGATAATGGTCAGTACCTGGCCTGCTGCTGCCAGTGGGATCGCCAGGGCAATACCGGCACCGATGTTTTGCCCACCGGCGATAACCAGAATGGTGGAAATAATCGACGCTAACGCCGCATCGGGTGCAACCGCAGCCCCGATGTTCATCCAACCCAGTGCGATCATTTCCAGCGTACCGCCGATGATGATACCGGTTTTGATGTCACCGAGAACGAAGCCAATCAGCGTACAGGCCACTAACGGGCGGTGGAATTGAAACTCATCCAGGACGGAACCCATCCCGGCGATACAGGCAACGATAAATATCAGTACAATCTGAAGAGTGGTGATCTCCATTGCACTTCTCCTATATGACCAAACAGCTCTGAGTAAAAAATTAACGACGTTGTCGTTAATTGAGTTTGTTAATCAGGTCCATCATTTTTAGCTGACTGTCGGAAGAGACCTTACGGACTTCAAGTTCAATCCCGCGTTCGTTTAACTTCTTAAACGCCTCGATGTCTTTCTCATCGACGGACACCGCGTTATTCACCTGGGTTTTGCCCTGGCGGAACGCCATACCACCGATATTCACCGATGTGATATTCACCCCTTCCTCAACCAGACGCCAAACGTCGGTTGGGTTGGTGAACAGCAGCATCACGCGCTCACCCGCATATTTCGGGTTGTTCCAGACGCGGATCGCCTTTGCCACGTCAACAACGTGAGCGGTAACGCCTGGGGGAGCAACCTGAGTCAGCAAGGTTTTACGGACGTGGTCGGCGGCCACTTCATCACTGACTACGATGATGCGGCTGACGTTGGTCTCTTTGGTCCAGCGGGTAGCAACCTGGCCGTGGATCAGACGATCGTCAATACGCGCCAGGCAGATTTTCATATGGTCATTGGGGCCGAGAGGCGCTTGGGGCGCAGCGGCTTTTGGAGCAGGGGCACTTTGTGGCGCGACGGGCTTAACACTCTCTTCCACCGGTTTCTTCAGCGCTTTCACGCCTTCACGGCCGGTTTCCAACGCCAGCGCGACCAGTTCGTCAAAGCTTGGGTTGTCATCACGGGCCATGAATGTTTCCACCAGCATGGGAATGTTAACCCCGGTGATAACCTCATAGTGTGGTTTGTCTACTGCGATACGGCTGGCCGCGTTAAACGGGCTGCCGCCCCAGGTATCAACCAGAAACAGGACGCCATCGCTGGTATCGAGCTCACTGATTTTCCCATTGTATTTCTCAATTAACGTTTCAGCATTCTCACCGGGAACGAAATCTATGTAGGCGACGTTGGCTTGCTCACCCAATAGCATTTCTGCTGTTTTCAGCAGTTGTTCCGCTGCAGTCCCGTGTGTGCCGATGATAATAGCTATTGCCACTCGCTACCTCCTCGTTGAACTTAAGGCACGGATCGTGTCTTGACTCATCACCATCCTGGCAGTCACTTCCGCGGTTCAGATACGTTGGTTCAAATACATTATGGTAGAAAAAAAGAAACTCACACTTAACATTTATCACGCAGTTTCAAAAACCTGTGGCCGTTAATTCCCGTTAACGCCATTTATTTTAGTGCGTGAAAAAATAAATTTTGTGACATTGCTCTGCTATTAGTGGATCGATTAAGCCGAATAGTTAGTTTGCGGAATTAAACAGCAAAGCTGTTACAAAATGAGACGCAAACTGAACAAAGCCACTTTTCTGGCGAAAAATTTCCTGTTAGAGTGCATTCTTCTTTCATAACCAAGGAGTGAAGGGCCTCAGCCCTCCCTATGGACTGTCACCGAAGTTACTGTTTTAAAAGGTTTCACCCGCCACCTGTTGGCGCCACAACGTTCGCTCGGCCTTATGGCTGCTTCCTGTTAGTGTCATCCTGTTTTCTCTCTTTCATCGCCAACGCCACGTCTGCGTTTGCCTCCCTACGTCTGAGCACAGCTCTGCCAACCTGTCTTTCTTCTGGAGTCTGATATGGAAATATTAATGGACCCCTCGATTTGGGCCGGGTTATTGACCCTGGTGGTCTTGGAAATCGTGCTGGGTATCGACAACCTGGTATTCATCGCCATTCTTGCCGACAAACTACCGCCCAGGCAGCGTGATAAAGCGCGCATTATCGGCCTTTCATTAGCCTTGGTGATGCGTCTTGGGTTGCTGTCGGTGATTTCGTGGATGGTGACGCTGACCAAACCGCTGTTCAGCGTGGGGGAGTTCGCTTTCTCTGGCCGCGACCTGATCCTGCTGTTTGGTGGGGTATTCCTGTTGTTCAAAGCCACGATGGAGTTGCATGAACGGCTGGAGGGCAGCACTCATCAGGAAGGTGCCAACCGTGGCTACGCCAAATTCTGGGCGGTGGTGGTGCAGATTGTCATCCTTGATGCGGTGTTCTCGCTCGACGCGGTGATCACGGCGGTGGGGATGGTCAACGATCTGCCGGTCATGATGGCAGCGGTAGTGATTGCGATGGCGGTGATGTTGCTGGCCTCGAAACCTTTGACCAACTTCGTGAACGCCCATCCGACCATCGTGGTGCTCTGTTTGAGCTTCCTGCTGATGATCGGCCTGAGCCTGATTGCTGAAGGCCTTGGCGTGCACATTCCGAAAGGCTATCTGTATGCGGCGATTGGCTTCTCGATCCTGATCGAGATGTTTAACCAGATTGCACGGCGCAACTTCATCAAGCACGAGTCTCGTCGCCCGATGCGCGAACGCACGGCTGAAGCGATTATGCGCCTGATGGGGCAACAGCGTACCCAGCAGCAGGTGGATGAAGACAGCCTGCATAAGGTGAAAGAAACCTTTGCGCAGGAGGAACGCTATATGATCAGCGGCGTGCTGACGTTGGCCTCCCGTACCTTGCGCAGCGTAATGACGCCGCGCACCGAGATTTCGTGGGTAGATTGCGAACGCTCCCGCGACGAGGTGCGCGAACAGTTGCTGGATACCCCGCACAGCCTGTTCCCGGTTTGCCGCTATGAGCTGGATGAGTTTATCGGCGTGGTGCGTGCCAAGGATCTGCTGGTCGCGTTGGATCAGGGCGTGGATATCGCCGAGTTTGCCGCTCGTACTCCACCGATCGTGGTGCCGGAAACCATGGATGTGATCAAGCTGTTGGCGGTATTGCGCCGGGCCAAGGGCCGCCTGGTGATGGTGACCAATGAGTTTGGCGTGGTGCAGGGGCTGGTCACGCCGTTAGACGTGCTGGAAGCGATTGCCGGTGAGTTCCCGGACGAAGACGAAACGCCGGATATTATCGAGGATGGCGACCGCTGGCTGGTGAAAGGCGGGGCGGATCTCCACTCGTTGGAGCAGGCGTTGGACTGTGACGATCTGGTTAGCCCCACCGAGGATTACGCCTCGCTGGCGGGCTTCCTGCTCTCATATTCTGGCCAGATGCCAACGGTGGGAGACGTGGTCGAACTTCACGACCTGCGCTTTGAAATCCTTGAAATCTCGGATTATCGCATCGAGCTGGTCAGTATCACCAAGGTGAAGCCGCTGCACGAACAAGACGAGTAAGTAGTCGTCCCCTCACCCCAACCCTCTCCCACAGGGAGAGGGAGTTGATAGCCCCAGCTCTGTTGGGAGAGAGGAGATCATCTCAGCAACTTCGGTCATTCCATCATCCAAAGTGAGTTAGCCAAAGCCCATGCTGAATACTGTACTTTCAGGCTAACTCGATCAGCTCTGTTGGGACAAAGGGGATAATCTCAGCAACCTCGGTCATCCTGTCATCCAAAGTGAGTCAGCTAAAGCTCATGCTGAATACTGTACTTTCAGGCTAACTCGATCAGCTCTGTTGGGACAAAGGGGATAATCTCAGCAACCTCGGTCATCCTGTCATCCAAAGTGAGTCAGCCAAAACTCATGCTGAATACCGTATTTCCAGATTAACTCGATCGGTTCCCTCTCCCTGTGGGAGAGGGTTAGGGTGAGGGGTACTAATTATCTCGCTTTTCTTTTGTTTGTGACTGTTGATGCAGCACGCGTTGGCGGGTTTCATACTGTTGCAGCCACAGTGGAAACACGTTGATCGGCATCGGCTTGGCAAAATAATACCCCTGTAAGGCATTTACCCCCTGCGAGCGTAAATACTCTGCCTGCTCCTCTGTCTCAACCCCTTCGGCTACCAGTTTTAATTTCAGGCGCTGTGCCAACGTAATAATGGTGTCTGTCACGGTGGCATTGACCGCGTCGGTGCCAATGGCTGCGGTAAAGCCACGATCGATCTTCAACACGTCCGGGCTGAGCTTTTTCAGGTAACTGAGCGAGCTGTGACCGGTGCCGAAGTCGTCTATCGCCAGCATGATGCCCATCTCTTTGAGCGTTTTAATCTGCTCATACTGAATTTCTGACAGGGCGGTTCGCTCCGTCAGTTCCAGCATCAATGAAGGCATCGGATGGGCAGGCAGCCAGATGCGGCGGATGTCATCGATAATGCTGACGGTATTGAAATGCTCTGCTGCGACGTTGATGCTGATATAGAAAGAGGGGCGAGGGGGAAACAGGTTGAGGTTTTCCACCACAGTGGTCATCAGATAACGCGTCAGGGGAATGATCAGTGCGTGTTGTTCGGCCAGCGGGATAAACACGTCTGGCGAAATCCAGCCTTGCCGCTTGTTCTTCCAGCGCATCAAGGTTTCAACGCCGACACAGCGCCCATTATCGCTGTTGATAATCGGCTGACAGTAGACACGAAATTCGCGATGCGTAATGGCGTGGCCAATATGGTAAGACAGGCTCATGCGGTTGGCGGTGATCAGATAGACCACGTAGGCCGCCAGCAGGCTCAGCATCAGCGCCAGAGGAATATGGCGGGGTAACGCGGCCAACGCCAGAGTGCGGGCATTGGGGCCAAATAGCGAGATGGAGAAAGGATATTTGGCGGATTTGGCGGTGTATTGCAGACCTTCGGCTTTGACATCGCTCAAGGTGATTTCCCGTTGGCCATACTCCAGGCTGTAATCACCCACGTTCAGAGCTACCCGGTGTGCATAAGGCTCTTGGGGTTCCAGCAGGAAATTGGACAGCAGATCGATATTGAAAACGTGCAGGACACCACTGTCGCTTTTGGTGGGCAATGGCGTCCACAGCACCAGCGTAGGCGTTCCTTTGGCTACCGTGATGGAAGGGCGAAGTGCCAGCTGCATGCCGCCTTTGTTCATGGTCGGGAAAATGGTGGTAAACACATAGTGGCGTTGGCCAAACAGGCTGGAGCAATAAATCGTTCCGTCCTGAACCAACAGCAACGAGCGCAGCGCCTGATTCTGTGCGGCACGAAAGCGTAGCGTCGGCATCACCGAATCACAGGGTTGCCCGACCAGCGACATGGTACGGAGCGCCTGTTGCTGTGCAGGTAGCAGTAATTCATTCAGTTTGGTGATCACCCGGCTGGCCAGGACGCGCTGGTTTTGTTCGGTATTACGGACTTCCTGATAGTAGCGGGTATACAGCGAAATCAACAAAATAGCCAACCCAACCGCGCCGGCGAGAAGCCAACGGTAATAGCGGTATTTCGATGCGGCAAGTTGGGTCATCAACATCCGGTAAGTCCTTGTTCAGTCTAACTGCCTGACGCCACTTCCAGGCGCAATTTCAGTAATACTATGCTTGGCTAATTCTAGCCTGTTCGCATGGAAAATTGATGGTAACTCAACAAATTATTTCGGTTGGCGCGATCAACGGGGTAATTTGGGGGTTAACCGGCGGATGGGCGAGGTGGTCAGATTAGCAGTATTGCTGAGTTTGTAAGGGGCAACGAGGTTTTTCCCTGGCTAATCTATTGATTCTCTAAGTGGGCGCAGCATGCGGCGCCCCTGGGTGTTGCGTAGCCAGTTCAGGTTTTTTCAGCCGTTCCCCCTCGCCGGTGATGACGAGGGGGAACAGACTTAATCAGTCACACTGAACCTTGATCGCCAGACCACCACGGGAGGTCTCACGATACTTGGCGTTCATGTCTTTACCGGTTTCGTACATGGTTTCGATCACCTTATCCAGCGACACGCGCGGCTCGCTGGTGCGACGCAGTGCCATACGCGCCGAGTTGATCGCCTTCACTGAGGCAATGGCGTTGCGCTCGATGCATGGGACCTGTACCTGGCCGGCTACAGGATCGCAGGTCAAGCCCAGGTTATGCTCCATGCCGATTTCGGCGGCGATGCAAACCTGCTCAGGGCTGCCGCCAAGCAACTCGGCCAGGCCCGCAGCGGCCATCGAACAGGCCACACCAACTTCGCCCTGGCAGCCCACTTCGGCACCGGAAATCGAGGCGTTCATTTTATACAGCGTGCCAATCGCACCGGACGCCATAAAGTAGCGGACATAGGTTTCCGGGCTGACGGACTCGATGAAATGATCGTAGTAAGCCAGCACCGCAGGGACGATCCCGCAGGCTCCGTTGGTTGGGGCGGTCACCACGCGGCCACCGGCGGCGTTCTCTTCGTTCACCGCCAGCGCAAACATGTTGACCCAGTCGATCACGTTCATTGGGTCGCTGGACAGTTTGTCTGAGGAAACCAGCAAGCGGCGCAGGGCGGAGGCGCGGCGCGGAACCCGCAGCGGGCCAGGCAGTACGCCTTCGGTGTTCAGACCGCGATCGATACAGGCGCGCATGGTTTGCCAAACGTTACCGAAATAGGCCTCGATCTCCTGCTTGCTATGCAGTGCCAGTTCGTTTTGCATGACCATCCCGGAGAGGGACAGGCCAGTGGCGTGGCAGTGGGCCAACATTTCGCTTGCCGAGTGGAACGGATAGGGAACCGAGATTTCGTTACTTTCGGCTTTGCCGAAATGTTCTTCATCAACGATAAACCCACCCCCGATGGAGTAATAGGTTTTACTGTAAACCTGCTTGTCGCCAGCGAAGGCATGGATCTGCATGGCGTTTTCGTGCAGCGGCATATTGTCGCTACGGAATACCATGCCGCCGTCGCGGGGGAAATCGACTTCGTGCAGGCCGCTGGCCAGCATCAGGCGTTGACGTTGCTCAACATCGCGAATAAAGCCTGGAATGCCATCGATATCGACGGTATCAGGCATATTGCCCGCCAGGCCGAGAATGATGGCGATATCAGTATGGTGACCTTTACCGGTCAATGAGAGTGAGCCGTAAACATCGACGGCAACACGCGTGACGGAAGGCATCAAGCCTTCGTTTACCAGATCGTCGACAAACTGTTTGCCGGCTTTCATCGGTCCAACCGTATGAGAGCTGGACGGGCCGATGCCGATCTTAAACATGTCGAAAACGCTAATCACGCTAAAACTCCTTAAAGAGGCATATTGTTATGGCTGCTGCGGTTAAAAACCGCGCAGGGAACGGCGATAGTGTAAAAGGGCCGTACGGGTTTTGTGGCCCTTTTCGCATGAAATAAAATAATCCTTGGTAGTGCTGTTAACGCCTTAAAATACTACCGGGGTAATCCTTATAATATTAGTGGTTTATTCCGGTGGTAACTATTTTACAGGTATTTCGTAAGGTTGAAGAGAGAGTTTACAGTTTTTTTAAAACATCGATAGCGGTAACGGTAGTTGATAAAACAGGCTGCTGGAGTGATAGCGATCGCTTTATACTCAAAACGACAGGTAATCCCGGCTTTAACGTGACGTATGTCGCAAAAAATGCCAGATTCAAATGCTGACTTGCTGTGCCAGGCGGCGAATAATCGCGGCCGTCAGACCCCAGACGAACTGGCTCTGATACCAGGAAAGGTAGACTCGATGTGCGTGGCCACCACGATGAATGTCCAGCGGATAATAGCGCGATAGCCGCAGTGCTTCTTGCAGCGGGATTTCGAACACCTCGGCGACCTCATCTTCGTTGGCATGAAACGCCACATCTGCCGGGATCAGGCCCACCACCGGCGTTACCTGAAAACCGGTGCTGCTGTCGAGCGGGGCCAACTGGCCGAGGATGTGCACCCGTTGCGGCGGGATCGCCACTTCTTCCTGCGCTTCACGCAGTGCGGTAATGATGGGAGAACCGTCTTCAGCATCGGTTTTACCGCCGGGGAAGGCCACTTGACCTGCGTGTTTACGCAGTGAGTCGGCGCGGCGGGTGAGCAGCAGGGTCGGTTCTGGCCGACAAACGATCGGGATCAGCACGGCGGCTGGGCGCGAGTTGTGGGAGATCTGCATCGCCTGCGGCTGTTGCAGCTGAAAGCGGCTGATAAAATCGGCCAATGAGGCCGGATAGTCCTGATGGCTCACGAAACGGTAAACTCCCCCAGCTGTGGCAAGATGCGGCCTACCTTATCAAAGGTTTCCTGATACTCCGCCTGTTCCTGACTATCTGCAACGATGCCACCACCGGCAGAACAGCTGATGCGCCCGTTTTCGGCAATCAGGGTGCGGATGGTGATATTGGTGTCCATGGTACCGCAAACGCTGAGATAGCCAATGCTGCCACAATAGGCATTACGGCGCTGCGGCTCCAGTTCTTCGATGATTTCCATTGCCCGCACTTTGGGCGCGCCGGTAATCGATCCGCCGGGAAAACAGGCGCGCAACAGCTCGCTAGCCGAGCGGTTGGCGGGCAGGGTGGCCGTAATGGTACTGACCAGATGATGTACCGCCGGGAACGGCTCAACCACGAACAGTTCCGGCACCTTCACGCTGCCAGGCTCTGCCACACGGCCAATGTCATTACGCAGCAGATCGACAATCATCAGATTTTCGGCCCGGTCCTTGGGTGAGTTGGCCAACTTTTGCGCCTGTTCTGCATCCAGCGCGGCATCGGCAAGGCGGGGTAGCGTACCTTTGATGGGCCTGGTCTGGATCTGCCGATCGGCCAACCACAGGAAACGTTCTGGTGAAACGCTCAACACCGCGTTGGCGGGCAGGCGCAGGAAAGCGGAGAACGGCGCACGGTTGCTGGCGCTTAGCTGCTGGAATGCCTGCCATTCGTCCCCTTGATAAGGGGCGGAAAAACGCTGCGCCAAATTGATCTGATAGCAATCGCCACTGCGCAGATAGCTCTGGATCCGCCGGAATTTTTCGCCATATTGTTGGCGCGTCATGTTGGCCTGCCAGTTGCCGGTCAGGGCGAAGGGGGGCCGCGGCACAATATGCTGTTGGTTAAGCCATTGCCAGCGCTGTTCTACATCCCCATAGCTGAGCAGGGTCAGTTTTTGCTGATGATGATCGGCGATCAGTGCCCAGTCATAAATACCCACCGCCATATCCGGCAGCTTGATGTCGGCCTGCGCCAACTGCGGCAACGCTTCGATACGTCGCCCCAAATCGTAGCCAAATAGCCCCAGTGCTCCCCCTTGAAAGGGCAGTTCGCCGTTCAGTGGCGGATGCAGGTTGAGAGCATCTAGCTGTTGCTGCAACAGCACAAAGGGATCTTCCGGTGAGTGACTGCGAGTCTCTCCCTGCTGGATCTCGGTGCTGGCACCGCAAGTCGTCAGCGTGGTGCGCGGTTCTGCCACCAGAATGTCAAACCGGTTATGCGGGTGATCGGCAAAGCCTGAATGCAGCAGCATAGCCCAAGGCCGTTGTGCCAATGGAGCGAACAGCGTTAATACGGCTTCGCGCGTATAGGGTAACGATTTAAGGTTTGGGGCGGAGACATTCATAGGATCAATCAACCTGACTCACGTAAACAGCGGTGTTGGCAGCCATTCTGCCACATTACGCCATAGGGTGCTGCTTACAGATTAGCCGCATGAAAAGTAAACCATGCGTAAATGGAGCATTTTTTGCCACGTCTGCCATATTATAACATGTAAAAATCCCGCCTAAATTCACCGGAATAAATTTCCGCGATGGATGTTCTAATAAGTAAAAATAAATTCAAAATTATCTTTTTCACCCGAAAATCATTCTGCAGGTGAGGCGGCAATGTCATTAAAATTAAGCGTTATTGTTCCTTTGCATAATGTAGGGGAGCTATTTATTCCTTTCTTGAATTCATTGCTGGCGCAACATGAACAGCAGTTGGAGGTGATCATCGTTAACGATGGTTCCACCGACGGCTCAGGAGAGATCGCGCACCGCTACGCCGCGCAGCATCTGCATATCAAGGTCATCGATCAGCCCAACTCAGGGGTTTCCAATGCCCGTAATGCCGGGCTGGCCGTGGCCCGTGGCAAATATGTCGCCTTCCCCGATGCCGATGATTTATTGGATCCAAAAATGTATTCAACGCTGCTTGCATTAGCCGAAGAACATCAATTAGACGTGATGCAATGTAACGGCGAACGCTATTTTGCAAGCAATGGTGATTTGCAACTCATAATTCCTGCTTCGCGCTTGAAAGATACGGCGGTTATTTCTGGTGCGCAGTGGTTGGAAAAAGCGTTGAAATCAAGACGCTTTATTCATGTGGTGTGGTTAGCCGTGTATCGCCTGGATTTTATCAAGCAGCACCAGCTCTATTTCGAACCTGGTTTACACCACCAGGATATCCCCTGGACCACCGAGGTGATGTTCAATGCTCAGCGAGTTAAATACCTGAGCAAACCGCTATATCGCCAACGGGTACACGACCGCTCGATCAGCAACCGTCGGCGTACCGGGCAGGCGAACGTCGAGTACCAGCGCCACTATATGAAAATCGTCGAGATGCTGGTGGCACTGAATCAGCGTTACAGCAGCAAGATCTCGATTTGTGCGGCCTTCCATTGGCAAATCGCGCGTGAGGCGCTGGGGATTTGCCATAGTATTCGCCGTGAGCCCGAACTGCAGGCGCAACAACAGATCGCTGAAGATTTCTACCGGCGCGGCATTCAGCGGATGATGATCGACAATATGCGGGGGATCAAGCAGACATGGCATGTGATGTTGTGGCTGCATCGCTTAAAACAGTGGCGCATTGATAACGCGACCCCCTTGCGGGCCAGCGAATAACAGGTGTAGGGATCTGCGTCGTTAGCGCGTATAATTCACGCCTATTTTACCGGGGAGAAATACATGCTTGCAGGTATGCCGTCACTGAGTCACCAAGAACAGCAGGAAGCTGCTGAACGTATCCATCTGCTGATGGGGCAGGGCATGAGCAGCGGAGAGGCCATCGCGACTGTGGCGCAAGAAATCCGCGAAAAACATCAGGGCGATCAGGTTAGCGTGATGTTCGACGATGAAGAAGAAGAACAGCAGCAGGAAGAACCGACCGAGTATCTGGACGAAGATAGCGAAGACGACGAAAACTACTGACGTTAGCGGGGGTCGGCGTCCCGAACCCCCAACCGGTTTACCCTTGCACCGTCACCGCAGCAGCGGCCTGTTTGGCCAGCTCTACCGCTTGCTCTACTTCTGGTGCAACGGCCAGTGCAACACCCATCCGGCGTTTGCCCTCGATGTTCGGTTTACCGAATAACCGCACCTGGTTATAACCACTTAGTGCCGTCTCCAACCCGCTGAAGCGCACGTTGTCGCTGCTTAGCTCCGGCAGGATCACCGCAGAGGCGGCAGGCCCGAACTGGCGTATCGCGTTAATCGGCAGCCCAAGGAAAGCGCGCACGTGCAGTGCGAACTCGGACAGATCCTGCGAAATCAGCGTAACCATGCCGGTGTCGTGCGGGCGTGGTGAGACCTCGCTGAAAATCACTTCATCACCGCAGACGAACAGCTCTACGCCGAACAGGCCAAATCCACCCAGTGCGTTAACCACCTTGGCTGCGATCGCCTGAGCACGGCTTAATGCCAGCTCAGACATCCGCTGCGGCTGCCAGGACTCGCGGTAATCCCCATCTTCCTGACGGTGGCCAATAGGCTCACAGAAATGTACGCCATCGATGGCGTTGATGGTCAGCAGAGTGATCTCGAAATCAAATTTGACCAGCCCTTCAACAATGACCCGGCCTCCGCCAGCGCGCCCACCGAGCTGTGCGTAATCCCAGGCTGCGCCCAGTTGCTGCTCTTCACGGATCAGGCTTTGCCCTTTGCCGGATGAGCTCATCACCGGCTTGACGATACAAGGGTAACCAATTTCGGCCACCGCTTGGCGGAAGCTTTGCTCGTTATCGGCAAAGCGGTAGCTGGACGTTGGCAGCTCCAGCGTTTCAGCGGCCAGACGGCGAATACCTTCACGGTTCATGGTCAGACGAGTGGCTTCTGCGCAGGGGACGACATTATGGCCCTGTTGCTCCAACTCAACCAGCATGCTGGTGGCGATAGCCTCTATTTCCGGCACGATAAAATCGGGGCGTTCCTGTTCGATCAACGCTTTTAGCGCCGCGCCATCCAGCATGTTGATGACGTGGCTGCGGTGTGCCACATGCATGGCCGGGGCATCGGCGTAACGGTCGACGGCAATCACTTCCAAGCCTAAACGCTGGCATTCGATGGCCACTTCTTTGCCCAGCTCGCCTGAGCCGAGCAGCATAACGCGGGTGGCGGCAGGGCGCAGGGCGGTTCCAATAGTTAACATAGTCTGATACCTGGATATGAATGAATTCACGGGTCTGACACTGAGCGCGCAGTATATACGAAAACGATTGCGTGCGGCCAGTAGCGCCTATTAACCGCTTTTTTTAACGCCGAAATCCGGAAACCCCACCAACTCTGTTATCATCTGCGCCTGATCCGGTGCCAGCCAAGCGCAGCGCCGCCTTTCCACTTGCTATATAAGAGTTATTGCCGTGAGCACAGTTTCTTTTTCTTCCCTGCCGCTGCCAACTGAACAGTTGGCCAACCTCAACGAACTGGGGTATGCCGAAATGACGCCGGTACAGGCCGCAGCGCTGCCTGCCATCCTGAACGGGCAGGACGTACGTGCCAAAGCGAAAACCGGTAGCGGTAAAACGGCGGCATTTGGCATCGGCCTGCTGGATAAAATCAACGTTGCCAAAGTGGCAACCCAGGCGCTTATTCTCTGCCCGACGCGTGAGCTGGCCGATCAGGTGAGCAAAGAGCTGCGTCGCCTGGCCCGCTTTACCCAGAACATCAAGATACTGACCCTGTGTGGTGGCCAGCCGGTGGGGCCACAGCTCGACTCCCTGGTGCATGCGCCGCACATTGTGGTGGGTACGCCGGGCCGTGTGCAGGAGCATCTGCGCAAGAAAACCCTGGTGCTGGACGAGATGACCGTGCTGGTGCTGGATGAGGCCGACCGCATGCTGGACATGGGCTTTGCCGATGATATCGATGATGTGATCAGCTATACGCCGCCGCAGCGCCAGACCCTGCTATTTTCTGCCACCTATCCGGCGGGCATTGAGCGCATTAGCGCCCGTGTGCAACGCCAGCCACTGAATGTGGAAGTCGAAGATGGCGATGAGCAAGCCTCTATCGAACAACGTTTCTATGAAACCACCCGCGATCAACGCCCTGCGGTGCTGGTGAGCGCCATCCGCCATTATCAGCCAGCGTCCTGCGTGGTGTTCTGTAACACCAAGCGTGATTGCCAGAGCGTGTATGAAGCGCTGGAAGCCCGTGATATCAGCTGTATGGCGCTGCATGGCGATCTTGAACAACGCGATCGTGACCAGGTGCTGGTTCGCTTTGCCAACCGCAGCTGCCGTGTACTGGTGGCGACCGACGTGGCCGCACGTGGCTTGGATATCAAAGAATTGGAACTGGTTGTCAACTACGAGTTATCGTTTGACCCCGAGGTTCACGTCCACCGAATTGGCCGTACTGGCCGTGCCGGTCTGAGTGGGTTGGCAATCAGCCTGTGTACGCCGCAGGAAATGGTGCGTGTTCATGCTCTCGAAGAGTATCTGTCCATGCGCGCAAAATGGTCACCGGTGTCTGAGCTGAGCGGGGCGTCTAACGCGCCGCTGGAAGCGGAAATGGTCACCCTGTGCATCGACGGCGGCCGCAAGGCTAAAATCCGCCCTGGCGATATTCTGGGGGCATTGACCGGTGACGCCGGGCTAACGGCGGCAGAAGTCGGCAAGATCGACATGTTCCCGGTGCATGCCTATGTGGCTATCCGTAAGGCCAGCGCCCGTAAGGCACTGCAACAGCTTCAGCAAGGTAAGATCAAAGGCAAGAGCTGCAAAGTGCGGCTGTTGAAATAATAAACGGCAGGGCGCTTGCAGCCCTGCCCGAAATCACTCTATACTGTATAAAAATACAGTATCATAACCTTTGAGGAAGATGCTCATGGCTGTTGAAGTGAAATATGTAGTAGTGAGAAACGGTGAGGAAAAAATGACTTTCGCAAACAAGAAAGAAGCCGATGCCTACGACAAAATGTTGGATCTGGCCGATAGCCTCGGTGAATGGTTGCAGCAAGCGCCAGTCTCGCTGGAAGAAGAACAGCGTGAAGGGTTGAGCTTCTTCCTGGCGGAGCACAAAGATGTGCTGGCGCAGATCCTGCGTGGTGGTGCCCCGCAAGAGGCCGCCAAAAAGCCGGCCAAAACCAAAGGTGAGAAACCTGCCGCCGCCCCGGAAGAAGGCGCTGCGTCAGAAGAGCAGCAGGCCGCCTAAGCAGTGGTACAGCAACATGATGATAACCAAGGATCCAGCATGTCCCGTGAGATAACCTTCTTCAGCCGTTTTGAGCAAGATATTCTGGCAGGGCGCAAAACCATCACCATTCGGGATGCCAGCGAAGCTGACTTCCAACCGAATGAGGTGCTGCGCGTCAGCCGCAACGAAGACGGCGTATTTTTCTGTTATATCGAGGTAAAGTCGGTAACGCCGGTGCGTCTGGATGAGCTGACGCATGAACATGCGCAGCAGGAGAATATGACCCTCAGCGAACTCAAGCAGGTGATCCAGGATATCTACCCAGGGCTGGATGAGCTGTTTGTCATCGCGTTTACCAAGCGCTGATGCCGTACGCCATCTCACATTGCGATGAGATGCTGACAAAACCTAACCGGTTCACTGCGTAGGGGCGCTGCTGCGCCCATTTACTTACGCGGCTTGTTAACCTTGTGAAATTCGTGTCATTCTTGCCTTAATCAAAGTAAGCGGATGATTTAGCAATGATGACACCTCCCAAGGCAGAAAAACGTCCTTACCCAATCACCATCCATGGCGACACGCGTGTGGATGACTACTACTGGCTGCGCGATGACGAACGTACCGATCCCCAGGTATTGGAGTATTTGCGGGCAGAAAATGCCTACACCGACGCTCAGCTAAAGCCGCAACAGGCGCTGCGTGAAACTCTGTATCAGGAGATGGTCGCGCGTATCCCACAGCAGGAACATTCCGTGCCTTACGTCAGGCGTGGTTTCCGCTATCAGACCCGCTATGAGCCGGGTAATGAATATGCGCTGTATGTGCGCCAGCCTGCAGCGGTCACCGAGCTTTGGGACACCTTGCTCGATGGCAACCAGCGTGCGGAAGGGCACGAATTCTATACGCTGGGCGGGCTGGACGTCAGCCCGGACAACCAGCGCCTGGCCGTGGCGGAGGACTTCCTGTCACGCCGCCAATACGATATCCGTTTCAAGGACCTAGGCGACGATAGCTGGGCCGAAGAGGTGCTGGAAAACACCTCTGGCAACTTCGAGTGGGCGAATGACTCCGCCACCGTCTACTACGTGCGTAAACACGCCAAGACATTGCTGCCGTATCAGGTCTATCGCCACGTGGTGGGTAGCGATCCGCAGCAGGACGTGCTGATCTACGAGGAACAGGATGACACTTTCTACGTCAGCCTGGAAAAAACCACCTCCGAGCGCTTTATTCTGATCCACCTCAGCAGTACCACCACCTCAGAGATCCTGTTGCTGGATGCGAACAGTGCAGACAGTAAGCCGCAGATGTTTGCGCCGCGCCGCAAAGATCACGAATATGCCATCGATCACTACCGTGAGCATTTCTACATTCGCTCTAACAGAAACGGCAAGAACTTTGGCCTGTATCAGAGTGAGCAGGCTGAGGAAAGCCAATGGCAGGAACTGATTGCCCCGCGCACCGATGTCATGCTCGAAGGGTTCAACCTGTTCCGTGACTGGCTGGTGGTGGAGGAACGCATCGCCGGGCTGACCCAGCTGCGCCAAATCCACTGGCAGAGCGGTGAAGACAAGAGCATCGCTTTCGACGATCCGACCTATGTCACCTGGCTGGCCTACAATCCAGATCCGGAAACCGAGCTGCTGCGTTACGGCTATTCCTCCATGACCACGCCAACTACGCTGTATGAGCTGAATCTGGACAGCGGCGAGAGGGAGTTGCTCAAGCAGCAGGAAGTGAAAAACTTCACGGCAGAAGATTATCGTAGCGAGCGCGTGTGGGTGAAGGCCCGTGACGGCGTCGAGGTGCCGGTATCTTTGGTTTACCGTGCTGACCGCTTCGCACATGGGGCGAACCCGCTGATGGTCTATGCCTACGGCTCCTATGGCAGCAGCATGGATCCGGCATTCAGTGCCAGCCGCCTCAGCCTGCTGGATCGTGGTTTTGTCTTCGCGCTGGCGCATATTCGCGGCGGTGCCGAGCTCGGGCAACTCTGGTATGAAGACGGCAAGCTGTTCAACAAACAAAATACCTTTAACGACTTTATCGACGTCACCAAGGCATTGGTAGAGCAGGGCTATGGCGATGCTGACCGGGTGTTTGCAATGGGCGGCAGTGCCGGTGGCTTGCTGATGGGCGCGGTAGTCAACCAGGCTCCTGAGCTGTTCAATGGCGTAGTGGCTCAGGTGCCGTTTGTGGACGTGGTCACCACCATGCTGGATGAGTCCATCCCGCTAACCACTGGTGAATATGACGAGTGGGGCAACCCAAACGACAAGGCGTATTACGATTACATCTTGCAGTACAGCCCATACGACCAGGTGAAAGCGCAGGATTATCCGCATATGCTGGTCACCACCGGGTTGCATGATTCGCAGGTGCAATACTGGGAGCCTGCCAAGTGGGTAGCGAAACTGCGTGAGTTGAAAACCGACGATCGCCAACTGCTGCTGTATACCGATATGGATGCCGGCCACGGCGGTAAGTCTGGGCGCTTTAAGGCTTACGAAGATATTGCGCTGGAATATGCGTTTATTCTGGCGTTGGCGGAATAAATCATCGCGGGAATGAGACTGCCCGCTTGATTAACCCAGCAGATAGTATTTCAACGTGTGTTTCATATCCGGGCTGAGATCGTCGATGGATTTCAGCATCCAACGCAGATAGCCCGGATCTTCCAGCGCTACCTGCTCAATAGATTGCCCACGGTATTTGCCGAACTTGAATTTTTTCAACAACACCGGCTGCTCGGTGATTTCCAGCATCTGTTCTGCCGTCCAACCGGAGTCCTGCACAATGCGTTGCAGCAGTGCGGCGGTGACGTAGCAGTCGTACAGTGCTCGGTGTGGATAAAGTGCGGTGTCCTGCGGCAATTGCACATCCAGATTCAGCGCATAGCGCAGGTATTGATTACCATATTTAATGTCTGGGTACAGCGTACGTGCCAGCTTGAGGGTACAAATCCAGGCACCGTTCATTTCCGGCAGCATGGCCCGATCAAAGGCAGCGTTGTGCGCGACATAATATTAGCTGCCTTGGTAACGCCCAATGGCGACGGCGATACGCGGCTTGCCCTCAACCATTTGTTCGGTGATGTGGTGAATGGCCATGGCGTCCAGGCCGATGGGCCGGTCTGGGCTGATCAGGTCGCTCATCGGATTAGTGATTTGCCCGTCGATCACGTCAACGGAAGCGACTTCCACTACGCCGCCGTCTAGCCCACAGGTTTCAGTATCGATTACACGTAACATCATGATGTTCCCAGCTAAAGTTATACTCCCTAGCTTAACGATATGGGGTTGCGATGCCAACCTGTCTTTTCGCAGGCAACAAAAAACCCGCCTCGGCGGGTTTAACTACGGTCAGAAACTGATTTACTCACCAGATGTAGACGCCTGTCCTTTTTTGGAACGTTTCTCCGCTTTTTTCTCGGCTGGGGTTTTCAACGGTTTCTTCTTCGCATTTTTCTTGCTGTCCATTCCCTTACTCATGATGGCCTCTTGGTTAACCTATGGTTGGGTGGCTTGCCGAACCATTAACCCCCTAGCGGCCATCATATGCAAGCAGCAAAGGGTATGGAAACGTCAACGCCTTGTTTATCCAATGATTATTTATTATTAACCTTTCATGTGTTAAAAATGTTATAATGTAACAAACCTATGTACACGGAGTGTGCCATGACAGTCATGACATTATTAAGCGAGCAACAACTGCTGGCGATGCCAGAATCTGATTACATGAATACGGAGCAGCGGGCGTTTTTCCGCCAACGCCTATTGGACGAGCAACAAAAACTCTGGCAGCACATCGAGGTGCTGAAACGTGATATCGACAGCGGCGATATAAGCGGTGACGAAGCGGATAAAGCCGCGCGCGAAGAAGATCTGCGCCTGCTGTTCCGCCAATTGGATCGGGAAACCCGCCTGCTGCCCAAGATGGCCGCCGCCCTGCAGCGCCTGGAAACCGGTGATTTTGGTTATTGCCTTGAAACGGGTGAGCCTATCGGCCTGCCACGCCTGTTATTGCGCCCCACGGCAGAGCTGAGTATTGAAGCCAAAACCGCACAAGAAATGCGCGAACCCCATATGCGTAAAAGCAAGTCGACTTCATTTTGAGCAAACGCACACTAACATGTTGGTATAGGTGGAGGTTTTAGCGTTTTACCGTTGACCTGATGAGCGGCTTCGGCTTTGATGAAGGTATCACTCACAGAGAGACGTACGCGCCATGGAACAATTACGAGGTTTGTACCCGCCATTATCCGCCTATGACAGCGGTTGGCTGGATACTGGAGATGGGCACCGGATCTACTGGGAGCTGAGCGGCAATCCAAACGGTAAGCCTGCGGTATTTATCCACGGCGGGCCTGGCGGTGGTAGCGCACCTTATCATCGCCAGCTGTTCGACCCGCAGCGCTATAAGGTTTTGCTGTTCGATCAGCGCGGCTGTGGCCGTTCCAAACCGCATGCCAGCCTGGACAATAACACTACCTGGCACCTGGTCGACGATCTCGAAAGACTGCGTGTCATGGCCGGAGTGGACCAGTGGCTGGTCTTTGGTGGCTCCTGGGGTTCCACGCTGGCGCTGGCCTATGCACAGACGCATCCGCAACGCGTCAGCGAGATGGTGCTGCGGGGCATCTTCACGCTGCGTAAGCAGGAACTGAGTTGGTATTATCAAGACGGCGCTTCCCGCTTCTTCCCGGATAAATGGGAGCGAGTGCTGTCTATCCTTTCGGAGGAAGAACGCAAGGACGTGATTACAGCCTACCGTCAACGCCTGACTTCACCGGATCTGCAAGTGCAGCTTGAGGCTGCCAAACTGTGGAGCGTGTGGGAAGGGGAAACGGTAACGCTGTTGCCAAGCGGTGCTTCCGCCTCCTTTGGCGAAGATGATTTCGCGCTGGCCTTTGCCCGTATTGAGAACCACTACTTTAGCCATCAGGGTTTTCTCGACAGCGATGACCAGCTGTTGAGCAACGTCCCGCTGATCCGTCATATTCCGGCGGTGATCGTCCATGGCCGTTACGATATGGCCTGTCAGGTACAAAACGCCTGGGATCTGGCCAAGGCCTGGCCAGAGGCTGAACTGCATATTGTCGAAGGGGCAGGGCACTCCACGGATGAACCGGGTATTTTGCACCAGTTGATGCTGGCTACCGACCGTTTCGCTGGCCCCTCACCCCAACCCTCTCCCACAGGGAGAGGGAGCTGTTAGCCCCTGCTCATTTGGAAGTAAATCGGTAGCTTTAGCAAAATCGATCGCCTCCTCTGCTGGCTACCGACCGTTTTGCACAACCCTTTCCCACTGGGAGAGGGAGCCGTTATTGGAGGTAAATCGGTAACTCTAGTAAAATCGGTCATCTCCTCATCCAAGGTGAGTCGCGAGAAATTTCAAACACACTCGATCGGTTCCCTCTCCCTGTGGGAGAGGGTTAGGGTGAGGGGCCATTACTTCATTTTAGGTTCGTAAGGCAGGCGAGAGAATTTGTGTGATTCGACGCGATAGTGCATCACTCGCTCGCGGAAGTAGTCCTGCAGATGCTTTGGCTGCTCGCGTTCCACCATCTCAGGGATCACCGGCATATTGTAGCGTTCCTTGAATGCCACTCCAGACGCGGCCAGATCAACGTTCACCTTGTCCATCTCGTCTTTGGAAAGTTCTGCCAGATTGTAACCCATGGGATCCTCCTTCTAGTGTGTAACGGCAACTCAGCGCAGAAGGTAATCTACCGTGCCGCGCTTGGCAAGCTTCTCAAGCCAACATATCCCTGCCATCTTCAGACTCTGGGCGTAGAGTCATTACAAAAAGCAGGGTGATATAATGTTTAAGTCTAACGTTATTGGTTTATTTTGTTAAATAAGAATGATTCGTCTTCCTGTAAATATAAAGATGAAAATGATTATCATAATAATTTAATGTTAAATTGTGTTTTTTATAACGCATTGAATTTATAGGTAAATTAACTTTAAAATAAATGAATGTAAATCAAGTGTTTTTATTTTGTGTTAATCAAGGCATAATGCGGTCAATTAAGTTTATGACCTGCAAAAATAATAGGGATCCTCATGCTAACGCAAGCAATGACCACGAAACTGAATGAGCAACTGAATCTGGAATTCTATTCCGCCAATTTGTATTTGCAAATGAGCGCCTGGTGCAGCGATAAAGGCTTCGAAGGTGCCGCCGCATTCCTTAAAGAACATTCACGCGAAGAGATGCAGCACATGCAGCGTCTGTTCGACTACCTCAGTGATACCGGGGCTTTGCCGCTGATCGGCAGCATTTCTGCACCACCGGTAGAGTTTGGATCACTGGCGGACGTTTTCCAGCAGACTTACGAGCATGAGCAACTGATCACTCGTCAAATCAATGAACTGGCGCACGTGGCTATGACCACACAAGACTACTCAACCTTCAACTTCCTGCAATGGTACGTTGCCGAGCAGCACGAAGAAGAGAAGCTGTTCAAATCCGTGCTGGACAAGTTGGCGCTGGTAGGCAGCAGCGGCAAGGCACTGTTCTTCATTGATAAAGATCTGAAGAGAATGGGTGCTGAGGCAGTAAGTGGTAACGGCCAGGCCTGATAACCCGCTTTTGTCATCAATCTGAAAACCGCGTACTTTTCACCGTACGCGGTTTTTTTTGCCCTGCGTTTATCGAACTGCTATAGCGATACGTGCTGCCAGATCGCAAAATATCAGTGATGTGCTCGACTTGCCGATTCACCGTCGTTATGATTTAACGCGATACGCTACCGGGAGGTAGAGAGTTATAACAGTGAGTTACCCACTCCTTCTGCTGTTTACCCGTGGCGCAATCACAGTGGTGGGTTGAGGCTGCGGAAACATCGCTCCGCGTAACCGGTCTTGGCCCTTATCACCTACATAATTGATAAAGGACTCCTCCGTGATCGCTAAAATTCGTTCATCCTATCGCCTGCTTTCCACCATTTTTGTCCTGTTTGTCGGCTTGTCTTCTCAGCAGGCGTTGGCGCATGCCCACCTGAAAGTACAGACTCCGGCGGCAGACGCCACCGTCAGCTCCGCGCCAAAAGTGCTGACGCTGAATTTCTCTGAAGGCATTGAGCCTAACTTCAGCGGTGTCAAAGTGACCGGCCCAGATAACGCTGTGGTTAAAACCGGCAAGCTGGATCTGGATCCAAGCAACAACACCCAGGTTAACGTACCGATTGAAAGTGAACTGGCTGCGGGGAAATACCAGGTCAGCTGGCACGTGGTTTCCGTTGACGGTCATAAAACCAAAGGTCAGTACAGCTTTACCGTTAACTAAGCTATGACTCTGGCGACCCTGTTTGTGCTGTGTCGCTTTGTGCACTTTACGGCGGTGATGCTGATGTTTGGCGTCAGCCTGTTCACCGCCGTCCTGTCGCCACAGCGCCTCTCCCCGATAATCACCCGCGATTTGCGCCCGCTGCTGCTCGCCTCGACCTGGATCTCCGCATTAACCGCCTTGCTGATGCTGGCCATTCAGGCTGGATTGATGGGCGATGGCTGGGCGGATACCTGGCAATTGAGCATTTGGTGGGCGGTGTTGGGCACCACCTTTGGTGAGGCCTGGCGCTGGCATCTGGGTTTTTCCCTGCTGGCCTTGTTAGCCTTGCTGTTGCCTGCGGCAAAGCGGGGGCAAGCGCTAGCGATGTGCTCGGCACTGTTACTGATCAATATGGCGTTTATCGGCCATGCGGCGATGCATGCGGGCATATTGGGAATTGCACACCGAGTTAACCACGCCTTGCACCTGTTAGCGGTAGGCTACTGGTTCGGCAGCCTATTACCGTTGTTGCTTTGCCTGCGCTACTTGCCACAACCGCAGTGGCGTAGTGATGCTATCGCCACCCTGATCCGTTTCTCCCGCTGGGGCCATGTTGCCGTGGTGCTGGTGATCGTCACGGGCATAATCAACAGCCTGATCATCCTTGGCCGCTGGCCAGTCGATCTCGATTCCGCCTATCAACGCTTGTTGTTAGTTAAAGCCGGGCTGGTGGCATTGATGGTGATGGTGGCATTGGCAAACCGTTACGTTATCGTCCCCGCAATGCGCACCTCCCCCAATCTGGCACAGCGCGGGTTGGTGATCGCCTGTTGGCTTGAGGTGACGTTGGGCGCTGCGGTGCTGCTGTTGGTGAGTTTATTTGCAACCTATGCGCCGGTATGACATTGCGCCTTGCCGGATGCCCCCAAACTGCGGGAAAATCGATTTAAATCGCAACTTAAGGCCAAAAACATGAAATCTGTAATTCTTGGTATTGCGCTGCTGGCAACGGCGTCGAGCGCGCTGGCGGCAGATAAGCTGGTTAACGTCACTAAGCTGGAGTACGGCAAACAGTGGGCGTTCACCAAAGAGGAAGTCACGCTGCAATGTCGCAAAGGGGCCGCCTTGTTCGTGCTCAACAACAGCACCCTGATGCAATATCCGCTCAATGAAGCCGCAGAAGCACAGGTGAAAGCGGGGCAGCAGCGTGCCCAATCGCTGGATGTGATCCTGCTGGATGACGCCAACCACCCCGGCCAGAAAATGAGCGTGCAACCTTTCCGCGAAAGAGCAGAAAAATTGTGTGCGGACTAATCAGCTAACCACTCGATACTTATGCAAAAGTTTACGGGTGGTGACGAGATGTACGTAATTAATTTCTGTTTGTAACTATCACTTGTGTGCGCTGGGCTGGCAAAACTGGCACCATGGACTATTCTTAGAATGCACGGTTGAACAAACCTTGCATAAATGCCAACTTTTAGCGCACGGCTCTCTCCCAAGAGCCCTTTCCCTAGACCGAGTATAGGAATCGTACTCGGTCTTTTTTTATTTTTTTGATTTATAACATCTTTTAACTGCATCGCGAAAACCGCCACCCCTCACCCCAACCCTCTCCCCGAACAAATCTTAGGCAACATGAACGTTTCCACAGGGAGAGGGAGCTAGTCCGCAGCTGCGGTCTGGAACTGTATTAACATGTAGCACGTACTGTTCCTGGTCGGTAAAGGGAGAGGGCTAGGGGGACGATCATTGATGCTGTATTGACCACAATCCCTTTCAAACCCCCACCTAACCCCGCTATACTGTATAAAAAATCAGTATGGAGAGTACGATTGACCAGACGTTCTGCCGCACCAAGGCTTGAGTTTGAAGCAGAAGCTATCTACCAATACCCGGAACACCTACGCCAATGGCTTGAAGGCTTGCCCGCTTTACCTGGGGTGTACCTGTTCCACGGCGAGTGCGAAACCATGCCGCTCTACATCGGTAAAAGCGTGAACCTTCGCAGCCGGGTGCTCTCACATTTACGCACCCCAGATGAAGCGGCCATGCTGCGCCAGGCCAGGCGTATCACCTTTATCAGGACGGCGGGTGAAATAGGGGCGTTGTTGCTGGAAGCGCAACTGATTAAACAGCAGCAACCGCTGTTCAATAAACGCCTGCGCCGCAACAGGCAGCTCTGCGCATTGCAACTCAATGATGGCAAACCCACGGTGGTGTATGCCAAAGAGGTGGATTTTGCTCGGCACGCTGGGTTGTTTGGCCTTTTTGCCAACCGGCGGGCGGCACTACAAGCGCTGCAGTCTATCGCCGATCAGCATCAGCTGTGCTATGGGCTGTTGGGGCTTGAGCCATTAAGCAAAGGCCGCCCTTGTTTTCGTTCTGCACTGAAGCGTTGTGCCGGAGCCTGCTGTGGTAAAGAAAGCCTGGCCGACCATCGGCAGCGCTTGGTTTCCGCGCTCGAGCAAAGCCGCGTGGTGTGCTGGCCGTGGCGTGGTCCGATAGCCTTGCGAGAGCAGGGGGCTGATATGGCGCAGTACCATATTATCCACCACTGGCTGTGGTTGGGTGCAGTAGATAGCCTGGATGAAGCGAGGGAGTTAATGATTGCTGCGCCGGGCTTTGATAGCGATGGCTATAAAATTTTATGCAAACCCGTGATCGGCGGAGAGTACGAGATTATCGATCTCTACGAAAAAACCTGAGTTAACGTATTCACGCCAGCCAGTAGACCTGCGCGGGTGTCTGCATCAAAGGCGCACGCCAGAACCGATACCAATAGTGGCCGTTGAACGCCCCGAACTACCGCCAGAGCCAGAAACACTGACTGAAGTGCATCCTGCCAGCAGGATGACTAAAAGGGTACCTGCAATAATTTTCATAAAGCCGCCTGGTTAGCCCTGCAACACATGAATCAACTTAGCACAAAACCAACTCTAAGATGAATCCATATTGCTCGGTAGTCAGGGGAGGGCTAGATTGATCGGGTATCCCCTCATTGAGGTTAGTTAAAATGCTCAAGCATCGCTGTTCTGCCCTCGCACTTGCGTTGATCGTGTTCACATCCTCAGCCTCCGTTATGGCCAATCCAGGGAATGGTAACGGTAACGGAGGTGGGCACGGTAATTCCGCTAACCATGGCGACAATCACGGGAAGGGTAATTCAGGCAAAGACCATTCAGACAAAGGAAAAAAATCCAAGGGTGGTAATGACGATCTGGTTACCGTGAATATCAATTATGACCGTGTACGACCTCTGGCGGTAAACTATGGATTAACCGGGTATCAATCTTTACCTCCCGGCATTGCCAAGAACCTGGCACGGGGCAAGCCATTGCCGCCGGGGATCGCCAAGAAAAGGGTGCCTGCTTCAATGCTGGGACAACTGCCATCTTATCCTGGCTATGAATGGCGTATCGCCGGGAATGATTTAGTCCTGGTGGCCTTAAGCACGGCTATTGTTGCCTCTGTCATCAATGGGGTATTTGACTAGCTACTGGCCAGCCCTGGGTAATTATTTCAACGATAGTTACCCAATAAATCAATGGGTTCCATGTCTGCGGCCCCTATCTTAGCCGATGATGGGTATTGGCAAGAGAGGCCAACTTTCTTTCCTTATCGATCATAGCCATATCATTCACGGTGAAAATCTCTCTTCCTCCCACCATTCGGTATATCTATACTGTATAAAAACACAGTATAGAGACATACCCCATGAAACACTTTGTTCCAACACCAACCCCAGAGAAATTGTACCTGCCACTGTTTTCCGATCGGGTGCCTGCTGGCTTCCCAAGCCCGGCGCAGGATTACGTCCATGCCAGGATCGATCTCAACGAATATTGCATCAGCCACCCGAATGCCACTTACTTTCTCTACGCCTCCGGTGAAAGCATGTTGGAGGCGGGCATTACTGATGGCTCGATGCTGGTGGTCGATTGCAGCATTGGGGCCGAACATGGCGATATCGTGATCGCCAGCGTTGGCGGGGAGTTCACGGTAAAGCGGTTATGTCTGCGGCCAGTCGTGCAGCTCGAACCGATGAACCCCAACTACCAGCCCATTCCGCTACATGATGGCGCTGAAGATTTAGATATCGTCGGCGTTGTGGTGTCGACTATTACGAGGCTGAAGTAATGTACGCGCTGGCCGATGTGAACAACTTTTATGCCAGCTGTGAAATGCTGTGGCGGCCCGATCTGCGTGGCCGCCCGGTGGTGGTGTTATCAAACAATGATGGCTGCGTGGTGGCCCGTAACCAAGAGGCCAAAAAATTGGGGATGGCGATGACCGGGCCGTATTTCAAGGTCAAGCAGCAGTTGGAACGGGCGGGAGGCGTCGCTTTTAGCAGCAACTACGAGCTGTATGCCGATATGTCAGCTCGGGTGATGACGGCATTGGAAGCGTTGGTCCCCCGCGTTGAGCTCTATTCTATCGATGAAAGCTTTCTCGATCTCTCCTCGGTGCCTAATTGCGGCAATCTGGAACTGTTTGGGCGGCAGATCCGGGACAAAGTGCGGAGCGAGACGAGGCTAAAGATCGGGGTCGGGATTGCGCAAACCAAAACGCTGGCCAAGCTGGCAAATTTTGCCGCCAAAAGATGGGTGAAACAAACCAACGGCGTGGTCGACCTTTCCAGCCTGGAGCGGCAGCGTAAGCTGATGAATAAGGTGCCGGTAGAGGAAGTCTGGGGCGTTGGGCGGCGGATAGCAAAAAAGCTGAACGCGATGGGCATAGAAAGCGCACTGCAACTGGCTGATGCCAGTACCACCATGATACGAAAACGCTTCAGCGTGGTGGTCGAACGTACGGTGCGGGAACTGTGTGGTGAGCCTTGTCTTGAGCTGGAAGAGTTTGCGCCAACCAAGCAGCAGATTATCAGCAGCCGCAGCTTTGGCGAACGTATCACCGAGTATGAACATATGCATCAGGCGATTTGTTTATATGCCACTCGAGCGGCAGAAAAGTTGAGGGCAGAACGGCAGTATTGTCGGCACGTCAGCGCCTGGATCAAAACCAGCCCGTTCGCCACTCACGAGGCCTATTACGGTAATTCGGCCAGCATAAAATTGAACACGCCAACGCAAGACACCCGCGATATTATTGCCGCCGCCATGCGCTGCCTGGATGCCATTTGGCAACCCGGTCATCGTTTCGATAAGGGCGGGGTGATGCTGCAGGATTTTTTCAGCCAGGGCGTTGCACAGCTCGACATGTTCGATGAGTATCAGCCTCGGCATGGCAGTGAAGAGTTAATGAAGGTGATGGACTTCATCAATAACTCGGGCCGGGCCAAGTTGTGGTTTGCTGGCCAGGGAACGCAGCAGGTGTGGTCGATGAAGCGTGAACTGCTGTCACCGGCTTATACCACCAGGCTGAGTGATTTGCCCCGTGCTCGGGTATACTGAGCGGCGTTTTTCCCTGACCACTATGCCATAACGTGGTGGTTAATATATTCACAGGTTTGATCCTTTCCCGGACGAAGGGGGATCCTGCCTTGTGACTCGGGAGCCGCCATTTTCTACAACTATATCGATCTGGTGCTGCATAACCCGACTCAGGATAGTTTTCAGCTGGTGTTTAACGTTGCGGAGCACCAGTTGGAAGGTGAGCTGCTGTGTTCGGCCCCTCGCACGGTGAAATACCATATCTACCCAAAAGCCCATCGATTTATCCGTCGGCATCAGCGTCCTGCCATTGATAGCACAACGGTAACAGAAGGAACCCTTATCATTAAGTGGATAATATTTAGTTAAGCAGAACAAACACTGCGAATTAAATCAGGTGGAACATCTGAACCATTCTGCTCTCTTATTTGAATAAGGATATTTACCATGAATAATACCGTCAATGGAACCATCAATTTTGCTGGACAGATCGTTGCCCAAACTATGGGTATTGAAGATGGTGGCATTATTGTACAGCGGCCACGCAGTGCTGGCCTCACCGTCAGCGTTAACGGCAGCGAAACCCAAAATGGCTACGTGCAGCTTGGTGCAGTAAGCGAAGCGCAGCTGGCAAACCCAGGTGCTCAGGCACAGGCAACCCGCTTTGATATCCGCGTTGCAGGTATCCCGGAGCAATATACTCACGCCTTGGTGTTTTTTGAGGGGGGTGCCACGGTTGATGCTGCCACCGGCGGCCTGATTAATATGGCGGAAGCGGGTAACGTGCAGATCCAACTGCGTAACCAGCAAGGCGATATTGTCCAGGCAGGGAGTAACTCTCAACTGGTCAGTTCGGCGTTTGTCCCGGTGATGGATGGTGAGGTTTATGCCTCCTTTGCCGCAAACTTCTGCAGTACCGGCCGCGCAACGCCGGGTAATGTGGCGAGCAAGGTTGATTACACGCTCTATTTATTTGAGCTGGCTGCCTGATTGATCAATAGCGATATCTAACCCACCGCTCGGTGGGTTTTAGCCCAATCATCCCAAAGGGCGAGAGAGCCAGTCCGTGCTCTTGATTAGCTTGTATTTATTGCCCAACCAAACCATCAGCCTTCACCCAGCCCGTGGTTTTATCGCCGGTTTTGGGATGAAGATAGCTCACAAACAAAAATTCCTTATAAGGCTGCCCGTGCGTGGCGGTAACGCTATCGCCATTGACGACAAACTTCCCGCCTTCATCCTGGCAGAGCTTATCCGGCGAGTCGTAAAAATAGAGTTTTTTACTCTTCACCAGATACTTCGCCGCAGGTGAGGACGCTTTGCTTAATGCAGCTTCGGCGCTTGCCTGCGCATCGTGGCAAATCTCGTCGAGCGGGGCCAGACGATCAATGTTGATCCAGCCGGAGGCATTGCCATAACCGACTAACAGATAGCCATTTTTCTCACCTTCGACGGGTTCAAGTGCGGCATAACCCACCACTTGCACCTTGTCATCCGGGATCACAAATTGAGATTCATTGATGCACTGCTCGGTGGGGGCGGCGTGGAAATAAGCCCGGCCTTTACCACGCACCACATATTTAGGGGAATCGGCAATGATTGGGCCTAATTTCATCTGGTCCAGAATGGCCGCGCAGCGCTGCTCCTTCTGTAGGCATTGCTGGTAATGTTTGCCGTACTGTGGATTAAAGGTGAGCCGCAGCGGATGCTGTTCGTCGGCGCTGTTATCCAGTAGCTGGCCGGTTTGCGGATCGTACATGACCCAACCAAGATGTCCGGCCCCTGGCGAATCGGGCGAGGCTGGCTTGCGGCGGTCGAACAGTTGAATGGCCTGTATGCCGTTGGCCCGTGGTTCAATATTGATTTCCAGCTTGTTCGCTGGCACTTTCTCCGCCCGGATCAGAGCCTGATTGCTGCTGGCTAACAGCTTGATCAACGGAGCCTGACAGTCAAACAGCGAAGCAGGCCGGTCAGGGGTAAAACCTGGGCCCATTGGCGTCACGGCCTGTAGCGCTGTCCAGGGCGCAAGCAGCAAGATTCCAACTACGGCTAATGTGGCGAGCTTCTCCATTCCTATCCCATCTCCGGTGAGGCAGCATACCTGCCGGCCGCTATCATACCCGGCCAGCAGTGAGTTATGCCACACCGGCTACCCGCAACAGCGCCGTCACTGCCGCCGCAGCCAGCAACACCACGATTAACGGCGTTTTCCGCCAGGCTAATAATGCTCCCACGGCCACACCGCCTAAACGGGCATAACCAGCAAAGTGTTGCCCTTCGAACAGCGTCGCGATCACCGCTACGGCGAGCAGCAACGTGGTGGCAGAGTCGGCGAGTAAGGCCTGAACCCGGTCAGAAAAGCTCAGGCTGCGGCCCAGCAGGAACCCGGCAAAGCGAAACGCAAAGGTGCCGCTGGCCAGGAGCAGAATGCCGATGATGAGTGTTTGGTTATCCATTATTTTTCTCGTGTTCTGATCAGTAAACCCAACAGTGAAAACAGCACTGGCATGCCAATCGGTACCAAGGGCACGCTAGCCAGGGCAATCAGGGTGCCGGAGCAGGCGGAAATAAAGGTGCGCAGTTTTTTCAGCGAACCGACAATCAAGGCCAGCAAAATGGTGGGGAACACGGCGTCCAGCCCGATGACATTGATATCGGGAATAAAGCTGCCGATGGTGCCGCCAATCAACACGCCCAACGGCCAGCAGGCGGCGATCCCCAGCCCACAGAGCCAGTAGGCCGCCCGTTTTTTGGCCAACGTCGGTTGGGAAATGCCGAACACCACGCTTTCATCATTCATGATATGGCAACCCAATAACTTAAAGCGGCTGCGCTCGATCACCTCTTTCACTGCCATACCGAACGGCAGGTGGCGTGCATTTACCAGCAGCCCGGCTGCCGCCGCAGCGAAGGGGCTACCACCGCTGGCGACGATGCCGATAAACAGAAATTCAGAGGCGCCCGCCAACACCAGCAACGACAGCATCAGCGGGACCCAGAGCTCGAAACCCAGGCCGGTCGCCAGCGAGCCATAGGAGATCCCCACGATGCCATCCGCCAGGCAGACCAGCGCGATCCCTTTGATCACGCCCTTATCGAGCGAGGGGAAAAAGTTTTTAGCCATACTATTTTTCTCACTGCCTTTCTCAAAACGAACGGTTGTTCTATTATAATGAACACTTCAATCTCGATTTACAAGTCGAACGATCGTTCGTTATAAGGTGAGTTACGCGGCCTATGAAACAACCCATCAATATCATTGCGGAAGCTCTGGTGCGCGAACGCCAGCGTACAGGCCTCTCGTTGGCAGAAATTGCTCGCCGGGCAGGAATTGCCAAATCAACGCTGTCTCAACTGGAAGCGGGGAATGGTAATCCGAGCCTCGAAACGCTGTGGGCACTCTGCGTTGCGCTGGATATCCCCTTTGCGCGTTTGATGGAGCCGCAGCAGAGTAAAACGCAGGTGATCCGGCGTGGGGAAGGGGCGGCGGTGGTGTCGGAAGTGGCTAACTATACGGCGGTGCTGTTGGCAACCTGTCCGCCTGGCGCACGGCGAGATATCTATCTGCTGACGACCCAGCCGGGAGCTGACCGTCTTTCTCATCCGCATCCGTTAGGCTCGGTGGAACACATCGTCATCACCCAGGGGCGCGCCTTGGTCGGGCTGGTGGAAGAGCCTGCCGAGCTGAATGCCGGGGATTATATTTGCTACCCAGCCGACCGGCCGCACATCTTCCGCGCCCTGGAGCCGGATACGCTGGCCGTGCTGGTCTCAGAACAAAACTAACATCCCCATCACTCTAACTCTTATGTCTTGATCTTCTCCGCCTTAGCGGAGAAGATCCCCGACTGATCATCGGGAGATAGTTGGTGAGCTCCTCCTAACCCTAGTGCCTATGAGCCCGTGGGAGAGATTGTGCCCCAACTGTCTATTTCCCTGTCGCCTTGTAGACCGAACGGTATCCTGTGCCTATGAGCACCCACATATAAGGATGGTCCGGCGATAAATTACAGACATGGTTATGGAGTGCCATAATGCGCAGAACCCCTGTCGGCGTTGATATCGCCAAACTCAAGTTTGATGTCGCCGTACTGCTGGAAAATCAGAAGTATAAAACCAAAAAGTTTGCCAATACCCCTTCTGGATGCCGCGAGTTCGCGGCCTGGTTGAGCCGCTTTGGCGACTGTCATGTCTGCATGGAAGCCACTGGGAGCTACAGCACGGAACTGGCCACTTATCTGGCAGACAACAACTACCACGTCAGTCTGATGAACCCGGCGTGTATCCATTCCTTCGGCAATACAGAACTGACCCGGAACAAAACGGACAAAAGCGATGCAGCGATGATAGCCCGCTACTGCGCACTGCATCAGCCTGACCCGTGGTTCCCAGCCCCATTGAGCGAACGCCAGTTGACCGCGTTGGTCAGGCATCTTAAGAACCTGGAAGAGATGCGTCAGATGGAAGAAAATCGCCTGGAGGTGGCAGAAGCGGTCATCGTCCCTTCACTCAATGAACACATCGCCACGTTGGATGAACTGATACGAGAAACGAAGAAGAGAATCAGTCAGCACATCGATGATAACCCTGACCTGAAACGGGACAGCGAGTTGCTAAAAAGCATCCCAGGGGTGGGAGAGATGCTGAGCTCCAGCCTGCTGGCCTTTGCTGGAAACCTGCGTCGGTTCACCAGCAGCAAGGCCCTGGTGGCGTACGCAGGACTGAATCCACAGCGATGTGAGTCGGGGATGTTTAAAGGGAAAAGCCGGTTATCGAAAGTGGGACACAGTGAGCTACGAAGCGCGTTATACATGCCAGCGGTAGTAGCAGGCCAATACAATGTTGTGGTTAAGGACTTGACAGAAAGGCTGAAGTTGCGTGGGAAGTCGGGCAAAGAGAGAGTGTGTGCGGCGATGCGAAAACTGCTGCAACTGGCCTATGGTGTGGTGAAATCAGGAAAGGTATTTAATGCGGAAATACCGCTTGCCGGATAGCCGACAAGACGGTATCTCTCCCAGAAGGGAGAGGGAACCGAATGTTGACTACGGCGTTCTGCCTTATACCTCCAGACTGACTTCCGTTCTTACCTACAACACCGTACCCGCTCCCACTCTTATGGGCTCCCCGATTTTACAATGGGGTGAGGGGGGGGCGGTCACTTTGCGTCCATTTGTTAGATCCCTGTCATGTTTTTGTTATTTGCTCATTCCAAAACACACGTTTCGCTTGTTTGGGTTAAAAAATTTCATTAGTCTCATTTTTGAAACAAACGTTTGATGTCTGTGTGAGGTGTTTAACAATCACATCAGGGATTAATTTCAATGCATTGTTTTAATGATTATTTTTAATTATCCCCAAGCATCTCATAACCAGTGTTAACTGATGAGATACCACGTGGAACAGGTTTTTAAGACGATAATAACGAGCGGGTTGTTGTTTGAATGTAAAAAATATTTTTCATTAGCCGTCAAATCAACAGGCCTCTTCATTCTAACAATTAAAGGGTACAGAACATGAAGCTGAAGAAATTGATCGTCACCTCGCTACTGATGTGCATGCTGCCAGCCTCGGTGTTAGCCAAAGATATCAAGATCGGCGTGTCGATGGCCTACTTTGATGACAACTTCCTGACCATCCTGCGCCAATCCATGCAAAACAAAATGAAGCAGGAAGGTAACGTCAGCGGCCAGTTTGAAGATGCCAAAGGCGATATCGCACAGCAGATCCAGCAGATAGAGAATTTTGTCAGCCAAGGGGTCGACGCCATCATCCTTAACCCGGTGGATACCCAGGGCGTCAAGCCAATGATCAAGCTGGCGGAGAACGCCCATATTCCACTGGTGTTCGTCAACCGTCGCCCAGAGGCCACACTGCCAGCCGGTATGGCCTACGTAGGTTCAGATTCCAAACTGGCGGGCAAGCTGCAGATGGAAGAGCTGGCCAAGCTGATGAACGGCAAGGGCAACGTGATGATCCTGCTCGGCGAGCTTTCCAGTGAAGCCACCCGTGATCGGACCCGCGGCGTTGAGGAAGTGGTGGCCCAATATCCGAATATTCACATCATCGATAAGCAAACCGCCAAGTTTTTCCGCAAAGAGGCGGTTGACGTGACGACCGACTGGATCCTCTCCGGCCAGCAGATTGATGCCATCGCTTCCAACAATGATGAGATGGCGATCGGTGCCATTCTGGCGCTGAAACAGGCGAAGAAAACCGGCGTGCTGGTAGCGGGTGTCGACGGTACGCCAGATGCCCTGGAGTTTATCAAAAAGGGGGATTTGAGCCTCAGCATCTTCCAGGATGCTAAAGGCCAGGGGGAGGGCGCCGTGCAAACCGCCATTCAACTGGTTAAGGGCGAGAAGGTTGAAAGCAGCGTCATGATCCCTTACCAACTGATCACCAAAGCCAATTACCAAGACTTTGCCGACAAGAATAAAAAGTAATTATCACCCGGCCCTTTGCCCAACGGTACGGGGCATCGTTCACAGCGATCGGCAGGATAACGGCGGAGGTTATCAGTATGTATCCTTATGTGCTGGAAGCGGAAGGCATCAGCAAACAGTTCCCGGGCGTTAAGGCGTTGGATAACGTGTCGCTCAAGATCAAACCGGGCAGCGTGCATGCGTTAATGGGGGAAAACGGAGCCGGTAAATCGACGCTGATGAAGTGCTTAATCGGTATTTATCGGCCCGATGCCGGCACCATCAAGGTCAAAGGGCAGCCGATGACGTTTAACGATACGCAGGCGGCCTTGCACTCGGGCATCTCCATGATCCACCAGGAGCTGAACCTGGTGCCGCATATGACGGTGGCAGAAAATATCTGGCTGGGGCGTGAACCCGCCAAGTTGGGTTTTGTAAACCACGAGGAATTAAACCGTAAAACCCGCGAACTGTTGGCGCATCTCAAGATTAAATTAGACCCGGAAACCCAACTAGGCACGCTGAGCATCGCCAACCAACAGATGGTCGAGATTGCCAAGGCGGTGTCTTATAACGCCGACGTATTGATCATGGATGAGCCGACCTCGGCATTAACGGAAGGGGAAGTGGTGCATCTGTTTGCGATCATTCGTGAACTGAAGCAGCAGGGCAAAGGCATTATCTATATCAGCCACAAAATGGATGAGATCTTTGCCATTACCGACGAGGTCAGCATCTTCCGCGATGGCACCTCGATCGCCAGTGATAAAACCGAAAACCTGACCAAACAGTCACTGATCACCATGATGGTGGGCCGCGAGCTGACCCAGATGTTCCCCAAGTTCAATAACAATATCGGTGAAGAGGTGTTGCGTGTGGCCGGGTTGCGGCGCAGCGGCTGGTTCCAGGATATCTCCTTTGCGCTTAAGCGTGGGGAAATCCTCGGGGTTGCCGGGCTGGTGGGAGCTGGGCGCAGCGAAGTGATGGAGAGCCTGTTTGGCATGCATCCGGCTGAGGGGGGCGAGATTTATATTGAAGGCTTACCGGTAAAAATAGACTCACCCTCCAAGGCCATCGAGCAGGGGCTGGCATTCCTGACCGAAGACCGTAAAAAGTCTGGGCTGTTTCTGGTGCTGTCGGTGGTGGAGAACATGAGCATCGTCAACCTTTCCGCCTATACCAGCAAAAACGGGTTTGTCAGCCAGACGCAAATGGCCAAAGACTGCATGGAGCAAATCAGCAAACTCAATATTAAAACCCCGACGATGGATCAGATTATCAATAACCTCAGCGGCGGCAATCAGCAGAAGGTCTTGATTGCCCGCTGGCTATTGGCGCAGCCGAAGGTCCTGATCCTGGATGAGCCCACGCGCGGTATCGACGTGGGGGCCAAGGCAGAAATTTATCGCCTGATCAGCGAATTGGCGCACCGTGGTGTCGCCATTATTTTGGTTTCGTCTGAACTGCCGGAAATACTCGGCATGAGCGATCGCGTCATGGTGATGCACGCCGGACGCATTACGGGGATCCTGGATAAAGATGAAGCAGACCAGGAAAAAATCATGGCGTTGGCCTCGGAATAACGCAAAGGTAAAACACAATGAATAACGTCAAAGTGGAAACTCAGCCAGTCAAAGCCTCGCCGTTTGCCGGTTTCAGCGGCAAGCTGCCGAAAGATACCGGCATCTTTATCGTCATGATCGGTATCGCGCTGATTTTTGAAATGCTGGGCTGGTACGTGCGAGATCAGTCATTCCTGCTTAACCCGAACCGCCTGCTGCTGATCGTTTTGCAGGTGGCGATTATCGGCATCATCGCCGTTGGTGTAACTCAGGTTATTATTACCACCGGTATCGATCTCTCATCTGGCTCGCTGATTGCCCTGACGGCGGTGGTGGCGGCCAGCTTGGCGCAAACCTCCGAAAGCATTTCGCCAATGTATCCGGGCCTGCTGGATCTGCCCGCCGCGATCCCCATCGGGGCGGGGATTGGGGTGGGTATTATTTGCGGGTTTATCAACGGGTTCTTGATCACCCGCACCGGTATTCCGCCGTTTATCGCTACCTTGGGGATGATGGTTTCTGCCCGTGGTTTGGCACAGTATTACACCAAAGGTAACCCGGTCAGTTTCCTGTCGGATGGCTTCACCTCGATTGGCCAAGGTGCCATGCCGGTGATTATCTTCCTGGTGGTGGCGGTGATTTTCCATATCGCCCTGAAGCACACCCGTTATGGCAAATACGTGTATGCCATCGGCGGCAATATGACCTCGGCCAGGGTCTCTGGGATCAACGTCAATAAATACCTGGTGACGGTCTACACCATTGCGGGTGGGTTGGCAGGATTAGCGGGAGTAGTGCTGGCGGCGCGGGTCAGTAGCGGGCAGTCTAGTATGGGAGTGTCTTATGAGTTGGACGCCATTGCCGCAGCGGTCATCGGTGGCAGTAGCCTGATGGGCGGAGTGGGGCGCATTACCGGCACGCTGATCGGCGCGGTGATCCTCGGCCTGATCAAAAGTGGCTTTACCTTTATTGGCGTGGATTCCTACATTCAGGACATTATCAAAGGCATGATCATCGTGGCCGCCGTGGCTATCGATATGCGCCGTAACCGCAAGAAGCTGTGAGCCTCAGGCCGCCGGTGTAATAACCGGCGGTTTGCCCAGGGACACGGCGACCTTGAGCATGTCGCTGCCGTCAGTTTGCGACTGGGTAGGATAATGAAATCTCAAATTGAGACGAATCATATTGGTAATTTTATCAATCGCGACACTTTCGCCGAGGGTGAGTGTTATTTTTTACCCAATATCATGTTAATAAAATCGCAATAAATTAAGCCTCATCTGTGATGGTTTTCGCATTTAAAACACTCCCTTTCGCAATATCACCCGAAATCTGCCCATTCTGCACACAATATGCATGCCCCGAACTCGTGCCGTACATCCATTATCAGGGGGGTTATCAGGCTGTGCCCTCGAATCGTAGCCATCAGGAATGACAACCTGATCAAGGCCGTACAGGAGTGAGGTTCCATGACCAACTTGAATACTATTTTGCCCGGCGAAAAGGCGCAGGCGACTGAAAAAACGATTGATAAAGTTGAAGAGATATTACCCATTGCCCATCTTTTTACCCTGGGGCTTCAGCATGTTCTGGTGATGTATGCAGGGGCGGTTGCCGTCCCATTGATGATCGGCGGCAGCCTGGGGTTGGATAAATTGCAGATTGCCTATCTGATCAGCTCCGATCTGTTCTGTTGTGGCTTGGTGACGCTATTGCAATGCATCGGGATTGGTCGCTTTGCTGGTATTCGGTTGCCCGTCATTATGTCCGTCACCTTCGCAGCCGTCACGCCGATGTTGGCCATCGGTGCCAACCCCGAAATCGGCCTGACCGGTATCTTTGGCGCCACTATTGCAGCCGGAATTATCACCACGTTGCTGGTGCCGTTGGTTGGCCGTTTGATACCGCTGTTCCCAACTCTGGTGACGGGGATTGTGATCACCTCCATCGGCCTAAGCATCGTGCGGGTCGGGATAGATTGGGCCGCCGGGGGCAGGGGCAATGCCAACTACGGTAACCCGGCCTATATTGGCGTCTCGCTGCTGGTGCTGATTTTTATTTTGCTAATCACCCGGTTTAGCAAAGGCTTTATCTCTAATATTTCCGTGCTGTTGGGGATTGGCTTCGGTTTTGTGGTGGCGCTGCTGATGGGAGAAGTCAGCTTTGCTGGCCTGGATGAAGCCGCCTGGTTTGCCATCGTGCGCCCCTTTGCCTTCGGTTGGCCCACCTTTGATCCGGCTTCGATTATCACCCTGACGATCGTCATGCTGATCGTATTTATTGAGTCGATGGGCATGTTTATGGCGCTGGGGGAAATTGTCGGCCGCCCAACCACCAAGCAGGATGTGGTACGCGGGTTGCGGGTTGACGGCCTGGGAACCATTATCGGCGGTATTTTCAATACGTTCCCGCATACCTCGTTCTCACAGAATATTGGCTTGGTCAGCGTTACTCAGGTGTCCAGCCGCTGGGTATGCGTGATGGCAGGTTTGATTCTGGTGCTGTTCGGCCTGATCCCCAAAATGTCTATTCTGGTGGCCTCGATCCCGCAGTTTGTCTTGGGGGGCGCAGGTATCGTGATGTTTGGCATGGTGCTGTCTACCGGCATCAAGATCCTGACCAGGGTCAACTTCAATACCAATCGCTATAACGCCTATATTGTCGCCATCAGCCTGGGGCTTGGTATGATCCCAATCGTAGCGGCTGATTTCTTTACCCAGATGCCAGCGAGCCTGCAACCGTTGCTGCACAGCGGCATTTTGCTTTCTTCGGTGGCGGCGGTGCTGCTGAATCTCTACTTCAATGGCTATCATCCGGAGGAATAACGCTGCCGTTTTATTGATGATCTCCGTTAACAGTGACTTGCCAGCCAGTGGCTATAACAGGTAAAAACACTGTTCGACTTAAAAGGAGTAATCAATGCGGATAACCTTGGCCCAATTTACCTGCCGTGAAGGGGACATTGCCCATAACCTGGCCGCCGTGCTGGCGCAGATTGAACGTTGCAGCGGCCAAACCGACCTGTTGGTGTTGCCAGAAACGCAGCTTACCGGCTTTACCCATCCTGACGGCAATACGGGCTACGCGTTGCAACTGCAAGGCCCGGAGCTCGCGCAAGTGGTGGCGGCAAGCCAGCGTACGGGGATTGCCGTCGCCGTGGGTTTTCTTGAGCAGGATGGCACGCAACTGTTCAACAGCTCGGTACTGATCACACCGGAGCAGGGCATCTATCTGCATTATCGCAAAAGCCATTTATGGACCAATGAACGCGCCGAAGCGCAAGCGGGCGATCGCCTGGTCTGCGGGCTGTGGCGTGGGCGGCGAATTGGTTTACTGATCTGCTACGACATCGAATTCCCAGAGGCATCACGAGCCTTGGCCCTGATGGAGTGCGATCTGTTGCTGGTTACCGATGGCAATATGGATCCCTATGGTCACGTGCATCGTAACGCTTTGCTGGCTCGCGCTCAGGATAATCAGATGTTTGTGGCGATGGCCAACCGCGCCGGGCATGGATGTGGGATGCAGTTTGCTGGCGAAAGCCTGGTTGCTGATCCCTTGGGGCGTGAGGTGGCCAGCATGGGCCGTGAGCCGGGAATAGTGCAGGCGGAGCTGGATTTCAGCCTGCTGGAAGCGGCTCGCAGCGAATATCGTTACCTGGAAGATCGGCGTTTGACACTCAGTGGGGAGACGCAGTGGCAGCAGCGGGATGATGAACAACGCTGGTGGCCGCTAATTCCACGTTAACACCGCTTGCTGAAAGGCCAATGGCTTAGGTAAAGTCATAGCCAGATTGGTCACTGTAATTGATAGACTTGCAGCACTCTAAGGAGCCGTACCATGCAATACCTCGCCCTGAGTAAAAGAATCTTGCCACTGGCTGCGCTGCTGGTGCTGTCGTTGCCCACCGCTTGGGCAGCACAAAACGCCCCAGCCCCGATCCCACCGGCGTTAATCGGCAACTGGAGCGTGACCAAGATCATTCCCACCCAGACCGTGGGCTGCTGGGATGAAAAGCAGGCGCAGCAGTTGGTCGGTAATAGTATCAACTATAAAGCAGACGGCTTTACCTGGCATGAACAGCAACTGATCAATCAGGGGGCGATCACCACCACGGTAGAGGCGCAAGAGTTTGTGGAAGACAACTCGGGCGATAATTGGTACGTCGATTTCCCGATTTTGGGTATCAGTACGCCTTCGGTGCAGCGAGTCATCATTCAGCATCAGGATGTCACAGTACCGGGGATCACCGATCAGGGGACTGAAGGGGTTCCCGGTGATAACGTGTTAGTGAAAGATCGTAATACGTTGCTCTTCTCCCAATGCGGCGTGTGGTTTGAGGCGCAACGGCAGAAAAAATAACGGCTTCTGATATTTTCCCCTCACCCCAACCCTCTCCCCAAAAAGGAGAGGGGGCTGGCAGGGCGCCGTGGTCAGGTATCGGATCTAATTTGCGGCATGATGAGTTCCCCTTCAAACCCCAGCTTATACGGAGCTGAAGTCAGGCGCGGATGTTAATTTGTGGCACGTTTGGCCCCCTCTCCCTTTGGGAGAGGGCTGGGGTGAGGGGCTGCAAAACTGTTGGATATCAGTTCGTCGGTTGGCAATCGGGCATTTCGAGTTTGCGTAACAGCGCGGGGATATCGACGGTGTCTATTTTATCGGCTTGCAAATAGCTCTGCGCGTAGTCATACCAAATACCAGACTCCAGGAACAGGATCATCAATTCGCGGTCCAGATGATTTTCATTCGCCATGCTGACCAGAATATTGAGTGCCTCAGATAACAGCTTGCCCGGTTTATAAGGCCGATCGGCGGCCGTCAGGGCTTCAAACACGTCGGCGATCGCCATCATACGCACCGGAATGCTCATCTGTTGGTGGGTTAGCTGGTAAGGATAGCCTTTACCATCCATGCGTTCATGATGGCCACCGGCAATTACCGCCACATTGGCCATGGTGCGTGGGAACGGCAGTTTTTCCAGCATGATGATAGTCTGCATAATGTGCTCGTTGATTTTATAGCGCTCCTCCTCACTCAGGGTGCCTCTGCGGATGCCCAGGTTGTAAATCTCCCCGTGGTTATAGAGCAAGGTCGGCTCCTTGAGTTTGAAGTGATAGCTTTCGGGCAGATGGCTTTTCTCGTCGCGGTAGATGATATGTTCTTCTTTATCCGCCAGCAGTGGTTCCTGGGTAGGTAAGGGGACGGCAGGGCGGCGGTTTTTGCGCGCCAATTCTTCCCGTGCCACGCCTGCGGTGTCATCCAGAGTACGGGTCCATTGATATTGTGCGATTTGTTGAATGCGTGCGAGCGCGCTGTCAGACAGGAATTCGCCACCGATATTACACTGGGCAATAAAATAGAAATCCTCATCCAACTGCTGCAGCTCATCGCGTAGCTGTTGTTCTTCCTGCTCGGTAGCAGGGTTCGTAGCGTGCTTGCGCAGGAAGCTAACCTCTTTTTCCCGCTTCAGCACCTCAAAGCGCATCCGCACCTCGTGAATACGGTCGTAAATCATCTCCAGCTTGGTGGCCTTATCCACTATGGCCTCCGGCGTGGTGATTTTCCCGCAGTCGTGCAGCCAGCAGGCGGTGTGCAGTTCCTCCCACTCATTGGCGGAAAGGGTAAAATCGGCGAACGGCCCTTGTTTGGCCTCAACCGCTGCCTTGGCCAGCATCTTGGTAATGACCGGTACGCGCTGGCAATGGCCGCCGGTATAGGCGCTCTTGGCGTCGATAGCTCCGGCGATTAACTGAATAAAGGCTCCCATCAGATGCTTCTGCTCTTGCAGCAGATATTGCGTCTCTATCGCTACCGATAAGCTGCCCACCAGAGCATTAATCAGCTGTACTTTGGCTTGCCCATGTTCCGGGCCAGCTTCGGCAGGATTAAGCAGTAGTAAGAACCCCATCAGTTCCCGATCATGCGTTTGCATCGGGACGGCCACATAGTGCAGCGGCAAATGGGAACCAAAGATCGTGTGCAGTTGGCTGGGGATATTCTCGCTGGTAAAGACTCCGGCAACGGTTTTACCCTCCAGAATCTGCCAAAACGTGCTGGATTGCTGTGGATCAAACTGCAACGCTGCCACCTCCGAACTAGCCACCTCTTTTCCAGCCCAGTTGCAGGCTATGGGTGAAAAGCAGCCGGGCGTTTTGTCTGACAGGAAAATAATGCCGCCGCTCATGGTCGCGATTTTACTGGTTTCATTGAGCAAGCCCTGCATCTGCTGCGGGAAATTATCCTTGGCGGATAACAGGCTGCCCATCGAGATAAACTGCTTGAGCGTCAGCTTCATTTTGGACATGGCTTTGTGCAGGTCGTCCACCTCTTCAATCACCGAGCGTTCCTCCGCCCGCTCATCAAAATGCAGATTGCTGATGGCGTCAGCATCCTGGCGCAGGCGGATCAGCGGCCGGGAAATACGTAGGGAGAAATACCAGACCAGCGGCAGGCCGAGCAGCAGCAACGCAAAGGCGATCAGGGTCGAGCGGTTGCGAATGGCGTTGGCATCAGCGGTCAGATAGGCCGAGGGCGTGGCAATCACCAACTGGTAGCCTTGGCTTTGCCCTTTAAGATCCACAACGGCTCCAAACCAGCTCTGCCCTTGTGCCGTAAATACGCCGCTTGCGCCGTGATGGGGATCTAGCAACGCTTGCAGCACCGGGATGTGCGCAATGCTGTTGAGCCCATCCTGGCCTTTGGGGTTTTGTGCAGGCAGGCTGGCGATGGTTTCGTTGCCAGCGTTGATAATTGCCGCCTGGCTATCCGGCGGTAGGCTTTGTTGAAGAAACCATGAAAGTGAAGCCAGTGAAACGTCCAAACCGATCACGGCATGGCCATCTGGAGCCTGGATGCTGTAGGTGAAGCCGGTTTCACCGGTGCCTTTGAAGGTATAGAGCGGGGAGGTAATCAGTTGCTGAGTTTTTACCGCCAATTGATACCAGGTACGCTCCCGGGGATCATAATTGTTATACGGTACGGTTTTTACCGCCATAACCTGCTGTTTACCGTCCAAAAAGATATTCTGAGCCTGGGGCGAGGTCTCTAAAAAGCGGTAGCTTTGTGCCAGCCATTCGGCATCTTCCGGCGCATTAAATAAAGCTCGGTTGGCTGGGGTGAGGAGGCGTAGTATAAAGAAATCGCCGTTGGGGTAAGCGCTGTATACCGCATTGGCATAATCATTTTGCTTGAGTATCTCGATCAGTGGGCCGATAAATGCCATGCGTTGTTCGAGCGTGGTGGCTTCTATTATTGGCATGCGTGCCAACATCTTCGCCGACATTTTCATGCTGCGGGTCACGGAGTCCAGCTCCGCAGCAATGGTTTCGCCGGTTTTTTGATACTGTCGGTTGGTGCTGGCCTCGGTCAGTTTGGTGAGTTGGCTGTAGCTAAAAAGCACGATCACGCTGCCGATGGAGACAATCAGCAAGGTAAACAGCACGGCAATCTGGATATGTAGCGGATAGCGGCTTCTTAAACCTGTGATCTTTCCTGCCATGGTGCCCACCTTGGATGCCAATTTTTAGCTTTTTAAATTATAGACGAAGCAGGGGTAATCTGATTGGCGTAGTAGCAGGGCTATTGAGTTGATTTTAAGGTGAAATTTTTTGTTTCGTAGCTAAATAAACCAATACATTATTAAAAAATAAAGCTTTATGAAACAACGGCGACAAAGATAGCACTTTTGTCGCGGGGGCGTTGTTCCTGAAACCCTTGAGGCTGTTACTTAACACCAAGCTTCTCCCTCAATAGTGGCATGTAGCTATCGATGTTATAAGTTTTATCCCCGGTGATGTTGGCGCAGGCGTTATGGGCGTAAATAAAATAACTGACGCCCATGTTGAGGCTTGAAACCTTAATGTTGGTTTGTTTGTGGTCCAATAAGTTGTAGGAATTTTTTATTAAATGAGTGTAATCGTTTTTATCCATGATATTTGGAGATCCTTGTATAATTATAATTCTAGCCGTTCCTAATTGCATCGGAGCTTTTGACTTTACCCGTTCGTAATTTTCAGAAACACAAGAGAGATAATCATCACACTTTGGAAATCCACTTTGTGTGCAGTAAATTCCAGTCATGCTTACTATATGGTCTACATATGAATACGGTACGTAGTTTTTACACCCCGAAGTCAATAAAATAGAACTTAATGTAATGATCTTAAATTTTTTCAACTTTAACGCTCTCCTGTTGAAACATCAAGTCTGCATCGGCATGACCGCGATTAGCCATACTGGCTAAAGTATTTAGTGCTTTGTTTTCATCTGCGCCCGGGCAATTCTCCCAAGGGCCACCGGTTCGAGCAATCATATTGGCGGAACTCCTGTCAGCAATCGAGTAATCAATATAGATATTATCCCAACGGTTAACATTTTTGGGTTTTGGGCCTTTTCCTTTTCTTGATACAGGATCAAGGGTTACCAGTAACTCAATCGGAATATCGGGGTTTTCTTGCGCCAATAAAATCACTCGGTCCCCACCCCAACTATGGCCGACTAGCACGATTTTCTGCCCGGCAGCATGCCACTCTTTCATTAGCGGCGGAACTTTGCCACCGCCATGTTCGGAATAGGCCACATCCTGTTTGCGCTGAGTGATCACCTTGCCGGTGTTATCCTTAGTGTCCCTGCCATTTTTTTCTTCATAAGGAACGAAAACACCCCTTAGCAGCGGTTGGTAGCTGGCATCCATCGCACCGCCAACAAATACTACCAAGGTCTTTAAACAGCTGGCGGTGATCTTACCTTGCTGTTCCTTTACGCTAGGCAAGATAACAAAGTCACCTGGATCATTATTTTCGTATTTATAATCAAAACCCGGAAAAATAATTCCATCTGATGCGCACATTATCTTGCCTCCAAATGCTTACGTAACATCAATAGTTCCTTTCTGATGCGTCGCTGAGTGTAGGCTACCAACTCAGCGAGCCGTAGATCTTCCTGACTAACGTGATTATCAGCAAAATGCACCTTAACCCAAGGGTAGAGCGGGTCATCAAAGACTTTATGGCCGAGGAAGAACTGTAATGCCAGGATAACCGCCTGTCCGTGGAACGTGGTGACCCCATGCTCCTGAAACCAATTTTGATCTTGAGCTAATAGGCCGAACATCTGATGTATGGGGACGTACTGCGCACGCTCAGGGTAAAGTGAGCGTACATAATCCACCACGTGCTGTTCTTCATACATATAGGGCAACTGGTTAAGTTGCAGGGTTTTTAGCCTTTCCAGCGCTGCCAGGTAGAGCTCTAACCGCTCGCCCATGCTTCGTACAAAAACCAGCCCCAACTGCTGATTTAACACGGCCAACTGCCCTGGCTCCTCTGCTGCGGTTGTCAAATAGGGCGCGACGATATGCTCAAGCTGGAGATCGGTATCAAAATGGCTACCTAAACTGCAGGCTAAATCAAGGAATTGGCAACGATCGTTAAAACGCTCCAGCCGGTGAGTTTGGCATTTTTCCGCGATAAGCGTAATGAACCGCTGGACCTGTTCATCGCCCAACAGGCGGGTGCGCTTCGGATATTTGTCGGTAAAGTAGCGCTGTAGCTGGCTAACCTGCTCGCTCTGGTTTTGCTGCTTTAACTTGGCGAGTTGCGCTTCTTCCAGCGTCACTTTCCCTGTCAGAATTGGGGCTGCCTGGGCGGGTAATTCAATCATCTGTTGCCGGACCCAAAGCGAGCTGAATACCCCCATCAGCTGATTTTGCTGGGACTCGGTGGAGGCCGCCAGGATTAACGGTAGAAACTGGGCGTCCCAATAGCGGAAAAATACCGTCTTCCCATCTGGCAAATTAATCTGCGTCAGGCCCCGTAAATGGTCGAGAATGCGCTGACGCGGCTGTTCACTGACTGCCAGCCATCCCCAGTCCGTTGAGGATGCTTCACTCACCCACGCTAAAAACGGGCTATTAACCGACAGTTTCTACCAGATAGGGCATCACTTCGTGCCAATCTTTGTAGGCCGTATAGTGATAAATCCCTTCTGCAACGCGGGAACCATCTAGTTGATAGTAGTGTTTCAATGGCTGCGCATTGCTAACGCTGGACAACACCGCATACAGCCGTTGTTCTGATGCGCAATTGGCCAGCCATTGCTGTAGTTGACTCTCCATATCTTCGTTTCCTCCGGCAAGCTGTCCCGATTAAATCGCGCAACCCTGTTGTTTACATCGCTCACACTCTTCGCAAAATGCTCGCGGTTGTTTAAACGCACTAACCTGTGCAGGATTTAGCGCAAAGGCAGGGACGCTGGCTGGGATGGGAATAACATCGGGCATTCTGCCGCCCCATCCTCGGCCTGAGCCCGGGCTGCCGGTGCCCACATTGAGCGTGGGGCCGATCGTGACGCCGCTGGGATCGATTTTTATAAAGCTGGAGCCGGCCTTTAAGGTGATTTCCGTGCCGGTTTCAATCACTATTTTAGTGCCGGACTTCAGGTGAATTTCCTGCCCAACCTCCGTCAATAAGGCGTTGCTGGCGTTAATGTGGAAATTGCTATTCACGGTCAGGGAATAATCGCTTTCTACCCGGTCACGCTTTTCGCCATTAACCTGCAGAAAATCATTGTGGACAACCTGTTGTCTGCGATCGTTGCCTATCCGCTGGTGCTCGTCGTGATCGATACGCGTGGAACTGTCATGCAGCACTTCGGTTGTCATGTTCTTTTGCGCATGCAGATAGAGCTCTTCCTGGCCTTTTTCATCTTCAAAACGCAGTTCGTTAAAACCTTCGCCCTTATGGGTTTGCGAACGGATCGACATCTGGGTTTTGGTGCCCGGCAGCTTGCCCGGGGGCAGGTTGCTGGCGTGATAGGTGCGGCCGATAATTACGGGTTGATCGGGATCGCCATTCAGAAACTCGACGATCACCTCATGGCCAACGCGTGGCACGGCCGACATGCCCCAACGTGGCCCTGCCCAGGGGTGTGATACCCGGATCCAACAGGAACTGCTGTCGTCGGTTCTGCCCGAGCGATCCCAGAGAAAACGGACTTTCACCCGACCGAACTCATCACAAAAGATTTCTTCAGTGGCTGGCCCCGTGACAATGGCGATTTGTGCGCCATCAATCCGTGGCTTGGGGAGTAAAGCAGGGCGCCAGGTCTGATCGTAGGGAATAAACGCAAACTGGCTGGTTACGATAGTTCCCGTCCCGCCTGTGTTACTTTCAAGCGCTTGGGGTTGCTGCCCTGAATGGTTAGCCTGGGTGATTTGCCAACGCGTATTGAGCGCCTCCAGAGGATGGTTTTCCAAGGTAAAGCGTACGCCGGGTTGCAGCGCCGGGCAGTTGCTTGCCCCTTCGCCCTGATGAGCATCGTTACGCAGCGCCTGGATGCGCCAGCGGGCAAAAGATTTACCCACCTCGGTGGTTTTGAAACGCCCTGGGAAATCGTAATGAAAGTACTTACCGGGCTGATGCTCAGTATCGCGGGCATCATCGCCGAACTCTGCCAACCATAAGGGATCTTTAAAGGTGTAATCTTTCAACAGTACTTCGGAGAGGCGTAAACTTTCCCGGCGCTTAAAGGTGGTGACGCAGGGTTCATCCAACGAGGTAGATGACTGGTCGGGATAATAGGGGAGCGTTGGCCCGTCATGCAGTGCGGCGCAATCATCGGAAAACACCAACGTATGTTTGCCATTTTGGTGCTCAAAGAAATAGTAAATCCCTTCTTCTGCGGCCAGGCGGTTAATAAAATCGAGATCGCTTTCATTATATTGGACGCAAAACTCACGTACTGCATGGGGATAGCGCAACGCGTGGGCGTAGTCGCTGATCTTGTTTTCTTTTAACAGGGTTTCCAGGATTTCCAGAAAGTTTTGTTGCTGGAAAATACGTGAACGGTGTCCCAACCCGGCTCGCCAGAGTGAGGGACGAATGCTAAATCGATAACGCGTTTGATGAAGTCCGGCATCCCCTTGTTCGATGGAGGTGACAATGCCATTAACGACTCGCTGTACCTCGGTTTCACGCCAAATCGTCAGGGTCGCGTTACTATCCAGGATTGAACGGAACTCCACGCTGGGCTTGGCGCTAGCCACCTCAAGCTCTAGCGCGAACGGGCTGGAGAATTGCTCATGCAGCGTAAATCCCACCACCACAAACGCGTCTGCTGGCAGGTTGCCAACACTTACCGTAAACCTCAGCCCGCTGGCTTGTTTGCTCATCCCTAGCATGCACTTCCCCCATTTATTACATGAATATATTCCACTCAATTACAACAAAAAATCCATAGATATATAAATAATATTAATGTATTGATGGCGAAATAACAACCAAGGATGCTGTGTAAATATGATCCAATACGACAATGGGTGATTAAACCGAAGAGTTGTCCTGCCTGGCTTTAAAGCGGATGGGTGCATTACGCCATTTTCATGCGAAATGTCATGGAAATGGATCAAATATAACCACTATATTTACATGGTTATAACCTTACTGACACCTGCCTACGCCAGCCAAGATAAGGAGATAACGTCAACGAAAGCGTGTTTTTTCAGCCAGCCTGTTCGGAAAGGATACCTATGAATCAATTTATCGTTGCGGAATCAGAAGCCTGCATTGGCTGCCGGAGTTGCGAGGTCGCCTGCGTGACTGCGCATCATCAAGGGGCATACCCAAGCAAGCGCGAATATTTCACCCCAAGAGTCAAGGTTATTCAGGGCATCCATGGTAATACGGCCGTGTTCTGCCACCATTGCGAAGATGCGCCCTGTGCCAATGTTTGTCCTACCGGGGCCATTGAACAGAGTGATACCAGCATCCAGGTCAGCCAGGAGAAATGTATCGGCTGCAAAGCCTGTGCGGTCGCTTGTCCGTTTGGCATGATGACGGTAGTGACCGAAACGGTGCAGCCCGCCAATCATCGCCTGGCAGACAGCTATCAGAAGGTCGAGGCCCAGAAATGCGACCTGTGCAGCGAGCTGAACCATGAGCCTGCTTGTGTACGTGCCTGCCCAACCCATGCACTCAGCCTGGTTGACAACCAAACGTTGCTGGACCAGCAGCGAGAAAAGCGGCTACGTGCAGCGGCGCGCGATCACCATAGCCAACTGTTTGGCAGTGCGGCTAATCAGAGCCCGGAAGCGAAAGCCCCGAAAAAATCAACGCCGATCCGTAATCTGCTGCAACAGCCTCGGGCACCTCGCCTGGAAGCCAGCAAAATCCCGCTCGAGTTGCGCAAAACCAGCTTTGCCGAAATCTACCAACCCTTTAATGAGCAACAGATCCAGCAACAGGCCGAACGCTGCCTGAGCTGCGGCAAGCAGAGTATCTGCTCCTGGACCTGCCCGCTGCATAATCAGATCCCACAGTGGATCAAGCTGGCCAGCCAGGGGCGCATCTGGGAAGCGGCGGAGCTATCGCACCAAACCAGCAGCCTGCCGGAAGTATGCGGCCGGGTATGCCCACAGGACCGACTGTGCGAGCAATCCTGCACGCTCAATGAGCACGGGGGAGCCGTCACCATCGGTAACATTGAACGCTACATCACCGAAACGGCCTTTGAGATGGGCTGGCGGCCTGATATGTCGGCGGTGAAAGACAGTGGCAAGCGCGTTGCCATTATTGGCGCGGGTCCGGCGGGGTTGGGCTGTGCCGATATCCTGGTGCGCCATGGCATCAAACCGGTGGTGTTCGATCGTTATCCGGAAATTGGCGGGTTGCTGACCTTCGGCATTCCGGCGTTCAAGCTGAAAAAAGACGTGATGGCCAGAAGGCGTGAGATCTTCAGCGATATGGGGGTGGAATTCCGTTTGAATACCGAGATTGGCAAAGACATCTCGATGGAAACCCTGCTCAATGATTACGATGCGTTGTTCCTTGGCGTGGGGACCTATAAATCGATGCGTTCCGGCCTGGAAAATGAAGGTGCGCCAGGAGTGTATGACGCCTTGCCATTCTTGATTGCCAACACCCAACAGCTGATGGGCTATGCCGAGAATCCACAAAGCCCTTACATCAATATGGCGGGCAAGCGGGTGATCGTACTGGGGGGCGGTGATACCGCTATGGACTGCGTCCGTACCTCATTACGTCACGGTGCTGAGCAGGTGATTTGTGCCTATCGGCGTGATGAAAAGAGTATGCCGGGTTCGAAAAAGGAAGTGAAAAATGCGCGGGAAGAGGGCGCAGAATTCATGTTCAACCTGCAACCGCTAAGCATCGTGATCGATGAGGAAGGTAAGGTCAGCGGCATTCAGATGCGGCGAACCGAAATGGGGGTTCCAGACAGCCAGGGTAGGCGGCAGGCGGTACCCGTAGAGGGTTCCGAACATATCGTACCGGCGGATGCGGTGATCATGGCCTTTGGTTTTAGCCCGCATCGTATGGGCTGGTTGGCAGAACATAACGTCATGCTGGACAGGCAAGGACGAGTGGTGGCGCCAACGGTGGCGGGTTATCCGTACCAAACCAGTAACCGCAAGATTTTCGCCGGTGGTGACATCGTGCGCGGCGCCGATCTGATCGTGACCGCCATTGCCGAAGGGCGCAAGGCGGCGGAAAGCATCGGTTATTACCTCAATGTGCTCTAACGCGGCTCAAGGAGAGACAGTATGAATCAGTTTGTCATTGCCGATATGAAACAGTGCATTGGCTGCCGCACCTGCGAGATTGCCTGCGTGATAGCGCATCTGGGGGATCATCCGTTGCCGATGACGGCGGAAAACTTCAATCCTCGCTTACGGGTGATGAAAACCCTTAGCGTCAGCGTACCGATGCTGTGCCGCCAGTGTGAGAATGCCCCTTGCCTGAATGCCTGCCCGAACGAGGCCATCTATAACCAGGATGGCAGCGTACAGGTGCTCCAGTCACGCTGTATTGGCTGCAAGAGCTGCATGGTGGCTTGCCCTTATGGCGCAATGGAGGTGGTGGTCAATCAGGGTTATGGCAGTAATGGTGTAGCGCATCAACGGGCTCAGGCGAATAAATGCGATCTGTGTCAGGGGCGCGAAGCGGGGCCAGCCTGTGTCGAGGTGTGCCCAACGGCGGCGTTAACCCTGATCCGGCCAGCAGACTTGCAAGCCATGCAGTTGGAAAAGCAACGGCGTGCGGCGCGTGGCTCTGCGCCGAACCTGCGGTAAATTATTCCTTACCTCACTACAACCCATTCTGCGTGATAACCGCGTGGAATGGGTTTTCTTTAATGATCCGCGCGACGTGGCTAAATGAAACGAATATCGCTGCTTTATCTTTGAACGCGATGATCTTTCAGAAATCTTACCACCAGGCTGCATGCTATAATTCGTCGATATTCTGCACGGAACCTCTTTGTTAAGGATAAATGACGATGACCCTCTTCCCAGGATTTAAAACCACGCTGTTGGCGGCCTCGGTGCTGTTGGCCTATACCGGCCTGGCTCAGGCGCAAAACGTCACGCTCAACGACGTGACGGTCTTTATTCGCGGTGCCGAGTTATTCAACAGCAGCAAAGTGACGCTACCGGCGGGGGAAAGCGAAGTCGTCTTTACCAATATTGCCAGCGGGCTGAACGAACAGAGCCTGATGCTTGATGCCGATAACGGCGTGGTCGTGCAATCTTTCAGCATAAAACGCGATTTTCTCACCGAACATGTGTCGCCTGAAGTGGAGCAATTAACCAAGCAGATTGATGATGAGGTGCGTGAGCAAAGCAAACTGAACGTGCAGCGGGAAGTGATCCAGGCGCAGCTGGCGGTGCTGGAAAGTAACCGGGCGCTGGGTTCGGAGAAAGAGGGCGCTTCCGTTGAGCAGGTTAATCAGATGCTTGAACTGGTCAGCCGCCGAATGAGTGAGGTGCTGCTGGCAGATATCGAGCTTAAAGAGAAGATCGCCGCGATTGACAAAAACATCGAAAAGCTGAAGAGCCAGTTGGACGAGGCCCAGCAGAAGACTGGCCAAACGGTGAATCAGGTGGTGGTGAAGTTTTACACTGCGAAAGCCGTGACCAGCAACGTTAAGCTGTCTTATGTGATCCCGGATGCCGGCTGGGTGCCGACTTACGATGTGCGGGTCGACAGCATTACCCAGCCGGTCAAGCTGAGCTACAAGGCCAATGTGTTTCAGAACAGCGGTATCAACTGGGATAAGGTCAACCTGACGCTTTCCAGCGGCAACCCAAGCGAAGGGGCGCAGGCACCGAAGTTGCAACCTTGGTATCTCGATTTTTATCAGGACTATTCAAGTTCCAAGATGGCAATGTCGATACCCAGACCGGCACCGGCTCCCGTTGCGGAGATGGCCGCTGGCGCGGATGCCCAAGAGCTTGATGGCGCAATGGCCTCCAGAGCTAAAAGCTCCCTCTCTGACTATGTGGTCACCGACGCTGGCGGTGTGAATACCCGCTTTAGCATTTCCCTGCCTTATAACATTGCCTCCGATGGCAAAGGGCATTCGGTCACCATCAAGGATGTGGACGTTCAGGGCGACTATCGCTACGTGGTGGTGCCGAAAATCGAACCTGATGCCTTCTTGCAGGTACAGTTAAAAGACTGGGAACCGCTTAATTTGTTGCCGGGCAAGTCCAGTATTTTCTTCGAAGGGTCATTTGTCGGCCAGGGGTATATCAATATCGCCGAGGCTAAAGAAACGCTGGATCTGTCATTGGGTCGGGACAAAAAGATTATCGTTAACCGTGAAAATGCCAAGCAGCTGACCTCGAAGGCGGAGTTTTTTGGCAATTCGGTAAGCCAACAGTACTCCTTTGTCACCAGCGTGAAAAATACCCGTAAAGAGCCGATTAAGCTGGTGGTGATGGAACAGATGCCGCTGAGCCGTGATTCGGCGATTACTATCGACGGGCTGAAGTACGACGGTGCCAGCTACGATAAAGACACCGGTAACGTGCAGTGGGCACTGGATTTACCTGCGAATCAGTCTGAGAAGTTCACCCTGTCTTATACGGTGAAGTATCCCAAGGATAAGCGCGTTAGCAATTTATAACTTCACCCCTCACCCTAGCCCTCTCCCACAGGGCTGAGGTATCCCCACTAATTTTTTCTTAGTGGTTTCAGAGAATTAGAGCGAGTGTTTTACGATCAATCTGTTCCATTTTGTTCGTAAATTGGCAGTGAGAGAATGACGAACCACTTCTTTTCGTCTGCTTGAGGCTGTTTTTTAGTCCGTTTATGGGTAAAAAACAGCCTATTTCTCGTCTCAATTTTTCTGGGGATTCCTCAGCCCACAGGGAGAGGGGACCGATTGAGCTCGTTGATTGTTCTATGTAATACCTTACTTTTTTGTTCTTGCCCCTTACTTTCCGAAGCAGCACAACCTTATCAAAGACGCCGGACAGCTCCCTCTCCCTGTGGGAGAGGGTTGGGGTGAGGGGCCAATTCAGCTTCCTCAGTAAATAGTTGCCACAACGCCTCAACGGATTTGGCCATCTTGGTCACGGGCCGGTAGAGGCGTATCTCAATGGGCAGCCACAAATCGTCGGGGCGATCGGTGGCGACCACGATCTTGCCGCTATCAACATCAGCCTCTGCCAGCGACTGCGGCAGCCAGGCGACACCTTCTCCAGCCGCCACCATGGCGAGCAACGTGGCGGCCAGATCCGAAGTAAAAGCGACTTCCATACCCCGTTTGGCCCGGCTGATTGCTGCACTGTTAGCAATAATTCGGCCCAGCCCTGAGTCATTGCTAAACGACAGATAAGGGAATTTCTGCTCCCCGACTTTCCACACCGGCGTCGAGGAACCCGGCAGAGCCAAGCTGTAAGGCAGCAATCGATCCTCCCCCAGGCGCAGGCTAACAAACTTTTCCGCGTCGAGAGTCATCTGCATATGCGGATGATAATGGCAGAGTAAAAATTGTGCCTCCCCACGTGCCAACAGGTTCTCACAGGCTTTTAACGTATCGGACAGCAGGCGGAAAGAGCCTAATCTGGCCATTTTTTCATTACGCCTGAGCAACGCCGGAAAGAAAGAGAATGAGAGAGCGTGGGTGGCTGAAAATACTACGTCCGGCTGATATTGCCCGGTGGCATCCAGGGTGTCGCTCCTCAGCGCGTAGAGCGTTCTGATCAAGTCGGGGGCCTGTTTGCAAAAAACTTCACCGGCCTTGGTGAGATGAACTCCCCGCCGATTACGCTCGAAAAGTGGCGCGCCAACCCACTCTTCAAGTGATTGAATACGGCGGCTGAATGCCGGTTGAGTGACATAGCGTGCCTCGGCGGCTTTGGAGAAATTGAGGGTCCCAGCCAGCGCCACGCAATCCTCAAGCCAGGTCAGTTCCAAGTGATGCCGATTCTGCATGACAGCTATCCTTTTTTCGCATTGGCCGGTGATGTTTTAGCCGCTTACTATGGCAAGAAACCGGCAGGGTGCCAATCCCTGACAACCTAGGATGCAAAAAATGCATCAATAACATCCCTGCGAATCACGACCGTTGGAGAGAAAAATGCGTATCACAGACGTGGTGGAAATCACCAAACCGATTGCCTCGCCGATCAGGAATGCCTATATCGATTTCAGCAAGATGACCACCAGCCTTGTTGCGGTAGTGACCGATGTGGTGGTTGATGGCCGCCGGGTGGTGGGCTACGGCTTCAACTCCAACGGACGCTATGGGCAAGGGGGGCTGATCCGCGAGCGTTTCCGCGATCGCATCTTGCAGGCTGAGCCTGACAGTTTGCTCAACCAGCATGGCGACAACCTCGATCCGCACCGCGTCTGGCAGGCGATGATGGTCAATGAAAAGCCTGGCGGCCATGGCGAACGCTCGGTAGCCGTGGGCACGCTGGATATGGCGATCTGGGATGCCACCGCCAAAATAGCCGGTCAGCCGTTATTCCGTATGCTGGCGGACATGAAAGGCACGGTGGCTAATCCACGGGTGTTTGTCTATGCCGCTGGTGGTTATTACTATCCAGGCAAAGATCTTACCGCGCTGCGTCAGGAGATGCGTAGCTATCTGGATCGTGGTTACAACGTGGTGAAAATGAAGATTGGTGGTGCGCCGCTGGAGGAAGATCGCCGTCGTATCGAGGCCGTATTGCAAGAGATTGGGCACGAGGCGCGGCTTGCGGTGGATGCCAACGGTCGCTTTGATTTAGAAACCGGGATTGCCTACGCCAAGATGCTGCGGGAATATCCGCTGTTCTGGTACGAAGAGGTGGGCGACCCGTTGGATTACGCCTTACAGGCTGCGTTGTCCGAGTTTTATCCGGGGCCAATGGCTACCGGGGAAAACCTGTTTTCACACCAGGATGCCCGTAATCTGTTGCGCTACGGCGGTATGCGCCCAGACCGTGATTATCTGCAGTTTGACTGCGCACTCTCCTATGGGCTGGTGGAATATCTCCGCACCTTGGAAGTGCTTGAGCAGTTCGGCTGGTCTTCCTCCCGCTGTATTCCACATGGTGGCCACCAGATGTCATTGAATATTGCTGCGGGCCTGGGGCTAGGGGGCAATGAAAGCTACCCAGATCTGTTCCAGCCTTACGGCGGATTCCCGGACTCGGTGAAGGTGGAAGATGGCCATATTGTTATGCCGGAACTGCCGGGGATTGGCTTTGAAGGTAAATCGGAGCTGATCAAGGTGATGCGTGCATTGGCGGAGTGATATAAGGCAACAGGCAGGAGAAGAACCCTGCCTGTTCTGATCCTTACGCCATAGAGCTTATCGTCTTACGGAAGCGGCTAAGCGCAAAGCCAAAGAACGCGAAACCAATCACCAGCAGGATAGCAAACTGTGGCCACACGATACTGAAATCCGCTCCACGATAAAGTATGGCCTGCGCCAGACTGACAAAGTGAGTGGTTGGCATGGTTTGCATAATATTCTGCACTAACCACGGCATGCTCTCACGTGGGGTAGAGCCGCCAGACAACATCTGTAGTGGCAAGAGCACCAGGATCATCAGCAGCCCCAGTTGCGGCATCGAACGCGCGATAGTTCCCATAAAGATGCCGATGGAGGTAGTGGCAAACAGGCTCAGCGCCACGCCCAGCATAAACAGCAAAATGGAGCCTTCGATAGGTACATTCAGTACGCCTTGCACCATAAACACCAGCGAGAGTCCGGAAGCCAGCAGTACCACTAACCCCATTGACCACACCTTGGCCAGCATGATCTCAAACGGCGTGATTGGCATTACCAGCAGATGTTCGATGGTACCGTGCTCGCGTTCGCGGATCAGCGCCGAACCGGTGAGGATAATCGCCAACATGGTGATGTTATTGATAATCGCCATGACCGATCCAAACCACGATTGCTCCAGGTTGGGGTTAAAGCGGGTGCGTATTTCCAGATCGACCGGCAGCGCGTTACCCGCCCGATAACGCGCCATAAACTCGTTCACTTCGCCAGTGACGATATTTTGTATGTAGCTGTTACCCAGAAAAGCCTGGCTCATGCGGGTGGCGTCCACGTTAAGCTGGATGGCGGGTTGCCGGCCAGCCAGTACGTCGCGCTGGAAGTTGGGTGGGATATCTATCGCAAAAGTATAGCTGCCCGCATCCAGCAACGTGTCTATCTGATGGGAGTCAATCATGGCCGGTGGCAGGAAGTAGGGCGCATAAAAACTGTTTATCAGGCGAGTGGAGAGCTGAGATTGGTCTTGATCCGCGATGGCCAACGGAGCCAGATGCAAAGAGCCTGGCGTCACCGTTGCTGATGAGTAGATAGACAGCGTAAACGAAAAGACGATCAACGCCAGCATGGCTTTATCACCCAGCAGAGTGCGTAGCTCTTTAATCCCGAGGTTGAAGATGTTACGTAAGCTGCGCATTAAGCCTCCTGTTTTTTCAAAAGAAGCACGCTTAGCCCGATAATCACCGGAATGGCGATCGCCAGAGGAATAAACGAAGCCTGTAGGTCGAACAGGTTCAGTGCTTTGGAGAAGGTGCCGCGCGTGATGGTCAGGAAATGCGAGGTCGGGTAAATATTGCCGATCCAACGGCCAATGCCCTCTAGCGACGAAACCGGGTCAATCATGCCGGAGAACTGGGTCGCCGGGATCAGAGTGATGATTGCCGTACCAAAGATCGCCGCTATCTGGCTCTTCATAAAGGTGGAGATCAACAGCCCAAGGCCGGTAGCGATTATGATGTACAACAATGCCGCCAGCAACAGAGTAAGAAAACTGCCTTTGTGCTCCACACCAAACAGGAACACCGACAGCGCGCACAGCAGCAAGAAGTTAAGCATGCCCAATACGATATAGGGCAGCTGTTTACCCAGCAAAAACTCGGCCTTGGTCACTGGCGTAACATACAGGTTGATGATGGAGCCAAGCTCTTTTTCCCGCACCACACTTAGCGCGGTGAGCATAGCCGGGATCATCATCAGCAACAGCGGGATCACCGCCGGGACGATGGCAGGCAGGCTTTTCACATCCGGGTTGTAGCGATAGCGCGTTTCGATGTCCATCAGCACGTTGCTCTTTGCCACGATAGGCTGTTGCGCCGCCATGCTGCCTAACCAGTTCAAATGCATCGCCTGTACGTAGCCCCGCACCGTTTCCGCACGGTTAGGCATCGCTCCGTCCACCCAGACAGCGATTTTCACCTTGTGCCCACGGGCGATATCACGGCCAAAATTCGGTGGAATTTCGATGGCAACCGCCAGCTCGCCGCTGCGCATCCGGTGTTCCAACTGGTCATAATCGGTGATCGGTTGCTGCTCGATAAAGTAGCGTGAACCCGCAAGATTTAACACGTAGGCTTGGCTGGTGCCGGTTTGATCACGATCCATCACGGCGAACCGCAGGTTTTCTACGTCCATGCTGATACCGTAGCCCATGATAAACATCAGGATTACGCTGCCGACCAACGCCAGCGTAGAACGCACAGGATCGCGTCGCAGCTCCAACGATTCTCGCTGGCTATAGCTAAACATGCGTACGAGGCTGAAACGGTTACTCACCCCATGTGGCGATGCCTGGAGAGCAGGGTTTTCTGCCAGAGATTCTGGTGGCATACCGTCGTCGCCAGAAGCTTCACGCAGGTAGGTAATAAATGTTTCCTCCAGCGTGTTCAGGCCGCGCTGTGCCACTAAAGCCCGCGGTGTATCGCTGGCTAACACTTTACCGGCATGCATCAGCGAAATACGGTCACAGCGTTCCGCCTCGTTCATAAAGTGCGTGGAGATAAAGATGGTCACGCCGTCTTGCCGCGAGAGGTCCACCATCAAATTCCAAAACATATCGCGAGCCACCGGATCGACACCGGAAGTGGGTTCGTCCAGGATCAACATTTCAGGTTTGTGGATCACCGCGACGGCCAGGGATAAACGCTGGCGAATGCCCAGCGGCAGGGATTCAGGCAGCGCATCTGCCACTTCAGCGAGCATGAAGCGCTGATTCATTTCCTCTACCCGAGCGGCGATTTGTTCTTCGGGGATATGGAACAGCCGGGCGTGAAGCTCGAGGTTTTGACGTACCGTCAATTCGCTGTAAAGCGAAAATGCCTGCGACATATAGCCAACCCGGCGGCGGGTTTCGATATCTTTAGGATCGACTTCCTGACCAAACAGCCAGGCTTTACCTTCGCTGGCGGGCAGCAGCCCGGTCAGCATCTTCATGGTGGTGGATTTACCACAGCCGTTGGAGCCCAGAAAACCGAAGATTTCACCGCGTGGAATGCGGAAATTCACGTTATCCACTGCGACAAAATCCCCAAAGCGCATCGTCAGCCCCTCAGCTTCAATCGCCACGACGTCATCATTGGATTTATCACGCGGTGGAATAATGACCTGTTGATGATTATTGCGCTTCTCTTCAGGCAGCAAAGCGATAAAGGCTTCTTCCAACGTCGCGCTGTGGGTTTGCTGGCGGAGTTCACGCCCGCTACCGGTTGCCAATACCCGCCCGGCGTCCATGGCTACCAGCCAATCGAAGCGTTCGGCTTCTTCCATATAGGCCGTGGCGACCAGTACGCTCATGTTGGTCTGGCGTTCACGGATGCGCTCGATCAGTTCCCAGAACTGGGCACGAGAAAGAGGATCTACTCCGGTTGTGGGTTCATCCAGGATCAGCAGTTCGGGATCGTGTATCAACGCGCAGCATAGCCCCAGCTTTTGCTTCATCCCGCCGGAAAGTTTGCCGGCAGGGCGGTCGCGGAATTTTGTCAGCCCGGTACTGTGCAGTAAATCGGTTATCCGTTGTTCTCGTTCTGCTTTCGCCTGGCCAAACAGGCGGCCGAAGAAATCGACGTTTTCATAGACAGACAGGGTGTGATAGAGGTTTTTCCCCAATCCCTGAGGCATATAAGCAACGCGTGGGCAAACGCTGCGCCGGTGGTCGGCATCGGCCATATCCCCACCGAGCACCGCAATCTTGCCAGACTGAATGACCCTGGCTCCGGCAATCAGGGACAGCAGGCTGGATTTACCCACGCCATCCGGCCCGATTAACCCGACCATCTGACGTGCAGGGATCTCAATGCTGACCTCATGTAACGCGGCGGTACCGCCATAATGTTGGCTAACCTGGCTCAGTTCGACCACAGATGTGCCGGTGCGATTCATCATTGCGGTAGCCTCACAGCCAGATCTTCCGGCCAGCTTTGGGCGCTATCTAGCCGGACATAGGCCATCCCCGGTAAACCGGTTTTGACGTACTCAAGGTGTTTTTCCAACAACTCCGGCGAGATACGCGCTTTCACACGGAACATCAGTTTGAGGCGCTCATTATCGGTTTCAACGGTTTTCGGCGTGAATTGGGCCACGCTGGCGACATAGGTGATTTTGGCGGGAATTCTCAGCGTTGGTGCTGCATCCAGGATCACATGTACTTCGCTGCCGATTGCGACTTGACCCGCTTGCTCGGTAGGGAGGAAGAAGGTCATATACACGTCGCTAAGATCGACCATGTTCAACACGCGTCCGCCAGCGGCCAAGACTTCACCCTGCTCGGCGACGCGATACTGAATGCGGCCATTGCGGGGGGCTTTTAACGCACTGTCTTCGATGTCGGCAACGATCCGGCGTTCAGTCGCTTTAGCCGCTTCGACGCGGGTATAGGCTTGAATAATGCCCGCCTGTGCGGATTCTATCGCTGCCTGAGCCGCAGAAACCTGTGCCTTTGCCGACTCTAGTGATGCAAGCGTGCTCTGCGCTACGGCGGTATCATCATCCAACTGTTGGGCGGATACGGCATTGTTTTTGACCAGCGCTTTTGAACGTAAAAAACGTTTGTTGGCCGAGTGCAATTCCGCCTCTCGCTGCCGAACCACCGCCTGTGCCGCTAATTTTTCACTTTGGCGTTGGGCTAACAACGCCTTGGCTGTGGCAATTGCACTCTCGGTTTCACGGATCTGGGCCTGTGCTTCAAGCCGCTGCTCATCCAACACGCGGGTATCCATGTGGGCGAGTACCTGGCCTTGTTTGACAAAATCCCCCTCGCGCACCTCAATCTTTTCAATACGGCCCGCTACCTTGGTCGAAATATCAATTTCTGTCGCTTCAATCCGGCCATTACTGCGGGCGAATCCTGCGGGGATACCAGGATCGCGTAGATGCCACCATGCAGCACAAGCGGCCACGATGACCAGGAGAAGCAGTGAATAGAAAGTGAGGCGTTTTCTGTTTTTGATATTCATAAAGACTCGCTGTAGTCCATACAAGAAAAAAGAAAGGCGCTACGAGGTCTAACAAACTCAGCTAGGCTGCTCTGTTAAACGGAATTTCAGTCATGGCAGACAGGGATAAAAAATGATGAATCGATAACAAAACAGGGGAGGTTCTGCCGCTAAGGCAGAGGGAAAAGAGAAAGAAGGCAAGGCCATGAATACGTGTCTTCAAGATATCCCATCGTTGTATGAATGAAACAAGCGCACTAATAGCTAATACTGGTCCTCATACTAATATGAAAGTTCCTAACTCTATTGGGTTATTGTGCCTTTTTCGACGTGCGACAACCGAAAAAAATGAATAGAAACAAGGAGAAAAATTAGGCATGGCGCCGTCAATCAGCGCCATGTAGGGATTAAGCGGGTTTAAGACCGGGTTCAATCAGGCTATAGACCTGTTGATTGAGTGCGGGGGCATTTGCCAGTTGCTGGACATGTGCAGCAACGTCCGCACGCATCACTAAGCCATGAACTTCCTGCCCCTGGAACCGTTGCGCCTTGCCGGTAGCATTGCCGTTCAGCAGCCCGCCGGGGCGCAAGATGGCGTGATCCAACGTGCTGGTCTGTAACCAGCTTTCCGCCAGCGATTTTTCACGTACCGCCTGGCCAAACCCCGCTTTGGCGCGTGGTGACAGAAACGGCCAACCGTCGCCACAGCCCAGAGAGGTGACGAGGATCATGCGCGATATCCCACACTTTTCCGCCGTATCTATCACTGTCCGGTGGGCCAGATAATCCTGTGCGCCTCCCATTGAAGAGATGATTGTTGCGTTGGCACCAGCAGCTTCGCAAGCACGAGTGACCGCAATAGCATCACAAGCGTCACCGAGATAAACCTGTACGCCTTTCTCCCGCAGGCGAGCGGCGGCATCAGGATTACGCACCACCGCAACCACCGGACGCTGTTCCGCAAGCGCAAGTTCCAGAGTCAGCGCGCCGACCCCTTTGCCGCCAGCGCCAAAAATCAGCCATGGTTTCATCGTTCACTCCTGTTAGAGGGTGGCTACCGCAATACGCGGCAGATCCAGTTGTTGGAGCAGCTCATCAAGAGACTGCAGAATATTGCTTGCCCAGAAGCGCCCTTCGTTGGTCAGGCGCAGGCAGGTTGAGGCGTCGCGGGTTAACCCCGCCTGATGCCACTGTGCGAGTAGCGGCTTCAGCTTTTCCGCATGAGGCGTCAGTTCATCCAGCGGGATGCGCGCGGTTTCCACGCCAGCCTGTAGCGGCTGACGCCACTGGCTTCGGTTACCTGAGGTACGCATCATCATCATCAGCGGTTTGCGACCCGCAGCGATAGCGTCGTGCCAGCTAGTGAGGTTGCGCTCAATCATCCAGGAATAGCCGTTGACCGAGCCTCCTGCGCCAGAGCCAAAGGCCAGGCAGTCTGCGCCTTGCTTAATCAGTAGGTTGTACAAATTGCGCTCTCGCGTGGTGCGCGCCCAGTGGCTATTGCTGATACAGCGCCAGCCTGCCTGGTCCATGAAGTCGCAGCCCTGCAAATAGAGATCGCGCCGCTCGGCAGGTGAGGGAACCGAGGTGCGGCCAGTTTCAACTGCCTTACCCAGAGGCGTATTGGGCAGCAGATTGAGGGCGTAGAGATCGACACCGTCCAGCCCGATATCGCGGGCAATCGATAGATCTTCGCCCCAAAGTTTCGCATCTTGGCCAGGTAAGCCGAATAGTAAATCGCAGACTACGGCAGCGCGGTCGCGACGAACTAGCCCTTCCATAAACGCAATGGCGCTTGCGCCGTCGGAGGTTCGGGCCATTTTTTTGCGGATTTTGCTATTAAACGACTGAATACCAATCGAAAAGCGATTGGCTCCGGCATCCAGACAGGCGTCTATCCGCTGATCGTCAAAGTTTAGCACCCGGCCCTCGATGGTGATTTCACAGTCTGGGGCTAACGGCAGGCGTTCGCGTAGTGTGGTGATAATACGTGCCAGATCCCGTGCGGCAAGCGCCGAAGGTGTTCCACCGCCAAAATAGACGGCATGGATTGGCGCAGACTGATGCAGAGGGCTGTCTGCCTCCATTTCGATCTCCCGTAGCAGCGCATTGGTGTAGCGGGCGCAGCTGTCCTCCTCGAAACGGTTTTGGTAAAAGCCGCAGAAGGTGCAGTGGGTGGCACAAAACGGAATGTGTAGATACACCAGCCGCTTGCGGCTGGGCGCGGTCTGGCCGATGACAGTTTGCCAGGTTGGTGCCAGCAGCGGTTTTTCTACGGGGATCGCGCCGCGCAGCGGCATCATGGCTCGACGATCTTTAAACGGCTGATTGCCTGCCAGTGCAAAATGCGGGGTTAAATCCAGCTCAGTGTCATGTTTCAACAGCAAGTTCCTTCAATGGGGCAGAACTGATGGAGGTAGGGACGCGTGGCAACGTAGCCATCCAGACCTGTCATAGTTTAACTGAAAATGATTACCATTTGCATTTATATACTGACAATCGTCAGCAGAGTCTATCCAGCCAGCGACCAATTAAATGCAACGTTGACTTGGGTCAAACTTTTCGGCACCCCGAATTAAATTTTGGTGGCCGACGCGAACAACCATTGCTAACGCTGGAGTTTATATGTACTATCGCCGCGTTTTCCCATTCATTCACTTTGCAAAGGAGGTACATCATGAATTATCAAGCACTGTTTACCCTTTGCGGGTCGTATCCTCAGGCATAATTTCCTGTTCTCCAGGTATTGCTAGGGCTACCGCCCGCCAAATCCAAAAAATTAGATAAAATATTAATCAGGATTGGTTATGAGCAATACTATTGGCTCGGTTACGCCGCGAGTTTCATTGATCGCGTCGGAACACACCTGGATTGAAGGAAATGCAATCCAACAATTAGAAATTACCGCCAAGCTGCCAGATATGGTGCGCGTGGTCGGGATGCCAGATTTGCATCCTGGCCGTGGCTACCCGGTCGGTGCCGCTTTCTTTTCTCAACATCGCTTCTACCCGGCGTTAATCGGTAATGATATCGGTTGCGGTATGTCGCTATGGAAAACAGATTTGTTGGCGATGAAACAGTCGCTGGATAAATTGGAAAAAAAGCTGGGCAATATTGACGGTCCGTTAGAGCAAGAAGAGTTGGGGGATATTCCTCCCGCGCTTGGCGATTATTCTCGGGCATTGGGCACCATTGGCGGCGGTAATCATTTTGCTGAACTGTTACGCATCGACGAAATATATCAGCCGCAGGCCGGTCTCGATAAAAAACGGCTGATGTTGTTGGTGCACAGCGGTTCGCGTGGCTTGGGCCAGCTAATACTGGAACAGCATGTACGCGCTCATGGGCATCATGGCCTGCTGGAAAATACCGATGCGGCCGACGATTATCTGCAACAGCATCAACAGGCACTGGATTTTGCAGGCTTAAACCGGCAACTGATTGCCCAGCGGATATTGCAGCGGTTACGCGCTGCTGGCGATTGCCTGCTGGATATCCATCATAACCTGCTGGAGGCGGCCACTATCGAGGGCGTGCCTGGTTGGCTGCATCGTAAAGGGGCTACGCCGTCGGATGAAGGTCTGGTGGTGATCCCTGGCTCGCGTGGCGATTACAGCTATATCGTCCAACCGCTACCTGCCGCCAGCAGTTTGTATTCGCTGGCGCACGGCGCGGGGCGTAAATGGATGCGTTCCGAGTGTAAAGACCGTTTATCGGCGCGTTTCAGCACCGAGCAGTTGGCCAGAACCCGCTTCGGCAGCCGGGTGATTTGCCGTGATCGCCAGCTGATTTATCAGGAAGCGCCAGAAGCCTACAAGCCGATTGATAGCGTAGTGGGAGCCTTGCAGCAGGCCGGATTGGTCACGTTGGTGGCGCGTATGCAGCCGGTGTTGACCTACAAAACCAGCGGGGGGCAGTGATGATCTTATTACAGATTTCTGCCGCCCAGGGGCCGGATGAATGTTGCCTGGCGGTGAGTTTGGCACTGCGCCAGTTTCACAAAGAGGCTCAGGCCATGCAGGTGGAACTGCATGAGGTTGAGCGGGAAGAGGGCCGCCTGCCGGGCACGTTGCGTTCGGTGTTATTGACGCTTAACGGCGAAGCGGCGGAGCCATTGGCCGCCAAGTGGTGCGGGACATTGCAGTGGATTTGCGAAAGCCCGTGGCGCTCTGGACGCTCCAGAAAGAACTGGTTTATTGGTGCAGCGCGTTTCTCTCCGGCAGCGGTGCCAAAAGAGAGCGAGATCCGCTTTGAGACTTTGAAGTCCTCCGGGCCAGGTGGGCAGCACGTAAATAAAACGGAATCGGCTATTCGCGCCACCCATATCGCTAGCGGCATTAGCGTCAAAGTGCAGACCGAGCGCAGCCAACATGCCAATAAACGTTTGGCGTATTTGCTGATCGCTCACCGTTTGCAACAGCTTGAGCAACAGCAACTGGACGAACAGCGTGCTGAGCGACGGATGTTTCACCATCAAATAGTGCGTGGTTCACCGGTTCGGGTGTTTAAAGGCGAAAGCTTTACGCCGCTCGCTTAATAAATATCGGCCTGATGGGGCAGGCCGATAACCCAATAAGAAGAAAAGAAATGGAAACACAAAAATATGGTCGGACGTACCATTATCCGTTCTCACCGGGAACCACCAGTGACGATCGGATTAATAAACACTATTGGCAAGACATAGGGTTAATCCCCTCACTGATCCATACGGAAAAGCTCGATGGTGAGAATAACTGCCTGAATCGGTATGGCGTATTTGCGCGCTCCCATGCGGCACCAACGGTTTCTGCCTGGACGCGCCAGATCCGCCAGCGTTGGCAATTGATTAAAAGTGACCTGGGCGATATCGAACTGTTTGGGGAGAACCTGTATGCCACGCATTCGATCGAATATCGTGGCCTGCAACAGGACTTTTATCTATTCGCCGTGCGCTGTAAAGACATGTGGCTGAGTTGGCAAGAAGTGCAGTTCTACGCGGCATTATTTGATTTTGCCTGTGTGCCAGAAGTGGTGAAGGAAGTGCCGCGCCAGACGGAACAAGAATACCGTTCGGCAATACTGGAGCTGGTGGGGGGAGTGGGGAGTTTTGCGCCGCACGACGTGCATACCGGCTTGCCATGCACCATGGAAGGGGTTGTCACCCGCAATGCGGCTGAATTCCCGGTGGATCAGTTTTCCCATAACGTATTTAAGTACGTGCGTAAAAACCATGTGAAAACCGATCGCCACTGGAGAGTGAATTGGCAACGAGCGCGTATGGCGTATGAGTTTCAGCAGGAGGATAAACCATGTGGTGCTTAAGTGAAGACAAGCAGTGGGGCAGGCTGGTGGATAAATTCCGCTGGGTGGCCGACATGCATCAGGTGCCACAAGATCCTCGCCATCATGCGGAAGGCGATGTGGCAATCCATACCCAGCTCGTACTGGCGGCACTGACCGAGTCTGCGCAGTTTTTGGCATTGCCAGAGCAACAGCAGGAGCTGGTTTGGGCTGCCGCATTGCTGCACGATGTAGAAAAGCGCAGCACCACACGGGTTGCCGACGATGGTTCGGTGACCTCACCCAACCACGCTAAACGCGGTGAGCTGACCACGCGCTCGATCCTCTATCGGGATATCGTTACGCCGTTTCAACTGCGTGAACAGGTTGCGGCCTTGGTGCGCTTTCATGGTTTGCCGTTATGGATCATGGGGCGACCATCGCCGGAACGGGCGCTGTTATTAGCGGCCCTCCGGTTAGATACACGGTTGCTGGCGATGTTGGCACGGGCAGATGTGTTGGGGCGTGAGTGTGAAGACCAAAACGGCCTGCTGGATAATATCGAGCTGTTCGAACTGTTCTGTCAGGAACAGCAATGCTGGGGGCAAGCGCGTCCTTTTGCGAACGATAACCAACGTTACCATTATTTGACGCATCCGCAGGCTAGTGTAGATTTTGTTCCCTACGAGCAATTTCAGAGCGAAGTGACGTTACTTTGTGCGCTGCCGGGAATGGGTAAAGATCGCTATATCGCGCAGCATGCCGCTGGGCTTGAGGTTATCAGCCTGGACAATATTCGCCGCCAACACCGGTTGTCTCCTACCGACAAAAACGCGACCGGCTGGGTTGTGCAGCAGGCCAAGCTGCAGGCAAAAACGCTGCTACGGCGGGGCGAACCTTTTGTCTGGAATGCCACCAATATTACCCGGCAGTTGCGTAGCCAGTTGGTTGAGTTGTTTATCGCCTATGGCGCAAGGGTGAAGATTGTTTACCTGGAAGTACCTTACGCCCAATGGCAGCGGCAGAATGCCGAGCGGGAATACAGCGTACCTGCTGAGGCGATGGCGCGGATGCTGAGCAAACTGGAGATCCCTCAGGCGGACGAGGCGCACGAGGTGGAGTTGCGTGTACAGGACGCAAGTTAACCCGGAGCTGTTGTCAGATGCGGACCTACTATGTAGCACATACAGTCCCCTATCCATGTGGATGGGGGACGTCACCGTAGATTAATTCGCGATCACCGTGACCAACAGCGGTGATTCAAACATCGCCTTCGGCGAAATAACCGACCCCTCCCACGGGATTTGCGTTCCGTAGCGCTCTTTCAGTTTCTGCTGTACGGCAGGAGCACCAAAGTTAAATTCACGCACTTTTTGCAGCTTGCCGATTTGTATCCCTAGTGCGCGATCGTAAATCTTCCACACCAATTCCGAACAATATAGCTTCTCATCTGACCAGGAAAACTGCATGTCGTAGGGCTTCCCGGCAAAGCTTTTAACCTGCTGGCGGATTTTTAGCTGCGCGGACGGCGTCATCATTTGCTTGGCGTTCTTCAGGCGTTTAACGACAAAATGCTTTTTCTCTCCCCGCTCGATCCAGGCGGCCAGCGGGGTATATTTTACCGTCGATACCGCTTCGAATACGTAAGGCTTGCCATCACGCAGCACAATAATGCCCATATGGCTGTAACGAGAGCCGGTGGCCTGCTGTATCGCCAGGCTCTGTGCCGAGCGGGAGGTGTGGAAAATGATGTCACCATCCTGCACCGCAGGTAGCTCGCGAGCTTGGCTGACCAGCACGGTCATCAGGCCGATGGTGAGAAACAGAATAGCCAACAGGCGTTTGGTAAAAATCACGTTCAATTCCTCGAAGTTAGAATCTGGCGAGTTTATCGGGGCTGTGTGAAGTGAGGATGAAGTGGTAGAGCAAAGGAGGGAGTTGCATTGGCAGTCCTGATGCTTTAATAAAAATAATGTTATTTATCAATGCAATAATAACAACCCTATCATTGTGGTTAAAGGGTGCTTCAAGCAGGCCGATAGCTGTTCTATTGATGTTGTCACCTAAACAGGACGAAACCGGATGTTAGGGATCTACCGTATATCGATGAGAATGAAGCTTTTCATTGCTCTGTTTCCACTGCTACTGGCTTTATGCTGGTTTGCCGGGTCGGGTATGAAAACCCGTATCAATACCGAACGTCAGATGGATGTCATCGTTCAGCTAACGGCAATTGCGCGTGGTGCAGGGGATGTCGTGCATGAACTGCAAAAAGAGCGTGGTATGAGCGCAGGTTACCTGGGCTCTGGCGGTGGGCAGTTTCGCGCTGAACTAGCGGATCAACGTAAACTGACCGATGCGGCTATGGCGAAATTTAGCCAACTGTTATCTAAAACCGATCGCAGCGCATTGGAAGGGATTGATACATCGGCGATTCAGTTATTTAACGACCAAACCCAGTTACTTGGTGAGGTGCGTAATAACGTCAGCAATTTACACACCGCGGCGCCACAAGCCATTGGTTTCTATACTAAGACCATCGCCCAAGTGCTGGATTTTGTCGGCGGTATTGGGCATTTGACGACATCGGGCAAAATCGGCCAAGAATTGTCAGCGTATTACAGCCTGCTTAACCTGAAAGAACAGTCGGGAATAGAGCGAGCATTACTCTCCGGGGTTTTCTCTAGCGATCGTTTTGGTAATGGGCAATTCCGCCAGTTGAGCGATGTGGTGGGAAAACAAGAGGCCTGGCTTTCTGCGACTCGTCGTTTCAGCACCGCGGAGCAGGCGGCGGCGCTTGATGGCGCATTACGTTCTACGTCGGCAACTGATGCCCTTAAGTTTCGTGAGATTGCGCTCGATAAAGTCGCAACCGGTGGATTCAAGGTTAATCCTACCGATTGGTTCAAGGCTCAGACTTTGCGCATTGAAGTGCTGCGTCAAATAGAGAATCAAACCGCTGACACGTTACAAAAGCATGCTGCAGAGTTGTCACGCACGGCACGTAGCGAATGGATAACTTTCCTGTGTATCAGCTTTCTTTCCCTGGCAGTAGCCTTGGCGATAGCCATCGTCGTTGCGCGGAGTATCCATCTGCAACTGCAAGGAACGCTGAAAACGATTGGTGAAATGGAGGGGGATTTGACCCAACGCCTTAGCGTGCCGGGTAGTGATGAGTTGTCAGCACTGAATCATGCCTATAATCAATCCATTGAAAATATTCAGCATATTGTTAAAGAGATTAAATCCGGCTCGGAGATCCTTCACCATGCTAGCAGTGATATCGCCGCTGGCAATCAGGATTTGGCGCAACGTACCGATGAGCAGGCGGCATCTATCGTTGAAACTGCGGCCAGTATGGAACAAATGTCCACGGCGATCTCCCAGACTGCAGATAACGCCCGCGAAGCTGAACAACTCACGCTGGCGATGGAACGCGATGTCATGCAGGCGAATCGTGTGGCGAATGAAGCCAGCCAGAGCATGTCGGAGATCCGTAATTCTAGCGAGCAGATTGCGCGTATCGTGGCCTCTATTGACGATATTTCTTTTCAGACCAATTTGTTGGCGCTCAATGCTGCGGTAGAAGCCGCTCGAGCTGGCGAGTCTGGAAGGGGATTTGCGGTGGTAGCGAGTGAGGTGCGTAACTTATCCCAACGCTGTGCTAAAGAGGCAAGCCAGATCCGGGAGCTGATTAATCAAAATATGGAAAAAATTGCGCAAGGCGTCGCCCGGGTTTCGGCTTCGGGGGTCGCACTAAAAGCGGCAGCAGATAATTCAGGACTGATGAAACAATATGTTAGCGATATTGCTCAGGCTGCCAATGAACAATCATTGGGGGTGGGGCAGGTTCATCTGGCTTTAAATCAACTTGAACAAGTCACACAGCAAAATGCGGCTTTGGTTTCCCAAGCGGCCAGTGCCAGTCAGGTACTGGATAACCAAGCGGCAGCGATGACCCAATTAGTGAATCGGTTTATCGTATAATCTTCTCGTTGCAAGGGCGGTGGGAGTAATCCCGCCTCCGACTCGAACGTTCGCTTCTTAGCGTATTTTTATTATTCTTGAGACGTCTCCACTTTCCCGCATGCCGTTTACCGTATATTCCCTGATGTCTTTTTGCGTAAGCGGTATGTCGTTTTGTGCTGCCTGGGTGCATACTATTGCCCTCCCAAAGGCGGTGGGCAAGGCTTTGGCGCTATCTGATAATAAAAAAAGGAACGGTGATGGAAAGGCGTAAATTTCTCAAGGGTGCGGCAGCGTTATCTTCTTTTGGGCTGATAAGCCCGGTCTGGTCTGAGTCGCGTAAAACGGATATCCCGGCGTCAACCTGCGTGGACAACAGAAGACGTTTTGTGATGACACAAACGTATCAACTGAAAGCGCCAGCAGGCTCAGAAGGTAAGGCCAATCTGTGGATCCCGGTCCCCGTGGACACCGCCTTCCAGCAACTGAAGCACATTTCTTTTTCTGGCAACTATCAGCAGGCCTACCTCACGGCGAATAATACCTACGCAGCCAAAACGTTGTTTGCTTCCTGGCCGGATTCCAAAGGCCCGATGGAACTGAAAGTGGAAATGCTGATTGAAACCTTGGACTGGGAACAGCTGAAGAGCAACCAACTGGCCGAATGGCACCTCCCGCAAACCGATCTGGTGTTCCCTGCAGAGATACAACCCTATCTTAACGCGACCCCACATATCCCGGTGGATGGACTGGTGAAAGAAACGGCGTTGAAAATTATAGGCAGTGAGAAATCCCCTCTGCAGCAGGCGAGGCTAATTCATGAATGGGTAAGAACCCATATGCATCGCGACGATGCGGTGATTGGCTGCGGGACCGGTGATGTGGGGCAAATCCTTAAGGCCGGCAAGCTGGGCGGGAAATGTACCGATATCAACTCCGTGTTCGTCGCGTTGTGCCGTGCCAGCGGGATCCCCGCGCGTGAGATGTTTGGTATTCGTCTGGGCGCATCCCGCAAGCTGGGGAGCTATTCGAAGAAGGCATTTGGCAGCGCTGATGAGCAAGGCGTGGCAAAAGTCAGCGGCGGGCAGCATTGCCGGGCGATGTTCTGGCTGGCAGGTTTCGGCTGGTTGCCGGCCGATCCGGCCGACGTCACTAAAATGCGTCTGGCAGAGAAAAAAGAAAACGGCGATGCCGCCGTTGAAGCCGTCAACGATTACCTGTTCGGCAACTGGGAAATGAACTGGGTTGGTTTTAACTACGCCCGTGATTTCGCGCTTTCGCCAGAGGCAGAGCAGGGTGACCTCAATAACTTTGGTTACCCCTATGCTGAAGTGGATGGCGACCCGTTAAACTTCTACGATCCGGCCGAATTTAGCTATGACTATGTCTCTGTCGAACAGCGTTAAGGGCAGCGTAGTGACGCTGCTGGCGGCTCTGCTTGCCGCCGCAGCATCGACGCTCTGCTGTCTCGGGCCGTTGTTGTATCTGGTGTTTGGTATCTCTGCCGCCGGGCTCACTGGGATCCCGGCGCTATCCTGGCTGCAGTGGCCCATGATTATTGTGGCTATCGGATTGATGCTGCGAGGATTTTGGCGGCTTTACCTGTCGCCACGCCCGGTCTGCGTGAACGTCGTCAGCCGTCGGGTACTGATTTGGCTTTACTGGTTGTCGGTACCTTTGCTGTTGGCGTTGATGACCTACCCCTACGTATTACCTTGGATTTGGGAAATGATGGAATGAAGAAGCGCATTTTTCTGCTGTTGGCTCTGGTGCTGATGGCGCCGCGTCTATGGGCTGAAAACCAGAAAGTCACTATTGATATCAAAGCCATGACCTGTTCGCTTTGCGTCATCTCCATCAATAAAGCATTGCGCTCGACTGACGGGGTAATTAAGGCCAAAGCCTCGCTGAAAACGCACCAGGCAGAGGTGATTGTGCCCGAGGGTTTTGATAATCAGCTATTGCTGACGGCGATTACCCGTACCGGGTATAGCGGCGAAATCCAGAGCGTGGCGCCAGCCCCGTAGTTTTTACTCAGCATTTAGCCATTGTGAAAGCAATGCATGAAGCTGTGAGGGTTCCAGTGGTTTATACAGCACCATATAACCCTCGCTTTCCGCCTGCTGCAATATCGCTGAATTAAACTCACCGCTTACCATCGCACCACTGGCCTGCGGGAGCCGGTGGAATAACTCCTGCAAAATGTCGAAGCCACTCTCACCCGAACGCAGGCGCTGATCGCACAAAATCGCCTGGGGAGAAAAACCACTCTCAAGCACGGCAAACGCCTCTTGTGCTGAGGCTACACAGCGAACCGTTACGCCCCAGGCCTGCATCAGGCTGATCCAGGCGGAGGTGACCAAGGGATCGTCATCGACCACCAGACAGGTACCGGACAGCGCCCGATGCGCAACCAGGAAGGGCTTTTGCTCCGGGGCTAGTGGAACCATGGCGGTAACCGTGTTGCTGGCTGGCAGACGCAGCCAAAAACGTGAGCCTTTGCCTTCGATCGAACTCATCGCACACTCTACTTTCATCAGCTTCGCACATCTTGCCACCACAGACAGGCCCAACCCATGTCCGGCGCTGTCTATTCGCCAGGCAAGATCAGAGCGATAGAAGGGTGAGAAAATCTGGGATGTTTCGGCATCGGCAACACCAATCCCCGTATCCCATACTTCCAATAACCAATCCTTGCCGCGTAGACGAACCGCGATCAACACCCCACCTTGTTGGGTATAACGTAGTGCGTTGTGCGTCAGGTTGATTAACGCCTGCTTGATCAATGAGAGATCGCCCAATGCCACGCAGCGTTGCCGAGGAAGCCTTGAGCGCAGGGTCAAACCTCGGTTATTCGCATCTTCACGAAATAGCGTGACGATTGACTCGACTAACGGTGCTAAATCCACTTCGGTCTGGGGAACATTGACGGCTTTATTTTCAATGATGGTCAGGTCCAGCAGCGAGTTGAACATTAAATGCAAAGAACGCACGCTTTGTTGCAAATCATGAAGTTGTGGATGTAACAGGGTATCGCGATTCTGATGGATGATCGCCTCAATCAAAAATCCCATCGCGTGGATAGGTTGACGAAGGTCATGGCTGGCGGTAGTCAGGAACAGATTTTTATCCTGCAATGCCTGTTCAGCCTCCTCTTTCGCCAAGCGAAATTGCTCAGCCAGCAGGATGCTGTCCTCTTCCAATTTGACCTGCTGAAGGTAGAAAGCATGGGAGGTTAAAGCGTGGCGATAAATAGCAAAGCCATACAATAGGTTCAGCATCACAATGATTGGCCAGATCTCACCGTATCGCCAGGGGATTAATAGCAACAAGATCCCCCAGCAACTGATGAAAAACCGTTGGAATGCGCCCAGCAGCGGGGTCAGGTGTGTGGCGTTGGCTGCAACGATTGCGGCTATGCTGATATTGAGCAGCAGAATGAAATCAAAGGAGGGGTTTATGGCCGTCACTGCCATCAGTGATGACAAGCCGATGCCATGCAGCAATGCCAGCCGATTGACCCAAGGCAGCCACTGGGCCAGCATGGCGGTTTCCGTTGCCATACTCAGCTTGCGGCGATAGTGGCGATGGCATAACAAGACAATCAGGGAGGCTAAAAAGTACAGCGCAATCCAACAGACGATCGGGGTTAACGGTAAGCTCAACTGATAGAGCCAGATGGCAAATACGATCCCGACGAAAGGGACCGCATAGATGCTGAATACCAACCGTGCCAACACATCGTTCAATAACCGGAGCTGCGAGTGTGGGTTGATGTCTTGCGTGGTTTTATCACTGATTGGGTTAATCATGGCGTGAAACGACGCCCCTGTAGCAACGTAATGGCTTCGATGCGGTTGGTGACGCCCAGCTTGCTAAGGATACTGGTAATATGCTCTTTGATGGTCGGCTCAGACACGGCCAGCGCGAGGGCGATACGTTTATTTGAGAAGCCGCGCAGCATCATCGCCAGCACTTCTGTCTGGCGTTGGGTTAGCCCGAATTGCTGCTCGTGAGTGGTTGATGAGGGGCAACAGGCCAATTCTGAGCTACCTGGAAACCAGAGTTGCCCATTCTGTAGCGCGGTAACGGCAAGATGGAAGGTTTGTGGTGAGTCGTGCTTGTGAACGAAACCGTGCGCCCCTGCCTCCCGAGCTTTATGTTGCACCTGGTTATTTTCATCCCCGCTGATGGCCAGCAGGCGAATATTGGCGTCCTGCTGTAGCAACTCTTTAATGAGGTGGAGTGCCGTACCATCAGACAGCCAGAAGTCCAGCACCAACAGGTGGGGGTAGCCGTACTCTGCGATGTGGCTATTGCACTCTTTGCGGCTGGCAGCAACATACACCCGCTTGTAACCGCAGTGCGTGTTTAAAAAAACGGCAATGCCATTCGCTACCATTGGGTGATCGTCAACGACCAAAGCATAGGGCTTACTCACGTCACTTTCCTTTTGTCACCAATGTAACGCCTGCATTGTCCTAGCATGCCAGAGTTTGTTGCTTACCTAAACTAGCAACACGCCTTTCTTAAGTAAACCCTACTTTGGTAGGGTTCGTTCGCCAAGCACCTCACCACGTTGGGCTGCATGCTCACCATTGCCACTTTGGTAACCATCTAACCCTACTTGGGTAGGGTTGTAGTTGTTTCATTTGCTAAATACTATTTGAAAGCATGAATAACAGACTATTGAGAGCAGTGAGTATATTGACAATGCTCACGTTATTTCCCACATATTGCAATATTTAATCTTCAGTGGGCTCTTGAACGCAATTTACCATAGAGATGGAATACTTCGATTTTTCAGAATAACTAACACCACTAGGGTTTTTATTTCAATAAATAATTAAGACGATTTTTCCCTATTTTCATTCAAACATCACTTTCCTAATAACCCCTGAGCGCTGATTAAACTCATTGGAGGAGTTTTTCGTATGAATAAAATTTATCGTCTGGTACGCCAACGGCATACTGGCACTTTGATCCCCGTTGCTGAATTTACCCGCGCTGGTGGCAAATCCGCCCAAAACCGTAAAGTCGGAGTGACTCCCAGTTTGCTTCTAGCGATGGCAGGTCTGGTTGGAGCCGTTGGAAACGTAGGCGCGGCTGAAATCGTGATTGATGGTGGTACAGAAGAGACCGTACCGGGCACCAAGCCTGATGGTTGGAAAACGGGTAACCGCGTTGATCTGGTGATTGGAGACACCGGTTCAGGCAAGTTAACCGTCAGCGATGGCGCCAAGGCAACGACTGTGGGGGCTGGCTATCTGGGTAGAGAAGCTGGCTCTGTCGGCAGTGCTTCAATATCAGGTATCGACTCGCGTTGGAAACTCTACAACTACGATCCCCTCTATGGCCAGGATCTGAAGGTGGGAGTAGGTGGCGAGGGTGACGTTTCCGTACTTGACGGTGGAACGCTGGACGTTTCATTTATTGAACTAGGCGTGAAGAACGGTGCTAAAGGGGCGTTGACGATCGCGGGCGCAGGTTCGCAATTATTAGGCCATCAGGTGATTGTTGGTAAGCAGGGCGTGGGTGAATTAACCTTTTCTGACGGCGGCAAATTCCGCCTGGATACCTTCGATAAGGTGAGCGTGGGCCATGATGCCAGTGGCGAAGGGACCATCAATGTCGACGGCGCCGGGAGCGAACTGTATTACGACATGTACGGTTCTTCAAATATCTATGTGGGCTACGCCGGTAAAGGCGTAATGAACGTGACCAATGGTGGCAAGGCTGGAGCACAGCAACTCAGCATTGGCACAATGGCCGGTGCCTATGGCGAGCTTAATCTTTCAGGAGCCGGTTCGATAGTGACCTCCGGCGGTGTCATTGTGCGGGTTGGTGAAAAAGGCGAAGGAAAGGTCAGTATCACCGACGGCGCACTACTCAATGGCCGTGGCTCTGGCAGTTATATTGGCGATAGTTTCGGTGGGAAAGGGACCGCGCTGGTTTCGGGGAATGGATCAACCTGGAAGGCTGCAACGCTGACCGTAGGCAACAGCGGCGAAGGACAGATGGACATCATCGACGGCGGCAGCGTCGAGGCAAGCCTTATGCGTATCGGTGCGCGTGTTAATAGTCAGGGCAACGTGCTGATCAGCGGGGCGGGTTCCTCAATCAAAGTGACCGGGCTTGACGTTGGTGTGGATGGCGTCGGCAGCCTGACCATCGCCAACGGTGCGCAGGTGACGAGCACGGGTGGAAAATTTGACGGTCTGGCTATCGGTGAGCGTGAGCTTTATACCGGTACTGCACCTGCAAGCGGTACGGTTCTGGTCAAGGATGAAGGCACGCTGCTATCGGCCGGATATATCAATATCAGTGGGGATAACGGCGATGGCATCCTGACGGTCACTGATGGTGCAGTGGTCAAAGTGGGCAGCGAAGGCGTACTGCGGGTCGGTAACAGTACCTTTTCCGGTAGTAGCTCGGTTAAACAGGCGGTGCTGAATATCGGTACTGGCGGTAAAGCAGGTATTCTGGATACGCCAGGAGTCTACGTGCATAGCCGCGGCATTTTAAATCTCAATTACACCGATAATCAGGATTTCTCTGCCAACCTCAATGGTGCTGGGGTGATCAATCATCTGGGAACTGGGGTCACCCGCATGATGACCACGGATAATATTTTCAGTGGCACCGTCAACGTTGTTGCAGGCACCCTACAGGCTGGGGTAGCCACTGGATTTGGGGCTAATCTCTTAAGCCCTGCCGTGTTTAACGTAGGCAACGCAGGAAAGCTGGATCTGGCGGGTTTCAGTTCTATCTTTAGCGGGCTGAGTAATGCGGGAACAGTAAGTCTAGGCGGTAATGGCCAGGCAGGGACGACACTGTCATTGGTTTACTCTATCTTTGGCGGCGGCGACGGCAGCTATACAGGCGAAGGCGGTACGCTGCAGCTGAATACGGTACTCGAGGGGGATGATTCGGTGACCGATCGCCTGGTGATCACCGGCAGCAGCAGTGGTCAGTCGTGGTTACAGGTCAACAACGTTGGCGGGCAGGGCGCGGCAACGGTTGAAGGTATTGAGGTGATCAGCGTTGCCAAAGAATCTGACGGTGTGTTTAACCTGCAAAAACCGGTTGTCGCAGGTGCATACGAATATCTGCTGCATAAAGGGGGGAAACAGGATCCTGCCGACGGCAACTGGTACTTACGTTCTGAGGCGGTTAGCGTGCCCGAAATCCCTGTGCCAGAGACTCCTGAGCCTGAAAAACCGACACCAGAAAAGCCGAAGCCGGAGACGCCTGAACCTGAAATACCGACTCCAGAAACCCCAAATCCAGAAACACCTAAGCCAGAGATCCCTGAGCCTGAAAAGCCAGGACCGGTCACACCGCCGACCAGCGGTAAACCTTCTCTGCTACGTGTTGATGCTGCCGCCTATCTGAATAACCAGAATGCCGCCGTGCATATGTTCGACCATAGCCGCACTGATCGTCTTGGGGAGCCTGGATTTGGCGCCAGAGGCAAGGACGGGCAGGGCGCGGTCTGGATACGTGCCCAGCGTAATAATCTGGATGCTGGCGTGGTTGGCGAGCAGTTGTCGGTCAAGACGGACCTCGACGTCATGCAGATTGGTGGGGAATTACAACATGCCGTTGGTGAAGGCCGATTGCATACTGGCTTGATGCTGGGCTATGGCAGCGCCGACACCAGGGCGACTTCCGATCTCAGCGGGCGTGATGCCAAAGGTAAAGTCACGGGAACCAGCGTTGGCATTTACGGGACCTGGTATCAGAATGCGCAAGCACCAAGCGGGCTCTATCTGGACAGTTGGCTGCAATATGGTCGCTACGATAACGAGGTCAACGGCAGTGGATTGGCGCAAGAAGAGTATAAGTCCAATACCTGGAGCGGATCGTTGGAATTGGGTTATGCATTAGCGCTGTATGAAGGTGCAAGCCGCGGCCTGTATCTGGAGCCTCAGGGCCAGGTGATCTTTACCCGTTATAGTGGCGATGCCCACACTGAAGATAACGGCACCCAAATTGCGGCGCAGCGTAAAAATCAGACCACGACTCGTCTTGGTGTCCGGTTGTTTAGTAACTCAGTGGATCCTGCGGCCAATCAGATCCAACCGTTCCTGCAACTGAACTGGTGGTCGGGTGGTAATGACGCTGCGATCGAGATGAACGGAACCAGGGTGAATCACAAACTGGCTGATAATGTTTACGAGGCTAAGGCTGGCGTCCAGGTTGAACTGGGCAAGGGCTGGAGTACCTCCGGTAATATTGGCGTCCAGGGGGGCAAAGATGACTTCCGCGACGTTAATGGCCAACTGGGGTTGAGGTACAATTTCTAGATTCAATCAGTTGAAAATGAAAACCCACGCAATTGCGTGGGTTTGAAGTTTGTTCACCAGCGGCATGACTCATTGTGAGATGTCATGCGACGAGTAAAATGATTTAGACGTTAAACAAGAAGTTCATCACATCGCCATCTTTAACGACGTAGTCTTTCCCTTCTGAACGCATCTTGCCGGCTTCTTTGGCACCTTGCTCACCCTTGTAGGTGATAAAGTCTTCAAAGGCGATGGTCTGCGCACGGATAAAGCCTTTTTCAAAGTCGGTGTGGATTTTACCGGCCGCTTGCGGGGCAGTAGCACCAACCGGAATAGTCCAGGCACGCACTTCCTTCACGCCAGCGGTGAAGTAGGTTTGCAGATTGAGCAATTCATAACCTGCGCGGATCACGCGGTTCAGACCTGGTTCTTCCAGACCCAACTCAGCCATAAATTCAGCGCGGTCTTCATCTTCCAGCTCTGCGATGTCGGATTCAACAGCGGCGCAAACCGCGACCACTACGGAACCTTCTTCGGCAGCAATCTTGCGTACAACATCCAGATACGGGTTGTTCTCAAAACCGTCTTCGTTGACGTTGGCGATGTACATGGTTGGCTTCAGGGTCAGGAAGCTCAGGTAGCGGATCGCGGCTTTATCTTCAACAGTCAGATCCAGCGCACGCAGCATACCGGCGTTTTCCAACTGTGGCAGGCATTTTTCCAGTGCAGCCAATTCGGCTTTTGCGTCTTTATCGCCGCCTTTGGCTTTCTTCTGCACACGGTGAATGGCGCGTTCGCAGGTATCAAGATCGGACAGCGCCAACTCGGTGTTGATGACGTCGATATCGTCTGCCGGGTCCACTTTGTTATTCACGTGAATGATGTTGTCGTTCTCAAAGCAACGTACCACGTGGCCGATGGCTTCGGTTTCACGGATGTTGGTCAGGAACTGGTTACCCAGGCCTTCACCTTTGGAAGCCCCTTTTACCAGCCCTGCGATATCAACGAATTCCATGGTGGTAGGCAGAATGCGTTGTGGTTTGACGATCTCGGCCAATTGATCCAGACGTGCATCGGGCATCGGTACCACGCCGGTATTGGGTTCAATGGTACAGAACGGGAAGTTGGCCGCTTCAATACCCGCTTTGGTCAACGCATTGAACAGGGTGGATTTGCCAACGTTAGGCAGACCGACGATACCGCATTTGAATCCCATGTTTATATCACCTTAAATATCTTGACTATCAACAGGTTAACATTAGCCTGCTGCATAAAGGACGAAATTATCCCGCCATTATACACGTAATGGGCAGTTATCTCGATCTGCCCGTTGCTGGCGGTACTACCCGAGGCCTTCCTTACGCTGCTTATGCCCGGGTCGGCTCAATTAAACGCTGGTAGAGGTGTTCAGCGGGCACGGTACAGACCCAAGTTGAGCACATCCGGCAATAGGCCATAGAACGCTAATAGCGGAGATTATTCAGGGTATTTGTTATCAGATATTTAGCAATATAGCTGAGGTAATGTTTCTTTTTAAATACATGTTTAATTATAAAGGCACTTTTTGCCTAGGGTTATTCTGGGCTTTGCTGTTCCCCATCCAATGTACGACCTGACAACATATCATAATAAAAGCTGGCGGATCACAGCGGGTAAAGAGTTACAGAACGTTAAAGCTCAAGACGTAACTTGTCTTATGGTGGGTTATCTATATAGGCTGGGAAATTCATTAGTTTTAAGCTGAATTATGTTTTAAATATGATTATTATTTGATCTGTTTATCGGCCTATAGCCGGGTTTTTAAATGGCTAATTGTTTTATCATTATGTTTTTATTGGCGTTTGTTATTTTCTAGGATTTTTCTTTGTATTAAGCCTAAATAGTTAATGTATTTAATGCATGGTTGTGATTGATTTTGATTGCATAAGACTTATCTGCTTTATTTAAAAGAATTATCCTATGCATAAACTAGGATATTACCAGTAATACCTAAGTAATGTCTTAATTATATTGAGGTATGTCGAGATAGGTAACGATAAATTTAGCTGCAAGTATTGTTGCGCGTATTTTTTTAAGATATTATCCGCGTAATATTCGCTGTGCTATTTGAATTCAAGGAGGGATTTATTCCATGAATGGAATTGATGTGCTTTCTGCACCGATTTTATTATTACTTTCAGTTATTTCTTTTATTATTCATTTCCGCAACGAGCGGAAGAAGAGCCTGATTGAGCGGCCTTTTTTCGCTGGAAGTGCGGATTCAAAAAAGAAAACCATGCCGGATGAGGTTGATGTTGCCATGCAAAGCAGTGTGGAGCCGTGCTGTACCCGTAAGCTCTGCCGCTATTGCCCGATAAGTAGCAGGCCAAGCAAGTGATAGTCACATTACTTGGCCTTACCGCTTAGCTAGTCGCTTTAAATGCATGTAAACGATTCATGGCTTTAGTCATACCTTCCTTCAGCAAGATCTCTGTGCAACGTAACGACTCATCGATGGCATCATCAATCAGCGTTTGCTCTGCAGCTGGCGGCTTACCCAGCACAAAGCCTACCACCTTGTTTTTATCACCTGGGTGGCCGATGCCAATACGCAAGCGATAAAAGTTTGGGTTATTGCCCAGCTTGCTCTGGATATCCTTCAGGCCATTGTGGCCACCGTTGCTGCCACCTAATTTGAGTTTCGCCACCCCTGGTGGCAGATCCAACTCGTCGTGGGCTACCAGGATCTCTTCCGGCAGAATGCGGTAGAAGGTAGCCAAGGCGCCAACGGCTTTGCCACTCAGGTTCATAAAGGTGGTAGGAACCAGCAGCCGAACGTCGTTACCGGCCAAATTCAGGCGTGCGGTGTAACCGAAGAACTTACTCTCTTCCTTCAACGGCTGGTTGTGGCGTTGCGCCAGTAGGTCAACATACCATGCGCCGGCATTGTGCCGTGTCTGGGCATACTCTGCGCCCGGGTTGGCCAGGCCAACTATCAGTTTGATACTGCTCACAAGAGATTCACTATGCTAGAAAAATGGAAAGGGCGTGCCCGTTGCCTTCCAGGTTGCAATCGCCTGAGGTTTTACAGCGGCACAGCTCGAAATTTATAGGCCGTTAGTGTACCTGCCTGCGTGCAGAATGACAAAAATCTGGTGTCCCCCCAGTGAATAACTGAAAGTTGAATAATACATTAGTAAAATAATTCAGTTATCTCGCTAACTTTTAACATAAAGTAAAGAATTGTCAGCCTTTAGTTGCCATTTGTGATCGGTCACGCAATACCCATGCTGAAATAATGACTATACTTAACTAATCAAAGTGGGATAAAGAGTTAGGGTTTTCCCGCTATTGGCACATGGCACTCTGGAGGTGGCATATGAAACGTAAAAACGCTGAGGTCATTGGCAACGTTTTAATGGGAATGGGTATGGTGGTAATGGTTGGCGGGGTGGGATACTCCATCCTGGCTGAAGTATCACAGTTCAATTTGCCGCAGTTCTTTGCCCACGGCGCCATCATGAGTATCTTTATCGGCGCCTTGTTGTGGCTGGCCGGTGCACGTATTGGTGGGCGCGAGCGGGTAGCAGATCGTTATTGGTGGGTAAAACACTTTGACAAACGCTGCCAAAACAACCCACGCCGCCCGTCACATTGATTAACCACAACCAAGGATCTGGCGCACAAAGGCAAGGGAGACTGGCCGTATAAGGTTTAAGGTTATGTCCCACATCCCGTAAAAAACCCGTTGTTGCTCACGCTTCAACGGGTTTTTCGTTTTCTGAGATGTTCACCCGAACAACCTGGCGCAGTAGAGGTAAACTGCGCCAGAGAAGGGATTAATGTTCGAACATCGCGGAAATTGACTCTTCATTGCTGATACGGCGGATAGCTTCAGCCAACATACCGGACAAGGTCAGAGTACGGACGTTTTTCAACGCCTTGATTTCTGCTGACAGCGGAATAGTGTCACAGACGATCACTTCATCAATCACCGAGTTCCTGATGTTATCCACGGCGTTACCGGAGAAGATCGGGTGCGTGGCGTAGGCAAATACGCGCTTGGCACCGCGTTCTTTCAACGCTTCGGCTGCTTTACACAAGGTACCACCGGTATCGATCATGTCATCGACCAGTACGCAGTCACGGCCTGCCACGTCCCCGATAATATGCATCACCTGAGAAACGTTTGCGCGAGGGCGACGTTTATCAATGATGGCCATGTCGGTATCGTTAAGCAGTTTGGCGATCGCGCGGGCGCGCACGACACCACCGATATCTGGGGAAACCACGATCGGGTTTTCCAGGTTCTGTTGCAACATGTCTTCCAGCAGGATCGGGCTTCCGAATACGTTATCTACCGGGACATCGAAGAAACCCTGGATCTGCTCGGCATGCAGATCGACTGTCAATACGCGGTCAACCCCTACGCTGGAGAGGAAGTCGGCAACAACTTTGGCAGTGATTGGCACACGCGCAGAACGCACGCGGCGATCCTGGCGGGCATAGCCGAAGTAAGGAATTACAGCAGTAATACGACCTGCGGAGGCGCGACGCAGGGCATCAACCATAACAACCAGTTCCATCAGGTTGTCGTTGGTGGGGGCACAGGTGGACTGGATGATGAAAATATCACCGCCGCGTACATTTTCGTTGATTTGCACGCTCACTTCGCCGTCGCTAAAACGACCTACAGCGGCGTCACCAAGGCTGGTGTACAAACGGTTGGCAATACGTTGTGCTAGTTCCGGGGTGGCGTTACCAGCAAAAAGCTTCATATCAGGCACGAGAAGAACCTCAGCATGCGTCCAGAGAAGATATTGTCATACGGTCTTCGCCAAGGGGCAGTTGGCGACGCCGACGCAATATACATACGGGTGTGTAAAACTAACTTGAACTGCAGAGCAGCGCAGAGATGACAGGGCCAGGTAGACGACCCTGCGCAACGACACGTTGAGCTACGGCTCAAACTGCCCGGAACGGATGCGATGTAGTGGTGAGACGTTAACGCCACGCGCTACAAATCCACGCAACCAGGCCGGGGCTTGATTTAACACCTGAAGAGCGGCGGGCTCGGAGTCGAATTCTGCAAACACACAAGCACCTGTGCCAGTCAGGCGTGACGGCGCGTATTGTAACAGCCATGAAAGAAGCTGTTCAACCTCGCGAAAACGTTTTCTTGCGATCGGTTCGCAATCATTTGCGTAAGGTGCCTGTAATAGGGCGCTCAGCGGGCGAACCGGGGTGTCTCTTTTTAATTCGGCATCGGCAAAAATCACCGGTGTGGGGATGCTGACACCGGGATGAGCGACCAAATACCACTTTTCTGCCGGATTTGCCGGTTGTAGCTGCTCACCAATCCCTTCGGCAAATGCCGCATGGCCGCGCACAAATACCGGGACATCGGCACCGAGGGTTAGCCCCATATCTGCCAACTGGTCGTCGCTCAGGCCACATTGCCAAAGTTCATTCAGTGCGACCAGTACCGTCGCCGCGTTGGAGGATCCGCCGCCAAGGCCGCCACCCATCGGCAAACGCTTGTCGATGCTGATGTCTGCCCCACGGGGAAGGGGGGCAATGGAATGGGTTGTGCAATGTTGCTGTAACAGACGAGCGGCCCGGACAATCAGGTTCTGCTCATCTGGCACCCCTTCTACGGGCGTTAGTAGCTGGATCTGGTCATCCTGGCGGGGAACGATGGTTAGCGTATCGCCGTAATCCAGGAACTGGAACAGCGTTTGCAACTGATGGTAGCCGTCTGCACGACGGCCGGTGATATAGAGAAACAGGTTCAGCTTTGCCGGGGAGGGCCATTGGCGGTTCATCACTTGAGCGTCCAGTTATCCATTTTCAGCTTGATGCGTTGATCGCCCTGTTGCAGTTCAAGGCGGCTCGGTAACGGGATTTTCAGATCGGTGTTGTAGTCCTGATAGGTGACAACCCAGGTCAGATCGCCCTGTTTGTAGGTCAGCTTGTTCAGGCGGTACTGGGAGTCCAGGCTGAAATCGGTGGCTTGCCCTGGCAGGCCAAGCATCCACTGGCGCAGGTTATCCAGCGGGATCTGCATGCCGGTCAGCTTGCGGATCATCTCTTCCGGGTTGTCGCTGACATAGCGTTTGCCCTGATTATCCGTCAGTTGTACTACGCTTTTTTGCACGTTCAGCTCCAGCTCGGTGCTACCAAGCGGGTTGGTCAGCAGCAGGCGGTAGCGGTCGGGCGTGTATTGTTGCCAGAAGAAGCGGGCATAGACTTTCTTCTGATCGGTCAGGTAAGCGAAAGCGCCCCGGGTCTGATACTGCTCAAGCTGTTGCACCGCTTGCTCATGAGCGAGCCACTGCGGAGACGTCGGGCTGGTGGCCGGGCCTGGCTTGGTGAGGGTACAGGCCGTCAGCACCAGGCTGGCTAATGGGATCAGGCGAAGCAAACTGACTTTGCGGATAGGCATAACGTTTTGTTGTCCTTTTGTCCTTGCGGGGCAGTGCGGGTTAGCATTTCTGCCACCACGCTAACGGGCGAGTGGCGTAACGTCAATAATACAATGGCGCAAAAGCCTTGCTGCAAGGGTGGCGTCTGGCGTGGGGAGGATTGTAAACGATGGCGGAGCTTTTGGGGTTGGAAATCTGTGGGGCAGCATGCGTGCCCCTTCAGAGCGAGTCTATCCTCTAAGCGCGCCGTATAATGGCGCGCTTTGGTGGATCAGAAATCGTAACGCAAACGAACAACCGTCATATCGCCCAGATTATCGGTGCTGGACGTCAGCACGTGTTCAACGTCGGCGCGGAAACCGTAGTCAAACTGGAAGGAGACACCCAAGCCATTATCAATACGCTGGTAATCGCGGCCAGTGGTGTACTGCAGGCGGTCGCCCATAAAGTAAGGCATGATGGATTTCACCGCGTATTCGCCTACCGGGAAGCTATAACCGGCGAAATATTCAATCCCCCAGGCATCCCCAGCGAAGTAGTTGTTAACATCCTTCTTCTTGGTAGTCAGGTAGTTGTCATACCAGCCGCCGCCGAAGCTGAGTGTCCAGTTATCCGGCTTCCAGCTCAATGCGGTACCGATGATGTTCTGATTGTAGTCTTTGTTGTCGTTATTATTGGGGTTACGCATCTCGGCACTGGTGTAGTTCCAGGCGGTGCCCCAGGTGAGGTCTTTGGTCAGGTGATAATCCACACCGAGTGAACCGCCGCCCTTGCGCTTGTAGCGCAGGCCGTTACCAGGCAGGTATTCGTCATCGTTGAACAGGTAAGCGGCATAAAGGTCGGCGTCGCCAAAGGTGTTTTTATATTTCAGCATGCTGCGTGAACGATAGGAACCGTCATAGTCGCCGTTAATGCCGTTACCCGGCGCCTGGGCCAGCATATCGTAATCCCAGATGTCGGTTTTTGCCCCGACTACGTCATAGTAAACGCTGTTTTGCTTACCGTAGGTCAATTGGCCCCAGGTTTTGCTTTTCAAACCGGTATACAGCATGCGCCGTGAGGTGTTGTTGGCACCCTCGGCGTAGTGATTGTCCCAACTGAACAGCGCCGGGATGTTGACGCCTAACTCGTAATAGTTGATCCAGCTGATGTCGTCGAACAGGTAGTAATCGGTGGCGAAGCGAAAGCGTGTGCCGCCGTCAAAACCGTTGCGTTTATAAGAGCCTTTATCGCCATCGCCAGTCATCATATTAAACTGAGGACGAATACTGCCGCCAACGGTAAAGTTGAGGCGGCTAAGGGGATCGCCCGCTTGCGGGTCCTGCTTTAATAGGGTGATTTCAGCATGTGCTGCGAATGCGCTACAACCTGCTATCAGGCCAAAGGTAACCGCTTGGCTTAATCTACGTAATTTCATGGATATGTCCCTTCCTACGTGCGTGCTGTTACGACAAGATACGAAAACCAATCCATTGGTTGAAAAACACCTGGGGTTTTCTGGTTGCTCACTCTCTTGTAACGGAAAGTGAAATTCTGAAACAATTTCTTTATAAATTATTTGCAAGCTAACTAATTGGCGTGAGTATGAGAACGTGTCGCGAAAATTGCAATTAAAACAATAAGAACTATCACTCAGCGCGATTGTCATTTAGGTGGATCGTTTAACAAATCGAATATTAAGGGCGTGTTTGACGATGAAAGAAAGCAAGCTGGTAGGGGGCCGATAGGGATCGAGGTCGCATTCAACCGCCGTTTCGGCGTTTTTCCTCTTCGGTTTCTGATGGGTTTGAAACCTACCGAGTTTTGTCGTGCTGACTGATTTGTCCCAGCAATACCAGCGATTGGCCGGAAGATGCGGTTGTCACTTTAATTGATGTCGCGCATCAAGTAGAATGCCGGACAACGAGAACCCGTACCAAGAGAAGTATTACTCGAAGCAATGACCCTTCTGGCGTTAGGTATTAATCACAAAACCGCTCCGGTTTCTCTGCGAGAACGGGTGACCTTCTCCCCAGAGTCGATCGACAAGGCGCTGAATAGCTTGCTGCAACAGCCATTGGTGCAGGGCGGCGTTGTGCTGTCTACCTGTAACCGTACCGAGCTGTACCTCAGCGTAGAGCAGCAGGATCATCTGCATGAACAGCTGGTAGCCTGGCTGTGTGATTATCACCATCTACGTCCTGAAGACGTGCGCAAGAGCCTGTATTGGCATCACGGCGACGAGGCCGTCAGCCACCTGATGCGCGTTGCCAGCGGGCTTGACTCTTTGGTACTGGGTGAACCCCAGATCCTCGGGCAGGTAAAGAAAGCCTTTGCCGAATCCCAGCGTGGCCAGTCACTTTCCGGTGAGCTGGAGCGCCTGTTCCAGAAATCTTTCTCCGTTGCCAAACGTGTACGCACTGAAACCGAAATTGGTGCCAGCGCGGTATCCGTTGCCTTCGCCGCCTGTGCGCTGGCGCGTCAAATCTTCGAATCCCTTGCCGAACTGAATGTGCTGTTGGTCGGTGCGGGGGAGACGATCGAGCTGGTTGCCCGCCATCTGCGTGAGCATAAAGTGCAGCATATGATCATCGCTAACCGCACCCGTGAACGCGCCCAGGTATTGGCGCAAGAGGTGGGGGCAGAGGTGATCTCATTGCCGGAGATTGATGCACGCCTGGCAGATGCCGATATCATTATCAGCTCCACCGCCAGCCCGTTGCCCATCATCGGTAAGGGCATGGTTGAGCGGGCACTGAAAGCGCGCCGCAACCAGCCGATGTTGCTGGTGGATATTGCCGTTCCGCGCGATATCGAGCCGGAAGTAGGTAAACTGGCGAACGCCTATCTCTACACCGTGGACGACCTGCAGGCCATTATCCAGAGCAATATGGCGCAACGGCAGGCGGCGGCCGTACAGGCCGAGACCATCGTGCAGCAGGAAAGCAGCAATTTCATGACCTGGCTGCGCTCACAGGGCGCGACAGATACCATCAGAGACTACCGTTCGCAGGCCGATCAAATCCGTGCGGAAATGGAGTCAAAAGCGCTGGCAGCGATTGCTCAAGGCGCTAACGTGGAGCAGGTGATCCATGAGCTGGCCCACAGATTAACCAATCGTCTTATTCATGCCCCTACCAAATCCCTCCAGCAGGCTGCCGGCGACGGCGACATGGAGCGGTTGCACATTTTACGCGACAGCCTCGGGCTGGATCAGCATTAGTTCTCTTTTATTAACAGGGTTTAAAACCACGCATGAAGCCTTCTATTGTTGCCAAACTGGAAGCGTTACAAGAGCGCCATGAAGAAGTTCAGGCGCTGCTCGGCGATGCCGGTGTCATTGCCGATCAGGATCGGTTCCGTGGCCTGTCGCGCGAATATGCGCAGTTGACCGACGTCAGCCGTTGTTTTCTGGAATGGCGTCAGGTGCAGGAGGATCTCGCCACGGCAGAAATGATGCTGGACGATCCGGAAATGCGTGAAATGGCGCAGGAAGAGCTGAAACAGGCCAAAGCGGCGACGGAAGAGCTGGAACAACAGCTGCAGGTGTTACTGCTGCCGAAGGATCCGGACGATGAGCGTGACTGCTTCCTCGAAGTGCGCGCCGGAACCGGTGGCGACGAAGCGGCTATCTTTGCTGGCGATCTGTTCCGTATGTACAGCCGTTACGCTGAAACTCGCCGCTGGCGGGTTGAGATCATGAGCGAAAACGTGGGCGAGCACGGCGGTTACAAAGAGGTGATTGCCAAAGTGTCTGGCGACGGCGTTTACGGTCAGCTGAAGTTTGAATCTGGCGGTCACCGCGTTCAACGTGTGCCGGAAACCGAATCCCAGGGCCGTATTCATACCTCGGCTTGCACGGTGGCGGTGATGCCAGCGGTGCCAGAGGCGGAGCTGCCAGAAATCAATGCGGGCGATCTGAAAATCGATACCTTCCGTTCCTCCGGGGCTGGCGGCCAGCACGTTAACACCACCGACTCGGCGATCCGTATTACCCACTTGCCAACCGGCATTGTGGTTGAATGCCAGGACGAACGTTCACAGCACAAGAACAAAGCCAAGGCGATGTCGGTGCTTGGGGCACGTATCCGCGCGGCAGAGATGGCGAAACGCCAGTTGGCAGAGGCTTCTACCCGCCGCAACCTGCTGGGCACCGGCGACCGTTCCGATCGTAACCGCACCTATAACTTCCCGCAGGGGCGCGTGACCGACCACCGCATCAACCTGACGCTGTATCGTCTGGATGAGGTGATGGAAGGCAAGCTGGATATGCTAATCCAGCCGATCGTGCAGGAATACCAAGCCGATCAGTTGGCAGCACTCTCTGCCGAGCCTGAGTAATGGATTATCAAACCTGGCTGAAAACCGCGACCTTACGCCTGACGCACAGTGATAGCGCCAAACGTGATGCGGAGATCCTGTTGGGTTTCGTGACCGGTCGGGCCAGAACCTACCTGTTGGCATTTGGCGAAACTCCGCTGACGGCAGAGCAGGCTGAGCAGTTAACGGTGCTGCTGGCTCGCCGTGAACGCGGGGAACCGGTGGCATATCTGGTTGGCGAACGTGAGTTCTGGTCGCTTCCGCTGTCGGTTTCACCCGCTACGCTAATCCCGCGCCCGGATACCGAATGTTTGGTGGAGTTGGCCCTGGAGCGACTGCCCGCAACGCCGTGCGCCATTCTGGATCTTGGTACTGGCACCGGCGCGATTGCTCTTGCATTAGCCAGCGAACGGCCAGACTGCCAGCTTACCGGCATCGATCTGCAACCTGAAGCCGTGGCGCTGGCGCAGCATAACGCGCAAAAACTGGCGATTAACAATGTGCGCTTTTTGCAAGGGAGCTGGTTTACGCCGGTCGCCGGGCAACAGTTTTCGCTGATCGCCAGCAATCCTCCCTATATTGATGAAGCCGATCCTCACCTTGCGCAGGGCGATGTCCGTTTTGAACCTGGCAGTGCCTTGGTGGCCGCCGAACAGGGTCTGGCCGATCTGACGGCGATCGTGCAGCAGGCCGCAGATTATTTAGAGCCGCAGGGTTGGCTGTTGCTTGAGCACGGTTGGCAACAGGGTGAAAATGTACGTACGCTGTTGAATGCTGAGGGATTTATCGCGGTGGCAACGCATCGCGACTATGGCGGCAACGATCGCGTGACTCTGGGCCAAAAACCACTATAAGAAACCAAGGAAACCACTATGGCCGCTTACATGGCGCTAAAACATCTGCATTTATTAACGGTAGCCATCAGCATTACGTTGTTTGTACTGCGTTTCTTCTGGAAGTGGCGTGCATCGCCGATGAGCAATAAACGCTGGGTAAAGATCACGCCGCATATCAATGATACGGTGCTGTTTGCCACCGGTATTGCCCTGGTGGTGATGTTCAAACTTTATCCACTGCTTGGCATGGACTCGTGGCTGACCGAGAAGTTGTTTGGCGTTATTATCTATATCCTGTTGGGCTATGTCGCATTGGGCAAGAAGACGCAAAGCTGGAATATCCGCACCTTGGCATTCGTTCTGGCACTGGGCTGTCTGTATCTGATCGTTAAACTTGCCACGACCAAAATACCGTTCTTGATGGGATACCTATGAGCAGCATTGCCGATTTCGAATTTAATGCTTCCTCACTGAGTGAGGGGGTGATCCTGGTATCAAAGATCATCCGGCGGGACTTTCCGGTGGCGGAAGTTGAACGCAAGTTACAGCAGTTGAGTGAAGAAGCGCGCGCAATCATCCCGGACGATCTCGACCAGGATCAGCAGTTGGAAGCGCTTATCGAACTATTCTTTAAAACCTGGGGATTCGGTGGTGCCAGTGGTGTTTATCGGCTTTCTGACGCCATCTGGCTGGATAAGGTGTTGGAAGCCCGCCAAGGTACGCCAGTCTCTCTGGGAACCATTTTCCTGCATATTGCCCACCAGTTGGATCTGCCGCTGATGCCGGTGATTTTCCCCACTCAGTTGATCATGCGTGCTGACTGGCTGGATGAGGAGATGTGGCTGGTTAATCCGCTGAACGGGGAAACGCTTAACGAACATCAGTTGCAGGTTTGGCTCAAGGGTAATCTGGGCCTGGGGGCTGAACTGGAAGATGACGATCTGGACGAATCGGAAAACATTCTGGTGGTGCGTAAGATGCTCGATACGCTGAAAGCCGCGCTGATGGATGAAAAGCAGATGGAAATTGCGTTGCGAGCCAGCGAGGCGGTGCTGAGTTTTGACCCGGACGACCCTTACGAGATCCGTGACCGTGGTTTGATTTATGCCCAGCTGGAATGCAACCATATCGCCATTTCCGATCTCAACTATTTTGTCGAGCAGTGTCCTGAAGATCCGGTGAGTGAAGTGATAAAAATTCAAATCCACTCCATCGAGCTCAAGCAGGTCACGCTGCATTAATTCACTGATTCCGATTTATTAATCAATAAGGTGCAAGCATGGAACAGAAAGTAGTCAGCATTGGCGACATCAAGGTAGCGAACGATCTGCCGTTTGTACTGTTCGGCGGTATGAACGTACTGGAATCACGCGATTTGGCGATGCGCATCTGCGAACACTACGTCACCGTGACGCAAAAACTGGGCATCCCTTACGTTTTCAAAGCCTCTTTTGATAAAGCCAACCGTTCATCTATCCATTCTTACCGTGGCCCAGGCCTGGAAGAAGGGATGAAGATTTTCCAGGAAATCAAAAGCACCTTCGGCGTGAAAATTATCACCGATGTGCACGAAGCCGCACAGGCGCAGCCAGTTTCCGAAGTGGTTGATGTGATCCAGTTGCCCGCCTTCCTGGCACGCCAGACCGACCTGGTTGAAGCCATGGCGAAAACCGGCGCGGTGATCAACGTCAAGAAACCGCAGTTCGTCAGCCCGGGCCAGATGGGGAATATCGTCGATAAATTCAAAGAAGGCGGCAACGATCAGGTTATTCTGTGCGATCGCGGCAGCAACTTTGGCTATGACAACCTGGTGGTCGACATGTTGGGTATCAACGTGATGAAGAATGTGACCGGTGGCCATCCGGTGATCTTCGACGTGACCCACGCCCTGCAAACCCGCGATCCGTTTGGTGCGGCTTCTGGCGGCCGCCGTGCGCAGGTTGCCGAGCTGGCTCGTGCCGGTATGGCGGTTGGTTTGGCTGGCCTGTTTATCGAGGCGCACCCAGATCCAAGCAATGCCAAATGTGATGGTCCTTCGGCGTTGCCGTTGGATAAGCTGGAACCGTTCCTGGTACAGATGAAAGCCATCGACGATCTGGTGAAAAGCTTTGCTGAGTTGGATACCAGCAACTAACGACTGCTGACAAATCGCTCAGTGGGGGCGCGCATGTTGCGCCCGCCAATCTGAAGGCCCGACATTAAGCTGTCGGGCCTTTTGCTTTATTGAGCGTTCAGCGCGGTGAGCGCTTCTGGCAGGGTGGGGTAGAAATGCAGCTTGCCATCGATTGGCTTCATGCGCGCACGAGCCAGGGTTTTTAGCGGCTGGAATGGAATATCGGTGATCACCAGCTGTTTTTCGACGGGCAGGGCGTCGATATAACGTTGCAACGCGTTGAGCCCTCCGGCATCCAGCACCGGTACGGCATCCCATTGCAGTACGATGGTGTGATAGTTTTCACCGCGTACCAGCAGATCGTTGAACACGCGTTCGGCAGCAGCGAAGAACAGCGGCCCGTTGACACGCAGCACCAGTTGGCCATCCTCGGCGCTCAACTCGCTCAGGCGGGTCATGCGTGCGATTCGGCGCATAAACAGCAGTGAGGCCAGCACGATGCCAACGGTAATGGCAATCACCATATCAAACAGTACCGTCAGCGACATACACAGTAACATCACCAAAATGTCGTCTTTCGGTGCCCGGCGCAGCAGATAAACCACTTTATGCGCCTCGCTCATGTTCCAGGCGACCAATAGCAACAGCGAAGCCATCGCCGCCAGCGGTAAGTAGGACAGCCACGGTGCCAGCACCAGCAAGGCCAGCAGCACCATTAACGAGTGGATGATTGCCGAAACCGGAGAGGTTGCCCCTGCGCGCACGTTGGCTGCCGAGCGGGCAATGGCGGCGGTTGCGGTGATCCCCCCGAAGAACGGGGCGATGATGTTACCCGCGCCCTGGCCAATCAGTTCGGCGTTGGAGTGGTGCTTTTTGCCCGTCATGCCATCCAGCACTACCGCGCACAGCAGCGATTCGATCGCCCCAAGCATCGCCATGGAAAATGCTGCCGGTAACAGAGCGGAAAGCAGCTGCCAGCTTAGTTCCGTCGGTTTACCGTCGCCAGCGGGCAGATGCCAGGGCAACAGCCACTGCGGCAGGATCGGCGGGATACCTTGGCCTTGGCTGCCGTCGGCCAGTTCGAAACTGAAACGAGAGCCAATGGTCGCAACCTGATGATCGAACTGAGCCAGGATAGCCATCACCGCGGTGCCAGCCAACAAGGCTGGCAGGTGGCCGGGAATACGCAGCCCCAGCTTTGGCCAGAGCAGCAGGACTACCAGAGTGACCGCACCAATCAGCGTATCGCCATAGTCCAGGGTGGGTAAAGCATGCAACAGCGCATTCACCTTACCGATGTAGTTTTCCGGCACTTCTGCCAGCCGTAAGCCAAAGAAATCCTTCACCTGCATGGTGGCGATGGTGATGGCAATCCCGGAGGTAAACCCAAGCGTGACCGAAAGCGGAATGTACTCGATCAGGCGGCCAAGCCGCGCTAACCCCATAATCAGCAGGAATACGCCGGACAGCATGGTGGCAATCAATAAGCCAGAGAGCCCAAACTGCTGTGAAACGGGGAACAGGATCACCACAAACGCCGCTGTTGGGCCGGAAACGCTGTAGCGCGAACCGCCGCTGACGGCGATCACGATGCCAGCAATCGCGGCGGTATACAGCCCATACTGTGGGGGAACGCCGCTGGCAATGGCCAGCGCCATCGCCAGAGGTATGGCAATGATGCCGACGGTAACCCCGGCAATGGCATCTTTCAGCAGACGTTGAAGGGAATAGGGCTCGCGCCAGCAGGCATCTATCAGGGCGCTAAAAGGGCGGATACCGTTGATTTCGTGCGTTTTCATCTAAGTTGCAAACCAAGTCTATAAAAGAGAACGGAATGGCGGGCCATGGAGGTCCGTCTCGGAATAGCTGGTAGATACCATACCCCTTTCTGCCCGCCGATACCTAGATTTGTATCAAAGCATCAGGGTTGTGATTAATTTATATTTGTTCAGCGGACTATGTGCGCCAAGCGCCAGCCTGTGCAGATCGTCCGCTGTGGATGGGGGGAAAAGCGCAGCTTTTATCGCTTAGTGTACTGCGGGCAAGGGTAAGCCTAGAAACTGAGCAAGAGTGCTGACCAACAGATGATGGTCTTCGAGCTGCGGGGAGCCAGAAAGAGAGATGGAACCGACACAACCTACATTGAGCAGGTTGATGGGGAATGCGCCGCCATGGGCGGCATAGTCACGTACGCTGAGGCCATATCTCTCCTCCAGCGTGACTTGCCGCTGTTGCAGACGTAAACCCACGGCATAAGAGCTTTTATGGAAATGGTTGACCACGTTGCGCTTGCGCCGCACCCAGTCGGCAATGTCTGGCGTTGCCCCTGGCATGGCGTAATAAAACAGCGTTTGTCCGCTTAGCTGAATTTCGATAGCGATGGGTAATTGGCGTTGTTCGGCGGCATTCTTTAGCGCTACACCCAGCTCCCACGCGGTGGCATGGTCGAAATGATGGAAGGTAAGGTCCGTTTCTTGTGTCGCCAGCGCTTGCAATTCATCATCGATATTCATCAGATTTTCCCCGTGGTGTGATGGATAACAGACTATCCTGAACTGAGGATAGGACATAGATTGCCTGGCAATAACATATTCCCGCCTGGCCATTATTATCTTGAGCAACGAGGAGCGTACATGCTGCGTCCCTCTGAATAATAAGTAGTAACCTCAAAAGCAAAATTGCCGCATCCTGGAGTATGCCGAATAGTTATGACATATATTGCGTCGATCTCGTCTTTTTACAGTGATGCGTGCATCACCTATGCCACGCTGTCGGTTTCCTACTTTGCCCTTAGCAAAAACTCCCCTTTTTCCTACCAGTCGGCTGTGTGGAAACGGTTGCTGTTTGGCGTACTGGCAGGGCTGGCGGTGCTGTATCTGAGCCAGGATCGGTTGTTGCTGGCCGGCAATATTTATTACAGCCTTGCCATGGTCCCGATGATTCTGGTGGTGTTTTTCGGTGGCGCAGTCAGTGGGGCAGTGTGCTATTTGGTCAGCTTTGTTTTTAACGGCGGCTTTACGCTGGATAATCTGTTTATCGGTTCGATCATCTTGCCGCTGCTGCTATCAGGGGTCTGGCGGAAAAAATCGAACCGGGTGTTTTACCTTACCATCGGTATCATTGCGCTCTACCGGGTAGCCGTGGTCGGTTTGTTCGTCAACTTCCGTGAACTGTGGCTGGATATTTTGTTGTATCAGGCCGCATCGGCGCTTTGCCTGGCGATTTGCTATCATGCCCTGAGCTTTAAAGAGCGCCATATTCACGCCTTTTTCTCCATGCGCAACAAGGCGACGATCGACAGCCTGACCCACATCAACAACCGCGCCAGCGTGGACTACAAAATGATGCTGCAGCATGCCCAACGGGAGTCTTGTGGCCTGATGATCCTGGATTTAGACAATTTCAAACAGGTCAATGACACCTATGGTCATTTGGCCGGTGATGGCGTGTTGGCCAGCGTGGGGGCCATTTTGCAAGAATGCGTTCGCGATGGAGACTTTGTCGGGCGCTACGGCGGCGAGGAGTTTATGGTCATCACTTCCAGTTATGAACCGCAGCAGATTGCGGCCGTGGCGGAACGCATTCGCAGCCGGGTGGAAGGATTTGATTTTATTACCGATAACGGGTATAGGATCCGCATGACCATCTCCATCGGGACCTCGTTGTATCTGGCCGGAATGTCGGTGGAGAAAGCGATAGAGATGACGGATGAAGCGCTGTATGACGCTAAACGCGAGGGTAAAAACCGCGTGGTCAGCAGCCGGTTGATGTCGCTATCCCAGTTGGGCGAGAGGGTTAGCCCTATGGCGGCTAAGAAGTCTTAGCCTACCCCTGGAGCAGCCTTTACTTTTTCCCCTCCAGCGTTGTTGCGTCGGTTTTATCAACGGCAGCAACATTGTTTTCGGCATAATCCAACTCTTTAGATAAAAAGTAATTAAGAAATGTACGTATCACGGCGATGATTGCCAGTTTAATCAACTCTTCCATGCTAGGGTTGATTGTCGTTGCCAAGATATCAGCCGCTAATTGAAACTCTAACGCCAAAGCAAGCCAGGTTCCAAAGCGCGCCCTGATCAAATAGAGTATGGACTGACTTTTAACTTTGGTTATTGTGGTATAAAGTGCCTTTACCAGCCCGATAAAAACGCAAATAACGGATAGAAACTCTAAAAAAACCTGTAGCATTAGAGAGAAATAGATAATTATTTCTTTGATACTTTCCAATTAGATAGCTCCGTTTCCCAGGTCTCTCAGCCTCTTACCAACAAACCGTGCTTAGTGAATGGCTTGGAATAGGGCGTTTTAGCTCAGGCCCGTAAAGGATTTTACTTTTCGCTTCGCTTGTTGTTTAAGTGGAGTGAAAAACACCTGTTGAAATAAGCTTTGACGTGATCTTCCATCGCGTGAACTTTCTCGTCAATGCGCTGGCAAAGGAATTCATCGCTATTCATTGCCTGAACTCGTTGTAACGCTATTAAGTCAATTTCTTTTTTTTGTTCTTCAGTCAATTCGTTGTTGTTGTGCTGATTAGTCATGATGATACCTGTATCCTGAGTAAAGTAACTAAATTATAGCGCTATCAGTATTGTAGCAAATACTTTCTAACTTTTGTTTAAACAGAGTGTGACGATAAATTGTCCGATTTTATCGTTGTTACGCAGACAACTACCTTGACGCCGCGCCCTTCACTCTAGCCCTTTCCCAAAAGGAGAGGGGACCAAATGTGCTACAACTTATCTACTGCATCTGACCGCAGCTCTGGACACGCACCCTCCCTGTAGTCCTCATTAAAAACACAACAGATTGGCGCACAATAATAGTTGCCAAGGGGGAGACTACATAAGCCCTTGCAGCAAGGGCGTCCTGCCCTACGCGGGCACGCCGATTAAAACAATCAGTTCATCGCGCACTATTGTAAGGCCCCTGTAACCTCTCCCCTGAGCATCTTTCTTATTGAGTTTCACATAAATTTAACCAAAATGTGCAATATTGATCACATAAATGACTATTTTTTACAGTAATGTATTTTTTTAGTAAAAATGTAGATGTAATCTAATTATGAATATAAAAATGTATTAGCAGAAACATTGACTGGTTCAGGAGACTCATTACATGCATACTTTAATGACGGAAAAGCACGCGCTGGAAGATGTAAAAATCCCGGTTATACATGGCGTTAGCATATCAACCTCTCCCCAATCGCCACGGTTGTTAACGCTCAATTTCAGCGCCGAAATCACTCAGCGTTTCTTGCAACAGACGGAGCAGTGGCCGGTTCAGGCACTGGAGTATAAGTCGCTACTGAGGTTTCGCATCGCCAAGATATTGGATGACTTATGTGCCAATCAATTGCAGTCATTCTTGTTAAAAACCATGTTGGCGCGGGCTCAAGGCGCGTTGCTGATCCAGGCGGAAGGCATTGACCGTGTTGAACAGAGTGACGAAATGGTCAAACTGGCAACAGCAATTGCACATCTGATTGGGCGCTCCAATTTTGACTCCATGAGTGGTCAGTATTACGCACGCTTTGTGGTGAAAGATGTTGATAACTCGGACAGTTATTTACGCCAGCCGCATCGGGTGCTCGAGCTTCATAATGATGGGACCTATGTCGACGAGACCACCGATTATGTGATGATGATGAAAATCGACGAGCAGAATATGCAAGGTGGCGACTCTATTCTGCTGCACCTGGATGACTGGGAGCAGTTGGATACCTATTTCCGACATCCGTTAGCCCGCCGGACCATGCGTTGGGCTGCGCCACCCAGCAAGAACACCAGACAGGACGTTTTCCATTCGGTGTTTGACGTTGATCATCATGGCCAGCCTGTGATGCGCTATATCGATCAGTTTGTTCAGCCGAAAGATTTCACTGAAGGTAACTGGTTAAGTGAACTGTCTGATGCGTTGGAAAACAGCAAGCGCAAACTGTTTATCCCGGTGCCAGTAGGCAGTATTTTGTTGATTAACAATCTGTTCTGGTTACATGGGCGTGACAGATTCACCTCTCATCCAGAACTGCGGCGTGAACTGATGCGCCAGCGCGGTTACTTCAATGCACCACAAAATCGGATGTCTTAGGCCAAGTCGCCTAACCTCTGTTAATCGCATAGAAGAGGATGCCGCAAGATGTATGACTTTGTGATAATCGGTGGCGGTATTATCGGCATGTCTACAGCCATGCAGTTAATTTCAACCTACCCAGATGCCCGTATTGCCGTGCTGGAAAAAGAACCCGAGTTGGGACAGCACCAAACCGGGCATAACAGTGGGGTGATCCATGCGGGGGTGTATTACACCCCCGGTAGCCTGAAAGCCCGCTTTTGTCTGGCAGGCAATCAAGCCACCAAGCTGTTTTGTACCCAACATGAGATCCCTTTTGACGACTGCGGAAAAATGCTGGTCGCCACCACGCCGCTGGAAATGGAACGTATGCAGGCCTTATGGGAACGCACGGCGGCTAATGGGCTTGAACGGGAATGGCTAAATGCCGAACAATTACAGCAAAGAGAACCTAACATTGTTGGGCTTGGTGGGATTTTTGTTCCTTCCAGCAGCATTGTGAATTACAAACAGGTCACCATGACGATGGCCAAGGTGTTCAAGCAGGCGGGCGGAGAAATCTTTTACCATGCTGAAGTGCAGGCATTGCATGAGCATCAGCAAGGGGTGCTCGTCAGTACGCCGAAGGCGGAATTTAGCGCACGCTATCTGGTGGCATGCTCAGGGTTAATGGCCGATCGGCTGGTCAAGCTGTTGGGTATCGATCCTGGTTTTATGATCTGCCCGTTCCGTGGCGAATATTTCCGCTTGGCAAGTCAGCATAATGCCATTGTTAACCACCTGATTTACCCGATCCCCGATCCGGCCGTTCCTTTCCTGGGCGTCCATTTAACGCGTATGATCGACGGTAGCGTTACCGTCGGGCCTAATGCGGTATTGGCCTGGAAGCGTGAGGGGTATAATAAAAGGGATATTTCCTGGCGTGATACGCTGGAAATGGCCAGTTACCCAGGCATTCGCAAACTGATGTCGCAAAATCTGTCTTTAGGGATGGGGGAGATGAAAAATTCCTTATTCAAAAGCAGCTATCTCAAACTGGTACAAAAATATTGCCCCAGCCTGACGGCGCAGGATCTGTTGCCTTACCCAGCTGGCGTTCGTGCTCAAGCGGTATCACCAGAAGGTAAATTGATCGATGATTTCTTGTTTGTGACCACATCGCGCACGATCCACGTCTGCAACGCCCCTTCACCGGCAGCGACATCGGCGATCCCGATTGGTCAGCATATTGTCAACCAAGTGCAAACCCTGTTGGCGAAACAGCCCTCGGTGGGGGTAAGGTTGAGTGCTGTGGCCGCCGTTGCGTCTTAAAGCTCAGGCGGCTCCCTCTCTTTGGTCGGTGCTGCCTTCCAGGCCTCTGGTGGAACTGGTCATCTGCCAATATTTCATTATAATTAAAGGTCTTATGCTTAAAGAGACGGGATTATAATGACTCTCCAGCAAAATGCGGTATTTGATGGTTACGATTATCTAAAAAAAGATATTATTCGGGGCGTTTTTCAACCCAACGAAAAGCTGCGAATGAGTTTGTTGACCAGCCGTTATAATCTGGGTGTGGGCCCACTGCGTGAAGCGCTGTCCCAATTGGTTGCTGAGCATCTGGTGACGGCCATCAGCCAGAAAGGGTATCGCGTAGCCCCAATGTCACAGGCCGAGTTGCTGGATATTTTCGATGCCCGCGCCAATATGGAAGCCATGCTGGTCACACTGGCGATTGAGCGTGGTAACGACGATTGGGAAGCGAACATTCTGGCGCAGACACATATGCTGGCCAAGATGAGTAATGTGGTGACCAGCGAGGCTCTACTCGATGAGTGGGATCTACGCCACCAGGCTTTTCACAGCGCGATTGTTGCCGGCTGTGGTTCCCAGTACCTGTTGCAAATGCGCGCCCGGTTATTCGATCTGGCCGCTCGCTATCGCTTTTTATGGTTAAAGAAAACCGTATTTTCCGTTAGCGTGATGGAGAACAAGCATGAGGAACATCAGCAACTGGTGAAACTTGTTTTAGCGCGCGACAGCCGCCGGGCCAGTGAAATGATGCGTGAGCATCTCCTGACGCCAATTCCCATCATTCAGCAGGCTATGGCCCAAAATAGCCTGCTGAGCAGTGAAAATGAATAAAGGTTTAGGCTGAGTCCCTCAATTGAAGGGCCCAGGCTAGCTAGCGGTAAGTGGCATTTGTTCCGCCGCCTGGCGCACCGCAGCGATAAATGCAGACAACAACGGGCGCCGATCGTCCGTTTGCCAGATGCAATAAGACTGCGAAAGTGATGCCACACCTTCCAACTCCAAGGCGGTAAAACGGACTCCAGCCATGGCGGAGCGCTGTAGGCTGGCAGGCACGATGGCGATGCCAAACCCTTGTGTCACCAAAGAGATCACGCTTAGCCAATGCCGCGCTTCGCAGCGAATATCCGGGTCGATGCCAGCGGCCAGGCAAAGGGACTGAATACGATCGTAGTAATAAGGGGAGACCTGGCGCGAAAAAACAATAAATTTGTCATCCCGTAATTGGCGCAGATTGATGGCCTGCAGACGGGTTAAGGGGTGATCCTCTGGTAAACAGACCACTAATTCCTCGCAGGAAAACAGCAGAGAAGATACTCCGTCCGGTAAACGTGATGTATGGATAAACCCCACATCCAAGCTGCCGTGCGCCAGTTCGCGCAGCTGATCTTTGGTATTTAATTCCAGCATGTTTAACTGCAAACCGCTTCGCGACTGCTGGAATTGCTGCAACAAAGTGGGTAACCCTTGGTATAACAATGCGCCAACGAAACCGATACGCAGATGGCCGGTCGCCCCTTGGTCGATGTCGCGTATCTGATGCATGGTGCTGCTCATACGATCAAGCAACGCCTTTGCGGCAGGCACCAAGGCTTCCCCGGCGGCGGTCAGCCGCACTTTCTGATGGCTGCGTTCAAACAGCTGCGCCCCAATGGTTTCTTCCAACTGACGAATGCTCACGCTCAGCGGCGGTTGGGAGATAGCCAGGCGGCTGGCGGCACGGCCAAAATGCAGTTCATCAGCCAACACCAGAAAATAGCGCAGACGGCGAATATCCATAATCTATCAATGCCTTATCAATCGAAAAAAACAATCCTCATCAGAGCTTAACCGTCCTGCCTTAAGCCTGGAAAATCTACCCTAGCATGGCCGAAAAAATGATTCTCGTCAGGAGCCTGCAAAATGCTCATTACTACGGTGCGATGTTTTTAGCCTATCGGCCAATAGGGAAACAGTATTAGACAATTTATCAGCAGTAACAAAAAATAAACATAAATACAACAAATGGAGATGAGTATGTCTAGCGCTATCAATCAGCAGGAGTATATACCGGACCAATTCGGTGCCAATCTCTATCTTACCGATCCTGCGTTGGAGGCTTTACTGGTTGCCTACTTACCACCAGAATTACGCACGCATCTGCGCCCGTACCTGCAAAAACTGGGGGGCCTGGCAGGCGGAAGGTTGAGTGAATTGGCCGATCAGGCAGATAAAAATCCGCCGCAGCTGCAAGTGCGTACCCGTACCGGCACCGATGAACAGAGTATCTTGAAACACCCGGCGTATATCGAACTGGAGCGTTATGCGTTTGGTGAGTTTGCCTTGGCCGCCATCTCTCACCGGCAAGATGTGCTGGGTTGGCAGGGGCAACTTCCTCCACTGGCTAAGTATCTGTTTACCTATCTTTTTGTGCAGGCCGAATTTGGTTTGATGTGCCCGGTTTCCATGACGGATTCCTTAACCCGCACCCTGAAAAAATACGGTACACCGGAGCTGGTGGCCAAATACCTCCCACGGCTTACGTCACTGGACTCCGCCACGTTGACGCAGGGGGCGATGTTTATGACCGAGCAGGGCGCGGGTTCCGATATTGCCGCCACCACCACCCAGGCGGTGCCTGTGGATAATCATTATCGGTTATACGGCGATAAATGGTTCTGCTCCAATCCTGATGCCGGGCTGGCCATGGTCTTGGCGCGTATCGAAGGAGCGCCTGAAGGGATGAAAGGGGTTTCCCTGTTCCTGTTGCCACGCACCTTGGATGATGGTTCCACCAACGCCTACCGCATTTTACGCCTGAAGGACAAGCTGGGCACCCGCTCAATGGCCAGCGGTGAGATCCGTCTGGAAGGGGCGACCGCTTATCTGGTGGGGGAAGCCGGGCGTGGGTTTGTACAAATGGCCGATATGGTGAACAACTCACGGCTTTCCAACGGCGTTCGTTCTGCCGGATTGATGCGCCGGGCGGTGAGTGAGGCCTTTTATATTGCCCGCCATCGCCAGGCGTTTGGTAAAACCCTGATCGAATTGCCATTGATGCGGCGGCAATTGCTGAAGCTATTACTCCCCAGCGAACAGGCCCGTAGCATGGTGTTCCAAACGGCACAAGTCCTGCGTCGTTCTGATGGCGGTGATAAGCAAGCCTATGCGCTGCTGCGTCTTCTGACTCCGCTTATCAAGTTCCGTGCCTGTCGTGATGCTCGTAAGGTAACCGCAGATGCCATGGAGATCCGGGGTGGGTGCGGTTATATAGAAGAGTGGGGCGATCCCCGTTTGGTCAGGGATGCGCAGCTAGGGTCGATCTGGGAAGGAACCAGCAATATTGTTGCACTGGATGTCAGGCGCGCCATCCTGCGTGAACAATCGTTAGAGGCACTGCAAGGCTACTTGCAACAACTATTAGCGCAAGCGAATTTGGATCAGACGATGCAGGCGCGCTTCCATAGCGCGCAACAACGGGTGTTTGCCCTGGCGCAGGCGGCCGCTACCCCAGAAGGCAGCGAGTTGACTCGCCGTGCGGCCAGTGGGTTATATAATCTGGTCAGCGCGGCGGCAATGGCTTGGGAAAGCCATCATGCCGATGCGCCAGCCCGCTTGCATCTGGCCGAACAGATTCTGTTGCATAAGCTCCTGCCCAGCGATCCCTTAACCGTAGAAGCCCCATTACCCGCAGAGGTTGAAGCGCTACTGCTGGCGAGCGCCTACCAATAACCAGCTTTAAGACCCGGCCAGGCGATGGCCGGGTTTCCTTTCCTTATATAACAAACAACACTATTTCCACCTGCAGGAGAGACAGTTATGGCAATCCCCGCCACTGGCGCATTAGCCGGTATCCGTGTTATCGATTTATCCCGCGTACTGGGCGGGCCGTACTGTGGTCAGGTCTTGGGCGATCATGGTGCCGATGTCCTGAAGATTGAACCCCCACAAGGTGATGAAACCCGCACCTGGGGGCCACCTTTTCAGGAGGGCGTTGCGGCCTATTATATTGGCCTGAACCGCAACAAACGTGGCATGTACCTTGATTTGTCACAACCAAGCGCGCGCCAAACGCTGTTTGAATTGTTGGCGGATGCGGATGTTTTAATTGAAAACTTCAAGACTGGCACCATGGAAAAATGGGGCATCGGCTATGACGTTTTGGCGCAACACTTCCCCAAGTTGATCCATTGCCGGGTCAGCGGATTTGGGGCCGATGGCCCATTAGGCGGACTGGTGGGCTATGATGCATCCATTCAGGCATTAACCGGGATCATGAGTGTTAATGGTGAACCCGAGGGTGAACCGTTACGCGTTGGTGTCCCGCTGGTCGATCAGGCTACCGGGATGAACGCAGCGATGGGGATTCTGATGGCGTTATATGAACGCACTCGCAGCGGCCTGGGGCAATTTGTCGAAGCCAGCCTGTTTGATACCGGCCTGTCTTTGCTGCACCCTTACTCTACCAACTGGTTTGCCAACCAGCAGCCGCCCAAACGCTTTGGTAACGCGCATGCTAATATTTATCCTTACGATATTTTCCCTACGGCCAGTGTGCCTATCTTCCTCGGTGTGGGCAACGATAAACAGTTTGACCTGCTGTGCCAGTGCCTGGATGCCCCTTCGCTGAGTGAAGATCCACGCTTCACGACGCCCAAGTTGCGCTCACTGAACCGGGTTGAACTGCGTGCTGCACTTGTCTCCCAACTTGCCAGCCGCGAAGGTGCGCAATGTGCCGAGCAGTTGCTCCGGATGGGGGTGCCCAGTGCACCGTTGCTGAATATTGAGGCAGCTTTACAACATCCACACACCCGCCACCGCGGCATGGTGGTCAAGATTGGTGACAGCTATACGGGCATTGCTTCGCCGATCAAACTTAGCCGCACGCCGGCCAGCTATCGGTTGCTTCCCCCGGTTGGGGCACCTGAATCCGCCACACAACCTTCCTGAGGGGCAGAAGATGGACAGCGATAATCTACCTCACGATCTGCATCTTGAGCGCTGCGGAAACATCCTGATCGCCACGATCGATAATCCGCCGGTCAATGCGGTGGGGATTGGCGTTCGGGCCGGACTGTTGGCGGCGTTGCAACTGGTACAAACCGATGCGGAGATCCAGGCACTGCTATTGGTCGGGGCAGGCAACCATTTTGCCGCGGGTGCCGATATACGTGAATTTAATCAACCACGTCAGCCACCTTTGCTGCGTGATGTTTGCCAGCAAATAGAAGCCTGCAATAAACCGGTGATCGCGGCTATTGCAGGTAACACTCTGGGCGGTGGGCTGGAGATCGCCATGGCTGCGCATTATCGGTTGGCGATAAAGGACAGCCATCTGGGATTGCCAGAGGTCAAGTTAGGGTTACTGCCCGGTGCCGGAGGGACTCAGCGCAGCGTTCGGCTGATTGGGGTTGCAGCGGCACTGGAGTTGATGCTCAGTGGTCGCCCATTAAGTGCCGAGCAGGCGATGGAGCAGGGGTTAGTCGATCGTCTCGGACAGGATGCCCGTATTGATGGTTTGATCTATGCTCACGAGATACTGGAAGAAGGCTGTGGAGTACGCCGTACCAGTGAGATCGCCGTGGAGCCAGATGATCCACAGGCCCAGCAGGCAGCGATCTCGGCTGCCCGCATGAAGCTACCCACACAATTTTACGGCCTGTTTTCCCCAGCATTAATAATCGATTGTGTGGCGGCAGCCTGCGAACAACCCTTTGCTGATGCTTGCCGCAATGAAGCTGCGCAATTCCAACGTTGTCAGGCAAGTCCCCAACATCTGGCACTGTTATATGCTTTCCAGGCTGAGCGCGCGGTTAGCAAACAGCCAGAGACCCACGGCGTGGCGAAACGCACCTTCATCCAGGCGGGTGTCATTGGCGGCGGCACCATGGGGGTAGGCATTGCGATAGTGATGCTGGAGGCGGGTTTGCACGTTACCCTGCTGGAGCGTGATGAGCCCTCTCTGGCGGCAGGGATTAGCCGAATCGAAACATATTATCGTCAACGGGTGAGCAAACAACGGATCTCAGCGGCGGATGCGGCAATCCGGCTGGAAAAGTTGCAGGGAACGGTGCAGTTTCAGGCGCTGGCAATAGCCGATCTGGTGGTGGAAGCGGTGTATGAGGACTTGGCCGCTAAGCAGGCGGTGTTCCGCGAGCTAGACCGCTATTGTAAACCCGGTGCAATCTTGGCCAGTAATACCTCTTATCTTGATATTACCGCTATTGCGGCGGTCACCGGCAGGCCACAAGCGGTGATCGGTCTGCACTTTTTCTCGCCAGCTCCGGTAATGCGCCTGCTGGAAATCGTGATCCCGCCAAAGACGCCAGCAGAGGTGATCACCCATGCGTTCGCGCTGGCGCGTCAACTGGGCAAAATCCCTGTGCGCACCGGGATCTGTGATGGTTTTATTGGTAACCGCATGATGTCGGTATATCGCCGAGCGGCGGAGGCGATGTTAGAGGATGGCGCTTCTCCTTATCAGATCGACGATGCTGTGCGTGAGTTCGGCTTTGCCATGGGGCCTTTTCAGATCAGTGATGTTGCTGGGGGCGATATTGCCTGGGCGACCCGTAAGCGCCGGGCAGCGAATCGGCATCCGCAGGAGCGCTATGTGCAGATTGCCGATCGCATATGTGAACAAGGTTGGTTCGGGCAAAAAACCGGGCGTGGCTGGTATCGTTATGAGCCCGGTTCAAACCGTGGACAGCAGGATCCGGCCGTGCTGGAGATTGTTGCCCATGAGCGTGAGCGGGCGGGGGTAACAGTACGCTCATTCAGCAACCAGGAGATTATGAATCGCTATTTGGCAGCCATGATCAACGAAGGGGCCAATCTGCTTGAGGAAGGGATTGCTCTGCGCCCAGGGGATATCGACGTGGTGCTGTTATCCGGTTACGGGTTCCCGCGTTATCGCGGCGGGCCGTTGTATTATGCCGATAGCCTCGGTTTAGCCAAGGTACTGGCGGATATTGAGACTTTTGCTGCTGAAGACCCGCAGTTCTGGCAACCTTCACCCTTGTTAATCCGCCTGGTTAAACGAGGGCAGACATTTGCCAGCCTTAATAAAGATTGACTAAAAACCATCAGGGCGGGCTCTCCCCGCCCTGATGTAACTCAGTGACCAAAGTAGGCCCGGTGTAACTCCTCCATATCAATTTCATCCGCCATTTTAGTGAACACAATCTTGCCGCTGCGCATCAGGCAGACGCGATCTGCCAGGTTGATCGACAACTGGGTATTTTGCTCAACCAGTAAGATCGTCTTGCCGCTTTCACGTAGCCGGGCAAAACAGGCGAACAGTTCATTGACCACTACAGGGGCTAACCCCAGCGAAGGCTCATCGATCAGGATCATCTCAGGGTCGGACATTAGGCAGCGGCCTACTGCCAGCATTTGCGCTTCACCGCCGGAAAGAACGCCCGCCAGCTGCTTCTGACGTTCTGCCAGTCGAGGAAACATGGCATAGACCTCTTGCAGGCGCTGTTTGACATGAGGCCGGCTGTCTTTGGGGAAAGCCCCCATGATCAGATTATCTTCTACCGTCATATCGCGAAAAATCATGCGCCCCTCCGGGATCAGCGCCAACCCATTCCGGTTGGCGTGCCAGGGAGAAAGCTTGCCGACGTTTATATTTTGATAGGTAATCTGCCCATGTTTCAACGGGAGTAACCCGGCAATGGTTTTCAGCAGGGTGGTCTTGCCCGCGCCATTTGGCCCGACGATGGCGGTCACGGTCCCTGGCTGAATCTGGAGAGAAATGTCCCACAGAATATTGATGGCACCATAACCGCCGCGAACCGATTGAATATTAAGCATAAGTCTCCCCAGTATAACTGCGGATCACCACAGGATCGTTGAATACTTCGGTGGGTGTACCATCCGCAATCAGACGGCCGAAGTTGAGTATCCATACGCGTTGGCATAAAGCCGTGATGGTTTCCAGATCGTGCTCAATCAACAGAATGCTTAAACCGTACTCGGCGTGAATACGTCCAAGCATTTGTTGAAAACGTTTTTTACCGCTGGTTTCCAACCCGGCCAACACCTCGTCAAGCAGCAGCAGTTTTGGTTCGGTGGCCAGTGCTTTGGCAACCTCCAGCGCTTTTAACTCACTGAGTGACAGCTCGGTAGCGGCATCGCGTTCGGCCTTACCATTCAGACCGACCAGCTCCAGGATCTCCCCCAGCCGCGCAAGATCGACCTTCCCGGTAGCAAAGCGCTGTGCGACACGCACATTTTCCATCACGTTCAGCTCATGCATCGGTTGTGGAACCTGAAAGGTGCGGCCAATACCCAAGCGGGCACGGCGATATATACCACTGCGATGACCGAACGGAGTACCATTGAAACTGAGCGTTCCGGCTGTGGGCTGTACCAAGCCAGAAATAGCATTGAACAAGGTGGTTTTGCCCGCGCCGTTCGGGCCGACCAAACCGACGATCTCATTTTGCCCCACCGCTAAAGAAACATTATCTATGGCGGTGACTGCGCCGAATGACACGGAGACGCCCTCAAGCTTTAGCACGATAAAACCTCCTGTGAGCCGAACGTAACAGCGGTAACAGCCCACGTGGGCTAATCAGGATCATCATGACCAGCAGTCCCCCCAGGATCATCTGGTGCCCGGTGGGGAATAGCACTTTGAACAGCAACTGGTCGGTTAAATACACCACCAAGGCACCGAACAGCGGGCCATTCAACGAACGGAAGCCACCGAAAATCGCCGCGATAATCGGCACAATGACCCAGGAAACGTTGAAGGCGTAGTCGGGTTCGAGGAAGTTCATATGATGGGCGTTGAACGCGCCGACCAACCCGGTCATAAAAGCGGACAGTAGCAGGACCATCGCCTTGAGCAACAGGCTGTTAACCCCGACCACCTGCGTTGCTGCCTCGGATTCGTGCATTGCCTTCAGCGCCAGGCCATAATCACTGCGGGCCAATGCGGTATAGATCAGCAAGAACAGGGTGACCAAGGCACAAATCACATAATAAACGCCGAGTTTACTGCTCAACGAAAATCCCATGATATCCGGCAAAGGCGGGATACCGGATAGCCCCGCAGAGCCTCCGGTGATCCCTTCCAATTGCACGGCGAGCACGCGAAATATTTGTGAGTAAGCCAGAATCGCCAGTGCAAAATAGGTTCCTTTCAAACGCAACGTTGGCAACATAAGTAATGTGGTTACCGCTGCGGCCAGGCCGCCGCAGAGCATCGACAGCAACACTGGCATACCGCTGTTCATCGCCAGCATGGAAGACAGATAAGCACCGGTGCCAAAGAAAGCGGAGTGACCAAAACTGACCATTCCCCCCAGATTACCCAGCATGGCCCAGGCCAGCGCCAAGGCGCCAATGGTCAGCGCATCGGTAAACATGCTGATCACATAAGGTTGTTGATACCAGATTGCAGGTACCACCGTGGCCAAAAGCAGTGGCAACCATACGAGCTTAATAAATGATTTCATCATGATCGTGTTATCCCTGGCGCCGAACTGCGCCGAACAAACCATTAGGACGCAGGAACAAGACCAGCAGGAATAGCCCCATACTGACCAGATCTTGCCAGGCCGGATTGAATAGTGTTGCCGTCATGGCTTCGGCAATACCGATCACAATCGCCCCCACCAGAACGCCAGGGATAGAACCGATCCCGGCCAGCACCGTGATAATAAAGGCTTTGATGGTTAGCGCTTCCCCTAACGAAGGTTGCAGAACCCGCGTGCAGTAAATAGCAACACCGGCAACGGACGCCATCATGCCCGCAAGCAGGAATGAGATCATCTCTGTCTGCTTAGGGTTGATCCCCATCAGCATGGCGGCTTCGCGATTGCTGGAAACGGCACGCACGGCACGGCCATACCAACTGCGTGCCAACCATTTCCATAATGCAAACAGCAACACCAGGCTGAGAAGGAATGTCACCAACTCACCTTGCATCGCATACAAGTCAGCGAAATCAATGGGCTCCTGTAACCAGGCTGAGTTGCTGGAGCGGATATTGGCGTTCCATATCAGCAGGATCAGGTTGGTCAGAATGATAGCCACGCCATAGGTTAACAGCAGTGAGTTAAGTTCACGGTCAATCTTGATGCGGCTGAGTAGCATATAGATGCCGATAGCTGTCGCACTGACCACCACGAAGGCTAACGGAATTGACCATAATGGCCCGAGACCGGTAGACGACTCGAACGTGTAGGCGATATATCCCGCCAGCAGCACCAATTCACCGTGGGCCAGATTGACCAGCCGCATAATGCCAAACACCAATGCCAGCCCCAATGCCGCCAGAGCATAGATACTCCCCGCCAGCAGGCCGGAATATAACGATTGAAGCAATAATTCAGTCATGCACACCTCTTTTTCAGGTGGAACAGGTATCCAAATAGCTCGCGGAGTTACCAAGGCGTCCCGGGATACTGCATCGGACCTGTCTCTGCGCTTGCAGGCCACACAATGGCAATTTTTCCTTTCTGATGCTGGCCGATGTTCTGCATAAACTCTTCATTGTCGCCTTGCTGGTTAAAGCGTACCTGGCCAATGATGGTATCCACCTCGGTGGAACGCAGTTGTTGTGCAATACCGCCTTTATCCAGCGTTCCAGTTGCCGCAGCCCGCTCGATAGCTTCGAACAGCAACATGGCCTGAACATAACCATACTGTGAAAGATAATCTGGCTCGTGCGGATAGAGTTCGCGGAAAGCGGCTTCAAATGCCTGGCCATCCGGCCTGTTGAAGGTCACCGGCACCGGCAACATTTCTGTGCCATAGGTTTTTTCAACCAGATCGGGGAAGTCCTGATACATCTTGGAGGTAGCGATCTGCCAGGCCCCGACCATGGCGTTAACCTGGGGTTTGAGGACTCTGGCTGCCCGCAAAATCCCCACATAATCGTTTTCGTAGCCGATCATATTGATCGCGTCCGGGCGGTCTTTCAGCCTGATCTTATTGATAATCGGTTTGAAATCGACGGTAGTGGCTTCAAAGGGGTGCATGGTGACCGTCACTCCTTTCTCGGCCATTAGCTGTTGCATCATGCGTGCCATTTCACTGGTCGATTTTTTGGTGGAGTAAACGATAGCCAGCTTTTTGGTCTGCATGGTTTCAAGCAGGCCAGCCATAGCTTTGACATAACCGTTGGTATTGTTGATACGAAAGAAAGAGTGGAACCCTTGGGTCAGAAACTCGCTGCTGGTTCCCCCAGAGGTCATAAAGGGCAGGCCCAGTTTATCTGCCGCAGTGGCGGCTGGCCCCACAATATCTGAAGTTGCTCCTCCGGTGATGGCGACGACGTTATTAGCGGCTAATCTCTCTACCGCCGCCACCGCTTTGGCCGGTGATGACTCGTCGTCGATAGTCCTGATTTTTATCTGTATTGTTCCAGATCGTTGATTGAACACCGATTCGGCGACCTTCATGCCTTCATGCATTCCTGTGCCACCCCGGGCATTTACCCCGGTCAGCGAGATCACTTCACCAACCTCATATTCAGCCGCATTGGCGGTTGATAGCGTTGCCAGTGCGGTAGTACATGACAAGCACAACGCTAACCATCTTGCTAATTTCATCATTCCTCCCAGGATAATTGTCTTTTTTATGCCTTTGCTTTTTCAAGCTGCAGGCGGAAATCAAGATGTTGACTGTTCGCTGCATGAACGGGCCGTCGTGGGTTGCTTTAGTTGTTACCCGGATTACATCTTGAAGTCTGTTGAGTCGCTGCAACAGCGACCCGTTTACAGTGATAGGAACAACGTTCATGGCCAAAAAGCGGCGTAGAGGCGTCCCTGTTTCTCTGGTGTTGGCTAACTACAAGACCAGTCTGCTGATGCGGATAAACCAAAGAATGGCGGATGAGCGCCCGGTAACGTTTACCGTTCCCTTTCTCCACAGACGGCATCCCTTATCCAGCCTCTGAACTGGACTGTGCGGGTTAATAACAATGTTCATTATCGATTAATATAGACATATTGAGATAATTTATACAAAATAATGTTACTAAAAATGGTCAAAAGTTAGATGTTTGTTACAAATATGGGGTTTTTGGTTGCCGATGCGCAGAGAGAGTGGCGCTTTTCCGTGGATTTATCGTTGCCATAAAGCGGTTAGCACTTTGTTAACATAGGGTTTTTATTGAGGAAAATAGTATGCAACACGCATTTATCTGTGATGGTGTGCGAACACCGATAGGCCGTTACGCAGGGGCGCTGGCCAGCGTGCGCGCCGATGATTTAGCAGCCATACCGATACGGGCCTTGCTGGCGCGTTATCCGGCGTTAGACTTACAGCGAATTGATGATGTTATTCTTGGCTGTGCCAACCAGGCTGGGGAGGATAACCGTAATCTGGCCCGTATGGCCGCCTTGTTGGCCGGTTTACCTTGCGAAATCACCGGTGCGACGATCAATCGCCTGTGTGGGTCCGGCCTGGATGCTCTGGCGATTGCTGCCCGCAGTATAAAAGCAGGTGAAGCTAACCTACTGCTGGCCGGAGGGGCTGAGTCGATGACACGAGCACCGTGGGTGATGGGGAAAGCCGATACGCCCTTCAGCCGCCAGGCGCAGATGTTTGATACCACGCTGGGCTGGCGCTTTGTCAATCCGCTGATGCACCAACTGTATGGTACTGACACCATGCCGGAAACGGCAGAAAATGTCGCCAGCAAGTTCGCCATCGAGAGAGCGGCTCAGGATGCTTTTGCCTATCGTAGCCAACAGCGTACTGCGCGTGCGCAGCAGCAGGGCTTACTGGCTGAAGAAATCACGCCGGTGGTGATACAAAGTAAGCGGGGGGCTGAAACGTCTATCACCGAGGATGAGCATCCACGTGCCGCGACCACCCTTGAGCAATTACAACAGCTGAAACCTCTTTTCCATACTCCAGGTACGGTCACCGCAGGCAATGCATCAGGTATCAATGATGGGGCGGCAGCATTGATCGTCGCTTCAGAAGCCGTGGCGTCATCATTTGGCTTAACGCCTCGTGCGCGGATTGTGGCTACCGCCGTTTGCGGAGTCGAGCCCAGACTTATGGGGATCGGGCCAGTGCCCGCCGTACGCAAAGTGTTGGCGATAGCTGGGTTACATTTAGCGCAAATGGACGTTATCGAACTTAATGAAGCCTTTGCCGCCCAGGCTTTGGCCGTGTTACGTCAATTGGGGCTAGCCGATGATGCCGAACAGGTGAACCCCAATGGCGGTGCCATCGCGCTGGGGCATCCTTTGGGGATGAGCGGGGCGCGTTTGGCGCTGGCCGCCACGTTAGAACTGGAACGAAGAAAGGGGCGCTATGCATTGTGTACCATGTGCATTGGTGTTGGACAGGGCATTGCGATGATCCTTGAACGTGTCTAGCGGTTTAACAAATTACAAAAAACAGCTAATTGAAAAATTGGCTGTTTAGTATTGACGCAATACGTGTTGCTTAGGCTGTAAGTCTAAATAACTTTTCACTGATGCCCAAGAGACACAGCAGTGCGCGCCTGTCGAGGCTTCTCACCCCTCTCTGACTGTGTTACATGCAATAAAAAAAGCCTGAACGTTAGTCCAGGCTTTCTCATTTAATATGGCGGTGAGAGAGGGCTTGATTCGCAAGCTCACCCTGCGGGCGGCCCGTCGGCCGTCCAAAATGTCTCTGCGCTGCGAGCCATTTTGTCGAACCCTGTCGAGGCTTCTCACCCCCTCTCTGACTGTGTTACATGCAATAAAAAAGCCTGAACGTTAGTCCAGGCTTTCTCATTTAATATGGCGGTGAGAGAGGGCTTGATTCGCAAGCTCACCCTGCGGGCGGCCCGTCGGCCGTCCAAAATGTCTCTGCGCTGCGAGCCATTTTGTCGAACCCTGTCGAGGCTTCTCACCCCTCTCTGATTGTGTTACATGCAATAAAAAAGCCTGAACGTTAGTCCAGGCTTTCTCATTTAATATGGCGGTGAGAGAGGGGTTCGAACCCTCGATACACTTTCGCGTATACACACTTTCCAGGCGTGCTCCTTCAGCCACTCAGACACCTCACCGTACGTTGCGCTTACTCAGTGCAACGGGGCGCTACTATAGGGAGAGTCGGTTAACCGGTCAAGAATATTTTTACGGTTTTAGCTCAGGTGGTTAAGCCGTCGCCGCTTTGCCGTAAATCAAGACCGGAAAACCGGTTTTACTAGCCCATCACCATCGGCATCCACACCAATCCGGTAACAATTAACAACCCCAGGAAGATCAGACCAAAGATGGCTCCAAGCCGCCAATAGTCGTTGGTGGGAAGATAACCGCTACCATAGTAAATCGGGCTGGGGCCGGTGGCATAAGGGGTAACAATACTTCCCAGGCCAATGGCAGCACCAATCATCAGGCTGAAGGTCGGCAATGGGATAGCGGGCAGCATGAGTGCGGCGGCAATCATCATTGGCGCTAACGCCGAGGTGTAAGCTGTCGCGCTGGCAAAGAAGTAGCGCAGCAGATAGAACACTATGACCAACAGCACCATCACCACCGTGGTCGAGAATCCCTGCAAACCTTGGGCTATCAGCTTGCCGAACCAGGTAATAAAACCGACGTTGTTCAATCCGGTCGCCAACGCAATCAGCGAAGCCAACCAGAAAAACACGCTCCAAGCCGCTTTATTACTGATGATGTCATCCCAGGTGATAATTTTGCCCAGCAACATCAACGCTACCACCGAATAACCGACCAGCGCCGCATCAATATACTGCCCCGCAAAGATCCACAGCAGCAGGGCAATGATCATCAGCCCCAGCATTTTCGTCTCACGCAGGCTGAGTGGCCCCATTGCTGCAAGTTCGGCAGAGGCCCACTTGGGGACCTGCTCACCGGCCTTGATGGTTGGCGGATAAAGGACATAGCTTAACCAGGGAACCAGAGCGATCAACAGCAGACTGAGTGGCAGCATGCCAAGAAACCAATCGCCCCAGGATAGCGACAAATGGGACGACGTTTTCAGTAATCCAACCAACAGCAGGTTGGGGGCCATGGCGGTGAGGAAAATGGCACTGGTCACACAGTTGGCGCTGATACCCATCCACATAATATATGAGCCAATGCTGCGTGCGCTCGGCGTATTGGGCTGGGAATTATACAGCGGTGGTAAGTTGCGCACGATGGGATAGATAATCCCCGCGCCGCGTGCCGAGTTAGAAGGGGTTACCGGGGCCAATAACAGTTCGGAAAACATAATGGCATAACCGAGCAGCAGGGTCTTATGCCCCATTTTTTTTACCAGGATTAGCGCAATACGCCTCCCCAGTCCGGTTTTTTCATAGCCGGTCCCAAACATAAAAGCGGCAAAAATCAACCAGATCACCGAGTTGGAAAAGCCGGAGACCATCCACGACAGCGAACTGGAAGTATATTTAAAGCCGGGCGTGGCAAGCTGTTCCGGGCTATATAACAACCAGGGCGAGAAAATGGCAATAATGGCCAAGCCGGTCATGGCGACTACCGCACCGGGGGCCGGTTCCAGAATTAAGCCGACGATAACACCAAGGAATACAGAGAAATAGAGCCAGGCATGGGGTTGCAACCCCGCAGGAGCCGGGCACAAGGCGAGGGTTAGCGCCACAATAACTGGGGCAAACCATCTCCATGACAAATTAAACTTTGCCATAGCAGGAACCTCTTTCTAATTATTGGGTAAGAGGGGCGCTTACCCCTCCTGGCGGTTCACTTGATGTAATGGACGTGCTGACAGATCTCTTCCACGATCGGTTCGCAGCGCTGAGCAAACACCTTCTTGTTTTCATCGATCAGGTTATTGCCGTGGGTGTCGATAGAGACAATCAATGGGCCGAACTCTTTAACCCGGCACACCCATAACGATTCCGGCATGCCCAATTCGGTCCAGTGCACCTCTTCAATTTCCTCCACCTGCGTTGCCGCCACTACGGCACAGCCCGCGGGGAATATCACGTGCAGCGCCTTGAATTCCTTACAGCCAGCCACGGTATTTGGCCCCATACCGCCTTTGCCGACGATCAGCCGTACGCCAGTCTGTTCAATGAACTCTTTCTCGAAGCTTTCCATTCGCATACTGGTCGTCGGGCCAATTGACACCATCTCCCATTTTTCACCGTTCTTGCGTACGATTGGCCCCGCATGGAAAATCGCTTTGCCGCGCAGGTTGTAAGGGATCTCACGTTTGAGCTCGATCAGCCGGCGATGGCAAACGTCGCGGCAGGTAACCAGAGTGCCATTGAGATAGATAACGTCGCCCACGCGGATATCGGCCAAGTCTTCCGCTTTAATTGGGGTGGTAAGGATCTTTTTCATAATGCCTCCCGAGTGTGGGAAATACTTTCAAACGACAGATCTTGGTGAACCAGCAATGTGCCACGGCGGTGTGCCCAGCAACCGGTCGAGACGGCGACGCCAATGGTCGAAGGGTGACGAGCTGCGGATTCGATATGTACCCCCATCACGGAACTGTTCCCCATCAACCCTTGCGGGCCAATACCCAGTTGGTTGAGGCCAGCTTCCAGGCGTAGCTCCAGATCGGCGGCGATTGGATTGGGATGGCGGGTGCCGATAGGGCGCAAGATGGCTTTGCGAGAGAGTACGGCTGCTGTTTCAACCGAGGTTGCAATACCAACGCCGACCAGCACCGGCGGGCAGGCGTTGACCGCCAGCGTGGAAATGTTTTCAAAAACGAACTTCACTACGCCTTCATAACCTTCGGAAGGCATCAGCACTTTGGCGCGGCCGGGCAAAGTACAGCCACCGCCGGCCATATACACTTCAATTTCTGCATCGCTCCCGTTGGGCACCAGATCCCAGGTTACCCACGGCACGCCAGAGCCGGTATTTTTACCGGTGTTGACCTCATCAAAGATCTCTACCGCGTTATGGCGCAGTGGTGCTGCCACGGTGGCATCCTCTACCGCCTGTTTCAGTGCGGCCTGGAGTTCGGCCAGCAGGGGAAAACACGTGCCCACTTTGACAAAAAACATGATTTCGCCGGTATCCTGGCAGGCGGGGCGGTTGAGGGCGATGGCTTTCTCCATATTGTCAAACATCGTATGGTAGATAATCTTGCCCATGCCTTCGGTTTCTAACTCTCGTAGCTGTTTTAATTTATCGACGACATCATCCGGCATGCGCGTTGAGATCATGGCTGTGAAATTAGCGACAATGCGGGTGAGTTGCTCAACCTTAGCGTTTTTTTCAATTACGTTCATAAGTGTGACTCCCGTCAGGCTGAAATGAACATGCTCACTGTTAATAGTTATAAAAAGCGTTTTCTTGGCCTGAATAAACGCTACCATAGCGGAGAGGGACGAGCCGCAACCGGTTCGTGAACCGTTAATTCACAGAATGTTAATCATAATTATTTGTTTAAATTCATGTAGATGGAATTTAAATTGCAATGTGGCAGGAAATGCATTTAACACCTGTGCAGCAAAATAAAACAGTTAAATAACGATAGCGTCATTCATTGATAACTATTTAGTGAGTATTTCAGTGAGGCTAGAAAATTATGTCGTTAATTCATTATCCTCAACCTAAAGATTTACAGGTGCTAATTGCGGTGGTTAATACCGGCAGTTTCAGTGCTGCCGCCGAAATATTGGGGCAGACACCGGCATTTGTCACTAAACGTATCCAACAGATGGAGGCATTACTGGGTGTGAAGTTACTGAATCGGTCCTCTCGTGGCATGGCGCTCACGGAAAGCGGGCAGACGGCTTACGCCCACTCGCTGGAGATTATGGATCGCCTGCAAAAGATGGTGGATGAGGTGACGCATATCAAGGAACAACCGGTGGGGATGATCCGCATTGGCTCCAGCTTCGGTTTTGGCCGGGCTTATATTGCGCCAGCCATCATGGAGATCATGGAGATCTATCCGCAATTGCAGATCAACTTTGAGCTGTTTGATCGGCAAATTGACCTCAACCGGGATAATGTCGATCTGGATATCAGGATCAACGATGACATTCCGGATAATTACATTGCCAAGCTGTTGGCCAAGAACCAGCGCATCCTTTGTGCGTCTCCCGCGTACCTAAAACAGCGGGGGATGCCCGAGACGCTGGCAGATTTGCAGCATCATGATTGCCTGGTGACCAAGGAACGTGATCAAACTATCGGCGTATGGGAGTTGGAAAACCAGCAAGGTAAAAAGTCGGTAAAAATATCCGGGCATCTGTCGTCCAACAGCGGGGAGATCGTCTTGCATTGGGCTCTGAATGGCAAAGGGATCATGCTGCGTTCCGAATGGGATGTCTCGCCGTTTCTGCGCGATGGCGTGCTGGTGCGGGTTTTGCCCGACTACGCGCAGAGCGCCAACATCTGGGCGGTTTATCAGATGCCGCTTTACTCATCGACCAAGCTGAAGGTTTGCGTTGAGTTTTTGAGCCAGTACTGCCGCAATATGGGCAATTAGGTCTCATCAATCCGCTACATCACTGGCGGTATCAGGCTGTAATGAAAAAAAAGGAACGCTGTTATCGTAAAAATAAAACATAGTTTTAAAAGATAGAGATTGATCGGCTCTTTCTTCTTTTGTTTGCCATAGACTCGCCATCACTGGCAAAAACACAAAGGTTTTCCCATAGCCATAACCGTATGTTACGAAAATTCCCTGCATATCGCCGGGAAGATAACACGTGATGTGGCTACGGAGATGGCAACAATGAAGACACGTAAAATCGGTCTGTTTAACTATCTTGCTTACGGCTCTGGAGATTTTCTCGGTGCGGGAACCACGGCACTCACCGCCGCCTGGTTACTCTATTTTTATACCACGTTCTGTGGGCTTAGCCCGATTGAAGCCACCTTTATCTTTGCGATGGCAAGGGTACTGGATGCGGTTGTCAGCCCGTTAATGGGCTATCTGACCGACAATTTTGGCTCCACCTGGCTGGGCAAACGCTTTGGCCGCCGCAAGTTCTTTATCCTGCTCGGTATTCCATTGGTCTTTAGCTACAGCCTGATGTGGGTTGGCCATATGGACTATTGGTACTATTTGCTGACCTATCTGTTCTTTGACGTGGTCTACACCATGATCCTGGTACCGTATGAAACGCTGGTGCCGGAGATGACGGATGATTTCAAACAAAAAACCAAGTTCTCTGGTGCCCGCATTGGGCTAGCGCAGTTGTCTGCCATTCTGGCGGCATTCCTGCCAGGCATTCTGCTCAACTACCTGGGTAAAGACAGTGCCGTTTCCTTCTTCTATTCAAGTCTGGTGTTCTCGATCATCTGCGCCTGCGTATTGACGCTGGTCTATTTCTTCACCTGGGAGAGGCCAGCAGAACAAAAATCTGCTGCCGCGCTGGAAGCTGAAAAACAAAAGCTCACGCTGTTCCAGAGCTTGAAGCGCTTGAACGTCGAGCTGTCTTCTACGCTGCGCGTCCGTATTTTCCGCCAGCACTTGGGGATGTATCTTGGGGGGTATATCGCCCAGGACGTCTTCAATGCGGTGTTCACCTATTACGTGGTGTTTGTGCTGATGCAGAGTGCTGCCACGGCCTCCAACCTGATGGGCACCATGGCCATCATGCAATTTGTCGCGGTGATCGCCATGATCCCGCTGTGCATTCGGTTCGGGCCCGCGCCGTCCTACCGTATGGTGGTCGTGCTGTTCGGTATAGGGGCGATCTCCTACGCCGTACTGTATTATGCCAACCTCAGTGACGTTTTCTCATTGTTGCTGCTGGTCTCCGCTCTCGCCGGTTTGGGCCGGGGTGGTATCAACTACGTACCCTGGAATATCTACACCTATATTGCCGATGTGGATGAAGTGATCACCGGGCAACGCCGTGAAGGCATTTTTGCCGGCATCATGACCTTGACCCGTAAGGCCTCCCAGGCCGGTGCGGTGATGCTGGTTGGCATCATTCTGCAACTGTCAGGCTTTGTTTCAGGCCAAAATCATCAATTACCCGAGGTGAGTCACGCCATTCTGATGATCCTGAGCGTCGGTACTTTGGTTGTGCTGGCTATCGGCTTCACCGTCTCGCTGCGCTTCAAACTCAACTTGACCACACACGGTGTACTGCGCCAGGAAACTGAGAAGATGCGCATTGCGGGCCGAGTGGTACCGGAGAACATCACACCGCAAGCGCGCGCTACCGTCGAAATGCTGGCAGGTATGCCTTATGAATCTCTTTGGGGTAACAACAATATTGGTTACCTCAACCGCAAAAAACCTGCTGCTCCGCCATTGCCCAAGGCCACTCAAGGCCAGAAAGCGGCAGGCAGCATAACACCTTGATCTAAAGGCATAAAAGGACATTACTATGTTGGTATATCCCGTAAAACACAGCCCGTTACTGCGCCAACCGGAGCGCTTTATCAGCCGCCAGGAACTGCAGCAGTTGATTGATAGCCTGGTGGACAACCTGGTCAATATCACTGATGAAACCGGCGAATTCCTGCTGCGTCTCGACGATGGCCGCGTCATCGATACCAAAGGCTGGGCCGGTTGGGAATGGACGCACGGCATCGGTCTGTATGGCATCAACCAGTATTATCGCCAGACTGGCGACAGCAAGATGTGTACGATCGTTGATGATTGGTTTACCGCGCGCTTTGCCGAAGGCACGCCAACCAAGAATGTGAATACCGCCTGTCCGTTTCTCACCCTGGCCTACCGCTATGAGGAAACGGGTGATTCACGCTGGCTACCGTATCTGGAGCGATGGGCGGAATGGTTGATGCATGAAATGCCACGCACCGAGCGCGGAGGTATGCAGCACGTCACGCTGGCGGAGGAAAACCATCAGCAACTGTGGGACGATACTCTGATGATGAGCGTGTTGCCACTGGCCAAAATTGGCAAGCTGCTGAACCGCCCAGAGTATGTGGAAGAGGCCAAATATCAGTTTCTGGTCCACATCCAGCACCTGATGGAGCGCGAAAGCGGTCTGTGGTTCCACGGTTGGACCTTCGACGGTAAGCACAACTTCGCCAAAGCCCGCTGGGCTCGCGGTAACAGTTGGCTGACCATCGTGATCCCGGAATTCCTCGAACTGTTGGATCTGCCGCAATACGATGCTACCCGCCGTTTCCTGGTAAAGGTATTGGAATGCCAGGTGGCGGCTCTGGCAGCGTGCCAGCACGAAAGTGGTCTGTGGCATACGCTGCTGGATGATCCGGACTCCTATCTGGAATCATCCGCAACCGCCGGTTTCGCGTTCGGGATCCTGAAGTCGGTGCGCAAACGCTATATCGACGGCAAGTATCTGCAGATCGCCGAAAAAGCGCTGCAAGGGGTGGTGAAACAAATCAACACCGATGGCGAACTGATGCAGGTCTCGTTCGGTACCGCCATGGGCAAAAACCTGGACTACTATCGCCAGGTTCCGCTCACTTCGATGCCTTATGGTCAGGCAATGGCGATTCTGTGCCTGGTGGAATACCTGAACGTTTACCTGTAACAGCAACGGGCTGCTGCCGTGGCCCGTAAGAGAGAGATTACTGAGACAATCTCTCTTCCCCTCAACAGAGCCTGTCTCTTATACACAACTTGGCATCTTGCTGTTTTATATGGGAATTATTTTAAGCTTATCATTTCCTCGCTCGAAAAAATTCTCTTTAAAATCAGCCTGCTATGTTTCTCAAATTACGGCTATTTGACCGCAATTTGAGATGTGTATAAGAGACAGCAACAGAGCAGGGGCTATCAGCTCCCTCTCCCTGTGGGAGAGGGTTGGGGTGAGGGCATCAAACCAATAAAGGCCGTCTTTTTGCGTGGGCCGGTCATCAAAGACTCCAGCTCTTTGACGCAGGCCTGGTAGTGCGGAGTCGTTTTATGGAAAGCCACGGCTTGCTCATCGGCGTAGGCCTCGTAAATATAAAAGCGCGTGGCGATGTCAGGGTCCTGTAACACATCGAAGCGCAGGTTGCCCTTTTCCTGGATCGCGCCCAGATGGTTTTGCCGAAACACCTCGATAAACCGTTCAACCTTGTCGTCATGAACGTTAATTTCGACCAGGGTAACGTGCATAATCTGCCTCCTTGAATGGGGCGGGCCTGGAAAACCGGCCCGCATTTCAGCCGTATCAGCCTTTTTCGCTGAGGAATAGTTCGTAGGCGTGTTCTACCGTTTCGTTCTGATGAACGATGGCGTGTACCGCCTTGATCATGGCAACCGGGCTTTCTGACTGGAAAATATTCCGCCCCATATCTACCCCGGACGCCCCTTGATCGATGGCCTGGAAGCACATCTCCAGCGCCTCGCGCTCTGGCAGCTTTTTCCCACCGGCGATGACGATGGGGACTGGGCAGCCAGCCACAATGCGTTCGAACCCTTTATCCACGTAGTAAGTCTTGATGATTTGCGCCCCCATCTCGGCGGCAATACGCGTGGCCAGTGAAAAATAACGCTGATCGCGCGCCATATCTTTCCCTACGCCGGTCACCGCCATGGTAGGCATGCCGACTTTCAGACCTGCATCGATCAGTTGGATGATGTTTTTAATCGACTGATGCTCATGTTCCGTGCCGATATAAACCTGCGCAGCGACGGCACAGCTATTCAGACGCACCGCGTCGTCCATGGCGACCGCCACCGCCTCATTGCTCAATTCGGTCAGAATGGAGTTTGCTCCTGAAGCGCGCAGGACGATGGGTTTGTTAGTGGCTGGCGGGATCACGCTACGCAGAATACCCCGGGTGCACATCAGCACGTCTGCATGCTGAAACAGCGGTGCAATATTGATATCAATCCGCTCCAGCCCGGTCGTTGGCCCCTGGAAATAGCCGTGGTCAAAGGCCAGCATCACGGTTCGGTTAGTGCGGGGGTTGAAAATGCGTGCCAGGCGGGACTGCATACCCCAATCCAGCGCACCACACCCTTTTAAACTAAACAGGGCATTTTGCTGCGGCCGGTCAATATGGAAGTCTTTGCCATCTTTGATGTCATCTAAATCAGCCATTGTTTTACTCCCTCCAAATAATCGGGGCGATAGGTTAGAAGTTGTATTTGTCGATATTGTCTTTATTGAACACCACGCGCTCAGGTAGCAGCACGATGCCATTGCCTTTTGCCTGGTAGTCGTAGCCTTGTACGCTGTTTGGTGAAACCTCTACCTGGCCCACACCAGGAATATCGAGCTTGTCGCCAACCTTCAATTCACCGTGTTTCAGCAGGGCGTTGGCCACGTAAACCGAAATTTTCCCTTGTTCGACCACGTCCCACAGGCCGAACTCTTTAACCGTGCCGCGCTGAATATAAGGGCGCATGACGTTCGGGGTGCTGAACCCCACAATCGCCACGTTGTCACGCTTGAGGTTTTCTGCCGCTTGGGCCGCTGCGGGCAAGGCATTGGCATCCGGGGCTATGATGGCGTCCAGATCGCCGTAGGCTTTCAGGATCCCTTCGGCGGTTTGCAGTGACTTGGTGGCATCGTTGTAACCAAACTGCGTGGTGACCACTTCCCAGCCCGGATGGTCTTTCTCGATTTTACGCTTGGCTTCATTCACCCACTGGTTTTGGTCGGTCACCGTCGGGCTGGAATAGAAGAAGGCGACCTTGGCCTTATCTTTCTTCACCTGATTGGCTGCCATATCGACCAACATGCCCCCGAGTTGGGCTGGCGTACCCTGATTGATGTAGTAAGAGCGGCATTCGGGCTTGGTGTCTGAGTCCCAGGTCAATACCTTCACGCCACGCTGCATGGCACGTTTTAATACCGGGCAGAGTCCTTCCGGGGAGACGGCAGAGACGATAATGGCGTTATAGCCCTGGTTAACGAAGTTATTGATCAACTGAACCTGGCCGGACACACTGGGCTCGGTTGGGCCATCGTAGGTCACGTCAACGCCCAGCTCTTTCCCCGCCTCTAATGCTCCATTACCGCCGCTGGTGAAAAAGCCGACGCCCACCAGTTTGGGGATAAAGGCAATGCGCTCTGCTGCCTGTACGCCAATGCTTAGCGAAGCCATGCCGAGTACGCTTAAAAGCGCGACTTTTTTGATACGTTGTAGGGTCATGTTGTTCTCCGTATATCGCGTTGTCAGAAGATGTATGTCATTGCTCAAACCTGATTGATGCTGCTGCGTCGCTGGATCCACTCTCTGATTTGATGCCGATGCAGGCTGATGGAGCGGCCAACGACGACAATAATCAGCAGCGCTCCGGAAAGTGCGCTGGAGATCTGATTAGGCACGCCAGCCATTTGTAATCCTTGTTGCAGATAACCGACCAGCAAGACGGCTACGGCGGTACCGAGAATGGAACCTGAGCCGCCGTAAATATTTGCCCCGCCAAGCACTACCGCCGTGATGGCAGGCATCAGGAAGGAGGCGCCGAGGTCGGAACGTGCCGAACCAAAGTAGGAAACCAGCAGCACTGCAGCAATGGCTGAAGCAAAGCCGGTCATTGCATAGAGCGCACACAGCGTTCGGTTAACCGGGATCGCACTGTATTGCGCCACGCGTTGGCTTTGGCCAATCAGGAAGATGTTGCGCCCGGCGTGTGTCCGGTGCATCAGCAGCCAGCACAGCAGAACACAGACCATAAAGAACGTCAGCGGTACTGGCAGGCCAAATACCGTCAGGTTGGCGAAATCGGTAAAGGCCATCGGGAATCCGCCGATGCCTTCATAGCCGGTGGCACCAGAGATGCCCGAAAGCAGCAGGGCGCTACCGCCAAACAGGTACATGGTGCCGAGGGTGATCACTAGAGGATTGATACCGGTGTAGATGATCAATCCGGCGTTGATCAAACCGCACAGGGCGCCCAAGGCCAGCGTTATCGCTATTGCCAACGGCAAGGGCAGGCCCGCCTGGAACATCACCCCTAGCGCAATGGCGCACAGGCCAATGGTGGAACCAAATGAAATATCAATGCCGCCACTGACGATCACCATGGTTAGCGGCAGTGCCACAATGCCAATACAGATAAAATCGCTGGTGCTGAACAGCAGGACATTAATATCCAGCATGCGTGGGTTTACGACCCCGAACGCCAGGATTTCAATCAGCAGCAGGGCGGCCAGCGCCAGTTCCCAGCCGAAACGTCGCCATTGTGCCATCATGCGATCTCCCGTTTTTTTCCCTGGGCAGGGAGTTGGGTGGAGTGAGGGGATGTTGGGGACGAGGGAGGAGGATCGATAAACCGGGCATATTTCTGGCGGCGGATATTCTTTTGCAGGGCGCAGCGCAGGCGGCCATCAAACACCAGAACCCCCAACAAAACCAGGCCAGCGATAAAGTCGTTCCACCAGGCAGGAATGCGCAACAGTACCAGCACGCTGTCGATCTGCGTCAGGAAATAGGCACCCAGAATGGCCCCCACCACCGTGCCAGAGCCACCAAGCAGGCTGATGCCTCCCAGCACGCAGGCGGCAATAGCCTTCATTTCCAGGCCGGTGCCGGTTTGATTGGGAATAAAGCCAATCTGTGCGGCAAACACGATCCCGGCGAGCGCCGCCATTAGCCCATTAAGTGAGAAAGCGATGATGCGGATGGCCTCGGTGCGGATCCCGAGTTGACGTGCACCCTGCAGGTTGTCACCGGTGGCATAGAAGCTGCGGCCGAATGAGGTTTTCAGCAGTAGCCAGGCCATTAACGCCACCAGCAGTAAGGTTAGCCAGCCAATCGGTGAGATGCCCAGCAGCACCGGTGAAGAAAGTTGCTTGAGCGAGTTTGGTAACCCTTCGATCCATTTACCCCCAGTCCATAGCAGCATGATGCCACGATAAAGACCAAGGGTGCCCAGGGTGGCGACTATGGCAGGAATTTTAAACCAGGCGACCAGCACGCCATTAAAAAAGCCCGCCAGCAAACCGAGTAGCAGCGTGACGCTAAAGGCGACGGGCAAGCTATATCCCGCATTGAGCGTTATCCCAAGCAGCACCGCACACATCCCGGTGATGGAACCGACGGAGACATCAATGTTACGGGTCAGCATAACCAGCGCCGCGCCGATGGCCAGCAGCATCAGGATTTGCGAACTGCTGAAGATCATGGTCAGCGTCTGAAAACTGAAATAGCTGCTATCAATGCTCCCCAGTAGTGCAAACAGAGCGATGATGGCCAGCAGTGCCGTCAGCTCTCGGTTGTTTTGTATCATCTTTAGCATGAGGTCTCCCCGTTGGTATGAGGTTGATAGGAGGAGGGAGATACGACGTGTTGTTCGCCAAAGGCCATATGCATGATGGTATCGACAGTAATCTCGTCGCCACACAGAGCGCTGCTTGCCACCTCGCCCTGGTGCATGATGCAGACGCGATCGGACATCATGGCTATCTCTTCGAGATCGGATGAAATAAACAGGATAGCGACATGCTGTTGGGCAATGCTCCGAATGAGCTGATAGATATCGTTGCGTGCACCGACGTCGACGCCACGGGTCGGTTCATCGACGATCAGCAACTGTGGCGATGCTTCCAGGCATTTGGCGATCAGTATTTTTTGTTGATTACCGCCAGACAGGGTGCGGGCCGGTTGTTCCGGGTGGTTGAATTTGATATTCAGCGCCCGGCGATAACGTTCAAGCGTAGCGTTATCACGCTGTGGATGGGCCCAGAACCCGCCGGTATTGTGGGTGAGGGCACAGACGTTCCAGGATAACGATGAATCCAGATACAGCCCGGAAGACTGCCGGTCTTCCGGTAAATAGATCAACCCGCGTTGCAACCGCTGGCGGGTGCTCAGTTCCGCGATCTCTTCACCATTGAGCATGATGCTGCCCGCACTGGCTGGGCGTAATCCATACAGCGTTTCAGCCAACTCGGTGCGCCCGGAGCCGACCAAGCCAGCCAGACCCAGGATTTCGCCAGCGTGGACGTTGAGTGTCACCTGCCGGAAGCCTTCGCCAGTGAGTTCCCTCAACTGCAATACGGCTTTGCCCTGAGGGTTGGCTGGCCGATTGCCAGGCAGTTCGAGCCACAGTTTCTGGCTGGCGGAGAGATCCACATTACGGGCCGCTGGGGTGATTGCCTGAATAATCTCATCCGTGGTCAGCGAGGTGGTTTTCCCCGTCAGGGCGATTTTGCCGTCACGCATTACGCTAACGCGGTCGGCAATCTGGCGGATTTCCGGCAGCTTATGGGAAATAAAGACGATACCGACACCTTTGCCAAGCAATTCATGCAGGCGGGCAAATAATCGGTCCGTTTCGGCAGGCGTCAGCGACGCCGTGGGTTCGTCCAGGATCAGGATCTGGGAATCACGCATTAATCCCCGCATGATCTCAACGATCTGGCGGTCAGCCACATCCAGCGACCCTGCCATACTGTTGGGCTCAAGTTTGCATCCCAACAGTGCGAGTAACTGCTGCATTTTTTCAACAGCAGCCCGCTTGGCAGGCAAGCCAAACAGAATATTCTCTTTAACCGACAGGCTGGGGAACAACAGCGGTTCCTGCGGCACCAGATAGATCCCCAGTTGATGCGCTTTGACCGGGGTCAGGTTGGCACAACGCTGGCCATTGATCTCGATAGCGCCGCCGTCTGGTGGTACTACGCCAGCAATGATCTTCATCAGCGTGGACTTCCCTGCGCCATTGCCACCGAGCAGGGCATGTACCTCGCCGGCATGCAGGGTAAAGTCGATGCCTTTCAGCACCGCAACACCGGAATAGTGCTTATTGATATTTTGTACACAGAGCAGAGGTGGATCTGAGTATTCACCGGTTTGCATCTTGCCTCCGTTCACTCGAAGATGAGTGACTGAGTTGAACAAATATTTTTTAGAAAACTAATTGTTCATAACCTTAGTCATGGTTTGGCGATAAAACCATCACTGCGATCACGTTTTTTGAATAATTGTGTGCTAGTAAAACCGATGTTCAAATTTGGTGTATATTTGTGGCATGACTCACAGCTATTGTTGAGCGATAGCGGAACAATTGTGTTCAAGATTTAAAAATGTTCAAAGAGAAGCGGATTTATGACGATAAATGACAGTGCATTGATTAGCGAACATGGCATGTGTGAGGAGGAGCAGGTTGCCCGCATCGCCTGGTTCTACTACCACGATGGGCTGACGCAAAGCGAGATCAGCGCCCGGCTTGGGCTGACGCGCCTTAAAGTTTCGCGTTTGCTGGAGAAAGGGCATCAGTCTGGGATCATTCGGGTGCAGATTAACTCCCGCTTTGAAGGTTGCCTACAGTATGAAGATGCATTGAAAAAACACTTTGACCTGAAAAACATTCGCGTATTGCCCGCCTTGGCCGAGGCTGATGACAGCGCGAGGTTGGGGATCGGTGCGGCACACATGTTGATGGAGTCCCTGGAGCCGCAGCAGCTGTTGGCGGCCGGATTTGGTGAGGCCACCATGAGCACCTTGAAAAGGCTCAGCGGCTTCATTTCTTCGCAGCAAATTCGCCTGGTCACGCTTTCCGGTGGTGTGGGGCCTTATATGACCGGGATTGGTCAGTTGGATGCCGCCTGCAGCGTCAGCATGATCCCAGCGCCGTTGCGCGCTTCCTCTGCCGATATTGCCCGTACCCTGCGGGATGAGAATAGCGTCAGGGACGTGCTGCTGGCGGCCCAGGCTGCCGATGTCGCCGTCGTTGGGATCGGTGCGGTGAGCCAAAAAGATGCCGCCACCATTTTACGCGCTGGCTATATCACCGAAGGCGAGCAACTGATGATTGGCCGCAAAGGCGCCGTTGGCGATATTCTTGGCTACTTTTTTGACGCCACCGGCGCAATTATTCCCGACATGCAAATTCATCAAGAATTGATAGGGCTGAGCTTGAGCGCGCTTGCCACCATACCTACCGTTGTCGGGGTTGCGGGGGGAGTACCAAAAGCCGAAGCGATAGTGGCGGCATTGAAGGGCGGCTATATCAACGCGTTGGTCACCGATCAGGACACGGCGGCAGAAATGCTCAAACTTATTGGAAAGTAAAGGTTAATAGCGATGTAACAGACTGTCTCAAACACCAGCCGAGGACAAACTCATGGCTCGACTCTGTACTCCTGCCACATCAGGCCAATACCTGATGGCTCTGGATGCCGGTACCGGCAGCATCAGAGCGGTAATTTTTGATTTGCAAGGCAATCAAGTCTCCGTAGGGCAAGCCGAATGGCAACATTTGGCGGTCCCTGATGTACCGGGCTCCATGGAATTCGATCTTGCCAAAAACTGGCACCTCACCTGCCAATGCATCCATCAGGCGTTAAAGATGGCGGCCATTGCGCCGGAGGCGATTGCGTCCGTGGCTGCGTGTTCAATGCGTGAAGGAATTGTGATCTATGATGCAGAAGGTCAGCCGATCTGGGCATGTGCCAACGTAGATGCACGGGCAACGCGTGAGGTCAGCGAGTTAAAAGAGATCCACAACCATACTTTTGAAGATGAGGTTTACCGTTGTTCAGGGCAGACTCTGGCACTCAGCGCCATGCCCCGGCTGCTGTGGTTGGCGCATTACCGCCCTGATATCTATCGCCAGGCAGCCGCGGTCACCATGATCAGTGACTGGCTGGCTTATATGCTTAGCGGTGAACTTGCGGTCGACCCATCAAATGCCGGGACTACCGGGTTGCTTGATCTGGTCACACGAGACTGGAGAAAAGGCCTGTTGGAAATGGCGGGCCTGCGCTCTGACATCCTTTCACCGGTAAAAGAGACGGGAACACCGTTGGGGGCGGTGACGGCCAACGCTGCTGCACTTTCAGGCCTGCGGGCAGGCACACCGGTGATTGTCGGGGGAGGTGATGTCCAACTGGGATGCGTGGGTCTTGGCATTGTCAGACCAGCACAGACCGCCGTATTGGGCGGAACGTTCTGGCAGCAGGTGGTGAACCTTCCTGCGCCGGTTACCGATCCCAATATGAATGTGCGCATTAACCCGCATGTGATCCCGGGAATGGCTCAGGCTGAATCCATCAGCTTTTTTACCGGCCTGACCATGCGCTGGTTCCGTGATGCCTTCTGCGCCGAGGAGAAGCTGATTGGTGAACGTCTGGGCGTGGATACCTATGCCTTGCTGGAAGATATGGCCAGGCGGGTACCATCAGGTGCTCATGGCGTGATGCCCATCTTCTCCGATGTCATGCGCTTTAAGAACTGGTATCACGCCGCCCCCTCATTTATCAACCTGTCGATCGATCCGGAAAAGTGCAACAAAGCTACGTTGTTCCGCGCCCTTGAAGAGAACGCGGCCATCGTGTCGGCCTGTAATCTACAACAAATCGCCGAGTTTTCAGGTGTCAAAGCCGATTCGCTGGTGTTTGCCGGCGGTGGTTCAAAAGGCACGCTCTGGAGCCAGATCCTGGCCGATGTCACCGGGCTGACCGTACGAGTCCCGGTGGTTAAGGAAGCTACCGCGCTGGGATGTGCTATTGCGGCTGGTGTGGGGGTAGGGGTCTATTCGTCGTTGGCAGATGCGGGGGAGAGCCTGGTGCGTTGGGATAGGGAACATATCCCGAACCCGGATAACCGTGAGGTTTATCAACAGGCACGTCAAAAATGGCTGGAGGTGTATCTGGATCAACTTGGTTTGGTTGATCACGGGTTGACGACGTCAATGTGGAAGGCTCCTGGCCTTTAAGAGGAGGGTATCATGATCAAGACCAATGAAATGGATCACGACTATCGCTTCGGCGACAATGGCCCCAAATACCTGATCCGTGGGCCGATGTGCGATATGGGCGTCGTGGTGTTGCAGCCAGGACAGTCGTTCAGAAATCACCGCCACAAGGAGGTTTGCGAAGTCTTTTACACTGTCAGTGGAGAAGTGTGCCTGTATCTGGAAGGGGAGAGGCAATTGCTGCGTGAAGGGGATGTGTTGCAGTGTGATCCTGGCGAGGCGCATTTCCTGGTCAATACTGGCTCGGTGCCGTGGAAAGGAGTATTCGTGAAATCGCCGCATATTTTAGGGGATAGCCATCCCGCAGAGCCTGAGAGCTATTAGGACGAAAGCCAGAACTCCAGCCTTGAAGCCAGGTGATTTAAGTTGTCGTGTTCTGTTTTGCATGTTAAATAAAACATAATACCAAAACAGGTACTTAAAAATCCTATCCTCTCAAGGACAAGCGAGTAACAATGCAGATAATGAATGTCAAACAGGCCAGGATAATCAGTTTCATCTTTGTGATGGGGGGGATCCTGCTGCTGTTGCCGTTGCATCTTCTTACCTGCTTTATGGCGGGTTTTCTGGTTTACGAGATCGTGAATATCCTTACGCCACATTTTCAGAAGGTGATCGGCGGCCATCGGGCCAGATGGCTGGTTGTGGCGGTAATCAGCACCTTGGTGGTCGGCCTGTTGATCACCATTGTGGGGAGTATCGTCGGCTATCTGATGCAGGATATGAAGAATATCTCTGGCATCAACACCCGTATTGCGTTCATCCTGCAGGATGTCCAGCAAGAGGTGGCAAAATATATGCCGGGCTATCTGCCGTTGAGTGTGGCAGAACTGAAGAACGAGATCCTGAGCCGGATGCAACAGCACATAGCGCTGCTGCAGACTATGGGCAAGAGCGTGCTGCATGGCCTGGTGACCATGCTGATCGGGATGGTGCTCGGTGCCATAGTCTCACTGTATAACATTGATAAAAGCGAGGATCGGCCATTACTGAAAAGTGAGCTGATGAAAAGGATTTCGCTGCTATCGCAGGCGTTCCGCAATATTGTGTTTGCTCAGGTTAAAATATCGGCAATCAATACCTTCTTCTCGGCTATCTTTATCCTTGGTGTGCTACCGCTGTGCGGGATCCATATCCCGCTGGCGAAAACGCTGGTGGTGTTTACCTTTATCTTTGGCCTGCTGCCGGTGATCGGCAATCTGATCTCCAATACCATTGTTTTCATCTCTGGCCTGTCGGTATCCCTCGGGGTGGCGCTGATTGCGCTGCTCTACCTGATCGTGATCCACAAGTTTGAGTATTTCCTCAATGCCCGTATTGTTGGCACCAAAATCAGGGCCAACTCCTGGGAGATCTTGCTGGCGATGTTGGTCTTTGAGGCGGCATTTGGCCTGGCTGGCGTGGTTGCCGCTCCTATCTATTACGCCTATCTGAAAAGTGAACTCAGGGAAGCCAAGCTGATATGAGTGTGTGCCATGAAAATGGGGAACATTCGTGCTAATGCTTGTCAGTTAAGTAGCAGTACGTGCAGTGATGCCCCTCTCCCAAAGGAGAGGGGACTGAACGTGCTACAAATTGTCTACTGTATCTGACCGCAACTCCGGACCCGCTCCCTCTCCCCAATGCAGTGTTAATGTGGCACTCGATCTGTATTGTGGCAGAGCGTTGGGGTGAGGGGAGATTAGTAGTCTTAACGGGCAGTGTGACTCAGCTCTTTACACTAAATAGTTCAGCTAAGGGGCTGCGTTTTGCGCGCTGTTATATACTGAGGGGAACATCCTTTTTCAGCCCATTCACGGGTTAAGTTCAAATTTTCATTTCACTTGTTTGTGAATATTTCCCTCACGGAAACCCTTAAAATTAAATTTTTGTTGTCTCTGCAGAAGGTTTAAAAGTATGGAGACTCGCCGTTCTGTGCGTTTTGGGGTATCCGGCGGAAAATTATAACGTATCGTAAAATGCTCATTTTTTGTATTAACGAAATCGATGCTCAATACCGGGGATGAGGCTCCCAGGACTTTCCTGTAATTTAAAGAGATACACGACATCTTCTTTTTCATATAAATCCCTTTATTCTTATCAGACAGCTACCATAACGCGGGCGTTGAAACGGAAGAATGGCCAATAGCGAAACTCGTTACGGCGCCTAACATATCAGCAATAAACCCCACGCAGATCGATCTGTATGATACCCCACCATAACTGAATTTATTTACTTATCTGATTACCAATAAGCCCACCGACGGCAGCACCTCCGATGGTACCTACTGCATTGCCATCAGTTAATACGGCACCACCTGCGGCACCCGCACCTGCACCGATGGCCGTGTTACGGTCACGTTTTGACATGTTGGAGCAGGCACTGACTGACAAAATCAGCATAATTGCCAGAGTGGCAGTTCCAATACGTTTATTGAATATCATCATAATATATCCCCTTGGTTTTGGTTCGTTGGAAGTAAAACTTGTTTCAATTAAGAGAGGTAAATATTTCACCTATTAAATGTAAGGTAACTCAGTATACTCCAATATGGGGGTGATAGCCCGTTATTATTTTTTAAATGGCATGCGGCCAATGATTTTATAAAAGTTGATTTGTTGGGGGAAACATTAATTTGATGCTATGTACGCAAGCGTACAGATATTTTTTCATTGTTCACTTATGATTAAGTTCAAATAAAAACACAGCAATAAAACCTAGGGTATGAAAATGAAAATGATAAAAGCATACACGCTGCCAATTATGGCTGCGCTAATAATTGGTATGAGCCCCGTAGTTGCTTCTGCCGCATCTGCTGATGAGTTAGATAGAGATGCTAAGCAGGCACTCAATATCCTTTACAAACATAATCCTATAGCCAAGAAAATAGCAAAACAGTCACGTGCCATACTGGTTTTTCCTAAAGTTATAAAAGCCGGATTGGTGTTCGGCGGCAGCTACGGTGAGGGCGTGCTGTTAAAAAATGACCAGCCTGCAAATTATTATAATTCGGTGTCCGCATCTTGGGGATTGCAAGCAGGGGCTCAGTCTTATGGCTATGTTGTTTTCCTGATGAATGACAGCTCCGTAAACTACCTTGAAAAATCGAAAGGTTGGGAAATTGGCGTTGGCCCTACCGTGGTAGTGGTGAATGAGGGAGTGGCCAAGAATCTGTCATCATCAACGCTAAAAGATGCAGCTTATGCATTTATCTTTGATCAACAAGGGCTCATGGCCGGCCTAAGCATCGAAGGCACTAAAATATCCGTTATTAATCGCTGATAAGCCCATCTACAGAAGATTGGCTTTGCCTATTCGGTACGTAAGCTAATAGCCGGTCATATTCTTTTTTCACTACGGCATAACACTCACAGGTGCGGTGCTCAAGACCTCGGCGGTCTAAAACGGTTATATGCCCCCTGGTGTAGCTGATTAATCCTGCCTGTTGAAGCTTGAGTGCAGCTTCGGTGACGCTGCTGCGCCGAACGCCTAACATATTGGCAATCAGTTCTTGAGTCATAACCAGTTCATTACCAGAGAGACGATCCAGACTGAGTAATAACCAGCGGCACAACTGTTGATCGATGCTGTGATGCCGGTTACAAACGGCCGTTTGCGCCATCTGAGTCAGCAGAGCTTGTGTATAGAGTAAGAACAGGCGTTGGAGCTCTCCCCCTTGCTGGAATTCATGTTTTAACGCCAGGCTCGGCAAACGGAAAGCATATCCGGCACTTTGTACCACGGCACGAATAGGGGAGGATCCTCCGCCCATAAATAACGAAACACCGACAATTCCCTCATGTCCTACCACGGCAATCTCTGCGGAGGCGCCGTCTTCCATAACATAAAGCAGCGAGACGATAGCCGTGGCAGGAAAGTAGACATGAGTCATAGTATCACCCGACTCATACAACACTTTGCCAAGTGGTAGTTCAACCCGTGTGAGCAAGGGCTTCAAACGTTGCCATACCGGCGGTGGCAAAGCAGCGAGTAGGCCGTTTGCATTTGTAGCAGAGTAATCGGTCATTTCGGGCGGTTTCCGATGTGGGGACAGCGTTACCATAACCTAAAATGCATCGCGGTTGCTGAATTTATCTATTTCTCTTGATCAAAACACCAATACGATTTCCCGCCAGCACTCAGCTGATTTCTTTTATGCTCTCAATGTATTTTGATACCAGGCCATAATCGATCGCTTCTGCGTATTCTGGCGATGATTAATTGTCGTTTTAGAGGAGCGTGAACGAGTTAATTCCTAACGCGCCTGGCTTTCATTTATTACACTGATCGTTCACTTTCAGCCAACCTGAGACTGTCGTTTTCTCATCAAATCCCTCCTGGCGTGGGGAATATGCAATAAAAAAGCCTGAACGTGAATTCAGGCTTTCTCATTTAATATGGCGGTGAGGTCGGGCTTGATTCGCAAGCTCACCCTGCGGGCGGCCAGTCGGCCGTCCAAAATGTCTCTGCGATGCGAGCCATTTTGTCGAACCCTGTCGAGGCTTCTCACCCCTCCCAGAGTGTGGTACATGCAAAAAAAGTCTGAACGTTAGCTCAGACTTCTTCTTTAAATATGGCGGTGAGGGAGGGCTTGATTCGCAAGCTCACCCTGCGGGCGGCCAGTCGGCCGTCCAAAATGTCTCCTGCGATGCGAGCCATTTTGTCGAACCCTGTCGAGGCTTCTCACCCCTCCCAGATTGGGGGATATGCAAAAAAAAGTCTGAACGTTAGCTCAGACTTCTTCTTTAAATATGGCGGTGAGGGAGGGCTTGATTCGCAAGCTCACCCTGCGGGCGGCCGGTCGGCCGTCCAAAATGTCTCTGCGATGCGAGCCATTTTGTCGAACCCTGTCGAGGCTTCTCACCCCTCCCAGACTGGGGAATATGCAAAAAAAAGTCTGAACGTTAGCTCAGACTTCTTCTTTAAATATGGCGGTGAGGGAGACCGCCATATTCAAAACCAATGCAAGCTAATTTTGTCTGAAAATTATATAATTATCTGTATGTTACAGATTTCAACTTCCAATGCCAACTAAGCAAGTACCAGAGTATCTAGTAACTAATGGCATACTGGATGGCATACCCATTGCTCAGGATAAAACAACAATGGCATTACTTACCGACACCAAAGCTCGGCACATCAAGCCTGATGACAAGCCTTTGCCACATGGAGGCATTACCGGGTTGACACTTCATCCCTCGTCCAGCAAAGGCCGAGGGAAATGGGTATTTCGCTATGTCAGTCCGGTGACACAAAAGCGGCGTAATGCCGGTTTAGGTAGCTACCCAGAAATTAGTATCGCTGATGCTGCTCGTCTGGCACAAACCATGCGCGAGCAGTTGGCAAACAACACTGACCCACTAGAAGTCAAAAAGACGGAAGCAGAAAAAGTTGTTATTCCTACGTTTGAAGAGGCAGCACGAAAGGTTCACAGTGAGTTACTGCTTGGTTGGAAGAACAAAAAGCACGGCAAGCAATGGCTCTCAAGTTTGGAACGCAACGTCTTCCCATCTTTGGGGCCTAAACCATTGGATACTATAACCGTTGCTGATGTTGCCGGAGCCTTACGTCCTATCTGGCTAAGTTTGGCCCAGACTGCTGGCAGGGTTAAACAGCGTATCCATGCTGTGATGCAGTGGGGATGGGCCCATGGCTACTGCAATGCCAACCCGGTTGATGTGGTCACCCATTTGTTGCCACAACAAATTAGCGCCAATTTACGTACTGAACATCAGCCTGCTATGTCGTGGCGGAAGCTTCCTTTGTATGTCAGCAAACACGTTTATAGCGATGAACGATATAGCGTCACCCGTGCTCTACTGTTGTTTGTCATCTTGACCGCCTCACGTTCCGGTGAGGCACGAGCCATGCGATGGGATGAAGTGGATTTGAAAAATCGTCTCTGGACATTACCCGGCGAGCGAATGAAAGCAGGGGTACTTCACCGGGTTCCTTTATCTTTGCAGGCCGTTGCTGTGCTTGAAAAGGTGAGGGGACTGCATGACGAGTTGGTCTTTCCTTCTCCCAGGAAGCAAATAGTATTATCAGATATGGTGCTTACTGCATTTCTGCGTAAAACAAACGCGCCCAGTGATACTCTAGGTAGGGTGGCAACTGCTCACGGATTCCGGTCTAGTTTTCGTGATTGGTGTAGCGAGCAGGGATACCCTCGTGACCTGGCTGAACGGGCATTGGCACACACCATACAAAACAAAGTTGAGGCGGCTTATCATCGAACCGACTTGATGGAACAACGCCGCCCAATGATGCAGGCTTGGGCGGATTATGTGCTTTCGACAGTAGGTTAACCTTTACTTAGCGCCTTTTGGGGCGCTTATTTTCTCTTCACTACTTTATCGAACGTCGCTTTAATTACCTTGTCATTTCTGGACCAGTCAGTGATTGCTCGATGCCAGGATATTTTAATATTTTCATTTTCAATAAATTGAGTGATATCATTTTGCAAAGCATCAATAGCAGCAGCCTTTGTTTTCCACCTACCTTCTGGCACATGTTTATTAAGCAACTCTACAACTTTTGCTTTTAGCGGTTCGTAGGATTTAGCTCTTCCCTTACCACCTTCTCTGGCTGTATTGATTCTATTTTTTATGGCTTCATCATATCTATCTTTTAGCATGTGAGCAACCATTGCTCCAGACCACATATTTACAAATTTCAAGGAGTTCATTAAATACTCACATGCATCGTGATGTTTTTTTATATTATTTAAATGGTTAGCCCATTGGTGGCACACGAAGAAAAGCTTAAGGTAATTACGAATTTCGCCGCAAGATTCGACTCTACCTTCTTTATCGCTTACATAACACTCTATTGTGTTTGTTAAGACGTAAACTGATGAGTTTTTCTTAGCATTTAGTTTGTCTTTTTCCTTTATGAACTCCCCGTCAATATTTACAAGCTTACCTTTGTCATTTATGTAATACCCACCTGCATATCTTTTGACAAGTAACTCGGCATATCTATGGTACCTGTTAATGTTTAACTCGCTAATATAGCTAGAGTCTTTCAACGCACTCACGCTTTCTTCTAGTTTTTTGCTGAGTTCCATAAATAAAAATTCATTATTTTCCATGTGGTTACCTAAAAAGTGAAAGTGAAGTGCTTGTAGTGAAAATGTACTCTTAGCAGGCGGATTCTAAGGGGTTTTGTGCTGATGTAATCTCCAGACCGTTCCCTTAAACAACTGTGAGAAAACATTATGTCTACACAATCAATGAAGATTTTACGCTTACCTGCTGTCGTGAAAAAAGTAGGTATTGCACGAGCCACCATTTACGACTGGGTCAACCCGAAATCACCCCGGTACGACTCAACATTTCCTCGGCAGATCCCGTTAGGAAAAAAATCTGTTGGCTGGTTGGAATCAGACCTAGAGCAGTGGTTATCAGATCGCCGTACTTCTGAACACTAAATCAAAATCCTCCCCGGAGGGATAACCTCCGGGAGTTACAGATCCCATATGAACTATAAGCCTAAGCTTTACTGCCAACAATACCCTGTTCTTTGATTTTAAGGTGTGGGTGTATCTGTGATGCATAGAGCCATCTCCCTGGAGATGGTGGAGCAAAATCCGATCATCAACGTTCGGATGCCTTTTTGTTTTTATAACGTACTGAAAATAAGGAGTAATACAGAAATGACAACGATATGCCCAGAATGTGGTTCTGAACGTATTAGTGAGCGCCATATTGGCAGAACGGCGGGAGGTATAGCTGGGGGTGTCGCGGGGGCTCTCAGTGGTGCTGGAGCCGGAGCCGCAATGGGATCTGTCGTCCCAGTAGTGGGAATGGCAGCGGGGGCGGTTATTGGTACATTACTGGGGAGGTTTGTTGCTGGTGCTACAGCGGGCGCTGCCACGGGCTCTGCAATGGATGGGGTTCTGTTTGACCGGTTTGTCTGTCGGAACTGCGAACATACCTTCGACTAACTGGATTGGTACTAAAGTAGAAACACGCTATCAGCACGTATAACCTTCAGTTCACAAATTCCCCGTTAAATTCGACACATCCTCTCTTTGTTGATTGATCTGCCAAAACGATCGGTTTGCTTTTTTTGATAGGTTTTAATGATCAAAACATAAAAAACGATCGGTTATGACGATAGGTTTTACAGATCAGTTTCGCTAATTCGATCGGTATTAACAATTTTACTCCCCCTTGTCTTCCTGAAAAGATCATTAAATCCATACCGTTTGGTAGGGCATTATCCGCAGCCTGATTTCAGTTGTGCTGTCAGTGAGTTACTTCGTGTTGAAGAAAGTGCATCTGACACATGAAGAGGGCTTTGAGCAGCAAATAACAAAAAGACTACTCAGGGATTTTACAGCGAGAGGCCAGTTTGGCTGGCTAGCGAAGAGAGGGAGTGTATGGAAGACAAAATAAAAGCCGGTTACAACCCGGTCAAGGATGCAGTGGATATTTTGCCTGAGGGGATCAGAAGACTCGTTTTCAGCAAGCTTAACGAGATTGTCGGCTATGAGCCTAGGATTGGCATCATGGGGAAAACTGGCGCAGGCAAATCCAGCCTGTGCAACGCCATTTTTAAAGGGGAAGAATGCCCGGTCAGTGATGTGGGTGCTTGCACGCGAGAAATAAAGGAAATACGCATCCGGTTTGGGAGGCGTTCCATTTACCTCGTCGATATACCTGGCGTGGGGGAAAGTGCCGAACGTGACAGCGAGTACGAAAAACTCTACAGGGAGCTTATGCCAAAACTCGATCTGGTCCTCTGGGTCATCAAGGGTGATGATCGTGCATTTTCAGCCGATGAGCATTTTTACAAAGATGTTCTCATACCCGCAGGAGGTAAAGGAAAAACGCTGTTTGTTTTGAATCAGGTAGACAAAATTGAACCATTCCGCGAATGGGATGGACAGAACGGCTGCCCATCTCCCCGGCAGATCGAAAACATTTTTGCGAAGAAAGACTACATCAGCCAGTGCTTTGGTTTTACTGAGTTTCCGATTGTCGCCGTAGCGGCCAGTGAAGGCTATAACGTCACTCATTTGGTTGAGGAGATGGTGAGGGCTCTGCCAAAGCAAGCAAAAAGCCCTTTCACAGCGCAGGTAAAAAAGGAGCACAAAACAGAAAAGGTCATCGAAGACGCCACAAGCGGTTTCGGCGACACCGTAGATCGGGTCATCGATGAAATCATTGATATGGCTCCTATCCCCAAGCCTATAGCCACTTTGGCGAAGGCTGCTAAAAAAGTCGTTGTGGAAACACTAAAGAAAGCCTGGGATTTTTTCTTCGGTTAACACTTACTCGCCCCTTTTATTTAAGGGGCTTTCATTATCTAAAGGGTAAATACATGAAAAAATTAATTATTAGTATAGCCATGCTAAATATTATTATGTTCTCAACTTTTACTTTTGCAAATCCAGAAAACTCATGTGATGGTGAGCAGTCTATCTTTTCTGATTATACCGTTAAAGGAAATAAATACGTCGCTGTATGCTACGTCAATGATAAAGTTCGCTATGTATTCGGTAAAGATGGTGCTAAACCAGATATTTTATTAAACGTTCCGAAAGACAAAGTTGAGTTCACTCTCTCGGGGAATGGCGACGAGAGCGTTACTATTCCAAATGGAGCCTATAGCTATACGGTAGGTGAGTATCTCAGAGGTGGTCCATTTATTCAGGTGTGGAAAAACGAAAAGCTCATTGCCGAGATTGAGTTAAGTGGAAAGGTTCTCGAAAACAATATTAGTCATTACGTCAATCCTGATGTTGAATCGAATAGCAATAGCAATAGCAATAGCAATAGCAATAGCAATAGCAATAGCAATAGCAATAGCAATAGCAATGTTAAAGATTTATTTAAATTGTCTGTTTCCGGGAAATATCGTGACATTGCGCCTGGGAGGTATTATTTCTGGAAGTACCAACTGATAAGTAATATGGATAATCTTAAAATAGAAAAAATCACTGTTAACCGAGAACGTTGTTCAATCAATGAGAGTAAAATAACATACATGACAAAAGTGCAAGAACAGAATATGCTTAATCGTGTTCATAATGGTAGCAAAGCCAAACAGATACTTGAGGATAATGAGGTTCCAAGAACCAGTTGGGATCTGAACTACAGTGATGTTTATTATTTCACTGTATCCACAGATAGTGATTACGGTAAGTGCAAACCTCAGGAAGTTGTGATTGAAACCAATCAGGGTAGCTCAACATTCACTTGGGATTTATAATTTCTTTAAACAATGGAAATGATCATGAATGAGAAAAATGTAAATATACTCAAAGATAGCATCAATATTAAGGTTATTAACTTTGTGCTTCTGACTGTAGCTACAGGTGGCATCTACCCTATGATGTGGTTGTATCTGAATCAACAAAAAATGACGGAAGAACTGAAGAATAGCTTTGTTGCTAAGGACTTTCCGCTATGGCTTGCTGTTGTCACGGGTTTGGGCTGGTTGCTAGTTGATATCAGCTATTCCATAAGCGATACTGAGACTGCTCTAGATCATATTGCAACCCTGTTGTCGGTCGCTTCTGCTGTTATGCTGATCGTCTGGGCATTTAAAGCAAAGGCAGCATTACAGGCTTATGCTTTGAATGAGTTTAAATTCGAGTTAAAAATGAACCCATTCTACACATTCATTTTTAATGTTTACTACATTGTCTATTGCATCAACGATATGGAATCTGAACTGAAAAAACACAAAATAATTTTTAGTCAACAAAACACCTGATATAATTTACTTTAAGCCATCCGCCAATAAGGCGGGTGGCTTTATGATTAAATTTAATATTTTCTTTAAATAAGCCCATCATGAGATTTACTGACCAAGCTCCCCTGTACCTGTAGAAAACCTTGTCTTGTATATTTAACCTTTAGACTCATCAGTTCGTATTCGGGTATGGAAATTATTCATCGTTTGTTTGTTGACTTGAACATGGCGACGGCTACACTACCATGTTATCCAGGCGAGCAACTCTTTATATCCCTGCTGTTGCATTGCCAATGCAAAACTATCCCGCCAACGGTTGAGTAACAACATTTAGGAGTCTATGGCGTCATTTGCCCGAGAGTGCAACATTTCAGAAGCGATGATCAGAAAGTACCTGAAGACAAACACGTTGCCGGGCATTGAAAACGCTGTGGCTATTTCAACGTACACGGGTAAGTCATTGTCATGGCTCATAACCGGTGTTGAGGAAACGAACGTCAGTGCAATGCCGTTTTCACTTTCAGAGCGTTTAACCGATGAAGAGATCGCGAAATGGTGGGGTTGCATCTTTGATGCTCTGACTGTCGATGATAAAACCAGCATTATCAAAGTGTTTAAGCTAGGGGGGCTTAACGCTTTATTTAAGTCGGACCTTATCACTAGTACACAGAGCAAGCTAAAGAGCCGCTAATTTATCCGTACTGTTGCGGCTTAGGTCCCAATCAGCTCTGATAGTCAACTATGTGCCAGAAGCAGAAGTTGCTAAGTTCGCACTGCATTAATTATTAGAGAGCAGGCCGATACGATTGTGTTTTTTTTCGCGAATGATGGCATTGTGTCTTTTCCATTAGGTGCAGGATAGTGAGCAAAGTGAAATTCATTAAAGGGATTGAGGTTCAGAGAAATGATAAGGAACTTGAAAACCTCCTAAGCGCCTGGGTCAAAGCAATTTTACGTTATACCACTGCCAATGAGTATGATAACCCTTGGTGGTACAACGAAAGGGCTTCGCTAAGCGTATTGGCTGGAGCTGCATGGACTCTCAAAAATTGGCTCGCCTTGGAAGAATTTTCGACATTGAAGCGTCACCGCACCCTTGAGCCAGGTGTCGATAGTGGCTCGCTGCGAAACGGTCGTTGCGATCTATTTGTGCAGTCCCCGAATACTAGCTTTGCAATTGAGGCGAAGCAAACGGTGCAGTCGATCGGTGCTCGTTCCGATGGTTACACTTTTGCTGATCGTGCAATGCGAAAAGCCTGGGCAGACTCTGGGGACTTGAGTAGCAGGGAGGCGTATCGTCGATTCGCTGTCACTTTCGTCGTTCCCTATATACCAACGAGCGAAGTGCTGCTCAAAGAGGATGGCGAGGGGAAAGTGTGTCCGAGAAAAGTGGAGCGAGTGATTAAGGATTGGTTAACCGATCAGTCTAGTTTTTTTGGTACATCCATGAAGTGTACCGATTTCGCCTTCATATTCCCGCAATTAGGTAATCAGCATTATTCGCTGAATGGAAAGTACTATCCTGGTGTAGTAATAGTGTTTGAAGAACGTTACCGCGCGCATCGTCGCCAAACGGTAGCTGAGGAGCAAGTCCTCTGACCGAATTTTTTATTTGCCGCATCAATCGATTTTATTTGAAGCTGAAAGCGTTCTTCATTAATACTCATTTTGGACCGTTTTGGGCTGTCATGAAGGGCTGTATCGTGCCAGAAGCAACCGTTGCTAACATCTTAGCATGTCAAAGTATTGGGAACAGGTCATGCATACTTTGAATCACTAACGTATAGTTGGTTCTTATGGCAATAAGTTTCTAGTTTTATTGCATTATTAGATATGAAAACATCATTTAAAAAACAACGTGATGATTTTTAATAAAGCTCAACAATATCTCTTACATTTATAGCATATAATGTTCGCTCTCATTCTCAATCATGGAAAGGTCATAAATATGCATAATAACACCCTGCATCATGAGTTCATTTATACGCTCTTGTTTTTCCCCTAATGCTTCCCACCACAATGAAGAGACAAATACATTTTCGAAAAATGTGAATATGTAATTTGTTAGCCTGTCACCTAAAACATCAAGACTACATTTTTTAATTGATTCTACAAACCTCATGGCAACCTCACCATCCTCTGGTAGCCATGAGAATATCATATAACCATTATCATCTAATGCCAAAAGATTAACAGTCATGTATGCAGGCCGTTTGTCTTCTGAAGATGTGATTTCTTGCAGTTCATTACCAAATATATCAACAATCGGTCCGTGAATTCCACATGCCATAATTTTTGGAGCATGTTCTAGATGTAATATTAAATGATTAAGGGCATCGAATGAATGATCTTCAATGGAGATTTCGACTCTATTCTTTATATGGTTTAGATCGGCCAAACTTAGTTTTGCACCATTTATATTAACATTGGAAATGTTAGCCCATGCTAATTGCTCCGGAAATGAAAACCCTCTATCAAAATCTCTCAACTCTTGCATTACTTTATAATTTGCTTCTTTAACGTAGACCTCTCTCATAAGTGGTCTATATGCCAACATAGTGCATTGTTTTTTAGTTTCTTTAAAAAATTCGTCTTCCACACAAGAAAAAAGTTCTTTGTCATGATATGAGCAAAAACCTGTGAAAGTAGATGCTTGATTGATACCTATCCTTTCTAAAGTTAATCGCCCATTGTTTCTCTCTAAACTGCTTAAACCATGCTTTAGCCCCAGAACATGCCCCTCATGAGCTATAGCCTTCAAACTATTCCCCTTAGATAAAGTATGAGCCTTAACTATTCTAGTCCGACATTCGTGCTTGACTCTTTCGGGAACGCTACATTTGCTCACATTCGAAAATAAACTGATCACACCTTGAGCATCTCCGCGGGACAAAGGTACTTGCTTATCACGACCTGAGTGACATTTTTTATATTTTTTCCCAGAACCACACCAACACACTGTATTTCTACCTATTTTACTCATTTTAAAACCCCTAACACGTGATGTTTAAAAGCTCTAATGCACACATTGTAAAAGTTAGTAATTATTTTACAATAATTGAATAAAAATATCACATATATCAGAGAGAGTATATTGCGCTCCACCATTATTAACTGTTGCTCGATGATTTTAAGTAAACGTCCGCTCCTCACTCATAGCCGCCCTTGGTCGTAGCCGTGGACAGCTTTGAGCCAAAGCGGATGTTATTCACATCATTGAGTTTCAATCAATTGGCAGTAGGTCATAGGATCAACGTTATTAGTCTTCAAGATACAGACTGTGGGTAACTGTATCGGCATCTGCTAGCGGAATATAGCCAGCACGTTCATAGAAGGTGAATACTGATTTAAGGGCGCTTACATCGTAGGCTTCAGCCTGTAGCACACCATAATAGTGACGAAGATGCTGCTGTGACTGCTCTCCTTACCTGTTCGGCAAGAAGGCGCACCAGTGTGGTAAAAGATACTTTAGTTAGGCCACCAGCAATAAAATATCCTGAGATTCAGTGTTTACAACCTCTAACATTTCAGGATGTTCGCATGCAAGTCTTAGTAGGTTACTCTGATATTCCAGCGCTGGCTGTCGTTCTTTTCTGAAATTCAGGAATGAGACCAAGCTTTCCATCTCACTTTTCTTAAGATTACAAATGGCCTTTCTGTCGCAGGTGAGTGTAGATACAATCTTGTCATCAATAACCAACCAGTCTTGTTGCAATTTCTGTATAGCCTCAACAGCATATTTCGCACAACCAATCCTCTGCTGTAGATAACCGAGAAACAATCCCAAATACAAGAAGCGCTCCTGGAGTGTAGCCAGTTCCGTTAGAGATTGGGCGAACACTGGAGATGCGGCTTTTTGGGCGGAGTTGGTTAGTACCAGTCGCGTAAATTCATACTGTTCTTTAAAGGTTGGGATAAGGTATTTCAACTGTTGGATATCGCCAGACTCAGCAAATTGGTATGCACAATCTACACTAGCAATAAACCGAGCCTCGTCTCGGAACATCTCTCGCTGGCGGGCGTCAACAGCCAAATGCAATAAGGCCTCAAGTTGCTGGCCTTGTTGCTGAAGAGTACCTTCAATATGATTTAGCTTATGGCAAACGATGGCAAAACCAACTATTGAGACTGCCAGATTCAGACCTGACATCGCTAGGTTAGCGTACTGTAGGTTTTGCAGCACTCCCATTGAGCTTTGCAATACATCCATTCCACTTTGTAACCCACCCATCTGAGAGGTAAGCACCGCCTGCAGTGCTTCGATGCTTTTTTGAGCATGTGACATATCATTTGGAAACTTAAGGTGTGCAACGATACTCCCGGCATTATCGTTGCCTGCCGTGACGCGAATGACACCGCCCCAAATCTTATAGAGTCCTGACTTAATACCAGCAAGAATTTCTGGCGATTGTTCAAAGGTACGAATCAGAATCTCCGCAGTTATAGACATTTTTTTAACTCCATACAGTAAAAGTCAGTCATGCTTTTTATCCACGCTTGGCGAATCGCTGCGATACAAATTACAGCAGGAACCGTCACCCGGTATGCTGGCCCACTTAGATCGTAGGTCATCCAAGCTGTGGAGAGTACAGCGAAAACGGGATGTAGTAAGGCAACTCCTCTGCCACCAATAAGTGCTGCTCCCATCGCCGCGCCACCTGCGATCCCGAGCCCTGACACTAAGGTAAGCGTAAGCAAGCGAGAGATGGTATATGGCCCAGCAGCAGTCAGAATAAATAAAGCTAAATCGGCTTTGTTCCCTTTTTTCTTTAGTTTTTTCAACATGGCATGATCGAATTTTATATTATCCGACATGCACAGTTGTTCAATAGTATCTGCGCTAGTTTTATCTTTTAACGCTTTCTCCAGTGCTTTCTGAATGGCCATTTCTTCTATTTCAATAATACTAGCTGTTTTTGGTACTTTCACTCCAAGTTTTTCAGCTGCGTCGCGGGCAACCTCTTGGTATTCCGTGTTGTTGGATCGAACCAAATTCATTAGTGTGTTACTGCCGAAAGCACAAATCACTAAGGTAAGTTCTTGCGTTACTAGATGCAGTGTCTGACGTTCTTTGTGATTGAGGAACAGTTTTTTTTTCTCATCACTTAACGATATTCTACCCTTGCCTGCATCGGTAATAATATCTGCAAGCATATCCAATTCTTGATGGGATGCAGTTTTCAGTAACTCATTCAGTGGTAGGTTTACATCAATGAGAATCGATTCTTTCATTGTCATTTTCATCTCAATATATATATTGCATTAAGAAGGATGTAATGCAAAAGTGTCATTAATATACAATAGATATTAGTATGGTGAACTTCAGAGTGTACCGTGATATACGATAAGAGTGGGGGCGTACTCATAAGTTCACGAATTTAAAAGAAGCATTTATTTTTGCTTTTACGATATAAATCCTTTCGTTACAGAGCATTGTGCTCAATAAGGTTTTATTTTAAGGGCTGACGATGACCTTTATATCTGTACCGGAAATGCTTTTAATGTATGAATAGCTTGTACCAAAAACTGTCAACTGTTCGTCGGAAACTTTCTTAGCTGAGACAGCAGGCTGGACGATGACAAAATTAAATATAAGTTCATGGTCATGGCACTTATTGCGTAATATTTCAAGCTGCTGTGGTGTTCCTTTAAGTATTCTGTCAAAACCTGTTGAAAGAGATTTTTGGTAGCGATCCAGCAGACGGTCAAAAAATTTCTCACCAGTATAAAGCCACTTTACTGACCTAGAGGCCTGGCCACACACCTCGTAAACATCGCTCAAGCGGGCACCTGGCATTGCGACTCCATCAGTCAAAGGACAGTATTTACAATGGAATAAACTAATGTAGATCCTGTCTTTATCTGCGCGGATTGCAACGAGATCAGCGATTTCACCTGCTCCATCGTCATTGAAGACAATTCCGAAGTCATCAGCAATTTTTTGGTAGGTGAATCCTTGTACGCTATCTGAACGCTTTTCTGCGCGCATTGACTCCTGATAAATTTTTGTTGTTCCCCAGTCCCATGTTTCGAGCAAAGCTTTGGGGAGTTTTACATTCAAGCTGTTGGGTGAAAAGTAACGATAATTTCCGTGGATCATTGACCCGTCAATACTAAGCAATACAAGGGCTTCACCATCCAGATATTCATCCAGTGGCATTTCCTGAGAGAAAACAATTTTAAGATCGGGACAGTGAGTTTTGTAACTATCTGCTAAAAGCTTGATATAGATGTTTGTAAGGTGTTTGGAGTACCCTGATCCATCGTTATCAACAGTGAGTACAGGGATACTCAGGGTTAGGTCATCATTGTGGTTTGGTCTACCCAGTACTATATCAAGTAGATTGAATCTCTCGCCTTGAAAAATGAGTGAGATTTTTTGCTCAGCTTCAATCGCGATTGTTTCGGGCCAATCACAGTAAAACAGACCAACAGGCCATTTATTCTCAATTTTCTCTGCTCGCATGACGTTCTTCAAAACATCGCCTGGGTCGATTGACTGGTCATTGAGTTTTGTAGAGATACGTTTGCACCATTGAATCCAATAGTTGATGGGTGATGAATTCATCTCCCAGATTTTACCTTTGTGCGAGCATCCTACTGTAGTGCGTTCACCCAGTTCGAAACCAGTTGCAAATATATTGGATTTCTTCGCGTTACCTTTTTCGATGTCACTAATGACTTGATTGATGTCGTGCCCAACATGCATTGTAAATCGGAGGTCCTTTCGGGCTCGAGATAAACCTACGTTTTGCAATTTCATCAATTTGATATTGTGAAGTGAGCGGAAGGTCGGTTCACCATTGATACGCACAGCATCTTGAGCAATTAATTTCAGGAAATGGGTCGCTTGCGTATCATCTCCTGAAGTATGAACGAAAAGCATGTTCTCAGGTTCGTTATAAAACGCCAAATACAAGACCCAGTTGGTGTCAACGATAGTCTCAGTTTGCGCCCATCCTACTGATGTCTCGCGCCTTGTTATCATGATGATTGTATCAGCATCATCATTGATGGAAATATGCTGCAGTTTCTCTCTGCGGCCATCGAAGTCTCGAGCCTTTGCGGGCTGCCAATTTTTTGGCGATAAACGATAAGCCAATGCACTGACTTTTGGATTTGGGTTCAGACCAAATATAGAGTCCGATTCGGTGTCATCAGAGAACTGCTCATTAAAAACTTCTTTTTCAATTTCGAAACTGACCTTTTCCTGACTAACGTCGCGGATGACTTTTCCCCAGTCAGCGCTTTCTTTGTAGAGAGCTGACATCTGGTGATCAGTTTTTTGATTAGCAATATTGGCAACGAACTTGGCATCTCCAAGAGTGTTATCCACTCTTGTTAGCCGGCCAATAAACTGCAGTGTTACCGCTGGGCTTTTATGTTGATCATGAATTGCCGCGATTTTAAGTTCGGGCAAATCAAAACCTTCTCCGAGCATGTCAACACAAACAATAATACGATATTTTTTCTGGACGATTTCTTCAAAAATTCTTGCCTGATTATGTACTTTGCTGTGCATTAAGATGGAGCTCAGGCCTTTATACGCGCTGTAAATGTCAAAAAGAGATTCTGCACGCTTTTGTGATTTTGCCCGAACTAACATTAGATGATTGTAACCAGCTGCAATATCTTTCCTCAGAAGTTCTACGGCTTTATCCGCTATAGCTTGATCAGAAAGGTCTAAATTATATTCCCGTACCGGGTGAAATTCGATGTTTTTGAAGTAACCATCATTTTGTGCATCCTTAAGAGGATAGTTATATATAATTTTTCCTTCTAAGGCTAAACCATCTTCCCGAAATGGCGTTGCTGTAAACTGGATGCACGGTTTACCTTTGAAAATATTTTTGACTCTACCCCAACTGTTCGCCGGAACGTGATGAGCCTCGTCAACAAATAGGTGACTACACATATTCCCTAGGGCTTTAACTGCTTCCCCGTCGAATAATCGTAGTGCTTGCGGAGTAGCAACAATAACATTTGCTTTAGAAAGCTGTAGAACTTCGTTCTCAGACATTCCAGAACTGATTGCCGCAACGACAGGATTCAGCGCAACGTCGGATACCGCGCCTACGCTGCGCAGTGTTTTAAAGTTTGCACATTTGCCGACTAATTGACTTCTGAGGGCATCTGATGGAACAAGAATCAAGGTTCTTTCCATTTTTCCAGAGATGAGTAGTGCGAGCATGGTGTCAGTTTTGCCAGTACCCGTTGGCATAACCACCGTTGCCGGTGTAGAAGGGTCTATCACCAAATGCCCTAAAGTCGCATAAATAGCAGCTAGTTGGGGCTTTCGAAGCCCTGGTGTGTTTGTCTTGGAGACGGCGATATTGAAATTAAAATGATGATCTTGCCAACTTCGAAGTACATCCGAGTATTTTGCTATAACCTCATCCATATAATTTTCCTCAAGCAAATGAAGTCAGGTGACATTTGGTTGTCTGGAACATGAACAGAATAACTTTTTCTAGATGTATAAGCGTTTAGGTCAATAAATTAGTTGAAGTATTGTTAAATCTGGCTAACATCTTTTTACCTGAAATGAGCTTTCAAGTTTACAATATGTATTTTTTAACGACGAAATAACTTTACCTAAAAGAGTGTGCGCGAGAATTAAAAATCATATTCATCCGCTACTTTATTTTGAGCGGGTACAGCACTGCTTTCTGAAATCAGTGGAAGAAGATTCCCCATATTCTCTTCCCAATATCCTTAATTTAAATGAGATATATTTACGTCGTTATTGCAGTAAATATCAAATTACTAATATTTAATTAAAGTCACTAATAAAGAGTGTGATCTAAATTACTTCAAAGTATAATTGTCAGAATGCGAATGACTATTATTGGCACGAAGCGAACTAAGGCAGGTATAGGGTCCGCTATGAACGACGAACGAAATTTCGCAAGGCATTATCTACATCGCGGTGTATTGATCAACAGGGAGCAGGTCAGAGGCACCCTGTTGTGACTACACCAGGAGTTAGTCTGTGTTCAAAACGAGGCTGAAATATGCAGGAGTAGTCCTGACGACTTGCTCAATCGCACTAAGATGAGTTTTCCTAGCCTCTTCAAACGAATGCCCCTCATACCCATTCTGCCGGAGTGCATCGCGAATAGCCTGTGAAATGAAGCGGTCAGCAAATCCCGCCCCATAAATACTTAGGGAAAGCGTGTCAGGAAGACCATTTTTCAGGCTCTTCTGGAAACTCGCGAGCGGTGCACCTTTCTCCCCTATAATTTCTTCGGGAGTAAAGAGGAATTGCGCGAGAGCCGCCAGAATGAGCGCACAATCAAATCCCAGCGTGTTTTCAAGAAAGTGGAGTATATCGTCGTCGCTCACCTTCTGTTTACGCTTGCCAGCTTTCTTTTTAACCTGAATCTGCATTGCTTTTCTGAATATTTCTCCGTAACTAGTTCCGCACATCCAGGAAAGTGTGAGTTGGGAACCTGCATCTGCTGGCTCTACGGTGCGGAAAAAACGGCTGTCACAGAGTTCGTTAAGCAATGGCCAGACGGCAGTAAGCCAGCTTTCATTGGAGTTCAGTGCAAGGAGAATCTCTCTGTGTTCGCTCACCCAACTTTCAATGTATTTGGCCTGTTTTGCACCAAGCAATGTCTTGCCAAATGATGCCTGTTTTACAGGGGAGTTCTCAACAGATTCAATACGCCTCGCAACCAGCTTAAAGTACTCTTCCAGATTGTCTGATTCCTCTGCTGCTGCCAAAAAGTACGCCAAAGTTTCGCGGGCAAGTTCGCCAGCCCTCAGCTCGAAGCCGCCAACATCTGAATTTGCACAATTTGCCATGAGGTAGCTTTCAAGTGTTTGCGTCATCTTTTTCCGCTCAGCCATAGCTTTCAGTAACTCTTTAACCAGTCCATCCATTTTCTTCGGCTCGAGTCGTGGCACCTGACCAGCTAAATCACGGGCCCAAGTTTCCCAGACTGACTCATCATCCATTAAGTCCAATAGATCGCTTGGTGAAAATCGCCATTGCAGATTTTGGGGAAGTGCAAAAGGTTTTAACAGCAAGAGCAGCGAGCTGGTGACCCCTTCCGCTTGATCTGGCGATAACAGCTCAACGGCACTTTTAAACCTCCATGAATCCCGATAACTTTTCCGGTTATCCCATATCTTAGAGTCCGCAAAGAGAACAACACCTTCAGTATGCATCCCAGCGCGGCCAGCACGGCCTATCAGATTCTGGAAGTCCCGAACTTTTACACGGCCGGTCCCCTGATACACACCCTGTACGATGAGGTAACGAATGGGCAAGTTGACACCTTGAGCGAGTGTGGATGTGCATGCAATAAATTTTATGAGGCCCTGCTGCATCCCATGTTCAAGGGCCAGTCGAATACCCTGCGGGGTATTACTGTGGTGTGTGTAGATGCCAAGGTCGGCAGCCTTTGATGGGAGGGTATCGCTCCCGAAGTTACCCTCAATAAGGCTTTTCAGTGCTTGGACTTCTTTAGAATCAGCGTAGGCTACCGGCCAGACGGTGTTGTACCCCGCTTGTGCAATTTGTACTGCCCTTTTTGCTATCCCGTTTGCAATCACCTTTGTCCCGCAGAAAATGGCAACGGCTCCATTACTGACCACACGCAGTCCCAGATAAAGCGATATGTCGCTCGATTTTTCCCGGGTCGGAAATGTTGCTTCATCAGCTTTAATGCCCGCCAGTTTGGCTGCTTCGATCACTCTCGGAACGAAATAATCCTCTCTGTCATAGCTATTTTCATAAAACATTAACTGCCCAAGCGACTCTGCCCAGCTTGCAAAAGCAACTGACCGACTTGTGGGTAATAGTGTTGCGCCGTCAATTACCTGTGCCTTATCGGACCCCATCAGCCAGTTGGCAATATCTGTTGGGTTTTTCATCACAGCAGAAATCAGTAGCGTTTGAGCAGCGTCTGGTAGTAACCCCTTTATTTCAGTAAGCAGCAATTCATATGTAATACCTCTTCCACCGGTATCGAACTGATGTCCTTCGTCATATATAACAAGCCCAACATGCTTCAACACCTGAGGTGACTGGCGCAAAACATAGAGGAACTTCTCTGGTGTAAGGGCTAATACATTCGATGTTGATGGAGGAACGCTCCCGAGCAGTTCTGCAATCTGCGCAATGAAGTCAATTTGCAAGGCATCCGTTAATTCATTAACTTTGATGTCATTGCCTGCCAGATCCTGACGCAGAGATAAGGCGATTTCGTGGCAAAGTGCCCGAAATGGCGCGACAACCACTGCAAGTTTCGTGCGTCCGGACATGAACGCACTTCGCAGGACTATTTCTATCGATCTCGTTTTTCCAGCACTTGTGGGCATCTGAACTAAGCCCGATGCTCCGCTGTATATCCCCCGAGCACCTAAAAGAAGTTGAGAAGGCCAGAGTTCTTTAGGGAAACGGCCTCTCTGGATCACCGCTCGCCAGTGCTCGACTGATAGGCCTGAATACGAGGGGAGCGTCACCCACGCCGACGCAGCGAGTCTCATACGGCAAACCGACAGCGCGACATCTGCGTAAAGTACTTCCTCGGGAGTGCCGATTTTATAAACCATACTTCGAAGATGCTTCAATAATTGGTCTATTTCTTCCAGCCGTGAACCATCTGCGAAATGGCTGGCAATAGCGAATGAGACCGACGTCAACAGAGGTCCATAACGTTCATCATCCAGGATCCAGTAGGTCCTCCAGTCCGCCTTGAGAAGCCACTGAAGAAAGTGTTCAACCTTATTGCCTCCTTCTTTAGGCTCAAGGCGACGAGCAAGGACTAAGCTACTGCCTGGTCGACGAGCTACATAGTAGGCGGCAGAAGCTAAAAGTAATGTTGTTCTTTCAAGCCCTTGTGCAAATTTTGAGTCAATGATTGCGTCGAAGAAACTGGCACAGAAATTCAGTTCTGCCTGGTGTTCAGGGGGAAGAGGGATTAAGGGATGCGATAGGTCAGCAAGGAGCCCACTAACGTCGCCAAGAGTAGCGATAGTCATAACAAACAACTGCAGGGGATCAGTGCCTTCGGGCACCCTAAGGTGCTGAGACTCCTCAAGTCCAAATTCGTACATCTTTCCTTTTGATCGCGTTATACCAAAAAGGCGCTTGCTATTGAATCCGGCTCTCATTTGCATGCCCTCGCGTAGAGTTCATGGACCAGTTTCATCTGCAGGTTAGAACGCACAACTATCAGACTTAGAGCAGACTGATTTGAGTGACCAGCAGCTAGAGTTTTTGCAAGCTCATCTTCATTGAAAGCGGTTTCGCAGAGCACTGCAACTGCACCCGAGTGGTAAGAATATGGGTTATCGCTGGGGTTCTGGAATCGTGAGATTTTGCTAGCGTCTAGTGTCTTACCTTCACGAAGAAGCCTACGTTTCGTGGCGTTTAATGTAACACCTTGCCTGAGGTGCTCATCTTTAGAGCCATCGTCCACTGCGCTCTGGAGCTGACCGTCATACACGCTTCCTGAAAGTGACGCTTTAACCTCAAACGCGAAAAGGGCATCATTCGGATTGGATGATGTATTGTCCACCTGATAAAAACCTAGAATATCCACTCCCTTAACCGATTCATTATTGCTTGCTTTGTCGGAATATTTGCCTCTGGGTACCCAGAGGTTGAGCATGAACTCTAGATAGTCGGAAATGAGAAATTCGGCGAAATCACCTGAGCGAATTGAAGGACCAGGTGCCCTAGTTTTATCAGGAAAGACATGTGCATTCAGATACTGCTCGATTGTCATTCCCGTGCCATCCATGAGAAAGGGAAGCTCTTCGTCAGAACAGTATTGCCGGCGAAAATGCATTGCCCAGTTGTCCAGAGTCGCCGAATCTGTTGGGGGGGCAAACTCCCAAACATTAATAGTCCGCCCTTCTAAGGTTGTCAGTCCCGATGACCGCATCTTTAAACCAAGTAAATGGCCGGGCAGCATAGCGCCTCCTTTTGTTGAGCATTCATACTTCAAAGAAAAGCAGCACGCTACCGCCCATCGCCGTTAACCCCGCAGGCGCATCAGGTCATCAGTGTCACCCGGAATGCCAAACCTGCGAAGCCGGATGTTGTTGAAGGCTACATTTACCCCGGCAGAGCGGATTGCAATAATTGTTGAAGTGAAAGCTGTAATCCAATGATTAACCCCATGGACACCATCACGGAGAGTGCTATCCAGAGCATGCGGTAATGTAGCAACGTATCCCTAGCGCGTGGGCGATAATGCACAATGATGGGGGGCGGCACCGGGTGTTCAAAGGCAGGCCCCAACACATTGAGATAATCCAGCAATGTCTGGCGCTCTGGCAAGTTCTCGTTAAACTGCCCATGAAACCCCAGGCTCAATACACGCTGGTTACAGGTCGGCACACCCCTATCAGGAATTTGCTCGTGCAGCAGGGCATTAATGCGCTCTACGAAATGGTTGCATACATCCAGTGTGGAAAATAAATGGGCTTGAAGTGGCAATGTATGCCTGGCGAGATTGATAGTACTGTCTTTGGCGTGTATCCCAGGACTCAGGCGGGTGAGGACTGTTTCATCCAGTAAGGTGGGTTGCGCGTAGGTGATGGTATCAATATGGCGTTCTGAGGCACCACGTTCAGTGAGTGCAGCACGTACATTCTCCACCAGCGTTATTGCCTGAGGATGAAACGCGTCACTGACAAACGTAGAGGGATCATTTTTTACCCTTAACACAAACAGCCATGCGTCCTGCAGTAGGGTATCAATGAGGGTAACGGAATTGTCAGCAATGCTATCCATGAATAAACCTGACCATACCAGAGTAAAACCAAGAGATTACCATGTGAGCAGAGAGGATAACATAAGCAGCATTAACCTTAATCTCAAATAATTGATGCCGGTCATCTTAGAACAGGGAAGTGATACTGAGGTCATAAATTTTAGTGATGGGGCTGGATCATCAGTATGCAAGCAATGCCTGTAGGCAACGCAGTAAGGTCATTTCAACTTAGCCTGTAGAGGGCGAACATTTCTATTTAACACTGATACGCCTAATCTTTACAATAGTACGATAAAAAGATGCCTAATTGCTTTTTTCGAGAGTTATACGTACTATTTTATCTGATTATGGTGCCATCAATAAAACTTTAGTATTCGCCCAGGAATGACTATGAAAAGTAATGCCAGCTTCCCACAATGGCGTTCGAACAGCGAACCAACAGGCGTTGAGCATTTTGGTCAACGACTACAAAGCGTGATTGGAGATCAGTCTGTCGCGTCCTTTGCCAAAAAGTGCGGGCTTTGTGAGGCTTCGCTGAGGAAGTATCTGAAGTCAGGTACGATGCCTGGCATTGACCGCGTGGCTGCTATCTCAGCATGTACCGGCCGCTCTCTGACCTGGCTCATTACTGGAGGAGGGGAGGAGTACAAGGATAAACTGAGTCAAGATGCAAACAATCTGTCAGATGAGGACATTGCAATGTGGTGGGGCTGTATCGCCGATGCACTGGCGGTTGAAGATAAAACTCGTATTATTGCTGCTTTTAAGCTGGGAGGTCTTAACGCTTTGTTTAAGCCAGATCTCATTACCAGCACGGTAAATAAACCAAATGGGCGCTAGTTTACCTGTGTACCATTGTTGCTACTTCGAGGGCAATCAGATCTGAAAGTCAGTCCAAGTGCCCAGACAGTGTGAAAACGTTTTTGATCGTAGAAGCGGCTAAAACAGAGCTGAAAACCGTGTCTTGACGTAAAATTTTACTCTGCTAACCAGCCGTTCGATTTCAGATTTTTCATCGCCTCATACTTCAGTTTTGGTCTGAATTCTCACAAAGCCTATGCAGACCTTTCAAAGATAAAAAGGTGTTAATAAATAGATGGCTGTTCATTTTCTGTGTCGACAGTGGTGCTGGTTGGCGATGGCGCACATTACACAATCTGGACTGAGTTCAGCTAAAGTATTCTACTATTTGAAGCAGTTAGTATGTGTGCGTTATATCTGGCTAAGTCAATGGGCCCTTCCGCTAAACCGGTGTTCTATGGCGAAAATTTGATTCTTAAGCTAGATGCCCAATAAGTTCAGGAGTATCCATGGCAAAGCAACTTTCACCGGCTGGCGTAGTTGCGCTTAAAGAAGCGCTGTGTTCAGTATATTGGTACAAATCTGATTTGCGCGGTTTTCTAGGTCTTTGCCTTTCAAACCCTGCGGCCCTCAATTCCTTTAATTGGGAGAACTACAAACGACAGATCGCATCTGATGTTGTCGATTTCCTTGTGGCCAATCCTACCAACCACCTCGGTGATCTCACCAAAATTTGCTATGAACTGTGTAAATTGACAGATTTTTCTCATCTTAAGCCTCTTGATGATGGTTCCGCTAAGGTTGAGAAAGCGCGTAATGCAGTCAATCAGTTGAAGCAACTTGTGGGTACACATCAAGAGATCAAGCGCGAACAAGATGAAATCAAGAAGCGACAAGAAATAGCAGCACAAAAACTGCGTAAAAATGCAGCTGTTCGTCAGAAACTTGAATCGATCAAAAACAAATATATGGCGCTAATCAGCTCAAGTGATCCACAAGGGAGAGGATTTGAACTTGAACGGATTATGTATGAACTTTTTGAGCTTTTCGACCTGGACCCTAAGTCTTCCTTCAAAAACCTTGGCGAACAGCTAGATGGGGCGTTTACCCTCGACGGTACAGAATACTTGTTTGAAGCGAAATGGCATAAAGAACTTGTTAACAAAGCATCCCTAGCTGCGTTCACTGATAAAGTACGTACAAAGTTAGAAAACACCTTAGGCATCTTTCTTTCAATCAATGGATTCTCTCAAGATGGTGTATCGGCTCATCAAGCAGGTGGTGCATCTATTCTTCTCATGGATGGTGGCGACCTTATGGCCGTGTTTGAGGAGCGCATTGATTTCGTGAGTTTGCTGCTAAGAAAAAAGCGCCATGCAGCCCAAACAGGCAACATCTACTTTTCATACTACCAAATGGTTTCTAGTGCCTAATTGGATATAAAGAACTCGCCTAAAGGCGGGTTCTTGTTTTGTTGGGGGGACAGATAGATTTCTGTTCGCTCTGAGCACAGACGTTAGTAAGCGTCAACTCAGCACCGTCTGGCTTAACTCGTCAGGCTCTGTAGTTTAGGTGTCCACTTACTCTTGCAAATGGTGGACACCCCACGGAACCTGGAAAATATGGATGTGGGAGATTATGGAATCAATTTAGCTGTTCTCCCATTGTCATCAATCTGCAAATTGGTCATTCGGAGACTATCGCAACCAGAATAGATAGATCTAAACAAATATAACACCTGTAGTAAGTGTTTCACTGAACTTGTCAAAGCTGTTACTTCGATACAAGGTACGCACTTGCCAAAGGTAAAATGCGCGCAGTGGCTTGCCACCTGCGTCAGCATTTTTACGGTACGTCGTACCGCGGGAAATGAGTGCAGTTCCACAATTTCCATAGAATTGTCTTGGCCGTACCGGCCCCCATCCAGCATTCCAATAGCTAAGGTTAGCAGTGACTTGGTCCTCCACTTTGATCTGTAGCTGCCCTTCATGAGGCATCATTTCAATCTCGCCCACACTAGGTATCGTTGGCAGGAAAAGTCTAGATGGATACAGATCGTGCTGGAGATAGCCTATTCTGTCGAGATCTAGTGTACCAGCCAAGGGCCAGGCCGTTGAGTCTTCGTCCAACAGGTGCTCGAGAGTTGGTGGAGTGACGACAGTAGTTGTGTCTAGTAGATCCGGAGCTTTGCTTGAAAGCTGCGGCCATCCTGTCCAAAAAGATTTGAGATGGTCTGCAAGATCAGTATCTTCTATATTGCTGTTTGCAATTTGTGACCACCGCACCAGAGACACCTCCACGCATCGCTCCATCGACATTACTACAGGTGAGCTAAAAGCGATCAGTTCGTCACCTGGGTGTGCTGTCTCTGCACTGGAAAGGAGTGCGCGTAATGAAGTCTCCATCGTCTGGGCATTGCCGTCGAAGCCTGCTGGTGTTGGGAACCAGTCCGGACGCTTTGGTCTAAGTAAAGCCAGTGTCGGATGAATCGGAAGTGCTAAAAGAGATTTCTGATCTGCCAACTCCGATGGCATCTTCCAAATATGTGTGGCCACAGTCAGTGTGCGAAGGTAAGCAGAAATAGCGCGAAGGGCGACACGGGCGGAAAGTTGACCAATGCAGCCATCCCCCATCGGCCGAATGAAGTAACCTGGGTCGGCTTGATATGGTGCATCCGGGTAAACTGCTCGGTTCTTTGCCCATTCAAAAGCCATTTGTCGAACAAACGGAAGCTTAGAATAAGTCTCAAGCCTACTCATGGACGTCCGGAATATCCTAGGCAAGTCCACACCTTGCACCCCATTAAAGTCATCAGGAATTTCGAAGTCTTCCGGGACTTCTTCTTGGCCCGTATATTTGGCTTGAATCGAGAGCCCACAGCTCTTCACCAGAAGATCGGAGAGTAGTGAGGGCAGATGAATGCTCTCTGCCAGCGTTAAAGTGGCGGAGTAGCCAAACGCTTTCTTTGCCATCCAGAAAATACATAGCACCTCAATAATCTCGGCTTCAAGTTTGCGTGAACGCAGGAAGTGAAGCAGTGAGGATTCGGTTTCAGCCTTCGTCGCAGGTTCTCCCAGTCGAGCTGCGAGCTCCTGTATGGTCCACCACCGTGCAGATGTGGAAGGCCAGCCAAGACGAGCAATAAGTATGCGAAGGTCCTTCATTGAGCCTCCAAGGGGATATGTGAGACTAGCTCCACCATCCAGCGAGGGGGATCTAGAGGCAGGGTACGAGTATCCTCAATTACGCAATTGACCATCGTTTCCGCAAAGTTCACAGCTTCTTCTATGCGGTTTTGCTTGATGTAGAAATAGACCATTAGCTCCGATGGGGCGAGGCGTGACGGCGCTGGGTCATCGAACATGCCATAAGTTGTTTCGGTCACAAATTCATCACAGCGCTGCGGATAGTTTTCGGCAACCAGAGCAAGCCTGCTGTGAATCTTTGCCTCGCTCTCCATGTACCCAATCCACCCACCTTTACGGATCTGAGCATGAACAAGATACTTCCAAGCTGCTGGCAAGCCACTCATTCTGCGTTTCGTTTGAAAGGCGAGCTCACACAAGGGGAGGGCATCCCTCATCCATCTATTTTCTGAAAAAAGAACCCTATCAAGTTCGGTAAGCAACCTCTTGTCCTGTTTTTGAGACATCCAGTATTGATACCAGGTACGAAGAAGTTTTGATCGCTCCTCGTAGTGTGATTCCAGACTTTCAAGTAGGTCGTCCAGTTGTTCAGGCTCAAAGATCGTGACATTACCTTCATAGGGTTTGCTGTTAGTGCTATCCCCTGAAGGATCTTGGCGCTGCAACCAACCAACGGCCCATCCATTGTGTTCCTCAAGAATGCAAAGCCTTTCGGCTGCGTTTGCTATACCGTCCTGCGCAAGTTGTTGCAGGGTATCGCGTATTTCAGGATGGAGGCCTGTGCGCATCAGGGCGTCGAGAGGCCACCCCTCTGCTATTCCCTGTTTGACATAGGCTTTCAGGCTGCTCTCTGCCAGCGACCAGTCGCCTGCATATGTATGTTCTTCATATTTGATCACCAGTGCTGAAGGCTTGAGCTTTGCCAGCAACCGATCAGCTTCAGCAAGGACATGTCTCGTGCCTTTGCCATCGGTGTAATTCAGAACATGGTGGATCTGCGGCGAAATCTGGCCAAGTAATCGACTAGCATCTTCTGCAGCTACATCGGCTAGATAAGCGATAGCATCTACCGTATTACTCAGAGTTGGATCTTTGCGATGCCCATAGCCGGTAGTCAGTTCCCACGTCTGCGTACAAAGTTCACGAGCTGCCGACGTCAAATGATGAGCGATCGCAATCGCGCAGAGTTGCAAAGGTGTTTGAAGATGCACACTGGTCTCACTCTGAACGTCTGCATCAAACAACGAACGTTGAGCGCTAATGAATGTCATAGCCGCTTCGTTTGTCATTCTTGTCAGTGATCCGGCTGCGTATTGAGCACGGAAAGATGCACTGTCGAACCAGGTGCATTGCAAGGTCGCCTTCATGGTCTCTGGCGGGATTGTCACATCGTCAATGTTTTTCAAGAGGACGCTACCAAGGCGAATGTCGCAAGCAATCCGATGTAGGGCTGCTCGAAAGTCTTCGGCAGCAGAAGTCTTGTTATGGCTCTGCCTGAATCGCTGGTACTCTATTGGTTCGAGTAGTTCATAAAACTGATGAAAATCTACGAACTTACCGTACCACCAGCTATGAGCAATTTGTTCACCAATGATGGACAGTGTATTGAGAAGGTCGGTAATGTTTTCTCTACCTTCGTAGACAGGGGCTTGGACAAACTCGAAGGCGGCCTGGTTCTCGACTGCCATGCAGAGACTTAGGTGCACTGCGCCAAAGAACCATTGATGTACGAGCACTGCGAGATTTTCTTTTTGTTCGTAATAGTCTCCCTTTAGCCAGTTCAGGGGAATTGGCTCGTTCAAAGGAGTTGAGGTTTTTGTAAGAACAGCCTCTATCGCAGCCACAAATGGCGTTCTGACCAGTGCGTTGAAGTCTTCACGCTCGGTAATATATACCCCCGCGTTTGCTGCTGCGCGAATACAAGCATCGCTGATGATACGCTTTTTATGACTATTGGAGAGTGAAGCAGCAACAGCCATTAAGTCGTCCAAATTGCCTTCATCAACCAGCATTTGAACACGAGGCAGCCATGCAGCTGGCCTATTTCGCTCTACCAACCAAGCGAGTTCCTCTGATGTGGTCCCGACAACGTCGAGTTGCGCGAACGCTCTGGCCAGAAATTTAAACTCACCGGAGCCCATTCTTGAGTTATATTTGCGGGAGAACTGGTTCAAGCCCTTAAACCGGTGCAGCACTTCTTCACCACAGGTTTCTGCCAGAACTTGATCTCCTCGCGAGTGCAAGGCCAGACCAAGCGCTGCAACATTCAGGATGTCCGTTTCGTGCCTGGACGCCACAGCCTCGAGTATCACGCTTTCCTCTGCCGTCAGCGTTAACGTAAATGAGATGAGCCTGGCCAAGTCATCGTCTTGCATCTGGAATCGGCTACCATCGACCATACGAGCCTTTAAGTGTGCAAGGCGATAGGCATCTGCAAATTTTGCTGTTTCAAGCGCAGCAACCAGGGCGTCTGATAGCAGTGTGTCAAATAGCGATTCTGGATAACCTTCTTCTAAGCGGCGCATGATCCAGTCACGGGTAAGACCCGTGATGAGATTTGTAGGTTTGCCCATCTTCGCTTGAACCGTCCATAACCAGTTCACACGTAGTGAAGTGGGAGCCAAGCGCTCAAGCCAATCTGTGACTGCAGGCATCAGTTCATTGATCCGAGCCTCGTAGCCTGCGGTTGCGCGCACGAAAACTGCCAGACTCTCATGAAAGACCTTCAAACCAGCGGCTGACGAGTGAAGTAAATGTTCCACTTTGCCGACTTCAGGATCTGCCAGCTTGATGATCGTTGTGATCTCTGAGAAGGCAGTTTTTGGCCAAAAAAACGGAAAGGCGCAGATGAGCCTTAGTGTATCCTTCTGGCTTGGAGGCAGATGCTCCCACAACGATGCATAGTAGAATTTGGCGTCCTGGCTCAAGTCTCCCTTCAACTGCTCAACATCCCAGCGGGATAATTTGTGACCGGCATGTTTCAGTTCCGCTGTCGCGTATATAACGTGAAGAGGGTGGCCGTTTGTTCTGTTGCGGAGTGCAGATGCTGCATCTTGCAGTTGTTCTTCGGCTTGCCGCTCATCCTCGAAGCGACATGTAAGTTTGCCTTCTTGGAGTGCTCTACGAAGGTAGGAAAGAACTGCATTCTCGGACATTGCCGGTAAGGTGCGCCATTCGGCCTTTGGCGCAAAGGCAAGCAGGTCCGTTGGCAACTGGGCGTCATTTACCGGCTGAGTACCGACGAGCAGCACCATATTATCCGGGCAGGGAATTACCTGAGAGAAAAGGTCGTCAAGCGGTCGTTTGTCTTCAGCGTTGATACGCCAGACATGATCCAAGCCATCGAGAATAAGCACGAACGGCTTACCCAGTGCTTTATAGTGGGCAGCGCATGCCTCCAACTGTGTATGTAAGCCTCCAGTAGTCTTCGGAACATCCTCGTGAAACTGTTGGATTTGCGCCAGGATGGATTGTTCGACAACGTAGCAATTGACTCGGTCGCGGCCACGCTCTGTTGTTGACAGAAAGTAGTGATGACGAACCGTTGGAATGTCCTGTTCTACGAGCGTGTCGCACAGTGCGCTCAGATAGGTACTCTTTCCTCGGCCTGGCGGGCCTGTCAGCACAATTGCCTTCCCTGTGGCGTTAATTGTGTCCTGGACAAATTCTTGGTGGAACGTTTCGTCAGGAACCTCATACCCTTTTGGAACGACAAAGTCCTCTGGTAGCGGTGCAGGAGGTAATGCTCGCAGGATAGTGCGGAGTTCTGTCAGTGTGATCCAACCGTTCGGAGCCGGGGAGTTCTTTTGTGTCGCCCAGTTCAGGGCGATGTTTTTGAGGGTAGCGATACCCTCAGGTGTGCCATGCAGTCGAAGGCGTGCATCAACATCATGCTCCAATGCGATGTAGCCCTTATCGCTGTGTTGAATGCGTAATTGATTAAAGAACGCCTCACAGTCCTCAACGCTGCCAAGTTCAGAGTTCACTGCTGAGCGCTGAAGTTCAGGGATCTTGGCAAAAGAAATTCTACCTGCCTCAAGACAGGCTTCAAGGGCAGCATCAGGTCGGCGGTTTGTTGTGAGCGAGATATCGCCAATACGCGCTGGGTCGAGTTGCTTGAAAGCGTCGAACCACTTGCGAAGCATTGACCTCGACCGTTCCGTCTTGCCAGTTTTCTCCAACATCCATTTCCAAGACAGCAGGTGCTTGTCAGGATTTGGGGTGAACTTGATCTGCAGGAGGTCTACAAGGCCATCAGTTCGCTCAATGACGATGTCATCCAATCCTTGTGGCGCTTCGTTCTCATGGTCGCACTCGAATTTCACACGATTATAACGTATTGGCGCATCAAGCCAATCGCACAGCACCTTGAGGCCTTGGCGATTTTGGTAAATATAACCAGCTGCGGTGATTGCTGTGTTCTTAATATTTTCAGACATGGTTGTTCTACGTAATTAGCCCTGTTTTTATCAATATACCCAGAGTGTTCATTCGGAAAAACTTAGTCAGAACAAGGTAGTTGTGTCCGTTCATCGTACATAACGACCGTTCGCCGTACATTAAAGTCGAGCTGATTTGAACAACCGTTCGCGTGAAACGTGACCGATCATATACTACTGGCTTTTCTTCCAATCTTTCGTTGTGTTACGACAGTCGTAGCCAGGAATTTTAGCAGTAGGAATAGCATTGAGTCGAGATACTGCCTCAACAGCCATATCCTCGTCCATAAGATAAACGTGCTTAAGTTGGTCGATGATGTCCTGATCTGTTGCCTTGTATTGGCTCATTCGATACTCAGTACAGGCTAACAATAATGCAGCTAAAGGCTTGTCGTTTGCTATATTGGCATCACCAAATGCAGATGATGAGATAACAGCTAGAGATAAAATGATTTTTTTCATTGCACTTCCCTTTTTAAGTATCATTATTATGCCATACATTTTTCAGAAAGGAGTTAACTCTATACCAATACCACCAACGTGCAACCATCAGGGCAACCTTTCCATGCTCATGCTGTCATGCGTTTCCCTTATTTATGGCGTGAATATGTCGCGTACAATAAGAAATAAAAACGCATGCATGCATGCATAAAAAAGATTAATGCATATGAAAAAGCAGCACAACCTATAAGTTATAATTAGTGTGTTTTAGCACGCTAAGTCCCATGTTAAGTGAGATATGGCTTGGTATACTTAGATACGTCTCTTCGCAGAGATTGTTGCCAGTGCGCTATTGTGAAATACTGGCTGTCTTTACACATCACTTCCAGTGTGCTGGGCAAGCTAATGAGGGTTGCCAAATCATTTGCCACCATCACTGCGTTATCGTGGCCCTTTCAGAGCAGACACACTTCTTAACTTAACGTTCCTAATATACTAATTGAACATCAAGATGTTTGACTTGTAACATCATCGAGCAAATCGTTCTTTAACGTCTAGAGGCGATATTTGCTTTTTTAAAAATCGCAGGTGGAAGCTTTCACTGCAAACGTTAGAGCGGACATTCGTCTACATCTTGGCTAGACTATGGGCTACTTTTGGCTATAGAAGCAAGATTTTTATTAAGGTGAAGGCGTGGCAATTTTCGACATTGGGAAAGATGAATTACTCCGGCTGTCCGATACTCAACTAGAGGAGTTGATTGCTCGTCTCGCCGAGGCCGAAGTGGCGGCCCATGGCCATAGCCCTGCGTGGGTAAGTTGGTCAGGTTCAATCAATGCTCCAGACGGAGGAGTTGACATCCACGTTCAGGTTCCTGTCGATAAGTTGAGCACCGGGTTTCTTGAAAGGCCTGATACGATCCTACAGGCCAAAAAACATTCGATGCCGATGGCCGCGATCACCAAGGAAATGGTTACCGATAGAAGATTATCACCGACAATCTCTGCCCAAGCCGTAAAGAAAGGTTGCTACATCATCGTCAGCTTGGATGATGACTGTTCTCCTCTTATGAAGAGGGATCGCCTCAAAGCAATGCGGGATGCCGTGAAGGATGACCCTAATAGTAAAAGTATTCACCTTGACTTCTACGACCGCTCGAAGTTAGCTCAATGGTTGCGCCAGCACCCATCAGTCATGCTGTGGGTAAAAAGAAAACTCGGCCAGGGATATTCAGGTTGGCAACCGTACGGCGCTTGGAGCAACCCTCCACAAGGTGTTGCGGACACGTTAATTTCTGCCCCAGGAGTAACTGTCACTTTACCGTCAGCAAAGGGGCAAAAGCTCAACATCGCAGATGCCATAGAACCGATGCGGAACCTTATTCGCTCTACTCGTAAGGCGGTTCGTATCACGGGGTTGTCCGGCGTCGGAAAAACCAGGATCGTGCAGGCTCTCTTCGATGAAACAGCTGGGAAAGATGCTCTTGACCGGACAGTAGCTGTCTATGTGGACACTGGTGCTGAACCAGATCCTTCGGCATCGGTGATGCTCGATAGGTTTATCGTGGAGAGCCGACGTGCCATTATGATCCTCGATAATTGTCCATCTGAATTGCACTCCTCGCTAGCCAGCAGAGTATCAACCTCAGGCGGCAAGGTAAGTCTCATCACCATTGAGTACGACATCAGAGACGACAAACCTCAGACAACCGAGGTAATACACATTGAGGCAGTCGGGCCGGAGGTGGCCGAGCAGCTTCTGAACCGTCGTTTTCCTGGTATCGGTCAGAACAATGCTCGCCGGATTGCTGAGTTTGCTGATGGGAATGCAAGGGTATCCTTGGCAATCGCCGAGAGGGTAGAGGAGGGCGAGAGTTTAGGTCAGCTTTCTGACGCGCAGTTATTTAACCGCCTGTTTGAGCAGCGTAACCACCCAGATGACGGTTTGCGAGAACAGGCTGAAATACTGTCTTTGGTATATTCGTTTTCGGTCTCAAACCCTGATGTGGGGCAAAACGAGTTGGAAGTACTGGGCTCGCTCTCGGGGTATTCCCAAAATCAATTGTTTCGATCCGTCAGGAAGCTGTTGGACCGCCACGTTGTCCAGCAAAGGTCTCATTGGAGGGCCATCTTGCCCCATGCTATCGCAAACAAATTGGCCGCATCGGCACTTGATAGTATTCCGGTGGATCAGCTCAGGGCAACCTTTGAAGCCTCGGGTCGTCAACGCTTATTAATGTCGTTCGCACACAGGCTAGGTCTGTTGCATGACCACTCTGTGGCGAAAGAGATCGTTGAAACTTGGCTTCAGCCGGGAGGCCTGCTGGGACAGATATTAGAGTTGGACGATATGCAGGCACGAATGTTGGACTATATAGGCCCGGTCGTACCTGAAGCTTTGCTTGACCGGCTCGAAGCAGAACTTACCGCACCGGATTTTAAAGGCATAAAACCACGTTATAACCCACGGCGGAAGACCATTCTCAACTTATTGCAATCGTTGGCCTACGAATCGAGCGCCTTTGAGCGATGCGTCAGGCTCCTAATCTGTGTGGCGGACTATGAAGACAATAGCAACAACCACGACACCGCTCGAGATAAGATCACGAGATTTTACCAAGCATACCTTTCTGGCACACATGCTTCTTTGGATCAGCGCATTAAATTTATGAATGAGTGCTTTTCATCAGACGTGGCTAGACGCAGGTCGTTGGGGATCAATATGCTCTCGAGTGCATTAGGAGGCCCCCCATGGACAGGGTTTGGGATAAGTGAGTTTGGTGCTCGTCCAAGGGATTTTGGATTTCAACCCAACGACGATGAACTTGTGGAATGGCGTAGCGCTTTCATAGACGTTGCTATGCGGTTAGGTACCTCAGGCATTCCAGACCTTGAAGAGCCAGCACGACTCACCCTTGCGAACCAATTTCGAGGCATGTGGTGCCAGAAAACGATAAGGAACAAACTTGTCGAAGCGGCTCGCGAGTTGCATACTTATCACCCTTGGGGAGAAGGCTGGAAAGCCATCTGTTCAACGATCTATTTCGATTACAAAAGGCGCAAAGATGAAGATGGCTTAGAGTCACTGCCGGACAACCTTGCCGCATTGGAGAGGGAGTTGGAGCCTAATGACTTAGTTCCGACAATCATGGTTTATGTGCTAAGTAAGGGGCACGATTATTGGGCGCTAAATGCCGATTATGATCATGACGGCCCTAATATGTTTGGTAAAGTTAGGGAGCTACTTGAAGCCAAAGCGTTCCGATTGGGTGAGGATTTTGCGGCATCGGTCCATGAACTCGGCGATCTAGGTACCAATTTGTTCACTAATGAATGGATGCCCTATCGCGCCGCGTTTGGGAAAGGGTTAGCAAAAGGTGCAACTGACTTGCAAATTGCTTGGCAACAACTCATCGAACAACTAGATGAGCATCCTGAGGTCTACAAAGATTTTACAGTCTTTGGCGGCTTCATCGAAGAGACGGATTATATTGATTCAATTGTAGCACAAAAGTTACTTGATCAGTGCTCCCAGCATCCTGAACTTCGACATGTATTGGTCGGTTTGCATCCCCGGCGAGAATTCACAGAAATCGACTTGGATCGCTGTATGGCGATTTTGGATGATCCTGATATTCGCCCTGGGATGTATGGACGAATTCTGTGGGGGAGAGAGTATACTAACTTACCCGGAGGCCGTGTACTTGAACTCGCTCAGCGTCTCCTGAGTAAACCAAAGGGTGATGACGTGGTTTTGGATGCTCTAAGTATGGAACTACATGATCAAGAGGAGTCAGTGGATACGCTTGGCTCTAACCTTAGACTTATAGGACTGAGAGCAGCTATCCAGAGGCTTCAAAGAAATCAAAGTGACCCCGGCGGATCTACGGATTATAGTATGAGCCGCGTTATCGACGCCGCGTTACGTTTCGATGGCAATGAGATCGAAAAGATTGAATGGGTGGACACGATTTTTTCTGTTTTTGATGATTACCATGATTGCATATATTCGTTTGAAAATTCCATTGAAACTACAGCCGTATTAATGCCAGAAGCATTTCTCAACCGCGTTTTTAAAGGTACTGAAGAACAACATCAACGACTGTATTTTATTTGCAGCCATGGTTTGCATCAATCTCCTATCAAGAAAATCGGAGTGGGATTTTTAATTGAGTGGTGCCGGGCCAAAAATGATTCCAGCGTATGGCCTTCGGTTGCTACTGCTATAAGCCTTTGGTCAAAGGATGAAGAACTAGAGATTATTACAATGCTGGAGTCAGCGATTATGTTCTTGGAGGCTTCGCCTGAACCAGAAGCCGTGCTGGAAGTATTCGCTGAGCGTGTCACACAGTCGTCCCTATCAGATAGCCGAGTGAACGTGATGCAACCTAGAATGGAAGCTATCGGCACATTGGTCAAACACGAGCGCGCAGATCTCTCTGAAGCTGCGAGATCGGTATGTGCAAAACTGATTAAGAGGATAGAACGCGAAAGAGCGTGTGAACAACGGGAGGATATGGAACGTGAACAGCGGTTTGAATGAGGAAAACTCAATCGAATTTCCGCAGATACAACCTATGCTTGTATGAGTGTCATAGTGGAAAGATGCGTCGCATCAGTAGCTGATACCTAACACTAGGCAAGGCGTATGATCACCACCAACCTAGTGGCGACGGGAATAGTGTTGTTGATATTGTTGTTTTTTCTCGTTCCGAAGTATGTGTTGATGCTGTAGGATTAACGCTTGGTGGGGTAGCATCAATGGCGGTTGATTTTTTGAAAATTTTTATGACATAAAAGGAATTGAAATGCGCGAATATTCACTTCTTATTGGTAATGGCATCAATAATATTTCCGCAGGAAACTCTTGGCTTGATGTATTGAATGACTTAGAGAGTAAATATAAAATAAAAACAAACACAAAAGACAAACCATTTCCGCTTGCGTATGAGGAGATTTATTTAAGTATTTTGAAGTTACAGGGTGATGAGTTTACGGAAAGTGAAATAAAAAGATCTATTGCAAATAAAATAAATATGATAAAACCTAATGTAATTCATGATAAAATAATGAATCTAAAATGCAATAACATCATGACAACAAATTATGACTTGGCTTTTGAGTATTACTTGGATGGCAGTGTTAACGCAGAGAGTTTAAAAAATGAAGGGGAGATAAACGAAAGTAAATACAATGTTTTTAGACATCATGAGATAAATAACAAAAAAATTTGGCATATACATGGTTCCTTGAGTAACCCAAATTCAATAATTCTTGGCTATGAGCATTATAGCGGATATTTACAAAGTATGAGAGGTTATACAACTACTGGAAGTAATTATTCAAATAAATTATTTGATAAACCACTTATTGAACGCTTGAAGACAGGTGATACAGGTTACAGTTGGATCGATGATTTTTTTACTAAGGATGTTTGTATTGTTGGTTTGAATTTAGATTTTGTTGAGATTGATCTGTGGTGGTTACTTACATTCAGAGAAAGATGTCGGCTGATGAAAAAAACAGATTTTAATATTTCCAATACGATAACATACTATATTCCTAAGCACTACTATGATGATTCCGTTTCCAAACCAAAAATTGAGCTTTTAAGAAGTGTTGGGGTTATAGTTAACTCTAGCTTTGGTTCTAAATTTATAGAGGAAGAAAAAGAGTATTATCTTTCTGTAATTGAACATATTCATGCACAGTTTTCAAATTAACGCTGCATTTATCAAAAATGGTCATGGATTACTTGTCTCCGACCATTGGACCTATATATATCAAGCGTTCTAGCTCTTGGATGACAGTAGGGTATGTCAGCGATTAATTAATGTGATTACCTCGTTCAATCTTGTGGCTGATTTTTAATTACTAGACTGATTTTCAAGTGCCCACCTAGTAAGAACCCTGCTATTTGCTGCTGTGAATAGCAGCAAATAGCAGGGTGTAATATGAGGTAAAACTAACTTCTATTTATATGCACATATTGAGTAATACTTCCATTGGTATTTCTATCTTTTCTGATAGTAATATATCCATACTCCTCAAGTATCTTTAGAGCCCTGTTTAGACGAGTACCGTCCCTGAGCTGATAAGGTGCATAACGCCTGATGTGTGTTTTAACAACCCTCGCGCAGACACCAGATTGGTTAATTGGGCCATGTAGTAGCCACTGGTGAAGTAATTTTGCATCCTTCTCTTCTTTACTTGCTCCCTGAGTTAACAAATCAACAACCTGATTGTAATAGTATTCAATTGCAGTAATGATATTTCCCAATGTATTTTTACTAATTTCATTACCTTTAAACTCATAAAAGAAATGAATAAGCGTTGCCAGTCTAACCGCATTTTCCGGGATTTTAGATAATATTCCAGGTAAGGCGCTATGTTTGTTGCCATCTCTAAGAATTAGATTTTCAATATGAATGCGAAACTGAGAGAATATCTCTTCCGCCTCAGATGAAAAATGTAAGATCCGTGGTGGTGTATTTTGGGCTGTTAATGTTAATAGCTCATTAATACGCCTGTGAAACTTTTCAAGAGATTCATCATCATTTTTGATTCCTGAAGGTAGAGTTCGCTTACCTTGTGTTGATGTTGTGACTGACCATAAGCATCTTGCAAAGAAACCATTGCCTAAAGTACGTTCCCCTCTTTTTTTAATGAAATTGTTAAACTCATTCAATTGTGTCAGAATTAATATAATAAACCGACTGTTGTCAATGATTAGACGGTGGTCTTTACGTTCAATATCAAAAGAACCTCCATCCCACAATTGATTAAATAGAGGGGAGTTATTCATTGCCCGTCCGTTTAATACCCCTCCACCTTCATCTGAAACCAATCCAGCAGAACCTATATTTTCAGATAGTCCTTTTACGATAGCTTCGTATGTCGCGTCATTGTAAAGCAGTTTAGGCAACTTTGGCGGCTCTGGCTTTTCTGCATAATGCTCTCTTAACCTTTCTTGCTCTGATGTGTTATCTTCTTCCTGTTGTTCATTTTTTGTGATTTGCCTAATGATTGATTTATTGATAGCCTTCCATGCCTGTGAATCTGCTTCATACACTTTGAGCTGTTCTGAATACGCTTTCAAAGCCTCTCTTTCAAATTCAAGTATAGGCTTCATTACCTGATTAAAAACAGCCGTTTTTCGTTCCCCTGACTCGGCTATGACAACACTGTACAGCGAGACTGGACTCGTTCTTCCATCGCTATACTGGAACATAACCAGTGCCTGAGATGCCAGTGACATCGCACTCAAGCATGTCCCCATAATCAACTCGACAGGAGCCTGAGTCCTGCCAGAGATGACTTGAGTCACACAATTGAGTTGTGGTGGGAAGTGCTGTTGTGGGAACATGTTTTTTTCGGGCATATGATACATAAATAGCTCCAGTTGAGATACATGAGTGAGAAGCAACGAGAGCAACGTACTACTATAATTCTATGTTGTTAATACCCGATTAGGTAATTAGCTTGCATCGGACGAAAGTATTTTTGTGTTGGACTGTATTAGTATATTTATTGATTTTTTCACTGTGACTGGGGGGAGTATTAAAGGGAGTCGGTATGCCATCTTTTCCGATAGTCCTGTTTAAACGTGTTGTAACTTTGCTAGTCAGAGCATATATACGTTGTAAAACGTTCTGTAACGCATTCTGAGAGGTTTTAACAGCTAAGATGATGAATCTACTGGCTTTGTGGTGTGATAGTCTTCAAGAGTATTACAGGTTGCTTAATGAACCATTCCCACTTAACTGTTTGTAATGACTGTGATTAACTTATTGTCTGGATTGGTTAATACGATTTTGTACCCAGTTCTCAGTCTCACTCTGCATCCAGCGGGAACTACGACCAAGCTTAATCGGTTTGGGGAATGCACCGTCTTAAATCAGCTTATAGAACCATTTGTCAGTTAGACCAGTAAAGCTGGTGATAAAAACCATATCAACTATTTTATCGTTAAGCAGGCTGGTATTGGTATTCCGAGTTGTCAAGATGACTGTCTCCATAGGTAATTCTGAAGGGGTATGAAGAAACGTCGTTATGGGTGAGGGTTCACCGGTGACACTTTTCCTTCTCAAAATCCACATGTCAGTAATAAAATAATTTACCGATTAATACTGACTGCACCCAAAGTTACGTTGACCGTCTGACGAGTCTTTGCTGTACTCTTTAGCAAGATAACGCAGCCTGTTGAGCATTAACGGATAGCCTATAATGAAGCCTATCTGGTTTTTATTCAGGTGGTAGTAACCGTTATCCGAAAAATTGATGAGGTTATAATGCTTTTGGTACTCTTTTTCTTTGTTGAGTTTTAGTGTTCTCACCCAAGCCTCCATAATCATCAGGGAGAGGTTATGAGTGTATTCACCGTTTTCATCTGGGTGGTATGTACCGGGAAAAGCGTAAGTGTCCTTGTTGAGGAATAAACACACATGGTAATGTTTTCGACCATCCTGATGAAACTCCCTTGCCCATACAAATCGTAATGTACACGGATGAACCCTTGCCCCTGTATTACTGCGTTTCTGTATATCTGCGTCTATCTGAGCATTGAGAGATGCGATAAACCGGGTCATCTGCTTAGAGTCTGCATTGAAGGTTGTATCCGGGATATAGAGGTCTATTCTGAGTACCAATGTTCTGGGATGCTCTTTAAGGGCTTTATCCAGTGTTTCCTCTATCCTCTTGTAGGTTTGTAGATTAATTGGTCCTGAGGTATGCGGGTTAATAGCTATCTTCTGATTCATGGTTTGTTTACTCCTTAGGTTAGATTTCATGGCGTAGCATGGATATGCTGCACAGTAACATACTGAATAAGGTAACTCACGAAGATTGTTTAGTAACGTTATTTCTCAAAATATATTCATACTGTTTTTTATTTGAAATATACTTTCACATTACTAGCGAATTATTGTTATGAATATTTAAGGTAATTCACTTACTGTATTATTAGTTGTACTATATTATTATAATACCAACCCGACATACTAAATTAGTAAATTCTTGAAATTGCAATAGAAGAAGAAAGTATCAACAACAGGCGGTTTAAAGTGTAATTATACATAGTATTCACTCTGAAGTTAATTGTTCTCATGCTGACAGTGTTGTTGATTCTTAACGTGTGTTACATGCATACGAATATGGAGCTATATCATCAAGAGGAATGGTGTGAAGTATTCTTTATTCATCTAATGCTAATGGCATAATTCTTCACATGGAATATATCACTATTGAATAAATAGGGTAGGGGATACATGTCAGCCTTTCACTTCCCATCAGCAGTGATCAATTACTGGCTGACTGGATCTTTTCCCTCTGAACCCAAGATTATGCTGAATCGCGATATGGCCAGCTACAGTATACCCAAACTTCATACCACCAGCGCTTACTTACAGACCATGCCTCTGACAGGAACATGGTATTTTTCTTATATTCAGTTTAACAAGGAATTAAACATGAGATTAGCCAGCCGTTTTGGTCGGGTGAATTCCGTTCGCCGCGACCGCCCATTAACTGTTGATGAACTGGCACATTACGTGCCTAGCGTATTGGGAGAGGATAAACACGCCTCCCGCAGTGCCCGGTACGCCTATATTCCTACTATCACTTTACTGGATCGATTACGCGAAGAAGGCTTCGAACCTTTCTTCGCCTGCCAGACTCGTGTACGTGATCTTGATAAACGTGAACATACGAAGCATATGGTCAGATTACGTCGTTCAGGGCAGATCACCCAGAAGGAAGTCCAGGAGATTGTCTTGCTCAACAGTCACGATGGCTCCAGCAGCTACCAGATGCTGCCAGGCTGGTTTCGTCAAATTTGCAGTAATGGGTTGGTCTGTGGTCAGAGTTTTGGTGAAATTCGCGTGCCACACCATGGCGATGCGGTGGAAAAGGTTATTGAGGGAGCTTACGAGGTACTGGGGATATTTGATCGCATAGAAGAAAGCCGAGAAAGCATGCTGGCGTTAACGTTGACGCCGGAACATCAACATGCGCTAGCACATGCCGCACTGACCTACCGTTACGGCGAGGAATATCATCCGGTCACCGAATCTCAAATTCTGATGCCCCGCCGCTGGGAAGACAAGAAAGACGATTTGTGGAGCACATTTCAACGGGTGCAAGAAAATCTCACCAAAGGAGGATTGAATGGACGTAGTGCCCAGGGTAAACAGGCGAGAACCCGTGCGATAAATGGGATTGATAGCGATATCAAGTTGAACCGGGCATTATGGGTGATGGCGGAGCAACTTAAGCAGGCGGTTGCCTGATGCAGCATGTCCCCGCCGGTGTTCAGCAAGTAAACGAACATCAACTACTACTGGACAATGAACCTGGTTGTTGTTCGATATCTGACCCCACTCCCAGTTACACCTCATTCTCACTCCTTCTCGTTGCCGGACTGTTGATGGGCGTTGTCTGCAATTTCCCCATCATATGTAGACGATCGGTTTTAACGATCGGTTTTTGGTTATTGATCTGCACAACCCATTATCTTTGCCGTTTATGGGCCGATAAGATGAGTGTGGTTGTCGGTATATCGATAACACTCCAGCAACGCTTTTATTACGTCAACATCCAGGGAAACACCTTGTCCGTTATCACTGTGATAACGGTTTTCAAGAAGGCAAGGGAGAGGCCGTCAATGACCACCAGCTCCTCGATAAGCCTCTATTAAATCGATACATTATTTTATTACCTACCTCAAAGCACAGGCTCCCCGGTTTTCCGGAGGGGCCTGTTTTGTTATTTGTCTCATCAATGAGGATATTATCTATGAACATGCATTTTGAACTGTCTAATCCCCCCTCTCAATCAACAACTCTGACCGCCATTGTTGTGCCTGGCAACCAGCGCTCTCGCTTCTGGCTGCAGCATTTCGGCGGCATACCGCAATGGCTCATTCTGGAGGCTCACGTCTTTGGTTGGCTGGATCGCCTGTGTGCCGATTACCATGGTGGGCAGTGGGCGTTTTACACGCTCAGTAACGGTGGAGCCTTTATGGCTCCAGAAGTTGACAACGATACCAATAATAAATGGCGGTTGTTCAATACAATGAACGGTAACGGGGCAGAAATGAATCCTGAAGCGGCGGGGATTACCGCCTGCCTGATGGCCTTCAGTCACCACGCTTGTCGAACCGAAAGCGAGGCTATGACTGAACATTTCTATCGCCTGCGTGAATATGCATTACACCATCTCGACAGCCGTGCCATTTTTGCTCTGATTGACTGAAACGAGGTATTCCCATGCAACACACCCAATCGCTCACACAGTCCCCAACATTCACCGCCCACCAGCAGCAGATTGTCAGCCAGGCATTGGCGATCCTCGAAACCCAGCTTAAACAACGGCCTTACAGCCTGACTTCACCTGATGCAGTTAAAGCCTGGCTCAAACTCCATCTGCAACCCCAAAGCCGTGAATGTTTTATGGTGCTGTTTTTAGATAATCGCCACCGGCTAATCGCCAGTGAAACGCTCTCGGTAGGTACGTTCAATGCCACCATCATCTATCCCCGCGAAGTCGTGATCCGGGCATTACACCACCAGGCCGCTGCGGTGGCACTGGCCCATAATCATCCCGCAGGAGATCCGACCCCCAGCGAAGCCGACCGTACCCTTACGGATCGTCTGGTTAATGCACTGGACCTGGTGGGCATCCGCGTGCTGGATCATCTTATCATTGGCGATGGTGAGCCGCTCTCGCTGGCTGAACGTGGCTGGTTGCTTTGCTGATAGTAATCCCCCCTCATTTTCTCAACCTCATTTTCAAGGAGCATTTTCTATGGGTTGGCTATTTTTACACCGATCTCGCCGTGAGCTGATCGCGGCACTGATCCAAACTGACGATACCGAAAACTATCAACATGTTACGTTGGCGCATGCGCTACGGGGCAATGTTCTGTGGTCTGTTGTTCAAAGTACCCCCAAAGATCCAGCTAAAGCACTCAAAACTGCGATCCATTGCACCCTGATGCAGGGTTCAGGCGGTAGTTGGGGTTATAAGGCGATGGATGAGTCTGTGCATCCCTACTATTACTCCTGCCCAAAACGTTATCTGGCGATGGCCCCTGAGATCTGTCCAGAATGGCGTGAGAAGGTATTGGCACATCATCAACGCCGTTATCCACGAACGGGTGTGATAGAGGAGAAGAGCCGATGATGGCAACAACACCGCTTTTACGTTTTGGCCTGCAATGCAGTACGGCCCATATCAGTGAAGATGATAATGCGGTGCTGTACCGGATCTCACCCTGTCAGGATGAGTTTAGCGATGGTGAATGGATCTCGTTTTCGGGTACAGGGTATCTGTTGCGATTAGATGCGTGGACCCACCCGGTATTGCAACTCAAACGGCTGGGGCTTTCCAAGACCTGCCGCCATCTGGTCACCACGCTGATAAAGCGACACCAACTCACCTACCTGCATATCGATGCCCTAGGTGACGTTTTGCCCGGCTTTACCACCTTCGATTGGTAATACTCCTCCAAATTTCACCTTCGCATTATCCATTTAATTTAAAAGTATATTTACTCATGAACACGAGCACATCACTCGTGCCTGGCATATTCCATTTTCTGCAACATGGCAGCGTGTCATCACAAGACTGGCAAGCCTTATGCCAGGCGTTCACCACTGCTTATCAGAAGCTGCATTGGCAACCCGATTCGCTGGATTTAGACACCGCGCCGGTTATCTGTGAACACGCTGGCAACCGCCGATACCGGTTCGACAACAACCTGATGGGATTAGGCATGATCGGTTTTAACGGTGAACGACTGACGCACCTGGCGGGTGACCCATTCATCCTATATCAACGTCAGACACCCTATGCCCTGATCCGCTGCGACACGCGGGGCTATCCGTACCAGTGGTTGGTGATGAGCACCTTATTGCTGGCCAATACGCAGTGCCCCAATATCTGGACGATTGAATCTGACGTACCGCTGAAGCAATGGCGCAAGGTAGCCCATTGGCTTACCCACCATTGCCAACTCCCGGTTTCCCCGCTGTGTTAAGGAGCTACCTGCATGAAGACTTTCGACAAAATACCCCGCATCACGCCCAACGCCAATCAAGCACGAACTGAATACCAGCAGCTGTTGTCCTGGCTGCTGGCTCACTGTTACGGCCTGGAGCTTAACGATACCCAGTATCACGACGAACAGGCGATTGCCCAACAGATTGAGCATGGCGTTACGGTACGAGAAACCGTCAATGAACTGGTGGAGAAATTCGATCTGGTACGCATTGATCGCCCTGGATTCAGCCTGATGGCACAAGACCCGCTGTTGAGCGGTGGGGATATGCTACGTGCCCGCAGTGCGCTGGGATTGCGAAGTCCCGCAATTTGCCGCCTCGCCTGACAATCTCCTGCTTACCCTCAACACGCCAGCCTCTGTGCTGGCGTTGTACATTAATAAGGATATTCAGCCATGAAAGATACCGATAACCACGCCCCCACTCATGAAGATAGCATTCCGTCACCTGTCTGGGGATTGCAGCGAGACATCACGCCGCGTCTGGGAGCCCGACTGGTCCAACAGGGCAACCACCTGCATTTTCTGTCTGACCGTGCCGGTTTTGTCGGTACGTTCTCACCCGACACGGTACAGGCGCTTGAGGTGACATTTTCAGCACTGCTGACAAAACTGGAAGCACAATTACAGTCGGGGGCATTAGATCCGCGCCGTCAGCATTGCGTCAAGGTGCAGCACGCTGATTTTACCTGCGAAGCCGATACCTTGGGTAGCTTTGGCCACGTCTATCTGGCGGTCTACCAAACACCGACATAAAGCCGTAACACACTCATCTCCCTATTGTTATACCTGCCTGCCATGACGCAGGCATTTTGCTTTTAAGGAACCCTGCCATGTCGACAACATTGAATACCGTGATTGAACCCGATGTGCTCACCGACCATACCGAAGTCATTTGCTCTACCAGTATCGAACGTATCGTCACCGGGCGTAACGCCGCGCTTACGCAAATTGAAGCTCTTATCCACCAGATTGCGGACATCTCAACCATCACCAACAGCATTGGCGGTGGAGTGGCAAGAGACTGGGCAATGAAACAAGACTTCCGCTGCGGCTGCTGGTTGATGGAGAAAGCCGAAACGGCCATACCCGTGATCACCCGCAATCTTGATCGCGATATATGGCGGGATCTGATGAAGAAGTCAGGAATGCTGAGCGTGATGGATGCTCAGGCGCGTGACCAGTGGTACAGAAACCTGGAAGGCGATAATATTCCTGCCATCAGCGAAGCAAATATTCTCAGTACCTTTGAGCAACTGCATCAGAGCAAGGGTGAGGTGTTTGAGCGAGGGGTGATCAACGTGTTCAAAGGGCTGTCCTGGCATTACAAAACCAACAGCCCATGCCATTTTGGCAAAAAGATCATCGTGACCAATCTAGTGAGTTACAACCAATGGGGGTTTACGCTGAACCACAGTTATCGGCGTGACCAACTGGCCGATCTGGAGAGGATGCTGCATTTACTGGATGGTAAACCGTTGCCTGATAACCGTAGCGATATCACCACACGGCTGTATGAGCATATTCGTGCCAATCCGCAAATGGCGAAGGTGTATGAAGATGAGTATTTTTCGATAAAATACTTTATGAAAGGCTCAGCGCACCTGACATTTAAGAAGCCGGTGTTGATGGACAAGATGAACGACATCATCGCCAAGCATTACCCCGGCGTACTGCCAGAACGTGTATAAGCCAATCACTGTTTGCAAGCTTGATGGGCAGACAAACTGGCCTCTCGTATAGTGGTCATGTCAGGGGACGTTAAAAATCAGGTAAGTATGGTGGGGGAGACGTTAGCTGATGAATAACCTGTGTTTACTCTGCATGAGTCCAACATGGATCAAAGCAAAGCAACTGAAGACAAAAGCTAATGGCATACTGAATGGCATACGCGAAAACTGTAAAAAGCAAAAACCCCAAGCTTATTAAAAGCTTGGGGTTCATATATGGCGGTGAGGGAGGGGTTCGAACCCTCGATACACTTACGCGTATACACACTTTCCAGGCGTGCTCCTTCAGCCACTCAGACACCTCACCGTTTTGTCATCGGCAACGTTTACGCTGTCGACGGGCGCTAATGTAGGAGAATCTGATCCCAGCGTCAATAGCCTTGTGACATTACCGCGTGCGTTTAGCCAAACTTCCAGCAATCTGCTGATTTGTCGCACGATAATTCCGCCTTCTTAGTGTCAGTTTATTCTTGCATCGTGCGGCAAAGCGCGAAAGGATAGCTAAAAATCCACCCAACAAGGGAGCTGGCAGTGAATATCATTTTCTATCACCCGTTTTTTGATGCGCAAGATTGGCTGGCAGGCATGGCGAAGCGCTTACCACAGGCGAATATCCGGGCATGGCAGCCGGGGGACGATCGTCCGGCGGACTACGCGCTGGTATGGCGGCCACCTTATGAGATGCTGGCCAACCGCCGCGATCTGAAAGGGATCTTTGCTCTGGGGGCTGGCGTAGACGCCATCCTTGAACAGGAGCGCCAGCATCCCGGCAGCCTACCGGCGGGAGTGCCAGTGATCCGGCTGGAGGATACCGGCATGGCGCAACAGATGGACGAATACGCGCTGGCTGGCGTGTTGCGCTATTTTCGCCGTTTTGATGAGTATCAGTTGCAGCAACAGCAGCAGAACTGGTTGCCGCTTGAACCTCATCAGCAGAGCGATTTCACTATCGGCGTTTTGGGTGCTGGGGTGTTGGGGAAAAGCGTGGCGCAAAAGCTGGCTGCATTCGGTTTTAACGTCCGCTGCTGGAGCCGCAGCCCCAAGCAGATTGAGCACGTACAGAGTTTTGCCGGGCAACCTCAGCTAGCGGCGTTTCTTGATGGCACGCGGTTGCTGATCAACCTGTTGCCCAATACGCCTGAAACGGCGGGTATCCTCAACCGCCAGTTGTTTAACCGTTTGGTGCCGGGCGCTTACCTGATCAACATTGCGCGCGGTGCCCATCTGGTGGAAGACGATCTGCTGGCGATGTTGGCACAAGGGCAACTGACGGCCGCCATGCTTGATGTCTTTGTCAACGAACCGTTACCGTCCGCTCATGCCTTCTGGCGTCATCCTCGTGTCACGATTACGCCGCATATTGCTGCTGTTACCCTGCCGGAACAGGCGATGGATCAGGTTAGCGCCAACCTTCTGCGGCTTGAGGCGGGTGAACAGCCTTCAGGCCTGGTTGATATTCAGCGTGGCTATTGATGCTTTCACAACCCGCTAACATGTCGATAGCTGCGTTAACTGCTATCATGAACAAGGATCGGCCCGCCATCCGCTGACCCTGGCGAGGGCCTAAGAAGGAGAAAGAATGTACCCCGTTGATTTACATATGCATACCGTAGCCAGTACCCATGCCTATAGCACCCTGCACGACTATATCGCCGAAGCGAAACAAAAAGGCATCAAACTGTTCGCCATCACTGACCACGGGCCGGATATGGCCGATGCGCCACACTACTGGCACTTTATGAACATGCGTGTGTGGCCACGCCTGGTGGATGGCATTGGCATTCTGCGCGGCATTGAAGCCAATATCAAAAACCTGGACGGTGATATCGACTGCACCGGACCCATGCTCAACGAAATCGATCTGATTATTGCCGGGTTCCATGAGCCGGTATTTGCACCGCAGGATCGGGCCGCCAACACCGAGGCGATGATTGCCGCCATGGCGCAGGGCGATGTCCATATCATCAGCCATCCGGGCAACCCCAAATATCCGGTCGATATCCCGGCGATAGCCGCAGCGGCAGCCAAATATCAGGTAGCGCTGGAACTGAATAACTCTTCGTTTATTCATTCCCGCAAGGGCAGTGAATCAAATTGCCGTGCGATAGCGGCCGCAGTGCGTGACGCGGGCGGCTGGCTGGCATTAGGCTCAGACTCGCACGTGGCTTTTGCTCTCGGTGGTTTTGAACACTGCGAACGTATCATTGAAGAAGTGAATTTCCCGCAGGAGCGCATTTTAAATGTGTCACCGCGCCGGATCCTGAACTTTCTTGAGCAGCGTGGCAGACCGGCAATTGCGGAATTAGCCGATCTGTGACATCGTCACGGCAAATTTTAGTTTTATAGGGTGTTATCATGAATGAGTTTTCCGTTGTCTGCCGGGTGTTGGGCACGCTGTTTTACCGCCAGCCGCAGGATCCGTTGTTGGAGCCGCTGTTTACCTTGATCAAAGAGGGCAAACTGCAACAACACTGGCCGCTCGAGCAGGACGAACTGCTGACTCGTTTGCAACAGCATTGTACCGATCCGCAGTTGGCCGCCGATTTTAACGCTCTGTTTGTCGGCAGCGAGTGCAGCGTCTCACCACTGCGTTCATCTTACGTTGAAGGTGCCAGCGAAGCGGACGTGCGGGTATTTCTCCAGCAGCGTGGGATGCCATTAGGCGAAGCGCCAGCCGATCATTTCGGTTCGCTGCTGCTGGCCGCCTCCTGGCTGGAAGATCAGTCGCAGGAAGATGAAGTCCAGGCGCAAATCACGCTGTTTAACGAGTTCTTGCTGCCTTGGTGTGGCCGCTTCCTGGGTAAGGTCGAGGCACACGCCACCAGCGGTTTTTACCGTACTTTGTCAGAGATCGCTCGCCATGCCATCGCTGCAATGTGTGATGAGCTAGCAGAATATGAGCAGGATGAAGAAGGGAAGGACGAACAAGAGTAAATGAACGTGGGCGCAGTAAGCACTGCGCCCCTGAGAACGATTAGTCGGTAAACGGGATCACCAACTGACCGGGCTTCACTTCCAACCCTTTAGCCAGTTTGAGTGCCATGGCTTCCGTTTTGCTCTTATCCGCATTGAGAACATATACCGGTTTCTGATCGAAATATGATTTCAACGACTGGTTCAGGTAAGGCGACAGAGCCTTCATCACCGTATCCATCTTCTCCGGCTGTACCTGGTAATCGACCAACTCCATGTCCTTGAGGAAGATCGCTCCCTTTTCGCGGTCATAGACCGGTTGCGCCTTCAACGTTAGCTGCAAATCGGCAGCCTGTGGCCCGAGGATCGAAGTAATATTGACCTTGGCATTACCAGACAGTGTCACCTTGTTAGGTTCAGTGCGGCCAATCTGGCTCTGCAACTGGGTTAACACGATATTGGCATCAACCAACCCCGGCACGCCGATCTGCTTTTGGTAGTCGTTGTGTTTTTGCAGGTAATTATTCACTTCCTGCTCGCTGACGCTGTATTGGGTAAGCTGGTTACAGCCGACAAGCGTACCGGCAACGACCAGGGCAGCCATGCCCATCAGGATTTTCTTCATTCAAACCTCGTAAAACGAAAATGCGGCAGACTTTGGCTATTGCAAACCAAAGGTGACTGCCAGCAAACAAAAATTTCAGCTCGCAGGATAACAGATGATGCGGCGCAAAGGGTTTTTTACCTGGTCGGATAAGGATGAAATTACCTATCGCCGCAGCCGCCATACCAACAGCACCACGCCTCCCAGACAGGTTAGCCCGCCGAGCGCGGGGAACAGAGGAATGCCCCACAGGTGGCTGGTGGAACGCATCAGATAAGGAGCCAGCCCCAGTGCAAATGCTGCCGTGACGATCGCAATGGCCAGCGTGACCGCCGCGCGTTCCAGAGCCTTGCTGAGCTGGTTGAGGTTTTTAACGTTGATTTCGGCATCGATCTTGCCCTGCTTTAAACGGCGCATCAGCAAACGAATGGCCTGCGGCAGTTCCTCTCCGGCATCCAGCGCCTCACCACCCAGCAATAGAGCACGACGGCGCAGCGCTTCGGGTGTATAGCGCTGGAGCATCACCTGGCGCAGCATCGGTTTGAGGGTGGCAACGATATCAAAGGCGGGATCCAAGCGATGCAAAACGCCATCCGCGGTGATCAGAGCCTTGAACAACAGCACCAGATCGGGGGGCAATGGTAGTTGGTGCTCGCGGGCCATCACTAACAGGTCGGTGAGTGCCTTGCCTAGCGTCAGGGTGCTCGAAGCCTGCTTATCGAGAAAGTTTTGCGCAGCTTGTTCCAGATCGATCAGATCCAGCTCCTGGCTGTCAGACCAGGCGATCAGCGTATTGACGATGCCGTCGCTCTGGCGCTCCGCAATGGCCTGCAGCAACAGCAGCAGCTGGTTACGCCGCCGTTCCGACAGTTGGCCAACCATGCCAAAATCGATAAACCCTACGTGGTTGTCACCCAGGGCCATCACGTTACCGGGATGAGGATCGGCGTGATAAAGCCGATGTTCCAGCACCATGGCCATAAAAGCCTGCGCGCCACGCTGTGCCAGCAACGGGCCATCGAACCCGGCGGCGGCTAATTGTTGCGGATTTTCGGGCGCGATGCCGGGCAGATACTGTTGTACCAGCAGGCGTTTTGACGAGTGCTGCCAATAAATTTTCGGGATCACCACGTCGGGCTGTTTGGCAAAGTGTTCCGCAACCCGATCGCAATTATTACCTTCATGCGTCAGATCCAGCTCGTGATTGAGCGCGGTAGCCAGCGTTTGCACCATCTGATGTGGGCGATATCGTGCCAGCGCCGGGCTTTGTTGCTCCACGCTTTCTGCCAGATAGGCCAACAGCCGCAGATCGGCATGAATGGTTTTGGCTAATCCGGGGCGCAATACTTTTACCACCACCGACTCGCCACTGTGCAGGCGGGCGCGGTAGATTTGCGCCATAGAGGCGGCGGCTAGCGGGATCGGATCGAATTGGGCAAAGACCTGCTGAGGGTCACCGCCCAGATCGGCGGTGATCTGCGCGGCCAGCTTTTCCCAGGGCAGGGTTGTCGCCTGGCTATGCAGGCGCTCCAGCTCGTCGGTCCAGCGCTGTTCCAGCAGGTCGGTGCGGGTGGCCAGGATCTGGCCGAATTTAACAAAGGTTGGCCCCAGGGCTTCCAGGGCCACGCGCAGACGTTCTGGCAATGTCTGATTATCGACCTCCACGCCGCCGCTGCTCAGGCCACCAAGCAACTTGCCTAACCCGAGCAGCCTGATCACGTCCTGCAAACCGTAACGGATCAGTACGGATGAGATTTCTTGCAGCCTGGCGCGGTCACGAGCGGTGACAAAAAACATTTTTAACATCTGCGCGTGACTCCCTTATCGCCGTTGCGGATCATTGCTCCATATCGAACAACAATGGAATATCAACGCGCTGCGCCATGCGGTTGCGGTAAGCCTCCACGTTGTCCGGCAGGGCGACACCGGCCACGATCGACAGTGAGCGTAACAGCGGGAACAGATGGATATCATCTTCACTGAGAGCGCCGTTGACCGCTTCCGAAGACTGGATCAGCGGAGAGAGCGTGGCCAGATCCTCTTCCAACTGGGCGATCAGGTCGGCACTGTCGGCCAGTAACACCGAAAAATCACCGCTGGCAGCCTGTTTTTTGTCGCTGAAATAGCGGCGTGCGTTGTCAGTGGCGAACTCTTCGAAATCGGCATTGGCAAAGCGCGGTAACAGCAGTTTGTTGACGTAGGTGGCAGTGTGTTGCAACCACGCGGCGATGGCCGGATTGGTTTTCCCTGTCAGTAGCGGTTTACCGTCCAGGTTATCGACGTAATGCACGATATCCATGCTTTCGGGCAGATAGCTACCGTCGTCTTTTTGCAGGATTGGCGCCATTTTCTTGCCGATCATGCTGGTGGGGGTGATTTCGTCATCGCTTAGCAGGGTCACCAAACGCACCGGTAAATTCTTGAGGCCGAATATCATGCGGGCCTTTACGCAGAATGGGCAGTGATCGTAGATAAACAGTTTCATGCATGCTCCTGTGGTCGGGTTTAGCAGCCAGTCTGGGCCGCTGCGCAGCTTGTTGTGGGATGATGCTCCATCATAAGCCTTTCTGCGCCGTTTTTCGTACTATCAGGATAGCAACTTTGGCAGATTAGGTCGCCAGAGACTGGGCGCAAGGGATGCGCCCGGGCAAAAATCAGCCACCACGGAGGATGGCGGGGGCCGCAGTACGCGGATTAAATTGCCAGTACAAGGCAAACAGCGTGATAAAGCCCACCAGCCCCAGCAGGAACCAGGGCAACTCCGGCATGCCCATCGCATTGCCAGTGTCATACATCCAGCCACCGCCGGTATAGCCCAATGCGCCACCGAGTGCCAACCCCAGGCGGCTAAAGCCCATGTAGCTGCCGCGTGCCCGAGAATCGGCCAGCGAGGCGCTCAGGGTCTCGCGTGCCGGTTCGGCGATGATCGATCCCAGGTAGAAGCAGCAGATCAGCGTAAACACCGCTTGCAGGCTGGTGGCAAAGCCGACGGGCAGCAGGCTGAGGGTCATCAGCAGCAAACCGGCCATCAGGCGTTGTTCCAGCCGGAAGTGCTTTTCGCTCCAACGGGCCAGTGGATATAGCAATGAGAGCGACAGCGCGGCTTCGATGGCGTACATCCATTTGACCGCCGACGGCGAACCGGCGATCTCGTTGACCATGATTGGCAGCATCAACATCACCTGCACCGATAACATGTAATAGCCGGTCAACGTCAATACATAGGTCAGGAAGCGGCGATCGCGCAGCACGCGCATCATGCCATCTTTCATCGGTGCGCGTATGGTAGAGATCCGGTAGTTGGGTAACAGCCAGGCATTCCAACCGGCGGCCAGCACGAAAATACCCGCACCCACCCAGCAGACGAAATGAAAATCGTACTGCAGCAGCCAACTGCCGATTAACGCACCGATCACGGCACCGGCGCTGTCTTGCATCATCAGCAGCGAATAGAAACGGCTGCGTTCATGCGGGCGGGTCAGCTTGATCACCAGCGCGGTACGGGGGGGATCGAACAGGGTGCCGCCAATAGCGGACAGCGCGCAGGAAAACCACAGTATCCAGGGTTGATCGGCCATCGCCATGGTGGCAAAGCCCGCCGCACGCAGCAGCATGCCGGTGACGATCATCGGTTTGGCGCCAAAACGGTCGGCAATTGCCCCGCCGAAGATCCCCAATCCCTGCTGAATGAGCTGGCGTAATCCCAGAGCCAGCCCCACGACCACGGCCGCCCAGCCAAGTTGATCGACAAAGCGAATAGAAATAAGTGGGAAGACGACGAAAAAGCCTAAAACCACCAACAGGTTATCGAACAATAAAAAATACTTACCCAAGCTCCGAGCTTGCGATACCAGAGACATGCTTCACCACGAGCAGTTAAAAGGAGAGAAAGACTACCCGGTTATTCTGTACCCAATACGTAAAGGCTGATAGGGGGGCGATAGATAATATTTTTTAATCGTCAATACGTTACCTGAGTGGCAAAACTACACTTAAAAATGGGCAAAACGGCTAACTGGCTATTTACTGAGCGCTCAGGGGCTTACCTGTCGGGCGGGCTACGGTTATATTACCGGGGGAATACGCGGTTTTACGCCGATGGTCTGTCATGAGTCATGCGAGATAACGCCTGAGCCTGTAGACGTTGACCCAATCAATACTTCTTATCGAACCGTTCTGACCGCGGGGGAAATGATGTTTGGCTATCGCTCTGCATCACCGAAAATACGCCTTACCACCGACCGGCTGGTTGTCCGTTTAGTTCACGAACGTGATGCCTACCGTCTGGCCGAATACTATGCCGAAAACCGGGCGTTCCTGAAGCCCTGGGAGCCGGTGCGCGATGATAGCCACTGTTATCCCTCTGGCTGGCAAGCCCGCCTGGCTATGATCACGGAAATGCAAAAACAGGGCAGCGCCTATTATTTTATCCTGCTCGATCCGGAAGAACTCCATGTGTGCGGAGTCGCCAACTTCAGCAATGTGCTGCGCGGTTCGTTCCATGCCTGCTTCCTGGGGTATTCCCTGGGTGAGAAGTGGCAAGGGCAGGGGCTGATGTACGAAGCGTTGCAAACGGCCATCCGTTATATGCAGCGCCAACAGCGGATGCATCGCATTATGGCCAACTATATGCCGCATAACCAACGCAGCGGAGCGTTGCTGACCCGGCTCGGTTTTGAACGCGAAGGCTATGCCAAGGATTACCTGCTGATCGACGGACAGTGGCAGGATCATGTGCTGACCGCATTGACCAATAAAGAGTGGCAACCACCACGCTGAGGCCGTACCAATGAAATATGAATTAAATGCCAAAGAAGCCCGAGTGATCGGCTGCATGATGGAAAAGCAGGTGACCACCCCTGACCAATATCCCCTTTCCCTCAATGCCATAACGCTGGCCTGCAATCAAAAAACCAACCGCGAGCCGGTGATGGACCTATCGGAAAGCGAAGTCCAGCAGCAGCTTGATTTACTGTTAAGAAGGCACTTCCTGCGCACCTTAAGTGGTTTTGGTAATCGGGTAGTCAAGTATGAGCAGCGTTTTTGCAACTCCGAGTTCGGCCAACTGAAACTGTCACCGGCCGAAGTGGCGGTGATTGCGACCCTGTTACTACGCGGCGCGCAGACGCCGGGTGAACTGCGTACCCGCACCAACCGGATGCATGAATTTAGCGACGTCAGCGAAGTGGAAGAAGTGTTGCAACAGTTGACGACCCGTGAGGATGGGCCGTTCGTGGTGCGTTTGCCGCGTGAGCCAGGCAAGCGGGAGAGCCGGTTTATGCACCTGTTCAGCGGCCAGATCGATGCGGCTCCGGCTGAAGCTGAGGAGGCCAATGCGGGTGAATTGACCGAACGCGTAGTGCGTCTGGAGGCCGAAGTCGCCGAATTGAAACAGCAGGTACAGCAACTACTGGCGCGGGGTTCACATGAGTAAACTGCGTATCGGAGTAGTGGGTTTAGGCGGTATCGCGCAAAAGGCTTACCTGCCCATTCTTTCTCAAGCGGTGGACTGGCAGCTTGTTGGCGGCTTTTCACCGAATCAGCAAAAAGCCCAGCCGGTATGCGACAGCTATCGTATGCCTTATTTCTCTCGTCTTGATAGCCTGGCGCAACAGTGTGATGCGGTGTTCGTACACAGCAGCACTGCCAGCCATTTTCAGGTAGTGGGTGAACTGTTGGCGCAGGGCGTACACGTCTATGTGGATAAACCGCTGGCGGAAACGTTGGAGCAGGGCGAACAGTTGATCGAACTGGCCGCAAAGCAGGGCGTGGCACTGATGGTGGGCTTCAACCGCCGTTTTGCGCCGCTGTATCGTCAGTTGAAACAGCAAATGCACCTACCGGCCTCGATCCGTATGGATAAACACCGCGCCGATAGCGTCGGGCCAAAGGATCTGCGATTCACCCTGCTGGATGATTATCTGCACGTGGTGGATACCGCGCTGTGGTTGGGCGGCGGTAGCGCCAGCTTGCAGAGTGGCCAACTGCGCGCAAACGAAGCGGGCGAGATGCTTTACGCGGAACACCACTTTACCTGCGGTGACACCATCGTTACGACCAGTATGCACCGGCGTGCTGGCAGCCAACGGGAGAGCGTGCAGGCCGTTACCAACGGTGCAGTCTATCAACTGAACGATATGCGCCAATGGCTGCGGGAAGACCCGCAAGGCGTGCTCGAGAAACCAGCCCCAGGCTGGCAAACCACGCTGGAACAACGCGGTTTTGCCGGTGCGGTGCACCATTTTATTCAGTCCATCAGCAACCAGACCGCGCCGGAAACTGCCGGAGAACAGGCCATTTACGCCCAGCGATTGATCGAGAAAATGCTGCGTGATGCCAGTTAACCCCATGTAACATATGGCGGTAGCTATTAACGGCGTGGAGCCGTAGACTAACGCCACTCAACTGACGCCTGCCGATGCAGGCGTTGATATTTACCCGTCGTACTCATCAGAAAAACCACATGAATCTACTTAAATCACTGGCAGCCGTTAGCTCGATGACCATGTTTTCACGGGTGCTGGGCTTTGCGCGTGATGCCATCGTGGCACGCGTTTTTGGGGCAGGGATGGCTACGGATGCTTTCTTTGTAGCGTTCAAGCTGCCAAACCTTTTACGCCGCATCTTTGCGGAAGGGGCTTTCTCCCAGGCGTTTGTACCGATCCTGGCGGAATACAAAAGCCAGCAGGGTGAAGAGGCGACGCGCACCTTTGTTGCCTACGTTTCCGGCCTGTTGACGCTGGTGCTGGCGGTAGTGACCGTGCTTGGCATGCTGGCCGCGCCCTGGGTGATCTTTATTACGGCTCCGGGGTTTACCGATACGCCGGATAAGTTTGCCCTGACCTCATCGCTGTTACGTATCACCTTCCCGTATATCCTGTTGATTTCGCTGGCCTCGCTGGTGGGGGCGATCCTCAATACCTGGAACCGTTTCTCCATTCCGGCCTTTGCGCCAACGCTGTTGAACGTCAGCATGATCGGCTTTGCGCTGTTTGCCGCGCCTTACTTCAATCCACCGGTGCTGTCTTTGGCCTGGGCGGTAGTAGTGGGGGGCGTGCTGCAACTGGGTTATCAATTACCGCACCTCAAGAAAATCGGCATGCTGGTATTGCCGCGCCTGAAGCTGAATGACGCGGGCGTATGGCGTGTGATGCGCCAGATGGGGCCAGCGATCCTGGGGGTTTCGGTCAGCCAGATCTCGCTGATCATCAATACCATCTTCGCCTCGTTCCTGGTCTCCGGCTCGGTTTCGTGGATGTATTATGCCGACCGCCTGATGGAGTTCCCGTCTGGAGTATTGGGCGTGGCATTGGGAACCATTCTGCTACCGTCCTTGGCGAAGAGTTTCTCCAGCGGAAACCATGACCAATATAACCGCCTGATGGACTGGGGCCTGCGTCTGTGCTTTGTGCTGGCTTTACCGAGTGCGATTGCGTTAGGCATCCTGGCCAAGCCGCTAACCGTTTCGCTGTTCCAGTACGGCAAGTTCTCCGCCTTTGATGCGGCGATGACCCAGCGTGCGCTGGTGGCCTATTCGGTTGGTTTGATGGGGCTGATCGTGGTGAAAGTGCTGGCACCGGGTTTCTACTCGCGCCAGGACATCAAAACCCCGGTGAAGATTGCTATCATTACGCTGATCCTGACCCAGGTGATGAACCTGATATTTATTGGCCCACTGAAGCATGCCGGGCTTTCGCTGTCGATTGGTCTGGGGGCCTGTCTGAATGCTTCGCTGCTGTATTGGCAACTGCGCAAGCAGGATATTTTCCAACCGCAGCCCGGTTGGGCGATGTTCCTGTTCAAGCTGGTAGTCGCCGTGCTGGTGATGGCTGCGGTACTGCTTGGCGTGATGTGGCTGATGCCGGAATGGGATCAGGGCAATATGCTGGCTCGCTTACTACGTCTTTCGGTCGTGGTGGCTGCGGGGATTGTTGCCTACTTCGCGGTGTTGGGGATCCTTGGTTTCCGTCCTAGAGACTTCGCCCGGCGGGTAGATTGATACCCCACCGCTAATCATCAGATAACAAAAAGGTCGCTAACGCGACCTTTCGGCTATGGAATGGATTACATACGTTCGACGGTTTCGATCCCGAGCGTATCCAGACCGGTTTTCAACGTTTTGGCGGTTAACAGAGCCAACTTCAGGCGGCTCTGACGGGCCTCTTCGCTTTCGGCGTTGAGGATCTGGCAATGCTCGTAGAAACCAGAGAACAGCCCCGCCAGGTCGTACAGATAGGTACACATCACGTGCGGTGTACCTTCACGTGCGACTACGGTAAGGGTTTCTTCGAACTGTAGCAGGCGAGTTGCCAGCGCGACTTCACGCTCTTCGGTCATCACCAACGGCAGCGTCAGGTTGCTTTCATCCACGCCAGCACGCTTGAACACCGAGGCAACGCGGGTATAGGCATACTGCATATACGGCGCGGTGTTGCCCTCGAAGGTCAGCATGTTATCCCAATCGAAGATGTAATCCGTGGTACGGCTTTTCGACAGATCGGCATATTTCACCGCACCGATGCCAACCGCGTTAGCCACGTTCTTCATTTCATCGGCAGGCATGTCCGGGTTCTTCTCGGCAATCAGTTTGCTGGCGCGTTCAACGGCTTCATCCAGCAGATCGGAGAGTTTGATGGTGCCGCCTGAACGGGTTTTGAACGGCTTGCCGTCTTTACCCAGCATCATGCCGAACATGTGGTGTTCCAGCGAGACGGAGTCTGGCACGTAACCTGCTTTGCGCACGATAGTCCAGGCTTGCATCAGGTGCTGATGCTGGCGCGAATCGATGTAATAGAGAACACGATCGGCCCCCAGGGTCTCGAAACGGTATTTGGCGCAGGCGATATCGGTAGTGGTATACAGGTAACCGCCATCTTTCTTCTGGATGATGACACCCATCGGATCGCCGTCTTTATTTTTATACTCGTCCAGGAACACCACAGTGGCGCCTTCGCTTTCTACCGCCAACCCCTTTGCCTTGAGATCGGCAACGATGCCCGGCAGCATGGCGTTGTACAGGCTTTCGCCCATCACGTCATCTTCGGTCAGGGTGACATTCAGACGGTTATAGGTCAGTTGGTTCTGCGCCATGGTGATATCCACCAGCTTGCGCCACATCTTCAGGCAGTATTGGTCGCCGCCTTGCAGTTTGACCACGTAACCACGGGCGCGCAGAGCGAAATCTTCGTCTTCGTCGTAGTTTTTCTTGGCTTCGCGGTAAAATTGTTCCAGATCCGACAGCCCCATATCGCTGGCGTGCTCGTTTTGCATCTTTTCCAGGTAGGCGATCAGCATGCCGAACTGGGTACCCCAGTCGCCCACATGGTTGGCGCGTATCACTTTATGGCCCAGGAATTCCTGAGTACGGGCAGCGGCATCGCCAATAATGGTGGAGCGCAGGTGACCCACGTGCATTTCTTTCGCCACGTTGGGCGCAGAATAGTCGATCACGATGGTTTGCGGCTTAACGGGGGCAATGCCCAGCTTCTCAGCGCTCAGAGTGGCATCGGCCTGGCGGGCAACCCATTCGCTGTTCAGGAAGATATTGATAAAGCCCGGGCCGGCAATTTCCACTTTGCTGCTGATGTCACCCAGGTCAAGCAGTTGCACGACTTTCTCTGCCAGTTGTCGTGGCGGCATACCAAGATTTTTGGCAACGGACATCACGCCGTTGGCCTGATAGTCACCAAACTGCGCTTTTGCGGACTGACGAACCTGAGCTTCGCAATCGGCAGGCGCACCTGCGGCAATCAGCGCCTGGCTGACCTTATCTGATAGAAGAGCCTGAATATTCACCGGGTTACCTTAAATGACAAACGAGGGCCGTGCAGTACGCCCTCCGGATCAAAAGGTGGTTTTACTCTATTGGTCTGCAAAACGCCTTGGCGCACAACTTGCAGCCCAGCAGGGACGCCGCCGCATATCGCAGGCGACGCTCAACCACAAAACAGCCTGCAATTGTAACCGATTGACGGCACCGCGTCAGTAGTTGACGCGGGCTGGCATGGTGAAAGATAGGGAAAAGTGAAGACCAAAAAGGTAAGAAGGTGAATCAAACCGTCCGCTGTCATTGGTTTGATGGGAGCGGATTAATGGACGTTTTAACGCTTTTTATTGCCTCGGCCAGAACGTAACACACTATTCTGACGAGTTTTGAAATGGCGATAAATCGCGTAGCCGGCAATGGCTATTAAAACAAGGGATATACCTAACAGGGTCATGTTTATTTATCCAAAATCAAATGCTCTCCTAACCTAACTTATTAACGTCACCTAATCAATTACAAGAATGCTGTTTAGGATTGTTCGCATTATCCTTGTTTTTTGATAGTTAAAACATGATGTTACAATCCATTTTTGATGGTGTTTAAATTTCATTTCAAGCGAGTTTCATACATTAGTATTGATAAAGTAAATCGATAAATCGTTAGAAAATCTTAAGGGTTTTAATGGTGGGTTAATTAAGTATGATATAAGAAGATTCTCGATTATTTCATGTTTCATGAAGGATAGTTCGGTCTAAAATAGGCCTCGGCGCAAAAGAGGCAGCGTTATGTTCATCTGTCAGGTTTTTATTCTCTTATCCATAGCCTCCAGGCGATTCGACGTGTAGATTATTGGCCTGCCAAAGATCCTGGAGAGCCTGAGAAACTTATGACTACCTTGTCATCGATCGCCGAACTTAACGACCTGACGCTGGATTTACCTCGCTTTGAACTGGCGTTGGAACAGTTTGCACAACGTCTCCATCTTGAGCTGGCAACATTCAGCGCAGACCATATCTCGCTGCGTTGCCATCAGAACAGCACCGCCGATCGTTGGCGGCAAGGGTTACTGCAATGCGGATCGCTGCTTTCGGAAACGATGATTAACGGCAGGCCGATTTGCCTGTTTGATCTCCATGAGCCGCTGAAGGTTGGCCCTTGGCAGATTGACTGTATCGAGCTGCCGTACCCAGGTGAGAAGCGCTATCCGCATGAAGGATGGGAACATGTAGAGCTGGTGCTAAGCGGCGATCCCGCTACCCTGTATGCCCGCGCCCTGGAACATCTGCCTGACGAAGCCCTGTTGCTGCCTGGCATCAAACTCAAGCAGAGCTCACCTAAAGGTGAGGGCGAACGCCTGGCCAATCCGACCTTGGCGATCACCGATGGCAATGTCACCATCAAATTCCATCCGCATCATATTCGGGACATCGTGGCCAGTGAACGGGTGAAACCGTAGCGTGTCGCTTGTTGCCGATTTCGAATGGGGTTTTAGGGAGAAAAATGATGCGTTCGCGTTATTTATCCGACTTAACGCTGCCACTGTGACTGCGATCGATCCATTAATCAAAATTGAGTGCCATAGTTAGCACTTCGTGCCATTAAGACTTTTATCAGATTGTCATCCTGTGGCCTATAGGGCAACGGGTGAACGTTTGCTGTAGCATTTTTGACCGTTATCTGGGGGTAACAATAATGAAGCTGGAAGTTTGTTGCTATAGCGTCGACTGTGCCATGACAGCAGAGCATGCGGGCGCTGACCGCATAGAATTGTGTGCTAGCCAGAGCGAGGGTGGGTTGACGCCGAGCTTTGGATCGTTGCGGCTGGCTCGGGAGCAGGTAACGATACCCGTTCATCCAATAGTACGCCCGCGTGGGGGCGATTTCTGTTACAGCGCCGTTGATTTCGAGATTATGAAGAACGACGTGGCGCAGATCCGCGAGATGGGTTTTGCCGGTGTGGTCATCGGCATGTTGGACGACGAAGGGCATATCGATCTTGCGCGGATGCGCGAGGTGATGAAACTAAGCGGTAATATGGCGGTGACCTTCCATCGCGCGTTCGATATGTGTCAAAACCCGATGGTGGAGCTGGAACAACTGACGCAGCTCGGCGTGGCGCGTATTCTGACCTCTGGGCAGCAGCAGAATGCCGAGTTGGGCTTACCGCTGTTACGCGACTTGGTGCATGCCAGCAAGGGCCCGGTGATCATGGCCGGTGCAGGTGTCCGTTTGAGCAATATGCATAAGTTTGTGGATATCGGTATTCAGGAGTTGCATAGCTCGGCTGGACATACGGTGCCTTCCACCATGCGTTACCGCAAGGCGGGTGTCACCATGTGTGCCGACAATGAGTTTGACGAATTCAGCCACTACTGCGTAGACGGGGAAACGGTCGAGGCGATGAAGAACGCGTTGGCCATGCTGACTCCTGTCGAATGAGATCGTAGGGAGCCGTATGCTGAGACCGTTTAGCAATGGCCCAACGTTGTGAGCCTGGTTTGAAGCCCCGAATATTCGGGGCTTTTTGCATCTGTGCGCAAAAAAAGCCCTGAACAGGGTAGAGGTGCTCAGGGCAAACAGGTTCATACTTCTCTGGTGTTGGCGCGATACCAACACTTTAACTCTAGTTAACGATGAACCACTGCCTTAAGTTTAAATATTGATAAAATGTAACCGGCAGCCGTGGCTTATCGCAGGCTCTCCATCCAGTGAAAAATGGCCGACAGCGTTTGAGCAGTACCACCAATATTGAAGAGGACGGATATCCATATGCCGGTCATGATGGTAAGCAATACCATCAACAGCCTGTCAACACCTCGCATTAACCACCCTTATGAATTTATTGGATTTTGTCCAGTCTAGCATGCCAGAGAAAGCGTTCAATCCTCAACGCTGAGCCCCGATTGGTTTTCCCCTCGATTGTATTGCCAGCGCTGACACACATGACAGGAAGCGACACGTTGATGTGCAGACGATACCGTTTGATGGTGCTGTTACTAAACAGAATCAACCGGTTTCAGTCAGGAGGGATCATGAGAGTTTATGTTGTGTGGTTAATGTTGATTTGTTGTTCATTATCGGGCTGTGTTGCGGCCTATTATCGTTAAAGGAGGGGAGATGCGTTATTTACTGATTGTCGGCCTTGTTATGTCGTTAACGGCCTGCGCCACGCTGTATTACAGGTGAGTGATGAGACATTTTATTTTGCTGGCCTTGGCATTGAGTGGTTGCGTCTCGGTCTATGGGCCAACTAAAACCGGTAACCAGCCCGGCAGTGAGGCTGAAACAGCCGCTGGTGAGTCGACTGCTGCTGCGAAGCCTACCTTGATAGGCAACCGTAAGCCGGATGAGCTGTTAACCCGTACTGAGGCAATTTTTGCGCAGAAAGGGTTAGAGGCCACGCTTGTTGACCCGCATCTGGGGATCGTTGGCACGACGGGCAATGACGCTGAACTGGCCAGCCTGTATCTGACTTGTTCAGACCAGCCTGGGCCATCTAATCTGAATGTTACCTACCGGATCCTGGTGCAGATTTTTAGCGCCGGAGAAGGGACTAACGTGATGGTGCAAGTCAATGGCGTTGCGGGGCTGGTGGCTGCGGATGGTAACGATAAGGTCAAGCCCTTCGAATGTTCATCCAGCGGGGTGTTTGAAAAGGATCTGCTACAGGCTTTGAGAAAATAACAGTGGCAACTGAAAGGGCGTAGCATTGCTACACCCTTACATAGTGAGTTGGTTAAGGCTTACGGTTTTTTGGCGATCAGCACGGCGCGGATCGGTGCCGGGTAGCCTTCAATCGTTTTGGTTGGATCTTGGGGATCGAGGAACTCGGCCAGTGACTCGCTGGTCATCCAGTCGGTGCGGCGCTGCTCTTCGGTGCTGGTTGGGCAGATATCGGCAATGCTGACGTCGACAAATCCGCATTTTTCCAGCCAGCACTTCAGCGCTTCGGCAGACGGAATAAAGTAGACGTTACGCATCTGCGCGTAGCGGTCGCCCGGCACCAATACCTGATGGCGATCGCCTGGCACTACCAGCGTTTCCAACACTAGCTCGCCCTCGGAAACCAGCTGGTTCTTCAACTGATACAGGTGATCCAGCGGGGAACGGCGGTGATAGAGCACGCCCATCGAGAAAACTGTGTCGAAAGCGGCCAGCTCGGGCAGTTGTTCGATACCTAGCGGCAACACATGGGCGCGTTGATCGCCACCCAGCAGTTTTCGCACCGCTTCGAACTGGCACAGGAACAGCTGCATCGGATCGATACCGACCGCCAGATGTGCTCCAGCACCGACCATACGCCACAGATGGTAACCGCTGCCGCAACCCACATCTAGGATGGTACGGCCAGCCAGCGGGGAAATATGCGGTAGCACTCGATCCCACTTCCAGTCGGAATGCCATTCGGTATCGATATCGATACCGTAAAGCGAGAATGGCCCTTTGCGCCACGGCATCAGCGTACGCAGCATTTTCTCGATGCCTTCGAGCTGGCCAGGTGACAGCGGTTGTTCCATCTCGGCACGTACGCCATGCAATAAATCCAACTGGGTCGGCGTCAGGGAAGGCAGGTGCTCTACCGAATTAAACCACTGCTTGAACTTGCCATGCAGCGATTCGCGCTGCCAGGCGGTGATTTGTGCCGGCAGCGTATCCAGCCAGTGGCTCAGCGGGCTTTTGGCGATGCGTTGGTAGAAGTCTCCAAACTCGATCATGCGGTTTCTCCTGATTTCAGGGCGATCAACGAGCCGAAGTTGAAACATTGGAACCAGACTTCTGCATGTTCAAAACCGGCTTGCCGGAGGCGCGCTTTATGCGCTTCGACCGAGTCGGTCAGCATTACGTTTTCCAACATGCTGCGCTTTTGGCTGATTTCCAATTCGCTGTAGCCGTTGGCTCGTTTGAAGTCGTGGTGCATGTTGAACAACAGTTCACCGACGTCCGCATCCTCAAAGCTGAATTTCTCTGACAGCACCAAGGCGCCGCCCGGGCGTAGCCCACGATAAACCTGTTCAAGCAGGCGCAGCCGGTCGGCCGGTTCAAGAAACTGTAGGGTGAAGTTCAGCACCACCATCGAGGCGTTTTCGATGGTAATGTCTAAAATGTCCGCCTCAATGACGTCGACCGGCGTATCAGCGCGAAACGCATCAAGATGGCGGCGGCAGCGCTCTACCATCGCGGGGGAATTATCGACCGCAATAATCTGACAACCTTCGACGCTGATGTTCCTGCGCATCGATAGCGTGGCCGCACCGAGCGAACACCCCAGGTCATACACCCGGCTGTGTGGCTGGACAAAACGTTCGGCCAGCATGCCAATCATCGAAATGATATTGGAGTAGCCCGGAACGGAACGCTGGATCATGTCTGGGAAGACTTCAGCAACGCGCTCGTCGAAGGTCCAGTCGCCCAGTTTGGCGATCGGGGCGGAAAAAAGAGTATCGCGGTTTGGCATAGCGGCAAATCAGGTCAGAATTCGAAGGGGCGTATACTAACAGAAAAGCGGCGCAGGCAGAAGCAGGCGGCGTGGCCGCCTGAGCAGAGGGGATATCAGTGCAAACTGAAGATAATGTCCCACGGCAGATAAACGATATTGGCTATCACCATCAGTATCAAAGAAAGATAGGTAGCCGCCATCCCCGAACGGCGCCAGCGGACTTCACGGTTACGTAAACCGTAGTAGTGAACCAGCCGGCCTGCCATCAGCAGCAAACCACACAGATGCACCATCCAGACTTCGGCACCGTTCATCTCCATGATCACCAACAGGATGGCGGCGATCGGGATGTACTCTACGGCGTTACCGTGTACGCGGATCGCGGTTTGCAGCTCGTAGAACCCACCGTCACCGTAGGCGACCCGGTACTGCATTCTCAACCTGACCACGTCATAAGAGAGTTTGATCAACAACAATGCGCCAAGCACCACATAGAGCGCGCTTACCATTCTTAACTCCATTCGTAACCAAATCTGGCAACGAGCATCATAACTGCCATCCTCGCGACTGTCGCGAGGAAATATCCGATAGGACCCATCAGATTAATAGGTTAAAACAAGGCTTCTTGCTCTGGCCAGTCAGGAGGCATGGCTAAATTCGGAATAATGCCGTGTAGCCCTTGCCAGATTTTCTGAGCCTGCTGCGGTGAATCGCTGTTATCTGGCGTATGAATAAACAGATAAGGCTGATGTTGTTGCGCCCAGTCAGGCAGCCTCTGTTGCCATGACTCAAACCAGCGCTGATTGTCCGCCAGCACATCACCGCCGATAAAGCGGATCAACGGGTTGTTGGCCGTTACCACCGCATGTACCGGCAGCTTGGGCTTTTTCTGCTGTGCATCGCGAATCGCTGGGTTGTGCGGCTTGGCATGGTGCAGCGGGCGGCTATCGAGGATGGTCCGGTTAATGCCGCGTTGGTGCAAACCCTGATTCAGTTGGCGTTCTGCGTCACCCTTGGCGAAAAATTCCAGATGACGGACCTCGACTCCGTAGGTGAACTCCGGCGGTAAGGCATCAAGAAATGCCCATAAAATGCCCAGATGTTCGGGAGCAAAGGCGGCGGGCAACTGCAACCACAGCTGTCCAATACGTCCTTCAAGGGGGCGCAGGCAGTCATAAAATGCCTTGATATCGGCTTCACAGCCGCGCAGTGCCGCTTTATGGCTGATCGCTGAAGGGAATTTAAAGCAAAAACGGAAATCATCGCCGGTCATATCGCGCCAGCGATGCACAATTTCCGCCTTCGGCAAAGCGTAGAAGGTGGTGTTACCTTCTACGCAGTTGAAGTAGCGGCTGTAGTCCGCCAGATCGCGCAGGCCGATGCGGTTCCAGGCCGGATGTTGCCATTGCGGTAGTCCGATGTACATCAAACGCTCATCTTCCCTGTTTTACATTTTGGCAACAACGGTAGCGTCATCCTGCCTTGCTTTCAAGTGCCTAAAACGGTGTTTACTACCGCAACACCGGAGCATGAAGCGGGTGGAGGTCAATGCAGGTTAGCCGACCGTTGAGCGCAGGGATGCGCGATACGAGCCACCATGGACGGATTTACGGTGTGTCGGCGTTCTGCATGACTTCCACCTGTTACTCTTTATCAACAGCTAGATGAGCTTTTACAGCGCAGCCAGGATCTCACTGGTGCTACGCACACGGGCGATACGCGGGAAGATATTATCGAAGGCGAATTGGTGCATCTCGGCGCTGTAGGTGCTGCACATGTCTTCGGCGATCACCAACTCGTAGCCATGTTCCCAGGCCGCGCGAGCGGTAGACTCCACGCCAATATTGGTGGCGATACCGCCCAATACCACCGATTTGATGCCCCGACGGCGAAGTTGCAGGTCCAGATCGGTGCCATAGAATGCACCCCATTGACGTTTGGTGATCAGCACATCGCTGTCTTGTACCGCCAGTTCTTCGGGGAATTCCCACCAGGACGCTGGCAACCCGCCGACCGGAGACGGTGAAGGCTTATCTACCGGTTGCTTGAGCGCTTCGGCAAAGGAATCAGACCAGCCGACGCGCACCAGAAACACCGGGGCATTCAGCGCGCGGAAACGCCCTGCCAGATGGGCCGCATGGGTGACGACTTGGCTGGCACTGTGCGGGCCAGCGGCGTAAGGTAAAATGCCGTTTTGCAGATCGATCAGGACCAAGGCGGTGGTTTGGGCATCAAGTTTCAACATTGGGTGCGTCTCTGGGTTAAAGTGGATTAGGTTGCGTCACTAGCATTTGAAAGACGACGGGTATACAGGCTACGTGATAAAACTGCTGCTGGTTAATGGGAAATTTGTTAACCGATGTGTTGTTTGCTACTGATAGATGCGATTTAGCATTGCAACAATGCCGTGTTCGCTCTTATCTGGCGCATGAATTTCCTTTATAATGGCCGCCTTTTTTCACCAATCTTTAATCCAGCGATCTATGCCGATTTATGAATATGCATGTGGCTCATGCCAACATCGATTAGAGAAACTACAAAAATTTTCCGACGCGCCTTTGACTCAATGTCCGGCGTGTGGGCAGCCCGCACTGACCAAGTTGATCTCTGCCAGCGGTTTCCAGTTAAAGGGCACCGGCTGGTATGCAACAGACTTCAAACCGGGTGATAAATAACAATTCGTCAGATAATAGCCGTGCGGAAACAGCAACTGCTGCCAACCTCCGGCCGAATCGGCTTAAGTCAAAAGGATAGCGTATGCGTACTGAATATTGCGGGCAGTTGAATCTGGCCCACGTCGGCCAGGAAGTCACTTTGTGTGGTTGGGTCAACCGCCGCCGCGATCTGGGTGGCCTGATCTTTATTGATATGCGTGACCGCGAAGGCATCGTGCAGGTGTTCTTCGATCCGGATCAGAAAGCGGCCTTCGACAAAGCCTTTGAACTGCGTAATGAGTTCTGCATCCAGATCGTCGGTACCGTGCGTGCGCGCCCGGAAAGCCAGGTCAACAAGGATATGGCGACTGGCGAAGTTGAGGTGTTTGCTCATCAGCTTGAGATCATCAACCGCTCCGAACCACTGCCGTTGGACTCGAACCAGACCAACAGCGAAGAAGCGCGTCTGAAATATCGCTACCTGGATCTGCGTCGCCCGGAAATGGCCGACCGCCTGAAAACCCGTGCCAAGATCACCAGCTTTGTGCGCCGCTTTATGGACAGCCACGGTTTCCTGGATATCGAAACCCCAATGCTGACCAAAGCCACGCCGGAAGGTGCCCGTGACTATCTGGTACCAAGCCGCGTACATAAAGGTAAATTCTACGCGTTGCCACAGTCCCCACAGTTGTTCAAACAGCTGCTGATGATGTCTGGCTTCGACCGTTACTACCAGATCGTCAAGTGCTTCCGTGACGAAGACCTGCGTGCGGATCGCCAGCCGGAATTCACCCAGATCGACGTGGAAACCTCTTTCATGAGCGCCGAGCAGGTGCGAGAAGTGATGGAGCAACTGGTGCATGAACTGTGGTTGGACGTGAAGGGCGTAGATCTGGGTAAATTCCCGATCATGACCTTTGCCGAAGCGATGCGCCGTTACGGTTCCGACAAGCCAGACCTGCGTAACCCGCTGGAGCTGGTGGACGTTGCCGACCTGGTCAAAGACGTTGAGTTTAAAGTGTTCTCTGGCCCGGCGAACGATGCCAAAGGCCGCGTGGCCGCGATTTGTGTTCCGGGTGGCGCACAGCTGACTCGTAAGCAGATCGACGAATACGGCGCTTTCGTTAATATCTACGGTGCCAAAGGTTTGGCATGGCTGAAGGTTAACGATCGTGCTGCGGGTATGGAAGGCGTGCAAAGCCCGATTGCCAAATTCCTCAGTGCCGAAGTGCTGGAAGCGATCCTGGCGCGCACCAATGCGCAAACCGGCGACATTCTGTTCTTCGGTGCCGACAGCTTTAAAATCGTTACCGACGCCATGGGCGCGCTGCGCTTGAAAATCGGCCGCGATCTGGGCCTGACCAAGCTCGACAGCTGGGCACCGCTGTGGGTGGTCGATTTCCCAATGTTCGAAGAGGACGGCGAAGGTGGCCTGGCGGCGATGCACCATCCGTTTACCGCACCGCGCGATATGAGCCCGGAAGAGCTGCAAAAAGATCCTACCTCAGCTATCGCCAATGCCTACGATATGGTGCTGAACGGCTATGAAGTGGGTGGTGGTTCCGTGCGTATTCACCGCAGTGAAATGCAGCAAACCGTCTTCGGTATTCTTGGCATCAATGAGCAAGAACAACGTGAGAAGTTCGGCTTCCTGCTGGATGCGCTGAAGTACGGCACTCCTCCGCACGCCGGTTTGGCCTTCGGTCTGGATCGTCTGGTGATGTTGGTAACCGGTACCGAGAACATCCGTGACGTTATCGCCTTCCCGAAAACTACCGCGGCAGCCTGTCTGATGACCGATGCACCAAGCTTCGCCAACCCGGCTTCGTTGCAGGAACTGGCGATCAGCGTAGTGAAGAAAGCCTCAGCCGAACAAGAGAGCGAGTGATGAATTACAAGCGGCCCGAGTCTATTCTGGTAGTGATTTATGCTAAATCCAGTGGCCGGGTGCTGATGTTACAGCGGCGTGACGATACGGAGTTCTGGCAGTCGGTCACCGGCAGCCTTGAAAACGCCGAATCGCCGCCGCATGCCGCACAGCGCGAAGTCATGGAAGAGATTGGCATCGATATCGCGGCAGAGGGGCTGCCGTTGTTCGATTGCCAGCGCTGCGTGGAATTTGAACTCTTTGTCCATTTGCGACACCGCTATGCGCCGGGAACCACGCGTAATAAAGAGCACTGGTTCTGTCTGGCGTTACCTGATGAGCGCGATCCGGTCTTGACCGAACATCATGCTTACCAATGGCTTGAGGCGTCCGAGGCGGTCAAACTGACCAAGTCCTGGAGTAATCAGCAGGCGATTGAAGAGTTTGTGATCCATTCTGTCCAGTAGTTCTTTTTGGAGATATTTTTTATGGCAGGTCATAGTAAATGGGCCAACACCAAACACCGCAAAGCTGCACAAGATTCCAAACGCGGTAAGATTTTCACTAAAATTATTCGTGAGCTGGTGACTGCCGCCAAATTGGGCGGCGGCGATCCGGGTTCGAACCCGCGTCTGCGTGCGGCTATTGATAAAGCGCTGTCCAACAACATGACGCGCGATACCCTGAACCGTGCTATCGCCCGTGGCGTAGGCGGCGATGATGATACCAATATGGAAACCATCATCTATGAAGGTTACGGCCCTGGCGGCACCGCGGTAATGATCGAGTGCCTGAGTGACAACCGTAACCGTACCGTGGCAGAAGTGCGCCATGCCTTCACCAAGTGTGGTGGCAACCTGGGTACCGACGGTTCCGTGGCCTATCTGTTCACCAAAAAAGGCGTGATCACCTATGCACCGGGTCTGGATGAAGACACGGTGATGGAAGCTGCGCTGGAAGCGGGTGCCGAAGATATCCAGACCTATGACGACGGTGCCATTGACGTCTTCACCGCCTGGGAAAATCTGGGTGAAGTGAAAGACGCGTTGACCGCCGCAGGCTTTGAGGCAGACTCGGCCGAGGTTTCCATGATCCCGTCCACCAAAGCGGACATGGATGAGGAAACTGCACCTAAGTTGCTGCGCTTGATCGACATGCTGGAAGACTGTGACGACGTGCAGGAGGTTTACCATAACGGTGAGATCTCCGACGAGATCGCTGCAACGCTGTAATGCAGGTAAATGATGGCGTTGCCAACCGGCAACGCCAGGCAACAATCAATGCAGGGTGGTGGTAGCAATGGCGATCATACTGGGTATCGATCCCGGCTCGCGCGTCACCGGCTATGGCCTGATCCGCCAGCAGGGCCGCCAACTGACCTATGTTGCCAGCGGTTGTATTCGTACCGTGGTGGATGATATGCCAACGCGCCTGAAGCTGATTTATGCTGGCGTGAGCGAAATCATCACCCAGTTTCAACCGGACTTCTTCGCCATCGAACAGGTGTTTATGGCCAAGAACCCGGACTCGGCGCTGAAGCTGGGGCAGGCGCGGGGAGTGGCGATCGTTGCCGCCGTCAATCAAAACCTGGAAGTGTTTGAGTACGCGGCGCGCCAGGTGAAACAGACGGTGGTCGGTACCGGTGCGGCGGAAAAGTCTCAGGTGCAGCATATGGTTCGCTCGCTGCTGAAGCTGTCTGCCAATCCTCAGGCGGATGCCGCGGATGCGTTGGCTATCGCCATTACCCACTGCCATCTCAGCCAGAACGTGCTGCGTATGAGTGAAGGGCGGTTGAATCTGGCGCGTGGGCGTTTACGTTAGGGGTCTGTAACGTAGGGGGCTGCATGCTGGCCCGCCGAGGCATGGCCATTTTGTTATCGTTCGGAGGCTGGATATTCATCCAGCCTTTTTTATGGTATAAGCTGTATCAATACTGCGTGGCAGTGCGCCACGTACAGGGATCCATTCAGGAGGGGTAATGATAGGTCGTCTCAGAGGAATTATTCTGGAAAAGCAGCCACCGCTGGTGTTACTTGAAACCAATGGCGTCGGGTATGAAGTGCATATGCCGATGACCTGCTTTTACGAGCTGCCGGAGCTGGGGCAAGAGGCTATCGTGTTTACCCAATTCGTGGTGCGTGAAGATGCGCAACTGCTGTATGGGTTCAATGATAAACAAGAGCGTGCGCTGTTCCGTGAGCTGGTCAAAGTGAATGGCGTGGGGCCAAAGCTGGCGCTGGCGATCCTCTCCGGCATGTCTGCCCAGCAGTTTGTCAGTGCGGTAGAGCGTGAAGAGATCACCACGTTGATCAAACTGCCAGGCGTGGGCAAGAAAACGGCCGAGCGTCTGGTAGTAGAAATGAAAGACCGCTTCAAAGGCTTGAACGGCGATCTGTTCAACAACAACAGCGAAATCACCCTGCCTGCCAACGTGGCCAAAGCGGCGGAGATGGATATTGAAGCCGAAGCCGCCTCTGCACTGGTGGCCCTGGGTTATAAGCCACAGGAAGCCAGCCGTATGGTCAGCAAGGTTGCCAAACCGGGCGCGGATTGCGAGGCACTAATCCGCGACGCATTACGCGCCGCGCTGTAGCACGCAAAGGGGTAGACCATGATTGAAGCCGACCGCCTGATCTCTGCCGAGCCGTTCAATGAAGAAGAGGTGCTGGATCGTGCGATCCGCCCCAAGCTGCTGACGGAGTACGTTGGCCAGCCGCACGTGCGTGAGCAGATGGAAATCTTTATTCAGGCTGCCAAACAGCGCGGCGATGCACTGGACCACCTGTTGATCTTCGGGCCGCCTGGGTTGGGCAAAACCACCTTGGCCAACATCGTGGCCAATGAGATGGGCGTTAACCTGCGTACCACTTCTGGTCCGGTGCTGGAAAAGGCTGGGGATCTGGCGGCAATGCTGACCAACCTGGAACCCCATGACGTGCTGTTTATCGACGAAATCCACCGTCTTTCGCCGGTAGTGGAAGAGATCCTGTATCCAGCGATGGAAGACTATCAGCTGGATATCATGATCGGTGAAGGCCCGGCGGCGCGCTCAATCAAGCTCGACCTGCCACCGTTCACCCTGGTTGGAGCCACCACGCGGGCCGGTTCCTTGACCTCTCCATTACGCGATCGCTTTGGCATCGTGCAGCGTCTGGAGTTCTATCAGGTGGCCGATCTGGAGCATATCGTTTCCCGCAGTGCCAACTGCCTGGGGCTGGATCTGTCTACCGATGGGGCGCATGAAGTGGCACGTCGTGCTCGCGGTACACCGCGTATTGCCAACCGTCTGTTACGCCGCGTGCGTGATTTTGCCGAAGTGCGCGCCAATGGTGTGATCAATGGCGAAGTGGCCATGCAGGCACTGGATATGCTGAACGTCGATGCGGAAGGTTTCGACTATATGGACCGCAAGCTGTTGTTGGCGATCATCGACAAGTTTACCGGTGGCCCGGTGGGGTTGGATAACCTGGCGGCGGCAATCGGTGAAGAGCGTGAAACGATAGAAGACGTGATCGAACCCTTCCTGATCCAACAGGGGTTTATTCAGCGTACTCCGCGTGGGCGAATGGCGACCAATCATGCCTATAAGCACTTTGGCATCGAACGGGAAGAGAAGTAGCAATCCAGGAGTTACGCCAGGGGAGACCCTGGCGTAATGAGATCAAGCCTGCTGCTTTTTCGACAGGCTCAGTACAAACAGCACCGCAGCGCATAACACTACCGAAGGCCCGGCAGGCGTATCGTAAAACGCCGAGAAGGTTAGCCCACCGGTGACCGCAATTATCCCTATCAATACCGCATAACCGGCCATTTGTTCAGGAGTGCGGGCAAAACGCCGTGCGGTTGCGGCTGGGATAATCAGTAGCGACGTAATAATCAGCGCGCCGACAAATTTCATGGCCAGCCCGATGGTCAAGGCGGTGACCAGCATTAAAATGGTGCGTGCGCGTGGCAGGTTAACGCCGTCGACATGAGCCATCTCCGGGCTGATGGTCATCGACAGCAGATCGCGCCATTGCCACCAGAGCACCAGCAGCACAATCACCACGCCAGTACCGATCATCCAGATATCGCCAATCGTCACCGACAGCAAATCCCCAAACAGATAAGCCATCAGATCTACGCGCACGTTGGACATCAGCGCGACCACCACCAGACCCAGCGATAGTGCACTATGCGCCATAATGCCGAGCAGCGTATCTATCGACAACTGCGGGCGGCGCTCCAGCCAAACCAGTACTAAGGCTAACAGCAGCGTGACGGCAATCACGGCGTAAAACGGATTGACGTCCAGCAATAAGCCGAAGGCAACGCCAAGCAGCGATGCATGTGCCAGCGTATCGCCAAAGTATGACATCCGGCGCCAGACCACAAAGGAACCCAACGGACCCGCCGCCGCAGCCAGCAGCACACCGGCCAGCCAGCCGGGCAATAACAGTTCAATCATGCCTCACGGCTCCCGGTTTTTTTCAGCACAATTCTGCCTTGCAGGTCGTGACGGTGATTATGGTGATGGCGATAGATCGCCAACTGCTCAGCACCCCGATTACCGAACATGGCGATAAACTCCGGGTGCATTGACACCACTTCCGGCGTGCCAGAGCAGCAGATATGTTGGTTCAGGCACAGGACGTCGTCGGTTTTGGCCATCACCAGGTGCAGGTCATGGGAAACCATTAGCACGGCGCAGCCCAACTCTTTGCGCAATTGGTCGATCAGGTCGTATAACGCCAACTGGCCGTTAACGTCCACCCCTTGCGTGGGCTCATCCAGCACCAGCAACTGCGGCTGGTTCAACAGCGCTCGTGCCAGCAACACCCGCTGGTTTTCGCCGCCGGACAGCTTTTGCATGGGCTGATCCAACAGGTGCGCGGCATGCACGCGTTTGAGCGCGGGCAAGATATCGGCCTTTTTCACCCCAGGTTTGAGCCGCATAAAGCGGTTGACGGTCAGGGGCAGGGTGGCATCGAGATGCAGCTTTTGCGGCACATAGCCAATGCGCAGCCCAGGCAGACGTTCCAGCGTGCCTTCCGTTGGGGCAATCAGGCCAAGCACTACGCGAACCAGCGTTGACTTGCCAGCCCCGTTAGGCCCGAGGAGCGTCAGAATACGACCCGGCTGCAGGTTAAGAGAGATATTTGTCAGTACCCGCCGGGTACCAAAAGAAACAGAGATATTTTTTAGCGTTGCCAGTGTAGACATGTTGTGATTACATTTTGCAGAACTAACCGAATGTTATAATATCACGCTTCTTTGCTGAAAACGACGGGATTACTGATGATGGTACAGAAAAATAAATGGCTGCAACGCACTCTGCTGGCGACGGCTTTGGTAATGGCTGGCAATGCGACGGCCGCCGTAGTGACCTCTATCCGCCCGCTGGGCTTTATCGCATCCGCTATCGCAGATGGGGTCACGCCTACCGAGATTTTATTACCGGACGGTGCCTCGCCCCACGACTTCGCCTTGCGCCCATCGGACATTCAGCGGCTGCGTAGCGCCGACCTGGTGCTGTGGGTAGGGCCAGATATGGAGGCTTTTCTGACCAAGTCCCTGACGCAGCTGCCCGCCAACAAGCAATTGGCGATTGGTGAACTGCCTGCGGTACAGCCGCTGTTGATGAAAGGCGATGACGATCATGACCATGATCATGATCATGCAGCCGAAGCGCATAGTCATGCGGATGGTGATGATGGGCATGACCATCATCACGGTGACTATAATATGCACGTTTGGCTGTCGCCAGAGGTGGCAAAAGTGACCGCGATCGCGATCCACGACAGATTATTGGAACTTATGCCGCAAAAGAAGGACAAATTAGACGCAAACCTGCGCCAGTTCGAGGATCAGCTAGCGCAAACTGATAAAAATCTTGTTAAGATGCTAACGCCTGTGCAAGGTAAGGGATATTTTGTTTTTCATGACGCTTATGGCTACTTTGAAAAACACTTCGGCTTGAGCCCATTGGGCCATTTTACCGTTAACCCCGAAATTCAACCTGGCGCACAGCGTTTACACCAAATTCGAACACAGCTGGTTGAGCAGAAAGCAGTCTGCGTTTTTGCTGAGCCACAATTCAGACCGGCCGTCATTAATGCCGTTGCCAAGGGTACCAATGTGCGTTCTGGAACGCTGGACCCGCTGGGTATCGGCATCGCACTGGGGAAAGACAGCTACGGGAACTTCCTGACAGCGCTGTCCAACCAGTACGTGAGCTGCCTGAAGTAAAGATTATGAGGATATTATTGAGTGCAGAAGATAGTCCGAACTATCACTCTGGCGTATAACAACCTGCCTCGGCCCCATCGCGTAATGCTAGGGTCGTTGACAGTCGTTACGTTGGCCGTCGCTGTTTGGCGGCCTTCCGTTTATCACCCAGAACATAACCCTATCGTTAAAAGCGTCGAGTTGGAAGCCAACCAGTTAAGGGCATTGCAGCCCGAAGCCAGTGAACCTATTGATGCCGACCAACCCACCCCCGATGATGACATCCCTGAGGATGAGCTGGACCAGAAGGTCGCCGGAGAGGAAGGTGTGCATGAATATGTGGTTTCTACCGGTGACACGCTCGGCAGTATTCTGACCCAGTACGGCATCGAAATGTCGGATGTTTCGCTGCTGGCTTCGCAGAACCGCGATTTGCGTAACCTGAAAATCGGCCAGCAACTCTCCTGGACACTTACCGAAGATGGCGATCTCAAGCGCCTGACCTGGGAAGTTTCACGTCGTGAAACCCGCACCTATGACCGTGTGGGCAATTCCTTCAAAGAAACCAAGGAAACCCAAAAGGGCGAATGGCGCAACAGCGTGCTGACCGGCAAGCTGAACGGAAGCTTTGTCAGCAGCGCCTCGGCGGCTGGCCTGAGCCGTGCCGAGATCAATGCGGTGATTAAAGCCCTGCAATGGCAGCTTGATTTTCGCAAGCTGCGCAAAGGCGATCAGTTCGCGGTGTTGATGTCGCGCGAAGAGTTTGACGGCAAGAGCGAGCAAAGCCAACTGTTGGGCGTGCGTATGCGCAGCAGCGGCAAAGACTATTTCGCCATCCGCGCCGATGACGGCAAGTTCTACGATCGTCAGGGTTCCGGGCTGGCACGTGGCTTTATGCGCTTCCCGACCATGAAGCAGTTCCGTATTTCTTCCAACTTTAATCCACGCCGCGTAAATCCGGTGACCGGGCGCATTGCACCGCATAAAGGCGTCGACTTCGCCATGCCGGTCGGTACGCCAGTGTTGGCGGTGGGTGACGGTGAAGTGGTGATCGCCAAGCGCAGTGGCGCGGCAGGTAACTATGTGGCGATCCGCCATGGCCGCCAATACACCACGCGCTATATGCACTTGAAAAAGCTGTTGGTCAAGCCAGGGCAGAAGGTGAAACGTGGCGATCGCATTGCGCTTTCCGGTAACACCGGCCGCTCTACCGGCCCACATTTGCATTATGAAATGTGGACTAACCAGCAAGCGGTAAACCCATTGACGGCTAAGTTGCCTCGCTCTGAAGGGCTGATGGGTAAAGATCGCAGCGATTACCTGGCACAGGTGAAGGAAGTGGTGCCACAGCTGCAGCTGGATTAACCGTCGCTATCCCTTTTGATTTCCCATCGGCCTGATTTCGGGCCGATGTTTTTATTAGTGCCTGCTCGAGGCCACAAATACCTTATGTTGTCAGCGTACGGTTGCGGTTCTAACCTGGCCCGTTGCTTGACAGTAATTAGGTGTATAGTTTTATACCCTATGGATTTCAAGTTGCAGCTAGGCGACAAGCTTGTTCATCCCTTTTAGTAAGTGACTGGGGTGAACAAGCGCAGGTAACAACGCTGCAGCTTGAAAGACGACGGGTATATATTTTGCGAGCAGACGCGTTGAATGAGAGCAGGTCATGCAAAACGAGAAAAAATCGAACGTAGAGTTCATCCCGCAATTTGATAAAGCTTTCTATCATCCGCGCTACTGGGGCGTTTGGTTGGGAACCGGGCTGATGGCCGGTATTTCTCTGGTCCCTGCTCGAATGCGAGACCCATTACTGGGTGCGATTGGTAAACTGGCTGGCAAGGTTGCGAAGGGGGCACGACGCCGCGCCCGTATCAATCTGCTTTATTGCATGCCGGAACTGCCAGAACAGCAACGCGAACAAATTATTGATGAGATGTTCGCCACTGCGCCACAATCGATGATCCTGATGGCGGAACTGGCCTGTACCAAACCGGAGAAAGTACTCAAGCGCGTACGTTGGCACGGTGAAGACGTGCTGGATAAAATCCGTGAGGAAGGGCGTAACGTGATTTTCCTGGTGCCGCACGGCTGGGCCGTTGATGTGCCAGCGATGCTGATGGCTGCGCGCGGGCAACCCATGGCAGCGATGTTCCATAACCAGAGCAACCCATTGGTCGACTATTTGTGGAATAGCGTGCGCCGCAAGTTTGGTGGCCGCATGCATGCCCGCAACGATGGCATCAAGCCTTTTATCAGTTCGGTGCGCCATGGTTATTGGGGCTATTATCTGCCTGACCAGGATCACGGTGCCGAGCACAGTGAATTCGTGGATTTCTTTGCGACCTATAAAGCCACATTGCCTGCGGTCGGCCGCTTGATGAAAGTCTGCAAAGCGGCGATCGTGCCGCTATTCCCGGTATATGACGGTAAAACCAGCATGCTGGACATTTATATCCGTGAGCCGATGGATGATCTGGCCGAAGCCGACGATGTTCGCATTGCGCGCCGCATGAACGAAGAAGTGGAAAACCTGGTGGGCCCTAATCCAGAGCAATATACCTGGATTTTGAAGCTGCTGAAAACGCGCAAGGAAGGTGAGATTGAACCTTACTCGCGGGACGATTTATATCGTTAATGTCGCTTATCAACTCTCTACCGGGCGTTACACTCTGCTAAATAAGCGCAGTATGCGGCGCCCCTACGCTCTAACCTGTTCGTTTCCTACAATTTCAGCAGCTTTTGGCAAACTGTAACGACGGGCTATAACCTGTCCTTTTGGTTGGTAGGAGAAGGGTGCTCCTGGATCTACACGCCAACAACCAACGGGCGGGAGCAGGCCCCCGCCGTTGGGTTGCCTTACCGTTCGGATTCGTAGGCCAAAATGGCCGCAACCTCCGTGTTGCCCGATCGAATACGCAGCTTACAAAGTTTGCTGCGCGTTAGCCATACCAGCAAAATAACGGTGGTACAGATAACGATCAGTTTGACGATGTTTCCTTGATTCAACATTGCGTTTCCTTCTCCTTGCCTCTCGGCAGGTAAGAAGCTAACCTAACGTTGTGTAGGCGTTAGAGTTGGCCTCGGGTTGATGTTATCGACTCGGGGCTTTTCTCTTTGTATCCATTACCTTGGCTTTTGGCTCCAGATACAAAGATCCAGAGCACCCACGCGTAGTATATTCATCACACCCGTCTGGCTCGTGTCTGTTTTAACCCCAACTATCAACTTTGCGCAGCGTTACGCAATGCTCTGCAACGGCTTGAAAAATCCAGTGTTCATCGCTGTCGTTTTAACCAGATAGTTAGCAATGCACCATGCAGCCCTGCTGGATCAGCGGTTCAAGCACCGCTGGATAATGGTGGAAGTCATTCCAACGCAGGTCCAGTCGCCGTAGGTTTTTCATTTGCGCCATGCTGGTCGGTAATTGACTTAATCGGTTGGCACGCAAGTCTAATGAAACCAGTGAACTTAACGTACCAAAATTCTCTGGCAGCCGGGATAACTGGTTGAAACGCAGATTGAGGGTGCTCAGCTTGGGCAATTGGCAGAATTGATCGGGTAAGTACGCAATGGCGTTGTTTTCCAAATCCATCACCTGTAACTCCGACAGTTGAGCGATCTCGCTGGGCAGGGTAGTGAGACGGTTTTTCATCAGGTGTAATTCACGTAACTGGCCCAACAAACCGATCTCGGAGGGTAATGCGGTGATGGCGTTATTGTAGAGACGTAGCTCTTGTAGCGCCGCCATGGCGCATAGCGGCGTGGGGAGTTCCACTAGCTGATTATCCGTCAGATTCAGATAACACAACGCCTGCAGCTGGCGCAGCGAATCGGGTAGCTGGCTGAAGCCGTTATCACTTAAATACAGATACTTTAATTCACGTAATTCCCCGATTTCGGCGGGAATTGATGCTGCCTGGTTGTGACCAAAATCAAACATCTGCAACTGGCGGAGCAAACCGATTTCCGTCGGCAGTTTGACAATCTGGTTGCAGGAGATATTGAGCACTCTCAGGTTACGATGGTGAAAAATCTGCTCGGGGAAGCGGGTCAGGCAATTATTGTACAGGCTGATTTTTTGCAGGGAGGTGCCGCTGAGATCTTCACTATCCAGATTGGCCAATTGTCGCCCATCAAGATCCAGCGAGCCATAAGTATATTGCTGATGATGTTGATGCAGCATGAAGAGCTTCCCCAAATAGCAATAAAAAAGCCAGTCAGCGTAAACCGACCGGCCTTAACATTAAATGCGCGTTAATCAGTCTACGCGCAGGATACGGCTGGTATTGGTGGTGCCCACGGTGCTCATAACGTCACCTTGGGTAACCAGCACCAGATCGCCAGACACCAGGTAACCTTTATCACGCAGACGGGCGATAGCGTCATTAGCGGCGGCAACGCCATCGCTGTGGCTGCCGAAGTAGACCGGGGTGACACCGCGATACAGCGCCGTCAGGTTCAGCGTGTGCTCATGGCGAGACATGGCGAAGATCGGCAAGCCGGAGCTGATACGTGACATCATCAGCGCGGTGCGGCCAGATTCGGTCATGGCGATAATGGCGGTAACCCCTTTTAGGTGGTTAGCGGCATACATGGTCGACATGGCGATGGCTTCTTCGATATTGTCGAACTGCACGTCCAGACGGTGCTTGGATACGTTGATGCTTGGGATTTTTTCTGCACCAAGGCAAACACGCGCCATGGCGGCTACCGTTTCGGCTGGATATTGGCCCGCAGCGGTTTCGGCAGACAGCATGACTGCATCGGTACCATCCAGCACGGCGTTCGCCACGTCCATCACTTCGGCGCGGGTTGGCATCGGGTTGGTGATCATCGATTCCATCATCTGCGTGGCGGTGATCACCGCACGGTTCAGCGTACGGGCGCGACGGATCAGTTTCTTCTGGATGCCCACCAGCTCCGGATCGCCGATTTCGACGCCCAGATCGCCACGGGCAACCATGACCACGTCGGAAGCCAGGATGATGTCATCCATCGCTTCGTCGCTGCATACGGCTTCGGCACGTTCTACTTTCGACACGATTTTGGCGTTGCAGCCTGCGTCACGTGCCAAGCGGCGAGCATAGTTCAGGTCTTCGCCGGTGCGTGGGAAGGAGACAGCCAGATAGTCGACGCCAATTTTGGCGGCGATCAGAATATCGGCTTTGTCTTTCTCGGTCAGGGCTTCGGCAGAGAGGCCACCGCCCAGTTTGTTGATGCCTTTATTGTTCGACAGCGGGCCACCCACGGTGACTTCGGTGAACACTTTCATGCCCTGAACTTCCAGCACTTTCAGCTGTACGCGGCCATCGTCCAGCAGCAGCACATCGCCAGGCACCACGTCCGCAGGCAGGCCTTTATAGTCGATACCGACTTTTTCTTTATCGCCTTCACCCTTGGTCAGGTTGGCATCCAGCAGGAATTTGTCGCCGATGTTAAGGAAAATCTTGCCTTCCTTAAAGGTGGAAACGCGGATTTTTGGCCCCTGAAGATCGCCCAGGATAGCGACATGACGCCCCAGCTTGGCCGCAATCTCACGCACTTTATCTGCCCGTGCCTGATGGTCTTCTGCATTGCCGTGGGAAAAGTTAAGCCGAACTACGTTCGCACCAGCAGCAATAATCTTTTCCAGATTATTGTCGCGGTCGGTAGCCGGACCCAGTGTGGTAACGATTTTGGTTCTTCTGAGCCGTCTGGTCATGTATTACTCCGTTGACTTGTGACGCAAGTATTGGTGTTGCTGAACGTCAGATAACGAAACCGGATGAGGGGGCAGACGCTTTTCGCCTACCCAATTTTCATCTGGGTTATCTGTATGAACGAGCTATCAGGGTACAACTATAATCCCGCGGGTCAACTTGTGATCTGACCGGCGGTTTTTAAAACCGTTTTCAGTCGAAACTGTTGGGGACGATCCCTTTATCAAAGCGCGATTCTTTCAACGCTTCCTTGACCCGCTTCAAGTTATCTCTGAATTTAGCCCCTCGACGCAAGGTAAATCCGGTGGCCAGCACGTCAATCAGGGTTAACTGCGCAATTCGGGACACCATTGGCATATAAACATCGGTATCTTCCGGCACGTCCAGCAGTAGGGGGAGGGTCGCAGCCTGGGCTAGTGGAGTATCTTTCGAGGTGATGGCGATGACCGTGGCGTCATTCTCTCGTGCCAGATGCGCCATCTCGACCAGATTCTTGGTGCGCCCGGTATGGGAGATCAGTACCACGACATCCCCCTCGACGGAGTTCATACAGCTCATGCGCTGCATGACGATATCATCAAAATAGACCACCGGAATATTGAAGCGGAAAAATTTGTTCATGGCATCGTGCGCCACGGCGGCAGAGGCCCCGAGCCCAAAGAACGAGATTTTTTTGGCCTGGGTAAGCAGATCAACCGCACGATTGATTGCGGTAATGTCGAGATTTGCCTTTACTGTATCCAGGTTGGCCATCACCGATTCAAAGATCTTACTGGTGTAAGCGGCAACGGTGTCGTTTTCTTCGACATTGCGGTTTACATAGGGCGTACCGTTAGCCAGGCTTTGTGCCAGATGCAGTTTGAAGTCGGGGAACCCTTTGGTTTCCAGGCGGCGGCAAAAGCGGTTAACGGTCGGCTCACTGACATCGGCCAGTTTGGCCAGCCGGGCGATGCTGGAGTGAATCGCGGTTTGTGGGGAGGCCAGGATCACCTCGGCGACTTTCCTTTCCGATTTGCTCAGGAGCTCCAGATGGCTCTGGATTTTTTCCAGCGTATTCATATAACGAGAGTCACTCATGGTTTATACCTGCCGGACACCGGCTGTCACTGGTGATCCATCGGGTATGTCGATTTCAATCAAAGGAGAAATCAATCCGGTTTAATGAAAATATACTACGTGCTGGTAAGCGTTGGCAGTGTCGACAAGGGATAAGCTGGCTTTTTTCACCAGAACATGACCTGTGTCTAACTTTCATAATGGTAAAAGAGTGTCAAAAAAGACAGAAAATTACAGTTTTCCCTGTTGCCAGCAGCGTTCGCGCTGCACCAGGGATAACGCCGTAGTTTCTGGGGCTTTTTTTCTGCTTTTGATCCGGGTTTACTGGCCGTAGCGAAAGAGAGTACATTAGTAATGTAAGAAAATTACAAATATCCTGCATCGAGGAGATGAACATGGCGGTAACCTCTACAGCCCAGGCCTGTGACCTGGTTATTTTCGGCGCGAAAGGCGATCTGGCGCGTCGTAAACTGCTGCCTTCCCTGTACCAGTTAGAGAAAGCCGGTCACATCCACCCGGATACCCGTATCATCGGGGTAGGCCGTGCCGAGTGGGATAAAGAAGCTTATACCAAGGTGGTCAAGGAAGCCCTGGGCACCTTTATGAAAGAAAAGCTGGACGATGAGCTTTGGGCCACGCTGAGCGCACGCCTGGACTTCTGCAATCTGGACGTTAACGACAGCAAGCACTTCGCCGAGTTGGGCAAGATGCTGGACCAGAAACATCGTACCACCATCAACTATTTCGCCATGCCGCCAAGCACCTTTGGCGCCATCTGCAAGGGTCTGGGCGAGGCCAAGCTGAATAAAGAGCCGGCGCGTGTGGTGATGGAAAAGCCACTTGGTACTGACCTGGCATCCTCACGGGTGATCAACGATCAGGTTGCTGAGTACTTTAACGAATCCCAGGTTTACCGTATCGACCACTATCTGGGTAAAGAGACGGTACTGAACCTGCTGGCGCTGCGCTTTGCCAACTCCCTGTTTGCTTCCAACTGGGATAACCGCACTATCGATCACGTGCAGATCACCGTGGCGGAAGAGGTGGGTATTGAAGGGCGCTGGGGTTACTTCGATCAGGCCGGGCAGATGCGCGACATGATCCAGAACCACCTGTTGCAGATCCTGACCATGATCGCCATGTCGCCACCGGCAGACCTGACCACTGACCGTATCCGTGATGAGAAAGTGAAAGTGCTGCGCTCGCTGCGCCGTATCGATCAGACCAATGTCCGGGAAACCACCGTGCGTGGCCAGTACACCGCAGGCTTCGTGCAAGGTAAAAAAGTGCCGGGCTACCTGGAAGAGGAAGGGGCAAACAAGAGCAGCAACACCGAGACTTTTGTGTCCATCCGCGTCGATATCGACAACTGGCAATGGGCCGGGGTGCCGTTCTATCTGCGTACCGGTAAGCGTTTGCCGACCAAATGTTCAGAAGTGGTGGTGTACTTTAAAAACCCACCGCTGAACCTGTTCCGTGACTCCTATCAACAACTGCCACAGAACAAACTGACCATTCGCCTGCAGCCGGACGAAGGGATCGAAATCCAGGTACTGAACAAGGTGCCGGGGCTGGATCACAAACATCGTTTGCAAACCACCAAGTTGGATCTGAGCTTCTCGGAAACCTTTAACCAGGAACACGTGGCCGATGCCTATGAGCGTCTGCTGCTGGAAACCATGCGTGGCATCCAGGCGCTGTTCGTGCGCCGTGACGAAGTGGAAGAGGCCTGGAAGTGGGTTGACTCAATCATGGATGCCTGGAAAGCGGACAATGAAGCGCCTAAGCCTTACCAGTCTGGGACTTGGGGGCCGGTGGCTTCCGTCGCGATGATCACGCGCGATGGCCGTTCGTGGAACGAATTCGAATAAGCAGCAGTTAACCAGTTCCCTCTCCCTCACCCTAACCCTCTCCCAAAAGGAGAGGGAACCGATCGAGCTCGCCGCTGCCTAGGTATTCTTTCTGAGGTCAGAGGTAGATTGAGACCGATTTATTATTGGAGCGGTAGGGGGCTTATTGAGAGCACCGTTCAGCTCCCTCTCCTTGGGGAGAGGGCTGGGGTGAGGGGCTGGTAACTCGTCAACAGAATTAGCCTAGGTGACCGGCGTCAGCCTGTCTGCTGGCTTTTAGCGGTGCGATCGGAATCTGCAGCGATGCGGAGCCCTGTGGCAGGGGCGTGCCATACACCAACCGAAAGTAATGGAGAGAATGACGATGAAAAACTGGAAAACCAGTGCAGAACAGATCCTGACGGCAGGCCCCGTAGTTCCGGTGATTGTGATTAACAAACTGGAACACGCAGTGCCGTTGGCTAAAGCACTGGTTGCGGGTGGCGTGCGCGTGCTGGAAGTGACGCTGCGTACCGCCTGTGCGATGGACGCGATTCGTGCGATCGCCAAAGAAGTGCCTGATGCCATCATTGGTGCTGGCACGGTGATCAATCCACAACAGCTGCAGGAAGTGACCGAGGCTGGCGCTCAGTTTGCCATCAGCCCTGGCCTGACCGCCGATCTGCTGAAAGCTGCCACCGCAGGCAGCATTCCGTTGATCCCGGGTATCAGCACCGTTTCCGAGCTGATGTTGGGGATGGATTATGGCCTGCGCGAGTTTAAATTCTTCCCAGCGGAAGCCAACGGCGGCGTCAAGGCGCTGCAAGCCATTGCCGGGCCGTTCTCACAGGTGCGCTTCTGTCCAACGGGTGGCATCACGCCGAACAACTACCGTGACTATCTGGCACTGAAAAGCGTGCTGTGCATCGGCGGTTCCTGGTTAGTGCCTGCGGATGCGCTGGAAAGCGGCGACTATGCACGTATCACCGAATTGGCGCGTGAAGCCGTCAAGGGTGCTACCGCCTAAACCCGCGTTCGCTCCTGCTGATGCCAATCCTCTGTGATTGGCATTTTTTTGCCTGTAAATACCACAACTTCACATTTTGCGGTGGTTGTTTTCCCTAACCCTGTATTAGGATGACTTTTGGTTGGATTGGCTACCTGCTTGCCAATTACCGTCTATTTCTTCTTTATAACTAATAATAACAACAGGTTAAAATGAAACGTAAAGATGCGGTTCGCCAGGAGCTGGAACGTCTTACCCTTACGCTTAACCGGGAAACGCTTGAACAAAGCGCTGGCGGTTTCGCCGCGGAAACCATCGCTTTTAACCTGGGATTGGCACGTAACTCTGTCAGTAAAGAACTTAACGAGCTGCAAGCTGAGCGATTGGTCATCAAGATTAAATCTCGTCCGGTGCTGTTTTTGCACCGGGCAGTCTGTGAGCAGCTGATTGAGCAATCGTTGCCAGATGACAGGCTGGAAGCCAAAGATTTACTGGCGCTATTACCCGCCAAAGCCTTGCCGCAGCCAGCCAGTGATGATCCTTTTCATACGGTGATTGGCTATGACCGCAGCCTGCGGTTGTCGGTAGAGAAGGGTAAGGCGGCGGTGCTTTATCCCGGTGGATTGCATGTGTTGCTTACCGGGCCTTCCGGGGTGGGGAAAACCTTCTTTGCCGAGGTGATGCACCAATTCGCCGTAGCGCAACAGCCACAGCGCCAAATCCCGTTGGTGTATTTCAACTGTGCCGAGTATGCCCATAACCCGGAGCTGCTTTCATCCCATCTGTTTGGTCACAAACAGGGCGCGTTTACCGGCGCGATTGAAAGCAAACGTGGCCTGATCGAACAGGCGGACGGTGGCTTTCTGTTACTCGATGAAGTCCACCGCTTGCCCTACGAAGGGCAGGAGAAACTGTTTTCGATCCTGGATAAAGGTGAATATCGGCCACTGGGTTCAAGCGAGAAAGCCCGACCCATCAGCGTACGACTGATCTGCGCTACCACCGAAAGCCCAGACTCAACGCTGCTACGTACTTTCCTGCGGCGTATTCAGGTATCGATTGCCATACCGGCGTTGCGGGAGCGCTCATTGGAGGAGCAGGTAGAAATCATTACCGGTTTCTTACAGCTCGAGAGCCGCAAGATTGGCCGCATTATCCGTTTGGATAAGGGGCTGCTGCTCTATCTGCTGGAGAAGCCGCTGAGCGGCAATATCGGCCAACTCAAAAGCGATATCCAGTTTCTCTGTGCCCAGGCCTGGGCCAGCGGTATGGGGCACAGTAGCCCGAGGCTGTTGCTGGATAAGCGGCTGATGGATGTCCCGCACTCTGCCAGCGCAAGCAGTCGCCTGCTGGTGGACGCGATATTTGGTCAGCAGGAGTATCTGGATATCAGCTCACAGCCTCTCGAACAGCTCAAGCAGCATCTGAGCGCCTTGAGCAGCGAGCAGGACAGCGATCTGTTTTACACCTATCTGACGCGCGAATACGTCAACCTGCGCAACAGCAACGTGCCGCCGCAGGAAACCCTGTCGATCCTGAAGAACAAGCTACGCACCATTTTTGAATATGGGCTATACAGCCGCAACGGAGGGGAAAGTGAGGAGCGCTATTATGGCGGCCAGGTCGAGCAACGCATTACGTTGTTGATTGGCTGCATTGAACAGGTGTTGGGTTTCCCGCTGCCACAGAATATGGCCGGCCATCTGCGTAAACACCTGCTGGCGCTGCTTTCCTATGTGCAGAAAGGCCTGATCCCCAACCTGTACTCCTCCAGCCTGATCCTGGATTACTGCAAGGATGAGTACGATAACGCCAACCAGCTATGCCGCAAAATCAATGAAATCTTCCACATCCAATGTCCGTCGACGGAAATCGTCTACCTGTGCCTGTTTTTGAAGGAGTGCCGCAGTTTCCGCCAGCGCAAGGAGGTTAGCCCTGACTGCGGTGCCATGTTGATCGGCCACGGCACCACCACGGCCAGCAGCATGGCGCACTATGTCAATCGGGTGCTGGAATGTGAGCTGTTTACCGCCATCGATATGCCGTTCGAGCAGTCGGTGCATGACACATTGGAATTACTGATCGCCACACTGCGGGAAAAGCGCTATCAGCGACTGATCCTGATTGTGGATATCGGCTCGTTGGTGCACTTTGCCAGTACCGTCAGCAAACTGTTCCACATCGATGTGCTGCTGATCCAGAACATCACCATGGGGGCGTTGCTGGAGATTGGGCTGGATCTGACCTATGAAACCAGTGATTTCGCCCCCTTGATGGAACTGATGGTCAGCAAAGGGATTGCCCATCAACTTTACGACCAGCGTGAAGATGAGATCGGCAAGGTGTTGGCAATCTCCTGTATCACCGGGATGGGCACGGCGGTGAAGATCAAGAAAGTGCTGGAGGAAAGCTTCGGTGAGCTGATGGCGGAAGACACCCGCATGGTATTGGTGGATTACAACGAAGTGCGCAGCCTGGAGCGGTTGCGTCAGGCGATAGGCGGTAACGAACGCCTGGTGGGGATCGTGGGCACCTTCCAGCCAGGCTTGCCGGATATCCCGTTTATCGCGTTGGAAGAGCTGTTCTCCGAACAGGGGCCGGAACTGGTGCTCAGCCTGTTGAACCCGGACCTTGGCAGCGCCGAACGCCAGTTGCAGGTGGAGCGCTGTTCAATGCGCTTTATCAGCGCGCTGACGTTGGAGAGCATCATCAACCATATTTCCGTGCTCAATCCTCAACGTATCCTGCAAGAGATCGAAGCGGTGTTGCATCAGATTTGTCGCACGCTGGATTTACAGCCCTCAAGGCAAGTGACACTTCGCTTCCTGATCCACTGCTGTTGCATGGTGGAGCGTATCGTTTTAAGCCACAAACCGTTACAGATTGCCCTGGATGCCCAGCAGGATATCGACCAACAGGCGTTTTCTGTCATCAAAGACGCGTTTTCGCCGATTGAGCGTGCCTATTCTATCCGCCTGTCCGATGCGGAATATTTTTATATCTACGAGCTTCTCTACCGCTAGACCCTGCCATAGCGGGCCTTGACGGCCCGCTCACCACTGACCTCCCTCCGGTGTGCCACAAAATTGGCACAGGCATTGCTATATCTCTAGGGAACGGAAATTTTCAATGACTTTCAATAGATTGCCAGGAGGCCATTTTGGCTGCATTACCACAGATTTTACTGCTGACCCACGGCGGCTGGGGCCAACAACTGCGTGAAAGCGTCCGCATGGTGATTGGCGAAACCAGCGGGATATTCGATATCGCGCTGATGCCGGTCGACACGCTGGCGGAGTTCCATGAACGCGTTGAACAACAGGTGAAAACCATGCCGGAGGGTTCATTGATCCTCACCGACTTTATCGGCGGCACCACCTCTAACGTGGCGGCACGCTTGAGCCGTGACTACGCCATCGGTGTGATTTCCGGCCTGAATGCCACCTTGCTGCTGGCTGCCATCGATTTACGTGAGCAGGGCAATTTTCTCAACCATCTCGACGAGTTGGTTGAACTGGGGCGCAACAGCTGCCTCGACGTAGTTAAACAAATTAAATCAATAACATCAGGGGGATAATCATTATGGCCAACATCGTTTTATGCCGCATTGACAGCCGTTTGATCCACGGCCAGGTCGTTACCAAGTGGGTTGGGCAGTCGCAGGCCAACCGTATCGCGGTAGTGAGTGATGAGCTGGAAGCCGATCCGTTTATGAAAAGCATCTATCTGATGGCCGCTCCGCCGAATGTGAAAGTGGATTGCTATGGCAACCAGAGTTTTGCGGCGGCTTGGCGGGAGAATCAACTGGGAGAGGGCAACGTATTGGTCTTGTTCCCGAACCTGCTTACGGTGCAACAGGCGGTGGTCGACGGGTTTGACGTCAAAAATATCCAGGTGGGTGGCCTGGGCGGTGGGCCGAACCGTAAAGCGGTATTCCAGAACATTACGCTGGATGAGGCTGATGTGGCGATCCTGCGTGACCTACAGCAACGCGGTGTGACGGTGTTCTTCCAGACCATCCCGGAAGACAAGCCGCAGGCACTGGCAGATATTTTGAAGAAGTTCTGATATTCGGCATCTGATCGATTAGGAGCAATACCATGGATAACTTGACCGTTGCCATTTGTATGGGACTGTATTACTGGTTTGCCCGCCTGCGCTTGGGCTACACCCTCTCGGGGATGTTGGTGCAACCCATCGCCATCGCGGTATTCGTCGGCTTCCTGCTGGGGGATATGAAGACGGCGATGATTATCGGCGCCGGGATGCAGTTGGTGTATCTGGGCGTCACCTCTACGCCGGGTGGGAACGTCCCTTCAGATCCGGCACTGGCGGCCTGTATCGCGCTGCCGATCGCCGTGAAAGCGGGGATGGATCCTAACCTGGCGATCGCGTTGGCAATCCCGTTTGGGGTGATTGGCGTGTTCGTTGACCAGTTACGCCGTACCGTGAACGCCGTCTGGGTACATATGGCCGATAAGCACGCGGAAGAGGCCAATATCAGCGGGATCATGCGCTGTGCCTTCCTGTATCCAGCACTGCTTGGCCTGGTGATCCGCTTCCCGGTGGTGTTTGCCGCCAACTATTTCGGCCAGGGCGTGGTCGAGAAGTTCCTGGCGTTGATGCCACATTGGCTGACCCACTCGTTCGAAATTATGGGCGGCATCCTGCCTGCGTTGGGCTTTGCGATCACCATCATGGTTATCGGCAAGAAAAGCCTGCTGCCTTACTTCATTGCCGGGTTCTTCGCGGTGTTGTATCTCAAGGTCGACATCATGGCGATGGCCATCTTCGGTACCTGCGCGGCATTCCTGGTTAAAAACATGGCCAAAGGTGAGGGAGCCTGATCATGAGCAGCGACATCATGCAACACGAGCTGGTGGAAAGAGCACGCCAAACCAACGTGCTGACCAAGCGGGACATCACCAAAGCCTGGTTTATTTACTGGCTGGGAGCCGAAGTCTCCAACTCTTATGAACGTTTACAGAGCCTGATTTTCTGCGCCTCAATGACGCCGATTATTAAAAAGCTCTATCCGCAGAAAGAAGAGCAGGTTGAGGCGCTGAAGCGCCACCTGAACTTCTTCAACAGCGAACAGACCTTTGGTGCGGTGATCCAGGGCGTTGCTATCGCCATGGAAGAGCAGAAGACCCGTGGCGAGCCGATTTCCGATTCGTCTATCACCGGGATTAAAACCGGCCTGATGGGGCCGCTGGCCGGAATTGGTGACTCGGTGGTCTGGGCGGCGATCATGCCGCTGTTGATCGCCATCTTCATACCCTTCGCGGCTAACGGCAGCGCCATGGGCGGCATCATGCCGGTGGTGTTGTATACCGTGATTACTATGGCCATCAGCTACGGCTTGGCCCACAAAGGCTACACGCTAGGGCGGGAATCGATCATCGGGTTGCTGCAAGGGGGCAAGATAAAAGAGCTGATCTACGGGGCCAACGTGCTCGGGCTGATCATGATGGGGGCGCTGTCTGCCAGCTACGTCAAGATCACCTCGCCGCTGAAAATCAGCGCGTTGGAAGGTTCCGAGGTGGTGGTGCAACAGATCCTGGACTCCATCGCCCCCGGCCTGTTGCCGCTGGCTGCGGTGTTCTCGATCTACTTCTATCTGGTCAAAAAAGGGCCGCGCTATACCACCATTCTGCTTTCGGTAGTGGTACTGAGCGTGGTGTGTTCCCTGTTGGGTATTTTGTAACGGAGCAGCGATGAATATTTATCAACGGCTCGGATTGAAACGGGTGATCAACGCCAGCGGCAAGATGACCATCCTTGGTGTTTCTTCGGTGCCGAAAGAAGTGATGGCGGCCACGGCCGAGGCGGCGTCGGCCTTTGTGGAAATTGATGCGCTGGTGGATCGCGTTGGCGAACTCATCTCTCAGCATACCGGTGCGCAAGACAGCTATGTGACCTCCTGCGCCTCCGCCGGGGTGACTATTGCGGTCGCGGCAGCCATTACCCGAGGGGAGCCGGAGCGGGTGGCACAGATGCCATGCAGTGAAGGTTTGGCGAATGAAATCGTCATGCTGCGTGGCCACAACATTGACTACGGTGCGCCGATCACCACCGCTATCCGGCTGGGGGGCGGTAAGGTGGTTGAGGTGGGGCAAAGCAATCTGGCGGCCCGCTGGCAACTGGCAAAGGCCATCACGGCGCAGACGGCGGCACTGTTTTACGTTAAGTCACATCACTGTGTGCAAAAGGGCATGGTTGCGCTGAGCGATTTTGTCGCCGTGGCCCGTGACGCCGGCTTGCCGCTGATTGTGGATGCGGCTGCAGAAGAGGATTTGCGGGCCTATGTGGCAGCCGGGGCCAACATGGTGGTGTATAGCGGGGCCAAAGCGCTGGACGCACCGACCTCCGGTTTTGTCACCGGCGACCAGCATTGGATCGCCTGTTGCAAGGCCCAGCATAACGGCATTGCGCGCGCGATGAAGATCGGCAAAGAGAACATGGTGGGGCTGGTGATGGCGCTGGATCATTATCAGCAACATCAGCCGGACTGGAGCCGCCAATTACCGGCATTGCGCGAATTGGCACAGCAGATTTCCGCGCTGCCGGGCCTACAGGCGGAGATCGAACAGGATGAAGCCGGGCGAGCGATTTATCGAGTGCGGGTAAGCGTGGACGTCTCCAGGCTAGGATTAACCGCCTATCAGGTGGAAGAGCAACTGCGCACTGGCGAGGTGGCGATTTACACCCGCCATTACTGGCTGAACCAGGGCGTCTTCAGTTTCGATCCACGGGCGCTGCGCGACGACGATTTTGCGTTGATTGTGGAGAGGTTGACGGAAATTGTGCAACAGGCCAGGGGGCCACATGCAACAGCTTGATTTTTACCAGGGGCGAGTGGCTATCAACGTGCTGGCCAAAGATATCCCTAACGCATTACAGGTACACCATGCCGCTGAAGGACATGCCGCTATTGGCGTGATCTCGGCGCAGTTCAGCAACGTTGAGCAGGGCGTGGCCGAGGTGAAACGCTGGATGGAGCACATCCCGGCTATTTCCGTTGGCTTGGGGGCTGGGTCGGCGGCACAGTTTTATAAGGCGGCAATGATTGCGGCGGCCACCGCGCCTGCACACGTCAACCAAACCTTCACAGGCTGTGGTTTTGCCGCGGGTGCATTGGCGGCCCGTGGCATCAGCAATACCTGCATCAATGCCTTGATCTCGCCCACTGGCACGCCAGGGAAGGTGATCATTTCCACCGGAGTTCACAGCAGCCAGGGCGAGCCTGCCGTGGTGAGCTGTGACAGCGCGGTACGTATGATCCTCGATCTGGGGGGGCATGCGGCCAAATTCTTCCCGATGGGGGGGTTATCGTCGCTGGCAGAACTGCGCGCATTGGCGGAAAGTTGCGTGCGCAATGGCATGACCATGATCGAACCCACCGGCGGGATCGATACGCGAAACTTCCTGCCCATACTGGAAACCTGCCTTGACGCCGGAGTCACAAAGGTGATGCCACATGTTTACAGTTCCATCATCGATCCACACAGCGGAGAGACCCGTGCCGAAGAGGTCGCGTTGCTGCTGGAAGGCATCAAACAGATCCTGCGCTAAGGCGCGTGGCGCCTGAATCTTCCGCACTTACCGGCTAGCGAAATTCTCACAAGGCTCAGGTGTAAATCCGAGCCTTTTTTTAATTTTTAAAAACATTAAGGCTCTTATTTATAACTCATTTTTTTTCGCTAAATGTGAAAACGGCGGTTTGCTTTCTGATTTTCGCTATGGTAAAACTAATGCAGTTGAAAATTTTACATTCATGAGGATATTGGGCAAATCGCACGGTGTGCGGCTGAAGATAGAGAATAATTATGATGAAACTTAATGGAACGCCTCTCAGAACATCTTGTTGCCAACTTTTCCTTTCTGCCATTCTTGCCAGTGAGCATCACTGGTGCAGCGAGCTATAGCGTCTTTCTCCCTTAACCGGTGCTGATGACTGGGTTCACTTCCCGTCCTTTGGCGTTGCCGGGCAAACTTCTTTAATACGTTTGGGTAGGTTTATCCCCAGAGATTTCTATATCTCAAGCGCCGCCGTGCGCCTGTTTGATGAGATAGATTGGGATAAATACGCCTTAGCGTGCGTGATTCGCCGTTTGGGAGAAAAATTATGATTTATTGGATCTTTTTAGGCTTTGCCATTACCGCCGAAATTATCGGCACCCTGTCCATGAAATATGCTAGCGTCAGCGGCGGTATGACCGGACACATCGTCATGTACGTGATGATCACCCTGTCTTACATCATGCTGTCATTAGCGGTAAAACGCGTGGCCTTGGGCGTTGCTTACGCCTTATGGGAAGGGATCGGTATCCTGTTTATTACCCTGTTTAGCGTGATGCTGTTTGATGAGCCAATCTCGGCGCTGAAAGTGCTGGGTCTGGTGGCGTTGATTGCCGGGATCCTGCTGGTGAAATCCGGCACCCGCAAGCCACGAAAACAGGTCAGCCCGCGAGGTAACAACCATGCAACAGCTTGAGTTGTACCACATTGGGTTTCTGGCCTTGGCCATCGTACTGGAGATTGTGGCCAACATCTTTCTGAAGATGTCGAACGGTTTTAGCCGGGTTTGGCTGGGGCTGTTGTCTCTGGTGTCGGTATTAGGGGCGTTCAGCGCGCTGGCGCAGGCGGTGAAGGGGATCGATCTTTCGGTCGCTTATGCGTTGTGGGGCGGTTTCGGTATTGCTGCCACTATCGCTGCCGGTTGGATCCTGTTCGGTCAACGGCTCAATGCCAAAGGCTGGATGGGGCTGGCCCTGTTATTGACGGGTATGGTCATCATCAAACTGGCTTAATGCCCCCTCACCCTAACCCTCTCCCACAGGGAGAGGGAACCGATCGAGTTAACCTGAAATACAGTATTCATCATGAGCTTTGGCTAACTCACGTTGAATGACGGAATAAGCGAGGTTGCTGAGATTATCCCCTTTCTCCCAACATCGCTGAGCTACCAGCTCCTACAGGGAGAGGGAACCGATCGAGTTAACCTGAAAGTACAGTATTCATCATGAGCTTTGGCTAACTCACTTTGAATGACGGAATAAGCGAGGTTGCTGAGATTATCCCCTTTCTCCCAACATCGCTGAGCTACCAGCTCCTACAGGGAGAGGGAACCGATCGAGTTAACCTGAAAGTACAGTATTCATCATGAGCTTTGGCTAACTCACGTTGAATGACGGAATAAGCGAGGTTGCTGAGATTATCCCCTTTCTCCCAACATCGCTGAGCTACCAGCTCCTACAGGGAGAGGGAACCGATCGAGTTAACCTGAAAGTACAGTATTCATCATGAGCTTTGGCTAACTCACGTTGAATGACGGAATAAGCGAGGTTGCTGAGATTATCCCCTTTCTCCCAACATCGCTGAGCTACCTGCTCCTACAGGGAGAGGGAACCGATCGAGTTAACCTGAAAGTACAGTATTCATCATGAGCTTTGGCTGACTCACGTTGAATGACGGAATAAGCGAGGTTGCTGAGATTATCCCCTTTCTCCCAACAGATCTCGGGCTATCAACTCCCTCTCCCTGTGGGAGAGGGTTGGGGTGAGGGGCCGTTTTTTGTTTTACAGCGCCGCGATGATCTTGATTTCAACTTTGTATTTAGGATTCATCAGGCGAGCTTCTACGGTACAACGTACCGGCGCGCTGCCTGCAACTACCCAGGCATCCCAGGCGGCATTCATGGCGGCAAAATCATCGCCGTTGGCCAGGAAAATGGTGGCGTCTAAAATCCGGCTCTTGTCCGAACCCACTCGCTCCAACAGCACATCGATAGCGGCCAAGGTGTTGGCGGTTTGCGCCGTAGCGTCATCATCCAGATTTTCCGGGACGCTGGTGTAATAAACGGTGTCATTGTGGATCACCGCTTCTGACCAGCGCTGTGCCGGATCAATTCGTTCGATATTCATGCAATTATCTCCTTATCATCAACGTCATAAGCGTATCACAGCCGGGAACGGATGTGTGTGCGGATAAAGTCGGTGGTAGCGGCGTGGCAGGCTTGGCATAATCACCGCTGAATGATACCGGCAGAGAGATAGCGTGGCAGACGATTTCGCACCAGTTGGCGCATTGGCGCAGGCAATTAAAGGGTTCAAACCCCGTGAACCGCAAAGATTGATGGCAGAGGCGGTAACGGAAGCCATCAATTTCAAACAGGAACTGGTCGTCGAGGCAGGAACCGGCACCGGTAAAACCTACGCCTATCTGGCACCGGCGCTGCGTTCAAAGCGCAAGGTGATTATTTCCACCGGCTCCAAGGCCTTGCAGGATCAGCTTTACGCTCGCGATCTGCCCACCGTGGCCAAGGCATTAAAATATAAAGGCAAGCTCGCGCTGCTGAAAGGGCGTTCCAACTATCTGTGCCTGGAACGCCTGGAGCAGCAATCCATGGCTGGTGGCGAACTGGCTGGCCAGACGCTGATCGATCTGGTGCGGCTGCGCAGCTGGTCAACCCTGACGGAAGAAGGGGATATCAGCTCCTGCAGCGATGTGGCGGAAGACAGCTTTGTCTGGCCATTGGTGACCAGCACCAACGATAACTGTCTGGGAAGCGATTGCCCGCTGTATAAAGAGTGCTTCGTGGTCAAGGCACGGCGCCGGGCAATGGATGCCGACGTGGTGGTGGTTAACCATCATCTGTTTCTGGCGGATATGGTGGTCAAGGAGGGCGGCTTTGCCGAACTGATCCCGGAAGCGGACGTGATGATCTTCGACGAAGCGCATCAGATCCCTGATATCGCCAGCCAATATTTCGGCAAGCAGCTCACCAGCCGCCAACTGATGGATCTGGCCAAAGATATCACTATTGCCTACCGTACCGAGGTGCGCGATAGCGCACAGTTGCAAAAGAGCGCCGATCGCCTCAGCCAGAGCACGCAGGATTTCCGTTTAGCGCTGGGGGAACCGGGTTTTCGCGGTAACCTTCGTGAGGTGCTAACTCAGCCTAACGTCCAGCGCGCCTTGCTGCTGCTCGATGATGCGTTGGAGCTGTGTTACGACGTGGTCAAGCTTTCCCTGGGCCGTTCGGCGTTGCTGGATGCTGCCTTTGAACGTGCTACGCAGTTCCGCGCTCGCCTTAAACGGCTTAAAGAGGTCAACGAACCCGGCTTCAGCTATTGGTATGAATGCAACTCACGCAGTTTTGTATTGGCGCTCACGCCATTGACGGTATCAGACCGCTTCCGCGAAATGCTGGATGAAAAACCGGGCAGTTGGATTTTCACCTCGGCAACGCTGTCGGTGAATGAGCAAATGGGTCACTTTACCGATCGCTTGGGGCTGAATAAGGCCAAAACCCTACTGCTACCCAGCCCGTTTGACTATGCCAATCAGGCGTTGCTCTGTGTGCCACGTTTCTTGCCCTCGCCGAATCAACCCGGTGGCGCACGTCAGTTGGCCCGAATGCTGCGGCCAATGATTGAGGCTAACCAGGGCCGCTGTTTCTTCCTGTGCACTTCGCATCAGATGATGCGTGAGCTGGCCGAAGAGTTCCGCGCCACCTTGACGCTGCCGGTGCTGTTGCAAGGGGAAACCAGCAAGGGTCAACTGTTGGCGCAGTTTGTCGAAGCGGGCAATGCGTTACTGGTGGCAACCAGCAGCTTCTGGGAAGGGGTTGACGTGCGCGGTGATGCGCTCTCTTGCGTGATTATCGATAAGCTGCCGTTTACCTCGCCGGACGATCCGTTGCTGAAGGCGCGCATTGAAGATTGCCGTTTACGCGGCGGTGACCCGTTCAATGATGTGCAACTGCCCGATGCGGTGATCACCCTCAAGCAGGGCGTTGGCCGTCTGATCCGCGATACCGACGATCGGGGCGTGCTGGTGATTTGTGATAACCGTCTGGTGATGCGTCCTTATGGTGAAGTGTTTCTCAACAGCCTGCCACCAACGCCACGTACCCGCGATCTGGCACAGGCTATTGCCTTCCTCAAGGGTGAATAGGCGCGACTTCTGGGGTGTGCTACAATGCGCGCCCTGTATGAAACCACTGATATTTCCCGCCTGAGGTTTGGCATGTCCACGCGAATTTTAGCGATCGATACGGCGACGGAAGCATGTTCTGTCGCTATCTGGAATCAAGGCGAAGTTCACGCCCTGTTTGAACTGTGCCCACGCGAGCATACCCAGCGCATTTTGCCGCTGGTGCAGCAGGTGCTGGCCGAAACCGGATTATCCCTTTCACAACTCGATGCCTTGGCCTTTGGTCGTGGCCCTGGGAGCTTTACCGGCGTGCGTATCGGCATTGGTATTGCCCAAGGGTTGGCGCTCGGCGCCGAACTGCCGATGCTCGGGATTTCCACGTTGCAAACCATGGCGCAAGGTGCCTGGCGCATGACTGGCGCGCAACGAGTGTTGGCGGCGATCGATGCCCGTATGGGCGAAGTCTATTGGGGCCAGTTTGAACGCCAGCTTGATGGCCAGTGGCTGGAAAGCGCAGGGGAAGCGGTGCTGTCTCCACAGCAGGCTCTGGAGCGAGCGCAACATTTGCAAGGCGATTGGGCCCATGTGGGTACCGGTTGGCAAACCTACCCAGATTTGGTTGCAGGTTCCTCGCTGAACGTTACCGACGGGAAAATGCTGTTGCCGCAGGCCGAAGATATGCTGCCTCTGGCGCTACAGGCCTGGCAACAAGGTCTGGCGGTTAGCGTGGAAAATGCTGAACCGACCTATTTGCGTAACGAAGTCACCTGGAAGAAGCTACCGGGACGCGAATAGTTTCCTATAGTTAATCTAAAGTTGCCGCCGATAGAAAACAGCTACGCCTGCAACTTGCACTGATGAACGTTGTCGAAGTTACAGCTAATTCAGGAGATTGCGATGATCTTAACCCGTACTGTGAGTAAAAAGCTGTTAACGCTGGCAATCGCAAGCAGCGTGTTGGCGCTCTCTGGCTGTGTGACCATTCCGGATGCCATCCAAGGCACCAGCCCCACGCCGGTCGATCGACTGTCGGTGGTGCAAAACGCACCGAAACAGTTTACCGGCGCGGAGGCACGCTTCGGCGGTACCGTGGTTGCGGTGGCTAATGAACGTGGGCGTACCATTCTGGAGATTGCGGCGGTGCCGCTGGATTCTGGCGCTCGCCCGATATTGGGGGAACCTTCGCAAGGCCGTTTGCTGGCTTCGGTTAACGGCTTCCTCGATCCGGTCGACTTCAGAGGGCAGCTGGTCACCGTGGTTGGGCCGATCACCGGCTTACGGGACGGTAAGATTGGCATGACGCCTTACCGCTTTGTCACCATGGATGCGACCGGTTTCAAGCGTTGGCGCATCGCTCAGCAGATTGTGATGCCGCCACAGCCGATGGGGCCGTGGGGCTGGCATAATGGCCCATGGGGCCCAGGTTGGGGCGGGAGTTATGGCTGGTATAATCCAGGTCCGGCGCAGGTGCAAACTTTCGTTACGGAGTAATGACGCAGATCTGAGGCTTCGGCAAGTAGGATAGTTTTTATACTTTAGGGCGGCTTAATGGCCGCCTTAACTTTTTTTGTTGTGCGGTTGCGTCGGCAATTAGTGACGCACATCGCAACCTGAATATTGTTTAAAACCCAAACTGGTACGCTGAGTTAAAATATTGTTAAAGTTTGGCTGCAATTTTGGGGGCTATGATGATAATTAGTAATGATTTCAGGAGTAATAGCTTGGAAAAGGTCTGGTTAAAACGTTACCCGGCGGATGTTCCGGCAGAAATCGATGCCGATCAATACTCATCCCTGATCGAAATGTTTGAGAATGCGGTTGCCCGTTACGCGGATCAACCCGCCTTTATCAACATGGGTGAGGTGATGACCTTCCGCAAGCTGGAAGAGCGCAGCCGAGCGTTTGCCGCCTACCTGCAAAACGAGTTGGGGCTGAAGAAGGGCGACCGTGTGGCGCTGATGATGCCCAACCTGTTGCAATACCCAATCGCTCTGTTCGGTATTTTGCGGGCGGGGATGGTGGTGGTTAACGTCAACCCGCTGTATACCCCCCGTGAGTTGGAACATCAACTGAACGACAGCGGTGCCAGCGCGATTGTCATCGTTTCCAACTTTGCCCACACCTTGGAAAAGGTGGTGTTCAAGACGCAGGTTAAACACGTTATTCTGACCCGTATGGGCGACCAGCTCTCCGCAGCCAAAGGCACGTTGGTCAACTTTGTGGTGAAGTACATCAAGCGGCTGGTGCCGAAGTACGACCTGCCGGATGCCATCTCGTTTCGCAGTGCGTTGCAGCGTGGCCGCCGCCTGCAGTACGTGAAGCCAGATATTATCAATACCGATCTGGCGTTCCTGCAGTATACCGGCGGCACTACCGGCGTGGCGAAAGGGGCGATGCTGACCCACCGCAACATGCAGGCCAATCTGGTACAGGCCAAGGCGGCTTATGTGCCGTTACTGCGTGAAGGGCAGGAGTTGGTGGTTACCGCCTTGCCGCTGTATCACATCTTTGCGTTGACGGTGAACTGTCTACTGTTTATCGAGTTGGGCGGCCGTAGCCTGCTGATCACCAACCCACGTGATATCCCGGGCCTGGTGAAGGAGCTGGCAAAATACCCGTTCAGCGCCATGACCGGGGTAAATACCCTGTTTAATGCGTTATTGAACAATGAAGATTTCCAGAAGCTGGACTTCTCCACGCTGCGGCTTTCCGTTGGCGGAGGGATGTCGGTGCAGAGATCGGTGGCGGAAAAGTGGGAAAAGCTGACCGGCCATCATTTGCTGGAAGGCTATGGGCTGACGGAGTGCTCTCCACTGGTCTCTGGCAACCCGCATGATTTGAAACACTACAGCGGCAGCATCGGCCTGCCGGTGCCGTCTACCGATATCCGGCTGGTGGATGATGAAGGCAAAGATGTGCCGGTTGGTCAACCCGGTGAACTTTGGGTTAAAGGGCCGCAAGTTATGTTAGGCTATTGGCAACGCCCTGAAGCGACGGACGAAGTGTTGCGCGATGGCTGGCTGGCGACCGGGGATGTCGTTACCGTGGATGATGAGGGCTTTATCCGCATCGTTGACCGTAAGAAAGATATGATCCTGGTTTCTGGTTTTAACGTCTACCCGAACGAGATCGAAGAGATCGTTAGCCAGCATCCGAAAGTGCTGGAATGTGCGGCCATCGGGGTACCCAGTGATGCTTCGGGTGAAGCGGTGAAGATTTGTGTGGTGAAGAAAGACCAGACACTCACCAAAGAAGAGCTGCTAACCCATTGCCGTCGGCACCTGACAGGGTATAAAGTGCCAAAAATTGTTGAGTTCCGTGACGAGCTGCCGAAGTCGAACGTCGGCAAGATCTTACGACGGGAACTGCGTGACGAACAGAAAAAGCCCAAGGCTGCGGATGCCGCCTAGGCCAATCGTTACTGCTCCTTTTCAACAGCGCCGGTGAATAGCCGGCGTTGTTGTGTTTGAATCATGAAAACGACCAAGAGAATGATGTTTTGAATTATCAGTTGATCACTACCGACGCCGGATTGCAGCAGGTCTGCGAGCAGGCAAGAAACTACGCCCAGGTGGCGCTGGATACCGAGTTCGTCCGCACGCGCACCTATTATCCGCAGTTAGGCCTGATCCAGCTCTATGATGGTGAACAACTCTCCCTGATCGATCCGCTCCCCATCAAGCAGTGGCAATCCTTTATCGACCTGCTGGCCGATACCGCCGTCGTGAAATTCCTGCACGCGGGTAGCGAAGATCTGGAGGTGTTTCTGAATGCCTTCAAGACGCTGCCGACACCGATGGTCGACACCCAAATCCTGGCGGCCTTCAGCGGCCATACGCTGTCCTGTGGTTTTGCCAAGCTGGTGACGGAGTACATGCAGGTCGATCTCGATAAGAGTGAATCGCGTACCGACTGGTTGGCAAGGCCGTTGACCGAGCGCCAATGCGTTTATGCCGCGGCTGACGTGTTCTATCTGTTGCCGATGGCCAAGCAACTGGTGCAGGAGACCGAGGAGGCGGGTTGGACCGCCGCAGCCGATAACGAGTGCCGCTTGCTTTGCCAACGGCGCAGTGAGGCGCTGGCGCCGGAATTGGCCTATCGCGAAATCACCAATGCCTGGCAGCTACGTCCGCGCCAGTTGGCTTGCCTGCAAAAACTGGCCGAATGGCGCTTGCGTCAGGCGCGTGAACGCGATCTGGCGGTGAACTTTGTGGTGCGTGAAGAGAACCTGTGGGCTGTAGCGCGCTACATGCCGGGCTCGCTCGGTGAGCTGGAGGCGCTGGGGCTGAGTGGTCCAGAGATCCGCTATCATGGCAAAACCTTGGTGGCACTGGTGGCACAAGCGAATGCTTTGGACGAATCAGCCTTGCCGGCACCGTTAAGCAACCTGGTCGATCATCCTGGCTACAAGAAAGTGTTCAAGGATATTAAGGCTGCCATTACGCTGGTAAGTGAGCAGAGTGGCCTTAGCGGTGAGCTGCTGGCTTCGCGGCGTCAGATTAACCAGTTGTTGAATTGGCACTGGAAATTGAAAGAGAGCGAGTCGCTACCGGAGTTAATCAGTGGTTGGCGTGGTGAGCTATTAGCCGCGCCGTTGCAGGCGATCCTACAGGATTATTAATCGTTGAAAATCGGGCGGGGCAGTTTAAATCAAACTGTTCCGTTTTATCTCGCCAAAAATAAGATTAGGAAAATCTTTACTACCAGCCTGCACCATAAAGACATTTGCGGCAAAAAGAACTGAGAGTTGTCTCAATAGGGCGGGGTTTTTATTATTGCAGGTGCGTTAATGACTGGATGAATATACAGTTACCCCCTGTATAAAAATATACAGGGGGCACTCATTGCATCGCAATCATTTAGGTGTTTCTTCCGATTCCGGTAGCGTCACGTTAAGTTCAAGTACCGAAATATCATCCCCTTTCTGCTCGAATTGCACGTGCAGCATCTCGGGGTCGATCTGAATGTATTTACAAATTACCGCTAGAATATCGCGTTTTAAATCGGGCAGATAGTGGGGTTCGCTGTCCCCACGACGACGTTCTGCGACGATAATCTGCAGCCGTTCCTTGGCTACACTGGCTGTCGATTTTTTGCGGGACAGAAAGAAGTCTAACAGAGCCATGGTTTATCCCCCAAAAAGGCGTTTCAGGAAGCCCTTTTTCTCTTCTTCGATGAAGCGGAACGGGCGTTCTTCCCCTAACAGGCGGTGAACGGTATCGTCATAGGCCTTACCGGCATCGGACTCACTATCAAGAATAACAGGTTCACCCTGGTTAGAGGCACGTAATACCGACTGATCTTCCGGGATCACGCCAAGCAGCGGGATACGCAGGATTTCCAGCACGTCTTCCATGCTCAACATGTCGCCACGGCTGACGCGGCCCGGGTTGTAACGGGTTAGCAGCAGATGTTCCTTGATCGGGGATTCCCCTCTCTCGGCACGGCGCGATTTGGAAGCCAGAATGCCCAGGATACGGTCGGAGTCACGTACTGAAGACACTTCCGGGTTGGTGGTGATGATGGCTTCATCGGCAAAGTACAGCGCCATCAAGGCACCGGATTCGATCCCTGCAGGTGAGTCGCAAACCACAAATTCGAAGGCCATCTCGTCGAGATCGCTGAGGATTTTTTCCACGCCTTCACGGGTCAGGGCGTCTTTGTCACGGGTTTGCGAAGCGGGCAGAATGTAGAGGTTGTCGGTGCGCTTGTCTTTGATTAACGCCTGGTTCAGCGTGGCGTCACCTTGGATAACGTTCACGAAATCGTAAACGACCCGGCGTTCACACCCCATGATGAGGTCAAGATTACGCAGACCGATATCAAAGTCGATCACCACGGTTTTCTTGCCTTTCTGGGCCAAGCCGGTCGCAATGGCCGCACTTGATGTGGTCTTGCCAACGCCCCCTTTACCCGATGTAACAACAATAATGCGTGCCATGAAATGGATTCCTTGTCAAAAGGGCTTAATTTAAAGGTTGTATGGTTAAAGCATTATCCAACAGGCTGAGCCTTGCTGCCTGCCCGAGATACTCGGACGGGATCTGATCGCTCAACCAGTACTGCCCTGCGATAGAGACTAGCTCAGCACCCAGGTGCGTGCAAAAAATCTGACACTGGGTATCGCCAGAGGCGCCAGCCAGTGCGCGGCCACGCATGCTACCGTAAATATGAATATTGCCGTCGGCAATCAGTTCGGCACCGGCGCTGACGCTGCTGGTGACGATCAAATCGCTGTTACGGGCGTAAATCTGTTGGCCTGAACGGACAGGGGTACTGATGATGCGCGTTTTAGCTGGGGCATTATCAGGTACTGGCGCGATCACCGGAGCCTGCGGGGCTGCCTTCTGGCCTTTGCCTTCATTGAGCAGTGGCAAACCGGCGCGGGCAATGGACCGTTTCTGCCGCTCATCTTTGCAACCGCTGATGCCGACCACGCGCAGTCCAGCCGCAGTGACAGCCCGTTGAATTTCTTTCCAGTCTGCGTCGCCGTTCAGCGTAGCAACATTAATAACAACAGGGGCATTTTTGAGAAAAGCGGGCGCTTGTTCCACCTTTTCTTGTAGTGCCTGGCGTATTACCTCGGGTTCGCAATTATGTAAATGAACCACCGATAGGGTAAAACTGCTGCCTTTTAGCTCAATTGGCGATTGTGACATCTATCCTGACTCAGTCTCAGCAACTTAAATCCCCGGAATACCACTCGGGGTGCGATATTCCGAAGTACTATAAGCATGTTATAGTCAGAGTTATATCCAGGCAAGACGCTGCCTCAATTAAATAGAGTTTTAAAAATGTTTTGTGTCATCTATAGAAGTGCCAAGCGCGACCAAACTTATCTTTATGTCGAAAAAAAAGACGATTTCTCTCGGGTGCCGGAAGATCTGATGAAAAGTTTTGGCACTCCGCAGTATGCCATGATGCTGTCGCTCGACGGGCGTAAGAAATTGGCTTCAGCGGATATCGAGAAGGTGAAAGAGGCCCTAAAACAGGAAGGGTTTTATCTGCAGTTCCCACCGCCGGTGGAAAACCTATTAAACCTTCATTTGTCTGACGCCAAAAAATAACCGGGCGTCGATTTTCAACCCTGTGTTAACGCCAGCTTTTAAGCATCATCAGCATCTGGCGGCAGGTCGTCACAGGTAGGGAAAATCATGAAGAAGATGTCGATGATGCTAACGCTGCTCCTTTTAGCTGGCTGCGTGAAACAGGTGGGGGCGGCTCCCGCGCCTGCTACGCAGCCAACCGGGAGTACGCTGGCAGAAACCGGGCGTGATCCGGCGGAGTTCCCGGCCTATGTGGAACAACTGAAGCGGCGGGCCATCAAGCAGGGTATCCCTGCGGTTACCGTTGAGGCCGCCTTTGCCAACGCGCATTTTGTCGATCGGGTGATTAATGCCGATCGCAATCAGTTGGAAAAGAAAATCACGCTGGATGATTACCTCAGCCGGGTGCTGCCTGCGTGGAAGATCCAGCGGGGCCGCGAGATGCGCCAGCAATATCAGCCACGGCTGGCGCGAGTGACGGCGCGTTATGGCGTTCCGGAACACTATATTGTCGCGCTATGGGGTATGGAAAGCGCCTTTGGCAAGATACAGGGTAAGGAAGATGTTGTTTCTGCCCTGGCGACGCTGGCGTTTGAAGGCCGACGCGAAGCGTTCTTTACCAAACAGCTGATGGCGGCCTTAAAGATTATTGACCAGGGCCACGTTGATGCGGGCAACCTGAAGGGATCCTGGGCGGGAGCGATGGGGCAGAGCCAGTTTATGCCAACCTCGTTTTTGACCTATGCCGCAGATGGGGATGACGACGGTAAAATCGATATCTGGAATAATCTCGACGATGTGTTTGCCTCTACCGCCAACTACCTGGCTACCGAAGGCTGGCAACCTGGGGTTGGTTGGGGTCGTGAAGTCAAACTGCCCGCGCAATTCAACGCTGAACAACTAGGGTTGAAAGACTCCCAGGGGCATAGCGAAGAGCAGTGGGCTGCCAAAGGGGTGGTGTTAGCAGATGGTTCACCCTTGGCAGCATCTGGCTTGCGTAGTTGGGTGATCGCTCCAGATGATATGCAAGGACGCGCCTTCTTGGTTTATGATAACTTCCGTACTCTCATGCACTGGAATCGTTCGTATTATTTCGCGATCAGCGTGGGAATGATGGCCGATGGTATCGGTCAATAGGTCGGTAACTACCAGGTGTCTGGAATGGCACCCCGTACGTATCATGGGCTGAGGTTATCTGGCCCCTACACTGTGGTTGGGAGAGGCGGTATGTATCAACATAGAGACTGGCAAGGAGCGTTGCTTGATTTCCCGGTAAGCAAAGTGGTTTGCGTAGGCAGCAACTACAGCGATCACATCAAGGAGATGGGGAGTGTCACCCCGCCTGAGCCGGTGTTGTTTATCAAACCTGAAACAGCATTGTGTGATATTCGTCAACCGGTAGCGATCCCCAAGGGGCTGGGGTCGATCCATCATGAAGTCGAGTTGGCGGTGCTGATTGGTACCCCGTTAAAGCAGGCCAATGAAGATCGCGTGGCCCGTGCCATTGCGGGCTATGGCGTGGCGCTGGACTTGACCTTGCGCGATCTGCAGGCCGGGTTCAAGAAGGCGGGTCAACCTTGGGAAAAAGCCAAGGCATTTGATGGCTCTTGCCCGATCTCCGGCTTTATTCCGGTGGCTGAATTTGGCGATCCGCAAAATGCCGAGCTGTCTTTGTCGATCAATGACGAACTGCGCCAGCAGGGCAATACCCGCGATATGATCAACCCCATCTTGCCGCTGATTGCCTATATGAGCCGTTTCTTTACGCTGCGTGCGGGCGACATCATTCTGACCGGTACTCCTCAAGGGGTCGGGCCAATGGTTTCCGGCGATATGCTGAAAATCTCACTTAATGGTAAGACCCTCAGTACCCGAGTGATTTAATCCCGCTCTGTCTTTCTGCCTGCTGCGTGTTGCAGGCAGAAACCTCTTTGGTGCCTTACACTGTTATTATCCACGTTGGATGGCGTTGCGGCAGGCTCGGGTAGCCGGGGAAACGTTTCCTTTTGCGCTGAGTGTCTATATAGTGTGCCCCCTTGAACCTGCTTGCAGGTGGTTTGTTCATTTACCTATTTTCGGAAGTCGATATGTCACAACTCCCTTTTTGGCAACAGAAGACGCTGGACGAAATGTCTGAGGCAGAGTGGGAATCGCTGTGCGACGGATGTGGGCAATGCTGTCTGAACAAGCTGATCGATGAAGATACCGATGAGATTTACTTCACCAACGTGGCCTGCGATCAGCTCAATATCAAATCTTGCCAGTGCCGCAACTACGAGCGCCGCTTTGAGCTGGAAGAAGACTGCATCAAGCTGACGCGCGAAAACCTCACCACGTTCGACTGGCTGCCGCCAACCTGCGCCTATCGCCTGATCGGCGAGGGCAAACCCTTGTTCGACTGGCACCCGTTGGTCAGCGGATCAAAAGCGGCAATGCACGGTGAGCGCATTACCGTACGCCATATCGCGGTACGCGAAAGCGAAGTCGTGGATTGGCAGGACCACATCCTCAACAAACCTAGCTGGGCTAGATGAGTGGCTGCTATAACCAGAAACTGTGGCCAAATAATTACGCTTGTCACCGCAACACCGTAAGCTAAGTCAGGAGGGAGCCATGCAGGTTAGCCGACCGTTGAGCGCATGGACGCGCGATACGAGCCTCCAGGGATGGATTCACGGCGTGTCGGCGTTCTGCATGGCTCCCTCCTGTAGCACTATTACGTACAGCTACGTATTACTAGCGCTTTTTAGAACGTAGTCTGCGGCCTTATCGCACCACCAGGACCGAGGTTTTGGCATACCTGACGACCGATGATGCCGTTGTGCCAAGCAAGTAGGTGGTGATACTTGGCCTACGCGAACCGACAACGATCAGATCGGCGTTGATCTCATCGGCAAAATTCAAAATCCGATCCCGTGGCGCGCCGATCTCTACCGAACAGTGCACTCGGCCTTCCGGAATATCAAACGCCGTAACGGCTTTCTTTAACTCCGCCAGTGCAATCTGTATCCTCTCATCATCGCTGGGCAGCAACCGCTCGGGGTGCGATAGCCCATATTCATAATAAGAGAGCATAGGGGAGAGGACCGCGAAGAAATGGATATGCGGGTAATCGATTTTTGCCAGTGAATTAATCGTGGGAATGACTTTTTGTGTTAACTCGATTTCAGCCAAATCAATGGGCGCTAATATAGTCTTGTACATACAACCTCCATAATGAGTAGGTGATGTGCATACTACTGCGTGATTAATATACCAAATTTGCTGCCCCAATGGGGTGACACAGATCGAAGTTATGGCCGATCCAGCGATTAACCCGCGGATCGGCTGAAAAGCCAGGCTTTCTATATCAATGGCTTGTGTAACAACTCTTGCAAGACGTTCAGCGGCGCATGCTGCGGGGTTTTCATGGCGCTCACCGGTAAAATAAAGGTCTGTTCCAGCATATACTGCCCGGACATGGCGGCATGGGGAGTTTGATCGGAAAAACAGATCCAACTGCTTCCTGGAGGGAATTCAACCGCCTGCTGGGGGCCGCTTTCCTGGTAGTCTTTATCTGCCTTCATCGCATCGTGCATTTGCAGCATCAGATGATCGTAGTGACTACGGCGCGTTTTGGTAATCCCCACTTTATCCTGCAACCAACTGGCAAAGGGCGAATAACGCTTCAGGCGTGGCAGAAAACGTTGCGCCAACTGAGGGAACGGCTCCCCGACGCGCCACTGGCGGCTTTCACCATGAGGATTGATATTGGTGAAGATGCGTAAAATACGGTTGCCATAATTGGGGCGCGAAGGGAACGCATCGACATGCAGGCGGCGGTCGTCCTTGCGCCATGAAGTCGAGGCTGTCCATGCAGAGATCGGGTGCAGACGCAGGCTATTGGTGGGCATTTGCACTGCGTGCCGATATTCGGGCAGAACGGAATTGATTAAATGCTGGCAGGCTTGATAGTGCCGAGCCATTAATTTATGTACCGCTTCGCGTTTGGCCTCAAGGGCAACCCCCGTCAGCTTTTGCTGTTCTGGCTGATAGCTAATATTCTTGCGTTTGGGATCGACCAACTCCGTGGTGAGTAAGGTTTTTTCCGCGTCGGTCAGATTAAAGGCCAGATGAGGGAAATAGAGAACCTTGCCGCTTTCCAACTCGGCTACGGCATCCAAAGTAGCAGAAGAGGTGGCATTCCAGTCTAAATAGGGCAGCGTCGTGATGGCCGATTGCAGATTGATTTTATTTTCTGACATAGTGATCCCTTGCTCAAAATACTCTGTCTATCTTATTGGCTGCGACTGTTCATTGGTTGAGCGCCTGCGGCCTTGGTAGACGTAGGCGTTTTATCATGCAGAGCATAGCCGAAATAGCGTGCTAACCGGGTGGTCAGGTTAAACAAAAGTTAAACAAGAGGGTAAATAAATCAAGGCGGATGAGGGGAGTGGCTTATATACGTCATCATTTTATTAATATCCCCGCTAAAGTATTAATACGGTGAATGAAAAACGGCCAATCAGTGATTAAGTGTAGCCAATATATCTGTACTTGAAAGGGGGGACATTGCCAAAGATTGGGCGGTATATTGGTGGGGAGCCGCAACAAAACTTAATGTTATGTAAATTACGTCGTAATCGCCTGGTGGACGCTTCTTTTTAAACTAAATCTTAGGTAGTTTGTCGGCACCTCCGCCCTGTGATGAGAATGTGATGATGAAGATGATACGCCTGTTTGCCGTGGCCGGAGTATTGATCGTGCTCGTGTATTACTTTACCCATACTTGATGTTGTTTGCCTGCTACACACGATGCCATTGATTACCCAAACGGTCGCGGCATGCAGCGGCCTTGCTTGGTAAACCTGGTTGTAGGTTGTCAGTAGCAATAAAAAACGGCGCCCTCAGGCGCCGTTTTTGCGATGTATGACCCTTAGCGGCCAAACAGATCGCGTTTACGTTGGCGGACAAATTGGCTGAGCAGAACCACAATCCCGATCAGCAAATAGGCAGCAAAAATCCCCACCAACCATTGTGGCATTTCCAACGACAGGAACTGCCACTGACGCACCGAGCAGTCACCAGAAGCGTGGAACACCGCTGGCGCCCATTTGTCTAGCGGCAGCCAGGAAGGGAAGCTGACAAAGAAATCACAGGTATTAAACGGCGACGGATGCAGCTGGATCATCGTGTGTTTCCAGGCTAACTGCAGGCCTTCCCAGGCGCTGTAAATCCACAGCAGGATCGCCACATAGCGTAGCGGCGACTTCGGTGCCAATGCACCAAGCAGCGACGCTCCCAAAATCCCGAACAGCGCGACACGTTCGTAGATACACATTACGCAAGGCTGTAACAGCATCACGTGCTGAAAATAGAGGGCCGCCAACTCCAGTACCAATGCAGTCAGAGCCAACAACAGCCAAGCACCGCGCCCCTGCGAGCAGCGGTTAAAGAATTGCAACATATCTATATTCTTCCATGCAGTAAGCAATTGAACCGGCAGTGTAAACCAATTCATCCCCGCTGCCAGCTATCTAACGACGATTCAGTGAAAAATATCGTCGTTTGCAGGGACGGTTATGGCGGCTACTGTGCAGCGATTGGGGCCGTCGCGTCAAGTGGTAGCGGCATTAACCACTGCCATTGGGTAAACAGGTCCGTTACCGGTGCCAGAGTATGCTGCACACACAGCAGGCCAACCAGCGTCAGCACCACCGTGTAAGGCAACGCCATCCAGACCATGCGGCCATAAGACAGACGTACCAACGGCGCCAGGGCAGAGGTCAGCAAGAACAGGAAAGCGGCCTGCCCGTTGGGTGTGGCCACCGAAGGCAGATTGGTGCCGGTGTTAATCGCGACCGCCAACAGTTCGAACTGTTGCAGTGAAATTGCGCCGTCCGCCAATGCCGCCCGAGCTTCGTTAATGTAGACCGTACCGACAAAAACGTTATCAGAAACGGAAGAGAGCAGGCCGTTAAACAGATAAAACAGGGAAAGCTGTGAGCTCGGCGGTGCCTGTAACACATAGTGGATCACCGGAGTAAACAGCTGCTGTTCAATGATCACCGCCACGACGGTGAAGAACACCGTCAGCAGCGCGGTAAAGGGCAGGGCTTCCTGGAAAGCCTTGCCGATAGCATGCTCATCGGTTACGCCGCACAGCGAGGTCGCCAAAATGATCACCGAGAGGCCAATCAGGCCCACTTCCGCCAGGTGGAAGGCCAAGGCAATGACTAACCAGAGGCCGATTAACGCCTGTACCACCAACTTCATCTTTTCCTGGCGGCTACGTTTGGCCGTTGCCTGGCGATCGAACTCTTTGAGTACGCTACGCACCTGTTCCGGCAGTTTGGTGCCGTAGCCAAATAACGCAAAACGTTCAACCAGCAGGCAAACCAACAAACCACAAACGAATACCGGCAGCGTGACGGGGGTCATGCGCAGGAAAAATTCACTAAAGCCCCAGCCGGCGCTTTTGGCGATGATCAGGTTTTGCGGCTCGCCCACCATGGTCATTACACCACCTAGAGCGGTGCCTACGCCTGCGTGCATCAGCAGGCTACGCAGAAAGCCGCGAAACTGTTCCAGCGTCTGTTTATGGTCGGTATCTTCCAGGCGGCTATCATCACTAATGTCGATTTTCTGATTGGAGGCAACGTTATGGTAGATCGAATAAAAACCGGTGCCGACGCTGATCACAACCGCCACCACGGTCAGGGCATCCAGGAAGGCAGAGAGCAGTGCAGCAGCAACGCAGAAGGACAGCGATAGCAGCATCTTTGAGCGGATGTTCAGCAACAGTTTGGTAAACACAAACAGCAGCAACTGCTTCATAAAGTAGATGCCTGCCACCATAAACACCAGCAGCAATAACACCTCAAGATTACTGGCAATTTCCGCGCTGACGTGTGCGGGGCTGGTCATGCCGATTAATACTGCCTCAATAGCCAGTAGCCCGCCGGGCTGCAACGGATAGCATTTCAGCGCCATCGCCAGCGTAAAGATGAACTCGATGACCAGTAACCAGCCCGCCACGAAAGGGCTGACCAGGAAAAACACCAAGGGATTGATCACCAGAAAACTGATGATGGCCAGTTTGTACCACTCAGGGGACGCCCCGAGAAAGTTCTTTACCAATGCCGAGCGTATTGTCATATCCATGCTTGTTTTTGCGAAACCTTAAAGTGAGTTGGCTCGTCATACCCTAACAACGGCAGTGGGCCTGATGCAAACCAGGAAGCCCTAATAGACTGAAATTTCGGCGAAGTGGTTTTTTTCACCTTTTTGCCAGCTTATGCACACTTTCGTTTAATGTTTTTGGCTCGCGCTATGTGATGCCCCGGCGATCTGGTATGATCAGCCGATTACAATTACTGATTATCGTCGTTACGGAACATCAAACACATGGTTATAAAGGCGCAGAGTCCTGCCGGTTTCGCGGAAGAGTATATTATTGAAAGTATTTGGAATAACCGCTTCCCTCCCGGCTCTATTTTGCCCGCGGAACGTGAGCTTTCAGAACTGATTGGCGTCACGCGCACCACATTACGTGAGGTTCTGCAGCGATTGGCCCGTGATGGCTGGCTGACAATTCAGCACGGCAAACCGACCAAAGTGAACAATTTTTGGGAAACTTCCGGCCTTAATATTCTGGAAACCCTGGCCCGGCTCGATCACAACAGCGTACCGCAGCTGATCGATAATCTGCTGTCGGTGCGGACCAATATTGCCTCCATCTTTATCCGTGCGGCGGTGCGTAACCACCCGGAACAGGCGCAGGAAGTGTTGGCGAAAGCGGCGCTGGTTGACGATCAGGCGGATGCTTTCAACCAGCTCGACTATGAAATTTTCCGTGGCTTGGCCTTTGCCTCAGGCAACCCGATTTACGGCCTGATCCTCAATGGGTTGAAAGGGCTGTATACCCGCGTTGGCCGTTATTACTTCTCCAACCCGGAAGCGCGCAAACTCGCACTAACCTTCTACAACAAGCTGTCTAGCCTGTGTCATGAGAAGATGTACGATCAGGTGATGGATTGCGTACGTAACTACGGTAAAGAGAGCGGGGCTATTTGGCAGAGTATGCAGGGCACTATGCCAAGCGATCTGACCGAAGCGCGTCGTTAATTCGCGTCATCACCGTAATCAGTTAGTTGAAGGGGCGCTGTATGCGCCCCTTTGTCATATTGCAGCTTTATAACGCGTTGGGTCGTGGTGGGCAGCGATCCAGCAACTCAACGCTGCCATCTTCGTTTTGCTGCTCCAGAATAATGTCGAACCCCCACAGACGATGCAGATGCTTCATCACCTCTCGGCGGCTTTTATCCAATGGAGCCCGGTCCTGTGGAATATAGCGCAGCGTTAATGAACGGTCGCCACGCAGATCCACATTCCAGACCTGAATATTGGGCTCGTGGTTACTCAGGTTGTACTGAGCCGACAGCTCCTGACGTATCGCCCGGTAGCCCGCTTCGTTATGGATGGCTGAAATCTCCAGGTAATTGTTGCGATCGTCATCCAGCACGGTGAACAAGCGGAAATCACGCATCACCTTCGGTGACAGGAACTGGCTGATAAAGCTCTCATCCTTGAAGTCACGCATGGCGAAGTGCAGGGTATCCAACCAGTCTTTGCCGGCGAAGTCCGGGAACCAGTAGCGATCTTCCTCGGTCGGCGACTGACAGATCCGTTTGATGTCCTGGAACATGGCAAAGCCAAGCGCGTACGGGTTGATGCCATTGTAGTATTGGCTGTTGTACGGTGGCTGGTAGACCACATTGGTATGGCTGTGCAAGAACTCGAGCATAAAGCGATCCGTCACGCGCCCTTCGTCGTACAGGTGGTTAAGGATGCTGTAGTGCCAGAAGGTGGCCCAGCCCTCGTTCATCACCTGTGTCTGTTTTTGCGGGTAGAAATACTGGCTTACCTTACGCACGATGCGCAGCACTTCACGCTGCCAGGATTCCAGCAACGGGGCGTTTTTCTCCATAAAGTAGAGAATGTTTTCCTGCGGCTCCCGTGGAAAACGCACGGCCTGTTCCGGCAGGGCTTCGCGATCGACTCGCGGCAAGGTTTTCCACAGCGAGTTGACCTGGCTTTGCAGATACTCCTCACGGCTCTTTTGGCGGGCTTTTTCTTCCACCAGCGAGATTTTTTGTGGCCGTTTGTAGCGATCGACCCCGTAATTCATTAGCGCATGGCAGGAGTCCAGCAGCTTTTCTACCTCTTCCACGCCATAGCGCTCTTCACACTCGCTGATGTAATGGCGGGCAAACAGCAGATAATCGACAATCGAACTGGCGTCGGTCCAACTGCGGAACAGATAGTTATTTTTGAAAAACGAGTTGTGCCCATAGCAGGCATGAGCCATAACCAGTGCCTGCATGGTGATGGTGTTTTCTTCCATCAGATAGGCAATACACGGGTTGGAGTTGATCACGATCTCATAGGCCAACCCCTGCTGGCCATGCTTATAACGCTGCTCGGTTTCGATGAACTTTTTACCGAATGACCAGTGGGTATAGTTGATCGGCATCCCGACGCTGGAATAGGCATCCATCATCTGCTCGGAGGTAATGACCTCGATCTGATGCGGATAGGTGTCGAGCCGGTAATGCTTGGCAACCCGGTCGATCTGTTCCAGATACACTTGCAACAGGTCGAATGTCCAGTCCGGTCCATCGCTCAGACGTTTATCTTCCTTAACCTTTTTCTGTGTCGAAGTAGTCATCAGCGCACCCTCGTTATGAACGGCGTCGGCTCTTTTGGCAGACCCTTTAACAATGATAGTCCAAGTCGTAATAAATCGTTTGAAATCATCTGTGCTGAGCTTTGATAACCATTTGGGGTAGCTACGCTTAAACTGGCTTTGCAGCCTGTGGCGGCACTCAACCTGGCATTCGAACCGTGAGGTAGAGGAAACTGATGCGCAATGGGTGTATTTAGAATTATTCGCCTAAAATATTTAATTAAACAGATTTATACTCCGGAAGGCGTAGGTTGTCATTCCCGGTGCCACTGGAGGCTTTCGCTGATGTGTTTGGGAGATGAAGAGTCTGTTTTATCGGCAAAATGCGCTTTAACAGTATCTTATCGTTATTTTTTGTCCGCTATTGCTAAAGCCGGGCGCATCAACGATAAAATAATTGTGAATATTGTCACGATTAATAAACGAATTGTTGAGTAGTTTTTTCCACTGAGTTAATTTCCTGTTATTGGTAGATTGTGCTTTATCGATCCTTGGGCTGGAGTCAGCGATGAGAGTGGTTATTTTAGGTAGCGGAGTGGTAGGGGTTGCCAGTGCCTGGTACTTGGCAAAAGCGGGCCATGAGGTGACGGTGATCGATCGTCAACCCGGGCCAGCTTTGGAAACCAGTGCGGCCAATGCCGGGCAAATATCTCCGGGTTACGCCGCACCTTGGGCAGCACCTGGTGTACCGTTGAAGGCGATTAAATGGATGTTCCAGCGTCACGCGCCGTTGGCAGTCCGCCTAGACGGCAGCAGTTTTCAACTGCGCTGGATGTGGCAGATGCTGAAAAACTGCGATACCGCCCACTATATGACCAACAAAGGCCGTATGGTGCGTCTGGCGGAGTACAGCCGTGACTGCATTAAAGCCCTGCGTCAGGAAACCGGCATCCAGTACGAAGGCCGTCAAGGCGGCACGCTGCAACTGTTCCGCACCCAGCAGCAGTTTGACAGCGCTGCCAAGGACATTGCCGTGCTGGAGGACGCGGGAGTGCCTTACAAACTGCTGGAGGCCAGCCAGTTGGCGACGGTCGAACCGGCGTTGTCGCAGGTTGCCCACAAGCTGACCGGCGGTTTACAGCTGCCGAATGATGAAACCGGGGACTGCCAACTGTTCACTCAGCAGTTGGCCAAGCTGGCGCAGCAGGCCGGAGTCAACTTCCTGTTTAACCGCAACGTTGAACGCTTGCTGGTGGAAGGAGATAAAATTACCGGCGTGCAGTGTGATGGTGAAATCATGACTGCCGATAGCTATGTTGTGGCGTTCGGCGCCTATTCTACCGCGCTATTGCACGATCTGGTGTCCATTCCGGTTTATCCGTTGAAAGGTTACTCATTAACCATCCCGATAACCGATGAAGCGGCTGCGCCATTCTCTACCGTGCTGGACGAAACCTATAAAATTGCTATTACTCGCTTCGATAAACGCATCCGCGTGGGCGGTATGGCGGAGATTGTTGGTTTCAATACCCAGTTGGAGCAGAAGCGGCGTGAGACGCTGGAAATGGTGGTACGCGATCTGTATCCGAACGGTGGGCGGGTTGAAGAGGCCACATTCTGGACGGGGCTGCGCCCGATGACGCCAGATGGTACGCCGATTGTGGGGCGCACCCCGCTGAAAAATCTCTATTTGAATACCGGCCATGGCACCTTGGGTTGGACGATGGCCTGCGGCTCCGGGCAGTTGCTTGCCGACTTGATCTCTGGGGTCACCCCGGCCATTGCCTCAGACGATCTGGCGGTGGCGCGTTACCGCGCAGACTTTCGGCAGGGACCTGTTGTGCCATTGAATGACGTGCACCCGGCACGCTGAACCCAATCTGATAGGAGAAACCATGCCTCGCCCGATTACCGCTACGCTGCATTTGGCCGCGTTGACCAATAACCTGCAGGTAGTTCGTCGTTTTGCGCCTTCGGCTAAAATCTGGGCCGTTGTCAAGGCCAACGCTTATGGCCATGGTTTGCAGCACGTCTGGCGCAGCCTGGCCGAGAATAGCGATGGTTTTGCCTTGCTCGATCTGAACGAGGCAGTGTTACTACGTGAATCTGGTTGGCAGGGGCCCATCTTGCTACTGGAGGGGTTTTTCCAACCCGCAGACCTGATGCTGATCGATCGTTATCACTTAACCACGGCGGTGAACAGCGACTGGCAACTACAGGCGATTGCCGAAGCGCGTTTACAGGCGCCGCTGGATGTTTATCTCAAGTTGAACAGTGGGATGAATCGCCTAGGGTTTGCCCCGGAGAGGTTGCACAGCGCTTGGCTGACCGCAAAGGAGCTGCACAATATTGGTTCGATAACGCTAATGAGCCACTTCGCCACCGCCGACGGTGCTGAAGGCGTAACGGAGCAAATGGCCGTGATTGAACGCGCTACTGCTGCTATTGATCTGCCTCGTTGTCTGGCCAACTCGGCGGCCACCCTGTGGCACCCTCATACGCAGGGGGAGTGGGTGAGGCCGGGGGTTATACTTTATGGTGCATCACCCAGCGGCAACTGGCAGGACATTGCCGCCACCGGTTTGCAACCGGCGATGACGCTGAGCAGCAAGATCATTGGTATCCAACAGCTGCAAGCGGGAGACCGTGTGGGGTATGGCTGGCGTTATGCTGCTGGTGGGGCGCAGCGTATCGGCGTGGTGGCCTGTGGTTATGCGGATGGTTATCCTCGCCATGCGCCTACCGGCACCCCAGTCTGGGTGGATGGCGTGCTGACACATACGGTAGGTTCGGTTTCCATGGATATGATGACGGTGGATCTGACGCCGTGCCCGCAGGCAACCATTGGTACTGACGTCGAACTGTGGGGAAGGAATCTGCACGTCGATGATGTGGCTGCCGCAGCCGGAACCTTGGGTTACGAGCTGCTGACAGCCTTGGCGGCACGGGTGCCTATTGTTATTGAGAAATAAGCTCAGCCGATTTTTTTCAACTGCCCTTTGATTTGCTTGCTGCGCTGCCGTGCGTGTAGCGCAAGCAGGCAACCTACCAACATCACCAACGCCAGCGACAGTTTCGGCTGCAGCGGCAACGCCATCGCGATCAGGCCAAGCGCGGCACCTCCGGCCATCTGAATAAAGCCTACCAGTGCTGAAGCCACGCCCGCTTCGTTAGAGTAAGGCTCCAACGCATAGCTGGTTGACGGCCCCATGACAAAAGCCAATCCGGCGCAGGCGCAGGCCACGGGCAGGATATAAGCCAACCAATGGCTTTGCGCAGCTTCACCCAGCAGTGCCACCCCCAACACTAAAGCGAGACAGCCTAACCCCATCAGTACGCCGCCGGTCGCCAGGCAGAAAGGGCGGCCAATCTTGTGAATGATGCGGTTGGCGACAAAGCTGACCAGCATGATCCAGAAACCGTTGGCACCAAATACCAAAGAGAACTGCAGCGGTGATAGCCCGGCGGTGCCCATCAGCACGTTAGGTGCCAATGAAACGTAAGTTAGCGCCATCCCCATCGCCCCGGCATTGACCACCGCAAAGGAGATAAACCGGCGATCGCCAACAATGCGCAGATACTGTCGTACCGGCAGCCCTTTGACGGCTACGGTGGTAGCGGGGCGGGTTTCCGGCAGGAAGAAGATGACCAGCAATAACACCACTGCGGCGTAACCGACCAGGAACCAGAATGGGGCGCGCCAGCCGAAGGCTTCTGCCAGCAAGCCACCGAGCAGCGGTGCCAGTGCAGGAATGATATTCAGCGTGCCGTTGAGGAAACCGAAAGCGCGTGCGGCGTCATCGCCATTCATCCGATCGCGCACGCCACTGAATGCTACAACGGCGGTACAGCAAACGGCTACGCCTTGCATCAGGCGCGAAGTGACAAAGATTTCCGCCGTTGTCGCCAGCGCGGCCATGGCTGCACCCACCATATAAATCAGGATCCCGGCGATAGCCACAGGCTTACGACCGTAATTATCCACCAGTGGACCGGCGATCACCTGGCCAAGACCCAACACCAGAATAAACAGCGAAATGGTGGATTGGATCAAGGCTTCGCTGCTGTTAAGGCCCAGGGCAATGGCAGGAATGGTAGGCAGATAGAGATCGATTCCCAGAGGGCCGAGCAACACCAGGCTAAGCAGGAGAAAAAGAAATTTTTGCATAACAAAAATGGCACATCCGAATGACAAAGAGAACTAGAGTAGAGATCCCAACCGCAAATGGGAAGCGATAACGTATTGATGACAGACAGGAAACCGTTTGCGCTTGATTTTACCTGGCGCGATCATTTTGCCGCGGGCTGGCGGTAATAAAGTGCTGAAATGGTATCTGCAACGTAACGCGCCTGGTGTTTGGCATCATCCAGCGCCCGGTGTGGTGTGCCTTCAAACGGACGCTGTTTCTTGGGGTTGAAACCATGCAACTCTGCCAGCGTAATGATAGTGCGGGCGTCTTGGGTATCCCAGAACTTCCAGGGGCAGGACATTGCCAACTGGTGGTAGGCATGTTCCAGGATCGAGCAGTCAAACTCTTTGCCATTGCCCCAGACTTTCACCGTATCGGTGCTGTGCATATGAATAAAGCGGCTCAGGTTGGTCAAAACCCGCTTGAGGCTTTCGCTGCCACCGAAGGCCATTTTACGAGCTTCGTCTGACTGTTTTGCCCACCAGGCCACGGTATCAAGGCTGATTGTCCGGCCCGGTTGTTCCTGCTGGCAGTTCACTGCCGCTTCAAATTCTGCCCCTAGCTCACCGGTCTTGGGGTTAAAAAATACGCCGGCAACCACCAGGATCACCGCGCTCGGGGTAATATCCAGCGTTTCAATATCTAGCATCAAATGGTTCATGGGGTCTCCAGGCTGAACAAGCTAGTGATGGTACTGCATACAGTCTGGCAGAATATCCAGTGACTTTGAAATAGGCGAAAACGGTCTGATCACGGTATGATGACTATAGTCATGTTGCAGAGTTGGTAGCTAGCGTTGAGAACACTTATTTTTATTCTATGTATGATCGGCTATCTGCTGGTATTAGGCTATTTTGGCGTTTACGTTACCGATAAAATCTGCGAAAACGCGCAAAACTTAAGTAAAATCTGCCGCATGGTGGATATCTCTGAACCTCACATCCCGCAGTCACCCGTCACCCCAGATAGTCGCGGGTGACTAATAGCGTCAATATCGCCGCTATCCCGATTACCACGGCCCATTGGCGCCAACCAAAGCGCGCCAACCATTCCTGTTGCACCTTGTTAGCGTTGAATTGCCTAACGGTTAGAGTACCAGCCAGTAACATTGTCATGACGACCCAAACCAGGCTCAGGCTGGTGGCTGAGAACTCAGTATGCAAAATACTGGCGTAATACAGGCGCATGGTCATAAAGTAGATCAGCAATACCCAACTGAACCCTCTGCGTTTTTTCAGGATCTGGCTGAGCAGAAAAGCGATAAACAGGCTATGAGCCATGGAGATTAACGGTGATTCAAAGGGGTGGCGAACGCAAGTGTTGTATACCGCCAGATAGAGATTAAAGACCAGTAACGCATACACCGTATAAACATACCAGCCATAGACCACTTTCAGTCTTCTGGAGGGGGCTGAGATGGGATTTGCTGTTTGAGTCATGCACACTCCTTGAGTTATCCAGGTTTATAGCACTTAACGATTAAATGAAAACTAAACAGCTCAAGAGCATAACCTGCTGAGAAAACGGTTTTTTTCATGATGACGCACCAATCATAAGCCAATAAACCCGCCTGAAACGCCGAGTGCCAGAGTGTATTTTGCTACTTGAATTCATTGATGGTAAAGATAATAATTATCATTGTTATTAGTATTTGTTATCTAACAACATCAGAGCACCGTGACCTCTGTACGCCAAACTGGCCAGCGTTGCCGGCGCGGTAAGTTTTCGGTGCAATTTCAATAGATCCCATGGGGAATACAGGTATGCCTGCGTTTTTTCCTGCCAGTCGTTCTTATCTTTACTGCTCGTTAGCGATTTTTCTGCCACTGACCTCCTTGGCTGAAGATACCCTCGTGGTAACAGCCAAACCCGCCGATACGGCGGAAACGGCAACGCATGGCTATGAGGCCAGCACCAGCCAGGGGGCCACTAAAACGGATCGGCCACTGGTGCTCACCGCGCAATCCGTCTCCGTGGTAACCCGTCAGCAGATGAGCGACCAAGGGGCTTTGACGGTTAACGATGCGCTGAAATATACCCCAGGCGTATTCACCAACTTCTCCGGTGGCGCGACGCGTTACGATACTATCGCTCTGCGCGGTTTCCACGGGGGCGACGTCAATAACACCTTCCTGAACGGCCTACGATTGCTTAGCGACGGCGGCAGTTATAACGCTTTGCAGATCGACCCTTGGTTCCTGGAACGTATTGACGTGATTAAGGGCCCGTCTTCCGTGATGTATGGGCAAAGCATCCCTGGTGGGTTGGTGGCGATGACTAGCAAACGGCCGCAGTTTGCCAGTGAAAACCACGTCAATGTGATGGCCGGTAACAACAATACCAAAGGCGGTGCATTTGATTCGACGGGGGCACTGAACGATCAGTGGGCATACCGTTTGACCGGCATTACCCGTACTAGTGACACCATGTATGACCATCAGCGTGAAGAACGCTATGCGATTTCGCCTTCGTTGCTGTGGCAACCGGATGAAAATACCTCTTTGCTGTTGCAGGCCAATCTGCAAAAAGATCCTTCCGGTGGCTACCACAGCGCGGTGCCGTCAGACGGCAGCATTTATACCACCAGTGGGGACAAGCTGGGCCGGGGATTTTTTGACGGCGAAAGCAGCCGCAATGTGTTCAAACGTTGGCAGCAAATCTACAGTTATGACTTCTCGCATAGTTTTAACGACGTCTGGTCATTCCGTCAAAACGCCAGCTACACCCACTCCAACGTAGAGCTGGAGCAGGTTTACCAGATTGGCTGGAATGCCGACCGCAGCGAGTTGAACCGTTGGTACAGCGGCTCCAACACCTCGTTGGATGCTTATGCCGTGGATAACCAACTGGCGGCGGAGTTCGCGACTGGTGCGTTGGAACACAAGGTGATGCTGGGGCTGGATTATCAACGTTTTACCAATAACCTGTGGGAAGAGTCTGGTTCGGCCACGCCGTTGAACCCGTTCACCGGCGTTTCCGGCGGGCCAGATATCACTATTCTCAGCCATACCGACTCTAAACGGCGTTATGAGCAGACCGGCATCTATCTGCAGGACGAAGTCAGCCTCTATAACTGGTATCTCAATCTTTCCGGGCGCGTTGACCGTTTGGAAACCAAGAATACCGTACTGAATACCGATTCTACCGATGCCCGTACTGACGACCACTTTACGGGCCGAGCCTCTTTACTGTACCACTTTGACAGCGGTTTCTCGCCGTATATGAGTTACAGCTCCGCGGTGACACCTGCGGTCTTGGCCGATAAAGAGGGGCATCTGCTCAAACCGACCACCAGCGAGCAATATGAGGCCGGGCTGAAGTATCAGCCTCCTGGTAGCAGCTCGATCTACAGCATTGCCCTCTACGATCTGACGCAGAATGACGTAGCCAACCGCGTGGTGAAGGACAGCTACTATGTGCCTGCCGGTAAGGTACATTCGCAAGGGATTGAACTGGAGGCCCGTAGTCAGGTGAGTGAGCGCCTGAATGTCATTGCTGGTTACAGCTACAACAAAGTGAAATTCAAAGACGCCGTTGACGGTAACGATGGCAATACGCCATACCTGGCGCCTAATCAGATGGCTTCTTTATGGGGGCAGTACAAGGCTGGGCTGGGTATCAATCTGGGGGCTGGCGTGCGTTATATTGGCAAACAGTGGGCGGATAATGAGAATACTCTGCGTATTCCTTCGGTCACGCTGCTGGATGCTTCAGTGCGCATGGATCTGGACAGCGTAAAACCGTCGTTGAAAGGGGCTTATGTGCAGCTTAACGCCAATAACCTGACGGACCGGGAATATGTTGCTGGCTGCTATGGCACTGGCTACTGCTATTGGGGAGCGGGGCGTTCAGTTATCGCTACCGTGGGGTATGACTTTTAACGGCTAAACCGTACTCATCCCGCTGAACGTGAGCGGGATGGGGTGCTAAAACAGCGAAAACAACAGCACCACGGGCAGGCTGAGTGGCCAGGTCAGGCCGATAATCAGCGCACTGAGCAGGCGGATGGGGAGGGTATCGCGGCTGACCAGAAAAGTGACAATCATCGAAACCAACAGGCCAATAAAATAAACGTATTGCGTGACTTCCCACAGCGATAACATGAAAACCATCCTGGTAATTTTTACCGCTCATTCTAGGCGGCTCCCCGCAAGTAATCAATGTGTTAATGCGGTGTAAAGGGGCGGAAAGGGCGGCTTGTCGCACGGCTGAAAGAGCGCCTTATCGAAATTAATTATAAATAGCCCTTGCTAATAACTCTGGGTTATGAGTAAATAGCGTCATCGGTTTGAAGTACAGACCTTATGAAAGCAGTTTTAGTAAAGTAGTTCTCAGTATTAGCGATATCCGACAGATACCTCTTCTTCCGCGAATTTCCTTCTAGTGCCCCCATAAGTTTCCACTGAATTGCAGACCTCATTCGCCATTATGGCGGCCTAAAAAATAATGAAGGAAGTATCTATGTCTAATAAAATGACTGGTTTAGTAAAATGGTTTGACGCTGGTAAAGGTTTTGGTTTCATTTCTCCTGCTGATGGCAGCAAAGACGTGTTCGTACACTTCTCTGCAATCCAGGGTAATGATTACAAGACGCTTGATGAAGGCCAGCAGGTTGAATTCAGCATCGAAAATGGCGCCAAAGGCCCATCAGCAGTTAACGTTACAGCAATGTAATGTGACTGGGTAGTGTGGTTGAAACTTGCAATAGCGATGATGGTGTAGACCGGAGCAGACAAGCGATATCGACACTACCACATCAATCCCGGCCTGGTGCCGGGGTTGAATATATCCTCCTAGCCATGAGGGTAGACAGAAAAGCCAATTTCACCAAAGTTTGCTTTTCTGTTGTGAAAAGGCCGTGCTTAGGCTGTGCAATGCTGGAGTGTTCGATGGACGCTTGCGCCGCATCATGACAGCCGGGAAAGCGACCGGCACTACTTTTAACCCTGGCGTTTACGCCGGGGTTTTTTACATCCAATTTCCCCGCTCGAAAAATATTTTCAGATTACTGCATCCAATATTCTCGCTCACTACGTATATGGCTATGTGAGGACATCTTCCCACATCACCCTTCGAGGATATGACCATGAAAAAGCTTCTCTGTACTGCCCTGTGTTCATCACTGTTGTTCAGTAGCGTCTCAATGGCTGCCATGATGTCCGATACGGTAATGGTGGGCGGTGCCGCCATGTATCCCAGCAAAAATATTGTCGAGAATGCCCTCAATTCCAAAGATCACACCACGCTGGTTGCTGCAGTGAAGGCTGCTGGCCTGGTTGACACTCTGCAAGGTGCAGGCCCGTTTACGGTGTTTGCTCCGACTAATGAAGCCTTTGCCAAACTGCCTGCCGGGACGGTCGATACCTTGCTCAAACCTGAGAATAAGGCGGCGCTGACCGGCGTGTTGACCTACCATGTGGTTGCCGGCCGCTATGATATGAAACAGCTGGAGAAGAAAATCAAGGAAGGGCACGGCACGGCCGAGCTGAAAACGGTCAATGGCCAACCGCTGTGGATTATGAATAATGGCCCCCACAATATTCAGCTCAAGGATGGCCAAGGTCATATTGCCAACATCAGCACCTATGATGTCTATCAGAAAAATGGCGTGATCAACGTTATCGATAGCGTTCTGTTGCCAAAATAAATCCCGTCTATACTAGGTGCAGGCTGCCAAAAGGCTGCCCGCACCTTGATAGGACAGGACATGACCAAAGCACTTCCCGAACAGCATGTCGAATTGATGCAGGCCGTTGCGCTTGGCGACCGCAACGCGTTTGAGCAACTCTATCGGCAGACCTCACCTCGCTTGTTTGCCGTCGCTCTGCGTTTACTGCGCCGCCAATCCTGGGCTGAAGAGGTGCTGCACGAAAGCTTTATCAGCGTGTGGAATCGCGCTGCCAGCTATGACCCCAATCTCAGCTCCCCTTTGACCTGGCTGACGCACATTGTGCGCAACAAGGCTATTGATTGGTTGCGTGGTGCCGGTGGCCGGGCGGGGCAAACGGAAGAGGAGTGGCAGGATGATCTGGGGGCGAATACTGAAGAACCAGTGCGTCAGTTGCTGCTGGGTGAGGAGGCTGGAAAGCTGGCCGAATGTCTGAATCATCTGAACGTTGAACAACGTCAGAGCATTGTGTTGGCTTACTACCAAGGCATGTCTCATGGCGAGGTTTCGGCACATCTGCAACAACCGCTTGGCACGATCAAAAGCTGGATCCGCCGGGCGCTGGATCATTTGAAAAACTGTGTGGGCCTATGAAAAGCAAAGGTGAGTATGACTCGGCGTTAGCCGCAGAATATGCCTTGGGCACGTTGCGCGGGCCCGCACGGTTGCACTTTGAACGGCGTATCCAGCGGGAACCAACGTTAGCCGCCTTGGTGGCACGTTGGCAAACGCTGCTGGCTCCGTTGGATCTGGCATTGACTCCGGTGTTGCCACCGGAACGCGTGTGGAAAAAGATCCAGCTTGCTTTGCCCATCGAGGCCATGCCACGACGTAAACGCTGGGACTACCTTGGCTGGGCACTGGCTGCCGGTTTGGCCGCGTTGTTGCTGGTGCCGCGTTTTATCACTCAGCCGCAGGATTTTGCTCCGGCAGTGGTGCTCAATGCGGGTCAGCAGGGCAGTGGGCAATGGATTGTCAGCATGGACAGTGGCAAACGCCATCTGAGACTGACCCCGCTTAACCCGCAAACGTTAGCCGTAGCCAATAGCCTGCAACTGTGGGCGATCTCGCCGGGTGAAAAGCCGCGTTCCTTAGGGTTGGTTGCTGCAGAGAAGCCGACCGAGCTGGCCTTGAACTCGATGACGCTGGCGCAAGGCATGACCATTGCCATCAGCCTGGAGCCAGCGGGTGGCTCGCCTACAGGGCTCCCTACCGGCCCGGTGCTTTACAGCGGCCAGTTAACTTCACTGTGATCTGATTGATATTATTGCTGATGATTTTTCGCTGATGGCGACGATATTCCTATTTACGACCATACTAAAGTTATCAACCATCGTTACAGGTGACTTTATGATATGGATCGAGCAAGGGTTGTACTTGAGAGTGGTGCAGATGGAAAATGCACCCAAGCCTTATCCGTTGGATAGCGGATTCAGCCCGCATACGGCCTATCGTGCATTGGGGATGTATAATCCTTCGGAAACCGCCGATGCTTATTTCATCCTCTCGAACGACCGGGATGAGATCTGGTTTATCTGCAACCGCCATCTTAGGACAGTGGGCCTGTACCCTGATATCCACGATTTTAGATATCTGTTGTGACTTCAAAACATTTTCGCCTTATGGCTGCCTGAACCATTTTGTGAATCACCAAAAATCTCGCTTCGGTGAGATTTTTGTCATTTGAATCCTAACGTTTAGTTGTGGCATGGCTAGTACAACCCTCGCGAATACTCCTCATCCTTCAGCTTTGAGATACTGCTTATCTAAAGCCGTGTTTTGGCTTCAACGGAGGAATTCAAATGCAGACAAATAGACCAGGCGTTACCGATCGCGAGGTGTTGCTGTCATGAGCCTGGCAGGGTTAATCCAGTTTTCCAAAGGCCATTGGCCGCTACTGATGATCTTAGGTTTCGCAGCCCTATTGTTTGGCATGAGTCAGCGTATTGATGCGTTGAAAGCCGACATAGGCCAGTACCAGAAAGATAACCAGGAGTTGAGCAGAGCCTTAAATGGAAGAGATGAAACCATCACTGCGCTGAAAGGTGCGGCGGATGCCGATCGTCGTGCTACCGAACAGCAGCTCAAGATTGAACAGCAAAAGAGAGTAAAGGCCGATGCTGAAAATAGAACGTTACGCAAAGCGCTGGAGGATAACGACTGCGGTCATCAGCGGTTGCCTGCTGATGCTCTCGATATCCTGCGCGGAGCAACCAAAACCGGTGCCACCGGCTCCGCAACTGATCTACGTATATCCGCCAGCGGTATTGCTACAGCAGTGTGAGAAGACACCGTTTACCGGGGAGACTTTCGGGGATGCCGTCATGGCCTTACAAGTGAGCCAGAGTGAGCTTGATATCTGCGCCTCACGGATCGAAGCGTTGATCACATGGCAGGCCGAGCGATTATCGGTCGGTGGATAATGTGCTGGTTTGGTATTCCTGCCTCAGAGAAAAAGCTTGACTTAAATTAACTTGACGTTAATGATAATGCCTATCATTACCTATTGATGATTCTTGATATAGCGTAGGATGATTTGACAACCCGTCGGGTCTTAACCATAGGGAGTGGTTATGATTAAGAATAAAAAATTCACTATATCAATATGTGTTGGCATCTTGATCTATGCCTTGTCTTATTTCCTTTCCAGCAAGTATAAGGGCCGCTTTGCAGTTACAGACGTCCCTAGTTTTATTGTCTTGCTATTTTTTATTATTGGTCTCTGTGTGGTTGTCAGGTTTGTCATAAGGAAAATTTTCAAACTGGATTGGTGATCTCTATTTCTATTAAAAAGGAACGGTTATGAGGGCATTAACAATAGAACAACTTAATGTGGTTTCAGGTGGATTAAATCCAGAGCCAGGATATGGGGCACAAGCCAATGGATTCCAACCTAATATATCAGCAGGTGATAATGGGATGGGCTTGGGGAAAGACCCTCTGTCCAATACTATTGGTGGGGCTCTTATAGCAGGGGCTGGCTCCTTGCTTGGACCAATGGGAACCATTGGTGGTGCAGTTCTTGGGGGGATGCTGGGAGGTGGGGCATTTAACGGTAGTGCATCAAGCTCAGTAGGAATGGGGAACTAAATAGCCATTCGTTTTATGCATTTATCCAATCATTCATCAACATTATGATAAACGTGGTCCGTCAGAATATAAATGTACTGTGATGTTGGTTATCTTCATTCAATACCATAAAAAAACGGCCAGCTAACTTTCGTTGCTGGCCGTTTTCTATTAGATCACGCCGTTTGCTTTTGAAACAGTTCCCTGAATACCGGATAGATATCATCCGGCTCGCGGATATGCTGCATGGCAAAGTTTTCAAACGTCGCCTGCAGATGTTCATATTCACGCCACAGCGTCTGGTGAGCTCGGCGGGTAATTTCGATATAGCTGTAGTAACGCACCATCGGCAGAATGTTTTTTGACAACAGTTCATGGCACAGTGGCGAATCATCAGCCCAGTTGTCTCCGTCCGAAGCCTGAGCGGCATAGATATTCCACTGTGCAGGATCGTAACGCTCCTCGACCACTTCGTTCATCAGCTTGAGGGCGCTGGAAACGATGGTGCCGCCGGTTTCCTGTGAGTAGAAGAACTCCTGCTCATCCACTTCTTTAGCCTGGGTATGGTGACGAATATAGACCACCTCAACGTTCTTATAGGTTCGGCTGAGGAACAGATACAGCAGAATATAAAAGCGTTTGGCCATGTCTTTGGTTGCCTGATCCATCGAGCCTGATACGTCCATCAGGCAGAACATGACCGCCTGGCTGGAGGGTTCAGGCCGACGTTCGTAGTTCTTGTAGCGCAGGTCGAAGGTGTCGATAAACGGCACGCTGTCGATTTTTTTGCGCAACTCGGCTATCTCCTTACGCATCCGCTCTTCTTCCAGCAGTTGCACCGGTTCGGTGTTTTCCAACTGGGCAAGGCTGTCTTCAAGCTCATGCAGAGCACGTCGCTTACCGGCTGTCATGGCGGTTCGACGCGCCAGCGAGTTTTGCAGCGAACGCACCACGCTGATATTGGCCGGTACGCCGTTGGCGGTGTAGCCTGCACGGTGGGTTTTGTATTCGGTCAGCTGTTTGTACTGATTTTTCTTCAGGTTGGGCAGCGCCAGATCCTCGAACAACAGGTCGAGATACTCATCTTTGGAGATCTGGAAGACAAATTCATCCTGGCCATCCCCATCCTGGCTGGCATTGCCCTGGCCGCCACCACCACCGCCGCCGCCTTGTGGGCGTTCAACGCGGTCATTTTGTACGAAGTGATCGTTACCGGGATGAACGCGATGGCGTTTACCGCCGCGCCCTTGATGGAACATTGGCTCGTTGATATCGCCACCGGGGATCGATACCGATTCCCCGCTGTCCACGTCGGTAACCGAACGCTTGTTGATGGCTTCGGCAATCGACTGTTTGATTTGCGACTTATAGCGACGCAAGAAGCGCTGGCGGTTCACCATGCTCTTGTTTTTGCCATTCAGCCGTCGGTCAATGAAATACGCCATACATCCCCCAAACAACGTTGCCAACTTTCTCTACCTTGGGTGTTTCAGGCTGTAGCCGTTAGGCTACAACCCGAAATCCTCAGGTATAGGCTATCTATGACGTCAGCGGTCGTCGGTTTATGAAGATTTTCTCACCCGCAGATACCATTCGCACAGTAGACGAACCTGCTTGCGGGTGTAGCCTTTCTCCATCATCCGGTCGACGAAGTCATCGTGTTTTTTCTGCTCATCCGTTGAGGTTTTAGCATTAAAGGAAATGACTGGCAGCAGCTCTTCGGTGTTCGAGAACATTTTCTTCTCGATAACCGTACGCAGCTTCTCGTAACTGGTCCAGTTCGGGTTCCGGCCGCTGTTATTGGCACGGGCACGCAGGACAAAGTTGACGATTTCGTTGCGGAAATCTTTCGGGTTGCTGATACCCGCTGGCTTCTCGATTTTCTCCAGTTCAGCGTTCAAGGACTCACGGTCAAACAGCTGGCCGGTATCCGGATCACGGTACTCCTGATCCTGGATCCAGAAGTCTGCATAGGTCACGTAGCGGTCAAAAATGTTCTGACCGTATTCGGAGTAGGATTCCAGATAGGCGGTCTGGATCTCTTTGCCGATAAACTCGGCGTATTTCGGGATCAGGTAGCCTTTCAGGTGCTCCAGGTATTTCTCCGCCAGATCCTGCGGGAACTGCTCACGCTCGATCTGCTGTTCCAGGATATAGAACAGGTGTACCGGGTTAGCCGCGACTTCGGCATGGTCAAAGTTGAACACCCGAGACAGAATTTTGAAGGCGAAACGGGTCGAAAGGCCGTTCATACCTTCATCCACCCCGGCATAGTCACGATACTCCTGATACGACTTGGCCTTCGGATCGGTGTCTTTCAGGCTTTCACCATCGTAGACACGCATCTTCGAATAGATGCTGGAGTTGTCTGGCTCTTTCATTCGCGACAGCACGGTAAATCGAGCCAGCGTTTCCAACGTGCCAGGGGCGCAAGGCGCATGGGTCAGTTCGCTGTTATCCAGCAGTTTGTCGTAGATTTTTATCTCTTCCGACACCCGCAAGCAGTAAGGCACCTTGACGATGTAAACACGGTCGAGGAAGGCCTCGTTATTTTTGTTGTTGCGGAAGGTCACCCATTCCGATTCGTTAGAGTGCGCCAGGATAATCCCGCTGAACGGCAGGGCAGAGATCCCCTCGGTACCGTTGTAGTTACCTTCCTGGGTGGCGGTCAACAGAGGATGCAGCACCTTGATTGGCGCTTTGAACATCTCCACGAACTCCATAATCCCCTGGTTGGCGCGGCACAGTGCGCCGGAGTAGCCATAGGCATCCGGATCGTTCTGCGCATGGTTTTCCAACTTACGGATATCCACTTTACCGACCAACGCAGAAATATCCTGGTTGTTCTCATCGCCCGGTTCGGTTTTGGCGATGGCAATTTGTTCAAGGATTGAAGGGCGAACCTTCACCACTTTGAATTTGGTAATGTCACCGCCGAACTCATGCAGGCGTTTAGCGGCCCACGGCGACATAATGGTGCCAAGATAGCGCGTCGGGATGTTGTATTCTTTTTCCAGAATAGTGGCATCCTCCTGCGGGTTGAACAGGCACAGCGGATGGTCATTGACCGGGCTGCGCTCGCCGTTGGCGCTCAGGGTGTAAATCGGCACGCGCTGCATCAAGGCTTTCAGCCGTTCTGCCAGCGAGGATTTACCGCCACCCACCGGGCCCAACAGATAAAGGATTTGTTTCTTCTCTTCGAGGCCCTGGGCTGCGTGTTTCAGGTAAGAAACTATCTGTTCGATAGCTTCTTCCATGCCGTAGAACTCCTCGAATGCCGGATAGCGTGCGATCACGCGGTTGGAGAACAGGCGAGACATACGCGACTCAAGCGCGGTATCGACCATCACTGGTTCACCGATAGCCATGAGTAGACGTTCTGCCGCATTGGCATAGGCACTGCGATCTTGCCGGCAGATGGAAAGAAATTCCTGCAGTGTGAACTCTTCGTCCTTGGCAGCTTCGTAGCGCTGGCGATAGTGGTCAAATATGTTCATGGCGATGCCCGTCCTTTCGTTATTAGCACAGGTTAAAAAAGGAGCTGGTGTTGGTATTCTGGCTCCCGAAAGCGTGAAGCTATGACTGAGTACAGCAACCCGTATGCCAACTTGGTGCGCTTATTCTCGCGAGTTGCGCTGTATTGCCACTGGGCTCAGCCTAAATTCACCTTCTGATTTTAAGCTTAGTTGCATACTGGAAAATTTCCTGCAAGAGAAAGGGTCTTTTTTAAGTCATTTCAATGACTCAGTTAGGGCGAGGGGCGGCAAATGCCTTGTCTGGCGCGGGTTGCGGCAAAAAACGTCATCTTTTTGCCATCAATAATTCATCTTTGGGTTCTAAGTTATTCGATCTTGGTTGTTTTCTATTGTAAAGATCCGGCAGGCTGGTCGGTTTTCACATAAACTATAGCCGTTAATTACATCTTGTTATCTATGGAAAAAGCCAGTGAAGATATCTAAACTCAAAACGCTAGCAATTATCGCTTCCGCAATGGTTTGTGCGCACAGTGCTCAGGCAGGAAGCTGGTCACTCGGTGCTTCAGCGCTGGTCAGCCCAGATCCTTATCGTGGTTATCAGGATCGTGTCTATCCCGTTCCTATCATCAATTACGATGGCGATGATTTTTACTTCCATACGCTGTTGGCCGGTTACAACCTGTGGAAAGATCAGCAAAATCAGCTGAGCCTGATCGCCTATTATTCACCGTTGCACTATAAGCCAGGCGACAGTGACGACGACCGCATGAAGCAGTTGGACAAGCGCCGTAGCACCATGATGGCCGGTGTTGCCTTTACACATAATGCCGAGTGGGGCTCGATCCGTACGGCCTTCTCTGGCGATATGCTGGACAACAGTAACGGCCTGGTGGGCGATATTGCCTATCTCTATAAGTTCCAGGTGGACTCCTGGAGCTTTGCTCCTGGCATCGGGGTAAACTGGAACAGCTCAAACCAGAACCAATATTACTATGGTATCAATGGTGATGAGTCCCGCCGTAGTACCTTCAACACCTATAAGCCGAGCGATAGCTGGTCGCCATACGTCGAATTGACCAGCAACTATAATATCAACGCTAACTGGAATGCCTTCTTCTCGGGCCGTTATTTGCGCCTGGACAGCGAGGTTAAAAACAGCCCAATGGTGGATAAATCTTATACCGGCATGCTGTGGACGGGTGTGACTTACACCTTCTAAGCGTACGGCGCATTATCTTGGTGCAGTGAGTGCATTGAAAAGGGGCGGAAACGCTCCTTTTGCACATCTATAGTGCGGTGGATGATCAGAAGAGGGGCGAAATGATCCGCCCCAGTTTGATCAGCTATTTTTAATGCTGCGGATTTTCATCGCCAAGCGGGCTGGTTGCTCCCCAGAGGCTATCAGCGGCTTGCTTACGCGCCCGGTTTCAACACACACCATAGTTTTGTAACCGTCGTTTGGCATGTCGGCCATGCTGCAGGAAAGCTCGACGCCTGGGTTCCAGGCGATCACATCACTCATATAGTGATGATTGACCTCAATCGTGCGTTGCAATACCGGGTCCTTGATCAGGCTGCAAGGCGTGGCCTGGGTGTAGATGCGATCGGTTTGCCCGGTAAACTCCAGCTCGCCAACCTGACGAGCCTCGATCCCCTTCGCCACCTTATCGATATAATGCTCGCCCAAACCGGCAACTTTCACCTTGTCGATGTCGCCGATCTGGAAATAGCTGTGCAGAGCGGCGGTAGCCTGGTAGTCACCGTGTGATTCCAGTTCCATCTCGCACTCTTCACCCAGCTTGAAACGGGCGATCAGGGTGAAAGCATGTGGCCACAATTTGCGGGTTTGTTCGTTGTCTTGCAGCGTGAAGGTCAGGATCACGCCGTTTTCATCTTCATCGTGCGCGGTAAGCTGCCACGGCTGATTACGGGCAAAGCCGTGGGATGGGCTACCTGCCGGGCCAAACCAAGGCCAGCAGATCGGTACGCCGCCGCGGATCGCCACGCCGTTTTTGAATGGCGTATTGTTGCTCAGCCAAAGCACCGGTTTATCACCACTTGGCTGCCAGGCCAGCAGATGGGCCCCTTGCAGAGTAATGGCCGCACGGACTTTGGGGTGAGAAACCACCACCACTGGCAGTTCGTCCAGTTGGCGTTGGCTGATAAAAGGGGTGATTTGTTCGCTAACGGGTAGGGTGAAGATTTTTTCATTCATGTTGTTGCCTTCTTTTCGCCGCAAAAACAAATAAAAAGGGCGACACTAATGTCGCCCTCTATAATCAACTGCGCATCAAGCCATTACTTGGAGATGTGAGCGATCAGGTCCAGTACTTTGTTTGAGTAGCCAGTTTCGTTATCGTACCAAGAAACCAGTTTCACAAAGGTGTCGCTCAGCGCGATACCGGCTTTAGCATCGAATACAGAAGTCAGTTTCTCGCCGTTGAAATCGGTAGAAACCACTTCGTCTTCGGTGTAGCCCAGCACGCCTTTCAGCTCGCCTTCTGAAGCGGCTTTGATAGCAGCACAGATTTCTTTGTAAGAAGCTGGTTTTGCCAGACGGGCAGTCAGGTCAACCACAGACACGTTCGGAGTAGGAACGCGGAACGCCATACCGGTCAGTTTGCCGTTCAGTTCTGGGATGACTTTACCTACAGCTTTAGCAGCACCGGTAGAAGAAGGGATGATGTTCTGGGATGCGCCGCGGCCGCCGCGCCAGTCTTTGTGAGACGGGCCATCAACGGTTTTCTGAGTTGCGGTAGTCGCATGCACGGTGGTCATCAGAGCTTCAACGATGCCGAACTTGTCGTTGATTACTTTAGCCAGTGGTGCCAGGCAGTTGGTGGTACAAGAAGCGTTGGAAACGATTTCTTGGCCAGCGTAAGACTTGTGGTTCACGCCCATAACGAACATTGGGGTGTCATCTTTAGATGGGCCAGTCAGAACAACTTTCTTAGCACCTGCAGCGATGTGTTTACGTGCAGTTTCGTCAGTCAGGAACAGGCCAGTTGCTTCAGCAACGACGTCAACGTTGACTTCGTTCCACTTCAGGTTAGCCGGATCTCTTTCTGAGGTACAACGGATGGTTTTGCCGTTAACAACCAGGTGGCCGTCTTTAACTTCTACAGTACCGTCGAAACGGCCGTGAGTAGAGTCATACTTCAGCATGTAAGCCATGTACTCTGCGTCTAACAGGTCGTTGATTGCTACGATTTCGATGTCAGAACGTTCCTGAGCAGCACGGAAAACAATGCGACCGATACGGCCAAAACCGTTGATACCTACTTTGATAGTCATATATTCCACCAGCTATTTGTTAGTGAATAAAAGGTTGGTTGTAAAATTACAAAAACCTTACCGAGCGTCAAGCGGAATCGTGTCAATTCTTGCTGCAAGTCAAACCAGAGGCCAGGTTTTGCACACAAATCGCACATTCCATTTACGTTTGTCCTCCCATCGATATGGGGGCAAACCGCCAAGTATAAAGTCAGCACGTGCAAGATATGTGATCGAAGTCACATATGGCGGCAGCGTAACCTTTATGCCGTACAGTTTAGGCTAAAAAGGCCTGCAGCGTTGTTAATTTTTTGTTATTATTACTCATTGTTTTCGTTGACATTATCCACATTGCGGGAATAGCACAAATGGCTAAAGAGACAACCCCTAAGACACCGCTCACGGAACTGAATGAAATCCAACGTTATGTGACGCAGGAGCGTGGCACCGAAGCCCCCTATAGCGGTAAATTACTGCATAACCAGCGTGAGGGCGTCTACCACTGCCTGTGCTGTAACGCGCCGCTGTTCTTCTCCGCCAGCAAGTTTGATTCCGGCTGCGGCTGGCCCAGCTTCTATCAGCCGGTTTCAGACGATGCTATTCGTTATCTTGATGATAATTCACATAATATGCATCGAGTCGAGATCCGCTGTGGTAACTGCGACGCGCATTTGGGGCACGTATTCCCCGATGGTCCGCAGCCGACTGGCGAACGCTACTGTGTCAACTCCGCGTCACTGAATTTCACCGACGACGAGAATGGCGAGCAGACGGCAGGTTAAGCTGTAACTAAACCAACAAAATCGATTCAGCTAATTATTCATCCGTGGGTGAGGAAATGCTCTGATGGAAGTAAAAGATCTGATTGCGGCCATGACGCCGGAAATCTACCAGCGGCTGGTGCTGGCCGTGGAACTGGGCAAATGGCCTGATGGGGTGGCACTGACGCCAGAGCAGAAAGAACACAGCCTGCAGGCGGTGATGCTGTGGCAGTCGATGAACAATGCGGACCCACAACATATGAGCATTGGCACCGACGGGCAAATCGTGATGAAAAGCAAACAGGAGCTGAAGCAGCAGTTTATGGCCGAGCCGTTGGCCAAGCTGAAGCCGCAGTAACCTGTTGCTGGCAGGGCGATGTTGCCATCGCCCTGAAGGTTTTACTGCTTCTGTGGGCTCAAGCCTAAGCTTTCGGCTAGCTGGTGGGCCAGGCGGTTGTTATCGTCCGCGCCATACTCCCAGAACATCGCCCCTCCCAATCCTTTGCTCTTAATGTACTCGGCCTTGATGGCTACCGAGCGCGGGTTTTCATAGCTAATCGCGAACAGCGGCTTTCCTGCGGATGACTTCATCATCAGATAGGGCACCTTGGCCTCGTTATCCCAATGCGCGTTGAAGCGCCGTTGTGGGTCTTTCAGCATCTTGTTCACGATATCGTTGTACTTGATGTAACTGTCTTTATCCAAATCCACGCCCAGCGACTTGAAGACGTCTTTTTCACGTGTGGTGAAATAGGGCTGGGTGACGGGATGCTTGGCCGCATCTGCCACATCCCAATCAATACCCGGCTCGGTGGCGCGTTTAGGTACCCGGCCATAGAAACCGATCCCCAGATTGAGCTGAGCTGGCTTCAGCCCGGCGGCCAGATAGTTGTTGACCACAAAGTCGGCGCTGTACTTGTCGGCGGCGGCCACGGTTGGCCATTGTTTGGAGTCATAGAGATTGGAGTTGAAATACTGGGTACCGTACGCCATGTCGTAGGTCATCAGATTGATGTAGTCCAGATAGGGCGCGATAGCCTTAACGTCCACCCATTCCTGCGGACTTTTGACGTTGGCTCCCACGGCAATGGTCAGCAGTTTTTCTTTACCCAACGCCTGATGCAGTTCGCTCAGCAAGGCGGTGAAGTTGGCTCGGTCAGTGGGTTCGCTTTCTACCAATCCCCAGGCACCGTTAACCGGGTATTCCCAATCCAGATCGATACCATCTAGCTGATACTTGGCAATCACCTCCTGCACCGAACGAATAAACACCGCCCGGCTTTCCGGTGTGGCTGCCGCGCCGGAGAACCCACGAGCTCCCCATCCGCCAACGGACAGCAAAACCTTCAGCGCCGGATTTTGCTGGCGCAATACGGGTAATAGCTTTAAGTCTGCTTCGACTTTAGGGGAGAGATAGATTTGGTGCAGGCGAGAGGGATCTTTCAGTGCCGGGTTGGTTTCCTCTTTTTCAGCGTTATAAATCAGGCCAAAAGAGTAGTTTAGGTGGGTGATCTGGCTGACGTCCAGTTGGTTGATATCACCGCCTGGCCCGGCGGTCACGTCGCCACCGCCGTTGAAGTAGCCGACAGAGAGATAAGGTGCCGCGTGAGCCATGCCCACGCCAGCCACGCCGAGTTGCACCGCTACCAGCAAGGGCAGCAGTTTACGGGTTAAAGCCATGTTGTCTCCTTTGGTCAGCAAGGCCGACCTGAACCGCCTGGGGCGGTATCAATAAAGCCGGGCTCGGTAGGCCCCGGATGCGTATAACTTATTGATGCCTATGCATCAGCAGCCATAACAGCAAAAGAGACGGGAGGGGACAAGGTGAGCGCGCAGAAGAATGGTGAGAATGTGAGCAGCGTCGAAAATAAAGCGGTTGGCGGGGGGATATGGGGCGCTGTGGTCAAGCAGCCCCAAAAACCGTTAGCGCTGAGTAAACTGTGACAGTGTAACTAACTGTGCGCCAGCCGACTGCATTTCTGCCAACGCCTGCTCGCTGTCATCGGGGCTTAAATTGACACCGCGGCAGCCATCGATGATGACCTGGGTCTGATAACCCAAACGCAAGGCATCTAACACGCTGAACTTGACGCAATAATCGGTGGCCAGCCCCATCACGGCGAGATGAGTGATGCCTCGTTCCTTCAGCCAGCCATCGAGCGCCGTTTGCGCCCGGTGCCCGTTATCAAAGAAAGCACTATAGCTATCGATATCCGGGTTCTCGCCCTTACGGAATATCGCTACGATGGATTGCTTATCAAGCTGAGGATGAAGTTCTGCGCCAGGGGTACCCTGAATGCAGTGCTCCGGCCACCAAACCTGAGGCAGGCCTTCCAGTTCCCCAAGCGTACCAATCTGTGCGTTGGAGTTAATGGCGAAGCTGCGATGATCCGCCGGGTGCCAGTCCTGGCTGGCAATCACCGTTTCGTTACGGGCCAGGCTGGCTGCGATAGCCTGATTGGCGACGTTAATGGTGGCATCACCTTCTGACACGCCTAAAGCGCCGCCGGGGCAAAAGTCGTTTTGTAAATCAATCAGCAACAGAGCAGTTTTCATCAGAGTTCCCACTTTGGGTTAGCCCGCAGCGCTTAATTCGCCACGCAGGTCTTGTTGCATCAGGCTGCGGATCTCTTCTGGGGTTAACGGCTGGCTCAACAGGTAATGCAGCTTGGTCAGCGCGGCTTCCACCGTCATATCAAAACCGCTGATGACGCCGGCATGAGCCAGGGCATTACCGGTCGCATAGCCCTCCATATTGACCCGGCCAGAGATACATTGTGTCAGGTTGACCACTACGATGCCACGCTCGGAGGCATCACGCAATTCATCCACCAGTTCGGCCTTTTGCGGCGCGTTACCTACGCCGTAAGAGCGCAGGATCAGGGCTTTAACCGGTTGCAGCAGGAAGTTACGCACCACGGCACCGGAAATCCCCGGATAAATCGTCACCACGCCGATGGGCTGTGGCGTGATGTTATGCACGATCAATTCCCCGTTGCATACCGGAGAGGCGATGCCGGTCTGGCGGCGTATGTGGATACCTGCTTCCAGCAAGGGTGGCAGATTGGGGGAGGCAAAAGCATCAAAGCCGTCGGCATGTGCCTTGGTCGTACGGTTGCCACGAAACAGCTTGTTGTTGAAAAACAGGCTGACCTCGTTCACCGGGTGATTGGCGGCCAGATAGAGGGCATTCAACAGATTGGTTTGGCCGTCGGAGCGCAATTCTGCCAGCGGAATTTGCGACCCGGTGACGATCACCGGCTTATCCAGGTTCTCCAGCATGAAGGACAGGGCGGAAGCGGTAAACGCCATGGTGTCGGTGCCGTGCAGAATAACAAAGCCGTCATAGCGGGAGTAATTCTGTTTGATGTCGTCGGCGATATGCTGCCAGTCTTCGGGGGTCATATCCGAAGAGTCGATCAACGGGGCATATTCATGAATGGTGAAATCCGGCATCTCTGGGCGATGGAACTCGGGCATCAGTGCCAGCTGGCGCTGTAGGTGGCCGGAAACCGGGATGTACCCCTGTTCGGAACGCTGCATACCGATAGTGCCACCGGTATAGGCGACGTAAATGGATTTCTTTTGCATGGCTTCGATCTTGTAGCTGTCAGATAGGCTGAATTATAGGGAGATAGCAGGAGAAAAAAAGCCCGGCGGGTGCCGGGCTAGAGATTTATTTGTTAACGGACCTCTCCGCAAGTCAGGCATATGGCATAACGATGTTGCGGATCGTTCAGGTTATTAAACAGGCCAGGCTGTTCTTTCACCGCCAGCGCCACCGATGCCAACGGGGCTGGCAGCATTGACTGGATCGCCGCAGGCAGCATGGCGTGGATAGAGACGCCAAACTGGCTGAGCAGCATATCCGTCATGCTAGGGGCATCGATAAACCAGTTGAGTTGCCACTGTGGCAGCTTGGCCAGCTCTGCCGCTTTCTTCACGGCGTCGTCAAAGTCACCCAGTTGGTCGATCAGGCCATTTTTCTTGGCGTCGCTACCGATCCAGACATGACCCTGAGCAATTTGATCGACCTGCTCTGGCGTCATTTTCCGGGCGGTTGCCACCAGGTTGATGAAGTTCTTGTAACCATTCTCGATGTTCAACTGCATCATCTGCGAGAACTCTGGCGGCAATGCTTTCGTCACTGCCAGATCGGCCAGTGGTGATGTCGCGACGCCGTCGGTATGAACCCCAACGCTATCCAGCGTGTTCTCATAAGTGTTGATCACGCCGAAGATACCGATGGAACCGGTGAGGGTGCTCGGGCTGGCAATAATGTAATCTGCCGGGGTCGACACCCAGTAACCGCCAGACGCGGCCATCCCGCCCATAGAAACCACCACTGGTTTACCTGCGGCGCGAACTGCTGCCAGCTCGGAACGGATCACTTCTGAAGCGCTGACGCTACCGCCAGGGCTATTGACGCGCAGGATGACGGCTTTGATTTTCGGATCCAGACGTGCCTGACGCAGCTGTGAGGCCGTGGTATCGCCACCGACCGATCCTGGCGTCTGTGGGCCATCCATGATCGCGCCATTGACGAAGATAACGGCGATCTCACCGCCCTGATCCGGTGACGGCTGCGGCTGGTAATCGTAGATGCTGACCGCATTGAAGTCATTGCTCTGCTTGTCCCAACCGAAGGTTTTCACCAACTGTGTTTCTATTGCAGTGCGAGAGGCCAGTTCATCGACCAGTTTGCTATTCAGGGCGAACTGCGCGGTGTCGCCACCCGCTGCCTTCAAGCCACTGAGAATATCTGCTGCGCCAGGGAACAGCTGATCTGGCGTGAGCTGACGGTTAGCCGCCACCGTATCCAGATAGTTTTGCCACAGCCCGCCGACCCAGCGGCTATCGGCTTCGCGTGCTGCCGGTGACATATCGTCACGGATCAGCGGTTCTACGGCAGATTTATAGGTACCCACACGGAAAATATTGGTAGTGACCTTCAGCTTCTCCAACAGGGATTTGTAGTAAAGGTTGTTGGTGGCGAAACCATGCAGATCGACGGCACCTTGAGGTGACAGGTAGATCTTGTTGGCATAGCTGGCCAGGTAGTATTGCGTCTGGTTATAGCTGTCGCCAATGGCATAGATCGGTTTACCGCTGTCGCGGAATTCACGCAGTGCCTTACCGATGTATTGCAGGGAAGGCTGATCCGCCCCGGCAAAATCATTCAGCTGCAACACCATGCCAGTGATGTTTTTATCCTCTTTGGCCTTGCGAATGGTATCCACCACGTCAAACAGTGAGTTTTCCTGCAGACGATTGCTGGAGGCGCCCAACAGTTCGCGGCCCCACTGACGAACCCGGTTGTTTACCGAAGGTTGATCGACCACCACTCCGCTGAGATCGACCAGCAGTGCGCCATGCGGTGTTACTGCCGAAGAATTGCCTTGGAGTGAAAGATAAATACCGACCCCGACCAGGATCAAGAAAATCAGGAACAAGTTCAGGATAAGTTCCCTGACAAAATTCAGCAGACGCCATGTCCATCTGAAAAGACCAGCAATAATTCGCCCCAATGTGCGCATGTGCTCTCCAACAAGAGTCTAGAATGTTCCGCTATCCTAATGAGCGGCCGAAGAAATGTCAGCTTTAAATCACCTGCCATTTATCCCCATGCAGCTTGAATGGCAACGGGTATAGACAGTATTACAGAGGCTGTAACTCTATGTAGAGCTATGTTAACGTGATTTAAACGAAAATTGTTATCAGGAGTTAATGATGGATGCACTGGATCTTTTACTGAATCGCCGTTCTGCGTCACGCCTGACCGCCCCGGCACCCGCAGGTGAAGTGCGTCAGAATATCATCAACGCCGGGCTGCGCGCGCCGGATCACGGGACGTTACAGCCTTGGCGTTTTATCCTGATCGAGGATCAGGGTCTGCAACGTTTCAGTGAATTGCTGCAAGCTGCCGCCAGACAAGATGAACTGGATGAGAGTGCGGTAGAAAAAGCCAAACAGGCACCTTTTCGTGCGCCATTGATTATCACGGTGGTTGCTCATTGCAGTGAAAATCCGAAAGTGCCGCGCTGGGAGCAGGTCGTCTCTGCCGGTTGCGCGGTGCAGGCGATGCAAATGGCCGCCTTGGCGCAGGGCTTTAATGGCATCTGGCGCAGCGGTGCCTGGACAGAGCATCCGTTGGTGCGCGAAGCCTTCGCCTGCCGCGAGCAGGACGAGATCGTCGGTTTCCTCTATCTAGGCACGCCGCAGTTAAAAGGTGCCACTAAAGTGGTCGCTCCGGACAGTACGCCTTTCGTCCGCTACTTCTGATCCGCCATGCGGGAGCTCGCCGAGAATGCGCGATAACCCGCAGTTTTGTACTGTTTCTGAGCAGGTCGCACGCATAATGCCAACCTGCTCTTATCAATCCCCTCGGCAAGCGCTACCCTATATCCCATTGTGATATCCTTACGTTCGTTTGTTACCCAGAGGGAGTGGACTATGACATCGCCGGCCATTCGTTTGACCCAGTACAGCCACGGCGCTGGCTGCGGCTGTAAAATCTCACCCAAAGTGCTTGAAACGATACTGCACAGCGAGCAGGAAAAGTTTATCGATCCCCATCTGCTGGTGGGTAATGAAACGCGTGATGATGCCGCAGTGTATGACATCGGTAACGGCGTGGGCATTATCAGCACCACTGATTTCTTTATGCCGATCGTCGACGATCCGTTTGATTTTGGCCGTATTGCGGCAGCCAACGCCATCAGCGACGTGTATGCGATGGGCGGTAAACCGATCATGGCCATCGCTATTCTTGGCTGGCCGATTGCCAAGTTGCCCGCAGAGGTTGCCCAACAGGTGATCGACGGTGGCCGCTATGCTTGCCAGCAGGCGGGGATTGCATTGGCGGGTGGCCATTCTATTGATGCGCCAGAGCCGATTTTTGGCTTGGCCGTGACCGGCATCGTCAAAACCGAGCTGGTGAAGAAAAACAGTGCGGCGCAGGCAGGCACCAAGCTATTCCTGACCAAACCGCTGGGCATTGGCGTACTGACCACCGCAGAGAAGAAAAGCAAACTGCTGGCAGAGCACCAAGGCTTGGCTACTGAGGTCATGTGCCAGTTGAACAAGCCTGGGGCAGACTTTGCCGAAGTGGCAGGCGTAACGGCGATGACCGATGTTACCGGCTTTGGCCTGCTTGGCCACCTTAGCGAGATGTGCCAGGGGTCCGATCTGCAGGCAACCGTATGGTTCGAATGCGTGCCGAAACTACCGGATGTTGAACGTTATATCAGCGAAGGCTGCGTACCGGGCGGTACCGGGCGTAACTTTGAAAGCTATGGTCACCTGGTTGGCGCCATGAGCGATCTGCAACGTCAATTGCTGTGCGATCCGCAAACCTCCGGCGGTTTGCTGCTGGCGGTATTACCGGAAGCCGAAGCCGAAGTGCAGGCGATAGCGGCTCGTCATGGCATCACGCTGAACGCGATTGGTGAATTGCAGGCCGCACAGGCGGGCAAACCACTGATCGAGGTTGTCTAGTGTCAACGGTGCAGACTCGACAGGATACGCAAGACTACCAGCGCCTTTTTCTACAGGATGTGCCGCTGATTGACGTGCGCGCGCCGATAGAGTTTACGCAGGGGGCATTCCCCTGTTCAGTTAACCTGCCGCTGATGAGCGACAGTGAACGTCAGGCGGTGGGCACCTGCTACAAGCAGCATGGTCAACAAGCTGCGATCGCTCTTGGGCACAGCCTGGTCAACGGTAAACTGCGTGAGCAGCGCACGCAGGCCTGGATCGAACAGTGTGCCCGGCAGCCAGAGGGTTATATCTACTGTTTCCGCGGTGGTCTACGTTCGCAATTGGTGCAACAGTGGCTGCGAGAAGCGGGTGTTGACTATCCACGCGTGGTAGGCGGCTACAAGGCGCTGCGCAATTTTTTGCTTGGTGCGCTTGAGGCCGCAGCTGCGCTGCCTATGCTGATCGTTGGCGGTAACACCGGTTGTGGCAAGACGCTGCTGATTAATGAATTGGCGGCCGGTATCGATCTGGAAGGGATCGCTCATCATCGCGGTTCGTCTTTTGGCCGTACGCTGGTGAAACAGCCCACCCAAATCAATTTTGAGAATCAGCTGGCTACGTGCATGTTGAAGAAACAGCACGGTGGCTGCCGCCATTGGGTGCTGGAAGATGAAAGCCGGATCATCGGTTCGAATAATCTCCCATTAGGGCTGTTCAATGGTATGCAACAGGCTGCCCTGGTGGTGATTGACGATCCGTTTGATGTGAGAGTGGCACGCCTGCAAGATGAGTATATCGACCGGATGCGCATTGCCTTTGAGCAAGCTTATGGCGAGCAAGACGGCTGGCGGCAATATGATGAATATCTACACCATGGCCTGTTTGCCATCCGCCGCCGCCTGGGGCTGGAACTGTTCCAGCAGTTGACGCTGCGTCTCGAATCGGCGCTGCAGGTACAACGGCTCACAGGCCAAAGCGAAGCGCATCAACAATGGCTGGTGCCGCTGCTGCAACACTATTACGACCCGATGTATCGCTACCAATTAGAAAAGAAAACCCAACGTGTGATCTTTCGCGGTAATTACGCGCAAGTCAGAGAGTTCCTGATGACGTATAGCCAGAATAACGGTGAATAATGCGACTGTTTATAGCCGAAAAACCGAGTTTGGCCCGCGCCATTGCTGATGTATTACCCAAGCCCCATCGTCGGGGTGACGGCTTTATTGCCTGTGGCAGCAACGATGTGGTGACCTGGTGCGTTGGGCACCTGTTAGAACAGGCCCAGCCGGATGCTTACGACAGCCGTTACGCGCGCTGGTCGTTGGCCGACTTACCGATAATTCCGCAGAAGTGGCTGTTGCAGCCGCGCCCTTCGGTCAGCAAGCAACTGAACGCGATCAAAAAGCTGCTGGCAGAGGCCGACGAAGTGATCCACGCGGGTGACCCGGATCGGGAAGGGCAGTTGCTGGTGGATGAGGTGCTGGATTATCTGGCACTGACGCAGGAAAAGCGCCAGAACGTGCGGCGTTGCCTGATCAACGATCTTAACCCACAGGCGGTGGAGCGTGCGGTACAGCGTCTGCGTGATAACCGTGACTTTATCCCGCTGTGCGTTTCCGCGTTGGCGCGTGCGCGTGCCGACTGGCTTTACGGCATCAACATGACCCGGGCTTATACGCTGCTAGGGCGTAACGCGGGCTACGATGGCGTGCTGTCGGTTGGGCGGGTACAGACGCCGGTACTGGGGCTGGTGGTGCGGCGCGATGAAGAGATCGAAAATTTCGTCTCGAAAGACTTCTTTGAGGTGAAAGCGCATATCGTTACGCCGAAGGAAGAACGCTTTGTCGCTCTGTGGCAGCCGAGTGAATCTTGTGAGCCTTACCAGGATGAGGAGGGGCGTTTACTGCACCGGCCGTTGGCCGAACATGTGGTTAAACGCATCGAAGGCGCACCGGCGCTGGTCACCTCGTATAATGATAAACGGGAATCAGATACCGCTCCGCTGCCGTTTTCCCTTTCAACGCTGCAGATTGAAGCGTCGAAACGCTTTAACCTCAGCGCCCAGCAGGTGTTGGACGTATGCCAACGGCTGTATGAAACCCACAAGCTGATCACTTACCCGCGTTCTGACTGCCGTTATCTGCCAGAGGAACACTTTGCCGGACGCCATGCGGTGTTGAATGCCATCAGCGTACATCAGCCGGATCTTTATCCACAGCCGATCATCGATAGCGAGCGCCGTAACCGCTGTTGGGACGATAAGAAGGTCGATGCTCACCATGCGATTATTCCCACGGCGCGTGCCAGCAAGGCCAGCCTGAGCCAGGATGAACTGAACGTTTACAGTTTGGTGGCCCGGCAATATCTGATGCAGTTCTGCCCGGATGCGATGTTCCGTAAGTGCGTCATCGAGCTGGATATCGCTGGCGGCAAGTTTATCGCCAAGGCGCGTTTCCTGGCCGAAGCGGGCTGGCGTACCCTGCTGGGCAGTAAAGAGCGTGATGAGGAAAACGAAGGGGCACCGCTGCCTGTTGTCGCCAAAGACGATGAGTTGCTGTGCGAGCGCGGCGAAGTGGTAGAACGCCAGACTCAACCGCCACGGCCCTTTACCGATGCCAGCCTGTTGTCGGCCATGACCGGGATTGCGCGTTTTGTGCAGGATAAAGCGCTAAAGAAAATCCTGCGAGCGACCGATGGTTTAGGGACAGAGGCAACGCGCGCAGGCATTATCGAGCTGCTCTTCAAGCGGGCGTTCCTCTATAAGAAAGGGCGCTATATTCATTCCAGCGAAACCGGGCGGGCACTGATCCATTCATTGCCAGACCTGGCGGCACGCCCTGATATGACGGCGCAGTGGGAGTCTACGTTGACGCAAATCAGCGAAAAATCCTGCCGTTATCAGGACTTTATGCAACCGCTGGAGGGCACGCTGCAACAGTTGATCTATCAGGCTAAGCAGAGCCGGGCCAGTATAGCGTTTCGTGGCTTGTCGCCTGCACCGTTAGCCGGGGCGAAAAAGCGTAAAAAAAGTGCCGGAAAGGCACGGGAGAAAAGTGAATGAGCCGCATACCCTTGTTGATCGGTTGTTTGGCATTGTTTTCCACCGGCGTATTGGCCAATCGCGGTAACGTCGATGTCGTCGTGCCGGTTTCCCCTGAAATATGGGGTACCGCTCGTACCACGACAACGCCGCCGCCCTGCAACCGTTGCTGCATTTATCAGAATCAAAACTATTCTGAAGGTGCGTTGCTGAAAGTGGGCGACGAGATGATGCAGTGCGCGCGCGACCCTAACGTCACGGGCACCAATCCGTTAATCTGGATCCGCCTCAAGCGGTGATAGCAGCAGAATACGCCCCTCACCCTAACCCTCTCCCACAGGGAGAGGGGACTGAACGTGCTACATATCTACTCCTTGTGATCACCTTGACCGGGCCACAAATCGACTTCAATTCCCGACGACGGCACCCTGTGGGTTGGGATGAGAGGGGACTGAACGTGCTACATATCTACCTTTGTGCTCACCGTAGCCGTGCCACAAATTGATTTCACTTCCTGACAACGGCACTATTACAGCTCCCTCTCCCTGTGGGTTGGGATGAGAGGGGACTGAACGTGTTACATATCTACCCTTGTGCTCACCGTAGCCGTGCCACAAATTGATTTCACTTCCTGACAACGGCACCGCTGCAGCTCCCTCTCCCTGTGGGTTTGGATGAGAGGGGACTGAACGTGTTACATAACTACCTTTGTGCTCACCGTAGCCGTGCCACAAATTGATTTCACTTCCTGACAACGGCACTATTACAGCTCCCTCTCCCTGTGGGAGAGGGTTGGGGTGAGGGGAATAGGAAGCGAATATAACTTTCCAGCAGGGGAATATCGGCGGGGGCTAGCGGGTAATCTCTGGCCTGTTCGGGCGTAACCCAAGCAAATGCGCTGTGGCAATGTAGCTGTAACTCCCCGCTGAAGGAGTTAACCTGCCAAGCATGTAACCGAATAATCCTCTCCTTTTGCGGCCACTGATTGCTGGCCACAAAACTCCCTACTTTGGCGATAATGCCCAGCTCTTCTCTCAGTTCACGGGCGAGCGCCTGGGGCTGGCTCTCAGCCATTTCGACCTTACCGCCGGGAAACTCCCATAGGCCAGTCTGATCGCTGCTGCTATCGCGTTGGGCGAGCAGGATCTTGCCATCTTGTTCGATAATGGCGGCAACGACATCAATGATTTTCATAGCTTGGATTCGATATTGCCCCGACATATGCATCGGGGCAGGGAGATTACAGTGTGAACTCGGCCCAGACAGGAGCATGGTCTGAAGGTTTCTCCATACCACGGATCTGATAATCAATGCCGGTGGCGGTACAGCGCGCAGCCAATGAGGTGTTAGCCAGCAGCAGATCGATGCGCAGACCACGGTTTTCATCAAAACCGCGCGAACGATAGTCAAACCACGAGAACTCATCGTTACGCTCAGGGTTGGCATGACGGTAGGTATCTACCAGACCCCAGTCCAGCAGGCGGCCCATCCACTCACGCTCTTCCGGCAGGAAGGAGCATTTGCCGGTGCGCAACCAACGTTTGCGACTCTCTTCACCAATACCGATGTCCAGATCGCTTGGACTGATGTTCATATCGCCCATGATCAACACCTGCGACTCTGCCGGCAGTTGTTGCAGATAATTTTGCAGATCTTGATAAAAGCGGGTTTTGGCTGGGAATTTGATAGGGTGGTCGCGGCTTTCTCCTTGCGGGAAGTAACCATTAATCACCGTCAATGTGCCTTGTGGCGTCGCCAGATCGGCCATGATGATACGACGCTGCGCATCTTCTTCATCAGTAGGAAAACCGCGGCGTACGGCAAGAGGTTCCTCTTTAGTCAGCAACGCCACGCCGTAATGGCCTTTCTGCCCATGATAGAACACGTGATAGCCGTGTTGGCTGACTTCTTCCAGCGGGAACATATCGTCGTGGACTTTGGTTTCCTGCAGGCCGATCACATCCGGCTGATGCTGTTCAATAATTGCTGCCAGCTGATGCGGACGTGCACGCAGTCCATTGATATTAAAAGAAACAAACTTCATGAGCGCTGCCGTTTTTATCCGAAAAAATGTGTTCAGATAGTAGCAGAGTTTGGCCGAAAATGTAACGCGGACCAGCGGCGGTATGCCGCTGGTAGACAGGGATTATTTTGCCCAGCGGTCGTAATTCTGCGGCTGATAGTCATCAAACAGCTTGATTAAGGCTGCCGGAGAATCGCTGATATGCAGGGTCTTGAGATAATCATGTCGCATAAAGCCTTGATCGGCGACGTGCTGTAAAAACTGGCTTAGCGGGTGGTAAAAACCGTTAACATCCAGCAGCCCGACCGGCTTGCTGTGGTAACCGATCTGCCCCCAGGTCCAGATTTCGAACAGCTCTTCCAACGTACCGATACCGCCAGGTAGGGCAATAAAGCCGTCGGCCATTTCGGCCATCCGCGCTTTACGGGTGTGCATGTCGGGGACGATTTCCAACTCGGTCAGGCCACGGTGCGCAGTTTCGGCCTCGACCAATCGCTGGGGAATGATGCCTATCGCTTCGCCACCGGCCTCCAAGACCGCGTCCGCTACCACACCCATTAATCCTTTTTTACCACCGCCATACACCAGACGCCGCCCTTGAGTGGCAAGCAGGTGACCGAGTTGGCGGGCATATTCGACATAGGCTGGGTTATTGCCCTCGCTGGCACCACAAAAGATACAAATGTTGTTACGCATGACTTTCCCTTGCTGCTTTTAACGAAGCCAGTGGTATAGCGAATTGTAGGGTTTAGTTCAAGGGGAATTGGTATTGCGATGGTGGTGGGAAGGATGGGTTCGTAAGGATGAAACCAGGTAGTGTTTTACACCGCTACACCCAAGCTTGAGACAGGTGGGAGTCATTGCAGGTTAGCCGACCGTTGAGCGCATGGATGCGCGATTGCGAGCCCCCAGGGACGGGTTTACGGCGTGTCGGCGTTCTGCATGACTTCCACCTGTAGCACAATAAGGAGCAGCTATTTGGTTCGGTGGTACATGAGAATGAGATGATGATTTAAAACTGGGAGGCTTATAAGAAGATGGTGGTGGGGAGGATGACCGCGCAAGCGCGTTGTCCACTGTGTGGGCTCGAACCTTGGTCGAAGCTTCTAATCCTTCCCTGCTCAGTATTGCATGGGAATGAGATGATAATTTAAAAGTTCGGGAGGTCTATAAGAAGATGGTGGTGGGGGAAGGATTCGAACCTTCGAAGTCTGTGACGGCAGATTTACAGTCTGCTCCCTTTGGCCGCTCGGGAACCCCACCATGGTATTCATGGTTGCTAATTTTGAACAGAAAGTTGGCAAATTCTCTCTGGTACTACTGAAACAACTTTATTTTGAGTGATTCATGAGGCTTCAGATTTCTCTGTTTGCTCATTGCCATAAAATAATGGTGGTGGGGGAAGGATTCGAACCTTCGAAGTCTGTGACGGCAGATTTACAGTCTGCTCCCTTTGGCCGCTCGGGAACCCCACCATGATATTCATGGTTACTAATTTTGAACAGAAAGTTGGCAAACCCTTTCTTGTGGTACTGAAACTTTTTCCTTTGCTTGCGAAACGTCTGTCTCGGTAAGCGGGGCGCATCATATCAAATGAAGCGCTTGTGTAAAGCATTGAAATGCAGAAAATGAATTGTTTGTCGCTTTTTTATTCTCAGCGGTGCTTCCGTGAACGAAAGACACCGCTTTGTTAACCAATTACAAGATCACCGTGCGGTTACCGTAGACGAACACGCGTTGAGCCAGTACACGATACAGTGCGCGGCTAAGCACGTTTTTCTCCACGTCACGTCCGGCACGCATCATATCTTCTGCCGAATAGGTGTGATCGACATGAATAACGTCCTGCATAATGATTGGGCCTTCATCCAGGCTGTCGTTCACGTAGTGCGCCGTTGCCCCGATGATCTTCACGCCACGCTCATAAGCCTGGTGATAAGGGCGTGCACCGATAAAGGCTGGCAGGAACGAATGGTGAATATTGATCACCTGGTTCGGGTAATGCTGAACGAAAGCCGGGGTCAGCACACGCATATACTTGGCCAAGACGACGTAATCCGGCTGGTATTGGTCGATCTGCGCGATCATCTGTTGATCATGCTGCTCACGCGTCAGCCCTTCGTGGCTGACCAGATGGAACGGAATGTCAAAGCGTTCAACCAGCGTCTGCAACGTGGTGTGGTTGCCAATGACGGCGGCAATCTCAACGTCCAGGCCGCCATAGGCGCTTTTCATCAGCAGATCGCCCAGGCAGTGGGCTTCTTTGGTGACCAGCACCACAATACGGCGACGGCCTGCGCTGTGCAGTTCGCGCTCCGAACCCTCTGGTAACGCGCCGTCCAGATCGGCCAACAACGTCGTATCATTGAAGATCCCTTCCAGCTCGGTACGCATAAAGAAACGACCGGTGAGGTGATCGACAAACTCATTGTTCTGCACAATGTTCAATTCGTGCTTGTAACAAATGTTGGTGATCTTGGCGATCAGCCCTTTGGCATCGGGGCAGATGGTGCGTAAAATTTTTCTTTGTACGTTTTGCTGTGGCATGAGTGTGTCGATTCCGTCTGATTCTGAACCCGCAGGCTTATCGCCCGCAGCACTTTTTATATTTTTTGCCTGAACCGCAGGGGCAAACGGCATTTCTGCCCGGTTGAGGTTTGGTTCCGTCGATATAGTACCAGCGTTGTTCAAGACGAAGGAAGCGGGAACGCTCATGCATGGCACTCTCGCTTTCTCCATCGCGCGAACGGGCGATGAACTCCACGAACCCCTCATCGGCGCTATTGCCAGCGTTTTCCGCTACCACCGTCAGCCCAAGCCATTCGGTATCGCCAAAGCTGCTGCTGATGGCGCTGCGCCACTCTTCGGGGTTGCAGTCTGGGTGCCAGGTCGCAATAAGATAATCCACATCCCGTTTTACATAGGCGGAATATCTCGAACGCATTAATATGCCCGGCGACATAGCGTATTGAGTACCTGTTATATAGGGCGCACAGCAAGCGCTGTAGTCCTGCCCGCTGCCGCAGGGGCATAGCTCAGTCAAAATAACGCCTCTCAGTGGTTAGCTCGCACGATGTATAGCCGCGGCTAAAATGAATTTAACGCATATGTTACCTAACATCATTCGTTGATGACAATGTACCCTGCAATTGGGTTGAGTGAATTCACCGTGCAAAGGATAGGCAAAGCATGCGGAAAGTTAAAATCGGGTTGGCATTAGGGGCCGGTGCCGCCAAGGGGTGGGCACATATCGGCGTGATTAACGCACTGCGTAAGCTGGGTATCGAAGCCGATATTGTTGCAGGATGTTCCGTGGGAGCACTGGTTGGGGCGGCGTTTGCCAGCCATCGGTTGCCAGCAATGGAGAAGTGGGTACGCTCATTCAGCTACTGGGACGTGATCAGGCTGATGGATCTCTCCTGGCAGCGCGGTGGATTATTACGCGGCGAACGCGTATTTAACGTCGTTGGTCAAATACTGAAAATTAACGACTTTACCGACTGCTCACTCAAATTCGGTGCGGTGACCACCAACCTCAGTACCGGCCGTGAGCTGTGGATGACCAAAGGGGATATCCACCAGGCCATTCGAGCTTCATGCAGCATGCCGGGCTTGTTGGCACCGGTCTGGTTTGACGGATATTGGTTGGTGGATGGCGCTTTGGTCAACCCGGTTCCTATTTCATTGGCCAGGGCGATGGGGGCAGACATCGTGATTGCCGTGGATTTGCAACATGACGCGCACCTGATGCAGCAGGATCTGTTTTCGGTACGCAATGACGCTGGCGAGCAGAGTGAAACAAGCATTAGCGATGCCAATAACTGGCGCGACCGCCTGCGGGAACGCATGAATAAAATGATGCTGAAGAAAACCACCTTTACCCCCACTGCAATGGAAATCATGAGCACCTCGATTCAGATGCTGGAGAATCGGGTGAAGCGAACTCGTATGGCCAGCGACCCGCCGGACGTGCTGATCCAGCCGTACTGCCCACAAATTTCCACTCTGGATTTCCATCGCGCCAGCGAGGCGATAGAAGCAGGCCGATTGGCGGTCGAAAAACAGATAGAAGTTTTGGCGCCATTGATAAAAAATAAATGATTACCATTTGTTAGGGTGGAATGATGCTATGGGCGTGTTTTCGACAAGCACAAGTGCTCATTATGAGCCACTATTACAACATCAAAAGGGAAGAGGCTGGGTCGATGGCATTACCACTGATAAACAAGCGCATCTTAATCGTTGAGGACGAGCAGGTTTTCCGTTCTGTGCTTGTGGGTTATCTTGCATCCTTGGGAGCACAAACCAGCGAGGCGGCCAATGGCCTTGTGGCGTTGAGTGCGGTCGAAGAGTTCGCTCCCGATCTGATCCTGTGCGATCTCGCCATGCCGGAAATGGACGGCATCGAGTTTGTTGAGCATCTGCGCTTGCAAGGGATAAAGATCCCGGTATTGGTGATCTCGGCGACCGATAAGATGGCGGATATCGCCAAGGTGCTGCGGCTCGGCGTACAGGATGTGCTGCTGAAACCGTTAAGCGATCTCAATCGGCTGCGCGAAGCGGTACTGGCTTGCCTCTATCCTAATATGTTTACTTCGCAGGCGATCGAAGAAGCCGAGCTGTTCCAGGATTGGCAGGCATTAAGCCAAAACCCCTCCGAGGCCGTGAGATTACTCAAGCAGTTACAGCCACCCGTGCAGCAGTCTATTGCCGGTTGCCGTATTAATTATCGGCAATTAACCACCAGCGAAAATCCGGGGTTGGTGCTGGATATCGCGGCGCTATCGGATAAAGACCTGGCGTTTTATTGCCTGGATGTCACCCGTGCGGGAGATAATGGCGTGATGGCTGCCTTGCTATTGCGTGCTTTATTCAACGGCTTGCTACAAGATCATTTAGCCAATCAACAGCATCGCCTGCCGCAAATGTCTGCATTGTTAAAACAAGTTAACCAATTATTGCGCCAAGGCAAGTTGGAAGGCCAATTTCCGCTGTTGGTAGGTTATTATCATGCCGAATACAAGAATCTGGTGCTGGCCTCTGCCGGTTTGCATGCCAATGTAAATACAGGGGATAACCTGATTCAATTAAGTAATGGCGTACCTTTGGGGACGCTTGGCACCACTTATATGAATCAAATAAGCCAACGCTGTGATGCCTGGCAGTGCCAGGTCTGGGGTAGCGGCGGCCGGTTACGTCTGATGCTGAGTGCTGAATAAATCATCAATGGAACTCCAGCAATTGCCTCTGCCTATTCTCCATTAACGTCGTTTCCATAGGTAGTTGTCTTAATTTATTGCTATTTGAGCTTGGGGTAATACTCAGCGGATTTAAGCTGGTATACTTTGCGGGTTTTTCGTATGGCGGAGTCAGTGCGCAATTTGAGAGCGAAAATAGAGCTACTTAGATAGAGAGTCAGGGCCTCAGTAGCCATTTGCGGGTGATAAGCCCGTTGGTGAGCTCTTTGACCTCTAGCGTGTCGAGACGAAAAGGCCACCCAATACGGGTAAAGAATTGTTGGTTTGGCTGCGGCCTAGGGCGGCGGACAAACAGAAGTAGCTTGATAACTTTTTGTTAAATTTGAAAATTAGGACTTCCCGATGAAAGTAACCGTTTTCGGTATTGGCTATGTTGGCCTGGTACAGGCAGCCGTATTGGCTGACGTGGGTCATGATGTCATGTGTATCGACATCGATGAACAGAAGGTCGAAAACCTCAAAAAAGGCAATATTCCGATCTTTGAACCGGGCCTGACTTCACTGGTACAGCAAAATTATGAAGCCGGTCGCCTACATTTCACTACCGATGCGAAAGCCGGTGTTGCCCATGGCGCGATCCAGTTTATCGCCGTGGGAACGCCACCGGACGAAGATGGTTCTGCCGATCTGAAATATGTCACCGCCGTGGCACGCACCATCGCCGAACATATGACAGACCGCAAAGTGGTGATCGATAAGTCAACCGTACCGGTAGGTACCGCTGATAAAGTTCGTGAAGTGATGACCGAAACGCTGCGCAAGCGCGGCAGCGACTTGGCGTTTGATGTCGTCTCCAACCCAGAGTTTCTCAAGGAAGGGGCAGCTGTTGCCGATTGTATGCGCCCTGAGCGTATCGTGCTGGGCACCGACAACAAAGACGTCATCGAGCCGCTGCGTGAGCTGTATGAGCCGTTCAACCGCAATCACGACCGCATGATCCTGATGGATATCCGCAGCGCAGAGCTGACCAAATATGCCGCCAACTGCATGCTGGCGACCAAAATCAGCTTTATGAACGAAATCTCCAATCTGGCAGAGATGCTGGGTGCGGACATTGAAAAAGTGCGTCAGGGGATCGGTTCGGATTCACGTATTGGCTATCACTTCATTTATCCAGGCTGTGGCTACGGTGGCTCCTGCTTCCCGAAAGACGTTCAGGCGCTAATCCGCACCGCAGAGCATATCGGTTATCAACCGAAACTGTTGCAGGCGGTAGAGCAGGTCAACAACCAGCAGAAATATAAGCTGACCCAGTTCATCAAGCACCATTTTGCTAATGATGTAAAAGGTAAAACCTTCGCGTTGTGGGGCCTGGCGTTTAAACCTAATACCGACGATATGCGTGAAGCTTCCAGCCGCGTGCTGATGGAAACCCTGTGGGAGTTAGGCGCCAGCGTGCAAGCCTATGACCCGGAAGCCATGGCAGAAGCGCAGCGTATCTATGGGCAACGTGCCGATCTGAAACTGATGGGTACCAAAGAAGCGGCGTTGCAGGGAGCCGATGCGTTGGTGATCTGTACCGAATGGCAGAATTTCCGCGCTCCGGATTTTGATGCGATTAAGACTGCTTTGAAGCAACCCGTTATTTTTGATGGCCGTAACCTGTTTGATCCAGAACGTCTGCAAGCCCGCGGCTTTACTTACTATGGTATTGGTCGTGGCGCATCGATTAAGCCGGTCATCTAAGAGGTGAGCATGAAATTCCTGGTTACAGGCGCTGCAGGATTTATTGGTTATCACGTAACGGAGCGCCTGCTAGCCATGGGGCATCAGGTTGTCGGTATCGACAACCTGAATGATTATTACGCTGTCAGCCTGAAACAGGCACGGCTCGACATGCTGGCTAATCAGCCAGCATTTCAGTTTATCAAACTGGATTTGGCCGATCGCAATGGAATTGCCGAGCTGTTCGCTGAACATCAGTTTGAGCGGGTCATTCACCTCGGCGCCCAGGCCGGGGTGCGTTATTCGCTGGATCACCCCTTGGCTTATGCGGATTCCAACCTGATTGGCCATTTGAACATTCTTGAAGGGTGTCGGCATAATAAGGTTGGGCATTTGCTGTACGCGTCCTCCAGTTCGGTTTATGGCCTGAATCGCAAGCTACCGTTTTCGACGGATGACTCGGTCGATCACCCAATATCCCTGTATGCGGCGACGAAGAAAGCCAATGAGCTTATGTCGCACAGCTATTCGCATTTATATGGTCTGCCAACCACCGGCCTGCGCTTTTTCACCGTATATGGCCCTTGGGGGCGTCCTGACATGGCGCTGTTTAAATTCACCAAGGCGATATTGGCCGGTGAGAGCATTGATGTATATAACCACGGTGAGATGCATCGTGATTTTACTTACATTGATGATATTGCCGAGGCGGTAGTGCGCTTGCAGGCCATTGTTCCTCAACCCAATGCCAATTGGACGGTGGAGCAAGGGTCCCCAGCCAGCAGTTCTGCGCCTTATCATGTCTATAATATCGGCAATAGTAGCCCTATTAAGTTAATGGAATATATTCATGCCCTGGAGGCTGCGTTAGGTATCAAGGCGCACAAAAATATGCTGCCGATGCAGCCTGGTGACGTTTTGGATACCAGCGCGGATACCGAGGAGCTGTACCAGACTATCGGGTTTAAACCTGAGACCAGCGTTGTTGAAGGGGTTAAACGGTTTGTTGATTGGTATCGGGCGTTTTATAACGTTCAGTAACCGAACGATAGAAGGGTAGAATAAAGGGGCTTTGGCCCCTTTTTCTTTTCCTTTACATGAGAATTTTGCTAGTCAACCGGAATAACGCGTGTGAAGGTCAGGGTGATTACCGTGGCTGCAAAGCAAAAAGGCTCCCATAGGGAGCCTTTTGAAGGTAACTAAAATGCTATTACAGCAGGAAATCGTCCAGAGATTTGCCTTGCTCTTCGATAGCTTTTTTAATCACGGCTGGAGTACGGCCCTGGCCAGTCCAGGTTTTCATTTCGCCGTTTTCGTCTTTATAGTGGTATTTAGCTGGGCGTGCAGCACGCTTTGCTTTACCAGCGGCTTTGGTAGCAGCCATAGTTTGCAGCAGTTCGTTTGGATCAATACCGTCTGCAATCAGCATTTCGCGGTATTGTTGCAGTTTACGAGTGCGCTCTTCAATTTCTGCTTGAGCCTGGCTGTCTTCTTCGCGGCGTTCGTTAACAACAACTTCCAGCTTCTCCAGCATCTCTTCCAGTGTTTCCAGGCTGCATTCTCTTGCCTGTGCACGTAGAGTACGGATGTTGTTCAAAATCTTCAATGCTTCGCTCATTGTTCTAGCTCTCAAATTATATTGGTGGGGGGGCGTGACGATAATAATAGAGTGCTCCTTTCTTTTCTGCAATAGCCAAATTGAAAGAGTGACTAAATTTATCTTTAAAAAACCGATATTGAGAACTGTCCGACTAATAACATAGGGGGATCAGGCTTTAATCCCCCCTGGTTTTTATGCCAAATTGTCCAACCGGAAGGCATAATCGCCGAGCTTAAAGTCATTTTGGTCCGCTCGTCATAATTATGCTCTATAACAGTATCGGGAAGGATTTGTGTCCATAATCACTTCCCCAAAAGGACTAGTACTGTAAAGAATGGGGGTATAGCGGTAAACAGCCTGTCAGGAGCGAGTAAGTTGTTAAGCGTTCCAATTAACCGGGTAGTCATCGCTAAAACACATTTAATTGCATTGCTGGCGGGAGGGGGCAGGGTAGGCTGTTTGCTCGCTGGTAGGACATATCCATTTGAGCATTAATGAGTTTAGTTAATCATTAACAATAATTAATTGTGCTTGATAAACCACAGTAATCTGTAAATAGATGTAAAAGTGTCCGTTGCGGGTGTAAAATGTTTCACATGCAACTTGGCTTATGGCTATTTTCTTAGGCCAAGATAATGTCAGCCCGCTTGCTGAGTCTGACCACGGTCTATGCTACACTGTCAACCTGCACCTTCCGACAGTATATACCCGTCGTCTCTCAGGCCGCAGCGTTGTTAACCGCAACAGACTCATCAACCGGGGGCGAATATATTTGCCCTGATTGACAAGGGCGCAGTGTAGCGCGCCAGCAAGACCAGAGGATGAGTCTGCGGCGGGCTACGCTACAACCAGAAAGTCTTAGGGTATATATTTTAAACCATTGGAGTCGCGGCCACATGGCTCAGCTTTATTTTTATTATTCCGCTATGAATGCGGGGAAATCGACGGCGCTGTTACAATCTTCATATAATTATCAAGAACGTGGTATGCGCACGTTGGTGTTTACCGCGGAGGTCGACCACCGCTTCGGCGTGGGCAAAGTGAGTTCGCGGATTGGGCTGTCGTCGCAAGCACAGCTTTATAATAACGCCACTCAACTGTACGACATGATTAATCAGGAGCATCAGCAGCAGCCCGTGCATTGCGTGCTGGTGGATGAGAGCCAGTTTCTGACCAAAGAGCAGGTTGAAGAACTTTGCGAGGTGGTCGACCAACTGGATATTCCAGTGCTGTGTTATGGCTTACGCACGGATTTTCTTGGGGAACTGTTTGTTGGCAGCCATCATCTGCTGGCTTGGGCAGACAAACTGGTCGAACTGAAGACCATTTGTCATTGCGGGCGTAAGGCCAATATGGTGCTGCGCCTGGGGGACGATGGCAAGGCGATGCACATGGGGGAGCAGGTGGTGATCGGGGGTAACGAAAGCTATGTTTCGGTATGCCGCAAGCACTACAAGGAAGCGATCAAGGCCCCAGAGTGATATTGCACCAGAAGCGCCGCAAAAGGCCTATGCGGCGTTTTTGAATGCCGCCCTGGGGGGTAGGGTAGTGCCGTTGTCAAAATCGCGTGGCGTTCATTGGGCACAGTTTATCTCACGCATAAAAAAACCCGCCTTTCGGCGGGTTTTGACCATTCAGAGAACGGTTATTTCTTGGACTTTTTTTCCGCTTTGGCTGCAACTGGTGCCGCAACTACCGCCTCTTCTTCAGTCGCTTCGCTGAATTCGCGACCGTAGAAGGTATCCATCAAGATTTGCTTGAGTTCGGCAATCAGCGGATAACGAGGGTTAGCTCCGGTGCATTGGTCATCAAACGCATCTTCAGACAGCTTGTCGACCTTGGCCAGGAAGTCGGCTTCCTGTACGCCAGCTTCGCGGATCGAGGTTGGAATGCCCAGCTCTGCCTTGATTTCGTCCAGCCATTTCAGCAGTTTTTCGATCTTCTGCGCGGTACGGTCACCGGCAGCGCTCAGGCCGAGGTGGTCTGCGATTTCCGCGTAGCGACGACGTGCCTGAGGGCGGTCATACTGGCTGAAGGCGGTCTGCTTGGTCGGGTTGTCGTTGGCGTTATAACGGATAACGTTAGAGATCAACATGGCGTTAGCCAGACCGTGCGGGATGTGGAACTCAGAACCCAGTTTGTGGGCCATTGAGTGACAGACACCCAGGAAGGCGTTGGCAAACGCGATACCGGCGATGGTAGCGGCGTTGTGTACACGCTCACGAGCAACCGGGTTTTTCGCCCCTTCGTGATAGCTGGCTGGCAGATATTCTTTCAGCAGTTTCAGCGCTTGCAGCGCCTGACCGTCGGAATATTCGTTGGCCAGTACGGAAACATAGGCTTCCAGAGCGTGAGTGACCGCATCCAGGCCGCCGAAGGCGCACAGGGATTTAGGCATGTTCATCACCAGGTTGGCATCGACAATCGCCATGTCCGGGGTCAGAGCATAGTCAGCCAGTGGGTATTTCTGGCCGGTAGCGTCATCGGTTACTACCGCAAACGGTGTGACTTCTGAACCGGTACCTGAAGTGGTGGTGACGGCGATCATTTTCGCTTTCACGCCCATTTTCGGGAACTTGTAGATACGCTTACGGATGTCCATAAAGCGCAGCGCCAGATCTTCAAAGTGGGTTTCAGGATGTTCGTACAGCACCCACATGATTTTCGCGGCGTCCATTGGTGAACCACCACCTAGCGCGATGATCACGTCTGGTTTGAAGGAATTCATCTGCTCGGCACCTTTACGTACGATGCTCAGCGTTGGGTCAGCTTCAACCTCAAAGAACACTTCAGTTTCAATACCGTGCGATTTCAGAACCTTGGTGATCTGATCGGCATAGCCGTTATTGAACAGGTAGCGGTCGGTAACGATGAAGGCGCGTTTTGCCCCGTCGGTAGCCACTTCTTCCAGCGCGATTGGCAGTGAGCCACGGCGGAAGTAGATTGATTTAGGAAGTTTGTGCCACAACATGTTTTCTGCTCGCTTCGCTACAGTTTTCTTGTTGATCAAATGTTTTGGACCGACGTTTTCAGAGATGGAGTTACCACCCCAGGAACCGCAGCCCAACGTCAGTGACGGAGCGAGTTTAAAGTTGTACAGGTCACCGATACCCCCTTGAGAAGCCGGGGTGTTGATCAGAATACGTGCGGTTTTCATTTTGTCGCCAAAATATTCCACGCGTGCAGTCTGGTTATCTTGATCGGTGTACAGACAAGAGGTGTGACCGATACCGCCCATGGCGACCAGTTTCTCGGCTTTGCTGACGGCGTCTTCAAAGTCTTTGGCCCGGTACATCGCCAGGGTTGGTGACAGTTTTTCATGAGCAAACGGCTCAGATTCGTCAACCAGTTTCACTTCACCGATCAGGATTTTGGTGTTGGCTGGCACTTTGATACCGGCCATTTCAGCGATTTTTGGTGCAGACTGGCCAACGATAGCGGCGTTGAGGCCACCGTTTTTCAGGATGATGTCCTGAACGGCTTTCAGCTCTTTGCCCTGCAGCATGTAGCCGCCGTGGGAAGCGAAGCGTGCGCGCACTGCATCGTATGCGGAATCCACCACAATCACGGACTGTTCAGACGCACAGATCACACCGCTGTCGAAGGTTTTTGACATCAGGATAGAAGCAACAACGCGTTTGATATCGGCAGTTTCATCGACGACAACTGGAGTGTTACCGGCACCAACACCGATAGCGGGTTTACCAGAGCTGTAAGCAGCTTTAACCATGCCTGGGCCACCGGTTGCCAGGATCAGGTTGATGTCTGGGTGATGCATCAGCTGATTGGACAGTTCCACCGTTGGCTGGTCGATCCAACCGACGATGTCTTTTGGCGCGCCAGCCGCAATGGCAGCCTGCAGCACGATGTCTGCGGCTTTGTTGGTGGCGTTCTTGGCACGTGGGTGCGGAGAGAAGATAATGCCGTTACGGGTTTTCAGGCTGATCAGCGCTTTGAAGATCGCGGTAGAAGTTGGGTTGGTGGTTGGTACGATACCGCAAATCAGGCCAATTGGCTCTGCAATGGTGATGGTACCGAAAGTGTCGTCTTCGGAGAGGATCCCGCAGGTTTTTTCGTCTTTATAGGCGTTATAGATGTATTCGGAAGCGAAGTGGTTTTTGATGACTTTGTCTTCAACGATACCCATGCCAGATTCTTCAACGGCCATTTTAGCCAGAGGAATACGGGCATCTGCGGCGGCGAGGGCAGCGGCGCGGAAGATCTTATCAACTTGCTCTTGTGAGAAGTTGGCATACTCGCGCTGGGCTTTTTTGACACGTGCAACTAGCTCGTTCAATTCAGCGACATTCGTTACAGCCATGATGCTCTCCTGATAAATGTTAAACTCTTTCAGTAAATAAGCCGTTCGAGGAACTAGTATAGACATCTGTCAGGAAGGCGTCTGTGAGATCATGAGACTTTTCCCGCAGTTAGCGACCCATACTGCTGATTTACTTAAAGAGCTTTACCAAGTGCAAGTTGGTAGTAGGCAAGCGAGACAGAAACGGTATCCATACCTCGTACTCCCTTTTGACTACGACTAAGAGCTTAACTATTCCTGAGTAGATATTTTGTGATGTACATCATAAAAATTGCAAGCTGACACCTTTCAGCTTGCGGTTGTTGAGAGTGATTATCAACAAAGTGTTTGATGATGACGCGATGATACTTGATAACAGCATACCGCACACAAAGCATTAACAATGGCGAATTGTTTTGTAACATTCTGTTGGAGTAGGGAAAAATGCTGGCCGAGTGGATGGATTAGCTGGCGCAATTCCATTACATTAGCGCGCATCGGCAGTGTCTCTTTATACAGCTATTTATGCGGAGTTTTTCGTGGGCCAATCTCTGTTGGATTTTTCCGGCTACATCAAGTTCTTTGTCGGCCTGTTTGCGCTGGTCAACCCGGTAGGTATTCTGCCGGTGTTTATCAGCATGACCAGCTATCAGGCCGAGGTCGGGCGTAACAAAACCAACCTGACGGCTAACCTGTCGGTGGCGATTATTTTGTGGACCTCGCTGTTCCTGGGCGAGGGCATATTGCGTATGTTTGGTATCTCCATCGATTCTTTCCGTATTGCCGGCGGCATTCTGGTGGTGACCATCGCCATGTCGATGATCAGCGGCAAGCTGGGTGAAGACAAACAGAACAAGCAGGAAAAGTCAGAGAGCGCGATCCGTGAAAGCATCGGGGTTGTTCCCTTGGCGCTGCCGCTGATGGCCGGGCCGGGTGCCATCAGTTCCACCATTGTCTGGAGCTCTCGTTACCACAGCTGGCAGAACCTGTTAGGTTTTACCGTGGCGATCGCCTTGTTCGCTTTCTGTTGCTGGCTATTGTTCCGGGCAGCTCCGCTGCTGGTGCGTCTGCTGGGGCAAACTGGCATCAACGTCATTACCCGTATCATGGGGTTATTGTTGATGGCGCTGGGGATCGAATTTATTGTTACCGGGATCAAAGCCATTTTCCCTGGGTTGTTATAACCTTAATAAAGCCGCGGACAACCCCGTTTGCGGCTTAAGTTATTTTTAATTTTTCAAATTATCTCAGGCGATGCATTATTAAAGTGCATAACCTGCCTGCTTTTTATTCTATTGCCCCACCCTGTGGCACAAATCTCACTTTATCGGTTGATAAAGCATCAAGATGTTATTTTCTCCACTTTTAAAATCCGCGTGACCGGGGTTTTTGTCTCCCTGTGGGGAAAACTGTTGTTAATTTAATCACATCATTCTGTAGGGCTTGTCTCCGTTTCACACAGGTGTTATTAGTGATTAACCACGCATAGGCAGGTGTTTATTCTCTGAACGGCGTTTTTGTTAACTGAATGTTTCTTTTGAGTGGTTTTTTTCATCCGGGATGAAAAGGTTAAAAATTAATCCTAAATTTATCCAATAAAATCATAAGATTAATCCATTTATGGGCCGGTGGGAAGGCTAGGTGTCTGTAGGGCTATGGGATAATAAAAGAGAAATGCTTAACATTTCTGTAAAAAATATTGGCTATGAATTTTTGCTTCTGCTAATTTCCGAGCAACTTGTCAGAAGGAAAAATCTTATCTTTGACGCGCCAGGTAGGAATGATTTTTGCTGGTATCCGTATATTTAGCCCGCTTGATAACTATTTCACAATTATTGCTTAGCCGTGAAAAGGAGCCTGTAGTATGCCGCAAACCACGAAGCATCAACCGTTGGCCGTTATCATCGCCGCCGTGTTGGGGATGATCGCCAGCCAAAACCTGCAGGCCGTAGAGGTACCGGACGGTGTGCAATTGGCACCACTTCAGCGCATGGTGATCAACAACGGTTCAGAAGTCGCTTCGTTGGATCCGCATAAGGTCGAAGGAACGCCTGAGAGCAATATTATCCTCAACCTGCTAGAAGGGGTGGTCAGCACCGATGCCAATGGTCATCTGGCTCCTGCAGTGGCGGAACGCTGGGAAAATACCGATTACCAGACGTGGACCTTCCACCTGCGTCCAGGGGCGGTATGGAGTGATGGCTCTCCGGTGACCGCGCAGGATTTCGTTTACAGCTGGCAGCGGCTGGCGGATCCCAAGACCGGTTCCCCTTATGCCAGCTATCTGCAATACGCCCGAATTGAGAATATTGACGCTATTCTTGCCGGTAAGAAACCGCCTGAATCGCTTGGTGTCAGCGCCATTGATGATAAAACGTTGAAGGTGACGCTCAGCGAGCCGGTGCCCTATTTTGTCAGCATGCTGTCCCATACCTCAATGAAACCGGTGAAACAGTCCGTGGTTGAGAAATTTGGCGATAAGTGGACACTGCCACAAAACTACGTGGGCAACGGGGCATATCGCTTATCCGAGTGGGTCGTCAATGAACGTATCGTGCTCGAACGCAGCCCGAGCTACTGGAATAACAGCAACACGGTGATCGAGCAGGCCACGTTCCTGCCGTTGTCTTCCGAAGTCAGCGACATTAACCGTTACCGCAGCGGTGAAATCGATATTACTAATAGTGCCATCCCACCGAACCTGTACGCCAAAATGAAACGCGAGATCCCGGAACAGTTGCACGTTAACCCTTACCTGTGCACCTTCTATTACGAGATCAACAATCAGCGTGCGCCGTTTACCGACGAGCGCGTGCGTGCGGCAGTCAAGTTGACGCTGGACCGCGACATTATTGCCAACAAGATCATGGGCCAGGGCCAAATTCCGGCCTACAGCTTTACGCCAACCTTTACCGAGGGGGGCAACTTCAGCCAGCCTGAATGGGCAGGGTGGACGCAGGAAAAACGCAACGAAGAAGCGAAGAAACTGCTGGCGCAGGCCGGGTTCACCGCTGAGAAACCGCTCAAGTTTACCTTGTTGTACAACACCTCCGATCAAAATAAGCAGCAGGCCATCGCTGCTGCCTCAATGTGGAAGAAGAACCTTGGCGCACAGGTCACATTGCAAAATCAGGAATGGAAAACCTCGCTGCAGAGCCGCCATGAAGGGCAGTTTGATGTGGCCCGTGCCACCTGGTGCGGCGATTACAACGAACCGAGCGCGTTTCTGAATATGCTGCTTTCCAACAGCAGCAATAACACTTTCTTCTATAAAAGCCCGGCGTTCGATGCGCTGATGGCCAGCACCCTGCAAGCGCCGGACGCCGCTGCACGCGGGGCGATTTATCAGCAGGCGGAGGCCTTGCTGGATAAAGATTCTGCGCTGGTCCCGGTTTATTATCGGGTCAGTGCGCGCCTGGTCAAACCTACGGTTGGCGGTTTCACCGGCAAAGATCCGCAAGACTATATCGATCTGAAAAACTTTTACATCATCAAACCGTAATGAAGGGTGTTACCGGCGGTGATAGCAGCCGGTAATACACAGGAAAGGCAGCGTCGTTTCGTTCCACGGCGTCCAGCCATAGCAACCCCCGGTTAACGGGCAACGCAGCTCCCACGACGGAGTTGTGATAATAAAAACTGGAGTTTAACCACATGACCAACATCACGAAGAAGTCCCTGCTGGCAGCAGGCATTATTGCGGCGCTAGGCTTGACGGCGGCAGGAACTGCTTTTGCGGCCGATGTGCCAGCGGGCGTTCAGCTGGCAGACAAGCAGGAAATCGTTAAGAACAATGGTTCCGAAGTACAATCCCTGGATCCGCACAAGATCGAAGGCGTGCCTGAAAACAACGTCACTCGCGATCTGATGGAAGGGTTGGCCAACAACAGCCCGGACGGTTCAGTGGTGCCGGGTGCAGCAGAAAGCTGGGATAACCAAGATTTCAAAGTGTGGACCTTCCACCTGCGTAAAGATGCCAAATGGTCGAACGGTGAGCCGGTAACGGCACAAGACTTCGTGTATAGCTGGCAGCGTTTGGTCGACCCGAAAACGGCCTCTCCTTATGCCAGCTATCTGCAGTATGCCCACGTAGAAAACGTGGATGACATCATCGCGGGTAAAAAAGACAAATCGACGTTGGGCGTGAAGGCCATCGACGATCATACCTTCCAGGTGACGCTGACCGAGCCGGTGCCGTATCTGGTAGAAATGACTCCGCACTACGCCATGAAGCCGGTGAATAAAGAAGCGGTAGAGAAGTTTGGTGAGAAGTGGACCCTGCCAGAGAACTACGTGAGCAACGGCGCATACAAGCTGAAAGACTGGGTGGTTAACGAACGTATCGTGCTGGAACGTAACCCGCAATACTGGGATAACGCCAAAACCATCATTAACAAAGTCACCTTCCTGCCGATCGCTTCAGAAGTCACCGACGTTAACCGCTACCGCACCGGTGAAATCGACATGACCTATAACAACATGCCGATCGAACTGTTCCAGAAGCTGAAAAAAGAGATCCCGAACGAAGTACACGTCGATCCATACCTGTGTACTTATTACTACGAAATCAACAACCAGAAAGCACCGTTCACTGATGCTCGCGTACGTGAAGCGCTGAAGCTGGGGATGGATCGCGATATCATCGTCAACAAGGTGAAGAACCAGGGCGATCTGCCAGCGTACAGCTTTACTCCTCCTTACACCGACGGTGCCAAGTTGACCCCGCCAGAATGGTTTGGCTGGACGCAGGAAAAGCGTAACGAAGAAGCCAAGAAACTGCTGGCCGAAGCGGGTTATGGCCCGGGTAAACCGCTGACCTTCTCGCTGCTGTACAACACTTCCGATCTACACAAGAAGCTGGCCATTGCCGCGGCGTCTATCTGGAAGAAAAACCTGGGTGTGGACGTGAAGCTGGTGAACCAGGAGTGGAAAACCTTCCTGGATACCCGCCATCAGGGCACCTATGACGTGTCACGTGCTGGCTGGTGTGCGGACTACAACGAACCAAGCTCCTTCCTGAACATGATGCTGTCCGACAGCAGCAGTAACACCCCGCACTATAAGAGCGCAGAATTCGACAAGCTGATGGGCAACGTCTTGACGGCGAAAACCAAAGAAGAACGTGCCGATCTGTATCAGAAAGCCGAAGTTCAGCTGGATAAAGACTCTGCCATCGTTCCGCTTTATTACTATGTGAATGCTCGCCTGGTGAAACCTTATGTGGGTGGTTACTCAGGCAAAGATCCACTTGATAACGTTTACGACAAAAACCTGTACATCATCAAACATTGATGCGGCAAGGGCTGGCGGCACAGGTCGCCGGCCCATTTCAAGACAATAAGCCGTTATCAGGCTGAAGCACAGGGCTAGGGCAATGCTTAAATTTATCTTTCGTCGCTTGTTAGAGGCGATCCCGACACTATTTATCCTTATCACCATCTCTTTCTTTATGATGCGCCTCGCACCCGGCAGCCCGTTTACCGGTGAGCGTGCGCTGCCACCCGAAGTGTTGGCCAACATTGAAGCCAAATATCACCTTAACGATCCGATCTGGAAACAGTACGGGCACTATTTGGTACAGCTGTCGCAGGGCGATTTTGGCCCTTCATTCAAATACAAAGATTATTCGGTTAATGACCTGGTCAAGGCCTCGTTCCCCGTTTCAGCCAAACTGGGTTTTGCCGCTTTTGTGCTGGCGGTGGTGCTGGGAGTGAGCGCAGGGGTTATTGCCGCGTTGAATCAGAACACCAAGTGGGACTATACGGTGATGGGGTTCGCCATGACCGGTGTGGTGATCCCCAGCTTTGTTGTCGCCCCCTTACTGGTGCTGATTTTCGCCATTACCTTGAAGTGGTTGCCCGGTGGGGGCTGGAACGGTGGGGCGCTGAAGTTCATGATCCTGCCGATGGTGGCGCTGTCTTTGGCTTATATCGCCAGCATCGCCCGTATCACCCGTGGCTCGATGATTGAAGTGTTGCACTCCAACTTTATCCGTACCGCCCGTGCCAAAGGTTTGCCAATGCGCCGCATTATTCTGCGCCACGCATTAAAACCTGCGCTGCTGCCGGTGCTGTCGTATATGGGGCCAGCGTTTGTTGGGATTATCACCGGTTCGATGGTGATTGAAACCATCTACGGCCTGCCAGGAATTGGCCAGCTATTCGTTAACGGAGCGCTGAACCGTGACTATTCGCTGGTGTTAAGTCTGACCATTCTGGTCGGTGGCTTGACCATCCTGTTTAACGCGATCGTCGACGTGCTGTATGCCGTGATCGATCCGAAAATCCGTTACTAAGCTGGAGCACGCAAGATGTTGACGAAAAAGAACAGCGAAGCTCTGGAAAACTTCAGCGAACAGCTGGAAGTTGAAGGGCGCAGTCTGTGGCAGGATGCTCGCCGCCGCTTTATGCACAACCGTGCGGCGGTGACCAGCCTGTTTGTGTTAGCGCTGATCACCCTGTTTGTGATCTGTGCCCCCTGGCTGTCGCAGTTTGCTTATGATGACACCGATTGGGCCATGATGTCTGCCGCGCCTAACCTGGAGTCCGGGCACTATTTCGGTACCGACTCCTCAGGGCGTGACCTGCTGGTGCGCGTGGCCATTGGTGGGCGTATCTCGCTGATGGTGGGGGTCGCTGCGGCGCTGGTAGCCGTGGTATTAGGCACCTTGTACGGTTCACTTTCTGGCTATCTGGGCGGCAAGACCGACTCGGTGATGATGCGTTTGCTGGAGATCCTGAACTCCTTCCCGTTCATGTTCTTTGTGATCCTGCTGGTGACCTTCTTTGGGCAAAATATCCTGCTGATCTTTGTGGCGATCGGTATGGTGTCCTGGCTGGATATGGCGCGTATCGTGCGCGGGCAGACACTCAGCCTTAAACGTAAAGAGTTTATCGAAGCGGCGCTGGTGTGCGGTGTATCGACTCGCAATATCGTCCTGCGGCATATCGTGCCGAACGTACTGGGCGTGGTGGTGGTATATGCCTCGCTGCTGGTGCCGAGCATGATCCTGTTTGAATCCTTCCTCAGCTTCCTGGGGCTGGGTACTCAGGAGCCACTGAGCAGTTGGGGCGCATTGTTGAGCGATGGTGCCAACTCAATGGAAGTATCACCGTGGTTGCTGCTGTTCCCAGCCTGTTTCCTGGTTATCACTCTGTTTTGTTTCAACTTTATCGGCGATGGCCTGCGTGATGCCCTCGACCCGAAAGATCGTTAAGGAGTGCAACCATGAGCATTAATTCTCAACCACAAGACGGACTGCTGCTGGACGTCAAAGATCTGCGTGTGACGTTCGGTACACCAGACGGCGATGTGACTGCGGTGAACGATCTCAATTTCGATCTGCGCGCGGGTGAAACCCTGGGTATCGTCGGGGAGTCGGGTTCCGGCAAGTCACAGACGGCATTTGCGTTGATGGGCCTACTGGCCAGCAATGGCCGCATCGGTGGCTCGGCAAAATTCAATGGCCGTGAAATTCTCAACCTGCCAGAAAGCCAGCTCAACAAGCTGCGGGCTGAAGAGATCTCGATGATCTTCCAGGACCCCATGACCTCGTTGAATCCTTATATGCGGGTTGGCGAGCAGTTGATGGAAGTGCTGATGCTGCATAAAAAAATGAGCAAAAGCGAGGCGTTTGAAGAGTCGGTCCGGATGCTGGATGCGGTCAAAATGCCGGAAGCCCGTAAGCGTATGCGGATGTATCCGCATGAGTTTTCCGGCGGGATGCGCCAGCGCGTGATGATCGCCATGGCGTTACTGTGCCGGCCAAAACTACTGATTGCCGATGAGCCAACCACCGCGCTGGACGTTACCGTGCAGGCACAGATCATGACGCTGCTTAACGAACTGAAGCGTGAATTCAATACGGCGATCATCATGATCACCCATGATTTGGGCGTGGTTGCCGGGATTTGTAACAAGGTCTTGGTGATGTACGCTGGCCGCACCATGGAATACGGCAGCGCCCGCGATGTGTTTTATCATCCGAGCCACCCATATTCTATCGGGCTGCTCAATGCGGTGCCGCGTCTGGATGCCGAAGGTGAAGCGTTGATGACCATCCCTGGTAACCCGCCAAACCTGCTGCGTTTGCCGAAGGGCTGTCCGTTCCAGCCGCGTTGTCCGCATGCGATGGAGCAGTGCGCGAGTGCTCCGCCATTGGAGCAGTTTGGTGAGGGGCGCCTGCGCGCCTGTTTCAAGCCGGTGGAGGCGTTGGTATGACCGCAACCGATAAAAGAGTGCTGCTGGAAGTCGCAGACCTGAAAGTTCACTTCGATATTCATGATGACAAGCAGTGGTTCTGGCAGGCACCTAAAACCCTGAAGGCGGTGGACGGTGTCACCGTGCGCCTGTTTGAAGGCGAAACGCTAGGGGTGGTAGGGGAGTCAGGCTGCGGTAAATCCACCTTCGCACGGGCAATTATCGGCCTGGTGAAGGCGACCAGTGGCCGCGTTGCCTGGTTGGGCAAAGATCTGCTGGGCATGAGCGATGCCGACTGGCGCAAGACGCGCAGCGATATTCAGATGATTTTCCAGGATCCGCTGGCCTCGCTGAACCCGCGTATGACCATCGGTGAGATCATCGCCGAACCGCTGCGTACCTATAATCCGAAAATGCCGCGTCAGGAAGTGAAGGATAAGGTCAAAGCGATGATGTTGAAGGTGGGCCTGTTGCCGAACCTGATCAACCGTTATCCGCATGAATTCTCCGGCGGGCAGTGTCAGCGTATTGGCATCGCCCGCGCCTTGATCCTGGAGCCGAAACTGGTGATTTGTGATGAGCCGGTCTCCGCCCTGGACGTGTCTATCCAGGCGCAGGTGGTGAATCTGCTGCAGCAGTTGCAGCGTGAGATGGGGTTATCGCTAATCTTTATCGCCCACGATCTGGCGGTGGTTAAACACATTTCCGATCGGGTGCTGGTGATGTATCTGGGCCATGCGGTGGAGCTGGGAACCTATGACGAGGTCTATCATAACCCGCAGCATCCTTACACCAAGGCGCTGATGTCGGCGGTTCCGGTGCCGGATCCTGACAAGGAAAAGGAAAAGCAGATCCAACTGCTGGAAGGGGAACTGCCATCACCGATCAATCCGCCTTCGGGCTGTGTGTTCCGCACCCGCTGCCCGATTGCCGGGCCGGAGTGCGCTAAAACTCGCCCATTGCTGGAAGGCAGCTTCCGTCATGCGGTATCGTGCCTGAAAGTTGATTCGTTATAATGGGTTGATTAATAATAAAAAACCTGCCATCTGGCAGGTTTTTTTATTCCGTTAACCGGCTTATTCTTTCCACAAAATGTGGCACAGCTTGTTATCTTTCTCGCGGCAGATCAGCACGCGGGCAAAGACATCGTTGATAGGCTCGCCATCGCTGTCCGCCAGGCCGATCACCACCTCGGCAAAGAAGTCCGGATTCAGATCGTAATCCACGTGCTCCTGCCAGTCTTCTGCCGGATCGTACAGCTCGGCACCGCCGCGCTCTTCAAACTGTAAATTGAACAGCAGAATATCCGCGGGATCCAGATTGTCGCCGGCCAGCTCCAGGAAGATGTCGTAGGCTTGTTCCAGCGTTTCATCTTCGGTAAGGCGATTATTCAAGTCCATATAAAAATCCTGATAACAAATGATTTGAGGTTATTAAACCATGCTCGTTGCCGCTTTTACAGCAACGGGCTGAAAAAGTAAAACAGGCGTTCGACCAGGCGGTGCCAGTACGGGCGCTTCAACCATTGCTCGGCATCCAATAGCTGCGAGCGGGCGATGTAATCATCTTGCACACAGGCCAGATCGGCACCAAAGCCGCTGTCGTCAATCACCAGGGTGATCTCAAAGTTCAGCCACAGGCTACGCATATCCAGATTGACCGTGCCGACCAGGCTGAGCTGGCCATCGACCAACACGCTCTTGGTGTGCAACAGCCCGCCTTCAAACTGATAAATCTTCACGCCCGCTTCCAGCAGCTCCGAGAAGAAAGCACGGCTGGCCCAGCGCACCATCATTGAGTCGTTGTCGCGCGGAACGATAATGCTGACGTCAACGCCACGCAGCGCTGCCGTGCAAATGGCATGCAGCAGATCGTCGCTTGGTACCAGGTAGGGAGTGGTCATGATCAACTGCTCACGCGCGGAATAGACCGCCGTCAACAGCGCCTGATGGATCATTTCTTCCGGGAACCCCGGGCCGGAGGCAATAACCTGGATGGTGTGGCCGCTTTCCTGCTCAAACGGCATGATATTCACGTCTGGCGGCGGTGGCAAAATGCGTTTGCCGGTCTCAATCTCCCAGTCACAGGCGTAAACGATACCCATCGTGGTTGCCACCGGGCCTTCCATGCGTGCCATCAGGTCGATCCATTGACCAACCCCGGCATCCTGCTTGAAGAAGCGCGGATCGACCATGTTCATACTGCCGGTGTAGGCGATGTAATTGTCGATCAGCACCACTTTGCGATGTTGCCTGAGGTCCATGCGGCGCAGGAAGACGCGGAACAGGTTAACCTTGAGTGACTCAACCACTTCAATACCGGCATTACGCATCATGCTGGGGTAAGGACTGCGGAAGAACTGTACGCTGCCAGCCGAGTCCAGCATCAAACGGCAGTGCACGCCACGGCGCGCGGCGGCCATCAATGATTCGGCGACCTGATCAACCTGCCCACCGGGCTGCCAGATATAAAACACCATCTCGATATTATGGCGAGCCAGCTCTATATCCCGCACTAGCGCATTCAGGGTTGAATCGGTGGTCGTCAGCAACTGTAGCTGGTTGCCTTTGACGCCATCAATTCCTTGGCGGTGGTGGCAAAGCTGGAACAGCGGACGGGCCACTTCACTGTACTCGGTAGCAAAAATCCGGCTGCTTCCTTTAAGCTCATTCAACCAGCGAGCGGTTGAGGGCCACATGGCCTTGGCTCGCTCTGCGCGGCGTTTGCCCAGGTGCAGTTCGCCAAAGGATAAATAAGCGACGATACCGACCAAGGGCAGAATATAGATCACCAGCAGCCAGGCCATGGCCGAAGGCACGGTGCGTCGTTTCATCAGAATACGCAATGTGACCCCGGCGATAAGCAGCCAGTAGCCAAACACCAAAAGCCAACTAATTACGGTATAAAAGGTTGTCATAAAGGCAAAAATTTCCGTTGGTAAGCCACTAATAATGAGTGTACGCACAGAACAACAAAGGTGAAACCTTTTCTCGGAAGTTAAGTTACATAAAAATGATTGACCAAAGGGACTTGCCGAAAACAAAAATCATGCTTTCTCTATTGTAGGCGTCAATACAGCGATAAACGGGCGACTTGGATCGCGCGTTGAAAGGGCTATAATGCCCGCGGTTGGCATTGATGGGTAACGTAAAATGAGACGCAGTAGAAATGAAGTGGGCCGCTGGAGGATGTTACGGCAGAGCCAGCGGCGCAGGCACCGTTGGCTGGAGCGCCAGTCGTGCAGCAACCGGCATATCATTCGTGTTCGCCGTCGTTTGGACGATCAACACCGCAGAGCCTTATTGTTCGTTGTGGCTTACGAGTGGTAAAACAAGAACAGCCCGTTATGGGCTGTTCTGCTATTGGCTGGACCTGGGTTATTTACCCAGATAGGCGTTCAACATCCACACCTGTTTTTCCTGCTCTTTAATGTAATCACTCATCAGCGAAGAGGTACCCTCGTCACCGGCCTCTGCGGCCAGCGTCAGCAGTTCGCGCTGCTGTTGCAACAAAATGGCGTAGCCTTCCAGCAAGCCGCGCAGGGTGCCTTTATCGTCGGTGACATTGGTATCTTCCTTGATATCCGCCGTTTTCAGATAGTCACTGAAGGCATGGCGAGGCTGTGAACCCAGAGTCAGAATACGCTCTGCCAGTTCATCCACCTTGGTCAGCAGGTCATTGTAGGTTTCTTCAAACTTGACGTGCAGTTCAAAGAAATGCGGGCCGGAAATATTCCAATGGTAGCCGCGCACGTTCATGTACAGCACCTGGTAGTTAGCCAGGAGGGCGTTCAGTGCTTCAGAGAGTTTTGCTGATTGTTTGGTGTCCAGGCCGATATGAGTCTTGGTCGCTTTCTTTGCCGTTGCCATAATAATCTTCTCCTGATTATTTGTTTCGATTATCTAGATTGATATCCATACAAAACAGGTTAACCGGATCTATCATAAGGTTAAAGTTGCTACTAAACATCAATTCAATCGTTCAAACCAATTTACCCGTCATCTTTCAAGCTGCTTACATTCATCAATTGGCTAATCGGGTAGGGGCGCTGCATTGCTGCGCCCACTTAACCTTATCGATTAAATTACACCTGCGCTCTTTTGCGCAAAGCAAATTTTAGCACACCGGCGCTCAGGCTGGTGAGCAATGCGGCGGCGATCAGCACGGCAATAAAGGCCTGATCAAAGGCGCCTCTAGCCAGCTGGATCAGCCTTTCTGCGCTGTCCGCGCCCATATTTCCGGCTAACCGTAACGCCTCATCAATGCTGTCATAAGCGAGATCGCCTGCAGGCAGATTGGCAGGCAATATTAGGCTGTGGCTATAGACCGCCGTCATCAACCCGCCCAGCAGCGTGACGCCTAACACGCCACCCAACTCCCACGAGACATCTTCAATGGCGGCGACCATGCCCGCCTTGTCTTCTGGGGCGTTGAGCATAATGGCCGTTGAGGCGGCTGTGATGGCACCGCCGAGGCCAAAGCCCACCACAAACAGGCAGACCAACTGCATAATGACGTTGCCTTGATACCACAGGGCGACACCCGCAATGCCTAAGGCGGTGAGAATAAAGCCGCCCACCAACATGGCGCGCTCGCCATAACGCGGTAGCAAGGCCCCGGCCAGCGGGCCAGCCAGAGCCGAGGCGACCGGAATGGGTAAAATAAACAACGCGGCCAGCAGCGGCGTCATGCCTAGCACCAACTGTAACCGCTGGCTTAACACCAGTTCGACCCCGATCAGCGCGATCATTGAAACGATCGCCACACCGACACCGCTGGCAAACAGCCGATTGCGGAACAGTGAGAAATCAATCATGGGGTATTGCGCCCGCTGCTGACGGCGGACAAACAGCGTCAGGAACAGCGTCCCGAGCGCCGCCGCAATGGCGAAGTCACTCAGGGAGAACGCGGGTTTACTCAGCTCTTTCAGCGCATAGATCGACGCCACCAGGCCGAACATGATCTGTAGCGAGCTGATAAAGTCGCAGGGGCGTTGACTGTCTCCACCGCAACGAGGGATCAGATATACCGCCAGCGGCAGGACCAGCATCACCACCGGCACGTTGATCAGAAATACCGAGCCCCACCAGAAATAGGACAGCAGAACGCCGCCTACCACCGGGCCAAGCGCTGCGGCACCGGAGGCCACGGCGGCCCAGATGCCAATCGCCAGCGCACGTTCACGCTCATCGGTAAAGACGTGGCGCACAATGGATAGCGTGGCTGGCATCATCATCGCAGCCCCGATGGCCAGGAAAGCCCGTGATGCAATCAGCCACTCGGCACTGGGGGAGAACGCGGCGCACAGTGAGGCCAAGGCAAAGACCGGCAAACCGGCGATAAACATTTTCTTGTGGCCAAGACGGTCGCTTAACATGCCAGCGCCGGGCAGCAGGCCAGCAACCACCAACGGGTAGGCGTTAACGATCCACAGCTTTTGTGAGGCTGTGGCATCCAATGCCTGGGTCAGGCGCGGCAACGCGGTGTAAAGCACCGTCATATCGGTAATGATTAAAAATAGCGCACTGGAGATCATTGCCAGGATCAGCCAGCGGTTTTGGGCGTGCATAAAGAGTATCCTAGTAAACCGATGACGCGGCTGCGTCACCTTACGGTAACCACCCGGTAGTACCGGTGGTATACTGCTATAATATAAATCCATACGTACGTATTGAAAAGGGGCTTTCTCAATGGGGCGTCAACGGAGTATCGATCGTGACAAGGTGCTGGATACCGCAGAAGAGATTGTGGCGACCCAAGGTGCGGCAGGGTTGACCATCGATTCGGTGGCTAAAGCCATGGGGATCTCCAAGGGGGGAGTGCAATATTGCTTTGGTAGCAAAGATGCGCTCATCGATGCGATGTTTGACCGTTGGGGCAAGGTTTATGAGCAGGTTTTTGACGATATTGCGGGCAGCGATCCGGACCCGTTAACCATCGTCCAGGCGCATATGCAGGCTACCCGCAGTTCCGATCAGGCTTCCAGCGCCAAGGCCGCCGGGTTGATGGCGACGTTAATTCAGACGCCAGAACACCTGGACAGTACGCGAGAATGGTATCGCAGCCGCATAGCAGGTCTGGATCTGACTACCGAGGCGGGGAGAAAGGCGCGATTGGCCTTCCTGGCTACCGAGGGAGCCTTCATGCTGCGGTTCTTCGGCTTTATGGATATCACTCAGCAGGAATGGGAAGCGATGTTTGCCGACCTGCAAAAGTGGGTTCTTACCGATACGGCTCGCAATGGTTGACCTATCACACTGATAGATGGCGATCGCTCCCCGCGGCGAGTATGTTTAACGAATAAAGATATTCCCTCGAAGAACCCACTTTTAGCCAGCCACCTCCGTGCTGGCTTTTTTTTGCTTAAAATACCTGCTTGAAGGGTTTCACCGTGACTTCGCCGTATACGCCTGCGTCCACGTACGGGTCTTGTGCTGCCCAGGATTTTGCCGCCTCCAGCGAAGGGAACTCGGCGATCACGGTAGAACCGGTAAATCCAGCCTGGCCTGGATCGTTGCTATCGATAGCCGGGTTAGGGCCAGCGACCACCAACCGGCCTTCATCACGCAGCGCCTGCAGGCGAGCCAGATGGGCGGGGCGAACGGCCATGCGCTGTTCCAGCGTGCCAGGTACGTCTTGTGCGTAGATCAGATAAAGCATATTTCACCTTTAAAATCATTGCCATACAACGGTAATCACAAAGTAGCGCAAAACCTGTGACAAGGGAATGCCAATCCAGATAAAAATTCATTACCGTGCTGAGGATAGCTGCGCGTGCTGCGATTGACGAGTGAGGGAACACATTGGTTAACAATCCGTATGCAAAGCGCAATAAAAGGCTAATTAAACGTTAATATCCCTATGAGTTTGCTGGTTTTAGCGCCTAATGATGCCGATTAAAGCGATAGTTTGTCTTTCGTTATTGAATATGATTGCTATTTGCATTTAAACTTGGCGCACCAGAGGAAACAGAATCATTATGCCGCTAAACAAAATGTTCCTTATTCGCCGAATTTCCGTGCCAATTGTCCTCTCCGTTGGTTTGCACAGTGCCCTGGTGGCCGCCTTGCTCTACGCTTCCGTCAACGAAGTGTTGGAGTTGCCGAAGCAGGAGGATGCCCCTATCAGCGTCATGATGGTGAATATGACCGCGCTGGCAGAACCGCCACCGCCGGCTGCGGCGGAACCGGAGCCACAGGTAGAACCTGAGCCTGAGCCAGAACCAATCCCGGAGCCAGAGCCGCCACCGCCGGTACCGGTAGCCATCCCTAAACCGGAGCCGGAGAAACCCAAGCCGAAGCCAAAACCGAAGCCGAAGGTAGAGAAGCCGGTCAAGCGTGAAGTGAAGAAGACCGAACCGCGTGAACCTTCGCCGTTCGACAATCAATCCGAAGCCAAGCCGATCGACAAGGCACCGGTTAAACAGGCACCATCTGCACCCGCGCCGGGAACTTCCCGTGAGTTGGGGCCGAAAGCTCTGAGTATCGGCAAGCCGATGTATCCACCGCGCGCCCAGGCATTGCAGATCGAAGGCAAGGTCAAGGTTCAGTTCGATGTCGATAGCGACGGGCGGGTTACTAACGTGCGTATTCTGTCTGCGGAACCACGTAATATGTTCGAACGTGAAGTGAAGCAGGCAATGCGTAAATGGCGCTATGAAGCCAAAACCGCGCAGAACCTGACGAAGACCATCGTCTTCAAAATGGAAGGTTCGACGGTTGAGTAAGCAATAAAAAAGGTCGCGTTTGCGACCTTTTTGCTATCTGGCGTAGGCTTATTCGCCAACGCGGAAGCTCATCTTACCGTCTGGCAGGGCGCGAGGGCTGCCAGCGTCATCTACCGCTACATAGGTAAAGACCGCTTCCGTGGCACGGTAGCGCTGGCCGATCGGGGCAGAAGACACCTTCTTGACCCAAACTTCCACATTGATGGTAATGGAGCTGCGGCCACTGCGGATACAGTTGGCATAGCAGCACACCACGTCACCCACCGCGACCGGCTTGAGAAAGGTCATGCCGTCAACCCGCACGGTCACCACGCGCCCTTCGGCAATCTCTTTGGCCAGGATCGCGCCGCCGATGTCCATTTGCGACATCAGCCAGCCGCCAAAAATATCGCCGTTGGCATTGGTATCTGCCGGCATGGCCAGCGTGCGCAGCACCAGCTCACCGCTAGGCAAAGGTCGTTGTTCGGTCATTATTTCTTCTGCTCTTCTGGCATATGACGGTAAATATAGATACCGCTCAACAGGGTGAAGACCAGCGTCAGCACGGTCAGGCCAAATACCTTGAAATTAACCCAAACGTCCTGCGGCATCCAGAATGCCACATAGATATTGGCCAAGCCGCAGGCCAGGAAGAACAGGGCCCAGGCAATGTTAAGGTGGTTCCAGACGCTGTCCGGCAGGGTCAGCTCTTTACCCAACATGCGTTGGATCAGCGGCTTTTTCAGTATCAACTGGCTGATCAGCAACGCCAGGGCGAACAGGGTGTAGATGACGGTGACCTTCCATTTGATAAACAGGTCATTGTGGAACACCAGGGTCAAGGTACCGAATACGGCGACCATGGCAAAGGTGATCAGCGTCATCTTCTCAACCTTGCGGTATTTCAGCCAGGTAAAGACCAGTGCCAGGGCGGTGGCGACGATCAAGGCACCCGAGGCGACGTAGATATCGTAAAGCTTATAAAAGGCAAAAAAGACAATCAGGGGTAGAAAATCAAGAAACTGCTTCATAAATCAATCCATCATAGGTTCATCGGGCGACTATACCGGATTTGGCGCGCTCTGTGTATCGCACTAAAGGGCAGATTATCGGTGTTCGTCCGGTAGATTGCTGCTGTAAACGCCAGAATTTGCATAAACTTACGATTGTTACCCTCGGTTATTTGCAAGCGCTGGGTGTACGACGCATATTAAGCATAATAATAGCCGCATAATTTACCATGGAAAATAGCTATGCAGTGGAAGTCTCTGCGGGCGTGGACGCCCGGTTTGACGCATTTGTTAGGATATGAACGCAGTTGGTTGAAGCCGGATATTCGTGCGGGGTTATCGGTCGCAGCGGTAGCTTTGCCGGTGGCGATCGCCTATGCCGAACTGGCCGGTGTCAGCCCGGTGGTCGGGCTTTACTCCTGTATTTTACCGATGATCGCCTATGCCATTTTTGGCTCGTCGCGGCAGCTGATTGTTGGGCCGGATGCGGCAACCTGTGCGGTGATCGCCGCCGTGGTGACTCCGCTGGCCGCAGGAAGTATGGAGCTGCACTGGCAGCTCACCATCATGATGACCGCAATGACGGGGGCTTGGTGTTTGCTGGCTAGCCGCTTCCGGCTCGGGGCCTTGGCAGACCTGCTTTCGCGCCCGATCCTCAGCGGATTGCTGAACGGCGTAGCGGTGACCATCATCGTCGATCAGATCGGCAAAGTGCTGGGGTTCGGTACGCCACCGGCGCAGCTGATTGAACGTATTTATGCCTTGCCCGGTAACATTCTGCACAGCGATTGGCCGACGATGGGCATTTCATTGCTTACGCTGACAATGCTGGTGGGGGTTAAAAAATTGCGGCCTAACTGGCCTGCGCCGTTGTTTGCCATCGTGCTGGTCGCCTTCATCACCTGGGCGGGTAATTTGCAGCAGCACGGTATTATTACCGTAGGGGGCTTCAGCGGCATGCTGCCTATCGTACAGTGGCCGGATTTTCAGCCGGGCTTACTGCGTGACATGGTGATACCGGCGCTCAACCTGGCGGTGGTCAGCTTTGTCAGCATGATGCTCACGGCGCGCAGCTTTGCGGCGAAAAATGGCTACGAGGTTAATGCCGATGCGGAGTTCCGTGCGCTGGGGCTGGTCAACATTGTTTCTGCGCTGTCGCAAGGGTTTGCCATCAGCGGGGCCGATTCGCGTACGGCGGTAAACGATGCCAACGGCGGCAAGAGCCAACTGGTATCAATTATTGCCGCCATCGTCATTGGCATTGTGCTGCTGTTCCTGACTTCTCCGCTGCAATTTATTCCGGTAGCCGGATTAGGCGTGGTGCTGATGTACGCCGCCTGGTCGTTGATCGACATTCGCGGCATCTGGATCCTGCGCAAGCGCAATACCCAGGCGTTCCGGCTGGCAGCCTTCACCTTCGTCAGCGTGCTGCTGGTGGGGGTGATCAGCGGCATTGGCTTGGCGGTATTGCTTGGCCTGATGCAGTTTCTGCGCACCGTGTTCCGCCCCACGGAGCAACTGCTGGGCGTCAATGAGGAAGGCATGATCCACTCAATGGGCAACAACAACGGGGTGAAAGCGGTGCAGGGCGTGATGATGTACCGCTTTAACTCCCCGCTGACCTATTTCAACGTGGCCTACTTCAAGCGGCGCATCCTCAATCTGGTCGACAGCACGCCGTTCCAACCGCGTTGGGTGGTGGTGGATGCGGTGGCCAGTTTTACCCATGCGGATATCAGCGTGCTGGCGGCCATTGACGAGCTAAAACGTGATTTGTTACAGCGTAACGTTAAGCTGGTGTTGGCCGGACGGCGCACCGAGTTAACGCGCTGGTTCCGTATCAATCGGGTGGGGCGCGATAAGGATTTGATCCTGGTGCCCGACCTTTATCTGGCACTCAAGCTGATACAAAGCAAGGAACAGGCTGAACCGGGCACCGTGCAGTAAATAAAAAGGGCACGCCTAAAGCGTGCCCTTAAACTTCAACTGATTCGGTTTATCTTTTATCTAATGAAACGCCAGAAGCGGGCGCCGTGTCACGCAGTAACATATACAGACGGAACAAATAAATCAGCAGCAGGGCAGAAACCAGGTTGCTCAATGCTGTCAGAACTATGCTGGCTACGTGTGGCGTCAACACCGACAAGTGGCTGACCATAAACAGCACCAGCAGTTTGGCCGCCAACCATAGCATCATCGCCGGAACGATCACCCGCGCGTTGGCAAAGGCCAGCTTGCAGCTCAGTTTCAGTGAGGCAAACATGCCTTTCCCATCGGCCACGGAAATCACCGGGGCCAACGAGAACGAGATCGCCATGATCACACCGGGCACGACGAACAGCGTCAGGCCCAGCTGGGTCAGCAAGGTGCAGACAAACAGCAGCAACAGTAAACGCGGCAACAGCGGGGCAGATATCCCGATAGCCCGCAGCGCACTGGTACGCTGGCCTTCAGAAACCAGGCGGATCAGCGTCAACATGCCCCCTACCAGCAGCACGTTACCCACTAAAGCGGAAATCGTGGCGGCGGCGGACACTTTCAACAGCACCATCTGCTGTTCAGGCGTCATTTGCTGAATGATTTCCTGGATCCCCATGCCGGCACCGGCGTTGGAGGCCAAATCACTTTCCGTCGCGGTCAGGATCTTCAACTGCTCGATATCGGGGCTAAACGCCTGATTAAGCAGCACAGAAATGAATGCGGTCAGCAGTGCCAACAGCACAATGCTGGCAACCTGATTACGGAAAAAGTTAAAACTGTCACGGTACAACGTGTTGGCCGTAATTGGCATGCTTGGCATGCAGACTCCTTGGCGTCGGGAACGTAGTTAAATCAGTGGACGATTGTACCTTGTTCCGCGCCGCTGTGGCACCCCGCGAATGGCACTGTGCTGATTTCTTGGGCGATTATGGTCTCTGACATTGATAAAGGCAGGGGAACCGGCAAGGGCGGCAGGCCGTAGCGCTCACGCGCCCGATCGCAGGCTTCATTGCGCAGGCCGTTTTCCCCGGATTGATCGAATTCGCGGCAGGGGCTAGGGCGGCTGGAGTAGATCGAACAGGATACCGCCTGACCAATCTCACCCACCAGCGAGGTACAGCGTGGGGACTTGCTGTTGGTTCCCTGCATACAGCGCAGAAAGGGGCTCAAGGGTTCTGTTAAGGATATAGGTACCAAGCCGCCGCCATCTTCCGCTTCGGCCCAATAGAATGAAACTCGGAAATAACCGCAGCAGGCGCCGCAGCTGGTGCAGGGATTTTCAATTTCGCTCATCTTGATTGCCACCGACTCCTTACCGGCCCAACCAAAACCAACAGGAATGATGAAATTACGCAGAGGCATTTTTTTTAGCAACTTTTTTTGGTAACAGAAATGTAAACATGCATATATTTTGCAATAAATCTCATTTATTGATTCAGATCAATTATCGATTTATTAACACCTTAGGTGGCTTTGTTTTTGGTGGGAATTTAAATTTTTACACTTAAGATGTGATCTCGATGGGATCATAAATACCTGTTAATAGGTATATTCATCGGGACTGTAAACCACACAAATGGAATGGATAATGAAAAAGACAACTCTGGTGGTGTTAGGGGCTCTGATGGCTCCTATGGTAGCAAGCGCGCATCAAGCGGGTGATTTCCTGTTCCGTGCAGGGACTGCAACAGTTCGTCCGAATGCGGGCTCGGATAACGTCTTAGGGCTGGGGACGCTCGATGCTAAAAACAACACTCAGCTCGGCCTGACGTTCGGTTATATGGTGACCGACAATATCGGTGTTGAACTGCTGGCAGCTACCCCATTCCGTCATAAAGTTACCTTGGCGGGTCAGGATATTGCAACAGTTCACCAACTGCCGCCAACGCTGATGGCACAGTACTACTTTGGTGACAAGCAGGACAAACTACGCCCTTATCTGGGTGTTGGCGTAAACTACACCACGTTCTTCGATGAGAAGTTCAACGACTACGGTAAAAGCGCGGGTTTAAGCAACCTGGATCTGAAAGATTCTTGGGGTGTTGCTGCCCAGGCGGGGATGGATTACAACCTGGATGAGCACTGGATGCTGAACATGTCGGTCTGGTGGATGAATATCGAAACCAAGACCCGATTTGATGTTGCTGGTGGCCCAAGTCAGAGCATTGATACGCGGCTGGACCCATTTGTGTTTATGTTTGGTGCGGGCTACCGCTTCTAAGCTACGCCGCAATAAGGAGGCGCTGTTCGGCGCCTCCCTCTTTAGTTATTTAATGCGCATATCATTTTCGACAGATTTAACCCCTGCCACGCCGCGAGTCACCTGAACGGCGCGATTGGCATCGGCGCTAGAGCTGACGAAACCGCTTAACTGAACCTTGCCTTTAAAGGTCTCGACGCTGATTTCGGTTGATTTGATGGTTTTATCCGCCAGCAGAGCTGACTTCACCTTGGTAGTGATGACCGTATCGTCGATATAGCCGCCAGTCCCTTCAGATTTTGCCGTTGGAGCGCAGGCAGAAACTGCCATAGCCAAAATTGCCGCCATGCACAGCGCTGAAAGGGTTTTAAATAGCTTCATAAGTGACTCTCCTTGCAAATGTTATTGTTGAAACTACAGGCTGATTTCAATCAGCTAACGGGAACGTATGCACTGAACCACCGAATAAATAGCGGTAAGTATGATTGTGGGGCAGGATGCTGGTTTGTTCAAACTGTTTGCAAAAAATATCTGTAGCAAGACTGAGGGTAAACAAAGTGTTATCACCGGATACCTTTGCAATATCCGGTGATTAAGGGGCGAGATTAAACGCGGGTAGCGGCTTTCATTTCACGTACAAACTTGCCTAGCTTTGCCAACATTTCTGCCGGTTGAGCCAGATTCTGTTCGATGATTTTAACAATAGCCGAACCGGAGATTGCCCCGGCGGCCCCGGCTTGCAACGCATCCTTGACCTGTGAGGGTTCAGAGATGCCAAAGCCTTGCAGCGGTGGCGCCGCATGATACTCGCGCAGCTTATTGACTAGGTGGTGCAGCGGTAACTGCGCCCGGCTTTCCGTGCCTGTTACTCCGGCGCGTGACAGCAGGTAAGTGTAACCCCGGCCGTGGGACGAGATTTCGCGCAGTAAATCCTCATCCGCATTTGGTGGGCAGATATAGATTGGCGCGATGCCGTGGCGAGTTGCTGCCGCGCGGAAAGGCGCGGACTCCTCAAAAGGCACGTCCGCGATCAACACTGAATCTACACCGGCCTGCGCACAGCGCTGATAAAATGCGTCAATGCCGCCGTGGAACACCAGGTTGGCGTACATCAGCAGGCCAATCGGAATATCAGGGTGCTTCTGGCGGATTGCCGCCAGCATTTCAAAACAGTGCGTTGGCGTAACGCCAGAAGCGAAAGCACGCAGTGCTGCACTTTGAATGGTTGGGCCATCGGCCAACGGATCCGAGAAGGGGATCCCCAACTCCAAGGCATCAGCACCGTTCTCCACCAGCGTATCGATAATCTGTAACGATAGCGTCGGGTTTGGGTCGCCGAGGGTGACAAACGGCACGAAGGCGCCTTCTTTATTATTTTCCAACCGTTTGAACAGTTGCTGATAACGTTCCATCAGATTTCTCCCCGTGCTTTCAGAATGTCGTGAACGGTAAATATGTCTTTGTCGCCGCGGCCGGACAGGTTAACCACCAGGATCTGTTCTTTCTGCGGCTCTTCACGGATCATTTTCAGCGCGTGTGCGAGGGCATGGGAAGACTCCAACGCCGGGATAATCCCTTCGTGGCGGGAAAGCGCTTTGAAAGCCTCCAGCGCTTCATCATCGGTGATCGACACGTATTCTGCGCGGCCGATGCTGTTCAGATAGGCGTGCTGCGGGCCAACGGAAGGGAAGTCCAAACCGGCGGAAATCGAGTAAGACTCCTCGATCTGGCCTTCAGAGGTTTGCATCATCGGTGATTTCATACCGAAGTAGATCCCCACCTTGCCATGTTTCAGCGGCGCACCATGCTGGCCGGTTTCGATCCCCAGACCGGCGGGTTCAACGCCGATCAGCCCAACGCTGGCATCATCAATAAAGTCGGCAAACATACCGATGGCGTTGGAACCACCGCCAACGCAGGCCAATACGGCATCCGGCAGACGGCCTTCACGTTCCAGCACCTGAGCTTTGGTTTCTTCACCGATCATGCGTTGGAATTCACGTACGATGGTCGGGAACGGGTGTGGGCCTGCGGCAGTGCCCAGCATGTAGTGGGCCTTATCGTAAGAGCCAGACCAGTCGCGCAGGGCTTCGTTACAGGCATCTTTCAGCGTGGAAGAACCGCTGTGCACCGGGATCACTTCAGCCCCCATCAGGCGCATACGGAATACGTTAGGTGACTGGCGTTCAATGTCCTTGGCACCCATGTAGATACGGCATTTCAGACCGAGCAGGGCGCAGGCCAGTGCAGAGGCTACACCGTGTTGGCCAGCGCCGGTTTCCGCGATGATCTCGGTTTTGCCCATGCGTTTGGCAAGCAGCGCCTGGCCCAATACCTGGTTGGTCTTATGGGCACCGCCGTGCAGCAGATCTTCACGCTTCAGGTAGAGTTTGGTTTTGCTACCGGCAGTCAGGTTTTTGCACAGCGTCAGTGCCGTTGGGCGGCCCGCATAGTTTTTTAGCAGATCGATAAACTCTGCCTGGAACTCAGGGTCACGCTGGGCGCTGACGAAGGCTTCTTCCAGTTGTTTCAAGGCTGGCATCAAAATTTGCGGCACGTACTGACCGCCAAATTCGCCGAAGTAAGGGTTAAGCAGCGTCATTATTTTTCCCGTTATTATCCGTTAAATGAGGTTCGCAATCAGTAGGCGCGCAGGGTTTGGAACACCGCCGCCAGACGCTCGGCATCTTTGATGCCGGGTTGGCTCTCTACGCCAGAGTTGAAATCAAGGCCCGCACAGCCCAGTTGGGCCGCATCTACGCAGTTGTCTGCACTCAGGCCGCCAGCCAGCATCACGTTGTCCAGCGTTTGGCCCTGCAACACCGACCAGTCAAAGCGAACCCCGGTACCGCCAGCGCCGTTATCCAGCAGATAACGATCGACCTGTTGCAGCTCGCGAGCGGGCAGGCTGTCTTTCACGCTCAAGGCTTTCCAGATCTGACAGGTGGCTGGCAGCTCGGCGCGCAGGGCGGTGATATAAGCCTGGTCTTCCGCGCCGTGCAGTTGCACCGCATGCAGACCAAGGCGCTCGGCAGTTTGCGCTACCGTAGCGATCGGCGCATCACAGAAAACGCCCACGTATTTCAACGGCGCTCCAGCGATCACTTCCCTGGCGCGGGCAATGTCCACGTTACGCGGGGAACGGCCAACGAAGATCAGACCGCCGTAGTTGGCACCTGCCTGATAAGCGGCGGCGGCATCTTGCGGCCGGGTCAGGCCACAGACTTTGTTGTCACCGAGGATCACGCGGCGTACCGCGCTGCGCAGGTTGGTTTCCGACATCAACGCGCTGCCGATCAGAAAACCGTTGGCATAGCGGCTGAGTTCACGGATCTGGCGATAGTTATTGATGCCGGACTCGCTGATCACCGTTACGCCATGTGGCACTTTAGGAGCCAGGGTGCGGGTGCGATCCAGATCGATAGACAGATCGCGCAGATCGCGGTTGTTGATGCCAATCACTTTGGCTTCCAGCTGTACTGCACGCTGTAATTCTTCTTCGCTTATCACCTCGGTCAGCACGCCCATATTCAGGCTGTGTGCCACCGCGGCAAGTTGGCGGTACTGTTCGTCATCGAGCACCGACAGCATCAACAGAATGGCGTCGGCCTGGTAGTGACGTGCCAGATAGATTTGGTAAGGATCGATCATAAAGTCCTTACACAGCACCGGCTGGGTCACGGTTTTACTCACCAGCGGCAGAAAATCGAAGCTGCCCTGGAAGTATTGTTCATCGGTCAGCACCGAGATCGCCGAGGCGAAGTCCTTATACACCGAGGCAATTTCCACCGGGTCAAAATTCTCGCGGATCAGCCCCTTGGAAGGAGAGGCTTTTTTGCACTCGAGAATAAATGCCGTTCTGGCGCCTTGTAGCGCATGATAAAAGCTACGCTCGCTTGGCACGATGTCGTTTTGAAAGCTGGCTAATGGCTGTTGTTGCTTACGTGCCGCGACCCACTGCGCCTTGTCACGAACAATCTTGTTGAGCACGGTTTCCTGCATCATTTATCCTCTTGCTGCCAAAGCAGTGACACGCTGGTAAGCCTGCCCACTGTGGATCATTTCCAATGCCTGCTGTGCGTTCTGGCGCAGGTCTTCCTGTCCGAATAGTTTCAGCAACAGTGCGACGTTGGCGGCGACCGCCGCGGCGTGCGCTGGCTCACCTTTACCTTGTAACAACCTTGCCAGAATGTCACGGTTTTCTTCCGGCGACCCACCCAGCAGGGAGCCCAGCGGATGGCTTTCCAACCCAAAAGATTTAGGCGTCAGCTGATAACTTTCAATTTCGCCGTCATTCAGCTCGGCTACGTGAGTGGTGGTGTGGATCGCCACTTCATCCATACCGCCACCGTGTACGACGGCGGCGCGTTGATAACCCAATACGCGCAGGGTTTGGGCGATTGGCAGCACCAGCTCCGGGCTGTAGACCCCAATCAACGCCAACGGTGGGCGAGCCGGGTTAATCAACGGCCCGAGGACGTTGAACACCGTGCGGGTCTTCAGCTGTTGGCGTACCGGCATCGCATGGCGAAAACCGGTGTGATACTGCGGTGCAAACAGGAAACATACGCCTAGTTCATCCAAAGCCTTGCGGGATTCTTCCGCAGGCAGATCCAGACGGATCCCGAAGGCGGCCAACAGATCGGATGAACCGGAACGGCTGGAGACGCTGCGGTTGCCGTGCTTGGCCACCTTTACCCCACAGGCTGCGGCGACAAAGGCGCTGGCCGTGGAAATATTGATACTGTTGGTGCCGTCACCGCCGGTGCCGACGATATCTGCGAAGGCATAGTCCGGGCGGGGGAACGGTAGAGCATCGGCCAAGAGCGCCTTGGCTGCTCCGGCGATTTCTTCCGGGTGCTCACCGCGGATCTTCATGCTGATCAAGGCCGCCGCCAGTTGGCTAGGTTCCAGCTCACCGCGCACGATAGAGCTGAACAGCTGCTGGCTTTCTTCCTGGCTCATCGACTCAGAGCGATACAGTTTTTCAAGAATAGGTTGCATAGTCGGTTCCCCTTGATTATTTCGCCAGCGCCCAGGCCAACGTCTGCTCAAGCAAACGCGCGCCTTGGGTGGTCAGAATGGATTCTGGATGGAATTGGAAACCACATACGCGGTGTTCATCGTGACGCACTGCCATCACCATGTCGCCGAAGCGAGCATTGACGGTCAGCCCTTCAGGGATATTGCTGCCGACCAGCGAATGATAGCGGGCGACCGGCAGCGGGTTGGCCATACCGGCAAACATCCCCTGGTTATCGTGAGTAATGGAAGAAGCCTTGCCGTGCAAGATCTCACCGGCCTGGCCAACGTGGCCGCCATAGGCTTCCACAATTGCCTGATGGCCGAGACAGATCCCGATGATTGGCATCTGGCCGCGCAGGCGTTGCAACAGCTCTGGCATACAACCAGCGTCGGCTGGAGTACCAGGGCCTGGGGACAGCATTAAAATAGGCTGCTCCATCTGTTGCAGGCGAGCGATGATGATCTCGGCGGCAATCTGGTTACGGTAAATGACTACCTGATGACCGCTGGCACGCAGTTGATCGACCAGGTTGTAAGTAAAGGAGTCGACGTTGTCGAGCAGTAAGATATCGGCCATTAGAAAATCTCCTTGGCCTGGTGCGCGCTGGCGATGGCACGCAGCACGGCACGTGCCTTGTTACGGGTTTCATCGGCTTCTGCCTGCGGAACGGAGTCCAGCACCACACCGGCACCGGCCTGCACGGTGGCAACACCGTCCTCAACATACGCGGAACGAATGACAATACAGGTATCGAGATCGCCGTGAGCGGTAAAGTAGCCCACTGCGCCGCCGTAGCTGCCACGACGGGTGCCTTCAGAGGCGGCAATCAGCTGCATGGCGCGTACTTTCGGCGCGCCGCTCAGCGTGCCCATATTCATACAGGCCTGATAGGCATGCAGCACGTCGAGATCGCCACGCAGCTTGCCGACCACGCGGGAGACCAGGTGCATCACGAATGAGTAACGGTCTACCTTGGTCAGGTCGGCAACATAGCGGCTGCCAGCTTCACAGATGCGGGCAAGATCGTTGCGGGCCAGGTCGACCAGCATCAGGTGTTCCGCCAGCTCTTTATGGTCGGTACGCATTTCCAGCTCGATGCGGCTGTCGAGATCCAGATCCAGCGAACCGTCGGCGCGGCGTCCGCGAGGACGAGTACCGGCGATCGGGTAGATTTCAATTTGGCGGCTGGTGGCTTCATATTTCAGCGCGCTTTCCGGCGAGGCGCCGAACAGCGTGAACTCGTCGTCCTGCATAAAGAACATGTAAGGGCTTGGATTGTTTTCCTTCAGCGTCTGGTAAGCCGCCAGCGGGTTAGGGCAAGGCAGAGAGAAGCGACGAGAAGGAACTACCTGGAAAATTTCACCGTGGCGGATCGCCTGCTGCAACTGGCTGACCACCGCGCCGTACTCTTCATCGCTCTGATTGCAGCTTAGCTGCATGTCTTCCAGTTTCTGATGAGGAATGGCGATCGGAGTTTGTTGCAATTGCACCTGAAGCTGTTGGAGACGCTGCTGCAAACGCTGAGTTTCAGCGTGGTCACCGGTAAATACGCTGGCTTGCAAACGGGCCACACCGCGTTGGTGATCCAGCACCAGCAGCGTTTCCGCCAGATAGAAACAGAAGTCTGGGCAACGTTGGTCTTGGCGCAGCTCCGGTAGGTCTTCAAACCCGGCCACCAGGTCATAGGCGAACAGGCCGCCGAGCAACATCGCTTCACGTTCATCGGCTGGCGCATCGACCAGCGTCAGCATCGTGCGCAATGCATCAAACACCGACAATGAACGCAGGCGGGCATCTTCGTCTTGTACCGTATCAATTGCCGGGAAGGTCAGCTCACGGCCATTAGGGCGAGCCTGGATTTGAACGTCGGCAGGCAAGGCTTCATCCAACAGTGGCAGCAGGGCTGCGCCGTTGGCGGTCAACGCCTGAAGGCTGACCTTACGGCCCAAGGCGGTAATGCGCAGGGCACTGTCGACAATCAGCAGGCTTTTCAGGTTTTGCTTGCTGTTGATTTCCGCCGAGTCCAGCAACAGGGTGGCAGGGCGCGCGCCGCACAGCTGATGAAAAATCGCCGTCGGATCGCTGCGGTAACCGGCCTGTGCCGTGAGTAGTGTGAGCTGTGGTTTGATGTTCATCTTCGGTAGTTCCAGTCAAATCTTGTCCATAAAAAAGCCCGCTGTAATGAGCGGGCCTAGGGAATCTGCAGTGTCAGATGACAGGTATGCGTGATTACTCGACCCTTGATTGGGAAGTACGCCACCAGCGAAGAAGAGAAGTGTGCTTAGTCATCATGTTGCTCTCTGTATTTTCATCCAACACGGTTATTGCCGTGAACTTGTGTACTAGTTAACTGGAACAAAGGGGCAATGTCAACTCTCTTTTTGCACAATATGTTAGCGGCTAGCATGAAATTGTTAATCTGATGGGAGCGCCATCGGCAGAATAGATTTCCGTCCGGCCAACCATAGCGGGTATGATAGAAAGCCAAGCCATCGCAGGATATCCCTTTTGACAGACAGCAGCCCACAATCCTCCGCTTTTACCCTGTACGATCTCCACAGCCACACCACCGCTTCGGACGGTTACTTAACGCCGACTCAACTGGTGCAGCGAGCCGTTGAGATGCGCGTAGGTGTGCTGGCTATTACCGATCACGACACCACTAATGGATTGGCAGAGGCTGCGGCCGCGATAGCCGATCTTGCCTTGCCCTTGCAGTTGGTTAACGGCGTGGAGATTTCTACGCTATGGGAAAACCATGAGATCCACATTGTTGGGCTGGGGCTCGATATCACCCATCCGGCGCTGTTAAAGCTGCTGGTCGAACAAACCGAGCGCCGTAATCTGCGGGCGCAAGAAATCGGCGTTCGGTTAGCGAAAGCGCGCATTCCCGATACCTATGCCGGAGCACAACTGCTGGCGGGGGATGGGGCGGTTACCAGAGGGCATTTTGCCCGTTTTCTGGTGCAGCAGGGCGTGGCCGACAATATGGCGCAGGTGTTCAAGAAGTATCTCGCCAAAGGGAAAATCGGCTATGTTCCGCCACAGTGGTGTACAATAGAACAAGCCATTGATGTCATTCATCAATCCGGTGGCCAAGCGGTGATGGCGCATCCGGGCCGTTACGATCTGACGGCAAAATGGCTGAAACGCCTGCTGGCCTATTTTGCCGAACACGGCGGTGATGCGATGGAGGTGGCGCAGTGTCAGCAAGCCCCCCATGAGCGTACGGTGTTGGCTAAATATGCGCAGGACTATCAATTATTGGCGTCTCAGGGTTCGGATTTCCATCAGCCCTGTTCGTGGATTGAGTTGGGGCGCAAACTGTGGTTACCCGGCGGTGTTGAACCGGTTTGGCGCGATTGGCCACAGCCCCAACAGAACTTAGTAGATTGATTTAACGCGGGCGTTGTTTTGCGCGTGCATCATTTTCAGGAGTTAGAGATGAGCCAGCTATTTTATATTCACCCGGACAACCCGCAACCGCGCCTGGTCAATCAGGCCGTAGAGGTGCTGCGCAAGGGCGGCGTGATCGTCTATCCAACAGACTCTGGCTACGCGCTGGGCTGCAAACTTGAAGAGAAGACGGCCTTGGAGCGTATCTGCCGTATTCGCCAGTTGGACGGCAACCACAACTTTACGCTGATGTGCCGCGATCTGTCCGAGCTGTCGACCTATGCCTATGTGGACAATTCGTCGTTTCGCCTGATTAAGAACAATACGCCGGGCAATTACACCTTCATCCTGAAAGCGACCAAAGAAGTCCCTCGCCGCCTGATGAATGACAAGCGTAAAACCATCGGCCTGCGTGTGCCGTCCAACCCGATTGCTCTGGCATTGCTGGAAGTGCTCAATGAGCCAATGATGTCGACCACGCTGATGCTGCCAGGCAATGACTTTGCCGAATCCGATCCGGAAGAGATCAGCGAACACCTTGGCAAGCAGGTGGATCTGGTGATCCACGGCGGTTTCCTGGGCCAGCAGCCAACCACGGTTATCGACCTGACCGAATCCTCCCCGGAAGTGATCCGTGAAGGGGCGGGCGATCCAGCGCCTTTCCGCTAAACTGCCGGACGAAGTCAGTGCCAAGGAGGGATAAAGCCTGTATAATAAGCGGTTGGTTTTGACCAAGTGCTAATCTTTGCGGCCGTCTCTCCTTGCTGAGAGTGGCGGCAAAGTCCCCCCGACGCCTGTGAAGGCGACATTAGAGGTTGCTCAATGAGCGAAAAGTTACAGAAAGTATTAGCGAATGCTGGCCATGGCTCGCGTCGTGAAATAGAAACCATGATTGAGGCAGGTCGCATCAGCGTCGACGGCAAGATCGCCAAACTGGGCGACCGCGTTGAAGTGGTCGCTGGGATGAAAATTCGTCTGGACGGTCACGTTGTCTCGATCAAAGAATCCGAAGAAGCGGTTTGCCGCGTGCTGGCTTATTACAAGCCGGAAGGCGAACTCTGCACCCGTAGCGATCCAGAAGGTCGCCCAACGGTCTTCGACCGCCTGCCAAAGCTACGCGGCTCTCGCTGGGTAGCGGTAGGGCGTTTGGACGTGAATACCTCAGGCTTGCTGCTGTTTACCACTGACGGTGAACTGGCTAACCGCCTGATGCACCCAAGCCGCGAAGTTGAACGCGAATACGCCGTGCGCGTGTTCGGCCAGATCGACGACGAAAAGCTCAAGCAACTGAGCAAAGGTGTCCAACTGGAAGATGGCCCAGCGGCATTCCGCACCATCACCTTCCAGGGTGGTGAAGGGATCAACCAGTGGTACAACGTCACGCTGACCGAAGGCCGTAACCGTGAGGTGCGTCGCCTGTGGGAAGCCGTAGGCGTGCAGGTAAGCCGCTTGATCCGCGTGCGTTACGGCGATATCGATCTGCCAAAAGGCCTGCCTCGTGGCGGCTATACCGAGCTGGATCTGAAGGCGATCAACTATCTGCGTGAGCTGGTGGAACTGCAACCGGAAACTGTCAGCAAACTGCCGGTGGAACGCGATCGCCGCCGTGTGAAGGCCAACCAGATCCGCCGTGCGGTAAAACGTCACAGCCAGGTTGCTCCCGGCAGCCGTCGTGGTACTCCAGGTAGCAGCAAACCGGGTAAACCGGCCAAGTCTTCCAAGCGTAGCTAAATTTATCACCGTGGCCTTGCCTTCTGGCTTGGCCACGGATTATTCATTTACCAGTCAATTCCCTGCTGAGCCTTGATCCCCGCTTCAAACGCGTGTTTCACCGGCCTCATCTCCGTCACGGTATCCGCCAGCTCCAGTAAATCGCGATGACAGCCACGCCCGGTGATAATCACCGTCTGGTGTGCAGGACGCTGCTCAAGGGCTTCCAGCACCTCTGACAGCTCTAAATAGCCGTAGGTGACCATATAGGTCAACTCGTCCATCAGCACTAGATCCAGGCTGCTGTCGGCCAGCATTCGTTTACCGTGTTGCCAGACGGCCTGACAGGCGGCGGTATCGCTTTCCCTATCCTGGGTTTCCCAGGTAAAGCCGGTTGCCATTACCTGAAACTCCACGCCGTGCTGTTGCAGCAGGTTTTTCTCACCGTTGGGCCATTGGCCTTTGATAAACTGGATCACTCCGGCCTTCATCCCGTGGCCGACAGCGCGGGTGACGGTGCCAAAGGCGGCAGTGGTCTTGCCTTTGCCATTGCCGGTAAAGACCAGCAACAGACCGCGGGTTTCCTGCGCGGCGGCAATGCGGGCATCCACCTGTTCTTTCAGCCGTTGCTGGCGTTGTTGGTGACGATCTTCAGCCATATTAAAAGCTTCCTTATTCGGCAGCGCCGGGTTTACGGTTGGGCTGAGCATCGAAGCTCATGCCGGTTTTACGGCGGCTGTCATCGCCCATCAAATACAGATACAACGGCATGATATCGGCCGGTGTTTTCAGCTTGTTTTTGTCTTCCTGCGGGAATGCAGATGCACGCATTTTAGTGCGAGTTCCGCCAGGATTGATGCAATTTACCCGCAAGTTACGGTTTTTATACTCATCGGCCAATACCTGCATCATCCCTTCGGTAGCAAACTTGGAAACGGCATAGGCCCCCCAGCCAGCACGGCCGGTGCGGCCGACGCTGGAGCTGGTGAACACCAACGATCCCGCATTTGATTTCAGCAGCAACGGCAGCAGCGCCTGGGTAAGCATGAAGGTGGCATTCACGTTGACCTGCATCACTTCGTTCCACATGGTCATCGAAAGCTCGGCCATTGGGGCGATGTCGCCCAACAGACCAGCGTTTTGCAATACGCCGTCCAGACGTGGCACCTTGGTGGCCAAGTCTTCCGCCAGGGTTTGGCACTGCTCTGGCGTGGTGTGTAACAAATCCAGCGTAACGATATGCGTCGGGGCGCGGGAGATAGCGGCAATTTCGGCTTGGACGGCCTGCAGTTTGCTTTCCGTGCGGCCAAGAAGCACTAGCTGTGCGCCGTAACGGGCATAAGTCAGCGCCGCTTCACGACCAATGCCGTCGCCCGCCCCGGTGACCAGAATAATTCGTTGTTCGAGCAGATCCTGCTTAGGTTGGTAATGCACAATATTTCCTCGCGCCTGGTTGGCGGCTCCTGCGCTATGGCTGGGAGCTTGGGTGGATTGCGGATCGCTGGCAGGAGCAGGGTTGCTCAACCACAATGGCGATCCGCTGCGAATTTTTGTCAGTAATTTAATGAATAATGTCTGTTATATGCCTGAAATGGATCGCATTTTCAATGAGTAACCTACAGAAACGGCATTCTTTTGTAACAAAAACGGTACAATAGCGGCTTGGTTATCGCTGCGGGCAACCCCATAGCACGGAGGTGTGCCGCATGCTCATCAATCTGAATTTTCATTTAGGCGCGACAGCCGTGGTGCCATTTGCTAAAAAGTACGTAGGGGCGCTGCATGCTGCGCCCGCTCAACTAACAAACTGTAAATAAAGGCGGTATCTGTGGAGTTTATATCTGTTTATGGCCTTTTCCTGGCCAAAGTTGCCACGGTGGTGATTGCTATTGCCGCGCTGGCGTTGCTGGCGGTAAGCCTCGGGCAGCGCAAGAGCCAGCAGAAAGGGGAACTACAGCTTACCGACCTGGGTGAGCAATATCGTGAAATGCAGCGGGAAATGCGTCTTGCCCGTATGGGGGCGGCAGAGCAGAAGGCCTGGAGCAAGCAGTTCAAAAAGCAGAACAAGGCCGACGACAAACTGAAAAAACAGCGTGCCAAGGCCGGTGCGGTAGAGGCGGTCAAACCTTGCCTGTATGTGCTGGATTTCAAGGGCAGCATGGATGCCCATGAGGTCAGCTCACTGCGTGAAGAGATCTCTGCAGTGTTGGCGGTAGCTACGGCCAAGGACGAGGTGTTGCTGCGTTTGGAGAGCCCAGGTGGAGTGGTGCACGGCTATGGTCTGGCAGCGTCGCAGCTGGAGCGTCTGCGCAAGGGCGGTATCCGCCTGACGGTGGCGGTGGATAAGGTCGCGGCTAGCGGCGGTTACATGATGGCCTGTGTGGCCGACCGCATTGTGGCAGCCCCGTTCGCCATCATTGGTTCTATCGGCGTGGTTGCGCAGATCCCCAACTTCCATCGCTTGCTGCAAAAGAGCAATATCGATGTGGAATTGCACACCGCGGGTCAGTTCAAACGCACCCTGACCCTGTTCGGTGAGAATACTGAACAAGGGCGGGAGAAGTTCCGTGAAGATCTGAACGAAACCCACGAGTTGTTCAAACAGTTTGTTCATCAGCAACGCCCTTCATTGGCTATCGAAGAGGTCGCGACCGGTGAGCATTGGTATGGCACTCAGGCGAAAGATAAAGGGCTGGTTGACGCGGTCGGCACCAGTGACGATCTGCTGATTGCCGAGATGGAAAACCATGAAGTGGTGGGGGTGCGCTATGCCCGCCGTAAACGCCTGATCGATCGCTTTACCGGCAGTGCGGCAGAGAGTGTCGATCGTCTGCTGTTGCGCTGGTGGCAGCGCGGTGAGAAACCGCTGTTGTAAGACAGTAAACCGGTGATTGCACGGGGCCTGATGGCCCCGTTTTTAATGGTTAATCCACCAGATGATATTTCTCGGAAAGCACATGGGCCAGGTGCTTAAACATATTAAATACGGCGGTGGTTTTTGCCGTTGGCAGCCCCTCGGGATCTAAAAAGAACTCGCCGCGGAAAACCAACACGCTGCCTTTCTGCTCAACGTCGGTGGCCACCATGCCGTGCATATAATCTTCATGTTGGCGGATGATGTTATTTGCTTCAGTAAGCAGATCTGCTCGTTCGATGGGTTGAGTGTTGTTACGCATTTATTTCTCCTGCTAGCGAAAATTCTGAACGTATTCTAGCGCGGGTTCGCGTTTGTCCGCAAACCAGCTAAGGTTTAATTGCCGTCTGGACGGCCAGTGATTTGGCCCTCCATGGCGAAATGAAGTTTTCCGCGCTAATTAAGTTGCGTCGCGTTTGTTATCAGGTAGAGTGTGGGATTTTGCGGCTTCCGGTGGAAGGATTTGTTTACGCTCAACGCAGGTCATAGCTGGCCTGGCTTCTGGGGTTCGGCGTGAACAGGTTAGGCTGGTGAAATGCGTTCAGGTTGACCAGTTAGGCAACCATTAGAAAAAAACAGGTTGATCTCTTGCCAGAGTACCGCAATATAAATAAGAGATACGAATTGCCGCGGTACGGCGAGACAAATGGCTTCTTTTTAGAAGTATTAAATTCAGGTAAAGGTAATTATGGGCAAAGCTCTCGTAATAGTTGAGTCCCCGGCAAAAGCCAAAACTATTAATAAATATTTAGGTAATGACTACGTGGTGAAGTCCAGCGTCGGTCATATCCGTGATTTGCCGACCAGTGGCTCAGCTAGCAAAAAGAGCGCTGAGTCAACCGAAGACAAAACCAAAGACAAAGCCAAAAAGAAAGTCAAGAAAGATGAAAAGACCGCGCTGGTCAATCGCATGGGCGTCGATCCTTACCACGGGTGGGAAGCGCAATATGAGATTTTGCCCGGTAAGGAAAAAGTGGTCGCCGAGTTAAAGTCGTTAGCCGAAAATGCTGACCACATTTACCTCGCAACCGACCTTGACCGCGAAGGGGAAGCCATCGCCTGGCACCTGCGGGAAGTGATCGGTGGGGACGACAAGCGCTTTAGCCGCGTGGTGTTTAACGAAATCACCAAAAACGCGATCCAGCAGGCGTTCCAAGCGCCAGGCGAGCTGAATATCGATCGTGTCAACGCACAGCAGGCGCGTCGCTTTATGGACCGCGTGGTGGGCTACATGGTGTCGCCACTGCTGTGGAAAAAAATTGCCCGTGGCCTGTCCGCTGGCCGGGTGCAGTCCGTTGCGGTACGGCTGGTGGTGGAGCGTGAGCGCGACATCAAGGCGTTCGTACCCGAAGAATACTGGGAACTGCATGCTGATCTGCTGGCGAAAGGCGAAATCGCACTGCAGATGGAAGTGACCCACGCCCACGATAAGCCGTTCAAACCGGTTAACCGTGAGCAGACCCATGCCGCGCTTAACCTGCTGGAAAAAGCCCGTTATACGGTGCTGGATCGTGAAGACAAGCCAACCAGCAGCAAACCGGGTGCACCGTTCATCACCTCCACGTTGCAACAGGCTGCCAGTACCCGCCTGAGTTTCGGCGTGAAGAAAACCATGATGATGGCGCAGCGTCTGTATGAAGCCGGTCATATCACCTACATGCGTACCGACTCCACCAACCTGAGTCAGGATGCGGTCAACATGGTGCGTGGTTATATCGGTGACAACTTCGGCGACAAATACCTGCCGAAGGCGCCTAACCAATACAGCAGCAAAGAAAACTCCCAGGAAGCGCACGAAGCGATCCGTCCTTCCGATGTCAGCGTATTGGCTGAACAGCTGAAAGATATGGAAGCGGATGCGCAGAAACTGTATCAACTGATCTGGCGTCAGTTTGTCGCCTGTCAGATGACACCAGCGCAATACGACTCCACCACGCTGACGGTGAAAGCGGACGACTTCCTGCTGCGTGCCAAAGGCCGTACGCTGCGTTTCGATGGTTGGACCAAGGTGATGCCTGCGCTGCGTAAGGGCGATGAAGATCGCACCTTGCCGTTTGTGGAGGTGGGCAGCGAGCTGGATCTGCAAAAGCTGATCCCGAGCCAGCACTTTACCAAGCCACCGGCACGTTACAGTGAAGCTTCACTGGTTAAAGAGTTGGAAAAACGCGGAATTGGCCGTCCATCTACCTACGCCTCGATCATCTCGACCATTCAGGATCGTGGCTATGTGCGGGTAGAGAGCCGCCGGTTCTACGCGGAAAAAATGGGTGAGATCGTCACCGACCGCCTGGAAGAAAACTTCCGTGAGCTGATGAATTACGACTTCACCGCGCGCATGGAAAATGGCCTGGACCAGGTCGCCAACAACCAGGCGGAATGGAAAGCGGTGCTGGACGAATTCTTTGCCGAATTCAGCGAGCAGTTGGAAACCGCCGAGAAGGACCCTGAAGAGGGCGGTATGCGCCCGAACCAGATGGTGATGACCAGCATTGACTGCCCGACCTGTGGCCGCAAAATGGGCATCCGCACCGCCAGTACCGGCGTGTTCCTTGGTTGCTCCGGTTATGCGTTGACGCCGAAAGAGCGCTGCAAAACCACCATCAACCTGGTGCCGGAAGCGGAAGTGCTGAACATCCTGGAAGGGGATGATGCAGAAACCAACGCCCTGCGTGCCCGTAAGCGTTGCCAGAAGTGCGGCACCGCGATGGACAGCTACCTGATCGACAACCAGCGTAAGCTGCACGTGTGCGGTAACAACCCGGCCTGTGACGGCTACGAGATCGAGCAGGGCGAATTCCGCCTGAAAGGTTACGACGGCCCGATCGTGGAGTGTGAGAAATGTGGTTCCGAAATGCACCTGAAAATGGGGCGCTTTGGCAAGTACATGGGCTGCACCAACGAAAATTGCAAGAACACCCGTAAGATCCTGCGCAGCGGTGAAGTTGCGCCGCCGAAAGAGGATCCGGTCCCGCTGCCAGAGTTGCCGTGCGAGAAATCGGACGCCTATTTTGTGTTGCGTGATGGGGCCGCAGGCGTGTTCCTGGCGGCCAACACCTTCCCTAAATCGCGCGAAACCCGTGCGCCGTTAGTGGAAGAGTTGCTGCGCTTCAAAGATCGTTTGCCTGAGAAATTGCGCTATCTGGCCGATGCGCCAGTGGCCGATCCCGAAGGCAACAAGACGATGGTGCGCTTCAGCCGTAAAACCAAGCAACAGTATGTCTCATCAGAGAAAGACGGTAAGGCCACCGGCTGGTCCGCATTCTTCGTTGATGGCAAATGGGTTGAAGGCAAGAAGTAACCCGGACGCAAGGCAACAGCAAAAAACCAGCTCGGTGAGCTGGTTTTTTTATTGGCGAAAATCGGCTGGCGGATCTATTCTTCTCTGCTTTTTCTTATTTTTATCGGCAAGGCTCGGCGTTGATAATCATGCGAAAAGATCGTTATCATCTTGTGAAGCGGCTCTATACTTGGTGGCGCGACATGATATAATGGTTATATAAAAACGTTTTTTATGATTAAAGCTTATTAGCAACGGCGTTTTCATCAGCATCTGGGCGAAATCACTGTGTTTAAGGCTTGTGAGAATTAAGCATACCGGGGCAACACCGAGATACCTGGCTGCGGCAGGCCGCAGTGTTTTAACCTAGGATGGTATTCAAATATGAAATTGCAGCAGCTTCGTTACATCGTAGAAGTGGTGAATCATAACCTCAACGTCTCTTCCACGGCTGAGGGTCTCTATACCTCGCAACCGGGTATCAGCAAGCAGGTGAGGATGCTGGAGGATGAGCTCGGCATCCAGATTTTCGCCCGTAGCGGCAAGCACCTTACCCAGGTGACGCCTGCTGGCCAGGAAATTATCCGCATTGCTCGCGAAGTGCTGTCCAAAGTGGAGGCCATCAAGGCCGTTGCCGGGGAACATACTTACCCGGACAAAGGTTCGCTGTATGTGGCAACCACCCATACCCAGGCACGTTATGCCTTGCCCAATGTGATCAAAGGCTTTATCGAGCGTTACCCGCGCGTGTCGCTGCATATGCACCAGGGCTCGCCAACGCAGATTGCCGAAGCGGTTTCCAAAGGCTCGGCAGACTTTGCCATCGCTACCGAAGCGCTGCATCTGTATGACGATTTAATCATGCTGCCGTGCTACCACTGGAACCGGGCGGTAGTAGTGAAGCCCGATCATCCTTTAGCGGGCAAGAGCCACATCACCATTGAAGAGCTGGCCGAGTATCCTATCGTTACCTATACCTTCGGCTTTACCGGGCGCTCAGAGCTGGATACCGCGTTTAACCGGGCGGGGTTGACGCCGCGCATCGTGTTTACCGCTACCGATGCCGATGTGATCAAGACTTATGTACGCCTGGGGCTGGGGGTTGGCGTGATCGCCAGCATGGCGGTCGATCCGGTGCAGGATCCGGATTTGGTGATGGTGGATGCCCGCGATATCTTCACCTATAGCACCACCAAGATCGGTTTCCGTCGTAGTACCTTCCTGCGCAGCTATATGTACGACTTTATCCAGCGTTTCGCACCGCATCTGACGCGCGACGTGGTCGATACTGCCGTGGCTTTACGCACCAATGATGAGATCGAAGCGATGTTCAAGGACATCAAACTGCCGACCAAATAGGCCGTTAACTTGAGCCGCATTACACCATTTAAACCGCCGAAGGGCGGTTTTTCATTGTCTGATACCTGCTAACTCATTGACCTACCAGTAGCTTCCCGCCTTTGATTGCTCTTGCCTATCGTTATGATCAAAACGTGTTGTTATCAAAACGTTACATGGCGTTTGTGTTATCTTTAAATAACACCTCAGAAATCACCCTGGTTTGACATAATAAAAAATGGAGGAGCTATGTCGTCCGATCTTCGTAAAACGAGTATGGATAAGCTGGTAGCACTGGGTAGTGAGTATCACTATTACAGTTTGCCAATGGCGGCCAGACAGTTAGGGGATATTGACCGGCTGCCGAAATCGATGAAAGTGTTACTGGAAAACCTGTTGCGCCATGTGGATGGTGATACGGTACAGGTTGACGATCTGAAGGCGATCGTAGGCTGGTTGCAAACCGGCCATGCCGATCGCGAAATTGCTTATCGCCCGGCGCGGGTGCTGATGCAGGACTTCACCGGCGTGCCTGCCGTGGTGGATTTGGCGGCAATGCGTGAGGCCGTTCTGCGCCTGGGCGGGAAAGTCGATCAGGTGAATCCGCTATCACCGGTCGATCTGGTTATTGACCACTCGGTCACTGTCGATGAGTTTGGCGACGATGACGCCTTTGGCGAAAACGTGCGTATCGAAATGGAGCGCAACCACGAACGCTACACCTTCCTGCGCTGGGGGCAAAAGGCCTTCAATCGCTTCCGCGTGGTGCCGCCCGGCACCGGCATATGCCATCAGGTGAACCTGGAGTATCTGGGGCAAACCGTTTGGCATACCGAAGAGAATGGCCAACGCATTGCTTACCCCGATACCCTGGTGGGGACCGACTCCCACACCACCATGATTAACGGCCTTGGTATCCTCGGTTGGGGCGTTGGCGGTATTGAGGCTGAAGCTGCCATGTTGGGCCAGCCGGTCTCGATGCTGATCCCGGATGTGGTGGGCTTTAAACTCAGCGGTAAGTTACCTGAGGGTATTACGGCCACCGACCTGGTGCTGACGGTCACCCAAATGCTGCGTAAGCACGGTGTCGTCGGCAAGTTTGTTGAGTTTTATGGTGATGGGCTGGCCGATTTACCGCTGGCGGACCGGGCAACCATTGCCAACATGTCGCCAGAGTTTGGGGCAACCTGTGGCTTCTTCCCGGTGGATGACGTGACGCTGAGCTACCTGCAGTTAAGTGGTCGTAGCGCTGAGCAGATAGCATTGGTGGAAGCCTATGCCAAGGCTCAGGGGATGTGGCGTAATCCAGGCGATGAACCGGTGTTTACCAGCACGCTGTCGCTGGATATGTCGACGGTTGAGGCTAGCCTGGCAGGGCCAAAACGCCCGCAGGATCGCGTCGCGCTGCCGCAGGTGCCAACAGCATTCACCGCCGCGACCGAGCTGGAAATTGGCGGTCAGAAAGATAAGCAGGAAGTGAAAAGCTTCACGTTGGGTGGCAAAAGCCTGGAGCTAAATACTGGCGCGGTGGTGATCGCAGCCATTACCTCTTGTACCAACACCTCCAACCCGAGCGTGATGATGGCCGCTGGCCTGTTGGCCAAAAAGGCCGTTGAAAAGGGCTTGAAGACCAAGCCTTGGGTGAAAACCTCACTGGCACCGGGTTCCAAAGTGGTGACCGAATACTTCGACCGCGCCAAACTGACGCCGTACCTGGAACAATTGGGCTTTAACCTGGTTGGCTACGGTTGTACGACCTGTATTGGTAACTCTGGCCCGTTGCCTGAGCCAATAGAGCAGGCGATCAAGGAAGGGGATCTCACCGTAGGGGCCGTGCTGTCCGGTAACCGTAACTTTGAAGGGCGCATCCATCCGCTGGTAAAAACCAACTGGTTGGCTTCGCCGCCGCTGGTGGTTGCCTATGCGCTGGCAGGTAACATGAAGGTTGATCTGACCAAAGATGCGTTGGGCGTAGGTCGCGACGGGAAACCGGTTTACCTGAAGGATATCTGGCCTACCAGCCAGGAGATTGCCCAGGCTGTGGCCGAGGTCAGCACCGAAATGTTCCATAAGGAATATGGTGCAGTGTTTGATGGCGACGCCAGTTGGCAAGCGATCCAGGTGACCGGTTCCGCGACCTACGAATGGCAAGCCGATTCTACCTATATTCGCCATCCGCCATTTTTCAGTACCATGAAGGCGCAACCGGATCCGGTGCAGGATATTCACGGCGCGCGTATTCTGGCAATCCTGGCAGACTCGGTGACCACTGACCATATCTCGCCTGCGGGCAACATCAAGCGTGATAGCCCGGCGGGGCGCTACCTGAGTGAACGTGGTGTCGAGGTGAAAGAGTTCAACTCTTACGGTTCGCGCCGCGGTAACCATGAAGTGATGATGCGGGGCACTTTCGCCAACATCCGTATCCGTAACGAAATGGTTCCGGGCGTGGAGGGCGGCTATACCCGCCATCTGCCTTCGCAGAATCAGATGGCGATCTATGATGCCGCCATGCAGTATCAGCAGGAGCAGGTGCCACTGGCGGTGATTGCTGGTAAAGAGTATGGCTCCGGCTCCAGCCGTGACTGGGCAGCCAAAGGCCCACGTTTATTGGGGGTGCGAGTAGTGATCGCGGAATCCTTTGAGCGCATCCACCGTTCCAACCTGATCGGTATGGGCATCTTGCCGTTGGAATTCCCGCAGGGTATAACGCGCAAAACGCTGGGTTTGACGGGGGAGGAACTGATCGACGTGAGTGGTTTGCAGGCGTTGCAACCCGGCCAGACGGTACCGGTCAATATCACCTATGCCGATGGTCGGCAGGTGGTGGTGAATACCCGTTGCCGCATTGATACCGGCAATGAGCTGACTTATTACCAGAACGACGGCATCCTGCACTACGTTATCCGTAAAATGCTCTAAGTTAATTTGTAGCAAGGACAGTCCCCTCTCCCTGTGGGAGAGGGTTAGGGTGAGGGGGCTATCTGTCCAGCAAGTGGCCCATTTTAGCGGCTTTGGTGGACAGATAACGCTCGTTCTTCGGGTTACGGCCAACGATCAATGGCACGCGCTCGGAGATATTAATGCCCGCTTCGCTCAGGATCTCGACCTTCTTCGGGTTATTGGTCAACAGGCGCACCGCATCCACCCCCAGCAGTTTGAACATATCGGCGCACAGGGTGAAGTCTCGCTCATCGGCGGCAAAGCCTAGCTGATGGTTGGCTTCCACCGTGTCCGCCCCTTTATCCTGCAAGGCATAGGCGCGTATCTTGTTCAACAGACCGATATTACGGCCTTCCTGGCGGTGATACAGCAGAATGCCACGGCCTTCCTCGGCGATCTGTTCCAACGCGGCTTCCAGTTGAAAACCGCAGTCACAGCGCAGGCTGAACAGCGCATCACCGGTCAGACATTCGGAATGAACCCGTGAGAGGACCGGTGTTTCGCCGGTAATATCGCCGAAAACCAGTGCCAGATGATCCTGCCCGGTGGCCAGTTCTTCGAACCCCACCATCAGAAAATCGCCCCATGGTGTTGGCAGTTTGGCTTCCGCCACACGTTTAAGCTGCATGTCACTCTCCAAAAACACTACCTGTCAAATCGCTGCGTGCATCCTACGACTGGAACAGGGGACTGACCAGCATTAAAACAGACGGCGACGATCGCTATTTCATTCATTACCGGCTATTTTGCCATAACTTGTGGCCAAACGGTGCTCAGCAAAGCAGCATCCGGTGTTTTACCGCCCCTATTGCTACAATAGGTAATGTAAATTTAAACCCTTACATATCATATAACTACATGTAATAGGTCACTATTACTCACTATTCAGTCATAAAAAAATTAAACCATCACCCATTTTTCGCTGCGTTCATCATGATATCTGGCGGTCATTTCGGCGGATTTGTGACCAAGCATGTGCTGAGAAAACTCCTCGCCATTTTCATTTTTGTGCAGCCTTGCGGATAAACTGCGCAGTTCGTGAAAAGAAGGGGGGGAGGTTTTCCATTCAAGCCCAGAAGCATCCCTACTGTCTTTGAATGCCTTGGAGATCGTCTTCGTTGCTAAAGTGCCTCCTGATTGGCCAGCGATGATGTTTGAGCAATCTGCGTAATGCTGTTGACAGCGCGTAAGGACATCGCTCAAGCGCAACTGAGCCTGGGTGAGTTCAATATCTGTTGAGATCGATACATGCGCCCCGGTTTTTTCCTGAACAATCCACATCCTGCCATCGTGTACATCCTCCCATTTTAATCTGCTGATATCCCCCAACCGCTGACCCGTTACCAATGCCAATTCCATGCTTAATCCAACCCAAGCGGCCATGCTGTCGGCTGCGGCGCGGATCTTGAAGTAATCCTCTATGCTCAGACGTTCGCGCTGCACTGGTGCCTTTGGGTTGCGTGTAGCATCAACAGGGTTGAACTGAATATGCCCGTCTGCAACCGCCTCTTTGAAAATATCGTTAAGCGTTGAGCGTAGTAATTTTGCACGCATGTTTTTCCCCTGGCTCACGTAATCGTTGAGAAATTCAGCGATATCTTTTGTCGTTAATGTGCTGATTTCTGAATCAGCGATCCCTGTACGAATTGCGCTAACCCGATTGATATAGTCGTCCAATGATGCTTTCTTGAGGCCTCGGGCCTTAATGATCTCCTCGTACTTTTCAAGCCAGGAGTGAAACGTTATGCAACTACTACCGTTTATCCGATCAACCAGACTGATCGAGGTTTCCATCAACTGAAAATTTGCCTGGATAGCCTGATTGATGGCGTCGCGCTTAATCCGACCTAGCCCAAACTCCTTACCCGTCCGTGGGTCCCGGTAGCTGTAATATCCATCATTACGGACGTATAGGTTTGGAGGTAGATCGCGCCGGGCGCGGCTTCGTATTCTGGCCATCACGGATCCTGTCCAGCAGTTGTTTTGCTGATTGCTTCGGTGGATTACTCGGGTTTATTTTTATGGCCCGGTCATCAAAAAGGTATTCCCGCCCATCGAGTTCTGGTGCTGGATAGATTTTTCCAGCACGAACCCAGCGGCGAACAGTTTCCGCGCTCTTGGGGCGTGGCTGGCGGCTGTTCCATTCTTTGAGAGTTATTTTGGTCATTGGTTATGCCTCGAGCACACAACCGGCCATCATGGTAAACGCGATAGCCGGAGTGGTTTGGTTTTTGGAAATCAGTTTGTAAACTCCGGACGCATGTCATCCAGTGCAATCTGGAAACGCTCCAGATCATCTGCACTGAGGTCACGCTCAGAACGGCGAACCAAAGCTTCCGCTGCGGTAAATTCCTCTTGCGTTTTGCAAGCTTTAAGCTGCGCATTTACGGTTGTGGCCGTGGTGATCTGCCGGTGACGCTTGACCACTTTATTTTTCAGCTCGGTGTAATCCGTGATGCCCAGCTTCTGTTTCAACTCCTCAACCTGCGCGCGGATCGCCGTGGTCTGTTCGGGAGCCTTCGCCTGCTCGATCGCTGCCCGGATATCTGCCGCAATGCCGTCGCTGTCCACCGGTGGAGCGCTGCTTTGCTGCTGCGCTGCCGCAGCTGGTTCAGTCAACTGGCTGACACTCACCCGCGCTGCAGGGGCTCCCGGATTGATTTCTTTCTCGTTCCGCTGCTCGAGTTCGTCAATTGTGTACACGCCGAGGATGACCTCAGGGCAATACAGGCGCGCCCAACGTTTAACGGCCAGGTAGGCCAACTGCTGGCGTGGATCATCAGCCCACAGCGTGGAGTTGCGGGTTCTGGCCTGAGCCAGCAACAGGGTAAGTTCGCGAGGCTCTGCCTCCCCCTTGAGCGTGGCCCATACCTTTATGCCGATCCCTTCTTCGTCCGCCATCCGCCAGCCAGGAACGCGGTATTCACCTTTTTCACTTCTCTTGACTTCAAACTTCCCGATGACCTTGTCCCATGGCCCAAACCAGTCGTAGTTGATGCGGTCAACCAACGGACCTCGCGTTGAAATCACCGCGTTGACGAGCTGTGCCTCATAGCCGAGGATCCCGCTCACCGTGTAGGTTTTCTGCGCCACGGCAAAGGGGTTCATTTGCCACTGCGCGGCCTGCATCGCGATTGCCATACAGTCAGCTGGGTTGCCCTGTAGATGCTTGGGAACCGTGGCCACGCCGCTGGCCATCATCTGCGCAAAGTTGCTGATGGCTGTCAGGTATTGAGGATTGAACAGGGCAATGTTGGAGTCGGTAACCGAGTTCGTTTTTTCTTCTGCCAAAGTGATATTGCTCATTTTTTCGTTCCCCTTATGCAATACGCAGCGCTTCAAGGCGGCGGCGGTCAAAATCGTTCAGGTCGTCCACAATCTCTTCAGTGATCGGCGCTGGCCATATGTTGGTGTCGTACGCTTGCTTGATTTCGCGCAACACCTCTTTGTACTCAAGGCGGCCGAGTTCTAGCAGGTCGGCTGATGCTTCAACGATCGCCACCCAGTTGTAGCCCTCGTCCTTGTTCACGAAAATCCAAAAGAACTGATCGAAAGCTGCCACATCGGAATACATCGCTGCGCTGAGGTGGTAGTCGCGTTCAATGATTTCTCTGTGCAGCCTCGCTCTTATGGCTCCCTGCTTGACGTTCCACATGCTGATAGTCTTAAGGTCAAACCCAATGCGTATGCCATCAAGGTCAATTTCAAGGTCAGGGCGCACGCGGATCTCCATACCGGTATCCTCGTCATACCCGAAATAGCTGGCTTCAACGGTGCGCTGTGGGTGTTGCAGCATTGGACCGGATGATGGATGGTTGAATAAGGCGTGTTGAATGGCCTTGGCCTCCAGCATTTGCTGTTGGGTCACCAGCACGCGATCGTCGTCAGTGTTGCGCCACTGCTCGATTAGTTCGTCGGCAAAAACAGCGTTCGGTAAAATTGTCTTAATGCGGGCGGCCATATCCTCTTTGCTGCCGCTGACCGCTAGCGGGGAAGGAATAGCCAGTTCAAGTTTTACGAACTCAGGATCGATGATTGCCAATTGTTCGAGCAATGCTTCGCGGCCGCCGCTTGTTTTCAGTGGAGTCGGCAGCGTGGCGTTATATTCCTTGATGCAAGCTTTCATCGCTGTTGCAGTTGGTTTTTGATCCTCCCCAATGCGCTGAAACTCGGCTGGTAGCAGGGTATAGAACTGTCCGATTTCGTCAGCATTTCCGCCCAAGGCATAAGGTGTCTGCAGCGTGGCGTTATGTGCATCAATGATCGAGAGCAGCGTGTCAGAATCTGTCATTTTTGGCAGACTGGCATTGTGCTTATCGATAAATTCGCGCATCGATGCGGTGGTGGTAAACGCCCCTTTGGGGATAATTGGTTCGATGCTAAATTCTTGCTCCAGCTTTTCAGGCTCCAGCGCCATGGTGTGCACCAGGTTGCCCAAGTCGAGAACTTTTGAGTGCACTTTCTTGATGGTTTTTTCGACGTGACGAGCATTGAAATACATCAATGAAACGCGGGCATCTTTCAGCATAGTGCTGCTGATGCCGTTCGCTGCGTGGTAAACGTCGTTCGGGATATCGTGGTACCGGCCAGGCTCGAAATAGGCCGGGAAAGTTACGGCAGGTTCTGCCGCTTCGCTGGCGATCTCCTCTGGAGCGGTTTCGCTCACTTGAGAGGATACCTCCGCAACTTTTTTGTTTTCGTGGGTGACGCTTTGAGGCTCTGCGCTACCTTCGCGCAGATAAGATTCAATGCGTTCGTTGATCAGATCAATCCGCTGGGATTTATCATCAAGCCAACCCTCGAGTATATCGCAGGTGAGGTGATAAATATCATCCTCGACCAGTTGCTTGAAGGGATCACAAGGCTCTATCTCTTTGGCCAGCAGCCTGGCGAGATATACGTGATTAAAATCGCCAGCTTTTGTGAGAAGCTCCTCGACATCAATCACACTCATCACTGACGTTTTACCTTCAAGGGCAGTCATGATTTCGCGGCGTAGCCACGCGCTGCGTGTTGTTGGTTCGAGATCCGCAACTGCGTCCACTTCTTCTTTTTCGCCTTCATTTGAGGAGATTTCCGGCGCAGGTTCTGCTGATGCATCTTTAAGCGGGGAAGCCTCAAAGAGTGCGGATACGTCGAATTGGCCGCCCCCCATGCTGACGACTTCTGGTTCAGGCTGCGGCTCTTCAATTTCTGGCTGCTCCAACCCCTCAGTGATTTCCTGTTCTTCCTGCTCAGGTACCGGCCCGAATTCGTAGACGCCATGATCGGCAAGATAGGCTTTAATCCACGTCGAAAGCGAACCAGGGAAGTGGTATAGGTCAGCAGATGGCGCATTGCGAACCACACCGAAAATAGACTCACGGCTGTATTTCAGGATGTTTGGAACGATACGGAGCGCCATTGACCAGCGTTTGAAATCTTCGTCATTGTTTTCGATTTTTTTCTTCGCCCAGCGGTCGATCTCACCTGCGATATTTTCGAAATCAACATCACCCACCCACAGAGCTGAGGCGATTTCGCGATCTAGGAGTTCGTAGGTCTGCTGGTAGCCGCGTTTGAAAACGACTTTGCTTTCGGCATCGACGACAGTTGTCGTGCGTGGCAGTTCTGGCTCTGGGGTTTGTGTGGCATTGGGTGTTGTCTGCCATTTAGAAATGACAGACTGGCGATCATCTACCTTTGCATTCAGGTATTCAGTTGCAAACTGACTAATTTTGCCTAGTTCTGGCGCTTTATCGAATGGCGGCCAGATGGCCTTCATGGCTGCAATGGCCACTATCGGCATGTCCGGGTAAACGTAATCGAACCCCTTAAGATTGGAGAGGGCCATGATGACGTTTTGCGGGTACCGCTGCGAGTCATCCATCATAAGCCTGGTTGCTGCTTTCAACTGTTCCCCTGTCATTTTCATGCAGTCACGGCCAAACAGCCACGCGGCGGCAATCACAGTATGCTTGTCGAGGTCTATTGCTGAATATGTTGTCTCGTCTTTTGCTGGCGGTTTTGCGGTTACCTGCGGCAGCTGTTGCGCGGGTTCGGTAACGATCAGCTCCCACGTCAAACCATCATCACCTAAGCAATAACGGTCACACCAAGGTTCACTGAATACACCTTCGATAGGCAGGTCGTCGACCACCGGGAAGTTTGTGCGAACTGGTTTGAAATACTCTTTCGGATCCAGCTCGGCATCTTCAATTTTGTTTTCCAGATCGCGCAGCGCCCGGGCGTCGTTCTTCGCTTCAAAATAAATGAACAGGGAAGGTTTGCCGGATTTTTGTTTTGCCTTGAGATAATAGGCATACATGTTTTGCATTATGCAATTCTCCTGAATTTAGGTAGAATGCAGTCGATCATTGACTGCGATAGTGGTCATTGGTTATGTCTCGGTTGCTGGGGGTGGTTCCCCGGCTACCCATCCCCCAGATGTAAAATGGGTAAGATGGCCCGCCTAGCGCGGGCTTTTTTACGTCTAATCGTCATAGCTCCGGTTGCAGTGAGGGCAGAAGCAGATCAGCTTGCTGCCAGCCTCTTGAACTGAAATGCCAGTAGGGCGCGCGGATGCGGTTTGTTGCTGATAAATGTCCCGCTTGCAGCGATAACAAATTCCATCAAGTGGCGCGAAATGTGGATATTGCTTTTCTTTGCAATATTTGGCCTGCGCTTGCCGGGCCACTTCCGAGTTAAAAGTTTTCACATCTACACCTCGTTAAATAATTGCGATTTGGTGCCTTTCAGGCGTGGGGATCCCGTGGGCAAAGTAATTGCCCGTCAGGTGCCGGTTATTTTTTAATTAGAAAGTGCAAAAATTAGAAAGAACACAAACGCCCAGAACAAAGAACAACCGATGATTATGTCCTTCCAAACATGTCGCCGAATGGTCATGGTTTATACCCTCAATGGGTGCCAGCAGGTTCGAAATCCGCCGGTATGCCGGGGGCTTCGAATGGTGCCTTGATGGCCCGCAGGTTACCTGTCGGTTCGAACCGGTAGACGCTGCGTGTGTGGTCGAACGAGGCAACCCAAGGCGCGCCGGTGCGCTTATTGCGGAGGGTTACCGCTTTGCCGCTATTAGGAACGATGGTATTCATTGGTTTATGTCTCGGTTATTACTGCAGTGAATTAACAGCGTTGTAGAACTCTGGGATCCGCTCCTTGCCCACAACGAAGAACATCACGGTATCGCCCGGTTTCTTGCCGTCTTCCTCGTAGCCAGCGGAGCTGAAAAGCTCAACAATCAATTTTGCCAGCTCATGCGTTGCTTGCTTCTCACCTTCAAGGCACATCAGAACATTGCCTGCTGAGCCCAGATCGACATCGGCGAACAGCGGGTTCGTGCATTCGTAAGCCTTTACCGGCAGCGGAGGCATGGACTCCAGCTCAGCGACAACCTGCTTTAGCTTGGAGATATAGCAAGCGCGGATCTCGATGTGGTTTGCGCCGCCAAGCTCTTCGAAAATGGAATCCACTTTCTCAGATGCCTGAGGGAAGCCCGCCGCTGCCAGCTGCTCAACCAATTCCTCAAACTCACCGACAACGTGGCCGAAGCTGTTGGCCGATGTGTGGATGGAGGCCTTGATCATGTTGATAGCGATTTCCATTTTGTACTCCCTGCGATAGTGGTCATTGGTTATGTCTCTGCCGTCTTTCCGGCTGTCAGAACGTTTTCACCTGCTGCTTGATGTGAGTAAGTAAACAACAACTTTACCGAGTGGTCAAGAAAATATTGTCTAAATGGTAAAGCGTGGATTTACTCTTGATGTGCGGGCATAAAAAAACCGCCACAGATGGGCGGTTTGATGGGGTTTTATGGCACTTAAGCTGCTATTCGATATCTTTAAATCTCTTGCGAACGTATGAGTCTACAAACGCATCCAGCTCTTTTAATCGCGCGCCGAATGCAGCGATCATGTTTTTTTGGTCTTGCTCTGGCAGTTGTCGGTATAGCTGGAGCATTTCTGCTTCGTTAGGGGTTAGTCCGCTACTCTCTTCAACATTTTCTCCCAATAGCCATGCAACGGAAATACCTGTTGCCTCAGCTATGGCTAATGCAGAGTTCTTACTCATGGTGCCAGTTCTGAACCATCCAGTAACTGCTTGCTTACTTACGCCAGCAATTCGAGCCATCTCTGACTTGGAGAGCCCTTTTTCGTTCAGTTCATTCAACCTGGCTATGAGGTTGGGATTTGCCTTTTTTATAGTCATACCTTGCATTGTAAACCTTTACTTTACGGTGCAAAAGAAAGAGGTTATTGACCGATTGGTAAATAGATGCTTTACTTTGCTTGATTCTAACGGAGGTTTTAATGACTGGTCTTAATCGAGCAATAGAAATTGCTGGCAATGCTAGAAAGCTGGGACAGGCTTTTGGCCTCAGTCGTATGGCCGTTTGCCTTTGGAAAAAAAACGGTGTCCCCGCTGATCGTGTACTGCCGATCTATAACACAACCGGAGTAACTCCTCACGAGTTGCGTCCTGACCTTTATCCCAATCCATCTGATGGATTACCGCAGCAGCAGGATACCTGCGTCGCCCCTTAAGGACTGATATATGGAAATCAAACACGAGTTGATCCGCGACGCGCTGCGCGGATGGGCCACGGAGGCCACTCAGCGCACGGTAGCAGCCGAAATCACTCGGGCTTACTTCGACATGAATCTGGACCTGCCACACCTGGACCAGATCGAACGTGCCGACGGCACTGTGGATTTTGCTGCATGGCACAACAACAAGCAGCAGATCTTCCGTTGGCTGGACAGCGACACAGCTGGCGCCCATCGGAAAATCGAAATGCTGCAGCCTGCGATCCTAGCCGCTTTACCGGCAGAACTGCGCGCCCGACTGGTTGCAGGCAAGAGCATTGAGTATTTGGCCATCCGTTCGCTGAAAGAGCACCAGGAGGCGATCGCCGCGGCTTTGCTTAACGCATCACCGGCTGACTTCGAACGAGAGTGTGACGAGGCCGAACGGAGCTTCCACGAACTACGGCGCGCATATTGCGCACTGCACTGACCGAGACATAAACCAATGACCACACATGATGATTTCCTGCAAAAGCAGATCGCCGCGCAGCTGCGTGAGGCGAAATACGAGGAGGCTGTCGCCATGTCGTCAGCCATGGCTGCTGTCGATCACCAGCGCAGCAACCCGCGCATAAAGCTGCCTGAGCTGCTGGCATGGGCGAAAATCCACGCGAAGCACAGCAGGCGGATAAAAGACAAGCCAGATCGCCCGCATGTTCCTGGGCGTCGCATGGGTCGGCGGTAACAAGTATGGCTAATAGCATGCCAAAAACTTTGCCTAAGAGTAAGGCAAGCAATGAGCCTTACCGCAAAGTAAAAATCACGATGTGGGATGACCCTAAATTCCGGGCGTTATCCCCATTGCCACCTAGCGGGCAGAGCTTGTTTGTTTATCTGCTCACTGGCCCTTTCACCGGGATTATACCTGGCCTGTTCAAGGCCGGGCGGGCAGCTCTGGCCGAGGAATTGGGGTGGGATGTCGAAGCCTTCGACTTAGCCTTAGGCGAAGCCTTATCCCTAGGGATGGTAAAAGCCGACACCCAAGCCAGAGTGTTTTGGCTTCCGAACGCGGCGAAGCATAACCCGCCAACATCGGTGAACGTCATCAAATCATGGGTGAGGGCGTTCGAATTATTGCCTGAATGTGACCTGAAATACGAGGCTCTGGAATCCATGAAAGCCGCATCACACGGCGTTTCCAAGGCTATGGGCTTGGCTTTTGATACGGCATTCACCATGGCAAAACCTTTGCCTAAGGATATGCCTAAGCCTTTGCCAAGCCCTTTCCAGAAAGCAGTAAGCAGTAAACAGATCTTAAAACCATCTCTCTCTGGCGCGAGCGCGCCGGGTGATTTTCCTCCTGATGAAAAACCAGGGGAACTACAGGAACCATGGGGCGACGACCTGCAAACGCCATTCGGTAAATTCGCCATGGCTGGTACTTGGGTACCGTCGGAACAGTTCCAACGGCAGGCGGCACTGTGGGGCCGGATTATCACAGGCCCAGCACCAGGGTACGAAGCCACAGAGCTGGCCAGTTTTATTTCATTCTGGCAGGCCGAGGGAAGGGTATTAAATCAAACCCAGTGGGAACAGAAATTTGCCGATCACGTGCTGTACGAACGGCAACGGGCGGCGGTAAGAAAACCAGCATCAACGGGAGGTTCAAATGCGACAAGAGCAACAGCAGGCGTTACCGCTCAGCAGCAGGTCAGGGCTGCACGAAACGCAGAGCGGGAAAGACAGGGGCTGGCTCCTTTGGGAGACGATGGCGGGGATTTATGCGAACCGCTGGGTGAGCAAGAACGGGGTACAGCCTTCCATGATTTGGGTCCAAACGATTTCGCGGTTCTCGAATGAGCAACTGGCGTTCGCTGCCAAGCGGTGCATGGAACGCTGCAGTGTGGGCAACCACTGGCCACCAGACCTTGCCGAGTTCACGGCGATTGTCGGCGAGTGCACGGCCAACCCATTCGGGCTCACCGCCGAGGAGGTCATGGCGGAATACAAGCGTTGGCGCAACGAGTCATGGCGCTATGAATCGTCGGAAAGTTTCCCCTGGAAACACCCCGTGTTGTTCCAGATCTGCACCGAACTGCGTAGGGCTGGTGTTGACCGAAAACTAGGACAGGCCGAGCTGGCGGCGCTGGCCGGGCGTCAGTTGGCGAAATGGGCCAAGCAGGTCGAAATGGGCTTTTCAATCCCGCCGATCCGCAAAACCAAGGCGCTGGAGCATCGGCCACCAGGCGAATCACAGATCGCCGACGCCGACGGGGCTTACAAGAAAAAAGGCATGGAACTGTTGGCGAAAATTCGCGCCGACGCAAAAAGTAAAATCGTTAAATAACCGAGACATAAACCAATGACCAATAAAACAAGCCAAAAATACAGAATTACAACCAAGCAGTTTGTCGATCTGATCCAGTGCAAAGAACTGAGCACCAGCGAAATTTACAAGCTGGCGCACCAGGCTTATCCCGGCAATGACTTAACGCGCGCCTCAATCGTAACCCGGCTGCGGAATATGGTCAGATCACCGAATGCCGAGATCGTCGTAGTAGGCCAGGGTAATCAGGCGCGATACACCTTGATCCATGCCAGCGAGCGGTTTATGGCTCGAGCCGAGATAAATCATCGCTCTAATTCCCAATACACCCCTGTCGATAAACGGCTCTGGCACTTCAACTCTGTTGAACTGCGTTTTTGCCATCTGCACAAAATGTTCGATCAGGCGCTGGCATCGGTCCAGGGGAGGGCGTCAGCATGAAAGGGCGCCCTATGCTTTTCAACGGCGAAATGGTTCGCGCAATTCTCGACGGTCGCAAGACGCAGACGCGGCGTGTGATAAAGCCGCAACCTGATGTAAGTGAGCAAGGTAATCTCAAGGGCGACTGGCTGTCCATGCCACTCGATGGCCTAATATTGCCACGTTTACAGGACATCACGATCCATTGCCCCTTCGGCCAGGTAGGCGATCGGCTGTGGGTGCGCGAGACGTTCCGGTTATTCGACAAGTATCAGGAATGCGGCTGCTCAGATTTTCCGTGCAACTGTCCATCGCATGGCACCCCGATTTACCGAGCATCACACAACGATTCCGAGGATAAATGGACGCCATCAATCCACATGCCGCGCAGTGCCTGCCGTCTGGTACTCGAAATCACCGGCGTGCGAATAGAACGCCTGGACGACATCAGCGAGAAGGATGCGCTGGCTGAAGGATTCGCCAGTGACGCGACAGTTACCGAGTCGGGTGATGATTACACCGGGCTATATGCCAGCGATCGTTTTTCCGATACGTGGCAAAAATTATATGGGCAGAAAAGCTTGTTAGAAAATCCCTGGGTGTGGGTGATCACCTTCAAGCGCGTGGAGAGTCAGGTATGAGCAAAATTAAAATCACACTTGAAGATGCAAAAGCAGAGCTTCGGGACGCAGCCACTGGCCCACGTAGCGAGCATTGGAGTTACGCCCCAGCGGTCAAGGCTCTGCTCAATAGCCATGACGAGCTGCTTTCGATATTAGGCGAAGCGACAGCAGCGCTGGAGGAGAAAGACAAAACGCTGGCGCTGGTTCGCGATCAACGCGATAACGAACTCCGTACCAACACAGAGCTTGAGCAGCTACTACAGCAGCCAGCGCTTGCAGATGTCATTGCAGAACGCCAGCGGCAGATTAGCGCCGAGGGATGGACACCCGATCATGATGACAAGCATGACTTCGGGGAGATAGCAGCCTTTGCTGTGCTTTATGCAATGCCAACATACATGCGTAAAATTTTCGTTAGGGGTGGAGGAACGTTGGGCGAAATATTCCTACCTGCTGGCTGGAAGCCAAAATTTAGCAATCGTCGTAAGAATCTGGTGAAGGCAGGAGCGCTAATCTTGGCAGAGATTGAGCGCCTAGACCGTGCAGCGGCTAAGGTCGAGGGGGAGTGATGATTAGTGCAATTAAACCTGATGGCCCATTCGTTCTGATGACGCTCGAAGGAGAGGATATTCTTTATGACGAGCGTGGCATCGTGATGATGAACGGGAAGCCGAAATGGATCGGAGTTGGTCGCCTATATTTTGAATGCGACCTTGGCGAATACAAAGCCAAATACTGGACGAAAGATATCAACAACGCCCACACGTTCAGCACAATAGATGAGGCGACGACACAGCTTTGCAAGATGAAGAATCCGCACTTAATCAAGGTACGCAGGTTATCGCCAAGAGCCAAAGTTGAGGGGGAGTGATAAGCCGGTCACCGAGTTTAGATAAGAGAAATCTCGGGAAGTCAACCTGGTTCTGTTGTGTGGTGAGGTAAGTAAAAAGAAACTCTCAGGGATGATAGTTTCTTATAAATCAGATAATTGTGATTTAAATCAGTATTTTAATAGCAAGTATTTGATCAATTTTATTTCTGCTGATACTGTGTTTATATACAGTAATTCCTTTAGCGATCAGTGAAACGATCGATGAGGTGGAATATGTTTACAGTGGAACAATTTTTGAAGTTATTACCATTCACCGGGAGAGCAGTGGTTTATATGGATCGTGGCGAAGCGCAATCAGTGTTAGTTCTCACTGATGGGCAAGTCATGGCCGATCTGTCGTTAATGATCGAGTTAGTCAAACGCGCGGGCTACGACGTCCGTAAAAAGTGAGCTACACTACACACGTCAGCCTGAACAGCTGATCACCTGCTGCGTCTTGGAGTGAACACCATGGCGCAGTTACAACTTATCAAGCAATCATCTGGAATACTGATCCCGGCCAGCCCGGAGACCAGCGAATTCCTGCAAACGAAATGCAAGCTCGGCGCCGTGCTGGTTGCCGACTTCAAGCAGGTGCGTAATCCGGCATTTCATCGCCGCTTCTTCGCGCTTCTCAATCTGGGTTTTGAATACTGGGAACCTACCGGCGGCGCGATATCGAGTAATGAGCGCAAGCTGGTGACCGGCTATGCAAAATTCCTCGCTACTTTCGGTGGCAATGAGTCCGCGTTATTAGATGCAGCTGATCAGTACCTGGATCGCATCGCAGATCGACGGACTGGCAGTATCAGCGCGTGTAAATCCTTCGATGCTTACCGGGCATGGGTGACCATTGAAGCCGGGCATTATGACGCGATCCAGCTTCCAGACGGTACCTTACGTAAGCACCCCCGCAGTATTTCGTTCGCCAACATGGACGAAACGGAATTTTGTTACCTCTACAAAGCCGCGCTTGATGTTCTATGGCGCTGGATCCTGCATAAACCTTTCCGCGCGCAGCACGAAGTAGAGAACGCCGCGGCACAGCTGATGAATTTCGCATAATGGCAAATCTACGAAAAGCGGCCGAGGGCCGAGACTGCCAGATCCGGATCCCTGGAGTATGTAATTTCAATCCCTACACCACCGTGCTGGCGCATTACCGTCTGGCTGGCACCTGCGGAACCGGAATAAAACCCGATGATGCCCAGGGCGCTTGGTCCTGCAGCAGCTGCCACGACGCGATCGATGGCCGCATCAAAACCGAATATGACCGTGAAACCCTGCGTCTGTACCACGCCGAGGGCGTATTTCGCACGCAAGCAATTCTGAGAAAGGAAGGAAAATTATGATTTATCCCGAGCATAAAGGCCGCGGCGACGGCAAAGAGCTGCACTTGCGTGCGCTGGAACGTGTGTTTATCCAGGGTAAGCTGAAAATGTGGGGCCGGTGGTCGGGCATGGCCAAGTTCGGCAGCGCCGGGAACATGTTCAACATGCTATTGGCCAGCAATGCGGTGACAAAAACCGCAATAGCCAAGGCGCTGCGGGAGCTCAAGCTGGCCGGGATGGAAGAAGGGGAGATGCACGCGTATCTGCTCGACCTACTGGAGGGGAAGCAGAAAAGCAGCCTGGCATTCTGCACCGACCAGGAGGCGGCCACGATAGACGGGGTGATCGGCAAGACGCTGCTGGCGCACCCTGGGCTGATGCACATCATCCATGAACGCTATACCGGCAAGGGGAAAAGCAAGAAGGCAATGGCCGCCGACCTGCATGACATACGGCCTGACTGGTGCCTGCGGACGTGCGAAACGCGGATCGACGTATGGCTGAAAACGGCAGAGTTCATGATGTACCTGCCGATGAGCGATGCATTTAATTTCGATGCTGACCGATATAAGCGTTGACTTTGCGCGGAAATCGATTAAATATGTATATGCTTCGCGAAGTTATATCCGCAGCGACAAATCCAAAAGAAACCCGCCAATAGTGCGGGTTTTTGCGTTTCTGGGGTTCAGGAAACTGAGCGGTTGTACCATGAACGGTACAACCGTCCCGAATATCACTAAACCTTTCTTCTTGAGATACTGTTCATCCAAACAGTGGTTTGGGTTAAGCATCTAAAGAGGAAAGAACTATGTTCGTTAAAGAAACTCACTATTTAGACAATGGCTACGTGTTTACTGTTCCTCCCGTCTCACATCGTCGCCTGTTCAGTGTTCCGCTGTTGCTTGCGACTGCGCCCGAATATAGATCAAAGGCATCGCAAAAGTTGAAAGTTAACGGTGCCGTTGTTACCGAGGCTTATGCCGAAGCCTCTCAAAATCCCGTACAAAGCATGTTTACGCAGACACGCTGTAGTAGTTGGGTTGGTTATATTGAGCCGAATCAAACCATTACGATTCAGGCTGAAGCGTGGGGGTCAGACGGTGGGCATACTCCTAAAGGTTGTATCGTCATGATCGGCGACGAATAAAACCAGAATAGTATCCATAAGCCTCGGCATAGTCTGAGGCTTTTTATATCTAGCGCCCGGCGTTTTGCTGAGCGACACAGCAAACGTTAAGGAGCAAATATGAGCGAGCCGATTTCCGGCACCGGGGCGGCGGCAGCTGCGGTAACTGGCGTGACAATAGTCGGGGTGTTCTCCAACCTTGATCCTGCTGTCGTCGTCGGCGCATTTGCAGGGGCGGCGGTTTTCGTTCTGTCTTCGAGTGACCTTTCCAACTTCAAAAAAGTGTGGATGTTCGTTGCTTCGTTCCTGGCTGGGATGTTCTCTGCTGAATTCTTCGCAGACGTGATCGAGGCCTTCCTTTCCGTGCTGCCAGGAAAACACATTGAAGTAGGGGACACGATCGGAGCGCTAGTGGGCGGTGCCGTTGCAGTTCGCCTGCTGATGTACCTCATCGCTAAATCTTCTGATCCAACTGCACTGGACGAAATTACCAGGCGAGGGGGGAGACCGTGAATGAATACCTGCTGACGATTAACGCTATTGCCTGTGGTGCAACAGCCTTCCGCCTGATGGCCTATCGCCGAAACGGGGCAACGCATCGGCCCATGGTTACGGTCTTCGCCTGGATGCTGATAGTGGCCAGCGCATCAGTAACGATCCGCACGCTGACGGGTGATTATCACGTAGCGAACTGGTCGGAAACCCTCATCAACGTTGCTTTATGCATCGCTGTGGTCCGCGCGCGCGGAAACGTCATGCGCATAGTGAACCCTGAATCGAGATAACAAAATGACAAAAGACCAATTCCAATCGGCGGCCAACATTGGCGCCGGGTTAGCTGCGCGCTGGTTTCCGCACATTGATGCCACTTTTAAAGAATTCGGCATCACATCAGCTGTAGACCAGGCGATGTTTATCGCCCAGTTCGGCCACGAGTCTGGCGGTTTCACCCGGGTGGTGGAGTCGTTCAACTACGGCGTTGCCGGACTGCAATCCACGTTCGGTAAATACCTGTCAAAAGACCAGTGCGCGATGCTGGGCCGCCAGCGTGGTGAAAGTGTGGTACCGGTCAACCGGCAGGCGGCGATCGCCAATCTCGTTTACTCAGGCCGGATGGGTAACAAAGCTGCTGGGGATGGCTGGAAATACCGCGGGCGTGGAATTCCGCAGATTACCGGGCTGAATAACTACCGCGCTTGCAGCACCGCATTGAAAGCTGACTTTGTGCAGGTGCCCGAGCTGCTTGAGCGTGACGAATATGCAATGCGCGCCGCCGGGTGGTTCTGGACTGCTAATAAATGCGGCCGGTTCGGTGCAGACGTCGCGGCAGTCACGAAGGTGATCAACGGCGGCCTGAACGGCATCGATGACCGAAAGGCTCGTTTCGAAATCGCCAGCAAGGCGCTGGCATGAGCTGGCTGACGAAATACGGGTTAATCGCCGCGATTTTGGGGGCCATCTTGTTCTCTTGGGCTAACTCGGTGCTGACCAGCAAACTCGATAAAGCCAACAAGGCTAACGAGCAGCTGGTGAAGGGCGTGGAAAGCAGGGACGAAACAATCGCTGTACTGAAAAAGTCCATCGACGTTGACCGGCGGGCGACCGAAGAACAATTACGGATAGAACAGCAGAAGAGGGCCAAGGGCGATGCTGAAAACAGAAAGTTACGCGAGGCCCTGGAGCATAGTGACGCTGGCAATCAGCCTTTGCCTGATGATGTTAAGCGTATCCTGCGCCGAGAGGATACGGCCCCCGCCAGCGCCCCCTAAGCTGATCTACGTGTACCCGCCCGCTGTACTGCTTCAACAATGCAAACAGACCCCGTTTACTGGTTCGACTTTTGGCGATGCTGTGCTGGCGCTGCAGGTTGCCCAGAACGAGCTGGACGTGTGCGCCTCTCGTGTTGAAGGGCTGATTAAGTGGCAACGGGGAAACAGTCAGTAAGTCGACATTCCAGAGCATCTATACACGATGGGGGCTCGATAATGCTAGTAATCTATTTATTGCCTAGTGCATTATTAGCCCAATCGAAAACATGTTATGCGAGCCTCTTATGTCCCTTAAGAACGAGTACAAAGGTTTCATAATTGAAATGGATGCCGAAGAGGAGCCAGGAGTATGGATTGCCTTTGCTGATGTTAAAGAGTTAAAAGGTGATGTTATGGTTAATGTGTTCCCTCAGATTAAGAAAGTATTCCCTCGCCCAGGGGATGGGTTCATCAACGCATTGGCCTATGTGAGAAAGAGGGCCATGTCTAAAATTGATAGATATCTTCTGCGTAAAAAATTGATAAGTATATTTATGTGTAAAAAGTGCAAATAGAAGGCTGTTTGGTTGAAGAGTAGCATTACAGGTGGCATTCACAGAGAGTGTCATCGACAATGCACAACAACCAAGAGGCCTGCATGAGCGACGTCGCCAGGCTGATCCGCCGCTTCATCACCACAAAAGTCACCTTTGTTCACGATAACCATTGAAAAATTATTGTTAATCCCCATTTATGATTTGTTGCCTGCCATGTTGGCAGGTTTAATAAATGGAGATTATGTTAATGTCGGAAGAAAATCGCAGATGTAAAGTTACCTCGATGGGTACAGTAGCTGAAGGAACGTTCATAAAATTTGCTCCAGTTGCAGCTTATGATGAAGCCAACCAATTACACACACCAGAAAGGGCGATTGTAGAATTGGATAACGGGAGAGTTGTTACTGTTAATCCTGACGAAATTCGGTTTATTAAAAATTGATTGAATACACTTTACTAAGCCGCCTCCGGGCGGTTTTTTGTTGTCCATCACAGAGCGTCTATCCAGGCGCTGCGTAATGCGCAAGCAAAGCCATCAGCAACACCTACCGGCTACCCTGGCCACGGTTGGTAATGGCTTTTTTATTTTACGGAGAACGCTATGACAAAGCCGGATGAGGGAGGCCTCAAGCGCGACTACTGTGCTGGTCAACTTTCTCTCCGCGACATGGCAGAGATATACGGTATCAGTGAGGGGGCGATAAGAAAGCGCGCCAAAAAAAACAACTGGGTACGCGCTGAGAAATCAGGTACGCAAAAAGGTACGCAGGTACGCAAAAGCGGTACGCAAAAGGGCAAGGTGCGTACCAGCACCAAATCGAGCGATAAGCACCTGGTCCCAGATAGCGAAATACCACCGATTGCAGAATGTGTGGATGGTGAGGAACTAGCGTTAGATCCGCACAAGTACGGGCTCAACGATTTGCAGTGGCGCTTCGTAAACGAATACCTCATCGACATGAACCGAACTGCAGCATACAAGCGAGCAGGCGGCAAAGGTGAAGGTAACACGGCATACGTAAGCGCAAGCAGGATGTACAGAAATGCTAAGGTCAGCCGTGCCATAGGCGACGCACTGGAAGCCAGGGAACGCAGAACGCAGATCACCCAGGATGAAGTCTTGAAACTGTGGTGGGACATCGCCACCGCCGACGCTAACCAGATCACCGAATATCGCCGGTTGTGCTGTCGTCACTGCTGGGGCTTTGGGTTCCAGCATCAGTGGCGCGACATGGTGGAGTTCGAGGAGAAGCGCCTGGAGGCTCTTGAAAAAAAACGGCGGGAACCTTTAGACACCGGCGGTTACGGCTTCGACGCCACACTGGATCCGAACCCTGACTGCCCACGCTGTAATGGTGCCGGTGAGGGGCGCGCCCACTTTCACGATACGCGTGATTTAAAAGGGGCAGCCCGCCGCCTGTTCGCTGGCATCAAAGAAGGGAAGTTTGGTATCGAGGTGATCACCCGCAATCAGGACGACGCACTGAAAATGGTTGCCCAGCATCTTGGCATGATAAAAACCAAGACTGAATTGAGTGGCCCGGACGGCGGACCGGTTAAAACTGAGAGCGTCAACATGACGACGGAAGAGGCTGCGGAGTTTTATCGGAAAATGATGGGGTAAACCGCCAAGGATATGGCGGTTAGCCAAACGTAAATTACGTTTTCATTCGGGGGCGCGATACTCGCCCTAACGCCTTAATAGCAGCCAACTGCACATCGAGGTCTGAGTCGTTGCTTAATTCCAGTAGCCGATAAAGCACAGATGATGAAGCGCTCCCTGCTTCTCCAAGTGCGCTAATAGCTGTGATTTTAATCGTCTTGGTTGAGTTGGTTAAGTTCAAAAGTCTTTCGGTAACATCACTTCTCATACATCCTCCATTGATTAGTAAGCGCAATTAATATGTGGCTTTAATCGGTGAAGTACAAGACGTACAGGTCACGTTATGCCGATCCCATTCCCGTTCGACTTCAAAAACCCGGACTACACCCAGGTGTTCGAATGGCGGATGGAACGCCTGCAGCGCATCAGGGAGAACCCGGCAGCAGTTCCAGCACTGAAAGCCTTCTACAAGGACAACCCGGCCCAGTTCATTATCGACTGGGGGATGACAGTTGACCCCCGAAATGTTGAGCGTGGGCTGCCAGCACGGATCCCATTCCTGCTGTTCCCAAAACAGGAGGAGTGGATAGGCTGGTTCGTAGAGCATTGGCGCACGTCACGGCCCGGCATTACCGAAAAAACGCGTGATATGGGGATGTCCTGGCTGACCGTTGGCATGGCCTCCTCACTGTGCCTGTTCAACAAAGGCGTATTCGCCGGCTTCGGATCCCGTAAAGAGGAGTACGTCGATAAAATCGGCTCCCCGAAATCCCTGTTCGATAAGGCCCGCAATTTTATCGGCTTGCTGCCGGTAGAGTTTCGCGGAGGGTGGAGCTCAAAACAGCACGCACCGCACATGCGGATCCTGTTCCCTGAGACCGAATCAGCCATGACCGGCGAGGCGGGGGACGGGATAGGCCGTGGTGACCGCACCAGTTTCTACATCGTGGACGAGTCCGCGTTCCTTGAACGTCCATACCTGGTAGACGCCTCGTTATCGGCAACCACAAACTGCCGCCAAGACATTTCCACGCCAAACGGCATGGCCAACTCATTCGCCGAGCGCCGTCATAGCGGGAAAATTGACGTTTTCACATTCCATTGGCGTGATGACCCTCGCAAGGATCAGGCGTGGTACGACAAGCAGGTCGAAGAGCTTGACGCGGTAACTATCGCGCAGGAAATCGATATCAACTACAGCGCGTCTGTTGAAGGTGTGCTGATTCCATCGGCGTGGGTACAGGCGGCTATCGATGCTCACATCAAGCTGGGCATCGAGCCAACAGGGCAGCGCACTGGCGCGCTCGATATTGCAGACGAGGGCAAAGACACCAACGCATTCGCTTCGCGTTACGGCTTCCTTCTGGAGGACATAGACGAGTGGTCAGGCAAGGGCGATGACATCTTCGGTACCGTTCAGAAGGCCTTCGATTTCTGCGATGAGCAACAGCTCGATCACTTCCGGTTTGATACCGACGGTCTCGGGGCAGGTGCACGCGGTGATGCCAGGGTGATAAACGAAAGCCGTGATGCAGAGGGCATACCTACGATTGTCGCTGTTCCTTTCCGTGGCAGCGGCGCAGTGTTCGATCCTGAGGGTGAAGCGGTTCCCGGCGACAACGGGCGGCCAGCTCGCTTGAACAAGGATTTCTTTGCAAACCACAAGGCGCAGAGCTGGTGGGCGTTAAGAATGCGCTTCCTGAAAACCTATCGCGCCGTCGTGATGGGGATGGACTACGACCCAGACGAGATCATTTCCATTTCCAGCAAGATGAAGAAAAAAGACAAGCTGATCGTTGAGCTTTCTCAACCGACTTATTCAAAAAGCGGTGTAGGGAAAATCTTGGTGGATAAAAAGCCAGATGGCACCAAGTCACCTAACCTGGCCGATGCCGCAATGATCGCTTACGCGCCAATGGAAGCACCAATAGTCATTTCCGATGACATGCTGAGGAACATTTAATGTGGTGGTTTAAGAAAAAGCAAAAAGCCAGCGCACCTGAGCCGGTCCCGGTCACTGCGCCGCCGATAGAGATCAACGATCAGGCATTGGCAGATATGGGGGGGAAACGTCGTTACGAATACCGGCGTTACGAGCCACCAAAGGGTGTCTTGCCAGAGCAGATCCGCGGCGCAATTTTAGCCATGGACTCGACACCTTATGACGCCCTGAACGCCGCATATGCTGATTTCGGTTACTCGGAAGGAGAGTATGGCGGGTTCCCTGGTTACCCATACCTTTCTCAGCTCGCTCAACTCCCGGAATATCGGACCATGGTTGGTGTGATGGCTGAGGAAATGACGCGCAAATGGATAAAGCTGAAATGCGTGGGTGACGACGACAAGGCCGATCGCATGAAGGCCCTACAGGATGCCATGGAGCGGTATCGCATCTGTGAACTGTTTAAAGAGGCTGCGGAGCATGACGGCTTTTTTGGTCGTGGGCAAATCTACATAGACGTGCGATCGCCTAAAGGTGTTTCTGCATGGACCGATCCGGAGGAGTTGCAGTCAAAACTTTTCCTGTCGAACAAGAAGATCACGAAGGGGAGCCTGGTAGGGTTTCGCGTTATTGAACCCATCTGGACCTACCCGGGAATGTATAACGCTGACAACCCGTTAAGCCCCGACTTTTACAAACCTGCAATGTGGTATGTGATGGGAAAAACGGTGCATGACAGCCGGATGCTTAATTTTGTATCACGCGAAGTTCCCGACATCTTGAAAGCTGCCTATAACTTTGGCGGCTTATCAATGAGCCAGATGGCTGAGCCCTACGTCAACAACTGGCTGAGAACCCGTGACAGTGTGAGCGATATGGTTCACTCATTTTCTGTCAGCGGCATAAAGACAAATATGTCTACGGTGCTTCAGGGCAAAAATGACCCCAACATTAGAAAGCGCGCCGAGCTGTTCAACAGAACTCGGGATATTCGTGGCTTGATGATGCTGGACAAAACGAGCGAAGAGTTCTTCCAGTTCAACACGCCATTAAGCGGGCTGGATACCCTGCAGGCGCAATCGCAAGAACACATGTTCTTCGTCAGTCGGATCCCCTCGGTCAAGTTTGCCGGGCTTAGCCCCGCTGGGCTCAATGCGTCCAGCGATGGTGAAATCAAGGTGTTCTATGACAGCGCCAAGGCAGCGCAGACAGCAATCTTCAAAGACAACCTGAAGCGCTGTATGGACGTCATTCAACTGTCCGAGTTTGGCGACATCGACCCAGATATCACCTTTGAGTTCGAATCACTCGACGAAATGACGGATGAGCAAAAGGCTTCTATCCGCCGGACAAACGCCGAAACCGACAAGATTTATGCCGTCGATATTCAGGCGATCAGTAATAACGAGGTTCGCGAGAAAATAGCCAGCGACCCCGACAGCCCTTACCACTCGTTGGAGTTGACCGGTGAAATCGAAATCGAAGACGACGAAGAGGATTCTGGTACCGAACCGGAAGCAGAAACCGCAAACGCTACGTGAGGTGAAGCCCAACGCCGGTATACGGGCCGATTACCAGAAGCGCCTGGATAAAATCATCAAAGAGATGAGCGATTCAGTTACTTACTGGCTATCGGCCAATTACAAAAGCAGCGGGGCTGCCATGGCGATGGACGCCAGTCCCGCAATGCTTATGCGAGCTGCAATGCGAAAACTCGCCAGGCGTTGGGCAAAGCGATTTGACGACGTGGCAGAGCAGATCGCAAAGCGCTTCGCCACCGGGGTGATGGCCAATACCGACATAACCCTGACCAGCGCGCTGAATGCGGTGAATATTTCCGTGCCGTTTACCATGACATCCGAAATGAATAACGCGCTGCAGGCTGTTATTGGCGAAAACGTTGGCCTGATCCGCAGTATTCCCCAGCAGTACCTCAGCCAGGTGGAAACACTGGTCATGCAGTCTGTCAGCCGCGGGCGGGATCTCAGTACGCTCACTGACGAGCTGCAGGAACGGTACGGGATAACCCGGAGGCGTGCCGCGTTTATTGCCTTGGACCAGAACAACAAGGCGACCAGCGTTATGCAGGCCGCCCGCCAGCGTTCGCTCGGTTTCAAGCGGGGAATATGGCGACACAGCAATGCTGCCAAAGTGCCGCGCAAATCCCACGTCAAAGCCGACGGGAAAGAGTTCGATCTGGATAAGGGCATGCTCATCGATGGCGAGTGGATTATGCCTGGTGAAAAGCCGCGGTGTGGTTGTGGCTGGCAAGCGGTGATCCCCACCTTTGACGCCAATAATACGGAGTAACAATGACAACTGAGCTTCTGGCATTTGACAGGGGATCGGTGAGAAAACTGGATAAGGTTGGCAGGCTCCAAATTGAAGTGAGCAACATCAGCAAGGCTAACGTCTGTGGCTACTACGGGAGAGAAATCCCGAAAGCTGAAGAATTAGGCCTGGACCCTGACAAGCTTTACCAGCTCTACCGCGATCCCGAAGAATTAAAGAAAGCGGCATCAACTTTTAACAACATCCCCGTTCATGAAATCGTTCATAAACCCGACTTTCCGAATGATCCGCCACGCAATAACCGCGTTGGCGTGACGCATTCAAATTGCACGTTTGACGGTACCTACCTCATTAACGGGCTGTCCATTTGGGACAACTCAGCAATCGCCGGTATTGAGACAGAGGAACAGGAACAACTGTCATCCTCCTACCAATACCGAGCGGATATGACCCCCGGCACCACCCCCGATGGCGTCCATTTTGATGGCGTCATCCGAGATATTGTCGGGAACCACGTTTGCCTGGTCGGAACTGGCCGCGCAGGTGCCGACGTTGTTGTCGGCGATTCTCTCCCACAGGAGTTAAAACACATGAAGTTAGACCGTAAAGCCGTGGCCATCCGCGCTGCGTTGGGGGTTTATCTGAAGCCGCGACTGGCTCAGGATGCCGCCATAAAAGACCTGACATCGATCGTCAGTACCAGCAAGCGGCCGTTGGCCATTGCGAGCGCTGTCGTCACGAAATATACCGGCAAGCTGGCCGCTGACATGGAAATCGAACCGACAGAGCTGGCCCAGTTACTCGAATCTGCAGAGGCAGTGGTTGAGCCTGAGGAAGTCGAAGCCGCTTTCGATGATGCTGATGCCTGCGCCAGTGTGATGGCCCTGCTTGAGGGCAAGGTGCCAGAGGCTGTTCTGGCCACCATCAAGGCGGCGCTGACCCCAGCAGCCAATGACACCGACCCAAAAACAACCAAGGAGGATTTGGTGGACAAGCCTGCAATGGATGCCGCTATCAAATTGGCGGCCGACAGCGCAACGAAAAAAGCGACGGCGAATTTCAATGCGATCCGCACCGCTGAAACAGAGGTTCGTCCACTGATCGGCGACGTGATTGCAATGGACTCCGCTGAGGAGGTTTATCGCACGGCGCTGGAGCAGAACGGCGTCGATCTGACCGACGTTCACCCGTCAGCGTATCGCTCGATGGTGCAGTTCACCATTGCCCAAAAAAGTAATGCGGCAACGATCACGCCGCGCATTGCCATGGACTCTTCTGTTGAAACCTCTTTCGCCGAAGATTTCCCAACCGCTGGAAAATTAAAACGAGGTTAAGGCCATGGGCTTTCAAACAAAGATTAATCAGTATCTGGCGCCGGGTGTAGAAGGTGCCTTCGCGAGTAACAACCCGCATGCAAACTACCTGGCCGGTGAGGGGGCCCTTGTTGCCGGTGATGACGGACTCATGATCGGGCGCTTCGCCTGGGATGTGAGTGGTGTGGCATCAAATGCCGGTGCCGGCGCGCCATCGGGGTTCGTTCATCGTGATGGGCAGGCCTCTATCGTTGACTGGCTTGGCGCTGCATCAAACCTCATTCAGCCGGGCCGCGAAGTCACCCTCATGTCAGCCGGTGACTTCTGGGCGCGCACGTTGACTGCGGCAACCCGTGGCCAAAAGGTGTTTGCCTCATTGACCACCGGTCAAGTGCAAACCGGTGCCGCGGGCGCGACCATTGCCGGTTATGTCGAAACAGCCTTCTCTGTCGGTAGCGCAGCTGCCGCTGGCGAAGTTATCAAAATCAGCACCTGGAGCAAATAATGAATAAGTTCAAACGGCATTATCCGAAGGTAAACCGTGATTACGGGATTATCCTGCCGGGTGCGCAAGAATACCTGCCCGTTGAGTACGCCAGCGATTTCCAACTGGCCATGGACGCCCAACCGACGATGGTCACCACGCCTAACTCGGGTATTCCAGCGTATTTCACAAACTGGGTTGATCCTGACCTCATCCGCGTGCTGGTGACCCCGATGGTGGCCGCGGAAATCATCGGTGAAGTGAAAAAAGGCGATTGGACCACCCTGACCGCGCAATTCCCGATTGTTGAGTCCACTGGGGAAGTCAGCTCTTACGGCGACTACAACAACAACGGTTCGACCACTGCGAACGTCAACTGGGTACCGCGCCAAAGTTACCACTACCAGACCTTTACCCGGTGGGGGGAGCGCGAACTGGATATGTATGGTGCTGCACGGATCGGATACGCGGCAGAGCTGAACGTAGGCAGCGCCCTGACGCTGAACAAGTTCCAGAATAAATCCTACTTCTTTGGGATTGAAGGTCTGGTCAACTATGGATTGCTTAATGACCCTGATTTAACAGCACCAATCACCCCAGACGCTTCCGGCGCGGGAGGTAGTCTGCTGTGGAATGACAAGGGCGGTCAGGAAATTTATAACGACATTGTCAAACTCTACAAGCGCGCTGTTGCACAGGGCCGCGGCTATGTGAACCGCAAAACCAAGATGAAACTAGCCCTCACTCCTGATTGTGAGGCGAACTTCACCAAAACCAACATGTACAACGTCAACGTTTCAGACCAGTTGCAAAAGAACTTCCCGAACATGACCGTCGAAACAGCGGTGGAGTATGAAACGGGAGCCGGGAATATGGTGCAGTTGATTATCGAAAATCTCGGTGATACCGACACGGCGTACGCCGCTTTCACTGAGAAAATGCGTGCGCATGCGGTGATCCCTGAGCCATCCGCGTGGAAACAGAAAAAATCAGGTGGCACATGGGGCGCGATCATTCGCCAGCCTCTGGGCATTTCAGCAATGTTGGGGGTGTAAGCGATGGGTGCGACAGTAACAGTAGGATGCAAATTGCCATGCGGCATGGTGATCGAGGTTGATGGTGTGACCGTTACACTCCTGGGTTCTCGTAATGCAGAGGCACGGATTATCGGAGGTTATGGGCTAACCCATGATGTCGATAAGGAGCTGTTCGATAAATGGCTGACGATCCACAAAGAACAGCCGTATGTGAAAAAACACCTGGTGTTCGCCCAGGAGAAAGAGAACAGCGCTCAGTCACAAGCGAAAGAGCAAGCCGAGCTCAAATCTGGTTTGGAAGGACTCCAGCAGGACAACCCAATGCCTGGTATTGAGAAAGATGCCGAGGCCATGAAGAAGAAGGGGTAACTGATGGGCGTCGTTACTTTTGATCCTGCCGTGTTCAAGGAGGTATACCCGGAATTTAGCGCGGTCAGCAATACGTTACTGCAACGTTACTTCACTGAGGCGACGCTCTATCTCGATAATACCGAAAGCAGCCCGGTGACCGATGTGGATCAACGGGCTCTCCTTCTCGATATGCTGGTGGCCCATATTGCCTACCTGCGAGGCCAGGGAGGCGGAAACAAAGAGGCAGGGCTGGTTGGCAAGATCACCAGCGCTTCCGAAGGCTCGGTTTCCGTTTCTGTGGACTCCAGTGGGAGCAATGACAGCTCCTGGTGGTACCTGCAGACGAAGTATGGTGCCGAGTATTGGCAGGCCACTGCTCCTTACCGGACCATGCAGTACATTCCAGGCGGTTCGCCGTCACGGTATCCCGGGCATTACTACCGACGCTACAGGAGGTAATTATGACGAGCGATATTAGCGGCGGTGATGGGCTGTTGCGTTATCTTGAGGATCTGGCCGAGCGAACCGGCAACGGTGAAACGCTTCGTGTCGGTTTTTTGGAGACGGCAACCTATCCAGATGGTACACCGGTTGCCGCGATTGCCCTGAATAACGAAGTAGGGAACCCGGCAAATAATCAGCCACCCCGACCGTTCTTTCGCAAAACCATTGCGGAGAATTCACACGGATGGGGGGCGTTGGTTACCGCAGGGCTACAGGCAAACAACATGGATGGTACGAGAGCATTGAGTTTTGCCGGTGAGGTTATTGTCGGTCAAATTCAGCAATCCATTCGCGATTTTACCGATCCCGGTAACGCAGAGTCTACCATCAAGGCCAAAGGCTACGATGCGCCGCTGCGTCACACCAAGCATATGCTGAACAGCGTCGATTATGACGTTAAGGACGGTGCTGAGTGAATCTGCACGGCATTGTTTCTGGCGTGATTGGTGCGGTGAACCCCTTTGTTCCTGGGCAGATGAAGGTCAGCAACGGCTACACCAAGGATGCGGCCTTCAAACAGGTTCCCGCCTTCCTCGAACCCTTCGACGTTTCTATCCAGCTACAGGCGCTCACCTATTCAGACCTGCAGCACATCGACGGACTGAACATTCAGGGGATCGTGAAATCTGCTTATGTTCAAGGCAACTTTAACGGCGTGAACCGTCCCCGGCAGCAGGGGGGCGATTACCTGCTGCTGTCGGGTGAAACGTGGAAAATAGTGAAAGTCGTTGAGGAGTGGCCAGACTGGTGCAAGTTTGTGATTAACCTGCAGGTGCCGACATGATCACCACAAGCGTAACAGAAGACGACCTCATGACCGCCTTGGGCGGTTTTTTAACGTCCGTATCCGGTTGGGAGGTGGTGCAATCCCAGGCGAATGATGTGTCGATGCCAAAGCGCGATTTCATTACGATGACCAGCATCAATGATGTGGCGCTATCAACCAACCGGATCACGTTTACCGATGCACCGGGAACTGGCACGCAGAATTTTTCGCGTTCGGTGCGATGGGATGTGCAGATCGACTGCTACGGTGAAAAAGCCAAAGACATAACCAACACGTTGGTTGCACTGATGCGAAGCGACTACGCCTGTACTGCGCTTGCAGAAACCCCCATTCAGCCGCTCTATGCAGGCGAACCCCATAACACCACCATGGTTAACGGCGAACAGTTGTACGAGAGCCGCTGGACGGTGGATGTCCATTTCCAATTTAACCCAACAGTCAGCACGCCAATGGAGTTTGCCGACCAACTTAATACCGAACTCGTATCTGTCGATGCGACATATCCCCCAGGGAGTATTTTATGACGATCCCCGCTTCGAATATCGTAGGAGTAAACCCTGGCGTATTGTCAGCCGGTGGAAATGCGATTGATATTAATGGGCTACTTCTCACGCATAACGATACGGTGCCAATTGGTGCAGTTATGCCAATTCCAAGTCCAACCGCTGCCGAGAAGTTTTTCGGTGCCAGTTCGACCGAGGCAGCGTTAGCCACTGTGTATTTTTCAGGTTATACGAACGCTACTGCATCCCCTGGTTTGCTCTACTTCGTTCAGTACCCTGAGGAGGATGTTTCTGCGTGGCTTCGTAGTGCATCACTCGATGGGATGACATTGGCGCAACTTAAAGCGCTGTCTGGGTCGATCACGCTCACCGTTGATGGTGATCTGGTGACCGCGGCAACCATCAGCTTGACCGCTGCCACAAGCTTCACTAGTGCAGCAACTATCATCGGGACTGCGTTAAGTCTGCCTGTTACCTATGACGGGACACTAAAAGCATTCCGCATCAGTTCCGAGACAGAAGGTGTGGACTCAACAATCACTGCCGCTACCGGTACGTTGGCCGAATCCCTAAAGCTGACGGCAGCAAAAGCAGCGGTTGTTTCCCAAGGGGCCGCCGCCGGTATTCCTGGCGATGTGATGTCAGCCATTGTTAATCGGCAACAAAATTGGGGCACGTTCTCGACGACGTGGGAGCCTGAGTTGGATGACAAGGTAGCTTTCTCTGCGTGGACGAGCGGCACTAAGTTTCGCTATGCCTACGTTGGCTGGGATACGGATCCAAATGCTGAAATCGATGGCAGCGAACTGACGTGGATGCATGCTGTCAACTTGGCGAAATACGAAGGGACTATCCCAATTTATGGCGACGCGACGATCGCAGCGTTTGTGATGGGTACTGGTGCCTCCATCGATTTTAACCGCACAAATGGCCGCATCACGTTTGCATTCAAAGCGCAGGGCGGACTGCTGCCGACGGTCGCAGATGAAACGGTAGCGCAAAACCTGATCGCAAATGGCTATAACTACTACGGCAATTATGCGACAGCAAACAACGATTGGAACTTCTTCTATCCAGGCTCGATAAGCGGGATTTTCAAGTGGGCGGATGCGTACATCAACCAGATCTGGCTCAACGCCAACCTCCAGGCGGCTAACCTGCAACTGCTCATGTCCGTCGGATCCATTCCATATAACGCCGATGGTTATGCGTTGATGGAGGCCACAGCTGCAGATCCCATTAATGCCGCGTTGGATTTCGGCGCAATTCGCACCGGCGTAACACTATCCGAGTCGCAAATCGCACAGGTACGTAATGCGATCGGCATTGATGTTTCCGGTTCGATTACTGCGAAGGGCTACTACTACTTCGTTAAGCCTGCCACGGCTCAAACTCGAGCAGCACGCACAAGCCCACCGGTGACTTTCTACTACACCGATGGTGGCAGTATTCAGCAGATCGAATTGGCTTCAATCGAAATCGAATAAAAGGAGCTTCCATGTCAACAATTACCACGGCCAACTCGGTTTTCATGTTGGCCATAACCAATTTGTACCCGACTCCACAGCGCCTCGAGGGGTACGGTGCGGACGATGCTTTCACTGCAGAAGCGCACGATCTCACGGAAACGGTGATGGGTATCGATGGCAACCTGTCTGGCGGTTTCATTTTCACGCCGACCAACATCCCGATCATCCTGATGCCTGATTCACCCGCCGTTGAGATCTTCGACACTTGGCGCACGACGATGCGAACGCTGCGTGAAACGCTGACAGCCAACGCCACTATTCAGCTCCCGGCGACGAGAAAAAAGTACACGCTGACGAAAGGTTTCCTTATCAGCATGCCGCCGGTGCCTGGCGTTAAGAAAACGCTGCAGCCGATTACGTACATGACACGCTGGCAGAGCATTACCGTGGAGAATTACTGATGGCACGTAAAACGATGAGCTACACCGTCAAGGAAGACGGGCGAGACAAGGGGAAGACGTTTGTCCTGACTGAGATGCCAGCGGCTAAGGCTGAAAAGTGGGCAATGCGCGCACTCCTGGCCATGATCCGCGATGGGATCGACATTCCTGATAACGTCATGGATTCTGGAATGGCGGGGATCGGCAGGCTGGGCCTGCAGATGATAGGTAAGTTGCCTTATGCGGAGGCCGAGGCCCTGCTGGATGAGATGTTCTCGTGCATAACGATAGCGCCAAATCCAAGTAACCTTGAGATTACCCGATCTCTGGTTGAGGACGACATCGAAGAAATCAGCACTCGCGTGAAACTGCGAATGGCGGTGTTCAATCTTCACGTGGATTTCTCAACGGCCGCCGGGCAATTGACTACGGTGTCCGCTTCCCCGGCTTCCAGCCCTGCGGCCTAGTTGACTACACCAACGTCCCTCGGACCATCGGCACAGTTATTTCTTCAAAGCATGCCAGCCTCCACGAACTGAGCACTGTCTATGGTCTTGAGGACCTCTGGGACTACCTCGAAATTATCAACGTCGACAATCATAACCAGTCTGTCTACAACCAGCAGGCCAAGGAGCAGCAGTGAAAATTATTGATGCGCTGGTGGTCACCCTTGGCCTGGATAATAGCGGGTTCAAGAAGGGGGCTAAAGAAACCCGGGAGGGGATGGATAAGGTCAAAGATGATGCCGCTGCCACAGCCAAGGTTATGCAGGAGCAGGGTAAAAAGGCCGGTGAATTCTTTGGCAATATCCGTACAGAGCTGATCGCCTTGGTAGGCATTGGACTGTCGATAAATAGTTTCAAAAACCTGATCGTCAATACCGCAAACAGTTTTGCTGCGCTGGGGCGAGCTTCAGCACCGCTCAACATGTCAGCCCGTGAACTGGATGCATGGCAGCATTCGGCCATGGCGTTCGGCGGAACCGCTGAAGGCTTGACGTCTTCCATGCAGTCGCTGAGTGACAGCATCTATGCGTTCTCGATGGGTAAGGGCGGTGAGCAGGCGATAGCAACACTTCGATCCCTGGGCATTTCTGCAAAAGATGCCTCTGGTAAAGCCAAGAGCATGGGGCAGATTTACCTTGAGGTATCGGAGGAGTTCAAGAAGCGAAATCTCTCAGCAGGCCAGGCCCGGCAATTTGGCATGGCCCTTGGCATGGATGCCAGCACCATCAACATGCTGCTTGAAGGTCCGGAGAAGGTAAAAAAAGTCTTTGGGGAGATGTATCAAAACTCCGGCGTAACGGATGATGCGGTTCGTCGATCGCAGCAGTTTCAAGTTACCTGGGCAAAGATAGACCAAACATTCCAGGCGGTAAGAGAACGGCTATTTACAGCGCTGATCCCCTATATCGAAAAGCTGCTTGTACTGCTTGACCGGTTCGCAAAATGGGTATCGTCCCACCAGACAGAAATTAATGGGTTCTTCACCTCAACTGCAGACACTATCGGTACTGTAGTTGAGGCCGTGGGCGGCGTGGAGAATGCGTTAAAAATCCTCTTGGCCTTTGTCGCTGGGAAGTGGGTTCTTGGGATGATTGGGGCCATTGGCAGCGTTTCAGCTTCGCTGGCAGGGCTTATAGCCAAGTTGGCCAGCGTGGCCATTAAAAACCCCTGGCTGTTGATGTTTGTGCCTGCCAATGACACCCCAAATCAAACAGAAGAGGATGCGAGTAAAAAGTCCTTAGCAGAGCAAAACCTAGAGGCTAACCGACAGCGTTGGATGGCAGAGAATCCAGGTAAGCCTTTGCCTGCGTATTTATCTGGTGATTATCGCAGCACTGCAGATCAGGCCTTGGGAGGCATGGAGGCAGAACAGCGTGCTAAATCAGCGAACCGGACAAAGGTCGGAGAAAAAGGTGCGGCGCTTTTGGATAACTTAAGACCGCTGCTGGTTGGATTGGAAAAGGCTTTTAATTTACCGCAGAAGCTTCTGGAAAGTGTGGCCATAACAGAATCAGCTGGGAATCCACACGCCGTATCATCTGCAGGTGCTAAGGGATTATTCCAGTTTATGCCAGGTACGGCTGCAGACATGGGGTTAAAGGGGAATGATGTCTTTGATCCTGAGAAATCTGCAGTTGCTGCCGCAAAGTATCTAAGCCAGTTGATGAAAATGTTTAATGGTGACCTGAACAAGGTTTTAGCTGCTTATAACTGGGGCATGGGTAACGTTCAGGAAAAAGGGCTTGGGGCCGCACCGAAGGAAACAAGGGACTACCAAGATAAAGTTTTAGGCGAGATGCGTGTGGGGGCCGGTGTCAGCGCTGAACGATATGGCAACACTTACAACCGCGGCGGCAATAGCTCAACCACGACCGATACCCAGATCGGGCAAGTGAATGTCTACACCCAGGCCACAGATGCAAATGGTATCGCCAGGGATATGGGCGGGGCGCTACGACGCAATACCCTTATTGGGGCCGCCAATGGAGGTGTTAGCTGATGCCATTAATCAACTTCCCCAACGTGCCTAATGTGCTGGGTGTGCCGAATGTGGCCCGGTCAGGGCTGAGCCTGGACGAAGACGCCGTACTGAGCGCCATCTACAGTGGCGATATTCTGTCGATTATCGATTCTGTGGTAACGCCAAAGTATGGCATTCACAAAAAGGATGGCAGCAATGCGATCCGGCCTGATTCGTTTATCTCGTTTGAGTATCGAGCTGAAGCGCGAGTATCAGATTATCCGGTTCAGCCTGGTGCATTCGCCTCTTATAACAAAGTAATACAACCGTTTGATATGCGGATAAGCATGTCCTGTAGCGGTTCGCTGGCTGCCGCTGGAATGACCAAGGAGTCCTTTCTCAATGTATTGGATGAGATGCGTATTTCATTTGAGTTATTGGATATTGTGACGCCAGACAAGGTTTACGCTGACGTTAACTTGGTGCATTACGACTTGTCGAAAACCAGCTCTAAAGGCGCAACAATGCTTGTAGTAGAGGCGTATTTCCGTGAGATAAGGGAAACCGCCGAGGCGGAATATAAAAACGTCAAATCTGATAGCGCTGTTGAGCCAATCGGCACCTGTAATGTGGTTCCAAACCAGCCGACGAAAGAGCAAGAGGCTTTCGGCCTAAAGTACAGGATCCAGTAATATGCTAGTTATCCCCCTTGTGAAAACAGCCTCGCAGATAATGAACGTTAATCTCAGCGGGCAAAGCTGCACAATAAAACTCCAGCAGCGTGGCGGAAATGTTTATTGCGATCTGCTTGTTGGCACGGACCCGGTATTCACATCTGTTATCTGTCGCGATCGAGTAAAGCTATCGCGTCAGCCCTATCTCAAGTTCTCCGGGGATTTCACATTCATAGATACCCAGGGGCGGGAAGATCCAGAATACTCAGGATTTGGCGAGCGCTACATCTTCTGCTACCTGGAGCCGGATCAATCATGAGCTACCTTGAGCGTGAAATAGTCGTCAATTTCCTACTTGCCAAGGGCGATTTTGGCGAGACAGGGCAGAACAGTTTAACGATCTCCGGGTTACGTATTGAGTGCGAAGTTAACAACGCTGGTGGTGTCCTCGGAAGCGACTTACTCATGAAGGTCTACGGCATGAAAGAGTCTGACATGACCAAGTGCTGCACCTTCGCTCTTAGCATAGGTACCGTTAAGGATGTAACGGTCACCGTCATGGCAGGGGACAAAAAAAGTGGTATGTCTCAGATTTTCCAGGGAACGATTTTTTATGGGATGATCGATTATAACGAAATGCCAAATGTCCCTTTGGTGATTCAGGCAAGGGCTGGGTATGTTGAGCAATCACTACCGGCAGCACCGAATAGCACTCCAGGCCCGATGGATGTTGCAGAGAGGATTAAAGTGCTTGCCCAGAGCATTGATTTCACATTCACCAACAACGGCGTGAATAAGTCCCTGCAGAATCATTATTCTTGGGGATCGCCGATCGAGCAAATTCGGGATATCGCTCGCGCCGCATCGATTGATCTGGATATCTCCAACGGCACAATATCCATATGGCCATATGGAGGAACCAAAGACAATCAGATGGTTGAGGTGTCGGCGGCAAAAGGCCTGGTTGGGTATCCGACCTATATTGGGTACGGGTACACAATCACCACGACGTTCTCAGCCGATATAGTGCGCGGCCGCAGATGTAGATTGGATGGGGGGATCCCGCGGGCAAAGGGCGATTTCTTCTTTCAAGAAGTGCGTCATTACTTGACCAGCCAGGTGCCTAACGGACCTTGGTTTACAATTTCCACATTAACAGTGGAAGAAACCGTCGGGGTGCTTAATTAATGACAAACCCAATCCAAAGCAGGCCCGTATCATCGGCATCAGACGTCAATTCGCTGGAGTTTTACCTAACCCAATTCCTGAACAAAGTCTGGACATCTACTATCGTGAAAGTGATGTCAGTCACCAACGATGGCGGGGTTAGCCCGGTGGGGAGAGTCAGCATCCAGCCGCTGGTTAACCAGATCGACAGCACAGGTAAACTGCTGGCGCATGGCACGGTTCATGACGCCCCTTATTTTAGGCTAGCAGGCGGATCTGATGCCGTTATCTTAGATCCAAAGGTCGGCGATATCGGCGTAGCGCTTTTCGCAAGCCGGGATATTTCGGTAGTGAAAAACGAGAAAAGGGAATCCGCGCCAGGTTCTGCGAGAAAATTCAGTGCGTCAGATGCCATTTATATTGGTGTGGTGCTGAATGGCTCACCGTCACAATACATCCGATTTAGCGCCGCCGGCATAGAACTGGTGTCACCAACGAAGATTGCGCTGCAGGCTCCAATCGTTGAAGTCAGCAGCCAAAGTATCATTTTGGATGGACCGCTATCCCAAGGAACCGGCGAGAATGCCGGTGATGCTCACTTCAAAAATAAAGTCACATCTGATGACGATGTCGTCGCGGGTACCGTTAGTCTGAAAGCGCACACGACCAGCGGTGTTAAGTCGGGATCCGGAACTTCAGGTCCGCCAGTTCAATAACCGAATAATGAGCCTCGCCAATGCGGGGCCTTTTTACGCCCGGAGAAACATGAAAACACTTTTACTCGATCGGACTGCCTGGGATCTGGTGTTGGACGCTGCTGGAAATATAGCCCTGGCTGATGAACCTTACGCAATTGCTCAGGACGTTGCCAGCGCGGTCCGTACGTTTATCGGCGAGTGTTGGTATGACACCAACCTCGGGTTGCCGTATTGGCAGCAGATATTAGGCCAGTGGCCGCCAATAGCATTGGTCAAGGCAAAGCTCGTTGGGGCTGCTCTCACTGTGCCGGGCGTTGTATCTGCCGAGTGCGTGATCGTTAATTTTTCACAGCGAAAACTTACCGGGCAAATCCAGGTTGTTGATGAAAACGGTATTACTTCACTGGCCACTTTTTAAGGATCTGCAATGACAACTAACGTCCCAAGCATTCAGTTTACTGAGCACGGGGTGCAACTACCCAGCGAAGCTGATGTGCTCGCGGGCCGACAGGCGGACATTAACACCGCATTCGGCGGCGGGGTTAATCCAGGGCTGAATACGCCGCAGGGCCAGATAGCGCAAAGCGATGCGGCGATCATCGGCAATAAGAATGATCAAATTGCTGAAGTCGCGAATCAGGTAAACCCTGATTATTCGGATGGTCGCTGGCAGGATGCGATTGGCCGGATTTACTTCATGGACCGAATCGCGGCCAGCGGAACGGTGGTGACCGGTACCTGCAGAGGGCTTGTCGGTACCGTCATTCCAGTCGGAGCCGTGACGCGTGATCAAAACGGGTATCTCTATTTCAGTATAAGCAGCGGAACGATCGGGGCTGACGGTTCGGTAAAAGTGGACTTCCAAGGGGCAACACCGGGGCCGATAACCTGTCCTGTTGGTGCCATGAATACTATTTACCGGTCTATCATCGGTTGGGAAAGCGTAACCAACGAAAGTGCGGGGACGCCTGGAGTCGATGTAGAGAGCCGTGCAGACTTTGAATTCCGTCGCCGTAATTCAGTTGCTGTGAATGCTCTCAACACGCCACAGGCTATCTATGCGGTTGTGCTGGCTGTTCCTGATGTGTTGGATGCTTACGTGATCGACAACCCGGAAGGGGTCATCGTATCGAAGGGAGCAACGAATTACCCGGTTGCTGCGCATTCGGTTTTTGTATCAGTTGCTGGTGGCACCCCAGCCAACGTTGCCAAGGCAATCTGGAGTAAGAAGCCTGCGGGGTGCAATTATAACGGCACGACAACAGCGACTGTTATTGACGATAGTGGGTACGAATATCCAGAGCCGTCTTATGAGGTTAGATGGGTGACGCCATCGGCAACGCCGATATTCTTTAACGTTGAAATCGTATCTAATCCACGATTACCGGCCAACATTATCGATTTGGTTCGTGTTGCGATCGTTGATGCGTTCAATGGGGGCGATGGCGGCGCTAGGGCACGGATCGGCTCATCGATATTTGCCGGGCGTTATTACTCACCAGTTGCAGCCGCCAGCCCAGGTGCCAACATACAAACCATCACTCTCGGGTTCACGATACCAGGCCTCGACACATCCATTACATTGGGTATCGACCAACGCCCAACGCTGGACGCGAACGACATCACTGTCACGCTGGTGTAGCTATGGAAAACTACAAAGATACATTACTCAGCCAGTACGCCAATAGCCCAACCATCACCGGGCTGATCTCAACGTTCAATGATGCAGTAGACCCCTCAGTAGATCTGGATAACTTTTACCGGGTGATCTGGAACGTCGAGACAGCCGTGGGGTTTGGCTTAGACATATGGGGGAAGATAGTTAACATTTCTCGGCTACTGCAAGTGGAAACGCTTGAGCAGAACCTGGGGTTTGTAGAGGCGCAATCATCGGTTGATACCCCCCAGCCATTTGACCAGGCCACGTTCTATAACGGACCTCTGGCAACAACCACTTTTGCTCTTACTGACGACGCTTACCGCCGACTTATCATGGTAAAGGCGTTGGCAAACATCACGGATGCCACCGCGCCAAATCTCAACAAGTTGATCCGTTACCTATTCGCTGACCGCGGCAAGGCGTTTGTTGCCGATACGGGAGGCATGGCGCTTCGGTACGTTTTTCTGTTTGACCTTACACCTTCTGAGCGAGCCATTGTTTTCAACTCCGGGGCCATATCGCGCCCGGCTGGAGTGAAGGCAAATGCTCTTATTGTTCCAGGGCCCATATTTGGGTTTGCAGAATCACAAATGCAGCCGTTCGACAACGGCGCGTTCTTTGACGAATCGGGGATATACGATGTTATCTAGCCAAAAACCAAAACTCATCCCAGTGGCATTTGCCACAAGCGGAGCCAAACAAGACATCCCAGTTGCGTCACAAGTCAGTGTTACGCCAGGGCGGGCATCATACACGGACGGTTTCCCGCCGCTCACTCGAACCCCTCTATCTGCCGGTGGTATCCCGCCATACGGAACTGATTTCAACGGCGTGCTTAATGAAATCAGTGCGGCGATCCGCTGGGCCAATGCTGGCATGGGCTACACCTATGATGCTGCGTTTTCTACCAGTGTTGGCGGCTATCCGAAAGGCGCTCAACTGACTAAATCAACGAACGACGGCATATGGCTAAATACCGTTGAGAGCAACACAAGCAACCCAGATACGGGCGGCGCTGGCTGGGTGGATATGACCGGTGGGCGGCTTATTGGGGAGCCGAAGGTATTTACAGCAAGCGGCACATACACACCAAGCAAGGGAACTCGCTATGTCATCGTTGAGGCCGTGGGCGGTGGTGGCGGGGGTGGAGGTTGTTCAACTCCCAGTACCGGAATGGTATCAGCCGCCGCTGGCGGTAACGCAGGGTCTTATGGCCGTGGAATGTTCGCTATCTCTGGAAGCGTGCCGGTGGTGATCGGTAGTGGTGGTGCAGGTGGCAACTTATCAACAACGCCTACTGGGGCCACTGTTGGCAGCCCTGGTGGAGACACTGAATTCGGCACATTTATGATATGTCCCGGCGGCCTTTCTGGATTAGCAGCAAACTCATTCACTATCCCAAATATATGCCAATCAATCCCGCCGAAAAGCAACCCAGCAACAGGCGCTAATATTTCGTCAATTGATGGAGAATCAGGTGGTAATGGTTTTGCGTTGACAACAGGCATATCAGGAAAAGGTGGCGGAAACCCACTAGGGTCAGGTGGTGCGCCTGCTGGTTCCACAGGGGGCACCTCTGTGGTAGGTAATAATGGCACGGGTTTTGGCTCTGGAGGGAGCGGAGCTTTCGCCGGGTCTCTGGCAAGCGGAAAGAATGGGGGGGCTGGCGCTCCAGGGGTTGTGATTGTGTGGGAATACACGTAAGAAACGACTCAAAACTAAATCGCCCTTACACGGGCGACTTAGTTGGCTTTGGCCTTATTCTGTCTCTGATTTTATTTACTCTTTTGTCGAAAGTATAAAGCGCGATAGAGCCAATGATTGAGAATAAAAAACACACGACGAAAGTTAAAGGAGTTCTTGGTTGCATTCCAAATGCGCTTATCACAACAAATCCAATGGGTATATGTGACAAGTAAAGAGGATATGATAGATCGCCGAGAAACTTGCCAAGTTTAGACTGAGTGATATTTATTGAGTTAACTATAAACAAAATAGAAAAAGCCATTGTCAAATAGAACCCAAGGGTTGATATGTATCGCCAATCCGAGTTGTTGTAACCAACAAGCATAAAATATGCTGTTATTGAGTAACAAGTAGTCAGGCCTAAAACAGATGTGGCGGTCGCGCCATTAAACCGCAGCGCATTGCAAGGGAAGAACCTAGCGGCACAGCCGAGAGAAAATCCGAGCGAACCTGCCAAAATGTCGCCATACCTGGAATTCCAATCAAGGCCTGCGTCAGTTGCAGTAAGCAGAAAATATGCGTGGTATGCTATAGATAAAAACAACCATATAATAACTGCTTTAGCTCCGAATCGAACCAATAAAGGGATCGCTGCATAAAAAAACAGCTCTACAAATAGAGTCCAGCTTGGAGGGATGGTTCTATCTTGAATGCTAAAATCAAGCCCAACTAATGTTGCATTCATAAGCCAGCTTTTGACTGTTGTCGGGATGGATAAATTTGGATCAATTGCCCTCGCGCCATCACTCCCAAAAATAGTTAGAGCTACTATTGCAAAAGAAAACACCACAAGATATGTAGGGTATATTCTCAGCAATCTGTTCGCTGCGTACTTCCTCACGCCAGCCAGGCTTGTGCCATAACGTTCACAAATAATTGTGGTCATAAGATAGCCGCTGAGTATATAAAACGAAAAAACTGCATATCGGCCAACACCACCAATAACCCATAGATGATTGGCGCAGACCAGCACCGACAGTACAAACCTAAAGTAGCCCATAATTACCCAATCTCTGCCTAATCACTTCCTGTCCCGGATGTTGCCCGGAGCCGCCGCGCACATGTGCTAACGCTTAGATACTATCATCAAATTTTATGGGTAGGGATATGTTTCCATTGAGAGCCTTATGCGTTGCGGGTGTGAAGCGTGATCCGGTCCCATGATTGAGCAGAGAACGTTCAGGTTTTTCGTTACCTTGTTATGCCTCTCTGCTACGATGTGATGAATAGTTAATCGTGGAGGTGGGATGAAGATCATTAAGGGATTACTTGTTTTTTTGCTTCTCCCTCAATTGGCTTTTGCTGATTTGAATAATTTCGGAGAATGTCATCGTAGAAGCATGATTGTTTCTCAAGTCGTTAGCGCTGCGATTATCGGTGTCGAAAAAGAGTCCATGAAGCGGCGGATAGCTAAAGAGATCAATTATACGGATTACTATAAAGACCGAGCTGTAAAATGGACACTGCACGTTGCAGATCAAGCATATGATGACCCTGTTATCACCGATCCTCGACGACCGACAGATGCGAGTTACATTAACTCTCTGTCACTAAGCTACGCTAACAGATTTCACGATTATTGCATGACTCACTTTTCTGAGTTTGGTGGAAAAAACGCAATAGGAAGATAGCCAGTAATTCCCGCGGATAGGGGCGCTGCATCATCTTGTCCGCGGCGCTAATATAGAGTAACTCAACACAAAGCAAGACAAAGACCAACCTCGCCTCTGCGGGGTTTTTTTATGCCCATAGAAAACACAATCGCTGTAACCAACCAAAAAAACATCCCTTAAGAGAGAAAATCATGAGTTCAACGAGTGAGGGCCGTGCACGTCAAGCCGCATCTGAATCGAAAGAGTCTGCGGCTGTAGCAAAAAGCTATGCCAATAAGGCAAGCCAAGCGGAAGACTTCTCCAACCAGGCTCAGGCTGCCGCTGAGGCCGCAGCTGCGGCGCAGTCTTCGTCTATTGATGCAGCCACATCAGCGGCAGCATCAGAAACCAGCTCAGCGGAGGCGGCCGCGGCGGCTGCACTCGCGGCGCAGAACGCAACGATCACCGCGAACGTTTATCCGACACTGACTGCCGCCCAAGCCGCGATTGCTGACGGTATCATCCCAAGCGGCGCATTGTTCAACGTCGCCGTTCCTGCTGGCTCCATGCCACCAAGATTTGCAGATCAGTATCAAAATGTCGCGGGAGTGGCCACTTCGACCGGGGTAATGTATCCAAGCGCAGAATCAGTGACTGCAGTAGCTAAACAGATTGACATTGTTCAATATAATAATGCTAGCTCAATTGAAGGGTTAGCTAATGTTGCAGAAGTTGCCATTGACTCTGTAGGTAATATGACTATGCGCCGCCTAGCTGATGGTACGACACAGTTCCCGGCATTGATGGTTGGTCATAAAATAGAGCAAGTGCAAAGTACCAATGGCTCAGTGTTTCAATCAAGAAATACAGGAGATCAAATATTAAGCATGACCGAAACTGGCGGCATAAACATGCTTAGTTATGAGGCGTTTCTGTCAACCGCTTATCCTGACTATGCAGAGATTTATGCAGACCAGTTTGGCAATATTTTTAAGATTGTAGACCGAACCGGTAAAGTTACAGACATTCGTGATGGTAGCGCTTTAACCGACCCGATAGTTTCCGCTGATGGTGGACTTGGTATAGAGGAAAGTGGAAATATTTATTTTGTAACTGTAGATGGAGATAATACAGCTTTAACAACTGATGGGGGAAACATAAACCCAGTAACATTCAAGGCGACTGATGATGACTATTTTATAAAGTTTGCCTCGAAAGAAGGTGGGTCTGGGAACTATAAGCTTCACCGTATTGCTGCTAATGGATTATCAAGAATTAAACAAGGTAGTGGTAAGTTAATTCACATAATGTTAGTAGGACAATCACTTTCTGTAGGTAGAGCATCAATCGTTCAACCTGCTGTGACAGTAACACCGCGTTACCCATATGGCGCGGTGACATTCAATGGCGGACCTAAATACGATAGTTCGTTACCAACTGAATCTGTAGAAGAATCGGATTTGCAATATTTGGTATCAATGGTTGAAAATATAGGAAAATCTGGTGGGCATGAATCGGATTGCAGTGGCTTAGCTGAGCGATTGTTTGAGAAAAACGGCGTTACTTGTATGGCTTCCGCAACTGGCTCCAGTGGTAAGACGTTGGCAGAAATTTCTGTTGGAACCGACTCATTCAAGGCAACTCAGTTTGTTATGAGGCGGGCGCATGAGATAGCGACAAGCTTAGGGATGGTATATACCCCGGCCCTGTTGTTTATTCATGGTAATGCTAATGCTGTCGCAGGGACAAGCGGATCCGTTTACAAAGATGGAATGATTAAGCTAAGGGATGACTATGAAAGTTATTATAGAACGCTGACATTTGATCAGGGTTCCACTCTGCCAATGTTCGTACAGCAATTTAGCAACGCTAACGTGCAGGCTGGTACTGCTGGGGCGGAGGTTAATCTTATTATCGGCAATGCCCAGTACGAGATTTGCCGTGATGATCCTGGCTTTATTATAACTGGAACGCAGTATGCTAGGCCGTATGTTGATAAAGACCATCTGTCAAATAACGGGTACAGAACGGATGGAGAGGTGGCGGGAGTCTCAATTGCCGAATACTTCAAAACACAATCTGTTCTTGCGCTAAGGCCCGATGAATCTAATATTACGCAAACGACAACAGAGGTAACAATTCCGCTGGTAGGTGGCATTGGGGCTGCGGTTATTGATACGGCGCGAGTTACTGATCCTGGTAACTACGGTTTCAGAATTGAAGGCGCGACAATATCAAGTGTCACTATAGATGCCAGCAATGTAGTCCATATCGCAAAGACTGGCACTGCAACAGCAGTAAGCTATGCCTATGTGGGCATTCGAGGGGCTAATCCAGGTGTAACAACAGGATCCCGCGGCTGCGTTCGTGATTCAGCCACTGATGTTTCCCCTGTTTCATTGCTCCCTATTTATAACGATTTGGTCGCATTCCGTAAAACACTTTGAGGTTCAGATGACATCAACTACCCGCATTTACATTGACCGTACTGTTGTTGCCACACGGTCACTAGGCACTATTCCTTATCCAAACGATATAACTGCTTTGCCATCACAAATTCCAGGGATGATCCTGCAATTCGATGTCGATGCTTCGGTAGGAGCGCTGACGCGAAACCGAGTAGGAGCTGCAATGACAGTTATCGGGTCTCCAGTTGTCGATGGGTTCAAAGTTTCTCTAAATGAAACAAATTATATTGATACTGGAATTAGTATAACTCCTTATAATAACTCTGATATGACATATATCGGGATATCAAAAAGACCAGGAGGTAAATTCAACATTGTTGGCGTCTTGCAAGTTGGATCACCTCAACGTAGCCGATCACACCTATACGATAGCGAATTTCGTATCGGCGCTCGCTGGTTGAATGCAAACGGAACGGCGGTGACTGCAATCTTAGATACTGCGCCAGTTGATGCTTTAAACCTTGATGGGATATTTTCTGCTGCAAGAACGGTGATGAACAGCGGATCAGGAAATATCGGTATTCATGTCGATGTTCTTGCCACCTCACAGCATGCCCTGGTAAACGGTGCCGCCACTCCATACCAAAGCATGACTGGTAACATTTTGATAGGTGGGAGTCTTGATCATGGCACCACGACCACTGGCCAAGTGATGGCCGTGCTTGCATTCAACAGAGCCATTACAAACGATGAAATGGCTACGATCTACCGGACATACAAGAACTACTATGCGGTCAATGCAGGGAAGGTAATTTAGTTTATCAAGGCCGGGGATTTCCGGCCTTATTGATTGGTCGAGGATTCATCTTATTAAGTTTTAGGCATCATTCCGCGCAAGGCAGTCTCTGCACCCCAAAGGCTGTTAATTTCAAATTCATTACCATTAATGGTAATGTTACCACCTGGGTGGAATTTACACCCTGTATTAACTTTGCAACTCATTACTGCAATTATCATTGAAAGTACATAAGTACTTGGTATGCTCCATTCGTCATTTCCCATTAGAAGTTCGCCAGATTTATTTATTTTCAATCTTGAATCTAGCTCTCCTTCATGTGCCAATGAATTCCTAGCTAGTTTATATATTGCATCTGGTAGTGTTACTTCATCGCAAATTATTTCAGAAAAAATAGCTCTTAAAGAAAAACATGTCATTATGTCTTGGTAGTCGCAAATGAATTTTTTTATCCTTTGGCCTACTTTTAAATTGGGATTTAATTTTTTCGCAGTTCTGTCCATTGCAGGGAACAGGTGAATTAAGCAATCCTCATATTCACCTTTGCTAAAGTGTATTAAGGATGAATGTATCCTCCTCTCAATTGCACCATCAGATTTCAATTTTACACTCCCTCTGTGAGATGATTCTTGTTACGCCATAGCACTATTCTCGAAATTATAATGATGATATCAATACCAATCAGAATTTGGTAGTTAGATTTGAACAGTAGAACCTATATTAATCAAAGATGAAATAACCAGAACCAGAACCAGAAGCGGCGGCAGGTATCGATGAGCGTAATGGGTTACGGCACGACTAAGGTTTCTTCCAGTCATTTTCTTTCCTTCCCGATCAGCGTTCTATCATTCACCTTTTCGGCGGCTCCTCATAACCGTAGTCCCTTACGGCTACATAAACACCTTCAAAGGTGGCGAACGGTTCTAGGAAAGCCCGACGCCACTCTCTATGGTGATGGACGTCTAGCCAGTATTGTCCCTCCTCATCATGCCAAACCGCGAACGACTCACCGGCATCACGATCGGGATCTGGGTAGGACTCGTTTTCGTTCATAAAGAAAATGGCATGTCCCATAACTGTCAACTTGCGCATGCGAGGATCTCGATCGTTATCAATCTGCAAAGTGTAGCGGCAATGTCAAAGATGCATGGAATTAGGATAGGTTTATGCGGGTATATTGAGGTCGATATTAGAAGTAATAATCAGGTCACTATTATTTGTAACCACTTGATTTAATTGTTGTGTATTGTCGTTGGTTGTCGCTGATTGTTGTGTGTTTTTTAAACCAAATAAAGCATAACATATTGATTATAAATGTATTTTATTCCTATCCGTTAGCTATTGCTACAATAGGTTAGTTATCTACCTAATTTCTCTTGTTTTGCTGAGTTCGCAAGATTGTTACACTGCGGGTTAACCACAGTGGAAGGATAATGGGATGTTAAAGATAGCAAAACGCACGGCGGGCGGAGCGATTGTGCTGATGTTGATGCCGCTGGCGGTCTGGCTTTTTGGCTGGCGCTGGCAACCCGGTGGTAATGGCGGCCTGTTAAAGGCGCTGTTCTGGGTGACGGAAACCGTCACTGCGCCCTGGGGTATTCTCACCAGCCTGATCCTGTCGGCCTGGTTTCTGTGGTGTCTGCGCTTTCGGCTGAAAGCGGCAGTAGGGCTGTTCATACTGTTGTCTGTGGCTATCGGCATTGGGCAGGCGATCAAATCTTCCATCAAACAGCAGGTACAGGCACCGCGGCCGTTTGTCGTGTGGCTGGAATCAACCCATCAGATTGATGAAAAATACTTCTACTCGTTGGACAGGAAGCAGAGAAGCTCCCTGGTCAAAGAGCAGTTACTGGACCAGGCACTGGTGCCTGAATGGTTGAGTAAACACTGGCAGTTTGAAACCGGCTTCTCGTTCCCTTCAGGCCACACGATGTTTGCCGCTATGTGGGCATTGCTGGGGGTCGGGCTGTTGTGGCCGCGGCGGCATTATAAAACCGTAGCGGTGTTGATGATTTGGGCGTTTGGCGTGATGGCGAGCCGCCTGATGCTCGGCATGCATTGGCCGCGGGATCTGGCGATGGCGATTGCCATTAGCTGGCTGCTGGTTACCCTGGCCAGTTGGCTGACTCAGCGTTGGTTTGGGCCACTCACCATTCCACCGCAGGAGCAGCAGGAAATCAGCGAGCGGGAACGCGAGCAGTAATTTTCAGGTGCCTGTTCAGGCACCTGCAATCAGCACTTTCACACCCAGCTTTTCAAATGCCTGCACCGCCGTAGGACTGATCCCTGCATCGGTGATCAAGTAGTTGATATGGCTCCAGTCACAGGGCAGTGCAAACATCGAAACCTTATCGATTTTGCTGGAGTCCGCCACCACATACACCGTCGTGGCCGCGTTGATCATCGCCATCTTGACCTTGATATCGGTTTCACTGGGAAAACTCAGCCCCAGGCGCGGTGAAATGCAGGCTGTAGCCAGAAACAGTTTCTGCGCCAAAACATTTTCGAAGAAGCTGGCGGCCTTGTCCCCAGAGGTCGACAGCGTCGGGAATTTGAACGTACCACCAGTCAGCAGAATGTTGACGCCTGGCTCGCCGCCGAGTTGTAAGGCGATATTGACCCCTGTGGTGATCACCGAAAGCTTTTTGATATGGCTAAGGTGGTTGGCAATCGCCGTGGTAGTGGTGCCCGAGTCCAGAATGATGGTATCGCCCGGTTCGATAAAGCTTGCCGCCAACTCCCCAATACGATCCTTTTCCGTCAGATTGATCTGCCGCTCCAACAGCAGCGCATGGGTATTTTGTTTGCCATCAACCAGCGTGGCTCCCCCATGAAAACGCTGCACATATCCTTGCTGTTGTAACACGCGTAAATCGGTACGGATGGTGGCCTCGGTAAGATTGAAGGTTTCCGTCAACATTTTTACCGTGGCTGAGCCGTCCTCACGGATCATGTCGAGGATCTTCTCCCGCCGGTGTTGCATTTCCGCCAGCTGTTCACTTTTGCTTTTCAATCGAAATACTCCCTCGCGTGCCGTGGGCTGCCCGGTGCCGGATATCACCGCTGATGCGCCGGATTTTAGCCCGCTTGCAGTGATAAAGCCATTGATAACTAGGGATACGTCATTGGCTTTTATTCGAAAATGATAGTGCAATAAAAGTGAATAAACTAGAGGATGAAGCCGGTTTTAACTGATGTTAATGGACATGGCAACACCATTTAGCTGTTTTTATTGGCTTTTAATTATCGATTCATTTTTGTTTGTAATTTGATCTACTGCACAACAATTATCGAATTGGCGATATATGATTTCGTTCGAAAATCAATGATTCGTTTTTATCGGCTGTTCATGGTGTCAGAGCGATGAAACGAAAAGCCAACATGAGGTGATGATGGACATTCAGACGATTAACCAAACGGCGCGGCAGGCTCGTCGTTACGTTGTGACCATGAACCATAAAGCGGGCAAGGGCCACACCGGTGCCGATCTGTCAGAAATCGACATCATCTGCACGCTGTATATGGCGGTGATGGATCGCTCCCAGGCTCGCCCCGATCAGGATCGTTTTATCCTGTCGAAAGGCCACGGAGCCGGGGGCTTTTATTGCAGCTGTGCCGCCATGGGGCTGTTGGATCCCGCAGTACTCGATCAGTACATGGGGGACGACACCCTGCTGGCCGGGCATCCCATCCATCAAAAACTGCCTGAACTGGTGGAGATCAACTCCGGTGGTTTGGGGCATGGCCTGCCGATTGCCGTCGGATTGGCATTGGGTAACAAGCTGGCGGGCCGAGCGCACCGCCGTGCCTTTGTACTGCTTGGGGATGGTGAACTGGCGGAGGGTTCTAACTGGGAGGCAGCCATGTCCGCAAGCAAATTCAAACTGGATAACCTGATTGCCATTGTCGATCGCAACCGGCTGCAATTGGCTGGCAAAACCGAAGATATCATGCCGCTGGAGCCACTGGTCGATAAATGGCAAGCCTTTGGTTTTGAAGTGATCGAGTGTAACGGACACGATCCGCAAGCGCTGATCGAAGCCATCACTCGTCCTGGACAGGATAAACCTCGGGTGATCCTGGCCAACACCGAGAAGGGGCATGGCGTGTCATTTATGACCAATGTTCCAGCCTGGCACCATTGCGTCCCTGACGCTCAACAGCTGGCGCAGGCGCTGGCAGAACTGGAGGATTAATCATGCAGGACTTACGTGATGCAGTGATCGCCACGCTGATTGAACAACAACAGGCAGGTGCCGATCTGACTGTGATGGTAGCAGACTCGACGTCAACCTCAAAAATTGGCCCATTCGAACAAGCCTATCCTGAGCGGGTGGTTAACGTCGGTATTGCCGAACAGAACATGGTAGGCATGGCGGCCGGTATCGCGCTCAGTGGCCGAACCGTGTTTACCGCCAACGCCGCACCGTTCCTGTTTGCCCGCTCTAACGAACAGATGAAGAACGATATCTGCTATTCGGCAACCAACGTAAAAATGCTGGGGTTGAACGCCGGTTTTGGTTACGGCCCACTGGGTGCCACTCACCATTGTATGAATGACATTGCCATTGCACGCACATTAGGCAATCTGGCGGTTTATGCCCCGGCCGACGGGCGGCAGGCGGCGGAGATTGTGCGCCACGTGATCGCCCATCCAGGGCCGGCTTACATCCGCATGGATAGCGACAAATTGCCACTGCTGCATGGGGATGACTACCGTTTGCGCCCAGGGCAGCCAGAAGTGTTGCACGAAGGAACGGGCAGCGTGGTGTTCTGCCTGGGAACTCTGGCACATGAGGCGATGAAAGTGCTGGCGATGGGAGACGATCCTACCGTGGTCTCGCTACCTTCGCTGTGGCCATTGGATGAATTGGCGGTGGTGGCGTTAATGCGCGAACACCAGCGCGTGATCACCATAGAAGAACATGTTCTCAGCGGTGGGCTGGCCACCATCATCAGCGAACTGCTACTCAAACATCAACTGCGCCAGACATTCGTTCCATTGGGCGTACCGGCGTATGAGTTTACCCACAGCAGCAGCCGTGCCGCATTGCGCCAGCAATATGCGATCGACGCCGCAGGTTTGCATCAGCAGTTGAATAAATAACAGGAGAGTGCGATGAGCCAAAACGAATACGACGTCAACTTACGCTACGGTGTCGATACGCAGATGTCCTTGGCTGGCAAAGTGGCGGTGGTGACCGGTGGGCTTGGTGGGATTGCCATGGCGGCCAACCAGATGCTGCTGGAGAAAGGCGCCAGGTTGGTCTTACTGTATCCGGCCTTTGAGCAGGAAAGAGTGGCGGCGATAAAGCAGCAACTGGGGGAGGAGAAGGTCGCCTATCAGGTCTGTGATGTCGCCGATCCTCAGTCGGTGGCCACGGCCTTTAGCGCGGCACAGCAATGCTGGGGGCGGCTGGATATTCTGGTGAACTGTGCCGGATACGTTAATTTGCAGCCCGCCACCGAGATTGCTTTCAGCGAATGGCAACAGCATCTTGCCGTCAACCTGACCGGGCCATTCTTATGTTCACAGGCCTTCGCTCAACGTCTGATCGCGGCCAGGCACGGCGGCAAGATCATCAACATCGCCTCTCAGGCCGCTTCTATCGCCATTGATAACCACTGTGCCTATACCTCGGCCAAGGCAGGGCTGTTGGGCATGACCAAGGTGATGGCCAAAGAGTGGGCCGCTCATGGGATCACGGTCAACACCCTATCGCCAACCGTGGTGCTGACGCCAATGGGTGAGAAAGCCTGGCGGGGAGAGAAGGGCGAGGAAATGAAAAAACTGATCCCGCTGGGACGCTTTGCTTATACCGATGAAATTGCAGCGGCGATCCTGTTCTTCGCCAGTAACGGCAGCGACATGATCACCGGTGCGGACCTGATGATCGACGGCGGCTTTACCATTTGGTAACCGGCACCGATCCGTACGCCAACACCAGACGATGTTCAACACAACGATAAGAGAACAACATCATGAAAAAGATAGCAGCTTACCTGACACTACTTGCTGGCTGTACCCTGATGCCCGTTCAGGCCGCGGAAAAAGGCACCATTGCCATTTTGGTTAACTCACTGGATAACCCTTATTACTCTGCCGAAGCCAAAGGGGCCGAAAACAAGGCTAAAGCGCTGGGCTACAGCACGCTGGTGCTCTCCCATGGCGAAGATGTAAAACGCCAGGGAGAACTGATCAGCCTGGTTATTGGCCGCAAAGTGCAGGGCATTGTGCTGGACAATGCCGATTCTCAGGCCAGCGTTGCGGCGGTGCAGCAGGCCAAGAATGCGGGCATCCCGGTGGTGCTGATCAACCGCGAAATCCCGGTTGACGGCGTGGCACTGGCGCAGATCACCCATAACAACTTCCAAGCCGGTTCCGATGTGGCCAACCAGTTCGTTGAGAAAATGGGGGAAACCGGCAAATACGCCGAGCTGACCTGCAACCTGGCCGACAACAACTGCGTGACGCGCTCACAATCTTTCCACAACGTCATCGATCAGTACCCTGAAATGGTCAGCGTAGCTCGCCAGGACGCCAAAGGTAACCTGCTGGAAGGCAAACGCATCATGGACAGCATCTTACAGGCTCATCCTGATGTTAAAGGTGTCATTTGTGGTAACGGGCCAGTGGCGCTGGGTGCGGTGGCCGCGCTGAAAGCGGCAGGACGTACGGATGTGACCGTAGTGGGTATCGACGGTAGCAACGATGAGCGTGATGCGATCCTCAATGGCAGCCTGTATGCCAGCGTGATGCTGCAAGCCCAGGCGATTGCCAGCCAGGGCGTCGAGATCCTCGATGGCTACTTCAAGTCCGGTAGCTACACCGGCAAGGAACGTATCATGTTCCGCGGCATTCTGATCGACCAAAAAAATGCCAGCAAGGTCAACGAGTTCAACTATAAGCAGTAACCAACAGGGTCATGGCAATTTTTACACCCCGTTACGGCGGGGTGTAACTGGAGGTTTTTATGTCCAAGCGTATTGCGCTGGCAATGGCTGCTGTGATGGTTCTGAGCGGTTGCCGCATTGTTTCACAAAAGGAGTTGGCGGCGCTACAAAGCCCTGTAAATCCGCATCTGGCGCAGGCCGGGGCGATTTACCACGAGCAGATGGTACCGCAGGTAATGAAAAGTGCCGTGCCGCTGGCAAACTTGATCGCCCAGATTGAGCAGGCCAAGGATTTTGACACTGCCTGCCAGCAATTGGGTTACCGCGCGCAACCGGAGTTCCCTTGCCATTTCAGCACCCAGGTCAGTGGGGAAATTACGGCCATCAATACGCAATCTCGCAGTGGTCGCCTGACGCTAAAACTGGCCACTGGCCCGATCGAAAGTGTGGACGTGCAGATTGGCCCCGTGTACCGCGGCACGGTATTGCGCGACAGCTATCGTAGCCTGGGCTATGGCGATTTTAACGATCAGACCCTGTTTGGGGATTTCGCCAAAGCCATTAACCAGGCGTCGATGGCCGAACTGGCCGGTTTTACCCCCAAGGTGGGCGATAAGATCACCGTGTATGGCGTGTTCACCAGTTGGCAACTGCCTGCGCCCCCCTTGCTGATCACGCCGGTACGCATCCAACCCTGAGGAGCGGTTATGAGTAACCCTGTCATTATCCAGACCCATAACGTTTCGCGGCGCTATCCCGGCGTCACGGCGCTCGACAGCGTCAACTACCAGGTGTTTCGCAATAAGGTCAACGTGCTGATTGGTGAAAACGGTGCCGGTAAATCCACCATGATGAAACTGCTGGCGGGAGTGGAGCGACCTTCTTCCGGCAGCATTGAGCTGGAGGGGCAGGAGATCGACCTGCACTCCACGCATCAGGCGGAAAAGCACGGTATCAGCATCATCTTTCAGGAGTTGAACCTGTTCCCCAACATGTCCGTAATGGACAACATCTTTATGGGCAACGAGTTTTTCCAGCGTGGCCGGATCAACGTGGACTATCAGTACCAGTTGGCCAAAACCCTGCTGGAGCGGCTGGAATTGAATGTCGATCCTCATACCTTGCTGGGCAGTTTGGCGATTGGCCATCAGCAACTGGTCGAAATCGCCCGTGCGCTGGCGAAGGATACGCAAGTACTGATCATGGACGAGCCAACCTCGGCACTCAGTCAGGTGGAGGTTCGCACCTTGTTCAAGGTGATTGCCGATCTGAAAAAACGCGGGGTGACGCTGATCTACATTTCTCATCGGTTGGAAGAACTGATGGAGATTGGTGATCGGGTTACGGTATTCCGCGATGGCCGCTTTGTGGCGGCCGAGGAAATCGCCAACGTCAGCATTCCCTGGATCATTGAAAAAATGGTCGGTGAGAAGAAAAAACACTTTGATTATGTCCCGGCAGAAAAGGGCGAAGAAGTGCTGCGGGTGAACGGCCTGACGCTGCCGCATGAGAATGGCGGCTACCGCTTGAACGACGTGAGTTTCTCGGTGCGTCGGGGGGAGGTTATTGGCATTTATGGTTTGCTGGGGGCGGGACGAACCGAACTGTTCAAAGTGATCAACGGTGTGATGCGCCAAACCTCCGGCCAGATCCTGCTCAACGGCAAAAATGTGGAGCGCACCAGCTTTGGCGATCGGATGCGCGGCGGTATGGCACTGGTGCCGGAAGACCGGCAAGCAGAAGGTCTGGTGCAGATGATGTCTATCCAGGCCAATATGACGCTGTCCAGCCTGGGGCGCAATGCCATCAAGCCGATCGGCGATCAACGTGAAACCGCTATCGTCAACGGGATGATCGAAAAGCTGGCAATCAAGGTCAGCGATGCGGGATTGCCCGTCACCTCACTGAGCGGCGGCAATCAGCAGAAGGTGGTGCTGGGCAAGGCGCTGTTGACTGACCCGCAGGTGGTGTTTCTTGACGAACCGACGCGCGGGATCGATGTAGGAGCGAAAACCGACGTTTATCACCTGATCGGGGCTATGGCACGCCAGGGGTTGGCGGTGATGTTTTCGTCCTCTGAACTGGATGAGGTGATGTCGCTGGCCGATCGGGTGATGGTCATGGCCGATGGCAAGCTCACGGCGGATCTTCCCCGTGAACAGGCCGACCGAGAACTACTGATCCGTGCCTCAACCCCTCATGCTTAAGGATAACAAGATGCAAACCAAATACCGGTTGTACATGTATTTGCTGCAGGCGCGCACCTTTATCGCCTTGCTGCTGGTGGTGCTGTTTTTCAGCAGCATGGTGCCCAATTTCCTGACGGTGTCCAACCTGTTGATCATGACCCAGCACGTGGCCATCACCGGTTTGCTGGCCGTGGGGATGACGCTGGTGATCCTGACCGGCGGCATTGATCTTTCGGTGGGGGCGGTGGCGGGTGTTTGCGGCATGATCGCTGGCGCACTGCTGACCGTGGGCATCCCGATTGGTGGCGGCAACCTGTTATTTCTCAATGTGTACGAAGTATTTATCGTGGTAGCCATCGCCGGGATCGCCATCGGCCTGGTTAACGGCACCCTGATCACCAAACTGGGTGTGGCACCATTTATCTGCACTCTGGGGGCAATGTATGTGGCCCGTGGTGCGGCGTTGTTGACTGCTGACGGCAAAACCTACCCTAATCTGGTGGGGATGGAAGCGCTGGGGAATACTGGATTTGCCACGTTGGGCTCTGGCACCTTCCTGGGCATTTACAATCCGATCTGGCTGATGGTGGTCGTGGTGTTATTGGGGATTTATATCACCAAGAAAACGCCACTGGGCCGCTATATCTATGCCATTGGTGGCAATGAGTCAGCGGCGCGGCTTTCCGGTGTGCCCATCGTCAAAGTGAAGATGTTTGTGTATGCCTTTTCCGGTATGTGTGCCGCTTTGGTTGGGCTGGTAATCGCTTCGCAGTTGCAAACGGCGCACCCGATGACCGGCAACATGTTTGAAATGGACGCCATCGGGGCAACGGTGCTAGGAGGTACCGCGCTCAGCGGCGGTCGCGGGCGGGTGTTTGGTTCGATCATTGGTGCGTTTGTCATCGTGTTCCTGGCGGATGGTCTGGTGATGCTGGGCGTCAGCGAATTCTGGCAGATGGTGATCAAAGGGCTGGTGATCGTGACCGCCGTGGTCATTGATCAGTTCCAGCAGCGGTTGCAGAGCAAAGTGACCCTGATGCAGCGCCATGAAAAGAAAGCGGCACAGCCGCTGGCCGAGGTGAGCCATGGATAAGCGCGATTGTGTGGTGGCATTGGATGAGGGAACCAGCAATGCCAAAGCGATAGTAGTGAATTCAGCAGGCAAGGTGATTGCCACCAGCAGCAGACCTCTATCGTTACTAACGCCACAGGCGGGCTGGGTGGAACAGCGCGGGGAAGCCCTGCTGGAAGCCTCGTTGACGGTGCTACGCGAGGCGATTGCCCAGGTCGGTGAAAACCGCGTTGCTGCCATCGCCATCAGCAACCAACGCGAAACGGCAATGGGCTGGTATCGCCATAATGGCCAGCCGATCGGCCCGGCCATCACTTGGCAGTGTTCACGCAGTGCCGCGTTTTGCGATCAATTACGCCGCGATAAACAAGACGATTTTATCCGTCAGGTTACCGGGTTACCCGTAGCCCCGCTATTTTCTGCCTCTAAAATGCGTTGGCTGCTGGACAATACGCCGCAAGGGCAACGGCAGGCAGAAAAGGGGGAGGTGTGTCTGGGCACAGTAGATGCTTGGTTACTGTGGCATCTGACCAGCGGCCAGCAGTTTTGTTGCGATCGTTCCAATGCGGCCCGCACGCAATTACTCAATCTGTCTACCGGGCATTGGGACCAAGGCATGCTGAAGTTATTCGGCATTCCTGAAATGGCGCTGCCGCAGGTATGCCCTTCAAGCCATAATTTTGGCGTTACACACGGGGTGGCAGGGATCGCCGACGGTATTCCCATCTGCGCCATGATTGGCGACTCCCATGCCGCGCTGTATGGGCATGGCTTAGGGTTGGCGGGCAGGGTCAAGGCGACCTACGGCACCGGTTCTTCGGTGATGGCCCCGGTAGACGATCTCTGTCATGGCATCACCCAACTGGCTACGACTATCGCCTGGCACGATGGAAACCGCTCGCAATATGCGCTTGAGGGCAACATTCCCCATACCGGTGACGCCGTTGCCTGGATGTTGGGCATTACTCACATGGAAATCACCGATCAGCGTTTACTCAGTGAGCTGCCAGCCAGCGTTGTAAGTACCGAAGGGGTCTATTTTGTTCCTGCCCTGACCGGCACCGGCGCTCCCTGGTGGGATGACCGTGCTCGTGGAGTGATCTGCGGCCTAAGTCGGGGGACTCAGCGTGCTCATGTGATCCGTGCCTCGTTGGAAGCGGTGGCCTATCAGATCGCCGATGTGATTGGGGCACTCCGTCAGCATCCGGGGTTCCAACTGCAATGCCTGATGGCCGATGGGGGGCCAAGCCGTAACGACTGGCTGATGCAATTCCAGGCCGATTTGCTGGGTTGCCCGGTCGCGCGCAGCAATACGCCGGAGCTTTCGGCCATCGGGGCCGCACTGTTGGCCATGCGGCAACGCTTTGCGTTGTCAGACCGGCAGTTGCTGGCGTTACTGCCCGAACATGACGAATTCCAACCTGATATGCAGCGGCACCTGTTGCTGAAAGAAAGTTATCTGGGCTGGCAGCAGGCGGTGCAACGCACGCTATGGCAACCAGAATTGAAAACTTGCATAACCGAGGGAGCAGCATGAAACAGCAATTTAGCGGTAAATCGGTAGTAGTGACCGGCGCTTGCCGGGGAATCGGTGCTGGCATAGCAGAACGCTTTGCTGCGCGTGGGGCCAACCTGGTGGTGGCATCGAACAGCGATCGCATTTTTGAAACGGCCGAACAGCTACGTCAGCGGTATCCGGTGCAGATTGTTGCGGTAAAACTGGACGTCACCGATGAGGCACAGGTTAGCGATATGTATCGGCAAGCCTGGGAGACCTTTGGCCGTATTGACGTATCAATCCAAAATGCCGGGGTGATCACCATCGATCGCTTTGATGAAATGCCCAAAAGCGATTTTGAAAAGGTGTTGGCGGTCAATACTACCGCCGTGTGGCTATGCTGCCGCGAAGCCGCTAAATATATGGTGAAGCAGGGCAGTGGAAGGTTGATCAACACCTCTTCCGGTCAGGGGCGTAACGGATTCATTTACACGCCGCATTACGCCGCCAGCAAAATGGGGGTGATTGGCATCACCCAGAGCCTGGCGCTGGAACTAGCTTGCCATAACATCACCGTCAATGCGTTCTGCCCGGGGATTATTGAAAGCGAGATGTGGGAATATAATGATCGCGTGTGGGGCGAAATTCTCAGTACGCCGGAAAAACGTTACGGCAAAGGGGAATTGATGGCGGAGTGGGTGGAAGGTATTCCCCTCAAGCGTGCTGGGCAACCTGAAGATGTGGCCGGGCTGGTGGCGTTTCTGGCCTCTGACGATGCCTGCTATATTACCGGTCAGACCATCAACGTGGATGGTGGCTTGATTATGTCTTAGCGTGACGTTGTCACATTTTGGCGGCTCCAACCCGGGGCCGCATCAACGCTGGTATTTACCCTGCATTGCAATCTGTCCTTTCGCCCCCATATCTTATCAAACCCGTGATTTTGAGAAGCTTTCTCATTAATTTGCCCAGGCGCTGCATTTCTTGCTGAATATCCCAGCAGATCTACGGTTTTATCGTCTGCCAGGGTTTCCCTGCTACGATGGGAAATGCTAACTTAAGTCATAGGGACGCCACTTAGCGGCAATTACCCGTGGGCTGCAAACCCTGTATTGGGTTCTAGTTTGTGGCCTTGAGGGTAGAGTTCATCCGATTCACTCGGCATTGCGGGAAAGAATGTGAAATATTTACTGATTTTTTTACTGGTTCTGGTGATTTTCGTGGCTTCAGTCACGCTGGGCGCGCATAACGACCAGGTGGTGACGTTTAACTATTTGGTTGCTCAGGGCGAATATCCGGTATCAACCCTGTTGGCCACCCTGTTTGGTGCTGGCTTTGTACTGGGTTGGATTATTTGTGGGTTATTTTATCTGCGCACACGTATCGCTCTTGGGCGTGCAGAGCGGAAAATCAAAAGGCTGGAACTGCAGCTCGAAGCACCTGTCGAGCCGGCACCGTTGCCCGCAGTCAGCAAGGAATAATCTGTTATGTTAGAGCTGCTGTTTCTGTTGCTGCCTGTAGCTGCCGCGTACGGTTGGTACATGGGGCGCAGAAGTGCTCAGCAGGATAAACAACAGGAAGCCAACCGCCTGTCGCGTGAATACGTGGCTGGGGTTAACTTCCTGCTTTCCAACCAACAGGATAAAGCGGTCGATCTGTTTCTCGACATGTTGAAAGAGGACAGTAATACCGTTGAAGCTCATCTGACGTTGGGCAATCTGTTCCGCTCTCGTGGTGAAGTCGATCGCGCCATCCGCATCCATCAGGCCTTGATGGAAAGCGCTTCTCTAACTTTCGAACAGCGTCTGCTGGCGATACAGCAACTGGGGCGTGACTATATGGCCGCCGGGTTGTATGACCGCGCCGAAGACATGTTCAGCCAGTTAATCAATGAAGAAGACTTCCGTGTTTCCGCGCTGCAGCAATTACTGGTGATCCACCAGGCCACCAGCGACTGGCAGAAAGCCATTGAAGTGGCAGAAAAGCTGGTCAAGCTGGGTAAGGAAAAGCAGCGCGTCGAGATCGCGCATTTTTATTGTGAGCTGGCCCTGCAGGCGATGGGCAGCGACGATCTGGACAAGGCGATGGGCCTACTCAAGCGCGCGGCTTCGGCGGATAAACAGTGCGCCCGTGTGTCGATCATGGTTGGGCGTATCTTCATGGCGCAAGAGGAGTATGCCAAGGCGGTAGAAACCCTGACGCGCGTATTGGATCAAGACAAGGAGCTGGTCAGCGAAGCGTTGCCGATGCTGCAGGAATGCTACCAACATTTGCCTCAACAACAGCAAGACTGGGCAGACTTCCTCAAACGTTGTGTGGCGGAGAATACCGGTGCCACGGCGGAACTGATGCTGGCGGAGGTGATCGAGCAGCGGGAAGGAAGCGATGTGGTGCAGGTATACATCAATCGCCAGTTGCAGCGCCATCCGACCATGCGCGTGTTTTATCGCCTGATGGATTATCATCTGGCAGATGCAGAAGACGGTCGTGCCAAAGAAAGCCTGCTGTTGCTACGGGATATGGTGGGCGAGCAGATCCGCACCAAACCGCGTTACCGCTGCCACAAATGCGGCTTTACCGCCCATTCACTTTACTGGCATTGCCCTTCATGCCGGGCCTGGTCTTCGGTTAAACCGATACGCGGGCTGGACGGACAATAATTTCCCCTCACCCCAACCCTCTCCCACAGGGAGAGGGAGCTATTAGCCCCTGCTTTTTTGGAAGTAAGGCGGTAATCTCAGCCAACTCTAGCGATGTCCCACAGGGAGAGGGAGCTATTAGCCCCTGCTTTTTTGGAAGTAGGGAGATAGTCTCAGCCAACTCGATCGTCCACCTCACTGGAAGAAGGCGTTATCCGGAGCTTGTGATTGGTTCGTGCCACTTCGGAACCAAGGTGATTCACCCGGAGCTAATGAAGAATCGTTATACTTACATGCCAACTCGGTCGGTTCCCTCTCCCTGTGGGAGAGGGTTAGGGTGAGGGGTATGCACTGAGCTAATGCTCATCGCCCACAAATTCATCTAGCCCTATTTCTTCTTGCTGCTTTTCGCGCCGCCTTTCAGCAGTTGACGCAGCTTCTTCAGCTCTTTCTGGCTAAGAGGTTGTTCAATCTCCTCTTCGGTACCCTGATTATCGATATCGTCATGATGCAGCGGAGCCGCTTTCTTGCTGGCTTTGACAGGTACTTCAAAGCTGTTTTCCAGCCGTTGGCAAACCTCTGCACTCAATGAAAGCTGGTTCTCCAAGGCAATCGCCTTGATTTGCTCTTTCAGTGCCAGAGGGATCTTGATGGTAAGTGTCGATATCTCGCTCATTTTGCTGCCTTTTACGCGGGAGGTTACCATCAAGCTAAGTCAGCCGTGCAGATCTGTCTAGTGTGTAATAAAAATTTAATAATTTTGTAACATAAGTGGGCTATACCAACGCGCTACGCTTTCCTCATTTTTCTGGCCGAGATACTATGAGCCATGACTGAACCCGATCTCAATTTACTTATCGCCCTTGATGCGCTGCTTGCTGAAGTCAGCGTGGTTGGTGCTGCGCGTCGTCTTGGTTTAAGCGCTTCGGCCATGAGCCGCACGCTCACCCGGCTACGCACCGTTACCGAAGATCCCTTGCTGGTGCGCGCAGGGAGGCACATGGTGTTGACGCCTTATGCCGAGGAGCTGCGGGAACGTACGCAAAATGCCGTATTTGCGGCACGCTCGGTGCTACGCCCATCGGCCACAGAATTGAACCTCGCCACGCTGGAACGCACCTTTAATATTCGTGCCAATGAGGGGTTTGTGGAGGCTTTTGGAGCTTCACTGATTGCGGCTGCGGCGAAGACCGCGCCTTTGGTGCGCCTGCGTTTTTCGCCCAAGCCAGAGAAAACCTCAAAGCATCTGCGTGAAGGTCTGGTCGATCTTGAGATTGGTGTTTTGGGGACCATGGGGCCGGAAATACGCCTACAGGCGCTGTTTAGGGATCGCTTCGTTGGTGTGGTACGAGCGGGTCATCCGTTGACGCGGGGACCAGAGGTGACGGCCAGCCAGTATGCCGCGTTGGGCCATGTTGTCGCTTCCCGACGGGAGCGCACCTACGGGCCGGTAGACGAAGCATTAGCTGAATTAGGTTTACGGCGCAACATTGCCGCCGTGGTGCCGAGTTTCCCGGCAGCCTTGGCCGTCGCTCAGGAGTCCGATCTGGTGGCGTTGGTGCCTGCCTCATTCCTGATCAATCAACCGGTGGCCAATATTGGTGGGGGCGTAGGGACACTCTGGGCTTTTGAACTGCCGGTTACCACCACGCCGATTACGATATCGCAGCTGTGGCACCCACGTGCCGAGGCGGATCCGGTTCATCGCTGGCTGCGGCAATTGGTACTGAATGTCTGTCGCAAGTTGGTACCAGAATAAAAACAGGTGGGCTGTGGTGTCATAGGGAATGGGCGCCTTATGCAGCGCCCGTTCAGATAATCTAGAGGGTGACTCGAACTTATTTATAGATGATCGCGTTACCATGCAGCATGTTGTTGCCACCGGCGGCGACAATGCGGTAGCTGCTAGCGCCTTGGGCTTCGGCTTTGGCCGCTAGCTTGGCTTCCAGGCTGCTCAGCGTGGTAACACCACCGGCAGAAACTACGCCAACTTTGGTCAGTTTCTGTGCCTGTTGCTGGCTGACTGGCTCCGCGGCAACGCTGGCAAATGAGGTTAGGGCCAGAACGGTAGCTGCTGCAAAATATTTGATGCCTTTCATAAGTATCTCCAATTTTGTTTTAAGGATGAAAGTGTTTCCGCTTTCGATGCATTGAATGATAAAGCATTTATAAGCAGATGAAATCGGATAGGCTTGAGCATGTTAATCAAATTATTTGATTGACAATTTACGCTTCTTTACCGCGTTTTACTTACCCTAGGTTAAGGGCGCAAGGCGTTATTGACAGTCGATGACCAACGCTGCGTTAACATTACGTAACGGCAACGGGTTGCGTGACTGGGATTTCCGCTGTCTGGCATGTAGAATGCGGCGGTCAGTGTTGCTGGCGGCTCACTCATCATGTCCATTTCACACAAGGTAGCAGCTATGAAGTCTGAAAATAACTCAAATAACAATGACTTAAAAACATCGCCCATCATCGTGGCATTGGATTACGCCGACCGTTCCGCCGCTTTGGCCTTTGCCGACCGTATCAATCCGCAAGATTGCCGGCTAAAAGTGGGTAAAGAGATGTTCACCCTGTTCGGGCCTGAGATCGTGCGCGATCTGCATCAACGTGGATTTGAGGTGTTCCTCGATTTGAAATTCCACGATATTCCTAACACCACGGCGCATGCCGTAGCCGCTGCGGCGGAGTTGGGCGTATGGATGGTGAACGTACATGCCAGCGGTGGTGCTCGCATGATGAACGCAGCCAAAGAGGCGCTGCTGCCTTATGGCGCGGATGCACCTCTATTGATTGCCGTCACCGTGCTCACCAGCATGGAGGCGGAAGATCTGCGCGCCATTGGTATCGAACTCAGCCCGGCAGAGCAGGCGGAAAGACTGGCTCGCCTGACGCGAGACTGTGGCCTGGACGGCGTGGTCTGTTCTGCGCAGGAAGCTTCACGCCTGAAAGCTGCCTGTGGCAACCAGTTCCAACTGGTTACCCCAGGTATTCGCCCGGAAGGCAGTGCCGCAGGCGATCAGCGCCGCGTAATGACGCCGGTGCAGGCTCTGGCCGCCGGAGTTGATTATATGGTGATCGGCCGTCCGATTACGCAATCCGCCGATCCCGCGGCAGCGCTCAGCGCTATTCGAGCCTCACTGGCTTAAGGAACCCAGCATGAATGATGATAACAGCCGCCTGGTGTACTCCACCGACAGCGGGCGTATCAAGCAGGAAGAAGCCAAGCCAGAGCGTGTCAAAGGCGATGGCATCGTGCGTATTCAACGTCAGACCAGCGGCAGAAAAGGAAAAGGGGTTTGCCTGATCACCGGTGTCGATCTGGATGATGCGGCACTGGATAAACTGGCCGCTGAACTGAAAAAGAAATGCGGCTGTGGTGGCTCGGTGAAGGATGGCGTGATCGAGATCCAGGGCGACAAACGCGACCTGCTAAAGCAATTGCTGGAAGCCAAGGGCATGAAGGTTAAGCTGGCAGGCGGTTGAGCAGCTAATTGAAATATGCCGCAGTGTGTCACTGCGGCTGCATTCATCGAAATGATAAACGTAAAAATAGACCTGAAAGATTTTTTTTAATTAGACGTCAAAGCGTGAACGCTTTTGTCAGCCTATCGGCAGAGGTATCAGCAAGCCGTGGCTTATTTACTCACCTGGTGACCGATGATGCCACCAACAGCGGCACCGCCGACGGTCCCCAACGCGCTGCCGTTAGTCAGCACCGCACCGCCTACCGCACCGGCACCAGCACCAATCGCCGTGTTGCGGTCACGTTTAGACATATTCGAACAGGCACTCAGCGACAGGGCCAGGGTGATCACCACTGCGGCAGTGGCCAAACGTTGATTAATGATCATAATTAATTCTCCTTAGCATCGGCTATATGGAACTACTTTACTGGCATAGCACAGCTTTAGTATAGGCAGTAATCAGCAAACTGGCCTGAGACTGTCTTCCAGACGACCTTGAAATAAAAAATGGCATTTATTGCACAAAACAGGGCAAATAAAAAATCAGGGCGGTTTTTTCGCCTTGTTTCAGTATAAATCTCTGACTAGGGATAAATAGGGAAATAGTCTTAATTTAGCCCGGGTCGGCAGGCGATTATTCCGAATCATCCGCCACACATCTTGGTGTATCCAGCAGAACTCTACGTGGTCTTTAGCGATCTATCCCATACCGCCCAGTGGCATGCCTGCTGACAATAGTCGCAGACCAAGCCACAAGGACAAGATCATGCTCAACGAACTAAAACAACAGGTGCTGGAAGCTAACCTTCAACTTCCTCGCCACCATCTGGTGACCTTCACCTGGGGCAATGTCAGCGCCGTAGACCGCCAGCAGGGGCTGATGGTGATCAAACCTTCCGGCGTTGAGTATGATGCCATGACCCGTGAGGATATGGTGGTGGTGGAACTGGAGAGCGGCAAGGTGGTGGAGGGGAGTAAAAAGCCTTCTTCCGATACGGATACCCACCGGGTGCTGTACCTGAACTTTGCTGCAGCGGGTGGGATAGTTCACACCCACTCGCGCCATGCCACCATTTGGGCACAGGCCGGATTAGCCATCCCCGCGTGGGGAACGACACATGCGGACTACTTCTATGGTGATATTCCCTGTACTCGGCTAATGCGGGACGAAGAGATCAATGGCCGTTATGAATGGGAAACCGGGCAGGTGATCGTCGAAACCTTCAAAGAGCGCGGGTTGGATGCTGCCCAGATACCTGCGGTGCTGGTGCATTCCCACGGGCCATTTGCCTGGGGTAAAGACGCTGACGGCGCGGTGCATAATGCCGTCGTGTTGGAAGAGTTGGCCTATATGGGGATCTTCTCGCGTCAGCTAGCGCCAGGGCTGGGCAATATGCAGCAGACTCTGCTGGACAAGCACTATCTGCGCAAGCACGGCGCGCACGCCTATTACGGGCAGTAGCCTCACCACGGGGCCGAACGGCCCCGCAGCCGTTATTCGTTAACCAGATCCAACTTGATACCCTGGCGTTTGAGCAATTGCTGGTAGTCGTTGGCGATGCGTGAATCGGTGATCACCCGCCCAATCTGGCTCATTGGCTCCAATGGATTAGGTTGGATCTGGCCAAATTTTGACGAGTCGGTCAGCACAATGTTCTCTACGCCTTTGGCTAATACCGCATTGACCACGTCGGCACGCATCATATCGCGGCCGGTGAAGCCAGTTTCCGCGTGATAGCCATCCACCCCGATAAACGCCTTGCTGAAGTGCACCTGCTGGATACACATGCGGGTTAACGGGCCAACCACGGTTTCACTTTTCTTCTGGAACATGCCGCCGAGTACGATCACATCGCAGTCGGTCTCTTTCAGCAGATGGGCGATGTAATGGCTGACGGTGATCAGCGTGACGCGCTTGCGCTCGGCCAGATAGCGGGCCAGTAGGGCGTTGGCACTACCGCTCTCGATAAAGATGGTTTCGCCATCGTTGACCAGCGATGCAGCATATTGTGCCAGCTTCTGCTTAAGCGTGAAGTTGGACATCATGCGGGCATCAACGTCGTCGCTTTCCAGCGCAACGGCAGAACCGTGAACGCGTTTCAGATAGCTGCGTTTTTCTAACAGATTGAGATCCTGACGGATCGTCACCTCAGAAACGCCAGAGGCGCGCGCCAGTTCGCCAACGCTGATGCGCCTGCGGTCATTCACCAACTGCAAAATGGTTTGTTGTCTTGAATTCATAGCGGCCTGATAGGCGGCCACCAAAGGGTGACCGCAACGATTCACTGATTAAAGAGTATGTTCGGTACGCGCGATAATGTCATCCTGCGCATCTGGGGATAATGCGGTAAAGAAGGCAGAATATCCAGCTACGCGTACCACTAAATCACGATATTGGTCAGGATGTTGCTTCGCGGCCAACAGCGTTTCCCGCGACACGATATTATACTGCACGTGCCAGCCATGGTAAGCCTCGAAGAAAGTGCGCAGCATCAGCATCAGTTTTTCGCGGTCACGCGGGTTCTCCAGCGTGGACGGGTTCAGCTTCTGGTTCAGCAACACGCCACCCAGAATCGACTCGGTGGGCAGTTTGCTCAGCGAGTTGAACACCGCCGTTGGGCCTAGATGGTCGGTGCCGGAAGCCGGGCTAGCCCCTTCCGCCAATGGCGTATGCGCTTTACGGCCGTCTGGAGTAGCCATGGTGGCAGCACCAAATGGGACGTTGGCCGAAATGGAGGAGGTGCCTGCATAGTAAGTACCGCCGATCGGGCCACGGCCAAAGCGGGTGTTGTGATACTGCTTCAATTCGTCGATATAGGTCTGATAGGCACGTACCAGCAGCTGATCGACATCATCCACGTCATTGCCGTATTTTGGCGCCGCATTGATCAAGCGTTGGCGCAGCTGTTCGCCGTCCAAGCCAGCAAAATCGTTAGCAAGAGCCTGAGCCAGCTGTTGCTGACCAATAATCCCCTGATCGAACACCAGCTTGCGTACCGCTTCCAGGCTGTTACCCAGGTTGGCGATCCCGACCTGCAGACCGGATACCCAGTCATATTTCGCACCGCCTTGTTTGACACTCTTACCGCGCTCGATGCAATCATCCACCAGGGCCGAGCACACAATGTCGTGGGCATTTTCTTCCAGTACGGTATCGACTACGCACTCAATCTCTATCGATTTTCGGGTGTAATAGCGGATCTGCGTATCCCAGGCATCCAGCACCTGGTCAAACTGGCTAAAGTTGCCCTGAGACAGCCCCAGCTCCTGCGGTAGGAAAATCTTGCCGGAGGTGGCGTCGCGCCCTTGCTCCAGTGCTGCCAACATCACGCGGGCAAAGTTGATAAAGCTCATCCCGGTGCAGCGGTAGCCCCATTTGCCGCCAACGGCGGTCTCGATGCAACCGATAGCGGCATAATCGTAGGCATCCTGTGGTTCGACGCCCAGCTTGATAAACTCGGGGATCACGATCTCATCGTTGTTAAACGCCGGCATGCCGAAGCCGCAGCGGATCACCTGCACGCAGGCGTCGAGGAAATCATTACTGATCCCGGCGTGATAGCGCACGCTGAGGTTAGGCTGCGTTGAACGCAGACGGCCACAGGATTCCAGAATGGTGTAAGAGAGCGGGTTGACCGCGTCACAAGGCTGGCCATTGACCAGTTTCTGGCCGCCGATGGTGACGTTCTGATACAGCGGGCTACCGGCGGAGGCTTTTGAGTGCGAGCCGGAACGGATCTTGTTCACTTCCAGCAGTTTCAACCAGCAGCTGTGCAGCATCTCGATGGCTTTTTCGCGCGGCAGGTTTTGCTCCAGCTCCACGTCACGGCGATACCAAGGATACAGATATTGGTCGAGGCGGCCGAAGGATACGGAGTGGCCGTTGGATTCGATCTGCAGGAACAGCTGAATGAAGTAACACAGTTGCAGCGCCTGCCAGAAGGTCTGCGGCGGTTGATGGGCGATCAGCTCGCAGTTGGCTGCCATGGTCAACAGCTCTTCACGCCGCCAGATGCGTTGCTCTGCCTGGGCCATTTCACGGGCCAACAGGGCAAAGCGCTGGATATGTTCGCTGAGAGCGTCCAGCGAGATGTCGACGGCCTTGAGGAACTGTTCTTTATGCAGGTCGTCCCAGTCGGTCAGGTGCAGGCGCTCACGGCGCTCAGCCACCTTCTCACGCAGGCCATCCAGACCTTTTTCCAGCAACAGTGGGAAGTTGACCGCCAGGTGCGCATCGCCAGACGTCATGTTGCCTTCCGCCTTGATGATACCGGTAGCCAGCAGGGCTTTTTGCTCATCGGTGAACATGCCGTAGCAGCGATCCTGCACGGTCTGACCACGCCACCATGGGCACAGGGTATGCAATACCTTTTTGTCCTGTTCGCTGACGGAGAAGCCAGCGCCGGGGCGATCGGCCAACTCGTCAATTTCGCTTTCGATCCAACTGACGGTGTATTCCGGGAAAATCGGCGCGGCACGTAGCTGGCTAGCCTGGTTACCGATAATCAGCTCATCATTCTTGATCCAGATGCTCCGTTTGGCCAGATGGTTGGCCAACGCCATGGCACGCCTTACCGGCAGCGGCTTATCCTGATGCTGCTGGTACGTTTCGGTGTAGTGCTGTGCGCGTTCGGTACAGACCGGTGGCTTGACGATATGGATCAGCGCGTTCTTGTGCGCTAGCGTGCGTTCGGTCAGGGTAGTCAGATCCAGCGTTGTCATGGTGTTATCCTCGCAAAATGGCGGTCAGACCTTTGACGCTGGCGTAATCTTCGGCATAGGCCAGCAGTTCGGGGTCGTCTAGTGGAGTACGGGAAGCGTAATAAGGCGCGCCGAGCAGATGGTATTTATTCATCCCCAGCGTGTGGTACGGTAAAAAATGGATCTCTTTGACGCCGATCTCATCGGCGGCAAAGTCGGTAATGGCGCGGATTGAGTCGCGATCGGCGTTAAATTCGGGGATTAACGGCACCCGCACGGTGATCTGAGTGCCAGCGGCGGCCAAGCGGCGGAAGTTATCCATCACCCGTTTGGCGGAGCCTTCGGTCCATTGCTTGAAGCGAACTTGGTCGACGTGTTTCAGATCTGCCAGCATCAGGTCTAGCCAGGGCAAAGATGGCTCGATATAGGACCAAGGCGTATGCAGGCAAGATTCTACGGCGGTATGGATACCGGCCTCGCGCCCGCGTTTGAGCAGTTCAGCCGCAACCTCTGGTTGCATAAACGGCTCGCCGCCGGATAGCGTCAGGCCACCGCCGGTACGCAGATAGTAAGGTTTATCGCGCAACACTTCGGCCATCACCGCATCAAGGTCGAGCGCCGTGCCGCAGACGCTCAGCGCGCCAGTTGGGCAACAGCCGTTTAATGCGTCATAATCGGCGGCAGTCAGTAACGAACGTTGCAGGGTTAGGGTGTTGTCGTCAACGCGGGTGATAGCATGCGGGCAACTCTCACTGCACAGGGTACAGGCCGCCAGACACAGGCGCTCATCAAATAGCAGCTCCTGCTGGCGCGAACGGCTTTCCGGGTTCTGGCACCAGCGGCAGCCAAGTGAGCAGCCCTTAAGGAACACCACGCTGCGGATGCCTGGGCCGTCATGTGTTGAGTAGCGCTGTAGATTGAAAAGCATTCGTCACCTGTGAAGTCTAAAATCTTCTTACGTAAATTAAATAGGTTTCGAATGAAAGTTGATTTGATTTTAATCAAATGATGGCGGCTTTTTTCGCTTATTATGTTCAGAGTTTGAATCTGCCCACAAAAGAATCAGGAGAAGGTTATGGAACTGTATCTCGATACTGCCGACGTCAGCGCAGTGAAACGTTTGGCGCGCGTCTTGCCGCTGCACGGCGTGACCACCAACCCAAGCATCGTTGCCAAAGAAGGCAAGCCGATCTGGGAGGTTCTGCCGGCCTTGCGTGATGCGTTAGGCGGTACCGGCAAGCTGTTTGCCCAGGTGATGGCCAACGACGCGGAACGTATGGTTGCCGAAGCCGTCCTGCTGAGTCAACGCGTGCCGGGCCTGGTAGTGAAGATCCCCACCACCGCAGAAGGGCTGGCGGCAATCAAGAAGCTGAAATCCATGTCGATACCTACCTTGGGTACCGCCGTTTACGGCGCTGGTCAGGGGCTGCTGGCGGCGTTGGCCGGGGCAGAGTATGTGGCACCTTACGTTAACCGTCTGGACGCACAGGGTGGCGACGGCGTTGAAATGGTGCACGAGCTGCAACAGCTGTTGTCGCTGCATGCTCCTCACGCCAAGGTGCTGGCGGCCAGCTTCAAAACGCCACGTCAGGCATTGGAGTGTCTGTTGGCAGGCTGTCAGTCGATCACTTTACCGGTGGATGTGGCAGAACAGTTTATTTCCACCCCTGCGGTTCAGGCGGCGGTAGAGAAGTTTGAACAGGATTGGCAGGGGGCTTTCGGCACGACGCTGATAAGCTAAAGTGCATTGAAAAGGGCGGCACCTGGCCGCCCTTGTAGGCATTCGATGAGCCAGTTTCAACCGGCTCATCCTCTAGGGCGCCCGTTCAGTTAGACACGCCCGGTTTCCTCACGCAGTACAATAGTGCTTTCACGTGCCGTAGGCGTTTTGGAACTCAACGCGCGGCGCACCACGAAGAAGGCCGAAACCAGCATCGTCACCGCAACCAGCATAAAGAAAGCGCACAACGCGGCGTTAATCTGATTGGCAAACACGATGGTCTGCATATCCGCAATGGATTTGGCCGGGGCGATAACCGTGTTCGATTCAATCCCGGCAGAGAATTTCTTCGCCTGCGCCAGGAAGCCGATGCTCGGTTTCTCATGGAAAATCTTCTGCCAGCCCGCCGTCATTGAGGTGATAAACAGCCAGATGGTCGGCAAAATGGTCACCCAGGCGTAACGCTGTTTCTTCATCTTGAACAGCACCACGGTGCCCAGGATCAGCGCCATTGAAGCCAGCATCTGGTTACCAATGCCGAACAGCGGCCACAGCGTATTGATCCCACCTAACGGATCCACGACGCCCTGATAAACAAAGAAGCCCCAACCGGCCACGGCCACGGTGGTACCGGCCAGGTTGCCGAACCAGGAGCGGTTGTTCGCCAAGCGCGGAATGGCCACGCCAACCAGGTCCTGCACCATAAAGCGACAGGCGCGAGTGCCCGCATCCACCGCAGTGAGGATAAACAGGGCTTCAAACAGGATGGCAAAGTGATACCAGAAGGCCATCATCGCCCGGCTGTTAAACACCTCGCTGATGATATGAGCCATGCCAACGGCAAAGGTTGGCGCGCCACCCGCCCTGGACAGCACCGACTTCTCGCCCACATCATGGGCAATCTGCGTCAGCGTTTCTGGGGTGACCATAAAGCCCCAGCTGTTAATCGCCTGCGAAGCACTCTCCACCGTGGTGCCGATCAGCGCCGCCGGTGAGTTCATGGCAAAGTAGACGCCTGGGTCGATCACCGAAGCGCAAATCAGCGCCATGATGGCCACGAAGGACTCCATCAGCATGCCGCCGTAGCCGATAAAGCGGATATGGCTCTCACGCTCAACCAGCTTCGGCGTGGTGCCACTGGAGACCAGGGCGTGGAACCCGGAAATCGCGCCACAGGCAATGGTGATAAACAGGAACGGGAACAGTGAACCGGCAAACACCGGGCCGCTGCCATCGATAAAGCGTGACACCGCCGGCATTCTCATTTCCGGCATCGCGAACACAATGCCTACCGCCAGCCCCACGATCACACCGATTTTCAGGAAGGTAGAAAGATAGTCACGCGGAGCCAGCAACAACCACACCGGCAGCACCGAGGCGACAAATCCATAAATCACCAGCACCCAGGTCAGGGTGGTGCCGTGCAGGGTAAAGAATGGCCCCCAGTATGGATGCATGGCGATGTTGCCACCGTAGATGATCGCCATCATCATCAGCACAAAGCCGATCAGCGAAACCTCGGCAATCTTGCCTGGGCGGATAAAGCGCATGTAAACGCCCATAAACAGCGCAATCGGGATGGTGGCAGCAATGGTGAACAGACCCCAAGGGCTGTCTGCCAGGGCCTTAACGACCACCAACGCCAGCGCCGAGAGGATGATGATCATCACCCCAAGTGCGCCCAGCATGGTTACCACACCGGCAAAGGCGCCTAACTCCTGCTTGGCCATTTCCCCCAGCGAGCGTCCGTCGCGGCGGGTGGAGATAAACAGGATCAGGAAATCTTGCACCGCCCCAGCCAACATCACCCCAACCAATATCCAGATGGTACCAGGCAGGAAGCCCATCTGCGCTGCCAGGATCGGCCCAACCAGCGGGCCAGCACCGGCAATCGCGGCAAAGTGGTGACCAAACAGCACCCATTTGTTGGTGGGTACATAGTCCAGGCCATCGTTATGGCGTTCCGCTGGCGTTAACCGACGGTCATCGAGTTCAAAGACGTTCTTGGCAATAAACCGGCTATAGAAGCGGTAGGCAATGCTGTAGCAGGCGACGGAAGCCACCACCAGCCAGACAGCGTTGACGTGCTCCCCACGGCTCAAAGCCAGCATGCCGAAAGCGAAGGCACCGACCAGCGCCACCGCGAGCCAGATTATGGCTGACTTGACGTTTTTCATGTTCCGCAACTCCTTGTTGTGCAGAGGTAGAAAGGTGATTTTTTTAGTTTGTGAGTACGTCAAAAAGTTAACGACTCATTAAACGTAGGAGGTTTAAACGCGGACGGTGGCTGGTCGGATCAGAAATGTGAACTCAGTTGGAGTTTGCTGAAAGAAGCGTGCCATGCGGGGGAAGAATAAGTTGTTGCGGATATAAAAAAAGGCGATACCGAAGTATCGCCTTGATCGAACACGGATAACGTTAGGCCACCGGTCTGGCGATAACGCTGCGGGTTTCCATACGTACTTCGGCAATGTTCACCTGCAGACTATCGCTTTGGCGATAGATGACTTCGCCCTTCACCTGTACTGTGCCGGTCTCCTGGCTACATACCATCTCGTCGCGAACCGCGTGGATGAACGGGGCAGGGATAAAGGCCACCGCGCCGTTGTCCAGCAGGCGTACGCGCAGGCCACCACGGGTTACGTCGATGATCTCGGCATTGAAACGCTCATCGGTGCCGGCCTTATCCTTGAGGAAACGGGCATACAACCAGTCACCAACGTCACGCTCTGCCATGCGGTTCAAACGGCGACGCTCGGCCAGTTGCACGGTGACGTCGTCCTGCGGTTTTTCCGCCGCCTGCTCGCTGATAATGGCTTTCAGCAGACGATGGTTGACCATATCGCCATACTTACGGATCGGAGAGGTCCAGGTGGCGTACGCCTCCAACCCCAGACCAAAGTGCGGGCCAGGCGTGGTGCTGATCTCGGCAAAGGTCTGGAAGCGGCGGATGCGGCTGTCCAGGAACTGGGTTGGCTGCGAGTCGAGGTGACGGCGCAGTTCGCAGAATCCTTCCAGGGTCAGCAGCTTCTCGGCATCGGCTTCAACGCCGTTGGCCTGCAATACGGCGACCGCTTGTTCAACCAGGGCCGGATCAAAGCCGTTATGCACGTTATAGATGCCAAAGCCCAGACGATCGCGCAGCACCAGGGCGGCACAGACGTTGGCGGCGATCATGCACTCTTCAACGATTCGGTTGGCGGTGCGGCGCTGTTCGGTAACGATGTCCAGCACTTCGCCTTTCTCGCCGAGGACAAAGCGGTAGTCAGGGCGATCCTTGAATACCAGCGCATGCTGATGGCGCCAGGCGCTGCGTGCATCGCAAACCTGTTTAAGTAAAGTGATCTGCTGTGCGATGCTCTCGCTCGGTGGCTGCCAGCCTGCGACGCCGTCCAGCCAGTCAGAAACCTCGTCATAAACCAGTTTGGCTTTGGACTCGATTTCGGCGGCGAAGAAATGGATATCGTTACCCAGCGCACCGTCTGCGGCGATAGTCACGCGGCAAGCCAGCACCGAGCGTTGCTCATTCGGGCGCAGCGAGCACAGGTTGTCGGACAGATCGCGCGGCAACATCGGAATATTGAAGCCCGGCAGGTAGTTGGTGAACGCGCGCTTGCGGGCGATATCATCCAGATTGCTGCCTTGCTCGACATAGGCGGTAGGATCGGCAATGGCGATGGTCAACAGCAGCGAGCCGTCACCGTTGTCTTGCACGTGCAGCGCATCGTCCATATCTTCGGTGCTGGCGCTATCGATGGTGACGAAGTCCAGCGCGGTCAGGTCCTCACGGACCAGAGCGGTCTCTTGTTCGGAGATCTCGACCATGTCTGGTGCTTCTTTTTCAAGATTATGACGAGCCAGCGTGACCCACCACGGCGCGAAGTGATCTTCACCGTCGGTGATGAACTGAGTCAGATCGGCATTGAAAGTGCGATCGCCTTTCAGCGGATGACGGCGCATTTCGGCAACGGCCCAATCACCGGCCTGGAAGTTATGGGTGACTTCACGCGCCGGACGGCATGGGATCGCGTCTTTCAGCAACGGATGATCGGGGATAATCGACAGGCGATCGTCTTTTTTCTGCACCCGGCCAACAAAGCGCGACAGGAAAGGCTCAACCAGGGTTTCCGGTTCAGCGATTTCGCGCTCTTTTTCGGTATGCAGGGTGGCGACGATACGATCCCCATGCATGACTTTTTTCATGTACGGCGGCGGAATAAAGTAACTTTTCTGCCCGTCGACTTCTAAAAAGCCAAAACCTTTCTCAGTCCCTTTTACTACGCCTTCAACACGCGGGGTTTGAGAGTGAAGTTGCTGTTTAAGCTGCGCCAGCAGCGGGTTATCTTGAAACATATCGTCCAGTGAATGGGTTGTGAGTGGCAAGATTTGCGGCTGACAGTTTTACGCGAATCACTCCTTGCGGGCAAGCCAAACGTCACGCTTTTCCGACGATGGCTCGCGATAATTGAGGCAATACTGCTCTAGGGGCGCCGCCTGCTTAGCTGCATGCCACGCCCGTTCAAACTAAACAATACGCAACGTAGGGGCTTGAGCGCAGCGGCGGATGGCGACGGGAACCGATTTGGAGGTCGGCGTGCCGGTGCCATCACCAAAACTGGCCAGCGGCACCAGCGGGTTGGTTTCGGGATAGTAGGCTGCCAGATTACCGCGTGGGATATCGTAGCTGACCAGCTTGAAGCCGCTGACCTTTCTGGTTACGCCATCGTTCCATAAGGTTTCGATTTCCACCAATTCCCCATCCTGCAGACCAAGATCGGCCAAATCTTCAGGATGAATAAACAGCACCTCGCGCTGGCCGTAAACACCGCGATAGCGATCGTCCAGTCCATAGATGGTGGTGTTGTACTGATCGTGTGAACGCAGGGTTTGCAACACGAACGGCGCTTTTTCTGCCCCGATTTGCGGGAACAGCGTCTCGGGTAGTGGAGCGGCACTGAACTCAGCTTTACCGCTCTGAGTTGCAAAGCGCAATTCGGCAGCGGCGTTGCCCAGATAGAACCCTCCTGGTTGCTCACAGCGCTGGTTAAAATCGTCAAAGCCGGGAATGGTGGCCTGGATATGCTGGCGGATCAGTGAATAATCGTCGGCCAGCTCCAGCCAGTCCAGCTTTTGGTTGCCCAGCACTGCGTCGGCAATACCGCAGACAATCGCGGTTTCAGAACGCTGGGTGTCTGCCAGCGGTTTGCCGATGCCTTCGGAGGCGTGCACCATGCTGAAGGAATCTTCCACCGTGATGTATTGCGGGCCGCTGGCCTGCATATCCAACTCGGTACGCCCCAGCGTTGGCAGGATCAACGCTTCTTTACCGGTGATCAGATGGCTGCGGTTCAGCTTGGTGCTGATATGCACCGTCAAATCACAACGGCGCAGAGCCTGGGCGGTACGCTCGGTATCCGGTGCTGCTGCTGCCAGGTTGCCCCCGAGCGCAATCAGCACCTTGACCTCACCACGCAGCATCGCTTCAATGGCTTCGACCGTATTGTGGCCGATCTCGCGGCGGGGGCTAAAGCCAAAGTGCTGCTCCAGGCTATCCAGCAGCGCCTTGGGCGCTTTCTCATCGATGCCCATGGTGCGGTTGCCTTGCACGTTGCTGTGGCCGCGTACTGGGCATAGGCCCGCGCCTGGCTTGCCCAACTGGCCGCACAGCAATTGCAGGTTGGTGATCTCGCGCACCGTCGGTACTGAGTGCTTATGCTGCGTGACGCCCATCGCCCAGGTGCAGATAACACGCTCTGCGCCTTGGTAAATCGCAGCCGCATGGCGCAGTTGGGTTTCGCTCAACCCGGATTGCGTGGTGATCTGTTGCCATGAGGTGGCATCCACCTGAGCCAGATAATCTTCGATGCCGACACAATGCCGATCGATAAACGGTTGGTCGAACAGCCCTGGTTTGTTGGCGGCTATCCGCTGGCGGTGGGTTTCCAGCAGCGCCTTCACCATGCCGCGCACCGCCGCCATATCGCCACCCAGGTTGGGCTGGAAGTAGGCCGAACTGATGGGGGAGGATTTGGGCGTCAGCATCTGGATCGGGTTTTGCGGATCGGCAAACCTTTCCAGCCCGCGTTCGCGCAGGGTATTGAAACTGACGATGCGCGCGCCGCGACTGGCCGCGTGTTTCAGGCTGTGCAGCATGCGTGGATGGTTGGTGCCGGGGTTCTGGCCAAACACAAAAATCGCGTCGGCCTGCTCGAAGTCATCCATACGGATGGTGCCTTTGCCGACGCCGATGCTCTGCTTGAGGCCGACACCGCTGGCTTCGTGGCACATATTGGAACAGTCCGGGAAGTTGCTGGTGCCCAGCATCCGGCCAAACAGCTGATAAAGGTAGGAGGCTTCATTGCTGGCACGGCCTGAGGTGTACAGCTCAATCTGGTTGGGATTATCCATTGCCTGGATATGGCTGGCGATAAGTTTGAAGGCATCCGGCCAGGTGATGGGCTGATAGCGATCGGTCTTGGCGTCGTAGCGCATTGGGTGCGTCAACCGGCCTTGATACTCCAGGAAGTAGTCGCTCTGCTCGCGTAGGGTGCTGACGCTGTGGGCCGCAAAGAATGCTGGTTCAACCGCATTACGTGTCGCTTCCCAACTGACCGCCTTGGCCCCATTCTCGCAGAAGCTGAAGGTGCTGTGGTTGTCATCACCCCAGGCACAGCCGGGGCAATCGAAACCGCGCGCTTTGTTAACGCGCATCAGGTTGCGCAGATTTTTCAGCGCCTGTTTGCTGTCGAACACATAGCGGGTGGTGGCTTCCAATGAGCCCCAGCCGCCCGCCGCGCCGCGATAAGGCTTGATTGACGGTTTAAATTTCATGATTTTCTTCGCAGGTGATTAATGTAGCTAAAAGGTAAATGCCTTTTTAAGCATTTTGAGTATTTATGTGGCAAGTCTAGGGGCGTGAGGCCTTGGCGTCTAATCGAATAGAGCAATGATGGGATAGACGACACTTATCGCCGCTGCCAGCAAGGCAGTAGCAAATGATATACTTCATGCAGAAACCATTTTCCGGGCCAATACATGGATATTAAGCAACTGATCTACCTGTGTAATCTTGAGCGGGAACGCCACTTCGGCCGGGCCGCAGAGGCCAGCTTTGTCAGCCAGCCGACCTTATCCATGCGGCTGAAAAATCTGGAAAAAGAGCTCGGTGTCTCGTTGATCAACCGTGGTAACAACTTTGAAGGCTTCACTGCCGAAGGCGAGAGGGTCTTGGCTTGGGCGCGGGAAATTGTTTCCGTTTACCAGGGGCTGAAGCTGGAAGTGGAGTCACTGAAACACGGGCTGAACGGCACGTTGCGCATCGGCACCGTGCCGCAGTGCAGCATTTCGTTAGCGCAGATGTTGAAGGCGGTCAGCGAGCGTTACCCGCAGTTGGACTATCGCGTAGCGGTATTGAGCGCCGATCAGTTGCTGGAAGCGCTGACCGCGCACACGGTGGATATCGGCATCGGTTTCTTTGAGCTACCAACGCTCAAGGAGCTGCATTTCCAGTCCCAGTCTTTGGCCGACAGCGGCATTGACCTGGTGTTTCATCCTCAGCATTTTCCCGAGCTGGTGGGGGAAAGCCCACTCACGCTGGCAACCGTGGCCGAGCTGCCATTATGCCTTGCTGAGCCGACGCGTTACTTCCGTCGTTACCTGGATCAGCAGTTTCGTGATGAGGGCTTAACGTTGCATACCCGAATGGAAACCACCTCGATCTTCCAACTGCTACAGGGGATTTTTGTTGGCTTGGGATGCGGGTTGTTCCCCGGAGGTAATTTGCAGATGGAAATGATGCCGCAACTGCAACGGCGCAGCGTTGCCATTGCGCCGATGTCACGTCATGCCGCCTTGGTGATCGCCGAGCCAGCAAGGGCCACGCCGCTGGCACAGCACTTTTTTGATGCGGCTCAGGCGTGGTTATTGCGCTAGCTCGACTTCTACTGCATCGCCAAGACTGTAACGCATCCGGTTTTCCCAGGCGTACAGCGCGCCGGTTAAAATTACGTCCAATGCCTGCGACCGATCCAGCCCGCTGTTTAACAGCGGCTGCACGCTTTGTGACGTGAATTTCTCAGGTGTTCGCGCCAGTTCGGCCGTTACGCCTATCACGGCAGCGGTCACCGGATCGTCGGCCACCTCAAGCGCGTTATCAATCCCAGCCACTAATGCCAGTGCCAACTCCCGATTGGCAAAGTTATTGGCTAGCGTAGCGACGCAGTAATGGCTGCCATTGATGCGTGACGTTACCAGCGCAACCAAAGCCTTCAGGCCTGTAGATAGCCCGTCAGCGTGGCGAGTAATGCTGTTAAATACCGCATTGCGCTCATGCAGGGCAGGCGCGTCGTGGGCCAACAGCAGGTAATAAGACTCGCTGCGGGCGTCCGGGTGGCTTTGGTCGAGAATGTCGAGCTGACGAGCCTGGGCCAGCTCGACAACGATCTCCGGCAGGCGAGCTTGCCATGACCGTTCCGTACAGGAAAATCCTGCCGGAGTGGCATCTTCGATTTGGGGAAAACCGGGTAACACCACGGCAGGTCTGCCTGCCAGCGCGGCAATACCGGCGACCACCCGTGCCTGATAGCTAACGAAACCGATGATTTGTGAAAAGGTCACAATATCTTGCGAGCTCAGGCCAACTTCGCCGAGCTGTTGTAACGCCTTGGAGCAAATCAGGGTCGGTTGGCTGGCGAGTTGGCGGGCATATTGGGTAATTTGTGCCAGGCGGACATTGCTTTGCCGCGTAGCATCCGGGCTGTCCAGAGGGGCGAGGCGAGCGGCGTAATGGCTACAAAGCGATTGCACGCCGGTGACCTGCGCCACCGTCAGGGCCGTCGACAGACGATCGTAAGGTGACAACGTCACCTCTCGCGAAATGCCGACCCGATCGGGGAACAGCACTGAATAACAGGCCGAGGACGCAGTAAAAACGTCAATGCGATGGCTGAGGGCGGCATTCAATCCCTCGTCGGTAAACGTACCCAGGCCTAACAAAAAACGCTCCCGCAAGCTTGCAGCGGCAGGCTCGAGTGGCGAACTGTCGCCTGAGCTACGCTGGGTTTCGTGGTACCACTGGAAAGGGGTTAGGCGATGTTCCATCGGATAAAATCCTTCATCAATACAACAAGCCACCGTTGCAGTTGTCAACGGCGGCAGGGTAAAAAACCACGGAGCAGGCGTCAGTCATGGCTGCATAGACCATGACCATAAATAGCGAAGCCGGCGGCAAGGATCAGCATCAGTTGCGAGAAACGTTGGTGGTGGGCGTTGTTCATCAGCGCGATATCCTGTTGTTTGCATGGCTCAACGTAGCGGATATCCTCACCGATTCGATTGGCGAGATAAAATAATGTTAAGTGCTAATTAATAACTGGATGGAATAAAATATGCTTTCATATTGCAAGAATGTGATATGCATTTGCGTTTAGCGGGGAAAGGAAGCCATTTGCGACTTCTCCTCCCAACAGTCCTCATCCCAAAAAGAGAGAGGGCTAGATCTAAAACCTGCCGCCGTCACGTCGCCAGGCATCGGCAGTAAGGGCTTCGCCAAAGTGGCTGGCAATCAGCCGCTTGGTGAGATCGTGCAGCGGTGCGGCCAGCACTTCGGCGGTGCTGCCACGCTCCACAATTTCCCCTTCATGCATCACCATCACCTGGTCGCTGATATGCTTCATCATCCCCAGATGCTGCGTCACATAAATATAGGCGATACCGTGCTTTTCCTGGAGCTCCAGCATCAGGTTGATGATCTGCGAACGCATCGACATATCCAGCGAAGCCAGCGCCTCGTCGGCAACAATCACCTTGGGTTGCAGGATCAACGCTCGCGCCAGCGCCACGCGCTGTTTCTGCCCAGAGGCGAGCATATGCGGATAATAATAAGCGTGGTCCGGCAGCATTCCCACCTGACGCAGGGTCTGGTTGATCCGCACCTCGCGTTCTGCGGCTTCCAGATCGGTGTTCAAACGTAGCGGTGCATCCAGCAACTGACCGATGCGCTGGCGTGGGTTGAGCGAGGTGCTCGGATCCTGGAAAATCATACGAATGCGCTGGCTGCGGTAGCGGTAATCGCCATAGGCCAACGCATGGTCGTCGATCAGCACTTCACCTGATGAGGGTTCCACCATACCGGAAAGCATCTTCGCCAAGGTCGATTTACCCGAGCCGTTCTCACCGATGATTGCCAGTGTCTGACCCTCACGCAGGGTAAAGCTGACTGACTTGACCGCCTCCACATGCTGGCGGCGGAACAGCCCGGTGCGATAGCGGTAGGTTTTGGTCAGGTTGCGCACTTCCAATAGCGTTTCCATGTTATTGCTCCTCCATGTTCAGCGGGAAGTGGCAGGCGAACAGGTGATTCTTCACCGGGCGCAGGCGTGGGGTTTCAATACATTGCTTTTGCGCATACGGGCAGCGTGGCCCCAGGCGGCAGCCGATCGGCAGATGCTCCAATGAGGGGATCGCTCCCGGCAGCGTATTCAGGCGGCTCTTATGCGGCAGTGAACGGCCAAAGTCCGGCATGGCGCGGATCAGCGCCTGGGTATAAGGATGATGAGGGGCGGCAAGCAGATCTTCACATTGCGCACTCTCCACCGTCTGGCCACAGTACAGCACGTTAACCCTGTCAGCCCATTTGCTCATCATCTGCAAATCGTGGCTGATCAGCAGGATGGTGGTGTTATTGTTTTGGTTCAGGCGCGCCAGCAGGCGGAAGATCTGCGCCTGCGTGGTGGGTTCCATGGCGTTGGTTGGCTCATCGGCAATCAGCAATCTTGGCTGATTGGCCAACGCAATGGCGATCATCACTTTCTGACATTCCCCTTCGGTGAGCTCGTAAGGGAAGCTGCCCATGATATCGAGGTGATCCTTGATACCGACGCGGTGCAACAGCTCAATCGCCCGCCGTTTGCGCCAGTTAAAGCGCTGCCACCAGCGGCCCTTGTAAGTCCAGCCGGGAATGGCCTGGGCCAACTGGCGGCCAATACTTTCGGAAGGATCAAGACAGGATTGCGGCTCCTGGAAGATCATCGAAACGTTGTGGCCCACCAGTTTGCGCCGTTCACGCGGGCTGAGCTGTAACAGGTCGATATCGTCAAAGCGGAAACGGTCGGCGGTGACGCGCCAGTTATCTTTGGTCACGCCGCATATGGCTTTGGCGATCAGGCTTTTTCCTGAGCCGGATTCGCCTACCAGGCCGCGCACTTCACCTTCGGTCAGCGTCATGCTGACGCGATCGACGGCTTTCACCGGCCCTTCGGCGGTCATAAATTCAATCGTCAGATTGCGGATATCGAGTAACGGCATTATTCCACTCCCGCATTGATCGCGCGGCGTATTCCGTCGCCCAACAGGTTAACCAGCAATACGCTGATCAGAATAGCGGCACCGGGCAGCATCACGGTCCAAGGTGCCACATAGACCAACTCCAACGAGTCGCCTAACATGGCTCCCCATTCCGGGGAAGGCAACTGCGCCCCCAGATCGAGGAAACCCAACGCCGCGATGTCGAGAATGGCCATCGACAACGCACGGGTGAATTCGGTGATCAGTACGGCGGCAATGTTCGGCACCACGGCGTACCACAGGATCTGCATCGTCGAAGCCCCATCCAGACGGGCTGCGACCACGTACTCTTTTTCCAGCTCATCGTGCACTGCGCTGTAGATGGTACGCACCATCCGTGGCAACAGTGCCAGCCAAACGGCAAGCATGGCGTGCTCCAGCTTCGGCCCGAGGAAGGCCACCACGATAATCGCCAGCAGCAGTGAAGGTATCGAGAGCAGGGTATCAAGAATATGGTTGAGCATCGCAGACAGCAGGCCATGGGTGACCCCCGCAAACACGCCCAGGATCACGCCACAGACGGCGGCGGCAAGGGTAACAATCAGTGCCGATCCATAGGTGGCTGCGGCGCCGGTCAGCAAGCGGCTGAGGATATCGCGGCCCAGATCGTCGGTGCCCAGGAAGAACGACACATTACCGTACCGTGACCAGGACGGCGGGAGCAACTGATATCCCAGGAACTGCTGATCGAGGGCATAAGGTGCCAGCAAGCTGCCGAACAGGGAAAGAAACAGCAGGCCGAGTACCCCATAAAAACCAATCATCGCCAAAGTATCGCCGTAGAAAATCCGCCAGGTATACAGCAGCGGGCTAGGCATTTTCTTTTCGCGGTATACGTTATCGAAGGGCATACCATTCCTTATGTTTCAGCGGGTTGGTTGCCGCGCCCAGAATGTCGGCCAGCACGTTAATGGTGATCACCAGCGTGCCGATCACCATCACGCCTGCGGAGATGGCCGCGTAGTCCTGTTGGCGGATGGCGTTAATCAGCCAGCGCCCCAGCCCTGGCCAACTGAATACCACCTCGGTGATCATGGCCAGCGTGAGCATGGTAGAAAATTGCAGACCGAGTTTTGGGATGATCGGCGGTAACGCGTTGTGCAACACGTGACGGCGGATAATGGTAAAGCGCGACAGGCCACGGGTTGCGGCAGCCTTGATGTAGTTCTGGCTGAGGACATCGTCGGTGCTGATGCGCATCAAGCGGATCACCTCAGTGATTGGGGCCACCGCCAGAGCGGCAATCGGCAGCACCATATGGCGCAGTGCACTGGCAATCATCTCATTGCGATAAGGCGAGTCAGATAGCCAGGCGTCAACCAGCGCCAGACCGGTGACCTGCTTGACCTGATACAGCAGATCGAAACGGCCCGACACCGGCAGCCAGCCAAGATGCAGTGAAAAATAGAGCATCAGCAGCAGTGCCAGCCAGAACACCGGAATGGAAAAGCCCAGCAGGGCAAAGGTACTGATGGCGGTATCCTGCCATTTGCCGCGCATCACACCGGCAATAATGCCCAGCGGAATGCCGATAAACAGGGCCAGCGTAAAGGCTAAAATGCACAGTTCCATGGTGGCCGGGAACACTTCGCGCAGCTGTTCGCTGATCGCCTGGCCATTGATGCTGGAAACGCCAAAGTCCCAGTGCAACAGGCTGACGAAATAGAACTGGTAGGCATCCAGCAGGGCAGCACCGTTTAACGGCGCGCGCGGGGTAAAGTAGCTCAGGCTGAAGCTGACCAGCGTCAGGAAGAACAGCGTGATCAGCAGCAACAGCATGCGGCGTAAGGTAAAGATAATCACTTTTTCGCGGCCTCCGTCGGTTCACGGTATACCCCGGCAAATGATGAGTTGCCGAACGGGCTCAACACCAGTCCTTTAATATCATAACGGTAGGCCTGCAAACGCAAAGAGGAGGCCAGCGGCAATACCGGCAACTGCTGTTCGAGGATCTTCTGTGCCTGCTGATAATGCTCGATACGCTGTGATAACTGCTGTGACAACAGGGCGTCCTGCAACTGTTCATCAAAAGCGGGATCACACCAGTGAGCATAGTTGGTTTGCGAACGGATTGCCGCACAGCTCAGCAGCGGGCGGAAGAAGCTGTCCGGATCGTTACTGTCGGTTGACCAACCGGTGAGCGTCAGATCGTGGTTCATTTCCATCAGCCGGGCTTCCTGGAAGCGGCCTTCTACCGGCACGATGGTGACATTAATGCCGACCTGAGCCAAATCCGCCTGTAGCAGTTCCGCCGTTTTCAACGGGCTGGGGTTATAGGATTGCGATGCTGTAGGCACCCAGAGCTTCAGATCCAGTGGCCCCACACCGGCTTCACGCAGCATTTCTCGTGCCTTGGCCGGATCGTATTCGGTGACGTGGGCATCATTATCATAGGCCCAGGAAGCGCGTGGCAGGATCGAGGCGGCGGTCTCTGCCGTGCCGTAATAGATCGATTGCATCAGGCGCTGATTGTTAATGGCTAACGCAATGGCCTGGCGCACCTTCAGGTTATCCAGCGGTGGCTTGCGGGTGTTGAAGGCCAGATAGGCGATATTCATCCCAGGGCGCAGCGTCAAGCGTAAACGCGGATCGTCGCGGAGGATCGAAAGCTGGCTGGCGGCGGGGTAGGCCAACACATCGCACTCGCCGGTCAGCAATTTGGACAGGCGGCCCGTACCTCCGGCGCCCATATCGATCACCACCTGCGGCATGCGCGGTTTCCCTTTCCAGTAAACGTCATTGCGTGCCAGACGGATATATTGCCCGGAACGGTATTCGTTCAACAAGAATGGACCGGTGCCGACCGGTTCACGATCGATCATTTCCTGGGTGCCATCCAGCGTCAGGTTGTCGGCATATTCTGCCGATAGCACCGGTGCATAATGGGTCGCCAGATGCCACAGGAAGGATGCATCCGGCGCCTGCAAGCGGAACTCGACGGTGTATTGGTCCAGCTTTTTCACGCTTTGCACGGAGTCGGCAAACTGCAAACTGTCGAAATACGGGTATTCACCGCCGTTGACGTTGTGGAACGGATGCTTCTGGTCAAACACTCGCTGAAAGCTGAACACCACATCGTCGGCGTTCATTTTGCGGGTGGGCTGGAACCAGGCGGTGGTCTGGAAAGGCACATCCCGGCGCAGGTGGAAGCGGTAGGTGGCGCCGTTGTCCAGCACTTCCCAGCTTTCCGCCAATTCCGGGATCAGACGGTAAGTGTAAGGGTCGACGTCCAGCAGCCGATCGTAAAGCTGGGCGGCCAGGGTATCGACCGTCAGACCGCTGCTAGCCATCTGCGGATTGAAGGTGTTCAGAATGCCGCTGACGCAATAGACAAAACCGCTCTGGCGGATGTCTGCTGGCGGTGGTGCTGCGCTGGGCACAGCCGGTGTCGCGGCCAGGGCAGACGTTGCCAGGCAGCCGAGCGACATTATCCAAAGAGGTAAACCACGCATAGACGCTTCATGGGTTATTAAGCAATAACGTTAGTGTATCGCACTCTGACCAACAGCCCAATTCCTTGAGCAAAATGGCTGAAATTTCGGCGGTTTGGTTAAGCTTGCCGCTGTTTTCTGGCGTGTCGGCCTCCGCCCGAAATCCGTGCTGGTGGATAATTACCCAAGCTTAGTGTGGTAATGAGAAAAATTCTCAACAAAGTGCTTTACAGATGATACTGAGAACCATTATCATCATTTGGCAGTTCACGGAAGGCCACACCTTGTGGCCCTTTGTGGAAGGCACGACATTGCTCACATTGCTTCCAGTGTTTACTTAGCCAGCTCGGGTGCTGGCTTTTTTTTTGCCTTTATTTCAGGTGAACGGCAAAACCGGAGCGGCCAGGGGCAATGTCTTCTCGCAGCGTTAACTGTGGGATCGCATAATCGCCAAAGTTTTGCTTACGGAATGGCAAAGGCTCGGTGCTTGCCAGCGTGTCCAGTCGTTCCCCCAGCGCCGCACAAAGCTCTGGAAATTTCGCTTCGTCGAAGCGATCGGTGCGGTACGCCACAAACGGTGGCAGCACGTCAAAGCCGGGGTAATACAGAATGCCATGGTGGATAGGGAAGAGAATATCCTCTATCGGGCCGTTGATACCGCGCTGGCTGTAATGAGACTCCCAACCGCCCGTAGTGACCAGCAGCATAGCCCGTTTCCCTGCCAGCGTACCTTCGCCATAACGATCCCCCCAATGCGTATCGGAATGCTCGCCAACGCCGTATGCGAAGCCATAGGCATACACGCGCTCTACCCACCCCTTGAGGATGGCAGGCATGGAGAACCACCACAGTGGAAACTGCAGGATCACGGTATCCGCCCAGAGTAACTTCTCCTGCTCCAGCGCAATATCTGCGCTTTGCGTTCCTTGTTCCAGAGCGATCCGGGAATCCATCGCCGGATTAAACCGGGCAGCGCTATCCCGATCCGTACGGTCTTCGCCATCCAAAGAGGCTTTCCATTTCATGGCGTACAGATCGGAAACCTGTACCTGATGCCCAGCGTCCTGCAGATGTTTGACCGCAAAGTTTTTTAGTGAGCCATTAAGCGATTGGGCTTCCGGGTGAGCGTAGACCAGCAGAATATTCATCATTAAGTACCATTGCTGTAAAGAGAGCAACAGAGTAGGTTAGCGCCAGGTATAGTTAAAATTGATTTAGATGATTACAGGTATTTGTATGAGTAATTTCGGCAGGCTGGATCTCAATCTATTGGTGACGTTGGATGTGTTGCTGATGGAATTGAATGTTACGCGCGCGGCGGAGCGGTTGTCGCTATCGCAACCTTCGGTAAGCGCTCATCTGGCCAAGCTGAGAGCGTTTTTCGACGATCCGCTGCTGCTGCCTGGCCCAAGAGGAATGCGGCCAACGGCCAGAGCGGAGGCTTTACGTGAACCTTTGCGGCAGGCGTTGGAAGTGCTTGAACACACCGTTTCACCCATCAGCCCTTTTGAGGCGGCCAGCGCAAATATCACCTGGCGCGTTGCCGCATCCGATTATGGCGAATCCACGGTGCTGTTACCCGCCTTGGCACGGCTTCGTCAAGCTGCCCCCAACAGCCGATTGGCGGTGTTGGAACTGGCACCGACCAGGATTGCCCGGCAGGCGGAGTTGGGGGAGATCGATCTGGCCTTTCACACTCCGGACAGTGCACCGGTGGGGATGCGTCAACGCGTGTTATTCAAGGAGAAGTATGTGTTGGTGGGCCGCATCGGTCATCCTGCGTTGATGGCTCGCCCCACGCTGGCGCAATTTAGCCAACTGGAGCACGTAGTGGTTTCGCCAAACGGCGGGGGATTTAGCGGCATCACCGATCACACGCTGGAGCAGGTTGGGCTTTCGCGCCGGGTGGTCCTTTCCGTCCCGCATTTTCTGTTTGTGAAATCGGTGATCGCCAAGACGGATCTGGTGGCGATGTTGCCCGAACGCCTGGTACGCGACAGCCCCGGAGTACAGATTGCCGAGCCACCAGTGGAGATCCCAGGCTATGAGCTGGCAATGCTGTGGGATGAGCGTTCGCATCGCGATCCCGCCCATCAATGGTTACGCGAATTGATTGCCCAGTCGGTTTAACTTCCCTCAGGGTCGCTGCCTTGCAGCAGCGCATGTTTTTTCAACATGCCGCGTAGCTGATGATAGGTCAGCCCCAGCAAATCGGCGGCTTTGCGCTGATTGAAACGGCCCTGTTTCAATGCCATTTCCAGCAGGGTTTTCTCCTGCTGATGTTGCCAGCTTTTAAAATCCAGCGGCAATGCAGGTAAATCACTGGTCCGCGCGGTTGCCTCATCATCAAGCGGCGCTGAACGCTTGGCAAAGGGGTTAATGATGATCTCATCCAGTTCATCCTGGTCTGAACCATGGCGGTAAACGGAGCGCTCAACCACGTTTTTCAGCTCACGGACGTTACCCGGCCAGGAGTAGCCGAGCAGCGTTGCCCGGGCATGTTCACTGAAGCCGGGGAACAACGGCAGTGACAGCTCGCGGCACATCTGAATGGCGAAATGCTCGGCCAACAGCATGATGTCTTGCTGGCGTTGGCGCAGCGGCGGCAGTTGCACCACGTCGAACGCCAGGCGGTCCAGCAGATCGGCACGGAATTTTCCGGCGGTGGCCAGCGCGGGCAAATCGTCATTGGTGGCGCACACTAGTCGGACATCCACCCGCAGCGGTTGGCTGCCACCCACGCGCTCCAGATGGCCATATTCAATCACCCGCAGCAGCTTTTCTTGCACCAGCATTGGCGCGGTTGCCAATTCATCCAGAAACAGGGTGCCGCCATCGGCACGTTCAAAGCGGCCAAGATGGCGTTTTTGTGCGCCGGTAAACGCGCCAGCCTCATGGCCAAACAGCTCCGAATCCAGCAGGTTTTCATTCAGTGCCGCACAGTTGAGGGAGATAAACGGCCCTTGCCAACGGTTGGAAAGATAGTGTAACCGGTGGGCAATCAGCTCTTTACCTGTGCCGCGCTCACCGATCACCAGCACCGGTTTGTTGAGCTTGGCCAACTGTGAAACTTGCTCCAGCACCTCCACAAAGGCGTTGGCCTCGCCCAACAGATTTTCTAACGGTTCGCTCATGATGAAATTCGCCAATGTTTGGTGAAAACACTCACTCTACAGCAAGCGTGGCGAGAGTCAAAAACAAATAATCTATGTATTTCAATTAAATAAAAGTTGGCACGCTTCTTGATTAACTCTTTGGGCAAGTTGTATAACTTAACTCGGCGCTTCAGACGCCTTCAGAACCAAGAGGAAGTAAATTATGGGTATCTTTTCTCGTTTTGCCGACATCGTGAACGCCAACATCAATACTCTGCTCGATAAAGCAGAAGACCCGCAAAAGCTGGTGCGTTTGATGATCCAGGAAATGGAAGACACGCTGGTTGAAGTGCGCTCCACCTCAGCGCGTGCCCTGGCGGAGAAAAAACAGCTGCTGCGCCGCATTGAGCAGGGTGAAAACCAAATCAATGACTGGCAGGACAAAGCCGAACTGGCGCTGCGTAAAGATAAAGAAGATCTGGCCCGTGCGGCGCTGATCGAAAAACAGAAAGTGGCCGATCTGCTTGCTACACTGAGCCAGGAAGTGGCTACCGTAGAAGAGACGCTGGCCCGCATGAAGAGTGAAATTGGCGAGCTGGAAAACAAGCTGACCGAAACTCGCGCGCGCCAGCAGGCATTAACGCTGCGCCATCAGGCGGCTTCTTCTTCACGGGATGTGCGTCGCCAACTGGACAGCGGTAAACTGGATGAGGCGATGGCGCGTTTTGAACAGTTTGAGCGCCGTATCGACCATATGGAAGCCGAAGCGGAAAGCGTCAGCATTGGCAAAAAGAAAAGCCTGCATCAGGAGTTTGCCGAACTGCAGGCGGACGATGCCATCAGTGAGCAACTGGCGGCAATGAAAGCCAAGATGAACCGCCCGGAATAATGCTTAAGCGGCCACCCAGCGTGGCCGCCACACTACGGCCAATAAGAAGGAATTGAGATGAGTGCTCTATTACTTGCCATCCCGTTGACAATCTTTGTGTTGTTTGTCGCACCGATTTGGCTTTGGTTGCATTACAGCAACCGGCAACAGAGCGGCGTTCAACTGAGTCATCAGGAGATGCAACGTCTGACGCAGCTGGCGGAGCAGGCCTCACGCATGCGCGATCGCATTCAGGCGTTGGAAGATATTCTTGATGCGGAACACCCGAATTGGAGGCAGTCGTAATGCGTAGAGACCAGGACAGAGGAAAGTATGGCGATCGTCACGATCGTTCTTACTACAACGACAACAGCGGTTCATACAAGGGCAACACGTTAGGCAGTAAAAAACTGTACCGTGTGCCTGAAGAAGGCATGCTGAAGGGCGTTTGCGCTGGCCTTGCTCACTATTTTGACGTGCCCGTGCGTTTGATCCGGGTGATTGCCGTGCTGTCGCTGTTCTTCGGGCTGTTTTTCATTACGGTGGTCGCCTATATCGCCTTGGTCTTCGTGCTTGAGGAGGCTCCAGCCAGCCGTTATCAGGATGAGCATCAGGCCACACCTCGCCAGTTGCTCGATAAGCTGCAATATGAATTGAGCAGCGGGGAGCAGCAGTTGCGCAAGGTCGAGCGCTACGTCACGTCTGACACCTTTGGCGTGCAGAGCCGCTTTCGCCAACTGTAACCACTCTTAGCGATGCACGGGCCTGCGTACGCCGCAGGTCAGGCATTGCACCGACTTTTTCCCCAACATTTGCCAGAGGGCAGCAACCATGAGCAAAACCTATGCGATTAATGCCCCAAAAACCGCTTCACCAAAATGGGGAGTAGGTGCATTGTTGAAGACCTTGTCGAAAGTCATCATCATAGCGCTAATGAGTTATGGCCCGGCGGGGGCAACCGCGTGGTTGCTGAAAACCGTCAGCCGCAAACCGCTGCGTTACGTGTTGGCCCTGTTGCTGGAACCGCTGGTTCGCAAAGGGCTGAACAAGGCGTTCGGGCGCTATGCCAAGGAGAACAATGAAACGACTGCAAAATGAATTATCTTCGCTGGTCAATCGAGGGATGGATCGTCATCTGCGGTTGGCAGTCACCGGCTTGAGCCGCAGCGGTAAGACGGCGTTTATCACCGGATTGGTCAATCAGTTACTCCATGTTCACAGCGGCGCGCGTATGCCGCTGTTTTCCCCTGTGCGGGAAGAAAGGCTGTTGGGGGTGAAACGCATTCCTCAACGCGACCTCGGTATCCAACGTTTCACCTACGACGAAGGCCTGGCGCAGCTGTATGGCAATCCGCCAAGTTGGCCAACGCCAACCCGTGGCGTCAGCGAAATCCGCCTGGCACTGCGCTACCGTTCCAATGATTCACTGCTGCGCCATTTTAAAGAAACCTCCACGCTGTATCTGGAGATCGTCGACTATCCGGGCGAATGGCTGCTGGATTTGCCGATGCTGGAACAGGACTACCTGGCGTGGTCACGTCAAATGGCTGGGTTGTTGCAGGGCGACCGCGCGCGCTGGGCCGAGCCTTGGCTGGCATTGTGCAAAGATCTCGATCCGTTGGCCCCGGCGGATGAAAACAAGCTGGCGGCGATCGCCCAGGCTTATACCGACTACCTGCTGCGCTGTAAGGCCGAAGGATTGCACTTTATTCAGCCTGGGCGCTTTGTGCTGCCTGGCGATATGGCCGGTGCGCCTGCGTTGCAGTTCTTCCCGTGGCCGAACGTCGATGCGGCAGGGGAATCGCGCCTGGCGCAGGCAGACAAACATACTAATGCGGGTATGCTGCGCGCCCGCTTTAACTATTACTGTCAGTCGATCGTCAAGGCGTTTTATAAGGAGCACTTTGTGCGTTTCGACCGCCAGATCGTGCTGGTGGATTGCCTGCAACCGCTCAACAGCGGGCCGCAGGCGTTTAATGATATGCGTCTGGCGCTGACCCAACTGATGCAAAGCTTCCACTACGGCAAGCGTACGCTGTTCCGCCGCCTGTTTTCGCCGACCATCGACAAACTGATGTTCGCGGCGACCAAGGCGGATCATATCACCGCCGATCAGCACGCCAATCTGGTTTCGCTGTTACAGCAACTGGTGCAGGAGGCCTGGCAGAACGCCGCGTTTGAAGGCATCAGTATGGACTGCGTCGGCCTGGCTTCGGTACAGGCGACCGAAAGCGGCATTGTCGATCATCATGGGCAGCCGATCCCGGCATTGAAAGGCCACCGTCTGGACGATGGCGCACCGCTGACGGTCTTCCCCGGCGAAGTGCCTGCGCGCCTGCCTGGCCCGGCGTTCTGGCAGCAACAAGGGTTCCATTTTGACCAGTTCCGCCCGCGCATGATGAGCGTTGATAGTCCGCTGCCGCATATCCGTCTGGATGCGGTGATGGAGTTTTTATTGGGAGATAAATTACGATGAGCGAGCCGTTAAAACCGCGTATCGATTTTGCCGAGCCGTTGCAGCCACCACAGGAACCGATATTGCGTGCAGGCTTGGAGTTTGACGAACAGCAGGCCGAGAAATTCTATCCGGCAGCGCCAGAGATGGAGCAGGAAGAGGAGGAAGGGCGCGCGGAAGGTATTGTTAACGCCGCGTTGAAACCCAAGCGCAGCCTGTGGCGCAAGATGGTTAACGCCGGGTTGATGCTGTTTGGCGTCAGCGTGGTGGCTCAAGGTGTCCAGTGGGTGCATACCTCCTGGGTGCAGCAGGATTGGATCGCGCTGGGAGGCGGGATCGCCGGTGGGTTGATCGTCTTCGCCGGTATCGGTTCGGTGGTTGGGGAATGGCGCAGGCTATACCGCCTACGCCAACGGGCAGAAGAGCGTGACGAAGCTCGGGAATTGCTGCATAGCCACGGCCTGGGGAGAGGGCGCGAGTTTTGTGAAAAGCTGGCGCGTCAGGCCGGGTTGGATCAAGGGCACCCCGCTTTGCAACGCTGGCAGGCTTCATTACATGAAACCCAGAACGACCGCGAAGTGGTTGCGCTGTATGCCAAGCTGGTGCAGCCGGTGTTGGATAATCAGGCGAGGCGCGAAATCAGCCGTTCGGCGGCAGAGTCGACGCTGATGATCGCCGTCAGCCCTTTGGCCTTGGTGGACATGGCCTTTATCGCCTGGCGCAATATCCGCCTGATTAACCGCATTGCGGCCCTGTATGGCATTGAACTGGGCTATTTCAGCCGTATCCGTCTGTTCCGTCTGGTGTTGCTGAATATCGCCTTCGCTGGTGCTTCTGAACTGGTGCGGGAAGTGGGCATGGATTGGATGTCGCAGGATATTGCGGCGCGGTTGTCTGGGCGGGCTGCGCAGGGTATTGGGGCAGGTTTGTTGACGGCGCGGTTGGGCATCAAGGCCATGGAACTGTGCCGCCCGTTACCTTGGTTAGAAGGCGATAAGCCAAAACTGGGTGATTTCCGTGGTCAATTGATTAACCAGTTGAAAGACACCATGAAAAAAGGTCAAAGCAAAGTCTGACTCCACCAGGCTGCGTCAATCAGACGCAGCCTTATAGCTGAACCGCCAAAAAACCCTTCTTTTTGTACACCTCTGCAATACCCATTAATTGTTAATAATAAGTTAATAAAGTGTTTGTTTTGCGGTCTTGGTCACGAAAAATACCACGGACAGCGGCAAAGAAGACGGTATATTTGACTAACTATTAATCTGAATATCTGACTGCGCCAGCGGGTGAATCCCGCCGTATTCACTTGCTGCTTCAGCACCAAGACATCAATCCCAAGGACAGGAGGTAATGAACATGCCGCACCGTGAGCCGAACTTAGAGACTTTCCAACCCTATGCCGATGAAAGCCAAACCCTCCGTCGACATATTCATCAGTACCCTGAACTGGGATTCGAGGAACGACAAACCGCCGATCTGGTGGCGGGAAAGCTTGAGGAGTGGGGGTATCAGGTGACACGTGGGCTCGGTATCACCGGCCTGGTTGGGACGTTGAAAAGAGGCACCAGCCCCCGCACGTTAGGTATTCGGGCAGATATGGATGCCTTGCCGATCCTGGAAAATACGCAACTCCCTTACAGCAGCCAGCACGAAGGCATCATGCATGCCTGTGGGCATGACGGCCACACCGCGATGCTGCTTGGCGCGGCACATTATCTGGCCGATCACGCCGGTTTCGATGGCACCTTGCATCTCATTTTTCAACCCGCAGAAGAGGGGTTGGCCGGTGCCCAGAAGATGATCGACGATGGCCTGTTTAAACGCTTCCCCTGTGACGCCATTTTTGCCATGCACAACATGCCGGGCTTCCCGCAGGGGCAGTTTGTCTTTGGTGAGGGGGCGTTTATGGCTTCCAGTGATACGGTCACCCTCACCATTCATGGCAAAGGGGGCCATGGCGCGATGCCGAAGGGCACCGTTGATGCCGTGGTCGTCGGGGCCAGTATTGTGATGGCATTGCAGACGATCGTCGCGCGTAATCTGGGGGCGCAAGAGCCGGGTGTGATCACCGTAGGTTCATTCCAGTCAGGCATGGCCAGTAATGTCATCGCCGACTCTGCGGTATTAAAACTAAGCGTGCGCGCGTTGGATCCGCAAGTCAGGGAGCTGTTGGAAGAGCGCATCAAGACGTTAGTGGCGGCCCAGGCGGCCTCATATGGTGCCAGGATCGATATTGACTATGATCACACCTATCCCGTGTTGGTTAACCAGCCGGAGATGACCCGCTTTGCCAAGAAGGTGGCGCAAAATTTAATGGGTGAAAGCCATCCGCAGCAGGTAATTGATATTCCGGAACCGTTGATGGGCAGCGAAGACTTTGCCTTTATGCTGAACCAGTGCCCAGGCAGTTATTTACTATTAGGTAACGGCCAGGGTGAAAACAGCTGCATGGTACATAACCCCGGCTATGATTTTAATGATGCAATTATACTCAGAGGGATCGCCTATTGGTCCGAGTTGACGCAGGAATTCCTGAAGGAATAAACCTCGGCCTTTAATAAATTGCTGATGCTGCTAATTTGTCGGGGTCGAACATGTTCGATCCTGGCATAACATCGATTATCTGGACGGACGCCGCATGTGGCGTTCCTACATAAAAGGACAGGCCATGGATAGCGTCAAGGAAAGAAAGTCCCCGGCTAGGGCCATTGTGGCTACCACGTTAGGCAATGGCTTAGAGTTTTTTGATTTGGTGCTTTACGCATTTTTTGCGACCTACATTGCAAAAGCTTATTTCCCCGCGACGGACCCTTTGGTGAGCATGACGATGACCTTTGGGATGGGTTATCTTGCCAGGCCGCTGGGGGCGCTGGTCATCGGCCATTATGCCGATAAAAAAGGGCGCAAGCCCGCCATGACGCTGACGTTCCTGCTGATGGGGCTCAGTACCCTGACAATTGGTATCACCCCGTCATATGAAAGCATCGGGACTGCGGCCCCGATCATTATTACCCTGGCCAGGCTGATGCAAGGCTTCTCCGCAGGCGGTGAGTTAGGCGCATCAACCACCCTGCTGGTGGAGTATGCTAAACCCCATAATCGCGGGTTTTACGGGGGATGGCAGGTCGCGAGCCAAGGTGCGGGCAACGTATTTGCCGCCATGACGTTGGTGATCCTGGTCAATTGCATGCCAGAGGCGAGTGTGGAAGCCTGGGGTTGGCGTATTCCGTTTCTGTTTGGCATCGTGATTGTTCCGGTGGGGCTGTATATTCGCTTTAAGCTGGAAGAAACCGCCACTCACACTTTACCAACGGCCAGCGAAAGCGTCAGCAAAATACCCCTTTTGGAAGTAATAACTACCTACTATAAAGAAACCTTGGCGGGCATTTTGCTGACGATGGGGGGAACCATCCCGCATATGATCATCATGTTTTATATTCCCAACTACGCCATCAGCATCTTAAAGTTGGATACCAGCTATAGCATGTTAATTGGTGCCATCGCCGGTTTGATTACGTTGATTGGTGGGCCGCTGGCCGGGATGTGGTCAGATAAGGTCGGCAGAGTCCGGTTGATTGCCTGGGCGAGAATAGCGATTACGGTGCTGATTTATCCTGCCTTTTATTTACTCAGCAGTCACCCCAGTGTTGAAATGCTGTTTGCGGTGATGATTGTGCTGAGCATTATCAATATTATCGGTGCTTCGCCTTCCATCACCATTTTGCCGGAAATATTCCCAAGGCGGGTAAGAACCACCGGGTTATCGCTGGTTTATAGCGTTGCCGTGGGGATCTTTGGCGGTTTCTCATTATCGGTGGCTTCCTATCTGATCAAGCTAACCGGTAATACTACGGCCCCGGCGTTTTACGTGATTGCCGGTTGTGTTTTATCGCTGTTTGCCTTCCTGTACATCAAGGAAACCAGCCAGGCACCGCTCAATTAATTACTTCCCATGCAACCCTCTCAGTTAGTGAGAGGGGTTGCTCTTTTGGGTAAGCCAGGTCACTTCGTCACCCACGATCTTGCGGCTGAACAGGTCTTCTAGCAGAAACGCTTAAAGCGTCATTACCATTTGTAGCCCATGTTCACGCTGTAGTCAGGATCCTGATTGGTGGAGTAGGGATCGGACTGGCGAAGGCGATCGGTTTTTTTCACCGGGCCATGAAGCCTCGAATACGATTTGTCGCGTGGGCGGCTGCAGCTGGGATGGTCGCATTCAAGATTGGCACTGAAGCCGGTTTCATCTTTTGATTCTGACCAAACCATTGGTGCCTTGGCGGTTTTTGCCGCGGGCCCAGGTGTCGCCTTGGGGGCGGGGGCGGCTTTAATGCTGGGCTCCGGCGCCTTGTAGGATAGGTCCAGCGCCAGGGTTGGGGCGCTCAACAACAGCGTGGTGCAGCAGAATGCCGCCAGTGTATGCTTTCTAAGCATGGTTAATCTCTCTTTATAGTTACGCAGCGCAACTATAAAATACTCAGACGAGAATTACTATCATTTGTAACCAACGAGGGCCATTTCACCAGTTTGTAACCACAGATTGACGAAAGAACATCCCCCTGTTACCGCATGATAATCCGCTGCCAAAATAATGCTGATTGTGATAACTCTCTAGAAATAAGCTAAAATTACGCCGATGGTGTTATTGGGTGGCGTTTAAAACCGCTAATAGCAGTGATAAACTGGAGCTCTGTCAACTTTTGCTGACAGATCGCTTCTTCCTTCCGGGGGGAGAGGTTATCATCATCACCAGACATCCCCGCACCTGCAGAGATAAGGCCAATACTGATGCGTTTGGAAGTATTTTGCGAAGACCGTCTCGGTCTCACTCGAGAATTACTCGATCTTTTGGTATCGCGCGGTATCGACCTGCGCGGCATCGAAATAGATCCTATCGGCCGTATTTACCTCAATTTTTCCCAACTGGATTTTGATACCTTCCGCGCACTGATGGCGGAGATCCGGCGCATCAGCGGTGTGACCGATGTGCGCACCGTTAACTTTATGCCTTCTGAACGTGAACACCGTGCGTTACGTGCGTTGCTGGAGTCAATGCCGGAACCGGTGTTTTCCATCGATATGAAAGGCAAGGTAGAGCTGACTAACCCGGCGGCTCAGACGCTGTTCAACTTCAGCGAAGACAAGATCCGCAATCAAACGGCGAGCCAGCTGATTGGCGGCTATAACTTCAGCCGCTGGCTGGAGAGTGAAGATACGAAGCCACATTCCGAGCGGGTGGTGATCCGCAGCCAGGATTTCCTGATGGATATCACCCCGATCTATCTGGAAGATGAGCAACAGCAGAATGCTCCCGTGGGCGCCGTGGTCATGCTCAAATCCACCGCCCGCATGGGCCGCCAGCTGCAGAACCTGTCGGTGAATGACGATACCGAGTTTGACCATATTGTCGCCGTCAGCCCGAAGATGCGCCACGTGCTGGAGCAGGCGCGCAAACTGGCCATGCTGGATGCCCCATTGCTGATTGTGGGCGATACCGGTACGGGGAAAGATATTCTGGCACGGGCCTGCCACCTGCGTAGCCCACGTGGAAAACAACCGTTCCTGGCGCTGAACTGTGCCGCCTTGCCGGACGATGTGGTGGAGAGCGAACTGTTTGGCCATGCGCCGGGCGCTTATCCGAATGCGTTGGAAGGCAAGAAGGGCTTCTTTGAGCAGGCCAACGGTGGTTCGGTGCTGCTCGATGAGATTGGCGAAATGTCGCCACGCATGCAAACCAAACTGCTGCGTTTCCTCAACGACGGTACTTTCCGACGAGTAGGGGAAGAGCATGAGGTGCATGTGGATGTCCGGGTGATCTGCGCCACGCAGAAAAATCTCACCGAACTCGTGCAGCGCGGTGAATTCCGTGAAGATCTCTATTACCGCTTGAACGTGCTGACCATCACCATCCCGCCGCTGCGCGAACGCCCGCAGGATATCATGCCGCTCACCGAGCTGTTTGTGGCGCGCTTTGCTGATGAACAAGGGGTCGCCAGGCCGAAACTGGCCAACGATCTCAGTAGCTTCCTTTGCAAGTACGGCTGGCCGGGCAACGTGCGACAGCTGAAGAACGCTATCTATCGTGCCTTGACCCAAACGGACGGCTACGAACTCCGCCCGCAAGACATCATTCTGCCGGATTTTGAGGTGGAGATAGCACTAGGGGATGAAGTGATGGAAGGCTCGCTGGATGATATCAGCAAGCGTTTTGAACGCTCGGTGCTGACTCGTCTGTATCGCACTTATCCCAGCACCCGCAAACTGGCCAAGCGCTTGGGCGTCTCGCATACGGCAATTGCCAATAAGCTGCGGGAGTACGGGCTGAGCAATCGCAAGCTGACCGACGACAGCGAAGAATAGCGCTACTTTATTTCAGGTATAAAAAAGCCCGGCTTAAAAACCGGGCTTTTTGGTATTTACAGGCTTATTTCAGCGCGGCAAGCGCGGCATCATAGTCTGGCTCGGTGGTAATTTCGTTTACCAGCTCGCTATACAGCACGTTGTCCTGGCCATCCAGCACCACCACGGCGCGTGCGGTCAGACCGGCCAACGGGCCTTCGGCAATCTCTACACCATACGCCTGCTTGAAATCACCGCCGCGCAGGGTAGACAGGGTTACCACGTTGTTCAGGCCTTCAGCACCACAGAAGCGTGACTGGGCGAACGGCAGGTCGGAAGAGATACACAGGACCACGGTGTTATCCAGGCCACTCGCCAACTGGTTGAATTTACGCACCGATGCGGCACAGACGCCGGTATCAATGCTTGGGAAGATGTTCAGGACTTTGCGTTTACCCACGAAGCTGCTCAGGGCAACGTCTGACAGGTCTTTGGCAACCAGGGTAAAGCTTTTTGCCTGCTCGCCCTGCTGTGGCAGTTTGCCTGCTACAGTGACAGGGTTGCCTTGAAAATGTACGGTCTGAGTCATTGCTCGGTTCCTTTCAACGATGTTTATACAAAGATGTGAAGCCGATTAACAACGGGTTCACAATCTCGAAGCAGTTTAAGGCAACAATCGCACCTTGGATAGATAAAGTTTATAAACTGCAGGTATAGTGGACTGACTTTATGTGCTTTTTTCGCTCGGGAGCCGTTATGAGAAGCATGCGTTTTTACCCTGAAGCCTGGCCATTGCACACCGCCTTTGTGATCGCACGCGGTAGCCGGACCGAAGCCAAAGTCGTGGTGGTAGAGATTGAACAGCAGGGGATGCGCGGTGTCGGTGAATGCACCCCTTATCCGCGCTATGGTGAGAGCGAAACCTCAGTGATGGAGCAGTTGGCCGAAGTGTCCGCGGCCATCGCACAAGGGGTGACCCGGCAGGAGTTGCAACGCCTGATGCCCGCAGGGGCGGCTCGTAACGCGGTCGATTCGGCATTATGGGATATGGAATGCCGCCTTGCTGGTAAAGATTTGTGGCAATTGAGCGGAGTTACCGCGCCGGAGCGAGTAGTGATGGCGCAAACGCTCAGCATCGGCTCGCCGGAAGCGATGGCGTTTGCCGCTAAAGAGCTGGAACAACAGGGCGCGACGCTGCTGAAAATCAAGCTCGACGATCACCTGATCAGCGAAAGGCTGGTGGCGATCCGCACGGCGGTGCCGCAGATGACGTTGATCGTCGATGCCAATGAATCCTGGCAGGCGGAAGGCTTGGCATCACGTTGCCAACTGCTGGCGGATTTAGGCGTGGCGATGCTGGAGCAACCCTTACCGGCCAGCGACGACAGCGCCCTGGAAAACTTCATCCATCCATTACCGATTTGCGCCGACGAGAGCTGCCACACCAGCGGCGATCTGCCTCGGTTGGCGGGGCGTTATCAGATGGTCAATATCAAGCTGGATAAAACCGGTGGGCTGACCGAGGGATTACAGCTTGCCGCACAGGCGCGCGCGCAGGGCTTCGAGATCATGCTCGGCTGTATGCTCTGCACCTCAAGAGCCATTACTGCGGCGTTGCCGTTGGTGCCTGGTGCCCGTTTTGTGGATCTCGATGGCCCAACCTGGCTGGCAAAAGACGTAGTGCCAGGTTTGGCCTTTGAGTGCGGTGCTATTGAGCTCTCACGCTAGTCAGCGTAGGTCAGCAACTCGACCATGGCGGCAAGGTAGTTTTCACTAGCGGCGTCGGCTGAGATAGGCGGGAACTCGGCGGTGATGCAGGACAAGGACAAGTCTGCACACCAGCTGCCGAATGAACCCGGCGTTTCATAGCCGACGCTGGTCACCAGCGGCAGGGCAAACTTATGCGCCAGCCAAACGCCCAGCGCGGAGCTATCCGGATCTTCTATACAGGCCAATGGCTCATGGAAGGACACCACCCAGCGTGGCTTCAGGCGATGGATCAAATGACACAATCCCTGGGTTTCCGGTTCGGAACCAGGCCTGCCACCGGTGGAGAGCCGCACGTCACGAGCCTCCGCCGCACTGTTCCAACGGTAGACCGTATCGCCAGAGCGCCAGTTGGCCGCGGGGAAATTGCGGTTCAGATCGACGCCGTTGGCATTGGAGCGCAACCCAAGCTGGCAACCATCCGGATTGACCGCCAGGATCACATGGTGGCGCAGTTGGGCGGGGGTGATACTGCGTAATGCGCAGGATAACGTCACCACTGCGGCAGTTTCGTCCCCGTGGGTGCCTGCAATCACCAACCCGGTATCCGGGCCACATTTGGCTGCCGGGAAATACAGCAGCGGGGCGCCTAACATCGATTTACCGTAACTTTCACCTGCAACTGCCAGTTGGCCACGTTCACTGCGCGGTCTATGTTGGGTCATGGGGTTTCCCTTAAGCCAAAGTCAGAAAGAAATGCGATGTTATTGAGTGTATTACGCTTTCGCTCATCTTTCCCAGTCTGTTAAGCGAATAAAGTGATGTCTATTGTTATACTATCGGCAGAGTGCTAACGATAAAGAGGATTTAACATGCCAGTTGCCAGAATAGTCGCGCGTTACAGCGAAAACGAAAAAGACACCATCACCCTACTGTGCGGCGTGGATGCAGAAAACCAGATCCGTCAGGGTGAATGGTTTGGCGTAGTGAAAAATGACGATGGGCGTGGTGACGAGTCCAACTATCCGTTCACCTTGCACGTGGATCATCAGAAAGGGGAGTTCTTCCTGGACTATGGTTTTGACGACGCCGAATCACGCCAGCTGCAAAAAACCGATATCCATCTCAACCCGCTGGTAGAGAAAGGCTATTTCACCATCTTCGATGAAGAAGAAGGGGAAGAGTTCAGCTATAAGATCGCCAGTATTCATCTTTACGACTGATCCTGCCTAAGCAATCAGCCCGCATTGCCGATAATGGCTGCGGGCTTTTTTTTGGATCAAACATCCACTTTTTACATTCTTGTTACGTCAGGCTATAGGTGGCGGGCATCTTTGTGCTATATGATAAAAAATTCATGGGGTTAACTGGGGCATATCTAACATGACGAGAAGAAAAATTCTGGCGAGTTTTCGTTTAACGCTTTGCGCTGTCACCATTAGCGCGGGTATTAGTGGCGCTATGGCAGCTCAGGTTCCCCCAGGTACCGCTCTGGCGGAAAAACAGGAGATCGTGCGGCACATTAAAGATGAGCCAGCGTCGCTCGATCCGATTAAAGCCGTGGGCCTGCCAGAAGCGCAGGTGGCACGCGATCTGTTTGAAGGGCTGGTGAATCAGGACGCGCATGGCAAAGTGATCCCCGGTGTCGCCACGCGCTGGCAGACCTCGGATAACCAGACCTATATCTTCACGCTGCGCAAAGATGCCCGCTGGTCCAACGGTGACCCTGTCACGGCGAAAGACTTCGTTTATAGCTGGCAACGGCTGGTCGATCCGAAAAGCCTGTCGCCGTTTGCCTGGTTTGCTCAGCTAGCCGGGATCCAGAATGCCGAAGAGATTATCGCCGGTAAGCTGCCCATCGATAAGCTTGGCGTGGTGGCGGTGGATGACCATACGCTAAAAGTGCAGTTGAACAAGCCTGTGCCTTATTTTGTCAGTCTGACGGCGAACTTCAGCCTGTTCCCGGTACCCAAAGCCGTGGTTGAGCAATATGGCAACGATTGGACCAAAGTGGGTAATCTGGTAGGCAACGGTGCATTCAAACTGCAAGAGCGAGTGGTTAACGAGAAACTGGTATTGGTGCCGAACAACCATTATTGGGATCATGAACACACCGTGTTGACCAAGGTGACCTTTGTACCGATCAACCAGGAATCTAACGCCACCAAGCGTTATCAGGCTGGTGATATCGATATTACCGAATCCTTCCCGAAAAACATGTACCAGAAGCTGTTGAAGGATATCCCAGACCAGGTTTACACGCCGGATCAACTCGGCACTTATTACTACGCGTTCAATACCCAACGTGCGCCAACCAATGACGTACGGGTACGCAAAGCCTTGTCTTACGCTATCGATCGCAAGATCATTGCCGAAAAAGTGCTGGGTACCGGTGAGAAACCGGCCTACCACTTCACCCCGGATGTCACTGCGGGCTTTAAGCCGGAAACCAGCCTGCTGCAGCAACAGTCCCAGGAAGAGTTGAACGAGCAAGCCAAGGCGCTGATGCAGGCAGCGGGTTATGGCCCTAACCATCCCCTGAAATTGACCCTGCTGTATAACACCTCAGAGAGCCACCAAAAGATTGCCATTGCCGTGGCGTCAATGTGGAAGCAAACCTTGGGCGTAGACGTTAAACTGCAAAATCAGGAGTGGAAAACCTATATCGACAGCCGTAACACCGGCAATTTCGACGTGGTTCGCGCCTCCTGGGTGGGGGATTACAACGAGGCCTCGACCTTCCTGTCGCTGCTGACCTCTTCACACAGCGGGAATATCGCCAAATTTAACAGCCCGCAATACGACCGCCTGTTGGCCGACGCCAGTCGCGAGACTGACCCAACGGCGTTAACCGCGGATTATAACAAAGCCGAGCAGATGATTGCGGCGGAGGCCCCGATCGCCCCGATCTATCAATATACCAACGGGCGTCTGATCAAGCCTTGGGTTAAAGGTTATCCAATCACTAACCCAGAAGATGTCGCCTACAGCCAGGAAATGTATATTCTGAAACATTGATGTTCAGAGTCCTGACGCCTGCCCAAGCCCTCGCCAACGCGGGGGCTTTTTACTTTAAGATCCCGTTATGGCGTTGCCACTTTGATCCCTAAGGCAATAACGCTAGACTCTGTATCAACGGCAAAATAATGAGGGTTTTGAATGGATGTCATTGAGGGGCGCGAACTGCAGGTGCCCGACGCGGTCTATGCCTATCAACTCGACGGCAAGGGTGGCACTACGCCAATTGAGGATGACGATAAGATCACCAGCGAGGAGCCATGCTGGCTGCATCTGGACTATGCCCATCCGGCCAGCGCCGAGTGGCTTGCCAACACGCCGCTGCTGCCAGATCTGGTGAGACAAGCGCTGGCGGGGGAAAGCACCCGGCCACGCGTCACCCGGTTGGGCGACGGAACGCTGATCACGCTGCGAGGCATCAATTTCAATACGGACTCACGGCCCGATCAATTGGTGACGTTTCGCGTCTATATCAACGATAAAATGATTATTTCCACCCGCCATCGCAAGGTCTACTCGATCGATGAGGTGGTCAATGAATTGCACAATGGCCAGGGGCCGATTAATAGCGGTAACTGGCTGGTAGAAATCGCTGATGCGCTCACCGACCACACCAGTGAATTCATAGAGGATCTGCACGACAAGATCATCGATCTGGAGGATGCACTGTTGGAGCAGCAAACCCCGGAACGTGGGCAGTTGGCGCTGATCCGCAAACAGTTGATTGTATTACGCCGCTACATGGCTCCGCAGCGTGATGTGTTTTCGCGTTTAGCAAGTGACCGCCTGCCGTGGATGAATGACGATGAGCGCCGCCGCATGCAGGACATTGCCGATCGCCTGGGGCGCGGATTAGACGACCTGGACGGCAGCATTGCCCGTACGGCGATCTTGTCCGATGAGATCACTACCGTGATGGCCGATGCCATGAACCGCCGTACTTACACCATGTCGCTGATGGCGATGGTATTTCTACCCACTACCTTCCTGACCGGGCTGTTCGGGGTCAACCTGGGGGGTATCCCGGGCAGCGGTAGCCCGCTGGCGTTTGCCTCTTTCTGCTTTATGTTAGTGGCATTGGTCGGGGGCGTTGCCTGGTGGCTGAGGCGTAGCCGCTGGTTGTAACGACAAATAGTGGTGAAAACGCGAGTAAAGTTGAGCAGTATCAACATTTGCTTACGCGAACTACGGCATTCTTACTCTCGCAGGTGAATGCAACGTCAAGCGATGGGCGTTGCGCTCCATAATTGTTTTACTTTCTTATTTTTAGAATTATTGCATAGCACATTTAATTCAATACGATGCCGGTTTAATCACCGGCATTTTTTTATGCTTTTTTCGCCTTCGGCGAATCCTTCTTGCATTCAACCGATAAAGTGAAGGTTTGTATTCACGTTCGGACTAAGTCGCTTCACCGAATAGTGCTTACAGGCGGGGATCGTGCAGAACGCCGACACGCCGTGAACCCGTCCCTGGGGGCTCGTATCGCGCGTCCATGCGCTCAACGGTCGGCTAACCTGCAAGATCCCCACCTGCTTCCGGCTTCTGCACAGCTGCGTTAAGCCGCGCTTTCGTCCCAGAAACTGGCCTCTATCTTGTGGCCATCCAGATCGCGGACGAAACAGCCGTAATAGGCGGCACCGTAATGTGGCCGTGAGCCCGGTGCACCGTCTCCTTGTGCCCCAGCGGCGACCGCCTGCTGATAAAATTCATCAACCTGCTGCTTGCTGGTGGCGAAGAAACCAATATGCACGCCGTTCGCGGTGCCTGCGGGTTTGCCGTCTATCGGCAGTTGCAACCAAAATTCAGGATAGTCACGGCCATAGCCGATAGCGCCAGGGTGTTCCAGCACGCGTCGGCATCCTAACGCACCGAGAACCTGGTCGTAAAACTGCGCGGCGGCATCGAAATTGTTGGTTCCCAGCGAGACGTGGGAAAGGCAGGGGGTGATATTCATCGTTGGTCTCCTTTGACTGTATAAATAAACAGTATAAGGTAAAAACCGCACTGTCAGGCATTTTATGCGTGAATTGTGAACAGGATCTAACATTAAGCGGGGAAAAAACCTCCGCCTGCGGGCACAGGCGGAGAGAGGGACTATTTGATTTCCAGCACGTTCAGGCGTTCAAACGCGGGCGAGCCGTTGTCATCCGAGTCTTCCGGCTGCCAACCCACCGGTTGCAGTGGAATATCTTCACGGTCAAACGCCAAATCACCGCCATCGACCACTTCGCTGCCGTGGTGAATACCTTTGAAATCAAACAGTTCGGTATCGCACAGGTGAGAAGGCACCACGTTCTGCATGGCGCTGAACATGGTTTCGATGCGGCCTGGGTAGCGTTTGTCCCAATCGCGCAGCATATCGCCAATCACCTGGCGTTGCAGGTTTGGCTGTGAACCACACAGGTTGCACGGGATAATCGGGAATTCTTTCGCTACCGAGAAACGCTCGATGTCTTTCTCGCGGCAATAGGCCAGCGGGCGGATCACCACGTGTTGACCATCGTCGCTCATCAACTTGGGTGGCATTCCTTTCAGCTTGCCGCCGTAGAACATGTTGAGGAACAGCGTTTGCAGGATGTCGTCACGGTGGTGGCCAAGGGCAATCTTGGTGGCACCCAGCTCGGTGGCGGTACGGTAAAGGATACCGCGGCGCAGGCGTGAACACAGGGAGCAGGTGGTTTTGCCTTCCGGGATCTTATCCTTCACGATGCTGTAGGTGTTCTCTTCAACGATCTTATATTCCACCCCCAGACTTTCCAGATAGGCTGGCAGGATGTGCTCGGGGAAGCCGGGCTGTTTCTGATCGAGATTCACCGCGACCAGTGAGAAATTCACCGGAGCGCTTTTTTGCAGATTGCGCAGGATCTCCAGCATGGTGTAGCTGTCTTTCCCGCCGGACAGGCAAACCATGATGCGATCGCCTTCCTCAATCATGTTGTAGGCGGCGATAGCTTCACCCACGTTGCGGCGCAGGCGTTTTTGCAGTTTGTTGAGGTTGTACTGCTCTTTATGGCTAATTGTTTGATTTTCTGACATTTAAATCGTGCTCGTTCTCAAATTGGGTGCGTATTGGCGGTATGACACTTTTAGCGGGCAATTTTAGCATTCTCTGGGTGGATTTGATCAGGATTCATTTCGTTCATCCATGCGCCATAGGTTTCAAAGGCCATTTGCTCATTAGTATGGCCCATGTGGTTTGCAATAAAAAATGGGATCACGCTGGCAGTTAATCGCCAATATGCATAGGTTTGCCGAGTGCGATTAGGCGTTATTCAGCGAGAGGTCATGATGGTATGATTTTGCTGAGATTTTTTATCTGATACAATGCACTTGACTATTATTTACTGTAGGAAATGGATGAAATGGGAAAGGTGTTGTTTCTTGTGATTGCTTCACTGTTTTTGACTGGCTGTATGGCTACACCGTCGCCTACACAGTTGAGTAGTGCTAACTATGGAGAGTTACCGGCCTCTTATAAAGAAGATATTCAAAATAATATTAGCGCAGAATTGAAAGATCCATTTTCAGCAAGTTATAAATTTGGCGCCCCCAAAAAGGCATACCTTCAGGGTGGTTTGGTTGAAAACTTCAAAATGTACTATGGGTGGGTAGTTCCAGTATCGGTGAATGCGAAAAACAGCTATGGAGCATACACTGGGTTTAAAACCAGACAGTATATGTTCATCGATGGAGTAATGGTAGATGCCACTCTTAAGTTTAGCTCTGGTTATGCTAGCGCGTTGTAAATAAAAGGGCGCGTTCCCGCGCCCTCAACATACCTACTCCGAAGCTGCCTTCTCCGACTTCCCAGCCAGCAGGCTAAGGAAATCATATTTCTCTTTCAGCTCTTTTTCTGCTGCTTCATACAACGCGGCGGCAATCTCAGGCTGCTGCGTGTTGAGGCGGCGGAAACGCTGTTCCTTGTTCAAGGTTGCCGTCAGCTCACTGTTCGGTGGCCGGGAGTCCAGCGCCAACGCGGCTTTGCCTTCCGCAGTACGACGCGGATCGAAGCGATACAGCGGCCAGAAGCCGGTCGCGGTGAGCTGCCGCATCTGGTCGTGGCTCAGTGCCAGATCGTAACCGTGCTCCTCGCAAGGGCTGTAGGCGATGATCAGGGAAGGGCCAGGGTAGGCTTCTGCCTCCTGAATCGCTTTCACCGTCTGGTTAAGCTGCGCACCCAACGAGATCTGCGCAACATACACATGGCCGTACATCATCATGCTGACGCCAAGATCCTTACGGGCCTTGCGCTTGCCGTGCTCACCAAACTTGGTTACGGCCCCCAGCGGAGTGGCCTTGGATTGTTGCCCGCCGGTATTGGAGTAGCACTGCGTATCCAGCACCAGCACGTTGACGTTTTCCGTCAGGCTTAGCACATGATCCAGACCGCCGAAGCCGATATCGTAGGCCCAGCCGTCACCGCCGATCAGCCAGATAGACTTATCCACCAGATAGTCGGCATCGGTAGCCAACTGCCGAGCGTCATTACCTGCCACGTTAGCCAGCAGGCTGCGTAATTCGGCAATCTGCTGGCGACGTGGGCCAGTGGCGATTTCGTCTGCCTGCAATGAGGCCACCAACTGGGCAGGTAATTGCGGTGCCAACGTGTCGAGCAGGCGCAATACGCGGCGGCGGTGCTGATCTACCGTCAGGCGGAAGCCCAGACCAAATTCGGCATTATCCTCAAACAGCGAGTTTGCCCAGGCTGGGCCACGGCCGTCGGCGTTGGTGGTGTAAGGCGTGGTGGGCAGGTTACCGCCATAGATAGAAGAACAGCCAGTGGCGTTGGCAATCAGCAACCGGTCGCCATACAGCTGGGTCAGCAGCTTGATATACGGCGTTTCGCCACAGCCGGAACAGGCACCCGAATATTCAAACAGCGGAGAGATCAGCTGCGAGGTGCGGATATCGATACGTTCCAACTGCGAGGCGTCGATCTCTGGCAGTTGTAGGAAGAAGTCATAATGAGCCTTTTCCTCTGCCAGATGATCGAGGCGGGATGCCATATTGATCGCCTTGATTTCCGGGTTCTGGCGATCTTTCGCCGGGCAAACCTCTACGCACAGGTTACAGCCGGTGCAATCTTCAGGGGCGACCTGCAATACGTATTTCTGGCCGCGCATATCACGGGATTTTACATCCAGCGATTGCAGCGTGGCAGGGGCATACTCCAAAGCTTGCGGTGGAACCACTTTGGCACGAATGGCAGAATGCGGGCAGGCGGCGACGCAGTGGTTACACTGGGTACACAGGTCCGGCTGCCAGATCGGCACTTCTTCGGCGATATTACGTTTTTCCCACTGCGTGGTGCCTACAGGCCAGGTGCCGTCCGGTGGGAATGCAGAAACCGGCAGGGTATCACCCAGCCCGGCTAGCATCACGGCGGTAACGGTTTTGACAAAATACGGTGCGGCGTCGGAAACCACCGGTGGACGTATCGGGCTGTTGCTGTCGAGTGGGCGCAGCGGGATTTCCGTCAGCTCACTCAGCGTTGCCCCCAAGGCCTGCCAGTTACGTTCGACCACCTCTTGGCCCTTGTTGCTGTAGCTACGGGCGATCGCTCCCTGTAGCTCCTGCAACGCCACCTCACCCGGCAGGATCTTTGTCAGATGGAAGAAGGCCATCTGCATAACGGTATTGATACGGGCACCCAGATGACATTCGCGCGCCAGCTTGGCCGCATTGATGATGTAAAGCTTTGCCTGGCGCTGATGCAGTATCGCCTGGACCTCCTGCGGTAGGCGCGACCAGACTTCATCTGCGCTATAAGGGGTATTAAGCAGGAAAATGCCGCCAGGTTTTAGCCGCTCCACCATTTGATACTTGTCGATAAACTGCCACTGGTGGCAACCGACAAAGTCGGCGCGGTCGATAAGGTACGCCGAATTGATCGGCTTATCGCTAACCCGCAGGTGTGACACGGTCAGGCCGCCGGCCTTTTTCGAGTCGTAGACAAAGTAGCCTTGAGCAAACATCGGCGTGCTGTTGCCGATAATTTTGATATTGTTCTTGGTGGCAGAAACCGAGCCATCGCTGCCCAAACCATAGAACAGCGCCTCCAACGAGGCCCGCTGAGGGAGCGTTTCTTCGTGGAGCGGTAGTGACAGGCCGGTAATATCGTCGAAAATACCCACGGTAAAACGGGGGCGGGGCTTATCCAGCATCAGTTCGCGGAAGATGGCTAACGCGCAGTCTGGGCCAAACTCCTTGGAAGACAGCCCATAGCGCCCGCCAATCACCATCGGCATGCTGGCACGTTCACCACGGCTAAAGGCTTCTGCCAGCGCGGTCATCACATCCAGATATAAAGGCTCGGCCAGAGCACCCGGCTCTTTGGTGCGGTCAAGCACCGCAATTTTTTGTGCGCTTTCCGGCAGTACGGCGAGCAGATGTTTGGCGGAGAAAGGACGGTAAAGCCGGACTTTAACAACGCCCACTTTTTCACCGCGCGTCAGCAGGTGGTCGATCGCTTCTTCACAGGTGCCGATGGCGGACCCCATCAGGATCACCACGCGTTCGGCCTGCGGGTGGCCGTAATACTCAAACGGCTGATAGCTGCGGCCGGTGATGGCAGCAAACTTGTCCATCGCCTGTTGCACATGCTGGTAGGTATTGTCGTACCACGGATTGGTCGCTTCCCGCGATTGGAAGTAGGTGTCCGGGTTGGCTGACGTGCCGCGTATGACGGGATGATCCGGTGAGAGAGCCCGGCTGCGGTGGGCGTCGATGGCGTCCTGCGGCATCATCTGCTGTAGCGTTTCGTCGCTCAGCGGGGCGATCTTGTTGATTTCATGCGAGGTGCGGAAACCATCGAAGAAATGGATGAACGGCAGGCGGCTATTTAGCGTGGCCGTCTGGGCGATCAACGCGAAATCCTGCGCTTCTTGCACGTTGCTGGCGCACAGCATGGCGCAACCGGTCTGGCGTACGGCCATCACGTCGGAGTGATCGCCAAAGATGGATAATGCATGAGTGGCGACGGTGCGAGCGGCAACGTGTAGGACAAATGGCGTCAGCTCCCCGGCCAGCTTATACAGCGAAGGGATCATCAACAGCAATCCCTGGGACGAGGTGAAGGAGGTGGAAAGTGCGCCGGTTTGCAACGCACCGTGCACGGTAGCAATGGCTCCGCCTTCGGACTGCATTTCCACCACGTTGGGGACGTCGCCCCAAATGTTTTTCCTGCCGTCACTGGACCAGGCAGCGGTTTGTTCCGCCATGGTCGAACTCGGGGTGATCGGGTAAATGGCAATCACTTCACTGGTGCGGTAAGCCACGGAAGCGACAGCGTTATTACCATCTGTAGTAATCATCTGCAGTACCTTTCTATGCTCACAAAGCTGCAAAAGTCAGCTTCTTATAATCATCAGTAAAGTCTAACAGAGGGGGTTATTTGTGCTTTATCGCATTTGTGTGGCGCACAAAATCTGGATGTAAGGTGATATTTCGTTAAAAAATAATTACTATTTGCAGCGTAATGGTAAAGCGTTGCCGCGATGTAACGCTAATTTAATCTCCGCGTCCTAATATTGATGTAACGCGAAACAGAAAGAAGAAGTTGAAAATGACCGCATTTATCTATTTAGCCATGGCGATTATCGCCGAAGTGATCGCCACCACCTTGCTGAAAGCCTCCGAAGGTTTTACCCGCTTGTGGCCCTCGGTGTTTGTAGTGTTGGGCTACGCGGTAGCATTTTGGGGGCTTTCGATGGTGGTAAAAACCATGCCGCTGGGGATTGTCTATGCCATCTGGTCCGGGTTGGGGATCGTGCTGGTGTCGATTGCCGCGGTGTTTTTTTACCAGCAGAAGCTGGATTTGCCTGCGGTGGTTGGTATGGGGCTGATTATTGCCGGGGTGTTGGTGATTAATCTGCTGTCCAAGTCGGCAGGGCACTGATCGGGAGCGAAATGCTTTCAGGTCAAAAAAAAGCCAAATTAATGGCTAATCATATTTCTATTATTAAGCTAACAAGCTAGATTACTAAAGTTGTCTTTCCGGTTGCCGCTTGATGAGCAGGCGGCAACTTGAAGCTCAACGGGTGGACATCAAAGATAACCAAACGGGCCCATCGTTCCAGTGGCTCGGGTTATCAGCAATGGCAAAATTACACAGCATCGTTTCGGTTCAGGGGTACGAATAATGATCACAGCAAAATGGCTGCTTGCTGGCGCCATACTCTCTTTGGCTGCCTGCAGCAGCAATAACGACCAAGAACCACAGCAGATCGCCACCAGTGCCAATATTGGTGCGATACCTACCAGCGAAAGCTGTGCCAGCGTGGGCGGGGTAACCACCATTGCCCATTCGCTCAACGGCGATACGCTCAGAATGTGTCAGATGCCGAACGGCAAACAGTGCGAAGAGTCGGCGCTGGGCCGTGGAGCCTGTTCCCGGTAAGTCCATTTTATCCCGGACGTAGCGTGCTACAGGTTGGCAACCGTTGTTACCTACATCACCGTACCAGCTCCCTCTCCCTTTGGGAGAGGGTTGGGGTGAGGGGGAAAATTAATTGACCCAGTCTTTCAGGGTATACACCAGTTGGTGATCGCTGCCGCTCAGGGTCAGCTGTTGGCCATTGAGCGAGACTTTTGCACCGTTAGCCAGCAGCGTGCCGATAGTTTGATCCCATTGGTTACGTTGCGGATCCGCGCACATCATGCGGGTCGTAGCGAGGTTTTTCACCGTCAGCACGCCGTTCTCTAACTGGCCCTGGCCGAAGAAACGGTTGCACATAGATCCGGAAATATTCATTTTCTCGCCGAACTCAATGCTCGGGCCGCTGCCTTGTTTCACCTCAACCGCTACACCATCCACGCTTTGCAACACAAAGTTATGATGCAGCAGATCGCTTTCTACTACGGTTTGTTGTTTGGTTTGCGCGGAACTGCAGCCAGCCAATAGCGCACAGGCCATTGCTAAAGGGATCAGTTTTTTCATTATTGTGAACCTGTTCAGGTTTTGTCGGAAGAATCAGGGGCGCTAAGCGCGCCCCAAAGTATTAGGCATTAAGCTGATTAGGGCAGGCTTCACCCTGCGCAAGCTGTTCAATATTTTTCAACGTGGTTTGCGAGATACTGGTCAACGCCTCTTCCGTGAGGAACGCCTGGTGGCCGGTAAACAGCACGTTATGGCAGGCGGACAGGCGGCGGAAAACGTCGTCCTGGATCACGTCGTTGGATTTGTCTTCAAAGAACAGGTCGCGTTCGTTTTCGTATACGTCCATCCCCAACGCACCAATCTTCTGCTGTTTGAGGGCATCGATAGCGGCGGAAGAGTCGATCAAGGCACCGCGGCTGGTGTTAATCACCATCACGCCGTCCTTCATCATGGAAAACGCGTCCGCATTCAGCAGGTGATGGTTTTCCGGCGTCAACGGGCAGTGCAGGGTGATCACGTCCGCCTGGGCATACAGCGTTTTAAGATCGACATATTCGGCACCCAGTTCTAACGCCTGCGCGCTTGGGTAGGGATCGTAGGCCAAGAGCTTCATGCCAAAGCCTTTCAGAATACGCATGGTGGCTACGCCGATCTTACCGGTGCCAATCACGCCGGCGGTGCGGTTATGCATATTGAAACCGATCAGCCCTTCCAGCGAGAAGTTGGCATCGCGGGTGCGCTGATAAGCACGATGAATGCGGCGGTTCAGGCACATCATCATGCCCACGGCGTGTTCGGCTACGGCTTCAGGTGAATAAGCCGGAACGCGCACCACCTTGATACCCAACTCTTTCGCCGCATCCAGATCGACGTTATTGAACCCGGCACAACGCAGGGCGAGGATCTCGACCCCAAGCGCGGCCAGCTCTTCCAGCACTTCCCGGCTACCGTCGTCATTGACGAAGATGCATACGGCCTTACAGCCGATAGCCGTTTTGGCGGTTTTCTTGCTTAGCAGAAAGTCGAAAAACTCCAGCTCATAACCAAACTGCTGATTTACCAATTCAAGATACTTACGGTCATACTGTTTGGTGCTGTAAATCGCCATTTTCATCGTGGTTTCTCCCGCGTGATTATGTGATCAAATTAACATATTTTGCCAAATACGACAATGGTTTAGCACCCTGTGGTGGCGCAGGTCTTTTAGGGTTTTATGCTGATAATCAGTGTATTAGCCATTTTCTATATTCACTGGGTAAATATCAAAATTGCGAAACCTGCTCTATAAATGATGAGATGGGTTCACCTTCACCTGCCAGGGGATCCGTGTCATCATTGCACCTGGCTAATCGATGTTTATCAGGAACTAAACCTGCGCTTAATGACCAAGAGATTAAAAGTATTCGTAGCGATCGTGGCGGGCATCATCCTGTTGATCATCGCGCTGTGGCAAACCTTGCCTCGTTGGTTGCCGCGTGCGATAGCGCCTTGGTTACCGCAGGGTAGCCAGCTGGTTTTGCAAGGGCCCTTGCGTTGGCAGCAGGGGGCTTTGCATCTTGATGGGCTGAAGTTCAGCGCCCAAGGCTGCGCCATCGCCAATGTCAGTGAACTGCAACTCGCCTACCAAATGGGAAGTTGGCATTTAAAGGGTGAACGAGCGGACGTAGATACCGCCTGCCTGTCAAAATTGCCCGCCTCCGAGGGGGACAGCACGCCATTGGCGCTAGACCAATTGCAAGCGATGCTGCCGCCGTTTGACCTGAACATCAATCTTCTGACGCTCACCCCATGGCAAGCCTACGCCGGTAAATTGCAGCTGTCGTCTGCGGCCACTGGCCAACGGTTGCATTATCAAGGTAAGAACGTCACCGCCGAGGCGCAGTTGGATGAACATCAGCAACTGACGTTAAGCAAGCTTAGCATTACGCCACCCAACAGCACGGTTCCTGTTCAACTGACAGGCAAAGTCACCGTACCGCTGGATATGGACAGTTTGCCGACCCAAGGGGCGTTGCAAGGTGAGATACAAACCGCCTATCTGGAAAAACCCTTGCTGCTGGATTTGCACTGGCAACAGCAGCAGGGCGTCTTGACCCTGACGGAAAAGGGCAGCGACCAACCGTTGGCTACGCTCCCTTGGGCATTAACGCCAAAACAGATCAGCATCGAAAAAGGCGAATGGCGCTGGCCTTACCTGGAGCAACCGCTCAGCGGCGGTTTGAATGTGGCGTTGCATGACTGGAGCCAGGGGTTTGACGAAACCCAAATTACCGCCCGTCTGAATGTGATCACCGCCGGGCACAACGGCAAGGGCAACGCGGTGCTGACGTTGGGGCCGGGTAGCCTGAGCCTGACCAACAGCGATCTGGGATTCCAGCTTACCGGGCAGGCAAACCTGGCCAATCTCTCGCTTACGGCGTCAATCCCCGGCATTATCAGCGGCTCGATCCTCAACCCAACGCTGGTGCTACAGCCGGGATCTTTACTGCGCGCCTGGGGCAGTCCGGCACCGGACATGAAGCTGGAAGAGGCTCGGCTGCCGCTGGCTGGGGTAAAAGTCACAGCTCTTGGGATCACTGGCCGTTTGCAGGCGATTATCAGCGCCAGCGAAAGTTATTGGGGGCGCTTCAAGCTGCATCTGGACGGCCAGGCACAAGATTTCTGGCCTGACCATGGTCAGTGGCAATGGCGCTCTTGGGGTAACGGCAAGTTACCCCCGCTACAGGCCGCCTGGGATGTCGCAGGCAGTGGGCGTTGGCAGGACACCAGCATTACCCTGGATCGTCTTTCTACCGGTTTTGATCGGTTGAAATACGGCATGGTCACGGTCGCGACGCCGCGCATGACGCTCAGCCAGCCGATCCAGTGGCAGCGAGATATCAAAGCACCGAGCCTTACCGGCGGTGTGCAACTGGTGGCTGACAAAACCAGTTTTGGTGCAGGCCGTTATTTGCCGCCTTCGGTACTGGATTTGCAGTTACAAGGTACGGGGCCAGACAGTTTCCAATGGCAAGGCGCTTTGCAGGCCGAGCAGATTGGGCCAATCAAGTTGCGTGGCCGCTGGGATGGTGAACGCCTGCGGGGTGAAGGCTGGTGGCCAAAACAGTCGTTAACGGTATTCCAACCGCTGATTTCACCCGATCTGAACATCAAGCTGCGCGAAGGTGAATTCTATGCACAGTCGGCATTCTCGGCGGCGCGAGTGCAGGGGTTTGAAGCCGGTGGCCACTGGGTGGTGCGCAACGGCGGCATGTGGCTGCAAGATGGCGAATTGAGCGGGCTGGACTTTGTCTTGCCCTATCGGTTTAAGAACCACCTGTGGCAGCTTGGCGCCAAACGGCCGATCATGCTGCGCATCAAATCCATCAAGACGCTGTTTGAGATGCAGAATATTACCGCCGATCTGCAAGGTACCTATCCCTACAGCGAAGCGTATCCGTTGACGTTGAGCAACATCGGTGTGGATATGCTGAACGGTCATATCAGCCTTTCGGCATTACGGATGCCGCAGCATGATGCGGCGGTGCTCAAACTGGAAGAAATCGACCTCAGCGCACTGTTTACCGCGCTCAAACCGAAGCAGTTCGCCATGTCTGGCCGCATCAACGGCGAGTTGCCGCTCTACCTGAGCCACCCCAAATGGCTGGTGCAAAATGGCTGGATCGCCAATGCGGGGGTCATGACGCTGCGGCTGGATAAAGATATGGCCGATGCCATTGGCAGCAATAACCTGGCCACCGGTGCCGCCATCGACTGGCTACGCTATATGGAAATCAATCGTTCAAAGGCACGGGTCGATCTCGATAACCTGGGCGAGCTGACGCTAAAGGCGCATATCGATGGTGTAAATCCGCAGAAAAATGCCAAGCGTGAGGTTATCCTTAACTATAGCCATCAGGAAAATGTGTTTCAGCTGTGGCGCAGCCTGCGCTTCGGCGACAATTTACAAGAGTGGCTGGAGCAGGCGCTCTCTAAACCCGAGGAACAACAATGAAGAACGCGACAGGGCCATTGCTGGCAGCCGTGTTGGGCGCATCCTTGCTGAGCGGTTGCGTACCGCGCATTGAGGTGGCGACGCCTAAAGATCCCATCACCATCAATATGAACGTCAAAATTGAACATGAGATCCGTATCAAAGTGGATAAGGACGTTGAGAACCTGCTGAAAGACCAAAGCGGTCTGTTCTAGGAGCCAGCATGAAAAAGCATTATCTGTGGTTGATTGCCGCCGGTTGGTTATTCAGTGGGATGGCTCAGGCGCTGACGCTGGATGAAGCCAAGCAGCAGGGGCGGGTTGGTGAAACGCTCAGTGGTTATATCGCTCCGGTGAAGCAGGACGCGGAGACTCAGGCGTTGGTGAAAAAAATCAATGCCGGGCGTGCAGAGAAATACCAACAGGTGGCAGCCAGCAATCATATCGCCATCGATGAAGTCGCGCGGATGGCCGGGCAGAAGCTGGTGACACGAGCCCCCGTAGGGGAATATGTGCGGGGCATTAACGGCCAGTGGTTGCAGAAATAAAAAAAGCGCGCCTCTAGGCGCGCAACGGAATTTAAACGACTTATTGTTATGAGGGTAAAACGGATTTTGCAGGTGTGTGTGACTTACCAGAGCGCAATCTCTGCGCCCTGGCATCGCTATTTAAGCGGCGATCACTTCGGCCAGTAACGCTTTGGCATCGGCCTGGGCTTTGGTCGCAACGTCTGGACCGTAGGCAATCCCTTCGGCAAAGACGAACTCAACCTCGGTAATACCGATAAAGCCCAGGAACAGACGCAGGTAAGGTTCTACCAGGTCGGTAGGGGTGCCTTTATGGATACCGCCACGGCTGGTCAGAATGATGGCGCGTTTGTTCTTAACCAGGCCTTCCGGGCCGTTCTCGGTGTAACGGAAGGTGACGCCGGCACGGGCAATCAGGTCAAAATAATTCTTCAACTGAGTTGGGATGTTGAAGTTGTACATCGGCGCGGCGATAACGATAGTGTCGTTGGCTTGCAGCTCGGCGATCAGTTCGTCTGACAGGGCCAGTGCTTCTTTCTGGCGTGGAGTCAGCGGGGCATCAGAAGGACGCATTGCGCCAACCAGTTCGCCATCCAGCACCGGGATCGGCTGTGCAGCCAGGTCACGCACGGTGATGGTATCGTTGCTGTGAGCATTGGCCCACTGCTCAACGAAGAAATCAGCCAATTGGTTAGACTGAGAATAAGTTGCCAGGATGCTGGATTTTAGAACCAATACGTTGCTCATCGATAATTCCTTTCGTGTTGACTGTGACATCAGGGCTGGTTGCCCGTTGCATGAGGTACACTCTATTCACATTGTTCCAACAGGGATAGCGGAATATTTCGAGATCTACGTTCGATTTTATTGAACAAGAAAAACCGGGCTAAACGGATGGATTATGGGGAGAAATGCCATTGTGGTATCCTGCTGCGCTAAGTCAAAAAATCGATAAACCTAATTTAATAAACGCAATTATTGACACCTACACGTCAGCTATAACATCAAACCTAGTCCCTGACGTTAACCAGTAGCTGCGAAGAAACAAGGAACACCGAACGTGAAATCTACGCTCGCGGCATTGTCATCCCAACTGGGTGACTTGATGCTCCGTGATCAGCAGCGCCTGCAACGCCGGTTGCAAGGTGCGCGCAAAGTCAAAAGCCCCGAAGCTCAACAGGCGGTTGCCGCAGAAATAGCGGGTGATATCGAGCAAGCCATGCTGAAGGTGCGCTCACGCGCGGCATCGTGCCCGAAAATCACTTACCCGGAAAGCTTGCCCGTCAGCCAGAAGAAGCAGGACATTCTTGCCGCCATCCGCGATCATCAAGTGGTGATCGTGGCGGGTGAAACCGGCTCAGGGAAGACCACGCAGCTACCGAAAATCTGCCTGGAGTTAGGGCGCGGCGTCAAAGGCCTGATTGGCCACACGCAACCGCGCCGCCTGGCTGCACGCACTGTTGCCAACCGCATTGCCGATGAGCTGGAAACCCCGCTGGGTGGCAGCGTCGGTTACAAGGTGCGATTCAACGATCAGGTGGGTGAAAATACGCTGGTCAAACTGATGACCGACGGGATCTTGCTGGCCGAAATTCAGCAGGATCGCCTGCTGATGCAGTACGACACCCTGATCATCGATGAGGCGCACGAGCGCAGCCTGAACATCGATTTCATCCTGGGTTACCTGCGGGAGCTGTTGCCAAAACGTCCGGATCTGAAGGTGATCATCACCTCGGCCACCATCGATCCGCAGCGCTTTTCTCGCCACTTCAACAATGCGCCGATCATTGAAGTTTCTGGCCGTACCTATCCGGTCGAGGTGCGTTATCGGCCGGTGGTGGACGACGCCGATGATACTGAACGCGATCAGCTTCAGGCCATCTTCGACGCGGTGGACGAACTAGGGCGTGAAGGGCCAGGCGATATCCTGATCTTTATGAGCGGTGAACGTGAAATCCGTGACACCGCCGATGCGCTGACCAAGCTCAACCTGCCGCATACCGAGGTGCTACCGCTGTATGCCCGCCTGTCCAACAGTGAACAGAATCGGGTGTTTCAGTCGCACCACGGTCGCCGCATCGTGTTGGCGACCAACGTGGCAGAAACCTCGCTGACCGTGCCGGGCATCAAGTACGTTATCGACCCAGGTACGGCGCGCATCAGCCGCTACAGCTTCCGTACCAAAGTGCAGCGTTTGCCGATCGAGCCGGTGTCGCAAGCTTCTGCTAACCAGCGTAAGGGCCGCTGTGGGCGTGTTTCGGACGGTATCTGTATCCGCCTGTTCTCGGAACAGGATTTCCTGTCGCGCCCGGCGTTTACCGATCCGGAAATTCTGCGAACCAACCTGGCCTCGGTCATATTGCAGATGACCTCGCTGGGATTGGGCGATATTGCCGCCTTCCCGTTTGTCGAAGCGCCGGATAACCGCAATATCCAGGACGGTGTGCGCCTGCTGGAAGAGTTGGGAGCGATCAAAACCGCAGAAAACGGCCACTATCAGCTGACACCGCAGGGCCGTCAGTTGGCGCAGTTGCCGATCGACCCACGTTTGGCGCGGATGGTGTTGGAAGCCCAGAAGAGTGGCAGCGTGCGAGAGATGATGATCATCACTTCGGCGTTGTCGATCCAGGATCCGCGTGAGCGGCCTACGGATAAGCAACAGGCCTCCGATGAAAAACACCGCCGCTTCGCCGACAAAGACTCCGATTTTATGGCGTTCGTCAACCTGTGGGATTATCTGAAGGAACAGCAGAAAGAAAACTCTTCCAGCCAGTTCCGCCGCCTGTGCCGCAACGATTTCCTTAACTATCTGCGGGTGCGTGAATGGCAGGATATCTACACCCAACTGCGCCAGGTGGTGAAAGAGTTGGGCCTGCCGGTCAACAGCGTGCCTTCGGACTACCGCAGCGTACATACCGCGCTGCTGAGCGGCCTGCTTTCGCACATTGGCCAGAAGGATGCGGATAAGCAAGAGTTTACCGGTGCGCGCAACGCCCGTTTCTCCATCTTCCCGGGCTCCGGGCTGTTCAAGAAGCCGCCTAAGTGGACGATGGTGGCAGAACTGGTGGAAACCAGCCGCCTGTGGGGCCGCATTGCCGCGCGTATCGAGCCAGAATGGATTGAGCCGATGGCTCAGCACCTGGTCAAGCATCATTACAGCGAACCGCACTGGTCCAAATCTCAGGGCGCGGTGATGGCCAGCGAAAAGGTCACGCTGTTTGGTCTGCCGATCGTCGCAGCTCGCCCGGTGAATTACAGCACCATCGATCCGCTGCTGTGCCGTGAGCTGTTTATCCGCCATGCGCTGGTGGAAGGTGACTGGCAAACGCGGCACCCGTTCTTCGCTGCCAACCTGAAGCTGCGTGCCGAAGTGGAAGAGCTGGAACACAAATCGCGCCGCCGCGACATTCTGGTGGATGACGAAACGCTGTTCAGTTTCTACGATCAGCGCATTCCGAGCGATGTGGTGTCCGGGCGTCATTTTGACCAGTGGTGGAAAACTGCCGGGAAGCAGAACCCTGAGCTGCTCAACTTCGAAAAAGAGATGTTGATCAAGGACGGAGCCAACAAGGTCAGCGCGCTGGATTATCCGAACTACTGGTATCAGGGCAACCTCAAGTTGCGGCTGACCTACCAGTTTGAGCCGGGTACTGACGCCGATGGCGTTACCGTGCACATCCCGTTACCGATCCTCAATCAGGTGGAAGAGGCCGGTTTTGAGTGGCAAATCCCCGGTATCCGCCGTGAACTGGTGATCGCGCTGATCAAATCGTTGCCTAAGCCGATGCGCCGCAATTTTGTGCCAGCACCGAACTACGCTGAAGCTTTCCTTGGCCGGGCAACGCCATTGGAAATGCCGCTGCTGGATTCGCTGGAGCGCGAGCTACGCCGTATGACTGGTGTGACAGTGTCACGTGAGGATTGGCAGTGGGATCAGGTGCCCGATCATCTGAAAATGACCTTCCGCGTGGTGGGTGAGAAACACAAAACCCTGCGCGAAGGTAAAGATCTGGCCGCGCTGAGGGCCCAGCTCAAAGACAAGGTGCAAGAGACGCTGTCGGCCGTGGCTGATGATGGCCTGGAGCAGAGCAATCTGCATATCTGGAGCTTTGGCAAACTCCCTGAGTTTTATGAGCAGAAGCGTGGCGGTTACTCGGTCAAGGCTTACCCGGCGCTAGTGGATGAAAAAGACAGCGTAGCCATCCGTCTGTTTGACAGCGAACAGGAGCAGCAGCAGGCCATGTGGCAAGGTACGCGCCGATTGTTGCTGTTGAACATCCCGTCGCCGATCAAATATCTGCATGAGAAGTTGCCGAACAAGGCCAAGCTTGGGCTGTATTTCAACCCGTATGGCAAAGTGCTGGATCTGATCGACGACTGTATCTCCTGCGGCATCGACAAGCTGATTGCCGAACACGGTGGGCCGGTGTGGGCGGAAGAGAACTTTGCCCGGTTGCAAGAGTTGGTGCGGGCCGAGCTGAACGAAACCGTGGTGGGCGTGGCCAAACAGGTGGAACAGATCCTGACGACGGTCTTCAACATTAACAAACGCCTGAAAGGGCGCGTTGATATCTCGTTGGCGTTGGCACTGTCCGATATCAAGGCCCAGCTTAATGGCCTGGTTTACCGTGGCTTTGTCACCAATAACGGTTGGAGCCGCCTGCCGGACACCTTGCGTTATCTGCAAGCGATTGAGCGCCGCCTGGAAAAGCTGGCGATCGATCCGCACCGCGATCGCGCTCAGATGATCCGGGTGGAACAGGTTCAACAGGCTTGGCAGCAGTGGCTGAACAAGCTGCCGCCAAAACGCCAGCAGGATGAAGAGGTGAAGGCGGTACGCTGGATGATTGAGGAGCTGCGCGTCAGCCTGTTCGCTCAGCAGTTGGGTACGCCTTACCCGATTTCTGAGAAGCGTATCTTGCAGACCATCGATCAGCTTTCTGCGTAACCTTTAAGCCTTGCTGAACAGGCGAGGCTGAACAGGCTACATCCCAGCAGCGTTAACGGCAGGTGCTGGCCCATAGCGGCCAGTGCCAGGCCGCCAGCGATCAGCAGATAATAGAGTAATCCCAATACCGCTCCGGCAGCACCCAGCCGGTTGCGGTAATGCTTCAGCGCCTGGCTGAGAATATTGGGAATGGCCAAGCCAAAGGCCACGGTCACCGCCATGCAGGGCAGCAGGATCATCAGACTTGCCTGCCAATACCACGCACCCACTGCGGCCAATAGGGCTAACAGACTGGCCATTTGGATCTGCCGGTAAGCGCATAATCCTTTTTGCAGAAGATAGCGGTTTGCCGCTGCGCCGCACAGGCTGCCAAAGGCCAAAACAATCCCCGAATAACCAAACTGTTCGCTGGTCAGCCCCAAGGTCTCAAAAATAAACGGGGCCAGACTGAAGTAGCTGAACGCCATGATGTTGAAACTGGCAACCAGCAACGCCGAGCACCAGATTTGCCTATCGCGCAGCATCTCCTGCAAACAGGGGAGTAAAGCGATACCGGTGGTTTGCTGGCGGGTTTCTGGCAACGCTCGCCAGCACCAGATCAGCAGCAACAGTGCCAATCCTGCTTGCGCGGAGAAAATGGCCATGCGGCCGCCCCAAAACACCAGCATTCCGCCGCTGAACATCCCCAACACCGGACTTATCGACAATGCCATACCAATTATCGCAAACATCTTGCCTAACGCCTGCCCCTGATAGACATCGCGCAGCATGGTCTGCGTCACTACAGAACCAACGGCGGCACCAAAGGCGATAACGGCGCGCGAGACGATGAGCAACGTGAAAGCGTTGCTCAGCAACGCCAGCAAGGCTCCTGCCGTATACAGCAGCAAACCGGCGAGCATGGCGGCTCTACGGCCATATTTGTCGCTGATCGTTCCCCAAAACGCCACGCCGAAAGCGAAGGCAAAAAAATAGATCGATAGCGTGTGGCTGGCCTGCGTGGCATCGATATGGTAATCAAAGCGGATAGCGGTTAACGCCGGGCTATAGAGCGTTTCCAGGATTTGTGGTGCCATAATCATCACGATGATCAGTGGCAGAGGCAGATTTTTGACGGACATAGCATTCTCCCAAATAAGTGACAGCAGTATAGGGAGATGGCGATTGTTCGATTACAATCATCAGGACAAAAAACAATGAAAATGGGACTGCGGCATGGCACTGATTCTGCAACATCAGGTTTTTGATCCGGATAGTTACTTCGCTCCGGTGGTGGGAATTAGTGCCGAACTGGCGGAACATGATTCTGGCGTACATCAGCATCAACGGGCCCAGATCCTCTATGCTCCACGTGGTTGTATGACGGTGACGTTAGCCGAACGCTGGCTGATCCTGCCGCCAACGCGCATTATCTGGATACCGAGCGGCGTGAGGCATCGCGTGCAACTGCGCGGGCAGGTGGCTTACCGTTCGCTCTATTTTGCGGATGCCGCGATGCTCGCAATGCCACACAGTGCGGTGTTGGCCGCCAATCCGTTACTGGCAGCGGTGATAGAACGCATCGCACATTGGCCGTTTGACTACGCGCAGCAGCATCCCCAGGCGGAAGATCTGTTGCGAGTTTTGCGCAATGAACTGAGGGTGGCGGAGCAAGAAAATACCAGCTTGATACTGCCGAGCGATCCGCGCATAGCGGCCTGGATTGCGGGCTTAAACGGCGTTGATCAGCTCCCCGGGCTGGTGGTATTAGCCAAGGCGATCAATCTGCATCCTAAAACGCTAACGCGAATTTTCCTGCGTGAAACCGGGCTGAGCTATCAGCAGTGGTGCCAGCAATGGCGTTTGATGCACGCCATTGAGTTACTGGCGCAATTGCCTTCCGTAAGCGCGGTTGCACAGCGGTTGGCCTTCTCTAGCGACAGCGCATTTATCGCCTTTTTCCGCCAGTATACCGGCACCACGCCAAAGCGGTTTATGGCGGGTGAGGAGCGAGGGGTTTAAATACTAGTCTATTTCTAAGACAGGTTGAACACTTGGTTTTTAAGGACTATGGTTAAATAATAACGCCAAAACTTGCAAAAATAATATTTATCAAATGAAATTATTTCATGGCCATCATTTATTGGGTCGGTTTGGGATTTTTTATGAGGTAACTCACGATTATTGGAATCATTTGTAAGTAATATGGCAGCAGGTATATAATCAAAAAATACTAAATAATACATTGATGGTTGTTATTCTTTTTGTGAGGCAATGGAGTTGTGAAATTGGAAAAAAGGATAAGGAAAATGCAGCATTCTGAGTGGGTTGTTAGAAATGCCTTGTATTGGTTAACGGCCCACACGCGATGGGAAATCGTTGAAAGCGAGTTTGACTGGGTTATCACGTTCGATACCTTTACCGAAGAATGCCAGTTCGAGTTCGCGCGGCTGCTAAATGACTATCAGCTGCGAGAGATACTACGCAAACAAACCGGCCATGTCAGGGCATCTATCATCGATAGGGTATTGAGTAACATTGATGCGAGGCTGGCTGAATGAAGCTTATGCCTTTTAACTTTGACAGGTTAAGCAATGGCGATATCTTCATCAGTAACCTGGCTGGTTTTCATCATTTCATCTCTGAAACAAGCTTGGCTGATCTGGTAGATAATGCATCTACAGGCGACCAAGTTATCAATGATGTTCTAGAAAATAAATTATTCATTACAGAGGAGAATAATCAGTCGCTTACGGCCTCCGTTTTAAGTTCTGGCTTCGCCAAACGGCTGATGAGCGATCTGACCGTCAATCCAATTTTCATGATTGTGCCTACATTAAGATGTGACCATACCTGCAAGTATTGCCAAGTCAGCCGTGCAGCGATAGGGGCTAAATCCTATGATCTTGAACCAAAATTAATCCCGTTGATTGTCAAGCAGATTAAAAAACTCGCTTCGCCACCCTACAAAATTGAAGTGCAAGGTGGGGAGCCTCTGCTTCGTTTTGATCTTATACAGCTAATCTATGAGCAGTGTAAGGAGAGCCTTGGGGATGAAACTTTTGAAATGGTGATTGCTACAAGCTTATCACTGTTGAGTCCATCAGTTATCTCATGGGTTAAAGATCGTAATATTTCATTTTCAGTTTCTCTTGACGGCGAGGAAAGTGTTCATAATAAAAGTCGTATTCTTGCCGGAAATGTTTCTCATGCCAAAGCCGCAGATGGAATTCTTGGTATTAAAACTGAGTTAGGAAAAGAGAGGGTTTCAACGGTCACTACCGTAACAAGGGATTTGATTAAAAAACCTTCGTCAATCATTGATGCTCACTTATCACTAGGTTTGACCGATATTTTTGTAAGGCCAGTTAGCCCGTATGGATTTGCTCATCATGATAACTTTTCGTTTTCTATGAGTGAGTATTATTCATTCTACCAGGCACTCATTGAGCAGATTGTCGAGCATAATAAAAAAGGTATTCCGCTTGTAGAACATTCAGCAGCAATACACCTAAAACGTATCTTTAATCCAGGATTTAGCGGCTACGCCGATCTGAAATCGCCCAGTGGGGTGGTTTTGAACTGCATACTTTTTAACTATGATGGCCGTGTGTATGGAAGCGATGAAAGCCGCATGCTGCAGAAAGTTAATCAGGCAGTTGATTTCAGCGCAGGACAAGTCGCGAATATGTCATTTGCAAAAAGTGATTATTACCGTTCCGTATTGGCATCGTCATTCAACTTTGCGCTACCCGGTTGCGACACCTGTGCCTATCAACCTTTTTGTGGTTCAGACCCATGCCAGAACATCAGTGTGCAGGGTGAACCCGTTGGGGATCGAAGCCGATCCACGTTTTGTCACTATCATAAAGGCATGTTCCGTTTTTTAATGAACGCACTTGCGGAAAATGGGGAAGTAGCTCGCGTATTGAAGGGATGGGTGTATGCCTGAGGTTATCAGGAACGATATTTTTAGCTACCAAAGTATAGAGTCGGTGGCGCCAGGCTTTTACCGGCTATGTAAGGCTAAGCCAGAAAATCCTCAGTTTTACCTACCTAACTTGATGGTTAGTTGTGAGAGTCTGGCGTGCCGACCGGAGCCTTATTACTCAGCTTGCATTACCAGCAAAAATCTATATCAATCAATTGAAGACGGCGATATCGCGATCGTTAATAATGGTAATATGTTGCGTGTCATTTTATCTCGGCGAGCCAATCACAACACGGTTTTAGTTACCGAACGCTGCAATAACCTGTGTTTATTTTGTTCGCAGCCCCCTAAGCGAGCAAACGATGATGGGTTACTGATACAATCTGCATTGGCTATCGCTGCCTTCAATCATAATGGTGTAATCGGGGTCAGCGGGGGAGAGCCTTTATTATATGGTGATGAATTCTTGGCTTTCCTCGATTTTATTATCGAAAACACTACTGAAACGTCATTGCATGTGTTAACTAACGGTCGGCAGCTTTCTGATAGTCGTTTCGCTAAACAGATTAAGCAAAGATGTGAACGTCTAAGTATAACATTTGGGATCCCTTTATATTCATCTCGTCAAGCTATTCATGACCATCTTGTTGGAAGCAGCGGAGCCTTTGATGAAACCGTTCGGGGGTTAATTAACGCAGGGAACCTGGGTATAAATATTGAATTGAGATTTATACCTACCAAAGAGAATTATCGCGATTTACCTCATGTTGTTGAATATGTTAGGCGTGTGTTTTCAAACATCAACCAGTTCTCAATTATGGGGTTGGAATCAGTGGGGTGGGCAAGAAAGAATTGGGATGATCTGTTCACACCATCTGAAGATTACTCAAGCCAGCTGGTGGAGTCTGTTGAGACGGCATCTCGTTCGGGGCTTAATGTAGTCATTTTTAATTATCCCTTATGCCATCTACCTAGCGAGCTATGGAGTTATTCTGTCCAGTCAATTTCTGACTGGAAAAATTATTACCCAGAAGAATGTGACTTATGTGACAAAAAGTCTCTTTGTGCGGGATATTTCAGCTCGTCAAAAGGGCGTTTCCATCAATTACCGAGACCTATATAATGAAAAAATTCAACTTTGCAGCATTGCTTCCGGGATTTTTGGCATTAAATAATTCTGTATGGGCAAGTGATTCAGCGACTGAAATCGGGAATATCTCAAATATGTCTCTCAATGAGCATGATTTGGTTCTGGCCCCATTGAACACGGATGTTCCGTTTTATATAGCGGGCCACCGCAGCCATAGCTCGCATCGAAGCCATAGTTCGCACCGTTCTTCTTCTGGTGGCGGTTACCGCACTCCTTACTATCCAAAGGCGGCGAGTACGCCTGTACCTAGATCGAGTTCGGGTACAAGCTCATCAGTTCGTTCGCTTAGCTCCAGTAATGAAGCGCCTACAACGGGATCTGCAAAAGTGACCGGTTCAAATTCTGGGATGGGGACATTGACGGCGGATAAAGAAAAAAGGCGCAGATTGATCATGAGGGTTCAGTTCGCCTTGTTCGATAAAGGTTACTACGATGGTGTGATCGACGGTATTATGGGGCCTTCAACCAGAAGTGCCTTGAGATCTTACCGTGTAGATTATCGTCTTCCAGCAACCGATAGCTTGGATAGCCAATTGCTTAACTCCCTGGGCATTTTGGCACGTTAATTATGAACAAATTTCATAAAGTCAGCACGACAATCAGCAAAAACCACGCGATGATCGTCATTGAAGACCTGAAGGTTGCCAACATGTCAAAGTCGGGGGCGGGTAGGATGTAATCAGGCACCAGCACAGCAACTGCGGGCGCGGCTGATCGAGCGTAAAATGCGTGGCGGTTTATCACTGGAGCAGGATAGGGTATTGCAGCACAGTTTGCCCGCCACCATTACCCTCCGGTGGGATAACGGTGGCCTGCGCTGTTCGGAGGAGTTACTTACCGGCGGCTAAGAGATCCAAAGCATCGCGAATGCCGGTAACTGACAGTGCGCGGTTATCGGCCCGGTAGCGGTCTTGTGCTGCGGGTGCAGAACTCTGGATAGCGATAAGTCGCCAGCCTTCGGCGGTCTTCAATATCAATGGGGAGCCGCTGTCACCGGGTAAGGTGTCGCACTGGTGTGATAACACGCCTTGTTGTGCCCAACCGGTGACTTTACAATTTTGATGGCTGTACAGATCGTCCAGATGATCTTCTGGATAACCGGCTTGGGTGACCAAGCGTTTTGCCAGCTTTAAGGTTTGCGTTAACGCTTTTCCGTCACCTTGCCATAATGGCAACGGTTTAATCGCCAGCGGTTTGTTATCTTTTAGCCTGATCAACGCAAAATCATACGCTGCCGCCGCTGGTGGCACGATCCAGCCGTCGCCATCCGCCTTCAGCTTTTTACCTAATGACTTATCGACCAGCGTTTCGATATTTTCCGTCTGGTATTGCCAGCCTTTGTTACCGGAAATAAAGCGCAGCGCCACGGCCTTATCAAGATTGCCAGGAGGGGCCAGTACGCAGTGGCCTGCGGTTAGCGCCAGATGGGGAGAGATCAGCGTAGCGGTACACAGGTTACCACTGGCGGTTTCTACCTGACCAATGGCCTGCCACGGCCAGCCGCTGGTTTCGGTGACTTTAATACGGTTGTCTTTGCCAAAAAACAGACGGGTTTGATCGGCCGCAGACGCCTCGGAAGGGCTATCAGCATGCGCAGAATGGGATAAAGCCAAAGGAAATGAGCACAACAACAGTAAAACAGAGATGCGCATAGGTTTCTTGCCTGACAAATTCGGATCATCCATAGACACACTGAATGCTAACTATAGACTGATTTAGCCGCTGTGTAGATGGTCGGTGATTGATTTTCCGATAATTTCCTGAGAAAAATCGGAGATTACAGATAAAAAAAGCTGGCGATGAGCCCGCAAACGATCAGGGTGCCAAGGATGATTTCGAACCGATAGCGACGCAGCATAGACAACCCCCGATGAAAAAACACCCGGCGAACCGGGTGTTGGACAAATCTATTCAGAACAGGTGAGGGGAGCCTCACGCCGGTTGGCTATCAGGCAGCCGGAGTTGCTGCTTTGTTGCTGGATTTTTTGTGATGCTTTTTAGCGGCCTGTGCCTTCTGGGCCGGGGCTTTTTTTCCGTTGGCATTGTGATGCTTCTTGGCTGCCTGAGCTTTTTGCTCGGTCGTTTTCTTGGCGTGATGTTTTTTCACGTGGGTGGTTTTCGCTGGTGCGGCTTGGGTAGTGGAGGCTGGTGCAGCAGCAGGAGCGGCGGCCTCAGCGGCGAAAGCGATAGATGACAAGCCCATTGCAGCGGCAACAACCAGAGCTAATACTTTTTTCATCGGTAGATCCTCAACTATCTGTTGGTTTGTAACCCCACTGCGGGGCCGTTGAAATAATCTTATGCAAACCGAGGAGTACTTTCCGTGAGTGATTGGTTTCGGCGTGTAACCTAATGTACGAGTGCCTGGGCGGGTTATCTCTAGTATATGTGATCGGTCAGGGAGGAGGGGCTAAGCTAGGTGTAAAGTCGAAGTGATAGCGTAGTAGGCGTAGCCGTAATCGCTGCTCATAACCGCGCCGTCTGTGGCGATGATGTAGAACGCTGACACGCTGTGAATTCGTCCATGAGGGCTCGATTCGTGCGTCCATATGCTCAACGGTCATAACTACATAATCCCTTCGATAGCAACTGCTGTTATACGCTTTGAGATAATAGTATAAGTAAGCTGAGCTGAGGGAGTATGGAACAGTATTAAAGGGGATAGGTATTCCGAAATGAAAAAGCTTATTCCGTTTTTTTGTTGCAGTTCCAGATTCCAATCCGTTTTTACCAGGCGAGGCATATCGCGTATCAGCTCATGCTGCGTAGACTAAAATGAGCGTAATATAATATTTATTTAAATAAAATCAGTGGGTTGGGTGGCGGAAAAATATTGTAAAAAAATAATTTACATAATCCCATCAATGTTTTACTGTATAATAAATGATCAGACGGTGGGGTCGTCCAGTTTTTGACCTTGGTCTATTTAATACAAAGCCAGAGGGCTCAATCTTGTGGTTAAAGCTGGTAAGGCAATAAGCTGCTGATGGAAAATGTTGTAGCCTGACCTGCAATCGGCGACTGAAAATTGGACACTCTTTATATGAGGAATAATTATGGAGAGGCTACAGTTAATAGCCATTAAGCGGACTGCAATGGGGACGGCATTTTTTTGTGCTGGCCCATATGATTATGATCACGGATTCGATCGTCTGATGTCATGCAAGACATCCGAAGATTTGAAAAGTGTTGTGTTTGGTGACATCTTACTGCATACGTTTTTGGAGCAGAGGAAGGTCGATGAAGTCAAACAGTTTGTTCTCAAGGAAGCTATCCAACTAGTTTCAGTAATAGAGCATGTTTCATGGGATATTGCTGAAACCTTGTTACTCCAGGTATTAACTGACGTCACGCGTCAAGTCTTGGTAAATGACCTGGCTCGAGATATTGTGCGATAATTTTTAGGCCCAGTATGGCTAGTGCGGCTTCTTTTCATATAAACAAAAACCTTGATGTGATTTTAAATTTTTATTTTATGCGTAAAGGGAGATTTTATGAAGATAAAAAACTTCACTCACCGCTTCATTAATAACTGGATGAGAAGCTCAACATATGTATTCCTTATTTTCTCTGGAGGGAACTTTCTAGGGAGTAATCTTAATTCAAATAACATTGTTAATCTTTTAACTGTACTATTTGGTTGTTTTTTTGTGGGCTTTGTATTCGTTTTTTTTCAAAAAAGGAGGGAGTAGAAGATGAGAGAAATTAGAGATATAGAGTTGTTCGCAGTTTGCGGGGCTGATGGAAAAGATGTAGCCCAATTAGTTGGAGGCGCTGCCGGTACATGGTTATCAGGTGGGAACCCCTACGCTGGCTTGGCCGGAGCATATGCAGGCGGCGAAATATACAATGGCGTGCAAAATGGCTATCAAACAGCACCTGGAGTTACTGAAGGACTTGGATCCTTCAATCCTAACTATAATCCTAACCTTTTAGTTGTTGGTGGCTCCCTTGGGGGCATGGGTGGGGGTGGTGGTGGAAGCTCCGGTGGCGGCTTCGGTGGGGGGGCTACATCAAGTGCCACTAGTGGTAGTTAACCTTCCGGTTGCAGCAAAGATCAGCCTGTAGAAGCAATAATAGCCATCCGTTCTGGATGGCTATATCTTTGATTGCAAAGCTATAGTTAATTCCGGAGGAATTATATACGTTTAAATTATCTGCTTCATCAACCAGCACCGAATCGCTGTAATATTGCTGCTCACTCATACTCTCTCGATAAATACCATTCGGTATTATTAGTATCTGATGGAATTATTTTCATATGGTAATTAATTTGTTCAATATCAAAAAAAAACACATTAAATTTTACATATCAATATGTAATTTCGTGTCATTCAATTTAATATAGTTAATGCGCTCAATATTACTCTATACAAATATTTTCGCGTGGTTACTTTTACAGTAATACAGGTGAATTAAAGAGACTGTATATTTCTTTTTTTTCAATGCGTTATATTTTAATTCTTAATGAGATTCATTAACGTTTGACTTGTTGTGGTTGCTGTGGCAGTTTTTAGAATAAAGATTCAATAAGAATCGCACTATAGTGGGTGCGCAATAGGAGTTGCTATGAATTAAGTATATGTAAAAACTGGGGGGGCAGCTTTTCTTTTTTGATTGCATAGTCTTCTGGCAAGCGCAACTACCACTGAATCTTTGTGTCTATCTCAATGGTTTTCCAGCATGTTTTTAAATGAATTACCTTGTTCAGGTCAGATTTATGGCTAATTAAGGGAGAGGGCAATAACTGCTTCCACAAAGGGTTCATTATTCCTCTTTAACACTTTCGCTTGCTCTTTTGAGGGGCGATAGATACACCTTGTAGCGATAGATCGTACTTGAATTTAGCTTCTGCTAGGCTTTTATCTATTGCTTTGCACTTGGGGAAAGTGCTATCCCCAGTATGTCTTTGCAGTGTCTCCATGTAATGAAAATGCTGATAATGTTTCGCTAAACAGCTATGCCGTCCCGACCAATCTGAGAGAGAAAGTATGAAAGTTCTATGTGAAGTTGATAGTCTCCTCAATTAACGATAGGTGTATATGTACAATGGATTTTATTTCTGCCGAAAACAGTCCCCTGACTGATGCACAACAGGGAATATGGTATGCATCTCAAGCCAGTCATTGCTCAACGCTCTATGCGACAGGGCAGGCCCTGCACCTGCGCGGCGAGATTGATCAAACTAAATTGCGACAGGCTATCGAACAGGCCTTGCTGGAATTTGAGGTACTCAACCATAGCTTCATTGATGTGGATGGTAGACCATCTTTCGGTCCACGAACTTCCAACGTGTGCGTAATATTTCGCGATCTCAGCCTTCAAGATGAACCTGAGGCTATTGCGCAGCATTCAATACAACAAATAATCCGCCAAGAGTCGGGACCCGATTGCTTGCATCACCATAAACATTACCTGTTTCTACTGGGTAAACACAAGGCAATATGGTTTTCCCGCATACACCATATAGCTTTTGATGCTTACACTTACACTTTACTGCATCGTCGAGCAGGTGAGCATTATCATGCACTGTTACAAGGAACAACTGCTGCACCGAACCACTATGCTGAACTTACTACATTGTGTATGGACGATTTAGCATATAGGGAGAGCGCGCAATTTGAAGATGATCATCAATACTGGACGTACCACTGTGCGCAAATGCCAACACCGACCTTCCTGGGAGCACCAACGCAAGATATGGCAGCAGGCACTCTGGAGTCCGAAGTTGCCATTGATGCCAAACTGTCTTTGGCCCTGAATACTTTTTATCAACAGAGCAGAATAGCACTGTCCGATGTGTTGCTCGGCGTGTTTGCCAGCTATTTCTCATCGTGCCTTGCTGGCGCTCAGAGACTGCTTTTCGGACTGCCTTGCATGGGACGATTGGATGCTTTTGGCGCGAAGGCTGCGATAACACGTAGCAATATCCTGCCGCTACTTCTGGAATTGCCTCAGAACGCCAGCTTTTTGGATGTTTGTAAGGTGGTAGCAAAAAACAGACGTAATTTACTAAAACATCAGCGCTATCGTGGCGAATGGATTGGCAGGGTCATTGGCAGAGTTGGCGATACGTTACCTCTTTATGGAATTGAACTGAATATATTGCCCTGTTCCGACACGCTCGATTTTGCAGACTTGCAGACGACCGTCAAACATATCGCCACTGGTCCGGTACGGGATCTCAATATCCATTTGGAGCTAGGGGGGGATCAGCGACCTTATCGCCTTCGTTTGATCGCCAACGCTGCGCGATATACTCAGGCGGAGTTGCAAGTGCACGCACAGCGACTGTTGCACTGGATCGCGCGAGTAGTTGAGGCTCCCACGATACCAATACAGGAACTACCACTGGCGATGCCAACTGAATTGGCGTCGATCGCACAGTGGAACGACACCACTCATACGTTGCCCAGACACAATATTCTCGCCTTGTTCGACGAGCAGGTTAAAGCCGCACCACAGCAGTTTGCCGTGATCGACGAATCCTGCAAATTAACATACTCCGAACTGGAATTGCGCTCGCGGCGGTTCGCGCACGTTATCAGCCACCAACTGCAAGGCGCGCATGGCAAGGTAATCGGTGTCGCTCTGGAACGCAGCGTAACATTGGAAGTGGTTCTATTGGCGATCCTTCGCGCCGGTGCCGTTATTTTACCGTTGTCTCTGGAGCTTCCCTCACTTCGGTTACAAAAGATGCTTGAACAAGCGGGCGCTTCTTTAACGATATCCCATCGTTCTAACCGAAATAGGCTGCCAGTCGAGTATCCTATGCTGGATATTGAATCACTGAGTTGCCTCGCGGAAGATCAAGGGGAGATTGCGTTACCGATATGTACAAAGCAGTGTGACACCAAGTTGGCTTACATTCTGTTCACCTCTGGTTCCAGTGGTGAACCAAAAGGGGTAATGGTCGGTCATCTGGCGTTGGCCAATCGCCTTCAGTGGATGCAGGCCGAGTATCGTTTACAGCCGATGGACCGCGTGTTACAGAAAACGCCTGCAACCTTCGATGTATCGGTTTGGGAATTTTTCTGGCCCCTGATCAGTGGTGCAACATTGGTTATGGCGCGACCGGGTGGACATACCGATCCGGCTTATCTGCTGGATTGTATCACCCGACATGAAATCACCACTTTGCATTTTGTCCCGTCGATGCTGGCGCTCTTTCTTGACTCTGTGGAGCGTTGCCCAGGGCCATTGCCGCTACGTAGGGTATTCGCGAGTGGTGAAGTTTTGTCTCCGGAGTTGGTAAAGCGCTATCGCGGTTTACTAACAGTACCGTTGCATAATCTTTACGGCCCAACTGAAGCCGCCATTGATGTTACTTACCACGCTCTAGATCTGGGTGGAGAAGAGCGTAGCGTGCCGATTGGCCGCCCAATCTGGAATACATGTATCCACGTGCTGAATAAATACGGTAGCGCTACGCCGATCGGCATCGAAGGTGAATTGCATATTGAGGGCATTTGCCTCGCAGACGGTTATGCTGGCCAACCCACCCTGACCTCTGAACGTTTTGTCACCATGGCTGATGGCAAGCGCCTCTACCGAACTGGCGATCTTGCTCGCTGGCGTCTGGATGGCGAGATTGATTATCTTGGGCGTATGGATCATCAGATAAAAATACATGGGCAGCGAATCGAGCTGGAGGAAATTGCTGCGGTGCTCGGCAAACATCCGCAAGTTCATCAGGCCTGCGCCAACATTTATGAAGGTTGTATTATCGCCTATATCGTGGCTAATGGTTCTGAACCGGACGAAAACGCATTACTGGCTCTTTGCCGAGAATACCTTCCCGTATATATGCTACCGCAGTGCTGGTTGTTTCTCGCTGAACTACCCCTAAATCGTAACGGTAAGCTGGATCGGAAAGCATTGCCGGCACCGCCAATTTTCCATCAAGAGGAAGGCAGTGTGCCATCAAGTCTGATCGAGCAGCGGCTTTGTGAATTTTTTGCTGATGCCTTACAGTTACCTGCAGTGACTCCCGAAGCGAACTTCTTCGAGCTTGGAGGCAACTCATTGAGCGCCGTCGATGCTGCGGCAAGAATAAACGCCAGCCTAGGTTGGCAGATAACTATAGCCAGTATTTTTGCTCATCCCACCGCGCGCTCACTAGCAAGGGATGGGCAGCGCAACGAGTTGAATATGCTCGATACGACTCTGTTGCTGAGACCTGTCCCCTATGCTTTTCGAACTAGGTTACCGACTCTATTCTGTGTCCACCCGGCTGGCGGCATCGCCTGGTGTTACAGCGGTCTGGCGCGTTTTCTGAAGACACCTTGCGAAATCGTCGGCTTGCAAGCGCAAGGCTTGACTCCGAGCAGCGACATCACTCAATCGGCGGATGATATAGCCAACGAATACGCCAACCGAATACGCGCCCATCAGCCTGAGGGACCTTATTGGCTGATCGGTTGGTCGGTTGGCGGCATGATAGCCCACAGTGTGGCCGTTCGACTTGAACAGCAGAACCAGAAAGTTGAGTTGTTGGCGATGATGGACGCTTATCCAAGCGACTTGTGGCGGCGCTTCGCTTTTGAAGAGTTAAATGCTAGAGAAGAAGAAAGTATGGCCTTGGCAGCTTTGCTCTTCATCGCGGGTATTGCGTTACCCTTTGACCGGGAGTTGCCTTCGTTGATTGTGCCGAAAGGTGAGGTGCTGGAACGTTCACAAACGATCGGATTACTGCGAAAAAACGGCAATGCTCTGGCTAGTCTTGACGATAACACGCTCGATCGGCTTATCGACGTCATCATCAACAGTCGTCGTCTGGTTGGCGGTTCTAGTCATGATAATTATCGCGGAGATGTGCTGTTTTTCACTGCCGCCGCACCACGAGAAGAGGATTGGTTGGATCTGGAGGCATGGCGTCCTTATGTACAAGGGCAGATATATAACATCAACATTAATTGCGACCATCCTGGCATGGCCAGAGCCGAAGCACTGCGTGAAATCGCCGCGCATCTGGATGCAGTATTTGCGCGTTTCGCGCAAAGTTCGTCGGTAAGTCAGCACGATTCAAACCGAAAATATTAGTGGAGCATATAGTCAAATGAGCTATTACCCTACACTTGCGGATCTTACAGAAAACCTGGTGTCGTTCACAGCCCATCAGGTCCCGTCTTCTTTAATCTGGATCACTGCGAATCTTGACGATGGTGAAGTGTTGCGCAGCGCTTGCAGTTATCTGATCGATCCCGTCAGCTCAGCCACCACCAAGGTATTCCAGGCGGAACGCTATGGCGGGAGCGGCATTCAGCGCAATGGTGGGGGGGCTCGATGTGGTTTTGAAGGCCGCTACCAAGTCAAGGGGATCGGTGCTAACCCTTTGGTTGGACAAGGTTCGGACTGGCATCACTCCAATGGTGCTCTCAGCGCCAGCCAGGCAATTTATGAAGCGTTATGGGGCGAAGTGCTGGCACAAGCATCACCTTATGGTGCAGTTCGCACACAGGCCATATTACTCACTGATAAGTACATCGATATTGAATTTGAGCGCTCTAGAGGGCGCGCCCGTCGCGCGCTACTGGTACGTGAACCAGTAGTTCGCCCAGCACATTTCGAACGAGCACCTTATTTCCGACCACAGGCCCAATATGCTGCGCAACTGATACATGATGCTCAACGTGTCAGATCTGTACTTCGCCTGTTACCGGCCTGTTTGCCGATACCAGAGGCAGGTTTCAGTAAGGAGGCCGCACAAGATCCACAACATCACTGCCTCGAAGGATTATGTGAATTAGCTCGGCGCGAAGCGCGGCAGATGGCGTTTTGTCGTACGCGATTCCTGATGTTGACCACGTCACCGTCCAACATCGCAATGGATGGCAGGCTATTGGACTTCAACGGGCTCACCTGTTTATTCCCCAGTGATCATCGCGATGATTTCGAATACCGGCTTAAGCTTACTCAGTTGATGAAAGAACCAAGGATCCTACAACAGGGTTTGTCGGATCTTAGCCTGTATCTCGGCAAGTACATGTTTGATTCTGCTTTCACATTGTTTGCGCAGCAGCAGTTGGAGGATTGCTTCAGGCAAGACTTTAAGGATGCATGCTGCCGCGGTTATCTATCACTATTAGGGATCCCCATTAATCTTTTATCTCTACAAGCCATGCCTAAAACGCTGGAGTTATTGGTCAATAGTTTCATGGTTTTGCTCGGCAGCCGTCACGAACTATTGTACTGCCCGCTCAACGACGAGAAAAGCGAGTCGCCGTTAGAACGGATGGTGGTGGCGTTGATCCGTCGCAGCCAGGGTCAATCTGTCGCTGACTGTGATGATCTGGAGCGTGACGGTCGCTTTAGGGAAACACTACGAGCCTTAACCGAAGCCAATCATTGGTTGGTTGAAACCTGCCATGCGCTAGGGCTCAATGCATCAGCTATTCTTAAAGATATGGAGTGGCAAGCGCGGCAAAGACTGCAACCCAGAAGATGTTTGGGGAAAGTGCGGATGCTCAAGGAGATTGCCGACCTGCTTGAAGATCATAGAGATGACGAGCAACTTCTGCGACAGGCGTTATCCGCAAAGGCAGCGAGGATGCTGGTGTTCGCCAAAGCAGTGTTCGGGAGCTGTTAAACCAACCTGTCACGAATCAAAAAGAGACGAAAATGCATGACATTATACATAAGAGAAACTTCCAATGGTCGAGAAGAGTGGTCTGCCTATGAGCAAATTGGTTTTGCCATAAGCTGTATGCTTCAAAACCGTAATTACTGTCTCTATCCAGTTTTGAGTATTCAACTCTGGACAGAGTTCGCCATCCAGCATAAGCAGATCAAATTCCTCTTCGATACACGCGGCCAACCGCTGGCATATGTCACCTGGGCATATTTGGCGTTAGATACTGAAGCACGAATGCTTCATGAAACAAAGTTTCACCTGCACCCTTCCGAATGGAATGAAGGTGACAATATCTGGATCCTTGATTTCTGCTGCAAACCCGGTTTTGGGCGTAAGGCTATTGAGCGTTTCATCCAAGTCAGACCGTGGGGACAAGGGAGGGTACGCTGGTTGAATCGCAGGAAAAAAATCATGACCCTATAGCCCGATACTCGGTGCTTTGGGCATATCCGCCAAAAGTGGTAATAGCACAGATCTGAACAATTATCGGTGGCTAAAGAGTTAGACAGTGGGTTGTGCGGAGTGGTGGAAGAGTAGCAGATGAAGGGAGTTAATTTTGTTTCGTAAGGATGCTGTAGAAAATAGGAAAAAGAAGTGGCGAGGGCGTGCAGTTTTACTCCCGGGCATTCCTCTGTGGCTAAATATACTGAGTTGCACTTTTTTTATCGTGACTTTTTTTGCATTCGTCATTGTAGGCAGTTATACCCGCCGCGTGAACGTCAGTGGGGAGATTTCCACTTGGCCACGGGTGGTTAATATTTATTCTGGGGTGCAGGGGGTTGTGGTTAAACAGTTTGTCCTCGAAGGACAAATAATTAAAAAAGGCGACCCAATTTATCAACTCGACGTCAGTAAAAGCACGCTTAGCGGGGTCGTCAGTGAGAATCAACGTAGGGGTATTGAAAATCAATTGGTTCGCGTGGATAACATCATCTCGCGACTGGTAGATAACAAAAAAACCACATTGAACACCTTAGAGAAACAACGCTCGCACTTCAGCGATGCCTTCAAACGCTCATCGGATATAATAAAACGTGCAGAGGAAGGAGTGAAAATAATGAAAGAAAATATGGATAAATATCGTAGCTATCAGTCAAAAGGACTTATCAATAAAGATCAGTTGACCAATCAGGTAGCATTGTATTACCAACAGCAAAATAATTTACTTAACCTGAGCGGACAAAATGAACAAAATGCCTTGCAGATAACCAGTCTGGAAAGTCAAATTCAAACTCAGGCAGCCGAGTTCGATAACCGTATTTATCAAATGGAGTTGCAAAGGTACGAGTTACAAAAAGAGTTGGTGAATACGGATGTAAGTGGGGAAATTATTGTCCGTGCACTGTCTGACGGAAGGATTGACTCTATGAGTGTCACCATAGGGCAAATGGTGAGTGCTGGCGATAGCCTGCTACAGGTTATCCCCAAAAATATAAAAAATTATTATCTGATTATCTGGGTACCAAATGACGCAATCCCTTATATTGCTGTAGGTGATAAGGTCAACGTGCGCTATGAGGCTTTTCCTGCCGAAAAGTTTGGTCAATTTTCAGCTGTGGTGACGACCTTATCCAAAACGCCGGCCTCACCGCAGGAAATGATGACTTACCAAGGGGCACCTAAAAATCTGCAAGGCGCATCTATTCCTTATTATAAGGTGATCGTGAAACCAGAGAAACAAGCCATCGTTTATGATGGAAAATCGTTTTCTTTGGAAAATGGTATGAAAGCGCAGAGCACATTATTTCTAGAAAAAAGAAAAATTTATCAATGGATGCTTTCGCCGCTCTACGATATGAAGTACAGCGCCATAGGACCGGTAAATGAATAACGACAGATTTAAATCCCTCGTCAACCAACTCGACATGCGCTTGCGTCAGCGCGTTCCCTTCGTTCACCAGACCGAATCCTCGGAGTGCGGGCTGGCCTGTCTGGCGATGGTCTGCGGGCACTTCGGCAAGAATATTGATCTGATATCACTACGTCAGCAATTCAACCTGTCTTCTCGGGGTACCACATTAGCTGGTATCAAACAGATCGCCACGCAGTTGGGAATGGTTTCACGCGCACTATCGCTGGATTTAGCGCAAATTAGTGTTCTGAAAACCCCTTGTATTCTCCATTGGGACTTCAATCACTTTGTCGTGTTGGTCAAAGTGAAACGTAACCGTTTTGTACTACATGATCCCGCTTGTGGCCGCAGAGTGGTTGGTGTTTCGGAAATATCTCAATTTTTTACCGGGGTAGTACTTGAACTTTGGCCAGGAAGCGAATTTACCGCAACAACGATGAAAAATCGCGTGAGCCTGAGAACGTTGATTGGCAGCATCTATGGGATAAAACGCGCGCTAACCAAAATTTTTTGCATGTCGATCGTTATCGAAACCATCAGTCTGGTGATGCCAATAGGGACTCAACTGGTGATGGATCATGCGATCCCGGCAGGTGATCTCGGACTATTAATTCTCATTTGCGTTGGATTGATGTTTTTTATCCTGCTGCGTGCGAATGTAGGCATGATTCGCGCTTGGTCATCGCTGGTGATGGGAACGCTCATCAATGTGCAATGGCAATCAGGTCTATTTAACCACCTGCTGAAACTGCCGCTCGGTTATTTTGAGCGGCGCAAACTGGGAGATATCCAGTCTCGTTTCAGTTCCTTAGATACGCTACGCGCGACTTTTACCACAAGTGTCGTCGGAGCGATCATGGACAGCATCATGGTTGTCGGTGTACTGGTGATGATGGTGCTATATGGGGGATATTTGAGCGGCATCGTACTGGTGTTCACTGCAGTGTATGTAATCATCCGCCTGCTCACCTACGGATATTACCGGCAGTTATCGGAGGAAACGTTGATCCGGGGGGCCAGAGCCAGCTCATATTTTATGGAGACGCTGTACGGAATAGCTACGATCAAAATGCAGGGCATGGACGAGCGGCGGAGTATGCACTGGCTTAACCTGAAAATTGACGCCATCAATTCGAGTATCAAGTTAACCAAAATGGAGCTGTTATTTGGAGGTATCAATACCTTTGTTACGGCTTGCGATCAGGTGGTAGTTTTATGGTTGGGTACCAGCCTAGTGATCGACAATCAAATGACTTTGGGCATGTTCGTGGCGTTTGGGGCATTTCGAGCACAATTCTCCGATCGGGTCGCCTCACTGACGAATTTTCTACTGCAGTTAAGAATGATGAGCCTGCACAATGAGCGTATTGCTGACATCGCACTACACGAACGTGAACACCAAAAACCTGATCGCCACATTGTCGCGGCCATGCGTCCGGTGGCTCTGGAAACGCATGATCTCAATTATTGCTACGACAGCCAATCTGCGCCAGTATTCAGCGATCTGACCATCGCCATTGCTCCTGGGGAAAGCGTGGCCATCGTCGGCGCTTCTGGAGCTGGGAAAACGACACTGATGAAAGTATTGTGCGGGTTGTTTGAGCCCAGTTCAGGTCGGGTCATGGTTGATGGCACCGATATTGGCCAATTAGGTATAAACAATTACCACAAGATAATCGCTTGCGTGATGCAGGACGATAGATTGTTCTCTGGTTCAATACGGGAAAATATATGCGGATTTGCCGAAGAGATGGACGAAGCTTGGATGGTGGAGTGCACCAAGGCTAGCTATATCCACGATGTGATAATGAAAATGCCCATGGGTTACGAAACGTTGATAGGTGAGCTCGGTGAGGGGCTTTCCGGCGGGCAGAAACAACGTATATTCATTGCGCGTGCACTATACCGGAAACCGGGGATTTTATTCATGGATGAAGCAACGAGTTCTCTCGATAGCGAAAGCGAACGTTTCGTAAATGTGGCAATAAAGAGGTTGAATATCACCAGAGTGATAATCGCACATAGGGAAACAACGTTACGAACCGTGGACCGAATGATTTATCTATAAGAAAATGTGGATTGAGCCAATTGAAATTGCGCTAAAATTCTATCGCATGACGGCCGTCCTTTCCGTCAATGCTGTATAGCGTAATTATGTTTGGTATCATTAGTTACAACATACATAAGTAGTCGTAAAAACCACGAGCCTGCAACACCTGCGCTCGAGGATAGGGTGTGCACTATGTGGCATCATTAAGCCTAACAGGTAAGAATAAGGCGGGACGCTATTACGGCAGGCGTGTCGGGGCGCAATGCCCCGGAAGATTTACAACAACGTAATCCTATCCCCCGTAGCCGGGCTCATCGTATTAGGCAACCACAACTGGCCCCAAGGGCCGGTGCAATGGCAGCCCATCACTTTCTCGGGTTTGATTTGTTTGAGAAAACGCTGTACCTGCAATAAGTGCAGCGGCGAGGCATATCTCAGGTGAAAGCCGCCAATCAGCGCGTGGATCTTATCGATACCGGTGATCTTCTGGCAGTGCCGCACAATATTGATTATTCCCCGGTGGCCGCAGCCAGTGATGATGATCAGGCCTCGATCGGATTTATAAATCAGCACACCTTCATCGGCGATGTAATCAGGGGATTGTTGGGCATTTTCAATAATGCCGTAGGCTTTGGGGGTAGGCACCTCGATTTCACCGGACCAAAGGAACCGCTCACTGATTTGCACCGGGGTTCTGGTCAGCTCCATGGCGTGGCGCGAGTAATCCACTTCCGGCGATAACCGTTTGATTTTCTTAATGCGGCCCAGAAGATTAACGGCGGCATAGCGCACGTCTTGCACGCCGGGGTGGCAAATTATTCTGCTGTTATCGGGCAACCAGGGGACACCACCGCTGTGATCGTAATGGCCATGAGAGAGCACGGTAGCGGTCAGGTTATCGAGGCTGATCCCCATTTGAGCCGCATTTTTTAAAAAACTGCCGTCCGGCCCGGTATCAAAAAGCACGCTGTCCGATTCATCCTGCACTAACAGGCTCAACCCGGCTTTGGCAATTAACGCTTGATCCGCCCCGGCAGCCAGGCGATTTTCAAGTAACACATTGATGGTTAAGGTCATGTGGACTCTATTTTGCAAATCCGTACGTTAAGTTATACCAGCAACACCTTAACGTACGGAGGGGGCGGAGATTACAGGTAACGGCTTTCCAGATGCCGGCGGAAATAGCTTGGGTCTAACGTCTTACCCGTGGCGTTGGTGATCAGCGTATCGGTAGGGTAACGGCTGGCGTGACGCCAGATATTTTGCTGTAACCAATGGAATAGCTCGGTTAAATTACCGGCAGCAATATCTTCGCTCAGCTTGGGCATTGCGCTACGTGCACTGTCAAACAGTTGGGCCGCATACATGGCACCCAAGGTGTAAGTTGGGAAGTAACCAAAGGCACCGTCCGTCCAGTGGATGTCCTGCATGCAGCCGTTGCGATAATCGCCCACGGTATCCAGGCCAAGGTAGCTGTACATCTTCTCATTCCACAGCGCCGGAATATCTTCTACCTCGATCTCGCCCTCAATCAACGCACGCTCGATTTCATAGCGTAATATCACATGGGCAGGGTAGCTGACCTCGTCGGCATCGACGCGGATCAGGCCAGGCTTCACCCGCTGATTAAGGCGAATAAAGTTGCTCTCTTCCAGGGCTGGTTGTTCACCAAACTGATTGACGATCAGCGGCCGCAGAACTTTCAGGAAGTCACTCCCGCGAGCCAGCTGCATTTCAAAGAACAGGCTTTGTGATTCGTGTATAGCCGTCGACCGAGCTTGCGCCACGGGCTGGCCTAGCCACTCACGCGGCAGGTTTTGTTCGTAACGGGCGTGGCCGGTTTCATGCACGATGCCAAGCAGCGCGGTAAGGAACTCTTTCTCGTTGTAGCGTGTAGTGATACGCACATCTTCCGGCACGCCGCCGCAGAACGGATGAGCACTAACGTCAACGCGGCCGCCGTCGAAGTCAAAACCGAGCAGCTTCATCACGCTCAGGCTCAGCTTACGCTGGGTGTCGACATCGAACGGACCTTGCGGGATCAGGCAAGGTTCTTGCTGCTGTTTGGCGACCACCTTTTGCAATAGATCGGGCAGCCAGGTTTTCAGATCGCCAAAGATACGGTCCAGATCGCTGCTGCGCATGCCAGGCTCATACAGATTGAGCAACGCATCATAACGGCTGACGCCCGCTGCCTGTGCGCGGATCTGTGCTTCTTCACGGCTCAGCTTGACCACTTGGCGTAGGTTATCGCTAAAACCTTCCCAGTCGTTGGCCGGGCGTTGTGCTCGCCAGGCATGTTCGCAGCGCGCACCGGCAAGGGATTTGGCTTCGACTAGCGCTTCTGGCACCAGCACGGCATTGTCATACTGGCGGCGCATCTCGAGCAGGTTGGCCCGGTCAAATTCATCTAGCGCTTCTTGTTGCGCGCGGTCGAGCAGTTCACCCGTTTTCTGTGCCGTCAGGATTTGATGCTTCAACACGCTCAATTCCGCTAGGGCTTCGGAGCGCGCCTTATTACCACCCGGCGGCATCATGGTTTGCATATCCCAGCCGCTGATGGCCGAGAGGTGGTCAAAACGCGAAAGGCGGGTGAATAGGGCGCGAAGTTGGCCGTAGGCCGTAGAGGATGATGCAGATGTCATTTTTCAACTCCATAGTGGATCCGTTGAGCCAACGGGGCCGGATCGTTATGCCGGCTCTGTTTTGGTATCTAAAGGGGGTTTAATCGGCCAGCAGAAGCGGAAACTGGCGCCGCCCAAAGAGCTGGCCTCCACAAAGACCTGGCCTTGATAGGCCACGGCGATGGAATGCACGATCGCCAATCCAAGTCCGCAGCCGCCGGTAGCGCGATCGCGGCTGGGATCGAGGCGGACGAAGGGCTCGAATATCCGTTCGCGCTCTTCTGGCGGAATGCCAGGGCCATCGTCTTCCACCTGCAAGCATGCGGCGTCACCGTCAAACCACAGGCCGACGCGTAAACGCCGTTCGCTATAGCGCAGGCCATTGTTGACCAGGTTGTCTAACACGCGTTCCATCAGCCGCAGATCGACACCGCCAAAGTCACCGACATGCGGGATGTTCAGCTCAATGTCGCGCTCTGGGTGGATCAACTGGATATCGGCCACCTTATCCTGTAGCCAGCCGGGTAAATCGATAGGCTCAATATTCAAGGCTACCTGAGGCCGATCCAGACGCGCATAGGTCAATAGCTCGTCGATCAGGGATTCTAGCTGGCCGATATCCCGATTCAACGCCTGCTGCTCGCCGTCGGTGAGGTTATCGCTCATGGCCAACCGGTAGCGCAGGCGTACCAGCGGAGTCCGTAGCTCATGGGCAATACCGTCAATCAGCTGTTTTTTACTGACGATCAGCGTGTTGACGTTATCGGCCATCTGATTAAAGGCAACGCCAAGCCGGTAAAGGCTCGAGGTGGGCACAAAGTGTGTACGTTCATCGAGATGCCCGGCTCCCAGACGTTGGGCGGCATTTTCCAGTTTCAGCAAGTCTTGCCAATGCGGGCGCATCCACAGGAACACCGGTAGGGCCAGCGACAAGCCGATAAAAATCAGCAGCACCAAATCCAGGATGCGCATCTGGTGCAGATAAAACAGATAAGGGATGGGGCCAACGACCAGCACGTAGTGGCTACGGGGAATGCGCTGCATAAAGGTGTAGCGATCGTCCAGCGCAATAATCTCTCCCATGTGCAGACGCTTGGTGAGATCTTCATTCAGGTTCTGCTTACCGAGCGGCTCGATATGCAGTTTGAACGACAGGTTTAAATCCAGGGTGGCGATGGTTTTGTTCCAGTCCTTTAGCGGGATCTCCCGCAGCTCGCTGCGCATCAGATACAGCGAACTCTTCATCAGGTCGTCCATCGATTGGCGCCCGGCACGTTCGGCGGTGACCTTGTAAACCAGGCCAACCAGCATCGCCATTACTAGAAAGCAGACGAACAGCAGTAAAAAGAACTGCACGAACAGTTTTCTCATTGTTGCACCGATGCCCAGGCGTTGGGGGCAAACAGATAGCCTTTGTTGCGCACGGTCTTGATGCGAAACGGCTCCAGGGCATTGTCATACAGCTTGCGGCGCAGGCGTGAGATGGCCACATCGATGCTGCGATCCATACCGTCGTAGCTGACGCCGCGCAGGTTTTGCAGCAACGCTTCACGGGCCATGATCTGCCCGGCATGGGTCGCCAGCTCCCACAGCAGATCGAAATCCGAGGTGGAAAGGGTGACGATCTCTTCCCCGAGTGTCACCTGGCGGTTGACCGGATCGATGCACAGCAAACCAAAATGCACGGCATTATGTTGGGTGATGTTCTGCGTTTGCTCTTCTTTGGGCTGGTTGCCACTGTGTTGACGCAGGTGCAAACGCAGGCGAGCCAGCAGCACCGCAGGTGGCGTGGTTTTCAGGATGTAGTCATGCGCACCCATTTCCAATGACAGGATGTGATTCATATCGCTATCCAGCGAGGTGAGCAACACGATCGGGCCTGGATAAACCGGGCGCAGATCGCGGCACAGCGTCATGCCGTCCTTGCCGGGTAGCATGATATCCAACAGCACCAGGTCTGGCTGTTCCCGCTCAATACAGGCCTGTGCCGTATCGCCGCGGGGTTCGATGATGACGTCGATGTCATGTTTGCCCAGATAGGCGGCAATCAGTTTGCCAACCTCAGGATCGTCTTCTACAAAAACAATTTTAGTCATAATAGGGTGGTTTTATAGGAAAAACGGCATCCAGCATAGCGCGCTGCTCGGTGTTGCGCCATGCCGATTATTCAGCGCAGCGGTCGCCCGCCATCCACGCTGTGAGTACGCCCGGTGACGTAGCGGCTGCTCATCAGATAATCCACCAGATTGACCACTTCGCTTTCCCCTGGGGCAATCTGCATCAGGGATTTTCTCAATGCCTGCTGACGATAGGCTTCATCATCACCGGTGTTGAACATGATCAGCGCCGGGGCGATAGCATTCACTTTGACTTCGGGGGCCAGCTTGCGGGCAAAGGAACGGGTCATATTATCCAGCGCGGCCTTGCTGGCGGCATAGGCAATGTGCTTGTCGCTGCCTTTCTCCACCACATAATCCGTCAGGTGGATGATATCGGCACCGGCTTGCCCTTGGCCAAGCAGGCAGGGTTCCAGCAGTTGGTTTAGCAGGTAGGGCGTGTAAACGTGGATCTGGAGCATCGAAGCCATCACCTGTTCCGGCGGAGTATCGGCCGATTCTGCCAACCAGGCACTGGCGTTATGGATCACGGCACGCAGCTTTGGGGCGACCTGTTTCACCTGATCGGCAAAACGATAGATCCCTTCGTGGGCAGAGAAGTCGCCCTGCAGGCAGATCGCACCAAGGTCTTGGAGTTCGGCTAACGCCGGGTATTCACTGCGATAGGCAATAATGACCGGAACGCCCCGTTGTAAGAACGACTTGGCCAGAGCCAGCCCAATTCTGCGGGCACCGCCGGTGATCAACACAGGGGCCGAATTGTGAGAGACCATCGAGTAAAGCTCCTGAGCAAACTGGCAAACATTAAGGTAATTATGCCATTATACGTCAGAAAGCGGATAACGCTTGCCATCGATGACATTTCAGCACTGGCCACCAGAAGGGTAACGAAGATGAACAACGATCATCTTGCATTCGTCGCGCGCAGTGAGAGAGTCTGTTTTGACTACACCCATTTTTTATCCGCCTCCTGCAAGAAGCAGTGGCGCTTTATCGATGCAATCTATGGCGTGATGCCCATTTTTGGCATGGTAGTGAAATCGCGCGTGGCAGACTCACGCTCACGTCAGGATCAGTTGAAAGAGTTGGCGTTACAGGTGGTTTCGACGCAGGTCAGCGATGAGGTCAACATTATTCGCCTGATCGATCTGGCCCGGCAGCAGCAGTTGGTGGTGTTTGATATTCAACTGCCGTATGCGCTGGCGGCGGAGCAGTTGGTCGCCATTGAGAAAGAGTGCGGTGAATCGGTGGTAGTGACGCAGGTGGGTGAGAGGATCACCATTAACGCCCAACCGGTGCCTGGCAATTAACCGGGTGAGGCCACCCGGTTAATTGAGTCGATCAATGCAACATAAACCATCCGGCCGGGAGGGTTGCGGCCAACAGCAGCATAACGGTGCTTTTCTCTAGCCGGTTGAGCAATTTCACATTCTGATGTCCACTGCGGGCATACATAAACACCAGCAAGCCAGGTGCATACAGCAGCACCGACATCAACAGATGCATCAGACCTGAAGCATAGAGTAGCCACAGCCCATACAGGCAGGCACCGCTGGCTGCGAAAATCAGCCGCTTGTCTTGCCGCTGACGGGCCACCTTGAACAGGAATGCTCCCACCAGGAAATACGGCACCAGGATCATCTCGGAAGCAATGGTCAGCAGCGAGTTGTAGTTGCTGCCGGTCAGCCAGATAATCACCAGCGCAATTTGCACCGCACCATTGGTCAACCACAAAGAGGCGGATGGGGCGTGGTTCTGGTTTTGCTTGCGGAAAATTTTGGGGAATGCGCCGTGTTGAGCGGCCAGCAGAGGCACTTCGGCCGCCATGATGGTCCAGCTCAGGTAGGCCCCGCAAACCGAAACGATCAGGCCAGTGGCGATGATCACATCACCCCAAGGGCCGATCAGGTCAACCATCAGCACCGCCATTGACGGGTTACGCATTTCAGCCAGCTCACTGCGTGGCACCACGCCGAGCGACAGCAGGGTGATCACCAGATACACCGCCAAAGCGGAAATCACGGCCAGCATGGTGGCGCGGCCAACGTCCTTTTTCTGCCGGGCACGGGCGGAAACTACCACAGCACCTTCAACACCGATAAACACCCACAGGGTGATCAGCATGGTGTCTTTAACCTGCTGCCAAACTGGCGTACCAAGAGCAACGCCGTGGAAATCCAGCGTGAAGGTATCCATGCGGAACGCGATAGCGGCCAGCACGGCAAACAGGCCGAGCGGCAGCAACTTGGCGAGGGTGGCCACCAGATTGATGCTGGCCGCCGTTTGCACGCCGCGCAATACCAAGGCGTGGACGATCCACAGCAACAAGGATTCGGCGATCAACGCCTGCCAGGTGTTGCCATCGCCCAGGATCACCGTGCCGCTGCGGTCTGTAAACAGGCTTAGTGCAGCAAACACGATCACCAGATAAGAAACGTTGGCGATCACCGCACACAGCCAGTAACCCCACGCAGAGCAGAAACCCACCAGTTCGCCAAAGCCTTCTTTGGCGTAGGTGAAGATGCCACCATCCAGGTCGGGGCGCAGGCGGGTCAGTAACAACATGGCAAACGCCAGGAACAGAATGCCGACGCCGGTGATGGCCCAACCAATCAGCAAGGCCGCCGGGCTGGCAACCTCGGCCATATTCTGCGGCAGGCTAAAGACGCCTGCGCCCAGCATTGAGCTGAGCACCAAGGCGGTTAACGCGGTAAGACCAAGTTTTCTTTCCAATGATGGATCCCGAGACAGAATAAACAACTATGCGTTCCGTGCAGGCCAGCCATAACGTCATGGCAATTACCGCAAGGGCAGGTAATGAAGCTAAAAATTGGCGCAAATTCTAAGGGGAGATGCTTGCGGATGCAATGATTGGTTATGCGCAATGGATAAAAACTTATTCAGCAGCGGCATAAAAAAAGGCTGCACGGTGGCAGCCCTTCGATCAAGGTGACAGCGGGGATTATTTGAACAGATCGGCGCTGACGGTCAGGTTGCCGCCGCTCTTGTTCTGCCACTGGCGGGTCACATGGTAGTACTTGGCGCCTTTCTCTGCGGCACGTTTCGCCACTTCGGTAGAGACGTCGGTCATGCTGTTGAAGTGGCCGGTAAAGGTCACGGAATCAAACGGCACCATCTGCGCGGCGGTGACGTTGTTCACTTCCTGGATCTTGGTGCCGTTCGGCAGAGTTACAGTGTAACGCTGGCCGGTAGAGGTTTGAGTTTCGAAGAAGCGGCCAACGTCGCGGGCTGGTGAGCCGGAAGAGGCAACGCCAGGGATCTCGACCTTGGCGGCTTCTGCACCACCGGCTGCCAACATGGCTTTACCGGCTTCAGAATCGGCAGGCACGGCATCCGGGCTCTGCACCACACGTTTCGGCGCATCGGCTTTATAGACGTAAGCGGTGATGAACTGGTTGCCGCCCTGGTTGGCATCCACCTGACGCACGATAAAGAACGAGGCAGCGCCTTTCTTCTGTGCGGCTTTGGAGATGGCGTCGTTGATGTCTGGCTGGCTGCGGTAGAAGCCGCTGACGGTCACGGTATCGTAAGGTTCAAGCAGGAAGGCTTCGTCTTTCGGCAGCTCTTTCACGCCGTTAATCACGCGGTATTTGGTCTCTTTGCTGACTTCTGGGGCATCTTTATGATAGACGTCTGCGGTAACGCGCCAGTTGCCGCCATTGTTGCTGTTGTTGATGTCCTGGATATAGAAGGCGTCGGCCCCCATTTTATCTGCACGGCGGGATACGGCATCGGCAGCTTCGTTGATGGCAATAAAACGGCCGGTAATGGTGATGCGATCAAACGGCTTGATGGCCGCTGCTTTCTCAGGAGTTAACTCTTGCGCGGCATGCACAGACAGCGCAGTAAGTGATAACAAGGCTGATGCGATGATCGTGGTCTTCAGCTTCATAAAAAATCCTTTCGCCAAGCGCAGTAACGTTTATAACGTGCTGAACAGTTTAGGTGTAATTCAGCCGCAGATTATGCCATGTAACCTTGGCAGGTGTCTCAGCATTTTATGTGATGCGATGCGACAAAGCCGAGCCACACTAGATGAGCCACATTGAGCCAACAGGTTATAAGTTTCAATAATAAAGCGTTTAATCTCATTAATGTTAATTATTCACAATTTTATAACTTTTATGCTCGCCGTCCGCGGCTGACAGGAAATGGCTTAGGGCTGGTTCTGCACAATAGTGCGTTGAAAAGGGCCTTCCGGGCAGTTTTTGCATCCAGATTTGAGATTTGTCATAGCCTTAGCTGCATTTTTATGTAAAAACTGACGGGTAAACGTAAGCAATTATGGATCATCGATCACATTTTCAGTAGGTTATAGGTGGCACCTTAATTTGCTGACAGGCAAGGCTGATAAAAAACTTGCCAGCCGGTGCTATCGCTATGGGTAACACGATAATAAACATCATCAGAACAGGTGAGAAGGGAACATTATGCGTATTGGTGTACCAAGAGAACGGTTGGCCAATGAAGCCCGAGTTGCAGCAACGCCGAAAACGGTAGAACAACTGCTGAAACTGGGCTTTACCGTCGCGATCGAAAGCGCGGCGGGAAAACTGGCAAGCTTTGAAGATGCAGCTTATCAAGCCGCAGGGGCGACAATTACCGATACAGCCGATGTGTGGCAATCGGATCTGATCCTGAAGGTTAACGCACCTCTTGAGGAAGAAATTGCGTTAATGCGTGAAGGCAGTACGTTAGTCAGCTTTATCTGGCCTGCACAAAACCCAGAATTGATGGCGAAGCTGGCGGCCCGCAACGTGACCGCTATGGCCATGGATTCCGTGCCACGTATTTCACGTGCGCAGTCCCTGGATGCGCTGAGCTCAATGGCCAATATCGCCGGTTATCGCGCTATCGTTGAGGCGGCGCACGAATTCGGGCGTTTCTTCACCGGCCAGATCACCGCCGCCGGTAAAGTTCCCCCGGCCAAAGTGATGATCATTGGTGCTGGGGTTGCTGGCTTGGCCGCTATCGGTGCGGCTGGTAGCCTGGGGGCGATCGTTCGCGCCTTCGACACCCGCCCGGAAGTGAAAGAGCAAGTGCAGAGTATGGGCGCAGAATTCCTCGAGCTGGACTTTGAGGAAGAAGCAGGCAGCGGCGATGGCTATGCCAAAGTGATGTCTGAAGCCTTTATCAAAGCGGAAATGGCGTTGTTTGCCGCTCAGGCAGAGGAAGTGGACATTATCGTGACCACGGCGCTGATCCCTGGCCGCCCGGCACCAAAGCTTATTACCAAAGAGATGGTGGCTTCCATGAAGCCGGGCAGCGTGATTGTCGATCTGGCCGCGCAAACCGGTGGCAACTGTGAGCTGACCGTGGCCGATCAGGTGACCGTTACCGAAAACGGCGTGAAGATTATCGGTTATACCGATCTGCCAAGCCGCTTGCCGACGCAGTCCTCACAGCTATACGGCACCAACCTGGTGAACCTGCTGAAGCTGTTGTCGAAAGAGAAAAACGGCGAAATCGATATCGATTTTGAAGACACCGTCATCCGCGGCGTGACCGTAGTTCGCGATGGCGAAGTTACCTGGCCAGCACCACCGATCCAGGTATCCGCCCAGCCGAAGCAGGCTGCCGCCGCACCAATCGAGAAAGTTGAAAAGAAACCAACCTCACCAATGGTGAAATACGGCCTGATCGCACTGGCGATCATCCTGTTTGGCTGGTTTGCCAATTCGGCGCCGAAAGAGTTCCTGTCTCACTTTACCGTGTTTGCGCTGGCCTGCGTGGTGGGTTACTACGTGGTCTGGAACGTCAGCCATGCATTGCATACCCCGTTGATGTCGGTCACTAACGCGATCTCAGGGATTATCGTGGTCGGTGCGTTGTTGCAGATTGGTCATGGCGGCTGGGTGAGTTTCCTCTCCTTTGTCGCGGTACTGATCGCCAGCATCAACATTTTTGGTGGATTCACCGTCACTCAGCGCATGCTGAAGATGTTCCGCAAAAACTAAGGGGTAGCAAAAATGTCTGGTGGATTAGTTACAGCTGCATACATTGTTGCCGCTATTCTGTTTATTTTCAGCCTGGCCGGTCTTTCGCGCCATGAAACGTCCAAGCAGGGCAACCTGTTCGGCGTGGCTGGGATGGCGATCGCGCTGATCGCCACCATCCTCGGGCCGGATTCCGGTAACGTGGGTTGGATCATTATCGCGATGATCATCGGTGGTTCCATCGGCGTGTATCTGGCCAAGAAGGTCGAAATGACCGAAATGCCGGAACTGGTGGCGGTGCTGCACAGCTTCGTGGGTCTGGCTGCGGTGCTGGTCGGCTTCAACAGCTACCTGGATCACGGCACGGTCGCCATGGAGCCGGTGATGGAAAATATCCATCTTACCGAAGTGTTCCTCGGCATCTTTATCGGTGCGGTGACCTTTACCGGCTCTATCGTGGCCTTTGGCAAACTGCGCGGCATTATCTCTTCCAAGCCGCTGATGTTGCCTAACCGTCACAAGCTGAACCTGGCTGCCCTGGTGGTTTCCTTCCTGCTGATGGTGCTGTTCGTGCGTACCAACAGCGTTGGTTGGGAAGTGTTCGCACTGTTGATCATGACCGTGATTGCTCTTGGCTTCGGCTGGCATCTGGTTGCGTCAATCGGTGGGGCAGACATGCCGGTGGTAGTGTCGATGCTGAACTCCTACTCCGGTTGGGCAGCAGCGGCGGCAGGCTTTATGCTGAGCAACGATCTGCTGATCGTGACCGGTGCGCTGGTCGGTTCTTCCGGTGCGATCCTGTCGTACATCATGTGTAAGGCGATGAACCGTTCGTTTATCAGCGTGATTGCCGGTGGTTTTGGTACCGATGGTTCCTCAACCGGCGACGCAGAAGAAATGGGCGAATACCGCGAAACCACGGCGGAAGAAGTGGCCGAACAGCTGCGTAACTCCACTTCGGTGATCATCACCCCAGGCTACGGCATGGCGGTGGCGCAGGCGCAGTATCCGGTTGCGGAAATCACCGAGAAGCTGCGTGCGCGCGGTATCAAGGTGCGCTTTGGTATTCACCCGGTGGCGGGTCGTTTACCGGGCCACATGAACGTGCTGCTGGCGGAAGCCCGTGTGCCGTACGATGTGGTGCTGGAAATGGACGAGATCAACGATGATTTCCCGGACACTGATACCGTCCTGGTCATTGGTGCCAACGACACGGTGAACCCGGCGGCGTTGGAAGATCCGCGCAGCCCAATCGCTGGTATGCCTGTGCTGGAAGTGTGGAAAGCGCAAAACGTTATCGCGTTCAAACGCTCGATGAATACCGGCTATGCCGGTGTGCAGAACCCGCTGTTCTTTAAAGAGAACACCCAGATGCTGTTTGGCGATGCCAAGGCCAGCGTGGAAGCGATCCTGCGCGCGCTGTAATATCTCTGTAGGAAAAACACAATGCCAGCCACTTCACAGCGGCTGGCATTTTTTTATCGAACTGACCCCTCACCCTAACCCTTATGTCTTGATCTTCTCCGCCTTAGCGGAGAAGATCCCCGACTGATCATCGGGAGATAGTTGGTGAGCTCCTCCTAACCCTAGTGCCTATGAGCCCGTGGGAGAGATTGTGCCCCAACTGTCTATTTCCCTGTCGCCTTGTAGACCGAACGGTATCCTGTGCCTATGAGCACCCACATATAAGGATGGTCCGGCGATAAATTACAGACATGGTTATGGAGTGCCATAATGCGCAGAACCCCTGTCGGCGTTGATATCGCCAAACTCAAGTTTGATGTCGCCGTACTGCTGGAAAATCAGAAGTATAAAACCAAAAAGTTTGCCAATACCCCTTCTGGATGCCGCGAGTTCGCGGCCTGGTTGAGCCGCTTTGGCGACTGTCATGTCTGCATGGAAGCCACTGGGAGCTACAGCACGGAACTGGCCACTTATCTGGCAGACAACAACTACCACGTCAGTCTGATGAACCCGGCGTGTATCCATTCCTTCGGCAATACAGAACTGACCCGGAACAAAACGGACAAAAGCGATGCAGCGATGATAGCCCGCTACTGCGCACTGCATCAGCCTGACCCGTGGTTCCCAGCCCCATTGAGCGAACGCCAGTTGACCGCGTTGGTCAGGCATCTTAAGAACCTGGAAGAGATGCGTCAGATGGAAGAAAATCGCCTGGAGGTGGCAGAAGCGGTCATCGTCCCTTCACTCAATGAACACATCGCCACGTTGGATGAACTGATACGAGAAACGAAGAAGAGAATCAGTCAGCACATCGATGATAACCCTGACCTGAAACGGGACAGCGAGTTGCTAAAAAGCATCCCAGGGGTGGGAGAGATGCTGAGCTCCAGCCTGCTGGCCTTTGCTGGAAACCTGCGTCGGTTCACCAGCAGCAAGGCCCTGGTGGCGTACGCAGGACTGAATCCACAGCGATGTGAGTCGGGGATGTTTAAAGGGAAAAGCCGGTTATCGAAAGTGGGACACAGTGAGCTACGAAGCGCGTTATACATGCCAGCGGTAGTAGCAGGCCAATACAATGTTGTGGTTAAGGACTTGACAGAAAGGCTGAAGTTGCGTGGGAAGTCGGGCAAAGAGAGAGTGTGTGCGGCGATGCGAAAACTGCTGCAACTGGCCTATGGTGTGGTGAAATCAGGAAAGGTATTTAATGCGGAAATACCGCTTGCCGGATAGCCGACAAGACGGTATCTCTCCCACAGGGAGAGGGGACCGATCGAGTTGGGCTGAAAGTGTAGTAACTCACTTTGAATGAGTGACGATTGAGTGTGTTTGAAATTGTAGTAACTCACTTTGAATGAGGACCGATCCAGTGTGTTTGAAATTGTGGTAACTCACTTTGAATGAGGACCGTTCGAGAGTGTTTGAAATTGTGGCAACTCACTTTGAATGAGGACCGATCGAGTGTGTTTGAAATTGTGGTGACTCACTTTGAAGGAGGACCGTTCGAGAGTGTTTGAAATTGTGGCAACTCACTTTGAATGAGGACCGATCGAGTGTGTTTGAAATTGTGGTGACTCACTTTGAAGGAGGACCGTTCGAGAGTGTTTGAAATTGTGGTAACTCACTTTGAATGAGGACCGATCGAGTGTGTTTGAAATTGTGGTGACTCACTTTGAAGGAGGAGCGATCGAGTTTGCCGAGATAACCACTTTACTTGCAAAAGAGTAGGGGCTAACAGCTCCCTCTCCCTGTGGGAGAGGGTTGGGGTGAGGGGATGCTATTGGCCGTAATAGGCGTTCTTGCCGTGCTTACGCAGGTAATGCTTATCCAACAGCACCTGCTGCATGTTGCCAATCCCCGGCGTCAACTGCCGTGAAAAAATCCCCATATAAGCAATTTCTTCCAGTACGACCGCATTGTGAACCGCGTCATGCGCATCTTTGCCCCAGGCAAACGGCCCGTGGGCGTTGACCAGCACCGCTGGGATGGCGCTTGGGCTGATGCCGCGCTGGCGGAAGGTTTCAATAATCACTTTGCCGGTATCCAGTTCATAATCGTGCTCGATTTCATCTGCGGTCATCAACCGGGTACAAGGGATCGCGCCGTAGAAATAGTCGGCATGAGTGGTGCCCCAGGCAGGGATATCCAGCCCGGCCTGTGCCCAGATAGTGGCATGGCGTGAATGGGTATGCACGATGCCGCCGATGTCGGCAAACTCCCGGTACAGGGCCAGATGAGTAGCGGTGTCTGAAGAGGGCTTCTTGCTGCCCTCAACTCGTTGGCCATCGGCCAGATTGACTACCACCATATCCTCCACCTGCATATGCGCATATTCCACGCCGGAAGGCTTGATCACCACCAACCCACGTTCACGGTCAACGGCGCTGACGTTCCCCCAGGTAAAGGTCACCAGCTTGTGGCGAGGGAGGTCGAGGTTGGCCTCCAAAACCTGCTGTTTAAGCTGTGACAGAGTTAGCATGTCATTCCTCCTTGCTGCATTTGTTGTTCAATCCAACGGCGGGCTTGCACGATCTCGGCAACTGGTTCGTCGGCCTTTTCGGTCCACATCTCAATCAGGAAAGCGCCGCGATAGTTGAGCTGCTTCAGCGTGCGGAACAGGGCGACAAAATCCACACAGCCTTCACCGAATGGCACATCGCGGAACTGGCCCGGTGACGTCTCAGTGACCGGGAAGGTGTCTTTGAGGTGAATGGCCGCGATACGGTCAATGCCAAGCTGCAATTCTTGCGCTACGTCGTTACCCCAGGCGCTAAGGTTGCCAACGTCTGGATATACCGTGAACCAAGGGGAAGCCAGTAGGGAGTCCCAGCTTTTCCACTTGCTGATGGAACTCATGAATTCGGTATCCATAATTTCGACCGCCAGCATCACCTGTGCGGCAGCGGCACGTTCCACCGCCCATTGCATACCCTCGGTAAAGCGGGCGAGAGTTCCTTCGTCCTGCTGCTCGTAATACACGTCATAACCCGCCAACTGAATGGTGCGAATGCCAACGTCCTTGGCCAGCTGGATCGCCTGTTCCATGATCAGATAAGCCTGTTGCCGCGTGGCCTCGTCATGGCTGCCGAACGGGAAACGGCGATGGCCAGAAAGGCACATCGAGGGGATGCTGATACCGGTTTCCAACATGGCGCTGACCAGCGAAAGACGCTGCTCTTTGCTCCAGCTCAGACGTGCCAGCCGCTCATCACTTTCATCGACCGACATCTCGACAAAATCAAAGCCGCAGGCCTTGGCCAATGCCAGCCGCTCCGGCCAGCTCAGGTGTTTCGGCAGCGCTTTTTCGTAAATTCCCAACGGATGCTGGCGCATATCAAGATCTCCAAATGTCATCAATGGCGGTATGAAACTGACGTGCGGCCACCACCGGATCGGCAGCCTCGGCCAGCGCACGCCCGGCAATAAACGCCGTCACGGCGATGTCTTTAAACAGCGGCAAATCGGCCGGGACGATCCCGCCGGTAACCGAAAGCTCAATCCCCAGATCGGACAGCGCCTTCATGGTGTCCAGATCCTGTTGGCCCCAGGTTTGCCCACTGGCCTGAGCATCGCGGCCACGGTGGTAAATCGCCTGTTTGATGCCCAGATTGCGCCAGGCTTTGGCATCTTCCAGCGTCCAGCGGCCAAACAGTTCGATCTGGATTTCACCCCGGTAGCGCTCCGCCACCTCCAACGCGCTAGCCATGGTGGCCAGGGGAGCTGCGCATATCACGGTCATCCAGTTGGCTCCCTGCGAAAAAGCCTGTTCGGCCAGGGTCGCTCCGGCATCGGCCACCTTCAGATCGGCGACCAGCGTATGTTGCGGGCAACGTTCACGCAGGGCGCTCACTGCCTGGATCCCGGCGCTGATGCATAAAATGGTGCCAGCCTCGATGATGTCGACGTACGGATGCAGACGGTCGACCGTTTGCAGAGCGGCATCCAGCCGGGTGTGATCGAGCGCCAGTTGCAGGCGCGGTTTGATGGTCATAAAGCCTCCTGAAAGTCGCCGTGTTGCAGCGTTTGTAGCGTGGCAACCAGCGCCTGATAACGTTGGTATTTGCGGTGGTAAGCATCCTGAGCGGCGGGATCGGGCAGAACGGTTTCGATGCGTGGAGCCAATGCCCGCTGCGCGGCGGCAAAGCCGCTGAAAGCACCGGTGCCCACCATGGCAGCCATCGCTGCACCTAAACAGCCGGTTTCCTCCACCTGCGGCAGCTCGACCGGTAAGCCACTGACGTCGGCAAACATTTGCATCCAGGGTGCCGATTTAGCAGGCCCCCCGGTGACACGCAGTGCTGTGGTCTGGGGGAAACGTTGCCGCATACGGTTCAGGTGAGTCATATGGCAGAACACCACGCCCTCGAAAATCGCCTGTACCAGGTGTTCTCGTTGATGGAAGGCCTGGATGCCGTAGAAGTTGGCACTCAATCCCAGCCCGGCGTTGGAGCCATAAAGGAAGGGGGCAAACAGCAACTGGCTGCCAGCCTTGGGTAGCTCAGCCACCCAACGGTTGAGCTGCGCGTAGTCGTGCAGGTCCCATTGCTGGCAAAACCACTCCAGATTAGCAGCGGAGGTAGGGCTGGCTTCGTGGACGATGTATTTGCCTTGCTCGGCATGGCGGCCATAAACGAACGGATAGCCGGAGTCGGAAGCGATCGTTGCGGTGATCCCGCTGGTGACCGACCATGTGCCCATCACCGCATTGAGTCGGGTTTCATCCTGCAGCCCGGCACAGAGTGCGGTGGATACCACGTCAAACAAACCGCCCACCACCGGGGTGCCGACTTGCAAGCCGGTCAACGCTGCGGCTTCAGCACTAACGCGCCCGGCGATCTCGGCAGAACCGACAATCGGCGGTAGGGCTGGCACGATCTCGTCGATGCCAAGCAACTGTGCCAGCGCCGGGTCATAACAGCCGCGCTCCATCTGATACAGGTTGGATTCGGAGATATTGGTTTCTTCACAGGCCAGTTCGCCCGTCAGGCAGTAGCGCAGGTAGTCATGCGCCATCAGCACGCTGCCAATCTGGGCGTAGCGCTCGGGTTGATGCTGCTTGATCCAGCGCAGCAGCGAAACCGGATGGCCGGTCCATAACGTCTGGCGAGTTTGCTCGTACAGGGCTTGCGGCATGCCCGCTTGTTGCCAGGCCATCACCTGGGCCAGTGCCCGTTGATCGGAAGACAGAATGGCGTTGCCCAGCGGTTTCCCCTGTTTATCCAACAGGAACACGCCTTTGCCCTGGGCCGAAATTCCCAGCCCCTGAACGGCTGCCGCGGTGATACCGTTGTGTTCCAACACCTCACGGATCACGCTGGCGGCGGTTTGCCATAGCGCGGGCATATCCCGCTCCGCCCAACCAGGCTGTGGGGCAACAATTGCCAGATTACGGCGGGCAATGCCCAGTTCTTTACCCTCGGCATCATACAATCCGGCCTTGATAAAGGTGCCGCCGCAATCGAGCCCGAGCCAGTATTTCATTGCTCACTCCCGGCGACCTGGTCGCATCTGTTGGGTAACATCAGCGCCAGCATTGCGGCGATCGCCAGTGAGGCTGCCAGGCTATAGACGCCAACGTCCTTGTTGAACAGAGTGATCAGCACACCGACCATATAAGGGCCGCAGAAACCGCCGAGGTTGCCCAAGGCATTGATCACACCACGTGCGCCACCGGCCACTTCGGCGTTGAATAATTTGGGAGGAATAGTCCAGAACACGCCTGCGGCCGCCTGAATAAACACGCCGCAACCGACTAACGCGGCATAAGACCACCAGATGTGATCTTTCAGCAGTACGGAAAGCGCCATGCAAATCGCAAAGCAGGCCAGCGGCAGGGCAACGAACACTTTGCGTTTACCGGTACGATCGGACAAGGTGGAAACGATCAGCATGCCAAAAATGGCACCAATGTAGGGCAGCACGGCAAGCCAGCCCACCTGTTCCATATTGCCGTTGGTCAGGCCCTTCAGAATGGTGGGCAGCCACAGGGTGTAGCCGTAGATCCCGGTTTGGTAGAAGAAGTTAACCAGGATCAGTTGCCACATGATCCGGTCGCCCAGCACGCGCCGCAGCGAAGCATTGCGCACCGTTTTGCCTTTGATCAGCAGTTGTTCGTCATGCAGGGTTTTGATCAGGTAGTCTTTTTCAGCCTGTGAAATCCACTTGGCTTCCTGCGGGCGGTTGCTGATGGTGAAACACCACAACGCCATCACCACCAGTGACAGGCCACCTTCCACCAGGAACAGCATGCGCCAGTCCCAGGCGGTGATGATCCAGCCGGAGAGCGGGGCGGTGAGGATACCGGCGATCGGCACGAACATGATCACGATGGCATTGGCGCGCCCACGTTCCTTGTCCGGGAACCAGTTGCTGATCATGGTCAGCACCACCGGCAGCATACCGCCTTCAGAAACGCCGAGGGCAAAGCGCAGGAACAGCAGTTGGTATTGATTGGTCACCAAACCGGTCAGCACCGAGATCACCGCCCAGGCCAGCAGCGACCAGCCAATAAACTTTTTGCCGTTACCGTTAACCGCCAGCTTGCCGCCGGGCACTTGCAGGAACAGATAACCGATAAAGAAGATGCCGCCCGCCAAGCCGGCCATGGAGGCGGTGATCCCCAATTCGGCGTCCATGCCGCCAGGCATGGCGAAGGCGATATTAACGCGGTCCATATAAGAAATAATGCAGGTAATCAGAATAGGCGGCACAATTCTCAGCCAGCGTAATTTGGGTATGGCCTGACTTTGGCTAACAGCAACAGAAGCAGTATTCATGTTATTGATACCTTCGCATAAGTAGGGTGCTCGGAATAAATCCGTATTATTGTTTACCGTTTTATGGGTATTATGTGATGTTCTATCTTATTGGTGTCGTAATTAGGCCGCTGCTTAACGCCAAGGCGTTGATACCATCCTTGATAATAGCGATCCGTTGTTCAACACTCTCTTGTGCCGAGGTGGACAGTAATTTGATACCTGCATAGTTTAATTCTGCCAGCGGAGCCTGATTAAATAATTGCCGCGCACTGTCCAGCGTCATTAATGATTCATGGCAAACATAATGACTCCCATCGAATGGGGCAAAGGGTGCATGCGTATCCTCCCATTCGCCATAAGCACCGTGGCTGGCAGTGCCGGAGAACATCAGGGCGCTCAATAACCCTGCCTGTTGACACTGTTTCACCTGTTGTAAAGGCAGGAGGTCATTATGCCCCTCAATAGCAGAGCGGCCCCAGTTGATGGCCAGGGTTAGCGTATCGCCAAAGTGGCGGTTAATCGCCTGTGCCGCGATGATCTCATCTTCCAGCGTCAGGAAGGCTTTGCGTGGCATGGGCCCGGTCAGTGCATCGCAGTGCTCAATCACCAAATCACATTCCCAGTGCCAACCGGCAATGTCTTCCAACGAGGCAATGAAGGCCTGCCGCGCCGCGGCACTGTCTTTTTCCTGCCGGTTGGGGGCCGATTGAAGCTCCAGGGCTACCACCTGTTGGCGACCGGCGCGATCGTTGGTGCGCTTAACTTTGTCATGTATTGAACGGATATAATCCACCGCTGCCTGGCGCTCCTCCTCATTACGGGCGGCGAGGCCAAAATCCCGCCCGCTGCCGCGTCGTTGCATGGTCCCCATTACTGCTGTAAGCACCAGTTGCCAGTGGCTGGGGATCTGCTTAAGCAAGAAATCGTCACCATAAGGATGCAGTTCGTCCAGGCAAGGCTGCTCCAGCCCACGGATCAGCGGCAGTTCAGCCAGCCGGTCCCAGAATTGAACTTCCTTCTCACGTTCGAGCTGATGAAATGAAGGGGCGCAAGGATAAGCACCAATAATAAAGCCCGGCGTTGTGTTTTCCATATTTTTCACCTGATATTATCGCAATCAATGAAACGGCTAAATTCACGTTATGAGACAGTCTTTATTTCATCGTGCTGGAAAGTAATGTTATCGGTATTTTCACTACCACCTTTCTGATATTGCAGGGTGTTTGATTAATACAGGCAGGACGATGGACATCCTGCGGGTAAAATACCGCAAAATTACCGGGCTGCATGGTTAACCAGGATTCGTCTTCTACGTCCTGATAGAAAATAATGTCACGCTGCGCTAATAATTCCTGATGAATAACGTTATTTCCTCTGTCTGCCGCAACGCCTATTAATTCAGTGCCGCTTACCAGGAACTGCACGTCGATATTTTTACGGTGTACTTCAGGGCGCAATTCATCTTTATGTTGCGTGTGAAGATCCAGCACCTGCACCACATAACCGGTTTGCGGATCCTCATAACGCCCGGCAGACAGGGCGGTAAAGTCGGTGTTCTGCAAATAGGCCACGGCTTTGGCAATCGCCGGGGGATAGTGTTCTGCTGCCGTATGGGCAATATGGCCGAAGATCATAAACAGCTCCTTAAAGTGCCTGAATGCGGGCCCAGACGCGGTCATCTACCGGGATGCCATCGCGTTGATTTTCGGCGCGGACGTGCGGGAAGCGGTGGCCAGGCAAGCGGATGGCGACTTCTGGGTTATCACGCTCGGCGCTGGTAACGTAATCCATAATGCGCTGCAGTTTTTCATCACGGGTTTTGCCGTCGATCAGGCGGTCGATCTCAATGGCGATAAACACCTGCGAAATGCCGTATTCATCACGGTTATCTTCGGTAACTTCAGCGACCGATGAACCGCCAGAGAGCAGGGTAGCGATCATATCCAGCACGATCGACAGCGCAGACCCCTTCCAATAGCCCATCGGCAAGATACGCCGATTTTCCTCGATGGTGGCCGGATCGCGCGTCAGGTTGCCGTCGTTATCGAAACCGCCGTCTACCGCCAGTTTTTTGCCCGCCAGGCGATTCATTTCCAGTGCGCCGTAGGAGAACATCGACATCGACATATCTACCATGGTGATCGGGTTACTTGGCACGGCGACGATCAGCGGATTAGTGCCGATACGGCACTCTTTAGCCCCCCAAGGCGGCATGACGGCGATCGAATTGGTCCAGCAAATGCCGATATAGCCTTGCTCTGCAGCTTGCCAGCCGTAACCTCCGCCACGCATCCAGTGGTTGGCATTACGTAACGCCACCAGGCCAATCCCGTGTTGATCCGCCAACTGCATAGCACGATCCATCATCTTGCGGGCGGTCAGGTTGCCAATGCCCTGATGGGCATCCCACTGTTCGATCGCGCCTAACGACAGCAGCTTGCTCGGTTCGGCATCAGGCACGATATCACCTGCGTCCAACTGCTGAATGAAGCGTGGGAAGCGGTTGACCCCATGGGAATAGACGCCGCTTTCGGTGGTATCGGCAAACAGAGTGGCACACTCATCCGCCGTGGGTTCCGCCACTCCCCGTGCCAGCAACACGCGTTTGAATTGCTGCTTTAACTCGGTATAGCTCACTCTCATATTGCTTCTCCCTCATGGTGAACCGCATGTTTTGTGTTCTTTTAATTTCAATATACGAAATTGCATTTCAAATAAATGCTATACCCCTGTTGGGACGAAGTCAAAGCCGGAGAGCAGGAAATTATTCTGTTAAAACAGTTGGTTAAATTAATCCGGCGATTATGTGATCGGCAACACAGTTTGAGGGGTTTGGCGTGCTACAGACGTGACAAAGCAGGGAGAGGTGAACTCCCCCTGCGTGATGACCAGCCCATGATTACCCGCGGGTATTCAGGACAATGCGGTACAACGATGTGGTGGCGGTAATGTACAGTTCATTGCCCTCTGGCCCGCCGAAGGTGCAGTTGGACACACACTCCGGTACCGGGATTTTGCCAATCTGTTCCCCACGCGGATTAAAGATAATCACGCCGTCGGCACAGCTGCAAAACAGATTACCGGCACTATCCAGGCAGAAGCCGTCCGGGATCCCCGGAGTGACCTGCGCAAAATGCCTGCCAGCCTTCAACTCACGTCCTTCCACCTGATAGATCCGCAGTTCGCGACGCCCAAGGGTAGGGAAGTCGATAATCGACATATCCGCCACGTACAGCTGGCTTTCATCCGGCGAAAAGGCCAGGCCGTTGGGCCGTTGCAGATCGCTGGCGGCAATGTTCAATGAGCCATCACGGGGATCGAAGCAATACAGATAGCAGCCGACCACCTGGCTTTCCGACTTGTAGCCCTCTTCATCGCCGATGATGCCGTACGGCGGATCGGTAAACCATAATGTGCCGTCAGAGCGCACCACGATGTCGTTCGGTGAGTTGAAGCGTTTGCCGTCCACCCGGTCGACCAGCAGTTGGACACTGCCGTCGTGCTCGGTGCGGCTGATACCCCGCCGCCCATGTTCACAGCTGATGACACGCCCCTCGGCATCACGGGCGTTACCGTTGGCATAGTTGGATGCAGCTCGCCATACGCTGAGCTCGCCATTACGGGCCCAGCGGAACATGCGGTTGCCTTTCACATCGCTGAATACCACCGCATCCTGCTGTGGTAGCCATACCGGGCCTTCGGCCCAAACGGCGGGGGAACACAAACGTTCCAGTCGTTGTTCGATCATCTCAGCCTCCTGATTACTTCACACCCCAAATCGTTTTGTAATGCCCCTGATAGTCATTTTGTGGGTCATACATGTTATTTGGGCCACCGTCATTGGCGATGTTCTCGCGGGTGACCAGATGGGCCGGAGTCACGTAACCGGAAGGTGCCTGCTTGGCGAAGGCACGGTTAAACTCATCCAGCAACTGCCAGCCGTGCAGCTTCAGCGGCTCGGGCACGGTGGCAGACTGGCTGTCACCGGAACGAATGCGTTGATAGGCAGAAATAGAGCCGTCACCGGCCGAGATATTAAACGGCGCATTGCTGCCGCCTTTACCAGCAGTTTTCAGCGCTGGGGCCATAAAATCGAAATACAGATCGTTGATCGCCAGCGCGTACTGGAACTTGTCACCGTATTTCTGCAACAGGCTGAAGGTCATGGCTGGCATGCGGCTGGCTGTGTCTGCCAACGGGGTGTCGATAAACTCCACCAGCTTACAGCCGCTGCATTTGGCCACTTCTTCTTTCATCACGTTGGCCTTGTCCAGAGCGATTTGGTACAGCGAATCGGTAAAGATCAGCACGCTGGCCTGCCCACCGGATTTCACGACCGCGTACTGTGCGGCGATGCGTGCTACCTCATTGGAATCGGAAGTGACGTTATAAAACACATCGTATTTGGCGATGGGGCCGGGCTCCGGCACCGCGTGCCAGGCCGTCAGAACGATCCCCTGAGCCACCGCCTTTTTCAGCGGGATTTTAGCCACGTTAGGGTTCCAGCCGCCGATCACGATCCCGTCCGGCTTTTGGGCAATGGCCTGATTCAGCGACGACAGTTGGTCTTTCACCGAACCGCCACCGTCCAGCGTTTCCAACTGCCAGCCCGCCACCTTGGCCGCTTCGCTAAGCCCTTGTTGCACTCCTTGCACGCCGCCGTTTTTCATGTCGGAGGCAATAAAGATAATTTTCTTGTTCGCCTGCAACTGCGGCCCACTGGTAGGGCCATCCCATTGGGTACTGCTGGCCGTGGCTTTGGCTACCGCTGCCGTGGCCTGATCGAGATAGGCATCTGCCCAGGCCGGTGAGGTGGCCAACAGCAGAGTGGTGATCCCGGGCAAAATCCAACAATGTTTCATGGCTGTGCTCCTGATTAAGGATTGATCGCTTTTTGGTTGTTGTTATCGGCAGATGCCGCCTGACTGCGTTGTACTGCTTTCTGATTGAGTAACCGACGGCGTTGGGCATAGCCCGCCAGAGTGATGGACAGTAGCAGCGTCGCGCCGTTGAATAACGGTTCGACCCAGAACTCCCCACCAAACTGCTGGATCCCCGCGATGCCGATCGCCAGAATGGCAATGCCTACCACGGTGCCCCAGACGTTCACCCGCCCTGGGCGAATGGTGGTACTGCCAAGAAATGCGCCCACCAGGGCGGGTAACAGGTAATCCATCCCTACGCTGGCCTGGCCTACGCCCTGTTCGGCAGCGATCAGCACGCCGCTAAAACCGGTGAGCACGCTCGAGGCGATAAAGGCACCAATGGTGAATCGATTGACCGAAATACCGTTGAGCCGCGCCGCAGCCGGATTGCCGCCTACCGCATACATGCACCGGCCCAGCGGGGTATGTTCGGTGATCAGCCACAGGATGACGGCGACGATCAGCACGTAGAAGGCCACAATCGGGATCCCGGCAATCTCGGTGTGATGCAGGGCGATAAAGGCGTCGGGCAGGTCGCCGACAATCTGCCGCCCGCCGGAGTGCCACAGTGCCAACGCATAAAGCACGGTGCCTGAACCCAGGGTTGCCACGAAGCTGTCGATATCCGCCAGCGCCACCAGGATGCCATTAAGCAGGCCGTACAGCGCGGAAATGACAAGCACGGTCAGCACCGCCATCTGCCAGGAGAAGCCGTATTCCACCTGCAAGGTGATCGCCAGGATGTGCCACAGCACGATACCGAAACCGACGTTCAGGTCGATCTTGCCGACGATCATCGGAATGGTGGCCGCCAGTGCCAGCAGGGCGATCTTGGCCTTGCTGGAGAGGATCGCCTGTACCGTCAGCATCGAGGCGAACGACGGCGTGGTGAGCGAGAAGACGATCACCAGCGCAATGCACAGCAGCAGCAGGCCGTAGCGGGTGATGATTTGCATCAGCCATGGGCCAACGCCGTCCTGCCCCAGGCTGACGCGCTGTTCCAGCGCCGTTGATTTGACGGACGTTTTATTCGACATGGTATTCCTCCACAACGGCTTCCCCGGTGCTGGCCGAGGCCAACTCCAATAAATTGGCGAACGAGACCTGCTGGTTCTTCAACTCGCCCACCACTTTCCCCCGGTTAAACACCAGGGCGCGGTTACAGATATGCGCGATCTCCTCGAAATCGTTTGAGATCACCAATACCGCCACGCCGGCTGCCAGGGATTTATTTAACAGATGATAGATTTCGGCGCGGGCGCCCACGTCGACCCCGGCAGTGGGGTCTTCCAGGATCAGCAACGGTGCAGCAAGGTGCATCCAGCGGGCCATCACCACTTTTTGCTGATTCCCCCCGGACAGGGCGCTGATATCGATATTGACGTCCTTGGGCCGCACGTCGAACAGCTGCACCTTCCACCAACTGGCACCGATTTCGGCTCGGCGGCTATAGCGCGAGAACAGCTTATGGCCGCTGGCGCAGGGGTTGATAAACAGATTTTCCCGTACGCTCATCGACATCACCAGGCTTTCGCCGGTGCGATCGCCAGCGACAAGCGACACTCCACAGGCCATAGCCTGCTGCGGCGTGGTGGCTGAGTAAGGTTTATCGCGGAACTGGATTTCTCCGCTGTCTCGTTGGCGCAGGCCAAACAGCAGGCGGCCAATCTCCTCCTGGCCAGCGCCGCGCAGCCCGGCAAGAGCGAGCATTTCACCCGGCTGCAATTCAAAGCTGACCGGGCCGATATCCCCGACGCTGACGTTATGCAGTTGCAACACCGGTGGCTGGTGCTGCGGCAGCGGTTCACGCTGATCTTCCGCCATCGCTTCACCCACGATCATCTGCACCAGATCGCGCAGGGAATAATCGGCGGTATTGCCCCCGGCAACGTAGCGCCCGTCACGCATCACACAAACCCGATCGGCAATTTCAATCACCTCATCCAGGCGATGGGTGACGTAAATCATGCCGACCTTTTTGGCGCGCAGCCGGTTGATCACCGCGAACAGGTGGCGTACATCGTTGGCGGGTAGGGAAGCGGTAGGTTCATCCAGCACCAGCAGTTCGGCATTCACCGCCACCGCTCTGGCAATGGCCAGCAACGACTTCTCCGTGCGGGAAAGCTCAAATACGCGCGCGTCTGGGTCCAGGGCAATTCCCACATCCTGCAAGGCTTCCAGCGCACGGCGACGAATGGCACGCCAGTCGATCAGCCCGAAACGGCGGGGAAACCCCATCACCAGCGCCATGTTTTCCGCTACCGTCATCCATTCAATCAGGCCCAGATCCTGATGGATAAAGGCAATCGGCTGGCGGCTATCACTTTTAATCGCCGCCGCCGAGGCAATGCTGTTACCTTGAAAGTGGATGTCGCCGCCATCGCGGGGATACACTCCTGCCAGGACTTTGATCAACGTGGATTTACCCGCGCCGTTTTCTCCTAGTAGCGCCAGCACTTCTCCGGGCATCACCTGCAGGCTGACGTCGTTAACCGCGATGTTGCCGCCAAAACGCTTGACGATATGGCTGAGCGTAAGAATGGGTTGATCCGCATTGCCTTGAGTCATGTGATGCGCCCCTGTGTCGGTTCGCGCCATCAGCGCGATGCCAATAAGTGAACTTCTGCTGTTTAAATCAACCTTAAATTTCAACATGCGAAATCAGATTTCAAAAATGATATGCCTAACGTCGAGCTAAAGCAAAGCCGGGGCGGTTTTAATTCTCCTTAATAAACAATGGATTATTTTTAATTTTGTCAATTTGTGACGCACAACTCACTTATAAGGTTGCCGGAATGTTGCGGGTTTTAACCTCGCTACTGAAAATGATACGGCGTTCCAACTTCACCTGATGCGGCCCTTGGAGTAACATTCTCTCCTAGTAGGTCCGCTTCTTACGCCGTGGCAACGGCTGGCGGCTCAACAATGGAGAGATTTCGCTATGAGCCTGAAAGCTGTTGACGAAAAAGATGACAAAAAAGACAAACCCCTGGGCAGCCAAAGCCTGTTTCGTGGTTTGCAGCTGATTGAAATATTGAGCAATTTCCCTAATGGCTGCCCGCTGGCGCACCTGTCCGAACTGGCCGAGATGAACAAAAGCACCGTGCACCGCCTGTTACAAGGGCTGCATACCAGTGGCTATGTCACGCAGGCGCCTTCCCCAGGCAGTTACCGCCTGACCACCAAATTTATTTCTATTGGTCAAAAGGCGCTTTCCTCATTGAACATCATCCACGTGGCTGCGCCGCATTTGGAGCAGTTGAACCTGGAAGTGGGGGAAACGGTCAACTTCTCCAGCCGGGAAGACGATCACGTGATCCTGATCTACAAATTGGAACCGACCACCGGCATGATGCGCACCCGCGCTTATATCGGCCAGCATATGCCGCTGTACTGTTCGGCGATGGGTAAAATTTTCATGGCCTATGGCAAGAGCGACTATCCGGATCACTACTGGCAAACCCACCAGCAGGAGATCCAGGTGCTGACGCGTAATACCATTACCGAATTGCCGAAGATGTATGAGGAGTTGGCGGATATCCGCAAGCAGGGCGTGGCGATGGATCGCGAAGAAAACGAGCTCGGCGTGTCCTGCATTGCTGCCCCGGTATTCGATATTCAGCAACGGGTGCCTTATTCCGTTTCGGTTTCGCTGCCTACGGCCAAGCTGCAACAGGTTGGCGTGGAGTCGTTGATGAAACCGCTGCTGGAGACCACGCGGCGCATCTCTCAGGAATTGGGGTTTGTGACGCAGGGGTGATTTTGCTTAACAAGGCAGATCCCCTGACGTAGTTTGTGCTTAATTTAACAAGTTTTGCGCAACATTTGTGCAATCTAACACATCAGATCACAAAAAAGGGACACAATGAGTTATCTTATGTCCCGATTTCATCCCTTTAACGGATCCTAGACCCATATGATTATCAAACCTAAGGTTCGCGGCTTTATCTGCACCACCACTCATCCGGTCGGTTGTGAAGCCAATGTTCGTCGTCAGATTGCCTACACCAAGGCGCAGGGCAAGATTGCCAATGGCCCTAAACGTGTGCTGGTGATCGGTGCATCTACCGGTTATGGTCTGGCTTCCCGTATTGCCACCGCCTTTGGCAGCGACGCCGCCACCATCGGCGTATTCTTCGAGAAAGCGGGCAGCGAAAGCAAAACCGCCACCGCTGGCTGGTACAACTCGGCCGCTTTCGACAAAGCCGCTAAAGAAGCTGGCCTGTACGCGAAAAGCGTCAACGGTGATGCCTTCTCCAACGAATGCCGCGCCAAGGTAATTGAGCTGATCAAAGCCGACCTGGGCCAGATCGATTTGGTGGTTTACTCGCTGGCTTCGCCGGTGCGTAAAATGCCAGATACCGGCGAAGTAGTGCGTTCCGCGCTGAAGCCAATCGGTGAGGTTTACACCACCACCGCTATCGACACCAACAAAGACCAAATCATCACCGCTACGGTTGAACCGGCGAGCGAAGAAGAGATCCAGAACACCATCACCGTGATGGGCGGCCAGGATTGGGAACTGTGGATGTCGGCGTTGGAAGAAGCGGGCGTGCTGGCCGAAGGTGCCAAGTCCGTTGCTTACTCCTATATCGGTACCGACCTGACCTGGCCAATCTACTGGCACGGTACGCTGGGCCGCGCCAAAGAAGATTTGGATCGCGCAGCTACCGCTATCCGTGGCGATCTGGCTGCCAAGGGCGGCACCGCTCACGTTGCCGTGCTGAAGTCCGTGGTCACCCAGGCTTCTTCGGCCATTCCGGTAATGCCGCTGTATATCTCCATGGCTTTCAAGATCATGAAAGAGAAGGGCATTCACGAAGGCTGCATGGAACAGGTTTCCCGTTTGATGCACACCCGTCTGTACGGCGAAGAGATGCCGCTGGACGATCATGCCCGTATCCGTATGGATGACTGGGAACTGCGTGATGATGTGCAGCAGGCCTGCCGCGATCTGTGGCCGTCAATCACTTCGGAAAATCTGAGTGAACTGACCGATTACACCGGCTACAAGCAGGAGTTCCTGCGCCTGTTCGGTTTTGGTCTGGAAGAAGTGGATTATGACGCGGACGTTAATCCAGACGTACGTTTCGATGTGGTAGAGCTTTAATTTCCTACCCCAGAATGTCAAACAGGGCCCAATTGGGCCCTGTTTGTTTTATAACGCACCGAAATCAATCCTCATCGTCGTGCTCGTCGTCTTCATCCATCACGATCGGGCAGTCGAAGTCATCCGGCTTGAGCACCAGCAGGTCACATTTCAGATGGTCGATCACCTGTTCCGCGGTATTGCCGATAAACGCGGCAGAAATACCGGTGCGGCCCAAGCTACCTAACACCACCACGCCCGCTTGCAAATGCTCGGCCAAATCCGGGATCACTTCCTCCGGCAGGCCTTTCTCCACGTGGGTGAATTCTTCGTTGATGTGGAATTTTTGTCTTAACGCCTTCATGGCGATCAGGTGCTGCCCGCGGATCGCATCGTTATAGATGCTGGGGTCAAAATCGGGCAGTTCGATGGCGATATTGATCGGGGTAACCGGGTAGGCACCCACCAGGTGCACTTCGGTTTGATCGACGTTTTGCGCCAGTTCGAGCGTTTCTTTCACCAGCCGGATATTGAGTGGGTCATGATAAGGCTCTTCGCTGGAGAGATTAACCGCCACCAACGCTTTACCCCCTTCAGGCCAGGGTTGGTCTTTCACCATCCACACCGGGCAAGGGCATTTGCGCAGCAGATGCCAGTCTGTCGGGGTGAAGATCACCGATTCCAGCCTGTCGTGCTGATGGGCCATTTTCAACAGCAAATCGTGCTTGCCGCTCAGCACTTCCTGAATGATCGCCTCATAGGGGCGATTGTGCCACACCACTTTGATTTCAATGGGGACGCCATCTTCAAGATAGAAGCGGCATTGCTCTTTAATCCACGCCGCCCGTTGGCTAATCACCCCTTGCCGCATCGCCGTTCTTTCGTCAGGGGAAAGCAGGGTGGTCATTTCGTAAGAGAAATCATAGATAGGAAGGAAGGCCTTAATCCGCCCGCCGTTCCGCTTGATCAGGTAAACTGCCCGGCGCAGCGCCGGTTGATCGTCCTGATTGGGGTCAATAGCCACCAGTAGATTCTGATACTTCGCCATAGGGCCTCCTTACAGCTGTAGATCAACAGTCTGTTCACATACAGAGTAACCCAACATTGAAAAACAGAACAGCGGCAGAGGGGGCTGGGCCAACAATTTCAGCGAATTATTGGCCCAGTAGGGGATCAGGCACTTACGGAGACGTTGATGCGTGCGGCACCTGCCAGTTGTGACAGGGCTTCAGCGTTTTCGATGGTGATGTATTTGCCTTTCACGCTGAGGATTTCGCTTTTCTGGAAACGCCCCAACAGGCGGCTGATGGTTTCCACCGTCAGACCCAGATAGTTGCCGATATCGCCACGGGTCATGGTCAAACGGAACTCACGCGGTGAGAAGCCACGTTCGGCAAAGCGGTGCGACAGGTTATAGACGAAAGCGGCCAGGCGCTCTTCGGCGTTCTTCTTCGACAGCAGCAGGATCATATCCTGGTCGCCTTTGATCTCACCGCTCATCAAACGCATGATTTGCTGGCGCAGATTAGGCATTTTGCCCGAGAGATCGTCCAGCGTTTCAAACGGGATTTCACAGACCATGGAGGTTTCCAGCGCCTGAGCGAAGCTTGGGTGCTTCAGGCCACCGATGGCGTCAAAGCCCACCAGATCGCCCGCCAGGTGGAAGCCGGTAATTTGTTCGTCACCCTGTTCGGTGATGGTGTAGCTTTTGATGGTCCCGGAGCGGATGGCGTACAGTGATTTCAGTTCGTCACCGGCTTTAAACAGCGTTTGGCCTTTCTGGATCGGCTTTTTCCTCTCGATGATGTTGTCGAGTTGGTCCAGCTCATGCGTATTCAGCGTAAAAGGAATACACAATTGGCTGATGCTACAGTCTTGGCAATGGATCGCACAACCACCAGACTGGATACGACGAATCACGCGTTTTTCCGGGATCATAGATTAAGCTCACGCAATAATTGATATGAGTCAATTTTAACATCTTTTGCGGCAGGTGATAAGTACAGCAAGAACAACAATGGCGACATTTTGTGTTATTTTTAAACAGGTCTCTTGCTCATCATTCCGTAGCATACTGATGTTTAGTGATTTATTGACTTCGGAAAAGCCTGGCTGATATTGATTAAAACCATATGAAAAACGAATAAATCTCGCATTATCATCGGCTTTTTGCGATTAGTCTTAGTGTTTGCAGGGGGATTAATGGGCGGATAGCTTTCATCCGTGATGGTCACGTAGGTTAACGAGTAAATATTTCTATACCAAGCTGTGCGGTGAATAAGCCCGCCAGTTATTGTGGTACTGTGCAGCAGCGAATAGGCGCAGCATGCTGCGCCTACCTTTAAAATCAGGCACTATTTTTAGCCAAAGCGTCATTAGCCGGAACATAGCGCGGGACGTTGTTATGTCCTGGCTGGTCGACTTTGACGATCAGCGTCAACACCGCCGCCACCAGATACAAACCGGTATACACCCACACCACGCCTTCAATATCAAAGAAGGGCAGCACTATAGAGGCGATGGCCGGGGCCGCGAAGTTGCTCAGGCCAGCGGAAAGGTTATAGATCGAGATAGCTGCGCCTTTGTGGTTGGGTTCCAGTACCGGGAACACGGCGGTCATGGGGACGAAGGCCGCAACGGTGATCCCAAGCATGACTGCTGGCACCAGCGCGATCCAGAAGTTATGGCCAAAATATACCGGCAGGTAGTAAAACGCCAGGCTGGAGATGGCGCAACCGATGCAGCCAAACCAGCGCACCTGGCGCAGCCAACCGATTTTCTCCCCCAGAATGCCCCACATGATGTTGGTGAAGATGGTGACAAAGAAGAACACCGCCCAAATTTGCAGCCACTCGGACATGCTAAAGCCCAGCCGGCCTACGTACAGCATCGGCATAATCACCGCAAAGCCAAACAGCGACAGCGTGTTGATGATGCGGATCAGGCAGGAGAGGAAGATATTGCGGTTGGTGAACAGGATCGTCACCGCGCGAGAAAGCTCTTTGAGTTTCTCCTGCGGTGACAGATCGGCCTTGGAACTGGCCTCACCCACGTTGCGCAGCAGGAACATCGCCATCAAACCACCGGCAGCCACCCACACAATGGCAAACCACAGGGTGCCGGTTTCGCCCATCAACGGAATGGTAAAGCTGGGCAGATAACTGCCGACACAGCCGATGCCGATCGAGTACATTGCCCAGAACCAGCCCATCGCGGAAGAGAGCTGCTGTTTAGGGACGTTCTGTACCACCAACATCACAAACGAATAGATAAACAGCGGATAGGCCAGGCCACGAATGCCGTAAAACAGCAACATCAACGGGTAGTTACGCATCCCCAGGCCAAACAGCATAAACAGCACGTGCATCACCAGCCACAGGATAAAGCCGATGCGCATGGCTTTTTGTGGCGTGATGATTTCGGCCACCACGCCGGAGCTCCAGGCCGCCAGCGCCGCTGCCAGGCCATACACGGTAAACACCAGCGCCGACTGTGCCGGTGTGAACCCCATATCGGTGATGTGTTTAGACAGAAAAGCCATCTCAAAGCCGTCGCCGCTCATGAAAATGGCGATGGCGATGTAGCCCCAGAACAGGTTCATCGGCAGGCCGAACCAGTGTTTATGTGTTTGTGGCATAGCAAACTCCAGGATAAGTGTAGGGTACAGTCTTATTATTTTTTACCGCGCCGGGATCATGCCCGGCGCAGGGCCAATTGTTGTTGATAGAGCTGACGGTAGGTAGCCAGACGTTCCGCGAGCAGAGGTTGGCGTTCGCCGTCCGGTAGGAAGCGCCGATCGATGGCGGGTTTGTGGCAAACCTGCTCCACCGTTCCACCCGCCGCCAGCCATCCCAACCGCGCCGCGCCCAAAGCGCCACCGGCTTCGCCGCCAAGATGGGTGACCACCGGCAGATTGAGCACGTCGGCCATCAGTTGCGCCCAATGTTCGCTACGGGCGCCGCCGCCAATCAGTGAGCATTGCTCCAGTCGGGTCCCCGCCTGCGAAAGCACCTCAAGGCCGTCCGCCATGCCGAATGCCACGCCTTCCAGTACCGCATAGCCCATTGCCGCACGCTGATGGCTGTGGGTCAGGCCGTGGAACGCACCGGTCGCCAACGGATCGTTGTGCGGCGTCCGTTCGCCGGACAGGTAGGGCAAAAAGACCGGGGCCAGGCGCTGTTCCGCCAGGTTCATCTGGGCGATTTCGGCCAACAGCGTGGGTTCATTGCTGCCCACCAATTGGCAGAACCAGCGCAGGGCACTGGCGGCGGTAAGCATCACGCTCATCTGATGCCAGCGCTCAGGCAAGGCATGGCAAAACGCATGGACGGCGGATTGTGGATTGGGGCGGAAGCGATCGTTAACGGCGAACAGCACGCCGGAGGTCCCCAGCGAGATAAATGCATCGCCTGGATTAACCGCGCCAATGCCCACCGCGCTGGCTGCGTTATCTCCACCGCCACCGGCAATGATAATATTGTCAGCAAGGCCCCAGGAGCGGGCAATATCGCCTTTCAACTGGCCGGAGACTTCGCTGCCTTCTACCAGACGAGGCATCTGATCGCGGTTGAGGCCACAGGCGGCAAGCAAGGAATCTGACCAGTCCCGCTTGCCGACGTCGAGCCACAGCGTACCCGCCGCGTCCGACATATCCGAAACCTTGTCGCCACTCATCATCCAGCGTAGGAAGTCCTTGGGCAGCAGCACGGTGGCGATTTGCGCGAAGATATCTGGTTCATGCTTGGCAACCCATAACAGCTTGGGTGCGGTGAAACCCGGCATCGCCAGGTTACCGGCAATGTCATGCAACTCTGGTGCGTTCTGCGTCAACTGTTTGCATTGTTCGGCGCTGCGAGTGTCATTCCATAAAATCGCCGGGCGCAAAACCTGATTATCACGGTTGAGCAGAACCGCACCGTGCATCTGGCCGGAAAGCCCAAGCGAGCGGATCTGCGGCCATTGTTGTGGAATTTTGGCGCGTAAACGGCTCACCACTGCCTGCGTTGCTCGCCACCAATCGGCCGGATCCTGCTCTGCCCAGTGAGGATGCGGGCGTTGTACTTCCAGCGGTTCACCGGCGCTGGCGATCAGAGTGCCGTGGTCATCAATCACCACGGCTTTGATTTCTGAGGTGCCTAAATCGAGTCCTAGATACATGGTTCGCTCCCTTTATTGCGCCAGCCAGTGGTTAACCCGATCGATGGATTGGCGCAGCAGTTGGCTAAAGGCACTGCTGTGAGCCAAGGTGCTGAATAATTTCTCATCTGAGGCAAATACTGCCACCGGATCGGCCGCTTCGAACATCTGGTGGACTGCGGCGGCGTCCAGAATGCCGTCCTGATATTCATAAGGCAGTTGGCCTTGGTGCCAGCGCTGCATAAAGACAAAGAACAGAGCAGGCAGCATGGCCGTGGCTTTCGGCTCCTGACCGCGCTGATAACACTCTTGCAGCGTTGGGGTAATGAAACCGGGGATTTTGGAAAAACCGTCGGCGGCGACGCGCTGGTTGGTATCGCGAATATAGGGGTTGCTAAAGCGTTCCAGAACCACGTCACGGTAGGCGGCCAAGTCGAGCGGGCTAGGCGTCAGGGAAGGAATCACGTCCTGGGTCACATAATTATAAGCCAACTGGTGGATGCCCGGGGTGCCGGTGCTTTCATGAATAAAGCTTTGGCCAATCAGCGTACCGGCCCAGGCAATGCAGCTATGGCTGGCGTTGAGGATGCGGATCTTGGCTTCTTCATAGGGCAGCACTGATTCAACCATTTCGACGCCGACGTTTTCCAACGCTGGCCGCCCATTGATGAAATCATCTTCGATCACCCATTGGATAAAGGCTTCCCCCATTACTGGCGCACGGTCCTGGAAGCCGGTGGCTTCGGCAACGCGCTCGGCAACTTCTGGCGCTGGCCGTGGCGTGATGCGGTCAACCATGGTGTTGGGGCAGCGGGTGTGGCTATCGATCCAGGCGATCAGCTCTGGCTCTTTACGCAGCTGTAGGAACTGCATCAGGCCGTGACGGAAGCGTTCACCGTTGTGGCGCAGGTTATCGCAGTTCAATAACGTGACAGGGTCACCATTTAGCTGCTTTCTGCGTGCCAGCAGCTGTGCCATGGTGCCGTAAATGGTGCGACAGGCGCCCAGCAGATCGGCCTGAATATCGGCGTTAGCGCGATCCAGGTTGAACTGGTTATCCAGATAATAGCCACCTTCGGTGACGGTGAAGGAAATGACGCGGGTTTCTGGTTTGGCCCCCTGCGCGGTCAACGCAGCCAGTTCGTTATCCCAGGGAATGACCTTGCTGATGGAGGTAATGGTTTCGTACTGGCGAACGCCCTGTGGGGTGACGGTCTCCAGCACGTATTGGCCTTGTTGCTCAGCCAGCGTATCCAGTAACGGCGTGGCGTCATCGCGAATGTTGGCAAGCGCAATCGACCAGCGGCTATCGCCCGCTGCAATCAGGCGATGTAAATACCAGGCCTGATGAGCACGATGGAAAGATCCGGCGCCGATATGCAGCCAAATGGCCTGAGAAGAGTTCACTGGTTTGCTCATAACGTTCTCCACTAAAGGTTATTTTAGGGCATTCGCCCTTATATTGGGCATTTGCTCCATTAATGGCGATAGAGTAAATAAACTTTTGCCCTTTAAATGGGCTTTAGCTCACAAATGTGCAAATCGGCCTCTGCGGGCAGGTGGAATGCCGGTAAAATGGCGCCATCAGGGGTAGCGGGTGAACAACATGGTCAAACACGATAAGAAGCTGGATCAGGCGGCGCGTGCCGCCTGGATGTATTACGTGGCCGGACAGACTCAAAATGAAATTGCCGAGGCGTTGGGCGTATCGCGCCAGGTTGCGCAGCGGCTGGTGGCATTGGCGATCGACCGCGGTCTGATCAGCGTCAACATTTCCCACCCGGTAGGGCGCTGCATGGAATTATCGGCCCGTCTTAGCGCACGCTATGGCTTAACGCTGTGCCAGGTGGTGCCGAGCCAGGGAATGGAGAGCGCCGGGATAAACCGCGCGGTGGCGGTAGCCGGGGCTGAAGTGATGGCGCAGTTTTTGCGCAGTGAACAGCCATTGAACATTGGGGTTGGTTCAGGGCGCAGCCTGAAGGCGGCGATTGATGAGCTGCCGGAATTGGAGCGGCCACAGCATAGCTGCGTCTCGCTGATCGGGGCGATCGCGGCTGATGGCTCCTGTACCCGTTATGACGTACCGCTGTGGATGGCAGAGAAAACCCAGGGCCGCTACTTTATCCTGCCCGCGCCGCTGTTTGCGGATAGCGAGCAGGATCGCGCACTGTGGTGTAACCACCGCATTTACCGCACGGTGAACGACAAGGCGAGCCAGGCCGATGTGACCTTTATCGGCATTGGCACCATCGAATACCACTGCCCACTGCACAAGGATGGATTTATCACCGCAGAAGATGTTGATCGCCTGTGCGAATCTAACGCGGTGGCAGAAATGCTGGGCCATTTTATCGATCCGCAGGGCCAGCGGGTGGCCAGCGAACTCGATCGGCGGCTAACCAGCGTTAATCTGCACCAACGGCCGGAAAAACCGGTGATTGCTCTGGCAGGTGGTGCGGAAAAACATCAGGCCATTCGTGCGGCATTACTAGGCCGCTGGATCAACGGCCTGGTGACGGATGAGGAAAGCGCGTTGGCGCTGCTGGCCGATTAAATCAGATCCTGGGGCAGGAAACCTTCATGTTTCAGCAGCCATTGTTTGCGCTGCACCCCTCCGGCGTAACCGGTCAGCGCTCCCTGTGAGCCAATCACTCGGTGGCAGGGCACTACGATACTGATCGGGTTAGTGCCGTTAGCCATGCCAACTGCGCGCGAAGCGGTTGGCCTGCCAATGCGCTTGGCTAATTCCCCGTAGGTGATGATCTCCCCACAGGGAATTTGCCGCAGTTGCTGCCAAACCGTGCGCTGGAACTCGGTGCCCGCAGTCATCACCGGCACAGTGTCGATGGCTGCCAACTCGCCAGCAAAATAGCGCTGCATCACTTCCGTCAGGCCGCCTGGGTTGGCTTGCTCCTTTATCACGAAGGGAGAGGCACGATAATGGCTGTTGAGCAGCTTCATCAGGCGAGCCTCATGATCGGTCCAGTCCAGCGCGCGCATCCGTCCTTGCTCATCTCCGATCAGCACCAGTTCACCGACCGGCGTCGGCATACGATCAATAAAAAAGGTCAGCATGTTGTTCACTCCTTGCGTTTGATAGGGCGATTATTACATGAAACAGCCGGATGTGATGGCGGATTTCGGACATGCTGATGGGGCGGGGGCTATAGGAAAAAACAGGGTACACCCAAGTAGGTATACCCCGAGAGGTGAAACGCCAATATGTTAATAAAACCACAAAGTCATTTTCGATGGCTAATTGTATGACATAATTACGTCGATTAGGATTAATTGTAAATTAACGTAATTCGTTGTAGAGAAGGGTCATTAACCACCGATTCACGAATGGGTTTGCCCATTAATTCCGAACCCATATTATCCAATGGCATTTGGATAAATTCATTGGTGTTGAAGGCGGTTTCACGATAGCAACTGGATATATATTGACCATTATTGCGCGCAATTTCGCAGGTTGGGGCGCTGATTTTGCCGGAAAACTGGATGCTTCCTGAGATGGCGTTGTGGATAACTTCTTGTTTTGAATGAGCTGAAAATGGTAAGGCTGCCAGTATGGCCAAAGCCGTAATAATAGATTTCATAAGCTATTCCTATTAGCATAAAGTAAAACCATCCATTAACAAAAAAGTCGATTATTGTCTAAAAAACAAACTTCCATTGCCTGATGATTTAATTTCCAACGTTACTATAATGTATTGAGTAAATAATAATAACAGCAATCGTTCGTTAATTGAATTTAATAGTAGGGATGGCCAGGCAGTAAAACCATGATTTAGATCATAGTGGGGGGAATTTAGAGGGCGATGTGAGGATTATTACTTTTGATGCTGCTTATAATAACGGGGGTGACTTTAAATAGCGATATTAATATTAAGGCCGCATATTCATCGTTATTCTGCGGCCCTTAATCTAACGCTTTGGAGTTACAGCATCCCTGCGCTGCCACAGATACGGATCTTTTCTGCTACCACTTCTTTCATCGCCAATTTACCCGGCACGATGTATTTACGCGGATCGTTGGCCTCGGGATGCTGCGAGAAATAGCTCTTCACCGCATCGGCAAAGGCGATTTTGAGTTCGGTAGCCACGTTCACCTTACACACCCCCAGCGAGATGGCTCGCTTGACCATCGCTTCCGGGATACCGGAGGCACCGTGCAGCACCAACGGGATCTCCAGTTGTTCGCGGATCAGCGCCAGGCGGTCAAAATCCAGCTTGGGCTCCCCGTGGTACAGCCCATGAGCCGAACCGATGGCGACGGCAAGCGAGTCGATCCCGGTAGCCGCGACAAACTCGCGGGCGGCTTTTGGATCGGTATAAAAGCCGTCTGCGGCATCGACAATCAGATCGTCTTCCTGGCCACCCAGGCGGCCCAGCTCCGCTTCTACGCTAGCCCCATAGCGATGGCATAACGCAACGGCCTGCGCAACCAGCGTGATGTTCTGCTCAAAAGGCAGGTGCGAGCCATCGATCATCACCGAGCGGATCCCGGCTCTGACCTTGGTGGCGATATCCTCGAGTTCTTCGTGATGGTCCAGATGCAGTGCCAGCGGCAGGTCATGGCGCTGGGCTGCAGAGCGGCAAATTCCCACCAGATAGTCGGTACCCGCATAGCTGAAAGTGCCTGGTGTCCCGGCCATGATCACCGGGGATTGCAGTTCGGCAGCGGTTTCTGCCACTACCTGCACCGTTTCAAGATTGTGGACGTTGAACGCCGGCACGGCATAGCCCTGTCTTTGCGCTTTCAACAGCATTTCACGGTTGGATATCAGGTACATAACGGCTCCTTACAGCTCGGTAGCAGAGTAGGGATAAATGGTCACGCCTTTTACCACGCGGTTGACTTCCCCGGTTGGGCAAGGGTTATCCGGCGTCAGGCCGCGCGCCAGCGAGGTTTCAAACGCCAGCATTTGGGCGAAGAGTAGGTAAGGGAACAACAGCCAGATATCGTCGTCGGCATGATGCAAATCGGACTGGCCCGTTTTCTCCGTTGGCGAATTACCAAGGCCAACCATTTGCTTGGCCAAACCGTCGCGCTGGAGTTCGTCCCATAGATCCTGTTCATAACGCTCGGTATAGCGGTTGCTGGAGAGCATCAGCAGCACCAACGTCTGTGGATCGACCATAAATTTAGGACCGTGACGCAGGCCCAGCGGCGAGTCATAGCGGGTGACGATCTGTCCGGCGGTCAGTTCCAGCATTTTCAGCGAGGCTTCCTCCGCCAGGCCGGTGAAACAGCTACTGCCGAGCACGATGTAACGGCTAAAGCCGCTGCTGGCCAGGGTTTTTACTTGGGATTGCAGCGTTTCACGCAGTTCTCTACAGCGCTCGATCATCTGCGCCAGCGGTTGCTGGGCTGCATCCAGGGAATAGGGGCCTAACAGCAGCGCGGTGCTGAGCATCATGCAGCTGAAGCTGGAGGTCATGGCAAAGCTCTGGTCGTTTGATCCCTGTGGCATCACCAGGGCACAGACGTTCTTACGGCCGTGCGCATAGTTGGCCAACTGGCTGTCCGGGTTGCACACCAGCATCAGGTGATAGCACTGGGGGAGCAGTTGATCTGCCAGCGCTACCGAGGCGACGCTTTCCGGGCTGTTGCCGGAACGGGCGAAAGAGACCAATAGCGTCGGGCGTGATGGGTCGAGAAACTGCTGCGGATTGGCGACGATATCGGTGGTGCCATAGGCCGCAACATCCCGGCCGGTTTTTTCCCTCAGCCATGGGGCCAAGGCCCGACCGGCAAAGGCTGAACTGCCAGCACCGCACAGCACAATTTGCAGGCGCGGGTTTTGCAGCAGCGGCGTCAGGAAAGCGGAGCATTGCTCCTGTTGGGCGACCAACTGCTGGTGCAAGGCAGCCCAAAGGTCCGGCTGCTGCCAAATCTCACGGGCGGTATGCAGCGCATGATGTTGCTCCAGCCAGTCCGCATCGTAAGAAAAATAACCTGTCATGATGGTAACTCCTTAAAAAATAAAACGGTTAATACCTAATAAATACCTGTGGATGCGGATGGTCCGGTGCTGTAATTGCCCCTCACCCTAACCCTCTCCCACAGGGAGAGGGGATCGAACCGTGCCACCGGCCAACTCCTGCGTTCGCCACAAACCAGTTCCTGTACCTGATTGTTACTCCATACCAACTTCCTTCGGAGTGGTCCCCGTATCTGACTGCTGCTCTGCACCAGCTCCCTCTCCCTTGAGGGAGAGGGTTGGGGTGAGGGGGCGATCGAGGATGCCTGATACACCTGAACCTGACCGCCGTTCCGTTTACTGCCTGCTTTCGAAGTAGCCTCTGTACCTGACTGCTGCTCTGCACCAGCTCCCTCTCCCTTGAGGGAGAGGGTTGGGGTGAGGGGGCGATCGAGGATGCCTGATACACCTGAACCTGACCGCCGTTCCGTTTACTGCCTGCTTTCGAAGTAGCCTCTGTACCTGACTGTTGCTCTGTACCAGCTCCCTCTCCCTGTGGGAGAGGGTTGGGGTGAGGGGGCAATCACCAATTCTCAACGGTCGGCGATAATCACCTGGACCCCCAGATTTTGCAGCGCATGCAGATAATTGGCCGGAATGCGGCTGTCGGTAACCAATCGGTGGATCTGGCCGATCTCGCGGATCATGCAGAAGCTGCTGCGGCCAAACTTGCTGGCGTCAACCACCGCAATCACTTCGCGAGCCACTTCACACATGGCGCGGTTGAGCTGGGCCTCACCGGGATCTGGCGTGGTGATACCACCCACCAAATCAAAGCCGTCAACGCCGAGGAAAAATTTATCAAAGCGATATTGGCGGATGTGCTGCTCGGCAGCGGGACCATACAGCGACCAGGACTTGCGCCGCACGCTGCCGCCGACCACCATCAAATCCACGTGTTCGTTACTGGCCAATTCGAAGGCGATATTCAAGGCGTTGGTCATCACCACCAGGTCTTTCTTGCCTGCCAACTGGGTAGCCATCTGGCTAGTGGTGGAACCCGAGTCGAGAATGATCGCGTCACCGTCGTTCACCAACGCGCTCGCGGCACAGGCAATGGCGAATTTCACATCGCGGTTGATGCGTCCCTTGTCCTGGAGCGGGCGATCGAAGGCGAACTGTTTATTGAGCATCGCACCGCCGTAGGCCCGTACCGCACAGCCACTTTTTTCCAGATGGCGCAGATCGCTGCGAATGGTGACGGTAGAGACGGCAAATTGGCTGCTCAACTGTTCCACGCGCACCGTGCCTTCACGACACAGCTGGTCGATAATTAACTCTCGCCGTTTAACGGTATTGATCATGAATAGCTGACTCCTGATTTACCCGTAGCAAACCCCGGCCGTGGCATAGGGCCACAGCAATCGTTACAGGCGTATTTTCAGTCTTTCGTTGCAAATTACAGCAAACGAAACCGCGCAACGCAATCGAAAACTTTAAATATAATCTTATATTTCAACCGGTTATTACTGCTCCATCTTTCGGTTGGTCATCAACCGAAAGCCGCATGAAATAAACTGAAAACCGGTAATGCCTTATTTATTCGGCTAATATCCCTTTTGCCGCGTCAATTAATTCCGCCGTGGATGAAAGCTACCCACGATGAATAATGCGGGTGAACTTTCCTTAAATTTTTTATTGCCAGCTTTGGCGCAACAGTGCCGCACCGCGTACGCCGCTGCTGTCGCCATACACCGGGGGATAAACCATCGCCGGTTCTGTCCCTGGCAGTAGCCAGCGGCACATGGCGGCGGGCAACTGTGCATAGAGTTCACTCACGTTAGAAAGCCCGCCCCCTAACACGAAAGCATCCACATCCAGCAGCAGTTGCAGGCTGGCCAACGCGCTGGCCAGGATATCGATGTAGATCCCCATCAGGTGTTGCGCTAACGGATCGCCCTGACGGTAACTGGCGATCAGCGCCGGAACGTTGGCGGCGCTATGGCCAAAGTGTTGGCTCAGGGCCAGCAGACCGCTGCCGGAGACATAACGCTCAAAGCAGCCGGTCAGGCCGCAGTTGCAGACAAACAGCGGCAGATCGTAACGCTGCGCCAACTGGGCCGAGATAGGTGTATGCCCCCATTCGCCCGCCAGCCCATTGCGGCCCTTGTGGAGCCGTTTGTTCATCACCAGCCCACCGCCAGCGCCGGTACCGATGATGGCACCAAACACCACTTCCAACCGTTCGGTCTGGGGCGTGCTGGCCTCCGAAAGAGCAAAACAGCGGCAATCGTTTTCAATCTCTACCGGTCGCGACAGCTCTTGAGTGAGATCGTCCGCCAGGCAGTGGCCCGTCAGGCAGGGCACGTTTACCGCCAACTGTTTGCGGCTGCGTGGGTCGGTGATCCCCGGCAAGCCAATGCCGATGCTGCCTTGGGTGTGCAGGCTGCGATCGGCCTGGCTGACCAACTGCGCGATGCAGGCGAGAAACTCGCGATAGTCACCGGTGGGCGTACTGACGCGCTGGCACAGCACCTGATTCAACTGGGCGTCATAGGCGGCCATTTCGATTTTGGTGCCGCCAATATCAAAACCGTAACGCATAGCATGAGTAGCCACGGCTTTACTCCTCGCCCAAGGTGATGACGGCGTTTTCCCGGCGGGCGCGTTCGGCGGCAAAGACCATCAGGTGGCTCTGCAACGTTTCCTGCGGGCCAGACAGCACCTGCGAAGGATCGTTGGCGCGCACGGCAGCGATAAAGTGCTGCATCAGATAGTAATCGCCGCCGCCGTGGCCAGACATGGTGTGCAGGTCTTCGGCTTCGTCCACGTCATACAGCGTTTCGTTGTCGTCAAGGAAGGAGGTGATGCGGATATAGCGGCCATCGCCCTCCAGGCATCCCTGGCTGCCAAAAATGCGCGTTTTGCGATCTTCCATCTTGGTAAAGGCGGTCATGGTGAAGGCGGCGGTGCGGCCACCGCTAAACTGCATATTCACCACCTGATGATCCACCACGTTGTTATCACAGCGGTAGACACAGCGGCCATACGGGCCGTTGCGCAGCGCGGCGACCAGATGTTCCTGATCGACTTCTGGCGTCAGCACCCGCAGGAAGCCCGGCGTTGCCTTGTGGTTTTCGCCAAGGTAGATACGTTTGGCGGAATAGGGGCATTCGGCCTCAACGCCGCAGTCCAGGCAGTTATCCGCTGCGCCCTGAGGCTGGTTTTCCTGGCGGAAGTGGCGTAACCCACCAAATGAGCTGACCTGCTCGCAAGGCGTATCCATCACGTAACGGATCCAGTCGATATCGTGACAGGATTTTTGCAACAGCATAAAGGCCGCTTGCTGGTCATTGCGCCAGTTGCCGCGCACGAAAGAGTGGGCCTGATGCCAATAGCCCACCGGCTCCAGATGTTGCAGGCTAACGATGTCGCCAATGACCTTATCGCGCAGCAGTTGCTTGAGTTTCTGGGTATAGCGGGTATAACGCAGCACGTGCCCGACGGAGAAGATGATCCCCTGGCGCTCCACTTCTTCAACGATGGTGCGGCACTCACTGGCATCAGGTGACAGCGGTTTCTCCAGCAGCATGTGATAGCCCTGTTTGGCGAAAGCCAGAGCCGGTGCCAAGTGCAGGGTATCTTGGGTGCAAATCATCACCGCATCGGCCAGTTTGCCCGCCGCTACGGCCTGCTGCCAGTCGGTAAACACGTTTTCGGGCGAGATGCCGTGCTGGGCTACAAACTGCTGGCGATAGGTATCGCGCGGTTCAGCGACTGCCACCACCTGCATCAGTTCTGGGTGAGCCAATGCATAGCGAGAGTAAATCTCCCCACGAGCACCGGCACCAATCACCAACACGCGTACCGGACGGCCAGTAAAGTCATTAGACATTGCAAAGTACTCCCAAATTATCCCAGTGACTGGGTAGCGTTATTATTCAGGTTGTCACCGCTGGCCTGATCGAACAGGTGGGCGCGGGCCAAATCAAACGTCAAATGGATCTGTTCGCCGATGTTCGGTTCCCAGTCTGGCTGAGACGCAATCCGCAGCACAAAGCGTAATCCGGCCAGTTCACAGTGCAGCAACTCTTCGTTGCCCATGCGTTCAATGGTGGCGATACGCGCCGGGAAACAGTTTTGGGTACCGGCAGCACACAGGCGCAGCGCTTCAGGGCGAATACCCAGGCAAACGCGCTGGTGCGGATAGTCTTCCAACTGTTTTTCCAGCGCGGGCGGCAGGGTCAGCAGATGGCGATCGTCAATACGCAACTGTGTTCCCTGAGCATGACGCAGCAAGTCCAGATCGTGCAGGTTCATCGACGGGCTGCCGATAAACTCGGCGACAAAGCGGTTGGCGGGGTGGTGGTACAGGTTGATTGGCTTGTCTACCTGCATGATGGTGCCCCGATTCATTACGCAGATGCGGTCGCCCATAGTCATCGCCTCAACCTGATCGTGCGTTACATACACCATAGTGGCGGCGGCACCTTCCTGTTTCAGTCGGTTATGCAGTTCGATGAGCTGCACGCGCATGGAAACGCGCAGTTTGGCATCCAGGTTGGAGAGCGGCTCGTCGAACAAGAACACCTTGGGTTTACGCACGATGGCACGCCCAACTGCCACGCGCTGGCACTGGCCACCGGAGAGCTGACCGGGTTTGCGATGCAGCAGGTTGGTGATTTCCAACTTCTCGGCGGCATCCTGCACCCGCCGGTCAATTTCTGCCTTGCTCTCTTTACCAATCAGTCCAAAAGCCATGTTCTTGTAGACGGTCATATGCGGGTAGAGCGCATAGTTCTGAAACACCATAGCGATGCCGCGATCTTTGGGCATGGTGTCGTTAACGCAGCGGTCGTGGATCATGATTTGGCCTTCGCTGACGCTTTCCAGCCCGGCGATCATGCGCAGCAGGGTGGATTTGGCACAGCCGGACGGGCCGACAAACACCATAAACTCACCGTCCTTGATATCCAGATCCACGCCATGCAACGCCCGGAAACCGTTGGGATAGACCTTTTTCACACTGTTTAATTGAATACCGGCCATGTCTGTTTACCTTATTGTTCGCGTTTAGCCTTTAACGCCAGCGCTGGCGATGCCCTGGATGAAATATCGTTGGAAAAGAATGAACAGCATCAGCATCGGGATCACCGCCATCAAGGCACCGGCCATCAGCAGCGGGTATTCCACTCCGGCCCGGCTGGACAGCGAAGCCAGCCCCACCGGCAGCGTCAATTTTTCGGTGGTGGTGTTGACGATCAGTGGCCACATCAGGTTATTCCAGCTCCACAAGCCGTTAATGATGATGCAGGCGATGATGCCGGGGCGGATCAGCGGCAGCATGATGCGCCAGAAGATGGCGAAGTAGCTGTAGCCGTCGATCAGCGCCGCTTCTTCCATCTCCTTAGGTACCGCCAGGAAGAACTGCCGCAGCAGGAAGGTGGCGTAAATGCTGAAGATCCCCGGCAGCACCAGGCCGGTAATGCTGTTGACCAGCCCCATCTTCTGCACCACCAGGAACTGCGGGATCAGAAATGCCTGGCCCGGCACCATCAGGATCGAGATGCACACCAGAAACACCGCGTCACGGCCACGAAAGTGCAGGCGGGAGAAGCCATACGCGGCCATGGTGGCGATCACCATTTGCAGCGTCACGGTGGAGAAGGTGGCCAGCAGCGAGTTGATATAAAAATCCGCGAAAGGGATCTCGCGCATGATCTTGCCGTAGGCCTGCAAGCTTGGGTTTTCCGGCAGCAGGGTCAGCGGGATCTGAATGCTTTCGGCCTGGGTTTTCAGCGAAGTCACCAGCATCCAGATAAAGGGCACCACCGAGGCCAGCGCCGCCAGCGTCATAAACAGATAGACCAGGGCTCGTTTGCTTATCGTCATCAATGGCTCCTCAGCTCACTCTCAGGCGTTTGCCGATCGCCATCTGCACCAGTGTGATCACCAGCGTCACGGCGAACAGCACCACGGTAATGGCAGAGGCGTAACCTTTCTCTTGCAGATAGAAGGCGTATTTGTAGAACAGGTTGGTGATGGTCATCACGTCACCTTCCACCAAGGCGCGGTCGAACATCAGGAACACCACGTCGAAGATTTGCAGGATCTCGATAAAGCTCATCACCGACACAAAGAACAGCGTCGGCACCATCATCGGCAGCGTGATAAAGAAGAAACGGCGCAGGGTGCTGATACCGTCGATATCGGCGGCCTCATACAGCTGACGGGGGATGCTTTGCAAACCGGCCAACAGGATGATGATTTTCAGCGCCAGCGACGACCAGATAATGATGATGGACACGCTGATGCGTACCACGTCCGGATCGGAGAGCCAGGCGACCGGCGCAATGTGCAGCAGGTTTAGCCCCTGGTTAATCAGGCCAAAATCCTTGTTGAACAACCACTGCCACACCATAGCCACTGCGGCAGGCATGGTCACCGCCGGTAGAAACAGCAGGGTGCGCAACAACGCTTTGCCACGAATGTTCTGGTTCAGCCCAATCGCCAGCAGCAACGACAGCAGCAGGATCACCGGCACACACACCACCACATAAAACAGGGTGTTGAAGGCGGCGGTATAGAAGTCATCGTCCTCAAACAGGTTGATGTAGTTATCAAAGCTGATGGTCGTCCAGCTCATAAACTGGTTGAGGTCGGTAAAGCTGTAAAAAATGTTCTGTAAAAACGGGATGAAGTAAAACACCGTCAGGCCGATCACCAGCGGCAGGATCATCACCCAGCCCCAGAAGCGTTCGGCCCGCTCCAGGCGGCTTAATGCGGCACGAGGTCTGCTCTTTGCCTGTTTTATGTTGGCCGTAGCCGTTTCTGCCAGCGACATGTCGCCATTCCTCACCTTTGACTGCTCAGTGTTTCCGCTGCGACCTGCCTTCGGGTAGGCTGGCCGCAGCGGGGGGAATTACTGCTCCATGATGCGTTCGATCTTCTTGATCGATTTATCCATTTCCGTACGGGCATCCGCGCCCATAAAGATTTTCTTCAGGCTGCCGATCCACATGTTTTGCCATTTCGGCGTGTTGGTGCCTGCGGTTGGATAGGCCTCAGTCACTTCCAGCGTTTGGATGTACGGGCTGACGTCAACCTTTTTGACTTCCTGCACCCAGGCTTTAGCCGCGACCTTGTTGGCCGGGATCACCACTTTCGCTAAAGTGGCTTGCGAGGCTTCGCTGCTCATAAACTCGATGTACTTCCAGGCTTCTGGCTTGTGGTTACTCTTGGCGGACATGGCATAGGCCAGGCTGTGAGCCACGCCAGACTGGCGCTCGATCTTCGGCATCATCACCACGCCGATATGGTCGTTGATCAGCGGATTATTGGCGAACGGTGCGGCCAGCCAGGAACCGGCATACACCATGGCGGCGCGGTTTGACTGGAAGATGTTCTCGGTCTTCACTTCGCTCATCTGCTGGGCGGTCGGCATCAGGCCGTCTTTCATCATCCCTTGTAACTGCTGGTAGACCCAGATGGCGTTGTCGTTGGCGATATCGGTCGGTTGGCCATCTTTTGGCACGATATGATTGCCTTTCTGGAACAGCAGGTTCATATAGCTGTCCTGGCCGTCGATGCTGAGATCCATCACCAGCGGGAAGGCGCTGCCCTTCAGGCCGGTTTGCAATTCGGCGGCCTTTTTCTTCATGTCATCCCAGGTCCAGTCGCTGGTGAGATAGCTGACGCTAGCCTGATCGAACAGTTTTTTGTTGTACCACACGGCGATGGAGTCGACGTCGCGCGGGATGGCCATCTGCTGGCCGTCGTATTGATAAGCCTTAACGGAGCTGGCGACGATATTATCCAGATTGACCGTGCCGTCTTTTAAATAATCGCCCAGCGGTTGCATAATGCCGTTTTTGGCATATTGCACAAAATAGGGCATGTTAATCCAGAATATATCCGGTGCGACACCACCCGCGGCGGCGGAGTCTAATTTAACAAAGTATTGTGCGGCGGGCGTTAATTCTATTTCCACTTTGATATTCGGGTTGGCCTGCTCAAATCGCTTGGCAATTTCCTGTTCGGCAGGTAATTGGTTTCGATCCCAAACCGCATAACGTAATGTTATCTGGTCGGCGGCATATAACATGGTCGGCAACAATAAAGCGGCTGCAACAGCGGAATGCAACAGAAAACGTCCGGCGTTTTTTCTAGGTGACATTGCTTTTCCCTCGGTGTCGGCGAATACATTTTTTGTGAACGTGATTTCTTTCTATCCCTTAACTTTCAATGTGTCAATGCGGTCATTTTGCCCAAAAATGGGGCGCGTATCTTTCACTGTTGTTAACAACGAAAGGTCAAAGCCACCAACCGAAAGGCTTTTTTGTTGATTAATTGTTAATGTCGAAGGGCGAAAATCCGTTGTCGGGCGGCAGTTATGGCTTGCTGGGGTCATAGGATTAACTGATAACCCTTGCACCATAATGGGGATTAAAAACGTTTTTATTGTGCAGGCCGCGGCATCTTTCATTTTTGTGATGCAAATAAACAAAAAAATTAATTTTTTGCCGGGCGAGAGGGCGTTCGCTGGCTTTTTTCGTTGGCCTATATTGCCTGTGGTGAAAAAACGCGCTAGCCTGAAATTAATTCAATCCCACCGTAAAATAACACAGGGCAGCTATTATGCGTCTCACGCTACTATTTACCCATTGCCTGGAGAAGGTATTTCATCGCCAAGCCGTACCGCAGGTAGAACAGCAAAACCATTTCAGCTGCCTGAATAATGAAACCTTCTCATGGCAAGGTGTGTATTGTCTGTACCGCGAGGATAATGAAACCCGCCGGGAATTACGTTATCAACTTGAGGGGGAATTGGCCGATGATATCAGCGTGCGCCATGTACAGTCGGTGCCCAGCCATTTTCCCTGTTATGCCGAGGCCGATGAGAACTATTTGACAACCGAGCCTGGCCTATTTCCCGACCCGCTGATGCCCATCCAGGATCGGCGTTTTTTTGCCGCCTGCCGTTATTACGCTAGCCTGTGGCTGACCTTTACGCCGCCAGCGCAGGGTATTGCCGGTGGCGACTATCCGCTAACGCTGCGGCTGTTTGATCAAGAGACGGGGGAAGAGCTGGCCGCAGCCAGTATGACGCTGCATGTGGTGCCTGCCGCGTTGCCAAAGCAGAGGCTGCTGCATACCGAATGGTTACATACCGACTGTTTGGCGGACTATTATCAGATTGCAGTGTTCAGCCCGCAATACTGGCAGGCGGTGCGTAACTTGGTACGCAACGCGGTGGCAAATGGCGTGAATATGCTGCTAACGCCGATCTTTACGCCGCCGCTGGATACCGCCATCGGCGGCGAACGCACCACAGTGCAGTTGGTTGGGGTGAAACGCACCGTTGCAGGTTACCAATTTGATTTTGAACGATTGGCGCAGTGGGTAGCGCTGGCGCAGGAGGAGGGGATCGAACACTTCGAAATTGCCCACCTGTTTACCCAATGGGGCGCAGCGCATGCGCCAAAAATTATGGTTGAGGTCGCGGGGGAAATGCAGCCGCTGTTTGGTTGGCATACCGATGCCCACGGCAGCGAATATCAGCAGTTTCTGCAGGCATTGATGCCAGCGTTGACCGGCTGGTTCCGGGCACGGGATCTGCAACGGCAGGTGTGGTTCCACATCTCGGATGAACCTAAACTGGAAAATATCGCCGCCTACCAACGTGCCAGCGATTCGCTGCGGCCGTTGCTGGAGGGGTTTCGCACCTTTGATGCGCTCTCCGACTTTGACTTCTATCAGCGCGGGTTGGTGGAAACCCCTGTGGTGGCGACCGATCATATCGAGCCGTTCCTCGAGCATCAAACTCCGCAACTGTGGGCCTATTACTGTTGCGTGCAAAGAACCGAGGTGGCCAACCGCTTCTTTGCTCAGCCTTCGGCGCGCAACCGCATTCTGGGTATCCAGCTTTACCTCTATAACATCAGCGGTTTCCTCCACTGGGGCTACAACTTCTATAACAGCAGCCATTCCCGGGAGAAACTGAATCCCTATGCGGTAACCGACAGCGGCAACGCCTTCCCCTCTGGCGATCCTTTTGTGGTTTACCCTGGGCCGAATTTCATGCCGATAGAGTCGCTGCGTTTGCGGGTATTCCATCAGGGGTTACAGGATCTGCGGGCCTTGCAGCTGTTGGAAAACCTGACCGATCGCGCCACGGTGGAGCAGTTGATCGATCAACAACTGGGGATGCGCATCACCTTCAAACGTTACCCTCATCAAGCCTCTGTGCTACTGCGGCTGCGCGAGCAGGTTAACGCCCGTATAGAGGCGGCTCTGTAAACCCGAGAATAGAGGGGCGAGCATTCTCGCCCCTGACGCCTGATTTCATCTTTTCGTCATCAAACGGTCATGTTCAGGTCATGACGCTGGCTTAAGTTTGCAGCGACTAGGCCAGGAGATGACCCGATGTTTACTTTGGATAGCCTGCTGCAAGATGTCTTCCCACAGCATTCTCCCCCTGCCTGGCAGCGTAGCCTGCTAAGAACCTTACTGCGTGAAAAAGAATTCAGTCAGTTTGCCGCCGACTATCCGCACCTGAAAGGGTTGGATCTGATCGAGCAGGTGGTGGACTACTTTAATTTGAGCTGCGAACTGGTGGATGGGGATCTGGAAAACATCCCCAGCCAAGGCCCGGTGGTGTTGGTTGCCAACCATCCGATTGGTTCGCTGGATGGCTTGGTGCTGTTGCGGACGGTGGCGGCGGTACGACCAGACGTCAAGGTAGTGGCCAACCAGCTACTGAGCTGTATCGAACCCTTACGTAATCTGTTTGTACCGGTTGATAACCTGGGCAACCGTACCAACCGCCAGCAAATCGCAGCCATGCAGGCCCAGTTGGATAATCAGGGCGTGCTGATCCTGTTTCCAGCGGGGGAAGTGTCCCGCATGAGTCCCAAAGGAATACGCGATGGTCACTGGCATACCGGATTTCTGCGGCTGGCCGCCAAGGCACGGGCGCCGATCGTACCGATCCATATCAGCGCCAGAAACAGCAGCCTGTTCTATTTGACCTCGGTGATTTATCGCCCGTTATCCACCTTGTTGTTGGTGCGAGAGATGTTCAAACAGCAGGGCGGACGGATCAAAATCCGCATCGGCGGGCGCATTCCGTTTGCCCATTGGCACGATGGCCATACTCAGGCACGCGATCTCGCCGAGCGTTTCCGTCGCCATGTCTATCGGCTTGGTCAGGGTAAGCCGGGGCTGTTTACCAGCGAATCGGCCATCGCCTTGGCGGAAGATCGCCTTGAGCTGAAAAAAGCATTGGCGGCCTGCGAGCGACTGGGAGTTACGCCGGATGGAAAAACCATTTTCCTTTATCGTCGCCATGGGGATGCCAGAGCACCGATCCTGCGGGAGCTTGGCCGCCTGCGTGAGATCGCTTTCCGTGCCGTGGGCGAAGGCTCGGGGCGGCGGCGCGATTTGGACAGTTATGACGACGACTATTATCACCTGGTGCTGTGGGATGAGGAGGAACTGGAGATTGTTGGTGCCTACCGCTTTATCCCCACGGCACCGCAGTTGGCCAGCAAAGGACTGGAAGGCATCTACAGCAACAGCCTGTTCCATTACGATCGCGATATGACACCGATCCTTGAACAGGGGATTGAGTTGGGCCGCAGCTTTATTCAACCCGCCTATTGGGGGAAGCGCGGTCTGGATTACCTGTGGCTCGGTATTGGTGCCTATCTCGCCAAATATCCACAGTATCGCTATCTGTTCGGCCCGGTATCTATTTCAGGAGGCATGCCGGTTGCCGCCCGCGATTTGTTGATTGCCTTCTATCGCCTCTATTTCGCTCCAGACCATGCCATGGCCCAGTCACGGCAGCCTTATCCGGCCTCTTTACCGCAGGTATTGGCCCAGTTTGCCGGTGATGATTATCAGCAAGATTTGCTGCTGCTGAAAAGCCTGTTGAGCAACCTCGGCTGTTCGATCCCGACCTTGTACAAGCAATACACCGAGCTGTGTGAGCCCGGTGGCGTGCAGTTTATCGACTTCGGTACCGATCCGGCGTTTAACCACTGTATCGATGGTTTAGTGTTGGTTGATCTGACGCGGCTGAAGCCTGCCCGCTATCAGCGCTATATTGCCGCCCATCTTTAGATCGGCTAACAACATGAGGGCAGCACATGCTGCGCCCATTCATAAAATCAATGGGTCACCGTTTTGACCGAAAGTGCGGCCGTGCCAAATTCTCCCATGGGATATTGGTAGCCGGTGAGAGGATCGCCTAGAATTAGCGCTTTCTCGCGCCGGAGTGCCCTATGTATCACCCCTATACCCCAACCTTGTTGTCTGCCGATGAGCCTGCGGCCGTGAGCGTTGAGCTGCCACAGGCGACTTCGCCATTCTTGCTGCTGTGCGATCACGCGGGGCAGGCCATCCCAAAACGTCTGGGCGATCTTGGTCTGGTCAGCGGCGATATCGATCGGCATATCGGCTGGGATATCGGTGCGCTGGCGGTTTCCCGTCTGCTGGCTCAGCAGTTGGATGCGACACTGATCCATCAGCACTATTCACGATTGGTGATCGACTGTAACCGTACGCCGGGGATTGCCAGTTCGATCCCACCGTTATCGGAAGTTACGCCAATACCTGGCAACCAAGGGATTAGCGCGGCCGAAGCGGGAGCCCGTGAACAGGAAATTTTTCAGCCTTATCACCAGGCTATCAATCACACGCTGACAGCTCGCCGCGCCAATAACCAACCCAGCGCGGTGATCGCCATGCACAGCTTTACGCCGGTGTTTAAAGGCGATGCGCGGCCGTGGCAGGTTGGGCTGCTGTTTAACCGCCATCCACAATTTGCCCTGCTGTTGGCGGAGTTGCTGCGTGAAGAAGGGGATTTACAGGTCGGTATCAATGAGCCTTATGCGATGACCGATGCGACCGACTACACGCTGCCGGTGCATGCGGAGCGCCATGAATTACCCTATGTTGGCATCGAGATCCGCCAGGATTTAATCGGGGATAGTGCAGGCCAGGCAGCATGGGCCGCTCGTTTTGCCCGACTATTGCCATTATTATGGCAACGCTGGGAAATTTGACTTTAGTATTGATGGCGGTGATGATTGCGTAAGGAAAGCGTAAGCGTCGATGGACAATGCTGGGAGTGACGGGTGGAACATATTGATAACGGACGGTTTATCAAGCAGGAGCGTTTTGAAGTTCTGGCAATCTTGCGCGACATCTATAAGCAAAGAACGCCGCTGCGTGTCGTTAATCAACAACATGAATTTATTGGCCAATTATTGAGCGTTGGCGCTGATAACATCGTCTTTGATTGCGATGCTCCAGAGCAGATCTCCGGTGGGAAATTCAGCATAGTGATTGAAAACCACGATGCAAAAATCGAATTCTCCGTTGACCAGGCGCAACTGACCGAGCATAACGCCATGCCGGTTTACGAGGCGTGCCTGCCGAAACAGCTGGTTTATATCCAGCGCCGCCGCCAGTTACGTATCACCACGCCTTATTGGCGTGAGTTCTTCTGCAATGGGGAACACAGTGATGGCACCCCATATCAACTGCGTATCCACGATCTTTCGCCGGGTGGCGTTGGTTTGCGTATTGATGGCGTCGTACCCGAGTACATGCAGCCGGGGCTGGTGTTTAATAAGGCGCAGCTGGATTTGGGGGATTACGGCAAGTTCAAGGTGAATATGGAACTGATTGCCGTGAATGAAGATCACGATATTGATGAAGACCAAACGCAGCATTTCATGCGCCTGTCCTGCCGTTTTCTCAAGATGGGAATGCTGACCGAACGCAAAATTCAAAGCGCGGTATTTGCTTTTGAGTTGGATTTCAACAAGAAGAAAAAACGTTGAACCCTCACCCCAACCCTCTCCCACAGGGAGAGGGAGCTGATAGCCCCTGCTAATTTGAAAGTAAAGAGGCAATCTCAGCAACCTTACTCGCCCCATCTACAAAGGTGAGTCAGTCGATGTTCAAGGCGAAAAACTATACTTTCAGCCCAACTCGATCGGTCCCTTCACCCAAACCTTTTCCCATAGGGAGAGGGAGCTGATAGCCCCTGCTAATTTGGAAGTAAAGAGGCAATCTCAGCAACCTTACTCGCCCCACCTACAAAGGTGAGTCAGTCGATGTTCAAGGCGAAAAACTATACTTTCAGCCCAACTCGATCGGTCCCTTCACCCAAACCTTTTCCCATAGGGAGAGGGAGCTGATAGCCCCTGCTAATTTGGAAGTAAAGAGGCAATCTCAGCAACCTTACTCGCCCCACCTACAAAGGTGAGTCAGTCGATGTTCAAGGCGAAAAACTATACTTTCAGCCCAACTCGATCGGTCCCTTCACCCAAACCTTTTCCCACAGGGAGAGGGAGCTGATAGCCCCTGCTAATTTGGAAGTAAAGAGGCAATCTCAGCAACCTTACTCGCCCCACCTACAAAGGTGAGTCGGTCGATGTTCAAGGCGAAAAACTATACTTTCAGCCCAACTCGATCGGTCCCTTCACCCAAACCTTTTCCCACAGGGAGAGGGAGCTGATAGCCCCTGCTAATTTGGAAGTAAAGAGGCAATCTCAGCAACCTTACTCGCCCCATCTACAAAGGTGAGTCAGTCGATGTTCAAGGCGAAAAACTATACTTTCAGCCCAACTCGATCGGTCCCTTCACCCAAACCTTTTCCCATAGGGAGAGGGAGCTGATAGCCCCTGCTAATTTGGAAGTAAAGAGGCAATCTCAGCAACCTTACTCGCCCCACCTACAAAGGTGAGTCAGTCGATGTTCAAGGCGAAAAACTATACTTTCAGCCCAACTCGATCGGTTCCCTCTCCCTGTGGGAGAGGGTTAGGGTGAGGGGTCATTACTACTTCAGCGCCCGCAGGTGGCCGATCTCCTGCCAACCGTGACGCGCCGCATCTTCCAATACCGCACACACCTCATGGATCGCCGTCGGCACTGCCTTGCTGAAAGGTTCCCCCTGCAGCAAATGAGCAATCAACAGTGCGGTGAACATGTCACCCGTTCCCTTCACCGGCGAATCGATTTTGGCATGGGTGAAGCTTTGCGCCTCGTCGGCGGTGACCAGCAACAGGCCAACTTCTTGATCGCCGTTTGCCACGCCAGGTGCGCTGGTGACCAGAACCCACTGCGTATTGCCTTTGAGTAGCGCCCGTGCAGCCAGTTCGGTTTGCTCACGCGTGCTTAGCGCCATGCCGCACAGCTGTTCCAGCTCGAAACCGTTCGGCGTCAGGCCATGGGCCAGATTGAGGTAAGGGGAGCGATAACGCTCAACCAGACGTTTATCGACGTAAACCCCTTCGCCGTAGTCTCCCATCACCGGATCGATATAGATCTTGATATCCGGATTGAGGGCAATCACCCGTGGCAGCCAGTCGGCCAGAATATGGCACTGCGCCACGTCACCCAGGTAACCGATAATGATGGCCCGCGCGCGGCACACGACTTCACGGGCGATCAGATCTTCCAGAAAACCGCTGAACCATTCGCTGGAGATCGCTCCCCCGTGCGGCGCGCCGTAATAGGGCGGGCAACCAAACAACACGCTCGGTACCTGCAACACCTCCAGGTTCTTCTTCAACAACGTGCGGTAGGCAATGCCATTCCCCACGCTACCGTAGACCACCTGCGACTGAATGGTGATCACATCAATGGGTGGTGGCCGCAGTTTAGAGCCTTGTTGCATGTAGACTTCCTTGGTTCATTGTTATTCAAGCGCAACGGTCGGCAGAGGTAACTCGCCGAGGTAGGGAAGTTTAACCTATTGAAGGGCATGGCTACAGTATGTCGCGGGAGAGTTTGATGATTTTTCGTTGGATCGCTTGCGATTTTTCCTGCGGCTAATCGTGATGCGAATCACAAAGCTTAGCGTTGCCGGTTGCCTGGCGATCGCGTCCGCGGTATTACTTGCGCCGTAGCCTAATAAGCTACTCAATCATTTTTATGATGGCGTGTTACTGCGCAAGCAGGCAAGACCAAAATAGAAATGCACTTCTTCTGCCGAAGGGGAGCATTTTCATTTTGGTCTTTTTTTTTGCTTTTTTTGCCGGGGAAAACCTATGGATTATAACAAGTTGGGCTTGGACATATTGGCACTGGTCGGGGGGAAGGCTAACGTCAGTAAGCTGACGCATTGCGCCACCCGCCTGCGGATGGAGTTTAACGACGATAGTCGGGTAGATGCGAAAGCGATCGAAGCTTTGCCCGGAGTGATCAGCGTAGTCGAGCGCGGTGGCCAGTTCCAGATTGTGGTGGGCAACAACGTGCAACAGACTTTCCGCGCGTTGCAAAAAGCGATTGGCCAACCGTTGGGCAAACCTGACGGACAGCCGAAAAACAAGGCCAAGGGCGGTGTCTTTACGCAGATTATCAGCGTGATTTCTACCACCTTTACGCCGGTGATCCCGGCTATTACCGGCGCGGGGATGATCAAGGCGCTGCTGGCGATCCTCAAGTTAACTGGGGCGATCAGCGCGGCCAGCCCAACTTACCATCTGCTGGATACCATCGCCGATGCCGCCTTCTTTTTCCTGCCGGTGCTGCTGGCCTATGGGGCCTCAATCAAGTTTGAGTGTAACCCTATTCTGGCCATGACCATCGCGGGAGCCTTGTTGCACCCAAATCTTGCCCAGATGCTGGCCGCCGGATCGCCAATCGATTTTATTGGCATCCCGGTGCGGTTGGCCGATTATGCCGGTTCGGTGCTGCCGATCATCTTTACGGTGTGGCTGATGTCCTATATCGAGCGCTTTGCCGAAAAAGTCTCGCCGACCATGATTAAATTCTTCACCAAGCCGATGATCATCCTGCTGGTTACCACGCCGCTAGCCTTGGTGGCAGTGGGGCCGTTCGGTATTTTCCTCAACGATCTGGTAGCCAGCGGCGCGGCGATCATCGATGGCAAGGCCAGTTGGCTGATCCCGATGTTAATGGGCGGGCTGCAACCGTTCCTGGTGATCACCGGCACGGCGTGGGCAATGACGCCTATCGCTACTGGCCAGTTGAGTAAAAACGGCTTTGAGATGATTAATGGCCCCGGCATGTTGGCTTCCAACATTGCCCAGGGCGCGGCAACCCTGTGCGTAGCGTTCCGCACCAAGAATAAAAATTTGCGCCAGTTGGCCTCATCCGCCGGTTTCACTGCGCTGTTGGGGATCACCGAGCCTTCACTGTACGGCGTCACGCTGAAACTGCGTAAACCGCTGATCGCGGCCATGATCGGCGGCGGCTGTGCCGGTGTTTACGCGGGTGTCAGCGGTTTGGTGCGCTATGCCTTTGTTTCACCGGGGTTAGCGGCATTACCGGCCTTTATCGGCGAAAACCCGATGAATATCGTGCACGCCCTCATCACCTGCGTCATCGCCATCGTCGTGACCTTTGCCTTGACCTGGATCCTGGGCTTTGAGGATCCGGTTGATGAAGAAGAGGCAACGGTGACAGACAGCGCACCGTCTGGTGACGCCGCGTTGCTACACAGCCCGTTGGCAGGCCAACTGGTGGCATTGGAACAGGTGAATGACGACGTATTCTCGCAAGGGTTGCTGGGCAAGGGCGTGGCGATTGTGCCTGAGCAAGGCGTGTTGCGCGCGCCCGTGGACGGGGAAATTGTGACCTTCCTGCCTTCAAAGCATGCCGTAGGCATTAAGGCCGATAACGGTATGGAAGTGCTGATGCATATCGGCATCGATACCGTCAATCTCAACGGTGAGCATTTCAGCTCTCAACTGCAGGTGGGCGATCGGGTGAAAACCGGTGATGAGTTGGTACGCTTTGATATTGCTGCTATTACTGCGCTGGGTTACGACATCATCACCCCGGTGCTGGTGGTCAACAGTGAGCAGTATCCGCATCTGAGCTGTCGGCAGCCTGGCCCGGTGAACTTTGGTGAGCAAATTGTCGCACTGAATAGTGGGGAGCAAAACGCATGATTTACCAACAGCTGAACGATTTTCCACCAGGCTTCCTGTGGGGGGCCTCAACCTCGGCTTATCAGGTTGAGGGGGCATGGGACGAAGATGGCAAAAGCCCTTCCATTGTCGATATGCTCGATCATCCTGCCGAGACGGCAGATTTTAAGGTGGCCAGCGATCATTACCACCGTTTTCGTGAGGACGTTAAGCTGTTCGCCGAATTAGGGCTGAAGGCGTACCGTTTCTCCGTAGCCTGGACGCGCATTTTGCCGAACGGCACGGGCGAGGTGAATCAGCCTGGCCTGGCGTTTTATCGTGACCTGATCGATGAACTGCTCAAGCACGGCATTGAACCGGTGGTCACGCTCTACCATTTCGATCTGCCCTATGTGCTGGAACAACAGGGCGGTTGGAGCAATCGGCAGACCATCGATGCCTTTGTCGAGTATGCGGACGTGCTGTTCACTGCCTTTGGCGATAAGGTCAAATATTGGCTGACCATCAACGAACAGAACACCATGATCCTGCACCCTGGAGCCATCGGTGTGCCGAAGGGCGGCAAACTACCTACCAAGCCGGTACTTTATCAACAGAGCCACCATATGTTGGTGGCGCAGGCGCAGGTCATGGCTTTGTGCCATCAGCGTTGCCCCAAGGGGAAAATCGGCCCGGCGATCAATACCACTTCCATGTATCAGGAAACCAGCCATCCGTTGGATGCCATCGCGGCCCATAACTGGGAAACGCTGCGCTGCTGGAGCTTTCTGGATGTTGCGGTACATGGCCGATACAATGCGTTGGCCTGGCGATATTTGCAGGATCGTGGCCTTGCCCCAGTGATTGAAGCCGGAGATACGGAGCTACTGCTGCAAGGGCGGCCGGATTATGTGGCGATTAACTACTATTCCACCGCCACCATCGCCGCCAGCCGTGGCGATGCCTCGGATATTACGGCTCGTGCGGGGGATCAGCAAATCATGCTGGGTGAGCCGGGCGTATATCGGGCAGCGGAAAACCCGTATGTCGACAAAACGCCCTATGGCTGGGTGATCGACCCCGTGGGCCTGCGGCTGACGCTGCGCAAGGTTTATGAACGTTATCATCTGCCGATTTTAATTACTGAGAATGGCATCGGCGCGCCGGACCAGCTATTGTCTGGGGATATCATCAATGATGATTACCGCGTCGATTTTATGCGTGCGCATATCGAACAAATGCAGTTGGCGATTAACGATGGTGTCGATCTGCTGGGTTACTGCCCGTGGGCGGCGATCGATCTGGTCAGCACGCATCAGGGCTACGCCAAGCGCTACGGTTTTATCTATGTCAACCGTGGTGAACAGGATCTGCGCGATCTGCGGCGTATCAAGAAGAACAGTTTCGCCTGGTATCAGCGCCTGATTGCCTCGAACGGCCAACAACGTGGATAACACAGTTTAATGATGAAAGTCATCAAGGTGCTCAATAACAGCCTGGTGCTGTCCACCGACAGCGATAACCGCGAAGTTATCGTGATGGGCAAGGGCATCGGGTTTAACAGCAAAGTAGGCGATGTGCTGGCTGCGGCCAGCATAGAAAAGGTCTATGTGGTGCAGAACGGTCAAACCGGCCACGACCATCTGCGCCTGATAGAAGCCACGCCGGAGCAGCATATTGAACTGGTGCAGATGATCCTCAGGCTGGCTAACAGCCAGCTTGGTGGCCGGGTCAACGAACAGATCTTTTTCACCCTGGTGGATCATCTCAGTTTTGCGATTGAGCGCTGCCGTAAAGGCATCATCATTCAGAACCGGCTGTTGCATGAGGTAAAACGCTTTTATCCGCAGGAGTTTGCCGTGGCATTGCAGGCGCTGGCGCAGATCAACGAGCGTTTGGATATCCTGTTGCCGGAGGCAGAGGCGGGGAACATTGCCTTTCACCTGGTCAATGGCCAAACTGACGTGCAGAGCATGGAGCACACGCTGCTGGCGGTGAAGATGCTGAAGGATATCTTCAACATCATCAAATACCATTTCCGCATCGATATCGCCACAGACTCACTCAACTACTCGCGTTTCCTGCTGCATATGCAGTTTTTCATTCAACGCATGATCGATAACAAACAGGTGAAGTCGAAAGACGATTTCCTGTTCTCGCAGGCGACGAAAGAGTACCCAGAGGCCTATCGTTGTGCACTGGTGATCCGTGACTATGTGAAAAATCTGCTGGAAATGGAGATGTCCAACGACGAGTTGCTGTACTTGGTCATCCACCTGACGCGGATTGTCGATCGGGACGAATAAGCCCGGTCTACAGTGAATTCACCGTTTCGGCCACCAACTGGCGCAACCGGGTAATCAGCGGTGACTGGCGGTTTTCACGCAGCGCCAGATACAGCGGGGCGCTCAGTTGAGCCTCCTCGGCAATGCTGCGAAAAACGATCCCGTCGCCGCCTAGACGCCGCATGGATGCCGGTACGATAGACAATCCCAGGCCAGCACCGACCAGATTCAGCGTGGCGGGCAGGCGTGGTGCCTCTTGCACAATGCGCGGGCTGAAACCGGCTCGGTGGCAGGCGGCCAGAATGGCATCATACAAACCTTGGCCCGCCGGGCGGCGATACAGGATCAGCGGTTCGTGGATCAGTTCGGTCAGGGGGACCTTTTCGCTGCTGTCTATCGCCAAACGATGGCCGACAGGCAAGGCAATCAGCATGGGTTCAAGCAGTACAGGCTCGATCACCAACCCTGGTATCCCGCTCACCGGCGAGCGTACAAAAGCCACATCCAGGCGTTCATCTACCAAGGCCTCCATTAGCTCTCCGCTGCCAGCCTCTTCCAGCAATGTGGTGATCCCGGGCAGAATATCGCGGTAACGGCGTAACAGATTGGGCACAAACGGATGCAGCGCCGCCGAACTGGTAAAACCGATCGCCAAATGACCTTGCTCACCCCGTGCCGCGCGATGGACCGCTTCGGTCAACTTCTCGGCTCTTGTCAGCAACGCTTTTGCCTCGTTAAACAGCACGCTTCCTGCTTCTGTGGTGCGCACTCCACGCGGTAATCGTTGCAACAATTTTACGCCCAGTTCTTCCTCCAGCCCTTGCAGCAAACGGGTCAGTGGCGGCTGCTGAATGTGCAACCGAGCGGCGGCACGGGTGATATTCCCTTCTTCGACCACGGTAACGAACGCCCGCAGGCGGCGTAGCTCAATCATATTCATACCTTATAGGTATCGAAACTGGTTTTGAAATGCATTAGACATCATGACATGGCCGCGCGCATCATGCGAGATAACAACTTGGGTGATGTGGGAAATGCAATGTCTGACTCTAATGCGGTACAGGATCATGAAATCAATCAGCCACCGAGCAATGGTCAACTGTTTACCGGCTTTCTGATGCTGGGCCTGATCGGCTTTGGCGGGGTGCTGCCGCTGGCGCGCAGCATGTTGGTGGAACAACGTCGCTGGTTAACCGCTGAGCAGTTCACCGAACTGCTGGGGTTGTGCCAGTTCCTGCCGGGTGGCAACGTCATAAACTTGTCGGTGGCGGTGGGGATGGAGTTTCGCGGATTGCGTGGTGCGTTATCTGCCTTGCTCGGGCTGATCTGCGCCCCAACGGCAATTGTGGTTGGTCTAGGCGTGATTTATGCCCGCTACCAAGACGATGCTCATGTGCAGCACGTGTTTGCCGGTTTAGCCGCAGCGGCGGCGGGCTTACTGCTCTCTACCGCGTTGAAAATGCTGCTGCCGCTGTGGGGGAAATGGTTGCCGTTAGCGATTGTCGCCATTGCTTTGGTGGCGATTGCCTGGTTACGCTTGCCATTGCTGCCTACCATGCTGGTGCTGGCCCCGCTAAGCATTCTGCTGGCCTGGAGGAAACCTTCATGATGGCGGTGTTAATCTCGTTGGCGATTATTTTTACCGAGCTTTCGCTGATGGCGTTCGGCGGCGGCTATACCATCCTGCCGGAAATGCAGCGCCAGGTGGTGGAGGTGCATCAATGGATGAGCGCCCAGGAATTTAGCGCGCTGTTCGCCATGGCACAGGCGGCACCGGGGCCGAATATGATGATCGTGCCGCTGATTGGTTGGCACGTCGCGGGCTGGGCCGGGCTGTTGGTTTCCTCTGTGGCCAAGTTTGGGCCGTCGTCCATCGTTACCATTTTGGTGATGGGCGCATGGCGGCGTTTTAAAGATAAGCCCTGGCGGCGTATCGTGCAGGTTGGGCTGGTGCCGGTCACGGTCGGTTTGGTTGCCGCCAGCGGCGTGCTGATTGCCCAGGCTTCAGCGACCAATTGGCGGTTAGCAATATTAATTGTGTTAGCTACGCTGCTGAGTATGAATAAACGTATTCATCCATTATGGATCCTGGCGGGCGGGGCAGTGCTGGGATTAGTGATAGGTTAACTGATTAATTATCTATAAAGCGCTGCATGCTGCGCCCTTGGTCATTAATCTCAAGCCACCCGTTTTGGCAGGTGGCTTTGTTATCATGGCAGTTGACGGTAATCCTCGTCGGATACCGGTTCCAACCACTCATTGGAGGAACCCTCGGCCGGGACCGCCACGGCAATATGCGCAAACCAGCTATCCTGGGCTGCACCGTGCCAGTGTTTGGCTCCTGCCGGGATATTGACTACGTCTCCGGCGGTAAGTTGGCGAGCCGGTTTATTCCACTCCTGATACCAGCCGCGCCCCCCGGTGACCAGCAGGATCTGGCCGCCCTGATGGTGAATATGCCAGTTATTCCGACAGCCTGGTTCAAACACCACATTGCCAATGGCTACCCCTTCGGTGGTCAACATGTTCAGGTAGCTGGTGCCGGTGAAATATTGCGCATAGGCGTCATTTTTTGGCCCTTTGGGGAAAATACCGTTACCGTCAAATTTCTCGTTCATTTTGTCTCCGCCGTCAAATTACGCCTGCTTTCAGGAACAACCAAAAAGGGTGGCCGATGTGCTTATGGCCGACAGGAGGGAGTGTATTACAGGGCCGATTCAATGATAAAGTAGCTAAATATGCATACACCTATGCAAATAATTCATTAGTCACGACATGACCTGCAGGTTCGCGGTCTTACCTGGCGACGCTCTTAAGGGCAAATATGGTTGGAGAGAACCTTGAAGCAAGCATTTAAAAACGGCGTGTTGGCGTTGCTGTTGTCCAGCGTGGCAGGGGCCGCCTGGAGTGAGCAAACCCTGGTTTTCGTTCGCCACGGTGAGAAGCCAGACAACAATAGTGGTCAGCTGACCTGCAAAGGCTTTAACCGAGCCTTGGCACTGCCGGAGGTCTTGATCTCCCGCTTCGGTAAGCCTGAGGCCATTTATGCCGCTGGCCCCAAGAAAAATAAGCTGGGCAACTCCATGCGGGCATTGACCACCATCACCCCAACGGCCATTCGGCTCTCACTGCCGGTGAATATCCAGTATCACGCCGATGACATTGCTGATTTGCAGACGGCCCTGTTGGACGAACGTTTCCGCAACGCCGTGGTGTTTGTCTCTTGGGAACATCATAATCTGGTGCAGGTGGTAAAAAATATCATCACCGCCGAGGGAGGTGACCCACAACAGGTTACCAAATGGCCGGGGAGTGATTTTGACGGTATCTATGTGCTGACCATTAACCACGATGCACCCGCCAACAAGATCCGCTTCGAACGTCAAACCGAAGGGCTTAACAACGTCGCGGATACTTGTCCAACCGGAATGAAGTGACAATATCAGCGCAGAAATTCAGTCATCGGAGTCACTAAGGGCGCGGTACTAAAATCGCTTTCGGGTGCGTGAAATGTGGATTGGTCGACCTGATAAGCCATTAATTTGCATGAGTCAACAAGGTCAATGGCGGCCAAGTAAATAATGAGGTGGGGTTATACACCACACCTCAATGATTTCCGCGTTAATCCGTTAATTAACCTAAGCTTCTAACGGCAATAACAAGTCATCCACGGCGCTGCGCAGGCGGGCCTTCATGGTACAGTAACTTTGCTGAGCGTAGTTTTCTGCCCATTGCTGATCGGCAATGGCTTCCAGCTTCACCGCACAGTATTTGGTTTCCGGCGTTTTCGAGATCGGATCCAGGTTATCCTGGGTCAGTTCATTACAGGCGCCAATCCACCACTGGTAGGTCATATAAACCGCGCCCAAATTAATCCTCTCGCTATAGTTGGCTCGGGAAATCACCTTGCCGCGGCGGGAGGCCACCCAAACCAGTTGTTGGTCGGCAATGCCCAGTGCAGCGGCGTCTTGCGGATGGATCTGCACAAAACCAGGCTCATCCGCCAGCGTTTGTAGTGCCTTACAGTTGCCGGTCATTGAGCGGCATGAGTAGTGGCCGACCTCGCGCACGGTACACAACACGAGAGGGTAGTTTTCATCAGGGATTTCTGCGGGAGCGCGCCAGGCTGTAGCAAACAATTGACCTTTGCCGGAAGGGGTCGTGAATTGGTTATCCTGATACAGGTAAGGTGTCCCCTGGCTGTCCAAGGTGGTGCAAGGCCACTGCACATGGCCGAGCTCACCCATTTTTTCGTAAGTGGCTCCGTAAAACAGTGGGCACAGCTCGCGCATCTCGTCCCAGATCTGTTGGTTATCTTCGTAGTGCATTGGGTAACCCATTTCAGTCGCCAACAGGCTGATAATTTCCCAGTCACGTTTGACGTTATACTGCGGCTCGATAGCTTTCTCAAAACGTTGGAAACCACGGTCGGCACAGGAGAACACTCCGCCATGCTCCCCCCATGAGGTGGCAGGCAAGATCACATCGGCCTGTTCGGCCGTTTTGGTCATAAAGATATCCTGCACTACGATAAAGTCCAGCGCGTCGAACCCACGACGGACCAGGCTCAGATCGGCCTCGGTCTGTAATGGGTCCTCCCCCATGATGTAGTAGGCTTTGACTTTGCCTTCAAGGGCCAGGTGCGGTATTTCGGTGATACGGTAGCCTACTTCGGCGTCCATCTGTGCAGCGTCAATCCCCCAGGCTGCGGCAAATTTGGCTCGTACTGCGGCGTCGGTCACTGCCTGGTAACCAGGGAATTCGTTTGGCAGAACCCCCATATCGCAGGCTCCCTGAACGTTATTTTGCCCACGAACCGGCCCAACCCCCACGTTGGCGCGCCCCAAATTGCCCGTGAGCAGTGCCAGGCTGGCAATGCCTTTCACCACGTCTACAGCCTGGCCAAATTGGGTTACTCCCATGCCCCACATAATGGTGGCGGAAGGGGCACTGGCGTAGATACGCATTGCCTGGCGGATCTGCTGGGCAGTGACCCCTGTCAGGTGCTCCACCGCTTCTGGAGAATAGTCTGCCACTTGCTGGCGATAGGCGTCGAAACCTTCGGTATATTTGGCGACGTAATCGCGGTCATACAGGTTTTCTTCAATCAAAACGTGAGCGAATGCATTCACCAGCGCCATATTACAGCCGTTGTTGATTTGTAAATGCAGATCGGCAATACGCGCCGTTTCGATGCGGCGTGGGTCGCATACTATAATCTGTGCACCTTTCTCCTTGGCCTTCAACACTCGGCGAGCCACGATAGGGTGCGAATCTGCACAGTTGTAGCCGATGATCAGCAGGCACTTGGAGTTTTCGATATCGCCGATAGAGTTACTCATCGCGCCGTTACCCAGAGTCGCTTGCAAACCTGCAACGGAAGGGCCATGGCAAACGCGGGCACAACAGTCGACATTGTTATTACCGATCACCGCCCGGGCGAATTTCTGCATGACGTAGTTGGTTTCATTACCCGTCCCGCGCGATGAACCGGTATGCATGATGGCACGCGCACCATATTGCTGTTTGATCTCTTTCAGACGCTGTGCCGTGTAGCGAATAGCCTCCTCCCAACTGACAGCTTCAAATTTGCCACCCTTCACACGGCGGATCAGCGGCTGATTAAGGCGCGGAGTCAGCAGTTTGGTATCATTGAGGAAGTCCCAGCCGTAGTAGCCTTTCAGGCAAAGCTCCCCCTGATTGGTTACCCCGTCTGCCGCTTCGGCGCGCAGGATTTTGCCATTTTCTACTACCAGTTTCAGTTTGCAGCCTGCGCCACAGTAAGGGCAGACAGTAGTGATTTTTTTCATGGTGAACTCCCGGATTACCCCTGTAACTTTTGAGCGCAGCTAAAAAGCCTTCGGGGATGGCAAGGTTTATGCTCCGTCTAGGGCAATACATAAAACATGCCAACCAGGAAATATTTTTTATAACAGTAGGTTGCAGGGAGATTGATGATGTTTCGACACTTTTTCGACATAAATGACGATGCGGTGCCGGATTTTCGTCACTCCCTTTATCGTAAAACAGGCATAGGCATAGGCATAGGCATAGGCATAGGCATAGGCATAGGCATAGGCATAGGCATAGGCAGGGGAGGAATCCAACACAATTACGGTTCTTGCGTATTACTTTAGACCATGGCTATCGATTTATTTTTCGCTGCTAACTTTGATTGTTGCTAATAAAATTAGTATATCGCTTTAACGGTTTTCATTATAGAAATGATTAATAGATATTTGCTGGTGAATAAAAAATAACTTGACCTTGATAAAATAATTTAGAATGATAGCCATTATCAATTTCTGGAAGATTACTTTGTGATAACCTCATTTGATAAATGAGTAGGTAGGCTGTATCACATGTCTTAGCACCTTCAGGCATTTTTATAATGCCTGAATAATCTCTTTTATTATTTAGTAAAGTCAACGCCTTAATTTTAAAAATAGGTTCATTACTTACATTTTAGGGGGGTTAATGAAAAATATTCTATTTGTCTTTTTTTGTGTTTTTCTTGGGCTTGTCATAGGTTCTATTGCGAGAAGCTTTAACGCGTCTCCGTTATTTCAGTCCTTGGCTATTTCTACTGGCATAGCAATCGTGATGTTTATTTACTATCAAGTAACAGGAGTTTTTAAATGAAAGTCTTAAGCTTTGATGAAATTAATTTGGTTTCAGGTGCAGGAAATGTAAACTGGGAACAAGCAGGTAGAGAGGTTGCCGTTGGCGGAGCCACAATCGCTGGTACGGCATTTGGAACGGGTTTGGCTGGACCATTAGGGCCGGCAATTGGGTTAGCCGCAGGGGTTGCCGTGGGCGCATTATATGATGCTGCAGGAAACCCAAAAGCCAGCGGACCAGAAGTTGGGCCTGCCTGGAATGGCATTTGTCGACCTAATAAGCCATTAATATGCATGAGTAAACAAGGTCAATACGAAACCTACTGCAATGGGCTGTAATCTTTCGTGATAGGGGGTAATCATTGAGGTGGTTTACATCACACCTCAATGATCTTTGTGTTAATTTATGGGTTATCTTAAGTGGGCAACGGTATCCCTACGCTTATCTTGGATACCGTCACTGAACCCCACGTTTCCATCGATATAGATTGAACATCCCCGGCTTGGAAAACATCACCAGGTTGCCCAGCAGGATCAGGCACAGGCTAATCACCGCATTCAGATGCCACTGGTAACCCTCATACAGAGTGGAGATCGTCAGCGCCACCAACGGGAACAGCAAGGTGCTATAGGCGGCGGCCCCTGAACCGATGCGGCCTAACAGGGTGAAATAGGCGGCAAAGGCGATCACCGTGCCAAAAATCGCCAGATAGAACAGCGAACCCAGATAGCGAGTGGTGAATTCGAGCTGCAATGATGCGCCCTGTGCCAGTGCGATGGCAAACATCAGCAGTGTGCCGTAGCTCATGGCGTAGGTATTGGTGGAAAGCATATCCAGCCCACGGCGTTGGTGGCGTGTGCTGAGCATGTTCCCCAGCGAAAAACCGTAGGTACCCAGAGCGCTCAGCCCGATACCTTTAAGCAATTCTGGCGCCATCTGGGTCGCCATCAGATCCTGCCAAAACAGCGCCACGATGCCGATCATGCCTAACAGCGCCGCAGGAAGCAGGTTGGGGCTGGGGCGTTGGCGGAAGAAAATCATGCTGTTAACCGCGTTGAATAACACCGCCATCGAGAAAATCACCGATTCCAGCCCGCTGCTGATATAGGCCGCGGCCAGGTAGAAACAGTAAAAGTTAAAGCCAAACACACAGCAGCCCTGCAACATGCAGAACAGGTGGTCCCGCAGGCTAATGGCCCGCAGACGGCGTAGCGCCAGCATGGCCAGCCACATCACGGCGGCAGCCAGCAGGAAGCGGTAACCGATCGAAACGGGGATCGCCACCGTGCCTTGTTGCAGGGTAATCGCAATCCAGGTGGTGCCCCAAATCAGCACCACGGCAAGATACAACAGCGTATTCATAAATTCTCCTGTGAATGATGACGGGAGTATTCATCTTTTAGCGCCGTCACGCTTTCAGCCTTTTGCGGCCAATTGCATATTCTTGCGCTTTTTTTGTTAAAAGCGCCCGGTGACAACTGGTATCCCGCGCCAGCACTCTTTAAACTGAAACGGCTTGGATCACCGGAATAGGGCAGCTATGGCATACCTGGCATTTGAAACACTGCACCAACATAAAGCCCGGTTGCACAACAGCGTGCAACTGGGATCTGGCGTGCAACTGGCGGCCTGGTCCAACTGCAACGATCGTATCACCCAGGAAAGTGCCGATCACCACACCCTCAGCCTGTACGTGGCGGATGGCTATGAGTGCTATCAGAAGGTGCCTGGGGGGTGGCAGAACGGCGGCGGCCCGGATCGTTTTTGCATCATGCCGCGTCATTACGAATCCACCTGGGATGTCCGCAGCAATCTCTCTTTTGTGCATCTGTACTGTACCGACCAGCATTTGCGCCATTTGGTGGAGCAGACCTGGGATCGCAGCCCGGCGTCCATCAACGTAGAGCCGCTGTCGTTTGCGGAAGATCCGCAAATTACGCTGCTGTATCGCCAGTTTTTACTTAATCACAATTGGCAAGACAGCGCCAACCAGCTGGCACTGAGCAGTGCCTCCACGCTGTTGATGTCGCATATGCTTCAGCGCTACACACAGTTGCAATGGCGGCTGCCCAGCGTGCGTGGTGGGCTGGCACCGGCCGTGCTGAAGCGGGTGCAAGAGTTTATCTATCACCATCTCGATCAACCATTGGTGCTGGCAGACTTGGCTGCTCAGGCGGAATTGAGTGAGTTTCATTTTGCCCGCATGTTTAAACACAGCACCGGGCAGGCGCCGCATCAGTATGTGATGCAGGTGCGTTTGCAGCAGGCGGAGAAATTACTGCGCAACACGCTGATGCCGCTAACCCAGATTGCGCTGGACTGCGGTTTTAGCTCGGCCAGCCATTTCAGCCACCGTTTCAAGGCATTCTATGGCTATACGCCGATACGGCTGCGGCAGCAAAACCGTTAACTCCTGAGGAGAAAGGATATGGAACAACCATTTTGTGGCGTCGAGGTACTTTTTGTCGCGGGTTTTGGCCCGATCACCCAAAACACCAGCCAAAGTGTTGCGTTTTATCAGCAAGCGCTGGGGTTGCCGCTAAAGCCAATGGAAGGGAATGAGGACTATCTGCTGACCGAGCACGATGCCTTGGCCGGCGTGAAGCACTTTGCGCTGTGGCCATTGGCGCAGGCCGCCCAATCCTGTTTTGGTCAGGATCATTGGCCACAAGATTTGCCGGTGCCGCAGGCGTGGATGGAGTTTGACGTGGCGGATATGGCGAAGGCCACCCAAACGCTGCTGGATCAGGGCTATCAACTGCTGGTAGCCAACCGTCTGGAGCCTTGGGGCCAGAGCGTCACCCGTCTGATAAGCCCGGAAGGCTTGCTGGTCGGTGTAACCTTAACGCCCTGGATGCGGGCATAACACCGGACAACCAGGCAACGTTACTCCCTATATAGCCGAGTGTACCGGAATTTGATTCACTGTGAGTCAGTTTTTAGGTTGAAAGGGGGAGTCCATTCGCAGGGTAATTTATTGTTATATAGAGAATCAAGGGCAGCGGATTTCCTCCGCTGCCTTGGCTATATTTAACCTCGAGAAGAGCCGATCACTTTACGGATGTCATCACCACATTCCAGAATATTATGATGATGGCAGTCCAGCGGGATCACCTTCAGATGTTCGCAGGCTGCTTTCAGACCGTTGTCAGGGACGGCAATTAACGGCTTCATCGCTTCCTCCGGTAAAGCAGGGTTTGCCAACATCGCTTTAAACAGCGTGACCTGGGTAGTTTGCAGTTTGCGGCTGAGTTTCGCGCACGAAAGCTGATCCTCTACTTCTGCCACCGCCAGAGCACGCTCGGCGGCCTCTCCGGTAATCCCCATAGCGGGCAGCAGAGTGGCAAGCGAAACTTCCTTCGCCGTTTGCTGATAAAAACTATCAAGCAGATAGAGCGACACATCCTCAATACCACGAGCTTCCAATCTGGCCGCAATTTCCAGAGCGATGAGTCCTCCCAACGACCACCCCAATATCTGTATCGGCCCCGCAAGTAAGCCGTTTGCGATCATTTCCGCCAGATAAAGATCGGCTAATACTGTCAGAGACGAAATAACCGGGCGGTGATAAAGATTATAATTATCAACGCCAAAGCTATTCATTCGATCCTGCAAATGTTGTGCGAAGGGATGGAATACTTCTGCACCAACCAGAGCAGGGTGGATCATCCACAAAGCAGGCAGGCCACTAACCGTCGGTGTTAAAGGTGTCACCAAACTTACCTTATGAGCGGCAAGCAGGTTTTTCAGCGTACGGCACTGAAACAGCCTGACAACAGGTATGGTCGTTTTCAGCAATTCAGACAGTTTTATGCATACCGAGATCGCGATAATCGACGTTCCCCCCAAACTGAAGAAGTCGTCTGTCATGCCTACCCGATCGCGTTTCAGGGACGTTTGCCACAACGAGCAAAGCTGTTGTTCGAGTTCATTACCCGGAGCAACATAGCCGCTCTGTTCACTTTTCTGCGGAGCAGGCAGCGCTTTGCGATCCAGCTTACCACTTGAGTTATACGGTAGAGCCTCTAGTGCGATTAACGCCGTCGGGATCATATAAAGTGGCAAACGCTGGCTGAGGAACTCCAGCAGTTCAGCTTCAACAAGCGGTTCATCACAAACGTAGTAGAGGGCTAATCGCTCCTGATCATGATCTTTCCATACGATCGCGCAACACGATTTGATGAGGCCAAACGCCAGAGCACTACTCTCAACTTCCCCCAGTTCTATGCGATAGCCATTAATCTTGACTTGAAAATCCATACGCCCCATAAATTCAAGATTTCCATCTGGCAGGTAGCGTCCGGCATCTCCGGTGCGATACAGCTTCTCGCCCAGTTCAGGATGGTAGATAAACCTCTCCTGGGTAATCGATTCATTGCGGAAATAGCCTCGAGCAACCCCCGCACCACCAATATACTGCTCACCCGGCAGGCAGGGTGGGAGCACGCGCATGTGGCGATCCAGCACGTAAAAACGCTGATGTTCCATAGCCTTACCGTAGGGTACGCTGGGGCTAAGAATGGGTGTATCCGGAATATCATAGAGGATCGACCAGATAGAGCTTTCCGTTGCACCACCGGCGCTGACCACTCGACAATCACTGCTCCATTGCCGAATACGTGTCGGTAGCTGTTTGGATATGACTTCCCCAACCAGCACTGCGGTACGCAACATCGGCCAGCCTTTCTCCCCAGCCTGCTCGGACTCCAGATATTCAACCAGTAATGTCATCACCGAAGGTGCAGAGTTCCAGAACGTCACCCCATGATTAACCATCAATTGGTGCCAGGAATCGGGGCGATAACGTTCTGACTCCGACGGCATCACCATGGTCCCGCCTACCGATAGAATGCCAAAAATATCGAACACCGAGATATCAAAACTCAGCGCACTGAGCGCCAACCCACGATCTCGCCGGTCAAGGCCAAGTTGGCGGACGGTATCGATGATGCTGTTTACCGCACCACGATGTTCAATAGCTACCCCTTTAGGAATGCCGGTCGAGCCCGAAGTAAAGATGACATAGGCCAGCTCATGAGGCGCGGAGAATACCGGCTCCCCTGGCTGCGCTGGGGGCAACTCTGCCACCACGCCATGGATATCAATCAGCAATAGTCTTGCCTGCTCGATGTTGTGCCAGGGTTCGCTGCTGAGGATCACTCGGGTTTGTGATTGAGCGATAATCTCCAGCCGTCTACGCTCTGGCCAGGAACCATCTAGCGGCAGGTAAGCCTTACCAGCCATGACGATCGCCAGCACCGCGATAATCTGTGCTCTTCCTTTGTCGACCATCACCGCAATGGTTTCGGTATTCATATCCATGTTCTGACGTAGCTGTAACGACAGAGTCAATGCGGCCTGATAGAGCTCGCCATAACTCAGCTCTCCCAAGCTGTCGATAATTGCCACAGCCTGGGGTTGCTGCAGTGCTTGCAGGATAAAATCATGATGGATCGCACGCTCAAAATCATAAGCTGGCGAACAGCCTTGCCAGGCTTCACGCTGGTGGGTTACCTCTGTTGTGGAGACCAGCTCCAATTGATTAATTCGCAGGTTACTCTGCCCAACGATCTGTTCAAGGATCGTCAAATAATACTGTGACAGGCAGGCCATAGTTTCCGGTAAAAACAGTGCCGTGGCATAGTTGAATACGGCCTGGGTACATTCGCCATCTTTTTGAATACTCAGTGTCAGATCAAACTTGGCAGCTTGATACTGTTCCATCAGGTTTTGTGGTATCAGCCAATCTAGCTGCTGCGGATTTTGCGTGGAATCCTCCAGCACAAATAGCACCTGGAATAACGGATGACGAGAGAGATCGCGCTGCACCTGGAGTATATCAATCAGCTGTTCCAGCGGCAGGCTTTGGTATTTCTGTGCTTCCAGTGAAATGTTAAAGACTTCATGCACATAGTCAGACAACAGCATGCTGTCATCGATTTGTGTACGTAACGGTAGTGTGTTGACAAAGAAGCCGATCACCGAGCGGGTCTCCGCCGTTGGCCGGTTGGCAACCGGTGTCCCCACCAGGATATCCTGCTGACCACTAAAGCAACTTAGCAATAGATTGAATGCCGACAGGAAAAGGGCAAAAGGAGTCACCCCTTGATGCTGCACAAAGCGTTCCACCTGCGCAGCCAGGGTAGTGGGCAATATAACGCGGTGATTGGCGCCTTGATGATCGAACAGAGTGGGGCGCACATAATCAAGCGGCATTTCCAACACTTGCCAATCCTGAAGTTGCTGCAGCCAGAAAGTTTTCAACCTCTCGACCTTTTCAGATCCCAGATACGTCTGCTGCCAGCAGGCATAATCACCATACTGCAAGGTCATTTCAGGTAACGCCAGTTGCCGCCCGGTTCGATAGGCCTCATACAAGGTCCGCAATTCTTGCAAGAACAGGTTCTGTGACCAGCCATCGAAAGCCAGGTGATGCACCACAATCAGACTGTAACGCTCTGTGGAGTTATCTTGCTGGTGGACCTGATAAATGCTGGCCCTAATCGGAATTTCTTCCTCAAGCCGGAATGGCCGGTCGATATCTTGCAGCAACTGTCGCTGCCAATTGTCCTCATTCAATGTCAAACATGCCACCTGGAGTTCATCATTCGATAACTGTGAGGCGGCCGTTAGAGCCTGTTGCTGGCAAATAGTGCTACGCAATACGTGATGACGGGCAACGATAGTCTGTAAACTCTGACAGTATGCCATCTGGTCAATCGCTTCACTGAGGCGGAACAACATCGGTATGTGGTAAAGGTTACTGCCGCCATTCATATTTTCGATAAACCAGAGTTGCATCTGTGAGGAAGATAAAGGATAGGTATCACGGTGCAATGCAGGTATGGACAGGTTTTTTTCCCGATCAGGTTTGTTATTCAGGTATTGGCAAAGCTCCCTGATCGTCGGGTGTTGTCCCAATTCGCTCAGGGTGACATCACGTTGCAGTCGACGACTGATTTGATAACAGGCCTGGATCGCCAGAATCGAGTTTCCTCCCAGCGAGAAAAAGTTATCTTCTACGCTGACACGTTGGAGATTTAACAACCCGCTCCAAACCTCGCTGCACTCACTTTCCCAGCCACTTTCAGCCGAGACGAAATCGCGTTGCTCATACTGCGGTTCTGGTAACGCCTTCCTGGCAATTTTACCGTTCTCCGTCAGCGGCATACTATCGAGCTGAACAAACGCTTTGGGCATCATGTATGGTGGCAACTGGCTGCGCAGGTATTGGCGCAATGCAGAGACGTCCACCGGCTCGCTGGCAACCAAATAAGCTGCCAGATAGGGTTGAGGGTGCTTGAGCAGTATCACGCAGCAGGCCGTCAGAGTTGGATATGACAATGCAATATTTTCAATTTCACCCAACTCGATGCGGTAACCGTTGATTTTGACCTGTTGATCAATTCGCCCCATAAATTCAATATTTCCGTCACTCAGGAAACGGCCAGCATCACCTGTGCGATAAACCCGTTCCTGCAATAGCTCATGCCAGAAGAAACTATTTGCGGTTCTCTCTTTATCGCCGTAATAACCGCGCGCCAACCCTTCACCCGCGATGTAGATTTCGCCTTTCACCCCCTCAGAAACGGGGCGTAACCAGGTATCCAAAATATAGAAACGCTGATGTGGCAGTGGTTTGCCATAAGGGATACTGACTGAGAGCACTGGCTCATGCGGCACTTCATAAAGGATCGAGAAAATAGCAGACTCTGTGGCGCCACCAGCACTGCAGAATCGACTGTTCGGCGCCCATTGGCGGCAACGCTCTGGTAGTGAGGTAGCAATCCAATCTCCTCCGACCATCACGGCACGTAATGCTGGCACGGGTCCAGAGACCACACCGATATTGTTGACGTAGTCCAGCAACAGCTCCATCAACGCTGGAGCGCTAAGCCAAAGGGTCACTCGATGGGTGATGATCAACCGATACCAGGCTTCTGGATTGCTTCGATCGCACTCGGCGGGCATAACGACCGCGCCACCTGCTGAAAGCACACTAAAAATGTCATAAATGGCGAGGTCAAAACTCAGCACGCTAAGCGCGATACTGCGATCGTTTCTATCAACGGAAAAGTAACGATTCGTCCCTTCAATCATGTTGACGACGCTGCGGTGTTCGATCGCTACCCCCTTCGGCATGCCAGTGGAACCAGAGGTGAAGATGATATAGGCCAGACTATCCGCATCCACATCAACCGGGGATAAAAGCTGTTCAGGCTTAGGTAGCATTGGTGCCAAGCCAGCGCTATCGAGCGTTACAACGTTAATCTCTGGCGTTTCCCAGGCTTCATTACTCAATAGGGTATTGATGCCCGCCTGTGCCATCACGCCCAGGCGTCGTTGCCGTGGCCAGCTTTTATCCATGGGTAAAAAGGCTTTACCACACATCAGAGCCGCCAAAATAGCAATGGGCTGCTGACGCCCCTTGTCCGCCAGTATACCGATGGATCCCCCCTGTATTTCCCCTTGCAGACGCAATTGGGTCGCGAGAGTTAGCGCTGTAAGGTACAGCTCACCGTAGGTCATTTCCCCCCATTGATCGATGACGGCTACGGCATGCGGATGTTGTCGGGCATTCAGCATAAAGTCATGATGCAACGTACGCTCGAATGAATACTCAAACTGCTGTTCAAGGCGGGAAGAGATTAGCTGCTGTCTATCTACTTGATAGGAAAGACTGATGTCTTTTAGTTGATGATGACGTTTTTCCACCATCTGCTGCAGAATAGAAACAAAGTAGTTGGCCAGTTGACTGATTGATGCTTTTTTAAACAATGCAGTGGCAAAGTTGAATCGTGCGCACATCTGATTTTCATTTGGCGTCAGGGTCAGTGTTAAATCAAATTTAGCCGTTTGCTCATAGTCGCTCAGATCCACCACGCAGAAACAGGACGAGTCATCAGTGCTCTTGACGCCTTCCTCCAGCGCAAACATCACCTGAAACAGCGGATGGCGCGAAAAATCACGTTGCAGTGCCAGACTGTCAACCAACTGTTCCAGCGAGAGGCTCTGATGCTGTTGTACTTGCAGCGTGTTGGTGGCTACCTGCTGGATAAATGCAGAAACTGAAATCTCGTTATCCACACGATTGCGCAGCGGTAAGGTGTTAACAAAGAAACCGATCAAATCTTCCAGTTCAGGCTGGCCACGATTCGCCAGAGGCGTCCCAACCATGACATCATCCTGGCCGGTGAAACGAGCCAACAGCAATGTGAATGCGCTCAACATGACGGCATGCAAACTGACTCCCTCTTCGCGGGCCAGCAGGCCGAGTGATGCAACCAAGTGTGCTGGCAGCATGACATCGCAGTTATCTCCACGGGTATCAAACGTGGCAGGGCGGACATAGTCGGGTGGAATGTCCAATTGCTGACAATCCGCTAATGCCTGGTGCCAAAATGCCAAGTCATCCGCTTTGCCCGCTTCTTCACCCTGTTGATGCTGCCAGAGGGCATAATCGATATACTGCAGGGCAAGTTCTGCCGGTTGCTGTTCTGTGCGCAGTAGGAAGTGAGTGTAAAACTCAGCAAGCTCCTTCATCAGCACATCCATCGACCAACCATCAAAGGCGATGTGGTGGAATACCAACAGGCTTGCTGTGTGAGTTTTCCCCGTTTCATCCTGATACTGATAGATTGCGGCGCGCAGTGGGATTTCACATGTTAAATCAATAGGTTGATTTAATTCCTTTTGCAGGTAAAAAGAGAATTCATCAGCCGTCACAACGTGGATCGGTACAGGCAGTACCCGGTCTGTGACAATTTGACAGGCTTCCCCTCTCTGATCCTGTTGTATCAGGCTGCGCAATACCTGATGACGAGCCACAATCGCCTGCAGGCTTTTAATAAAGGCACCACAATCCACTTTGGCAGCGAGCTGCAGCAGGATCGGCGACAAGTAATGCGTGGCACCCGTTGACAGTTGCTCCATAAACCACAGGCGGGATTGCTGGAAAGACAGCGGCGCGGTTTGGCATCCTGTCGCCAGGATTACGTTGTCGCACATCTCATGCTCTTGTTGAGCAATATAGTGGCTGAGCGCTGCGATCGTCGGGTGCTGGTTGAGTATCAGCGCTGAGACTTTGACACCAAGTTGCTTATTGATTTCATGACAGAGTTTAATCGCCAAAATAGAGTTACCGCCCAAGCGGTAAAAGTGGTCATCTATGCCCGCATTGCTGTTTAGTAAGCCATTCACTAGAACTAATAATTGGCTCTCTAACGGATTGGTCGGTGCCCGGAAAGGCGTATTCTGCTCAATGAGCTTGGGCTCGGGTAATGCGCGATAATCTACCTTTTGACTTACCGTGAGCGGGATCGACGGTATCGCCATCATCGCTCCAGGTACCATATAATGTGGCAATTGAGCATCAAGCTGCTGGCCGATCTCTTTAGGCGTGAGGTCGCAGCCCGGAGCCAACACATACCAGGCCAAGAGCTGCGGTGATGGATGTTTACGCGCAACGACCACTGCTTCTGTGATGCCTGACAGACCGCGCATTACCGATTCGATTTCGCCCAACTCAATGCGATAACCGTGGATTTTCACCTGTTGATCTTTACGGCCACAGTATTCCAGGCTGCCATCGGCTAAACGGCGCACCCGATCTCCAGTACGATAAACACGACCATATTCTGCAGAATGGTTAAACGGGTTATCAATAAACGCGCTGGCAGTCAGCTCAGGCTGGCCCAGATAACCGCGAGCCAGACCAATACCTGAAAGATAAAGTTCTCCTTCCACGCCCAATGGCAACAGGTTGAAATGTTCATCCATCACGTAACACTGCATATTAGCGATCGCCTTACCAATATTACGTGCACCATTGTTTCGATACAGGTTGATGCTGGCGCTGACCGATGCCTCAGTAGGGCCATACAGATTGGAAACCCGTAAACCACTTGCCAGATAGTGATCAAGTACATCCTGTGAAGTGGCTTCGCCGCCTACGCCCAGATAGTACAGCGAGGCTGGAAATACCGGTTTGGTACTGAGCAGTGCGGGAGGGAGGAAACAGAAGTTGATCTGCCATGCAGCCATTTGCTCGATGAGTGATGCCAGGTCCAGACGCTGATTTTCATTGGCAATACACAGACAGTGTCCATTACCCAGCGCTATAAAGACCTCGAACACGTGCGCATCAAAGGCTAATGAGGAAAATTGTAGACAGTTAAGAATATTACGCTCGCCAGCAAGTATTCGCTGAGTATGGCGCAGGATCATATTGGCGGCACCACGGTGTTCACACAGCACCCCTTTGGGCCGCCCTGTGGTACCGGATGTATAAATCACATAAGCCAACTGCCGGTTATCAAGATCCGGCAACGCAATATTCTCAGCAAAAGGAGTCGGCTCTGGCCTATCAATCAGCAGACAGTGACTGGCGGGGGAATTTTGCAGGATGTTATCCTGCAGCGCTCCCTCAGTCAGTACTAACGGACTATTTACGTCCTGTAAAATATAGGCCAGTCGTTGCGCGGGGGCGTTAGGATCCAACGGAACATAGGCTGCCCCTGCCTTCATAATGGCCAGTATGGCAACCACGGCATCCATACCCCGGTGTAAATAGAGCGGGATCAAGGTATCGGTGGGCATTTCCTGACCGCAAATGCGCCGGTATTCCATACGTAGTTGCTGAGCCAATCGACTACTGCGATGCTCAAGTTCCCCATAGCTGATTTGTTCACTGTCATTTTTGAGAGCAATACGTTCCGGATAAATATTGGCGGTTTTCTCAAACCCGCTGAGCAATGTGTTTTGGGAGCCTGAAGGCGGAACGTCATGACTGTTGAAGCGATCCCACAGGCTTAGTTCTTGCTGGGTTGTCAGGTGTGAGAAGGTAGAAATTGGCCGCTTGGGTTCATTCAATGTTGAGCGTAACAAATGAAGATATTGTTCCGCCATTTCATGCATTTGAGTTTCATCGAACAAATCTGGTCTATATCTCAGCCTGAAATCAAATGTCTTCTCTGATTGCTGATACTCCAGCAACAGCTCAGAACCCGCCAAGTCAATATTAAAACGGTGATTGATACTCATCCGGCACCCTTTGAAGGTTAGCGGTGAGTCTTTGAGGTAGGCTTGAGTAAAATTAACGTTTAACTGCTTGATCTGGCTCTGACTTAATATCTCGTCGATGGGCAGCTTGGAGTGTCGCAACTTCCCTGAAGCTTTAAGCGCTTTGGTGTAGTTAAGAGTAGCCAGATACTGGCTGGCAAAAGTGTCCTGTGGTGACAGCCGGAGTGGGAAGACGGCTGTGTTTACCTGGGCACCATAATAGAGTTCATCTCCTCCTTCAGCAGCAACGGGATAACCGATATATACCGTTTTCTGTTCAGACTGACGGGCAATTAATAGTGCCCATAACGTCTTGAAAATCAAGAATGAATTTGCATGCTTCACCCCGAATTTCAGATTGTTCCATTCGGAAAGCGGCAAACTGAATCTTACTTCACCTGATGTACAAGTTGTATTTGATTGACCATGAATGTAGGGCAGGTCGATACGGGGAGGGCAGTCCGCCAATAACTCTCTCCAAAAAGACGGAGAGTTGAGCTCATGTTTCAATCGTGATACATCAGTTGCATACTGTTGATAGAGTTGTTGCAGGTGTACCGGGGTATGGGCATTTGGCGATACCAGCGGCCCTTGATTATAGTAGCGGGATAAAGTGTCGTAAAACTCTTGACCAGATAAGCCATCGATCAGTATATGGTGTAGTATACCGATGAAATTGTAGCGCTGTGAGCCCAGTTCAATTAAATAAAAACGACAAAGAGGCCCTTCCATGAGGTTAAAAGGAGTGTTGACCAAAGTGGCTATATCGCATGAGGCATCATGTATTTCAAGCGTTATTTCCTTTTCAGACCTGACCCACTGAAGTTGCTCATTTTTATCACTTAAAACATGCTGAAATAAAACGTTGTCGCGTACCAGTCCTTCTACAGCTGATCGCAACCTGTTAATATCAAGCGGCCCTTCAATTGACTGATCCACTACTAGATTGTACTCAGATGATTGAGGCTTAAGAACATACTCATTCCAGAACATTCTGGTATACGGCGAGATCAAAATCAACTCCATTGGTTCCATCCTCTTTTTGAAGTCAATACTTACATGTAGGTATTGGTAAACACTAAGCTAAGAAAATATTCATTGCGCATAAAATGCAAATGTGACCCCAGCATTTAATTAAAAATGGTTCGATGACTGACAGTTCGGCCTAATCTTCTCCCTATAAAGAAAAGAAAAAATCATGTTCCTAGATAATAAATAGCCGGAGGTATTCATTGAATTAAGTTGAATCGCATGCCTATTTAAATCAGGTAGATAGGTGGCGTCATTATTAATAGGGTGACATTAGTTTTTCTTATCATTCATTTTATATTTTTAGTTTAAAACTTTAACAATACAAATGCAAATATCAATAATGATGGTTAACAGAGAGTTTTAAAAAAATTATCCATTGATTTTATTGTGTAATTTAAATGTCAATAGTTTTTTATGGCATTGATCTATGAATTTTATTGTGATGATGTTGTGTGACTCTACAATTTTAAATATAGTAAATGAAGGTTATCAATTGTCTTTTTGAATGTTTTTTGTATTTAAATTCATCATGTGAATATTTATTGGAATGTTCTCGGGTATAATTCTTAAGTTTTTTCCTAAACCATAGTGATAATTACTCATGGAGGGATCATTCATTTTCAATGAAAGTGCCGATGACTTTTCATGAAAATTAATGGGGTGTGAGAAGAAAGTTGACTCACGAGATAAAAGATTAATCTTACCGCGGCAACGGACGTACGTTGATTACCGCAGCGATCACATTGTGGAGTACAGTATATATTGAAAAGCCATCAGCCTGCTGAAGCGAAAAGGTATTCATCTCAATAAGTCATTGCCAGCAAAACTGTCGCCGTTGGGGATATTAACTTGAGGGGGCTATATCTGGAGAAACAACAACAAGCTGGCATAAGGAAAATATCGACCTCAATGGCGAGTTGATGTCATTCAGTACAAAATATCGTAACGTATAATATTTTCCATTTTACAATAGAGCCTATAAAGGACGAGTGTGCCGCAATGTAGGGGCGCAGTATACTGCGCCATCTAGACAGGAAAAACGGTTATGGCAGAGGGAAGGCGGTCGGGTTCTGGCTCATGACATCGATGAAGACGTCCTTAAATGACGCCCAGAATTGCATAATGCCTGCCAGGTTGAAGGACATGCCCATCAGCCCCATCACAAACCAGCAGCTAGTGAACAGCCCGAGGCTGCTGAACATAAACGCCATGCCGTTACGGCTGGCCTTGCGGCACACCACATTCAGTTGGCTGGCCAGAAACATCATCACTGCGCTCAGTAATTCCCAGCGCATCATAATAAAGCCAGTGGCTATGGTACTCATCGAAGGTGATCCTTTGCTACCAATGCCGCAGCCAGCTCCTGGTATCAGACCTTGGGGCTGAAACGTATTGGATAGACGGTGGTTTAGGTTATTAGTGTGATCTGCATCACATTGTAGCATTGGAGTAATTGGTGGCTCAATAGTCGTTATGGCCTGTCTGACAAATCCCGGCAACATTCCAATATGTTGAAACATTTATGCCAAATCATTAGCAACCTTTTAATGTAGTACCTGGATTATTAACGCTATGCTTGCCGGCTTTTCGCCCAGTCAAACAGGTAAGACTCTGCGCATGGCCCAATTACAAGATCCATTCCGTGACCATCCCGCCGAAGAAACGTTGTTCATTCGCCGTGCCTGCGTGGCGATGGTGCTGGTCGTCGCCTGTTTTGGCTTGCTGGTTTTCAACCTGTATCAGTTGCAGATTAAACAGCATGCGTTTTACCAGACGCGCTCCAATCAAAACGACATCAAGATGCTGCCCATTGCCCCCCATCGTGGCCTGATCTTCGATCGCAACGGCATCCCGCTGGTGCGCAACATACAGCTGTATCAGATTGAAGTGACCCCCAGCAAGATTACCGATATGGCAACGCTGTTGCAAAACCTGACGCCCATTGTAGATCTGACGCCGGATGACATCGCTGCCTTCCGCGACGATATGCACCACAATAGCCGTTATAAGCCTGTTACGCTCAAGGCAGGGCTTAGTGAAACCGAGGTGGCTCGTTTTGCGGTAAACCAGTATCGCTTTGACGGTGTGACCATCGAGACCTACCAGCAGCGGCAATATCCTTACGGGGCACAGTTGGCTCACGTGGTGGGGTATGTCTCGCGCATTAACGATAACGACGTCAAAAAGCTGGAGCAGCAGGGCCTGGCGCAAAATTATGCGGCCGACCACAATATTGGCAAACAGGGGCTGGAAGCCTATTACGAGAAAGAGTTACACGGCACCACCGGCTATCAGGAAGTGGAGGTGGATAACCACGGGCGTATCGTTCGCCTGCTGAAGGAAAAACCGCCCCAGGCGGGCAAAGATATCTATCTGACGCTGGATCTGCACCTGCAACAGTACATTGAAGGCTTGCTCAAAGGGCAACGGGCGGCGGTGGTGGTTGCCGATCCGCGCGACGGAGGTATTCTGGCGATGGTCTCCAGCCCTAGCTACGATCCCAACCCGTTCGTCAAAGGTATTGGCTATCAGGCCTATAAGTTGCTGCTCAGTAATCCGGATTTACCGCTGATTAACCGCGTTACGCAGGGGTTATACCCGCCTGCATCAACGGTAAAACCTTATATGGCGGTATCGGCACTGTTTGCGGGTGTCATCACCCCAACCACCACTTTCTTTGGCGCCCCCACCTGGACCTTGCCGGGAACGCAGCGCCGCTATCGCGACTGGTTGAAAACCGGGCACGGCCTGCTGAACGTCACCAAGGCGATCGAGGAATCGGCCGATACTTTCTTCTATCAGGTTGCCTATGAGATGGGGATCGACCGGATCCACCAGTGGCTCAGCCAGTTTGGCTATGGCCAGCCGACGGGAATCGATCTGAACGAGGAATATCGCGGCGTGCTGCCGAGCAGGGAATGGAAGCAACGGGTACACAAGAAAGGCTGGTACCAAGGTGATACCGTCTCGGTGGGTATTGGCCAGGGGTATTGGATCGCTACGCCGATCCAGATGGTGAAAGCGCTGACCACGCTGATCAACAGCGGCAGGGTGAAAACGCCGCATCTGTTGTATTCGATGAAACGGGGCCGGGAAGTCGAACGCTACCAGCCACCAGAGCAGGCCGTACAGATTGGCGAGGCCAAATCGCCGTATTGGGGGATCGTGCGCAATGGTATGTATGGCATGGCGAACCTGCCTAACGGCACCGGGTATAAGCTGTTCCATACCGCGCCCTACCAGATAGCGGCCAAATCGGGGACCTCACAGGTTTTCAGCCTGAAAGAAAACCAGACTTACAATGCCAAAATGATCCCGGTACGCCTGCGTGACCATATTTTCTACACCCTGTTTGCGCCGTATAAAAACCCGCGGGTGGCGATGGCACTAATTCTGGAAAACGGGGGTGGGGATGGCGTAGTTGCAGGGCCGACGGCCAGGGCAATCCTGGACCACATTTTCGACCCGGCCAATGCGCCAGCGCCGGGGGAAAACGACGGTAGCCAGACGTTGCTGGGCGACAGTGACGATGTGCAACATTAAAAGCGTTTGTTTTTACTTTCTTACAAACTGCAACCTTCTGGCAATCTGACTCAGGTTAGACTTAGCGGATAAATAATCAGTTTAAAAACGTAGGCTTAACAGTGGCTCCTCCAACCAAGAAAAACGGTAAAAACTACTCGACGGCGCGTTTTGGCTGGATTTGCGCGGGCATCTTGGTCTGCTTTTTTCTCTTGATGTTCCGGGTCGGCTATTTACAGCTGCTGGAACACCAACAGTTGGCCGATCAGGCTGACCAGCGTTCCATTCGTACCCAAGTGGTGCCCACCAACCGTGCGATGATCACCGACCGTAACGATGCTGCGCTGGCGGTCAGCGTCTCTTCCAAAGACATCGTGTTGGATCCCAAACATATCCTCGCCACCCAAACCGATACCAGCACCGAGCGCTGGCAGAGTTTGGCCAACGTGTTGAAAATGCCGCTTGCTGATGTTCAGCACCTGATCCAGGCCAACGCCCGTAAGCGCTTTGTCTATCTGGCACGTAAGGTGGAGGATGACAATGCGGCCTATATCAGCAAGCTGCACCTGACCGGCGTTAGCACCGAGCAGGACTTCAGCCGTTTCTATCCTATGGGGCAAGACGCCGCCGGGCTGATTGGCATTGTGGGGCAGGATAACCAGGGGCTGGAAGGCATTGAGCTGGGTTTCAACCCGTTGTTGCAGGGTAAAAACGGCCTGCGAGTCTATCAGAAAGACGGCAGCGGTGCGGTTATAGGCGTGATCAAAAGCGTTGATCCAGTGCCGCCACCGAACGTGACGTTAAGCATCGACAAATTTATTCAGTATGTGCTGTTTTCCCAGATCCGCGATGGGGTGATCGCCAACCAGGCCGACTCCGGCTGTGCGGTGCTGGTGAAGGTGAATACCGGTGAGATCCTCGGCATGGCCAGCTATCCCTCTTTCAACCCCAATAACTACGCCAATACGCCGGTGAAAGACATACATAATGTCTGCAGCAGCGACAGCTTTGAACCTGGCTCGACGGTTAAACCGGTAGTGGTGATGGTGGGGTTGGATCATAAGCTGATCCGGCCAGATACCGTGCTGGATACTACGCCTTATACGGTGAACGGTCATCTGATCAAAGACGTGGGCCATTGGTCGAAACTGACCATTACCGGCGTGCTGCAAAAATCCAGCGATATTGCGGTTTCGCATATTGCGTTGGCGCTGCCTGCCACAGTGTTGCCTGCCGTTTATCATAGTTTTGGCCTTGGGCGGCCAACCGACTTGGGGATTGGTAACGAAAGTAGCGGCTATTTGCCCGCTCACCGCGCGCGCTGGGCCGATATTGAACGAGCTACCTTTTCCTTTGGCTATGGTTTACGCGTCACGCCGCTGCAGATGGTGCGTGAATATGCCACCATTGGTTCATTCGGTGTTTATCGTCCGCTTTCCATCACTAAAGTCACGCCGCCGGTTATGGGGCAGCAAGTCATGTCCGCCGAGGTGGTAAAAACCGTGGTGCACATGATGGAGAGCGATGCGTTGCCTGGGGGGAGCGGCCTCAGTGCCGCAGTGCCTGGCTATCGCTTGGCGATCAAGACGGGTACTGCTGAGAAGATGGGGCCAAACGGCAAGTACGATGGTGGCTATATCAACTACACCGCAGGCGTGGCACCGGCCAGCGATCCGCAGGTGGCCCTGGTGGTGATGGTCAATAACCCCAAGGCAGGCAAACACTTTGGTGGCTCGGTGGCGGGGCCGGTATTTGGCAAGATTATGGCCCAGGTGCTGGAGCATATGAATATATTGCCGGATGCTCAGCCGTTGAAGGTGGTGGCAGTAGCCAAGCCCTCACCCCAACCCTCTCCCACAGGGAGAGGGAGCTAGTACGGAGTTGAGCTCAGGTAGAGGAGTTGATCTGTAGCATGTATTAAAGTCAGGGTCATCATTAACATTGGTTTGGGGAGGCCGTGGCTTCAGGTGCGGGCGTTAGTCAGTAACTGATGTAGTGGACGGATGCTGTGGCTAAAATGTCGCACGGTCGATCCCCTCTCCCTGTGGGAGAGGGTTAGGGTGAGGGGTCATTACTTCTCAACTACCCGCAGATCGATCCTGCGGTTTTTGACTCGATTGGCTTCGCTATCGTTAGGCACCAAGGGGTAAGCCGAGCCGTAACCTTCGGCGCTGATACGGCTTTCCCCAATCCCCATTTTGACCAACGCCATGCGTACCGCATCGGCACGATCCTGCGATAAACGCCGGTCCATCTGTTCATTGGCCGACTTATCGGTATACCCCCCCAGTTGGATCTCCACATCCGGATAAGCACGCAGAATATCGACGATGTTCCTCAGCTGTTCTTGTGATGCAGGGGTTAACTCGGTGCGGTTGGTGTCAAACTGCAGGCGATCCAGCGTAAACCAACGTTTTTCGCTAGTGGGGGCATTGCTCTCGATATAGGTGATCAGCAGGTTCTCGACGCTACGCTGCGACAACAGAAGCTGCTTTCCATCGGCCAACCGGCGGTAGGTCACATCGCTCTGGCCGCTGGCCTGCATGGGTTGTAACACGCTAAAACCGCGCAGTGAGAACAGCAGCGATACCAATAGCAGCGCCAGCATTAGCCACGGCCAGATACGGCGTTTGGGGGGCGCCAGCGATCCGGTGCGGGAAACGGCCGGATCGGCTGGGATAAGCGCGGGCAACTGGTTGAGCACCGCCGTTGGTTGGGCTGCGGCAATCTGCGGCAACTGCCACTCGAGCCAGCCTTTTAACGACGGTGATTGTAGAGAACGTTGGCGCAGATATTCGCCCAACAGGCCAAATACCACCGCGGAGGCCACGGAAAACAGCCGCTCGGCGACCTGTTTTTCCAGCACATAAAAGCTCACAAACAGCTGGGTGAGGCGCTTCACTTTGTGGCCAAGCACCATCGTCAGCAATGCTGGGCTGAATTTGCCCAGTGCTTCATCCAGAAAGCGCAATTCGAAGGGGGGAGTGCGCCCGACCAACTGACGGAAACGCAGGGAGCTGTCATTGCGATGCAGATAGTCGCGGGTCTTTTGCAGGATCAGGGCACCCATACCGTTAAGGCACAGCGCGATCTTTTCTTTAGCCGTTACCAGCTTTTGTTCCAACACCGTCAGCACCTGGGGCGAGATCGCCGCCATCTGCTGGTTAATGACATTTCCCATCTGGTACATTCGAACCTCCATTTCATCTGCGCGTATTCTGCACCGCAGAGTATGGTCAGTTCAACTTGTTAAACTACGAAACTAACATGGATAAGTCTGATATTTCAGCCTGATTAGGCTGTTTTCATAGTGTGGCCGATTCTGCTGGTGAACCAGGGCCCCAGCTCTGTCGTGCAGAGTAACAGACTGGCCTGCTAAGCCGAAGAGATTATTGATTAAAAAATGAGTAGCGAAGCGGAAGGGAAGGCTGCGCCTCCCGAAGCCATGGCTTGCCAAAGGTGATGTTCGTTTGATCGTGGCTCTTTTGGGGACGGAATTTCAATTTCAGCGGAGCATTATTGTTTGAACACGCTTCCTGTTTAAAAATCATGCGCCAACTCAATACAGGACAAGATGAGAAACCCTCTGACATTTATCGATCACCAAGATACCTCAGCGAGGGTGAAAGTTTAATAATGGCCATCTTTTAAATAGGATGAAAAGTAAAAATACTTTAAATTAGGTTGTTTCTTGAATTAACCTGAATTTAATCTGTCGTTATTTTGAATAATCCCAATAGGCGGGATTATTCTTGCAAAAACAAACCCCGTTTAATTAATAAAAAATGATATATCCGACCAGCTAGAATGGCGTTATGGTTTTTTATTCTGCATTTATGCTTGATTATTGGAATAATGCTCCATTTTATTTGTTGATGATATTTTTTACTGAGGCTTTATTGATTGTTTTAAACATTTCGCGATAACATTCTCGTTAAGCAATGCAGACAATTCCCTATTGCAATTTTATTGTGTTATAGGGACTGCCATTATTGCCATATCGTATTTGCGTATTATGTCGCTTTCACACGAAGCTGCTTCAATGGATTTGACGATGGGAGTCAGAAAGGATGAATCTTGGTGTGGATATTATTGAGATCGCACGGGTAAACACCGCATTAATGCGAAGTGGCAATAGGTTGGCACAACTTTTGTTAACCCCGGCAGAGCAGCAGGCACTGGGGGATTTGGCCGAAAACGTCGAACGACTGGCTGGTTTCTGGGCAGCCAAAGAAGCTGCCGTGAAGGCTCTTGGTACCGGGTTCCGTTTGGGGATCCTATTCCACAACATCGAAATCAGACACGATGAGTTGGGCTGCCCTTATTATTTTTTTAGCGGTGAATTTGCGAAATTGATGCAGGAAAAAAAATTGACTCATGCCACGCTGAGCATTTCTCATTGTCAGTCACATGCCATTGCCGCAGCGGCATTGGGTTAATTGTAAAGTAAGGGAGTATCTATGTCTCACTATCCCGATATCGGGGGTAAGAATGTGGTTGTCACCGGCGCCAGTGGTGATATTGGCTTGGCTATTTGTGAGAAATATCTTGAACAACAGGCTAAGGTTTTCGCTATTTACCATCATGACAATAGCGGTCTGGAAAAATTAAAAACCTCTCATCCGCAAGGTGATAATCTGCATATCCTGCAGTGCAATGTTGCCGATGTCAGTGAGGTTTCCAGCCTGGCCGATGAGCTTGAGAAACAGGCTCATGAGGTGCATGTGCTGATTAATAATGCCGGGATCTACAAAGACAACGTATTTTCTGCGCTGACGTATGAAGAGTTTGATCAGGTTATCAAGGTCAATCTGTACGGCACCTTTACCATGACCAAACGGCTGCTGCCATTATTGCGCCATGCCCGCAATGCAACGGTGGTGAATATATCTTCGATATCCGGTATCACCTCCAGCTTTGGTCAGAGCAATTATAGCGCTGCCAAGGCTGGCATTATTGGCCTTACCCGCACCTTGGCCAGCGAAATGGCCTCGAAGGGGATCCGCGTCAATGCCGTGGCACCAGGGATGATTGGATCCAGAATGGTGAAAAAAGTGCCGCGCCAGATAGTGCGCAACGTCATGTCCGCTATTGCGTTGAAACGTCTTGGTCGTGTCGACGAGATCGCCAACGTGGTGGCTTTCTTAAGTTCAGACGCATCCAGCTATATCGTTGGTCAGACTTTGGTGGCCGATGGCGGCCTGGTGATGCGTTAACCGACAGGAATGTTGTATGGCTAATTATAACAAGAGCTTAGTCCAGCCCAATCTGCTGCTGAAAATGGGGTCCTGGCGTGCACCGATATTTATGGTTGACCGCATCGTGGACTTTTCACCGGGAGAAAGGGGCTCGATTACCGTGATCAAGCACGTCACCTTTAATGAATCCTATATTCCGGGGCATTTTCCAGACAACCCGGTAATGCCTGGCGTGATGATCGCCGAAATCTTCGGCCAGTCTAGTGAATACCTGAGTTTGCTGAACGATTTCTGCCAGTTGCATGAGCGTGAAACCCAGCAACCGTTGAAGAAATTTGATGAGGTATCACGGGCGCTGCAGACGCCAGAGGGCACGGCACGAGTGATAGCCGAGCGGGCGCGCGTGTTGGGCGTGCTGGCCTCTCAGGACGTCAAGTACAAAAGCATGGTCGCGCCGGGCGACACCATTGAAGTCAACAGCCGCCTGGCGTTCGCCGATATGAACGGATTCCACCACTACGAAGTGGAGGCGCGGGTTGGCCGGAATGTGGCGTGCGTCGGGCGGATCGTCAATTTTCGCACCGATCGCATTCTGGCTGCAGGCAAAGGTATGTACGTTTAACTAACAGGAAGTAATGCCGCTATGAGCAACATCGCGCTTATTGCAAGGATTGAACAGCGCCAGTCTGTGCTGGAGAAAATCAAAACGGGGCTAATAGAACGCCTGAACCTCTATCAGAGAGTCAATCAGATTGACGATGACACACCGCTGTTTGGTAGCGGCTTGAAGCTGGATTCGGTGGATGCCACCGAGGTCGTGGTGTTGCTGGATGAAATTTTCGGCATCCGTGTGACAGAAGGTGACGATCCTTCCTACATGCGTAGCGTCAACACCCTGACTTCGTTTGTTATCGCCAGGCTGGGGGAAACCACCAACGGATCAGCAACAGGGGCGGACAAGGAATGACCAAACTCACTGACATTCATCAGCAGAACGGGGCGGTAATGGGGGAGCGTAACGGCGTTGCCATTCCCCTGAGTTATTTTGCTGAGGAGGAGGAGCACAAGGCGGTACGTCAACACATTCTGCTGTCCGACTACTCCCATTTTGGCATCGCGGCCATCAGCGGCGACAGCGCTTGGTCGTTGCTCAACCAGCTGGTTTCCGGAGATGTTTCATCGATCCGGGATGAGCAAGCCATGTACAGCCTGATCCTCGATGACGCAGGCAATATCATTACCGACCTGTATATCGCCTGTGATGACGAACGTTTTCTGTTGCTGTCGGAGTGGGTCAGCGGTGAAACGCTGTGCGAGATGCTGCGTGCCAAGCTAGGCAATGAAGACGAGTTTGAGGATATCGACTCGATCGAATCGCTGACGCCAGAGTGGGGTATGTTGCACTTTGAAGGGCCGTACGCCTGGGAGCTGTTGGCCGAAGTTTATGGGATGGACGTGATTGGCCTGCCATACCAGGAACACATGCACGTTGAGGACGATCTGATCCTGCTGCGCAGCGGCAAACATGGCGAGTACTCTTACAAACTGATGGGGCCACAGGATCTGCTGGCCAATGTTTGGACCCAGATGTTGGAGGCTGGCGAAAGGTACGACATGCGTACCGGCGGGCTGAACTACCACCGGAAAGTGCGCCTGGAAAACCCTTGCTGGGAACCAGGCATGTTCAACGCCTACACCGGCTGCCCGATCGCATTACAAATGCAGTGGGCAGTGCGTTACGACAAAGACGCTTTCACCGGCCTGGCAAGTGTGAGCGAACGCGTAGAGCAGGGCATCAGCCACCGTATCGTGGGGATGAGCATTGCCGGTAAACCGGACGCCATCCCGCAGCGTGGCGACAAAGTGATGTATGACGGTAACTGCATCGGTGAAGTGATCGTCTGCGATTATTCGGCAGATCTGCAAGCCTGTGTGGGCCGTTTGTTCCTGACCGACGCCTGGGCTTGGGCAGACATTGATGGCTATCACGTGGTGACGGCTAATGGCCCGGTGGCGGTGACAACGTCGGCGGTGCCTTTCGCACGTAACTACAGCTTCCTGATTAATCCTTCTGAACACAGTTATGTCGACAGCTCGCGCCCACGCGATTTGCTGCAACAGCTTGAATGGCAAAAGCTGAGAGAAGAGAGCGAGTAAGCCAAACACTCCCTAAAGCATCACGTTATTTTGCGCCATGGCAGCATGGCGCACTCACATTCGATTTCTGGTTTGCTGACACGGAAGACACTATGACAGTCACGCGTAAACGAGTGGTGATCACCGGTATGGGTCACCTCTCTTCCATTGCCACTAACGTTGCCGAGTTCAAACAGGCACTGCTGAATAAAACCTGTGGGATCAAGCCCAGCAAAAAGTATCTGGAATGGTTCGAGGATGCGAACGCCTCCGAGGTATTACAGCCTCTGAGTTGGCCCGATCTCCCTGCTGATATCGTTGCCTCATTGGATAATGCTTCTTTGTGGGCCTATAAGGTTGGCCATGAGGCTTTGCAGCAAGGGCAGTTACCACGCGGAGAACTAAGGGATAAAACCGGGCTGATCATCGGCGTTTCCTCTGCCGGTACCGAGCCCTTTATGCCACTGATCGAACGCCAGACGGAGCGCTTCTCGTTGAAGAAGGCCATGATCTCCGGCAGTTTTGCTTCCTGTAGCGCCATTGTCTCTTCACTGCTGGGGCTGAAAGGGGGCTTTGAACTGGTCGCTACCGCCTGTACGGCCAGTACCAACGCGATGGGGATTGGTTATGACCTGATCCAGAATGGCAAGAATGCCACGGTGCTGGTAGTTGGCACCGAGCCTGTCTATCTGCCGACCTTTGCCGGATTTTACGCGCTCCATGCCATGAAACGTACGCCGTCCAGCCCGTTCTCCGGTGCCCCAGGGATGTCGGTTGGCGAAGGTGCTGGCGCTTTGTTGCTGGAGGAATACGAACATGCCGTCGCTCGTGGCGCGACGATCTATGGTGAGATGGTCTCTTACGCCACCTCTTGCGATGCCTATCACGAGACAGCCCCAGATCCACGGGCCGAAGGGGCGGTACAGGTGATGCGCCATGCGATGCAGAATGCCGAGATCGGGCCGCAGGATATTGATTATATCAACGCCCACGGTACCGGCACGGACGCTAACGATCGCTGCGAAACGCTGGCCATGAAGAAGGTCTTCCCGAATATCATGGCTATTCCGGTGAGTTCAACCAAGGCTTATGTGGGACACAACATCGGCGCCGCCGGGATCATTGAGCTGACCGCCTGCTTCCTGACCTTGCCGGAAAACAAGATCCTGCCAACGCTCAACTTCACTACGCCGCGCGCAAACTGCGATCTCAACTACGTGCCCAACGAGTTCCAGGAAGCCGAAGTCAAGATGTTCATGAAGAACAACTATGCCTTTGGCGGTAACAACTGCTGTGTGATTGCCAGCGTCAAGCCAGAGCAGAGTCCGGTAACGCATTATCAACCCAAACGCGTCGCGATCACCGGCATGGGAGCGGTCAGCTCCGTGGGCCACACCTTGCAAAGCATGCTGGAAAAAATGTGGGCGCAGGAGCTACTGTCACAACTTTTCTCACCGGAGCTCGATGACGATACACGCCATGGATTTCGTGAATTACTCAATGTCATGTTGAAAAACCAGGGTGTGGCTAACTACATGAGTAACCGCTTCGGTGCACAGGATGTGGAATATGAGCTGAACAAACCGGGCGGGGTGCATCAGGTGCAAGGGTTGGATGCCCGTAAGACACTACGCCGCTTTGATCCGCGTAAAGCCAATACCATCAGTACCTTTGCGTTACTGGCTCTTACCCAAGCCATGAACGACGCCGGGCGCAAGATCAAACGGGATGGCCAGACAATCGGCATGATCCTTGGCATGTCCAAAGGGCCGCATTCGACGGTGGATCGTTACCTGCAAAGCCTGTTCCCAGACCCAACCAAAGTGCGGACCTCTGAATTTCCAGGTGCGCTGATGAATGCCATTTCAACTTTCTGTTCCATTTCCGAAGGGATCAAGGGCTATAACACCTCGCTGGCCACAGGTATCAATGCCGGATTGGGCGCATTGACTTACGGCTACGAGTTGGTCCGCCAGGATCTGCAAACGCAGATGATTGTAGGGGGGGCGGATGAAAATATGAACACCTTCGTCATCTGCCTGCAGGCACTGAACAGCGATCTGCTGCTGACACGCGACCCGGCTGATTTCCAGATCTACAGCAACTGCGGCTCAGGCTATATCCCAGGTGAAGGTGCGGGCATGCTGCTGATTGAAGATTTACAGCATGCACAGGATCGTGGGGCCCACATTCACGCCGAAATTGTCGGCTATGGCAAATCCAGCGATGGCTGTTACTTTGCCAAGGATGATATGCCAGCCCGCATCGAGTCCATGGCGGTGGCCATTCGTCAGGCATTGCACGAAGCCGACATGGAACCGGAAGAGGTGGATCTGATTTGTGGCACCAGTGATGGTACCGCCGCCCGTGATGCCGTTGAGATTGGGGCGATCCGTAGCGCCTTCGGTGAAGCTCGCCGTAACCTGCCGTTTGTTAACTACAACGCCTGGTTTGGCCTGGTGGAGTCCTGCGTCGGTATCCTCAATATCGCGGTGGTCACGGAGATTATGAAGCGGGGTGAAATCCTGCCGATCCCTTACACCGAAAACTTCTGTGCGGAGGATATCGCCTTTGTCACCCAACCGCTGAAGAAAACCGTCCGTAACGCTCTGGTGCTCGGTGCAACGGAAGGCGGCAATCACTATGCCGTGGTGCTGAGGAGTATGGCGTGATCCAGAATGTCGTCCTGAGTGGTTGGGGCGTCACCAGTGCTTATGCGCCGGATTTTCCGGCGCTGATCAAGGGGCTGAGCGAAAGCAGGTTGTCCAGCACACAGCCCTGGTTCGCCACCGAAAGCGAATGGCAGGATCTGCGTTTGAGTTGCAACCCGCACCATGTTGCTGACCCTCAGCCGGCCGGTACGATATTGACCCGCCTGCAGCCGGTGATCAATCAGGCGCTTGTCGGAGCTGGGATGACAACGGATCAATTGCAGGGCAAGCGGGTTCGGGTTTATCTGGTAGGCCATGGTGAACGGCCCGACATTGCTGATTTTATGGGGTATCAAGAGCGTAACGATCAGGAAGAACTGCGGTTATTGCCAAAAATCAAACGGCTGCATGCCAAGAGTTACGGTCAGGATCGGCTGGCGCGACAGCTGACGCAGAGCTATCAGCTTAGTTGGCCACCGGTTTCGCTTTATTGCGCCAGTAACTCTTCTTTAGCAGCGGTCCATTTGGCCCACTCGGCCATTGCTGCCAATGAGGTTGATTTGGTGCTGGTCGTTGGCTGGTTTGAAACGCTGACGCAGGACATTGTCTTCCTGGGCGGCCAGGACATGCTGGGGGAAGAGGGTTCACAACCGTTTAGCAGCCATAATAGCTGCATTCTACCCACCAACGGTGTCGTAGCGTTGATCGTTGAAAGCGAGCAACACGCTCGTCAACGCAGCTTTACTGCGCCCGTCAATTTGCGCAGCTCAGTGTTTTGCCAGAGCAGCGGTGCCAGGGGCAGCAGTTCCTTCACGGCGGATTTCCGCACCATTGCCCAGACGTTTGAGCGTGCACTGCTGGAAGCCGGGCTCACCGCGCAAGATATCGCCTGCGTTTTCCCTCATGCCAATGGGGTGATCGCCAGCGACAAGGCAGAAGACATGGCGCTGCAAAAAGTCTGGGGGAAATGCGGGGTTCCGGTGGTCAGTTACAAGGGACAGGTCGGTTACATGGAGAGCTGCTGTGGTTTGCTGGACCTGATGCTGGCGGCGGATGCACTACAACAACGTCGTCTGCTGGCGCTGACCACGCGTTACCCGATTAACGACAGTCTGCAAATTCATGTTCATGCTGATAGCCCACCGTTGGCACTGAAACGGCAGCACATCCTCAAGTCTGGCATCGGGCTCGATGGTTCGGCCATCGCCATGGTGATCTCCGCTAACAGAGAGGACGCTGATGAACACGGTTAAACAAGTGATACCGGCGGCGGCCATCAATCTGGTGGGGTTTTCCCTGCTGGAACCCTGCACGCCGATGCAACGGTTTTTTCCTAGCTGGTACAACGTGTGGGAAGCCTGGTTGCATAAAAAAGCCAATGCCAAAGCGGGCAGCGACCAATGGTTGTTCCGTCGTTTCGGCATTGACGGTGAAATACTGCCTGAAGAGGCGCTGCGTAAAGCCAATTATCGTGGCTGGCTGAACGACATGAGTGCGGCCTGTGCTCAGGCGGTGGCACAGTTGGGGAGCAAGGGTGAGTTTCGCCTGCGCAATGAGCGTAATGCGTTGATTTATTGTGATTCCTGGGGGGAAGCATCGGTATTTGAAGGGGTCAACAGCTGGCGAGACTCGTTGAGCGTCGATATTCTGCCCAAAGGTATCGTGCGGGATTACGGCATCAAGGATTTCACCTGCAAATTGCGCGGTGAGCGTAACGGCTTGCTGAGTGCGTTGCGGATGGCGCAGGACTGCCTGAACAGTAATATGGCCGATAACGTCATCATCTGTGGCCAATTCCGCAGCTTCCCGGTGTTGGTTTTCTCTGAGGCCGAACACTTTCCTTCATCCAGCAAACGGGGGCCGATCCCCGCCAACAGTCAGTTCAGCGTTGAGCGGGTCGGTTGCCTGATCCTCAAGAAGCAACCAGGCCAGGGCGTTGTTCTGCATTTGAGTGATTATCAAGCCTTGTCGGGGTCTACCCAGCGGCGCGCGCTGCAGCTGGCAGACCACTGTAAGCGTTATCTGGCTAGGGATACCCAGGCCGTGTTGGGCGTAACACCGCCGGCACTGTCATTTCGCGCCGTGCAACGGCAAGCGTTTGAACAGTTGCCTGCCGATCTGGCTTGCGTCTCGCTCAGTGAACTCTACGGCGACAGCGGCTGCATGAATCCGGCCTTGGCCTGGCAGTATCTACTGCAAAGCAATATCACCGGGCACAGCTTGTTGAGTGTGCTCGACGGTGAGGGCGGAGCCTGGTTGCTGGAGAACTGGATACCGCAAGCCTGTCAATTACCGTCAAATCATCGGGGAACATCATGACCAGCCAACATATTGCACAACCTCTGCCTGTGGTGTCGATGCAACAGGCAGGCAAACGCTTTGGTAAAGGGCCGGGTGCCATTGTGGCGCTGGGATCGATTACCACCGAAATCCATGACGGCGAGTTTATCGCGTTATGTGGGCCGTCCGGCAGTGGTAAAAGCACGTTGCTCAATCTGATGGGCGGTATCGATTATCCCACCAGCGGCCATGTCTATTTGCTGGGTAACGACCTTTCCACGCTCAATGACCAACAAGCCGCTTGCCTGCGTGCTGATGCCATCGGCTTCGTATTCCAGTTCTTTAACCTGCTGCCGGTACTGAGCGTGTTCGATAACGTTTATTACCCACTGATGCTTAACGGCTTCAGCCGCCGCGTGGCGCAAGACCAGGTGATGGACATGATCGAAAAAGTGGGGTTGGCGGCGCACTACAAACGCACGCCCGGTGAGCTTTCCGGCGGGCAGCAGCAGCGCGTGGCGATCGCCCGTGCGCTAGTGAAACGCCCACGCTTGATCGTTGCCGATGAACCCACGGGCAATCTGGATACTCGTACCGGGCAGGAGGTCGTCGATCTGCTGCTTACCATGAATCAGCAACTGAAAACCACGTTTGTTATTTCCACCCATTCATTGACGCTGCGCGATCGGGCCAAACGGGTGTTGGAAATCAGGGATGGGGAGTTGGAAAATGATGTTGTTATCGCTTAAGCGTTACGCTGTCACTTTATTGGTGTTGGTCAGTGGGCTGTCGCAGGCCGCTGGTGTGCAGGAAGCGCAGGACAACCCCAGCTTACAGGCGATCCTGGCGGTTAATTCTAAAGCGCCAATGAGCACGTTGACCGGTGCGGCCAGCCGGTTACAAGCCTTGTATCAACAGCACCCGGATCGTCGCATTGCCAAAATGTTTTATGGCTATGCGCAACTGTTTATGGCCACGGATTTTCTGGCCAAGAAGAATTATATGCGTGCGGCAGAAACTTCAAAACTGGGTTTTTTCTACATTGATGAAGCGGCGGAAAGCGAAGAGAACGACTGGCAGATGCGCTTTCTGCGTGTGCGGATGGATGCATTTGTTCCAGCCAGCCATGGCCGTTGCGTCGTGGCCTTGAAAGACCTGGATTATTTGCAGCAGAACCCGGCGGTGCCCGCTGATTTGAAACCGATGATCACGCTGATGTCCGCGCATGCGCTGGCCAGTTGCCAGCGTGTGGCCGATGCCAAGGCAGCCTGGGCGTCGTTGGCACAGCAGGGCGCAGAGGGGAAACGGCTGTCCGAGCACAGCACGGCACCTGAATGGACGCCTGCTGAACTGAACGCCATCATCCAGCCGCTGACGGAGGTGCCAATATGATGAATATCCTGTTCTGGGTTGCCAACATGATTATCATTTACGCCTTGTTGGTGGTGATCGTGACGGCGATCCGTAAACCTACCGATATCCGTTATACCTTCCTCAACCTGTTTCGCCAGCGCCGTCGTTCCGGGGTGACGCTACTGGCGATCACCCTGGGCGGGGTGGCGGTGTTTATCTTTGGCGGGGTTGTCGATTACTCGTTCTGGGCGCTGCGTGAACAAACCATCCGTACCAACCTGGGGCATATTCAACTTTATCAGCAAGGCTACCTCAGCAGCGGGGCCAACAATTCACTGCAGTACACCATCGATAACTACGATGAGGTGAAGCAGCTCCTGCAGGCCGATCCGGTGATTGCCCCGAAGATCGCCACCATTACTGGGCAACTGGCGTTTACCGGCATCATTTCCCAGTATGACAAGGGAGCTTCCACCTTCTTTACCGGCGTGGGGATCGAACCTCTAACCTCGTTGGTGCTGGGCTCGCTGGATAAAATCATTTCTGGTAGCGACCTGTCGCGGGTTGAACAGCAGGACATCACCATGGGTTCTGGTATCGCCAATGCCTTGTCGGCGGGCTATGGCGACTGGATCGACATGTTGGTGGTCAACCCGCAAGGTGGGCAAAACGCCATGTCTTCTCAGGTACGCGGCGTCTTCCAGTCCGGCATCAAAGAATACGACGATACGGCGATCAAGATGCCGCTGCACACGGCCCAGCGTCTGTTGCAGACCCAGGATGTCAGTAAAATCATCATCATGCTGCAGGACACCAACCAAACCGAGGAAGTGCTGGCGCGGATCAATCAGCTGATTGAACAGCATCAGTTCAAGCTGGAAGCGCGCTCCTGGGATGAGTTAGCCATTTTCTATCATCAGGTGGTGAACCTGTTTGAAGGGATCTTCCTGTTTATCAAATCCATCGTCAGCGTCATCGTGGTGTTCATGATCGGCAACACGTTGATGATGAATGTCATTGAGCGTACGCGGGAAATCGCCACGCTGCGCGCACTGGGCCTAAACCAATCCTATATTGGCCGCCTGTTTGTGTTGGAAGGGATCATCATTGGCATTATTGGCTCGGCGCTGAGCGTCAGCTTCGGCATGCTTATCGCTGCACTGATCAATATCAACGGCATACCGATGCCGCCTTCGCCTGGTTATACCCAGGGCTATCTGGCCTTTGTGCTGTGGGATCAGGACTTCAATCTGTTCTGGTTCTCCTGTGCGTTGCCGCTGGTGACCGCATTGATAGCGTCCATTATCCCGGCACGCCGGGCATCGAAATTGGTTATAGCGCAAGCATTCCGCTTTGTTTAAACCCTCAGGGAGAGAAGAGATATGTCAAAGGGACAAACCGTACTCATTACCGGCGCAGGCCGTGGCATTGGTATGGCGATCGCCGAAAAACTGGCGCAAGAGGGCTATGACCTGATCCTCAACTACCGCAAGGATCAGGGGAAAAGTGCGGCCAACCTGCAACGCTTTGTCGCAGCAGAAACCCGCGTGAAGGTGACCTTGGCCAAAGCGGATATCGCCGAACCGCGCGATATCAGTGACATGGTGAAAAAGCTCAGACAGCAGGGGATCGAACGTATCGATCATCTGGTGCTGAATGCCGCCGCCGCGCCGTTCAAAGCCTTTATGGACATGACGCGCAGCGACTGGAAGCTGTTGCTCAATACCAACCTGATCGGCAACACCGCCTGCGTACAGGAAGTAGTACCGATGATGCCTCAGGGCGGTACGATCTGCGTGATTTCCAGTCTAGGCAGCCAGCGCGTATTGGAAAAATATCCGCTAGGCATCGCTAAATCGGCACTGGAAAATCTGGTTAGCTACCTGGAGGTGGAACTGTATGACCGCAATATCCGGGTCAATGGCATCTGCGCCGGGGTGGTGAATACCGATATGCTGCCGTATCTGGACGAGCTGTGGTCAGCAATGTTCGAACGTTGGAATAACGCGCCGCGCCGCTGGAAGGTGGAGCCGGAAGAGGTGGCCAACATTACCGCGTTTCTGGTCTCTGACCAGTCGAGTGCGATACGTGGCAGCACCCTTATTGCCGATCTTGGCATGATGCTGGATATATAGCCCCATAAACAAGGACCGTTCCCATGAAATATCAATTAGCTGGATGCCTGGTTTTACTGGGTCTGTCGGGTGTGGTACAGGCGGCAGAACCGTTGGATCGTCATCAACTGAACAGCCTGACCCAGGAAGATCAGCAGGCCCGTGAGATTATCCGTCGTGCCGATCGCGTGAGGGCACCCGGCCGGCCTTTCCGCTATACGCTGACACTGCTGGAGCATAAGGGAGGGCGTGATGTCACGGAGAACCAGCAGGTGCTGGATATTTCCATGCGCTTCTATAAGCCTTCGGAGCAGATAGAGAAAGGGGATGCGCGTGCGCTGGTGCGCTTTATCTCCCCGGTACGTGACAAAGGCAAAGCCTTGCTCTCCGATTTGGACAAAATGTGGTATTACGCACCAGACCTGCGGCGCCCGATCCCCATTTCCCGCCAGCAACGCCTGGTGGGGCAGATCTCCAACGGTGACGTGGTTGCCGCAGACTTTGATTACTCCTATATCTCCCAGCTGGTGGGTGAAGAGGCCTGTGGCCAGACGATCTGCTACAAACTTTCGTTACAACGCCGTTGGCCTTATGTCACTTATCCAGCGATCAGTTACTGGGTGGAAAAAGACACCGGTTTCCCTAGCCGGGCCGATTTCCTTTCCGCCGACGGTGTGCCGATCAAGCGTTCGTACTATCGCGATTATCAGCAGGTGTTGGGCCAGATGCGGCCAACTACCATCGTGGTGGAAGACGCGCTGCGCAAGGATAACTACACCACCATGCGTTACAGCGACATCCGGTTGGAATCGTTGCCGGAAAGCAACTTCCAGAAAGAGTATCTGCTGAGGTTGGGCGGTTGATGGCAAGCAGGCGATCCCCTATTAGCGGGGTTCTGCTGCTGGTGGGCGCCTATAGTAGCAGCAGTTGGGCGGTTGACTGTCTTATCCAGCGCGGTTACGCAGGCATGGAGGGGATATCGTCCCATTCCTCGGACTCATTATGGCAGTTTGACGCCCCGGCATTTCGTAACAACGCTATAGCCAATCTGTACCTTTCCGGCGTGGCGCGCTGCACGTTGACCGAGACCCTTAGCGTCAAGGCGCAGGTCAGTGGTGAGTACGCTATCCAGGCACGTCAGCCGGGAGTTCTGGAGGATCAACGCCGCCAGGGGCTGGGCATACTCAACGAGGCTACTGCCAGTTGGGCGGTCAGCGACAGTGGGTATATCGATGCCGGTAAGGTACGTAAAACCAGTGGTTATCTGTTCTCGGTTGCGCCGCTCGACCTGCTGCGCAATATCAGCAGCAATATGCGTAGCGTGCGAGTGTTTGGCCTGGGGGATCGCGGGCGCAACTTCTACGATGAAGGGGCGTATGGCATCAGCAGCTCATGGTACCGCAACGAAGGGACCTTCACGTTAGCGGCCTTTCCGCGCCTCAAGCGCAACAACCAGCGTCAGGAAGCCGCCTCGGAATGGGACGCGATCCTGCGCACCAACAGTACCGACAGATACTATGCCAGTTACACCGCGACCGGTCTGCAGGCATTCAACCCGACTTTTTCGCTACTGGCTGGCGATCGGAAAACCGTGGCGTTAGGCACCAGTGGCAACCTGACGGATATGCTGATCCTCAGTGTTGAGGGGGCGATTTCCCATGGGCAGACCTGGCGTCACCTGGACATGGCTTGCGCACGTGCCATGCGCCAACTTGCCAATGTGCAGGAGCCGTACAAGATGCGCGCCAATGGTGTGCAAGCGGATATCGGCGTTGGCCTGCGTTACACCACTGGCGATCAAAGCGAATACGGCGCGGAATATTATGGTCAGAGCCAGGGCTACAGCCGCAGTGAGTGGCAGGACAACGTCGACACCATTCGCTTCGTCAATGGGGGTTACGGTCAGTCATTGCCACCGCTACCTCCACCGTTCATGGCGGATCTCCGTGACGGCTATCAGCAGTACTCCCGCATGATGGCGGCAGAAACCGATAACGTTGGGCGGGGCGGCGACCTGCTCGGCAAACACTACCTCACCCTCTATACGCGCACCAATAAAGAGCAGGTTGGCAGTGTCGACTGGTCGGTCTCCGGCATGGTCAACCTGGTAGATGGCAGCAACGTGCTGAATTTACACCTGAGCACGCCGCTCAAACACAACATTGAGGCTTATACCGGCGTTGCCGCCAGCTTCGGCAGTAAAGAGAGTGAGTTTGGCACCTTCGGAGAAAAAGGAAATATCTATGCAGGCATGCGAATCAATTGGTAATACACCGGCCGCAACTAACGTCGCGGACGGTTGGATGATGATTTTCCCAGGACAAGGATCCCCGGCGATCGGCATGGGCAGCGATGTCTGTGATGTTTCACCAGGCACCAAGGCGGTGTGGGATTGTGCCAGCGATGTTTCCGGGCTGGATGTACGCAAACTGTGCCAGAAAGGGCCGATGACACGCCTGACCAAAACCCTTTATCAGCAGTTGGCCGTCACCACCGTTAACGCCGCCATGCTGACGTTGTTACGCGAACGGGCTCCCGTATTGGAAAGCGGTTATGCCGGGCATAGCGCAGGTGAATATACCGCGCTGTATGCCGCCGGGGTGATGGATCTGGAAATGATGTTCCGCGCCATCAGGCTGCGCGCGACCATCATGCAAAACCTGGCCGAACAGCGCAAAGGGGCGATGTATGTGGTCAAGCCCTACGGTCATGATGCGCTGCGCGAGCAGATCGACAATCTTGGGTTGGGAACCGTACTCAACGTGTGCTGTGACAACGGGCACCAACAGCAAGTGGTAGGAGGGGAACTGACCGCCGTTAAAACCCTGGTTAATCATCTGGCGCGCCATGGGGTAAATACCATCAAGTTGGGCGTCAATGGTGCCTGGCATACACCGTTGATGCATGATGGGGTGGCACAGATGCGCCAGGCATTGGCCGACCTGCCATTCTCTTCGCCGGTTTGCCCGCTGATCATGAACAGCAGTGGCAAAGCGGAATACGACGTGGCGCAGATCAAGGAAAATTTGGCGTTGCACCTTATCCATACCGTGCGCTGGCGTGAAAGTATGGATCGGTGTGCCCAGATGGGACATCGCCGCTATCTGGAGATCAGCAACAAGAAAATCCTCAGCCACCTGTTGGCGGAGCACTACGGGGCTGACGAGGATTACCATATCCAACACTATTACCATATCGTTGGCAGCAGTGTTAAGCATGCGGGATAAGGGCGATATGATGCCAATATTGACTACTTTCAGCCAAAGATACATGCGAGGAGCCGTGATCCCCGTGGTGTTGGTCTCCGCTATTCTGACCTCGTCACTGATCCGCAACGTCATTGACATTACTCTGCCGGAGATGATTGCCGGATTGGGGGCGATCTGTCTGTCGATTGTCTGGAGCATGATGCGCGATGGTCAAGGTTACTGGGCGTACAGCGTATTCACCTTGCGGGTGTTTAAAAATCCGCAAGCCATCGCGGGCCAGTATACAGAGCGTAAAACAGCAGGGATGGCGAAATTGCTGTACCAGCCTGGCTGGGCTTCTTTGGTCATACTGTGCCTGGCGGCGGCGCTGAGCGGACTGATATGGCTGTGCGGCCCAGACTGGCATTATCCCTTGATTGCGCTGCTTGGTGTCTTGGTGCTGCCAGCCTTGATGGTGGTTCAGCTAGGCAAATCAACTCCATTTAATATCCTGCTGGCCTTGAAGTCCTACAGTGAGCCCGAAAGCTATCGCCCTCGGCAGCGCCGCTTGCCAAGATTGGTGGCCGAAGATTTGCTATTGAATCTGCTAACCAATTTCGCCCTGGTCTTGCCGATTGCCCGTAAGCCCGCATTTAGCCTGGCTCCCGGCTATGCCGATCCTGCCTTTATCGTCGCGTTTATGATCCTGATGGGGGCGGTGACGCTGTTTATGCTGGCGTTCGCCAGCCGGACACGACGCTATGTGCTGTTTGGGGAGTTACTCAATGGTACGCTGGACGCCAACTCTGCGCCTGCTGCTCCCTGGGAGTTCACCGGCAAGTTGACGCGTTGGCAGCGTGGTCTGCTCTGGCTGCTGGCTTCGCAGCTGTGGGCTATTGCGATCTGCCTGGTGTTTGCGGCATTGCAGATCACTGCGCAATTTATCCCGCTAAACCTTTGTGCATTGTTGCCGTTGCTGGTCGTCTACTGTGCGGAACGCTATCAGACCTTGTATAACAACTACAATGACGCGCTGGAAATGCACAAACGCCATCAGGTATATGTCAATAACGATGCCAAAACGATGAAGTAATTCATGGGGGGCTTCTGGCGCCCCCCATGTGACTAGAGAAGTCTGCGGTTATTGGATATTGAAGAAGCCAACGCGCAACAGCACTTCAGCGACCACAATCAACCCGCTGCCCAAGGTAAGCAACCGCTTGTTGATGCGTTGGGAACGCCAGCAGAATGCCAGTGCGCACACGCCAGCGATCAATACGACCCACGAGGCGAAACGCAGGCTGGCCAACTGAGCAAACGCTTCCAACGGTTGATGAGGGAAGGTGACAACGTCACTATTCCACACCGAGGTCAGGTACTCCATATACACGGGTTGTACCAGCAGGCGGCACAGCGTGATGGCAATCAGCAAGACCACTGCCGTCACTGCCAGCTTTCTCATCAGCTGTGAGGGCAGATCGGGGCGGATCGCCAGCGACCACAGACTGGCAACCGCGCCCAGGCTGAGTACCGAACCAAAGAACATCAGGTAGGTGTTGAAATGCATCCAGGTCACTACAGAGCTGTGAACATAGATGGCACTCATACAGAAGACGTCGACGATCCCCAGTAGCGAGGCAATCAGCAGTAAACCGACCGGCAGCCGTTTTGAGAGCAGAGCAATCAGTGTCCCCAGTCCTAAAAACGCCAGATAAAGGCTGGCAAAGATGATTTCACGGCTCAGCCAGGAGCTTTCCACATGCCGCAAGGCGTGGAACGCATTCAGCGGATACCCCAGGTGGGCAGTTGAAACCATCAGACCCAGTGCCCCGAAGATAAAGGCGAGCAGCATGAAAGGCAGCGCATAACGACGCTTTTCCTGGCTGCCCAGCCCTTGCTTGGCCAGCACCAGGCTAAAGGTGGTGAACAAGGTGATACCGACGGAAGCCTGCACCAGCAGGGTGAAAATGATAAGAGGCCATTCATGCATGATTATTTACTCCCCTGTTCTGCACCTTGATGCGGTTTGACGACCAGATTAGGGTGAGTAATGGCGGAGTCAGGCAGACCCTGCACATCACAAAGGTCACCATATTTCGCCCGCAGTTCATCAATAGGGCCAAACTTGATGGCCCCTAACGGACAGGTTGCCACGCAGATGGGTTGTTCCCCAGCGGCTTGTAAATCGATGCAAAAATCGCACTTTGACATCTGACCGGTAGTCTCGTTGAGCTGTGGTGCACCGTACGGGCACGACCAGGCACAATAGCCGCAACCGATACACTTATCGGTGTCGACGCGCACGATGCCATCACCGGGGCGCTTATGCATCGCGGTGGTTGGGCAGTTAACCGTACAGATCGGGTCCTTGCAGTGGTTACAGGATATCGACAGGGTGTAGGCGTATACGTTGTTATGGAAACCGCCCTGGCCGGTAGAGACAAAACCGCCGCCCTTGACCTCATAAATGCGACGAAAGCGCCGCCCGACTTCCAGATTATTCTTGTCTTTACAAGCGACTTGGCAGGCTTTGCAGCCGGAACAGCGCGAGGAGTCAATATAGAACCCAAGCTGGCGATCGCTGACAGGGGCATATTCGATAAATTTACTCATGCTTTGGCAACCTCCACAAGCATCGTTTGGTGAGAGTTACCTTTCGCCAACGCGGTGATCCGCGCAGAGCTAAGCACGTTGGCACAGCCGCCATGATCGACGCCGTTGGCGTCAGGCTGCCACCATGATCCCGCTTGCAATGCCACCACGCCAGGCATAATACGCTGGGTAACCTCTGCCGGAACCAGCGTCACGCCGCGATCGTTGTGGATACGAACGTAATCTCCTTGCGCAATGTGCCGGTGGCTGGCATCTGCCGGGTTGATCCACAGTTTCTGCGTCTGCACCTCCTGTAACCACGGGTTGGCATATTGGGTGGAGTTAGCCCGATTCTTGCCTTTCCAGGTGATCAACTGCAGCGGGTATTTAGCCGCCAGTGGGTCTTCAGGTCCCTCATGAGCGGGAACATAATGGGACAACGCAGGAATTTCCGGGTGGTGCATGTCATACAGACGTTTGGAGAAAATCTCGATTTTTCCTGACGGCGTCGGGAACGGATGGTTTTGTGGGTCACGAATGTTATCGGCAAAGGCAATATGCGGCTTGCCTTTGAACAGGTGGCGGCGCTGTACCAACAGCTCATCAAACGTCGGCAAATGTTCATCCGGCATGGCCTTGCGAGAGTTTTCCCAGATCTGCACGATCCACTCTTTCTCGCTACGACCAAGGCTGAATTCCTGCTCCACGCCCAGCTTCTGGGCCACTTCACGGATCCAGTCGTAATCGGAACGGCGTTCAAATTCAGGTTCAATCAGTTTTTCAGACAAGATCAAATAGTTCGCCGTTCCCCAGGTTTCGCCGATGTTCCAACGTTCCATAAAGCTGGTTTCGGGCAATAACACATCGGCATATTTTGCGCTGGGCGTCAGATAGAGATCGCTTTGCACAATAAATTCAATCTTGGACTCATCGGCCAACACCTTGACGGCCTGGTTGATGTCCGGGTTTTGGTTGGCCAGATAGTTACCCGCCAAGGAAAACAGCAGGCGGATATTGCTATTGAGCTGGTCACCACCGGTCAAGCCATCTGCGGGCGTGACCTTGCTGGCATCATCCGCCGCCTGCACCCAGTTCATTATGGAGATTTTTTCTTTTACCGGGTTATCTGGCATTTCTGGACCAGTGGTAAATTTACGGTTACCAATGCCGCCATAGCCGCCAGCCCAACCGCCTTTGATACCCACGTTGCCGGTGATGGTTGCCAACAGCGTTGAACCTCTGGCGGTGCGCTCGCCACAATTATGCCGTTGCGGCCCCCAGCCTTGGATCAGCGCAGCCGGTTTGGCCGTGGCGTAATCACGCGCCAGCTGACGAATAGTTTGCGCCGGGACATGGGTGATAGCCTCAGCCCACTCTGGGGTTTTCTTGATGCCGTCTTTAGCCCCCATCAGATAAGCGACCAGCGACTCGTTGGCGGGCACGCCTTCCGGCATCGAACCCTCATCAAAGCCCAAGGTATAGCGGGTGATAAACGCCTGATCATGCAGGTTTTCACTGATAATGACGTACATCATCGCATCCATCAGCGCGTTGTCCGTGGCGGGCCGCAACGGGATCCACTGATCCGCCAACGAAGACGAGGTGTCTGAGTAACGCGGATCAACCACGATAAAGCGGGTGCCGTTCTGCTTCATCTGCTGAAAATAGTGGTTGGTATGGCCAAAGATGGTTTCCGTAGGGTTATGTCCCCACAGGATCACCAGTGGCGTCTCGCTCAGGGTATCCAAGGTGTTGCCACTGGCCGCGGCCCCGTAGGTATACGGAGTGGCCGCACCGGTGTTACCCATACTGACCGAGTGATAATACTCAAGGTAGCCGCCGGTCAGGCTGAGCAGACGGCGAGCCATTTTATCGCCAGAGAACGCGCCGCCAGTAACTGCGGTATTGTTATGCACAAAGCGCGAGGCGGGGCCGTATTTCTCGGTGATCCGCTTCATGTTATCGGCTATTAACGTGGTCGCCTCATCCCAGGAGATGCGGACAAACTTACCTTCGCCGCGTTTACCGACGCGTTTCATCGGGTATTTAAGCCGGTCGGGATGATAGACGAATTTACGGTAGCCGCGGCCACGCACGCAGGCGCGCATAATCGGCATTTCCGGATCAAACTCGGCATCGGGTAGGGTGGTGATACGGGTAACCATGCCGTCTTGCACATGGGCGCGGATATCGCATTTACCGCCGCAGTCAAAGCTGCTACAGGTCGGAATGATGCGTTCTGGTGGCACAGCTCCAGCCGAGGTATCGTTGTGGGTACCCTCGTTGGCATAGGCAAATCGAACGCCAACCAGCGGGGCTGCGGCTAGTGCGCTGCTCACTTTAACGAAGTGACGGCGGCTAATCCCTGGCGGGGAGTCGTTATTATATTTATCGGTCATGATATTTGCTCAAAAGAAAAAATATTATCGGCGGTTAGCCACTCTCGCTTCATTGCGAAATATCAAAGGGATCTACTTATTTAGGAGTAATTTAATGATTTTACGGCCGTAATGATAATGTTACTCATTTAATTTCATTGTTTTTGTATTATGTGGCAGGTAATCGCACATAAATAAGAATATTCTTGGGTTGTTAACTTGAAAATAAAAAGCGCCTAACATGAGTGATATTTTCTGCCAAAAACAGTGCTATTCATTCGCTCTGTGAATGTAATGAAAGGGATAAATTTACTGCAAAACCCTATTCCCCGTTACGTGACCCGCTAATATGCAAGTATGTGGCATGGTTTCCACCACGCTAAGAAAACCTGACGGCTCTCGCATTGGTGAGAGAAATTTATGGGATTGTGACAGACAAACTCATATACTGTATTGACTTAGGCTAAATCGAGGGACTGAAGGCTTATGAGATACGATCCGGTTTCGCAAACTTTTGTTGAAGATGACTACCGCCTGCAAGATCACCTTGATTTTAAACGGCAGCACGCGGATATCAACTATCAAAAGCTGCATGCTCAGCTCAACGAAATGAAAGATGAGAACATGTATGCCTTACTCACGGTAGAGGAGGCGCAGTATTTCTTAAAAACCTTATGCGATCCCAATGCCAACCAATCGTGGAAGGATGCGATGTTTTCCTGTACCGACCCGATGTCGTCTTTTGCTGGCAATATCGCCGAGTCACTGTCCGTGGGTAGGATCGCGATGGAGCTGAGAGGGTTTGGCATCACGGCAACCGAATACGTGGGGAGAAATGGCAATCGTTACATCCGGTTGTCGGGATACCCTGGCATCAGAAGGTATTTAAATGCTACCCGCTACCTGATTGATAACCACAGAATATTAGATATAGGTATCGGGACCAGAGGTATTGAAAATGGCATTATTGGTGGGGCAAGATTCTGTATTGTATTTTCCGCCGCTTATCGCGCCGTTGAGCTGTTGCTAAAAGACGAATATGGTTTGACCGATTTTTTTGTGAATTTAACTATGGATATGGCTAAGTTGGCGGTGTCAATTGGGGCTACATGGTGGTTAAAAACGACAGCGACAGCTGCTATGCTTACAGGATCTAGCGTTTTAATTATTGCAGGTGGCATATTTTTATTTGGGGTTGGAATTACTTTTGCTTTGTTCTGGTTAGATAATAAATATAAAATAAGCGAATCAATAATTAAAAACATGAAGTCATATAAATCACATAATTCACCGTATCATGCCGACCAATTCTTTAATGCTTGGGGGAGACTCAGTCATGGATGATGTAACCAAACCGATTCATGGACTTTTTGCAGCCATTCTTTTGTTGCTTACATGCTGGCTCGGTTGGCTTTCTTTAAGTGGGTATGTCGCTTTTTTTAGATTAAGCGACATCGTTATTTTTTCTTGGGTAGTTGGGTTGATGATATTTGGCGCTCCTTTAATGTTGTATTTCTTATATGTGGTATTTTATCCCCCCATAATGAATAAACCCATAAAAACGAATAATAAACTGGGCAACTCATTGGTTATTTTAGCTATAATTGGCGCTGTAATTAGTCTGTTCTCTTCGATATATATCGGTCACGATCTGAAAGGTAGAGGGTATAAAGTGTGTTCAAAAACGTCTTGGGTTGCACCTAATGAATATGTGAAAGATATCAAATTATGCCAATAGTAAAATATTTAGTGCATGAGGAGAAGTATGTTTGGCAGAAGGTTTTTTTAACACTCAAGGGAGACTCAGTCATGGATGATGTAACCAGACCGCTTTATAGCGTCTTTGTGGGTTTTCTTTTATTGCTTGTATGTTGGGTTTGTTGGCTTTCTTTAAGCGGCTATATAGACTTCTTTAGATTAAGTGATGTCATCGTTTTTTCGTGGCGAGTAGGGGTGATTGTGTTTGCAACTCCTCTTCTGCTTTACTTTTTGTCTGTTCCGCTTTATTTTCAATTAAGAGGGATGCCGATAAAAGTGAACAATAAACTATTTGGTAGGTTAGCCCTGCTTGCTATGGTAGGGGCAGTAATTAGTTTGTTTTTTTCATTCTATGTGGGCTATAGCCTTAAAACGAACGGCTATAAAACCTGCCCAAGAAAATCCTGGAATGCGCCGACCGAATATGTAAGAGATATGAAATTGTGTTAATAAAAAATACCAGACACCCATAAGAGGGTATCTGGCCTAGATAATCAGTAAACCCTGTCATCCCAGATGCTATAACCCGAAGTGCCCGCGCTCTTATGGCTCCAGCTAATGGACTTATACTTTACCTGCACCTTTTCAAACGGCATTTTGTCACCCTCATCGATGGAGTGGGGGTAGATGCAGGTGATGTCGACAAGGGTGGCGTCGGTCAATTTAACTTCGTAGTAAAGCTCTAACTGGCCAGCGGGATTGACGCGATAAAAGTAAAAAATGATGTCTATCGGTTCATTTTCCGTTATTGCCACACCTAGTAACGGAGATGACTTATCGATTGGCTTAATAAAATGTACCGGGTGGTGGGAGACGTTCTGTTCGCGGCTGATGCTATGATTTAAACCTAATACCTGCACCTGATTTTCATGGCCGGCCTGGCACCGGTTGCCAATAGAGTCCAGCGATGAGCATCCGGCGGAGATTAGGCCCTGTCTCTTGCCGTTAATACTTGCGTAAATCAAATTAGACATATCGCTTCCTTATGTAGTCCATACCTTCATTAAAAACACGCTATGAATCATTATCAGTGCCGCTGTGGCGGCGCTGAGGGCACCGTAAGTTCGAGCGTAAAGCAAAAATGCTCGCCGCCTGAATCCGTAAATTTCGCCTCGGCGATATGGCCTTCATTTTCAGCATACAATGAGAAAAAACGCTCCATAACCACCGATAATACTTCTACCGTTTCCAGTTGACTATTGTTAATACTTTCATTGAGTTGTCGATCCAGTTTGGCCACCAACTCATTTTGGTCATTAATGATGTTGCTTGTCTTGGTCATGTCCATGCCTCTTTCATAAGAACAGCCACCGCAAGCATTAATGTGAGGTGGTGGGTAGTTTTTCCAAGCTAAGTTTGAGCATGCGGCCATCTGAAACCTTCATCTCAGCGCTATCCGTCTTATTGGCTCTGAATAATAAAATGCAAATCCGCATCAGTAATGCCAGCTTTTCTTCGGGTGCCAAGGGACTATCGCGTAGAGCCTGTTCCAACTGCTCGACTAGTTGCTCCATCGCCGGAGTTTTATGACCGAATAGCGTCCTTGATTCTTTTTCCATACTAACCTCCCTTATCATCAGTAATACAGATTAACTATAAATAACTGGGGTTGTCTATAAAAACGCATGCGAAGCAATTTCTGTTATTCAAAATTAAAATGTCGGCCCATTGTTTCATTATAAAAATATATGTTATTGACGCTTTTATCTGTGCCTGAAGGGGGTAGGTTAAAATGCGAAAATAGACGTTGCTATTTTACTTGACGGCGGCAGGGGATGCCTGAGCCAAATGGAGCACAAATCCCGGTGGACAGAGGCTGCGAAAAAGCGACAATAAGCGGGTTAACTTAATCAAAGGACATGAAGTAATGCATACACTTGACGCTATTGAGCAACGCCGCGCGACCAAACAGTTCGATACCCAGCATGTGATGACGCTGGATGAGAAGAAGGCGCTGCTCAATATTGCCCTGCAAAACACCCCTAGTGCTTTCAACCTGCAACATTGGCGTCCGCTGCTGATCGAAGATCGTGCCCAGCGTGAGCATATCCGCGAGGTGGCCTGGGGCCAGGCGCAGGTGACCGATGCCTCGATGCTGGTTGTGCTGTGTGGCGATCTGTCCAGTTGGGAATCCCAGGTGAAAAATATCTGGCGTGAAGCGGCGGAACCGGTGCAACAGTTTATGCTGCCCGCTGTCGACCAATATTACCGTGGTAAGGCTCAGGTACAGCGTGATGAAGTAATGCGCAGCAGTGGCCTGTTTGCTCAGACGTTGATGCTGGCGGCCAAGGCTCAAGGTTATGACTCTTGCCCAATGGACGGCTTTGATTTTGACGCCGTGGGCAAGATCATCAATAAGCCAGAGCACTACCAGATTGCGCTGATGGTGGCGATTGGCAAGGGCATCGGCCAACCTTATCCGCGCATTGGTAAGCTGCCGGTTGATGAGATTGTGCAGATCGACCGTTTTTAATTGAATAGCCTCTCTCCCCGTTGGGAGAGAGGTTGTTGAACTAACCCATCCCCTGAATAATTCTCCCCAACTTTTCACGCTGCTGTTCACTCAGCGCTTGCGCACCGCCGTGGCCCGCATTCTCAGCGATTAATTGATACAACCCCACCAGCCAATCGTAGATATACAGCGCCGTGTTGTTGATCGGTTCTGCTGGTAACGCGGTCATGCGTAGCTCGGCGCTCTGGCTGGGTTTGGTAAAGATCTTATGGCCGCGGTTAATGCGGCTTTCTGGTCGTTGTGCCTGCGGGCGCAGCTGGAAGCCAAGCCAGGCAACAAAATCCCCCAGCACCGTCAAGGTACAGGCGATTTGCCGCTCGACGTGATTTTCCCTGCTGTGGCCCACGTGTCCCGGTTCGGCCAAGGCATTCCCTAAGCGTTGCCAGATATCCAGCCGGAAACTGGCGGTGATCAACTCATCGGCCAGCGTGGTCAAGGTGGCTGTTTCAACCGCCAGCAGGTCGATTAACGCACGATGATCGGCCAGATTACGCAGTTGGGTGATCCATAGCTGTTGCACCTGCAATACCACGTTAGCACCAGACTCTAGTGGAGATGCCGCTGTAGGTTGCTCCTCAAACAGATCTAGCTCGATCGCCAAAGGATCGTCGTTATGTGGGCGATTTTGCTGCTGCTGGCAAAAGAGTGGCAGTAGGGCGTTGCGGTCTGGCAACAGGTGCTCCAGCAGTTCGCCATGCAGCGTGGTGCGGCCCTGCAACGCTTTTACCGTAGCCTTGGCGAGGGGCGCTTTATCCTCGGTTGCCACGTTGAACCAGCGGCCAAGCAGGTTGTGTCGTAACTCTTGCTCATGACTTTCGAAACGTTGTTGCAGTCGGTTATGTCGGGCGGCGACATTCACCGAAGTGAGCAGGTAGTCGGTCATACGCCGGACTTCATCTTCATTCATCGCCAGTAGCGTTCCCCAAACCTCGCCGGGTTGGCCAACGTAACGTTGTACGGCTTGGTCAAAATGGGCCGACGAACGCCGATCGTACGGGGTAAATGCCCAGATCAAATCGGGATGGCCACGGCTATCGGCTTCCTGATGTTGTTGTACCCAATGATCCAGCGCCTGGCCGACCATTGTTGCTTCTTCACGGCAGGCCGCCGCATGGCAGACGATCAAGGCTTGCATGGCCTGTTGGTCGCTATAACGTTGCAGCAGCGTGAGGCTCTTGGCCTGCTGCAGACTCTCGTCATCTGCCCTATAGGCAGGAAGATCCAGATAGTCGGTTGACGCAAAGCCGCTATGGGCCGGGTGGCTTTGTAAAGGGATCAGCAACTCTGCGGTCAATAACCTCAGCTCTGCCAAGGGCATCGTTATCACGCCGTTATCGAGTTTGAGCAGAACCTTGTCATCGGTCTCTTCCAGGCTTGCTGGCGTCAGGATACCGTAGCTGGGTTGCTGATTTTCATCCGTCAGCAGGCTGAGCGGAGCCAGCACGCTTGCTGCGCCCTCCAGTTGATCCAACCGATAAGCCAGACGGCGATAACAGGCGGTTAATGCTGGTTCTTGCCCCCATAGCGGGGCAAACAGCTGCGCCCGGTCGTCAACGGACAGATAGGGAGCGATAGCCAAGGCGTTTGGCCAGTATTCGCTGTCCCAACGATGTTGTAACTGTGGGTCGTCGCTGCGCAAGCTATCCCAGAGGGTGACGATATCATCGGCACCGATACCTGGCACTGCCTGAGGTTGGCAACGCTTTGTCAAAGAGGCGATGAGCTCTTCGACCTCTGTTTTTTCTATTGTCTGTTGCGTATGACTGCTACGCGCCAGCATCCACACTAACTCCGCCGCCGTCAGCAACTGAAGCTGCACCGGATAATCAGGATCTTGTTGAGGTACGGCGTGGCTAAAGCGGATCGCTATCCCTACGGTGGAGTGCCCCGGGCGGATATGCGTCAGGAAATCCAGCGTTTTACCGGCGAAGATAGTCGCCAGGCAGTCTGGCTCGGCCGTAGCTAGCGAGGTGATAAGATGATGTTTTGCCGCTTGCGAACGGCCATAAAAGCCCAGTGCTCCGCGTTGAGTGGCGGCGGCCGCCAGCCGCTGAAGCCGGATGCGACATCGGCGCAAGTTAAGCATCAAGGTTGGCGCTTCCAGTGCAAAACGCGGCGTCTGCAGGCGGACATTATCCGCCCAGACCAGCGCCTGAGCGATACCTTGATTTAATAACGGCCAGCGCGGGCTAAGCGGGGAGATTGGGGAAATGGCTGACTTCATGCAAAAACGCTCCCGCTGTCGATCCAATAGTGGGTAGCCCCGGTGGCACTGTCGATCAGCGTATTCAATTTGAGTTGCAAATGTTCGGTGGGCACCGGGCTACCGTCTTCCAGTTCGGCGCTAGTGATGCTCCAGCGAGCGGGGGAGTCCGGCTGCGGGGCAATTTTAACCCGTAACAGGTTATCGCCAGCCAGGTTACGCGCCAACTGCGGATCGATAATCGTCAGGGTAAACAGCGGGGCAGCGGGCCAGTGCTCGTTATCTAACTGGCGGAATCCCAGGCACAACGCACCGTTGAGGGCAAAGCTGACGCTGTTGTCCAAACCGCCATCTGGGGTATCCAGATCGAGGTCGGCATAGAAAACCTGATTGGCAGGCAGGCGGTTGTCCGCGTCCAGGCGCCCCAGATAACGCACCGTTGAATAAGGGCGGAAATCGGCCGCTTTGAAGTATACGCCCGGCAAGCGCAATTCCAGCGCTAACAGGCACAGCATGGCACCGACCGCCGCAGTGGATTTGGGATTGTCGATCCGCCCTTGCTGGCTGAAAGGATACCAGCCGCTGGTGTGATAACCATCCAGCGAAACAATGCGGTTGATCGGCACCGGCTGTAGCTGTCGGAACAGGGCCTGAATGCCGGGGAAACGGGAAGGGCGGCCAGTGAGCAGCAGCACGTCGCAGTTGTGCAGGGCGATCACCTCGGTCAACAACCGCAGATTGCGGGTAAGCGCCATGCGCGGTGCCAGGAATTCGGCGTGCAAGTGGTTCAGCCGCAGGATTAGCGGCGTTTGTAAAACATCGAAAAGCTCCGCCTCTGCCGGTAAACCGCGTTGTACCGCAGCATTGATATATTTCAATACGTTATCGGTAGGTCTTTGCGTCAACAGTTCACCTAGCACGGCGTCGATCTCGCTGCGAGTCTGCACCGGGGTGAAGCTTTCATAGCGTTCCAGGATCGCCTGAGCGAGCGGGATGAAAAGTTGCAGTGTCACTTGTTGCTGTAGCACTGGGCTCTCGTCCTGGCCAAACAGTTCGGCCATCAGCGCTGCCGGTTCTGCCACGCCGACGAGTTTGAATTCGGCCTGTAGGGCGGGCAGCAGATACAGGCGGATCACTTCCAGCAGAATGTCATCGCCTGCCACCTTGAACCCTTCACGGAATAACAGATGCGGAGTCACCTTGACGTTGTTGCCAGCCGTCTCTTCCAGACGGTACTGGGTGATTGCCAAATCGGTGGTGCCGCCGCCGATATCCACCGAAGCAATACGCAGCGTTTTCCCCGGTTCAGCGGAGTCCGGACGTGCCATAGCGCTAAAGAACGCCTCAGCCTGACCCGCGAAATTGACCTGGATTTCGTTATACAGATAGACCAACTGGCCGCAGGTGGCCTCATCCCACTCCATCTGCACGGCGGGGACCGGCACCGAACTGGCTATGCCGTTCAAGTCTTCATCTGCCGAATGCCAACCCATGCCTTGCCACACAAGCGCGATCGCCTCATGCATCCGCTGGCGGAAGATTTCACGTTCCGGTACCGGCATAGCGGAAGGCAGGGTCAGAATGATATTACGCAAACGGCGAGGTGCTGCGCCGTCACGCAAAGAAAGGCGCTGGGCCACACTGTTGATCTGCATCAGCGCCTGGGCCAACAGTTCGCTCAGCATCAGGGCCATCAGCGAACTGCGGCTGTAGTTTGGGGTGAAAACCGGCAGGCGCTCTTCCGCTGGCAGGCTGGATAACGGCTGGCCTTGGTCATTGATCAACTGAGCCAATGGCGTCGCGATGGCAGGCGGCTCCTGCAGGCTGTGCTCTGCCATACGGTTGAAGCGCCAGCCGGGAGCGTAGCTTTCCTCATCCCACAGATAGCGCCGTGGGCTGGACAGGCCGGTAGATGCCGTATCGCCTTGCCGCTGCAGAGCCAATCGGCAGGCTTCATGGCCGACTCGGGTCAGGGAGGGCCAGCGAAAAGCATCGTCGCGGCCACTTTCAAACGAGTAATTCGCCTTGCCAAAGTTGGCGGGGGCGAACTCCGTGCGGCTGGAAAACAGGCCTTGGTGTAGATAATGCGGTTCGCCGAGATCGCGCAGTTGCAGTTCATAGCTGTGTTTCAAGCCGTTGCGTTCCGCCGGGTGATCTTCTACCAGGATGCCGCAGGTATGGGAGTTGCCGACATCGAGGATCAAATCCACATTCACTGCGGGTTGCTGCACATAGCTGCCTAGGGTGATATTAGGTACGTTTAACTGGCTGGCCAGCAGTTCCAGCAAGTTCAGGTAGTGCGCCTGATATTCAAATTCACGCAGCGAAACGTTGATATTGCGTTCCGGGCGCTGTTCCAGTGCGATGGCCTGTTGGGTAAAGACCTCGCGTAACCAGCCGTCAACCCAGGTGGCATCCAGGAAATCACCCAGATCCTGGCTATGGTGCGCTAGCGCAAAGCTCAGGCCAGTAGCGATGTCCTGCTGATTAGGCGCCAACTGTTGGTTTTCATGCCCTGCAGGATAGGTTTGGGTGTCAAATGCCAACGTGATGCGCAGCGTATGGCCTTGCCGGTCCGGCTGCTCCAAACGTCTGATTTGCATACGCGCCCAGTTGTCCGGCCCGCTGAGAAAACTGTTTGGCGGGTTGAAGCGTAAGAACGGCAGCGGTAACCAAACGCGATCTAGCAGCCGCAATGACTGTTCCAAAGGAAAGCTGAATTCCGGGCGCACCATTTCGGCCGGTTCGCCTGGGGCTACCGGCAGGAAATAGCGATCTTTGGCCGGATGATAGTTCAGCCGCAGCAGTGGGCCGTTGGCAGTCTGGCGGACAAATTTGCCCGGTCGCTCGGCGTCCAACATCGGCGTAAGAGAGAAGTCCAGAAATTGGATCCCGCTGTTGGGTATCAGCGTAACGCGCTGCGGATATACGATGGGGGTCGCCAACATTATTTACTCTCGCGCTTGATCGTCATAGGGAATACCGTTTCGTTGTTGCCATAACGCCCGCTGCATTCTGCGGCGGTGCCAGCTTCACCTTGCTTACACACCAGTTCCGGCATTTGATAACGGGAGCCGTCGCTGCAACGGGCCTTGGTACGGCTGTTGATCACCAGATTGCCGGACTGCATCAGGCCTGCGTTGACTTCGACCCGGCAGGTGACTTTGTCACCCTGTACGATCCTGGCGGTGCCCTTGCCGCGGTTAAACTGATATAGCAGGCTCGGCGGTTTGCCGGTCAGCGGATCCTTGATCGCCAAGGTGACGCGCCATTTGCCGTTGAGGAAGGCGGTAGAACCCGCCTTTACCGCTTCGGCGGGTAACGTCAGCGCCAGTTTATCGACCACTACCGGCGTGATGACCGGCGGAGGCAGCACCTCCGCATAGCCTAATGGCAACCGTAGAGCGGCGGGAGTCATAACCGGCTTGGGTTGTACCTTGGCTGGCTCAACCGTTTTTATTGCTGGCTGAGGGGTTGGTTTAGGGAGCAACAACCAGATCGCGGCAGCTAGAATGAAAACAGCAGGCAGTAGCAGTAGCCACCAGGCGTGATGAGGCTTGTCATCCGCCACGGGTGGCAGAGGTGCGGGCGGTTGCGGTTCAGCAATGGGTTCAATAATGGGTGGGGCGATGGAGGGCACAGGGCGATCTTTCGGGTACAGGCAATCCAAAGGCGCGTTACGGATCTTGCCATCGGCCTTCACGCAGCCCCAGAAGGTGATCACCGGTTTGCCATCCACCAGGAAAACGGCGTTCTGATCCGGGAACTGCATGGCCTTGCTGAGCAGCGTCGCAAACATTTGCAGGTTGGCTTTACCGCTGTGGCGAGCGCGTAGACTGATGGCTTCTGCGGTGGTCTGGAAATGTTCCAGCAGCGGCAAGGCAGCCGCTCGGGCTTCGTCATCAGCCGCCAGCCAGGAGATCGCCCGTCCAGCAATGGGCGCATACCAGTCAATGCGGTCACCTTGCGCGTTGGGGATCGGGATCGCCAGGCAATCTGCTACGGCTGGCTGTTGCTGGAGGCGTAACGCCTCACGTAACTGCGACGCCAACGCATAAACAGGTTGCCCATTTTCGCCCAAGGTAAGAACGTCATCTAGATTGCCACTGCGTAAAAAGGGTTTTGCCACACCGGATGCCTTGCTTTTAAGCTAAATGTCTAGTTTAAGTGGCTATATCCTAATCAAACGGCTGAAAACAGGGGCAAAGTGGTATCTGTTTTGTGCATCAGATTGCCAGCGGTGGCGAACGATATTATCCTGCAACTTGCGGTTTTGCTTTCCCGAGAAAGACCTTGAGTTTAATTGGAGTAGATGTAGCGATGAAAACGCCAGAGATACCTGCAAATGAAGTACAGCGATTGAAGGCTCTGCGTTCCCTGCATCTGTTGGATACGTTGCCAGAAGAGCGCTTCGATCGGGTGACACGTATGGCCCGGCGGCTGTTCGGCGTACCCATTGCCTTGGTGAGCCTGATCGATGAAAATCGCCAATGGTTCAAATCCAGCTGTGGATTGGGGGCGGCTACCGAAACGCCAAGGGATCTCTCATTGTGCGGTCACGCGATCCTGGGTAACGATATCCTGCTGGTACCCGATACGTTGCAGGATGAGCGCTTTGCGGATAACCCGTTTGTCAAAGATGCGCCACACGTCCGATTCTACGCTGGTTGTCCTCTGAGTTTCTCCGGCAATCTCAAGATGGGCACTCTGTGCCTGATTGATGATAAACCCCGGCTGTTTGATGCCGAAGATGCAGTGGCGCTGCGCGATCTGGCCTCGATGGTAGAGGATGAGCTACGTGCCTTTCAGGCATCATCCTCTGACGAGCTGACGCAAATATCCAATCGCCGTGGTTTTATCTCCCTGGCAGGCCATATGCTGCATCATTGTCAGATGAAAGGGGTTAAGGCCAGCCTGATATTTATCGACCTCGACAAATTCAAATTGATTAACGACACCTACGGCCATGGGGAAGGTGACCGGGCGCTAGTCTACTTTTCCGAGCTGATGAAACGGGTGTTTGGCTATTTTGACGTAATAGCCCGGTTGGGTGGTGACGAGTTTGTCGCGCTGATGGGCAGCCGTAGCAAAAGCGAAGCCGAACAGGGGATTTTAGCCCTGCAACGCTACGTGGATGAACATAATGCCTCACAGATCACCCCTTACCAACTGGCGTTCTCTTATGGCATCGTCGAGTTTGATCCCACCGCGCCCCATAGCCTGGAAACCTTGCTGGCAGAAGGGGACTCCACCATGTACCGGATCAAGAAATCCAAGTTCATGCAGGGGTAATCGACGGGTTATTCGCCGCACCAGACTCATGTATGTACCGGGGGCATGGTAGATAGGTGTTCGAGGACAAGTGTTCATGATGCCCAGCTCTGTACAACTCACAGCGCAGCATGATGCGCCGTTTAGTTAGGGGCTGCTTGAGGTTCAGCCAAAATGCTTAGCAAGGCAGGAGTCTGTAGATCTCAGAAATCACCTTCATCGTTGCGTCTTCGATCGTTCCTTCATTTCGGCATAAAACCCAGCCGTTATCTGCAATTTCTCGCTCGAACGCCTTGGTACAAGCAACATGATCTTCCAGCTTATGAATCACAGTACTACTTAGCCCACGCGGTCGGGCCGCGGCCCTTGCCCATGAAATATCAGGCGCAGTAACAACCCCGACATGCAGGTCTGGCATTCGCACGTTTCGTTCAATGTTAAGCTGTAAAATCTCTGCAAATGGAACCATCCGGCGAAACGCAGCATCCGATGGGTACCAGCGATCCATCAAGATAATGCTGTCCGGTGGCTGTTTAGTCAGCACTTGCTGGGAAATCCAGGCACGGCTATCAGCAAAGCGCTCACAAACCTCCAATTCTAAATCCAGGGTGGGATTTCTGGCGAGCTTGTTAACGAGGGCCATTGTTTCCCTCCTGTAGGGATCGCTTTTTTTCTCGCAAAGTCGGATCACCTTCTTGTTGTCTGCCCTTAGTACTTTCGTAATGGCCTCCAAAAGTGTGGTTTTACCGGCTCCCTTGGGCCCATCCAGAGAAATAAATAGCTGACGACTCATTCTTCAAATGACGATTGATATACGGTTCTTGTAAAGCTTGAATCTGGCAAAAGCATCTTACTTTCCTTCGTATGAATTGACGGGCCGCTATGAGCGAAGAGCGGCCATTAACGCCTGAATTAAGCCGGCCCGTGAAGTCGGTCCGGCTTGAATTAATGGTTAGCCATTTATGTGAGCAAGGTTTAATTCCATTCACCCACTCATCTTCATCCATTTCGAGTTGATGTTTATTTTGTTCAATGCATGTTTACCTGAAGCCCGGTTCGAAAAATACCAGCGTAGTTACCTCAAATCATCTCTGGGAAGATCGGCGGTATTTCAATCAGTTGCTTTTCTTGTGAGTTGGCATCGATCAACGCAAACGCCGCCTGCAACATCTTGTTGACGTCCTGCTTCACCATCACGATGTTATGGCCTAACAGCAATACGAAAGGGTCCCAGTCAAAGCAGCCCATCACCGGCTGTTTATCACCGCGATAGCCAGACGCCACCAGCCAGCGCATCACGCCTTCAAGCGAGATCGTCGAATTGACGAACAGCCCGGTTTGTAGATCGCCGCCTTGAGCAATAAAGGTTTTCATCGCCAGCTCGGCCTTGTCTGGGGAATAGCCGCAGGCCAACAGGTTCTCTTCGATAATCTCCACGCCTAACTGCCGGTGGGCATCTCTGAAGCCGCGCAGGCGTTCCGTGGTGTTATGGTCAACCCCGCGCCCCCCTACGAAGATCAGAGGCTTGAGGTAGCCTAGCCGTTTTTCACAGTTGGCCAGAATTCGTAACGTCAACTCTTTGGCACCGGCATAGTTATCGGTTATCACCGAAGGGGCGAGGGTGCCTGGCAGATCGAGATTTAACGTTGAAATACCGGAAGCAGCGCAGATCTCGGTGATATTGTCGGGGGCGGTGGCACCGGTGGAGATGATCCAGTCAACCTGATAGGAAAGCATGGTGCGCGCCGCTTCGATTTCCAGTTCAGGATCGCGGCTGGTGCAGGTGATCACCGGGAATAGGCCGCGTTCGCGGGCCATCGATTCGAATAGCTCGACGATCGAACCGAAATAACGGTTGTCATACTTGGGGACGATCATGCCGATCATGGTTGATTTGCGGCGGCGCAGCAGGCTGGCCTGCTGATTGACGGTATAGCCTTGTTCTTCGGCGAGGCGCAGGATTTTTTCTGCTAGTTGGGCGCCGATGCGGCGCTTTTTCCAACTGCCATTGAGCACGGCGCTTACCGCGCTTGAGGAGGCTCCGGCCAATTCGGCCAGATCGTAAATCGTCGTTTTTTTTGCTTTGAACCCAGTCACAAATTTCGCTCCCCAATTTTCTATATCTTGACAGTAAAAATAAAAAGTCGCAATGATGCTCAATCGATTGAGCGTTGTGAGCAAAGGGTGTGACAGGGTGCGTAAACGTCCCCTCACCCCAACCCTCTCCCACAGGGAGAGGGGGCTGGTACGGCGTTAAGGTCAGCGGCGGTGGCACGTTTCCAACTCTTGCAAATATAAGGCTGGGTCGGGAAAAGAGGTACGTTTCCAATTTTTGCAAATATAAAGCAGGGTCAGGAAAAGAGGTGCGTTTTAGCCCTTGCTATTTCGGTGCTGAAGTTAGGCTCGGTAGCTAATCTGTGGCACGTTCGGTTCCCTCTCCCTTTGGGAGAGGGCTAGGGTGAGGGGCAATATTGACAGCCAAATTCTTAACTCGATGAACTCTCACGCAATGACTTCGTCGTGAAAATTTGATCTCTTGTTTAATAAAGGAACCCAACCATGACAGATTTCACCCAATTGAATTTCTCCCTCAAAGGTAAGGTCGCAGCGATCACCGGTGCGGCCTCAGGTATCGGTCTGGAGTGCGCGCGTATTTTCCTGCAGGCCGGGGCTAAAGTGGTACTGATCGACCGTGAACAGGAAAAGCTGCAGCGCCTCACCGATGAACTTGGCGAAAACGCGTATCCACTGGTCATCGATTTGCTCAACCCGCAGCAGGTTTCCGGCATGCTGTCCGGTATTTTAGCGGCGGCCGGGCGCCTCGATATTTTTCACGCTAATGCTGGCGCCTATATTGGCGGCCCGGTGGCGGAAGGGGATCCGGACGTTTGGGATCGCGTGCTGAATCTCAATATTAACGCCGCGTTCCGTTCGGTACAGGCGGTGCTGCCGCATCTGATCGAGCAAAAATCTGGCGATATTCTGTTTACCAGCTCGATTGCCGGGGTTGTACCGGTGATCTGGGAGCCGATTTATACCGCCTCCAAATTTGCCGTTCAGGCGTTTGTGCACTCCACGCGCCGCCAGGTGGCCCAATATGGCGTGCGGGTTGGCGCCGTGTTGCCAGGGCCGGTGGTTACCGCGCTGCTGGACGATTGGCCAAAAGCCAAGATGGATGAGGCTCTGGCCAACGGCAGCCTGATGCAACCAAGGGAAGTGGCCGAAGCGGTGTTGTTTATGGTAACGCGCTCGAAGCATATCACCGTGCGTGACCTGGTGATCCTGCCAAACAGCGTCGATCTCTGATAGGTGAAAATGATGAACAATCAACAGCAGGTCGTAATCGGTGTCGATGTGGGTTCAGGCAGCGCACGGGCAGGGGTTTTTGATCTCTCCGGTACCATGTTGGCGCATGCCAGCCAAGAGATCACCCTGTTCCGTGGCCCGGAAAATTATGTTGAACAATCCAGCCGTGAGATATGGCAAGCGGTGTGTGCCAGCATCAAGCAGGCGGTTGCCGCATCCGGCATTGCCCCAGACAATGTGGCAGGCATCGGCTTTGATGCCACCTGTTCCCTGGTGGTACTCGATGCAGACGGCAACCCCCTGGCGGTAGGGCCGTCTGAAGATCCCGACCGCAACATTATTGTGTGGATGGACCATCGGGCCACGGAGCAGGCCGAGCGGATCAACGCCACCGGGCATCCGGTACTTAACTACGTTGGCGGAAAAATCTCCCCGGAAATGGAGACGCCCAAGCTGCTTTGGCTGAAGGAGAACCGGCGTGCAGTCTACGATAGCGCCTGGCAGTTCTTCGATCTGGCCGATTACCTAACCTGGCGCGCCACTGGGGATCTGGCTCGTTCCGTCTGTACGGTGACCTGCAAATGGACCTATCTGGCGCATGAGAAACGTTGGGACCCGGACTATTTCCGCACCATCGGCCTTGAAGAGTTGGCAGACGAAGCGTTCCGCCGTATTGGGGATCGTATCAAAGAGCCCGGTACCCCTTGTGGCAACGGCTTGACGACAGAAGCCGCCAAAGAAATGGGATTAGTGGCGGGCACGCCTGTCGCCGTGGGTTTGATTGATGCTCATGCTGGCGGGATTGGTACTGTCGGTGTCGGCGGTGGCGTCACCAATAACCTGGCTTACGTGTTTGGCACGTCGTCCTGCACGATGACCACCACGCAAAACCCGGCCTTTGTTCCAGGCGTTTGGGGGCCATATTACTCTGCGATGGTGCCGGGATATTGGTTAAATGAAGGTGGGCAGAGTGCGGCGGGGGCTGCGATCAAGCAGCTGGTCTCGTTCCACCCCGCAGCACCAGAGGCTGCGGAGCAGGCTAAGGCATTGGGTATTTCACTGCCAACCTTGCTGGCCGATTTGGCACTGACCAAAATGGTTGCTGCGTCGGAAGCGGTAAAACTCGCCAATGGCCTGCATGTGGTTCCCGAGTTCCTTGGCAACCGCGCCCCCTTTGCCGATCCCCATTCCCGCGCCGTAGTCGCCGGTTTGGGTATGGAGAGCAACCTCGATAACCTGGTGGCTCTGTATATTGCCGGTATTTGCGGGATTGGCTATGGGCTCAGGCAAATCCTCGATGCCCAGTCCCAGATGGGCGTAACCGTTGAGCAAATCGTCATCAGCGGCGGGGCTGGCCGTCATCCGTTGGTGCGGCAGTTGCTGGCGGATAGCTGTGGCTGCGCGGTACTGACAACCAAGGCGGAAGAGCCGGTATTGCTGGGGTCGGCTATTCTGGGTGCTGTGGCGGGGAAGGTTGCCGCCTCGGTGGAGCAGGCGATGGCGCAGTTTTCCGAGTTGGATAGCCAATATCAACCGAATGCGGATTTCCACCCGTTGCACGCTAACCGCTACGAGGCCTATAAGCTGTTGCAAAGTGCGGCCAAACGGATACGTGAGGAGCTGTAAGAACGTTGACGCCCCTCACCCAAACCCAAAGGGAGAGGGGACTTCACGTGCTACAAATTGACCTCTATACCTGACTGCGACTCTGGACTTGCTCCCTCTCCCCAAGTGAATACGGCCAACGCATTGGGAGAGGGCTGAGGTGAGGGGGATGAGCCCGTAAGTTAGGTTTCTACACCGGAACTGCCGAAATTTCCGGCCTGTGATTTTTAATGATCTTTCGCAACTGCCGTTATTCAACGTTAGGGTGTTTATAGTTCTCCTGCAACCAGACATTGACCGAGGAATGTAACTCGACCCGTACCCCTTTTGTTCCTGCTGCATCACGAAATTCATTGAGCATTTCACGAATATCGTCATCCATATAGTCGATACCTTCACAATCGATAGTCAGTGCACTCCCAGGCTTTATTTGTCCAAGGAAAAGCTTTAGCTGCATTTTATTCAGGAATGTCAGGTTTTGTTGGCACTTGATCAGATAGTGATCACCGTAATGCGTCAACTGCAAGGCACGGCGGTTGCTTTGATACAAACTGCTTGTTAGCTGTACCGCTAAACCGAGCGCGATCCCTGCTAACATGCCAAACATAATAATACCGAGCAGCGTGGCCGCGAACGGAATAAATTGCGTCAGTCCCTGACGCCACAGCGTCATGAAAATTTTAGGATGCGCCAGCTTAAAGCCGGTATAAATCAGGATTGCCGCCAGGCTGGCTAACGGGATGGTAGTGAGTAAATCGGTAAACAACAAAGCACTGAGCAACAGTAAAACCCCATGGAACAGGATTGAAAGTCGGCTGCGTGCACCCGCCTGAACATTGGCAGAACTTCTTACGATCACGGAGGTGATCGGTAAACCGCCAACAAGGCCACTCAATAAATTGCCTACCCCTTGTGCCAGCAGCTCCTTATCCGCGCTAGGCTCGGGTGTGACGGGGGCAATCTTCTTTAATGCCTCCTGGCATAGTAGTGTTTCCAGACTTCCGACGATAGCAAGGGTTACCGCGATCACATACACGGCCGGGTTGCGCCATGCTTGCCAGTTAGGCAGAGAGAATTGCGATTGCAGCATCTCAATGCTGGTCAGCGCAGGCAGTTCAATGCGTGCAAGATTAGTCATTTCGGGTAACCACCGCTGGCCGAGCCAGACGAACAGACATCCCCATAATACAGCAATAAGAGGTCCCGGCAGTGCAGTGAGGTGCAGTCGCTGCTTAAGGGATGAATTTCCCCATAATTTTATGAGCAGCAGCGCTCCGGCGGTGACCAGTATAGCCGCCGGAGTGATATCGGCCTGCAATTGTTCAAAAGAGGGTTTTTCACCGAGCCCATGACCAAACGGATATCCCATCGCCAGCGGCAATTGTTGCAAAATCAGCAAAATACCAATACCGGCCAACATTCCATGGATCACCGCACTGGGTATCAGCGCACTTAACTTACCGCCGCGCAGTACACCAAAAACAAGCTGTAAGATCCCGGCCAGTAATAACGCGAACAGAAAGGAGGGGAAATCCCCCAAGGTGACAATGGCGCCGGTGACAATGGTCACTAACCCGGCAGCCGGACCACTTACGGAAAATGCAGAAGGGCTGAGCAGCGTCACAATTATGCCGCCGATAACCCCGGTCAGTAGACCCACGAACGGCGGAACCCCGCTCGCCTGGGCAATTCCCAGGCACAGTGGCAGTGCGACCAGAAATACCACCAGTCCGGCGGAGAGATCAAAACGCCAGGCTATATTTTTCATAGTGCTTTACCGGCAGTATTGCGCTGCGCTATGACATCAAGGAATCCGGTGTGCAGATCGTAAACACAGCCGAACAGGGTGAGTGGTTTATTCTGCTCCCAGAATCGCCGGACCAGTAAGGTGTCATTGAGTGTATTCAGTTGGTTCTGCACGTTAGTTCGCACCGCCATTTTCAAGTGTTCCACACAGGAAGCCTTGACGTTGTCAGGGTTGGTCAAGTGTTGGCGCAGTGAGAAGCGTAAAGAGGATAACCGTCGTGTTAATGGATCCTTTTCAATAGGCATCGGATGATGATTAAGGGCAGACTGGATCCCTCCGCAACCGTAATGCCCGCAAACGACGATGCTGCTTACCCCAAGATGTTCCAGGGCGTATTGCACCACACTCATCAAATTATCATCATTTTCTTCAATGACATTGGCGATGTTCCGGTGCACAAACAGCTCACCAGGTTGCGCACGTACAATGGTTTCAACCGGCACACGACTATCAGAACAGCCGATCCACAAAATTTCTGGTTGCTGTGCCTGCGCAAGTCGCGGAAAGAAATCGGGGTCTCGCCATTGTTGTGCTGTCGCCCAACTCCGGTTTTTTACCAACAGATGATCCAGTGAGTTCATAGAGTGTTCCTTTTGCGGGCATTCATGGGTTACGATTAACAGCGATACAAGTCGGGGTTTACGCGCAAACTGCTGCCGTTGCGACTAGCAGGTAGTATGGAGTTGATCATGTAATGATCGACCCCTTTTTTTATCTGCGATAGCATTCGCCTGATCCTCGACATCGTCAGGTGAAACAACATCGCGCGACAGTGTAATTGACAATATTTTTTCACCATGGGAGGTCTACATATTTATTTTCGCTGCGGAAAAAGTCAACGTCGAGAAAACTAAAAGTATTGGGGCAATAATAAATGCATTTCGTTGGGTCATGTTGGGCTCCAGATAATTGCATTTGGCATAACTACCGAAATCAGCATAATTTCAAATGTGTCAATTTTCACAAAGATATGTAAATATAAATTCGAGCAGGGTAACTAATTATACGTTGTAATAAAATAACGTATCATTTAAAATAAGAATTACGTTAGCCAATTTCAAATATCACAAGCATTGAATGATCTAATTATGAAAGTAATGAATTGTAAATGGATCCAAAACGCTGTTGCCTTGGAGTTGACTCCAGGGTTTATGCTGTCTATATCTTTTGATGGGAGGAGACGCACTATGGACATGTTCAGCAAATTATCAGGTCCGCTGAATCATCAGCGTTCAGGCTGCCAAGGCAGCGACACGTCCTATAGCCCACAGAAGAAACCGGTCTCATGTGCCAAGCGTGTCAGGCTACTACCCCTAACTTTAGTCTGGTACTACAGACCTGGCCTGACGCATGGTTACCGTTTGCGTTATCGGTATCTGAAAATTTCACTGGCTACCTTTCTTTAATATTGGAAAGGTCAATATATGTTGTTTCTTTCATTTTCGGGATCGGCACTTTAATTATATTGGCACTCGCCGCTATGGTGCGTCATTATTTTTAATGACTGGCCGACCTGTGATTTTACATGCCGCATGCAAAGTTATAATATACTTTCATTATCAGGCCAGATTGAAAATGCTGAATATCTGTTCTCATTAACGCTCCCTGGCGATAATGAATATCGCTGAACCTTCTCGTCCAGGCTCAGACTCAATATAACAAAAACGCGTGATTCGGCGTTTCCAGCGTAGAACCCCATGCTATGCGTCTTGGGCTTCCTTCAGTAACCATTCGCTAAATATTTCCATCGCCGGGGTCATTGCCTTCGATTTCAAATGGGTTAACCAGTAACTGCCCATGTTGATTTCGGTAGCAAAAGGGCGCACCAGCTGCGCGGTGGCGAGTTCTCGGGCAAACATTTTCGCTGGGGCTAACGCCACACCACCGGAATGGATGGCGCTCTCGATCATCAGACGGGATGAGTCAAAGATGGCGCCATTCACTCTCACCGCCTGCAGACCAGCGGCAGCAAACCAGTTTTCCCATTCTTCAGCACGGTAAGAGCGCAGCAGATCCTCTTGCAGCAGATCGGCTGGGGTGACGAGCCGTTTAGCCGTAGCGGGGGTACACAACACGGTCAACGGAGCATCAAACAGCATTTCGTTATGGGTTGATGGCCACAAACCCGTGCCAAAACGGATGGCGAAATCCAGCCCTTCGGCGGCCAGATTGACGACGTTATTGTTGGTGCGCAGCCGCAGTTCGACAAAAGGATGCTCTTGTCTGAACCGATCAAGACGCGGCAACAGCCAGCCCACGGCAAAGGTGCCGACGGCGGCGACGGTGAGCACCTCCTGGAATTGTCCCCCTTCAAACTGCCGGAAGGCTTTTTCAATATGGCCAAAGGCGTCGGTTAGCACGGCAAACAGTGCCCGCGATTCCTCCGTCATTTCTAAACCACGGGGTAAGCGTTTAAACAGCACCATGCCCAGGCGCTCTTCAAGCAGCCGAACCTGTTGGCTAACGGCGGCTTGGGTCACATAGAGCTCCAGCGCTGCCCGTGTGAAACTCAAATGTCTCGCAGAGGCTTCAAAAGCACGAAGGGCATTCAGGGGAAGATTAGAGCGCATGGGTGTTATCCAAAAGATTTTCTTTATGCTAGAGAAAATTCTTGTCGCTTGTCAATAACGGTCTAACAGAGGATATTTCCCGCCATCTGAAGAGAACTCCGCTGAGTTAATCCATTTTATGTGAGGCAAAAGATGGTTAAAAATACATTACGTCAAACCACCCTTATGGTCGCTACGGTTATGCCGTTGCTGTTCGGTAGCGCACCGCTATGGGCGCAATCCGCTAATACCCAGAAGAATATTCAGCAGCAACTGTCTGAACTGGAGAAAAGCTCCGATGGCCGTTTGGGCGTGGCGCTGATCGATACCGCCGATAATTCGCAGACCCTGTATCGCGCGGATGAACGTTTTCCCATGTGCAGCACCAGCAAGGTGATGGCGGTGTCGGCGTTGTTAAAACAGAGCGAGACGGATAAAAATCTTTTGGCTAAGCGGATGGAGATCAAGAAATCCGATCTGGTCAACTACAACCCAATCGCCGAAAAACACCTGGATACCGGGATGACCCTGGCCGAGTTCAGCGCCGCCACTATCCAGTACAGTGACAACACGGCGATGAACAAGATCCTTGAGCATCTTGGCGGCCCGGCAAAAGTGACAGAATTTGCGCGTACCATCGGCGATAAAACCTTCCGTCTCGATCGTACCGAACCCACTTTAAATACCGCCATTCCAGGTGATAAGCGTGACACCACCTCGCCGCTGGCGATGGCAAAAAGCCTGCAAAACCTGACCTTGGGCAAAGCGCTTGGCGAACCACAGCGTGCTCAGCTGGTTGAATGGATGAAGGGGAACACTACCGGCGGAGCCAGCATTCGCGCAGGTCTGCCAACTACATGGGTGGTTGGGGATAAAACCGGTAGCGGTGATTACGGTACCACTAACGATATCGCCGTGATTTGGCCAGCGAACCACGCACCGTTGGTATTGGTAACTTATTTCACGCAGCCACAGCAGAATGCCGAAGCCCGTAAAGACGTGTTGGCTGCGGCGGCTAAAATTGTCACCGAAGGACTTTGAATCGGGGATGTTCACCGCGTAGACGCGCAGTGATTCTGTCAGCATAAAAAAGGCCGGAAAATCCGGCCTTTTCCGATCACGTTTAGCGATTAATAATCAATGGCATCGCGGATAATCGGGCAGGTCATACAGTGGCCGCCGCCACGGCCACGGCCCAGCTCACTACCGACAATCTCAATGACCTCAACCCCTTCTTTGCGTAGCTGGGTATTGGTTTTGGTATTACGATCGTAAGCCAGCACCACCCCAGGAGAGAGCGCCACCATGTTGTTGCCGCTGTCCCACTGTTGGCGTTCGGTGTCGTAGTCGTTGCCTTCGGTTTCCACCACCCGCAGTTTTTTCAGGTTCAGTGCTCCGGCAATGGCTTCAACAAAGGTGCCTTTATCGCGGCTCAGCTTCATGCCGGTTGGGCCAGAATCCGGGCGCAGTGAGAAGGTTTTGATCTGATTGACGATAGCCGGGTAGAGCGTCACCACATCGCGGTCGCAGAAGGTAAACACCGTATCCAGGTGCATGGCGGCACGCAGTTTCGGCATGGCGGCAATCATCACCCGTTCAACGCCGGAATGTTTGTTGGCAAACAGCGCGGCGGCCAGTTGGGTGATCGCCTGATGCGAAGTACGCTCACTCATCCCAATCAGCACCGTTTTGTTGCCGATCGGCATCACGTCCCCACCTTCGAGCGTGGCGGTACCGTGGTGCACCGTTGGGTCCCCCCACCAGACGTTAACATTGGCTTCGCCAAAGTCTGGGTGGAACTTGTAGATCGCCGTGGTCAGAATAGTTTCTTCGTGACGGGCAGGCCAATACAGTGGGTTCAAGGTCACGCCGCCGTAGATCCAGCAGGTGGTATCACGGGTATATAAGGTATTCGGCAGCGGTGGCAGCAGGTATTCGGTAATGCCTACCGCTTCACGGATCAGCTTCAGCTCTTCGTGGTCGGCATAGCCTTCTTTGGCCAGCTCGGTAGTGGAAAGGCCACCGATCAGCACCTCCGCCAACGCCCGTGGTGCCAGGCCATCAAGGAAACTGCGGGTTTCATTCAAGATCCCCAGCGACACTTCATTAGGCACAATCTGCTGATCCAGGATCCACTTTCTGGCTTCGGGCAGCGCCAGGGTTTCGGCCAACAGGTTGTGCATTTCCACCACGTCCACGCCGTGTTCACGCATCTTGGTCATGAAATCAAAATGGTCACGCTTGGCGCGCTCAACCCACAGCACGTCATCAAACAACAGCTCATCACAATTACTCGGCGTCAGCCGGTTATGCGCCTTGCCAGGGGCGCAGACCATGACTTTATGTAATTTCCCTACTTCTGAATGAACACCAAACTTGGACTGCGTCTTTTTTTTAGTCGACATAATGACTTGCCTCGATCAGATTGTGATAACGCCAGTGGCAATGCTGTAGATTGCAACAACGGCGGCGACCATAACGATTACAAAGAGCCCCATCTCGGCCGGGGTGAACACTTTTGCGTGCTGTTCACGTTTGGCCATAATGTATAGCAGCGTGCCTGGGCCATAGATGATGGCGGAGAGCAGCAGATACTTCATACCACCGGCGTACAGCATCAGCAGTGCGTAGAAGGTAGCGATCAGCGCGAAGATCAGATCCTTTTTATGATCGCGTTTATCGGTTTCGTAAGTTTCGCCGGTCATGGCCAGCTTCAGCCCATAGGCACCCACCAACAGGTACGGGATCAGCGTCAGGGAACTGGTCAGTTCGAGCGCCAGTTGGAAGGCGTAATCGCTAAACAGCGTGAGGATTAAGAACACCTGAATGGTGATGTTGGTCAGCCAGACGGCAGAAGAGGGCACCGCATTGCTGTTTTCGGTGGCGAACACCTTCGGCATACTCTTGCTTTTCGCGGCGGAAAACAGCACTTCTGCCGCCAGCAAAGACCAGGAGAGATAAGCGCCCAGTACCGAAACAATCAGGCCCACGCTGATGAAGATTGCCCCCCAGCGCCCCACGATAGCTTCCAACACGCCCGCCATCGATGGTTGGCGCAACGCCGCCAGATCGGGACGGAGCAGCACGCCGTAAGACAGCATGGTGATCAGCACCAACAGGCACAGCACCCCGATGAACCCCAACACCGTGGCAATCCCCACGTGGCTGCGTTCTTTGGCATAGCGGGAATAGACGCTGGCACCTTCAATCCCCAGGAAGACGAATACCGTTACCAACATGGTGCTGCGCACCTGGCTGAACAGGGATTCGGGTTCCGCGGTCGGGACGATGGCGGCGGCGGCATGACCTACATAGCCGTAATCGTCAAGATGAGAGAGATCCCCCACGCTAGCCAAAGAGGCTGCGGACTCTGGAGTGCCCCAAAAGTTGAGTGCAAACACGTCACTTTTGAAGGCAAAGATCAGCACAATGACAAAGATCAGGATGGGTAGGATTTTGGCGATGGTGGCAATGGTGTTGATAGCCGCAGCGCTTTTAACCCCGCGCAGTACCAGAATGTGGAATCCCCAAAGAATGACCGAGGCAAACAACACCGCGGGAATAGTATTGCCGTCGCCAAATATCGGGAAGAAGGCCCCCAGGGTGGATTTGATCAGCACAAAGTAAGAGACGTTACCGATACAGGTCCCGGCCCAGAAGCCCAGTGCAGAGGCAAATCCCAGATAATCACCGAATCCGGCTTTAGCATAGATAAACACGCCGGAATCGAGATCGGGTTTACGTTGCGCCAGCGTTTGAAACACAAAGGCCAGCATTAACATCCCACCGCCCGCAATACACCAGGCGATAATGGCACCAAACCCTCCCGTAGCGCGCCCAAAGGTGGCCGGTAAAGAAAATATACCGGCCCCTATCATGGAGCCCACTACCAGTGCGGTGAGAGACCATAGGGACAATTTATTCGTTGATGAGCTCGTCATGGTTTTCCTTACTGACACCAAGTCAAATAAAGTTTTGCGTAATTAATGGATAACGTTACCAACCGACTTACGATTAAATCATAGTCATAACCGGCAAATTTTCCTGTCGCAAATAACTTTTTCTTCAACATCAGCACTATTGATTCCGGCGGGGGTAAATATTGTTGCTGGACGGAATAAAAAACCAAACATAAGAATATTCTTGATTAACAATCCTTTAAAGATATCAAAATTAATGTTAATGCTTTGTTTTGGCGGGTTGTAACTTTTATGTACAATCATATTGATTAATTTTTTAATTAAAATCAATGATATAACAAAATTCATGGGTTGTTGCTGGCTAGGGGAGTCAATGTGCTTTAAGCATAAAAACGTAGGTTGTATAAAAATAGTTAATATATCAAAACCTGTCCATTGGTTTCTAAGATAATTCTCATTAAATAGATGGCAATTCGGACCATGGTTAAATATGCGCGTTGTGCAGTGGGTGTTAATGTACTAAGATTATTTTTATAAAAAACAGTAGGGTGTATCACATCAACCCGGTGATGGATGGAAAACCATGATCAACAGCGTTAACCAGCAGGCATTAAAGAGTTTAAGTTGTTTTGCCGCCGTCACCTTCTTCTCGACCAGCCAAATGTGCGCCTCCGAGTGTTTCCTCCATGCCAATACTATGGGGGTATTGTACTTTGTGTCTATTATCGCCAAACCGTTGTTTTTTATCATTATCGGTTACATGGATGAGGTAGAGAAACTCACCAGGCTGGAGATCGTGGTTAAAGTAAAAACCATTATCCTGATCATGATTTTCTGGAACATTGTTTCATCCTTGATTAAAACTCAATACATTCATCAGGGGTATATTCTACAAAACGGCATCTTATTGAATATGGGTATCATCTACTTAATTTATCCCATTATCCTTAAGGGCATTAAGCATTTAAGGATCACCGCTGCCGTGTTTGCCGGGCTGGTTGCCGTGATAGCCCTGTTGGACATTTTCAGCCCGCTGGATACCCAAGACGACCCGCTGTTTATCTCCAGCTATTCGTTCATCTGGATTTGGGGGGGCTACTACATTATTGGTCATGTGCTGGGGGAGGCTCCGGGCCGCCGGTTTACCAAGAAAACCAGCGTGCTGTGGGCCGCCAGGCTGCTGGTGATCCCTCTCGGTATTTCCATGTATTTCTACGAACTCTATCTTTCAACCCATACCCAGATCAGCGTCGCCGGCTGGTTCGTGTTGGAGCACTTGCACTTGCTTGGTATGAGCCTGGCGCTGTTTATTCTGTTTGATAATATCGCCATCAAGAGCCGATTGATCACCCGCGTCGTGGAGTTCATCAGCCCGGCGATGGTGGGCGTCTATATCGTTCACTACAGCGTGTTCTATTTCATTACCACGCTGTACGACTTCAATGACGCCACGCTTAAATTTACCTTACTGGTCCTGGTTTTTGTCGCCTCGGTATTGATTTCACGGTTGTTGCTACTCAACCGCTTTACGGCTCGGATTATCTCCTTCTGATGGCGCAGCCACCGGGATATGGCGAATATTAAAACCAGTGATGCCTAGCGCCAGAGTGATCAGCGGTGCGGCAATATTAAAGATGGCAAACGGCATATACGCCATGGTCGAGACACCCAGTACCGCAGCCATATAGGCTCCGCAGGAATTCCAGGGGATCAGTGGGGAGGTGACAATCCCGGCATCCGAAACGATGCGCGACAGGTTCTCTGGCGCCAGCCCTCGCTTGGCAAATTCGGCACGGTACAGCCGGGTGGGGAGCAGCAGCGCAATATACTGATCCCCCGCGGCAATATTCAGCCCAATCGCGGTAGCAACCACCGAGGTAAACAGCTTGCCCACGGTTCTGGCCCGTAGCAGCAGTGGCGTAACCAGTTTGTTCAGCAGGCCGAAGTCATCCACCATAATGCCAAACGTCACCGCGCCGATGATCAGCCAAATCGTCAGCAACATGCTGTCCATACCGCCGCGTGACAGCAGGGCGTCGATCTGCTCGATACCGGAGTTCTCCTGGAAACCGGTCGCCATCGCAATCCAGACCGCCTTGATGGCTAGCAGTGGGCTGGCAAGATCGGGTTCGACAATAAAGCGATCGATCACCTGCGGCTGCATGAAGGACGTCATGATCCCGGCCATTAGGGCCGAGCACATGATAGCCAATGATGCAGGCACCTTGGCGACCGATAACGCCAACAGGAAAATCAGTGGCAGCAGGTTCCACGGCGTTATGTGGAACAGTTCGTTAAAGCGGGTCAGTTCGTTGTTGGTGACGGTGGCATCAAAGGCACTATGCTGATTGAGTCCTAGCAGGATGAAAGCGAGCAGGGCAATGACCGCCGCTGGAACGGTGGTCCAAAGTTGGGTGCGGATATGTTTATACAATTCAACGCCGTTAAGCTGAGCGGCCAATACGGTGCTTTCAGACAGCGGCGAGATCTTGTCACCGACGTAAGCCCCTGAAATCACGGCCCCCGCCGTAATTTCAGGTGATAACCCCAGCATATTGGCCAGCCCGACCAACCCGACTCCCAAGGTGCCCGCCGTGGTCCAGGAACTGCCGATACTCAAAGAAACGCCAACGCAGACCAAAAAGGCGATCGGATAGAACCAGTTGGGGGTGATCATGATAATGCCGTAATACACCATGGTAGGAATAGTGCCGGACATGTTCCAGGTGCCGATCAGCGCCCCGACGGAAAACAGGATAAAAATGGCCCCCGAGATGGTGGCAATGCCTTTGCGGCCGGACTCGGAAACCTCCTCCCAGCTATGGCCATTCTTCAGGATGATCATCGCGGTGATCATGGTGCTTAGGATGATGGCCACCTGCAAAGGGCCGTTGACCGCTTCAAGCCCAAACAGAGCAACGGAAGATCCAACCAGCAAAATCAGCGTGACTATTGGCAGTAGAGCATCCAGATAGCTTGGGGCTTTAACAGGACGGGGAGTTTTAGCTGGTTTGCTCATGGGCACGGCTCCACAGACAGTTAAGACAGGAGGGGTCAGGCAACGGCGATACCTGCGGTAGCTACTGTGGTAAGTATAGCCATGGGCGGTATAGGGCAATGATTATTTTCACTATTGCGGGTCAGCGTTGAAGCTCCGTAAACGTGCAACGATCTGGCGATCCAGTGGCAGACAGCGGAAATCGGTCATGATCTGCAGCTCTGCCGCCGAATTGAGGGTGGTAAGGTAGCTTTTTCGGAACTCGGTTGGCGTCATGCGGCAATATTTGTTAAAGGCAAAAATCAGCTGTTTGTGGCCACTGAAACCGCAGGTGTAGCTGATGTCGGTGATCGGGATAGTCGTGTCTTTCAGCAGTAGTTTGGCCTTATTAATTCTGATCATGGTCAGATATTCTTTAAAGTTGTAGCCGCTGATCTTTTTGAAGATACGGGAAAAGTGGTGGTAGCTGACGCCAGCGTGCTCGGCAATGGTGGCCAGGTTGAGCTCATCGTCAAAATGCAGGTTGATAAACTCAATGCCATATTTGACCAGTTGCTGGTCTTTTTTCCTGACGCCAACCTGCTGTTGGTCGGCCTGGTTTGGCGCTGCGGCGGCAAGCGTGCCCAACAGGTGATAAACCAGGGCTATGCGGGTAAACGAAGGTTGTGCGGTGACCAGGTTATCGAGCAGGGCGATCACGGCGTTGCTAATCTGCTGCTCTGCTGCGCGATCGCGCTGATTAAACATCAGCGGGGCCGGATGGGTTTCATCAAACAGATGGGGGGAAAACTGGATGGTCAGCAGTTGGCTGTTTGGGGCGCGAGCTTCAAGGGAATGAATTTCTTCCGGGTTGATATACAGCATGCTGCCCGCGCTGGTCACCGAGGTGGCATGGCCTAGTGTCACGGAAAACTCTCCGGACAAGATGCAGATCAGCTCAGGGGCCGAGTGCCAATGGGGTTCGCAGTAGTAAACCTCGGCGGCGAAGACGTTGAGCTTTTCGGCGTCAAACGAGATCAGCTCATAGCCGCTACCTTCATGGATCGCTGCTTGCGCCTGCCGATGGGATTGCGGCTTGGCTTGGCGGGTGACAGAGAAAGGAAACATCGGCTACATCCCTCGGTTATGAAAATAGGCGTGGCGATTTACCCCTCACCCTAACCCTCTCCCCGAGGAGAGGGAATAGTCCGTGCTACTTGCTGCTTTTGGTATCTACCTAACCTCCATTGACGCCAATCCGTGACCCTATCACCGTTCCAGCTCCCTCTCCCTGTGGGAGAGGGTTGGGGTGAGGGGCTGGCGGCTCAATGGCTCCCAGCAGGCTCCGCTAATGCAGCCTGCAACTCCTGCTGAGTAATATCAATAGCCAGGAACTCCGTCAGGGCGATAAACAGGCCGCAGAACAGATCCGGAGCAATCGCGATGAGCTTTTCGCGCATCAGCGCCTCCGGCAAGCCGTTTTTGCTGACCAATAACTTCAGCACGCGGTCAAAAGCCGGCGGGGTAGCGATCAGTTGCTGCAACGAATTATCCACCTTTAGCGGTAAATAATAGGGCTTGGCGCACAGCTTGACCACCGTGCTCAGCGCGATATCCCGCGAAGAACGCGCCACGTGAAGCTGGTACTCGCCAGGATCGACCACCCAAGCGGCCATGCCTGGATGGAAACAGGCAAAATCCGGCCATTCCAGCGTCATGGTCACCGTTTTGCTTTCACCCGCTTCAAGGTGCACTTTGGCAAAGGCTTTCAACGCCAGGACTTCACGTGCCAAATCTCCCTGCGGTGCAGTCAGGTAAAGCTGTACGACCTCTTTACCGGCCCGATCACCACGGTTGGTCACCTCAACGCTGACGGTTAAGGGCTGGCCCTTCTCAAGTTCTGTAACCGAAGTCGCCAGCTTGGCATAGCTAAACTCGCTATAGCTCAAACCAAAACCGAATGGGAACTGCGGCGTCAGCTTACGTCGGTCGTACTAGCGATAACCTACATACAATCCTTCGCTGTAGTGATGGCGCAGGTTTTCCCCTGGGTAATCGAGCCAGGCCGGAGTTTCTTCCAGAGTGTTGGGCACCGTGACCGTCAGCTTGCCACAGGGGTTGGCCCGGCCAAACAGAATATCCGCCACAGCGCGTCCCATACCCTGGCCCGCAAAGAAGGTCTCCAGCAGGGCTTTGCAGTCTGATAGCCAAGGCATCACTACCGCATCGCTGTTAGCCAACACGACCACCACATTGGGCTGTCGTTTGGCTACCGCACGGATCAGCGCTTCATGGCTAGGCAAGATATTCAGATCCCGTCGATCGCCGTTTTCACCATCTTCACCAATGGCAGTGCTGACAAACACCACGGCAACGTCCGCTTTGCTGGCTAGCTCAACCGCATGTGCCTGTGCTTGCGGGTCGACGTGATTATCATCGGGTGTGCCGATGGCATAATCGATCTGGAAGTCGTTACCGGCCACCTCGAAAATTTCATCCAGCGGACGATCTAGCATGTAAGGCACGGTGGTAGCACAACCCGAGCCCTGGATCACCGGCTCCTGTGCCGGTTTACCCAATACGGCGATGGTGGTTTTCTTGCCGGCTAGCAGCGGCAGGATATTCCCTTCGTTTTTCAATAACACCATCGATTCGGCAGCCAACTGTTGTGCCAAGCGATGATGTTGCGGGTAATCGGCCTTGGTACCCGGCTTGCGGTGGCGCTGCACCTTGTCGATCAGGGTTAACATCCGCAAGCAGGCAGTATCGAGAACCTCTGTAGGGATCTCTCCGCGTTCGATCGCCTGCAACAGCTCCTGTTTATCACGCTGGGTTTCCGGCATGGCCAAATCGTTACCCGCCAGCAAAGAAGCGGGGCGGTCTTTGATGCCGTACCAGTCGGACATCACCAGCCCATCATAACGCCACTCATTGCGTAGTACCTCGGTGAGCAGCCAGTGATGTTGCGACGTTTGCACGCCATTGAGTCGGTTATAGGACGACATCACCGTCCAGGGGTTGGATTTGTCGATCGACCGTTTGAATCCAGAGAGGTAAATTTCGCGCAGCGCCCGTTCTTCCACCACCGAATCCATCTCGGTGCGGCGGTATTCAGAGTTGTTGGCGGCAAAGTGCTTCAAGCTGGCACCCACGCCACCGTCCTGCAGCCCGTTGATCAGGGCTGCGGCCACGTCACCGCTGACCACCGGATCTTCCGAGTAATATTCATAGCCACGGCCTGCCAAAGGCGTGCGGCGAATATTGATACCCGGGCCAAGCAAAATACCGACGCCCATCTCCTGGCACTCTTTGGCCAATGCCTCGCCCATTTGGTACACCAGGTCTACGTCCCAGCTACAGGCCAGCGTTGAACCATTTGGGAAGCAGGTAGCCGGTTTGGATTTGCTGAACAGCGCCTCAGAGCCACCTTTTTGTTCTTCCTGCTCTACCTCGCCTGCGCTTTGGCCAATAATGGCGAGAAAATCGCTGATGTGCCAATTTTCCCCCTGTTCGATTTGGCTGGTGCTGTAACGGACGCCGTAGGTGCCATCCGTCATCACAATGTCGCTAATGCCATGCTGCGGGAAACTGGCTGTGCGCCACAAGCCGCTACCGCTGAGCAGGGCCACTTTCTCTTCGGCAGTCATGGCGGCAATGATGGCGTGGAAATCTTTTTTCATAGGGATACCTGCTGGTTACTGCGCGCTAGCTTTGCGCAATTCAATGTCTTTGATGATATTTCGGTAGGTGTGCTCATCCAGCTTGTAGAAGAAGATAAACAGCATACCCAGGGCAAACATCAGGCCGGGGAACAGCGTCATCATCATATTGATGCCGTTGAGCGCGTTGGCGCTGATATGCTCGGACGAATAGTCAAAGTAATCGAGCATCAAGCCGGCACAGCCGCCGCCAATCGCCATGGCAATTTTGGTGATGAAATTAAAGAAGCCATAAATTGCCCCTTCGGTACGTACGCCGTGTTTCCATTCGGCATACTCAACGGTATCGGCAATCATCGACCACATCGCGACAAAGCCCATCCCCAGAGTAATACTGTACAGGCACACGCCGGTCATAATCAGGTAGGCGTTATCTCCTGCCAGGAAGTATTGGAACAGCAAGCCGACAATCCCGATCAGCAGCCCCAACTGGACCATTTTCTTTTTGCCCATCAGGCTGATGATCTTTTCTGAGATCACCGTACCCGCCACATAGGCCGCAGATTGGATGATGAAGAATTTGGCGGTAAAGCTTTCATCCCCCAGGGTGTATTTGATGAAGTAGATCGCAATGGCCATCCATACCGTATAGGCGATATAGAAAAACACCGTGAACAGGGAAAGATGGATTAACGGCAGGTTGCCGGAAACGGCGGTGATCATCTCTTTAAGCGTGGGAGCCTGTTGATCTGGCAGGCTTTTCACCCGCTCTTTGGTCATGCCAAAGCAGGCCAGGAAGAAGAAGGTGGCCAACAGGCTAAAGCAGCTGACGGCAAACACATAGCCCATCTTCTGATCGGTGAACTGTGAAATCAGCATGTCGGCAGTGGTCGAGACAATCAAGTAACCGACAATGGCCAACACAAAGCGGTAAACCGACAGCGAAGCCCGCGAGCCTTCGTGCTGGGTCAGCATATTGGTCATGGCTGAATAGGGCGTGTTGACCGCCGTGTAGGCCAGGCAATAGAGGGTGTAGGTGATCAGCGCGTAATAAAATTTATAGTCACTGTCGAAGGTGCTGAAACACAGGACCGTCAATATCCCCAAGGGCACCGCGCCGTACAGCAGGTAAGGGCGCAGCTTGCCGTGCCGGGTTTGAGTCTTATCGATAAAGTAACCGACAAAGATATTAAAAATCGCATCCAGCACCCGGGCGATCACAAAGATCAGGCTCGCCTGTACCGCGCTGATGCCATAAATATTGGTATAAAAAAACAGTAAGAACAGGGAGACAAAGCCAAACGACAGGTTAGAGGCCAGATCGCCGAAGCCATAGCCAATCTTTTCCCGTACGCCGACCTTCACGTAACTGTCTGAGACGATTTCTGTTGTTTTCATTCTGCTTACTCACTCAGGTTGATTCGCCTTGAGTATACCGAGAGCGCCAAGGGTGGCTTGCCAGCGGTTGTTTATACAGTTCCTATTTTTTGCTCGCCCCCGGCTTTGTCACGGAGTTGTGAGAAAGCTCACAGGTATTACATGTCCGACCGTAGGGGCGCTGCATGCTGTGCCCGATTCTGACATATGGCGTTTGGTGCACTTATAAACTGCATACCCTGCGTCTTCTGCCATGTCATGGTTTGCCTTAGGCTGACTGACAAGTTAATTCAGGAGTCAGCCAACCATGAAATCCGCAGCATCAAATGACCTAACAACCCTGCGTGGCGGGCTAATCAGCCTTGCGTTACCTACGCTGCTTTCCTCTCTGGGCAGCAGCATCACCAACGTTAGCCTACCCACCTTAGCCCAGGTGTTTGCCGCTTCGTTTCAAGATGTGCAGTGGGTAGTGATTGCTTATCTGCTGGCGATCACCACGCTGATTGTGGGCGTTGGACGGTTGGGGGATATCATCAGCCGTCGCATGCTGTTACTGGCCGGGCTCAGCCTGTTTATGCTCGCCTCGCTAGGTTGTGCTGTCGCTCCCACCATCTGGTGGCTGATTGCGGCCCGTGCTGCGCAAGGGCTAGGGGGCGCAGTGATGATGGCTATCACCCTGGCGCTAGTTGGCGAAACCATCAGCAAGGATAAGGTCGGACGGGCGATGGGGCTGCTCGGCACTTTATCCGCAGTGGGGACCGCGCTTGGCCCTACGCTGGGTGGCGTCTTGATTGCCGGGTTCGGCTGGCAGTCAATTTTCCTGATCAACCTGCCGTTGGGGGGCGTCGCGCTGTTTTGTGTTTATCGCTATCTCCCGCAAACCGATCCGCAGCAGGTAACGAAACCGGGGAGTTTTGATTTCGTTGGAATGGCCTTGCTTGGTTTAACCCTGGCGCTATTTTCGCTTGCCATGACCTTAGGGCACGGCCATTTCGGCTCGCTCAATAGCCTGCTGCTGTTGGGAACCGCCGTTGCGGCCAGCGCGTTCGTCTGGGTTGAGCGAAAAGTGGCAAGCCCGCTGGTCCAACTGGCCCTGCTGCGTCAGCCAATCCTGAGCAGCGGCCTGCTAACTAATATGCTGGTGAGTGCGGTGATCATGACGTCCTTCGTGGTAGGGCCGTTCTATCTTGCACACGGGCTAGGGTTAGCGCCACAGCAGGTTGGCTTGGTAATGTCCGCCGGGCCGCTGATCGCAGCATTGGCGGGTGTGCCATCGGGATATCTGGTCGACCGCTTCGGAGCACCGCAGATGATTAGCCTGGGATTACTGGGAGTTTTCCTGGGGGCATTAGCTTTGTCGATGATGTCACCCACGCAGGGCGTTTTGGGCTATATCTTGCCGATCTGCCTGATCACCGCAGGCTATGCCTTATTCCAGGCGGCCAACAACACGGCGGTGATCAAACAGGTTGGCATTGAGCGGCGTGGGGTCGCTTCTGGTCTGTTAAATCTGGCGCGCAACCTTGGCTTTATCATCGGGGCTTCCGCCATGGGGGGCATATTCGCCTTGGCCTCGGCAACTAGCGATATACGGCTGGGGAGCGCGGTAGGTTTACAATTGACCTATCTGGTGGCAGCCGTTTTAGCGGGGCTCGGGTTGTTGATGGCGCTGTGGAGCCTGTTTTATCACAGAGGGCAGCCTGCCACCAATGAGTGACGTTGTCACAGATTCGACTACCACCAACATCGCTTTCACAATGGCTCGCGGCCGCGCTACGATAATGCATCCAGCCCAGCCTAACTTTAAGAGAGAAATGATGAACCAACCTATTGCCACCGTGGCCTTGGAAAAGGCCTATCGTTTGCTTAACCACGGCCCAACGGTGTTGGTATCCGCAGGCCACGACGGTGTTAATGACGTGATGGCCGCCGCCTGGGCCTGTGCGCTGGACTTCTCGCCACCGAAGCTGACGGTTGTGCTGGACAAGATGACCAAAACCCGTGAGCTGATCGAGCAAAGTGGGTGCTTTGTGATCCAGGTACCCACTGCGGCTCAGCTACAGCTGACCTATGAGGTCGGTAACCGCAGCCTGCATACCGAACCCGACAAACTGGCAAACTGTGGCGTCGAGCTGTTCAGCTTTGACGATCGGCCACTGCCTTTTGTGGCCGGATGCTCCGCCTGGCTGGCGTGTCGGCTGCTCCCGGAACCCCATAATCAGCAGGCCCACGATCTGTTTATTGGCGAGGTGACCGGCGCCTGGTCCGATACGCGGGTATTTAAAGATGGCCACTGGCATTTTGACACCGCAGAACCTGCACTGCGAAGCCTGCACTATATTGCCGGTGGGCAGTTCTACGCCATCGGTGAATCGCTGATGGCCAAGGTGAAGTGATCCGATCATTTGGCGAATCGGCGCGATCCCGCCACGCAGAGGATAATCCCCAAAGTGGTTACCAGCATCAGCAGGCTGACGGGTTCATGCAGTAAGCCTGCTGCCAGCGCCAGGCCAAAAAAGGGCTGCAGCAATTGCAGTTGGCCGACGCTGGCAATACCACCCTGGGCCAGCCCCCGGTACCAAAAGATAAAACCAATCAGCATGCTGAACAGCGAAACGTAGGCCAGGCTTATCCAGGCTGGCAGGCGGATAGCCTCCAGAGAAGAGGGTAACAGCAGCAGTGAGGTCACCAGCATTACGGGTAATGCCAACAGCAGAGCCCAACAGATCACCTGCCAGCCTCCCAGCTCACGCGACAGTTTTGCCCCTTCGGCATAGCCCAACCCGCAAACTACCACCGCAGCCAGCATTAACGAATCCCCGGTCAGTGAAGCGGAAACTCCCTGAGCAAACGCAAAACTCATCACCAACAGGCTGCCGACAATGGAAAACAGCCAGAACGCCGGACGAGGGCGCTCACCACCCCGTAGCACACCAAATATCGCGGTGGCCAACGGCAGCAGGCCGAGAAAAACGATGGAATGGGCCGAAGTCACATGTTGCAACGCCAACGCGGTTAACAGTGGGAAGCCTACCACCACGCCCAACGCAACGATCCCCAGGGAGAATACCTGATCGCCTCGTGGCCGCTGTTGTTTAAACAGCCCTAACAGCAGGAGCGCGAACAGACCAGCGATAGAAGCACGAGCGACAGTAAGAAACAGAGGATCAAAACTGAGTACGGCGACTCTGGTGGCGGGGAGTGAACCACTGAAGATCACCATGCCCAAAAAGCCGTTGAGCCAGCCGCTGGCGCTATTTCCCTCGATCTTCACCTGCATGGGACACCCTTATTTTCGACGTTGGACGATTGTGGATCGGCATGTTATGCCGCAAAATAATGACAATCAAAAAATTGTCATGGATACAAGTTGCTATGGCACGAGCCCGTTACAAATCGCTGGTCGATAGCTTTGCCGCTGATATCCGCGCAGGGCGTCTTACTCCAGGGACCCGTTTACCCACCCATCGCCAACTTGCCGCCCAGGAACGCATGTCGTTGGTCACTGCCTCACGGGTGTATGCGGAACTTGAAGCGATGGGGTTAGTCAGCGGAGAAGCGGGCCGGGGGACCTTTGTGCGGGAGATTTCGCTGCCGCCGGGTTTGGGCATCGATCAGCAGGCCGTCGCCACGGACATGCTCGACCTGAACTTCAATTACCCGACGCTATCGTCACAAAGTGAACTGCTGAGGGCAGCTTTACGTCAGTTGGCTTCCTCCGGCGACCTGGACGCATTGCTACGCTATCAACCCCATGCAGGCCGGCCACACGAGCGGGCGATCGTAGCCAGACATCTGAGCCACCGTGGGTTAAACCTGACGGCAGAGAACGTTTTACTGGTTAATGGCGCTCAACAAGGGTTAGCCGTCACCGTGATGGGGCTGTTGCAACCGGGCGACGTGGTCGCGGTTGATGCCTTGACCTACCCAGGCTTTAAAATCGTGGCCGAGAGCTATCATCTTGAACTGGTCGCCATTCCTGCGTTGAGCGACGGCCCTGATTTGTCTGAACTTGAACGGCTATGCCAGCGTCGTCCGGTGAGGGCCGTTTACTGCATGCCAACGCTGCATAATCCGCTTGGCTGGGTGATGAGCGAGCCACAGAGGCACCGGTTGGTGGCGCTGGCTCGCGAACATGGGCTGCTGATCATCGAGGATGCCGCCTACGCCTATCTGGCAGAGAAACCGCCATTACCATTAGCGACTCTCGCCCCAGAATCCACGGTATATATTTCCGGTTTTTCCAAGAATGTTGCGACCGGGCTGCGTGTTGGCGTAGTGGCTGCCCCAGTGAAATGGCTTCCTGCCTTGGAACGAACCATCAGGGCAACCACCTGGAATACCCCGGCGATCATGACCGCGATCCTGTGTGAGTGGATCGAAGACGGCACGGTTATGCGGCTCGAAGATGAAAAACGCCAAGATGCCCAGTTACGTCAGTCAATAGCTCGGGAAGCACTGAGCGAGCTGAAATATATTGGCCACCCTGATTCGTATTTTCTGTGGTTACCCTTGCCTGAGGAGGTCAGGGCGGATCGCATCGCCGCTGCCTTGTTAAAAGAGCGCATTTCGCTCTCTACCGCAGAACCTTTTGCTACCTCCGTTCATGTGCCACATGCGCTGCGTTTAGCGTTAGGTTCGCTGCCGCTGCCAACCCTGCGGCAGGCATTAGAAGTGGTCAGCCGGGTGATCCAACTTCACTCTTATCTTTAACCATCTGCCAGCACTAAAGTGGGTGTTTCCTGGCAAAGACTTCGGCGAACCAGTCTATAAATACCCGGACTTTAGGTGAAAGGTAGCGCCGGTCAGGATACAAAATAGATACCGGTTTAGTGACAGGTGTATAACCGGTTAATACTTCCGTCAGCTTGCCTGACTGGATATGCGGTTCCAGCGCCGCACGTAACGCATGAAGCATACCCAGTCCCGCCAGCCCACACGAGAGAAGCACGTCTGAGTTGTTAACCAGCATATTGCTTCCTGGACGTCGTGAGATCACTTCCCCATTCATAGCGAACTTCCACTCCATCACTTCACGGCTGTGTTCACTGAAAAAATTAATGGCTTTGTGATGTACAAGATCATCCGGCGTCATGGGGATCCCGTATTTTTCAAGGTATGACGGCGCAGCGCAGGTAGCCATATCGACGCTGCCCACACGGCGCGAGATAAAACTTGAATCATCAAGCTCCCCCAAACGGATCACACAGTCGATCCCTTCTGAAACCAAATTCGTCAGGCGATCTGACGCCGTGAGGACGATATCAATTTGAGGGTAAAGAGCCTGAAACTCACCTAAAGAGGGGATCAGGATAGCGTGCGTCAGTGCAAGCGGGGCATCAATACGAAGACATCCGCGAGGCGGTTGACTCGGGGAAAAAGACGCCATCATGTCGTTGACGTCAGCCAGGAGTGTTTTGGCCCGCTGATAAATTTCATCCCCTTCAGCCGTCATACTCAGGCTACGCGTCGTACGGTGTAGCAACTTTACGCCCAAATCATCTTCCAGTTGCTGTATGGATTTACTGACTGCAGGACGATGCAGTTGCAAGGCATCGGCAGCTTTGGTGAAACTGCGGAGTTCAACAACCTGAACAAAAATACTCATTAACTCAAGCATGTTAGAGCGCATTCTTTTCCCTCTCCGCAACCCATTGATGACTGATAGCGCGGAGTATACCCCCACCCGGATTGTTTCTCCTGCAATAACACTGAAGTCCTTTTATGTGACTTTTTCCCCAAACTCTCACTCTTTATCATTGACACATCTTACGTATACAAAATGGACACAACAAAATGAAAGCATGGTTACTGAAAGATTTCGGCCTTGAAAATTTGCAGCTTGAAGAGGTTGAGACCCCGACGCCGGGGCCAGGCGAACTTCTGGTTAAAGTGGGGGCGGTTTCACTGAATTTCCGGGATAAAGCGATTATTGAGGGATTTTACGAGCCTCACTTGGTGCCAAAATCACTTATTCCTGTCTCTGATGCGGCGGGAACCATTGTCGCTGTGGGTGAGGGTGTAACCCGCTTCAGCACGGGTGAGCGTGTTAACTCACATCTCTATTCTCGCTGGTTGGATGGTGAGCCTGCTGCCGATGAGCCAGCCTGGTGTATGGGTATGCCGCTGCCGGGTGGGCTGGCAGAATACATGATCATCCATGAGAACAGCGCGGTCAGAGCTCCAGACAGCATGACTGATGAGGAGGCCTCAACACTTCCTATTGCAGCACTGACGGCTTGGTATTCCCTGATGGATATCGGCAATCTGCAACCCGGACAAACCGTTTTGGTACAAGGAACCGGTGGCGTGTCTGTTTTTGCAGCACAGATTGCACATGCTTACGGTGCACGTGTCATTGCAACGTCCAGTAACGATGCCAATCTTGAGCGTATCAAGTCACTGGGGGCTGATGAGGGTATCAACTATAAAGAAAATCCTGACTGGGAAAACAAAGTCCTTGAATTGACCAGTGGTAAAGGGGCAGACATTACGGTGGAAGTTGCCGGTGGCAACGGCATTAATCAGTCGGTGGCCGCGACAAAAGTTGCCGGGACTATCGCTCAGGTAGGATTCCTGACCGGTCAGACATCACAGCTTGACCTGATGCCGTTGATTTTCCGTCAGACGACCATCCGTGGCATTGCTGTCGCACCTCGTTCGTCCTTTGACCGTATGAACCCATTCCTCAATAAGCATAATATCAAGCCAGTCATTGAGCAGGTTTATAGCTTCAACGACGCGGTTGAGGCGTTCAAACACCTTTCCCGTGGCGCATTCGGTAAAATCGTCATCAAGATTGGTGACTGATCGCAAAGTTACTCACCTCCTTTAATATCTCTCTGCGTCCCATAACGGCATGGCGTTTTTCCCAAATGCCATGCCGCCCCTCTATTCATAGCCTAAATATCTGATAACTTAATCCCACGCGTTATTTTATGGATAATTGATCCCCAGGGAGACAGCGGTGCGTCATTTCGAATTCAAAGATGATAAATCAAACAAATTTTGGCAAATCGAGCAGTCGGACAGTGATTTAAACCTGCGCTGGGGCAAGATTGGTACGCAAGGGCAAAGCCAGACCAAGAGTTTTGATAACGAAGCCAAGGCCTCGGCTGCCATGACCAAGCTGGTGAAGGAAAAAACCGGCAAAGGCTACGTTGAAATTGCCGTTGATGAAAACGCCACCATTGGCACCACAGCGCTAAAACCGAAGGTCGAACCAGCAGAAAAACCCCGCGTTGAGCCCATAAGCGATAAGCCAGCAGAAAGTACGCCTCAGATTTCTGCTGCCACCATACTCTCGCAATCCGTTGTCTCTTCTGACATCGCCCAACCGGCTGGCGAAACACCCCCATGGTTAGCCAATGGTGACCCGATTTCCTTACCGAAGAATTTAAGCGTTCAAGCATTGGCCAACCGCGCCCATCCGGGCGAAACGCCGGAGCTAAACGATAAGCAGAGCTGGATCAAGCTTCGCAACCACCTATATAAAAGTGACGATTTTCAGACTGACTTTGACTCCTCGTCTGCGGAGTTGCGCCAGACTTATGTTGCAAGCTGGCAACGGTTGGCCGATCAGCAGATGGACGGCACCATTGAGTCAGACGCGGTGTTGTTTGCCCTGGCATGCAATGCCGGTAGCAACCGTTATTACGGTGATAACAAGACGGATATTACCGACTTTTTAGTGGCCAGAAAGGGATTGCCGTACGCGATTGATGTGCTGCTAATGGCGCAAGGGCTGTGTGTTGAATCAAACTGGGATAGTGATGCGCAAAAGCACAGTTACTACCTCAATACAGATATCGCAGATCCGCTAAGCGGCTCGTGGATGTCCCCTTATAGCTGCGCTGAGCTACATTTTCGTAAGTACCTGGCTTGTGCCGATGAGGCCGAATGGCAGATTTGCGTGGATAAACTGCTCGCAGGCTTGCCACAGCTGCATGTTAGCCGCCAGCCGTTGATTGCCTTGTTACTGCCTGAACGCCCAGATATCGCGAACCGGTTAGCCGGTGAGTTGCTCCAACAGGGGGATAGTGACGTCACGCCATGGCTACAGTTGGTCGCCACCGACGAAGCTGTCCTGAAGTCGTTAGGGGCAATGAGCCGTTCTGTGTATCGTCACGCTGCATTCCTTAACTGTGAATTTAGTATCGCCACGCTGATAGCGGAGCGCGGCGTTAACGCGGTGCCAATCCTGGCCTACCAGCCGGAAATTACCCTTACCGGTGATGCTCTGGCCTGTATTGGCACGCCAGCAGCAATTACCGCGCTGGCGCAGGTTTCTGGTCAGGGTAAAGCGTTTCTGGCGCGGTTTATCGACGCCGCGCACCGTTGGCCGTTGGCATCGATCCCGGCGCTTGCCGAGCTGTTGGCCTCTAACAACAAAGACAGCGGCATGCTGAGCGCTTGCTTAAGCAATCTGCTGCTGGCCAATCCTGAGCAAGTGGCCCAGTTACTGCCGTGGATGAGCGGGGCAGCGCAAGCCCAGGTGCAAGATTTGATTGCCCGCGTATCTGGCCCGGTTGAATTAGCCGATGGAGCTGATTTACCCCTGGTGCTGGTCAGCCCGCCATGGCTACAGAAAAAGAAAAAGCGCGAAGCGGCAGTCCTGGCACTTGAGCCACAGGCGCTGGCACCGGTACTCGATTTTACCGATGAAGAGAAAAAACGGTGGTTAGCGCTGAATGGCTGGGAAGAAAAACGCTATCAGGCTGCCGCAAAAAATATGAATACGCTGGCCAATGAGCTGGGTTTCCAGATTTATCAATCAGGTAACCGGAAGAGCCAGAACGAAACGGCAGCCATTGCCATCAGAAACCGGGATACGCAGGGCCTGATCGACGCCTGGAAGGCCCAGCTTGCACAAACCAGTTGGTCAAACTTTAGTATGCGTTTTACCTCGCTGCTGCCCGATGAGATGGCGCTCGCCTTATGGAACAGTTTGTCAGCTCACCAATGCAGCAGTGAGGAGTATATGGTGGCCAATTTCGGTGAAGCGGCGCTACCTGGCCTGATCAACGCAGTGCGCTCTCGCCCAACAGAACTGACCAATGTCTGGAGCCACGTGGGTGCCAGCGAATTGGCCCCGCTGATTGCCCGTGCCTACCTCAAGCTGAAAACGCTGCGAAGCGAAGCCCTGCAGTGGCTGTGCAAATATCCGCACCACAGCGTTATCGGCCTGCTCCCCGCGGCATTAGGCAAAAAAGGGGAAGCCAAAGATTGCGCCACCTCGGCGTTACGGATGCTGGCCACGCAGGGGCACGAAGCGTTAATTATGCAGACCGGCGAAGCTTACGGCGATCCAGAGGTGACCGACGCACTGCGCGCTATGCTGGATGAAGATCCGCTCGATCGCTTCCCGAGTAAAATCAGCAAATCTCCTGACTTTTATCAACCCGCTGGCTGGCGTCGTCCGTTACTGAAAACGAGTAAAAAAGCCTTACCGGACAGCGCGCTGGAACACTTGGGAACCATGCTGCGCTTCCCGGTCAGTGAGGGGCTGTATGAAGGGATCGATCAGGTAAAACAGGCTTGCGATCCAGACTCACTGGCGGACTTTGCCTGGGATATGTTCTCGGCATGGTTATTTGCTGCAGCGCCGTCAAAAGAGGGCTGGGCCTTTATGTCTCTCGGCCTGTTTGGTACCGATGACACCGCACGCAAGCTCACGCCGTTTATTCGCGCCTGGCCGGGAGAGGCTCAGCACCAGCGGGCGGTTAACGGCCTGGAAGTGCTGAATCAGATTGGTTCCGACGTGGCGCTGATGCTGCTGAACGGCATCGCGCAGAAGGTCAAATTTAAAGGTTTGCAGGATCGGGCGCGGGAAAAGATTGCGGCCATTGCCGAAGCCCGCGAGTTAACCATTGAGGAGTTGGAAGACCGTTTAGCGCCGGATTTGGGGCTGGATGAAAACGGCTCGCTGCGGCTGGATTTCGGCGAACGCCAGTTTACCGTCAGTTTCGATGAAACCCTGAAACCGTTCGTGCGCGATATGGATGGCACCCGCCTGAAAGATCTGCCGAAGCCGAAAAAGACTGACAATCAGGAACTGGCCAACGAAGCGGTAAACATCTTCAAGCTGTTGAAAAAAGATGCCCGCACCGTGGCCGCCCAGCAAGTGGTGCGCCTGGAAATTGCCATGTGCCAGCGCCGCCGCTGGACCCCTGAGCTGTTCGAACTGTTCTTGGTGCGCCATCCGCTGGTACGCCACTTGGTGCAACGCCTGGCTTGGGGCGTCTATCTGGTGGACGATGATTCTACACACGGCGGCAAATTGGTGGACTGTTTCCGCGTTGCCGAAGACGGCAGCCTGACCACCGCAGAGGATGACGAATACACCTTGCCGCAGGGCGATAACGTGCGCATTGGTATTCCGCACGCGTTGGAGTTGCCTGAACATCAGGCGGCAGGTTTCGGCCAACTGTTTGCCGACTATGAACTGTTGCAACCGTTCGTCCAGTTAGGCCGCGATACCTACAGCCTGACCGAACAAGAGCGGGAAAGCCGTGAGCTGCTGCGCTGGAAAGGGGCCGTAGTTCCCACCGGTCGTATTCTTGGGCTGGCTAACAAAGGCTGGCGCCGTGGCGATGCCCAGGACGGCGGCGCGATTATGGACTTTATCAAACCCATCGATCGCCGGTTAGGGTTTAGTTTGTCCTTTGAACCCTGCATTATCGTGGGCATGGTCGATGAATACCCTGAACAGACGCTGGAGACGGTGGTGATTGACGACGGCCAGTATTACTGGCAGCGAACCGAAGAACGCAAACCGTTCACTATTGTGGATGACATCGTCATCAGCGAATTAATCCGCGATATGGAAGCCCTGCGCGCCTAAGCTTGCCTTGATCCCGACGTATGTCGGGATCGTACCGCCTACCAAGAGAATCCATCCCTATGTCTGAACAACAAAAAATGCAGCGGCCACCAGCGGAAATTCAATACGCAGAGCAACTTGCCCTGTTGGCTGAATTGGATAACCAACCGCGCCCGCCGGGCTGGGCACTGAGCCTGAATGCCGCCCGGCGCTTTATTCTGGGTGACGAAAAGTTGGGCATTGAGCGCAAAATTGTCGCCGACGTGGCCTCGATTGAGCGGATGCTGGTGACGCTGGCGACTGGCCGCGGCCTGATGTTGGTCGGTGAGCCGGGCACCGCCAAATCCATGCTGTCTGAACTGCTGGCGACCGCCATTTCTGGCAATTCCAGCCTGACGATCCAGGGCGGGGCATCGATTACCGAAGATCAGATCAAGTATTCATGGAACTACGCCATGCTGATTAACGAAGGGCCATCGCTGAAAGCGCTGGTTCCGGCACCGCTTTATCAAGGCATGCGCGACGGCAAAATCGTGCGTTTTGAAGAGATCACCCGCGCGCCGTTGGAAGTGCAGGACTGCCTGCTGGGCATGTTGTCCGATCGCGTGATGACCATCCCCGAGCTGAATGATGACCATAACCTGCTGTATGCGCAGGAAGGATTCAACATTATCGGTACCGCCAACACCCGTGACCGCGGCGTGAACGAAATGAGTGCCGCCCTGAAGCGCCGCTTTGATTTTGAGACCGTATTTCCGATTATGGATTTCCAACAGGAACTGGATTTGGTGGCTACGGCGTCCAACCGGCTGTTGGAAAAGAGCGCCATTCCTCATACCGTCCCCGTTGAGGTGCTGGAACTGCTGGTCACCACCTTCCGCGATCTGCGTGGCGGTGAGAAATCAGCGGGTAAAGGCGGCGACAGCGCCATGGATCGGTTAACCGCCGTGATGTCGACAGCGGAGGCGGTGAACGTAGCCCATGCGGTGGGAGTGCGGGCGTGGTTTCTTGAACAGCGTAGCGGTGAGCCTGCCGATCTGGTGGAGTGTATCGCCGGGACGGTGGTCAAAGACAATGCGGACGATCGGGCAAAACTCAGGCGCTATTTTGAGCAGAAGGTCGCGAAAAAGCCCGGCAACCACTGGCGAGCCTATTACCAAGCCAGACACCGTTTGCCTTAAAGGCGCTGCGTAATGAATAAATCACCGGAAATCATCGGTATTCGCCACCATAGCCCGGCCTGTGCCCGGCTGGTAGCGGCGAGAATTAACACGCTAAAACCGCGCTACGTGCTGATAGAAGGGCCGATGGACTTCAACTCCCGGCTTGATGAGCTGTTTTTGCCCCATAAGCTGCCGCTGGCTATCTATAGCTATGGCGTGCCGCAACAGCCTGGGCAGGGCGTGCGCAGAGGTTCCTGGTCACCGTTTGCCGAGCATTCTCCAGAGTGGCAGGCTCTGCAACAAGCGCGGGCGAACAAGGCTGAAATACGCTTTATGGATCTGCCGGCCTGGCATGCTGCGTTTGCCGATATTGCCAACCGCTACGCCGATTTAGCCGATGCCGAACAGCAGCAACGGGCAGAGGATTTCGAACAGGCACTGAGCCTGGAGCTGGGCATTCAGGGGCGCGATGCGCTTTGGGATCGGTTATTTGAAGATCAGTGCGATGTGCAGGAGTTGGAGCAACGTCTAAGCCACTATTTCGAACGGTTACGCGGAGATGTTCCCGGCTCGCAGGGCAACCAGGATCGTGAAGCCATGATGGCCCGTTGGATCCGCTGGGCCATGGATCAACAGGACGGGGCCGTGTTAGTGGTGTGTGGCGGCTATCATGCACCCGCCTTGATGAAGCTGTGGCAAAGCCTCCCCAGTGAAGATCATGAGCCTGAACTGCCCGCTATAAGCCAATGTTTTGACGATTGGCAAGGCGACACTCAATACACCACCGGCTCTTATTTGGTGCCGTACAGCTATAAGCGGCTGGATGCTTTTACCGGCTATGCTTCCGGCATGCCGTCACCGGCGTTCCAGCAGTGGGTGTGGGAGTTTGGCTTGGAGCAGGCCGGGCTATACGCTTTCCAACGCATACTTGAACGGCTGCGCAAGCTTAACCTACCGGCGTCGACCGCCGATATGGGCGCGGTTTTTCTACGGGTTCAGGCACTTGCGCGGCTGCGCGGCCACCAGTTGCCGTTACGCAATGACTGGCTGGATGCCATGGCCGGTTCGCTGGTGAAAGAGGCGATGGATGTCCCGCTGCCGTGGACCTATCGCGGTCCTTTACGGCCAGGAACCGAGCCCATCCTGGTACAAATGATGGCGGTATTGGCCGGGGAGTCTCACGGTAAATTGGCGGCCAATACGCCACGTCCGCCGCTGTTGATTTCGCTGGAGCTCGAACTTGAACGGTTGGCGATTACGATCCCCTCGGAGGTCAAACTCGACCTGCTTAAACCTGAAGATCGCCAGCGCAGCAGAGCCCTACATCAGTTATCGCTATTGGCGATCCCGGGCATCCACTGCCTGAAGGGCGTAGGGCAAGCCATGTCGGGTGAAATGAGCGAACACTGGCAGCTTCGTGCGCCGCTTGAGCAGGTTGCTGCGCTGATTGAGGCGGCCTCCTACGGTGCTACGCTTGCCGATGCCGCACTGGCCAAGCTGGAAGAAGCCTTGCTGGAGCTGCACGGTAGCCAGGGGATGGTGGTGGCGCTGGTTAAATTACTGAATCAGGCGGCGTTGGCCGGGCTGGCGGATTTCAGCAGCCGGGTAGTAGAACAGCTCACTGCGGCTGTGAGCCAGGAAGGGAGCTTTGAGGACCTCGGCTTCGCGCTGGAAGCGGCCCACACGCTGTATCGCCACGGTGAAAGCGTAGGGATGCAAGGATCAGCGATCTTGTTGACGGTGATCCAGATAACCTTCGACCGCGCACTATGGCTATGTGAAAGCTATGGCAGCGTGAACCCCGCCGACAGTCATCGGCACATTGCGGCATTTCAGGCGATCCGCTTGGTGACGCGGGATCTGCTCGCGCTGCCTGATGCCGACCGCAATACGTTATTTCCCGCGCTGGAAGCCGATCGCGCGCTCACCGTTTGGCAAAGAAAAGCCGCGTCTACCGATGCCGATCCGTTAAGCCGTGGTGCGGCATTGGGCGCATTACTCAGCCTGAATGACACCCAGCCTGATACCACATCACCGATCGCACAACCACTAGCGCTGCTGGCCACCCTGGCAGCCAATAAAATGGGCGATGCGCTCAGCGGATTGATTGCGTTGGCGCGCCACCAGTTGACCCAGGATTTAACCTTTGTTGACGGCCTGAACCAGTTGGTTACCGCACTGGACGACGAAGACTTCCTGCTGGCCTTACCCGCGATGCGTGGGGCATTTGCCTGGCTGCCACCAAGGGAGCGCGGTGAGTTTGCCCGCCAGATACTTGAGCTGCATCAGGCGGGGCATTTGCCGGTTTCGTCGTTAAATCGCGAAATTACTGCCGCAACGCCGCAAGAGATTGCTGCAATGCAACAGGCCGAAAAGCGGGCACTGGAAATCCTTGGCCAATGGGGGCTGGTGTAATGGCAAATCAATTAACTCCAGAGTTACAGCGTTGGCGCTTGCTGTTAGGCGAAGCCGCCGAAGCCTCGCTGGGTGAATTAGACGATCACTATCGCTCAGTTGATAGCGCCCTGGAATGGCTGTATGGCCGGGATCCGGAACGTTTGGCCCGCGGTGAGCGCGGAGCCAGCCTGGGTAAGTCCAACCTGACTACGCCTGAGTGGATTAATGAAATTCATCAGCTGTTCCCGAAAGAAGTGATCGAACGGCTGGAGGTGGACGCGGTTGAGCGCTACGGCATTGACGATGTGGTCACCAATCTTGACGTGCTGGAACGTATTGAACCCTCGGAAGCGTTACTGAAAGCGGTGTTACATACCAAACACTTGATGAACCCGCAGGTGTTGGCCGCCGCACGCCGATTGGTGGCGGAAGTGGTACGGCGGATCATGGAACGCCTGGCGCGTGACGTACGTCAGTCGTTTTCCGGCAGCCGCGACCGGCGCCGTCCCTCGCAGGTCAAGGTGGCGCGTAACTTTGATTTTAAACGCACCGTTGCCGAAAACCTGCACCGCTGGAGTCCGCAGCACGGCAAGCTGTTTATCGAAACCCCAGCGTTTATGAGCCGCGTTAAACGCCATAGTGAACGTTGGGACATCATCCTGCTGGTAGACCAGAGTGGCTCGATGGTGGATTCTGTGATCCATGCCGCAGTGATGGCAGCCTGCCTGTGGAATTTACCGGGCATGCAAACCCGGCTGGTCGCCTTTGATACCGCCGTGGTGGACTTGACCGCAGACGTCAGCGATCCGGTCGAACTACTGATGAAGGTGCAGCTAGGTGGCGGCACCGATATTGCCAAAGCGGTGGGCTATGCCCAGTCCTGCATCACCAATCCCCAGCGTACGATCGTGGTGGTGCTGAGCGATTTCTTTGAGGGCGGCAGCGAAAGCGAGCTGATACGGCGGGTGCGCACCTGCATTCAGGCCGGAGCCAAAGTGCTGGGGCTGGCAGCGTTAGATCATCAGGCCAACCCACAATACGATCGTGATATGGCTAACCGACTGGTCGCGGTCGGCGCGCAGATTGGCGCCATGACGCCCGGCGAACTGGCGGCCTGGCTGGCTGAAAAGGTACAAGGATGACTAAACGTTCCGATTTACTCGAACTCACGCCGGAAGCCCTGATGGTGTTAAGCAACGCGGGCTTCGTCAAGCGCGCGCAGAAAGAGGTCGCCGAAGGAAAACTGCCTGAACTGACAGAGCGTGACGACGGCTGTATTGAGGCCAAGTTCGGCGACGGTAACCAAGTCACTTTTCCGCCTGGCAAAACCTTGCGGGATGCGACCTGTAGCTGCCCGGCCAGCAGCATCTGCCGCCATCGGGTCACGCTGGTCCTGGCCTATCAGGCGTTACATGCTACTGGAGTGCCCCCAGAAGCTGACGATGCTCAGCCGCAAGAACCTGCACCGGGTTGGTCACCGGTCAGATTTAGTGAACAGCTTAGTGATGTCCCGCTCTCGGTCATTAGCCGGGCTAAAAAGCTGATCCAGGGCAGCATAGTGGTGCAATTGAGCAAAGGCAGCGGGGCGCAAGCGACTCCTTCTGCGCGTTTACCGATGTGTGACGTGCGATTTTTCTCCCGCAACAGCCTGGCCCATGCACGCTGTGACTGTATTCAAGAGACGATTTGCGAACATATTGTGATGGCGGTCTGGGGTTTTGAACAGGCCGAGATCAGCCAGCCAGACTTTGAGCAGTTAACGCTGCAAATCCGTTTGCCCGACGGTGAACAGGCGCAGGCAAACGCCTTATTCGACCAGTCAGAAGCGGTGCTATTACAAACGTCATTGGATAAATTGCTGCTCAAACTGTGGTCGGACGGCAGCAGCCAGCCAGAGACGGCCATCAAACCGCTGATGGCGGAAGTGAGTCGCCATGCCCAGCAGCTTCAGTGGCGCTGGGTTAGCGAAAGCCTGGCGGATATTCAGCAAGAGATGGCCGATCAGCATAATCGTTCAAGCCGCTATCATCCGGTCGAATTTTTGCAGCGCATCAGCGGGCTTTCGGCCCGGTTAGTCGCGGCCAGGTGCATGGATCAACAGGCGCAGCAGCAGAACTTACCACGCCTTCCTGCGGCTGAAATTCTTGGCCTGGGCGTCAAAGGTGAGATCCAACTGGAACATCTGAAACTGGTATCACTCGGCGCGCGTTATTGGGCCGACGAGCAGCAGGAAGGGGTGGATCTGATCTACACCGACCCGGACTCCCAAGCGCTGATGGTCATTGAACGTCAGTGGCCTAAAAATAGCGATCCACAAGACGTGGCGACGCCGATAGGCAGCCGCAGGATTGCCGGCCACCCGGTAAAAAAACTGGCGGCCTGCCAGGTGATCACCAATGCCGCCAAGCGCCGGGCAAACGGGGCGTTAGACATTGCCAGCGGTAAGCAATATACCAGCGTGTTGCCGCTCTCTGCCCGTGCGTGGGAGCTGTTGGGGGAACCGCTCAGGCAGCCTGATGCGGCAGCGTTGAAACGTCATCTCCAGCTGGCATTGCCGGACTTTGTACGCCCCAGACAGCCGATCGAACAGTTGCATATCTTACCGGTTAGCGAAGTGCTCGACTGGTGCTGGGACCCGGCATTACAGTGCTTGCAGATTGATATCTTAAGCGGAGAGGATCGTGATGATAATTTTGTGACAGTGTCACTAGATTACGATAGTGCCGCCCCTCAGGCTATCGAGGTATTGGCCAGGGCAATGCTCACGCCAGCAACCCCGCCACGGTTGATTTCAGGCAGGGTGAAGATCGAGTCAGGCAAGCTGTTTATCGAGCCGTTGGCCGTAGCCAGTGACACCCAGATATTCTCGCTGTGTGCCGATGAGGCTGAACCTTTCCCGATGGAGCGCCAGGCCGATCTGCAACAGCGTTCAGGTATGCAGCAAGCGTTGGCAGACACCGAAACGTTGCTGGCTCAGTGGTTACAGCAGGGGATCCGGCATCAAGGGGGGCGTGGAATTGAACGGGTGGAAATGTTGGCCGAGGCGCTAAATGGTCATGGCCTGGTGCAGTTGTCTGCATGGTTAAACGAGTTACCCGAGCGTATTCGCTCCAATAACCACACAGAATTAGTCCAGCGGTTGATGATGATTTATCAAACGCTGCGCCTGGTGAAAGACAGGCAGAGTAATTGACTTTGACAGCGCCATGACAGTTCGACTAAGCTTGCCCCACTCATTTGGGGAGTAGCCTTCCTTCATCATGAAGGAGGATGTGTCAACATACTCAGCAAGTTGCTGTGGCACATCCGTCGATCAGATTGGCGAGACCATAGGGGTAATATTTCTTTTGGATTGGACGAGGAATATTACACCATGGTTTGCAACGTCCAGTCGGTATTTCCATAATGACCCTTTTTTCTGCTTTAATTTCACATAGCCTCGGCCAAAAAACTGCCCAAAAGCCTTACGAATTGAGGGCTAAAGGATGACGCTGTCATTTTTCCAGCTCGCGATATCCTTAATCATCATATTGATTGCCTCTGAAATTTTCACCAATGCCCTGGAACACCTTGGCGAAAGGTTGAAGATCTCTGAAGGGGTAACCGGTTCGCTTTTTGCCGCTATTGGCACCGCCTTACCGGAAACCATGGTACCCATTTTGGCTCTGGTTGCCGGCACGTCGGCGGCTAATGTTAACGAAGAGATTGGCGTGGGGGCGATATTGGGCGCGCCGCTGATGCTGTCTACGCTGTCGATCTTTTTGATGGCGCTGGCCGTGGTAAGACGGCGGGGCATTAACGGGTCTATCACCCCAGAGCCCACCGGGTTTATACGGGATACGCATTACTTCCTGCTGGCTTTTGTGTTAGCCGCAATCGCCTTGTTCATTCCTGTGGAGATGAAGATCGCCAGAATGGGCGTCAGCGTTTTGTTAGTCTTGCTTTATGTCACCTATATTGTAAAAACCTTACACGCGTCGAAAAAATTAGTGGCTGAAGGCAATGGAACCGCGGCAGATAACGTCATGTTCTTATCCCGAGTGGGGTTGCCCACCACGCTATTTACCATCATCCTGCAAACCATAATGGGTTTGGGCGTATTGGTGGCGGGGGCTTTAGGTTTTATAGACGGTGTGGCCGCAGTATCGGAAAAGCTTGGCATCTCGGTGTTGCTGCTGTCATTGATTATCATTCCTATCGCTACCGAATTGCCAGAGAAGGTGAACAGCATTCTATGGATACGCAAAGGGAAGGATACTCTGGCATTAGGCAATATTACCGGCGCAATGGTTTTCCAAGGCACCATATTACCCGCCATCGGGATATTATTGACGCCATGGCAACCCCGGCATGAAGTGTTGATTGGGGTGTTTATTACGCTTTCATCGGCATATTGGCTATGGATCAATGCCAGAAACAAAAAGCTGAAAGTGTGGATGTTATTTATTAATGGGGCTTTCTATTTCGCTTATATTATCGCCTCAATCTCATTTAGCGGCTAAATAATTACCGTCCCTGCAATCCGATGTAGGTCAAAGCGATAACCCTACTCACTCCCCCACAGAACTGATTGCTAACAGGCCTTGACCTTCCCCTGGTGGGAAGGTTTAAGCTTTTGTTACCGATACTTCCCAGGAGTAGAACCATGGCTTCCGCTTCCGTCCCATCAGGTTCCAATCAAGCGGCTCGTCTGAGCCTGCCGGTCGAAGGAATGACCTGTGCATCGTGCGTTGGCCGTGTCGAACGCGCACTAAAAGCCGTTCCCGGCGTGCAAACGGCCACGGTCAATCTTGCCACCGAGCGGGCAGATGTCACCTTTAGCGGCGTGGCCGATCCACAAGCGGCCGTTAGTGCCATCGAGAGCGCCGGCTACGCCGTCCGTGAAGAGACTACCGAGCTGGCGATCGAAGAGATGACCTGCGCATCCTGCGTCGGCCGGGTTGAAAAAGCGCTAACACAACTTCCAGGCGTCCTCTCAGCCAGCGTCAACCTGGCGACCGAGCGTGCGCGGGTACGGCACCTCGCCGGGGTTGTCTCCACCGCTGATCTTGAAGCGGCGGTTGTGCAGGCGGGTTACAAGGCCCGTCGGTTGTCTGCCGAAACGGCGAATGTAAACGATCAGGATACCGAACGCCGCGAGAATGAAGCGCGCGGCTTACGCCGCTCTTTGCTGATTGCGGGCATTCTCACTTTGCCGGTCTTTATCCTTGAGATGGGCTCACACCTTATTCCCCCGATGCACCATTGGGTGCAGGGCGTTTTGGGTGAACAGGCGAGCTGGTATATACAGTTTGTACTCGCCACCCTGGTGCTGTTCGGCCCGGGCCTGCGCTTTTTCCGCAAAGGTATCCCGGCGTTGTTGCGCGGGGCTCCCGATATGAACTCACTGGTGTCGGTAGGTACGGCAGCGGCCTACGGCTATTCGGTGGTGGCGACTTTCATTCCCGAGGTGCTGCCGCAGGGAACCGCTAACGTCTACTTCGAAGCCGCCGCGGTCATCGTGACCTTGATCCTGCTTGGGCGCACGTTGGAGGCTCGTGCCAAGGGGCGAACGTCGCAGGCCATCAAACGGCTGGTCGGGCTTCAGGCCAAGACGGCGCGCGTTGAACGTAACGGCGATACCGTTGAGATCCCGCTCGATCAGGTGACCACCGGTGACGTGGTGTTCGTGCGTCCAGGGGAGAAGATCCCAGTCGATGGCGAGGTCGTTGAGGGGGCATCTTATGTGGATGAGAGCATGATCACCGGCGAACCGTTGCCCGTATCGAAGGGCGTAGGCGCTGCCGTTGTGGGTGGCACCATCAACAAGACCGGTGCTTTCAGCTTCCGCGTCACCAAGGTCGGGGCCAATACGGTGCTGGCGCAAATCATCCGTCTGGTTGAGGAAGCGCAGGGCTCCAAGCTGCCGATCCAGGCGCTGGTCGATAAGGTGACCATGTGGTTCGTACCGGCAGTGATGGCCGCCGCCGTGCTGACCTTCCTGGTTTGGCTGATCTTTGGCCCGGAACCGGCGCTGACCTTTGCGTTGGTGAATGCGGTTGCGGTGCTGATTATCGCTTGCCCATGTGCCATGGGGCTGGCCACGCCGACGTCAATTATGGTCGGTACCGGGCGTGCTGCTGAACTTGGCGTGTTGTTCCGTAAAGGGGAAGCCTTGCAGGCGCTGCGTGACGTGAGCGTTATCGCCCTCGACAAGACCGGCACCTTGACCAAAGGACGCCCAGAACTCACCGATCTGGTTCCCGCCAAGGGTTTTGAGTACAGCGAAGTGCTGGCTCTGGTTGCGGCGGTCGAAACCCGCTCTGAGCACCCGATCGCCGAAGCGATTGTGCTGGCCGCCAAACAGCAAGGCATCACGCTGGCCCCCGTTGAAGGCTTCGACTCCGTGCCGGGCTTTGGCGTAACGGCCAAGGTAGATGGCAGGGTGGTTTCAGTTGGTGCAGATCGGTTCATGACGCAGCTTGGTCTTGATGTAGCGAGCTTCAAATCTGCCGCCCAGCGCCTGGGTGAACAGGGTAAGAGCCCGCTCTATGCCGCTATCGATGGTCGCTTGGCGGCGGTGATTGCGGTTGCCGATCCGATCAAGGAAACCACGCCAGAGGCTATTAAGGCGCTGCACGCGTTGGGCCTCAAAGTGGCGATGATTACCGGAGATAATGCGGCAACGGCGGCGGCGATCGCCAAACAGCTGGGTATTGATGAAGTTGCGGCAGAGGTGTTGCCCGACGGCAAGGTTGCAGCGCTGAAAAAGTTCCGGGTCAATGGAGCGCGAGTGGCCTTTGTGGGGGACGGCATCAACGACGCGCCGGCGTTGGCGGAAGCGGACGTTGGGCTGGCTATCGGTACCGGTACGGATGTGGCTATCGAGGCGGCCGATGTGGTGCTGATGTCTGGCGACCTGCGCGGAGTGCCGAACGCTATCGCGCTTAGCCAGGCGACGATCCGCAACATCAAACAGAACCTGTTCTGGGCTTTTGCCTACAACGCGGTGCTGATCCCGGTGGCGGCGGGCGCGCTTTATCCGTTGAACGGTACTTTGCTTTCGCCGATCTTCGCGGCGGCGGCGATGGCGCTCTCCAGCGTCTTTGTACTCGGCAACGCGCTGCGGCTTAAGCGCTTCCAGGCTCCGATGACGGTTGAGGCTTCTAGCGGGACGGCGGAAAGCGGGGCGGAGATTATCCCCGTTATTGCAAGTAAATGACCGATGTCGGGCCATGGTGATACCCCTCACCCTAACCCTCTCCCACAGGGAGAGGGGACCGTTCGAGCTCGCTATCAATGACAGAAGATCACTTGGCCTACACGTGAAGATATTCCCATATCTGTTCCCTGTTCTTGGGAGCAGGATAGTGAGCCAGAAATGGATCACCATACCTGACCGCAGCTCCGTATCAGCTCCCTCTCCTTGGGGAGAGGGTTGGGGTGAGGGAGACCAGCGAGCTTCACCAGTAACAATGACGCTAATCCACAGTTTCAGTGCTATCCCTCTGAAGGAGACAATGATGAATATCGGTCAAGCAGCCAAGTCCTCCGGCGTTTCAGCCAAGATGATCCGCTACTACGAACCGATCGGTTTGATCCCCAAGGCCATACGCTCGGATGCGGGCTACCGCCATTACAGTTCTTCGGACGTACATAGCCTGCGCTTTATCCGCCGTTCACGCGACCTTGGGTTTTCTGTTGAGCAGATCTCTGCGCTGCTGGTGCTGTGGAACGACCGGGACCGCGCCAGCGCCGACGTCAAAGAAATGGCGCTTACACATGTCGCCCGGCTAAAAGCCAAGATTGCCGAACTGCAGGCGATGGCGCAAACCCTCGAGTTCCTGGCCGATCACTGCCACGGTAATGACCGCCCAGACTGCCCGATCCTGGCTGATTTAGCCGAGCCAACCACAGCGACGACAGTGGCAAATAAGGCACAAAAGTTCGGTGTTGCGTCAGGTGTACTGAAACGCGGGGAAAAGGGATTTGCTGTTGTAACGAAAGAGAAAATTTTGCAGAAAAACCTTTGACCTTGCCACGCTGGCAAACCTCATAGTGATCTGACACCAACCCGATGGAGATCAATATGCATCATTTCACTGTTCCCAATATGACCTGCGGTGGCTGCGCTAAATCCGTCACCAAAGCGCTACTGAGCGTTGACCCACAGGCCCGTATCGAAACCAATCCTGCGGCAGGTGAGGTAAAGATCGACAGCACTTTGGCAGCAAGCGAGTTACTTGCGGTACTTGGCAAAGCGGGTTACCCGCCCCGACATATCTGTGTTGCCCTTAGAGAAGCCGCGTGATGCGGCTTCTATTTCACGGCGACTAATCGGCACTACTTTCTTATAGTTAACACGCTTTCTAACGCACCGCTTTGTAAAAACCGGCTCGTCACTGGCGTCACAACCACACTACGGTTGACGGGTAGGATCTTGATCCCTTCACCCAGAAATACAGGAATGGTTGTGATATGTAATTGGTCCAATTCACCAGCATCGGCGAAAAATGCAGCGGACTTACCCCCTCCAACGACCCAAACATCCTTACCTTTTGCCGCCAGTTTTGCATGCCTGGCAATATCATTAGCATTGCCACAAACTTTACTTATGCCTGTGCCTTGCGGTATTACCAGATCCTGACTTGTCAAAATGAACGCCGGAACCTCTTTATAAGGCCAGTCACCATGGGCATTTTCCATTATCCAGCTGTAGGTTTTGCCTCCCATAATCACCGCGCCAATACTCTGGTAGAAGTCATCATAGGGTGTAGCATCATCGCCTAAAATAAAATTAGTCAGCCAGTCAAGCCCATGATCCTGGGTGGCAATGTAGCCATCCATAGATGCTGCAACATAATAAATTAACTTCGACATTCTATATCCTTAATTTGCTAAGCGGGCGCAGCTTGCAGCGCCCCTACTTTTTGAGCCTGTTGGGAGTTGTCAGCAGTCTTGCTACTTGCGCTTCTTCGGCGAATTTCACCACTTTTTCATCCTTGTCCGCCAGCATCAGAGCCAAGATTTCATCAGGCGAATTAGGATGCAGGCAAGGCTGGATTCTGGGCAACCTCTTGCCTCAACGCCTCAAACGGGCACTGGCTGAATAAATTGAGGATCGCTACCGGGGTCAAAGGGTTGAGTGCCAGCGAACGGTTAAACTGAAACAGGCTGCTGGCAGTGTCGTACAAATTGGTTTCAGAAGCCGGAAATTCAGAACAGCCAAAGGTGCGGAACGGCGGCGTTTTATCACGCACTTGAGGACACCTGACCGCGAGTTGTTCCACCCAACGAGAAAAGATTGGCCAATCTATGATGTTATCTTCCTCCAGTGCTGCCATACCGGCAAAGCACTGCTCGGTAAACACGTAGGGATGCTGCGCTAGCTTTTGCCATACGAGCCGGGCGTCTGTGCTCGGATTTGGATTAAGGAAAAACTGCCGGTTATGAGCCAGCCTGCTCAGGACAAACAGATCCATCGATTGGCTAAGCTGGGTCAATATATGGCTGGAAATGGCGCGTTCCGCCAGCTCACCTCTAACCCAGACATTGGCGTCGTCCAGCAGCTCCATCATCAACGCTTCATCTTCATGATAGCGAGAAACCAGCCGGCACCTAACTAAATGAGAAGGATCTTTGGTCAGTGACTGCAACAGGGCTTGAGAGGGATTAACCAGCCGGAAAATCATACTTTCACGCACGGTTTCATCCGGATGATGGATAGCAATATTTGCCCAGCACGCTGGCCATGCCGGGTTGGCAGCCAACTTATCAAGAATGGGGCCAACGGGGTCTAGAAAATATTCTGAGTAAACTTTGTCCGCAGCACGTTCATGGTCTGATCTTGAGGCCATTGGTCGGCTGGCAAGCCCCTCAACCAGTGTTGGATAATGTGAACCCAACGCCTCCCACGCCAATGCTTCGCTGGCATACTGCCACGGCTGCCAACGCCAGACCAATTCTGGCCAGATCATGCAGGGGACAATAAATGGCTGCTTGCTTTGCTGGGCCACCTGAGTTTTCACATCCAGAGACAATGCGGGCAGCACATCGAGCAAAACCTGAGTGGCGGTATCTTGCGCATTAGCGACGGCTTTTAAAAAACGATCCGGGAACGCCGCCCAACCGTGTTCAATCAGCAGGGCCGCAAAATCTGGCGCATTGAGGAGTTTACTGACGGTGTTACTGCGGGCTTGGTTTAAGTCTGAGATGTCCATGGAGCGCTGCTTTTGATTATTCCTTCGATGGGGAAATACTATCCGATCGGGGATGTGGTGAATAGACGGGGGACTGGCATTCCCCCTAACTCCCAAGAGCTGCAGGGAGGCGAAATTCAGCACTTTTTAAAGGGTAAAATTTCATTTGAGTACTAGGGCAGTTCCGAATAGGCAGCACAAATGTCTTTAACGAGCTGCTTCGCTAAAGGGGACAATGTCTGATGTTGTCGATAAATCAGACTATAGCTACCGCTCGGCATTTTTTCTTCAACGGGGATGATTTGAACCCTGTCCCTTAGGTAAGGGATCATCGTCATGGTCTTCGGCCCAATAGACAAATAGTCCTCGTTTAGAATCAGCTGTTCCGCAATGGTGGTCGAATCTCCCCAAATGACCGAACAACTCGCCTCCCTCCCATAAGGGAAGATCAGCTGTTCCATCTCGCTAAAGTAACCTGCAGTTGCCACAGGAAGGTGCCAGCTTGCCCCCCGCAGCTCTCTTAGCGAAGTGCTGTTACCTAACGGATGCCCCTTACGGGCAAAAACACAGAATTGGGCTGTACCCAGATGTTCCTCTACAAACTCGTGCAGCAAGATATCCTGCGTTATGACACCAATAAAAAAATCCAGACGTCCCAGACGTAAAGAGGCCAATAGCTCGGAAAGCTGCCCTTCAAACACGGTGATACGGGCAGTGTTGTTGCGCTGCTGGAAGTTTTTTATCACCTTGGGGACGACACCGAACGCCAGTAGGTGAGAACAGCCAAAAGCTACCGTCCCTTGAGATGCCGTTTTGATTTGCTCTAACTCGTCAAGTGCCCGCTCGAGTTCGTTAAGCACCAGATTCATTCTGGGTTCAAACGTTCTGCCCATCTCCGTTAACACAGCACCGCGTACCCCCCTCAGCAACAGTGAAACACCTAATATCTTTTCTAATTCCTGAATACTTCGTGTCATTGCGGGTTGTGTCTGATGCATGGCTAATGAGGCGGCCCTGATACCACCATATTGGATTATTGCCCGCAGGTTTTTAAGCTGATGGATCTTCGGCAACTCACGCATGTTCGACCTTCTCTTATTAATTTAGAAATACAAACACTTACAACTCAATGGTGAGAATGAAAGGTGGAATAAAAACAATTAACAATCCTCTTGATTGTAGCAGTAGATGTTTGATAACTGTCAAATAATTTTTTAAAAACAGTCTGATCACCCTATGCACGTGATGATTATTTATGATGCAAATTCAAATTACTCACCAGTTTACCTGATGAGTAACGGTGACAGTGATTTGGATAATACCAACGCCATAACATGAACTGTTAACAACAAATGACGGCAATGTTCAACCAAGTGAATTATTACATGCAGTGCATTGGCACCCAATAGGTGGAAAAATTATTTTTTCGCCCAACACAAATCGGTGGTTTTTTATGTTGTTGTTTTTAAATATATTTTGACGGGTGATGAGTTTTTGGTATCACAAACCATAAAAAAGTAGCACGCGAAAAATCTCAGTTTCATTATAATCCAACCCGTCAAACAATGACCCTATGTATTATTTATATATAACCACCACCAGGCACCTTATCATTATTATGGCTTCTGAGCTCAAATTTACAGCATGAGTGGAAGCAAAGTCTTTTTTTAGAGAAAACATCATGTCTAGTAAAAAAATGCTCCTTCCATTTATTATTCCGCTGTCATTAAATGCTCTGGCCTTTGATAATATTAGCGAAGGAGAAACAGTTACTCTGTCAGGTAATCAGGATTCACCCGAGAATGCGTTGAATTTACTCATTAACGGCACATTAAATATTGGTGTCAGCGACGGGGCTGGCGGTGTGTTGAATAATTTCAGCGGATTCATTGGACAGGCTGCTGGCTCAGATGGCCGCGTGGTAGTGACAGGCAATGACTCGCAGTGGAATAACAGCAGCTTCCTCTACGTCGGGCATACTGGTAACGGTAGCCTGCTTATTCGCGAAGGTGGGCTGGTCACGAATATATCAACAGGGATTATAGGGCTTAACTCGTCAGCATCCGGCACTGCTGAAGTCACCGGCTCTGGCTCTACCTGGAACGCTTTAAATGGCCTGGTGGTCGGTTCAAGTGGCACAGGCACTTTAATCGTTGCTAATGGAGGCACGGTCAATACAACGAATATGACTCTGGGGCTGAATGCAGGGGCCAATGGCATTTTTAATGTGGGTGGAGATGCTTCGGCTGCTCCTGGTGCGCTGGTAGGGCAAAGTATTGCCGTAGGTCAGGGAACTGGCAGCATTATTCTTAACCATAACGCTTCAGATTATGTGCTCGACAGCACGCTTAACGGGGGAGCGGATAACGCTGCGGGCTCCGGCACCGGTCTGGTCGGTAATTTCCTTATCGACTCTTTAAACGGCAGAACGATTTTCAACAGCGACCACGGCGACTTCACCGGCACTTTGCAGGCGAGGGATAACGGCATTCTGAACGTTAACGGCAATATGTCTGGTGCCGACGTCATGCTGCTTGAGGGCGGCATGCTTGAGGGAACAGGGCGCGTGGGCAACACCACCAACGGCGGTACGATTGCGCCGGGTAACTCCATCGGCACGCTGACGGTTGACGGTAATTACCATGGCAACGGAGGAACGCTGCTGATGGAAAGCGTGTTGGGTGATGACAATTCCCCCACCGACCGCTTAGTGATCACCGGCAGCGCAACAGGCGATACCCAAGTCAAAGTGGTTAATCTTAACGGGGAAGGTGCGTTGACCCAAAACGGCATCCCGCTGATTTACGCAGCGCAGCTCTCCGACGGTAACGCGTTTACGCTGAGTGGTGATTACATGACGCGCGAAGGCGAGCAGGCAGTGATCAGCGGCGCTTACGCCTATGCATTGCGTTCCATAAAGTTTGGCGAAGGGCGTTGGTGGTATCTAACCTCCGATCTGACCAATCCTCAAACGCCGGAAACGACGCCACCGGTCGTGCCGACCCCGGAAACGCCTGAACCAGGTACACCAACACCGAGTGTCCCAGTCATTCCGCAAACGCCGGAAGTGACACCGCCAATCGTGCCGACGCCGGAAACACCTGAACCAGGTACACCAACGCCGGGTGTCCCAGTCATTCCGCAAACTCCGGAAACGAAGCCACCGGTCGTACCGACCCCGGAAACGCCTGAACCAGGCACGCCAACGCCGAGTGTCCCAGTCATTCCGCAAACGCCGGAAGTGACACCGCCAGTCGTGCCGACGCCGGAAACACCTGAACCAGGTACACCAACACCGGGTGTCCCAGTCATTCCGCAAACGCCAGATGAAAACGCGCCAAAGCGTTATCATCCCGGCGCGGCACTTTACGAGCAATATCCGCAGATCCTTGCCGAACTGAACCGCCTGCCAACATTACACGAGCGAATCAGCGATATCGGCGCTGACACCAGAACCGGTGCTTGGGGACGCATGGAAGGTAATTACAGCAAAAACCAGCCGGTGGCCTCGACAACTAGTGCACAGCGCAAAATGAATACCTGGACGTTACAGACCGGCGTTGACGGCGCGCTACTGGAAAACAATAGCGGTCTGCTGACCGGCGGTATTAATTTCCGTTACGGTAAAGCGAATGCCAATATCAATGCGTACTCCGGCAACGGTGACATTAATACCACGGGCTACGGTCCAGGGCTGACGTTAACCTGGTATGGCGACAATGGTTTTTATATCGACAGCCAGGCACACGCCATGTACTTCGACAGCAGTCTGCATTCCGATACGCTCAGTGAATCCCTGGCCTCCGGCAACAAAGGGAAGGGCTATGCAGGCTCGCTGGAAACCGGCTGGCGTCTGGATGCTGGTAACGGATATTCACTGACGCCGCAAGCGCAGATCGTCTGGTCACGGGTTAACTTTGACAGTTTTGAAGATAAATTCGGGACAAAAGTGTCGCTCAATGAGGGTGAAAGTTTGCTGGCACGCGCCGGTATCCGTGGTGATAAACGCAGCGAATCGCAAACGCAGGACGGCACGAAAACACGCACGAATCTGCACGTGAACGTGGACGTTTACCAGGAATTGGCGAAAGGTACGGCGGTAAACGTGGCCGATGTTCAGTTCAGTTCACGGGACGCTCGTACGCAAATTGCTCTCAGCACCGGCGGAACGTTGGACTGGTCTGATGGACGCTATGAGGTTTATGGCAACGTTGGTGTTCAGGCCAGCCCACATAAACCTCAGGACAATTACGGGGTTGGCGGAAATATCGGGGTGCGGGTTCGCTGGTAATTTTTACTTGCACCTTACCGCCGAGAGTTTAACTCTTCTTTAAGCGCCCTGTTAGCATAAGGGCGCCCATCCGCCTTATGAGAGCAGTGACGGAATGACGCAGCAGTACAATGATGATGAAAATCAATGCACGCGTCTGGAGCGGAAATTTCGTTTTGATAGCCAGCATACCGGTGAAGATTAACGCTAGCTGATCGTGGTGGATGATACCTGTCCCTCTGGCGAGCTAGAGAGCAGCCAAACCATTAACTAATGGCGTTTCAGGTCGTTTTCAGTGATAGGCTATCGGTATGCAAACTTATCATCGGTGCTCTGTGCCAAGAACTAGGCATCACACAGCAAACCGAACCATCAAAAAGGGATAACCTTGTGACCATACGCATTAGGCTCGCTGTCGCAATAACATTGCTTACTGTGACACTGCCCGTATTAGCTAAAATGCCAGAAAACTTTGTCTATACCAGCTCCGGCGATCTCGAAGCGGCGTCAGCCATTATGGAGCGTAGCGACATTGGCGGTGCGCAGATCGTTTACAATTGGCGCTCACTCGAACCCGAGAAGGACAAATACAACTTTTCGCAGATTGAGCAGGATCTGGCTCGTCTTAAAGGGGCAAAGAAAAAACTCTTCTTTCAGATCCAGGATCGGTTTTTCGAACAGAATGCCCGATACGTTCCTGATTATCTGATGAATGATGCCAGGTACGGCGGTGGGATATCGCCACAGTTTGATAATCCTGGCGAAGGAAAACCGATTGGCTCGGGTTGGGTGGCACAGCAGTGGGATCCCGCTGTACGCCAACGTTATCAGGCTCTATTGGCAGCGCTTGCGGAGCGTTTCGATGGCAGAGTCTATGGTGTGAACTTACCCGAAACAGCCATTGATCTTGACGAGAAAAAGCCACCCAAGGGATTTACCTGCGATAATTATTTCGCAGGCGAAATGGAAAATCTCACCTTTGCGCGCAAGGTATTCACCAAGTCACATGTGGTGCAATATGTAAATTTCTGGCCGTGCGAATGGAACAACGACCACAATTACATGGGGCGACTGTTTGAGTTCGCAAGTGCCAACAATATTGGACTTGGCGGTCCAGATATTGTTCCCAACCGTAAGGCGCAAATGAAGAACTCATATCCGTTCTTCAACCAATACAAAAATAAGCTGGCACTCGTTGCCATGGCTGTGCAGGAGCCGACCTTGACCTACAGGAACCCCAATACGGGTAAGCCATTTAGCAAGGATGAGTTTGTACAATTCGCAGAAGACTATCTCGGTGCAGATATCATTTTCTGGAGCACGACTTCTCCTTGGTTGGCGAAGAAATAAACCCTCATCGGAATCACAGCGTAGGGGCGCTGCATGCTGCGCCCGTCAGAATAATCAATAGGTTATTAAGATTACCAGTACATTGCAAACAAGCGTGGGCAAAGTTTTGCCAGTGTATCCTCATCATCTTCCCAGGCAGCACCGGATGGTTCACTCGGAAACTTAATGGTTTTATAAGAGGTTTGTTCAAATAACGCTTCTTCGTATTCAGGATGGAGCTCTTCAATGATTCGGCCTACCAGGTACGAGTAACCTTCATGTTGTCCTTCCTCTTCGCCATCCACAATATCGGCCAGTGAGTCAGGATGTATCAGTGCGGCTTTGGCCACGCGAGATCAACCAGTCTCTGAAATCCATAAACCCATCATCAGAGCATCCGCCACCCATGATGTAGGCCGCAGCCCATAAATCCCATCTGTAGGCTTGATTATGCAGTTCCGTAAAGCGCTTTTTAAATGCAATGAGCTCTTCTGGCGAAAGCTGACGCAGTGCGCTATCCAGCGCCTGCATATTCTCTGCTAGATCTTCAATCATTGCTGTTCTGGCCTGATCAATGAGTTGCCAGAAGACTTCATCATTCATTCGTTATCTTCCTTATAACGTGCCCCGCAAGTTGCGGTGGTTTGGGACGAGTGGGGGATGATATCTAGCGCAACCACCAAAATCCACGGCAGTTGGGATACCTCAGGCTGTTTTAAGATTTCCCCGGCTAGCGGGCGGCTGGGAAGGGACTCGTTTTCGGGCCAAGCATCATGTACGAATCGAGCGATTGTAAAACCTTCGTAAACTATAAATTTGTGATAGCTCATTGTTTTCAATCTTGATGCTTGATTTTCCATGCGTTAATGGCAATCTTGAAATATTAGTAACATTGCTGGATTGGAAGCCGCATGCAGGGTGCTGGGATCTGAGGGCGGTAGCGTGCGCGATGAGAGGTATGCGCCACGGTTATGGCGAATGCGTAACCTTTTTGACCAATAATAGAGCAAAAAACTCGATTTTTGTAACACCAATGGAGAAGGCATTATGGACGAAGATATAGAGTATAACGTCGTATGGGATGAGGAAGAAGCTGAGTTCCTTAATGAACTGGCACTGGTCATACTTAAAGACAAGTATTCTTTGTGGCCTGACTTATTAGCCAAGATCAGCGAGGATCCTGCTGGTTTTGAAAATGAGGAGGTTGATACATATGGCATTTTTGAAATCATCGAAGATGAGGGCGGCGAGCTAAGAAATGGCAACCTGATGGAAATTTTCCTCCGTGTTCTCTCAGGGGAAGACCTCACAGCATATGTTGATTGGAAGTGTGAAGACGAAGAAGGGCAACTAGCACGGTTTGCAGCTAAGCGAGTTAGATCGTTAACAAAGAATGAGGATTTAGCGGCAGCATTGGAAGCTCAGCTTTTACACTCGACAAAATATGACGAAATAGAGAAAGCCTGTGAAGAGGGAGACCGTTATCTTGATGAGATCTTTGAGAGAGTTCAGCAGGCGCTAAATGAGCAGGGTTTTGAGATCGCCAATCTTAATACTGGGACAGATTCATATAATGTGTTTGTTGCCACGATAGAAGATTACGAGCGGATTGCTAATATCGATAACTCATTACTGACGGTGCAAAATTTCCTTAGCTAAGAATTAATACCACAACATGTTAACTTATAGTTTTAACTAATTTCCACCAATAAGTTTAGATATTAATTCTGCATAGAAATTCATTTAAGGACAGTAAATGAAGTGTGCTTTAGTTTATGATTTTGATGGAACCTTAGCTGAAGGTGATTGTGCACAACATGGGCTTATGCCCGCACTAAATATTAACATGGCCGACTTCTGGGACGAAGTTAAACAACGCGCCAAGAGTGATGATGGTGATGAGATTCTCTCTTATCTAGGGTTGCTGGCCGAAAAAGCAAACGCACTCAATTCTGATGAATTGAGTGAAAGCAACTTAATCAAGCATGGAGGGGCCATACCTTTATTCTCTGGAGTGGATCTGTGGTTCGATAGAATCAATAAGTATGCAAAACAACATGGATTGGAACTTAATCATTATATAATCTCCAGCGGATTGGATGCAATGATTAGAGGAACAGTTATTGGAGATAAATTTCGTAAAATTTACGCTTGCAAATATCATTACTCTCCCGACGGCAAAAAAGCGATATGGGCAGCGCAAGCAATAAATTACACGACAAAAACTCAGTTTTTGTTCAGGATAAACAAGGGAATAGATAACTCGTGGGATAATGCTGCTGTAAATAAGTTTATAGAACCAGAATTACGCGAGATTCCTTTTCAGAACATGATATTTTTCGGCGACGGTGATACGGATATTCCATCTATGAAAATGGTCAGATACCAAGGTGGTTTCTCCTTAGCAGTATTCGATCAGAAAAAGTGGAAGAGTGCCGCTACACAAGAAAAGGTAGAAAAATTGATAGCTGAAGAGAGAGCCAATTATGTGGTGCCAGCCATATATGATGAGGGTAGTCAACTAGATGTGACAGTTAAAGGATTACTGCAGTTATTTAAAAGGAAGGCAAGGCCTATATCATAATAGCTTCGAAAGGCTCTATATTTATTAGAAACATCAAGTTGACTGACACAACTTGATGTTCCGCGTTGTAGAGAGTTAGGGTATTTCTACAATTTATTTCCTCAACCATTCCTGATTCAGTAACGCATAAATCAGTTCATCGCCCCATTGACCATCAAAGCGATCGTTCTGTCGTAAATGTGCTTCTTTGCGCATACCCAAGCGTTCTACCACACCGATAGAGCCGCGATTGGCTGCATCAAGTCGGGCAAAAATGCGGTGGAAACCCACTTCGGTGAAGCCGCGTTCCAGCACCGAACGTACCGCTTCTGCCGCAAAGCCTTTACCCGCATAAACCGGGTTAAAGATATAACCGATTTCTCCTTGCAGCGCAGCGCTGCTGGCCAGCTTCAGTAACACTTCACCAATGAGCTCGCCGCTATCTTTCAATGTGACGGCACAATAAAAAGTGTCACCATCTTCACTAAAACGAGAGGCTATTGCCTTTGCCAACCGCTTTTCCATTTGCGCCTGCTCTGGCGGTGGAGCATACAAGTAGCGGTAGACTTCAGGCAGGCGATGGTAAGCCGCATAGGCGTGGAGATCGTCAGGGGTAAAACGGCGTAGCCGCAGGCGCTCAGTGGAGAATGGCAGGGTAATCGAATGCAAGAAATTATCCTTTTCTAATGTGTTGTTATGGTGAAGGGGGCGATACTACCAATGACCCGTTAACGTTCCAGCATAGAAAGAATATGATTTTTGGTTAGCGGGGCCAGTTGCACCTGCTGGTTGCTAGAAGGTTCAAACCATATCACTTCTTCGATTTCTGCAGCGGGCAGAAAGTGGGTCTCTTCTGTGCTGACTCTGAACATATCAGCAATCAGCATGTGCCCAGGCTCGTTTGCTGCGAGATCCGTAAAGCGACCTAGTGGGATCATCTCATCAGGATTGAAGGAGGCATTCAGTTCCTCTTCCAGTTCACGCGCAAGTGCCACCTCTGGCCGCTCGCCGGATTCAATTTTTCCACCCGGTTGCATAAACCACTCCGTGTTGCGTTTTCTGACCAGAAGGATCCGGCCAGCCCGATCGGTTATGACGGCCGCAGCTATATGAATTTGCTTACTCTCTGACATTCTGAATCCTGTTGTTTGGTAGAAAAGTACCCCGCGTGAAGGCATCAAATGTACCAGAGTGGGGAGGGTGATTCCTAGCCTAGTCAGGCAAAGCAGATCCTCTAACCTGTGCTACGCTCTGGTCTACAAAATCTTGAAGTGGAACTACATGATGACTAAACCTGCTGCCAGCTTTCAGTCCAGTTCGTTTGTGATTGCAGTTCGCGATCTCAAAACAAGCTCTGCTTATTTTAGCGATGTCCTGGGATTTGACTTGGCATGGCCGGAGGGGATGGGCTGGCAACTAGCCATCAGGGGATGCGTGCGTATCATGTTAGGTCATTCGCCGGATGCTATGTCACCTGCGGAAACCGGCGATCACAACTATTTTGCTTATCTGTATGTCGATGATGCCCAGAAACTTTATGAAGAGTTTGTAAGCAAAGGGGCGATCATACTGGCTCCCCCTGTTGATAAACCGCATGGCATGCGTGAATTTACCGTAGTGACTCCCGAGGGGCACAGAATGATGGTTGGCCAGGATCTCGATTAGCCTGTGTTTACCCGCTGTGATCCTAGGAAGAAGCAGGGCGTTTTATACTTAATCTGACACTTTTTCCATTGGTTCGTATAAGATCTGACCGTCCGCTCAGTGCCAGAAGCGGACATTGCTAACACTGTTCTTCACTAACAATAGTTGTCTAGGTATCTTTTTCTAAAGGTATGGAATGTTGGATTAGTTGACCAAATGTAGAAAATAACCTAATAATATCAAAAGTTAGCGGATATGAGTGTTGTTTTTTGAGGTCATTATCCCTGTGTGGGATAAAGAACATACAAAACAGAGCATTAGCAGTTGAAGAAGGATAATTATGAGCATTACTTATCATAGAGGGCCAGCGCTTCCAACTCCAGAGCAAAGATTGTTACTGATGAATGAGGATGATTGGGAGAATTTTATCCTTCAATCGGTTTACCAACTTGCTAAAGAAGGGGAGTATGTACAGGTACATCGTATTGGTGGTGCTGGAGATAAGGGCCGTGATGTTTGTGGTAACACACAAGAAAAAACTGAATGCTGTTCTTGGGATCTTTATCAGGCCAAACATTACGAAGATACATTATCACCAAGCGCTTTTGCTCCTGATTTGGCAAAATTTTTGTTTTATGTTTTTTCAAATCAATATTCACAGCCAAGGAATTATTTTATTTGTGCACTAAGAATAGGCCCTAAGCTCTACGATTTAGTTACTAATCCTAGTTCATTAAATACTGAAACATTGAAGGCTTGGATATTAAAAGAGTGGAAGAATAAAAAAGGAGACTTTAAAACATTTAAAAAAGACTTAAGTCCTGAGTTAGAATCTTTCATAGAGAACTTCCCCTTTGAAATTATAAAAATAAAAACCCCAAGTGAACTGATTGATATACATTCTAGAACCGATAAGCATTGGGAGATGTTTGGTATCTTAGGTCCGAGAGGAGATAACCCGAAAGTGCCTATTGAGCCTGGCACTCAAGAGCAAAACTATATAAAAAAATTATGTAAAGCATACGGGAGTGTGCAACAAATAAAAATATTTTCGATCGAACAAATACCAAAAAATTATAGCAAGCATTTTGCGCACCAAAGAATTATTTTTTATTCCGCTGAAGGTCTAAATAGATTTAGCCGAGATAAGATCCCAGGGGCTTTTGATGAGCTTTTAGATCAAGTAAATACAGGAATAGGTTCGGTGGAATCGCTGCCTTATGTTCATGGTGTTGATAAAATAACAGAGGTTCAAAAGGTAGCCAATGCTCTTCAGGTAACTTCTAATCCTCTTCATATGCGGTTACAAGCCGGAGATCTTCAGGGCACGTGTCATCACCTAGCTAACAATGGAAAGTTAAATTGGGTCGAGGAAGATGAGAATGAATAATATTTTTAATTCGCCATTTGAAATGGGTGTTCGAATGGTGTACCTACTGCTTTCACTCTACCCAAGAAAGGTTGATTTACAAAAATTAGTTTATCTTGAATATGCGGCTGTATACTCTGAGGATTTAGGTGGCCCAACAAGCTTGCATACTCCTGTCCCAATGCGAGGCGGTGAGCATATATCAAAAAGGGATGTAATTGAGCGTGGGCTTCATTTAATGTCAGCAAGGTCTTTTATTGATGTTACTTATGACCCTACCGGAATTTATTATTCTGCCGGTGAAAATGGGCCTGCACTAGTGGGATTAATTGGTGGCACTTATGCATCACAGTTGCTCATATCGTGTGAATGGGTGGCGAGAAATTTTGGAGATTTTGGCATTAATGAACTCTTATCTCTATTCGATAAGAAGAGTTTAACTTGGGGGGCTGAATTCTCCTCTTTAGAAGTTGAAAGGAAACTACTATGACAATTAAAATATTCAAACTCACAGTTTCTGGAGCAAATAAAGAAAAAGGCATTATTTTATTCAATGGCGAATCTCATTTAATATATGGGCCAACTGACACAGGGAAGTCGTATATTGTAGAGTGTTTTCGTTATTGTCTAGGAGGGAGAGATAAGCCAAAAGATATTGGTTTTTCTGAAGGTTATACAATTATTTCATTGCAAATCAAAGTAAATGATAAACAAGACTTCACTATATTCAGAGGTTTAGATAGTAATGAACAAAGTGTATATCATGGATTTGTTGATACCCTGCCGAATTCAGAAAATGGTAAATTGAAAGAGGATTTTACGTCATTATTAGTTAAATGGAGTAATGCTGCTGGCAAGTTAATTTTAACTAAGCGTGGTGTTAAGGGTAACTTTACTGCCGGAGATATACGTTTTCTCTCAATTTTTGATGAGATAAGGACATTGGACAATGTTGCTTTCATTGGTTCAGACTCAAACGTAACGACTAGAAATTCGGCAAGTATGGCATTGGTTCTATCCGGCAATGATGATTCAGAAATGATTTTACCATTATCAATGGATGAAATAAATAAAGCAAAAGGTCACGCGACTGCTATCGAAGAACAGATTAACACTCTCAAAAATGAAATACCTGAGAATTTGATTAAAAGCGAATTAGAAGACTCGTTAAAAAAAATTGACTCTGAGATTAAGAGAGTCAATGGAGTTGTCAATGATTTAGGTGTTGAGTTAATTGAGATTAGAACACAGGAGCTTTTTCTAGAGAAAGAAAAAAATAGAATAGATAATGAAATAATTGCATTTAGTGAATCATTATCCCGCTTTCATATTTTAGATAAAAAATATTCGAATGACATATCCAGATTAGAGGTGTTAAAGAAAGCAGCCGAGATTGTACCCGAGTTTGAAATGAAACCTTGTCCATTATGCTCAACGCCATTAGAAAGGCAAGTTAATCACGCTAACAATAATGTCGATTTTTCAATTTTTTGTTTGGCATCTGAGTCTGAAATAAATAAAATCATGAGCCTTAAATCAGGTCTTCTAGATGCTGTTCGAGGAATTCAGGATGAATTGAATGTTTTAGTTAATGAAAAATCCATCTTAATAGAAATGGTTAAAGATATTCTAGAGAAGAAAAAAAACCTAATGAAACCAGTAGAACCTATTGACAATTTCGGGTTTGACCTTTTGTCTGAAAGAAAAACTGAACTCAGTTCGTTTATTAAAACTCTGGAAAAAATAGATAGTTTGGATGTGCGCCTTGCTGAAGTGACGAAGAAAACAAAAAAAACCAAGCATAAAATAGTCCGGGATTTATCAGCAAGTAGTACTTCTCTGTGTCAGGATATATTTAGTTTATTGTCTGAATGGCAGGTGCCAGGAGTGGACACTATTTCTTTCGATGATAAACTCTCCGATATTGTCATAAATCATCGCCAACGTGTATCGTTCGGCAAGGGAAAGAGAGGTATATTCTTAACTGCCTTCATGATATGTCTTATGGAGCGAGCAATTAAAAATGGTTATCCTCATTCGGGATTTCTGGTTATTGACTCACCTGTTGTTACATATAAAGATCCAAAGCATTCATCTAGCGATAATGACGAAGAACTTCTGGATGAAAGCGTCAAAGAAAGTTTCTATTCGTGGCTGGGAAATAAAAGAACATTAGGTCAGATTATCATATTGGAAAATGAAGAGCCATCCCCCTTACAAAAGAGAAAATTAAAATACACTGAATTCGTTGGGGTCGCTGGTTCGAATGGTAGAAAAGGTTTCTTCCCTATGTAAGTGGCTATTATTGATGACTCAATTTTAAACAAATTGAGTCATCATTTACTAGCGTTTACAATGCGTTGAATAACCATAGTTTAGTCGGAACTTTGGCATCACTCTAAATTTTTTTAGGGAATCAATGAACCGTTAGTGCAACGTCCGCTGTTCGCTCTTAACCGACACGATTCCGCCCAGTGGACAGGACAATGCCAGCATCGGACTTTGCAAGCACTACGTCGAGTTAATCAACGGGGTGCAGGTCACGACACTCTGACAGATACCTTCACTTTCAGAACGGGCAGGCATTACTGGCTTTGATTAACTCTTCACCAATAGGATGAACAAAATGCAGCTCGCTGGCATGCAGCATCAGCCGCGGTGTCCGTTCGGTGCCAGGTATCAGGAGACCGCCATACAGATCACAGCCCAAAATAGGGTGTCCCAACTGCTGGCAGTGAATACGCAATTGATGGGTGCGCCCGGTCTCCGGGGTTAGCTCTACACGCGTCAAAGGCAGTAACGTCCCGTCTTCCAACTCGTGATACAAGCGCTCAACAACACGATAGCGGGAGCGAGCAGGCTTGCCGTGGATTGAGCAAATCGACATCAGTGGGAACAGCGCCGGGTCTTTGGCAATCGCAGCGTCTATCACCCCGTTGTTGTCGTTCAGGTGTCCGCAGAGCAGTGCGCTGTAAACTTTGGTCACGGTGCGCTGGCTGAATTGCTGGCAGAGGGCGGCGTTGATAGTCTTATTGCGTGCAACCACCATCAGCCCGGAAGTACCGAAATCAAGGCGGTGAATCAGGGTGCAGCCGGGGAATATTTTTACCAGCCGATAATGTACCGAATCGAGATTTTGCGGATTCTTCCCCGAGAGACTGAGCAGCCCGGCGGGCTTATTGATAAGCACCAGGTGATCGTCCTGATAGAGGATCTCTATCTCGTCATGGCACGGTGGGGCAATAAAAGTATCGAAAATCGTAGACATCAGGCTGCCGGATAGAGAGTGGATGTGGATAATAACGAATTTTCAGCAGGCTGGCGAATCTGGCCGTTAGCCTAATGGAACAACGGTAATTTTTGATGAAAGTGATACTTGTACGACAATCATTAAGGCCGGGAAAGGGCACCCGGTCACGATGTCGATACTCCGTGAATTATCGCCACAGCTAAATGTGCAACTGACCATTAATCAGCGTGCAGCTCTGCCCACCAATCCAAGGATCACCGTCAATAAAACGAACGCTAACCCGGCCATCGCGATGTAGTTGGGTGCCTTGTCGAACCTGATATCCCTGTGCTGTCGAGCCACCGTCGGGGAAGTTATTTGCCTTCAACAAACGGGCCAGGCACGCATTGGCACTGCCAGTCACTGGGTCCTCAACCAACTTATCCCCTTCAACCAGAAACGCTCGCATTTCATAATCTGCTGGCTCACCCGATGAATAGGCACCATAAATCACCACGCCATCAACATCATGATCGGTTTGCAGCTTCTTAATCATGGTTTGATTCGGCGTCATCGTTAGGCAGGATTGAGCGCTTGGCATACGTACCATAAGCCAGCGAATACCCATGTTGGCAATAACCGGCATCGTATCGGCTTCAATAACCGCAGGCAGAAAGGCGGCCATTAGCTGTTCTCTTTCCTCAGTAGTAAGCGTTCGAAGCGTTACCGCAGGTGCAGCAAACGCCAGCATTCCTTCAGGTGAGATATTGACCGCCACCAGACCAACCCCGCATTCTTGCATCACCACCCCCGGCTGTTTGGTCACCAGCCCAGCCTCCAGTAATGCATGGGCCGTACCCAATGTCGGATGTCCGGCAAAGGGTAACTCTTTTTCGGGGGTAAAAATGCGTACCTGATAATCGGCCAGCGGATTAGTCGGTTTGAAAACAAACGTCGTTTCCGAAAGATTGGTCCAGCGAGCTAACGAAAGCATCTGCATTTCATTTAAGCCCTCTGCCTCCAGGATCACCGCCAAGGGATTACCCTGCAACGGCGAAGTGGTAAATACATCCACCTGTTTGTAGGCGCGAGGTTTCACATCATCTTTTCTGAGCATTTGCCGTCATCCGCTAGATATAAGGCTTGATGATAGCGCTATTAAATGACTGACATCAATTGCTAATGCCTTAAAATGGCTAGCTTTTGTGATACGTTGGCGCTCAGTGGCTATCACCCAAGCCAATAGAAAAACTTTCAACAGATGCTAAATTTTACCGTTTGCCGCCGATCATCAAGTTCTACAAACTAAGCGCGTCTGATAGAACCCTTAACCCTCAATTACGGAAAATAGCAATGTTGAAGAAATCCCTATCCTGTGTGCTGTTACTCGCCACCTCAGGTTCAGTGTTTGCAGCACCGCAAACGGAAAAACAGATAGCCGACATTGTAAATCGCACCGTTGCGCCATTGATGCAAGAGCAGGGCATTCCCGGCATGGCCGTCGCGGTTATTTATCAGGGCCAACCTTACTACTTCACCTGGGGATTGGCAGACGTTGCCGGCAAAAAGCCAGTCACGCAGCAGACCTTATTCGAGCTGGGTTCGGTCAGTAAAACGTTCACTGGAGTGCTGGGCGGTGATGCCATTGCTCGCGGTGAAATCAACCTAAGCGATCCGGCGAGCAAGTACTGGCCAGCGCTGTCGGGCAAGCAATGGCAGGGGATCACCTTGCTGCAGCTGGCAACCTATACCGCCGGTGGCTTACCGCTGCAGATACCGGAAAATGTTACCGATGAAGCATCGCTGCAGAATTATTATCAAACCTGGCAACCGCAGTGGGCTCCAGGCACCAAGCGCCTTTACTCGAACGCCAGTATTGGCCTGTTTGGCGCACTGATGGTCAAACCATCAGGCATGAGTTTTGAACAGGCGATGACCAAACGCGTGTTCCAACCGTTGAAGCTATCGCAAACCTGGATAAACGTGCCGCAGCAGGAAGATAAGCACTATGCCTGGGGCTATCGCGATGGGAAAGCGGTTCGCGTTTCTCCGGGCATGTTTGATGCCGAAGCCTACGGCGTTAAGTCGTCGATAGAGGATATGGCAAGCTGGGTGCAGGTCAACATGGCGCCTGCTAAAGTGAAGGATGCCTCGCTGCAGAAGGGGATAACGCTTGCCCAATCACGCTACTGGCATGCCGGTGATATGTATCAAGGTCTGGGTTGGGAAATGCTGAACTGGCCGGTTAAAGAGAAAACAGTGGTCGAGGGTAGCGATAATAAAAACGCACTGGCAGCACTGAGCGTCACAAAAATCACTCCGCCAGCACCACTATCAAGCGCCTCTTGGGTACATAAAACCGGCTCAACCGGTGGATTTGGCAGCTACGTAGCCTTCATTCCTCAACAGGATCTCGGTATCGTGATGCTGGCTAACAAAAATTATCCTAATCCTGTGCGGGTTGAGACGGCTTACCGCATTCTTGAAGCGTTACAGAAGTAATTTTTTAGCCCAGCAGTCTCAGGGGGCATATTGCCCCCTAAATCTCTCAACTACCCCAGCGACTTTTCAGGTAATTGACTGCCTGCTGGGTCTGTGGCTGATTGAGATAGTTCTCTCGGAACAGGATCGTGCCTTTGATTTGCGATACAGACTCGTTCAAATCCAGCTGCTTTTGTAGCTCCAGCACGCCACCGTTGACCATCCAATCTGGCTCGTTCTTTGACGGGATCCCCACTTTATACAGTGCAACGCCGATATAAAGACGTGTATTGGTCGAGGTCACCACATTCGCCCACCATTTGGCGAGCACATCATAACGGGCCGCGTCACGCGCGAAGGGCCAATACAGCTGTGGGGCAATGTAATCCAGTAACCCAAGCTGTACCCAACTGCGGGTGTCGGCATAAGATTCATCATATGCTGCAGCCCCTCGCGTATTAGAACCTGCCGCGTCGTGTGAGTGGTTACGCCATACGCCAGAAGGGCTGACACCAAATTCAACGTCGGGCTTCAACTTCTTGATAGTCCGAGAAACTTGCCCAACCAATTGCTTGGTATTGTCTCGCCGCCAGTCCGCTTTGGCGCCAAAATGTTGACCATACCTCTTGAAGGTCTGGCTGTCGTTGAGCACGGATCCAGGGGACTCAGCATAGAAGTAATCATCAAATTGCACGCCATCAATATCATAGTTGGCAACCACCTCCGCCACGATGCTGGTGATCCAGTCCCGCACCTCCGGGATACCTGGGTCGAGCACAAATCGGTCGCCTGCGGTGCGGATCCAGTCAGGGTGTAGCACATAGACGCTGGCTGGCTGCTGCGACAATGTGCGGTTCAGTTTATCAATGGTTACTGGCTTGGTGTTAACGGACACCCGGTAGGGGTTAAACCAGGCATGGACTTTCATGCCACGTTTGTGGGCTTCATCCAGCATAAACTGCAGCGGATCATAGCCTGGGTTGTCGCCAATATTCCCCGTCAGCACATCTGACCATGGCAAAATTTTTGATGCCCAGAGGGCTGTGCCATCAGGTTTAACCTGAAAAAAAACGGTGTTGATACCCAGCGTCTGCAGTTTATCCAGCTTTCCTTTCAGTGCTTCTTGCTGTTGGCGAATGCGGATTGCAGCGCTGTCGGCATTGATCGATGCCGCTGGCGGCCAGTCTAAGCGTGAAACGGTGGCCAGCCAGATGCCGCGCACGGGTTCCTGGCTTTGCTGTGATTTACCCGGTAGTGGTTGTTTTGCCACCGAAGGCAACGGAGTGACTAAGGATTTCGCAGGTTCGGAGGTGCAACTGGCCAGTGAAAGCACACCGGCAAGAAGTACGCCTAGCTGTTTAACTTTGGTAAAGCTATGAGAACAGGCGATGATTCGCTCCGGCTTCTATTGATTACTCATTGGGGATAGCCCCAACACAATCTTATCATTCTCTTATTATTCGAATTTTAGTCAATACCGGTAGGGCAGATTGATCGAATACCGGCCTATTGTCGTGGCCTGCTGCATCGTTTCCTCAACGTTTTGAAGATTCATATTGGCGCTCTTTCGGGGGCTACAAACCTCTATCAGCGCATGATTAGGGGCCAATCAATCTGGGACAACATTGCCAGTCAAAGGGTTGGAGTTCGGCCGTTAATCTGCCGTTTAAATCCTCTACACTATTATTGGTGACTCACATTATCGCTAATAACTTAAAGGGAAAGATCATGAAAGCACCTTACCTGACCGTAGCCTTGGCATTTGGCGTTTTTAGTCTGCCCGCAGTCGCAGGGGATTCAGACGCTGTCGCGGTATATTCCACACAACAAAGCCAGGGTTCGGCCGCGATTGGCAGCCATGTTTTTTATACCAAGGATTTCACCGTTGCCGTGACTAACCTGTCCGATAAAGATCTCGATCTCAGTAAGTTATGTTTACAAGCGTCCTCTGCTAACGGTAAAGTGTTTAAACTAGACACCGTCGATGAAAACCTTACGTCCGGGATTTTAAAGCCTAAAGCGATGGTAAAGGGATTAGCCGTATTCGCGTCGAATGACGAAAGTGTTTATAACGCCTCGTTGGTGAAAATGAGTGATAAGTGCCAATAGGATTTTATTTCCTACAGGACTAGGAGCACTTATAAAATAACGCCTTCAATTTAACTAAAGAATCTTTTATGAACAAACGCCTATTTGCTGTTTTTCCCGCCATTATTCTTTCAGGCTGTGCTGCCACATGGGAACCGTTAGGTACGCCAACAATGACCCTGCAAGAGGCGAATAACCTTTGCGAAACTGAGTCATTAGCTCAGTACCCGGTTAAAAATGAGGTCGCTACCAGAAGCGTTGAAAAGCAGGTTTCATTGAAATGCAATAAAGATGACGATGGCTGTAACAGTAGTGGTTATAAATATGAAAATAAATTAGGCGTTGAAAGCTACCCCTTGGACGTTAATATAAATAGCCGCAAAGCCGCATTTACTGCCTGCATGGCAAAAAAGGGTTGGAAAAACACCAGCTGGCTATAAATAACAGGCCGCGTTTCTGAAGTCTGCATTTTTGATGCAAAGAGCTGTGCTCCAGGCTGATACAACGCCCGGAGCACAAAATGGGATTTTGCGGGTAACGAAATCTTTGGTGGGGACCGAAAATGCCACAATTTATTTAGTACACTCCTCTTCTGTATCAACTCTATCGCAGATCACCTCTACACCAGAAAACGACACCTTACCAGCCCCCTCTCCCTGTGGGAGAGGGTTGGGGTGAGGGGCCAGTAAAGCCAGTGTCTCAAGCCGTGCCGGGGTCAAAGGGACTCTTGGCTGCGGTATGGGCCAGTCAAACAGATGTCGGGCCGCTGTAGCGCAAATTTTCCCCTGGCAAGCCCCCATACCGCAGCGGCTATGCAGTTTGGTAGCTGTCCAGCCCGTTTCGGCATCAATATCTCCCAGCGTGACATCCTCACAGCGGCACAGAAAGGTGTCGGCAGCGCCGAGGGTTTTCAGCGTTGGGTTTAGCACAAAGGTCTGGCTGACTGCGGCGGCAAAACGCTGCCATACGCTACGTTTTGCCAACAATGCTTGAGCTCGCGCGATATTACCGCTGGCGGCATACCCAGCAATCGCACCTTCCGCCAAGGCCAGTTCACTTCCCCCCACACCGGTACATTCACCCGCCGCATACAGGTTGGCCACGCTGGTTTGTTGCAATGCATCAACGGCAATGGCCGCATTCTCTATTCTGCACCCCAATAGCATGGCTAATTCGATATTCGCCACCAGCCCGAATCCACAGGCAAGTCGATCGCAGGCGATCGTGCGAACCTGATCCCCTTGTTGGACGCGAACTGCGGTCAGCCGCTGCTCGCCTAGCGCTTCCACTACATAGCTATTGGGGCGATAGCGGCGGTTAATCAAGCGTAATGACTGCCGTACTTTCGCTGGCCAATGCCACAACCCGCTGGCGAATCTCGCCAAGCTTTTCATCGGGGCTTGTTCGGCCAGCAGTATGACCTTACCACCCGCTTTAGTGACGTTATCGGCAACCGCCAGTAGCAACGGTCCGCTGCCAGCAATGACGATCCGTTCGCCTTGCAGCGATAAGCCATTTTTGAGCTGCGCCTGTAAGCCGCCAGCGCCTGTTACGCCCGGTAGCGTCCAGCCAGGGAAGGGCAATAACAGCTCGCGCGCACCGCAGCATAAAATTAAGCGCTGATAGTCGATCGTCCCACCCCCTTGGGCATTTTCATACAGCAGTTGCTGTGGTCCGCTTTGCGCCACGACTTTTGCCGCACTGAGCAGGGTGAAGTTATCCAACGCCTCAACGGATTGCCGATAGCGTAGGGCGATCGCGGGTAAGGTGACCGCTGGCCCATCACGCCAGATTTGCCCACCAGGCCGAGGGTTATCATCAAGCATGACTATGCGTTGCCGGCTTTCGCCTACGGCCAGCGCTGCGGCCAATCCGGCAGGGCCGGCACCAATTATCAGCACTTCGCATTGCAGGTTGTTCATTTCTCCCCGCTCCTTTCGATACTCATCTCGGGCAGGCACAAGGTTTGGCAGGCCAGCCGCTGTACGCCATTGATGATGACTCGGCATTCCTGGCACACACCCATGCCACAAAAGGGCGCGCGTGGTTGCTGGCTGACGGAGATCCGGCAATGATCTTGTCCGCTTAAGCTGAGTGCGGCAGCCACGGTGATGCCTTCCTGTACCTGATAAGGCTGCCCGGCAATAGTTAAGGCAATCAGTTTCATTGGTTGGCCTCGTTTGTAGTGAACATTCGCGCGGCTCGATAAGGGGAGTCATCAATTGCTGTGCGCTGCTGTTGGATTTGTGCGGCGATCAAGGCGGCGCTCCCCATTGCCGTGGTTACGCCCAGCCCTTCATGGCCGAGCGCCAACCACAACCATGGATAAGCTGGATGGGGGCCCAACAGGGGTAAACCATCCGCCGATGCTGCCCGAAACCCCGCCCAGCAGCGGATGAGGCTCATGGTTGCCAATCCGGGAAGAAACTCTGCGGCACGTTTGAGCATGGTGGCGAGCAACGGCATGTCGATTGCCGGATCGAGCGAATCAAACTGGCGCGAGGAACCGATCAGTAACTGACCGGTTGGCCGAGCCTGCACGTTAAAGGCCACCGAGGTCCCATCAGAGGCATGCGCACTAGCCCCGTAGCCCAACTCAACCAATTGGTGCCGAACCCGTTGCGGGTAACGATCGGTGATCGCCAGTTGGCCTTTTTTCGCTCTGAGCAGCGGGGCTGGCAACAGCTTGTCGGCGTGTAATCCACAGGCTAACGTTATCACCGGTGCGCTCAGTCGCTCCCCGTTGGCCAGTATCACCGCCTGTTGTTCCAACGCGACCACTTCACCGTAAACCCGCCGTACCGCATCCCCCGCATCTTCAACCAACCAGCGCGCAGCATTAGGGGCATAAATAATGCCATCCCCCGGCACGCGCAATCCTCCGGCCAAGCCGCTACGCAACATAGGTTCAAGCAGTGCGACTTGTCGTGAGTCCATGAGTTCACTGTTGGCTCCAAGTGCTGCCATCCGCTGCTGCTTCACTTCGGCAATCGCCATTTCTTGCGGTTTTTCCGCCAACCACAGCGTGCCGCAGCTGCGCCAGGCACAGCTATCCGGCATACGGTCCAGCACGCTGCGCCACAAATGCAGGGAATAGGCACTCAGCGTCAGCTCTGCGGGGTTGTCATCCATGCAAACCAAATGGCCCATGCCCGCAGCAGTGGCGCCAGGGCGGCGATCGTCAACCAGTAATACCCGTAGCCCTTGTTGTGCTAACTGCCACGCGCAGGCAGCGCCGATAATGCCCGCGCCAATTACAATCACATCGGCGGTTGCCATTAGCGTATTCCCCAAGCGAAAGCGTCACGCTCATCCAGCAACAGTTGGCTGTCGGCGCAGATAAAAGCCTCCCCGCGAATAAACGGCGTCACGCGGTTGCCTTCACCAGGCTGGTAATATCCGCTGAATTCACTGCCGATCACGCTGGCCTGCCGCCATACTTCACCTGGCTGCAATTTACCGTCTGATGCCAGGCAGGCGAGTTTGGCACTGGTCCCGGTGCCGCACGGCGAGCGATCGTAAGCCTTGCCGGGACATAACACGAAATTGCGGCTATCGGCACGTTCATCGGCGGCGAAAAGCTCAATATGATCGATGAGTCCTCCGTCTTCACCGTAGATCCCCGCGTTTTCGAGCGCCTGCCGTACCGCCCAGCTAAAGGCCGTTAGCACTTCCAGATTGTGGGTGTTGATCGCCAAATGATGATCGCTGATGAGAAAGAACCAGTTGCCACCCCAGGCGATATCGCCGGTTACCTCGCCATAACCGTCAACGGTCACGGCTACCTGCTGGCGGTAACGATAGGCGGGGACATTCTCAATGGTTACGCTGCCATCGGCATGTAGCGTGGCGTTCACCGTCCCAACCGGGGTTTCGATCAGGTGTTCGCCAGCGCTGATGCGCCCCAGGTAAGCCAGGGAGGTGATTAGCCCAATCGTGCCGTGGCCGCACATGCCCAGATATCCCGCATTATTGAAAAAGATCACCCCGGCTGCGGCTTGCGGCGAGCAGGGCTGGCACAGCAACGCTCCCACCAAGACATCGTTGCCCCGGGGTTCCAGAATGATGGCGCTGCGCCAGTCGTCATAGCGTTGTGCGAAAAGCGCCTTTCGCTCGGCCATGCTGCCACGGCCCAGGTCGGGAAAACCGTCGATAATCAACCGAGTGGGTTCACCGCCGGTATGGGAATCGATCGCTCGTAAGGTGATGAAGGGGGATGCAGGGATCATCGGTGTCTCTCAAGGTTAATTAATTGTTATCAACCACCCCAAGACTGACCGAAAGCTAGCCTCGCGGCTTGACCTGTTTCGGCAAAGGCCATGCCGAAATCAGCACAGTGCTAAATTGCCTGAGCGAACCCAACATTAAGGGAATAATAAAAAGCATCTATTTATCAGAATATTAATTATTTCTCAGCGCCAGAATTTGATTAGGTTGCCGGAAACCTGCCAAAAGTTTGCGGTGATCCGCATATTGGCAACAACGGGCTTGATAAGTTACAAAAAAGTTAATACTGATCCGGGTGAGTTAAAAATAGCCAATCATGACCACTTGCTGAAAAGGGTAAAGCTATGCGATTAACCTCAAGCTTTCAGGCTCCTCCACTCACTCCCAGCATCATTGAGCAGCAACCACAAGAGTGCTTTGCTGTCGAACACCTCACCCAGTTCTGTGATGGGTTGGTGCAACAGCGTCCCCATTCGTTACATAGCGTATTGAACTCGCTGGCATTGATTGCGCCGCTGCTTAATGCCATTCCCAATGTGGTGTTTTTTATCAAGGATGCGCAGGCCCGCTATCTGCTGGCCAATCTCACCTTGGCCAAACGCTGTGGTTTTAAAACGGTGACGCCGCTGTTGGGTAAAACCTCGGCAGACGTTTTCCCAACCCAGTTGGGTTCAGGCTATACCGAGCAAGATCTGCGGGTGTTACACCAAGGGGTACAGATCCAGGATCAGCTTGAAATGCACTTATACAGCGGCCGCGAAACGGGCTGGTGCCTGACGCAAAAGCTGGCACTGTATGACCAGCAGGGCAAGATTATCGGCATGGCCGGGATCTCACATGATTTGCAGGAGGCGAAGGCTAACCACCCGGCCTATCAGCGATTGGCGGCGCTGGATGTTTATATCCGTCAGCATTACGGCAGGCCGATCGCGATGGAAGAGTTGAGGGCGCTGACCGGCCTTTCCGTGGCGCAAATCGAGCGCTACTGTAAACGTATTTTTCACCTGACGCCGCGCCAGATGATCCACAAAGTCCGGCTAGAGAAGGCCACAGAACTCCTGGCCAGTGATATGCCAATTACCGATATCGCATTGCAATGCGGTTATACCGATCACAGCGCTTTCAGCCGCCAGTTCAAGGCCATGACCGGTGCTAGCCCCCGCGATTTTCGCGCCACATTAGTTCCCTAATTAGCTGAAATTATGACTTTTATGATGCAACTGCGTCACAGGCTCCGCTGCGCGCAATTCCTCCTCATTATGCCAATTTCGTCCTCGCATTCGGTGAAAACCGTCAAGCCGCTGCCGAGAATACCGGTCAATCTGTTATTGAATTTCACCAAAAATTAACCGGCAATTAACATTTCAAGCAAAAGGGACCAACACGATGAGCAATAAAGCGATTAACTGGAGTGGGGTATTTCCGGCAGTCAGTACGCAATTTCGCAGCGATTTTTCTCTGGATCTTGATGCTACCCATGCGGTGATCAAAAACCTGGTCAAAGACGGTGTCTCTGGCCTGGTCGTCTGCGGCACCGTGGGCGAAAACACCTCACTGACGATGCAGGAGAAACTGGCGGTGATCGAGGTGGCGAAAGACGCCGCACAAGGCAAAATACCGGTGATCGCCGGGATTGCCGAATTCACCACCGCCTTTGCACAGAATATGGCGCGCGAAGCGGAAAAAGCCGGTATCGACGGCGTGATGGTGATGCCTGCGCTGGTTTATTCATCCAAACCGCACGAAACTGCAGCACACTTTCGCAGCGTGGCCACCGCCACCGATCTGCCGATCATGGTCTACAACAACCCGCCGATTTATAAAAACGATGTCACACCTGACATTCTCACCACGTTGGTCGACTGCGACAACATCGTCTGTTTCAAAGACTCTTCTGGCGATACCCGCCGCTTTATCGATTTACGCAATGCGGTCGGCGATCGTTTCGTGTTGTTCGCCGGGTTGGACGACGTGGTGCTAGAAAGCCTCGCCGTGGGCGCAGAAGGGTGGATCTCTGGCATGTCCAACGCGTTCCCACGTGAAGGGGAAACCTTGTTCCGGCTGGCGAAGCAAAAGCGTTTCGAAGAAGCACTGGCCCTGTATAGCTGGTTTATGCCGTTGCTGCATCTGGATGCCCGTCCAGACCTGGTGCAGAGCATCAAGCTCTGTGAAGAACTGGTCGGCCGTGGCAGCGCGGTGACCCGCCCACCGCGTTTGGCATTGCAGGGGGAAACGCTGCAAGAGGTGACGACGATTATCAACACAGCTCTGGCCAACCGTCCGACTCTGCCAGATGTCGGCCTGTGATCTCTCAAGGAGGCCCGGTATTTAGCCGGGCTATAACAGGCAATCGCACAGGGGAAACCAATGCCAACTCACAACACATACGCCCTTAGCGGCAAACAGTTTATTGGCGGGCAGCGGATAGCTAGCGGTAACGCCGAACTCATTAGCCTGCGGGCCGATAATAATCAGCCAACAGGTTATCGCTTCCATCAGGCCAGCATTGCAGAGGTTGATGCCGCAGCACAGGCTGCTACCCGAGCCTTTAGCGTCTATTGCCAAACCAGCGCCGAGCAGCGAGCGGATTTTCTCGCCGCCATAGCCGATGAACTGGACGCGTTAGGGGAGGATTTTTTTGCCTTTGCCACACAAGAGACCGCGCTGCCTATCCCTCGTCTGATTGGTGAACGCGCCAGAACCAGCGGGCAGATGCGACTGTTTGCCGAACTGCTACGTAGTGGCCGCGTGCACGGGGCGAGAATTGATTGCGCATTACCAGCGCGTACACCGCTGCCAAGACCTGATTTACGGCAGTATCGCGTCGCCATCGGTCCTGTCGCGGTGTTTGGTGCCAGCAATTTCCCGCTGGCGTTCTCTACCGCCGGAGGTGATACCGCTGCCGCGCTGGCCGCCGGTTGCCCGGTGGTGTTCAAGGCACATAGTGGCCATATGATCACGGCGGAATTGACCGCGCAGGCTATTGAACGTGCGGTGCAAAAACAGCAGATGCCCGCGGGTGTCTTCAATATGGTGTTCGGCAGCAGCATCGGTGCCGATTTGGTGCAACATCCAGCGATCCAGGCGGTAGGGTTTACCGGCTCGTTGCAAGGTGGCCGGGCATTATTTGATTTGGCGATGCGACGTCCACACCCCATCCCGGTGTTTGCCGAAATGTCGAGCATCAACCCGGTGGTGGTCTTGCCACAGGCATTGGCTCAGCGTGGTGAAAAAATTGCGCAAGCGTTGGTTGCCTCTTTCACGCTCGGTTGCGGCCAATTCTGCACCAAGCCGGGGCTGATTATCGGCCAGCGCAGCCCGGCCTTCAGCCAGCTGATCGCCGATTTACAAGCACAGGTTAATGCCTGTCCGCCACAAACCATGCTGAATGCCGCTACGCGGGATCATTATCTGAGTGGCTTGCAGAGATGGGATCAACATCCTCAGCTACGGCGTCTGGCCGGAAGCAGGGCAGAACAACCCCATCTGGCGGTAGCCCAGCTCTATCAGGCCGACAGTTGTTTGTTACTTAACGCCGATCCGCTGTTGCAGGAAGAGGTCTTTGGCCCCGTGGCGATCGTGGTTGAGGTCGCAGACCGGGCGCAACTGCTTGCCGCGCTGGAAAACCTGCAAGGGCAACTCACCGCCACGCTACTGGCTGAACAGGAAGACCTTGGCGAGGCGAACGAATTGGCGCAATTACTGATCCACAAAGCGGGGCGTGTACTGTTTAACGGCTACCCTACCGGTGTGGAAGTCTGCGAAGCCATGGTGCACGGCGGCCCTTATCCGGCGACCAGCGATCCCCGTGGCACATCGGTCGGTACGCTGGCTATCGAGCGGTTTTTGCGCCCGGTCTGCCTGCAAAACTACCCGGCAGCGTTATTGCCCCCCGCGCTGCAAGACAGCAATCCTCTGAACCTGTTGCGCCTGGTCAACGGTGAATACACCCGCGCAGCCCTCCATTCACCTGCGGCAATGAAATAATTCGAAAGGTAATGCTATGACCATACAGGGAAAATTTAAAAAGCAACTGACGTTAACCGATCTGACGTTTATCGGCCTGGGCGCGATTTTTGGTTCCGGCTGGCTGTTCGCCGCCAGCCATGTTGCTGCCATCGCGGGCCCTGCGGGGATCTATTCGTGGCTGATCGGCGGGCTCGCTGTACTGCTGCTGGGCATTGTTTATTGCGAGCTGGGTGCCGCGCTTCCCCGTGCCGGTGGCATCATTCGTTACCCGGTGTTTTCCCACGGGGAGCTGATGGGCTATCTGCTGGGGTTCATCACACTGATTGCGTTCTCCAGCCTGATCTCGATCGAGGTCGTCGCCGCCCGGCAATATGCAGCAGCCTGGTTCCCAGCTCTCAGCCAGCCAGGCTCGGGCGATCCCACGTTGATCGGTTGGCTGACGCAATTTATCTTGCTGTGTCTGTTCTTTACGCTGAATTACTACAGTGTGAAGACGTTTGCCAAATCCAACAACCTGATCAGCATACTCAAGTTCATCGTGCCGGTGCTGGTGATCGTGGTGCTGTTCACCTTCTTCAAACCTGAAAACCTGCACAGCCAAGGCTTTGCGCCCTTTGGTTCCGCCGGGGTGGAAGCGGCGATTTCCGCCGGTGGGATCATCTTTGCCTATCTGGGGCTGACGCCAATTATCTCGGTGGCCAGCGAAGTACAGAAGCCACAGCGTACCATCCCGATCGCGCTGATCCTGTCGGTAGTGCTTTCCACCATTATCTATGTGCTGCTGCAGCTGGCTTTCCTCGGCAGTATTCCAAGCGAAATGCTGAGCGGCGGCTGGCAGGATATCAGCAAGCACTTTTCACTGCCGTACCGCGATATTGCCGTTACGCTGGGGATGGGGTGGTTGGCTTTTCTGGTGGTGAGCGACGCGATCGTTTCACCGAGCGGCACGGGCAATATCTATATGAATGCCACGCCGCGTGTTGTGTATGGTTGGGCACGGGCAGGGACTTTCTTCAAAATTTTTACCCGCGTCGATGGTGAGTCGGGGATCCCGCGTCCTGCACTTTGGCTGACTTTCGGGCTGGCTATCTTCTGGACGTTGCCGTTCCCTTCCTGGGAAAAGCTGATCGGAGTGGTCTCCGCCGCACTGGTACTTAGCTATGCCATTGCCCCGGTTACCGCCGCCGGGCTACGCCGCAATGCACCGAATTTGCCGCGGCCGTTCTTTGTCTGGGGATTTAGCGTGTTAGGACCGGTGTCATTCATCATTTCCGCATTGATCGTTTACTGGTCAGGCTGGAACACCGTCTCCTGGCTGCTTGGCCTGCAAATTCTGATGTTCTTTGTCTATATCCTGTTTAAAAACAAAGTGCCGACTCACGCCGTCAGCTTGAAGCAGCAGATTTGGTCCTCGCTGTGGCTGATCGCTTTCTACGCCTTGATCATCGTGGCTTCCTATCTCGGCAGTTTTGGCGGCATCAATGCTATTGGCCACCCGTGGGACACCCTGCTGGTGGCGGCCATCGCGCTGCTGATTTATTACTGGGGAGCTTACACCTGTTTACCTCAGGCAAATTTTGTCGGGGACGAGGAAGAGTAATGCTAAAGGAGGAAACGACCATGACCAACACCGTCAATCTCACGTTGTCAGAGGCCTATCAACTGGCGTATCGAGCCTTGCACAGTAATGGTTTCAGCGCCAAGCATGCCGATGCTGTAGCAAAGAACGTCACCGCCGGTGAACGCGATGGCTGCCATTCCCATGGTTTGTATCGTGTACTGGGCTGTGTCCGATCGCTGCATGCCGGCAAAGTGATGGCAGATGCCGAACCGACGTTCACCGACAGCGCTCCGGCGATTTTACGCGTAGACGCGCAGGGTGCGTTTTCGTTGGTCGCCTATCAAGCGGCACTGCCTGCCTTTATCACCAAGGTGCGTCACTGTGGTATTGCCGCACTGGCGATCAATCATTGCGTCCACTTCTCTGCGCTGTGGGCGGATATCGAGCCGCTTACCGAACAGGGATTAGTAGCGTTGGCTTGCACCCCAAGCCATGCCTGGGTCACGCCCGCCGGGGGGAGTCAGCCCTTGTTTGGTACCAACCCGATAGCCTTTGGTTGGCCACGTCAGGGACAAGCTCCGTTTGTGTTTGATATGGCGACCAGCGCAGCTGCACGCGGTGAGATTGAGCTGCATCGCCGGGCGAATAAACCGCTGCCAGAAGGTTGGGGAATCGATCGGCAAGGTAAACCTTCCACCGATGCCGCCAGCGTACTGCAAGGCGCGATGTTGACGTTTGGTGGCCATAAGGGTTCAGCATTGGCGGCGATGGTGGAATTGATTGCCGGGCCGTTGATTGGTGATATGACCAGCAAAGAATCGTTGGCTTACGACCAATCGACAGGTTCTTCACCTTATGGCGGAGAACTGATTATTGCGATGGATCCTGAACGTTTTCTGGGGGCAGATAAGGAAGAGCATTTCGCCAGAGCGGAAGGGCTTTTTAATGATATGGCAGAGCAAGGGGCCCGTATTCCTGGGGAGCGGCGTTTTAAGGCGCGTCAGCACAGTGAGCAGTTCGGTGTGACATTACCGCTGACGTTATATAAAGAGATTGTGGCGTTGTGTCAGTAATCCCTAGCAGGCTCATCGTTTACCGATGGGCCGATGTGTTCCCATTCCTCTCTTGCCGCGGTAGTGTAGATATACGAGCAACAATATGTTAACAGTATTGAAACAATTAATTCAACGGTAAATTGTGGTGACGGTTAACGAGCAAACGGCGTTACCGGATATTTGGTTGACACATTTCTTCAAGGAGCAGGGCATGAGACAACAACGCTGGTGGGGAGTCATCGCGACATTGCTCCTCATCGTGATCGCCTATGCTGACCGGGTAAATATCTCCGTCATGCTGGTTAACCCCGAGTTTCTCAATCACTTTGGCCTGGCAGACAATCGCGCCTATCAAGGCACATTGATGACCGCCTTTCTGCTAGGCTATGGCCTTTCAGCCATGTTGTTGACGCCGTTTCTGGAAACGCTATTCGGTTATCGTAAAGGTTTGACCCTCAGTGTGGTTCTCTGGGCGCTCTTTACCGCGGCTTCTCCGTTGGTGGGATCGTTCATCATTTTACTGGTCGTCCGGGCCTTCCTCGGTGTCAGTGAAGGGCCACTTTTCTCGCTGAAAACCATGTACATCAGTGACCATTTCGCCGCCAATGAGCGGGGAAAGCCCAATGCGGTGTCGGCATTAGGCGTATCTTTAGGTTTGGTGATTGGTTTTCCGCTGGTGACTTTCCTGATGAGCCATCTTGGTTGGGCCCTTTCTTTTCATGTCCTGGCGTTAATCAATCTCCTGGTCGGCTTGCTTTTGGTACGCGTGTTTATCCATCCTAGAACAACCGCAGTGGTGCAACGGAGCAGTGAACCCATGATGCAACGTGTCTGCCATACCTTCATTCTGGCTTGGAAAACGCCCATGCTCGGCTGGATCATGCTGGTTGAGATAGCCACGCTAAGTTATCTGTGGGGTTCCAGTTCCTGGCTGCCCGCTTACCTGACCAATGAACGTGGCTTTTCCATCAAGCAAATGGGTTGGCTAGCATCGCTACCCTTTATTATCAGTATCTTATCCAAGTATCTTGGCGGGGTGATCCTGGATCGCGTTCGGCCACAACAGATGCCATTGATTTTTGCCTTTGGCGGGGCAGCAACGGCTATCTGCATGCTAGGCGTGATGCTGAGCTCACAAAGTGGCTGGCTGGCCGTGTTCCTGCTATCGGCCAACGCTTGTTGGGGGGCGCAAGGTGCGGCAATTCCCACTCTGATCCAGCACCATGCCAAAGCAGAAAGCGTTGGTTCTGCCTACGGGCTGATCAATGGCGTGGGGAATATCTTTTCGGCATTCATTCCCTTGCTGATGGGGCTGGTAATGATGTCGTTTGGCACCGTCTCTTCAGGCTTTTCGGTGCTGGTGGCCTCGCAGATTGTGACTATGTTCGCTGGTGGGATGCTGTTTGTTCGCATGCAAGGAAACCGGCAATTCACCACGGCGTGGTGAGCAGCAGGAAAGGTCAGGTGACCGCTTATGCGGTCACCTTGGAAACAATCGCGCCTCAGACAAATTGCTTCAATCTTTCAAAGCCTTGCTCCAGATCGGCTTTCAGTTCATCCATATCCTCCAGCCCAATCTGCAAGCGCAGCGCCCGGCCGCCGGGTTGCCACTGCGTCACGGTGCGGTATTCGGCACAGTTAAACGGGATCACCAGGCTTTCAAAACCTCCCCACGAGTAACCCATGGCGAAAATCGACATGTTATCCAACATGTTATCAACGCCAGCCTTGGTATATTCCGGCTGTAAAATGATAGAGAACAGGCCCGAAGAACCTGTAAAGTCGCGTTTCCAGAATTCATGCCCTGGGCAATCAGGGAAGGCCGGGTGGAGCACTTTCAATACCTCCGGGCGGGATTTTAGCCAATGAGCCAGCTCCAGCCCGCGCTTTTCGGCCTCCTTCAAGCGTAAGTACATGGTCCTTAAACCCCGTAGGGCGAGAAAACAGTCTTCTGCACCCGGCAGCATCGCCATCAGATCATAGGTTTCGCGTAATTTAGGCCACCAGGCATCATTGGCTGAAACCACGCCCATCAGTAAATCGGAATGCCCGCCCAAATACTTGGTACCCGCCTCTACGGAAATATCACAACCATGTTCATGGGCGCGGAAAAATACCGGCGTTGCCCAGGTATTATCAATAATGGTGGCGATCCCTTGCTGTTTTGCCAGCGCCGTCATGGTTGGAATATCCTGGATTTCAAAGCTTTGAGAGCCAGGAGATTCTAAGAACAGGGTGGTAGTGTTAGGGCGGAACAAGGTGCCGATGTCTGCGCCAATCAATGGATCATAGTAGGTGGTTTCGATCCCCATTTTGCCCAACATTCCTGCACAAAACAGGCGAGTGGGTTTGTACACGCTGTCAGGCATTAACAGGTGATCGCCTGCTTTCAACGTGGTGAGCAATGCCAGCGCAATTGCGCCCAGCCCGGAGGGTGAGAGTACCGTCCCTGCCGCACCAGCCAGTTCGCTCCACGCATTTTCAAGATTGGCGATCGTGGGTGTGCCCATCGTCCCGTAGTTAAACTCGGCTCGGTTATGCTCAATATCGCTGACGGTAGGGAAAATAACCGTTGAACCCCGATAAACCGCTGCGTTGACAAATCCGGCCTGTTTGGCGGGATCTCGGCCGATCTGTGTAATCCGGGTGCCGATGCTGAAATCCGAGCTTGGTGATTTACTCATTGCTAACCTCATCGTTTATTCGAAAAATTTAAAGAAGGGGGACAGGCAAAGCAAAATACCGAAGAAAGTGATAAACCAAACGGCGGGCCCCTTAAACTTATGAAGTGCTTCGACTTTATACACCAGATAGCAAGGGATCAAGCATGATACCAACCCGAACAAAGGGCTCCCCAGTTGCATAAAGAACAGGATAGAGAAGCGGGTTGAAATCCACGCCCATAACCCCAGCACAACGCCAACGCTGATGGCAATGTGAAGCACTTTTTGATTGATTTTTTCTTCCGGAATAAAACGGCAGATAATATTAGTCACAATCCCTTTGATCGCCTCCTGGAACCCTAAATAAATCCCGAGAAACGCCGTTAAGATGGCAAATATATTCAGCAGGGCGCTCATTACTCTCACAACAGAACCGGGAATAACCTGGGCTGCAATGGCTAATGCAGAGATATTCTGCTCAAAAGCGGAAACGGCCTGCTCATGGCTGATAGCAAAAGTGAACGAGAAGGCAAAGAACAATACCGCAACCGCCAGGATAATATAAGCAACGCGGTTGGCGCGGATAGCTCGATAGGTGGCAATACGTTTATCCGATTCAACTTTGCGATAAGCAATGTTCATCGGGCTAAGTATCTGAACAAACAGAATGGAGAAAAGGGTAAAGGGTAACGTCAAAAACACATCGCGCATAAACGGCAGCAGCGCAGGGAAGGCGGTAATATTATTCAAGTTCCAATGTGGAACCATCACGATCCCTAATACAACGATAATCCCAAATTTAACGCACACCATCGGCCCGGAGACTTTGAACAACAACCGTTCCCCTTGAGCGGCAATGCTGACCAAGGCAACCAGCACCACCAACCCATACCAGATGGAGTCTGACAGCAGGCCTTCCGTCAGCCCAAAGGTCTGAATATAGGAGGCGCTGTCAAAGGTAACGGCCAGGGAGTAAGAAAACATGCCGTGTAGTAGCATCAAGAAATAGGCAATACCTAGCCAAAACCCCCAGTTTTTCCCGAGATATTGTGTAATAACGTTAGTATAGTCTTGGCAATCTTCACTTTCTGATAATGTTTTAAGGTAAAGACTTTGCAACAAATAAATCGCTGGATAAGAAATGATAACCGAGGTGATAAAGACCCAAATGCCTTTGATGCCCACTTGAACCGGCATAAAAACAATGCCGGAACCGATGGCCATACCTATGCAGAGAATAACCCAGCCGAAGTCATATCGGGTAAACGGAATGCTTTTATACGCGTCTTTAGACTTGATATCTGTATTTATTATGCTATTCATCATTGTCTTCCTGTCGCAGGATGATCACAGCCGTGTTCTCACGAAATGAGAAGTTATGTAAAACATCGCTTTTGTCAGAGGTAACCTTATCTGACATAGAAACATAGTACGTACTGGTAAGTAAAACTTAAAGCAGCTAGCGGTGTTATTAAATGAAAATACTTGTGCGTGAAACGCAAAAGTTGATGGCTGTCTTATTTTATGTGCTTTTTATGAAAACTGACTGAAAGGGTTGGTAGCGTCGCTATCTAGTGAGTATAGTCAATTATAATGTATAGGAATTTTACTAATTTAGCGTGTTTTTGCTAGTCTGATATCAGATCCATGCGACCGTATAAATCCACAAAGGGGTACCGGCAGATGATGTCGTCAACCAGGGGTTCCGTTTCATTCAAGGCAAAAATCGACAACTACGCCATCTTCCGGCAGCTGGAGATCTTTATCAAGGTCGTTGAATGTAACAGTTTTTCTGCCGCAGCGCTGAAGTTGAACCTGACGCCGTCTTCGGTGAGCCGCAGCATTTCCCAGTTGGAAGACTATCTTGGCATCGTTTTGCTGAAAAGGACCACGCGTAACCTGATTTTGACCGAGCCAGGCAAATATCTGCTGTTCCGGGCGCAGCACCTGCTGGCAGAGCTGGATGACTCCTTGGTGAATACCTCCAGTTTCCGCAGCCACCCACAGGGCCAGCTCAAAATTACCTGTTCAATTGCCTTCGGCGTTACCCATCTGATGCGTTTGTACAGTGACTATAGAGAGATCAACCCCGACGTCAGATTGTCAGTCGATTTGAATGACCAAAGCGTCAACCTTAACGAAGAGAATATCGATATTGCGCTGCGTATTACCGCACACCCGCCGAGTAATTTTGCTTTGCGCAAAATCTGTAAGATCAACTGGGTTTATTGCGCCAGCCGGCGCTACTTTGAACGCCGTGGCCTGCCAAAAACCCTGGCAGACCTGGAGGATCACGACTGCCTGATCAATCCAAACGTTTCTGATAATTGGCAATTTATTGGTGGCGATGGCCATTCGTTAAAAATCAATAACATCGTCGAGGTGAACAGTACCTTGGGGCTGCTACAGGCAGCGCTCCATCATCAGGGGATCGTCAATCTGCCAACCTACATGCTGGGTGACCATATCGCCAAAGGCGAGTTGATCCCCATTTTGCTGGATCACGAAGCTAAAGAGCATGAGTACCATCTTTTCGCACTGTACCATCCAGGGCATTATCAAGACCCCAAGGTGAGAAGCTTTATTGATTTTATTGTGGAAAAAATCTCATCGACGCCTGCCTGGGACGATTGGATGGCAGGGTAGTTGTGTTTGTCATCCGACGTTGGAGACAGAACCCAAGTGGCATTCTCTGCGGCCGTTGTTTCTCTGAATTCACGCTGCAAGAGCAAAAAACGGACAATTAGGTATCAGGAATCGTATTCTGTACATTATGATACTCTCATGTATCAAAAAGGATTTGTGAGACTTACATGGCGTTACTAGGTTATGCCAGGATACCGGATTTTAGCAATATTCTCGTTAAATTCATGCCGGTAATATTGTTGCTAATGCTATATGTTATAGGTGCGAATGCCGCAAACCTTAATGGCGTTGGGATCAAAAAGCTTGCAGTTGTCGACCCTATTGATCATCACCCAATGGAAACGGTGGTGTTCTTTCCAAGTTCTGGGCCCTCGGGGGTTACAAGCATCGGTCCCTATCAGATTTCAGCGTCCAAATCGGTCTCAATTGGGAGCGATTTATATCCGTTGATTCTGCTTTCGCATGGAAACATGGGAAGTATGTGGGGACATCATGATCTGGCCACAACCCTCGCTCAGCAAGGATACATCGTCGTAAGCGTGACCCATCCGGGCGATAATTTTCAGAATTCGAGTCGAGTCGGGGCTACTAGCGCGATCTACGGACGCCCCTTGCAGATATCTGCTGCTTTGTCGGCTGCTCTCAAAGATTCGATGCTTGCACCACATATTGATAAAGATCAAATAGGATTTTTGGGGTTTTCTGCCGGTGGAACAACAGGTTTGATACTCGCAGGAAGCAAGCCGACTCTTACTCGCCTTGTGGAGTACTGCGCGAAGCGCCCCAACGACCATCAAGTCTGCGAAGCGAAGGGCCATGGTACAGGAAAGGGTTCCGACGGCGCACGAATGGCGAGTTGCTACCCCTCAGGCACAAACAATTGATACAACATTATGTATATAAATAATTTTCTGACGGAGTACGACGAATCACTAACGGGTGAGCTGAACATTGACCCGCTGGGGCAACTGGTGATCTGGTCTGCCTGGGGACAAGGTATTTTCCACCGCCGCATAACTTCCATTGCAAATGATGTACGTCAGTACACGCTCAACCTGTTGCATCATGCTGTGATGCGTGACGTTATGTACAATGAGAGGCTTCAGATATCGGGTGCGATGAAAAAGCGGTATGCCAGTAAGCAAGATCGTGATTTCAGGTTTGCTTGCCTCATACATCTTGAAAATATCTATATCTGGTCGATGCTCCTGGCTGAACGCCAGGGAGTCACTCTGACCGGGGTACTGGGTATCCTGAAAGCACGACGACGTATGGAGTCTCAGGGGGAGCATCCTGAAATTCGCTTTGGTCACGAATCTGAATGTTGTCTCCTGACAAATCAGATAGCCCTCGGAACGAATGGTCGTTATAAATCGCCAATGATGGATATGCAGTTTTTTGACACTCATTATCGTTATGATGTTCCGGGCAGTAAAGAACCATGGCAGGCCGCTGAGTCGCTAATAAAAAAAGTCCCTGAGTTGAGAAAACTCTATAAGGCAGTTCACGACTACCTAAGCAACCTTATGCAGGCATCACGCGCCGGTGACCTGTCACCACGTTTCGATTCACGTTTTGATGTCCTGAGAAAATTGTATGTTAAGGCATTTGGTCATCCTGAGTACGTGGGACAATACAGCCGTGATTTCTGGCTGAATATGACCGGACTTAACCGGAATGCCGCTGGAGCTCTTTATCGGGTGATTGAACGTGAGCGGAAACTCGAACCCAAGCAGGAATATACGGCAGCTCAAATCTTTAAGTTGGCATGGCGTGAAACGGATAATAAGCAGGATATTGATGAAGATGAACGTCTGACCTTGAGTCATATCATTCAGGCGGAGCCATTCCTTTCACTGGTTGATCTCATGTTCCGTGGCCTGCAGAGACAAAGTCAGCAAACACTGGCCGAGTTCAGAGCATTTTGGCAGTCACGAGGTTTGAGTGATGATACTCTGCCCCGTATGGCGTCACAGCTACAGGAAAATTGTGCGTTACTTCAATCTCTTACCGGCACGCCTAAATACAGGTTTCAACGCTTACTTGAGGTTGCCGCCGAACCCAAACTAGAGAGTCAGGTGGCTGAGCTTCTTGGATACCATAGCAGCATTATGGCTGTACGAGGACAGTTTTCCTGGATGACGCTGAATGACAATGTTCTGTCACTCCAGGTTTCTCCATTCAGTCTGTCAGGGCAAAGGAAAAACGATGACTGGGTTAATCATTATTATTTGCCTCAGTTCAGACACATGCTTAGCAAGCTGTGGGGAGAAGTGTCATGAAACTGATGTCAACTTTCAGGCAGCAAATTAAGGAGCTTGGCGAACTTAAACGGGTGTGGCTAACTACATTTAATCTTGACGTTGCGTTTGTCGAAAACTGGGTGCTACCGGCTATTCTTAAGACAGATCCACCAATAAGTCGAATGGATTATGAGGGACTTCAGCAGGCACTAACCGACAGTGGTATCGATTTTCGCATTTACTGTGATCCACGGATGCTCGCTAAAGAGAAACCAAAGCGAACCTCTATTGCCGTATATCCAGTCTCAGTGAGAGGGTTAGCTCGCAGCAAAAAAACAAATGCCAAGCGCTTTCATGACACGGATAGCCTTTTTCATCCAAAGGTATTTTACCTAGAGAACAAAAAGGGAGAGATTATAGTCGGTGCCGGGAGCGCTAATCTCACTCTTAGCGGATGGGGGCGGAATGTTGAGGCCGTTGATTTTCGTCGTGTTGCTTCTAACGAACAGTATCAACAAATTAAAACGTTTTTTACTCAACTTGATGAAGGGCTGAGAAAAAAGTTTCAAAAAGGTTGTACATTTTGCGGCAAAGATACAAGTTGGTCGTTTATTCACAGTCTCGGAGGCGAAACACTCAGGAAAGCTCTTGAAAAAGAAGGAAAGATCGAGACGCTGAGTGTCTGGTCTCCCTATCTTTCTGGCGATCTTGCTCGCTTCATCAACGCATTCTCTGACCCGGAGTTAAAAATTGAACTTGTTCCGGACCTTCTCCAGGGATGCATACGAACGCCCTGGAGTGAGAGCACACAGGAACTAATAGAGAATGGACGTTTAGGTTTTTATTCTTCTCCAGTTCTCAGGGATGAACGTACTGTCATGGTTCATGCTAAACTCTGGCTCGCAAAATCCCAAAAAGACAGCCGTCTCGCAACGGGTTCATGGAATTTCACCGTTCCGGGGTTCAGCAGTCTAGATGATACCTTCTGGAATGTTGAAGCCGGTATCGTCCACCCAGTTTCTCGTTCGGTTACGCTTTGCGGAGACTTCCAGGAGGTTACGAGCGATAATTTTGCCAGTGATGAGTTACTGAGCGAAGAAGATTTCGTTCCTCCGCTATTGCCACCTTTTGATCTTGATGTCAGTTTCGACTGGACAACCTGCCAGTACTCGATAACCGGGCAGTGGTTTAGTGATAAGCCCACGGAGAGCTACCAGCTTATTCTTCCTGGGGTCCGCGAACCACAGACACTCTTGTGGACAGTGGCAGCAAAAGAACTCAAACGTATGCCCCCGCTTTTCCCGACCCATTCAGATGTGCTGCTCAGCAGCCATTTCTACACCATCCGGTGTAAAGATCAACCTGACTGGCAGGGGATTATCACCGAGACAGGAACAGCACACCGCCGTGGTATGCGATTCAATTCACTGGACGATCTTCTGAGCAGTTATGTCAGTGCCTCGGGAGTAACATCACACGATAATTTACTTCCACGGGATGCTTCTACTCATGATAGCGCTGAGGTTAGGGAGCCTATACCCGAATCCATAAGCCCGACTAGTTATTTCCGGTTGTTTCATGCCATGCAGCAAAGACTTAGCTGGCTATCACAAGTAAAGGATGCCAATCGGCTATATCGGAGTCTTTTCAGCGACCCTGACTGTTTGCTTGAACTGGTAGAAAAAACTGCAGAGGTGGTAGAGCAGAAACCAGATTCGGTCTTCAGTTGGTTTCTTGCCTGTGAGGTGAACAACCTTGTGAAAGCCGCGAAGAAACATATGAATAAACTTCGTCAAGCTGAGAAAAACGCCTCTGTTCAGGTTACAAAACATATGTGGGCAAAGTTGCACGTACAGACGCCGGTGCTGAAGGGGAAGCCATCAAGTATGGTATACCTCGATATTATCAGGGAGGAGTGCTGTTATGGCCGGTAAAATGAATAAAACAATATCCCCGGAAGATGTCAGTGCTGTGATGAATTTCGATGCCGCGGACCCTTTATGGCAGTATCGTTCGGGCGACATGAGTATGGCGGCAAAGCAGGCTGAAGGTGTTGCGGGTTTATGGAATATTCTGTCCAGAACTCGTGTAGGGCTGCTCGCTGATGAAGTGGGAATGGGGAAAACCTATCAGGCGATCGGTCTGATGTTGATGCTCTGGCGTCAAAAGCCAACTGCCCGAATTCTTATAATGGCGCCAAATAAAACGCTGTGTCACAACTGGGAAATAGAATTTACAACCTTTGTGGATAAGCACTATCGTGCCGGGCAGGCACCGGACTTTTCTAAAGAGCGTAAGCACCTCTACAAGCCCTCATTCCACGGCCGGATTGAAGATCTTACGCTCGATATCACAGCGAGTCCGGGACGACTTTATCTGACCACGATCCATGCCCTGAGTGGGTTGGTTGAAGACAAGAGCTCGCGAGACAAACGCAAATCAGCGGCAAAGCTTGGTGCGGGATACCGCAAACAGATAACGGAGTCCATGAAAGGTGGCTTTGATCTGATCATAGTCGATGAAGCACATTATTTTCGTAACCGAAACGGGGATTCCCAACGCGCCGCCGCTGCCGCCGCTTTTTTTGGTGGACAGGATACACCGCTTGCCAAAAAAACGTTGCTTCTGACTGCAACACCTAATCACTCCTCCACGCGTAATGTGTATGACATTCTGAGTTACTTTACTGACAAGCATGAGCGTTTTAGTCCAGATGATGTCCGAAGCCTGATGGAAACTTATGCGATAAGACGGCTGAGAAAAATGCGGGGTAAAGGGGGAAGTTACAGTAAGCATCATTACCGTCGGGAACGTGCTATACCGGCAACTTTTGATGGCAGGCAGGATGCTGAGCTTTTTTTTGCTCTCTACCAGAAAAAACTTGTTCAACATCTTCAGGAACAACAGAAGGGTGGCAACCGGGCATACATGTATGGTTACCTCGAGGGTTTCGAATCAACAGGTGGTTATGACAAAGAGCCGATATCAGACGATGGCGAAAGGGACGCCTTTTACCATGCGCCAGATACATTACTTCTCGGGGCATTGACGCGTCAGTTTAATGATGTCTATCACAGGTTTCCGGATCATCCAAAATATGATGCTCTGATCGATGCTTGCTCGCCGGCGAGGCTGTTTGACCCTGATGAAATGTTACATACATTCAAACACTTGGTATTTGTACGCCGCATCCCTTCTGTGCGTGAAATCACCCAGCGGGTCAACGCCAGTTATGACGAAATATTTGCTGCGCGTATTGTGTCTGCGTGGGGGCTGCCTGATGAGTCGCTTGCAGCATGGCGTAAATCGGGGTGGTCGCGGTCTGAATTTGCTCGCCTCCTGCATGGCAGGGTTAAACGTGCTGAAGCAGATGATTTTATCCCTGATGATACGTTTATTGAGGATCACGACCCGGATAATGAGCTAAAGCTTTCCAGCAAAATAGCTGAACTCTTTGTCGTAAAGAAAACCGGGCAAAAGCGCACTGACTGTACCAACGTCAGTCTGCGATTCCGCCGGCCGGAAAATCTGTTTTCTTTATTCCTTGAGCCTGCCTTAGATGGAAAATCCGAGGGGTATTTTTTCCACTACCGTGGACTTGTTGGCGGGCGTGAACGCGATACGTATGCCGATGCAGCCCGTGATGCTCGCCTGATGGGACCACTGCCTGGTTCGCCAGAGCATATTCTGTATGATGTCCCTTTAACTACGGCCTGGGCAATGATGTTCAAGTATTTACCAACGTCTTGCCGTAACAAACTTGAAGACTGGCTCTCGCGAGCGGACGGAGCAGCAATACTCGAAAACTTTGCCACTTACTTACGAACCGGTTACCTCTTTGCCAGCCCTGTCATGACAGAACTGTATTGCTGGTACACTGAATTCAGTCAGAAGCAGCAGGATGGTGATGTTCAAAGAAGATATCGGCTGTTCACCCGCTGGGTTGAAAGGAGACTGGAAGATTCATTGATGCTGCGATATTTCATCGCGGCAATAGAAACATTTGAAACCCTTTGCGAAAAAATTGCAGGTCAGCCACTTGCAAACGCGGAGTATAGCTGGCGTGAACTGTCGAGTCTGAATAGTCCTGCCTGGTATGCCAGCGGTGAGACGTCCAATCGTGAAAGGCTTATTGTCGGATTCAACTCACCATTTTATCCGAATGTACTGGTCGCAACCTCTGTGTTTCAGGAGGGGGTTAATCTGCATCTGCAGTGTCATCAGATTCATCACTATGGGATTGCATGGACTCCTGGTGATAACGAACAGCGCAACGGACGAGTGGATCGTCTCTTTGGTCAGGTAAATTCATTATTGCAGGAGCAGGATAATGCCGAGATGACCATTACCTACCCGTATCTTGAAGGCACGTTCGACCAAGATCAGTTGGCATCCTTTATCCGACGTAAACACAGAGTGGAAGAGAAACTCGACAGCTGTGAGATAGAGGATTTCACTAGTGAGATCAACGAAAAAGAGGATACAACGGGTTGGGAAAAATGGCTTCGCCAGCCCAGCACAGGATCAGTGAGAGAGGATCCCTATCCAGCGCTCAGGGATTACTCACAAAGACGAAAGAACAACGATTAGAGAACTCTGCGTAGTCTAAATTGAAAAGTGGTTATGTACGGATGTTTATGGAGTCATAGGTGCCGTAAGGTCAGATCCACATAGGTTGGGGGGGCATGGCTGCAATCGTCTCAAGAGAGCGGCGAGCCGATCGAGGATTGAAGCCAGGGGCGTGCAAACGCCCCGATTTAACTTACTCAAATAACCTACGGTGTAGCGCTACGACCGCGCTGTCAGCGACGTCGCTTGGTAGCAGGAAGCAAAGATTATCATTGGATGCGCCATGGAAAATCATACGCACGGCATACTCATCCAGATCCACAAATGTATCCCGGCATACGCCTGCGCCACGATGGAGTTGATTGCCAATCAAGGTGACCAAGGCCAGCCCGGTTTCAATCTCGACCCGGCAATGAGAAGAGAGGGCGGTAAGCAGCGCGGTGGTCAGGGTGTGATCTTCTCCCGAAGTGGATCCCGTGGAATTCAGGGCTAGCGCTATACAGCTCTCGGAGGTGGTAACCAGGTCCACATCAACCCGATGTTCTGCCAGAATCGCGAACATTTCGGCAAAGAATCTGTATGCAGGTTGCGTATGCAGGTCGTGCAATCTCAACAACGTCTGTTTACGGCGAATGGCAATCGCACGATAAAGTGGCGGATTCTCTGTCTCACGGCGAACCAGCGTTCCACCGGCAGCGGTATTTTTGCTGGACCCTACAAAGACCGGGATATTTTTCCGCATCGCGGGTAACAGGGTCGCCGGGTGGAGCACTTTCGCACCAAAAGCAGCCATGTCGCTGGCTTCTGAAAAGGAGATATGGTCAATACGCCGGGCCTGCGCCACAATGCGCGGATCGGTGGTGTAGATCCCGGCCACATCAGTCCAGATATCGACACGTGCGGCCTGCAATGCTTCCCCAAGCAGGGAGGCGGTGTAGTCGCTGCCGCCCCGGCCCAGCGTGGTGGTATGCCCGGCGTCATCACTGCCGATAAAACCCTGGGTGATAACAATCGCCTGCTCAATACGCGGCCGCAGATGGGCTTCTGCCTGATCCTCCACCAGGCTGATATTGGGTTCGGCGCAGCCGTAAAGGTTGTTGGTTCGAATGACTTTACGGGCATCAAACCATTCTGCTTGCGCTTCACGTTCACGAAGCACTTCAGCAAATAACAGGCTCGACATCAGCTCGCCATGACTGACCAGTTCATCACTCAGCGCCGTGGAAGGCATTGTAAATGCCGTCTCGGCAAGGCGGGCAATATTTTCAAGGAGTTGGTCGATTTCCTTGCCTATGACCAACGGCGCTTTCAGGCGGGAAATAATGTTGTACTGGATAGCGCGAAGGGTATCAATTTTATCCATACGATCACGACTTTCCAACCCTTCAGAAAGTTCGACTAATAGATTTGTGACCCCAGCGGAGGCAGACAACACGACCAGACGAACGTGGTCATCTGCAAGAACAATACCGGCACTGCGATTCATCGCGTCAAAGTCAGCAACGCTGGTACCGCCAAATTTGGCAACGACGAACTGTGGATAAATGCGTGTCATAACAATCTCATATCAGGGCGCCATAAAAAATGGCTAGAAAATTTTCATTCTCGGCATAAGGGAAGCACGCTTCGCCTTACGAAATGTCCGCCCGCGAACATTTCTGATGACAACCCAGGAAAGCCTCCTGTTGTCGATAACGTGTATTGCCTCTTACGCGTTACCGGTGTGATGCGCATTAATTCTTTATTTACGGAGAGTAAAATAAGCGCGCCATAGTAAGTGATTTATCTTAGTGGATCGACATTTTTATTTTATTTCGCAATAAATCAGTGAAAAAGAATGCCTTACAGGCCAATACCTAACATTCTTAACGGTAAAATCGTGTAACAAAAGAATAAAACCATAGCAAAACGATGGTTTTCGTGACGTTGTGTGCAATCTGGGCATTCGTAACGCTTTGCTCGATATTGGTAACAAAAATCAATGCACAACGAAAGGTAACTTATTGTTATTTCTTGACTTTAATGGGATAATTGCATGTTGAAACAAATGATTGAGTACACCATTAAAATAATATATATTGGCCGCGTTTTTACAGGTAATCCCCTTAACCTTTTATTCAACCCGGCGTTAATAATACCCGAGGTTGTGGGAGTGATATGATGACGGATAAAGTCCGTATTGATACTTTAAGTGCTAGTTCATTACCACAAAGCAATGATACCTTTTTAGCAAGACAGGCCGAGTTTGAGTCTAACGTCAGAAGCTATCCACGAAAACTGCCATTGGCAATTGCCAAAGCGCAGGGTGTTTGGATTACTGATGTTGAAAATAATCAATATCTTGATTGTCTTGCAGGCGCCGGGACTCTGGCGCTGGGTCATAATCATCCTGACGTGCTTCAAAGCATTCAAAGTGTCATCAGCAGCGGCTTACCGTTACATACGCTGGACCTTACCACACCTCTGAAAGACGAATTTTCCTCCTATTTACTCTCTTTATTACCGGGCCAGGGCAAAGAGTATTGCCTGCAATTCACCGGTCCGTCTGGCGCTGATGCGGTTGAAGCCGCGCTCAAACTGGCCAAAAAAGTAACTGGCCGTTCAAGCATCATCAGTTTCTCCGGCGGCTACCACGGTATGACACACGGCGCGCTCTCCGTAACCGGTAACCTGTCACCAAAAAAAGCCGTCAGCAACATGATGCCGGAAGTGCAGTTTATGCCTTATCCGAATCAGTACCGCTGCCCGCTGGGTATCGGTGGTGACGCTGGCGTTAAAGCTCTGACGTACTACTTCGATAACTTGATCAACGACGTTGAAAGCGGTGTACGCAAACCAGCGGCGGTGATCCTCGAAGCGGTGCAGGGCGAAGGCGGTGTGAACCCAGCTCCGGCCGAGTGGCTGCAACGCATCCGTAAAGTCACGCAAGACCATGGAATTCTGCTGATCATCGACGAAGTCCAGGCTGGTTTCGCACGCACCGGTAAGCTGTTCGCATTTGAACACGCAGGTATCGAGCCAGACATCATCGTTATGTCTAAAGCTGTCGGTGGCGGTTTGCCGTTGGCCGTACTGGGCATCAAAAAACAGTTTGACGCATGGGCGCCAGGCCACCATACCGGAACATTCCGCGGTAACCAGTTGGCAATGGCCACCGGTCTGACCACGCTTAAGCACCTTAAAGACAACGCCATTGCGGATAAAGTTGCCGCCCAGGGCGAGTGGCTGAAAGGCAAACTGGCCGAACTGCAAAAACGTTACCCGGTTATCGGCCACGTACGCGGTCTGGGCCTGATGATCGGCATTGAAATCGTGAAGCCTAACGAAGCGCAGGATCACATGGGGTGCTATCCGGCGGATGGCGAGCTTTCGGCACTGCTGCAGAAAAAATGCTTCGAATCCGGTCTGATTCTGGAACGAGGCGGCCGTCATGGTTGCGTACTGCGCCTGTTGCCGTCACTGCTGATCACCGACGCTGAGCTGGAAATTTTCCTCGATAAATTTGAAAACGCCTTGCTGGCCACTGGCATGGAGCCGGTTTAATCGGAGTTAACTATCGTGTCTGATAACAACCCAATTCTCTCCGGTTCGGCGCAAAGTATCGCCGCCTATCAGGATGCCATTGAGCAGAGCAGCAAAGCCGTGATCGAATGGCTAAAGCAGCCTGAAATGTATCAGGGGAAAACCGTCGACCAGTTGCGTGAGCGCATCCAGTTGAACTTTACCTCTCAGGGCCTGGGTAACCAGGCCGCCATTGAGCGTGCGGTTGAGTATTTCCTCAAGGACAGCCTCTCTGTACATCACGCACAATGTGTGGCACATCTGCACTGCCCGAGCCTGGTGATTAGCCAGGCAGCAGAGGTGCTGATCAACGCCACTAACCAGAGCATGGACTCCTGGGATCAAAGCCCGTCAGCCACCATCATTGAGATCAAACTCATCGAGTGGCTGCGCGAGCAGATAGGCTACAGCGCCGGTGATGCCGGCGTGTTCACCAGTGGCGGCACCCAAAGTAACCTTATGGGGCTGATGCTGGCGCGTGATGCTTTCTTCGCGCGTCAGGGGCACTCCGTTCAGCAGCATGGTTTAACGGGCGATCTGAGCAAAATCAAAGTGTTCTGCTCCGAAAGCGCGCACTTCTCCGTGCAAAAAAACATGGCGTTGATGGGGCTGGGCTACCAGTCAGTCACTCAGGTGAAAACCGATGCGTTCTCGCGTATGGATATCGCTGACCTGAAAACCAAACTGGCGCAGGCGAAAGCCAACGGTGAGCAGGTGATGGCGATAGTGGCCACCGCCGGTACGACCGATGCAGGTGCGATTGATCCGTTAGAGGATATCACCGCGCTGGCAGCACGGGAAAATATCTGGGTTCACGTTGATGCCGCATGGGGCGGAGCGCTGCTGCTTTCTGAGAAGTATCGCCACTACCTGAACGGCCTGGAATCTGCAGACTCCGTGACACTGGATTTCCACAAGCAGTTCTTCCAGACCATCAGCTGTGGTGCATTCCTGCTCAAAGACGCACGCCATTACGAGCTGATGCGTTATCAGGCGGCGTACCTGAACTCTGATTTTGACGAAGAGCAGGGCGTACCGAATCTGGTATCAAAATCACTGCAAACCACACGTCGTTTTGATGCCCTGAAACTGTGGATGGGCCTTGAAGCGTTGGGTAAAAAGCAGTACGCCGAAATCATTGATAACGGCGTTACGTTGTCACAGAAAGTGGCTGAATATGTCTCTGCACAACCGCATCTGGAACTGGTTATGCAGCCACAGTTGGCAAGCGTACTGTTCCGTTTCTGCCCGAAAAGCGACGATCGTGCATTTATCGCGCTGTTGAACCAGCGTATCGGCGATGTTCTGTTGGCATCAGGTAGCGCCAACGTTGGGGTAACGGAAGCAGATGGCGTAACATGTCTGAAGCTAACGCTGCTGAACCCAACGGTTTGCCTGGAGGACGTAAAAGTCCTGCTGGCAAGCGTGAAAGAGACGGCTGAAAAACTGCTCAACGCGTAATCCTTTAGTAACCAAATCTGCGTCGAGTTGCTAGTCAATTCGGCGCAGCCGAAAGGCTTCCTCTGTTGAAATCTGCTGGGTAATGACAGCCATTAGTCCTCAGATTTCACGTAGCGCGATCAAAAAAGGAGGGCGTTTTGAACGATGTTGTACAGCTTTTGCCAGTAATCCAATCACTAGAGGTTCAACTCCATCATTCGGCAACGCGCAACGATGCCAATCTCGTCGGAGGTATCCTACGATGGTTATAGATGCCCGTAACTTTAGGATATTTTCCCTTTTACACGCGGCCCCTGTAGAATTGGCCCGCGAGGCAAGAGTTTCGAGGGCGTTAGAGGCGCCGTATGGGTTATGGAGATATTTCAATGAACTTTTTGAAGATAGTACTGACTGCCGCTTTGTTTGTCACTACGCCCACATGGGCGGGAGATTTGACTGGACCACAAAATAATGCCGTTAGATCTGCGAAGCAGTATCTCAGTATGACAGGCTTCTCACGGAACGGACTTATTCAGCAACTCTCATCGGATGCAGGGGATGGTTACAAGATTTCTGACGCTACGGTAGCAGTGGACAGCCTGAACATTGATTGGAACCAGGAGGCGGTGAAATCTGCGAAGCAGTATCTCAGTATGATGGGCTTCTCGTGCAAAGGCCTCATTCAGCAACTTTCCTCAAGTGCCGGAGACAAATACACAGTTGACCAAGCAACCTACGGGGCAAAACAGGCAGGTGGCTGCTAAAAAACGGCGTGGTTCAAACGATGGGTAGTGAAAAAATGTTGTCATTTCCTCAATGGCAATCAGTGGATTAATATCCATTAACATCCACTGACGTCGGTGACCAGGCACTTTTGTTGCCAGAGTTCGTAAAAGAATTTCACGGCCTGTAGCGAAGCAGACTGTGTGGACAATGAATGATGAGCCGGATGGTAAAATTGTCCACACAGTCTGTGTTATCTGAGGGGATTCAACAATGGTATACAGGTTCCCATCTCCATCAGGAACAGTCGGAGATAACCAACTGACTCAGTGAATACAAGATATTGGCCTTACAATAATCATGGGTATGAAGAAAATGTACTCTGTATGTATCTTACGCAAGAAACGAGAGGGAAGTCTGAAACTCTGATGTATTGATTTATCGGAGCATGGATGTGGCTTATGGACTTACTAACCCCGCAGTCAATTTAACATAATATACATTATGCGCACCGAGGTTGTAGAGGCTCAATGCTAATGTCTAATTCTGGCTCAATCCAAATGTCTGCGCTATGGTTGTCTTTCGGGGGTTAACTTTCTTTTTACTGTGGGGGTAAAAAAAGAAACTGCCTGGAGAAATGGCCATGAGTGCAGAAAGCTCAGGACTGTTTACTGTGAAAGAGATTAATCGCATCAAAACTCTACAGGATGTCATTGACCGCTGGCTCACGCCTGGCCGAGCCGCTGAGCATCTCGGGATCACGCCCCGTCACTGTAGTAGATTACTTAAACGCTACCGTGAACACGGTCCGCTTGGCATAAACAATCGTAGCCGAGGAAATCCCGGCAATCGCTTACTTCCTAAGGGGTTTACTGATCAGGTATTGGAGATCATAAGGAAAAACTACCCTGATTTTGGGCCAACGCTGGCGCGAGAAAAACTCGAAGAAATTCACGGGCTGGTCTTGGGGAAAGAGACTGTTCGAAGGCTGATGATCAACGCTGGTTTATGGGTTCCCAGAAAAATGCGTCCTCCGAAAATTCATCAGCCCAGATACCGGCGACCCTGCACTGGCGAGCTGATTCAGATTGACGGCTGTGACCTTGACTGGTTTGAAGGACGCGGGCCGAAATGCACCGCGCTGGTGTATGTGGATGATGCAACGAGTAAAATCATGGAGTTGCGGTTCGTAAAATCGGAATCCACCTTCAGCTATTTCGAGGCAACCCGAAGCTATATCGAAAAACACGGCAAACCACTGACGTTATACAGTGACAAGGCCGGGATTTTTCGTGTTAATAACAAGAACGCCACCGGCGGCGACGGCCACACTCAGTTTGGTCGGGCTATGCACGAGCTAAATATCCAGACTCTCTGTGCAAATACCAGTGAAGCCAAAGGCCGTGTTGAGCGTGCACACTTGACGCTTCAGGATCGACTCGTCAAGGAATTACGGCTCAAGAATATCTGTTCGATGGACGAGGCAAATGACTTTGCTGAAGCGTATATGACCGACTATAACCGCCGTTTTGGCAAAGTACCGCGACATGACTTTGATGTACATCGTGCAGTTGAACATGATGAAGATCTGAACCTCATTTATTCTGTTCGTGAAGGCCGTAGGGTATCCAAATCACTGACATTACAGTACGATAAAATGCTATATCTGATCGAGGATAGTGAGTTCAGTCGTCGAGCAATTGGTAAGTACATTGAGGTTTATCATTATCCTGATGATACTAAAGAGCTGCGTCTGAATGGCTCTGCACTTCCCTACTCCACCTACGACCGGCTTTCAGAAATCGATCAGGGTGCGATTGTTGATAACAAACGCCTTGGCCGAACGCTGGAATTCATCAGCCTGGTGCAGAGTAAGCGGGATAATACCCGTTCACAATCCGTTCCTGCGGGAGATGGACCTTCCCGGCGACGCCCCAAAATTGCGGGGAAAAAATCTCAGCGTTCACTAGATCAAGATGACATGCTTGAGGCACTGAAACAGTTACAGACACGCTCAGAGGATATCTTTGGTAAAAAGCCCCGTTGACACCGACAGGATGGCTCTAATATTTTTGCTGCTCACCAGATGATATCGTCCGGCCAGAGCCATTCTGTACTGTTCATCTCACTCAGCATTTTTATGTCCTGCTTTTCACTGACATATTTACCCCATAAGGAGTCAAAGGAATGAAGAATGTTTACCAATTGCTTTTTTCTTCGCTCAGGAGGCAAGTTAATAAAATAGCAGCACCTATTGTCAATGTTATCCTCAATGAAATTAAAATCAGATCCTGACGCAGATTTGGCTATTTTTATGATGTCATCATAAGTTGTCGGGCTTAACTCTTTTAAAGCCGTTTGCAGAAGATATTCAAAGGCATACATGACGGATAGCTGATTTTTATCCATCTGAACATAACCCATTGAGTTTCTGAGGATTGCTGACTGAAGTAATACCAGTGGCCACAAAATCTCAACGCCATAAAGTTTATACGTATCGTGATGTTCATGCTGATATTGCTCGACCCGACGGCAACCCTCACGTGCTTTACGAATATCATAAGCCAGAGATAGCATAAAGCCATCTTTAACTCTGACCAGAGGGCTTTCATCCACGATATAATGTATTAATTCGTACAATTCGCCCAGGGCTTCAGAATCGCCCCATAGCACAAATCCCGCATTATTTGGTGTCAACTCATATCGGAGCATAGCTTTACTCATCCTGATTTTTCAGTATGACAAAAGTCTACCACAACGTAGCAGTTGACTACCCTGTTGCCTGAACCTAAAGCACAAAAACTGCAGGTGGCCAAACACCAACCTCTGCCGCCTGAACTGCCCCGGGAAGAAGGGGCACCATGTCGACGTCGTTATTCTCTGGGATCACCCGTCGTGCGGGAATGATTACGGAAGGCACAGCAACGGTCACATCTGTCATCCCTGCATTTTAGTCATAGTGACTGTTGCACCTACCAACTTTCTTGGCCGAGGGATATACTGATCGACATACTTTAATCCATGCTATCTGGAGAGACAAAATGAGTACTCGGCCCCCACGTGGCAGTTCTTCTGGCAAGGTCACTGTGTACATTCGAGGTCCTAATGCGGGTTCCCGCTCCGTAAGCCGTCGTTCAATCGCAGAGTCCGCAATGAACAATGCTAAGGTCTCTTTTGAGATTGAAGGACACCGTTACAGTGATTCGGACTGGTCAAAAATCATGCGAATTGCTGACGAGCTTGAAGCTGTCATCTAAATCAGAGTTTTATTGGATAAGACTGTTAGCCAGGAAGTATTGCACATTATTCAGGGTTAAGTTTAGAATTATTATTCAGCACCTCGTTGAGGTACCTATTACGTTCCGTAATCACATCATTGGATTACGGATTTATACCTGGCAGTTGGATCGGATACCTGTATCTTAACCTATCGAAATAGGCTGTAGGGCAGGTTATCAAGTAAATCAACTCGATGGTTGTCAGGTCTTCAATGGCACAGACGAGGCGAGACGCGACCACAGACGTAATCCTAGTACTTCACAATCCATCAATATGTTCCTATATATTTCATTGAGAGGACTTGCTATTATTTTTAAAACTCAATTATCGTGAAAAAGAAAATGACCAGTAACTCTATATGGATGATGATATTATTGCTGAGTGCGTGCATTGAAGTCGATGCCTCCCCGCTGGACAGGGTAATAGACTCGGCCAACATGGGCAACGTTCAGGCGCAAACGCAACTCGGTGTCATTTATGCGACAGGGAATGACACAAGCATAGATGTGGAAAAAGCCAAAAAATGGCTACTTAAAGCGGCTCAGGGTGGAAACACTGAGGCTGAATATAACTTGGGCGTAATATATTCAGACAGCGAAAAAAACTCATTAGACTACTCTCAGGCCCGTTATTGGTTTGAAAAGGCAGCCAACAAGGGTAACAGAGATGCACAATATAATTTAGGTGTCATCTACAGCGAAGGGATGGGAGTGAATCCCAATCAGGCGGAAGCAGAGAGATGGTTTCAACAGTCCGTCATGAACGGATCGCCAGAAGAACAATATGAGTTGGCCATACTTTACAAAGAAGGCACGAAACTGCCACGGGATGATAAAAAAGCATTATTTTGGTTTGAAAGATCCGCTCTCCATGGACATATGATGGCTCAATATGAAGTGGGTTATATGTATGGCGAAGGCATGGGGGGGGAACGGAACTACATAAAATCGCTGGAGTGGTTACATAAATCCGCGCAGCAAGGGAATAATATTGCCGTAGATGAGATAGCCATTGTTGCGCGCAAAGGACTTGGGTGGCCAATGACGTCCTCAGCAACAACCAGTATCGTATCTCCCCCCACAGATGTACACCGTTTGCGTCATGATGACGAAGAAGAACATCCAAATTCCCTATGGGATAAAGCGGTTGGTACAACTGTCGAACCGACCGATGTTTCAAGTGAGGAAAGTGATAAAGGCAGACAATCTACTGAGATCACAGAAGTGACCACGATGGCTTCCTGTGACACCTCCTCAGGGACAATGAACAAGCCCAATGAGCACAACAAAGAAGACAAAACCGTTACACGGCCCAATGAGGAAACCAAAGAAGTATCTAATGACGTGTCGACATCTACGTCGACAGCTTATCATGACCCATTATGGGATTTAGTGCAGGAAATCGATAACGAGAACGTCGTAAGCAAGGAGGCCCACTTTTAAAAGTGTATCGAATTCATTATCCATATTAACGCCTTTAAACTAAATCCTCATTGTTATTTTTCAACCGGGATGATTGTAAACTTTACACTATTGGATAATTACAGATGATTTATATCATAACGAAAAATGCTTACTTGAAACTGGGTTTACTGCATCTCCTTGAATCAACAGAATACCCGATGGAGATGTCAACAAACGCCCTCTCGAGTTTGGGAAAGGAGTTGTTGCTCACGGACACCGTCATTTATCATGTTGATAATACAAATCCTCTGTGGATTTCCGACGTCCTCGCTATCAGTTATAAAGCAAGGGTTATTTTGCTTAACTCTTCACCTCACTTAATAATGAGTGCAGTGAAAAACGTCATCGCTGTCATTGATGAAAATGCATCAGTAGACGTAATATTATCAACCATAAAGAAAAGCCTCGCGCGCAAGACCATATCTGGGCGATGCGCCTCAGAGTTAACGACAAGGGAACACTACATTATAGCTGAAACAGTTCGCACCACACAACCTCAAGTCATAGCACGGGTGCTCAACATATCGGTGAAAACAGTCTACACACAAAGAAGCAACGCTTATAAAAAACTCGGCGTTAGAAGAATTAATGATATCTTTCAGATTAAAGGGTATCCTTTATAAGGATCACGTTTTGTAAAACAAGACCTCGGTTCCGTCAGGTCCCAAGTAGAGTTTCGCTGTGTACACTATAGAAATGCCTAGGGCGCGGAGATCGCTCGACATGTACTGACATACAACATCGGAAACACAATAGCGGCTCATCATCTCTATCTTTATTAAAATCAGACAATTAACATAAATTTCCTTGATTGGCATTGCCTAGTGACTACGCGAGTAGATCATGGATTGAAAAAATAATCTCAACGCCATGCCTTTTACTTGACAACTCTTCTATCATAAACGATATACATATTAAACATGCCCATCACTTTTAATGGTACATAATTAATTTTTTATTACTTCACTCAACGAGTTGCCCATGTCCATCATCATAATAAAATAAATCGATAAAAAACGTTATTTACAACACTTTAGGAAATTCAATTAATGAACCAGAACAATCAGTTATCAGTTGTAATCATAGATGATCACCCCATGGCTCGCATAGCAATCAAGGCATTGATGGAAGCTAATAATATCAATGTACTGGCCGAAGCAGAAAATGGTATCGATGGGTTAAAATTGTTTGAGACACATAAGCCTGACATTGCCATTATCGATGTAGACCTCCCCTTGCGAAGCGGCATTGAAGTTACTGACATCATTAGAAAAAAGGCCTATCATTGCATTGTTATTATTATTTCATCAGAGAATAGTTTATTAAACAACAAGCGGAGCGCGAATGCCGGCGCACATGCATTTGTTCCAAAAAACCAGGATATGAAAAATATCATTTCTGCCATCAATGCGGCAACCCAGGGATTCAGTTACTTCCCATTCGCGTTGAACCAATTCATTGGCTCTACGTCATCAGAGCAAGAGATGCTTGACTCTCTTTCAAAGCAAGAAATTATAGTCATGCGTTACTTATTGAAAGGGCTCGATTTTGCATTAATTGCTGACGAGATGAACCTCAGCAAGAAAACGGTCATCACGTACAAATGCCGACTGTTGGCTAAGTTAGGTTGTTCCAACCTGGTAGAGCTACATGCATTTTCAAAAGCCAATGGCATAGGCTAGCGCTATGTCTAAATACCTATTATTATCATTTATATTTATTTTACTCTTCTCTCATGGCTCTCGATCCAGCACATTTTTGCTTCCCGAACACAGCGATTACGCTGCTAATGAAGTAAAATTGAACGATACTGACCAACAGTGGCTGGTTAAAAAGGGAATATTGACCGTAGGCCTATATGGCCCATTACGGCCACCGATATCGTCAGTTGATGAATCAAGGGTGTTGAATGGAATAAGCTCAGAATATATTACCTTATTAAAAAACAATCTGAAAATAAATGTGGAAATTAAATATTTCACATCTAAAGCAATGGCAACCTCAGCGATTAAACGCGGTGAAGTGGATTTGGCACTCCCTTCTTCAATGGCGCGAGATGTAACAGATCCTTCACTCATCGCCTCAAAACCACTACTCTATTCCTATCCATCATTAATTACCAGAAAAATTGATTCAATGAGGCCGCTCCATACCGACAGCAGTATTACCCTGGCTGTTTCAGGAGGCTATCCAGATAAAAAATTCATCCATTCATTATTTAAAAATGCGACCATAGTTGAATTTGATGATGTTTTTCATGCACTGGCCTCTGTTGACAACGGCAAAAGTGACTTCTATTTAGGCAATAATCTTGAGGCCAGTAATTTTCTCTTTTTGGACTTTGAGCAATCATTGAATATGATAAAGATTTGGAATAATGATAGTTTGAATCTTTCATTTATCATGAGTAACGATAACGCCGAACTCCTTCGTGTTATCAACTTGTTTATTGATTCCATAACACCTAAGATACACAGAGAAATAATAACATCATGGGTGGGCCCTGACAACATATCATTATATAGCGGCCCATTGCAACTGACTGTGCAAGAAAAAAATTGGATAAAGAATAATAAGAAAGCACGTATCATCATAAATCCCTACCATTTCCCCTTTACCATGGTCGATACCAACTTGGATATACGTGGTGTCACGGGGGATATGCTTGATCTGGTCCATATAAAAACAGGGATCAGTTTTGAGCCTGTCGTTGCAAAATCCAACAAGGATATTGCTGAAGTCGTCAATAAAGGACGTTGGGATTTACACCCAGCAGTCATATACAGCAGCGAAAGGAATACAAAAGTACTTTTCACACGCCCGTTTTTGTCGACCCCTTTTGTTATCGTCGTGAAAGAAGACACCCCCCCTGAATTTACGCCGGGGATGACAATAGCGATCCCATCACATCACATTATAATGTCAATGTTAGAAAAAAAGCATCCCGGTGTAAAATTCATTGAGGTTGAAAACACCAGTATAGCGATCAACAAGTTGGCTAAAGGCGAGGTCGACGCAGCGATATCAACCAAACTCTCTGCGAAATATTATATAGAGCATTATAACCCAGGTGAACTTCATTATTACATCATACCCGACGTCCCCTATGCGAACATCGCCTTTGCCGTACCCAGGCACGCGTATGAATTGAGGGACTTGTTGAACAAAGTGCTGGATGATACTCCTAAAGAACAGGTTGGCAGGCTGTCAAACAAATGGCTAACCATGCCAAACATTCAGGTCGATACTTGGGATCTCTATAAAAATGAATTCTATCTGGTCATTTTCTTTTCTGCTTTATTGATTGGAAGCAGTCTTCTATGGGGTGTGTATCTACTCAAGCAAATCAGGATGAGAAAAAATTCAGAACGTAGTCTTAAACAACAACTTAACTTTAGCTCTACACTGTCCTCATCGATCCCTTTGCCCCTGTATGTCATTACTCTGGAGGGTGAACTTACCCGATTCAACCCTGCATTCTCGTCCTTTTTTGTTACTGACACGAAATTTGAGACAGGCAGCTCTGTTTCAGAAAGCACGCACCCCCTGTTTCCTCTTTTTAATTCAATGCGTCAAGACCTTGAATCGGGTTTGACTAAAGGAAACATTATTTCGTACAACACTCAAATTAATGACGGCAGCGAGGACCGCAATGTCATCCATTGGTTCACACTCTTCGAAACCAGCGAAAGTACGCTTCCGTTGTTGATTTGTGGTTGGAAAGACATTACCGAATCAAAAAAACTCACGGATGCGCTGCTCATCGAATCAGCGAAGTCAAACGAAGCCAAGCAAGCAAAAGGTGAGTTTCTGGCAAGAATGAGTCACGAACTCCGTACGCCAGTGAGTGCCATCATCGGGTTTCTTGAACTTATTCGGCTTGAAAACAAAAATGCAGAGGATAAAAACAATAACGTTGAATTAGCCTACGCCACAGGGAAGTCTTTGCTGAGCCTTATTGGCGATATACTGGATATAGAAAAAATTGACAGCGGTAACTTTGATATTCATCCAGAATGGGTAGATTTTGGTTCATTATTAACCGCCACGGTCACCATGTTTGATGCTTTGGCATTTAAAAAAGGGTTGGATATTTTACAACGAAATGATGTTACCGAAAAACATCATTTATGGTTTGATCCCCAAGCGATGCGTCAGGTGTTGGCCAATCTGATCGGTAATGCGATTAAATTTACTGAGCACGGGGGCATCAGCGTCACGGCCAGCTTGGCCTCAAATGATAACGATGCTCCCCTGTTGGTAATAAGCATTGTGGATAGCGGGCCAGGCATTCCAGCCGATGAACAAGAAAAATTATTCCAACCCTTTAGCCAAACATCATCAGGTAAACTTAAAATAGGCTCAGGTCTTGGCTTATCGATATGCCATGACATCATCAGCTTGATGGATGGCCGTATTTTCATATCAAACTCGACGAGTCAGGGCACCACGTTCACCCTCGAGGTACCCACACAGCTATCAGAGGTGACTGCTGGCAACCGAGCCGATCCCCTCCCCGATATCGCTACTGTCCTCCACGAGGCTAAAGTAAATGTGTTGGTAGTTGATGACAACCCAACGAACCTGGTATTGATCAGCCGTCAACTTGCCAATCTGGGTTATCGGGTGGATGAGGCCGCCGACGGAATGCAGGCTCTGATAGCCATCAATCGCAAGTCCTATGATCTGCTGATCACGGATATCAATATGCCGCATCTGGATGGTGTCGAACTTACCCAGCAGATACGCACATTTGATAGCGAAATGGTTATCTGGGGTTTAACCGCCAATGCCAGCCAGCAGGAGAGAGACCGCTGCCTGGAGGTTGGCCTGGACTTGCTGTTATTTAAGCCCATCAATCTACAGAAACTGGGCAACCTTTTACAAACGGTCGAACCACGGGCGATAAACCATGCATTGGATAGCATTATTGATATGGACACGCTCTATTCACTGACAATGGGTGATCCGGCACTCATGTCTCAGATATTGTTGCATGCCAAACATGAAAGTGAACATGATCTTTTGGGCATTCGGCATGCTGTTGCATCACATGATCCGACTGCCGCCAAACATTCTTTACATCGGCTCACCGGCACCGTGCAGATTTTAGGTGCCACAGCGATAGTTCAACGCTGTGATACGCTAAAACAGTATTTACAGGCTGAGATTGAATGCTCATCGATTCAATCGGAAATGGATGAACTTACTCTACAGCTGGAACAACTTTTCAATGCAATAGACAGATTTATGATCAGCACGAGGCTATAAATTATTCCTGGGTGGTGGGTAACATGCTGGCCGCCCAACGTTCCCATCGTTGCTTATATTCACTCACCCTGTGTACGGCAGCCTCATGGGATAGCCCGATTTGCATCGCACGGTGATAAACTTGCCGACAGCGTTCTGCATGGTTGTCCAATGCGCGCGGCGCAATAGTGGTTTTTGTGGGAGTAAACCAGACACCCAGCCAATCAAAGCCGTGTTCGATTTTCCCCATTCTGGTTTTATCGGGGTGACGTTCAAAACCACCAAGGTCAAAAAAGCCATACAACCGTTTGATGGCGCTGCGCAGCGGCCAACGTTTAGGCGTCAGAAACAAAAAATCGTCCATATACCGGGTGTAAAACAGCTGGCTATCATCAGCAAAAAAACAGTCGACATGATAAAGCAAACTCCCACCGATCAGCGGACTCAACGCACATCCACGGCATATTCCTTTTTCTGGCGTATAGAATTCCCCGCCGTCTTCGACGCTGTAGTAAAGATATTGAGTAATCAGGTCGATCAGGACAGGGCATTTGACCCATTGTTTCACTAATGAGAGCACCTGGGGTTTTTGTATGTGTTGATAATAGCCGCGAATATCCGTGCGATAGACAAAGTGGTATTGGCGTGATTGCAACTGCTGCCAGATAGCCGATACCGACTTCTGGCCCCCCCCGTGCCCTTTAAGATGGGTACAATGGGTATGTACGGGAAGCCGATCGGCTATTTGTAAGGTCACCCACTTCAGCACCAAGGCATCCTGCGCACTCCATTGCACCCAACTGCGCCCCAGGCTGCTAAATACTTGCATCGGCGAGAGTGTGTACTTACCCGTAGTGACGGTGTTAAACAACGGTTTGCAGAGGGTTGGCCAATGATGGCGTAGATGCCAGATATCTGCTGATGCGGGGGCGTGTTGGCGGCGCTGGCATACCCAGTGGTAAGCCGTTTCCCAATCGGGTGGCAAGCTATGATTCAGAATATTTATAGGTCTACTTTGATATGGGATTCATAAGGATGCGAGAGCGACTATTGATCTCCCGCACACTGAGTCAGCTAAAAATCCGGTACTGTCATCCTACGGGCAAGTAAGAGTTAAAGTGAGGTTGCCAGATATAGGGCCGGGAGATGCGGTTTCATCGGTGCGGAGATCGACTTGGAGGCTTTGACCAGCAGTATCAATGGGGGTAGCCGCACCAGGAAGAATAGCTAGAGGGGTTCCTGACCCTACGACCCCAGTCATGGCAGTCCCGGTGGGTCCTGTCCAGAATAGACTTGCACGCAGGGATCCCTGTGCAGCCGGTGGAAGGACGAGGGGGATCCCGTTCGATGATATGACGAGGTCGCCAAAATCGTGTCGGTCGGGCGCCTGATAAGTCGCGGAGGAGCTGGGGATGGTAGCAGGGTCCTTGTTTTCATATGCGGGGTTAGATACGATGGTGTTGTCGGGCCTTGCGTAGCCCACGGAAGTCCTGATCGGACTACTGGTAAGAAGAGTCGAACCGTCCGCGGGTGTAACTCGATACTGTACCTGTGCGGTGAGGGTGGTGGGGACAGCTGTCACTGGGATCGTCGAAACCCATGCGCTGACTGAGATGTCTGGTCGGTACACGAGCGGACCGTATTCGCGTCCTGCCGTGTCTTTTATTGACATCGTGACGACGGTACAGTCCGCGGGAGTGCAGCTCCACCCATTCGCTTTGTTTTCGTATACACGTACCATTGGAAAGGAGCCGGCCGTGGTTCCGATCAACATATTGAACGCGGGAGTGGAGGTGTAGGTCGAGCCTCTCGGGAATCCGGTGCCGCCCCCGAAGGAGCACGTGAGAGTAGAGGTGTGGCCAGTTATCGAGATGAGGATCAGGGCGTAGTAGGCTTTCATTGTGGGGTCCCCCCCGAGGCGTGAGCTCGGAGCGTGCAGTAGGTGTTATCATTCCCACCGGATTACTCTCGCACTAGCACGGATAGCGTTAATTGACTCTCCGTACAAAGCTGCTCATAAAGCCGCAAGTATCACTGCCGATGGATTGTATGGTTTATAGTGACAAGCCAACGAACCCAGGCTTTTTCCTCCTGTCCGTATGGCTTGTCAGTGATAAGAATCGAGTTATATTTTGGGCATAATCATCTCACTCTCTTTTGAGACTCTGCGTGTTCTTGCTCTGGATCAGCTATAGTTAAAGGACATTGTCACCATTGAGGTAAAACTGCCCCCGCTGACGCTGCCTGTGGCCACATACCCGGCCTGGAACGTATAGCTGCCGCTACCGCCCGAGGGAGTGACAGAAACTCCCTTGCTACCGTCGGGGGTCAGTACTAGCCCGTCACTACTCAACAAACGCAGCCCGACATTTTCAGCCCCCCCGCTATTGGCAAAAGCCGTTGCTTCTATGGCATCGGCCTGCCCCGTAGGGACAATCTGCACCGTTGAAATACCCGCACTACAGGTGATCTCCACCGTAAAATTCTGCGCTGCCTTGATGCTGCTATCTCGAAAATCCACTGGGCTTACCTTGTTCAAGGTGACGGTCTGGCTGGCATTATTAAAGGTACAGGTGTTAGCCACCACCCGCCCGGTCAGCGGTATGATGGTAGTGGGGTTATCTGCATATGCGCTCGGCACGGCACCGTGCAAACATAACAACAGGCCAATGCCCCCGGCAGCACGTATCTTTTGTCTCAACATCATGATCCCTTTATTTCCTATACTGTGTGCTGGGTTAGCGGCAGACCACAGAGGCTTTGGCCAAGGGGGCTGTGTGCAGTTCATTCTGCAGGCGGTATTCCCCCGTGCATTGCTGGTTCACTCCGTTGCCCCATTTTGCTTTCACCTGCCCTTTTTCCTGCATACCGGATAAGAACACCTGGCCAGCATCCCCCACAATCCCGCTGTTATCGCCGGATGAGACTACGGCACCAAACGGTAGCGGTTTGCCCAGGTAAATCACCGACAGCAGCACCCGGTACCCACGCCGCAGCGCAAACTCAGCACGTGATACCGCCCCTTTGGTTGGCACGACACGAGCGACATTGCTGTCGGCTTCTGTACGTTCATCCAGTGTGTCAACATCCAGTGCAACCCGGTTTTCACGGTACCCGATGGCATAAGGTTGGATGGCGTACCCCCGCCAGTCCGTCTGTACACCCGGCTGGTTCTGGATCCCCACACCCGGTACACCGGAAGCAGAAAGCAGGACATTGGTATCGCCGAGCGGCTGCCCCAACGTTACCCCACCGCGGTGTATGATGGCTCCGCCGGACAGGCCATAACTGGCCTGTTGATAATCACTACTGTAACTGTAGCCCACATTCGCGTTACCCGACCCACCGCGATAGAACATGCTGGCATTTCCTGTATTCCCCTGAGAGCGGGCATAGCCTTGCGAGAGGTTCCAATCCAGGTTATTGCCTTCCAGCAGTGAACCACTCAGGCCAGCCTGCTGGCTCAGGTTACCGTGGCCATCGCTGCTGCCATTGAACGTGGCGTACATCGATCTGCGGTTTTTATCTGGTGAGAACAACCGATCCAGCGGTACCGACAGGGACAGGTTGACGCTATGATCGGTATAAGACGCATCGCGATCATTACTCTGCCGGGTATAGCCGTAGTTCATCGAGTAGTTCACCGGCCCCAGCATGCTGCTGAAGCCCGCCTGCAGAGAGTTATTACTGCGATCGGTATTCCAGTAGGTTTGTCTGACACCGGTCAGATACAGTGACCCGGCATCGCCCAGTCGTTGCGAAATATTGGCTTCGAAACGGGCACGGCGGGTATTATTCAAATTGTAATAGTCAGCGTAATTGTCCGCGACAGGCTTGCCGTCGCTATCCAACCCGTCATAGTCATACAGGCGGCCTTTCATGCTCTTAAGCGCCGTTTCATCCAGCGTATGAAAACCTTTGGTTGAATAGCGGTAGCCCGTCAGGCGAAATGTGGTGCCTGTCGGGTTAAATGCATGGGCGTACAGAAAGCGCATCGACTGCCCACGGTGTTTGCTGTCGTCGGGTAGCGTGCTGTTAGCATGGGTAATATCCGCAGACAATGCCCCAAACTCGCCCAGGTTCACCCCAGCGCCAAACTGGGCGGCCAGGTATTTTTGCGTGAACTGCGTCCCCCCGTAGGTGGTCACGTTATGCGGTAACCCCCACAGCACAGTACCTTGGGCAAACCCAGGGTTATCGTAACGCTCGCTGTTGCTCCGGTAATGGCCCGCCGTGAGGCTGTATTTGACCCGGCCTTCTCGCTGCAACATCGGCACCGAGGCATAAGGGACCGTAAACACCTGCACCCTGCCAGACGCATTACGTACCGTGACTTCAAGGTCACCACTGGAATAGACCGGTGTCAGATCGGTGATCTCAAAGGGCCCCGGTGCCACCGTGGTCTTGTAGATGCTGTAGCCATTCTGGTTAATGGTGACTTCGGCATTACTTTCAGCCACCCCACGGATCAGCGGGGCGAACCCTCGCTGAGTATCGGGATACATGTTGTCATCCGTCGATAATTGCATCCCCCGGAAACCGATAGAATCAAAAATATCACTGCCGGTCGTCCCTTCCCCCATCACCAGATTACTGCGCAGGGGAATAACCGTACGCTCAACATAGGTGTTGATCCGTTGCCACTGTTGGTGATGGCCATATTGGGTGTCATAGTAATTCCAGCTTCGCTGGTCACGTAAACGCCAGGGCCCCAGATTCAGCCCCCCGTTCAGGTTAAGAAAATAGCTGTTGCTGTCATAGTTGCTGGCAAAACGGTTGTTGCCGCTGAACGTGTAATTAAGCAGCGCCGCATTAATGCCCTCATCCCATTGTTCTGGTTCTACATACCCCCGACTGGTGTTACGCATGGCCGCCTGGGGAATGCTGATATCCAGTCTCATCTTCTGGAAATTAAACGCCGTAAAAGCATGTGGAATATATTTCCCCGGAGAAACACAGGTATATTCGTTCATGGCCATCAGTGCCGGATAAAGCGCTACCTTGACGCCGGCATCATTCAGTTCCTTGCGCGTCAGACAGGCAATCAAGCCTGTTTTATCCCGCACATCATCACGCACGTTAATGTCAGCCTCATCAACGGCTGAAAATCGGATTTTTTTAGGGGCAATCAGTTTTTGGTTAAGATAAACATCAACCAGATACTCACCTTCGGGTTGGCGGCCGCCCGCCTGGTTCTGAAAACGGGATAAATCCGCGACTGCCTCTCCCTCTGTTGAGATGAGCCCTGGGGGGAAGTACATCTCGGCATACGCCATTGGAAAAAGTAGATTGGCCACGATCAGAGTCAGCGGTGTTTTTCTCATCATCTTTTTACACCCGGTAAAGTACATTCTTCCCCCACCGCATGAGCAGTGTGGAAATAAATAAGTTAATATTTTCTAAAAAGTTAGAAAATCAATGCGGGTCGATAGTCTTTTGCGACGAAATAGCACCGTAGTCATTGATTGTACTGTAAGCTAAGGTGCGCGCACTCCCTTTAGGCAGGGTCACCGTCTCATGGCTGAAAGGGGCCACCATAACGTCTTTGAGCTTTTTATTGCCGCTGCTCACCTTAACCAAAGTAATATAATAGGGCGACGGGTTGTTTATTTTAATTTGATCGCCGCTGCGACTGAATGTCAACATGGATGACGCTTTATCCACATCGCCCGCCAAGCCTGCAGGGCGAACAAATATTTTAATTCGGGTGACAGCTGCGAGGATCAACGTATTACTGCCCTCAGTTTTTTCTTTATCAATGGAAGGCACAGCCTTGGCATTAAAATAATACAGCGTCTCGCGGTCTGCGGGTAATGTTGGCCCTACGTACATCAAACGCAGGACATTCTCATCCCCGGCATTGCTGACAAACAGAGGGGGAGTTATCACAAAGTCGTTGGATCTTTTGCCGCTCGCATTCTCGGCCCAGGATTGGACCAAAAAACCGGACTGTTGCGAGGTGTTGCGAACCGACAGGCTGATTTGTTTCTGGCCTGCAGGATAAACCAGGCGTGTCCCGCCCAGCACAATACCGCCATCAGCTAATGCGGATAACGATAGCAGGCAGGTTGCCAATAATAGCAGCGCTGCCACGGGTTTTTGCAATAAAGTAAAAAGCATGGGGATACCTTAGAAATAGCCATTTACCGCTGATCCCCCCAGGCCGGAGATGTAACCCGGGGGGAAAGAGCGATTACTCGTAATTCAGGGTGAAGCTGGCAGTGGCATTAGCCTGACCCGCAGTCACATCAGCAGCCAGTGCCACATAACGCGCAGCAAAACTCAGGGAGTTACTGCCTTCTTCCAGTTCTTGCGCCACGGAAGCGGCAGAACCGTCCAGGTTCAGCGGCGTACCGTTTTGCAGGATCTGCAGGCCAACACCTTCAGCCCCACCGGTCACATTCAGCGCATTGTCAGCTGCGGTATCGCCGCTGAAAGTGACTGTTGCCGCAGTGGCATTGTCCAGGCTGCAATCGGTCAGGTTGATGGTGAATTCTTTAGCCATGCTAGTGCCGCCAGCACCACCGAAACCATTGGCAGAAACAGAACCCAGGTTAACAACCTGATTTTTAGAAGCAGTAGCCAGTGCGCAAGTAGACTCTACGATTTCACCGTTGAAGATCACGGTGCTGGTTTCCCCTTCAATGGCGAAAGCAGAAGAAGACAACATCAGAAAGGCAGGAACGATAGCGGTTACGAATTTAACTTTCATTTAAACTTCCTTTATTTACGAATAAACCCACAACGCATAATGGGTAATTTACAAAAGAGATACTGATGGCGAATTTCATGTAGTCTACATAAGCCAGAGTGCTTAATAGTCACTCCTCCTGCAATCAGTGAGCGCATTGTAGTCGTGACTGTGGCGGTGGTATATGGGATTGAGATTAACTTTTTGAAGTCCATGGATTACATTCGTAAAAACCCATTGCCGCGTCAATCTGATTCTCGGCAATTATAAATACCAGCATCAGAGATAAATTGAGGAAAGCTTGCCAAAAAGGAAACTTCATTTATATCAAGAAAAAATTACAATACCATAAAGTCATCAACAATAAAGGAATGACGATGTTTTAAAACCCACAGTGAGTAATTTTCGCTTTTACGTTGTTCTGCCGCACCTGAAACTGGGGGGACCCAAGTAGTGAAAATTCAGGGGTGACCGCACCGGCCAACAACAGTGACAGCAAAGATCTGGCTCGTTACCTCCGTCTGTTTTACCTGGAACCGGGGCTGAAGTTCGACTTCACCGCTTACCCTGCCACCAAAGAAGGGGACGTTTTTTCTACCGGATAGGTGCCGTCATTTTACTGTGCACGTAAGTGAAATGCTGCGATCCGGGGATGGCTGACCAGCAAAGGGATGTTTGACGTAAACGAGTTTCGCTTTGTAGAGAGCTAGCCCCTCACCCCAACCCTTATGTCTTGATCTTCTCCGCCTTAGCGGAGAAGATCCCCGACTGATCATCGGGAGATAGTTGGTGAGCTCCTCCTAACCCTAGTGCCTATGAGCCCGTGGGAGAGATTGTGCCCCAACTGTCTATTTCCCTGTCGCCTTGTAGACCGAACGGTATCCTGTGCCTATGAGCACCCACATATAAGGTGTAATGGTCTAATGATCCCGGACACTTTGTTAGAGATATAATAAGCAGCACTAACGAGGTGAGAATGCGCAGAAAAACGTTTACCCATGAGTTCAAACAGGAATGTGTCAATCTGGTCCTTCAGCACAACTACCCGGTGACACAAGCTGCTGAAACAATGAATATTGGTCTTTCCACATTGCAGCGCTGGCTACGCCAGTATCGCGGAGAAGTACGGGGCGAGACGCCAGCAGCCAGTGCCATTACACCTGAACAACGGCGAATACAGGAACTTGAAAAGCAGGTACGTCAGCTACAGAGCGACAATGACCTGTTAAAAAAAGCTTCGGCCTTCTTCGCCATGGAAATGAACAACGACAAAAAGTCGCGGTAAAGCTGAAGAAGGCTGGTGCAAATATCCAGCAGGTATGTCGCTGCCTGTCGCTTACGCGCAGCGTATTTTACGCACGGAGCAGGCGGCCAGCGCTCAAAGCCGATGTTCTTATGCTTCACGCAGCGGCTAAACATGTTCATGCTGAAATGGATGCGACGTACGGCAGTAGGCGTATGTGTATTGAGTTGCGTGAACAGGGTTTTAACGTAGGCCGATACCGCGTCCGTCAGGTAATGAAAGCCCTGTTGCTGGTTGCGAAGCGTCCCGGACGTCACCGCTATCCCCGTGGTGGAAAACCGGCTGTAGTGGCAGATAACCTACTGAATCGGCAATTTAATCCAGAGACATTGAATACCTGGTGGTCAGGTGATATCACCTATCTTCGCACGGCTCAGGGCTGGTTGTATCTGGCTATTGTCATGGACTTATGTTCAAGAAAAATAGTGAGCTGGGCCTTCTCAGACAAACCGGACAGCGCGCTGACTACGCGGGCATTACGGCTGGCGATCAATAAACGACGGCCAACAGGTCCAGTCGTGTTCCATAGCGATCAAGGGGCGCAATATACCAGTACTCAGTTCCAATCCTGCCAGCAGGAACTTGCTGTGACGGGCAGCATGAGCCGTAAGGGTAACTGCCTGGATAATGCGGTTACGGAGAGGTTTTTCCGCAGTCTGAAAGCAGAGAGAGTTAACTATCGTCGCTATGAAACCCGAAGTCAGGGTATTGCAGACGTTATCGATTATATCGACAGTTTTTATAATCTGAAGCGGCGGCATTACCGGCTGGGAAACATCTCGCCTGATGAATACGAACGACGACTACAACAATGTGCCTAAATCGGTGTCCGGTTTTACGTAAGCGGCTCATTTAGACCGTCTGTCGATATCTCTCCGGTTCAGGGAAAATAATGTCCATCATTCATAATGGACATTATCGCTGTGAAATACCGGACCTTACTCCTTGATGCACTGCACTTACATCTTGATGTGCACATCCCCATAGCCGAAGTCGGCCGTCGGCTTGGCATCCCCAAAAGCACCCTCTACGATCTCTTTGTTCGCTTCAGAAAACAGGGGATTGGCTGGCCGTTGCCTGATGCCATGACTTCCGCAAAGCTCGAAGCCCTACTTTATCCTGCGCGTACCACAACGGTCAGGTCTGGGGCATCTGTCCCCCCTGGGCCTGTTTCGCCGGAAGAACCCGTTGTGCGCAAACGGCCTCGCAGGCCAAACTTTCCACGTGATTTTAAGATCACCCTGGCAGAAAAGTCGCTTCAGGCTGGTGCCAATGTGGCGCAACTGGCGCGTGAACACGGTATCAACGACAACCTGTTGTTCAACTGGCGTAACCTTTACATACGTGGGCTTCTGCGCCCACAGGGTGATGGCCCATTACTCCTGCCCGTCACACTGACTGAACCCAATACAGCGGCTGAACAACCAACACCGGCTATATCACCACCTTCAGTCGGAGAACTCTGCTGCGAGCTGGAGCTTCCCTCTGGAATACTGCGTATCCGCGGGAATCTGACCCCCGAGCTTCTGCACATGCTGATCAGTGAAATGAAGGCCGGTGCACAATGAGCATGTTGCCAGCGGGAACACGTATCTGGATCGTTGCCGGGGTCACCGATATGCGCAACGGGTTCAACGGTCTGGCATCTAAAGTGCAGAATACGCTAAAAGATAATCCGTTCTCCGGGCAGGTTTTTATCTTCCGCGGCCGCCGAGGTGACATGATTAAAGTCCTGTGGGCTGATACTGACGGCCTGTGCCTGTTCATCAAACGGCTGGAACGTGGGCGCTTCGTCTGGCCAGTGACCCGTGACGGAAAAGTTCATCTGACACCCGCCCAGTTATCCATGCTGCTGGAAGGCATAAACTGGAAGCACCCGCTGCGGTGGAACGGCCTGGCCTACGGATATAACCTGCTGTAAAGTAGGAATATGGCTCGTTCACTCGTCGACGAAAATGCCCGAATTAGGGCACTGCTGGACGCTCAGCAGCAAAGCCTTCGCCAGATGGCGGAGTATAACCGGCTGCTCTCACAGCGGGTGGCGGCTTATGCCAGCGAAATAAACCGGCTGAAAGCCCTGGTCGTCAAACTGCAACGTATGCAGTTCGGCAAAAGCTCTGAAAAACTGCGCCAGAAAACGGAACGTCAGGTGTCAACCCGCCGAAATTTGCTTTTGCGCCCGTTTCCGAGAAGTACAGAGAACGGAAACGCCGATCGCCCAATCGGGAAAGGAGATCGTGCCAACGTCTACCACCCCATCAAGGGGGACGTCGCGCTACTATTCATGGCCAGTCGCCCTCAAAAAGAAACGATCCAATCTCCTAACCATGAACTGAAGTATTAAGTATTGGCGCCACTTTATCGATTGTTACAACCTCGGGTTCTCCGTGATGACGAATGGCCTTTCGAAAGAAGCGCAACGCGGCTGCAGCGTCCCGTATGGCGGTCAGCAGAAAGTCTATGGTCTGGTCGTCGGTATCCACTGCGCGGTACAGATACTTCCACTGACCTTTGATTTTGATGTAGGCTTCATCCATTCGCCACCTCCGTCCTACTGTGCGCTTATGTCGGCGAAAAGCCTTATCCAGTAACGGCACCATGCGGATAACCCTGCGATGCGTGAGAAATGGTCAACGGCAATCCGCGCTCCTCCATCACGACCTCCAGTTTACGCAGGCTCAGGGCATAAGCCCGGTACCAGCGATGGCAGAGTGACAACACCGACGGGATAAAGCAGCCGCTGTACGGCATACGGATCAAAGGAATGGTCCGGTAACATCATAAAGAACATCATTTTATCCGACAATCCCTTAATGCGACAGAGCCATCTGATCCTTCAACTCAGCAAAAGTTCGATTTATTCAACAAAGCCCCGACACAAACATAATTACAGCGCTTCGAGCACCAAAACCCCATTTGCATTAGTGACTCCAGGACCCGAAGCGGTCCCCGAGAGAGTGGCTTGTACTGGCAAAGTTCTGCTGGTTAATCCATTCAGCGCGATCCCAGAGGAGTTGGCAGGCAGTGGTGTCCCGTTTACAGATATTTGAGCAGAAACCCCGTTCCCAAATAATAATCGACCGTTTGACACGGTGCTACCTGTTAATCTCACATTGTAATCTTGCGCAGTCCCGGCAGTACACGTAATTGTTAAACTCTCATTCTGAGACATTCCCGTGGTGGAAACCGTGTTGGAAGTAAAGTTGAATGCGAGAGATTGATTCCCGAGAGAGCATGATGATCCTCCCATCCACGGAGGAGGATCAACAATCTCAACTGATGAAACAATCAGATCTCCCCAAACGATGCGATTTTGTCCGGCGTTACAGGAGACACGATATGATTCCGGAACAAAGGACGTCACGTTCGGATTCTGGTCGCTCGACGTAAGATTTATACGGTGGGCCCCACCCATTATTCTCGAACCGTTCGCAAACGTTGTATAATCTAAGATATCTGGCACATATCCGGGTTGCCCCAGCCGGTTGTATACGTCGCTACAATACCCGAACGCCAATTCAGAAGAATTGTCTTGATACACAGAACGGTTATTCACGGGTTTACCGGTAATAACAATTTCTCTCGGTGTTTTTTGTCCAGAAGAGGTTCCGCGCTGCAAAGACCCCGGCACGATAGTTTCCGCACGATGGTCGTCTGTTTCCAGTATATACGGATAGGCGTTAGAGACGTCTATATAGGTTGTCCCCCGTACCAAGCAAGGGTTCACAGAAAGGAGCGTCGCGACAATAGCAACTCCATGTTTCATGATGGTTTCTTCGCTCATATTTTAGTTTCAACCCTCACGAGGAACACACCGCTGTTAATTGCTCTCGCTGCTCATAAAGCCAAAGGTTGATTGATTTAAATGTCCACCAAATGCCAACGCGTTAAATCGCTAGCATCGATGATGTCTGTACTTTTACCACTGTCGATGTGCTCATTACGCACTCAGCATCATCCGTAAGCCACCGTCCCAACCAGCTGAATCCCTTCGCTATCCGCCCAATCTGCGTCTTGCCCGAGTGCTTCTCAAAACCGTCACCCGCGAGATACCCGTTCAGTTGGGCAATGGCACGCTTCAACGGCCAACGCGTGGGCGACAACAACAAAAAGTCGTCCATATAGCGCTCGTACATCACATGCGGGAACTGACTCATAGCCTGATCGAGGTGATAAAGATAACTGCCCCCTATCACTGGGCTCAATAAGCAGGCCCGGGATATGCCTGACGTCGGCGTAAAAAACTCCCCGCCCGATTCCACACTGTAATGCACATATTGGGTCAGTAAATCCCGATGGACCGGCTGGTCTATATGGGTAAATAACCACGCCAGCAACCGTTCCTTCGAGAAATGCGCGTAATACCCCCGAATATCCGTGCGAAATACGAACCGATAATCACCCGAGAATAAAGCCGAACGCACTTTCGCCAACGAACCCGATACCCCGCCATGCCCCCGCAAGTGTCGACACGCGGGATGCCTGGGTAGACGTGTCATGACGCACAGTGTCAACCATTTCAACACCAGCGCGTCAGTGGCCGACCACATCACCAGGGACCCGTGTTGCGTGTCGATGCGCTGCATCGGTGTAAAGCGATATTGCCCGCTTGTCACTGCCTGCCATAACGGCATATCCAGCGTCTGCCAATGAAACCGCAGGTGCCAGATATCGGCATTCGCGGGCGCATGGCGGCGTTGATGAACAAGCCAACGATAGGCCTGATCCCACGCCAGTCTCTCGATAACAGGGTGATGCTGATGTTTACTCATCATCCTCCCTGCCTCGACCCACATCGCAATACGTTCAGTGACCGGACTCAACAGGCTGTCGAACGCAGGTTTACCAGCGCTATTCATATTCCAGCGTAAAGGTCGCCGTGGCCGCAAAGGCCCCCCGCCCGAGGGTCTTGGTCCGTAACGCCAGCGGCTCGCCCTGCACAAACGCCTTCAGGTTCAGCGCATTGTTGCTGCCTGCCTGTAGCTGCTGAGTGTAGTTGCCGGTATTGATCGCCAGCAGCTCACCCGCACTGTTCTCCAGCCCGATGGCGGCGCCTTTCGCCGTGCTGCCACTGTCAAACGCCAGGTACCCCGGCAGCGCCGTGCTGGCCGTGCCGCTAAAGGTGACTTTCACTTCACGCCCCAGCGCCAAGTCACAGTTGATCAGCCGGATGGCAAACGGCTGGCTGTGGGTACGGGTATTCAGGTACAGGTATTTATCAATCACCGTACCAAAATCCAGCTCCACCGCCTCATCGCCCGGGTAAATTTCACAGGCATCCTCAATCAGCGTACCGTCAAAATTCACCGTGTCGGCCATGCTGGGGGCTACCAGCCCGGCCAGCAGCAGCGACAGCGCACATCTATAGCTTTGAATTGCTGTCATTACAGCCCTCTCTGTTTACTGAAACGCAATGGTCAGCGTGCCGGTGGCGGTAAAATCATCGCCCACCAGGTCGGTGCCCGCCCGTTTGACCGGCACGGCAGACAGGATCGGCGGCGTACCCACGTCGATCGCAAACGCCTTATTCAACTCCAGCGGCTGACCATTTTTCTGGATCTGGATCCCCAGCTTGCCGGTATTGAGCGGCGTTATCGTACGCAGGGTGGCGTTGTCAAAACCCGTCCCTGCCAGGGTACCGCCAAAGGTCAGCGTGACATCCCACGGCTGGCTCATGTCACCCAGGCAATTCAGCTGGTAGGGGACGTCCTTCTTAAACGCCGTCCCATCCACCTTGCGCACCCCGACCTTGCCAAAAGACACTTTGATCGGGTCTTGTTGCCCCAATTGGCACACCGGGGGAATAATCAACGTGCCGTCAATCTGCCAGTTGGCCTGAGCGGCCGGGCTGAGCAACACACCCGCCAGTACGCTCACACTCAGCGTCTGCTTGCCCCAATTGCGTAGACTGTTCGTCATTGATAATCCACCTTGAGTGTCGCCAACGCGCTGAAATACCCACCGTCCGTATCACGGTAACTGGCCGCCGTATCCTTGACCGGGGCCACTTCCAGCGTCGGCAACGCGGTGTAACTCATATTCAACGGCTGATTAATCGCCTGCCGGGTATTGTTGACGTAAAACGCCACCCCCAATTTGCCATTGCTGGTTTTCAATGCCCCGCTGCTGGTGAACGTGGTGGCATCGCCCTGCAGGGTCATTCTCAGGCCATTTTTCGCCAGATTGGTGCAGGTCAGGCTCAATGGCACCGGTCGCTTGTAATTGCTGCCATCGATACGCGTCAGCAAGATATCGCCAAAATGCACGCTTTGCTGCCCACCATTGTTCAAAATACATTCCGGCGGTGTCACCACCAACGTGCCGGACAAGGTCGCGGCCAGCGGGGCAGCGACTGCCTGGTTACCCCACAACATCAACAGGGCCAGGCCGCCGAGATAATAGGTTGTCTTCATCCGTTGCCCCGCCTTATTGGTATTCAACCTGCATGGTCAGGGTGCCGGTAAAGTTGCCCCCGTCGGTTAATACGGTACCCGTCGGTTTGACCGGCACGGCATACAGCACCGGCGGCGTACCGTTGGTGAAATTTATCACCGCATTGTTATTGAGCCGGGTGGTGTTTTGGTAAATCGCCAGACCGAAATTGGTCCGGTTGGTTTGCACCGCACTGCCTCCGCCAAGCGTCACGTTGTTCCAGCTCAGCGTCATTTTCAGCGCATTGCTGTAGACGTTGGTGCACGATAAACCATAGGTGATCTGCGTCCGTTTATAGTTGACGCCATCAATCAGCGTTTCATGCACGTCACCGAACGGGATATCCGTGATGCTATTGCCATTGACCGTACACTCCGGCGGCGTGACGATCAGCGTGCCGCTCAACGTGATAGTCAAAGGCGCAGCCACCGCCGGCCCCAGGCAACAGCCCAACAGCACCAGTCCTTTGAGAGATGTTACTAACGACATCATTAACTCCTGTTTTACTGATAATCCAGCGTGAGCGTCATGGTTCCGCTGAAGTTGCCGCCGTCCGTCAGCATCACGCCGCTCGGTTTCACCGGCACGGCATACAGCACCGGAGGACTGCCGTTGGTAAAGTTGAGTGACGCGTTATTACTCAGCCGCGTGCTGTCCCGGTAAATCGCAATTCCCAGGTTGCTGCGGTTGGTCTGGATAGCAGCCCCGCCGCCCAGGGTGGCGTTAGTCCAGCCCAGCGTCATTTTCAGCGAAGGGTTCGCCACGCTGGTACAGACCAGGCCATAGTCAACCAGCGTCTTTTTATAGTTGCCGTCGATCAACCCCTGCTGCACATCACCAAAGCTGACATTCATCGCCGTACCGCCCTGAATGGTGCACTGTGGTGGCGTGATAATGGTCAGCGTCAAATTGAGGTTCGCCGTATCGGCCTGGGCCTGCGGCAGGGTAACGCCCAATACCGCCATCAACAGGCATAGCGCTCCGCCCTGGCGTAGGGAACTCACTGGTAAACGCATGGCCGCTCCTAGTCGTAACTCAGTTGAAACTGGATTTGCGCCTGATAAGCACCCGCACTCAGGCCGGCGGAAGTCCGTACCGGCGTAATGTAATAGGTCAACTGGTTTTGCCCCGGTGACACCAGCGTCGGTGCGCTGTATACCCCCGGCGTAATGGCAACGTTGCGCTGATCGCTCATCAGCAACCCCAGCCCTTTGGCACCGGAGACCGCCATCAACTGCGGATTTTCTGCCGCTGTCGGGGCCAGAAAACGGATCTTCATCGCTGGCATATCCGGGCTCCACAGCAGATCGCCCAGCTTATTGCGGTTACGGCTCTCACCACCGAGGCAATCTTCCAACCGCAACTGAACCGCCACGGGTGTGCCCTGCTTGCCCACATGCTGTAGCATCCCCGTACCGACGTTACCCATATCCACCGTCTGCCAGGCAGAGGACATATCCAGGCGGCAGGCGCTTTCGGTTAACGCACCCTGCACCTGCAACACGCCGTGTGCACCGTCCACATCCCAGTTATCCACCTTGTCTAACTCGGTGGCCTGTGCCAAAGAGGAGAGTAAAATCAGCCCCACCGCATATTTACCGTTCATGTTCATCCCTGTGTTGCCCTGGAAGTTCGATTATCTTGGCTGCGACATCACTTCTTCGCAGGCACGACCTTGCACTCGTTGCCCTGACAGTTGAAGGCCAGGTTCGGGCGGCCACCGTAGTCATTGATATAGGTCAAGACCGGGCTGTTCCCCAATGCACTGGCGCTCACGCCCAGCGGCTGGCTGCTTTTCGGCGCGATCATGAACGGCTCAAAACCGGCCACCGTTTTGCCGTCTTTCTTCGGCAAGGCATCCACCAGGATGACGTTATACGGCGTCGGGTTAGTGACCTTATACTGGTCCCCTTCCTTGGTTAAAGTCAGCTTCTCCTGCCACGGGTTATCCATCTGCTCCCGGGTGGGCACAATCGCGTCTGGGCGATAAAACAGCTTGATACGGGTTTGCAGCGCAATTTGTAAGGTGTTCGGCTTGTCGCTTTTTGGCGGTATCTCTCTGAGGTTAAAATAGAACACCGATTCCCGATCCTTGGGCAGAGTAGCCACATCCGGCAGCACCTGGATTTTCACCTGGCTTTTAGCACCGGGCTCAATACGCTGTACGGGCGGTAATACGGTAAAGGGAGAGGTGATTTTTTCCCCTTTTTCATTTTCAATCCACCCTTGCGCCAAATAAGGCAGTTGCTTATTTTCGTTGCTGACATTCAGGCTGATGGACTTTTCACCGCCGGAAATAATCGCACGGGTACGGTCAAGCGCAATGGCAGCCTGCGCAGCGCTGAGGCTGGTGAGACTCAATACCCCGGCAACCAGCACCGTGGACAGCGTGTTATAAAACCCCAAACGCGTGGGCAAGGTTGATTTCATGTTTTTCATTACGGCAATATCTCTTCAATATAAAACGCCTGCTCAGCATGCAGAGCATAATAAGCAGACGTTGATGCATGATTTCCTAATAACCTGAACAACGGGTTATCTATTTGACTCAATTATTTACAAGGCAATAACAGGTTCGCCATCAAGTCCTGTTTGTCTGATAACGAGGCGGGCAATATCACCTCACACTGGGTTTTGCTATCCCAATTGACCGACAATTTTTCTCCGGGGTTTAACCCGGACAAATACGCATTGCCGCCATCATTGACGATACCCACCTGTTGTTTACGCGGGTTCATCACCGTCGCACCGAAAGGCGGATAACTGTTATCTGCCAAACGAATGATCGCCATTGCCTTGCTACCGGCCACCACGTCGAACGTCCGGTAGCCAATCGCACCTTCTGTCAACGTGCCTTGCTTGACGGACTGCGCCACTTCCGCATTGTCTGGCAGCGCATTCAGGTCCACGCTGACCATGCCACGGTAGTAGCTGTTGACGTCCGTGAGCACCGCCTGTCCCCAACGGTTGGTGCGAACAATGGCACCATTACCGCGCAGCGGAATATCGCCCACGCCGTCCGTATCGACCAGAATGCGCGTGCCGCCCATCTGGTTACCCCGGTGGATCGCCGCCCCTTGCGCGGTGGCGGTCGCCCCGCCCTGCATGGAGAAGCCAGCAGCAGTGTAACGATCCTGCTGATAGGTGGCGTTGGCGTTAACCTGCGCCAGATCTCCCTGACGGGAATAAAACCCACTCACCAGGCCACCGGAACGTCCCCAGCCACTGCTCACCTGATAGTTACTGCGTTCGTCTATCCGGTCGTAATAGCTGACGCGCTGGTTGTTTTGATCGCCGCTCCAGTCGCTGTTGGCGCTAAGTGTGCCGCTGTTGCCCCACGGTAACGACAGCGATACATACATTCCATCGTCGTTGCTACCACTGAACCGGTTACGATACGCAGTCAGGTTGACACTGACGTTCTTCACCCGGCCCACGTCAAAATACCGCGCCAGCGAGACGCTATAGCGATCGTTATCCGGCTGATTCCAATACGTTTGATGATAGTAGTTCACATACGCACTGAGCCCGAGATCGGTAAATTGCTGGTTATAAGAGACGGTATACATCTCTTTGCTGTTGTATTGCCGCGTCCCGGTGGTTATCGCATCCAGGTACTCGGACATGCTCATAAAGCCTTCTTGCGAGAAACGATACCCGGCGAAGGAGACCTGGCTGTTATAAGCATCAAAGCGTTTGGAATAGCTCAGGCGATACGAGTTTCCGCTGTAACTTTTCCCGCTTTCGGTCACCCCTGCCACGCCTGGCAAATGCGCAACGGAACGCGTCACGTCAAACGACATCGCGCCGAACATCAGCAAATCACGCCCGACACCCAGTGCCGACGCGAGATAGTTTTGCTCCGCGACCCCGCCCCCGTACAGCGACCAGCCGTTGCTGACGCCCCAGGAGAACTCGCCGCTGGCAAACAGGTCGCCATTGACATGATGACGCCAGTCGCTTGGGCGCCCGGTGGCCAGCTTGTAACGTACCATGCCGGGGCGCGTCAGGTAAGGAACGCTGGCCGTGCTCACGGTAAAGGACTGCGTAGAGCCGTCCTGCTCCTTGACCTGAACATCCAAATCACCAGCCAGCGCATCACTCAAGTCCTGAATACGGAAAGGACCGGCCGCCACCTGGGTCTGGTAAATCACCCGGCCTTGCTGGCTGATAATGACGGTGGCATTACTTCTGGCCACGCCGGTCACCTCTGGCGCATAACCGCGTAAATTCGGCGGAAGCATATTGGTATCGCTGATCAGGCTCATGCCGGTGAAGCGGAAACTGTCAAAGATATCGGACGCTAAATAGTCTTCCCCCATCGTCAGCTTGCTGTTCAGCGACTTGATCGCGCGATAGGCATAGAATCGCGACCAGGTAAACTCGTTGGTCGCCCCCGCACCAGAGCGTTTGTCCTGGCGCATTTGCCAGTCGCCCCGCAAGCGCCATGCGGATACGTTCGCCCCGGCCACCCCGTTGCCTCCAGCGGTATAGCTGGTACCGGCACCGTTCCTTTTCTGCTGGCTGACCTGCGCGTTCATGTTGTAGTCCAACAGCAACCCCGGGATCCCTTCTTCCCAGCGGGACGGCGGATCCCAGTTTTCTGCGCTGTATTCCAGATAGGCCTGCGGGATGTTGATATACACCGCAGACTGACCCAAATCCGCCTTCACCTCCGTGCCCGGCAAACTGCCCAGCGTCAAACACTGATCCTGATGCCACCAGGTGAGCGAAGACAGCTGCGCTTTTTTCAGCCCCAGCTGATTGAGCAATGCCGGGCTCAAACACGCCAAGCTACTTTTCGGGTTGGCGGGGTCGGCATAAAAAAATACGGTCTGCTCAGGCAGCGTCTGTTTATTCACATAGACCGTAAAACTGTATTCCCCCGGCATCAGATGACCCGGCCGCGAAAACTGGCTCAGGTCAATATTTGCCTTGTCATTTAAATCAAGAATATCGGTATTGAATTCCAGATCTGCTGCCTGGGCATTGCCAATAAGAGAAAGACCAATCAGCACTCTCAATACGCTCAAGCGAATATGAGCAGGTAAACGGATATGAATGTTCATGTTTTCCGGCTTTTCTCGTTGTATCCATACGGGAGTGAATACTTCACCCCGAGGCAAAAAGGTAAACTAACCCATTAAGCGCGGGTTATTCATAATCCAGTTTAAAAGCGAGCTGACTGTTATATTGACCTGCCGCCAAGGGTTGCTGGTTGGCAACCAGACGCAGCTGGTAAATTAAATCGCGAGTCCCTGGTGTTAGCTGCTGTGGTGACATGGCACTGCCGGGGACGGATAACTCATTATCCTGATTACGTATTTCTAACCCGATACCTTTTGCCTGTCCACTCACATTAAATAATCCCCGCTCGTGCGGGCCATCAAAAGTAATGCGGAAATATTGCCAATCCGGCCTGTTGCCATGTTGTTTTTCTAATGAGCAGTTAACCAGACGGATAGTAAAAGGACGGGCGGCACCTTGCCCATCCCGTAATATGTGGCTGATTGACAGGCTACCCATATCAATCGTTTGGTCACGACTCCCAAGATCAATGGCGCACGCCGTTTCAACGATGCTCCCACGTACTTTAAAGGTCACCGCTGCACTGGCTGAAAAGGACAACGTCATCCATGCCAAGCCCACCACGAGCCCTAGCCATATTGATTTGCGAGCCATATTAACCTCTTAAATCCCTTTAAAAACCTGGCAGCCGCAGTCACGTCCGCCAGGTATACGTCGACTTACAGGTAAGACAGGGTAAAGTCTGCTACTGAACTGAATTCACCCACGGTGATAGTGTCGATTTTGCCACCATTACCCACCAGATAAGCAGAGAAACGCAGGGTGTTGTTACCGTCCTGGATCTGCTGGGCTGGCGTTGCCGTGCCCAGGGTCATCACGTTGCCGGAACCGTTGGTGATCTGTACGCCAGCACCCGCACCAGTCCCCACGATACCCAGGGTTTTCTTCGAAGGGTCAAAAGAGGCTGCTGCGCCGCTGAAGGTCAGTTGCACACCGCTGGTGACGTTAGAGACATCGCAGTTTTCCAGAGCGATATCGAAAACACGAGGCGTTGATTTACCGCCCTCTACCAGCGCTACATTAGAGATTTGGCCCAATTCAACGGTCTGGTCAATGCTATCTGGGGAGATAGAACATGGCGCGTCAATGATAGAACCTTTAAAGGTGACTTTACCGTGACCCTGGTCAGCAGCAAAAGCAGAACCCGCCATCAGAGTTGCGCCAACAAACAATGCAATCGCTTTTACGTTCATGAAATCCGTTCCTATGATTTAACTACAATAAATAAAATATTAGATGGGCAATGAAAGACACAATCTGACTTTATCAGTGCCGACTTAATGCTTAAATGAAACTTACTGTTATGAATTCAGCAGTCAACAACAACCTGACCGCTAAAAACGACAGCAACAATCCTATACAACTTGGTTAATCTAGCGGCTTCATCGCCTCCATTTGCCGAGGAAATTATTGTCGTTAATGATTTTTTTTAAAAGCACTTTTAACAGTAAAACTACATTTCACAATAAAAGTCTGCAACAACTAATTTAAATTTAACTTTACGATCTTAAAAACCATATCCAAAAAACAAGCAGGATATAATTCCGCAAGAATGCGCCTATGCGATCTGTTTGACTGATAAAAAGCGATTTGATAGTGTATAAAAACAATAAGATTGTTATATGAGCAGTGAATCCAAGAAGCCGTAGCAACATTTTGTGCACCAGAGAGCAGCGCAATCTGGCTAAGGCTGGCTAAGGAGATGGACATGCAAAAAGGAACTTACACCATGACAGATTATAGAAAGAGTGCGGATGAACTTCATCGTGTGCAGGCGGCACTACAGGTTTTAAGCTACCCCAACACCGCTTGCAACCAGGAACTGTGGCCCAAGACTCGACATATTGCAGAATTATGCAATCTCAATATTTATATCGCACGTTATTACTTAACAAAGTTGGTTAAAGATAAAAAGGCATATGTAACATCCCATTCGATAAACAACAGCCTACGTTGGTATATTGCAGACCACACTTTAATTTCTGATGAGAGTTCTTCAGGAAATCTGACTATATTCCCCTAAAATACAGGAGGGGTTAATACGTCCTGACATTCAAAAAACCATACTCTGCGGAATATAAAATGAAGCATCCAATTACTATTGCTCTGCATGACAGCAATTTGTTCTTTTTACAAGGCTTACAGTATATCTTTAAGATGTATTTTCATGACAAAGGTATGGAGGCGGTTTTTGCCCCTGAAACTCAGGGAGCGGATCTGCTGGTAAACAGTTGCTCCGTATCAAAGCCATGTGGGCCTACTCAACTAAAATTAACACTCATGCAAAAAAATCTCTTTGGGGAAAATTATTATCATCAAAGATCGATTGGTCATTTTGCAAAGCCTGAGAGTATCTTCCTTCTGTTGGATGAATTGTTTAACACCTCGGATGCTGAATCGATATCAAAAAACATCCTAAATGAAAGTACCTGCATCAGAATAACCCGCCGGGAGAAAGAGGTTCTGCGGGAACTTGTTACGGAGTTACCGACGGTCCGTATTGCCAAAAAACTGCAGATCAGCATCAAAACCGTCAGTGCACATAAACATTCAGCAATGCGTAAATTGGGTTTCAGAAACAGTCAGGAACTCTATATCTGGCTGCTTAAGCTAAAAAGGTTTTAAATAGGCACTTTTATCTTTTGGGGACGAACAGGCACACCGGTGGGCTCCTTGCCGTCTGAATATACCATCCACGTATTGGATTAATACGTGGATGGTCAATATGTTTGATATTTGTTGTGGTAATAATCACGATGGCGGCACTACTTCAGATCAAAGAATGCATAATCTGTATTATCTCAGGCCTGATCTGCCAGTTGCCATCGGCTAAAGCAGTTGGGGTATCCACAGTCAGGCTGTTAACCACAGCTGTGGCTGTATTGACGGTGAAATCTACAGTAAGGGATTTACCGGTATCATTCATATTGACAACCGATTTGGCGGTCACCGTTACCAGCCCCACCTCGGTGCTAGGCTGTGTCCCTCAATTACATATTCGTTGTAAAAACAGCCGGATACAGCCCAATTGAACCATCGACAGGTAGTTCCTTGCCGTTTTTTCATAACGTGTCGCTATGCGGCGGTTTTCTTTCAGTTGGCCAAAGCTTCTTTCTACAACATTGCGCTTACGATAAGTCTCTTTATCAAATCGGGTTCGTCCATCTGTACTGGCCCTTTCATTCGACTTATGCGGAATGACGGCCTTGATACCACTCAGTTTTAAGTCACTACGCAATGCCTTGTTTGAATAGGCTTTATCAGCGAGAACGGCCTTGCCTCTGCGCTTCATAAACCCATTTTTTCTCAGAACGCCAATGCCATCTAAAAGCCGTAGCGCAAACTGACTTTCATGAGCTTGACCCGCACTCAGCACGATATTTAAAGGGAACCCGTTTCCGTCTGTTGCCAGATGGATTTTGGTGCCATAACCGCCTCGTGAGCGACCCAGGCCATGCTCACGGGTGATATCGGGATGTTTTTTTGGGCACCGGCAGCACAACGCATTGCATGAATATTGCTGCCATCCAGAGAGATAGCAGACCAGTCGAGCAACTTATGCTCATCAAGAATGGAAAGTAACTTATTGAATATAGAGTTAATGATGCCTTTTTTTGCCCACCGGTTGAAACGGTTGTAGACGGTTTTCCATGACCCATAGCGTTCGGGTAAATCACGCCAGGGAGCCCCAGAGCACAGCACCCAAAACATGCCATTGATGACTTTACGGTGTTCAATATAGGGATGCCCAGGGCGCTGAGAGCGTTCTGGAGGTAATAATGGCAGGATGAGTGCCCATGCAGCATCAGGAAAATCGTAGCGAGCCATAGTGATAACTGTCTGAAAATTAGGTGGTTAGCATACCATTTTTAATTGAGGGACACAGCCTAGTTTTCCAAGGGCCGTATGTTGGACTGCATGATGCGTATAAATGGTTGTTCGAGACGTGGTTGCTGGAGTCTGGGCGTACAATGGGAAATGCCCCTCCTTACGAGGTCTATCTCAACGATCCTTCCAGCACTTCACCACCTGACCTATTAACTGAAATCCGCGTACCACTTGCCGAGGCTTGACAGAGTTACAAACATTCAATGTCGTCAACAAAGTAACTTTGCGTACCAGCAGTACACAAAGATCTGGCTATCTGCCTCGTCATTGTTTGATAACAGGCAGGGAAACCCCTGCCTTAGCCCTCATTAAAACCTCCTGAAATTCATTACGGTGCTATAGGCTGACCATCGACGGTCACATTTCTGATCGCATTGAAATGCCAAGGTGTATCTCCACGTAATTGGCTAAAAGTCACGTGGTCAAACTGGCTGTCTTCTAAATCGCTGATGGCAGTTGGGGGCACATTATTGAAATGCACATTGTTGAAGCGAATCTGCCGGTGCCAGGCATTCTTGTCACTATTCCCTTTGATTTCGATTGCTGGCTTATCCCCCAACGTTCCCTGTACCGTGACGTTCTGCACCAGGAAATTATAAAATTGAGCCGGTTTTTTCGCCGCAGGGTAATCAATCTTGGCGTTAGGATCCGAATAATTCAACGTCAGGATCACCGGCTGGCGGAGAATATCCTTCATGGCATTATTGCGGAATGTGATGTTACGAGCACCACCGCCGATATCCGTGGTGCTCTTGGCGCGTAAACCTACATCGGTAAGGTAGATGACATTATTTTCGGCCAGAATATCCTCAATCCAGGCCCCAGTGTGGCTGCCCGTCACCACAGCGCCATGCCCACGGCGCAGATAGTTGTTGAATAACCAAGCCCCTTTCATTGAAGGTTGCTCACGCGCTTTTTCCCCGGTTCCTGCCGCGAAGTTAATACAGTCATCACCCGTATCAAAGAAGTTATTCATGACTATCACATTCTGGCTGTTACCAAACTCAATGCCATCGCCATTGTTAGCATCAAAGGTTTGATGGATCAGGTTATTGGCCGTCACATTGTGATTCTCCAACAGCATAATGCCGTGGAAAGCCGGATTGCGTGCGGTGAAATCGGCCAGATACACATTCTCCACGCCACGCAATGTCACCAGGCTAGATCGGCGCTGCCCATAAGCGACTTGTAGCGGCACGCCTTCGGCCACCGCTTTGGCGACCTGATGCTTAGCCAAGATGCCATCTTTATGGACTTCACTGTTTCTACTGGAAATATACTGTGGCAGACGGTTTCCCACCTCATCGACAATCTCTGCGGTTTTCTGGCGTAACCAGCCATTGCCGTCAATCACTCCTGGCCCAACAATGCGTATATTGCGGAAAGTTCCCGGCTCTACGTGTTCTGAATCGATGGCATTAAGCAGAGAGGCTGGCCGCATTTCGGTAGAATAGCTATACAACCGGTAAGCTGGCGGATAATCTGCCAGGTCATCAGAACCCAGCAAGGTAGAACCCGCTTGCAGGTTGAGTGTCATATCACTTTTCAACCACAGCGCCCCGGTTTTATAAACTCCCTCAGGAACATCAAGCCGGCAGCCAGGTTGGCAAGCATCAATCGCCCGTTGAATCGCTTTAGTATTTAGCGTGGTGCTATCCCCTTTAGCGCCAAAATCCGCGATATTGACCACGGTCGGTAACGGGGTGGTTTTTACCGTAACGCTTTGACTCGCGTCTGATAGCGTACCATCGGCATAGAGCGCTTTAACGGTAAATGAATACTGACTCTCGGGCTTTAAATCCGTTACTTTGAAATTCTGGATCACAATCCGCTGCGAAAAATTATCTTTGTCATTCGCATAAAAATGATTGATGTAAGGCTTGGCAGGTGAAAACCGATCGTTGTTTTCACTGGCTTTACCCAACAGTTTCCCTTCTGAATAAACCAGATAGTCAGCGATATCTCCGGTATCTTCTGGCGCTTTCCACACCAACATCAGGCTACTGTCGTCAGCGGACAGGGCTGGAGAATGCAATTGCTGCGGTGCTTGTTTATTCAGGGGAGCGGCAGATACCTGCGGAGTGGTTGCAATCAAACTGGTTGCCATACACAGAAACATAGTCTTAATCGTTATAGAGGAAGGAGAGAGCTGTATTCTCATGGGGATCCCTTATCACTGGAAGAACAGTCAAGGTTGCTGTACCCAAGAATCGCAAGTTGCGGGCAAACAACAGCTGAACGGCAAACCGCCCCGCTTGCTCAGTTTAGATAGCGTCTATAGCGACTAGAGCAAGGCAAACAAAACCCGCAGATTGAAAGGCTAATAGGTATACAGCGCATTGAATACTAAACCTTTTACTGTTAGATTTAAATAAAAGAAACATAGTTTCATTAAAATAGACATCGTGGTTTATTGATTTGTGACAGGTATCAAAAATGGATCACATAGCATGAGTCCCCTGATCGCCAAAAACCCAGTGACTGACACAATCCATGAGAACCCGAGGGAAGTTCTATTGTTTGAAATTCCAATTTTTCCGAAGATGAATCTTCAACACGGTTCCAAACTGAGCAGCACTTTGCCGATAGTACTCCCCAACTCCAGTGCCTCATGAGCAGTGGCAATATCAGCAAGAGGAAATGTAAGTGCGATTTTAGGTGCGTATGCCCCCATTTTCAGACAGGCTGTTATGTCACGAATGGCTTCAATTCGTGCTTCTTCTGGCATCGTATAGACAAATACGAATCGAAACACAAAACCTTCAAACATCGTTTTTAGAAAAGGAATATTGAGTTGGGTCGATGGGTCATCGGTGGCATAAGCGCTGATGACACCTGATTTTCTCAGGCAAGCGACATCCGTATTAAAATTACTGGCTAAATCCACATCGACAATTCGATCTGCACCTACGCCATCGGTTACTTGTCTAACCCGCTCAGCTACGTCTTCAGTACATCTGTTAACTATAATATCAGCACCAAGTCTACTAACTACGGCTTCTTGCTCTGGGCGACTCACCGTGGTTATAACTCTCGCTCCTGCCCATTTGCTAAGAAGGATAGCTGCTGAGCCTACGGCTCCGGCACCTCCCTGAATCAGTATCCATTTCCCACGAATATCTCCATCAGCAAACAAGCAACGATGGGCGGTCATTGCTGGGATACCGAGGCAAGCACCGGTTTCAAAAGAGACATTTTTTGGTAATGCGACGGCATTCAGTGAAGGGATCACGACATATTGCGCTGCGGTACCAAATGCACGGCCAGACTGAGCCTCGTAAACCCACACTCTCTGCCCTATTCGGTCTGTCGAGATCCCAATACCGACCCTATCAATCACACCGGAACCATCTTGGTGCGGAATGATCTGTGGGAACTTCGGTACTGACCCGGCAAAACCAGTACGAGACTTGATGTCTGTAGGGTTGAGTCCAGAGAACACGGTGCGAACACGCACTTCGCCCGGTCCAGGGAAAGGATCGGGAAAATCACTGACTACATGTAGTACATTGCGCGCACTACCGCATTTTTCGTAAAAGGCTGCTCTCATCTCATTCTCTCCAGGGATTAAATTTGATTACTCATCAAAAAGCCATGTCATAATCAAGCCAAGAGTATAAAATCGCAAGTAGGCACACATTTGATACATAGGTTTACTTTTTACACTAATGGAAATTATATGAAAGATAGAACCTTCAATTGTCCGGTAGAAGTGACGATCGCAGTGGCAGGAGGTAAATGGAAGCCATTGATTATTTTTCACTTAATGTCAGGCACTAAGCGGTTTGGTGAACTCCGTCGTCTCGCTGGGAATGTATCTCAACGTTCGCTGACTCTTCAACTGCGTGAACTTGAGCTGCATGGCATCATAAATCGGCAGGTTTTTGCAGAAGTTCCCCCAAGGGTGGAATACTCATTGACCCAACTTGGAGTAACTCTAGAGCCGGTTATGCATGCAATGAAGATATGGGGAGATACATACGTTGAACGTAACGGGATTGATTGTGCTAGCACAGAAAAATTGAGCGCTAATTAAGAGGTTATTGTATCTCGATATGAAAGTTGTTCGCATAGTGAAGAAAAGCTTTGCAAAATGGCTGTATGCTAAAGAGGCAGCTGCGGGAGATTTTCTCAGCGGCCTTTTTAACATTTTGATATTTCTAAGTGGTGGCAATAAAACTGCTTGTCATAAAACAGAAACATAATCTCAGGAAGAACACTCAAGGTCGCTGTACCCAAAGAATTGCAAGTTGCAGGCAAACAACACCCGCAGATTGAAAGTCTAATAGGCACACAGCGCATTGAATACTCCCCCTTTTACCGTTCACATTAAATAAAATAAACGGTACTTAATTATAAAAAGTACATTGTTTTATTTGTTTGTGACGAGTATCAAAGATGGAGCACATAGCACACCTCTCCTATCCCCCAAAACCTGGTGACTAACTATGTCATTTATAATAAACATATAAATCAAAGCCACATGCCATAGCATAACGTTTCAATGTCTTGAAACTGGCGTGGTTAGGCCTCTTTTCAAGACGATTTACTGCGGGGGGCGTTACGCCTAATATCTTAGCCACATCTGACTGACTTAGCTGGGCCTCGATACGCATATTGCGCAGAATATCTTCTAACTGAACGTCTTTGATAGGGTCAGCATCATAACAAATCTTGGGATCTGCTAATGCTTCCGCTTTCAATCTGGAGTTTTTTAAAATTTTCATTATGTCCCAACCGATGACAATTCGCCTGAGAGTCGCTTATTCAACATGATATTTTGATAAGTGGGAACTTTAACCTCCATGATGCTTACTTCTTTAACCTCCCCTAGCCACATTAGTAATTGAAGAAATTGCAGGGATGTGAGGCCAAGTTTCTTGATGATATTCCTTTTATGCGTACTGATCGTCTTTACGTTTAACCCCCAAATCTCTCCAATAATTGTCGGTGATAGCGTTTTTGCTAACTGGCTTAAAATCAACCATTGTTGGTGAGTAAGATATTCATTTTCCCACCCCCCTCCTATTTTATCAATTATATCTGGGCTTGCGCGCTGACTTAAAACGGTGGTTGACTCAGCAACCGTAAGATAAATAAATTTCAGGCTCTCTTTTTTGGAGAGTAAATAGAACATCTTTAAAGATGCAAGTAATTTTAAGATAATAGGGTCATAGCTTTCAGTAAAGACAATTATTTTATTTTCAGAATAGCATTTGTCTTTCTCCAATAAGTTATTTATAATTTCATAGACTGGCAAAGTAAACTTTTGAGTCTTGATGGACGTCAAGTTCTCATCTATCCCTCCAGAATAGTCCATTGAATCGCTATAATATTCGCAATCACAAAATAAATAGTCAGGCCTGGATGCATTTTTGATTAAATTTTTCAGCGCCACATCAGAAACAAAGTCACTGAAAAATACCATTTTACTTGTTTGATACCCCATGCTTTGTTCGTTGTGCATAGTTTTATTCATAATTTACCCTTAACTTAATAATAATTAACTTTAACAATGACTGATGCATCAAATTGACCGAGCAATATCTCTCTTCCGGGAATGGCACTGACAGTGGCAGTGAAGTCCTTTTTAACTTCATTGATGTTGTTTAACTCAGCAAAATCATCATAGTAGTTGAACCTGATGGCCTGCTGTAATTCGTTGTATAGCATTAGCTTTGTCCCATTTTGCAAATCTATCGCATTATCTCCAAACAACGGACTTGAGGTGGAAAACTCAGCTTGCAGGGAAAAACTATCCAAACACCCTTGCTTGGTGGCTTTAATAGCAAAAGGTAAATTAACGCTTTCACCTTTCAACAGTGTTTTGCTTTGAATGTTGGCGAAATTAACTATTTGTGATTCCGGATAGACTTTGATATCAGAACCACAGGCAAGGAAACGTATACCCTGTAGCCCAGATAATGAGTATCTGACATTTTTTGCTGTGGATGTTTTATTTAGACCACCACTCCCATCCAGTTGGAACACCACGAACTCGTTTGCTCCAGTATAATTACCACTAGAGGGCGGATTGCCATCCAGCCTTATATAAAGCCTGAACGTAACAAGGACTGTGACATTTTGACCTCTCCTAATGCCAGGGCTATTAGTACTTAAGCGCTGCTCGTTTTGCTCAAGATCTTGTCCATTATAGGTCACGCCTAGTTTTAGTCCCCCTCCTAAACTTTGGGATTTTGGGTTGAAATAAAAGTGCACACTATCGCTACTGTTCCCTAAGACATTATCGCAATAGGCGATCATGGAAATATCATTGGATTCCCATATTTTGGTTCCAGCAGGAACATTTGCCGGTATTGCAATTTGTCCTATCGGGATTGGCGGCATATCGACCAGGTTAGTCCCATTCTCAACGCAGTCTAAAGCCAGGGCAGAGTAAGCGGTCCACCATAGGCTGAGAAATAGTATGACAGCTTGCGGTAACTTCCCTTTCCTTCTAATATACATCAGGCTCATCCTTTATTTTGGCTCGGGACGATTTCACACCGATTATTTTGGCAACGATATTGATTGACCTGCAGGCCGCCATAGTCATCCATATAGCCAATGTTATATTGTTCGCCGTTATAACCTTTGGTCACAATGTTCTCTGCGGAAAATGGAGCTATCATAACGCTGTCAAAACCGGCAAAATTACTGCGATTATCCTTCCCAAAATAACCAATAGTAATGTAAAAAGGGGTTGGGTTAGTGATTTTTACCGCTTCATTGAGTGTAGTTAGCCCTATCTTCTCCTGCCAAACGTCCCCTTGCTTAGGCGAGATTGCTGTGGGGCGGAAAAATAGCTTCACCCTACTTTGGATGGCGATCTGCATTACGTTACTCAACTCACTCTTAGGGGGAACCTCCCTGACGTTAAAATAAAAGAGTGACTCACGATCCTTTGGCAACGCCACCGAATCAGGCAGTTGCATTACCCTGACCAGGCTTTTTTGCCCCGCGTTAATACGCTGCATTGGAGGTAAAGCCACCAATGGACTGGATATTTTTTTACCGGCCGCGTCCTCAAGCCATACCTGAGCCAAGTAGGGTAAGCTATTGCTTTGGTTTTCCAGCATGACGCTGACTGATTTGTTTTTGCTATCAAATATTACCCGAGTTCGGTCTAAATTGATTGCAGAGTACGTTTTACTGCAGGCAAATACGTTAAGCATCAGTATGGCTGCGAGTAAAGATAACCTTTTTATTGTCATAGTGAATTCCATAGTCACTGTTTATCAGGTGCAAGGTAATAAAACCTGGCCAGCTATAAGCGCACGCTTCTCGGGAACGCTGATACGGCATTGCGTATTGTCTCCCCAGCGCACGGTCAGTTTTCTCTCTTCAGAAATGCCGGCAAGATAGGTCAACCCACCATCCCCCACAAATCCAGACTCGATCCCCGTGCCGTCATCCGTCACCGTCGACCCCAAGGGCGGATAACTCCCGTCCAGTAGTCTGATGATAGCTATCAATTGTTGTCCCTTTATGGCGCGGACTTTACGATAGCCAATTGCGCCCTCGGTCAATGTCTTACTGATAACAGAGTTATAAACCTCGACACCTTCGGGCAGATTATTGACGTCAATCCGAACGTCCGATTTTTGATAACTTGACACGCCGTTAACCACAGCAATGCCGTAATCGTTGGTAATGCCAGAGCCATAGTTAACCGGTATGCCTTTCACGCCTGTTGCCACCATCACTCTTGGCTCATTGCCAGCGCTGCTTTGGTGTAATGCCGCGCCGTAAGGTGTGGCAGTCAATGAGCCGTACCAGTTCGCGCTGGCTGAACGGTAGTCATTGTTCTTGACGCTGGCATTCAGGCCAAACTGCCCTTGCGGTGAGTTATGTTGATAATTGCCACGAAACACCCCTTTGCCTTTCTGTATATCCTGACTGTTTCCTCCGGCACTGACTCGCCAGCTGTTATTAACGTCCTGGCTATTGTAATAAGATGCCGTCTGTTCGAAGCCACCGCCGGAACTGCTTTGTACGTCATAGCCAATCTGTTGACCCGCCGCTAACGGCAAGGTGAATGAGAGATAGATCTGGTCCTCATCCTGATAGTGATATCTCAACTTGCTGGCGGTCAACGTGGCAGAAATCCCTTTAAGCTGGCCAATATCGAATATCTTGCTGACCGACATGCTGTAATTATTGGTTGAGGCTTCATTCCAGTACACTTTGTGGGTAGCAGATAAATAGAGTGTGATATCTGGCCAGGACAGGTACTGATTTGCCGAAACCGTATAGGTTTGCTTGTCGTCTCTTGAATAACTGTTGCCTCTGGTTTTATCGAGATACTGATTCAGGGACATAAACGCCTGCTGTGAAAAGCGATAGCCGGCAAAATTAATCTGGCTGCCAGTGGCGTCAAAACGCTTGGCGTAATTGGCGCGATAGCTGAATCCTGTTTGCTTATCCTGGTGAGGCAAGGTTGCCGACGAACGTGTAACATCAAATGAGATGGCACCAAAGTCCTGCAGGTTCTGCCCTAAGCCAACCGCTTGTGCCTGGTAGTCACCGCCTGTGGCAATCACACCACCGTACAGTGACAGATTATTCAAGACTCCCCATGAAAGCTCACCGCTGTAGAACGCCGGATCGATGGCATGATTGCTTCGCCCCGTGGTTGGTTTACCCATGGCAGTCTTAAAGCGTATGGACCCTTTCCGCGTCAGGAAAGGAATGGTTGCCGTGCTGACCTGATACGCCGTTACGCTGCCATTCTCCTCCTCAATACGCACATTGAGCGCACCTTGTACCGCCTCGCTCAGGTCTTGAATAACAAACGGGCCTGGGGGCACGTTAGCCTGATAAATAATCCGGCTATTTTGGCTGATGACGACCCTGGCGTTGGTTTTGGCTATCCCGGTAACCTGAGGCGCGTAACCTCGCAACGAAGGCGGCAACATACGTTGGTCACTATTGATCGTCATGCCGACAAAACGAAATGAATCGAAAATGTCAGAGTTTAAATAGATTTGCCCCCCGCTCAGCTTGGCGCTTAAAGCAGGTATCGCCCGGTAGAAATAGAATTGTGACCAGGTGAACTGTTCATTTCCCGGTCCATCAGACGAACGCGTCTTGCTATATTGGTAGTCGCCTCGCAGACGCCACGCCCCAACGTTAACGCCAGCGGTGCCGTAACTGCTTAAGTTGGTCGAGCGTGCACCCTGTTCGGGAGCAAATTTGCTACCGAGTAAGTTGTAGTCCAGTAACAGTCCCGGTACCCCATTGTCCCATTGTGCAGGTGGTACCCAGCTCGGATCGCGATAATTTAGCCACGCCTGAGGGATCGTAATGTCCAGGCTCTGCTTTTGCTGGTCGTATTGGGCGGTCACCTCTGGCTCTTTATCCAGGGAGAGACATTGATTCTCATGCCAAGCCGTCAATGACGACTGAATTCTCTCAATCAAATCGAATTGATCCACCATCGTTGGCGTAAGGCAGACGCGGCTGTTGTTTTTGCCGTCCATTGCGATATATTTTATTAGACTTCGCTCCGGCAGAGTGTGGCCATTAACCACAATATCCAGTAAGTATTCCCCTGGTAGAATATAGTTCGTCACTTCAAAACGTGATAGGTCAATGTTTTTACGATCGTTTGCATCAATGATATTCAGGTTGAATTCGACTGTCTGGTCATTGGCAGAGACACCGATACTGGTGATGACCAGAAAAGCAAAAGTCATTGAGGTCCGTTTCAATGTAAAGTACATAATAAAATCACTTTTTTATGTTTAAAAGCAAACGAGAACTCTATTCAAATGCGTGCCAAGCAGTGTTCTTGCATACGCTAAATTAGGGGAGATCCCTCCCCTAATAATTTGCTATTTACTTCCCAACCAGTATAAAGCCTCGCAGCATGACTTTATTTATAGTTCAGTGCATATGTCGCTTGGGAAACGATAGTCCCGGTTGACACAGGCTGATTGTTTGCTTCAACGCGGGCGGCAAATACCAGTTCATTATTGCCCGTTACCAAATTGATATCTTTAGAGGTATCACCGATTTTAAGCAAATCCCCATTGGCATCGATCAGGCGGATAGCGGCCCCCTTGGCGCTGCCGGTGTTGGCGACCAGTTCGGCAACGCTGCTGTCAGCGGTACCGCCGAATGAAACAGCCACTTTCGACATCGCAGGATATTCGACACTACCTGCCGTCTGAGCAGCTAAATTACAATCTTGCAGATGAATGGTGTAGTTTACGTTTTGTGAGAACTTATTGCCGGTTTCAAGCACCTTATTGGCTACCTGCCCCATATCGACATTGATATCTGCATCCCCTGGTGCCACGGAGCAAGGGGCATTAATGACCGTTCCCGTAAAATGAATGCGGCCAGAGCCTTGATCAGTTCCCACTGGTTCATCGGCCAGCGCAGGCACAGAAACCAAAGCTGAAATAGCCATTGCGAGAATATTCTTATTAACATTAAACATGATTTATCCTTGAGGTTGTTGCGGTAAAGCAATCCATTTTGATGAAATTAACCTTGCAATAAACACTCGCTGTTCAAAAATAGTTGCGAATGATTGCATGCTCTACCGAAGAGAGCTCTTCTCTCTTGCCATAACAATATACTAAGAATTTTCTAGATTCGGAATAATAATTTTATCGCCGTGTGAATAAAGTGTTTAATTCTTGTTGCTTGCTACTGAGCGTTATATGAATGAGCGTTATTAACCTCTGAGTTAAAGATATTGAAACTATATTTCACTTTTAAAGCATTATAGAAAATGTGTCTATTCCCAAGGATAAGGAAAAATCATGCTATTAAGGGGTACGGCATGCAGCCCCTACGTAGGGGGCCTCATAGGCGTCCATGATTATCATGCGTCATCTGGCTGCTAGCGTCGGTATTTTAAAAGCGGGGGCATAGGCGATCGTCGAGCAGATGAGTTACCTGGGTCTGGAAACTGCTGCGTCGACGGCTCGTGGTCCACGGAGACATATCTTTCCGTGGAGAAAAGCCCATACTGTTGTATTCCGCGAAACTGTAGCTATTCAGATCGAATAACGCAGCGCGGTCAGGTCCACCGAGGTGCCAATGTTCGATTCCCCCACCGTCAAACGTGAGCGTCAGTCGCGAATATCACGTGACAGGCATTAACCGGCCGGTCCTGGTCGATGGAGTTATAATACTGGGTGGGTGCAATTCAGAATATGAGATAAGGATTATTATTGTGAAAGATAGAGGCTACAGATGTAAGTTGCGCGTGTATGTAATGTTAATGCCAGGTTGATAATTGGCTAACACCGTAGCTGATGAATTAAAACAGGTTAGAAAGAATAACCCCACATTTCTGCAGGGTTAGTTAACAGGCTGAAACCATCCAGGCGGATGATCCTGAGTATAATTATGCTGTTAGTAGCGAGTTATTTTAAAAACATCTCAATTGACGCACCGAATGCCCGGAGCTGTTGTTCAAGTAGCTGCATTCCCTGCTCGAAATCGGGATTAGCCTGGTCAGCAGGTAACTGGTTTTCTAACTTTTCTGCCAGCTTATACAACTCCGTAGCGCCAAGCAGTTGCATGGAGCCGTTGATCCGGTGCAAATGACGTTTTAATACGTCCCATTGCCGATGAGCCCCAGCTTGCAAGGCCGCCGCCAAATCTTTGTCATTTTCCAATTGTGACTGCTTGAGCATCTGGCACATTAATTTTTTGTCCCCCAGGCTATAGGCCTCCAGGGTTTGCATATCGATAAACTCGCCTAATGATTGACCCTGCGCCGCCGTATTCACGCTACTTAAAGCGGCTTTGAGCTGTTGCAGATTGATAGGTTTAAACAGACAGAGATTCATCCCCATTGCCAGACATCGCTCTTTTTCATCGGCCTGCGCATTGGCGGTTAATCCCCAGATAATCATCTGCCGATTAAATTCACGCACCCGTTTGGTCAGCGTCATCCCGTCCATATTGGGCATATTCAGATCGGTGATCAGCAAATCGTAATCCTGCTGTCTGATCAAATTGAGTGCCTGAAGGCCATCCTCGGCTTCATCAACGTGGTAGCCCAATACGTCCAACTGGCGGCGGAGCAACAGACGATTGGTCGGATGATCGTCGGCGATCACAATCCTGAGCGCTGCGGGTATACTTGACGCGTTTTCCGTCATCAACAGTACGGCTGGTGGCGTATCAGAGATGCGGGTTTCGAGAGTTACGTTTATCGTTGTACCCACGCCGGGCTGGCTGAACATATTAATTTGCCCCGCCATACGGCCCACCATTTCGCGGCAAATCGCTAAACCGAGCCCTGAACCGATATGCCTTTTGCCGCCACTGGCCTGGCTGAAAGGTTTAAACAGTTGCTGTTGCTCTTCAACGCTGACGCCGATACCGGAATCTCTGACGCTAAGCGTCAGGTTGACCCTTTCCTCTCCTAAAGCCTGCGCATGTGCAATCACATCAATTCCGCCCACACTGGTGAACTTGATGGCATTACTCAGCAGGTTGGCGAGTACCTGTCTGGTTGCCTGCGGATCCAGCCAGAGCGATTTACCCGGCTCCAGACGGCAACTGACCGTCAGCTTCAGGTTCTTCTGGTTGGCCAGCCCGTCAAAATTAGCCACCGTGGCGTTAATCAGCGACTCAAGATTGACCCACTCTGGCGCAAGGGTGAAATTGCCTGACTCAATCTTCTCCATATCTAAGACATCACCAATCAGGCCAACCAGCGACTGGGCGGTGTTATATGCCTGCTGGACGGATTCCGCCACTTCTTCAGGGCTTTGTTTTCTCGTGGTTAACAGCTCCAGGAACCCCATAATAGCGCTGACAGGGGTACGGATCTCATGACTCATGCTGGCAAGAAACTGGCTTTTGGCCTGACTGGCATCAATAGCCTTGTCTTTCTCAATCTGCAGTGCCTTCATCAGTTGCCTGGATTCAGTAATGTCCTGCCAGCCACAAATCAGCGTGGTGGGCATGCGTTCCGGCATCACACCTAACGTCAACCAGTGCAAAATCTGACGTTCTTCCGTGCCATTATTGAGCACCAACAGATGGGTGATCACCGTATCCGGCGTTAGCCCTTGCTGGATCTCCTGCTGAATGGCAGGGAAAATGCCACCCAGCGGGTGACGTCGGTCAAACAGAGAATGGCTCATCGCTTCACGCAGTTCAGGAGCAAAGTATTCATCAAATGCCCGGTTGTAATTTTCCAGTTCCCCTTTAAGCGTGATGACATAAACCGGCACCGGCATCGAGTTGGATAACGTCTGGCGAAACATCAGTTGATAACTGAGTGCCGCCTGCGCAGCTTTACCTCTGCGTATCGCACGCAGCAGGTAAATTCCCCACAGTAAACTGCTGATAACCAACAGCGCCGCAAGACAGATCACCAGATAGAACGGTCGGTTATAGAGGTTCCATGTGTGAATTTTGACATCCGGCGCTTTGACCCATTTAGCGGCCAGATTGAGTATTTCCTTGGGCGGAATATCATCCAGCGCTTTGTTCATGATGCTTTGTAGTTCCGGAGAACTGCGCGGAATGGCAAAGGTAATTTGCGCCGAAGGTTCATCGGGGATCCGGGTATAGGCCATGGTGCCTGGATAGTAGTGATCGATAATAAAACGCGAAGCAAGCTGGGTTGACACCACCGCATTGACTTCACCCAATGTGAGTTTACTAAGTGCCGTACTGGTATTTTCAGCAATCACCCATTGAACGCCAGGGTATGTCTTGCGCAATTTTTCAGTCAGTGAATGGTAGGCCGGTATGGCTACCTTTGAGCCCGGCATCAGCATATCCGCCTGCCCGGACACCGTGCGTGTCACCAAGACAAAAGGCGTGGCAATAAACGGATGAGTGAACAACATGTCATCTTCACGCTCGGGGCTGTAGGTTGCTGACGGCACAATATCCCAGCCCCCTTTACGCATGATATTGACCATATCGGTGTTGGAGTTGGCAATCACCGGTTGGAAAGCCAAACCGGTTTGTAACTGTATCAGATTCAGGATATCGCCAAGCAACCCTCTGATCTCCTGGTTGTCATCTACCATGCTCAACGGGGGATAATATGGGTTAATCAGTACGCGCAACACCGGGTTTTTTGCTATCCAGCGCTCCTCTCTGGGCGTAAGTTTCATTGTTTTGTTTAAAAAGGAAATATTGCCGGTATCCACCCATGACTGGGCAATTTGCTTATGCGTTTCTTCACTTAGAGAACTGATAAAGGTGTTGATGACCTCGAGCAGTTGCTGCTGGCTTTTCATGACAACAAAATGATGGCCCATTTGGGGTTCCCGCCAGAACTTAACCATTTCCAGTGACTGGTAGAAATCACGGGAAATGATAAAGCTGGAGGTGAGATTATTACCATAAAAGTAATCATTTTCTTTGTTAACCACCGAGGCCAGCGCTAAATAGTTATCCGTATAGGAAACGATTTTCGCCTTGGGAAAGGTCATTTTAATAAACTGTTCTGACGGATAACCTTGTTTAATCGCCACCCGCACTTCGTCCTGATCGTTGGAAAGCGGTTTCATTAGATCGGCTTGGCGTGTAACCAACGTTGGATAGGAACGAACCAGCGGCAGCGAGGCGGCATAAGGTGCAGCTAGCGTTTCATCACCAGTGGGGGTCGTCAGAATGAGATCAACATTTCCTGCACTGAGTGCGGCATACGCCTGTGTCTTATCCACGTAATGTTTGATAGCCACTTTGATTTTCAGTGCATCTTCCAGCAAAAACAAATAGTCTGCGTTCATTCCGCGGTAGCGACCGGTGGCAGCACTCAGACTGAGTGGTGGTAATTCAGTGCCATAAACAGCCACGGTCAGTGTCTGTTTTGCGGCCAACCACAACATATCGTAGTGGTTTAGCGGTAGTGCCGGTGTAAAAACCTGATAATCGCTGGTAAGCGCTAATGTCACCGGCTCAGGCGTTGCCGCTTGCGCCGTGCGGTGTGCCATAAACAGCATGAAAAAGGATAGAATAATCCTATTTGTCATAATGTTACCCAATTTTGTTACGCTGAGAAAACGAGAAGAGATCCATCAAGGTTTTACAGTTTAACTTTTCCATTAAACGACTCTTATAGGTACTGACGGTTTTATTACTGATGCACATTTCCGCGGCAATTTTCATATTGTCGGCCCCGTTCAAGATATAGCGCATCACTTTGACTTCCTGGCTTGAAAGTAAATCCAACATTTGCTGTTCAGAAGAAACCTTCCTCATGAAAGCATCGGTTGATGACGGGAAATAGCTGTAGCCATTCATCGCCGCATTAACTGCGGCAATGATATCGGTCATCCCCTGTTGTTTGCTGATGAAAGCATTAGCGCCAGCATCTGCGCTGCGTTTACCGTAAAACAGATCGTTTTTGGCCGACACCACAATAATGATGCTGCTAACCGCCTGATTTCTGAGTTTTTCAACGACGTCGATACCGTTCATCACCGGAATATCTACATCAACGATAACTAAATCTGGATTTAGCTGTTCGACGGCAAGTAATGCCTGCGCACCATCCCCGGCCTCTGCGAGAATAGTAATTCCCTCATTTTCTAGCAGATTTCTAATCGCCATGCGGGCCAATGGATGATCGTCAACGACGATAGATTTTAACGTATTGATTTTCTTCATAATACAGATTTCAACCTTGAATGGATGGCCTGAATTAAGTCTACATTATCTTTAATTTCATTAGCATGAGTACCAAGAAAAGTAGTACCCTTAATACAATAAAGGCCTTTGGTATAAAAATTACCGTTCATTAACGATTTTGTTAAAAAATAACACTTACAGATTATCTTTGCCATCATTTTTATTCAAAATTGTTTACAGACTTCACGCGTAGGAAATGTCCTGCAAAAACTTCCGACACGTCCGATTTATTTTAGTTGCAATAATCATTAATCTTGCTAGATATCAAAATTTGTTCAATGCAAAACATAGACTGTTTGGGGGGTGCTGAGGTATTCAGTAACAAATATCCAGTCATCTTTAATCGAAGAATACCATTACTGCGCCCTGCCTCGTCAACATTGTCCCGTACGATGTTAATGGTTGAGGGCACGTAGTGGTTTTCTATTTCTATGGATAGAAGAGTTAACATTTATCATGAAAGAACAACATCCTGCAGGAACTAATATCGATAAAACCCCCATCAAAAAGGGAAATAAAGCGCAACTAATCAGCATGGTGTTTATTTTCACACTATGCATTGTTGCTCTATTCGGAGGATGTTTTAGTTCACTCACGATGCCGACGACTAACGATGCCTATACCTTTGGACATGAAGTCTCTATTTCCTCGCAGGTCAGCGGCCGGGTGATTATCGTCAGCCCTTCTCGCACTGAGCTGGTCAAAAAAGGGGATGTTCTGGCCCATATAGTTAATACGGAAGCGCTGATCCGATATCAAAATGCCAAAAACAAACTCGCACAAACGTTAAAAACGATCAAAGAGCACTATGTAATCGTTTGCCCAAATGATACCCACATCCTCAATGCGCAAATGGCCTACCAGCAAGGCCTGAGCGACTATAACCGACGAGTGCAATCAGGGGTATCCGCAATGTCACCTGCGGACCTGCAACAGGCATTCAAAACGGTGAACAGCACCAAAACCTTACTGGACTCGGCTATTCTGAAGTATCAGCGGCAACAACAATCACTGCAAACAGCCAGCATTGCACAACAACAGGCGATATTGCAGGCTACGGAAGAACTGCGTGAAGCTCACATTGCACTTGGCCATACCGAAGTGCGTAGCCCCGTGACCGGTTATGTGGCCCAGCGGCACATTCATGCAGGAGTTGCCATCCATCCAGGGCAGATAATCATGTCTATCGTGCCAACAGATCAAATATGGGTTACCGCCAACTTTAACGCGACACAGCGCTCCGATATTCTCATCGGACAAAAAGCAACGATAATTACCAAGCAGTATGGCAGTAAAGTGATCTTTGAGGGATTGGTTGAAGGGATCAGTTTGGCTAGCGACACGGTGCCGTCGGCCCTGCCAGCGCAGAATAAATCGAGCAATGACATGCAACGAATACCCGTTCGGATTGCCATTGATCCGATACAAATGAGCCGGTACCCATTGCGCAGGGGGGTAAACACCCATGTTACGTTGCATAATGGCAGTTCTCACCTGGCGGCGTACTACAACGGTGAACATGTTCGACCGTAGGGGGCACAGCGTTCCTGCTATCAGCCTGGTGGTGAATATCTATAGCCAGTCAACCCACCCGCATATAGGCAAACAGCAAGGCCAACAAAATAATAATTACTGCGGTGGCAATCGCCAGACGATCGGCATACTGACGGCGCATAGCGTGTCTCCTCAGGCAAAACTATAGCGTTCAGAATGATACTGGGACATCGGCACATTCAGTTCAGACAGCGTCTTCTCTATGGCATCCATCATCACGTTTGGCCCACAAATAAAATACTCATGGTCAGCATAAACCGGCGGCAAATGGCGTTTAAACAGCTCTGCGTTGATAAATCCTCGTTCGCCAGACCAGTCTTCCGGCGGCTGAGTCAGCACGTGGACAACCGTCAGATTCACTCTGCTTTGCAAAGCGTCCAGTTCTTCACGAAAGGTAATCGATTCCCAATCTTTGCTGCCATAAATCAGGATCACCGGTTGGCGATCGCCGCGATCGGCAAGCGTACGGATCATGCTGATCATTGGCGTGATCCCCACTCCACCAGCAATCAGCACACGCATATCAGATTGCTGGCCAAGTGTGAATGCTCCATAAGGGCCATCAAGGTACACGCGTTGTCCCACCTTCAGAGTGCTTATGCTGCTGGTGAAATCGCCTAGATTACGAATGGACATCTCGACGTGTCCATCCGACGTCTCTGCACTAGAGGAAAATGAGAACGGGTGGCCCGTGATGCTGAACGGGCTACCCCAAACGGTCAACCAGCCAAACTGGCCGGGTGAGAAACGAAAGCCTGCATGCCCTTCCGGTTTCATCAATAAAGTGGTGGTCTCTCCCCGCTCCTGGCGCACTTGTGCAATCCGGTAAGGTTTTCTCAACATAAATAGCGGCTTGATAACCCGGACGTAGAGCAACAGACCAAGCCAGAAAACGATAAGTGCAATCCACAACCCACGTTTCAAAGGATCGCCCAGATAATAGCTCCAGCCAATCATGTGCAAGATCCCAGCGGCCAGAGCAACCAGTGCCAGAATGATATGAGTGAAATGCCAGGTCTCGTAACGGATTTTCAACGGCACTCGCCAAAGAGCCATGATAACTAGCGCAATCAGTGAATAGGTAGAAAGTGCGGCAAAACGAGCACGCCACGGTGCCTCGATAAAATTGAGTAGCGCCAGCAGTTCGGGGCGGATAACAAACAGAATGATCGGATGGGCAATCACCAATCCGACAGCGATTAACGATATCTGACGGTGGAAATGATAGATAACGTCTTCGCCCAATGGCTCAGTCACGTAGCGAAACCGGGCAGTAAGCCCGAACTGTAACCCCATAATGGCCAATCCGGCGTAACCTAATGCAATCGAAAACTCAGTCCAGAAATCGCGTGCGACAGGCATAGCCCCTAACAATAACGCAAATAGAGGTGCCAGGATGAAAAACAGGTAAGTCAGGAGCCAACTCACGGTGCGAATCTGATAGTTCATTGGGGCCCCCCCGTACTAAGCATATTGAATCAGTATAATTCAGCATCGGGTAAAAGCAGGTAAAACCCTGCTTTATTGGTCTAGCTTGGTGAAATCTGGGAGTTCATGGGCAATTTAATAAATTCAACACACAATGAAATTGCTTATTTATCGTTACAAAGCAAACCGCAGCCCAGCAATAATTAATATCAGGTGGTCATTGCCAATATGCTAGAATTAGGGGATTGTCTTCCCCTAATTACCTTGATGTTTACAGCCTTGGTTACCAGTTCAGATCAAGGGTCACCGTTGCTTTAGCGGGACCAGGAGCGGCGTTCGCACGTGGGCAGAGTACCCAGACCAGAGGATCAGACCATGACGTTCCCGTGGTGACTGTGCGTAGGCTGGTTTTCGTCCCATCCATAGGCATCGAGCTACTCTTGTCCGCACAGCCTACATCTGCGGAGGCTGTAGCCCCCAGAAAACCTCGAACGTCACCATTCACCGTGCCATTTTGCGTTTCCGACATCAGCGGTACGCTGTAATGGTCGCCAGCCTGGGTCTTCGGCACCACTGAATAGGATACAGGGATCGCGGTGCCCGACGGATTGCTACAGTTCATATCCAGCGTTGACGCGACGCTGATACCGCCAGGGGTACCCACATCAGCAGGAGTGATATCACCAAATGGAATCGATGGTGTCGTGCTCAGGGTACAATCCATCCCACTCCAGGTAAGCGAAAAGGTCCGTAGATCAAAAGTCGAGGTCGTGGCATTCCAACGATAGCCGCGCGAGGCTTGCGTATAAACGGTTTTTGTCGCCATTTTTGCCGCACCAGGTCGGACATAAACCCCGTAACCAATCGCCGCCTGCGTGCCCCCATCGGTATTCATTTCGACCACGCCATTAGACACGGTATAGGTTGTCCCTACGCCGACACAGTCGGTGCGAGTCGACAGACTGCCCGAGCCCGTGCCGAACTGATCCCAGGAGGCGCTCGACGTGATATCCAGACCCGGGTTGGAGTTAGGTGTAAACGTGCCGCCAGTGGTTGAAGGGTTCATCGTCCCTGCCGTGACGACCATCTTGCCTGTCATGGTGCCAAAAGGGATCACCAGGATCCCGGAGGCAATTTCGTAACCGCGATAACCGTCGTAGGTTGCCATCGGGTACATATTTATACATTCTCCGGTGGCAAGCTGCGCGGCGGAAACCAGCACGGTACCGACCTGGCCATAGCCTAGGAAAGGAACCATGTTGGTTGAATAATACCAGCCGGGCTTATTACCGGGCACGATGGCTCCGGTTGTCCATGGCAGGGTTTTGTTCACGGCCTCACTGATCACCTGATAGCCAGATCTGAGTTCCAGGGCAGAACAGTTCGCGCCCCAGGCGAGGATCGCTGCCCCTAAAAGGCCTCGTACCCAGCGTGTCAATTGACGCTGATTGGTTCCATGGGGTTTTCTGAATGTTGTCATTTGTTACTCCTTTTTGGCATCAGGCCAGGCTTTGCTGCCCTGATACCAGAATTCATGGTTAATGTCCGGGCACAGCTTTTAGCGGCACTCGCCATGCAACTGGATAACCGGCATCTGAGCCGTCGGTTTCTGACCGCTGAGGTTGTAGCTAACGCGGCACTGCCTATCGTTGCCTTTCCCCCATGTCACCGACAGCGCGCCTTTCTCCGGCAGGCCAGCCAGATAAACCTGGCCGTTATCGCCCACGATGCCGGTGACTTCTTCACGGTCGGCGTTCTCTAGCAGTGAGACAGTGGCACCAAAAGGCACGGCCCCACCGGTACGTGTCAGGGTCATCAGCACCTGATAGCCGATGCGCGTGGCAAAATTGGCCTTCACCACGGCCCCGTTGGTCGGATAAATCGTTTGTTGGTTCTGCGGCAAGTCAACGTTGTCCGGCAACGTGCTTGGATCCAGCCCAATACTGTTGCGGCTGTAATCCGACAGATAAGGCACTATGGCGAAGCCGCGTGAGTCGGTCTTGCCACCACCGTTAGTCAGGCTTACTCCTTCTGCACCAGGCGCACTGATCAGGGCCACCGAACTGCCTAACGGACGTGACAACGTAACACCTTCGGCGTGCGCGATCATTCCACCGCTCATATTCAGGTTCATCGAACGCATATCATTCGAGTAACCGTAACCGGCTGAAACGTTGCCTTTGCTGCCCTGATAACCCAGATTGAGCGTGCTGTTACTGACCTGATCCTGGTTTCCCCATCCCTGCATCATGCTGTAAGAGAACGCCCCGTCAGCATTGCTGCCGGTGATCCCTGCCTGATTCTGGGTGCGCCCCTGGTTGTCATGGGTGATCTGGCTGCTGGCGTAGGTGTTTTGCAGCGCAGATGAATAGCTAAAGACGCTGAACGGCACGTTCAGGTTAAACGAAACCTGGCGGTTCTCCGGCCAGTCACCGTTCCCTTTCATCCGGTCAACCGTGTAGTAAAGCCCGTAGCTGACGCCGTGATAACTGCCGTTATAACCTGCAGACAGGCTGGTCAGGGTTTTGGTTGATCCCCAGTAATCGTCGCGACTGGCACGCAGGCTGAGCGAACCATAGCTGGCGAGTTGCTGAGTCACCTGGGTCTGGAAACTGCTGCGGCGGCGGCTCAACGTCCAGGGAGATACGTCTTCCCGTGGTGCATAGCCCATGCTGTTGTATTCTGAGAAGCTATAGTAATCCCGTGTTGAATATCGCAGCGCCGTCAGATCCACCGACGTGCCTGTGGTCAGCATGCTTTTTGAATACCGTACCCGCCATGAGCCACCGGTCTGGCGTGACTTATCTTCAAACTTCGCGCTTGAAAACGTGCCGTCTGCAGACATGGCACCCAGACTACCCAACGAGATCCCGGTCCCCATACTCAGCGTGCTGTAGTTTTGCGATGCCAGAGCCCCGCCGTAGAGCGTCAGGTTTTTGGGTAAACCGTAAATCAGGGTGGCAAGAACAAACTCTGACTGGCGAGAGCCTTGTGTCGAGCCACCGTCATAGCGTCCGGTAGTGGCCTCATATTTGAACGCCCCAGGGCGTACCATCACCGGCAGAGTTGAATAAGGCACCACAAAGCTGCGCACGCTACCGTCGGCTTCAGTCACCGACACGTCGAGGTCGCCGGACATGCCCGCTTGATAAAGATCTTTGATCTCAAACGGGCCTGGAGCTACGTAAGTCTCATACACCACAAAGCCATTCTGCCGTATGGTGACACGGGCATTACTGTTGGCCACGCCGTTAATCTGCGGGGCAAAGCCACGCAGGCGCGCAGGCATCATCTGATCGGTTGAACGCAGCTGGATACCACGGAACGGTACACCGTCCAGCACTTCGCTGCCGGTATTGGATTCCCCCATCGTCAGGCGGGAACGCCAGTCGCGAATATCGCGCGACAAATAGGTGCTGGAAAAACGCGTGCTGTTATTTTTGTTGCTACCTTCTGCATCAGAATGGCTGTATGTGACGGTGCTGCGTAGGCGCCACGCGCCCGCATTGGCGCCGGTCTGTACGTTAGCAAACAGGTTATTGGTCGTACGCGAGTCATTGTTCAGCGTCTGCTCATTGCGTCCGGCGCTAAGGTTGTAGTTAAACAACATCGCCATGATCCCGTCATCCCATTGCTCGGGGTTGACCTGGCTGTCTTTGCCCGGCTGCATGGCTATCTGCGGGATACTGATGTCCAGGCGCAGACGCGATAAGTCAAACTTCACGCTGGATTGCGGGATCAGTTTGGCAAGATTGGCAACCGGCTGGCCTTTCGGCAAGTCCTTCAGTGCAGGCAACCGATCAACATTAACGCCTATCGCCTCGAGTAGCTCCGGAGTCAGTTCCGGTACCACGTTACCCTGCGCATTCTTGCTGAACACCAGATCGCGGGAAACCGCTTCGCGCTGGTTAACAAAAATGGTCACCGGGTAATTTCCCGCAGCGACTCCCCCCGCATGGGCAAAAGTGGACAAGTCTACATCTGAAGTCCCTGTGCCCAGTGAAAGCAATCCTGGGTCAAAGTAGTCCTCTGCCCATGCGCCCTGGCAGCTTATCAACACGAAAAGCGCCAGCGTCTTACGTGGGAAGCTACATATGCTGGTAGTCATGCCATTTGTCCTTAAACAGGATGTCAATTTGTTACTCAAGATCTTTCCCTGCTCTGTAATGGGTTTTTCGGCCCCAGGTTTCCCCGGCGCTACAATGCCTGTCGCTGTAATGGCGTTGTTTGGCTGTCTTCATCCAGCACCTGCCATTCCACCGCGCCACGAACGCCACTGGCTACGGGGTAACGCTGCTGTCCTTTAGGGGGAACCAGTTTGCTCAGTTCACCTGCAGGAAGCGGTTTGCCACCCACAGTGACCAGGCTGAAATTGATGTAAAAAGGCGTGGGGTTGTCGACCACCAGGCCATCACTTTGTAAACTGAAACGCAGCTGCCTGGAGGCTTTTGCCACCCCGCCCTCTGGTAACCCTTCCGGGCGATAAAACAACTTCATGTTGTTCACCACAGCGATCACCAGTTGCCCACCGGTCTGGCTGGCCTTCTCCGGTATTGACGGAATGCCTTTCACCGACAGATAAAACACCGACTCCCTATCCTGGGGCAGCGACATTTCGGTGAGGCGGATACGCAGCGTTAACTGTTCCCCCGGATCCACGCGCTTTAACGGCGGCGTAACCATCAGCGGAATAGCCGCTGCCGGGGCTTTGTTGTCCTCTTCCGCTACCGGCAACCCGGTGGTGAAGTCCATAGGTCGGACCCAGGACTGCATCAGATACGGGCGGTCGGTGTTATTGGTCAGTGACCAGGTGATGCCCTTTTTTTCAGCTGCCGGATAGACCAGCCGAAATTGGTTAAACGAAAGACCCGCTGGTTTTTCTGACTCGGCAAAGCACGGCATCGCACCGATAAGCACGGCGATAAGCAGTGGCATCTTCGGAGAAAACTTCATGGTTTTCCTCCAGTCAGCACGGCGGATTGGTATTGCTGGCTGGTACCGCCATAGTCATTGATTACCGACCATTGCGCCCGTCGAACGTGACCCGAAACCGGGTAACTCACTTGCGAAAACGGAGCAATCATCGCTACGCTATCGCGTACCTTGAGTTCAGTGTCGTCAAACGCCAGACGTGAGAAGGTCAGATAATAGGGAGTGGGGTTGTGCGCCTGAACCTTGTCACCCTGCTGATAAAAGGTTAAACGCCCTTCGGCTTCTGCCGGTGCCATCGCCAGCCCGACAGGGCGGTAAAACAGCTTGATAGTGTTTTGAATTCCCACGGAAATGCGTGCTGCCAGTGCGGAGTCATCCATCTCTTTCGGTGGTGTCATTGCCGGCACCGCGATCGCGGTAAAATAAAACACCGACTCACGATCGGTAGGCAGCACAGCGTCACCCTTACGCAAAATGCGAATGGTGTTCTTGCTGTTTGCTTCCAACCGAAATAACGGTGGCGTGGTAAGAAAAGGTGCCTGCTCATGCCCTTCAGGGGTAGCAACCACTGCCGACTGCACCAGATAGGGCCGCGAGCCGTGATTTTGCAGGGTCAACGTCTGTGCGTTGTCTGTGGATTGGAAAATGACGCGCGTACGGCTGAGACTGATCCCCCCTTCTGCAGCGGCCGCTCCCTGGCACATCGCCACCATGACGCCTGCCATAAGCAGGATTCGGCGTAACAACAAAGCGTTAAAATGCACGTAGCCCTCCTTACTGGTAGGCAAAATCGAAGGTCACAGTGGCGTTCAGCATTCCGGACTTGGTGGTGGCGTCGTTGCATTTGTTACCGCAGGACAAGGCAACTTTGAGCGGAATGCTGGTGCTACCACCGTCAAAGGCTGCTGAACTCAGGGCAAGTGGCAGGAAGCTGTTAGCTGCCACCACGTCCCCTGTAGAGGTAGCAATACGCACGCCGTAGTTCACTGCCTCAGTGGTCGCGGGTAGCCGGAACAGGAAATCGCCGGAATCCGTATTGCCCGATCCAGTCACTTTGACGCCCGGCTTTTGTAGCGAGCCGATAAACCCGGCGCACTGCGATACGGTAATTTCCAGTGTTAATGGGTTTGCCAGACTGACGCCTTGGCGGATGTCAGATGACAGCACCGTATCGAAATCAAGGGAGGCAGGTGCCGACACCTGGCAGGTTGGTGCCTGAAAAGTCGCACTGAACGTCACATCAGTTGCCTGAGCGCTGGCGGTTATCGCCAGCAGGCACAGGCAAAAAGGGACCCTCAGGGCAATGAATTGCCTTGATAGCGTGTTGTGAGTTTTCATCAATGTCTGTCTGTTGAAAGCGTTAAGGGAAAATAAAGGAGAACGTTATCCTGGCGTTAACCGCTCCGCCGGTCAGCATCGGATCACCGGCACTGCGCACCAGGCCAACAGAAAAAGGCTGAGCTGAGCTCCCTTCATCCTGGCTGATAGATACTGTATCTCCTGGCGCAACAGTATCTGCGGCGTTATAGAAATCGGCCAGGTTGGTGAGCGTGCCCTTTTTCAGCATAAAACCGACATAACTGGCCGTTGAACTGCCTGCGCGGAACAACCGGGTATCGCTTAGCCCCACGGATTCGCCTGTCACTTTCATGGACGGCGCTTTACCCTGCATTTCAACGCAGTCCAGGTTAACGGCCAGCGGCAGCACTTCAGCCGTACCGGTAGAAAATTGGGTCGTATTTTTGTTGTCAAAGGTGATGCTGGCCTTGTCGAACGAAACCTGACAACTGCCATCCACAATTCTGGCTTTAATGTCAGTAGTCGCAGCAAAAGCCTGACCGAACGGCATAACGGATAAAACCAGCAACATGCCCGAGAGTTTAATTAACGATGCCACGGAACGTCTCCACTCCACCAAAATCGTTAATCGCTGCCCACTCGGCTTTACCCTGCCCAGCGGTCACCGGATAGACATTACTGGCAAAAGGAGCAATCATGCTGGTGCCTTTAATCACATCCAGTTTGACTTTCTTGCCATCGATCTGCAGCGTCTTCATTGAAATAAAATAAGGTGTCGGATTAGACACTTTGATACCGTTGCCCGCTTTGGAGAACTGTAATTTACCCATAGCCTCTTTCTGGGTCATGGCTAAATTATCTGGGCGATAGAACAGCTTGATGGTATTCCCTGTTGCCACCTGTAGGGTACCGCCGAGCTTATTATCATTGTTATCCTGGCCTGCTTTACCGGTCGGGATAGCTGTAATATTCAAATAAAATATCGATTCCCGGTCACTTGGCAACGAGCTTGCTTTCTTCAGGACGCGGATTTTATTGGTGGCGTCTGATTCAATACGGAATAATGCCGGCGCTGGCATAAAAGCGTTGCTGGCTGATTTGGCCGCAAGGCTGTCTGAAATGCCGACATTAATAAGATAAGGCTGATTATGAGAGCGATTAATGATGTCGACGCTCTGGCTGCTGTCCGTGCCGTTGAAAATAACGCGGGATGCGCCAATGCTGATCCCCGCCAGCGCTGGCTGAACCAATAGGGTACACAGGCTTAAGACAACGCCTAACTGGTGATAAAACTTCATAATATTCTCTGATAGTTAAATTGAAAAAGAGAGGCCGCAAAGTGCCTCTCTTTCTGCACGATTAGCGTCGGGCTATTCGTTATTTACTATTAGTTGCTTACGAAAGAAATTTTGATCGGAGCGTTGTAAGCACCAGCCTGGATACCAGAAGTGGTTACTACGCCCATGCCTGCGTCGAGGGTATAGGTCAACGAACCATCTTCACCCGCCACAACTGGGATGCTGGTGTTGTTGGTTACTTGAGTACCATCTTGCGCTTTCAGCATGAAGCCAGCAGTCTGAGCAACATCACTCATGAACAGATTGGTGTTGTTAGCTACGATACCAGATACCTGCAGTGCGCCCTCTTCTTCTTCGGCACAGTTTTTCAGGGTAACAACCAGAGACTCGTCACCAACCTGCTCTAAAGCAGAAATAAAGTCAGTCTTGGCAAAAGAACCCACATTCAGTGTTGCTGCGCCGTTATTTGCAGTAACTTCACAAGTGGTTTCCACAATAGTCCCTTGCAAAGTAACATCAGCCTGAGTTGCAGCCTGAACGTTACCGACAATACCCAAAATCAAAGCAACTGGTGCAAGGGTGAAAATCTTTTTCATTACGACATCCTTTATAGATATAGAGTGTATTACACGGTTAAATACTGTTTATCAACCTACGCGGCTGATGGGTAAATAATACTTGGCAGGCAGGTTATAAAATATAGGACAGGGATTATTTTAATGACGGATGGGACCTACGCGAGTAGGCAAACTTATTTGTCCTTCGACAGCTATAATAAACTAGCACCTAAGCTGATAAAATTAAACATGTTGCAAGAAAAAACTGTCTCTCACATTACCTCGGGGTATGTAGCCCCGTGACCGTCTATGTCGCGCAGCGTAATGTTCATGCTGGTGCTGTCATCACTCCAGGGCAGATTGTGATGTCTATCGTGCCCGCAGATCAGATAGGGATACACGCCAATTTGAAAGAGGCCAGCTGTCCAATATTCTTGTTGATCATAAAGTGGCGCTCAGTATGGTAGTGACGTCACCTTTGAAGGCGTGGTTGAAGGATCACGATGGTGTCAGCTCAGTTCAGCGTGAGGCAGGTAGAAGGACAATAATGCACAACGAATACCGCTACGGAATGCTATCGGCCCGATACAAATAAGCCAGTATCCGCTGCTAATAGGTGACCTTGATTGACGGCCATGCCCACCTGGCGGCGTACTAGCCCTTTCCCAACACAGCATGGTTACCTAGAGGGCGAAATGTTAACAATCAGGATTTTATGCTTACCTTGAATCTTTGGTAGCAAAACATCTCGCCTTCCAGGGTTCTATAGACAATAAAATACTTTATTAATGCTTAAGCTTGCGGAATATGGTCTCTCATACCATATTTACAACACTCTGAAGAATGTGGTGGATTAAGTAAAATACAAAACTTAACCACGTACTTTAACCAGTAACATTCTGATCGAGCTTTTATTTTTTAATGAGATACCACGTGCCTGCGCAATGCTGGCCCGCTCTGTGTGTTTCATTTTATTTAGCATAGCAATGTTCACCGCTAATATCATTAGCCCGGGAAGTAAACCATTGTGAGCCTCGCGCAACCGTTCGCCGCCATCGGTGTTATCGCTTGCGTTTCGGCACACACCATTCGTTCTAATTCAAAAGGTTAACATGAGTTAAAACACCGTTGTTGTTTTTACAATAGCGTGCTTTTTGGTGCACCTAAAAAACAAAAAAATCATGAACATCCACGTGACTGGAGGCTCAGGGATTAATACACGCCTATTAATCCATAGCGATAAATAAAGCGACTATTGCAACCTGTTTTATTGATTATTCCCGGTGGCAACAATAATGCCACCATAATAAAAACCTATACAGGCAGCACCTTATGAGCGATGAACAACTTGCATCCGATGCGGCACTACAGCAATTTATCGACCTTTCCAGTTTATTAACCGGTTTCGACCGTTTTGAACTACTCGGTACGGGCCAGGCAGCTTTTTATTATGATTGGGTACAAAAGCACGCGGCAGAACGTTTGGCTACCTTGTTGGCGGCCTATGGCGAACTCCCGGTAGAAACTGCACAACACTCATCCTTTGTGAAAACCCACCTGTTGGGTTCAGAAAAGTTGTCAACGCTGGTGCGCAGCATTATCAAACTGTGGTACCTGGGCCAGTGGTACTCACCAGACAACCCGAAGGAGACCCAGATCCCCAGTGCTAACAGCTATCAACAGGGCCTGGTGTGGAATGCGATCCACGCCCATCCGCAGGGAGCCAAGCAGCAAGGCTTTGGTGCCTGGGCTGAACCGCCAGTAACCACCTCCACAGTGGTGAAACTATGAATATCATCACTCCTGAACAAGCAGAGACAACCGAGTACGACGTGGTGATCGTAGGTGGAGGGATCTCTGGCGCTATCGTTGCCAAAACCCTGACGCAGGCGGGAAAGCGCTGCCTGATCGTCGAAGCCGGTACCGGATTGGGGACGGACTATCAAGGCTATCTGGACTACCTCAACACCTTTTATACCGCCACCATCAAAATCCCCAATGCTCCCTACCCTGATAACCCGAATGCCCGCGAACCGCTGGAAACCGATGTCTGCAAAACCCCGAGCGACCAAGGTTACTTTGTCCAGCGAGGAAAGCTGCCATTCAGTTCGACCTACACCCGCTATCTGGGAGGCACCACCCTGCACTGGCTCGGTACCTCGCTGCGCATGCTGCCAGAGGATTTTCGCCTGAAGTCGCTGTATGGCGTGGGTATTGATTGGCCGATCGATTACCAGGAGCTGGAGCCGTGGTATCGCAAGGCTGAGCTGGAGCTTGGGGTTTCCGCCAACGTGGAAGAACAGTCCTATCTTGGTGTCACCTTCCCACCGGGTTATGTCTACCCCATGCACGGTCTGCCTGCGAGTTGGAGTGACAAGCAACTGGCCAGCCGCATCGATGGCATGCAGGTAGAAGATGACGGCAAGACGTATACCCTGAAAGTGCGTGGGACGCCCGCCTCACGCAATAGCGTTCCCAATAGTGCTTACGATCAGGGCCGGGGCTATACCCCAAAAGGCGCCGTCGGTAACGACAAAGTGGGCCACCGCTGCATGGGTAATTCCAGTTGCGTGCCGATCTGCCCTATTCAGGCCAAATACAACGCGCTGAAAACGCTGAACACCGCCAACCACGAAAAGCTCGATATCGTGGTGCAGAGCGTGGCTTTCCAACTGGATATCGACCCGCACAGCAAGGCGATCAACGGCGTTCAGTTCAAACACTATCGCTATCCTGGCGATGACTCCTACAGCCTGCATACGGTGAAGGGCAAACGCTATGTGCTCGCCGCCCACGCTGTCGCCAACGCGGTGCTATTACTGGCTTCCGGAGCCTGTAAAGGCAACGATCTGGTTGGCCGCCATCTGATGGATCACCCAGAACTGCTGACATGGGGGCTAACCAAGGAAACGCCACTGTGGCCGTTACGTGGCCCATTGGCGACTTCCGGCATCGAGGATCTGCGCGGTGGTGGCAGCTTCCGCAAACACCACGCACCGTATCGGTTCGAGATGGGCAACGACGGTTGGCTGTGGCCGGATCAAGCACCGTCGAAAGATGTGATCACTTTGGTAGACGAGGAACAGCTGCACGGTAAAGAGTTACGTGAAAGGCTCAAAAACCAGGTTTCACGTCAGTTCCGCTTCGGCATCCTGGTGGAACAACTGCCGGAGCGCGATAACCGAGTCACCATCGATCCGAAGTATCTAGACATAATGGGTAACTACCGCCCGGTCATTTATTACGATTTATCGCCCTATACCCGAGCCGGTTTTGCCAGCGCTTACGATATGTCGATGAAAATCTTCCACCAGGCCGATATTGAGAACCACTCGTCCTATTCGAAAAAGGATGCCGGAGCCTTCGTCTGCCCAGACGGCAGAACCCTCACCTTTAACGGTGCCGGGCACTTTGCCGGAACTCACTGCATGGGCGATTCACCAGAAAGCTCCGTGGTGAATAAGGACCAGCGCACCTGGGAGCACCCCAACCTCTATCTGGTGGGCTGCGGCAACATGATCAACATGGGTACCTCAAACCCAACGTTAACCATGTCGGCGCTCACCTGTTGGGCTGCGCATAACATCCTGCAGGATCTGGACGGGGGGCATCATGCGGCAGATTGATTGGCAGCAAGCCACCGCCCAACCCTATGATGCGGTGATCGTCGGTTCAGGATTTGCCGGTTGCATCATGGCCAAGCAGTTGACCCGCGCTGGCCGTCGGGTGCTGATCGTCGAAGCCGGGACGGGCAACGACAGCTTTAGCCAGCACCTGGATCATGTGCAAACCTTTATGCAGGCGGTAGCAAAAACCCCTAACGCGCCCTATCCCGACTCGCCCAACGCCCCACAGCCGGAAGTGACCGACGTTGAACCCATCACGCCCGGTAAGCCTTCGCACAAAGGGTATTTCGTGCAGATGGGGCCCTATCCCTTTGAAAGTAACTATACCCGCCGGCTGGGGGGCACTTCGCTGCACTGGTTCGGCAGTTGTCCACGGATGCTGCCAGAGGATTTTGCCATGGCCACGCTGTTTGGCCGTGGCGTGGACTGGCCGCTGAGCTATGAAGAGTTACTGCCGTATTATCAACGCGCTGAGCTGGAAATTGGCGTTTCCGCCGACGTGCAGGATCAGCAATATCACGGCATCCATTTTGCGCAGGGTTATCAGTACCCGATGCAAAAAATCCCCCAAAGCTATCTGGATCGCTGGATGATCGCCGGGTTGGCCCAGGCCGAATTGCCCGGGACGGCAGACAAAGCCCAGATCCGCTCTATCCCGCAAGGCAGAAACAGTGTGCCCAATGCAGGTTATATCCCGCGTGGTGCAGTGGGTAATCCCGCCGTGGGTCGCCGCTGTATGGGCAACTCCAGCTGTATTCCTATCTGCCCGATCCAGGCTCGTTACAACGCGTTAAAAACCCTGGTGGAAACCGATGCCGATTTGCTGATCCAGGCGGTTGCCTCTCGCCTGCATATCTCGCCAGAGACGGGGCAAATCAGCGCGTTGGACTGCAAGGTGTGGAAGAACGACAGCAGCCATGACTTTGAGCCGATCACCTTACACAGCGAGCTGTTTATTCTGGCCGCTAACGCCATCGAAAATGCCGTGTTATTACAGGCATCACAGGCCTGTCAGTCCAGCGGAGAGCTGGGGCGTAACCTGATGGATCACCCCGCCATCTTGTCTTGGGGGTTAGCGCCGGAAGCGATAGGCGCATTTCGTGGGCCGGGTTTGACGTCAACGCTGGTGAACTACCGGGGTGGCGAATTCCGCCGCGACCGCGCCGCATTTGTGCTGGAGATCGGCAACTGGGGCTGGAGCTGGCCACGCAACGAACCGGTGGACAGCACGGTGGATATGATCGATGACGAGCGATTATATGGCAAGGAGTTACGCCAGCGGCTTGGGCAAGTACTACCCCGGCAAATCCGCCTGGACATGATGACCGAACAGCTGCCGGATGCCGCCAATCGCGTCACCATCGACGATCGCTGGCGTGATCCGCTCGGTAATTACCGGCCAGTGATCCACTACAACGTGGACGACTATAGCCAAGGCGGGATGGCGTTTGGCCGCGAAGTGGCCAGCAGCCTGTTCAGCCAACTGGGCATCAAGGATTTCACCCACTACCAGTCGGACAACCCCGGTTATTTCACCTGGCAAGGTAACGGTTACATCTGGGCGGGCGTTGGCCATATTGCAGGCACCCACCGGATGGGAACGCGGCCAGAGAATTCGGTAGTCAACCGGCACCAGCAAAGCTGGGATCACCCCAACCTTTACGTTATTGGCTGCGGCAGCATGCCAACGCTGGGCACCTCAAACCCCACGCTCACCATGACGGCCCTGACCTTCGCCACTGCCGACCATATACTCGGACGGAAACATTGATATGAACATGACCGCAAAAGCCAAGACCTTCCAGCTTGCTGAAACCTCGTTTGCCCAACTCGGCTATGTGCAGTTTGCCGACGAAAAAAGCCTGGCGCAGGATTTGACCGAACTGCGCAATCTGCTGCAGAACGCCATGCAGCTGGAACATGCCACCATTCCCCCCTATCTGACGATGCTCTATACCCTGGATGACGACGTTGACTGGCGCATCATCGAAACCCTGCGTTCGGTGGTAGTGGAGGAAATGCTGCACTTCACCCTGACGGCCAACCTGCTCAACGCCATCGGCGGGACACCCGCGGTCGATTCGCCCGACTTCCTGCCCAGTTATCCCGCACGTCTGCCTTACGATATTGATGATATTGAAGTGAATCTGTACGGCTTCTCCAAAAACGGCATCTTCCAGGGCATGGTGATCGAGCATCCGAAAGATGTCCGCCCGCGCGCCATCGCCAATGAAGTCCCCAGCGATATGACCATCGGTGAGTTTTATCTTTACATCGAGTCGCGGCTGCGGGCAGCGGTGGAAACCCATGGAGAACGGGCGATTTTCTGCGGCGATCCGCAGCGCCAGATCCCGCCGGATGTTTTCTACTACGGCGGCGGGGGCAACGTACTGAAAGTAAGCGATCTGAAATCCGCGGTAGCCGCCATGAAACTGATTACCGATCAGGGTGAAGGCACAGAAAACGATATCTGGGTGGTGGATGAAGATGAGTTGGCCCACTATTTCCGTTTTAGCCAGATCTACAATGAACGGCTGTATCAAAAAGGCGATACCGTGGCCAGTGGCCCTACCGGCGACCCATTCCCGGTGCCGTGGAACAAAAGCGTACTGATCGACAGCAATGCCAAGGTCAGTGATTATCCACCCGGTGAAGTTCGTGACGCCATCATCCGGTTTAATCAGCGTTATTGTCAGTTACTCGGCGATCTGCAAACTGCATTTACCGGTGCCCCAGACAAGTTGATGGCCGCCGTGGTGGCGATGTGTGCGCTGCGGGATGATTTCCGCGCCATAACCGCCAACCCGTTCCCCGGCAAGGAGTTATTTCACTGCGCCCCCACGTTTGAGTACAGCGTAGCTAACCACCAACCGCTGGGTAAACAGGTGTTGATGGCTGCTCCGGCTACCGCAGCCGTAACCATAACCGACAGTGCTGATGCCAGTGCCAGTGCCAGTGCCAGCAATGAGGCCACTCTGGATCAACTGCAGCAAGCCTATTCCACCGGTAACCTGCAGTTGGCACTCTCCTGCATGAGTGACGAGGTGATCTGGGATATCTCCGGCCCCAGCGAATGCCCCTATCTGGGCGTGTTTTACGGCCACGAGGGGTTTACCCGTTTTTGGACGCTGCTCGGGGCAACGGTGAATTTTGGCAGCGCGGGCGTCGAGAAATCCTTCTTTAGCGGCGATCAGGCCATGTCCTACGGTGGCGAACAAGGCACGACCAAATGTGGCCGCGTGCCCTATCGCTACGACTGGGCGATCCGTTATCAATTCAATCAACAGCATCAAATCACCCTGATGCGTCAGTACTTCAACCCACTGAACATTCTTTCGGCGCTGAAGGCCGCGCCTTATCCGGTACCGGCGGCTTGCCCACACTCGGCCAAACCTCAATCCCAACAACAGTAGGAACCACGCACATGTCTAATCAGCAAAATGATTTACCCAGCATCCCGACGCCGTTCACCATGCCGTTCTACTACGCCTCATTGACCAACGTTGGCGTGTATTATCTGGTGCCGTTGAGCCGCGTGGAACCTTACTTGCAGGGAACCGGGCTTAGCCCAGCGCGGTTTGGCGACAAGGCGATGGTGAGCTTTAACTTCCAATTGTATGCCGGGCAATTTGCCTCTGGCCTCAATACCCCGCCGGAGCAATGGGGCAGCAGCGGTGCGGCGATCACCCAGGAGCTGGAGCTCAACATTGTCGCCTATCCCGAGCACCGTAAAGACCAGTTGGCCCCGATTGGCTATCAGGAGTTTATCCAGGACGGCGATCAAACCAAGCTGTACGGCAACCATCGCGTCTGGGTGCCTTGCGATGCCCCCATCGCCATCGCCGCCGGTGAGCAACTGTTTGGCGAGCCTAAATTCCAGACCACTTTCAAGGTCAATTTGGCCTCACAAAATCCGGTGCGGACCAACTCTCCGGTCTATCAGCCCGAGTGGGTGGAAACCTGGGGCTTCCGGGTGGACGATCCAAAGGATGCCAACACCGCGATCTTCACTTGCATCGTCAACACCTTGGGCATCAAGGCGATCCCGGGCAACATCTCGCCAATTACCGAATACGGCGTTCACGATAACAAACTGATCGGTTGCCGCTGGAACATCCTGCAGGCGATGGATACCTATTTCCTCAACAGCGGCCACGCTGAGGCAGTAAAACTGGTGCTGGGGACCAGCAGCCACCCCATGCGTAAAGATCTGGAGCAGTTGATCGGTGGTTGCGCACCCGTGGCGGTACAAACCCTCAACTCAGCCCCGGCGGCCATTCAAAGCCGCGCCTATTACCCATAGCCGTTTGCCCCGCCGCCGGTTCGGGGCGGGGATGATTTTTCGCATGTCACGTTCCGGGAGCCAACTATGAGTGAAGTCGACAATATCTACTTTTCCCGCTTTGCCCAGATCAAGGGGCAGTCTTTTGACTATATCGTGATTGGTGGCGGTGCCTATGGCACCAGCTTTACCCACCGGGTGCTGCAACATAATCCCCAGGCCCGCATTCTGGTGCTGGAGAAAGGCGATTACCTGATCCCCGACCATATTCAGAACATTCCACCGGCCTACATCAAACTCAACACCAGCGTGGGTATCCGGCCATGGACCTATCATGGCTCTGCCGATATGAAACTCAGCCTCAACTTTATGCCGCAGATCCCTTATGTGGGCGGCCGCGCGCTGTTTTGGAACGCCTGGACCCCGCAACCCGATAGCAGCGAAATGCCGGACTGGCCAGCGCAGGCAATCGAGCGTCTGGATAATCAGTGGTATCCCACCGGCGAATTTATGGGGAGGCGCTACTCCCTGGACATCCCCGGCAATCGCAACCAGTCGCTGAATCGCTTTATGGGTGAACGCCTGTTCTCGCAGTTGGCCAATATCAGCGGAGCCAAGCCGCAGCCAAGCCCGAGCGCGTTGGACTCCGCCATGGCAACTGGACAGGGAGTGGCACCAGAGGATTGGGCCAAGTTCTCGCCTATTTCGGTACTGGTGAATGATGTACAGGCTTACGCCTCACTCAAGGTAGTGGTTAATGCCGAAGTGGAAAAACTGATTGCAGAAGGTGACGTTGTCACCGAAATCATCACTAAAGAAGGGTCACTCAGCGTCGGCAACGCCAAAGTGATTTTGGCCTGCAACACGCTGGAAGCCGGATTTATCCTCACCAAATCTTTCCCTGACGATAAACTGGTGGGGAAAAACCTGTGTGGTCATATCCGTTCCTGGCTGGCCGCCCGTATCCCCGCCAGCAGCCTGCCGGCTTTGACCAACCAGTTGCAAACCGTGGCCTATTACCTGCCCGGCATCGATAAAACCACCAACCGCCTGATGCACACCCACATCAGCGTGGTTCATAACCCGCAACCCGCAGAAAGCTACGACGTGCTGTACCGCATTCTGCCAGATGCTTCTTCACCGGAAGCCGTTGCCACCTATCAGGATCCTGACTACGTAGTGATCATGCTGCATTCGATGGGGGAATTCCTCGGGGAACGCTCGGCAAATTCGTGGAATTACGTCACGACCAACCCGCAGGGCGAGGCCGAGGTCTATATCCAGATGAAGGAAACCGACCGTCAGTTCTGGGATGCGATGGATAAAACCACCTATGACGTGATGTACGCTCTTGCCGGAGATGCCACTCTGGAGTACCAGCACAATAACCCGGACGGCAGCTTCACCTGGGAACCTTCACCGCCAGACAATATTCGCAATCAGGGGTTGGTGCATGAAGCTGGCACCTTATGGATGGGGGATGATCCGGCCACCTCGGTCACCGCCCTCGACGGTCAGATGCACCGTTACCCGAACGTATATGGGCTGGGCAGCATGTTGTTCCCCCGCCCTGGCTCATGGAACCCAACGCTGACCGGCGTAGCCCAGTCTTTCGCCCTGGCCGATGAACTCAGTGGCCCACATCAGGATCAAAATCAATGAAGCGACGTAAACTGAAAATTGATGTGCAGAAAGTCCCCAAATCCTACCGCGCCTATCTGGAACTGTTGGCCAGCAAGGGCGAAGTGGTGGCGATCCCCGACGAGGTGGATTGGTATCTGGAGATCGGCGCCATTCTGCGCCACGCCTGCGAAACGGAAAGCCCGATGCCGCTGTTTAGCAAAGTGAAGGGCGCACCCGGTTTTCGGGCGGCAGAAATGGGCCCGACGGTCAGCCGCGTGCCGGGCAAACGCTGGCAGCGTCTGGCGCTGATGCTCGGTTTGCCGGACGATGCCCAGTTGCTCGAGATCCAGGATGCCTTTCTGGATGCCATCGGTCAGGAGCCGCATCCGCCAGTGATGGTCGACCCGGCCACCGCCCCGTGCAAACAAAACAAATGGGTGGGCGAACAAGTGGATATGACCAAAATCCCGGCTCCTATCCTGCACGACGGTGACGGTGGCCGCTATTTCCAGACCGCCGGTGCCATCATGGTGCGCACCCCGCCAGGGGAACCGGTGCCGGAGGACACTTACACGGTCGATAAGGACGCCTGGACTAATTGGTCCTTCAGCCGGGCGATGATCGCTGGCTCACGGCCACAGAATAACCCAACGCCAAAACCGCCTCACGTCAGTTCGGTCGGCGTACCACACGGTAATGGCCCGCATTATTCGAAGAACAATATTGTCGGCCTGTGGCTACCTTTCCAGCATAACGGCATGATCTACAATATGTGGACGGCCCAGGGGAAAGACTGCCCGTTTGTCATCGCCCTTGGGGTGCCCCCGGCGGTCACCATGCTGCTTTCTGCGGCTCCGCCAGCTTGGCATGACGAATACAACTATGCTTCGGCGTTTCTTGGGCACGGCATAGAGATGGTGAAAGCGGAAACCTGCGATGTGCTGGTGCCTGCCGAATGTGAAATCATCATCGAAGGCTATGTCAGCGCGGATAAATCCGTGGCTGAAGGCCCGTTTGGCGAGTTCCCCGGCTACCTTTCCAACCAGTCCAGCCTGAAACCACTGGCGAAAATCACCTGTGTCACCTTCCGCGATGAGGCTATCTTGCCGATCTGCATTCCGGGGATTCCGATCGACTCTACGCTGATGCTCGGCTGCTTCTGTTTATCCGCCACCGCCAGAGTGTATTTTGAAAAGTCCGGCCTGCCGATCATCGACTGTTTCAGCCCGCTGGAGGCCTCTTCCCATTGGCTGGTGATCCGGGTACGTGACGACTGGCATAAAATCACCGGCATGACGGTCAAAGCCTTTATCGACAAGATTGCCGAAGTGTTCTGGACCAACCATATCGGTAAAACCACCGCCAAACTGATCATCGTGGGCGAAGATATTCCCCCTGATGACAGCAACAAAGTGACCTGGGCATTAGCGACACGTAATAATCCGGTGCAGGGCGTGTTTCACTATCCGCAATATGACTCCGACGGTACCGGGTTACAGATTTACCTGGATGTAGCCACCAAACTACGCGGGCGTGGCGGCTTGGTGGCCTACAGTTGCCTGCAGATCCAACAGCAGGTTAACCAGCCGTTGGAGCAGGTATTGAGCTTTGCCACCAATTATCCGCTGCCGCTGCAGGAGAAAATCAAAGGCAAATGGTCTGAATGGGGATTTGATCGCTAAAAAACCGTCCCCGCACCATTTAGGTGGTGCGGGGATCGCTGTAGCAGATAGATTTATTACACCACACACTTGGCAGACACTTTCGGATAGTCCTGCATGGTGGCTACGTTGGCCGGTAAACGGTACTGCAGTGAACAACGCTGATTGGCTCCCTGCCCCCATTTCACCGTCAGTCGCCCCTGCTGTGCCAAACCGCGCGCAAAGATCAGGTCCCCCTGGCCAACCATCGCCAGATATTGCCCCTTGTCGTCCAGCACCTCGGCACCCAACGGGATCGGTTTCCCATCAGTACGGCTGGCTTGCAACATCACCGGTGCCCCGATTTCGGTCTCGTATTTCAGCATCGTGATGGCCCCGGCGCTGGGAGCGACCTGCTGAGAACTGCCCTGGATCTCCACGTTCTGCGAAGTCCCTTTCGGATCGAGCGCGATTTCGTTCTGGCGATACGGCATCAGCCCGGAGACCACTCCGAAACCGTTACCCTGAACTGCCGCGCCAACGTTGCTGCTGATGGTTGCCCCTTGCGCGCCTTTGGCCTCTACCACCGCCATGGTTTCCCCCTGGTACTGCGTAAAGTTGACACCACCCGGGTGGGCGACGACGCTGCCGCTCAGCCCCAGGTTCAGTTGCCGAGTGCTATTACCACTGCTGGCCCCACCGCTCATCACCGCATACGGTGAATTGTATTGCACATTGCCGCCCAACGAATTGGTGCCGTGACCATCGGCCCGGTTGCTGCTGCCAAACGCGTTATAGCTCAGTTGGTTATTCTCACCCGCCGTACCGCTCAGGGTAGTTTGCGCGGTGGTGTTCTTGCTGTCGCTGTAATTCAGCGACGTCGTCAGCATCGGCGCCCGCGACTGGCTGCCCAATGGAATGCTGACGCTGGCCTGATACTGCGTATCCGACTGGCCCGCCGAGCCGAGGGTGCGGCTAACACCGACGTTGAAGCTCCCCCAATTGTAGCTGTTGCCGTAACCGGCCTGGAACGTGGTGCTGGTACCCCCACCGTTATGCCAGTAGTTCTGCGCTGAACCGCTGAAGAACAGGCTGCCATACCCGTCGGCCAACGGCTGGTTGACGTTCAGTTGATAACGGTTACGTGGCCGAGAGGTCTCAGAAATATCACCAGCCAGACCGGGCAGGCTCCCCACCTCGTTAAACGTGGGCGTCTCGCTACTGCGCGCCCGGGCGAAATCACCGAAGCTCAGGTAGCCGTCGCTCGAAAAACGGTAGGCTGCCAGGGTAAAGTTGGTGCGCGTTTCAGGCAGCAACTTGCTGTAGGTCGCCCGGTAGCTCTGCCCCTGCATATGCTCATCGATCCCGGCGGTATTGCCCTTTAAACCGCTAGCCCAGGACTGGGTGATATCTACCGCCACCGCGCCCAGACCGGTGTTCAAAGCCAGCCCGCCCTGCAACGACTGATACTTGTCGGCCACAATGCCCCCCGTGTAGGCGGTCACCAGGTTGGAGATCCCCTGCTGCCAGGTGCCCAGCAAGAAGCTGGGGGTAGTATCGAGCGCGCTGTCACGATATTTTCCCGCTGACAGGTTGAAACGTGAAATCCCCGGGCGCAACATCTGCGGCACCGCCGCATAGGCCACGGTAAAGCTGCGGGTCTGGCCGTCGGCTTCGGTTATCGTCACCAGCAAATCGCCGGAGTAGCCGGTGCTGTGGAGATCGTCGATGGCAAACGGGCCTGGCGGCACGCTGGTCTCGTGGATCACGTTGTTGCCCTGGCGGACGGTGACCTTGGCGTTGGAGTTGGCGATCCCACGGATCACCGGCGCAAAACCGTTTTGAGTATCGGGGTTCATGCGGGTATCGCTGGTCAATTGCACGCCGGTGAACGGCACGCTGTCAAACTGATCGCCCGGCGTGAAGTATTGCCCCACCGAAAACTGCGCTCTGAGCGGTGCGATCGAACGCTGAGCGTAGCTACTGATAGCCTGATAGTGCCCAGAATTGTTGCCCCCATCTGTCCGAGTGTAGCTGCTGTTATGGCGTAACCGCCAAGCCCCCAGATTGACCCCACTGTTAAAACCGCCAAAATACTGGGTGGTATTGCCCGCATCCCGGTTGTCTGTGTGAAAGGCGTTGAGGTTATAGCCGACAAAACCGGCGGTGACGCCATGATCCCACAGCTCGGGCGCGACCACACCACGGCGTGAACCGATAAAAGCTTGGGGTACGGTGATCTCCAGCATCAGTTCACCGGTATTGGCGCTTAACTTGAAACCGGGAATGAATTTCCCGGCGTCAAAGCATTTCTCGTTCTTCAACGCCTGTTGGGCCAGCGCCGCCTCAGGGAGTTTGCTGGCATCCAGACCCCATTGCAGTACCTGCTCAGGGGTAAAGCAATAGTTCACCCCAGCCTCGGGGACGGTATGGGTCACCGCAATCTCCTGGCGGCCCACCCACAGTTCATTGACGTACACATCAAAGCGATAATGGCCGGGGGTCAGGGTATTGCCTTTGCTGAAGCGAGAGAGATCTGCCGCCTGGCCGCTGAGCCCACGGAAAAAGCCGGGGTCGAACTCTGCCAACTCCGAAGAATTCTGGTCTGTGGCATGGGCAGCCGTACTTACCGCCATCGCCAACAGGCTGGTCACAAAGATCTGACGAGTCTGGCGAGGAGTAAATGCGTTTAAGAATCCAGCAAACATGACTATTTCTCCGGAGTTAAGTATTTCTGAAGGGGTAACAAGCGGCGAGCAGATTCATTTTTTAAGGGCACCCTATGGTGGATGCCCTTAAAAAATCAGGGATACCGTGACTACGGATATCCCCAAGGGGATTAGTTGTAGTTCATTGAGAGTTCAACGTGTGAGACCACCTGGCCAGCAGACGCACCGCCATCCTTGGAGTAATACTGTGCAAAGAACTTCAAGGTCCCTTCTTCACCTACGATTGAGGTGGTTACGGTGTCTGACGCCAGGTTGAGCGCAGTACCTGCTGCATCCAGCAACTGAACTTCTACGTTAGTAGCAGCGTTGGTTGAGGCCAGGTTTTTCATGTTGCCTTCAGCACTGATGTTCGGGCCGTTTTCGAAGGTGGCGGTTGCACCGGTGGTACCCACATCACAGCCGGACAGTTCGAAGGTGACAGGCACGCGGCCAGCCCATGAGCCTGCACCGGTCAGGGCAGACTTGGACAGGGTTGGCAAAGTGACGTTCTTGACCGCTGGGCTGCTGGCGCCATTGATCAGGCAGGTGCTTTCAGTCAGTTCACCGGTGATGTTGATCTGCGCATCGTAGGCAAAAGCGTTGCTTGCCAGACCAGCCAGGATCAGAGTTGCCAGGGCAGTTTTGATAGTGATTGCTTTCATGTTTTCAATTCCTTGGTTTAACTAGTGAGTATTCAGTACAACAAATTGTTGTTGATTCAAATTCAGTTAGCGGTAATTAACGCCATTGGGTCATGATTGAAAAACAGTTCTAAACTCGTATGTTTCACAATTAAAAATATATTGCCATATTGCCGTTCCAAATAAATAAGGATATCCTTATTTCATTACCCTTCAGTGATGACTGGCGGTTCACTTAACGCCAGGAAATAATAACAATAGAATTATAAACAAAAACTAAACAGAAAATTCCTAATATGATTTAAATCAATTTTTAATTTAAATACAAATAAAATCAATTGGTTGATTAAATTAAAACCAAAGAAAAAAGGATATTAATCTATTAACACAATGCCAGCATCAGTCTGTTTGTTTAAATAAAGAAAATTGATATAAGGAAAACCTTATTAAGGCGGGATTATTGTTTTTGTTTGTTACTACTCATGGGGTCTAGTGGTCAGGCGGGAATCTTTTCCTTAGCCAATAAAAAACCGGCAATTCGCCGGTTTTTTTATTGGCAACGATGCTGTTACTGGTAGGAGAAAGTCACGGTGGCCCTGCTCCTGATGTTTCCCGCCACCATGTTTGACTCTGTCTGAACGTATTTGGCCTCCAGCGGGATGTTAATGGTCTCTTTGCCGCCGCTGCCAGCGGTCCCGATATACCACTGGTTGGTATTTCCCGACGCCGCGGAGTCCGGACCAAACGCAATCGCCTGGTTATTCCTGAGTATCTGCACACCCACGCCTGACGCCGTGCTACCCGTACCCAACGAAAGCGTATTGCCGGTATTGCTCGGGTCGTTGGCATCGGTCATGGTGGCATACAGCTTGACCCCGCTGTCGCATAGCGTTGACAGCGTGAAATTATACCCGACGGCTGACAATGAGCCCGGGCCGGAGAACTGGTTTTTGGTGACCCGCGGTAGCGGTACATTCTGCGTTGTCGCGCTGGTCATCTGGCAGGTTCTGGCCGTAATAGTCACTGTCGTGGTGTTAAGCGTCATCACGCTTATACCGGTGGCCGTATCCGGCAGAGGACCATTGGCATATACACGGACCAGATTCTGACTGGGGATTTGATAAACACCGGTGGCCAGGCGTCCGGTCACGATCAGTTTGGCCTGCAGGGATACCCCCATGCCCCGTGACGGAGTGGGCTCTGGATAGAAGGTGGTTACTGAGTTTACTGGCGTGTAGTTCGCCGCCGACGTCGCCTTTATCCCGATAATGATACCGATACCCGGTACATTGGTAGAAAATACCGGGTAGGTGAGTCCGCCCTCGGTATAGGTAATACCCGGGATTAGCTGCGCCCCTCCCTGCGAGATCATCAATAATGTAATACCGAAGCTAATTAGACAGTCAGCACCACCGTTAAAAAGAGTGGGGTTGGTCGTGACTGCTCCCCAGCTGTTGCCTATAGGCTGACCGATGGTGGGGCCGTCCGCCCCGCCGTCAAACACCAGCGCAGGAAACGTGAGGGAGAGCGGCGCCGGGGTGTTACATATGTTAGTAGTAGCATACCCCTGAGAGATACTCAGCACCGCCAGCGCCAGGGTGCCCAGCGAGAGCGCAGCCAGTCTGGCGCGCGATGTCTTCAGCGTTACCGCTTTTTTTATCGTTTTCTGAATGTTGCTACTCATCATATGGATCCCGCCTTATTCGTGTTGGTCATGGCATGCTGCCTCCGTGCGTAAAACCCGACGCGTATTCGGTTCAGGGTGCCAATGGGGTGGTCTGCTCAACGGCCGCGCCGTAGTCGTTGATCCAGCTGTACGTTACGTTGGCTTGTCCTGCTGGTAACGCCCCCGTGCCTTTCAGCATGATATTCTGGCTGCTGAACGGAGCCAGGGTTTTCCCCTCGGCATCTTTAAATGACGCGCTGCCACTTTTCAAAGTGACAGTGGACAACGAAACATAGAATGGGCTGTTGTTGCGTACCTGAAGTTCTACACCGCTTTTACCGGACGTTCCCCGTGCCCAGGTGAGAGATTCAGCGGCCTTAACTGGGTTGCCTGCCAGCCCTTCAGGGCGGTAAAACAGTTTGATACGCGAACGGTAAGCCACCTGCATCACGTTGGCATCGGCATCTTTTGGCAGCGGTGGCACATCTAGCAGGTTAAACCAGAAGATAGACTCCCGATCTTTTGGCAATGCTGCGCCGGTAAACACCACGCGGAACGCCTGCCCCTTGTTAGGGTCAATACGCACCAGCGGTGGCGTTACCAGGAACGGGGCATTGGCGGTATCGGCACGGCTATTGGGGTCGCCCCGGTCAATCCACACCTGCACCATTGAGGGTTCTTTCCCCATATTGGTGGTTTTTACGGTGATTTCCCGATCTTTGGCCGGGTAAATCAGCCGAGTACCGGAAATGACCACGTTGGCCTGCACCTGAAACACCCAACTGCACAGCACAGCAAAAAGAAGGGCTATAATCCGCGATCTGTTCATGATTGATATCTTCCTAAAAGAATGTGAGATGCCTGCGTGTTTACATAATCATAGTGTCAGATAAACAACTATGCTGGTTCTTTGAACCGCAGTTCTCGTTGATTATGCAGCCCGGTTATCACCGGGCTGGGATATTGATTACAGTACGCACTTCACTGGGACTTTCGGGTAATCCTGCATGTTGGCCAAGTCAGCAGGTAAACGGTACTGTAGCGAACAGCGCTGGGTTTCCTCCGGCCCCCATTTCACCACCAGTTTCCCCTGCTGTGCCAAACCGCGCACGAAGATCAGGTCGCCCTGGCCCACCATCGCCAGATAGTTTCCCTTGTCATCCAGCACTTCTGAACCCAACGGGATCGGTTTGCCATCGGTACGGCTAGCCTGCAACATCACCGGCGTGCCGCTCTCGGTCTGGTATTGCAGCATCGTGATGGCCCCGGCGCTGGGAGCCACCTGCTGAGAACTGCCCTGGATCTCCACGTTATGCGAAGTCCCCTTTGGATCGAGCGCGATTTCGTTCTGGCGGTATGGCATCAGCCCAGAGACCACCCCGAAACCGTTACCCTGAACCGCTGCGCCGACGTTGCTGCTGATGGTTGCCCCTTCTGCCCCTTTGGCCTGCACCACCGCCATGGTCTCACCTTGGTACTGTGTGAAGTTGACACCGCCCGGATGGGCAACCACGCTGCCGCTCAGCCCCAGGTTCAACTGCCGGGTGCTATTGCCGCTGCTGGCACCGCCGCTCATCACCGCATACGGTGAGCTGTACTGCACGTTGCCGCCCAGGGAATTGGCGCTGTGGCTGTCAGCCCGGCTGCTGCTGCCAAACGCGTTGTAGCTCAGTTGGTTATTTTCGCCCACCGTACCGCTCAGGGTGGTTTGTGCCGTGGTGTTCTTGCTGTCGCTATAGTTCAGCGACGTCGTCAGCATCGGCGCACGTGCCCGGCTGCCGAGAGGAATGCTGATGCTGAACAGGTACTGCGTATCCGATTGTCCAACCGAGCCGATAGTCCGGCTGATGCCTACGTTGAAGCTCCCCCAACGGTAGCTATTACCATAACCAGCCTGGAATGTGGTGCTGGTGCCCCCACGATTATGCCAGTAGTTCTGCGCCGAACCGCTGAAGAACAAACTGCCATAACCATCATCCAAAGGCTGATTGATGTTCAGTTGATAGCGGTTGCGCGGCCGGGCAGACTCGACAACGCTGCCTATCAGGCCGGGCAGACTGCTCATTTCATTAAACGTGGGCGTCTCGCTACTGCGCGCCCGGGCAAAATCGCTGAAATTCAGGTAGCCCTCACTCGAAAAACGGTAGGCCGCCAGAGTAAAGTTGGTGCGCGTCTCGTACAGCAGCTTGCTGTAGGTTGCCCGGTAACTCTGCCCCTGCATATGCTCATCGATCCCGGTGCTATTACCCTTCAGGCCGGTCGCCCAAGATTGGGTAAGATCCAGCGCAAACGCGCCCACGCCGGTGTTCAATGCCAGCCCGCCCTGCAACGACTGATATTTCTCTGCCACAATGCCGCCCGTGTAGACGGTCACCAGGTTGGATACCCCGTGCTGCCAGGTGCCCAACAACAGACTGGGGACACTGTCGAGCGTGCTGTCGCGGTATTTCCCCGCGGACAGACTGAAGCGTGAAACACCTGGCCGCAACATCTGCGGCACCGCCGCATAAGCCACGGTAAAGATACGGGTCTGGCCGTCGGCTTCGGTTACAGTTACCTGCAGATCGCCGGAATAGCCGGTGCTGTGGAGATCGTCGATAGCAAACGGGCCAGGCGGCACGCTGGTCTCGTGGATCACGTTGTTGCCCTGGCGGATGGTGACTTTGGCGTTGGAATTGGCGATCCCACGGATCACCGGCGCAAAGCTGTTCTCGGTATCGGGGTTCATGCGGGTGTCGCTGGTCAACTGCACGCCGGTGAACGGCACGCTGTCAAACTGCTCCCCCGGCGTGAAGTATTGACCCACCGTGAGTTGTGCTTTGAGCGGTGCAATAGATCGCTGAGCATAGGTACTGATGGATTGATAGTGGCCGGAACTGCCGTTACCGTCAGTACGGGTATAGCTGCTGTTATGACGTAATCGCCAGGCCCCCAGGTTAACCCCGCTGTTAAAACCGCCAAAATACTGGGTGGTATTGCCCGCTTCCCGGTTATTGGTACGGAATGTGTTCAGGTTATAGCCGACAAAACCGGCGGTGACGCCATGGTCCCATAGCTCGGGTGCGACCACGCCACGGCGTGAGCCGATAAACGCCTGGGGCACGGTGATATCCAGCATCAGTTCCCCGGTGTTGGCACTGAGCTTAAAGCCAGGAATGAATTTATTGGTATCAAAGCATTTTCCACTCTTTAACGCCTGTTGGGCCAGCGCCGCTTCGGGGAGTTTGCTGGCATCCAGACCCCATTGCCGTACCTGTTCAGGGGTGAAGCAATAACTCACCCGCGCCTCTGGGACGGTCAGGGTTACGGCAATTTCCTGGCGCCCCACCCACAGCTCATTAACGTACACATCAAAGCGATAGTGGCCGGGAGCCAAGGTGTTGCCTCTGCTGAAGCGAGAGAGATCGACCGCTTGGCCGCTGAGCCCACGGAAAAAGCCGGGGTCGAATTCTGCCCGTTCCGCAGCGTCATTGTTTGCAGCATGGACAGTCGAACTTACCGCCATCGCCAACAGGCTGGTCATAAAGATCCGCCGAGTCTGACGATGGGCCACTACGTGTAGGAAGCCTGCAAGCATGAATATTTCTCCAAAGATTGGTGGGGTCATGGATAACCAGCAATGACCAAATTCCATTTTTTTAAGGGCACCCTATTGCGGATGCCCTTAAAAAAAGAGGGGATACCAAAAACGCGGGTATCCCCCAGGGGAATTAGTTGTAATTCATTGAGAATTCAACGTGTGAGACCACCTTACCGGCAGTAGCCGCACCATCTTTAGAGTAATACTGGGCAAAGAACTTCAGAGTCCCGGTTTCGTTAACGATTGGGGTAGCTGCGGTGTCTGACGCCAGGTTGAGCACGGTACCCGCAGCATTCAACAACTGAACCTCGACTTTGGTTGCCGGGGTGGTGGTAGCCAAGTTCACCATGTTGCCATCAGCGCTGATGTTAGTGCCGTTTTCAAAGGTGGCTGTGGCGGTGGAGGCATCACAATCAGTAAACGTGAAAGTAACAGGTACGCGTCCAGCCCAAGAGTCTGCACCGGCCAGTGAGGATTTGGATAAGGTTGGCAAAATGATGTTCTGGACTGCCGGGCCTGTAGTGTTACCGTTGATGACGCAGGTGGTTTCAGTCAGTTCGCCAGTGATGTTGATCTGCGCATCGTAGGCAAAGGCGTTGCTTGACAGGCCTGCCAGGATCAGAGATGCCAGAGTCGTTTTGATGGAGATTGCTTTCATGTGTATATTCCTTGTTTGCACTATAGTTAAATAAACACAGCAAATCATTTGCCGTGTCTTTTTCATTTTTTAAACTGGATTAAATAATGGTTGATTTTGTTGAACCATTAGATCGCGGCAGGCTTGGCTTCTTATATCGAGGGGTGACACTAAAGTCATTTTAATGAATAAGGATGTCCTTATTTTCACTTTACTATCTCCCTGTAGTAAGTTGCGATTCCGATAACGCAGGAAAATCCTAACACGGGGGCTGAAATAAAGTCCAAATAATAAATCAAGAGTAATCCTAAAGGGCTATTATTATAAAAAGATAGCGAATAACAGAGGGGATAATTATTTTTTATTATTGAATTGGGATGACTTAATTGAAGTTAGTTATGTTTTTTAATAAAAAAATAGCTTTATGTAACAAAAGGCATGGTAAAAATGTGGTTTTTTTGTGCTTGCCCATTTAAAAAAGTCAGCGTGTTTGCCGTGTGAGGCTATAAACGGCAAGACGCAGACATCAGAGGGCGCATTTCGCCTGAGCCTACCCACATTTGCAGGCGTGATAGGCTCCCGGAGCTATTGCCTGGCTTGGCCATTAGCAAGGAAAACCAGGTTACTTGCCCTCATTGTTACTGAAAAACGTATCAATATTCAGGTCGTGATTCATCACCTCACCATTCAAAGAACGCACCAGCAGTTCACTGCCTAACAGTTGCAGTGAGAGTAGCGCATCAGGTTTGACGCGTTTGATCTTATTCATGTTCTGGCTTTCGTTAACCAACGTGATGGTTTTGGTGTCTGCCCCACCCACCTCTTTGGCAGCCAATATGATGAAAGCGTTAACCGCATCGCTTTCGGTCAAGGCAACAATGTATTTCGCCTTTTCCGCCCCGGCTAATGCCAGCGTCGCAACGGCGGAAGGATCGCCTTCAACCACATCCGCATGATCAGGGTAATGTTGCTTATTGCCTGGCTCGCAAACAATGGTCACGTTACCGCCGCTTTCAATCAATCCCTGATAGACATTTTGAGCCAATGAAGAGGTACCAACAATAATATAGTGATTTTTGCGAACCATGTGAGAGAACCGCCCTTTGATAATACGTTGAAGATTTTGACTGATTAGCACGCCAGCAACCGATGCCAGAGAAGCGGCAAAAACCGTAATGCCAAAGATAATCACCGTGAGTGTAAACATCCGCGCAGCAGTGGTATGCGGAATGATATCGCCAAAGCCGACAGTAGACATGCAGACCACGGCAAAATAAAACGCCGTAGGCAGGTCGGTGACTGCCGGGGTAAATTGATCGCCCATATACAGCGTGCCTAACATACTGTAGACAATCAGTGAAGCTACGCTGGTGACGGCAAAAAAGCTGGTACTTGCCAGTTTACGTTGGTCAAAACGGCGCCAGCAGATTAGCAAACCCACGATAGTGACCAGACAATATCCCGCCAGCACCGTGATCTGCTTATAGATAACGATATCAACAATGATGATACAACTGAGCAATAGCAACGAGAAAAACCAGGCAATACGCGTCTTTAACAGCAACATTCCCGCCATAAAGAACAGCACGATGCCAATCATAAAACGGGGAATATCCATCGCATCGAGAAATCCCAGCGCTTGTTGCCAGGAGCTAAATTTTTCCTGAAAATCAGCAACATGTTTCAAGCCATGCCACAAGATCGGGCTAAGTATCAAGTACCCGATATGTGCAACCATCAACGCCAGGATTAAGGATACCGGTACGTATCTTTCTATCTTTCTCACGATTTTCATTAGCTTCATAATCTCAACACCACAACTCGGCTGATAGCATACTTATAGCGGACTAAGGCTTAGCGTGCTGATTGGTGACCAAAAAATAGCACCTTAAATAGTGAATAAACTTCCCGACGAATATGCCTGCAAAGAGTCCGCCAGAAACGATCGCCAAAGCGAGCCAACCGGGTTGCAGCAATGTGTCAGGCGAGATAGAGGCGATGACACCAAGAATGTACTTGGTGACAAACGCGATCATCATCAGAGGTAAAACCGAATAATCAGCAGGCCGGCTTATGGAGCGCGGCTCACCGCTCGCTTCGATTCGCGCCGGGTTTACCAGCTTATAGCCGATGAAGGCTCCCAAGGCCAGCCCACCGCACCACATCAATAGGGCGATAACGGTGAGTTGATGTCGTGCCACCAGATCATAAATGTCCCAAAGCAGAAAAACGAGCGGGATGATCGCCAGTTTTTCGAGGGAAACTATGGCGGGCTTGCGAGCTTTTAGCCCTCTGATGAGCAGGAAGATGAAAAGAACGTAAACCCACGCGGGGGTTTTAGTCACAATGGCATAAACAAATTCAATCACCTACGCTCTCCTTTTGGCAATTCATCCCCAATCTCAGCCAATCGCACTAGCGGCGTTGCGCCAGCCAGACGGTACGGCCACCACAGTCCGGATCTTCTACTATCGTTTTCACCACGCTAAACCCCTGCTCCTGCAATAGCTGCCGATATTCTTCGGGGGCCAGGCTGGCATGATACAGGGGTTCGCCTTCGAACGTGCCGATAGCTTCGCCATTACTGGTGCCGCTGGTAAACATTAATGCAGCCTTGCTCCGGGCATGTCGCCGGAAAATGTTAAACATCTGGCGCTGATCTTCGCGCGTCAGATGGAAAAAACTGTCCCAGGCAATTAGCCCATCAAATTTGTCTGCTAGCGCCAGGGTTCTCATATCGGCCACTGCCCAGCGCTGTTCTGGGAAGCGTTGGAGGCAACGGTCGATCATCGGTTGCGAACTGTCCACCCCCGTCACCTGAAAACCCTGGGGGATAAAATAGTCGGCGATCGGCATGCCGTTGCCACAGCCAATATCCAGGATCCGCCCGTTGTTGGGTAACAGGCTCAGGAAGCGATCCAACCAGGGTTGCTCAAACAGAGTGGTTGACCGCTTCTGCTCAAACGCCCCGGCATGCCGTTGATAGATGCCGATGATGTTATCGGCCATTGAGTTATTCATCCGTGTTCCCTCATCAAGATGAATGTTCTTCTTCATCAACCAGACTTTTTGCCCGTTGCTTCATAAACACTACCTCTTTCGGGCTGGAAAGGTTGACATTATGGGCGCGCAGGAGCTTCAAAATATTGAACAGCAGATCGCTCTTGGTGGAGCCGACCATGCGTGGGCTGGCAACATAGCCGGTTACGCTGAGGATAATCCCGTCTGGGCCAAGCTGGCTGAAGCGAACGTATGGGGCTGGCGTTTCCAGAATGGATTCGTGTTCATGGTAGGCACTCAGCAACACGTTGCGTACCTGCTCTGGGTCGATATCGGTAGGGAAAGTCAGCGCGACGGTGACCACCCCTTGAGCATTCCCCATGGTGGCGTTACGCACGTTCTGCGAGATTAGCTGAGAGTTAGGCACAATCATGGTCGAGCGATCGCTCAGCTGGATCTCGGTGGCGCGTACATTGATGCGCCGTACATCCCCTTCAACCCCGCCGATACCGATCATATCTCCGACTTTAACCGGGCGCTCCGTTAACAGGATCAGGCCAGAGATAAAGTTCTTCACGATTTCCTGCAGGCCAAAACCGATACCTACCGATAGCGCACTCACGATCCAGGCCAGGTTGTTCCATTGGATACCTAACGTTGCCAGCGTGATCAGGATCAGTAGCACATAGCCGACGTTGCTGAACAAGGTAACCAGCGAGGCGCGGATACCGATATCACTGATGGTTTTTGGCAGCAGCTCATGGCTTAACCAACGTTGTGTGACCCGCAGCACATAGATACCGATTGCCAGGCAAACGACCGCATTGAGCAGGTTGCTTGGGACGATATTCAGCCGCTTCAGGCCCTCGCCGCTCAGGATGGCAACAATCTTTTGCAGCAAGGAGTTTGGCGTGGTGGTGCCAAAGGAGCCATTAATCAGGGCAACAATCATCAACAATATCAAGGAACATTTGGACAACGCCGTGAAGATGACGGTCAGTTGCTCAAGATGACGATCTTTAAAGTGGAGCGATTTTTTCAGCGCCCGCCCGCTGGCAGTTTGGGGAGAGAAGATGGCCGTACAGAAATCGGTAGCAAAGATCACCAGGAAATAGAACGCCATCAGTACCAGCGCAGCCCAAATCAACTGATAGGTCAGGAAACGAGCGAAGGCCACATAGCCGATCAACAGTGATAACAGGATCACGGTTGCCGAGACCACAATAACGATATGGATTATCCCGGCAATCGCCGAGCGTTTTTCCAGATGCATCCCCTGCTGTTCTAGCTTAAAGCGGATGCGGCGTGCCCGAACCGGTATTGCGAACAAGATTAATGCCATCAGTGCGGTAGCCAGGCCATTACCTAGCACCGTGCTGCCAAGACTGGCACCAATCACGTTATTAACCAATTCTACTGTGCCAAAAGCCATCGCCAATCCGGCCAATAACGGCGACAGGAAACGCATGCCGCTAGCAATGGCATCATCCATCTGCGCCAGACGCCATGATGGACGGCTCAGCGACAGGTACGCCCTACCTAATCCCGCGATCAGCGCGCAGAAAATCCCCAACTGCATAAATCCATCGGCGAAATCCTGGACCTGCGACGTCAGCGGCTGAACACGAGTAAACGCAGAAATAAGCAGATTTAGCGCCAGCGCGGTGGCAAACAACGTGATCAGCACTGTCATTAATGCCATAAAACTGCGGCGCAAACGGCCATCGGGTAAATGGCGGATACACACCCAGGCAAAAAACTGCTCCACGAAATAGCGCCCGAGGGACCAGCAAGCCGCAGCCAGGATCAGTAAAGCTATCGTCCCGTAGCGCCATTCCTCCTGCCAACTGGCATCCAGGGTTTGCTCCAGTTGCTGCTTAAAGTCATTAAGACGAGCCAAATCCTCAACCTGTGAAGAGGACTCTGGTAACCAGAATTGCGAACTAAGGATACTGCCGCTATTCAACGCCAGCTGGGATTTGAAGGCCACGCGGCGCAAATCGGTAATTTGTTGCCCTAAGTCGAGTGCCCCGGTCCTGATGGCGTGCGAGCGTTTTACGGCATCGTCCAACTGTTTTTTGGCATTATTGAGCGTGTTGCGTTGTTGCACCACACTAGCGTTTTCGGTCATTACTCCAGGTTCAGGCTGCGGGCCAAGCACGTCCAACTGTGCCTGTAACTTCACCTGCATGGGTTGCAGGTCGGTGGTGAGCTTTTCTGCGTCCGTGGCCAAGAGCTGCGTCGCTTCAAACAGCTTGTTCAACTGGCCATCAGAGCTCGCCTTTGAGACCTGCTGTTTAATGGTATCCAGCTGTTTTTGATAACTTTTCAGTGAAGCCGCTATTTCCTGCGGGCTGAGTTCTACGGCAGCAGCACCCTGCTGCGTTGTATTGGCCAACGGAGCCAACGGTAAGCCGAACAACAAAAAGGTGAACAGGAAAATCTGTAATGACTTGATCATAACGGTGAATGCTCAGCATGGGGTTGGCGATAAACGCAACAGGCGAAACGATGAATATCACTGCGCCTGATCAACAATAAGCGGTGAGTATAATAACAAGCTATTCAGTGAAAAAGCGCATTAATCCTAGAAGGTTAGTAGAAATTTTAGCTAACGCCTCACTTGCCCTTATTTATCCCCCTAGAGTGCCCTCTCCATGACCGTTTGCTGCCCAAAAACAAACCGACAACTGGTCGCTTTATGAACATAAAAATCATTAACTGATCGCATTTCGATAATTTATTATTGTTTTACGATAATTAAAGGATTAAAGTCACTGCGATTTCCACTCGACGACTTGAGGTTTTTATGACATTAGAACGCCTTACCCGCTTCAGCCAACGTATGGCCACCATCACATTGTGCTTGTTACTCGCCATGCTGCTGTTTAATGCTTCCTATTGGTTATTCCCAAGCCTCGCCGCCAACGATGGCTACGGATTTCATGTTTCCATCTCAAACGATTTAATCAGCGCCATGGGTGTTGATTTATACCGCTTCCCATGGTGGCAAATTGCCGGGGGCATTATCTTATCGAGCGTGCCGCTGCTGGCACTGGCGCTTGGGTTGTATCATTTACGCAAGTTGTTCCAAACCTATGCTCAACGTGCTTATTTTTCAGGCACTGCGGCGCATCATTTGGGAAAAATGGGTCAATACGTCGCCATTTGGACGATTTTAGAGTTATTGTGCCAACCCGTTCTCAGCTATTGGATAACCATGCATGAGCCTGTTGGCCAACGGATGGTGACATTAGGTATCGATACAGGGAATATTGTCGCCCTGTTTCTCGCGGCCTGTATTGCCGTCATTGCACAAATCCTGAAACAGGCCAGCAAGTTGCATTATGAAAATCAACAGTTCGTGTGAGGTTAACCCATTATGTCGATCATCGTCCGGCTAGACGTGTTGTTAGCCACACGCAAAGTCAAATCCAAAGACCTGGCCGCCGCAGCCGGCATCACCGAACAAAACCTCTCGCTGTTAAAGCAAGGCAAGGTGAAAGGGATACGTTTTGCTACGCTGGATGCTATCTGCCGCTATCTTGATTGCCAGCCAGGGGACGTGCTTGAACATATTCAGGACCCAGAAATCTACGCGGAAGATGAGTGAACGGCCCAAAACGTAACCCAACCCATTGTTTCACCAAGCGGGCGCAGCATGCTGTGCCCCTACCTACTGAGCCGGTGGAGATCTGTTAATAGTCTCAAACTAACAGGTAGGCCAGTAGCAGAAACCGCAAATCCCCTTTATAATCCGTTCACCTATCAACCAAAAACTATGAAAAGGAGGTCCCCAATGCTGTCTTGTGAATTGTTTATACTTTCACATCACCTTGGCGATCGTCGCTGCTCAAGCATTACCGGTATCGTGCTCCGATAACCTAAGCTTGAGCGAAGTTTACTCACATCAAAGATCTTCCCTCCGGCTTACCGGGTTATCGTCGGCAATTTTTTGACGATAGGCATCTGCATGCCTGTAACCTTGAGTAAGCACCATGACGACATTACTTTCTGCACAATCTGTTGGTATTGATACCGCTTTCGGCCCGCTGCTGGCTGAGGTTTCCTTTAGCCTGAAAAAGGGCGACCGCATCGGTTTGATCGGCCATAACGGCTGTGGCAAAAGCACCCTGCTTAAAATTCTCAGTGGCGATCTGCCTGCCAGCACGGGCACCGTCACCCCATCACACCAATGCCTGATGGCTCGGGTGGAACAACACCTTCCCGAAGCCTTGTATCACTGCACTTTGTTGGAGGCAGTGCTCACAGGCCTGGCTGATGGCCAACACCAGCCTGAACGTTGGCAAGGTGAAGTGTTACTCGCCGAACTGGGATTCGACCGAGCAGCATGGGATCTGACGGCCGGCACCCTGAGCGGTGGCCAGCATACCCGGTTGTTGTTAGCCCGCGCGCTGATCCGCCAACCTGATTTGCTGCTGCTGGATGAACCCAGCAACCATCTGGATCTGCCGACGCTGCTGTGGCTGGAGCAATTCCTCAATGGCTGGAACGGTAGCTTCGTGCTGGTTTCCCACGACGGCCGGTTATTGGACAGCGTAACCAACTGTACCTGGATCCTGCGTGACAAAACGCTGCAGTATTTCCGTTTGCCTTGTTCACAGGCGCGCATCGCCCTCCAAGAGCAGGACTTGGCTGATGAGCACCGCCATCAGGCTGAACAAAAGGAAATTGATCGCGTAGAGAAAAGTGCCAAACGCCTGGCTGTCTGGGGTCACGTATATGACAACGAAGACCTCTCGCGTAAAGCCAAGCAGATGGAGAAACAGGTGGTTCGATTAAAGGACCAGCAAACCACCTTGAGCGCTGGCAACCAGTGGCGGCTCCGGCTCAGTGGTGAAGCACTGCCCGCCGATCGACTGCTGGCGTTGGAGCAATTAGCCATTCGCCCTGCTCCTACCGCGCCGGTGCTGTTCAGTCTGGATCATCTCCAGGTAAAAAGTGGCGATCGCATCGCGCTAGTAGGCCGTAACGGCTGCGGCAAGTCATCATTGCTGCATTTCCTTTGGCAGCAATACCAGCAAGTAAGCTGCCAAGGGGTGGTTTTTCACCCTCGTGTGCGTATTGGTTATTACGACCAGAGCCTGCAACAGCTCAACGATGAGGACTCGTTAAGCGATGCTCTGAGCCACTTCGCGTCCCTGACCGAAGACCAACGCAAAATGGCGCTAATCGGTGCCGGTTTCCCTTACCTGCGCCATCAGCAGAAAGTGTCTACGCTGAGCGGTGGCGAGCGTTCACGGTTGCTGTTTGTTGCGCTTACCCTGGCCAACTACTCATTGTTGCTGCTTGACGAACCGACCAACCATCTAGATATGGAAGGTAAGGAAGAGCTGGCCGCAACGTTGCAACAGTTTGCGGGAGCCGTACTGCTGGTTACCCACGATCGGACGTTGATGGAGCAAAGCTGTAATCGCTATTGGTTGATAGACGATCGCCAACTGAGCGAATGGCACGATCTTTTACCCATCTATACCATCCTGAGTGGTGGCGGTAATGCTGAGCTGGTGGTATCCCCTGAACGCGCTCCCCTCGCTGAAGCTGCGATATCCACCAATGAAGATCGCCTGCTGGCGACTCTGGTTGCCCTGGAGCACAAGCTTGAGGAGGATTTAACGCGTAAACCCAAGCATCAAAAGCCGCAATTGCAACAGCAGTGGCGGCGTGAGATCGCAGAAATTAATGGTAAACTTGGGTTGATTTAACCCAACCAGAGGCGCGACTAGCATATGAACCCAATTGAATTCGGTCATCTGCTGGTTGCGCCCATCCATTAGCATTTTCTCCGTGCCATGGCGTGGTAAAAAATCACGATGAGGCTGAACACCCCCCCCATTTTACAGTCCACATTCTGCCATGTTCTCCCCTGACCTTGCCTTAAGATTATTCTCTGATAATTTTTTCACAATCTAAGATTAAACTTATCAATTCGTGAAATGAGATTTTTCTTGCAATACTGTCATTTGTAAATTATTGCATTCCAAACAAAATGAATTGACTCCCCCCTAACGGATCCATGCCGAACATTAATCAATGCCAACATGAAAACCACAAGGCCCATGGCAAAACGCCATCAAAAAAGATAATCAACACACTGATTTATAATGAAATAAAATAAAGTAATGTATTTTAACGCTAGATGTTATTTTTTATTAACCTAAGTTAATCTAATTAAAAAAACAGATTGATAAAATATCGCATATAACAGCAAAGTTTCATTCCTGCATTTAAAACTTTATGCTACGCTTTCTCCAATAACACACTAACATAATAGAAGCGTAAAACCCCTTCACCCAGGAAGCCACATCTAATGGAGAACTTCACATTGACCAGTGTCAGAGAGGTTATATATAGAAAACATGACGGAGATATAAAGACCTTCGCACAACTACACAGAACCAGCGTCTACAAAGTTAATGAGTGGATCCGCCGGGATGCGCACATCATTAATGGAAAAATCTGTATCCCAACCAGACACTCAGCTTGATCCTATACATCATCAAGGGGCAGAATATTCTTATTTTACATCCCAAGACTGCCCCTTACTGACAAAACTTAAGATCCCCGCCCAAAGCCATAGATTCTAAAGCACCACTAGCTGCCTGTTTTCTTTCAGCATGGTGAAGGCACATATCATTACCCAAAGAACCCCGCTCAACGGCAGCTTTTATCCCGTCGTGGCTTTTTGGGACTCAACAGATAATCTACTACTGCATCATCCACACAGCTGTCTACGCCCGTCAACGTCAGCGTATGGCCATCCCCTTCGCGGGTAATCAGCGGGCTTTTAAAACTCGAGGCCATTTCACGGGCGTTACGATATGGCGTAACCGGGTCATAGCGCTGGGAAATGAACAACAACGGCGGGAGTGCGGTAGATAGCACTGGAGCATGCGGTTCCACATGGCCAGGATATGGCCAGAAATCACAGGCCTCGAGTGGATACTCATGCAACGGTAAGTAGTTGGGAAATGAGGCTGCGGTATTGATTTGTTGGCGCTGCCGGCGTAACAGCTGCTGGTCAGCATCAGGCTTCGCCATATCTGCACAGGTGATCACCATTCGCGCATCATCTGCGTCTGGGGTATAGCTTTCGTCGATAAGATCGGTCACCGCATCGTCGGCTTTACCCTCATCAATTTTACGCAAGGCCGTGGCCAGTTCCGGCCAACGTTCCCGCCAGGGCAACAGGTTACGCGTCAGCGTGATCACGTCATCGGCAGAGATTTCATAGCCCGACGGAGTAACGAAAGGAGTATCGTGCAATTTGCGCAGCATTCTATGGTACCGCTGGATCGCCCAGTTGGGTTCGCTGGTTAATGGGCATGAGCCGCTTTTCTCGCAGTCATCGGCAAAACGCAGGAAACTTTGCTGAAAACCCCGCTCCTGATTGATGCGTTGGCTAAAGTCATCTTCTTTCAGGCTCACTACGCCATCGAGCACCAACGCGCGGATTTTCTTAGGGAAACGCTCGGCATACAACTCCGCGACCTTGGTACCGTAAGAATACGCCACGGCAGTCAACGCGGGTTCACCCAACGCCCGGCGAAGAATATCAAGATCGTTAACGGCTTCGTGGGTGCCCATATGTTGCACCACGTCGGCTCCTGTCTGCTTGACGCAGGCCGCCACCCTGTCCCGTGCCTGTTGCTCTGCGCCGGGAATATCGTTTTCATCAGGTGACGGTGTTTCCTCACTGGCTGTTGGTTGACAGGAAATTTTGGGTGTCGATTGCCCCACACCACGCGGATCATAGCCAATGATGTCGTAAGATTTTTGCAACCGCCAGGCGGGACCCTGCTCGGCAATTTTTGGATTGAGCCCTGGCGAGCCAGGCCCATCAGCGATGATCACCACGCTGCCTTTTTTTGGGCCTACTGCAGGTAACCGCGTGAGAGCTAGCCGAACGGTTTGTGCTGCATTCTGGTCACTCAGTGGCGCGTCGACATAGCCACATTGTAACCCGGCCGGAGGCGGCCCATCGCTGAACCAGTGCTGAAAGGCGCTGCTGTTGCAGGATTGCCATTGAATAGAGCCTGGTGCAGTGCCGGAGGGTTTCACCAAAGGCTTGGCATAGGCTGGCAGTTGGACTGCAACGGCCAGCAAAAACAGAACACGAAACGCAGACATGACGAGTCCTTTCAGCAAACGGTTACTCTGGATTTTAACGTCGATACATTAAACCGCCCACCAACAGATCATGGAAGGGGTATAGAGGGAACCGTATAGCAAACGGCAGGAAAGGTTCATTGAAAAAGAACGCCTTTGAAGGAGGATAAAACCGGAACCGACGCGGATAGCGGCGGCTCCGAGGTTTCGAGAAGGCCAGACCATTTTTACCGACAGTAATGGCGTAGTACTGCCCCCTTAAAACCCTTTAGAACATTTCTATCAGAAACGATAGCCAGCACCAACGGTCCAGGTACCGACTTTAAAATCACCCAGCTTTGAATACTCGTAATGAGCATCAAGAGCAATATTAGGGGTTACGTTAAACTGTAAGCCAGCACCGTAAGCGACGCTGGTCTTGCTTTCGTCGGTGTTAGAAGAGTAACCCCGCATAGAGATATTGGATGTCGCCTTGCCGTGGCCAAAACCGATTAAACCGTAGGCGCTGATATAGTCATTAAAGCGATAGGCTGGGCCTGCAGTCAGTGAGTAATATTTTAAATCACCATCGCCCACTTTGTTACTGCCATAATAGAAATCATACGACTGCGTGGTGTAGGTGAATGAGGTGATAAAACCTAAATTGCTATCGATTTCATAGCGATACTTGAGGTTAAACCCCTTTGGGTGCTCATTCAGGTTGTTGCCATCAACCTTCACGTGGCTCTGAGCGTAACCTAAAGAAATGGTGCTTTCACCCGCGGCCTGAACGCCGAAAGACAACGCCATTGCGCCAGCCAGAAGTACTGATAAATATGTTTTTTGCATGTTAATCTCTTAATCCATGAGTCAATAAAATTCGCTCTGCAATAAATATAATGTGCTAATTGAGCGAATTCGGAATTTAACCATGAAGTTTGTGGAATGTCTCGCTCAACTTCACATAAATATCAATTACTCCACAGAAAAACTTATAGCAACAAGCAAATTAGCTTATTTTTCAGGCAATCTGAACGTTATTTATATGGCTTGCTGGAAATTTCTTGTAAGGCAGTTCAGTTTGCCTCCTTTCACACCCTGGCAAGTGCCATCCGCAGAACAACCTTGAGATCTATAATGTTTGATTTTTAAACGACCTATCACAGTCATAGGTTAATAAAGTCAATACCATCAGCTACGATTACTCTGAGGCCGTAGAACATGGTTGATCATGGCCTGGCTGATAACCCATTGAGGGATATCATTATTACTTAAACAGTTAAAGCCGTACGCCACAAGGCTAAGAAAGGTTGATTATGGCACGCACTACCCCCATCGAACGCTACCGCAATATCGGCATCTCGGCGCACATTGATGCCGGCAAAACCACGACGACCGAGCGGATTCTGTTTTACACCGGGGTCAGTCACAAGCTGGGCGAAGTCCACGACGGCGCCGCTACCATGGACTGGATGGCGCAGGAACAGGAGCGCGGGATCACCATTACCTCCGCCGCCACTACCTGCTTCTGGAACGGCATGGAGCATAATTATCCTCAGCACCGGATCAATATCATCGATACCCCCGGGCACGTCGATTTCACCATTGAGGTGGAACGTTCGATGCGTGTGCTGGACGGTGCCGTGATGGTGTACGACTCGGTTGGCGGCGTGCAACCACAATCTGAAACCGTGTGGCGCCAGGCTAATAAGTACAAGGTGCCACGGTTGGCCTTCGTCAACAAAATGGACCGCACCGGCGCGGATTTTTTCCGCGTGCGCAATATGATGATCGAGCGCCTGAAAGCCAATCCGGTGCCGGTGGTGATCCCCATCGGTGCCGAAGACCATTTTGCTGGCGTCGTGGATTTGATCCGCATGCAGGCCATCTTCTGGGATGAAGCGACTCAGGGGATGACCTACCGCTTCGAGGCGATCCCGGCAGAAATGCTCGAGCAGGCCCAAGAGTGGCGCGACAAGATGATTGAAGCTGCGGCGGAAGGCTCCGAAGCACTGATGGACAAATACCTCAATCAGGTCGCATTAACCAATGAAGAGATCGTTCAGGGGTTGCGCGCCCGCACCGTTGCCGGTGAGATCCAGCCAATGCTGTGCGGTTCTGCATTCCGTAACAAGGGTATCCAGCGCATGCTGGACGCGGTGATCGAACTTATGCCCTCTCCGCTGGATGTACCGCCGATGGAAGGCCATGACGAACGCGATAACATTATCACCCGTAAGGCCGATGATAATGAAAAATTCTCGGCGCTGGCATTCAAGCTGATGACCGACCCGTTCGTTGGCCAGTTGACCTTCGTGCGCGTCTATTCCGGCATCGTGGCCAAAGGCGATAGCGTCTATAACCCGGTAAAAGGCAAAAAAGAGCGTATTGGCCGTATCGTGCAGATGCACGCCAACGATCGTAAAGAAGTCGATGAGCTGCACGCCGGGGATATTGCCGCCTGTGTGGGCCTGAAGGATGTCACCACCGGCGATACGCTATGCGATCCCAATGCCATTATCACGTTGGAACGCATGGTGTTCCCGGAGCCGGTTATCGCGCAGGCCATCGAGCCAAAAACCAAGGCCGACCAGGAGAAAATGGGGATTGCACTGCAACGCCTGACTTCGGAAGATCCTTCGCTGCGCGTACGCACCGATGAAGACTCCGGCCAGACCATTATCTACGGCATGGGTGAATTGCACCTTGAGATCATAGTCGACCGGATGCGGCGCGAGTTTGGCGTTGAAACCAACACCGGCAAACCACAGGTCTCTTACCGGGAAACCATCCGTCAGAAAGTGACCGACGTCGAAGGCAAATTTGTGCGTCAGTCCGGCGGTAAAGGCCAATATGGCCACGTGGTGTTGACGGTGGAACCCAATGAATCCGGTAAAGGCTTTGAGTTCTTTGATGAGATCAAAGGCGGCGTGATCCCCGGTGAATATATTCCGGCGGTAAAAAAAGGCATTCTGGAGGCGCTGAATAATGGCGTGCTGGCGGGTTATCAGATGGTCGATGTCAAAGTGCATCTGACCTTCGGTTCCTACCACGATGTCGATTCCTCCGAGCAGGCATTCCGTATGGCGGCTATCTTTGGGTTTAAGGAGGCCTGTCGCCTGGCCAGCCCGGTGATCCTGGAGCCAATCATGGCGGTAGAAGTGGAAACGCCGGAGGATTACGCGGGAAACGTGATGGGCGATCTGTCGTCACGGCGCGGTATGGTGCAAGGGATGGAGGATATCCCCGGTGGCGGAGGCAAAGAGATCCATGCCAAGGTTCCGCTGTCTGAGATGTTCGGTTATTCCACCACCCTGCGCTCCATGTCGCAAGGCCGTGCCACCTACACCATGGAGTTCAGCCACTACGCAGAGGCTCCGCGCAATGTGGCCGAAGAAATTATCCACCACAGTAAACGTTAATTGATATCGGCTACGGGGAAACCCGTAGCCTCATACTGTGCCCCTAAGCCTTTAACGTGTCTCCTCTAACGCAACCACCATCGGTTCCAGCTTGATGCGCATGGCGTAAATCACCCCAATCGTCAGGCAGGCAATACCGCATAGCGTCAGCAGTGGTGGCCAGCTATGGCGCAGCATAAAGGTATAGGCCAATCCTGTCAGGATCTCGAACACGATCAGCGGCCCAAGCAGCACCGTCGGTAAACGCTGGCTCGCCTCGTTCCAACACAACGTACCTAGCCAGGAACACAATACGCCAATAGCGATCATCAACGGGATAAACACCTGCGGCCGCGGGCCGAACGGCAGCGCGAACTGCGGCTGTGTCAGCGCCAATTGTCCGCAAACCAGCAAATAGCCCACCAACGCCAAAGGTAAGGTCACAATCCCCTGCGCAGTGGCCCAGGTCGTGGGCCGTTTATCCGGGTTATCGCGTAACCAACGCGCGTTACGCAGAGGGAACCAGGTCCAACACGCCACCGCTAACAGTGCCAATCCCAAGCCGCTGGTATAACGCCAGACATCAATAGGCTCGCTATTGCCCTGCAGTTCCGCAACGTTGACCAGCACCAGCCCGAGGGCAATCACCAGCAAGGCCGGAGTCAATTTTCGCCAGGAGAGACGGCCGTCGTGATGGCCATAAAACAGATTGGCCGCGACCGATATCACCACCGGTAACGTGCCGATAATCATGGTTGATACCGGCGCTCCGGTACGTTGGATCGCGCTGGCCAGGCACAGGTAATACAGTAGATTGCCGATCGCAGTCAGTTTTAACGCCTCTAGCCAATCTTTAGCCAGCAACTGACGCAGGCGGCGGCGATCCAGCCAGGCCAACGGCAGCACGACAAGCCCAAAAGCCAGATAGCGCCCGGTGGACTGCAACGCGGCTGGATAGTCTGGCACCAATACCGGGCCAATAAATATCAGACCCCACATCAACCCGGCAATCAGGGCAAACATCACACCGACAAACATAGTGACTCCATCATCAATAGCAGTTCTCAAGTGGCGTCAGGATAGAGGGAGGTGGGAGCAGAATATTGTACCAGGTTGCTGTTTTACGCCCGCCTTCGCGGCGGAAGTTAACGCATCACCTGCTTTTGGTAGCGCGCAGGCGTGACACCGTAACGATTAACCAGCGCCTTGGTAAGATGTGCCTGATCGGTTAACCCCACAGCGACGGCCACCTGGGCCGCAGGTATTCCCCGCCCGAGCATCTGCTTGGCCTTTTCGAGCCGGGTCGCCATCAGCATCTGATGTGGGGTGACATGGAATTGCGCTTTGAATTTACGCTGGAAATGATACGGGCTGAGCGAGACCAGCGCCGCCAGATCGCTCAACGTAATAGGTAAAGCAAAGTTATCCCGCAGATACTCCTTAACTATCACCATACGGTGAGCGGCTTCATTCTGCTGCGGCTGAGCAATACGCACGTGGGGGCGCAAAATATCAACGACGGACAGCAGCAAGCTATCAAGCGCCAGCGTGTCCCGGGTTTGCCATAACGCCGCCAGCGTTTGCGAAAGCCGCTTGGCCGCCGCCGCATCATGGTGGATCACGTCGTTGAACCAACAGCCCTTCTCACCGGAAATCCGCTCCAGCGCCGCAGGCTCCAGATAGATCATCCGATAGTTCCAACCGCCTGCCGTTTCCGCTTCACCGGTATGCAGCTCGTCCGGATTCATCAGCACCAAGGCACCCGGAGCGGCTAAATGTTGTGCCCCACGGTAGCGAAAGCGCTCCGCCCCGGTTTCCACCGTGCCGATGCCAAACGCATCATGGGCGTGTGGCTCAAACGCATAGCGATCGATATGGGCCTGATAAAGCTCCACGCCTGGCAACTGCGGCAAATGCCGAAACTGGGCGCGATCTTTCTCAAAAGGAAACTGTTCTGGCACACCTTGCACTTCCCTGGCTCCTGTTACGTTTTAGGGTTGGCATACGCCGGGCTGATAATGACTCGGCAACACTAGGTTTATCATTTTAATACCACGTTGTCCCGCCTTCCCTGGCAGTCAGCAAGAACTAAGGCAATTTCTCCAGCACAGTAAATAAAACCTGGGCAGCCGGGGTCAAACCCGTCATATGCATGCAAGCATGCACCATCCCGGGTAAACGCTGGCAATTCACGTTAACGCCAGCTTCTTGCAAACGCTGCGCATAGCGTTCACCTTCATCCCGCAGCGGATCGTATTCGCATACCAGGATCGTCGCTGGTGGTAAGCCTGCCAGCGTTGACGCATACCTTGGGGAAGCGTAAGGCTCGCGAGGGTCAGTATCCTGCCCTAGGTAATTGGCCCAGCACCAACCCATGATCTCCTGTGTCAGGTAGTAACCTTCACCATATGCTGCAAAGCTGGGCATCGCCATCTCGCTATCCAATGCAGGATAAAGCAGATATTGGTGTTCTATGGCTGGCCCTGACCGATCTCTGGCCATCAAAGCTGCCGCAGCCGCCAGGTTCCCCCCCGCACTATCCCCGCCAAGCGCAATCCGCTGTGGATCAATGCCGATTTGCGCGGCTTGTTCCGAGGCCCAACATAGCGCCTGGTAAACGTCATGCAACGGCGTCGGGAAAGGATATTCCGGTGCCAGGCGATAGTCGACAGACAGGATCACTCGCCCAGTGGCATTGGCCAACGCGCGGCAAGGCCCATCGTAAACATCAAGCGAGCCCAGACACCATCCGCCGCCGTGAGCGAACACCATCGCCGGAAGCGGCATATCCTCCAGTGCATTTAGAGGAGTATAAGCGCGCACGGTAATAGTATGCCCGCCGCCAACCGGGATGTGGAACGCTATTATTTTCTGGACGGGCTGGGGTGCACCTTGCAAGCGCTGTAACCCAACTGCCGTCTGCGCACGTAACTCCTCCAGTGAGGATGGTACGGGCGCATCGGCCTGTTGCTGCAAAAATAGCGCGATCTGCTTATCCAGCGGCATGGGCTTTAGCCTCCTGTAAAAAAGGCAGGATCAGGGCGATAAAGGCCTCGTGGCACTCCTCGGTAATGAAATGCCCGCAGCCAGGCACCACTTCCCCTTGGAGTTGATGAGCCTTGCCCTTCAAGGTAAGGAATGGCGCATCGCGGGTCGCATGTTCTGCGCCAATCGTCATCACCGGCATCGTTAGGGGCGTTTTAGCCCGTTGTTGGTTTTGTCGAATGGTCTCAGGAATAGCCCGATAATAATCAAAACCGGCCCGCAAGCTACCAGGCACCGAGTAAGCCGCGATGTAGGTTTCTGCGGCGACTCGATCGCGTCGGTAAGACCAGCGGTTGAAAATGTACCCCAGATACTCAGCCTCTCGGCCGGTGGTCAGGGCTTCGGGCAGGTCGGTTAGCTGGTTAAACATAAAATGCCACAGGAAGATGTTGTCCTCGGCAGGAACAAAGATCGGCGGGGCTTCTGCCAAACCTGGGATCACCGCTTCGGTCAGCACCAGCCTGCTAACCGCCTGAGGGTAATCGCTGGCCAACGCATAGCCCAACCACATGCCAATATCATGGCCGATCACCGCATAGCGCTGATGCCCCAGTTGCGCCATGACCTGATGGAGTTTTTCGGCAACGCTGCCGGTGTCATAACCACCGAGGGGTTTGTCCGAGTCTCCTATACCAGGAGGATCTACAGCAATAACCTGAAAGCCCGCATTGGCGAGCGCCTGCATGACGTAACGCCAGGTGTACCAGGTTTGTGGCCAGCCAGGGATCAGCAGCACCGGTTGCCCGCTACCGGCGATGGCGCAGTGAATACGGTGGCCGTTGATTTTAATATAGACGTGTTCGGCCTCGAGCCCATTGGATAATGGCCCGTGAGTCAGCATAGTCATAAGGTGCTCCAGAGGTTAGCGAATGCCCAGCAAGGCGTTGATTTGTTGTTGGTTGACCGGCGCACCGGCAAAGTCATCGAACACTTTATCCGTGACCGGAATAATATGATTGCGGATAAACGCGGCGCCTTCTTCGGCCCCGGTTTGTGGATGCTTCAGGCAGCATTCCCATTCGAGCGTGGCCCAACCGGCATAATCGTACTGCGTCAGTTTGGAGAAGATGCCTTTAAAGTCCACTTGCCCATCCCCTAATGAACGGAACCGCCCTGCACGATCCGCCCAAGACTGATAGCCGCCGTAAATCCCCTGCCGACCACTTGGATTGAACTCTGCGTCCTTGACGTGAAACATACGGATATGATCTTTATAGATATCAATAAATTCCAGATAGTTGAGCTGTTGCAGCACGAAATGGCTGGGATCGAACAGCATTTGGCAGCGTGGATGAGCCGCAACGCGCTGATGGAACATTTCAAAGGTAATGCCATCATGCAGATCTTCACTGGGGTGGATCTCATAACACAGGTTGATGCCCTGCTCATCGCAGGCGTCGAGCACCGGTAACCAACGCTTGGCCAACTCATCGAAGGCCGTTTCAATCAGCCCTGCTGGCCGTTGCGGAAATGGAAACAGGTAGGGCCAAGCCAACGAACCGGAGAAGGTGCCCATTTCAGTCAGGCCTAAGCGGGCCGATGCTTTTGCCGCCAACAGCAGGTTTTCTTTGGCCCAAAGCGTTCGCCCTTGCGGATCGCCACGCAGCCCCTCCGGTACAAAGCTATCGCATAGCGCATCATAGGCAGGATGTACCGCCATCAGTTGCCCGAAAATATGCGTGGTCAATTCGCTGATCACCAGGCCGTGCTGCGCCAGCATGCCAGTGATGTCATCGCAATAGCTTTGACTTTCCGCCGCCGTTTTCACATCAAACAAACGGCTATCCCACGCGGGGATCTGCAAAGCTTTAAAGCCGGTCTCTTTTGCCCAGTCGGCAATCGCTGGCAGGCTGTTGAACGGAGGAACTGCATCACTAAATTGAGCAAGGTGCAGGCTGGGGCCTTTTATCGTTTTCATCGTCTTTCCTATTGTTTGTCGATTGACAAACAATAGGCTTAAATCGAATCATCGGCAAGAGGATTTTGAAATTCGTTGGCGTTATCCGCCATTTAAGCGATCCTGTAGCCCGTAGAAAAATCACCGGAGAAGATGACGATGGCAGGCAGACCCAGAGAGTTCGATCGTGAACAGGCCCTATTGCAAGCGCGGAACCTGTTTTGGCGGCAGGGATTTGAAGGCACCTCGATGTCCGACCTGGTGGCCGAACTGGGCATTGCTTCGGCGCGGATCTACAAGGCCTTTGGTTCGAAAGAGCTACTGTTTCGTGAAGCGATAGCACACTACGAAGCCCACGAAGGCGGCTTTGCCGAGCGCGCTTTCGAAGAAAAGGCCAGCGTGCGTGAAGCCATCAAACAGATGCTGAACGACGCCGTTGCCCTTTACAGCCATGGTGAACTTCCCCAAGGATGCATGGTGGTTTCATCTGCGGCCAGCGTCAGTGAAGAAAATCAGGGCGTCAGGTGCTGGTTGATGGAACACCGCCAACAGCGCACCCAAGGCATTATCGACAGATTACAGGCTGCGATTCAGGCTGGTGAACTCTCCGCCAACACCGATGCAGAGAGCCTTGGCGATTATTTTGCGGCATTCCTGCATGGCTTGTCCGTTCAGGCTCGGGATGGCGTGAGCCGTGCCCGGCTGGAAAAAGCGGTAAATGTCGCCCTTACAATGCTCGATCGTTCTCCGGCGTAAAGCCTTACCCACACTTTTAATGTGACAAGGTTAAAAAATATTCAACGACCCGGTTGAGTATTGACGCTGACGTTCTATATTTAACCATATGGTTAAATTATCTTCCTCACCGCTGGACGCCATTTTCCACGCACTGGCCGACCCGACAAGGCGCGCCATCTTGCGCACATTGGCCGAAGGCGAACACAGCATCGGTGAACTGGCGGCGCCGTTCGAGATGTCGTTTGCCGGAGCTTCCAAGCATATCAAAGCGCTGGAGCTTGCCGGGCTGGTGCAACGCACCGTGCAGGGAAGAAACCATATCTGCCGGCTCGCTCCCGAGCCAATGGTGCAGGCCATGCAGTGGCTGCAAACCTACGAACATTTCTGGAATGAGCGGCTGGACGCGCTAGAACAAGCGCTGCTGCAGGCCGACTCGCATCCTCCGACGGAGTGAACCCATGAACGACTACGGTATGATTATTGAAACCGGTACGCTGCGGATCCAGCGGCTGCTGCCCGGCCCGCTCAAACGCGTCTGGGCCTACCTGATCGAATCGGATAAACGTGCCAGCTGGCTGGCCGCCGGTGAGATGCCCATGCAGGTCGGGGCCAAGATCGAACTACTGTTCTGCAATGCCGATTTGGCCGGTGAGGATGAAAAACCGCCGGCAAAATACAAGTCCTGTGCCGGTAAAATCGCCCAGATGGGTCATATCACCTGCATTCTGCCACCGCGCCTGGTGAGCTTTACCTGGGCAGAAACAGGGGAAGCCCGCCCTTCTGAAGTCACTATAGAACTGACCGAGCAAGAGGATAAGGTGCTGTTGACCCTTACCCATCGCCGCCTGGCCAACCGCGAGACCCTGCTCAGCGTCGCCAGCGGCTGGCATACCCATCTGGATCTGCTGGCCGATCGCCTGCTGGAGCGGACACCAAGCCCGTTCTGGGCCTCAATGAGCCGGTTGGAAGACGAGTACCGGGCCAAACTGTAAGCCAGCGGGATGAGGGTCGCGGTTCTCATCCCCCGTTCCCACTCATGAAAATTAACAACTGCCACCTGCTGACTGGCGTATAATGCGTTGCACCAATATGATGCCCTTGAAACATGGAGTTACGATGCGTCAACGTATTATTGTTTGCCCGTTAATTGAAAACGATAACGCCTATCTGCTATGCAAAATGGCGGCCCATAAAGGGGTGTTCCCTGGCCAGTGGGCGCTCTCCGGCGGCGGTACCGAGCCAGGAGAAACCATCGAGGAGGCGTTGCGTCGTGAAGTAAGTGAAGAATTGGGTAGCGATCTGGTGCTGGACCGCATTCAACCCTGGACGTTCCGCGACGACATGCGGGTGAAAACCTATGAAGACGGCAGCAAAGAGCAAATCTATATGATTTACCTGATTTTTGACTGCCACGCGGCCAACCGCACCATCACGCTTAACGATGAGTTTGAAGAGTATGCCTGGGTGCGGAAGGAAGAACTGGCCAGCTACGATCTGAACGAAGCGACCCTATTCACGCTGCGCCAGCGTGGGCTGCTGGAGTAGTGATGCCCCTCACCCTAACCCTCTCCCAAAGGGAGAGGGAACCGATCGAGTGCGTTGATTGTCTTGAGTAATACCTAAAGGGAGAGAGAACCGATCGAGTGCGTTGATTGTCTTGCGTAATACCTAAAGGGAGAGAGAACCGATCGAGTTCGTTGATTGTCTTGCGTAAAGCCTTACTTTCTTGTTTTTATTCCCTACTTTCCGAAGCAGCACAACCTCATCAAAAAAGCCGGGCAGCTCCCTCGCCCTACGGGAGAGGGTTGGGGTGAGGGGCAATTGAGGACGGATTAGCCTGCAATTGCCCCGGTTCTTCAAATCCCCCCTAACCCGATAAACAACCCGGCAATGGTGGCACTCATCAGGTTGGACAGCGTCGCCGCCAACAGGGCCCGGAACCCTAACTGGGCAATTTCCGAGGCCCTTTCCGGCACCACTGCACTGAATGCCCCCACTACCACGGCAATCGAACCAAAATTGGCAAAACCGCACAGTGCGAACGAAATCACCGCGATGGTTTTCGGATCGAGTAGCATCGCGCTTTCTTTCAGGTAAGGAGAGAAGCTGAGATAGGCGACAAACTCGTTAATCGCCAGCTTCTGGCCAATCAGCCCCCCAGCCAGATCGGCATGTTCCCAGCTCACGCCCATGATGTAGGCTAACGGAGCAAACAGATAGCCCAGCAGACTTTGCAGGCTGACGCTTTCAACGCCAAACAGGCCGCCCACGCCGCCGATGATGCCGTTGATCAACGCGATCAGCGCAACGAAGGCCATCACTACCGTGGCAACACCCACCGCGATTTTCAGCCCCAACATCGCGCCGTTGGCTGCCGCTTCGATAATGCTGGCGGGCCGTTTATCACTGAATGACATTTCGCTGAACTCAACACGGGAAGGCTCCGTCGCCGGGCTGAGCAAACGGGCAAACAGGATCCCCCCTGGGATAGCCATCAGGGAAGCCGCCAACAGATACTCGATGGGAACGCCCAAACCGGCATAACCGACCAGCATCGAACCGGCAATCGAGGCCATACCGCTACAGATCACCGTGAACAGTTCATTGCGGTTCATGTTTTTAACAAACGGCTTCAATACCGCAGGCAGCTCATTTTGCCCCAGAAAAATGGTGGTAACGGCGGCAAAGGACTCCACCTTGCTGATATTCATAAGCCGCTGAAAGACATAGCCAAGAATATTTATCACCCATCTCATTACTCCAAGGTAATATAAAATAGAAATCAATGAGGTGATAAAGATGATGGCGGGTAGTACGTGAAAAGCGAACACAAAACCTGCCCCATCGAAAAGCTCATTCATTTTCGGCCCTACCAGGCCGCCAAAAATAAATGCGCTCCCCGCATCGCTGTACGAAATCACGCGATTGACGCCGCTGGCAATGGCGTTAATTAACCATTTACCTGCAGGGACATACAACATAATAGCGCCAAGCAATACCTGAAGTAACAATGCCGCACCGACCGTGCGCAAGCTTATTTTTCTTTTATTGACTGAAAACACAAAGCCGATGAATAACAGGATCGACATACCTGCCAGACTGCGCAACAACTCCATAAGGCCCCCTTCTATTTTGTTTACTTCCTTCTTTACTCGGCAAACGGCAATAGCCTGCCGCCTGCCGAGGCAGAAGTGATTTATCAAGGACAAACGTAGAGTGCTAATTTAAGCGTTAAGCGCAATTTAGCTGATAATGACTCGCGATCTTGGCGGCCAGCTCGGCATTATTAAACACCAGTTGAATATTGGCCTGCAGGCTGTCGCCGCCGGTCAATTCAGCGACTCTGGCCAGCAGGAATGGCGTACTCTCCTTGCCGGACACCCCCTGTTCCACCGACTCCTGAACCGCCTGCTCAATGGCCTGGTTGATCTTTTCTTCAGGCATGGCGTACTGCTCTGGGATTGGGTTGGCAATCACCATCCCGCCCTGCAAACCAGCAGCCCACTTGGCGGCCATTGCCCGGGCGATTTCCTGCGGCGTATCCAGGCGTACGCTAACGGAGTAAGGGCTGGTACGGCTGAAAAATGCGGGCAGGCTATCGGTGCCGTATCCCACCAAAGGCACGCCGTGGGTTTCCAGGTATTCGGTGGTCAAACCAAGATCCAGAATCGATTTGGCACCGGCGCAAATCACCGCCACGTTGGTTTGTGCCAACTCCTGTAAATCGGCTGAAATATCAAACGTCTGCTGCGCGCCACGGTGCACGCCGCCAATCCCGCCGGTGGCGAATACGCTGATCCCGGCCAGTTCGGCAATGATCATGGTAGAAGCCACGGTGGTTGCGCCGTTTTTGCCGCTGGCAATCACAAACGGCAAGTCACGGCGGCTCACTTTGGCGACCCGGTGCCCTTCGCGGCCCAGCGTTTCGATCTCATCATGGGATAGCCCCGCCTTCATGCGCCCATTGATCACCGCAATGGTCGCTGGCACCGCCCCGTTGGCACGGATTTTTTCCTCTACCTGCAAGGCAGTTTCAACGTTTTGCGGGTAAGGCATGCCGTGGGAAATAATCGTCGATTCCAACGCCACCACCGGCCGATTTTCGGCCAGAGCAAGCGCCACTTCAGGAGCGATATCCAGATATTGATGGGTGATTAGGCTATTTTGCATGATTGTAATTCCAAAAGTTTTTGAACGCTGCCTTGCGACAGGTTCGGGTTATTGGTGAACTCAGAGGCCAGGGTCATCGCCGAACAGCCCTGGGCAAAACGGATACTGTGATCGAGTGGGAAATCCTCCAGCCAGCAGCTCACCAGCCCCGCCATCATGGCATCCCCGGCTCCGGTGACGTTGACTACCTGAGTCGGCAGCGGTGCCGACCAACCGTGCTGGCCGTCCACCTCGCTGAAATACACGCCGTGGCTACCCATACTCAGCGCCAAACGCTGTACTCCTTGCTGGTGGAACCATTGGGCCACCGCCGGTGCATCGCTAGCCTGGGATATTTTCATCCCGCTGAGGATTTCCGCCTCAATCCGATTAGGCTTCAACGTATGGATATGCGATAGCCAGTTTTTGATTTTAGGCGCTTTAAAAGCGGAAACCGTATCGACAAATACCGGCACATTACCGGCATTGGTAAATAGCCAGGCCAGCGCGTCTTCGGTCAGGTTGCAGTCCAGCACCAATACGCCACAGTGCTGAATTAAATCCTTGGAATGGGATAACAGCGCCGGGGTCAATTTTTCCAGGATGCGCATATCGTTGATAGCGACCAGCATTTCACCACTGCCATCCAACAACGAAACGTAGGTCGAGGTATTTTCACCATGCAACCGGTGGCAATTATCCACGTTGACACCCGCCAGTTTTGCCTGTTCCAGTAGCGTCGTGCCGTAGAAGTCGTCGCCGACCACGGAAATCAGGTGGCATTCGGCCCCTAATAACGCAATGTTCTGTGATATATTTCGCCCAACCCCGCCTGGGGTGCATTTTATTTTCCCTGGATTGGAGTCTTCATAAACCAACTGCGTATTGGCATAACCGCAAACGTCCATATTTACCGAGCCAACGGTGACCACATAGCGGTGTTCGGAAAGAATATAGCCTTTACCCTTAATATAACCTTTATTCATCAAATTCATGATGTGGCCAGCCACACCAGAACGGCTAATACCTAGAATATCGGCGATTTCGTGTTGTTGAATCAACGGGTCCCGCCGAAGGAGTTGCAGTATCTGTTTTTCCCGGTTGGTCATGATTAACACTTGTTTGTTTTTGAACAGGTGTTTGTTTTAAATCGGAAGCCGACAACAGTAAAGCGGCAACTATCGGAGTTGAGATTATGATCGTAACTTGTCGCCACACCGTTTTCAGCGGTTAATCTGTGACGTTAATCATATTAATCCAGGCTTTAAACACCTTTCCTTATGGTTTTTATACCAGGGAAAAATTTTGTGCTGAAGATAAACTCATTAAAACAACAGGATGGATTTTTCGGTTATTTAAACCAACACGTGTTGGTAACCCTGTTAATTACAAGGATTAATCTCACCACGGTTGATTTCGATTACATAGAAAAACGATCGGCCTCACACAATTCTCTTTCATGGCATCGATTATAACCCTCCGAGAGCAGTCACCTGCCCTCGGAGAGCGTTAAACGTAGTTACTTATCCTTCAGCCCGCGGTTGATCAGCATCGGTTCAATACTCGGCTCCTGCCCACGCCATTTAACGTACAGCTTTTCCAGATCCTGACTGTTGCCCTGTGACAACACCTGCTCGCGGAAACGCTGGCCATTCTCTGGCGTTAATCCGCCGTTATCGCTGAACCATTGGAAGGCGTCATCTGCCAACATCTCCGTCCACAGATAGGCGTAATAACCGGCGGCATAGCCGTTGCCCCAGATATGCTGGAAATAGCTGGAGCGATAGCGTGGTGGCACATAGCTGAGATTGATCTTGTCCTGGCGCAGCGATGCGGCCTCGAACTTGTCCACGTCCTGCTGCGGTTGGTCGGCACCCAGCATGTGCCAATGCATATCCAGCAGCGCGGCGGCCAACAGTTCGGTCATGGCGTAGCCCTTGTTGAACTTGTCGGCCTTGTTGATTTTATCCACCAACGCCTGCGGCATCGCTTCACCCGTTTGGTAGTGCTTGGCAAAGTGGGCAAATACCTGCGGATCGCTGGCCCAGTGCTCGTTAAACTGCGACGGGAACTCGACAAAATCGCGGGCAGTGTTGGTGCCGGACAGGCTTGGATATTGCTGATCGGCAAACATGCCGTGCAGCGCATGGCCAAACTCGTGGAACATGGTGATCACGTCGTCATAGGACAGCAACGCCGGTTGGCCCGCTGCGGGTTTGGTGAAGTTGGAGACGTTGTAAATCACCGGCTTGGTACCGTTGAGTTTGGACTGCTCAACGAAGTTGCTCATCCAGGCGCCGCCGCCCTTGTTGTCACGCTTAAAGAAATCGGTGTAGAACAGCGCCAGAGACTGGCCGTCTTTATCAAATACCTCGTATACCCGCACGTCAGGATGATAAACCGGGATATCTTTCCGTTCTTTAAAGCTGATGCCATACAGCAAATTGGCGGCATAGAATACGCCGTTATGCAGCACGTTGTTCATCTCAAAGTAAGGCTTGATCTGTGATTCATCCAGATCGTACTTCTCTTTACGCACCTGCTCGGCATAGAACTGCCAATCCCAGGTGGCCAGCTTAAAACCGCCGTTTTGCCGATCGATCACTGCCTGAATGTCTTTGGCCTCACGCTCTGCCCGGGCCGTGGCGGCAGGCACGATATTACGCATAAACGCCAACGCCGCATCCGGGGTTTTCGCCATCTGATTTTGCAACTTCCAGGCCGCATAGTTCGGGAAGCCCAGCAACTTGGCCTGCTCGGCACGCACTTTGGCTAACCTTGCCAGAGTTTGCCGAGTATCGTTGGCGTCATTTTTTTCAGCGCGGTTGATCGAAGCGTCGAACAACTTTTGGCGAGTATCGCGATCTTGCAGGTTTTGCAAATCAGGCTGTTGCGTAGTGTTCTGCAACACCAACAGCCATTGCTTATCCAGCTTGCGTTCACTGGCCGCCTGCGCGGCTGCTGCCAACTCGCCCTCTGAAAGCCCGGCCAGCAGGTTTTTATCACCAATCGCCAACGCGCCGTTTTTGCTGGCAGCCAGTAATTTATTGGTGAACTGCGTACTCAGCGTCGCCGCTTCCTGGTTCAACGCTTTCAGTTGGGTTTTATCCGCGTCAGAAAGATTGGCCCCGGCCAGCACATAGTTCTTGTAGGTAACCTCTACCAGCCGCAAGGACTCGGGGTCCAGGTTGAGGCTATCACGCCGATCGTAAATCGCCTTGATGCGCGCAAACAGTTTGCTGTTGAGCATGATGGCATCGTCTAACGCCGCCAGCTTCGGTGAGGTTTCTTCATCCAGCTTTTGCAATGCGTCGCTGGTGTTGGCGGAGGTCATCGCGCCGAACACGTTCATGGTGCGCGTCAGCAGTGCGCCACTTTTTTCCAGCGCCACAAAGGTGTTGTCAAACGTAGGCTCAGCCGGGTTATTGGCGATCTTTTCGACTTCTGCCAGTTTCTGCTGGATACCGGCGGTAATGGCCGGGGCATAATCACTTTCGCTGATGACATCAAAACGAGGGGCTTGGAATGGCAACTGACTGGCGGCAAAGAACGGGTTTTCTCCCTGCTTATCCTGTTTAACTTCTCCGGCCACTTTCGCCTCCTTTGTCTGGGTATGGGTTTCTGCCAGCGCGGGCATGCTTAACGCAACGCCGATCGCCAGTACCAGGGTTGATAAACGCATCAAATTGAAACTCCTCCATGTCTTAATCTAGGGACGCGGCGTCCACTTGGATAGAAGCTGCAAATTCAGCAACATAGCCTAGCTTAGGCTCAGATGGCCATTTGAGCAAAAATAACTGGAAATGGCTAAACAGGCTAGCGGGGGAAGAATAAAGAAAAAACGCGGCCAGAAGGCCGCGTTATCGTCAGCTGACTTATTTCGCTGTCATCAGAACTGATAAACCAGACCGACAGCAACCACGTCGTCGGTATTAATACCGGCCGATTTGGTGAAGTCGCTTTCATCCAACAGGTTGATTTTATAATCCACATAGGTGGACATGTTTTTGTTGAGGTAATAGGTCGCACCCAAGTCAACAAACTTGACCAGGTTTTCACTGCCGTAGGTATTGCCGTTGGCCGCTTGCCCCAGGTTCTTGCCGTTGGTTTGGTTATAACCCACAAATGGACGCAGGCCGAAATCAAACAGATAGTGTGCATAAGCCTCAAAACTTTGCGCTTTATTGGCGTAGCCATAAGCCTCGCTGTTTGAGCTACCGAAGCGCGCTGCATTATAGGACTGGGTAAACATGACGGCTATATAGGTATTGCTGTCGTCATATTTCAGGCCGCCTGAATAACCTTCCGCATGGTCACCACGCCCCATGATGCCGCTATATGCGCCACCGCCATTTTGCTCGCTGGTACGTTTGGAATTAAAGAAGGCACCCGCGGCACTAATGCCATAACCAATATCATAATTCACCGACATACCATAGCCATCACCATTCTGACCCAGAACGTCGCGACCATTATTAGTTTCTTCCGCGCTGCCGTTTTTACCCTGGTATTGCACAGCAAAATGCAGGCCATCAACCAGGCCAAAGAAGTCGTTGTTACGATAGGTTGCCAGACCGTTTGAGCGTTGGAACATGAACTGGTCGGCACCATAGGTGGAACCGTCAAATTCCGGCTGCATGTCGGTATAAGCCGCCACGTCATACAAGACACCATTGTTACGGCCATAGTCGAATGAGCCATAATCAACGGCCTTCAGCCCTGCAAAACCATAACGGGTGAAGGCATTGTTTTCGCTTTCCGGGGTATTGACGTTGACCTGGTATTCCCACGTGCCATAGCCGGTGAGCTGATCGTTAATCTGCGTTTCACCACGCAGCCCCATACGCATGTAGGACTGGTCGCCATCAACGCTATTGTTATCAGAGAAATAGTGCAGGCCATCGACTAAACCGTACAAATCCAGTTTATTACCGTCTTTGTTGTAGATTTCAGCGGCGCCTGCGCTGCCAACCATCAGCAAAGCAGGCACCATCAGCGAGAGTACTCGAAGTTTCATCGTGATTATCCTCTATTATTATGTCGTGCTATAGCCACTGCTGTTACGAGCATGATGAGCTCGTGGGTCTATTACCGTTTTGATGGCGGTAATGATATTAATTTATACCGCCATACCTTGAATGCAAGGTCGACTGGTTGTTTTTTGACTATGCATGAGTGTCTAAGACCGGGGTAAACTGGCGCAATGGATAAAGGAGGGTTATGTCAGGATAAAAAACATAATTGATGCAACAGGTTGTAATTTTGAAAATTCATTACCCACACACCAATTAATAAAGCCAATAGCCAACATTGACTTTATATTAATTTATGCTACTCACTCCATGAATGTAATAAAACGATTTCAAAATATTGCCAATCATTTCTTTAATAAAGATATAAAATTTAATACGTGAATTCCGCCCCTGCTTCAACGACAAAACAAGCGTCATAAATCTGCTGTTTGGATCAGGCTGATACTCTGCCAACGGTTCGCAATTCACAAAACCATGCTTGCACTATTAAAGCCAGCGACCGATTATGCGTCCAATAATGATTTCTTATGGCGGTAACAAAGCCGCCAGGCAAGATGGCCAACGCAAGTTGGCGCCCAGAGCAGGCAGGAGGTTCACTCGGTAAGGCACACCAGGGCCGCATTTTTTCATTTTCATGCGGCGGTTCAGGCCATCACTTGATTTCCATCAACAATGCCTTACCGCCACTCTGTTGTTATTGGGAAGTCGAGGCTTTAAATCAAGGGACTTATGAACGCTATCGCTTGCAAGGCAGTACTGTTTGACCTGGACGGCACCCTGGTGGACTCAGGAGCCTGTATTGAGACATTGTGGGCTGAATGGGCAACCCGGCATCATCTGGATGTGGACTATGTCCTGGCAAATATTCACGGGCGCACTATCGAGGAAACGCTGCGGCTCGTCTCCCCTTACTTTGACAACCCACAGTGCGTTGATGAAGTCAAAACGCTCGCCATTGAGGCTCTCAGCCAGGTGGGTGCCATTACCGGTGCCGTTGAGCTGGTGCGCCAGTTGCCGCCGCAATGCTGGGCAATTGTTACCTCCGGCGCCAAGAAAGTGTCGATGCAAAGCATGATCAGCGCAGGCATCCCACACCCGCACATGATGATCACTTCGGAAGATATCGTGTACGGCAAACCCCATCCAGAACCCTATCTGATGGCGGCAGCCGGATTTGGCCTGCCGGTGCAGAAATGCGTGATTTTTGAAGATACGATTTCTGGCGTGAACTCCGCCATTGCCGCCGGTGGGCAAGTGATCGTTATCGGTAACGGCGTGCCGATTTCCTCCCCGCAAATCAAGGCCACCGTAGCCGACCTGAGTAGTTTTAAAGCCGAGTTTATCGACGGTATCATCCATTTATCCTGGTAATGACCGCACGCTGGCGGATACACGATGCATCTAGATGGGCATACTTGCTGTGCCCGCTAATAATCACTACATTAACTTCTTTTTAACCTCCCTATGATGCGTTATGCTCAAAAATCCGACGTAGCGATTTTTGAAACGGGGTTTCTGTTATGCATGCGTATTTACCGTGCTCCAGCCGGAGTCGCCCATGAGTTGGTTCTCCCGCGCTAGCGCGCTCCCCCTGCTGGTTGCCGGGACATTCTTTATGGAGAACCTGGATGGCACGGTGATCGTTACCGCGATGCCGCAAATGGCAGCGGCCTTTGGCGTACAGCCGGTAGATATGAACATCGGGGTTTCGGCCTATATTCTCACCCTGACGGTATTTATCCCCGCCAGCGGCTGGATCGCCAACCGCTTTGGTGCCCGCAATATTTTCACCGCCGCCATCGTTATTTTTACCCTGGCCTCGGTGCTATGCGCCCTCAGTACCACCTTGCCGCAGTTTACCGCGGCCCGTATCCTGCAAGGCTTTGGCGGTGCGCTGATGGTGCCGGTTGGCCGCCTGGTGGTGCTGCGCAATACCGCCAAACCCGATCTGATCAACGCCATTGCCACTATCACCTGGCCGGGGTTAGTCGCCCCGGTGCTGGGGCCTCCGGTTGGCGGCTTCATCACCACCTACGCTTCCTGGCACTGGATTTTTATCCTCAACGTGCCGCTTGGCCTGTTGGCCCTGTTTTTCGCCTGGCGTTTGATCCCTCATGAACCCGCGCAGAAAGGCATTCCCTTTGATGGGCTAGGTTTTGCACTCACCGGAGTCGCCTGCTTTGGGCTGATGTTTGGGTTGGATCTGATCAACAGTCCGCAACTTTCCTGGCTGGTACCTCTGCTATGTCTGGCTGCCAGCCTGGCGCTGGGAAGCCTGGCGATACGTCACGCCAAACGCCACGCCTATCCATTAATGGATCTCTGGGCGATGCGGATAAAAAGTTACGCCGTCACCATTAAGGGCGGCACACTGTTTCGCATCGCCATCGGTGCCGTGCCGTTCCTGCTGCCCTTGCTGTTCCAAATCGGCTTTGGGCTGAATGCCTTCGATGCGGGGTTACTGGTACTGGCGGTGTTTGCCGGTAACTTGTTGATGAAACCGTTCACCTCACCCATCCTCTACCGGTTCCGCTTTCGTACCACGCTGGTAGTCAACGGCTTGCTCAATGCCGCCACCATTTTTGCCTGCGCGTTGTTAACCCCGCAGACCCCCACCTGGCTGATCCTGACGCTGCTGTTTGTTAGTGGCTTGACGCGTTCAATGCAGTTCACCGCGCTGAATACGCTGGCGTTTTCCGAAGTGCCGCAACCGCGCATGAGCGGTGCCAACACGCTGTTCAATATGGCCCAGCAGATGGGAAGCGGATTGGGTATCGCCATCGGCGCGTTGGCGCTGCGGTTGGCGGAGATGCTGATGCCGCAGCAACAGGGCGCAGTGCTGCTGGCCGACTTCCAACTGGCCTTTATCGTCATTGGCGTGATCGCCCTGGTGGCGGTGCTAGATAGCTTTACGCTGGGCGCAGAGGCGGGCAATGAAATCCGCCAGAGGAAAAGCGCCCCTACGTCTGAAAAATCTATGGCAACCAAAGTAAGGAGTTAAACGATGCAATACCGTCAACTTGGCCGGTCCGGCCTGAAAGTTTCGGCTCTAAGTTTAGGCACCATGACCTTTGGAGGACAAGGCAAGTTCGCCAAAACCGGCGCGACAGACGTTAACGAGGCGCGCAATCAAATCGCCATGTGTATTGATGCCGGGATCAACCTGTTCGATACCGCCGACGTCTATTCAGCAGGCCAATCGGAGGAGATCCTCGGCCAGGCATTGGGCAGTAAACGCCACGAAGTGCTGGTCGCCAGCAAGGCCCGTTTCCCCATGGGCACCGGCCCGAACGATGCCGGGCTGTCACGCCACCACCTGATCCGCGCCTGTGAAGCCAGCCTGAAACGCCTGAATACCGACTATCTCGATCTCTATCAGCTACACGAGTGGGACGGCATCACCCCGGTAGAGGAAACGCTGCGGGCGCTGGAGGATCTGGTGAGCAGCGGCAAGGTGCGCTACACCGGTTTGTCCAACTTCTCCGGCTGGCACCTGATGAAACACCTGGGCAGTGCCGAACGGTTGGGATTGGTACGCCCGGTCAGCCAACAGATCCATTACAGCCTGCAGGCGCGCGAAGCGGAATATGAACTGCTGCCTGTTGCTCAGGATCAGGGGCTTGGGGTGTTGGTCTGGAGCCCATTGGCCGGTGGCCTGCTTTCGGGAAAATACCGCCGTAATCAACCCACACCGGAAGGCACGCGCCATCTGGCCAACTGGGGTGAGCCGCCGGTGCGCGATCAAGACGCGCTGTTTGATATTGTCGAGGTGCTGGTGGATATCGCCCACTCACGTGGTATCTCTGCGGCACAAATCGCGCTGGCCTGGCTGTTGGCACGCCCAACGATAACCTCGGTGGTCATCGGTGCCCGTAACGCGGAACAGCTCAAAGATAACCTGCACGCCGCCAATCTGATCCTCAACGAAGAAGAGCTGCAGCGCTTGGAAGAAGTGAGCCGTCCGCCGCTGATTTATCCGTACTGGCACCAGGCTTCAACCGCTCCGGATCGTCTCTCTGCGGCCGACCTTTTGCTCCTTGCCCCTCACCTGGTAAAAAAATAAGTCGCATCTGCCGCTAATCAACGTAATATCGATGATCCGCCCCGTTTTAACGGGAGCGGATTTTTGCCGTTTTAGGCCTGAAAAGCGAGGTAATAATAATGATGCACAGTGACCTTACTCAGTGCCGTGTGAACACCGATCGGTTGTTGATTGCCCCCTTTACCGCAGCAGACGCCGACGATGTTTACCAGGCGATCACCCCTACGCTAACGCGTTTTTTAACCTTTGAACCAGAAGAGTCTCCCGAGGCGTTTGCCAACGTCTGGGAAGGCTGGCTGCCGTTGATCCGCGAAGGTGAAGAAGTCATCTTTGTGGCACGGCTGCGTGACAGCAAGCAATTCGTTGGCTTGGGCGGCGTGCATAATCTGCACAACCAGACACCTGAACTGGGCATCTGGGTGAAAGAAAGTCTGCATGGCCTGGGTTATGGGCGCGAAATCGTGCACGCCATGGCTACCTGGGCCAGCGAACGCTACCACCCACCGTACTTCATCTACCCGGTTGCCGAGCAGAACACGCCAAGCCGCCGCATTGCCGAATCGCTGGGTGGCACCGTGCAAGGCCGCCGCGAAAATATCAAATACGACTGTGTGGTTTACCACGTGCCGGCCATTACCGGTTAAAATTGCAGGGTTAACGCAACCGCGTTAGAGTGGATGCAGGCTAAAAACAGTTAAGGAACAGCAGCATGATTATTTTTGTCACGGGCGCTACCTCCGGTTTTGGTGAAGCTATTGCCCGCAAGTTTATCGGTGAAGGCCATCAGGTGATTGCCACTGGCCGTCGTGTGGAGCGCCTCGAGGCGCTGCAGGCAGAATTAGGTGAGGCACTGCATATCGTGCGTTTGGATGTCCGCAACCGTGCGGCGATCCAGCAAGCCATCGAAGAGTTACCCGCAGCGCTGCGCAACGTCGACGTGCTGGTGAATAACGCCGGTCTGGCGTTAGGCCTGGAGCCTGCACACAAAGCCAATGCGGACGATTGGGAAACCATGATCGATACCAACACCAAAGGGTTGGTCAACATGACCCGCGCGCTGCTGCCAGCCATGGTGGAACGCAACGTTGGCCACGTGATCAACATCGGCTCCACCGCCGCCAACTGGCCTTATGCCGGTGGTAACGTTTACGGCGCTACCAAGGCCTTCGTTAAACAGTTCAGCCTGGGTCTGCGCGCCGATCTGCACGGCACCCATATCCGCGTTACCGATATTGAGCCAGGTATGGTTGGCGGCACCGAGTTCTCCAACGTGCGTTTCAAAGGGGATGACGGCAAGGTAGATAAAACCTATCAAGGGGTAGATGCCCTGACGCCGGATGATGTTGCCGAAGCGGTATTCTGGGTGGCTACGCTACCTGCCCGCGTCAATATCAATACCTTGGAAATGATGCCGGTCAGCCAGTCCTTTGCCGGGCTGAGCATTCATCGCGGTTAATGGTTTTTCTCTGTGGCAGGGCAGCCAGCCCTGCCATTTTGGCTCACGCAGTTCGCCAGCCAGCAACGATAATCAGCATCCCCAACAGAGCCACCCCGGCCCCCAACCAGTCCATAGTCGACAGCTTCACGCCATCAACCACCCGTAGCCAAAGCAGCGCCGTTGCCACATAAACGCCACCATAGGCGGCATAGACTCGCCCACTGGCCGCCGGATGCAGCGTCAACAACCAGACAAACAGCATCAGGCTGAGGGCCGCAGGCAGCAACAACCAGGCGCTGGCGTTTTTCTTTAGCCACAGATACGGCAAGAAACAGCCAATGATTTCGGCCAATGCCGTGGCAAAAAACAGTAAAGTGGTTTTTAACATTACCGCTATTCTCTCAGTAAATTAAACGAACAAGGCGATGCGCTGGTGCAATATAACAGCACAGTGATATATTTAACTCATGCTAGAGCCAGTGTTGCTGGTGGATGCAACACTCACTTATAAGGATGAAACGATGAAATTACTTTCCCTTCCGCGCCTGATGTTACCGGTTGCCATGTTATTGCTGGCCGGTGCCTGGCAAGCCCCTGCCTTGGCAGCCACTTGCACCCAAGGCAGCACCTGCGTCACGGTTGACGGCAGCGGCGGCGCAGCCATGAGCAATGAGCAGGCTCGCCAAAGCAAAGAGCAGTGGAACGAAACCAAATCGCTGCGCAGCAAGGTCAACACCCGTGTCGAGAAAGAGTTTGACAAGGTTGACCGTGCCATTGATGACGAAGATCGTTGTGATAACAGCTACAACGTCAATGCTTATTGGGAGCCTTCTACCCGTAAGTGTCTGGATCGCACCACTGGCCGTCCCGTCACTCAGTAATGGCCAATGAGGGTAAACTATTCAACCAGATGCTGCTATCCTGACAAAGAACATTCGTCTCAAATAAGGATCCAATGATGAAAAAAGCGCTTGTAGTAGGTGTACTGCTGTTAGCCACCGCGCCGCTGGCCGCTTTTGCCTCATGTGAGAGCATAAAGGCGGATATTGCCCAGAAGATTGTCAATAACGGCGTGCCGGAATCCGGCTTCAAGCTGGAGATCGTGCCTAACGATCAGGCGAACGTTGCCGGTGGTCAGGTGGTTGGCCATTGTGGTCAAGACACGCAGAAAATCGTCTATACCCGCCTGAACAACGGCGACGACAGCGGTGACGCGGCGCAAACTGGCACCAGCCAGGATACCCAAGCCCCGCAGTAACTGGCTCCAGGGCGCAGTTCATTACTGCGCCCCTCTTCTTTATTACGCCTGTTTAACCTCTTCACCTTCACCCTGTGGCCGATGACGCGCCGGGATCAGCATAGCCGCGCCCAAGGCAAACAGCGATATCAACGCCGAGACCAGGAATACCCAATGCATTGATGCGGCAACATGCCCAATGAGATCAGCCAGCGCCTCTGGCCGCATGGTGTTGCGAACCTCTGGCTCCATCAACTGCTGCACCGGATCAACCGTTTGTGGCAGACGCAAATGCAGGTTGATATTCAACGTGGCCCCCAGAATGGCGGTGCCGATGGCCGAACCGACCATCCTGGTGAATACCGTGCAGGCGGTTGCGATACCGCGAATACTGTAATGTGCCGCATTCTGTACCGAGACCAGGAAGGTGGTATTGCACAACCCCATGCCGACCCCGATGATGAACGCCGCAACCCGCCCCCACAGTAAACCACCTGAAGGCTGTAACAGCAGCAGGATAAAGCCACCGGCCGCCAACAGCAGCGCACCAAGCAGTGCGGTGGTGCGATAAGAAGTCAGCAGCATCAAACGCCCGCTAAGCATACTGGCCAACGGCCAGCCAATCGACATCAAGGCCAATGTGGTTCCGGCTTCCAGCGGGGTTCCGCCCTTCACGCCCTGAATAAAGGTTGGCAGGAAGGCGCTGATGCCCATCATGGCAGCACCGATCACCACGCCGCCAATATTGCCAGCCACAATCACGCGGTTTTGCCATAGGGCCAATGGGAACAACGGTTCAGGAGCACGGCGCTCCTGACGAATTAACAGGTTGAGCGCCACTAACGCCAACGCCAGCAACGGTATGACCCACCATCCCAGCATTTCCGCCTGCAAGAGTGACAGCAGTAATGCAGCGACAAAGATCGTCAGCCAAGCCGTTCCCGCCAGATCCAACGCATGTTTGCGCCCCTGTTTGAGGTCTGGCAGGTAGCGCCCCAGGAAATACATCGCCAGCAGGCCAATGGGCAGGTTGACCCAAAATACCAAAGCCCAAGTCGTGTGTTGCACGATAAATGCACCCAGTAATGGGCCAAGAATAGCCGAAACACCCCAGACGCTAGAAAGATACCCCATCACTTTTGGCCGTTCGGTGGCGCTGTAAATATCACCGATCACGGTGGTGGCGATCGGCATGATCGCCCCGGCGCCCAGCCCTTGCAGCAGGCGGAAGGCAATCAGCCAATACATATTCGATGAGAAACCGCACAGGACCGACCCCAACAGGAACAGCGTGGCGCCAAAGAAAAAGATCGGTTTCCGGCCGTATAAATCTGCCAGACGCCCGTAGATCGGGATGGTAATGGCCTGTGCCAGCAAATAAACTGAAAACACCCAGCCCAGCAACGAAAAACCACCCAGATCGCCAATAATCGTCGGCATCGCGGTGGCGACAATGGTCGCTTCAATGGCAGACATGAACATCGCCAGCATGCAGGCAATCAGAATCAATGGCCGATGGGCTACTTGGGCGATGCTCGCAGAAGTGTTAGTGGTCATCAGTTTAAAATGTGTCCCTATGTCTTTTATTTTCCCCGGATTATAACAGCCAAGGGATATTATGTAGTTCGTCTGGGGATGTGGTGCACCAATTTCCCGCAACAACGTACCAATCGAACAAATTGTGACGGTGTCACCTATAAATCGTCACCTAATTGAATAATAAGGTATTTCTTAGAAACAGCCTGTGAGCCTCGCCACGCCTGCCTCATCGTTAAAACCTATCCGAACGATAGCGTACACCAATGATAGTGATTGATTTTAATCAAGTTGCCAACCGCCCCTGGCCATGACAATCCGATTGCCCAATTTATTACCTCTTTATATGTAGGGTTATCTGGCAGTCAACTCATTGGAGCGAGAACATGATTAAAAAAATTATTCTGGGATGTGCCGTTACCGCCGTCGTCGGCTATTTGGGGACCGTCGGCTATGTCTACCATTACGATCAACAGCGTAACCCCGTCGTTGCCAGCAATCAAATCGATACCCTGTTAACCCGCAATGGCTGCGACTATTGCCACTCAAACTCGGCCAAGCTTCCCTTCTATGCCGAGTTGCCGATCGCCAAACAAATTATGGCGCAGGATATCCTCAGTGGAAATCTGCATTTCAACCTCGATGCTACCCGCACTGCTCTGCAACAAAAAACCGCAGTACCTGAAGTCGATCTGGCCAAGCTGGAGGCCGTGCTGCAAAACCAGGAGATGCCACCGCCAATGTACAAGATGGTCCACTGGGCCGGAAACGTCAGCGACGGCGATCGTAATGAATTACTGAGCTGGGTCCGTCAACAGCGCGAACAGTTCTACACTTTGCCGGATACGCCAGCCGAACTGCGCGGTGCCGCTTTACAGCCGGTGCCAGCCTCGCTACCTACCGATCCGCAGAAAGTGGCACTGGGCTTCCGGCTGTTCCACGATCCGCGCCTATCGAAAGATGACAGCATCTCATGTGCCCACTGCCATAAGCTGGGCGAAGGTGGCGTGGATGGCCGCGTCTCATCATTGGGAGTTGGCGATCAGGTTGGGCCAATCAACGCCCCGACGGTATTTAATGCGGCCTTCAATATGGCGCAGTTCTGGGATGGCCGAGCGGCAGATTTACAGGCCCAGGCCGGTGGCCCGCCGATGAACCCGATCGAGATGGCCTCTGAGTCCTGGGATGAAATCATCGCTAAACTGGATCAGGACGCCTTGCTGAAGGCCGATTTCCGGCGCGTCTATGCTAACGGCTTCACCGGCGATAACATTACCGACGCGATTGCCGAGTTCGAAAAGACGCTGATCACGCCAGATAGCCCGTTTGACCGTTACCTGAAAGGCGATAGCGACGCCCTGACGGCGCAGCAAAAACACGGGTATCAACTGTTCCAGCAAAACAAATGTGGCACCTGCCATACCGGGGTCAACCTTGGAGGCCAGTCCTATGAGGTCATGGGGCTGAAAGCGGATTACTTTGCCCTTCGCGGTAATCCCACTGAGGCCGACCTTGGACGTTACAACGTCACTAAAAATGATAGCGATCGCCACCGCTTCAAAACCCCAACGCTACGAAACATCGCCCAAACCGCCCCTTACTTCCACGACGGCAGCGTGACTTCGCTGCATCAGGCGGTCAAGGATATGCTGACCTATCAGGTCGGCGTTACCCTACCAGAAAGCGATATCAAGGATCTGGTCGCGCTGCTGGAAGGCATGAGCGGTAAATATCAGCCTGCCACGCCTCCGGGCGGTTAATACTGTAACCACAACACCAGGGTTCTGATAAAGATTCTCTGGTTTTCAGGTGGGTAGACAAGCACAATGCCCACCTGAACCTCTTATTCTTCATCATCTGCCAACACATGAATCAATTGGTCCCTCTGCACCACTATCGCGCCCTGCTGCGCCATCTGTTTATTGCCATCCTGCTCGGCATTGGTGCTGCGCTGGCCGTGTGGTTATTTCACCGCGCCATGTTCGGGCTCGAATGGTTGTTGCTGGATCACGAGGAAGGCAGTTTGGTGGCCGCTGCCGCTGCACTGCCCGGATGGCGGAGAGCGTTGACGCCAGCATTGGGTGGATTGGCCGCTGGCTTTTTATTGTGGATCTACCAGCGTTACCAACATCAAAAACCCATCGCTCCAACGGATTATATGGAAGCGATTGAAGCCGGTGACGGACGGTTGGCCGTTAACGCCAGCCTGATAAAATGCCTGGCCTCACTGTTGGTGGTTTCCAGCGGTAGCACCATTGGCCGCGAGGGGGCGATGATCCTGCTGGGGGCGTTGGTGGGTTCAGTATTCGCCCAGCGCTTTACCCCGGCGAAAGAATGGAAATTGTGGGTGGCTTGCGCAGCCGCAGCCGGGATGGCTAGCGCCTATCATGCCCCGTTGGCGGGTAGCTTGTTTATCGCGGAAATCCTGTTTGGTTCGCTGATGCTGGCCTCGCTTGGCCCGGTAGTGATCGCCGCCGTGAGCGCGCTGCTGATGACCAATCTGCTGAACGGAGGCCAGGCTCCGCTCTACATCGTGGAGCCACTTGCTGCTCCCTGGCCGGTGCAGTATCTGTTAATGGCCTTGGTGGGCATACTGGCAGGAGTTTGTGGCCCGCTGTTTCTGTGGGCGATGGCGGCCAGCGGCCGGGCATTTCGCTCGCTCAACCTCATACCGCCATTACAGCTGGCGCTTGGCGGGCTGATCGTCGGGTTGCTTTCCTTGTTGTATCCCGAAGTCTGGGGAAATGGCTATAGCGTGGTGCAGTCTCTACTCTCGGCACCACCGGGGATGCTGCTGGTCAGTGCGATCCTGATTTGCAAACTGTTAGCCCTGTTGGCCAGTAGTGGATCAGGTGCACCTGGAGGCGTGTTCACGCCGACATTATTCGTGGGGGCCGCATTGGGCTCGGTAGTGGGCCAGATGTTTGGCCTATGGCCAGAGTTGGGTACTGCAGTGCCGATTCTGCTGGCACTGACCGGTATGGCGACATTGCTGGCTGCCACCACTCATGCGCCAATTATGGCGGCATTAATGGTGTTTGAGATGACCGGGGAATATACCCTGCTGCCAGGCATTCTGTTGGCTTGCGTTATCGCCACTACCATTGCTCGCGGGCTACGCCCACAGTCGGTTTATCACAACGCGTAGCGGTCAACCAACTGCGAAACATCCAGATATTGTGCCAGCTCACGTTGTTCTGCGCGCGGCAGATACGGGATCTCACCCAGTAATGGAGCCGGAATACGCTGCTGCATCGCATCGATAGTTTCTGCATAGTGAGCTAAACCAGGGTTGATACGATTAGCCACCCAGCCCAGCAATGGTAAGCCATCGTTAATAATTGCCTGTGCGGTCAATAACGCATGGCTGACACAGCCCAGTTTGATCCCGACCACCAGAATAACCGGCAGTTGTTCCTGTACCACCCACTCGGCATAAGGTCGGAGGTCGTTCATCAATACCCGCCAGCCACCGCTGCCCTCTACCACTACCGTATCGGCCTTGGCGGCGAGATGGTGCAAACCACGGCTCATCAGTCCGTAATCAATATCCTGGGTTGCATGGGCATGAAACACCTCATCCAGACAGGTGATCGGATTGATTTCGTCATACGACAGCGGCAGTGAGGAAGAGGCCTGTAAAACTAAAGCGTCTCTATTGCGGATGCCTTCACCGGTTTCCTGGCAGCGTGCCGCAATGGGCTTATAACCCGCCACTGAGCGACCTTGCGCGGCGAAAGCCTGCAATAAACCGCGGGAAACCACAGTCTTACCTACGTCGGTATCCGTGCCTGTAACAAATAAACGCTTTAACATGAATAGATTGCCTTGAAGTGCCTCGTTAACCTAAAAAATCGCCGTAAATCACGACGAGAGTCGTCCTACGGGAAAAGTCTAGGGGATGCAACTCAACGGGGGCTTGAGGTAGCTCAATCTTTTGGCGGTAAATAATAAGAAATTCTGATAAGAATAACTTATGTCAACCTTGGAGCAACTTCACCAACAACGAACCGTTATACATGGCTTCTTTCACCAGTGCGGCTCCCGGCATGGTGCCTTGGTTGAAGAACTGGGTGGATCCAACTTGAACATGCTCGCTGTACGCAGGCAAGGATTGCTGACGGATGCAGGAAGCAATCGCCGGATGCAGGATTTCTGCGGCACGGTTCAACGGTGAACCTACCAGGATTTTTTCCGGGTTGAACAGGTTGACCATGATCGCCACGATGCGCCCGACGCTGTGCCCGACGCCAAGAATAATATCTTTGGCTAACTGATCGCCAGCCAAAGCCGCATCGCACAGCGATTCCACGGTCAATGGCGCGCCGTGCAGCATGGAAGACATCGAGCCACCCAAACGTTGCTGGGCAATTTCTAGCATGTTTTCAATACTGGCGACCGTTTCCAGGCAACCATGGTTGCCGCAATAGCAGCGTTTACCGTACGGATCGACCTGTGTGTGACCTATCTCCACCACGCTGCTGCTGCCCGCGTGCAGTACGCGTCCGTTAGTGATCACCCCTGCGCCGACGTTATGATCGATGACGACCTGAATGACGTTATGGCTGCCACGGGATGCGCCATACAGCGCCTCTGCCATCGTCCAGGCGCAGATATCATGCTGAACATAAACCGGCAGGCCCGTCAGTGCCTCTAGCGCTGGTCCCAACGCCATTTCGTTGACGTCATAAAACGGCATGCGGTGAACAATACCCGCGGCGGTATCAATCATGCCGGGCAGCGTAATGGCGATGGCGGTTAAACGTTCCAGTTTGCTTTGGTGGCGGATAAAGAACTGCTCTACTTCACTAACGATGCGCTGTAATAAATACTCGGGATGTTCGGCTTTTAACGGCAGCAGTTCTTCAACCACCATCTTGCTACTGAGATCGCGCAGCGCCAAGGTAATGGTGCCACGGCTGATACGTGCAGAGAGGTAATGCCAGGCTTCGGTGTCCAGCACCAAGCCAACGGCCGGTCGGCCACGGCTTCCCACTTCCTGATATTCGGTTTCTTTAACCAGATGCGCTTCGAGCAGCTCACGCACTATCTTGGTGATACTGGCAGGCGCCAGCTGTGCCCGCTTGGATAATTCGATGCGCGAAATCGGCCCCAGCCGATCTATCAGCCGGTAAACTGCCCCTGCATTGGTTTGCTTGATCTGATCAATATGCCCAGGCTGCCCATCCGCAATCACACACCCGCTCCTGCTATTTTTCGCGCTTCTAAATAAAGATTAGGGGCTATGGTGGGGCTTTTGGAATACAGCGTCAACTATTTGATTCGTTATGTGATTAACAGCACAAATTCACCGAGCTTTCCGGCAAAAACGCCTCTTATTTACCCAGCTTTGGGCTCGAGCATCAGCACCATTAACGCCTTGGCCGCTGCCGTTAACGGCCTGCTGCGATGATGCACCAACCAGACCTCTGTCATCGCCTCCGGCTCGGCTAAGGGGAGATAGGTCACCCCATCGATCTTCACTCTGCCAAATGACATCGGCAAAATGGAAATCCCCAACCCTGCCGCGACCAGACCGATAATAGTCATCGCCTCCCCCACTTCTTGCGTGATGTAAGGGGCGATCCCGGCATTCGCCAGTAAAGCCAGAATTTCGTCGTACAACGCGGTGCCCACTTCGCGGGAAAAGAACACGAAGGGTTCCTGGGCCAAATCGCTGAAACGCAGCGTGCCTGGTGCCTTTAGGGTTAACGGGTGGCCATTCGGCACCACGGCAAGCAAGGGCTCGCGTAATAACAACTGATGCTGCAGCGCATCCGGCAGGCGGGTATTGCGCATCACGCCCAGATCAAGGTCACCGTTGAGCAGCGGCTCAAGCTGTTGCTTGGTGTTCACCTCGCGCATTTTGATATGCACATCCGGTGATAACTGGCGAAAGGCTCGCAAGCTACGGGAAACCACGCTGATAAACGGAGCCGAAGAGGTAAAACCAATCGTCAGTTCACCCAGTTCGCCACGCTCCAGGCGCGCCGCCTTCTCTGCTGCCCGATTGACCTGGGCAAGCACCTGATAGGCTTCTTTCAAGAACATCTCACCCGCCTGGGTCAGGCTGACGTTACGGTTATTGCGCGCCAGCAAACGCGCACCCACCATATCCTCGAGTGCCTGGATCTGTTGGCTAAGGGGGGGTTGGGAAATCCGTAGCCGCTCCGCCGCCCGGCCAAAATGCAGTTCTTCAGCGACGGCCACAAAGTAACGCAAATGTCTGAGCTCGATATTCATACTTTAAACGTCTTAATTAGGATGATTAATATATTAGACAAAAAACTGGCCGCTCCCTATGATTTTGTGACTCAAGACGTATTTTTTATCTCCCGAACCCGGTAAGGAACAGCTGTGACAACCGCTTCGCGTTCTGCGGCCAGTACGCCAAAAACGCTGCCTGCCCCTGACAGTGCCCCAACAACCAAACGCACCACACTGAATAAACTCCCCTACATCGAACGCGGTACACCGCAGTTTATGCGCGTGACCTTGGCGCTGTTCTCTGCCGGGCTGGCTACCTTTGCGTTGCTGTACTGTGTGCAACCGATCTTGCCGGTGCTTTCGCAAGATTTTGGCATCTCCCCAGCGGAGAGCAGCCTTTCCCTCTCCTTCTCCACTGGGATGTTGGCCATCGGCTTGATGTTTACCGGCCCGCTGTCAGATGCTATTGGCCGCAAGTCGGTGATGGTGGTAGCCCTACTGTTGGCGGCGATTTGTACGCTGATCTGTGCCTTTATGACCAGTTGGCACGGTATCTTGCTGATGCGGGCGCTGATTGGGCTTTCGCTGAGCGGGGTTGCAGCAGTCGGTATGACCTATCTGAGCGAAGAGATCCACCCGAGCTTCGTGGCCTTTTCTATGGGCCTCTATATCAGCGGTAACTCGATCGGTGGGATGAGTGGGCGCCTGGTGACCGGGGTGCTCACCGATTTCTTCTCCTGGCGGATCTCGCTGGCGGTGATTGGGGTGTTCGCCCTGGCGGCGGCTTGCATGTTCTGGCGCATTCTACCCGCGTCCAAACACTTCCGCGCCAGTTCATTGCGGCCAAGGACGTTGCTGATTAACTTTAAGCTGCATTGGCACGATAAGGGGCTGCCGCTGCTGTTTGCCGAAGGGTTCCTGCTGATGGGCAGCTTTGTGACGATGTTCAACTACATCGGCTACCGCCTGCTGAGCGATCCTTATCATCTTAGCCAGGCAATTGTGGGCCTGTTATCGGTGGTGTATCTCACTGGTTCTTACAGTTCACCGAAGGCCGGTGCCCTGACCTCCAGATTTGGCCGCGGCCCGGTGCTGCTGGCGTCCATTATCATTATGCTGATCGGGATACTGATCACCGCCCTGGCCCCTGTCACTGTGATCTTTATTGGTATGATGCTGTTCACAGCCGGTTTCTTTGCCGCCCACTCGGTTGCCAGCAGCTGGATTGGCCGCCGCGCACGCCGGGCCAAAGGCCAGGCTTCTTCGCTCTATCTGTTCTGTTATTACGTGGGCTCCAGCGTTGCCGGAACGCTGGGTGGCGTGTTCTGGCATAACTTTGGCTGGGGCGGCGTAGTCGCCTTTATCAGCGTGATGCTGTTGCTGGCCCTGTTGGTTGGCCATTACCTGAAGAAATTGCCGGAAGCCGCGCGTATTTAACCCCCAGACCCTTTCCGCTCTGGGAAGGGTCAATCTTACCTCCCTGTTAAGCCTGAATCACTCGTTGTTAATGACGATAATGTGGCCGAAGTTGCCACCTTGGTTACACTGCCCTACAATGTATGTTGTAACTAAAATGCGAGGTAATGATGGATAAGTACAGCCTGATCGGCAGAATGAATGCGCGTTTTAGCGAGCTGGAACAGGCATTGGCGCAGCTCCACCAGCAAATCCAGCCGTTGCGGTTGCTGGCAGCAAGGGTGTTCAGCCTGCCAGAAATCGAGAAAGGTAAGGAGCATAGCGCCATCGAACAAATCAGCGTGGAGCAGCATGTGGGCCAGGCTGCCCGTGACCTTGCCCTGGAACACTACCAACGGCTGTTTATCCACCACAACCGCCAGCATATCAGCAGCAAGGCGGCGGTAAGATTGCCCGGTGTCATTTGCCTTGAGACCGAAAGAGCCGAGTATCTGGCGCTACAACAGCAGATCGCCCTGATCAACCGCCTGAAGGCGGAGTTAGAACAGATCATTACCGTCGAGTCTGGCCTGGCACCTGAGCAACGTTTTGAGTTTGTGCACACCCACCTACACGGTCTGATCACCCTCAGCGCCTATCGCTCCATTACCCTGCTCACCAACCCGGACTCGGTGCGTTTTGGCTGGGCCAACAAACACATCATCAAGAAGGTGAAGCGCGACGATATCCTGGCGCAATTAGAGAAAAGCCAGAAAGCCGGGCGCGCCGTCCCGCCCTACAACCGCGAACAGTGGGCCGAGTTGGTGGGCCGTGAAATTGACGACGTCAGCCGCCTGCCGCAGAACGCCACGCTGAAAATCAAACGGCCGGTAAAGGTGCAGCCAATCGCGCGCGTATGGTATCAACCGCAGCAAAAACAGGTACAGCACCCCTGCCCGCTGCCGCTGATTGCCCTGTGCCAACCAGAGATGGGTGTACAGGTGCCGAAGATCGGTGAACTGCTCAATTACGACGTGACGGCGGTAAAACACAAATATAAGCCGGAGGCTAAGCCCCTGCGCCTGATGGTGAAACGCCTGCATCTGTATACCGATATTGAGGGGTGATTAACGGGCATAAAATCAGCTTATCGGGGTATTTGGTTGAACGGGCACAGCATGTGTGCCCTGCATGGCGAATCTAGCAGTGAAAGAATTACTCGTCGTTAAGCTTGTAAACTCGCAGCCGATGGCCATCAAGATCGGCCGCAACAAAGGTGTAGCCGAAGTCCAGCTCGACCGGGGATTGCACGATAGTTAATCCTTTATCCCGCCACTGTTGATAGAGCGCATCGACCTGTTGCGGTTGTTCACACATAAAGCAGATTTCTGTACCGCCACCGGTCGCCGCCGGCGCAGGCTCTACGGTATGTTTTGACCACATGCCCAGTTTGAAACCGTTATTCAAGATAAATAAGGCAAAGGTGGGAGACTGCTCGACAGGTTCGGTTCCCAACAGCTGGCGATAAAATTCGGCGCTTTTTTCTGGGCTATCGACATAAATCATGGTCATGCTTGGGGTAGTCATCACGTTATCCTCTGAGTGGGAACCGGCTGGCTCCTGATAACGTCACTCTAGTGCACCCTACTGTCAGTTTATGGCAGCAGGATCATTGGACAATACCCTCACTTTCACGCCACAGCTTCATCAATACCCGGCGGCCGCGCGGGTAACGTAGCTCCAATAGCGTTAACCGGCTAATACGGTCAAGGCGGAAATGGCGTATCGAGCCACGCAATTCACACCAGGCCATCAGGATCTGCACCTGTTCAAAGTAGCCCATGGCAAACGGCCACAAGATACGTTCGCTGCCATTACCGGCATAATCCCGATACTCCACCTTGATCTTACGCTCCAAACGGATGGCTTCACGGATTGTCACCAGGGTCTCATCAGCCACATAGGCGGTAGGCACCGGGCCGATCAGCAACGTATTGGCATCCAGCTCTTCACGCAGTTCCGCAGGCAACACGGCGGCAATTTTTGCCAACGCATTGGTCGCCGCCCCGGCAAGCTGGCTGTCACCCCGGCGTTCCACCCAGCGCATCCCCAGAACCAGCGCCTCGATCTCAGTTTGCGAGAACATCAGCGGCGGCAGCATAAATCCCGGCCGTAATACATAACCGATCCCCACTTCGCCAACAATATCCGCCCCCTGCTGCTGCAAGGTAGCGATATCGCGGTACAAGGTGCGCATGCTGATCCCCAGTTCTTCGGCCAGGGAATGCCCGGCGACCGGGTAACGATGGCGGCGCAGGATCTGCATCAGATCGAGCAGGCGTTGAGTGCGGGACATGGGTTACTCATTCGAGAAGAATACGAGACGGGATTATACATCTTCACGGATGAAGATAGGCCCCCGAAAGTTCAGGAGCCATCAAACGGACGCAGCATGCAGCGTCCCTACAAGGCCAGCGGGTTTATTTCCTCATGCTGCCGACCATATCCTCTGGCCGTACCCATTCGTCAAACTGCTGCTCGGTCAGATAGCCCAACTTCAGCGCCGAGGCTTTCAGGGTTAATCCTTGCTTGTGGGCCTGTTTGGCGATTTCCGCCGCCTTGTCATAACCGATATGGGTATTCAAGGCGGTAACCAACATCAGCGACTCGTTAAGCAACTGGCCGATGCGTTCGCGGTTCGGTTCAATCCCCACCGCACAGTGCTCATTGAAGCCGCTCATGCCGTCTGCCAGCAAACGAATAGATTGCAGATAGTTGTGAATAACCAGCGGACGGAATACGTTCAGCTCAAAGTTACCGGACGCGCCGCCAATATTCACCGCCACGTCGTTGCCCATCACCTGCGCACAGAGCATGGTCATGGATTCACACTGCGTTGGGTTGACCTTCCCCGGCATGATTGAGCTGCCCGGTTCATTTTCAGGAATAGCGATCTCACCGATGCCGCAACGTGGGCCAGAGGCTAGCCAGCGCACATCGTTGGCGATCTTCATCAACGAGGCGGCCAAGCCCTTCAAGGCACCGTGGCCATGCACCAGCGCATCGCAGGTTGCCAGGGCTTCGAACTTGTTCGGCGCGGTGACAAAAGGTTGCCCGGTCAGTTCTGCCAAAGCCTTCGCCACCCGGACCGCGTATTCGGGATGAGTATTCAGCCCGGTCCCCACGGCCGTGCCGCCCAAGGCCAACTCACTAAGATGCGGGATGCTGGCTTCGATATGTTTGAGGTTATATTCCAACATCGCCGCCCAGCCGGAGATTTCCTGGCCCAGCGTCAGCGGCGTAGCATCTTGTAGGTGGGTGCGGCCGATTTTAACAATATCGTGGAAAGCTTCGGCCTTGGCATGCAGCGTGCGGTGCAGCGCTTTCAACTCAGGGATCAGATGCTCGCGCACCGCGATCACTGCCGCTACATGCATTGCAGTAGGGAAAACGTCGTTGGAGCTCTGGCTTTTATTGACGTCGTCGTTGGGATGGACCCGCCGCGCATCACCGCGTTCGCCCCCCAGTAACTCGCTGGCACGGTTGGCCAGCACTTCGTTCATATTCATGTTGGTCTGGGTGCCGGAACCGGTTTGCCAGATCGACAATGGGAATTCATTGGGGTGCTTGTCCGCCAGCACTTCATCGGCAGCCTGGATAATCGCCTTGCCCCGCTCTGCAGGCAGCAACCCCAGATCCATATTGACGCTGGCTGCCGCACGCTTGGTCATCGCCAACGCATGGATCAGCGCCGGGGGCATTTTTTCTGACGAGATACGGAAATGTTCCAACGAACGCTGAGTCTGCGCGCCCCATAGTTGGTCGGCGGGTACTTCGATGGGGCCCATTGAGTCTTTTTCAATCCGAACGCCTGCCATCACGGTCTCCTTAGCACAATTCCTAAAAATGAAGGGGAAATGCCAACGAGTGATAGCCCGTTGGCGAGCCTCCTCAGTATAGCCAGATAATAACTATTCGCATTAACGCCCAGACTAAAGAGCATTTTTAGCCATCTTGGCTTGCATGCGCCTGCGCCACATTGTTTACTTAGCGCAATTTTCTTGAGAAAGCAGGGATACGATCATGCAAAAAATGACTAATGCCATCCAAAACTACGCCTGGGGCAGCGTTGATGCGTTAACCAAGCTGTATGGCATTGCCAACCCGACAGGCAAACCGATGGCCGAACTGTGGATGGGTGCCCACCCTAAAAGCAGCTCACAGGTCGCCGATCAGGCGGGGAACCTGCGTTCTCTGCGTGAGGTGATTGATACCGACCAGCCTAAACAGCTGGGTGCCGAAGTGGCACAACGCTTTGGTGAACTGCCGTTCCTGTTTAAGGTGCTGTGTGCCGACCAGCCGCTCTCCATCCAGGTCCACCCAAGCAAGAGTGCCGCAGAGGTGGGCTTTGCCAAAGAAAATGCCGCCGGAATTGCGTTTGATGCCGCTGAGCGCAACTATAAGGATCCGAATCACAAGCCGGAGCTGGTGTTTGCCCTGACGCCGTTCCTGGCGATGAATGGCTTCCGCGAACTGGACGATATCGTTGCGTTGTTACAACCCCTTTCCGGCGCACATCACGATATCGCCGCCTTCCTGCAGCAGCCGGATACCGCCCACCTGGCGACCCTGTTTGCCAGCCTGCTGGGGATGAGCGGTGAGCAAAAAACGCTGGCGCTTGGCGTGCTGAAAGCCGCCTTGAACAACCAGCAGGGTGAGCCCTGGGACACCATCCGCTTTATCGCTCGTTTCTATGCCGACGACAGCGGCCTGTTCTCTCCGCTGCTGTTGAACGTGGTCAAACTGGCACCGGGTGAAGCCATGTTCCTGTATGCCGAGACCCCACATGCCTATCTGAACGGCGTCGCGCTGGAAGTGATGGCAAACTCGGATAACGTGCTGCGCGCGGGTCTGACGCCAAAATTCATCGATATTCCTGAACTGCTGGCCAATCTGCAGTTCCGCCCGCAACCGGCATCTGGCCTGCTGACTCAGCCAGAGCAACGTGGCAAAGAACTGTTCTTCCCGATCCCCGTTGAGGACTTTGCCTTCTCGTTACACGATCTCGATGCCACACCGCAGCCACTGGCGCAAAACAGCGCGGCGATCGTGTTCTGCGTAGAAGGTGAAGCAACGCTGGAGAAACAGGGCCAACAGGTCATCTTGCAGCCAGGTGAATCCTGCTTTATTGCCGCCTTTGAATCCCCGGTTAACGTCACCGGAAGCGGCCGTATCGCCCGCGTTTATAATCAGTTGTCCTAATTGACGGTAAAATATAGGTAAATAAGTTGCTAAGATGATTAGTTTACCTACACAATAAAACGCCTACGGGCGTTTTTTCGCAGGCCCAATTGGTCGCCCTGCCCTCTACCGGCTTAACAAAGGAATAACAGAACTATGAAAAAATCGTTAGTCGCTGTCAGCGTCATTGTGGTGCTCGGCGCAGCATGGACTGGAGCCTCTTGGTACACCGGCAAGCTTATCGAGCAACGGATGGGGGAAATGGTAGACACCGCCAATAGCCAGTTGAAAACCTTACTGCCTAAGGCCGGGGTCAAGATGAGCTATGAAAACTACCAGCGCGGGATTTTCAGCAGCCAAGCCCGTTTTGTGCTGCGTGCCGATGGTAGCATCACCACCGATGATGCCCTGCTGAAATCCGGCGAAGAAGTGGCCTTTATTGAAACCGTCGATCACGGCCCATTCCCGCTGGCCCAGTTGAAAAAATTCAACCTGATCCCAAGCATGGCTTCGGTACATACCGAGCTGGAAAACACGCCAAAAGTCAAAACCCTGTTTGAAATCACCAAAGGTAAGTCGCTGTTCAGCGCCGATTCACGCATTGCCTACAGCGGCGATGTCGCCAGTTCCATCGATGTAATCCCGGTGGAATACCAGAAAGACAAATCCTCACTGAAATTCAGCGGTGCCAAAATTGACGCGGATATCGGCAAGGATATGCAAACCGCGCTCCTGGACGCCAGCAGTGACAGCCTGGTGATCAGTGGCCCGAATCAGTCTGGCCAGAACGAGCAGATGACGATGCAAGGGCTGACGCTCAAAAGCAACACGCATCTGGGCCAGTACGGTCTGAGCCTGGGTGAGCAAGCGCTGGGCATGAAGCAACTTACCATGGCTGTCGACGGTAAAGACGCCATGACGATGGAAGGCTTCAACCTGGCCAGCCAGTTCGGCGAGAAAGGCAACAGCCTCGCAGGCAAGCTGGATTACACCATGGCAGCGTTGAAAATTCAGGGCACCGATTTTGGCGCGGGTAAACTGCTGCTGAAAATCGATAACCTGGATGCTAAAGGGCTGAAAGAGTTTGCCGATCGTTACAACCAGCAGGCCATGACCTTGCTGCAACAGGCCGAAACGCTGTCGCCAGAAGCCTACCAGCAGCAAACGGCCGAGATGCTGGTGCAAAACCTGCCGCTGTTGCTGAAAGGCAACCCAACCGTCAGCATCGCACCGCTGAGCTGGAAAAATGCCAAGGGTGAAAGTGCCTTTACCCTTAACCTCGATCTGCTGGATCCCGCACAGGCTGGCGCTGCGGCCGAATCACCGGACCAACAGCTTGCCCGTTCGGTCAAGAAAATCGACGCCCAGTTGACTATTCCGGTCGCTATGGCGCAGGAAACCATGGCTCAAGCGGCACAGCTGCAAGGTGCCAGTGCACAACAAGCACAGCAGCAGGCCGAGCAGCAGGTGAAAAGCCTGGCGGCAATGGGCGAGATGTTCAAGATCACCACGCTGAAAGATAACGTGATTGGCAGCAGCTTCAAATATGCCGATAACCAGATTGAGCTGAACGGCACCAAAATGTCGCTGCCGGAGTTCGTGGGTATGTTCGGGATGCTGGGCGGCGCTTCCGCACCAGAAGAAGACAGTGCACCAGAACCCGATCAGCAGGATGCCGCTCCGGCACCTGAGCAGCCGATGATTCAAGGTCAGTAACACTGCAGGGGCTTGGCGATACCAGGCCCCTTTTCTCCTCCCCGCTGCAATAACTCCGCTTTTTCTTAAACCTCGTCGATCTAGCGCAAATCGATTGCCAAGACAATCATTCTGCCATCACAATCCTTGCCAATATTGGCCGTATTGCCGGACCTCTCAAGCTGTAGAAAGGGATCATCGTGTATGAAAAAATCATTAGTCGCCGTCAGCATTATTGCCGTCCTTGGCGCAGCTTGGAGTGGGGCTTCCTGGTATACCGGCAAACTGATTAAGCAGCGGATGGAAACGTTGGTCGCCAACGCCAACCAGCAGTTGAAAGAGTTCCTGCCCGATGCGGGGGTAAAACTTAGCGTTGAAAATTACCGACGTGGCATCTTTACCAGCCAGGTGCGCTATGTGCTACATAATGAAGATCCCGCCATGCAGATCTACGGGGATAAAGTGGCATCGTTGGTCAAGATCGACCACGGCCCCTTCCCACTGAGCCAGGCGACACGATTGGATTTGCTGCCGGCAATGGCCTCGCTGCACGCCGAACTGGAAAATACGGCGGCCCTCAAAACGCTGTTTGATCTCAGCAAAGGCAAATCACCCATCACCTCCGATACGCGTATTGCTTACAACGGGGATATTTCATCGGCTGTGGATGTACTCCCGCTGGATCACGAGCAAGACGAATACCGGCTGACATTCAGCGGGGCTAAACTGGCGGCTGACATCAGCCACGATCTGAAAAATGTCAGGTTGGATTTCAATACCGATAACCTGGAAATCGTGGACAAAAACCGAGGAAAAATCATATTACATGGGGTGACATGTCAAAGTGACACCAAGAAAAACCCCTTGGATTTCAATCTAGGCACCCAGTTTTTACGCGTAAAGCAGCTACAGGTAGTTGGAGATGCCCAAGATGTCCTGGTGGAGGGCTTTACTATGGCCAGCCAGACCGATGATAAAAATGATTACCTGAATGGCCAATTCGATTACGGCGTAAGCACGCTGAAAATCCACGGCAACGACCTTGGCTCGGGCCAACTGAAGTTAAAAGTTAACAATGTAGATGCCAAGGCAGTGAAAGCCTTTATCGATTTCTACAATCAACAAAGTCTCAACCTGCTACAGCAATATGAAGCCAGTCAGCAGCAATTGGCCAAGTTGGTTGAACACAACATGCCACGGTTGCTGAAAGGTTACCCAACCCTCAGCATTGCGCCACTGAGTTGGAAAAACAGCCAGGGCGAAGCCACCTTCACCTTTAATCTAGATCTGCAAGAGCTACTCCAGACGGGGACGGTGGCAACCCCACTGAATCAGCAACTGACACAGGCGATCAAAAGGCTGGAAACCCATCTGACGATACCTGAGGCGATGGCAACAGAAACCGCAGCTCAGCTAACGCAGTTACAGGGCGCCACTCCGCAACAAGCGCAAGCGATGGCACCGCAGCAAGTGCAAGGCTTGGTTGCCATGGCGCAAAAATTTAACCTTGTGACGCAGCAAGACGGAGTGATTGGCGGCAACTTCCACTATGCCCATAATCAGGTCGAGCTCAATGGCAACAAAATGTCGCTACAGGCGTTTATTGGCGGCTTTGCCGGGAGCGCTCCGGTGATCGAGGCAGCACCAGAACAACCGGCTCAATGCCATTAATCCATGCCAAGGTCGTAGGGGCGCCGCATGCGGGGCCCGCTTGGGTTACATTGCTCTAGCCATAAACCGCATCGCGGATCTGCATAGGATATAAACCACTCATTCCCTCAATAGCGGTGTTGGTCAACGCGACTACGCTCAACTGCGCGAGCGGGTCGTAAAACCAGCTGTGCCCATATACGCCGCCCCACTGCATAGTGCCATTATTCTGCGGCGTTGCTGCCAATGCCGCATCCACCAGCACTGCGCCACCAAAACCAAAGCCCCAACCCGGCCCCTGAATTTCTGCCTGCGCTGCTACATGGGGTTGACGCATCAATGCGGCGGTTTCTGGCTGCAAAATTCCGTCGCTACCATTACGCAGCGTCTCCACCAGGCGCAGCACATCGTCAGCGTCGCCAACCATTCCTGCGCCAGCCGAAGGATAAGCGTGGCGCTCAAGCGCTCGCGAAGGCGCAAACTCCACGTCAAAACCAAACTCCTCAGGAAGCCTCAGTAGAAAGCCGTCATACATCGCTGCCGGTTGCGGTTCAGCATTGTAATAGGCAGGAGCCAGCTTATCCGCGCTCAACGTATAAAAACCGGTATTCCCCAGCCCTAGCGGTTGGCCAACCCAGCGCTCGAACAGCGGCGGCAAAGGCATATCCGCTACCTGCTCCAACACCGCACCCAATACGTCAATTGCCAGTGAGTAGCTGAATTCGCTCCCCGGCTCTGCCTGCAACGGAGCCTGCGCCAACCGCCGCAGATTTTGCTCCAGCGTTAACGAGGACCTCTCCATGCCGTCGTGGATCCCTAACCGCTGGTAGATCCCGCCCGCTGGTTGCTTGAAACGGTAATCCAGCCCGGCAGTATGGGTTAACAGGTGACGAATGGTGATCGCTGGCCGCCGTCCATCGGGCAACGCCGGGATAAACCACGGTAGCCAACGGCTAACGGCATCATCCAGACTCAGCCGTTGCTGTTCTATCATGCGCAGCGCCGCCAGCGTGATGTAAGGTTTTGAGACCGAAGATAGCCGGAATTGGCTGTTACGCTGCATCAGCCGCCGCTGCTCACGATCGGCATAACCGCTGGCACCGGCGTAAATCACCGCCCCCTGTTGAGCCACCAGCACCACGCTACCCACGATCCGCCCTTCGTCGATCGCCTGCTGATTGACTGCCTCTATCCGTTGTGTCAATGCCTGAGCCATAACTGTGATCCTCTTTAGGTAATCAGGCCAGTCTACGGTGTTGATCATTAAATTAAAGAGGCTAAAATTTAATGAATCATTAAGCTGGGATTATCAATAGATGAGCTCACTGCTACAATTACTGCCGTTTTTCGATGCCGTTGCCAAATTGGGCAGCTTTACCCAGGCGGCCAATCATCTGGGCGTCACACCGCCTGCGGTTTCACAAAATATCCGCGCGCTAGAGGCTCTTTTGGGAGTACGCCTGTTCAATCGCACCAGCCGTTCTGTCAGGTTAAGCGATGAAGGGCTGGCATTTTATGAAAAAATCGCCCCCGCTATGGGCCAGATTGAGATCGCGGCAGAAGATGCCAGCAGCCAACGTGGTGAGCCAAGCGGATTATTACGTATTACCTTGCCGCAGTTGGCCGCATCGATGCTGGTCATGCCCTATCTGCCGGAGTTCCATGCGCGCTATCCTGAACTTAAGCTGGAGCTGTTTACCGACGATCGTTTTGCCGATCTGGTGCTGGATAATTTTGATGCGGGCATCCGCATGCAGCGGATGTTGCAAAAAGACATGGTGGCCGTCCCTATCGACCACGGCCAACAACATGTGGTCGTGGCTTCTCCAGGTTATTTGGCACAACACGGCCAGCCCGAAACGCCGCAGGAGTTGCAGCAGCATGACTGCATGCGCTATCGCTTTCCCGGCAGTGGCAAACTGGAACCCTGGTATTTCAACAACGGCACTGAGCATTTGACGCTGGAGGTCAACGGGCGGCCGATCTTCAATGAAAACCAGCTGCTTAAAGACGCGGCGATAGCGGGATTAGGGCTCACCCAACGCTTTCGGGCCGCCGTACACCAGGAGTTGCAGAGCGGGAAGTTGCGGGAGGTTCTGCAGGATTTTAGCCACGTCGCACCGGGCTTCTTTATCTACTTTCCGGCGGGCCGCCATATGCCGCTCAAGCTGCGCGTCTTTATCGATTTTATGCGGGAAAAACGCGAGCAGCAGATCAGGCCGATCCGCGCTTGATCAGCTCTGGGGACAGGATCACATTCTGCGGCGCCAATGAATCATCGCCAATACGTTGCAACAAACGCAGAGCAGCACTGCGTCCAACCTCACGAGCCGAGCTAGAGATAAAGGTCAGCGGGGGTTCGGTCAGTTCGGCCTCCGGCACATCGCCAAAACCGATCAGCGCCACCTGTTGACCATAAAAACTGTCCATCCCTTCCGAACCAATGCTACGGCCACTGCGCACGATACCAAAATAGGCCCCCAACGCCACCGAGGCCTTATGGCACACCAACGCACTGATATTGGGATACTGACGCAACAGGTTTTCGGCAGCTTCAGCCGCTGCCCGTTGATGACAATCGCATTCGACGATCCACTCTGAGCGGAATGGCAGGCCGTATTGCACCAAGGTGGCACAGAATCCCCCCAGGCGTTCGGCGCGGGTGAGTGAATCGCTTTGTCCACCAAGGTAGGCGATCTGGCTATGACCCCGTTTGATCAGAAATTCGGTGGCCATTTTCGCGGCCTGCATATTATCTGGCCGCACCACGTCTACACCTTCCAGCCCATTGGAACGCGCGGCACACACCAGCGGCACCCCCTGAGCTTCGGCTTTCTCTTTCAGCCCTTTCGCTGTTCGTACCCCACCCGCCAGTACCATGCCGTCGACGCCGTGCTCCAGAAGCATATCAAAACAGCGCATCAGCCCTTTGCCTTCGCGCCCGCTTTGGGTCAGAAACAGCACTTTGCCATTGGCTTCCAGAACCTCACTCACCCCGGCGGTCATCTCGGCATAAAACGGCTCACAGATATCACGCAGGATCAGCCCTACCACCCCCGATTCGCCACCCCGCAGCGTCGCGGCCTGACGGTTGCGAACATAGCCAAGCTGCTCGATCGCCTGATTCACTCGGCTCATGGTGGTGGGAGAAATACGCCCTTTACCGCTCAGCACCAGAGAAACGGTGGTCACGGATACGCCTGCCAACTGTGCGACGTCAGTGATAGTGATCTTTTTGATGGTAATAACCTCTGCAATGCCCTATCAGGGCGAGTTTCACCCTGATAGCAAATGGTATACCGAATCTCTCAATGCAGTAAAACGATTTACCCACATAAGTATTGTCACCGCAAAGCACCGTTCATAATTGTGATTAGGGACGCATTTTTACTAGGTAAAACGTTTTATCTTATTTTTACCTAATCGGGTACACACAACATTGCATGCTTTTTTCGCCAGGAGTCGTCGGTTATGCCAGCGTCTAAAAAACAAAAAATTACGCTTTGGGAGTTTTTCCAAAGCCTGGGCAAGACATTTATGCTGCCCGTCGCACTGCTTTCATTCTGCGGCATCATGCTGGGGATCGGTAGCTCACTAAGCAGCCGTGACGTGATCACGTTGCTGCCTTTCATTGGTCATCCGGCTTTCCAGTTGCTGTTCACCTGGATGAGCAAGATCGGTTCCTTTGCTTTCAGCTTCCTGCCGGTGATGTTCGCCATTGCCATTCCTTTGGGCATGGCGCGTGAGAACAAAGGCGTGGCCGCCTTCTCTGGTTTTGTCGGCTTTGCCGTGCTGAACCTGGCGACCAACTTCTACCTGACCACATCAGGCGTGCTGCCTACCGTCGATCCGCTGGTGCTGAAAGCCAATAACATCCAGAACATTCTGGGCATTCAGTCTATCGATACCGGTATCCTCGGTGCGGTGATCGTCGGGATCATCGTTTATCTGCTGCACGAGCGTTTCAACACCATCCGCCTGCCAGATGCGCTGGCGTTCTTCGGCGGTACTCGCTTCGTTCCAATCGTCACCACTGTGGTACTGGGCCTGTGCGGCCTGATTATCCCGCTGATCTGGCCTTGGTTCGCTGCCGGTATTAATGGGTTGGGCCGTATGATTAACGGCGCGGGCATGTTTGGGCCGATGATTTTCGGCTCCGGCGAGCGTCTGCTGCTGCCGTTCGGGCTGCACCACATTCTGGTAGCTCTGATCCGCTTTACCGAAGCGGGCGGTACGCTGGACGTTTGTGGCCGTGAAGTCAGCGGAGCATTGACCATCTTCCAGGCACAGCTCTCTTGTCCAACCACCCACGGCTTTGCCGAAAGCGCTACCCGCTTCCTGTCCCAGGGTAAAATGCCTGCCTTCCTCGGTGGCCTGCCGGGTGCGGCGTTAGCCATGTACCACTGTGCCAAACCGGAGAACCGTCACAAGATCAAAGGGCTGCTGATTTCCGGTGTAGTGGCTTGTGTGGTCGGTGGTACCACCGAACCGATCGAGTTCCTGTTCCTGTTTGTGGCTCCGTTCCTGTATCTGATCCACGCTATTCTGACCGGTCTGGGCTTCACCGTGATGGCCTTGCTGGGCGTCACTATCGGTAACACCGACGGCAACATTATCGACTTCGTGGTGTTCGGTATCCTGCACGGCACCGCAACCAAGTGGTATCTGGTGCCATTGGTGGCCGCCATCTGGTTTGTTGCCTACTATGCGATCTTCCGCTTCGCCATCCAGCGCTGGAACATTAAAACGCCGGGCCGTGAGGCGGAAACCACCGCTACACAGAGCGCCCCTGTCGGTGCCGTGGGTAAATCCGGCTATAACGTGCCTGCTATCCTGGCGGCGTTGGGCGGTAAAGAGAATATCGTTTCGCTGGATAACTGCATTACCCGCCTGCGTATGTCAGTTAACGATATGAGCAAGGTGGATGATGCGGTGCTGAAAGCCAACCGGGCTATCGGCGTGGTACACCTTAATGACCATAACCTGCAAGTGGTGATTGGCCCGCAGGTGCAATCGGTGAAAGATGAGTTAGAATCACTGATGGCCAACGCATAACCTTCCCCCCCGGGCGCAGCCTGCTGCGCCCTTGTTCGGAGTTTCACATGTTTGATTTTTCTACCCCGGTAGATCGTCACGGTACCTGGTGCACCCAGTGGGACTACATCGCCGACCGTTTTGGCACCGCAGATCTGCTGCCTTTCACCATCTCCGATATGGATTTCGCCACCGCCCCCTGCATTCTTGAAGCTCTGCAACAGCGTCTGCAACACGGCGTGTTGGGCTACAGCCGCTGGCAGCATGAAGACTTTCTTGGCGCGGTGCGGCATTGGTATCAACAACGCTTCAATGCCCCCATCGATACGACCAAGGCGGTCTATGGCCCCTCGGTGATTTACATGGTGGCGCAGCTGGTGCGTATCTGGTCGGCTCCGGGGGAATATGTGGTCACCCATACACCAGCCTATGATGCGTTCTATAAGGTGATCTTGGGTAATCAGCGTCAGGTGTTACCTTGCCCGCTGCACAAAGTGGATAACGATTGGCAATGCGATATGGCCCATCTGGAAGCCCTGCTGGCCCGTCCACAAACCAAGATCCTGCTGCTGTGCAGCCCGCAAAACCCCACTGGTAAGGTGTGGACACAGCATGAACTGGAGCAGATGGCAGAGCTGTGCGAACGCCATGACGTGAAGGTGATCAGCGATGAGATCCATATGGATATGGTTTGGGGAGAACATCGTCACACTCCATGGAGCCAGGTGGCCACCACCCCGTGGGCGTTGCTGACTTCCGGCTCTAAAACCTTCAACATTCCGGCGCTCACCGGGGCCTATGGCATTATCAGCGATGATAGTGCGCGGGATAGCTACGTTCAGGCACTAAAAAGCCGCGATGGATTATCCTCCCCTGCGGTGCTGGCAGTTGCAGCCCATATTGCCGCCTACCGCCACGGCGAGCCTTGGCTAGACGCCCTGCGCGACTATCTGCAAGATAACCTGACCTACGTGGCCGAACGGCTCAAGCAGGCGTTACCGCAGCTAAACTGGCAGCCACCGCAGGCCACCTATCTGGCGTGGATTGATATACGCCCGTTAGGCATTGACGACCGCGAATTGCAGCAGGTGCTGATCGAACGAGAGAAAGTCGCCATCATGCCAGGCTTTACCTATGGCGAAGAGGGCCGTGGATTCCTGCGCCTGAACGTCGGCTGCCCACGCAGCAAGGTTGAGGCTGGGATGGATAAGCTGATTGCCGCGTTGCAATTTGTCCTGGACGCAAAATAGGTTATATCGCCAGGGGCGTAGTGCCCCTGGTTTTTCATTGAGCGTCAACTCCCCTCAGCATTGTCATGCTACCCGTTAAAACCCGAACCATTGCGATTGACCTGATTTCATCGACTAATGACCTGAGAGCATGCCTCTGCTTACCCGCCTTATACATCTTCCCCCTATCCTGAACGGCGAATTTGCGATTTAACGTGATGAGCATCACTTTTTTATGCAACTCAATAGCTATTTTCATTCGTTTGTTTTTATACTGTTCTGCACTTTACCTATACAAAAATAATGAGTGCCGCCATGATTGACTCCCGCTTGCCCCTTACCGATATTCACCGTCATCTGGACGGTAACATCCGCGCGCAAACCATTCTTGAACTCGGCCGCCAGTTCAACCTAGCCCTGCCAGCCAACGAGCTGGCTGCCCTGCTTCCCCATGTGCAAATCACCCATACCGAACCCGACCTGATGAGCTTTTTGCAAAAGCTTGACTGGGGAGTCGCGGTGCTGGGCGATCTGGATGCCTGCCGTCGCGTGGCTTATGAAAACGTGGAAGATGCGGCAAATGCCGGGTTGCACTACGCCGAGCTGCGTTTCTCCCCCTACTACATGGCGATGAAGCACCAGTTACCGGTGGCTGGCGTGGTGGAAGCGGTGATTGACGGCATTCGCTCTGGTTGCCGCGACCGCGATATTGACGTACGCCTGATTGGCATCATGAGCCGTACCTTCGGCGAAGCGGCCTGCCTGCAAGAGCTAGACGCCCTACTGACCCATCGCGACGGCATCACCGCGTTGGATCTAGCTGGCGATGAGCTAGGCTTCCCTGGCAGCCTGTTCCTTAGCCATTTCAACCGTGCACGTGACGCTGGCCTGCGCATTACCGTTCATGCCGGTGAAGCCGCTGGTCCGGAAAGCATCTGGCAGGCGATCCGTGAGTTGGGTGCAGAGCGCATTGGGCACGGGGTTAAAGCGGTGGAGGATCCAGCACTGATGGATTATCTGGCGCAGCATGGGATCGGCATTGAGTCGTGCCTGACTTCAAATATTCAAACCAGCACTGTAGCTTCGTTGGCACAACATCCGCTGGCCACCTTCCTGCGCCATGGAGTGGTAGCTTCCCTCAATACCGACGATCCAGCTGTGCAAGGCATTGAGATTGAGCACGAATATCGCGTAGCGGCACCACAGGCCGGATTAACCCCGCAGGAAATCCGCACCGCGCAGGAAAACGGCCTGAAGATGGCCTTCCTCAGCGAGCAGGAAAAACAGGCGCTACGCGCGAAAGTGCTTGGCTGATCCCTTGCTGCAGGCTCAGCGGCACTGGCCGTTGGGTCTGCTCTCAGGATCTTGTCTTGGCAGTTCTGGATATTTCCATCGCAAAACGCAAAACTCAGTAATCATGAGTTTTCGCTCCATAAGTATCAGACTATAGCCCCAGAATAAAATGTGCTATGGTTGATTTTTGAACTGGTCATTTATCCTCAACAGTATAAACGTCAGAAACGAAAGTTATAAATGGTGCGCATATGGATTTGTACAGATATACGGAAAACTTATCGCTATTTATTGATATTGCCAGAAATGGTTCATTTTCTTCTGTTGCACGCAGGCACGGGGTGAACCCATCCTCGATCATGCGAAAAATAAACAGGCTTGAAGATGTAATGGGGATAAAGTTATTTATCCGTTCGCCCCGTGGTCTAATGCTTACCGATGCCGGAGAGGCCTTATATCTTCGATCAATAAAAATTCTTGATGCTCTCAGTGATATGTATAGTGAAATTGGCTCAATGAATACAGGGCTTAAAGGAATTTTACGTGTTAGCTGTTTGCCTACCTTCGCCAAACTTCATATATTCCCATGGCTAGCTGAGTTCAAGAAAAATTTCCCTGATATTGATCTTGCGCTGGATTTGACTGAACGGTTGACCAATCCATCGATCGAACGGCTTGATGCCGTCATCAGAATTGGCCCCTTAAAAGACAGCGCTCTGTATGCCACGCATATTGCAGACCAGTATTGGATCGCATGTGCAAGCCCGTTTTATCTGCAAAACCATGGTCATCCAAGCGGGCTTGATGAACTTGAAGGGCATCATCTGCTAGATAAATTTCAGGATCCCCATTCGATATGTTGGCGGAGAGTGATCTATCAGGATCCCGAGAGGAAGCATCATATCTATCTACGCTGCAATGATTTTGATGCACTGCGCAATTCGGCTGTCCATGGATTAGGTATTGCATTCCTTCCTAACTGGGTGGTCGGTACTGATATCAACGCAGGGCGACTCGTAAAAGTCTTTGATGATCCACAGCGGCAGACTCAGGAAATCCATATCTTACGTGCCGAACCAAAAATTTCCCCTAGGTTGACAGTGTTTCTTCAGGCGCTACATAAACACTTGGCCAACGAATTGGGGAAACCTTAGGAATAATTCTCATATTATAACGAAGGGGGAGATGGTCGCCGGAACAAAGACAGCATCCCTTTGAAGTTGAAGAACATGACGATCAGGGAGGTGATAACGCCAAGCAACGCAATGCCAAACCATCCAAATCGCAGGCTTAGCTCTGCGCCTATACGTGTGCCAAAGGCTCCGCCGAGAAAATAGCAAAACATAAAAACAGTATTGAGCCGACTGCGGGCGGCTTCCGACAAAGCCAGTGCGCGTAACTGATTGCCAACTAGGCCTGCCCGTCCCCCAACATCTAGAAAAATGACGCTGATGATGAGTGCGGTCAAATAGTGTCCTGACATTGCCAGCAGTAAAAAACCGACTATAGCGCAGAGGCTGCCTAATAAAACAATCGCCTGTGGAGTATACCTGTCCGCCAAATTACCGATAATCGGCGTCATCAGGATCCCTGCGATCCCAGCAAAACCGAAAGCACCAACAATATCACTACCGAAATGATAGGGAGGACGAGACAGAAGCAAAGCCAGGGCCCCCCATAATGCACTGAAAGAACCAAACATTAACGCTCCAGACAGACAGGCTTTGCGTAACTCGCTCTCTTGCCGGAAATAGGCTAAAAGCGATACGATTAACTGTCGGTAAGGCATCGGATTTTTTGATGGGCAGTTATGAGGCAGTAAACGATAGATTATCACTATCATTATCACATTGATGGCCGCTGCTATGATGTACATAGCACGCCATCCCCAGTGCTCACCAATAACGCCTGAAAGGATACGAGCAAACAGCACTCCAGCCATCAGTCCACTCATCACTATTCCGACAGCCCGCCCCCGTTGTTCTGGGGGCGCCAACAAAGTCGCCATTGGAATAATTATTTGTGCACCTACTGCGGTCATACCAATGGCGATATGACTTATCAGTAGTTGTGCAATATCTTGAGCCATAGCAGCGCACAGTGAAGCAGCAGCATTAATCCCCAGTAAAATACCCAGCAGCCTTCGCCGCACAACGCGATCGCCCAAGGGGACAAAAAAGACCAATCCTGCAGCGTAAGATAACTGAACAACCATCGCAATTGAGCCGACCGTCTTCGCATCAGCGCTGAATTCCCTGGAAAATAACTCCAGTAACGGTTGGTTATAATAAATATTCGCCACAGACAGGGCACACAAACAGGCTAACGAAAAGTAAACCCTTGTATCTATCATAGTAAATTCACCATTGTCATTAACTGCTTCAGTAGAATTAAAATGAGCCCTACCTCCCTGGGGGAACAGGCAAGAATTTTTGTTCCTGTAAGTAACCGAGATAACGATCAAGAAGTTCATACTTCAGTAAAGGCAACACATATCTGGCTGATTCGGTGGCCTCCTTGACTTTTTTGTAGCGGAACCTTTCAATTTCCCGGCCAAATCGTAATATTTTGTCGTGTGCGCCTTCAGAACCATAAAGAGGTAGGAACTTGTACAATGCATTTTCATCATTATCCGCTAGCAGCTTACTCTGCCATTCATAAAAAGGTATGATTTTAATATTGTACCCTCTGGCATTCAGCCAGTTTACAATACCATCCCAATGAATTAGCCCATTGTAATTAAAAAGATTTAACACTTCTCCACCCTGACATCTATATTTTAGCTGGCTCATTAAGGCTGCCGTATAGTCGATTGGGGTAAAATTAATTGTTCGTGCAAGTTCAGGTGCATATCCTAATTGAATACAACTTTTTACAAACAACATAAATTGATTATTAGCAAATAGCGCAGCACCAGTTTTGCTGTGGCCGGAGATGTAACCAAGGCGGAATAGGTTGGCTTTGCCCCCTTCATTCTGGAAGCAAGAAAGTAACTTTTCAGCTTCCCACTTTGACAGTAAATACCCCATATCTGAATGCCAAGGTGTGCGATCAGGAAGTTCCTCAACATAAAAACCCTGTGTGTCTTTTTTAGCTGCAGAACCCAATGTTGATACAAAGTTGACTATCTTTGTTTTTCCTGTCCGCGCCATCGAAATAATATCAGCGAGGCTATCAACATTGGCACTCTTGAGGGTTTCATAAGATCTTATGTGATTGACACGAGCAGCAATATGATAGATAACATCAACTTCTTTGCAGAGTTCTTTATAATGCACTTTGTTGATACCAAGAGATGGTTGCGTGATATCTCCTTCTATCATATGGATGTTTTTGGTATAGACCAGTACATCCAAGCTATCAATTGAGAACTTATGGTATGCATCAATCAGTCTCTGCCTTTCATTATTCGGCTGAATATTTCGACATAATATATATATCTTACCAACGGAAACATCGGCAAGTAAATCATGAAGCAAGTAGGCCCCGACAAATCCAGTTGCCCCTGTGATTAATATATTAGTTTTATTTTTCATTTTATCACCCAAATAGTAAATAACCCGTTTTTATTTTATTTACTGGTGACGATAGTGGAATACCATTAAATCAGATAATGGCTTTGCAGGTATCGCAAAGCTCATGCAAGAAAATAAGAGATTTATCCAAAGTCTAAAATCCGTTTGCCAGTTGGAGATGGCACCGATCCGATATCAACCAGTGCCACCTCCCCCGACCGGACAATTCCGTTTAGCCCACAACCCACGGCAGGTCAGGGCTGATACGGCAGTACCACCCGGTGACTCTCCTCAATCAAGGCCACAATCTCCGTACGTGGCCCCTCCAACCAGGCTTGGCTGCGGTAGAAGGCCTGCAATACCTGTTCCATTTCCACCATGCCGTCAAACCGCCGCATCAGGTAATAGGCATTGGGATCGTGTAGCGAGACACCGTACTCCAGCACGGTGATCCCTGCGGCCTTATGGAGCGGCACGCTATCATGCTGCATGATGTGGTGAAAACGCTCGCCACTGCCCGCTTGTAAACGATATTGCAAAATCTCGACTACCTTGTTCATGCTACGTCCTTGTTATTTAGTTACGGCTACTTCACGCTGCTGGGCTGTTTTACGCGCATAGCGCTGTGCCAGCACCGCACATACCATCAACTGTACCTGATGGAAAATCATCAACGGTAATACCATCGCCCCAACGGCGGCAGCAGGAAATAGCACGTTGGCCATCGGAATGCCGTTGGCCAGGCTCTTTTTCGAACCACAAAACACGATAGTGATCTCATCGGCGGTATCAAAGCCCAGCCAACGTGCGGCATAGGTGTTGATAATCAGCACTACCGCCAACAGCACCAGCGACATCACCAGGATCGTCAGCAGCGACCAGCCGTCAATGGTGTGCCAAATCCCCTCAACCACCGCCGCGCTGAACGCGGTATAGACCACCAGCAGGATCGAGGAACGGTCGGTGAGGTTAATCAGTTTGCGATGGCGATCGATCCATTTGCCAATCAGCGGGCGCGCCAGATGGCCAATAACAAACGGCACCATCAGTTGCAGAATAATCGAGCCGATGGCATGCAACACGTCAGTATTGCCTCCTTGCGTATGCATCAATGCCCCCACCAGCAGCGGGGACAGGAATACCCCAAGAATGCTGGATGCCGAAGCGCTGCAGATCGCCGCTGCCACGTTCCCTCCGGCAGCGGAGGTGAAAGCGATTGCCGATTGTACCGTGGCAGGCAGAGCACATAGATAGAGGAACCCCAAATAAACGGTGGGCGTCATCAAGCCCGGCACCAACAGGTTCATCGACAGCCCTAAAAGCGGGAAGAGCGCAAAGGTACTGAGAAACACCACCAGGTGCAGCTTCCAGTGGCTCATGCCGGCAACGATCGCCTCACGGGAGAGTTTCGCCCCATGCATGAAGAACAACAGGGCTATCGCGGCGGTAGTTAAATGTTCGAAGAAGGTCTGCCAAATCCCTTCACAGGGTAGCAATGAGGCCAATAGCACCACCATCAGCAGTACCAGTAAAAACTTGTCGATACGTAGACGTTGTAACCAGGACATCCCGCAAAATTCCTTGCTATTTAATCCGTAAAAAGGGTTCAGAAGCGCTCTGAACCCTACTGTTATTATTGATATTAGCTGACCGGTAGCGCTTTTTGCTGTTTGGCCGACTCAATGCCCAGCTCGATCATTTCCATGACCTGTATCGCCTCGCTGGCCGGAACCGGGTTGGTACCGGCACCGGAAATTGCGTCGCGAATGGCGGCGTAATAGGCCGGGTAATTGCCCGGAATGGTCAACAGCGGCTGTTCCGCCAGCATGCCGTCACGTGACAACGTCACCACTCCGTCGCGCATGTCGTAACCCCAGTCGGCCTGCGGCAAACGCTCACCGGCTTTCAGGCGGTCTTCCTGCGGATCCAGACCATATTTGATAAAGCTGCCCTGCGTGCCGTGCACAATGTAACGAGCAGTTTCTGCCGCGGCCAGCACCGTACCATGCAGCACCACACGCCGATGGCCGTAATTGAGCACCGCATGGAAGTAATCTACCGATTGTGAACCCGGGCGTAGCTCGCCGAGATCGACAAAAAGCGTTTGTGGCTTGCCAAACAGCTGCAACGCCTGGTCGATCAGATGCGGCCCCAGATCGTACCAAATACCGCTGCCAGCCCCACCTTGCTCACGCCAGCGCTGGCGGACTTCCGGGCGGAAACGATCGAAATGGGATTCAAAATAGACTACTTCCCCTAACGCGCCGTCTTTCAGCAAGGCTTTTAAGGTCAGGAAATCGCTGTCCCAGCGGCGGTTGTGAAACACTGAAAGCAGTTGTCCACTCTGCTCTGCCTGCTGTTGTAGCTGCTGCGCCTGTGACAGTGTCACGGTAAACGGTTTATCGACCACCACATGCTTGCCCGCAGCCATCGCCTGTTGTGCCAATGGGAAGTGGGTATCGTTCGGGGTTGGAATGACAATCAGGTCAATCGAGGGATCGTTAAACAGCGCCTGCGGGTCGCTCACCACCGTCATCATCGGCCAGTCGGCGTGGACTTTACCGGCGTCGCTGCTGGAAACGGCGGCCAACTCCATGCCAGGGGTTCCTGCGATCAGCGGAGCATGAAAAGTCTTGCTGGCGTAACCATAGCCCACCAGGCCAACGCGGATTGTTTCAGACATCTTGTTTCCTCATACAGGGCAATATACGCATCAATTCCAGGCAGTTGAAATGCTACGTCCTTGTAAGTTGCGGCGAGAAACCCGCTCCTGAGTGTTGCCGCTAGAAAAAGATGAAGTAGCGATTGCTTCGATTTGACACCATGGTGCGGGCTGGAACAAGAGCTAAATGCAGATCGATAATAAACTGGCAATACAACAAAGGGGCGCTGCATGCGGTGCCCCCAACAACGATCGTATCTGCAGGCCGATTAACGGGATGCGGCAATCAGTGGCCGATCCTGGGAATGGTTCACCGGATAGTTGATCTCCAGGCTACGGCGGCGAAAATCGCTGGGGCTGACGCCAACTCGCTTACGAAACACCCGGGAAAAATAGAGCTGATCGTCATAACCCACCACCCGACCAATGGTGGCAATCGATTCCTGGGTGGTTTGCAGCAGCAGTTTGGCGCGGATCACCCGCTGATCTTCACGCCAGCGCAGGATATTTATCCCGACCTGATCACGAAACAGATGCGCCAGCCGCGAAGGTGAAAGACAAACGTGGCGGGCCACTTCATCGATACGCAGCTCCCCTGCCAGATTGCCGGTAATAAACTGGCAGGCCTCAATTACCCGTGGGTCCATAATCTTCTGTGGGCTAAGGGGATCCTCCTCCATCGCTCGCAGCAGCAGCCGTTCCAGCAGGTTCATGCCAATTTCTTCGGCAAAACGGCGGCCGGAACGTTGTGTCTGCTCAATGTTGGCAAACAGCCGGTCAAACTCGGTCAGCAACTGGTTGTTGGGCAACGTCAGGCGCCCCACCTGATGCGCCTTGCTGTGCCATTCCAACCAGTCGGCCCAATAAGCACGCGGGCGGAAATAAACCCAGCGGTGATACCAGCAGTCACTATCCGGTGATCGGCCATAGTTATGCGCCGCCTTGGGCGGAAACAGCAGGAGATCGCCGGGGTTACAGTAAAGCGTTTCCTCACCGTCAAACACCTTTCCCTGGCCTTTAATGGTCAGATTGAGGATATAGCCCTTCATGCCGCCAGGGCGGTCGATAAAGAAATCCAGCGGCCCGTCCGCCATAATCGGCGTCAGCCCGGCAACCAGGTAAGCGTTAAAGGTGTAACCCGGCAACAGCGGGTTCGGTTGGGGTTCCTGAACCATGCGATGATACATCTGGCCTCCAAATGTGTCTTACCTATATCCCTGCGCCTTGCAATTGCAGGGCAATGCTTAACTGACTAGGGAGTAAGGCCCCTCACCCTAACCCTCTCCCACAGGGAGAGGGGACTGTCCGTGCTACAGATTAGCTTCCGCGTTTCATATCAATACAACAACAAGTTTACCCATTCGGCAAAATGCTGCTCATAGCAATCGCAAAATTGTGATGGGTCTTCACGCCCTGCTCTTCGCCTGTTGCTTGTAGCGGTCAAAAATCACCGCGGCCAGCAGGATCACGCCGCGCACCACATACTGCGAGAACGGCGAGATATTCAGCAGGTTCATGGCGTTCTCCACCGTGCCCAGGATCAGGATCCCAGCGATAACGTAGGAAATTTTGCCGATGCCACCTTTGAGCGAAACGCCCCCCAGCACGCAGGCAGAGATCACGATCAGCTCATAGCCGATGGAGGTCATCGGCTGGCCGCTGGTCATTCGCGAAGCCAGAATGATGCCCGCAGCGGCAGATACCAGCCCGGAAAGCACAAAGATGATGATCTTGGTACGCACCACCGGCACCCCGGCCAACCGAGCCGCCTCCTCGTTGCCGCCGATAGCCAGAGTATTGCGGCCAAAGGTGGTTTTATTGAGCAGGAAACCAAACAGGATCAGGCAGCCAATGGTGATCCAAATCGGTGCAGGCAGCCCCCACCAGTTGGCATAGCCGAGCGCAAAGAAACGCTCATCTTCGATCCCCACCGCTTTCCCATCGGAAATGATATAGGCCAGGCCGCGGAAGATCTGCATGGTGGCCAACGTGGTGATCAGCGCGTTAATCTTCAGCCGGGCGATCACAAAACCATTGATCAGCCCTGAGAGCACACCTAAGAGCAAACCGGCAGCCACGCCGATCCACAGGCTCTCGGTCATGTTGATCACCACCGCCGCGGTGACACCCGCACAGGCAATAACCGACGCCACCGACAGGTCAAAATCACCCGAGGCCAGGCAGAACAGCATGCCGCATGCCACCATGCCGGACATGGAGATCGCCAGCCCCAGGCCTTTCATATTGATAAAACTGCCAAAATTCGGCACAAACGCGACGCAGGCAACAAACAGCACGGCGAATACCACCAGCATGCCATAGCTGTCCCAGATACGCGCCAACCCAAGGCCGCCGCGGTTTTTCACAGAATTGGTTGTCATGCTCGACATCTCTTGCTCCTTCACAATCAGGCCATCGCCGCCGCAATATCGGGGGTACGTAACATCGCCAGGCTGAGGGCTTTTTCCTCAGTGGCATCGCTATGGGTCAACTCGCCAGAAATCGCCCCTTCACGCATCACGATGATGCGATCCGCCAGCCCCAGCACTTCGGGTAAATCGCTGGAGGCGAACAGCACCGCAATGCCCTGCTGCGCCAGCTGATAAATCACGTGGTAGATCTCGTGTTTTGCGCCAACGTCAATGCCGCGTGTCGGCTCATCCAGCAGGATCACCTTCATCTCTTCCGACAGCCAGCGGCCCAGGATCGCCTTCTGTTGGTTGCCACCGGAGAGGTTCATGATCAGCTGTTCGGCGGTGGGGGTTTTGATATTCAGCGCGCGAATATGGTGATCGGCATTGCTGGTTTCCCAGGCGTTATCGATCAGGCAGCCCGCCTTGATGCTTTTGCGGCGTGCGCTGATGTTGATATTGTCGCGCACCGAGTGCACCGGAATGATGCCGTCGGCCTTACGATCTTCCGGGCAAAGCATTACTCCCGCACGGATAGCATCGATCGGTGAACGGACATCAAGCCGCTTGCCATCGAGCATCAATTGGCCCGCAGTGACCCGCGTGGCGCCAAAAATCCCTTTCATCAATTCGCTGCGCCCTGCGCCCACCAGACCAAACAGGCCAACAATTTCTCCAGCACGTACGTTAAGGCTGATAGGCGTTTTCACCCCAACGGCCTGCAGTTCGGTCAGTTGCAACCGCACTTCTCCCAGCTCGCGTGGCTGATAGCCATATACATCGCCAAGATCGCGGCCCACCATCGCCTGCACCAGCACTTCATTGTTTACCTGCTGCATATCGTCGAAGGTGCGCACATAGCGGCCATCCTTAAACACGGTAATGGCATCACTCAGCGCAAAGATTTCCTCCATCCGGTGTGAGACATACAGGATCACTCGCCCTTCGGCCCGCAGCTCGCGGATCACCCGGAACAGCTGCTCAATTTCACGTGCCGACAGCGAACTGGTCGGCTCATCAAACGCAATCACTTTGGCGTTACGCGCCAGGGCCTTGGCAATCTCCACCATCTGCCACTGGCCAATCGACAGGTACTTCAACGGGGTATCCGGATCGATGTCCAACCCGAGGTGTTCCAGCTGTAAGCGGGACTCATAACGCAGCAGTTTACGATCCACCAGGCCATGTTTGGTCGGCAACTGGCCAAGGTAAATGTTCTCTGCCACGGTCATTTCCGGCACCAGATGCAGTTCCTGGTAGATAATCGCCACCCCGGCGTTCAGCGCGTCAGTGGTATTGGCAAACTGTACGGCTTGCCCCTGGAGGTGGATCTCCCCTTTGCTTGGGGCGTAATTGCCGCTGAGGATTTTCAGCAGCGTCGATTTCCCGGCGCCGTTTTCCCCCATCAGGGCGTGGATCTGCCCGGCCTGACAGCTGAAACTGATATCATCCAGCGCTTTGACGCCAGGGAAGCTTTTACCGATGCCTTTAAAAGCCAGATAGGGCGTGACGGCAGTCATAGTGCTTTCCTCAATGCTGTGCGATAAATGGCCGCCCGCTTGGTACAGGCGGCACGCTCCTTACATCAGGCCTTTTTTCTGCAGTTCCACCTGGAAGTTGTCACGGGTGATCAGCACCACATCAGTCACTTCGGTGAACTTCTCTGGTTCCACGCCTTTCTCTACCCAGTCATGCAGCATCTGAATGCTCTTGTAGCCATGAATATCCGGGCTTGGCAGCAGTGAACCGTAGAAGCCGGTTGCCTGTTTCTTGGAAAGCTCGCTTACCGCATCAACGCCGTTGATACCAATGCCGATCACGTTAGGCGCTTTAAAGCCCTGGCCTTCTGTGGCACGCACGCCGCCCAGCACGGTGTTGTCGTTCATCCCGACGATCAGCCAGTTTTTCACTTCCGGATGCTGCACCAGCATCGAGTTGGCGGCATCAAACGCCCCTGGGATATCGTTGGATTTGGTCGGTACCTTGTAGATTTGCTGTTGTGGGAAACCCGCGGTTTTCAATGCGTCCATCGAGCCACCGGTACGGCGGCGTGCCGTGTCCAGTTCATCGGAGGTGATCGCCATTACGCCGGTCTCTGCCACTTTCCAGCCACGCTTGTTCATCTCTTTCCACAGCTCGGCACCTTGGCGCTCACCTATCTTGGTGGCCGCCATCATCACTAGCGGCACGCTCTCCATCGGCTTGCCTTTGGCATTAACAAACTGGTCGTCAACCGCGATCACTTTCAGGTCGTAGCTGCGTGCCTTGGCGACAATCGCCGAGCCGAGTTTTGGGTCTGGAGTGCAGATAACAAACCCCTTGGCCCCGCTGGCCGCCAGGCTATCGATGGCATTGAGGGTTTTCTCGCCGTCCGGCACGGCAATCTTGATCACTTCAAACCCCAGGTCTTTACCCGCCTTGTCGGCAAATTTCCATTCGGTCTGGAACCAGGGCTCTTCTGGCTGTTTAACCAAAAAACCCAGTTTCATGGTCTCTGCGATAGCTGAATGTGACATAACCGCCGTCAGACCGATCACTGCCAACGCCTTAGTGAATTTATGCATGGTACTCTCCGCTGTTTTGCTTTCATCGGCAGAAAAATCGGGCCGCCGTGAAAGCGTTATCATTATGAGATCCTGTCACGACAATGGCCTTATATCTCGCTTCTTGCCGTAGACTCAGGTAAGACGCAAACAGTTTTAGCCGGTATTTGTTAGTTAAATGTAGAGCGCTATCACATCCCGAGATAACAGCAGATATGTGCATACATTTAGCAAATTTAACCAAGTGATAACTTTTGACCCCCATCACAAAATCACTGTAGCAAGCAGAAAAGTGCATACTTCCAGCCAATGCTTCCTCACCTGCCTCCCCGTCCCGCTCCTATCGTTAATCTCAACCTAACAAGTAAGGAGTCCGCATCATGACGGCAGGTGCTATTGCCCTGGGATTAGACTTCGGCAGCGATTCAGTGCGAGTACTGGCTGTCGACTGTCAAAACGGTAACGAACTGGATACCGAGGTGGTCTACTACCCTCGCTGGCAGCGTGGTGATTTCTGTAATGCCGCGCAGAACCAGTTCCGCCACCATCCACTCGACTACATCGAAGCCATGGAGCAAGCCATCGTCGCCGTGGTGCAGCGCATGAGCCAGGAACAGCGGCACGCCGTGGTCGGGATTGGGGTTGATTCCACCGGCTCCACTCCCGCCCCGATTGATGAACATGGCGACGTGTTGGCGTTGCGGCCAGAGTTTGCCAGCAATCCCAATGCCATGTTTGTGCTGTGGAAAGACCACACCGCCATCGAGGAGGCGGAGGAAATTAACCAACTGTGCCGCCGTGGCGATTTCCCCGATTATTCGCGCTATATCGGCGGCGTTTACTCCTCTGAGTGGTTCTGGGCCAAAATCTTGCACGTTTCACGCCAGGATGAAGAGGTACGCCACGCAGCCGCCTCTTGGGTTGAGCTATGCGACTGGGTACCAGCATTGCTTTCTGGCACTACCGCACCGGATCGGTTAAAGCGCGGGCGTTGCAGCGTTGGGCATAAAACGCTGTGGCATCCGGACTGGGACGGTTTGCCACCTAAAGCCTTCTTTGCGGCCCTGGATCCGATGCTGGTGGAAGATTTGCCCTATCCACTGTTCAACGGTTCCTACACTGCCGATTTGCCGGTAGGGACGCTGAGCAAAGAGTGGGCCACACGGCTTGGGCTATCAGAAAGCGTGGTGCTGTCCGGTGGCGCCTTTGACTGTCATATGGGGGCCGTGGGAGCCGGTGCGCAGCCCTATACGCTGGTGAAGGTGATTGGCACGTCGACCTGCGACATTCTGATCGCCGATCGTGAGCGCGTGGGCGATCGTGCCATCAGCGGCATCTGCGGCCAGGTGGACGGCAGCGTGGTGCCGCAAACCATCGGGATGGAGGCCGGGCAATCCGCTTTTGGCGATATGTACGCCTGGTTCAGCCGCCTGCTGAGCTGGCCACTGCGTGAAGCCGCCAAGACGCAACCGCAACTCCAGACACAGCTACAACAAATCGAGCATGACATGCTGGCCGCCCTGACCGCCGCCTGGGCCAAAAACCCGTCTCTTGACCATCTGCCAGTGGTATTGGACTGGTTCAATGGCCGCCGCACCCCCTACGCCAACCAGCGCCTGAAAGGGGTGATCACCGATCTCAACCTCGGCACCGATGCGCCCACGCTGTTTGGTGGCTTTATCGCCGCAACGGCATTTGGCGCCCGCGCCATCATGGAGTGCTTCGAACAGCAGGACATTCCCGTCGATAACGTGCTGGCTCTAGGCGGTATTGCCCGCAAGTCACCGGTGATTATGCAGGTTTGCGCCGATGTGATGGATCGTCCGCTACAGATTGTCGCCTCCGACCAGTGCTGCGCGTTGGGTGCCGCCATCTTCGCCGCCGTGGCCGCCGGGCATTTCAGCGACGTTCCGCAGGCTCAGCAGCATATGGCTTGCAGTATTGAACGTACTTTGCAGCCCGATCCCGCAAACGTCGCGCGCTACCAACAACTTTATGAACGCTATCAACAGTGGTGCCAGGCCGCAGAACCGCGCTTTGCCGCAACCACCAAAAATTAATACGCCGGGGCAGATCCCCTCGGCTCAATAAAACCTCTAGATCCAGGAGTTTTTGATGAACATCTTTAAGCAACGTGAAGTGTGGTTCGTGATTGGCAGCCAGCATCTCTATGGCCCCAAAACCCTGCAACAGGTGATGGAAAATGCCGAGCAGGTCGTGAACAGCCTGAACCGTGACGCAGGTTTACCGGTGAAGATGGTGCTGAAACCGCTGGTCACCACGCCGGACGAAATCACCACTGTCTGTCGTGATGCCAACTATCACCAGGACTGCGTCGGCATCATCACCTGGCTGCACACTTTCTCACCGGCCAAAATGTGGATTGCCGGCCTGTCTATCCTCGATAAACCGCTGCTCCAGTTCCATACCCAATTTAATGCCGAGGTTCCCTGGGACAGCATGGATATGGACTTTATGAACCTGAACCAGACCGCCCACGGTGGCCGCGAGTTCGGGTTTATCGGTGCCCGTATGCGCCAGCAGCACAGCGTGATTGCAGGCCACTGGCAAGACAAAAATGCCCAGGAGCGAATCGCTCAATGGATGCGTGTTGCCTGCGCCAAACAGGAAAGCCAACAGCTGAAAGTGGCGCGTTTTGGTGACAACATGCGCCAGGTCGCCGTGACCGATGGCGATAAAGTGGCCGCGCAGATCCAGTTTGGTTATTCCGTAGATGCTTATGGCATCGGCGATTTGGTCAGCGTGATCGATGAAGTCAGCAAGGGCGATATCGATACCCTGATCGAGGAGTACGAAGCCAGCTATGAGCTGAGCGACGTGGCTAAAGTTAACGGGGCCAAACGGCAGAACCTGATTGATGCAGCCGCTATCGAACTGGGTATGAAACGTTTCCTCGAACAGGGCAAGTTCCACGCCTTCACCACCAACTTTGAAACGCTGCACGGCATGAAGCAGTTGCCAGGCTTAGCGGTACAGCGCCTGATGCAACAAGGCTACGGTTTTGCCGGTGAGGGTGATTGGAAAACCGCGGCCCTGCTGCGCATTATGAAAGTGATGGGCAGCGGCTTAAACGGCGGCACCTCGTTTATGGAGGATTACACCTACAACTTCCAGCCGGGCAACGATCTGGTGGTGGGTTCCCATATGCTGGAAGTCTGCCCTTCCATCGCCAAAGAACAGAAGCCACTGCTGGATATTCAATATCTGGGCATCGGTGGCAAGGCCGATCCGGCCCGCCTGATCTTCTCTACCCCGGCAGGCCCGGCGGTAAATGCCAGCCTGATCGATATGGGCGATCGTTTCCGCCTGCTGGTCAATCAGGTTGATACTATTGAGCAACCTAAACCATTACCTAAGCTGCCGGTGGCCCGAGCGATCTGGCGCGCTCAACCTTCCCTGGCTACGGCGGCGGAAGCCTGGATCCTTGCAGGTGGCGCACACCACACGGTGTTCTCGCAGTCACTAAACGCCGACTACCTGCGCCTGTATGCCGAGATGCACAACATCGAATTCCTGCTGATCGATAACGACACCACCCTGCCAGCGTTCAAGAACGAAATCCGCTGGAATGAAACCTACTACCAAATCAATCGCCGTTAAACGCGCCTGCAAAAACTGCAACCGGTTTCAGAAACCGGTTGCAAACTCATTTCAACTCGACCTAAACTAGACTCAATATTTAACGTATAGAGAGAATAGTTATGTCTGCTTTCCCGAAAGAGTTCCTCTGGGGCGCGGCTAGCGCGGCGTATCAGGTTGAAGGCGCACACGATGCCGACGGCAAAGGCCCATCCATCTGGGATACCTTCTCCCATCTGCCAGGTACCACTTACCAAGGCACTAACGGCGACGTTGCCGTCGATCACTATCACCGCTTCCGTGAAGATGTGGCGCTGATGGCCGAAATGGGGATGCAGAGCTACCGCTTTTCTATCTCCTGGCCGCGCCTGCTACCACAGGGCCGGGGCACCATCAATGAGGCCGGGGTCAAATTCTATAGCGATCTGATTGATACCCTGTTGGAACACAACATTGAACCGATGATCACCCTGTACCACTGGGATCTGCCGCAGGCATTGCAAGATGAAGGCGGTTGGGAAGCACGCAGCACTGCGGAGGCTTTTGAAGAGTATGCCCGCCTGTGTTACCAGCGCTACGGCGATCGCGTCAAACTGTGGTCTACCTTCAATGAAACCGTGTGCTTTATCGGCTTCGGTTACATCACCGGCGGCCACCCACCAGGCGTACAGAGCCCGGCACGTGCGATCCAGGCCTGCCACCACGTCTTTGTAGCCCACGCTAAAGCGGTGGCCGCATTCCGCACCAGCGGCATTGCCGGCCAAATCGGCTTCGTCAACGTGTTGCAAACCCATACCCCGCTCAGCCAGTCTGCGGAAGATCTGGCGGCCTATCAGTTGGCCGAAGGGATCTTTACCCACTGGCTGTACGATCCAGTGCTGAAAGGGGAATATCCGGCTGAACTGCTGGCGCAAACTCAGGCGCTGTGGGGCGTGCCGCAATTCGCACCTGGTGATGAACAACTGCTGCGTGACAATATCTGTGACTTTATTGGCCTGAACTATTACAAACGTGAAACCATCGCGGCCAATAATCAAGAGTCACATCTGACCATCAACACCACCGGTGAGAAAGGCAGCGGCCACCAGCAGGGTAACGAATTCGGCTTCAAAGGGTTGTTCAAGTTCGTCCGCAACCCGAACGGCGTGTATACCGATTGGGACTGGGAGATTTATCCGCAGGGCCTCACCGAAGGCATCATGAATATCAAGGCACGTTACGGCGATATCCCTATCTACATCACCGAGAACGGTCTGGGAGCCAAAGATCCGATTATCGACGGTGAAGTGGTGGATGACGATCGTATCGACTATCTGCGCCAGCACATTGGTGCCATTGAAGACGCCATCAAACAGGGTGCCGACGTACGCGGTTATTATCCGTGGTCGTTTATCGATCTGCTGAGCTGGCTCAACGGTTTCCAGAAGCAGTACGGCTTTATCTACGTTGACCACAACAAAGATCTGGCGCGTCAGCGTAAGAAGAGCTTCTTCTGGTACCAGAAGCTGATCGCCAGCAACGGTGCGGAACGTTAATCACATTCCCATTGTTACTGGACATAATACCGTAACACCTGAGCTTCAGGCAGGTGGGAGTCATTGCGGTTACGACCGTTGAGCGCAGGGATGCGCGATTCGAGCCTCCAGGGATGGATTCACGGCGTGTCGGCGTTCTGTATGACTCTCACCTGTTGCACCATTACCTGCAGCGACCCAACCTGACTAACATTTTTATCGGTTAGCCCAACGAAATCGCCTTCTCCTCGCGCAATCGCGCAGATTTGAGTAAGCTATGCCGCTTACTTCGTTGGAATACCACTCAGGATCTCGTATGACCCAAGCTGAATACTCGCGCATTGGCGGTTGGCTGCTAGCCCCGATGGCCTATCTGATCGTTACCCTGCTCAGCGCCAGCCTGATGTTGGCCCTGTACGGTATGGCCATTTTTATGCCGGAATCACGCGAGTATCTGAGCACCAATGCTCAGGCCTTCTCCACGCAGTGGTATTTGTCGGTGCTTACCACGCTGGTCATGTGGTGCTTTACGCTGTACCTGCTGTGGCTGTTCTGCCAGCGTTCACAACGTTTTCCGAAGTTGTTCCTGGTCTGGCTGCTGATCACCGTGCTATTGGCGATCAAGGCTTTCGCCTTTGCCCCAGTGCCCGATGAACTGGCAGTACGTAGCCTTTTATGGCCGTTGGTGATGGCCGCCCTGCTGGTGCCCTATTTTAAGCGTTCCCAGCGCGTGAAAGGCACCTTCACCGAGAAGTAACCGCGGCAAGGCACGATTTGATCGCCCTGCTGTGTAAATTTTCAACAAAACAGGCAAAAAAGCGCAATACCCTTGCGATTAGTATGTTGTCGTTATGCCGCCGATTACCGATAATAGGCGGCTTTTATTTTTTTAGGCATTGCAATGACCGAATACCTGCTCTTGTTTGTTGGCACCGTACTGGTGAACAACTTTGTCCTGGTGAAATTCCTGGGCCTGTGCCCCTTTATGGGCGTTTCCAAGAAACTGGAAAGTGCCATCGGCATGGGCATGGCTACCACATTCGTGATGACGCTGGCCTCGGTCTGCGCCTGGCTAATCAACAGCTTTATCCTGATCCCGTTGGATCTGGTTTATCTGCGTACGCTGTCCTTTATTCTGGTGATCGCCGTCGTGGTGCAATTCACCGAAATGGTGGTGCGTAAAACCAGCCCGGCGCTGTATCGCCTGTTGGGGATTTTCCTGCCGCTGATCACCACCAACTGCGCCGTGTTAGGCGTGGCGTTGCTCAACGTCAACCTTGGCTACAACTTCCTGCAGTCTGCGGTTTATGGCTTTAGTGCCGCCGCAGGCTTCTCATTGGTGATGGTGCTGTTTGCCGCCATCCGTGAACGCCTGGCGGTCGCCGATGTGCCTGCGCCGTTTCGCGGTTCCTCTATCGCCTTGATCACCGCTGGCCTGATGTCTCTGGCCTTTATGGGCTTTACCGGGCTGGTGAGATTCTAATGACTGCGTTGTGGATTGCGGTGGCGGCATTAAGCGCCTTGGGATTGCTGTTTGGCCTGGTGCTGGGCTTTGCCGCGCGCCGCTTTGAAGTGGAAGAAGATCCGGTTGCCGAACAGATCGACGAAATTCTGCCGCAGAGCCAATGTGGCCAATGCGGGTATCCCGGCTGCCGCCCCTATGCCGAAGCGGTAGCCAATGGCGAGATGATCAACAAATGTGCCCCGGGTGGCGAGCAGGTGATGCTCAAGCTGGCCGAATTACTCAACGTCGAGCCACAACCGCTGGACGGCGGTGCCGCCGTGGCCGAGCCGGTGCGTAAGGTCGCCTTTATTGACGAAGCCAACTGCATCGGCTGCACCAAGTGCATTCAGGCCTGCCCGGTGGACGCCATCGTGGGTGCCACCCGCGCCATGCACACGGTCATTACCGATCTCTGTACCGGCTGTGATCTGTGCGTTGCGCCCTGCCCAACCGATTGTATTGAAATGAAACCGGTCGCCACCACGACCGCCAGCTGGAAGTGGGATATGCAAACCATTCCGGTGCAAGTGATCCCCGTGGAGCAACATGTTTAATCTGTTCGCCGCTTTGAAAAAAGATCGGATTTGGGATTTTGACGGTGGCATTCATCCACCCGAAATGAAGACCCAGTCCAGCGGTGTGCCACTGCGCGTGGCTCCCCTGCCCGACATTTTTATCGTCCCCTTGCAACAGCATCTGGGACCAGAAGGTGAGCTGTGCGTCAAAGCCGGTGACCACGTACTGAAAGGCCAACCGCTGACCTTTGGCCGGGGCCGCACCTTGCCAGTACATGCACCAACCTCAGGCACCATCCGCGCCATTGAACCTCACGTTACCGCCCATCCTTCAGGGCTGGCGGAACTGTGCGTGATTATCGATCCAGACGGTGAAGATCGCTGGTGCGAACTGATGCCGGTCGCCGATTACCGCCAACGGGATGCGACAGAGCTGATCCAACGTATTCATCAGGCCGGGGTTGCCGGACTGGGGGGCGCGGGTTTCCCAACGGCCAGTAAGCTGCAAGGTGGCCGTGAAGAGGTGGAAACCCTGATCCTCAACGCTGCCGAATGCGAGCCCTATATCACCGCCGACGACCGGCTGATGCAGGAACAGGCCGCTCAGATTATCGAAGGCACCCAGATCCTGCGCCACCTGTTACAACCCAAAGTGACGCTGATCGGCATCGAAGATAACAAGCCGGAAGCCATCGCCGCTCTAAAAGCCGCTTTGCGAGGGCAGGATGACATCGCCCTGCGGGTGATCCCCACCAAATACCCTTCCGGTGGTGCCAAGCAGTTAACCAAAATTCTGACGGGCAAAGAAGTGCCTCACGGCAAGCGTTCGTCCACCATCGGCGTGCTGATGCAGAACGTGGGCACCGCCTTTGCCATCAAGCGGGCGATTGTCGATGGCGAGCCGTTGATTGAACGCGTCGTCACCTTAACCGGTGAGGCCATGAGCCGACCGGGCAACGTCTGGGCGCGCCTCGGCACGCCGGTGCAACACCTGCTGGCCTTTGGCGGCTATCAACCTCAATCCCAACAGATGGTGGTAATGGGCGGCCCGCTGATGGGCTTTACGTTGCCAACGTTAGACGTGCCGATCGTCAAAATCAGCAACTGCTTACTGGCCCCGACGGTTGACGAAATGGCCGTACAAGAACCAGAGCAGTCCTGTATTCGCTGTGGGCTGTGCGTTGATGCCTGCCCTGCCGGGCTGTTGCCGCAGCAGCTTTACTGGTTCAGCCGTGGCGAAGAGCACGAGAAGGCGCGTAAGCACAACCTGTTCGACTGTATCGAATGTGGTGCCTGTGCCTACGTTTGCCCCAGCAATATTCCGCTGGTGCAATATTATCGCCAAGAGAAGGCCGAGATTAACGCGTTGGATCAGGAAGCGGCACGTACCGCCGAAGCCAAGGCACGTTATGAAGCCAAGCTGGCCCGCTTAGAGCGTGAGAAACTGGCGCGCGAAGAGCGTCATAAAAAGGCCGCGGTGAAACTGACCGACAGCGATCAAGATGCCGTTCAGGCGGCTTTGGCTCGCGTGCGCAGCAAAAACAGTGAGGCTGCTGGCGTTGCTATCAGTGGCCAGGAGCCGAATAACAGCGCAGCCATAGCTGCCCGCGAAGCGCGTAAGGCACAGGCCAGAGAGCGTAAGCGCGAGCAAGCAAGCGAAATGCCTGCGGCGGCAGCGGTGCAAGAGGAAGACCCACGTAAAGCGGCCGTGGCTGCGGCGTTGGCACGCGTCAAAGCCAAGAAAGCGGCGCAGGCGCAAGACGCAGAGAGCGTGGAGGAAACTGTAGTTTCAGAGGATCCGCGTAAGGCTGCAGTAGCGGCAGCATTAGCCCGCGTGAAGGCGAAAAAGGCGGCGCAGCAAGCCGAGCTTTCACAACCGCAAGTGGACGAGGAAGCTATCCCTACAGCTCAGCCGGAAGATCCACGCAAGGCTGCCGTTGCTGCAGCATTGGCCCGAGTCAAAGCTAAAAAGGCCGCACAGCAAGCCGAGCTTTTACAACCGCAAGTGGACGAAGAACCTACCCCTACGGCTGAACCGGAAGATCCGCGCAAGGCTGCGGTTGCCGCAGCGTTGGCCCGGGTCAAAGCTAAAAAGGCCGCACAACTGCTAGCTACGGTAGATAAAGAGTAAGCGGTATGGGGTCTTGCCAAACGCAAGGCCCCACTTAATCGATAGAAATCAGGTAGGTGTAATTGACATCGATTTGCCGCAGTTTGGCATCCTGGTTCCACGCCTTAGCTTCGATCATCTCCATCTCTACACTTCCGCGTACTTCATTGCGCAGCCCTGGCATCACGTGCGAGATCAGGTAAGAGATAAATTTCACGCACTCTTTGGCCGTCCCCTGATGGGTAATCGCAATGTACTCGCGCGCTGGCAAGCGAATATCTTCAATCTTGTGGCCAGAAAGGATGTCCTTCTTGAATTCCGGCTCCACCGCCATGGTATGTGTGACTGAACACTCGCCTTCGCCGCGCTCATTGTCAGAGTGGATGCTGTAAACCTTGTGGCACTCCATATTCAGCCCTTTGAAGAAGTCATTAAAGATTTCCCCCTTCATGGCGATACAGGAAGAAATTGCCATCTCTTGGGCAGTATCAAATTCCATCTCACGCGTGAAACCGACCAGGTGCGTATCCGGCAACGTCAGCCGTTGAATCTCCGGATAAAAACCGGCCTCATAAACGGCTTCAAAGTCGAAGCGCGGCATCAGGCTCTTCACGTCCCATTTTTCCATGGTACGGTAGCGGTTTGGCGTAATGCCAAAACGTTGCTTAAACATCCGGGTAAAGGTCTGCTGTGAATCAAAGCCCAACTCATCGGAGATATCGATAATCGTACGGTTGCTGATGCGCAGCGCGACCGCCGCACGGGTAAGAATGCGTGAGCGAATATAGGTGGCGAGCTGGATACCGGTGATTCGCTTGAACTTACGTTGCAGGTGCCACTTGGAGTAGCCGGAGATACGCGCAACTTCATCCAGATTTGGCCGAGTCTCCAGATGAATTTCGACCCATTCAATCAGCTCTTCAATAAATAAAATATCTTCATTAGTCATTATTAGATGTTCGCTACTTCAAAAATGCTCAGGATAGTAACCTACGTTAATTATATGAAAGTTGTTATTCCGTGCGCAAAGCAGTCCAAAAATAGCAGCTCGATCATCAGTATGACAACCTATACTGCACGTTTTACATCCAGCCTGGCTTTTCCTCACCGCAAAAGCTGAATATCCTTATGATTAGCACGTATTACCCGGCATATGATTGAGGTAGAATGCAGCGCTGTAATTTCCCCCGGTGCCCGCACCGTGAATGCACTGATTAACATGGCAACGAAATGGTAGTTATTCTATGAAGTTCAGGCCGGTACAACAGGCAGCCCCCAAGGGCTTACACATCGCCAGCTCTCCGTTTACCCATAACCAGCAAAGCACCAGCCGCATCATGCTTTGGGTGATGCTGGCCTGCATTCCCGGCATGGCCGCACAGTGGTGGTTCTTTGGCTATGGCAACCTTATTCAGACCGCGCTGGCCATGATAACCGCCCTCGGGGCCGAAGCCGCCATTCTTGCGCTACGTAAACAGCCGGTCAAGGCTCGGCTGGCAGATAATTCCGCCCTGCTCACTGCGCTGTTGCTGGGCATTAGCCTGCCACCGCTGGCTCCCTGGTGGATGATCGTTATCGGCACCTTTTTCGCCATTGTGATCGCCAAACAGCTGTACGGCGGGCTGGGGCAAAACCCTTTCAACCCGGCCATGGTGGGTTATGTGGTATTGCTCATCTCCTTCCCGGTACAGATGACCAGTTGGTTACCGCCTGAAGAACTACGTGCGACCGCCCTGACCCTGCCGGATACCCTGCTAGCTATTTTCAGCGGCCACACCGCCCAGGGGGCCACTCTGCACGAATTGCAGATGGGCGTCGATGGCATCAGCCAGGCCACGCCATTAGACGGCTTTAAAACCGGTCTACGCAGCGGTCACTCGGTCGAGCAAGTGCTCCAGCAACCGTTGTTCGGCGGCACCCTGGCCGGTATCGGCTGGCAGTGGATTAACCTGGGCTTCCTGCTCGGCGGCCTGTTTATGCTGGGCCGTAAGCTGATCCACTGGCAAATCCCGTTCAGCATGTTGGCCGTCATTGCCTTGTGCTCAGGATTGGCCTGGACGTTAGACCCTGCCCATCAGGCTTCCCCGTTGATCCACCTGTTTTCCGGGGCCACTATGCTAGGGGCTTTCTTTATAGCCACCGACCCAGTCAGTGCCTCTACCACGCCCAAAGGTCGGCTGATTTACGGTGGCCTGGTTGGCTTGCTGGTCTGGCTGATACGCGTGTATGGCGGTTATCCCGACGGGGTAGCCTTTGCCGTACTGCTGGCCAACATTACCGTACCGTTGATCGATCACTACACGCAGCCACGCGTGTATGGCCACCGTTGAGGAGTCAATATGCTTAATTCCATGAGAAAGCATGGCACCACACTGGCCATGTTCGCCGCGGTCACCACCGGCCTGACCGCCGTGGTGTACCAGTTAACCAAAACTACCATTGCCCACCAGGCGGCGCTGCAACAAAAAGCGCTGCTGGACCAGGTCGTCCCGCCGGAACATTATGACAACGATATGCAGAGCGAGTGCCTGCTGGTCAGCGATCCGGCGTTAGGCAACGGCGCGCCGCACCATCTGTATCTGGCCCGCAAGAATGGTCAACTGGTGGCAGCCGCGTTGGAAACAACCGCGCCAGACGGTTATTCTGGTGCGATCCAACTGCTGGTCGGGGCCGATTTTAACGGCACGGTATTGGGAACCCGCGTAATAGAACATCACGAAACGCCTGGGCTGGGCGACAAAATTGAACTACGTATTACCGACTGGATCACCTTTTTCAGCGGTAAAAAGATCGACGGCCCGGATGATAAACGTTGGGCAGTGAAGAAAGACGGCGGCATGTTTGATCAGTTCACTGGGGCCACCATCACCCCGCGAGCGGTGGTCAATGCCGTGCGTCGTACAGCGTTGTTTATGGAGACGCTGCCGCCTAAACTGGATACCTTGCCTGCCTGCGGAGCCAGCGAATGAGTGAAGCCAAAGAGTTAATCGTGCAGGGGTTGTGGAAAAACAACTCTGCGTTAGTGCAATTATTGGGGCTGTGTCCGCTGTTGGCGGTAACGTCAACTGCCACCAACGCCTTAGGACTTGGGCTGGCCACCACGCTGGTGCTGACCATTACCAACGGTTCCATCTCCGCCCTGCGCCGTTGGATCCCGAGCGAGGTCCGCATTCCGATTTATGTGATGATCATTGCCGCCGCGGTGAGTATCGTGCAGATGTTGATCAACGCCTACGCTTTCGGCCTGTATCAATCATTGGGGATTTTTATCCCGCTGATCGTCACCAACTGCATCGTGGTGGGCCGAGCTGAAGCAGTAGCGGCGCGAAAACCGGTAGGACTGGCATTGATCGATGGTATGGCCATCGGGCTAGGCGCCACCAGTGCCATGTTTGTGCTGGGCTCGCTACGCGAGCTGATTGGTAACGGTACGCTATTTGATGGCGCTGACCTGCTGCTGGGCGGTTGGGCCAAGGTGTTGCGCATTGAGATTGTCCATTTCGACACCCCTTTCCTGCTGGCCATGCTGCCACCAGGTGCCTTTATCGGTCTGGGCTTGATGCTGGCAACCAAATATCTGATTGACGAAAAAATGAAGGCGCGTAAAGCCAAGGCCTTGGCAGTTGAACCTAACATGGAACAGGGACACGTAGAGAAAGCGCTATGAATAAAGAGAAACGCCTGGAGATCCTGACCCGCTTGCGGGACAACGACCCGCATCCGACCACCGAGCTGGTGTATACCACACCTTTTGAGCTGTTGATTTCCGTGCTGCTCTCCGCTCAGGCAACCGACGTCAGCGTTAACAAGGCCACGGCCAAGCTCTACCCGGTTGCCAACACGCCAGCGGCCTTGCTGGCGCTAGGGGTAGACGGCGTCAAAGAGTACATCAAAACCATCGGCCTGTTTAACAGCAAAGCCGAGAACGTGATTAAAACCTGCCGTATCCTGTTGGAAAAGCATGGCGGTGAAGTGCCGGAAGATCGCGCAGCACTCGAAGCCCTGCCCGGCGTGGGGCGTAAAACGGCTAATGTGGTGTTGAACACGGCCTTCGGTTGGCCGACCATTGCCGTTGACACCCATATCTTCCGCGTCTGTAACCGCACCCACTTTGCCCCAGGGAAAAACGTGGAGCAGGTAGAGGAAAAGCTGCTGAAAGTGGTTCCCGCCGAGTTTAAAGTCGACTGCCATCACTGGTTTATCCTGCATGGCCGCTATACCTGTATCGCCCGTAAACCGCGCTGTGGTTCATGCATTATCGAAGACCTGTGCGAGTTTAAAGAGAAGGTCTATCCGCTTGATTGAGAGTACCGGGCACGGCGATCCGTGTCTGCGACTCTTCCCTCCGGTTTTTTATCAAAAATGTGACTTCGTGCAGCATTAACCTTGGTGGAACCCGGGATTACGCTACAAACTCGCTGTTTCAGATATTTTCAACCGTAAAATTAGTCAAAAATTGTGGTTAACCTCACGTCTTGACGATCACATCTCATTTACAAACCTCACCACCGATTGGTTCATTTTCAGAAATTTTGCATAACCCAGTTTATGCACAACAAACCAAGGCCTAATCAATCATGAGCATTGGTATGGACTGGATATGGCTAAAATAGCAGAAGATATAACTAAATTAATTCAGGATAGCTTTTAATCAAAACAAAAACTCGGCAAATTTAAAAATGGCAAACGTTAATACTGCATAACATTTGCAACATAGTTGCATAGCGTTGCCTATGTTATATGTAACAGAACATGTCAAAAAGCTTGCCACGTTGACAAAGATAGTGAACATTAACCGCCGGCATTCATCCTATAACAATGCAGAAGTGTGCAGCCCTGTATCACATTCTGCTATTTCCCGTCCTGACAATACGGGTAGTGAAAAAACCAGAGGTACCAGTGTCAACTGCAAACAACAATTCTTCGGAAAACATTAGCCTTAACGCGTTTAAGCAACCTAAGGCCTTCTACCTGATCTTCTCGATTGAACTCTGGGAACGTTTCGGCTACTACGGCCTGCAAGGCATCATGGCGGTCTATCTGGTCAAGATGCTTGGCCTGAGTGAAGCCGACTCGATTACGCTGTTCTCCTCATTCAGCGCGCTGGTGTACGGTTTCGTGGCCATTGGTGGCTGGTTGGGGGATAAAGTTCTTGGCTCCAAGCGGGTGATCGTCTTGGGGGCCATCGTGCTGGCCGCCGGCTACGCCATGGTGGCCTATTCTGGTCATGATATCTTCTGGGTTTACCTGGGGATGGCCACCATCGCCGTGGGTAGCGGTCTGTTTAAAGCCAACCCTTCCTCCCTGCTGTCTACCTGCTATGAGAAAGACGATCCGCGTTTGGACGGTGCATTTACCATGTACTATATGTCCGTCAACATCGGCTCATTCTTCTCCATGCTGGCAACCCCGTGGCTTGCGGCCAAGTATGGCTGGAGCGTCGCCTTCTCACTGAGTGTGGTGGGGATGTTGATCACCCTAGTCAACTTTATGATGTGCCACGGCTGGGTTAAACAATACGGTTCAAAACCTGACTTTAAGCCCCTGCAGGTCAAAAAACTGCTGATGGTGATCGTTGGTGTGGTAGCACTGATCGCGGTTTCCAGCTGGTTGCTGCACAACCAGATTATCGCGCGCTGGGCACTGGCTATCATCTCTGTGGGTATCGTCATCGTGTTCGCCAAGGAAACCTTCGCCTTACACGGCGCCGCTCGTCGTAAAATGATCGTGGCCTTCCTGCTGATGCTCGAAGCGGTGGTGTTCTTCGTGTTGTACAGCCAGATGCCAACCTCACTGAACTTCTTCGCTATCCACAACGTTGAGCACAATATTCTGGGTATCGCTTTTGAGCCGGAGCAGTATCAGGCACTGAACCCGTTCTGGATCATGATGGCCAGCCCTATTCTCGCCGCGCTGTATAACAAGATGGGTGATCGTCTGCCGATGCCGCACAAGTTTGCCTTCGGCATGATCCTGTGTTCCGGGGCGTTCCTGGTGCTGCCGTGGGGCGCAAGCTTCGCCAACGATCAGGGTATCGTGTCCGTTAACTGGCTAATCTTGAGCTATGCGCTGCAGAGTATCGGTGAGTTGATGATCTCTGGTCTGGGTCTGGCCATGGTCGCACAGTTGGTACCACAGCGCCTGATGGGCTTCATCATGGGCTCCTGGTTCCTGACCACCGCCGCCGCCGCGCTGATCGCCGGTAAGGTCGCGGGTCTGACCGCCGTCCCAAGCGACATTAACGATGCGCATGCTTCTTTGGCTATCTATAGCCACGTGTTTATGCAGATTGGTATCGCTACGGCGGTGATCGCCGTGCTGATGATGCTGACCGCACCGAAGCTGTACCGCATGACGCTGGATACCGCAGAAGATACGGCAGCAAAAGCGAAAGCTGCAGCTCTCTAATCTCTGCTGTAACCTGACCTCAAAAACGCCGGAGCCTAGCTTCGGCGTTTTTTTATGGTGCACAGAAAAATTGCGAAACGCTTCGCTATCTGAACAATCGACTACATTCAACAGCATGGGTATTAAGTAGACTGCAGGTGGGTGCTCTGGATCTTTCCGTCTGGAGCATTGGATAAAGGATGGAAAGAGAAAAGCCCCGGACCGATTTACATCAATCCGAGGCCGATCTCACTCCCAAACAAGGTGAGATTATCCTCTAAAATTCCCGAAATCAAGGGACAAGGAGGTTAAGAATGCCGCAAAAACTGCTGGTTTTATGCCTGATCGTTATCTGTGTGACGCTGATCGCATTCACCTGGATAACACGTGATTCGCTGTGTGAGTTACGCGTCAGGCAAGGAACAACGGAAATTGCCGCCATTCTGTCTTGCCTGAAACAGCGGTAAGGCGATCCCACGGATGGGGTTCGCCCCATCCGTAACTTGCTGGGAGACGTTCCGTGAGCACCCTTTTTTGACCTTTCAACACCCGCCAAATCATCCCACACGCTTTTCCATATCACCGCCCCCGATCCCAGCATCAGCATCCGGTGTTGCAGCACGTGCATAGAAAAATTGCGAAACGCCTCCCTATCTAAACAATCGAGTGCATTCAACAGCATGGGTATTAAGTAGACTGCAGGTGGGTGCTCTGGATCTTTCCGTCTGGAGCATTGGGTAAAGGATGGAAAGAGAAAAGCCCCGGACCGATATACATCAATCCGAGGCCGATCTCACTCCCTAACAAGGTGAGATTATCCTCTAAAATTCCCGAAATCAAGGGACAAGGAGGTTAAGAATGCCGCAAAAACTGCTGGTTTTATGCCTGATCGTTATCTGTGTGACGCTGATCGCATTCACCTGGATAACACGTGATTCACTGTGTGAGTTACGCGTCAGGCAAGGAACAACGGAAATTGCCGCCATTCTGTCTTGCCTGAAACAGCGGTAAGGCGATCCCACGGATGGGGTTCGCCCCGTCCGTAACTTGCTGGGAGACGTTCCGTGAGCACCCTTTTTTGCACGTCAACATTCACGGCTACGATTAAATCCGTGGGTAATGGATCAAGTCGTGAATGCGTACCGGCTCTGCGCTGGCATTATGATACGCATGTGGGCAATCCGCCTGGAAACGCATGGCTTCTCCGCTGGCAAGGCTGTACCACTCGCCGTTAATCGCCAGTTCCAGTTGGCCACTGATGACGATGATATGTTCAATCACGCCCGGCTCATGAGCCGAGGATTCACTGAGTGCGCCAGGAGCCAAGTCGATCACAAACATATCAAAACCCAGTTGGCGGTCGAATGGGAACAGCGGTACCACACGCATGTCGGCATTGTCTTGATTGAAAATTGGCAACTCGCCATAACGATGCAGCATAGCCGCCGGTTGCAGCGGCGCCGTTTCCAGAAAGGCAGAGAAAGCCACGTTAAACCCGGTAGCAATTTTCCATAAGGTCGCCACCGTTGGGCTGGACTCACCCCGTTCGATCTGCCCCAGCATAGCCTTGCTGACGCCCGTATTTTCGGCAGCCTGATTAAGGCTCCAACCGCGTTGCGTACGTAATGACTTCAGCGTTTGCGCCAAATGGCTGGCAAGATCCTGCATAGCGGTTCTCCTGATAAACCTGCGACGATTATAGCCCCTTGTGCGCTATAACGCACGATGCTATGCTCCGTCAACTCGTACGTTATAACGCACACAAACTCGGGAGCGGCTATGCGTCCTGCACTCTCATTACGTGATATCTCCTTTTCTGCCATCGTTGCCGGTTTTGTCGCCGTGCTGGTCGGCTATACCAGTTCTGCGGCGATTATCTTTCAGGCCGCTGCCGCCGCAGGGGCCAGCCCGATACAAATTGGCGGCTGGCTGAGCATGCTTGGTCTAGGTATGGGTATTACTTCGTTGGGGCTCTCGCTCTATTACCGTACGCCAATCCTCACCGCCTGGTCGACACCCGGTGCCGCGCTGCTGGTCACCAGCTTGCCCGGTACCCCGCTCAATGAGGCCATCGGGGTATTTATTTTTGCCAGCGGGCTGATCCTGCTGTGTGGTGTCACCGGCCTGTTTGCCAGGTTGATGAACCATATCCCGCAGGCCATATCGGCAGCAATGCTGGCTGGCATATTGCTCCGCTTCGGGTTGGACGCCTTTGCTTCCTTGCAGATCAATTTTTCACTCAGCGCCGGTATGTGTCTGGTGTATCTGATCACCCGCCGCTATCTGCCGCGTTACGGGATCGTTCTGACGTTGCTTGCCGGGCTGATCATCGCGGCGTTTCAGGGTAACATTCATTTCACTCAACAAACGCTGTCCTTCGCCAAGCCGGAATTTATCGCTCCGCACTTCACGCTATCGACGTTGCTGGGCATAGGTATCCCTTTCTTCGTCGTGACGATGGCCTCGCAGAACGCACCCGGCATCGCCACTCTCAAGGCTGGCGGGTATGACGTCCCCACTTCTCCCCTAATTAGTTGGACCGCCCTGACGGCTCTGGTGCTGGCTCCTTTTGGCGGCTTTACGGTGTGTATTGCCGCCATCACCGCCGCCATCTGTATGGGGCCGGACGTACATCCCGATCCCAAGCGCCGTTATATGGCTGCCGTGGCCGCCGGTGGCTTTTATCTGTTAGCTGGGGTGTTCGGCGGTACCATTGGCATGCTGTTCAGCGCGCTGCCGGTAACCTTGATCCATACCATCGCCGGGCTGGCGTTATTAGGCACCATTGCCGGTAGTTTGCAGCGCGCGCTCCAGGATGATAAACAGCGGGACGCTGCGGTGATCACTTTTCTGATCACCGCTTCCGGATTGACTTTGTTAAACGTGGGGGCTGCGTTCTGGGGGCTGATTGGCGGAGTACTGGCTTACGCTATTTTCTCATTACCACGGCGCAAAATGCCTTGAATCACGCTATTGGCTCTCAACGATTGGCAGGATAAATCCGCTATCCCCCTGCGGCAGCGCGATACCCAAGGCACGCGCTGCCAGTTCTGCTACGCGAAAATCGATATCCGCTTGCTCACCATCCTCCAAAAACCAGGCAGCGGAAAGCCCCGCCCAAGCCAGGATCCACTGCAGCAGACGGTAACGTTCCAAGCCAGCCAGCGAGCAAACCTGTTCAACGCGACGATGGAAGATATCGGGATCGGTGGCGACACCGTAATTGGGGTTGCAGAAGATATTGGCGTAATCAAATCCACGCTCGCCATACAGACGCTTGGGATCAATCACTAGCCAGCCGCGTTCGGCAAAATCCAGCACGTTGTCATGGTGAATATCCCCATGCAACACCCCTTGATCCCTTGGGCTGGTCAACAGTTCTGCCGCAGCGGTGGCACTCAAGCGCAACATGCCTCCATGAGCCTGCGCTGCGGGCCATAAGGCGTTAAACCACTGATGCAAGGGGATCAGTTCGGGATAAGGCTCATCTCGTGGCGCATGCAATCGGGCAATGACCTGGCACAGAATAGCGGTTGCCCGTTGGTCTTCACCATTGCGTACCAACTGTGCCAATGACAAAGGCCCCATAGCCCTTTCCAGCAAAATGCCGTCATCATGCCAGGCCAGCACCCGCGCAGCACCTTCCCCACGCCACCAGCACATCAGCAGGCCGCCAAATTTTTCTTCCTGTTCGCGGGCAATTTTCAGCATTGCGGGCATCATTTGATAGCGTACCGGCATCAGCAGGCTGCTGTGGGTTTCAAACGCTGGTCCGTCTGGTTCAAGTTGCCAACGTTGCAGATAAGGAATAAATGCTTGGTTGATCACCCTTATGCACCCTTATTGCGTGAACGATTGCCTTGGATGATAGTATTACCAGGCAGCATCCTGCAAAACTTTCGGCTGCACGCGCTGATGAGTGCGTGCTCTTGGTCATCTCGTGGGGTCATCATGTCATTACTCAAACGTACCAACTATGCAAAATTACCTAAGCCGGGCGGGCCCTATGTGCACGCGGTACGCCACGCCGATACGCTGTACGTCTCTGGCCTGACCGCCTTTGCCACCGAAGCCCAGGGGCAAGCGGTACAAGACCAGGCTCGCGCCATACTGGAACAACTTGCTGCCGTGGCTGCCAGCGAGGGCACCAATCTTAAATCACTGATCAAGATCACCGTTTTTCTGACCGAAATAGCCGACCTGGCCGCCATCCGTGACGTCCTCTTCGACTATCTGGACGGTGCGCTCCCTGCCAGTTCTCTGGTTGCCGTCAGCGCGCTGTTTTCGCCAGATCTCAACGTCGAGATCGAAGCCATTTTGGCACTGTAAGTCAGGGGGCGCTATAACGCGCCCTCATCCAGCTCACACGGCCCAATCTTAAACCAGGCCTTGGCGATCTTCCCTTGCTCAATTTCATAGATGGCAATGATGTCCATCTTCCCGCGTCCCTGTGGAAAATTGCGCGTGACCACCTCTTGGTCTATCACCAAATTCTCCACCACCATACGTTTGATACGCTCACCGTAAAGGCTAGGCTCTTGGAAGCGGGCAAGATGACGCTCACGAATTTCACCTTTACCACGGGCAAGCAGCGTATCCGGATGCTGATAATACAGCGCATCGTCGGCCCAGCAGGCTATAAAGGCGTCGATATCACGGGCATTGTAGGCATCAAGCTGCTGTTGCACGATCTCTTCTGGGCGTACTGTTTTGCTGTTCATCGTAATCCCCTGCATAACGTTGAATCCGAGGTTAAAGCTCGACGATTTTATCAACCTGATGGTGAAACACGTAAGGATCGGAGATCAGCGCGAAGGCTTCATCATCCGGATAAGTTACCGCAACTTGATAGGCTTCACCGGCGAAACATTTGATGGCCTCCAGCGAGGTCCAATAAGTTGCCAGAAAGAAATGCGCATAGTCTCCCTGCACCTCTTGCCTGACAAAAGCACCACGGTTGCCCGCAATCTCTTTAGCATGCTTGACGCCTGTGACATGTAAATGATCGGCAAATCCTTGCCGATGTTGTAGCGGCACGCAGCCGTGCCAGGTTCTGACAATCATCGCCACCAACTGAATATAAAATCGAAAATAGTGAATAAATAACCTACCACGTTTTTGACCGATTTCAATCCGTCAACGCATGATTTTTAAACCGATGCAGAAAGTGACATAACAGCCCTTATCCGCTATGACGCTGCCGGGAATAATCTGCTAATTTAGCAACTGGACTGATTGATGATGAGTGACTATGCAGCAAAAGCCGGTTTTGCACGAAGCCAGACAGTTGAAACGCCTTAACGCCGCAACACGGCGGCAGTCGCACATGTATAAGTGGATTGCCCTGGTGGCAGCGCTGGATGCATTGTTGGTGTTTTATTATGACCGGGATCTGCGTAATGTTTCATTTTCAACCCTGGTGGCCCTGGTTTGCGGCTATCTGTGGATCCGCGATCGCAATAAAGCACGCGGCTATCGGCGTGAGTACGACGACAAATACGGCAACTCTCGCAGCCAATAGTCGTCAGATGATAAAGTTCGATTTGCCCGTTTCCTCAGCGAGCTGCTGAAAGTAGTTTGATCGGCACATTGATAACTACAGAACAATATCTTTGCCATAAATGCTGTACACTGAAAGTCAACTTCACAACACAGGTTGCCAAAATGAAGAGACTAACGCTGAAAGAAATGACAGAAAGCGAACAACGTGAAGTAAAGACCGATCTGGACAGAGCAAGCAAAAACCTCGAGCGCCAGTTGACCAACTCCGAACATAATAAAATTAAAGACGAAGCCATCGATCGCATTATGGCCGCACGTGAAAAGATTGCCAAAGCGACCCGCGCAGAACGCAAAGCCAACCGGGCACAGCCAACAGGTGCCACCTTCAGTTGGACTGCCTCCATCAGCACGCGCCCACATCGTTGATCACAGACCCCGCTTCGGCGGGGTCTCTGTTTGATAAGCCAGATTCATCTACGCCCTGCCATTATTAATATCCCTATTATCATCTGGTTATCCATTGACAGTTAACCGTGACCTGTCCACTATCGGGTGACATTCACAGGTTATGAGATCGCCATGTCCCCTTTCATCCAACAGGCCACACCGCAGCAAACCGCGTTGACCGTGGGTGAAGCTTTGGCGCTTACTTCGAAGAAACAGCCGCTCATTTGACCGGGGCGCGCTGTCCCGTCAGATGAGCTGACTGGATGGTGTGCAACGCGATACCCCTCTCTGGTTTGTTCATCTGACTCCTAGTCGGTCACGCAGCAGGAGTTTTACATGGCTTCATTTTCCGGTATTTGGGTAGCACTGGTTACCCCATTCAATCAGGACGTCGTTGATTTCCCGGCAGTCAAAAGGCTGGCTCAGCATCTGATCGCCAAAGGCGTCGCTGGCGTGGTGGTCTGCGGTTCGACCGGCGAAGCCGCGGCCCTGAGCAAAGAAGAACAGTTGGCGGTGCTGGATGGCGTTCTCGAGGTGGTGCCAGCCCGCCAGGTGGTCATGGGCCTTTCCGGGAATAACATGGCTAGCACCTTGCAGATGCAGCAGGCCATCAACCAACGCGATATCGCCGGTGTGCTGATCCCCGCCCCATACTATATTCGCCCTTCGCAGGCGGGCCTGGTGGAGTATTTTACCCGCCTTGCCGATGCCTCTCGCGTACCGGTGATTTTGTATAATGTGCCTTATCGCACCGGAGCAACCTTTGAGCTGGCAACGCTGCGGCAACTCGCCCGTCACCCGCAAATCAAAGCGATCAAAGATTGTGGCGGCTGCCCTGAGGCCACCATGGCGCTGATCCACGACGGCGAGATCGACGTGCTGACCGGCGAAGACCATCTGATCCTGACCACGCTATGTCTGGGTGGCAGTGGCGCGATTTCCGCTGCGGCACACCTGCACCCGGAACGCTTTGTTGCTCTGGTGGAACAAGTCGCGCAAGGGGATCTGGCCGCCGCTCGCAGCAATTTCTATACCCTGCTGCCGATGATCCAACAGATGTTCAGCTACCCGAACCCAGGCCCGGTTAAAGCGGCGCTGTCGCAGCAGGGGCTGATAAAAAACGAGTTGCGCTCCCCAATGCAAACCGCGCCACAGGCATTGCAGCAGCAGATCGCCGAATTACTGGCGCAGTTGCAACCTCTCACTCTGGTGGAGTAATAAAATATTGTTGGCAAAACCGCTGTAATTTTTCCGGCCTAGGACTAGGATGGGAAGTTAAACCTGCCTGTCCTTCATCACCATCAAGGAGTTTTCGATGAAATTGTTCTATAAAGCTGGCGCCTGTTCCCTGTCCCCTCACATCGTATTACGTGAGGCCGGGTTGGATTTCACCGCAGAGAAAGTCGATTTAGCTCACAAGAAAACCGAAAGTGGTGCCGACTATCTGGCGATCAACCCGAAGGGGCAAGTCCCGGCGTTGGTACTTGACGATGGCAGCCTGCTGACCGAGGGCGTGGCGATTGTGCAATACCTGGCGGATCGCGTACCGGATCGTAACCTGATCCCGGCCGCTGGCACGCTTTCCCGCTATCATGCGATCGAATGGCTGAACTACGTGGCCACCGAGTTGCACAAAGGCTTCAGCCCGCTGTTTAACCCGAAGACGCCAGACGAATACAAAGCGATTGCCCGCGATAAGCTGGCTAGCCAGTTCAGCTACCTGGATTCGGTGCTGGAAAAACAGCATTACCTGTTGGGCCAACGTTTCAGCGTGGCGGACGCGTATCTATTCACCGTGTTGCGTTGGGCGAAGGCGTTACAGTTTGATCTCACGAAGCACGCGCACCTGACGGCTTATTTCGATCGCGTAGCAGCTCGCCCGGCAGTGGCAGCCACGTTGAGTGCCGAAGGTCTATAAAGCCTGAATAAAAGAAAGGGGCCACATTGGGCCCCTTGTCAGTATCAAAAACAGATTATTTCCAGTCAACCAGGCAGTAATGCTTTTTGCCGCGACGCAGCAGCGTGTAACGGCCAAACAGGCGATCGCTGTCGGTAAACAGATATTCCGGATTAGACTGCTTCTCACCGTTGATGGTCACCGCGTTGGAACCGATCATGGTGCGAGCCTGCCCGCGAGAAGGAACCAGCTCTGCATTCACCAACGCCTGTTGCAGATCCGCATCGTTCTCCAGCTTGATAGTTGGCATGCCATCCTGCGCCAACTGCGCAAAGTCCGCCTCGGTCATTTCGTGCAGCGCGCCAGAGAACAGGCTCTGGGTGATGCGTTTCGCCGCGGCCAAGCCCTCAGCGCCATGCACCATACCGGTCACTTCTTCTGCCAGCACATACTGGGCGCGTGGCGCTTTGCCGCTGTTCTTGTCTTCTTCTTCCAGCGCATTAATCTCTTCAATGCTCAGGAAGGTGAAGAACTTCAGGAAGCGATAAACGTCCGCATCCGCGGTGTTGATCCAGAACTGGTAGAATTTGTACGGGCTGGTTTTTTCCGGAGCCAGCCATACTGCACCGCCTTCGGTTTTGCCAAACTTGGTTCCGTCTGACTTGGTGATCAACGGAACCGTCAGGCCGAACACCTGTTTCTGGTGCATGCGGCGAGTCAGGTCGATACCCGAGGTGATGTTGCCCCACTGGTCGGAACCGCCGATCTGCAGCTCCACCTGATGGCGGTTATACAGCTCGGAGAAGTCGAACCCCTGCAGCAGGTTGTAGGAAAACTCGGTGAAGGAGATCCCGGAGTCATCACGGTTGAGGCGCTGCTTGACCGCTTCCTTGTTGATCATCTGGTTTACCGAGAAGTGTTTACCGATGTCACGCAGGAAGGTCAGCACGTTCATGCCGCCAAACCAATCGTAGTTATTGGCCGCAATGGCGCTGTTGCTGCCACAGTCGAAATCGAGGAACGGAGAAACCTGCTTGCGGATTTTCTCGACCCATTCGTTGACCGTTTCCGTGGTGTTGAGTTTGCGTTCGGCGGCTTTAAAGCTTGGGTCGCCGATCATACCGGTCGCGCCACCTACCAACGCTACCGGCGTATGGCCGGCCAGTTGGAAACGCTTCAGGCACAGCAGAGGCACCAGATGGCCCAAATGCAAGCTGTCAGCGGTCGGATCGAAGCCGCAATACAGTGCAATTGGCCCTTGCGCCAGTCGCTCTGCTAACGCTTCCTCGTCCGTCACTTGAGCCACCAGGCCCCGCTCTTGCAGTTGTTGAATCAGGTTGATGCTAGCCATCAATTTCTCCATGTATAAACGAATGCACCTTTGCCGGTACACGGCCTTCGCCCATTGGCGAAAATTACAAAATTCGGGGTAGCGCATAGAATAAAGCGCCAGCGGCATCAGTGCCAGCGCTTAAGGGGGATTTTCCGTCTATCAGGGTGCCAGTCGGTCAATTTTCCAGTCATTTCCCTCGCGTTGATACAGGAAACGGTCGTGCAAGCGGTGCGCGCCCCCTTGCCAGAATTCAACGGAGTCGAATCTGACGCGGAAACCGCCCCAGAAACTGGGCAATGGCACCTCGCCTTGCTGGAACTTTTGCTTCAGCTCAAGGAACTTGCTTTCGAGGATGCCACGGGCAGAAATGCGCGTTGACTGTTGCGATACCCAAGCGCCGATCTGGCTGTCTTTGGGCCGACTGTTGAAATACTTCATCACTTCCAGCGTCGATAGCCGCTCGGCCTTGCCTAGGAAGATCACCTGGCGATCCAGCATATGCCACGGGAACAGCAGGCTGATATGCGGGTTTTGCGCCAGCTGTTGCGCTTTGCGGCTGCCAAGGTTGGTATAAAACACCAAGCCCTGGTCATCGAAGTGCTTTAGCAACACGATGCGTTGGAAAGGCTGCCCCTGCTCGTCCACGGTAGCGACGCACATGGCGGTAGGATCCGCCAGACGCGCCTCACAGGCCTGTTTGAGCCAGCGTTCGAACAAATCCAGGGGGTTGGCGGTCAGATCGTTTCGGCGCAGCCCGCCACGGGTATATTCACGGCGCAGATCCGCCACATCAAACTCATTATTATCAGTCATCTGGATTAGCAACCAAGCGGTAAATTCGTTGTCATATTCTGCGCCTGTAGCAGCAGGATCTCAATCATTCTGCTAGCAAATAGCTCCCCCGATAATGCAACAGGTGAGAGTCATGCAGAACGCCGACACGCCGTAAATCCATCCATGGAGGCTCGTATCGCGCATCCTTGCGCTCAACGGTCGGCTAACCTGCACAACTCCCACCTGCCTCAGGCTTCAGTGGCGCTGTATTAAGCGTGGTTCGCGTCTTGAGCCAACACGCAGTCGCTCATGATCACTTTATCATTGCGCTCGACAAAGGCGTTTGGCCCTTTCGACCAGAAGGTGTATTTACCGTCGCTGTATTTGGCACCGGACGCCGCCACCACCTGTTTCAGCTTCAGCTGTTCGCCGTCCATCAGGAAGCTGACCGTGCTCTCTTCACCATTGAGCTCCACGGTGAGCGGCGTCGTTCCGCATTGATAATGCAGCGTTTCGCTTTTTTGTGGGACCACGTAGCTGCAACCCGCCAACGCGAGAACCCCGGCAACCATCACTATTTTTTTCATCAGGTGCTCCTTAAGATATTAACCCTTTCTTTATCCTAACAGAGCTAGCGGTGGCCCAACGGCAAAACCGGATAAATCCCACCCAGCAGAGTTTCACAACTGGCACCGGTAACCGAAGGCAGATTTCCCGGCAGGCCGGAAATGGTCCGGAATGCCAGCCAGGCGAAGGCCAACGCCTCCATGTCATCCCCACTGACGCCAAAGTGATCGGTGATAGCCACCTCGGTCCCCGGCAATAAGGCGGACATTCGCGACATCAGCAGTGGATTACGGGCACCGCCACCGCAGACCAGCAGCCGCTCACAACCCCCAGCCAGCATAACCTGCTCGCAGATGGTGGTGGCGGTCAGTTCCACCAGCGTGCTCATGACATCCACCGGTGTTAACCCCGGCAACGTCGCCAGCTGTTTTTCCAGCCAGCTGATATTGAAATATTCCCGACCGGTACTTTTCGGTGCCGGTAAGGCGAAATAAGGATCGGCCAACATCTGCTGCAATAGCGGTAAGCAAACGCGCCCTTCCATCGCCCAAAGGCCGTCTTTATCAAAAGGTTGCGAGCGGTGGCGCCATACCCACGCATCCAACAGCATATTCCCCGGCCCGGTATCAAAACCGCGCACCGGCGCGCCGGGCAATAGCAGTGACAAGTTAGCGATGCCGCCAATATTCAGCACCATGCGGCGCTCTGTCGGGTGAGCTAACAAAGCCTGATGAAACGCGGGAACCAAGGGCGCCCCTTGGCCACCATAGGCCATATCACGGCGGCGAAAATCCCCCACGGTAGTGATATTGGTCAATGCCGCCACCCGGTTATTGTCCCCTAGCTGCATCGAAAAGCGTGTCTCACCCTCCGGTTCATGCCACACCGTTTGGCCATGACAGCCAATGGCGGTGATTTCATGGGCCGGAATACCGGTCTGTTTTAGCAACCCCAGCACCGCTTCACCGAACAGCGTACCCAACTGGGCATCCAACCGTCCTACGGCAGAAAGCGTGGTTTGCTGCCCTTGACACATCCCCAGAATATCTTTTTTCAGTTGGATCGGCATTGGGTGGCTATAGCTTGCCTGTTGCGCCACCATACGTTCATCGATCGCGGCAAGCACCACGTCGATCCCATCCAGACTGGTGCCGGACATAACACCAATATAGCGGCCTGACTTCATCAGCACTATCCTTTACCCTTTCCAGGTTGCAACCGTTTTCACCCTTTAAATAGACCAGAATTGTGCGATTAACGCCATGAATTATGATGCCTTTTTCACGGCTTGTGAGCGAAGTTGTTTATTTTATGCTGAGAATTGGTTAGATAATCAACAATTCGGGGTGGGTAAAGCGCCGGTTATTTGTTTTCTGTTCTGTCACAAAGTTAAACCACCGTTTATTATTGGTTGAACAGAGAAAAGCTAAGCTGTATACAGAAGGCAACACATGGGTGATATCAAACCGATTCATCCATAATTGCTGTAATATTTATAGAACTTGGTTTGGGTCTATCTCCCAGATCTGGATTACCAACTGCAGGAGCTTTATATGATCAAGCGTCTTCTTGTTGTCGCTCTCGCCTCCGTCACACTGGCGGGCTGTGCAAACCAAACCGCGTCCGGTGATGTCTATTCCGCCTCTCAGGCCAAACAGGTACAAACAGTGACCTTTGGGACCTTGGTATCCGTACGCCCGGTGCAAATTCAGGGCGGTGAAGGCTCAAGCATGCTTGGCACTATCGGCGGCGCAGTCCTGGGTGGATTCCTGGGTAATACTATTGGTGGCGGCACTGGCCGTAGCCTGGCAACCGCAGCGGGTGCCGTAGCCGGCGGTGTGGTAGGCGACAGCGTCGGTAGCGCTGCTAGCCGTAGCAACGCCTGGGAGCTGGAAATCAAAACCGATAATAAAGAAAATATCGTGGTGGTACAGAAAGCCGGGTCGACTAAATTCAGCCCAGGCCAGCGCGTTCGTATGGCGCAAAATGGCAGTACCGTTACCGTTTCTCCACTGTAACGCCCTTGCCTGAATGCAAAACCGGAGGCCCCTGGGCCTCCGGTTTCTGTTTGTTGCTGTGCTTAACTGAATAATAAAGGCGCTGGATTTATTGTTTTTCTTGCAGTTCGATGATGTTCTGTTCCAGCTTGCTAATCAGACCAACTAAAAGTCTTACTTCTTCTGCCGAGATACCGCTGAGAATTTCGCCTCTGGTCAACGTGATCACACTATCCACTTCACGAATAATCGGTTCTGCCGCCTCGGTCAATTTGATGCGCTTGGCACGTCGATCGTTAGCGCAGGTGTGCCGGGTGATCAACCCTTTTTCTTCCAGTTGATCCAAGGTACGGACCAAGGAAGGCTGCTCAATACCGATCGCTTTTGCCAATTGGATTTGCGACTGTTCAGGCGGTAATCGATTGATATTGTGCAATGTCACCCAATGCGTTTGTGTAAGCTCCAACGGCTTTAGCCGATGATCGATCAGCGCACGCCAAACACGAACTAATCGTGCTAAATCTGAACCTAACGTTGATTCCACTTCCCCCTCCTTATAGTTAGCATGCTAACATTACTCCCCAAAGTGTAGCCCATTTTGGTTAATTAACATTAAAAACACAAATGTATATAATCCAAATCGCAAAAATAGACACATTTTTATCGGCAATTGGTTATCCTCTATGCAATCATCCTTCATATTCACTCATCGGGATTACTAACGTGAATACGACCTGGCTCCATACTGCGTCACCACTGCCCGATCTGGTGCTGGGTGCATCGCTTTATTTCCCTCCTCTCTTTAAAGCTTTCTTACTCGGATTAGTCTTCTGGCTGCTGGTGCATCATTTGCTACGCGACTGGATGTACTCCGGTGATATCTGGCACCCTATGCTGATGGATCTGTCCATCTTCGTCATTACCGTCAGCGGTTCCCTGTGGCTCCTAGCGAGTTGGTAGCTCATGAAGCATAAGACATTAAAGTATTTTTCGACGGTTATAGTTTGCGCCATCGCGCTTTGTGCCGGCTGGTGGTTATGGAATTACTACATGCAATCCCCTTGGACACGCGACGGTAAGGTGCGGGCGGAACTCGTCAACATTACCCCGGAAGTCTCTGGCAGATTAGAGAAGATTCTAGTTCATGATAACCAGTTCGTTACTGCGGGCAGCCTGATTTTCAGCATTGATCCAGTGCCTTACCAAATTGCGTTGGACAATGCCGAGGCGGCGCTGGCCAAAGCGCAGGCAGATATGGCCAAGGCCGATCATGAAGCGGCCCGCCGCCGCAGCCTGCCCCGTAACGTCATCTCCTCTGAAGATCTGGATGAGTCAAACCTGGCCGCCGCCTCCATGAAAGCCTCGTATAAGGCGGCTCAAGCCAATCTGGAACAGGCCAAATGGAATCTCAGTAAGACGCGGATCTATGCCCCAACCGACGGTTACATTACCAACTTACAGGCCCGAGTCGGCAACTACGCCACCGCAGGAACGCCGTTGGTGGCGCTGGTAGACACCCATTCGTTCTATGTGCTCGGTTATTTCGAAGAGACCAAGCTCAGGCATATCAGGGAGGGCCGCAAGGCGGATATCGTGTTGTATAACGGCAATATTCGGCTGCAAGGGGTGGTTGAAAGCATTGGCCGGGCCATTTACGACCAAAGCGCTGACAGCAGCAGTGATTTGTTGATGGATGTGAAGCCCAACGTACCTTGGGTGCGTCTGGCACAACGGGTGCCGGTACGTATCAAGCTGATCGATATTCCGGCCGACCTGACTCTGGTAGCCGGTACCACCTGCACCATTTCAATTCATCAGCAGGACTAATGTGTGAACCTGCCCTTTCTTGAATGGAAGCGCTCGCCCTGGGGTAAAGCCACCGCGGGGCAGTGGCGCTATGCGTTACGCAACACTCTGGCAATGTGCCTGGCGTTATGGGTCGCCTTCGTTCTACAGTTGGATGAACCCTATTGGGCGCTGACCTCCGCCGCCGTCGTCAGCTTCCCGACGGTTGGCGGCGTGATCAGCAAGAGCATTGGCCGCATTTTTGGCAGCCTGCTTGGTGCCATGGCTTCACTGCTGATTGCCGGTTGTCTGAACGATCCCTGGTTGTTCACCCTGTCGATTGCCAGTTGGTTAGGGCTGTGTACCTACATTTCCAACCACTACCAAAACAATGTCTCCTACGCCTTTGCCCTGGCGGGCTATACCGCCGCTATCATCGTGTTTGGCACGGTTAATATTACCGACACCCAGCAAATTTTTGATATCACCCAGGCACGCGTTTGTGAGGTGATCACCGGTATCCTGTGCGGCGGCCTGATGATGATGATCCTGCCAAGCACCTCGGATGGCGCAACTCTGCTGGTATCACTGCGTCGCATGCACCTACGCCTGCTGGAACACGCCGCCATGCTGTGGCAACCGGAAATCAGCCTGCGGATGCGTACCTCCCACGAGGGCGTTATCGGCCAGATCCTGACCATGAACCTGCTGCGTATTCAGGCCTTCTGGAGCCATTACCGGCTGCGGCGGCAAAACAATATCCTCAACTACATGCTGCACCAGCAGTTGCGCATCACCAGCGTTATCTCCAGCCTGCGCCGCATGTTGTTAAACTGGCCAGACCGTCCAGAGAATCTGGCGGCGGTATTGGAGCAGTTGTTGAATGAATTACGCGACCCTACCACTGATAAATACCGGCTGGCGCATATTCTGGTCGCCATCGCCCCTCAGGATCCGGCAGATTATCGCCATCGGGCCTTCTTCCTGCGCCTGCGCCATTTTTGCTGGCTCTATCTGCGCTGCACCCGTTGGTTGCAACGGCTGGAAAGCGCGACCCAGCTCAGCGATATCGAACCACCGCGGGTTACCTCACTAGCGCGCCATACCGACAGCGTTGAAGCCGCTTACAATGGGCTACGCACCTTCTTGTGCATCCTGATCGGTTGCGCTTATTGGATCACGACCCAGTGGGACGCCGGTAGCTCTGCGCTGACACTGATCGCTATCAGTTGCGTGCTCTATTCCTCTACGCCTTCGCCGATCAAATCCATCACCACCTTACTGAAGGCTGTTTCCCTGCTGTTTGCCTTCTGCTTTGTGATGAAGTTTGGCTTGATGATCCAGATCGACGACTTTTGGGTGTTCTGCGCCTTCCTGTTTCCGACCCTAGTCACGATGCAGATGATGAAACTGCAAAATCCCCCCTATGCCCCACTATGGGGTCAGTTGATCGTGTTTATGGGATCGTTTCTCGCTGTGACCAACCCGCCGAGCTACGATTATCAGGGCTATATCAATGACAGTCTCGCCAAGATTGCCGGCGTGCTGTTGGCAGGGCTGGCGTTCCAAATCCTGCGGCCCAGTTCTGACAAACGTAAAAGCCGACGGATTATCCGCGCATTACGCCGTGATTTTATCGATCAGTTGAGCAAGAAACCGCAGCAAAGCGAAAGCCAGTTTGAGTCGCGTATCTATCACCGCATCAGTCAACTGAATCAAAGCCTGGATCAGGAGGCCCGCACCTGGCTATTACGTTGGGGAGTAGTGCTGCTGAACTGCAGCCACGTGGTCTGGCAACTCCGTGATTGGCAAACCCGTTCAGATCCGCTGGCCGCCGTACGTGACGTCTGTATTCATTGTTTGAAGGGAGTCATGACTGAGAAAGGAGTGCAGCATGCGTCGTTGGACGCCACCTTGCAGGAGTTGCAGCGTATGAGTAACGCACTTGCCCAACATCCAGAACAGGCAGCACGTGATTTGGCGGGCTTGATTTGGCGGCTGTACTGCTCACTGCAGCAGTTACAGCAGGCGATCATTCCACCGGAAGCGGTAACAGCGCCCACGCCAGGCTGACGCGGGCAGCTGATTTATTTGATTACGCCACAGGCGAAGCGATCGCCACCACCACCCAGCGGTTTGGGTTGATCGGAGTGGTTATCCCCCCCGGCGTGTACCATCAGCGCCTTGCCTTCGATTTCGCTGATTTTCTTCAAGCGCGGAGCCAGCACCTGAGTGTCAGCCATACCGTCCGCCGTGACATAGATTGCTGGCAAATCGCCTAAATGCCCGTTGGCATCATAAGGCCCGAGATGCTTGCCGGTTTTCTCAGGATCAAAGTGGCCACCCGCAGCCAGTGCGGCCACCGCCTTGCCGTCTTTCATACCCGGCTCACAGCTGCCTTTCTCATGAACGTGAAAACCGTGCACACCAGCAGGCAAGGCTTTCAGCTGCGGGGTGAACAACAGGCCGTAAGGCGTTTCGCTAATTGTGATTTTACCAATGTCCTGACCAATTCCCTGGCCGGTCACCAGATTCATTTCGACATCAACCGTTGCCGCCTGCGCAACGCCACAGGCCATCAAACCCAATGCCGCACACCAATAACGTTTCATCAATCAACCTCCATGCGATAGTTATAGTCCTTAGGCAGTATATACCGATTAAACCTTGCCACATGGGAAACCGTCGTTAATCAGCGCAGCCACTAAGCCGGTTATAATATTTTGTGACCTTGCTCCCGTATTCCTTGGTTTTCTGCCCCCCTGCGTCGGCAAGTGTCATTAACATAAAGATACTGGCATTCTTAATGTTTTGGGCTGCAAGCTTACTGATAATATTTAGCCAAGGGGTGCAAGTGAAGTAGCGGCAAAGGACATCGGCAAAGGCTGGCACAATGCCAGCCTTACCAGCTCAACTTAAGGTACGTCGTAACCCAGTGCCGCTTTACGAATGCGGAACCACTGCTGGCGGCTCAAGGTTAGCTCTTGCGCCTTCAGGGCCGAACGTACGCGTTCGATCTTGCCGGAGCCGATGATTGGCAGCGGTGCCGAAGGCAGACACATCACCCAGGCATACACCACCTGCTCAATGGTTTCGGCACCAATCTCTTGTGCCACCGTTTGCAGTTCATCGCGTAACGGCTGGAACTCAGCATCGCTGAACAACCGCCCACCACCCAGACAAGACCAGGCCATCGGTTTGATACGCAACTGCTGGCATTGATCCAAGGTGCCGTCGAGGATCGCAGGCTGATAGATCGGGGAAATTTCGACCTGGTTAGTCACCAGCGAGAACGGCAGACGCGACTGCAATAAGGAAAACTGTGCTGGCGTAAAGTTCGAAACGCCGAAATGGCGCACCTTGCCGCTTTTATGCAGCGCCACAAAGGCTTCTGCTACCTCATCGGCCTCCATCAACGGATCGGGGCGATGGATCAACAATAAATCCAGGTAGTCCGTATGCAGATGCGATAAGGACTGCTCTGCGCTATGCACGATATGCTCGCGATCGGTGATGTAATGCCCGATCGGGTTACCCGGCTTGGCGGTGGTCGCGATGCCGCACTTCGACACTAACTCCATCCCCTGGCGCACCGAGGGCTGTAACTTGATAGCCTCGCCAAAGGCCTGCTCGCAGGCATAGCCACCATAAATATCCGCGTGGTCCGCCGTGGTCACCCCAAGCTCAACGTGTTGCTTGATAAACGTCAGCAACTGCTGCGGTGACATGCCCCACTCCATCAAACGCCAGTAGCCGCAAATCATGCGTGAGAACTCTGGCCCAAGGGGTGCCAGCTTAATACGATTCAGCATTGTTAAACCTCATGACAATAGTTAACGCCAGCATACACAAGCGTCCAAGCCGCAGGAAACGCAAAAGTGGCCTTTACGTGCGGCAGATCGAGAAAATCAGCATTAAAGTTAAAACAGCGAGGGCTGCTCTGGCGGGATCTCTTCCGGCTGCTTGCCGGTACGTAGTGAGCGCAGGTAACGCTGGCGACACAGGCGCAGAACGTCCTTTTTCTGGACATCGTTCATTTGCATCCAGCCAAAGCGCTCCTCGCGGCTGCGCAGGCAACCACGACAATAGCCGCGCTCATCGGCCTGGCAAATGCCACGACACGGGCTTGGGATGTCAAAGAACTCGAGTTGCTGCGCCACACGTCCTCCTGCGTTGTCATGCTAATTGAAGACGTCATCGGGGCCATTGGCAAGTGGCTTTTCCCCATGACGGCGAAAATATTCTCGCAAATAGTGCAACGCCTGGCGCGTTTTCTCCGGCAGAACCCGCTCCAGAGTCAACGCATGCAGCCGATATGGCGCTGGACGCCACTGCGGTAACAGGGCGATTAATTCCCCCCGGCGCAGTTCATCACCAATTTCATACAGCGGTTGGCCGGAAATCCCCAGACCATTGCGGGTAAAGGCCCGGATCACGTTCATACTACCGCTGACAACCTGCCCCGCCGCCAGGCGTAGTTTGAATGTTTCGCCCGCATGGTGATGTAGATCGAGATGCAGCCCGTGACCGCTACCGGTGATCCAGCGGTGTTGCACCAGCTCCTGAGGCGTTTCCGGCACGCCATGCTGGCTGAGATAACGCGGCGCGGCGCAGAGCACCATGGGCCAGGCCGTCAGCGAGTGAGCTATCAGGTTGGTATCTGCCAGTTGTAGATTTACGCGCAGTGAGATATCTACCCGCTGCTCGATCATATCCACCACCTGGTCGTCTGCCAGAATACGCAGCGTCAGCTTTGGGTGCGCCAGCAGCAAGGGAGCCAGAGCCTCTGCCAAGGGGCCGCTACCGATCCCGACGGTGGTGGCAATACGTAGTTCGCCCACCAGCGTATCCCGCAGTTCCGCCAGCCGCTGCTCCGCGCGCTGTGCTTCCTGCAACATGGCTTCGCAACCGGGATAAAAGGCTTCCCCCGCATCGGTCAGTGCCAAGCGGCGAGTCGAGCGGTGCAATAACGGCACCCCCAGCGACTTTTCTAACGACCGCATATGCTGGCTGACCGCAGAGGGCGTCATCTCTAGCCGACGGGCCGCCGCAACAAAAGATCCCTCGGCCACCACGGTGGCGAATACCGCCATTCGATTCAGTTTATCCATGATTATGAAGTTTTACTTAATCAAGAAAGCATAAATATGGCACTAATCAGCCGCATTGTTAAGGCTTATAGTATTTCTACTGCGCCGCCACTGAGTGGTACGGCAACCCGCTAAAAAATATTTCACAGGAGAGACCTCATGAAAGTCGCCATTATTGGAGCAACCGGTTTTGTTGGCCGCCGCGTAGTCGATGAAGCTTTGGCCCGCGGCCTGCAAGTAACCGCCATCGCCCGTCAGAAAAAAGATCTGCCGGATAATGCCAATCTCACCGTCGCCCTGGGTGACGTGGCCGACGGCCCGTGGTTGGCACAACAGTTAGCTGGTCATGATGTCGTGATCAGCGCCTATAACCCAGGTTGGGCGGAAACGGATCTGTATGAGAAAACCGCTAAAGGTGCCCAACAAATCCTGGCGGCGGTAAAACAATCCGCGGTTAAACGCCTGCTGTACGTTGGCGGTGCCGGTAGCCTGGAAGTGGCTCCGGGAGTTGAGCTGGTTGATACCCCGCAGTTCCCGGAAAATATTCGTCCAGGGGCCCAGGCGGTACGGGATTTACGTAATGCGTTGAAAACAGAAACCCAGTTGGATTGGACCTACCTTTCCCCTGCCGCGTTGCTGGAACCCGGCAAGCGTACCGGCCAGTTCCGTTTGGGCACGACACAATTGTTGATGAAGGGTGACGCGCCGGCCAATATTTCGGTAGAAGACCTCGCGGTTGCCATCATCGATGAGGTTGAAAAACCGCAGTTCATCAAGGCACAGTTTACCGCTGCCTATTAATCGTCCGGGTAGAGAATATTAAGCGGCTGCATCGTTGCAGCCGCTGCTTCGTCTAAGGTTATCTTAAGTTTCATCTGGTAAATTTCGGCGCATTACCTCATGGCAGGATCCAGATTTGGCAATGCGCTTACGTCAATCATTACAATGCAACAGCTTGGGTTTTATCCTGGCTTGCGCCCTTTTCTTCACGGTTTTCCAGAACCTGCTATTTATTCACCAAGCCTGGTCATACATCACCTTTGATAGCGTACATAGCATCATTTTTGCGGCGACTATGCCGGTGGTTATTTTCTGTGCCCTGAATATTATCTTCAGCGTATTAACCATTCCGTTCCTGCGTAAACCCTTGGTTATTCTGTTGCTGCTCGGTAGCGCAGCGGCCAACTATTTTATGTTCAGCTACGGCGTGGTGATTGATGGCAATATGATGCAGAACGCCTTCGAGACCAACCCGCAGGAAGCGACGGCATTGCTCACCCCTCGTATGGGGCTATGGCTGCTGTTGCTGGGCATTTTGCCTGCCGTTTTCGTGTGTTTTGTGCGCATCAATAAAACCCGCCCTTGGTGGTACATGATTGGCCTGCGCGCGGCCAATGTGATGCTTTCCGTGGTGGTGATCCTGTTGGTTGCGGCGTTATTCTACAAAGATTACGCCTCGCTGATCCGCAACAATAAAAGCGTGGTGAAAATGCTCACCCCAAGCAATTTTGTGTCTGGCACCATCAAGTACGCTCAACACCGCTATTTCCACCAAAATCTGCCGCTGGTCAAGATTGGTGAAGATGCTCATTTAGGCCCGGTGATTAGCAGCCAGGCCAAGAAGACCCTGGTGATACTGGTGGTCGGCGAAACCGCGCGGGCAGAAAATTTTTCGCTAGGTGGTTACTCACGGGAGACCAATCCCCGCTTGAAGCAGGACCATGTGGTTTATTTCAAGAATGCCAGTTCCTGTGGGACCGAAACGGCTATCTCCGTGCCCTGCATGTTCTCCAACATGCCACGCGGCGATTACGACGCCACCTTGGCCGCACACCAGGAAGGCATGCTGGACGTGATGGCTCATGCCGGAGTGAACCTGCTGTGGCGCGAAAATGACGGCGGTTGTAAGGGGGCCTGCGATCGTATCCCACATATCGACATGACCAAGCTGAAGCTTTCACAGTATTGCGACGGCGATGTCTGCATGGATAACGTGCTGCTGCATAAACTGGACGATTATATCAACAGCCTGCAAGGGGATGGTGTGATCGTTCTGCATCAAATGGGAAGCCACGGCCCGGCCTACTATCGCCGCAGTACGCCCGAATTACGCCAGTTCTCACCCACCTGTGACAGCAACCAGATCCAGGACTGTACCCACGAGCAATTGGTGAATACCTACGACAATTCGCTACTGTACACCGACGCCATGTTGGACAGCACCATCAAGCTGTTGCAGCAATACAGCGGCAAATTCAATACGGCGATGGTCTATCTTTCCGATCACGGTGAATCGCTCGGGGAGAATGGCATGTATCTGCACGGTACGCCTTATATGTTCGCGCCTTCTCAGCAGACCCACGTGCCTTTCCTGATGTGGATGTCGGCCGATTATGAACGCAATTTCGGCATTAACCGCCAATGCCTGCAATCCCTGGCGGAGGCCGATAAGGTTTCACAGGATAATCTGTTCCACACCCTGTTGGGCATGTTAAACGTGCAGACAAGGCAATATCAGCCCGACCTGGATATTCTGCAGCGATGCCGCAACTAGACTGGCGAAGCATGCAGCGCCTCGGTATGAAGTCTTGTGCAGCAACTCGATAGAATGTAAGTTAGTCGACGTTTTTACCGTCAGAGCCGGGAATTTTTTCCCGGTTTTTTTTATCTGCGACTTGACCTAGACCAATCGGTCTATTATTCTCATTTTCATTATGACAAAACAGACGAATTGCAACGGGGATACCCGAGAACATCTGCTCGCTACCGGCGAAACGCTCAGCCTGCGCCTTGGTTTTACCGGCATGGGCCTCAGTGAGTTGCTCGCTACCGCTGGCGTGCCCAAAGGGTCGTTCTATCACTATTTTCGCTCGAAGGAAGCCTTCGGCGAAGCAATGTTGCAGCGTTATTTTGCCCATTACGACGCTCAAATGCAGGCGCTTTTTGCCGACTCTCGCAGCGACGCGCGTAATCAGTTATTAAGTTATTATGCCCAGGCCATCAGCTTCCACTGCCGCAGTGAGTGCCATAACGCTTGCCTGGCAGTGAAACTCTCCGCAGAGGTCAGCGATCTTTCTGAGCCTATGCGCCATGCGTTGGAAGCTGGCACCAGCCGCGTGATCGGTCATCTGCAAGATGCGATCGAACGCGGCATCCGTGAAGGTTCACTGGCTGTCACCATGAGCCCGGCGGCCACGGCGGAAACGCTGTATTCGCTGTGGTTGGGCGCATCGTTGCGGGCTAAAATCCGCCACTCTGTCGCCCCACTGACCTGTGCGCTGGAAAGTATCGAATTGCTGTTGCGCCCAGCGCAGCCATAAACTCCCTTTTTTACCCGAAAGACATTGTAGCGATATTGTTTATCATCACTAGTCGACTGGTCTAATACTATAGGATGCACTATGAAGATTGAAAAATTGTTCTCTCCGCTCAAAGTTGGCCACACCACCTTACCCAACCGTGTGTTCATGGCCCCGCTGACTCGTCTGCGCAGCATCGAACCAGGTGACATCCCTACGCCGCTGATGGCGGAATATTATGCTCAGCGTGCCAGCGCTGGCCTGCTGATCACCGAAGCCACCCAGATTTCTTTCCAGGCGAAAGGTTATGCCGGAGCTCCCGGTCTGCATACCCCAGAACAAATCGCCGCGTGGAAAAAAATCACCCAGGCGGTACATGACAAACAGGGTCATATCGCTGTGCAACTTTGGCACGTAGGCCGCATCTCCCACTCAAGCTTGCAGCCGGGCCAGCAGGCTCCCGTCGCGCCTTCAGCGATCAATGCCGAAACCCGCACCACGGTTCGTGATGAAACCGGTGCCTGGGTGCGTGTGCCAACCTCTACCCCACGCGCTTTGGCAACCAACGAAATCCCGGGGATCGTCAACGATTTCCGCCAGGCAGCGGCCAACTCGCGTGAAGCCGGTTTTGACTATATTGAACTGCACGCCGCGCACGGTTACCTGCTGCACCAGTTTATGTCTCCGGCGTCCAACCAACGTACCGACCAATACGGTGGCAGCATTGAAAACCGTACCCGTCTGACTCTGGAAGTGGTCGATGCCAGCATTGCCGAAATCGGTGCCGATCGCGTTGGTATCCGTATCTCGCCGTTGGGCCCGTTCAATGGCCTGGACAACGGCGAAGATCAGGAAGAAGCCGCGCTATATCTGATCGAAGAGCTGAACAAACGCGGTATCGCCTACCTGCATATTTCCGAGCCGGATTGGGCCGGTGGCAAGCCTTACTCTACCGCGTTCCGCGATGCAGTAAGAGCGCACTTCCAAGGCGTGATTATTGGCGCGGGTGCCTATACGGCGGAGAAAGCGGAAGAGCTGATCGCCCAAGGCTTTATTGATGCCGTCGCCTTTGGCCGCAGCTATATTGCCAACCCAGATCTGGTGGAACGCTTTAAACAGCAGGCTCCACTTAACGAGCAACGTGCCGATTTCTTCTATGGCGGCGGTGCCGAGGGTTATACCGATTACCCAACTCTGTAAGTGAATTAAATTGGCTTTGCACTCAGCTAATCAGGTGCGCTGAATACCGCGACGCCTCAAGGCTGAGGCGGGTGGGAGCCATACAGGTTAGCCGACCGCTGAGCGCATCGACGCGCGATACGAGCCTCCATGGATGGATCCCCGGCGTGTCGGCATTCTGTATGGCTCCCGCCTGCTGCACTATTATCCGCAGCTATTTTTTGTTTGTGACAACGTAACCGACTCCATCACCTACCGCACGCGTTGAATTGCCTTATGCGACAAGGCTATACTGTCTGACGCTGTTCAAGTCACCTGCCGTCAGCCGCGGCATATCCAATCAGAGGAAATTATGCGCTTACTCCATACCATGCTCCGTGTCGGCGATCTGCAACGCTCCATCGACTTCTATACCAAGGTATTAGGCATGCGCTTACTGCGTACCAGCGAAAACACCGAGTACAAATACTCGCTGGCCTTCGTGGGTTATAGCGATGAAAGTGAAGGCTCGGTCATCGAACTGACCTATAACTGGGGCGTCGACAGCTACGACATGGGCTCCGCCTTTGGTCATCTGGCACTGGGCGTCGATGATGTAGCAGCCACCTGCGACACCATCCGTCAGGCCGGTGGCAAAGTCACCCGCGAAGCCGGTCCAGTCAAGGGCGGTACCACTGTGATTGCCTTCGTCGAAGATCCGGACGGCTACAAGATCGAACTGATCGAGAACAAGCACGCAGGTCACGGCCTCGGTAACTGAGGTTTCTCCAGGGCGCGCCATGCGCCCTGCTTTCTATCTCCGCTGCACCAAGACAAGAAATTTGTCATAATGCGCGCTGAATTCGCTAAAGATAAGAAACTGATGGCCGAAAAAAGTGATCTTAACGCCCTGAGTGGCCGTTTCCGTGGGTTTTATCCCGTTGTTATTGATGTGGAAACCGCCGGGTTTCATGCTCAGACCGATGCGCTGCTAGAGATTGCCGCCGTCACGCTGAAAATGGATGAAAATGGTTGGTTGCAGCAAGATGAAACGCTGCATTTTCATGTAGAGCCGTTTGAAGGGGCGAACCTGCAACCGGAAGCGCTGGCCTTCAACGGTATCGATCCACATAACCCACTGCGTGGTGCAGTGAGTGAATATGATGCTCTGCATGCGATTTTCAAAGCCGTGCGTAAAGGCATTAAGGATCAGGGCTGTAACCGGGCAATCATCGTGGCGCATAATGCCAACTTTGATCACAGTTTCCTGATGGCCGCCGCCGAGCGCGCCAGCCTGAAGCGCAACCCGTTCCACCCTTTCGCCACCTTTGATACCGCTGCGCTTAGTGGGCTGGTATTAGGGCAGACGGTGCTGGCCAAAGCCTGTATTGCCGCCGGCATGCCGTTTGACAGCAGCCAGGCGCACTCAGCACTTTATGATACCCAGCAAACCGCCCAGCTGTTCTGTGAACTGGTCAACCGCTGGAAACGTCTCGGTGGCTGGCCGATTGCCAACAGCCATAATGACGGCGCGGAGTAATTTAGAACGTATGCCCTATGGATTTCAAGCCGCAGCTAGGCGACAAGCTTGCTCATCCCCAGGAGCTTACTTTTGTAAGTGACTGGGGTGAGCAAGTGCAGGTAACAACGCTGCGGTTTGAAAGACGACGGGGATAAAAAAATCGGGCGGCACTTTTGACAGTGCCGCCCGATTTTATTTGGTAAAACCCTGCGCCATTAAGGCTGCTGGTCTTCCTGATCTTTATACTTTTCGGCCGTTTCTTTGATCAAAGGCTGCAGTTCACCACGCTGGTACATCTCGATGATGATATCGCAGCCGCCAACCAGTTCACCATCGACCCACAGCTGCGGGAAGGTTGGCCAGTTGGCGTACTTTGGCAGCTCGGCGCGGATGTCCGGGTTTTGCAGAATATCAACATAGGCAAAGCGTTCGCCACAGGCTGAAAGCGCCTGCACGGCCTGAGCAGAGAAACCGCAGCTTGGCAATTTCGGTGAGCCTTTCATATACAGCAGGATCGGGTTGGCAGAAATTTGCTGCTGAATTTTTTCAATCGTCGTCATTATTGCTTCCTCAAGCCACATCATGGCTACAACATGCATCACACTGGCTATTGTAGCGGCAGGACCGGTACCAAGAAAACGCCATCTTTTGCAGGGACATTCTCTGATTGCCTCAGCAAAAGCGGCGGTCACACCGAACCGGTTAAACATGGACCCAGAATAACATTTTTAATCGGGGCGTTTCACTATTATATTTGCGCTGCCCAATGCCGGCGAGCATTAAGCCAACCACATGATCCGTGTCGTTTTTTTAGACGGCAGACGTTTGATTTTGCAACAATAAAAATGCCATTAACGTTTTCTCACAATATGGATTAGTATTTATGAGATCCACGCTGTTTTATAGGGTGAATTTCGGGAATACTGTGACTCATTCGATTTCTGTTTCGGAGCCAAGGTTGGTAACGTCGATATGCGGTTAATTATTACACTTTTTGTGCTGCTATTTACGCAGCTCTTCTTCAATTTGGCGCACGCTGCGCCACAGGCACGTGTTTCTGCCGAGCAGCGCAAGAGTCACGTTAATGAAGCCCGGCCAGACGACCGCAAGAAAAAGAAAGCGGAGAAAGCCAATAAAAAAGTGAAGGCAGCCACCCCTCCGAAAACGCTAAAAACCAAACCAGCAACTATAAAGACCGCCAAAAAAACCACCCGCGTTAAAACCAAAAGCCAGGCAACCAAAACGGCCAAGCTCAAAGTGACTCCGCCTAAAAAAGGCTATAAAAAAGGTTATGGTCGCCATCGTGAAGAAGGTAAAGCTACGGCAAAATTGGCTGGCCGCGATAAGCCACTGAAACTTTCCGCCGCTCACAAAAAGCGCTACCAGCACGCCAAGCAAACAGCCATGGCCAAGCTGATGGGGCAAATGGGCAAACCCTACCGCTGGGGTGGATCTTCACCTGGTACAGGCTTTGACTGCAGCGGGCTGATTTATTACGCGTACAAGGACGTGGTGAAAATCAAAATGCCGCGTACCGCCAACGAAATGTACCACCTGCGTGATGCAGCTCCGATCAAACGTAATGAGCTGGAGAAAGGCGATCTGGTGTTCTTCCGCATCAACAACCGTGGCACCGCCGATCACGTTGGCGTCTATCTTGGTAACGGTAAATTCATCCAGTCACCACGCACCGGTGAAGAAATTCGCATCAGTCAGTTGGATAACGACTATTGGCAGAACCATTACATTGGTGCCCGCCGCGTAGTGACTCCAACCACCATCCGTTAACCTATCACGGCTGAGCCAACCGCTCGGCCGTGCTTCCCTTCCCCCCAAAAATAAAAAGCCGCTGCGACTTTAATCAATCAGCCACTTGGCACAGTTTGGATGTTCTTTTCCCCCGGAAAGTTGTTAAGATTAATAACCATAACAAAAGTGGTGCAATCGCGCTTTTCCGCCCTTGGCCACCCAGGCCCACAGCGTCGGAGAGACGTATTGTCTATAAAAGGAGAAAGCAATGTCGTTTGAATTACCTGCATTACCATATGAGAAAAACGCTCTCGAACCGCACATTTCCGCAGAAACGCTGGAATACCACTATGGCAAGCACCATAACACCTACGTGGTTAACCTGAACAATCTGGTGAAAGGCAGCGAGTTCGAAGGAAAATCCCTGGTCGAGATCGTCAAGACCTCCACCGGCGGCGTGTTCAACAACGCCGCCCAGGTCTGGAACCACACCTTCTATTGGCACTGTTTATCACCGCAAGGTGGTGGCGAGCCAACGGGCGCAGTGGCAGAGGCGATCAATAAGTCATTCGGCTCCTTCGCCGCCTTTAAAGAGCAGTTCACCGATGCCGCCGTGAAAAACTTCGGCGCTGGCTGGACCTGGCTGGTGAAAAAAGCGGACGGCAGTCTGGCGATTGTCAGCACCTCGAATGCGGCAACCCCGCTGACCGGCGCAGACGTTCCGCTATTGACCGTTGACGTGTGGGAACATGCTTACTACATCGACTACCGCAATGCGCGGCCAAAGTACCTGGAAAACTTCTGGGCGTTGGTGAACTGGGCGTTCGTGGCAGAAAACCTGGCTTAACGACGGGTGGCTAGCTAATAATAAGGCGCGGCATCAAGCTGCGCCTCTGTTTTTCTGCTGCGGATCAGTTCAATGCGGCAATAAAACTGAAAGCAATAATCATTGCCAAGGCACCCACGGTGGTGAGTAATGACATCTTCAAATCGGTATCCATATACAACTCCCTCTCAGATTGGCTTTTCCAGAGCATAAGCCACACAGTTTATACGTCAAATCATTTTCCCACAGTTCGTGATTAAAATCTTGTTATGATTTCCCCGCTGATAATTACCGATTAGCTCTTCCACTTTTCTTCAATATGCGACAAAATCCGCAGTTCACAACTGCGTACCGATAAACTGCCCCTCCCTGTTCAAGCGATTTACGACTTCAGCACTAAAAACTCAGTTTTCGCTTATCTGGGAAAGGATCTACGCAGGCAAACGATTAACATCATACTTACATGCTGTAACATGTGGGTTTAGGAGTCATTTTTTACATGGCAACGATTAAAGATGTGGCCAAACGCGCTGGCGTTTCTACCACTACCGTTTCGCACGTTATCAATAAAACGCGTTTCGTCGCCGAAGATACCAAAACGGCCGTTTGGGCCGCCATCAAAGAGCTGCACTATTCACCCAGCGCCGTGGCCCGCAGCCTCAAGGTCAACCACACCAAATCGATCGGTTTGCTCGCCACTTCGAGCGAGGCCCCCTATTTTGCCGAAGTGATCGAAGCGGTGGAAAACAGCTGCTACAGCAAAGGCTATACCCTGATCTTGTGTAACTCGCACAATAATCTGGATAAACAGCAAGCCTATCTGGCGATGTTGGCGCAAAAACGCGTCGATGGCCTGCTGGTGATGTGCTCAGAATATCCAGATCAGCTACTGGGCATGCTGGAAGATTACCGTAATATTCCCATGGTGGTGATGGATTGGGGTACCGCGCGCGGAGACTTCACCGATACCATTATCGACAATGCCTTCGAGGGCGGCTACCTGGCAGGCCGCTACCTGATCGAACGTGGCCACCGTGACATCGGTGCCATTCCTGGTCAACTGGCGCGTAATACCGGTGGAGGTCGCCACCAGGGCTTTCTGAAAGCCATGAAGGAAGCCAACATCGAAGTGCGCGAAGAATGGATCGTGCAGGGGGATTTCGAGCCTGAATCTGGCTATAAAGCCATGCATCAGATCCTGTCGCAAAAGCATCGTCCAACCGCCGTTTTCTGTGGCGGCGATATTATGGCCATGGGGGCGATCTGCGCCGCCGATGAGCTGGGGTTGCGTGTACCGCAGGATATCTCGGTGATTGGCTACGACAACGTGCGTAATGCCCGCTACTTCACCCCGGCGCTGACCACCATTCACCAGCCGAAAGAGCGCCTGGGCGAGATGGCCTTTACCATGCTGTTGGATCGCATTATCAGCAAGCGTGAAGAATCGCAGGTGATTGAAGTGCATCCAAAACTCATCGAGCGCCGCTCAGTCGCCGATGGTCCTTTTGTCGATTACCGCCGTTAACTCCTGTTGGGGCGCTGCAATACTGCGCCCGATTAAGCACCCGGCTCCTCTTCACTGAGCCATTCCTGATTGAGCGTTTCGCTGTCGCCCAGATAGTCCAACAGCCAGGCCATGGCCGGAGACTGGGCGTTTTGCTGCCAGGTCAAGCAGCAGGCGCTAGGCGGGAAAGGCTCATGCAGTGGTAATACCACCAGTTCGCCACTTTGTACCAACGGCAATACCCGATGCGCGGGTACCATGCCCACACACAGCCCGGCACGCAAACAATCTACCGCCGAAACCCAGTCCGGCACGGTCAATCGCCGCTGGTTGTCCAGCGACCAGGTCACCCGCTTGGGTAAATTGCGCGAAGTATCTTCCAACAGCAACGAGGGATAAGGTCGTAGCTGATCGTCTCGCAGCTTTCCTTGCAAGGCGGCCAGCGGATGTTTAGCATGGACTACGCAGAGCCAATTCATAAAGCCCATATCGCGAAAGGCAAAACCGCCGCCCACCGGCACCGCACGTGTTGCACCAATGGCCATCTCAGCGCGGCCATCGACCAGCGCATCCCACACGCCGTTGAAGACTTCCGGCTGTACCATCAGTTCCACGTCGGGAAAATGGCGATAAAAATCCAGCACCAGCTGGCGGCTGCGCTGGGGTTTGACGATCAGATCGACCGCAATCCGCAGTTGCCCGCGCCAACCGTTTGCCACCTGCTGACACTGCCGTCGGGTATCGAGCATTTTTTTGATAACAACTCGCGCCTCCTTAATAAACAGCGCCCCCGCTGGCGTGAGTTCCACATCGCGGTGACGGCGTTCAAACAAAGGCACTGCCAGCCATTGCTCCAGTTGACGCACCGTATAGCTCACAGCAGAAGGAACGCGGTGCAACTCCTGTGCCGCCGCGCTGAAACTGCCGGTCCGCGCTACCGCATCTACTACATCGAGTGAATATTCAGACCACATATGTTTGCCTTCAAATTTTTTAACAGCACCTTGCAAATATTACCGTTTCACAAGCAGAGATCCAGCCGTATACACTTGCCGGCGCTTCAAAACCTGCGACAACATAATTTTAACGAGAAATAGCAATGCGAAATTTTGGATTTATGTTCTACCTGGCCGGCCTGAGTATGTTGGGCTATCTGGCTACCGATATGTACCTGCCCGCCTTTGGGGCAATGCAGCAGGATCTGCAAATCTCCGCTGGGGCGATCAGCGCCAGCCTGAGTATCTTCCTGGCAGGCTTTGCCTTTGCCCAGTTGCTGTGGGGGCCGCTGTCCGACCGTATTGGCCGTAAGCCCGTGTTATTGATTGGCCTTGCGCTGTTCGCCGTCGGCTGCCTCGGTATGCTTTGGGTCGAGAACGTGGCACAACTGTGGTCACTGCGCTTTATTCAAGCCATTGGCGTCTGTTCAGCCGCCGTCACCTGGCAGGCGATCGTGGTCGATCGCTACCGCGATGGCAAAGCCAACCGCGTTTTCGCCTCCATTATGCCGCTAGTCGCCCTCTCTCCGGCGCTGGCTCCACTGCTGGGTGCCTGGTTGCTCAACCATATGGGATGGCGGGCCATCTTCGCCGTGCTGTTGGGGATCACCGCCCTGCTGCTGATCCCCACCTTGCTACTGAAAGACCGCAGCAGACTGGTACCTTCCGCCGATAAAAAGCCCAGCCTTGGCTTTATGCAGATCTTGAAATCCCCGGTGTTCAGCGGCAACGTGATGGTTTTTGCCGCCTGTTCTGCCGGCTTCTTCGCCTGGCTGACGGGTTCACCCTTTATCCTCGGCGATATGGGGTATAGTCCCAACGATATTGGCCTGAGCTATGTGCCGCAAACGCTGGCCTTCTTATTAGGGGGTTATAGCTGCCGTAGCGCCTTAAATCGCATCTCTGGCAAAACCTTGCTGCCGTGGTTGCTGTTAGCTTACGGTGTCAGCATGGTGGCGTTGTATCTGATCGCCACACTAAGTGAACCAACGTTGACCACTCTGCTGATCCCGTTCTGCTTTATGGCGTTAGTAAACGGTGCCAGCTATCCTATTCTAGTGGCCAATGCGTTGATGCCCTTCCCCAACAACAGTGGCAAAGCCGCTGCGCTGCAAAACACGCTACAGCTGGGATTATGTTTTATCGCCAGCCTGTTGGTTTCGGCATTTATCGCCCAACCGCTGTTAGCCACGGCTACCGTAATGGTGGCTACCGTATTTTTAGCGGCCTTGGGTTATCTGATCCAGCGTGGGAAAGGAACGGATGAAACGCAGATGACACGGCAGAAGCGTGCCGACTCCGTGTCATAATTATCTCTGTAAATAGTCACTTAATGAAAATTCTTGCCGAGCGCGATTTGCAGTTGAGTCTACGCCTCGGCAAGCCTATACTCAAAAACGACCTTTTAGAATAACAGTTATACTAAGTTCTTATTGCAGCAACTGCTGCGTACGTGGATGGCATCACACTTTATTTAAGGTTGCATTTACCCGCGTCCTTTGACGCAGGGAGTCTCTTAAATTTCCTCTGTTCAAGTCGAATTTCAGACACCACGGTGAATTTTTACCGTAGGTATACGTATGTCCCTGTAGAAATTGTCTACGCTAAATTCTGCAGGATCATAAGTCAGAAGAAGGTGATGGAGAAGCTATGAGTTCATCGTGTATAGAAGATCTGAGCATCCAGGACAACCATTGGTATCGTATCGCTCATGAAATGCTTAGCATGGCCGGCATTGAAATCAATGGTTCACGCCCTTTCGATATTCAGATCAATAATCCCAATTTCTTTAAACGCGTACTGCAAGACGGCTCTCTGGGGCTGGGCGAAAGCTATATGGACGGTTGGTGGGAGTGCGAACGACTGGACATATTTTTTCAGCGGGTTGTCGCAGCCGGCCTGGAAAAGAAACTGCCCCACCACCTGAAGGATATCTTGCGTATTGCCGCCGCCCGCCTGACCAATCTGCAATCCCAAAAACGTGCCTGGATTGTTGGCAAAGAGCATTACGATCTGGGTAACGATTTGTTTACCCAGATGCTGGATCCCTATATGCAATATTCCTGCGGCTATTGGCAACAGGCCACGACGTTGGAAGAAGCACAAGAGGCCAAGCTACGGTTAATTTGCGAAAAACTGCACCTGCAGCCCGGCATGCGGGTATTGGATATCGGCTGTGGCTGGGGCGGTCTGTCTGCTTATGCGGCCAAGCACTACGGCGTTTCCATGGTAGGAGTGACCATCTCCGCCGAACAGCAGAAAATGGCGCAAGAGCGCTGTGCCGGGCTGGACGTGGAAATTCTGCTGCAGGATTACCGCGATCTCTACCAGCAGTTTGACCGCATCGTCTCGGTCGGCATGTTCGAACACGTTGGGCCGAAGAACTACCGAACCTATTTCGAGGTGGTGGAACGTAATTTAAAACCCGATGGCATTTTCCTGTTGCATACCATTGGTTCCAACGAGACCGATATGAACGTTGATCCGTGGATCAATAAATATATCTTCCCCAACGGTTGCCTGCCGTCGGTGAAACATATTGCCCAGGCCAGCGAAGGCCGTTTCGTCATGGAAGATTGGCATAATATCGGCGCAGATTACGATCGCACTCTGATGGCCTGGTATGAACGTTTCAAACAGAGCTGGCCACAGCTGGCATCGCGCTATTCCGAACGTTTTGAAAGGATGTTCAGTTATTACCTTAATGCCTGCGCAGGAGCGTTCCGCGCTCGCGATATTCAACTTTGGCAGGTGGTATTCAGCCCTAAAGGCGTCGAAGGCGGTCTGCGAGTTCCCCGCTAGGGTCCCCTCACCCTAACCCTCTCCCACAGGGAGAGGGAACCGATCGAGAAAACCTAAGAATTCGGTGAGATACCTTGAGTGAGGGGCGATCAAGATAATCCAAGAATTCGGTGATATACCTTGAATGAGGGGTGATCAAGATAATCCAAGAATTCGGTGATATACCTTGAATGAGGGGTGATCAAGATAATCCAAGAATTCGGTGATATACCTTGAATGAGGGGCGATCGAGTTTGCTGAGGTGACCTCTGTACTTTCACACGAGCGGGGGCCATCAGCTCCCTCTCCCTGTGGGAGAGGGTTGGGGTGAGGGGTAATTAACCGCAATAAACGCGAATGATTTTGTCTTCACTGTCACCCAGGAAGTTCAAGCGCTTTAGATTGAAGTCCATGGTTACCATAGAGTTATAAGGAATAGTACGTACCTGCTGAGGAATATTGATCCCGTCCAACGCAGACAGCGGTTTACCCACATAATTCTGATACTGCGATGCACCACAGGTATCATCTTCAGCCTCGGCAGACTGTGAGTTCGCCTGTTCCGGTGAGCTTGAACAGGCGGTCAGCGCCAACAGCGCCGCAAACATCATCGTTTTCCCGTAATACTTCACGTTTGGCTCCTATGTGTGGTTATTGGTGCATGGTTCTCAGACTTTGGGTACTGGCGGCTTGGTGACAGCTAACGCAGCCTCACGATTAGCCAATACGCGCTCGACGGTATCCACCACCGCCTGAGTTTGCGGATCGATTTCGATATTGACCTTATCGCCCAGGCGCTTTTTACCCAGCGTGGTGCGCTCAAGGGTTTCCGGGATCAAATGCACACAGAAACGGTTATTGACCACCTCACCAATGGTCAGGCTGATGCCATCGATGCCGATGAACCCCTTATGCAGCACATATTTCATCAAATCGATATTCGGCATGCGCAGCCAGATCTGGCGATTATTTTCCGAGGTATAAATCTTGGTGACTTCCGCGGTACAGATAATATGCCCGGACATCAGGTGCCCACCGATTTCATCGTTAAACTTGGCGGCTCTTTCCAGATTGACCACATCACCCAATTTGAGATCGCCAAGATTGGTCAACCGCAGTGTCTCTTTGATCAAATCAAAGCTGACGCGATTGCCTGCAATCTCCGTGACGGTCAGACAGCAGCCGTTGTGGGCTACCGAGGCCCCCAACTCCAGCCCTGGTAACAGCTCATCAGGCATTTCAACAACGTGGGTACGGAAGTTGGGTTTTTCATCAATGGCAACCAGCGGGGCGGTGCCTTGTACGATACCGGTAAACATGTTGGCCTCTTCTTTATGACTATGTTCAACGCGCTGTAAGCAGTTTGCCCCAGTTACGGCAGAAAACCAAACGCACAGCGGCAAAAAAGCAGTGCTTGCCTAGTTTATATCCTGGGGATTTAACGTTGCCGCCTGAAACCGCCAGGCGATAACTATTTCTTTACAACCTTTGCTTAACCCCGACTAGCAGGTACAATCTTTTCGGCATATTCCGCAGTTTTTAGTTGTTGCTGATGCAGCGACACCCCTTCCCATAAATAATTAGAAAGGTGTATACGTGCAGAAGTACTTTATTGAGGCGCGTAGTTTATTGGCCCTCGCAATTCCGGTCATCATCGCGCAAATATCCCAAACCGCAATGGGCGTGGTCGATACCATCATGGCTGGCTCTTATAGCGCCACGGATATGGCCGCCGTTGCCGTGGGGACCTCTATCTGGCTGCCGACCATCCTGTTCGGCCACGGTTTACTGCTGGCCTTGACCCCAGTGATCGCCCAGCTCAACGGCGCAGGCCGCCGCGATCGTATCGCGTATCAGGTGCGCCAGGGCTTTTGGCTGGCATCGGGGGTTTCACTCCTCATTATTGCCGTGATTTATAACAGCCAGTTGGTGATCGACATGATGCACAACATCGATCCGCTGCTGGCTGAAAAGGCCGTTGGTTTCCTGCATGCCATTATGTGGGGAGCTCCCGGCTATTTGTTCTTCCAGGTCGTTCGTGGCCAGTGTGAAGGCTTATCCAAAACCAAGCCCGGCATGGTAATAGGGTTTTTGGGTCTGTTGATCAACATCCCGATCAACTACATCTTGATTTTCGGCAAGTTTGGCATGCCGGAAATGGGCGGCGTCGGTTGTGGTGTCGCCACCGCCAGCGTGTATTGGATGATGTTCCTGATGATGCGCTGGTATGCCAAACATGCGTCCTCGCTGCGGGATATCAAGCTGGAGGAAGGCGCACGCCGTGGCCCGGACTGGCAGGCGTTAAAACGCCTGATCGGCATTGGTCTGCCGGTTGCCCTGGCCTTGTTCTTTGAGGTGACACTGTTTGCCGTGGTGGCATTATTGGTTTCACCGCTAGGCATCGTTGCGGTTGCCGGACACCAGATTGCCCTGAACTTCAGCTCACTGATGTTTGTGCTGCCGCTGTCGCTCGGCGTTGGGGCCACCATTCGTGTTGGACACCGTCTGGGCGAAGGCTCGGTCGAGGGCGCTCGGATTGCCGCCTATGCGGCAATTGCCGTCGGCATCGCCATGGCCAGTTGCTCGGCGTTGTTCACCGCCGCGTTCCGCGAGTCTATCGCCCTACTGTATAACGATAACCCTGCGGTCGTGACCATGGCCTCCCATCTGATGCTGCTGGCGGCGATTTACCAGATATCCGACTCCATCCAGGTGATCGGTAGCGGTATTCTGCGGGGTTATAAAGATACCCGGGCGATCTTCTACATCACCTTTGTGGCCTATTGGGTTCTCGGATTGCCAAGCGGCTATCTGCTGGCGCTGACGGACTACATCGTGCCGGCGATGGGGCCAAGCGGATTCTGGTTCGGCTTTATTATCGGCCTGACCTTCGCCGCCATCATGATGGTATTGCGGATGCGTTGGTTACAGCGCCAACCCCCGGCGTTGATTTTGCAGCGTTCCACCCGTTAAAAGCGTTCGCCGGTTTGTCCCAGGCAAACCGGCGAGTTCCTCGCCAGCCATTGCAGAAAAAACCGCCTTACTGCACATAAGCTCAGCAATCGCGTGAAATACCAAATAAAATTGCGTTTTTCCCCTTGCCAGCGGCCAGGTTGCTCGTTAATATTCGTCCCCGCTGTCAGCCATGACAGAGAGGAAAAAGATGCGTCTGTAGCTCAGTTGGTTAGAGCACCACCTTGACATGGTGGGGGTCGATGGTTCGAGTCCATTCAGACGCACCAAATTCCTGAAAGTAGCACAGTGCGTCCGTAGCTCAGTTGGTTAGAGCACCACCTTGACATGGTGGGGGTCGATGGTTCGAGTCCATTCGGACGCACCACTTCTTGTTTCGCTTCCCAGTATTATCTCTCGCCTAACGGCAACCCAATTTAACAGTAATACCGGACAGAGCGTCAGCACGTCGCGTATCATCAGCGCAGTATCCTGATGGAGGTAATTTTGATGTCGGTTTTTAAATCACAGCTGCCGTTCGAACAACTCGACAATGGCCTCGCCCGCCGCCAAGGGCTAATGAGCGATGGGAGCACCGCCTGGGAAGTCAAATTTGCCGCAGGCACCTTCGACCAACTGCAAAAACGCCCCTATCCTCAGCAAATCCTCATCCTTTCTGGGATCTTCGAGTTCACCGTCGGCAGCGACGTGCATACTCTGATGGCCCAGGAAACGTTGGCGATCCCTGCCGCTACCGTTTTTGGGTGTTTCTGTCTGGATGACGGAGTTCTGCTGGAAATCCAGCAAAATGTTTAAAACGTGAAGACCGTCACTTTATTTTTTTCGAAAACATAATCCGTTACAGTCATGCTAATTGCGCAACAAACCCGCTGGCAGGCGACTTATTTGCGCCACATTTGCTGATTTTATGAACAAATCTGCCAGCGGCTGCGGTTTTTTGTTTTGTTTCCAGCCGCATAGCCTTATAATGCGCAACGTCTTTCAGTTGAATGGTTTCAGCCCTTGATCTGCGAAAACGCAATTACAACAAATTCTCATCCTCGCTTTTTGCGCAGCCTACCCACACCTGGGCATCGGCCGAATTTTTCCACCCCATTTCGACCAAGGTCACCTATCCTTAACTATGTTTTGCATTGCCAGGCACAGCCCAAATCCCTTACCGATGGCCTAGCCGCCGGTACCGTTAGTTTTATAATCCATCACAACTTGCAGAAAAAATCGTCATGAAAAAGACCAAAATTGTTTGTACTATCGGCCCGAAAACCGAGTCGGAAGAAATGCTGACCAGCCTGCTGAACGCGGGCATGAACGTAATGCGCCTTAACTTCTCCCACGGCGATTATGAAGAACACGGTAACCGCATCAAGAACATGCGTGCGGTAATTGCCAAAACCGGTAAAAACGCCGGCATCCTGCTCGATACCAAAGGCCCGGAAATCCGTACCATGAAGCTGGAAGGCGGCGTTGATGCAGCCCTGGTTGCTGGCCAGACCTTCACCTTCACCACCGACCAGAGCGTTATCGGCAACAAAGAGCGCGTTGCTGTGACCTACCCTGGCTTTGCTGCCGACCTGAAGATTGGCAACACCGTACTGGTGGATGATGGCCTGATCGGTATGGAAGTGACCGCGGTTACCGAAAGCGAAGTGGTTTGTAAGGTACTGAACAGCGGCGACCTGGGCGAAAACAAAGGCGTTAACCTGCCGGGCGTATCTATTCAGCTGCCAGCGCTGGCCGAAAAAGACAAACGTGACCTGATCTTCGGTTGTGAGCAAGGCGTAGACTTCGTTGCGGCTTCCTTTATCCGTAAGCGTTCCGACGTGCTGGAAATCCGTGAGCACCTGAAAGCCCACGGCGGCGAAAACATTCAGATCATCTCCAAGATCGAAAACCAGGAAGGCCTGAACAACTTCGACGAGATCCTCGAAGCGTCTGACGGCATCATGGTAGCTCGTGGCGATCTGGGTGTTGAAATTCCGGTCGAAGAAGTGATCTTCGCGCAGAAGATGATGATCGAGAAGTGTAACCGCGCACGTAAAGTGGTTATCACCGCGACCCAGATGCTGGATTCAATGATCAAGAACCCGCGCCCTACCCGTGCAGAAGCCGGTGACGTTGCCAACGCCATCCTGGACGGTACCGATGCGGTGATGCTGTCTGGTGAAAGCGCCAAGGGTAAATACCCGCTGGAAGCCGTTACCATAATGGCAACCATCTGCGAACGTACCGATCGCGTGATGCCTAGCCGTATCGACACCCTGAACGACAATCGTAAACTGCGTATCACCGAAGCGGTGTGCCGCGGTGCGGTAGAAACTGCCGAAAAACTGGACGCGCCACTGATCGTGGTTGCCACCAGCGGCGGTAAATCAGCCAAATCCGTGCGTAAGTACTTCCCTAACGCCGTGATCCTGGCGCTGACGACCAACGAAGTCACTGCCCGTCAGCTGATCCTGAGCAAAGGTATCACCACTCAGATGGTCAAAGAAATCGCGTCTACCGACGACTTCTACCGCATTGGTAAAGAAGTTGCTTTGGCGAGCGGCCTGGCACAGAAAGGCGACGTCGTGGTGATGGTTTCTGGTGCTCTGGTACCAAGCGGCACTACCAATACTGCCTCGGTTCACGTGCTGTAATAATAAACGTGACAACAAGTCTGTGACCCAAACGCCGCTTAGCGGCGTTTTTTTTATCTGCAATAACGCACTTTCAGAAAAACGCAACCATTAAAGCGGTTTATTTCGCCAATTTCATTTGAGAGTTGTCCCATAGAATCAGGCTGTTTTCCTTCGATTTTTTAACTATTTTGCAAAACAAGATGCAAGTTTGAGCGAACGATCAAAATAAAGGGCCCTAATACAAAAAATTTATTCTCTTTCGAAAAAAGTTTGTGTAATACTTGTAACGCTACATGGAGATTAACTCAATCTAGAGGGTGTTATAATGAATCGTACTAAACTGGTACTGGGCGCGGTAATCCTGGCTTCTACTATGCTGGCTGGTTGCTCAAGCAATGCTAAAATCGATCAACTGTCTTCTGACGTTCAGACTCTGAACGCTAAAGTTGATCAGCTGAGCAACGACGTGAACGCAATCCGTTCTGACGTTCAAGCAGCTAAAGACGACGCAGCGCGCGCTAACCAGCGTCTGGACAACCAAGCACACGCTTACAAAAAGTAAGTTTGCTTCGGTTATTGAAAACGGTGCACATTGTGCACCGTTTTTTTTTGCCTATAAATAAATAGCCCCTGCACATCACCCCATCCAATACCTTAGGCACAAAAAAAGGGCCAGGCTCAATGCCGGACCCCATTACTTTCGCCCATCAAGGTTTAGTTCACCGAGCTAATCGGTGCACCAGACTCACCAGAGGTGTCAGCCCCCTCACCAGGGAGCGCTGTAGGCGGTGTAGTGACCTCGGAAGGGTCTTGCCCTACACTGACCAGCACTGGCATGCCAGAACGTCTTACGATGGCGCTGTCGAGCATTGCCTTATCGGTCTGTGGATCGGCAGTAAAGGCTTTCTGATTTTTAGAAAGCGCGATTGGCATGGTCTGCGGATCGTCACTGGCCACTCTGGACAATGGCTGATGCACTTCTACATAGCGTTTGCCATCTGGCTCAACGGAGACTTTCAGCGGTTCATTGACGATTTGCACTCTGGTGCCTTGTGGCACCTGGTTGAACAGCGCTTCGATATCGTCCGGGCGCAGGCGGATACAGCCTGAGCTCACACGCATCCCGATACCAAAGTTGGCATTGGTGCCGTGGATCAGGTATTCACCGTGCCCCATGGCCAGACGCATGGCAAACAGCCCCATCGGATTCTCAGGCCCGGCCGGTATTACCGCAGGCAAAGTCACGCCCTGGGACTGGTAGCGCTTGCGGATGTTGGCAGTGGGCGTCCAGGTTGGATTCGGGATCTTCTGGCTGACCGAGGTCACCTTCAGCGGCGTATTCATACCGGTCTGGCCAATACCGATCGGATAGACGATCACCTTATCTTCCCCTTTCGGGTAATAGTACAAGCGCAGTTCCGCCAGATTGACCACAATTCCTTCACGTGGGGTATCCGGCAGCAGCATCTGTGTCGGGATCGTCAGCGCCGACCCCGGTTTAGGCAGATAGGGATCGGTACCCGGGTTGGCTTCCAGCATGCCCAATAGCCCAATCTTGTAGTCAGCCGCAATGGCTTCCAGCGAACGGCCATCGTTTGGCACGTTGTAAATCGTATTCTCACCAATCAGACGGCTGCCTGGCGGCGGCAATGGGTATTCGTTCGCACTGGCCGCCTGGGTGCCGGCCAGTACGGTGGCGAATAGCACGCCCATTAGAGTCAACGCACGTTTCATTCTGATCCCTATTGTTATTACGGTTCATTGCAAGGCTAGCGATCGCTGGCCAGCAGGTAAATAAGATAAATGCTCGTTCGATATTAGCAAGATCCGATTTAAAGGCAATAAATTGCAAAAAATCAACATGTTATAACGTAATCAAACGCAGGGATTGTCAATGACTCGTCAACGGGTAAGCGGCTGAAATAATTATGATTTGTGGGAAAAAGACAGGGTTTGGCAGGAATTGTAAAGGCTCATTGACATAGCGTGCCATCAATAAGCCTTGGGATATCCGATCAGGCGAGCTGTGCCGCTTTACTGCGAATAGCGCGGATCATCGCCTCCAGACCTTGAGAACGAGAAGGCGTCAGATGTTGGCTCAAGGCCAGTTCGCTGAAGAATGGGCGTACATCCAGATCGAGGATTTGCTGCGGCGTAAGCTCATGATAAACAATAAACACCACCGCCAGCAGCCCCTTGACGATAGCTGCATCGCTATCACCATGAAACTCAACCTGCCCTTGCGCGTTGTTGCTCATCACGATCCAGACCTGGCTTTGACAACCGGAAATCAGGTTGGCCGCCTGCCGCTCGCTTTCATCCAGCGGTGGCAGCTGGCTACCCAGTTCGATCACATACAGGTACTTCTCTTCCCAGTTCAGGCAGCGGGAAAAATTACGCACCAATTTATCTTTGTCCGGCAAATGCGCCATGGGGTTCCCTTTAATGATTAGCCTAACAAGCTGTGGATGCGCTGCAAACCGGCGACCAGCCGGTCCACCTCCTGCCGGGTATTGTACAACGCCAGCGAGGCACGGCACATACTTGGCACCCGGTAGAACTCCATCAGCGGCATGGCGCAGTGGTGCCCGGTGCGGATCGCAATGCCGTATTGATCCAGGAAACTGCCCACGTCGTAGGCATGATGTTCACCCAGGTTAAAGGCAATCACGCCGGCACGCTGCGCAGGGCCATAAATCTTCAGCGTTGGCACCTGCTGCAAGCCATCCAATGCGTAGCGAATTAGAGATTGCTCGTGATCGTGGATGTTTTCCAGCCCCAGAGCCTCGACATAGTCGATGGCAGCCCCCAGCCCCATCATACCCGCCGTATTAGGTGAACCGGCCTCAAAACGCCATGGCGGCGCTGCAAAGGTAGTACCTTGCGTCAGGCTGACCCGTTGGATCATCGCGCCGCCGCCTTCCCACGGTGGCATCTGTTCCAGCAGCGACTGCTTGCCATACAGAATGCCGATACCGCTAGGCCCGTACAGCTTGTGGCCGGAGAACACATAGAAATCACAGTCTAACGCCTGGACATCGATACGCTGATGCATTACCGCCTGAGCGCCGTCCACCAGCACCTTCAGCCCAGCCGCTTTGGCCACAGGGACGATCTCATGCAGTGGGTTGACGGTACCCAACACGTTCGATATCTGGGTGATCGCCAACAGCTTGGTGGAGGCATCAATCAGGCCCGGCAGTTGTGCCAGATCCAGGGTACCGTCTGGCTGCAATGGCCAGACATGCAGCGTGATGCCTCGCTCCTGCGCCAGCATTTGCCACGGCACAATGTTTGCGTGGTGCTCCATCTCGGTGATGATGATGCTGTCGCCCGCCGTCAGCAGATGGCGGCCAAAGCTGTTAGCCACCAGATTAATGCCCTCGGTGGTACCTTTGACGAACACGATTTCTTCTGCAGAACCTGCATTGATAAAGCGCGCCACTTTCTCACGCACGCCCTCCATCTGCTGGGTAGCTTCGGCGCTCAACGTATGAATGCCGCGGTGAACCGCGGCATAACCGTGACGGTAGAAATCCAGTTCGCGGTCAATCACGCTCTGCGGTTTCTGCGCGCTGGCAGCACTGTCCAGATAAGCCAACGGTTGCCCATTGACCTCCCGAGCCAGCAGGGGAAAATCACTACGTACCCGTTCCAGGGGATAACTCATGCCGCCTCCTGGGGTAAACGATCGGCGATACGAGCCAGCACCAACTCCCGGATGACCGGGTCGGCAATGCCCTCCGTCAGTTCAGCGGCAAAGGCAAAGATGATCATCTGCTGCGCCGCGTGCTTATCAATACCGCGCGATTGCAGATAGAATAGCTGTTCTTCATCGATACGGCCCACGGTGGCACCGTGGCTGCATTTGACATCATCGGCGTAGATTTCCAGCTGCGGTTTGGTGTCTACTTCCGCCACCTTGCCCAACAGCAGATTGTGGTTGTTCATTTGGCCGTCGGTTTTGATCGCGTGCTGCGCGACCTTGATCATGCCGTTAAATACCGCCTTGGCCCGATCGCTGACCACCGTTTTGTGCAGTTGGCGGCTTTCGCAGTAGCCTTTGTTGTGTTCCAGATAGGTGCGGGTATCGCATACCTCTTTACCTACCGGCAGCACCAGGCTATTGATGACCAGATTGCTCCCCTCACCGTTTAACTGCGCACTGGTGTGGTGGCGTGTCAGCCCCGCCCCCAGCAGGAAGCTGTCGCTTTTAACCCGCGCGTCGCGGCCAACCAGCAGGTCGTTATGGGCAAAGTGATAACTGGCCTGGCTCTCAAACGCCAGTTTGCAATGATGCAGCTCGGCATTATCACCCACCTTCACGGTCAGGCGCGCACCGGTGAAGTGGGCCGCAGCGCTGATACTGGCATAGTGTTCGATGACCGAAGCTCGTGCACCACTTGCAATCTCCAGGTGGTGCCGGTGATGCAGCGTATTCACTTCTCCGGGCTGCTCGCGGCCGGTGCTGATATGCAACAGATAGAGCGGTTTAACCGGGGCTTTGCCCGCCGCCAGGCTAATCACGCTGGTTTCCTGCGCCAGACTTTCGGTCAAATGCAGAAAGATTTCTGGCTGGATCGGCTCCGGCAGCGTTAGTGGCGCATCATAGGCCACCCTGGTCAACTGGTAGTCGCCAAGATCCTCATCGCTCAGTTGTGGACATAAGCGCCCATCGACAAACACCAGGCGATACGCATCGATCTTCAACGCCAGTTTGTCACGCTGCTCCGCGCTGAACTCGTTGTCCGCAGGCTCCAGAAACTGCTGCTCCAGCAAGCCCTCCAGCGGGGTATATTTCCAGTTTTCCTGCCTGCGGGTCGGCCAGCCTTGGCGCAAAGCCTGCTGCCAATGAGCTAACGCATGCGCAGACTGCTCGCCGCCGCGGGCTTCGAAAAGGCTGTACATCTGCTGTAACGCCCGTGAATTACTGTTGGTCGGAAAGCCAGCCATAGCCCTGCTCCTCCAACTGTTTCACCAATGAGAAATCACCGGACTTCACGATGCGCCCCTGGGAAAGCACGTGAACGTAATCCGGTTTGATATAATCGAGAATGCGCTGATAGTGGGTGACAATAATAAAGGCGCGCTTGCCGTCACGCAGCGAATTGACGCCGTTGGCGACGATCTTCAGTGCATCGATATCCAGCCCGGAATCCGTTTCATCCAGAATGCACAGCTCCGGCTCCAGCGCGGCCATTTGCAGGATGTCGTTGCGTTTCTTCTCACCGCCGGAAAAACCGACGTTGACCGAGCGGGTCAACAAATCCGCTGGCATATTCAGCAACTCGATCTTCTGTTCGATAAAGTCGGCGAAGTCGAAGCGATCCAGCGCCTCTTGGCCGCGGTAATTACGCACCGCATTCACCGAGGTCTGCAGGAAGAAATGGTTGCTGACGCCGGGGATCTCTACTGGATACTGAAACGCCAGGAATACGCCCTCACCGGCCCGATCCTCAGGAGCCAGCTCCAGCAGATCTTTGCCTTTAAACGTCACTTCCCCTGCGGTGACCTCATACTCTTCCCGGCCGGCCAGCGTGGCGGAAAGCGTGCTTTTGCCGGAACCGTTGGGCCCCATAATGGCGTGCACTTCGCCCGGTTTGATGTCCAGGTTCAGCCCCTTGAGGATCTCATTACCTTCGGCGCTGACGTGCAAATTCTTGATACTTAACATGCTGTGTCCTCTGATCGCGCTGCTGCGCTATAAATACGGGTGCTTAACCGACGCTGTGTTCCAGGCTGATAGCCAGTAACTTCTGTGCCTCTACGGCAAACTCCAGCGGCAGCTCGGAGAACACGTCCTTACAGAAACCATTGACGATCATCGAGATGGCATTATCTTCGCTGATGCCCCGTTGCAGGCAGTAGAACAGTTGGTCGTCACCGATCTTCGAGGTGGTAGCCTCATGCTCAAGCTGGGCGCTGTTATTGCGCGTTTCCACATAGGGGAAGGTATGTGCCCCGCTGTTGGGCCCGATCAGCATCGAATCGCACTGGGTAAAGTTACGGGCGTTTTCCGCCCCGGGCAGGATTTTCACCAGCCCACGATAGGTATTTTGGCTGTGTCCGGCGGAGATCCCTTTGGCAATAATGGTCGACTTGGTGTTTTTACCAATGTGGATCATCTTGGTGCCGGTATCCGCTTGTTGGTAGCCACTGGTCAGCGCCACCGAGAAAAACTCACCGATCGAGTTGTCGCCCTGCAAGATCACGCTTGGGTATTTCCAGGTGATGGCCGAGCCGGTTTCCGACTGTGTCCAGGACATCTTGGATCCTGCGCCTTCACACAGCGCCCGCTTGGTGACGAAGTTAAGAATGCCGCCCTTGCTTTCGCCGCCGCCGGAGAACCAGTTTTGCACCGTGGAATACTTCACTTCGGCGTCTTTATGCAGGATCACTTCTACCACCGCAGCGTGCAGTTGATAGCTGTCACGTACCGGCGCTGAGCAGCCTTCGATGTAGCTGACATAACTGCCTTCATCGGCAATCAGAATGGTGCGTTCAAACTGGCCGGTTTTCGCGGCGTTAATGCGGAAATAGGTGGAAAGCTCCATTGGGCAGCGTACGCCCTTCGGCACGTAGACGAAGGTGCCGTCGGAAGCTACCGCTGCGTTAAGTGCGGCAAAAAAGTTGTCGTTATGCGGCACCACTCGGCCCAGATACTTACGTACCAAGTCTGGATGGTCGTGAATGGCCTCACCGAACGAGCAGAAGATCACCCCGCTCTCTGCCAGCTTTTCACGGTAGGTGGTCGCGACGGAAACCGAGTCGAAAATGGCATCTACCGCCACTTCGCTACCTTCACGCACCGGTACACCCAACTGATTAAACGCCAGTTCAACCTCGCTGGTCAGGTAGCCGTTTTCCGTACTGGTGCCAGGCTGCTGCTCCGCTCCAGGCTGAGAACCGCAGGAGTCATCACAGCTGCCGCAGGACGGCGCTGAATAGTAGCTGTAATCCTGATAGTTCAGCTTGTCATAGTTGGCTTTCAGCCAGTGCGGCTCTTCCATTTGCAGCCAGGCACGGTAAGCCTCCAGGCGGAATTCCAGCATCCACTCGGGTTCGTTACGCTTGGCAGAGATGGCGCGTACCACCTCTTCGTTGATACCTTTGGCCAACTCATCGGTGGCCAGTTGGGTAAAGAATCCTTCCTTGTAGCGACCTTCGCTGACCCAAGCCGGTACCTCTTTCGCTGTTTCTACGTTGCTTCGTGTCATGTTGATTGCATCGCTTAAACGCCAAAGCTCTCACCGCACCCGCAGGCGTTCTGAGCTTTAGGGTTATTAAATTTGAACATCTGATTCAGCCCTTCCCGAACAAAATCTACCGTGGTGCCATCGATAAACGGCATCGCTTTGAGCGGCACGAACAGCTTGGCCCCGTCGCGTTCGAACAACAGATCGTCGCTAGCCGGTTCGCGGGTCAAATCCAGCACGTAGGCAAAGCCCGCACAGCCGGATTGTTTGACGCCGAGTTGCAGCCCTTTCACCTGAACATCCTGCTGCATGAGTCTGATTATCTGCTTCACCGCGCTGTCGCTCAGCGAAATGCCTTGCCAGACGTTGTCTGCCAAAGAAAAAGTACCAACATCTTCCGTATGCATATGGCCTACCTCACATTCGTGTTTTACTACAGCCGATCTGGCTTACCGCCCATGTTAGTGATAATGATTATCACTTCAACCGTTTGTTTTGCGGGGGTATTTACCAAACGCCCGGATTTACGCTCGGCAACACGATTAATCGATGGCGTATCCAAGCGAAATAGATATGGGGATAATTTTTATCCCTCTGAATTCATAGCAATTCATCATATCTCGTACGGCTTATCCCGCTGTCCCGACAAGGTTATAGCGCCGGATAAGTCGTCTGTTTTAAACATTCATAGAAAATACCTATTTCTGCATTTTGTCTGTCTGAAAAATGCCTTTCCCTGCTTTAAGTCTAGTCGCTCGCGTGTTTTTAGCCCGTGGCGGTCTAAAGACCCACAACAGAAAAAAATCTGCGGGGAGCATTGATCATCGCCACAGCTGCAAATATGATAATGATTATCATTAAGCTTTAATTGGGCGTGGACCTATGGCTATCTCGATGAATGCGTGGCTGCTGAGCAAAATTGATGAATACAAGTTCAACATCCGTGATGCCACGGTGGATTTCTATATGGCGGAAGCGGCGCTACAGCGGCCGGAATGCAACATCAATCATCTGAAGCGTTACAACGGCGTCAGCCTTGGCATGGCGAATTTATGCCTGGAAAATGGCGATGACGAGAGCTACCTGAATGCGCTGAGCAAACTGCATAACCGGCTGATTGTCGAGATCAACAATCCCCAGCGTTGTCAGCTGTTCCGCGTGCAGTGCTATCATTTTGCCCGGCATACGCTAACGCTGATTTGCCAGAAATATTCGATGGAAGGCGGCTGGGACAAGGCTACCGCTTTTCAGAAGGATTTTGTGAAACGGGTGCCGTTCCAGCTATAACGTTTGCCCCGCAGGCGAAAACCTGCGGGGTTGGTGTTACTCCAATACTGCCGTGGTCAGCCGTGAGGTACAGCAGAGGCGATCGCGATCGTCGAAGATCTCGATCTGCCAGACCTGATTGCGGCGGCCGGCGTGCAACGCACGACAAACCCCGCGCACCTGCCCTTTAAATACCGCACGCAGGTGGTTGGCGTTAATCTCCAACCCCACCACCTTTTGCTCCCCTTCGGTGCACAGATACCCCGCCATTGAGCCCATCGACTCGGCCAGCACCACCGAAGCCCCACCGTGTAACAGGCCAAACGGCTGGGTAGTGCGGTGATCGACGGGCATCACCGCCTCTAAATAGTCATCTTCCAAGCGGGTAAACTGAATGCCCACATGGGCCACCATGCATCCTTCGCCGCTTTGGTTGAGTTGTTCCAGCGTTGTTTCACGTTTCCACAGCTTCACGCAATCATCTCCAGAAGTGCCTGTAATGGATGCCGCACGCCATTGCCTTCAATGCGTTTTACCTGGCTGCGGCAAGAATAACCGGTCGCCAGACAGCGTTGCCTTGGCAAACGCTGTAGCGCCTGATGCCATGATAGCTCATAAATCCCCAGGGAATTTTGCAGATTCTTGGCTTCGTGACCGTAAGTGCCCGCCATGCCACAGCAACCCACGCTGACGTTTTCCAACTTGGCGCCAAAACGGGCAAAGATGGCAGCCCACTGCTGGGTACTCGCCGGTAATGCGGTGGTTTCGGTGCAGTGGCCAAACAGATACCAGGCTTCACCGGTCGCAGGCTGTTCCGCACGTTCTGCCAACAACTTTTGCAACCATTCATGGACCAGTTGCACCTGGAAATCGCCCCGTTCAGCACCGAGAATTTCTTGATACTCGTCGCGATAACACAGCACCAGCGCCGGATCGACACCCACCATCGGCATCCCCAGTTTGGCTACCCGGTTAAGAAAGTCCGCTGTCTTGCGCGCCGTTTTGGCAAAGCGCGTCAGGAACCCTTTGATATGCTGTGCCTTGCCGTTCGGTGAGAATGGCAACAGCACCGGCTTGTAGCCCAGCTTTTCCACCAACCGTACAAAGTCTGCCACGACCTGGGCATCGTAATAGCTGGTAAACGGATCCTGCACCACCAGCACATGCTGTTCGCGCTGGCTTTCGCTTAATGCTTCCAACTGTTCAAGCGTCATGCTGAACGCGCTATGGCCCGACAATTGTTGGCGTAACGTTGGGCTGGATAACAGCGGTAAATCCACCATACCGATGCTGCTGCGGCTCAGTTCGCGCACCCATGGCTGCTTGAAGAAGAAGTTGAACACCTTCGGCGCTTTGGCCATCAACGGGGTGTAGCTCTCGACGCCAGCGACCACGTAGTCACGCATTGGGCGCAGATAACGGGTGTGATAAAGCTGCAGGAACCGCGAACGGAAGCCCGGCACGTCGATCTTGATCGGGCACTGGGTCGAACAGGCTTTACAGGCCAGGCAGCCAGACATCGCTTCTTTGACTTCATGGGAGAAGTCATATTCGCCCTTGCCTGCATGCCAGCTATTACGGGTTTTCTCAATCAGAGTGCGGAAGCTGAGGCGCTGCTGAGGCAACTGCTTTTCCAGTGCGACGGGGTCCACGCCCTGCTCTGCCAATAACCGTAGCCATTCGCGCACCAGGGCCGCTCGGCCTTTCGGCGAGTGGATCCGATTCGCGGTGATCTTCATCGATGGGCACATCGGACTGTGGACATCAAAGTTGAAACACAGTCCGTTGCCATTACACTCCATCGCGCCACGGAACGAGGTGCGGACATCGATGGGAATGCGGCGATCCAACGTACCACGTTTCACCGCATCGACTTTCATCATCACGGCATCCACGCCCAGCGGCGGGCAGATTTTCCCCGGATTAAGGCGATTGAGCGGGTCAAACGCGGCCTTGATGCGGCGCAATTCTTCATAGAGCTCCTCGCCGAAGAACGCCGGGCTATACTCCGCCCGGAAGCCCTTCCCGTGTTCTCCCCACAGCAGGCCGCCATACTTCGCGGTTAACGCCACCACCTGGTCAGATATTTGCTTCATCAGCACTTCTTGCTGGGGATCACACATATCTAACGCCGGGCGCACATGCAACACCCCAGCATCAACGTGGCCGAACATACCGTAGCTCAGGTTATGGCTATCCAACAGTTGGCGGAACTCGGTGATATAGTCGGCCAGGTGCTGCGGCGGCACGCAGGTATCTTCAGCAAACGGGATGGGCTTGGCCTGCCCTTTGGCGTTGCCCAACAGCCCAACCGCCTTTTTGCGCATATTGTAAATGCGTTCAATGCCGGTCAAATCGCCGCAAATCTGATAACCGATCACCCCAGCCTGCTGCTCGGAGATCAGGTCATCCAGGCGCTCGCACAACGCTTCCATCTGGCCGTCGATCAGTTCCTTATCGTCACCGGCAAACTCAACGATGTTCAACCCGAGCATCTCTTTATCGGGCACGTTGGTGATCAGTTCGCTGACCGAGTGCCAGACGATATCTTCGCGGGCCAGATTCAGCACTTTAGAGTCGATGGTTTCCACCGACAGCGCCTTGGCTTCCACCATAAAGGGCGCATTGCGCAGGGCTGAATCGAAAGAGTCATATTTGACGTTTACCAGCCGCCGCACCTTAGGCAGCGGTGTGATATCCAGCCGCGCTTCGGTGATAAAGGCCAAGGTCCCTTCGGCACCGGTAAGAATGCGGGTCAGATCGAAGGTTTGCAGATCGTCGCTCAGCACGTGGCGCAGATCGTAGCCGGTGAGGAAACGGTTGAGCTTGGGGAATTTTTCCAGGATCAGCGCCCGTTGCTCGCGGCAACGGTTCAGCACGGTGTGGTAGATCCGCCCCTCTGGCGTATCTTCCTGGGCAATCGTTTCCGCCAGCGGCGTCGGCATGACGCGGGTGTCGATCATTTCGCCCCCCAGCAACACCGCCCGCAGCCCCAGCACATGGTCTGAGGTTTTGCCGTATACCAGCGAGCCCTGGCCAGACGCGTCGGTATTGATCATGCCGCCTAGGGTAGCGCGGTTGCTGGTGGAAAGCTCCGGCGCGAAGAAATAGCCGAACGGCCGCAGATACTGGTTGAGCTGGTCTTTAATCACCCCGGCTTCTACCCGCACCCAACCCTGCTCGACGTTGATGTCCAGAATGCGATTCATGTAACGCGACATATCAACCACAATGCCGGTGTTAAGTGCCTGCCCATTGGTGCCGGTGCCACCACCGCGCGGGCTGAAGGTGAGTGCCTTGAAGCGATCTTCGTCGGCCAGACGGGCGATAAGCGCCACGTCGGCGGTTGAGCGAGGAAACACCACCGCATCGGGCAACAGCTGGTAAATGCTGTTATCCGTCGCCATCGTCAACCGATCGGCATAGCTAGTGGCGGTATCGCCGTTGAATCCGCTCTGTTTTAACGCGGCCAAAAAGTCCAGCACCCGTTGCACAAGGCCGGGTGCCTGAGAAATTTGTGGGATCATTCGCTTGTTTGACTCTGTCTGCTCTTAATTGCTTAATCGGGCCCGGAACTGGCCCTCCCCTGTCTTTTATTATCACGATAACCGCAAGGGCCGTAACCCGCCCCTGCATCATCGCTATCTACCTCATAATGGCGGGTGTTTTGCCGCTTGTACATCCTGAATTTGGCATTATTTGGCGCGGAAAATGATAGCGCAACCGATGGCTGCGCTTTAGGAAGAGGAAAGTCTGGCGGTTATTCCACTGCGCTTAATAGTGAAAGGCTGTACCCAAGACCAGAATTCGCGGCAAAATGTGCGTCTGGCTGTGAAAGTTGGCAAAAATGCTCCATGATTAAAGGGTACCAAGGAATCAACTCACTAGGATGAAAACGCATTCATGACACAACCGCAACGCCGCTACGATTTACCGACGATAATTTTTGGCGTGCTGTTTATCGCCATTATGATCGTCGCCTGTTTTTGGGTCATTCAACCCTTTATTCTGGGATTTGCCTGGGCATCGATGGTGGTGATCGCCACCTGGCCGGTATTGATTAAGCTACAGAGCCTACTGTGGGGCCGCCGCTCGCTGGCCGTGCTGGTAATGACCATCCTGCTGCTCTTGCTGTTTGTGCTGCCTGTTGCCCTGCTGATCGGCAGCGTGGTGGATAACAGCGCGCCAATCGTGGCCTGGGTGAACTCGCCGGGCCAGATCCATGCTCCACAGCTGGAGTGGCTGCGTTCCATTCCGCTGGTCGGGCACAAAATCTTTAACAGCTATCATCTGTTGGTGAACACCGGTGGTAACGCCCTGGTGGCCAAGATTCAACCTTACTTCGGCCAGACCGCCACCTGGTTTGTCACCCAGGCGGCACATATTGGCCGTTTCCTGATCCACTGTTCGCTAATGTTACTATTCAGCGCCTTGCTGTACGCCCGCGGTGAGCAGGTTGGTATGGCGATCCGCCATTTTGCCGTGCGCCTTGCTTCCACTCGGGGCGACGCGGCCGTGTTACTGGCCGGGCAAGCGATCCGTGCAGTCGCATTAGGCGTGGTGGTAACCGCATTGGTGCAGTCGATCCTGGGCGGTATTGGGCTGGCCGTTTCTGGCATTCCAGCGGCCACCTTGCTGACCGTAGTGATGTTCGTCTTTTGCCTCGCCCAACTGGGGCCATTGCTGGTCTTGATCCCGGCCATTATCTGGCTGTACTGGACCGGTGATACCACCTGGGGCACCGTGCTATTGGTGTGGAGCTGTGTGGTCGGAACGCTGGATAACTTCTTGCGCCCGGCGCTAATCCGTATGGGTGCAGACCTGCCGTTGATTCTGATCTTGTCAGGCGTTATCGGTGGCCTGCTGGCCTTCGGGATGATTGGCCTGTTTATCGGCCCGGTCGTGCTGGCGGTCTCTTATCGGTTGGTTAGCGCCTGGGTGAACGAAGCTCCAGAGCCCACCGCCGATCTGGAAGAAGTCGCCAAAGATTTAGAACAGTTGTGATCCCTACCTCGCCTGCTCATTCATTGGGCAGGCGATTAATCCAAATATTCCCATTCCCCACCGGCATCGTCCCCGATAATTATTCGGCTGACTCACCTGGTGCAAAATAGATGCCATTCAAATACCTGCTCTTGCCATGAACCAATACAATCCAGGCTGTTTTATTGGGACGATTCTTAATGACGCGCGCCAGATAACTGCCTAGTATGAAACTCTATCTTGCTGAAAATCATTGCTTTCCATGCATTGTTTTCCAGTCAAGTCAGCTAACAAGGTAACCCCGAATCACTGAATTGCTGTGTGTAGTCTTTGCCCGTCTTTTGATGGGCTTTTTTTGTGCAAAATAACCCGCCAATATAAAAAAACCGCCAGGTTTAACCGGCGGTTTTATGTTTTCAATAGACGTTGTTATTCAGGTTTACTTTCTTTGTGACAAATTAACCCAGGTCTGCACCACGGTATCCGGGTTAAGCGAAAGGCTATCAATCCCCTGATCCATCAGCCACTCGGCAAAGTCCGCATGGTCTGACGGGCCTTGTCCACAGATGCCGACATATTTACCGTGACGCTTGGCCGCCTGGATCGCCATGGAAAGCAGCGCCTTGACCGCCTCATTGCGCTCGTCAAACAGCTCAGAGACCACTCCGGAATCGCGATCCAGCCCCAGCGTAAGCTGCGTCATATCGTTGGAACCGATAGAGAAGCCATCAAAGTGCTCAAGGAACTGATCGGCCAGCAAGGCGTTGGAAGGGATCTCACACATCATGATCACTTTCAGGCCGTTCTCGCCGCGCTTCAATCCTTGACGCCCCAACTCTGCCACCACGGCCTCCGCCTGAGCCACGGTACGCACAAACGGCACCATCACCTCAACGTTGGTCAGCCCCATCTCATTACGTACCCGCTTCATCGCGGCACATTCCATGGCGAAGCAGTCGCGGAAGCTGTCCGCCACGTAACGACCCGCGCCACGGAAACCTAACATCGGGTTTTCTTCGTGCGGCTCATATTTTTCGCCGCCGACCAGGTTGGCGTATTCGTTAGATTTGAAATCGGAAAGGCGCACGATCACGCGCTTCGGCCAGAATGCCGCGCCCAACGTGGCGATCCCTTCAGTCAAACGACCAACATAGAACTCGACCGGATCGTCATAGCCCAACATCAGCGTTTTTATTTCTGCCTGCAGCTCTGGGGTTTGCTGGTCGAACTCCAACAGGGCACGCGGGTGTACGCCGATCATGCGGTTGATAATAAACTCCAACCGGGCCAGCCCTACGCCTTCATTTGGCAAGCGAGCGAAGTCGAACGCACGGTCTGGGTTACCGACGTTCATCATAATCTTCAACGGAAGTTCCGGCAGTTCAGTGACTTCCGAGCTTTGTACGCTGAATTCCAGCATGTCGCTGTATACAAAGCCGGTGTCGCCTTCGGCGCAGGAGACGGTGACTTTCTGCCCTTCTTTCAGCAGGTCCGTTGCGTGGCCACACCCTACAACGGCTGGGATCCCCAGCTCGCGGGCAATGATCGCCGCATGGCAGGTACGCCCACCACGGTTGGTGACGATCGCTGCCGCCTTCTTCATGATCGGTTCCCAATCCGGGTCGGTCATATCGGTGACCAACACGTCGCCCGGTTCGATGCGATCCATTTCGCTGATGTCGTGGATGACCTTCACCGGGCCTGCCCCAATGCGATGGCCAATGGCTCGCCCTTCCACCAGCACGGTGCTGTTACCGTTCAGTTGGTAGCGCTCCATCACCTGCTCATTGGAGCGCACGGTTTCTGGCCGCGCCTGGACTATCAGCAGCTTGCCGGTGTGGCCGTCTTTGGCCCACTCGATATCCATCGGGCGGCCATAGTGTTTTTCGATCAACAACGCCTGATGCGCCAGTGCCTGGACTTCATCATCGGTCAAAGAGAAACGATTGCGTTGCTCTTCTGGCACATCTTCGATACGGACCTGCTTGCCGTGATCCTGTGAAGGTGCGTATACCATGCGGATTTTTTTCGAGCCAAGGTTGCGGCGCACAATGGCCGGTTTGCCCTTCAGCAGCGTCGGTTTATGGACATAAAACTCATCCGGGTTGACCGCCCCTTGCACTACCATTTCCCCCAGGCCGAACGCCGAGGTAATAAATACCACCTGATCAAAGCCGGACTCGGTATCAATGGTAAACATGACCCCAGAGGAAGCCAGGTCGGAGCGCACCATGCGCTGTACACCGGCGGAAAGCGCCACGCCACGGTGATCGTAACCCTGATGCACACGGTAAGAGATGGCCCGGTCGTTAAACAGGGAGGCGAAGACGTGTTTGATCGCCACCATCACCGCATCAATGCCCTGCACGTTGAGGAAGGTTTCCTGCTGACCAGCAAACGAAGCGTCTGGCATATCTTCGGCCGTGGCGGAAGAACGCACGGCAAAGGAGGCTTCGCTTTCGCCCTCGGACAGTTGTTGGTACGCCAGGGTAATTTCACGTTCAAATTCCGCGTGGAAAGGCGTATCGATCACCCATTGGCGAATTTGCGCACCGGCCTTGGACAGTTGAGCAATATCGTCAACGTCAGTCTGATCCAGCAGCTGATAAATGCGCTGGTTAACCCCACTTTGCTCAAGAAAATCGTTAAATGCCTGGGCGGTGGTGGCAAAACCGTTGGGTACGGCCACGCCCAAATCGGAGAGATTGGTGATCATTTCACCGAGGGAGGCATTTTTGCCACCGACACGGTCAACGTCGTGCATGCCAAGCTGGTTGTACCAAAGCACATTACGCAAGTCTGGGCCATTGTTAGACATCGAGACAATCCTTATTGCTATCAGTAGGGTATTGACGGATTTTTGACTGGTACCGCAAAAAACGGCACCCACCCACACTAGCACAATGATCCATAGACAATGGACAGGTGAATCGATCAAGCCAATGAAGAAAATAACAATTAAGAGAATTCCAGCGAGCACAATTTAATTAGGGATCGTTCCCTAACTAGCTAAAAGCTTACAATTCAACAAATTATGTATTATTTAAACTTTTGCTTAAATACCCGTAATTTTAGTGATTGATTTGGCGAAAATAGCGCCAATTTGCGTCGGAGCAGGTAGCTAAAATAGCACCATTCATTTTATTAAAAATGAAATCAGGTTTTATTAAATATATTCAATCGCTGCGAAAGATCCCCAGCGTCACAAAATTTCTGTCCCCCTCTTTACCGTATGTGGGTCTGCAGACCATGATGTTGCTATCAGTCGTTTCAGGCATTAAGGAGTTATGGGTGGAAAGAAGCGTTTTTTATATCTCGGATGGCACGGCCATTACCGCCGAAGTATTGGGGCATGCGGTGCTGTCACAGTTTCCCGTCAAGGCCACCACTTTCACTCTGCCCTTTGTGGAAACCGAAGCGCGTGCGCGGGGCGTATGCCAGCAGATCAATGATATTTACCAGCAGACCGGGGTGCGCCCACTGGTGTTCTATTCGATTATCTCGCCGGAAGTGCGCCAGGTGATCACCCAAAGTGAAGGGTTCTGTCAGGATATCGTGCAGGCCCTGGTCGGCCCGCTACAGGGGGAATTAGCGGTGGATCCAACGCCGGTCCCTAATCGCACCCACGGGCTGACCGAAAACAATCTGGGCAAGTATGACGCCCGGATCGCAGCCATTGAATACACCCTGGCCCATGATGACGGCATATCGCTGCGCAATCTCGATCAGGCGCAGGTGATCCTGCTCGGCGTATCCCGCTGTGGTAAAACACCCACCAGCCTGTATCTGGCGATGCAATTTGGTATCCGCGCGGCCAACTATCCGTTTACCGCCGATGATATGGATAATTTGCAGCTACCCGCCGCGCTAAAACCGTTTCAACATAAATTATTTGGCTTGACCATTAACCCAGAGCGGTTAACGGCGATCCGCGAAGAACGCCGCGAAAACAGCCGTTACTCTTCCCCGCGCCAATGCAGGATGGAAGTTGCCGAAGTGGAAGCGCTGTTTCGCAAAAACCAGATCCGCTATCTCAATACCACCAATTATTCGGTGGAGGAGATCTCCACCAAGATCCTCGATATCCTCGGTATGAGCCGGCGGATGTTCTGATAGTAGGGGCTGGCGGACAGTCGTCTATGCCCCCTTTTTTGTGCTTTTTTACCGGTTTTAATCAGCCGATCACAATCTCTACGGTTGAATTCAGCGGTTTTTGCGTTATTGTGATCGCCATCACTTCCCGGTATTCCTGCCGTCGCGAAGAACAGTTTTAGAGACAATCATGCACAAAACAGATGAACTGCGGACCGCGCGCATCGACAGCTTGGTCACGCCTCAGGCGTTGGCAGAGAAGTTGCCGATCTCAGCATCGGTAGCCGATAACGTGACAGCGTCACGTAAGCGTATTGAAAAAATCCTGACAGGCGAAGATAAGCGCCTGTTGGTAGTGATTGGCCCCTGCTCCATTCACGATCTGGATGCGGCGATGGACTATGCCACCCGCCTTAACGTACTGCGCGAGCGCTATCAGGATCGCCTGGAAATCGTGATGCGCACCTATTTTGAAAAACCGCGCACCGTAGTGGGCTGGAAAGGCTTGATTTCCGATCCCGATCTGGACGGCAGCTATCAGGTCAACCGTGGTATTGAGATGGCGCGCAAGCTGCTATTGTCGGTGAACCAGCTTGGCCTGCCAACGGCGACCGAGTTTCTGGATATGGTGATCGGCCAGTATATTGCCGACCTGATCAGCTGGGGCGCGATTGGCGCTCGCACCACCGAAAGCCAGATCCACCGTGAAATGGCCTCGGCGCTCTCCTGCCCGGTCGGTTTCAAAAATGGTACCGACGGCAATACCCGCATCGCCATTGATGCCATCCGTGCCGCTCGCGCCGGCCATATGTTCCTGTCGCCAGACAAAACTGGCCAGATGACCATTTACCAGACCAGCGGCAATCCTTATGGCCATATCATCATGCGCGGCGGCAAGACGCCAAACTATCACGCGACCGATGTGGTAGCCGCCTGTGATAGCCTGCGCGAGTTCGATTTACCTGAACAACTGGTGATCGACTTCAGCCATGGTAATTGTCAGAAATTGCATCGCCGCCAGTTGGAAGTGGCGGAAAACGTCTGCCAACAAATCCGTGCAGGCTCGGTGGCCGTGGCTGGCGTGATGGCTGAAAGCTTCCTGGTGGAAGGCACGCAGAAAATCGTGGCTGGCCAATCGCTCACCTACGGCCAATCCATTACCGACCCTTGCCTGAGCTGGTCGGACAGCGAGCAGTTACTGGCCATGCTGGCCAACGCGGTGGATACCCGTTTCTGATTATTTTAGCCAGCATGTTTTTGGCATGCTGGTTCTCATTTATCCGTTCACGCAGTATCACTTTCATGCTGGGATTGAAAACTCAATAATTCATCCACTCAATCATAAAAACCAAAAAAGGGATGAAAGAAAGAGTTACGTACAACATACCTATGTTATCTATTTCTTTTAGACGTTTCTTTCCTTTAACCCACCGTATTACACAAGCCAATAGCATGAGAATAATACAAAAATTTGCAGTGAAAATCTTATAGCCACTAGATACCCCTGCAAACAAAAGCATCAAAGAGGCAAGTATCATTGTACTTCTCTTAACGTCTGGAAATACTCTCGAGCCCACAAAGAAGTGGCAATAGACTGATAATATTAGAAAACAAACAATTAACACATTCATGTCATCTCCCTATGCAACAACTAGCTCATACTTTCCCTATTTACGTAGATACCACAAAAAATAATATTACACATTAAAAAACCCAAGCGTCAATCCCTGTAAAATAAAAGCTGAACACCTATTATTACTCACTCAATTAAACATTTTCAATATAACATGGCATTTACATGTGATACTGACTTTAATTTAATTATTGCTTTTCAATGAGTGAGTGGGAATTTTAAACACTGCATTATCGGATCTTCATCACCTAAATCAGGTTATTGATACCATATTCTACGAAGTATTCTTACGTCATTCCGCTATACTTGCCAAACATCTGAACGAAACCGATCTGGAGCCCTCTTCCGTGAACCATTCACTGCTGTCCATTCCCTGTATCACCCTGCAAGGGGAACCTAAAACGCTGGCCGACTTTCCGGCGCGGGCGTATCTGGTGGTCAATACCGCCAGCAAGTGTGGCTTTACCCCGCAGTATGCAGGCTTGGAAAAACTGTGGCAGTATTATCGCTCACGCGGGTTGATGGTGCTGGGCTTCCCCTGCAATCAGTTTGGCGGACAAGAGCCGGGCAATCCGCTGGAGATTGCCAACTTCTGCACCCTTAACTATGGCGTCAGCTTTCCGCTGTTCAGCAAGATCGACGTCAACGGTGCGCAGGCACATCTCCTGTTCAGCGAGTTAAAGCGCCGTGCACCCGGCCTGTTAGGCAGCCAACGCATCAAGTGGAACTTCACCAAATTCCTGCTCACTGCTGATGGCGAGCGCATCACACGCTTCGCCCCCATCACCAAACCCGAGCGCCTGTTCAGCCGTATCGAAACCCTGTTGAAATAGCCTTTTCATCAGCAAATCGATCTGCAGCAATCCAGTTCCGGTAAGCGTAACGACGAAAAGGTGCCATCGATAAGAAAATTTCCCTTGATGTAACCTTTCGCTAACATGATAATGATTATCAATTTGATATTAATTACCATTTACCGGCTGATTTTATGGACAATCTCAATAATCCCCCACAGTCCAACAACGCTTTGGTTACTGCTGAAGGCAGTGCACCTGCCTCTTTACCGCCCTGCTTCGACAGTGTCGAGCTGTTGGGCAGCGATGGACTAGCGGTGATCATCCATCAAGGACAGCGCTATCAACTGCGTCAGACCAAAGCGGGAAAATTGATCTTAACCAAATAACGTCTTGCTTCCCTTTAACGCCAGCCACCCCGATCTTGCGATCCAGGCAGCCAGCAAATCTATTGATATGTTGAGTCATACGGAGAGTTGCCACATGCCTGCCATTTTTACCTCCCGGCTGCGTTTATCCGCATTAAGCCTGGCCATTGCCTGCGCTTTGCCTACGGTGGTTTTTGCCCAGACCGACACCAGTGTTTCCGCTGCCACCAAGGCACAAGAAAAAAACAAAGATGAGGCCATGACCGTGGTCGCCACCGGTAATCAGCGCAGCAGTTTTGAAGCGCCGATGATGGTGACGGTGATCGACGGCAACAGCCCTCAGAGCCAAACCGCCACCACCGCCGGCGATATGCTGCGTCACGTGCCTGGGGTTACCGTAACCGGTACTGGCCGGAGCAATGGGCAAGACATTATGATGCGGGGTTACGATCGCCGTGGCGTACTGATCCTGGTTGATGGTATTCGTCAGGGAACCGATACCGGCCATATCAATGGCACCTTCCTGGATCCTGGCTTGGTAAAACGTATTGAAGTAGTGCGTGGCCCATCGGCACTGTTATACGGCAGTGGCGCATTAGGTGGGGTTATCTCCTATGAAACGGTGGATGCCGCCGATCTGCTGTTGCCCGGCCATAACACCGGCTACCGCGTGTTCGGCACGGCGGCTACCGGCGATCATAGCCTGGGCATGGGCGCCAGCGCTTACGGTAAAACTGACGTTCTCGATGGTCTGATCTCTTTCGGCACCCGCGATATTGGCGATATTCGCCAGGGCGATGGCTTTAATGCACCGAACGACGAGACCATCGGCAACGTTCTGGCCAAAGGCACCTGGGCCATCGATGACAACCAGTCCCTGAGCGGTAATCTGCGCTATTACAACAACCGGGCGCAAGAACCTAAGAATCCGCAAACGCCTGATGTTTCCAGCAGCAATTTGTTAACTGACCGTTCCACCATTCAGCGTGACGCACAGCTCGGCTACAAGCTCAAGCCCACAGGCCAGGATTGGCTGGATGCCGATGCCAAGCTCTATTACTCCGAAGTAGAGATCAATGCTCATACCGATGGCAGCACGGATGAAGCTCGCAAGCAAACCACCAAAGGTGGCAAGCTGGAAAACCGTACCCGCCTGTTTGCCGACAGCTTCGCTTCGCACCTGTTTACCTATGGTAGCGAAGCCTACCGGCAGGAACAGACGCCGGGGGGCGCAACAGAGAGCTTCCCGCAGGCCAAAATCAACTTCGCTTCGGGCTGGTTGCAGGATGAGATCACTCTACGTGACCTGCCGGTCTCTTTCCTGGCCGGGACGCGTTATGACAACTACAAAGGCTCTAGCGACGGTTATGACGACGTCAACGCCAACAAGTGGTCATCCCGTGGTGCGATGAGCGTCACCCCTACCGATTGGTTGATGATGTTCGCCTCTTATGCTCAGGCATTCCGCGCACCGACCATGGGTGAGATGTACAACGACTCCAAGCACTTCTCGATCCCGATGGGGCCAACCACCATCACTAACTATTGGGTGCCTAACCCGAATCTGAAGCCAGAAACCAACGCTACGCAGGAATACGGCTTCGGCTTGCGCTTTGACGATCTGTTAATGGCCGATGACACCCTGCAATTCAAGGCCAGCTACTTCGATACCAAAGCCAGAGATTATATTACTACCGGTGTCACCATGGAGTTAGGCCGTGGCCCACGCGGTATGTACTGCATAAGCTGTACCACCTTCTCAACCAACATCGATCGCGCCAAGATTTGGGGATGGGATGCCTCGCTGAACTATAAAACCCAGTGGTTCGGTTTGGATCTGTCCTACAACCGCACACGTGGTAAAGATGAAGCGACGGGTGACTGGCTCTCCAGTATCAATCCGGATACGGTCACCAGCGTGTTGGATATTCCTATTGCCGAGACCGGCTTATCCACCGGCTGGGTGGGAACCTTTGCCCAGAGTGCGCACCACGTGGCAACCGGCTACAGCAAGCAAGCCGGGTATGGTGTGAACGATTTCTACCTCAGCTATAAAGGCCGCGAAGACCTGCAGGGCGTCACCACTACCGTGGTACTGGGGAACGCCTTCGATAAAGAATATTACTCACCACAGGGCATTCCGCAGGATGGTCGTAACGCCAAACTGCTGGTCAGCTATCAGTGGTAACCCTTTGAACCACAGCGGGCAGACCGTTTTTGCCCGCTCCTCACCCACCAGCACAGGAAACAAATTAATGAGCGAGACCCTATACCAACGTTATGAGCAGGCGAAAATTGATCACCCAGGTAAATATGCCCGCGATCTGGCCGAGCTGTTGGGTATCAGCGAAGGCGAACTGACCCACGCCCGCGTCGGCCACGATGCTCGTCGCCTACAGGCCGATGCCCGTACGCTGCTGACCGAACTGGAACAGGTTGGCGTCACCAAATCCATCACGCGTAACAGTTATGCGGTACACGAGCAGGTTGGGTGTTATCAGAATCAGCACCTCAATGGCCATGCCGGGCTGATCCTCAATCCGCGCGAGCTGGATCTGCGCCTGTTCCTCAACCAATGGGCCAGCGTTTTTGCCCTGAGTGAAACCAACAAGCGTGGCGTGCGCCACAGCATTCAGTTCTTTGATCATCAAGGCGACGCGCTGCATAAGGTCTACACCACAGACGAAACCGATCTCGCCGCCTGGTTCGCCCTGGTCGAACGCCATCAAAGTGCGGAAAACCCGACACTGGAGCTGCAACCGGCCGAAATTAAAGAGAGCAACAGCGCGCCAGATGCCGCCAAAATCGATGCCGACTGGCGGGCCATGACCGACGTCCACCAGTTCTTCCAACTGCTGAGCCGCAATAATCTGACCCGCCAACAGGCCTTCCGCGCCGTGGGTAACGATCTGGCCTATCGCGTGGACAACAGCGCGCTGACGGAGATCCTGGAAGCCGCCAAGTCTGCGCAGAACGAAATCATGATCTTCGTCGGCAACCGGGGCTGTGTGCAAATTTTTACCGGCCAGATCGAACGCCTGATGCCGCAGGACGGCTGGGTCAACATCTTCAACCGCCACTTTACCCTGCACCTGATTGAAGGGGCGATCGCCGAAAGCTGGATCACACGCAAGCCAACCAAAGATGGCATGGTTACCAGCCTGGAGCTGTTTGCCGCCGATGGCACCCAGATCGCGCAACTCTACGGGCAGCGTACCGAAGGACAACCGGAGCAGCTCCAGTGGCGTGAGCAGGTTGCAGCCCTTGAATCGAAGGAAGTTGCCGCATGATAGCTTCATTGCCCCGTCGCCTGGCGCTGTGCATTGCGCTGGCGTTTCCATTAGCCGCCGTGGCGGCCGAGAGGATTGTTTCGATAGGTGGTGACGTGACCGAAATTGCCTTCGCGCTGGGCGCGGGCGATGAAGTTGTGGCACGAGACAGTACCAGTTTGCACCCTGCTGCGGTGCAGAAATTGCCCGACGTAGGCTATATGCGCCAGCTGAATGCCGAAGGTATTCTGGCGCTGAAACCCACCCTGATCCTGACTACCGAGTTGGCTGAGCCAGCATTGGTGCTCAAGCAATTGGAAGACAGTGGCGTGAAGGTGGTTCGTATCCCTGGAGATACCACCGTGCAGGCGGTGCCCGAAAAAATCAGCGTGATAGCCGATGCCATCAATCGCAGTAGCCAAGGCAAGCAGTTGGCCGAACGCTATCAGCAACAGTTGGCAGCGGTAGCCAATACGCCACTATCGGTGAAAGTGCTGTTCGTGATGAGTCACGGAGGTATCACCCCCATGGCCGCGGGCCAGCAAACCGCGGCAGATGCCATTATCAGAGCGGCTGGGTTGAAAAACGCAATGCAAGGTTTCAACCGTTACCGCCCGCTCTCGCAAGAGGGCGTGATTGCCAGCGCACCAGACTTGCTGTTGGTGACTACCGATGGCGTTCGCTCCATCGGTGGCCAGGAAAACCTGTGGCTGTTGCCCGGCATGGCTCTGACACCGGCGGGGAAAAATCGCCGCGTGCTGATCGTTGATGATATGGCGCTGCTCGGTTTTGGTCTGGAAACGCCGCAGGCGCTGGGCCTGTTGCGCAAAGCGGCGGAGCAAAAGTAATGCGTTGCCGAACCTCACCCCGCCTGGCGATCGGCAGCCTGCTGATCCTGCTGACGATCCTAGCGCTTGGGGCCGCTAACCTTGGGGCGTTGACACTGTCATTTCGCACCCTGTGGCAGGCACCTCTCAGCGATGCCTCCTGGCATATCTGGCTGAATATTCGCCTGCCACGCGTGCTATTGGCCGTGGTGATCGGCTGCGCGTTGGCGGTTTCCGGGGCGGTGATGCAGGGGTTGTTCCGCAACCCCTTGGCCGATCCCAGCCTGTTGGGGATCAGCAGCGGCGGCGCACTGTTCGTCGCACTGGTGATCGTCATGCCGCTGGCTCTGCCCCCGCTCATCGCTCTATATAGCCATATGCTGGCGGCATTTCTTGGCAGCCTGCTGGTTTCAATACTGATTTACGGCATCAGCCGCAGCGGACACGGCAGCCTGTCGCGGCTGTTGCTGGCCGGTATCGCCATCAATGCGCTGTGCATGGCAGCGATTGGCGTGCTGTCGTACCTCAGTAGCGACCAGCAATTGCGTCAGTTTTCGCTGTGGATGATGGGCAGCCTTAGCCAGTCACAGTGGCCCACCCTGGTGGTATCCGCTTCGCTGATCCTGCCAGCCGCATTGCTGACGCTGTTACAGGCTCGTCGTTTGAATCTGCTACAGCTGGGCGATGAAGAGGCACATTACCTTGGGGTTAATGTGCAACGCGCCAAGCTGCAGTTGCTATTACTCAGCGCCCTGCTGATTGGCGCCGCCGTAGCGATGAGTGGCGTGATCGGCTTTATTGGCCTGGTGGTCCCCCACCTGGTACGCATGCGGCTTGGGGGCGATCACCGCTGGTTGTTACCAGCCTCTGCACTCGGCGGTGCCTGCCTGCTGCTGGTGAGCGATACGCTGGCACGTACGCTGGTCGCCCCGGCAGAAATGCCGGTAGGCCTGATGACCAGCCTGATCGGTGGTCCCTATTTTCTGTGGCTGGTGATGCGCCAGCGGGAGCGCTCCGGTGGATGATTCATCAATGCTGACAGCACGGCAGTTGCGTTACAACCTGGGGGATCGCCGGCTGATCACCGATGTCTCCCTCAGCATCGCCAGCGGTGAGATGGTGGCGATTATTGGCCCCAACGGCGCGGGGAAGTCGACCCTGCTTCGCTTACTTACCGGTTATCTGGCCGCTGACTGTGGCGAGTGCCGTCTGCAAGGTAAACCGCTTGAGCAGTGGCAACCTCAGCAGTTGGCCAAGGTCCGGGCGGTAATGCGTCAACACAGCGAGCTGGCCTTTCCGTTTACCGTGGAAGAAGTGGTTGCCATGGGACGCTCTCCGCATAGCGGGCGCGATGCCAAACGGGCGATCCAACAGGTGATGGAGCAGACCGATTGCACCAGCCTGGCCCAACGTGATTACCGCCAGCTTTCCGGCGGGGAACAGCAGCGGGTGCAACTGGCCAGAGTATTGGTGCAGTTGTGGCAGCCACAACCCACACCATCCTGGTTATTCCTTGACGAACCCACCTCGGCGCTCGATCTGTATCATCAACAGCATACCTTACGCCTGCTGCGCTCCCTGACGCGTCAGCAGCCGTTGGCGGTCTGTTGCGTATTGCACGATCTTAATCTGGCCGCGCTGTACGCCGATCGCATTCTGCTGTTGCATCAGGGCCGCCTGGTCGCTTCCGGTACCCCGCAGCAGGTATTACAGACGGATATCCTGACGCGTTGGTATCAGGCAGATCTCGGTGTCGCCGCCCACCCAGAGACCGCACTGCCGCAGGTGTTTTTACGTCAGTAACGGTAAGCCATGGAGGGCTTGCTGCATTCAGCTCGAACAGGAAATTTCCAGATGCTTGCCCCAATCCGGTGGCAAGGCCGCCAGATCGTCATACTGGGCATCATCGGCAAAAGGTTGCAGCAACGCCTGATGCAAACGTGCCAGCTTAGTGACATCGTCCTGCTCTGCCGCTTCGATGGCCTGCTGCGCCAGATAATTACGCAAAATCAGTTTAGGATTCGCCAACTTCATCGCTTGCTGGCGCTCGGCATCACTCACCTGTTCAAGCTGTAAGCGCTGGCGATATTGTTGATACCAGCCGTCAAACGCCTCTCGATCGATAAATTCATCGCGCATTGGCGTTTGCGCCTGCTGCTGCTCAACATCGCTCAACAGACGGAAGGTACGAGTGTAGTCACGCCCTTCTTGCGCCATCAGACTCAATAAGCCGGTCAGCAGATCGTTATCCTGTTTTGACTGGGTGAAGAAGCCCAGTTTGGCACGCATTTGCTCGCCATAAGCCTGCATCAGCGCCGGTTCATAGGCGGCCAGCGCCTGCTGTAACTGCTCGGCACTCAGCAAACCGGACAGCGTTTGCGCCAATCGATGCAGATTCCATAGCCCCACGGCTGGCTGGTTATCGAACGCATAACGGCCCTGATGATCGGAGTGATTGCAGATATAGTCTGGCCGGTAGTCATCAAGGAACCCATAAGGCCCATAATCCATCGTCAGGCCGAGGATCGACATATTGTCGGTATTCATTACGCCGTGGGCAAACCCCACGCACTGCCAGTGGGCAATCATACGTGCGGTACGTTCCACCACATCGGTAAACCACAGCAGATAGCGATCTTGTTCATCAACCCATTGCGACCAATGGCGCGCAATAACAAAGTCCGCCAGTTGCCTGACCTGTTCCGGCTGTTTGCGGTAATAGAAATGTTCGAAATGGCCAAAGCGGACATGGCTTTCCGCCACTCGCAGCAGCATTGCCCCGCGCTCCGGTTGTTCACGGAACACCGGATGCTCGCTGGTGACAATTGTCAGGGCCCGCGTCGTCGGGATCCCCAAATGGTATAGCGCCTCGGAGGCCAGGAATTCACGGATCACTGAGCGCAGCACCGCCCGCCCATCGCCCATGCGGGAATACGGCGTTAACCCAGCGCCTTTCAGATGCCAGTCCATACTGCGGCCGTCCGCGAGCCGCTGTTCGCCCAGCAGGATCCCCCGGCCATCTCCCAACTGCCCCGCCCAGGAACCAAACTGATGGCCGCTGTAAACCTGCGCCAAAGGCTGCATGCCGGGTAACAGGGTTTCACCTGCCCAGATTGGCGTTTTCTCTGGAGTAAACCAGCTAGCGTCCAACCCCAGTTCCTCAGCCAGCGGCTGGCTGTAATACAGCAAACGGGCCGCTTTAAGCGGCGTCGGCTGCAGTGCGGTATAAAAACCGGGCAGCTGTTGGTAATAAGCGTTTTCAAATTGCGGCATAGGCCCTCCGTAATGCTTAGTGTAGAGCCTGGAGGAGCGGATTAACACGGAGGATTTACAAGGGATTCGCCCCTGGCCAGAAACCAGCAGGGGCGTGGTAGACTAAAAAGCGGCGGTGAGCCCTGTTAGCTTGGTTATTTAGCGCCGGCGGCGTGAGTCTTTTAATGACCTACTACGCGCATGGCTAAAGTGCTTTATCAATGATAAAGCGACAATAATTATCAGTACTGGGATCACGGTAAAAATCATCCAGTCCACTATTTACCCCGGTGTGCAAGCAAAAATCAGTTATTATTATCGAACTCTTCAGCAATCCTGCGTAGAGACCGCAGATTATCCACACTGACGGCAGGCCATAAAAATCCCTGTAGTCCTAAAACACCAGTGTTGGTCAGTTTATTGAAATACTCATGTTTCTCAATGCCGCAAACAATAACTCCCTTACAAAGTTGATTGATATTCTTAAGCAGTGAATCGATAACCAGGTCATATCCCTGTTGGGTAACCAATTGCCAATAAAAGCGTTTGTCGATTTTCACAAAATCAAATAAACCATCGTACAACGCGGTCAACGTCGCTTTGCCTGAGCCAAAACCATCGAGCCACAGCGAAAAGTAGGTACTTAACAAGCGAATTTTCCCGTTGTCTTTCCCCGCGGAAAGGTTGGGGAAACGTTCATTGATTTCGAAAGCAATAAACGGCAGTTGCTGCACTCGTTGACGACGTGTTTCGCTGTCCAGCAGCCAATCGACAGCCGTTTCTTCGATATTAATGGTCAATGTCACCCCGTTGGCAACAAACCATGACGCGTGCTTTTCAGCCAAGGTTAGCTGGTCGTTGAATAACTCAATCCTTTGTTCCGGGGTTAATAACCGCAGGCCGATCTCCGTAGGCATCGCCAGGTTGTCGCCCGAGCCAGTAAAACGGGTGAGAAGTTCCACCGCCAGTAATCTTCCCGTCATGGCGTAAATCGGCAGGAAGACATACTGACTAATAAAATCAACGTCAGATTGAATATTCATTTTAATGCCAGAGGCTTAATGGCGTGCAAACCATCGTATAACAATAAGTTATACCGATCAATCCCTGGGGAATAGTTCATAAATAGTAATGCGATTAGCCAGGCATTGCCAAGTAACTGATAGTTTTAGCGATGTTTTTTTGTTCAGACAATCAGGTGCGTTAATTTAATTTGCGGCAGCTATCGTTACAAATTAATAGCCTTATGCAATGTGTGAATTCATTTTTGATGTTCAACGATCAGGTGATGCGGCGACCACCTGATTTTATTAATAAAATTCCTAATTTATTTACCACACAGCACTACTTGATGGTTTCCAACAGCCAACGCCGCAACTCGCCAAGCTCGCTCTCCTGCTGCGGATATTGCGCTACCAGCTGTGCACAGCATTCTGCCACCGCCTCGCTGCGATAGGCACATCCCACCAGCTTTTCGGCCAAAGTCTGTAAGGGGGCAGGGTTGAGGCTATCGGTGAAGATCTGCGCGCGTACAATCGCGCCCTTCTCCACGTCAAAGAAGATATCCACCCCACCCCAGGTAAAGCGCTCATTCAGCAAGTGGCTAAACGCTGGCGCTTTGCCAAAGTTCCATTCCCAACTGCTCTGTTTGGCAAATTGCTGGGCAAAATCAGGCAGGTCTGGGAAGACATCCGGGGAGATCACTTCCGGCTGTGCCGTTTCGCCATAATGGGAGAAGAAAGCCTGAATGACGGCGTCACAAACTTGCCGATGGTCGATTTCTGGCACAAATTCAGCCAGGTTGGCGACCCTGGAACGCACGGAGGTGATGCCTTTCGCCTGCAGTTTTTTCGGATCGGGATTGAGATAATCCGCCAGGCGATTGAGATCGGCATTCAACAGCAGCGTACCGTGATGAAAGCCACGATCCTGGGTTTCGCGGTAGGCTGAGCCGGAGATCTTGCGCACTCCGTCGGCCGTTTCGACCACCAGATCGTTACGCCCGGAAGCCGAAGCATCAACACCCAGCTGTTTCAGCGCCGCCAGAATAATGCCGGTAGAAACGGTTTTATCGTAGCCGGGCTTACCGGCCATAAAGGTAAAGCAGGTATTGCCCAGATCGTGAAACACCGCCCCGCCGCCGCTGCTGCGCCGTGCCAGACGAATGCCATCCTGCTCCATCCGCCGGGTATTGCACTCTTTCCACGGGTTCTGCGACTGGCCGATCACCACGGTTTCGGCATTACGCCACAGGAAGAGGATTTTTTGCGTGGTCATTTCGCGGAAGATGCACTCTTCTACCGCCAGATTAAACCAGGGATCGTAGGAGTCGGAAATCAATAAACGTAAGGAATTCATGGCAGTCACCTCATCATGCAGTGCTGCCATAATACACCAGATAGCGGGTTTGGGGCGTTAAATCCGGCGCGCCTGCCAGTACACCTTGCGCCAGTAAACGTTGTTGAGTGAGGAACGCGTCACACCTTTGCTGGTAGAAGCATGAATAAACTCGTCGTTGGTATCGTAGATCCCCACATGCAGGCCATTCTCTCCGCTGCCGGTTTTAAAGAACACCAGATCGCCCGGCATCAGCTCGTCGCGCGAGACTTTGGTCCCCAGCCCGGTTTGCTGCGCCGTGGATCGCGGTAATTGCATATCAAAACGATCGCTGAAGGTGCGATAGACAAAGCCGGAACAGTCGACACCGCCGCGATCTAGCCCACCATAGCGATACGGGGTGCCATACCATTGACGCAGTTGCTCGTTCAATTGCGCAACCACCACGATGGAATCGGACAAACGGCCACTCGGCGGCGGCGCATGGCTGCTGCAACCGGCAAGAATTAAACTGGCTAATAGAAACCACACACGCATCGCATTTTACCTTTCACTTGAACACCGAAGCGGATCAACCGCCTGCGATATTTCACCACGCCACCCCAGGTAAGGAGAATGCTGTTTGGCATTAATTTATCGCTCAAGATAATAAAAAGGCAAGTTTTGTCCATGAGATATTCGAATCGACAGCGTTTTTTCCGCTATTAACGATTTTTTGCCGCCCGATGGCTGTTAATCAACCAGACGCCGAACAGAATAAACAGCGTCCCCAGCGTTTTGAGCAAGGTGGCCGATTCATTAAACCAGGGCAGGATCACCGCCGCCAGGTAAACCAGCGCGTAGCTGACGCTCAATAGCGGATAAGCCCGGTTCAGCGGCAGATAATGTAGCGCGAAGAACCAGCACAGCATTGATAATGCATAACCGAAGATGCCAACGGCCACCGCCATCAAGGCCATTCCGTACTGGTTGAGTAACGGCCAGGTAACATCGGCAAAGGATAACAGCGGGATTTGCCCCATGCCCCATTTCATCAGCAACTGGGCCAACGTCACTAACAGAACGCTGCCCGCGCCCCAAAGATAACCTTTCATGATTGCAGACTCATCAGCAGGATCCCCAGCATGATCGACGCCACGCCGCACCAGTGACGCACCGTAGTCGGCTCGTTAAACAACCAGCGTGCCGCCAGCGTCACCAGGACAAAATTGAGGCTCAGCATCGGATAGGCCAGGCTGAGCGGCAGGCGCTGCAACACATTTAGCCACACCAGCATACCCAGCCCCAATAGCAGCACCGCCAGCGCCAACCAGCGCAGCGTTAACGCCCGCCGCCGATCGCCAGCCTGTTGCCAGGTAAGGGCAGCCTGTTTCTGACACAGCTGCCCCGCACAGGTGAACAGGCTAACCAGGATCACCAATAAATACGCCATCATGGTTGCTGCTTATACCATACCAATGCCATGCGATGCATCTCGACCACGCTGTCTGGCGGCGGTAAATCTGTCGGCACGTGCTCACCACGGGAGAGTTGCATTACCAGTGACACATCGCCCTGTTTGCGAGCCTGAGCCAACCAGCCAGCAAAATCTTCTTCGTCGATATAGTGGCCACGTGCATCGGGATACGCCAAGCCATAAGTGAGCTCGCCTTTTTCACCGTACATCAGCACATCGCTGCGTTTCAGTTCCCAGGCCAGGCCAGCGGCGATACCCACGCGATCGGCCAACACAAACTGGCTCTGGCTGAGCGTGGCAATATTGTCACGAATGAAGTTCTGCGGCTGCTTGGAGTCAATCACCTGCTGCGGAATAGCGTAGCCGATCAACAGACAAAGCAGCAGCGGGCAGGCGGCCGCCCAGGTCCAGCGTTTCGCGTTATCACGAGCGGAAATCACGGCAAACAACAGCCAACCACCAAAGGCAATCAGGCCGAGCACGATTTTTGGCCACTCATCGGCGGTAAACAGATGCACTTTATGTAACACACCGGAGCCGATGAGCAACAACGCGATAATGCCAATCAGACCAAACAGGCCATTCAGTAGGGCATTCACCTTAAAGACGCGAGTACGTAACTGCCCCGCGCAATCCTCGGCGTAAGCCGCCATCAGCAGTGCCAACGGCGCCATGCAAGGCAGAATATAGGTCGGCAGCTTGCCTTTGGCGATGCTGAAGAAGATCAGCGGCATCACCACCCAGCTCAACAGGAAAAACAGCTCCGGGCGCTGCACACGCTCACGCCATCCCTTAAGCAGGGAACCTGGCAACAACCCCAACCACGGCAGTACCGCAGCGATCAGGATCGGGATGTAATACCAGAAAGGTGCCTTATGCTGGGCATTCTCTTCGGCAAAGCGCTGAATATGCTCCACCCAGAAGAAGTAGTTCCAATAATCCGGTTCTCGTTGGGCCACTGCCAGCGCCCACGGCAGGCTGAGCAGTACCGCCACCACGATCGCCACTGGCCCATAGCAGAACAGATCTTTGACCTTACGCTGCTGAATAACAATGGGGATAACGGCAATCACCGGCACCGCCAGCGCCAGAAAGCCTTTGGTCATAAAGCCCATGCCACAGGCAAGCCCGAGCAACACATAGCCCCCCAGCTTACCTTTGGCGGTGGTGGCTTTCAGCGTCAGGTAATAGCTGACCATGGCTGCCGTCAGCCACAGCGAGATCATCGGGTCGAGCACGCTGTAAGTGCCGATGCTGAATACCAGTACCATCGACAGGAAGATCAGCACTGCCAGGCTGGCACGACGCGCATTTTTCCACATCAGCCAGGCCAGAGCAAAGACCAGCAAGGCGGTCATACCAGTGCTGAATATCGAACCAAAGCGCACGGCAAAGTTGCTATCGCCGAACAACCACTGGCTAATGTTGTTAAACCAGTAACCGGCGACCGGCTTTTCAAAATAGCGCAGGCCGAGCAGATTAGGCACGACCCAATCTCCGCGCGCCAGCATTTCACGGCTGATTTCGGCGTAGCGGGTTTCATCCGGCTGCCACAGCAACCGCCCATTCACCGGCAGCAGATACACCAGGGCAAAAAAAATGGCCAATACGATGGCCCAGGATCCTTTCAACGCTTTCATGAAACCTTTTCTCCCCCAACTTCGGTTTGATAACCCAACCAGCCTTCTCGGCCAGGAAATGGTGCGCGTATAATGCGGCCTAGCGGCAGTGATGACACGTCTTGGGGCAGTAATGCGCTCAGCGGGCAGAACTCGATGCCTTGCTGTTTTGCGCGCTGTAACAGCTGTTCGAACATGGCCGACTGCGACATACCTTCCACCTCGGTATGTATGGTGTAGACCGGCACCCCACCATCGTTTTCTATCGCTCGCAGAATATAATCATTGAAATCCGCCATGCTGGTTTCACGGCCAATCACCTCATCAAAGGTGGGGAGCGTTACGGGGATTTGCACCGTGCCCGGCTGGCCGTTCTCTAATAGCGGCCGGAACGGATGGGTGCCACGGCAATCACTATTATACTCGAAACCAAAACCTTGCTTAACCTCCACGACGCGCTGATCGGCACGCCATCCCGCCACCGCCGAAAATCGGACCGGTTGGCCGATCGCATTGGCCAGCGCATCAACGCCCAACTGAACCTGACGCGTCAACTCGGATTTGGACCACTGCCCCACCTTGGCCTGCCACCCTTGATGATCCCAGGCATGCAACCCCACTTCGTGGCCCATCTCCAACGTGCGCTTCATCAACGGCCCCAAAGGTCGGGAAATATTCCGCCCAGGCCACGCGGTTCCCGCCAGCAGGATATCCCAACCGTACAGAGACGCCGCCTTGGAACGCAGCATTTTCAGCAGGAATTGGGGACGAAGCAGGCGCCACAAGTGGCGCCCCATGTTGTCCGGCCCGACGCTGAAGAAGAAGCTGGCCTGAATATCGTATTTGGCAAACAGTTCCAGCAGCCGCGGCACCCCTTCACGGGTACCGCTAAAGGTGTCTACATCAACTCGCAGGCCGACCTTCTTCATGCACCATCACCTTCCTTTACCGTGGTACGCAGGAAGTAGTCCAGCGTCTCGGCAACGGTTTGCTGCATGGCGATGGTCGGCTGCCAGCCCAGCAGGCGGCGTGCATTCTTGATGCTTGGCGTACGGTGCTCAACGTCCTGATACCCTTTGCCATAGTAGCTGCTGCTTTCCACGTCCTTGAAACCGGCAAACGGTGGGAAATTGCCGCGCAGCGGATGCTCATTGAAGCTGGCCAGCAGCATTTCCGCCAGCTCACGAATACTGGCTTCGTTGGTCGGGTTACCGATGTTGACGATCTGACCATCGCATTGACCGTCGCGGTTTTCAATAATGCGGTACAGCGCTTCAATACCGTCGTTAATATCGGTAAAGCAACGTTTCTGCGCCCCACCGTCCACCAGCTTGATCGGTGAGCCTTCAACCAGGTTCAGGATCAACTGGGTGATCGCGCGCGATGAGCCGATACGCGCCGCATCCAGGTTGTCCAGGCGTGGCCCCATCCAGTTAAACGGACGGAACAGCGTGAACTTCAGGCCTTCTTTGGCCCCATAAGCCCAGATCACCCGATCCAACAGCTGTTTGGAAACCGAATAGATCCAGCGCTGTTTATTGATTGGCCCGACGATCAGACGCGAGGTGTCCTCATCAAACTCTTTATCGTCGCACATGCCATAAACTTCTGAAGTGGACGGGAAGATGATGCGTTTGTTGTATTTCACACAGTCGCGAACGATTTTCAGGTTTTCTTCGAAATCCAGCTCGAACACGCGCAGCGGATTACGGGTGTATTCGATCGGTGTAGCGATCGCCACCAGCGGCAATACCACGTCGCACTTCTTGATGTGATATTCGATCCACTCGGAATGAATGCTGATATCCCCTTCCACAAAGTGGAAGCGCGGGTTATCCAGGAAACGGCTGATGGCATCAGAGCCGATATCCAGGCCATAGATATCGTAACGATCTTCGCGCAGCAGGCGTTCGGTGAGATGGTTACCGATAAAGCCGTTAACGCCCAGGATCAGCACGCGGGTCCGGCGCTTCATCACCGAGCTTGGCTTGGCAGCCAGACGTACGTCGCTCACCATGCCCATTTCCGCTGCCAGGCGGTTGCCTTGCACATACAAACCAGACTCGCTCTGGCCAGCCACGATTTCCAGCGCCCCTTCACCACAGGCAATCACCAATGGGGTGGTGCTCAGCACCGTACCAGGCTGCTTATCATGCGCGGTATCCAGCACGCGTGCGCGCCAGACAATCACCTTGCGCTGGCCCAGATAGCTGAAGGCGCCCGGGTAAGGTTCGGTGACAGCACGCACCAGGTTGTTGATTTCACGGGCAGATTTATGCCATTGGATCTCACCGTCAGCAGCGGTACGGCGGCCAAAATAGCTGGCATCCGCTTCGTTTTGCTCAACCAAGCTAGCCGTACCGTCTTTCAGTTTCGGCAGTTGTTCTTTCAATACCACCTGCGCCGCTTCCAACACCTTTTTGTGTAGTGTCAATGCGGTGTCCTGCTCCGAAATCGCCACTTTATGCTGGCCTACGATATCGCCGGCATCCGGGCGTTTGACCATCTTGTGCAGCGTAGCGCCGGTTTCGGTTTCACCGTTCACCAGCGCCCAGTTGATCGGGGCGCGGCCACGGTAGCGTGGCAACAGTGAACCATGCAGGTTAAAACCACCTTTCGGAGCCAGAGAAAGGATCTCATCGCTCAACATATTGCGGTAGTAGAAAGAGAAAATGATATCCGGCTGCAGCTCACGGATACGCTCTACCCACAGCGGATGATTGACATCTTCCGGCGCATACACCGGCAGTTCCAGCTCTGCACCCTGGCGAGCAACGGAAGAGAAGAAGTTGTTTTCACCTGGATCATCGGTATGGGTAAATACGGCCTGTACGTCATAGCCCGCTTCTGTCAGCGCTTTCAAGCCTGCGCAGCCGATATCATGGTAAGCAAATACAATAGCTTTCATCATTCTTCTTCCTGATTATTTTGGGTTGGTTTGGCACCGACCACTTTCTGGACAAAATAGCGGGGACGAGCGCGGACGTCGTTATAAATCCGGCCGATGTACTCCCCTAACAATCCCATACCGACAAACTGTGCACCGATAAAGGTGAATAACACCGCAAACAGCGTGAACACTCCGCCTGCCGCCCATTCCGGCCCCAGGACCAAGCGCAGCACGATCAACAACACCGCCAGCACGAAGCCTGACAGCGCAATCACGCTGCCTACCACGCTGAGCAGACGCAGCGGCGTGGTGGTCAGGCAGGTGATCAAGTCATACATCAGGTTGATCAGCTTCATCAGGCTATATTTGGAGTCACCGAACTCGCGTTCGGCGTGGCGCACCTCGATCTCCGTGGTACGGCGAGCAAAGGTGTTGGCCAGGATCGGAATAAAGGTACTGCGCTCATGGCAGTGCAGCATCGCCTCAATGATATGGCGGCGATAGGCACGCAGCATGCATCCATAGTCGCCCATGGATTTACCGGTCGCGCGCTGGATCATCATATTGATCATGCGGGAGGCCGTCTTGCGGAACCACGAGTCCTGACGGTTGGCACGCACGGTACCCACCACGTCATAACCCTCTTCCGCAACGCTGACCAGACGAGGGATTTCCTCCGGCGGGTTTTGCAGATCGGCATCCAGGGTGATCACCAGATCGCCGCTGACCTGATTGAAACCCGCCATGATGGCGGAATGCTGGCCGTAGTTACGGTTCAGCAGCACGGCAATAATGCAACTGCCTGGTTGTTCCGCCGCAGCGGTCAGCATGGCGGCAGAATTGTCGCTGCTGCCATCGTCAATCAGAATAATTTCATAAGGTTGCAATAGTTGTTTACAGGCGGCGGTGGTGCGCTCCAACAAGGCAGGTAAACTCTCCTGCTCGTTGTACACCGGGATCACCACCGAAACTTTGCTAATAGGTTCAGCGCGAGACACGGGAAGACTCCAATACGGAAGACAAGGCATTGACCACGCGATCGACATCGGCTTCGGTCATATCCGGGAACAGCGGTAAAGTGCACAGGCGTGCCGAATTCCATTCGGTATTAGGCAGTGACAGCTGTGGGTAACGTTCGCGGTAGAATTTTTGTGTGTGGGCGGCGCGGAAATGCAGACCGGTACCGACCCCAACTTCTTTCAGCCGTTCCATCAGTTGATCGCGCCCAATGCCGCAACGTTGTTCATCAACGCGCACCATAAACAGGTGCCAGGCGTGATCGTGCGGATAAGCCGGCAGCCCCAACGGCTGGAAAGGCGAGTCTTGCAGCGCGGCCAGGTAACGTTCTGCCAGCACCTTGCGCCGGGCGTTAAGCTCTGGCAAACGCGCCAGCTGTACCACGGCGATCGCCGCATGAATATCTGACAGATTGTATTTATAGCCAGGTTCAACCACTTCTGCCTGCGGCTTACGCCCCTGCAGTTGGCGGTCAAAAGCATCAACGCCCAGGCCGTGGAACTTCAGACAGCGGACGCGATCGGCCAGTTGATCGTCATCGGTCGCGATCAGGCCACCTTCCGCACAGGTCAGGTTTTTGATGGCGTGGAAAGAGAAAATGGCAGTGCCCCGTGCGCCCACCCATTCACCATTGAAACGAGTGCCCACGGCGTGAGCGGCATCTTCAATCAGGGGAATATTGTGGCGTTGAGCCACTGCGCGCAGTTCATCCATCGGTAATGGTGCGCCTGCATAGTGAACGGGAATAATCGCTTTGGTACGTGCAGTGATGGCCGCCTCAACATCGGCTGCGCTGACCATTAGCGTGTCACGGTCAACATCGATCATCACCGGCGTAGCGCCAAGCAATTCGATCATATTGAGGGTGGAAACCCAGGTTTGAGAAGGCGTAATGACTTCATCCCCTGGCCCGATATCCAGTGCCATCAGGGTGATGTGCATCCCCGCAGTGGCAGAGCTGATGGCAACCGCATGCTTGCAGCCGAAGGTTCGGCAAAACTCGCTTTCCAACTGCTGGTTTTGCGGCCCGGTGGTGATCCAACCCGAACGCAACACCTTTTCTACCGCCGCGATTTCTTCATCCCCAATTGCCGGGCGCGAAAAAGGCAGGAATTGATCCATAATGAAACCCCAAACGTCTCGATTTTCTTTAAGCCACTGTAAGACTTTTACATTTAACGAACAGTAAACGTCGCAAAGAATGATCCTTGGTGGATTAACTACCAATATACGTGGGCAAGCTTAACTAAACCTTAAGGGAGAAATTATTATCAAGAAACTTTCTGTAAAATCCGTTCAGCAACAAAATAATAATTTGCTTTATAATCATTGAGTTATGCAGTTATAATTTTTTACTTAATTCTTTTCAATCCGATTAGCCTAGCAGGTAATTGTGGATTTTCCATGTCACTTCGTGAGATTACCCGCAGAATCTGTCCCTTTATTGGGTAATTATATCGACCACGTTTACTTTTCGTTTAACTTCATTTTCCGGTTAAAAACGTCTAAACATCGCTAGGCCGTTTTAGTCATAATCCAGCGCTGTTCTCCCACCGCCTGCAGATGAAAATCCACGTCATAAACCTTGGATAATAACACCGGCTCCATGACCTCGTGGGTACCCCCCTCGGCGACCAACCTTCCGGCTTGCAGCAACCAGACCCGATCGGCCTGTTGCAAGGTATGATTGAGATCGTGAGCGCAGACCAGAGCGCTGCGGCCACTTTGGCAAAATTCGCGCAACAGGCGATCGAGCGCCACCTTTTGCGCCACATCCAGGCTGTTGGTCGGTTCATCGAGCAGCAATAATTGGCTTAGCGGGTTAACCGTTGGCCAAACCTGTAACAACACTGCGGCCAGCCGCACCCGTTGCCATTCGCCCCCAGAAAGCTGAGTCAACATGCGGGATAATTTATCCGCCAGCTTTAGGCTACGTGCCAAATACAGGATGGCTTTTTCCAGCTCGCTTTCGTCTGCCCCGGCGGGCTGATGTAAGGCGAGATATTGAAATACCGGCATCAGCGCAACCGGAGGCTGCTGCTGGCACAGATAAGCCCGGTGCCTTGCCAGTTCATTCCCCGTATACGCTTCCAGCAAACGCCCAGACAGCCGAACTTCACCAAGTCCTGGCAGCATACCCGCCAATCTGGCCAACAGCGTACTCTTACCCGCGCCGTTTGGGCCGATCAGGTGCACCTGCAACCCAGCGGCGATCTGCCCAGAAAACGGCTCCAATCGCCCTTCTACCCCTACCTCACTGAGTTGCAGCATGGTTCTGTTCGCTCCTTTACTTGGCTAAAGCCTGTTTGATGGCCTCGGACACCTGTGGATCTTCCGGCGTCATATCCGGCGAGAAGCGTTGGATCACCTGACCGTCACGGCCAATCAAGAATTTCTCAAAGTTCCACAGGATATCGCCGGTGTGCTTCGGCGCACGGCCTTTGCTGCTCATCCGCTCCAGGAAACCACTGCCTTCTGGTGCGACGGCCTGTGGCTGTGCGGCAATCAGTTCCCGATACAGCGGATGACGGCCCTCACCATTGACTTCAATTTTGGCAAACATCGGGAACTGGACGCCAAAGGTGCCACGGCAGAACGCCAGGATCTCTTCATTACTGCCCGGCTCCTGGCCAAGAAACTCATTGGAGGGGAAACCCAACACCGCAAAACCCTGCTCACGCCAGGTTTCATAAAGCTTTTCCAGACCTTCATATTGCTTGGTCAGGCCGCATTCCGACGCTACGTTGACCACCAGCAGCACCTTGCCGGCATAGGCGTTCAGCGTGGTAGATTGGTTCTCAATGGTTTGCAGGGGAATGGCATAAATGGGGTTGCTCATCAGATGTTTTCCTTTGGTTTTATTTGCAGGTGAGACAGAAAAACGCCGCCGGACATCACCGGCAGCCGGTTTACCTTACGCTTTTTGTCCGCGCCAGTAACCAGATAAAAAGAGGCGCTCCCAGCGTTGCAGTGACCACGCCGATGGGTAATTCCGCCGAAAACAGCGCAATCCGCGCCACCACGTCCGCCACTAACAATACGCCCGCGCCTGCCAAGGCGCAGCCAGGCAGCAGGTAACGTTGGTTGGTCAGACCGCTGAGGCGCAAAATATGCGGGATCACCAGGCCGATAAAGCCAATCACGCCCGCCAGGGCCACACTGGTGCCCACCAGCCAGCCGATGGCCAGCACCAGCAGATTACGCCATACGTGCAGGGAAAGACCCAACTGCCTGGCCTGCATTTCGCCAAGCGCCATCAAGTTCAGCACCTTGCCTTGCGCGCATAGCCACAGCAGCATCGGCAACAGGGCTAACAACAGCCATTTCTGCCGCCAATCCACCCCGCCGAAACCACCCATCATCCAATACATCAGTTGCCTCAGGTCGAGGCTCGAACTGAAATACACGGCCCAAGTCATAATCGCGCTGCACACAATCCCCAGCGCTACCCCCACCAGCAGCAAACGTGCGTTGCTCAACCGGCGACGGCGGGCAAAAATCAGCAACAGGAAGGTCATCACCAGGGCACCGGCGATCGCGTTCATGCTCATCAGCGCCACCGGCAACAGGCCGTTGCCGAACAGCACCGTCAGCACCAGAGCCACTCCGGCCCCGTTGGACACGCCAAGCAGTCCAGGCTCCGCCAACGGGTTCTCAAACAGAGCCTGCATCGCCGCCCCGGCCACCGCCAGGCTTGCCCCTACCAGCATCACCGCCAGCGCTCGTGGCAGGCGCAATTGCCAGACAAACAGCTGTGCAGGCTCCCCCAACCACTGCGCAGGCCAGATCCACAGATCCCCGGCGCTCAGGCTGAAGGCAAACGCCAGTACGACGCCCAGCGTCAGCCAGGTCAAATAGCGTTTATCACGGCGGTGTTGATGCTGTTGTAACAAAGTGAAGGTCTGACTGCTCGGCATAACTACACAACTTCCCTACTGGCCGATAGCGGCCTGAAAATAACGTCTTGCAGCAAATAGTAGGAGGTTCGGGCGGTTAGGGGAAGGACTGAGTGAGGTTTGTAAACCGCCTCAAAAGAAAAAGGCCGCTTGCGCGGCCTTTTTGGCGTTGTGTAACCTACTCTTTCGGGCTGGCGTTCTCCACCCGGCTTTTCAGTTTCTGTCCCGGACGGAAAGTGACCACGCGGCGCGCCGTAATCGGAATGTCCTCACCGGTTTTCGGGTTGCGTCCCGGACGTTGGTTCTTGTCTCGCAAATCAAAATTGCCAAAACCAGACAGCTTGACCTGTTCTCCGTTCTCCAGAGCTCGACGGACCTCTTCAAAGAACAGTTCTACCAGGTCTTTGGCATCCCGTTTGCTAAGCCCTAGCTTCTCAAACAGGTGTTCTGACATTTCAGCTTTAGTAAGCGCCATAGGTTCAATCCCTCAAGGATGCTTGGAATCGCTGTTTTAGAGCCTCTACACATTTTGCAACGGTAGCGGCAATCTCCTCTTCTTCCAGTGTACGGGCGGTATCCTGCAACACCAGACTGATAGCCAGGCTCTTATAACCCTCAGCTACGCCCTTGCCACGGTACACATCAAACAAGTTTACGCCAACTACCTGATTTGCGCCAACTTTCTTACACTCTGCCAAAATATCTTCTGCGGCGACGTTTTCAGCCACTACAACGGCGATATCGCGGCGGTTTGCAGGGAAGCGAGAAACCTCACGGGCCTGAGGCACGGCGCGGCTTGCGAGCTTGTTCCACTCCAATTCAAATACCACAGTACGGCCGTTAAGATCCAGTTTACGTTCAAGTTCTGGGTGAACCACACCGATGAAACCGACACGCTCGCCGTGTAAATAAATGGCCGCACTTTGCCCAGGATGCAGGGCGGGATTGGACTCTGCCTTGAACTGAATTTCGGATAATTTCCCGGTCAGCTCCAATACCGATTCCAGATCCCCTTTCAAATCATAGAAGTCCACCGGCTTTCTTGCCAGATCCCAATGCTCATCATGGGTATGCCCGGCAATTACGCCAGCCAGCATGACATCCTGGCGGATACCCAGATTTGCCGCAGTATCAGGGACAAAGCGCAGCCCGCTTTCAAACAGGCGCACCCGAGTTTGCTGGCGATTCTGGTTATAAACCACCGCCGAGAGCAGGCCTGTCCACAGTGACAAACGCATTGCAGACATCTCTACCGAGATAGGGCTTGGCAGGATCAGGGCTTCTTCACCTGGGTGCAGCAACGCCTGCACTTTCGGGTCGACAAAACTGTAAGTAATTGCTTCCTGATAGCCATGATCGACCAACATGGTCTTCACGCGCTTGAGGGTCAGATCGGATTCACGGTGTTTGGTCATCACCAGATCGGCGCGCACTGGCACGTCCGGGATGTTGTTGTAGCCATAGACACGGGCCACTTCTTCCACCAAATCTTCTTCGATCTCCATATCGAAACGCCAGCTTGGCGCCACCGCCAGCCAGTTGTCACCCTGCTCGGTAACCTGGCAACCCAGGCGGCGCAGAATATCGCTCACCTGCTCGCTTGGCACCACGTGGCCAATCAGACGGTCCAGCTTTTCACGGCGCAGCGCAATGGTGGCTCGCTTCGGTAAGGAGCTCTCATCGCTAACGTCAATGATTGGGCCAGCCTGACCACCGCAGATGTCGATCAGCAGGCGTGTGGCACGCTCCATCGCTTTATGTTGCAGTGCTGGGTCTACGCCACGCTCGTAACGATGTGAAGCATCGGTATGCAGACCATGACGGCGAGCACGGCCAGTAATCGACAGTGGGCTGAAGAAAGCACATTCCAGCAGCACATCCTGGGTTTCGTCATTCACGCCAGAATGCTCACCGCCAAAGATGCCGCCCATGGCCAGCGCTTTTTGCTGATCGGCAATCACCAGGGTATCTGCCTGCAGTTTGGCTTCGTTGCCATCCAGCAGACGCAGGGTTTCACCTTCATGAGCCATACGCACCACGATACCGCCCTCAATGCGATTGAGGTCAAAGGCGTGCATTGGCTGGCCCAGCTCCATCAGCACGTAGTTGGTCACGTCGACCACGGCATCAATCGAGCGAATACCGGCGCGGCGCAGCTTCTCACGCATCCACAGCGGTGAAGGTGCCTTCACGTTGATGCCTTTCACGACGCGGCCAAGGTAACGTGGGCACGCCTGAGGGGCTTCTACACGGATTGGCAGGGTATCGGTGATGGTGGCAGCAACCGGGCTCATATCCGGCTCGGTCAACGGCAGTTGGTTCAACACGGCAACGTCGCGCGCGACACCAATGATGCCCAGGCAATCGGCACGGTTCGGCGTGACGCTGATTTCGATCGCGCTATCGTTCAGTTGCAGATAGTCACGGATATCAGTGCCGATCGGCGCATCTTGTGGCAGCTCAATGATGCCGTCATGATCGTCTGAAATCGCCAGTTCGGAGAACGAACACAGCATGCCTTCAGAAGGCTCGCCACGCAGTTTGGCGGCTTTGATTTTAAAGTCACCTGGCAACACGGCACCGACGGTAGCAACGGCTACTTTCAGGCCAGCACGGCAGTTTGGCGCACCACAAACGATGTCTAACAGGCGTTCACCGCCCACATCGACTTTGGTTACGCGCAGTTTGTCGGCGTTCGGGTGCTGACCGCACTCCACCACGTGGCCTACGACCACGCCATTGAACACGCCAGCCACCGGCTCAACGCCGTCTACTTCCAGGCCAGCCATGGTGATTTGATCGGATAATGCTTCGCTGCTGATGGTCGGGTTTACCCACTCGCGCAACCAGAGTTCACTGAATTTCATGTGATATTCCCGCCTTACTTAAACTGTTTGAGGAAACGCAGATCGTTTTCGAAGAACGCGCGCAGGTCGGTGACGCCGTAACGCAGCATCGTCAGGCGCTCCATACCCATACCGAAGGCAAAACCGGAATAGATTTCCGGATCGATGCCCACGTTGCGCAGTACGTTCGGGTGCACCATGCCGCAACCCAACACTTCCAGCCACTTGCCGTTTTTGCCCATGACATCCACTTCGGCAGAAGGTTCGGTGAACGGGAAATAGGAAGGACGGAAACGAACCTGCAGGTCTTCTTCAAAGAAGTTGTTCAGGAAATCGTGCAGCGTCCCTTTCAGGTTGGTGAAGCTGATGTCCTTGTCGACGATCAGCCCTTCCATCTGGTGGAACATCGGGGTATGCGTCTGATCGTAGTCGTTACGATACACGCGGCCCGGAGCGATGATGCGGATCGGTGGCTGCTGGTTCTTCATGGTGCGGATCTGCACGCCAGAGGTTTGGGTACGCAGCAGGCGCGTCGCGTCAAACCAGAAGGTATCGTGATCGGCACGGGCCGGGTGATGCCCTGGGATATTCAGCGCGTCGAAGTTATGGTAATCGTCTTCGATTTCCGGGCCGGTCTCTACCGAGAAGCCCAGTTCGCCAAAGAAGGTTTCGATACGATCGATGGTGCGAGTAACCGGGTGCAGGCCACCGTTCTCCAGGCGACGCCCCGGCAGCGAGACGTCGATGGTCTCCGCCGCCAGGCGAGCGTTCAGCACCGCAGACTCCAATGCGTTCTTACGCGCGTTCAGCGCATCCTGAACTTCCTGTTTTGCCTGGTTGATCACCGCCCCGGCTGCCGGGCGATCTTCCGCTGGCACTTCACGCAGGGACTGCATCTGTAAGGTAAAATGACCTTTCTTGCCAAAATATTCGACGCGTACCAAATCCAACGCGGCAACATCTTGGGCATCTTCTACGGCTGCCTTGGCGTTGGCAACCAGCTCTGCGAGATGTGACATTGCTTTCCTCTTCCTCTGGCCTTGTGGCCCTAAGTAATTGTTATCTATTATTCCAACACGCCTTTGGTTGATCTTCAAAGAATTTCAAGCCGTAGCCAAGCAAGTGCCGCGGGCCTGAAAGGCGCAGAAGGTGGCCAAAAACAAAAAAGCCTCCACTTGGGAGGCTTGGGCGCTACTTTCCGTTTCTTTTCTTACGCGCAAAGCCTCCTGAAGTCAGGCGCTAAAGTAAAAAAAGAAGCGGAAAATAACAGCGTGCATGTTGATAGTACCTTGTCGATGGATTGGCAACCAGTGTGATAGCGCCAGCCGATAAAAGTCAATATCCGTAATGGGAGCAAACAGTAAAAGAGGGAGCAAGCTCCCTCTTTTCAACCAGCTTACGCCAGTGCTGCTTTCGCTTTTTCGACCAGTGCGCCAAAGGCCACTTTGTCGAATACTGCGATGTCAGCCAGGATCTTACGGTCAATTTCAATAGAAGCTTTTTTCAAGCCGTTAATGAATTTGCTGTAAGACAAGCCATTCTGACGAGCAGCTGCGTTGATACGTGCAATCCACAGCTGACGGAACTGACGCTTACGTTGACGACGGTCACGGTAAGCATACTGACCTGCTTTGATTACTGCCTGGAAGGCAACACGATAAACGCGCGAACGGGCACCGTAGTAACCTTTCGCTTGTTTCAGTATTTTCTTGTGACGTGCGCGTGCAATTACACCACGTTTTACGCGAGCCATATGCTCTCTCCTAAAGTCTTATTCTAGATTCAAAAAATATGGCTTATGCGTACGGCAGGCACGCAGTAACCAGGACCAGATCGTTTTTAGACACCATGCCTTTCGGACGCAGATGACGTTTACGCTTGGTTGCTTTTTTGGTCAGAATATGACGCAGGTTAGCATGTTTGCGCTTAAAACCACCGCTGCCGGTCTTTTTGAAGCGCTTGGCTGCACCACGTACAGTTTTAATCTTTGGCATGTTAATTAAATCCACTTCGCATTGTTAAACAACGAATCAGTGAGGCGAATAAAACCCACGCACGCTTGCACGGCGTGGGTTCGATTACTTGGAAGCCTTACTGTTTCTTCTTGGGTGCGAGCACCATAATCATCTGACGGCCTTCGATCCTTGTTGGGAAGGATTCGACCACTGCCAGATCAATATCTTCACACAGGTCTTTACGGACGCGGTTAAGCACTTCCATACCGATCTGCTGGTGCGCCATTTCACGCCCACGGAAACGCAGGGTGATCTTGGCTTTATCGCCGTCTTCCAGAAAGCGAATCAGGTTGCGTAGTTTGACCTGATAGTCGCCATCATCGGTGCCAGGACGGAATTTGATTTCCTTAACCTGGATAACTTTTTGCTTCTTCTTCTGTTCTTTGGTCGACTTGCTCTTCTCGTAGAGGAATTTGCCGTAATCCATGATCCGGCAAACTGGCGGTTCGGCATTTGGGCTGATCTCTACTAAATCAACACCCGCTTCCTCAGCTTTTTCAAGAGCTTCATTCAGACTGACAATACCAATCTGCTCGCCATCGACGCCGGTTAGGCGAACTTCTTGCGCGCGAATTTCTTTGTTAATGCGATTTGGACGCGCCGGTTGAACTCGTTTTCCGCCTTTAATACTTTATTCCTCCAGTTGATGAAGACTTCGGCTGCGTATCTCATGTAGCAGCTTGTCTACGACTTCTTGTACGTCCAGGCTCCCCAGGTCTTTGCCACGGCGGGTACGAACGGCAACTTTGCCTGATTCGACCTCTTTATCACCGCACACCAACATGTATGGAACCCGTCGTAAAGTATGTTCGCGAATTTTAAAGCCAATCTTCTCGTTTCTCAAGTCCGCTTTTGCCCGAATGCCTGCATCTTGCAGTTTTTTGGTCAATTGCTGGACGTAATCAGACTGGCTGTCGGTGATATTCATCACCACTACCTGCACCGGAGCAATCCAGGTTGGGTAGAAACCGGCATATTCTTCGGTAAGGATACCGATGAAGCGCTCCATGGAGCCAAGAATAGCACGGTGTATCATTACCGGGACCACGCGTTCGTTGTTTTCGCCAACATACGACGCGCCTAAACGGCCCGGTAAGAAGAAATCGAGTTGCACGGTACCACATTGCCATGCGCGATCCAAACAATCATGCAAGGTAAATTCAATTTTTGGTCCGTAGAAAGCGCCCTCACCCGGCTGATATTCAAACGGAATCCCGTTTTCAGTCAGCGCAGCGGCCAGATCGTTTTCGGCTCGAGTCCACATTTCGTCAGTCCCAATGCGCTTCTCTGGACGGGTGGACAGTTTCACCACAATCTTTTCGAAGCCAAAGACACCGTACATATCGTAGACCATTTTGATGCAGTCATTCACTTCGGAACGCACCTGATCTTCGGTACAGAAGATATGGGCATCGTCCTGGGTGAAGCCACGCACACGCATCAGGCCATGCAGCGAACCTGATGGCTCGTTACGGTGGCAGCTACCGAACTCACCCATACGCAGCGGCAGGTCACGGTAAGACTTCAGGCCCTGGTTGAAGATCTGCACGTGTCCCGGGCAGTTCATCGGCTTGATGCAATATTCACGGTTCTCTGAAGACGTGGTGAACATGGCGTCTTTGTAGTTTTCCCAGTGGCCGGTTTTTTCCCACAGCACGCGGTCCATCATGAACGGCCCTTTCACTTCCTGATACTGGTGCTCTTTGAGCTTCATGCGCACAAAGGCTTCCAGTTCGCGGAAGATGGTCCAGCCGTCGTTATGCCAGAACACCATGCCAGGGGCTTCTTCCTGCATATGATACAGGTCGAGCTGCTTGCCGATCTTGCGGTGGTCACGCTTGGCCGCTTCTTCCAGGCGTTGCAGGTAGGCATTCAGCTGCTTCTTGTCTGCCCAGGCAGTGCCGTAGATACGTTGCAGCATTTTGTTTTTGCTGTCGCCACGCCAGTAGGCACCGGAGGTTTTCTGCAGTTTGAAATGGTGGCAGAAACGCATATTCGGCACGTGCGGGCCACGGCACATATCCACGTATTCTTCGTGATGATACAGGCCAGGGCGATCGTCATGGCTGATATTTTCATCCAGAATCGCCACCTTGTAGCTTTCGCCACGGGCTGCGAAGGTGTCGCGGGCTTCCTGCCAGCTCACTGTTTTCTTGATGACGTCATAATCTTTGTCGGCCAATTCATGCATCCGCTTCTCCAGCAGATCCAGATCTTCCTGCGTCAGGGTATGGTCGAGGTCAACATCATAGTAGAAACCGTTGTCGATCACCGGGCCAATGGCCATTTTGGTGTCTGGCCACAGCTGTTTGATCGCATGACCCAGCAGGTGCGCACAGGAGTGGCGCATGATTTCCAGGCCTTCGGCATCTTTGATGGTAATGATGGCCAGTTGAGCATCGGATTCGATGGCATCGTTGGCATCGACCAGTTCACCGTTAACGCGGCCGGCGATACAGGCTTTGGCAAGGCCAGGGCCGATATCACGGGCAACATCCATCGGGGAAACGGCATGGTCGTATTGACGCTGACTTCCGTCAGGAAGAGTAATAACAGGCATTCATAATTCCTTATCTACAGTGGTGACCCACACGACAGATCACATATAGAAATACAATATCGTTTACTTACATGATGTTACCTACGCTATTCAGCTTCACTCTGCCAAATATGTACACTCATATGTACACAATTCAAAATGTACCCATGGTGTGACGTGATAACGGACTGACCATTCTAACATCATGGTTTACGCGACTTCTAGCTGTTACTTAATGAACAACTCACACCACCAGATCGTCAAACTCGCATACCTTAGCGGCCACACTGGTGATCAGCTTGTCGTACAGATCCTGCTGCTGGGTAGGCTGCGCCCCCGCTTGTGTAATGACAACCGGTAAATCTGACATGGTTACGGTTACTCCAGGTGTAATAAATATCCTCCGGCATAGCCGGAGGTTTTTCATATGCGTCTATAAGGCTCTGTTGCCAGCCGCGCCCTAACAGGCGCATTGCGATCTGACATTTGCATTTATGGATTACTTACTGCCCGTAAACGGGCTACCCGGATAGGGGGTCGACAACTGCTCACCCATTTTATCCTCTTCCAGTTGGTGCTTTATGTATTCTTGTATCCTGGCTGTATTTTTACCAACCGTATCAACGTAACACCCTCGGCACCAGAACTCCCTGTTACGGTATTTGAACTTCAAATCGCCAAACTGCTCATAAAGCATCAGGCTACTCTTTCCCTTCAGGTATCCCATAAAACCCGACACACTCATCTTGGGCAGGATTTCCAGAAGCATATGGATGTGATCCACACAACATTCCGCTTCCAGAATATTCACGTTTTTCCATTCGCACAGCTTTCTTAAGATACTGCCAATCGCTTTACGCTTTTCCCCGTAGAACACCTTTCTTCGGTACTACGGCGCAAATACTATGTGATATTTACAGTTCCATCGCGTGTGCGCTAAGCTCTTTTCGTCCCTCATAGGGACCCCCTTTTTATTTCTTGTTGAACGTTTGCAGTTGCCAGACCGCAAACTGTTTTAACAAATAAAAAGGGGTTTTTATAACTGGCTCAAAGCTGAAAGCTTTGCGGAACCTCCAGCCTAGCTGGAGGTTTTCTGTGCACAAAAAAAACCGCTCGATGGCGGGTTGATGGTGGTCTTTCTAGTTGGTTGGGCTACATCAGCGCAAGGTCTATCAACAAAAAGCCCACCTGAGCGGGCTTTTTGAGTAAGGGCTATTTCATATGAATAAAATCAAGAAAAAATTTATAGTTGGCATCTGTCACCGCCATTTTCTCTTAAGAAAGCGCAAGCTGACTTTGCATCATCAGTTAATCTTTTTCTTTTTTTTCCATCAGGTGAAATCAAGTAGTAGCTGTCATAATACCCACCTGACTTGTTTTTATTTCTCTGAAAAACAAGTAGATGGTTAGCGAATTCACCGTAGTTAACAACTCCCACCACACTACCCTTTGCTATTTCTTTCGAAATGTTTTTGTCGGTGTTATTTAAAATATATATGGAACTAAATTCATTGCCATCCGGGCATTCTATATATGTTTCCCCGCCATTTTGCGATAGAGCAACGCTATTGAAATCACAGATTCCAGAATGCTCTCCGCCAGAGATACCTTTACCTTTTGCAATAAACTCCTGAGTAACAGAACCATCTGAAATTTTATACATTAACAGACCTACGTTATAATAATTTTTTGTTTTTTTATCTGTAGGGGAGCGTTCTGTGTACTCGATCATCTCAATGATAGTTGTTTCGTCTTTTGACATAGCGCCGCCAACAACCCTATGAGGCTCATCAATATCTCTAAATTGAACATCACCTTTGTAACAGACTTCTTCCGCGTGGTTTATGGATAGACCCGTAAAACGTAAACTACAAACACCAGCTATTGATAACGTGGGGATAGTGCCCACAGCAACCAACAGCGCCATTAGTAACTTTTTCATTACAATCTCTGAGAATGATGACATATCGAGACATCATATCACTGGTGATAAACTATTCCATGCAACAGATCACACCGCAATCTGCTTTCTATACGTTACCCGCGCACCTACAGAACAAGCTGCGCCACCACATAAACCGCATGAAGCTGGAAGGCACCCCCAGCCGAAGCCATCATCCACACGGCAACCACTTTAGTCACACGCGAACCTCCAGTGGCTGTTCACAGCCTTGCGAATAGTAACATTAAAACTGTAGAGGATAAATAAAGCGCAGTTTACTCTGCAGCAGAATCGATCTGAGCTTGACTTACCACGGTAATTCAGCCAAATTACCCGGGTAAAATAATTTAACCCGGGTATAAAGAACATGAAAACTATCAGTACGCCAAGCTGCACCGCCTTCTTGCAGCATCAACGGGTAGCCACCGGGTCTTATGCCGAAGTTGCACAAGCACTGGCTGCGCTGGATCTCACTGCCGGGGGGCTGTTAGTGTTTGATGATGCTACCGGCTCCCAAGTGGATTACCCTTGGCCAGCAGGCTACGTTTGGCCTCAGCCTGGTGGCGATGTCGCTGAGCTTGATAGTGAACCGGCAGCCCAGCCCTCCGTTGGTCGGCCCAAGCTCGGCGTGGTGGCCCGCGAGGTGACCCTCCTGCCCCGTCATTGGGAATGGCTGGCACAACAGCGTGGTGGGGCTTCTGCAGCGCTGCGTCGCCTGGTTGATGAGGCTCGGCGCACCACGGTCGAGCAGGATAATGAGCGCCGTATCAAAGAGAACGCCTATCGCTTTATGAGCGCCATCGCCGGCTCTTTACCAGGCTATGAAGAAGCCACGCGTGCACTGTTTGGCCACGATGGCAAGCTGTTTGCCGAACGCATTGTGCACTGGCCTGCTGATATCCAGTCACATCTGGCTTGGATGACTCGCGATGCGTTCCCCCGGTGATATAACCCGGCGGGTGCCGAATGCGGCGCCCCTACATATGAGTTTCAGTATAACTAGAGCTCTTTACACGCCTTCCAGGCGCAGGAAAAACGATTAAATGCAAACCCGTCCGCAGCACAAGCAGCCACCGCTTTGGCGCATCTATCTGATCTTTTTGGTGCCCATGGTGCTGTCCAACTTCCTGCAAGGATTTTCCGGCACGCTGAACGGCATCTATATCGGCCAGATGCTCGGCACCCATGCGCTGGCCGCCATCTCCGGCATGTTCCCGGTAGTGTTCTTCTTTATCTCACTGGTGATTGGCGTGGGTGCCGGTGCCTCGGTGCTGATTGGGCAGGCATGGGGGGCGAATGAACCAGAAAAAGTCAAAACCATTGCCGGCACGGCCTTGATGCTGGGCGTGACGCTTGGCTTACTGGCGGCAGTATTTGGCAGTCTGTTCGCCCGCCAGGCGCTACAAGCGCTAGGCACGCCAGCAGACGTGCTGGAAGAGGCGGTCTCTTACGCCCGCATCATGATGCTGATTATGCCGTTGCTGCTGGTATTTGTGTTGTTCACCCAACTGCTGCGCGGCGTCAGTGACACGGTCTCACCACTCTTGGCCCTACTGCTGTCTACCATCGTCGGCTTGCTGCTCACCCCGGCCCTGATCCGAGGCTGGCTGGGCTTTGCCCCCATGGGCATACAGAGCGCGGCTCTGGCGGGTATGGTCGGTAACGCACTGGCGATGGTGTATCTGACATTGCGCCTGCGCCGCAAAAAACACGTGCTGGCCCCCGATCGGGCCATGCTGGCCGCGCTCAAGCTGGATACGGTGGTGCTACGCAAAGTGTTACGTATTGGCCTGCCCACCGGTTTACAAATGGTGGTAATTTCTATCTCTGAATTGATCATCCTGACGCTGGTCAACCGCCACGGTTCGGATGCCACGGCAGCTTACGGCGCAGTGACACAGATCGTTAACTATGTGCAATTCCCTGCCCTGTCGATTGCCATCACCGCCTCTATTTTGGGTGCTCAGGCCATCGGCGCTGGCAAAACCGAACGCATTGCCCCCATCTTGCGTACCGGGTTGTATATCAACCTCTGGCTGACCGGTTCGTTGATTATTCTGGTCTACCTGCTGTCACATTGGCTGCTGGGTTTGTTCCTGACCAGCCCGGTAGTCTTGGCAGAAGCGGAGCATTTATTGCATATCATGCTGTGGAGCATGCTGGTATTTGGTTTCCAGGCGATTGTCGGCGGCATCATGCGCGCCAGCGGCGTGGTGTTGGTACCCGTGACGATCTCCATTCTCTGCATCGTGGCCGTACAGTTGCCAGCGGCCTATCTGCTCAGCAATCACTTCGGATTAGAGGGGGTATGGATGGCGTTCCCTATCGCCTATTTGACAATGTTGGCATTGCAGACAACGTTTTATAGGTTGGTATGGCGACACAGAAAAATTGAGCGTCTGGTCTGACGCTGGTAGTCACACTATTTTTTGGGCGTAGTGACTGCGCCCCCATTTCATTCTCTTGCTGGGGTTTGTTTTATGTCGAGTATTCTGCAGTTGTTTCAGGCCATCGGGCTGGGGCTAGCCCTACTGTTGCCACTGGCCAACCCGCTCACCACCGTGGCGTTGCTGCTTGGTCTGTCGGGAAATATGACCAACGAAGAGCGCAACCATCAATCGCTGATGGCTTCGGTCTATGTGTTCTGCATCATGACGGTGGCGTTCTATGCCGGTCAACTTGTCATGAGCACCTTTGGGATTTCCATCCCCGGCCTGCGGATCGCCGGGGGTTTGATTGTCGCCTTTATCGGTTTTCGCATGTTATTCCCACAGCAAAGTGCCGATGAAGCACCTGAGGTAGAATCCAAAAGCAGAGAACTGCACAAGAAAACCTCGGCTAATATCGCCTTTGTCCCACTGGCCATGCCAAGTACCGCCGGGCCGGGGACTATTGCCATGATCATCACCACCGCATCCAGCGTCCACGAGAATACGCTAGGCTTTGCCCCCTGGGTGCTGTTGGCCGCACCGGTGGCCATTTTCCTGTCGATAGCGATCATTCTGTGGGTCTGTTTACGCAGCTCCACGGCGATCATGAAACTGGTTGGCGAAAGCGGTATCGAGGCCATTTCCCGCCTGATGGGCTTCCTGCTGGTGTGCATGGGCGTGCAGTTTATTATCAACGGCGTGTTGGAGCTGATCTCTACTTACGTGCCTGTGACCTGACCCGATCGGCCCCGCCGTTGCGGGGCCAAACCTGTCTCTATGCCAAACCGTAAACCAAAGCGGAAAGCGCAATCAGCCCCATCACCAGCACAAAGACATTGCTCAAAGCTCGATAACGGCGCATAGCCGGAACCGCGCGCACCGCATACATCGGCAGAATAAACAGGATCACCGCAATCAGCGGACCGCTGATGGTTTCAATGATATGCAAGGCGCTCGGATTCCAGACGGTGGCCGCCCAGGTGAGCAAGAACAGCACCACGCCGGAAATACGATGGGTTGTGACTGCAGTTAGTGGCTTGCCAACGGCGCGTGTTAGCCCATCGATCAGGCTGGTTGCCCCTTCGGTGACGCCTAATGAAGTGCCAAGATAGGACTTTGCCATCGCCAACATCGCCATCACCGGCCCAAGATAGGCAATCAGCGGGTTGGAAAACTTGTTGGCCAGGGTGGTCAACACCGTGATGTTCTGTGCTTTCGCCTGCTCCATCTCCTGGTGCGAAAGACTCAGCACGCAGCTGAACACGAAGAACAGCACGGTGACGCAAATCAGCAGGTAGCTGTAACGCATAATCCGCGCACAACGGCGCTCGGCCTTGTCACCATATAAGCTTTTTTGGGTGGAAGCGAACGACGAAATGATCGGCGCATGGCTAAAGGAAAAGACCATCACCGGGACCGCCAACCACAGCGAGTGCCACAGATCGGGGCTGTCAAATTGCGTATTGGCCAAACCACTGACAAAGTTCTCGGTCTGCCAGGTGGGTACCAGATAGAGCGAAATCCCCATCAGAAACACCAGCAATGGGAATACCAGAACGCCCATCGCGGCCACGATCGTATCCTTTCCACGCAACAGCACCAGATTGAGCACCACCACCACCGCCAAACTCAGCCAGATGCGGGGTACCGGGGCGAAGTGAAATTGGTGAGTCAGGAAGCTGTCCAACGCGTTGGTGATGGAAATACTGTAGACCAGCACGATGGGGAAAAACGCCATCAGGTACAGCACCATAATGATCTTGCCGGCTAACACGCCGAAATGCTCGACCACCACGTCCTGAATGTTGCCATCACGGCTGGAGCCGGAAAGGACAAAGCGGGTTAGCGCCAGATGGGGTAAATAGGTCAGAGGGAAAGCGAACAGTGCCATCAATAACAGCACCAGCGGGCCATTCAGACCGGCATTGATCGGCAGAAACAAGGTGCCGGCACCCACGGCCGTGGCGTAAAGCCCGAACATCCAGACGGTGTCGGTCTTGTTCCATTTGGCAGGTTGAGCAATGGCCAACCTACCATGATCTGGAGAAATCGTACTCATGAGACAGCTTACCTTAATCTACAGCGCCAACGATTGCGCCCGACGGAAACTCCCTTCTCCGTAGAATGTTTATATAAAACAGGATATTAATGGCGAGAGAAATTCACCTACCTGATAAAAGGACGGCAAAGGATAAAGAAAATCTCTGGCATGGTCTATATTTCGGCGGTTAACTGCGCGCTTCGTGAGCAGCCTATGCCGCCCACGAGCCATAGGGAATGAGACAAAGCTTAGGCGCTGGCGGCGGCGACAAACCGGCGAATTTCACCAATATGCTGCGGGCCGTAAGCACATTGCCCTACTTCTATTTTGGGCTTGTTACGCCCATGGAAATCGCTGCCGCAGGTAACAAACGCCGAGCGGCCCACGGTAAACTCATACAGCTGGCTGGCCAATTCGGGTGAATGATAGCTTGAGAACACCTCGACCCCCATCACGCCAATCTTCAACATGTCATCGATGACTTGAGAATGGTCCTGCTTAACATTGGCACCGATATGCGCCAGGATCGGTATTCCCCCGTTATGGCGGATCACCTCCACCATCCGGCTCATGGCGGGATAGGTGACCGGCATATAGCACACCTTCCCTGGGCCAAAGAAGTCCCAATAGAAGTTGATTAACGGCATATCGGCCCTTTCCCCGCCGGGCCGATAAGGCATCAGCAACGGATGCCCATCATTGCGTGGATCGTCGAGTATCACCTCGCCCATCTGCTCTTCCTGCGGGATAGCGCCACCGCATACCTGCTCCAGGCGTTGCTCATCCAGATGGAATTTCAACCCGCGCAGCTTGGCAAACTTTTGCGGCGTCAGTTCCCGTTGAATGGCGCTGAAATTGTTATAGATTTCCACAAAGTCATTGCTGGGGGTAAACCCGTAGCCCAACAGGTGGAAGTTACGCCCAGCGAAGGTGCAGTCGATCTCGATACCGGACAGGACATTGAGACTGGATGATGCCAGCGCCTTGGCTTCCGGCACCGAATTGGCATTATTATGGTCGGTCACCGCCAACGTACTGATGCCGTTGGCCAGGCAGCGTGTGATCACCGTCTCAACCGGGAAGTCTGCATCATCGCTGTAATTGGAATGCATATGCAGGTCGATTTTTTCCATGACAATGTCCTTTGGCGAATGCTCAATAACCAAGAGCATACTAAAACAGCTAACGGGTGCAAACCGTCAAAACTCCACATGCGGGACATCTCACCTGAAAAATCTGCGTTGTTGGCCAAATAGGGCAACTCGCTACTCATCATGTTCGGAAAAGCAGCGTATCGATTAACCTCGCACATTTCCTTTTGAACTTGATGCGCTTTCTGTAGGTATATCTTCGACCAAGACTAATACAGATACGCTTACGCCTATCAACCTCAAAAGCGATGGATACGTACACCACCATCAATAAAACTATTACCATCACGCCCATAACCTCCCTTTGGTTTCAACTCTCCCTTGCGACTAACATTAATAACATTAATTAAATTTTTATTCACCAACCAAGCAAGCCACAACAACTCAATAAATAACAGCAACATAAATAAAATATGAAGTGTAATATCTCGTAAATAGATAAGAGTTCTAGATTAAGCAGTTTAAAAATCCAGTAACATGCCGCTAAATATGATTAAAAAAACAACCATCAGGAAAAGATTAGCAACTCTAACTTAATTAAGAATAATTAAGACGATTAAAGGGCCTCGAACGAGGCCCCTGGGAAGATTACTTGGCACCCACCGGCGCTGACTCTGGGACAGCAGAACTGCCCATCGCCTTCTCATCGCGGATGATTGAACGATCCTTACGCACGTCAGCCACATCGGAGGCACTGATGGCTTTGGCGTTATTACCCCAGCTGGAGCGGATAAAGTTCACCACGTCCGCTACCTGCTGGTCGTTCAAGCGCCAGCCAAACGGCGGCATGGTGAGGTTGGAAACCGCCCCCTTCACCGCTGGCGTGGTATTGCCGACCAGCACAATGTGGATCAGCGAGGTCGCGTCTTCGGTCTGCACCACCGGGTTGCCCTTCAGCGCTGGGAAGGCACGCTTGTACCCAACACCATCGGTACGGTGGCAAGCGGCACAGTTATCGACATACAACGCGGCTCCGGGCTTGCTGTCGTTACCACGCCACAAATCTTTAGCGACGCTGTCTTCAACCGGTGCGGCCTGCTGTTTACCGTCTTTCGGCGGCAAGGTTTTCAGATAGCGGGCAATCGCGGTCAAATCCTCATCGCTGAGATATTGCAGGCTATGTTCGACCACGTCGCTCATGCCCCCAAATACCACCGACTTATCGTTGCGGCCGGTTTTCAGGAACTCGGTCAGTTCGCTCTCGCTCCAGGTGCCCAGGCCGTCTTTATTATCGCCACGCAGGCTGGATGCCACCCAACCGTCGATCGGTGCGTTGCTGCCAGACAGGTAGTCATCCCCTTCCGTGTTGCTCAACGCCTTCTCTTGCATGGTCAGGCTGCGCGGCGTATGGCATGCCCCACAGTGCCCCAACCCTTCGACCAGATAGCGGCCACGTTCGATAACCGGATCGGCGTTGGCATTTGCCGCGAAATCGACCGGTGTGGGTGCAAACATCGAACGCCAGATGTGCAGTGGCCAACGCATGGACAGCGGCCAGGGAATATCGGAGTCTTGGTTCGCTTGTTCGACGGGTTGCACGCCATGCATGAAATAGGCATACATGGCACGCATATCCTCCTCTTTCACCAGCGCAAACGAAGGATAAGGCATCGCCGGGTACAGGGTGCTGCCGTTCTTGGCGACGCCTTTACGTACCGCATTGTCGAAATCTTCAAAACTGTAATCGCCAATGCCGGTGGTTTTGTCCGGGGTGATGTTGGTGGAATAGATAGTGCCAATCGGCGTTTCCATCGCCAAACCACCAGCAAAGGGCACGCCGCTTTTGCCATTGGTGTGGCAGGCCACACAGTCACCGGCTCGTGCCAGATATTCACCCCGTTTGAGCAATTCGCTGCTGACCGCCGCGTCCTGCGCCAAAACGGAGAAACTCAGTGCACTGAGTACCAGTGCGGGAAACAAAGCTTTCATCACTCGCATCCTCATGCCTGCACCAATGGGCCTGGGTTTTTCAGATACTGCTCGCGTATGGCACGGGCAGACCAATAGGCCAACGCGGCAACGGTGCCGGTCGGGTTGTAGCCCAGCCCCTGCGGGAAGGCCGATGCGCCGATCGAGAACACGTTATATACGTCCCAGCTTTGCAGATAACGGTTTACCGCGCTGGTCTTGGGATCTTCTCCCATCACCGCCCCGCCGTTCATGTGCGTAGTTTGGTAGCTGTTGGTATCGAAATGGCTGTTGGCGTTTTTCGGGCTGCCGGAAATCAGTTTCGGATTCATCGCCTTGGCGATCGGGGCCATCTTGTTGAACATAAACTGCGCCATCTTGATGTCATTTTCCTGCCAGTCGAAGGTCATGCGAAGCAACGGTTGGCCAAAAACGTTCTTATAGGTCGGATCGAGATCGAGGTAGTTGCTACGATAGGACTGGTGCGCGCCATGCGCATCCATAGAGACATGGTGCGTATAGGCATCCGCCACCGCCGCTTTCCACTTGCTACCCCAGGCTGGAGTGCCAGGAGGCGTCGGCAGGCCGGAGATAGGCTTGGTACCCGCCTGGTTAACCCAGAACGGTGAGCCACCGACAAAGCCCTCCTTACCGTGGTCAAAGTTATCCGCGTTGAAATCATCTACGCCGACGCCATTACCGCCCGCGCCAATAAACGGATTGGTGTGGACATCCTTATCGAAGAACGCCTTGATGGTAGTCATGTTCTGATAGGCAAAATTACGCCCGACCACCCCTTCACCGGTCTGTGGATCATAAGGTTTGCCAATGCCGGAGAGCAGCATCAGGTGCACATTATGGAACTGGAAGGCCCCGAGGATCACCAGATCGGCAGGTTGTTCAATCTCGCGCCCCTGGGCATCGATATAGTTAACCCCTGTCGCCCGGCTTTTGTCGGCGGTCAGGTTAACCTTCAGCACGTTGGCGTTGGTGCGCAGCTCAAAGCGCTTCTCCATCCGCAGTGCTGGCAGAATATTAACGTTTGGCGAGGCCTTGGAATACATGTAACAGGCATAACCGCTGCAATAACCGCAGAAGTTGCAAGGCCCCATCTGCGCGCCATAGGGGTTGGTATAGGAGTCTGAGGTATTGGCAGAGGGCAGATTGTAAGGGTGATAACCCACCTCACGCGCCGCCTTTTCAAACAGCTGCGCGGAGAAGGTGTTCTTCTGCGCTGGCAGTGGGAAATGGTCGGAACGGTCTGGTGCAAAGGGGTTTCCGCCTTTGTCTTTACCCACCAACTGCCCCTTCACCGACCAGGCTGTGCCGGAAGTGCCGAATACCTTCTCGGCCTTATCGAAGAACGGCTCCAGCTCGGCGTAGCTCACCCCAAAATCCTGGATCGTCATGTCTTTTGGAATAAAGCTTTTGCCGTAGCGCTCTTCATAATGGCTGCGCATACGCAGCTCGATAGGATCGATACGGAAATGCACGCCAGACCAGTGCAGGCCAGCTCCGCCCACGCCGGTGCCCGGCAGGAAAGCCGCCAACTGGCGATAAGGCACTGCGGTCTGGCTGGTGTTGTGACGGATGGTCACCGTACTTTTGGAAAGGTCCTGGAACAGCTTGCGGCGGATATTATAGGTCAGTTCATCGATCACCTGCGGGTAGGAGCCGTCTGGGTAGGTATCGCGCATCGGGCCACGCTCAAGCGCCACCACGTTCAGCCCGGCCTCGGTCAACTCCTTGGCCATAATGGCACCAACCCAACCAAAACCGACGATCACCACATCCTGCTTCTTCATTACCGTTGCCATAATTACCCTCTCTCCCCACGAATAGATACCGGTGGGAAGGGATAACGTTCCCCTCGCTCAACCCAGTCCATAAAGTCGGCGCGCGCGCCCGGAAAATTAATCAGCTTCCATCCCACCATTTCTTTGTTACCGCCATGGATCGGATCGCTGAAAAACCCTTCACGGGTGTTTTGCAATAAATAAGAGAAGAACAGCTTGGCAGGCAATTGCGCAAACTCGGCCTCACCGGATTCAAACTTCTGCAACAGCGCATCCTGTTGTGCGCCATCCAGCTCGGTGAATACTTTTCCTGCCGTTTTCTTGCTGTAGGCATCCGCGTCGCTGATACCCAGGTTATAAATCTGTTTCGGCACCAACGGCAGTTGATAGCCCATTTCCGGTGCGACATCGGGATTAAACGGCCCTTGCATGTACCAGATTGAACCGGTGGCATAAGGCGTATTCATCTGCCGATCGATAAACTCCGGCACGCCAGCTTCCAAAGCGCCCGGGCCGCACTCGTCTGCTGGGATCAAACGCGCGACCGCCGCCTGGACAAAGGCCCATTCTTCGGGGGTAAAGAAGGTGGGTTGATAGTCAGCCTGCTTGGGGGTATCGCTAGCGGCAAGCACGGGTGTGGGCGCCGTCAGGGCACTCACACCGCTGCCACCGATAACGGCTGCGGGGATCAGCGTCATCGACTTCAGCAAGAAATCACGCCGGGAGTTATTGGTTTTATCGTTCGACATAGCACATTCCTTCCAAAAAAAAACACAACTATTTAACCTCAACCTCGCGGTCTATACGGAGTTTAAACATATATTGTTACGTAATTGTTTATTTTTTGAAGGTCATAATGTGAGCTTTGGCAGCAATGTTACCGGTAACTATCTGATTGAACGTAAAGTTTTCTTTGTTAATGTAAAATTAACAATTTGTGCGGTTTTTTAGTTCAAAAGGCGGGAGAACGGCGGAAATGGGATGCGGAGCACATTTTTATCGGCAAGAAATAGCAAAACCGGCCCTTTATTGGGGCCGGCTGTAGGCAATCTGGGCTAGTCGGCCATCGCTTGGTAAGCAGTGGTAACCTTCCACAAGTAACGCGGCGCTTGCGGTGCCGGGTGTTTCTTCTGGATGTGCTGATAAAACTCGTCCGGGCTCATCTGATTGATGCGGTTTACCGCCACACGTTTATCCGATGAGAAGGTCCGTAACATTGCACCAGCCCCGTTCACATAGGAAACGATGGTGGCATAGCGTAACGTTTGTGGATTGGTGATCCCGGCTAGCTGCTGGCTTTGAAGAATATTGATATAGGCTGTTCCCAGATCAATATTGACCGCCGGATCCTTCAACTCACGTGAACTTGGCTGCCCGTTCTTTCCCTTCATACGGTAAGCATCGCGTCCAGCGGTTGAGGCTTTCAGCTGCATCAGCCCCACGGCATTCGAGGTGCTGACCACGTTCGGGTTAAACCCGGACTCCACCTGAATGATCGCCTTAATCAGCGTTTCGTCGACGCCATAGTTGCTGGCGGCCTGACGGATATAATCGTTATAAGCGACCGGTGTCCCGGTACGGTTGCTTGGTGTTTGCGGTGGGGTTTTTAGCCAACCGCCCGAAGTGCCACTGCCTGCCTGGTTGCCGGTTGTTTGCGGATCTTTCGCACAACCGGCTAATAGTACGATTGCCATCAGGCAACCTATTTTTGTTTTCACAGAATCCCTCACTCCTTTCAATGAGTTGCGTAGCATATACAACGGATAAGGATACCTGCATAACTTTTTTGGTCTATTCTCAGGCTATCCATATACCAAGAGGTGATTTATGAGTCAATCTTCGTCCATAGGATTTGTGGTGACTTTCACCTATCCGGAACAGAGCTTAACCGATTTAGCCAAATTAACCGGACAAATGACGCTGGCCGGTTTTTCCACCATGCTCAGCGACAGCAACGGCATTCCCCATGAGCTGGGGATCAACAGTTTTTCGCTAACAACGCCATTAAATCATGAAGATGTAAAACAGTTGGCGCAAGGGTTGGGCGAGGTGGCATTGGGGGCAAAACCCGAGGTGGAGGTAGTCACAGGCAGTGACTACTTTAAGCGGTTACATCCCGATACATAAAATGTTATAACTCACATGGCGGTACTATTTCATTAACAACAAAATAACCCCTTGGCAAAGCTTGGTGATGCTTGACTTCCGCTCAATTGATATTGATAATCATTTTCATTTGAATAAGGAGACGTCATCATGCCAATGAAAAACAACGTATTTACTCGTCGTCGTTTTAGCTTGTCCCACTTTCGCCCCCTTGCCCTGCTCTGCGTATGCCTAAGCATTATTGCTGTGAGCCAACCGGCTTTGGCAAAGGAAAAGCTGCGCGTGGTGACCACCTTCACCATTATCCAGGATATCGCCCAGAACGTGGCGGGCGACGCCGCCGTGGTAGAGTCCATCACCAAGCCTGGGGCGGAAATCCACGACTATCAGCCCACGCCGCGCGATATCGTTAAGGCACAGCACGCCGATCTGATTTTATGGAACGGAATGAACCTGGAGCGCTGGTTCCAGCGCTTCTTCGAAAATATCAAGCAGGTGCCCGCCGCCGTGGTGACCGAGGGGATCACCCCACTGCCGATCCACGAAGGCCCGTATAACGGTAATCCAAACCCCCATGCCTGGATGTCGCCAAGCAATGCGTTGATCTACATCGAGAACATCCGCAAAGCGCTGGTACAGCACGATCCTGATAACACGGAAACCTATAACCGCAATGCCAAAGCCTACGCTGAAAAAATCGCGGCGCTGGATGCCCCGCTACGCGAGCGTTTGTCGCGTATTCCGGCAGCCCAACGCTGGCTGGTAACCAGCGAAGGCGCCTTTAGCTATCTGGCCAAAGACTATCAACTGCAGGAAGTCTATCTGTGGCCGATCAATGCCGACGAACAGGGCTCACCGCAGCAGGTGCGCCGGGTGATTGATACCGTGCGGGCCAACCACATTCCGGTGGTGTTCAGCGAAAGCACCATTTCGGATAAGCCTGCCAAGCAGGTGGCCAAAGAAACCGGCGCACAATACGGCGGCGTGCTGTACGTCGATTCGCTGTCTGCCGCCGACGGGCCGGTGCCCACCTATATCGATCTGCTCAATGCCACAGTGCAAACCATCGCCAAAGGATTCAATCAATGAGTGCAGAGACCTTTATCCGCCCCGAGCTCAGCGTGGATGACGTATCGGTCACCTATAACAACGGCCATACGGCAATCCATAACGCCAGTTTTACCCTTAGCGGCGGTTCGATCTGTGCGCTGGTGGGGGTTAACGGCAGCGGGAAGTCGACCCTCTTCAAAAGCATCATGGGCCTGGTAAAACCGACATCTGGCCAGGTGATGCTGAGCGGGCAACCGGTTGTCGCCGCGCTGAAGAAAAACATTATCGCCTACGTGCCGCAGACCGAGGAAGTTGACTGGAACTTCCCGGTGCTGGTGGAAGACGTGGTGATGATGGGCCGCTACGGCAAAATGAACTTCTTGCGCATTCCTACCAAGGAAGACCGGCTGCGGGTCGATAAGGCGCTGGAGCGCGTTGGCCTAAGTGAGCTGCGTAGCCGACAGATCGGCGAACTTTCCGGCGGGCAAAAAAAGCGCGTATTCCTGGCCCGTGCCCTGGCTCAGCAGGGAACGGTGCTGCTGCTCGATGAGCCTTTTACCGGCGTGGATGTCAAAACCGAGAACGCCATTATCGAGCTGTTACGTTCGCTACGCGATGAAGGGCACCTGATCCTGGTATCGACCCACAACCTCGGCAGCGTACCGGAGTTTTGCGATCGGGTGATCCTGATTAACCGTACCGTGCTTGCCGCCGGCCCGCTCGAGACCACGTTCACACAAAGCAATCTGGAACTGGCGTTCGGTGGCGTATTGCGCCATATCAACCTCTCCGGGCCCGATCTGCACGATGACAACGATCCCCGCACCGTAACGGTAATCACCGATGACGAGCGCCCTGCAGTGTTTTATGGCCATACCAAGAGCGATCCTCCGGCGCAAAGCCAGCAAAAGGAGAATACCCCCTGATGCTCGAGATCCTGCTGCAACCGTTTAACTACAACTACATGGTCAAGGCGATGTGGGTCAGCGCCATCGTCGGCGCGGCCTGCGCTTTTCTGTCGGCGTATCTGATGCTGAAAGGCTGGTCGTTGATGGGAGATGCGCTTTCCCACTCCGTGGTGCCTGGAGTGGCTGGTGCCTATGCCCTCGGCCTGCCCTATGCAGCCGGTGCGTTTTTCACCGGCATGCTGGCCGCGCTGGCGATGACGTTGGTACGCCACGTTACCCGCCTGCGTGAAGATGCGATTATCGGCTTTATTTTCTCCACCTTTTTCGCCGTCGGCCTGTTGATCATTTCGCTCAACCCCACCTCAGTGAACGTGCAGTCGATCATCTTCGGCAACATTCTCGGCATCGCAGATGAAGACGTGTTACAGGTGGAGATTATTATCGGCGTTTCGTTACTGATTTTATGCCTGGTGTGGAAAGACCTGCTGGCGGTATTTTTCGATGAAAACCACGCGGTATCGATCGGGCTTTCGCCACTAAAGTTGAAGATCCTGTTCTTTACCCTGCTTAGCGCCTGCACCGTGGCCGCGCTGCAAACCGTCGGCGCCATCCTGGTGATCGCCATGGTGATCACTCCCGGTGCTACCGCCTATCTGCTGACCGACCGTTTTGGCCGGCTGGTGATTATCGCCATCGCGATCGGTGCCTTTACCAGCGGCCTGGGTGCCTACCTCAGCTTCTTCGTCGATGGGGCAACCGGCGGCGTGATCGTCACGCTGCAAACGCTGGTGTTCCTGGCGGCCTTCCTGTTCGCACCGAAGCACGGGCTGTTAGCCTCAAAACGTCGCGTAAATCGTGGCAACTCTCCGGAGGGCAACTGATGGAACTCCTGTTGCAATGGCTCTCTGAGCCGTTCGCCTATCCCTTTATGCAACGCGCCATCATCGCGGCTATCGTCACCGGTGTCGTCTGCGCCGTGCTGTCTTGCTATCTGGTATTGAAAGGCTGGTCACTGATGGGTGATGCCATTTCTCACGCCGTGCTCCCCGGCATTGTGCTGGCCTTTGTGTTCGGTATTCCGCTGGTGATTGGCGCATTTCTTTCCGGCATTTTCTGCGCAGTCGCGACGGGCTATCTGAAAGAACATAGCCGGGTAAAGGAAGACACGGTAATGGGGATCGTATTCTCCGGCATGTTTGCCTTTGGGCTGGTGCTGTTTGCCCGCATCGATACCGATCAACACCTCAGCCATATCCTGTTCGGCAATATGCTGGGGATCACCGACGGTGAGCTACGGCAAACGTTGTGGATCGCAGGGATCACGCTGGCGATCGTGCTGCTCAAGCGCCAGGACTTCATGCTCTACTGTTTCGATCCCAATCATGCGCGCGTTATCGGCCTGCCGGTGAAGTTACTGCACTACGGCTTACTGTGCCTGCTGGCGTTAACCATTGTGGCCTCGCTACAGGCGGTGGGGGTGATCCTGGTGATTGCGATGCTGATCGCACCGGGGATTATTGCGTTCACGCTGTGCCGCAGTTTCAACCGGATGTTGATCGTTGCCACCGTCGCTTCGGTTTTTTCCTGCGTGCTGGGGACGCTGATCAGCTTTCATATCGACGGCGCAACCGGGCCGTGCATCGTGATTGTGCAGGCGCTGCTGTTTGTCATCGCCCTGCTCTATAGCCACTTCAAACCCGTGCAACGCAACGAAATCACCGTAGTTAAAAACCATTAAGCCGCCCTCACCCTAACCCTCTCCCCCAGGAGAGGGAACAGAATGTGCCACAGACTGACTGCTGCCCCTACCCGCGGCTCCGCTCCAGCCCCCTCTCCCTGTGGGAGAGGGTTGGGGTGAGGGGCAAATCCCTACTATGCCGTTTCCCGTGTAACAAGGAACTCGGCAAGTTAGCCTGAACCAAGCAGCATTCAGCATAAGCGTACTTAAATTAATCAATAGCGTATATACTTTGACCAGACACGCGGCGATGATATTTTCGTCAATAGATGGCGCAGCTGTGCGCCACATCGTGTTTTCGCAGCAGGAAAGACGCTAACCTAATGAAATCGCAGGCAACACAGAAGGGGATTACTATGTGGCAAGCCGTTAGCCGTCTGTTGAGTGAACATCTTGGCAGCGCAGAAATACGCGAAAGGACTGAACTGCCCGGGGGAGAGATCCACGCGGCGTGGCGCGTGAGTTACGGTGATAGCGAGGTGTTTGTTAAATGTGATACCCGGGAACTGCTGCCGATATTTACTGCGGAGGCCGATCAACTGGCCCTGCTGGCTCGCAGTAAGACCGTGCGCGTCCCCGAAGTGTATGGGGTTGGCAGCGATCGCGATTACAGTTTCCTGCTATTGGAGTATCAACCCCTTAAGCCGCTGGATGCGCACGGGGCGCACTGCCTCGGGCAACAACTGGCCCGCCTGCACCAGTGGAGCGAACAACCGCAGTTCGGCCTCGACTTCGATAACGACCTTTCCACCACTCCGCAGCCCAATGCCTGGCAACGCCGCTGGGCGGAATTTTTTGCCGAGCAACGCATCGGCTGGCAGCTACAGCTGGCGGCGGAAAAGGGCATGACCTTCGGTGATATCGACGAAATTATTGACGTGGTGTATCTGCGTTTGCAACACCATCAGCCACAGCCTTCCCTGCTGCACGGCGATCTGTGGCCTGCCAACTGTGCTCAGGCCGCGGATGGGCCTTTGCTGTTCGATCCAGCCTGCTACTGGGGTGACAGAGAGTGTGATTTGGCGATGCTGCCACTTTATCCTGAATTACCCGCCCAGATTTATGACGGCTATCAGAGCGTGTGGCCACTGGAGGCCGGGTTTATCGAACGCCAGCCGCTGTATCAGCTTTATTACCTGCTCAACCGCAGCAACCTGTTTGGCGGCCAACATCTGGTCATGGCACAGCGGGCCATCGACAAGCTGCTCCATCCGGAAACGCTGTAATATAATGGGCGCCGCATATGGCGCCCGTTCATTGCAGATCTACGCCACTCCGGCCATTTGCCCTAGCAGCTTGAGCACAAAATAAGCCACCACGGCGATCACCACCGGCAAGATATACAGCGGGAAGTATTGCAGCAATATGGTGTGGTGCGGCAACGTCACCCGCTCTTCCAATTGCTCACGCGTGTGCCCTTCGCTGCCCTTGGCCTGTTCCAGGATCATCTGATCTTCCAATCCTTCACGGATAAACTTCACCTGACGCGACATGCGCGCACCGGAAGTCTGCAATGCCAGGCCGACAAAAATCAGGAAATAGATAATGATAAACATCAGATTAGCGCCGCTAAACAGGCTCTTATCCACGTCCGGTACCGGTGAGTTGTACCAGAAGATATTCAGGAATGGCGTATTGAAGCGCACCATGTCGACCATGACGTGGACAAAATCCAGCATCACGGCGTTGATCCCTCTGGACTTCTCACTGTGTTGATAAACAAAACCCAGCAGTGAAACCAGCGTTGAAAGTAACGCCGGGATGAAAACGACCCATCCGAAAATGCGTTTCAGTATGGCAACGCGCCCAGCCTGTTGATACGTCATGTGTTCCCCTTGTAAGCGACGCAACCGTTGTTGCGCTAAGTCTACCTGTAGTTAATGAAACTCGCCCACCGTTTTCTTTATCTTCCCCCCAGTTCCAGAGAGATCCTGTACTTTGGGAAAACACCCCGGGCCCGAAGGGTGCAGGTGCCTGAACAAAAATGATAGAGTGGCGAAAACATTTTCTTTTACTGGTGCTGCAGGAGTTAATTGTTAATGGCTTATTCGCAACGCATAGCAACCGCAATTTTTGATATGGACGGTCTATTGATCGACTCTGAACCGCTGTGGTTACAGGCAGAAATGGATATATTCAGCTCATTGGGGCTGGATCTGTCAGATCGTCACAAACTGCCGGATACGCTGGGTTTACGCATCGATCTGGTGGTACGAATGTGGTTCCAGGCCATGCCGTGGCAAGGGCCTTCTCAGGAGGAGGTGGCTGGCCGCATTATCGAGCGGGCCATAGAATTGGTACGGGAAAAGCGCCCGTTGCTGCCTGGGGTGCAGCAGGCACTGGAACTGTGCCGTAGCCTGGATTTAAATATTGGGCTGGCCTCCGCCTCTCCGTTACATATGCAGCAGCAGGTGCTGAAGATGTTCGATCTGGAGAGCTATTTCGATCAGTTGGTTTCAGCCGAATACCTGCCGTACAGCAAACCGCACCCGGAAGTCTATTTGATCGCCGCCGAACGCCTGGGCAGCGATCCACAGCACTGCATTACTCTGGAAGACTCCTTCAACGGTATGATTGCCACCAAAGCGGCGCGTATGAAATCGATCGTGATCCCTGCGCACGAATACAGCCAGGATCCGCGCTGGGCCTTGGCCGACCTTAAACTGCAAAGCCTCGAACAGTTGACTGCCACCCATCTGGCCTGATCTTGACGGCATCGGCCCCGCCGGTGCCTTTTCCCTCCCCCTGCACTCGCAAAATAAATAAAACACCATTTCATTTTTATTGAATTAAGACACCATTCAAATTATGCTAGTCGCATAAAGAAAACACCGGGCAATTAGGTGACACTGTCACTGCCACGCGGTTGCCATCGAAAGCCCGGTGCTTTCTTCCCTCACGGCAAGAGAGCAAAGCTATGATTCTGAATTCCTTCGACTTAACGGGCAAAGTGGCGCTGATCACCGGCTGTAATACCGGCCTGGGGCAAGGCATTGCGATTGGGTTGGCGCAGGCCGGTTGCGACATTATCGGCGTGAACCGCAGTCAGCCCCTCGAGACCATGAGCAAAGTCACCCAGACTGGGCGTCGATTCCTGAATCTGAACGCCGATCTCGGCAATATCGACACCATCCCTTCTCTGCTAGCCACCGCCGTTGAGGCGTTTGGCAGAATCGATATCCTGGTGAACAACGCAGGAATTATCCGCCGTGAAGACGCCCTGAATTTCAGTGAACAAGACTGGGATGAGGTGATGGACGTCAATATCAAGACCCTGTTCTTTATGGCACAGGCGGTGGCCAAACAGTTCATCAGCCAGGGCAGCGGCGGTAAAATTATCAATATTGCTTCGATGCTTTCTTTCCAGGGCGGCATTCGCGTACCGTCTTACACCGCGTCGAAAAGCGCGGTACTCGGCATCACCCGGCTATTGGCCAACGAGTGGGCACAATACCAGATTAACGTTAACGCAATTGCGCCGGGCTATATGGCCACCAACAACACCCAGCAACTACGTACCGATGAAGACCGCAACCAGCAGATCCTTGAGCGCATCCCCGCAGGGCGCTGGGGCACGCCGGATGACTTGATGGGCCCGATCGTCTTCCTTGCCTCGGCAGCGTCCGACTACGTTAATGGCTACACGCTCGCGGTAGACGGTGGCTGGCTAGCTCGCTGATCTCCACAGCAAACATATCCTTCCTCCGAATTTGAGCGGGCGCAGCATTAGCAGCGCCCCTACATTACCAGTCTTCCTGTATACCTCGCCCGTCATAAACACCGTTTCAACCCTTTGTAAAACGGCGTTAAATTAACAACTCGTTACAGGGTAACCGCTTCCGTAACTGTAAAAATTCCCATATACTGGATAAATTAACAGTTTATTGGCCGGAATATAGCAACATGACCGCGGAAGGACATCTCATATTCTCTGTTGCCTGCGCGATCTTTGCCAAGAAAGCGGAGGTGACACCTGTGCTCGCCGCTGGCGATTGGTGGCACATCATTCCCGCCGCGCTACTGACGTCACTGCTACCCGATATCGATCACCCTAAATCCATCCTGGGCCAGCGCCTGCGCTGGATAGCCATCCCGATATCTCGCGCCTTTGGTCACCGCGGTTTCACCCATAGCCTGCTGGCGATCGTCGGCGGTATGTGGCTATTTCAGCTAGAAGTGCCGCGCGGTTGGCCCATCCCCGCAGACGTGTTGCACGCCATGATAATCGGTTATTTCAGCCACCTGCTGGCCGATATGCTCACCCCTGCCGGCGTGCCGTTGCTTTGGCCCTGCCGCTGGCGTTTCTGCCTGCCAATATTGAACTCACAAAAAGGCAACCAGCTGGAGCGGGTACTGTGTATCGTTTTGGTGGCTTTCGCCATCTACTGGCAAGGGGATTACACCTTTCCCGTGCAGTCGTATTTTGAGCAAATAAAAAATATCCGACTGTGATCACAAAAAATCGTCTATTTTCCCGCCTTTTCGCTCATTACATCGACGATTTCAAGACAAAAGTTATATTAAATTCTTTTTAGATATAAGTGCGCTTCATCGCAAACTGTTACGATATTTACATCGCATTACATCGGTGCTTGGCACCTTTGATTATAAAAAAACAAGATTGGAGACATTGGGGATGAATCTACCGCTCGTATTAAACGTGCTGGTTTTTGCCGCCCTCCTTTTGCTGTTGGCGCAAACCCGTCATAAGCAATGGAGTCTGGCTAAAAAAGTGCTGGTCGGTCTGGTACTTGGTGTGGTGTTCGGTTTGGCACTGCAACTGGTTTACGGCTCGGACAACCCGGTACTGAAAGCGTCTATCGGCTGGTTTAACATCGTCGGTAACGGCTATGTACAACTGCTGCAAATGATCGTGATGCCGCTGGTTTTCGCCTCTATCCTGAGCGCGGTAGCCAAGTTGCACAACGCTTCCTCGCTGGGCAAAATCAGCTTCCTGACCATTGGTACCCTACTGTTTACCACGCTGATTGCCGCACTGGTGGGCGTATTGGTCACCAACCTGTTTGGGCTGACCGCAGAGGGTCTGGTCCAGGGCACACAAGAAACGGCTCGTTTGTCGGCGATCGAAACCAACTACGCCGGTAAAGTGGCCGATCTCAGCGTACCGCAACTGATCCTGTCATTTGTGCCGAAAAACCCGTTTGCCGATCTGACCGGGGCTAACCCAACGTCAATCATCAGCGTGGTGATTTTCGCTGCCTTCCTGGGTGTGGCTTCGCTGCAACTGCTTAAAGATGACCAACCGAAAGGCCAGCGCGTGCTGGTAGCTATCGATACCCTACAAGCCTGGGTGATGAAGCTGGTCCGTCTGGTGATGAAGCTGACGCCTTACGGCGTACTGGCGTTGATGACCAAGGTCGTTGCAGGCTCCAATATCCACGACATTATCAAGCTGGGCAGCTTTGTGGTTGCCTCTTACCTTGGTCTGGCTATCATGTTCGTGGTCCACGGCCTGCTGCTGAGCTTCACCGGCGTTAATCCGCTGAAATTCTTCCGCAAGGCGTGGCCGGTGCTGACCTTTGCCTTCACCAGCCGTTCCAGCGCTGCCAGCATCCCGCTGAACGTCGAAGCACAAACTCGCCGTCTGGGCGTACCAGAGTCTATTGCCAGCTTCTCAGCTTCCTTTGGTGCCACCATTGGTCAGAACGGTTGTGCAGGCCTGTACCCAGCAATGCTGGCGGTGATGGTTGCGCCAACCGTGGGCATCAACCCGCTGGATCCACTGTGGATTGCAACGCTGGTCGGCATTGTTACCGTCAGTTCAGCCGGCGTTGCCGGTGTGGGCGGTGGTGCAACCTTCGCTGCACTGATTGTACTGCCAGCGATGGGCCTGCCGGTGACCCTGGTCGCCCTGCTGATTTCGGTTGAACCGTTGATCGACATGGGCCGCACTGCGCTGAACGTTAGTGGTTCGATGACCGCAGGTACCGTCACCAGCCAACTGATGAAGCAGACCGACAAAGCCATTATGGACAGCGAAGACGAAGCGGAACTGGCTCACCGGTAAACCCTAGACTGATTTGCAACTGAACCGGCGCCCAGGCGCCGGTTTTTTTTCGCCAGGACTGCCAATGATATCTCATTAGTATTACTGTGTAGCGAATAGGATCTGTGGAACTCATTATGATTGAAACCCGCCTGCTACATCAGTTCGTCGCCGTCGCCGAGGAATTACACTTCAATCGCGCAGCGCAACGGCTGCATATGGCGCAGCCCCCGTTGAGTCAGGCTATTCGTCGGCTGGAGCATGAGATCGGCGCTCCCCTGTTTGAACGCACCAATCGCAGCGTGTCGCTCACGCCTGCCGGAACCGACTTTCTGGCAACGGCAAGAAAGGTGTTGCGCCTGCTTGATGAAGGCGTCGAACAAACCATGCGAGTAGCGCAAGGCATCGAAGGCCATCTCACGTTAACCTTCATCAATATCGCCCCCTATAACGCATTGCTAGGCGCATTGCAGCGCTTCCGCTCTGCATTCCCCGCCATCTCCTTCACGATGCGTGAGGCCACGACTCAAGAACAGGCCGAGGCTCTGGAACATGGCCGCGCCGAACTCGGTTTCATGAGGCCACCGGGAAGGACAGCTCCGCAGCTGCACTTCGAGTGCATTCTGCGCGAACCCATCGTGATCGCTCTGCCAACTAAACACCCTCTCGCGTGCCACGAAATCATTCCACTGACCGCACTGCGCGATGACGCCTTCGTATCGTCACCACGGCACCTGGGCCAGGGCTTCCATGACCAACTGGTTCAGCTTTGCGCAGCGGCGGGGTTCATGCCACGCATTGCCCAACAGGCGCGGCAGTTGCACACTCTGGTTGCCTTGGTGGCCAGCGGCTTCGGCGTCGCACTGTTGCCCGCGTCGCTGGCGCAGGAGGGTCGCAAAGACGTGGTATTCCGGCCAATCCAGGTCAATGCACCAGACGCACTGCGTCATGTGGAATTGCTGATGGCTTGGAACCCGCACAAGCCATGCCTCATTCGCGACAAACTGATCGATGAGGTGCGAGATGCCATGGCATCGGCACCCTTGATTGAAACCTGATAAGTCTTGTTTCGGTACAAATAAGATATTTTACACTCAGGAGCGGTCACTCCATCATCGTGCCATTGCCAAACGGAGGTACATGATGACAGATCGACGCTTAGACGAGCTTTTCAAAGACAAGGTAGCTATCGTCACCGGTGCTGGCCGCGGGCTTGGCAACGCTTACGCCAAAGCCCTCTTGGAGCGTGGTGCAAAGGTGATCGTTAGCGACCTGGGTACCGGCCTGACCGGCGATGGTGCTGACCCAGACGTAATGAGCGAGGCGGTTCATGACTTGCAGGCCGACCCTGGATCGTTCATCACCCACAACGGGCGCCTGGATAACGAGATGGGTTGCCAGCAACTCGTGGCGCTGGCCATCGAGCAATTCGGCGCGCTGGATATCCTGATCCATAACGCTGGTTGGGTCGGCTATCAGCCCATTGAGAAACTGGAAGAGGAATTCCTTGAGCGTTCCCTTGGCATCAACGTACGTACGCCGATCTGGTTGAGCAAGCACGCCTGGGTGCATCTCAAGCGTTCCCCATCACCTCGGATCGTGTTGACGACCTCTGATCGTGCCATGTATCAACGCTACGCGCAGCCAGGCCTGACGGCCTACGCCGCTGGCAAGATGGCCCAAGTCGGCATCATGAATGCCCTGAGCATGGAAGGAAATCCGGACGGTATCCTGGTCAACGCCATCTCTCCGGTAGCCAAGACCCGCATGTGGGGGATCACGCAGCCTCCCACAGACCTCAAGCCCGAGTGGGTGGTGCCAGGCTTGCTGTATCTGGCCAGCTCGTTATGCCAAGACACGGGCGTGATCCTGCGCGCCAGCAACGGCCAGTTCACCGCCACCCGCTTTTGTGAAAACCCAGGCGTAACCTATCCTACGGATCTGGCACGCATTGAGTGTGCCAGCGTGGAAGACGTCGCCCACAATTGGCAACGCATCAAGGAGTTTGGCGATGCGTGACGGGGGTCGTCTGCACAAGATCGCCGAAGTCCGCGCCGACCTTGGCGAAAGTCCAGTCTGGGATAAAGACAACAGCCTTTTGTACTTCGTCGATATCTCTGGTGGCAAGATTAACGTGATGACCCCGCAAGCACGGGTGGCAACCGTCTATCAATCAACGGCGCGCATCGGTGCTCTGGCCCTCACGGATAGAGGCAATCTGATCTTCACCGAAGACACGCGGGTTGCCATTCTTGATCCCAAACAAGGAGTGGTCCGCACGCACTCCAGCGCAGTCCATAACCAAGCCAGCTATCGGTTCAACGATGGGGCCTGCGATCCGCAAGGACGCTTTATCACCGGCCTGATGCACGAGGGGCCGAACCGTGAGGCCGGAGCGCTGTACCGCTATGACAGTGAACTTAACGCCCAAGCGATCCAGAGGAATATCGCACTGCCTAATGGCCTGGCCTGGTCGGAAGATGGCCACACGCTGTTCTTTGTCGATTCCATCGCACGTTCAATATTTCGGGCCGCATACACTCCCAACGGGGAACTGGGGGCCGTGAGGCGCTTCGCCGAAACCCCAGCCGAACTGGGACGTCCCGATGGTATCGCCCTGGATCGTGCCGGAGGGCTGTGGGTCTGTATGTTCAACGGAGGATGTTTGCTGCGCTACGACCGTAACGGCAGCCTGAGCGAGCGCGTCGCCATGCCCGTGCCGCGCCCCACAAGTTGCTGCTTTGGCGGGGAAGGTCTGGAAACCTTATTCATCACCACGGCGCGCTTTGCCATGACGGCTTCAGAACTGGCTGAACACCCTGATTCTGGGGACCTCTTTGCTATTCGTCCAGCCATTGCCGGTGTTCCACGTCACTTGTTCAAAGAGTACGAGATAGGCGCTTAGCAGAGCTGTGGGATTTTATAAACCGAGGGGAGATAACGAAGGCTGGGCGAGAAAGCGTAGGGGCGAAGCTATGTTCGGCCCCCTACAACTACGGTAAGCTTAAAACGGGTAGTCGTGATAACCCATTTGCGCTGAAATCAGACGAGCGGCGGTGTGCAACTGCGCCACGTAGCCCTCTTTGCCTTCTTCAGAGAAGCGGATGGTCGGGAAAGAGATGCTCAAGCCCGCGATCACCACGCCAAAACGGTCAAACACTGGCACCGCGATGCAGCGCAAGCCTTCTTCCTGTTCTTCAATATCTTCGCCAAACCCCTGCTCACGTACCTTATCCAACAGCGGCAGTAACTCTGCAGTGCTGGCGATGGTGTGCGGAGTACTGCGGGTAAACTCGATGTGGGACAGGATTTCTTCCACTTCGCCGCGATCGCGCCAGGCTAACAGGACTTTACCAATCGCGGTACTGTGCAGCGGGTTGCGGCGGCCGATGCGTGAATACATACGCAGGTTATACATGGAGTCGATTTTGTGGATATAGACGATGCTGTCTTCATCCAGCGCCCCCAGGTGGATGGTCTCACGCGTCTGGTTAGACAGTTCACGCATCTGGATGTCTGCACTGCGGATCAAATCGACGTTTTGCAGCGATTTGGCACCCAGTTCAAACAGCTTGAGGGTCAGCGAATATTTCTCCGACTCCCCTTCCTGTGAGACATAACCCAACGACTTCATGGTTTGCAGGAAACGGTAAACGGTACTTTTGGACATCATTACCCGCTGTGAAAGCTCGGTAATGCCGATCTCGCGCTCATCACCCAGTGCCTGCAGGATGCCAAACACTTTCAGCACTGATGAAACGGAATCCGGTTGTTTGTCTAGATCTGCGTTAGCCATGGTTAATACCTTAACTTAACTATTTTTGTTTTAGGAAATTTGAACAAGAGTTTCAGTATAATCGGAACATTTCACCCCATGCAATGGAAGTTGCGCAATATTCGCCATTATTGGTGGGATTAGCGGCAGACATCCCACTACTTTTACATTTAGCACAGAAACGGCGGGTGCATTCGGCGGGAAATATGATTAGCATTGTAATATTCCCCCTGTTTAATAACTACCTCCATGACAACGCTTGCTAATTCCGACGGCTTACCGGTCCCGCAACGCTACGGAGCGATCCTGGCCATTGCGCTGGGCATTACCGTTTCAGTGCTTGACGGGGCGATCGCCAACGTGGCCTTGCCGACCATCGCCCGCGATCTTAACGCCAGCCCGGCCAGCTCGATCTGGGTGGTCAATGCCTATCAGTTGGCGATCACCATCTCGCTGCTATCGCTGGCTTCCTTAGGCGATCTGATTGGCTATCGCCGTATCTATCAGGCTGGTCTGCTGGTATTCAGTATTACCTCATTATTCTGCGCCCTGTCCGATTCACTATTCACCTTGACGATTGCCCGCGTGCTACAAGGATTTGGTGCCGCAGCGATTATGAGCGTCAATACCGCCCTGATCCGCATTATCTATCCGCAACGCTTTCTTGGCCGTGGCATCGGCATAAACTCGTTGATCGTAGCCTTCTCTTCCGCCGCCGGGCCTACGGTCGCCGCCGCCATTTTATCCGTGGCCTCCTGGCAGTGGCTATTTGCCATCAATCTGCCGATCGGCATCGTCGCACTGATGCTGGGGATGAAATTTTTGCCGGCTAACAGCCAGAAAAGCAGCAATCAGCGCTTTGACCCTACCAGCGCGGTGATGAATGCCCTGACATTTGGTCTACTGATCACCGCCATCAGCGGTTTTGCCCAAGGCCAAAGCCTGCTGCTGATTGCCGCTGAAATCACGGCGTTGCTGGTGATTGGTTACTTCTTTGTGCGCCGTCAGTTGCGGCAGACATCCCCTTTACTTCCGGTGGATCTGCTGCGCATCCCTATTTTTGCGCTGTCGATGGGCACCTCGATTTGTTCTTTTGCCGCCCAGATGCTGGCCATGGTGTCGTTACCTTTCTTCCTGCAGGCCTCTCTGGGCCGTGACGAGGTGGCGACGGGTTTGCTGTTAACACCCTGGCCGTTGGCCATTATCGTGATGGCGCCGATTGCAGGCCGCCTGGTGGAGCGTGTTCATGCAGGGTTACTGGGAGGGATTGGTTTGGCGACCTTCGCGCTCGGCTTGTTCCTGCTGGCGCTGTTGCCACATAACCCGACGGATCTGGATATCATCTGGCGCATGGTGCTGTGCGGTGCGGGCTTTGGGTTATTCCAGTCGCCCAACAACCACACCATTATTTCTGCCGCCCCACGCCACCGCAGCGGCGGAGCCAGTGGCATGTTGGGCACTGCGCGCTTATTGGGGCAAACCTCTGGCGCGGCGCTGGTGGCCCTGATGTTCAACCTGTTCCCCACCAGCGGCACACACGCTTCGTTGGTGTTGGCGGGGATCTTCGCCAGCGTCGCTGCCGTAGTGAGTTGCCTGCGTATCACTCAACCCCGTGCGAATCTCGCTGAACCTGGCAAATAGCTTATCGGACGTAGCATGCGTGTTATCTGTGGCGCCCATTTGAATAGCAAAAACCCCGGCAAGCCGGGGTTTTCGTTTGATGCAGGGTTATTTCAGATACTGGCCGGAACGCAACGCTTCGATACGTTTGTCCAACGGCGGGTGTGACATAAACAGCTCGCTGAACGACTTGGATTTGCCGTTGATGCAGAAAGCCATCAGGGTGCCCGCTTCCTGCGGTTCATAGCTGGTTTTCAACCGTTGCAGCGCAGCGATCATCTTCTCGCGGCCGACCAGTTTGGCTGAACCCGCGTCGGCGTGGAATTCACGATGACGTGAGAACCACATGGTGATAATGCTGGCCAGAATACCAAATACCAGTTCCAACACCATCGACACGCCGAAGTAGATCATCGGGTTGCCGTTACCTTCGCCTTCCCCATCACGGTTGCCAAGGAAACCGGCGGCCACCTGAGCAATCAGGCGCGACACGAAGATCACGAAGGTGTTCACCACACCCTGGATCAGCGTCATGGTCACCATGTCGCCATTGGCAACGTGGCTGATTTCGTGGGCGATCACCGCTTCCGCCTCATCACGGCTCATGCTTTGCAGCAGGCCGGTACTGACCGCCACCAGCGATGCATCGCGGCGTGCGCCGGTCGCAAAGGCGTTGATGTCCGGAGCCTGGTAGATGGCCACCTGCGGCATGGCGATACCCGCCTGCTGCGATTGGCGACGCACCGTGTCCAACAGCCAGCGTTCGGTTTCGTTACGCGGCTGTTCAATCACTTCCCCACCGACGGAGCGCAGCGCCATCCATTTGGACATCAGCAGTGAAACAAACGCACCGCCAAAACCGAACAGACCGGCCATGATCATCAGGCCCTGAACGCTACTGGATTGGATCCCTGTCAGGCTAAGCACCAGCCCGAAAACCAACATCACCGCCAGGTTGGTGAGCAGGAACAAAGCTATACGCATCATAGAATGTTTACTTCCTCATCATTAGATACCCAGATCTTATGGGCATTGGTCACAATTTCAAGATTGGCAGGCCATTAAGCCACTAAAAATACGTAACTTTACAAAGTCACGAAGAAACAAGGGTTTTACAAAGTGTAAACGATCTCTGAGCCCAGAGTGGAGACCTCAACAGAAATTTTAGTGCAGGTATGGAGAAAAAAAAAGCGCACCCGAAGGTACGCTCGATAGCGTTAAACCCGCAAATAACTTACTTGGCGGCGGCCGTCTGTTGCGATGGCTGCTGCTTTTCGTTATTGGCCAGATCCAGTGCGATCTTGACCGTTTCATCCAGATACGGATCCGGTTCCTTGTAGTCCTTTGGCAGATCTTCCAGGGACTTCAGCGGTTTCTTACCCTCACGCTCCAGACGCTCATTGATACGGTTCAGGCGCGTTGCATCATCGTCATGGTTCTCTTTCTCACGGGTAGCCAGATTAAGAGAAACGATGTTGCGCTTGTCTTTCAACGCCTTGTAATGGGCAATATCCTGCGCGATGTATTGGAACTCTGGATCCTTGGCGATACGCTGCGCATGGTCTTTCAGCAGTTGCGGTTCAAACGGCTTCAAATCACCGGTTTTGGTGTAGGCAGCTGCATTGACGCTATCCCACGGCATGGCGTTATCTTCGAAGCTCTCGCCGGTTTCTGCCGGATCGATCCCCGTTGGCATCAGAATATCTGGCGTGACACCTTTACGCTGGGTGCTGCCACCGTCAACGCGGTAGAACTTCTGGATGGTGTACTGGACAGAACCCAGTGCAGGCCATTCAGGGCGCAGCATCTGATCGTAAATCCGGTTCAGTGAACGGTACTGCTGTACCGTGCCTTTACCAAAGGTAGGCTCGCCCACGATCAGCGCACGGCCATAGTCTTGCATTGCCGCAGCAAAGATCTCGGAGGCCGAGGCGCTGAATCGGTCAACCAGCACCACCAGCGGGCCTTTGTAGTAGACAACGCCGTCGTTGTCCGCATCTTCGCGGATCTTGCCGTTGTTATCACGCACCTGAACAACCGGGCCACTTGGGATAAACAGACCAGAAAGCGATACCGCCTCGGTCAATGCCCCGCCGCCGTTACCACGCAGATCGATAATCAGACTGTCGACGTTTTGCTTGGCCATCTTTTGTAGCTGGACTTTGACGTCATCGGTCAGGCCGACGTAGAAGCCAGGGATGTCCATCACCGCGACCTTTTGCTTGCCGACGGTCTTGATAGTCATTTTAACTGCGCGATCTTCCAGGCGGATACGCTCACGAGTCAGCGTAACTATCCGGGTTTTGGTGCCTTTACCTGCCGGCAGGATCTCCAGGCGAACCTTGCTGCCCTTCGGCCCTTTGATCTGCGAGACGACGTCGTCAAGACGCCAGCCGATCACGTCCACCATCGGTTTGCCTGCCTGGCCAACGCCGACAATACGGTCACCCACGGCGATCGCCTTGCTCTTGGCTGCCGGGCCGCCTGCCACCATGGAGTTGATCACGGTGTAATCATCATCCATCTGCAACACGGCACCAATCCCTTCCAGCGAGAGACTCATCTCGGTATTGAACTGTTCGGTATTGCGTGGAGACAGGTAGTTGGTATGCGGATCGATTTCGTGGGCAAACGCGGTCATGATCAGCGAGAACACGTCTTCGCTGTTGCTTTGCGTCAGACGTTTGATCGCAAACTGATAACGCTTGGTCAGTGTGTCACGGATCTCTTTATCCGTTTTGCCGGTCAGCTTCAGGTTCAACTGATCGTATTTGACCTTGGCATCCCACAGACGGTCCAATTCAGCCTTGTCTTTCGGCCACGGCGCTTTGCTGCGGTCTACGTCAATGGTGTCGTTGCCGGTGAAGTTCATCGGCTTGTCGAGCAACGATAGCGCATACTGATAGCGCTCAAAGCGGCGTTTTTGCGCCAGATTGAACAGCGCATAAGGCGTAACCAGTTTGCCGGATTTCAGCTCTTCACCCAGCGTGCTGCGTTTGTCGGCAAATTGCGCGACGTCGGAGGCCAGCAGCACATTGTGGCTGTAGTCCAGCATATTCAGGTAGCGATCGAAGATCTTGCCTGAAAAATCCGCATCCAGAGCAAACTGGCGATAATGAGAGCGAGTGAAGCGCGATGTTACGCGCTCACTCACGGTTGCATGTTCAGCTTCCTGCTCAAGCTTGGGCAGTTGATCGATGCGGATGTTGGCTGTATCCACTCCGTAACTGACACCCGCCCACAGCAAAGCCGCAACTGCGGTTAATCTGACAAATTTGTTCATGCCTTGGTTGGCCTCCGTATCAGAACTGCAAGTGTTCTGCGCGCACAATCATCGCCAGACCGGAGGAGAGCTGTACACGAACGCCATCTTTGGCGATTTCGAGTACGGTTGCGTCCATCGCGCTCTGACCTGCTCTGACTTTGATTTCCTGGCCAATTTGCAGTTTTGAGATGTCTGTGACTGGCACATGACGCGGCTGGCTGGCCTCTTTGGCTACACGAGGTTCACGAGCTTGCTGTGGGCGTGCTTGTTGTGGGCGCGGCTTGCGGTTCTCTGCTGCGGCTCCGCCTTCACGACGTACGGCTGGCTTTTTGCCGGCAGGACGCGGACGACGAGGCTCGGCAGTGGCAGACTCACCAGCAGCTTCACGTTTTTTGGCATTCTGTTCGGCACGCTGTGCCTGAACGCGCGCTTTGGCTTCTTCAAGCTGCTGGCGAGCATGATCGACATGCTGCTGTTCCAGCTCACCGCACGGGTTACCGTCCAGGTCTACACGCTGGGCGCCAACTTTGACACCGTACAGGTAACGCCAGCTTGAGGTATACAGGCGCAAAGCTGAACGCAGCTGCGTTTTGCTGAGGTTCTCTTCCCCTTGTACACGTTCTACCAGATCCTGAAAAATACCGATTTTCAGCGGGCGTGCTTCGCCTTCGGCGCTAAAGCAGAGCGGGAAACGCTCGGCAAGAAAAGCAATGACTTCTTTAACTGTGTTCAACTTGTGTTGATTTTCCATGAAATTTCCTGATTACAACGGGTTGCCAACAAGCCGCAGGCATGAACAGGCGTCATTATAATGACGCCATCGCTAAATGCCACGTTAACCGTAGATCAACTTGCCGCTACAGTGACATATTTCGCAAAATTGCTCTGTGCCAGCCGTGCGCAAAGCCCCGCCACCACTGCTTTCAGGCCGATTTCGTCCTGTTCATCGAAGCGTTGATAAACTGTGCTGTCGATATCCAGAACACCGATGACCTGACCACTGACGTCTAACGGCAACACAATTTCCGCGTTGCTGGCGGCATCGCAGGCGATATGTCCAGGAAATGCATGAACATCGCCAACGCGCTGCACCTGATTCTGCGCCGCTGCCGTACCGCACACGCCCTTACCCAACGGGATCCGCACGCAGGCAATCTTGCCTTGGAACGGACCTAACACCAGTTGATGGCCTGCCATCAGGTAAAAACCGACCCAGTTTACGTCATCAAGACGCTCATTGAGTAGCGCACTGGCGTTAGACAATGCGGCGATAAAATTATCTTCCCCATCCAGCAATGCGCTCAAATCGCGTTTTAATTCCGCGTAGAATGATTCTTTAGTCATGATTAACCGTTCAGATACTCAAATAGCCCAGACTTAACCCGTATAAAATAAGCATTAAATGCGTATAGCCACAAGGTTAATCATCTGTTGCTTCACAAAACACGGTACAACAGGGTATGTTTGCCGTCTAAAAATCATTTGTAACCTGCGATGCTAATCCCTTTTTACCGGTTGATGGCGTTGACGGGTTGGTTTTCAAGCTACGCTAAGTAGACCTCAGGTCGCCAAACAGCACTCATGATGAAGATACTCGCCATTACCGGCCCGCTCTCCAAGGCTCGCCACCAACGCTGTTGTGAATGCGATTTGCTGTTCACGTTGCCGCCGTTAACCCGCAATCAGGCCGCCTATTGCCCACGTTGCAACGCCAAAGTGGTGAATGGCCGCGACTGGTCAATGACCCGCCTGACCGCCGTAGCCGTCACCATGCTGTTACTGATGCCCTTTGCCTTTAGCGAGCCGTTGATCAGCATTCGCCTGCTCGGCACGAAGATTAACGCTAGCCTGTTGGAAGGCATCTGGCAAATGAGCAGCCAGGGCGATCCGTTTACCGCCAGCATGGTCGCCTTCTGCACCATCGGCGCGCCGCTGACGCTATCACTGTCATTGCTGTACCTGTGGTTTGGCCATGCCCTCGGCATGAACCTGCGGCCAGTGCTGCTGATGCTGGAGCGTCTGAAAGAGTGGGTCATGCTCGATATTTACCTGATCGGCATGGTGGTCGCGGCGATCAAGGTCAAGGAATATGCAGATATTGAACCCGGCAGCGCCCTGATTGCCTATCTGGCATTGACCCTGCTCAGCCTGCTGACGCTGATCCACATGAACCTGGAGCAGATGTGGGAACGCTACTATCCGCAGGAACAGCCAGAGGGCAAACCAGAGGCGTTACACGTCTGCCTGGCCTGCCATTTTACCGGCTTTCAGGATGAGCGTGGCCGCTGCCCCCGCTGTCATGTGCCGATGCGCCATCGCCAGCCTTACAGCCTGCAAAAAACCTGGGCCGCGCTGATTGCCGCCATCGTGCTGCTGATCCCCGCCAACCTGCTGCCGATCTCGGTGGTTTATGCCAACGGCGCGCGTATGGAAGATACCATTTTCAGCGGCGTCGTTTCGCTGGCCAACTCGGGCAACATGCCGATCGCCGCCATCGTATTTATCGCCAGCGTCCTGGTGCCCTTTACCAAGGTGATCGTACTGCTGGTGCTGCTGTTCAGCATTCATTTCAAAACGTCGCACAGCCTCAAAACCCGCATCCGGCTGCTCCGGCTGGTCACTTGGGTTGGCCGCTGGTCGATGCTCGATCTGTTCGTGATCTCGTTGATGATGTCGCTGATCAATCGCGACCAACTGTTTTCTTTTACTATGGGACCAGCGGCTTTTTACTTTGGGTCTGCGGTTATTTTAACTATCCTTGCCGTACAGTGGCTGGACAGCCGATTGATTTGGGATGCACATGCAACAAGAAACGCCGAATACGCCGACTGAGGCGCGGGTCAAAAACAAGCGCCGTATCTCGCCATTCTGGTTACTGCCGTTTATTGCCCTGCTGATTGCCGGGTGGCTGGTCTATACCAATTACCAGGAGAGCGGCAATAGCGTCACCATAGACTTCCAGTCTGCGGCAGGTATTGTCGCTGGCCGCACGCCGGTACGTTACCAGGGTGTGGAAGTGGGTACCGTGCAAAGCATTTCGCTGAGCAAGGATCTGCGTAGTATCGTGGTTGAAGCCAGCATCAAGAGCGATTTGGAAGACTCACTGCGGGAAGGCACGCAATTCTGGCTAGTCACGCCCAAAGCCTCATTGGCCGGGGTTTCCGGCCTGGATGCGCTGGTCGGTGGTAACTACATCGGCATGATGCCGGGCCGTGGAAAACCACAAACCCACTTCACCGCGCTGGATACGCAGCCGAAATACCGCCTGAATACCGGCGAGCTGATGATCCACCTGCAAGCAGACGACCTCGGTTCCCTGAACACCGGCTCACTGGTCTATTATCGCAAGATCCCGGTCGGTAAAGTGTATGACTACACTATTTCGCCGGGTAACAAGGGCGTGATCATCGACGTGCTGATCGACCGCCGCTTTGCCAATCTGGTGAAGGACAACACCCGCTTCTGGAACGTTTCCGGTTTTAAAGGCGATTTCAGCCTGTCCGGCGCCAGCGTGCAGATGGAAAGCCTGGCCGCGCTGGTAAACGGTGCGATAGCCTTTGACTCCCCGCTCGACGGCAAGCAGGCCAAGGCCGATCAAAACTTTACGCTGTATCCGGACCTGGCCCACAGTCAACGTGGGGTGAACATCTCGCTGGACCTGCCCGACGGCAACAGCCTGAGCGAGGGGCACACCCCGCTGATGTATCAAGGATTGCAGGTCGGCACCTTGACTCGCCTGGCTCTGCAGCAGGATAGCAAGGTAACCGGCGAACTCACCATCGATCCTTCGGTAGTCGATCTGATGCGTAGCGGCACACGCATTGAGATGCGCAGCCCAAAAATCAGCCTTAACGACGCCAAGCTGAGCCAGCTGTTAACCGGCAACACCCTGGAATTGGTGCCGGGTGAAGGTGAACCCCAGCAGCACTTTACCGTGTTGGACAGCAGTAAAACGCTGCTGCAACAGCCTGGCGTGGTGACGGTCACCTTGAATGCCCCGCAAAGCTACGGCATCGACGTTGGGCAGCCATTAATCGTGCACGGTATCAAGGTCGGCCAAATCCTGACCCGTACTCTAACCGACGGCGGTGTGACCTTTACGGCGGCGATCGAAGCACAGCACCGCAGTTTGCTGCACAAAGACAGTAAATTCGTCGTCAACAGCCGTGTGGATGTCAAATTCGGGCTGGATGGCGTGCAGGTGTTAGGTGCCAGCGCCCAGGAGTGGCTGGACGGCGGCGTACGCCTGATCCCTGGGGGTAAAGGCGAACCGGACGCGCAGTATCCGCTGTACAGCAACGCGGAAAAAGCCGCCGAGGGCATAGTCGGCAACAACCCACTGCCCACCTTGACGCTTACCGCCACCAGCCTGCCAGATGTGCAAGCCGGCTCGGTGGTGTTATACCGCAAGTTCCAGGTGGGTGAGATTGTCAACGTACGGCCCAAGGCCAACGAGTTTGACGTTGAGGTTTATATCAGCCCGGAATACCGCAAGCTGTTAACCAGCGAAAGCATTTTCTGGGCGGAAGGCGGTGCCAAGGTGCAATTGAACGGCAGCGGCCTTACGGTGCAGGCTTCCCCGCTCAACCGCGCGCTGAAAGGCGCTATCAGCTTTGATAACCTGCAGGGCGTAACGCTGGATAAAGGGGCCAAACGCGTGCTGTACGCCTCAGAAACCGCCGCTCGCGCCGTGGGTAGCCAGATCACGCTACGCACCTATGATGCCAGCAAACTGTCCCCTGGCATGCCAATACGCTATCTGGGCATTGATATCGGCCAGCTTGAATCACTGAAGTTGGCACCGGAGCGTAACGAAGTGTTGGCAAAAGCAGTATTGTACCCAGAGTATGTGAAAACCTTTGCCCGTCTCGGCAGCCGTTTCGCCATCGTTTCTCCGGAGATTTCTGCCGCTGGGGTCAATAATCTTGACTCCCTGTTGCAGCCCTATATCAACGTGGAACCCGGCCACGGCGGATCAATGCGCACTTTTGAGCTGCAGGAAGCCAGCATTACCGACTCCCGCTACCTCGATGGCCTGAGCGTGATCCTGGACGCCGCCGAGACCGGCTCGCTGCAAATTGGCACGCCGATCTTGTTCCGTGGCATTGAAGTGGGTACCGTGACCGGTTTCTATCTAGGGGCGATGTCAGATCGCGTGCACGTCTCGCTGCGAGTCAGCAAGAAATACCAGCATCTGGTGCGTAACAACACCGTCTTCTGGCTGGCCTCTGGCTATAACCTGCAGTTTGGCCTGACGGGCGGCGTGATCAAGAGCGGTACCTTCCAGCAGTTTATTCGCGGCGGTATTGCCTTTGCCACCCCACCAAGCATTCCGTTGGCCCCTAAAGCCACGCCGAACAAACACTTCCTGCTGAATGCGGAAGAGCCGAAAGATTGGCGCGAATGGGGCACCGCCATCCCAAGGGACAACTGATAGCTCTCGGCAGGGTTCAATGTTCTGAACCCTGCCTCTCCCCTCCAAGATAATCCATACCATTACTGCTTTGCCATCCATCTCATTGACCGAAACTTGCCGGTATTCTCAGGCAGGCAGTTTATGTTAAACTAGCCCCTTCGATTTTTTTCCGCCCTGAGAGCTCCCTGTGGCTAAACCTGCCCCTGCTTTTTTGCCTCCTGCTTTTCTCGACGCAACTCGCGCCATCATGCCTGACCATTTATCCATGGATGACTTCATCGCTATTTGCCAACAACCCTTGCGGCGTAGCCTGCGGGTCAACACGCTGAAAATCAGCGTTGCGGACTTTCTGGCGCTGGTAAAAGACTACGACTGGCGGCTGGAACCCATCCCCTGGTGCCCCGAAGGCTTTTGGATCGAGCGTGAGGACGAAGCATTACGGCTGGGCAGCGCGGCGGAGCATCTAAGCGGCCTGTTCTACATTCAGGAAGCCAGTTCCATGCTGCCGGTAAGCGCCCTGTTTGCCGGGCGTGAAACCCCGCGCCGGGTGCTGGATGTCGCCGCAGCGCCGGGTTCGAAAACCACCCAGATCGCCGCGTTGATGGGCAACCAGGGCGGCATTGTCGCCAATGAATATTCGGCCAGCCGGGTCAAGGTGTTGCATGCCAACATCAGCCGCTGCGGTGTCAAAAATACGGCGCTGACCCATTTCGACGGCCGGGTGTTTGGCGCAGCCTTACCGGAAAGCTTTGACGCCATCCTGCTGGATGCGCCCTGCTCTGGTGAAGGCGTGGTACGTAAAGATCCGGATGCCATGAGCAACTGGTCACCAGAAAGCGTAGCCAGCATTGCACAAACCCAGTGGGAACTGATCGACAGCGCTTTCCACGCCCTGGCCCCCGGCGGCGTGATGGTTTACTCCACCTGCACGCTGAATGCCCAGGAAAATCAACAGGTGATACATCAACTGTTGGCAACCTATGGCGACGCCGTCAGCGTTGAGCCGCTGGGCGACCTGTTCCCACAAGCGCAACTGGCCCTCACTTCAGAAGGCTTCCTGCACGTATTCCCGCAGATTTATGACAGTGAAGGCTTCTTCGTCGCCCGGCTACGTAAAAATCACAGCGTGCCAGCCCTGGCCAAACCGAGCTATAAGCTGGGCAAGTTCCCTTTCGCCCCACTTTCGGCCCAGGAGTCCGCACTGGTGGCGCAGGCTGCCGCAGCCTCGGGTTTAGTCTGGGATGAAACCAGTAAGTTATGGGCGCGGGATAAAGAAATCTGGTTGTTCCCAGCCGCGCTGGAGCCTTTGGTCAGCAAAGTGCGTTTTTCACGCATTGGCCTTAAGTTGGCGGAACGCTTCCCAAAAGGGTTCCGCTGGCAGCATGAGGCGGTGATCGCCTTGGCTGCCAGTGGCAACCCACAGACTTTTGAGCTCGATGCAGCACTGGCCCAGGAATGGTTCCATGGCCGCGATCTCTACCCCTCGCAACCCCCACAGAGCAATGAGTGTATCGTCACTTATCAGCATCAGCCGCTAGGGTTGGCCAAACTGATCGGCAGCCGGCTTAAAAACAGTCTGCCCCGCGAACTGGTGCGTGATGGAGTACTGGATTTCCATCAATAACGTTTAATAGGCTACGGTAACCGTTACAGTGTCACTATAGCTCCCCGCTGGCTGGTTGTTTTGCGACAGGTTAACCGAGGCGGTATAGGGAAAGGATTGCGAGGTGCCCGTGCCCGTCGCGTTGCTATTGGTGGCGGCGGTCCAAACGGTGCTATCCCCCTTGAACAGCTGATACTGAATATAGCTGGTGGTGCCGTTTACCGTAGACGCCATTTGCCGATATTGCCCCGAACTGGCGACGCTGCTGGTCAGGTTGACCGAATAGCTGGCATTGAGGGTGCAACGTACGCTGATGGTATTGGAAACTATCGTAGTGAGGCCAGACGGCAACGCCGCGCTACCGAACCCGACATTCGGCGCGCTGTCGATATAGCAAAAATTGGTGACAACCAGCGACAGGCTGATATTGGCGCCGGACGTTATACTCCCGGTGTCCGCGACACAAATGGGGCCAAGCGCAATCGAGCAGATGCTCCAGTCCCACTGGATCGGAATGGTATCAGTATAAGTGCCAGCAGCCAGATTAGAGTTCATTTGTGGCCGGATAAAAATCGGCAGCGTGCTGTTTGGCCCGGTAAACAGGCCTAGCAAATCCAGTGCGGTAGTACTGGTCCAGGTAATGACGCTGCCCTGATTATAGAGGGTGCTACAGCCACCATCCTTGCACAGACTGTATGGCAGATACTGGCCGGTTGCCGCACTGTATAAACGCGGCTGGTTGCCAACTGGATGTAAAGTCGCACCGATGGTGGCCTTAATGGTGTTAGTACCGCCAATATTAAGCAGCGAGCCGGTACATTTCAGCCCGCTACTGACAGAGGTGGTTAACGGAGTCGTGCTGACGTCAAAGGAATTTTGTGTGCCCAGGCTGCCCGCGGTTGCAGGGGCGGTGCACCCCGCCCAACCGAATGGCATTACCCCCACTAACAGCAGCAATGCCAATCCTGCTCGCATCCATCGTAATAACCTAATCATGATTTTTTCTCTTCGGCACTGCCTTGGCAGACCAGCGGCCCGACCTGTTCAATGCTGTGATAATTGGGGTTCAGGTCGAAATCCACACGGCACATTGAGCGGTCGTCCTGCTGAATACTTAACTGGCCGTGGGATTGTAAATGTGAGAAGTACACCAGCCCGTCATAGCCGACAACGGTGGTTTGTTGCGTGGTTTGTTCCGTGACCAACGTGCCCAATTTCAGCGGTTGCCCGGTGGTGTCATGCAACGTGATATTGGCCGAAAGGACTTTTTGTACCGGGAATTTCACCACCATCCCGCTGCCTTGCTTAACGGCAATGCGATTGTTGACCTGGTTGGCCACCACGTCCGCCGGTAACGGCAGCGTGTCGATCTCGACCTTGGCCGGATAGTACGAACTGATCGACGGGATCAGCAGGTGCCCGTTGCTGTCGGTGGTGCCCATCTTCTGATTCTCATACAGCACCGAAACCCCGGCGTAATTGTCGGTATCCACCACGATAAACGCGTCGTTGATCTTGTCCGACAGGAACCAGGAGTTGGCCATGAACACCACTGAGCCGCTCAGGTCTGCCCAGTTGGTGTATTCCCCTTGTGGGCCGAAGATGCCGCCTTGCAGCGTGGCATAGCGGGTTTTCCAGGTGACATCGGCCTGTTGATAGGCATCGCCACCACCGCTGTAGGCCAGGTTCCAGCCCAGGCCGCCATCCGTGGGAGCCGCCTTGCTGGCCCCCACCTGCTGCTGATAATGCCCATTATTATTACGTGCCAACCCCGCATTGAGGCTGACATCACTGCCTAGTGGAATAATGAATTGCAGCTGCGCACTGTAGCCGTTATCCCCCAACGTTTTGTTGAGTGAGACAAACATGCTGCTCTGGCCCCACAGGGCACGGCTGTAAGAGAAGTTCACCAGGCGGGTATGGGAGTTGTCATAGGCCTGCACGTCATAATAGCCCAAGCCCAAGGTGCCATTACTCGAGCCAAATGGCGAAGCGCTGAAGGTGGCCTGATCGGATTGGCGGCTCAGGCGGGTATTGCTGGTGTAAGACGTGAGATCCTGATAACCCACGGTGCGCGAGGCCCGCTGTGCCGAAAAGCTAAATAACGTCGAATTATAGGAGTAGCCCAGTGTGTACTGGCTACCGTCTTTTTTGTCCGTCACGTTCGTGCCCAGCGGATTATCAATATCCTGATTGGGGTCAGGCATACCTGGCGTATTCGGCCGGACAATCTGGTCGTTGACCACGTCGCTGGTCGCCACCGGCGGATGATTAGCCTTGCTCTGGCTGCCAGACAGGCTCAGCGTCCCCCAGGTTCCCACTGCGATATCGGCCCCTAACCCGCCGAGTGCCAGCCCTTGCGTGGCCTCGCTGTGCCCGGAAAGCGTCAGATAATTACTCAGCCCGTAGCGGTAAATCCCGCTGAAAGCAGCGTCGGAATAATCGCCGTTGGAGATGCCATAATCCTGGCGCACCGCGCCGAGTGACACATCAAAGTCGCTCAGGTTTTTACGCAACAGGGTGTTGGAAACATAAAACGGCACCGTGGTCGATACCTGGCGCCCGACCGCATCGGTAGTGACGATCGTCGCTTCACCAGCCCCGTTGATGTAAGGCACATTGGTGAGGGTAAACGGCCCGGAGTTCAGATTATTGCTGCTGGCCTTAAAGCCGTTGAGAAATAAATCCACGGTGCTGGGGACCGCTGCAGTTCCGCTATATTGCAGCAGCGGATAGGTCACCAAATCCGGGCGCAGGGCAAAATTACGGCTGATGCGTAATCCCCCCATGCGGGCCGAATTACTCCAGGTCAGCGAGTTGCTGACAAAATCCCCAAGCTGATAGCTGATCAGATCTTGTTCATCGCTATAACGCCAGAACGTATCGTAGCGCAGATAGCGGTCTTGAACGGCACTGCCGCCCTCGCCCGATACGGTGTCGATATTGTAGCGATAGGTCCCGGTGTTACTGATAAATCCCAGGTTGCTGAACAAACGCTGCTCCATCCAGGTGGCAACCGATCTGGAGCCTTCGTGGGGATCGGTATAATAGGAATCGTAGTTTAGCAGCAGGCCGGTGCTACTTTGCGCTAACGTGTAATTCATCAGGTCGCCACCGCCGACGTCCTGTTTTGGCAGCCAGGTATCCGGTACCTGAAAAATCAGCTGCTGGGCGGCAGAATCATATTTCACCTTCACCCCAGGCAACTCCTCGACCTTAACCAACCCTTGCTGACCATTGGTCTGCACGTGGTTCTTTGCCAGCACGCCGGCCTCCACGTAATACGCATTGTCTCGATAGGTCACGGGAACCACCTGCCCGTCGCTCTGTCCATTGACGACCAGGGTCAGGTAGAACATCGCATTGGTGATCACCGGTGCCGCACGCGGGGCATCGGGCAATGCTGAGTACTCCTGCGCCTGAACGCAGAAGGTACTCAGGCAAAGCAGGCACAGACCGCCCCGGCAATACAGCGGATACTGATGACCGGGACGAGTAATGGCTCGGATCGGCATTCGTCGCGCTTCCTGCCGCTATTCGCCGCGTGGAATGACGATGGGTTTGGTGTTATCGGCAATTTGCGCATTGAGTTGCGCACCAGGGCTAACCCCGGCAGGAACCGGCCAGCGCATCGACTGCCCAGGCAAGACGTAGCCCATGAAGCCCGCGATCATGGTTTTCACACCCTGCTGTTGGTTGCCTTTCTCTGACCAGAACACATTACTCAGCCGTGCATGCACGATGCCGCTATTACGGACCTGCAAATAGGTTTTTCCACCATCATTGACCGTGCTCCATTGCAACACTGGGCGTGTCGCCGTGGCAGCATCGCGTTTGATATCGCTACGTTCGTTGGTCCACAAGCCGCCACCATCCATAAACAGCGGCAGCAGATAGCGCATCTGTAACTGCAGCCCGACCACCGCCTTACTTTGCCCCCCGGCAGCGCCGTTGATCGGTGCCGGGATTTCATCAACGATAATGCGGTAGGCCTGCTCGGTATTGGCCGGTACCGGCGTATTGCGGATCAGCCTGATCAGTTGGCGTTGCCCCGGCGGTACGGTGGCGAAAGGTGGGCTGGCGACCACGTTATTCTGATCGGCATAGCGCTCGTTAAAATTTTCCTGTTTCCACGCCAGCACCCGTACCTGTAGAGAAACGGGTTCTGCCCCTCTGTTTTCCAGCCATAAGGCCGAACCGTTCTGATCGGACTCAATGATTTGATACACCGGCCAGACCAGCACCGAGCTGGCGGCTTGCGCCGTGATTGAAGAACACATTGTGTAACTCAATAATACAGCGCTGATAATACGGGTAAACAAGGTCGACATGGCTCATATCCTGATGATTCAATAAGTTAATGTTACGGTGACCGTATCGGTATAAGTGCCTGCCGAAGGCAGTGTGGTCACGGCGTATAACCGGGCATAAACCGGGTAAGTTTGTGTGGTGCTGGGAAAACTGGGGATAGACATCACCAATGCGCCATTGCCCCAGACCTGACTACGGTTGGCATCGCGAAACAGCTGATAACCCAGCGTGTCGCTATTGGCGCTGTTTTGCATAAAACGTCGGGTGGCATTGCCCCCGTGGATGCCGTAATCCATGGCAATGCTGACCGTCGCTCCCGGCGTGCAGGTCACCACCACCGAACCGGCACCGGCGGTGCTCACGGTATCGACATTACTGGCAATGGTCGTCATGGTGCCGAAATTGATGGTGCCGAGGTTGGAAGTGGGGCTGGAAAGCGAGCTGCCAAAAGCACAGCCGTTAGTCAGGGTTGCCGTCACGGTAAAGGTTTTGGTGGTTGGCGTGGCTGCACGTAGCGCACCGCACATCATCAACGGCAGCAGGATCAAGGAGAGATGGCGCATCAATGCCCCCCGCTACCAGGACACGGTGACATTCACCGTATCCAGATAAACACCGGCAGCCGGTGTGGTTTGCGCCGGAACACGACCATAGACGGTGTGCCATTGATCGGCTCCGTTGCCAGTGTCACTCAACCCGGTGGTGTTATCCCAAATCGTCCCCCCGGGTTGGTTAGTGTAAAGGTTGTACAACACGCTAGCCGAGCTATTGGTGGTATTTACCATTTTGCGATTCGTGACCACGCCGCTGCTGCCCCCATCCAGCAAGATTTTATAACTCAGACCACTGACGCATTTGACACGGATTGAGCCCGCCAACTGGGCGCTGGTCGCATTGATCACAGTGTTCACAGCGGCAAAATTGCCGAAATTCATCGTGCCAAAGCTGGTATTGCCAGACGTCGTCGTTCCCGCTTCACAGGCGGGCAGCAACGTGGCCGCAATGCCGATCGTCGCCGCCTGGCCTAAGGAAATGTTGAGCAGCAAAGACTGCGACAAGATCGCTGGCAACAGCAGCAATACCCTGATCCCCATGCTCATTCCTTCCCGTATAGAAAACCAGCCAGGGGCTGATTCACCCCCGACGGAATAACAGCCTTACCAGGAAAGCGTGGCCACTACGGTATCGTTGTAAGTCCCTGCGGTTGGGGTGGTACTGAGTTGGTCGCCAGGTAATACGCGGCCATAAATCGGGATGTTTTGCGCCGTGGTGCCCGTCGTTAAAGCAATCGGCGTATTAATGGCGATTTCCGTGGTACGCGCACTATCAGAATAGAGGCGATAAGGAATGGTGTCGCCGCCGGAACTCATGGCACGCAGCCCGCCCGTTGCCGCCAGGCCGCCATTGAGCGACAGGGTCGGGCTCAGGCCGTTGCTGCAGGTGATGGTGACCGCGCTGGAGCCATTGGCACCAAACACCGTACCGTTGATGACGCTGGTCAGATCGGAGTAACTGCCAAAGTTCAAGGTCCCCCATTGGTTGGTGCCGCCGGTCGCGCCGCCGTTACCCACGGTACAGCCGCTACCGATCGTCAACTGAATGCCGACTTGCCCTGTCAATGTCCCCGCCGCCTGCGTACCAGAAGCCAAGGTCAAGGTTGCCGCAGCCAGCAAAGCCAGTAATAAACTCTTTTTTTCGCCCATGATAACTCCCAATAACAACTTACACCGATGTGTATTCATGCAACCAGGTTGCGTATGGAAATTCTCTGGTGGACTCACGCACTGCCAAAAACTGCCAAAGGACGACGCTCAGCCGGGTTCTGTTTTTTTGCAAGCGAACCCTGACGGTAACAACCTGATGACACAGGCTATCGTGGTTAAATATAGATTAATAAATTTAGCTTAAGCGGAATTTGTCTGCTTTAAACGAAATAAGAATAAAAAACCATTTTCCATGTTATTAACAAACTTTACTCCAGCAAAGCGCGCCATACCTCGACTTTAAAATGGTTAAGGAGTGCGATAGTGAGGAACGTTAATATTTATCGTGGCTATTAAGTAAGCATTAATGGTTGGGTCTGGTGCCACGAGCAGCGTCCGGCGGGCCGATGACTACTTTTTTTGTGACTTTTTCGTCCGTTTGTCTATGCTTAGTGGGTGGTCGCAACTGGTCACACCTCATACCACCAGCTTCAGCAAGGAGTTCCAATGGGCAAAACCGTCGTGAAAATAGGCAGCTTCGAGGTTGATGACGCGCATTTAACGCCAGCATCTGAACACGCCGAAGGGAAAAGCACCCTGGCGATCCCCTGCAAATCGGACCCCGACCTGTGCATGCAGCTAGACGGTTGGGACGAGCACACCAGTATTCCGGCTATGCTGGATGGCCAACAGTCGCTGCTGTACAAACAGCATTACGATCGACATGCGGATGCCTGGGTGATGCGGCTGGAGTAGAGAGGTTCAGGAGAAAAGACGCGCCGTGTTCCCATTGGGCACGGCACGTTGTTTTATGCGATGGCGATACCGCGCCCGGCAAAGAAACGGCCAAAATCTGCCAGTGACATTGTCACCTTCTGGCGACTGGCAAGGCTATCACCGGAAGGATTATGAAAGGTAACGCTATGCCGATCTGCAGCGAACACCAACACTAGATGCCCACCCCGCGCTGGCGGCTGTGCCGCTGGCTGCCGGATACTCGGATGCACCGAGGCGATAAAATAGCGGTGTTGCTCCAGCAACTGCGGCAACTGACGTTCATCGAGATTGACTCGCACCTCTGCCGTTAGCGCAAACTGTTCACGCACAAACACCACAAAGGGCGCATAAATCAGCCCCTTGATCCGTTCGCCGTCGCGCACATAGGCCCCGTAAGGCATGCTGCGGCGTGCCAGCTCCAGCAAGGGCGGCGCCGTGCCATCCCGGTGCGTCAGCATCATTTTCAAACAGGCCATGCCGCACACGTGGTTGGCCCACTCGACATATTCCGCCTGGCTGGCCGCCCCGCTCAGCACCCAGTTGGCATCATCCGCCAACGAGGCATGCCCGGCTATCAGATCGGCAGCCAGCTCTGGCGTCGCCCATTGACACACGTAGGGCACTTCAGGCCGTGACATCACTCAGAATTTTTCAATAACCTTGAAATGCATCAACACCAGCGTCATATCCGGTGAGAACAGTTCATACTCTTCGAAGAAGCGTTTGTGCTCTTTGCGCCAGTAATCCAGCGAGCGATCGCCTTCCCCCTCAGCCAGAGCATGAGCAGCATCCACTTGCTCATAGGTACTCATATCCACCGTCGTCAGCTCAATGGCGCACACCGGCTCATTCTTGCCGTCCACTACCACAAAAACATCTCCAGGCTGCGGAATACCTTCGCCATCCAGATTGGAACAGGTGGCGGTTTTGACGCCATCCAGCACCAGCTTCACCAACTCATCCGCCTGCTGTTCGGTATCACCAAACGCCCAACGTTCTACATTTTCATACTTTTCAGGAATGGCCATTGCTTTACCTTTATTGATTGAGTCACAGGTGCTCAGGCAATATTACACCGTATTCCCTCACGTCTGCATCCATCACGTTGCCACACCGGCTCGCAGCCCCTGCTTTTTACCTGACTTTACGGTAAAGTTCTGTGCGTATCGCAGTGCAGCATTCATACTGTGTATCAACACGTCCTCAATGGCAGCCAACCTGCCAGGGCAATAAAATGAACCAGGCAGAGCAAGATCCCGATGACACCTTCAGTGATTTACTGAAAATCATCACAGTTTTAGCCATCATCCTCATCGCTCTGGGTAGTTGGTACCTCTGCGTCTAAAGAAAAATAAGGAACCCCGAATTGCCAACCAAGCGTATGCGTACCAAACACTGGAAAATGTTTGTGATCCTGGTGCTGATCTGTCTGGCCCTGCTGCTATTGCGCTGGGCAGCTATCGTCTTCGGCTAATCCTGCATTTTGTTAACCGCCTCTCCCGCTCGGGTAGGAGGCGCTTTGGCCACTGGCTCCAACAGCTCACGCAAATAGGCGATGCGGGCCTCCCCCTGTGGTAGCCACCAACGGCACCAGCGGTTTTTCACTTCGGCATCTCGGCTAAGTTGATAATAAGCCGCTAATTGTTCGACCAGTTTCATGGTTGCGCCCCTCTCGTTGATTTGACCAATCCAGTATTGAATATAAAAACCAGAAGAAACACTGATGGGATGATTTTTATACTTCCGGTTTTATTTTCTCTGTGGCCTGACGGCTGGCGTAGCCGGTTGGCAACTGCTACATTGAGCAAAAATCACCCAGCCGAGGTTAGCGATGAAGTTCTCGGAACAGGAGATCAAACCAGTATGGGATGAGGTTGCCCGATTGATTGGCGACAGCGTGATGCAGTTGCGTCATCGCGGCGAGGAATTGTCGGTGGAGAACCTGTCCAGGCAGTTGGCGCAGCATCTGGCAGAAAGCAACGATATCGAGCAGCGCATCCTGATCGGGGCAGCGATCAACATGCTGAAAGAGGGAAAGTGAATCGCCAACCGAAGTGGTTGGCGATCCTGTAAGAGCCCAAGGTATGCAAGCCCGGCCTCTCTTGGTGTTATATTCTCACGTCAGCCCTGGCAGAGTAATCGGAATAGTCCAGATTGGCGACAAAGAATGCGCAGGCTCGGCCTACAGCCCCCTATCACAGCGTGGCAGGCACGATATCGGCCCATAAGGCCCGCGCATCATTGCCCTGAGCCACCAGCCGTAGCGGGCCATCCCCTGGTAGCCACCAGCAACCCTGCCGTGCGGCCAGCAAGCGGCCGTCTGGCAACTGCCATTGCCCTCGCAGCACATACAACACACCGGCATGCTGTAGCGATAGCCCGATGGTTTCAGCAATGCGTTGCACCTGCGCCTGGTAGTGGCCACGCCGCGTCATGATGTTGAAGTCCTGGCTGCTGCCGCCTAATAATCTGGCCTCTAGCGCCACATCGCCAGAGAAGGCAAACGGCTCACCGATGCGTTGCAACCGGTGATCGATCAGGCCTTCGCTGAACAAATGTACGCCATCGCCCTCCAGCAAAGTGATGGAACGGTCAATGCCGTTAAAGGCCGAGAAAGGCCCATCCTGCGCGATGGTAGCAATGCTCGCGCGCCAGCCGAAGTCGGCGTTGCCCGGCGGTTGGCAGGTAATTTCACGAGTTTCTCCGCCGCCATTACGCCAAGGGCTCACCGGCAGCTCGGCAAAATCGAAACGGTTCAGTTTCATCACGCCTCCTGTTGGAACGTTTTCAGCACCTGTAGGAACTCAGCGCTGCTTTGCTGTTGCAACGCGTGACGCCCCTGCTCAATCACCTGCCGGCCGGCAACAAATACGTCGCGGATCTGCTCTTTGCCCCCGGCAAACAGCCAGCGGTTGAGGATAGAAGCATCAGGCGCAGATGCCAGATACGGGTCCTCACCATCCAGCACCAACCAGTCCGCACGATAGCCTACCGCCAGCTTGCCAATTGCCGTACCACAGGCCTGAGCACCGCCCCGTAATGCCTGTTGATAAAGCACGTCTGCCACAGCGGGTTGCTCTGGCGTGGTCAGGCGGTTACGGCGCTGATCGCGCAGCCGCTGCCCATACTCAAACCAGCGTAACTCTTCCACCACGTTTAGGGAAACGTGGCTGTCCGAACCGATCCCCCAGCGCCCCTGGTGGTGCAAATAACTGTCGCCTGGGAAAATGCCGTCCCCCAGGTTGGCCTCGGTAGTCGGGCATAATCCGGCAACCGCTTTGCTGCGAGCCAGTTGCTCAAGCTCTTCACGATCCAGATGAGTGGCATGCACCAGACACCAGCGGCTATCCACCGGCAAATGTTCATACAGCCAGGCCACCGGACGTTGTCCACTCCAGGCCAGGCAGTCGTTGACCTCTTTTTGCTGCTCGGCGATATGAATATGTACCGGCAAGGTCTGGTCAGAGGCCGCCAGGATCTGCTGCATCTGCCCCAGTTCAACCGCCCGCAGCGAATGGAAACATAACCCCTGATTCTGCAATGGCTGGCCTGACAGTTGGCGGGCTATCACCTGTTGCTGTTCGAGGTAGCTCTCCGCACTCTGAATAAAGCGCCGTTGCCCCGCTTGCGCAGGCTGAGCACCAAACCCGGCGTAGCTGTAAAGCACCGGCAATAGGGTCATGCCAATGCCTGCCTGAAGCGCTGCCTCGCTGAGGCGCCCGGTCATCTCGCCCCGGTCGGCATAAGCTTTTCCTTCCGGTGTGTGATGCAGGTAATGGAACTCGGCAACCTGGGTGTAGCCGCCCTTGAGCATTTCGATATACAGTTGACGGGCGATAACCCCAACCTGCTCCGGGGTTAAGCGCTGAACCAGGCGATACATCAGATCGCGCCAGGTCCAGAAGCTGTCTTGTGGGTTGCCCGCTACCTCTGCCAGCCCGGCCATCGCGCGCTGGAAGGCATGAGAGTGCAGGTTTGGCATGCCCGGCACCACGTCGCCGTGCAGGCGCAGGCAACCGTCGGAGTCAGCATTGGTGGTCACTTGGGCCAATTGGCCGTGAGCATCGACTTCGAGCCGTACGTTATGGGCCCAACCGGTCGGAAGCAGTGCGCGAGAGGCAAAATAAGCAGGCATAGCAGTATTCCAAAGTAGGTGTAACGGCTAAGAACGCACGACTGTCACGCCGCGCAGGTAAAAAATTTGTAAACCAGTTTCATTCATCTGGTGAACGGACGCTTACTTGTATATACATATACATATCTTCAACATCAACAGTAAACTGGTGTTATTATTTTTTTATTTGACGAGGTTAACGTCGTGGTAGATCAACAGACCGTGTTGCAGCTGGCTGCAGCAATGAGCGAAACCCCCGCCCCGATCTATCAACGGGTCAAACAGGCCATCGTAAGTCAAATCCGTGCGGGCCACTGGCAGCCGCACCAACGCGTTCCCTCGGAAAGTGAACTGGTCAGCGAGCTGGGCGTCAGCCGCATGACCATCAACCGGGCCTTGCGTGAATTGACCAGCGAGGGTTTTTTGATCCGCATGCAGGGCGTTGGCACCTTCGTGGCCGAGGCCAAGGCACACACCGCGCTGTTGGAAGTGCATAATATCGCCGATGAGATCGCCGCCCGTGGGCACCGTCACAGCAGTAAAATTTTGCAGCTGATCGCCCGCCCTGCCAGCGCAGAGGAGGCGACGGCATTGGGGATCCCGCCGGGCCAGGAGCTGTTCTACTCGCAGATTGTGCATTATGAAAATGACGTGCCGGTGCAGGTGGAAGATCGCTGCGTCAACCCGCTGGCGGCCCCAGATTATATGAAGCAGGATTTCGATCGGGTCACGCCCTATATTTACCTGACCCAGTCCGCTCCGCTGACCGCAGGTGAACATATTGTCGAAGCCGTGGTGCCAACCAAGCAGGAGCGCGAACTGCTGCAATTGGAAGACCACGAGCCGGGCCTGCTGATCCATCGTCGCACCTGGTCTGGCAAAATGGTGGTGACCTCTGCCCGCCTGCTCTATCCAGGCAGCCGCTATCAGCTGTTTGGCCGTTTTATCAATCAGGTTTAAGTTGGACAGAGCGTGCTACCCAGGGGGCGCAGCGTAAAGCGCCCCTACGGTCGAATCCAATGACGTTCAACCCTGCCTTTTTCGCGTTTCATCACATCTCGGTAACAAATTTTTATCCCCTCTCTTGTCGCAGCCCGGCGAATGCGCTAGGTTGTTTTTAATTGTATATACAACCATGTGGGAGCGGGAACACCATGACGTCTGAGATCCACTGCGACAGCCTATGGCACGGGGCCGATATCGTCACCATGCGTGACGGCAAGTATCACATCATCAGCAACGGCGCGATCGCCGTGCGTGCAGGCAAGATTGTCTGGTTGGGTGAACAGGCCACTATGCCAGCCTTGATCGCGGCCAAAACGGTGAAGCTTGACGGTGGCATCATCACCCCCGGCCTGGTGGATTGCCACACGCACCTGGTGTTTGGCGGCAACCGCAGTGGTGAGTTTGAACAACGTTTGAACGGGGTGAGCTACGCAGAGATTGCTGCTCAGGGCGGAGGCATTATCTCCACGGTCAAGGCCACGCGCGATGCAGAAGAACCCCAGTTACTGCATGAGACGCTGCTGCGTCTGCTGCCACTGCTGGCCGAAGGCGTCACCTGCGTGGAGATAAAATCCGGTTACGGATTAACGCTGTCCAGCGAGCTGAAAATGTTACGCGTGGCACGTCAGTTAGGCGCGACCTTGCCGCTTGAGGTGAAAACCACCTGCCTGGCCGCTCATGCCCTGCCACCGGAATATGCCGGACGCAGCGACGACTATATCGATCTGGTGTGCAATACCATCATCCCTGAAGCCGCAGCAGCAGGCCTGGCAGATGCAGTAGACGCATTTTGCGAACATCTGGCCTTCTCCCCTGAGCAGGTTGACAGGGTTTTCGCGGCCGCAGAACAAGCTGGCCTGCCGGTGAAACTGCACGCGGAGCAGCTTTCGGCTCTGGGTGGCAGCACATTGGCGGCACGGCATCATGCCCTTTCCGCCGATCACCTGGAATATGCTACCGAACAAGATGCAATGGCGATGGCAGCGGCCGGAACCGTGGCGGTGCTGTTGCCGGGCGCCTACTACCTGTTACGAGAAACGCAGTGCCCACCGGTTGAGCTGTTCCGCAAACACGGCGTCAAGATGGCCATTGCCAGCGATGCCAACCCTGGCACCTCACCCGTATTATCGCTGCGTCTGATGATTAATATGGCTTGCACCCTGTTCCGTCTTACGCCGGAAGAAGCGCTGGCAGGCGTCACGCTGCATGCCGCCAAGGCTTTGGGCCTGCAGGAAACCCACGGCTCGCTGGAAGTGGGCAAAGTGGCCGATTTTGTTCACTGGCCGCTGGCACGCCCGGCAGAGCTGGCTTACTGGTTGGGCGGACAACTGCCCTGCAAGGTGATTTTCCGAGGAGAACTCCGTTAATGTTAATCCGCGATCCTTTCGAGTTCCAGAGCGGCCAACTGCCGCTGTTGATCAGTATTCCCCATGCCGGCACCCGCTTGACGCCAGCGGTTGAGAAAGGGCTAACCGATGAGGCCCGCCCCCTGCAAGACACCGACTGGCATATCCCACGGCTGTACGATTTTGCCCGTGCCATGGGTGCCAGCGTCCTGGTGGGTAACTATTCGCGCCTGGTGATCGACCTGAACCGCCCGGCAGATGACAAACCGCTCTACACCACTGCCACCACCGGCCTGTTTCCGGATGTGTTGTTCGATGGCCGCCCCAGTTTTCTGCCGGATGCCGCCCCATCGGACGAAGAACGGGCCGGATACCTGCAGAACATCTGGCAGCCCTACCATCAGCAACTACAGCATGAGCTGACACGGCTAAAAACCCAACACGGTTACGCCTTACTGTTTGATGCCCACTCGATCGCCTCCGTGATACCGCGCCTGTTCGACGGCAAGCTACCCGATCTCAACCTGGGCACCAACGGGGGTGAAAGCTGCCCAGCTTCACTGAGTGACAGACTGGTCACCTGTTGTCAGCAGCAGCAACAGTTCAGCCACGTGCTCAACGGACGCTTTAAAGGCGGCTACATTACCCGTGCCTATGGTCAACCGCAGGAAAGCCAGCACGCGGTGCAGTTGGAGCTAGCGCAGGTGAACTATATGTCCGAGCAGACATTTGAATTTGATGCCGCCCGGGCCGCACCTTTACAACGCCTGTTGCAGCAGATGATAGAAAGCATGCTGGCCTGGGGCGAGCAACAACGCTAATCCGCCACAACTCCGGTGCCGCTATCGCGCCGGAGTCAACCTTGCCCTCACCGTTGTCCCCTCCTGTCTTTTCACGCCTTTCCATGACGATTTGCGCACTGCATCCCAATTTTGATGGAAAGGTTGCCCACTGGTCTGAACAGCGCACAAAACAGCGGCCCGTGACTTTTCCCTTGCGCCACAATTGGGCCTCTTTCATCCCATGCACACCCGTTGCAAGCGGTCATACGGCAGAGATCAGGGATTGAAAGACCACCCTTGCCATACCCGCCGTCCACGTCTCTATCGTGGCTGTGGTAGACACTCGAGTGTAGTCGGCTACAGGGATGTGTGGCGTTCGTTATCTCAGGAGGAAACTATGTCTGACACCCCGCTAAACTGGCGCGCCGCACAGGCAGCCGCCGCTCAACTGTTGGCAGGCTGGCAAACCGCAGGCCAACCCGGTGGGGCTATCACCCTGTTTGACACAGATATTACCCAGGCGGTGGTGTGTGCTGGGCTGGCCGATCTGGCCCGCCGCGATCCTTTCACTGCTGATACCGTGGTGCGTTATGCCTCCATCACCAAACATATTTTTGCCGCGCTGGCGCTTAATGCCACCGATAACGCCCTGCAACTTGACGATCGCCTTGGCAGTCTACTGCCCGAATTGCAGGGACAATTGGCGGAGGTGACGGTAGGCCAGGCTTTGGACATGACCAGCGGGCTACCTGATATTCGGCAAACGCTGGGGCTGCTTGGCGTCTCGGTCAACACCGTCAGTGAGGCCAAGCCGGTGATGGAGTTTATCCATGGTTTAACCCGGCTCAACTACCCCGCGGGCAGTGAGATCACCTACACCAATACCGGCTACCGCCTGGTTGAGGCGGCGCTGAAGACTAAAGGATATGCTTTTGATGATCTGGTTCAGCAGCATCTGGCCCGCCCTCTGGACGTACAGCTACAAGCCCCCGAAAGCTGGTTTGATGTGGTGCCTGGGCTAGCTCCCGGCTATTGGCATACGGCCAACGGTTGGCAACAGACCAGCGCTGGCTTGCATCTCTCCGCCTCTGGCAGCCTGACAGGGAGCGCCAACGCCCTCACCCGCTGGTTGCAATGCCTGCTGGCCAATAGCGGCCCTGGTAAAGGGGTTCTGACGCAGCTAAGTGCCCCGCGTCGGCTCAGCCAGGGCCAAATCAGCCATTACGGACTAGGGCTGGCGAAAACGCCGCTTGGCAGCCAGATATTGCTGGGCCATGGCGGTTCTCATGCCGGTTATAAGACCTATTTTCTGCTGGCACCTGACCGGCAAGCGGGTGCCCTGCTGGTCGCCAACCGTGAAGATTGTGACAGCTTTGCCATCATTTTACAGGTGATGGCAGCGCTGTTGAATGAACCGCTGCCCCAACGCAGCACAGCGATCCCAGATGGCATCTACGCCACCCGGGCGGAACCCTATTGGTTGGAAGTTAAAGGGGGCACCGTGGCCTATCTGGGCACCAACGAACCGCTGTATCAAAGTGAAGACGGTCATGCGGTATCGCTCTCGGCCCATCAACCAATGCGCCTTAAGTGGACAGGCGAAGCCGTAGAAGGTGAAGTTGGCCACGTTGCACGCCGCTTTCTGCCGGTCGCTAGCGAAACGCTTTGTCTCAAGCAGGTTCAAGGGCACTGGTATCATCCACAATACCGCACCGCGTTCGAAATTTGCGGCAACCAGATCCACATTGGGGTCGGCCCGGCGGTGCAAACCGGCACCCTGAGTTCGCTGGGGGATGGGCGGATATTGGTTGAAAGCAACGATGGGCCCAACCTGAATCGGTTTTGTCTGTATTTCCGCGGTTACCAGGTCGATCTGATCGCCAGCCGCAGCCGGGTACTTACGTTCAAAAAGAACATCAGCGCCCACACGTAAAGGTTCTCAGTGCTCTGTAGGGCGCTGCATGCTGCGCCCGCCTTTCAGCGCGACATATCATTCACAGCAATTATTAAAAAAATAGATCGTGGCCATCAGAAAAAAATTTGTTCACGCGCAAAACTACTCATGATATCCGAACAAATGCCGTAGATTTTTCTTGCGGCAAAATAAGCCATCCAGTAATTTCAGTGGGCTACAAAAATGAGTAAACCTGCTCTTTTTCGTTGCACCTCAAAACCCATCTTATGTCATCGATAAATGATACTACTCAATTCCCCGCCGTCCCGTGCGGGAATTTTTTTACTACTTTTCACTATTATAGCGCCATTTTTCAGTCTTTTTTGTTGCTGTTTTGTTGCGAATAATCTACCTTTAGGCCTTGAAAAGCTCGACCACTCAGCGTGGCGAAACCGCTATTTCTGGGCGTTTAGGAGTTATAACCATGCACATGACGTTGATGGAGTACATCCAGCTGCACTTCAATGGTGATATTTATCGCTATGCGCAATTTGAAGGTGTCAGCCGTGAGCAAATCCTCAAGTGGATCGACAATGAGTGCTACGTTATCAAGGGTAAATTGGTTATGCCGGTTAAACATTTACCCGCGGAAAGTTAGCCGTAATGATGAAAAAAAACCCCGCCAGCGCGGGGTTTCCTGTTTCTGATACCACGGAAAATCAGAAGTTATAACCGGCAACCAGGTAGTAACCCCAGCCGGTAGACTTGATTGGTCCCTGCGGCGTACCGATATCCACCCCATCATTCCATTGACCACCATTATGGAAGTAACGTGCCACGAAGGAATAATGCCAGTGATCGTAGTTCAGCGCTAAAATGTGGCTGGAGGCGATAGAGTTGCTGGTACGCGCCTGGCGGCCATCCACCACGAAGTTGTCGCTGCCCAGATCGGAATCAAAGTCAAAGTTGGTGAAACCGATATAGCTCAGATTGCCGCCCCACATTTCGGTCAACGGCACGAAGTATTTCACCTTGAAGCGATAGCCGTCCCAGCTGTTCTCGTTGGATGCACCATAGTTCTGCCATTGGTATTTGGCATAAATGTTCATCGACAGGCTCATCGGCAGACCGGTTTCGATATCGGTGCCCAGGCCCATATACCAGGTGCTTTGACGGGAGGCGTTGTTACGCCCCATGTCGTAAATGTAGTTGTTGGCAAAATACCACTCTTTGAACGGCCCAAAGCCCAGGTTGGTACCGGTCAGTTTGTCGATGGAGAAGCGCGGTTCGATCTCCATAAACAGCGGTGAACCCTTGTCCCAGATGCCACGGTTTGGCGTGTTACCGGTGCCGAAGAACTTTGGCACGTCCACGTAGCCATAGAAATCCAGCCAGTCTTTCTTGGCAAAGGCTTCATACTCCAGATACACGTCATTGTTCAGCTGCGGCCCGAAGCGGGTATGGTAGCTGCCTACTACGTTGACACTCTGGTGCCACCAGTCTGAAAGATACTGGCTGTCTTTGTTTTCTGCCGCCATGGAAGCGGGGCTGAAAGACGCGGAGATAAGCACACCTGCTGCGAGAGCTATTTTCTTCATTTTATTACCACATGCTGAGTGGGCCATTCCCTGCCCGTTAGAATGATATGAGTCTGGTGACGTCTGCTGTAAACGAACGGTTACCTATTGCCGTTAGCCGTGCGCATTATAGAAAGCTCTCACTGTAATAATCTGTGATCCAGTCAGGCATTTTACCATCGCGTAATCGATTGCGTTCTCATTTTTTAAAATAAATTGCAGTGCAAAACATTTTTGATGTGATTTTCATCATGTCGATAAGTTTCAAACGACGATTTTTGGTGTCTTGGTGTTCAACACCATATTTTAACCTGGGGTTAAAAAGCGCGTAAAAAAGCCGACGCTTATGTCGGCTTAGTGGCAGGCGGGCGCAGGATACGGCCCCCCTTTATAGGGCGAACCGGTTGGTTTTTTCAGCGGGCTCCGGGTACGGCCTTGGCAATGTTCTCTTGCCGGAATACCACCTCATCCCCCGTGGCAATTTCCCATTGGCTGACCGGGATATCGACTTTCGGCGAGGCCACGACTACCGAGCCATGGATCAGCTTATCGTCACGGCGCAGGATCATCACATCCAACTGGTATTCATGCGGCAGGTTAGCGGTGGTCAGGCGAACGATGTCGCCGGTGCTGAAACTGTGACCATTAAGCGCTGGCTGCTGAATAAATTGAATATCTTTTCTCATTTTCCCGTTCCTTCTGGCAGAACACTTACCTTGAGATTAGCTCGAAATTCATTATTCTGCCGCCTGCGCAGGTAAAAAATAGGCCTCAGTTGGCGCGGGTGGCACGCCAGCAAATCAGCGATCCTAACGTGACCATCATCACCCCTTGCCAGAAGTTGAGGGTCAACGCGGTGCTGAGTACCACGGCGGCAAACACCGATGACAATACCGGGGTAAAGTAAGAGACAGTCGCCAGCAGCGTCATATTGCCATGCAGGATCCCGACGTTCCAAGCGGCATAGCCAGCCCCCATCGCCGTCCCCACGCACAGCAGCGCCACCACAACCGGCAGGCTAAAGTGCATGCCGCTTTCATTACTGAAAGGATAGAGCAGCCACAGTGCCAATGCGGTCAGAGTGATAAACAGCACCACCGCGTTTTTCCCCTGGGCGATCCTCTTGGTCACGTTGCAATAGATGGCCCAAATCACCGCACCGCTGAATGCCAGCCCGTAACTTAACGGATTGCTGCGCACGTTGGCCAGCATTTGTGCCGGTGACCAACCGCCGCTGCCACTCATGATCCAGCCAATCCCGAACAGAGAAAGCAACAAACCAGGCACCACCCACCATTTGGCCTTTTGCCCGTTAAACAGGATGGCCATCAACACGGTAAAACAGGGCCAAAGATAGTTAATCATCCCTAGCTCAATGGCCTGCATGCGGTTGCTGGCAAAGCCCAGTGATAACGAGAGGCAAATCTCATACAGCACAAACAGCAGGCTGCCGAGGATCAGATAAGAACGGCGGAACTCACGCAGTTTGGGAATGCCCATCACCACCAGCAGAAACAGCGTGCCCACGCTATAGATCATCGCCGCCCCACCGACCGGCCCCAGCCCTTCGCTGACGCTGCGGATCAGGCCAACCACGCTGCTCCATAACACAATGGCCAGCAGGCCGAGCAAGGTAGCTTTATGGGAAGCAGACAACGGAGGCATTAGCGTAGGATCCAATAGGTTATTTTTGTTTGGATTTTTACTCTACTGCCCTACAGGGGAAAAAGAAAGGGCGCTGCGCTGCGCCCAAATTTTTACTGCTGAGGTTGGCGCTCCAGCTGTGGCGGAGGCTGGCGGAAACGACGGGTAAGATAGGCCAGATAGCCAAACCCGAGCGCCGCCCACAGCAGCCCCATGGTCAGGGAGCTTTTTTCCAGGTTCAGCCACAAGATCCCAACCGTCAGCGCGCCCACCAGCGGCAGGATCAGGTAATGGAAGCGGTCTTTCCAGCTCTTGTTGCGCCCTTGTCGAATATAGAAGTGACTAATCACCGAAAGGTTGACGAAGGTAAAGGCCACCAAAGCACCAAAGTTGATCAGGGCGGTCGCCGTCACCAAATCGAAGGATAATGCCGATAACGCCACCAGACCAACCAGCAGCACGTTAAGCGCTGGCGTGCGCCATTTAGGATGCACGTAACCAAAGAATTTTTCCGGGAACACATTATCGCGCCCCATCACATACAGCAGCCTGGACACGCTGGCATGGGAAGCCAGGCCAGAAGCCAGGGTATTGATAAAGGTGATGCACAGGAAGATGGACTGGAACAGCTTGCCGCCCACATACAACGCGATTTCCGGCAGTGCTGCATCAGGCTGTTTGAAACGCTCCAGCGTCGGGAAGAACAGCTGAATAAAGAACGACACGGTGATGAAGATCACCCCACCATAGAGTGCAGTAAGGAAGATAGCGCGCGGGATCACACGGGCGGCATCAGGCGTTTCTTCACACAGCGTAGTGACCGCGTCAAAACCCAGAAACGAGAAGCACAGGATGGTGGCACCGGTAATGATCGGCAATAGATGGGCGTTTTCACTGATAAAGGGTTGCAGACTCCACACCTGGCCAACCCCTTCGCCATTGTGCAACCCTCGTACCACCAGGAAGATAAACACCACGATAATCGCCACCTGCGCCACCACAAACAGGGTGTTGAAGTTTGCCACCAGGCTGACGCTTTTCAGGTTGATGGCGGTGATCAGGATCACAAAGCCTACCACCCAGATCCATGGTGGGACCTCTGGGAACAGAGCCGTAAGATAGATTTTGGCCAATAGCGTATTGATCATCGGCAAAAACAGATAATCCAGCAGCGATGACCAGCCAACGAGGAAACCCACGTGCGGGTTGATAGCCTTTTGCGCGTAGGTGTAAGCCGAGCCCGAGGTCGGGAACTGGCGCACCAGCTTGCCATAGCTGATGGCGGTAAACAGCACCCCGGCCAATGCCAACAGGTAAGACGCCGGAACGTGCCCGTCCGTCACGCCAGAAACGATACCGAAGGTGTCAAACACCGTCATTGGCGTCAGATAGGCCAGGCCCATCATCACCACTTGCCACAGTTTCAATGTCTTGCGCAGTTGCGGTTTGCCCGCGCCATTATCGTCGATGGCACTTATCGTCATTGGGTTATTCCTCACCGGCGTCCTGTACGCCCAGTTGGAAGAAGTCATCACCGTCGCGCACGGCTTCGCCAGGCCACAGGTAGCCCGCGGGAATGCGCCGGCGCGCGGTAGGATCGGGCTGAGGACGTCAGGCGTTTTTCAGCATCCACTCGATTTCGGTTTCGGTGATCAGCCGCTCAAACTGCTGCAGCTCATCGGTCTTACAGGCCAGGTAGACGTGGCTGAAACGTTCGCCCAGCAGCGCATTGAGCACCGGCTGGTGTTCAAACTCATACAGCGCATCGCTCTGGCGGATCGGGAACGGTAGCCCTTCTTGCTCCAGCCCGTTGCCGGTAACTGGCTCAAGCAGCGGTAACTGAGTGTCGAGGCCGTAGACAATCCCGGCCAGAATGGTTGCCATCACCAGATAAGGGTTGGCATCGGCACCCGCCACGCGATACTCCACGCGGTGACTGTCGCGATCGCCACAGGGAATACGTAGCGCTACGGTGCGGTTGTTATGGCCCCAGGATGCCTGGGTGGGAACGTACATCCCCGCCTGGAAGCGGCGGTAAGCATTAACGTTAGGAGCCAGCAGCGCCATAGAGGCAGGCATCAAGGCTATCATGCCAGCCAGCGCCTGTTTCAACAGCGTGGAGTCTTCACCATCCGCATCGGCAAAGACGTTGTTACCTTGCTTGTCCAGCATGCTGATATGCACATGCATACCGCTGCCCGCATGTTCCTCGTAGGGCTTGGCCATAAAGGTGGCATGCATATGGTGCTTCTCTGCCACCATGCGTACCAGCCGCTTTAACGCCAGGGCATGGTCACAGGCCTGCAACACATCATTGGTGTGATGCAGGTTAACCTCAAACTGGCCCGGTGAGGCTTCCGCGACCGCACCGTCGGCCGGGAGCCCTTGCAGGCGGGCCAATTCGTCGATCTCGCTCAGCACATCGGCAAAGTGATTGAGGTTGTCCACCGAATAGACCTGGCTCTGGGTGTTACGCTCCTGGGTGCCGGGGGCGCAAGGGGGTTGCAAATAACCTTCCGGATCGCGCTGGCGATCGATGAGATAGAACTCCAACTCTACCGCTACTACGGGGAATAACCCGCGCTGACGCAAACGCTGCCACACTCGGTTCAGCACATTGCGCGGTTCAACGTCAAAGGGAGTACCATCTTCATCCAGCATGGTGAGCAGTACCTGGCCCAGATATTGCGGATCGGCCGCCGATGGCGTCAGGGTTCCGGCTACCGGCACACAAATATGGTCCGGCTCACCCATGTCCTGCCCCAAACCCGCCTCTTCCACCACGTTGCCAAGAATATCCATCGCGAACACCGAGGCTGGGAAGTAACAGCCCTTCTCCAGTTTACCCAGCCCGCTCACCGGGATGCGCTTGCCGCGGAAGCTGCCGTTCAGATCGGTCAGCAGCACGTCGATATGCTGGGTTAACGGATAACGTTCCAGATACTTCTTCACTTCGCGCTGGAACGTGCTACTTCGCCTTTCTTCATTGTGTTGCACAAAGTTTTCGACTTCTACGATGTTGGTTTGCATGTTTCACCCGCCGTTGTGTTTGGTCTGTGGTTCTCACACTTACTGGCTTCGATGTTTTGACCATCTTGCTCAATATAATGTCCACCAATGAAACATAGATGCAACAAAAATGTTTTGCAAGTGTTAATTTTGGTTTGAATATTGGCCATTCGACTGCTAGATTTAGTGAATATTGAACAAAAAAGGCGATTAAACGGCTTATCGGTCATAATTTCGAACAACCTGTAGGGGATAGCATGGGCAATATATTTAACAGACCAATCGTCGGCGTGGTGATGTGCAGGTATAGGTTAAACCAGCACCTCACCCAGACCTTGCAAGAAAAGTACCTGAATGCGGTGTTAGCTGCCGGAGGATTACCAATCGCCCTGCCGCACGCGCTCGCAGAGCCGGAAATGCTGGCAGAGTTGCTGCCCCATCTCGACGGCATCTTGCTGCCGGGCAGCCCCAGTAATGTGCAGCCGCACCTTTATGGTGAAAACGGCGATGAGCCTGACGCCGATCCTGGGCGCGATGAATTGAGCCTGGCGCTGATCGGCCAGGCACTGAGCAGGCGCATTCCCCTTTTCGCCATTTGCCGCGGTATGCAAGAGCTGGTGGTCGCGACTCAAGGCACGCTACACCGTCGTTTATATGAGCAACCCGAGCTGCTCGAGCACCGTGAAGATCACGATCTGCCGCTGGAGCAGCAATATGCCCCTGCTCATGAAGTTACCGTGCAAGACGGAGGATTGCTGGCGCAGCTGCTGCCGGATTGCCACCGATTCTGGGTGAATTCCCTGCACGGCCAAGGAGCCAAAACCCTCGGCCCTAGCGTGCGTGTTGAAGCCTATGCCGCCGACGGCCTGGTGGAAGCCCTCAGCATTCGCGATCAGCCCTTTGCCTTAGGGGTACAGTGGCATCCTGAATGGAACAGCGATGAATACGCCCTGTCCCGTCTGCTGTTTGAAGGATTTATTAACGCCTGCCAGCACTACCAAAAGGAAAAACGCCTATGAGCGACGTCAGCTTGGCTCCGGGGAAACGCTTGTCGCAGATCCGCCAGCAGTTAGGGCTATCACAGCGCCGGGTAGCCGAACTGTCTGGCTTGACGCACAGCGCCATCAGCACCATTGAACAGGACAAGGTCAGCCCGGCCATCAGTACGCTGCAAAAGCTGCTGACGGTGTATGGGCTGTCGCTATCGGCTTTCTTTACCGAACCGGAACAGCCGCATGAGCCGCAGATCGTGATCGACCATGACCATCTGATCGAAATCGGCAGCCAGGGGGTTTCGATGAAGCTGATCCACAACGGCGATCCCAACCGCACCCTGGCAATGATGATCGAAACCTACGATCCGGGCACCACTACCGGTGAGCGGCTTAAACATCAGGGGGAAGAGATTGGCACCCTGCTGGAAGGCGAAGTGATGCTGCAGGTCAACGGGCAAAGCTTTCACCTACGGGCAGGCCAAAGCTACGCCATCAACACCGCGATCCCTCATAGTTTCAGCAACACCTCGGCGCGCATTTGCCGAATTATCAGCGCACATACGCCGACGACATTCTGATTAACGGAGCAAGGTATGGACTTCCACCATCTGGAATATTGGCAACAACGGGCACAGGCCCTGAAGATTGAGAACCGGCTGTTTATCAATGGCCGTTACCTCCCGGCGGCAGAAGGGGAAACCTTTAGCATTCAGGATCCTGCCGGGGTTCGTGAACTGGTACAGATGGCCCGTGGCAGCCACATCGATATCGATTTGGCCGTCAAGGCGGCTCGCGAGGTGTTTGAACGCGGCGACTGGTCACAAGCCTCCCCCGCCAAACGCAAAGCGACATTGTTCAAACTCGCCAGCTTGATGGAACAACACAGTGAAGAACTGGCGCTGCTGGAAACGCTGGATACCGGCAAGCCTATCCGCCACAGCCTGCGCGACGATATTCCAGGGGCGATCCGCTGTATCCGCTGGTACGCCGAAGCCATCGACAAGGTGTATGGCGAAATAGCCCCAACCGGCAATGATGCGCTCGCCCTGATCCAGCGGGAGCCCATCGGCGTGGTGGGTGCCATCGTGCCGTGGAACTTTCCGCTGCTGTTAGCCTGCTGGAAGTTAGGCCCGGCGCTGGCAGCTGGTAACAGCGTAGTGCTTAAACCCTCGGAAAAATCACCGCTCACCGCGGTTTATCTTGGCGCTTTGGCACAGCAGGCAGGATTACCCGATGGCGTCCTGAACATTATTCCTGGTTTCGGCCACGATGCGGGCAAGGCGTTGGCTCTGCATAACGACGTTGATGCCCTCGCCTTTACCGGCTCCACCCAGGTGGCCAAGCAGTTGATGACGTACGCCGGTGAATCCAACATGAAACGCGTGTGGCTGGAGGCCGGTGGCAAGAGCGCCAACATTATCTTCGCCGACTGCCCAGACCTGGATAAGGCGGCTCAGGGCGCGGCGGCCGGGATCTTCTATAACCAGGGCCAGGTGTGCATTGCCGGTACGCGCCTGCTGGTAGAGGAAAGTATTCAGCAGGCCTTTTTACAAGCATTGCAGCGGCATGCAGCGGCCTTCGCACCGGGCAACCCGCTCGATCCACAAACGCTGATGGGGACGCTGATCGACCAACAGCACTGTGAAAAAGTCGCCAGCTATATCGAACAGGGTTTGAGCCAGGGAGCCTCGCTGTTCCTTGATGGGCGAGCTCATCCGCAAGGCGGTCATCAAGGCTATCTCGGCCCCACCATTCTCACTCAGGTGGATAACGCGATGCACGTCGCGCGGGAGGAGATTTTTGGCCCTGTCTTGGCCGTCACGACCTTCAACGGTGAGCAACAGGCACTCGCATTGGCCAACGATAGCGAATATGGGTTGGGTGCAGCCGTCTGGACCCGCGATCTGTCACGGGCACACCGCATGGCTCGCCGGTTGAAAGCGGGCACCGTGTTCGTCAACAACTACAACGACGGCGATATGACCGTACCGTTCGGCGGCTACAAGCAAAGCGGTAACGGCCGCGATAAATCGCTGCATGCGCTGGATAAATTTACCGAACTGAAAACCACCTGGATTTCACTGGAATAAGGAATTGATGATGACTGAACACGTAAAAAGCTACTATGCGGCAACGGCCAATGACCATCAGCCTTATCCGCAGTTGAATGAATCGATCGACTGTGATGTCTGTATCGTAGGGGGCGGCTACACCGGCCTGTCATCGGCGCTATTTCTGGTCGAAGCCGGTTATAACGTGGTAGTGCTGGAGTCTGCCCGTATCGGCTTTGGTGCCAGCGGCCGCAACGGTGGCCAACTGGTCAACTCCTACAGCCGCGACATCGACGTGATCGAAAGCCGTTACGGTGCAGAAAGCGCCAAGTTGCTTGGTAGCATGATGTTTGAAGGCGCAGAGATTATCCGCAGCCGTATCAAGCGCTATGCCATTGACTGTGACTATCGCCCCGGCGGGATCTTCGCCGCGCTTAACAATAAGCAGTACCACGCGCTGATCGAACAAAAGCAGCACTGGGAGCGTTACGGCAATACGCAACTTGAACTGCTGGATGCCGACCGTATCCGCCAGGAGGTCAACAGCGATCGCTATGTTGGCGCGTTACTCGATCACAGCGGCGGTCATATCCACCCGCTCAACCTGGCATTGGGCGAGGCCGAAGCCATTCGCCTGCAAGGAGGACGGATATTCGAACAGTCCGCAGTCACCAATATCCGTCACGGAGAACCCGCGGTGGTCAGCACCGCCAACGGCCAAGTCACCGCTCGTTACGTGATCGTAGCCGGAAATGCTTATCTGGGCGATAAACTGGAGCCAAGGCTGGCCAAGCGCAGTATGCCGTGCGGGACTCAAGTGGTCACCACCGAGCCCTTGGCTCCAGAAGTGGCAGCCTCACTGATCCCACAAAACTATTGCGTGGAAGATTGCAATTACCTGCTGGATTATTACCGTTTAACCGGCGATAACCGGCTGCTGTACGGCGGTGGCGTAGTCTATGGTGCCCGCGATCCGGATGATATCGATAACCTGATCCGCCCCAAGCTGCTGAAAACTTTCCCGCAGCTGAAAGGCGTACGTATTGATTACCGCTGGACCGGCAATTTCTTGCTGACGCTATCACGCATGCCGCAGTTTGGCCGGTTGGAAAACAATGTCTACTACATGCAAGGCTACAGCGGGCACGGCGTGACCTGCACCCATCTGGCGGGCAAGCTGATAGCAGAGCTGATGCGTGGCGATGCAGAACGCTTTGACGCCTTTGCCAAACTGCCGCACCTGCCGTTCTTTGGTGGCCGTAACCTGCAAATCCCCTTCACCGCCATCGGCGCTGCCTACTACACCCTGCGCGATCGAATTGGAGTTTAATTCAACGCTGCCTCCTCACAAATTTGCTACTTAAATTGATACATTTTTCTAACTAGGCTGATTCTTACAGGTCGGACTAGTTAGAACCTTTGTTTAGCAAAATTATCAGTAAGTTAGCGATCTTAATTTTTATTAAATACCGTTTAATATTTTACAGACCATTTACTTAACATTAATAACTGCCGTTGTGAAATAGAGCGGATTTTAAACTGAAATTTGTTGATTCCACTATATTTTATATTGTCTCTTTGTTGCCCTATCGCCCAAAAAACAATATTATAAGACTTAGGATTAACGTTAATTAAGTTAATTACACTGTCTGACATGGAGTGAATCAGCATGACAAAGCCCCAATATCTCATCGAAGGAGATGTCCTTTTCTGCCCAAATAGCGTCGGTTTTTATCATCAGGAACTTCAGGAAGAAATCGTCACCATTTCCTCGTCCGCAGCTCGACTTTTCTCCTTTCTTATTAAAAATAAAGGAGAAATTGTTGAGAGAGAAGTGCTTCTGCAAAGAGTGTGGGATGATTACGGTCTGCAGGCCAGCAATAATAATCTCAACCAATGCCTGAGCACGCTACGGCGGATCATTAAGAGCATGGGTATTGAGAAAAATATCATAGAAACCATACCAAAAGTAGGGTTAAGAATAGCCAGTGATGTAGCGATTGAAGAGATCGTAATTAACTCGAGGGAACCTGAATTACCTGGCAAAAAGAACAAGAAATTTCTCGGTAAAATTAAACTCACTTACGTTTTAATTGCGCTAGTGATTATATTAACGGTGACTACCGTGGTGCATATATTTCACATCTACCAGCACTACTACGAAAAAGAGGCGAACTCTACCGCTATGACGTGGAACAATGCGGGCTGCGAGTTAACTGCAAATCCGTCAGCAGGCAAGATGCCTAAGCTTTCCTCTTTTGCTAACACAGGCAGTCACCTATTAAAAAGGGAGCTGGTTAGCTCCCTGAAACTGTAGACATTCTCGCCAAGTAGCGGCGCAGTATGCTGCGCCCGCTAATTTAACCGATAGGCTCTAGCTCACATCGCTACGCCGATAAAGCGCAACACCTACGGCCAATACGCCAAGCATGCCGGCACAGCTACGGTTTACCAAGCGCATTACATTTGCCGAGAATTTCCGCATCGCATGGCGGCCGCCGTAGGCATAGATCGTCATCATCACACAGTCGATCATCGCGCTGACCAATGCCAGGATCAGGTATTGCATGGCGATCGGCTTTTCTGGCTGAATAAACTGCGGCAGAAAGGCCGAGAAAAACAGCAGACCCTTAGGGTTGGACAAACCGACCATCAGGGAACGCAGGAATGCCGTTTTCCCAGTCGCAGCGGCTGCGCTAGCGTTTACCGCCAAAGCCTTTACCGGCGCTCGCCACAGCACCCAGGCCAGGTAGACCAGATATAACGCACCGCCCCACTTCACTATGGCAAACAGCTGCTCAGAGGCCTGCAACAACGCCCCTAGTCCGCAACCGACGGCGCCGATCAGCAACAGATCGGCCAATACCGCCCCCAGGAAACCGTAACTGGCAATACGCATACCGTGGATTGCACCATTGTTTAGTGCCAACAGCATGGAAGGGCCAGGCGTCACCATCACCGCACTGACGGCAATCACGTAAAGCAAAAGCGTAGTTAACTCCATCAACAACTCCGGACAAATGTAAAACTCTCTGCGCCGCTGCATCGCAACACGACAACTTCGTTATGGGTGGGGAATATAGGGGATCTGCCCGATGTGATTCAAGTCACATTCTGTCTGGAACGGGGTGATGGGGCAAGAAACCAGCCCCCAAGCCATCATTTCAACAAAAAATAACCAGCATGCGGACTTATTGCTCACAAATAGCGAACAAATTCACATAACGTATGAATAAAGCCAAATGCATACAAATTAATTAACTATAATGTTGCAATAATGCAGCAATTTATTGATGAACTCTCGTCTCAAAAAACATATAGTAATAGCAGATTAATCATCAACGATTTCCCTGGTGTTGTTGTGTTTGCCCCTCATTTTTTGCGGGGCTTTTTTCTTCCCCCTCGCCCCTTCATCCCACTTGTTACGCCCTTTTTAGCGCGCGGCTAGCTACGTCTCTACCAGTGGTTTACCAATCTATGTGGAGCTATCACCGAGCGATAAAGGTACACTGAACTCCTCCTACCTCTACCCGGTGAAAAAGATGTCTTTCTTTGATGCTTTTAAGCTGTTCGGTGACGCCCCCGTTGATGTCACCTGCCCTGAATGCGCAAAAAGTTCGCCGCAAAATCGCAGCAAGGTGAAAAAAAACGTCACGCTGATCTGCCCCCACTGTGGACATTATTTCCGTAAACGCGAAGATTGAGAGTGGCAGGCAAGAACCGCGTCGGCTGAGATAGGCGGGAGTGGCTGCAAAAAAACCGCTATCAATGGGCTCGATAGCGGCAAAGACCACACGGGACTTCGGAACGTTGTTTGAATGGATATGGCAAACACGGCTATTATACCCATGCAAAGTTAGTGGGTAATGCCTACCCTCTTCATTTAGGAATCTATCCCGAAATTTCCACTGCGGCTTACACCGTGACTATGAACTCCCAGCCTCTGACGCTCAACTCGGTTGGAATAAAAGCACTGCTTCTAAACTACCATCAGTTTCCCATCCGCATATGAGCCATAATGTCATTCACCGCATCGTCAACTGTTCTGTGGTTGATGACCATAACAATGGGGCAGTTTACTTTTTCCAGCCATTGCTGATGCCGGACAGCATTTCTACTGACGTCAATTGATGTCTCATACGCTGCAGCCCATTCAACAAACTCCCTGTAGCGCTCATATTGATCACCGCCGGGCAAAATGGCACCCCCGAATCTCATTGACTCTCTGTGACGGATACGTTCAAGACGAGTTTCATTTTCTACGTATACGTAGACCACAAGCTCAAAGAATGGGATAAACATGTCGCCCCAGCCACATAGCGAGCCACTCAGTATCCACTGTCTGTGGGATGCCAATGCAGTTGACAGGCGCCGTTGTCTTTCTTGAGTTTCATACACCACGGTATAGGGCGGCGATGTGTTGCGCCAATAGAAATCATCGGAATCAAAATGTTGGCAATCAATTCGTTCAGCCAATCGTCTTGCGATCGATGTCGTCCCCACTCCAGAGGCCCCCAAAATGTGTATTCTGTTTATTTTCGGCGTCACCGGGGGCTGATTTTTAAGTATTCTGGCCATTAAACTATTTAGCCCTATTGGCAAACTGAATCGAAGACCTGGATCGCCGAAACGGGACTGTTTTTTGCCTGCGGCATCAGCATATACCCCACAGTACATTGCATTTCACTACCGGTGCCCCATTTCACAATCAGCTCTCCTTTGTCTTCCGTTACACGAGCATACATTTGCCCACCTTGCCCCACTGAACCCACATTGTTGCCTTTGCTATCAAAGATATCGGCGCCGAACGGTACCGGTTCCCCCTGATAGGTCGCATTCACCAGAACTGCCGTCCCTTGTTTAGTGTTGTATTTCAATTTCACCACCGCCCCAGAATACGGTGCAACTTTCTGGCTGGTGTTATCCAACTCAACGTCCGCTGCGGTGCCTTTCGGATCAATACTGATTTCGTTCATCTGGTAGGGGTTCAGGTAAGGCACCATTGCATAGCCGCGGGAGTTAACGTTCACCCCAGGATATGACGACACGCTGGCCCCTTCTGCTCCCTTGGCCTCTACCAGAGCAAAGGTATCTGAGGTGTAGGGAGTAAAGGTGATCCCTCCTGCGTGGGCAATCACCGTCCCTGTCATACCGGCAGAGCCGCTCTGGTAGCCTTTCCCGGTGCTGTAGGTTCCACTCAGTGCGCTGACCCGGCTGCGATAGTTACCATTCACCGACCCGCTGGTCCCCATCCCCTGGTTGGCGTTCATCGCGGTTATGCCATAACTGAACTGATTCTCCACGCCGGAGGTACCGGATACCGTGGCCTGCTGGCCATAACGCCCACTGCTGTCATGAGACAAGTCCATTCTCAGCTGTGGCGTGTGGAGTTCGTCATTGCGGCCCAGTGGCAGGCTGAAGCTTAGCAGGTAGTTGGTTTGCATCTGCCCGATGCTCGAGTGACTGCGGTTGGCACTGATGCCGTAGGACAGGCTCTTATAACGGTTGTTATACCCCACTTGATACTGTATATCGCTGCCATCCTGATTCCAGTAGTCCTGCACTGAGCCACTGACATACAGTTGCCCCCAGTTATCCGGCAAGCCCTGCCCGGCGGTCAGCGTCAGGCGGTTTTTGACTCGTGATATGGAGTCCAGAAAATTCCCCTGCTCTGCCGCATCACGGGTTTGCGCGGCGGTCAGAAAATCCAGGTAGTTTTGGGAAGAAGAGCGATGGAATACCGCCGAAAGGTTGCTGTTAGTTTCGCTGATAAGCTTGCTGTAGCTCAGTTGGTAACTCTGCCCGCTTAGGGTGCCGCCTGGCTGGCTCCGCCCGTTCGCATCGGTGCTATCATCCAGTTTCGTGCCGGCCTGAGTGACGTCAAAGGCCAGTGCCCCGATCGGGATCCCCAATGCCGCCCCTACCTGCACCGCATAGTAGTCCTGGCTGATTTGCAGCCCACCATAGCCGGTAATGGCATTGGTCAGGCCATATTGATAGGTACTCTGGAATAGAGCCGGTTCATCACGCAGGTTTTCGCTACGCAATTGACCCGCAGTGACGGAATAGCGCGATGACCCCGGGCGCAGCAGTTGTGCCACCGAAGCATAAGGCACACTGAAGGTCTGTTCGGTGCCATCGGACTCACGCACGGTAACCACAAGATCGCCGCCGTAACCGGTCGGGTAAAGGTCATTAATCAGGAACTCCCCCGGCGTCACCGTGGTTTCATACAATACCTGGCCCCCCTGGGTCACGGTCACCCGGGCATTGGTGCGGGCGATCCCCCGGATCTCCGGCGCATAGCCACGCAGGGATTCCGGTAACATCCGCTCGTCGCTGGCCAGTTGAGCCCCGGTAAAAGGCAAGGTATCAAACAATTGCCCGGTAGTATTCGATTCCCCCAGCAACATACGCCCTTTCAGTAGCGGAATATCGCGCTGTAAATAGGTATTGATACTGCTGTACTGGCTGGGCCCGTCACTCATCTGGCTATAAGAGCCGTTGTGGCGCAAATACCAAGCCCCCACGTTCAGCCCGGCATTCACCCCGGCGAATAGCGAGTTAAAGGTGTTGCCGTGCGATTCGCTGGTGTAACCATTAACGTTGTAACCAAGCAGGAATGCCGGGATACCGCTGTCCCATAAATCCGGGCTCACGGTTCCCCGGGCAATATTGAGCATGTAAATCTGAGGAATAATGATATCCAGGCGTTGTTCATTGCTGTCGAAATTCACCTGGGCTTCAGGAAGCTTATTTTGCAGATCCATACATAGGGCGCCGCTAGACTGCTGTTTTAAAAAATCGGCGGGCAGTTTTTCGTAGTTGAACGCAATATTTCTTATAATGTCGCTGGTCAGGCAGGGATAGACCGACTTATCGGCCCGAGTCTTGAATTCAATATCGGTATTACTGATCAGTTGATCGTTAACATACAGCGCGGTTTTGTAAATTCCGGGCAACCCGGAGGCACCTTCGGCGAAACGGCTGAGATCGACCGACTGTACGTCATCAACGTTCAAAAAAGACGAGTCGAACTCCAGGCTCTTGGCACTGGTTTGCGGTACATTTTCAGTTGCCGCATTAACGCTTCCCACCACAAAAATCGATAGCGCCGCTACCGCCAAAGAGGCGAACGGCTCCCGAATAGCGTAGCGCAAAAATTTTGACATCCCGCCCCCTCAAGAGCTTGATACCGGATCAATCACCAAGACTTAACTATAGAAATAGTGATATATATTATTATGTTACTTTATTACAGCATTGAAGGCGTTGACCGCTCCATAGTCATTAACAACGCTTCCACTGATTTGGTTGCCCCCATTGCCAGCCAGATTCAACACCATGCTTGAGCGCGGTGCCACCATGGCGTTGTCTAGTTTTTTGCCATTGACTGACAGGTTCACAAAATTGACATAAAACGGCGTGGGATTGGTTGCCTGTACTTTGCCGCCTTGCGTGTTCCAGGTCACCGCTTTAGGAGCATCATTGGCATTGCCTTGCAGGCCCGCCGGACGATAGAACATCTTGATCCGGGTGCGGAAAGCCATTTGCAGACGGTTTTCGTTCGTTTTGGCTTCGCTCTTGGCCGGAACTTCCAGCACATTCAGCCAGAACACCGACTCCTTATCCATTGGCAAGCTTCCGCCAGCATAGCTGATACGTAGTGTCTGGCCTTTACCCTGCTCCACCCGGTTCATAGGTGGAGTCAGTACAAAGGGAACTTTGATAGCCGCAGGTTTGGCGTTGGGATCACCATTATCTATCCAGCTCTGCAGCAGTACCGGTGAGGGCCCGACATTATTGATTTTGACGCTGACTTCTTTGGCATCCGACGGATAAATCACACGTGTGCCGCTGAGTACCACGCTGGCCAGGCTGCTGCTACTGAAAAGAGCAATCGCTGCAAAAGTGCCAATCTGACGCGCAGTATTTAGAGGAAAAAGTTTCATAAAAAACTCCTAACCCGACGGTAGATAAAAAGGGGATTTCTCCCCTTGAACAACTGTTATTGATACTGAATAGAATAGACTACATTGCTGATCACGGTGCCAGCGGTAGTGGCTCCTTCAGCATAATAACGCACTGCATAAGGCAGAGTAGCGCTACCGCTAGTAACATCTTTATAAGTGGTGTTGGTCACCTGGTTCGCGTTACCTGCCTCGATCACTGCCCGAGACGAACTGGACGCGTCCAGCAGTTGCAGACTGACGTTGGAAGCCGTGCCAGTCAGGTTTTTCAGGCGCCCGGTCACGGAATCTACCGAAGCACCCGCTTCAAAGAAGGCTGAGGCAGTCTGCAGTGTGCCTGAACAGTTGTTCAGTGCCATCACGAAACCCGTTTCACCGGCGGTTTGGGTCGCGCCGTTCAACTGGCTGATGCCAACGGTTGGCAGCACGACGGTGGCGTCTGCCGTCTGACCATCGACTACGACATCACAGGTGTTGGCGGTCAGTTCACCGTTGAAGGTGATGGTCCCGGTAGAAGCGGCCTGAGCCAGACCCACAGAACCAAATACTGCAACCAGGGAAGCTACGATTGTTAAGTTTTTCATATTTATTCCTAGTGACCTTACGTCATTAAACTATTAGGTTATCCACGAAAGGTGGATGTATTTATGCAATACATATCTCTATGAATATGGCGAGTATATATCGCTAATAACACAGCATTGAAAATGCAGGGCAATAACTGGCGTTATCAAATTTAATGAAAATACATTCACAAGATATCAATGAATGGCAGCTCCGTGTTGAAAGCCTTTCAGCGTACCTTTATCCCTTACCCCATCACGAATCATTCGTTCGGCGTTGCATACTGCCTTGCTGTTGGGATAAATATTATCGCCTAATGCGGAATATTCTTAGTGAAGTAGTATTAAACGTATGGGGAATCATTTAATTTCATAAATATCAATAAGTTAAACTAATTTCTTATATAAGAAACCGGATTTCTTTATTGTTCTAATAGCACGGCACTTCCATATAAGAAAAACATGCAACAAATTGATATATATCAAAAAAAATCAAATTAAGGGGTTTTGGCAGCGATGCACTGATAGCTTCGCTTACCCGTAAGTTACTTACTGCTCTGCCGCAAAGTTAAGCCTCATCAGCGTTTGGCTGCCATTTCCCCAACCAATCTGTTTAGACGGGCGCAGCATGCAGCGCCCCTACTCTGTGAAACCTGCGAGAGATTGTCAGCAGATACAGTTTGTCGGCATGCTTGCTGATCAACCAAGGGTTAATGCAGCTCATGTAGTTATGAACCACGTCGCCTTCGACAATATAGCTTTCATCATCCTCAACACCAATGTTGAAAAGGGGAACGAAAAAAAGAGCAATATCACTTTGGCAGAAGAAAAAGCGAACTCGGTTACCCTCAAGCCATGCTAGTAACTCATGATTGGTAAATCCATTCGCAATGATTACTTGTCCCTTTTTTGCATCTCGTTGCCTCAATGAAAAAGGCCACGCATTAGCGTAGCCTGTATGATTTTGGCGATATTTCTTATTTGTTTTTAGGCAGGCTTATCCACTACACTTTTACTATCGGTAGCATGCCGATATAGAACAACACCATCCTCTATGAAAGCCCTTGCCCTGATCTCTCCGTTCAGAGTTTTTTGCTACCAGTTGCGGCTTAACGCTCATGCGAGTTAGCCCTCACCCGATGCAAGGCTGGCTCCCATTACGGGGACTCAGTGGCATTATGCAACCCTAAACAGCAACAAAAAGGGTAACAAAACAGAGGATAATAAAAATAAGTGGTATCGCACATAACCATATCAACCATTTTTTCTTCAGCGCGCCTCCATAAAGGCATCCTACGATCAGTAGCACCACAATAATGAAACCGTGCTCTAGAAAGCCGGAAATTATGTCTATTATGTCCATTAATAGCTCTTCCTGTTTTTCAGGATGCTTTACACACACTGCTGAAAACAAACGGGAGCCATCAGGCTCCCGTTATCATTCAACGCTAAAACACACTTACATGTGTTTAACGATAGCGTCGCCAAACTCTGAACATTTCAGCAGCTTAGCGCCTTCCATCAGGCGTTCGAAATCGTAAGTCACGGTTTTAGCAGCGATAGCGCCTTCCATGCCCTTAACGATCAAATCAGCAGCTTCGAACCAGCCCATATGACGCAGCATCATCTCAGCGGACAGGATGATGGAACCTGGGTTCACTTTGTCCTGGCCAGCATACTTAGGCGCAGTACCGTGGGTGGCTTCAAACAGCGCACAATCGGAACCGATGTTGGCACCAGGGGCGATACCGATACCACCAACCTGTGCGGCCAGGGCGTCGGAGATGTAGTCACCGTTCAGGTTCATACAGGCGATCACGTCGTATTCTGCCGGGCGCAGCAGGATTTGCTGCAGGAAGGCGTCGGCGATCACGTCTTTAACCACGATCTCTTTACCGGTGTTCGGGTTCTTGATTTTCAGCCATGGGCCGCCGTCGATCAGTTCACCACCGAACTCTTCACGTGCCAGTTCGTAGCCCCAATCCTTGAAGGCACCTTCGGTGAACTTCATGATGTTGCCTTTGTGAACCAGCGTCACTGAATCACGATCGTTGGTGATAGCATATTCGATGGCCGCACGAACCAGGCGTTTGGTGCCTTCCTCGGAACAAGGCTTAACGCCAATACCGCACTGCTCTGGGAAACGGATCTTCTTCACGCCCATTTCATCACGCAGGAATTTGATCACTTTGTCGGCTTCTGCAGAACCCGCTTTCCATTCGATACCGGCGTAGATGTCTTCGGCGTTTTCACGGAAGATCACCATATCGGTCAGCTCTGGCTGCTTAACCGGGCTTGGTGTGCCCTGGTAATAACGCACCGGGCGCAGACACACGTACAGATCGAGCTGCTGGCGCAGTGCCACGTTCAGAGAACGAATCCCGCCACCCACTGGCGTAGTCAGTGGGCCTTTGATCGCTACGCGGTAGTCACGAATAAGTTCCAGTGTTTCTTCCGGCAGCCACACGTCTTTCCCGTAAACGTGGGTGGATTTTTCACCGGTATAGATTTCCATCCAGGAGATTTTACGTTCGCCGTGGTAGGCCTTTTTAACCGCTGCATCCACCACGTGGATCATGGCAGGAGTAACGTCAACGCCAATACCGTCACCTTCGATGAACGGGATGATAGGGTTATGCGGAACAACCAGTTTACCCTGGGCATCAACCGTAATCTTTTTACCTTCTGCCGGAACAACTACTTTGCTTTCCATCAACCTCTCCTTTCTGTCTTCAAGCGCAATTTTTGTTAATGCTTTGTAAGATGCGTGTCAATACTACTTGAATATTCAGCTCGCGCCAATCCGAAACGGATTAGGCTATAATGCGCTTATCATTCGAAATCGCAAAGACCATGACTAAATTCTCTGTTAAAAATCACCAAGTTAAACGATTCAGCCGCAGTAAACCCGCAGCACGCCAGAAATCTCAGGCGCCGCGGCGAGTGGTTATCTTCAACAAACCCTTTGATGTGTTACCACAGTTTACCGACGAAGCAGGCCGCGTCACCCTGAAAAAATTCATTCCTTTCAGCGATGTTTATGCCGCAGGAAGGCTCGATCGCGACAGCGAAGGCTTACTGGTGCTGACCAACGACGGCAAGCTACAGGCACAGCTAACCCAGCCCGGCAAACGCACCGGTAAGATTTACTATGTGCAGGTGGAAGGCGACCCCCAGGAGAACGATCTGGCTGCATTGCGCCTTGGCGTGACGCTGAACGATGGGCCAACCCTGCCCGCCGGAGCGGAACGGGTTGAAGAGCCAGAATGGCTATGGCCGCGTACTCCGCCCATCCGCGAACGCAAGACCATCCCCACCAGTTGGCTGAAAATCACGCTCTACGAGGGCCGAAACCGCCAGGTGCGTCGCATGACGGCACATATCGGCTTCCCTACCCTGCGCCTGATTCGTTACAGTATGGGCAATCTTTCTCTGGGGAGCTTGCAACCAGGGGAATGGCAGACCGTCGATTCACTATAAGGAACCGCCATGTTTAAGCCGCACGTCACCGTTGCCTGCGTGGTTCATGCCGCCGGTAAATTTTTGGTGGTTGAAGAAACCATCAACGGTAAAGCCCTGTGGAATCAACCGGCCGGCCATCTCGAAGCGGATGAAACGCTGGTCCAGGCCGCCGAGCGCGAACTGTGGGAAGAAACCGGCATCCGCGCCACGCCGCAGTCTTTTCTGCGGATGCATCAGTGGATCGCGCCAGACCGCACGCCGTTTCTGCGCTTCTGCTTTGTGATTGAGCTGGAGCAACCGTTGCCCACCAAGCCGCAAGACGATGACATCGACTGCTGCCTGTGGCTGACCGCCGAGCAGATCCTGGAGGCTGAAAACCTGCGTTCACCGCTGGTGGCCGAGACGATCCGTTGTTATCAGCAGCCGGAACGTTACCCGTTGTCGCTGGTTGCCAGCTTTAACTGGCCACTTTAACGGCAAATAAGGGCCGTGCGCGCAAGCAGCCAACGTGGTAAAATCCTGCGCTTGTTTTTTATCGCACAGTACGTGTTCAAGTTCGTGAGATCCCCATGTCAGACAACAGCCAGAAAAAAGTGATCGTCGGAATGTCCGGCGGCGTCGACTCTTCCGTTACCGCCTATCTGTTACAACAACAGGGCTATCAGGTCGCTGGGTTGTTCATGAAGAACTGGGAAGAAGACGACGACGAGGAATACTGCTCGGCCGCCACCGATTTGGCCGATGCGCAAGCCGTCTGCGACAAGCTGGGCATTGAGCTGCATACGGTAAACTTCGCGGCGGAATACTGGGACAACGTGTTCGAGCTGTTCCTTGAAGAGTACAAGGCGGGCCGTACCCCTAACCCGGATATTCTGTGCAATAAAGAAATCAAATTCAAAGCGTTCCTGGAGTTTGCGGCTGAAGATCTGGGGGCGGATTTTATCGCTACCGGTCACTATGTCCGCCGCCAGGACGTGGACGGCAAAAGCCGCCTGCTGCGCGGCGTCGACGGTAACAAAGACCAGAGCTATTTCCTGTATACCCTGAGCCACGAACAGGTCGCGCAAAGCCTGTTCCCGGTCGGTGAGTTGGAAAAGCCAGAGGTGCGCCGCATTGCGGAGCAACTGGAACTGGTTACCGCCAAGAAAAAAGACTCTACCGGTATCTGCTTTATCGGCGAACGTAAATTCCGCGACTTCCTGGGCCGCTATCTGCCAGCACAGCCAGGCCCGATTGTTAGCGTCGACGGCCAAACCATCGGCGAGCACCAGGGCTTGATGTACCACACCCTCGGCCAGCGTAAAGGCTTGGGCATTGGCGGTATGAAAGACAGCAGCGAAGATCCGTGGTACGTAGTGGATAAAGACGTCGCCAACAATATTCTGGTGGTCGCTCAAGGCCACGAACATCCTCGCCTGATGTCTATCGGCCTGATCGCCCAGCAGTTGCATTGGGTGGATCGCCTGCCGTTGACACAACCTCTGCGCTGTACGGTTAAAACCCGTTATCGCCAGCAGGATATTCCCTGCACCGTGACGCCGCTAGACGCCGAGCGCATCGAAGTCCGCTTCGACGAGCCGGTCGCAGCCGTCACCCCAGGCCAGTCCGCCGTGTTCTATCAGGGCGATATCTGCCTGGGCGGCGGCATTATTGAACAGCGTATACAGGAGTAACCGTGGCGAAGAATTATTACGACATCACGCTGGCCATGGCCGGGATCAGCCAAGCGGCCCGTCTGGTACAGCAGTTGGCGCACGAGGGGCAAATGGATGGCGAAGCCTTCCATACCTCACTCAACAGCCTGTTGCAGATGGATCCCCCTTCTACCCTGGCGGTGTTCGGCGGTGAAGAGCGTAACCTGAAGATGGGGCTGGAAACCTTGATTGGCGTACTCAACGCCAATAACAAAGGCCCGGCCGCCGAACTGACCCGCTACACCATCAGCCTGATGGTGCTGGAGCGCAAACTGAACGCCAATAAAACGGCGATGAATACGCTCGGCGAGCGCTTGAGCCAGTTGGAGCGTCAGTTGGCGCATTATGAACTGGGTTCAGATACCATCATCAGCGCCCTGGCCGGTATCTATGTCGATGTTGTGGCACCATTGGGGCCGCGCATCCAGGTAACAGGTTCACCCGCCATCCTGCAAAATCCGCAGGTGCAGGCCAAGGTTCGTGCCACCCTGCTCGCCGGTATCCGTGCCGCCGTGCTGTGGCAGCAGGTTGGCGGCAGCCGCCTGCAGTTAATGTTTTCCCGTAATCGTCTGCTCAAGCAGGCGCAAAATATCGTTGCTCATTGTTAAACTTCCCAGGAGTTGCTACCGATGGAATTATCCTCACTGACCGCCGTTTCCCCCATTGATGGACGCTACGGTGATAAAGTCAGCGCACTGCGCACCATTTTCAGCGAGTATGGCTTGCTGAAATTCCGCGTGCAGGTTGAAGTACGTTGGCTGCAAAAACTGGCCGCTTGTGCAGAGATCAAAGAAGTTCCCGCTTTTGACGCCGACGCAAACGCTTACCTTGATAAGATCGTCGCAGAATTCAGTGAACAAGACGCCCAGCGCATCAAGACCATCGAGCGCACCACCAACCACGATGTGAAAGCGGTGGAATACTTCCTGAAAGAGAAGGTGGAAGCAGTACCGGCTCTGCACGCCGTGTCCGAGTTTATCCACTTCGCCTGTACTTCTGAAGACATCAACAACCTGTCCCATGCGTTGATGCTGCACACCGCGCGTCAGGATGTGGTGTTGCCACACTGGCGCAAGATCATCGAATCCATCAAAGGGCTGGCGCTGGAATATCGCGATATTCCGCTACTGTCACGTACCCATGGCCAACCCGCTACCCCATCTACCGTGGGTAAAGAGTTTGCCAACGTGGCCTACCGGATGGAGCGTCAATATCGCCAGTTAGAGCGCGTTGAGATCCTCGGTAAAATCAACGGCGCGGTGGGCAACTACAACGCCCACATCGTGGCCTATCCAGAAGTGGACTGGCACCGTTTCAGCGAAGAGTTTGTTACCTCGCTGGGAGTGACCTGGAACCCGTACACCACCCAGATCGAGCCGCATGACTATATCGCCGAGCTGTTCGACTGCGTGGCACGTTTCAACACCATCCTGATCGACTTCGACCGTGATATCTGGGGTTACATCGCCCTGAACCACTTCAAGCAAAAAACCATTGCCGGTGAGATCGGTTCTTCCACCATGCCGCACAAGGTTAACCCGATCGACTTCGAGAACTCCGAAGGCAACCTGGGCCTGGCTAACGCGGTACTGGGCCATCTGGCTAGCAAACTGCCGGTTTCCCGTTGGCAGCGTGACCTGACGGACTCCACCGTGCTGCGTAACCTGGGCGTGGGCCTGGGCTATGCGCTGATTGCCTATCAGGCCACCATGAAAGGCATCAGCAAGCTGGAAGTTAACCGCGCGCACCTGCTGGACGAGCTGGATCACAACTGGGAAGTGCTGGCCGAGCCGATCCAGACCGTGATGCGCCGCTACGGTATCGAAAAACCGTACGAAAAGCTGAAAGAGCTGACCCGTGGCAAGCGCGTGGATGCAGCCGGTATGCAAACCTTTATCGATAGCTTGGAACTGCCGGAAGACGAGAAAACCCGCCTGAAAGCCATGACGCCAGCCAACTACATTGGCCGCGCCACCACCATGGTTGACGAGCTGAAGTAAGCGTCTCCCCTTGGAGGTTTAAAGGCTCTTTAGTTACCCGCCCAAGGGCGGGTAACTCATAAGCTCCCCTATGGCACAACAAACCGTGGGAAGGCTCAGCGGCCATACACAGCAAAAGATTATCGTGAAGTCTCTGTGAAACGCCGCCCTTTATGGTAGTAAACTCGATCCTGCTCACCGATTGGTCTCAGCACTCGGCAAGGAACGCCCACCGCGACCACATCTGCAGGCACATCCTTGGTCACCACGCTCCCTGCACCAATAACGCTGTTACGACCGATGGTGACACCAGGGTTAATGATGACCCCACTACCAATCCAGACATTATCTTCAATAGTTACGGGCAAAGAAAACTGCTGGCCGGTAATACGCACCGCAGGATCCACCGGGTGCCCAGTGGTAGATATCGTGACATTCGGCGCAATCATCACGTTGTCACCAATCAGCACCTTACCGTCATCCACCACAACCAGATTAAAGTTGGCGTAAAAGTTTTCGCCAATAGTGATTTGGCTACCATAAGCAACATGCAGTGGCGGCTCAATCCAAACGTTCTTGCCGACGCTTCCCATCAGTTGACGGATCAGCGCTTCACGTTTTTTTTGCTCTGCAGGCCGCGAATGATTGAAGTCATAAACCAACTCTTTTCCGCGCAAGCGCTCTTCTACCATCCCTTCATCCATATCCGTGTATAAACACCCGCTGGCTAACTTTTCCCGTTGCGTCATCATCGTATTATCCTTGTCGTTGACTATGCCATATTCCTTACAGCTTCAGGTTCAGGTTTAAAAGCTGACAGCGGCCCGCGCCCCGATAAAGTGAAGACGGATATCAGAGTAAACGTTAGCGCAATAAGCCCCAGAATAAGGTAGGTTCCCTGGAAACCGACTTTTTCATACATATTCCCGGCAAAGACCGACATGAACATAATGGCTAATTGCTTAAAGAAACAGAAGCAAACCAGATAAATAGTGGCAGAGAAGCGCACCTCAAATACCGAAGTGATATATTTAAAACAGCCAACGATCAGGAACGGGATTTCAAACATATGCAAGGTTTTCAGAATAACCACTTCTACCGGTGTAGACGCAAATGAAGAGCCGATAATGCGTATCGACATGATCAGCCCCGCGAGCAACAGCGCATTCTTCCCACCGATGCGGTTAACAATTAGCGGGGCAAAGAACATGATTGATGCATTCAGTAACTCTCCCATCGTGGTGACATAGCCAAAAACACGCGTACCTTGTTCGGTTGATGAGAAGAACGAGGTGAAGAAGTTGGCGAATTGCTGATCAAACACATCATAGGTACAGGAAACGCCCACCACGTACAGGGCTAAAAACCACAGTTTTGAGTCTTTCAGTAATTCGAACGCCAAGCGCAAATTAAACGGCTTACTGTTAGCCCCCAATTTGTCAGCAACCTGGGCGGTACTGCCTGCCTCAGGTTTAGCGATAAGTAACAGGATCGCCAGTATCACGGCACAGCCAGAACCGAGCCAGAATACAAACTCGTTGTTGATGGTGAACATAATGCCGACCACCGAGGCACACAAAGCCCAGCCCACACAGCCAAATAAGCGCGCTCGGCCAAATTCAAACGAGCTGCGGCGGCTTACCTTCTCTATATACGCCTCAATGGCTGGCGCACCCCCGTTGTAAATAAAACCAAGGTAAATCCCGCCAGCAATGGAACCCAAGACAATATTAGTGCGTAATAGCGGGCCGAAAACATAGATAAAGAACGGTGCGAATAATATCAGCATTCCCGTGATTATCCACAGCAAGTGTTTTCTTAACCCCAGTTTATCTGACAGCAGGCCAAATATCGGCTGGAACAGTAATGAGAAGAAGGAGATGCTGGCAAAGATAATGCCCGTATCGCTTTTACTGACCTGGTTGATGTCATGTAACCAGATAGGGAAAAATGGGAAGTAGGCACCCATGATAAAGAAGTAGAAGAAGAAAAACAGCCCAAACATCCAGAAGTTAGTATTTTTTAAATAGTACATGCGAACTCCTTGTGCCAAACCCAAGCGCGTTTGAGTCCATACTCAAGTACGCGACATTATTTATATTTTCATCAGGTAGGAGATAGATATTTTTCTGTGTTTTAGAAATTCGAGTTGCAGGAAGGAGCTAAACCCACTCCCCAGTCACATAGATAACCATGTGACTGGAGTAAACAAGTGCAACCCAGAATCCATCACGTGATAAATAAGTATTATCCGCCGTACTGCCAAACCAGCTTATAGTTATAGTGCTCAGCATCCAAGATAAAGTCTGGGCTCACACTCGGGCTCCATGAGTCATCGCCGCCGACCCCCATATGGAAACCATCTATATTGACCCAAACCCCCTGCTCCGCATGCAACAAATGGTTGTGTGAGGTATCAGCCAACTGTTGTTGGCTATAGTGGCTGAGGCCAAAGAGGAAATCCCCCTGCCACTGCCAGTGGCCAAAATTCAGTTGGCGAGTATTGCCACGCAATCCATTCTCCGTTGGGAAAATGTATGGCGTATGTAGCTCAGAAAGCGGCAACGTCCACCGCCCAAATTGAGCAGAAAGCTGGCGGTCAGGGTAGTTTTCGTGTGGGCCTAACCCCAGCCATGTTGCGTGTTCAGCAACCTTCGCAAGTTGGCAGCTCAAGCCAATCCGGGCCGGTGCTGGAATTCCATGGGCTACGACAACGTTGACATCAGTATGCAGTTTACCCTGGCGGTCGATCAAAAAGGTCTTGCGGCTGATAAACAGGATGTTGTTTTGGTAGGCATAAGCATGGGCTGTGCGGATCTGCACGCCTTGCGAAGTCGAATCGGCTTCACATTGCAGTAAGCGCGTTTCTAGCGCGTACATTCCCGCTCTCTTCCAACGTTCTACCCATGCATTAGGATCGATGTGAGTGGTATCGCTCACCCCAATGTCATTATCAAGCGGTGCGCGGGTAAAGTTGTCGCGTAACGGCGTCAACAGAGCGGCTTTTTCATCCTGCCACCACTGCTCAAGCAAACCGGTTTGCCGATTGAACTGCCAGCATTGTGTACCCCACTCAATGCTGAAAGCGTCATTATGCTCGTTCAACCGAGGTGACTGCGCCTGAACGTCACGGTGATCGGTTGGTAAGATTAATGGTCTAGATAAACGCCACTGGTCCCAGGCACAACGATGATGCTCTTCAGACCATGCCGTTGCCTTGATTTGGCGAACCTCCACGTTCAACCACAGTTCACCGCTCTCTTTCAGTGCGGGAATATCACCCAAGACGATTTCCTGTGTCCCCTGCGCCGCTAATGACAGTTCAACCTCGCCCTGTGCAATAGCTTTCCCGTCCAAGGCTACATTCCAATATAGCCGCTCGTTATCGCTGGCACGGAACAAGTATTCACTGCTAACTTCAATCGTTATCGGCTGCTGTTCGAGCAGTTGGAACTGGAAAAACTGCTGGGCACGCTGCGCTTCAAACAGTGCCGGATGTGGGCTGCGATCGGGGAATACCAGCCCGTTCAGACAAAATTGGCGATCGTTAGGGGTATCACCGAAGTCCCCACCGTAGGCCCAATAGGTTTGGCCGCTGTCATCTGTGCGATTCAGTGCCTGATCGACCCAGTCCCAGACAAAGCCCCCCTGGAGTCGCGGATGTTTACGAAAAGCCTGCCAGTAGCGATCAAAACCACCAAAGCTGTTGCCCATCGCATGGGCATACTCACACAGGATGAGTGGGCGGTTTTCATCGGGCATGCCGATCCACTTCTTGATCGACCATTTGGGTACTACCGGGAAAGGCTGATCCTGGTCGACACGGGCATACATGGGGCACACAATATCCGTTGCCGCCGAATTGGCACCGCCGCCTTCATACTGCACCGGACGAGTAGGATCCTGGCTTTTCACCCAGCGATACAGCGCATCATGGTTGCTGCCGTGGCCGGACTCGTTGCCCAGAGACCAGATGATGATGCAGGCATGGTTGCGATCGCGTTGTACCATGCGCGTAACACGCTCGCTCATGGCTGGCAGCCAGAGCGGATCGTTCGACAGCCGGTTCATCGGCTGCATGCCATGCGTTTCAATGTTCGCCTCATCCACTACGTACAGGCCGTAACGATCGCACAGTTTGTACCACAGCGGATGATTCGGGTAATGGGAGCAGCGCACGGCGTTGAAGTTATGCTGCTTCATCAGCAGGATATCCTGACGCATGGTAGCTTCATCCATGACTTGACCATGCTCAGGATGGTGCTCATGGCGGTTGGTTCCACGGATCAATAGCGGCTGTCCGTTAAGCTTCAGTAAACCGTTGCTGATTTCAACCTGGCGGAAACCCACGTCATAGGCTTCAGCCTCCACCAATTCACCCGTTGGGGAGAGCAACTTGACCACGGCACGATACAGTTCCGGCGTTTCTGCACTCCACAAGGCGGGTTGCTCCACCGGCAGACGCAGGGTAGTCCGCTCATCATAAGCGCCGCGCTCATCGATAATCTCGCTGCCGAGGGCCTGCGTTTTCTCGGCGATCAGGACATCTTTACGCCACAGTTGTACCTGCACCTGCAGGTGTTGTTGCGGCTGATGGACTTGCACCTCTACCACCAGTTCCCCTCGGCGGAAACTGTCGCTTAATGGCGTAGTGATATGGATATCGCTCAGGTGAGTGGCAGGTTTATGCAGCAAGCTGACATCGCGGAATATCCCGCTCATGCGCCACATATCCTGATCTTCCAGATAACTGCCATCGCACCAACGTAATACCATCACCGCCAACCGGTTTTCTCCCGGCACCAATACGTCGCTAAGATCGAATTCAGCAGGTAAACGGCTGTCTTGTGAATAGCCAACCCAATTGCCATTACACCACAGGTAGAACGCAGAATTGACGCCATCAAAAATAATCCGGGTTTGCCCCTGGGCTAACCACGTATCATCAACATCAAATGTGAGCGAGTAACATCCAGTGGGATTTTTTGTTGGAACAAAGGGTGGGTTAACCGGGATCGGATAGGTAACATTGGTGTAAATCGGCGCGTCGTAGCCTGCCAATTGCCAGTTTGATGGCACATGTAATTCATCAGCGCTGTCCAGATCGCTCTGTAGCCATGTCTCCGGCACCAACTCTGGCTGACTAAAATAGCTGAACTTCCAGGTACCATTTAATGAAACCGACTGCGCTGAAGCCTGATCCTCTCTTGCATCCTGCTCACTACGCCAGCTTTGAAATGGCGGATGTGCAGCTAGGCGACAGTATTGCGTACAGGCAGGATTTTCCCAGTCTCGACGAGATAAAACAGCGCTGAGTGATTTCCCTGTTTGAGATGAGTTCATGCTTTCCCCTGAAATGTTATACGCTCACAATTAACAATAAAATGAACAATACGCGTAGGGGTGTAAAGCAAATATCCTTGGGAAAGCGAGGTCAGTCACAAATTAAGCTCAGGGATCGCAACCGATCCCTGACTTTAGCGGCTATTTGCCCTCGAGCGCGGAGATTTGACGTGCGATACGCAGCAACTCCTGAGATAACGTTTGCAGCGATACCTTTTCTTGATTCATAGCCGCCGTGGTATGCCTTTGCACCAGACTGGTCGTCAAACGCAAAGAACCGGCATGAGACACATGCCGCTTTTCCAGACACTGAACCAGGCGTTTAACGCTTTCCTGGCCCAACATCCGAAAGTCCTGCTTAATGGTGGTCAGCGGCGGGTAATAATAAGCACTGTCTTCAGTATCATCGTAACCCACTACCGACATTTGCGCTGGAATGTGCAACCCATACTCCTGCAGCGCGCGCAGCACCCCTAACGCCATTTGATCGTTAGCAACCAATATCGCCGTAGGGTGTTTTGGCAAGCTCAGGATCTGCCCGGCAAGCTGATAACCGGAAGCCGCACTCCAATCGCCATGGAGCACCGAACAAGGCTTCAATTGATGCTCTGCTAAGGTCGTCAGCCACCCCTGATAGCGCAAACGCGCCGAAATCGAGACCAGCGGCCCGGTAATCAGTGCTATATCACGATGCCCAAGAGCAACGACATGTTCTACCCCTTGACGAGCCCCCTCATAGGGATCAAACAGAATGCTGGAGACATCAGAATCAGGGTCGACGTCCAAAAAGAGCGCAGGCACCTCACCACAAACTTGTTCAATAGCGTGAGAATCTTCAGCGCAGAGAGAAACATTAATCAGCAATCCATCCACCCGTTGCGACAACAGCTCATTTATCGCAGTGCGACAGGCGTGAACACTAAGATCTTCCACCATGGAAATCACCACGTTAAATCCCATCTGGTTAGCCTGCGTTTTAATTGCCGACGCGATTTGAGAAGGTGCGTGCAGCGCTAGTTCAGTGGTTGCCAGCCCCAGGGTAAAACTCTGTTTACCTGCAAGCTGTTGTGCTACGCGGTTTGGTACGTAATTCAACGCAGCCATGGCTTGCTCGACCTTCGCGCGGGTTTTACCCGAAACGTGTTCAGCACGATTTAATACCCGCGACACGGTTTGGTACGACACTCCAGCATACTCGGCGACGTCATTCAGCGTGACAGATTTAGGCTTCATACAGTTTCTCGCGTCGATTAATGCAAAGAAATCAAGCTAATGAGTATCAATCATAGCAGCTTAAGAAGCTATCCAACCAGGCATTATTGACAGCACGGCCTGAAGGTAATCATTTCAGGCCTTCGGCCCCAAAAAGCGTGGCCCCGTTCATCCCGCACCCCTTATTTTTTACTAAAAATTGATGAAAGTTCGCCGACATCACTTACAATGCCAGATAACGAAGTTTGCCGTTCAGGCTGTGAGATAAGGATAGATATGGCAACGCTAAAAGATATCGCGGCCGAAGCAGGCGTTTCATTGGCGACGGTCTCCCGGGTTTTGAATGACGATCCTACGCTCAACGTCAAAGAAGAGACCAAGCATCGCATTCTGGAAATTGCCGAAAAGCTGGAATACAAGACCAGCAGTGCCAAAAAGCATCTGACTAACGCGGTGGTACAACACCACGTGCTGGCGCTATACAGCTATAAGCAAGAGATGGAAATCAACGATCCTTATTACCTTTCCATTCGTCACGGCATCGAAACCCAGTGCGAGAGGTTGGGGATTGAACTCACCAACTGCTACAAAAACAACCAGCTACCGGACCTGAAGAAGATCACCGGCGTGCTGATCGTCAGCAAACCCGCGCCTGAGATCCTGCGTAAGGCAGCGGCGTTAACCGACAACATCTGCTTTATTGATTTTAATGAGCCCGGTTCAGAATACGACTCGGTGGATATCGATCTGGCAAAAATCAGCAAAGAGATCATCGACTTCTTTATTGAGCACGGGGCCAAACGCATCGGTTTTATCGGCGGTGCCGACGAGCCGAATAAAGCGGATATCCGCGAAGCGGCCTTTGTAGAATATGGGCGGCTGAAAGGCGTGGTTCGTGAGCAAGATATCTACCGTGGTGACTTCTCTAGCGCCTCCGGTTATGAGTTGGCGAAAAAGATGTTGGCGACCGCGGATTATCCTGCCGCGCTGTTTGTGGCCTCAGACTCCATTGCCATTGGGGTGCTGCGCAGCATTCATGAGCTGGGGTTGAAAATCCCGCATGACATCGCCCTGATCAGCGTGAACGATATCCCGACCGCGCGTTTTACCTTCCCACCGCTTTCTACCGTGCGTATCCACTCGGAAATGATGGGGATCCAAGGGGTCAACCTGCTGCTGGAGAAATTCCGTGATGGCCGCGCCCTGCCGCTGCAGGTCTACGTGCCCAGCAAGTTAAAGCTGCGTGAAACCACCAAATAACTGACAGCTCAAGTCTCGCCATGTAGGGGCGCCGCATGCTGCGCCCGTTAAAGCACCAATCCCGCATCCAAACGCCCAGTTATTAGTAAAAAACACTAATAATTACGGGCTTTTTTACCTCAAAATCCGCCAATTAATGCCACTTCTCTCCGCCTACCACGCCAATCAGCCATTTCTTTAAGCCGATCACAGATCAACCAGCGCAAGGGACATAAAGCGTGATCGAGTTAAAGCAAAACAAGTTATTGCCTATATTTTAGTAAATATTTTACTAAAATCATTCCGAGCATTGACGCATTCCATGCCAAGACTGCGGCCTACAGCATTCAGACCAGGAGAGATGACGTGAATAATTGGGAAAACTTTCAACACCTGCATGAGAACCGAATGGCCCCTCGCGCCTATTTCTTCTCATATGACTCACTCAAGCGTGCCCAAACCTTTCAGCGCGCCCTCAGCAGCCACTTTATGGCGCTCAGCGGCCAATGGAGCTTTAACTACTTCACCAACCCGCTGCGGGTGCCCGAAGACTTTTATTCACAAAGGATGACTGACTGGGGCCAGATCACGGTGCCCAACATGTGGCAAATGGAAGGCCATGGCATTCTGCAATATACCGACGAAGGCTTCCCCTTCCCGATCGATGTGCCTTTCGTCCCCACAGACAACCCAACCGGCGCTTACCAACGTAGCTTTATGCTGAGCGAACAGTGGAACGGGAAGCAGACCATCATCAAATTTGATGGGGTCGAGACCTATTTTGAAGTGTACGTTAACGGCCAGTATGTGGGCTTCAGCAAGGGCAGCCGCCTGACCGCCGAATTTGATATCTCCGGTTACGTGCGCTCAGGGGAAAACCTGCTGGCCGTGCGCGTCATGCAGTGGGCGGACTCGACCTACATTGAAGATCAGGATATGTGGTGGACAGCCGGCATCTTCCGCGATGTCTATCTGGTGGGCAAAGAGCCGGTTCACGTGCAGGATCTGACCGTTCGCACCGATTTTGCCGCCGACTACCAAAGCGCGGCCCTGTCTTGCGTACTGGAGATCGAAAACCTATCGGGGACACCGCTAGCGAACTACGTGATTGAATATGCCCTGTTTGATAACGATAACCTGCTGGTACAGCAGAGTCTCGGCGCACAAACGCAGACCCATTTTGCTATCAATCTGGCAAATCCAATCCCGTGGTCAGCGGAAAACCCTTATCTCTATCAGCTGTTTATCACGCTTAAAGACCCACGCGGTACCGTGCTGGAGGTGATACCTCAACGCGTCGGGTTCCGCGATATCAAGGTGCGTGATGGACTGTTCTACATCAACAACCATTATGTGATGCTGCACGGCGTCAACCGCCATGATAACGACCATCTGAAAGGCCGTGCGGTAGGCATGGATCGCGTCGAAAAAGATCTGATCCTGATGAAACAGCACAATATCAACTCGGTACGTACCGCCCATTACCCTAACGACCCGCGCTTTTATGAACTGTGCGACATTTACGGGCTGTTCGTCATGGCCGAAACCGACGTCGAAACCCACGGTTTTGCCAACGTGGGCGATCTGAGCCGCATCACCAACGATCCGGCCTGGGAAACGGTATTCGTCGATCGCATTGTGCGTCACGTTCACGCGCAGAAGAACCATCCGTCGATCGTGATGTGGTCGCTGGGCAATGAGTCCGGCTACGGTTGCAACATCCATGCGATGTACCACGCCACCAAGGCCATCGACGATACCCGCCTGGTGCACTACGAAGAAGACCGCGACGCCGAGGTGGTGGATATCATCTCCACCATGTATACCCGATCGCCGTTGATGAACGAGTTTGGTGAACACCCGCACGCCAAACCACGCATCATCTGTGAATACGCCCACGCCATGGGCAATGGCCCCGGCGGCCTGACGGAATATCAGAACGTGTTTTACCAGCACGATCATATTCAGGGCCACTACGTTTGGGAGTGGTGCGATCACGGCATCCTGGCGCACGATGAGCAAGGCCAGGCGTTTTACAAATACGGCGGTGACTTCGGCGACTATCCGAACAACTACAACTTCTGCATGGACGGGCTGATCTTCCCGGATCAAACGCCTGGGCCGGGTCTGAAGGAATACAAGCAGGTTATTGCGCCAGTGAAAATCCGCGCGCTTGAGGCTCGCCTTGGCACCTTCCTGGTTGAGAACAAGCTTTGGTTTACCAATCTGGATGACTACACCCTCACCGCCGAGATCCGCGCAGAAGGGAAAACGCTGGCAACGCGGTCTCTGCGGCTGAAAGATCTGGCGGCCAACTCTTCACGGGAGATCCGCCTTGAGCTGCCTGAACTGGATGAGCGCGAAGCCTTTGTGAACTTCACCGTGTGCAAGAACTCCAGCACACTGTACAGCCCGGCCAATCACGAAATCGCGGTGTACCAATTCCCGCTCAAAGAGAATACTGCGCAGGCAGAAGCCTATACCAACCTCAACGCCCTGCCACTACGGGTAGCAGAAAGCCGCCTGGCGTACAGCATCAGCGGCCAGGACTTTACGCTGACCTTCTCCAAGGTGAACGGCAAGCTGACCTCCTGGATGAGCAACGGGGAAGAAATCATCGCCTCTGCTCCGGCGTTAAGCTTCTTCAAGCCGATGATCGATAACCATAAACAGGAGTATCAGGGCCTGTGGGAACCCGCTCATCTGCAAATCATGCAAGAGCACTTCCGTACATTGGATGTCGTTCAGGCCGATGGCCGCATTGAAATCACCGTCACCAGCATCATCGCCCCGCCGGTCTTCGACTTCGGCATGCGCTGTTGCTACCGCTACCAGATCAATGCCGAAGGCCAGCTCAACGTGGAACTCAGCGGCGAGCGTTACGGCGATTACCCGTACGTGATCCCGGCCATCGGGCTGGATGTCGGCATTAACGGCGGCTTTGACCGGGTGAACTACTATGGCCGCGGCCCGGAAGAAAACTATCAGGACAGCCAGCAGGCTAACCTGATCGATATCTACCAGACCACGGTGGCCGAGATGTTTGAGCACTATCCGTTCCCACAAAACAACGGTAACCGCCAGCATGTGCGCTGGGCCGCGCTCACCAATCGCCACGGTACCGGCCTGCTGATCAAACCGCAGCAACCGATCAACTTCAGCGCCTGGCAGTACACCAGCCAGAACCTGCATCAGGCGCAGCACACCAATGAACTGCAACCGAGCGGTTATATCACCCTCAACCTTGACCACCAGGTGATGGGCCTGGGTTCCAACTCCTGGGGCAGCGAAGTCCTCGATTCCTACCGAGTTTACATGGCGCCCTTCCGCTATGGCCTGACCCTGATGCCGCTGCAAGCCGGTGACGTCAGCGCCCAGGCGCTGGCCAGCCATGACTTTGCCAATGACTTCTTCACTCCAACCACCAACGAGGCCTGATCCATGCACGTATTAGACAACCTGGAGCAATTCAAAGTGGTTTACCGTGACGGCCGCAAATGGAACCGTTGTGTGGAAGCCATTGACAACATTGCCAATATCAAAGACGGCGTGATGCACTCCATCGGCGATACCCTGGTCTATATGATTGAAGACGGCGTCACCCGCAATCGCGCGACCTTTGAAGGCAACCGTCGTTATTTCACCATCCATTACTACCTCGAGGGCGGCGAAACGGTAGAGTTCGCGCAGAAATCAGCTCTCTCCCCCATTGAGGCCTACCGCGATGAAACCGACCGCGAATATCTGCAAGGCACCGGGCAAACCTGTGAATTACGTGCCGGGCAACTGGCGATTTTTGACAATCAGGAAGCCTACCGCTTCCACGGCGATAACCGGGTAAGAAAAGTGGTGCTGCGGGTCACCATTGAGGATGGCTACATGTTGAACAAGTGATCCTGCTGACTATGAAGCGAACCGGGCGGGAAATCACTCCCGCTCAATCCAGATTGAGTTCATCATTGATGTCGTTCATCGGAGGACGCTATGTCCGATTCTTTACGTGGCACGATTGGCAAGTTTGCCCTGTTGTCGATGACCTTTGCGGCGGTGTTCAACGTACGCAATATCGTCAACAACAACATTGAGCTGGGCTTGAGTTCAGCCCCGGTATTTTTGTTTGCAACCCTGGTCTACTTCATTCCCTTTGTGTTCATTATCGCCGAGTTTGTGTCCGCCAATAAGAACTCGGAATCGGGAATGTACGATTGGCTAAAACAGCCTCTGGGCACCCGAGCAGCCTATATGGGGTCGTTCCTGTATTGGTTCGTCAACCTGTTCTGGTTTGTATCACTGCTGCCTAACGTGATTGCCTATGCGTCGTACGCCATTATGGGCCGCGAATACGCCTTTTCCCCGGTGATGGTCTCGATTATCTCGATCGTACTGTTTGCCGCCACCACCCATATTTCCACCAAGGGGGCCAGTTGGCTGGGCAAGATTGCCGAAGTCGTCGCCTATGGGGTGTTTGCCCTGTTTGCGATTTACGTGCTGGGCGCGCTGATGGCACTGAGCGGCGATCACGTCCCGGCGCAACCGATCACGCTGGAGGCGATGACGCCGACGGTGAACTGGGCAACGTTAGGCATCATGTGTTGGATCTTCCAGGCGGCTGGCGGTGCGGAAACGGCAGCGGCCTACCTCAATGACGTCAAAGGGGGCCAGAAGTCGTTTATCAAGGTGATTATCATTGCCGGTGCGGTGATCGGCGGGATGTATGCCGTCGGTTCCCTGCTGGTTAACGTGTTTGTCGCGCGTGAAAACCTGACCTACGCGGGCGGCATGGTGGAAATCTTCACCGGGATGGCCAAGTACTTCGGCATTTCCGAAACGCTGGTGGGCCGCCTGGTGGGCATCGTGCTGTTTATCGCCATTTTTGGTTCGATGATGATGTGGACCTCCGCGCCGGTGAAGATCCACTTCTCCGAGATCCCGAAAGGCGTTTACGGCCAGAAAACCACCGAGCTGAACAAGCATGGCGTTCCGGTTCGTGCCGCATGGTGGCAATTTGCCTTCGTGTTCGTGATGTTGGTGGTTAACGGCTTTGGTTCCGAATCGGTGCAGCAGATGATGAACACCGCGATCAACCTGACGGCGGGTACGGCGATGCTGCCGCCGATCTTTATCATGGTGGCCTACTTCGTGTTCCGCTGGAAGCATGACGATACGCCGCGCGAGTTCCGCATGGGATCGCGCAAGTTCGGGATGGGCGTGGTTTCGGTGCTGATCACCATCTTTGTGGTCAGTATGACGGCGTCGGCATTCCCGCCGGGGGTCGATCTGATGAAAGCCTTCTTTATCAACGTCTGTATGACCGCGGTATTCTCGGCTCTGGCCTGGTGGTGGATTTCACGCTTCGAGGCTAAGCAGGTACGAAATAAAGCGGCGCTGAGCGAGCAGTAGCTACATAGGGGCGAACATGCACATGTTCGCCCCTCACATATCAAGGCATAAACGCCTGCAAACGCTGTATCTGCTGGCCGTCGGAGCCAAAATTCTCGTCAGCCAACCAACCTTCGAACGCACTACGCATCTGGGGCCAGTTTTGGTCGATCATGGCGAACCAGTCGGTATCCCGGTTGCGGCCCTTGGTGACCAATGCCTGCATAAAACGCCCTTCGTAGAGGAAACCAAAGCGAAGTGCCGCCTGCCTGGAAGGCGCATTCAGGCTATCGCATTTCCATTCACAACGGCGATAGCCCAACTCGTCAAAGGTGTGGCGCAACATCAGGTAAATCGCTTCGGTGGCGCAGGAACGCTGCTTCATCAGCGGTGACCAACAGACGTGGCCAATTTCCAACACGCCGCTGGCCTCTTCAATCCGCATAAAGGCCACCGTGCCGACGGGCAGATCGGTGGCTGAATCGAACACCACCAGATTCACCAGCGCCGTGTTAGCCTGCAGTTTTTCCAGATGCGCGCGCATCTCCTGCGGGCTTTCAGGTCGCTCCCTCATCAGGTAAGTCCAGTCACGTCCATCTGGCGCAAGCTGGTAAGCCGCAAATAGCGCGGCAAAGTCCCGCTCGGCGTCCAACATCGCGAGGCGGCAAAATTTTCCCGTCAGCGTCACCTCCTGCGGCCGTGGCAACGCATGCCATTGCACCAAGGGTTCGCCCACCGGCTGACCATATTGATTTATCGCCATAAAAGTCTTCCGTCTGGTTGCAGCAAAAGTAGGTTCTCTGCAACAGCATATACCGATGCCAGATCGCAGCATACAGACCAATTAACCCCAGCGACTAGACCAATCACCAAACGCCCGTTAGAGGCTTTAGTCAAGGCAAATTGTTAATGAAATGATCTAAATCAAAAACAATGTGAAGAAAATGTTTTGAAACAGATGCTTTATTGTTTGTTTTAGCTGCCAAGACTTAAACTTGAATCACCATACCAGTAGTTTGCTAATCATTATTGGTCATGGAAAAGCAACTCCCTCTGCCCGTTTTTACGGCCCAAGACAGCGGCCGCGCGGGCATTTCTGTGAAACATATTCAAGGTGGAATTATGTCTCGACAGCACTCTCCAGAACCGCCTCGGCGGAACTTTCTAAAGAAAACGCTAGCACTAATACCGCTGGCAGCCGCTGGAGGTACCGGCGTTCTGACGATGACGCCCATGCCGACCTCGGCGGCAGGTGTCTCCTCTCACTATGTTCCCGCTTATTTCAATAACGAGGAATGGCGCTTCCTGCTGGCGGCTTGTGATCGACTGATCCCCAACGATAGTAATGGCCCCGGGGCCGTCGAAGAAGGCGTGCCGATCTTTATCGATAAGCAGATGGAAACGCCTTATGGCCACGGCGGCCTGTGGTATATGCACCCGCCGTTTGTCCCTTCGGCCCCCGAACTGGGCTATCAGTCCAAACTGACGCCACGAGATACCTACCGCATTGGCATTCGCGGCCTCAATGCACACTGCCAGCAGCAATACCAGAAAGCCTTTGTGGACCTGGATCATGCCCAGCAAGAGCAAATCCTGACGGCGCTGGAGAAAGGTGAGCTGGATTCCGAAGCCCTGCCCGGCAAAGCCTTTTTCAGCCAACTGCTGCAAAACACCAAAGAGGGTTATCTGGCCGATCCGCAGCACGGCGGTAACCAGTCGATGGCCTCATGGAAACTGATCGGTTTCCCTGGTGCGCGGGCGGATTACACCGACTGGGTCGATCATCCTAATCAGGCCTATCCCCTTGGCCCGGTAAGTATCTCCAGCAAAAGGAATGCATAAATGAGCACGATAAAAAAACCACCGGTAGACGTGGTGATTGTCGGATTTGGCTGGACCGGTGCCATTATGGGCATGGAACTGACCGAAACCGGCCTGAGCGTATTGGCACTGGAGCGCGGTGAGCAGCGCGATACTTACCCTGATTTTGCCTATCCACGGATTGCCGACGAATTGACCTATGGCATCCGCCTGAAACTGGAGCAGGAGATGGCGCACGAGACCGTCACCGTGCGCCACTCGCCAGCGGATTTCGCCGTGCCTTATCGTCAGCTTGGATCCTTTTTGCCCGGCAACGGCGTCGGCGGTGCAGGCGTCCACTGGAACGGCATGCACTGGCGCGCCCTGCCCGCCGATCTGAAAATGCGTACGACGGTGACGGAAAAGTATGGCGACAAATGGGTGCCAGAAGGCATGTTGTTGCAGGATTACCCTCTCAGTTACACCGAGCTGGAGCCTTACTTCGATAAGTTCGAGAAAGTCTGTGGCACCGCAGGCAAGGCCGGTAACCTGCAAGGCAACATCATCAAAGGCGGCAACCCGTTCGAAGGGCCACGCACCAGCGAATATCCCACTGCCCCCCTCAAGCAGCTCTATTCTGGTTCGCTGTTTGGCAAGGCGGCCGAGTCGCTCGGCTATCACCCTTTCAGCATTCCAGCGGCCAACTGCTCGGAGCCTTATACCAATCCCTACGGCGTGCAACTCGGCCCCTGTAACTACTGCGGTTACTGTGAGCGCTTCGGCTGCTTTATGTACTCCAAGGCCTCACCACAGACCACCATTCTGCCGGTGCTGATGAAGCGGAAAAACTTTGAATTGCGCACCCAGTCGCAGGTCATCAAGGTCAATCTGGACAGCAGTGGCAAAAAGGCCACCGGCGTCACCTATGTCGATGCCCAGGGCCAACAGATTGAACAACCGGCGGATCTGGTGATCCTCAGCGCCTTCCAACTGCATAACGTGCGTCTGCTGTTGCTCTCCGGCATAGGTAAACCTTATGACCCCGTCACCGGCGAAGGAGTTGTCGGCAAGAACTACGCCTATCAGATGAACAGTGGCATTTCGCTGTTTTACGATAAGGACACCCACTTCAACCCGTTTATCGGAGCCGGAGCCGCGGGCACGGTGATCGACGATCTCAACTCGGAAAACTTCGATCACAGCGAACTGGGCTTTATCGGTGGCGCCTATATTTCCGCCACCCGCACCGGTGGCCGCCCGATCCAACAGATGTCGTTACCGCCGGGGACACCCACCTGGGGCAGTGGCTGGAAACAAGGTATCAAAGATAATTATCAGCACTCGATGAGCATTGGCTCTGAAGGCTCGGTGATGCCCTATCGCGACTGCTATCTCGATCTCGATCCCACCTATCAGGATGCCTATGGGCTACCGCTGCTGCGCATGACCTTCGACTGGAAGGCTAACGAGATCAAAATGACCCAGCACATTACCAGCAAGATGGCGAACATCGCCAAAGCCATGGAACCGAAGCAGATGGCGATTTCGGTGATGGGCAGCGGTTCGCACTATGACGTGCGCCCGTATCAATCCACCCACACTACCGGCGGGGCAATCACCGGCGACAACCCAAAAACCAGCGTGGTGAACAAGTATCTGCAATGCTGGGACGTGCCCAACGTGTTTGTCACCGGCGCCTGCGCCTTCCCGCAGAATCTGGCTTATAACCCCACCGGGATCGTCGGTGCACTGGCCTATTATTCAGCAGAAGCGATCCGTAATCAGTATCTGAACAACCCCGGCCCGTTGGTTCAGGCCTGATACGCAAGGAGAAGACGATGAAAGGATTAACCCCCTCGCTGCTGGCCTTGCTGGTATTAAGCGCCAACGCTCTGGCCGCCGAGGATACCCACCTGGTCGGGCAAATCGCTCATGGCGAATATCTGGCACGCGCCGGTGACTGTGCCGCCTGCCATACCGCGCCAGGTGGCATGGCATTCGCCGGTGGGCTGAAGATGACCACCCCGGTTGGTGCGATCTATTCCACCAATATCACTCCAGACAAAACCACCGGCATCGGTGCCTACGATCTACAAGAGTTTGCCGACGCCCTGCGTAAAGGCATTAGGCGCGATGGCACTCGGCTCTACCCGGCCATGCCCTATCCCTCTTTCGCCAAAATCAATGATGAGGATATACGCGATCTGTATCTCTACTTCACCCAACGGGTAACGCCGGTGGTGCAGCAGAACAAGGCTAGCGATATCCCATGGCCACTGAATATGCGCTGGCCGTTGGCGATGTGGGACGGCCTATTCCGCGAGGATGGCGCCTATCAGCCAGACGCTAACCAAAGCGCACAATGGAACCGTGGGGCCTATCTGGTACAAGGATTGGGCCACTGCGGCAGTTGCCATACGCCACGCGGCATTGGCTTCCAGGAGAAGGCGCTGGATCAGACGGATGACGCCTATCTGAGCGGTGGGACGCTGGAGGGTTGGCACGCCGCCAGCCTGCGTGGCGATGCAATCAGCGGGTTGGGTAGTTGGAACGCGGCAGATCTGACCCGTTTCCTGAAAACCGGCCACAGCGACAGATTTGCCGCCTTTGGCTCCATGGTAGACGTGGTACAAGACAGCACTCAGCACCTGAGCGACGAGGATTTGCAGGCGATCGCCGCCTATCTGAAATCGCTGCCTGCGAAGGATGAGCAAAAAACGCCAACGGCCAACCCGCCGCTGGCACTCTACAGCACCGGCCAAGGCAACCCTGGCGGGCAGGCTTATCTGGACAACTGCGCCGCCTGCCACCGCAGCGATGGCCAGGGCTATCGTAATACCTTCCCACAGTTGGCCCATAATCCGGCGTTGCTGGCGGAAGACCCTGCTTCGGTGATCAGCATCATTCTGCATGGTTCACGTACGCCGATGACTTTAGACGCCCCTACCGGGCTAACCATGCCGGACTTTGGCTGGCGTCTGAGCGACCAGCAGGTAGCCCAGATAGCCACCTTTGTACGCACCAGTTGGGGGAATAACGCCGCTCCGGTCACCGCCGATCAGGTCAAAGAAATACGGGAGAACAGCGCCACCAAACCTTCCCAGCAGTAAACACCACAACGGGCCTGGTCTGCCAGGCCCAACCATTTCCACCGATCTCGCCCTGCACGGTTGCACCGCCCGTCGAAATCACCTTAAATAAGCTATCGCATTGAGGCTACAGGATTTCGGTCATCTATGAGCACGGATCCCAACCAGCGCCTGCTGGACAAACTGCAACACGATCTCACCAGCGCTGGCGCTATGCCGCTCTACCTGCGCTTTAACGAATCGGTACGACAGGCCATTGAGCTTGGCATATTGAGCCAGGGGGATTTTCTGCCCAGTGAGCGTTATTTCACCGAACGGCTGGGGATCTCGCGCATTACGGTTCGCAAAGCCCTGGCCTGCCTGGAACAGGATGGCATTATCGGCCGCTCGCGGGGCTATGGCACCTTCATTCAAAATACCGTGGCTCAACCTAAACTGGCCTATTCGCTGGCGGATGTGAAAGGCTTTTCACGCGAAGTGATGCTGCAAGGCCGTAAACCGGACACCATGTGGATCAGCCGTGAGCAAATCCCGGCGGATAGCACACTGGCCGAGAAACTGTCGCTGGCCGAGCATACGCCGGTGTACAAACTTAAACGTATTCACTTTATCGATCAGCGCCCCATGTCGGTGGCGGTGTCTTATGTGGTGGCAGAGGCGATAGCCAACGTTGATGATATTGGCGTTTCTCTGTATGACTACTTTCGTTTGAACAACGTGGAGTTGGGATCGTTGCGTAGCCAGGTCAGCGCCGCCATGAGTGACGGTGAAACCCTGCAAGCGCTGCAGTTGAAAGAACCCATGCCGCTGCTGATCATCAAGCAAACGCTGTTCGACAGCCACAAAAAGCCCATCGAATACAGCGAAAGCTTCTGCCGCAGCGACATGTACGAGTTTATCAGCGAGGATTGAGTTCCTCGCTGGCCAGGAGCTGAGCCAGGGTTGGCGCACAATCCCCACCGGCCTGCGATACCACGTAACCGGCGATGCTATTGGCTAGCGTCATGCTTTGGCGGGCGGTCAGGCCCAGTGCCAGCCCGGCGAGCAAACCGGCGCTGTGGCTATCGCCAGCACCAATGCTGTCTACCACTTTGACCTGACGAGCGGCGATCCAGCCTTGATCGTCCGGCCCGGCAAAGTAATATCCGCCTTCCCCGCCGCAGCGCACAATCACCAGTTGCCCGGTGGTTGACCATAACTGCTGGCAAAAACCGGCAATATCTTCCTGCATGCCAAGGTGCTGAGCTTCACGCTGGTTTAGCGTCAGGATCACCCCAGGGCGGATCAGACGTTGCAACAGGCTCTGCGCCATCACGTCAATGCGCGGGCCAATATCCAGCACCACCCGCACCTGTTCGGGCAGGCGTAACAGCCAATCCACCAGCACGTGGCCCTGCCGGGCACCCAGTTGATAACCGGAAAGGTAAACCAGCCCGCTTTGTGGCGTCGCGTCTGCCAACCACTCAGGCTGCCACTGGTTCTCTATGCCATCGATAGAGATAAAGGTACGCTCACCGTCCGGTTCGACCAACGCCAGACACCAGCCGTTATCCTCACCACCCACTTGCAGATCGGAACTCACGCCGCGCTGCGCCATCTCGCTACGCAAACGATCCGCCCACACGCCTTCTCCCACCGGCAACAGATTGCGGCTGGTAATGCCCAACTGGCGCAGAGCCACGGCGATATTCAGCGCGCAGCCCCCTAAATGCAGCCCCTGCATCTGGGCCGACACGTCGCCACCGCGCACCGGCAAGGCATCGGCGCTCACCACCATGTCCATCACCGCTGCGCCAATCACCGTAACCGGGCACTGCTGATGCCAGCCACCCTGGGTCAGCGTCTGCAATAACTCGCGTCTTTCGTTACTCATTCAGCCTCCTGCCAGCGCTGGCGGAAACGGAGAAAAGCCTGCGCGTAGTGGTTGATATCCAGCGGATTCACCCGCTTTAATTCTGCCAACATAGCCGCGTCGAACGCGTCGATACCGTTCAGGGCACCGCAGATCGCCGTGGCCATCGCGCCGATGGTGTCGGTATCACCGCCCAGGTTGGCGCACAGGATCGCACAGCGGGTAGGATCGGTTTGCGCCAGTTCAACCATTGCCAACGCGGCCGGCACGGATTCTATGGTGCTGACCCCTGCGCCAACCAGTTGGTAGACCCGTTCTGAGGCCTGCTCGGTACCGCCAGCCTGTTCGACTACCTGGAAGGCCAGTTCGATACGCGCCGCTAAAGAAGCGCTGAAGGTGGTGCTGTGGCGGCGCTGAGCGTAATCCGCCACTCCCGGCAATGCCAGGCGGATCTCTGCCCAACTGGCCCCTTCGACCGCCTTGGCAACCGCCCAGGCAATCACCACCGCACCGGCAACGGCGATATCGGATTTATGCGTCGGGCTGGAGGCCAGCCAAACCTGCTGGCAAAACTGCTCCAACGGCGCAGAAGGTAATACGCACCCCAACGGGGAAACCCGCATCGCCGCGCCGTTGGTCACGCCGTTGTTTTCTAAATCGCTAATCGGCGTGCCCTTCTTCTGCTCCCCCAGCGCCAGTTTGGAACTTGGGCCAAGAATGTTTTTGTTGAAGGCGTCAAAACTATCGACCCAGCGGATCACGTTGCGGGCAATCAGCTCCGGTACCACTTCACCATCGGCCTCGATCAATGCGTCGGCTAACGCCAGAGCCATCGAGGTATCATCGGTATACTGCGCTGCCGTGAAATAGCAGGCGGCAGTGTTCTCCGCCGGGCCGTCGAGGAAGCGGTCGATCCAGCCAAAGTGGCGCTTAACCCGCTCACGCGGCCACAGCTCGGAAGGCATGCCGAGCGCGTCGCCCAGCATTTGGCCATAAAGTGCACCCACCACGCGTTGTTCCTGGGTTAACTGCTTCATCTGTTTCTCCTGAATTTTTACCTTGCCGGGCAACACGCCCGGCGCAACGAATTAAGACCGTGCCACGTCAATCGGGGTGATGTTGTCGCTGCGTTCACGGAAGAACAGCAGGAACAGCAGCATGACGCCCACCACCATCACCGCACCAACGCCCCACACGGCGAACCAGTCAAACGTCATACCGTCTCGCGGCTGTTCGAGGGCGAAAGTGGTCATTGCACGACCCCCGAGCCAGTTACCGATAAAGCTGCCCAACCCTTGGCAAATCAGGGTGATCAGGCCCTGAGCGGCGGTACGCATATGCGGCGGCGCTTTTTTGTCGACGTAGATATAGCCGGTCACGAAATAGAAATCGTAGCTGACACCGTGCAGCAAAATGCCCAGGAACAGCATGCTGTAGGCCCAGACGTCGGCGGTGCCGCCGTAGATAAAGAACACGTAACGGATTGCTGCGGTCACAAAGCCCAGCAACAGCACCTTCTTGATGCCATAACGCTTGAGCAGTAACGGCAGCGCCAGCATGGCGAAGATTTCCGAAACCTGCCCCAGCGTCATCCAGCCGGTGGCATTTGGCAGCCCAACCTGCGTCAGATAGCCATTGGCAAACTGGTAGTAAAACGCCAACGGCATACAGAACAGGAACGAGCACAGGGCGAAGGTGGCAAATGAGCGATCCTTCAGCAGGCCAAGCGCATTCAGGCCCAGCAACGCCTTGATATCCACCGGGCCAGAACCCTTGGCTGGCGTATTGGGCAGCACAAAGCTGTACAAACCAAGCGCGATCGATGCCACACCGGTAATGATTAACGGCAGGTTGCTATCGGAAATATTGCCTAACCCCAGCAACGGCGGCAGCATAAAGCCCACCACCAGACCGGAGGCAATCCAACCCAAGGTGCCCAATACGCGGATGCGCGGGAACTCTTTTTCGGTATCGCTAATGTTGGCAAAGGCGATGCTGTTGGTCAGCGCCACGGTCGGCATATAGGTGATGGCATAAATCACCAGCAGCGGGAAGAAGGTGGCAAAGGTGGTTTGCCAGGCGATGATAAACATCAGCACCCCACCAGCCAGATGCAACCAGCCCAAGACTTTTTGCGCGGCGAAGTAGCGATCGGCAATAACGCCAACCAGCACCGGCGAGAGGATTGCCGCAATCGCCGTACTGCTGTACGACCAGGCAATTTCACCCGGCGTAAAGCCCAACTTGTTGAGGTATTGCCATAGGGGAACAAACCACGCTCCCCAGATAAACCACTCGATAAACATCATGACAGACAGCTTCAGATGAGGACGTTTCATTATTATGTATCCTTGCTGGCTACCTTCCCGGCATCGGCTCGGGAAAGCGGTGTAGGGTTCCTGGTATTAGCATCATTACGATACCTATATAATACCTTAATGATACCTTTAGTCCTTTGCCGCGATCCCGCTCACACTTCAGGCAGTCAGCTTTGTTTAAGTTTTGTTTACCTTTGGCACTGCGCTGTTTATCCTGCGTTTATCAGTCATTGCCGATAATCAATGGATGACAGAATTAAACGATCAGGGAATGGTCAGCTAATGCGCGTTACCACAACGTGGCCAACAGCGTGTAACCTTTTCAGTGTGGGTGCCTGGAGTTGCACCCGCCTAAACAACAGGAGTCTGTACCATGCGAGTACTGGTTGTTGAAGACAATGGCCTATTGCGCCACCATCTTAGTGTGCAAATGCGCGAAATGGGGCATCAGGTTGATGCCGCAGAAGATGCCAAAGAAGCTGACTATTTTCTGCAGGAACATGCGCCTGATATCGCCATTGTCGATCTCGGGTTGCCGGGTGAAGATGGCCTGAGCCTGATCCGCCGTTGGCGTGCCAACCAGATGAAGTTGCCGATCCTGGTGCTGACCGCCCGTGAAAGCTGGCAGGATAAGGTGGCGGTGCTGGAAGCCGGGGCCGATGATTACGTCACCAAGCCCTTCCACCTGGAAGAAGTGATTGCCCGCATGCAGGCCTTGATGCGCCGCAATAGCGGCCTGGCTTCACAGGTGATCGTACTGCCGCCGTTCCAGATCGACCTCTCACGCCGTGAGCTGAGCGTCAACGAACAGCAAATCAAGCTGACGGCCTTTGAATACACCATTATTGAAACGTTGATCCGTAACGCGGGTAAAGTGGTCAGTAAAGATTCATTGATGTTGCAACTCTACCCGGATGCCGAACTGCGCGAAAGCCACACCATCGACGTATTAATGGGCCGCCTGCGTAAAAAGCTACAGGCCGAATACCCACAGGAAGTGATCACCACCGTACGTGGTCAGGGCTACCGTTTCGATGCCAAGTGAGCATAATGTTCAACAGAGATAAAAAGCCCTTCTCACTGCGCGCCCGCTTTCTGATGGCCACCGCCGGGGTGATCCTGGCGCTGTCGCTGTCCTACGGGCTAGTTGCGGTGGTCGGCTATATCGTCAGCTTTGATAAAACCGCCTTCCGCCTGCTGCGCGGAGAGAGCAACCTGTTCTTCAGCCTGGCGCAGTGGAAAGACCAGAAGTTGACCATTGCCATCCCGCCCGATCTCGATCTCAACTCCCCAACGCTGGTGTTTATCTACGACGAAAAAGGCAACCTGTTGTGGAGCCAGCGCTCGGTGCCGGAACTGGAAAAACGGATCCAGAAAGAGTGGCTGCAAGAATCCGGTTTCTATGAGATAGACACCGACACCCGCATCAGTAGCGAAGTGCTGGGGGACAACCCCAAGGCACAGGATCAGCTGAAAGACTACGATGACACCGACCATGAGGCGTTAACCCACTCGGTGGCCGTCAATACCTATGCCGCCACCCCACGCCTGCCCGCCTTGAGCATCGTGGTGGTCGACAGCATTCCGCAGGAACTGCAACGCTCGGACGTGGTGTGGGAATGGTTCAGCTACGTACTGCTGGCCAATCTGTTACTGGTCGTGCCTCTGCTATGGCTAGCTGCGTATTGGAGTTTGCGGCCGATCAAGGCGCTGATAACCCAGGTCGGTGAATTGGAAAACGGCGAGCGCGAGCAACTGGATGAAAATCCCCCCAGTGAACTACGTGGCTTGGTACGGAACCTGAATATCCTGGTGCGCAACGAGCGCCAGCGCTACACCAAATACCGCACTACGCTGTCCGACCTCACCCACAGCCTGAAAACCCCGCTGGCGGTATTGCAGACCACCCTGCGCTCGCTGCGTTCCAGCAAGCAGACCACCATCGAAGAGGTCGAGCCGATCATGCTCGAGCAGATTAGCCGTATCTCGCAGCAGATTGGTTATTACCTGCATCGGGCCAGCATCAACTCTGGTCAAACCGTGCTGACCCGCGAGATCCATTCGGTTTCTGCCCTGCTCGACAGCCTGAGCGTGGCACTAAACAAGGTTTATCAGCGCAAAGGGGTTGTCATCACCCTCGATATCTCACCTGAAGTCACCTTTATGGGCGAGAAAAACGACTTTATGGAGGTGATGGGCAACGTGCTGGAGAACGCCTGTAAATATTGCCTGGAGTTTGTGGAGATCACCTCGCTGCACTCGGACAAATACCTGACGATCGTCATTGATGACGACGGCCCCGGCATCCCCGAAAGCAAGCGTGAGTTGATCTTCCAACGCGGCCAACGCGTCGATACTCTGCGCCCCGGCCAGGGGATTGGCCTGTCGGTCGCCGCCGAGATCATCGAGCAATACGACGGGCAAATTACCATCAGCGACAGCCCGCTGGGTGGAGCACGGATGGAGGTCACCTTCTCCCGCCAGCACGACTCCCACCATCACGATTAAATTCTCTCGCTCAGGCCCCGATCCACGGGGCCTAACTTCCGTTATAATCCCTGCAGGCTCACTCTATCCTGGAATAGAACATGGATTACCAATTAGATCTCGACTGGAACGACTTTTTGCAACGCTATTGGCAAAAGCGCCCGGTAATTATCAAGCGTGGTTTTAACAACTTTATCGATCCGATTTCCCCGGATGAGCTGGCCGGGTTGGCTATGGAAAACGAGGTGGACAGCCGCCTGGTGAGCCATCAGGAAGGTCGCTGGCAGGTTGGCCACGGCCCGTTTGAAAGTTTCGACCATCTGGGCGAGAACAACTGGTCATTGCTGGTGCAGGCCGTTGATCACTGGCATCAGCCTTCCAGTGCCTTGATGCAACCGTTCCGTAAGCTGCCGGACTGGCGCATGGACGATCTGATGATTTCGTTCTCGGTACCGGGCGGCGGCGTTGGCCCACATCTCGATCAATACGACGTGTTCATCATCCAGGGTACTGGCCGCCGCCGTTGGCGCGTGGGCGAAAAAGTACCGATGAAGCAGCACTGCCCGCACCCTGACCTGTTACAGGTTGAGCCGTTTGACGCCATCATTGACGAAGAGATGGAGCCTGGCGATATTCTGTATATCCCACCGGGATTCCCGCATGAAGGCTACTCGCTGGAAAACTCGCTCAACTATTCCGTCGGCTTCCGCGCACCGAATGGCCGCGAGATGGTAAGTGGCTATGCCGACTACGTGCTAGCACGCGAGTTAGGCAGCAAACGTTACACCGATCCGGATATCGCGCTGCGCGATCACCCGGCGATGGTTCTCCCCCATGAGGTCGATGCGCTGCGTGGGATGATCCTGGAGCTGGTGCAGCAGCCGGAGCACTTCCAGAACTGGTTTGGCGAGTTCATTTCGCAGTCGCGTCACGAGCTGGACATCGCGCCGCCAGAGCCGCCTTATCAGGCCGGTGAAATCTATGAGCTGCTGCAACAGGGTGAGCCATTACAACGTTTGGGTGGGTTGCGCGTGCTGCGCGTTGGCGACCAATGCTTTGTCAACGGTGAGCTAATCGACACCGAACATCTGCAAGCCGCCGATGCGCTGTGCCAGCACGCAAGCGTTGATGCCGCCTTGCTGGGCGACGCGGTGGACGACCCGTCGTTCCTGGCCCTGCTGACGGCGTTGATTAACAGCGGTTACTGGTATTTTAACGACTAATCAAAATGAGTGAGGGGCAAACTGGCCCCTCACTCAATCTATTAACGCAAAAAACTACCGTTTAGCGCGCTCGGCGCTCAGAGTGGCAATGCGCATGATCACCGCTACCGCCTGCTCCATCCCTTCCAGCGTAATAAACTCATGCTTGCCATGGAAGTTATAGCCACCGGTAAACAGGTTTGGACAAGGCAGCCCCTTGAAGGATAGCTGCGCGCCATCGGTACCACCGCGGATCGGCTTCATCACCGGCTCAATATCACAGTCCCGCATCGCCTGCTGTGCCAGCTCGATCACATGAGGATGCTCGGCCACCTGCTCACGCATGTTGTAGTAATTATCCTCGATCGCCACCTCAATGTAGCAATCCCGTGGCAACCCACGGCCAACCTTTTGCGCGACTTCAATCATCTTGCGCTTGCGAGCCTCAAAGCCTTCACGCTCAAAATCCCGCAAGATGTAGTGCATCTCGGCACGTTCAACGTTCCCCTTGATGCTGTTGAGATGGTAAAAACCCTGATACCCCTCGGTGTGCTCCGGTGTTTCCTCGGCCGGTAGCTCCTGTTGGAAACGGGTTGCCAACGACAGCGCGTTCACCATCACCCCTTTGGCACTGCCAGGGTGTACGTTATTACCGACGATTTTGACCGTCACCGCCGCTGCATTGAAGTTTTCACACTCCAGTTCGCCCACCCCACCACCATCGACGGTGTAGGCCCACTCTGCATCGAACGCAGCAACATCAAAGAAATGCGCCCCTTTGCCCACCTCTTCATCCGGCGTGAACGCCACGCGGATATCGCCGTGAGGAATTTTTTGCTGCTTTAGCCGCACCATCGCGGTCAAGATCTCGGCAATCCCGGCTTTATCGTCGGCCCCCAACAGCGTTTTGCCGTCGGTGGTGATCAGCGTTTGCCCCAGCATCTGATGCAAGATCGGGAACATCACCGGCGATAACACTTCATCACCGATGCCCAAGGCAATGTCACCGCCGCGATAGTTTTCCACTATCTGCGGCGTCACATGCTTACCCGAAAAATCGGGTGAGGTATCAAGGTGAGAAATAAAGCCAATGGCCGGCACTGGCCAGCTCACATTGCCAGGCAGCGTGCCCATCACGCAGCCATGTTCGCTTAGCGATACCCGTTCAAACCCCAGCCCAATCATTTCCTGTTGCAACGCACGCGCCAGCTTCAGTTGCCCTTCGGTACTAGGCACATGTTTGACGTTCGCTTTAGCCTGTGTGTCAAATGAGACGTAGTTAAAAAAGCGATCTAGTAGTTTATCCATGGTTCCGCCCTCAGAATTTCGCGTTTCATTATGCGGAACCGATCCGGATCAAATATTGAGACAGGTCATTAATAATCAGATTTAACACAAATCATTAAAGCAAGTGATGGTTTAATAGGGTAACTACCGACGCAAAAATCGGCCAACTGGCATGACTTATGGGCGGTTTGGCTTTCAATTACCGGATTCAGCGTCTATCATGCGCCCTCTTAAATTTTTGATCGGCGCCGCTGGCTTTGAGCTTCAGTACCTGACGGGTCACTCCCGTAAGCTCGCGCAGTCTTTTCCAGCGGCGGTTCTATCTGCACCACCGTACGGGATAGAGACACTAAAATGACTGAACAATCCTCTTTGGTTACACTGAACGCCCTGAGTAAAAGCTTTGACGGCAAAGAGATCATCCGCGATCTCAACCTAAAGATTAACGATGGTGAGTTCCTGACCCTGCTTGGCCCTTCCGGCTGCGGGAAAACTACCGTGCTGCGGCTGATTGCCGGGTTGGAAAATGCCGACCATGGGCAGATCGTGCTCGACGGGCAAGATATCACCGCTATCCCGGCCGAGCATCGGCACGTTAACACCGTGTTTCAAAGCTATGCCCTATTCCCCCACATGACCGTGTTTGAAAATGTCGCCTTTGGCCTGCGCATGCAGAAAACCCCAGAGGCGGAGCTAACGCCGCGCGTGGAAGAAGCCCTGCGCATGGTGCAATTGGACGAGTTCGCTCAGCGCCGCCCACATCAGCTATCTGGAGGGCAACAGCAACGGGTCGCGATTGCCCGGGCCGTAGTGAATAAACCTAAACTGTTACTGCTCGACGAGTCGCTTTCGGCACTGGACTACAAGCTGCGCAAGCAGATGCAGAACGAGTTGAAGGCGCTGCAGCGCCAATTGGGCATCACCTTTGTGTTCGTCACGCACGATCAGGAAGAGGCGCTGACCATGTCCGATCGGATTGTGGTGATGCGCGACGGGCGAATAGAACAGGACGGCACCCCACGGGAAATCTACGAAGAGCCCAAGAACCTGTTTGTCGCCAGCTTTATCGGTGAGATCAATATCTTTGATGCGGTAGTGCTACATCGTATCGATCCGCAGCGGGTACGCGCCCGTGTGGAAGGCCGTGAGTGTGATATCTACGCCGATCTCCCGGTCGAGCCAGGACAATCCCTGAAGGTTCTGCTGCGCCCGGAGGATCTGCGCGTCGAAGAGGTGAACGACAGCGAGCAGATAGATGGCCTGATCGGCTACGTGCGCGAACGCAACTATAAAGGCATGACGCTGGAGTCGGTGGTTGAACTGGAAAACGGTAAGATGGTGATGGTCAGCGAGTTCTTCAATGAAGACGATCCTGACTTTGACCACTCGTTAAACCAGAAGATGGCGATAACCTGGGTTGCAAGCTGGGAGGTAGTGCTGGCCGATGAAGAAATCGCGTAATTTGCTGCAAAACCTGGTGATCAGCGGCACCGTCGGCTGGCTGGTGCTGTTTGTTTTTCTGCCGAACCTGATGATTATCGGCACCAGTTTCCTCACCCGTGACGACGCCAATCTGGTGCAGATGGTGTTCACTCTGGATAATTACACCCGGTTGTTCGATCCCCTGTATGGCCAAGTGATGCTGCACTCGCTGAACATGGCGGCGATCGCCACCTTTTGCTGCCTGCTGCTGGGTTATCCTTTCGCCTTTATTCTGGCTCGCCTGCCGCAAAGGGTGCGCCCGCTGCTGCTGTTCCTGCTGATTGTGCCCTTCTGGACCAACTCGCTGATCCGTATCTATGGCCTGAAGCTGTTTCTCAGCACCCGCGGCTATCTGAACGAGTTCCTGATGTGGGCCGGGATCATCGATACGCCGTTACGCATCATGTATACCTCTGGCGCTGTGGTGCTGGGGCTGGTCTACATCTTGCTGCCGTTTATGGTGATGCCGCTCTACTCCAGCCTGGAAAAGCTGGATAAATCCTGTCTGGAGGCGGCCCGCGATCTTGGTGCCAGCAAGCTGCAAACCTTTATCCGCATCATTATTCCGCTGACTATGCCAGGCATTATCGCCGGTTGCCTGTTGGTGCTGCTGCCCGCCATGGGGCTGTTCTACGTGGCCGACCTGATGGGCGGAGCCAAAAACCTGCTGATCGGTAACGTCATCAAAAGCCAGTTCCTGAATATCCGTGACTGGCCGTTTGGTGCCGCCACCAGCATTTGCCTGACGCTGGTGATGGGGCTGATGCTGTGGATCTATTACCGGGCCGCCAAGCTGCTGAACAAAAAGGGGGAGCTGGAATGATCGGACGCCTGTTGCGCGGTGGCTTTATGAGCCTGATTTACGCCTATCTCTATATTCCCATCGTGATCCTGATCGTTAACTCGTTCAACACCTCGCGCTTTGGCATTAACTGGCGAGGTTTTACCACCCACTGGTACAGCATGTTGATGAATAACGACAGCCTGTTGCAGGCCGCTGGGCACTCACTCACCATGGCTGTGTTGTCCGCCAGCTTTGCGACCATGATCGGCTCGTTGGCGGCTGTGGCGTTATACCGCTATCGTTTTCGCGGGAAACCCTTCGTCGGTGGCATGCTGTTTGTGGTGATGATGTCGCCGGATATCGTCATGGCCATCTCGCTGCTGGTGCTGTTTATGCTGCTAGGCGTCTCGTTGGGCTTCTGGTCGCTGTTATTTTCGCATATCACCTTCTGCCTGCCCTTTGTGGTGGTCACCGTCTATGCGCGCCTGAAGGGCTTTGACGTCAAAATGCTGGAAGCCGCACGCGATCTGGGTGCCAGCGAAATGGTGATCCTGCGCAAAATCATCCTGCCGCTGGCCATGCCCGCTGTTGCCGCCAGTTGGTTGCTAAGCTTCACGCTGTCGATGGATGATGTCGTGGTCTCTTCGTTCGTGACCGGGCCAAGCTACGAGATTTTGCCCTTGAAGATCTATTCGATGGTGAAGGTCGGCGTATCTCCTGAAGTGAACGCCCTGGCGACCATTCTGCTGGTGTTATCGCTAGCGCTGGTGCTCACCAGCCAACTGCTGTTACGCGATCGGCAAAAACGCTGATTTGCCAACGGGATAAGCGTCTTTACCCCGTTGGGTACGCCACTTATAATAGCCGCTCTCTGGGGTATGGCGCATCACGCTATACTGTAAAAACACGCACTGCTAAAGGATCCGCACCATGAAAAAGTGGTCACATCTGCTCGCAGCCGGGATGATGGCACTGAGCCTTGGCTCGGCAAACGCCGCGGACGACGGCAAAACGCTCTATTTCTACAACTGGACCGAGTATGTCCCGCCGGGTCTGCTGGAACAGTTCACCAAAGAAACCGGTATCAAGGTGATTTACTCCACCTATGAATCCAACGAAAGCATGTACGCCAAGCTGAAAACCTACCGCGACGGCGCGTACGATCTGGTGGTCCCTTCCACCTATTTCATCGCCAAGATGAGCAAGGAAGGGATGCTGCAAAAGATCGACAAAAGCAAACTCAGCCACTTTAACGACCTCGATCCAAACCTGTTGCACAAACCGTTCGATCCCAACAACGATTACTCCATTCCCTATATCTGGGGCGCCACCGCCATTGGCATCAATACCGATGCCATTGATGCCAACTCCGTAACCGCCTGGGCCGATCTGTGGAAACCGGAATACAAAGGCCGCGTGCTGCTCACCGATGATGCACGTGAAGTGTTCCAGGTCGCGCTACGCAAGCTGGGTTATTCAGGCAATACTACCGATCCTAAGCAGATCGAGGCTGCCTATAACGAGCTCAAGAAGCTGATGCCAAACGTGCTGGCGTTCAACTCCGATAACCCGGGCAATCCGTATATGGAAGGTGAAGTCGATCTGGGCATGGTGTGGAACGGTTCGGCCTATGTCGCGCGCCAGGCCGGTACCCCACTGGAGATCGTCTGGCCGAAAGAAGGCGGCATTTTCTGGATGGATAGCCTGGCTATTCCGGCTAATGCCAAGAACGTCGAGGGAGCGTTGAAGCTGATCGACTTCCTGCTACGCCCGGAGATCGCGGTACAGGTGGCGGAAACCATCGGTTACCCAACCCCCAATCTGGCCGCGAGAAAGCTGTTGCCGAAAGAGATCGCCAACGACAAATCGCTGTATCCGGATGATACGGTGATCGAAAACGGTGAGTGGCAAAACGATGTGGGTGATACCAGTACGCTGTATGAAACCTACTTCCAGCAGCTAAAGGCCGGACGCTGACCTAGGGAGGGGCAACTATATTGCCCCTCGCCCTATCCGATTAAGGCTTATCCGCCCGCTCGACCTTGCCCATCAGGAATTTGTGCACAAAGCGTGGCACCACCTCGCTGGCCGGGCCGTAATGCTTCTCTTCGAACTGGCTCTCCACCAGGCTCGGCTCCAGGTTCAGCTCCATGGTATAAGCCCCGCCCAACCGTGCCTCGTGAACAAAGCCTGCCGCCGGGTAAACATTGCCAGAGGTGCCAATCGCGATAAAGAAATCGGCCTTGGCCAACGCGGCGTAAATCTCATCCATCCCCAACGGCATTTCACCAAACCACACCACGTGAGGCCGCAGTGGCGCAGGGAACTGGCAGCAGTGGCAACGTTCATCCACGCTCAGGTCTCCCAACCATTCCACCACCTGCCCAGAACTGGTGCAGCGCACTTTCAGCAGCTCGCCATGCATATGCAGCACATGCTTGCTACCGGCTCGCTCGTGCAGGTTGTCGATATTCTGCGTAACCAGCAGGAAATTCTCCTCCCCCAGCCACTCTTCCAAATCGGCCAGCGCACGATGAGCCGCATTAGGGCCGATATCCGACTGCTGCAACTGCCGGCGGCGCGCATTATAAAACTCCTGCACCAAGGCCGGATCGCGCTGATAACCGTCCAGGGTGGCGACATCTTCTACCTTGTGCTCTTCCCACAGCCCATCGGCAGCACGGAAAGTACGGATGCCGGACTCGGCAGAGATCCCTGCTCCCGTCAGCACCACGACAAACGGCTTTTTCAGCTCTGCCGCCGCCATGGTATCGCGTTGGAATATCCGCGAGCGAAAACGCTGATGCCGAACATGCTTACTCTTGCGAAACTGACACAACCGATGGCGAGTGTGCATGAACTCTCCTTATTTATGACTTTCCACCAAATTGAGGAACGCTGCCCCACGAACACCGCCAGCATCGCCATAGCGCGCCTTCTCGATGCGTGGCAGTTTGGCTACCCGTAACAAATGGGCGGGCAAACGCTGGGGCAACGCCTGATAAATTGCGGCAAAATTCGATAAGCCGCCGCCAATCACCACCAGGTGGGGGTCGATGATGGTCAGCAGGTTGCCCAGGCAAATGGCCAGGACATCCAGAAAACGTTCTACGTGCGCCACGGCCTGTGGCTCACCGGCCTGATAATGCGCAATGATTTGCTGCGCTGGCAACCGTTGTTGATAAAAATGGGCATACATCCACTCAAATCCGCGGCCCGAGATGTAATTCTCGATGCAACCGTCATGGCCACAGCCACAGGGAACGCGAGGAATATCACGCCCGAGCACCTCCAGCGCATCCACCGGCAAGCGGAAATGGCCAAACTCTCCAGTGATAAAGTTCCGTCCAGAGACCACTTTACCATTAACGATCAAACCACCGCCAACTCCGGTGCCCAGGATGATGCCCAGCACCGTCGGGTAATGGCGAAACTCCTCGTCCCAAGCTTCCGAAAGCGTGAAGCAGTTGGCATCGTTATCGACCTTGACCTCGCGGCCAATCAGCGCGCTCAGATCGCGCGGCAGCGGCTGCCCCATCGCAGCCGGGACGTTGGCGGTAAACAAGGTGCCATCTTCATTTGGCAGCCCGGGAATACCGATGCCCACCAGCCCCTGCGTACCACAAACGGCATCGGCCTCATGGGTGAGATCGCGTAATACCGCCAGCAGTTGCCGGTAGTCGTCACGCGGCGTCGGCACCCGCTTTTGCCAGATACGCTGCAGATTGGCGTCGAACACCCCAAGTTCAATCTTGGTGCCGCCCATGTCGAAACCGTAGTACATATCTCGCCCTCAGGGTAAAAAAAAGGGGCCCGCTACTGGCCCCAGGTTTTTATTACTGCCCGCTCAAGACGCGGGCCGGATCGATGCGGCTGGCACGTCTGGCCGGATACCAACTGGCCAGCAGGCTAAGCACGATTGCCGTACCCAGTACGATAGCTACATCCAGCCAGTGCAGCTCGGACGGCAGGAAATCGATAAAGTAGATGTCGCCAGACAGGAAAGAGTGGCCCATCAGCTTTTCGATGCCCTTGATGATATTGGTCAACTGTAACGAGGCAATCACTCCAACCACTACCCCGCTAAGGCTTCCTACCAGCCCGGCCAACAGGCCATACCAGACAAAGATGGCGCGGATAAAGCCGTCTTTGGCTCCCAGCGTACGCAGCACGGCAATGTCGCCACTCTTGTCCTTCACCGCCATCACCAGGGTGGAAACAATGTTGAAACAGGCCACGCCGATCACCAGCACCATCGCCAGATACATGATGGCGCGGATCATCTGAATATCGCGATACATAAATCCGTAAGTGCCAATCCAGCTCTTGATATAGACGGTGGCATCGGCGACTTCCCCGGCGTCACGCACCAGCTTGTTAGCGGCGAACACGTCGTTGACCTTGATGGCGATGCCGGTGACACTGTCACCCATATCCAGATATTGCTGGGCATCCGCCAACGGCACCATGGCCAAGCTGTGATCGAGCTGGCCGCTAAGTTGCAGGATACCGGTGACATGCAGGCGAATACGCTTCGGCTGCAACAGTTTCATCTCAGGATCGCTGTTGGGGATCATCACCGTGACGTAAGAGCCCTGCTTCACGCCCAGAGCGTCGGCTACCCCTTTGCCCAGGATCACCTGCTGCTCACCGCTTTTGAAGTTAGCCCAGGCATCGCCCTGCACATAACTTGGCAGCGCGCTGAGCTGCTTTTCCTGCGCAGGATCGACCCCTTTTACCTGGACGGCGCGAAGCTGAGCACCATTTTCCATCAGCCCGGTAAAGCTGATATAGGGTGCCGCAGCCAAAATGCCCGGTACTTTTTCGACCCGTTGCAGGATCTCCGGCCAGCCGGTGAACGGTTGCTTAACCGGCTCGATCTCACCGTGCGGTACCACCGCCAGAATACGGTTCTGCAGTTCACGTTCGAAGCCGTTCATCGCGCTCAGCCCGACGATCAGCACCGCCACGCCCAGCGCGATGCCGATGGTGGAGATCACCGAGATCAACGAAACCATGCCGCCGCGCCGCCGGCCACGGCTGAAGCGCAGCGCCATCAGCAATGAAAGTGGCGAAGCGCTCATTACTCGGCCCCCATCAGGGTCAGTTGTGCCTGTAGATGGCCGTCTGCCATTTCCAACTGGCGGCTCAGGCGTTTAGCGAGTTGCAGATCGTGGGTGACCACCAAAAATGCGGTACCCTGGCGTACGTTCAATTCGCCCAGCAAATCGAAGATGCTGTCTGCGGTGCGCTTATCCAGGTTGCCGGTCGGCTCATCCGCCAACACCAGCGAAGGGTTATTCACCAACGCACGGGCAATCGCCACGCGCTGACGTTCACCGCCGGAAAGCTCGGACGGGCGGTGTTTGCTACGTTTTTCCAGGCCCACGGCCGCCAGCATCTCCTGCGCCTTTTCCTTCGCCAGCGCCGGTTTCATGCCGCCGATCAGCAGCGGCATCGCGGCGTTCTCCAGCGCGGTGAAATCTGGCAGCAGATGATGGAACTGATAGATAAAGCCGAGCTGGCGGTTGCGCAGTTCGGCTTTAGCAGTGGAAGAAAGCTTGTTCAACGACTGCCCTTTGTAAATCACCTCTCCCGAAGTGGGCGAATCCAGCCCCCCCAGCAGGTGCAGCAAAGTACTCTTACCGGAACCCGAGCTACCGACGATCGCCATCATCTCGCCCGGTTGCATGGCAAAACTGACATTGCGCAGCACGTCGGTATGCAGGTTGCCTTCCTGATAGGTTTTACACAGGCGCTCACACTGCAATAAAGGATGGTTACTCATAACGTAAAGCCTCAGCGGGTTGTACGGCGGCAGCGCGCCATGAAGGGTAAAGCGTGGATAACAGCGAGACCGCCATCGCCACTACGGCAATGATCGTCACCTGGAGAGGGTCAACCGCCACTGGCAGAGAAGCTCCGTCGATCAACGCGCCAAGGATCGGCATCAGGTTGTTCAGATTGGTGGCAAGCAGAACGCCTAACAGCGTGCCCAGCAACGAACCGATAATCCCAGCGCTGGCCCCCTGCACCATAAAGACCGACATGATCTGCCGCCGCGTCAGGCCCAGGGTTTGCAGAATGGCCACTTCGCCCTGCTTCTCCATCACCAACAGGCCCAGCGAGGTAATGATATTGAATGCCGCCACCGCCACGATCAGGCTAAGCAGCAGCCCCATCATGTTTTTCTCCATGCGCACCGCCTGGAACAGCTCGCCCTTGCGTTCGCGCCAGTCTTTCCACTGGGTGCCTTCCGGCAGCGTTTGCTGGCTAAGGGTGTCCACCGTCAACGGCTGTTGCAGGAACAAACGCCAGCCGGTGATATTGCCCGCCGGGTAGCGCATCAGACGTGAAGCATCTTGCTGGTTCGCCAGCAACTGATAGCCGTCCACTTCGCTATTGGCATGGAAGGTGCCAATCACGGTGAACAGACGTTGGCTTGGGATCCGCCCCATCGGGGTGAACTGGCTGGCGCTCGGCACCATCAGACGCAGCTGATCGCCACGCTTGACGCCCAACTGCCCGGCAAGCTGTTCACCGATAATCAGGTTGTACTCACCCGGTTGCAGCTGTTGCTGTTTAACGTTGACCAGATAAGGCGTCAGCGGATCGGGCTGTTGTGGGTCAACCCCCAACATGACGCCAACGGCCACGCTGCGAGCGCTTTGCAGCACCACATCGCCGGTAGTCAACGGGGTGACTCGGGTGACACCATGCAGGTTTTGCACGGCAGAGGCTGGCAGCTGTTCAGGGTTGATAGAACCCTGTTTGCTGGTGATCAGCGCCTGCGGCATGAGCCCCAGGATGTTGTTTTCGAGATCTTTCTCGAAGCCATTCATCACTGAAAGCACCGTCACCAGCGCCATCACCCCCAGCGTAATGCCAATGGTGGATAGCCAGGAAACAAACCGCCCAAAGCGGTCTGAGGCTCGCCCGCGCATATAACGCAGGCCAATAAATAACGCGACAGGTTGATACATGAAATCCGTTTTGTTGCCGTAGCTTAAGCAAAGTGATCAAGGATAATAAAGGCTCTACCGGGTTTATGGAACCACCCGGCCGGTTTTATTCATCATGTTTGCACGGGTTTACAGAAAATGCCGGATTTTGACCTTCCTGAGGCACGGGTGTTTCTACTGACAGCCACTTAACCGTTTGACAATCCGTTGACAACGGGCAAATTAATAGACTGAACGAATCAATGCCAACCACATGAGGTAGCCATGACCGTTACGTCCCACTGCATCACCGCCGCCGATATTGCCAAAGCGGCCGAAATCCTGCAAAACCACGCGATCCGCACACCAGTAATGACTTCCCGCCAGGCGGATGAGATCGCCGGTGCCCAGCTCTTTTTCAAGTGCGAGAATTTCCAGCGCATTGGGGCCTTTAAATTCCGTGGTGCCTTTAACGCCATCAGCCAATTGACCCCGGCCCAGCGCCAGGCCGGAGTGATCGCCTTCTCATCCGGTAACCATGCGCAGGCCATGGCGTTGGCGGCCCGTGAGCTTGGGGTAAGCGTCACCATTGTGATGCCACATGACGCCCCCGCCGCCAAGCTGGCTGCAACCCGCGGCTATGGAGCTAACGTGGTGATCTATCAGCGGCAAACCGAAGACCGGGAAGCCATCACCCAACGGTTAGCAGCGGAACAGGGCTTAACGGTGATCCCACCTTACGATTATCCGCAGGTGATGGCTGGCCAAGGCACCGCAGCTAAAGAGCTGATCGAAGAAGTTGGCCCGCTGGATATTTTGCTGGTTTGTACCGGTGGCGGCGGGCTGCTCTCTGGATGCGCCATTGCGGCACATCACTGGTCGCCCGGTTGCCGGGTATTTGGCGTCGAACCCGAGGCGGGCAACGATGTGCAACAGGCGTTCCGCAGCGGTGAAAAAGTGTGGATCCCGGTACCAAAAACCATTGCCGACGGCGCACAGACCCAGCAGGTAGGCAATCTCACCTTCCCGATCATTCAACACTATGTGGAAGATATCCTGACGGTGACCGACCAACAGCTGTGCCAGCAAATGCGTTTCTTTATGGAGCGGATGAAGATGGTGGTCGAACCAACCGGTTGCCTGGCTGCCGCTGCGGCGATGAATCAGGTCATCGATCTGCGGGGCAAAAAAGTCGGGGTGATCGTCAGCGGTGGCAACGTGGACGTCGATAAAATCGGCCAGTATCTCGCCATGGCGCAGAATTGATTAAATTACCGCCAACAGGAAGCTTGCTCGCGCTTTTACCGGTGTCAGTTTATACGCTGCTGGGCTAGTATAACCAAGGTAAAAGGTGATGGGCTTGAACCACTTTATAGCCCCCTCTCCCAAAGGGAGAGGGAACCGAATGTGCCTTAGCCATACTCCGTTACCTAACCGCAACACCGTTCCAGCTCCCTCTCCTTGGGGAGAGGGTTGGGGTGAGGGAGAACGAGTTAGCTTTAGCCAAACGCCAGGTAAACAGGATTTTGTGGTATTCACGCGTCAAGCGCCACGGTGAACACCACAAAAACTGTTATTCAATTCATTGATTAAAGATAACTGAATGAGCATTTCTGATAAAAGCCGCAGCTCCGCATCCTCCTACCGTTACTCTCTTCCTGACCGCGCGGGCGATTTACGCCAGCTAGGACAGCTCACCGGTTCTGCCTGTGCCGTTGAATGCGCCGAAATCGCCGAACGCCATCCCGGCCCGGTGATGCTCATCGCCCCGGATATGCAGAATGCATTGCGGTTGCGTGACGAAATCCAGCAGTTTACCGATCAGATGGTGACCACCCTTTCCGACTGGGAAACGCTGCCGTACGACAGCTTCTCGCCCCATCAGGAAATCATCTCGGCGCGGCTTTCCAGCCTGTATCATCTGCCGACCATGGCACGCGGCATCATCATTTTGCCGGTGAATACGCTGATGCAACGCGTCTGCCCGCATGAGTTCCTGCATGGCCATGCGTTGGTGATGAAAAAGGGCCAACGGCTGTCGCGGGATCTGCTGCGGGCACAGTTGGAACAGGCCGGTTACCGCAGCGTCGATCAGGTAATGGAACATGGCGAATTTGCTACGCGCGGAGCGCTGCTTGACCTGTATCCCATGGGCAGCGAAGAGCCTTATCGCATCGACTTTTTCGACGACGAGATCGACAGCCTGCGCACCTTTGATGTGGATAACCAACGCACGTTGAGCGAAGTGGACGCCATCAACCTGCTGCCAGCGCACGAGTTCCCGACCGATAAGGCCGCCATTGAGCTGTTCCGCAGCCAGTGGCGTGAACAGTTTGAAGTACGCCGCGACGCCGAACATATTTATCAGCAAGTGAGTAAAGGCACCTGGCCTGCCGGTATCGAATACTGGCAACCGCTGTTCTTCAGCCAGCCGCTGCCTTCCTTGTTCAGCTATCTGCCAGCCAATACGCTGCTCGTCAACACCGGCAACCTGGAAGGAGCAGCCGAACGTTTCTGGCTGGATGTCAATCAACGCTATGAGAACCGGCGGATCGATCCGATGCGGCCGCTGCTGGCCCCGGATACCCTATGGCTGCGGGTCGATGCGCTATTTGCCGAGCTGAAAGCCTGGCCGCGAATGGCGTTGAAAACCGAGGAACTGCCTGCCAAAGCCGGTTGCACCAACCTGGGCTATCAAACCCTGCCGGATCTCGCCGTCCAGGCCCAGCAGAAGGCCCCACTGGATAATCTGCGACGTTTTATTGAAAGCTTCACCGGTGGCGTGGTCTTCTCGGTAGAGAGTGAAGGCCGCCGCGAAACCCTGCAAGATCTGCTTGGCCGCATCAAGCTGAGTACCAGCGTGATCCATCATCTGGATGAGGTCGAAGCATCGGGCCGTTACATGATGGTCGGTGCCTCCGAGCGTGGCTTCCTGGATACGCTGCGTGATCGGGCGTTGATCTGTGAAAGCGATCTGCTCGGTGAACGCGTCAGCCGTCGTCGGCAGGATAATCGCCGCACCATCAATACCGATACCCTGATCCGCAACCTGGCAGAGCTGCACCCAGGGCAGCCGGTGGTGCATCTGGAACACGGCGTTGGCCGCTACGTTGGCCTGACCACGCTGGAAGCTGGGGGCATCAAAGCGGAATATCTGATCCTCTCCTATGCCAGTGAAGACAAGCTGTACGTGCCTGTCTCTTCCCTGCACCTGATCAGCCGCTATGCCGGAGGAGCCGACGAGAACGCCCCGCTGCACCGGCTTGGCGGGGATGTCTGGTCGCGAGCCAGGCAGAAAGCCGCCGAACGCGTGCGTGACGTGGCCGCCGAGCTGTTGGACATCTATGCCCAACGTGCCGCCAAGAGCGGTTTTGCGTTCAAACATAATCGTGAGCAGTATCAGCTGTTCTGCCAGACCTTCCCGTTTGAGACCACGCCAGATCAGGAACAGGCCATCAACGCGGTGCTGAGCGACATGTGCCAGCCACTGGCGATGGATCGTCTGGTCTGCGGCGACGTTGGCTTTGGTAAAACCGAAGTCGCGATGCGTGCCGCCTTCCTGGCCGTCGAAAACGGTAAGCAGGTCGCGGTACTGGTGCCAACAACCCTGCTAGCGCAGCAGCACTTCGACAACTTCCGCGATCGCTTTGCCACCTGGCCCATCCGCATCGAAATGATGTCGCGTTTTCGCAGCGCCAAAGAACAGCAACAGATCCTGGAAGAGGCGGCCGAGGGCAAGGTCGATATCCTCATCGGCACCCATAAGCTGTTGCAGAGCGATCTGCGCTGGAAAGATCTGGGGCTGTTGGTGGTTGATGAAGAACACCGCTTTGGCGTACGTCACAAAGAGCGTATCAAGGCGATGCGTGCAGACGTAGATATTCTGACGTTAACCGCCACACCAATCCCGCGAACCCTGAATATGGCCATGAGCGGCATGCGCGATCTGTCGATCATTGCTACCCCACCGGCCCGCCGTCTGGCAGTGAAAACCTTTGTCCGCGAGTACGACAGCCTGGTGGTGCGCGAGGCCATCCTGCGTGAGGTACTGCGCGGCGGCCAGGTGTATTACCTGTATAACGACGTCGAGAATATCGATAAGGCCGCCGAACGCCTGGCGGAGCTGGTGCCAGAAGCGCGGATTGCCATTGGCCACGGCCAGATGCGGGAACGCGATCTGGAACGGGTGATGAACGATTTCCACCACCAGCGCTTCAACGTGCTGGTCTGTACCACCATTATTGAAACCGGCATCGACATCCCCAGCGCCAATACCATCATTATCGAACGGGCAGACCGCTTTGGCCTGGCACAATTGCATCAGCTACGTGGCCGTGTCGGGCGTTCGCACCATCAGGCCTATGCTTATCTGTTAACCCCGAACCCGAAGGTCATGAGCACCGACGCACACAAGCGGTTGGAAGCGATTGCCTCGCTGGAAGATTTGGGGGCCGGGTTCGCGCTCGCCACCCACGATTTGGAAATCCGTGGTGCAGGGGAACTGCTGGGGGAAGACCAAAGCGGCCAGATGACCACCGTGGGCTTCTCGCTGTATATGGAGCTGTTGGAAAGCGCCGTCGACGCTCTGAAGAACGGGCGTGAGCCTTCGCTGGAAGATCTCACCAGCAATCAGACGGAAGTGGAACTGCGCATGCCAGCGCTGCTGCCCGATGACTTTATCCCAGACGTGAATACCCGTTTGTCGTTCTATAAACGCATTGCCAGCGCTAAAAATGAGGGTGAACTGGAGGAACTGAAGGTTGAGCTGATTGATCGCTTTGGCCTGCTGCCGGATGCAGCGCGTAACCTGCTGCAAAGCGCGGCGATGCGTCAACAGGCGCAGATACTGGGGATCAAGCGTATCGAAGGCAACGAGCGCGGGGGCTTTATCGAGTTTGGCGAGAAGAACCGGGTCGATCCGGGTTATCTGATTGGCTTGCTGCAAAGCAAACCGCAGGTTTACCGCCTGGATGGGCCAACCAAGCTGAAGTTTATGCTGGATCTCACTGACCGGGCCGAACGACTGAAGTTTATCGGCGAGTTGCTGGCGGCGTTCCGGGAACATACTTTGGCAGTTTGATCACCGCACCGTTCTAGCGCCCTTTTAAGGGGAAAGTAGTTCCCTGATAAGGACGCCAGAACGGCTCCCTCTCTCTGTGGAGAAGGTTGGTGTGAAGGGTAAACTCCGAAGATCAGACCTTGGTCAGCACCAACTGGCCACTTCTATCCAGCGGGATCTGGGTGCCTGGATCGTGATCCATGCGGATTTTGCCCTGCTGGTCGCCAATCTTGTAAGTCACGTCATAGCCCAGCATTTTCTGCGATTTGTCATACACCGTTTTGCAGCGCTGCTGCGTGCTGGTGGTAGTGTCGTTGTCTTGCAAGGCCCCCTGCACCTGGTGACCGGCATAGCCACCACCCAACGCACCTACTACGGTCGCAACATCACGGCCCCGGCCACCGCCAAACTGGTGACCAATCACCCCCCCAGCAACTGCGCCCAGCACGGAGCCAGCGATGCGGTTTTCATCCTGAACCGGCGCACGATGGGTCACCGTGACGTCCCGGCACTCCTGCCGAGGGGTTTTGATGGTTTCTTTGATCGGTGTTGCGGCGAGAACCTGCGCATATTGTGGGCCGGGAGTGAATACGTCCAGACCGGCTACGGCAGCAATTCCCAGAGCGGCTGCAATACCAATCCCAACACCGGCTAACATTGATTTGTTCACAGGAAATCCTCCTGAATGTGTTACCACGCATTATGCACCGGGCAAACTCGCATTGATCACAGGCGATTCCCCCGGTTTACGGCGTGCGTGACGCGCCGTCTGTAAACTCCCTAAAGTCTGCACAAGGAAGTTCACCCTCGCAATAAGACTCAATGAGCAAAACACCCTGAAAACGGGCCAAAACCAATGAATTGAGAAGAATCCTATCCCTGCCTGTCCCCTTTCTCATGGCATTAAAAAACCCACGCGGCAAGCCTACGTGGGTTTTCATCAACCGAACTAGCGGGTTAAAACATCAGTGCATCTTCAAGCGCGGACGGATCACGCGGTTGATACCCCCCACCAGCATCATCAGGCCGGTTTTGGTATAGCCGTGCAGCGCTACCTGGTGCATACGGTACAGCGAAATATACACCACGCGGGCGATACGCCCTTCGACCATCATCGAACCACGCATCAGGTTGCCCATCAGGCTACCTACGGTGCTGAAGCGGGAAAGCGAGACCAGAGAACCGTGATCCTTATAAACGTAAGGCTTCATCGGCTGATCGTGCATCATCGCCAGGATGTTGCTATAGCAACGTGATGCCATCTGGTGGGCAGACTGTGCCCGTGGTGGCACAAAGCCGCCACCTTCACGTGGGCAGGACGCGCAGTCACCAATAGCAAAGATGTTGGCATCGCGGGTAGTTTGCAGCGTTGGTTCAACCACCAGTTGATTGATGCGGTTGGTTTCCAGCCCGGCAATCTCTTTCATAAAGTCCGGTGCTTTGATACCCGCTGCCCACACCATCAGATCGGCATTGATAAATTCGCCGCCTTTGGTGTTCAGGCCATGCTCATCGGCACTGGTCACCATGGTATTGGTTAATACCCGCACGCCAAGCTTGTTCAGCTCCTGGTGCGCCGCTGCGGAAATACGCGGCGGCAGCGCTGGCAGAATACGCTCACCGGCTTCAACCAGGGTAACCTTCAAGGCGCTGTTATCCAGCCCTTCAAAGCCGTAGCTGTGCAGCTGTTTGACCGCGTTATGCAGTTCTGCCGACAGCTCAACGCCGGTAGCCCCACCGCCCACGATGGCGATATTCACGCTCTCCTTCTCTTGCGGATTGGCAGAGAACCTGAGGAACAGGTTCAACATCTCGTTATGGAAGCGGTGCGCCTGATTCGGGTTATCCAGGAAGATGCAGTTATCTCTTACCCCCGGGGTGCCAAAGTCGTTCGAGGTGCTGCCGAGCGCCATCACCAGGATGTCGTAGCTCAACTCGCGGGCGGGAACCAGCTGGCAGCCCTGCTCATCGCAGATCTGCGTCAACTGCAGCGTTTTATTTTCACGGTCAATGTTGACCAGTGAACCCAGTTGGAAGTTGAAGAAGTGGTTACGCGCATGCGCCAGGTAGTTCAACGCATCCACACCGTCATCCAGAGAGCCGGTAGCCACTTCATGCAGCAACGGCTTCCACAGATGGCTGTGGTTGCGATCCACCAGCGTGATCTCCGCTTTATGCTTACGACCCAGTTTATGGCCCAGGCTGGTTGCCAGCTCCAGACCACCGGCACCACCGCCGACAATAACGATTTTCTTCTTTGGCGTTGTCAAAATGACCCCCTGAATGTGAACCAATTGTTGCCTAAGGGTAAATAAATAATATCCTTAGAATACATAGGGTTCGCTTAAGTTAAACCTGCAATCTGGGGCCAGAATAACACGAGAGGTTATTTGGTCATACCAAAATTGATGTACGTCAAAGTTTTTTGGTTAAAGGCTGGACGAAGGGTTTTTTTGAGGATTGTGATTCAAATAGTTAGCGTGAGATCACAGTTTTGCATTTTGCTGCCCACCGACGAAAACGGGCACGATAAAAACAAAAAAGCCGCAATGGCTGCCCTTTAGGAACAACATTCACGGCTTGGTTAAGCGTTATAGGACTGTTACGCCAGCGTCTTGAAAGCCTTGATACGCTGAAGGTGTGGCGAGATGTTTTTAAACTTGTGACTCTGCTGCTCATCCCAGACGATTTCATAATACTTGTGCAGCAACTCGGCACTACGCTGGCTGTCCAACACTTCGTCCTGACGAGAAAGCACCACCAGGCAGCGATCGCGGTTCTTCTCGCGGAAATCTTCCACGCATTTGGTGGCGATATCGCGATACTCTTCCGGCCGGTCGATCTTGCCGTGCATATGTTCTTCCGGGTACAGGTTCGGGTTGAAGATCACCTGACGGATACCGCACAAGAAACCGATACGTTCGGCCCAAAAGCCCCCAAGACCCACGCCGCAGATCAGAGGATGGGCATCCCCTTCCTGCTGAACCGCCTTGTCCACCTCTTTCAATAAATGCTGCATATCATGGCGCGGATGCAAAGTGCTGTAGCTGATAAAGCGCACGTCCGGATCGATGAACTGTAACTGCATAATCTTTTCATGATTGCCGGGACTGGTGGAATCGAAGCCATGCAAATAGATAATCATGTGGTTCCTCGCAACAAGCTGGGGGCCGCTGGCAGCCCCCATTATTAACGCCGCCTTCATGCGGCGCCCTGGCCGTTCACCCCGCTGAGCGTTGCTTATGCTCTTCCCAGCGTTCATGCAATTGACTCAGCGCATGATGCGCCTTTTGCCAACGGTCGGAATCGCGCAGTTCCTGACGGGTGAACTGACCGCGATGATATAACCGCTGCAATTTCTCTACTTTGACCGGGGACAGGTTATCTAACACGCTGACTGCCCCTGCCCGATTATTACAAACCAGGATCATATCGCAACCGGCATCCAGCGCCGCCTGGCCACGCTCGGCATAGCTGCCCATGATCGCCGCCCCTTCCATCGACAGATCGTCAGAGAAGATCACGCCCTCAAAGCCTAGCTCCTGACGCAAGATTTGCTGCAGCCAGTAAGGCGAGCCGCTGGCCGGGCGCGGGTCTGCTTCAGTATAGATAACATGGGCTGGCATGATGGCATCCAGCAATCCGCGTTGGATCAGCTCGCGGAAGATAGTCATATCATGTTCGCGGATTTGGGCCAATGGCCGTGGATCGCGCGGGGTTTCTTTATGCGAGTCCGCCGTGACCGCGCCATGCCCTGGGAAATGCTTGCCGGTGGTTTTCATCCCGGCGCTGTGCATCCCCTGGATAAAGCGTTCGGCCATCACTAACGCCTGCTGCGGATCGTTATGGAAAGAGCGTTCGCCAATCGCCGCGCTGGCGTGGCCGATGTCCAATACCGGGGCAAAGCTGATATCAATATCCTGGGCAATCATTTCCGAGGCCATCAACCAGCCAGCTTCCTGGGCCAGACGCCCGCCTTCCTGAGCATCGTTGAGCGCCGCAAAGGACTGCGCCGCCGGTAAGCGGGTAAAACCTTCGCGAAAGCGCTGCACACGCCCGCCTTCCTGATCCACTGCCACCACCAGCCGCGAATGCGAGGCCGCGCGGATCTGGCGAACCAGCTCACGCAACTGCTGCGGATCGGCAAAGTTGCGGGTAAACAGGATCAGGCCCCCTACCAGCGGGTGTTTTAAAATCTCGCGTTCTTCTGCGTCCAGCTCATAGCCGACGACATCTAGCATTACTGGGCCCACGGCCACCTCACATCAGTATTCATGATTAGTTTGACGATGATAAACAAAAACGCTGGTATAACGCTGCGCCCCAACGCAAAAATTCCGCATCCCGACACTGCTGCCAGCGCACTTCACACCACATCAGTATCAGATAATCCACCCACGGCAACCAACGCTGGACCTGTGAGGCCAACTGCGGCAAATCGGCATAGCCGTGAGGTTGGTATTGCTCCAAAAAGCGTTGTTGCACAGCCGGGGAAAATTGATTGAAGCGAAACATCGCCGCCAGCTCCAGGGCGATATCGCCATCGGCGGCATACTCCCAGTCGATCAGCCTGAGCTGCCCGGCCTGTCGCAGCAGATTGCCAGCATGAATATCCATGTGCAGCGTTGCCAACTGCAACGGGCGCGGCATGGTGCCGTTGGTGAAATAGCGCTGCCAACGCAGCCAGGCAGGCGTGATCCGCCGGCGATCAATTTGCTGCCAATAGCGGGTAAATTGCTGTTGCAGATCCAGCCGGTAACCACTCAACCCACGGTTATGCAACCGGGCGGTCAGCTCTGCCAACTCCCCGTTGGCCGTTAAGGATGCAAACGCCGTTTCGTCAACGCTCTCACCGGCAAGCCATTCGACGATCAACCACTCAGGGCTCTGTAACCACACCTTTGGACCTATGCCCAATCCAGCGCGCTTCAGCACTTGCCCCTCACGCCGACGGTTAACGCCGAGCATGTGTTTTTCCGGCGTCTGCGGACGGGCCAGCAGTTGCACATCGCCACTGTCGATCCGCCAGCTCTCGCCGCTCAACCCTTGTACCAGGCTAAAATGACAACCGGCGGTATTTACCGCCGGCAGTCTGTTACTCAAGAGTCGCCGCAGCTGGGATTCAGTATTTGACGTCGCCATTGCCTGACCAGACGATCTCGCCGGTTTGCACCAGCATCAGCTGCATTTCCATCGCTGGTGACTTCACATCGCCACTGACGGCGCTATACAACACGTATTGCGCGTTGACGATGCGCGCCAAGCCAATCGCCTTGCTGCGCGATCCGAGGCTGTCTTCCGCCGACAGGCCCAGCGTCTGTTTGGCGCTCGCCAACTGCGATTCCGGCACGACGGCAAAGGTGTTGTTGGATGCCAAAGCCTGGTGCAGCGCCGAAGTGGCGTTGCCGATGCTCAATGAGCCATTGGTATTGTTTTTCACGCTGTCCAACAGCAATACGCTGCCAGGCGTGACACCATCGGCCTTCAGCATCTGATTGACCAACGGCTGCACGCTACCCAGCCAGTCAAGCTGCTGGATCTTCGGCGGCTGTGGCACCGGCTCGGTGGTTGGTGGCAACGGTTCAGGCTGAGGCTCTGGTTGCGGCTGTGGCTCGACCGTCACCGGTGCCGTAGGCTCTGGCGGGCGTGATGGACAACCGGTTAACACCAACGCGGCCAGCGCCACCCATAGGAACTTTTTCATTACCTTCTCCAACGTAACCCAAAACTTATAAGTATAAATACAGACGTACACGCTTGGCATCAAGGTTGCCATTCAACGAATAAATCTCGGCGTCTGAATTGGCAGCGACGGTGACCGTGCGCGGCTGTTCAAAAGGCAGGATGTCCAGCCCCTGTTTGTCATACCAGTAGAAACGATAGTGGAGGGTCACCGGCGTCGTCTGGGTGTTGCTGAGCACCGAACTGGCCCGCAGACGGCCAGACGCGTCGGCAATAGACGGGTTATCCGCCAGAATACCCGCCGTCAGTACCGGTGAATCCATCACCACCGTTTGCCGTTCATTGACCGAGATGCCCTTCGGGCTGCTACAGCCCATCAGCATCGCGGCGGGGAGCACCAGCGCCATCAAGTAACGCGTCGTGTGAATATAGCGCATGGTCTTCCTCGGTTAACGTGACAACAACGGGCCCAGAGCGCGCCCACCGACTAAATGCATATGAATATGATAGACCTCCTGCCCGCCGTGACGATTGCAATTGATGAGCAAGCGGTAACCGTCTTCGGCAATTCCTTCCTGCTCGGCAATTTTGGCCGCCACGGTGATCATACGGCCTAATGCGGCCTCGTGTTCCACGGTCACATCGTTCACCGTTGGGATCAGCACGTTCGGCACGATCAGGATATGGGTCGGTGCCTGTGGGGAAATATCACGAAATGCGGTAACCAGTTCGTCCTGATAGACCACATCGGCAGGGATTTCACGGCGAATAATTTTACTGAAAATCGTTTCTTCGGCCATCTGGAACTCCTTGTTCAGCGAAAATATTGGTTTACGCAGTATCGTGACAAATTCTACTGCTATCAACCCGATTGCGCACTTTCCGTATCGAATGATGGAGAATCACTCAACCTTACGAGTTTACCGGCGGTTATTGGCTACCGATCAACTGAGGCGCATGGTCACGCATCCAAGCGGCCAACGAGTCTAACGTGGGGCGCAACGTTTTACCCAGCGGCGTTATCTGGTACTCCACCCGTGGTGGCACCTCTGGAAACACCTGGCGAGTGACAAGACCGCATTGTTCAAACTGACGGAGCTGACGCGTCAGCTCTTTTTGCGCAATTGGCGCCACCGCGCGCTGTAATTCGCTAAAGCGTATCGGGCCGTCGATCACCATCAGGCGATACAGGATTGGGATGGCCCATTTTCCCGAAACCAAATTGACGAAGCTCACCATCGGGCACGGATCCCCCGCAGGTGGTAACGCATAATTTTTTTCAACCTGCCCCTTCACTGTTGACGCCATTGCATCCCACCTTGTCCTTTAGTATCCAAATGGTACCTACTATGCAAAAGGTACTGACAGACCAATAATGGCGTAACTGACCAACGAGAGGAAGGGTTATGTCACGATTAGCAGGTAAATACGCGTTGATTACCGGGGGAACCAGCGGCATAGGGCTGGAGACGGCCCGGCAGTTTATTGCCGAAGGAGCCACCGTGGCGATCACTGGGCGCAGCGCTGGCGGGTTAACAGCAGCTGGCGAAACGCTAGGGAATGTCGTGCTGTTGCACAATGACGCTGGGGATATCGGCCAACAACCGATTTTGGCTGCACAGTTGGCCAAAAGCTGGCCCCGGTTGGATATCCTGTATATCAATGCCGGTGATGTCACCCACCTGCCGTTGCAGGAATGGGATGAACAGCGCTATGACCAACTGATGAACACCAATCTCAAAGGCCCACTGTTTTTGATCCAGGCTCTGTTGCCGTTGCTGGGCAATCCCGCCTCGGTGATCCTGTGTGGTTCCGTCAGCGCACATATTGGCCTGGCGCAAAGCAGCGTCTATGCCGCCAGTAAAGCCGGGATTTTGTCTTTGGCGCGTTCACTTTCAGCCGAGTTGCATCCGCGCGGTATTCGCGTCAACGGCCTCAGCCCTGGCCCAACGGCAACTCCGGCGCTGGGTAAGCTGGGTTTACCGGCACAGGCTGAACAGGCGTTGCGCGAAGAGATCCACGCGCTGGTGCCGATTGGCCGCATGGGGACCGCGCTGGAATTGGCCAAAGCCGCCGTATTCCTCGCGTCTGACGAATCCAGCTACATGGTGGGCAGTGAACTGCTGATCGACGGTGGCGTGGGGAATTTAGCGCGGAGTTGAAAGGCTGTTGTAGGGGCGCGGCATGCTGCGCCCAATGAGATCCTGCCACAGTTTGCTCCACCCGTTTAGCGCCTCAGCAAAACGTCTAACCTGGCTTTCACCCCACACCATTCATCATCGATGATGCTGAACCTGACCGAGTTACGTTTGCGTCCGTCGGGCATGATGCGCTCATGGCGTACAATCCCCTCCTGCTTGGCACCAATCCGCAGAATTGCCGCGCGTGACCTGTCGTTCAGTTCGTCAGTGGTGAACTGGACCCGTACCGCCTGTAAAACCTCAAAGGCGTAGCCAAGCAGCAGGTATTTCGCTTCGGTATTCACGCCGGTGCGCTGCACCGATTGGCTCAGCCAGGTGTGGCCAATTTCCATTTTGCGATTAGCCCGGTCGATTTTCCAGAAACGGGTACTGCCGATAATACGCCCGCTATCCCGCTGAACAATGACAAACGGCAGCATGGAACCAGCATCACGGCCTACCACGGCGGTGGCAATATAGCTGTCGATAGTACTGGCACTCGGCACTGCGGTAACCTTCAGGTTCCACAGCTCGCCATCAGCCGCAGCGCTCAGCATTGCCTCGCGGTGCTCTGGCTGCAAGGGCCGTAGTTCGATTTGATTGCCAATCAACGTTGGTGGTTTGAGCACGGATGGGGTGGGCATTTTTCCCTCTCTTGCAGCAATCGATAGACTGCCATCAGCATCGCAATAAACAGGGAAAAAACCAACAAATTAAGCAGGATGTACACTGAGCCTGTTCAGCTTAATTGTTCTATGTAACAAAGCGCTGATTTATTACCAGGCAGGATTACTGTTAACATTCGCGTGGGTGCTCTGGATCTTTTTGTCCTGAGCATTAGCAAGGGATAGAAAGAGAAAAGCCCCGAATCGATGTAAATCAACCCGAGGCCACTCTTATGCTCCAACAACATAAAGGTAGCCTCTTACCCGCCGAAAGGCAAGGACAAGGAGGCTATCATGCCGCAAAAATTAGTAGTAATGGCCCTGGTTATTCTCTGTATCACCATACTGGTGTTTACCTGGATGACCAGGAAAAGACTCTGTGAGATCCGCATTCGTAGCGGAGAAACGGAGGTTGCGGCCATGATGGCTTACGAATCCGCAAGGTAAGGCAACCCAACGGCGGGGCTCGCCCCGCCTGTTGGTTGTTTGAGCAGAGATCCATGAGCACCCCTCCCTATCTTGTTAAGCAATCCCATACAACAGAGCCCGCAGCCGCCATAGCATAGGTAAGAAAAATAGGTGTAAAAAACCAATGAGTTATATAGAAATTCGTCACCGCAAGAAACGGGCAAAAAACCAATAAATAACAAGGATGAGCACTGAGCCGGCTCAGCTTAATTGTTCTATGTAACAAAGCGCTGATTTATTACCAGGCGGGATTAGGGGTAAAATTCGCGTGGGTGCTCTGGATCTTTTTGTCCTGAGCATTAGCAGGGATAGAAAGAGAAAAGCCCCGAATCGATGTAAATCAACCCGAGGCCACTCTTATGCCCAAACACCATAAAGGTAGCCTCTTACCCGCCGAAAGGCAAGGACAAGGAGGCTATCATGCCGCAAAAATTAGTAGTAATGGCCCTGGTTATTCTCTGTATCACCGTACTGGTGTTTACCTGGATGACCAGGAAAAGACTCTGTGAAATCCGCATTCGTAGCGGAGAAACGGAGGTTGCGGCCATGATGGCTTACGAATCCGCAAGGTAAGGCAACCCAACGGCGGGGCTTGCCCCGCCTGTTGGTTGTTTGAGCTGAGATCCATGAGCGCCCCTCCCTATCTTGTTAAGCAATCCCATACAACAGAGCCCGCAGCCGCCATAGCATAGGTAAGAAAAATAGGTGTAAAAAAACCAATGAGTTATATAGAAATTCGTCACCGCAAGAAACGGGCAAAAAACCAATAAATAACAAGGATGAGCACTGAGCCGGTTCAGCTTAATTGTTCTATGTAACAAAGCGCTGATTTATTACCAGGCAGGATTGCTGTTAACATTCGCGTGGGTGCTCTGGATCTTTTTGTCCTGAGCATTAGCAAGGATAGAAAGAGAAAAGCCCCGAATCGATGTAAATCAACCCGAGGCCACTCTTATGCATGAACACCATAAAGGTAGCCTCTTACCCGCCGAAAGGCAAGGACAAGGAGGCTATCATGCCGCAAAAATTAGTAGTAATGGCCCTGGTCATTCTCTGTATCAACGTACTGGTGTTTACCTGGATGACCAGGAAAAGACTCTGTGAGATCCGCATTCGTAGCGGAGAAACGGAGGTTGCGGCCATGATGGCTTACGAATCCGCAAGGTAAGGCAACCCAACGGCGGGGCTCGCCCCGCCTGTTGGTTGTTTGAGCAGAGATCCATGAGCACCCCTTCCATCAAAAAAGAAGTCTTCCCCGCCTTTACTAGCACTATCTCGTTCCCAATGGCCTCTTCTTTTTGACAATGTGCCACCATTAAGGGAAAGTTATAGCGTAAGTCACCACCATACCAAGGGCATTAGTTCGTTTTTCAATATATATCTTGTTATTAAACTCATAGTTGCCCACGGGATGACATACTCTAATACTCATGTCTAAATCTGCATCATTAACTTCTGCCCCAGTACAACTGTTGCGACTCCCGTACGCATAGGAATACGTCGTAGTATATGAAGATGTTTTACCGGGTAGATAGTAAGTAGCCGTTATTAATAACATGATAGCGACAAGCACCGTTACAATGCTAATAGCGCCATAAAGCTTAATATAATCAATGAATTTACTGCTGTTAAACGCGCCACTTCTGATAATTAAAAGTGAGATAAGCAAAGCCAGTGCCAGCGACGTCACAAGCATATAACGCACACTTGTTCGATTCAGAAAGGTTTGACGATAGATCTCACCATGCCATAGCATCATCCCAAAAACGAATCCCAAAAATAGTATCGTCACGCTAAAAAGATAAGGATAAGAGTATTTTTTCATCGCCAATGTCCTTCTGGCTGGCTTCATGAAGCTAATTTTTTGTACTAACGGATATAAACTTAATACCGAACTCATGTCAATAACGGTTACTAGCTCAGAAAAGAGCATAAAAAAAGGGAGGCCTAAGCCTCCCCATTAACTCCCCTACCTGAATCAGTTGTTACGGATGTATTCATCCATATCGGTTTTCAGGTTATCGGATTTGGTACCAAAGATCGCCTGAACGCCTGAGCCAGCCACAACTACACCGGCAGCACCCAGTTTCTTCAGACCAGCCTGGTCGACCTTGGATACGTCGGCCACGCTAACGCGCAGACGGGTAATACAGGCATCCAGGTTGGTGATGTTCTCTTTACCGCCGAATGCCTGAACCAGCGCAGCAGACATTTCAGAACCGCCCTGAGCCACCTGCTCGGAAGCATTGTCTTCACGGCCAGGGGTTTTCAGATCCAGTTTGGCAATCAGCACGCGGAAGATGGTGTAGTACACCAGACCGTAGATGACACCAACGATTGGGAACAGCCAGATTTTGCTGCTGTTGCCGCTCAGTACGATGAAGTCGATCAGGCCGTGTGAGAAGCTGGTACCGTCACGCATACCCAACAGAATACAGATTGGGAACGCCAGGCCTGCCAGGATCGCATGGATTACGTACAGGATCGGCGCAACGAACATGAAGGAGAACTCGATCGGCTCGGTAATACCGGTCAGGAACGAGGTCAGCGCAGCGGAGATCATGATACCGCCGACTTTGGCACGGTTTTCCGGCTTGGCTGAGTGCCAGATGGCAATCGCTGCAGCAGGCAGACCATACATTTTGAACAGGAAGCCACCAGACAGCATACCCGCAGTTGGGTCACCCGCCATGTAACGCGGAATATCGCCGTGGAACACTTGACCGGCCGCATTGGTATATTCACCAATCTGCATTTGGAACGGAACGTTCCAGATGTGGTGCAGACCAAACGGTACCAGCGCACGCTCAACAAAACCGTAGATACCGAATGCCACCACTGGGTTCTGATAAGCCGCCCATTCGGAGAAGGTCTGGATAGCCGTACCGATTGGCGGCCAGATGAAGGAGAGGATCACACCCAGAATGATAGCGGCCAAACCAGAGATGATCGGCACAAAACGCTTACCGGCAAAGAAGCCCAGGTATTCTGGCAACTGAATGCGGAAGAAGCGGTTAAACATGTAGGCAGCAATGGCACCGGAGATAATCCCCCCGAGCACACCGGTATCCGCCAGGTGTTTGGCCGCAATCTCTTCGGCTGGCAAATGCAGCACCAGCGGCGCAACCACGGCCATGGTTTTCACCATGATGCCGTAAGCCACTACCGCGGCCAATGCAGAAACACCGTCGTTGTTAGTGAAGCCCAGGGCAACACCGATAGCGAAGATCAACGGCATATTGGCGAATACGGAACCGCCGGCTTCCGCCATCACGTGAGAGACTACCAGCGGTAGCCAGCTAAAGTTGGCGGAACCGACGCCCAGCAGGATACCTGCGATAGGCAATACGGAAACCGGCAGCATCAGCGATTTACCTACTTTTTGCAGGTTGGCAAATGCGTTCTTGAACATAGTTGAGTGTGCTCCTGAGTAATAGTGCTTTGCTACTTCTCGCGAATTTTCGCGTTGCAGAGGGGGGAGAGAAAACCCCTGCATTTTCAGGGTGTCTGAGCACCCCTTTAATTTTTACGCAGAGTAAAATAAATACCCTGAACAATGTTTGATGGCAGTCACGTTTCGATGAATCTGACAGGCCATTTTTCAAAAATCGTCTACTTTTTGTAAAGAAAGATGAAAATTTGCCCGGCCGATCCCCTGAAACGGGTGGGAACATTACCCGTTTCGAGGATTAATTACGAGCTTAAAAAGAATTAGATTATCGCCAGCGGTTCGCTAAGCCTGGGCGAAGGATCAGAGTTCGATGTGAAACAAACGTGAAAAGTTGGCGGTGGTCGCTTGCGCCAGGTTTTCCAGACTGACGCCCTTCAATACGGCCAGGTATTCTGCGACGTCACGCACATAGGCGGGTTGGTTTTCTTTGCCGCGATGAGGCACCGGCGCCAGGTATGGCGAGTCGGTTTCCACCAGCATGCGATCCAATGGCACATAGCGGGCCACCTCGCGCAGCGGCTCGGCGTTACGGAAAGTGACAATGCCGGAAAACGAGATATAGAAGCCCAGATCGAGCAAGGCTTTAGCCGTTGGCAAATCTTCGGTGAAGCAATGCAGCACGCCGCCGCAATCCTGTGCGTTCTCTTCGCGCAGAATGGCCAACGTATCTTCACGCGCGTCACGCGTATGCACAATCACCGGCTTGTTGAGATCCCGGCCAATACGAATATGTTGGCGGAACGACTCTTGCTGTAACGGGATATTGTCTTGCTGATAGAAGTAATCCAGCCCGGTTTCCCCCAGGGCAACCACCTGCTCTGCCGCAGCCAGACTGCGCAGTTCGGCATAATCGTAGCCCCCCTCCAGATTCAACGGATGAACGCCACAGGAGAACGCGACATCGTTACGTTGACCGATCAGTTGGGTCATCGCCTGGTAACCCGGCAGCGTGGTGGCAACCGCCAGTACAAAACCCACATCCTGCGCTTTGGCTTTGACCAGGGCATCGTCCACGCTGTGGTGCAAGGTGGCGAAGTCCAGGCTGTCGAGGTGGCAGTGAGAATCTACTAATAACATGATAATTAACTCTTTTACAACGAATGAGGGAGTGAGTAACCGGTAGCGCCGAGCATCTGCTCCCAACCGAGTAACTGTTCTGTCAGCAACAGCTCGCGATTAACGCCGACCACACTGAGTAACTGATGGCGGCAGTTAAGCCACTGCTGCATGATTTGCTGGAGCGAAACGCTGCTCAAACGGCTGGCCAACTGCTGGACCAGCGGCAGTTGATCCTGGTTCAGAGCATAGCTCGCGGCCCCCTGCTGGTATTTCATCGCATCCATCAGCAACGCGCATAGCCAGTGTAGCCGGTCCGCCACGTCGTCATGGTTCAGTGCCGGCAACAGGGCCAACATATCGCACTGCGGCAGAGCGGTGTTCAAGGCGTTACACAGTGCGGCCCGCTGTTGCCAGCGATTCGGTTGCAGCAACTGTTCGGCAGCAAGTGGAGCACCGCCATGCAAGCGTAATGCGGTCAGACGATCGACCGGATTGCCCGCGCCCTGGCGGTTAAGCCATTGCAGACTCAGCTGTTCATCCGGGCTGGCCAGATGCCAGTAGAAACAGCGGCTACGCAGAGTCGCCAGCAGGCTTGAGGGCTCACGGCAACCGAGCAGGAAGTAGGTATTGGCCGGAGGCTCTTCCAGAGTTTTCAGCAAGGCGTTGGCGGCGGCCTCGGTCAACAGTTCTGCCTGCGACAGCCACACCACCTTGGCTCCCCCCTGCTGGGCATGGGAATAGAGGACCTCAATCACCTGGCGGATCGGTTCGATACCCAGGCTACTTTTGCCCTTTTCCGGGGCCAATACGTGGTAGTCCGGGTGGTTGCCTGCCAGCATCAACCGACAGCTGTGACACTCACCGCAGCTCTTTTCACCATTGCGCTTTTGGCAGATCAGCCAACGGCTCAGGGCATAGAGTAGCTCAGCATCGCCGTTGCCCACCGCCGCATGCAGCAGTAATGCGTGATGGCCACGCCCAGCCGCATACTGCCCCACCAAATGACGATAGGGAGAGTTAAGCCACGGGTACCAGTTCATTACGCCCCTTCCTGCTGTTGCAGCCACTGTACGACCACCTGGCGAATATCGGCGGTGACCTGTTCCAGCGTTTGTGCCGCATCTATGGTAACTATACTCGCATCCTGCGCCGCCAGTTCAAGATAGCGCGCGCGGGTACGTTCAAAGAACGGCAGCGCTTCTTGCTCAATACGATCCAACTCTCCGCGCGCGCGCGCCCTTTGCAGGCCCACCGACGGAGGTAAGTCGAGATACAGGGTCAGGTCGGGGCGGAAGTCACCCAATACCGTATCACGCAGCGAACTCATCAAGTGTGGGTCGATTCCCCGCCCCCCGCCCTGATAGGCTTGCGCGGAAAGATCGTGACGATCGCCAACCACCCAGGCTCCCCGCGCCAACGCCGGTTTGATCACGGTTTCCACCAGTTGCACCCGCGCGGCATATATCATCAGCAGTTCCGCCTTGATGGTCGGCAAATCGCCGTCTGCACCGCATTTAAACAGCTCGCGCAGCTTCTCCGCCAGTGGCGTACCGCCCGGTTCACGGGTAAACACAATGTCGTTAATACCCTGCTCGTTAAGCACGTTGACCACGGTATTGCGCGCGGTGGTTTTACCCGCGCCTTCCAACCCTTCAATCACTACAAAGTTACTTTTCATTCTTTTCCTTTTGTACCTGCCGATAGACACGCACCGCAGCATTATGGCTTGCCAGGTTGGTGGTGAACGTATGGCCACCCTTGCCGTCGGCAACAAAGTACAAATAATCGGTTTTAGCCGGATTGGCTGCAGCTTCCAGTGAAGCACGGCTCGGCATGGCAATCGGCGTTGGCGGCAGGCCACTGATCACATAGGTGTTATAGGGCGTTGCCGTCTCCAGATCCTTACGGGTGATGTTACCGGTGTAACTGTCGCCCATGCCGTAGATCACCGTAGGATCGGTTTGCAGACGCATGCCCAAACGCAGGCGATTGATAAACACCGAAGCGACCTTGGTGCGTTCCTCCGCTACCGCAGTCTCCTTCTCAACGATCGAAGCCATCGTCAGCAACTCTTCCGGCGTTTTGTATGGCAAGCTGGTGTCTCGCGCATGCCAAACGTCCTGCAATGCCTTGTACATCCGCAACTGCGAGCGCTTTAACAATGCCTGATCGGTGGTTCCTGCCGTATAGAGATAGGTATCTGGATACAAACGGCCTTCCAGCACGCCACCTTCTGGCAGCCCCAGCGCCTTGGCGATTTCCGCCTCGCTTTTACCTGCCAGGGTATGTTTGACATACTTGGAGTCTTGCAGCACCTGCAGCCAATCTTTCAGACGCGAACCCTCGATAAAGCGTGCGCTGAACTGGGCTTCTTTGCCGCTCGCCAACAGTTTCAGCATCTGGCGCACCGTCATCCCCGGGGTTAAACGGTAGGTGCCCGCCTTGAATTCGGCCAGTTCCGGCTCCAGGCGCAGTAACCACGGGAACCAGCGGCCATTGTGGATCAACTTGTCGCGTACCAGCAGCCCTTCCAGCGCCACACGGCCAGTGCCTGCAGGCAGTTTGAAGTAGGTTTCCTGCCCAATCGCCAGCGGAGTCTCGGCAAAGCGTTCAATCCGCTGATGCCCCCAATACAGCGAAGCCAACGCCAGGAGCAGCAGCAGTACAACAATCTTGAGCTTTTTTCTCTTCATCAATCAGCCATCATTAACAATGTGGTCGCAAAAAATCATACAGTTGGCGCGAAGGATAGCGCCATGATTGTGCCCTATTCACCGGCAGCAACGGCATCAGCGCGTTGCATATCAGCACTTCCTCCGCATCGGCCAGCGTCTCTAGCGGTTCACTGACGTAATGCAGTAGATACTCGCTGCCCGCCAGAAGTTCAATCACACGGCGGCGCATCACACCGGCGACACCGGCCTGATCCAGATTTGGCGTAAAGACGTTTTTTCCTTTGCGCCAGAACAAATTAGCCGCACAGCATTCCACCAGCATACCCGCAGTGTCAAGCACCAGCGCCTCATGGGCATCGGCCTGGTCAAGATGTGCACGGATCAACACTTGCTCCAGGCGGTTAAGGTGCTTCAAGCCAGCCAGCAATGGATTACGCCCCAGCGCAACCGGGCTGAGAGCCAGACTGATCCCTTCCTCACGCCATGACAGGTAATGCGTGGGATAGGTGCTGCGTGAAACGATCCGTGTAGGAGCAGCACAGCCGTGCGGGCTGTATCCTCGTCCACCGGTGCCTCTGGTCAGTATCGCTTTAACCACGCCCAGGGAGAGAGAGCCTGCCGCATGGCGCATCTCAAGTTCCAATGCCGCCCAGTCCACCGCTGGCAGTAGCAATCTCTGCGCCGCCTGCTGCATCCGCTCAAGATGCCAGGGGAAAAGATCGATGTTGCCCTCCACTACTCTGGCAGTGGTAAAGCAGCCGTCGCCAAACTGCAAACCGCGATCGCTGGGTGCCAGGGCGTCATGTTGTTGTCCGTTGATCCAGTACATGCGTTTCCTCACTGTGTTATCACTACAGCATAACAGGCGTATATGACGATAGCAGCAGACACGGCTTTCCCCACGCTTTTCACCATAAAAAAAGCCCGGTCGACGTGAACCGGGCCTTGATCAACTTCGTTACTCTCATACCCTATGAATTTCAAGTTGTGGCTAGGCACCAAGCTTGTTCATCCCCAGGAGCTTACTTTTAGTAAGTGACTGGAGTGGACAAGTGCAGGTAACAACGCTACAGCTTGAAAGGCGACGGGTATTATACGCGGCGGAAAATCAGCGAACCGTTGGTGCCACCGAAGCCGAAGGAGTTACACAGCGTGAACTCCATATCTTTGGTCTGGCGCGCTTCGTGTGGTACGAAGTCCAGATCGCAACCTTCATCCGGATTATCCAGATTGATGGTAGGTGGAACCGCCTGATCGCGCAGAGCCAATACGGTAAAGATCGACTCAATCGCCCCGGCGGCACCCAGCAGGTGGCCGGTCATCGATTTGGTGGAGCTGACCATCACCCGGTTGGCATCGCTGCCAAATACGGATTTCACCGCTTGGGTTTCTGCCTTATCACCGGCCGGCGTGGAGGTGCCATGCGCGTTGATATAACCAATCTGTGACGTTGTCACACCTGCATCACGCAGTGCGTTTTCCATCGCCAAGGCGGCACCAGCACCGTTTTCCGGTGGTGATGTCATGTGGTAGGCATCGCTGCTCATACCAAACCCGACAATTTCGGCGTAAATTTTCGCACCGCGTTGTTTTGCGTGTTCGTACTCTTCCAGCACCATCATCCCCGCACCATCGCCCAGGACAAAACCATCACGGTCTTTATCCCAGGGGCGGCTTGCGGCCTGTGGGTTGTCATTGCGGGTTGAGAGCGCACGAGCCGCCCCAAAACCGCCGACACCCAGAGGGGTACTGGCTTTTTCTGCGCCACCGGCCAGCATCACATCGGCATCATTGTAAGCAATGATACGTGCGGCATGGCCAATGTTATGGACACCTGAGGTACAGGCAGTAGCGATGGAAATACTTGGGCCACGCATGCCGTACATAATGGTCAGGTGACCGGCAATCATGTTCACAATGGTCGAAGGCACAAAAAACGGACTGATTTTCCGTGGGCCACCGTTAACCAGTGAGCTATGGTTTTCTTCAATCAACCCCAGGCCGCCGATACCAGAGCCGATAGCGGCACCAATACGATTGGCGTTCGCCTCGTTGATATCCAGCCCCGCATCCTGCATGGCTTGCATGCCGGCGACGATGCCGTATTGAATGAAGGCATCCATCTTGCGCGCATCTTTGCGCGAGATGAAATCTTCACAGTTAAAATTCTTTACCAAGCCAGCAAAGCGCGTTGCATAGGCAGTAGTATCGAAATGGTCGATCAGGCTGATGCCACTCTGACCGGCAAGAAGAGCATTCCATGTGGACTCTACCGTATTGCCGACAGGAGACAACATGCCCAGTCCGGTCACAACTACTCGACGCTTAGACACGTTTGTCCTCCAAGGAGGGAAAATATGACGCTAGGGATAGAAAAAACTTAGGCGGTCGAGTGACCGCCTAGATATGTTCGCTTACTGCTGGCTAGCGTTGATGAAATCAATAGCTGCTTGCACAGTAGTGATTTTCTCAGCTTCTTCGTCTGGAATTTCGGTGTCGAATTCTTCTTCCAGAGCCATTACCAGCTCAACGGTGTCAAGAGAATCAGCGCCCAGGTCTTCAACGAAAGAAGCGTTGTTCAATACTTCTTCCTGCTTAACACCCAGTTGCTCAACAATGATTTTCTTAACGCGTTCTTCGATAGTGCTCATACTCTTAAATTTCCTATCAAAACTCGCTTTCGCGATGGTTTTCGTAGTGTATAAAATGTTGAAAAAGATGCAACTAAATCCCGGCTGGTCAAACCACGATTTTACGCTATTTTGCGGTTTTTACCTCAAATAACGCAAATAGTTTTCGCATTTTTTAAATCATATACATGCCGCCATTGACATGTAACGTTTCACCGGTGATGTAGCTGGCCTCGTCAGAGGCTAAAAATGCAACAGCGCTGGCGATTTCTTTAGCTTCCCCAAGCCGGCTAGCCGGAACCTGAGTCAAAATGCCTGCGCGTTGATCTTCTGTCAACGCCCGTGTCATGTCCGTCTCAATAAAGCCAGGAGCCACGACGTTGACCGTAATGCCACGTGAAGCGATCTCACGTGCCAAAGACTTACTAAAACCAATCAGACCGGCTTTAGCCGCCGCGTAGTTAGCCTGCCCTGCATTCCCCATGGTACCAACAACGGAACCGATAGAGATGATACGGCCAAACCGCTTTTTCATCATAGCTCGCATTACCGCTTTTGACAGACGGAATACGGAAGTCAGATTGGTGTCCAGGATATCCTGCCACTCCTCATCCTTCATTCGCATCAGCAGGTTATCACGCGTAATCCCGGCATTATTCACTAAAATGTCGATTTCGCCAAATTCTGCACGAATCGAGGTCAAAACGTTGTCGATAGATTGAGCATCAACCACGTTCAGCATATAGCCTTTGCCGTTCTCACCCAGATAGCTGCTGATGGCTTCAGCACCGCTCTCGCTGGTAGCGGTGCCGATAACCTTGGCGCCACGTGCAACAAACAACTCTGCAATAGCCCGGCCAATACCGCGGCTTGCGCCAGTGACCAGGACAATTTTCCCTTCGAAGCTCATGGTTATCCTCTTTTACTGTTCCAACGCCGCAGACAGGCTGGCAGTATCGTTAACCGCTGCCGCCGTCAAGGTGTCGACAATGCGTTTGGTCAGGCCGGTCAGCACTTTGCCTGGGCCCACTTCCAACAGCAGAGTCACACCCTCTGCCGCCATAAATTCTACGCTTTCCGTCCAGCGCACCGGGCTGTACAGCTGGCGAACCAACGCACTGCGGATAGCTTCTGGCGCGGTCTCTGCGCGTACATCAACGTTATTGACTACCGGAACCAGCGGCGCGTTGAAGGTGATGTCTTGCAGCGCTACAGCCAGCTTATCGGCAGCCGTTTTCATCAGTGCGCAGTGCGAAGGCACGCTCACCGGCAACGGCAGTGCACGTTTTGCGCCGGCCGCCTTGCAAGCTGCACCTGCACGCTCAACCGCTTCTTTGTTGCCCGCGATAACGACCTGCCCCGGAGAGTTGAAGTTCACCGGTGAAACTACCTGGCCTTGAGCAGATTCCTCACAGGCTTTGGCAATCGAGGCATTATCCAGACCAATGATGGCATACATGGCACCGGTACCTTCCGGTACCGCTTCCTGCATCAGCTTGCCGCGCAACTCTACCAAACGGATAGCCGCAGCAAAATCCAGCACACCGGCACACACCAGCGCCGAGTATTCACCCAGGCTGTGGCCAGCCATCATCACAGGCATTTTACCGCCCTGCTGCTGCCAGACACGGAAGATGGCAACGGAGGCCGCCAACAACGCTGGCTGGGTCTGCCAGGTTTTATTCAGCTCTTCTGCCGGGCCAGTCTGCACCAACTGCCACAGATCGTAACCCAAAGCCGCAGAAGCGTCGCTAAAAGTTTGTTCCACAATGGGAAACTGTGCGGCCAAATCGGCCAACATGCCAACGGTTTGTGAACCCTGGCCTGGAAAAACAAAAGCAGTTTGCGTCATTTTTTTATTCCTGTTGAATCAAAAGCGAACCAGCGCCGAGCCCCAGGTAAAGCCACCGCCGAATGCTTCCAGCAACACCAGCTGACCACGCTGGATGCGCCCGTCGCGTACGGCTTCGTCGAGCGCCGCAGGTACCGAGGCGGCAGAGGTGTTACCATGACGATCGAGCGTCACCACCACTTTCTCCATCCCCATACCCAATTTTTTTGCCGTTGCGCTGATGATGCGCAGGTTGGCCTGGTGCGGAACCAGCCAATCCAGTTCGCCGCGGTCAAACTCGTTGGCCTTCAGCGTTTCATCAACGATATGTGCCAGTTCGGTGACTGCCACTTTAAACACTTCGTTACCCGCCATGGTGACGTAGGCAGGCTGCTCCGGGTTTTGACGATCTTTATTCGGCAGTGACAACAGATTGCCATAACGGCCATCGGCATGCAGGTGGGTAGAGATAATGCCCGGCTCCTCTGAAGCCCCCAGCACTACCGCGCCTGCACCGTCGCCAAACAGGATGATCGTGCCACGATCTTCAGGATCGAGCGTGCGCGACAGCGCATCTGAGCCGATCACCAGCGCATGTTTTACCGCGCCGTTCTTGACGTACTGATCGGCCACGCTCAAGGCGTAGGTAAAGCCAGCACAGGCCGCGGCGATATCAAACGCCGCACAGTCCTGAATGCCCAGCATCTGCTGCACCTGGCAGGCAGAGCTTGGGAACGCATGGCTCGAAGTGGTGGTCGCCACCACGATCAGGCCGATATCTTCTTTAGCCACACCCGCCATTTCCATCGCGTGAGACGCGGCGTGGAAGCTCATGGTTGCCACGGTTTCATCCGGGGCAGCGATACGACGTTCACGAATACCGGTGCGAGTCACGATCCACTCGTCAGACGTATCCACCATTTTTTCTAAGTCAGCGTTGGTGCGCACTTGTGCGGGTAAGTAACTCCCCGTACCGAGAATCTTTGTATACATGAACGATCAGTCACTCTTGGGTAATACAGCTTCAAGGCGCGCAGCAATCCTGTCCGGAACTTGCCGCTGCACCGCCTGTACAGCCTGTTCGATTGCCACCGCAAACGCGTTTTGGTTTGCCGCGCCGTGGCTCTTAATCACGGTTCCCCGCAATCCTAACAGACATGCACCATTATACTGGTCGGGGTTCAGATGACCAAAACGCCTTGCCACCCTTTTTTGTAACCAACGACCCAACAATTTTAACCACCACGCCTGCTTCCCCCCTTCGGAGGATGACTTGAGTAGCGACAAGAACAGTCTTATCACACCTTCCATGGTTTTCAGAGTGACGTTGCCCACGAAGCCGTCGCAGACCATCACATCGGTTTTACCAGTGAGCAGGTCGTTGCCTTCCAGATAACCAATATAGTTGATTGCCTGAGTTTTTTTAAGTACGGCGGAAGCTTCGCGGATATTATCCAGACCTTTGGTTTCTTCTTCGCCGATATTGAGCAGCGCCACACGTGGCTGCGCGATACCCAATACCTCTTCCGCCATCACTGCTCCCATGACCGCGAACTGCACCAGCATCGTGCTATCGCACTCTACGTTGGCCCCCAGATCCAGCACCACGGTTTTACCGCGCTGTTGGTTAGGTATCACGGTCATCAACGCCGGGCGTTCAATGCCGTCCAACGGTTTGATCAGCAGCTTGGCCAGCCCCATCAACGCCCCGGTATTCCCTGCACTGACACAAGCCTGTGCCTCACCGCTTTTAATCAACTCCAGCGCAATACGCATAGAGGTACCTCGGCTGGCCCGGATCGCTTGTGAAGGCTTGGCGTCACCGGCAATAACCGATTCGGCAGGTACGACTTGCAAGCGTTCCAGGACAGACGGATCGGCTTTGGCAAGTAACGGGGAGATGACGTCGGGATCGCCGACTAACAGGAGATGAAGCTGTAAATTAGAGGCCAGTGCCTGCAATGAAGCAGGCACTGTGACGCAGGGACCGAAATCCCCGCCCATTGCATCTAACGCCAGGGTTAGACGAGTCAAAGTATCGCTGACTTAGCCGATAACCTTGCGACCGCGGTAGAAACCGTCGGCAGTGATGTGGTGACGACGATGAGTTTCACCGGAAGTCGCATCTACAGACAAGGTGGTGGTGGTCAGGGCATCGTGTGAACGACGCATGCCACGTTTGGAACGGGTTGGTTTATTTTGTTGTACGGCCATGGACCTTACTCCTCGATTACTTACGCTTTAAACTGGCTAATACGGCAAATGGATTTGGTTTCTCCGCCTCAGGAGGCAGTTTGCCAAACACCATGTCCGCTTCGGACACTTCACAGTGTTCAGATTCATGTACCGGAACGACAGGCAGTGAAAGAATAATTTCATCTTCTATCATTGCCAACAGATCGACTTCGCCAAACTCGTCAACTTCGATCGGTTCGTACGCTTCCGGTAATGCCTCAGCCTGCTCATCATTGACGACCGGGCTAAAACAATATGTTGTGTGGACCTGATGTGCAAACGGGACACCACAGCGTTGACACATCAGCGTTACCGCGACGTCCGCATGCCCTGTTATCACCGCGAGGCGCTGGTTATCAATATCAAACGACAACTGCACTTCGACATCACTGTCCACACTGACCACGGAGTCGGCAACACGTGTAACCAGCTCAGGCGCATAGGAACCAACATAGTCCAGGCGTTTCTGAGCGGTACGTACCGCATCAATGGTCAAGGGTAATTTTACCTTTTGCATAGGGCGCGCATATTAACTTTGTAACGTCATAGAGTCAAAGAAAAAGGCCCTAAAACGGCACCTTTCACCAATATTCGCTTCCAGAGCGGCCGACAGTTTAAGATGAGCGACATATTTACGCTATGGTTTGTGGAAAAAATTATGCAAAGACTCTTACTCGCCTCAACGTCAGTCTACCGCCAGCAACTGTTGGAGAAGCTGCACCTGCCTTTTATTTGTGCAGCACCGCAAACCGATGAAACACCGCTGCCCGATGAAAGTGCCGAGGCTTTGGTGCTGCGCCTGGCGGCGGCCAAGGCTCAGGCGCTGGCTATGGCCTACCCTGATTATCTGATTATCGGTTCCGACCAGGTCTGTGTGATCGCCGGAGAAATCACCGGTAAGCCCCATAGCGAAGAAAACGCCCGCCAGCAGCTACGTAAGGCCAGCGGCCAGCAGGTGACCTTCTATACCGGTTTGGCGCTCTATAATAGCCGTAGCCAACGCCTACAGGTGATGTGTGAACCTTTCCACGTTCATTTCCGTACCTTGAGCGAAGTGGAAATCGAAACCTATGTGCGCCTGGAGCAGCCGCTCAACTGCGCAGGCAGCTTCAAGAGTGAAGGTTTGGGGATTGCGCTGTTTGAGAAGCTGGAGGGCCGCGATCCGAATGCGTTGATTGGCCTGCCGCTGATCGCATTGTTGGAAATGTTGCGGGCTGAAGGGATCAACCCGCTGGTATAAGCTTATTTTTTGGCTGCGGCGGTCCGTTGGCGCAATACCTGCAGGCAATGACGCAGTTCATCATCCATCGGCGCTTCGATGCGCATCGTTTCGCCGGTAGCAGGATGTTCAAAGCGCAGCGCCGCCGCATGCAGGAACAGGCGTTTCAGGCCGGTACCCGCCAATTGGCGATCGAACTCCCGGTCACCATAACGATCGTCAAAGGCGATCGGATGCCCGGCATGCAAGGTATGCACGCGAATCTGGTGGGTACGCCCGGTGATCGGGCTGGCCTTCACCAGCGTGGCATGTTCAAAGCGCTCTTCGATCTTGAAGCGGGTCTCTGAAGGTTTGCCTTCGCTGTTGACGCGGACAATGCGCTCCCCGCTCTGCAAAATATTTTTCAGCAAAGGTGCCTGCACCGCTTTGCAGTGCGACTGCCACTCGCCGCGCACCAACGCCATGTAATCCTTCTGCATCCCCTTGAGGCGCAGTTGCTCGTGCAGCGAACGCAGCGCCGAACGCTTCTTGGCCACCATCAACACGCCGGAGGTATCGCGGTCCAGACGGTGCACCAGCTCCAGAAAACGTGCTTCCGGACGTAATGCCCGCAATCCTTCGATCACGCCAAAACTCAGGCCGCTACCGCCGTGCACCGCCGTTCCAGAAGGTTTGTTCAGCAGCAGCAGGTGATCGTCCTCATAAAGGATGCAATCCGCCAGGGCTGCAACTTTATCCAGCTTGGCGGATACCGGCGCATCTTCACGTTCGGCGACCCGAACCGGCGGAATGCGCACCACGTCGCCCGCGGCCAGTTTATATTCAGCCTTGATGCGGCCTTTATTGACCCGCACCTCGCCTTTGCGCACGATGCGATAAATCATGCTCTTCGGCACGCCTTTCAGGCGGGCAAGCAAAAAATTGTCGATTCGCTGACCGGCTTCGTCGTCAGAAATCGTCACTAATTGTACTGCGGGAATGTTCGTTTTCATGGGGCGGGATTCTAAATAGAGCGAGTCAATAGCGCCACCTCTTTTTATGTGCTTAACTGTCTCTCAGACTGTGAAAGAAACGCCAGCGAACAATAAGGCAGCAAGCCAGGTTGATCGTTTGCGGTTTCCACCACAGTTAGCGCAAAGTCACCTTGCTATAAAGGTACTTGCAATGGAATAATGCTGTAACTTTCCGTGCCGATCCCCTTGAAACGAGGAGAGTTGCGGAATTATACAGTTTGTCTGGTTGCACAAAAACGCAGCAATGGCGTAAGACGTAATGTGAAATCAAACAATTAGCGGGCTGCGGGTTGCAGCTTGGCCGGCAAATGGAATCAGATCTGTCAACCTAAATCAGAGGCTATTCCCTGAGTCAAAAGCGCTGTGTTTCACAAAGAAATACAGGCTTACCGAGATAATGCGCCCCTATGCAGGCGACAACCGTGAGGTTGACGGCTTTGCGAGAAGACACGGGGTTTTCGGTTTTAACCTGGCCATGAGGTTATTTTGCCCGCAGCTTTGTCGATAATGTAAAAAAAACGAGTAAGTTAAGATGAAAAGAATGTTGATTAACGCAACTCAGCAGGAAGAGTTGCGTGTTGCCCTTGTAGATGGACAGCGGCTGTACGATCTGGATATTGAAAGCCCTGGCCATGAGCAGAAAAAAGCGAATATTTACAAAGGCAAAATCACTCGAATTGAACCTAGTCTCGAGGCCGCGTTCGTCGATTACGGCGCTGAACGACATGGTTTCCTCCCGCTAAAAGAAATCGCTCGCGAATACTTCCCAAGCAATTACTCTTCCCATGGTCGCCCAAACATCAAAGATGTGCTGCGTGAAGGCCAGGAAGTCATCGTTCAGGTTGATAAAGAAGAACGGGGTAATAAAGGCGCTGCCTTGACCACCTTCATCAGCCTGGCCGGTAGCTATCTGGTTCTGATGCCGAACAATCCGCGTGCCGGTGGTATTTCCCGCCGCATCGAAGGTGACGACCGTACCGAACTGAAAGAAGCGCTTTCCTCGCTGCAATTGCCAGACGGCATGGGGCTGATTGTCCGCACCGCTGGCGTTGGCAAATCTGCCGACGCTCTGCAATGGGACCTGTCATTCCGCCTCAAGCACTGGGAAGCGATTAAAAAAGCCGCCGAAGGCCGCCCTGCTCCGTTCCTGATCCACCAGGAAAGCAACGTTATCGTGCGAGCATTCCGCGATTACCTGCGTCCGGACATCGGCGAAATCCTGATCGACAACCCGAAGGTACTCGATCTGGCCAAAGAGCACATCGCTGCCCTGGGCCGCCCGGATTTCAGCAGCAAGATCAAATTGTACAGTGGCGAAATCCCGCTGTTCAGCCATTACCAGATCGAATCGCAGATCGAGTCCGCATTCCAACGTGAAGTGCGTCTGCCTTCCGGCGGTTCCATCGTGATCGACACCACTGAAGCCTTGACCGCTATCGATATCAACTCCGCGCGTGCAACCCGCGGTGGCGACATCGAAGAGACCGCATTCAACACCAACCTGGAAGCCGCAGATGAAATTGCTCGCCAATTGCGCCTGCGCGACCTGGGTGGCCTGATCGTTATCGACTTTATCGATATGACCCCGGTTCGTCACCAGCGTGAAGTGGAAAACCGTCTGCGCGATGCCGTGCGCCAGGATCGTGCCCGCATTCAGATTGGCCGTATCTCTCGCTTCGGCCTGCTGGAAATGTCCCGTCAGCGTCTCAGCCCGTCACTGGGTGAATCCAGCCACCACGTGTGCCCGCGCTGTACCGGTACCGGCACCATCCGTGATAACGAATCGCTGGCGTTGTCTATTCTGCGCCTGATCGAAGAAGAAGCGCTGAAAGAGAACACCAAAGAAGTTCACGCCATCGTACCGGTTCAGGTTGCTTCCTACCTGCTGAACGAAAAACGTGATTCTGTCAGCGCGATCGAAAAGCGCCAGGGTGGCGTGAAAGCGGTCATCGTGCCAAACGATCAGATGCAGACTCCGCATTACTCCGTGTTGCGCGTACGCAAGGGTGAAGAAACACCAACCTTGAGCTACCTGCTGCCGAAGCTGCATGAAGAAGAAATGGCCCAGCCGCAGGATGATGCGCCAGTCGAGCGCAAACGTGAGCAACCGGCTCTGGCTTCCTTCTCTCTGTCACAGGATGCTCCTCCGCATGAAGAAGAACCTGTGGTTAGCAAGCCTGCCGTTGCCGCCAAACCGGCAGTTTCGTCAGCCCCTGCTGCTGAAGCCAAACCTGGCCTGCTGAGCCGTCTGTTCGGTGGCTTGAAGTCACTGTTCGCCGGTGAAGAAACGCCGGTGGTTGAAGCTAAACCGGTCGTAGCTGAGAAAACGGAAGACAGCGACAACCGTCGTCAGGATCGTCGTGGCCAACGCCGCCAGGGTTCTGGCCGTAAAGGTGAACGTGGCGAGCGTAAAGAACGTGGCGAAGGGCGTGACAACCGTGAACGTGGCGATCGTGAGCCACGCGAAAATCGCGAGCCGCGTGAACCACGTGAAAACCGTGACGACCAGCGCCGCAACAACCGCCGTAACGCACAGCAACAGACTGCACCAGCGGCTGCCAACACCGAAGTGCAAACTGAAGAAGCGGCCAAGGTACAGCGCGAAGATCAGCAACAGCGCCGTGAACAACGTGCCGAGCGTCAACGCCGTCGTCAGGAAGAAAAACGCCAGGCTCCGCAAGACGTCAAAGTGCCAGAAACTGCGGAAGTCGTTGTTGCCAGCCATAGCAATGACGAAGATGAAGACCGTCATCAGCAGCCAACGCAACGTCGTCAACGTCGCCCGCTCGCGCAAAAAGTTCGCGTTCTGTCGGCGGAAGAAGAACTGCATCGCGCCGCTGAAGAGCTGTTAGCGCCTAAAGCGCCAGTCGCCAAGGTTGAAGAAAACCAGGCTCCGGTATTGGCTGAGAACGTTAAACTGTTGCCACAGACCATTGCGGCCCAGTCTGAAGATGACGCGCAAGCTGACAACCGTGGTAACGGTGAAAACGGCATGCCACGTCGCTCTCGTCGTTCTCCACGCCATCTGCGCGTCAGTGGTCAGCGTCGTCGTCGCTACCGTGACGAGCGTTATCCGAACCAGTCGCCAATGCCGTTGGCCGGGGCGTTTGCCTCACCAGAGATGGCGTCAGGCAAAGTTTGGGTCAGCTATCCTGTGGCACAAGCAGCCGTCTACGTTGAACACGAAGAAGCTCAAGCGCCAGTGGCGGTAGAAGCCGTAGCCGTTGCTGCTGCACCGGTGGCTGTTGAAGCCGCTCCTGTTCAGCCTGTAGTCAACGAAGCGCCAAGCGTAGTTGAAACCGCTCCGGCAGTGGCTGAATCGGTGGCAACACCGGTAGTTGAAGCCCCGGTAGAAACAGCACCTGTTGAAACTGTAGCCGACGTTGTCGTCGCTGCCGAGCCAGCCGCTGTTGTGGCAGATGAAACCGTTGTCAGTGAAACAACTGAGGTTGAGACGGTTGCAGATGCCGCAGTACAAGCTGAGCCAGTTATCGCTGAACCTGTGGTGCAAGAGCCTGTAGTTGAAGAAGCTGTAGTGGAAGCCGTTGTGGCCGCCCCTGCTGAGGCTACTGTAACCGCAGAGCCGGAAGTCGTGTCAGCACAGCCAGAGGCTGCTCCAGCCCCTGTGCAGGCAGCCCCAGTGGTTGCACAACCGCAACCGGCGCTCTACAAGCATATCGCTACCGCCCCGATGACCAAAGCGCCTGCGCCGGATTACCAGCCGGAAGCCGCGAAGACCAGCGAGTGGCAGCGCCCTTCCTTCAACTTTGACGGAAAAGGTTCTGCTGGCGGCCATGCAGCGGCTAATCAGGCCACTGCTCCAGCGACCAAACCGCAGCCGGTTAACGACTAAGTTAATCCCTGCCATAAAAAAACCCGCCTAGATGGCGGGTTCAGATTGATGACTAACCCCACTTTTTCAGGTGGGGTTAGTCTTTCTTAGCGACCGCAGGTCGCGATCGCGATATTTTTCCATAACCCCATCATTTGACCTTTCCTCTCCCCTATCGGGTTCTTCTCGGCTTCCAGGGACGCTTTTAACCAGGCATAAAGGTGATAAAGAAGCGCCAGCAGCGCCATCTTCTTCATATTCTGCGCCGTGGCCGCTAGCAGGCACTGCATCTGCACTTTCGACAGACCACGGAACCGCGCATATCGATGTCCATGGTGTTGTTTCGCATCCGCGAAGCTTCTTTCCACCGTTTCCTTGCGCCGCGCATACACCTTTTTGCCCCATTTCGTCAGTCGCAACCTGTTGGCCTCCTCTTTCGAGGCTTCCCATACGTGCCGCGTTATCGTTTTCTGTGCCTTGCTGTTCTGCGTGCATTGCCCTCTCTGCTCGCACCGCTGGCACACTGCCGGGGCTGAACGGTAATGCCGATAGCCGTTGCGGTCCGTTGTGCTGTATATCAGGAGTTCCTCCGCCGGACACACATACACATCACGCGCCTCGTCATACCTGAAGTGCTTTTTCTGGAAGTCATTCAGGCCTTTGTGTGGCCTGCGATAGCCCGGCACCAACGCGATATCCATCTCCTGCGTCAGATGGCACACCGCCGAGGTAAAATAGCCCGCATCCACACCCACGGCGACCGTATCAAGGTTGAACCGCTCCACCTGCCGTGCCAGCCTGCCGATGAACGGCTGGCTATCGTGCACATTGCCCGGCGTGACATGGGTATCCATGATGATGCCGTGCTTGCCGTCCACCGTGCGGTGGTCCAGATAGAAGAAGCCCTTTGGCTTGTTGTCCCGGTGCATAAAGCCGCTTTCCGGGTCGGTGATGCTGACTTTGGTGTTTTTAACGGCGTCGTTTTTGGTTGTTTTTCTTGCGGCGGGCAGCGGCTTTTTTTCGCGTTTCTTCCTGTCGGCCTCCACGGCGTAATTCAACTGTGTGAAGTATTCACTGACCCCTTCAGGGCGCAGTTCATTCACGGCCTTGCGTGGGTTGGCATCGGCTTTCAGGTGGGTACTGTCGGTGTAAAGTACGCGCCCGTTGGCCATGCCCTGACCCAGAGCCTGTAACACGATATGGTCAAAAATCTGCTGGAAGACATCGCTGTTGTTGAAGCGACGAATGCGGTTCTGGCTCAGGGTTGAGGCGTCGGGGACCTTCTCGGTAAGCCCCATACGCAGGAACCAACGGTAAGCGACATTGACCTGGATTTCCTTGACCAGACGGCGCTCGGAGGGGACACCGAAGAGGTAGCCCAACAGCATCATTTTAATCAGGCGAACGGGGTCGATAGCGGGCCTGCCATTATCGGGGCAATAGAGATGAGCAACGGCCTCGCGGATAAATTCAAAGTCGATAGCGGCATCGATTTGACGAACCAGATGGTCTTCGGGAACCAGTTCATCAAGGGTAATGGTTTCAAACTGGTATTGCTGGGGAGAGGGTTCTTTGAGCATGGCAGTCAGTCCGTTTTTTGCACTGACCTTATTAGATCAAAGTCCTGGCCTCACGGCCAGGACTTTGTCATCAATCTGAACCCGCCTAGATGGCGGGTTTTTTCTTACTACTGAACACTCAGGCCCTCCTTTTCAGTTTGTTAATGTCCAATGCCTCAAGTTGCTCCGATCGAGTAAGCCAACTGATTTCAACTTGTCATTAACTAACAGATGCATCCAAAACGTTTTCCGCTTATCCTTTCACCCCGGCGTGAATAACCCTCGTTTATTCGCTTTTATTAAGATTTTTTGACCGCCGGAGCTCTGCACCATGACCGCACAACCCCAAGCCCTGAAAATCCGCCGCCCTGACGACTGGCATATCCATTTGCGTGACGACGACATGCTGAAAACGGTTCTGCCCTATACCAGTCAGGTGTTTGGCCGGGCGATTGTGATGCCGAACCTGGCCCCACCGATCACCACCGTTGCCGCGGCACGTAGCTATCGTGAACGTATTCTGGCAGCCCTCCCCGCAGAACATAACTTCACGCCGTTGATGACCTGCTACTTGACGGATTCCCTGGCTGCGACGGAGCTGGTCAACGGGTTTGAGCAAGGGGTGTTCACCGCCGCCAAGCTCTATCCAGCCAATGCCACCACCAACTCCAGCCACGGCGTGAGCGATGTGACCGGGATTTATCCCCTGCTTGAACAGATGCAGAAGATCGGTATGCCGCTGCTGATCCATGGCGAAGTCACCGATGCCAGCGTGGATATCTTCGATCGCGAGGCTCGCTTTATCGAACAGGTGATGGAGCCGGTACGCCGCCAGTTCCCGGAATTAAAAATCGTATTCGAGCATATCACTACACGGGAAGCCGCTCAGTACGTGCAGGAAGGCAATCGTTTCCTTGGTGCCACCATTACGCCACAGCATCTGATGTTTAACCGCAACCACATGCTGGTGGGGGGGATCCGGCCACACCTGTTCTGCCTGCCGATCCTCAAGCGTAACATCCATCAGGAAGCGTTACGCAGCGCCGTTGCCAGCGGTTGTGACCGCTTCTTCCTCGGCACCGACTCGGCACCTCATGCCAAACACCGTAAAGAGACCAGCTGTGGCTGCGCAGGGGTATTTAACGCCCCGAACGCGATGCCCGCCTACGCCACCGTGTTTGAACAATTGGGCGCGCTGGAGCACTTGGAAGCCTTCAGCTCGCTGAACGGCCCGCGCTTCTACGGCTTGCCGGTTAACCAGGACTTTATCACGCTGCAACGCCTGCCGGTGGCCCAGCCAGACGAGATCACTTTGGGTAATGAAGCCGTGGTGCCCTTCCTGGCCGGTGAGACCATCAACTGGTCTGTGACCGACTGCTAAATATTTAATTTCTGCTCTTGCCTCCGGAGCCAGTTAACTGTATAAATACCCAGTAGACAGTTCCGGGGGCAATTATGCGTGTTGAAGTCACTATAGATAAAACCAAACCACTGCCGCCGGGGGCTATCGAAGCCCTGACCGGCGAATTCAGTAAACGGGTCAATCGCCAGTTTCCTGACACTACCGTCCAGATCCGTTATGCAGGTGCCAATGGCCTCTCCGTCATGGGCGGTGCCAAAACAGATAAAGACCTGATCGAGGAGATACTCCAGGAAACCTGGGAAAGTGCCGACGATTGGTTCAGTGCAGAATAATTCTGCAATGTAGTTGTTGCCGGGGGTCGCTCTCCGGCTTTTTTGTTTCTGTCGTATCGTCGTTTTGCCTGGAAGAAACAGCACTTGTGGTCTGTAATGATTAGACAACTTATGGTGCAACAAAGGTGTAAACAATGGTTCCGGATAAAGACAAGCCCGAAGAAGCGATGACCTTTGGCGAGTTACTGGCCCTGATCGCCGATCAAAAACGGCGTCTGAGCGTGCTCGAAGTCGCTTTCTCTTATTTGTCTTTTGGCTTGAATGACAAAGCCAACCAGTTGCTGATCCACAGCCTGAAACTGGAAGCACAAAATCAGAACCGCGATCCTGAAATGCAAAAGCATTTCGCCCATCTGGCAGCCGAATTGGAAAGTCATGCGCACGTGAAACTTCCTCCTGCCGCTGAAGAGTAATATTGTTAGATGACTTAAGCACGGGCGCAGCATGCCGCTGCCCCAACCCTTTACATAAAACCCTCAGCTATCCACTCCGTTAGCCGATTAATTACGCAAAAAATATTTATTTGCAATAAACCGCAGGAAAACACCCCACGCCAGATCCTGAATGCGTATACTGTAAAAGCTCATCATGAAGATGAGACGCATTGATCCTCGTTAGTAACTCCAGCTAGTCACTACTTGATAAGGGGTCTTTATGGACAGAAATGATGAAGTAATACAGACACATCCGCTTGTTGGCTGGGATATCAGTACCGTCGATGTTTATGATGCCATGATGATTCGCCTTCATTACCTGTCTTCACTAGACCAAACAGCCGAAGAAGCGCAAGTGGATCGGACTCTTTGGCTAACCACAGACGTTGCCCGCCAATTGATCAATATTTTAGAGGCTGGCATCGCCAAGATAGAATCTACGGATTATTTAGACCTTGATAGAAGAAAACATTAACCTATTCACCCTCAACCGCTAAGGCGTCGGCAATTAACCGGCGCCTTTTCTTTTGTATCGGCCCGCATCGGTTCCTGGTGCATTACCGCCGCCAAACTCTTATCATATCCGCCATCAGCGACACATCAAAGAAAGGACATGGCACGTGGAATATGACTTGATCATCGTGGGTAGCGGCTCGGTTGGGGCTGCTGCAGGCTATTATGCGACAGCCGCAGGCCTTAAGGTCTTAATGATCGACAGCGCTTTCCCCCCGCATCGTCAGGGCAGCCACCACGGCGATACCCGCATCATCCGCCATGCCTACGGCGAGGGCGAAAAATATGTGCCTTTTCTGCTGCGTGCCCAGGCACTGTGGAACGGATTAGAGCAGAAAAGCGGTGACAAGCTGTTTCATCCCTGTGGCGTGCTCACCCTGGGGCCACAAGACAGTGAATTTGTCACCACGGCACAGCGCAGTGCCAAAAACTTTAACCTCAATACCGAGTTACTGAGCGCCGAACAGATCCAACAACGCTGGCAAGAATTCACCGCGCCAGCGGGTTATGTCGGCCTGTTCGAACCAGATGCAGGAATACTGCGCTCGGAACTGATTGTTGCCAGCTACGTCAGATTGGCCAGAGAAGCGGGCTGCGCCCAACTGTTTAATTGCCCGGTAACCGCCATCGAGCCAATCGATCAAGGGGTTGAGGTTGTTACTTCAGAGGGGCGCTACCAAGGGCGTAAAGCCGTGGTCTGCGCGGGAACCTGGGTTAAAAATCTGTTACCACAGCTTCCTGTTTCACCGGTGCGTAAGGTGTTTTCCTGGTATCAGGCCGATGGCCGTTACAGCGAAAACAACCGCTTTCCGGCTTTCACCGTTGAAGCGCAAGACGGCTGCCACTACTACGGTTTTCCCTCCGAGAATGACGGCTTAAAGGTCGGTAAACATGATGGTGGACAACCGATGGAGACAGCGGATCAGCGCAAGCCGTTCGGCTCCCTGGCCAGCGACGGTACCGAAGTATTCGGCTTTCTGCGCCACTTCCTGCCAGGGCTTGGCGTCTGTCTGCACGGTGAAGCCTGTAGCTATGATATGAGCCCGGATGAAGACTTTATCATCGACACCCTGCCTGACTGCCAACGCCTGATGGTGATCACCGGCCTGAGTGGTCACGGCTTTAAGTTTGCCAGCGTACTGGGTGAGATAGCCGCGTTGTTTGCGCAAGATAAACCTTCATCCCTGGATATCACGCCCTTCAGCCTGCGGCGTTTCTGACCGTTCCATCCCCTGTTCGCCCCGCTCTGGCCAGCGGCAGGGGAAAACCCCAGCGATATAAACACACCAACATACTGATATTACTTAAAAATAAGCTATGGACGGAAATATCTTCCTATAGACACTGGATTTCCGAATTGATCCCACAGCCGGGTAAGGCCTATTTTACATAATTAGGCTCTAGCCGTTTTGTATCTTCAACAAGGACGTCACTATGAAACTACTCGTTGTGGACGAATGCTGTTTCACTCGTATTGGGATTGCCAACCACTTTACTGACAACGTGTTTACGTCAGTAAACTGCTGCCCAGACATCGACACCGCGCTCCCTCTACTGGCCAGTTTCAAACCCAGCCATATTTTGGTGAATCTGTCCAACTACTGCCGTTGCACAACAGATAATCAACTGCTTTCAGCGTTTATCACGGCGGCCTGGCGTGCCACGGTGTATATTTATCTGGATGTTCCTTATCCCTACAGTGAAAGCCCGCTGCGCATCGCCAGCAATACTTTTTTATTCAACAAAGCCGTGCTACCCATTGCGCTACAAACGCTAAGTAAAATCCCAAGTGAGCTAATGACGGATGAAGAAGCTCATTCGCTTTTCAGCCCGCAAGAGTTGACGGTTATGCGCTATTGGATGTCCGAAATGCCGAATTACCGCATCGCCAAGAAATTACAGATCAGCGCCCATACGGTGTACGTGCATAAACGCCATATCACCGAAAAAATCACCGTGCGTAACCGGCTGGAATTTTATTCGCTGTATAACATACTGCGCTATTTCTATCCGCCAGAACCCACCGCCTTTAAGCCGGTGGGTTCGGCTTCGTCAGAGCTGCGGGCCGCCGTTTAAGCCTTATTTCGGCGTGATTTCGTTTATCTGGCGCCCATCACCGAGGAGCATGGCCATTTTGCGTCCTCCATCCATGGTTTCCAACGTAATGCGCGCGATAATGGTCAAGGGGACCGAAAGCAGCATCCCCACGGGCCCCATCAGCCAGCCCCAGAAGATCAGGGAAAGGAACACCACCAGCGTAGAAAGCCCCAGCCCACGGCCCATGATCCGCGGTTCCAGCATATTACCGATGATCAGGTTGATCAGAATATAGCCCGCAGCCACCACGGCCGCATCGGCAAAGCCGTTAAACAGCAAAGCCTGGATCAGCGGCGGAATAGCGGCGATGATCGAACCAATATTGGGCACATAGTTGAACATGAACGCCATCATGCCCCAGATAAAGGCAAAGCGAACGCCAACCCAGCTCAGAAAGCCCCAGACGATCAGACCAGTTGCCAGGCTGATGGCGGTCTTGATCACCAGATAGTGTGTGACCCCTTGCAAGGCCCGGCGGATAGTGGCCATCCCTTCGGTAGGATTATCCAGCGCCTGCTGCAGCTTAAACGGCAATACCTTCACCTCAAACAGCATAAAGACCACCGTCATCAATAACAGGAAGATGCTGGTCATCGCCCCGGAAAGGTGTCCCAGCAGGCGAGTCACCAGGTTCATGGTGGCACCAGGGTCGACGTATTTGACCACCGCATCTGCCGAGAAGGTAATATCCAGATTGAGGCGTTGTGCCTGGTATTGCAGTTCACCCAGCTTCTCCAGCATCATGCCCCGATACTGCGGCAAGGAGCGAGCAAACTCATTTAATGAAGCACCCAGCATACCGATCAAGGTCAGCAACAGCACAACGATGGCAATCACCAACAGCGACACCCCCAGCGCTCTGGGCACACGAAAGCGTTCCAGTAACAGCACCAACGGGTTTAACACGATGGCCAAGAACACCGCCAGCAGGAATGGCACCACAATATCTGCCGCCGCCTTTATGCCAGCCAGGATCACCACCAGCATGGCCAGCATCATGATCAAACGTAGCTTGCGGTCATTAAAATCGGGTATGCCCATGAAATTTCCTTGTGTGATACAGGCCCGCCAGAGCCATTGATAAATACATGTTAGCAAATTATTCCTTGCTGTCGCAGGCATATTAGCCTCAAGTAGCTGAAGGAATTAAATTAATCCTGGTTGGCAGGGCGAGCAAATAATAGGCGCTAGTCGTTATTCATTTATTTGCCAAGATTTCTGGTGGTATTTACGAAAAATGACAAAAGCTGACAATGAAGAATAAAATTGATAGATTTCAATTGGCCAGTGCCTCCCCAATATTGCCCAAAAAACCCTCTCTCCAACGATTCCTTTGACCAACTTGCTACAACTCAAACAAATCTACTGATTAATATTTTTATGATGTTACTTAGTTAAATTTATTATTGATTTATGTTTCTTAAAGTTTAAGTATTGCTGTCGGTAAATGAGTTTTGTAAGGAAAACTGATGCTCTGGAAAAATACCGCCGACCGCTTTGGTCACGTTTCTGTGCTGATCCACTGGCTGGTAGCGCTGACCGTTTACGGCATGTTCGCCCTCGGATTATGGATGGTGACACTGGGTTACTACGACGTTTGGTATCACCAGGCGCCGGAGATCCACAAAAGTATTGGCACGCTGCTGTTTATCGTCATGGTGGTACGAGTGGTTTGGCGCTTTGTCTCACCGCCGCCCAAGCCTCTGGCCAGTTATAGCCGTCTTACGCATATCAGTGCCGTGCTTGCGCATATCGCACTCTATACCGTGCTGTTCGCCATCCTGATCAGCGGCTACCTGATCTCGACCGCCGATGGTCAGGCAATCAGCGTATTTGGCTGGTTTGACGTACCGGCCAGCGTGACCGGTTTGCCACAGCAGGCCGACACCGCCGGGGCTATCCATCTTTATCTGGCTTGGGCCGTCGTCGTGCTTTCGGTACTGCACGCCCTGGCTGCGCTTAAACATCACTTTATTGATGGTGATGTTACTTTAAAACGGATGCTGGGTCGCAGCACCGATTAACCCTTTGGATTTATGGAGATATTGCTATGTTGAAGAAAACCGTATTAGGCCTGGCCGCGGGCGCCCTGCTGTTGAACGCAGGTTCCGCTCTGGCTGCCAATTATAAAATCGACAAACAAGGCCAACACGCCTTTATCGAATTCCGCATCCAGCACCTGGGCTACAGCTGGATTTATGGCTCTTTCAAAGATTTTGACGGTGGCTTCACCTTCGACGAAAAAGACCCGGCTAACGATAAAGTCAACGTAACCATCAACACCGCCAGCGTAGACACCAACCACGCCGAGCGTGACAAACACCTGCGCAGCGCCGAGTTCTTGAACGTCGAAAAGAACAAGCAGGCTACCTTTACCTCTACCGAAGTGAAAAAAGACGGTGAAGGTTATGCCGTAGTCGGCAACCTGACGTTGAACGGCGTAACCAAGCCGGTCACACTGGCAGCCAAACTGGTCGGCGAAGGTAAAGATCCTTGGGGCGGTTACCGCGCCGGTTTCGAAGCCAACGGTAAAATCAAGCTGAAAGACTTTGGCATCACCACCGACCTCGGCCCGGCTTCCCAGGAAGTTGAGCTGATCATCTCGGTCGAAGGCGTTCGCGAGAAGTAATATATTCTTTATACAACAAGGGCGCTGAATTTCAGCGCCCTTGTTTCTATCCTACGTGCAACACCCTACTCTTTCGGTTCTGGGATATGCATGGTGGTTTGCAACAGCCCTTTGGACTTATTGAAGATTTTTACGCCATTCTCGCGGCCAGCCCGGCGGGCTCGCTGTTCTTCACGCGGTAGTTTCAGCTCTTCACGGCAGGTCTCGCTGCAACAGCCAGCAAACTTCTCGGCACAGCTTGGGCACTGGATAAACAGCAGATGGCAGCCGTCGTTCAGGCAGTTGGTGTGAGTATCACATGGCGCACCGCACTGATGGCAGTTGGCAATCACGTCCTCTGAGATACGTTCCCCCATGCGTTCGTCAAACACAAAATTCTTGCCGATGAACTTCAGTGGCAACCCTTGCGCCTTCGCCTGGCGGGCATATTCGATAATACCGCCTTCCACGTGATAGACGTTTTTGAAGCCATTATGCAGCATATAGGCGCTGGCTTTCTCACAACGGATCCCACCGGTACAGTACATGACAATATTTTTGTCTTTCTGCTCCTGTAGCATCTCCACCGCCATCGGTAGCTGATCGCGGAACGTGTCGGAAGGCACTTCGATCGCCTTCTCAAAGTGCCCAACCTCGTACTCATAGTGGTTGCGCATATCAACGAACACCGTATTCGGATCGTCGATCATCTGGTTAACGCGATCGGCCTGCAGATACTCACCCACATTGGCTGGGTTGAAGGTCTCATCTTCAATCCCGTCGGCCACAATACGTTCACGCACTTTCAGACGCAGCACCCAGAAGGATTTGCCATCGTCTTCCAGCGCAATATTCAGGCGTACCTGATCCAGAGCCGGATGCGAAGCAAACAGCACGGCTTTGAACGCGTCAAAGTGACTCTGCGGCACGCTGATCTGCGCATTGATACCCTCTTTGGCCACATAGATACGGCCAAACACCTTCAGTTTATCGAACTGAATATACAGGCTATCGCGAAATGCCTTGGGGTCGTCAATGGTGAAATATTTATAAAAAGAAACTGTGGTGCGTGGCTCGGCTTCGGCCAGCATACGCGCCTTCAGTTCCTCATTAGAAATTCGGTTATGTAACACTGGCATGGTGTACTTTCCTGTCTTTCGGGAGGTGACTGATTGAGTGCCCACGGGCCGTTAGCCCGCGCGCGGCGCACATGATACCCGAAAAGAGACGGCAACACAGCATTAACCCAGCGGTAATGATTTCCGCACAAAGCTTGACGTTATTGGCAAATACCGATAAGCCTAGTGCACGTTTTAGCAACGAATTTTGACGGACCATGAGGAAATTATGAGCCAGCTGTTTACGCCGATCACCCTGGGGCTACTGCGATTGCCTAACCGCATCATTATCGCTCCCATGTGCCAGTACTCTGCCGACAACGGTAAAGCCACAGAATGGCATACGATGCACCTCGGCCATCTGTCCCTTTCCGGGGCGGGTTTGCTGATTGTGGAAGCCACTGCGGTTTCACCGGCAGGACGTATTTCTCCGGGGGATCTGGGCCTGTGGGACGACGCTACCGAACAGGCACTTGCCGACGTGGTTCAAGCGGTGAAAAAACACGCCACCATGCCTTTGGGGATCCAACTGGGGCATGCTGGCCGCAAAGCTTCTTGCGCCCTTCCCTGGCAAGGCGGTGCCCAGTTGGCCAAGAGTGAGGGAGGCTGGCAAACGCTCTCTGCCTCTGCCCAGCCCTTTAACCCTCAGGATGAGGCTCCACAGGCCATGAGCCTGGAGCAAATTGAGCAGTTAAAGGCACAGTTTGTTGCAGCGGCACGGCGCGCCGACCGCCTCGGCTTCGATCTGATCGAACTGCACGGGGCACATGGTTACCTGTTACACCAGTTCCTATCTCCACTGGCCAATCAGCGCACCGATCAATACGGCGGATGCCTGCAAAATCGTATGCGATTGTTGCTGGAGATTTTCAGCGAGGTACGGGCGGCGTTCCCGGCCAATAAAGCGCTTGGTGTGCGGATCTCCGCGAGTGACTGGGTTGAAGGAGGCTGGGACGAACAGCAGTCCGTTGAGCTGACCAGCGCCTTAAAGGAATTAGGCTGCGATTACATTCATATTTCCAGCGGCGGCCTGTCGCCGCAGCAAAAAATCCCGGTGGGGCCGAACTACCAGGTACCGTTTGCCGAAACCATCAAGCATAAAGTGGGGATGCCAACCATCGCCGTGGGGCTGATTACCGAACCGGAGCAGGCAGAAGCGATCGTTGCCACCGGTCAGGCCGATATGGTCGCACTAGCGCGCGGTATTCTCTATAACCCCCGCTGGCCGTGGCACGCGGCCGCCAAACTGGGGGCCCAAGTGCAGGCTCCGCCACAGTATTGGCGTTCTGAACCACACCGGGTGAAAGGATTATTCAAAGACCATTAAAACGGCCTCAAGCGGGTGTTTAGCGCCCGCTTGACCATTCAGTCGCCCCAGAGATAATCGCACCCGCCAACAGCCCAATCCCCGCTACGGCTAGCAAAGGGTTGTACTGCATATAAGCTCCAAGACAGCCAAGCAACCCACCGATCACCAATAGCCCTGCGCTTAACCATGATGCCCACATAGTTACCTCCTGAATCAATAAACGCATGAAACACTGCCTGAGCTATAGGTCGATTCTTACTTATTTTGACGAAAAAACCAGCAACCGCACCTGATTTAAACCTAAATAGGGTGTTTTAATGCGGTGAGTTTTCCTGTTACATAAGAAAAATGTCACAATACGCTACTATAAACGACAGAAAACCATCGCATAGACCGAGTCGTTCAAGCAACCCGTGGTCAGCAAAAAATTCTTATGGCGACCCGCAACTCGACGTGTCTACGCATCTTATCTGTTATTACTGTTAAATGACTGCTTCTAAGCTGAGAACCCATGACGCAAGTTCCTTCTTTCAATCGATCTTTACTGCATCCACGCTACTGGCTTACCTGGTTTGGCATCGCCCTACTCTACCTGCTGGTCCTGCTGCCATACCCAATTATTTATCGTTTGGGGACCGGGCTGGGTCGCTTTTCAATGCGTTTCCTCAAACGCCGGCGAGCGATAACCGAGCGTAACCTGGAACTGTGCTTTCCGGATATGCCAAGGGCCGAACGTGATGCGTTGATCACCAGGAACTTCGAATCCGTGGGCATGGGGCTGTTTGAAACCGGCATGGCCTGGTTCTGGCCCAACTGGCGTATCGAGCGCTGGTTCAGCGTCAGCGGCCTGGAGCACATTCAAAAGGCACGGGACAATCATCAAGGGGTGCTGCTGATCGGCCTGCATTTCCTGACGCTGGAGTTGGGTGCTCGTATCTTTGGCATCCACAATCCGGGGATCGGCGTTTACCGTCCGCACGACAACAAGCTGATGGACTGGCTACAGACCTGGGGCCGTATGCGCTCGAACAAATCCATGCTGGATCGTAAAGACGTCAAGGGGATGATCCGCGCCCTGAAACAGGGTGAGATAATCTGGTACGCACCGGATCATGACTACGGCCCGCGCAGCAGCGTGTTTGCCCCGCTGTTTGCAGTAGAAAAAGCAGCGACCACCACCGGCAGCTATGTGTTGATACGCATGGGGAAACCGGCGATCATTCCCTTTACGCCACGCCGCCTGCCAGAAGGCAAAGGGTACGAACTCATCATGCAGCCAGCGGTGGAAAATTTCCCGCTGGATAACGAAGTCGAGGCTGCAGCCTTTATGAACAAGGTGGTAGAAAAAGAGATCCTGATGGCGCCGGATCAATATATGTGGCTTCACCGCCGCTTCAAGACCCGCCCAGAAGGTGAGCCTTCTCTCTATTAATCACTACGGGCCGAGATGGCCCGCATGATATTGTCATTTTCCCAGCAAACAGGAGCTGCTATGTATATCGTCAGCCTGACCTACCACCGCCCGATTGAAGAAGTAGAAAGCCATCTTGAAGGGCATATCGCGTGGTTGAAGCACCATTTTCAAGCCGGCAGCTTTATTGCCTCTGGCCGTAAGAACCCACGTACCGGCGGCGTGATCCTGGTAAAAGACATGGAGCGCACCAAGCTGGATGCCATCCTGGCAGAAGACCCCTTCGTCGCCGTGGCCAATTATGAGGTGACAAACGTCGCTCTCACCACTACCAGCGCCGGATTCGAAGCCTTGGCCGGTGCCTGAACCCCTCGTTCCCGCGTTGTCCTGCGCGGGAATAATTGTCATTCTCCGTTTTAAAACTTTATTTCATTTTCACGCAAAATCACACGACTGCTCAATTGATAACCTGCGTTATTAAGCGCATACTTACCAGGCTAACTTTTTTTTGCCTTGCGCAATCGCCAGGCATCTCTTCCCCGCACGGAAACCTATGGCCCCGGCAGCAGAACCTATCAATTGGCAACGTAACCTGTTCATCACTTGGCTGGGCTGCTTTCTGACCGGTGCGGCCTTTAGTCTGATCATGCCGTTCCTGCCGCTGTACGTTGAAGCGCTTGGCGTTACCGGCCATCAGTCGCTGAATATGTGGTCCGGATTGGTATTCAGTATTACCTTCCTGTTCTCCGCTATTGCCTCACCGTTCTGGGGCAGTCTGGCCGATCGCCGTGGGCGTAAGCTGATGTTGCTACGTTCTGCGCTGGGAATGGGCATTGTGATGGTGCTGATGGGCATGGCGCAGAACATCTGGCAGTTTCTGGCACTGCGCGCGGTGCTGGGGCTGCTCGGCGGCTTTATTCCCAACGCCAATGCGCTGATTGCTACCCAGGTGCCGCGCCATCGCAGCGGCTGGGCGCTGGGCACTCTATCGACCGGCGGCGTCAGTGGTGCCCTGATTGGCCCATTGATTGGCGGTTTGCTGGCTGACCAATATGGCCTGCGCCCGGTGTTCTTCATCACCGCCACGGTGCTGTTTATCTGTTTCCTGCTGACGCTGTTCTGTGTGCGGGAACAGTTCACTCCGGTGCAGAAAAAAGACATGCTGCATGCACGCCAGGTATTTGCCTCGCTCAAAAGTCCCAAGCTGATCCTCAGCCTGTTTATTACCACCATGATCATCCAGATCGCCACAGGCTCGATTGCCCCTATCCTCACGCTTTACGTGCGTGAACTGGCGGGCAACATCAGTAATCTGGCGTTTGTCAGCGGTTTGATCGCCTCAGTACCCGGCGTTGCCGCCTTGATGAGTGCGCCGCGGCTGGGCAAGCTCGGCGACAGGATCGGCCCAGAGCGGATCCTGGTGTTTATGCTGGTGATTTCCGTGCTGTTGCTGATCCCGATGGCCTTTGTCCAGACACCGTGGCAACTCGGCGTATTGCGTTTCCTGCTCGGTGCTGCCGATGGCGCACTGCTGCCTGCGGTGCAAACCTTACTGATCTACAACTGTACCAATCAGGTTGCCGGGCGAATATTCAGCTATAACCAATCTTTCCGGGATATCGGCAACGTTAGCGGCCCACTGCTCGGCGCTGCCGTATCTGCCAGCTATGGATTCCGCGCGGTATTCTGCATGACAGCGCTGGTGGTGCTATTTAACGCGTTCTATTCCTGGTGGTGTCTTCAGCGGCGGCCAGCCAGAATGCGTGAAGACACGTTGCAAGAAGAGTAATAGCGCTATTTATCGCCAGTTGTTCTGATAAATATTACCCAAGCCCCGTTTCCCTTACTTTTATTATTGTTACCATCCCGCTTCACCCCTGCCTCAATACCTAAGCATAATATTATTAACACCTTGTTTTTAGACATAAAAATTACAATCAGAGCAATAAACCACCTGTCAATGGAAATAACGCCACAACCAACATAAAAACCAATAAAGTAGATGTTTGTCGACTTTTCGTCTAAAAAATGGGATACAGGTACTAGACAAAGCCACCATTCAGTTATCAAATGGTTAAATAATATCACGCCAGAAGTAACATTCTGACCAAGTGAATAAAATGGCCTGCAGGGTTTTCAAGCTTAATAGGCGCTGCGGCTGAGGATTTGTCAGGTAATCCGCATCAGCGGGATTACCTCACTTACAGACACAGACATACCACAGTATCTGCTGCCAGCGCGCAGCACATTATATTGGGAATATTTTATGCAATCCTCTGTTAATCAGAAAGAAAGCCGGACGTTCCTCGGCCATCCATATCCTCTCGGTTCGCTGTTCTTCACTGAAATGTGGGAGCGCTTCTCGTTTTATGGCATTCGTCCGTTACTGATCCTGTTTATGGCCGCCACGGTTTATGATGGCGGGATGGGGTTGGCGCGCGAAAACGCCTCGGCGATCGTCGGTATCTTTGCTGGCAGTATGTACCTGGCGGCACTGCCGGGTGGCTGGTTAGCCGATAACTGGCTCGGCCAGCAAAAAGCCGTTTGGTACGGTTCGATTCTGATCGCTCTGGGCCACCTGTCGATTGCCCTGTCCGCTATTATGGGCAACGACCTGTTCTTCGTCGGCCTGATGTTTATCGTGCTCGGTTCCGGCCTGTTCAAAACCTGTATCTCGGTGATGGTCGGTACCCTGTACAAGAAAGGCGATGCGCGCCGTGACGGTGGCTTCTCGCTGTTCTACATGGGCATCAACATGGGCTCCTTTATCGCCCCGCTGATTTCCGGCTGGCTGATCCGCTCACACGGTTGGCACTGGGGCTTCGGCATCGGTGGTATCGGGATGTTGGTGGCCTTGGTGATTTTCCGGGTGTTCGCCGTACCGGCCATGAAGCGCTATGACAGCGAAGTGGGCCTGGACTCAACCTGGAATAGCCCGGTTGCCAAGAAAAATGGCGTGGGTGCCTGGCTGATTGCGCTGGCCGTGGGCGTTGCCGCGATCGTGATTATGATCTCACAAGGCATCATCGTGATTAACCCGGTCGCCGTTGCCAGTATGCTGGTTTACGTCATCGCTGCCTCGGTCACGCTGTACTTTATCTACCTGTTCTTCTTTGCCGGCCTGAGCCGTAAAGAACGTGCGCGCCTGCTGGTCTGTTTTATCCTGCTGATTTCTGCCGCCTTCTTCTGGTCGGCCTTCGAACAGAAACCGACCTCGTTCAACCTGTTCGCTAACGATTACACCAACCGCATGATCGGCGACTTCGAGATCCCGGCGGTATGGTTCCAATCGATTAACGCACTGTTCATTATCCTGTTGGCGCCAATCTTCAGTTGGGCCTGGCCAGCTCTGGCCCGTAACAAAATCCGCCTGAGCAGCATCACCAAATTCGTGATTGGTATTCTGTTTGCCGCAGCAGGCTTTGGCCTGATGATGCTGGCCGCGCAACAAGTGTTGGGCAATGGCGGCGCTGGCGTGTCACCGATGTGGCTGGTGGGCAGTATCCTGATGCTGACGCTGGGTGAGCTTTGCCTGAGCCCGATTGGCCTGGCAACCATGACGTTACTGGCACCGGATAGAATGCGTGGCCAGATGATGGGCCTGTGGTTCTGTGCCAGCGCGCTGGGCAACTTGGCCGCGGGCTTGATCGGTGGCCACGTGAAAGCGGATCAGTTGGACATGCTGCCAACCCTGTTCGCCCGCTGCTCTATTGCGCTGGTGATCTGTGCCGCCGTGCTTATCCTGCTGATCGTCCCGATCCGCCGCATGCTGGAAAACACCCAGGGTAAAAGCGGTGACAAACCGGTCACGCACGCCTGATAGACACTAAGTAATCAGCCTTAAGCCAGCGCAAAGCGTTGGCTTTTTTTATGCCTGCCAGGCACGTGCTTGCAACACCACGCGATAACCATCCAAATCTTCAAACGTTTGCCCATGCACATCCCAATAAGGGTTATAGGCCTGCACTCGTTCAAAACCACTGGCTAGCATCCGATCGCAACTTCTCTGCCAACATGTTATTTCCGGCACATAAAATACCAACAGGTTGTCCTGTGTTGGTGCGCGCCCAACCAGCACACCGCGGTGATGAGTGAACTCCAGATGATAGGCATGGTGCGGATGACCAAGCATAATGCCATCGAACCCCTGGTGATCTGCAAACTCACCCAATTGTTCAAACCCCAGGCCCTGGCAATACATGTTGGCAATTGCGGCCAAATGGTCGGTGGGCCGGGCAATCCGTAATACCGCGTTGGCAAGATCCATATTTCCTCCCGTTGGCAAACACCTAGCCTAAGCCGTTTCATGGCAAAACGGCGTACAGGAAATGCGCTTTGCGGTAGCGGCAAGACATGGCATGCTGCAACAGACACGTCATCAGGATCCAGAGGAGAAACAATGCTGTTTAACGTCGATTTTCTCCCAGAGAATCAGTCTATCGTGCCATTTTCAAAGGACTATCAGGATGGTGATAGCGAACCGGATCACTGCCACAACTGCGCCCAACTGATCCATGGCCTTAGCGGCGTGGTACAGGTGAATACGCGCGTAGGCAGTTGGGTGGTTCCCCCAGGCCGTGGCGTGTGGTTACCGGCCAAAGTGGAACATAACCTGCGTTTTAGCGGGAACGTGGCGGCGCGCACGCTGTTCGTCGATCCCCTGGCCCGTGCCGATTTGCCTGCTCAGTGCCAGGTCGTGCAGATTTCTCCCTTATTGCGTGAACTGATTATCAGCGCGATGGATATTCAGCCCGGTTATCGGCCCGGCGGACGCGAAGAACGCGTTATGGAACTGATCCTCGATGAGTTGCGTATGCTGCCGATCCTGCCCCTGCACCTTCCCGAGCCACGCGATGGCGTCTTATTGGCCCTGTGCCAGCACATTCAGCAATCTTTGGCGCAGCCTTGGGAGTTGGAGCTGGCGGCGCAGCACATCAACGTCAGTGGCCGTACGCTGTCCCGTCGCTTCCAACGTGAGACCGGCCTACGCTTTAGCGACTGGGTGCGTCGTGCCCGCCTGCTGGCGGCGCTCAACGCCCTGGCCGCCGGAAGATCGGTGCTGGAGGTGGCTTTGGATCTGGGCTATGACAGCCCCAGCGCGTTTAGCGCCATGTTCCGCCGCCTGCTTGGTGTTTCCCCCAGCTCCTATTTTGCCCAGGCTCAGCCAGCGATCACGGCAAACAGCGGCCAGCCACGTTGAACAAAGCCTGGAGCGAGGCACTGGCCGAGTCGGCGTCAATCCCTACGCCGTAAATTGCCTCCCCCCTTGCTGGGGTACAACGGATGTAGGTTACTGCCCGGCTATGGCTCTGATGGCCCAGGGTGTGTTCATGGTAGTCGTCGATAGCCAGCACCAGGCCAAAGCGCTGGCATAACGCATCTACCGCGCTGGACAACAACCCATTACCGCTGCCTTGCAACTGCATGGGTTCCCCCGCCAGAGCCACCTGCGCCGTAAAGCTGTAAGCCGCCCCACCCTGGCTTTGCGTTTGATAGCTAAGCAGTTGCAAAAGCGGCTGTTCCACCAATCCGTAACTGTTGCGGAACAGTCGCCAGATTTCCGCCACCGTCATCTCCTTGCCGCTTTCATCCGTGGCCTGTTGCACCACTTTGCTGAAATCGATCTGCAAGCCACGCGGCAAGCGCAATCCATGATTCTGCTCCAGTAGCCAGGCGGCACCGCTCTTGCCAGACTGGCTGTTAACGCGGATCACCGCCTCATAGCTGCACCCCACGTCTGCCGGATCGAGCGGCAGATAAGGCACCTGCCATAACCCATCTTCACGCTGCTGTTGGGCGGCAAAGCCTTTCTTGATGGCGTCCTGATGCGAGCCCGAGAACGCGGTAAACACCAACTCCCCGGCATAAGGATGGCGCGGATGTACCGGTAACTGGTTGCACTGCTCCACCACTTCAACCACTTCCTTCAACCGGCTGAAGTCCAACCCTGGCGCGATGCCCTGGGTGTACAAATTGAGTGCTAACGTCACCAGATCGACATTGCCCGTGCGTTCGCCGTTGCCAAACAGGCAGCCTTCCACTCGGTCAGCCCCCGCCAGCATGGCCAACTCGGCGCAAGCGACACCGGTACCGCGATCGTTATGCGGATGCACGCTGATGGTCACCTGCTGCCGCTGGCTGAAGTGGCGACAGAACCATTCGATCTGGTCGGCATAAATGTTCGGGGTACTCATCTCAACGGTGGCCGGCAGGTTGATGATCATGGGCCGCTGGCGTTCAGGTTGCCACACGTCCGCCACCGCTTCACAGATTTGCAGGGCAAACTCCAGCTCGGTAAAGCAGAAGGTCTCCGGTGAATACTCGAAGCACCAGTCGGTTTCCGGATGCCGATCGCACCATTGGCGAATACGGCGTGCGCCATTCACCGCCAGCGCCACGGTAGCGGCCTTGTCCTGCTTGAAAACGATATCGCGAAACATCGGGGCGGTGGCGTTATACAGATGCACGATGGCACGTGGAGCCCCTTGTAACGACTCCATCGTGCGATCGATCAGATCGTCGCGCGACTGCGTCAGCACCTGGATTGAGACGTCATCCGGGATCAGCCGTCGCTCGATCAAGTGACGCACGAAGTCAAAGTCGGTTTGTGATGCGGAAGGAAATGCCACCTCGATTTCCTTAAACCCGCAGGCCAGTAACAGTTGGTAGAACTGTAGCTTGCGAGCGTTATCCATCGGCTCGGCCAACGCCTGATTGCCGTCACGCAGATCGCTGGAACACCAGCGCGGTGCCTGCTGCTGGGTGCGCCCCGGCCACTGACGATCGGGTAAATCGATGGCCGGGAACGGCCGGTACTTGCTTGCTGGGTTGGCTAACATCCTGATTCTCCTACAGACCAAAGGGTGTAGCCATTATTTCCTGCCCGTAGCCACACGTCTCCCGGCTGATGGACAACCATCGTCGCAAAACGGACAACAAAAAATTTGCATCCTGCGGCGATGCGACAACAATTAATGCTGGTGTTCCCCAACATGATTGAAAAAGGAGATGAGCATGAGCCTGTATGCCACGCTGGAAGAAGCGATCGAAGCCGCTCGCGAAGAGTTTATCGAAACGGCGGAAGGCGGCGATGATGAGCCGCCGGTACCTCAACAGTTTAACCTGCAAAAATACATCATGCTGGATGGCGACACGATGTGGCAGGCCGAGTTTTTCGAAGAGGAAGGTGAGTCCGTCGAATGCATGACGATGCGCAGCGGTGCTGCCGCCCAGGCCATTTTTGACGGTGACTACGACGAGATTGAGATCCGCGCCGAGTGGATCAACGAAAATACGCTGCATGAGTGGGAGGAAGGGGATTTTCAGCTCGATCCTCCACTGGATACCGAAGAAGGCCAGAGCGCTGCCGACGAATGGGATGAACGTTGAGCCAGTTGGGTGGGTGCCTGGTTGCCCACCCTCGCCTTGACGGCCCTGGCTACGCATTGCATGCTGCTACATTCTCCCCCTTTACACAGGCAGGTATCATGCTCATCAGGCAAGCGGTTCCCAGTGATTATCCCGCAATTCTGGCTCTACAGGCACAAAATACTCCTGAGCAACTTAGCCCCCAGCAGCGACAACAGGGCTTTATCGTCTCGCAGATGAACGAAAAACAGCTGGCAAGTATCAATAGCGGCCTGGGTATTTTGATCGCTATCGAAGAAGAACAGTTGGCTGGTTTTGTCTGCCTGATGCCAACCAACGCCCAACCCCGACCGCCGGTAGTGGATGCCATGCTGCACACGTTGGCTACACAGCGGTTTCAAAACCAGGCATTGGATCAACAACGGGTATTTCTGTACGGCCCGGTATGCCTGGGTGCCGATTGGCGGGGAAAAGGTGTGCTACGCCAGTTGTTTGCAGCGGTGAAAGCGCGAACTCAGCAGGATTTTGACGTTGGCGCGCTGTTTATTAATGAGGATAACCCGCACTCACTGGCCGCCCATGTCGCTGGCCTGGGAATGATGGCGTTGACCACTTTCCACTGCAATAACCAAAGCTATCAGCTGGTGGTCTTCGCTACTAATGGATAATAAATATCCTCCGGCATTGCCGGAGGTTTTTCATATGCGCCTCTAAGGCTCTCTTGCCAGCCGCGCCCTAACAGGCTCATCGCGATCTGGCATTTGCATCTATGGATTACTTACGGCCCGTAAACGGGCTACCTGGATACGGGATCAACAACTGCTCATCCATCTTATCCTCTTCCAATTGGTGCTTTATGTATTCTTGTATTCTGGCTGTATTTTTACCAACCGTATCAACATAATACCCTCGGCACCAAAACTCCCTATTACGGTATTTGAACTTCATGCTCATAAAGCATCAGGCTACTCTTTCCCTTCAGGTATCCAATAAAACCCGACACACTCATCTTCGGTGGGATTTCCAGAAGCATATGGATGTGATCCACACAGCATTCTGCTTCTAGAATATTCACACTTTTCCATTCGCACAGCTTTCTTAAGATGCTACCAATCGCTTTACGTTTTTCCCGTAGAACACCTGTCTTCGGTACTCTTAGCCGGGGTCTCACATTCCGACTTCAACAGAGGTCGGAAAGGACGATCCCGTTGTGGCAGAGAACGGAAGCCTCGTTCCTAAGCAGGAAGAACACCTTCCGGAAAAGGCAGAGAACGGAAAGTGTAATCTCGACACCGTTAAAGCGGAACGCATCTACTCGATCACCAAGTAGCTTGAGATCCACTCTGAGTCGTGCCCACGACAAGAATTGAAATCATAGATGGTTCAAACAAGGAACCCCAGACTGGAAAAGAGTGAAAAATTATCTATACTCGATAGAGTAAAATCATCTCAACAACCAGACCGACATAAGGAACGAGGCGATGTAATTGACATCACAGGGAGGGGAACAATTCAATTCATCGTTTTAATGGTCTTGAGGTGACTATGTTTGTGATATTATTACGATCACTGACTAATTATAGTTGGTTGAGAATACTCGTATTGGCACTGATTTGTAGTTCCGTAGGTTCTGGATTGACTTTTATCATGGTTTTTGGCGAGTTGGCCAGATTGAACGCAGAACCGTCTTCCTTTGCCTTGGCATTTATTCTGTCCACATCCCCCGGTTTTTTGGGAAGTATTGTAGGAAAGTATCTGCTTGCACGTATTGAAGCAAAGTATTGCTTCATGATCGCTGAATGCATCGGCGCACTGGGTTTGATTATTCCCTGGTACGGATTAACTCATGACTCTGTTACCATCCTGCAACTTTCTGGTGTTGCCTCATCGGTATCAGCAGGGATCACCATTCCTGCCATTAATCATTATACCAAAGCTAAACTTGCGCCAGAAGATATTGGTGCTGGTGCAGTTATCGACACGTTGGTATTTGCTTGCCAGGTTTTATTTGGTATTGGTATTGGCGCATTCCTTTATGGTACCGTTCAGAGTAACACCTACTTGTTAGCTAATCTGCTCAGCTACATTATCGCCATCATATTTATACTCTCACTGCCAACGCTGGCGAGTCATTTCGAACAGAATGTATACGCTCAAGGATTGTCTAAAAGCTTGTCACTGAAACAACGTGCCAGCCTATATTTATTGCCGGCACTGGCAATAACCGGAGCGCCAGCAATGTCGCTCCTGCCGACATTGGTCAACAATGAAAGCGAGCATAATAAAACACTTCTTTTCCTATTGTTCGCACGCAGTCTTGGACAGCTTCTTGGGCCATTTCTGGTCAAGGAAGAACGTTACAAAAATCAGTCTCCATTATTTATCATTGCGTGTATGACGGCATTTGTTGTGTTTTATTTATTCGTTCCTCTGACACCATTCCTGAGTATCTCATTAATACTTGTTTTTTCTGCTCATGTCTTTTCAAATATCATCTATAGCCTTGGCTGGTATAGTTTATTGACAAACTTTGACACCGCACAGGTCGCAGCAGCCTCTGCCAATAGCTACAGAAAGCAGATTATTGTCGGTGCAGTGATCAGCATGATGGCAGGTATACTGGCTGACAGAGTAGGCAGCACTTTGGCACTTGTTATTTGTTCAATTACAGGGTTAGTACTCTCTACTTTACTCATTTTGTATGTAAAACGTCAGTCTTAATTTCCTAAAAGAGCCGGCATTGATTGCCGGCCTTGGCTTCAGCACTTATGAAAAAAACCGGCAACGGAGCAACGCATATTATCCCCGGCACTGACATCAACCTTCTTGATGCAATGGGAATAGTTTGGCTTTATGATCACAAGGCGATTGGGTTTAGGATAAATAAAGGTTCCGACGCCAGATTCATTAATACTTCGCTCACGGATAGTCCAACCAAACTCCGGTCCAACAGCCCCTCCTGTTATACCTGACATGCGTAGAACTTCTTCAGATGCATTGTAGGTTTGTTCAGACAAACCCGCACTGGAATCAACCGGCGTGTTGATGACACAAAGCTCCCCTCCCCAATTAGGCCGCCATTCAGGATGCGCATAAAATATGTATGCACCTTTATATTGTGCATCATCCTCATGCCAGCCCAGTCCGCTACCTGCGGGATACAGGAAAGTTGTGAGTGAAAACGCATTCCAGTCTTCTCCTAGGAAATTACGTATTTGTGAAATTATAATGTTGATCTTTTTACTTAAAATATCAATACCTGCAGTAATGACATTGTCATCCACCATGGTTTTTTCTGTCAGCAATGAGTAAAAATAGCTAACACTCACCAGCGGTTCGCCGTCGGTCATCCTCCATGATTTTGACCATCCCTGAGAATGGACGAGATAATAACTCTCAAATTGCATATATAGCTGTAGGGCAAAGAGTTCATCCCTACTCAAAAAATCATCAAAAATTAGATAGCCTTCCCCTTCAACGGTATTACTCATAATGGTTTCTCCGAATTGAAATGTTTATCCGTCTCACTTTCTGATTTCCATTCTTCGATGAGTGATTTCCATGGAGGTAAGAAGGCGTCTTTAACGCTATATAAACGTGCGGCTAGATTAACTCGCATCATTATTGCAGAGTCTAATGCCTCATTTATCCATGTTGTTCCTTCAGGCCGATACTCGCCTGAAAGATATTGTGCTACTTTACGACGATACTTAACAATTTCCCCGTAAACATAACAAGCATTGAAAGCCTGGGTATAACTAAAAGTTCGATCTTGCCGTTGAGGAAAATCGACAATCGACTCCCCAATAGTTCCCAGACAATATTGATCACCATGAAATGCGTTGAAAGTATGTACTTGATGATGTAGTGCTTCGTGATAAAGATTTTCGACGAATCCAATGAATCCATATTCTCTTGGAAGCCGATGGTACGGAGGAACAAAAAAGAGTGTAGCATCAGAGATGAAGGTAACATGTGGCAGTTCGTAAAATGAAGCACTTCCATTATTGCTGTTTTCATTCTTAGGGATCAACCAAACTAAGGTTGAAATAAAATCGGCGATGAATACCATTTCATTTTCGTATAACGAAGAAAATTTATTCATGCCTTCATTGAGGAATGCCAATCGATTATCACATACTGGTATGCTGCCGACATCAGAAATCCCCATCAGCAATGCCATTGCCTCTCCTGCTTCCGCATTTGCCCAGTGAAATGACCAATTTCCTAAGCTAATCTTTGAGACGTGTTGTCGGGATAATGTAAAACTACATGTATCGCGCATGGCCTGATCGCGAACTTGTGCACAAACAGGAGGCCACTTTTCTTTGATATCGTTGTGAAAGGTCGATTCCTCGCAGCATGCGTAGTAATCATTGAGCATATCGGTTCCACTATAGGAAAGTATTGACATTTCCCCCTCCCGCTAATAAGCATTGATTTCTTTCAAAAATTCAAAGTTTACCCGCTCTTTGCTAGGTAAAGAACTTGGGATAAAAAGCGTATGGCGGTAGGTAACTTTTGAAAGTAATGTCTCGATATCAGAAAGCTCACCTTGTAACTTATCCGCACATTGTCCATTTTTAGTTGAGGCGCTCAACAAGAAAAGCGGAGTATTAGCGGGATAATGCTTTAATAGCTTCGACTTCAAATACTTGACTTTATTTGAGGCCCGAGGTGATGAGTAATCCGTATTGGCATTCCCAATAGAGCATACATGGTAAATAAAATAATTGACACAGGGATCCATTGCATAATCATAGATAATCAACCGATTAACATCGAGTATACTGCCTCCTTCTTCCAGCGGATCAATACCAATATCATTGATCATCGCGTCGAAACTTGAAATACCAGGATAACAATGAAAAGTAAAAGTCCCATCCTGAGATAATTTCTGGAGTAATTGAACGATCGTCACGCCGATTCTGGGGTGCCCTGGGACGATAAGGGCGACATGTTTACACTCAGTAAGCACATTTGTGATATGCTGAATAATTCTGGTGTAATTATTAATATCAACTCCGCCATCTTCATATAAATATGAGAGGTCCTCATGGAGTATTTCATGCTGGGAAAGATATTCTTTTAGACCCGCAATGTCTCCGATCCAGAGAACCCGATCCACACTCTGAATGACGGAAAAACCTTCGGTGGTAATTTGATTGACACCTAACATGCCACTGCCGATGACAGAGATTATGTTCATTAAAATTCCTTTTAAAAATGCCTCAATACGAGATTGAGGCATGGAATATTTAACTAGAAACCACCGATGACCTTAGCCAGGTTCATAGGGGCAGCCGCCTGCAACCGTGGATGCAAGGCCTTGGTGGAATCAAAATCACCAATCACCTTAGCCAGGTTCATGGGAGCGGCCGCTTGCAAGCGCGGGTGTAGTGACTTTGTCGAGTCAAATCCGCCAATGACCTTAGCGAGATTCATCGGTGCTGCAGCTTGCAAACGTGGGTGCATTTTTACGTTAACTTTTTCCATGAATATAACCTTATTTTCTAATGAGTTAATGAAATTTGTTTTTCAAATCCAACTTCTCAGAATTACTGGTATTTCATTCATTAAAAGTGACTTACTAGCGTCTATGCATCAGTAACCTTGCAAATACTACGGCATAGACAAGATACAGTTATAGTGTATTTTTTGATCAAATCAATAACAATTCATAAACTTTTTTGACGTAAAAAGTTACGGGTAAGGTCTGGAATTCGGTCGCATAAAGGCGTTGCTGGACACGCCATTTATACATCTATCTAGCTGATATAATTATTAAATATTCTTTATTGTTATATCGAGTTTGGCATTAGAATTTTGGGGATATGAGGGCTAGTGCTACGTGTTCATTTTTTGATACTGCTCACAAATTTATAAACTAGCATGCTTATTAAAATGGAATGGGAAATAGCCAAAAAGGAAACCAATACCCTGCAAACAAAGTTGCTTGAACAGGCACGTCAGGAACAGAGATTGTGGCCTCGAAGGTGTGAGTAGAGGTTTCCGCTTTTGACAGAGAACGGAAAGGGGGATTCACCACATCGTGAGGAAGGATCTCACCTGGCCGTCTCCCCCAGCCAACCAGCCGAGATCTGCCGTTTACGTCCATTTCCGAGAAATACAGAGAGCGGAAAGGACGATCGTGGAACCAAGAAAGCAGATCGCACCATCGGTTGCCCGCACAGAAAACAGGCGTCGCCAATGCAAACGGAGTAATATGACACGAAAGAGGATGAACCTAGAAACAGAGGGTTCGTGTTCACCAGGCCAACTGAGAATTGCGGAGCGTGATGATGATAAAGGACAAGCACACCCGAACTCCCAAATACCTGCTGATCAATTATGCACTTGCTATGTTGCTTTATGCCATTCTATTAGGGGGAGCCATCTATGACAAAATGATCGTGGGGAATACGGGGGTTTATTATGTCATTGCACTGACCCTCAGCTTACTCTTATTTCCCTTCTCTCGTTTCTGTATTGAAAAAATTGCCTTGATGTTTATTCTGGACTACCGGTTTTTTCCAGGAAACTGTCGGTAAAAACGGTCTGTAGGCGATCTTTTACAAGTTCTGTTTTGCCGTTGCCATTCCATTAGGGGGGGGCTACCTGATTTACCAAGTCTTTAATAAATATCCTCCGGCATTGCCGGAGGTTTTTCATATGCGCCTCTAAGGCTCTCTTGCCAGCCGCGCCCTAACAGGCGCATCGCGATCTGACATTTGCATCTATGGATTACTTACGGCTCGTAAACGGGCTACCTGGATACGGGATCAACAACTGCTCACCCATCTTATCCTCTTCCAATTAGTGCTTTATGTATTCTTGTATTCTGGCTATATTTTTACCAACCGTATCAACATAATACCCTCTGCACCAGAACTCCCTGTTACGGTATTTGAACTTCATGCTCATAAAGCATCAGGCTACTCTTTCCCTTCAGATATCCCATAAAACCCGACACACTCATCTTCAGTGGGATTTCCAGAAGCATATGGATGTGATCCACACAGCATTCTGCTGCTAGAATATTCACACTTTTCCATTCGCACAGCTTTCTTAAGATGCTGCTAATCGCTTTACGTTTTTCCCCGTAGAACACCTGTCTTCGGTACTTCGGCGCAAAAACTATGTGATATTTACAGTTCCATCGCGTGTGAGCTAAGCTCTTTTCGTCCCTCATAGGGACCCCCTTTTGATTTCTTGTTGAACGTTTGCAGTTGCCAGACCGTAAACTGTTTTAACAAATCAAAAGGGGTTTTTATAACTGGCTCAAAGCTGAAAGCTTTACGGAACCTCCAGCCTCTAGCTGGAGGTTTTCTGTGCACAAAAAGGGGAACACGCAGTGCGCATTCCCCTTTAATTAATACTAACCGTTAGCGTTGGCCGACGGGGTGAGCCAGTTCATTATGCGGTAATTGCCGATAATGTTCGCGCCAGGCCTCGCCCTGCGGCAGCAGCCAAATGCGCTGATGCAGGCGTGACAACGCCACCGGATCGCTTAACAGCTCAAGGCGTTTGGCTTTTGCCAACTTCTCTGGCCCTACTTCCAGCGCCTCGTTCACCCGCTCTTCCCGCGTCCGATCAATAATGGCGCGCAGATGGTGACGAGCCGTTGCCAGCGCGGCAGCCAAAGCGTTGTAGGACGGGTCCACCGCCGCATGCATAAAGCCATTGCGCAAGGCACGCTGGCGATTAAGCTGCAGATAGGTGTCTGTGGCAACCAGCTCACGCGGCGGATCGTACTCTTCCGGGATCAGGAACAGCTTGGCTCGCTTGCTCTTGAGACCGAGCGTAGCGCGGCTCGACAGCGCCGAAACAAACGGTGACAGGATCAGCGAGAAGACGATCGGTGACAGCCACCACAGGAAGTTCAGATCCAGCAATGCCATGCCGCCGCCCCAAACCAGCCCCAGCAGCATTTGCGAACCGTGACGCTTGAAGGCTTCGCCCCAAGGGGTGTCATCATCATCACGCTGCGGCGAATTCCACACCACTTCCCAGCCCAGGAACGCGCTGACCACAAACACGGTATGGAACAGCATGCGCACCGGCGCCAACAGCACTGAGAACATCACTTCCATCAGCATGGAGATCAGCAGCCGGATCGGCCCACCGTACTGCTTCGAGCCTTTCGCCCAGACCAGCACGATGCTCAGCAACTTCGGTAAGAACAGCAGCACCATGGTGGTGGAGAACAATGCAATTGCCAATTCTGGCTTCCACTGTGGCCACACCGGGAACAACTGCCGGGGTTGCAGGAAGTATTGTGGCTCCACCAGGGTATGCACTATCTGCAAGGCAGTGGACAGCGCCAGGAACATAAACCACAACGGTGCCGACAGGTAGGACATCACGCCTGTCAGGAACACCGCGCGGTGTACCGGGTGCATGCCTTTTACCAGGAACAGGCGGAAGTTCATCAGGTTGCCATGACACCAGCGGCGGTCGCGTTTCAGCTCGTCCAGCAGGTTAGGCGGTAACTCTTCATAACTGCCCGGCAGATCGTAGGCGATCCACACGCCCCAGCCAGCACGACGCATCAATGCGGCTTCCACAAAGTCATGGGAGAGGATGGAACCGGCAAACGAGCCCTCACCCGGCAACGGTGCCAACGCGCAGTGCTCGATAAAGGGTTTCACCCGGATGATGGCGTTATGACCCCAGTAATGGGATTCGCCCAACTGCCAGAAATGCAGACCAGCGGTGAACAACGGGCCATAGAGGCGCGTGGCGAACTGCTGCACACGGGCATACAGCGTATCCATGCCTGAGGCTTTTGGCGCAGACTGGATGATACCGGCGTTCGGGTTGGCTTCCATCAAGCGCACCAGGCCGGTGAGGCACTCGCCGCTCATCACGCTGTCCGCGTCCAGGATCACCATGTAGCTGTACTCACCGCCCCAACGACGGCAGAAGTCGTCGATGTTGCCGCTCTTGCGTTTCACGCGACGGCGGCGACGGCGGTAGAAGATACGGCCGTGGCCCTCAACATCGCGGCACAGCTCCATCCAGGCTTTCTGTTCGGCGACGCAGATATCGGGATCGTAACTGTCGCTGAGCACATAGATATCGAAATGCTCCAGCTGACCAGTCGCCTTCACCGACTCATAGGTTGCCCGTAATCCGGCAAATACCCGTTCGACGTCTTCGTTACAGATCGGCATGATCAACGCGGTACGGTGCGCTGGATCGATCGGCTCATCACCTTTGATAGTCGAAGAGATGCTGTATTTATCTTTGCCAATCAGCAATTGCAGGAACCCCATCAGCGCCGTCCAGAAACCGGCAGAGACCCAGCAGAACAGAATGGCAAACAGGATCAGAATACCGGTCTGCAAAAGATAAGGTAATATTTGCAACATCGACTGCATCAGATCCTGATCGAACATGGCGATAGGATCGATCAGCGCCCAGCCCTGATAAGGCAGGATGGTTTTCATGTACCAGGTGGCGATGCCGGTTTGCACCAACATCAGGATCAACAGCACGTAACGGCGCATTGAACCGACAATACGCCAGCGGTTTTCCGCCTCGGCTTCTTCTTTGCTGGCATGACGATTGTGCGTCTTACGGCCCAGCAGAGTATCCCAGAAACGCCCCACCGGGTTGGTGCGCCAGGCTTCAGGGAACATGGTGGTCCGTTTTACCGGCGGCGTGGCTTTCAGGATGGTGCGCCCTTCCGGGTCACAATCAAAATCGTCGTCATCGACAGCATCCGGCCAAGCCTGGCTGATGCGCGCCTTGACCGAGGCCAGGGCAATGTCATCGGCAGGCAGCGACGCCACATTGACATCAGAGGCTCCCATCTGACGATGCAAAGCCTCCAGTGCCGGGGTATCACCCGCCATCACTTGTTGTTTGAGCACCCCTGACCGCTCATCGGTCAGGGGCATTGCCGCAAGATATTCCTGGGCGGTTTCAGTAGACTTATTCATTGGCAGGTAGCTGATAGCTCCAGGTTTCCGTCAAGGTCTTGTCACCGTTGACCAACGCAGCACGCATTTCTACCGGCTGTTTCTCGTCTTTCACTTTCAGACGCACCGTCAAACGCCAACCTTTGGTAACCGGATTATAGCGAACGCTGTTTTCCACCATTTCGCCGTTGTCACCAATACTGATCTGAGAAGCCACCGGCGTATCGGCATCCAGCGCTTTCAGTGCCGGGCCGACGAAGTCAACCAGGAACGCCACGCTGCCGTCCGGCTCGCGGATCAGGTTTGACTGCTTCACATCACCGGTTGAACGCATGGTTTTACCCACGTAGCCGATATCCTGTGAATGCAGCTTCTCTTCGTCGCGGGTGAAGTACAGGCGGTAGTTCAATGCCAGCGGCGTTTTTGCATCAGGCAACACGTCCGGCGTCCAGAACGCCACGATGTTATCGTTGGTTTCATCCGCAGTTGGGATCTCTACCAGCTCAACCTTGCCTTTGCCCCAATCGCCGCGCGGCTCAACCCAGGCGCTTGGACGCAGATCGTAACGATCGTCCAGGTCCTGGTAGTCACGGAAATCACGGCCACGCTGCAGCAGACCAAAACCTTTCGGATTTTCGATGCTGTAAGTGCTGACGGACAGGTGCTTAGGATTGTTCAGCGGACGCCAGATCCACTCGCCGTTACCGGCATGGATAGACAGACCGTTGGAGTCATGCAGCGCCGGGCGGTAATTCAGCGTTGGCGAAGGATTGCTCGGCCCGAACAGGAACATGCTGGTCAACGGTGCCATACCCAACTTGCCCACTTTGTCGCGCAGGAACACTTTGGACTGGACATCTACCGTGGTATCGCGGCCGGGGTAAACCACAAAACGGTAAGCGCCGGTAGCACGTGGGGAATCCAGCAAGGCATAAATCACCAGATGTTTGTCGCCCTGCTTGGGACGTTCGATCCAGAACTCGCGGAAACGCGGGAACTCTTCGCCAGATGGCAAGGCGGTATCGATAGCCAGCCCACGGGCAGAAAGCCCATAAACCTGCCCTTTGCCCACCACGCGGAAATAGCTGGCGCCCAGCATGCTCATGATTTCGTCGTTCTTATCCGCACTGTTGACCGGATAGAGCACTTTAAACCCGGCGAAACCGAGTTTCTTCACCGAGTCGGGATCGTGCTTGACGGGGCCAAAGTTGAAATAGTCCGGGCTGTATTTAATCTCTTTGACGGAGGTGGCCGTGACCTCGTTGATGGTAACCGGCGTGTCGAAGTACATCCCTTGATGGTAGAACTCAAGCTTGAAAGGGGTTTTCAGCTTACTCCACACGGCTTTATCGTGATTGAACTGGATCTGCTGATAGTCCGCGAACTTCATATCGCGAAACTGAGAAGGAAGGTTGCTCTTCGGGGCTTCAAAGCCTTTTCCTGCCAGATCCTGTGCCTGTTTGGCCACATCGTCGATAGAAAAAGCCCATGCCTGCGAACTCAACAACGTGCATAAAACGGTAGCACCTAACCAACGTACGCTCGTGGCGCGTGGTTTTTTTGATAATAGATTTACTAGCACATCCCCCCCTATTCGTGTGCTCAAAATATTCAAAATCCATATTAATGGATTATTCTGCTCGCCGACAACATGATAAACGTGTGCTGATGTTTACGGCTTAGAGTTTAAGCAGTTGTGCAGCGTAGCAAGCCGGGCTCCAAGACGCTATGGAAAAATGTCGGTCGCTATAGTAGGGTTTGAGTTTGCGATTACCCCATTGCCGACTTATTAAGCGGGTTTACACTCCTCTGATGCAACCACCAGCGGTAACCTATGACTAACAGCACTAACCAGCGCGAGTTTTTCCTGGATTCGATCCGGGCCTATTTGATGCTGCTGGGCATTCCTTTTCATCTTTCTCTGATTTACTCCAGCCACTCGTGGGCGGTGAACAGCGCGACCCCGTCGTTTTCGCTAACGGTGCTGAACGACTTTATTCACGCCTTTCGCATGCAGGTGTTCTTCATTATCTCCGGCTATTTCTCCTACATGCTGTACGAACGCTATGACAGCCACCGCTGGTTGAAGGTACGCCTGGAGCGGGTTGCCATTCCGCTGTTGAGCTCTATCCCATTGATTACCCTGCCACAGTTTTTTTTACTCAAGAACTACACCGATAAGTTAACCGGCTGGGATGATTTTACCCCTTATCAAAAAATAAACGTGGCGGTTTGGGAGTTGGTCTCCCATCTGTGGTTTTTATTAACCTTGTGCTTATTGACCTGCGCCTGTTTTTATCTGTTTAAAAAAATTAAGGCGATAAAAACGCCGATGGTACCGCGGCCAATAAATAAAATGACCAATCTCAGCAATATCTCATTGTGGTTTTTATTGTATGCCTTTATATACGGCGTGTTTCATCGCATTATTTTAATCACCGCCCCGCATTTACTGTCTAACGGCCTGTTCAACTTCGTGGTGATGGAAACCCTGTTCTACCTGCCGTTCTTCATTGTGGGTGCCTACGCGTTTAAGTACTCATGGCTGAAAGCGGTGTTCCTCTCGCCCTCGTGGCCAGCCGTACTGGGCTCACTGCTGCTGTTGGTAGCCTACATGCTCAACCAGAAACTGCTGGCGCACAGCAGCTTTGGGTTTGAACTGGAAATCATGATCAAAGCCGTGCTCGGGGTCCTGATGGCCAACGTGGTGTTCGCATTTGGCCATGCGCTGCTCGATTTCCATTCGCCTCGCATTACCTATCTGGTCAACGCCTCGCTGTTTATCTATCTGGTTCACCATCCGCTGACGCTGATATACGGCGCCTTCGTGACCCCGCTGATCGAGAATAATCTGCTGGGTTTCCTGCTGGGCCTGGTGTTCGTCTTTGCTTGCGCCTTCCTGTTATATGAGTTGCACAAGCGCATCCCGCTGTTACGCTTCCTGTTCTCTGGTAAAGCCTAACCTCCCGTGTAAGGGCGTTGCTTGCTGCGCCCTGCAAACAGAATGTGGCCCTCTGGCAGGAGGCCGCATGCTGCGCCCGCTTAGCTATAATTGATCGGTGGTCAGCGCACATATTGCTCAACCTATCGCGACCCGTTGATGCAAAGTTGTGCTGGAGCATATTGCGGTGAGTTGTTATAACTACAGTGCATAAGAAAAAATCCACATCCCTGCCTTACGGTAGCGATTGGGCTCACGAACCCTAAGGGATGGCGCATCACCATCGCGTGCGCCGGTAACATTTCCCTTCCGTCACGACAGAGAGGATTTTTAATGACCGATAAACCAACCGCGGCAACCGAAGCCGTAGCAGAAAACGCCACACTGCTGAAAATCTTGGGTAGACTGCTGTCCGCACTGGATTCTTCCATCAGCGGCAAAGATCGCAGCGTATTGGTAACCGAGCTTTCCAGCCTCAACCTGGACGGGATCTCCGAGGCCGAAAGGAAACTGGCAGCCGAATTAATCAAGCGTGCCCTGCAATCACTCGATCACTAACCTCCCGCCTGCAAACCATTAAGCCTCCTGCTGGGGGGTTAATGGTTTTTCATCAATAACCTGTTTCCTACCGTCCTCAATGATCTGATAAATAGGTACAAAAGCCGCAATACTCAAATTTCACCTCTCTTTTCATCAAATTTTGCGGCAAGTAGCCATAATGACAGCGTTTTTTGGCAATCAGCCTTGGCGTTGCACAGGAAAAACAGGCTATCATGACCCGGCGACTTTGCTTTGGCGCCCCCCCTTTCAGCTCAACTCGCAGGAGAACATTATTTTGGATGCCAGCACGATCAATAGCTTGTTCATCATCGGTGCCGTGTTGGTGGGAGCAAGTATTCTGCTCAGTTCTTTCTCTTCACGCCTGGGTATTCCCATTCTGGTGATCTTCCTGGCGATAGGCATGCTGGCCGGTGTTGACGGCCTTGGTGGCATCGCCTTCGATAACTATCCCGCCGCCTATCTGGTCAGCAACCTGGCTTTGGCCGTGATCTTGCTCGACGGTGGGATGCGTACTCGCGTCAGTTCCTTCCGTGTCGCGCTGTGGCCCGCATTGTCTCTGGCCACCATCGGCGTACTGATCACCGCCGGTCTGACGGGCATGGCCGCCGCCTGGCTGTTTAACCTCGATTTGATCCAGGGGCTGCTGATCGGCGCCATTATTGGATCGACCGATGCGGCAGCGGTGTTTTCACTGTTGGGTGGCAAAGGGCTGAACGAGCGTGTCAGCGCGACGCTGGAAATTGAGTCCGGCAGCAACGATCCGATGGCGGTATTTTTAACCATCACCCTGATTGCCATGATTTCCGCTGGCGAAACCTCGCTAAGCTGGATGTTCATCGTCCATCTCTTGCAGCAGTTCGGCATGGGCATCGTGATTGGCCTGGGCGGAGGCTGGTTGCTGTTAACGCTGATCAATCACATCAAGCTAGCGGAAGGGTTGTATCCGCTGCTGGCGGTAAGCGGCGGCATCTTGATCTTTGCGTTGACCACGGCTCTGGATGGCAGCGGCATTCTGGCGGTCTATCTGTGCGGCCTGCTGCTGGGTAACCGCCCAATCCGTAACTACCACGGCATTGTGCAAACCTTCGACGGCCTGGCCTGGCTGAGCCAGATCGGCATGTTCCTGGTGCTGGGCCTGTTGCTTAACCCGCACGACCTGTTGCCTATCGCCATCCCTGCCCTGCTACTCTCGCTGTGGATGATCCTGTTTGCCCGCCCGATATCGGTGTTTATCGGCCTGCTGCCGTTTCGCAACTTCAACCTGCGCGAACGCATGTTTATCTCCTGGGTGGGGTTACGCGGCGCGGTGCCGGTGATCCTGGCGGTGTTTCCGATGATGGCCGGGCTACCTAATGCCAATCTGTTCTTTAACGTCGCGTTCTTTGTGGTGTTGGTTTCACTGCTGTTGCAGGGCACTTCGCTGTCCTTTGCCGCCAAAAAGGCCAAGGTGGTGGTGCCACCGGCATTAGCCCCGATCTCCCGCGTGGGGCTGGATGTCCATCAGGAAAACCAATGGGAGCAGTTTGTCTACCAGCTAAGCGCAGAAAACTGGTGCGTTGGCGCGGCGCTGCGCGAACTCAAGTTGCCACCGGAAACGCACATTGCCGCGCTGTTCCGCGGCAAAGAACTGTTACACCCTAGCGGCAGCACCCGCTTGCTGGAAGGCGATACCCTGTGCGTTATTGGCCATGAACACGATTTGCCTGCGTTGGGTAAACTGTTCAGCCAGGCACCTACGGTTACGCTGGATGAGCGCTTCTTCGGTGATTTCATTCTGCAATCTGATGCGCGCCTGAGTGATATCTCTCAGGTCTACGGCCTGAATCTGCAAGACGGTGTGGACGATCAGCAAACGCTCGGCCAGTTCGTCACCCGGTTAATCGGGGGCGAAGCCGTGGTGGGGGATCAGGTCGAATGGGATGGTTTGACCTGGACTATCGCGGAGATGGACGCTAATCAAATCAGCAAGATAGGCGTCAAGATCGTCACCGATTAACCCGTTAATCTCCATTAACCATTCCGTTGCGGGAACTAATCCGGCCCGGAAAACTCTTAATGACAGTCATTAATGCCCACCCCAACGTTGAGGTGGGCCGTTTGCGGCACATCAACCGCCGGATAAGATCTTGAGCAGCAAAACGAAGTTCTTTTCAGCCTTGACCGTCATCGCTTTGAGCGTTGCCTTACTGGATTTGGGTATCGCCGATTTGGTCCATCGAATACTACTTGGATGATGTAACCTGATGCAAAAACAACAAGAGAAAGATTTACTGGGAAAGGTGCTGCTGACCGTTTCTGCCCTGTGCCTCGTCACCGTGGCCGGGCTATTGATCTGGGGTTTTGTGCTGGATTGAGGCAATGTCTGGCGAGCGGGCATAAAAAAACCGCCGCAGCGGTTTTTTTGGCAATTTGATCAGATTTTGCAGCCTTCGCAGTCTTCTTCATCCTCAAGAATTTCAGGAACTTCCCTAGCCTTCAGTGCCGCATTTTTTTCCGCTTTGGCTAATTCATCATCAATGTCAAAATCAAAAATATCATCACTCATCGCTATTTCCTAAGAATAGTCTCATAACCAACAACTATTATAACCCACCTCGACACCGGCGCAACCTATTCAGCTCAACACGGCCTGCGGCGCTGACGGGGTGGCTAACCTTTTGGCATAGGCCAGATCGTAAACGTCATAGAAATCAATCTCGCCCTTGTTGGCGATAATTTCCTGCATACGGGTTTTCAACACCGAGCTCACCGTAGGTTCATGCAACAGTGCCTGGATGGCCTGTGGCGACAGTGCGCGCGTAAAGTACCATTCCCCATTGTAACAAACACGCAGATCCAGCACGCCGATGTCCTCAAAGCGGTAAACCGGTTTGATTTCAATCAGCAGCATGGCAAACATAAACAGCACAAAGGCAGTAAAACCCAGGAACGAATACAGCCCCATATAGGGCACCGGGTACATCACCGCGATCACTGCAAAATAGCCAGCGAACATGGCAAAACACAGCCAACGGTGGGTACGCGCAAACTCGCTGTTGAAGCGCGGCTTACCGTCACGCCCTTCCCGCCGGTTAATCTGTTCTATTTCTGCAACCAGGATGTTCTTAATCGTATCCATCGCCATACCTTAATGCCTCAGCGCATCGTGACTATCACCAATCTCAGCCCAAGCTATCACAATGACAGTTTATTGAGGTAGATCAATTCCTGCATTATTCGCCGCAAACTGTTATAGGATCAGCGTGACTGTGATGCCCTTCCCTGCCCCTGCGCGACCATAAACATACGCTGTGCAACATCATCCGCCTGCTTGATTTTACGTTTCTGCGGTTCGTCACAGCGATGCGCAGCGCGTACATAGGCGATTTCATGTGCCTGATCGATCATTGAAATCACCTTGTCGCACGCTGTTTTATCCATATTACCCAAAATGGTGGTGATGATTGCCTGGTAGGCATTGGAGGCCGCAGTGAGTGCCTGTTCACGGGCTTCCAATGCCTCTATACGCTGCAAAAGCACTTGAAGCAGTTCGGTATCAGACATATCCACCTCCACTCACCAGGCAACGCTGCCTGTAATAAGTGTAGCAAGGGTTGCGCTATCATGATGGGTTTCAATATGTTGCTACTGGGATAGAATAACGGCACATCCTCTGGAACCTTCAATACCTATAACAAGGAGCTTCACATGCCATCAAAACGTTATCGTTCAATCCCGTTGCTTGCCGCGCTGTTGCTTTGCGCCTGCTCCGCCTCACAAAGCAGCGTTGAAAGACACGCTCGCCATGCCACTTATCAGTTGGCGAATGCACATTTCGATCCCAACACGCAGACCAATATCTCGAAGTCAGCTAAAGCCGCCATCCCATTCTTTGAGCAGTTTTACCAGGCAGGAAAAAAAGATCGCCAGGATGGACTGACCCGCGAACAGGCACAGCAAAAGGTGAATGGGTTCCGCAGCCCTGATTTTTTACCTGAGTCAGAGCAAAAGGCGACGATTTATAATCAATCCTATACGGCTGACTCGCCGAAAAAACAGCGCGAGATCCTGCTTGAAAATGCTATCGCCACTTACTGGGATGGCTATGACGGCAAGTCTTAACCAGACGACCAGCTAACAGCCCCTGCTCTTGCGTCTGTGTGGGGGCCATAACTCTGTATCATTCCTGTACTGTTCGGGGACATCGTAGACAGGTGTTCGGGGACATACTGAACACTTTTTAACACCCTTTGTTGATGAAAATCCGCCCATCCCTCAGACAATCCTGCCGTAAAAGTCACTGAAAAACGTAACATTTTTTACTCGGTTTGATTCAAACACCAGATAACGCTAAGCTATATGACAAGAAAAACTAATCCTAAGGATGACATTTTTTGTTTAAAACCCTATTTATTGTGATGAGACTCTCAGAAAAAAACCACGAGGACGATCTTCAAAACAGAGGTAACATTAGCCTGACTGATATCTTGACCAATAAAAATGAGCGGGCCGACGAACTCGCCGACGATCAATTTTGCATGGGATGATTTATGAAGCTAAGAAAAAAAAAGCATAAACCACTACAGATTAATGACATCACTATTATTGATGACAGCAAGTTAAAGAAAGCCATTACCGCCGCCGCATTAGGCAACGCCATGGAATGGTTTGACTTCGGTGTTTACGGCTTTGTCGCCTACGCACTTGGCCAGGTGTTCTTCCCTGGCGCCTCGCCTGGCGTGCAAATGATTGCCGCTCTGGCCACCTTCTCGGTTCCTTTCCTGGTACGTCCTTTGGGCGGTGTCTTCTTCGGTGCCATGGGCGATAAATTCGGCCGCCAGAAAGTGTTATCCGTTACCATCATTATTATGGCGATCAGTACCTTCTGTATCGGCCTGATCCCGTCCCACGCCTCGATTGGCATCTGGGCCCCTATCCTTCTGTTGCTGGCCAAACTGGCACAGGGCTTCTCCGTCGGTGGGGAGTATTCTGGCGCAGCCATCTTTGTGGCCGAGTATTCACCGGACCGTAAACGCGGATTTATGGGCAGTTGGCTCGACTTTGGCTCCATCGCCGGCTTCGTATTAGGGGCAGGTGTGGTGGTACTTATCTCCAGCATCGTGGGTGAGGCCAACTTCCTCGACTGGGGCTGGCGTATTCCGTTCTTCCTGGCAGCACCGCTGGGTATAATTGGCCTGTATTTGCGCCACGCCTTGGAAGAAACGCCAGCGTTCCAGCAGCATATGGACAAAATGGAACAGAACGATCGTGCGGCAATTGAGAACCCGCCGAAAACCTCGTTCAAAGAGATCGCTACCAAGCACTGGAGAAGCCTGCTGGTGTGCGTAGGTATCGTGATCTCGACCAACGTAACCTACTACATGCTGCTGACCTACATGCCAAGCTACCTGTCGCATAACCTGCACTATTCTGAAGACCATGGTGTGCTGATTATCATTGCCATCATGCTAGGTATGTTGTTCGTCCAGCCACTGGTCGGCATGACCAGCGACCGCATTGGCCGCCGACCCTTCATCATTGGCGGTAGCCTCGGTCTGCTGGTACTGGCCATCCCTAGCTTTATCTTGATCAACAGTAACGTTATTGGCCTGATTTTTGTTGGCCTGTTGATACTGGCCGTGTTGCTCAACTCCTTTATCGGGGTAATGGCCTCCATTCTGCCTGCGATGTTCCCTACCCACATCCGTTACAGCGCGCTGGCGATTTCATTCAATATCTCGGTACTGGTTGCGGGTGTCACACCAACGCTGGCCGCCTGGCTGGTCGAAACCACCGGTAACCTGTATATGCCAGCCTATTATCTGATGGTAGTGGCAGCGATTGGTCTGGTTACCGGCCTGTATATGAAAGAAACGGCCAACAAGCCGCTGCGCGGTGCTGCTCCTGCCGCCTCTGACCGTTCAGAAGCCAAAGAGCTGCTGCAGGAAACTTACGATAATATCGAGCAGAAAGTCGAAGATATCAGCCAGCAAATCGCCGATTTGGAGAAGAAAAAGCAAACGCTGATCGACCAGCATCCAAAACTGGATTAATTCTCCACGGTGAACAAACAGGCCGGAGCTCGTTAGCGTAACGACTCTGGCCTTTTTATTACTCTCAATGGACGCTGCATGAAGCCGGTCAAGATGTTGTCAGCGGCCTCGTTCTGTTTGCTTCCCCCCACGAACATGCTAACTTGCCATGACTATTCAGGAAGGCCGTAGTTATCAGGTTCGGATACCTCATTGCTCTGCGCCCCTTAACTTCACCAGTAATAATCAAGGGGGTGCCCTTGCCCGCCCGGCTTTTCAATCCCGTCGCCATGTACCAAGGGTTGCCAAACGACGTCTATTTTATTGCCTTAGCCAGGTTTGTTCTTGGCCTTGGTAATTTCATCATACCGTTCATGGTTCTGCTGCTAACGCAAAAACTAGGCTATTCAACAACCCTTGCAGGTGGCCTGGCGATGGGAGTCACAGGATCCTATCTTTTGGGGAATCTGGTCGGCGGCAAGATGTCCGATAGTTTTGGCCATAAGAACATGATGATTTGGGGAGAGATCGCCGGTTCGATAATCTTGGTCGTGAGTGGTTTCTTTACCGATTGGCACACCCTGCTGCCCGCGTTGCTTTTTGTCAGCTACTTCTTTTTTGGTGTAGCCCTCCCGGCAAGTAATGCCCTTGTCGCCGACCTATCTACCCCTGCCAATCGCAATGCTGTGATGTCGTTAAGCTATCTTGCCTACAATCTGGGCTCTGGCGTTGGCCCGGTACTGGCTGGCTATCTTTTCTGGAACTACACCGCCTGGATTTTTTGGGGCAATGGCCTCGCTGGCCTGATAGGCGTAGTCATCGTTTTATTGTATGTAGCCAATCCTGCCGACAATCGGGCAACAAACTATCGGGAACACTCCGAACTGGAAACAGCCACAGAAGCTTCGGTATGGCAGGTGTTCAAGCAAAGGCCTAGGCTGCTGGTATTCGGCGTGTTGTGTATGCTGCTGTGGTTTTCGTTAAACCAAATGACCATGACTACCCCACTCTACCTTAGCCATATTTTTGGCCAACAAGGGCCGGTCTTGTTTGGCCAGTTAATGACCTCCGCCAGCATTTTGGTAGTGGTGATGACACCGCTGATTATCAGAATGACCATCAACATCTGCGACATTAAAAGCCTGGCCATTTCCGCGTTTGCGTTAGCGTTGGGATATGGCATTACCCTGCTATCCCCTCTGGTTGCCATGCAGTTTATTGCCTGGTTTTTCCTTACCATCGGCGAGATCTTGCTCGTCACCAAGGAGGGCATTTATTTAGCCAATAACTCCCCACGCAGCCATCGTGGGCGCATCAGCGGAATAATCACCACCATTCGGAGCCTGGGCCTGATGCCCACGTATATCTTGATGGGGGCGTATATACAAAGCTATGGCTACCAGGACGCCTGGACATTAATCATTGGTATCTCATTGCTTACGGGAGGGATGTTAGTGGCCCTTTCGGCCCAGCAGAGAAAGGTTGGCGAGAAATCATTAGAACAGACCTGACTCACAGACGTTAGCTGGCCAAGGAGACTTGGCCATACTGATAACGTTAGGAAGTCTTAACGCCACTTGCCGATGGTTTTACCGTCACGATAAAAATACCCGCCATAATGACCAGCAGGCCAATACCCAGCGTGAGAGTCAATTGCTCCCCCAGGAAGACAACGGACATCAGTAAGCCTATCACCGGCACCCCGAGCATCGCCGTTGACATGCTGGTGCTCGACAACCACATGCTGGCGGCATTCACCGCAACAAAGCAGAACGCAGTCGCCAGCGGCCCCATAAACAGCAGTATTTCGATTAACGATGTAGAACCATCGCCGGTATATGGCCCTTCGAAGACCCGAGCCATCAGTGCTAACGGTACGCTTGCCAACAGCATCTGCCAGGGAGCAAGCTCATACGCGCTGCACACCCCTTTATGATAACGCAGGTGCAAAATACACATCGCCCAGGCAAATGAGGCCGTAAGCAACATCAGGTTCGCCACGATGAGGACCTTATCACCCCAGTTAAACGTAAACGGGTTGAACAGCACAATTACCCCGACACCACCCAGCAACGATCCCATCAGTTGCCGACGTGAAAGCGACTGCCGGAAAAACAGCACTGCGATAGGCGTGACCCAGAGCGGCGTAGTGTAAGCCAGGATAGCGGATCGGCCAGCTGGCACTTCGGTCATGGCAAAGGCACCGAGCACGGTAAATGTCAGCATTTGCAGCAGCCCTACGCTCATCACCAATGGCCAATCCTTGCGTGGCGGGAATCGCAGCTTTTTGGTCAATATCTGTAGAGCAAACAGGCACAGCGCACCACTGACAAATCGGGTGGTAGAAAGCCAAATCGGCGTCATATGAGAAAGCCCAGCCTTCATCACCGGCCAGTTCGCCCCCCAAATCACAATGGCCCCAACCAGCAGCAGGACGCCCTTGATTTTCACGCTATCGGGCGCGTAGCTCGACACGTTTGGCGAGCCGGTTAAGTATTTACCCTCAGTATCCACAGCGGTTTCTCATCCATTCATTCAATATGCTAATTTTATCTGGATAACCGGGGAAACTTTCTCTTATTATGTTTATCAAATCGGTTTTTATGAGTCATTTTAACCTCATAAATCATATTTTAAGGGTAAATTTTCTCACATGAAGAAGCTTGATCGCACAGACGTCGCCATTCTGAACTCTATGCAGACGAACTCGCGGATCACCAATGCGGAGCTTGCCCGTTCGGTCAATCTGTCCCCAACACCCTGCTTCAACCGTGTAAAAGCCATGGAGGAGTTGGGCATCATCAGGGGGCAAGTGACCTTGCTGGAACCGGCGGTGCTAGGGCTCCATGTGAACGTATTTATTCAGGTGAGTTTGGAAAAGCAGGTAGAAGGTGCGCTCAGTAACTTTGAGCAAGCCATCGATCAGCGCCCAGAAGTGATGGAGTGTTACCTGATGACGGGCGATGCGGATTATCTGCTGCGGGTATTGGTGCCCGATATCCGCGCGCTTGAGCGTTTTATTCTGGATCATCTGACCAAGATCCCGGGCGTAGCCAACATCCGCTCCAGCTTTGCCCTCAAGCAGGTGCGCTATAAAACGGCGCTGCCGCTACCGGCAGAAGGCATCAGCATAGTCTTGACAAAATAGCCGTTTGATCACGAGTCACGCATGAGCTGACAAACTTCAACCTTAAATAAACTGCGCAGAAACGGGCGCCTCCGCGCATAGAAGGATTATTTTTTCTTGGCTGTAGTCGGGTTTGGTTTGGCTTTCTTTGGCTTGGCAACAACGTCTGCAGTAACGGTTGACTCTTTAACTGCAGGAGCCGATGTCTTGGCTCTCGCTTTTACCGCTACCGGGGCCTTGTCAGCATTGCTTTTTGCTTTGGCCGCAACCACAGCTGGTTTACTCGGCGCTGTCACCGCCTTCACCTCCGCGGCTGGAGACTCAATACCATTCTCCTTGGCCACAACGGCAGCGGGTTCAGCAGCCAATGCCTTATACTTTTCCACCAGGTTTTGATAGGTATTTAACGCTTTGATGCCATTAAAGGAGTTATCAATTTTCCCCGCGCGGATCAACTCGATAACCACTTGCTGCGCCGCTAACTCTGGGTGTTTCGCCGGATTAATAATCTCAATTTCAAATTCCATCGTCATCTCCTGACTGAATAGCCGAGCTTGGCAGCATACCATTTACCGCTGACAACGAAATCGCGCTGAATCCATTCAATTTATAAAAAACTGGCATTCATCGGTTGGCCTGCCGAAAAATGCCCATCACGCGAGTGATGAGCACCGTTGTAGCAGCACAGAGGAATAGTTATCCGGTATGTACCCCAAACAGTTTTGGCAGGAACAGGGAGATGGCCGGAATGTAGGTGATCACCATCAACACCAGGAAGAGCACCGCATAGAATGGCAGCATCGCCTTCACCACCTGCTCGATTTTCTGCTTGCTCACCGCACTGGCCACAAACAGCACGGATCCCACCGGCGGCGTGATCAGGCCAATCCCCAGGTTAACCAACATGATCATGCCAAAGTGTACCGGGTCAATACCCAAGGAATTGGTCACGGGCAACAGTACCGGCGTGAGGATCAGGATTAACGGTGCCATGTCCATCAGAGTGCCAATCAACAGCAGCATGATGTTGATGCACATCAGGATCACATATTTGTTATCTGAAATGGAGGTGAACATCTCGGTAATACGCGCAGGCAGCTGCATGTAGGTCATGATACCGCCGAACGCCGCCGCAAAACCGATCAGGATCATCACGATGGTGACCGTTTTTACCGTGCGGTACATCAGTTTCGGCAGTTCCGACCATTTGTAGTCGCGATAAATAAACATGGTGACGAAGAACGACCACAGGCAGGCGATTGCAGCTGATTCAGTGGCGGTAAAGATGCCTGAGAGGATCCCCCCCATGATAATGACGACGGTCATTAATCCCCACAGCGTATCAACGAAAATTTTCACCGCCTGGCGGAAAGGAATTTTTTCGCCTTTCGGGTAACCCCGTTTATGGGCAAAGCAAACGCACATCACCATCAGGCTAAAGCTGAGTAGCAACCCAGGCAAAATTCCGGCGATGAACAGCGCAGCAATCGAGACCGTTCCCCCTGTCGCCAGTGAATAAATTACCGAGTTGTGGCTCGGTGGGGTCAAAATGGCTTGCACCGAACCACTGGCCGTTACCGCTGCGGCAAAATCGCGTGGATAGCCTTTCTTGTCCATTTCCGGGATCATCACTGAACCGATAGAGGCGGTATCCGCAACGGAAGAACCAGAGATCGCCCCAAAGAACGTTGATGCCACAATATTGACCAGGGAAAGGCCACCGCGAATAAACCCGACAAAGATATAGGCAAAGTTAACCAACCGCCGGGCTATTCCCCCTTCGGCCATGATCGCCCCTGCCAGGATAAAGAAAGGGATGGCGAGCAATGAGAACTTGTTTACGCCATTGGTTAACTGGATCATCACCGCTTCAAGCGGGATATCGATCCACAAAGCCCCCACGATAGCACTGATACCTACGGCATAGGCAACGGGCACGCCGATAGCCAACATTACGGCTAACGAAGCAACTAATATGAAAGCATCCATGTAATGGCTCCTGGATAGTCTGCTGTATTAACTCTCTGCTGACCCCAACATCACAACCGGGCGCTGCTGTTGAGAACCAAAAAGTATCCGTTCAACAATAAAGAGTATCGTTACCGCCGATCCGATGGGCAGTGGCAAGTAGGTTTCCCCAGCAGTAAGCAGAGGGAATTCCGCCACGGGTTGTTCCCACAGCTCCCGGCACAATGCATAGCTGTAAACCAGAATAAACACGCTGATCGCCAACATCATCAGGTCAGTCAACAAGGCACTGGCTTTTTGTAAATGAGGGGGGAGCCGGTCTGTTACCATGGATACGGCAATATGCGAGCCAGCACGGTAGCTCACCGCTGCCCCAATAAAGGTAAAGGTCACCATACACATAATGGCGACGGGTTCAGGCCAGGATAACGCGCTATTCAATATATAACGCGCAAAGATGCCAACAGGAATTACCGATACCATGAGTAACAGAGCTATCCCTGAGACCCACATAGAAATGCGATAAATAACATCCATGAGTAACGAATAGTATCGTCCCATAATAATATTACCTATATGAAGAGGTCGCCTGCCTGAGCGCCGTAATACCAACCGCTCTGGGCGAGAAGAGTACAATTCCCCTCGCCCTCTCGCCGAGATTAGCCCTTGGTACGACGCTCTAAAGAAAGTTACTGTACGTCTGCAATGCGTTGGAGCAGCTCTTCGTGGCCCTTACCGAATTCATCACGCACGGATTGGGTCGCTTTGTAGTAATAATCGGTATCGATATCATGGAATTGCACCCCACCCGCCTTCATCACGTCCAGGGATTTCTGGTTATACTCCTTCCACAGTTCACGCTGCTCAGCCTGGGCTTCTTTGGCTAGCTGGATGAGCAAAGTCTGATCTTCCTTGCTTAACTTATCCCACTTGGTTTTCGAGAACAGGAACACTTCAGGAATAATCGAGTGGCGGCTGTAGGTATAGTTTTTCGCTACCGGCAAATAGTTATGGGCAACAAAAGTAGGCGGGTTATTCTCAGTGCCGTCAACTACGCCGGTCTGCATACCGCTGAAGACTTCACTAACCCCCATCACCACCGCGTTGGCCCCCATGGCTTTCAGCGTGGCCAAGGCGACCGGGCTTGGCTGAACACGGATCTTCATGCCCTGCAGTTCTTCGGGTTTAGTCACCGGGCTTTTGGTGATGAGGTTACGCGTACCGCTATCCATCCACCCCAGGAAGACCATCCGCGATTTTGGGCTGTTCGACAAACGGTCGCCAATATCTTGGCCAACCGCACCATCGAGGACTTTATGCATATGATCTTCATCACGGAATATGTAGGGCAGTGTGAACATGTTGACATCAGGTAGTATTGCCCCAACCGGCGTCATTGAGACGCGAATAATATCAATGGCCCCGATCTGTGCCTGTTCGATGATCTGTTTTTCATCACCCAACACCCCACCAGGGAAGGTTTTGATCTCCAGACGGCCATTGGTGGCGGCTTTTAATTTTTCCCCCATGTGCTGAATCGCTACGACGTTGGGATACCCTTCCGGGTGCACATCGGCAGCCTTAAACGTTTGGGCCAAGGCCGAATGGTGACTCAACAGCGTGGCAGATGTCAGGCAAATGCCGAGTAGAACTTTGGACAATTTCATCGGTATATCTCCCGGAGCAATAATTCTAATTGATTGTTGTTATGGCTAGATAACGTGAAGATTGACGTTGTTAAGCGGCTTCCCTGCAGCAAGCACTTTGATAAAACAGCAATGAAACACATCGTTACAATAGAAACACCGTAACTTATCACATAGGTTTTTAAGTTGAGCCTAATCACAAAAATGCATAAAAATGAAATAATGCCCTTATTTTATAAATAACTCTATATAACAACATTGAAGACAGGCCTGGTTAGGTTATTACTCGGTTAAATGTGATATTTTTAAAGATTCACCATGAAAAAACGAGGACATCACACCACCAACAAACCTACCTATAGCATTGAAAATTAACTTAAAATAATGACAATCGAGATGACAGCCGCAGAATAATTGAAGACTGAAAAATTAAACATACAACCCTCTGCAGCAAGATTATTAATCTAATTTATAATTAGATTGTTATAATAAATTCTGTTCAAACCCCTGATCATGGTGACAAGTTGGTTGATGAAAATGAATGTGCTGATTACTTTTTTGTTTTGTGATCGAGCGGAAGATGTCACATAGGTTTTTGCTTTGGTCTGACCAAAGTCAGGATAGGAGAGGACGCTTGCTTCGTTCCTTGTCGAATCGCACTAATGGCTGTGGGCTGCTAGATTTAGCAAAGTGCTCTCTTTCTTGACGGCATAACTCGGCTCACTTTTGGAGTAACTGCAATGTCGAAAAATGCAGCTCTTATGCTGACACTTACCCTACTTGGCATCGCCCCGGCCCACGCCATCAACGCAAAATTTGCCCAGCAGCTGGAACGTTCCGGCTGCACCCAAGTAACCGAGGCCCAAGGGTGTGACATTCATAAAACCAAGGCCGAGAATGCCAAGGCCGGTTTTGGAGCCGTCCCCGCTGATGACCCCCGTGCCAGCCCATATGCCGGTGAGTGGGTAGCAACTTTTCCAGAGACTGGTACCACGGTAGCGACGATCAGTATCGATGCCAAGGATCATGTCTTGGTCAACGGCAAACAGGCCAAAGCAAAAAAATCTGATGGCGCGCTGGTGTTCAGCAATGGTCACGTCACTTATACCATTCAAGGAGATCGGCGCCTCAAGGGGGAAGATGTCTGGGTGGATAATGAGGCAGGCAGTAAAGGAGTGATTAATGCCAAATAGAGCAAACGTGGAAAATAGTAGCCCGCAGATCGCAGAACTAGCGGCACCAGCAGCTCAGTACGTTAAAGGATCTTCTGGGTTTCCTTTAGCATTTTCAGCATGATTTTCCCTGAGTCAGGGGCCATTTTATACATACTTAATGCTTTCTTGCGGTAAATCCCACGATAAGTTTTTGCCAAGAGCGGGAGAGGTATGAGCACAAAAGGGATCATACCCGCACCAAACGCTGCCAAACCATACACCCAGTCCATTAGAGTAACGATCAGTAGAACAAAGCAGTAATGAGCGGCAAAACTTATACCAGCACATTTTTTTGCCCAGCCAGGTATAAACAACTGCGCAAAGATCTTGTCATTTCCAAACTCTTCCACAATGCTCCGGGCAGTAGCAAGCATGCCCGAAAACCAAAAACAGGGTAAGTAAGTGATGACCAATGAAAACACGACAATAATATCCCACTGACTCATGCTTACTTCCCTGTTTTTATGGTGTGAACTTTCAGTGTTATTAACATGAAGATGGGATAGTGGCAAGGATCAGCATAAAAAAGGTCGTAATATGAACCCATTATACTAGCCAATTCTTCTGCATTACACCTTCGAGGATGACGCCCAAGGCAAATCAAATGTTCCAGGTATCCGCACAGCTATCGAAGTATCCCGCTTTGCCGAGCAGCGTCGATTTGCGACCCTACTTTAGCAGCGATCTCAACCGCTTTTGTTACCACCTCTCCCGCGTTTAGTTTGGAACCTACGACCAATCGCCTCGCTACGCTGTCACAAAATTTTTCTAGCCCAGGGAAACTTTTCGCCATGAGTTCTCTCAGCGCTTTACTATCGCATTCATCGTCATTGAACTCGTCCTTCACCCAGATAAGGCTTAACGTGAATTTCGATTTTTCATCATCATTTTTGGTCTCACGAAAAATATTCAGATAAACAGGCCAATATCCATCTGAGCTTTGCATCAACGATTGCATCTCTGCCGTCGCAAATCTAAGCCATAAGCGCCCGTGCTCAATGTTTTCATAAGCAAGATCTGGTAATTGCTTACGCAAGCCGACCAAAACAGAGCCGATCCCTCGGGCTTGCACCAGGAGATCGCATAACTGGCGATTTTGTTGAATGAACAGCAGCAGTTCGCTTTCTGGCCCACTAAAGTGTTGTGGTTCCCACGCTGTTGGCCGTAGCTTTCTGTTTTCTTTGATCGCTTCCACCACAATCTCATGCTGGGAAGCTAATTCTGCTGCTAGCTCCGAAACGTGTTTTTCGTTCGGACCTTGCCATCCCGTCTGCTTTTGGCAGTATGCCATCAGCAATTGGGCGGCTTGGTTGTTACGCTCTATATGATGGCGAGCCCGATTTGCAGACGCCTCCAACCAGCTATAATCGAGCAAAGCCCACCTATTGCCTAACGACTTTAAATGCTCTTCGGTGTATTGTGATAAATCGCGATCTACCACCAAATAGGCGAAATCGTAATCTTTAAACACCTTGCGACTGGCAACCCGCTCGTTAACCGCCGAGTAATAGGCGCTCAGCTGCCCTTCCGTTAAAGAATCACCCGCCTTATTTTCTATGGTCACGACGATTCGATTGTTCGGATCAATCAAAAATAGGTCAAGGCGTCCCCTTTTATTGACCTCGCTAACTGTCAAACTGAATTCTCTAGAGATGAACGCAGAACCGAAGCTTGCTGTTCGTATACGGCCTGGTGTCCATTTCTTAAAGAACACCTTATTTGAAAACTTATTTGTCTGAGCGCCTGCATTGTAGGCAGCCACCAACAAGTCCTTCACCACTGCATCACCTTGCCCATGGCCTTCATTAGGATGGAGACACCAGGCGAGCATATCCGAGTGTTGCGTTTCAGACAGCGAGATAACGTCCAGAAAGTCGTCCGAAATCTTTACACACTCGACCAAGTCGACCAATCGATTATCAGAGAGAAATGAATACAGGTCCTGCGGTTCCATAGCTAATTGTCCATGAATAGTTGGCATTGCTGGAAACTCTTTGGGAGATTTCCGTAGTAGGAGTGAAGACAAAAAGTCGCAGGAGGCGCAGCTAGTGAGGTTGGGATATGCCGCCTGCGGCTTCTATCCTCCGAAAGCCTCTTCTGAAGAGGTTCCAAAGCGAATTTCAGGCACAAAAAAACCGCCTCTCGGCGGTACGACATTACTACATATTGCTTTGATTATTCTTAGTTTATTTTCCTGGTACCCGGGGCGGGACTTGAACCCGCACAGCCATAAGCCGAGGGATTTTAAATCCCTTGTGTCTACCGATTTCACCACCCGGGCTCGGGAAAATTGGAGGCGCGTTCCGGAGTCGAACCGGACTAGACGGATTTGCAATCCGCTACATAACCGCTTTGTTAACGCGCCTTAATTCTGTCTGCCTTTGCAGGCTAAAGCTCGCAATCACCAGCTTTACTAAATTTGGAGCGGGAAACGAGACTCGAACTCGCGACCCCGACCTTGGCAAGGTCGTGCTCTACCAACTGAGCTATTCCCGCATTAATCAGAACTTGCTGATTTTTTTAAATCTTTTGGCAACTCACCGCTGCCGTCTGATGCGATGCATTCTACTTATCTGGCGTGGTGAGTCAATAAAATTGTTGTCTCACCGGGTTCGTTTGCCGATTTTTACATCGCTTCGATCAAGGTTCCAGCAAATCGCGGCGTGCCGCGTTCAAATATTGGAACATTGACCAGAAGGTCAGCACGGCGGCGATGTACAGCAAGCCGAACGACAGATACTCCACCGTAGGCTCTGGCCGCCACAACAGGCCAACCAATGACATCATCTGTGCCATGGTTTTCACCTTGCCAATCCACGAAACCGCCACGCTGCTGCGCTTGCCGATTTCCGCCATCCATTCGCGCAACGACGAGATAATGATCTCGCGGGCAATCATGGTTGCCGCAGGCAGAGTGATCCACCAGGTGTGATAATGCTCTGCTACCAGCACCAGGGCCACCGCCACCATCACCTTATCGGCAACCGGGTCGAGGAACGCACCAAAGCGGGTTGTCTGCTTCCAGCGACGGGCTAAAAAGCCGTCAAACCAGTCGGTTACAGCAGCAAACACGAAAATGACCGCACAGAGCATCGGAGCCCAGACGAACGGCAGGTAAAACGCCAGGACGAAGAATGGGATCAAAACTACGCGGAACAGGGTAAGCCAAGTCGGTATATTCAATTGCATAATGCTGGTAACTATCTGGCTGGAGTGGAAATTAAGAGTATGTTGCTACATTGCCCTCAGTGTTTCAATGCATTGTAGATCTTTTCTGCCAATGCTTGTGAAATACCCGGCACTTTTGCAATTTCCTCAACGCTGGCGTTCAATAATGGTTGAAGTCCACCCATATACTTCAACAGCACCTGACGCCGTTTTGGCCCAACGCCGTCGATCAGTTCCAAGGCGCTGGTGTTTTTGACTTTCGCCCGTTTCTGGCGATGGCCGGTGATCGCATGGTTGTGTGAGTCATCACGAATATGCTGGATCACGTGCAATGCCGGCGAGTCCGAAGGTAGCGAAATCCCCTCCCCCTCAGGGACGAAGAACAACGTCTCCAGCCCGGCTTTGCGATCGCTGCCTTTGGCAATACCGATCAGCAACGGTTTGTTCTTGTCCCAGGACACGTTCAGCGAATTGAACACGTCAATCGCCATACCCAGTTGCCCTTTCCCGCCATCAATAAAGATGACGTCCGGGATCTTGCTCTCTTCCAGAGCTTTACCATAGCGCCGTTTCAGCACTTGCGCCATCGCGGCATAGTCATCACCCGGCGTGATGCCGGTAATATTGTAGCGCCGATACTCCGAGCGCAATGGACCGTTGCTGTCGAACACCACGCAGGAAGCCACTGTCTGCTCCCCCATGGTGTGGCTGATATCGAAACACTCCATCCGGTTTATTTCGGTCAGGTTCAGCGTTTTCGCCAGTTCCGCCAGCCGCTGATGAATAGTCGATTGCTGAGAAAGCTTGGTGACCAGCGCCGTTGAGGCGTTGGTACGCGCCAGCTTCAAGTAGCGGGCACGGTCGCCACGCGGCTTGCTCTGGATCTGGATCTTGCGGCCAGCCAGTTCGCTTAGCGAGCTAGCCAGCAGATCTTTTTCCGGTAACGTAAAGTCCAACAGGATCTCGGCTGGCAAAGTGCGCGCCTGGCTGCCTTGTAAATAGAACTGGCCCACAAAGGTTTGCACCACTTCACTCAATTCTGTACCACCCGGGACTTTCGGGAAGTAGCTGCGGCTGCCTAACACCTTACCCTGGCGAATAAACAGCACGTGTACGCAGGCCATACCCGCATCGAAAGCTACGCCGATCACGTCCAGATCGTCGCTGTCTCCTGAGACAAACTGCTTTTCCGTCACTCGCCGTACCGCCTGGATCTGATCGCGGATGCGCGCAGCCTCTTCAAAATTGAGCAGTTTGCTGGCGTTTTCCATCCGCGCAATCAACTGGTGCAATACCTGCTGATCCTTACCGGACAAAAACAGGCGAACATAGTCTACTTGCTGGCGGTAATCTTCCTCACTCACCAAACCGGCAACGCATGGCCCCAGACAACGGCCAATCTGATACTGCAGGCAAGGACGGGAGCGATTGCGGTAGACGCTGTTATCGCATTGACGTACGGGGAACAGTTTTTGCAACAGCGCCAGCGTTTCACGCACGGCGTAAGAATTGGGGAACGGACCAAAGTATTCACCTTTGGCATGCTTGGCACCACGGTGTACCGTAAGCCGTGGGTGGCTATCGGCACTCAAAAAAATCAGCGGATAGGATTTATCATCTCGCAACAGAACATTATATCGTGGCTGATACAGCTTGATATAATTATGTTCCAGCAGTAGCGCCTCGGTTTCCGTATGGGTAACGGTAACGTCAATTTGCGCGATATTTTTGACCAGCGTTTCCGTCTTGCGGCTACTGACCTGAGTGCGAAAATAGCTCGCGAGACGTTTTTTCAGGTCCTTGGCTTTACCCACATAGATCACCGTCCCCGTCAGATCATACATGCGATAAACGCCAGGCTGACTGGTTACGGTTTTAAGAAATGCCGGTGCATCAAAACGATCATTCACTGCTTAACAATGTCTCCGCGTTGAACAGCCCGTGTCTGATCGCCAGATGGGTCAGTTCAACATCCCCGCTGATATTCAGCTTGGTGAACATACGATAACGATAACTATTTACTGTTTTAGGGCTGAGATTCAGCTGTTCTGAAATCTCATTCACTTTCTTCCCTTTAGTGATCATCAACATAATTTGTAATTCACGCTCGGACAAGGTACTGAACGGATTTTCCGCCTGCGGCTCCAACTGGCTTAATGCCATTTGCTGGGCGATGTCCGAAGCGATGTAGCGCTGGCCAGCATGTACCGAACGGATCGCATTAATCACCTCTTGCGGTGCTGCGCCTTTGCTCAGATAGCCAGCCGCGCCCGCCTGCATCACCTTGGCAGGCAACGGATTCTCAGTATGAATAGTCAACATGATGACTTTGATATCTGGCGTGTAACGCACAATCTTACGGGTGGCTTCCAGCCCCCCAATACCCGGCATATTCATATCCATCAAAACGATATCGACAGTGTTGCCGCGGCACCATTTTACGGCATCTTCACCGCATTGTGCTTCACCAACAACTTTAATGCCTTTGATATCTTCAAGAATGCGTCGTATCCCTGCGCGCACCAGTTCGTGGTCATCAACAAGAAGAACGCTAATCAAGGAAAATTCTCCAAAATAAGGGAGTAACGCAATCAATCAGCCTCTGTCATCTAAACAGATATTACTTGGTTTTCAGCAAAGAATGAATACAGATTAATACTTACTCTCGGTTAACTATGGCCAGGTTTGTCGACCCCTGCGCCACCTTTGTTACGATTAAAGCACTGGCTAACGGATAAAAAACCATCAAGCCTATTAGGCTCAATACATTACCACCATGATACGCCATTTTACGCCTTCTGGCGGGAAAATTAATCGCTGTTTTCACAAAACCAGATAATAACCACCCTACCAATTATCACCCGTAACTATATGAATTACAAAAAAATAACAAAATTACGCCATTTTTAATCACGTACAAACCGCTGTAGGCAAACCCTTATTCAGAATACATAACCGCTGTAGACGGGGAAAAAGGTGACATTTCAAGAGAAAATAACCGGCCTAAATGTCAATAGCTTGCAGATGAAATAGTTATTCATCACGTCGAATTAAGCCAGTATTACTTTATAAAATCCACGTTATCTGAAAAGCACACATCCCGTAGCTAACTATAAATGAGTATGCAAAGGAATTACACCACTAGCGTGAAAAAATGCCCGGCCAACCTGCCCTCACGGGGCATTGTGCCCACGCCACGCGGCTTCACGCGATACGAACTGCCGATGCTGTGATATACTCAGCGCCCTAAATGAGGCACGGGATCTGCCTGGGTGAGTCGGCAGCGGGTTGTTGTGCATCAAACCACATTTCATATTTCACTTCAGGCTTACGCCTTAAAATTCAGGAGATAAAATGAGCAACGTTGACTTCACTACGTCTGCAAACCCGCAAGCGCTGGCCACCGAAGTTGCCTGCCTAAAAGCGACTTTGACGTTGATTTTAAAGGCAATTGGCCAGGCTGATGCCGGTAAAGTGATCATCAATCTGGAACGTTTTGCCGCTCAGGTAGATGATCCGGATCAGGCTGAAATCTTCAAGAACAGTATCCAGCAGATCAAGCACGCCTACCGCCAATAATCCATGCGCTATCAGGCCCCCGTTTGGGGTCTGATAACGGCTTGGCGATGATATTAGAGCCCCTCCTTAGCGGTTGAATGATAAGTTTCGTAACAGAATATTTTCTATCATTAACTTAACCAACATTCACTCTAGCGCATTAATCATTAGTTGAAAAAACAACAATAGGATTAGTCCCATTTAATCATTAATAATATTGTGGGATTTTTATTACCCCATTATTGTTCACGACGCGAATAAATAGCCCTATAGATTAGGAATTAACTTACCTTTCGCGCAGTATCTGCACGTGCATGCTGGCAAGCATCGTTTTCTTGGGGGTAATTGGCCCGCAAGGCGCGGGCCGGGTTAGATAAGGGCTAACTACTGATTATCGGACTACCATCACCGATATCTTGGCGTGGCGGACAATGGCGGCCGCATTCGAGCCGAGCAGATAGGTTTTGACACTAGGACGCCGGGAACCAATGACGATCAGATCGGCTGAGATTTCCTCGGCAAGTTGTAGCACCTCGTCACGTGGCGAACCGAAGCTGATGGTATAAGAAAGACGCTCCAACGGCAGATCGATCCCCGCCATAAGCTTCTTCAACCCCTCCACCGCCTTCACTTCAGCCTGATTTTCAAACTCTTTGATGCCAAACGAATAGGCGGTCACAAACGCCGAAGCATCCGGCAAGGCATGGAAGAAATGTACCTTGGCCCCAGACATCTTGGCCAGATACTCCACGTGTTCGAGCGCATGTTCAGTCAATACGTCTTCTGCAAGATCTACCGGTACTAAAATGGTCTTGTACATATTCAATCCCCTCTCTGTATTACCGTGATGAACACAGCTTACCGCTGGCCAATGGGAGCTTGTACCTATTTATGATGCTTTTGTGATCAACAGGTGTAGCTGGTGGCTTCTCGACCTTTTGGCCACCATGACTCAACCAATGATTTATACTTTTGTGATTTGAACCGCAAAACCAACCAAATGTACGCTGCACGCCCGGCGATCCTCTGCCAAGCCGCGCCAGCTGCAGCAATAAACTGATTAGAACTCAACTGCTCCCCGCGTAAAACCCGCTATTAACCCCCCTCAAGCACAGACAGGCATCAGGATTAGTTTAATCGTCTTTTAGCATTAGTTTTTCTCATGCGAATTTTATAAGCCCCTGTTTAATCAATGAGATAACCACTACCGGCACTGTTCATTTGCCACGGTAAAGAGTAATCTTCCGCCCCCTGGACGTCCGATTTGCCTCCCCTGAGTAAAGAATAATCGGCTTTTATCCCACCTCATTATGTTGTAAATATGTTGCACAAAGGTGGTGATATTGAGTTACCTTAACTTTTGTCGGAAAAACCGGCTAATACAGATAAAAAAGAGCCACTTCAGAGCTCGCCATTCCACTCATGACAGGTAAAAACAGGACAGCATACGATGGTAGATCATTCTAAAATAGCAGTGGACGCCACGCCCGGATCAGAAGATCACCTAAGGCGAAACCTCTCAAACCGACATATCCAGCTGATCGCTATCGGCGGTGCCATTGGTACAGGTTTGTTTATGGGTTCCGGTAAGACCATCAGCCTGGCCGGGCCTTCCATCATCTTCGTATACATGATCATCGGCTTTATGCTGTTCTTCGTGATGCGCGCGATGGGCGAACTGCTGCTCTCCAATCTGCAGTACAAATCTTTCAGCGACTTTGCCGCCGATCTGCTCGGCCCCTGGGCAGGGTTCTTCACCGGTTGGACTTACTGGTTCTGTTGGGTGGTGACCGGCATTGCCGACGTGGTGGCCATTACCGCCTACGCGCAGTTCTGGTTCCCCGATCTCTCCCAATGGATCGCCTCTTTACTGTGCGTGTTGCTGCTGCTCAGCCTGAACCTGGCAACGGTGAAGATGTTCGGTGAGATGGAGTTCTGGTTTGCGATGATCAAAATCGTCGCGATAGTAGGCCTGATCATCGCCGGTCTGGTCATGGTGGCAATGCACTTCGAATCCCCAACCGGCAGCGTAGCCTCCTTCTCCCACTTATGGAATGACGGCGGCATGTTCCCGAAAGGCATTAGCGGCTTCTTTGCCGGCTTCCAGATTGCGGTATTTGCCTTTGTGGGTATCGAGCTGGTGGGAACCACCGCGGCCGAAACCAAAGATCCGGAAAAAGTGCTGCCACGCGCCATCAACTCCATCCCGATCCGCATCATCATGTTCTACGTCTTCGCGCTGATCGTGATCATGTCGGTAACACCTTGGAACTCGGTGGTGGCCGATAAGAGCCCGTTCGTCGAGCTGTTCGTGCTGATTGGTCTGCCAGCCGCAGCCAGCGTGATCAACTTTGTGGTGTTGACCTCTGCCGCCTCTTCCGCCAACAGCGGCGTGTTCTCCACCAGCCGTATGCTGTTCGGCCTGGCACAGGAAGGCGATGCGCCTAAATCCTTTGCCAACCTGTCCAAACGTGCGGTACCGGCAAACGGCCTGACCTTCTCTTGTATCTGTCTGCTGGGCGGCGTAGTGCTGATCTATCTGATCCCGAACGTCATGACCGTTTTCACGCTGGTCACCACCGTGTCGGCCATTCTGTTCATGTTCGTCTGGACCATCATTCTGTGCTCGTATCTGGTCTACCGTAAGCAACGCCCGGCACTGCACCAGAAATCGATCTACAAGATGCCTGCCGGTAAGTTGATGTGCTGGGTATGCATGGCGTTCTTCGCATTCGTCCTGGTGCTGCTGACGCTGCGCGAGGACACACGCCAGGCGCTGGTCGTCACGCCGCTGTGGTTTATCATTCTGGGGATCGGTTATCAGTTTGTGCGCCGAAAGAAGGCCGCCTAACCTTAGTTATTGCAACGCCGCGTTCTCACGCGGCGTTTTTACAGGTGCAGTATGCAGCGCCCGCCCCTATGTCAACTCTACTGGCTTTGGTTTACGCCGAATACGCAACTCACTGACAATCACCCCCAGCACAATCAACCCTGCGCCAATCAGCGCCAACCCAGGCAAACGCTCACCGGCGATACGGCCGACTATCCCAGCCCATACCGGTTCACCGGCATAAATCACCGTGGCACGGGTAGGTGAAACGCTGCGTTGTGCCCAGTTCATCGTCAGTTGGATCACCGCACTGGCGATCCCCAGCCCTACCGCGCTGTAAAGCAGATAGTTGGAAAACGCCGGAACCGATTCCCCGGTAGGAGCCATCATCAAAAACGATAACAACGACGCAGTAGCCAACTGCACAATGGTCACCCGCCTCACATTGACCTTGCCCGCAAAAGCACCGATTAAAATCACCTCGATGGCGATCGCCAGCGCACTGACCAACGTCAGGAATTCACCGCCGCTGAATGCCAGGCTGGAACTGCTTGGCCCACTCAACAGCATCAGCCCGACGAAGGCCAGCAGAATGCCAATCCAGGACATGACCCCCGGCATACGGCCAAGGACCAACCACTGCAATAACGGCACAATCGGCACGTACATGGCGGTAATAAATGCCGACTGGCTGCTGGTGATGGTTTGCAGCCCCATGGTTTGCAAGCCGTAGCCGAACATGATCGAGGTGCCGATAAACACCCCGGCCTTGATTTCGTACCAGGTCATCCCCCGCAGCGAACGTAGAGAAAACAGCACCAGCGCCAGCGTCGCGGTGCCAAAACGTAGCCCGACAAAAAAGAATGGCCCGCTGACCAGCATCGCCTGATGCACGGCCAAAAAGGTGCCGCCCCAGAGCATGGTGATAAGGACCAGCACGGCTTCCTGGGGTTTGATTTTCAGAAATAGCGTGGGAGTAGAGTTTTTTTTGACCGTTGACACTGACTTGCCCTTCCTGCTGGGTGCAATAAAATACACAATTTCTGCCAGTATGGGGAAAAGGCTAGCAATGGGCAATATCGTGCCGGATTGGCAGCAGCAATCGCCGCCCGGTGCCGAGGATTAACAACCCATCCTCCTGGACCTTTTACTCTTCCTGGGCCGGGACTTCCGGCAGCGTTTCCAACGGCGGCTGTATCCCCTCAGAGATGTAATCTACGGCAGCCAGGGTGCGCTCGTTGCCCATAGCGTCTTCCACCACCACATGTTTGATAGCACCATCAGAAAGTATCACTCGCTTAATGCCACGTTCGGGTTCCATATCTCCTCCCTGTGTGAATGTCTGCCCCTCAAGTTTAGCCTGTGCAGCGCTTGTCGGGTTGCGGTCTAAGCGTTTATCTGAATACCCTTCGCATTTTTTATCATATCCCCCCGGTTATCAGAGCTCCAGGCGGCAATACACTTTGTATAGACAGCGAAAAACCATCACTGGCAGTTATACATAGAAGGCAAACCATCAATCATCCCTATCTTGTTTGCGGAACCCGAGCAGGGTTAAAATGCCGACCAGCCTACCGCTCACCCGTTGAACGTCCGGTCGATTCAAGCTGTGTCCGCCTGTCAGCCAACCAAAGCCAGGCGTTCTATTTTTTGCGTACTGCAAAGGGAAATAAGTCAGTGTCTAAAGATTTTGATGAGCTAATAAGAGACATGGATCTTATTATTGAAAATGTAGACAGTTTCAAGGCTATGGCCCCACGCATGCCGCCACCGGCGGTAGAAGCGCCGCCAACAGCCCACTCCTACGATTCATTCTGCGAAAACATTGCGCTGAAAGTGGTATTGAAGGTTCTGTTGTCATCGGTAGACAAGATCGTCAAGGTGCAAATCGCCAACCGGGTTGAGCAAGAGATCGCCCAGATCGAGCAACAGGTCGTCTTGGCTGGCGGTGGCCCGGTTGCGCCCGAAGACCTGGCACAAATGACCCACTACGTGCGCCGTACCGTTCACGATTTACTCAATTGAGTTCCGCCAGAAAAGCGGTTGTGCGTTGGGGATGGATTGTTTCAGCCAGGATAGCATGGCTTGGCGAGTATCGGCATTCAGGGAATGGTTGAATAATCATCGGGCATCCCCGAATCAAGCGTACTCCAGACGTTTCGGCTGCAAGCCGGGCGTTTGGGGTTTCGTCACCTTGACGGCTTTCGCCGGATCGCCTGCCACAAACTCCAGGGTGGGCGAGTAGTAAAAAGGCAACCATGCCTCGAAATTCTCTTCCCACTCCCATTTTACTGGGCATGGCCACAGAATATCTTCGTGCAGAATGTAATAGATCCACCTCCCATGAGGGCGGCGTGGCTTAAGTGTTTTCATAATGCCATCAATACTTTCTCACCTGTTGCAAGCTGGCCGCGAAATGGGCCGCTCGGCCATAATACCTCAGTGGAGCCACTTGAAGCGAGGAGCACCACGAAACGCGGTGCTTAACAGGTAATTATACGATAACGGCACGGATTTTGCGGCAAAGTAGCGGAGTTTAATCCGCTACTTTGCGCAATGCATTACTGCGAAGTGATGGTAAATCTTACTACATGTTCAGTGAGGAATAGTGCGGTTGGCAAGTTAGCTTGCTCTTGTCACTTTCCTCTGCCCTTAAGGGCGTATCCCTGGTGAAGCACAATATTTGCTATTCGGTATACTCTTGAGAAAGGTCAATTATTCCCTTCTCTTGCCAACAACATACCCATTTTTTGTCACCAGGAAAACAGGTGAAAAACACCCTTGTAATCACTGCCAATAAATGTTAACAAAAGCTAATCAATACAGACTCTTTAATGAACATTTGAATTATTAGCATGAAAAGGAAAGATTGGCCATGAAGATTAACGTAACGGACACTCCAAATCCGCAGGACGAAGAGTTCGTGATTGACAGCCTCTGGGCGCACAACCATCAGTATGACGCGGTAGATATTCATCCGTTATTTCTGACCGTCACCGACGATCGCGGGCAGATTGTGGCCGGGCTGGTTGCCAGAACCTGGTGGGGTGGGTTAGAAGTCCAGTACCTGTGGGTGGGGGACGAGTATCGCAAAAAAGGCTACGGCCGTGACCTGATGCTGCGGGCAGAGCAGGAAGCCGTCAAGCGCGGTTGCCATATGGCCTATGTCGATACCTTCAGTTTTCAGGCGCAGTCGTTTTACGAAAAACTGGGGTACCAGCCGTATGGCAACTTAGCGGGTTATGCGCACCGCCATACTCGCATCTATTTAGCGAAAAACATCTGATAGCGCTGAAGTATGAGGGGTTCAAATGGATTCATTTTGGCAGAGCAATGAATTATATTTAAAAGGTCTCATCACCATGATGGAACATTTAAATGAGCCTTGGGGCATTAAAGATTTATCTTCACGCCATATTTATATGAATAAGGCGGCCTATCTTTATACCAACACCCCTCTCAATTTCGATATTGCGGGCAAGCTTGATGCCGAGTTCCCCGCCGATTGGGCAGAGTTCGCCCCCGACTTGCAAGAACACGACAGGAAAACCGAAGGAACGCGGGATCGCGTAGCCGTTATCGAGACGCACTTCTGGTACGGCAGCGACAGCCTGGTCCCCTTTATCAGCGAAAAACTGCCTATTTATAATGACAAGGAAGAGCTGGTTGGCACCATGTGGAACGCCCGTCCGCTGGACAGTTTTTCACCGCTAAAATATATCAACCAGCAAAAGCCCAGCATATTAACCACCGAAGTCAGCATCCAGATTTTTACCCAGTCAGAGCTGGACATCATATTTTTGATGCTGCAACGCTACACCAACAAAGAGATTGCCAGGTTATATGACGTCAGCAATAAAACCATAGAAAATAGAATCTACAACATCTACCAAAAAGCCGATGTGCATACGCTCCAGCAGTTCGAGGAGTATTGCAAACAGGTAAACTTGGACAGCTACATTCCAGTACGCCTGATTGAAAAAGGCATCCAATTTATTTAAACGTTAACGAGAGATTATCGTGATTAAAATTGAAGACTACCCACTGAGCCGGGTACCGCAGGATAAGAGGGTCTCCTTCCTCAGCGTCGCCATCGTGCATATGGGTATGCTAACGGCCTTGGACCAGTTTATGCTGGGTGCCGTGCTGGGTAACTCAATGACCCTGACCGATGCCTTTATCGCCATCTCGATTGGCAGCCTGATCTTTGGGGTCGTGACGTTCGGGCTGGGCTTGGCCGGGATGAGAGAAGGTATCTCCGGCAGCCTGCTGGCTCGCTGGTGTGGCTTTGGCCGCATAGGCTCGGTGCTTATCGGCCTGGTAGTGGCCGTCAGCCTGTTGGGCTGGTTTGGCATTCAGAACGCCATCTTTGCCAAATCGCTTAACTTCGCCTTGGGCGATCGCCTGGGCTTCCCGCTGTCAGCCTCACTTTCCGGCCTGTTTTTGACGGTGCTGGTCGCTTTTGGTTTTAAAGCGCTGCGCATCACAGCTCGTATTGCGGTGCCGCTGTTTATCCTGCTGGTGTTCTTTATTTCCTATAACGTCCTCTCTGGGCAGAAACTGCATGAGGCCATTCTGCTGGCACCGATGGGGGACGCGTTAACCATCAGCGCGGGCATCACCATCGTGGTCGGCGGCGCCATTGTCGCCAGCCTGATGACCCCTGACCTGACCCGTTACTCCAAAAACAAACGCCACGTGTTTGGCATTACGCTGCTGACCATTATTGCCGGTGAATTCGTGGTTAACGGTCTGGCGATTTTTATTGCCAAAACCCTCGGCACCGCAGACGTGGTGACGATCATGGCCCAGAGTGCGGGCGGTATCGGTTTGCTGGTGGTGGTGTTCTCGACGCTGCGCGTTAACGATCTGAACCTCTATTCGTCGTCCTTGGGGGTGGTGAATGCGGTTGAAGGGATCACCGGTAAAAAGCTGAAATATACCGCGACCACGGTGATTATCGGTCTGTTGGGCACGCTGCTTTCGGTTCTGGGGATCCTGGATCGGTTTGTAGATTTCCTGACCGTGCTGGGCGTGGTATTCCCACCGATCCTCGGTGTCATGCTGGTGGACTATTTCCTGTTGCGCAGCCACCGCGATGCTCTGGACGCCAGCCGCCAGCTCGGCCAACTGCCGCAGCAAACGCCGCTCATCGGCTGGGCAGCGATTATCGCCAGCATCGTCGGTAGCGTGATCGGCCTGGTGACGGAATGGGGCGTGCCAACCATTAACTCACTGCTGGCAGCCAGCGTGATTTACTGGTTGTTCAAACGCCTGTTTGGCCGGGCAACCAGCCTGCAAACCGCATAATCCATAGTAGAAGAACAGGCGGGCGCAGCATGCTGTGCCCGTTCTGATAATCAGCCGGTCAGGCCGCGCTACCGGGAATAACGATATTACTGTCCGCCAACGATCCCATCTGATTAAACATCACGCAGGCCGCATCCACGATATGCATGGCAATGGCGGCACCGCTGCCCTCCCCCAGCCGCATATCCAGATGCAGATAAGGCGCTAATTGCAGGTGCTCGAGTGCGGCAGCCGCGCCCTTCTCTGCAGAGAAATGGGACGGCAACAGGTAATCCCGAGCCTGAGGTGCAATGCCGCAGACTGCCAGCGCAGAGGCATAAGAGAGAAAACCATCGAGGATCACCGGCAAGCCAGCGGCCGCAGCCCCCAGCATCACGCCAGCCATTCCCACCAGATCGTATCCACCCAGCTTCGCCAACACGTCCAGCGCGTCTTGGGCATCCGGCTGATTTACCTCAATCGCCCGACGCACCACGTCCACCTTATGGTGCAAACGAACGCTGGGGAAATTGGCCCCAATGCCGACCACTTCCTGCGGATCGCGGCCGGTAAAGACGCTGACTAACGCCGCGGCTGGCGTCGTATTGGCCATCCCCAACTCCCCGACGCCAAACAGCTTCACCCCAAGCGCCGCCTGTTCCAGCGTCAGTTGAGCCGTGGCCAACAGCAACGCCTCCGCCTGCTGGCGTGTCATTGCCGCCCCGCGCGCAATATTGCCGCTGCCGCGCCCAACTTTCATGTCGATCAGGCCCGGCAAGGGTTCGCTGTCGATGCCAACATCCACCAACTTCACCTCGGCACCGGCATTGGCCGCCAATACGCAGACGCCGGTATTGCCTTTCACCATATTCAGCGCCTGGATCACCGTGACTTCACGCGGTGACACCGCTACCCCTTCGGCATAAACGCCGTGATCGGCCATCATGACGATTATTTGCTTGCGGCTGGCGGCCATCCCGCTAAAACCGCGCATCCCGGCCAACTGGGTTGCCAACTGTTCCAGGCGGCCAAGGCTGCCCGGTGGCTTAAGCAGGCCATCAATCTTTGCCGCTGCCTGTTGCATGGCGGCCGCGTCCAACGGCTTAATCAGGTCGATTAACGATGACAATGTTTGCATACTTTATTCTCTGCTTGCAGGCTGCCAATGAGCCTGGCTGTTAAATACTTTTAGCGTGACAAACCCCTGGTTGAGTTCCAGCACGCTGTAGGCTCCCTGGGTAAACGGGAAATGCCACATCCCGGCGGCAGGCAGCTTTAGTAACCCTGCCAGCAACAGGCTCAGAGAGCCTTGGTGCGCCACCAGCAGACGATCGCCATCGCCCTGTTCGTCCAGCAGACGTTGGGCCTGCTGGCTAATCCTCTGTGAAAACAGCGGAAAGGACTCCCCCGCTGGCGGGCAGGCTCGCTGCCAATCCGCCACCCAGTCGGCCCAGGCTGCACTATCCTGCTGCTGCAAATCCTGGTGATGGCACATTTCCCAGTAACCAAAATGCATTTCGTTAAAGCCGCCGTCACGTTGGATCGCCAGTTCCCGCTGCCCAATCACAATCTCGGCGGTATGCCGGGCACGTAGTAACTCACTGCTGATCGCCTGGGTAAAAGGCACCTCGGCCAGCCATTGTGCGATCTGCCTGGCCTGCTGCTCACCTTGTTCGGTCAACGGCAAGTCGGTCATGCCGCAAAATACGCCCTGCCGATTCGCCGCCGTTTGCCCGTGTCGTACCAAAAATAGCCGCATAACGCCCACTCACAGCAGTGCCAGTAAGAAGATCAGCTCGGCAATTTCTATCGCCGCCCCCAGGGTGTCACCGGTTTGCCCGCCCAGACGGCGGCGCAGATAGGCCCGCAGCAACAGCACGGCGATCAGCGCACAGCCAAGCGCAAACAGCCCCTGCCCATGCCCTAACAAGGCGACCAAAGCGGCCCCTAGCACCAGAGTGAACAGCGTTTGCCCCCCGCTGATCTTGCCAATGTAAAGGTTCCCCAGCCCGTTACCTTCACGGGCATAAGGCTGGCGATACATAATCAATACCACCAGGCTCCGGCAGGCTACTCCCGCTGCCGCCAACGTGGCCAACATCGGTACCCCGCGCAGTGCCAGTTCGCTGATCACCAACACCTTGGCCACGACGATAAAGATCAGTGCCAACCCACCATTGGTGCCAAGGCGGCTATCACGCATGATCTCCAGCATTTTTTCGCGGGTGCGGGCTGAGAAAACGCCATCACAGGTATCGGCCAATCCGTCGAGGTGGAAGGCACCGGTAACCAGAGCCAACGCCAGCACGTAGCCCAATGCCGCCAGCGGCACCCCACACCAGGGCGCCAACAGGGTAAAGACGGCGCCACCGATTGCACCCACGATCAGGCCAATCAAAGGGAAACCGACGATGCCGCGCTGGTAATTATCCATCGCCAACCCCTGCGTCCAACTGGCAGGCAGCGGGATACGCGTCATCAATTGCAGGGTGGCCCAAAACAGTCGCAGACTCATTTTATCTTGACCTCAATACCAGAAATCACCAATAGCACCGACTCGGCGGCGGCGGCCAAACGCTGGTTGACCCGCCCGGCAATATCACGGAAGTGTCGTGCCAAACGGTTTTCCGGCACGATGCCCATCCCCAGTTCATTGGTGACCAGATAAATCGCCGCCGGGCTGCGGGCGCAGGCGGCCAGCAGATCATCGATCTGCCGTTGGATTGCCGTTTCAACCACGGCAAAGTCGATGCTTTCCACCGGCGTCTCCCCGGTCAGGTCAAACATCAGGTTGGCGATCAGCGTGGTAATACACTCCAGGATCACCGCATCTCCCGCCACCGCCTGTTGGTCGATCACACTGGCCAGTTGCTGGCTCCCCTCCCAAGTACGCCAATGAGCGGGCCGGGCTTGGCGATGTAGCTTGACCCGTTCAGCCATTTCCTCATCGGTGACCACCGAGGTGGCGATATACAACACCCGGTCACTGACACCGCTCGCTAACCTTTCGGCCAGCGAACTTTTGCCGCTGCGTGCTCCACCGGTGATCAGGATCATTGGGGCCCCATTTGCTGGTGCTCAGTCATCAAGCGATAAATTTTATCCATATCAATATGTTCCCGCATCTTATCGGCCAACAGATCAAACTGTTGTTGCTTGTAATCGGCATAATCGAAAGCCGGGCCGTCGTAAACCGGCAGCCCTTTACGCTGTCGTAACTGATTTAGCAGCGCCCGGCAGAAAGGCGCGCTGTCGAATAGGCCATGAATATAGCTGCCCAGCACGTTACCGGTGGGGTTCACTGCACCGTCGAAGGTGCTATCCGGCTGACCATTGCGTAGGGAAAGGCGGGAGAAAGGCGTAGCCTCTGAGCCAAGCTGGGTGGTGCCCATATGGATTTCATAACCAACCACATCCTGCTCGCCACAGCCAGACCAGAGGCCGGGCAACCCAGGCTCACATTGTGCTGTCACCTGCGTAGTGACTTTTTGCGGTGCGAAGCGGGTGGTGACATCCAGCAAGCCCAACCCCGCCATCTGTTCCACACCGGACTCCACGCCATCAATAATGTGCTTACCGAGCATCTGGTAGCCGCCGCAAATACCCACGATCTGCACTCCTGCCCGGTGCTGATCCTGTAACGCCGCCGCCAACCCGCTCCGTTGAAGCCACTGCAAATCCCCCAGGGTGTTTTTGCTACCCGGCAGGATAATCAGATCGGCACCGGCCAGCGCCGCCGGGTGCGAAACATAGCGCAGCCCTACGTCCGGCTGGGCCGCCAAGGCATTAAAATCGGTAAAGTTGGACATATAGGGCAGTTGTACCACCGCGATGTCCAGCTCATGGCTACTGCCTGTCGGGGCATATTTGCCATTTTGCAACGCCACACCATCCTCATCTTCCAGATCGATATTCAGCCAGGGCATCACGCCCAGCACCGGCACGCCGGTCAGCGCCTCAATCTGCTCCAGCCCCGAGTAGAGCAAGGCAATATCGCCTCGGAATTTATTGATGATTACCCCTTTCACCCGGGCTTTCTCTTCTGGCTCCAGCAGGGCCAGTGTGCCGTAAATAGCAGCAAACACCCCGCCGCGATCGATATCAGCCACCAACAGTACTGGCGCATCGGCGATCGCCGCCATGCCCATATTGACGATGTCGCGGTCGCGCAGGTTGATTTCCGCCGGGCTACCCGCCCCCTCCAGCACCATGATGTCGTAGCCGCTGGCCAGGCTGTGATACACCTCGCTAATTTGTTGCTGTAACTGCGGTTTGTACTCGTGATAGCTGACCGCGTCCATATTGCAGGCCACTTTGCCCATCAGCACCACCTGCGCCTGACAATCGCTGGTTGGTTTCAGCAGCACCGGGTTCATTCGCACATCGGGTGCGATACCGGCGGCCTCGGCCTGAAAGATCTGCGCCCGGCCCATCTCTTCGCCACGGGCGGTAATGCCAGAGTTGAGCGCCATATTCTGCGATTTGAACGGCGCACAGCGATAGCCATCCTGCATGAAGATCCGGCACAGCCCGGCCACCAGCACGCTTTTACCCACATCGGATGCGGTTCCCTGCACCATCACACACCGTTTCATGACCTATTCTCCACATCGCGCTGGCTGAGCCGCGCAAACCATTATTATTTCAAGCGCCAAGCCATAGCAGGCGCAACGCTGCAAACAGCAGCAGAGCCAACAGCGAGGCCGTCATCATCAGACGCGTGCTGCGGGGAATATCTGCCAGCTCGATCTCCCGCCGAGCCTCACCGATCCACGGCTTTTCGACCCGCTGACCAAAGTAGTTGTTAGGACCGCCAAGCCGCACTCCGAGCGATCCAGCTACAGTGGCTTCCGACCAGGCGCAGTTGGGGCTGGTGTGCTGATAGCGATCGCGCCAGCCGATACGTAACGCCTGGCGATAGTCCAATCCGTGCAGCCGGGCCGCACAGCTCAGCAGTAGCCAGCTAAGCCGGGCAGGTAACCAGTTGGCGAAGTCATCCATCCGCGCCGACACATAGCCGATAGCGCGGAATTTCGGCGTTTTATAGCCCACCATCGAATCGAGAGTGTTAACCGCTTTATACGCCATTGCCAACGGTGCTCCACCTATCAGCAAAAAGAACAGCGGCGCAATTACGCCATCCACGCTGTTTTCCGCCACCGTTTCCACCACCGCCCGGGTGATTTGCGGCTCTTCCAGTTGTGAGGTATCCCGCCCCACAATCCACGACAGCTTGCGGCGGCTCTCCGCAAGATCGGCACTTTGCAGGGCCCGGTGAACCTCCATGGCCGCCTGTTCCAGGCAGCGTCCGGCGAGCAGGGTATAAATCAGCCAGACCTCCGCCAACCAGCCCAACCACGGGTGGATATGCTGCATCAGCGTTAAAAAGCTCCAACTCACCAGCCAAACCAACCCAACGACGCCCAGCCACAGCAGCCCGCCGCCAAGTTTTAGCGCCCTCTCGCTATGGCAAATCCGGCGGATCGCACGTTGCAACACCGTGATCAGGTTACCGATCCAGCGTACCGGATGTGGCCAGTGCGGCGGGTCGCCTAGCAGGCTGTCGAGCAGAAAGGCCACGAACCAGGCTAGCAGCGTCATGGCACGTACCTTGTAGCGGCGATTGAGACAGTCTGATGGTGGGTTAATGGCATAAAAAAATCCCGACCTCTCGGGCGGGATTTGGGTGTCAACAGGATACGGCCAAGCGGTGCAACATAGCTGCACGTATCTCATGACAACCCCCTTCCCACCGAAGGTGTTGAATGTGTGACCAACTGGCCGGTCTTCTGGCTTAGCGTCATCCTTATCCACTCCCTTCCCAATCCTCAGATCAGTGGCGCAGTGGACTCGTCGGCATCACAGCAGCGGGGGCTGCGGGGGAGTTACACCCCCTTCCCAACCACAACCTGTCATCGTTCAGGGTGTGGGTTATCCAGTTGGCAATAATAGGGTTAATTACCACGTTTTCGGTTCAATGAACGCAACGCTTCAATTTATCACTTAGTTATCATCTCGATAGCCTCGACAATGACCATGCCATAATAACCTGTTGATCTCGCGAATACACGCCAAGATCTGGCATTCACCAGAGCGACAGGTTTGGTTTGCGCCGGATCAACGGCGATTACCCTGTGTTATCCTGCACGCAAACTTGACAGGGGGAATAGCAAAACCGTGAGTGAACATGGTGGTAACGTACTGGAAATGGCGTTGAAAAGCGGCCTGGATCCGGCCGAGATGATTGATTTCAGCGCCAATATCAATCCATTGGGCATGCCCGCCAGCCTGAAGGCGGCGATTATCGAGCATCTGACCAGCGCCGAATGCTATCCCGACGTTGAATACCGGCGTCTGCATGCAGCATTGGCGCGGGTTCATCACTGCCCGGCGGAAAATATCATGGCAGGCAACGGGGCCACCGAGCTGATTTACGCCATCGTGAACCGGCTACGCCCCCGCACGGCGCTGCTCCTAACGCCTGGGTTTGCCGAATACCGCCGGGCATTGCAGCGGATTGACTGCCAGATCGAGGACTACCCGCTGGATGAAGCCGGTGGATTTCAACCCAATGAGCGGTTACTACAGGTGCTTGCCGAGCGCCAACCGGACTGCCTGTTCCTGGCTACCCCCAACAATCCGACCGGGCTGATGCCAGACCCCGCGCTATTGCAGGCCATTGTCGCCTGTTGTCGCCAGCACAATATTGCGTTGATCGTTGATGAAGCCTTTATCGACTTTCTGCCAGATACGCCGGGGCTGATCCCACAAATGGCGGACTATTCACGCCTCTACATTCTGCGTTCATTAACCAAATTCTTCGCCATTCCCGGGCTGCGGCTCGGCTATCTGGTCAGCAGCGATCGTGCTGGCCTGCAACAGATGAAACAGCAGCGCGAACCCTGGACCATCAATGCCTATGCAGCACTGGCAGGCGAAGTGATCCTTGACGATAGCGCCTACATCCAGCAAACCCACCAATGGCTGGCAGAGCAGCGTGCTTGGTTGTTTGACGCGCTGACAGCCTTGCCGCACTTGCGCATCTGGCCAGGGGCGGCGAACTATATTTTCCTACGCTGCCTGCGCCCTGGCTACGATCTGCAACAGGCGTTGTTGCAGCACCGCATCCTGATCCGCCACTGTGCCAACTACCCTGGCCTGTCCACCGACTACTACCGGGTGGCGATCAAGAGCGAAGCGGCCAACCGCAAGCTGATAGCTGCGCTGCAACAGGTGCTGGCAGAGGACTGAGGCATTTATAGGCGTCAAACGTTAACCTATTGAATATCTTTATGGGCGCTGCATGCTGCGTCCGATAAACGGCACGACGACTCTGTTGGCGGTTACGGCGGCGTGGCTGTCTCATACACCAGGCCGTCGCTATTGCCCAACTTTGGGTAATCGTAATCATGGGCTGGAAAGCGGAACAGGCGGTTACGCCAGCGATCAAACTGCACGCGATAGTCATAGCTATCAGGCAGTTTTTTCATTCTTAACCAATGCTGGCCACCATCGGTAGAGACGGTCATATGCAGCGGGTCGTTGAATTCTTTCTCCATCATCAGCAGATTATTGCCCGCATAGAGCCTGCCTAAGGCTTTTTTGCCGGTTTCCAGCAGCGGTTGCAGCGTGCCGTTATCCAGCAACCGGTTCAGGCTATAAAGCCGCCGTGGCTGCTGGCGTAAGACAAAATCAAAATCCCCCTGTGGGGTGATGTCGGCCGCAACGATATCACCGGGTAGCCACTGGCTGGACTGGACTCGTGCGGATTTCAGGTTGAAATCGAGCAGCAGTGAACTGGTTAACGGCTCATCTTCCCCGGTGTTATGGGGCTGATTACTGACGATCACCCGATCGCCGCCGTTATAGTGCCAACGGGCCGCATAGAAGGCAGGATCGATCCCGCGCTCCGTTAACAACTTGGGCAGATCCAATACCTGTTGCCAATGCTGGCCGAGATCGTCCGACCGGTAGAGTTTGCCCTGCTGGACCAGCAGTACGCTCTGCGCCCCAGAGAGCCCCAAGAGCTGATAAGTTTGGTTGTCACCGGGTTCTTGCCATTGGGATAACCAGCGCCAGTGTCGCCCGCCGTCGGCCGAATAAAATACGGCATCTTTGCAATAAGAGCAGGTGCCGAACACCACCAGGCAATGCCCTTGCGCATTACATTGTTGCTCCGCCACATAACCCCAAAAACGGGCGCTGACACGCAGCCTGCCATTCTCTTCAACGATGAGTTGGCTGACCGGGATGGTGACGCTGTCATCATAGCTTCGGTTCCGGGTTGTTCCATTGCCGACCTTTGCCTCCATGATCAAGCGGAACATGCTGGTATCAGGGGAGATCTGCAGGTTTAACAAGGGGGGCCCAACGTCTGCCAGCACATCGATCTGTAGCGTATTTTCGTAGTGATATATCAACTTTCGCTGGTCGCTCTCAATATGCGTGATCCGGGTGTTAATCGCATCGCTGATACCCGTTAACAGTATCCCCTGTTGAAAACTACTCAGGCGTTGCCCACTTATAACCACTGCAGGGCGTTCTGCCTGATAGTTTCGCTGCCACTGCCAGTTGGGGGCAAAGCCAGCAAAGCCGTCGAAATAACACAGCCCCCAGGAAACGATAATCCCCAGGGCCAGCAGGATAATACGCGTTAGGCTATTGCTGAACATGAGTTTCACTAGGCGCATCGAGATCGTGGCGGCCAAAGGGCAGTTCGTAGAGGCAGATCCTTTTCATGGTTGCTAACGACCAGACACGGATTAAAAACGATGATCGAGCAGCTTATCCTGTTCGACCGGATACGCTTTACCATCGAACTTGAGCTCAACGCGGGTCTTGGCAATGACGTTGTTGCTTTCCACGCAATCCTCCCCTTTTCTGCTCGCCCCCTTGTGCGTCGCTATGGTCTGTAGCTGCAGATCCTGGAAGCCGTTATGTGCGCTCTTGCCAAGCGCCAATGCGCGATTGGTCACGGCAAAATCCCCGGCACACTGGCCATCCCACTCACCGCTATATTCATTCATGGTGAGATTGTTGAGCACCAGAGTGACTTGCTGCTCTTGCAGGGTATAGAGGTTAAGCCGTTCGATGCTGATGGGATTGACCGAGGAGGAGCCGCGGTGGATAAAACGCACCCCGAAGGCGCGTATCGCCGGCGATAATTGGTAGCGCGCAGTGTCGATGGTCACGCTGCTGGTGTAGATGGCATCATCCATAACCGCCTTGGGATGATATTTGCTGGCCAGCACCTTGCCGGATTGGCTATCAACCACCAAAACGGCGACGTCATAGTCGGTAAAATCAGGTTGGGCCTCTTCCTTGGGTTCCAGCATCAGCACCGCAATGGTTTTTTCCGGAGCATAGGGCCACACCTTGCAGGTGGACAGCTCGGTATTCATGGTCGTTTTGGCGGCAAAGGGCTTAGCCAATTCGCTAAGCAACGGCTGGCAATCAGCCAGCGAGGAGAAAGAAATCCCCCCTAACGCCAGTACACCTATCACTTTGATCATCACTCTATTCCCTGTCTGCAATTGCATTAATTCAAACCTATTTGCTGGTGGCGGCTTCTCAGACCACATCCTGAAGGTAGACAGGCTTGCCAACGCCGCGCTTGAACAGCGCCAGCTTTTGGCGAGCCAAGACAAAACCCGCCGCGTTCAATGATTCTCGGCGAGCTAACCAACCCGCCACTTCCAACAGCAGCATCAGGCCGCAACAGAACATTACGCTCAGCAGGCCAAAAGTAGCGAAGATGTCGGCTGCGTCCAGCCAATCCCATTTATCCGGCATCCCGCCCTGCTGCCACCAGTCATTCAACGTAAAACAAACCAGCAGCAGCATCAAAAACAGGCAGCAAATGGGCAAGGTTTTATACAGCCACTTAAGCCGTTGCAGCGACACAGCCAAACCGCTTGGCCTGTTGAGATAAGCGCTGCCGTCCCGCTCATTGCAAACGCCGATCACGGCGTTGCTCGGCCGGGCGATCAGCAGCGTCACTGGATCGTTGGCCGCCAGGAAGAAAGGATGCTCACGCAGCAGCAGCGGGTTAAGGTTTTCAATCATCGGATCCACGCCGGTGCGAAACGTTAATCGCCCAGCGCTACAGCTAAATTGGTAATCGATCACTTCCCGCTGGTATTCACCACTGCCGATCGTCTCACGCCTGGCGCTCACACGGGTCGCAATGCTTTGTACGCAAGAAAGTATGGCATGATCGGACATCAGTTTATCGTTGCACGTGATGGGAGGCTGTACGCTGGAAGCTCGGCAATGGGCTACATCGCCATGCATGACCTGTTCCAGCCCCCTCAGCGACTCGCGCGATCTACGGCTGGCGTTTATCGTCAAACGAGTGAACGAGCTAAAACAGCCCCATACGCCGCAGCTTAAAATCAACGCCAGAATGACCGCCACCCAGATGCTGGGCAACCACGTAAAACCATAGCCGGCCAGCCCAATCAGTGCGGCTGAGCCCACCATCTGCAAGATAAGCCTGGCAGGATCAGGTTCATCAGCCGCTTGTGCTGGCAGGATGCCTTTTTCCTCGCTCACCAGCCAGTGCAACCAGTAGCTACCATCGGCCAACTGATGCGCCCCGATATAAACGCCGTCCCCCGCAACCAATTTATCCAGCACGCTGATATCGGCAAACTGGTCGCTATAGGTGTAGAAAACCTTATCCCCAGCCAGAATGCGCCGCAGCAGGTGTTCATCGGTGGCATTTTTATCATGGCGAATAAAGGACAGATGGTGGAAGCCGATTTTTTTCATGGCCGATAGCCAGCAAGATCGGGGGCCTGCGGGGAGAAACCATCAAAACCAGACGTAAATAGTGCCCAAAACCTTCTCATTGCCACAATCCCTGTTAGCACCTGCATTAACTCCCCTTGGAATTTAACCAAAAAGTAAGCGTCAATCCAGCCGTTTGCCGGGATTATTCAGGTATTGCCAACATCCCTGTCAGCAATTTTCCGTCGTTGGCTCTTGGCTATCAAAGAATACCGCTGAGCAGGCCGATCCCCAGCAGTGATGAACCGCCGCCAATCACCCGCGCCCAGCCGCTTTGCGTAGACGAAGATGCCAGCAGATAGCCGATACCCAATCCCGCAACGTGCAGCAACGCCGTTGCAATCACCATACCGGAAAGCGCCGCTACCGAATGGGAAAGCTCCGCGCCGTGGGCCAGGCCATGGAAGATGGCAAAAGCACCGATAATCAATGCGCCCATTACCGCCGACAGTTTCAGCTGTAAGGCAACCATCACGCCAATACCCAGCAGCGAGGCGGCAACGATAAATTCAGTGCCAGGTACGGTGACACCTGCCATGCCAACCAACGCGCCGGTCAGCAGCAAACCGGCAAACGCCAGCGGCGCCAGCCACCACTGTTTGGTGTTCATGGCGCTCCAGATACCCACCAGAACCATGGCGACCAAGTGATCCATCCCGGTCAGCGGATGGATAAAGCCTTCGGTAAAGCTTAATACGTGATGCGCGCCACCGTCATGGCCCACATGGGCAAAGGCCAGCATGGGGAACAGCGCCAGTAGGGATACAGCCACAGCTTTGACATTAATACGCATAATGAATACCTAAATTTTCCAGTGAATGAAGGTGGTGGTTTTACTCATGAAAACAGTTGATTACGTTATAAATTCATCCTTATGCCTGCCTTGAAAGTCGGTTGGCGGCAATCAGCGCCTGCCCCAAGGCCAGCCCGCCATCGCCTGCCGGTAGGCGGGATGGCAGCAAGACCTGTAATCCGTCTAACTGCTGGATCAATAGTTGCCGCAACAGCGCGTTATGCATGACTCCACCGGACAGCACGACGGTATTGATGCCGTATTGCTGCATGGCTCTGCGGGCCAGTGCGGCAAACCCCTGGGCCAAGGCAACATGGAACGCATAAGCTCGCTGTGCCGGAGGAGCCTGATAGGCCAGCCATTGCTGCCAGAAGGTGGCCAGATCCAGCCGATTGCCAAGCAGCGGCAGCGAAACCGGCGGCTGATGAGGCGGGCTTTGCCATGCCAAGGCTTCCAACTGGCAGGCAGCCTCCCCCTCCCAGGAAATTTGTGGCGGCACGATCTGCAACGCAGCGGCCACCGCATCAAATAAGCGCCCGGTGGAAGAGGCCAGCGGCGAGTTGATTTGCCGTTCGACCGCCCGCAGTAAGATCGTCGCCTGCGGTTGAGGGATTGCGGCGGCCTCTGGCAACGTCTGCCAATCGGGGACAAAACGCTGTAACTGGACCACCAGGTTGCGCCACGGCTGGCGAGCGGCCACATCGCCCCCCGGCAATGCCACTGCGGGCAACCCGCCTAAATACTCACAATGCTGATAATCCACCAGCAGGCATTCACCGCCCCACAGTTGCCCGCCAAGACCATATCCCAGCCCATCCAACGCCAGACCAATCACCTTACCGCCGTCGCGCGGCCAGCCATGTTCCGCCAGGCAGGCAACCAGATGGGCATGATGATGCAGCGTGGTGACACAAGGGATCGCCCGCTCAGTCGCCAGTGCCTGACCCTGTTGATGACTGAGGTAGCCGGGGTGGGCATCGATGGCGATCGCCTGCGGCTCTACGCCGTAGATTTCACCAAACAGCGCCACCAGTTGCTGCTGTTGTTGCCGGGTGGCCTCATCCCCTAGCGAGCCTAAATGCTGGCTGACCACCGCCCGATCATCCCATAGCAGGCAGAAGGTATTCTTGCTATCTGCTCCCAGTGCCAGAATGACCGGTTGGGTGGTAAAGTCAGGGGGCAAGGGCATCGCATCCGGGACATAGCCACGTGCACGACGCAGCATCTCACTGCCCTGCCCGGTCAAGCGTACTAAAGAGTCATCGGCTCGCTGGACGATCTCGCGGTTATGCAGCAGCCAGACGTCGGCCACGCCAGCGAGTTCTTCCAGTGCCTGTTGATTGCTCAGAGCTGGTGGTTTACCTGCCGGGTTGCCGGAGGTCATCACCAGTGGCCGCGCAACCTGTTGCAACAGCAGATGTTGCAGCGGATTTGCCGGTAACATCACCCCTATCTCTTTGAGCCCCGGTGCAATCTCGTCGCACAACGGGCTTTGTGGGTGAGCCGCCACCAGCACTATAGGTGCGGGTGGGCTGCGTAACAGTTTTAGCAGTGCCGTCGGTTCCGCGACCTGAACACATTGTTGCAACCAGTGGGTATCCGGCATCATCACCGCCAGGGGCTTGGCCGGGCGATGTTTGCGTGCGCGCAGGCGCTGTACCGCAGCCGGGTTGGTGGCGTCACAGGCAAGATGAAAACCGCCGATCCCCTTCACCGCGACGATCTGCCCGGCAATCAACGCCTGCGCGGCCAGTTGCAGTGCATCGTCTGCGCTGGCGGTGGCTTTGCCTGCGGCATCGCTGAGCCACAGTTGCGGGCCACACTCCGGGCAGGCGGTAGGCTGTGCATGAAAACGACGGTCGGCAGGATCCTGATACTCCGCCAGGCACTGCGGGCACAGCGGGAAAGGCTGCATCGAGGTATTGGGCCGATCGTAGGGCATCCTGCGGATGATGGTGAAACGCGGGCCGCAATGGGTGCAGTTGATAAACGGATAGTGATAGCGCCGGTTGTGCGGCGAGTTCAGCTCTGCCAGGCAGGCATCGCAGGTGGCCGCATCCGCCACGATATGGGTATCCACTTGCCCTGCACCGCTGCTGGCAATGGTGAAACTCACTGGCCTTTGCGGCCAGTTAAACGGTGTAGAGGTGACGCTATCGATCCGCGCCAGGGGCGGACACTCTTGCGGCAGTACCCGCAAAAATTCCGTTATGGCGGGAGATTGCAATAGCTGGACGATCACCCCGGCACCGTCATTGCTGACCTCGCCGCACAGGTTATAGCGCCGCGCCAGCAGCCAAACGTAGGGACGAAACCCGACCCCTTGCACCTTGCCTTTGATCCGCAGGCGAAGGCCGTTACTGCTGGCGAGGTTCTCCGGCTCAAAATCTGCCATGTTGTCCTGATCCTTCTGTTGGTCCTGCGCCCCTCACCCCAACCCTCTCCCACAGGGAGAGGGAGCGGCTTTGGCGTCGTTAGCTAGTCCTGTTATCCCTCACCATCGGCCATGATCAGGTGACTCTCTGCAACTGAAGCGAACTCGGTCGGTCCCCTGTGGAAGAGGGAGCTGATTCGGTGCTGTGGTTGAGTACCGGACCGACCTGTTTTCCTCAGCCATGATCAGGTGACTCTCTGCAACTGAAGCGAACTCGGTCGGTCCCCTCTCCCTGTGGGAGAGGGTTAGGGTGAGGGGCAAAAACACACTCAACACCACAACCAAACACCTAGCAAATTCGCGGTAAAGGCTCATCCAGCGGCAGATCCAGCCGGCGGGAAACCCCGAACAGCCCGGTGAGGCTCACCTGCTGGCGCTCAGTGGTATGGCCAATCACCGCCGCATCGCGCCCCAGCGGATGCCGATGTAACGCAGCCAATACTTCCGCCTCAGCCTCGGGTGCCACCACCAACACCAGCTTGCCTTCGTTGGCAAAGTTGAGCGCATCCAGCCCCAGCAGTTCGCAAATCCCCCGCACCGCCGGTTTCAACGGCAGCGCCGCCTCGGAAATCGCCATGCCACAGCCGCTAGCGGCGGCAAACTCATGCAGCACCGCCGTCACGCCGCCACGAGTCGCATCGCGTAAAGCACGCACCCCGGCAATCGGTAACAAAGGAGCAATCAGCGGAGCCAGCAGCGCGCAATCGCTGCTTAATTCACTCTCCAGGCCCAGCCCTTCACGCAGGTTCAGAATGGTTGCGCCGTGATCGCCCAAGGTGCCGCTGACAATAATGCTGTCACCCAGGCGGATGTTCGCAGCTCCCCAATTAACGCCAGCCGGGATGGTTCCCAAGCCGGTGGTATTAATAAAGATTTTGTCTGCCGCGCCACGGGGCACCACTTTGGTATCGCCGGTCACAATCTGGATCCCGGCCTGCTGCGCCGTGCTGGCCATCGACTGGACGATGCGTTCCAGCGTGGCATACGGCAACCCTTCCTCCAGGATCATGGCGCAGCTCAGATAACGCGGCTGGGCACCACTGACGGCCACGTCGTTAGCGGTGCCGCAGACCGCCAGTTTGCCGATATCACCACCGGGGAAGAAAATGGGATCGATAACATAACTGTCGGTCGATACGGCCAAACGGTCGCCCGAGGTGGCAAGCTCATCCAGTGCAATTCGTGCCTGATCTTCTCGCGCGTTTAACGCCGGATTGGCAAAGGCGGGCAGCATGAGTTCTTCAATCAGGGATTGCATGGCGCGGCCACCGCTGCCATGGGCCAGGGTAATTTCTCGCCCGTTGTTCTCTTCACGCATTATGCGGTCTCCCTGCGATACTGATAGTAAGCCGAGCAGGCCCCTTCCGAGGACACCATCAAGGCACCAAAGGCGTTCTCTGGCGTACATTGCTTGCCAAACAGCGGACAGGCATCCGGTTTGCAGCGCCCGGTCAACACTTCGCCACAGCGTGAGCTCGGATCGTCCGCCACCCGCTGCGCCTGCGGTTTAAACCGCAGTTCGGCATCAAAATCCGCATACTCAGGTTTGATTTGCACGCCAGAGTGGGCAATCTCCCCCAGCCCACGCCATTCGCTGCTCTCTTTCAGGCCAAACACCTCTGCCATCGCCCGCTGGGCCAGAAGATTGCCCTGTTCGGGCACTATGCGCCGGTATTGGTTTTCTACCGCACGGCGGCCATCACGCAGCTGTTCCAGCAGCATCACCAAACCCTGCAGAATGTCCAACGGCTCAAAGCCGGTCACCACCAGCGGCTTATGATAATCCGCAGCGATAAACTGATAGGGCGCGTTGCCGATCACCATGCTGACGTGGCCCGGTGCCAGGAAGCCGTCGATGCGCACATCGGGCTGCTGCAACAGGCTGCGTAAGGTGGGGATCAGAGTGATATGCTGGCAAAACAGGGTGAAATTGCGCAGCTGACGCTGGCGGGCTTGCTGCAAAGTCAAGGCGCTGGCGGGCATGGTAGTTTCAAAGCCCAGGCCAAAAAACACCACTTCGCGCTGTGGGTTATCCGCCGCCAGCTGTAGCGCATCCAGCGGCGAGTACACCACCCTGATATCGGCACCACGACGGCGGGCATCCAGCAACGACCCATTGCGGCCAGGCACCCGCATCGCATCACCGTAGGTGCAAAAAATCACCTCCGGATGGGCGGCAATCTCCAGGCAGCTATCAATGCGCCCCATCGGCAATACGCAAACCGGGCAACCGGGGCCGTGGACAAACTCCAGGCTGTCCGGCAACAGTTGATCAAGACCGAACTTGAAGATCGCGTGAGTGTGGCCACCGCAGACTTCCATCACCTGTAGCGGCAAGCGCTGCGACTGGGGAATGGCTAACATCAGCGTTTCAATGCGCCGTAACAGCGCCTGGCATAGCGCCGGATCGCGGAATTCATCAACGTAGCGCATTGGCATCCTCGTCATCCCGTGCCAGCCCGACGGCGCGCATATGCTGCAATGCCGCCAGCGTTTCCAGCGCTTCCTGTTCGTCTAGCAGGCTCATGGCAAAGCCGACGTGCACCAACACCCACTGGCCGATCAGATCCTGCGGTGAGCCTTCACAGACCAGCGCGATATTGATCCTGACCGCCACGCCGCACACGTCGGCCCAGGCCAGTTGGTGGATATCCTCCCCTACTGCGGTCACCTTACCGGGCACACCGAGGCACATTATTGCTCCCCCAGCCAGTTCAGCCAGAGATCCATCCCCTCGCCGCTGGTCGCCGACAGTGCGATCACCTGGATTGACGGATTAACCTGGCGGGCAAAGACGATGCAGTTTTCCACCGAGAAGTTTACATAGGGCAGCAGATCGATCTTGTTGATGATCATCAGCGTTGCGGCGGCAAACATATGGGGGTATTTCAGCGGCTTGTCTTCCCCTTCCGTCACCGAGAGCACTGCGACCTTATGCCGTTCGCCCAGATCGAAGCTGGCCGGGCAGACCAGGTTGCCGACGTTCTCGATAAACAGCAGGCTGTGATCCTGCAAATCCAGGCGGTGTGCCGCGTCATGTACCATCTGCGCGTCCAGATGACAGCCCTTGCCGGTATTAACCTGAATGGCCGGTACGCCGGTGGCGCGAATACGCTCGGCATCGTTACTGGTTTGCTGGTCGCCCTCAATCACCGCGCAGGGCAATTTGCCCGCCAAACGTTCCAGCGTGGCCGTCAGCAAGGTAGTTTTGCCCGACCCGGGGCTGGAAACCAGGTTCAGCACCAGAATATGCTGAGCGGAAAAGTGTTCACGATTGTGGGCAGCCAGATGGTTATTCTTGCTCAGTACGTCCTGTTCAATCTGCACCAGACGACGCTGCCCAATACCCGGTGCATGGCTCCCCGCCTCGCCGTGCCCATAGTGCAGGTCTTGCGAATGTGGTTGCACCTCTGGCGTAAAGCGTTCCGCCGCAGCGACTCCCGCATAATGGTGATGCACATCGCCCTGGTGGTAATAGTGATGGTGATGATGGATCACCACGCCTGCCGGTGCTTGATGTTCCCCGTCGTGGTGGTGATGATGGTGGTCGTCATGGTGATGATGTTCATCACCTTCGATGGTTTTTTCGCCACTGGCGCAACCGCAAGTCGTACACATCGTTATTCACTCCTCAAAATTATTCCATTTCCAGCTGCTTTAACCGCAGGCTGTCACCGCTCTCAACGCGCAGTTGGTGGCCGCCGCACTGTGGGCAACCTTCATCATGTTTTTCAATCTGCACGCTCATGCTGCAACTCCAGCACCAGGCGCGGGCCGGCTGGTAGTCCAGCAATAGCTGGCACCCCTCTGCCAGCGTATGGCGGGATGCCGAGGCGAAGCTGAAACGCAGCGCGTGCTCTTCAATACAGGAGAGCGCCCCAATTTCCAGCCACACCGCCGTCACCCGTTTAGCTCCGTGCTGCCGAGCCTGCTGCTCTATCAATTCCATCGTGCTCAGGCACAGGCTGATTTCATGCATCTACGCCGTTCTCTGTGACAGACCAAATAGCGCCCTGCGCCCGGGATTACTGGGGATGTTGCCATCCACCACCGGTAGCGAAAGCGCCATCCGCGCGCTCTGTTGTGCCAACGCCAGCGCCTGCTCGGCCCCCAGATGGCGATCCAACGGTGACATCAGTGAACAGGCCAGGTATTGCCCGCAACCCGCAATCTCACCGACGATAAACCGTACGCTGCCGCAAGGCAGATTCAGCGCCAACTTGTCCCCTACCGCATAGGGTTGCCAAGCCTGCTCAGGGCCGGGCAACACCAGCAGGCTAAGCATCCACGGCGTGAGAATGGTGCCGACCCACTGCCGTTCAAACAGCTGAAAGCCACAGGCGCGCACCGGGATTTGCGGTTGGAAAAACGGCAAATCCTGCATCTCACCGTCGGCGATCGCCTGAAAGGCGGTTTCCAACAGCGCGCTGGGGTTGAGCTGAAAACCGTTAGTCACAGTCTGCATTAGCCACCTCTTTTGGCTCCGCCACCACGCCGCTCTCTTGCAGCGCCAGCAACACTTGGGCCAACGCTGGCTCAATCGCCTGGCTGACCACGGCGCTCAGACCAATTCCGGGCTCCAGCGACTCTGGCACCACACCCACCAGGGTGAGCCGACGGGGAAACTCATCCGTCAGCCGCAGCGCCATCAGCACATCGGAAAGCCCCAGTTGATGGGGCGAAACCTTACGGGTAAACAGCGCCGGGATCTCTTCGTCATACAGCACGGCGACGCTGCCCGGTTTGGCACCGGTCAACACCGCATCCGCCACAATCAGATGATCGCGATCGGCCATCATTTCCATCAGTTCCATCCCCGAGGTGCCGCCGTCCAGCACCTCAACATGGGCCGGTAAGCGATAGCGCTGCTCAAGGGCTTCGACGATGCGCACGCCCACCGCTTCATCGCTCAACAACAGATTACCTATGCCTAATACCAATATTCTCATTACAGCACCTTGACCCTGGTCACTTCATTGCCAGTGGTGTCTACAATATGTACCGCACAGGACATGCACGGGTCGAACGAGTGGATAGTTCGCACCACCTCCAGCGGTTTGCTCGGATCGGCCACCGGCGTACCAACCAGCGAACGTTCGTAAGGACCGGGCTCATCGTTAAAGTTGCGCGGCCCGGCGTTCCAGGTTGAGGGCACCACCGCCTGATAGTTGGCGATCTTGCCGTCCTTGATCACCACCCAGTGCGACAATGCACCGCGCGGGGCTTCGATAAAGCCCACGCCCCGGATCTCACCGGTCAACGGAATATTCGGTGGGATAAAGGTTTCATGGTCGCCGCTGCCGATATTGCTCACCAACGCCTGCCACTGCTGGCCCAGGGTTTCATGCAGCACGCAGGCATGCACCGTACGCCCGACAATGCGGCCCAGGGTCGACGGCAGTTGATCGGCGGTTAGCGCTTTGCCGGTCAGGGCCTGGTAGTTACTGTTGACCTTGGCAAAATATTTCTGGGTTGGTGGATGCTCGGCTTGCAAGGTACACATCAGCCAGGCCAGCGGCCCCATCTCTACCGCTTTGCCGTAGAAGGTTGGCGCTTTTACCCAAGAGTATTTGCCATCTTCCTGCCAGCCGGTGTATTTAGGCCGGGTCAGCCCTTCCCACGGTGCCAGCGGTTCATCGTCCTGATACCAGGCGTGTTTACCGCTCTCCTGAATGCCCTTGATCAGATACTCATCGCGCTGGTTGGCGATCGGACGGAACTTGCCGTTCTCCAGATAGCCACCCGGCATCAGGAACTGGTCGCCTTTACGATCGATCGGCAGCTCCGGCACGCAGAGATAGCAGTCTGAGCCTTTGCCGAGGGTTAGCCACTCAGGGTAATGCGCCGCGATCACCGCGCTGTCCACCAGATAAACCTGCTCGATAAAGTCACCCAGGCGATCGATAAAGGTTTTCAGGTACATCAGCCGCTCGAGGTTCAGCACGCTAGGCGCATCGAGGTTGATCGGATTAGCCACCCCGCCCACCGCCAGGTTCTGAATGTGCGGCGTTTTACCGCCCAGTATTGCTACAACGCGGTTGGCATCACGCTGGCATTCCAGCGCCTGCAGATAGTGGGCAACGGCGATCAGGTTAATCTCCGGCGGTAACGCCATGGCCGGGTGCCCCCAGTAGCCATTGGCAAAGATGCCCAGTTGGCCGCTGGCGACCAGATCCTTGATCTTCTGCTGCACCCGGGTGAACTCGGCAGCGCTGTTCAACGGCCAGCTAGACAGGCCACTGAGCAAATCGGCAGCCTTCTGCGGATCGGCCTTCAGCGCAGAGGTCACGTCCACCCAGTCCAGCGCCGAGAGCTGATAGAAATGCACGATATGGTCGTGAATGCTGTGGGCGGCGGCAATGATATTGCGGATGTATTGGGCATTGACCGGGATCTCCATCCCCAGCGCATTTTCCACCGTCCGCACGGAGGCTAACGCGTGAATGGTGGTGCACACGCCGCAGATCCGTTGGACGATCATCCACGCGTCACGCGGGTCGTTACCTTGCAGGATCTCTTCCATTCCGCGCCACATGGTGCCGGAGGACCAGGCTTTAACCACCTTGCCGTCTTCGATTTCACAGTCGATGCGCAGGTGGCCCTCAATACGGGTGACGGGATCAATGGTGATGCGTTGGCTCATGCTCTACCTCTAACTGGTTGTTTTCATTCTTGTGTTGATGCGCAGGCAGCACCGGTAACAACCGGATCAACAGGATGTACGCACAAACTTCAATTGCCACAAAGCCGATGGAGATCAGCAGTTCGCTGGCCGTCGGGAAATAGTGGTAGCCATTGCCAGGGTCGTAGGCCAGCAACGCGTAATTCAGCCGCCAGAACGACGCCCCGCAGACCATGCTCAGCGCGCCGAGAAACAGCAGGCGTGAGTTGCGGCGATTACGCTTCCAGCGGAACATCACCAGCGGCACCAGCATCAACAGCGTTTCCACCCAGAACGAGATGGCAAAGCGATCGAGATGCCACAGATAGTCCGTTTTGCCGCGCCAGATCAGTTCCCCAAAGCGCAGCACAATAAACAGCAGTAAGAACCCATCGATGATGTAGGTCATGCGGGCAAACAGCGGCGTTTCCTCCGGCCCTTTCCCCCGCAGCCCGGCCTGCACCAGCGAGCCTTCAAATATCACTATCGAGAAGCCCAGGATCCCCGCCGTCAACAGCGAGAACAGCGGCAGCATTTCGTAGCTTTGCCACAGCGGGTGGATTTTGATCCCCGCTGCAATCATCAGCGATCCCATTGATGACTGGTGCATAGTTGGCAGCAATGCGCCAAGGGCGATCACCAGGAACATCACCTTGTTGAGCCGTTTGAGCGACACCTTCCAGCCCAGCCGCTCCAGCAGCGCCGGGGCAAATTCCAGCGCCACGATGCCCACGTAGATCGTCATACAGACCGCGGTTTCAAACAGCACCGACGAGGTGTTGAAATGGCCGGGAATATAGAAGTAAGGCAGGTTCCAGTAGCGGCCCACATCGATGGTGATCGACAGCCCGCCCAGCGAATAGCCGAACAGGCTGGCCAACAGCGCAGGCCGCACCAGCGGGTGATATTCCCCCCGGTTGAACACATACACCGCCCAGGCCAACGCCCAGCCGCCGCAGGCCAAACCGGTGCCCACCAGCAGATCGAATGCGATCCAGATACCCCAGGGGTAGCCGCCGTTCAGATCGGAGACATCGCCCAACCCCAACACCAGACGTTTGAGGATCAGCAACAGGCACAGCACCACAAAGGGTGCCAGCATCATCACCGGCCAGCTCACCAGCCGCCCGCCGAGTGGCTGCGTTTTATGCGTCGTCATGTTTATCTTCCTTCTTGTCCTGACGCTCGTTACGCTGGTTGCGCTGCACCAGGAAGGTGATCCCGGCCAGAGCGGCAAACGGCAACACCATACCTTTGTACAGCGTGTGCTGGATATGCTCGGAACGCGCACCGGTTGACAACGCCTCCAGCGCTGGCAAACCGAGATCCTCGAAAGGCACACCGGTCAGCACCAGCACCTGAGTTCCGCCGCCCTCATGCTCGCCATACAGATGCGGTTGGTAATGCGGCAGCGGATGTTCGTAATGGTCGTTGCCCTGTAGGGTTTGGCGCGGGTAACGGTAATTCTCACCGGGTTTGCTGGCCAGACGCTGTTTGGCTTCGGCCATTAACTGCTCGCGGGTGCCAAAGATCACCGCCCCGGTTGGGCAAACCTCGACACAGCCTGGCAGCCCGCCCTGATCCAGCCGGGCCACGCCTTTCTGGTTACAGAGCTCGCATTTGTGGATCTTGCCGAACGGGTTGTCGTAGTCGTATTTCGGCACGTTGAACGGGCAGCCCACCATGCAGTAGCGGCAGCCGGTACAGACATCCGGGTTGTAATGCACGATGCCGGTTTTGGCATTTTTATGCAGCGCCTGAACCGGGCAGACAGAAACGCAGTTGGGATCGACACAGTGCATGCACTGCTTTTTGATATAGGCGTAGCCGTTGTCCACCTGATCTTTGTGCTTGCCGTCTCCGCTGGTCCACACCTGAATAATGTTGTTGGTGTAAGGGCTGAGCTTATCGTTGTTAGACCAGGTCGCTTCGGTACCCGCGTAGGCATAGGTTTCCCCATGCGGTTCATCGGTATGGTTGATAAGTTGGCATTTGCTGACACAGGCCTGGCAACCCACGCACAGGGTCGAGTCATACAGCATGCCCAGCGAGTTGGGGATGGGCGGCTTGTTCTCCGGCCCTGCCTGCGCCGCAGGGGCAACCCCTGCCAGCATCGCGCCACCGCAGGTCAATTTTAGAAAGTTACGTCGATTCACGGCTTACTCCTTGCTTGGCGGCTGCTCGTCGTCTTTACGCTGCGTTTTCTGCTGCCGCCCCAGCTCTTTCACCGCCATCAGGCTGACACCGGCAACCAGGCCAACCACGCCGCCAAGCAATCCCATCGCCGTTGGGCTGACGTGGCCCCCTTCCGGACTGAGCACCTCGGGTTTGGCGTTTCGTGGGGTAGGATTTTCGACGCTGGCCAACTGGGCGATCCCTTTGGTAAAACCGATACCCTCCTCGTTACAGCCGTAGCAGGGGTGGCCGATCCCGACTGGCCAGATGCCACCGCCCACGTCGCAGAACTCCAGCGTTGAGCAGTTACCGTAGGTTTCTGGCCCCTTGCAGCCAAGGTGATACAGGCACCAGCCCTGCCGATGGCCTTCATCACCAAACTGTTTGGCGAAACGCCCGGCGTCAAAGTGCGGACGACGCTCGCAGTTTTCGTGGATCAGGCGGGCATAGGCGAACTCGGGGCGATTTTTCGCATCCAGCGCCGGTGGCCGTTGGTAGGTGATGATATGGGCCACCGTCGCCAGGAAGTTGTGCGGGTTGGGCGGGCAGCCGGGGATGTTGATGACGGTTTTGCCGGGTAAAATATCCTGCAGGCTGACCGCGCCGGTCGGGTTAGGTCCGCTGGCCGCGACGCCGCCCCAAGCGGCACAGGAGCCGATAGCGATCACCGCAGCGGCGTGCTCTGCCGCATTACGGATATGCTCAACGATCGGCTTACCGGCCACCATGCAGTAGACGCCGCCATCCTTCATCGGAATGGAGCCGTCGACCACCAGCACGTATTTCCCTTTGTATTGCTCAATCGCACGGTGCTTGTTTTCTTCCGCCTGTTCACCGAACGCAGCAGAGAGGACTTCGTGGTATTCCATGGAAACCACGTCAAGCAACAGGTTCTCGATCGTTGGGTGAGTGGCCCGTAACAAGGACTCCGTACAGCCGGTACATTCCTGAGCCCCGATCCAGATGACCGGTGGCCGCTGTGGCGAACCTACCGAGTCGGCTATTTCGGCGGCGGCTTTGGTGCTGAGCCCCATGGTGGCGGCCAGTGCCGCACATAACTTCATAAAATCGCGGCGATTCACGCCATCCCGGAAAAATGTTTGATTTTCCCTTATCATTATTATCTATCCCCTGTTGATGACCGACATGCAAGCCCGTAAACACAGTATGCGGGTGGTTAATATATTGTTATTTTCTGGCTACCCTGAGTTGATCTTTATCAACCTTTGCTGAGGTAACAGTTAATATTTGCGTAACATGAGAAAAATCGCTTCAGCAAAAAATATTTTTCTTGCATATTTATCTGGCTGGATTTATTCGCGCACGTATTTAAATAACAATAACTCTCATTGCCTTTTAAATTAAAAATCCTAACCCCGTTAAATAAGTCGCCAAGCAAACAACAAGAATAATAATGTATTCACATGCATCGTTTTGTAACAATTAATATCCCCCCTGCCTCAGCATAAGCTTTACGACACAATCAAGCGTGATGAGTATAGGAAAGCCCGGGGCAGGAAAACACGTAATATGCCGTTTTAGTTTATAATTTTATTGCAGAGTCATCAGCGGGGCCTTGCTTGGTAACGGTGTTGCGGGATGTCGACCTTTTACCGGGTTTTTCCTACTACTGCGACGGCTGGCGGGGATTGGTCATCATGCAATCCATCGTGAATTAGTCAATGAATGACTTTGCTAATCCCTCTGACTCGCGCGTACCGGGGGGCTTATGTTGCACGAGACCATAACAATATTGTATCGACGCTGGATTTAAATCATCAACCTCCCCTAATCCTGCCAACCAAATGTGCTATAGATTGAGTCCTTGGACTGAACATAGCGCTTGCTGTTTTGAAAAAAATGCAACCCACCCGCTTTATTCGCTTACGAAAAGCTAAAACTTGACCTCAAGCAAACTTCATCTGCCCCGCGCACGAGTATACTTATTAAGAGGTAATCTAATTATCAAGCTGAGAGATAACTTTGCATGGCTAATATTACCAATGCAACTTCATTAATGCAGACGGCTTTATTCGCTACAGGTTAGCACTTTTAATATATCACGCCACGGTTGCCTGGCTTAAAACGTCTTGCCAAGAAACATCATGTGTTAATAGCAAACCAGACATCAGGCGTTATCGGCACCGAAAATAGGCCAGCACAGGGAGCACTATCATGAACGATAACCACAACCCGGACCTGCTTCATCACCCGTTCAGCCGTCGTAAGCTAATCAAAACCGGCTCGGCTACCGGCTGTTTACTGGCCGCCACTTCGGGGCTGGTGCTGCCCTTCCATAAAATCGCTGCCGCCGAGCCGTTGCCAAATGCCCCACTGCCGGAAGACAAAGTGGTCTGGAGTTCTTGCACCGTAAACTGCGGCAGCCGCTGTGCGCTGCGCCTGCACGTGCGGGATGACGAAGTATACTGGGTGGAAACCGACAACACCGGCAACGACCATTATGGCAACCATCAGGTGCGGGCCTGCCTGCGCGGGCGCTCTATCCGCCGCCGTATGAACCACCCGGACCGGCTGAAATACCCGATGAAACGCGTCGGCAAACGCGGCGAAGGCAAATTCAAACGCATCAGTTGGGAAGAAGCGCTGGATACCATCAGCGGCCAGTTGAAGCACACCCTGGCGCAATACGGTAATGAAGCGGTGCACGTGCTGTACGGTACCGGGGTCGACGGCGGCAATATCACCAACTCCAACGTGCCTTATCGCCTGATGAACTCCTGTGGCGGCTTCCTCAGCCGCTATGGCAGCTACAGCACCGCGCAGATCACCGCCGCCATGCCCTATCTGTACGGCGCACAGCAGGGCAACAGCCCGGATGATATCGCCAACAGCAAGCTGGTGGTGCTGTTTGGCAATAATCCGGCGGAAACCCGCATGAGCGGTGGTGGCGTGACCTATTATCTGGAGCAAGCCAGAGCAATCTCTAATGCCAAGATGATTGTCATCGATCCGCGCTATACCGATACCGCCGGTGGCCGTGAAGATCAGTGGGTGCCGATCCGCCCGGGCACCGATGCTGCGTTGGTTGCGGGCATCGCCCACGTGTTGATCAGCGAAAACCTGGTGGACCAGCCGTTCCTGGATAAATACTGCGTAGGCTATGATGAAACCACTCTGCCCAGCAGTGCGCCAAAAAACGGCCATTACAAAGCCTATATCCTCGGCCAAGGTGACGATGGAATCGCCAAAACGCCAGAGTGGGCGGCTCGTATCACCGGGATACCGGCCAACACCATTATCCAACTGGCCCGCGAAATCGGCATGACCAAACCGGCCTATATCTGCCAGGGCTGGGGGCCACAGCGTCACGCCAACGGTGAACAAACCGCCAGGGCCATAGCCATGTTACCGATCCTCACCGGTAACGTCGGTATCAACGGCGGTAATACCGGCTGCCGCGAAGGCAGCTTCGATCTGGGCGTGGAATGGTTCGACATGCTGACCAACCCGGTACAGACCAAGATTTCGGTGTTTACCTGGACCGACGCCATCCTGCGCGGCCCTGAAATGACCGCCAAGCGTGACGGCATCCGTGGCAAAGACAAGCTGGACGTGCCGATCAAGTTTATCTGGTGCTATGCCAGCAATACGCTGATCAACCAGCATGGCGATATCAGCCGTACCCACCAGATCCTGCAAGACGACAGCAAATGTGAAATGATCGTCGGCATCGAGCACTTTATGACCTCTTCGGCCAAATACTGCGACATCCTGCTGCCCGATCTGATGCCAACCGAGCAGGAAGACCTGATCTCTCATGAGTCCGCGGGCAATATGGGCTACGTGATCCTGGGCCAGCCCGCCACCACTCGCAAGTTTGAACGCCGCCCGATTTACGAGATCCTTTCCGAGGTGGCCAAACGGGTTGGGCCACAGGCTGAAGCGACCTTCACCGAAGGACGCAACCAACAGCAGTGGATTGAATACCTGTGTGAGAAAACCCGCGAACGCAACCCGGAGATGCCAAGCTATCAAGAGATGAAAAGCGCCGGTATTTATAAGCGCAAATGCCCGGAAGAGCACGTGGTGGCCTTCAAGGAGTTCAGAGAAGATCCGCAGGCCAACCCGCTGAAAACGCCATCGGGCAAGATTGAAATTTATTCCGAACAGCTGGCGGAGATCGCTGCCACCTGGGAGTTGGCGCCAGAAGATGTGATCCACCCGTTACCGGTCTATGCCGCCGGATTCGAAGGTTGGGAAGATCCGCTGAGCAGCCAATACCCGCTACAGCTATTTGGTTACCACTACAAGGCCAGAACCCACTCCAGCTACGGCAACATTGACGTGTTGCAACAGGCCTGCCCGCAGGAGGTGTGGATCAACACGCTGGATGCGCAGGCGCGCGGCATCAAGAACGGCGATCGGGTGAAGGTCTTTAATGGTCGGGGCGAAACGCAGATCCAGGCGAAGGTAACGCCACGCATTATGCCCGGCGTCACGGCGATGGGCCAAGGTGCCTGGCTGGCGGCGGATATGTTTGGTGATAAGGTCGATCACGGCGGCAGCGTGAATATTCTGACCCACCATCGCCCTTCCCCGTTGGCCAAGGGCAACCCGCAACACACCAATCTGGTGCAGATTGTGAAGCTGTAGGTGGGTTTGGGGCTGGTTGCAGAAACCTGTTCGGCCTTGTGATGGCCCCTCACCCTAACCCTCTCCCACAGGGAGAGGGGACCGATCGAGTGTGTTTGAAATTATAGTGACTCACCTTGGCTGAGGGGGCGAACGCGTTTGTTGAGATTATCGCTTTATTGCCAAACGAGCAGGAGCTATCAGCTCCCTCTCCCTGTGGAATAGGGACTGATCGAGTGTGTTTTGGAATTATAATGGCTCACCTTGGCTGAGGGGGCGAACGCGTTTGTTGAGATTATCGCTTTATTGCCAAACGAGCAGGAGCTATCAGCTCCCTCTCCCTGTGGGAGAGGGTTGGGGTGAGGGAAAACAGCAACTCCTGAATTAAAAAATCGGCTAACAACACCACATCAGCCGTTCGCGTAAACCGAGCGTTTCTTCCGGGAAATTCTCCAGCACCGCTTTATAGCGTGGTGCATCCTGCGGGTAACCACGGATCGATTGCAGCAGCAGCCGCAGCGCGCTATCCCAGACAATCCCCTGCAAATCGCTGTACGGCCAAAGTTCCGGATCGGCGATAAACGGCACCAGATAGTCGATCCCCAGCTTGACGCTCCTACCGTCACGCACCTCGTTCCAGCGATCGAACTCCACATGCTCGGCATAACGGTTCAGCAACAGATGGGCTTCCAGGTTAAAGAGCGAATAGTGGAACGGCACCGGCCGCTCCAGCTCCATGGTCTGCTTGCCATCCTGGTCGATCTGCGCCGCCATCCGCTGGGTGATGCCCTGCTGGATAATCCGCGCCACCAGCCCTTTGTCACCATAAAACAGCGCGTTCACCGTGCGCTGTGCGTCATACCAGGTGCCGTGATTGTTGTGCCACACGTACTCGGAATGCCCGACCTCGCTGTGGTACATCCAGTGGTTAAAATCCCGGAACCACTGATGCAGCCCAATAATATCGTCGGTATCCAGCACGCCCGCCGGGCTGATCAGGCCAATGGTGTCGATCACCATCCACATCAGCCGCGTGTCGATAAGCCCCGTGCCACGCCCAGAAACAATCCCCGGTATCGCCTGGCCGTAGTTCAGGTGCGGGTTCATCAGGGTTTCGCCATTGAGAAACCAGCAGCGGATCTGTTCGGCGGCAGCCAGCGCATAGTTGCGCTGGCCGGTGAAGTACCAAGCCAACCCCAGGGTCAAACAGCGCTCGCACATGCGGATGATCCGCGTGGTGTCGGTATCATTATTCTGACACTGCGGATTGGTATGCCCATCACGCCGAATATAGGGCAACCCGTTGGGCCGCCGTGGGTTCGGCCACCAGTAAGTGCCCAGGCTGTAATAGTCATGAGGATCGCCGCTGACTGGCCGCAGCTTTTTGTTGACCACCGTTTCCAGCGGCTGCCTGCGCAGCTTGTCGGCATCGCTCACCAGTTGGCTCAAGGCAGCCTGTAGCGGCGAAAAAGGCTGCTGCAACCGACGTTGAGCACTCTCCAGGCAGCCGATGTCCAGGGTATACAGCTTCATCCATCCCTCCTGTTAACTGGCACGGTAAGGCACGCGCAGCCCGCTTGCGGCGTCAAAAATATGGATCCCGGCGAGCTTCGGCTGTAGCCAGACCGTCTCCCCTTCCTGCACATCAAGACGCTGCTTGAACACCGAAGTGAAGGCACCGCCGCCGGTGTCGCAAAACAACTGCATATCCGAGCCAGTATTTTCGATGACGGTAATGGTCGCCTGCAACGCCCCGTGCTGCTCGCTCTCGCCCACCACGTTAACCTGCTCTGGGCGAATGGCGTACACCACCTTTTGCCCTGCCTGTACCTGCAAGCCCGCAGGCAGGCGCAGATGCGAATCATCCGCCAGACGCAACAGAGTTTCATCGCCCGCTATCACAATTTCACCCTTTAACTGATTGATTTCCGGCGAACCAATAAACCCGGCCACAAACAGGTTAGCCGGACGATCGTACAGCTCCAGCGGTGTGCCAACCTGCTCAATGCGCCCATCGCGCAGCACCACAATCATCTGCCCCATGGTCATCGCCTCGATCTGATCGTGGGTGACGTAAACCGAGGTGGTTTTCAGGCGGCGGTGCAGCTCACGGATCTCACCACGCACCTGGGTACGCAGTTTGGCATCCAGGTTAGAGAGCGGCTCATCGAACAGGAATACCTGTGGGTTACGCACAATAGCCCGCCCCATCGCCACCCGCTGGCGCTGACCACCGGAGAGATCCTTCGGTAACCGATCCAGCAATACTCCAAGCCCAAGCAATTCCGCTGCATCTTCGACCTTGCGGTTAATCTCCGCTTTCGGCAGTTTGGCCATTTTCAGCGCGAAGCCCATGTTTTCCCGCACCGACATCTGCGGGTAGAGCGCGTAGCTCTGGAACACCATCGCAATATCCCGCAGTTTGGGCTCTACGTCGGTGACGTCCTTTTCATTTATCGCCACCGTACCGCCGGTGATCTCCTCCAGCCCGGCAATCATCCGCAACAGCGTCGATTTGCCGCATCCGCTAGGGCCTACCAACACGCAAAACTCGCCTTCCGGGATAGTCAGAGAGACGTCTTTGATGACGTGCACATCGCCATAAGATTTACAGACATTATTCAGTACCACGGAACCCATAGGTCGCTCCTTATCCTTTTACCGCGCCGGACATAATCCCGCGGTTGAAATGTTTTTGCAGGCCGAGATAAACGATGATGCTAGGCAGCATCGCCAGTAAGGTGATGGCAATAAAGATATTCGGGGTGATGCTCTCGTCGGTGCGCAGCGTGCCGAGGATCACCGGGATGGTGTTCAGGCTGTCGCGGTTGATGACGATCAGCGGCAGCAGATACTGGTCCCAGATCATGATGAAGCCGAAGGTCACCACCGTCCCCAGTGCCGGTTTCACCAGCGGTAAAATCACGTGGAAGAAAATCTGCCATTCGTTGGCCCCGTCGATGCGCGCCGCCTCCTCCAGCTCTTTGGGGATGGCGGCCATAAACTCGCTAAGCACAAAGATAGAGAACGCCCAGCCCACCACCGGCATGATCATGCCGAGATAGGTGTTGTAGAGCGAAGCGTCGATCAGCGGCAGCTTCCAGTTGATGATCATATACAGCGGAATGGCGATCACCTCTTCCGGCAGCATCATGGTGGAAAGGATCACCAGGCTGACCAGCGACACGCCAACGAACTTCTTACGTGCCAGCGCATAGGCTGCCAACGCGCTGACCGACACTTGCAAAATGGTGCCAAAGAACACCACCACCATCGAGTTCAACAGGTATTGCCAAACGCCAATGTCGTTCCAGGCAAAGATAAAGTTTTCCAGCGAAAACTGATTCGGCCACGCCAGCAGCTCCCCCGGTTTGACCGGTGCACCGCTGAACGCGGTGGCCACAATGCCCCAGAACGGGCCGACAAATACCACCAGCAGCAGGGCGTAAATCATCCAGCGGCCAAAGGTATCCCAACGTTTACCTGACATGAGGGCTCCTTAATAACGTGCGATGCGTTTTTTCAGCGTGAGATGACAGATGGTCAACAGCACGGTGAAGGTGAACAACAGGAACGACACCGCCGAGGCATAGCCGTAATCAAACTGCTCAAAACCGAGCTTGTAGATGTGCGTCATGATCATTTCGGTGGAGTTGGAAGGCCCGCCGCCGGTGGTGGCATACACTTCGGCAAACACGCGGAACCCACGGATAAAGGAGAGCATCAACACCACGGAAAGCGCCGGGATCATGCCTGGCAAGGTCACATAGCGCAGGCGGTTCCACCAGTTGGCACCGTCAACATTGGAGGCGTCATACAAATCGCGGCTGATACCGGCCAATCCAGCGATGAAGATCACCATGTTGTAGGGGATCGCCTTCCAGATATGCAGCAGCATGATCACCCACAGCGCCTGATCGGAACTCGCCAGGAACCCCTGATCGGCCACGCCAAACCAGCTCAACACCTGGTTCATCACGCCGTTGGGGGTCGGGTTGAACAGGATGCGCCACATTTCAGCGACGATGGCCGCACTGGTGACCGCCGGCAGGAAGATAGCGGTACGGATAAAACGCAAGTGGCGCGCCGGGCCTTCAAGCAACATGGCCAGGAAGAAAGCCAACACCGCCGCCACCACCATCGTTACGATGACATAGAGGAAGGTATTGAACACTGCCGCATGCAGTTCGGCATCCGCAAAGGCGCGGGAGAAGTTGGCAAACCCGACCCACTCGTTTTGTTGATTAAAGTTCACCTTGTAGAAACTCATCACCAGGCCTTGCAGCATTGGAATGAACTTGAACCAGGTAAAAATGATCAGGGCCGGGGCCAGGAAGATCCACGGCACCAGGTTCCGTTTCTGGCGGGAAGTTAACATCGTTATCATCGCTCTTTAGGATTAACAAGGCACCACACCACCGCGGTGCCCAGGAGGATCACTCAGCCAGCACTTGCTGTTTGGCCAGTTCGGCGTTGACCTTGTCGTTGCTGGATTTCAGCTCTGCAGCGATATCGCTGTTGCAGTCCGCCAGGATGCGGTTAAAGCCATCGGCAGTGATCTGGCGGATTGGCGTCCAGTTCGGCACCTGCGGCACATAGCGGCCCTGGTCGGTATACAATTTGGCAAAGGTGGCCCAGCGAGCATCGTCGTACACGGATTGGATATCGACCTGCTGGTTCACCGGCAAGCGCACCACCGGCATATTCTTGCTGCCCTTGCCCATGCCGATCTCTTGCCCTTCTTTTGAGATCATAAATTCGATGAACTGGCGGGCGGCCTCTTTCTTCTGGCTGCTCTTCATCAGGAACACCGAGGTCCCTTCCGCTAGCGTGGCCCCGCTCTGGGGTCCCTGCAGGGCGACCACTTCAAAGTTATCCTTGCCCGGATCTTTATCAAACAGCGCGATATGGTAAGGCCCGCTAAAGAACATGCCGGTCTGGCCGGAACGGAACGAAGGGATCACATCGGCGGTAGTGGCGTTGATGGCACCCGGCTGCACGACTTTTTCGCACAGCATGTTGCGCATAAACTGCAGGGTTTCTGCCGCCGCAGGCTCATCAAGCGAGGCTTTAAATTTGCCCGGCCCCGACTCACGGATAAAGTCACCACCGGCCTGCCACAGAAATGCACTCATAAACCAGCTGGCATAGCCACGGGTGGTGGACGCTGGCAGCAGAAAACCGTAGGTATCGTTTTTACCGTTGCCATCCGGATCTTGTGTGGTGAAGGCTTTGGCCAGCGTGGCCACGTCCTGCCAGGTTTTCGGCTGTGGCAGCCCCAGTTTTTCACGCCAGTCTTTACGCACAAACAGGGCGAAGGTCTGCGCAGAGGTAGGCACGCCGTAGTATTTGCCATCGGTATAGCGGGTACTTTCCCAGGCGATGGGATAGAGGTTGTCATGCCCGGCAATGCTCTTCGGCTCAATCTCCTCAACGATACCGAGCTGAATAAACTGCCCGATGGCGACCGCATCGTTGAAGATCAGATCCGGTAAGGCGTTCCCAGCAGCGGCACGGGCCAGGCGTTGTTCGAAATCGGTGGTGGCGTTGAAATAGTCAATCTTGATGCCGGTTTTCTTCTCGAAGGTTTCGGCCTCTTTAGTATAAATATTTTTTGAATCGTTACTGGCACGGATCCAAATATTAAGCGTTTCTGCTGCATAAGCCTGTGTGACGCTCAGGCCAAGCGCAGATAACAACAATAAGGATTTAATTTTGCTAACGGACATTTTATTCACATCCTTTTTTTAAGAGGTTTGATAATCACGAAAATGGAGTGAACCAGGGTATTGGGTATTTTAAATGAGTGCCCTGCCATTAAATCGAATGCCCTTTTTAAATACAACGCCATAAAATAGAAATCGTGTTTCAAAATTGAAAAATTTGCTATTGATCACAGTGAAAAGTGACTAAAAAAGTGACACCAACAATTAGTCATTTAAAAACAACCAATTACAAAACTCTAAGTATTGCGTAAAAAATCAAAAAACGTTGATAAAGGCGGTTTTTCGTGATCGATAGCGGGTTTTTAACCTCAATTTACGCTGAGGAGGTTAAATTTGATGCGTATCACAAAAAAATATCCTTCTTCTCTTACACTGCGCAATCATCATATTGAAACAATATTTCAATTTATAAAATCATTTTAATACTTAATCGTCTTAACCAGACATTGAGCTGGTAAATATTAAACACCTACAATTAATCACACTATCCTCAGATGGACGGACAAAATCATGCTGCCGATTAAAATGGCTTTATTACCCCGTTTACCCTTGCTGGCATTAACGATTGCTGCATTATTCCATACGGGCGGATCGTCTGCCGCCGAGGGGCACCCGCTGATCGTCAAGCTGGATGACTTGCAGTACAGCCAACAGCAGTTGGCGGCAAAAACCCCGGCATTTGTCGGTGCCTATAACAAGCTGCTCTCCTCTGCCGATCGTGCCCTCAAGCAGCCGCTCTACTCCGTCATGGACAAAAGCCTGACCGCCGCCAGCGGCGACAAGCACGACTATTACAGCTTCCCGCCTTACTGGTGGCCAGACCCAGGTAAAAAAGATGGGCTGCCCTATATCCGCAAAGATGGCGAAACCAACCCCGCTGCCAACAGCGATGCCACCGATAAAAAACGCCTGGTCGCCATGAGCAACGATGTCTCTAATCTGGCGTTGGCGTGGTACTTCAGCCAAAACCCGGCCTATGCGCAGAAAGCTCGCGAACAGCTGGTGAACTGGTTTATCAACCCGCAAACCCGCATGAATCCGAACCTGCAATATGCGCAGGCTATTCCGGGGATTAACGATGGCCGCGGCATTGGCCTGATTGACAGCCGCGCGCTGGTAGAGGTGATTGACGCCATCGAACTGCTGCGCCCGGCCAATGTCATCAGCGACAAAGAGTATCAGCAGCTCAAACAGTGGTACGGCGATTTCTACCGTTGGATGACGACCAGTCAGAATGGCTTTGAAGAGGACAACTGGCATAACAACCACGGCACCTACTTTGACCTACAGGCCGCCTCATTTGCTCTGTTCAGCGGCCAGCTCGCCGAAGCCAAACAACGCCTGCAAATCACCCAACTGCGGCGCATTGCCAACCAGTTTGATAATCAGGGCCGCCAGATGGCCGAACTGGAACGCACCCGCCCATGGCATTACAGCAACTTCAACCTTGAAGCCTACAACAAGCTTGGCCGCCTGGGAGAAGTCACCGGCGTTGATGTGTGGAACTTCAGCCTGGACGATCACAGCCTGCGCAAAGGCTACAGCTATGTTGCCGGGTTTGTGAACAGCGACACGCCATGGCCGTGGAAAGATATCGACAAAATGGATCACAAAAAAGCCTTGGTCAATATCGTCAGCGCCGCCCGCGCCTGGCCGGAAGACCCGGTATTTCGTGAAAAGGCACAGTGGCTGATGGCCAGCTATCCCGACGATATCACCACGCTGATTACCCCATTAAAACCTTAAGCTCCGGGAAGAAGGATCCACAGCTAATGAAGCAGTTCACCACGCAACAACTTATTGCGTTGCGAGATCGTGCGGCCAGGCAACCTTTGGTCATTGAGCATCTGCTGGCGGAGAACGCCGTGGTGCTCGATATGCCATTACAGGTGCCAGCTACCGCCGTCGCTACCTGGAATCTGTATTACTTTTGCCCGGATCACGGCGTACGGCTAGCCTGGCGGCACGACTCACCCAAGGTCCATTGCTGCCCGGTAGACGGGCGGCGCTTTAGCGGTGAGCCTTATGATGGTGCGTGGTGGCGCGAGATGAACGGCCTGAATGCCAAAGCCTGCCGCCAACTGGGGCTGTTGTGGCAGTTGACCGGTGAACAACGCTATCTGGCTAAGGTGCGCGATATTTTGCTGCGCTACGCCCAATTTTATCCAGACTATCAGGAGCACGGCGGCATCCCCTACAACGGGCCAGGCAAGATGAACGCCCAAACCCTGTGTGAAGCCAACTGCCTGCTCGACTTCACGCTAGGCTATGACTTTATCTGCGAGGCGTTAACTCAGGAACAACGTCATTTTATAGAAGAAAGATTGCTGCGCTGCGGTGCAGAGTTTCTGATGGCGCACCGCACGCCGCAGTTGCATAACCATGAGGTGAAGATTGGTAGCGCCATCGGCGTGCTGGGATTTATTCTGCAAGACGAGGCGCTGCTGGAGTTTGCCGTCGATCAGCCTTATGGGTTGCGCTATCAGCTTGAACACGGGTTGTTCGCTGAAGGGTTATGGTTCGAGGGTTCGATTCATTATCACTTTTATGCGCTGCAAGGGTTTCTGGCGTTTGAAAAGCTGGCGCTGGGCAGCCGCTGGAGCCTGCTGGCCGCGCCCTACTACCGAAAAATGCTCAGTTTCCCACTGCAACTGATAATGCCGGACGGCAGTTTTCCACGCATTAACGACTGCATTTATGGCCAGGAACGCCTCGATCACCACAATGTCTACGAATTTGCCTGGTCCTGCTATCAGCAAGAAGAGTATGCCGCCGCGCTACAGGCCATCTACCGTGATACTCCACGCACCAATATCGATGCGCTACTCTACGGGGCCGAGTTGCCAGAACAAGCGCTCAACGTGATCCCCCAACAGCATCTGCACGCGCCAGATTGCGGCCTCACCATCTGGCGCGATCCGGCACAACGGCGGGCATTGCTGGTGAAACACACGCCCTATGGCGGCGAACACGATCACTACGATCGCCTGAGCCTGATTTTGTTCGACCAGGGTAAGGAGATTTTGCCCGATCTCGGCACCACCGGTTATGGTGCACGGATGCACTACGCCTACTATAAAAACAGCGCCACCCATAATACGCTGACGGTCAATCAGGCTAATCAACCGCCAGCGATCCCGCAGGTGCGGCATTATCATCAGAGCGAGTCTTTTTGCTGGCTGGATGTGGAGGTCGATTGGCAGCAAAGCCCGCCGGAGTTGGATAGCCATACCCGGGTGGAATGGGATAGCCAGGCCTATCGCGATATTTGTTTCCGCCGCCGTTTTCTGTGGCTGCCGGGGGCGCTGATTGATATCAGCACTATCGCCAATCCGCATCACCAGCAGCTCGATTGGACGCTGCATCTGCAAGGTAAAGCGCTGGATGCGGTGGGCGAAAAAGCCCCCTTCAGCCAGCAGGGGCCGCTAACGGTAATGCACGATGCCCTGGTAACACCGTTGTTCAACAGCCAGCCGCGCCATTTTGCCACTTCCCGTAAAGGGCAGGCGCTGTGGCTGCATGGTGATGCGATGTTGTGGCAAGGCTATGCGCCTGCCAACCCGGCGGTGACCGATTTAAGCTATCTGACATTGCGCAGCCATCAACCGCAGGCGGAGTTTATTGGCGTATGGGATTTTGACGATCGGCAGCCAATAACCGATATGCATATCTGCCGGGACAACGGTGGTCTGCGTATTCAACTGCGGCGCGGAGAATTAATGCTGACGGTGGAGGTGAGCGACGGTAGCGACTCCCTACCGCAATGGCATACAACGCAAGGTGCGGTATGACTGCGATTTAACCATCAAAACCACGCCAAGGTTGGCCCCAAACTGATTAACCGTTATGGGGCCAATCTTTTGCCTTGATTAGGCTGGCAATCATTTTTCTTTCGACATTCTGGCCACTATCTTACGCACCGCGTTGTAAACCAGATCGACCAAACGGTAGCAACCTAAAGGTATGACGAAAATAAGGATTGCCTTAGTAAGCCATGAAGGGAGTTCGATAACAGAAACAGCTAAAATGCCAACGCAATAAAACAGAGGGTTAATAATGAAAAGCACAAGAACAAAAATCCATATGCTATATAAAAAAGTTGATTTTATCATCATTATATAACCCTCGGTTTAGGTGATGCGATATGTAACATGCCGGTATTAATTTTTAGCCATGAGTAACATTACCTACTACAACTGTTACCTGAACTCCCACCACAGCTGTTATTGCTACCCGTTCCGCCACCACCGCCATTACCTGTATTGACACAACCATTAATCCCGCCCAAGGCACCGAGAGCAGCACCTGCAGCTGCACCGCCAAGGCCACCTCGCGAACCGCCAATCGCCCCCGCGAAAGCGCCAGAGGCAAGACTACCGACACAATTGGCATCCATACCGGGAGATGAATTGCCGACAAAGCCATTGGCCTGCCCGCCATAGTTAGTGGACGCGCCTCTTCCCTTGTTGTTATTACGACCGCCGTTATCCGACCGATCACCACCATTGTTCCCTCGACCGCCAGAAATTTGATTAAGCATAGCATTATCAATAACTCTCATAGACAGCTCCTTTGTTAATTAATATAAACCAAGCTCGCTAGAAATTATTATTAACCCAGCGTAATTTAATATGCAATACATCATTTATTGGTGAATCAAGTAATATGTATAAATATAAAATCACTTATACGCATCACATCCCTCTGATTTACTTACCTTTCAGGTTTATTGCTCAACTTTGGAGAAAGCGTTTTACCTTGAAAATAAATCAAAGCCCACAGATGGTATTATGTGGACCTTTTATTTATTCATTTAAGCTTAAAAATAATGTTTTCGACAACGGACCGTTCTTCTCCGAGAGTTGCTCTGCTCACTCCTCCCCCTGCCGCCACCCGAGTCAGGGGGTACGCTGCAGAGGCTTACCATGACAAGTTTTACCTCCCCCTCACGTTGTACTCACGTCAAGACCGATTTAGAGCTCTCGTCATTTATTCGTCTATACTTGGTGGCAGGGGCTTTACCATTGAAGCCTTTCACCTGAAAAGTACCTTTTGCAGTTGCTTTAGCCTGATCATAACCACTTTTAATCCCTCGCATTAATACGGTTTTATTTGAAATCATGCACTCAACTAGTCACAAGGAAACAAACCATGAAGAAACTGATACTGGCTCTTTTCGCAAGCACATTCGCCTTCAGTACAGTCGCCGCAGAATTGATGGCAAAAGTAGATTTCGAAAAGGTGAAAGATCAATATGTTCACGTCGGCAGTATTTCCACCTCTGGCGAAACCTCGCAAGCTGATGCAAAAGAGGAGCTTGCCAAAAAAGCGGATGAAAAAGGTGGGGATATTTATGTGTTGACCTCGGCTAACACGGATAACAAAGTCCATGGTACGGCGGAAGTCTACAAGAAAAAGTAGCCTTGCTATTGAGTTAGCGTTAGCCATCCCGCAACGAAAATTGCCCTGACCTCTTCAAGGGCAATTTTTTTACGCTCATTCTGATGCCCCCTCTTCGAGAGTGGGCTGGTTCCGGTATAGCTAGTATCAACCTGATAATCTTATCCTTATCAATATGATAAATTATCGTCGCACTTCGTCTTTGCCATGCCGACATTGGTGCGTCCTCCCCCCTCTTTGACCACCAAAAACTATCACACCCCGCTATAAACCAGATTCACCTCACAAATCCCACATCCGGCTGATTTTTCAACCCATTATGGCCTGTAAGTTGCTGCTGTTGGCTATCGCGACTTTTTCTCTCACCGAGGAGAGCAAGATGCCTGTAGGAACCTCGCCCGAACGCGTCGATGCACAAGCCAAAGTCACCGGCCGGGCACGTTATACCGACGATATGAGCATGCCCGGTATGCGTCATGCCAAATATGTGCGTAGCCCGATTGCCCATGGTCTGGTTACACGTATCGACACCAGCAAAGCCCTGCAATTGCCGGGGGTTGAAGCCATATTCACCTATCAGGATGTTCCGCAGCACGGTTTTCCGACGGCGGGCCATGCCTGGTCATTGGATGCCAATAAGCGTGACGTAGCGGATAAACAGTTGCTGACCCAGCATGTACGCCATCACGGCGATGGTGTGGCGATCGTTGTCGCCTGCGACGCGTTAACGGCAGAGAAAGCCGCCATGCTGGTTGAAGTGGAATATCAGGAACTGCCAGTGATGACCACAGCAAAAACCGCGCTGGCAGCAGATGCACCGCTGTTACACGGCGGCAAAAGCAATCTGCTGAAACAACACCAGCTCAGCGGCGGCGATCCCGTGGCGGCATTGGCTGCGTCAGAGGTAGTGATCAAAGGCAACTACAGCACGCAGGTAGTGCAACATTGTCATCTGGAAGGGGTGACTTCCTACGCTTACATGGACGAGATGGATCGCATAGTGATTGTCTCCAGCACCCAAATTCCCCATCTGGTACGCCGTGTGGTAGGCCAGGCGCTGGATCGGCCATGGTCATCCATCCGGGTGATCAAACCTTATATCGGCGGCGGGTTCGGCAATAAGCAGGACGTCTTGGAAGAGCCGATGGCTGCATTCCTGACCTGGAAACTCGGCGGCGTGCCGGTCAAGGTTGAACTGAGCCGCGAAGAGTGCTTTTTGGCATCTCGTACCCGTCACTCGTTCTCCATCAGCGGTAAGATGGGCATTAACCGCGACGGCATCCTGCAAACCTATAGCCTGGATGTGCTCTCCAATACCGGAGGGTATGCTTCTCACGGCCACTCCATTGCCTCCGCCGGGGCCAATAAAATCGCCTATTTGTATCCGCGTATCGCCTTCGGCTACCAAGCCACCACCTTTTATTCCAACCTGCCGAACGCCGGCGCCATGCGCGGCTACGGTGCACCACAGGTGACCTTTGCCCTGGAATGCATGATTGACGAAGCCGCCGCCCAACTGGGGATGGATCCGCTGGAACTGCGGCTCAAAAACGTCGCCCGCCTGGGGGATGTCAACCCGCTCAATCACAAGGAGATCAAGAGCGCCGGGATTATCGAGTGCCTGCAAAAAGGTCGGGAACTGTTTGAGTGGGATGCCCGCCGTGCCGCCTGCCTGAACCAAAGTGGCCCCATCCGCCGCGGCGTTGGCGTGGCCTGCCTGAGCTATGCGTCCAATACCTATCCAGTTGGCGTCGAGATTGCCAGCGCCCGGCTGTTACTGAACCAGGATGGCACCGTCCATCTGCAAGTCGGCGCGACGGAAATTGGCCAGGGATCGGATACCGTGTTTGCACAAATGGCGGCGCAAACCATCGGCGTGCCCTTCTCTTCCATCTACGTCATCTCCAGCCAAGACACCGATATTACCGCCTACGATCCCGGTGCCTTCGCCTCGCGGCAAAGCTATGTTGCAGCCCCTGCCATCCGCCAGGCCGCTACAGAGTTGCGTACCAAGATCCTGACCCATGCAGCCTATATGTGCAGCCAGCCCGAATGGGCGCTAGATGTGATCAACGGCGAGGTGGTGCTGAAGGAGATGCCGGAAAAAGTGTTGTGCTCGGTGCAAGAGGTCTCCATGAGCGCCCATTACGATCAGGAGGTCGGCGGGCAGATAATGGCCGAGGTTTCCTGCAAAACCCGCAGCAATCCGCCCGCCTTTGGCTGCACCTTTGTTGACCTCACCGTCGATATTGAGCTGTGTAAGGTCACCATCAACAAGATCATTAATCTGCACGATTCCGGCCAGATCCTTAACCCACTGCTGGCAGAGGGCCAGGTGCATGGCGGCATGGGAATGGGCATCGGCTGGACGTTGTTCGAAGAGATGATCATCGACGAGCAAAGCGGCATCGTGCGCAATAACAATCTGCTGGATTACAAGTTCCCTACCATTCTCGATCTGCCAGAGTTGGGCTGTGCGTTTGTCGAAACCTATGAGCCGCAATCCGCCTATGGGCACAAGGCGCTGGGTGAGCCGCCGCTGATCTCTCCCGCCCCGGCGATCCGCAACGCCATCTGGATGGCAACCGGCGTGAAGATAGATGAGTTACCACTAACGCCCAAAACGCTCTATCGCTATTTTTCGCAAGCGGGCCTGATCGAGTAACTGGAGAAAATTATGTACGATATTGCGCACTATTATCGGGCGACCAGCATAGACGATGCCGTGCGGCAATTAGCCGCCGATCCGCAGGCCCGGTTGATTGCTGGCGGTACCGACGTGCTGATCCAGCTCCATCATATGAACGGCAAATATCGCCATCTGGTGGATATTCACGGCCTGAACGAGCTGAACGGTATCGAGCTGCTGCCGGATGGCACAATGCGCATCGGCAGTGGCACCACCTTTAGCCAGATTATCGATTCACCGTTGGTGCAACGCCATATCCCGATCCTGGCAGAGGCAGCCGCGACGATCGCCGGGCCACAGGTGCGGAATATGGCCACGTTGGGCGGGAATATCTGCAACGGTGCCACCAGTGCCGATTCCGCCTCACCCTGTGTGGTGATGGAAGCCGAGCTGGAAATCGCTACCCCCACAGGGCTACGCCGCACGCCGATCCAGGGATTCCACACCGGCCCAGGCAAGGTCGCGTTAGGGCAAAATGAGGTCACCGTGGCGTTGCTGTTTAGGCCACTGCACTATCAGCACTTTGGTGCCAGCTATTATAAATACGCCATGCGTGGTGCGATGGATATTGCCACCATCGGCTGCGCGGCGGCCTGCAAAATTGAAAATGGCCACTTTAGCGCGGTGAAAATCGCCTTTGGCGTAGCGGCCCCAACGCCGATCCGTGGCCCAAATGCCGAGGCCGCAGCTCTGGGGCAGCCATTCAACGCGCAAACGCTCGCCGCCGTGCGTGAGGCGGTCATACGTGACGTGCTGCCACGTTCATCCTGGCGCGCCAGCAAAGAGTTCCGTATGCAAATCATCCGTACGCTGGCAGAGCGCGTGCTGGCCCAGGCGGCCCAACGTGCTGGAGGAGAGTTATCATGTTGATCAATTGCACCATCAATGGCCGCCCCTATCAGTTCGAGGTCGATCCCCGCCTGTCGCTGATGGAGTTACTGCGCCAGCAAGGGCTTAACAGCGTCAAACAAGGGTGCAGCGTGGGCGAGTGTGGTGCCTGTACCGTACTGATCGACGATGTCGCTACGGACACCTGTATTTATCTGGCGCTCTGGGCCGATGGCAAAACCATCCGCACCACCGAGGGCGAGGTGAAACAGGGCAAACTGTCTGCCGTACAGCAGGCTTATGTGAATGTAGGGGCGGTGCAGTGTGGTTTTTGTACGCCGGGACTGGTGATGACCAGTACCTCGATGGTGGAACGCTTTCGCGGCCACCGCCTTACCGAGCAGGAGATCCGCCGCGGCCTGGCCGGGAATTTATGCCGCTGCACCGGCTATACCTCGATCGTCAAGGCAGTGGAACAGGCGCAGCAGCTGGATGAGGAAATGCCGCGTTGAGAAACGCTGGTAAACGCTAGTGGTGGATTTGCGCCAGCTCTTCTTCTGAGAGACCGGTCAATTTCATCACTCTAGCCAGCTCGAGACCGTCCGCCAGCATGGCATGGGCTATTTTCAAAGCAGCTCCGCGTTCCCCTTTCTGGACTCCCTCCTGTAAACCCTCCTGTAATCCTTCCTGTAGTCCTTCCTTTCGCCCTTTTTGTTCGAGATATTCTGCAATAGTCATCAATTCCTCCTCATGCTGCGGCGCACATCTGGCCAATTCGCGGAGCAGTCTCTCCGGTTTGGTCGAACTCCCCATTTGCAGCATATAGTTAATCAACGATATCAGTTGTTCTTTAGTAGTGTATCCGGCCAATAATAATGTGACCAGCCGTTCCTGCAGTTCGAACAGGTCGCGATGGCGCACATGTTTTTGTAACAGCTCCAGAATGGCCATACGGCGGTGTTGCATGATCTCATCGTCGGGAATGACGGTAACGTCAACTAAAGGAAAATGTCCCGCATAAAGTTGCCTGGCTAATTCTGGATCACTGAACTCCTCAAACCAACTCATCGAATACGGATAAGGGGTGATCTGCCCGTGGTAAAAGAGCATCGGAATAACTAATGGTAGCCGATCGTGACCCACCTGAAGATGGCGTTGCATTGCTGCAATAGCATAACGTACCAAACGGAATGCCATATGTTTGTCGGGAGAACTTTGGTGTTCAATCAAAGCATAGACATACCCGTCATCCTTACCGGTTTTCAGCGAGTAAAGCACATCGGAGTAATAAGCACGCAGGTCGTCCTCGATAAAACTCCCTGGCTCTAGCTTTAACGTATTCAGATCGCAACTTTGCAGCAAATCTGGCGGCAAATGCAATGCCAGAAAGTCGCGGGCGGTGGCGGGATGGGTGAGGAACTGCTTAAAAACCGCATCATGCGTAGTGGGGGTAGGCTTTTTCATGTCGGTCATCCTGGACAAAACATGAGCAAAACCTACTACAAGCTGAACGTGGTTAAAATTACCAGCGCGCTACCTCTGGAGTTAACTCGCATTAACGAGGTTAAACATTGATAATGGGCGCAGTATTTGGAGTTCAGTTCACATTCAGCGCCCCTAAGTCGAAAAGATCGGTTATGCCATCAAATCGCCCAGCCACCGGCATAAAATATCACCAGCGCCACAGCGATAATCACCGTGCCAATATTCAGTTTGCGCCACTCGTTAGAGAACACACGGCCAATCACCAACGTACTGAAGCCCAGCATAATGCCGGTGACAATGTTACAGGTCAGCACGATAAATACCGCGCACACCAGGCCGGACATGGCATCGACAAAGTCGTCAAAATCCAGCTTGGCCACGTTGCTCAGCATTAGCAGGCCCACATACATCAGCGCCGGTGCCGTCGCATAGCCGGGGACCAGATAAGACAGCGGTGACAAGAACAGGATCAGCAAGAACAGTACGCCCACCACCGCCGCCGTCATGCCAGTTTTACCGCCAGCAGCCGTTCCCGCAGCAGACTCGATATACACCGCAGCGGGTGAGGCGCCAACCAATGCAGAGAACATGCTGCTCATGGAGTCGGCGGTTAACGCCCGGCCACCGTTGATAATCTGCCCGTCCTCGTCCAACAGGTTAGCCTGCCCGGCGACCGCCCGGATGGTGCCCGTGGCATCAAATACCGCCGTCATGACCAACGCCAATACGCTCGGCAGTACCGCCGGGTTCAACGCCCCTTTGATATCCAGGCTGAAAATCAGCGAGCTACCGTCCGGCCCGGACAGGCTCGGCAGCGCAAACAGCCCCTGATATCTTACGTTCGGGTCAAAGATCAGGCCGATAAGGGAAATACCGATGATCACTAATAAAATCCCACCCGGTACGCGCAGTTTCTCCAGCCCGAGGATCATCGCCAGGCCGAGCAGCGACATCATCACCGGGAAAGACACAAATGACCCCAGCGCCACCGGCAAACCGTCCAGCGGGTTCTTGATCACCATGCCGACACCGTTGGCAGCGATCAGCAGCAGGAACAAGCCAATACCAATCCCGGTGCCATGCGCGATACCCATCGGCAGGTTACGCAGGATCCATGAGCGTACCCCAGTTACCGAAATGGCGGTGAATATCAGCCCCATCAAGAAGATGGCCCCCAGGGCGACCGGAATGCTGATGTGCTGGCCAAGCACCAGGCTAAAAGCAGTAAACGCCGTCAATGAGATGGCGCAGCCAATAGCCATCGGCAAGTTAGCCCACAGGCCCATCACCAGTGAACCCACACCGGCAACCAGGCAGGTGGCGACAAACACCGCCGCAGGAGGGAAACCCGCCTTGCCCAACATGCCGGGCACCACGATCACCGAATAGACCATCGCCAAAAAGGTGGTCAAACCTGCCAATACTTCCTGCCGTACGCTGCTGCCCCGCTCGCTAATCTTAAAATAGCTGTCTAGCGAGCTGGCCGCTTTTGCTGACGTCACCTGCGATAAATTATTAGACATAGCAATGCCCTCTGAAAGTTTATACTCACATACCCTGTTAGTTACCCTGGCAAATGGCAGTGTGGTTATTTACGTGCGTTCATACACCAACCGGCCATCGACATAGGTGCGATAGATCGACCGGTCATCCCCTAGCGTCATCATGACAAACAGCTTATCCATCAAGGTTTTTGAGTTGTCGTAGCGCAACTGTTGCAGCGGCGTGGCCGTCGGCTCCAGCACCACAAAGTCCGCCTCTTTCCCCAGGTTGAAGTTACCAATGGTGTCCGCCAGCCCCAGGGCAACGGCCCCGCCCAACGTCGCCAGATAGAACGCCTCATATGCCGAGAGCCGGTAACCCTGCAGTTGCATGATTTTGTAAGCCTCGTTCAGCGTTTGCAGCATGTTGAAGGTGGTGCCCGCGCCGATGTCGGTGCCCATTCCCACCCGCACCTTTTTCCGCCAGGCGTTGGGCAAATTAAACAGGCCGCTACCGAGATACAGGTTGGAGGTCGGGCAAAAGGCAATGGATGATTGGGTTTGGTGCAGACAATCCCACTCGGCGTCTTCCAGATGCACACAGTGGGCAAATACGCTTTTTCTGCCGGTCATGCCGTAGTGATGGTAAACATCGAGATAACTTTTGCGCTCTGGGAACAGGGCTTTCACCCAAGCCACTTCATCCTTGTTTTCCGACAGGTGGGTATGCAGGTAAACATCCGGGTATTCCTGGCGCAGGCGTTGCACCATCTCCAACTGTGCCGGTGAGGAGGTTGGCGCAAAACGCGGGGTGATGGCGTATAACAGGCGGCCATTGTTATGCCAGCGCTCAATCAGCGCCTTGGTTTGGCTATAGCTGCTTTCTGGGGTATCCAGCAGGTAATCGGGCGCGTTGCGATCCATCATCACCTTACCGGCGATCATCCGCATATTGATATGGCGCGCCGACTCAAACAGCGCCTCTACCGATTCGGGATGCACGGTGCCGAACACCAGCGCGGTGGTGGTGCCATTACGCAGCAGCTGCTTGATGAAAAACGCCGACATCTCGCGGGCGTATTCCAGATCGTTATAGCGCTTCTCCGCCGGGAAGGTGTGCTTGTTCAGCCAGTCCAGCAGTTGTTCGCCATAGGCTCCTACCATTTCACATTGCGGATAATGAATATGGGTGTCGACAAACCCTGGCACGATCATTTTACCGCTGTAGTCGCGTACCCGGATGCTGTCGGGGACCTGGTGGTGCCCCTCTTCCCAGTCGCCAAACCACTCCACCCGCCCATCACGAACGATCAGTAGCCCGTCTTTAATAAAGCGCAGATGGCCTTCAATTTCTTCCGGATGTTGTACGGTGCGGGTGATATCGAGAAAACTGCCCCGCACGGCCTTGATTGATTGTTCACGCTCCATACTGAAATTCCTTATTACGCTGCTAAGTTAATCGGTATTTTTTTCCGCCGGAGCCACGTCTAATTCAATTTCCCTGACGTCGTTTTTTTCTTTGTTATTCAGCGGGATCAATAAATTGAGGAAAATAGCGGTCAGCCCACCAGCGCAGATTGGGTTTTCCACCAAGACATAAATCGACTCGGGCAAAATACGAAACACTTCCGGATCGTAAGAGACGCCAAGGCCCAGCCCCAGCGAGGTGGCGACGATGATGGTTTCGCGGCGGTTTAAACCGTTAGAGATGATGATGCGTATCCCGGCGATGGCGATCATCGAGAACATCAGCGTCATCGCGCCGCCGAGTACAGGCGCGGGGATGGTGGTAAAGAAGCGGCCAATAACCGGGAAAAGCCCCAGTACCACCAGGATCACGGCGATATATTTGCCGATATGGCGGGCGGCGACGCCGGTCATCTGGATCACGCCGTTATTCTGGGCAAAGGTGGTTAACGGTAACGAGCCCAGCATGGTGGCGATCACCGATACCAAGCCATCAGCCAGCACCCCACCGCTCAGACGAGAGGTATACTCCTCCCCTTTGATCGGCTGGTTGGAAACCATCGCGGTTGCAGTAATATCCCCGACCGCTTCCAGTACACTGAGCAGGTAAATGGTGCCAGCCACCAGAAAAGCGTGCAGATCGAAAGAGAAGCCATATTTGAAGGGTACAGGGAGAGTCATGAGCGGCAGGTTGCGCATCACCGAGAAATCGACCATCCCCAGGCAAAGCGCCACCACATAGCCGACGATAATACCAATGGCGATACCGCCCATACGCAACAGCGCATTTTGGCAACAGTTGAAGCCGATCACCACCAGGAGCACCAACAGGCCGATGCCAATACTTTCGTAGTTGCCAAAGGTGCCGCTGCTTTTAGCGGCAAAACCGCCACCAAAATCGATAATGCCCACTTTGATCAGACTCAGGCCAATCATCAGCACCACAATACCGCTGACAGTAGGGGTGATCACCCGTTTCAGATAGGGCAAAACAAACGAGGAGCCCACCACCAAGAATGCCCCCACAAAAGAGACACCCAGCAAAGTCGAAATCATTGCTTCAACATGCAGGCCGTCGGCTTTCATCGTGCTACCCAAGGCAATCATCACCGTCACGAAGGAAAAGTTGACCGACTGGATCGACAACAACCCCGAACCGACGCGACCATAGCGATGTACCTGCAACCAGGTCCCTACGCCTGAGGCAATCATGGCCATGGAAACCAGATAGGCGGTGATCTCTGGCGGTAACGATAGAGCGGTCCCCACAATCAATGCGGGTGCCACCATAGGGACAAAAATGGCTAACAAATGGGTGACCGCGCCAACAATACACTGGTCGAACGGCGGTTTATCTTCTAACTGATAAATAAGATCGCTATTGGGATTAGGTATATCAGACATCGCTTTACTCCTTGCCAGTAAATGTGATCATCTGATTCAATAATCACGCGTTAACTGCTCCACGCCCTGCTCTTTCGCCATGTTAATTCCACGGGCTAGCCTGAGCTTTTAGCTCATTAATCAATGGCGGCAATTACAGATTAGCTTTAGCTAATATATTGAATCGCTTATACCCGCCGTCGGTTTAACTAGGTAGGTATAGCGGGATAATGACCTTAATCAGTCATTATCCCGGCACGACTTATTCCACGAGAACTAAGCTGACAGCTTATTTAACCCCCTCAGGATTTTCTCAGGGGTGAAATGCCATTCACGCAGCCAAACGCCACAAGCATCGTGGATCGCCATGGCGATGGCCGGAGCCGCCCCGTTGACGCCAATCTCGGAGATCGACTTGGCCCCATATGGCCCCACCCGATCGTCACTGGGCACCAGGAACGCCTGGAAGTCCAGCGGGATATCACCAATCTTTGGTGCGCCATAGCTTTGCAAATCACGAGTGATCGGCGAGCCTTGGCTGTCATAGATAATCTCTTCCGTCATGCTGTGGCCAATGGCGCGCATTGACGCCCCGTAGATTTGCCCCAGCGCCAGCTCCGGGTTAACCGGGGTGCCGCAATCAAGCAAGGCATAGAACTTATCCAACCGGATCTCCCCGCTGCGCACATTGACCGCCACTTCGGCAAAGTTGGCGCCAAACGGGAAGGCAAAGTCAGAGGAGATATAGCTGGCGGTGGCCACCAGGGTGCCAAAGCCGGTGCCCGTCTCTGCCTTATGGGCAATCTGTGCGAACGTCACTTTGCCCTGTTTACCGCGCACCACGCCTGGAACCACCAGCGTGACGTCGCTTTCTGGCTCACCCAGCATCTGCGCGCCGTGGAACAGGATTTTCTTCCTGAGATTTTCCGCCGCATTCTTCGCCGCATTGCCGGAGAAGCAGGTGCCGGAAGAGGCGTAAGCCCCTTTATCAAACAGGGCATGATCGGTATCACCGGAAATCACATGCACGTCTGCGAACGGGCAGCACAACACTTCCGCCGCCAGTTTGCCCACGACCGTATCCAGCCCGGTGCCGATGTCCGCCCCGCCGGAATGCACGATAAAGGTACCGTCCGATTCCAGCTTGATCATGCAGTTGGCCTGATCGATATCCGGAATACCGGATTTTTGCATGATAATGGCTACGCCACGGCCAATCTGCCAGTCTCCCTGGCTGACTTTCGGTGAGCTCCACTGGATCAGCTCACGCCCTTTGCGCAAGATCGGCTCCAGCGCACAGCTGGCGGCACTTGGCACCGAAGTCGGCATTTTGCCTTCGCCAATCGCCCCGAGGATTTTCAACTCTTGCCCTTCAACTACCCGATTGCGCTCGATGATATCCAGCGGATCCATCTGCAGTTTTTCCGCCATCTCCGCCAGGATCATGGTCAGGGCGAAGTTGCCTTTTGGCGCACCGTAACCCTGATAAGCCCCGTTCGGACAGATGTTGCTGTAATAGGTGGTCACCTGGAAATTGACGTTATCGCAGGGATAGAGCGGCAGAGACAGCGCCGGGCCGTTGCTGGGCACCGTCAGCGCATGGTTGCCATAAGGGCCGGTATTGGCCAGGAAGTTCATGTCGATTGCCGTCAGGCGGCCGTCTTTTTTCGCGCCAATCTTCACCCGCACCTTGGCCACATGGCGCGAAGTGTTGCTGATGAACTCTTCTTCGCGGGTATAGTGGAAATAGACCGCACGACCGGTCACGCAGGTTGCCCAGGCACACACTTCTTCCAACAGGATATCCTGCTTGGAGCCAAAACCGCCGCCGACCCGCTCTTTGATCACGTGCACCTTATGCTGCTTAAGCCCGACGATCCTGGCGACCTGGCGGCGCAGGTGCCAAGGCACCTGGGTTGACGCGTGGATCACCAGCCGATCGCCGTCCATGTAGGTGTAGCAGACGTGCATTTCCGCCGGGCACTGCTGCACCTGTTTGGATTCGTAGGTGCGCTCCAGCACCACGTCCGCCTCGGCAAAGCCTTGATCCACGTTGCCAATGCGCCCATGTACCGCGGCGGCAATATTTCTGTGGGGTTTGGCACCAATCGGGAAGTTGATCGTCACATGCTCGGTGCCACGCTCTGCGCTACCCTTGTTCTGCTCGGCCAGGTCGTCCGGTGCGCCGTGGACGTAAACAATCGGTTCGTCGTGTACCAGCGGTGCCCCTTCCGCCATCGCCTCATCAATCGACATCACCGGTTTAAGCACTTGGTATTCAACGTCGATCAATGCCAGCGCGGCCAACGCAATCTCTTCGCTCTCGGCCACTACCGCCGCCACCCGGTCACCTACGTGACGCAGTTTTTGGCCAAACATCCGGCGATCCAGCGGTGAAGGTTCTGGCGCGCTCTGCCCACCGGGGGTGTAATAGATATCCGGGCAGTTGCGATGGGTGATCACATGCACCACCCCTGGCAACGCCTCGGCTTTGCTGACGTCCAGATGCGTGATCAAGGCATGAGGATGCGGGCTACGCAGCATCTTGATGATGCAGGCATTGCGGGCCACGCGGTCTTCTACGTAGCAAGGCTTGGCCTGTACCATCTTCGCCGCGTCCACCTTAGGGCACAGCTTACCGACCACGTTCAGATCGCTGCGGAATTCGGGAGCCGCGAGCGACTGGAATTCAGGATCGTTACGGCGAGCCACCGCCAGCGCTACGACCTGATAGAACTGCTGATAACCGGCATCACGGCTGAACAAGCCTGACAGCGCATCGTCTATTTGCGCGCGCGTTGGTTCCTCAATGCGGGCCAACAGATCCGTCAGGATCAGCGCCGCCGCCGCATCGTTATAGCCGGACTGGACGATCCCCACGTCCACCATTGCCTGTTGCACCAGGCTGAGCTGGTTCCAGCTTCCCAGCGCTTCGGCCGTGGTAACCGCGCCATTATCCAACTGGGCGGCGATCAGCAACGAGGCGTTGACCACCACACCGTTAAGCAGGATCGCGTCCGAACCGGCAAAACCGAAACCGTCATCGCTATTGCGGACCGAATGCATTCCCATCTTGAACAGCAGTTGCTGGACGTTTTCGCCGGGTTGGCACTGCATCTCCTGCGGGATGTCGTTGAGCGTAAAGCGAATATTCATCATGCTTTCTCCCCTGATGCCTGGCAAGCCGCCAACAGGTCTGCCACCACCACACCGGTGATATAGCGCTTATAGGCGCGGCTGCCACAGATGTCATCTGGCGGAGATATCATCTGCGCCACCGCCTGCTCCAACGCCGGGCCACACAGGCCACTGTTCTCTGCATCACGCAGGCGACCGGGTGCCACCACGCCGCTCAGGGCGATACGAATTTTCGCCTGCGCATCGCGGGATACCGCCGCAGTCACCACCGGCAACCCCGCCGCTGAACGGGCAATTTTACGGGTAGCGCAGGTACGGTAAGGATCTGGCAGTACCACCGCCAGCAGTAATTCACTGCCGCCGCACAGCGGATAGTCTTCCAGCGCCATCGTCTTGCCGCTGCCCACCACCACCTGGGCACTCAATGCCAGCAGCACCGGCAGCAGCACCGAATCTTTCGCTGCCGAAACGACTTCACCACCCAGCGTTGCCTGATTACGAATATGGCGGGAATAGACAAAACCCAGCGCCTCACGCAGGGCCTGCGGAATAAGCTGGGTATCCATTAAACGTTGTAAGGTAATGGTGGCACCGATATGCAATGCCCCCTGCTGCCAGCTCACCTGATCCAGCCCCAGCTGCGACAGCCCGATGGCAATCTTTTGCCGTGTTTTAGTGGGTGTGGCGTTTAGTTTGCTACCGCCGGCGAAATAGACGGCATCCTGCTGGAACTGGCGTTTTAGCTCTAGCGCCTGCTGTACCGATCCTGGCCGATAGAATTGCTCAATCATGTTGCACCCTCATCAATGTCAGCCGCCCCGGTGTTCGCAGGGCGGCGACCGGTTTAATTCAAGGCATCCATACGCTGCCACAGCTTGGCCGCAACCTTGCGCGCCTCTGCGTAGATCGGTTCCACATCGAACGGGAACTGGCGATCCTGATAGACCATACGGCCTTCCACCATTACGCTGTTGACGCTGCCAGCCCCCATGCCGAAGGCCAGATGCCCGCCGATATTTTGCGCCGCCAGCGGCGTGGGTGACGGGTAGTCGCAGATGGTCAGATCCGCTTTGTAACCGGCGTCCAGGCAGCCGAAGTTGGCGCCAAAGTTGCGCGCCAGCAGTTGGTTACCGTTGGCCAGGAAGCGGGCAAAGCTATCCGGCCACAGCGGCCCGCCCGCATCACGGTGTTTGAAGAAGGCAAACTTCAGCTCTTCAAACATGTCTGAGCCGATGCCATCGGTGCCGAGCGCCAGGTTGCGGTACTGCGCCAACTGATGGTTATAGCCCACGTGGTTGTTCATATTGGAGCGGGCGTTGTGCACCAGGAAGGCATCCTGCTGGTTGATCAGTTCGATATCCGCTGCAGACAGATACAGACCGTGGGCGACCAACGTTTTTGACCCGATCAGGTCGTATCGCGCCAGGCGCTCGATTAGATCCTTGCCATATTTGTCGTGGCTATGGGATACGTCGTAGCTGTCCTCGGCGGCGTGGATATGCAGACCACGGCCGGTACTTTTAACCGCCGCTTGCAGCATCTCCAACCCGGCATCAGAAACCGTGAACGGTGCGTGAGCGCCAATATGCGCCTCCACCAGGTAAGGCTCTTTACCGGCTTTTTTGGCAACGTCGATCAACTGGGCAAAGGCAATATTCTCCTCCACGCCAGCCCGCAGTTCGCGCTCCCCGCCGTTGCGATCGGTGGTTTCAAAACAGGTCATGCCACGCAGCCCGGTCTCGATAAAGCCTGCGCGCAGGGTTTTCAGCGAACCGGCGATAAAGTTGGGCGAGGCGTGGTGATCGATCACCGCCGTACAGCCGCTCTTGATGGCTTCCAGCGAGCAGATCAGGCCGCTGTAATACAGCGATTCCTCATCCAGCGCCCGATCCAGCCGCCACCACAGGTTCTTCAGCGTGGAGATAAAGTCCGGGCTTGGCGCGATGTTGGCCATAATCCCGCGTGATAACCCGGAGTAGAAATGGTTGTGAGCGCACACAATCCCTGGCATCACCCATTTGCCGTGCATATTGCGCACTTCGGCCTGGGGATATTTGGCCGCCAACCCTTGGCCCACCTCTTTGATCAACGCCCCTTCAATGGCGATATCGATACCGTGCTGTACGCTGGCGGGGTCGAGCTGCACGCCGGTTGCATTGGTTAATATCAGCATGATTACACCTCCACCTGGCCAAGGAGATAATGATGATGAGTGTGCACATGGCTGATAATGCGGCACATCTCCTCCAGTTCCGACGGCACTTGCTCAAGCTGGCCGTCGCTATCGATCTGCAGTTGGTAAAGCTTGCCGTCCTGCCGTACGCTGACCTGCGCCCCATCCACCAGGAACCCTGGATTGGTGCTGTTGGCAAAGTCCTGCGGCAGGCTGTAGATCGTCACTTTGTCTTTGTATGGCTTACCCTGCCACGGGCAGAACTGGGCGCAGTTGCCGCATTCGTTGCAGTAGGCATCCAGATGCAGGGTCTGGAAACGATCCTGGAAGCCCGGTATGGCAATCGACACGTTGGCGCGGTTCGGGCAAACGTCGACGCATTTGCTGCACACGTAGTTACATTCCAGACAGCGCTGGGCCTCTTGGGCCACGAAGGCTTCGCGCTCGGTTTTATCCACCAGCGCTACCGAAATAGCGCCTTTGCGGCGATAGATTTCCGCCGGATCGACGTTCGACCAGTATTTGTCGGCGTGATGGGTTTTGACGTTTTCCCGCGCCAGCACCGTTTCAGCGGCGTTGCGGGCGCTCCCGATGGCAGCAACAATGGATGACGGGCCACGCTGCACGTCGCCGATCAGGAAGACGTTCGGCCGGGTAGTTTCGCCGGTGGCGGTGTTGACCTGCGGATAGCCTGCGTCATCCAGCGGCACGCCCAGCTTATGCAGCACTTCCTCGTCAGCCTGCTCGCCAATGGCGGTGATCAAGGTATCCATCTGCAGCGTCAGGGTCTGTTCGGTGGCGACCGGGCGGCGGCGGCCCTTCTCGTCCGGCTCTCCCAGCGCCATCACTCTGGCCGTCAAGGTGCCGTTGGCATCAAAGTGTTCCGGGTTGGTAAGGAACATAAACTGTACGTTGTCCTCTACCGCCTCCTGATACTCTTCGCGGTAGGCTGGCATCTCATTAAGGGTACGGCGGTACAGCACGGTGACGTCCTGCACGCCTGGCACTTTCAATGCAGCCCTGGCACAGTCCATTGCCGTGTTACCAGCACCGACCACGGCCACGTGTTTGCCCAGGTTCATGGGCTTACCGAGGTTGAAATCGCGCAGGAACGGCAAGGATTTGTGGACGTTGCGGTTATTGCCCGCCAGCTTCACGCCGCTGTTTTTATCGGTGCCGATACCGATAAACACGTAGTCAAAGCCCTGCTGTTGCAGTTTGTCGACGGTCAGATCGGGATCGCAGCCATAAACCATCTTCACGCCGTGGGCGGCCACAAAGTCGATATCGTGCTCGATAAGCTCCGCCGGGATGCGGAACTGTGGAATGATGTTTTTCACCACCCCACCCGCATTCGCCTCACGCTCAAATAGCGTAACCTGATATCCGGCCCGAGCCAGGAAGTACCCAGCGGACAAGCCCGCCGGGCCGGCCCCCAAAATGGCAACCGGGCGTTTGCTGCCAGAGCCAGCCGGTTTATGCCAGCGGCGCTGATACTCATCCCAGCCCTTTTCCAAGGCCACCTTTTTCAGTTCGCGGATGTTCAGCGCGCTGTCGTAATCAAGACGGGTGCAGTTGTACTGGCACTGGTGATCGCAGATATGCCCGGTAATGGCTGGCAAGGCGTTACGCTGATAAATCAGCTCCAGCGCATCGGCATAGCGCTGTTCGCCCAGCAGCCGGATATATTCCGGGATATCCTGTTTGATGGCGCAGGCGGTGACGCAAGGAGCCACATAGCAGTCAATCATCGGCAGTGGGCCACCGGCGTCGATGCGATCCGTTGATTTCCAGTGTTTCTGGGTGTATTCCATGCTGACGGCCTTGTCTGCCAACGCTTGCAGCTTATCGACATCGATGCGAGTCATCTGCCAGCTATCGGAAGCGTCCAGCTCTTGCATGCACTCCGTCAGGCGTAAATAGCCGCCGGGCTTGAGCAGGTCGGTGGCCATGGTGATTGGCCGGATGCCGGTGTCAAAAATCTCGCGAACGTTAAACTTGCTTGCCCCGCCGGAATAGGAAATCGGCAGTTCCCCGTTGAACTCGCGGGAGAGAACTGCCGCCACGTTGATGGAAAGCGGGAACAACGCGCGCCCGGACATATACATCTCTTCGCCCGGCAAGGCGCCTTTATGGTTGATTGCCCCCAGGGTATTGGTCAGTTTGACCCCGAAGCCTAAATTTTGCTGTTTCCCCAGGTCGGTCAGGCGGTGCAACATCGCAATCGCCTGCTCCAGTTTGAGATCGTGCTCGAAAGACTCTTCTTTCAGCCCGACATAATCAAACCCGCAGCTATCCAGAATGGAACGCACACGCGGATAACCCAGCAGCGTCGGGTTTAATTTGACAAAGGTATTGAGCCGTTTTTCCTCCAGCATATAGCGGCAGATGGCTTCAATTTCATCTGGCGGGCAACCGTGCATGGTCGAAAGGGTAATACCACTGACCAATTGCGCTGGAATATGCTCTGGCAACTGTGCCAATGCCCCGCGTTGGGCGGATAAGGCGAACTGGCTAATAAAGCCCTCGTCCTTAACCCATGCGGCAAGAATATGTTGATACTCGGCATATTTCGGGTGCTGTGCAGAGTCCATCATGTTATGGATAAAGTCCTGCATCGGCGGCTGTTTAATCCCGTCGAGGTTATAACCCACGCTCATATTGAAAATGAAGGATTTACTTTCCCCCTTGGCACGTGGATCAAACATCTCTTCCAGCAGGTGCAGGGCAAACCAGGCTTTTAAATATTCATCATAGGCTTTGAGCAGCGTGAACTCGGTTGACCATTCGGTGTTGAAGCATTCGTCTTCGGCATCGATACAGGGCTTTTCCAGCTCCAACCGGTCGAGGATCTGCACGGTTTTCAATTCGATAAACCGCCCGCCGGTCAACCAGGAAACGATGATATTCTGCGCCAACTGAGTATGCGGGCCTGCGGCCGGGCCAAGTGGCGTTTCACAACTTTCATTGAAAACGTTAATCCGCCGATCGTCATGTTTGCGATAAAACTGCTTTTCTGGAATACCAAAAATAGACCGGCTCTCATGATATTCATCAAAAATCCGGGTTAACAGCGCCTTGAACGGAACGGGACGCATTAAATCTCCCATAGCTTTATCTCCTTGCGGCGAAATGCCTGAATGATGAGTCTGTAAAAACCTGAGGGCGGTTTTCCACAGCGGATAGGCATAACGCAGCAACAATCAGGCCAAATCTACCTACGGGGTTGGGCAGCAGTTAAATTCGTGAGGCAGTTCTAATTGTGAATTTTATTTGTGAACGGGCTCACAATCGCAAGTGAGAATAACAATCAGTGCCGATAGTCGCTTAATCATCACGGCTACGCTAATAGAATCAATTATCAAAAAAACATCGCCAGCTATCACTTTGATACGGCCAAATAGCACTTCGGTTAAAAACGAGACCGCAATCGATAAAGTATGAATGTTTGCCAAATATCGATTACATCAAGGTTGTTTGCGATTAAATCGGCACTCTATCCTGAAAAAACGCATATTGGTTATCGGTTAAATCACCGTTATTTACCCCGCTTTCTGGCTCACAAAACAGGCTATTTATGACGCCCAGCTTCAGAGAATTATTCAGTGAGGAATATCACCGCCTCGATCGGGGCCAGCCGCTGCTGATCGCCCTGATTGGCGCCGGGGGGAAAACCAGTACCCTGCACTGGCTGGCGCAGGCCTTTTATCACCAGGGCCAGCGCGTGCTGTTCACTACCACCACCAAGATGTACTTGCCCACCGCTGCCGACTACCACCACCTGTTGATAGGCCAACCGCCCACCGCCAGCAGCGCCCCGGCCATTACCGCCTGCTTCAGTCATTATCAGCCGCAGGATAACAAGGTTATCGGGTTAACCCCCGAGCAAATCGATGCAATCAAACAGCGTGGTGCCTTCGACGTGATCCTGGCCGAGGCGGACGGCTCCCGAGGGTTACCCTTGAAAGCCCCGGCAAGGCATGAACCTTGCATCCCCTCCCGCAGTGATTGTGTTATCGCGCTAACCGGAGGCCAGGTGATCGATCGTCCCGCAGACCCACAGCAAATTCACCGTTGGGCGATTTTCTCCGCGCTGACGGGGGTCACGGCCGGTGAAATACTGGATCACCGGGTATTCGACACCCTGATCTCGCACCCTGAAGGGATGTTCAAAGGTACGCCCTCTCAGGCGCGGCGGGTCTGGCTGATCAATCAGGTTTCTCATTGTGATAATCAACTGGCAGCCAGGTGGCAACCCCTGCTGCGGCCAGAGCTGAAGCTCAGCGCCATCTGGTTTGGCGCAGTGCAGGAGACCCCGGCGATCCACCACCTAATACGGCGCTTAACACGATAATATTTCTGAGGTTATTGACGAGGTCATCATGAATATCTTCGCCGAAGCTGCACGTTTAGAAGAGCAAAACCGGCCCTTTGCGCTCGCCCAGATTATCGAAAGCCGTGGCTCTACACCGCGCCATTCGGGACAGATGCTGGTGATGGCCGATGGTGGCTGTATCGGCACCATCGGTGGCGGCATGATCGAACGCCTGGTGATTGAACAGGCAATTGCCGCCATTACGGAGCGCAAGGCCAGGGTGTTTCATGGCCGCATGGCACGAACCGGGCAGGACGCGGTAGGCTCAGACTGCGGAGGCGCGATGTCGGTGTATATCGACGTGCACGGTCTACGCCCGCGCCTGATATTGATCGGGGCCGGGCACGTCAACCGCGCCATCGCCAGCGCCGCCAAGCCGCTGGGCTTTGATATTCACGTTGCCGATATCTACCCGGCCAGCCTCGACCCGGCGCTATTTCCGGTGGGCACCACTCTGGTTCATGGCGATACCTTCCCGGCGGCCATCGACAAGATGAATATTGATCCGGCCAACTTTGTGATTATCGCTACCAACAATCAGGATTGCGAGGCACTCAACGTGCTGATCGAGCAGCCACTGCGCTATCTGGGATTGCTGGCCAGCCGCCGCAAGGTGCAGACCTTTACCCAACAATTGCGCCAGCGCGGCGTAGATGATGGGAAGCTTGCCAGACTCCATGCCCCAATCGGCTACAACATCGGCGCAGAAACGCCGGAAGAAATCGCCATTAGCGTGCTGGCAGAGCTGCTGCAGGTGCGCAACCAATCCGCGGGCGGGCTGATGAAAAATGACATCCGCTTAACGCGCGACAAACTGGTGGTGATCCGTGGCGCAGGCGATATCGCCACTGGCGTGGCGCTGCGGCTGTATCACGCGGGTTTTCAGGTCATCATGCTGGACATTGCCCAACCGACCGCCATTCGCCGGACGGTGGCATTTGCTCAGGCGATGTTTGACGGCAAAACCTGCGTGGAGGGCGTCACCGCCTGCCTGGCCAACGACGTCAACGAAGCTTTCGACATCATCAACCGTGGCGAGATCCCGCTGCTGGTTGACCCAGAGACCCGCAGCCTGGAGCAGCTCAAACCCCGTTTTCTGGTGGATGCCATCCTGGCCAAGCAAAACCTGGGAACCCATCGCAATATGGCCCCGATCACCGTGGCTCTCGGCCCTGGTTTCAACGCCGGGCAGGATTGCGATGCAGTGATCGAAACCAATCGCGGCCATGCTCTGGGCCGGGTGATTTATCAAGGCTACACCCATCCCAATACCGGCATTCCCGGTAATATCGCTGGCCACACCACCCGCCGGGTGATCCGTGCCCCCGCCGATGGCGTTATGCAATGTCGCGTCGCTTTAGGAGATTTGGTGCAGGAGGGGGATGTAGTGGCCCACTGCGGCGAGGTGCCGGTGATTGCGCCGCTTTCAGGTATGGTACGCGGTTTGCTGCATGATGGGCTGGAGGTCAAAACCGGCACTAAAATCGGTGATATCGATCCGCGCGGTACGCTGGCGGATTACACCACGGTGTCAGATAAAGCGCGGGCCGTCGCCGGGGCGGTGCTTGAAGCCATTATGAAACTTGGCCGCAGATAGCGATTGTTAACTCACAAGGGGGCGGTATGCAGCGCCCCTACAAGTGAGTCTGGTGCCTGTGATTAATGGCTAATCACCGTGCCGGTCTTGCCTTCAATGCCCTGCTGAGCCTTGCTCAAGACCGTGATTAACGCCTGACGCCCTGGCTTGGATTCAGCAAACGCCACCGCCGCCTCTACCTTCGGCAGCATTGAGCCTTTGGCAAAGTGCCCTTCTTCGATAAAGCGCTGGGCATCGGCAATGCTCAACTGCTCCAGCCATTGCTCATTCGGTTTGCCAAAGTTGATCGCCACCTTTTCCACTGCGGTGAGGATGATCAGCATATCGGCATCGATCATCTCTGCCAGTTTGGCACTGGCCCAGTCTTTGTCGATCACCGCGCTGGCTCCCCGCAGGTGGTTGCCTTCACGGATCACCGGAATCCCCCCGCCCCCCACGGTGATCACCACCTGCCCGGCCTCCATCATGGCGCGTACCGTTTCTTTCTCCACGATATCGATCGGCTTGGGCGAAGCCACAACCCGGCGATAACCACGGCCCGCATCCTCTACCATGTTGTAACCGTTCTTGGTCAGTTGGCTGGCTTCGGCCTTGGTAAAGAACGAGCCAATCGGCTTGGTGGGATTGAGAAACGCCGGATCGCTGCCGTTGACGATCACCTGAGTGATCAGCGTGGCTACCGGTTTGTCGATATTGCGATCGAGCAACTCTTCACGCAGGGCGTTTTGCAGGTCATAACCTATATATCCCTGGCTCAACGCGACGCACACCGACATCGGCAGCATCGGCGTATGGGCTTCACTTTTTGCCGCCGCCTCAAACGCCAGGTTGATCATGCCCACCTGCGGGCCATTGCCGTGGGTGACCACCACCTGGTGGCCGTGCTCGATTAAATCGACAATCGCCCGCGCGGTGGTTTTGACCGCCTGCATCTGTTCCTCCAGGCCCTCACCCAATGCGTTACCGCCCAATGCCAGAACTATTTTCTTGTTCATTTTGATCCTTATTGATTAGTGCAACGTATGACTCCCTCACCCTAACCCTCTCCCCAAGGAGAGGGGACCGTCCGTGCCACGTTGTTATTGCGGTGTCTTACTTCAACATTTTACGGGCCACAACACCGTACTACTCCCTCGCCCTATGGGAGAGGGTTGGGGTGAGGGGCAACACAAGACTCTGTTATCCCATTTTTGCCGCGATCTGGGCATTGAAAGGCCGACGACGCAAGAACTGCCCGTACCCCTGCCGCCCGGTAAATTCACCATTGCGAGCCACGATTTCGCCCCGGCACATCGTCAGCACCGGCGCGCCCTGGCACTGAAAACCTTCATAAGGGGAATAGTCCACATTGTCATGGAGCCGAGCGTGGCTGATAGCCGTGGATTGGCGCGGATCAAAGATCACCACGTCGGCATCTGCACCGGGGTTTAGATTACCTTTACGCGGCCACAGGCCGAACAACCGCGCCGGGTTGCTGCTGGTGAGCGCCACAAAGCGTGAAGGGGAAATCCGCCCGCTCATCACCCCGTGAGAGAACAGCAGCATCATGCGATTCTCGACCCCAGGCAGGCCGTTCGGGCAGCGGGTAAAGTCCCCTGCCGCCATTGCTTGCCGTTGGTGGTAAGGGAATGTGCAGTGATCGGTAGCGACGGTATCGATCGAACCATCGGCAATGCCTACCCATAGGCGGTCCAACTCCCGTTGGTCACGCAGCGGCGGGCTGAGGATGTATTTCGCCCCATCTTCACGCAGGTAACATTGTTCGTTGAGCAGCAGATACTGCGGGCAGGTTTCTACCCACACCGGTTGACGCTGTTGGCGTGCCAGACGCAAATAATCCAGCCCCAGCCCATTGGATAAATGGACGATGTACAGCGGCGCGTTGTCTGCCAGATGGGCCAGATTGATCATCCGGCCAATTGCTTCAGCCTCACATTCCAACGGGCGGCTTAATGCGTGGTGGATCGGCGCTGTTTTACCGGCGGCCACCAGCGCAGCACGGCGCAAAGCAATCGCGGCATCGTTTTCTGGGTGGACGGTAGTCAATGCCCCAACCTGCCGCAGTTGCCCCAAGGCCCGCAGCACGTCGGTATCATTGATCTTGTAGAGGTAGGTCAGATACAGCTTAAAGCTGCTAATCCCTTCGTCATGCACCATGCTGGCCATCTCTTCGAGAATGCCGTCGTCGATATGCTGGATCACGCCGTGAAAGCCGTAGTCGACCGCCGCATTGCCAGCCGCATACTGGTGGTAGACGTTGAGCTGGTGATGGAGATTGCAGCCCGCCGGGCCAAATCCCATATGATCGATAATGGTGGTCGTGCCACCGCAGGCTGCCGCACGGGTGCCGCTGAAAAAATCGTCGCAGCTGCGGGCGATGCCGACATCAATATTGAAATGGGTATGGACATCAATGCCGCCGGGCATGACATAGCAGCCGGAAGCATCGATAACTTCACAATGGCTATCGGCTTCGATCGCCGTGTCGCGCTGGCAGATCACCCCGTTTTCAATCAACAAATCCTGAGCGTACTGCCCGTCGCTATCAACCAGAATGCCGTTCTTAATTAGCTGCTTCATTGCTAGGCACTCCATAAAAAAATCCGGCGGAGGGGGCCGGGTATTTAACCATGTGATACTTGTTGGATAAGGTGTTGCTTGGACCCCTCACCCTAACCCTCTCCCACAGGGAGAGGGGACCGAACGTGCGACCACTCGTTACAGCATTCTTCTTTAAATCAGATAGTTACAAATTAACTCCTGGATCCAACCACAGGCTCCGGACAGCTCCCTCTCCCTGTGGGAGAGGGTTGGGGTGAGGGGTCGCTTATTTCTGCAACTCTTCCAGATAAGCCAAAGGCACGGCGGCATACATAGCCGCACAGGTCACCAGATGGTCTTTCCAGGTTTTCTCGTTCGGCGCGTGGGCTTCAGGCTCTTTGCCCGGGCCAAAACCGATCACCGGAATACCGTGACGCCCCATGATGGAGACCCCGTTGGTTGAGAAGGTCCACTTATCCACCACCGGCTGCTTCTTGAACAGGCCCTGATAGGCCTTGCTCAGGGTTTTCACCGTGATGTGATCTTCTTCGACCTTCCAGGTTGGGAAGTAGCATTCGGTTGGGTACACCAGACCGGTGTAGGACGGACGACTATAGTCATACATCGACACGACTGCCTTGGCCGCCTGTACCGCTGGCAACGCACGGATCTCGTCCAACGCCCCTTCCCAGGTTTCGCCCCAGGTCAGGCGGCGGTCGATGGATACCGCACAGCTGTCTGCTACCGCACAGCGGCTAGGTGAGGTGAAGAAAATCTCTGAAACGGTGAGCGTGCCTTTACCCAGGAAATCGTCGTTACCCAAGTTGCCGGACAGCTGTTGCAGTTCGTTGAGGATTGGGCCCATTTTGAAAATGGCGTTGTCACCACGCTCCGGTGCCGAGCCGTGGCAGCTGATGCCTTGCACATCCACGCGGATTTCCATACGGCCACGCTGGCCGCGGTAGATCTGGCAGTCGGTCGGTTCGGTGCTGATCACGAACTCTGGGCGGATGTTGGATTGCTCAATAATGTACTGCCAGCACAGGCCGTCGCAGTCTTCCTCCTGCACGGTGCCGGTCACCAGCAGCGTATACTGATCTTCCAGCCCCAGATCCTTGATGATTTTGCCCGCGTAGACCATGGAAGCCATGCCGCCTTCCTGATCCGATGCGCCACGGCCACCGATGATCTCATCGTTTTCCATGCCCTGATACGGGTCAAATGTCCAGTTCTTGATGTTGCCGATGCCGACGGTATCAATATGCGCGTCCATCGCAATCAGGTGTGGGCCGTGGCCGATATAGCCCAGAATGTTCCCCATCGGGTCAATCTCAACCTTGTCGAACCCGACCTTCTCCATCTCTTTCTTGATACACAACACCACCCGCTTTTCGTCACAGCTTTCACTCGGGATGGCGATCATGTCCCGCAGGAAGCGCGTCATCTCATCTTTGTATTGGTAGGCTTTCTCTAACACCAATTCGAAAGGAATTTGCTTTGCCATTGTGTTCTTTCTCCAATTTTTTATTACCCCTCGCTGCTGCGAGAGGTTGAGTAATCTGACGGCGGTGGTTAAACCGGATGCTTCCCTTCCCACACCACTTCGCGATAGTGCTTCACGTCGGTATCGCCTTCGGAGCTGATTAACAGCACTACCGACTGGCTATTCAGCCCGAGTTTTTGCATCAGCTGCGCACGTTGCGGGCTGTGATGTACCGCAGCCAACACGCCCAACCCCACGGCACCGGACTCGCCGGAGATAATGCGCGGATCGTTACCCAGCGGATTACCCAACACTCGCATCCCTAACGCCGCCACGCTGTCCTGGCAGGAAATAAATTGCGTGGCGCAGTTACGCAGCAGCGGCCAGCCCAAGGGGTTAGGCTCACCACAGGCCAGACCGGCCATGATGGTGGCCATATCGCCGCCCACGTTGACGATTTCCCCTTTTACCCCGGAGCGATAAACGCAGTCGGCCAGCTCCGGTTCGACAATCACCGAATGCAGCTTATCCGCGCCAAACACGTCTACCAGATAGCCCAGCACGCCCGCGGCCATCGCCCCGACACCGGCCTGTAACAGCACATGGGTTGGCCGCTCGATCTGCATCTGCCGCATCTGTTCGGCCGCTTCGTCTGCCAGCGTGGCGTAACCCTGCATGATCCAGGTTGGGATCTTGGTGTAGCCTTCCCAGGCGGTGTCCTGTACCACTTGCCAGCCGCGTTCCTGGGCCGTTTTCATGGTCAGGCGCACGGTATCGTCGTAGTTCATATCGGTGACGATGCACTCGGCACCCAGGTTGAGAATGTGATCCACCCTCTCCTGCGCCGAGCCTTTAGGCATATACACTACCGCATGCTGGCCTAGCTGTTGCGCCGCCCAGGCAACCCCCCTGCCATGGTTGCCATCGGTGGTGGTGGCGAAGGTCATTTTCTCGGTCGCCGTGGCTTTAAACTTTTCGAAAGAAAACGCATTAATATCAATCTGGTACTTTTCACACAGCAGTTGAGCAATGGCGTAAGCACCGCCGAGCATCTTGAAGGCGTTTAAACCAAAGCGTTTGGATTCGTCTTTGACCAGGATTTTCCGCACGCCAAACAGCTGCGCGAGATCGTCCAACGCGCATAACGGCGTTGGCTGATAACCCGCGATCTTTTTATGAAACTCGCGCGCTTTCTGCGCTTGCGCCTTAGAGAACAGAGGGGAGGTTTCGCCGTTAAAATAACGGTTATCCTCTATCGCCACTTTCAATGAAAAAACCGACATAACCGCTACCTCTTCTGGTCGCATTAACTTTCACCGTGCAGGGACACCGCCCGGTATCCCTGACCAGGTAAATTTATTTAATGCGTTTTTCTGCTTCTTTCAGTAATTGATCCAACACCAGACCTGGGTTGGAGAATTTGCGCGCCATGATCATCGCCGCGATGATATAAGGCTTCCAGCTGGCCTCCTTATAGGTGGCAATACGGTACTTCTCGAATACGCTGGCACAGACTTCCCCTTCACTGCAGGATACGTCGGTGATGTCTGCTGGCAGGCAGTGCATATAGAGCGCTTCGCCGCCTTTGGTCAGCTTCATCATCTCTTCGGTGCAGTGCCAGTTTTTGTAGTAGGCGTTTTGCGCCAGGCACTGTTGCTCCAGCGCCTTGAGGCCCGCGTGATCGTTGGCACGCAACAGATCGGTACGCTGCTCCATGACCTTGTACGGCGCCCAGGATTTCGGATAAACGATGTCCGCGCCTTGGAAGGCTTCGGCCATCGAGGTCACCTGCTGGAAGCTGCCACCGGAAGCCGCGGCGTTGTTCTTCGCCACTTCGATCACGTCTGGGATCAGGTCGTAACCTTCCGGATGGGCCAGCGTCACCTTCATGCCAAAGCGGGTCATCAGGCCAATGATGCCCTGCGGCACCGACAGCGGTTTGCCATAGCTGGGTGAATAGGCCCAGGTCATGGCGATCTTCTTGCCTTTCAGGTTTTCCAGGCTGCCGAAGTGCTCCTGCAACCAGGCCAGATCCGCCATGGCCTGGGTTGGGTGATCGATATCGCACTGCAAGTTGACCAGTGCCGGGCGCTGTGGCAGCACGCCCTTCTCAAATCCTTCATCCAACGCGGCACCCACCTCACGCATATAGGCGTTGCCTGCCCCCAGATACATGTCGTCACGGATACCGATGGCATCCGCGCAGAAGGAGATCATGTTGGCCGTTTCACGCACCGTTTCCCCGTGGGCGATCTGCGATTTACCTTCATCCAGATCTTGCTGCGCCAACCCCAGCAGGTTGAGCGCCGAGGCATAAGAAAAACGGGTACGCGTGGAGTTATCACGGAAGATGGAGATGCCTAAGCCACTGTTGAAAATCTTGGTGGCAATGTTTTCTGAGCGCATGGTTTTCAGCGATTCCGCCAGCTTGAGCACCAGTTCCAGCTCGTCACGGCTCTGTTCCCACGTCAGTAAAAAGTCCTTTTGATGTAAATTGGACTTTAACGCGCTTATTTCCTTAATTAACTGGTTAACTGTTCTCATCTTTGCCCCTAAATAGAGAGTGTGGTGGTGATCCGTTAAAACAAGTGCCTAACCTCGGAATAACAAATACGCTTTTTCAGCGTCTGGCTACAGGACAATCAATAAGCGTGCCAACAAGGGGAAAGTTAAGCTGTGTTACATAAAACTGCGGAGTATTATGATGGCGATCACATAAAATGGGGCTTTCAGGGCGGTTAAAGTGAATTTTACAGTCAGGGTGTTGCTGGCAAGGGATAATTCCCTGCAGCGTAAATCTGCCATTTATAATTATCAGCCTTTCTCGCAACCCAAAATGATAGGAATTAACGTGCAGTATCATTTTGATAATAAAATGTGATGCTAACAGCAGAATCTCTATTCTCTGTGGGATTAGCTTGATGACTATCAAAATATAGCTGGCCGTAGTGTATTATCGTTTCTTTTTCAATGACGATAACGGGAGACGCGTGATGATAGCACCGGCCACTGCCCAGTCGGCTCTTATGCAGATCCAACCGACAATTTTGCGCTTTACCAAGATGCTCTCCAGCGTGTTGCTGCTGGAGGTAGAGATTGTCGATGCCAACCTGGTACGCGTGGCAGGCACTGGCCCCTATGGCAAACAATTTGGCATCAAGCTCGGCAGCAACTCCTGGTTGTTGAAATATGTGATTGATACCAAAAACGAAAAAATAGTCACCCACTCCCGTTACGACCCGGTGTGCGAAGGCTGCACCAGCAAAGATGAGTGCCAGGAAAAGGCCTTCCTCGGCATTCCTATCCTGTTCCAGGATGCCTGCATCGGCGTGATCAGCCTGGTGGCCTTCACCCTCGAACAGCAGCAAAGGTTACGGGATAACCTGCAAGAGTTCTCGGGTTACGTGCGCAATATTTCCAACGTTTTCGTTTCCAACTTATTGGAGACGCAAGGCGGCAGCGGTGGCTTAAATAAAGTGCTTTTCAGCCTGATTGAAAATATGGATCAGGGGGTGTTAATACTCAATGAAAAGAGCCAGGTTAAGTTTGCCAATATGATGGCCTTAAAACAGCTCAATATGCCGCAGGAAAATATTATCGGCAAAACCTTTACTATTCGCGCCCTCACCTTCCAGCAAAATTACACCAGCGGACATCTGCAACATATTCTCTCCTTCGACGATAACCAGGAGATTATGATTGGCCAGCTGCATCAGGTTCAGGATCATCAATTATTTTTAATGGCTTTTCATCAGTCACACTCCTCATTTGACGAAACGCTGAGCCTGCAAGACCCGCGTATTGAGCAACTGGCGGGGGAAAGCAAACCGATGCGTCTGCTGAAGAGTTTAATCACCCGTATTGCCCCCAGCCCCTCCAGCGTATTGGTGGTTGGCGAAAGCGGCACCGGCAAAGAGGTGGTGGCGCGGGCGATCCATCGGCTGAGCAACCGCAACGATAAACCTTTTATCGCCATAAACTGCGCCGCCATTCCGGATCAGCTGTTGGAGAGTGAACTGTTCGGTTACCTGAAGGGCGCATTTACCGGCGCTTCGGCCAATGGCAAGGTGGGGCTGATCCAGGCAGCCAATCAGGGTACGCTATTCCTGGATGAGATCGGTGATATGCCGTTAATGTTGCAGGCCAAGCTGCTACGCACGGTTGAATCCCGTGAAGTGTTGCCGATCGGTTCCAGCAAGCCGATCCCGGTCGATATCCGCATTATCTCCGCCACCAACCAGAATCTGGAACAGTACATTGCCGAAGGAAAGTTCCGTGAAGACCTCTATTACCGCCTGAACGTTATCCCCATCACCCTGCCACCGCTGCGTGAGCGCGAAGGCGATATCGAACTGCTGGTGCACTACTTCCTCAGTTTGCACACCAAGCGGATCGGCATTATTTACCCCGGCATCTCGGCAGAGGTACTCGAGCTACTGCGCCGACACCGCTGGCCAGGCAACGTGCGCGAACTGAGTAATTTGATGGAGTATCTGGTTAACGTGGTGCCGAGCGGTGAAATCATCGATACCTATCTGCTGCCGCCTAATCTGACCCGTGGGCAACATCTGGAGGCTCGCGCCAGCGTATCTACGTATAAGGCCACAGAAAGTTGCGAAAACCACGATATGGCGGGTTTGGAGAGTATGGAGAAGCTAATGATTGAGGAGGCGCTGAGCCAGCATGCGAACAAGAAGGTGGTGGCGGAGAAGCTGGGGATTGGTATCGCGACGCTGTATCGCAAGATAAAGAAGTATGAGCTGTCTTCTCATTGAGGGGGGAGATTAATTGTGTGCCGGGCTGGCGCGTTTAGCTGGCTAGCCCAAGACCGTCCTTGTTTCTGCTATCAATATCTCTTTTCAAGGCGTATAGCGCTCTTATCTCAATCTGCGAAATGCATCGCATTATTTTTGCTTCAAAGAACCTCAATTTACATATGAAAACAACTGGACCCAATAAAACTACATATTGTAGTATTTACATCACATCGTAGTAAAATGTTCGGTATGTTATGGTTGTCTTGTGACATTCAGGAACCAAGACGACTATGGCGATCAGTAGCGAAGAACGTAATTTTTTCATTGCGTTGGGCAAACGCATTACCAGACTGCGCAAAGAACGCACCATTACTCAGACCGAATTGGCTGAGCAGTTGGGCGTTTCTCAACAGACAGTGCAAGCATGGGAGGCTGGCCGCCGTCGCATCAAGGTGTCTTCACTCCCAGACGTAGCAAACATTTTTTCGGTTTCGCTAGAGGAATTGTTTGGAGCAACGACGGAGTCTTCCCTCCGCGAGAGTGTCCCGACTCCGAAGTGGCAGCAGCAGATAGAAGCGATTGCTAATTTGCCGCAGGAAAAACAGCAGATAATTTCAGAGATGTTAAGCGCAATGATTGCACAGGCGCGTAACTAACTGATAAGTAACGCGGCGATAACGGGTTGCAGCCCACTATCGCCGCTCACCACAACAACTATTCGAGGTAGTTATCATGGCTAAGAGCGATTCTAAGTCAGGCACCCCCGTAAATAAAGCACCCAAGACAACACGCCATTACACCGTGGGCTATTCGCCCAACCGAGGTATCAAGAAGCCCGCGCCACAACTGATTATCAAGGGCTATTGGCTGGAAGAACTGGGGTTTTTAACCGGCCAGTCGGTCACGGTAAATATTGAACAGGGAAGATTGATTATTCAGGCGGAGGGGAATGTATGAACGGATGCGCTATTATACAGACAACCACGGGCGGGATTATTCCTGAGCTGATTATCGATAGCGAGGATATTACCAAGGCGGGGTTTTTGGAGGGTGCTGCATTTAAAATAGAACCGTATCAGGATGGGTTGTTAATAACTTTGATCTCTAATGAGGGAGAGATTAAGCGGTTATTATTGGACGTGGACGCTCCCCCATATATTGGCGTGGACTGGATACGGGATAACGGTGAACTGTATCTGGCGGGGGACTGGCTGACGCAGTGCGGTCTGACCGGGCAACCACTGGTGATCAGCGTGATACCCGGCCAGTTGGTGATTCAGGTACAGCAGGGTAATATATTGGCGTAGTAACAGATAAAAATAGCCGGGAAGATCTAGGGGAGATCATCCCGGCCCAACTATAGATATATCTATATAAAAATCATGCTCGTAAATCATATAGATCTTTTGCTTCCTCATCCATATCTAGACTACCAAGAGCACCAAGATCTAAACTATAAATTTTATCACTATTATCTTTTGAGCAAATAAAATACCCAAGATCACCATCTTGTCCTATTAAAAAATAGTCCGACCCAACCTCTTGTATTGTATACGTTTCATTTCTATCAATGACATCTAGATAATTAAATATATAAACAGAGCCTCCTTGCTTATTTTCTATCTCATAGACTTCTTTATCTTGAACTTCCTCAGATAAAAATTTCTTATACGCATTTGGTAATTTAACACCTTGACTCAACTCTATGCGTTCTAACTCTTCTAAAATTTTATCTTTATCCATATACAACCACCTTTATTATTAAAATGACAATGCATTAAATATCAAAGAACGGATTGAATTTGTTACTTTCCCTGAGTCCATCAAAATATTTATAGGCATCATTAAGGGCTCGTATTGCTTGTTTTACCGGAACTCCAGCTTTTAACATTTCGCTATAACTAGTATTGAACTCCTGCTTCAACGTTGTATCCTAACCACCAGGTAAAGCACGTCAAACTCATTGAGCCGCACTAATTTTAGCGTGAGGGCTACCAGATGCTGATTTCAATAATGTTGCTGGTGCAGAGTCTCGGTGAAATACACTATTTTTTTCTTGGTCCATGCATCCTGAATAGGGTGGTGACCTTGGACAAAACCATCAGTTTTGCTATTCGCATGTCCCGAAGCACGATTTACTCCTGGAGATAAATTACCATGGGGATCTACATCACCGGCTCTATAACCATTCGGTGCATTACATGTACTCAACCCAGCGGATCGATCCATCCCAGCGGGTTATGCACGTAACTATAAGGGTTCAGCCCCCCGCCAGCCCTATCGGGTCTGGGCACAGGCAACATCCCTCCTGCGAGTCCTACTACCGGTTCAGGTGGTACACCTCCGCCAAAAATGCATCGTACATATGAGCATTAATCACGCTACCGCCCTACCATGATAGTTTTTATCTGCACATAATAATTATATATCGGAGAGTAAAGTAGGCACAAACTGATTAAAGTATGGGAGCACCACCTAATTAAGAAACAGACTGGATACAGAATAACAGAAAACTGTAAATTAGCTGGCACAGAACAGTCTTTATTAGGCAAGTACTTGGTAGATACACGGTGATACCCGACAAGATGGTTATTAGACGTATGTTAGTATAATCGCAGACTAAAACCTGAAAAGATCCTTAAGGAATCTTTTCAGGTTAGTTTAAAAATAGATCCTTGTTGCATCAAGGTAATTTAGCTTTCACTTTCTTTAACACTCGATTAGGATCAAAGCTATAATCTTTGCAATATTCTGCAAGAGCTTGTTCTAGAGGGACAATTTTAAAACCCGTAAACCCATTATTTTCTATAGATAGTTTAACATCTTCATTAATGACCAGTCTTAAACCAATTACAATTTTAGAGCTAAGTTGAAAGACATCATAATCATTTAATGAAGAATTTTTGAAAATTATTTTATTAGGAACCAATGAACCACGAGTAACATCCAATAACATAGACTCTTTGTAATCAATGAAGTCATGAGGTGGGAAAAATACGTATTTATACGTCTTATCCGAAGCTATACTCTCGCCACAGCAAGAGATAGATAAGTTTTTAATATATTTCTCAGGCATCCTAAACTTAGAGATGATCTCCCACAGATTACTTGAAAAAATATGCCACTGCTCTTTTCTATAATCGAAAGATATCTCCTTATCTTCCTCTAGATTAAGAAAAATATCGTCAGGACAATTTTCATCCTCGATGTAATAAGGAAAATCATATTTTGACCCCTTAACCGGATACGTTTTATTTATATCAAAAACACCTTTAAAAAAACGCTCATTTTCTTTGTAATCATTCATTACCAAATATAAATTACTCATCGCCAGACTCTGATTAATAAAGTATTCCACATTTTTCATTAGCGCGATGTACGGTCTAGTGGTTATTCAGGTTCAGCAGGGTAGCAACAAATAAAATGCAGGAAAGGTCATTTGTGAGGTTTCCCGATTGCGTATTCTTCCAAATTTTTGATAGATTTTTTTAATTCCGAAAATATTTTTTTTGGATGGTAAGGTTAAATATCTAACTGCTTTTACCTTTAAAAATAAGGAATGTAATACTTTAATTAAAAAAGTTAGATTTTAAGCCAAGATAACTTATCTCTAGAGAATCATCTCATTTAAAACCGGAATAAATGACCTTCCGGTTTTAAACACTTAGAAAAAATCAAGCGTGGCTCTATCCATAAAAGTAATCCAAAAAACCATTAAAATTATCAACGCCAATCACTGGTTCTATGTCCTCTTTCAGCCTTTTAACAAACGCATTATTTAAGCCATTATCATCAGCAACATCAAAGATATTAAACTCCCCATAAACAATCTCTATTAATTTGGCTAGTGAAAATAGATAATCAGATAAAGAATCCGCTATCTTAAACGGCACACCAACATCATAGTTAGCATAAATAGACGTTCCTAGATGAGTAGTTACAGCTATAATAGGTTTTCCACCTCCTACATCATCCATAAATACAACATAATCATCCGGCCAACTAGGATTCACTGATACACTAGTTGAACTTTTTATCCATTTATATCCATATTGTGCCTTCTCTAATACGTCCATACTAAAAAATTTAATCGGAGTAAACCCCGTTTCAATTTTTACGTTTCTGGGATCATAGTTATTAAAAAAATATTCGAGTTCTTTAGAACAAGCCAAGCCATTAGGCCACTTATTTTTGACCTCGTCCCCCCTCGTAAACTCACCTTGAATACTAAATTTATCATGAGCACGGGATAATGCTAAAATTGATTTTTCAAGATCATTCATATATTTCCTCCTAAATATTTAATATTTGTCATTTAACTGCTTTGCAGTAGCCAAACGATCTATTAATCGACCTTTCCCTGGCGTATCATAGTTCCCTCTATGACCTTGATTACTATATAAATGCTCATCAAATCCACTTGGATGATTAGCATTTTGTAGGAATACAATGTTTCGTGCATCCCCTTGCCATGCGGTTCCTAATGCTCCATTACCTTTTACACTGTTTATATGGTGACCAGTGTATCCTTGTTCAGACATAATCGAGGCCAATTGTTGATTATTTTTTGTATTCAAAATAATCTCTCTCTCTGCTTGGGACCAATTTCGAGACCCACCACCGGCACCTACAAGAACTCTCTCTTCGCCCCATGCCCTGTTTATAGCTGTACCTCTTGAGCCAGCCTGCGGAGTTATAGAACTACGCGGCTTATATCTTATTAAATCTTCCGGTTTAAGTCCTAAGTAATCTATCCATGCTAACGGATTAGTAACATAACCATAAGGGTTACTCCCCCCCGACAGCCCTATCGGGTCTGGACACAGGCAACATCCCTCCCGCGAGCCATATTACCGGATCAGGTGGTACACCTCCGCCAGAAATGCATCATACTTGAGGGTCTCAATCACGCTACCTTCCTACCTTGATAATATTTACCTGCACAAAACAATTTTAAATCAGATGGTTACGAAAATACAAACTGACTTAAGGTGACCCTCCAATAAGGGCATAGACTGGATATGGGATAGCATAGCCCTATCTGACTGGGCAACTACTGATGATCAACGTGGTGTCCGGCAGGGTGGTGATTTGAATACGCTTAGAAAATTGCAAAATGTACAAGCTGCTTTTGTTATTTCCAACCTAGAAGCACGAATATTAATATCCCTATAAGATTCTTAACTAAAAACATTAATCAAAAATGGTCTGATACATACCAGACCATTCTGAAATTTATTTCAAAATTATATTTTATTATACTTTATACTATTTATAAGCTCTTCAAGATTGCTAGTTAAATTCACTTCCTTATTGGATAATGCTGGAGCAATGTAATGAGAGAAAATCTTCATATAGAAAGATGCTTTTTTTATTGCATCGAACCTGTTGGTAACTATACTTTCATTGCGATACAAAACAGGCTGTCCTTTCCCACTTTTCTTAAAATAGAAGTCTACATCATAAAAGCATACAGGAACTTCATCTAAAGACCCCTCATCAAAAAGTCGGCACCCTACTGAAACAACTGCACTAATATTTTCACTAGTTGATAATGGATATTCTGTTCGTGAAATAAACAAGTCTTCGCCAAAGAAATGATCTTTAACCAGAAACAATTCATCTGTGGAATCTATATTCTTGAAGTCTGACGGATCCACATCAAACATATTGTTTTTTTGCACAAACCAAGAGGATGGAACATAAAATCCAGCCAGTGGAGGATATTTATTGAATACATTTATTTCATTCATCACATCTCATACCTTACTCAAGTAATCGAAATATTTCTCAGGTGCAATTGGATGTCCATGGAATTCGTTTGTGCTCTTTGTAACCTCAACCCTCATATACTGTGTCGGTTTCCCATTGTTATAGCCAATAGTTCTTCCAGCGTCGTATATATAATAGTCAGACCCGCCACTCTGCGGAGCATAAGTTCCATGTCGGAGAGCTTCTTTTTCTAGTTGATTTCTAAAACTAGTGGCCTCTTTTGAGTTCATACTGCCTTGAACCTTTTCATTCCAGTATTGAGCAGGCCCTTTATTACTAGATAATTTAATTGCTTCAGCCTGTGTTTTGGCTTTCGTATGTTTATCATACTCAGCAGAACTTGAATGATGTCTTCTCTTCCTATCTGCTTTAGGGCATCCTGTCAGCCCTAATGGGTCGATCCAGGTCAGTGGGTTATGCACGTATCCGTACAGCCTCTCGCCCCCCGCCAGCCCTATCGGGTCTGGACACAAGTACTGCCCGGTATCCACATCATAATAGCGATAACGGTTATAATGCAACCCAGACTCGGCATCCGCATACTGACCCGCAAACCGTAGATTGCAGGTGACCTTATCTTCGTCGTTGGCCGCTTGTTGCCACAACTCGGTTTTACCCCAGGTACTTAAACGATCTGCCCAGACCATCTTCCCCTGTTCGTTGAGCAATTCACGTGGAGTACCCATGTGATCGGTGACGACATAATGGAGTTTGCCCTGTTCATAGCGGGCCACCGGTGCTAACGAACCAGGGGTATACAACCAGTAGATACTCTGCTCGTAGGCAACGGTGCCATCGGCATAGATAGGGGCTTCCTCTATCAGTTGATCACCACTCCACAGGTACTCATAACCGTGCACCACAGCGCTAGCTGGTGGAGTAGCTGATTCAGGCAAATCAAACAACGTAGAAATAAATGGCTTGCTGTCAACTAACCGTAGTTTTCGGATGCGCCGCCCAAAAGCATCATAACCATAGCGCCAACGTTCACCTTTCGGCGTCATCAATTCCGATAGCTGATCCTGTTCATTCCAGCGGTAGCGCCACACCTGCGGACGAAACCCTTCTTTAAGCGTTCGTTTTTCAACCAACCTTCCACCCATATCGTAATGATATTGGCAGTTACCACGGGATACGACACGGCCTGCCCGCTGATGTTGTTGGTCTTGCTGTAATGCAGCCTCAGCCCCACGAGGCATACGAGCATGCAATGTGACGTTCAGGTTAGCGTCGTAGGTAAACTGCTCAATGAGCGGCAAAACGCCAGCAAAATTGGCTCGAACTATCTGGTCATTGAGATCATATTGGTACTGCGTCTTACCCCAACGCCCATCATCAATACCCACCACGTTATAGGCCCGATCATACTGCCAACTTCGGTTGACTGCGCTACCATGCAACGCAGGTGTCATCGAATCTGGTGTCACTAATTGCTGCTGGAACAATGGGGAATTGCGTCCTGCCGCCTGGTTGGCCAGCAATCCCACTGAAGTATAATTACAGGCTTGGATAAATCCTGCGGCACTTTCGCGCACGGTTTCCCGACCTAACTTGTCGTGTCGGAAATGTAATGGCTGATGGCCCGCAAGCGTTAACTGCGTCAGTTCCCCCTGAAGACCGTAGTCAAAATCAAGCCCGAGCTCGCCAACCAACCGAGAACTTGGCGTGCCGTTTAGCGTGTCCCACTGATGCTTAATCTCTCGTCCATTCAAGCGCTCGGCAATCAGTTGGCCAGCATCATCATAATCAAACTCAACAACGGCTTCTGCATTTTCAGCTTTTAGTAAGCGCCCCTGTTCGTCGTAGCTATAACTCACCGTTGCAACCAGCGTGGAACTCAATTTATCACTGCGCCATGTCTGTTGAGCCAAGATCTGATCACGCGGCGAGTATTGCCAACTGATCACGCGACGATCGGGGTAACGCGCCCAAATGCGTCGCCCCACAGCATCGTATTGATATTGAATGGTACGCCCGGTAAAATCGGTTTCCGCAATGACCTGTCCGGCCAAATCACGCGTATAGCGGTAAGTTTCACCTAGTGCATTGGTGACACCATCAAGACGGGTTAGCTTGTCATAGCTAAATGTCAATTTCTGCCCATCAGGACGAATAAGGCCTGTCAGCAAATCAAAACCACCGTATTCGTAACGGGTAGTTTTTCCTGCGCCATCGGTTATTGCCGCTATGCGTTTTTCACTGTCATAGGTGATCGCCTGCTTAACGCCATCAGGCAAATAAACCTGACTGACACTGCCTGTCGGGCTAGCATGCTGAGAGCTATATGCATAACGGGTGATGTGCCCTAATGGATCTTGGCTGTCTTTTAAGCGGCCAAAGATGTCCTGATTTAATAGCGTAACACCGCCATCAGGCGCGATAATCTCACTGATTTGATGCTGCGTGTTGTAACTGTAACGCCACTCTGCCCCGTTAGGCAGGATCTGACGTACTAATCCCCCCAACTCGCCATAACGATATTCTTGCCGTAAACCCTGCGGATCAACAACACTGCAAAGTTGTCCTTCATCACCATAGATAAATTGCCAACCTTTACCATCCGGTAAGGTGCTATTCGTGACCTGCCCAAAACCATTGTACTCATAGCGATATATTTCACCCGTAGGGATCGTAATCTGCTCTGTTTCTCCATATTGATTAAGCTGGAACTCTACCTTGCGTCCCAGGGCATCCGTTTCAGAAAGTTTGTTGCCGAACGCCCATTCAGTCAAATGTTCCCGCCCCAGCGGGTCAATTTCACGGATCACCTGACCATCACTGTTATACCAAAAACGGGTGCATCCTCCCTCCGCATCCAGATAGGTTGTGCATTGGGCGGCATCATCGTAGATAAAACGATCCTGGTAATGCCCGCTAGCGGTACGTGTAGACAGTACTCTGCCCTGCGGGTCATAGAGAATATAAGCGTCGGTCTTATCCGTATCATGCCAACGGGTCATGTAACCGGCAGCATTATACTCATGATAAAGGTGGGTGAACTGGAATGTATTACATTCGGCCAACAGGCCAGTGGCAGCATAACAGCATTTAACCAGCCATTGACGTTGAACCGGTGTAATCAATTCAATCGCAAGCAATTGTTGTTGCTGATAACTGAGTACAAGTGAATAACCGTCGCTATGATCAATGCATGAAAGCTGCCGTTCTTCAGAATAGCGAAAACGAATTTTATTACCGAAACGATCGCTGATGGTAGACAAGCGGCGAACATTCCCCTGCGGTTCGGCAAAGCTCAGGATCTGTTGTGTTTGTCGATTAAAAATATGCAATACACCACTACGTTGGCCATAGAGCAGATAATGACCTTCGTGCAGATTGATAGCCTGAACGTCATCATCGTCTTGTGGGGCATCGTATGTCAGCAGTACACCTTCATGGTTGCGAAAACGAATGACCGCGTCTTCAAGGATCAAATGCTGAGACCAATCATCTGCCCATTTATCGCCAAAACTGCCAGTCAAGTGACCACTGGAACGATAGAGTCGGGTAAGCGTCAGTGGCAATATTCCCGGAATATCGATCATCGGCCACACTTGGAGAAAATCCCCCGTTGCCGCATCCACAGGCTCACCGGGTTTGGTGCATTTGTTATTACTGCAACCTTCAGCTTCAGAAGAGGTTTTTGGTTTGCTACCCTTTTTCTTCCCTCTGGGTATCGGTAGATAACTGGCGACGATAGTCACCCAGCGCAGGGCTGAGTTTCGGCTATCTTTAACTTTGAAAATCTGTGCCGTTTCTGTGGTTTCAACAATGGTTGCCGCAGCGCTATTGATGTTAGCATCACAAGTGGTACGGTGCCCTAAACGGGCAATTTGTTTGCCATTGGCGTAGACCGTTTTCGCCCCTTCCGCGATAACCGGCGGAGGACCTGGATGATCGCTACACACGATAGGATCGCCTACCCGAGCCACCTTCTTCCCTTCAAAATACACGTTGGGGGAACCGTCGATAATCGTGCCTTTGTTATCACCGTATTGCCCCATCACTGCGCCAGCTGCGGCGACACCAGCACCAACAAATCCCCCTGCGGCTGCTGCGGCTGCAACAACAACCAAAGCAGCGCCACCGGTAGCAACCACCAATGCCCCAACAGCAACGGCAGCAACCGCTCCGAGCAATATTCCGCCTAATGCCCCCCAGGTACCGAGGTCTTTCTTTTGGTGCGCAATAAAGTCACCCATACGCGCCGGAGCATCTCCCTCCGTTGCCACCTTTTTCCATCCAAGGTACTCGGCAATGGCTGTACCTGCTTTTTCGCCGACATAGCTACCCGCTTGTGCGCCAACGTAACCAGCAGCTAACCCGACGGCGAAAGGTGCCCCTGCACCACTCGCGACGGCATAAGCTCCCATACCGACAGTCACCGCACTGTTTACTTCTTCGCTCTCCATAAAGTTCAGAGCTTGTTCGTTAAAAGACTCCGCGCCGCCTTCGTTAGTATTCGGTGGTGATGCCCCACGCTGTTGTTCCATCACCTCTTGACGAACGGCAGAGCGCCCGCCAGCAGCACCTGCGCCTGACCATACTCCTTGTGCAACACTCATCGTCCGCTCCTGTTACTTTGTAGCCGTTTTTTCTGCCGTGGCCGGTTCCCGCAATTGGAATGTACTCATCAACGTGGTTATTTGTTGCCGCTGTTCATCCGTCATATATCCTGGGATCGTGGCAGTGAAAACCAACACTTTAGGAGTGACATCAAGCAACATCATTAATTGATGGATCGGCCCTTGTGGTGATGACCAACTAAATTCAGAGGTTGCCGTATCTCGGGAATCCAACACCCCATTCTCTTGATTAATCTGCTGGTAATTTTTCAACTGTTTTGACAGGCTGGATATCTCACGCTCAGCAAACTGACTGAATGACATTCCCCATGGAATAACGTCTCTGGAAATGGTAAAACTGATTCCGCTTTGGTCGTTATCGGCTGCACTGAGCACCAGCACACTGAGATCTTTCCAAGCTGTAGGTAGCTCAATAGCACCTTCGTTAAATTGAAAAAGGGATAAATTGTCTGATGCAATCATTTATACATATCCTTATGTCATAATTAAGAGATTTTCATAACCACACGCCCATTAGAACGCAAATTAACTAAGTGTTACAGTGAGATCTCCTGCCCTTTTAAATGAGCAGGAAGTCGTCAATAATAGCCGGTGCTATTTAGCATCATCGGCATTGTATCCGTACTCACCTCGCAGCCCTCTATTTACTTATCCAGCGAATAAGCCCCACATTACTTCATTAATTTCTCAATCTCCAACCTGGTATACATTTTCAGGATGAATTATATAAGCAGTGATATTGGAAACACCATCATTACTATATGTTTGCTTGACCACTTTCATCTTTGCGTTACTTGTGCTCAAATGATAGTAATTAACCATCTGTTTCCCACCCCATTTATTTCCATCAAACGAGAATATAATTTTACTCCTTGTCGTTTTGGTATCCAAAATAGGAAACAGCTCTGCGTAGCTCGTTATTTTCCCATTATGAGTAAAGATAATTTTTACACCTACATCCTTGTATAGGGTGTATGGTACTTTTATTTTATCCTGGATATAGCTTTTACTGACGTTGCTAAAAATATAAGCATTATCCCACTTAGGTAATGGAAGATCGTTAAGATCTATTAAACACTCATGACTGTTAGCACACTTCGACTCAATAAGAGTGAAAATTTCCTTTTCGATATTCATATCATCCCCCATCCCGCATCCACTTAGCATATAAAGAAAAGATAGAAAAAAAACTCGTTTGAAGATCATTTTGAATTCCCATTTTTATCAAGTGTACTTTGGTGCTCCTTTAAATAGTCATACTTTTCTTTAGAAAGAGTGGTTTTTTCGACAACATACTTACCATCAACGTTTTCTTTAACAGCATATAATCCATTTTGATGAAATTCATCCAATACAGAAGACGAGAGCTCTTGCATATTTTTCCCGCTATTGCTTTCACCTATACCACGACCAATTTGATTATTTAACAGATCTGTTACTTGGTCAGCATCAGCCATCGTATTGAAAGTACGGTTTGAATCCATAAATGCAGTGGGGTTAACCTCATGCGAGTCACCAACTTCTTTGGCAATATCCACACCGTGTTTACTCGTAATGCCAGCTTGCCATACAGTATGACGAAATGCATTGACCTCAGTACCTTCTGTGCTTCCATTTGGCTGAGTATATTGCAACGCATTCTCTCCTGTTCCTGTGCTAGCAAAACGATGCGCGACCGTAGAGATGTTATTATTCCCTTTTTCAATTTTACCGATATCGATAGCTATCAAAGGATGTTTCGCTGCAAACAACATTTCTTTATTATTAGGCTCATAACCATCATATTTTACGTCTCCCTTTTCTGGAGCGATCCCTGCGTTAGAGTTGACTCCCCCGCCAGCAGGAGCTGCAGCACTTCCTTCTGCCGCCCCCTCACCAGCAGGAGCAGCGACAGCACCTTCAGCACTTTCCTCACCAGCGGGAGTAGAAGAGGCACCTTCCGTACCTCCCTTGTTCAAGTGAACAACTGCCCCATCAACGTATACCCCACCCGCATCCAGCTGTATGCACGAACCACCAAATGTAATCTTTATGCTGCTGGTCGTCATCTTTATTTCCCCGGCCCCCACTTTCAGCGTGATGTCGTCTGAGGACTCATAAAGCTGTGTTCCTGGGCCACTCTTACCTGCTTTAGCTTTGACCTGAACCTGATTAGCACTGGTGCTACGCATGGTACAAATGGTTTCCGTCAGGCCACCCTGCTTTACGGTTTTGGTTTCGTTACCAGCAAGAATATTTAGCGTCCGGTTACCTGATTCGACGGTAAGAGACTGATCGTTTTTAACCGTCGTACTCATATCCTTCTGGGCATGCAAAAACAGCCCCTCGCCGCCCTTGGCATCCTCGAACCGCAATTCGTTGAAGCCCTCGCCCTTATGGGTCTTGGAGCGGAACGCCATCTGGGTCTTGCTGGCAGGCAGCGATCCCGGCGGGATATTGTTGGCGTGATAGGTACGCCCGGTGACGATCGGTTGGTCCGGATCCCCATGCAGGAAATCAACTACCACTTCCTGGCCGATACGTGGGATGGCCAACATCCCCCAGCCCTGTCCGGCCCACGGTTGGGTCACGCGGATCCAGCACGAGCTGTTGTCGTTGCTTTTACCGTAGCGGTCCCACAGGAATTGCAGGCGGATACGGCCGAACTCATCACAGTAGATTTCTTCCCCGGCTGGACCCACCACCATCGCGATCTGTGGGCCGTCCATGCTCGGTTTCGGCATCGGCGTCGGTCGCCAGGTCTGGGTGTGCGGCAGGAAGACGAACTGGTTGCTCAGCGTGGTGCCTTGCCCACCAGACTCCTGCTCCAACGCCTGAGGCTGGCTGCCGCTGTGCTGAATGCTCAGCAGTTGCCACTGGTGGTTCAAATCGCCACGCGGGTGGCTGGTCAATGTAAACAGCAGGCCTGGCTGCAGGGTAAAGTCATTACTCTGCCCTTGCCCCAGATTGGCATCGTTGCGCAGGGCTTCCAGGCGGTAATGGGTAAAGGCCTTGCCGTGCTGTTCGTCTTTAAAACGTCCAGGGAAGTCGAAGTGTTCGTAGTCTGGCCGTTGGTTTTGCAGCTCGCTGGCCTGCTCATTAAAGGCCGCCGACCACTGCGGGTTTTTAAAGGTGTAATCCTTCAGTTCCACCACGGCGGTACGCACCTGTGCGCTACGGGTGAAGGTGGTGACACACAGCTCCAGCGCCTGAGAGGCTACGCCTGGGTTATACGGCAGCACAGCGCCCTGCGGCAGGGTGCCCACGTCATCGGTATAAACCACGATGTTTTTGCCTTCGGGGTATTCGAAGTAGTAGAACATCCCCTCTTCGGCGGCCAGCCGCTGGATGAAGTCAAAATCCGATTCCTGATACTGCACGCAGAACTCACGGGCCGGGTGGGGATTGCGCAAGCCAAAGGCAAAATCGGTGATGCCGTTCTCTTTCAGCAAGGTGGTAATGATGCTTTCGATGCTCTGCTGCTGGAAGATGCGCGAGTTGCGCCGCAGCGTGGTGCGCCACAGTGCCGGGCGGATCACCATGCTATAACGGGTCTGGTGCAGGCCGGTATCACCCTGTTCAAAACTCGCCACCATGCCGGTGATGCTGCGTTGCACTACCCCTTCACGCTTGATCACCAGCGTCGCATCTTCATCCAGCACCGCGGCAAAGTCGATGGCCGGATCGGCACTGGCCAGGCCCACATTCAGCACGAACGGTGAGGAGAGCATCTCGGTCAGGCTGAAATCCACCACCACAAAAGTCTGCGGAGGCAGGTTCGCCGTGGAGAGCGTAAACTGCAACCCGCTCGGTTCCGCACCGCCCAGCAGGGCACTGGCAGCCGAGGATGCCATCGCCGTGGCGCTGCCGCCGCTGGCAAAGTTCATCGGCTTAACGCCCGCAGATGAGGCCATGCCCGCGGCACTACCACTGCTGACAATGTTCATCGGTTTCACGCCTGCGGATGAGGCTATGCCCGCTGCGCTCCCACCACTGACAATGTTCTTCGGATTGATGCCTACGGATGAGGCTATCGAACCGGCCTTTTTGGCAATGTCCGCCGCCTGCGATACCACCTTGCCCGCCTTGCCGCCTACAGCGCCAGCCGCGGCTCCCACCATATCCACCACCTGATCGCCACTGACTGACGGCGTCTCCGTGGCCACAATGTTCTTCGGCTGCACGCCCCCCTTGGGGGCGTTTTTCTTATCATCAGCAAACATATCTTTTCCTTCCTGGAGGTTAGCGGGCAGATGCTGCCTGCTGCGTGAGTTGGTGATAGCGACTGAGCAGTGCATTCCAGCGCTCGTCTATCTGCTTGAGCAGCACCGGTGAAGCCGGTTGTTGTTGTTCTACCGAAACCGCCAACTGCCGCAGCAACTCTTCCAACGGCGTTTCACGGTTCAGTTCACTTTGCATCTGATAAACCTGCGTTTTCAGATAGGAAAGCGTCAGGCTGCCGCGTATTTGTTCCTGTTCAAGCAGCTTGTCCGACAGCGCCTGCAAGCGCTGCTGCACCTGGAAATAGCTGCTGTCGGCCCGCTCGTTACCGAGCCGCGCCTGTAACAGCCGTTGCCAACGCTGGCTTTGGGCGATTTGCTCCGGATCTGTCGGCCACAGCTGGTTAGCCAGCGCCACCGAGGCATCGGCGGTATGCAACCCGGCCAATGGAGAAAGGTTTTCCAGGGTGTTCAGTTGCTGGCCGTAGCCGTCCAGGGTCGGTTGCGCCAGCCACAGCTGTACAGAAGCTTCCGGGGTAGCGGCCAGCCCCGCCAGTCGCTCCTGCATTGGTTTGACCTGCATCAGGTAAGCCGCACCGGCGACCACCAGGCTGCACAGCACACCGCCGCCAAAGCCCCAAGCCGTCGCAGCGCGTTTGGCCGCTTTAGGGATGACCGGTGGTGGCGGTGCAAAACGCACTTCCACATTGGGCAACGGTTGTTCTATTGGCTGTGGCGCGGGTTCTTCGTAGGCCGGTGGAGGTTCATTCGCGGCAGGTTTTGCCCCCGAGAATAAGGTGCGGATTGGCTCCGCTTCGGGCACCGAGAGATACACCATCGAGGGCATCTTCAGCGGTTGCGCTGGCGGCTGTTTGGCCGCTTCATGGGCGGCTTCCAGCCGTTTGGCGGTGTTCTGCATCAGGTACAACAGGTTCTCAATGCGCGGTACGCGCTTGAGCTCGACCTGCTGCAGTTTGTCGCACAGCAGTTGCAGCGCCCGCTCGGCGCGGTACACCAGGCGCAGGTCGTCAATGCCGAACTCGTGCTGGCGCAGTTGGCTACCGACGCGGGCGTTGAACCATTCCAGTATTTCCGAGCGGGCCTGCGGCTGCTCTGGCCACAATCGCTCCCATTGGCTGACTACCATGCCCGCCAACAGCTCGCAGCTCTCGGTAAACCCGGCCAGCCCGTGCCTTTGGGTACGCGCCAGGGCGTAGTACACCGTGGTTTGCAGATCGACTCCGTTGGTACGGAACAGCGTCAACGCCAGGGACTCAATCAGGCGCCAGTTAACCTCTGGCCGCGCCGGGTGGTTGATCTTGTTGATCTCTTCACGAATGGCGCTGAATTCCGGCCAATGGCGCGGATCGCCGCCGGTTTGAATGATGATATTTTCTGAGGCTTCGCTCATGCGGACTCATCCTTAAAGCGTCTCTCTGCCAAGCGCGGCAGAGAGACGGGATAACAACGATTAATACAGCGTGTCTGGCAGGGTGAACTTGCTGAACAGACCGCCAGCGAACGGGTTGTCGGACTCATCCACATGGATGCGGTAGGTCATCTCGCCGCCGTCCACCTTGAAGCGGACGTCGAACGAGTTGGTGCCGACGTTGGTCAACTCACCGGCGTTGATCAGCCGCAGCTGTGCCCAAGGGCCGCTGAAGGTGATACTGCGCGGGGACTTGCCGTTTTCATCTGGAACCAGCGTTACCTTGCTTTCTACCCCGGCCCGCATGGAGTTAGGCCAAACCAGATGCACCATGTTGCTACGGCCATGGGCGTAATCCAGCAACTGCCCATCCAGGTTCAGCACGCTGCGGCGTTTGTTGCCGCTCAGCACCACCGGTTCGATGGCGAACTGGGTGCCCAGGCCGTTTTGTGCCGAGAAGAAGGTTTCGCGGATCTTCTGCGCCTGTGCCAGTTGTTGCAGCACGTCTGGGCGGATTAACAGTTGCCCGTCGCTGCCGCTGCTCAGGTTGTTATCCACGAACGGCTTCAGGTTCTGCTGGTAGAAGCTGTCCAGGGTGCCTTTCGGGCCGAAGAAGCGTTCAAACTCGCTCAGCGGCACGTCCTGCTGCGACTTAGGATCGAACGGATAACGGCCAGCCAGGTAGGTGTGATACTGCTTCACCACCGTCTCGTTCCACTCGACTTCCAACGATTGGATGGCTTCCATCATCACTACGCGCCAGGCTTGTTCGGCCAAATCCCCTACCCAACGGTTCAGCGGTTCCGGCAGGTTTTTCGCCAACTGCTGAACTTCGAAGATCGGGTCGCTGCTGTTTTGATCCAGGCGCAGCTGTACCGCCTTCATGGCCGCTTTACCCGGTGCCGGTGAGTTTTGGATCGCCAGCAGGTAACGGTGCAGTTCGGTCAGTTTTTGGTAGACGCTTTGCAGCACGCTGCCTTTGTCACCGTTCTCCACCAGCACGCCGGTTTCCGGCGCGAACTCGCGGTTGACGCGGCCCAGCAGTTGATAATCGGATTTTTGCATCAGTTCCTGGCGTTCTTTACCCTGCAACGCGTCAGGCACCGCAGGCAGCCGAGTGTTATCACTCAGCGTCTGCAAGGCACGGCGGAAAGGCTGCTCACCGCTGATCACCTGCTCGATGGCACTGATCGCCTGCGGCAGATCTTCAAACTCACCGACCGACAGGTTATTCATCGCCGCACGCCAGGTGGCGGTATAGTCACCGATATACTGCTCGGTCACCTGCCGCTGGATCTCTTTGCGATCCGCCTCGCTATACTCGACGTTTTTGCTGAGATCCAGCACCCAGCTGTCCATCACCGTCAGATCGACCAGTTGGTCATTCTGCTTGGTGAAGTAGTTCTGCAAACCGTTGCGCGTCAGGAACTGCGGCACCACCAGCAGGCGATCGTTGTTGGAGATAAAGATGTCGTCAAAGCTTGCACCGATCTGATCGCGCAGGTTCAGGGCCGGAGGCAGTGCTTCCTGTGCCTTGATGCGCAGGTTCTGGTAGACCCGCTGATAAATCGACAGCTTGCTCAACTCGCGCTGTGCCAGCTGGATCGGCTGGCGATATGGGATAAAGTTCTTGATGGCAATCTGATCGCCACTTTCCCGCGCGGCACGCCAATCGGTGTGCTTAAGCGCATAGTCCAGATGGCCCATCAACTGCTGTTGCAACTCGCGCTGGCCGTTAAACTGCTGGCTCCAGCGATCGCCCATAAATTGTTCCACCAGCGCTATATTGCGGCCACTGCCGTCTTCCAGCATGCGCATCACGCGCAGGATCTCGAGTTTCTCTTCGCTGCCTGGAGGCGCGGCATTCAACTGCTCCAACAGGCCACTCATCAACGCCGGAACAAAGCGCTGCTGCAACAGTTGCAGATAGGTGCTTTCCACGTAAGGGCCGATGTTGTTGCCTTGATACAGGCCCATGTCCGCCAACAGGCTGTTGCGCTCATGGTAGTTGCCATAAGCCAGCGTGGCGTCACGGATCGGGTTCAGCAACGGCAGCTGCAGGTTGCCATAGCGATCGTCACCCTTCGGCGTCGGGATGGAGAGGAAGGTTTTGGCCTGGGCAAGGACCTCTTGTCCGGCACGGTAGTTGCTCTGATAGTAGTATTGCCAGCAACCCCACAGCGTCAACGCCACCGCGGCCCCCACGCAGGAGAACACCATCAGGCGTTTTCTGGAGTTACGCAGCCACAGGCCGTTTTCGCCCGCCAGATTCGGTTCCGCCAGCAACACCTGATTAAACAGCTCTTTGGTGAAGTACGGGGTCGTTTCGGCGACCGGCCAGGTTGGGAAGGCCTGCGGCGACAGGTGATACTGCACGGCGGCAGACTGGGTAAACACGTCATCCATCTGTCCGCGCTGTTGGGCAGAAGTCAGGTAGATACCGCGCAACAGCGGCTGCTGATGATCGCCGCTGTAGAGGATCCCCTCCAGCAGTTGCACCACATACTCTTGCAGGCCTTGCATCTGGCGGGTAAAGCTGAACAGTTGGCTACGCTGCCCGGCATCAACGCCGTTGAGCATCATGTCTGGCATCGCACCGTTCAACTGGGCGATCCATTGTTGCCAGAACTGCTGCAACTCTTTGCGCCACACCTCCGGCTCGGCGGCGTTCAGGCTGAAGGTCACCCCCAGCACTGCTTCGCGTTGTGCCTTATCCAGCGTCTGGTACATCGCTTCAAACCCGTACAGCAGGTCCAGTTTGGTAAACACCACGTACAGCGGCAGCTGGCTATGCAGCGCCTGGCGCACATCCTGCAAACGCTGATGGAGGCTGGCAATCATGTTTTCGCGTTGAGCCTTGTTCGCCGTCAGCAGTTGATGCAGATCGACGGTGAGGATCAGGCCGTTCAGCGGCTGGCGTTTACGGTGTTCAACCAACCAGTTCAGCAGGCTTTGCCATAGGCGGCTATTGAGCGCCGCTTTGCCCACTATGGACAGCGTTGGCTGCTCGATCAGCTCACCTGCCGGATCGATCAGCACCGCCTGTTCACCCAGCCAGCAGCGCACGCGCAGCTCACCGGCGTCTTCCACGCTGGTCAGTTCCGGGCTGGCGATTTCGGTCAGCTTGTAGCCTTCTTTGATCAGGGTGCTTTTGCCGCTGTTGCGGGTGCCAATCACCATGTACCAAGGCAGACGATAGAGATAAGCCGGGGTATTCAGCCGCCGTTGCAGCTGCTGCTTCCAGACGCCCAAATACTGGTCCTGCTGTTCGATATCGGCCAGGATCGGATCGTCGACCTGCGTTTTGGCCTGCAGCTGCAGCTTTTCCAACTGCTGTAAACGCCGCACCATTTTGAAGGTGAGCCAGCACACCGCCAGCAGCACGACCAATGCAGTCACCAACCAGCGGCTCAGCAAAGGTTCGAACGGTTGGTAATCCTTCAGCTTCCATTCCGGCCCGTAAATCCAGACCCAAATCAAGCCGATACAGGCCAACAGCGCCAGTACCACCGGCACCGAGGCTTTGATGCGCGGAATGGCCGGTCTGGCAAAATGAATAAATGAGGGCAATTTCATGCGTTAACGCTCCTGTTCCCTTCCCTGGCCATCACGGCTTGAGCTGCCGCTGCTTGTCTGTTAGCAAGGCGATCAACGCCGGTTCCCATTCGCTTAGCTGCACTTGCTGCCCCACCTGCAACAGGTTGTGATAGTGCTGCTGTGCCAGCGCCGTCATCCCCGCTTTTTCCAGTAGCTGGGCGCTGAGCAATTGCAGGTAAAAACGGTCCCTGGGTTCGGATTGCTGCGATTGCCGATCGATCATCTGTAACGCGGCTTCCAGTCCTTGCTGTTGATAGCATTGCCAAATTTCATCCTGTTCAATAGTGTTACCTCCCCCTTTGGCACCCATATCCTGCTGTAACCAGCTGGCAGATTCAGGGGAGAGGAATGGCGTCATATCGGTAAAGTAAAGGGTGGTTAACGCCGGCATCCGTTCGATAAAGGCGCTCAGTTCGTCGCGTATGGCCTGCGCAACTCCTGCGTATCCCAGCCGAATAGCGATCTGCGCCGAAAGCGCGTGGCCATCCAGCCAGTAAGGTGCCAGCGCCAGGCTCTGTTCTACCTGTTGCCACAGGGCCAGATCCGCAGTCGCAATGCGCCCCAGATAATCGGCCATGCGATCGACAGAAACGGCTGCCAGCGGCGTGCGCCCATCGGCCTGCGCTATCGGTGGCGCGGTCAAGCTGCCCCACAGGGCATGGCGACGCAGGCGGAAACCAATGGCGGCTTCCGGGTGCAGTTCACACAGCAAATCCGCCATTTTCAGCAGCGTTTGCCGCCAGGCTTTATCGCTGGAGTTATCAATGCTCAGGCTGGGGCTGATCGTTCTGCTGGCAGTGGTTGATGTCGATGCCGAACCAGACTGAGGGCGTTCTTCCTCCTCAACCACCGGTTCAACGGTGCGAGTAGGCAACCGCGCATAGCTGGTTCGCAGGCTATCCACCTCTTTCGCCAGGGCCGGTTCGTCGCTGTGCCAGACCTGGGCCAGATGTGCCAGCAAACCTTGCACATCCTGGCGTTGGGCATCCGTCGCCCGTTGGCTAAAGCTGCCGCTGGCGCTGTCAAAACGCTTGAGGATCTGCTGGGCAAAGCGGCGCTTATGCAGCGGGTTCAACGGCCAGGCGCTGGTCCAGAAGTTCTGCACGTAGGCGGTCAGCAAGGAGATCGCCAGCATCAGGTCGCTCGGTTCGCCCCCGTGCTGCAAGGTACGCAGCAGGTGCACCACCAAACGGAAGTCTTTGCTTTTTTGCGACAGCAGAGCCATCGCCTGCTGCTGAAGGTCATCAATATTCAGCGAGCTGTGGGTCAGCGAACCCACTTTGACCATCTGGCTGTCGATATGCTCCCATTGCGGATCGTCATCGGCCAACGCCTTGGCGGTCTGCTCGGGCGTCAGCGGTGTCAGCAATAATGCATGCCAGGGATGTTGTGACGTGCTATCCATAGTCCTCACCAGTGGCAGGCGTTACGCAGCGGTTTCAGCGCTGGCGTTAACTGCGAAATATTAAATGTCAGACGGGGTAACCCGCCGTTGGTACCGTCGATCGTCAGCGTCTGCGCCGACATCAACCGCTTGATCTCATCAATGCCAGCCAGGCCCCGGCTGGATTCCAGCAGATAGCCGTTTTCACGCAGGAACCACTGCACGTTAAACCGATCGCTATCCGCCGTTAGCGTCACCGCACCGTCTTTTTGCGGACCGACCAAGGCGATCTGCAAACGGGTAATGTTGTCGATGCAGCTCAGCATCAGCACCGGCCGCGGTGGTGGCACACCAATCGCTGGCGTGGTCAGCACCACCTGCGGGTTGTTGCCCTGCCCTTCGCTTATCAGGAATGCCGTCGAGTGATCGCGGCGGCCTTTTTCCTGCGCCATGGCTCGCTGCCAGGCTGGCCCGGCCTGTACCTGACCAGGGTTGTCGCCGCTGGCCGCTGACAACGCGTTGTCGTAGCAGTCCAGACGCACCAGCGGCGAGCTTTCACTGCGGCAGTTCATCAGCAGCGCCAACTGATGCGCATCCCCTTCAGGCTGCGACAGCGAAAGGCCGCTTAGCCACTCGGTGGCTGAATTGCTGCCGGAAAGCAGTAACGAACCGATCAATAACCACGTATTCATAGCTAACACCTGTATTTCGCCAACTTGTAACCCAGGGTGCGCGGCGTGATCCCCAGGCTGTCGGCGATGCGGTTTTTGTCATTGCCGTACAGACGCTGGCGCTGCGTCAGTACCGCGGCTTCAAACGCCTCCACCGCGCTAGACAGGTCATCTATCTTGCTGTAATCGCGTGATAGCTCTGGCGAGGTGGAAACGTCGGAGGTGCTCAGCGAGACCATCAGCTCATCCAACTGTTTTTCACGCACCTTGAACATCGATCGCAGCTGGACCAGTTGCGATCGCAGATGCTCCACCTCTTGCAGCTTGTTGAGGCGGTGCTGAAAAATCTGGCAATAGATAGAGAACATGCCCCGGCTGTCCACAAATCGATCGATATCCTCGGCAAACACCGCAATCACCCCGCAGGCCCGCCCCTGAAAATCAAACAGCGGTACGCCATACATACTGCAACCGTTGGGCAACGCCTCAATAAAGCCGCGAAAACCGTCATCTTCAATGCGCACCCCGCGATTGAGCGCGTACCAGACTTCGGGCGCGCCATTACGCAGCACCCGCACCAAAGGGTGGTTGGTGTCTTCGATATCGGCTTCCAGCTTCACCGTAGCGCGCCGGTTGGCATCAGACAGGCGGAGACATTCCAACTGCCCCTCACTGGCGTTGAACATCGCCACCATCAAGCCGTCGAACCCGTGACGGTGGTGATCCAGCGTCAAAAAGCCATGGACCAAATGCTCGACCGAATCGTTTTCCAGCAGCGCCAGTAAGCATTTCAGCCGTTGCCTCATAGCGCCTCCTCGACCTGTGCGGTAAACGCATTTCCCTCCGTGGCGATGCGGATATGGCTAATCGCCGTACCTGCCGCCATTTTTTGCAACAGCAGTAGGGAAACCGGCGGCAGCAACGCCCCGTCGATAATCGACTCAAGCATGCGCGCCCCGTTCTCGGCACGGGTGGCACGTAGCAGGATCTCCTCGATCACCTCAGGCTCAATCACCACTTCGGCGTTAAAGCGCTGGCGCAGCAGGTTATCCAGGCGTTTGAGCTTGCCGTGGATGATGGTTTGCAGCGTGTCCTTGCCCAGCGGCAGGTAAGGCACCACTTCCATACGCGCCAACAGGGCCGGTTTGAAGAAGGCCGCCAGCTCGGGGTACAGCAGTTCGCCCAGCAGTTCCGGCTGTTCGGCGTGATCGACAATGGTCTGATAGCCCAGGTTGGAGGTCAGGAAGAACACCACGTTTTTACAGTCGATGATGCGGCCTTCGCCGTCGGCCAGTTCACCCTTGTCGAACGCCTGATAGAACAGGTTGAGCACGTCGGGATGGGCTTTTTCGACTTCGTCGAGCAGCACCACCGAATAGGGTTTCTGGCGGATGGCTTCAGTCAACACGCCACCTTCGCCATAGCCCACATACCCCGGCGGTGAACCGATCAGGCGCGAAACGGTGTGTTTCTCCTGGAACTCGGACATGTTGATGGTGGTGAGATAGTGGCGCCCGCCGTACAACAGCTCAGAGATCTGCAATACGGTCTCGGTTTTACCCACGCCGCTTGGCCCCACCAGCAGGAAAGCGCCCATTGGGCGACCCGGACGGCGCAAATCGGCCCTGGCGGTCAGCAGATGCTGATGCAGGCAGTGGATCGCGGTTTCCTGGCCTTTGATCTGTTCGCCAAGATACGTTGGCAGCTCGGTGACCACCGACAGTTCACTCTGCGACAGGCGGTTTAACGGCACGCCGGTCCACTCGGCGATCACTGCCGCGATCTGATGTTTATCCACGTGTGGAGAAACCAGGGTCTGATGCTGTTGCAGTTGTTCCAGCTCGGCACCCAGCGCAGCCAGATTAATAACCTGTTCTTCCGTCGCATTTTCTTCCTGCGTCAGCAGCTCTGCCCGCAGGGCGATGATCTGCTGCACCAACTGCTGCTGGGTTTGCCAGCTGGCATTCAGGTCCGCCAGTTGCTGTTCGATCTCAGCGCGCTGTTGTTGTAACACCGATAATCGCTCATCCGGCTGGCTCAGGTTGAGGCGCTGTTCACGCTCCAACATCTGGATTTCCATCGCCTGCTGGTGCAGCTGCGTTTTCAGTGCCGATACCTGGCGTGGAGCCGAAGTCAGGTTGATCGCCACCCGCGCGGCGGCGGTATCGAGCACGTCGATGGCCTTGTCCGGCAGTTGGCGGCCAGAGAGATAGCGATCGCTGAGCACCGCCGACGCCTGTAGCGCCTCGTCGTCGATCAGCACGCCATGCGCCTTCTCATAGATAGTGCGCAGGCCGCGCATGATCACCGTGGCCTCTTCGGCACTCGGCTCAGAGACTTTCACCAGTTGGAAACGGCGCGACAGCGCGGCATCCTTCTCAAAATACTTTTTGTATTCGCTCCAGGTGGTGGCGGCGATGGTTTTCAGCTCACCGCGCGCCAACGCCGGTTTCAGCAGGTTGGAGATATCCAGGCCACCCTGCTGATTGCCCGCGCCGATCAGCGTATGGGCTTCATCAATAAACAGGATGATCGGCGTGGCCGACTGGGCAACTTCCGCCATGATCCCCTTGAAGCGCTTTTCGAACTCGCCTTTTACCGCCGCACCAGCCTGCAACGCACCGAGATCCAGCGTCATCAGTTCGCTGTTGCACAGCTTTTCCGGCACCTGGCCGTCCACGATACGCAGCGCCAGGCCTTCGATCAGAGCGCTTTTACCCACGCCTGCCTCACCCACCACGATCGGGTTGTTCTTGCGGCGGCGGCACAGGATATCGATCATCAGGTCGATTTCTTCATCGCGGCACAGCACCGGATCCAACGTCCCTTTACGGGCCTGTTCGGTCATGTTGCTGGCATAGCGCGCCAGCAGGCTTTCGCCGTTGGCGACAGCTGCGGTTTTATCTCCCGCTTTTGCTACCCGAGGGGCTTCTGCGGAATCGGCAGTCCAGTCAGCAAAGTTCTGGCGCAACAGTTCGCGGTTCACCGGGGATAACAACCGGCTGGCCGCCGGTGTTAAATAACGCATAGGGCTCAGCAGTAAGGTCAGTAACATCACCCCACCGCGCAGCTGGCCGTGATCCATTTCGGCCGACGCCAATAGCCAACTGTCCTGCAACCACTCCACCAGCAATGGGGAGAAGCTGGGATAAGCCTGAGTGACCGACTGATAGCCGGAAATACGTTGATCGAGTGACTCACGCAATGCGTCAGTGTCCACGCCAGCATGATTAAGGATCACCCTGACGTCGCTTAAGGGGCTGGCGACCATCTGCATTAATACCTGCGAGACCGTCACTTCCGCTTCCTGCAGGCTGACGCAGTGCGCCGCCGCGGCCTCCAAGGCATGGCGGGCGATGGGATTAAGGCGGTTTACCAGCGTGGGCAAGTCAATTTGAATCATCTGTGCTTCCTAGCTCAATAAATTGTTTAGCTGCTGCAAAATATCCTGAGTCTGTCCATGTAACTGGACGGCATAGAACAGGTAAATCACCGTCAACAGCCCTAAGCCACCCCATAGCAAATGCTTGATGGTCAACCGTTTACTCAGGTAGTAACGCCCGCCGGTGCGGCTTTGTTTCTGGTGCAAGACGGTTGCGGGGGCTTCACCGCGCAGCTGTTGCAGTTGATGATGCAGCCGGCGGAACAGCCGTTCAAAGTCATCGCTGTTTTGCAATGTCACCTTGTAGCGGCCGCGATAACCCAGGCAGAAACACAGGTAGATGAACTCCAGCAGATCCTGATAACGTTTGGGTTCACCCATCAGGCGTTCCAGCAGGACGTACACCTTCTCGCCGCCCCAGGTTTCGTTATGGAAATGCACCAGCAAGGACTGCTGCAACCAGCCATTTTGCGTATTCCAACCGTGCCCTAACGCCGTCTCATCGATAAAGGTACAAAGCACGTAGCGGAACGAAACGATCGCCCCTGGCTCGTAGCCTTTGGTTTGCAGGAACTGCTCAATGGCGCGGATATCCGTTACCACCTGCTGGTAAAGCTGGTCTGGCAGCGGCTGGTTTTCCATGTCTTTCAAGCGCAGCACCATGCCGAGTAACGGCGTGGCAGCGTCCACCATCGCATTCAGGCTCTCGCCGCGCAGCGGGAGCTGATATTGCCGATACGAAGTAACGGTTTCCGTTTCGGGCAGCGCTGGATTATCCGTGACGGCATGCATTTTCATTAGCTGCTCCTAATCGCCCAGAACTGCATATCCAGTTCAGGGAAGTCACCCGAAACGTGGAAGGCAATCGCATTGCTTTGCAGGACCTCTTTCCAGGTCGGGCTTTGTCGATCCAACATGAAGTAGGTATAGCCGGAATGGTAAGGCAGCTGACGCGGTGCGGCAGAGAGCGCCACCAGCGGTACACCAGGCAGTTGCAGGCTAACCAGCTCACGGATTTTCTCCAGCGAGGTGATCTTGGTTTGCTGCACGAATTGACGCCGCAGCTGTTCCTGCGGGATCTGCGCCCGGACGGCCAGCACAAAGTCGGCGCTGCGCAACAGATCGCTATCGTTGATCGTCCCCACACGAATGCCGTTAGGCTGTGGATGCAGCTGTACCGAGATGGCACGCGGTGTCAGCACCGTGCTGAGCGTTTGGCGCATCGCCAGGAACAGCGGCTGGAAGCAGTCGGTCAGGTTGTCATGGTTATAAACGATGAAGCTGCCTGCCAGACGCGATTCGTCGGTAAAGGTGCGCAACTCGCCGCAGGTTTGCACCAGGTGGCTATAAAAATCCTGTGGGTGCAGCACCGCCTGATGAGACAGGTGAGTGAACAAAGGCTGCATGCGGTTAAACACCTGCAGCATCATGAATTCGGCCACGTCGGCAATCCCCTGCTGGCCCGGCGAACCGATACGTTTGGCCAACAGCCGGGCGCGCTCCACCAAGGTACCCTCCACTTCATCCATAAAGTCTTTCAACTGTACGGAGGCGTGCAGAGTGGTGCAGGTAGGAATAAATTCTTCATCCAGGATCAGTGAGCCGTCCGGGTGCTTCTCTTTAATGCGGCAGACCGGCAGCACGGAATAGGCGCTGAGATCTTCGGAGCCCTGCATCAAACGCGGTGCCAACTGGGCCAGCAGCAGTTGGCTGACATCGCCGCCGTCGGTATGCAAATCGCGCACATCATCGGTATGTTCGGCGTAGCGGATCGCCCCAGGCAGTTGGCTGTGCGGGCTGGCAACCTCATTGATGGTGTCGTTGAGCATCGGCAACGCCAGATAGATATCGCGGCTGGCGGCATCGTTGCAGTTCAGTACGTCGAGCGGTTTGGGCGCGCAATCCTGATAAGGAATATCAAACACCGTGCCATCGGCCATGCTGCCGCTGGCGTTGGTCAAGCCGATACGCCCCAGCTTGAGCAGTTCCTGATTGATCTGCAGCGAGTGGAAGCCATAGGTGTAATTGGTCAGCGCGGTGATGCGGCGCTGCAGCTGATAATCGTTATGTCTTTGTTGCTGTTGAAAGTGTTGTGGCTTAATGAACAGGCCTTCGCGCCAGATCACCCGATTCTTGGTCGGCATGGTTATTCTTCCTCTTTCCTTAAGTCGATTTCATCCGCTTTAACGTGGATCAGCACGCCGTAGTTGTGACCAACATCTTTGATCTTGATGATTTTTTTCCACTCAGCGCGATCAACGTCGGCATAGTAGGCAATCACCCCCAGATAGTGGGTCTTCTCTTCCAGCTCAATAGCGGGTAACGGTTTATATTGGCTCGGCAGCAGGGTGTATTCCTGGTGGTCGATGTAGTTCTTACTGAGCGTTTTCTTCAGTATTTCCGTGTCGAGCTGGTCGTAGTCAGCCGCCAGCAGTTTGGAATCATCGCTCAGGTACACCACCGCAATCTCGGTCGGCGCGGCCTCGCCTTTCTCATTGGGGTTGATATTCGCGTCCGCCAACAGCGTTAACCGCAGCGTAGAAGGCTGCTCGGTAACGCGCTCCGGCTTCTTGTTTTTCCATATCGTGCATCCTGACAGCATCAGCACCAGGCATAGCGCAGTCGTCAGAAAGTATCCTCTGCCACCTTTCATCGTTCGCTGTCCTTCATCCCCTGGCGCAGCGCCTGGTCGTAAGCCTGTTCATACACTTCGCCAAACAGCTTTTCGAAGCCCTGCTGGCGGCTGGAGGCCAATTCCTGGTAGTAGTTTTTGTACATTTCCCAGGCCCAGGCGGAGTCTTGATCCTGGCGTTCGTTGCTGCGCATGTAATGGCTAAAGCGCGTCAGCAGTCGCTCTGGGGAGAAGGCTTCCAACATGGTGCACAATGCCTGGGCAATCGCCTGTTGGTTGGCCTGATGGTGCAGGCGCAGGTTATGCAGGCTCTCGGCCACCGCCGCCGGGGCAGAAAGGTGGACCGGGCTTTTTTGATCGGCAAACAGCAGGCTGAGCGTGGTGTCGTAATCCATATTCAGGCGCAGCGGGTTATCTTCGATTGGCCGCAGATGTTTGTCCCGCAGGCCGTGTTGGCTGCGCTGCAAGGCCAATAGCCCTTCGATGGCGGCCCTGAGCGTTTTGCCGGCTTCTTCGAGGAAGTCATTGGCCTCCTGGCTGTTGCGGATTGGCAGTTGCGCGCCAAAACCCCGCATCAGCGGCGTGATCGCCACGTGCTGCTGTTCCATCTTGCTGTCTGACGGTGCCTGCTGGCCGGAAAGAAAACTGCTGATTTGCGGCAGATCGATAAACTCCTGATCCATGGCACTGTCCTTGGTGATATCAGAAAGTGGAGAAGAGAACAGCGGATCGCGGTAGCGATCCTGTTGTAATGATTGATCGGCACCGGTGAGGGTGCTCAGAGGTTCGTGCATCGTCAGGCTCTCGGTTTCCAATACCCGCAGCGGGTCGTGGCTGAAACCGTTAGCGACCGTGGCGGCCAGGCGGTTGTCCTGCTCATGGTGGGAAGGCTGCGCATTCCCACCTTCCATCATCGCTTCCAGCGGGTTGCTGTAGCTGGAGACCAGCGATTCCGGTGAAACCATCAGCGGGTCGATCATATCGGCGTTCGAACGGCTGATATGGCTCTTGATGGCCAGATTGCCTACGCTGATCTCGTCACCTTGCTGGATGCGCACCAAACCGGAGTTTGCCGTCAGCATCGACTGGTTAATACTCACCGCACCGTTGAGCACCCGCAGGCAAAAGGACCCATCACGCCATTCAATGGCAAACTGTGAAGGGCTGATATTGCCGCCCTGATCCTGAATAGACCAATGATGGCTGCCGTCACTGCCAACCACCCCACCCTGTGCGTTAAACAGGCTGCTGGCCGGTTTGCCACTTTCCAATCTGTCGCTATTGACGACTCGCAATGATAGCGTCGGTTGCTGTTTATCCATGATCTCTCTTCCTGAATCTTGATTGTCATTCCATAACGCTAATGGTTACGTGGGGCTGTTGCTCGGGTTCCCCGAGGAAGCTGGTCCAGCCCAGCAGGTTATTTTGTTCTGTTCCCAGGATCATGCCGCCCACCTGCTGCTCTGCCAGACCCAGGCGTAAATCCCACGAAAACTGGTCGCGCATAATGAAGGCCACAAACATCTCTAACGGCTCGTAATTCTCCCCGTTAGGTAAAAATGACAAGAACTGTTCACGCGTCAGTTGGTTGAGGCACAACTGATATTTGCCGCTGCGATCCGCCACCTGCGATCCCAGCGAGAAATTGACGCCCAGCACCGATTTCCCCTGGTATTTCTGGCCGCTGACCTTCACCCTGCCGCCCAGGCGATTCTGCTGCTCCGGGGCAATTTTGACCTTGCGCAGTTGCCAACTTTGCAGCGTCACATCCGCCAGGTTGAAACAGTGCGCCACCAGGCTGCAAATCACCTCCGGGGCACGCCCAGGGCTGGCCAGCAAGCCGGCATAGGCCAGCATTTTGCCGTGGTGGATGCGCAGTTTTTTGCGGATCGCCTCGTTACTTAATCCCACTAACGCAAACATGCGCTGCGAGACATCATCGTTACCGCCCTCGTCAAAGCAGATGTAGTAGCGGTATTTGCGCCAAATCTGATGCAGCAGCGTTAACAGCCGGTGGTTGAACACGTTGAGAAAATCCGTCAGGCGGTTTTCATTCTGGGCATCTTCCCAGGCCAACGAGTCCAGGTAATAGCCGGGCAACGGCGACTGGCTGCCATGCAACCCAAGGAAAGAAACTTCCAGCTCAAACTGGCCGCGAGCGGAAGTCTCCAACGCGATCACGTCACGGGTTGGAAAAGCCAGGCTGGCGGTCGATTTAAAGCGGATGGCCTCATCGGCTGGCCTGGCTGAACCAGGGGATTTTTGCCACGCTACCGCCATTTGGTTGAGCAACTCGACCAATTGGTAAAAGTTATAACGTGACACATCCAGCGCTGGCTCAGGCGGTACGCCTTCACCCGCGCTTACATCAATGCATGTTGACCCGTCTGTACCGGCCATTGGTAACATTCCTGATTATCAAGATTGATGACTTTCAAAAGGTGGAACGAGTTGACGCTGGCATACAGGGAGAAGAAGCGTGCCAACACCGTACCAAACAGGTAGAGCTCACCTTCAGAACCAAAAGCGCTTTGCTCCAGCCAGAGGGTGGTTTGCAGACCTCTGACCGGTAAACCCCGGAACAACCTGTCGATCGGCTGGGTTTCGATACGCGAAATCGCGTCCAGTTTTTTTTGCGACGACCGAGCGGATTGCCGGTTGTGTACGCTGGGAAAATCATAGGTCTGCAGGATCTGTTTTAACGAATCCTTGTCCAATAATGACATGTAGTTCAATGACATATTGGACAACAAAGACCATTGCAGGCTGCCATCCAACACCGGATACAGCGGTACCGAAGGCCGGGTAATATTACGGAAGGTGGCAAATGACGGGCCTGCTTGCGTCCGTTGGCAGATATCACCCACGCGTAGCGCCAGCGGTAATTCGCGGTTGGTACAGGTCATGCTCACCGACACGTTTTCTTGCGACAGCGCCACCTCCGTCTCATCACTGCGCACAAAGGAGATGTAATGCTCAAAGCCCTTACGGAACAGTGAGTTTTTCACCCGCAGGCGGTAATAGAGCATGTTGCGCTCCTGCGCAGGCTCCACCTGATGATGGAAACTTTCGAACGCCGGATAGCTTCTGGCCTGCCCCCGCCCGCTGCCCTTGGGATCTTTGCTTAACCAGCTCTCCACGCGATCGATCGAGAAAATCTCGTAGCGCTCAGGATGATGGTAACTGGCGCACAGCGGATATTCGGTTTGTGTGCCATCCAGGGCTATCGCCTCGCTGTCGCGTTTGAACAGGTTCACCGCAGGGGTGCAGTTCAGGCGCAGCGTGGTTGGCCGTATCTTGACCTCAGGAGGCAATGGCTGGGAGAAATGCAGATTGAGGGTGAATTCGCTGGCTTTCAGATGCGCGGGGAAATCCACCACGCCAGCCACGTCAAAGAACAGGAAGCCTTCTGGGAAACAGAAATACTCCTGCAGGATACGGTAGCCGACATAGGCGTTTTTCGGATAAGGCAACAACGCATCTTCACGTTCAAAGCCCACCGGGTTGAAATCGAAGTCCGGCATCGGAATAGTGATGCCGTTGACCACCAACTCGGCCCGTTCGAAATAGTGACTGATCCAGAAATAGAGCTGGGTACTGGTGTAACCGTCCTCACCCAGATAGAAACGCAGTTTATCGAGCCGCATTTCCTGCACGTTCAACTCCGCCTTGGCGCCGAAGTGAATGCTCAATATCCCCTGTTCGTTGCTATTGTTGACGGCGATATCCTGAATACCCATCGGGAACAGCCAGACATCCCGGCACAGCGTGAAGCTGCACTGGGGTCCGTGTGTTTCGCTGTCGTTTTGCAACGCGCCGCGTTCCGCTCTTTGCGCAATCGGGACGCTCTCGATCTGGCTACCGCGCTCGATCAGCGTCGCTTCCGTGAGCGCACTGCTGTTCGGCGTGTATTCGACGATCGTCATGCTGGGCACTGGCCGCAAATAGTTCGGCCACAGCATATTCAGCAGGCCGTGTGTCAACTCCGGGAACTGGTCGTCGATCTTTTCGCGCAGATTGCCGGTCAGAAAGGCGAAGCCTTCCAACAGGCGCTCAACGTCCGGATCGGAACCCTGTTCGGATAAAAAGGCAGCAAGATGCGGCCGTTCGATTGCGGCATCCCGCCCTAATTGCCGGAGGTAATCCAGCTCATCCCTGAAGTACTTTTCGAACGACATTATGCTTCCTGGTTTAGGCAGTAACGGCGGTTGCTGTCCAATTGGATATTAAACTCAACCACATCGCCGATATTGTCGAAATCAACTTGAGCACTGATATGGAAACTCAATAACAGTGGGTCCCCCTGATCCACCAGGGATTGAACGGCAACCTCGGAAATTCTTGGCTCGTAGCGCTCAATACACTCCTTGATGGCCTGCTCAATACTCTTACGGAAATCAGACGTGGTTGCCGTAGCATCATTGAGATCAATAACCCCTAGGCCTGCAGCACTTTGGCAGGCTCCGGGGCGCGAATTGAGGACTTCGTTCAAATGCTGCTTGATTGAGATTAATAGCTCTTGAACACGGCTATGTGAGGAAGGGCCTAGGCCCTTCCCCTGGATACGCTCAAACAAGCTGGCAGAACTTCCTCGCTCCCAATTAAGAAGCGCAGCCATTGCCTGTTATTCCTTATCCAAACGACCAACCAGCGAGAGCTCGAAACTGGCTCCCATGTATTTGAAGTGTGGACGCACCTGCATCGCCACCTGGTACCAGCCCGGATCCCCTTCGACATCCAGCACCTGGATCTGAGCAGAACGCAGAGGGCGGCGGCTGCGGACATCGGTCGGTGGGTTTTCCTGATCGGCAATGTATTGCTTGAGCCAGATGTTCAGCTCACGCTCCAGATCCTGACGCTCTTTCCACGAACCAATCTGCTCACGCTGCAGCACTTTGATGTAGTGAGCCAGACGGTTGATGATGAACATGTACGGCAGTTGGGTACCCAACTTGTAGTTGGTTTCCGCCATCCGTCCTTCATGGGTATTCGGGAATACCTTCGGCTTTTGCACTGAGTTGGCAGAGAAGAAGGCCGCGTTGTCGGTGCCTTTGCGCATGGTCAGGGTAATAAAGCCCTCTTCCGCCAGCTCAAATTCACGACGGTCGGTGATCAGCACTTCGGTCGGGATCTTCGCCTGTACCTGGCCCATCGCCTCATAGAGGTGAACCGGCAGGTTGTGCACCGCACCACCGCTTTGTGGCCCGATGATGTTCGGACACCAGCGATACTTGGCGAAGCTGTCTGTCAGGCAGGCGGCCAGCAGGAATGCGGTGTTGCCCCACAGGAAGTGTTCGTGATCCTTGCTGACGTCTTCGTAGTAGTTGAAATTCTTGATCGGGTTTTCAACGGTGGAATACGGCAAACGCAGCAGGAAACGTGGCGTGGTCAGGCCCAGATAACGGGAGTCTTCCGACTCGCGCAGCGCACGCCATTTGGTGTGTGCTGGCCCTTCGAACACCGACTTCATGTCTTTGATGGCAGGCAGCTCGGTAAAGCTGTTGATACCAAAGAAGTCCGGCGCAACGCTGGAAAGGAACGGCGCATGTGCCATGGCCCCAACGGCGCTGACGTATTGCAGCAGCTTCATATCCGGGGCGCTGTTGCTGAACGCATAGTTACCGATGATGGCTGCGGTAGGTTCGCCGCCAAACTGGCCGTAACCGGATGAGTACACGTGCTTGTAGAAACCAGACTGGATAATTTCCGGCGAGAACTCAAAATCTTCCAGCAGCTCTTCTTTGGTCGCGTGCATGATGTTGATTTTGATGTTTTCACGGAAATCGGTGCGATCCACCAGCAGTTTCAGTGAACGCCAAGAGGATTCGATTTCGCGGAATTCTTTGGCATGCAGAATTTCGTCCATCTGGGCACTGAGCTTTTTATCCAGCTCAATGATCATTCTGTCGACCAACAGCTTGTTGATCGGCTCTTCGTTGGTGCCAGTGTCCAGAATGCTGCTGATAAATGCAGCAACGCCCTGTTTGGCGACGTCATAGCCATCATTCCCCGGCATCATGCGGGTCTGAGACATGATTTCGTCTAGCAGGAAAGTGGTACTGGTAGGCTCGGCAGCTAAAACCGCATTTTCTTCATGTAAAGACATACGTAAAATTCCCTCTTTCCGTCTCAATTATTTCTGATTAAGAATGTCCAGTTCCTTTAGCAACTGCTCACGCATTTCTTCATTGCCTAGGAGATCTTGCAGACGAGAACGGAAGGCAGGAATGTTGCCCAGAGGCCCTTTCAGGGCGACCAGCGCTTCCCGCAGTTCCAGAATTTTTTTCAGTTCGGGGACGTTTTTCGCCACGTTGTCCGGTGAGAAATCGTCGAGAGAATTGATCGCCAATGTGACCGGCATCTCTTCTTTCCCCTCACCTTCCAGGTGATTGGGTACCGTGAACGAAAGGTTGATATTGGCTTCGTTCATCACCGCGTTGAAGTTGTTCTTGCTGACGGAAACGACCTGACGTTCTTCAATCGGGGTGTCTTCACGAACCCCCTTGAGATCGCCAACCACCATCAGGTTCAGTGGCAGTTCGATTTCAGTGGTTTGATCGCCCGTGTTAGGAACGTACTTGATGTTGATCCTTTCCTTGGGGGCAACACTGCTTTGATTATTCTTACTCATCACTCGTCCTTTTAGTCACAATAAGGGAATACCAGCTAATGTTTGTTGAATGAGCACCGGAAAATGACATTCAGATATCATCCATGCTAATAGCGTTAGCGCCATCTATTCAGATAGAAAATCTATCGCCGTAAAACTAAATACCTTTGTTTATGCCGCCTCGAAACTCAGGAATAATCCTATTTAGCACGCGAATATGGGAATTTTCCCATACACTCACAGAAACCTGCGAAACATCCTAAATAATATCAAAAACCCCGGGAAATCAGTTTACGGTTGACGGCAAAGCTGGACAGATCCTGCATTAGCATAGCTTCACTGAATGTATCGTCCCCGATCTGACCGGTAAAAGTCCATAAATTTTTCTTTACTAAGCATCCTAATAATTTATCACATGGCGAGAACAACTTTCAGCTTATGATCATAAAAAATAATTTCATGAAAATTAATTACCCCAACCAAAACAACAAGTTAAAAAATAAAGTAATTATTTTAATTATGGTAATGACGCAAATCATAACTATCATCAATACTTAAACCAGCATAAAACACCAATAATGCAAATATTATAATTTTTTATCCCATTAACGATACCAATAAACCTTGCAAATTTGTGAGTGGCTTGGCACTAGGGAAAGACCCGATTATAGTGATGGCCGAAGTGAGAAGTGGGGCAAGTGACATTCGAGGTCGATTAATATCGGCTAGTCGGTGTGACTAGCATTGAGTTATTACTAAGCTTATCTAACAAGGATCTTTAAGATGCCAACTCCAGCTTATATCTCTATCACAGGGAAAACCCAGGGTAATATTACCGCCAGCGCATTTACCGCTGAATCTGTCGGTAACATCTTTGTTCAAGGCCACGAAGACCAGATGCTGGTTCAGGAATTTGAACATATCGTTACCGTACCAACCGATCCGCAGTCTGGCCAGCCGTCAGGGCAGCGTGCACATAAGCCATTCCGCTTCACCGTGGCTTATAACAAAGCTGTTCCATTGCTGTATAACGCATTGGCCTCTGGCGAAATGCTGCCAACGGTTGAATTGAAATGGTACCGCACCTCGATCGAAGGTAAACAAGAGCACTTCTTTACCACCAAACTGGAAGATGCCACCATCATCGATATCGACTGCAAAATGCCACACTGCCAGGATCCAACCAAAGCTGAGTTCACTCAGTTGGTTCGCGTTTCACTGGCATACCGTAAGATCACTTGGGAACACACCACTGCCGGGACTTCTGGTTCTGACGACTGGCGTGCCCCAATCGAAGCCTAAGGCCAGCCTTAGCTTCGCCCAAGCAGCCAATCGGGAGATTGGCTGCTCTTTTACATCCGCTTGCGCGCGCATATGGCCATCGGGAAGATCATCTCGCGCAGTTCATAACCACCGTTGCCAACGGAGGTTATCGAGATATAGAAGTCTTGTTTGTTCTCAAAGATCAGGTCATTGAACAACGCATCCGGCACGCTATTGACGGTGGCGTAATTTTCATCACTGATTTTTTTAAGATGATAGTAGCTACCGTAGGGCTCATTGCTGTAGTTAAAGTAAATCTTGCGGTTGACATTATAAGTCACCCCTTCCTTGTTGAGCACCCCTCTTACATAAAGCATGCCTATATTGTCGCTTACCAGCATGAGAGAGATGTCACCTTCAATCTTGCTGTGGCTGGCTACATTTTCGAAGTAGACCTCCGTATCACACTTGAAGTATTGCCTTTTGCTCTCCATAGACATCAGATACGCCAATGCTGAAGCACATAACAACAGAATGATGGTAAACACCCAAGCCAGCCTTTTCCTGTTCATCATCTTCAAACCACTTTTATGCTGTAGCAATGATCATAATTGCCGCCATGCTCATTGCGGCACAAAGACAGCATTCTGAATTGGTTGGCGCTCTGTTCTTCGCCACTGAGATAGAAAAACACGTCATAACGGTCATACTCACAATCAACGCCATTCTTACTTATCATCTCCATGATGAGAGCGATGGATGCCTCCCGTTTTTTTTCAGGGATCTCCCTCAGGGTTTTCAATACGCAGCCTTTATACTTATAGAGGGTTTTAGGCTGAGTATTTGCAAACAGCGAGTGAATGTTATCGCCATACAGCGAAGTAAACAGCGCCAACAAAACCACTATAAAAAGGGCGAGACTCATATAAATTGACCGGAAAGAAGATTTTTCCTTCACCGTTGATCCCTGAACCACCCCCGCTGACTGCCCTTCCTCCTCAACCAGGACAATCAGATGTTTGCGGTTCAAGGCAAAGCCTTTTTTGGGCACGGTTTTAATCAGATCGTGCAGGCCAGCCAACTCTTCCAAATGCTTCCTCAATATACTAATATGATTATTGAGGTTATTATTTGACGCCGTTAGCCCATGTTCTGACCAGACAACATTTAGTAAATGCTCCCGAGTCACTCCGGCAGGATTTTTCAAAAGTTCACAGAAAAGCCGAGATGAAATAGCACTTAACGTTAATGTTTTATTATTCTGTTTATTGGAGAGTAAATGCTCTTCGGTATCAAAGAGCAAACTGTCGTTGATAATATAGTTCACTTAATCACCTGCTACTTTGCATAACATGATTAAATAGCTGCACCTAATGGTGCTAGAGAAGGATGTCATTCATTTTACTCAGCAAAGCTAACGCTCTGTCATGGCAATATCATTCACCAGACAGTTTTTTTTATCAAGTATTATGCGGCTTTAGGATTATTTATGCTTAAATAAAAAACAGCAAAAAAACATAAAATAGCTACTTAATAGTAACTAAATATAACTACGCGACTTATTTTGTCGTTGAAACACAGTGCTGCACACTAATATTCCTAATAAAATATATTTTTCAGAATTTAAAGCTATTTATCGTCATTTTGCCAGACAAAAATGCCATTCCAGTCAACTGGGCTTTGGCCTCGCCAAACCGCCGTACTATCAGTCAAAAATATGGTTGCCCATGCAAAAGCGGATCAGTTCCTGATTACTCTCGACGTTCAATTTACGCATAGCGGAATTCTTCTGCAGGCTAACCGTCTTGGCACTCCGATTAAGCCGTTCAGCAATATGCGCTATGGAGTCACCCTCGACAAAATAACGCAAAACTTCAAACTCGCGTGGGGATAGGCTATTGATGCGTTGCTGTATAAATACCTCACGCTCATCACTACGGCCATCGCTCTGGAACGAAGCTGGATAATATCTGGCGTTCACCCGAACGGCCCGTAACGCTGATTGAACCTCTGATAGCGGATCCTGTTTGAATATTACGCCCGCCACCCCGGTGTCGTAGAGCGCTGAGACGATCATCGGATTGGAGATCATGGTCAATACCAACATTTTGACCTGTGGGAAATTTCTGATCAGGAAATCGACGTAGCGTAAACCGTCTTTATGGACCTCATCATTAGGCATATTGTAATCGGTGATAACAACGTCGGGAGGGGTGGTTTTCAGATAGCGAACCAACTCATCGGTTGAGGTGAAGGTGGCCACTACCTCGATATGGAGGAGTTGATCCAGAAAGTCTTTCAAACCAGCCAACACCACCTGGTGGTCGTCCACCAGGACTACGCGTAATGTTTTCATCGGCCACCTTCTTTTGATCAGATTAATGCGATGTTGTTCAAAACCTGACGTATGTCAGCGATGATGGCGGACATTCTGGCTTTCCCATGCTCATCCAGACCCTGCGTTTGCATATGTAACTCAATCGCTGCCATTTGCGCCGCCAACGCCCGATGATGGGCCAACGCCAGCGCAGCTCGCATACGGTGCAAGGCCGTGGCAACCCGGCCAGCATCGCCGTCTGCCATCCCCTGCTCTAGCTGACGCATATCTTCCGCCATGGTGCTGAGAAAAATATCGCGGTGTTTATTGAGCACGTTGGGTTCTACGTGTTTGAAATCCCTATCGTCGTTACTCTCGAGTTGATTATGGCCGCTGTGGGAATATTTGCGCAAGATTTCTACCAATGTCCGTAACTCAATCGGTTTGACTAACCAGGCATTCATACCTGCTTCAACACAGCGGCGTTCCTCGTCCAGCATCGCGTTGGCCGTTACCCCGATAATCGGCACCGTAGCCCCTTCCGCACGCAGCTTACGCGCCAAATCGTAACCATTCAGGTAAGGCATGTTGACGTCGGTCAGCACCAGGTCGTAGGGAGTGATATCCCACTGCGCCAACGCTTCTTCACCATCGCCCGCCAGTTGGACCTCACAACCCAACAGTTCGAGTTGCCCCTGTAGCGTGACCTGGTTAAGGGGATGGTCATCCGCCACCAGTACGCGAAGGTGGAATTGCGGCAGTGCCATTTCGAACTGTTCGTTTGGTGGGTCACCGTTGAGCAGTTGGCCAATGCCATAACCTATGCTGCTTAAGCTGTACGCATCCACCACCGCGCCATTGGCAACTTCGCCGGATAAATAAACGGCTAAAATCGGCCCATGCCACTCAAGCGCTTCACCCGGCGAGCTCCGCTGCACATCCAGCAAAATAGCCTCGTCATTCCCCGGCAACAGCTGATCTATAGCCGGGGCCGCTCTAGCCCCCCAATACCGCAGCCAAGTGCAGATATTTTCCGTCAGTTCCGGATGCGGCGACCGTACTAACACGATGGCTCCTGCCAATTGCGGTTGCTGCACATCAGGCGTTTCGGCAACGGCAAGTTCCAACGTCACTGCAAACTTGCTGCCTACCCGAGGTTCACTCTTCAGCGTGATTTCCGTCCCCATCAAATCGGCAAGGCGTTCACAGATCGAAAGGCCCAGCCCCGCGCCCCCCACATTGCTGTGACCCTCGCCAGCCAAATAGAAGGGAGTGAACAGTTTTGCCTGATGTGCTTTAGAGATGCCGACCCCGCTGTCACAGACCTCCAGGTGCAGCCGGGTGTACTCGCGGCCAGCTTCAACCTGACTGAGCCGAACGATGACATGGCCAAACTCGGTAAACTTGATCGCGTTACTGATGAGATTACTCAGGATCTGTCTGATACGTGCCGCATCCCCGATCGCCACCGGCGGCACCCCTGGATCGACCACAGAGAATAGCAGCAAGCCCTTGCGGTGTGCCATTGCCGCATAAGTGCCAGTGCAGCCTTGTACCAGCTCGCGCGGCTGAAATGCCCTCTTTTCCAACCGCATCTGGCCGGCCTCAATCTTGCTGACATCCAGGATATCGCTGATCAATTGCAGCAGCATTTGTGAAGAATCGTCGATACGCTCGACATATTGACGCTGCTGGCGATCCAACCGAGTGGTGGCTAACAGCTCCAAAGTGCCTAATGCACCATACAGCGGCGTGCGGATCTCATGGCTCATGGTGGCCAGGAAGGTGGACTTTGCCGCGCTGGCGTCATCCGCCGCCGCCTTGGCTCGCGCCAGTTGGCGTTCTATTTCCGCCCGTGCGCTGACGTCCGCAAAGGCGCAGAGGATCACGTCATGCTGCCTGTAACGGGTTGGCGCATAGGCAACGTAAAGTATCTTTCCTGCCATATCCAGTTGCTCAATAACCCCGGCAGCCGGTGCGGAAAGTACCTGTTCCCACAGCCTGGCGGCGGCGGGATCAGGCAACCGTTCACCGACCGTTGCCCCTAACCAGTCCAATGCCAGCGCATTACCAAACACCAAATGACCATCGGCACGATCGATCAGACACAACGCAACCGGCGCCGTCTGTATCAGAGTGCGGTTAAAGGCATCGCTTTCCAGTATTTCATGTTGGGCCACCTGGGCTGGCAAGATCACCTGCCGGTTATACCAACGCAGATAAGCCAAACCGATGGTGATGCCGATCAGCAACACCAGTAGCACGCTAACTGGCAACCACAGATTGTCCTGCAAAAAACTCGCATAGCTTACGGAATAATACCCCGTCCAATTGCCGCTTGTGTCGACAACCTTGAACACCAGACCGCTCAGGGTGTAGTGCAAACCTGGCAGATCGACACTCGGTGGCTGGCCTTCCCCCATCAACACGCCGTGCGCTTTATGGCTCAACCACATATGGTGATAGCGCTGTAGCCAGAATATATGACGTGGTGCCGGGTTGACGGCACGCTCCAGGACCCCCACCTGCGAACGGCTCAGCAGGGTTACCGCGTAGATACAGCTGGCGGGCCCTCTACTAAAGTGGCTCCAGACCCTGGGCGAAAACCCTGAAGGGATTAACCCAATCATCCGGCCTGGCAGAGCGGCCGGGCGAAACCAGATAGCCTCATCCTCTATCGGCTTGTCCCCTGGTTGCCATTGGCAATCCTTGATTGGCACACTGCTGTTTAACCGTTCACGTACGGCATCGACCACGGCTCGATAAGTCTCAAGGTCGATCGGTTCATATCTAGCACTGACATTAATCGCAGGTACGCTGATGCTGGCATCGTCAGCTTCATTAATGAAGAACACGTTAGCAGCAGGAAAGTAGGATGCGGCCCAAAACGAAGAGTAAAAATCGGCCAGGTAGCTACCTAGCGGTAGTAGCGCCTCAGGCTTGATAGGGCAATTTTTTTCACACAGCAAAGAGAACGGCATATCCACCACGGACTCACGCCCTTCAAACAGCCTGTCGCCCCCAGCCGGCAAGGTGGTAATCTCATGAAAACTGCCAATGCTCGTATCGGGCAGCTCTGACAGTTGCCCGCTCTGATGACGTAATTGATGCAGAAAGGTTTCCTGTTCGTGGGCATACCCTACCAGCGTCAGGAAGTCTAAGGTGAAGCGGCCGCGCTCCTGATCGATAATGCGCTGTGCCCCCCAATACAGGCCAGCGACCAAAACCATCGCCAGCACCGCCAGACCAGACAGCGCCTTGTTTTGTCTACGTAACGTATGGGTGATCCGGCTAAACGGCGTTTGTGGCATAGGATGACTACCTGCAATGAAACCCGGGGCTTATACTGATTATAAGATTAGCAAACCAGAATGCCCACCCAGTCTAACCAGACTTGATTCAACATAACCCAAATATTGCGTGGTAATCTTTGGTAACCACCAAAGCAAGCAGCACCAGCAAAATAACAATGGTTATTGAGAGGAACCACAGGGTAGCTGGATAGTCCATCGCTGTAGCCTTTTTTGCCACTTTGACTTGTTCCTCTGGCCGGTCAGAAACCTCAGCCCCGAGCACGTTCACAGCGTATTTCTTGTTCACTACAAAGCCTTTTTTGGGCAAGGTGATGATCAGATCATCCACCTCAGCAATGCTGGCAATGTTCTTGCGTAACAGGCTGATATGGTTATTGAGATTATTATTTGACGGTTTCAGACCATGATTGGACCACACCGCATCCAGCAGATAGTCACGCTCAACCCCCGCCACATTTTCTAGCATCTCAACAAATAAGCGGGCGGTGATCGCCCCGATCTCGAGTGATTCATCTGGTGATTCTTGCAAGAATAGCGTTCTTTCGTCGCTATCAAATACCAGCCCGGTATCAATGATATACTTCATATTATATTAACTTTATATTTTAGCTGCAGATAAATGATCACCTGAGGAAGATTTCATCTCAGATTTTCTACTCCACGCATCTGCGGGCAATGCGTCTCGATAAGCCAACGCCTGAACTCGCCTTTGTGCTTGAAGTTAAGCTTGTTCATCGCTTTTATTTTGTGCGCACTGACCGTTTTCTGATGTATGCCAAGCAGCTCACCAATTTCGATATTGGTGTAACCAATGGAATAATAATGTAATACGTCCTTTTCTCGCAGGGTCAATGACAGAGGTTGCCTAATCTGCGCAAACCTCTGGGGCGCGAGATAAACCTCATCGATTTTCTGCAAGAGCGTGCTGACAGATTGATTGCGTTGCAGAATTTTAATCGACTTTTCTGGGCAATTTAAAATCAGTTCAACCTCTGGCTGAATAATGAATATCACCTCAGTGCTGACCATTTTCCTGGCGTAGAGATATTGCGACAGATTATTGACGCCAATAAAGGCCAAATAGTAATGAACATTGGCATCAAGTGTTTCATTAACGTCAACAAAGATACCTTTTTCATTAAAGTAGTGACCCAAAAGTTGTGTCAATCCCTGCGTAAAGAACTTGTCATCGTTCGATATAAGTACTTTTATCTTCATTGTGATATAAGGTTAATTTAGCTGATGCCTAATACCATTCAATGGTGCCAAGCAGTCCGTATCACGTGCGATAAGAGAGCATTATCCAAATTTATCAATCGAGCGATATAAGGAAAGCCTTAAAGCACGCACATTGATGTTTAGATGGACAACAAGTCGAAGGGCAAGATAGGTCTTGATTATCTGACACGCCATTCCTTTGCAAACTATTACAGCCTAATAACACTGGTATTCACACCAAGACCCCCATTATGCGGGGTAGGCCAACTTGAGTTCCATCCTCCAAGAATCTTCTGAGCGAAAATTCCTCCCTGCTAATATTAATTAATGTCGTTCAGCTGTCAATGATCGTAAAAAAAGCCGCGAAAATTCAATTCAATTTGTTGATTTCAATTGGTATTTCATCAAAAAATGGCTCTACGGCGCAGTGATAAATTCCTTTTTTGGTGTTTTATCACAAAACCACAGAAAAAGTAGATATAAACACCACTGTGGAAAAATTAAGTAGCTTTAAAAACTAATTACTTAATAATAAATAGTTAATTACACCAACGAAATTACCAAAAACCATTAGTTTCATTAAAAATGATAAAAAAATAGCTTTAATGATAAAATTTATCTCGTCAAGAGAGACATTATCATCAAAATATAGCCTTAAGGCTTGCTTAAAGTAAGGGTATGAGGAGAGGGATGGCTGCCTGACAGCAGGAAATTCCAAGCCTTGGCGGCTGGGTTAATTTGTGGCACATTCAGTTTTCTCCGCGAATGCGGAACCGATATAAGGTTTGAAAGCCAACCGGGGGCACGTTCGCTCCCCTCTCCTTTTGGGAGAGGGCGAGGAGCATTTATTGCCGCTTGCTATCTGATCAATTCACAGAAATCCCCCACTTCTTCATTCGCGATAGCAGCGTAGTGCGTTTCAGCCCAAGGCGCTGTGCGGCCCCGCGTGGCCCGGCAACCACGCCGTTGGTTTCTCTCAGCACGCGGAGCACCCGTTGGCGCTCATCTTCCTCCGGCGATACCGTTTCCGTGGCTGGTGCGGAGAGCACCACGGCGGGTTGCGAATACTGCAATTCAGGCAGCGGTAACTCCAGCACCGAGCCGCGCGTCAACAATACCGCCCGCTCAATCACGTTCTCCAATTCACGCACGTTACCCGGCCAAGGCATCTGGCTTAATACCCGCAGGGTTTGCGCCGGGATACTGTCGATGGTGCGCTTCATGCGGCGAGCAATTTTATGGGTCAGGAACTTCACCAACTGGGGGATATCCTCGGGCCGTTCACGCAGTGGTGGAATGACGATCGGAAACACGTTCAGGCGATAAAACAAATCGCTGCGAAATTCACGATCGGCCACCATCTGCTGCAAATCCCGGTTGGTAGCGGCAATCAGGCGGATATCGACGGATATCGGTTTGTTGCCACCGACTCGCTCAAACTCCCGCTCCTGTAACACCCGCAGTAGCTTGGGTTGCAGCTCAATGGGGATTTCTCCCACTTCATCAAGGAATAGCGTCCCCTTCTCCGCCAGTTCAAAACGGCCCATGCGTTGGGTGGAGGCGCCGGTAAACGAGCCTTTTTCATGGCCAAACAGGTCGCTTTCCAACAGGCCCGCAGGCATCACCGCACAATTCATTTTCACCATGCGCTGGTCACGCCGTTCGCTCAGGTTATGGATCGCTCGCGCAATCAGCTCCTTGCCGGTACCCGTTTCCCCGAGGATCAGCACCGAACAGTCGCTTTTAGCCACGATTTCGACCTGTTTGAGTACCGCAGACATCCCCGCGCTACGCCCGACAATCTCGCTCAGGTCGGGATGATTGACGTTGATCTGCTCGGCCAGATACAGGTTTTCATGCACCAGGCTCTCTTTGAGCCGGTTGATCTCCTGGCAGGCCAACGCGTTATCCACTGCGATGGCAATACGCTCGGCAATCTGTTGCAGCACCCGTAAGTTGGCCGCGTTAAAGCCATCTGCCTGGCATTGCGCCAGCTTCAGCACGCCCAGCTTCTTTTGGCCGAATATCAGCGGCAATACGCACAATGCCTCGATCCTACCCTGTGATATATCAAACAGCCGACGTTCATAACCGGAAAGCTGCTCAGCATTTTTCAGGTTCAACAGCAGCATTTCGCCGCTGCGCATCACCCGTTCGGTTAAGGTGCCTGCCAATGCCACGTTGTACTGCTGACGTTCGGCAGTATTGTTGTTCAGATAGTGGGTGGAGTAGATGGTGAGCTGCTCGGCGTGGTTACTGCGTAATACGATGCTGATGGCATCACTGTTGAAAAAGTGGTGAATTTTCTCCGAGATCTCCCCCATGACATCATCCAGATCCAGCTTTGACAGCACCGCATTGGTGACATCCACCAAGATGCGATAGTCATCCAGCTCATGACGCAACTGGTGCTGTTGCCGTTGCGCGTTTTCCAACAAAACGATCTGCTGCGTGGCCAGCGCCACCACTTCCATCAGCGTTTGCAACTGCACCAGGCTGGCATCGCTGAACGGCTCGCTTCCGCTACGCAGTAATTCACAGCCACCGAGCGGCCGCCCACCCGCATGTAGCGGCATCAAACAGTATTGGTTGAAGGGAGGATGCAACTTCAGGGCGCGGATTTGCGGATAGCGATCGTGCAGCTCATCGGCCTGCCAGCGCTGGGGTAACGAGCTGTGTTGAAAGCGGCTGACCGGACCATTCGCCAGCAGCGTTTCGTCCTGATAATTTACCGGCTGCTGCGCTTGATCCAGCCCGTGAAAACTCACCCGTTCACTGTGCGGATCAAATAGGACCAACGCGACGCTGTCGGCCAATTGCATGCGCTGCAATACCTGACGCAATTGCAGTAACAGATCGATGAAATTATGCTGCCCGAGCAGCATGCGCGTAATTTCGAGCAGGTCTTGTTGTTCTAAGCGTACAGTCGACATGGTTTATCACTTGTCTGAGTCACGAAGATTATTGCCAGCGAACATCCTCACAAAGAGTAAGGTTTGTTAATGGTAATTTCTCCCGACCGGATCAACAAAACACCGCAACAGGAATATCATTTGCCGGGGATAGCACAATTTATCGCCGCTCCTGGTCGCCTTCGCCTGCCAAGAACAGCGCGACGTCCTGCTCCACTTCCCCCATTGCTTGCAGTGCCGACAAGGTTTCCTGCGCTTCTTGCTCATCCAGGCGGCTCATGGCAAAGCCAACATGGATCAACACCCAGCTACCGATTAGCGCTTCTGGCGGTTCATCGTCCTGGCACACCAGGGCAATATTCACTTCTCGTTGCACACCACAGACGTCGACCCAGGCGTGCTGGGGTTGGTTTGCGTCCAGCGCCACAACCTTACCGGGAATGCCTATACACATGCCTTTTCCTCTTGGTTATTCAATTTCCAGGCGCTTGAGTTGCAAGCCATCATCGGCCTGCACCCGCAGGTTGCGCCCGCCGCATTGCGGGCAGACCAAGATCTGGGGAACCAGCAGTTGCACATCCGCCCGGCAGTCGTGACACCAGCACTGTGCCTGTTGTTCGAGCAGATGCAGCTCGCAGCCTTCGGCTAAGGTGCCGCGACAAACCATGTCGAAGCAGAACCGCAGCGACTCCGCCTCCACGCAGGAAAATGCGCCGATCTCAAACCAGACGGCGGTAATGCGCCGGGCATGATTTTGCCGGGCGTGTTGCTGCATGATTTCCATCGCATGATGGCACAGGGTTATTTCATGCATCTGGGCTCCGTTGTTCGGCGATTATTAACCGATGCTTCAGCTAGTGCAATTACGGTGCCAAGGTGATCCCATGGCCCCTCACCCTAACCCTCTCCCACAGGGAGAGGGGACCGATCGAGTTAGGCTGAAAGTATCGTGATCCTTCATAAGCACCGGCTGATTCACCTTGGTTAAAGGGGCGATCGAGGTTACTGATATGACAGCCCTTCTCCCCAAGGAAAGGGGACCGATCGAGTTAGGCTGAAAGTGTCGTGATCCTTCATAAGCACCGGCTGATTCACCTTGGTTAAAGGGGCGATCGAGGTTACTAATATGACAGCCCTTCTCCCCAAGGAAAGGGGACCGATCGAGTTAGGCTGAAAGTGTCGTGATCCTTCATAAGCGCTGACTGACTCACCTTGGTTAAAGGGGGCGATCGAGATTGCTGATATGACAGCCCTTCTCCCAACAGAGTAGGGGCTATCAGCTCCCTCTCCCTGTGGGAGAGGGTTGGGGTGAGGGGCAAACCGTCATTTTTGCTACCGATTTCGACAAAAATGACGAAGTGACGACGCCAACCCAGTCGGAACGTGACGAATATCCCCTCCCGCTTCGTCGTTTATGCCCATCCGCCGTTCATGCGCGGCATATAAAATCCCAACCACCTGTTTTATATCCATTTATTACGCTTGGCACGTTTTGTGTATAGCTAACGGCAGCACAGACTCTAAGGCTCGCCGCCTGGAGTTTAACGATGGAAGGTAATCAGGAGTGACTGATGAACAGGTTTATCATGGCCGATCCGCAAAAATGCATCGGCTGCCGTACTTGTGAGATCGCCTGCGTAGTGGCCCATAGCCAAAACCAGGATGTCTCGGCACTGGATGCCGCCAACTTCACGCCTCGCCTGCATCTGCTGAAAGGCGGCAATGTCAGCACCGTGGTGCTGTGTCGTCAATGTGATGATGCCCCCTGCGCCAGCGTTTGTCCCAACGGGGCCATCAGCCAGAGCGACGGCATGGTCAAGGTCACGCAGGAGCGTTGCATCGGCTGTAAAGCCTGCGTCATGGCTTGCCCATACGGAGTGATGGAAGTGATCACCCGCCCGGTGGCCCATCAGGGTAATGCCTTGATGTTCCCCGCCGCCGAGAAAGCGGAAGCGCACAAGTGCGATCTCTGCACCGGACGTGCCAATGGCCCGGCCTGTATGGAATTTTGCCCCACCGATGCGTTGCTCTGTGTAGACCAACAGCTGCTGCAAAAAATGAACGCAGAAAAACGCCGCCGCGCCGCCCTCAACCCACTGTCGTTGGCGATGTAAGCATGAACCGCTTTCTGTCGGAGGAACGGCCATGAACCGCTTTGTTATTGCGGAGCCTCAACACTGTATCGGATGCAATACCTGCATGGCTGCCTGTACCGAGGTGCATAAGGCCGAAGGGCTTCAGTCGCATCCCAGGCTGACGGTGACGCGCGTCGGAGAGCAAACGGCACCGATGCTTTGCCGCCAATGTGAAGATGCCCCTTGCGCGCGCGTTTGCCCGGTCAACGCCATCACGCACGGCGAGCACGCCATCGAACTGAACGAGACCCTGTGCATTGGCTGCAAGCTGTGTGGCCTGGCCTGCCCGTTCGGTGCAATCACGCCTGCGGGCAGCGGACCAGTCAATATCCCGTCGATGTTTGAGCAGTACGTCCCGGCAGAACTGCTGCCCGACGTGCCAACCAGCCCCGCAAGCCAATCGCCCTATCTGTCCTGGAATGCCGGGATCAAAACGGTGGCGGTGAAGTGCGATCTCTGCGCGTTCCTCGCCGATGGGCCGGAATGCGTGCGCATCTGCCCAACCAATGCCTTGCATATCGTCGATGAGCAGCAGCTTGAGCAGGAAGCGCAGGCCCGACGTTTGGCGCGAGCCGGCCAGGTCGCGATCGGCTGGCCATCCTCTCCTTCTCTCGTCAGGGGGCAGAAATAAACATGGACTCTCTCACTCTACTGCTGTGGGCTTTGGTGATTTATGTCGCCGGTGGCGTGTTATCACTACTGCTGTTTCGCCGGGAGCGCCTCGCCATTTTGCTGGCAGGCATCAGCGCGATGATCGGCGGCCTGTTAGGGCTATGCAGCGCCGTTCCCGTCCTGTTAAGCGGGCAAACCCTCACCTTCTCCACCCCTGGCCTGTTCTCGTTTGCCGCCTTTGTGGTGCGCATGGACTCGCTGGCGGCCTTTATGCTGGTGGTGATTTCGCTGCTGGTCACCGTTTGTGCGTTGTATTCCATCGCCTATGTGCAGGAGTATCGCGGCAAAGGCGCCGCGAGCATGGGGTTCTTTATGAACCTGTTTATCGCCTCGATGGTCGGGCTGGTGGTCATGGATAACGCCTTCTACTTCATTATCCTGTTCGAAATGATGTCGCTGGCCTCCTGGTTCCTGGTGATCGCCGATCAGGATGACGAATCCATCAGCGCCGGTTTGCTGTACTTCTTTATCGCCCACGCCGGTTCGGTGCTGATCATGATCGCCTTCTTCCTGATGTGGCGGCAGAGCGGCAGCCTGGACTTTGACTCCTTCCGCACTCTGTCGCTTTCCCCTTGGATGGCTTCGGTAGTTTTCCTGCTGGCCTTCTTTGGTTTCGGGGCCAAGGCGGGCATGCTGCCGCTGCACAGTTGGTTACCGCGCGCCCACCCGGCGGCCCCTTCTCATGCTTCAGCGCTGATGTCCGGCGTGATGGTGAAGATCGGCATCTTCGGCATCATCAAGGTCGGGATCGATCTGCTGGGTGCCACCGAAATGTGGTGGGGCATCGTGGTGCTGGCCTTCGGCGCAGTGTCTGCGGTGTTGGGAGTGCTGTATGCGTTGGCCGAGCACGATATCAAACGCCTGCTGGCCTGGCACACGGTTGAGAACATCGGCATCATTTTAATGGGCGTTGGCGTGGCGATGGTCGGCATGGCTAGCGGACATCCGGTGATGGCGGCGTTGGGCCTGCTCGGCGCGCTATACCATCTGCTAAACCATGCGGTGTTTAAAGGCTTGCTGTTCCTGGGGGCCGGTGCCGTGATTTGGCGCGTGCATACCCGCGATATGGAACACATGGGCGGCCTGGCGAAGCTGATGCCGCTCACTGGGCTGGCATTCCTGATCGGCTGTATGTCGATCTCCGCCCTGCCGCCGCTGAACGGTTTTATCAGCGAGTGGTACACCTACCAATCGCTGTTCTCCATGAGCCACGACGGCAACTTTGTGATGCGCCTCAGCGGCCCGATTGCCATGGTGATGCTGGCGATCACCGGGGCGCTGGCGGCGATGTGCTTCGTCAAGGTCTACGGCGTCAGCTTCTGCGGCGGGCCGCGCAGTGAAAAAGCGGCGCAGGCTCGCGAAGTGCCATGGCAGATGACAGCCTCCATGCTGTTACTGGCCCTGCTGTGCGTACTGCTCGGCGTGGGAGCCAGCGTGGTCGCACCGGTGCTGGCGCAGGTTGCCATGACGCTGGTTGGCACTCATGACGTCACCGTCGTGCAAGGTTCCATGCTGGTGCCGCAACTGGCCAGCCAAGCCATGCTGTCACCGGCATTGACCTTCATCCTGCTGCTTGCCCTACCGCTGATCCCGTTGGCGGTGTATCTGCTGCTGAAAAGCAATCAGTCCAACTTCCGCCGCCGTGGCGACCCTTGGGCCTGCGGCTACAACTGGGAGCAGGCGATGGCGGTGTCCGCCGGGGGCTTTACCCAGCCACTGCGCGCCATGTTTGCTTCGCTGTACCGTCTGCGCAAGCAGCTCGATCCAGCGCCTGCATTGACGCGGGCGCTGGAACAGACCACCGCAGGGGCAACCCGCGCCGAGCCGTTCTGGGATGACTGGATCATCAATCCGCTGGTCAAGGCCTCTCAACGCCTGGGTGTGCGGTTGCAGGGCATGCAGAGCGGCGACTTCCGCTTCTATTGCCTGTATGTGGTGATCGCCTTGGTGATCCTGCTGTTGCTTGTCGCGGTTTAAGGGGGAAATAGCATGTCGATGCAGGAAACACCGTCGTTAATGATGGGACTCTTCGCGCTGATGCAGGCGCTGATAATGCTGGCGGTCACGCCGCTGTTCACCGGGATCTCCCGCCAAATCCGCGCCCGGATGCACTCGCGCCGTGGCCCTGGCATTTGGCAGGACTACCGCGATATGGGCAAGCTGTTCAAGCGCCAGGAGGTGGCTCCGGCGCAGTCGGGCGCCATCTTCCGCGTCATGCCTTATGTACTGCTGAGCAGCATGTTGCTGGTGGCGATGACGCTGCCCATCTTCACGCGGACGTCGCCGTTTGCCGGTGCGGGAGACTTGATCACCCTGCTCTATCTGTTCGCACTGTTCCGCTTCTTCTTCTCGCTGTCTGGTCTGGATACCGGTAGCCCGTTTGCCGGGATCGGGGCCAGCCGCGAACTGACGCTGGGCGTATTGGTAGAACCTACGCTGATCCTGGCGTTGCTGGTGGTCGCGCTGATTGCCGGTTCCACCAATATCGGCACCATCAGCGCCACCCTGACCGAGGGGTGGAGTTCCCCAACGGCCACCCTGCTGGCCATGCTGGCCTGCGGTTTCGCCGCGTTTATCGAAATGAGCAAAATCCCCTTCGACGTGGCGGAGGCGGAACAGGAACTTCAGGAAGGGCCGCTGACCGAATACTCCGGCTCCGGCCTGGCGCTGGTGAAATGGGGGATCGGCCTCAAGCAGGTGGTGGTGGCCGAACTGTTCCTGGCGGTGTTTATTCCCTTTGGCAAGGCGGTGGAACTGACGGTGCCCGCGCTGGCGCTGGCGGCAGTCATCATGCTGGCCAAACTGCTGGCGGTGTTTGTCATCGCCTCCATTTTTGAAAATACCTTGGCGCGTGGGCGGTTCTTGTTGACGCATCGCGTTACCTGGCTCGGTTTTGGCGTAGCGGCGCTGGCCTTTGTCTTTTACCTAACCGGTCTGTAGCCGCCAGGAAACCCATTATGGAAAATACGCTCTGTTTGCAATATACCGCCATCGCCACGCTGCTGCTGCCGTTTATCGGCGCGCTGCTGACGGCCTGCGTGCCGCAACGGATGGCCAAGTGGATCTGTACCCTGTTTGCGCTGTTGGCCACGCTGGGGACGGTGATTATCGGTTGGTTATTCCTGGCCCATGGCAAGGCGGATACGACCATCACGCTGCTGCAATACGGCAACGTGGCGCTGTTCGGCCTTATCATCGATCGCATCAGCACGCTGATTGTCTTCGCGGTGGTGTTTCTTGGCCTGCTGGTCAGCCTGTATTCCACCGGTTACCTCACCACGGCCAACCGCGAACATCCCCACGAGGGCAGCAACCGCTATTACGCTTTCCTGCTGATCTTTATCGGCGCGATGGCCGGGTTGGTGATGTCCTCCACCATTCTGGGGCAGTTGCTGTTCTTCGAGATCACCGGCGGCTGTTCCTGGGGGCTGATTAGTTACTACCAGACTCCGAAGGCACAACGCTCGGCCATGAAGGCCCTGCTGATCACCCATATTGCCTCAATCGGCTTATACCTGGCTGCGGCGACGCTGTTCCTCAATACCGGCACCTTCGCCCTGAGCGCGATTGCGCAGCTCAACGGTACGACCAGCCTGGTCGTGTTTGGCGGCATCCTGTTCGCGGCCTGGGGGAAATCGGCCCAGCTTCCGTTGCAGGCCTGGCTACCCGATGCCATGGAAGCCCCTACCCCGGTGAGCGCCTATCTGCACGCCGCCTCGATGGTGAAAGTGGGCGTCTACATCTATGCCCGCGCCATCCTGTCTGCGGATGCGGTACCGCATATTATCGGCTGGGTCGGCATCGTTATGGCGACCATCACCCTGATTTACGGTTTCCTGATGTACCTACCGCAAAAGGATATGAAGCGACTGCTGGCCTGGTCCACCATCACCCAGCTCTCCTATATCTTCCTGGCGTTATCCATTTCCATCTTTGGCTCTAAAACCGCCTTTCTTGGCGGCGTGGCTTACATCTTTAACCACGCGTTTGCCAAGAGCCTGTTCTTCCTGGTGGCCGGGGCGCTGAGTTACAGCTGCGGTACCCGGATGCTGCCGCGTTTGCAGGGCGTGATGAACAAGATGCCGCTGCTGGGCGTGGGGTTCTGCGTGGCCGCGCTGGCGATCACCGGGGTGCCGCCGTTTAACGGCTTCTTCAGCAAGTTCCCGATTTTTGCCGCCGGTTTTGCACTGTCGCGCGAGTTCTGGCTGATGACGCCGCTGATGGTGCTGGTGCTGATCGAGTCGGTCGCCAGCTTTGCCTGGTTCATCTATTGGTTTGGGCGCGTTATTCCCGGCAAACCCAGTGATGAGGTGGCACAGGCCGCTCCGCTGCCGCTGGTGATGAGCGTGGTGCTAGTGATTCTGATCGCGATGTCGGTAGGTTCCAGCGTGATTGCCGTCGCCTGGCTTGGATAAGGGAGTTGATTATGACTGGTTCACTTATCGTCAATAACCTCGCGGGGCTGATGATGGTCACCTCGCTGCTGGTGATTGGCGCCAAACGGCCCGTGGCCTCGTGCTGGCTCTATGCCTTGCAGTCGCTGCTACTGGTGCTGATCTTCTTTACGCTGGGGCAAACCCTAGGAGCCCAACAGCTCACGCTGTGGGCGATCAGCGCCTTTATCACCAAGGTGGTGCTGGTGCCGGTGATCATGGCCTATGCCTTTCACAAAATGGATGATCCCTCGGCGAACGGCAGCCTGATCGGTCCGGTGATGTTGATACTGGCTGCGGCGGTGATTGTGCTGTTGTGCTGGTTTGTGGTGGAGCCGGTGCAGGTGCCGCTGCTGGCCTCGCTGAAACCGGCGCTGGCAGTATCGCTGGGGCATTTTATGCTCGGCCTGCTGTGTATCGTCACCCAACGCAACATCCTCAAACAGGTGTTTGGCTACTGCCTGATGGAAAACGGATCGCACCTGACGCTGGCGCTGCTGGCGAATCGCGCGCCGGAGCTGGTGGAGATTGGCATCGCCACCGATGCCATTTTTGCGGTGATCGTGATGGCCGTGCTGGCGCGCAAAATCTACCGCACGCTCAACACGCTGAATGTTGAACAACTGACGGCGTTGAAGGGGTGAGATGATGAGTAATACCACCATGCTGTTTCTATTACTGCTGACGCCGCTGGCCTTCTCGCTGCTGACCTTTGCCTGTCGGCTGCTGGGCAATGCGGCGCGGGCCTACGTCACGCTGCTGCACTTTGTCGGTATCATGCTGCTGCTGGCAGTTTCCCTGTGGGTGGTGATGCAGGTGTACCAGCAAGGCGATATTCTGGCTGCCGGGCGCTGGCTGCATCTGGATAGCCTCAGCGCCCTGTTCCTGGCGATCCTCGGCATCATCGGCTGCCTTACCGGGCTTTACTCCATTGGCTATATGCGCCATGAGGTCGATGAAGGCGAGATTTCGGTAGCGACGCTTTGTCACTACTACGGCTTCTTCCACCTGTTCCTGTTCACCATGCTGTTGGTGATCACCAGCAATAACCTGATCCTGATGTGGGCGGCCATCGAAGCCACCACGCTCAGCTCGGCATTTCTGGTGGGGTTGTACGGGCAGAGCTCCTCGCTGGAAGCGGCCTGGAAATACATCATTATCTGTACCGTCGGGGTGGCCTTCGGGCTGTTCGGCACCATTCTGGTGTACGCCAACGCGGCCAGCTTTATGCCTGACCCCAACGACGCCATCTTCTGGACGGAAGTGCTCAAGCACGCCACGCAGTTGGATCCGATGCTGATGCATCTGGCGTTTGTGTTCATTCTGATTGGCTTTGGCACCAAAACCGGTCTGTTCCCGATGCACGCCTGGCTGCCGGACGCCCACAGTGAGGCACCAAGCCCCACCAGCGCCCTGCTCTCGGCCGTGCTGCTCAACTGCGCGCTGCTGATCATCATCCGTTACTACATCATTATCAGCACCACGCTGGGCCATGACTTTACCGGCACGCTGCTGATGGTGTTTGGCTTCCTCTCCGTCGCGGTGGCGGCCTTCTTTATTCTGGTGCAGCGCGATATCAAACGGCTGCTGGCCTACTCCAGCGTAGAGAACATGGGGCTGATCGCCGTGGCGATCGGCATCGGTGGCCCGCTCGGTATCCTGGCGGCGCTGCTGCATACCCTGAACCACAGCCTGGCTAAAACCCTGCTGTTCTGCGGCTCCGGCAACGTACTGCTGAAGTACGGCACCCGCGATATTACCGTGGTGAAAGGGATGCTGAAATGCATGCCGTTCAGTGCCGTGCTGCTGGCCGGGGGGGCCTTGGCGCTGGGCGGTATGCCGCCGTTCAACATTTTTCTCAGTGAGTTTATGACGGTCACCGCCGGACTGGCGGCTGGCCATATTACGTTGACCATCGTCTTGTTGCTGCTGCTGACGGTGGTGTTGGCCGGGTTGGTCCGCATGGTGGCCAGCGTGCTGTTCGGCGCCAAGCCAGAAGAGGTCAACAAAGGCGAACTGGGAATACTGACGACCTTACCGATGCTGATCCTGCTGGTATTGATGCTGGTAATGGGCACCCATATCCCGCAACCGGTCAGCCGACTGCTGGAAAACGCGGTCCACATCGTGATGAACAACAAGCCTGGCACTCATGCCCAGCCATTGAGCTGGCCATGGGCCGTTCAGAATCATTCCTCTGCGGCCGAACCTCAGGCAGGAGAAGTAAAGTGAGCTACGAAACCCACGTATTGACCCTCAACAACGACGAGAAACTCGGCAAAGGCTACCTGGCCAAAGTGCGCGAGAAGTTCCCCTCCGCCCTGCTGGATGCCGAGTGGCAAACCGCCAACCAGGTCACCATCACGGTCAAGCTGAACTCATTACCTGAGATTGTGGAATACCTCTATTACCAGCTAGGCGGTTGGCTGCCGGTGCTGTTTGGTAATGACGAACGTACCTTGACCGGGGACTTCGCCGTCTACTACGTGCTGTCGATGGAGGAAGGAGAAAAGTGTTTTATCACCGTCAAGGCTCAGGTTAGCGCCATCACGCTGGAGTTTCCGTCGGTTACCCCACGCGTTCCCGCAGCCGTATGGGGTGAGCGTGAAATCCGCGATATGTACGGCCTGATCCCGGTAGGGTTGCCGGACGAGCGCCGCCTGGTGCTGCCGGACGATTGGCCAGACGATCTGTACCCGCTGCGTAAAGACACCATGGATTACCGCCAGCGCCCTGAGCCAACCACCGATGTGGAAACCTACCCGTTCGAAAATGCGGCCACCGGCGAGTCGCGCGTGGTGCCGATCGGGCCGATGCACATTACCTCCGACGAGCCGGGGCATTTTCGCCTGTTTGTTGACGGCGAGCGCATTGTCGATGCCGACTACCGGCTGTTCTACGTGCACCGTGGCATGGAGAAGCTGGCCGAAACCCGTATGGGCTATCAGGAGGTCACCTTCCTGTCCGACCGGGTCTGCGGGATCTGCGGCTTTACCCACAGCGTGGCCTACACCACCTCGGTGGAAAATGCGTTGGGGATCTATGTACCACCCCGCGCCCATGCCATTCGCAGCATTCTGCTGGAGGTCGAACGGTTGCACAGCCACCTGCTGAACATCGGGCTATCCAGCCACTTTGTCGGCTTCGATACCGGCTTTATGCAGTTCTTCCGCGTGCGTGAAAAATCGATGACCATGGCGGAGCTATTGACCGGATCGCGTAAAACCTATGGGCTCAACCTGATCGGCGGCGTGCGCCGCGACATCCTCAAAGAACAGCGGGTTAAAACCATCAAGCTGATCCATGAGATGCGCGCAGACGTGACGCAACTGGTAGAGATGCTGCTCGGCACGCCGAATATCGAGCAGCGCACCAAAGGCATTGGCCTGTTGGATCGGCAGATCGCTCGCGACTACAGTCCGGTGGGGCCGATGATCCGCGCCAGCGGTTTCAAACGCGATATGCGCTTTGACCATCCTTATGCCAACTACGGTTCGTTGCCCAAAACGCTGTTCACCTTCGACGGCTGCGACGTGTATTCACGAGTGATGGTGCGCGTGCAGGAGGTGCTGGATTCGCTGGCGATGATCGAATACGGCCTGGATAACTTGCCGGGCGGCCCGCTGCTCACCGAAGGTTTCCGCTACCAGCCGCACAAGTTTGCCTTGGGCTATGCCGAAGCCCCGCGCGGTGAAGATATCCATTGGAGCATGCTGGGGGATAACCAGAAACTGTTCCGCTGGCGCTGCCGGGCGGCCACCTACGCCAACTGGCCGGTGCTGCGTTATATGCTGCGCGGTAATACGGTTTCCGATGCCCCGCTGATTATCGGCAGCCTGGATCCCTGCTACTCCTGCACCGACCGTGTCACGCTGATCGATATCAACAAGCGCAAAGCGAAGACCGTGCCGTACAAGGAGATCGAACGCTACGGGATCGAACGCACTAATTCACCGTGCAAGTGAGGGAGGCAGCATGCTGAAACTGTTTAAAACCATCCTGAAGGCCGGTGAAGTCACGGTGAAATACCCGTTTAAGCCGCTGGAGGTGTGCCCGGGGTTTCGTGGCAAGCCAGAGTACGATCCTGAGCAGTGTATCGCCTGCGGCGCCTGCACCGTGGCCTGCCCAGCGAATGCGTTAACCATGGAAACCCATGCGGCCAGCGGCGAGCGCGTCTGGCAGCTGTTCATTGGCCGTTGCATCTTTTGCGCACGCTGTGAAGAAGTTTGCCCGACTAGAGCGATCCGGCTGTCGGAAGAGTTTGAAATGGCGGTGATGCACAAGCCCGATCTGTATATCCGCGCCACCTTTACCCTGCTCAACTGCCGCAGTTGCCAGCAGCCCTTTACGCCAACCAAATCGGTGGATTACGCCCTGGCGTTACTGGCCCACGCGGGCATGGGCACCGACGGCATTGAGGCCTTACGGCCCCAGTTCGAGACCTGCCCCACCTGCAAGCGTAAACAGGCCCTGAGCCAGCATAGGCCGATGAAACTGAGCCAGCCGGCGGGAGCGAAATAAAATGACGATGCCCGATATCAAGGTCAATCATCACCGCAGCACGCCGATCACCGTTGATGAACAGACCGCCAAACTCAAAAGCAAGCTGCTGAAGGATATCAAACGCTCGGCCTACGTTTATCGCGTGGACTGCGGCGGCTGCAACGGCTGTGAGATCGAGATCTTCTCCGCCATCACGCCGGTATTTGATGCCGAGCGTTTTGGCATCAAGGTGGTCCCCTCACCGCGCCATGCCGATATTCTGCTGTTTACCGGCGCGGTCACCCGGGCCATGCGCGTACCAGCACTCCGAGCTTACGAGTCGGCACCCGACCCGAAAATCTGTATTTCTTACGGGGCCTGCGGCTGTGGCGGCGGGATTTTCCACGATCTGTACTGCGTCTGGGGCGGCAGCGAGTCTATCGTGCCTATTGATGTGTGGATCCCAGGTTGCCCACCGACGCCTGCCGCTACCATCTACGGCTTTGCCGTAGCCCTGGGCCTGCTGGAGCAAAAGCTGAGGGGCGAAAACCACCTTGAGCAGGTAGACGAAAAGGCAGCATTGCTGCTGCCTGGCATCCCACTGCATACCCGCGTACTGATTGAACGCGAGGCACGCCGTCTGGCGGGCTACTACCAAGGCCGCATCATCAGTGACCGTTTCCTCTCCCTGTTGGCCGGAGCCAGCATGGATGCAGCCACGTTGCGCCTGGAAAAATGGTTGCAACAGGAAAACGATCCCCGCCTGCGCGAGATTGTCGCTTGCCTGGTTGACTGCCTGCAACAGGAGCTGGCCCATGCAAAATGAAGGTAAGGCGGTGTTCTGGTCGTTACGCCAGAAGTTTCTTGATAGCGATGACGACATGCCTGCCCAGGCGCAGCAGGTGATGTATTACTCGCTGGCGATTGGCCATCACGTAGGGGTGATTGACTGCCTGAATACCGAGTTGAGCTGCCCATTGCCGCAATATCAAGCCTGGGTTGAGCTGTTCCCGGAGGGTGAAGCCCAACGCAAGATGCGTGGCCTGCTGACCTTTGGCGAAATCACCATCGACTCCACCCACACCAGCCTGCTCGCCAATGCCCTGGCCCCGTTGATTGATAGCCAACCGGCTCCCTTTAGCGAATGGAGTACCAAGCTGCTCGGCTTGCTCGCCGAGATTGAGCGCGAGCCTGCTATCTATCTGATTGTGAAAAAGGTGACGAACCCATGAATGTCGTCCTTACCGTAGGTAATAGCATGATGGGTGACGACGGTGCCGGGCCATTGCTGGCCGAAATGATGGCTGACGCGCCAATCGAGGGTTGGGTCGCCGTCAACGGCGGTTCCACCCCCGAAAACGTCACGCATCAGATCCGCGATCTTAAGCCCAGCCGGTTGGTAATTGTCGATGCCACCGATATGGAGCTGGCTCCCGGCGCAATCCGCATCGTCAATCCTGACGACATTGCCGAGATGTTTTTTATGAGCACCCACAATATGCCGCTCAATTTCCTGATCGACCAGCTACGTGAGGATATTGAGGAAGTGATATTTCTCGGCGTTCAGCCGGACGTGGTGATGTTTTATTTCCCGATGACGGAGAAAGTGACGCAGGCGGTACGGGTGATTTATCAGCGGTTATCAATATGGGATACGGGGGAAGGCTTTGAGCGGCTCTGAATAGCAACGCCAATACCGCAACACGAAAGCTTGAGGCAGGTGGGGACATTGCAGGTTAGCCGACCGTTGAGCGCAAGGATGCGCGATACGAGCCTCCAGGGACGGATTCACGGCGTGTCGGCGTTCTGCATGATCCCCGCCTGTAACACCATCAACTACAGCAACTTGAGTGTTTAGGTTGATGACAATTAATGCGAGTCGTTAATCCACATCAAGTCAGCGTGGCACAATTTATGCTTCAAATAAGTGAGACACATTTTTCGTCACCGGGGAGATTTTCAGGCCCAGTGGCGTGTTGAGCAATGTCGAACAGGTTTAAAAAGGAGTGCTGAGATGAAAACAGTCATCACGGTCTGCCCTTATTGCGCTTCAGGTTGCAAAATCAACCTGATAGTCGACAACGGCAGGATCGTTAAGGCCGAAGGCGCAAACGGCGTGACCAATCAGGGCGAGCTATGCCTGAAAGGGTATTACGGCTGGGATTTCGTTCACGATACCAAGATCCTGACGCCACGGCTGAAAACGCCGATGATCCGGCGGGAACGAGGTGGCAAACTGGAATCGGTGTCCTGGGAAGAGGCAATCGAGTTCGCCAGTTCACGCCTGCTGGCCGTTAAAGAGAAATACGGCCCGAATGCGATTATGACGACCGGCTCCTCACGTGGGCCAGGTAATGAAGCCAACTATGTGATGCAAAAATTTGCTCGCGCCACCGTCGGTACCAACAATATCGACTGTTGCGCACGCGTCTGACACGGCCCCTCGGTTGCAGGTCTGCAGCGATCGGTCGGTAACGGCGCCATGAGTAACTCAATCTGCGAGATTGAGGATACCCAGTGTATTTTTGTCTTCGGCTATAACGCCGCGGACTCACATCCTATTGTCGCCCGCCGCATTCTCAAGGCGAAGGAGAAAGGAGCCAAGGTCATTGTTTGCGATCCACGCTATATCGAAACGGCGCGTATTGCGGATATCCATTTGCCGTTGAAAAACGGTTCCAACATCGCCCTGATCAACGCGCTCGCTCATGTGATGATTGAGGAAAACCTGTACGACCAGGCGTTTGTTGAACAGCATACCGAGCAGTTCGACGAGTATCGCGCCATCGTGGCGGACTACCCACCGGAGTCGGTTGAAAAAACCACGGGCCTCACCGCCCAGCAGATCCGTGAAACGGCACGCATGTATGCCAGCGCGCCAACGGCCACCATCCTGTGGGGCATGGGCGTCACCCAGTTCTATCAGGGCGTGGAAACCGTGCGTGCGCTGACCAGCCTGGCGATGCTGACCGGTAACCTGGGCAAGCCGAACGTTGGGGTTAACCCGGTGCGCGGGCAAAACAACGTTCAGGGTGCCTGTGATATGGGTGCGTTGCCTAACACCCTGCCCGGCTATTTCCAGGTCACGGATACCGAGGCGCGGGAAAGGTTTGCCAACGCCTGGGGGATCGACGCAATGCCAGCCGAGATCGGCTATGCGTTGAGCGAAGTGCCGCACAATATCGACCATGGCAAACTCAAAGCGCACTACATCATGGGGGAGGATCCGCTACAAACGGAGCCGGATTTAGCCACCATCCGTAGAACCTTTGAGAAGCTGGATTTGCTGATCGTGCAGGATATCTTCATGACCAAAACCGCCGCGATTGCCGACGTTATTTTCCCGGCAACCTCCTGGGGCGAGCATGAAGGAGTGTATACCGCGGCAGACCGCGGCTTCCAACGCTTCTATAAAGCAGTGGAGCCGGTGGGCGATGTGAAGACGGACTGGCAGATCATCAGCCTGATGTCGACGGCCATGGGTTACCCGATGCACTACAACAACACGCAGGAAATCTGGGACGAACTGCGCGAGCTATGCCCGATCTATTACGGCGCTACCTACGAGAAGATGGCGGACCTGGCCTACATTCAGTGGCCATGCCCAACGTTGGATCATCCGGGTACCCCTTATCTGTACGAAGGCGGGGAATTCTCTCGGCCCGGTGGCAAAGCGGAGTTCTTTACCTGTGAATGGGCTCCGCCGATCGATCAGCTCAGCGATGAGTTCCCGTTCGTGCTGTCGACGGTACGCGAAGTGGGCCATTACTCCTGCCGTTCGATGACCGGCAACTGTAAGGCGTTGGTCGCGCTGGCCGATGAACCGGGCTATGTACAGGTCAACTCGGAAGACGCCGCACGGTTGGGGATTGAGGATCAGGCATTGGTGTGGGTACGTTCACGTCAGGGCAAGGTCATTACCCGCGCCAACGTCAGCGAACGCCCTAACCGGGGAGCGATCTACATGACCTACCAATGGTGGATCGGTGCCTGTAACGAGCTGGTGGCGGAAAACCTCAGCCCGATAACCAAAACGCCGGAATACAAATACTGCGCCGTGCAGATTGAGCCAATTAAGGATCAAGGGCAGGCAGAACATTACGTTCAGCAGGAGTACAGCAAGATTAAACAGCGCCTCCGCGAGGCCGCTGCGGGCTAATCGGTAAGGTCGAACCTCAAGGATGAGGTTCGGCTTTCCACCCATCCCTCACCACCCGCTATTCATCCTCACACTTCTGCCAGTGGCTGCCACACTAAAATTCCTAATAGACGATTTATCCCGTGGCTCACAAACCCGCACAATACCCCCTCACTTTATAAAGGATTGATCGTTTTCAACGATCGGTCTGATCTTATTGATCTGTACAACCAATTATCTTTGTCTTTCCGCCCCCTATAAGATCGCCTTTTATCGTTCTCTGGGATACATCAGCAAAATATGACGTTCGCGATGAGTGCTGGCAAGGCCGTGTTACCTGACCGTCGCTTGCCCAACGGACTACTGCACCGCGATCGGGTACAGCGCATCCTGGTTATCAAGCTGCGTCACTTTGGTGACGTTTTGCTGACCACGCCGTTGCTCAGTACGCTGCGCGCCAATTACCCCAACGCCCTGATTGACGTGCTGGTGTATGACGGCACCGAGGCGATGCTGGCGGGCAATCGGGATGTCTATCTGACCTATACCGTCGATCGCAACCTAAAACGCCAGGGCTGCAAGGCACAGTACCGCGGTGAACAAGCCCTGTGGAACAGCCTCAACACCGGGCACTACGACCTGGTGATCAATCTGTCCGACCAGTGGCGGGCGGCGTTGTATTGCCGCTTTCTCAAACCGACGTTCAGCCTGGGGTTTGCTTACCCCAAGCGTAATAACCGGCTGTGGCGGGCTTGCCATTCGCTGTTGGTGCAGGTGGACGGACATGACCAACAACACACCGTGCTCAATAATCTCTCTATTCTGGCCCCGTTGGCCTTACCCACCTTGGTGACCAAGGTGACCCAGGCTTACCGGCAGCATGACGTCGATGAGATTGACCGCCTCAGCCAACATCATCACCTGAGGGATTTCGTGCTGATCCAGCCTTCCGCGCGCTGGGCGTTCAAAACCTGGTCGGTGGCGGGATTCACACGGGTTATCGACCATCTCACCGCCAGCGGGGAAACCGTGGTGCTGACCTGCGGGCGTTCTGCCGATGAGATCGCCATGATAGCCGCCATTCTGGCCCACTGCACCATGCCACAACGGGTGGTCAATCTGGCCGGTCGCCTGGACCTGCCGGAACTTGCCGTCTTGATCGATCGGGCGAAGCTGTTTATCGGGGTGGATTCGGTAGCGATGCATATGGCCGCCGCCTTGCAGACGCCTTCCGTCGTGCTGTTCGGCCCCAGCAATCTGCAACAGTGGTCGCCCTGGCAGGCTCCGCACGTGCTGTTATGGGCAGGCAACTACCGCTCATTACCCCACCCCGACGAGGTGAACACCGCTACCCCGGAACGTTATCTGGATGCCATTCCCGCCAGTGAGGTTATCCGGGCCATAAACCGCCAGCTCACCTGCCTGGAAATCCCAACTTCCCGCACGGTGAATGACACCGTGTTTAATTAACCCTGATTTGAGCCACTCCATGCCATCCACCGAACCCCGTTCTGTATCGTTGCTCTCCCCTGCCCGCCTTCGGCTGTTTGGCTTCACGGCGTTTTTGCTCGGCGCGTCCTTGCCGACCTCCAATGCGCTGATGAATGCTTCGCTGGTGTTGGCGGCGCTATGTCTGCTGTGGCAGCGTGACTTTCGCCACCTGATGCCATTGCTCAAACAACCGCTGGTGTGGCTGCCCGCATTGATGTTTGCACTGCTGGCCGCCTCGTTATTGACCCAGCACCACGAGTACGGCCCGAAGATGGTCGGCAAGTATCAAAAGCTACTGTTTGTGTTGCCCTTGGCGCTGTTCTTTATCATCGACGCCAGGCTTATCACCCGCTTTATCAGCGGATTTCTGCTCGCTAATGCCGTGATACTGGCGATTAGCCTGACTTCGGGGATCGGACATGTAACGCTGGGTGGCCTCGATCCGCAGAATCCAACGGTGTTTAAACTGCAGATAACCCAGAACGTGTTTATGGCGTTTGCTGCGTTGATATGGCTCACCCGTGCTTTTGCGCAATCAGGCGTGCTGCGTTGGTGTTATGGGGCATTGGTTCTGCTGGCAACGGCGAACGTACTGCTGATGGTACAGGGGCGTACCGGCTATGTGGCGCTATTGGTCGGCGTGGGGCTTTGGTTGCTGCTGACGCTGCCCCGCTGGCAGCGGCTGGGGGTACTAGCCTGTGGCTTGCTGCTGGCCATTATGCTGATTTTTATCCCCAATAGAGCGACGGAGCGCCTGACGCTCGGCCTTGCTGAGGTACGCAATTGCGTGTTGGCCCCGGCAGAGCAGGCCTATCAGGCTTGCGACAACTCGATGGGGCAACGCACCGCCTTTGCCCGCGAATCGCTGCGCCTGATAAAACAGGCCCCGTTGCTGGGTAACGGGGCCGGGAGCTTCTGGTATGGCAACGCGCAGACCGGTTACGGCGTGCATAACCCGCACAATGAGTACCTGCTGGAAACGGTACAAAATGGCTTGCTGGGGCTGGCGCTGTTTCTGGGTTGGATGTGGTGCTGCTTGCGAGCGGCCTGGCAGCAACCAACAGCCTGCCGCAACCTGCTGGTTGCCGTGCTCGGCAGCTATATGGCCTGCCACCTGTTCAACTCGTTCCTGCTGGATTCCGCCGAGGGGCATCTGTTTATGGTGTTGGCTGCCGTGCTGGCAGGCTACCGAGTTTTTCGGCAGCCTAAATAACCTTAACCGTCTCATTGTGTTATGGGGGCGCCGTATGCTACCCCCGTTTTCAATCTGGCCTGAGATTAATTCAGTTTAGCTTTGGAAAAATCACTGCCCATCAAGCTGACGCTATAGCCACTGACGTTGCTGCGCGTGGCATAGAAGGTTTTGCCATTCGCCAGGGCAATCCACGGAGCTTGCTGGTAGAAGATTTCCTGCGCCTGACCGTAGAGTTTCGCACGTTCGGCAGGGACGCTAGTCAACCTGGCCTGCTGTACCAGACCATCATAGGTTTTATCGCACCAGCGCGCGGCATTTGAGCCAGTTTTGATACTGTTGCATCCCAACAGCACCTCGGCGAAGTTATCCGGATCGCCATTATCGGACATCCAGCCAAACAGCGCGGTGTCATGCTCGCCCTTACGCATACCGGCAAGATATTCCCCCCACTCGTAAGAGACGATTTTCGCCTTCACGCCAACCTTTTCCCAATCGCTTTGCAGCATTTCCGCAATACGCTTGGAGTTCGGGTTATACGGGCGCTGAACCGGCATTGACCACAGCGTGATCTCAAAGCCTTTTTCCAGTCCGGCCTGTTTCAGCAACGCCTTGGCTTTTTGCGGATCGTAGCCGTAATCCTGCAGGTCTTTATCAAAGCCCAGCATATTTGGCGGCAGCGGCGATTTCGCCACCGTGGCAGAACCTAAAAACACCGCGTTAACTATCGCCTTTTTGTCAGTGGCATAGTTTAGGGCTTGGCGCACCAGCACGTTATCCAGCGGTTTTTTCTCGGTGTTAAACGCCAGGTAACCGACGTTCAGCGCATCCACCTTATGCAGGGTCAGGTCTTGGTTTTTATTGATTTCGTCAAACTGTACCGGAGCCGGTGCGGGGATAATCTGGCACTCGTTGGTCTGGAGTTTCGCCAGGCGCGTCTGTACGTTCGGCGTTATGGAGAAGATCAGATGCTTGGTCGGCACCTCTCCATCCCAGTAATTAGGGTTGGCAGCATAGCGGATCAGTGAATCGACTTTATACTGCTGCAAAACGTAAGGACCAGTGCCGATTGGCCAGGTATCCACGTATTCTGGCGTACCTTTTTTCAGCATCGCATCGGCGTATTCGGCAGAAAGGATCGACGCAAAGTCCATCCCCCAGTCTGCCAGAAACGCGGCGTTCGGCTCGCTCAGCACAAACTGAACGTGATAATCGTCCAGCTTTTTCACTTCCTTAATCAGCGTATCCAGACCTACGTCGTGGAAATATTCGTAATTACCCTGCGATACCTTGTGGTATGGGTGATTTGGGTCTTTCTGGCGTAACACCGAAAACACTACGTCATCAGCATTAAAATCGCGGGTCGGCTTAAAGTTTTTGTTGCTGTTGAATTTCACCCCTTGGCGCAGGGTAAAGGTGTAGGTTTTACCGTCCGGAGAAATCTTCCATTCGGTCGCCAATGACGGCGTTGGCGTGTTGTTAACCGGATCGAAATTGATTAAGCGGTTATACAGCACCTGCGAGCTGGCAACGAACGTTGGGCCAGAGCTGGCAATCTGCGGATTGAACGACTCCGGTGACGCTTCGGAGCAATAAATCAGCGTATCGTTGGCTGCCGCCATGGCAGCGCTTGCCGGTAAGAGTGTGCTCAGCGCCAGCGCGAGCAGCGTTTTCCCTGTAGACATGGTCATCGCCTTGTTTGACTTTTTTCAGGCGACAATCTCAGCACGGACGTGGAACCCAGGCAAATAACCAATTGCTCTCAGGTTATGCCAAAACCGTTGTTTTTGCTGTTTTATTCAGCTACGCGGGCGCAGCATGCCGCGCCCCAACAAAGTGAACAGCCTCAGCTCAACAGTAGCCCATCATCATCCAGCTTTTCGCCACGTGTTTTCTCAAACATCGCCAGCAGATCGGTGACCTGCATGTTCGCCCGTTGCTCACCGACAACATCCAGCACCACCCGCCCCTGGTGCAACATCACGGTTCGATGGCCATGATCCAGAGCCTGGCGCATGGAGTGTGTCACCATCAGTACCGTCAATTGCTGCTCGGCGACAATCCGGTCGGTCAGCGCCAGCACAAAGGCCGCCGTTTTAGGATCGAGCGCGGCGGTATGTTCATCCAGCAAGAGCAAACGAGAAGGTTGCAGCGACGCCATCAACAGGCTGACCGCCTGACGCTGCCCGCCAGACAGCAGGCCCATGTGATCCCCTAAACGATTCTCCAGCCCCAGTTCCAACGTGGCCAACTTGTCACGGAACAGCTGCCGCTGTTTACTCTTGACCGCTCGCTGAAATCCTCGCGTTTGACCGCGCTGCAGAGCCAGTGCCAGATTCTCCTCAATGCTCAGCCCCTCACAGGTTCCCGCCAGCGGATCCTGGAATACACGGGCGACCATACCGGCACGACGCCAGGCGGGCATCAGGGTAACGTCCTGTTCGCCAATAAACACTTGGCCGCGATCGGGGGTAATATCACCGCTGACCGCATTGAGCAAAGTAGACTTCCCTGCCCCATTACTGCCAATGACCGTCACAAACTGCCCTGCCTCAATGTTCAAAGACAGGCCTCGTAATACCGGGTTCTCCAGCGGGGTTCCAGGGTTAAAGGTTTTAAACAACTGCTCGGCACGCATCATGATGGCTGCCTCCCCCGCTTGCTTTTCAATTTTTGTTTCAACTTCGGCAGGACCAGCGCCAGCGTAACCAGGAGCGCGGTGATCAGATTCAGATCCTGCGCCTGCAAGCCGATAAAGTCTGCATTCAGGGCCAGAGCGATCATCAGGCGGTACAGCAACGCCCCTAACAGGGTTGCCATAGTGATCAGGAACAGGCTACGGGCAGGCAACAGCGTCTCACCGATGATCACCGCCGCCAACCCGACGACGATGGTGCCGATCCCCATGGAGATATCGGCGCCCCCCTGAGTCTGTACGTACAGTGCCCCCGCCAGCGCTATCAGCGCATTGGAGACCGCCATGCCGATCACCGTCAGACGACTGGTCGCAATCCCCTGAGCGCGCGCCATCCGCGGATTCGCTCCGGTAGCCCTTAGCGCTAGGCCCACCTCGGATGTCAGAAATGCGTCGAGCGCCAGTTTGACGACGACGACCACCACTAGCAGTAATAACGGTTGGATCAGCCAGGCGTTATCCTCAACCTGACTGATGAAAGGAGTGAAAACGCTGGGTAAGCCGATCAGGGCCAGGTTTGGCGCGCCCATAATGCGCAGGTTGATGGAATACAGGGCAATCATCACCAAAATGCTGGCTAGCAGTTGCAAAATACCGAGCCGCACGTGCAGCCAGGCCGTCAAACAGCCGGCACCGGCACCCGCGATAGCCGCCAGCAAACATGCCAGCCAAGGGTTATAACCGCTGACAATCATCACCGCGGCAACCGCGCCCCCTAAAGGGAAGCTGCCATCGGCCGTCAGATCGGGAAAATTGAGTAAGCGAAAGGAGATCAATACGCCCAACGCGACCAGCGCAAAGATCAGGCCGATCTCCAAAGCGCCCATCAGGGAAATTAACGACATGCGTACCTCATAAACATCTTGGCCCGCCACCTGCGGCAGGCCATTTACACCCGATGTAAACCATCATTCAACGCAGATCGTTATTTGATGACTTCTTGTGCTGATTGCACCAGTTCAGCAGGCAGAGTGACACCCTGCTTCTGGGCAGCGGCAGGGTTCACGCTCAGGCTGAGCTTGTTACCAACCTCAGGAGCTATGGCGCCTGGCTTCTCGCCCTCTAACAGGCGGACAACGATTTTACCGGTCTGGCGGCCCAGATCGTAATAACTCATCCCCAACGCCGCAGCCGCGCCACGTTTGGCAACGCTATTGTCACCGGCGATCAACGGGATTTTAGCCTGATTGGCAATGCCGACCAGCGACTCGTAGGTGGAGATAACGTTGTTATCGGTATTGGTGTAAATCACGTCGACTTTGCCAACCAGGCTTTTGGCCGCTGGGGCTACGTCGATAGTACGTGCGGCAGGAACCTCAACCAGCGTCATCCCGCGTTTGGTTAATTCATCTTTCAACTCTTTGACCACCACCGTCGAGTTGACCTCCCCTGGGCTGTAGACCATGCCGACCCGCTTGGCATCGGGTTTAACCTGCAAGATCAGATCGACCTGCGGGCCAATAGCTACGCTGTCTGAAACGCCGGTAACGTTGGTGCCACTCGGCTGCCAGCTACTGACCAGCTTGGCCGCCACCGGGTCCGTTACCGTAGTAAACACCACCGGTATGGTCTTGGTAGCCGCCACTACGGACTGCGCCGCAGGCGTTGAAATCGCCACTATCGCATCGGGCTTGTCACCGATAAATTTACGCGCAATCTGCCCGGCGGTGGCCGTATTTCCCTGCGCGCTTTGGAACTGGACCTTGACCTTATCCTTGTCATACCCCGCAGCCTTTAGCTCATCAATCACCCCATCGCGGGTGGCATCCAATGCCGGATGGTCAACGATAGAGAGGATCGCCACGGATTTCGGCGCAGCCGCGTAACTGCTGACAGCAAATAAAGCGGCGGCGAGAGCTACAAAAATATTTTTATTATTCAAAGGCATGGTCATATCCTTTTCAAGTTGGCGTTGGTGCCAGAGGGGGTGATTAATCATCCTAGCACAGTGTTTTACCGCCATCTATCGGATAACGTTTTGTTATCATGTGGTTAACATGCAGAATTAGAAGAAAACACTCGGGCCGCTTACATGGTGCAGTGATTCGGGTCACAATCCACCACTGTTGGCCTCTCGTTGTTCAATGCGTAGGCTATTAAACAGCGCCCACAACCCGCGTAGCGAGCGGGCAATGGGGCTGGGTAAAATCGCCAGTGGGAATGGTTGGAGATTGGACGTCGCGGTGGATTATTGCGCTATGCTCAGGCTATTTCTTTTTCGCTGACAATAGCTTTTGATACCAGGCCATAGTCGATCGCTTCTGCCACTGGCATCCAAAAATCGCGGTCAATGTCGTTCAAGACCTTTTCCAGTTTCTGCCCGGTTTCCTTGGCGATCAAGGTAGCGATCCTTTCCCGGATGCGGATAATTTCCCTGGCCTGAAGCGCCACATCGGTAGCCTGACCGCCAATACCGCCGCTAGGTTGGTGGATCAGAAAACGGGTATTGGTCAGGCAGAAGCGACGTTCCTTAGGCACCGATAAGAACACATTAACCGCGGCGCTCCCTACCCAACCGCTGCCGATCATATTCACCGGAGCGCTAATAAATCGGATGACATCGTGGATCACATCCCCCGATTCTACATGGCCGCCAGGTGAACAAATCAGGAAATTAATCGGCGCGGAGGACTCGTCAGACAACGCCACCAGCTGCTTGACGACATTGTAGGCCACCGTGTCGTTGATCTGCCCAAACAGCAGGATAGTTCGGGACTTGAAGGTTCTCTCATCCAAAAAGGCATCACGCTGAGGAGTACTTTTTTCCGTTTTTTCTTCCATCTTGTACCTCGACTGTTTTATCTAACATCCTGGCCGAACATGGCAAAGATAACCATAGCAGTAATCGTCGCCACTAGCCTTGCAACAATCACCAGCCAGCCGGCAAATAACCAAACAGTGACGCAATTGCATAGACCGCACTTCCCAGATACAGCAGCACAATACTCACCTGCAACAGCGGATGCGTGATCCAGTTACATTGCCAGAGCGGCACCCGGTCGCCATGTTTGCGGGCGCCCCGTAAAATCAGTATCGGCATGATCGACAAGATCACGCCACTGAATACCGGAGTATGGTGCTGGTTTATTAGCGATGATTTATGAGGATCCCACAGCGCTTCAGCGGGGTTTTTGACTGGGTAAGCTAATGACTGTGTGACTACTCTTATCATGCACATCATCTTTAGCGTACCCGTTAATGATTTCTGTCGCTAACGTGTGTAATGTTATGAAGTCTTTTTGTGATGAGATTGCTTTGTCGGTTCTCTCTTGGTTACCACTAAAATGATAATTACTATCAATATTTTTATGGAAGAATTTACCTATGGTTGAGCTGTCAGCAGTTGAGATTGTAAAACGGCTTGATGGTGGCATAACACGACCATTTTTGTGCGGGTGTGGTGATGGCAAGAAGTACGTTGTAAAAGGGCTGCCGCATCTACCAAGAAAAGAACTGATTGCCGAATGGGTCTGCGCTCATCTCACCCATGCATTGCAGCTGCCATTCCCTAATTTTGCTAAGATCTGGATTGACGGTGATCTGGTTAAATATCGACCTGACTGGAATGCAGACCTAAAAGAAGGGTGGGCATTTGGATGTGAGTTTGTCGAGCATGCCATGCCAATTACCTTCACTCAAGCCCATACGAAAATCGATGAAATAAACCAGAAACTAATATATCTTTTTGATATATGGACTAAAAATTCAGATCGCACCCTTTCACCCAAAGGTGAAGGTAATGTCAACATCATCTACGATGTGGGTAATAGTAAATTTTTTCTGATTGACCATAACCAATCCTTCGCTCACGATTGTGCCATTATGGAGTTTAGGACGCATGTCTTCTCGCCTAACTACCGTAAATGGATACATGATCTGGCTGATAGACAGCACAACGAAGATTTGTTGTCTAGCACCCTACCGGCATTCGATAATGCCTGTGCAGCCATACCTGATGAGTGGCGCCTAGATGGGGATGAACATCTACAACACATTGAATTTATGAGACAAACCCTTTTGCGCGTTAATGATGATATCTTCTGGAGAGATGTAATATGAGTACACCCTGCATGTACAGCATAATACGTTACCTCCCGTACACAGATACGGAGGAATTCGCCAACATTGGTGTGATTCTCTGCGCGCCTAAGACTGGTTATTTATCATACAAATTAGCTCCCAAAAATAATGGTCGCGTCAGGACCTTTTTCAACGATTCCAGCATTTACCCAATTGCTCGGGACTCATTTAACAATGAATTGAAGTTTATCAATAGTAATGCTTCAGCATTTTCTAATGATGTTGCTTTAGCTGGTTTTTTCATGCGTTATGTGGAAAAAAGAGAGTCGATCTTCCAATTCAGTGACGTACGTGTATCTATGGCCAATAGCCCTACTCATGAACTCGATCGGCTCTATCAAAAATTTGTTAATGCTTCTGAAGTTACAAAAGAGCGCCGCGAGGAAATTCTTGCACGAGAGCTTAAAGAGCGCTTCCGGCAACAAGGTGATTGGGCAAGATATTTTAAGCAAGAATCCCTTGGGAAGGAGCTATCCAAGTTTTCAATGCCTCTTGTGCTAACCCGCGATGGAGTGGTTGACTGCGCGATAAAACCATTGGCCTTCGATCAGGAGGAGCCAGGTAAAATGGTAGAGCATTGTGATACTTGGGTCGCGAGAATAACCCGTGCAGCTAGTGAAGGTATACTTACCTTGACTAAGGTTTTACTGCCAATTGCTCCCCCACTAACCCCAGATAGCAAGCAAACCCATGCAATGCGTGTAATTAGAGAGACGTTTGACAAAAATGACATTTCTACAATCGGGCATGAAAAGCAAGACAGCATAATTGACTTTGCAAAGCAGTGTTATATAAAGACTAATTAGAAAAGGCCCAGCGATTGCTGGGCTTTCCTTACATTTCCAAATTTACATTAAGCATTGCCAGACAGCCGCTTACACCCCCCTCCGCCGTCCACATCACCTTCCGAACCGTGCCATCTGAGCATTTCCAGCCACGAGCGATTGAGCGTAGCGACTGGTCATAAAAATGATGCCTCATGACTAGCTCATACTCTTCCGGCTTAAATTTAAGCAATTTGGCTACACAGCCATCGATCATTAGACCGTCATTGTCGCTGTATGCCTGCCCCCTTTGATAGAACAACGCCGAGGGCCGCTATTACATCGGTAGCCGTTAGCGCTGCGCTTTGCGTTCTTGCTCCTTGATATTAAAATCAGCCTGGTTGGCATTAAATTCTAATGCTGCCACAATGCCGGGAACATGTATCAGCATTTCACCGAGAGCACATAAATCAGAGCGAGCGTCTATATCGCTGTAATTTTCATTATCACACGCATAGAAGGCAATATTGCCAATAGCTCCCAACCCAGATAGCAAGCCTTCGTATGCAGCCTCAGAGTGCATACGGATATACTTCAGTGATTCGGTGTCCTCATTCTGCAAGGTTGCACAAGATAAAACATTCTGGATGTGGCTCATGCTTCACCTCCGAACAGCTTGGAAAGTTCCACTGGTGCTGGTAATGCCTTGGCATCAAGCCGTGCAAAGTAAAACTCGATAAGTTCGCTGTAGTAATCCCACGCCCGATCGGTTTCCAACATCTTCGCGTGGTTGGCTGCACCGCGCTCAGTCCAGAGAATTAGGGCGCGGGTTCTGTTTGAAATTTGCTCTGCACTTATTGATGACCGCAAATCTGGCAGTTCATGCCCTTCGACTCTGAAGAAGTGCTTACCTTCAACGAAACGCGATTGATTTCGGTTGAAATTATTTTGAATACTCTTAATTTCGGCCCCATACCCCGCCGCCAGTTGCTCGGTGGTCGCCACACGCTGCCCGCGATACTCAATGATCTGCAGCTCTTTTGCCTCAACGGCGACCAGCTCAATTTTATTAGCCATTGCCTCCCCCCTTTTCATTCTGTGGCTGCTCGCCAAAGTCCAATGCATTGGCGGCTCGCTGCGCGTATCCACCCGCTGCTTCGATCACTGTCCCAACATACTTTTCAAGGTGTTTATCGCCGCAGCTCAGCATCTGCTGTGCGCAATCCAACAAATCAGCAGTGCGCTGTACATGCAGTAAAACATCTTCATTGGTCTTATAGGAATAGTTCTTAGTCACGTTCAATCTCCGCACCACGTCGGGCTATTTCTTCGATCAGATCGATCAGCTCAAAACATAGTTGCTCTTCTTTCTCGTTTGCAGTCAGGTAACCAGCTGCTATGGCTAACACTTGGATTTTGGCAAGCCTATCCATTGCATCGAGAACGTAGGCATTACGCATGGTGAGCCTCCCTTTGAAGATTTTCTTCCATTAACCAGCAGACCGGATCAGCCGCAAGGTCGAGCGCCATTTCAGCCAAGATCTTTACCTCGTCAGAATCAATAACATCAGCAGAAACAGCTAGGGAAGACAGCAAAGCATACAATTGGATGGCCTTACCCTTTGCCTGGCTCAGAATGATTTCATGCGACATCTTTACCCTCCCGACGATGCTGTTCTTCCATTAGCCAACAAGATGACCCGCCAGCCAAGTCAACCGCCAGTGTGACGAGCGTGTTCAAATCTGTGATGTCGAGCTCGTCAGCGCCAATATTCATGACGACCAGCAACGCATTAAGCTGCTCTGCCTGCCTACAAGCTTCAGGGAATCCGTTTTCACGCGACATTGGCAACCTCTGGCTCTGGATGGTTTGGTGATACATGCCAGCCAGCATTACGGGCCAGCTCAATGAAGGTATCGAGTGAGCAACAGTGGTGATCCGATAGGATCGGCATGTTGGCGGCAATCACACCGTTTCGTACGTACAGCAGAACGCGCCCGGTGGTGCCAGGGTAAATACCGAGCTGGGTCAGGATTTCTTCAGGGATGTTATGCATGGCGCACCTCCGTAATAGACTGACGCTGTTCGTAAGCCCACATGACCCTTCCATCAGTGGAAAATATTTGTAGGCGACAGGGCGTCTCAGTACGAAGTTTCGCAACAAAGATTAGAGTACAGCAGGTTAATTTTGAGCGAGAGTCATTTTCAGCATCTGCTTCAACACGCAGCGCATCAAGATTTGAGGCAGGAGATTCCTTGTTAACATCCAAGAAAATACATACAAATTTAGGGCGAGTTTGGGTACTATGTTGACATGCCATAGTGTAAGCCTCTTTTACAATGTGGATAGAAGCCCAGACAGGATTGCCGTCCTTCTGGGCTTCGCTATTTTTGCACCTTAGTACACTCAAGGTGTGGCCCACCTTATTTAAAGGTGTGGTCCACGTCAAGCATTTAAACTGATTTATTCCTCTGTATACTGTGGGCCACTTTAAGAGTATGAGAGAAGTTATGGCCACTGGCACAATCAATGCAAAATCACAGTCATTGAAAGCTCGAGTTCCGCATAAAATTGTAGATGCAATGGAAGGGGTCAAAGAAGATAACGAAAGCACGTCGAGCTTCATCGTATCTGCAATGGAGGGCGAAATTAAGCGCCGGATGCGCAAAAAAGCCAAACAAGAAAACGACTGATCCCCATCAGCGTTATAGGGAATTTACCCTGGGACTTAAGGCGATAGATCCAGGCTTTGCTGTAACCGGTACGGCGCTGGGCATCGGGTAGGCAGATAAGGTTGGACGATATAAATTCATCATTTTGGCCTTTCCCGCAAAGCTATAACGCCAGGCTTTCGAGCCGATTGGCTAAATGATGAGGTCGCCACTTATGTTTTAGGCTTTGGCTTCAAGCTCGCGCGCCTAATATGGAGGTAAAAATCGACGGTATGTGTAAATTTTTTAGTGCATGTAGAAAATGGCGTACAGCAAAAAACCAAAACGAAAAACCCCAAGCCTTTTGAGCTTGGGGTCATTCATAATATGGCGGAGGAGCAGAGATTCGAACTCTGGAACGGTTTCCCGTCGACGGTTTTCAAGACCGTTGCCTTCAGCCACTCGGCCACCCCTCCGTAATGCAGCGAACTATAAACACAGCCGATCCCGTTGTAAAGCCTGAAACCGTTCAACCGAACGAAAAAACGGCATCTGCAAGCTGACCGATGAAGAAATCAACAATCAGGGGGCGGTAATACCCTAGTAGTCACGTAGGGTAAAGAATGGTAAACAAACTTTAATCAATGGCTTGCACTGCACTATCATCATGATCAATTTTGTGATGACCTGATAAGAGAGATCATATGGACCGCATTGTCGTCTCATCCTCCTCGCGCGACTCTTTGCTAAGCACGCATAAAGTCCTGCGTAACACCTATTTTCTGCTGTCGTTAACGCTGGCCTTTTCCGCACTGACCGCAACCGCCAGCACCATGCTGGGCTTACCAGCTCCTGGGCTGCTGTTAATGCTGGTCGGCTTTTATGGTTTGATGTTCCTGACCCATAAGCTGGCCAATAGCCCTGCCGGTATTCTGGCAGCCTTCGCCTTCACCGGCTTTATGGGTTACGCCCTTGGCCCGATCCTGAGCTCGTTCCTGAACGCTGGCGCGGGTGACCTGATCATGCTGGCGCTGGGCGGTACCGCAGTGGTGTTCTTCTGCTGTTCGGCCTATGTGCTGACCACCCGTAAAGACATGTCGTTCCTGTCTGGCATGATGATGGCGGGCTTCGTGGTACTGCTGGTGGCGGTTATCGCCAACCTGTTCCTGCAGATCCCTGCCCTGCACCTGGCCATTAGCGCACTGTTTATTCTGTTCTCGGCCGGTGCCATGTTGTGGGAAACCAGCAACATCATTCATGGCGGTGAAACCAACTATATCCGTGCCACCGTCAGCCTGTATGTTTCGCTCTACAACATGTTTATCAGCCTGCTGAGCATTCTGGGCTTCGCCCGCAGCAACTGATACAGCACTTTGTTTTGACCTGAGCCCCGCAATGCGGGGCTTTATTTTTGCCGAAGCAAAAGTTTGCTAGACTGTGGCCCGCAATGAATTACCGATCACCGAGGCTGTATGTTGGAGTTTGAAGGTCAGACGATTGAAACTGACGCCCAGGGCTACCTGAAAAACAGCGCCGACTGGCACGAAGGGCTGGCCCCACTGTTAGCGGCACAGGAAGAGATTGAACTGAGCGAAGCGCATTGGGAAGTCGTACGCTTTGTGCGTAGCTTCTATCAGGAATTTAACACCTCACCGGCCATTCGCATGCTGGTCAAGGCAATGGCGCAAAAATACGGCGAAGAGAAAGGCAGCAGCCGCTACCTGTATCGGCTGTTCCCGAAAGGCCCGGCCAAACAGGCGACCAAGATCGCCGGGTTGCCAAAGCCGGTAAAGTGTATCTAGCTACGGGTTAATAGCGAATACTGAAGCCCTTATATTCGGCAACCCCACGCGGTTCCACCAGCACTCGGTCAACGCGGGCGCTACGTGGGCCGCCGCTTTTCAGCCACGCCATCAGTTGGTCAACGGCCTGTTGTTCGCCACAGGCCAGCACTTCCACGCTGCCATCATCCAGATTACGCGCATAGCCGGTTAATCCCAAAGCCGTAGCCTGGTGTTGGGTGTTATAGCGAAATCCTACCCCCTGCACCACACCATAGACGTACGCGGCAATACAAACTTGTGTCATAATCGGCTCCTGATCGATTTCATTACAGGCATTCTCTGCGCTGATGCCCAGAGTGTGTCACTCTTTTTTCTCTATCTGGCAGCATACTTAATTATGACCGCACGCTTGATCCTTGCCAAAGGACGTGAAAAGTCCTTACTCCGTCGCCATCCGTGGATTTTCTCTGGCGCGGTTCTCCGTGTCGAAGGTAAAGCCCAGTCCGGCGAAACCATCGATATCCATGACAGCCAGGGCAAATGGCTGGCACGCGGTGCCTATTCACCAGAATCGCAAATTCGCGCACGCGTCTGGACCTTCAAGCAGGACGAAGAAATTGATATCGCTTTCTTTATCAGCCGCTTGCAGCAGGCACAGAGCTGGCGTGATTGGGTTGCAAAGCGTGACGGGCTGGACGGTTATCGCCTGATCGCCGGTGAATCTGACGGTATGCCGGGGATCACCATCGATCGCTTCCAGAACTTCCTGGTTTTACAGTTACTTTCCGCCGGTGCCGAATATCAGCGCGCCCCGCTGCTTTCTGCTCTCCAGCACTGCTACCCAGAATGCGCGATCTACGATCGTTCAGACGTTGCCGTACGTAAGAAAGAGGGCTTGCCGCTTACCCAAGGCCCGGTGCTGGGCGATCTTCCCCCGGCCCTGCTACCGATCACCGAGCACGGTATGAAACTGCTGGTGGACATTCAACAAGGCCACAAAACCGGTTTTTATCTCGATCAGCGTGATAGCCGCCTGGCTGCGCGTAATTATTCCGCAGGCCGTCGCGTGCTCAACTGCTTCTCATACACCGGCGCTTTCGCAGTGTCTGCCTTGATGGGCGGGTGTGAGCAGGTCATTAGCGTAGATACGTCACAGGCCGCGCTGGACATCGCCAAGCAGAACGTCGAACTGAACCAGTTGGATTTGAGCAAGGCTGAATTTGTGCGTGATGACGTATTCCAACTGCTGCGCAACTACCGCACGCAGGGTGAGAAATTCGACCTGATCATCATGGATCCACCGAAGTTTGTCGAAAACAAAAATCAGTTGGCCAGCGCCTGTCGCGGTTATAAAGACATCAATATGTTAGCCTTCCAGTTGCTGAACCCGGGCGGCATTCTGCTCAGCTTCTCCTGCTCAGGCCTGATGCCGACCGATCTGTTCCAGAAAATTTTGGCCGATGCTGCCGTAGATGCCGGGCGTGATGTACAATTTGTAGAGCAGTTCCGACAGGCTGCCGACCACCCGGTGATTGCGACTTATCCTGAAGGCTTGTATCTGAAAGGGTTTGCGTGCCGGGTGATGTAACTTGAAATGCGCTGTTTTTGTCCTCATATAGAGTTCAATGCACTGTTTCTCAGGAGGTCATATGATAGCCAGCAAATTCGGTATCGGTCAGCAGGTTCGTCACCGGCTGCTGGGGTATTTGGGGGTAGTGATTGATGTCGATCCAGAATACTCTCTGGAGCACCCAAAAGCAGACGAGATTGCAGCCAACGACGAGTTGCGCCTAGCCCCGTGGTATCACGTGGTGATGGAAGACGATGAAGGCCAACCGGTTCACACTTATCTTGCCGAAGCGCAGTTGGCGGGGGAAGCACAGGATGCACACCCTGAACAGCCTTCTCTGGATGAACTGGCGGAATCCATTCGCAGCCAGTTGCAGGCCCCCCGGCTGCGTAACTAAGCGTCAAGCCTGAGAAACCAGCGCCTCTACGTAGCGTAGCTGGTTGAAGTCTATTAGCAGTCTCGAACGCCAGGGCCAATCCTGGCGTTTTCACTCAATCAGCGTGCCAGCCCCAGGCGCGGGATCTCAATCTTCGGGCAACGATCCATAATCACCGTTAACCCGGCCTGTTTGGCCAATGCTTCCGCCTGTTCGTTGATCACCCCGATTTGTAACCATAACACCTTGGCGCCTATCGCAATGGCCTCTTGTGCCACCCCATACGCCGCCTCCGAGTTACGAAACACGTCCACCATATCGACAGGATGGGGAATATCCTCCAATGAGGCATAAACCACCTGCCCAAGCAACGTCTGCCCGGCCAGCTTCGGGCTCACCGGAATGACCTGATAGCCTTGCGCCAGCAAATAAGCCATTACGCCATAGCTGGGCCGCGCCGGTTTATCACTGGCCCCCACTAGCGCAATGGTTTTGACCTGCTTGAGTACCTCTGCAATTGCTAGGTCTTGCATTTTTCGCTCCTGATGTTTTCCGAAAAGCATTTTCATCAGTGTAACCGAAACGCCAACATCGGTTAAAATTTGTTATCAGTCTGCGTCTATACTGCCCGCAGGCTGGTTTGAGTCAATCCATGTTTCAAATATCATCAAAATGTGTATAAATGTAAATTAAACGGCATTCTGAAAAGATTTGACATAACTAGTGGCGTATCCAACACTAGTCATACTGTTTCACGAAAAGGAAGTAACAATGAAATTTGGTCTGGTGGTTGCGGGGCTGCTTGGAATATCGCTAAGCGTTTCGGCCGCAGCTACGACCCTGAAGCTTTCCCCGGACATCGAGCTGATGGTGGTCGACGGCAAGCAAATGACGGGCTCGTTGTTAAAAGGAGCCGATAGTCTGGAATTAAATGACGGGCAGCATCAGCTGTTGTTCAAAGTCACCAAGTCCGTACGTAAAGAACCACGGTCTCAGATGCTTTACACTTCATCCGCGCAGATTGTGGTGTTCAATAGTCAAAACGTCAGCGCCGTCACCATTGAGCTACCGCGTATCGAGAATGAGCAGGATGCCCAGCGGTTTGATAAAGCGCCGAATTATAAAATTCTGGGTAACCACGGCAAGCCGTTGGCAATCAAACACGATGTATTACCGCTAACGGCCTCGCCCAATGGGAATGACCTGGAGAAGATCGTTGCCGATTATAACTCTCAGAATCGCCAGGCCTCCGTTCCGGCGTTAGCACATCTGAGTGCCAGCGTGATCTCGGCGGCACAGGGTAGCCCAGCGGTTATCCCCCTGAACGGCGACAACGTTGCCGAGGAAATGCTGCAATACTGGTTCCTGCGCGCCGATCCCGAGACGCAAAAACGGTTTATCGCCTGGGCCGGCCAATCTCGCAACCGTTAAATGCTGCCAACTACGCCTTTATGCCCTAAAGGCGTGGTTTGTTCGCAATTTCCCGCGTTAGCACTAGGCAGTGAAATACAGTTTCAGTAATCTGTGGCGAATCATTCGATTTTCCAAGGACAGCGACATGGAACAAACCACCCGCACCATCGCAGCACGCAAGCATATTGCGCTCGTTGCTCACGACCATCGCAAGCAGGCCTTGCTGAAATGGGTTGAAGACAATAAGGAAATACTTGCCCAGCATCAGCTGTATGCCACGGGTACCACCGGCAATTTGATCCAGCGGGCCAGCGGTATTCCGGTGCAGAGCATGCTGAGTGGCCCGATGGGCGGCGATCAGCAAGTCGGTGCACTGATATCCGAAGGCAAGATCGATATGCTGATCTTCTTCTGGGATCCGCTAAACGCCGTCCCCCACGACCCCGATGTCAAAGCCTTGCTGCGCCTGGCCACGGTCTGGAACATTCCGGTGGCGACCAACCGCTCCACCGCCGATTTCCTGATCGACTCCTCGCTGTTCAAGAGCGAAGTGGTGATCGCCATTCCGGATTACGAAAAGTACCTCGCCGAACGCCTGAAATAATGCCAAGGCCTGGTGTGGTGCCAGGCCTGTGGTTTACGGCTTTCTTTGCGACGGCACGCCAATATCTTGCAACTGCTCGATAAATACCGACGGGCGTTCGCGATCTTGTAATAACCAAACCTGGTGTCTGGCCCGCGTGAGTGCGACATAGAGCAAACGCCGCTCCTCCGCATCCGGGAAATCCTCAGGCTGAGGTAATAATACCTCTTCAAGCACGGATTCACGGACCTCCGCCGGAAATCCATCCTTACCTTCATACAGCCCGGCAATGATCACGTAGTCGGCCTGCTGGCCTTTGCTGGCATGAATGGTCATAAACTCGATATTCAACTTCGGCCAACGCGTTGCCGCCTTTTGCAACACCTCAGGCTTGAGATGGTGGTAGCGCGCCAGCACCAAGATCCGTTCTTGCGGCTTCGCATAGCCACTTAGCTTGTCCAGCAACGCTTCCAACTGCTCCTGCGGCAGGATAACCACCGACTTCTTGTTGCCCTTGGTCAGGCTATTGAGCGGCTTTTTCAACTGGTGCGGGTTCTGCTGTATAAAGCCGTTGGCCACCTCACCGATCCGATCGTTAAAGCGGTAAGTGGTATCCAGCGCACACTGCTCGCCTACGCCAAAGTTCTCGGCAAAGGCGGTGGTCAGCGACAGCTCTGCCCCGCTGAAACGGTAAATTGCCTGCCAATCATCGCCGACGGCAAACAGGCTGGTCTGCTTGTTTTGCTTACGCAGTGCCGCCAGCAGTTGTGCACGCTGTGGTGAGATATCCTGGAACTCGTCCACCAGAATATGCTTCCACGGGCTGATAAAGCGCCCCTTTTCCAGCAGATTAACGGCTTGATGGATCAGCCCGGCAAAATCGACCGCTCCCTCATCCTTCAGCGCGGTTTTCCACGCTTTCAGCAACGGTGCCATCAGGCGAATACGTTTGCTGAACAGATCGCGGATCTCTTCGTCGGCCTGCTCTATCATTTCTGCCTGGCTACCTCCGTGGGTGCGCATCAAGCCAAGCCAGCGCTCCAGGCGCCCGCTCAAACGCTCTGCCAGACGCCGGTCATGCCAGAAATCGCCCTCGGGCAATTCCCACCCCAGCTCTTCCGTTAACCATTGCCGCCAGCCTTTGGCCTGTGCTTTTTTCTCGCTACACTGCTGTTGCCAGTGGGTAATTAGCAACGTTCGGCGCGCTTTGCTATCGGTTTCCAGCTTGCTGATCGCAGGCGCTTTGCGGCTACCCTGCTGGATAATCTGCAGCGCCAGTGCATGGAACGTTTTCGCCTGGATCGCCACGCTGCCCAAACGTTCCTGGATACGTTCGTTCATCTCTTCGGCGGCTTTGCGCCCAAATGCCAACAACAGGATCTGCTCAGGCTCGGCTTCTTGACGCAGTAGCAGCCAACCCGCCCGCGCCACCAGCACCGAGGTCTTGCCACTACCAGCCCCTGCGAGAACCAGCACGGCATCCTCGCCGTTCACCACGGCCCGGCTTTGCGATTCATTCAACGGTGACGTTTCAACGGTCTGGAAGAAATCCTGGTGGGTTTCCAGCATCCGATCGCACCACCGCTGATTGCGTTGCGCCACGCTGCGCATACCAGATTTGAGCCACTGCAGGCACAAATGATAGCTTTCACGGCAGTTTTCAAACTCTTCCAGCCGCGCCACCGGCATGGGCAATGCGCCAAACGACTGGCGGATCTGCTGCTGCAAGCTGCTCAATTCGGTACGTTTGAACCACTTGTCCTGTTGCTCAATTTGGCGGATATGATCGACCTGCTGTTGCAATACCTCGGCGCTCACTTCACTCATCTCGCTGCTCCACTGCTGCCAGGACTGCTGCAGATAGTGGTAAAAGCGCTGGGTTTCCTGCCACTCGGTACCGTGCAGGCGCACAACCTTTTCATCCGGCAGTTCGAACTCAAGCTCCCCCCAGACGATCCCGCGTTTACAACGCACCTGAATCAACTGGTTGAAAGGGATCAGGTATTCATGCTTCTCGCCGCTCACCTCAACGCCAGCATGCAACAACCGTACGCGGTTGTAGGGATGCTGTGCCAGGTGCTTGCCCAGCGATGTCGCTTTAAGTTCCATATGCCCACGCCATAATCATAATGAAAACGATGTCACCAGTTTACCCGCGTTAAGCAATGGCACTCTAGCGTTAAAAAAAGGGTAGAATAGTTTTTGCGTTATGCTGATGAATACTTCCCCCGCGCCGTTTGGCCATCATTAGAGCAGAATGACGACTATGCGTACTGTGTTGAACGTTCTTAATTTCGTATTGGGTGTTTTTTTCACCACGCTTGGCTGGCTGATTGCCACCTTCTTCAGCGTCGTGCTGATTTTCACCCTACCATTGACCCGCTCCTGCTGGGAAATTACCAAAATCTCCTTGCTGCCATTTGGCAACGAAGCGATCCATGTCGATGAATTATACCCAGAGAAAAGCAATGCCCTGCTGGCTGCCGGCGGTTCTTTACTGAATATCGTCTGGCTGGTCCTGTTCGGCTGGTGGCTGTGCCTGTCACATATTATTGCGGGTATCGCCCAGTGCATCACCATTATTGGTATTCCGGTAGGCATCGCCAATTTCAAGATAGCCGCTATCGCCCTGTGGCCAGTCGGCCGCCGCGTCGTTCCGGTTGAGGTGGCCCAGCAGGCACGGATCGAGAACGCCCGCCGCCGCTTTTAATCGCGTTAACTTTTCTCCCATTTAGGAGCTTGTCGTGCTCTCTTTAGCACCCAAAATTCGACGTTATACCTATAACAGCAACCTGCTTTATAACCTGCGTATTTTTATCGCGCTGGCTGGAGCCTCTGCGGTACCGTGGTGGTTGGGCGTCCCTAAACTGACCATTCCGTTAACGCTGGGTGTCGTTGCCGCCGCGCTAGCGGATCTGGACGACCGGCTGGCAGGAAGATTGCGAAATCTGCTCATTACGCTAGTTTGCTTTTTTGTGGCCTCGACATCGATTGAGCTGTTGTTTCCTTACCCCTGGCTGTTTGCCCTTGGGCTGACGACCTCAACCTGCGGCTTTATCCTGCTTGGGGCTTTAGGGCAGCGTTACGCCACTATCGCCTTCGGTGCCTTGCTGATCGCCGTTTACACCATGCTTGGCACCTCCATGTACGACGCCTGGTACCAGCAACCGGTTCTGTTGATTATCGGTGCCATTTGGTACAATTTGCTGACGCTGATCGGCCATCTGCTATTCCCTATCAAGCCCCTGCAGGAAAACCTGGCCCGCTGCTATGAGCAGTTGGCCAACTACCTGGACGCCAAGGCCAACCTGTTCGATCCAGATGCCGAATCGGACGCCGACCTGCCATGGGTAGACGTGGCGATGGCCAACAGCACGCTGGTCACCACGCTTAACCAGACCAAGGCTTCACTGCTGACCCGCTTGAAAGGCGACCGTGGCCAGCGCGGCACCCGCAGAACGCTGCACTACTATTTTGTCGCTCAGGATATCCATGAACGCGCCAGTTCTTCTCACGTACAGTATCAGGCGCTAAGCCAACAGTTCCGGCACAGCGATATTCTGTTTCGGTTTCAGCGGCTGCTGGCCAAACAGGCCCGTGCCTGCCAGCAACTGGCGCAGTCGATACTGCTACGGCAGAAATATCTACATAGCCCGCGTTTTGAGCCCGCTTTTTCGCGCCTGGAAGAGGCGCTGACCCGGATTACCATTACCCCAGAAAATCGCGAACTGACCAAAGCGCTATCTCATCTGCTGAAGAATTTACGGGCAATTGACGCCCAGTTGGCCAATATCGAGTCTGAGCAGTCCTTGGCGAGTGGCCAGACCGAGGAAAACAACCTGTCAGACGACCGGCTCACCGGTTGGAGCGATATTCGCCTGCGTATCAGCCGCCACCTGACACCTCAATCCGCCCTATTCCGCCACGCCATCCGGATGTCCGTGGTGTTGTGCCTGGGCTATGCGTTTATTCAATTGACCGGGATGCAGCACGGTTATTGGATCCTGTTGACCAGCCTGTTTGTCTGCCAGCCCAACTACAACGCCACCCGCAGGCGCTTAGCGTTAAGGATCATCGGCACTCTGGCTGGCATTTTGATCGGGCTGCCGATCCTCTATTTTGTGCCCTCGCTGGAAGGGCAGTTGATCCTGATCGTGATCTCGGGGGTATTGTTCTTCGCCTTCCGAACCGTGCAATATGCCCACGCCACGATGTTTATCACCCTGTTAGTTTTGCTATGCTTTAACCTGCTGGGCGAAGGGTTCGAAGTAGCGGCCCCGCGCGTCTACGATACCCTGCTGGGTTGTGCCATCGCCTGGGCAGCGGTAAGTTTTATCTGGCCAGACTGGAAGTTCCGTCAGTTACCGGCCATGGTACGTAAGACACTGAATGCCGACTGCCGTTATCTGGATGCCATTCTGGTGCAGTACCATCAGGGCAAGGATAACGGCCTGCCTTATCGTATTGCCCGCCGCGATGCCCATAATAGCGATGCCGAATTGGCGTCGGTGATCTCTAATATGTCTGCCGACCCGAAAGCCGATAAAACCATTCAGGAAGCGGCATTCCGCCTGCTGTGCCTTAACCATACCTTGTTGAGCTATATTTCCGCCCTGGGTGCCCATCGTGAGCGTCTGGAAAGTGCCGCCGTGCTGGACTTGCTCAACGATGCGGTTTGCTATGTTGATGGTGCATTACATCACGACGCTCACGATCGTCAGCGTATCATGCAGGCACTGGAAGCCCTCTCCGAGCGTATTACTGCGCTGGTTCCGGAGCCGGAAAGCAAAGAACAGCTGGTGTTGCAGCAAATTGGCCTGGTGCTCGAATTGCTACCAGAGCTGACGGCACTTAATACACAAATTACTCAAGCCGGTTGATAGTTCAAGGATGTGGGCCGCAGGCGCGGTCTTCTGACTTCGCCTCAAAGGAGGGAAAGAGCGCGTTGTTTTCGAACCATTCGGTCAACGCCTCCCTTTGTAGATTAGGCAAGGCGGCATGATGGTAGCCCGCCATGGCACCTGCCAGTGACATCAGCACTTTCATGCCCAGATTTTTTTGCTGTTGCAGCAGCTTCAGATAGCTGTCCCTGGCCCCCAACAGGCGAAAATCATAAATATTGCATATGCCTGCTCGCCACAGCTGGCGCTCTAATGAAGCATCAATATTCGGTAAATCTTTCAATCTGCCATTGCAGCGTTTTTTTACCTTTATCTCTTTACGCGTCTCACAGAGAGCCTGCCAGGCAAGCGCACACAGTTCGCGACGTTGCCGCCACAGTTCCTCATTCACCCGGTAATAGCGCATGACCATGGGGACCCCGCGCTTTAAATAGGTCATATTCACCATGCCACGCTCACGGAACGCGGTTTCCAGGCTTTCCGTTGCACGCAAATACAGCTCACCTTCGGTAATGACCGCAAACATTGTGCCGTCCGCCAGCAGGCCATAGCCGCCAAACTGCGAGCGTATGGCAATATTTCCCAGGGCGGCAAAGCAGGACTTTGCCTGTTCGATCCTCCTTAACGATCCTCCATTCATTTAACTCTCCTTATATGAAGCCATAGCCATCAGGCAGGTTTTGGTTGGAATAAACGTAACTGGAACAACTAATTAAAAAAAATACGCATTATCCCTAGTCGTGCCAATCATAAATTCAAGACGTACAATAAATAATCTCAATTATGCGAAGCGTTACGAAAATTTGGGTTGATCTTCTGTTTCGATGGCTATACTGTATATACATACAGTAACACTACGGGCGGGAGACGACATGCGTACTCAATCACTTTATCAACCTCATTTTAGCCAATCCTCAATGCCGGCAAAGCAAGCGGCTATCCCTGCGCAAGAGGGCAACGAAAATGGCCTAATCAGTGAGCTTGTTTACAATGAGCGGCAACCCGCCGTAGCCCAGTTATTGGTGCCTTTGTTGCAGCAGTTGGGCAAGCAATCACGCTGGTTACTGTGGTTGACCCCGCAGCAGAAGCTGAGCAAAACCTGGCTGCAACAGGCCAGCCTGCCGGTTGAAAAGGTCGTACAGCTTAATCAGATCAATCCACTGGCTACCGTAGACGCCATGGAGAAGGCTTTACTGACAGGAAATTACAGTGTAGTGCTAGGCTGGTTACCAGAATTGACACAAGAGGATCGTCTAAGGCTGAGTCGCGCGGCAGAATTGGGCAACGCCTATGGCTTCATTATGCGACCCCAACGTGACATCGTTGCTGCCGACAGACACTGTTCAACCTTAAAAATTCACTCTTCTTTGTATCATTAAGTAAATTTAGGACTTTTCCCATCACTTTTATCGCTTGGTCTGGCAATCGCAGGCAGATCGGGCGAAAAGCGAGGTTGGCTGCGGTTCGGCGCTAGCTTCCATGTTAAAAAAAGACTCGTTTTGCACCCCGATATGTTAGAGGATATGTCTAATTCCATGTTTTTTTTTAGAGCTTTATCACATCACACTTGTAACTTTCGCGCCACGTTGTAGACTTTACATCGCCAAGGTTGCTCTATAACGCCAGAAAAACTGGCAGAGTAACAAACGAGGGCTCAAACCTTGGCGAAGGAATTTAAACCAAGGGCTTAAAGCAGCTTTAAAGCTCATTGCCTATTTGGATGATAACGAGGCGCAAAATGAAAAAGACAGCTATCGCATTAGCAGTGGCACTGGCAGGTTTCGCTACAGTAGCGCAAGCCGCACCAAAAGACGACACTTGGTACACTGGTGCTAAACTGGGTTGGTCCCAGTTCCATGACACCGGTTTCTACGGTAACGGTTACACCGTTGATAACGACGCACGTAAAGACCAGATTGGTGCTGGTGCGTTCGTTGGCTATCAGGCAAACCAATACCTGGGCTTCGAAATGGGCTACGACTGGTTAGGTCGTATGAAATATACCGGCGCTAACACCGGTTCTTTCAAAGCTCAAGGCGTTCAACTGGCAGCTAAACTGAGCTACCCAATCGTTGACGATCTGGACATCTACACCCGTCTGGGCGGCATGGTATGGCGTGCAGACAGTGATGGTGCTGGCTCTAACGGTGGCAACCATGACACTGGCGTTTCTCCATTGGCAGCAGTGGGTGTTGAATACGCACTGAACCGTGACTGGGCTACCCGCCTGGACTACCAGTGGGTTAACAACATCGGTGATGCCGGTACCGTTGGCGCACGTCCAGACAACGGCATGCTGAGCGTAGGTGTTTCCTACCGCTTTGGCCAGGAAGTTGCTGCTCCAGTAGTAGCTCCAGCTCCAGCCCCAGCTCCAGTTGTTGAGACCAAGAAGTTCACTCTGACTTCTGACGTTCTGTTCGCGTTCAACAAAGCGACCCTGAAGCCAGAAGGCCAACAGGCTCTGGATCAGCTGTACACCCAACTGAGCTCACTGGATCCGAAAGACGGTTCTGTTGTCGTTCTGGGCTTCACTGATGCAGTAGGTTCAGCAGAATACAACCTGCGCCTGTCTGAGCAACGTGCACAAAGCGTTGTGGATTACCTCGTGTCTAAAGGTATCCCTTCAGACAAGATCTCTGCACGTGGCATGGGTAAAGCTAACCCAGTTACCGGTGACTCTTGTGGCTACCGTTCAGGCCGCGCAACTGCAGCTCAGATCGCATGTCTGGCTCCAGATCGTCGCGTAGAGATCGAAGTTAAAGGCATCAAAGAAGTTGTTTCTCAGCCTCAGGGCTAAGTCAGCGCTTCTTAGTAAAAAACCCCGCATTGCGGGGTTTTTTTTGGCCTAAACATTGGGTAATGCTATTTATCATCCTTACCCAGGATCGCCTGTAGATCCTGTTTCAGCGATGACATTTGGGTGGCATACTTCTCTTTGCGCTCGGCATCTTCGATCAGCTGTACGACGGTTTCCGACAGGGTGACGCCACGGCGATGCGCCAGCGCAGCCAAACGTTGCCAGACCAGGAACTCCAGATCGATCGATTTCTTGCGCGTATGCTGATGTTCTGAGTTAAAATGACGCTTACGCCGGGCGCGGATGGTTTGTTTCATCCGGTTATCCAGCGTCGGATTCATGTGCTCATCGATCCACGCCAGCACTTTGACCGGTTCATTTTCCAGCTTCAGCAGTTGGTCAATGACCTCCTGAGCAAGGCTGTTTTCAATGTAGCGGGTGATCGCTTCACCTTCCCGGTGCTTTTTCACCAGGTACTTCCATTTCCAACCGCTCTCCAGATTTTCCAGTTGCTGATATTTCATCATGAACTCTGCTGTGACCGTGTAACTTTAATAAGCATAACAGCTTTAGCCAACTTTTCCTCGGCAATTACCCGCCGTTTTTGACTGTTTTTTGCACTGTCATCGAGCAATGTCAAACTCCGATGCTCAACAACGACTCTGGAGGTATCAAGCTGGCGTTATTCTTGTATAATCGCGCTTTCCCTTTTTGACGATTGCATCTAACACTTTGACCAATAACCGACTTGAATGGCAATCTCTGTTGCCTGCTGCTACGCCTTATCAGGCGATTTTCGATTCCGCTGCTCAATTGGCACCCGTGGCCTTTTCTGCAATCCAGCCCCGTTTGGAGAATGCGCTGACGCTGTTTTTGCATCCGCTGTCTCTGCCACGTTTTATGCTGTTGAAAGCACAGGAAACACGTGAGTATCTGGCGTTGATCGCCCGAGCGGCAGAAGAGTTGCAACCGCAGAATACCGTTAAAGGCAGTCACTACGTGATTGAAGGCAACACCGTCAGCATTAAAAATGCCATGCGCGGCGATGAACCTTTTGCCGCCGGCGGTGCTTGCGTATACCAGGAATGGGTTGAGCCAGAACAGTTATTTGGCTGCGTCAGAATACATAATGGTGCGATCACCTTGCAGCCGGGCCTGGTCCATCAGGCTAACGGCGGCGTGCTGATCCTGTCGGCGCGTGCCCTATTGGCACAGCCGCTATTGTGGCTGCGTCTCAAGCAGATGATTACCCAGCGCCAGTTCCAGTGGCTGACGCCAGATGAAACCCGGCCGCTACCGCTCTCCATCCCCCCTATGCCGCTGGAGTTACGCCTGATTGTGGTGGGCGATCGCCATGGCCTGGCTGATTTCCATGATATGGAGCCTGAAGTCTGCGGGCAGGCCGTCTACGGTGAATATGAAGACGATCTGCAGCTCACCGAGCCAGACGATATGGTGCAATGGTGTGGCTATATCAATAGCGTGGTCGCCGAGCAGCAATTACCACCGCTGGCAGCCGACGCCTGGCAGCCTCTGATGGTCCAGGCGGTGCGCCATACCGGTGACCAGGGTAACCTACCACTATCACCACTGTGGGTCAGCCAGCAGCTTTCTGAGGCCGCTCTGTATGCAGAAGATGCGCAGATCACCGCTAAAGCGTTAGAAGCGGCGCTGAATGCCCGCGAATGGCGTGAAAGCTATCTGGCAGAACGCATGCAGGACGAGATTGAGCTGGGCCAGATCATGATCGAAACCGAAGGTGAGGTGATTGGTCAGATTAACGGCCTGTCGGTGCTGGATTATCCAGGGCATCCGCGCAGCTTTGGCGAACCTTCGCGCATCAGTTGTGTGGTCCACCTGGGCGATGGCGAATTCACCGATGTGGAGCGCAAGGCCGAGCTTGGGGGCAATCTGCATGCTAAAGGCATGATGATCATGCAGGCTTTCCTGATCTCCGAACTGGATCTCGATCAGCAACTGCCCTTCTCCGCCTCAATCGTCTTTGAGCAATCCTACGGTGAAGTTGACGGGGACAGCGCCTCACTGGCCGAACTCTGTGCCCTGATCAGCGCATTGTCACAGCAGCCGATCACCCAGCAAATCGCCGTGACCGGTTCGGTTGACCAGTTTGGTAATGTGCAACCGATCGGCGGCGCAAACGAAAAGATCGAAGGTTTCTTCGAGGTTTGTCTACGCCGTGGCCTGACGGGCAAACAGGGCGTGATCCTGCCAGCCAGCAACGTACGGCACCTTTGCCTGCGCCCAGACGTCGTCGAAGCGGTGCGTGAAGGGCAATTCCATCTATGGGCGGTAGATAGCGTTGCGGAAGCCTTGCCGTTATTGACCGGCTATCCGTTCGCCGATGAGCAGCAACCTAGCCTACTGGCCGCCATCCAGGAGCGGATTGCACAGGCCATGTTGCCAGAACGGCGTCCGTTGCCGTGGCCATTGCGCTGGCTTAACTGGTTCAGCCGTGGCTGATCGGACTTGTTCAGCGTACACGTGTAAGTTAAGCTGCGTCCTTCATCAAAAAAAGGTTTACTGAGAACATGGTAGATAAACGCGAATCCTATACGAAACAAGATCTCGAAGCATCGGGCCGTGGCGAACTGTTTGGCGCCGGTGGCCCACCGTTGCCATCAGGCAACATGTTAATGATGGACCGCGTGGTCAAGATGACCGAAGACGGTGGTAGCCACAATAAAGGCTACGTAGAAGCTGAGCTCGATATCAATCCGGATCTGTGGTTCTTCGATTGTCACTTTATTGGCGATCCGGTCATGCCAGGCTGCCTGGGTCTGGATGCCATGTGGCAGTTGGTAGGGTTCTACCTCGGCTGGATGGGCGGCGAAGGCAAAGGCCGTGCGCTGGGCGTCGGCGAAGTGAAGTTCACCGGCCAGGTACTGCCAACCGCCAAAAAGGTCACCTACCGCATCAACTTCAAACGCGTGATCATCCGCAAGCTGATTATGGGCGTGGCTGATGGCGAAGTGCTGTGCGATGGCAAAGTGATCTATACCGCCAGCGATCTGAAAGTGGGCCTGTTCAAGGACGCTGCGGCGTTCTAACGCCTTACGGCGGCCTCTCTCGGTCGCCGTTTATTTCCCCTTTGTTATTATTGTTCTGGTCGTTTAATCACCATCCAGTGACTACAATAAATGTATTAACCAAGAGGGCAGCATGAAAAAAACCAATTTTGCAACGACCCCCTGCCCAATCGCCCGTTCGTTGGGGCGCGTGGGGGAATGGTGGAGCATCCTGATCCTGCGCGATGCCTTTCATGGCCTGAGCAAATTTGACGAGTTTCAGCAAAGCCTGGGGCTATCACCCACGCTGCTGACCCGCAGGCTTAAATTTCTGGTGGAAAGCGGCATTCTGTATAAGCAACGCTACCAGACTCGCCCGGTACGCTACCAATATCTGCTCACTGAGCGCGGCAAAGATTTCTTCCCGGTGTTGGTGACGTTGTTCCAGTGGGGCAATACTCATCTGACTGAAGGGGCACACAGCGCGGAGCTGGTTGATCGACGCAGCGGTCAGCCAATACAGCCTCTATTAATCAATGCGCTAACCCAGCAGCCTATCGCCCTACAGCACATCACGTTGGCGGCAGGCCCTGCGGCCGGAGAGGCCATGTCACGCCGTGCTTCTCTGATGCAGCATCACTACGCCTTACTTAATGAATCATCCAAGGAGTCACTATGAGCAGTCGTCGTATAGTTATCACCGGCATGGGGGCCGTCTCTCCTTTGGGTTGCGGCGTAGAGCCGATCTGGCAACGCCTGTTGGCGGGTCAGTCAGGGATCAGCCCGCTGCCCGAAGAGATGGTGGCAGATTTGCAGGTCAAGATCGGCGGCCAGGTACCCACGCTGGAGCAGGATGCCGCTGCCGGTTTTGATCCAGACCTGAGCGTGGCGCCGAAAGATCAAAAGAAAATGGACCGCTTTATTCTGCTGGCGATGGTCGCCGCTGACGAAGCCATCAAGCAGGCTGGCTGGAACGCCGATAGTGAGGAAAAACAGGAGCGGACGGCCACCGTGATCGCCTCTGGTATTGGTGGCTTCCCCGCTATCGCCCACGCGGTGCGCACCACGGATAGCCGTGGGCCGAAGCGCCTCTCTCCTTTCACCATTCCCTCCTTTTTGGTTAACCTGGCCGCGGGCCATGTCTCCATCAAGCATCAATTCAAAGGGCCGATTGGCGCACCGGTTACCGCCTGTGCGGCAGGCGTGCAGGCCATTGGCGATGCGGTGCGGATGATCCGTAACGATGAAGCCGATATCGCCTTATGCGGCGGAACGGAAGCCGCTATCGATACCGTTAGCCTGGGGGGCTTTGCCGCTGCCCGAGCCATGTCAACCACGCCAGCGGATGCCGCAACCAAAGCGTCACGCCCGTTTGACAGCGCCCGCGACGGCTTTGTGATGGGGGAAGGTGCCGGGATGTTGGTGATCGAGACGTTGGAACATGCGTTGGCACGCGGTGCCAAGCCGTTAGCTGAGATTGTCGGTTACGGCACCAGTGCGGATGCCTACCATATGACTTCCGGGGCCGAAGATGGCGATGGCGCCTATCGGGCGATGAAGATTGCGCTGAAACAGGCTGGCGTCACGCCAGATCAGGTTCAGCATCTGAATGCACACGCCACCTCAACCCCGGTTGGCGATCTGGGTGAAATCAACGCCATCAAACACCTGTTCGGCACCGATGGGCATATCGCTATCACCTCCACCAAATCGGCCACTGGCCATCTGCTGGGAGCCGCAGGCGGCCTGGAAACCATTTTCACCGCTCTGGCGCTGCGCGATCAAATCGCTCCGGCCACCCTGAATCTGGATAATCCAGACCCTGCCGCCGCCGGTCTGCATCTGGTGGCCAATAAGGCGGAACCGATGGCAATGACCTATGCCCTGTCGAACGGATTTGGTTTTGGGGGAGTCAACGCGAGTATTTTGCTGAAACGCTGGCAGGAATAATTTTACGCTTAAAACGAAAACCTCCGCTTGTTTGGCGGAGGTCGTTCCTTAATTCATGACAGAGAGCCGCTTAAGCGGTCACAGCCCTGTCCTCCATGGCTTTTCGCCACCCTCCCAGCCAGTTAGCCCGGGCATCTAAAGATTGGTAGGGACAAAGTTCCCTCGAACGCCCTGCAATACCTGCTTGGTAACCGCGTGATTCAGCCCGCTCCAGACGATCTCTTTTCTGTCTCTTCATGCCTCGTTTCCCTCGTTGTTACTCTGTGGAAAGAAAACAATGGCCGCACGAAATACAGCCACATTTAAGGAATAGCCCTAAATGGCGAGAAGATCAACGTTCAAATTTCATACCGTTGTCATATTTGTGAGCTATGCACGGCGCATAAGCTAAGTGGCTGATATTGCTGAGTCGCATTTAATTGCTTGATAATAAGCTAAAAAAATCCCGGTAAGGCTTTTTCTTTGCCTCACCGGGATGGCTTTAGACCGAATTATTACAAGCTATGATTAAAGGCGAGCTGCCTGTGCGGCAATCTCCTGCGCTTCCTGCAACCAGCCTTGGGCCAAGGTGCGGACCAAGGCGTCATAGCCATCTTCACCCTGTTTCAATTCCAGGTTGAATGGCCGCTTGATCAGCCTGCCCTGATGGCTCAGCACCCATTCACCACGAACGATCGCTTTACCATCGTAGCGGCCATGGAAGCCGCTGATGGTGACGTTAAGCACATCCTGATCGCTGCTCATCGGCTGTGATGACACCACCCAACCCGGCAAGGCGCTGCCCAGGTTGGTCACCAACGTCTGTTGCAGTTGCTGATCCAACGGGCTGGCCCACAGGTTGTTTTGCCCAATCACAAACTGCACGTCGTTGGTCTGGTAGACCACCCCACTCTGCGCCAGGAAATCCGCCACGCTGACGTGCTCCAACCACAGCTGGCGTGACGCCTGGGTGCCAGTCACCTGAGCCGGGGTTCCCAACGCCGGTAACTGATAGTAAGTCTTGTTGGGCGTACTGCTACAGGCGCTCAGCAACAGCGCCAGAACTACCGGGATCCATTTTTTCATTTTTTGGCCTTCTTCGGCTGAGGGTCATTACTGCCCGCGGCTTCAAATACCAGGGCGTTGCTCTTATCGTTCAGGGTACGCAGCACCGGTTGCAGCTCACGCAGTACCTGATCGAGACGTTGCATATCACCGACCATCTTGTTGTAGGCAGGCGATCCTGGCTGGAACCCTTTCATGCTGCGATTGAGTTCTTGCAGGGTTTTCTGCATATCTTCCGGCAATGCCTTCATCTCTTTACTGCCGATGATGTCATTGAGCGACTGCAGGGTTTTCTGCGTTTCTTTCATGGCCTTCTGGCTTTCGGCCAGCGTTTTGGTCGCTTCGTTGATCATTGGATTGATCGGCATCGAATTGATCTTGTCCAGAGTCTGTACCAGCTTCTGCTGGATCTGAGCCAGGCCACTGCCGGTAGTTGGCAACAGCGGATAACCGAACAGCTCACGCGGCCCCTTCCACGGCTTCTCATTTGGATAGAAGTCCAGATCGATATATAACGCTCCGGTCAGCAGGTTAGCGGACTTCAGCGAGGCGCGTATGCCCCGTGCTTCTGCATCTTTCAAATGCTGTACTACATCGAACCCCTTGCCTACCTCTTGGTTAAAGCGCTCTGGCTCAATACGGATCAGCACCGGTATGCGATAGTCATTATCCAGTTGCTGGCGCATACCTTCTTTGTAGAACGGCACTTGCCCCACGGTACCCAGGCGAATACCACGGAACTCGACTGGCGCCCCCGGCTGCAAGCCACGGACCGATTCGGAGAAGAACACCAGATAATCGGTATGCTCGGTATAAAGAGAATCCTGAATATTGCGCTGGTTATCGAACAGGGCAAACTCGGCCTTTTCTTTCACCGCAGGGCCTCGCTCCCAACCTTCTGGCACGTCAAAGCTCACGCCACCGCTAAACAGCGTCGCCAAGGATCCCATTTCCACACGCATCCCCTGTGCGGACATATCGAAGGCAACGCCGCTGTCTTTCCAGAACCGGACGTTGGTAGTGATCAACTGATCGTAAGGCGCGGTAATAAACAGCTGATAGCGCATGGAACGCAGCTTGGGATCGAAATAGCTGGTTTCCACCGAGCCAACGCGATAGCCACGGAACAACACCGGATCGCCAGCGTTCAACTGACCGGACTTGTCACTGTCCAGTATGACGCGCAACCCTTTAGCGTCTGGAGAGGCCAGCGGCGGAGCATCCAGCAGCTGATAATCCGCTTTCCCTACATTGCCCTTGTTGCCCGGTTGCAATTCAATGTAGGCACCGGAGAACAAGGTCCCCAGCCCGGAGACGCCTTCACGGCCAATCTGCGGTTTCACCACCCAGAAGGCCGAATCGTCACGCAGCAGCTTTTCCATGCCGGAATTCAGGCGAGCCTGCACCAACACTTTACTCAGGTCTTCGCTCAGGGTGACGCTTTCAACCGTACCGACATCCACACTGCGGCTTTTGATCTTGGTTTTTCCCGCTTCCAACCCTTCAGCGGAGGTCGTGACCAACGTCACTTGCGGCCCTTGATGGCTGAAGTGATAAAACAGGATCCACGCACCGATCAACGCGGTGACAATGGGAATGATCCACACCGGCGACCAGCGCTTGATCTTCTCAACATCCGCGACGCCATGATTACTTTCCGTCACCTTGCGGCTCCTTTTTTATTGTTTCATTTGCGCGATCCCAGGTTAAACGGGGATCAAACGCCATAGCAGCAAACATGGTGAGAATGACCACCATGGCGAACAGTAGCGCCCCAATGTCTGGATAAATACTCATCAACTGTCCCATACGTACCAACGCCGAAAGCACGGCGATCACAAACACGTCGATCATTGACCAACGGCCAACAAACTCCACCACTTCATAAATCAGATGCATACGCTCGCTATCGGCATTGGCCTTGCCTTTGCCATTGGCATCCAGGCATAGCCAGCCAATCGCCAACATCTTGAGCGAGGGCACCATAATACTGGCAATAAAAATCACCATCGCCACCGGATAGGACCCTTCTCCCCATAGCAGCACCACCCCGGCCATGACCGTTGATGGCATTTTGTTGCCCAACGCCTCGGTGATCATAATCGGCATCAGCATCGCCGGAATATACAATATGATCGAGGTGACCAATAATGCCATCGTCCATTGCAGGCTGTGGCGGCGGCGTACATAGCCCACCGTGTGACAACGCGGGCATTTGGACTGCTGGGCGGGCAGGATGGCCGTACAGCAGGAGCAGGAACGAACGCCTTGCCGCAGGCCGGTACGCCCAACCTGCAGCGGTTGTTCAATCAACGGGGCCGGTTCAATATCCTGCCACAACCAGCGACGATCGACGCATTGGAAGGCTCGCACTTGCAGTAAGCAAAACAGACAGTAAGGGATGAAACTGGAGCCAATGCCAATATCACCATAGGCCATCAGCTTGACGAAGCTGACCAGCACGCCAGCCAGAAAGATCTCGACCATGCACCAGGTCTTCAACTGGAACAGCACCTTGGCCATCCAGATCTTCCATTGTCGTGGCAGCCGCACCCTGGCACACAACAGAATAATCGCCAACATGCAAAACGCCGGGATCAGTTGCACAAACACCATAAACAGGGTGGCCATGCTGGCATAGTCTTCTGCCACCATCACCTGAGGAATTTGGATCAGTTTGATTTCATTGCCCAGACCGGCAACGCGCATATTGATAAACGGGAAGATATTGGCTAACACCAGCATGAATAACGCGCTGAGGGCAAAACCAATCGGTTGTTTGCGCGGTTCCGCCCAGCGGGCGCTGAGTGTCGTTTTACAACGGGGACAAACGGCCTTAGAGCCTGATTGCAAAGGCGGCAACGCCACCAGCATATCGCATTGTGGGCACAGTATCAGGTTATCCTGTTGAGGCTCGCCATGCATCGCATGACTCTGCTGCTTATGACTTTCGTGGGAACACACCATTATCCTCCTTAACCGTGTCGCTCATCGGTACAGCCTGGGTTGCCCACAGCAGCAGCGTGCGGGCAACCCTGTTTCCAATCAGCCGTTTTTCATTGCTTCCAGCTCTTCCCACCGGGCAAAGGCTTGTTCCAGTGCCTGCTCCGCAGTGGCAAGATCGGCCAGAACCTGCTGGGTTTCGCTGTGCGGGCGTGAGAAGAACCCTGCGTCACTCACCTGTGCCTGCAAGGCTGCAATATTCACTTCCAGCTGTTCAAGGCGCTGTGGCAACTGCTCCAGTTCGCGCAGCAGGTTATAACTCAGTTTGGCTGCTGATTTCTTGGGCTGCTCGGTTTTTTTCTCCACCGCAACCTTGGTTTGGCTGGTGGCTACCGTGCGGATCGGCTTGGCGGTGGCACGTTGATGGTGTGCATCGTAGTAGCCCCCGACGTAAGTGTCGATCACGCCATTGCCTTCGAAAATCCAGCATTCGGTGACGGAGTTGTCAACAAACTGACGATCGTGGCTTACCAGCAATACGGTGCCCTGATAGCTATCGATCATCTCTTCCAACAGTTCCAGCGTTTCGACGTCCAGATCGTTGGTGGGTTCATCGAGGATCAGTAAATTACTCGGCTTAAGGAATAATTTAGCCAGCAGTAGGCGGTTACGCTCCCCGCCCGACAACGCTTTGACCGGCGTCATTGCCCGTTTAGGGTGGAACAGGAAGTCCTGCAGATAGCCCAGCACATGGCGCGAACGGCCATTGACCATCACTTCCTGCTTACCTTCCGCCAGGTTATCCATCACGGTACGTTCTGGATCCAGCTCGGCGCGGTGCTGGTCAAAGTAAGCCACTTCCAGCTTGGTGCCACAGTGCACTCGCCCGCTGTCGGCTTTCAGTTGACCGAGCATCAATTTCAGCAAGGTGGTTTTACCACAGCCGTTTGGCCCCACCAGTGCGATTTTGTCACCGCGCTGCACCTGGGCGCTGAAGCCCCGGACCAGCACTTTGTCGGCGACCTGATAATTGACATCTTCCATTTCGAACACAATCTTGCCAGAACGCACGGCCTCTTCCACCTGCATCTTGGCGGTGCCCATCACTTCACGACGCTGTGAACGCTCGTTACGTAACGCTTTCAGAGCGCGCACCCGGCCTTCGTTACGCGTGCGGCGTGCCTTGATGCCCTGACGGATCCAAACTTCTTCCTGCGCCAGTTTGCGGTCAAATTCGGCGTTCTGCAGTTCTTCGACCCGCAGCGCTTCTTCTTTGCTTTCCAGGTACAGCTCGTAGTTGCCCGGCCATGACACCAGCTTGCCGCGATCGAGATCGACAATGCGCGTGGCCATATTGCGGATAAACGAACGGTCGTGCGAGATGAAGACGATGCTGCCCTGGAACTCTTTCAGGAACCCTTCCAGCCAGTCGATAGTGGTGATATCCAGGTGGTTGGTAGGTTCATCAAGCAGCAACACGCGCGGTGAACTGACCAACGCCCGGCCCAGTGCCGCTTTGCGCAGCCAACCACCGGACAGGGAGGACAGCTCCGCATCGCCGTTCAGCCCCAGTTGCAACAGGACTTCACTGATACGGCTGTCTAGCTGCCACAGACCCTGATGATCGAGGATCTCCATAACCTGCGCCATACGCGTCAGGTTCTTTTCGCTCGGATCTAGCTCCACCTGATGTGAGATAGCGTGATACGCCTTCAGGTGTTCCGCTTGCTCGGCCACGCCTTCGGCCACAAAGTCGAACACCGTGCCGCCGATATTGCGCGGAGGATCTTGCTGCAAACGCGCCACAATCAGATCCTGCTCGTAAATGATGCGCCCATCGTCCAAGGGGATCTCTTTACCGAGGATCTTCAGCAGGGTCGATTTACCGGCCCCGTTGCGCCCAACCAGGCAGACGCGTTCATTGTCTTCGATATGAATTTCGGTGTTGTCTAACAAAGGTGCATCGCTGAAAGAGAGCCAGGCACCGGACATGCTGATTAACGACATAGTAATTATTTTCCTTCGCCGGCGTGGGTGACCAGCCAGCAGTTGTGGATCTGACGGTTACGGGCAAAGTCTTCTGACTGTGTCTTGGCGGTAATTTCTTTCGCCTCCAGACCCAGTGCGTTCAGACCTGCCAGATCCATCTGGAAACCGCGTTTGTTGTTGGAGAACATAATGGTCCCGTTACGGCGCAGTATCCGTTGTAAATCTTTCATCAGCGCCAGATGGTCGCGCTGTACGTCAAAGGTGTTCTCCATCCGCTTGGAGTTGGAGAACGTCGGCGGATCGATAAAGATCACATCGAACTGTTCGTCGGCATTGTGCAGCCAGGACAGGCAATCTGCCTGGATCAAGCGGTGCTGTCTACCGGTCAGGCCGTTAACCCGCAGGTTCTTCTCCGCCCATTCCAGATAGGTACGCGACATATCCACCGTGGTGGTGCTACGTGCGCCGCCCAACCCGGCATGTACGCTTGCGGTGCCGGTGTAGGCAAACAGGTTGAGGAAGTCTTTGCCTTTGCTCATCTCACCCAGCATACGGCGAGCGATGCGGTGATCGAGGAATAACCCGGTATCGAGATAATCCGTCAGGTTGACCCACAGCTTGGCATTGAACTCTTCTACCAGCAGGAACTCACCCTTCTGCGCCAGCTTCTCATACTGATTTTTGCCCTTCTGACGTTCGCGGGTTTTCAGGATCAGCTGATTCGAAGGCAGCTCTAACACCGCTAACGTGGCGTTAATCACGTCAAACAGGCGCTGGCGGGCTTTCTGCGCGTCGATGGTTTTCGGCGGCGCGTATTCCTGCACCACCACCTTACTGCCATAGCGATCCACCGCCACGTTATAGTCAGGCAGATCGGCATCATACAGGCGATAGCACTCAATCCCCTGCTGCTTCGCCCATTTGTCCAATTTCTTCAGATTCTTGCGCAGACGGTTGGCAAAGTCTTCTGCCACCTGCACACCACCAGCCCCTTGCGGGTTTTCTGCCAGCTGGTAGTTTTTCTGTACGCAGTCCAGCGGGCCGTTTTTCGCCTTGAACTGGCGCTCGGCGCGCAGTTGCAGGCAACTGAGCAATTCCGGTGAAGCGCTGAACAACGAAAGCTGCCAGCCACCAAAGTGGCTTTTCATAATGCGCCCTAACATATTGTGCAGCGCAATCAGTGCCGGTTCGCTCTCAAGGCGTTCACCATATGGCGGGTTGCTGACCACTGTACCTACAGGGCCTTCCGGCAGTGGGTTGGTCAGTTTGCTGACGTCATTAACGTTAAAGGTGATCAATTCGGCCACGCCAGCGCGGCGGGCATTACCCTTCGCCATTTCGATGACGCGACGATCGATATCGGAACCGAAGAAGCGTGACGGGGTTTCTTGCAGGCCACGTTTCGCACGCACCTGCGCTTCGGTGTTCACTTCACGCCACAGTTCGGCATTGTGACCGTTCCAGGCGGTAAAGCCCCAATGTTGGCGATGCAGGCCAGGCGCGCGATCGGAGGCGATCATCGCCGCTTCGATCAACAGCGTGCCAGAGCCGCACATCGGATCCAGCATCGGCGCCCCTGGTTGCCAGCCGGAACGTTGGACAATCGCCGCCGCCAGGTTTTCCTTCAACGGAGCCTGGCCGGTAAGATCGCGATAGCCGCGCTGGTGCAAACCTTCACCGCTCAGATCGAGCGCTACGCTGGCCATATCACGCTGCAGGAAAACGTTCACGCGAATGTCCGGCTGCTGTTTCTCTACCATTGGCCGATCGTTAAGCTTGCGGGTAAAGCTGTCCACAATGGCGTCTTTGACCTTCAACGCACCATATTGGCTATTGCGGATCTCTTCATTGAGGCCGCTGAAGTGCACGGCAAAGGTTTTATCCAGGCCAAATATCGATGGCCAGTCAATGGCCTGCACACCGAGGTACAGATCCAAATCGCTGTGCACGCGAAATTCATTCAGCGGCAACAGAATACGCGAAGCCAGGCGGCTCCAGAGCAGGCTTTGGTACAGAAGACGATCGTCACCCTGAAAATGTACTCCCCCCTGCACCACTTTGCAGGAGTGAGCGCCAAGCCGCTCCAGTTCGCTTTTTAACAGTTCTTCCAGTCCACGCGCCGTGCTGGCAAACAGAGTGTTCATATCGTGCTTATCACCAAAAAGAAAATTGTTGCGCATTATAGCTAATCCAGACCGCTTGTCATAAAGTTGCTCCCTTCTATTTCATTTATCGCACGGAGGCAGGGGTGATCACGCTCTCCCGACTTTACGTTCATCCGGTCAAATCACTACGGGGTTTGCAGCTTTCTCACGCTCAGGTGGCCAGCAACGGCCTGGCTTTTGATCGCTCTTTCATGATCACCGAGCCAGACGGTACCTTCATCACCGCCCGCCAATACCCGCAGATGGTGCTGTTTACCCCGGCATTGCTGGCCGATGGCCTGTTTCTGACCGCACCGGACGGTGAAAGCGCGGCGATCCGCTTCGTTGACTTCGCCCCAGATGCGCAGCCGACCGAGGTGTGGGGCAACCATTTCACCGCATTGATCGCGCCGGTGGCCATCAACAGTTGGCTAAGCGGTTATTTTCAGCGCGAGGTCCAGCTGCGCTGGGTTGGGCCTGAATTAACCCGTAGGGTAAAGAAGCACCCGGAAATTCCACTCTCCTTTGCCGACGGTTACCCTTATCTGCTGATTAATGAAGCCTCGTTCCAGGATCTGCAGCAACGTTGCCCAAGCAGCATCAGGCTGGAGCAGTTCCGCCCGAACCTGGTGGTGACCGGCAGCCCGGCCTGGGCAGAAGATGGTTGGCAGGTGATCCGCGTCGGCGACGTGATGTTCGATCTGGTAAAACCCTGCAGCCGCTGCGTATTGACCACGGTCAGCGTCGAACGTGGCCGCAAACACCCGAGCGGCGAGCCGTTGAGTACGCTACAACAGTTCCGCACTGCCGATAATGGCGACGTCGACTTTGGCCAAAACATGATTGCCCGTAACAGCGGTATTATCCGCGTCGGCGATAGCGTTGAAGTGTTGTCAACCAAACCACCGCGGCCTTATGGGGCAGGCAAGGTCGTCGAAAGCCTGCAGGCACCGCAGGACAGCACCACCAGCGTGAGCATTGAGTATCAAGGAAAGGTGTTTGCCGGTAATAACCAGCAGATATTGTTAGAGCAGTTGGAGCAGCAAGGCATTCGCATTCCTTACTCCTGCCGGGCTGGCCTGTGCGGCAGTTGCAAGATAACGCTGGTGGAGGGCGAGGTTGCGCCGCTAAAGAAAAGCGCAGTGGCCGCCAACGGCGCCATCCTCTGTTGCAGCTGTATTCCTAAAAGCGATGTGAAGTTGATGTAGCGCTGATTACACTGCCCTGTCGTAAGCCGGGGCAGACTGTTCATCCGGGATGCAAAGTTTCAGACGATCGTGCATCACTTTGATCGCATCCCCCAGCACCATGGTTCGCCCAGCCAACACCAGCTGATTTTGTGCCAGTAAGCACAGGCTGGCATTATCCCCGGCTTCCACCACCAGCAGACGCGCATCGACACCGCTATCCATCACCTTCACCGCCGCCAACTCGCCATTTTTAGGGCGTAGCGGATAGTGTTGCTGAGCAAAATGCCAGCTCTTGGGCATCAGGGGTTTGAGAAAACGAAAGGCCACCAGCGCATTTAATACCAACTCGGCACGTTGTTCATGGCTGAGCTTTATCTGTTTGCACTGTTCTTCATAATCAAAATAAAGCGCCGCATCATCGACGCAGAATGCACATTCAGCGAAGGCGTCCGGGGTTAGCATTTTTGCCGGAAAGCGTGAACGGAAGATCATACCATTGGCTAAATCGAGCATCAGTCGATCGTGCTCAGCGTCAAAATACCAACGCCAATTGTCATCAGGTTTTATCTTCATTGCTTATCCTTCTCACCACATGCCAACGCAGTATTACGCAAAGGGCGATTTTATCACCAGAAAGGTTGCTTAAACATCGGATAATTCCGCTACCGAACAAAATATAGACGAGCCGGGGGCAGAAATAAACCCCCGGTCGAAAATGAAAGGCAAAATATTAGATATGGGTAACGATATCTTTAATCAAACGCGGTCCGTGGAAGATAAAACCGGAATAAATTTGTACCAAAGTTGCCCCGGCCTCCATTTTTTCCCGCGCCGCCGTAAGGGAATCAATTCCGCCAACGCCGATAATCGGCAAGCGCCCTTGCAACTCCTGCGACAAACGGCGGATCACTTCGGTGCTGCGTAACTGTACCGGACGGCCACTTAATCCCCCAGCCTGATCGCTGTAATTCAACCCCTGAACCAGTTTACGATCGAGAGTGGTATTGGTGGCAATGACCCCATCTATATTATGACGCACTAAACTGTCCGCTATTTGGATCAGTTCTTCTTCTGAAAGATCCGGCGCGATCTTTACCGCAACCGGCACATATTTGTGATGGCGAGCCTGCAATTGAGCCTGCTTATTTTTTATCGCCGCTAGCAGATCGTCCAGCGCTTCACCATACTGTAAGGATCGTAATCCCGGGGTATTGGGTGATGAGATATTAATCGCGATATACCCCGCATACGGATAAACCTTATCCATACAGATCAGATAATCGTCTTTGCCTTGCTCGACCGGCGTGTCTTTATTCTTGCCGATATTGATCCCCAGCACGCCGCCAAAATGGGATTTTTTAACGTTTTCAACCAGATTGTCTACGCCGTGGTTATTGAACCCCATGCGGTTGATAAGCCCTTCGGCCGGGACCAGGCGGAACAGACGCGGTTTATCATTGCCCGCTTGCGGACGCGGCGTAACGGTACCGACCTCAACAAAGCCAAAGCCCATCGCGCCAAAGGCATCAATGCACTCGCCGTCTTTATCCAGACCGGCGGCCAAACCTAATGGGTTGCTAAAAGAGAGCCCCATGCAGCTCACCGGCTTGCTCGGCACCGACTGACGGATAAGAAACTCTAGTGGGGTGCCGGTAATACGGCGCAGTTGACTGAAGGTCAATTCGTGTGCGCGCTCGGGATCGAGCTGGAACAAGGCTTTCCTGACGATGGGGTAGTACATGTACTCTCCTGATTTCCCGGTGATATCCTGCTGACTTGAGGTCGCAAGTCAATCGCTGTGCCTGATGGGGATACAGGTGTTGCGGTTATTTAGCGACAACCTCAAGTCAGCAGGATAGGCCTGTCGACCGGGGGCGTATTATCCGGTATCCCCTCGCCAATTGGAATTGATTAAAGGCAAAAAAAGCGCGTTTAGCGCAATCGTTTCCCTTGTATGGCGCTACTTCCCGGCTTTTCCCCATTTACGCATATCAAAATCAAAAAATGAGATTTAAACATCACCCCCTTTTGCTGTTAGCTTTAAAACACTTTACGAACATTAATTTAACATTGATAACTTTTTGATATAAGGAGTGGCGATGCGCGTTATCTCTCTGGCCGGTAGTCCAAGAACCCCCTCACGCTCGGCGGCGCTGTTACAACTGAGCCAACGCTGGCTACAACAGCAGCAGGTGGAAGTGATCCCCTATACCCTGCACGATTTTCAGGCGGAAGACCTGCTGCGCGCCAATTTTAACAGCCCTGATATTAAAGCCTTCGCCGCGCAACTGGCCGCTGCGGATGGTCTGTTGATCGCCACGCCGGTTTATAAGGCATCGTTTTCTGGCGCGCTGAAAACCTTACTCGATCTGCTTCCTGAACGCGCGCTGGAACACAAAGTGGTTTTACCACTGGCCACCGGCGGCTCCATCGGCCACATGCTGGCGGTGGACTATGCCTTGAAGCCTGTGTTGACGGCGCTGAAAGCGCAGGAAGTGCTGCACGGCGTGTTTGCCGATGACGGCCAGATAGTGCTTAACGGTGAACAGACTCAGCTGTCCGATGGGGTGGCCGCACGCCTGAACGAAGCGTTGGACAGTTTTTATCTGGCGCTCAGCCGCCGTAAACCGCCGGTGCCAAACACCGCCGCCTCTCTGTTAACCCGGCAAACTGCCTAACCGCCTAAGGAAATCATTATGCCACTCTCTTTCCGCCGTTGGCTTAACACCGGTGCGCTGGCCGCCATCATGGCGCTGGCGCTGACCAATACCGCTGTCGCACAAGATAACGCGCCTGCTCAGTTTCGTATTGGCTATCAAAAAGGCTCGGTGAGTCTGGTGTTGGCCAAAACCCACCAGTTGCTGGAACAACGCTTTCCTGCCACCAACATCAGTTGGATTGAATTCCCGGCGGGCCCGCAGATGCTTGAGGCGCTGAACGTCGGCAGCATCGATCTGGGCAGCACCGGCGATATCCCGCCAATCTTTGCCCAAGCCGCCGGGGCCGACCTGCTGTACGTCGGCGTAGAGCCGCCAAAACCCAAGGCGGAAGTGATCCTGGTGCCGGAAAATAGCCCGATCCACAGCGTCGCCGAGTTAAAAGGCCACAAAGTAGCCTTCCAGAAAGGCTCCAGCTCACACAACCTGCTACTGCGGGCACTGCAAAGGGACGGCCTGAAGTTTACCGATATCCAACCGGTTTATCTGACGCCCGCCGATGCCAGAGCGGCCTTCCAACAGGGCAACGTCGATGCCTGGGTGATCTGGGATCCCTACTATTCTGCCGCGTTGCTGCAAGGCGGAGTGCGGGTATTGACCGATGGCAGCGAACTGAACCAGACCGGCTCCTTCTACCTGGCTGCTCGCCCTTATACCGAAGCCAACGGTCCGTTCATCCAGCAGGTGCTGGCGGTGCTGACCCAGGCAGATGCGCTGACGCATAGCGATCGGGCGCAGAGCATTACCCTGCTGGCCAAGGCGATGGGCTTACCGGAGGCGGTGATTGCCAGCTATCTGGATCATCGCCCGCCAACGGCCATCAAACCCTTAGGGGACGCGACCATTGCTGCCCAGCAAAAAACCGCCGATCTCTTTTTCGCCAACCGGTTGGTGCCGGTGCAGGTCGATATTTCTCAACGCGTCTGGCATCCAGCCGCACAATAATCAGGAGAGAACCCTATGAGCATTAACGTATTCTGGTTTTTACCAACTCACGGCGATGGCCACTATCTGGGGAGTTCAGAAGGGGCACGTGCGGTCGATTACGGTTATCTTCAGCAGATCGCCCAGGCCGCTGACCGGCTTGGTTTCGGCGGCGTGCTGATCCCAACGGGGCGCTCTTGCGAAGACTCTTGGCTGGTTGCCGCTTCATTAATTCCGGTCACGCAGCGGCTGAAATTCCTGGTGGCCCTGCGCCCCGGCATCATCTCCCCGACCTTGGCAGCCAGGCAGGCCGCCACGCTAGATCGGCTTTCCAACGGCCGCGCCCTGTTCAATCTGGTGACCGGTGGCGATCCGCAAGAGCTGGCAGCGGAAGGTTTGCACCTTAACCATACCGAACGCTACGAAGCCTCCGCCGAGTTTACCCACGTATGGCGCAAAGTGCTGGAAGGTGAAACTGTCGATTTCGCCGGTAAACATATTCAGGTGAAAGGCGCCAAGCTGTTGTTCCCGCCGGTGCAGCAACCTCGCCCACCGCTGTATTTTGGCGGCTCCTCTGAGGCGGCACAGGATCTGGCAGCCGAGCAGGTCGAGCTGTATCTGACCTGGGGAGAATCCCCTGCCCAGGTAAAAGAAAAAATAGAGGAAGTACGAGCCAAAGCAGCGGCCCTTGGGCGCAAAGTCCGCTTCGGTATTCGCCTGCACGTTATCGTGCGCGAAACCACCGCAGAAGCCTGGCAGGCGGCCGACCGTTTGATCGCCAACCTCGATGATCAAACCATTGCGGATGCACAGAAAGCTTTTGCCCGCTTCGACTCCGTTGGCCAACAGCGTATGGCGGCCTTACACGGCGGCAAGAAAGACAATCTGGAAATCAGCCCTAACCTGTGGGCCGGTGTCGGATTGGTGCGTGGCGGTGCAGGCACGGCGTTGGTGGGCGATGGTCCGACGGTCGCTGAGCGCATTCAGGAATATGCCGATCTTGGCATCGACACCTTTATTCTTTCCGGTTACCCGCATCTGGAAGAGGCCTATCGCGTAGGTGAACTGTTGTTCCCGCATCTCGATCTGGCGACCAGCGAACAACCAACCCAGTTGCGTACGATCAAGCCACAGGGCGAAGCGGTCGCCAATATCTATATCCCACAAAAAGTGTCACAAAGCTGAGGAGAACAGTGATGGCGATCGGTGCACAACAAATTCTGCACCGGCTGGCCCCCTGGGCTTTGCCGGTAGCGCTGGTGATTGGCTGGCAGACCGCCGTTGAGGCTGGCTGGTTATCTAACCGTATCTTGCCCGCGCCGAGCGCCGTAGTGGCTGCCTTTTGGGCCTTAACCAAGAGTGGCGAGCTGTGGCAACACCTGACCATCAGCAGTTGGCGTGCGCTGATTGGCTTCAGTATCGGTGGCAGCATTGGCTTGGTGCTAGGGTTCATTACCGGCCTGTCCCGTTGGGGAGAGCGTTTGCTCGACAGCTCGGTACAGATGATCCGTAACGTGCCGCATCTGGCGCTAATCCCGCTGGTGATCCTGTGGTTCGGCATCGACGAGTCCGCCAAAATCTTTCTGGTGGCGCTGGGTACGCTATTCCCGATCTATCTGAACACCTATCACGGCATCAAGAATATCGACCGTGGCCTGCTGGAAATGGCGCGCAGCTACGGCCTGAGCGGCTTTAGCCTGTTTACACAGGTGGTGTTACCCGGCGCGTTGCCTTCGATCATGGTCGGCGTGCGTTTTGCCCTCGGGTTTATGTGGCTGACGCTGATCGTCGCCGAAACCATCTCTGCCAACTCGGGCATCGGTTATCTGGCAATGAACGCCCGTGAATTTCTACAAACCGATGTAGTGGTGGTCGCCATTATTCTGTATGCCCTGCTCGGCAAACTGGCCGATGCCTGCGCACAACTGCTCGAACGTGTCTGGTTACGCTGGCACCCGGCCTATCAACTGAAATCAGGAGAAGCATAATGACGGCCCCGACTCGCATCCCGCAAGGCACCCCCATTACGCTGGAAGGCATCGCCAAACGTTATGGCAACCGCACCGTGTTGGACGATTTGCAACTCCGCATCACCGCGGGCCAGTTTGTGGCCGTGGTTGGCCGCAGCGGCTGTGGTAAAAGCACCTTATTACGCCTGCTTGCAGGGCTGGAAACGGCCAACAGCGGGACTCTGGTGAGTGGTAATGCCCCGCTCAGCCACCCCAAAGACGATACCCGTCTGATGTTTCAGGATGCTCGCCTGCTGCCGTGGAAAAAGGTGATCGATAACGTGGGGCTTGGCCTACGCGGCAACTGGCGTGATGCTGCATTGCAGGCGTTAATTACCGTTGGGCTGGCCGACCGTGCCAATGAATGGCCAGCCGCGCTGTCTGGTGGGCAGAAACAGCGTGTTGCCCTGGCCCGTGCATTGATCCATCGCCCACGTTTGTTGCTGTTGGATGAACCCTTGGGGGCACTGGATGCGTTAACCCGTATTGAAATGCAGGGGCTGATCGAAACGCTTTGGCAACAGCATGGTTTCACCGTACTGCTGGTCACGCATGACGTTAGCGAGGCGATCGCACTGGCCGATCGGGTGCTGCTAATCGAAGAAGGACGTATCGGATTGGATCTGACCATTGATTTGCCACGGCCGCGCCGCAAAGGTTCGGCAAAGCTGGCAGAGTTGGAAGCAGAGGTGCTGACCAGGGTGTTGTCACCACCACCCCAGACTCACGATCTCTCACGCCAGGTAGCCAATTAATCCAGGGACGGCAATGCCGTCCCCTAACCTTATATTAATCAACGCCTCCCCATCCACTCTCTAAAAACCCAGCCTAAAAATCCCGAAACTCGTCGGTGTCATAGTTGCCTATCACAAAAATCTCTATCTATAGTTTTATCAGGCATAACGATCTTGCCTGACGATTAAACCATTTGAAGAGGAGTTGTCTTATGAAGAAGCAGGTACTGACTCTGGGTATGGCTTGTTTGTTGACCTATTCAACAGTGGCACTGGCTGATGAAAGTAAAAAACCCGTTTCAACATGGACTTGTGAAGATTTTCTGGCCTTGGATGAGAGCTATCAACCCACCGCTATCGGTTTTGCCGAGGCACTAAATAAAAAAGGTAATCCTGAGGACTCGGTACTCGATATTGATGGCATCGAAAAGGTCACCCCGATGCTGGTTGAGTCCTGTAAAAAAGATCCGCAGTCTAAATTTTTAACCGAGCTGAAATCAGCGTGGAAGTCGCTTAAGAAAGATATGTAATTACTCGGTTGTTCTTTTAGCGCAAAACTGAGCCAGATGTTACAAAAACTTTACCTCTACCAAGTTAACAAGAGGAACAATCATGTTGAGAAAATCATTGCGCAATATCGCCCTAGGCTGTCTGATACTTCCCGCAGCGACGTTCGCCATCGCAGCAACGACAGACCCAACGACCCCGGGTGATATGACGTGCAAAGAATTCTTGGACCTGAACCCCAAGTCGATGACACCGGTGGTGTTCTGGATGCTGAATGATGATACTCAGTATAAAGGCGGGGACTACGTTGACCTGCACGAAACGGGTTCGATTGTAACACCCAAAGTGGTTGAAGCCTGTCAAAAAGCCCCGGATAAAAAACTGACCGAAATGAAGGACGACATCGTCACCTTCGCGAAAAAACACTTCTGATGGCCTGAAGAAGCAAGGGACGGCAAATGCCGTCCCTCTGTTTTTTATGCGTCTAACGCCTTGGTGATCTTCTCAAACAGATCGCCAGACAGGTTCTCCAGCCCTTTCAACTGCTCCAGCGCCTGACGCATCAACGCCTGACGAGAGGCATCGTAACGCTTCAGGCGGATCAGTGGTTCAATCAGCCGCGCGGCAACCTGTGGGTTACGCTTGTTCAGATCGCTGAGGATCTCCACCAGGAACTGATAGCCGCTGCCGTCTGCCGCATGGAATGCCGCCGGGTTAGCCGAAGCGAACCCACCAATCAACGAGCGAGTACGGTTTGGATTACTCAGGCTGAATGAACGGTGTTGAAGCAACGAACGCACCTTGCTGAGGACGTCTGCCGCCGGGCTGGTGGCCTGCAGGATAAACCACTTGTCCATCACCAAACCATCGTGATGCCAGCGCTCATCAAACTCGGCCATCAAGGCATCACGGCAAGGCAACTGTGCCCCCATCGCCGCAGCCAGTGCCGCCAGCGAATCGGTCATGTTGTCAGCCTGCTGGAACTGTTGCACCACCAGTTTGTCGGCCTGCTCTACATCGCCGAAAGCCAGATAGTGCAGACAAATATTACGCAGCGAACGCTTGGCAATATCGCCGTGCTCAACCCGGTACCCTTCGGTTTTGTTAGCGTGATACACCGCCAGCCACTCATCGGCCAGCTCTTTAGCCAGGCAACGGGTGATCGCTTCATGCACCGCCGAAATGGCTTGCGGATCGATAATGGCGAACAGCTCGGCAATTTCGTTTTCCGATGGCAGCGTGAGGATCTGCGCGGCCAGGGCCGGATCCAGCTTCTCATCCAGCAGCACCGCCCGGAAGGCATCTGCCACGTGCAGCGGCAGCGACAATGGCTGCTTCTGCTGATATTTGGCGACGTTCAGCTTGATGTAAATGGCCAGCAGGCTCTGCGCGGCATCCCAGCGAGAAAACTCATTGCGTGCATGCTGCATCAGGAAAGTAAGTTGCTGATCGCTGTACGGATAGTCCAGCTTGACCGGTGCCGAGAACTCACGCAACAGCGAAGGAACCGGCTTATGCGCAACGCCATCAAACACAAAAGTCTGTTCGGCGGCGGTGACGTTCAACACGTTATTGACCGGGGAACCGTCTTTCTGCAAGGCAATAACGTTGCCTTCGCTGTCGTAAAGCTCAATATCCAGCGGAATATGTAACGGCAGTTTTTCTGGCTGATCGGCCGTCGGCGCGGTTTTCTGGCTGACGTGCAAGCGGTATTGCTGATCTTCAGCGCTATAGTCATCACGCACCGTCAGCAACGGCGTGCCAGACTGGCTGTACCAGCGGCGGAACAGCGACAGATCGACGTTGGAAGCGTCTTCCATTGCCTGCACAAAATCATCACAGGTGGCCGCACTGCCGTCGTGGCGTTCGAAATAGAGCTGCATACCCGCCTGGAACTGTTGTTCCCCCAGCAGCGTGTGCAGCATGCGGATCACTTCGGATCCTTTCTCATACACCGTCAAGGTGTAGAAGTTGTTCATCTCGATCACTTTATCCGGCCGGATCGCGTGCGCCATCGGGCTGGCGTCTTCGGCAAACTGCGCCCCACGCATCACCCGCACGTTATCGATGCGGTTGACTGAACGGGAGCCCAGGTCGGAGCTGAACTCCTGATCGCGGAACACGGTCAGCCCTTCTTTCAGGCTAAGCTGGAACCAGTCGCGGCAGGTCACGCGGTTGCCGGTCCAGTTATGGAAATATTCGTGGCCGATCACCGCTTCAATATTCAGGTAATCCTTGTCTGTAGCGGTTTCGGCCTTGGCCAACACATACTTCGAGTTAAAGATATTTAACCCTTTGTTCTCCATCGCCCCCATGTTGAAGAAGTCCACGGCGACGATCATGTAGATATCCAGATCGTATTCCAGGCCAAAGCGGGTTTCGTCCCACTTCATCGAGTTTTTCAGCGAGGTCATGGCCCAATCGGCACGATCCAGGTTGCCACGATCGACAAACAGCTCCAAAGCTACCTTACGACCAGAGCGGGTGGTGAAGCTGTCGCGCAACACGTCGAAATCCCCCGCCACCAGCGCAAACAGATAGCTTGGTTTCGGGAACGGATCCTGCCATTGCACCCAGTGACGGCCGTCTGCCAGGTCACCTTCAGCCACCCGGTTGCCGTTCGACAGCAGGAACGGATAACGTGCTTTATCGGCGACGATGCGGGTAGTAAAACGGGCCAGCACGTCTGGGCGATCCAGATAGAAGGTGATATGGCGGAAGCCTTCGGCCTCGCATTGGGTGCACAGCGCTTCACCAGACAGGTATAGCCCTTCCAACGCGCTATTTTTCGCCGGATGGATGTCGTTGACGATCGTCAGGGTAAACTGGGCAGGTAGCTGTTCAATCACCAGTTGGTTTTCCTGCTGGCGATAGGCGCTCCACGGCTGCCCATCCACTTGAATACTCACCAGAGTCAGGTCTTCGCCATTCAACGTTAACGGGGCACCGGCGGCACCCTGCCGTTTGATCTGGCTGACGGCGGTAACGCGCGTGGTGTCTGCATCCAGTTCAAAATCCAGGTCGATATCGGTGATGGTATAATCTGGGGCGCGATAATCGTGGCGATACTTCGCCTGTGGCTGTTGTGTCATAAAAACCCTTTGACGTCTCAGTGAGTTACAGATCCCGGACTCGGAGCGCACCGCCGTGCAGGACGACGCGGTACCTCAATGGCCCGATTGTGAATAAACTGTATCACAGCTATAAAAAAAACCCAGAAATGGCAGCAAATCGCACCAACAAATCACACGACTCACGCAGACATCCGCTGTTGTTTGCTATGCTCCAGTTACTCAGGCGCTTCACTTAACGTCAAACTCAGCATTTTATGCTTAAACAGGCGCAGTTCCGTCCCCGTTGGCAACCGAGTTGCGGAGGAAAACCAGCGGTAGCAATGATATTATTATCCAAGAGCCAGTAGGAGAAACAGATTGGCATGAAAGTAAAATACCTGATCTATTTCTTCACCTTTGCCATCATGCTGTCCTTTGCGGTTTTTATTGCAAATGGGCTGATAAAGGCCCGTGCCAGCTATGAGCAAAGCCTGGAAAACCTGTATAAAATCAGCAGGACCAAAGAAGTGGCCGAGGCCTTTCAGGCTACGCTGCTGGCACATAGGTTAAAAAGATTAGGTCTGGCGGATAAATCCGTCACCCAAGCCGAATGGCAACAGGCCGATCGACAGGCGCGTGATAAAATCGCGATTGTTAAATCCAATGTCGACGCCGATCTCGCCCTGCGCCTGGGCATTCGGCAAAAGATTGCCATACTTTCTATGCTCGATTGGATGGAAAGGCTGCTGGATAACGATTCGCGTCAGGTCACGCAAGTCGACACTGCCAACAGCAATCTGTTCAATATCAACAGCGCCTATTATATCGTTCAGACCACTAAAGCCTTCTACCGCTATACCTACGACACCCGGCTGATCAATGCGGACTCATTTCTGTTTTTGGAGGCCGTTCGCCTTAATAACCGGCTGAATATGTCGCTGACCGAACTGATCGATCAGATTATCGACGTCAATCTCAGCAGCCTGGAACGCAAGAATGCTTATCTGAAGGCCATCCAATTGACCGGGGTATTCACCCCGCTCGGTACCCGTTTGGCGTTCTTAAAGCTGGCCTATAACGATCCGCAGATTGCCGAACTGGTGGATGAGATACTTCGTAACATCTCCAACAATCGGATCAGCAACATTTCAGATGGGTTATATCAAGCCATTACCCACAATACCGTCTATGACATCAACCTGATCGCCGGCTATATCGAGGAGATGGACGAACTTTCCCAAAAACTCTATGAGCGTAGCTTTGAGCTGGAGATGGCCGCTTCCGAAGCCAAAAAGTATGATAGCCAAACGGCCATCTATGGCATGATTTCTCTGAGTGGGCTGATTGCCCTGTTCATCCTGCTGCCTTCGATGATCTTCTGTTCCAACATCACCCGCTGGCTGACCAAAACGCATAAAAATATTCTGCGCCTGTCACAAGGCGATATGAATATTGATGACAACGACGCTTTTTACAGCAAAGAACTGATCGCCATCAGTGACGCCATCACCCAGCTCAAACAATACAATCAGGTCAAGATCGCGCTGGAAAACGAAAAGCAGCAGCTAATCAAAGAGCTGGAAGTCTCGTCATTCTTCGATCCCTTAACCAACATTTATAACCGCCGCAAATTTTTCCTCGAGTGTGAGATGCTCACCCAGAGTAGCTACCCGCTGGCGTTCTGTCTGATCGATATCGATAACTTCAAGCGTCTTAACGATACCTATGGCCACGATGTCGGCGACCGAGTGCTGGTAATGTTCGCCCAGTCGTTAAGTAACACCTTCCGTTCCAGCGATATCTTTTGCCGCTATGGCGGTGAGGAGTTTGCCCTGCTGCTCGGCCACTGTTCCCTGGAAAATGCCCGCAGCATGATGGAGGCGCTGCGTGAACAAACCCAACAAATGTGCCTGGAGCTGCTCAACGGAAAACGGGTGCGCTTTACCATCAGCTGTGGCATCGCTGCCGTGGGCAACCTGGCAGAACTGCATCCAGCCATCAAACAGGCCGACGAAGCGCTCTATTTTTGTAAGAAGACCGGACGCAATCGGGTCAGTATTTATACGCCAACCGGTTTTATCTGAATCTGTGTTTAAAATAATTAACCTCATAATTTTTATGAGTAAATCAACTAAGCCATTCAGTTTATTGGATTAAATGGCTTTTTCTGTCCGAGGTTGTGCCCCCGGTAAAATAAAGGCACGTTTTATCCTCGACCCGTTCAGGCCATTTGTGGTGTGATGAGGCTTCAATAACAGGATAATCCGGGTATACTCCCCCCACTTTTTTGATTATCCGGATTTGGACACGCGCCTGACGAGGATGCTGTAACGCGATATGACTCTATACGCTTCCCCGATTTTGACTTCACTGCTTGATACTGACGCCTACAAGCTTCATATGCAGCAAGCAGTGTTCCATCGCTACCCCGCAATTACCGTTGCGGCGGAGTTTCGTTGCCGTGGCGACGAACTACTGGGCGAATATGCCGACGAGATCCGCGCGCAGGTTGCCATGATGAGCGAGTTGGCGCTAACCGAAGCCGAACACCGCTATCTCTCCAGCCTGCCTTTCTTCCATCAGGATTACCTGAGCTGGCTGCGGGAGTTTCGCTACGATCCGCAACAGGTCAGCATTAGCAATCATGACGGCAAATTGCATATCCGTATTGCTGGCCCCTGGCGCGAAGTGATTATGTGGGAAGTGCCGTTGTTGGCCGTGATCAGCGAAGTAGTGCACCGCCACCGTTCGCCACAGGCCACGCCAGAGATGGCCATTAGCCAGTTGCGCCAGAACCTGGCGCAGTTCAAGCAGCTGAGCGGGGATATTGATATCTCACGCTTCAAGCTGATGGACTTTGGCAGCCGTCGCCGCTTCTCCCGCGAAGTGCAACAGGCCATTGTCAGCACGCTGAAAACCGAATTCCCCTATCTGGTTGGCACCAGTAACTACGATTTGGCGCATCGGTTGGATCTGATCCCGGTTGGCACGCAAGCCCATGAGTGGTTCCAGGCTCATCAACAGATTAGCCCGGTACTGGCCAACAGCCAACGTGCCGCCTTGCAGGCCTGGCTGGATGAATATCCCGACCAACTCGGCATTGCGCTGACCGACTGTATCACCATGGATGCGTTCCTGCGTGACTTCGGCAAGCAGTTTGCCCAGCGTTATCAAGGATTGCGCCACGACTCTGGCGATCCGATCGAATGGGGTGAAAAAGCCATTGCCCATTACCAGCAATTGGGTATCGACCCCATGAGCAAGACGCTGGTGTTTTCAGACAATCTGGATCTGGATAAGGCGTTGGCGCTGTATCGCCACTTTGATCGGCGCATCAACCTGGCGTTCGGTATCGGCACGCGTCTGACCTGCAATATCCCCGGCGTCAAGCCGCTGAATATCGTGATCAAGCTGGTCGAGTGTAAAGGCAAGCCGGTGGCCAAACTGTCCGATAGCCCAGGCAAAACCATCTGCCAGGACCCCGCGTTTGTCAAAGCGCTGCGCAAAGCCTTCGATCTGCCGCTGGTGAAGAAAGCCAGTTAAGGCGACTCCTCACTCCAACCCTCTCCCACTGGGAGAGGGAACTGTTCCAGAGCTCGGGGCATGTATTAGAGCCAATCTGTAACACGTTACCTATCCAGGCTCGCTATGCCTTTTTTAGCTTCGCTGACGGGCAATTCTTACCGGTGTTTCTTTTCTTCCTTTATATAGCTCCTGTTTTTTTATCCCACTGCAATAAATGTTGTCCCATTCTGATGATTTCTGCTTGTGCTCTGCAACGCGGCAAGTAACATAGCAACATCCCCAAATTCTTGGGTTGTTAGCCTATTTCTGAAAAACTTATAAGAGAGAAATCTATGAGCGTAGTGCCTGTAGTCGACGTACTGCAAGGTCGTGCTGCGGTTGACAGTGAAGTCACCGTACGCGGTTGGGTACGTACCCGGAGAGATTCTAAAGCTGGTATCTCCTTCCTCGCCGTTTATGACGGCTCCTGCTTTAATCCGTTACAGGCCGTCGTTAATGATTCTCTGCCGAATTATCAGGACGAAGTGTTACGCCTGACCACCGGCTGTTCCATTGAAGTGACCGGTACCGTGGTACCTTCGCCGGGTGAAGGGCAGAGCTTCGAACTGCAAGCCACAGCCATCAAGGTGGTGGGTTGGGTTGACGATCCTGACACCTATCCAATGGCGGCCAAACGCCACAGCATCGAATACCTGCGCGAAGTGGCCCACCTGCGCCCACGCACCAACCTGATTGGCGCGGTTGCCCGCGTTCGCCACACCTTGGCACAGGCAATCCACCGCTACTTCCATGAGAACGGTTATTTCTGGGTTTCCACCCCGCTGATCACCGCCTCTGATACCGAAGGTGCCGGTGAAATGTTCCGCGTCTCCACGCTGGATATGGAAAACCTGCCACGCACTGATAAAGGTGCCGTCGATTTCAGCCAGGATTTCTTCGGCAAAGAAGCCTTCCTGACCGTATCCGGCCAGTTGAACGGCGAAACCTACGCCTGTGCACTGTCAAAAATTTATACCTTTGGCCCCACCTTCCGTGCCGAGAACTCGAACACCAGCCGTCACCTGGCGGAATTCTGGATGATCGAACCGGAAGTCGCCTTTGCTACCCTGGACGACGTTGCCGGGCTGGCCGAAAGCATGCTGAAGTATGTCTTCCAGGCGGTGCTGGATGAACGTGCCGACGATCTGCAATTCTTTGCTGAGCGGGTAGATAAAGACGCTATCGACCGTCTGAAGCGCTTTGTCTCTTCTGATTTTGCCCAGGTTGACTACACCGAGGCGGTCGAGATCCTGATTGCTTCTGGCCAGACCTTCGAGAACCCGGTTTCCTGGGGTATCGATCTGTCATCTGAACACGAGCGCTATCTGGCCGAGCAACACTTCAAGGCTCCGGTAGTTGTGAAAAACTACCCGAAAGATATCAAAGCCTTCTACATGCGCATGAACGAAGATGGCAAAACCGTCGCGGCGATGGATGTGCTAGCACCGGGCATTGGTGAAATCATCGGTGGTTCTCAGCGTGAAGAACGTCTGGATGTGCTGGATCAGCGTCTGGCAGAGATGGGCCTCAATAAAGAAGATTATTGGTGGTATCGTGACCTGCGCCGCTATGGCACCGTGCCACATTCTGGTTTTGGCTTAGGTTTTGAGCGTTTAATCGCCTATGTGACCGGGGTGCAGAACGTTCGCGACGTGATCCCGTTCCCAAGAACGCCACGTAACGCCAGCTTCTAAGTCATAAAACTCAGCATAATTTAAACAATTTTATTACATAATAAAGGCCAGCTTAGCTGGCCTTTCGCATTTTTGATTATTGACCTACATCACAAAGTTCCCTAAAATACACAAATTGTTACACATCGTTGCTTCCTGAAACCAGATTGCGACATTGGTAGCATTTTCGTTCTAGATAAACCTGCCCGTGAATGGAACACTGCGTGCAGACACAGGACGACACCAATCTATCAACAATAGTTCCAAAAGAATTATTGGCGGCAGTGGCAAGGTGTCCGAATAAAACCAATGAGGGTAATAATGATGATGAAGCGCAACATTCTTGCAGTAGTGATCCCAGCTCTGTTAGCAGCTGGTGCAGCCAACGCAGCTGAGATCTACAACAAAGACGGCAACAAACTGGATCTGTACGGTAAAGTTGACGGTCTGCACTACTTCTCTAACAACGATGGCGACGATGGCGACAAGTCATACGTGCGTTTCGGCTTCAAAGGTGAAACCCAGATTACTGACCAACTGACCGGTTACGGCCAGTGGGAATACAACGTGCAAGCTAACCACGCTGAGTCACAAGGTACCGAAGGTACTAAAACTCGTCTGGGCTTCGCGGGTCTGAAGTTTGCTGAGTTCGGTTCATTCGATTATGGTCGTAACTACGGCGTAGTGTATGACGTTGAAGGCTGGACAGATATGCTGCCAGAGTTCGGTGGCGATACTTACACCTACACCGACAACTTCATGACTGGCCGTACCAACGGCGTTGCTACTTACCGTAACAACAACTTCTTCGGTCTGGTTGATGGCCTGAACTTCGCTCTGCAGTACCAAGGCAAGAACGAAAACGACAAGCGTGAAATCAACAAGCAAAACGGCGACGGTTGGGGTGTGTCTTCTACCTACGCAATCATGGATTCAGGCGTGAGCGTGGGTGCTGCCTACTCTGGTTCTGACCGTACTGACGCGCAAACTCGCTTCTCTACTGCTCAGGGTAAAAATGCTGAAGCATGGACCGTTGGTGCTAAATACGACGCGAACAACGTCTACTTGGCAACCATGTATGCAGAAACTCGCAACATGACTCCATTCGGTGATTTCGACGGTTCTATCGCTAACAAAACTCAGAACTTTGAAGTGGTAGCACAGTACCAGTTCGATTTCGGCCTGCGTCCATCTATCGCTTACCTGCAGTCTAAAGGTAAGAACCTGGGTAGCACTTACGGCGACGATCAAGACCTGGTTAAATACATTGATGTAGGTACTACTTACTACTTCAACAAAAACATGTCTACCTACGTTGATTACAAAATCAACCTGCTGGACGAAAACGACTTCACTCGTGCTAACAAGATCGCTACTGACAACATCGTAGCTACCGGTCTGGTTTACCAGTTCTAAGTTGTTGCACTTGATGACGGTTCACCGTCAGCTAAGTTAAAAACAGGGCTTCGGCCCTGTTTTTGTTTTTAGCGCTTCCGCCAATTTTTTATTCTGCCAATCCGCCCTTCCCCGTCATTTTTTGTGCTGAATCTGCCGCCGTCACAAGATCGAGGTGTTTTTCTCGCAAACGGTTGGCAAAGGCGATAACTGGCGCTACCCTGATGTTTCTGTCTGCTTAACTCTAGGCCATGGAAGCATCTGACATGTTTGAAAAAATCACCGCTGCACCTGCCGATCCGATTCTGGGTCTGACCGACATTTTCCGCGCCGACAAGCGTGAGAATAAAATCAACTTAGGGATAGGCGTCTATAAAGACGAAACTGGCAAAACGCCGGTGCTGACCAGCGTCAAGAAAGCTGAGCAGTATCTGCTGGAAAATGAGACCACCAAAAACTACCTGGGTATTGAAGGTATTCCTGAATTTGCCAGCTGCACGCAAGAACTGTTGTTCGGCAAGCAGAGCCCAATCATTGCCGACAAGCGTGCCCGTACCGCGCAAACCCCTGGTGGTACCGGTGCCCTGCGTGTCGCGGCCGACTTTATTGCCAACCAGACCAGCGCCAAGCGTATCTGGGTCAGCAATCCAAGCTGGCCAAACCATAAAAACGTCTTTGGTGCCGTTGGCCTGGAAGTGTTGGAATACAACTATTACGACGCCGCCAACCATGCGCTGGACTTCGACGGTTTGCTCACCAGCCTGAACCAGGCTCAGGCCGGCGACGTAGTGCTATTCCACGGTTGCTGCCATAACCCTACCGGTATCGATCCAACCGAAGCACAATGGGCTCAGTTGGCTGAACTCTCCGTAGCCAAGGGCTGGTTGCCGCTGTTTGACTTCGCTTACCAAGGCTTCGCCAAGGGTCTGGAAGAAGATGCCCAGGGTCTGCGTATCTTTGCTGCCAAACATCAGGAACTGATCGTTGCCAGCTCCTACTCGAAGAACTTTGGCCTGTATAACGAGCGTGTCGGTGCCTGCACCGTGGTAGCTGCCGATGCAGAAACCGCCGAGCGCGCCTTCAGCCAGGTGAAAGCCGCGATCCGTGCCAACTACTCGAACCCGCCGTCACACGGTGCGGCCGTAGTTGCCACCATCTTGGGTAACCCGGCGCTGCGCGCCATTTGGGAACAAGAGCTGACCGACATGCGCCAGCGCATTCACCGTATGCGCCAGCTGTTCGTCAACACCTTGCAGGAGAAAGGGGCGCAGCAGGATTTCAGCTTCATCATCAACCAGAACGGCATGTTCTCTTTCAGCGGCCTGACCAAAGAGCAGGTTCTGCGTCTGCGTGATGAATTTGGCGTGTATGCCGTTAACTCCGGCCGCGTTAACGTGGCAGGGATGACACCGGACAATATGGCGCCGCTGTGCGAAGCCATCGTTGCCGTGCTGTAAGTTGATTTTGCATTGAAAAAGGGGCGCATTTGCGCCCCTAATGCTTGCAAGTTTTGGCTATCAATCTCCCCTCACCCCAACCCTCTCCCAATGTGCAGACAGGGGGAGCATGGACAAAGTTGTTGTGGGAGAGGGAGTTTGTTCAGTGCCGCAGTCAGATACTGGTGATAATTGTGGCACATTCGGTCCCCTCTCCCTGTGGGAGAGGGTTAGGGTGAGGGGCATTGCCGAGAGCTGTCTTTACCAGATAGCCGGTTCTTCGCGCAGGAACGGGTTGGTTTGACGTTCATGGCCAAAGGTAGACATCGGGCCATGCCCTGGAATAAACGCCATATCGTCGCCCTGAGGCAGTAATTTGTTGCGGATTGAAGCGATTAGCGCCTGATGGTCACCGCGCGGGAAATCGCTGCGGCCAACGCCACCGTTGAACAATACGTCACCCACTAATGCCAAACGCGCCTGTTCGTTGATAAAAACGATATGACCAGGTGTATGGCCAGGGCAATGCAGTACGTTCAACGACATTTCGCCTACCTGCACTTTATCCCCCTCCTCCAGCCATTTGGTCGGCGTTAGAGCAGCGCATTCATCCAGGCCAAACATACGGCTCTGTGCTGGCAAACCTTCAAGCCAGAAGGCATCTTCCTTATCCGGCCCATAGATGGGCACCTGATAATGCTCGGCCATTTCTGCCGCTGCGCCTACGTGATCGAGATGGCCGTGCGTCAGCAAAATCTGGCTGACCTGCACGCCCTTTTCGGCAATGGCCGCCTTCAGTTTTTCCGGATCGCCACCAGGATCGACCAGCGCCGCCTGTTTGGTCACGTCGCACCAGATGAGCGTACAGTTCTGACTGAACGCCGTAACGGGGATAATATGGTATTTCATAAAGCTCCAACGACAACGGCACCACGCCCAAGGGGCGGGTGCCATTCAGCGATCATGATGCACAATGATTACCAGGTCCGCACCGGGCCGGTATCGATGTGCACAAAGTTACTACGTGGATAATAGCCTACCCCGCCGGCGCGCATTTTTAACGCTGCCTTACGGATATTACTCAGCTGGATCCCTTCGATATGAAAATCCATCGCCTGGCCTTTGGTGTGGTAGCTCTGCTTGGCCACGCCACGGCTGTGCTCACGCATTTCAGTATTGGTCGCCATTGAACGGTAGCCGGAAATCAGCTGTACCGGTTTGCTGGTACCGAGCATTACCTGTAGGCGATAGAGATGATCAAACAGAGCGGGATCGATGCTTTTGACCTTGTTGGCCCGATAGTCACGGAAGATATGGTTCAAGCGTGCCAACTCTTCTTTATTGTAACCTTTACCGTTGAAGAACTCGGCCTTGATGGATTCGCCGGTATTGAGGTTGTTCAACAACAGAATACGTGGGCGAGAGGTAGAAATACTGGCAAACGCCTGCCCTGGAAGCAGCGCGATACCCACGGCGGCGCTACCTAACGCCAGCCATTTACGGCGATGATGATCAATTTTGTCCATGACTCTTTAAACTCGGCAAGAATGTCAAAATATATGCACAAAACTGCGCACTGCCCGAACCATAACCGCCAGCGTATGCGGAGTCAACCCGCGATACGCTGTGGTTTACCCGTGCTCACAAAAAACAGAGCCTGTTACTGGCCAGACATTCAGACCGTTATTTATCTAGAATTACTGCATTTATTGCATCAATTTTTCGGCCTGAGCCAAAATTTGTGCGCCCGATCTCACTGTCGCATCATAATTGTAAATATCTGTGCGGAACTGTGGCTTGCCATCATCAGAGACCCAGGCCGTCAGGTAATACAGCTGCACCGGGATGTTCTGGCGGATGTTCACATACGTCGTATTGCCGCCTTTCAGCGTGGAGGAAACACGCGCGTTGTTCCAACCGGCATCCTGCAACAACATATTGGCCAAATCGGAAGCCTTGTTAACGCGCACACAGCCAGAGCTTAACGCCCGGATATCCTTCTGGAACAGGCCGTGGTTCGGGGTGTCATGCAGATAGATGGCATCCGAACTCGGCATGTTGAACTTGAAACGCCCTAACGAGTTGCTGGTCCCCGGTGCCTGCTGGATGCGGTAAGGGAAGTTGCGTGGTGAAACCACACTCCAGTCAATCATTGCCGGATCGATCACCTGCGCATCGTTGCTCCAGCCAGAGAATACCCGATAGCCGTGTTTCTGGAAGTAGCTGGCATCATGCATGGCCTTGGGCACGATATCTTCACGGATCAGCTTGGTTGGCACGTTCCACGGTGGGTTGACCACCACGTTATTCAGCGCGCTGCTCATCAATGGCGTTTTGCGGCTCGGGCGGCCAACAATCACCCGCGAAGATAACACTTCATTACCATTCAGATAGTAGGTGAGCGAGTAGTTCGGGATGTTGACCATAATACCGGTATCAACGTGCCCTGGCAGAATGCGCAGGCGCTGGATGTTCAACGCCAGCAGTGAAGCACGAGTTTGTGGCGAAACGTTCAGCCATTCACGCGTCCGGGCACCGATGACGCCATCAGGCGTCAGACCTTGCCAGGTTTGGAAGCGTTTGACCCCTTCCACCAGATCTTCGGTGTAACGATTATCCGTGACCGAAACCGGACTGGCAGGTTGTACCTGCGCGGTAGCTTCTGGAGAAGGAGCAAGATCTTTGATCGATGCCGCGCCCGGGCTAACGACAGCCACTGCGGTAGCACGATCCTTCTCTTCATCCACCGACAGATCGTCATCCGCCGCCGGAGTCGTCGCGCTGGCATTGGTGACTTGAGGCTCAGGCGAAGCAGATGCTACCGCCGGAGTGGCGATTAGCATTCCGGTACGCGCCAGAATATCGCGCAGTGCGGGAATATCGTCGCTGAGCTGACCTGGACGCAGGCTTGCGCCATTGGTCATTTGTGGCCACGGGCGCCCAGCCGCCAGCATTTCGCGCAGCGCCAAATGCATTTTGGCGTACTGAGGATGCTGCGGGGCCAACGAATTAACATACGCCAGCGTTTTGCCCTGATGAATCGAGAGCTGCCACTGATTGATCACCGTATTCGCTGGCACCTTCAGTTTGTAAGGAACATTGCTGTACAGCCAGTTGTTGCCGTTGGCCCCGATTGAGGAGACAAACTGCAAATAACCCAGCATCGCATCCGACAGCACAATATCACGTGCCATATCGGTGATGAGCGGATCGGTCAGCAGTTTTACCCATTGAGTAAACTGCGGCTGTACGCCAGAAATGGCCAACTCAGCCAGTTGCTGCTGAAATTGCTGTACCGCTTCCCGATCTTGCCACATAGGCTGCATCTGGTTGGCAGCGTACAGCGGTGCCAAAGTAGAGAGATAATAAGGCACAACGCTTTTCGGCAATGCCGCCAGCAGTTCGGCACGACTTTGTGCCACGGACATTCCCGATGACGATGACGCCACCGGTAACGCCGGAACAGTTGCCCATGCGGAAAACGACACGGCAAAACCACACGCTATTGCGCAACTCAATGCCAGACGTCGTACTGAGTTTCCATTTTTAAGCAACATCCCTTGCCCCCTGTAGGCTCACAAAAATACCGCACAGACTATTATTAGTTTCAGTATACAAACAGAACGGCGCTTTTGCTCTCAGCGCCGTAAATAACCGTTTCACCCCAGCTTACCACTGGCAAAAAAACACGCCTATCATCCTCGTCATACAAAAAAATAGCCACCATCAGGCGGCTATTTTCAGATTTATAGTGCACTTTTTTAGCTTTGTGGCGTTTATTTCGACACCGAGTCTAAAACCGGTTGTTCGCTGGCGAACCCACGCAGGCCAACCACGTGTACATGCTCATGGTTCTGGAACACCTTACGCACCAGTTTATAGGTAGTCCCTTTTTCCGGGCTGATGTTTTCTGGCGCGGCGATTATCAACTGCATCTCCAGACGATCGCACAGCTCAAACAGCGTGGCGATGGATTTGGCATCCAGACGAGCGGCTTCATCAAGGAACAGCAGGCGGCAAGGTGAAATATCTTTCCCCCGCAGGCGGCGTGATTCCTCTTCCCAGCTCTGCACCACCATGACCAGAATTGACATGCCGGTACCGATCGCTTCCCCAGTTGACAACGCGCCACTTTCCGCACGCAGCCAGCCGTCGGAGCCACGGAACACTTCCACTTCCAGCTCCAGATAGTTACGGTAATCCAGCAGCTCTTCACCAATGGTTTGTGGCGTGCGCTGGCCCATATCGATCTGCGGGTTCAGGCGCTGATACAGCTTGGCCAACGCTTCAGAGAAGGTCAGACGGTTGCTGTTAAACAGATCCTGATGCTGTTCCTGCTGCTCGGAGAGCACATCCAGCAAGGTGGCATGCGCTTCCCGTACGTTGACGTTCAACCGCACGCTCTTCACCTGACCGAAGGAAACCGCTTGCAGCCCCTGGTTAAGCATCCGGATACGATTCTGCTCGCGCTGGATGGTCTTGCGGATAATGTTCGCCACGCTCTTCGAACTGATTGCCAGTTTCTGCTCGCGCGCGGTCAGCTCTTCGGTCAGACGGCCAAGTTCGATCTCCATCTGTTCGATAGCTTCGACCGGATCGTCGGTGCGGATAATATCCTGACGGATACGCTCGCGCAGATGCTGATAGACCGCGATAAAGAACTGGATCTTGCGTTCTGGCCGTTTCGGATCTTCCGACAGGCGCAGCACGTCACGCAGATGTTCGTTATCCGCCACCGCCAGACGCAGCGCACCCAATGCCTTATCCGACATCGAACGCAGCTCGTCACCGTCCATATAGGCCAGTTCACGACGGTGCAGACGGCGTTCAACCCCGTTGTCTTTCACCATTCGCATCACGGCACACCAGCCCGCCTTGGCGGTCACCACCTGCTCACGCAGTTGGTAATAATCACGCTCCAGCTTGCGCAGTCTCTTTTGCAGGCTGTCCATTTCCGCTTCGCAGAAGGTCAGCTGTTTCTCCAACTGGTTACGGCGGTTACGGTTATTACTCAGCGAGGCATGCAATTCGTCCCGGCGCTGCCGCGCGCGGGCTTCGGCATTGGCATCGGCCTGCACGCCAATGTCCACCAGCTCCTGGCTCAGCTCTTTAAGCATGTCGCGTTTGGCGTCATAAGAGCTTTTCAGCGAGGCCAGTACTTGGCTGTATTGCGTAAACTGAGTTTGATACTGGCGCAGTTGCTCGCGGGCGCGGGTACGTTCCGCTTCCGCATGTTCCAGGCGTTGACGCAGTTTATCATTGAGATCGTTATCGGCATTCTGCATGCCAGCAGAATCGGTATAGCTGAAGTGCGCGCGGCGCTGAACCACTTCCGTCAGGGCAAAGGCTTGCTGTTTGGCCTGGCGTTGCGTGGCCTGGGCCTGTACATAGTCCTGCTGTAGCTGCTCATGTTGCTCCGGATCGCTTTGCAGCACCGATAACATAGGCTCCAGCTTGGCCAAGGAAACGCCGTGCTGTTGGATATAGCGCGCGGCATCCTGCGCCTCTTCCATTTCCTCGCGGATCTCTTCGACACGATCCTGCAAGGTTTCATCATTCAGCAGTGAGACCAGCGGCATCAGGCGGTTGAGTGCGGAAATGCCCTCTTTGGCCTGATCGTATTGCTGACGCTGCTGTTGGTTCTGCGCTTCGTGGTTATTGAGCGCACGCTCAATTTCACCACGGCGGCTGTTCAGAGCACGGATATCCGCTTCAGGATCCGCGTCAAACGCCACGGCGAGGTGCGAACCGATAAAGCGGCTGAACGCCTGGTGAGAACGCTGGGTTTTCTGCACGTCAAATGACAAGGTGGCGTAGCGTTCGGCCAATGAATCACGTTCTGCGTACAGCACTTCCAGGCGATTTTCCCGGGCAGCACGGCCAAACAGCGGCACCTCAGGGTAGCGCGAGTAACGCCACTGGCGATCGGCGATTTTCACCACCACCGCTTTTTCCTGCTCTTCGACGGCGAACACGCTGTCGTCAAACGACTGCGGATCCCCTTCGATCAGGTAGAGATCTTCCGGACAGTCTTCCAACCCTTCCAGCATCTCGCGCACCAGCGACAGATCCGGCACCACAATGGCGTGGCGCGACGGGCCGTACAACGCAGAGAAGTACGGGGCATCGTCAATGGTGACATCGTCATAGATTTCAGACAGTAGCACGCCGCCAAAGCGCTCCGCCAGCGTTACCAGACGCTGATCTTCGGCCCCGCTCGGCTGGCTGAGGCGTTCAACCTGCGCTTCGATTTCACGCTTGCGGGTGGCCACTTCATCACGTTCAACCGTGGTTTCGCGTTCGCGCTCCAGCAGTTGCTGCATGTATTCGGTAACCTGCTGGCCATCTGCGAAGGCTTCACCACTCTGCTCGCTGAGCTGGGTCAGTGAATCCTGCGCGGCCAGCCAAATCGGTGCTCTGGCGGTCAGCTCCTTGATGCGCTGCTGGATCTGCTCCAGCTCCTGACGCATTTCCATCCGACGCTCACCGGCCTCGCTGACGCTTTGCGACAACGATTCCAAACGCTCTTCCAGCTCTTGCTGCAAGGCATCAAGTTCATCCGGCTGATAACTCTGCCCGTGACGTTTGCAGAACTCCTGCAACAGACGTTCGGCATCCTGCTGCGAGCGAAGACGTTGCTCCAACTCGCTCAAACGCATCCGCAACGGCTGCACACGCTCGGCCTGATGCTGCTGCGAAGGCCAGTCACGCAATAGCTCACGCGCGGTTTGCCAGGCTTCACTGCGGCTGACTTCGCCCGCAATTTTACCCACCAGCTGATAGGCCTGCTCGAACTGGCTGTGAGCGGCATCCGCCACGCTTAACTTTTGTTCCAACTGCAACAGGGACTCTGTCGCTTCCTGCTCACGCGCCTGGAAGGTATCCAGCCATTCTTCGGCATTTTCGGCGGTGAGTTCCGGCACCTGACACAGCGCACGAGCGCGCTCAAGAGCCTGAAGTGCCTGCTGATACTGAATGGCGCGGGTTTGCTGCACGTCCAGCGCCTGCTGGTAATCGGCGAGCTGGCTTTTCAGCTCATCCACCTCCATCTCTGCGGCTTCGGCACGCGCTTCGTTTTCCGCCTGCTGCTCGCTCGCTTCGGCGACAACCTCATTCTGTTCTTCCAGGCGGTAGGTCAGCTCTTCCAGATCGCCTTCATAGCGTTCGATCTTTTCCTGCTGGCGCATTGCGGTCTGCACCAGATTGAGGTGGTCGCTGGCGGCCTGATAATCGGTTTCCAGATCGGATTCGGCACCGCTTTGCTCAGCCAGCTCACGCGCCATTTCAACGTGGCGGAACTGCTCGGCGGCCAGCTGTTTGCGGCTGCTCAGCAACTCGTTGCGCAATACCAGCGCCCCATCCAGATGGATACGCCGTTCATTGGCGTGGCGCATGTAGTCTGCGGCAACGTACGAGGTCGCTTCGGAGATCAGATGCTTGAACAGATCGCGGTCCGACTGGGTGACGCGGATCGCTTCCAGCGTCATGCGGTTCTCGCGCAGTGCGGCTTCCATATCCTGGAACGCTTTACGCACGCCGCCGTTTTCCGGCAGCAGGTAATCGCGCAGAGAACGGGTGATGGCACTGGAAATCCCGCCGTATAGCGAGGCTTCGATTAGACGATAGAACTTGCTACGATCGGAGGAAGTGCGCAGACGCTTGGGCAGCACCCCCAGATCAAACATCAGGGCGTGGTAATCGGTGATGGAGTTGAACTGCTTGAACTGCACCCCTTCCATCTCTTCAACACGCTCTTTCAGTTCCTGCAACGAAAGAACCCTAGCCTGACGCTCACCGACGGTCTCGGTCAGCAGTTCGGTCGGTTGCACCGCCGTTGGCAGCCCCTGAATGGTGAAAGGTTTGATATCGACCTTACGATCGCGCCCCGCAACCTGTTGCAGACGAACCCCGACCACCACACGCTGGTGGCGTGAGTTGACTACGTCTAGCGTTGAGTAGCAGACACCGGCACGCAATTTACCGTGCAGGCCTTTGTCGCGTGAACCGCTGGTGGCACCGGCTTCGGTGGTGTTACGAAAGTGCAGCAGCGTCAGATCCGGGATCAGCGCCGTGACGAAGGCCGCCATGGTGGTGGACTTACCGGCCCCGTTACCGCCCGAAAGCGTGGTGACCAGCTCATCGAGATCAAAGGTTCGGGCAAAGAAACCGTTCCAGTTAACCAGCGTCAGTGAGCGAAATTTACCGCGTTCAATCATTCCTGTTCATCCTCTGCACTGTCCTGGGTGGCATCTGCCTGCGCATCTTCCGCATCAACTTCATCGTTCAGTGACAGGCTGTTTTCAACCGGCATCGCCTCACCGTCGCGGATCATCCGCAACTGGGCTTCGCGCGGGTCGTCACCGCTACGCACATCGGCACCGAAGCGGAACACTGCCTCGGTAATGCGGAATTTGCTGTTGTCATTGCCCATGAAATACACCATGCCAAGACGGCGCAGGCGATTGAGCGAGGAGCGCACTTTTTCATGCAGCTTCTGACGGTCAAGATCCGAACCGGTGGAACGCTGGTTGACGAACTTCAGCAGCTTGCTCTCATCCGCCAGGCTCAGCAGCTCATCATACAGCTCCTGCTGGCTGAAAATGCCTTCATGCGCCAGGCGCTCGGGGCTCAGGTAGAGGTAGCACAGGATTTTGCCGACCATCATGTCCAACTCGGAAAGCACCGAGCGTGGAATGAGCGTGGTCGAGCGCGGGCGCAAATAGAAGAACCCTTCCGGCGCCCGGATCAGCTCGACGCTGTAACGGGTATAAAACTCTTCCAGTTCGTCTTGAAAATCCATGAGGAATGCGTGGTTGTCCAACTCATCGATACCGATGTGACGACCTGCGCGCAATTGGCTGTCCAACGCCGGAAACAGCGTGTTAGACAGTGCCTTGGCCAGCTTGACTGGCATTACTTGTTCAATATTTGTCGATGACATGGGCCTGTACCTTGGCTCCGTAATCATTGATTGCCTGCCACTGCGCGGGCAACCCTGAAAAATCAGCTTCAGCCACACCAAGGCGCACTGCCTGGTCGACCACTATGCGGGCAACGTCAAAGTGACGCACACGCGGATATTGCGCCAGATAATCGCGCATCACTGCCCCTAAATCGAGCGGCATCTTTTGTTCCTGATAAATCTTCAGTGCCTGTTCGATCATCGCTGCCAGCTGTTCGCGAATTTCGCTGAACTCTTCATATTCCAGATCTGGCGGCAGTTCCCCGGTGACCTCTTCACTGCGCAACGCCAGCTCTTCGTCTCGCATATCGAGCAGACGATCGGCGTTGGCATGGGTCAGCGTCCAAGGGTTATCGAAGTAGTTTTGTACCGATTGGCGCAGGCGTTGGGCGAACACGCGGTTTTTATCCATATCGATGGCGGTACGGATAAACTTGTGCACGTGGCGATCGTAGCCGATCCACAGGTCAATCGCCTGTTGGCCCCAACTGATGATGCGATCCAGCTTGCTTTGCAAATCAAACACCAGCTTATCGACAAAGCCCAGCTCCATCTCACCCAACGTGGCGTCCTGAATACGCAGCAGATTGGCCTGGAGTTTATCACCTGCGGCCTCCAGCGTATCCTGAAGTTCACGCAAGGTACCGGAGGTTTCAGACAGCAGCATTTCACAGCTGGAGATCGCCGCACGCCAATCCTGATTCAGCAGCGCCGCAATATCGGTTTTCACACTCTGCTGCTGTTCATCCATCAGGCGCTGGGTCAGATCGATACTGTCGAAGATCTCTGCTACCGAGTATTTCAACGGAGCAAAGACGTTGCGGTGCCAATGGAAATCATCGCCGCCCTCTTCGGCTGCGTCTGCGGCACGCTTTAACTCTTCCGCCACGATCGATAGCTGCATGGAAAGGCGCAGGGTCGAAAACTCACGCTGGCGGATATAGTAATCGGTTATACCAATACCCAGCGGCGTCAGGCGATAGATGGCATTGCCGTCTGCCAACTCGCTGGTAAAACGGTTCAACAGGCGCTGGCGCACCATGTCGTTAATCGCATTGTTGGCGCGTATCGCCACCGTTTCATGCGTCTGTTCAAACCCTTTGCTGACATGGCGAAATGCATCAACCAGCTCACCTTCGCTCATCTCGCCGTCCAGCCGCTCACCGTTTAACGTGGCAATAGCCAGCAAAAACGCAAGACGCTCAGTGGGGAGCGAAATAGAGAAATCATTTTTCCGTGCCCAGGCGACCAGTTCGGGTACTGTCTGGGAAAATTCACTCATAGTTCGTCCTTCAGGTTCGGTTTATGCGCCGAGACGTGAATATAGCGCCCCAAACTCACGTAAGGCTCTTGCCGACAATAAAGCTGTTCAAGCGCCAGTAACTCTTCAAATTTTTGGGTCTGTAGCTGCCTGCTTTGCAGATAATCATGGAAAACCCTCACGCCGGTTTTGCCTGAAATCTGCATGCCCATCTGCTCCAACCAGCCATAGACCAGCGGTGGGCTGTGTGGATACTGCGGCGACAGCGAGCGCTTGCGACGCCGCCTGACCTCGGGATCCACCAGTTGGAAATTGCCCAGCACCACATTACGCATCAACAAACCGTTGGCATTAAAGAACATTAGTGACAGTGCGCCGCCGGGCACCAGGCAGTCAAACAACGCCTGCAAGGCCACCTGCGGTTCGGCGATCCACTCTAAAACCGCATGGAACAATATCAGATCGACCGGTTGTGCCAAATGCTGACCAATCTCTTGCGCCGAACTTTGTATGAATTGCATGTTCTGGCTCACACCTTTCTGCTCGGCCAGCAACGCAGCGCGTTGGATCATCTCACCAGAAAGATCGCACAACAAGACCTGATGTCCTAATTCTGCCAGTTGGCAGGCCATGTGGCCTTCGCCCCCACCAGCATCCAGAATGCGCAGCGGCCGCTGCGGCAACTGGGCCAGCAGCATGGTCAGATCCTGCCAGACTACCGCCTGACGGATTTTCCCCTTGGTGGTGCCGTAAATATTACGCGCAAACTTCTCGGCAATATCGTCAAAATTGCGATCCTGCATGGACAACGGCTCCGCTGATTCTATCTTGGCCGACGGCAAAGCGCCTGCCCATTCAAACCTGCTATTTTGGCACAGACTGGCTTAGAATAAATCTTCTTGCAGCATGAATGCGGCCAGATGTCGTTTTTTCGCCCAAAAGGACCTGATTTTTGATGTTATTTAACTTAAAAAAATTTATTGGTGGCCTGATGATGCCTCTACCCGCCCTGCTGTTGTTAATGGGGCTGGCATTATTGCTGCTGTGGTTTACCCGTTGGCAGAAAAGCGGCAAAGTCATATTAAGCCTGAGCTGGCTGCTGTTGCTGTTGCTCAGCCTGCAACCGGTCGCCGATCGCCTGTTGAAGCCGTTAGAATCCAGTTACCCGACCTATAGAGGCAACGGCCAGATTGACTATATCGTGGTACTTGGCGGCGGTTATACCTATAACCCGGACTGGGCCCCCAGCTCTAACCTGCTCAACAACAGCCTGCCACGGGTGACCGAAGGCGTCAGGCTATACCTGTCGCACCCGGGTAGCAAGATGGTCTTTACCGGTGGAAAAGGCGCGAAAACGCAAAGCAGCGCGGCCACCGCAGCACTGGTGGCGGAAAGCCTGGGAGTGCCTGCCAGCGACATCGTGCTGGTGGACCGCCCGCGGGATACCGAACAGGAAGCCGCAGAGGTCGCAAAATTGGTAGGGCAACAGCCGTTTGCGCTGGTGACATCCGCCAATCACTTGCCGCGTGCCATGCGCTTCTTTGAGGCTCAGGGCTTGCACCCAATCCCGGCTCCGGCCAATCAACTGGCCATTACCTCACCGCTGAATATCTGGGATCGGGTGATGCCTTCCGCGATGTTCCTTGGGCACAGCGAACGGGCGGCATATGAAACGCTGGGCAGCCTGTGGCAGCAGCTAAAAGGTGACGGTGAGGCCAGCAGCGATTAGTGAGCCAACCAGGGCCGTAGCTGTTGCGCGGCCTGATCGAACGCCGGGCGATCCAGCTTGCCGGTATGGATCATCCTGGCTATCGCTTCCCACACCACATAGAGCCAACGACGAGACAGGAAAGACTCCGCCACTGGCGCACGCTGTAGATAGTGGAATAGCAGCCGATCCGGCATCCCCGCCTCGCAAAGCCTGAACAGCTCATATTCCCGTGGCGCCCACAGCATCATGCCTGGGTTGAGCATCGCCAACAGTTGATCGGTTTTGGCATCTTTCAACATGCTGCGTAAACCCAGATTACCGTGCACCAGTACGCAAGGGTCATCAAAATCGGCAAAGAAGTCGATCAGCATTTCACGCGTGCGGAACAGCAAACGGCGGTCTGCCATGCTTAACAGCGGCGAGTTCATATTACCCAGCGTTGACCAAAGTACTTCGATACGCTGCTGGTACCAACTGCACCAGTCATTCTCCTGCGTGCTGTCAACCGTGCCCACGCAGCCGTGGCTATCGATACGGTGCCAAGCCAGCATGCCGTCGACAATCTGGTCCATCAAGGCTTCCCAACGGGCCAAAGTCCGGGTTGGAGCCTCGACCGAGACGCCACGCAGGCGTTCGATCAGCAAAATCTCTTTGTAGGGCGCTTGCCGGGTGTAGACCACGCCAAACACCGTTGGCAGACGAATGTCCCCTTCACGCGCCAGCATGGATAACTTGTAAGCTTCCTGCTGGGCAATGCCCTCACAGACGAAGCTTTTCGCCATCAGCGGGATCGCATGATCCTGGCGATCGTACAGTGAATACAGATGGGCATAAGGCTGTTCGCTGACGCGTTCCAGACGACCGACGGACTCTCCCAGCACAATACTCAATTCGGCACGCAGTTGCTCCATGGAACGACCCCCCTCCACATTAAGGATAAGCAACTGTCATCATTGAACGGTGAGCGGAGAAATTCTTCAATGCAGATCAATAAAAAGGGTAAATCAGGGAATTGAGATGGCCGGGGTCTCCGGCCAATAGATGACTCAACGCTTGATGCTGTCCCGCACTCGTTGCAAGTCTTCCGGGGTATCGACACCGACGCTCGGAATGGCCTGCGCCACCGCGACGTGGATCTTTTCGCCGTACCACAGCACACGCAACTGCTCCAGCAGTTCAATCTGTTCCAGCTGGCTTGGTTGCCAACTGACGTAGCGGCGGACAAAACCGGCACGGTAGGCATAAATCCCGATATGTCGCAGCAGGCTGTTACCAATACTCTCTTTTGACTGAGCAAAACGCTCACGATCCCAAGGGATGGTGGCACGTGAGAAATAGAGCGCATAGCCTTGCGCATCCATCACCACCTTGACCGCATTCGGGTTGAAGGCTTCTTCTGCGGTTTCGATCGGTACCGCCAGCGTGGCCATCCCTGCGCTACTGGCCGCCAGGTTTTCTGCCACCTGACGCACGATAACCGGCGGGATCATCGGCTCATCGCCTTGCACATTGACAATGATTTCATCATCGGCAAAGCCACATTTTTCGATCACTTCCGCCAGGCGTTCGGTGCCGGAATGGTGGTCCGGGCTGGTCATGCAAACTTCACCGCCGGCAGCCTCGACCGCTTTGGCCACCTCTGGGTGATCGGTGGCGACAATCACGCGGGAAGCCCCTGATTCACGGGCTCGTTCCATCACATGCACCACCATCGGCTTACCGTGGATATCCGCCAACGGTTTACCCGGCAAGCGGGTGGACGCATAGCGCGCCGGGATGATAGCGATAAAACTCATGCGTGTTTCTCGTCCAGTGGGATGGTGCGCGCTTCGTTTTCCAGCAATACCGGAATACCATCACGTAATGGGTAGGCCAGGCCGTCCAGTTTGCAGACCAGTTCCTGATGTTCTTTGTTGAAATAGAGCTTACCGTTGCAAACCGGGCAGGCAATGATTTCGAGTAAACGGTGATCCATGCTTCCTCCAGGGGAAGATATGCTAACAGGGAAAGTGCGTGAGGATAGCATAACGCCATAGGGCCGGTTAATCACCGCCTGATTTGCTGAGACGGTTGCCGAACGGGAAATTTTTCTGCGGGGGTTGAATCACTCCATTAGCAGGCGTAGAATTTTTTGTGACTCACATCACAAAAAAATGAGAACCTGCAAATGATCAAACGTCTTCATAAAATCATCGCGCTGTTTGCCAACTACAGCAACTGAAAACGCCCCGCCCTCACCCTAACCCTTATGTCTTGATCTTCTCCGCCTTAGCGGAGAAGATCCCCGACTGATCATCGGGAGATAGTTGGTGAGCTCCTCCTAACCCTAGTGCCTATGAGCCCGTGGGAGAGATTGTGCCCCAACTGTCTATTTCCCTGTCGCCTTGTAGACCGAACGGTATCCTGTGCCTATGAGCACCCACATATAAGGATGGTCCGGCGATAAATTACAGACATGGTTATGGAGTGCCATAATGCGCAGAACCCCTGTCGGCGTTGATATCGCCAAACTCAAGTTTGATGTCGCCGTACTGCTGGAAAATCAGAAGTATAAAACCAAAAAGTTTGCCAATACCCCTTCTGGATGCCGCGAGTTCGCGGCCTGGTTGAGCCGCTTTGGCGACTGTCATGTCTGCATGGAAGCCACTGGGAGCTACAGCACGGAACTGGCCACTTATCTGGCAGACAACAACTACCACGTCAGTCTGATGAACCCGGCGTGTATCCATTCCTTCGGCAATACAGAACTGACCCGGAACAAAACGGACAAAAGCGATGCAGCGATGATAGCCCGCTACTGCGCACTGCATCAGCCTGACCCGTGGTTCCCAGCCCCATTGAGCGAACGCCAGTTGACCGCGTTGGTCAGGCATCTTAAGAACCTGGAAGAGATGCGTCAGATGGAAGAAAATCGCCTGGAGGTGGCAGAAGCGGTCATCGTCCCTTCACTCAATGAACACATCGCCACGTTGGATGAACTGATACGAGAAACGAAGAAGAGAATCAGTCAGCACATCGATGATAACCCTGACCTGAAACGGGACAGCGAGTTGCTAAAAAGCATCCCAGGGGTGGGAGAGATGCTGAGCTCCAGCCTGCTGGCCTTTGCTGGAAACCTGCGTCGGTTCACCAGCAGCAAGGCCCTGGTGGCGTACGCAGGACTGAATCCACAGCGATGTGAGTCGGGGATGTTTAAAGGGAAAAGCCGGTTATCGAAAGTGGGACACAGTGAGCTACGAAGCGCGTTATACATGCCAGCGGTAGTAGCAGGCCAATACAATGTTGTGGTTAAGGACTTGACAGAAAGGCTGAAGTTGCGTGGGAAGTCGGGCAAAGAGAGAGTGTGTGCGGCGATGCGAAAACTGCTGCAACTGGCCTATGGTGTGGTGAAATCAGGAAAGGTATTTAATGCGGAAATACCGCTTGCCGGATAGCCGACAAGACGGTATCTCTCCCAAAGGGAGAGGGGACCGAACGTGCCACAACTTAATTGCAGCACCCATTTTCAACATTGATTCTGTTACAGATTAAAATCCGTACCTGATACCAGCTCCTACAGAACATGAAGGATCCCAACATTTGGTGAGATTATCTTCTGTCTCCCAACTGAGCAGGGACGTTCAGCTCCCTCTCCCTGTGGGGACTGAACGTGCCACAACTTAGCTCCTGCATTCGTCCTCTACATCAGCCCGTTACGGATTAATTTCTACACCTGATCACATCTCCATACCCGCTCCTACAAAACATGAAGGATCCCCCACATTTGCCGAGATTATCTTCTGTCTCCCAGCAGAGCAGGAACTTTCAGCTCCCTCTCCCTGTGGGAGAGGGTTGGGGTGAGGGGACTTCCCAGCCTTGCCCCCACTCTGCTGCCAGCGATGCGGGGACATCTCCTAGCGAGACCTGCTGCGCCCCGTGCCATTTCGCCGTACGGGTGATTGCCTGACGCATATCCTGGCAACGCTGCTTACCCAGCTTGACCCCAGATTCAAGATGGAAACTGATTACTTCAAACACACCCTGCTTGCGGTGCATTTTCGCATCTACCCGGCCAATCAGTTCGCCCCGCTGCAACAGCGGCAAGGTGAAATAGCCGTACTGGCGTTTTTCTTTTGGCGTGTAACATTCCAACCGATAGTCAAAGTTGAACAGTTCCAGAGCACGCAGCCGATCCCACACCACCGGATCAAAAGGAGACAGCAGGCAGGTTACCGTGGACTTCAACTTCCCTTGTTCCGCCAGCGCCAACTCGGCTGCCAGCGACTGATGGACATAAAATTCCCCTTCCAGCCCGTCGATAGCGATCTGGGAGATCTCTCCCTGCTGTAATAACATTGTGAGCAATGGTTTGGGGGCGACGCGTTTCAAGCGGTAATAATCTGCCAACCATTCGGCTTTAAACACGCCGAGATAGCGGCAACTGCGGCTTAGCATCTGTTGCTGCGCCGTCGCCTGAGGTAAGGCATGCACATCATCATCCCACTGCGGCAATAAACGTTCGGTGAGATCGTAGACACGGTGAAAATTACGGCGTTCAGCCACCATCAACTTGCCAGAGGTAAACAGAATTTCCAGATGACGCTTTTCCGGCTTCCAATCCCACCAGCCGTTAGCGCCTTTCTTTTCGGCGCTAAAATCGGCCGAACGCACCGGCCCCTTTACCGCGATATGCTGTAGCAGTTCATCGATAGCCTGTTGGTGCTGCTGCACCCATTCCTGCGAGTATTTCCACCCCATCCCCTGCGGTTGCAGCATGCGGTGGCGTAACAGACCAAAGTCATCGATAGGGAGAAAACAGGCTTCGTGCGCCCAGTACTCAAACAGTTTGCGACTAGCCAAGGCCTGTTCCAGCCATTCTGGCCGATAATCGCCCAAGCGACTGAACAGCACCAGGTAAGGGCTGCGGGCCACCACGCTGATGGTGTCAATTTGCAGCAACCCCATACGATCGATGGCGGTAATCACATCATCGGGGCAAGCCTGGCGTTTAATTGGGGAGAGCAGCCCTTGGGCGGCAAGATGAAGCGCGCGTGCAGAGGAAAGCGAAATAACGGGGATTGGCATCCTGATATCCAAGGGTCATTGAGCAATGGCCTGATGATAGAGGATCCTGGAGAAATTTTCTTCGCCAGTGCATGGGGTGGCGGCACCGGCACTGGCGAGGAAAGTTTGGGTCAGAACGCGATAACGTCTGCCGCTGACAGCCCGTGAGAGCTACGATAAATCGAGAACTCGACGTTCTGACCTTCGTTTAATGACTTGTTCTTGGTATTGGCGATAGCACGGCGGCTAACATAAATTTCGTCACTACCATCGACCGGTGAAATAACACCATAGCCTTGAGCCTGATCAAACCATTTCACTTGGCCCATTTTTAGCATTGTATTCTTAAACATATTTTATATCCTTTCACTTGAGCATCCTTCACAACGTTATTTTTGTTATTGTGTGGACGCTACCAGCCCATCCTAAAGTTTTTCGTAACAAACCTCTCGTGAGCAAAAATTAAAAAACCCGCACTGCGGCGGGCTGTTTGAGCTTAATATCTTCCGCATAACTCAGCATTAACGCGTCATTATGGTTGTATCAAGCTCTCTATACGCTATTTCCTGTAAACTTACAGAGCAACAACGTTGGCGGCAGCCGGCCCGCGCGGGCTGTCCTGAATGGTATACTCAACACGCTGGCCTTCTGCCAGAGTCTTGAAACCTTCGGTCATGATTGCAGAGAAGTGTACGAATACATCTTTGCCGCCATCTTGTTGTTCAATGAAACCAAAACCTTTACTTTCGTTGAACCACTTAACCTGACCAGTCTTCTTAGACATTACTATTACCTTTTAAATATTTACAAAAACCTGCCCTATGGCAATTTGGCCGTTTTTCAGAATCATTACTTATGGGAGGTACTTAGAAGGTTCGTCTTTGAAGCGGAATCAGATGATAACGTCTTGGGAGGAACTACTTAATCTATACTCGTACATAAATAGCGCTGCATCACAGGCCGGTATGCATTTACTCATAAACTCATCATCAAGACAAGAGGTTTATCACACTTTTTAGCTATATCCGCCCAGAATATTCCTATCAGACTGATTTTACTGGTTTAAATTCCTCTTATTTTTAGCTCATCGAAGGAGCATCTCGCTCATCACTCACCACTTGGGGTTATACCTGTAAATGAGAGCCAACGCATAAAACACTAATATCGTTAGCCAATCGATAACAAATCACGAACCAACTGACTAGACTTGAGTCAAAAACACGGTGAGGTGTCATCTGGCCAGCACTATTGGCGGCCTAAACCGCATTTTTCAGATTTTATTGAGCTAAGGAGCTAGCAGTATGATCGACCAGCACTTCGTCTCGCCGAATGACATTCGCGCCAAATTTTCCCTGGCAATGTCGGCCATGTATCAACAAGAGGTGCCACTGTACGGTGACTTGATCGAACTGGTCGCTGAAACCAATCGGGAGGTGCTGAGTAAAGATTCAGCCTTGGCACATGGGTTACAGATTACCGGTGAAATCGGTCGATTATCGATGGAACGCCACGGCGCTATCCGGGTCGGCACGGCAGCTGAATTGCAGACCTTACAACGACTGTTTACCGTCATGGGCATGTCTCCGGTGGGTTATTACGATCTCACCGCTGCTGGCGTCCCTGTCCACTCCACCGCCTTTCGTGCCGTACATGAAGCCGATCTGCAAGTCAGCCCGTTTCGCATCTTTACTTCGTTACTACGGCTGGAACTGATTGAGAATGTGGCGCTACGCGAGCTGGCACAACGGCTGCTGGATCGCCGCTGCATTTTTACCGAGCGGGCTTTGGAGCTGATAGCGTTACATGAAGTTCAGGGCGGGCTGGATGCCGAACAGGCGCAAGAATTCGTTGCCCAGGCGCTCGAAACCTTCCGTTGGCACCGCTTGGCCACCGTCAGCGCCAGCGAGTATCAACAGTTGCACAATCAACATCGCCTGATCGCCGATATCGTCGCCTTCAAAGGGCCGCATATCAACCATCTGACGCCAAGAACGCTGGATATCGATCGAGTACAGGCGGCAATGCCAGAACGCGGGATCCCGCCTAAAGCGGTGATCGAAGGCCCACCTACACGCAACTGCCCTATTCTTCTACGCCAGACCAGTTTCAAAGCGTTAGAGGAACAAGTCCTGTTTATCGAACCCGATGGTCATCAGGTTGTGGGCCATCATACCGCGCGTTTCGGTGAAATTGAGCAACGGGGCGTAGCCCTGACCGCCAAAGGGCGAACGCTTTACGATCGCCTGCTGCAGGCCGCCCAGGATGCATTACAGGTTCCGGCTACGGAAGATAATGCTCCACGCTATTATCAACTGCTGGCTGAGCATTTCCAGGCCTTCCCGGATGATTACAATACACTACGCGTGCAGCAATTAGCCTGGTTCCGCTATTTCCCTACCGAATGCGGGCTGGCGGCTAAAGAGACCATTGAGCAGCACAGCACGCTCGAACAGCTCATCGCACTGGACTACATCCGCTTCCAGCCGTTGGTGTATGAAGATTTCCTGCCGGTCAGCGCCGCCGGAATTTTTCAGTCTAATCTGGGGGGGAGCCGCCATGCGCAATACGCGGCCTCATCAAGCCGTGCGGCGTTTGAACAGGCATTAGGGGCAGGCGTGATCGATGAGTTAGCGCTTTATCAGCAAACGCAGCAGCGCTCACTGCAAGCTTGCGCGCAAGCCTTGGGCTTGCACGCTTTGGAAGCTTAGATTATTTGATTAACTTCTGAATTCCTTGCAACAGTTGCTCGGCCTGCTCGGTGGGAAGTACCGCTTCAACCGGTAAATACCACCAGTCAGGCTGGGCAAATGCACGGCATTTCACCGCATCCTTCTCGGTCATCAGCAGCGTTTGGCCTTGGCTCGCCAATGCGGCTAACTGCCCGTGGTTGTATTCCTGGTGATCGGCAAAAGCAACCTCGCGATCGACTTCAACCCCCAACTTTTCTAGCGTGGCGAAAAATCTTGGAGGATGACCGATCCCTGCCATCGCCACCACGTGGGGCAATTCGATCGCCGGGCGGCGCTCACCGCTGGCGATATTCACCGCATCCTGCGCCTGGAGCCTCATGGCGATTTCCCCCGGCTGGGCAACACCGCCATTTGCCACACAGGCATCCACAGTCTTTAAGCGGGATACACGCTCACGCATTGGGCCAGCGGGTAGCCACCAGCCATTGCCGAAGCGACGAACGCCATCGATCACCACCAGCTCAAAATCACGCTGTAAAGCATAGTGCTGGAGGCCATCGTCGGTGATGATCAAATCAAGCTCGCCCTGATTCAACAAGGCTTGCACCGCTTCGGCGCGCTTTGGCGAAATAGCCACCGGTGCCCCGGTGCGCTGAAAGATCAGCACGGGTTCATCACCGGCCTGCCGGGTGGTAGTCTGAGCATCCAGCACCAGCGGATAGACCGCCGACTTGCCGCCGTAACCTCTGGAAACCACGCCGACCCGGTAGCCACGCTGTTGCAGCTGTTCAACCAACCAGATAACCATCGGTGTTTTACCGTTGCCCCCCGCAGTGAGGTTCCCCACGATAACCACCGGCACCGGCGCGCGCCAACTCTTGCGCAAGCCACAGAGGTAGCTAAGGCGGATCAGACCGCTCACCAGGCCATACAGCCAGGAGAGCGGCAACAGCAGCAGGTAAACCAGTGAACTACCGGACCAGATGCGCTCTATCATTACTGACCAAACTGCATGCGGTGAAGTTGTGCGTAAGCCCCTTTCTGCTCGATCAACTCGGCATGCTGGCCACGTTCAACGATACGCCCATCTTCAACCACCAGGATCTCATCGGCTTTCTCGATAGTCGACAGACGGTGGGCAATCACCAATGAGGTACGGTTTTTCTGCAGCTCGTCCAAGGCCGCCTGGATCGCACGCTCGGATTCGGTATCCAGCGCGGAGGTGGCTTCATCCAGGATCAGGATTGGGCAATCTCGCAGCAAGGCCCGAGCGATGGCAATACGCTGACGCTGGCCACCGGAAAGCATCACGCCGTTCTCACCGATCACCGTATCCAGACCATGTTCCATTTTATCAATGAAGTCGGTGGCATAGGCCATGCGCGCAGCTTTCTCGATCTCTTCACGGCTGTAGCGCTCTTCACGAGCATAGGCAATGTTGTTGGCAATGGTGTCATTGAACAGGTGGACGTTCTGTGAGACCAGGGCAACCTGATCGCGCAGCGAGGCCAGGGTATATTCCCGCAGATCGTGACCATCCATCAGGATCTGCCCTTCCTGCACGTCGTAGAAGCGCGTCAACAGGTTGGCTATCGTCGATTTACCCGAACCAGAACGGCCAACCAACGCCACCGTTTTACCTTCTGAAATGCTCAGATTGATATCACGCAGCGCTGGGATCTCGCGCCCCGGATAGGCGAAGGTCACATTACGGAATTCGATATCGCCTTTGGCACGCTCAACCTGGCGAGTACCGGTATCCTTTTCCTGTTCCAAATCCAGGATCGAGAACAACGTCTGGCAAGCCGCCATGCCGCGTTGGAACTGGGCATTCACGTTGGTCAAGGATTTCAGTGGGCGCATCAAGGCAATCATGGCGGAAAACACCACGGTAATGGTACCGGCTGTCAGCGTATCCATCACGCTAGGGAAGCTTGCTGCAAACAGCACAAACGCCAATGCCAATGAGGCGATCAACTGAATAATAGGATCGGCAATAGAAGAAGCCGAAACCAGCTTCATCCCCTGCTGGCGCATGCGGTTACTGACGGTGTTGAAGCGCTCGGTTTCCACCTGTTGGCCACCAAAGATCAGCACTTCTTTATGCCCTTTCAGCATCTGTTCTGCACTGGTCGTCACCTGCCCCATGGTGTTTTGCATATTTTTACTGATATTGCGGAAACGTTTGGAGACCAGGCGGATCGCGAAGGAGACGATCGGTGCCAGCACGATCAGGATCAGCGAAAGCTGCCAGCTGTAATAAAACATCATGATGAACAGGCCGATGATCGAGGCCCCTTCACGCACCACGGTAACCAACGCGCTGGAAGAGGATGAAGCTACCTGTTCCGAGTCGTAGGTAATACGTGAAAGCAGAGTTCCTGTTGATTGCTGGTCAAAAAAGGCCACCGGCATTCGCATCATATGGCCGAACAGACGGCGGCGCATCTGCATTACCACCATGCCAGACACCCAGGAAATACAGTAGCTGGAGACATAGCTGGTGATGCCACGCATCAGCATCAGGCCAATCACGACCAACGGCATCCAATGCAAGACTCGGCTATCGGCTTTACCAAAGTCGTCTAATAACGGTTTGAGCAGGGACAGCATCAACGTATCCCCCGCGGCGTTTAAAACCAGCGCAATGGCGGCGACCACCAGCCCGGTTTTAAACGGTGTGATCATCGGCCAGAGGCGGCGGAACGTCTGCCAGGTGGACAGATCTTTATCATTCATCATGCAAATACCAGCATCGGAAGAAATAGCGGCCCATTCTACTCATTATCCCCCTCAACGCCAAACCGCTGATGATACCAACGTGGATTTAGTTGTTCGCGAAAGCCTTTAACTTGCCAATCATGACGATAAAAAAACACGCTGAGCTGCCCTGAGCGGGCCGTGTCACGCCAGGGAATATGATTTTCCCGATAGCGTTTGACTATTTTTGCTGCCGGTAACCGCCAGGCGTTATAGCGGGATGCCGAGGCAAACGCCAGCTCGGGGGCAACGGCACGCAAAAATGGCGGCGTTGAAGATGTCTTGCTGCCGTGATGTGGCACCTGAAGGATAGTGCTGGGTAAATTCGCACGTTGTTTCAGCAATGCCTGCTCGGCCCGGCGTTCAATATCACCCGTCAGCAACAGGCTGAACTTGCCGTCATCGACACGCACTACGCAGGAATCATCGTTAGCGGCATAATCCACCCTTGCAGGAGGCCACAACACCTGAAAGTTTAGCTCTCGCCACACCCATCGCTGCCCTTGTACGCAAGGCAGGTGGCCAACGTTAACGATCGGCGTACGCACGCTGGCCTGTGGAAACGCCGCTTCGAGTACCGGCAAGCCGCCGATATGATCCAGATGGCTATGGCTGATAACGATTTGCTCCAGCGAGATCTGCCGCCAGCGCAGGAATGGCAAAATGTTGCGCTCTGCCGCGCTGGAGGCTTGCCAACGGTTGCCCGTATCAAAGATGACGGCCTTTCCTTCCCGCTCGATCACCACCGCCAGGCCGTGCCCTACGTCGAGCATATCGACCCGCCAGCGATAATCTGGCGATCTTTCCCGCCAGAATAGGCAACCTAGCACCACAACGGCACAACCAACAGGAAAGTGATACCACCAGCGAAAACGCCAGCAAACCACGGCTAACCACCCAAGGGCGCTAAATTGCAGCAAGGCAGCCCCAACCTGTAGCCACCCTTGCTCAAGCCCGGGAAGCGGCCACAAGGCCCAACTGACGGTAAGATCGGCCAATTGCCAACACCAGTGGCTTACTGGCGGAATAAAAAACAGCATCAATGCCAACAATATCAACGGAACCGACAGCAGAGAAACGATCGGCACCGCCCAAAGGTTGGCGGGTAACGATGTCCAGCTCAAGCCATGGAACAGGCCAAATTGTAACGGCATCAGCAACAGCGTCATCCCTAGTTGCATGTGTAGCCAACGCACAGGTGCCCAACCCCAAGAAGTGTTGAAGCGTCTGGGCAACGGTGCCCATTCGAACCAAAAGATTAAGGCCGCAACCGCCAGGGCGGAGAGCCAGAAGCTGTCCGAAAGCACCGACATAGGATCGCACAGCAACAGCAGGCTGATACACCACAGCCAGATTTGCCAGGAAGTGCAGGAAACTCCTTTGAGGCGCAGCCAAAGCCACAGAGACAAGGCAATAAAGGCCCTCATTGCCGGAGGTTGCCCACCTGCCAACCACACATAGCACAGCGCCATCAACCAACTGACAACCAGCGGCAAACGGTAGCCGATGTAACGCGCGGGCAATAAAAACTGCACGCCACGCGCCAGCCCCCAGGCAAAGGCAGCGGCCAGGGAAATATGCAGGCCAGAAATCGCCATCAGGTGAGCCACGCCGGTTTTCATCAGTTGCCCACGCAGTTCATTACTCATCAGCGAGCGTTCGCCAAACGCCAGCGCCAGCAACACCGGGCGTTGCGTCAGCGGCCTGAGTGATTGATCCCTCTGTTTGACGAACTGTTGGCGCCAGTTGCAGCCCTTATCCAGTGCCGTTGCGGAACGTACAAAGCCACGCAACGGTTGCCGATTAGCAATGGCCCAACGCTGCCCGTCAAAGCCACCTTCATTCAAGTTGCTGTGTACCGGGCGAAAGCGCACCTTCATCGCCCAACGTTGCCCTGCACAGGGCTTTTCGCCGCGCCAGTTTGCCGTAAAGGACAACGCAGGAACCAGCCATCGCCCGCTTACCTGCTCAATACGCAGTTGCACCTGTGGCGTTTCAGCCCCGTTCAGCCAAATGCTACGCACGGAAGCAATCACGGCTTTATCGCCGCTGGTCGTCAACGTTGCAACTTGCTGCATCAACAGGCTGGCACTACCGGTGGCGTAGATAAAGCCCAGCAAGCAGCAGCATAGTGCCTGGCGCCATGGATTCGGCTTATATCGCCAGAGCCATAAAGCCGCAACGGCCAGCCCTACCAATAAAGGCCACGACGGTAAGTGGGGCAAAAACAGTATCGGCAGCATCCCCATCACCAAAGCGATGGCGGCCCTATCCAGTGAGATCCTGATTTCCGCGCTCCTTGCCAAGTTTATCCTGCAACAAATGTGACTTCTCAGACGAATAACCGCCAGTTGCGGGTTGCTACTCAGGAAAGGAGGTCGTAAACATTCGGTTGGCTATTTGGCATTTACAGGCAAGGTTGCGGAGCGGAGCGCAAATTTTGGCAGGTATGGGAGGGTTTTCAGGCGAAAAAAAACGGCACCCTAAGGCACCGTTTTATATTCTTTACAAGCAACAACACTATGGGTGGTCAGCGACTAGCCATAGATATTGGCACGGTCACGTAACTCTTTACCTGGCTTGAAGTGAGGGACGTACTTGCCGTCCAACTCAACTTTATCACCCGTTTTAGGGTTACGGCCGACGCGCGGAGCACGGTAGTGAAGAGAAAAACTGCCGAATCCGCGGATCTCGATGCGCTCACCCTCGGCTAGCGTAGCTGCCATATGTTCGAGCATCTCTTTCACTGCATCCTCAACGGCCTTCGCCGGAATATGAGATTGCTGGCCAGCAAGTCTTTCAATAAGTTCAGACTTGGTCATAGTTCCTCCAAGCTTTGCAGCTAAACTACCGTATCGGGGCGGTCAGAAACCGCCCCCCCGTCATTACTCGCCTTTAGCCGCTTTGAAGGCTTCAGCCATAGCGTTAGAGAAGTTGCTTTCTTCCGGCTTGGTGTTGTTAACCGTAGCGATTGCATCTTTCTCGTCAGCTTCGTCCTTCGCACGGACGGACAGGCTTACAACGCGGTTCTTACGGTCAACGCCAGTGAATTTAGCTTCAACTTCGTCACCAACGTTCAGAACCAGAGTTGCGTCTTCAATACGGTCGCGAGAGGCTTCAGAAGCACGCAGGTAACCTTCTACGCCGCCTGCTAATTCAACTGTAGCACCTTTGGCGTCAACTGCAGTGACTTTACCAGTAACAATAGTACCTTTCTTGTTCATAGACAGGTAGTTATTGAACGGATCTTCAGCCAGTTGCTTCACGCCCAGGGAGATACGCTCGCGCTCTGCGTCAACTTGCAGAACCACAGCTGCGATTTCGTCGCCTTTCTTGTATTCACGAACTGCTTCTTCGCCTGCAACGTTCCAGGAGATGTCAGACAGGTGAACCAGGCCGTCGATGCCGCCGTCCAGGCCGATGAAGATACCGAAGTCAGTGATAGACTTGATTTTACCTTCAACGCGGTCGCCCTTGTTGTGGGTTTCTGCGAACTGCTGCCATGGGTTGTTTTTGCACTGCTTCAGGCCCAGGGAGATACGACGACGTTCTTCATCGATGTCCAGAACCATCACTTCCACTACATCGCCCACGTTAACAACTTTGGACGGATGGATGTTTTTGTTGGTCCAATCCATTTCAGAAACGTGTACCAGACCTTCAACGCCTTCTTCGATTTCCACGAAGCAGCCGTAATCAGTCAGGTTGGTAACACGACCCGTCAGCTTGGTGCCTTCTGGGTAACGTTTAGCGATAGCAACCCATGGATCTTCGCCCAGTTGCTTCAGGCCCAGAGATACACGAGTACGCTCGCGGTCGAACTTCAGCACCTTGACAGTGATTTCGTCGCCCACGTTGACAATTTCGCTTGGGTGCTTAACGCGTTTCCAAGCCATGTCAGTGATGTGCAGCAGGCCGTCAACGCCGCCCAGATCCACGAATGCACCGTAGTCAGTGAGGTTCTTAACGATACCTTTAACTTCCATGCCTTCCTGCAGGTTTTCCAGCAGTTGATCGCGCTCTGCGCTGTTTTCGGATTCGATTACTGCACGACGAGAAACAACAACGTTGTTGCGCTTCTGATCCAGCTTGATGACTTTGAACTCAAGCTCTTTGCCTTCCAGGTGCAGAGTGTCGCGAACTGGACGCACGTCAACCAGGGAACCTGGCAGGAACGCACGAATACCGTTCAGCTCTACAGTGAAGCCACCCTTAACTTTGCCGTTGATAACACCGACGACAGTTTCAGCTTCTTCGTAAGCTTTTTCCAGTGTGATCCAAGCTTCGTGACGCTTAGCTTTCTCACGGGACAGCAGAGTTTCACCGAAGCCATCTTCAACAGCGTCCAGCGCAACGTCAACTTCGTCACCAACCTGGATTTCCAGCTCGCCCTGGGCGTTTTTGAATTGCTCAGCCGGGATGGCAGATTCAGATTTCAGACCGGCGTCAACCAGTACGACATCTTTATCGATAGCAACAACAACACCACGAACGATGGAACCCGGACGGGTTTCGATTGTTTTCAGGGATTCTTCAAAGAGTTGAGCGAAAGATTCAGTCATGTTTAATCTTCAGGGTTCTATAGTTTAACGTCCATTTAGCATCCCGCCGAATGGGGTTGTTTCACATACCTTGCCATTGGCTTCCTGCCGACAAGGTTTAGGTTACAGGGGTAAAATTTTACCCGATATATTCAGTTACTGCTATGCAGTACGATGACAAATATGACAAAAAGCTAAAAACGCCGCCGCGCTTATTGCTGCGGCAACGCCAAAACTTCATGTGCATATGCCAACGCCCGCTGGATCACTTCCTCGATCGACATGCTGGTAGAATCCAACACGAGGGCATCGAGAGCCGGTACCAGTGGCGCAATAGCCCGATTACGGTCACGGTCATCCCGTTCCTTTATCTCGGCTAAAAGACGTTCAAAGTTAACATTAAAGCCCTTTTCCTGCAACTGTAGCATACGACGATGCGCACGCTCTTCGGAACTGGCGTCAAGGAAAATTTTAACCGGCGCATCCGGGAACACCACCGTGCCCATGTCACGGCCATCGGCGATCAGGCCCGGTGCCTCGCGAAATGCGCGTTGGCGGCGCAGCAGCGCCTCACGAACTCGTGGGAATGCGGCCGTTTGCGAAGCCGTATTGCCAACGGTTTCGGTGCGGATCTCATTACTGACGTCCTCACCTTCTAAAATAACCTGCAGCTTGCCGTCCTGAGCAACAAAGCGGACGTCGAGATGGGCGGCCAAGGGGACTAACGCCTCTTCAGAGGTGATATCCACCTGATGGTGCAACGCTGCCAGGGCCAGTACGCGATAAATCGCGCCGGAATCCAGCAAACGCCAACCAAGGGATTCTGCCAGCGCCTTGCACAGCGTGCCTTTGCCTGCACCACTTGGTCCATCAACGGTTATCACCGGAACTGTAGCCGTCATTTCTCTCTCCTTCAGGTAGGAACCTCACAGGAACACGCCCTGCTGTCTGCCCAAGTAGGAGCAGATTCGGGGGCGTATTATACGCGCCTGTGGAGTTTACTGTTACCGCGAACTGTCTGATTGCCGAAAAGATGGGCACTAATCGCAAAAAAGGCCTCAAACGAGGCCCATTGATAACGGATATAGAGAAGATTAGGCCAACTGGCTGATACGCGCCAACTGCTCAAAATAGTCCGGGAAGGTCTTGGCGGTACACTTCGGATCAAGAATGGTCACCGGCGTATCGGACAGCGCCACCAGCGAGAAGCACATCGCCATACGGTGATCGTTGTACGTGCCGATCTCCGCGAACTGCAGCTTGCTTGGCGGTACGACGTGAATGTAATCCTCACCTTCATCCACTTCGGCGCCAACTTTGCGTAGTTCTGCTGCCATCGCCGCCAGACGGTCGGTTTCTTTGACCCGCCAGTTGTAGATATTGCGGATGGTGGTCGGCCCGGTCGCGAACAGCGCGGTGGTGGCAATGGTCATCGCCGCATCTGGAATATGGTTCATGTCCATATCGATGCCTTTGAGCTCACCGCGGCTACACTCGATAAAGTCATCGCCCCAGGTGATGCGCGCACCCATTTTTTCCAGCACGTCGGCAAATTTGGTATCGCCCTGTACGCTTTTCTTACCGATACCGGTGACACGCACCGTGCCGCCCTTAATCGCCGCAGCGGCCAGGAAATAGGATGCCGAAGAGGCATCGCCTTCCACCAGATAGTCACCTGGCGAACGGTAAGTCTGCTGCCCACGAATATGGAACACGCGATAGTTATCGTGCGTGACTTCAACACCGAAAGTACTCATCAGGTGCAGGGTAATATCGATATAAGGTTTGGAAACCAGCTCACCCAAAATATGGATAGCGGTGTCTTGGGCCGCCAACGGTGCCATCATCAGCAAGGCGGTCAGGAACTGGCTGGATACGCTGCCGTCGACGCTGACATCGCCGCCGCGGAAACCGCCACGCAGGCGCACAGGTGGATAATCGGTTTGTTCAAGGTAATCAATTTGCGCCCCGCCCTGGCGTAAGGCATCCACCAGATGGCCGATCGGGCGCTCTTTCATGCGTGGTTCGCCGGTCAACACCACGTCGCCCTCTCCCAGGCACAGTGCCGCCGCTAATGGACGCATTGCCGTACCGGCATTACCGAGGAACAGCTCCAACGGCTGCGTGGCAACCAACGGGCCAGCGTTGCCCTCAACGGAACAGGTGGTGCGATCGTCGGAGAGCTGGTAACTCACCCCCAGCGCCTGCAAGGCATTCAGCATATGACGCACGTCGTCGCTGTCCAGCAGGTTGGTCAGCCGGGTCGTTCCCCGCGCCAGCGCAGCCAGTAGCAAAGCCCGATTGGATACGCTCTTGGAGCCGGGTAAGTTGACGGTGCCATCGACCAAAGCAACCGGTTGTAACGTCAGGGAATCCACCATGTGAACAAAACTCTCCAGAATCTGATAAACGAAACGGCCCCGGGATAATGCCGGAGCCGCTTTAATGCAAAAGGACAACAGCGGTACGACCGCCCGTTCAATACGGGCGGTGGCAATCAGCCATGGCGGCGTTCAAAGTCGACCATAAAGTCGGTCAGGGTCTTCACGCCGGCCAGCGGCATCGCATTATAGATGGAAGCACGCATGCCGCCTACTACGCGGTGGCCCTTCAGCGCCTGTAGGCCAATGGCTTCTGCTTCGCTCAGGAACACTTTATCCAGCGCAGGATCGGCAAGCTGGAACGGCACGTTCATCCAGGAGCGGTTGGCAACGGCCACGCGGCTACGGTAGAAGTCCGACCGATCGATGGTGCTATACAGCAACTCGGCCTTGGCCTGGTTACGCTTTTGCATTTCCACCAGGCCGCCCTGCTCTTTCAGCCATTTGAATACCAGGCCAGACAGATACCAGGCGAAGGTTGGCGGCGTGTTGAACATCGAGTCATTTTCTGCCAACACGGTGTAATCCAGGATCGACGGGACTTCACGGCGTGCTTTACCCAGCAGGTCATCACGCACGATCACCAGCGTCAGGCCAGCGGGACCGATGTTTTTCTGTGCGCCCGCATAGATAACGCCGAAACGGCTGACGTCCAACGGACGGGAAAGGATGGTCGAAGAGTAATCGCCAATCACCACTTTATCGCCAAAGTCTGGCGTTTCATCAATGGCCACGCCGTCGATGGTTTCGTTCGGGCAATAGTGGACGTAAGCCGCGTTATCGCTCAGCTGCCACTCTTTCATTGGCTTGATGCCGCTTAAGCCGTCAACGGTGGTTTTAACGTCAATCACCTTTGGCTGGCAGTATTTTTCCGCTTCGGTGATCGCGCTGTGCGCCCAGTAGCCGCCATCGATATAGTCGGCAGTGGTGTTATCACCCAACAGGTTCAGTGGCAACGCGGCGAATTGTGCGCGGGCACCGCCGTGGCAGAACAGCACTTTATAGTTGGCGGGGACTTTCAGCAGATCGCGCAGATCCTGTTCGGACTGTTCGGCGACGGCGATGAATTCTTTACTGCGATGGCTGATTTCCATCACCGAAGTGCCAAGACCGTGCCAGTTGCACAGCTCTTGTTCCGCACGACGCAATACTTCAACCGGCAGCATCGCCGGGCCTGAGCTAAAATTATAAACCTGAGTCATTTCCCCTCACCACATTCACTGTGCGCCGTAAAATCCGGCTTTCGACATATGCCCGAAGTTAACGCTGATGTTAACCAACTCTATCGGTTTTATCACTCACGTAACCCGGCTGCAATGCTTATTGTTCCAAGGGTGGGAAACTGGCGAGACCGCAAATAACAGGCTCTGCGGCCTCAGGGTTTATTTGTACCATAAAACGCTGTGACACTGGCGTATTCAGCGGGTTAACGCGGTTTTTTGTGCTGTATTCAGCTTACCCGGCTATGGGACAAGGCGGCGATCCATTTACGGTTGCCACAGCGTGGGCAGTCGTGTTCGGGTGATGGCGTCAAGGTGGAGATCAGGCTACACATGCCGCAGGCATAATCCCCCGCCACATCAATCTCTACCACGCTTTTGACGCATTTTTCCGGTAACACCGGTAACCCGGGCCGTACCTGCTCATCCGGGTAGAAATAGACCGATATGGTGCCGTTTACCTCCAGGATAGCCAGTCTCACCTGCCCGAGATGCTCAACACCGGCCTGACGGAGTTCCATAAAGAACTCATCGTGTGTGATATTTTCCCGGCACAGGATGTCCCAATCGAACAGCCCCTCGCTGACCAGAATCAGCGGTTCGCCTTCCATCCAGGTCTGGAGTTTTTGAAAGCGATCCATCAGCCAGGTGGAAAAGCGGTACATCACCATCATACAAACAAACACCATCAGCACCGGTAGCAAAGGAACATCGTGATAAAACGCGACGTCACCAGCGGCAGACCCCAGCGTCAGGATGATCAGCACTTCAAACAGCGACATTTGGCGTACGCCACGCCGCCCGGTCATTTTCAAGAAGATAAACACCAGCAAAAAAGTGAACAGGCAGCGTAGCGCCACCTCGGCCAGGAACTCTGGCGTGGTCTCGTCAAATGCCATTCTTTGGATATCAAATGCCTGCATGAAATCGTTCCTGTGAAAAGTGATTTCCTACAGCATAGTCTGGGCGGGGAAAATGGGGGCATTACGCCCCCACTTGATTCAGGGATCAATACTGGTTAAACATCGCCTGGATCTGTTTGGCGTCTTTGGTTTGAGTTAATGCCAGCTGCAGCAGAATTCTCGCTTTTTGCGGATTCAGCGTTCCAGCTGCCACAAAACCGAGTTTAGTATCATCCACTTCCGCATCTTCGGTGGTGGAGCCGGTAGGCACGCGGGAGGAACGCACTACCGCTACGCCGTTATGGGCCGCCGTGGCCAGCGTATCAAACACGGTTTTATACAGGTTGCCGTTACCCACCCCGGCGCTGACGATCCCTTGATAACCTTCGGCGATCAGCGCCTTGGCTGGCGCGTCGGACGCGTTGGCATAGCTATAGATAATACCGACCGTCGGCAGCGTACTCATCTGGTCGACGTTAAACGGCGTTTCGCTGGTGTGCTTGCGCTGTGGCGAACGTTGGTAGTCGATTTTGCCGTTGTGGATGTACCCCAGCGGGCCAAAGTTAGGCGACTGGAAAGTCTGTACACCGGTGGTATTGGTTTTGGTCACGTCGCGGCCATCGAGCACCGTATCATTCATCACCACCAGCACGCCACGCTTGGCCGATTGAGGGTCTGCGGCTGTGACAACTGCGTTATACAAGTTAAATGGACCATCGGCACTCATGGCCGTTGCCGGACGCATCGCCCCCACGATCACTACCGGCTTATCGCACTTGACGGTGAGATCCAGGAAATAGGCGGTCTCCTCCAGCGTGTCGGTACCGTGGGTGATCACGAAGCCATCAGTTTTGGCACAGTCCGCATTGATTTTCTTGACCAGCTTGAGCCAGACTTCGTCATTCATATCCTGCGAACCGATGTTGACCACCTGCTCGCCCTGCACGTTGGCAACCTTTTTCAACTCCGGCACGGCATCTACCAGCGCTTCAACACCCAGTTTACCTGCGGTGTAGTTAGACTTGGTGGCCGAGTCGCCGCCGCCAGCGATAGTGCCGCCGGTGGCCAGCAAGGTGATAGTAGGTAACGCCAGTGCCGAACCACAAACCCCGGATAACAGTAGTGCCAATACGCTAAGTTTCACTGATTTCATTACGTTTCTCCGTTATTGATAACCCGCTGAATTATCGTCTTTATCCACATAATTACTGTGACATCCGATCGGCTTTCGGAATACGTGGAGCTTGAGAACAAAACCCCGTATCATTGCGCGTTTTTAGTACGCCATATAAGTGAAGACAATGACGCAAACTTTTATTCCTGGCAAAGACGCTGCGCTGGAAGACTCCATCGCCCGTTTTCAGCAGAAATTAACCGATCTGGGTTTCAATATCGAAGAAGCCTCCTGGCTGAATCCGGTGCCACACGTCTGGTCAGTGCATATCCGCGATCGCGATTGCCCGCTGTGCTTCACCAACGGTAAGGGTGCCAGCAAAAAGGCCGCGCTGGCTTCCGCGCTGGGCGAGTATTTCGAGCGCCTGTCGACCAACTATTTCTTCGCCGATTTCTATTTGGGCCAACAGATTGCCGAAGGCGATTTCGTTCACTATCCCAATGAGAAATGGTTCCCGATCCCGGCTGACAATTCACTGCCAAAAGGCATCCTGGATGAGCGCACGCACGCTTTCTACGATCCGGAGCAGGAACTGACAGCCAGCGATCTGATCGATCTGCAGTCTGGCAATAGCGATCGTGGCATCTGCGCTCTGCCATTCACCCGCCAGTCGGATCAGCAGACCGTTTATATTCCGATGAACATCATCGGCAATCTGTATGTATCTAACGGCATGTCCGCTGGCAATACCGCCAACGAAGCGCGGGTTCAGGGCCTCTCCGAGGTGTTCGAGCGTTATGTGAAAAACCGCATCATCGCCGAGTCCATCAGCCTGCCGGAAATCCCGAGCGAAGTGCTGAACCGCTATCCTGACGTGGTTGAAGCGATCGCCAAGCTGGAGGCCGAAGGCTTCCCGATCCTCTCTTATGATGCCTCGTTAGGCGGCAACTACCCGGTGATCTGCGTGGTGTTGTTCAACCCCGCCAACGGCACCTGCTTTGCCTCCTTTGGTGCTCACCCCGACTTCGGAGTCGCGCTGGAGCGTACCGTTACCGAGCTGCTGCAAGGCCGCGGCTTGAAAGATCTGGATGTGTTTACCGCCCCAACCTTCGACGACGAAGAAGTGGCCGAGCATGCCAACCTGGAAACTCACTTCATCGATTCCAGCGGTTTGATCTCTTGGGATCTGTTCAAACAGGATGCCGACTATCCGTTTGTCGACTGGAGTTTCAGCGGCAGCACGCAGGAAGAGTTCGCCACCCTGATGAGCATCTTTAATAAAGAAGATGCCGAAGTGTACATCGCCGATTACGAGCACCTGGACGTGTACGCCTGCCGCATCATCGTACCGGGGATGTCCGACATCTATCCGGCAGAGGATCTGCTGCTGGCAAACAACAGCATGGGCGCACACCTGCGTGAAACCCTGCTGCAACTGCCGGGCAGCGAGTGGGAGCCGGAAGAGTACCTGGCTCTGATCCAGCAGTTGGATGATGAAGGGCTGGACGACTTCACCCGCGTACGTGAATTGCTGGGCATTGCCTCTGGTAAAGACAACGCCTGGTACACCCTGCGCGTTGGCGAACTGAAATCCATGCTGGCATTGGCCGGTGGCGATCTCGAGCAGGCACTGATCTGGGCCGAGTGGACGCAGGAGTTCAACGCCTCGCTGTTTACCCCGGAGCGCAGCAACTACTATCGTTGCCTGCAGACGTTGCTGCTGTTGGCGCTGGAGCCAGAACGCGACCCTGCCCAATATCACACGGCCTTCGTGAAGATGTATGGTCAGGATGCGGTTGACGCAGCCTCTGCGGCCATGAGCGGCGAAGAGCGCTTCAACGGCCTGTTTGCCATCGACGGTGAATTGAAAGCCCTACCGGCTCATCAAGCGCTGTTGGCGGCTTACGAAAAGCTGCAAACTGCCAAACGCCGTCACTGGGCGCAGGCATAGGCCTGATGATACGCCGGTAGAACCTTACCGGCGTTACTCCCAAAGAAGCAGTCTCGATTTGCTTGCCGATCAAAAAACAGGCAAACCCTGGCGTTGAATGTTTTTATCAAAAGCGCACTTATCGGCCAACAGGATAATTAAATCGCCAATTGTTACGCCAGCGTGAAATATTAATTAACCAGCAATTAATGCTTATTCATCAAAAAGCGACAATAAGTACAAAAATTTAACTCTTCCCTGCCCAAAACGGCGACAACTTCAAAATTTTTTGTAAACATTAAAAAATATTTTTTACTTTAAAATCAATAATATAACTCAATAAACCCTACTAATTTTGCGGTTTTAAGCCGTTTTACTTCCGCGCGTTATGATCCAAGTCAATTTTTACCCTATACTGCTTTGCTAGTATCTCAGTGTGTTGTAATAACCCTTAAGAGCGAGAGTTAGTGTGAGAGCTGACAACCCCTTCGATATGCTGTTACCTGCCGCGATGGCGAAAGTTGCCGAGGATGCGGGGGTTTATAAAGCCACCAAGCATCCGCTGACGACTTTTTATTTAGCGATCACCGCAGGTGTGTTCATTTCTATCGCCTTTGTTTTTTATATCACAGCGACCACCGGCACCGCCGCCATTCCTTTCGGCCTCGCCAAGCTGGTGGGTGGTATCTGCTTCTCCATGGGGTTAATGCTGGTCGTCGTCTGCGGGGCAGACCTGTTTACCTCCACCGTACTGACCGTGATTGCCAAAGCCAGCGGGCGTATTACCTGGGGGCAACTGGCTCTTAACTGGTTAAACGTCTATATTGGCAACCTGATTGGTGCCCTGTTCTTCGTTGCTCTGATCTGGTTCTCAGGCGAGTATATGGCGGCCAATGGCCTGTGGGGTTTGAACGTATTGCAAACCGCCGACCATAAACTGCACCACACCTTTATCGAAGCCGTCTGTCTGGGCATCCTGGCTAACCTGATGGTTTGCCTGGCCGTCTGGATGAGCTACTCCGGCCGCAGCCTGATGGACAAGATGTTCGCCATGATCCTGCCGGTAGCCATGTTCGTTGCCAGCGGCTTTGAGCACAGTATCGCCAACATGTTTATGATCCCTATGGGTATAGTGGTTAAGCACTTTGCCACGCCAGAGTTTTGGCAAGCCGTGGGGGCAGCACCCGAGCAATTCGCTCATCTGACCGTAAGCAACTTTATCATCGACAACCTGATCCCCGTCACCATCGGTAACATCATTGGCGGTGGTCTGCTGGTTGGGTTGACTTACTGGGTAATTTATCTGCGTGGCGGCAAACAGAATCACTAATCTGTTGGCTGGCACGGCGCCGGGTTTACAAAGAAATCCACATTAGAAGGTAGGTGTATAATGACCGAACTTAACGAGAAGTTAGCGACCGCTTGGCAAGGTTTCAGCGAAGGTGACTGGCAGAAAGAAGTCAACGTACGTGACTTCATCCAGAAAAACTACACTCCTTACGAGGGTGATGAATCCTTCCTGGCTGGCGCAAGTCAAGCCACTACCACTCTGTGGGACAAGGTTATGGAAGGGATCAAACTGGAAAACCGCACCCATGCGCCAGTTGATTTCGATACCAACGTCGTCTCCACCGTGACTTCTCATGATGCGGGCTATATCAACAAAGATCTGGAAACCATCGTTGGTTTGCAGACCGATGCTCCTCTGAAACGCGCGCTGATCCCATTCGGCGGCATCAAGATGGTTGAAGGTTCATGCAAGGTTTATGGCCGTGAACTGGATCCACAAGTGAAGAAAGTGTTCACCGAATACCGCAAAACCCACAACCAGGGCGTATTCGATGTTTACACCAAAGACATCCTGAACTGCCGTAAGTCTGGCGTGTTGACCGGTCTGCCAGATGCGTATGGCCGTGGTCGTATCATCGGTGACTACCGTCGCGTTGCGTTGTACGGTATCGACTTCCTGATGGCCGACAAGCTGAACCAGTTCAAGTCTCTGCAGACCCGTCTGGAAAATGGCGAAGATCTGGAAATGACCATCCAGCTGCGCGAAGAAATTGCTGAACAGCACCGTGCCCTGGCTCAGATTAAAGAAATGGCGGCCAAATACGGCTACGACATTTCTGGCCCAGCCAGCACCGCTCAAGAAGCCGTACAGTGGACCTACTTCGGCTACCTGGCCGCGGTGAAATCCCAGAACGGTGCAGCCATGTCCTTCGGCCGCGTTTCGACCTTCCTGGACGTGTTCATTGAGCGCGATATCAAGGCCGGTAAACTGACCGAACTGCAGGCGCAGGAACTGATCGACCACCTGGTCATGAAACTGCGTATGGTTCGCTTCCTGCGTACTCCTGAGTATGATGAGCTGTTCTCTGGTGACCCAATCTGGGCAACAGAATCCCTGGCAGGTATGGGTGTTGATGGTCGTACGCTGGTTACCAAAAACAGCTTCCGCTTCCTGAACACGCTGTACACCATGGGGCCATCTCCAGAGCCAAACATGACCATCCTGTGGTCTGAAAAACTGCCGTTGAACTTCAAAAAATACGCCGCGAAAGTGTCTATCGACACCTCCTCCGTACAGTATGAAAACGACGACCTGATGCGCCCAGACTTCAACAACGATGACTATGCCATCGCCTGTTGCGTCAGCCCGATGATTGTCGGTAAGCAAATGCAGTTCTTCGGTGCGCGTGCCAACCTGGCGAAAACCATGTTGTACGCAATCAACGGCGGCGTTGATGAAAAACTGAAAATGCAGGTTGGCCCGAAAGAAGCCCCAATGATGGACACCGTACTGGACTATGACAAAGTCATGGAACGTATGGACCACTTCATGGACTGGCTGGCCAAGCAGTATGTGACCTCGTTGAACATCATTCACTACATGCACGACAAGTACAGCTATGAAGCTGCGCTGATGGCTCTGCATGACCGTGATGTTTATCGCACCATGGCTTGTGGTATCGCGGGTCTGTCCGTAGCAGCCGACTCCCTGTCTGCCATCAAGTACGCCAAAGTATCCACCATCCGTGACGAAGACGGCCTGGCTGTCGACTTCAAAATCGAAGGTGAATACCCGCAGTTCGGTAACAACGATTCTCGCGTAGATGACATCGCTTGCGACCTGGTAGAACGTTTCATGAAGAAAATTCAGAAACTGCGTACCTACCGTAATGCGGTACCAACTCAGTCCGTGCTGACCATCACCTCTAACGTGGTTTATGGTAAGAAAACCGGTAACACCCCAGATGGCCGTCGTGCTGGCGCTCCATTTGGTCCAGGTGCCAACCCAATGCACGGCCGCGATCAGAAAGGTGCTGTAGCCTCTCTGACCTCCGTAGCCAAACTGCCGTTTGCCTATGCGAAAGATGGTATCTCTTACACCTTCTCCATCGTGCCTAACGCGTTGGGTAAAGATGACGACGTGCGTAAAGCCAACCTGGCGGGTCTGATGGATGGTTACTTCCACCACGAAGCGTCCATCGAAGGCGGTCAGCACCTGAACGTGAACGTGATGAACCGTGAAATGCTGCTGGACGCGATGGAAAACCCTGAGAAATATCCTCAGCTGACCATCCGCGTATCGGGTTACGCAGTGCGCTTCAACTCGTTGACTAAAGAACAGCAACAAGACGTGATTACTCGTACTTTCACCCAGTCGATCTAATCGCGGTTTCTCCGGGGCGGATCGCACTGCCCCGCTGAACAAGTGTTACCAAGGCCGGATATTCCGGCCTTTTTACTAAGTACCCCCTGACTCTGGTCTTGAGTCTGTTTTGCCAGGTATCTACGCTGCTGCTTAGCCGGTGATAGGTATATACTGCATGGATATCTGGCAAAACAGTGAACCGGTACGTAACCGGCCAACAGGAATCGTTTTACCTGGCGCCTTTTTTCGCCACATCGTTGATCCCTGCCTGGCGGTTACCAGCCTATTGTAGACTGCGTTTGACAGTCGATTTTGGAGAAACCCGCAATGTCCTTGAAAGGCCGCATCCACTCTTTCGAATCCTGTGGCACCGTTGATGGCCCTGGTATCCGCTTTATCGTGTTCTTCCAGGGTTGCCTGATGCGCTGCCTGTACTGCCATAACCGCGATACCTGGGACACCCACGGCGGCAAAGAGGTCACGGTTGAAGAGCTGATGACCGATACCGTGGCCTACCGTCACTTTATGAACGCTTCCGGCGGCGGCGTAACGGCGTCCGGCGGCGAAGCGATCCTGCAGGCCGAATTTGTTCGCGACTGGTTCCGCGCCTGTCACAAGGAAGGGATCAGCACCTGTCTGGACACCAACGGTTTTGTCCGCCGTTACGACCCGGTGATCGATGAGCTGCTGGATACCACCGATCTGGTGATGCTCGATCTGAAACAGATGAATGACGATATTCACCAGAACCTGGTGGGCGTTTCCAACCATCGCACGCTGGAGTTTGCCCGTTATCTGGCCAAGCGTAATCAACGCACCTGGATCCGCTACGTGGTGGTGCCGGGCTGGTCTGATGATGATAAATCGACGCATCTGCTCGGTGAGTTTACCAAGGATATGACCAATATCGAGAAGATCGAACTGCTGCCTTACCACGAACTAGGCAAGCACAAATGGATCGCGATGGGTGAAGAGTACAAGCTGGACGGCGTGCATCCGCCGAAGGCCGACACCATGGATCGCGTGAAGGGGATCCTGGAAAGCTACGGCCACAAAGTGATCTATTAAGCTCCCACAGATGCCCTATCCTTCTTCCTGTTAGCGGTCTCTTGATCAGGCCCCCTGCTCAAGAGACTTCGCAACATTGCGGTTGAACTGCTTCTTTGCAAAATGAAATTAATAAATAACACTTAACAAAAAAGAGGTTACAGGGAAGATGCTGGTCTTTTAAAGATTAACCAGACTTAAATATCGATTATTATAATAATTACAGATAATTAGCTTACTCACTTACCTGCCACAGTTTGATTTCCGCATAGATTAAATTACTTTCCCCCCACCTATCTTTACTTATTCATAAGGTAAATTTACATATTACCTGCTTAGTATAACTGCGTCGTTCACGCCAAACATCAGCAATTCTGGTAGAAACGACGGTGGTTTACGCGTCAGCGCTGAATTCTACAACGGTTGGTCATGGCCGATTAATACCAACAAAGGGACATGTTATGAACTCCTTGAGTCATCTATTAGTAAGAAACCGTAGCTGGGCAACAGAACAGCAATGGCGGGACCCGAGTTACTTCTCACAGCTTGCAAAATCTCAGCACCCTGAAATTCTATGGATAGGCTGCTCTGACAGTCGAGTCCCTGCTGAAACTATCGTGCGTGCACAACCCGGCGAGCTATTTGTCCATCGTAATATTGCCAATATGGTCGAAGAACAAGATGATAATTTGATGAGTGTGGTGCAATACGCCGTGGAACATCTTGGTGTAAGCAGCATCGTCATTTGCGGGCATGACGGCTGCGGTGGGATCCAGTCAGCTTTAAGTACCCAAAATGTTCCAGTAAAAGACTCATTAACACGCCGTCTTGCATCTCTGCGCTTCTCTCTGGCCCCCCATCTGGTCACTCTAAAACCGCCCGAAAATGAAGAAACTGAGCATTTGAAAAAGGCCGTGTATACCAACGTACAGGTACAACTGCATAAACTCAGTAAAACCACCATCATCCAGAGAGCCTGGCAGCAGAATAAAGCATTGACGCTATTCGGCTGTATTTACGATATGCACACGGGATTCCTTAATGTACTGACCCAATACCCCGACGACGGAGTAATGCCATGAAATACGCCAATTTGCGCTTTGATCTTCCGGCTGGGTTAGTCGTATTTCTGGTGGCTCTGCCACTGTGTCTGGGGATCGCACAAGCCAGTGGAGTCCCCCCCGTCGTGGGTTTACTGACTGGGGTCATCGGAGGGCTCCTTGTCACACTACTCAGCCCGTCCCCTTTTTCCGTTAGCGGGCCTGCGGCCGGGTTGGTCACTATTGTCACCAGCGCAATCGTTTCCCTGGGCGATTTTTCAACCTTCTTGTTCGCGTTGCTACTGTCAGGAATATTTCAATTTGTCTTTGGGATGCTACGCAGTGGCAAATTGGCGGCACTGATCCCCAGTGCGGTGATCCACGGTATGTTGGCAGGTATTGGCATCTTGCTTATTTTACAGCAGTTACCACTGGCTATGGGATACCCTGTAGGTCATGGGCTGAGCGAAGAAATCACTTTGCAGCAACTACAGGCAGACATTACCCCGGCAGCCATAATAGTCAGCATCGGGGCGCTACTGCTTATCAAAATCTGGGGGAGCTCTTCTGTTAAGCAGCGCCTGTGGCTTTCCGCATTACCGGGCCCGCTGATTGCCGTATTATGGGGATGCTTATTTGTCTGGCTCACACAGCGCTTGTCACCCGGGCTGGCAAACCTGGCACGCATTGAATTGCCTGCGCTGACAAGTGTGGAAGCATTACAATCTCAACTCTCTTTTCCTAACTGGCAAGCTTGGCGTAATCCTGCGGTCTATGTGATAGCCATTACCATTGCCATCGTCGGCAGTTTGGAAACGCTGCTCAGCCAGGAGGCATTGAAGAAAATTGCCCCCATGACGCCAGAACCGAGCGCCGATCAAGAGCTGCGTGCGCAAGGGGCCGGTAATATGCTAAGTGGCCTGATAGGGGGCTTACCTATTACCTCGGTGATAGTAAGAAGTTCTGCCAACGTACAGGCCGGTGCGCAAAGTCGCCTGTCAATCCTCATCCATGGGATATTATTACTGTTCAGTGCGGTTCTATTTACAGATTTACTTAACAATATTCCCTTGGCTAGTTTAGCGGCAATTTTGATTTATACTGGCTTTAAGCTGGCACATCCAAAAATCATCTTATCGCTATGGCGGCAAGGCCTACAACAATTTATCCCCTTCAACGCCACTCTGTTCGGTATTTTATTTCTCGGTATGTTAGAAGGGATCGCCCTTGGACTCGTTGTACAACTGGTAGGGAGTTTGTATCAAAGCAACCGCAACGCCCTGCGATTGACGCATTACGACAATCACTACTTAATCAAATGTCAGCAAAACCTGACCTTTCTGAACAAGATGCGATTAAAACATTTATTGGGGCAAATCAAGCCGGATAGCGAAGTGATCATCGATTGTGAAGGTATCGACTATCTGGATGACGATATTCGCGAAATGCTCAATGAGTACCGATATAGTGCAGCTAAAAGAGGGATAAACATTAACCTGCACTTATCGGAAAATATCTTGGTACGCAATATCAATTAATCGCTGACCAAGTGAAAGAGCGGTATTTCATCTTCAGGCTGCGGCCAACGGGGTGTGGTGATGGTCGGGCTTCTTCAGCAGCATCATCAAATAAACCAACGCCACCCCCGCAATCATCACAAACAGCAACCGATCAGAGTAGCTCTGCATCAGCATCGACGTCATCGCGGGCCCTAGCAAGCTACCGACGGTATAGCTCATCAACAATGTCTGGTTCATCGCCACCAACTGATGCGGCAGCACCTTTTCGCAGGCCCAGGACATCGCCACCGGGTATAAGGTAAAGCCAGCACAGCCCAGAATAAACAGCGCCGGAGCCATTGCATAGTTACCCAGCATCGCGATGCTGGCAAGGATCACCACGAACACCTGAATGCGCAGCACCAGTAGGCGGCCATAGCGATCGGCCAAACGCCCTACAGGCCACTGACCCACGATGCCGGAACTGACCAGCAGCGCCATCCAGTAACCCACGTTGGCATCACTCATCCCCTGATGGTTTAAATACAGCGGCATCAGGCCATACAGCGAGCCCAGCACGATCCCCGAGATAATACAGCCGTTGATGCCCAACCGGGCGTCACGACGTTTAAACATCTGCCAGATAGAGGCCTGCTGCGGCTCGTCATCCTGGTGATTCACCCGCGCAAACAGCATCGGCAGCATGGCGGCCATCACAACGGCGGTCACCCACGGCACCACATCCAGCAGCTCGGTTGAAACACTGCTTAGCAGCAACTGCCCCGCAACCGTACCGAGATAGTAAACTATCATATACGCCGCCAACAGTTGGCCACGGTTACTCAAATTACCGCTGCGCAACAGCGCGCTTTCAACGATCACCCAAATCCAGGCACACCCTACCCCGGCAAAGAAGCGCCAGCCGATCCAGCTCCAGAAGTCCAGCGATAGCACCATACCCACGGTAGCGAAGGCAAAGACCAGACAGGCAAGATGATAGCTGCGGGTAAAGCCAATCCGCTTGATCAGTTTGCCCGCCACCAGCGTTCCCAACAGATTCCCGGTAAAGTAAGACGAACTGACCACCCCCACTTGCCAGGTTGGCAATTGAGCATGGGTTAACCAGAGGGGAACCAAAGTGTTCAAAACGGCGATGGAAACCGTAAGCAGCAATAGGCCGCAGAGCAACATAAGCACTGGGCGAGAATATGCGGACATAGTGAAATTGAAACCGAACAGACAGAGTAGAGTGCGCGCATCATGCCACTGGCGATAAAAAAGTCAATCGGCGGTTAACGGGCGATCGCACAATATGTTTAACAACGGGTTAAAACTGGCTTTATAGCTGTTCCGGCAACGATTTTTCACCTGAGGCGGCCAGGGAAATATGCCCATGAAAGCAAGATAGCTTGCACAGCCCGCAGCCATTACACAGCGTATCGTCACACTGCAATTGGCGGGCACCGTTTTCAGAAAGCTGGAAGGATAAAGCCTGTTGCGGGCAGTTGATGGTACACATCCGGCAGCTGTCTTGCCGCCCCAGGCAGCTATGGCTGATTTGTGGGCGCAGCAGCGTGTCGCAGGGCATTTTGTCACGCAGCGCCCCGGTTTGGCAGGCGGTGGTGCATTTGCGGCAGACGTCACACTCGGTGAAATCGATGCTCAATACCGGCTTGCTTTGCTCGAGGTTCAATAAACCGTACGGGCAACTGCTCACGCAGCCGCCACAGCCGTTGCACAACGCACTGAACAACGCCTCCGGCAAAGCCTGAGGTGGACGAGCCACCGCAGGCAATGTCACAGAGGGGGCTTCCCGCTCCGGCAAGGCTTTACTACGATCCAGCCAACCAGTCAGCAACCGGCGGCGGCTATTGCCTTGCGCAGATAACTGCTGGTCGTTGTTCATTAGAAATACAGCTCCAGGCTCGGCACCGGTGACGGGCACTCTTCCGCCCAGGCTGCCAGCGTGATTTGTGCCAGCTGAGCCACACCTTGATAGAACGGATGTCCGGCATGTTGCTGCAGCAGCTCCAGATAACGCGGTGCCCACGGAAGAATGTGCAGCGCAATCAGCCCGGAAATCATTTTGTGCTGCTTCTCTTCGGCCAACCAGGCCGCCATCATCAGCAAAGTGCCAATATGATCTTCCGGCTCATTCTGGTCGCGCTGGGCTTCGATACCGTTCACCCGCAGCCATTGGCGCAGGCGCAGCGTCGAATCACCAAACAGCACGCTCTCTCTATCCAGATAGACCGAACCCCAAGGAGGAGCAACCAGCGTATGTGGGCCAACAAACAGGCGTTGATAAGCTTCTGACAGCGTCTCTGGCTGGTTTCCAGTCAAACCTTCGGCAATCAGGGCTGCTGCCTCTTGGGCGCCTTCATAAGGCCATTCGGTCAACCACTGCGGGTCGGCCAGGGAGTCCAGTAAAGGCTGGCACTCTTTGCTTTCCGGTGGGGCATACAATAAAACACCTAGCACACGGCCAGTCAGGGCAATTTTTTCAAGCATCATAACTTGGGGCTTCTCCAGGGGCGCAGCCAGGCCGCGCCCAGATTAACGTTAGCCAGCCACGGCCATGCCAACGGTCATATGCAGGCCGTAGAACACGCCACGGCCAATCAACTCACCGGCAAAGACTAACACAAAGCCCAAGGTCAACCCCATTACACTGGCGTTACCACGGCGCAACTGCGGGCAAATCCAGCAACCCAGGCCGAGAACCAGCAATACCAGCCGCCATACCATCAGTTGACCGTATTCCGGGATCAGCGCCGACGCCTGCTGTACCGAGCTGCTGATGGTCGCCAACTCACTGCCCTGTAACAGCGCCGAGCACAGGCTAAGCAACAGCGCCAGCACGCTGATCATCATCAGTTGACCACGGCCAGCCACTTGCAGACCGGCGGCCCGCAGCAGCAACACGCCCAACAGCGGCCCGCCGATAAACACCGACAGGAAGAAGTTCAGCGTGGTGTAACCGTTATGCCAGGTTGGTACGGTATCGATCTGATAGACACGCGTCATGGCGTAGACAAACAGCAGGCCTAGCACCATGGTGAGCACCAGCCAGGCTTTACCCAGCGCCGGCGGCATTTTTTTCAACACGGCCAGCAGCCAATAGAGGCCACCAACCGCAAAGAATACCGAACCGCTGGCGATCTCATTACTCAACGCCGACTCACCGATGCGATTGAGCGAGTTAAAGGCCCTGATCGGCGTCCCCAGGTGCATCACGGAGGCGATAAAGGCGATCCCCATCAGCAACCACAGGAAAAACATAGAACCGTGTACCGCCTTGCTCTGGCGATCGGTCAGATTACCGGCGATCAACGCCAGCCCCATTACGATGACGCCGCCCACCACAAACTGCCCTAATACGGTGAACACCATCAGCGGCCATTCATGCCATCCCGTTCCCATTTTAAACCTCCTTCGGATTAGCCAGATGGCCGGTAGTGTCACCACTCGGGCGGCTGTTGGCGTTAGGTTTCAGTACGATACACGGTTTGGTGAAATGCGCGGCCGGTAACGGTGCCACTTGCGCCAGGGTGCCATGTTGTTTACGCAGTTCGTCGATCGGGCCAAAGTCCAGGGCACGCAGCGGGCAGGACTCGACACAAATCGGCTTTTGGCCAACGGCGACGCGCTCGTAGCAGCCATCGCACTTGGTCATGTGGCCTTTCGCTTCGTTGTACTGCGGTGCGCCGTATGGGCAAGCCATATGGCAGTAGCGGCAACCGATACATATCTCTTCGTTCACCACCACAAAGCCGTCTTCCCGCTTGTGCATGGCGCCGCTTGGGCACACTTTGGTACAGGCCGGGTCTTCGCAGTGGTTACAGGCGATCGACAGGTAATAGGCAAACACGTTCTGGTGCCAGCTATCGCCGTCCTGCTGCCAGTCGCCCCCGGCATACTCATAGATACGGCGGAAGCTGACGTCCGGGGTCAGGTTTTTATAGTCTTTGCAGGCCAGCTCGCAGGTTTTGCAGCCGGTGCAACGACTTGAATCAATGTAGAATCCATATTGCGTAGTCATCAGCTACTCCTTAAAGTTTGGCGACCTGGACCAGATTGGTGTGAGAAGGATTGCCCTTGGCCAGCGGCGACGGGCGCTGGGTGGTCAAGACGTTGATACTGCCAGCATGATCGATACGGCTACCATCTGGCGCATACCAGGCTCCTTCGCCCATAGCTACCACGCCCGGCAACATGCGCGGCGTCACCTTGGCATTAATACGTACCTCACCCCGATCGTTGTAAATGCGGATCAGGTCGCCATTGGCTATGCCGCGGGATCGCGCATCAATCGGGTTGATCCACATCTCCTGGCGGCAAGCGGCCTTCAGCACGTCGACGTTGCCGTAGGTAGAGTGGGTTCTGGCCTTGTAGTGGAAACCGGTCATCTGCAATGGATACTTGCCGCTTAACGGATCGTCGAGGCTTTCGAAACCGGCCGCATACACCGGCAGCGGATCGATAACGTCGTCCTTGGATAATTCCCAAGTCGCTGCCAGCTCCGCCAGTTGGGCAGAATAGATCTCGATCTTGCCTGAAGGCGTTTTCAGTGGATTCGCCTGCGGATCGGCCCGGAATGCTTTGTAAGCCACATGGTGACCATCAGGATCGCGCTGCTTGAAGATCCCTTGCTTGAGGAACTGTTCAAACTCCGGTAGCGCCGGAATGGCTTCGCGGGATTGCTGATAAAGGTGACGCAGCCACTCTTCCTGAGTCCGCCCCTCGGTGAAGGCCTGCTCAACCCCCATACGCCGGGCGATCTCGCTGGTCATTTCATAAATGTTCTTACATTCAAACTGCGGCTTGATCGCCTGATCGGCGAAGATGACGTAGCCCATATTGCCGCTTGAGGCATCCAGACAGAAGTCCATCTGCTCAGAGGCGGTGCAATCTGGCAGCACCAGATCGGCATATTTCGCCGACGAGGTCATGTGGTTATCGATCACCACGATCATCTCGCACTTCTTCTCGTCTTGCAGAATGTCATGGGTACGGTTGATTTCTGAGTGCTGGTTGATCAGACAGTTACTGGCATAGTTCCAGATAAACTTGATCGGCACGTCCAGCTTGTCCTTGCCCTGCACGCCGTCACGCTTGGCGGTCATTTCCGGCCCACGCAGAATGGCATCGGTCCACATGAACATGGAGATGCTGGTTTTAACCGGATTCTCCAAGGTCGGCATCCGAACAAACGGCAGGCCGTAGGAACCTTCGCGCGCCCCCGTGTTACCGCCATGGATCCCGACGTTACCGGTGAGGATCGGCAACATGGCGATGGCGCGTGAGGTCAATTCACCGTTGGCATGGCGTTGCGGCCCCCAACCTTGGGAAATGAACGCCGGTTTGGTACTGCCAATTTCGCGCGCCAGTTTGACGATGCGGTCGGCCGGGATACCGGTAATTTTTGAGGCCCAGGCAGGCGTTTTCTCAATGCCGTCTTCACCTTGGCCCAGGATATAAGCCTTATAGTGCCCATTAGCTGGAGCCCCCGCAGGTAAGGTTTTTTCGTCGTAACCCACGCAGTATTTATCCAGGAACGGCTGATCGACCAAGTTCTCGCTGATTAACACATGCGCCAACCCGGCAACCAGTGCCGCATCGGTGCCAGGGCGAATCGGGATCCACTCGTCTTCCCTACCGGCAGCGGTATCGGTGTAGCGAGGATCGATCACAATCATGCGCGCATTCGAACGCTCACGCGCCTGCTCCAGCAGGTAGGTGACCCCGCCGCCGCTCATGCGGGTTTCGCCAGGGTTGTTGCCGAACAGCACCACCAGCTTGCTGTTTTCGATGTCCGTCGGGCTGTTACCGTCAGCCCAACCGCCGTAGGTATAATTCAGCCCCATGGCGATCTGCGCGGTGCTGTAGTCACCATAGTGGTTCAGATAGCCGCCGCAGCAGTTCATCAGGCGCGCGATCAACGTAGAACCCGGTGGCCAGGAGCGGGTTATGGTGCCCCCCAAGGTGCCGGTGCCGTAGTTCAAATAGATGGCTTCATTGCCATAGTCTTTGATGATGCGCTTCATATTGTCAGCGATCAGCGTGTAGGCTTCATCCCAGCTTATCTGCTTGAATTTTCCTTCGCCCCGCTTGCCCACGCGGAGCATGGGGTACTTCAGGCGGTCCGGATTATACACGCGGCGGCGCATTGAGCGCCCACGCAGGCAGGCACGAACCTGATGTAACTCTTGGTACTCGTCGTTGCCAGTATTATCCGTTTCGACATATTTGATCATACCGTCGACCACATGCATCCGCAGCGGGCAACGGCTACCGCAGTTTACCGTACAAGCACTCCACACCACTTTTTCTTCGGGTTTGGCAAGGGCGGATGTCGGGGCGGTTTCAGCGTTGGCACGACGGCTGAAAGGCAGGGAAACGCCACCAACGGCAAGGGCAAGCCCGCCAATGGCACTGTTTTTGACCAGCTTTCGCCTGGAACACTGAAAGCCGGTTAGAGGTTTTTTGGGGGACTCGCTCATAATATTTCGCTCTGGGTTGCTTCAATCAGCCAGGGGTATGGCTACAGGAAAATCTGCAATCAACTACGCAGACCGGTTTAAATGGCAGGTAATGATTTTTTTATTTTGACCTGCTCTAGGTGGAACTATCCTCCGAAAGGGGTAGTTCCACCTTGTTCACAATCAATAAATAGTTGATATCACTGCCATTATTGATAATGATTATTATTTCATAGCTTTTCGATCTCGATCAGGTTGGTATGCTGCGGGTTACCTTTCGCCAGCGGCGATGGCCGGTGGGTGGTAAGCGTATTCATGCAGGCACCGTGATCGATACGATCGCCGTTCATGTTGGCCTGATGCCATGCTCCTTGCCCCATCGCTACCACGCCCGGCATGATACGCGGCGTCACCTTGGCGGCCACGCGAACTTCGCCACGGCCATTGAATACCCGCACCGTTTCTCCGCTGACAATGCCGCGCTGGCTGGCATCCAGCGGGTTGATCCAGACTTCCTGCGGGCAAGCCGCCTGCAGCACATCGATATTGCCGTAGCTGGAGTGGGTCCGGGCCTTATAGTGAAAACCGAACATTTGCAGCGGGTAGGTGTTACGCAACGGGTCATCCCAACCTTCAAAGGTTGAGGCGTAGACCGGCAGCGGGCTGATGGTTTCGTCCTTCTCCAGCTCCCAACTGCTGGCAATCTCTGCCAACTTGGCCGAATAGATCTCGATCTTGCCTGAAGGCGTTTTCAACGGGTTGGCTGCGGGATCGTCACGGAATTTTTTATAGGCCACAAAGTGCCCATTGGGATCTTTACGCTTGTAGATCCCCATGCTGCGCAAGGCTTCATAGGACGGCAACTGCGGGTCCTTCTCCAGCATCTTGGCGTACAGGTATTGCAGCCACTGCTCCTGGGTGCGCCCTTCGGTGAATTTCTGGTGTACCTCAGGCCCAAGGCGGCGCGCCACCTCGCTCATCACTTCATAGACGGGTTTACGCTCAAACTTGGCAGAGGTGGCCGGCTGGATAAAAATCAGGTAGCCCATATTGCCGGCGTAGTCGTTCGGGATGATGTCCTCCTGCTCGACCGTCATCAGGTCCGGCAGCAGAATATCGGCGTATTTCGCCGAGGAGGTCATAAAGTTTTCCAACACCACGATCATTTCACACTGGGAGTCATCCTGCAGAATGTCGTGGGTTTTGTTGATATCGGAGTGCTGGTTGGTAATGGTGTTACCGGCATAGTTCCAGATAAACTTGATCGGCACGTCCAACTTGTCTTTGCCGCGTACCCCATCACGTTTGGCGGTCATTTCCGGGCCGCGGGCGATGGCATCGGTCCAGCTGAAGCAGGAAATCTGCGTTTTTACCGGATTTTCCAGCACCGGCATCCGCTCTATGGTGATGGTGTAGGTTGATTCACGCGCGCCGCTGTTACCGCCGTTGATCCCTACGTTGCCGGTCAGGATCGGCAGCATGGCAATAGCCCGCGAGGTGAGCTCACCATTTGCCTGGCGCTGTGGCCCCCAACCTTGCGAGATATAGGCCGGTTTGGTACTGCCAATCTCACGTGCCAGCTTGATGATACGCTCGGCCGGAATGCCGGTGATCTGCGATGCCCACTGTGGGGTCTTCTCAACGTCGTCCTCGCCCTGCCCCAGGATATAGGCCTTGTAATGGCCGTTGGCAGGTGCACCGGCGGGTAAGGTTTTTTCATCGTAACCCACGCAATAGTTATCCAGGAACGGTTGGTCGACCAAATCCTCGCTGATCAACACATGCGCCAATCCGGCGACCAGTGCGGCATCTGTACCAGGCCGGATTGGGATCCACTCATCTTCTCGCCCTGCGGCCGTATCCGTATAACGCGGATCGATGACGATCATGCGCGCGTTAGAACGTTCCCGCGCCTGCTCCAGGAAGTAGGTGATGCCACCGCCGCTCATGCGGGTTTCCGCCGGATTGTTGCCGAACAGCACCACCAGCTTGCTGTTTTCGATATCAGAGGTGCTGTTACCTTCATTGCTGCCGTAGGTATAAGGCATGGCGCAGGCGATCTGGGCGGTACTGTAGGTGCCATAGTGGCTGAGAAAACCGCCGTAACAGTTCATCAGACGGGCGACCAGCGAGGCATAGGGTGAAGAACGGGTAATATTGCCGCCGACAATGCCGGAGGTGTAGTTGATGTAAACCGCTTCATTGCCGTATTTGGCGACGATACGTTGCAGGCTGGCGGCGATTTCGCTGTAAGCCTCTTCCCAACTGATGCGTTTGAATTTGCCTTCACCACGTTTGCCGACGCGTTTCATCGGGTAATTCAGACGTTCCGGATGGTTCATGCGCCGACGCATGGAGCGGCCACGCAGACAGGCGCGCACCTGGTGGTTACCGTAAACATCGTCGCCCGTGTTGTCGGTTTCCACCCAGTAAACTTCATCATCGCGCACGTGTAGCCGCAAGGCACAGCGGCTGCCACAGTTAACCGAGCAGGCTCCCCACACCACTTTATCCTGCGGCACGGGGGGTTGCACCGCGGTGCCGACCGTTTCTGCCACGGCATGACGGCTAAAAGGCAACGAAAAACCGCCAGCAGCCAGGGTCAAACCCGCTACCGTGCCGGATTTCATTAGCGTACGGCGGCTGATACCGTTGGATGATGTTGCAGATTTTTGCTTCGACATAGCTCACTCCAGGTTTTGCCCGAACAGCGGGAAAAGTCATGCCTTGGTCGGCAGAGACAGGAGGAAGCTGAATTAGCGCTGAGTGGTTTGGTGTGGAAAACGATCCCCCCTCCATAGGTAAGGATATTACTCATTAGGGGGTAGTAAACTTTGTCTGCTATCAATAAATAGTGCTTTCATTCGTAAATTAAATTTATTCATACGAAAAAAAGCGCCCGTAGGCGCTTTCGATACAACATTTCGCAACCACCGTGAGGTGGATTAACCGATATATTCCAGGCCGCCCATATAAGGACGCAATACTTCTGGCACCTGAATACGGCCATCGGCCTGCTGGTAGTTTTCCAGCACGGCGACCAGAGTACGGCCTACGGCCAAACCAGAGCCGTTCAGCGTGTGCACCAGGCGTGGCTTCTTCTCGATCTTGCTGCGGCAACGAGCCTGCATACGACGAGCCTGGAAATCTCCCATGTTGGAGCAGGAAGAGATCTCGCGATAGGTATTCTGCGCAGGCAGCCACACTTCCAGATCGTAGGTTTTGCAGGAACCAAAACCGATATCACCGGTGCACAGCAGCACTTTGCGATATGGCAGGTTCAGCAGCTGCAGCACTTTCTCCGCATGGCCGGTCAACTCTTCCAGCGCATTCATCGAGTCTTCCGGGCGCACGATCTGGACCATTTCGACCTTGTCGAACTGGTGCATACGGATCAGGCCACGGGTGTCACGCCCGTAAGAACCGGCTTCTGAACGGAAGCATGGCGTATGCGCGGTCATCTTCAGCGGCAGATCTTCTTCATCGAGGATCTCGTCACGCACCAGGTTGGTGACTGGCACTTCCGCAGTTGGGATCAGCGCATAGTTGCTGCTTTCTGATTCTTCTTCCAGCGGTTTGGTATGGAACAGATCTTCACCAAACTTCGGCAACTGGCCAGTACCGTACAGCGTGGCATGGTTCACCAGGTACGGAACGTAGGTTTCCAGATAGCCGTGTTGTTCCGTGTGCAGATCCAGCATGAACTGGGCCAGCGCACGGTGCATACGAGCCATTTGGCCTTTCATTACCACAAAGCGCGCACCGGTCAGTTTCACCGCCGCGGCAAAGTCCAGCCCACCGGCCATTTCGCCCAGCTCAACGTGATCGCGTACCGGGAAATCGTACTGACGCGGTTCGCCCCAGCGGCAGATTTCCAGGTTTTCGCTATCGTCTTTGCCATCCGGCACCGCATCGTCCGGCACGTTCGGCATCACCAACGCGTAATCACGGATCTCGTTCTGCAGCTTATCCAGTGCGGCCTTGGCAGCATCCAGCTTGTCACCCAGTTCGTTCACTTCGCGACGCAGTGGCTCGATATCTTCACCGCGCGCTTTGGCCGCGCCGATGGATTTCGATCGGGAGTTACGTTCTGCCTGCAGTGTTTCAGTTTCTACCTGCAGAACCTTACGGCGCTCTTCTTGAGAACGCAGCAGATCCAGATCGAGTTTAAAGCCTCTGCGAGCCAGTTTTACGGCGACTGCGTCTAGCTCATTACGCAGCAGATTGGGATCGAGCATGCTAATCCTGTGCTTGTTGTTATTGAAAGAGAAATTGTGTTTTATGCCGCAACGGTATAGCCGCATAAAAGAAGTGTGATACCCGCTAACCTTACCGCAACGGCAACGCTAGCGGTAGCGTTTTGTCTGGCTATTTTGATCCTGCTCAGCGAGCCATGCCAACTTTTCACCGATTTTGCCTTCCAGCCCGCGCGAGGTTGGATGATAGTAGCGCGTGGTGGCCATTTCCGCCGGGAAATAGCTCTCTCCGGCCGCGTAGGCGTTGGGTTCGTCATGGGCATAACGGTATTCTGCGCCCAGCCCCATTTCTTTCATCAGCTTGGTCGGTGCGTTACGCAGATGCTCCGGCACGTCATAGTCTGCCATCTCTTTGGCATCACGCATGGCGGCTTTAAAAGCGGTATAGACGGCGTTGCTTTTTGGCGCACAGGCCAGATAAACGATCGCCTGTGCGATTGCGCGTTCCCCTTCCGCAGGGCCTACGCGGGTGAAGCAATCCCAGGCGGCAATGGCCACCTGCATTCCGCGTGGATCGGCGTTGCCAACGTCTTCAGAGGCAATGGCCAACAGACGGCGCGCCACATATAGCGGATCGCCACCAGCAGTAATAATACGTGCATACCAGTACAAGGCGGCATCCGGTGCCGAGCCACGCACGGATTTATGCAGCGCTGAAATCAGATCGTAATAGCGATCGCCTTTGTTATCGAAGCGCGCGCTGCGTTCACCGGAGACTTCTTTGAGCAGCTCCGGGGTTAATACCCGCATGCCTTTGCCGTCGATTTCCGCCATATCGGCCATCATCTCCAGGCTGTTCAAGGCGCGGCGGGCATCGCCACCTACCAGTTCCGACAGCATGCGCTTGGTTTCCGGCGGCAACTCGATGTTTTGATCGCCAAAACCCCGTGCCTTGTCTTCCATGGCCTGATCCAGCACCTGGCTGATGTCATCCACCGTCAGCGCTTTGAGCAGATAAACCCGCGCGCGGGACAGCAACGCCGAGTTCAGCTCAAAGGAGGGGTTTTCCGTAGTGGCGCCGATAAAGGTAATGGTGCCGTCTTCGATATGTGGCAGGAAGGCATCCTGCTGGCTTTTATTGAAGCGGTGGACTTCGTCAACAAACAGGATGGTGCGGCGGCCCGCATCGCGGTTTTGCCGGGCGCGCTCGATAGCTTCGCGGATCTCCTTGATGCCGGAGGTTACCGCTGAGATGCGCTCAACATCGGCCCGGCCATAGCGGCCAATCAACTCTGCCAGCGTCGTTTTCCCGGTTCCCGGCGGCCCCCACAGGATCATAGAGTGCAACTGCCCAGCCTCGATGGCGCGTGGCAACGGCTTGCCCGGGGCCAGCAAATGCTGCTGGCCAATGTATTGTGCCAACGTGGTTGGCCGCATACGCGCGGCCAGTGGCTGGAACTCATTGTGGGAAAAATCGAGTGACATGTTGCTCACGTAGACCTCTACTTCCGCTGGTCGTCCAGCGTCACCCCCTTCGGCGGGGTAAATTTGAATTTGGCAGCATCAACGCTGCTGCTCTGCTGGCTCTTCAGCTGATAAGCGCTGCGCTGGCCATCTTGCTCAACCGCAGCAAAGCTCTTGATGGTGCCACTATTGGTCACGGTGATGGCAAACTGCTTCAGATTACCGCTGCTGGCCTTTGGCGTCAGTTCGAAATCATCACCTTTCTGCTTCACGTTGTACTTTTTCCAGTCGTTAGCATCGTTACGGGTGATCAGCATAAAGGGCGTATTGCCGGTGGCGTTCTTCAGCCAGGTAGCCGTCACCTGCTCGACGAACGGGTTGTAGAACCACAGGGTCTCACCGTCCGAAACCAGTACGCTCTCATCCGGCGAGGTCATGTGCCAGTTGAACAGATTGGGGCGTTTTACCCATAACTCGCCTTCCCCTTGCTGCACTGCAGCGCCGTCGCTACTGGTGACCGATTGGGAGAAGCTGGCATGGAAACTGTTTACTTTCGCCAGACGACTTTGCAAATCTTGCGCAGCATCTGCCAACACGGAAGTAGACGCGAATCCCGAAAGCAGACAACAAGCCATCAACAGTTTTTTCATTATTTCAGCTACCTTATGAAATGCGTTTACCGCAAGCTGGGTCAATATAACCCTGAACACCTCCACTCTACCCGAAGCACTTGGCCGACAGCCAGAGCACGATTCCGATAAAGCAGGGGTTTACGCTTCTTTGCACAAGGGCCGCTTTGCGGCCCTTTTATTATGGTGACAGCGCCTGATGGCAATCAGTCATGCCGCGGCGGGGCGAGCACCTCACGGTTACCGTTATGCCCCTGCTCGCTGACAATGCCCTGCGCTTCCATCTGTTCGATGATACGCGCGGCGCGGTTGTAGCCGATACGGAACTGACGCTGTACACCGGAAATAGAGGCGCGGCGTTTATCCACCACAAACTCGACCGCCTGATCGAACAGCGGATCCAGCTCTTCGTCACCGTCCAGACCACCGCCTGCGCCACCCTCACCGTCTTCACCGGCGCTGAGAATGCCCTCTTTATACTGCGGCCGCTCACGCGCTTTCCAGTCTTTGACCACGGCATGAACTTCCTGATCGCGGACAAACGCCCCGTGCACACGCACCGGTATTGAAGAGTTCGGTGCCAGATACAGCATGTCACCCATCCCCAGCAAGGATTCCGCTCCGCCCTGATCGAGAATGGTGCGGGAGTCGATCTTGCTCGATACGGTAAAGGCGATACGCGTCGGGATGTTGGCCTTGATCAAACCGGTGATCACGTCCACCGAAGGACGCTGAGTTGCCAGCACCAGGTGGATCCCCGCAGCACGCGCTTTCTGTGCCAGGCGGGCGATCAGCTCTTCAACCTTTTTGCCCACCGTCATGATCAGATCGGCAAATTCATCCACCATCACCACGATGTACGGCTCTTTTTCCAACACCGGCGGCGTGATATCCATGCTGTCGCTTGGCTTCCAGAACGGATCCGGGATTGGCCGGCCCATCGCCTCGGCCTGATCGACCCGCTCGTTGTAGCCTGCCAGGTTACGAACCCCCAGGGCAGACATCAGCTTATAGCGGCGCTCCATCTCGGCCACGCACCAACGCAACGCATTGGCGGCGTCTTTCATGTCGGTAACCACATCGGTCAGCAGGTGTGGGATGCCTTCGTAGACCGACAGTTCCAGCATTTTCGGGTCGATCATGATAAAGCGCACTTCTTTCGGCGTGGCCTTATACAGGATACTGAGGATCATGGCGTTGACCCCGACCGACTTACCGGAACCGGTGGTACCGGCCACCAGCAGATGCGGCATTTTAGCCAGATCGGCGACCACCGGCTGACCCGCGATATCTTTACCCAATACGATCGCCAGAGGCGATGGATTGTCGCGGAAGGCTGGGCAATCCAGCACTTCGCGCAGATACACGGTTTGCCGTTTGACGTTCGGCAGTTCCAGACCGACGTATGGCTTACCCGGGATCACCTCCACCACACGCACGGCGGAAGTTGACAATGAACGGGCCAGATCGCGCGACAGGTTGGAGATACGCGCGGCCTTGACGCCAGGAGCCAAATCCAGTTCGAAGCGGGTAATGACCGGGCCAGGCAGAATATCGACCACGTCGGCCTTGACGCGGTAATCCGCCAGGCTGGCTTCCACCAGCCGCGCTTTCTGTTCCAACGCAAAGGTATCGACCGGTTCGACCTCTTTCGGGGCCTCGGTCAACAGATCCAGCGTTGGCAGTGGCGTAGTCGGTTTCTGCAGCGGCATATCATTACGCATCAGGAATGGATGGATCAGGCTGTCCATCGCAGGTGCTGGCGGTTGCTGCTGAACGGGTGGCTGATAAGTCTGTTGCGGCTGGTAACCAGGTGCAGGGTTAGATTGCGGACGCGGTGCCTGATAAGCGGGCACCTCAGGCTCAAACTGCCCGAACGGCACGTCGTCTTCCAACTCGCTTTCCAGCTCGATGTTATCCTCAAGCTGTGGCGAGAGGGTAAACAGCGGCTCGGTTGGGCCGTCATCCACCAGATCCGCCATCGGTGAGAAACTGTAGGCCTGGCGGGTATCCACCGGGCGAGTCACCGGAGCCGGTTCTGGTTCAGGCTGCGGCTCTTCTACGCCATAGCGTGCCTGTTGTTGCGCGGCAAATGCCTGGCCGAGCTCGGCCTCACGCTGCGCATCTTCGTCATCTTGTTGTTCTTGCGAATACTCTTCGCCATAGCGCTGGCTTTGCTGTTCGGCAAAGGCTTGACGCAGTGCAGCTTCTTGCAGGACTTCATCTTCTTCCTGCGGGTTGCTGAACGGTTGTGGCTGAGGTTCATCCCCACGGTTGCGCTGCTCCTGCTCCGCGATCCGCTGCGAAGGCAGCTTGATACCGTAGGAGGCCAGCTCGCGCCGGGTTGGAATACGCACCGGATTTGGCCGTGGCAGTTCCGGGCCGATGCCCTGCTTGATCTGCGAGCTCGCATCACTGGTGGCAGTAAACGCAGGCATGAAGGTGTTGTTCACCGCGCCGGCGGTTGCTGCGGCTGCGGCAACCGCCGCTGGCTTCACTACCTCTCTGGCGCTGAAACCCGTCGAGCCAATGACATCGTCGCTATCCCGCTGAGCCGCAGAGAAATCAAACGGTGACGGCTCTGGTTTTGGCGTAACGGGGGTCTGCCAGTCACCCAGGCGCGGCTCATGTTCCTCACGATAAGGCTCCGTTACGCGCGTCGTTCTCGGTGCCGGGGTCTCTTCTGGCAGTTCAAACGAATACAGCGGCGGCGTGTCTTGTGGTTGCGCAGGGGTTAATGGGTGCTGATTGATGGAAGCAGGCACTGCCGGGGCCACGGTGACCGGAGCCTGAACGGCCGCTTTCGGCATGACCGGGATATCGGTAACGACCGGCGCTGGCTCGGCAAGCGGGAGGTCATCATCGCTGGCACGCAACCCACTCAATAAAGGATCTGCGGCATCTTGCGCTTCTTCTTCGGCGGTTTCGGTCACGGAAGAGGCAGAGAACAACGCGTCGTCCTCATCTACTGCCATAGCAGCAGGTGCCACAGGTTGGCCGCTTTCTTCGCGATCGTCGAACACGATATCGTCATCGTCGTGATAGCGGTCTTCACGGCGTGAACGGTTAGTCATAAAGGTAGCGGCGCCCAGCACGACACCACCAATTTTTTCCGCAATCACCAGCCATGACCAACCGGTGAACAGGGTCAGCCCCACCGCCCAAATGCCGAGCAGCGCCAAAGTGGCGCCAATGCCGTTAAACCACGGCAACATGGCATTGCTTAGCAGGCTGCCAATCACCCCGCCGGAAGCGAAGTAATAGAGATCGTCAACGTTCAACGCCGCCAGGCCACACGAGGTAAGCACCAGCGCCAATGTGCCGATCAAACGTAACGAGAGCCCAAAGAAATCGACATAATCGCCGTTATCGCGCCGACGGTAACCAGACAGGCACAACACCAGCATAATCGGTGGGATCGCATAGGCAAGGACCCCAAAGGTGAAGAACAACGTGTCGGCCAACCATGCGCCTACCCCACCGCCCAGATTGTGGATAGGCTCATGCCAGGCAGTTTGCGACCAACTAGGATCGGAAGGATTGAAACTGACCAACGCAGCCATAAGGTAAACGGCAAAAATTGCCACCACGATCAACACAGCCTCGAGCAAACGCCGCCCACTGCTGAGTTTTTTCAGGGTAACTTCTTTATCTTCTGTGTATTCCTGGCTCAAGAAAGGCACTCCAGGTTCCTGTTGACGGATAGAGTAACGGCGCCGAGAAGTTTCCCCGGCGCCAAAACTGTATGAATAAACAGGAGTGTAACGAATTTAATCAGGTTTTGCACCTGCACCTTACCGTGTTTTGATAACCAGACGGTTACTCTGTTTGACTTCTTCCATCACGACGTAAGTACGGGTGTCATTAACCCCCGGTAAACGCAACAGAGTTTCGCCCAACAGCTTACGATAAGCTGACATATCTGGCACACGGGTTTTCAACAGATAGTCGAAATCACCGGAAACCAGATGACACTCCTGAATTTCTTCAAGTTTTTGCACCGCAGAGTTGAATTGCTCAAACACATCCGGCGCACCGCGGTTCAACGTGATTTCCACGAAGACCAGCAGGGAAGCATCCAGATAATGCGGGTTAAGCAATGCGGTATACCCATGAATAAAGCCTTGACGCTCAAGACGGCGCACACGCTCCAAACAAGGGGTTGGGGATAACCCCACGCGCTTTGAAAGCTCGACGTTCGAAATACGCCCATCCTTCTGCAACTCATTGAGGATGTTGCGATCGATACGGTCGAGATCTTTACCCGGGCGTTTTTTAGTATCTACCATTATTATTGTCTCTCTTATGTTCTTCCCTGCACTTGCCACACCCTAGCCAACGTCAATGTGCAAGGATTTGTTCCAAGCGAAGACCCGATGCCAGTGTTAAGCGGTTCATCCCCCTGAGGGAACAGGATACGTAATACCAACCGCCCTTGTGCTTCGTCACTATTTGTCACTACCATCTTCCGCCGTTGCCCAGCCTGTCTGTCACCTCTGGGCAACGAATTCAAATGATTTACGTTCAGAAATCCATCAACCCCGTCAGGGCAAACCCTCCCTCACCCGTCGCGCCCCGACAATATTCTGCCTGGGTGGCGAAAATGCCTACGATTTGCAGCTGACACGGGGTTAATTTCTTCTTCCAATGATGTTTTCGCAAATGCGCAGCGGATTGTCAAAGTAAAAGAACTAAAATCAGTAGAACGTACCGCCAGCAAAACTGAGCACCTGATTTTTTATTAGGAATCTCCCCTACCCGAAATCGGGTAGTTACCCACATAAACCCGACAAAAAACGCATTTTTAACCCATTGCTGTACAAAATTATCGCTGCCGTTACTCCTCCCTGCACAAGGATAAAATCGCGGCCGATAGGCGCTGGTTATCAAACAAATCGGTAACAACATCCCCTGGCGCTTTTTTTACTGCCGCATTTTCCCTACAATCGGTTTCATTGTCCGCCATTGTGGGAAACGAGGTTATTCATGGGCACGGCTAAACATAGCAAATTATTGATCCTGGGCTCTGGCCCGGCTGGCTACACCGCAGCGGTTTATGCAGCGCGCGCGAACCTGAACCCGGTATTGATCACCGGTATGGAGCAAGGCGGTCAGCTGACCACCACCACCGAAGTCGAGAACTGGCCAGGCGACGCCGAAGGTTTGACCGGCCCCGCGCTGATGGAGCGGATGCGTGAGCACGCAGAAAAGTTCGACACCAAGATCGTGTTTGACCATATCAACAGCGTCGATCTGCAGAACCGTCCTTTCCGCCTGTTCGGTGATAGCGGTGAATACACCTGCGATGCTTTGATTATCGCTACTGGCGCATCGGCCCGTTATTTAGGCCTGCCATCGGAAGACGCTTTCAAGGGCAAAGGGGTCTCCGCCTGTGCTACCTGCGATGGTTTCTTCTATCGCAACCAGAAGGTCGCCGTGGTCGGTGGTGGTAACACCGCAGTGGAAGAAGCGCTGTATCTGTCAAACATCGCCTCTGAGGTTCACCTGGTCCACCGCCGCGACACTTTCCGCAGCGAAAAGATCCTGATCAATCGCCTGATGGAAAAAGTGAAGAACGGCAACATCATCCTGCATACGGACAGCACGCTGGACGAAGTGTTGGGCGACCAGATGGGCGTCACCGGGATGCGCTTACGCAGCACCAAAGACGCAGAGCAAACCAAAGAGTTAGAGCTTGCCGGCGTATTTATCGCGATCGGTCACAGCCCGAACACCGCGATCTTTGGCGGGCAGCTTGAGCTGGAAAACGGCTATATCAAGGTGCAGTCCGGTATTCACGGCAACGCGACCCAGACCTCCATTCCGGGCGTATTTGCCGCAGGTGACGTTATGGATCACATTTACCGCCAGGCGATCACCTCAGCCGGAACGGGCTGTATGGCCGCACTGGATGCCGAACGCTATCTCGACGGTATCGCACAGGCCGAGTGCAAATAACCCTTCAGCGATAAACGTTACCGAGGCGGCCGTTTGGCCGCCTTATTTCTATCCCCCGCCCCTGAAAGTTCAAAACAACCCCATCCGCGCTAAAAACGTGACTGTTGCCCAAGTTATGAAAGGGATATTTATTTCACGTCTACCGAGTGACGAGGTAACATTAGCGTTCACTTGTCTTATTTCCCGCTGAGACAAACACTTTTTTAACAGTACGTTAACCAAGCCTGCTACAACAGGCATCGGCGACGCAGACTACCTGATGAAAAAAACCAGACAGCACCAGTTAACCCGTTGGCTCAAAACACAGAGTACGTTGGCGCAGCGTTGGCTGCGTTTATCCATGCTGTTAGGCCTGGCAAGCGGCATCTTGATCGTCGCCCAGGCCTGGCTTTTGGCCTCACTGCTCCATGCGCTGATTATTGAACATCAGCCCCGTGGCGAACTGGTTTCGTCGTTTATCTGGTTGGCCGCCACCTTTGCCCTGCGCGCCTTCCTGAGCTGGCTGCGCGAACGGGTTGGCTTCATCTGCGGGCAGGTCATTCGCCAGCGTATGCGTGCGCAGGTGCTGGATAAGCTGCAACAGCTTGGCCCCGCCTGGATCCAGGGCAAGCCCGCCGGGAGCTGGGCCAGCATCATCGTTGAGCAGATTGAGGATATGCAGGATTACTATTCCCGCTATCTGCCGCAAATGTATCTGGCCGTGTTTATCCCAGTGCTGATCCTGATCACCGTCTTCCCGATTAACTGGGCGGCCGGGTTTATCCTGCTGGCTACCGCCCCGCTGATCCCGCTGTTTATGGCGCTGGTCGGTATGGGGGCGGCCGATGCCAACCGCCGTAACTTTGTCGCGCTGGCACGGCTCAGCGGCAATTTCCTCGATCGCCTGCGCGGCCTGGATACCCTGCGTCTGTTTAATCGCGGCCAGGCGGAAACCGATCACATTGCCAAATCCTCGGAAGATTTCCGCCAGCGCACCATGGAAGTGCTGCGTCTGGCCTTCCTCTCCTCCGCCGTGCTGGAGTTCTTCGCCTCGATTTCCATCGCCGTGGTGGCGGTCTATTTTGGCTTCTCCTACCTTGGTGAACTGGACTTTGGCAGCTATGGCATGGGCGTAACGCTGTTTGCCGGTTTTCTGGTGCTGATCCTGGCACCGGAGTTTTTCCAACCGCTGCGCGATCTGGGCGCCTTTTACCATGCCAAAGCCCAGGCCGTGGGCGCTGCCGAAGCGCTGGAAACCTTCCTGGCCGCCGAGGGCGAGCAGGTTGGCAATGGCTCTCAAACGCTAAATAGCGAACAACCACTGACCATACGGGCACAGCAGTTGGAAATCCTCTCGCCCAATGGGGTAGTGCTTGCAGGGCCACTTGATTTTACCTTGCCTGCCAACCAGCGCATTGCCTTGGTCGGGCTTAGCGGTGCGGGGAAAAGTTCGTTGTTGAATCTGCTGCTGGGCTTCCTGCCCTATCGTGGCTCGTTGCTGATCAACGGCATCGAACTGCGCGAGCTGGATGCGGTTAACTGGCGTCAGCAACTGGGCTGGGTGGGGCAAAACCCTCACCTGCCAGCCCAAACTCTGCGGGACAATATTCTGCTCGGCTACCCACAGGCCAGCGAAGCCCAATTGCAGCAGGCCGTCGAACAGGCTTACGTCAGTGAATTCCTGCCGCATTTACCGAAGGGATTGGCAACCGATCTGGGCGATGGCGCTGCCCGCCTTTCCGTTGGGCAAGCTCAGCGTGTGGCCGTAGCACGAGCACTGCTCAGCCCCCGCCGCTTGCTGTTACTGGATGAACCAGCGGCCAGCCTGGACGCCCACAGCGAACGTTTGGTGATGCAGGCGCTGAATGCCGCCGCCCATCAGCAGACCACGCTGTTGGTCACGCACCAGTTGGAAGATACCGAAGATTATGACCAGATTTGGGTGATGGACAGCGGCAAAATCGTGCAGCAGGGCAACTACGCCACGCTCAGCGCCCAGCCAGGTCTGTTTGCCAAACTGATTGCACACCGCAGCGGGGAGCTATAATCATGCGCGTTTTGCTGCCATTCCTGGCGTTGTATCGCCGCCACACGTTTCTGATTTTACTGGGTATCGTGCTGGCTATCGTCACCCTGCTGGCCAGCATCGGCCTGCTGGCGCTGTCCGGCTGGTTCCTGGCCGCCTCTTCGCTGGCCGGGCTGGCGGGGTTATATACCTTCAACTACATGCTACCGGCCGCTGGCGTACGGGGTGCGGCAATCTTCCGTACCGCCGGGCGTTATGCAGAACGGGTCGTCAGCCATGACGCCACTTTCCGCGTGTTGTCCCATCTGCGGGTATTCACCTTCCGCAAGATCCTGCCGCTGTCACCGGGTGGTATTGCCCGCTTCCGTCAGGCTGAGCTGCTTAACCGCCTGGTTGCCGACGTTGATACGCTCGACCACCTCTACCTACGCGTTATCTCGCCGATGGTCAGCGCCGCGGTGGTGATTGTGGTAGTCACCTTCGGCCTCAGTTGGCTGGATGTTCCGTTAGCCCTGACGCTAGGCGGAATTTTGTTATTGCTGTTGCTGGCCGTTCCGCCGGTCTTCTATCGCGCAGGTAAGCCCATTGGGGAAGAGTTGACCCTGTTACGCAGCCAGTACCGCACCGACCTGACCGCCTGGCTCCAGGGGCAGGCCGAACTGGTGGTGTTTGGCGCGCTGGACGGTTTCCGGCATAAGCTCAACGCAACCGAACAGCGCTGGCAGAGCCGTCAGTGGCAACAGGCTTCGCTAGGGGGGATTGCCCAGGCGCTGATGATCCTGGCAAGTGGCCTCACCGTCACGCTATTGATGTGGCTTGCCGCCGCGGGGATCGGTGGCGATACCCAACCCGGAGCCTTGATTGCCCTGTTTGCCTTTGCCGCCCTGGCCTCTTTTGAAGCCATGATGCCCGTCGCCGCCGCGTTCCAACATTTGGGCCAGGTGATCGCTTCGGCAACCCGGGTCAAGCAGATCATCGATCAGCAGCCGGAAGTCACCTTCCCTGCCAGCGGTCCAGCCTCACTGCCGGGCGCAGCGCTGCAACTAAGCGAGGTGTCCTTCACCTATCCCGACCAGCCGCTGCCGGTGTTGAACAACGTGACGCTGAACATCGCCGCTGGTGAGCACATCGCGCTGTTGGGCCGTACCGGCTGTGGTAAATCGACCCTGCTGCAATTGCTGACCCGCGCCTGGAATGCTGACGGCGGCCAAATCCTGCTCAACGGCCAACCATTGGCCAGCTATGATGAAGCTACGCTGCGCGCCATGACTACGGTAGTGAGCCAACGCGTGCATATCTTCAGCTGCACGCTGCGTGAAAACTTGCGTATCGCCGCACCTGCGGCCAGCGATGAGGACTTAAACCTCGCACTGCAACAAGTTGGTCTGGATAAGCTACTGGAAAATGAGGGGCTGAATGCCTGGCTGGGTGAAGGTGGCCGCCAGCTTTCCGGTGGTGAGCAACGCCGTCTGGGCATTGCCCGCGCCCTGCTGCATCAAGCCCCGCTATTACTACTGGATGAGCCGACCGAGGGGCTGGATGCCGAAACCGAACAACAGATCCTGGCCCTGCTCCGCCAGCATTGCCGCGGCAAGACGTTAATTCTGGTGACTCACAGACTCTATGGGCTGGAGCATTTCGATCGTATCTGCGTGATGGACGGTGGCAGTATCGTGGAACAAGGCAGCCACGCGGCGCTAATGCGCCAGCCTGGCCGTTACGCCCAATTCCATCAACGTATCAGTAATCTATCGCTGTAGAACCGCCTGTGGGCGACGCTAAGAGGTTTTATGCGCATTGTTAAGCTGTCATCGCAGTCTGTAGCGTTTCCCTCACCAGAGGCCGCCCTGCACGATCCTAACGGACTGCTGGCCATCGGTGGCGATTTGACGCCTGCGCGGCTGCTGGCAGCCTATGAGCGTGGGATCTTCCCCTGGTATTCGCCTGGGGAAGCCATCCTCTGGTGGTCACCGGACCCTCGGGCGGTGCTGTTCCCAGCGCAATTCCATGTCAGCCGCAGCCTCAAGCGATTCCTGCGCAACCCGCCGTTCCGCATTACCCTCAATCATGATTTTGCCGCCGTGATCGCCGCCTGTGCATACCGCCCCGATGAAGGCACCTGGATCGGCGAGGAGGTACAGCTTGCCTATTTACAACTGCATCACCTCGGGCACGCCCATTCCATTGAGGTGTGGCAGGGGGAAGAGCTGGTCGGCGGCCTGTACGGTGTCGCCCAGGGAGCGCTGTTCTGCGGTGAATCAATGTTTAGCCGCACCACCAACGCATCAAAGTGTGCTTTATGGGCGTTTTGCCGCCATTTTGCCGGTTATGGAGGAGAATTGGTTGACTGTCAGGTGCTTAACGCTCACACTGCCCGGCTTGGAGCGAGAGAAATTCCCCGCCGCCAATTTTTGCAGCAGTTGAGCAACCTTCAGCGCAGGGTGTTAGCGCCGGAATGCTGGACAGCGCAAGTCATACCCCCACAGCTGGTTGAACTGCCCTCCCAAACTGACTAATTTTGTGGAATCGGTGCATTGTTCACCGACACTCCTTTACATAATGTGGGTTTTTCGGCATTATCTTGCCGGTTAAAAACTAAGGTAGTTACACCTAGAGGATTCGATGGCCAAAGAAGACAATATTGAAATGCAGGGCACCGTTCTTGATACGCTGCCGAACACCATGTTCCGTGTTGAATTGGAAAACGGGCACGTGGTTACCGCTCATATCTCCGGTAAAATGCGCAAAAACTATATCCGCATCCTGACGGGTGACAAAGTCACTGTAGAGCTGACCCCGTACGACCTGAGCAAAGGCCGCATTGTCTTCCGTAGCCGTTAATCGGCTCACCCGTCGCCAGCCACTGGCGACACCGAGGATGTGATCCCTCAAAAGAGCCCTTTCCGTTTACCCCCGCAGCAACGTTCTCCACCGAGTTGTGTTGGCGCAGGTAAACTGAGAGGGCTCACTCATTTTGTTGGAGGCGAACCTGTTCGTCCCGACCTGGTTCAATTTCGTAGTCCGTGAAATTCACGTATAAAAAAAGCGATGCCAAGCCATCGCTTTTTCGTTATCTGCTTACCGCTTAGTGCACCGCACCTTCATCCGCTTTACGCTTCTGGGCGCTGAGGAAGTGGTAAGTCAGCTGTTTCTTGTCTGCGTCCAGCTCGACTTTCACCGAGCCGCCGTCAACCAGTGAGCCAAACAGCAGTTCGTTGGCCAGCGGTTTTTTCAGGCTTTCCTGCATCACACGCGCCATTGGACGAGCGCCCATCGCACGGTCATAGCCTTTCACCGACAGCCAGTCGCGCGCTTCATCGCTAACTTCCATCGACACGCCCTTGGCATCCAGCTGCGCCTGCAGTTCGACGATAAACTTGTCGACCACCTGCTGGATCACCGCAGGAGACAGATGGTTGAACCAGATGACGTTGTCCAGACGATTACGGAATTCTGGCGTAAACACCTTCTTGATCTCGTCCATCGCATCGATACTGTTGTCCTGTTCGATCAGGCCAATCGATTTACGCTCCGTTTCGCGTACCCCGGCGTTGGTGGTCATCACCAGGATCACGTTACGGAAGTCTGCTTTACGGCCGTTGTTATCGGTCAGCGTCCCATTATCCATCACCTGCAACAGCAGGTTGAACACGTCCGGGTGCGCTTTCTCGATTTCATCCAGCAGGACCACCGCGTGCGGATGTTTGATCACCGCATCGGTCAGCAGGCCGCCCTGGTCGTAACCGACGTAGCCCGGAGGCGCGCCAATCAGACGGCTGACGGTATGACGTTCCATATATTCGGACATATCAAACCGCAGCAATTCGATATCCAGCGCCTTCGCCAGCTGCACGGTAACCTCGGTTTTCCCTACCCCGGTCGGCCCGGCGAACAGGAAGGAACCCACCGGCTTACGATCCTGGCCCAGGCCGGCACGGCTCATCTTGATCGCTTCGGTCAGCGCCTCGATGGCCGGATCCTGGCCAAACACCAGCATTTTCAGGCGGTCGCTCAGGCTTCTCAGCACGTCGCGATCGCTGGCGGAGACGGTTTTTTCCGGGATACGCGCAATGCGTGCGACCACGGATTCGATATCCGCCACGTTGACCGTTTTCTTACGCTTGTTCACCGGCAGCAACCGGCTACGCGCACCAGCCTCATCGATCACGTCGATCGCCTTGTCCGGCAGATGACGGTCGTTGATGTATTTCACCGACAGTTCTACTGCAGCACGAACCGCTTTAGCGGTGTAACGCACGTCATGGTGCGCTTCGTACTTGGTTTTCAGACCGTTGATGATCTGAATGGTTTCTTCCGGCGTCGGCTCGGTAATGTCTATTTTCTGGAAGCGACGCGCCAGCGCGCGGTCTTTTTCGAAAATATTGCTGAACTCCTGATAGGTGGTGGAACCAATCACCCGGATCTTGCCGCTCGACAGCAGCGGTTTGATCAGGTTGGCGGCATCCACTTGCCCACCGGAAGCCGCACCGGCACCGATGATGGTGTGAATTTCGTCGATAAACAGGATGCTGTTCTTGTCCTGCTCCAGCTGTTTGAGCAGCGCCTTGAAGCGCTTCTCGAAGTCGCCACGGTATTTGGTGCCCGCCAGCAATGAGCCGATATCCAGCGAGTATAGGGTGCAGTCTGCCATCACCTCTGGCACGTCACCCTGCACGATCCGCCACGCCAGCCCTTCGGCAATGGCGGTTTTACCTACGCCGGATTCCCCCACCAGCAGCGGGTTGTTTTTACGGCGGCGGCACAGCACCTGAATGGCGCGCTCCAGTTCACGGTCACGGCCAATCAGCGGATCGATACCGCCAACGCGGGCCAGTTGGTTGAGGTTGGTGGTGAAGTTTTCCATACGGTCTTCCCCTCCAGGCTGCTCTTCGTTTACCGGGTTTTCCGCATTAGGTGCCTGGCCCGGCTCATCTTTACGTGTACCATGTGAAATGAAGTTCACCACGTCCAGACGGCTGACGTCGTGTTTACGCAGCAGGTATGCCGCCTGGGACTCCTGTTCGCTGAAGATCGCCACCAACACGTTGGCACCGCTCACTTCGCTCCGGCCGGAGGACTGCACGTGGAATACCGCACGCTGCAGTACACGCTGGAAGCTGAGCGTCGGCTGGGTGTCGCGCTCCTCTTCGCTGGTGGGCAGCGTTGGTGTGGTTTGTTCGATAAAGGCTTCCAGCTCCTGGCGTAACGCGGCCAGATCCACCGTACAAGCCTCGAGCGCTTCGCGCGCGGCAGGGTTGCTGAGTAACGCCAGCAACAGGTGCTCCACGGTCATAAACTCATGTCTGTGCTCGCGCGCTCTGGCGAAAGCCATGTTGAGACTGAGTTCCAATTCTTGATTGAGCATAGGCACCTCCCCAATAGATTGCCTTTTCAGGCTTTTTCCAGCGTACAGAGCAACGGATGCTCATTCTCCCTTGCGTAACGGTTCACATGGACCACCTTGGTTTCTGCGACCTCGGCGGTGAAAACACCACAGATCGCCTTGCCTTGATAGTGGACCGTGAGCATCAGTTGCGTTGCACGTTCAATATCATAAGAAAAGAACTTTTGCAGAACGTCAATCACAAATTCCATCGGTGTGTAATCGTCGTTGTTAAGTATAACTTTATACATTGACGGCGGTTTTACCGCATCGATTTGTTTTTCTTCGGCCAAGTGCTCAATATTTAGCCAATCGTTGCTATTGCCCATTGCTGCTCATCTTCTCTGCCATGCCTCAGTATATGGGGCCATGTTCGGGTTATTCAAACGGGAGTATCAAGACTATTTTACCATCTTCGCGGTTAACGTGCCGCAGCACAACGAGATTAATCACCCTTATCGCGGCCACAATTTGTTACCAAACCATGTCAATAGCGTTAACTACTTCAAACTTTGGTGAACTGCCCAACGCGGTCATTGGCCGATCCCTTGACGTGTTGATCATTTGCTCTAGAGTGTAATTTTGTGAGTTGTTGGTCTTTTGACCAGTTGCTACTCACCTGGATCAGTTATTCATCTCAGTTTAAAAATAGCATTGCGAGGGATGTAGCAGCATGGAGACGGGTACTGTTAAATGGTTCAATAACGCCAAAGGGTTCGGCTTTATCTGCCCGGAAGGCGGCGGTGAAGATATCTTCGCGCATTATTCAACAATTAAAATGGATGGCTACCGAACGTTGAAAGCGGGCCAGCAGGTCAGGTTCGACGTACATCAAGGGCCGAAAGGGAACCACGCGAGCCTGATTATGCCGCTGGAAAGCGAGGCAATGGCCTAAACGCTCCCCTTCAGCCACTTCTGCACTGCCAACTCAAAATGCCAGCCGCCGTACGACTGGCATTTTATTTTTGCTGTTACTCACGTGCCAAGGCGTCAATCGGATTCAACCGCGCAGCGCTACGTGCTGGCAGATAGCCGAACACCACGCCTATGCCGGTGGAACACAAGAACGCACTCAGCAAGGCCACCGGCGGGAAGCTGATCTGCCAGCCCGGCATAGCCAATTGCACCAGCAGGCCAATCGCGAACGACAGCGCTATCCCCAGCGCGCCCCCTACCAGGCAGACCAGCACCGCCTCGATCAGGAACTGTTGCAGGACATCGCCAGAGCGCGCCCCCACCGCCATGCGAATGCCGATTTCACGCGTCCTTTCCGTTACCGAGACCAGCATGATATTCATCACCCCAATCCCGCCAACCACCAGCGAAATCACCGCCACCAGGGTCAGGAACAGTTGCAGCGTGCGGGTGGTTTTCTCCGCGGTTTGCACCAGGCTGTCCATGTTGTAGGTGAAGAAGTCTTTCTTGCCGTGGCGCAGCGTCAGCAACCGCGTCAACTGCTGTTCCGCTTCCTGGCTGTTATAGCCCTCACGGATACGCACGGTGATCGAGTCAAAATAGTCGTTGCCCATCAGGCGATTGGCCATCGTGCTATAGGGCACCCATACGCTCAGCGTCTTGCTGCTGCCGAACATCGACTGCTTTTCCTCGGCCACACCAACCACCGTGGCTGGCATATTGCCGATCAGGATCACCTCTCCCACCACGTTTTTTTTATGCGGAAACAGCCGCCGCTGGGTATTGGCGTCGATCACCACCACCTGCGCCTGGGATTGCACCTGTAGGGCATCGATACCTACCCCCTGGGAAAGCGTCATGCCGTAAACTCGAAAAAATTGTTCACCGACGCCCGCGACGTTGGCGGCCACATCAATATTGCCAAACCGTAGCCGCATGCTGCTGCTGATATTCGGCGAAAGCGCACTGACATAAGGTTGTTCACGTAACGCGCTTAGATCGCCATACTTCAACGCCTGGCGGAAGCTGGGATCGTCATCACCAAAGTCTTTGCCGGGATAGATGTCCACGGTGTTGGTGCCAATGGATTTGATGTCTGCCAGGATCATCTGCTTGGCCGCGTCGCCGATCACCAGGATCGAGACCACCGAGGCAATGCCGATGATGATCCCCAACATGGTTAACGCCGTGCGCATCTTGTTGGCTGCCATAGCACGCCAAGCCATCACCAACGCCTCACGGAAACGGCCAGCCACCTGCTGCCAGGAAGGCGCTGGCGTGGCCATATCCAGCATTTTGGCCTGAGGGTTACCCTGCGCCTGTGGCCGAGAGTCGGCGATGATTTCCCCGTCGCGGATCTCGATAATCCGCTCAGCCTGCTGTGCTACCGCCGGATCGTGCGTGACGATAATCACGGTGTGCCCCTGCTCGCGCAGTTGCTTGAGGATCGTCATCACCTCTTCACCGGAATGGCTGTCGAGCGCACCGGTCGGTTCATCCGCCAGGATCACCTGGCCACCGTTCATCAAAGCCCGCGCAATACTGACACGCTGCTGCTGCCCCCCCGAAAGCTGGCTTGGCCGGTAGGTGATACGTTCCCCCAGCCCCAGACGTTGCAGCAAGGCCGCCGCCCTTTCGCGCCGTGCTGCCTTGCCCAGCCCGGCATAAACCGCAGGCACCTCCACGTTATGCGCCGCACTCAGATGGGGTAGCAGATGATAGCGCTGGAAGATAAAGCCAAAGTGCTCGCGCCGCAGCTGGGCCAACGCATCGCCATCAAGCGTTGCCACATCCTGCCCAGCCACGCGGTAAGTTCCGGCGCTGGGCTTGTCCAGGCAGCCGAGAATGTTCATCAGCGTCGATTTACCGGAGCCAGAAGCCCCCATAATCGCCACCATCTCACCGGCATCAATGCGCAGACTGACGTTTTTCAGCACGTCTATGGTCTGATCGCCGGAGAGGTAGCTGCGCCGGATATCACTAAGTTCTAACAGTGCCGTCATCAGCTGGCCTCCGCGCCGCCGCGGCTGACAATCACTTCCTCACCGGCCTGCAACCCGCTGACAATCTGCACATCCACATTGTTGCGAATGCCGATCGTGACTTCCCGCTTCTCTTCCTTGCCCTGCTTCAGTACCGAAATGTGGTAACGGTTATCGGCGATCTGATCCCCCAATGCCGCCAGTGGGATCACCAGCGCATCGCTGACGCCAGCCAGCTGAATATGCACCTGCGCGGTCATTTGCAGACGCAGCAAGCCCTGTGGATTTGGCACTTCGAAACGCGCGTAATAGAAAATGGCGTTGTTGACCTTCTCTGGCGTGGGCTGAATGTCTTTCAGCGCGCCGTCAAAACGTTTGCTCGGATCGCCCAGCACGGTAAACCAGGCTTTCAACCCCGGCTTGAGGTGGATCACGTCCGCCTCGGAAACCTGGGCCTTCACCATCATGCTACTCATGTCTGCCAACGTCAGAATGTTGGGCGCTTGCTGCGCGGCAATCACCGTCTGGCCCTGCAAGGTGGTGATTTGTACCACATCGCCGTCCATCGGCGCTTCAATACGGGTATAGGCCAGATTGATCTTGGCGGTATCCAGGCTGGCCTGATTTTTGGCAATCTCCGCCCTGGTGGTTGCAACCTGCGCCTTTTTCACCGCCAGATTGGTGGCGAATTGGTCCAGATCCTGGCGCGATACCGCCTGCACCTTGGCCAGTTCGCGGTTACGCTGCAAGGTGACCTCCGCCAGTTGCTGCTCCGCCAAAGCCTGTTGCAGCTGGGCTTGCAGTTGCTGCAGAGTGGCTTCGCCTTCGCGAATGCTGTTTTGTGCCTGTTCGGGATCGATAATGCCGAGCAGTTGGCCTTTTTGCACCTTATCGCCAATCTCGACCTTCAGGCTCTCCAACTGTCCGCTGACCTGAGCCCCCACATCAACCTTACGCACCGCGTCCAGTTGGCCGGTTGCCAATACGCTTTGCTCCAGATCGCGTTTAACGACCTTGACGGTTTTAAACTCCACCGGGGCCGGATGGCTAAAGTGCCAATAAGCCACAACGGCAAGCACCACCAGAACGGCACACACCAGTGACCCGCGTTTCTTACTTTTGAATAACCACGTCAATGTTTGTTCCTACCTATTTCCTGTCATTCTCAGGCTGCCAACCATGGCAACCCAAGTAAATTAGCATGTTGCTTTGCCGATAACTAAACCAAGGCTCAACGTATTTCGAGCAAGGCAATTTTGCCATACCGTATTGAACTTCTGTTTAGTGAAGCCTTGATGAAATAGTCATTTAGACACAGACCAGGATTTCATCATGTCTCAGCTCAGCTATCCACTCATATCGGCCAAACCGGCCAGCCAACTGATGACGGCACTGATCAACGGCGAGAAAGTGCCCAGCAATGCCTGGAAAAAAACGTCATTCCGCCTTAAGTTTCTTGGCCGTTCGCTACTCTGCTGGCCCACGACTCGCAGCCTGCTCAATACGCTGGCCGCCAACCCGCTGCTGGATGAGATTTTAAGCGCACAGCCCAATCTGCCCTGCAAACTGCATCGCCCCTATCTGGCGAACAACATGAGCCGCATCGACCGTCTGTTTGCCCTGCGCGATCACTACGATCTGCTCGCCCAACGCATGCCGCTGAAGATGCACCTCGGCCAACTGGGTAGCCATCCCTTTACCTTAAGCCGCGCGCAGGACAAAAATGGTGAGCAGATCTGCCTGCAACTGGCCTCTCTGGACCACTTGAATAAAGAGGGTGAAACGACCCTGCTGTTGCGCAATAGTCAAGGGATCATGCTGGCTGAAATGACCTTCATCTTGATGAATTACCAGCAACAACCCACGTTATTTATCGGCGGTATGCAAGGCGCCAATTCCACGGTGCCGCACGCTGAGATCCAGAATACGACCAAAGCCTGCCACGGCCTGTTTCCAAAACGCCTGGTGTTGGAAGGCATTTGCCACCTGGCCCAACAGTTGGGTATCCGGCAGTTGATCGCGGTAGGCAACACCACCCATATTTACCAAAACTGGCGCTACCACCACAAAAAGAAAGACCAGCTGCATGCCGATTACGATCAGTTCTGGCTTTCCATGGGTGGTAAGCAACTCGATAACGGCTATTTCCTGTTACCCGAGCGTATTGACCGCAAGCCGATGGAAGCCATCGCCAGCAAAAAACGCGCGGAATATCGCCGCCGTTACCAGTTACTGGACGAGCTCCAACAGGGCATTAGCAAGCACTTTTCTTAATCCGCCCGGCCACGCGCCAGCCACATCACGCGGGAGAACATTTTTTTCAACAACGGTGGCACCGAGTCGGTGCCCCATGCCCCGGCCTGCATGGCCACCTCAATCGCCAGATCGGGTTTTGAAGTGTGATGAACCGCTTTGATGATCACCTTACGCACCGGCATCTGTACCTTTAGCGGTACCGAAGCCACCCGGTGATACACCGAGCTGAAACCCTCCCGATACATGAAATGCTCCATATCCGGCGCAGGTAGCGCGGTCAGACGATCGCGCTCGTTATCTTCGTGATTATCCAGCATGCTGCGCACGGCATTGGCATATTTCTTCCCGGCTTCGTCGCCATCCACCAGGGCGTGCCATTCAATGCCCATGCGCCGGGCAAACTTCAGCAAGGGTTTCAGCCCGCACTGGGCAAACTCAATCACCCGCACGCCTTCGGACTCGAAACGATAGCCACACTGGCGCGCCAGTTCGTTAAGTAGCCAGACCTCGGTTTCCCCTTCCACCAGCAACCAGCAGCGGGCAAACAGCGAGGCGGGCCGGTTAAAGCGGATGTGGAACGCAATGCGCCGCCCGTCCTCCGCACTTAGCCCCTTTGGCCCGAGGCGATAGGTAGCAACCCGGGCCGATTCGCGCACCAGACGGCAAATATGCTCCACCGGCACCAGCGACACCAGCTCGCTGGAGTTGGTGGTGGTAATACGCTGCAACGGCATCTGGTTGAGCAACCCCCAGGCTACCGACAGCATGATGGGATGCAGGCGCGTTTCCGGGTCTTCTACCAGCAATAATGGCCGGGCATGGGGATCGAGTTTTACGTTGCCCTTGGCCTGCAGCAACGTAGAGAACATCCCCAGCAGGATCAGTCGCATGCTGCGGCTGTTAGGTTCGGCAATCATGCGGTTGATGCTGTCTAGCGATCGCCACGCCTGTTGTTCCGGTTGGCGACGATGGCGAGGCCCGGCAATCTGCGAACCTTGCTCGGCAAAATAGTGTTCAAGCAGTTGCTGCATCGCCGCCAGCCCCTGCCGTAGTTCGGCATTAGTCAGCTTTTGCGGATTGCGCACCAGTTCGCGCGTCAGTTGATCCAACTGCTGTGCCAGGGCTTCGTTATCGGCAGGGAGACGATCGCTGAGTGAGCTGGGCCGCAGGCGGCGAATAAAGCGCGCATCACGCAGCCGCAGTACCGGATGAATACGGATCAGGGCGTGCACCAGTTGATCGATATGGTGCAGGTGCAAGGCGTTGCCATCGGCATCAAGAAAACGCCGCCAGGTGCATACCGTGCCATCATCGTCTAATTCCCCCACACAGCAGTAGTGGATGCGGCTCAGGTTATCTTCCCCCTTCGACCAAAGCGGCGAAAGATGGCGATAGCGCGGCAGATGCGCATGGCCGGTATCCTTTTCACAAAAGGTGAAGATAATCTGCAAATGACGATCTTTGGCCGCCTCGTCGCCAGGTGGGAAGTAGAAATCTTTGGCTTCAAAGCGGTACAGCGTCTGTTCGGGGGCCAGCAAAAAGGTCATGGCGTCCAGCAGGCTGGACTTGCCCCAGGCATTTTCCCCAAGTAGCACGGTATTATCATCCAGCGTCAATGAAAGCCGGTTGATACCGCGGAATCCTACAATCTCAATACGCTCCAGGTACATCTGCTGACTCCTTTATTCGCCTGATACCTTGAGGATGAGCAATAAAGCCATTACAGGTCAAGCAGACATTGCCACCGCGTGCTGCAAACCGCGTAAATCCGCCACTTTACTCCGCCGCCCATTTTGGTTAGCGTGTGGGGTTTGCCGTATTATCCCAACTTAAAGGACGCTAGTTTCACATGTATTCAGGACTGCTGATTATTCTGATACCGCTGATTGTCGGTTATCTTGTCCCCTTGCGTAGCGTCACCCTGATCCGGGCCATTAACCGGCTGCTGAGCTGGATGGTGTATGTGATCCTGTTCATTATGGGGATCAGCCTGGCATTCCTGGAAAACCTCAGCAGCAACCTGATGCTGATCTTTCAGTACACCCTGGTGTTTTTTCTGTGCATTTTCTGCGCCAATCTTCTGTGGTTATCGCTGTTTGAACGCCGCCGCCCCTGGCACAGTACTCACAAGCAAGAATCGTTGCCCTCACGCCTGCATATGGCATTGGAATCCCTGAAGCTCTGTGGAGTGGTGGTGGGTGGCTTTGCCTTGGGACTCACCCAGTGGCACTGGCTGCAATTTGCTGGCCAAGGCAGTGAATACGCCCTGCTATTTCTGCTGCTTCTGGTGGGCGCACAGCTACGCAACAGTGGGATGACGCTGCGCCAGATTGCCCTCAATCGCCGTGGCATGATGGTCGCCGTGGTGGTGGCGCTCAGTTCGCTGGCGGGCGGTGCAGTGGCAGCACTGCTGCTGGGGTTACCGCTGAAAGCCGGTTTGGCGATGGCTTCGGGTTTTGGCTGGTACTCCCTTTCCGGCATCCTGATCACCGACGCCTATGGCCCAGTAATGGGTAGCGCCGCCTTCTTCAACGATCTGGCTCGTGAGCTGGTGGCAATAATGCTGCTCCCTACGCTGGTGCGTCGTAGCCGCTCCTCTGCATTGGGTTTATGTGGTGCCACTTCGATGGATTTCACACTGCCGGTTCTGCAACGCAGCGGCGGGATAGAAATGGTGCCTCCCGCCATCGTGCACGGATTCTTGCTGAGCCTGTTGGCTCCGGTGTTAATCGCCCTGTTCTCCTGATACCCACGGGCGCGGCTCGCCGCGCCTGCTGATCAAAGCGTAATAATTCCCATCCGCACGCCAACTTGTTCTAAATCAAACTTTGTTAAAGTTGTATCACAAAAGCCTTTTTAAGGTTGCGTCATCGATCTATGCTTCAAAACAAGCATTATAAATGCAACTTTAAAAAAGGAAGCGATTATGTTCTGTGTGCAATGTGAACAAACCATCCGGACACCGGCAGGTAACGGCTGCTCCTACGCCCAAGGGATGTGCGGTAAAACGGCAGAAACCTCCGACCTGCAGGATCTGTTGATAGCGGCGCTGCAAGGGCTCTCTGCCTGGGCCTTGCAGGCGCGCGCGTTGGGCATTATCGATCATGATGTCGACAGTTTCTCCCCACGCGCCTTCTTCTCTACGCTGACCAACGTTAACTTCGATTCCGAACGCATTATCGGCTATGCACGTGACACCATTGCCCTGCGTGACTCGCTGGCGGTTCGCTGCCGCCTGCTCGACGCCAGTGTGCAGGTCGATCATCCGCTGGCCCAGCTGCAACTGGCTGGCAACGATATGCCTGCGCTGTTGCAACAGGCCGCGCAGTTTGCCCTCAATAAAGATAAAGCCGAGGTAGGCGACGATATCCACGGCCTGCGGATGCTGTGCCTGTACGGCCTGAAAGGGGCCGCCGCCTATATGGAGCATGCCCATGTGCTGGGCCAGTTCGACAACCAGATCTATGCCGATTACCACGCCTTTATGGCCTGGCTGGGTACCCAACCGAGCGATCTGGACACCCTGCTGAACAACTCAATGGCCATCGGCAAAATGAACTTCAGCGTGATGGCTATTCTGGATCGCGGCGAAACCGGTGCCTTCGGCGATCCGCAGCCGACCACAGTCAACGTGCGTCCAGTGGCGGGCAAGGCGATCCTGATCTCCGGCCACGATCTGAAAGATCTGCGCCTACTGCTGGAACAGACCGCAGGCACCGGCGTCAACGTCTATACCCACGGCGAAATGTTACCCGCCCATGGCTATCCAGAGCTGAAAAAATTCCCGCATCTGGTGGGTAACTACGGCAGCGGCTGGCAAAATCAGCAGACCGAGTTCGCCAAATTCCCGGGTTCGATCGTCATGACCTCCAACTGCATTATCGATCCGAACGTCGGCAACTATGGCGATCGCATCTGGACGCGCAGCATCGTTGGCTGGCCTGGTGTCAACCATCTGGAAGGGGATGATTTCAGCACCGTGATCGCTCAGGCGCAGCAGTTGGCTGGCTTCCCTTACAGCGAAATCGAACAACTGATCACCGTCGGTTTTGGCCGCCAGGTACTGCTCAGCGCCGCCGATACCGTGGTTGACCTGGTAGTACAGAAAAAACTGCGCCACGTATTTCTGGTGGGTGGCTGCGACGGCAGCCGCGACGAACGCAGCTACTTCACCGACTTTGCCCGCAACGTACCGCAAGATTGCCTGATCATGACGCTGGGGTGTGGTAAATACCGCTTCAACAAGCTGGACTTCGGCACGCTGGAAGGGCTACCGCGCCTGCTGGACGTTGGCCAATGTAACGATGCCTATTCGGCCGTAATGCTGGCAGTCAAACTCGCCGAGAAAGTCGGTGGCACTGTCAACGATCTGCCGCTCAGCCTGGTGCTGTCGTGGTTCGAGCAGAAAGCGATTGTCATTCTGCTGACGCTGCTGTCACTCGGGGTGAAAAATATCGTCACCGGCCCAAGCGCCCCGGCCTTCCTGACCGACAATCTGTTGGCGGTGCTGAATGAAAAATTCGGCCTGCGTTCGGTCACCACCGTAGAGCAGGATATGCAAACCCTTCTCGGCTAAGGCCGTTGTTCCGGGGCTGCCCATCGCGGCGGCCCCGTTTGTTTTGAGGTGCCCCATGAGCCAACCCAGCCCACTTTGCCCCAACCCGATGCAGGTGCACTCCCTGCAACAGGAAACCGCTGACGTCTGGACGCTGAACCTGATCAATAACGACTTTTACCCTTATCACCCCGGTCAGTTTGCGTTGGTCAGCATTCGCGACAGTGAAGACACGCTGCGCGCTTACACCCTCTCCTCTTCACCCGGCCTGAGTCCTTTTATCAGCATCAGCGTACGTTGCCTGGCGGATGGCGTTGGCTCACGCTGGCTGACGCAAGAGGTCAAACCTAGCCAAACACTTTGGCTATCAGACGCCCAGGGAGAATTCAGCTGCGTGCAACACCCCAGCGATCGCTACCTGATGCTGGCTGCCGGCTGTGGCGTCACGCCGATCATGTCGATGTGCCGTTGGCTGGTGGTGAACAAGCCGCAATGCGATATCCGAGTGATCTTTAACGTCCGCACCCCTGCCGATGTGATTTTTGCCGAACAATGGCAACGGCTATGTGCCACCCATCCGCAATTGCAACTGACATTGATGGCAGAGCAGGATGCGCAACCCGGCTTCCTGTCTGGCCGCATCAATGAACAGGTGCTGCAACAGGCCGCGCCGGATATCGCCTCACGTACCGTGATGACCTGCGGCCCGGCCCCATACATGCAACAGGTTGAGCAGCTTTGCCTTGGGCTCGGTGTCCCCGCTGCCAACTTCCATCAGGAACAGTTCCACACCTCGGCAGAGCTGGATGATGGGAAAAACGAACAGTTAACATTGCGCATCGGTCAGCCGCTGCGTGAATTCCGCGTACCGGTCGGCAGCACCTTGCTCGCCGCTTTAGAAGCCCATAAATTACCGGTCAATGCCGCCTGCCGGGCTGGCGTTTGCGGTTCGTGCAAAACCCGTATTATCGATGGCCAATACACCACCACCAGCACCATGACGTTAACCCCGGCGGAAATCGAGCAGGGTTACGTGCTGGCCTGTAGCTGCCAGCTACAAAGTGACGTCACCCTCGCCTGAAGCTTTGGCCCCATCTTCCCGATGGGGCACATATCGGTAAGCGTATCCCCTAATGCCCTTCTACACTTTCTGTTTGCCTTTAACCGGGCGAGTACCCCTCATTTTGGATAATGACTGGAGGAACTATGAAGCAAACAGTAGCCACGCTGATCGCCAAAACGCTGGAACAGGCGGGTGTAAAACGGATTTGGGGCGTCACCGGCGATTCGCTCAACGGCCTGAGTGACAGCCTGCACCGGATGGGAACCATCGCCTGGATGGGCACCCGCCACGAGGAGGTTGCCGCCTTTGCCGCCGGTGCCGAAGCGCAGCTCACCGGTCAACTGGCGGTCTGCGCAGGCTCCTGCGGCCCCGGCAACCTGCACCTGATCAACGGCCTGTTCGATTGCCACCGCAATCACGTCCCGGTGCTGGCTATCGCCGCCCATATTCCTTCCAGCGAGATCGGCAGCGGCTACTTCCAGGAGACGCACCCGCAAGAGCTGTTCCGCGAATGCAGCCACTACTGCGAGCTGGTATCCAATCCAGAGCAACTGCCGCGAGTGCTTGAGATCGCCATGCGCAAAGCGATCCTCAACCGTGGCGTCTCGGTGATTGTGCTGCCGGGGGATATCGCCCTGCAAATGGCCCCAGAAGATGCCAGCATGGTATGGCATACGCCTGCGCACCCACTGATGCAGCCACCGATGAGCGAGCTGCAAAAACTGGCAGAAACGCTGAACAGCGCCAAAAACATCACCCTGATGTGCGGCAGCGGCTGTGCCGGATCGCATGATGAAGTCGTCAAACTGGCCGAACTGCTGCAGGCCCCGATTGTGCACGCCCTACGCGGTAAAGAGCACATCGAATGGGATAACCCTTACAGCGTCGGCATGACCGGGCTGATCGGTTTCTCCTCCGGCTACCACGCCATGATGAACGCGGATACCTTGGTGCTGCTAGGCACTCAGTTCCCTTATCGGGCGTTTTATCCTGGCAATGCCAATATCATTCAGATCGATATCAACCCCGGCAGCATCGGCGCCCATTGCCCGGTCAATATGGCTCTGATGGGGGATATCAAAACGACGCTCAGCGCCTTGCTGCCGCAGTTGCAAGCCAAGAGCGACCGCAAATTCCTGGATAAGGCGCTGGAGCATTATCGGGAAGCGCGTAAAGATCTCGACGGGCTGGCTACTGCTAACGATGACCAGCCGATCCACCCACAATATCTGGCACAGCAAATCAGCAACTCAGCCACAGATGACGCCATCTTCACCTGCGATGTCGGCACGCCGACGGTGTGGGCTGCGCGTTATTTGAAAATGAACGGCAAACGCCGCCTGCTCGGTTCGTTCAACCATGGCTCAATGGCCAACGCCATGCCGCAGGCGATTGGTGCCCAGGCCACCGAACCGGATAAGCAAGTGATCGCCATGTGCGGTGACGGTGGCTTCACCATGCTGATGGGGGATTTTCTGTCGCTGGCCCAGTTGAAGCTGCCGGTCAAGGTGGTGGTATTCAATAACAGCGTGCTGGGCTTTGTGGCCATGGAGATGAAGGCCGGTGGCTACCTTACCGACGGCACCGATCTGCACAACCCGGACTTTGCCGCGATCGCCAATGCGGCAGGCATCAAAGGCATTCGGGTAGAAAAGGCCTCCGAGCTGGACGCGGCATTGCAGGAAATGCTGGCCCATCCTGGCCCGGCCCTGCTCGACGTGGTCACGGCCAAACAAGAGCTGGCGATGCCGCCGCAGATCAAATTCGAACAGGCTAAAGGGTTCAGCCTGTATATGCTGCGCGCCATCATCAATGGCCGGGGTGATGAAGTTGTCGAACTGGCTAAAACCAACTGGCTGCGTTAATCGCTTCTGGGGGCAATGAAGTTGGTTGTCCCCTGCATTTTCCGCTTTTGCGCTGCGCCAATCCGGTTATGATGAAAGCCTCTTCCTCATTGGCTACCAAGGACCCGTATGCTTATCGATTTACGCAGTGACACCGTTACCCAACCTAGCGCAGAGATGCGCACCGCCATGGCGCAGGCTGACGTCGGCGACGACGTGTATGGCGACGATCCCACCGTCAACGCCCTCCAGGCCGAAGCGGTCAGGCTCTCTGGCAAAGAGGCAGCATTATTCCTGCCTACCGGCACCCAGGCCAACCTGGTAGCCCTGCTGAGCCATTGCCAGCGTGGTGAGGAATATATCGTTGGCCAGCAGGCGCATAACTACAAATATGAAGCCGGTGGTGCCGCCGTGCTGGGCAGCATTCAGCCCCAGCCGATCGAAGCCAATTCCGATGGCACGCTGCCGTTAGATAAAGTCGCCGCCGCCATCAAACCCGATGATATTCACTTCGCCAAGACTCGTCTGCTGAGTCTGGAAAATACCATCAGCGGCCGCGTGCTGCCGCTGGAATATCTGCAACAGGCCTGGCAGTTCACTCGTGAGCACAAACTTGCTCTGCACATTGACGGCGCGCGCATTTTCAACGCGGCGGTGGCACTTAACGTACCGCTGAAAACCCTCGCCCAGTATTGCGACACCTTCACCATTTGCCTGTCGAAAGGCCTGGGTGCACCGGTCGGCTCCCTGCTATGCGGTAGCGAAGCGTTTATTCAACGTGCCAACCGCTGGCGCAAGATGACCGGCGGCGGTATGCGCCAGGCCGGTATTCTGGCGGCGGCCGGGCTCTATGCGCTGGAGCACAACGTCGAACGGCTGAAAGAAGATCATGACAACGCCAAATGGTTCGAACAGCAGCTACGTGACATTGGCGTGGATATTGCCGAACCGGGCGCACAAACCAACGTGCTGTACCTGCGCCAATCCCCGGAGCTGGCGGCCAAGCTCGGCCCCTGGATGCGCGAACGTGGTGTGTTAATCAGTGCCGGGCCGTTAACCCGTATCCTGACGCATCTGAACGTTAGCCGCCAGGATCTGCAAAAAGTCGTCGATCTATGGCGGGAGTTCTTGCAGCAGCACGCTTGATTTTTTTGCAGTAACACCGGGAGGCCCGCTTCCCGGTTCTCGCCAAGCCCACTATCTCAGCCTAGTTTCAAAACCTGAAGGGATATCATCTATGAGTCATAAATTGCGCCAGACGTTATTAGCTCTCACCCTCGCTAGCAGTGGAATGATGTTTACCTTGCCAGCCAGCGCCGCCCCGGCTCCGGCCCAACAGCAGACACAGGCTCCCGGCTATTACCGCATGATGTTGGGTAACCTGGAGGTGACAGCGCTGTACGACGGTTACGTCAAACTGGACGCCAAGCTGTTCCATGGTGTCAGCGAGCCGGATATGCAAAAGCTGTTCGCCCGCATGTTTACCGACAGCAAGTCAGGCATACAGACGGCGGTTAACGCGTTTCTGGTGAACACCGGTACGCATCTGGTTTTGGTCGATGCCGGTACCTCGCAGTGTTTTGGACCAACGTTGGGGGCTATCAAAAACAACCTGCGCGCGGCAGGTTATCAGCCAGAGCAGGTTGATATGATATTGCTGACGCATCTGCACCCCGATCACGCCTGCGGCATCACCGATCAGGGCAAAGCCGCCTTCCCTAACGCTACTGTCTATGCCTCCAAGGCCGATGGCGATTATTGGCTGAGTAAAGAGATCGCGGCCAAAGCCCCGAAAGACGCGCAGCCGATGTTCAAAATGGTCCAGGACGCCGTGGCTCCTTATGCCGAACAGGGTAAGCTGAAACTTTATAGCCCTGGGGAGCAGTTACTTCCTGGGTTGGAGGTGATAGCGACACCGGGCCATACGCCTGGGCATACCTCTTACCTGTTCAGCTCCGGCGGCCAGAAACTGCTGTTGTGGGGGGATATCGTCCACAGCCACTCTTTGCAGTTTGCCAAACCTGAAGTCGTAGTGGACTTTGACACGGACTCCAAACAGGCGATCGCTACCCGGCAGAAGGTGTTTGCCGATGCGGCTGAAAACAAGCTGTGGGTTGGCGGAGCGCACCTACCTTTCCCTGGCCTGGGCCACGTACGCGTCGAAGGTAAAGGCTATGCGTGGGTGCCGGTTGAATATGCACCGGTGGTCGTTGGCGAGAAGAAACCTTAACGTAGATTGATGGCAACGGGCGGCGCATGCGGCGCCCGTTTAATTACGCATATTGCGGTAACTCAAACCACCATCCGGCCATAGAGCCAGTAACCCACAACCAGTATCAGCAGCAGGTTCAGCACTACGCTGAGGATAAAATAGGTTTTGAACGGTTGTTTCTGCGTTTTATGGCGGAACATCCGTTGCCCGATAATGGCCCCTATCCAACCGCCCAGCACGCCAAACAACAGCAGGGTGATTTCCGGCACCCGTTGCCAACTTTTGCAGGCGGCCAGCTTATCGGCACCGTAGATCAGCAGGGTCAGCAAGTTTACCAGCAGCAGCCACGTCCACAGCGGAGCGGGAAAACACAGGCTGCCAGCCAGAGCAATTAGCAGCAGCAAATAACACAGGGAATTGATTTTCATCGGGCATGGGCTCGTTGCTTGATCGCCGCGTAGTGTGAACCGCCCTCCGTGCAGATGCAACTATTGATACCCATACAAAAAGTGCATTTAGCCCGCTAATTTGGCATCCTGTCGTTTATGCTCACATTAACATCAATAATCTAAGGCAGCGCAATGACCTCCCAACGTATTCTGGTTCTTGGAGCCAGCGGTTATATTGGCCAACACCTGATCCCCCGTTTGACCGAGCAGGGCCACGAAATCACCGCCGCAGCACGCCGTATAGAATGGTTGGAAGAGCAAAACTGGCCGCACGTAAGCTGCCGCTACGTGGATGTCTATCGCCCAGAAACGCTAACGGCGGCGCTATGGCAGATCGATGCCGTTTACTACCTGATCCACGGTATGGGCGATGGCGACGATTTTATCGAAAAGGAGCGCCAGGCGGCGGAAAACCTGCGCGATGCCTTGCGAGGATCCAACGTTAAACAGGTTATTTTCCTTGGTGCACTGCAACCAGAGGGCAATAGCTCCCCCCACCTCATTGCCCGTAAACTGACCGGCGAAATCCTGCGCCAAAGCGGTATACCCGTCACCGAATTGCGCGCCAGCATCGTGGTTGGCCCTGGGTCAGCCGCGTTCGAGATTATGCGCGATATGGTCTATAACCTGCCGATCCTGACGCCACCGCGTTGGGTACGGTCAAAATCGTCCCCGGTCGCACTGGATAACCTGCTCACTTACCTGACCGAGCTACTGCAACATCCGGCGCAGGAAAACCGGATTTTTGACGTGGCCGGGCCGGAGTACATCAGTTACCAAACCATGTTCGAGCGCTTTATCAAGATCAGCGGCAAAAAGCGCTGGCTGATCCCGGTGCCGCTGCCGACACGCTTTATCTCGGTATGGTTTATCAGCATGATCACGTCTGTACCAACCTCGATTGCCAGCGCGCTCATTCAGGGGCTGAACCATGACTTACCTGCCGATGGCAAACCGCTGCAAGCCTTGATCCCACAGCCACTACAAACCTTTGATGAGGCCGTGAAGGAGACGCTACGCCGCGAAGACGAGGTGGTCGACTCTGCCGACTGGGGTTACGATCCTGAAGCCCGAGCCCGCTGGCGCCCCGGTTACGGTTTCTACCCCAAACATGCAGGCTGTGAACTGGATACCCAGGCCTCCAGTGAAGCGCTATGGCACGTCGTGCAGCAGTTGGGCGGCAAAGAGGGATACTTCTACGCCAACATTCTGTGGCAAATCCGTGCCCGCATGGACGATATGATTGGCAACGGCGTCGTTTATGGCCGACCGGAGCGTGACACCCTGGAAATCGGCGATCTGGTCGATGGCTGGAAGGTGATCACCAAGAAGCCATTACGGCAGTTGGCATTGATGTTCGGGATGAAAGCTCCGGGGCTTGGTCGCCTGACCTTCAGCATCAAAGACCTGGGCGATCGCCGCCAACTCGATGTCCGCGCCTGGTGGCATCCTGCCGGTTTCAGCGGGCTGTTATACTGGTTTGTCATGATGCCCGCCCACCTGTTTATTTTCCGTGGCATGGCCAAACGGATTGCCCAATTGGCCGAAGAGTACGATAACCAGCGTCCTCATTAGTCGAATTCTCGATCAACCGCACAGTTTGCTGCTGCGGTTAGGTCCTTTCTCATTGCATAGCGCACAAAATCACGAAAGAATGGCACCTTATTTGCTGGGGCGCGCTAAAACGCCCTCAGCATCCTGATTTTTGGTGAGAACAGAGTGAGTTATGAAGGTATTGGTCACCGGTGCAACCAGTGGGTTAGGCCGTAACGCCGTTGAATATCTCCGCCGCCAAGGCATAAAAGTGCGTGCCACCGGGCGCAATCAGGCCATGGGTTGCCTGCTGGAAAAAATGGGTGCCGAATTCATCCATGCCGATCTCACCAACCTGATCTCTTCACAGGCCAAAGCCATGCTGGCGGATGTGGACGTGCTGTGGCACTGCTCCGGTTTCACTTCCCCATGGGGCACGGAAGAAGCCTTCGAACTGGCCAACGTCCGCGCTACCCGCCGTTTGGGGGAATGGGCTGCGGCCTACGGTGTAGAACGGTTCATTCATATTTCGTCGCCGGCAATTTACTTTGATTATCACCATCACCGCAATGTGGATGAAGACTTCCGCCCGATTCGTTATGCCAACGAGTTTGCCCGCAGCAAGGCCGCCGGGGAACAGGTGGTGCAACAGTTGGCGCTGTCCAACCCGCAAACCCACTTCACCATCCTGCGCCCACAGGGGCTATTTGGCCCACACGACAAAATCATGCTGCCGCGCCTGCTGCATATGATCAAACATTACGGTAGCCTGCTGTTACCGCGTGGCGGGGATGCACTGGTCGATATGACCTATCTGGATAATGCGGTACACGCCATGTGGCTGGCCACCGTGAAGGAAGAGACTCCTTCTGGCCGGGCCTACAACATCTCCAACCAGCAAGCCTGCACGCTACGCACCGTGCTGCAACAGCTGATCGATGAGTTGGGCATGAAGTGCCGTATCCGCTCGGTGCCCTACCCGATGCTGGATATGATGGCACGTGGCATGGAAAAACTGGGCAGTAAAAGCGATAAAGAACCCGTGTTGACCCATTACAGCGTCGCCAAGCTCAATTTCGATCTGACGCTGAACACCACTCGCGCACAGCAGGAACTGGGTTATCAACCCGTGGTTTCGCTTGAAGAAGGCATTAGCCGTACTGCTCGCTGGTTGAAAGAGCACGGTAATCTGCACGGGCTGTAACCCCCCTCACCCCAACCCTCTCCCACAGGGAGAGGGAGCTGATAGCCCCTGCACATTTGGAAGTAAAGAGGTAGTCTCTGCAAACTCGATCCAGGGAAAGGGAGCTGAGAGTCCCTGCTCATTTGGCAGTATCAGCAAACGCAATCGCCTCCTCATCTAAGGTGAATCACTCTAATTTCAAGCACACTCGATCGGTCCCCTCTCCCTGTGGGAGAGGGTTAGGGTGAGGGCCTTTTTTGGCGTTAGCGCATAGCTCCGTATTTGCTTAGCAACGCCTCTATAATCGCCTCGCTTTCTGCATCTGGCTCACCGCGATAATCGCTGGGCCGGAAATGCATCTGAAATGCCGCTACCAAGTTCCGCTGCTGCTTGGCATCCCATGTAGGATCAACGCCATAGCCGTAGCGCGCCAGCTTTTCCAATAGTGATGCCATCGCCACCGGCTCATGCTTATCACGACCTGCCAGGTAACGTTCCACCTCCCGCTCATCCGGCCAGGCACCAATGCCTGCCTGCGCCAGCTGTTGCCATGGGAAGAGAGGGCCAGGATCCTGTTTGCGCTGCGGGGCGATATCGCTATGCCCTACCACGTCCGTCGGTTGCAGCGCGTAACGCTGCACAATATCGCGGCTAAGTTGGATCAGTAACGCAATTTGCTCTGGCGTATAAGGCTGCCAGTCTGTCTCCAGCAAGTTACGCGTAAAGCCCCGGTTGACGATCTCAATGCCTATCGAGGTATCGTTCAAATTGGTACGCCCACGCCAATTGCTGGCCCCGGCATGCCAGGCGCGCAGTGCTTCGGGTACCAGTTGATAAGCCACAGGTTTGCCGCCCTTCAGTGGCGGATGGGCGGGCAGCAAGTAATGGGCGCTGACGTGCTCGTCCGTCAGCGTTTTCAGCGAGGAGTGAAAGTCTTCTGCGGTGTAATGCATCACCAGGAAGCGAATACGCTGATCGGCCCCCGGTGCCTGATGCAGGGTTTCCAACTGATAGCTACCGTGATCCACCAGCGTGCTGGTGGATTGCTGTTGGCACCCCGTCAAAACTCCAATGGCGGCGATCCACAACCACTTGGCCACAGTATGCTCCTTTGCGCAGTGATGCGCCGCCATCAGGGGATGACCGAGTCTGGTACAGTCTCAGCCGCTTGCAAGGTTTGCATCAGCTTGCGTCTATCGTAATAACACTTGCCCCACGACGCCAAGCAGGACGCCCCTAGCGCGCCTTCAATCGAATCATAAATGGGATCGAACTCGCCGCTAAAGAAACTAAACAACACCCTTCCTAGCGTGGCGGCTCCCCCAATCAGCAACCAGGTCATCACCTGTGTTAGTTGGCTGATTTTCAGTTGCAGTTCACTGCTTCCCTGCTCGGTATTTTTCATTTCACTTCCTGGTTATCTCACGTTATTCCCGTTTAGTGGCTGACTTTTACCGCGGTGCCACTGACGCTGACCATCAGCATGGTGCTATCTTTACCCACAGTTTGATAATCGATATCGATGCCGACTACCGCGTTAGCCCCCAGTTCTTTGGCCTGCTCCTGCATCTCCTGAAAGGCCAACTGGCGCGCCTTGCGCAGCTCTTTCTCGTAGGCACCGGAACGGCCGCCAACGATATCACGCACACCAGCAAAAAAATCGCGGAAAATATTGGCACCCAGAATCGCCTCGCCGGTGACTACGCCGCAATATTCGGTGATGGTAAACCCTTCCAGGGTGTGGGTAGTGGACAATTGCATCAAGAACTCCTTATAAAATCAAATCATTGCTGTGGTACGACAGCTAATTTAAGCGGATGTTCTGTGGCACAATGGCACACAGCACCAATGCAAGGACCAAAAACGCCTTTATACTGTAGGCTAGTCCCGTGGTTTTCGGTCTTCATGGTTGAGAGACTTTTACATAAGGTTATGAGATGAAAACAAAAACGCTTGCTGTTGTTTTACCCTTGGCCCTGTTCTTAAGCGCCTGTACCACCGTCGAACCGGCCTTTAAGGATGTTGGCGTTCGCACTGGCGCCTGCGTAGAAGGTGGCCCGGATACGGTGGCTCAGAAATTCTATGACCTGCGCATTCAGCAAGGCCCAAGCACCGCACTACCGGACAGTAGCCGTCTGGCACAGTTGCAGCCTTACCTGAGCCAGGTGCTGTATCAGGATCTGGTCAGTGCCGCTCAGCACCCTGGCAAACACGCCATCACCGGCGATCTGTTCTCTGGCAATGCCCAGGGGCCAACCAGCGCATCGGTTGCCAGCGCCTCCACCATTCCTAACACCGATGCCAAAAACATCCCGCTGCGTGTACAGCTGACCCACCAGAAAGAAGGTGCCAGTGCAATCAACTGGCAGGACGAGGTGCTGATGGTCCGTGAAGGCACCTGCTGGGTAGTTGACGATATCCGCTTCCTCAACATCCCGCCGCATGCCGCCAGTGGTACGCTGCGTCAGGTCCTTGAGAACCAGTAACACCAAAATGGCAACCGGGTGTATCACCTTCCCGGTTGCCAATCCCCCCTCAGAAACGCTCAAAACTCCATCACCTTGAGAAAAATAGCTAGCTATCTCACAGTGTGCGCGACAAATCCGCCGTTCAGCCAGCACTCGCGGTATCTTCTGCTATTATTTAGTCATTCTGCGACGTACTAATAAATTTTAACTCACAAAGATTGCATAAGTATTCTGTGGAAGTTACCATTCCCGGCATCAATGTCTATTCAATTTCAGCGCATGAGTATTCAACTAAAAGATATCAACTGCTTTTATGGCGCACATCAGGCGCTGTTTAACATTACACTGGATTGCCCTGCCGGCGAGACTCTGGTGCTGCTTGGTCCAAGCGGCGCGGGTAAGAGTTCGCTGCTGCGGGTGCTTAACCTGCTGGAAATGCCACGCTCTGGCCACCTGCAAATCGCGGGCAATCAGTTCGACTTTAAACAGTCACCGGGGGAGAAATCCATCCGTGAGCTGCGCCAAAATGTGGGCATGGTGTTCCAGCAGTACAATCTCTGGCCACATCTGACCGTGGTGCAAAACCTGATCGAAGCGCCCTGCCGCGTACTTGGCCTGAGCAAGGCACAAGCGATGGCGCGTGCCGACAAGTTGCTGACCCGGTTACGCCTGACCGATTTTGCCGATCGTTTCCCACTGCATCTCTCCGGTGGGCAACAACAGCGCGTAGCCATTGCCCGTGCGCTGATGATGGAGCCTCAGGTTCTGCTGTTCGATGAGCCCACCGCCGCACTGGATCCGGAAATTACCGCACAGATCGTCAGCATCATTCGCGAGTTGGCGGGCACCGGTATTACTCAGGTGATCGTCACCCATGAGGTTGAAGTCGCGCGTAAAACCGCCAGCCGCGTGGTGTATATGGAAAATGGCCATATCGTCGAACAGGGCGATGCCAGCCACTTTGCACAACCGCAAACCGTAGAGTTTGCCAATTACTTATCACACTAATAGCGATATTTGCTGTTCTCAGGGAGTTTGCGATGAAAAAACTACTAATCGCCGCCGTTCTGGCTGGCATCAGCGTTTCTGCCTCAGCAGCCGAAACTATCCGTTTCGCTACCGAAGCTTCCTACCCTCCGTTCGAATTCGTCGCGGCGGATAACAAGATCCAGGGCTTCGACGTCGATCTTGCCAACGCTCTGTGTAAAGAGATGCAGGCTGAGTGTACCTTTACCAACCAGGGCTTCGACAGCCTGATCCCAAGCCTGAAGTTCAAGCGTTTCGACGCCGTGATGGCCGGTATGGATATCACCCCTGAGCGCGAAAAGCAGGTGCTGTTCAGCAAGCCTTACTACGATAACTCAGCCCTGTTTATTGCCGAGAAAGGCAAAGTGGCCGACGTGGCCGCGCTGAAAGGCAAACGCGTTGGCGTGCAAAACGGCACCACGCACCAGAAATTCCTGACGGATAAACACCCGGAAATCACCACCGTGGGTTACGACAGCTATCAGAATGCCATTCTGGATCTGAAAAATGGCCGTGTTGATGCGGTGTTCGGCGATACCGCCGTGGTTAACGAGTGGCTGAAAGAAAACGCTGCGCTGACCGCCGTGGGCGATAAAGTGACGGATAAAGACTACTTCGGTAGCGGTCTGGGCATTGCCATGCGCCTGCAAAATACCGAGCTGCAGGGCAAATTCAACGCCGCCCTGGATAAAATCAAGCAGGATGGGACTTACGAAACCATCTACAAAAAATGGTTCCAGCAGTAATCATCATCCATGAATGAAATCCAACCTTTAGCTAGCGCCGCCGGGATGACCGTCGGCCTTGCCGTTTGTGCCCTGGTCCTCGGCCTGATCCTGGCGATGCTGTTTGCCGTCTGGGAGTCATCCCGCTGGAAAGCGGTCAGTTGGCTCGGCACCGCCTGGGTGACCCTGCTGCGCGGCTTGCCAGAAATTCTGGTGGTGCTGTTTATCTACTTCGGCTCTTCACAGCTGCTGATGATGCTGTCCGACGGCTTTGTCCTGAACTTCGGCCTGTTCCAGCTGCCGGTGCAGTTGTCCATCGACAATTTCGAAGTCAGCCCGTTCCTGTGCGGCGTTATCGCCCTGGCCTTGCTCTATTCTGCCTACGCGTCGCAAACGCTGCGTGGGGCACTGAAAGCGGTGCCACTTGGCCAGTGGGAATCCGGCCAGGCTCTGGGGCTAAGCAAGGCAGCTATCTTCTTCCGCTTGATCATGCCGCAAATGTGGCGTCACGCGCTGCCGGGGCTGGGCAACCAATGGCTGGTGCTGCTGAAAGATACCGCGCTAGTGTCGTTGATTAGCGTTAACGATTTGATGTTGCAGACCAAAAGTATTGCCACCCGCACCCAGGAGCCGTTTACCTGGTATGTGATTGCGGCAGCAATCTATTTGGTTATCACCCTGCTGAGCCAGTACATCCTTAAGCGGATCGAGCTGCGCACCACGCGTTTTGAGCGGGGGCCAGCCTGATGCTTGAATTCATCCCCGAAATCATCAAAGGCTTGCATACCAGCCTGTCGCTGACGATCGTAGCACTGATTGTTGCCTTGCTGATGTCGCTAGTGCTGACGGTGATCCTGACGTTAAAAACCCCGGTGCTGACGCAGTTGGTGAAGGTCTACATTACGTTGTTCACCGGTACACCGTTGCTGGTACAGATCTTCCTGATTTACTACGGCCCTGGCCAGTTCCCGGCGATCCGTGAATATCCCTGGTTGTGGAACCTGCTGTCGCAACCTTGGCTCTGCGCGATGATTGCATTGGCGCTGAACAGTGCGGCCTACACTACCCTGCTGTTCCATGGGGCGGTACGCGCTATCCCGGCGGGCCAATGGCAATCCTGTGAAGCGCTGGGCATGTCACGCCAGCAAACGCTGCGTATTCTGCTGCCGTATGCCTTCAAACGTGCCTTGTCATCCTACTCCAACGAAGTGGTTCTGGTGTTCAAGAGCACTTCGCTTGCCTATACCATTACCTTGATGGAAGTGATGGGTTACAGCCAACTGATGTATGGCCGGACTTATGACGTGATGGTCTTCGGTGCCGCTGGTGTTGTGTACCTGTGCGTCAACGGCCTGCTGACGTTATTGATGCGTTTGGTTGAACGCCGCGCATTGGCTTTTGAACGTCGTAATTGAGTCAAGCCTCGCTGAACCAGCCCTGCCTTGCGCAGGGCTTTTTTATGGCCGAAAATAATTTTCTAGTCATTTATATTGCATAGTAATTCACTAAATGGCATTGTTATCGGCATAGCCACTCACAACGCCCCAGGGGCATTGTCAGATAAAAAGGTGGCGAGACAACAATCAAATTTACGACAGGAGCCGTACCGATGAAAAAGCTGTTACTTGCCGCCACCATTCTCGCCGGGATCACCTTTAACGCAGCCGCCGCTGACACCATCCGTTTCGCCTCTTCAGCGACCTACCCGCCGTTTGAATCTCTGGATGCCAATAACCAGATCGTCGGTTTTGATATCGATTTGGCCAAGGCCTTGTGCAAGCAGATGCAGGCCGACTGCACCTTTACCAACCAGGCCTTTGACAGCCTGATCGCCGCGCTGAAATTCAAAAAATATGACGCGGTGATTTCCGGTATGGACATCACGCCAGAGCGTAGCAAGCAGGTAACCTTTACCCAGCCCTATTATGCCAACTCGGCTATCGTCATTGCCCAGAAAGGCAAGTTCGCTACGCTGGCGGATTTGAAAGGCAAAAAGCTGGGGATGGAAAACGGCACCACTCATCAAAAGTACATGCAGGACAAGCACCCGGAAATCAATACCGTGTCTTATGACAGCTACCAAAACGCCGTGCTGGAGTTGAAGAATGGCCGTATCGATGGCGTGTTCGGTGACACTGCGGTGGTTAATGAATGGCTGAAGAATAACCCAGAATTGGCTGCCGTAGGCGAGCACGTAACAGATGCGCAGTACTTTGGTACCGGCCTGGGCATTGCCGTACGCCCGGACAATCAGGCACTACTGGCCAAGCTGAATGCTGCGCTGGATGCGATCAAGGCGGATGGGACCTACAAGGCGATCAACGATAAGTGGTTCCCACAGTAAGCCCCTCACCCCAACCCTCTCCCACAGGGAGAGGGAGCTGATAGCCCCTGCTCTGCTGGGAGAAAAGAGATAATATTGGCAACCTCGATCTCCCCTACACCCAATATGGGGCGGTGTTCAGGATGAATCACTACTCTTTCACCCAATTCGATCGGTCCCCTCTCCTTTTGGGCTATGTCCCCAGCCTGTACACTCCCACAAGGAGAGAGAGCTGATAGACCCCTGCTCTTTTGCAAGTAAAGAGCTCATCTCAGCAAATTAGATTGCCCCTTATTCAAGGTAAGTCACTACAATTTGAAACACACTCGATCGGTCCCCTCTCCTTTTGGGCTATGTCCCCAGTCTGTACACTCCCACAAGGAGAGAGCTGATAGACCCCTGCTCTTTTGCAAGTAAAGAGCTCATCTCAGCAAATTAGATTGCCCCTTATTCAAGGTAAGTCACTACAATTTGAAACACACTCGATCGGTCCCCTCTCCCTGTGGGAGAGGGTTAGGGTGAGGGGCCATTATTTCCGTACCAGCAGCGTCAACACTTCGTAATGGGCAGTGTGCGGGAACATATCAAATAGCTGTACGCGTTCAACGCGGTAATCCGGCAGCATCGCCAAATCCTTCGCCATACTTAGCGCATTACAGCTGGAATAAAGAATATAACCCGGCGCCATGCGGTTGAGATAATCACACAGCTCGTTGCCAATCCCCCGGCGCGGCGGGTTCACCAAGACCAACTCAGGAACCTCTCCCTCAGCGGTGGCAAATCGGGTCGAATCCAGCGCCTGGAAATCCACCTGCTGCAAGCCGAGGGTTTGCGCGGACTGTTTGGCACAGGCTATCGCCTCTGCACTGATTTCAATGCCGGTCAGCCTGGTTTCCGGCTGTGCGCAATGCAACCCGAAGCCGCCAACGCCACAGAACAGATCCCACATGCTGGCGATACCTAGCGCCCGTACCCAATCCCGTGCGGTGGCATACAGCTGGCTGGCCACCTGCGGATTGGTTTGAAAAAAGCTCTGCGGGCGAATGTATAACGGCACCTGGTTGAACCGCTCTTCCAACGCCTGCTGTTCGGTCAGCGGGATTTCATGCTCGCCTTCCATGATCGCCATGTGCACTGGCTGAATATTGGCGGAGATCACTTTCAACTCCGGCAACTGCTGTTGTAACCAGGGCAAGGCCGCACGGAGTTGCGCCAGCTTGCTTTCGGAACGCAGCACAAAGCGCAGCATCAGGCCGCCGCTGAAGGTGCTTTCCGTCAGTAGTAAATATTTCAGCTCGCCACGTTTGCGCGCCACGTGATAAGGCGTTAACCCGGCACGAGGGATAAAGTCTTTTAATACCGCAAAAATCGGAGCAAAGCTTGCCGGATACAACGGGCAATCACACAGGTCTACCGGCGTGCCATCACGGTGCAACATGCCAAGCAACGGCCGCTCAACGCTACCGCTGACCACCATTTTCGCCTTGTTTCGAAATGCACTTTCTTCACCCGTCACCGGTTCCAACCACTGCGCGACATCGCGATCCGCCAGCAAGGACTGCAGATGATGTTGTTTTTCTTCCAGTTGCTGGGGATAAGGCTTTTCCAGCCACTGACAGGAACGGCAGGTGCCCGCCGAGTACAAAGCGCAATGCATGAATAGTAACCGTTAACTCAGGATGACCAATGAGGGCGCAGATTGTACCACCCAACGCGGATAAAAACTTACTTACCAGGCAGTAGAAGATAAAACGCCGCCCGGTCAGGCGGCGCTTGAAGCTCGATTAATCGTCAGCAGCATCAGCCACGAGCGGCCCTTTGCAGTTCACGCGCGCGCTGTTTTTCCGCCCGCGCCATAAACCACCAGGCAATAAACCCGATGATCCCCACCACCAGCAGGATCAGCGTTGCCAAGGCGTTGATCTCCGGGTTAACCCCCATACGCACGCTGGAGAATACCAGCATTGGCAAGGTGGTAGCCCCAGGCCCGGCCACGAAGCTGGCAATCACCAGATCGTCCAACGAGAGAGTAAACGCCAGCATCCAGCCCGAGATCAGCGCCGGGGCAATCATCGGCAAGGTGATCACGGAAAACACTTTCAGCGGCGTCGCGCCCAGATCCATCGCTGCCTCTTCGATCGAACGATCCAGTTCACGCAGGCGCGAACTGATAACGACCGACACATAGGCGGTACAGAAGGTGACGTGCGCCAGCCAGATGGTGAACATCCCACGCTCAGAAGGCCAACCAAAGGTATGCCCCATCGCCACAAACAGCAGCAGCAGCGACAAACCGGTGATAACGTCTGGCATAACCAGCGGTGCGGTGAGCATAAAGGCAAACCCGGTCGAACCCCGGAAACGCCCAAAGCGCACCATCACCATCGCGGCAATGGTGCCGAGGATCACCGCCGCCGTGGCAGAGGCCGCCGCAATGGTCAAACTCAGACCAACCGCGCTGATCATCGCCGAATCGTGGAACAATTCGATATACCAGCGGAAAGACCAACCCGCCCATACGGTAACCAGCTTGGAGCTGTTGAACGAGTAGATCACCAGCATCAGCATCGGTGCGTACAGGAAGGTGAAACCAACCACCAGAATCGCTATGCGCCATGGTGAGCGCACTACCGGCAAGTTATTCATCCCTGCCCTCCCATTTCCTTGTTCTGGTGCTTGTGGAACCAGAGAATAGGTACAATCAGCAACAGCAGCATCACGGTAGCAACCGCCGAGGCGACCGGCCAGTCACGGTTATTGAAGAACTCCTGCCAGAGCACGCGGCCAATCATGATGCTGTCTGGCCCGCCGAGCAGTTCCGGGATCACAAACTCCCCCACCGCCGGGATAAACACCAGCATCGAGCCGGCAATAATACCGCCCCGCGTTAACGGCATGATCACGCTGAAGAAGGTTTTCAACGGCTTGGCCCCCAGATCCAGCGAGGCTTCAACCAGCGAGTAATCAAGGCGCGTCAGCGCGGTATAAATTGGCAACACCATAAACGGCAGATAGGAATAAACGATGCCGATATACACCGCCAGATTGGTATGCAGGATCACCAGCGGCTGATCGATCACCCCCAACCACATCAGGAAGTTGTTCAACACCCCGTTGTTCTTCAGTATCCCCATCCAGGCATACACGCGGATCAGGAATGACGTCCAGGAAGGCAGGATCACCAACAGCAGCAGAATGTTACGGGTCGACGGTTTACTGTGCGCCACCGCCCACGCCAACGGATAGCCGATCACCAGGCAGCACAGCGTTGAAACCGCCGCGATCTGCAAGGATTGCAGGTAGGCATCTATGTACAGCGGGTCATCGGTCAGTTGCAGGTAGTTGGCAAAGTTCAGCGCAATATCGAGTTTGCCGTCTGCCCAACTCATCAGATCGGTATAAGGCGGTACCGCCAAAGCCAGCTCAGACAGACTGATCTTGAACACGATCAGGAACGGCAGCATAAACAACAGCAGCAGCCACAGCAGCGGCAGTGCGATCACCAGCTTACGGCCATGGGCCATCTGCAAACGTTGGATAAACGCCTTAATCGGGCCGGGTACTCTTGCCGGAGGCTCCGGCGAACGTTCAGAAAGCAATGTCATGACAGTTACTCCTCACTTTCTCAACTACACCGTCAGAACTACACAGCTGTCGGTGTCCCAACACAGGCGCACTTCATCACCCCAGGTCGGCATCCCTTTGCGGAAGCGATGGCCGTTCTGCAACTGCGCACTGATCATCTGCCCGCTAAGCAACTTCACGTGGTAGATCGACAGATCGCCTAGATAGGCGATGTTCACCACCTCACCCACCGCAAAGTTGCAGCCGTCTTCCGGCACTTCCTCACACAGCATGATCTTTTCCGGGCGCAGAGCGACCTGAATAGGCACACCGTCTACCACCGAGGAATCAGGATCGACCTTAAGCGCGTGGCGTAAACCCGGGCTTTGCAAGATCAATGCATCGTCCCGACGCTCCTGCAACACGCAATCGAACACGTTGACCGAACCGATAAACTCGGCGCTGAAACGGCTGTTCGGGTGCTCGTAGATCTCTTCCGGCTCACCGATTTGCACAAACTTGCCGCGGTTCATGATGGCGATACGGCCAGCCATGGTCATCGCTTCTTCCTGATCGTGGGTGACCATGACGCAGGTCGCGCCCACGCGCTCCAGGATATCGACCACTTCCAGCTGCATGCGATCGCGCAGTTTTTTATCCAGCGCGCCCATCGGTTCGTCCAGCAGCAACAGCTTCGGACGTTTTGCCAGGCTACGTGCCAGTGCCACACGCTGGCGTTGACCGCCGGAAAGCTGGTGAGGCTTACGCTTGGCGTATTCCTGCATATGCACCAAGGTAAGCATTTCGGTGACGCGCTCGTTAATTTCCGCGCGCGGCATTTTGTCCTGCTTGAGGCCAAACGCGATGTTCTGCTCCACGGTCATATGGGGGAACAGCGCATAGGACTGGAACATCATATTGACCGGGCGCTGGTATGGCGGCACGTGGGACATGTCCTGACCGTCGAGGACAATTTGCCCTTCCGTCGGCTGTTCAAAACCGGCCAACATGCGCAGCAACGTCGATTTTCCACAGCCAGAAGGCCCCAACAGCGCAAAGATTTCGCCCTTGTAGATCGTCAGGCTGACGTCTTCTACCGCATTCTGGCCGTCAAAGGTTTTGGTGAGGTTACGGATTTCCAGCAGAGGGGTGAAAACCTTCTGCGATTTGGCTAGCGGACGAGGGATAACGTCGTTCAATCGGGGTGCTCTCCGGCTAAAGCAGTACGAACAACCACAGCAATTGCCATGGCCCAAAATGGCAATGCAGGCGGGTTAACCCCGCCTGCCGAACATCAGAATCGGGTATTTACTTCCCGCTTTTAACTTTAGTCCATGCCCGCGTAACTACACGGTCAAGTTTTGGCGACTGTACGTTCAGCGTGTACAGTTTGGCGCGAATATCTGCCGGTGGGTAAACGTTCGGGTTATCACGCACCTCGGCATTCACCAGCGGCGTGGCGTCTTTTACCGCGTTGGCATAAAACACGTGGTTGCTGATATCCGCGATCACCTCTGGCTTGAGCAGGAAGTTCAGGAACTGGTAGGCCGCATCTTTGTTTTTGGCATCGGCTGGCATCGCAAACATGTCAAAGTAGGTCAGCGCCCCTTCTTTTGGAATGGAGTAGGCCACATTGACGCCGTTTTTGGCTTCCTTGGCGCGGTTGGCAGCCTGCATGATGTCGCCAGACCAACCAATGGCCACGCAAATATCCCCGTTCGCCAGATCGTTAATGTACTGGGACGAGTGGAAATAGCGGATATTCGGGCGCAGCTTCATCAACAGATCGTTGGCCGCACCGGTGTAATCTTCCGCACTGGTGCTGTTAGGATCTTTGCCCAGATAGTGCAAAACGGTGGCATACACTTCGCTTGGCGCATCCAGGAAGGAGACACCACAGCTTTTCAGCTTCTCCAGGTTTTCCGGTTTGAGGATCAGATCCCAGCTATCGACCGGGGCATCTTTACCCAGCACCGCTTTGACCTTATCAACGTTATAGCCAATGCCGGTGGTCACCATCATGTAAGGAATACCGTACTTATTCTCCTTGTCGTTATGCGCAACCAGTTGCAGCATCTCGGGATCAAGGTTTTTGTAATTAGGTATCTTGCTCTTGTCCAATGCTTCAAAAATACCGGCTTTGGACTGGCGCTCAAGGAAGTTGGAGGAAGGAACCACCAAGTCATAACCGGTGCTGCCCGCCATCAGTTTGCCTTCCAGAACCTCGTTGGAATCAAAGACGTCATACACCACTTTGATGCCGGTTTCTTTCTGGAATTTGGCCAGGGTATCCGGCGCAATGTAGTCGGACCAATTGTAGATATGCAGCGTATTGTCTGCGGCCGACGCGGTGAGGCAAGCCGTCATCAGCAAGCCGCCAACCACACCCGATAACCACTTTTTACGTTGGGTGACCATCCGTAACTTCCTCCAAAACAAGGGGTAAATTTGTATCCTGAAAGGATACAACGCCTTTGATTAACCGAGCGCCATCGTTGCGATCGCGAGTGAATAGCTATGCAGTTGATTGCATGCGATTTTCTCACCTGCCAGCCCACGAGGTCACAAACAGGAGCGTGAGCCTTTAGCAAGATCAGCAGCATAACCGGAGTTGCCAGACGGTGCCAGCCTCCAGGGTAAAAAACGCCGTTTATCGATTAATTATGCACGGGGTCTGTATGTGATGCGGCAATAACGGCCTAAAAGACGAGAAATATCTGGCAATAAGGGCAGAAACGCAGAATATCTGGTTGTGGAGGAAAGTGCGGGCTGCGTGCCGCCAGATCTGCGGCACACATAATGTACAGCGAAGATTAATGCAGCATCGGTTGGCTGGCTACGGTAGCCGGGTTCTCTTCTTCATCACCCATAAACAGCAGATCGTTCGCCCTGGCTTCCAGGATCACCATCGAGATCTGTTCTTCGCCCTGTTGCATAAAGTGGGCAAACTGCTCATGGGCCACGCCCACGGCAATACTCAAAGACTGGCAAACGATCAGCTTTGGCAAATTATCGTCTTGAATATCAACAAAGGCCTTGATAGTCAGCGAACTGGCATTGATTTGACTGAGATCGGCCACCAGCGGGATCAGTGCGGTTGGCTTCACTTCGGCCAACGCGGAAAACAGGATCACATTATCCACCAGATCGAGCTTGGCATCGAATACGCCGTCAAAGTTTTGCATGTGCGGCAGGTGTAACGCCTGGCAAGAGTCACATTCAAAAAACGAGATCCCCAACTGATCCAACCAACGTCGTAATAACGCCAAATCGGGGACGATGAGTGAATCCATAAATTACCAGCCTCACAGGGTTCAATGACATGAAAAGGCGCATAGCTTACGGAATATTCAATCGAGATGCCACGATCAAAGCCGCTTAATTCACTAATACGGCAACATCGCACAACATATCCGCACCTGCTATCCCCCGTATACGCTTGGCGTGACAGAGGAAAAACGCCATTTATCACCCGCCAGATTTCAGACGAAAGCCAGGCCGGGCGCGTTGCTCAATGTACTCGATCATCATGCCTGCAATATCCAACCCGGTGGTGGTTTCAACGCCTTCCAACCCCGGCGATGCATTCACTTCCATCACCAGCGGGCCACGATCGGCACGGAGGATATCAACCCCGGCAACATCCAGCCCCAGCGTCTCCACGGCCTTGATCGCCGTAGCGCGTTCCTTGCCGGTGATATGCACTCTACGGGCCGTGCCGCCACGGTGCAGGTTCGACCGAAACTCCCCAGGCTTTGCCTGGCGTTCAATCGCGGCAACTACCCTGCCGCCAACGACCAGGCAGCGAATGTCACAGCCGTTGGCTTCACGGATATACTCCTGCACCAGGATATGGGCGTTCAGACCACGGAAGGCGTCGATCACGCTCTCCGCCGCCTGGCGAGTTTCGGCCAATACCACGCCGATCCCCTGCGTCCCTTCAACCAGCTTCACCACCAGCGGTGCGCCGCCCACCAGTTCAATCAAATCACCGGTATCATCCGGCGAATGCGCAAAGCCGGTAATGGGCAGATCAATCCCCTGGCGCGCCAGCAGTTGCAGCGAACGCAGCTTGTCACGCGCCCGGGTAATGGCCACTGACTCATTGAGCGGGTAGCTGCCGAGCAGTTCAAACTGGCGCAGCACGGCGGTGCCATAAAACGTAATAGCGGAACCAATACGCGGGATCACCGCATCGTAATGTTCCAACTGGCGGCCACGATAATGAATGCTCGGTGCCGCCGGGTTGATATTCATATAACAAGACTGCGGATCGATAACATCAATACGGTGCCCACGCTGCTCTGCAGCCTCACGCAGTCTTTTACATGAGTACAGCGAACCATCGCGCGAAAGAATGGCAATTTTCACTCGTCACCCCTAAAGGCGTTGATCACCTGCATTGGCAGGCATTCCCCATAGCCGCGTTTAGTCTTGCGGTCCCTGGTCTTGTTTATCTTTCGGCGGGGTACGCCGATCGTTCTGCGGCGGCAGGCCACCGCGCAGTAGCGGGCTGAACCCTTGAACTACGCGCCAGACCAAAAACGCAGCTGCAGGTACCATCATGAAAACGCCTAGAAAGATCATGCCAACCGCCGCCTGTTGCGAGGCCAGCATACCCGGTAAGCGGACGTAGTCATGAATACTCAGATAAGAGAGTATCAACAGCACCATGCCCAATCCTTCAAGCACCAGCACAGAACGCGGTAAGTCACCGAATGAACGCATATTTTTTTCTCCAGACTCACTGTGTCCAGTGTAGTAAATTCGCCATCGCTGCAACAGCTCTAGTTGATTAATCGGTTCTATAAATCAGACCAAGAGGCAGATCCTGCTTTTTTTTAGCTCAGCCAACGGGCATAGTAAGCGCCAGACGTGAGTGATAGCGCAACTGAAGTCTTTTTATGACGGAAGGAATGTCGTTACAATAACGGTTAATTATTAATAACAGACTAGGAGTGTTACATGTTTGCTGTAATCTTCGGGCGTCCGGGCTGTCCTTACTGTGTCCGTGCTAAAGAGCTGGCAGAGAAATTGACTGAAGAGCGTGACGATTTCAACTTCCGTTATGTTGATATCCACGCAGAAGGCATCACCAAGGCCGATTTGGAAAAAACCGTGGGCAAACCGGTAGAAACCGTGCCACAGATCTTCCTCGATCAGACCCACATTGGCGGCTGCACCGATTTTGAAGCCTACGCCAAAGAAAACCTGAACCTGTTCCAGTAAGCTTCAGCTCGAACAAAAAAGGCCACCGAACGCAGGTGGCCTTTTTTACGATTAAGGTTTTTGCTGCCGATAGAACTGTTGCAACGCATGGAACACCATGCGCATTAATAAATACAACATCCCACCCAACACACACCAGAATACGGCGCTGACCGCATAAGCCAACTCCTGCCAAAACGAATGGCCGGGGGTCAACCAAAAGTGTCGAATGAGTAAACACAGCGGTACCGCACACAGTGCGCCAAGCAAGGGACACAGAATCCGTTGCTTGCTCGACAAATAGCTGGCGATAAAACCGGGAATGATAAACAACAGCAGGCCGGTCTCACCATGATGCTCGGATTCTGTCACGCCGACGGCACCGCTCTTCAGGCCCAGGAAAACCAGGCTAAACAGTAGAAAACAGCTAAAAATGCCCACCCAGTATCGATAACTTACCATCCACCTCTCCCCTCCATACCCGAAAACGACGGATATCGCGATGTGACCGCTGACTACATCGTAAAACACAGCCTATCGCACAGACCCTGCGACACACAGCCGAAATCGACAGCGCTGGCTGAACTTTTTCCTTGGTCAAAAAGGGTTAAATACGTATACCGACAAAGCTTTATGCTGGCTGTCATACGTGATAGCGACTAGAATAAGCGCCGCCATTAGATGGTTCGGATCGCCTTCCGATGGTTGGTTGTTATCTAAGCTTTATCCATATACTCTATGGCTAAATCTAACTCTTATAGTGTTCTTTATCAAGAACTTACTGGTAAACAATAAGTTATCCCCCGTGAACATAAACGTCGCAAGTTTGTTAAACGGTAACTACATCCTGTTACTGTTTGTGGTACTCGCCCTGGGGCTCTGCCTCGGAAAGGTTCGTCTCGGCTCCGTTCAACTCGGTAATTCCATTGGCGTTTTAGTGGTCTCGCTGTTGCTTGGCCAGCAGCACTTTGCCATTAACACCGAAGCGTTAAGCCTCGGTTTCATGCTGTTTATTTTTTGCGTCGGCGTTGAAGCTGGCCCCAATTTCTTCTCGATTTTTTTCCGCGACGGTAAAAACTACTTCATGCTGGCGCTGGTGATGGTCGGTTCAGCGATGGTGATCGCCATCGGCCTGGGTAAGCTGTTCCACTGGGATATCGGCCTTACCGCTGGCATGCTCGCCGGCTCGATGACCTCCACACCGGTATTGGTGGGTGCAGGCGATACGCTGCGTAATACCATCACCAGCGGCCCGGCACTGCTTGCAGCCCAAGACCATCTGAGCCTGGGCTACGCCCTGACCTACCTGATTGGCCTGGTCAGCCTGATTTTCGGCGCTCGTTATCTGCCAAAACTGCAGCATCAGGACCTCTCTACCTCTGCCCAACAAATCGCCCGTGAGCGCGGCCTGGATACCGATAGCCAGCGCAAGGTTTATTTGCCGGTGATCCGCGCCTATCGCGTTGGCCAGGAACTGGTTGCCTGGGCAGACGGCAAGAACCTGCGCGAGCTCGGTATTTACCGCCAAACCGGTTGCTACATCGAACGAATTCGCCGCAACGGCATTCTGGCCAACCCGGACGGAGATGCGGTGTTACAGGTCGGGGATGAAATCTCACTGGTCGGCTACCCTGATGCTCACGCACGCCTGGACCCAAGCTTCCGTAACGGCAAGGAAGTGTTCGACCGGGATCTGCTGGATATGCGCATCGTAACCGAAGAGATCGTGGTCAAAAATAGCAATGCGGTAGGCAAGCGCCTGAGCCAGTTGAAGCTGACCGATCATGGCTGCTTCCTCAACCGTGTGATCCGCAGCCAGATTGAAATGCCGATCGATGACAGCATCGTGTTGAACAAAGGCGATGTGCTGCAGGTTAGCGGCGATGCCCGCCGGGTAAAAAGCGTGGCAGAGAAGATCGGCTTTATCTCCATTCATAGCCAGGTCACCGATCTGCTGGCGTTCTGCGCCTTCTTTATCATCGGCCTGCTGATCGGCCAGATCACCATTCAGTTCACCAGCAGCTTCTCCTTTGGCATCGGCAACGCCGCAGGGCTATTGATGTCCGGCATCATGCTGGGCTTCCTGCGTGCCAACCATCCGACCTTTGGTTATATCCCTCAGGGCGCGTTGAACATGGTGAAAGAGTTCGGCCTGATGGTGTTTATGGCCGGTGTGGGGCTGAGCGCAGGGGCAGGTATCGGCAATACCCTTGGCGCAGTAGGTGGCCAGATGCTGATCGCTGGCTTGATCGTCAGCCTGGTACCGGTAGTGATCTGCTTCCTGTTCGGTGCCTACATTCTGCGCATGAACCGTGCCCTGCTGTTTGGTGCCATTATGGGGGCACGTACCTGCGCCCCGGCGATGGAAATCATTAGTGACACTGCACGTAGTAATATTCCTGCGTTGGGATATGCAGGCACCTACGCCATAGCTAACGTGTTGTTAACCTTGGCAGGTTCACTCATCGTGGTGATCTGGCCAGGTATAATGGGGTAGCAAGGCGGTCTGAGAAGTGGTGCTACGGCGAAATATTTTTTAATTTTTATAGCAACAGGTAGAACTTTTCGATCGGGACATAGTCTGAATTAGTGCCACTGCTTTTCTTTGATGTCCCCATTTTGTGGAGCCCGTTAGTCCCGCCTTTTTAGGTTCAAGATTAGCGGGTTTTTTGTTGCCTGAAATCCCCCTTCCCCCTTTGAACAGCAGACACTTGCTTCGTTGTGAGTGACTACCGTGCGCATGCCGCCGGACGAGCATCACTGGTACGCGTTGGCAGATGGAAGATCGATCAGAGAACAAGCCCCAAAAGAGGAAACCTCATTATCCGCAGGCCACATCGTTAATGTGTTAGCGCAGAATAACGTTCTGATTGTGTTTTGATGAACAGATAGATTGTTTCTGACCAAAGTATAGCCGCAACTTCAATGCAGATCGGTTTTACACCAGCAGCATATTGTTCATTGGTCAAAGTATCCTGATAGCAATATTAATGCGATATAAAACACTGAAGGTAGAAGTACATGAACGCAGGAGGAGATATCTGTTTCATATAACGTTAAGCGCAATATCATATTTTAAACCAACAGAATTTAACCTATCGAGATTATTGACAACACTATTGCTTTAATGACAACGTAGTGAAACACTGAGCTATCATCATGTGATAAAGGGGATAGGACATCGGTCACAAATATCATTTATGCCAGGGAGGTGAGCATGTAAAACCAACACAATAACAGCACCAGAAATAAAATACCGAATTTTGGCAGTTTAATGATTTTTTATGTGTCATTTCACAATCCCGAAAGGATTTATAGGATTGCATCATGAAAGTGAGTTTTCTAGGTTACCTTTTTCTGGTTTTAACCAGCTCCTTTTTTTATGGGAGCTTAAGCGCAGTCAGCACAGGCACGCTTACGGTGAAGTTTGGTCAGACAACGGAGGATACTTTTAAGGCGACTCACCCGGAAGCGGTAAATGTGGGTTATAATAGCGAACTGAGAGGAAACATTTATAAAGAAACACCCGATAACAACAAGGACAAACGAAGCAATATCATTTTTGAAAGCACCAAAGATGTTTTTATCTTGTTTGATCAGAATAAAAACTTATCCGCACTGCAGTTACAATTTAAAAACGATCAGTTTAGTCTCATCAGTGCGATTTTAGCCAGTAAGTACACTACCTCGGTAAAGAGAACCCCACTTATTGGTAGTGACTATATGGAGCTATACAATGGCGGCGTTTCTATTTACTTGATGGATCCTTTTTTCTATTCAAATACGTCACTCTTCTTTATTAGGACCGATATTAGAAATGAAATTCTAAAAAACCTCCCCACGCAGATGCTCAATGATGATATTGATATACTGAATTACCTCGTGGAAAGAAGTTTCCCCGCAATAGAGTAATCCGATAAGTGCCTCCTACTATTATGTAGAATAGCAAAATAACATAATAGCGGGCTGTTGAGACAGTTCCGCAATGATACCGCTCGGCCTCTTACTTGTGATGCCTTTCTCAATGCGACCCAGATCCAACACTCCCCCATCAATGTTTTTCGAGCGGCACCACCAGCATATCAACCGCAATATGATTGATCGTGCGGCGCGTACTGGATACCAAACGGCTCCACATATCGTGGTGATGACCAAAAATCACCAAATCAATCCCCTTTTCGCGGATGGCAATGTTCAGCGCTTCACTGAGTTCACCACGGCCAATGATCACCTCACTGATGGGATACTCCGCCTGCTGCTGAATAGCGTTAAGCATATTCTTCACTCGTTCGGAGAAGGTCTTATCAGCATAGTTAAATTCGCCACTACCAAACTCGCTGTAGTGGTTAGCTTGCTCATCGATATAAATCAACGACAGTTTGGCCTGCAGTGCGCCAGCCAATTCAGAACCCTTGCGCACCAACAGTTCGGCATCGTCACTCAGATCGGTTGCAATTACGATATGTTGATAAGTCATATTGTTGGCCCTCCGTATTACCTAATACCCAGCCTGATAACCTACCTATTAATTCTAGTCTAGCCTGAGAGTGGCTGCTTAACCTCTTATCATTCTACTGCTGGAACAATCCAGCTCGGCATCAGGCACTAATGCAAAATCTGTAGGCAGCGCCCCAACGTTGTGAGTCCTGAGAGGGAATGTTGCAGTCTCGGTTTGCCGATCCGCACTCAGCGCCCGCCCGTCCCCCCCTCCTTCCATGACAGAAAAGTTCAGAAAATAAAGAAAATATAAGATGGTGTGGTATGCCCGGGAAGTCCTTATACTCGGCCCTGTCGATAAGAAAAATCACCTGGCCTCCAACGCCCGACTCTTTCCCCTCCCATTCGACGCTTTCTCTCAGATTAATCCAAACTTCGGCTTAATCATTTACCCATGATTGGCCCTGAGTGCCGGAAACGCCACGCGCCATCATCAGGATAACGTAATGTCAATTTCTCCCTCTTCCCGGGTCGCAAGCAACAGCTTGATTGAACCGGGGGCGATTATCGGTGCGCGCGTCAGCATTGGCCCTTTCTGCATCATTGCAGCCGGCGTCGAGATTGGTGATGACACGGTAATAGCCTCTCATGTAAGCATTAACGGCCTCACCCGGATTGGCTGCAATAACGTTATCGGGCAGTTTTCCATCATCGGCGAAGTAAATCAGGATTTGAAATATGCTGGTGAAGCTACGGACGTAGTGATCGGCGACAGAAACAGGATCGGCAAGAATGCGACCATTCATCGCGGCACCACTCAAGGCTATCGGCGAACAACTATCGGTAATGACAACCTGTTCTTAAACAACGTCCACATTGGCCATGATTGCATTGTCGGCAATACTACGGTTATCGGTGATAACTCGGGGCTGGCCGGGCATGTTGAGCTGGATGATTTTGTCCAGATCGGCAATATGTGTGCGATACATCAGTTTTGTCTGCTGGGTGCCCATGCGCATATCGCCCATCAGTCCGGCGTGGTGCAGGATGTTCCACCTTTTGTCAGTGCCAGTGGCAACCACGCGGCCCCCATCGGTATTAACGAATCAGCGGCAGCTTTCCAATCACTGAGCGAGCAGCAACAGCAGGTGATCCAAACCCTGTATAACATGCTTTATCACAATGCGTTGGCGATCAATGAGGTGAAACAGGAAGCGCAGCGCTTGAGCGAAACCTATCCGCTACTGCAATGGTTTACTTCTTTCTTCTCACGCTCGGCGCGCGGCATTATCCGCTAGGCTCTGCCATTGAATATTCAGATGAGCGCCGCATGCGGCGCCCTTGGCATAGTCTGCAGTCGTTTATTTAGTTACCGCACGGCCAGTATTTTCGCTGGCAGACCAGATGCGATAGCGCACTTCGACGTCCTTCGGCACGTAAACCACGATCGGCAAGCGGCTGTTATAGCGCTGCATTGCGGCATCCCCCAGATTAGCGGCAACGAACTCCTGACGCTTGGTATTATCTGGGCAAGCCATCATGGTAGAGGCTGGAGCCGAGAGCTTCGGCAGGACAAAATAGTCGTAACCCCAACCGGCCAGCGTTTTACTCTGCAGATTGCCGCCCATCATGTGGCGGTTGCAATCCACTTCCAGCGTTTGGCCAATCAGCAGCTCAACCTTAAAGTTTTCTTCATTCTCCTGCTTGGGTAAATAAATGACCTGCCGACTCATGCCCGGCTCTGCTTTCGGGAATGGTGCTACTTTTTCCAACGGCTGCATATTGAGATCGTCTGTACTTGCGGTGGTTGCAGCAACGGCGCTGACAGACGCGGCCATCAGCAGGCTGGTCACTACCATAGAAAGCTTGTTCATTTTTTATCCTTACAATTCATAACCTAAATACCCAACTACGCTAGCATACTTTACGCCGTTAAATTATAGGTCAAATCTGGATATCGCCCCCAAGCCACTTGCCATCCATTAAGGTTTTCTTAAGACGAGATGATTACAGTAGCCCGATCCGTTACTGCCTATGAGCCTTCGTGTGAACCCATCAAACGCCAAACAATCGTCATTAAATCAATCCTCAACGGTTAACCAAATTCAGACTGACGCCCTTTACTCCTTGCCCACATCCTTTTACCGTTGGCAAGCCTTTGGGCTGATGGTGGCTGCGCTGTTGTTTATCTGGCTGTCACGCAATGAACAACTGGATTGGGCGGTCAGTAATTATTGGTATGACGCCGCCAGCCAGCGTTTCCCTTGGCAGAACAACTACTGGCTGGATCTGATCAACCATCGGTTGTTAAAGATTTCGGTGATCGCCGGAGCGGTGCTGGCGCTGTTTTGGGGCATTTATCGCCGTAACGCGCGGCTGATCGTCGCCATGCTATTGATCGGCATTGGGCCGTTGGTGGTGGGGATCCTGAAGGCCACCAGCGCACACTCATGCCCTTGGGATCTGCTGGAATACGGTGGCAAAGCGATGTCATTTCCCCTGTTTGGCACCACGCCAGAGTTTCCGGGGCCTGGCCGTTGCTTCCCCGGTGGCCACGCTTCCAGCGGCTTCGCCGTGATGGCACTGTTCTTTCTGTTTTATCCGCAACGCCCGCGCCTGGCTTACTGGTGCTGGCTGGGCGGCATCACGCTTGGCATGCTTATGGGCTTTGGCCAGATCATGCGGGGCGCACATTTTCTTTCCCATAACCTGTGGGCCGGTTGGTGGGTTTGGTTCAGCCAGTTGGCTGTTTATTGGTGTATCAGCGGCTATTTTCGCCGTAAGACGAGGTAATACGTAATGGAGCAGTTGAACTATCTTCTTTTCGCCTGGATCGATGCCACCCCGGCCAGCCCGGAATGGTTGATCGATCTTGCTACCTTCATCGCACGCGATCTGATCGCCATTATCCCCCTGCTGATTGTCGGCCTGTGGTTCTGGGGGGCACATAGCCAACTGGCAGCACAGCGAGAAGTGGTAGCCAAAACGACCATTGCCCTGTTATTTGCCATGAGCGCTTCGGCCGCTATCGGAGCGCTGTTACCCCATGAGCGCCCGTTTGTCACCGGTATCGGCTATACCTTCCTGGCGCATGCACCAGACAGTTCTTTCCCTAGCAATCATGGCACGGCCATCTTCACCTTTGCCCTGGCCTTCCTGTGCTGGCATCGTGTCTGGTCAGGTATTTTGCTGATGGTCGCGGCCGTCGCCATTGCCTGGTCCCGCGTATTCCTTGGTGTGCACTGGCCACTGGATATGGTGGGCGGTTTCCTGCTGGGTTGTGTGGGTTGTCTGTTTGCCCAATTGGTGTGGAATCTGTTTGGTGATGCCATCGCCCAACGTCTGACGCGGCTGTACCATTTCCTGTTCGCCTTCCCGATCCGGAAAGGATGGGTCAAGGAGTAATACCTGCCCGCGGGGGCTTGCCCCCCGCCAGCTATAGCATACCGGTCGTCACGCGGAACTCCCGCATCTCCCCCGCTTTTAACATCACAGCCATTGGTATCGCTGCAACTTCTGGGCTGCAACTGGCCGGCTGGACAAATGCTGTCGCTCGCGAGTTGGCTCGTGGCCGCTGTAAGACGGCATAGCTGAATTGGCCGGTGGCAAAACGGGTTACATACCTTCTGCCGCACGGTGCCAGCATAAAGAACTCGGCCTGATCAACATATAGCGAGAGATCGTCAGAACAAATGACCTGCTGCGGATTATCACGGATATTGAGCGCACAGCCAGGCAGATTTTGGCGGAAAACGGCCCCCTCTTCACAGGCATAGTTCATATGGCACATATAACTTAATGGCTGAGCCTGCTCGGCCAGGTTGTCGATCACCATTTCAATACTGAACTGTGTGCTGTTGGCGGCTAGCTGAACGGCCGGTTGGATGCGGCAAGGGCCATCGGCAGTGCTGGCTCGTACAGCGATCGCTTCCTCTTCGACTTCCAGCCAGACATCAATCACCGGGCCATGATTAGCTGGCAATCCTTGGTGAGAGGCAAAACAGCCACGGGCATCGTTACGTCGAGGCTGCAACTGGCTGGCTTTTGCTTTGAGAGACTGGCCGTCAAACACCGCATCCCAAATCATCAAATCCTGGTAGGGCAACAACGTTAAGGTACCCCGCCGATTTTGCAGCACCAACGCGGCGATATCACCAGGAAACATAAACGCGGTCACCGTAAAACCAGCGCCGCGATACACTTCATTCGGCTCTATGCCGAACAATCCAGGGCTCAGATTAATGATCGTCTTCATCTTCTTTCCTCAGGGGGCAGCCATTGCACAGTGAACGAATTGGTTAAGGTGTAATCTATGTTATTTAAATAACATTTACCAGCGCATTCTGTGGCAGATGGTGCTCATTAATTCCGCTTATGACTGAAAAATTAGGGTTAATACAGCTACCAATCGCGATGTGACAATGTTAGGATTATAACATCACTAACATCCAAAAGCGTTATTACACCCACTGAGGAATTACCATGACTACTGAACAGATTGATTACGCTCGCTATATCGACCATACCCTGCTGGCTATGGACACCACGGAAAGCCAGATCAACCAACTGTGCGAAGAAGCGCGTCAGCATAATTTCTATGCCGTTTGCGTTAACTCGGGTTATGTCCCGTTGGCCGCTCACCTGTTGCAGGAAAGCAACGTTAAAGTATGCTCGGTTATCGGCTTCCCTCTGGGGGCTGGTTTGACCGTATCCAAGGCTTTCGAAGCCAAGGCTGCCATTGCCGCCGGCGCCCAGGAAATCGACATGGTAATCAACGTCGGTTGGCTGAAAAGCGGCCTGAATGACGAAGTAAAGGCCGATATCGCCGCGGTGCGTGAAGTTTGCGCGGCTATCCCGTTGAAGGTAATATTGGAAACCTGTCTGCTCAGCGATGAACAAATCGTTGTAGTTTGTGAAATGTGTCGTGAACTGGATGTCGCTTTCGTTAAAACCTCTACCGGTTTCAGCACTGGCGGCGCTCGTGAAGACCACGTCAAACTGATGCGTGCTACCGTAGGCAGCGAGATGGGCGTCAAAGCCTCTGGCGCAGTGCGCGATCGCGCTACCGCAGGGAAAATGATTGCCGCCGGTGCAACACGTATCGGCACCAGCTCGGGCGTTGCGATCGTTTCTGGCGATGCGGCGGCCACCGGTAGCTACTGATTTTCGCTAGCTCTAGCTAATATTAGCGATATCTAATGCGGGGTTGTGCCCTCAGTGCAAGCTGGGTCTGCACTACTCCGCATTATTGTGTTGGAGCGAACGAAAAAGACTTTTGGCTCCTTTATCCCTTTGGCCACACTTGCGAAACCTGGGGGATAAACCTGTAGGAATAACTGATGGAAACCCGGCGCGACGAACGTATCAACCGGCTAGTTCAGGCTCTAAAGCGTTCTGACAAGATCCACTTAAAAGAAGCAGCCGCACTGCTCGGCGTCTCGGAAATGACCATCCGGCGCGATCTCAGTGCCGAACCTGCTGCAGTGGTCTTGCTTGGGGGTTATGTCGTAGCCGATCCGCGTATTAACGGGGTGACCAACTATTTTGTCTCCGATCAGAAAGCTAAACAGGTGGCGGAAAAGCGCCGTATTGGCATGCTGGCGGCTCCGCTGGTCAACGAAAACGACACGGTTTTCTTTGACTGTGGCACTACCACCCCGGCCATTATCGACGCCATTGCCGATGAACTCCCCTTTACCGCCATTTGCCACTCACTCAACACCTTCCTGGCGCTGCAGGACAAGCCTAACTGCAAAGTGATCCTGTGCGGCGGCGAATTCAAACCGAGCAACTATATTTTCACCGCTATTGGCCAACATAACGAGTTGGACCACATCTGCCCTAACGTGGCCTTTATCTCAGCGGCAGGCATCACCTTGCAGCACGGCGCAACCTGCTTCAACCTTGATGAACTGGCGATGAAACACAAAGCGTTGGACAAGGCGCAGCAAAAGATCCTGGTCGCCGACCACAGCAAATTTGCCCAAACCAAGCCTGCCTGCATCGGGCCGCTGGCATTGTTCGATAAAGTGATCACCGATCGCCAGCCTGAACCCGAGTTCATCGACTTTTTCAACCAACACGCGGTTACTTTGCGTTTCTGATCTTGGCCTCACTGCCGATTTTATGCCGTGTCCCCGGCGCTACTTGAGGGGCGCGGTTGCAAATTCTTCGTTAAACTCAGGCTTTTTTTTAAGCAATTAAACTTAAAATAATCCTATTGGCCGATAATTACAGGTTAATGGATTGCAACAACTTGCCAGCGTTATTATTCCGCGCAGAACATTATTGCAGTCATTTGCATCAAATCTCCCCCGGATAAAATGGCTCCTTACCTTCACCAGCCTCGTTATGCTGCCTTTTGTTTAAAAATTATCATCTATTTTTAATCAAATTATCAGGATTTATGCTTATTCATATGATGATTAAAATCGTCTTATCAGGTCCGTCATCTTACAGCCATATTGACAATAAAAATCACTAAATAAGCGTAAAAACAATCAGATAAACATTTTCCCCTCAATAACCAAACGTGATCTAAATCACTAAAACAGCTTAATCCGGCATTTTAGCTAGATCCAAACCAGCACATAAAATATATTGCTCGCCCTGACACATCAGGCAGGTTTTTATCTGGCTAAACATCATACAAACCGGATAAAGACTGTGGGTACAGTGAGAGCGGTTGCAGCATGATGTTTCGCACAAACGCGTAACATTTGCATGAAAATTTACAATAAAAGCCTTTAACCGCACACATCACGCATTTGGGAGCAAGATCACGGTTGTTTCTGCTGTAAATCGTTATCTTGCCGCCAACAAAATCGGTGGGCAGTTGCTCCTCCGACAGAAACATCGGCGTTGACCCCGTTAACAGCAGAAACCAATTGGGCAGGTTAGCAACATCATTAGCCTGATAAACAATTCAGAGGCGCAATTCAACCTCTAGTTGTAACAACTGATTTTACCACTGGCGGGATAGCAACTTATTTCACCAGCGGATTTTAAACTTAAGTTTTTCTTTTTATTTTAAATTATCGTGTTCACCTCGGAGATATTTATGGACACTACACAGACCGGCACTATCGCCTCTGCAGCCTCAGGTTCCAGCACGGCCTGGCGTAAATCAGATACCATGTGGATGTTGGGCCTCTACGGCACCGCCATCGGCGCTGGCGTCTTGTTCTTGCCAATCAACGCCGGTATCGGTGGTTTGATCCCGCTGATCATCATGGCCATCATCGCCTTCCCGATGACCTTCTTCGCCCACCGTGGCCTGTGCCGTTTCGTTTTGTCCGGCAAAAACCCAGGTGAAGACATCACCGAAGTGGTAGAAGAACACTTTGGCATCAGCGCAGGTAAACTGATCACCCTGCTCTACTTCTTCGCCATTTACCCAATCCTGCTGGTTTATAGCGTCGCGATCACCAACACCGTGGACAGCTTCATCACCCACCAGTTGGGTATGACCTCGCCTCCACGCGCCATCCTGTCGCTGATCCTGATCGTTGGCCTGATGGGCATCGTGCGTTTCGGTGAGCAGGCGATCGTGAAGACCATGAGTATCCTGGTATTCCCGTTTGTTGCGGTGCTGATGCTGCTGGCGCTATATCTGATCCCTAACTGGAGCAGTGCCATCTTCGAAAACGTCTCACTGGCCGGTTCTGGCGGCAGCCTGGGCCACGGCCTGGTGATCACCCTGTGGCTGGCAATCCCGGTTATGGTGTTCTCGTTCAACCACTCACCGATCATCTCCGCCTTTGCTGTAGCAAAACGCGAAGAGTACGGCGTAGACGCTGAGAAGAAATGCTCCCGCATCCTGGGCTATGCACACATCATGATGGTGCTGACCGTGATGTTCTTTGTTTTCAGCTGCGTGCTGAGCCTGTCCCCAGCGGATCTGGCCGAAGCCAAAGCGCAAAACATCTCCATCCTGTCTTACCTGGCTAACCACTTTAACAACCCGGTGATCGAGTACATCGCACCAGTCATCGCCTTTATCGCCATCACCAAATCCTTCCTGGGCCACTACCTCGGTGCTCGTGAAGGCTTTAACGGCATGATTGCCAAATCGATGAGAAGCCGTGGCAAGACCATCACCACCAACAAGCTGAACCGCATCACTGCCATCTTCATGCTGGTGACCACCTGGATCGTTGCCACGCTGAACCCAAGCATTCTGGGTATGATCGAGAACCTGGGTGGCCCAATCATCGCGATGCTGCTGTTCCTGATGCCGATGTATGCAATCCGTAAAGTGCCTGCCATGCGCAAGTACAGCGGCCACATCAGCAACGTATTTGTGGTCGTGATGGGCCTGATTGCCATCTCTGCCATCCTGTACACACTGTTCGGTTAATAGCGCTCAGCCGGTGCCTTATGGCACCGGCTATCTCGAATCTCCCCTCCTACCCCGCCGCGAACTCAAGCATTACCCATATGCCCCCTAAACGGCAGGCTGAGGGAATTAACTTCAAGAAGGAAGCGAGACTATGGTCAGCGTTTTCGATATTTTCAAAATTGGCATCGGCCCTTCCAGTTCCCACACCGTCGGCCCGATGAAAGCCGGTAAACAGTTTATTGATGATTTGCAGGCTGCCGGGCAACTCCACGATACAACGAGGGTGGCGGTCGACGTCTACGGCTCACTGTCACTGACGGGTAAAGGGCACCATACCGACATCGCGATTATTATGGGCCTGGCGGGCAATCTGCCCCATGATGTGGACATCGACAGCATCGCCGGCTTTATTCGTGATGTAGAACAGCGTGGCCGCCTGTTGTTGGCAAAGGGTGTACACGAGGTCGATTTTCCACAGCTTGGTGGTATGAACTTCCATAGCACTAACCTGCCGCTGCACGAAAACGGCATGTCGATCAGCGCTTATGCTGGCGATCGGTTACTGCACAGCAAAACCTATTACTCCATCGGCGGCGGATTTATCGTTGATGAAGAAAACTTCGGCCAATCGGCCAACAATAGCGTCGCGGTCCCCTACCCTTATCGCTCCGCACTGGATTTGCAGCAGCATTGCAAAGATACCGGGCTTTCGCTTTCCGGGTTGGTGATGCAGAACGAACTGGCATTGCGCAGCAAAGAAGAGATCGAAGCGCACTTTGCCGACGTCTGGCAGGTGATGCGTGCAGGTATCGAACGCGGTATGAATACCGAAGGGTTGCTCCCTGGCCCAATGAAGGTACAACGCCGTGCCGCCGCCCTACGCCGCATTCTGGTAACCGGTGACAAGAACAATATCGACCCGATGAACGTAGTAGATTGGATCAATATGTTCGCGTTTGCGGTTAACGAAGAGAACGCTGCGGGTGGCCGGGTGGTAACGGCACCCACCAACGGTGCCTGCGGTATCATTCCAGCGGTGCTGGCTTATTACGACCAGTTTATCCGCCCGGTGAACACCAACTCCTACAGCCGTTACTTCCTGGCTGCCGGTGTGATCGGCACGTTGTACAAGATGAATGCTTCAATCTCCGGTGCCGAAGTGGGTTGCCAAGGGGAAGTCGGCGTGGCCTGCTCTATGGCGGCAGCGGGTCTGGCGGAGCTGATGGGCGGCAGCCCAGCACAGGTTTGTATCGCCGCAGAGATTGCCATGGAGCACCATCTGGGGCTGACCTGTGATCCACTGGCCGGACAGGTTCAGGTGCCTTGTATCGAACGTAACGCGATTTCTGCCGTGAAGGCAGTCAACGCCGCACGTATGGCACTGCGTCGCACCAGCGAGCCGCGTGTGTGCCTGGATAAGGTGATCGAGACCATGTACGAAACCGGCAAGGACATGAACTCCAAATACCGCGAGACATCTCAGGGCGGGTTGGCCATCAAGGTTGTGGCGTGTAATTGATTTTTGCCCGCTGAAGTAATCGCTGTTTCCCCTCACCCCAACCCTCTCCCACAGGAGAGGGAGCTGTACGGAGTTACATTCAGGTACAGGCGTTAATCTGTGGCACTGCGCAGGGGCCTTGCCTGTGAGGCCAAACACGAGTGTTTATTTGTAGCACGGTAAGTCCCCTCTCTCTTTGGGCGAGGGAGCTGTACGGAGTTACATTCAGGTACAGGCGTTAATCTGTGGCACTGCGCAGGGGCCTTGCCTGTGAGGTCAAACACGAGTGTTTATTTGTAGCACGGTAAGTCCCCTCTCTCTTTGGGCGAGGGAGCTGTACGGAGTTACATTCAGGTACAGGCGTTAATCTGTGGCACTGCGCAGGGGCCTTGCCTGTGAGGTCAAACACGAGTGTTTATTTGTAGCACGGTAAGTCCCCTCTCTCTTTGGGCGAGGGAGCTGTACGGAGTTACATTCAGGTACAGGCGTTAATCTGTGGCACTGCGCAGGGGCGTTGCCTGTGAGGTCAAACACGAGTGTTTATTTGTAGCACGGTAAGTCCCCTCTCCCTTTGGGAGAGGGTTAGGGTGAGGGGCATATTGGCCGAGGATCAGCCGAAAATACCGCCAAACCACTGGGTCAGCTTCATCATCACAAAGTCCCACATGCGGCTAAAGAAGTTCCCTTCTTTCACTTCCTGCATCACCACCAGCGGGTGCTGTTCGATAGTTTTGCCATCCAACTGGAAATCGATGGTGCCCACCACCTGATTTTTCGCCAGCGGCGCTTCCAGCGTCGGTTGGTTAAGCTTGTAGCTGGCCTTCAGGTTTTTCATCTGCCCTTTAGGAATCGTGACGGCGGCATCCTTCGCCACGCCCAGCGGCACCTCGCCCACGTCGCCAAACCACACTTTCTGCGTCACAAAGGCTTTATCGGCCTTGATCGGCGTTGCGGTTTCATAGAAACGGAAGCCCCAGGTCAGCAACTTCTCGCTTTCGCTAAAGCGCACACGGTCACTCGGAGCCCCTAGCACCACCGAAATCAGGCGCATTGGGCCATCGGTTGCCGAGGCGACCAGGTTATGCCCGGCCCCGCCGGTGTAACCGGTTTTGATACCATCCACGTTCAGGTTGGTACTCCACAGCAGGCGGTTACGGTTTATCTGGCGGATCTTGTTGAAGGTGAACTCTTTTTCTTTATGCAACGCGTACTCATCCGGCACGTCGCGGATCAGCGCCTGGCTCAGCAACGCCATATCGCGTGCGGTGCTGTACTGCCCTTCGGCATCCAGACCATGCACGGTCAGGAAGTGAGTATTTTGCAGGCCGAGGGACTTGCCGTAATTGTTCATCAAGCCAACGAACGAATCCTGGCTACCCGCCACGAAATCCGCCAAGGCGATGCTGGCGTCGTTACCTGACTGGATGACGATGCCTTTATTGAGTTCCGATACCGGCACCTGGTCGCCGGGTTTGATAAACATCAAAGAAGAACCACGCAGCACCGGGTTGCCGGTTGCCCAGGCATCTTTGCCTACGGTGACAAGGTCGTCCGGTTTGATTTTACCGGCTTTCATCGCCTGGCCAATCACGTAGCTGGACATGATTTTAGTCAGGCTCGCGGGATCCAGGCGTGTATCAGCATTGCCTTCTGCCAGGATCTTGCCGCTGTTGTAATCCATCAATACATAGGCTTTCGCATCGACCTGCGGTGCGGCCGGAGCCTCTGCTGCCTGTACGGCAGGCACAACCAACAACATGACACCTACACTGAGGGCCAATTTACCAAGAGGAGTAGAACGGTTATTTTTCATCATGACGTCGCCAGAGTGTCCATTCAAACCATTGAAATAGCGTTAACTTTCAAACATGTTCACGTTTTCAGCCAACCAGCGAGAGTGGCACGAGGCCGCGCTGCCAACCGCGAAATACCCAGCGGCTCCCATTTGGGCCAACGCGGCACCGAAAGTGCCCTCGTTGTGAGTTTATTAGATTGCTCTTATTTTTGCAGGGTTTAGGCTGATTTTTCTGCATTTTTACATAACTGTACGTTACCGCAGAGAAATTGGCTGCAAATCAGGCTAGCTGCCAAGTTATGCAAACTTTAAACAAACCGTCGCCGCACTGTCATCAAAGTTACTTATGCTCTGCGCATTTCACCGCGGCAACTGGCTAGCCGCCGCGCGTATCCGTTATCCTGTAGCCCGCAGCATTCCTTGCCGGAGAAATATTGATGGATTTAGCCCTGTTCGACCTGGATGAAACCCTGATTGATGATGACAGCGCCAGCCTGTGGGTTCGCTGGCTGGTGGCCGAAGGGTTCGCCCCGGCAGAGTTGGAACGCCAAGAGCAGTTGTTGATGCAATCCTATTATCAGGGCCAGCTGTCGATGGAAGATTATATGCAGGCAACGCTGGTTCCGCTGGCAGGCCTGAGTACCCAGACCGTCGCCGGTTGGGTGCAGCGCTATATTCGCCGGGATATCTTGCCCCGCGTCTACCCCGCGGCACGCGAACGCATGCAATGGCATCGCGAACGGGGCGACTGCATTCTGGTGATTTCAGCAACCGGTGAACACCTGGTTGCCCCCATCGCCGAGCAACTGGGGGCCGATGGCGCGTTGGCTATCGGTGTCGAAGTGGCAGAGGGCCGTTTTACCGGCAATACCTACGGCATCATGACCTATCAGCAGGGTAAGGTCATCCGCCTGCAACAGTGGCTGCAGCAACACCCTGAACTGCAATTTGCCCATAGCCATGGCTATAGCGACTCCATTAACGATAAAGCCATGCTGGAATACGTCGACAGCGCCACCGTGATTAACCCGAATAGCGATCTTAGTGCGCTGGCAGAACAGCATGGTTGGGAGGTCTGCCACTGGGAACGTTGATTTCAAGGTGACAAAAACGGCTTTGTAGCGTAGGTATGAGGGTAACTTTTATCCGTCGATGAGGAGGTGCTTTGTGCTGACCATTTGGGGCCGTGAAAATTCTAACAACGTCAAAAAAGTGCGCTGGTGTGCCGCAGAGTTAGGGCTGAATTACACCCATATCAACGCCGGTGGTGCCTACGGCAAGGTTAACGAAGAGCCTTACCGCTCGCTTAACCCCAACGGCCTGGTGCCGCTGTTGCAGGATGGGGATTTCGTGTTGTGGGAGTCCAATACCATCGTGCGTTATCTGGCGGCCAAGTTCGGCCAGACGCCATTCTACCCGCAGGATCTCCAGGCTCGTGCTGCAGCAGAGAAATGGATGGACTGGAACACCTCAACCATCACCGCCCCCTTCCGCAACGTGTTCTGGGGCATGGTTCGCACTCCGCCCGAAAAGCGTGATATGGCCCTGATCGAAGCTGGCATTGCTGAACTGGAGCAACACTTTGCGATCATCGAACGCACATTGGCTGAGCAGCCCTACCTCTCAGGCCAAGAGTTCGGCATCGGCGATATTCCTCTCGGCAGCTTTGTTTACGCCTGGTTTTCGATGCCGATCGAACGCCAACCCAGCCCGCATATGGAACGCTGGTATCAGCGGTTATGCGCACGCCCTGCTTACCAGCACGCGGTGATGATACCACTCACTTGATTACCAAGGTGCCCCAGATGGGGCGCTTCTTACAACGCACGGCTAGACGACGAAATCGTGCAGCGGATTATCCGGATGAACTCCAGAGAGGTCATCACCGCCGCCGATCTCAAACTAATCTGACTAGGCGCTAATCGCGCCCAACCCGCAGCAGTTTCCCATTACTGTCATCAGTCAGCAGATAAAGGTAACCATCCGGCCCGACGCGCACGTCGCGAATACGCTCATTGCGATCGCCCAATAGCCGCTCTTCTGCCACTATTTTTTCACCGTCCAGCGTCAAACGGATCAGATCCCGTTGTGCCAACGCGCCAATAAACAGAGAGTGCCGCCATTCGGGGGATCGCTGGCTGTCGTAAAAGGCCATTCCGCTGATCCCCGGGGAAACTTTCCAATAATGCAGCGGCTGTTCGGTCCCAGGCACAACCTGGCCCTTAGCCTCAGGGATAGCTAGCCCTGAATAATTAATCCCATAGGTCGCTATCGGCCAGCCATAGTTCTTGCCCGGCAGAGGAATATTGATTTCATCACCACCGCGTGGGCCATGCTCATGCTCCCAAATCACCCCACTCCAGGGGTTTAGCGCCAATCCTTGTGGATTGCGATGGCCATAAGACCAAATCTCCGGTCGCTTGCCTTGTTGACCAACAAACGGGTTATCGGCAGGTACCTTGCCCTCTGCCGTTAGCCGCACAATCTTGCCTTGCAGCTTGTCCGTTTCCTGTGCAGTCTCCCGCTGGTTGTTTTCACCCAGGGTAATAAACAGATAGCCCTGGCGATCAAAGGCGAGTTTAGAGCCAAAATGGTTGCCGGTAGACAACTTGGGCTGTTGGCGGAAAATCACACGAAAATCTTCCAGCTGTTTATTGTCTGCACTCAGGCGCCCATAGCCGACAGCGGTGCCGGCTTTATCGGCATCCCCCGCCTCTGCAAAGCTAAGGTAAACCCGGCGGCTAGTGACAAAATCCGGAGCCAGCACCACGTCTAGTAATCCTCCTTGCCCCTGCGCATAGACGTCTGGCACACCGGTAATCGGTGAGGAAAGCCCGGCAGACGGCTGCCATAACCGCAAACGACCAGGACGTTCCGTTATCAGGATACCGCTATCGTTCGGCAAGAAGGCCAGCGACCAAGGATGCTCAAGCCTGTCCTGTAATTCAGTCACTACCGGTGCCGCATGCAGCAGGCCATTGCCGAACAGCAACCAACCCGCAATCAAAAAAGGCCGCAACATGTCTTCTCCTTAAATTGGTAGAGTCCAATGAGTTTAGCCCAGACGGTAAAGTTCGTGCTTTAATTTAAATTTCAATATGTTGCATTTTTCCTTTGCTGTGCTTAAGTTAGTTGAACCATCCAGGAGGCACAATGAAGATCACCATAACAGACGCACTACAGCCAGAAGATACCGAAGAGATTCGCAATCATTTGAAGACTTTTAACCACCAATTTGTCGGCGATATCCTGAACAAAAACATCGGGGTTTTTGTCTTGGATGATCAGGGTAATAAACTCGCTGGGTTAACCGGCAGCACCGTAGGCAATTGGTTAAGCATCGATCTGTTATGGGTTTCTGAGACATTACGCGGCGAAGGGGTCGGCAGGAAGATAATCCAGACGGCTGAACAGCAGGCGATTGCCGCAGGTTGCCGCTACGCCCGGGTAGATACTTTCAGCTTCCAGGCTCGGCCATTCTACGAAAAACTGGGCTATCAGCTTCAGATGACGCTACACGATTATCCGGTAGAGCATGAACGCTATTTCTTCACCAAAACCCTCACAGACTGACAGGTAACCCGATGGAAACCCAAGCAATGGTAATCAACTGCGTGGCGTACAAGGCCGGTAAACGGCTGACCGACGTGACGATTGAAGATATCAGTGAAGTGGTCAAGGAGCCGGACACCTTTATCTGGCTGGGCTTGTGGCAACCGGAAGACGCGTTTATGCGCAAGATCCAGGAGGAGTTCGGCCTGCACGATCTGGCGATCGAAGACGCCCTTTGCGCCCACCAGCGGCCAAAAATAGAAACCTACGGCGACTCGCTGTTCATCGTGGTGAAAACCGCACAGTGGATGAAAGAAGAAGTCGAATACGGTGAGACCCACTTTTTCGTTGGTAAAAACTTCCTGATCAGCGTGCGCCACGGTGCTTCCTCCAGCTATGCCCCTATCCGCGCCAAGGCAGAGGAAAACCCCAAGCAACTGTGCCACGGGCCTGGCTTTGCGCTGTATTCGGTATTGGATTTTATCGTCGACAACTATCGCCATATCGTCGGCAAGTTCGAAACGATGATCGAAGACATCGAGTCCAACATGTTCAGGTCGGAGTTTGACGAAACCGCCATCGAAAACGTCTACAGCCTGCGCCGCCACCTGCTCGGCCTGCGCAATGCCGCCCTGCCGATGGATGAAATCTGCAACCAGCTGATCCATCTGCATGAGGATGTGATCCCCAAAGAGCTGCGAGCCTACGTTCGCGACGTGCAGGACCATACCCGGCAGGTCGCCAGCACGCTAGACGATATGCGCGAAATGCTGACCAACGCCATGCACGTCAATCTGGCATTGGTGACCGTCAAGCAAAACGAAGTGGTTAAGCGATTGGCAGGCTGGGGGGCGATCCTGGCCATTCCAACGGTGATCTTCAGCCTGTACGGCATGAACTTCGCCGATATGCCCGAATTGAAGTTCCCCTGGGCTTACCACACCACGCTGGGCGTCACCGTCGCCGGTTGCTTCTTCTTGTACCAAAAACTCAAGCGTTCCGGCTGGTTATAGCTCGCCCCCTCACCCTAACCCTCTCCCCAAGGAGAGGGAACTGATCGAGTTCGTTGACGGCTTGATGTAATACCGTACCTTCCGAAGCGGCACTGATTACCCACCGACTCCGGACTAGCTCCCTCGCCCTGTGGGAGAGGGTTGGGGTGAGGGGCGGGCAAACATAATCTATAATCATTGAGCCGTTTTGTTTAACCGCTCACATATAACGGTGTAATTTCCCGTTGCCCAAGTGTAAAATCCGCCCGTTTCTATTTTGGATTGAGCTATGTCACAAACTATGACCCCAAAAGCCCCCCGTGTCGGCTTTGTCTCACTAGGTTGCCCGAAAAACCTGGTTGATTCTGAACGGATCCTGACTGAACTGCGTAACGAAGGTTACCAGGTAGTGCCTCGCTATGATGATGCTGAGCTGGTGATCGTGAACACCTGCGGCTTTATCGACAGCGCCGTTCAAGAGTCACTGGAAGCAATCGGTGAAGCCTTGAACGAGAATGGCAAGGTGATTGTGACCGGCTGCCTTGGTGCCAAGGAAAACCAAATTCGTGAGGTGCACCCGAAGGTCCTGGAAATTACCGGGCCGCACAGCTACGAACAGGTTTTGTCCCACGTTCACCAATATGTGCCGAAACCGGAGCATAACCCCTTTACCAGCCTGACCCCGGCGCAGGGCGTGAAGCTGACGCCAAAACACTACGCCTACCTGAAGATTTCCGAAGGCTGTAACCATCGCTGCACCTTCTGCATCATCCCATCGATGCGTGGCGACTTGGACAGCCGCCCGATCGGTTCCGTGCTGGATGAAGCCAAACGCCTGGTGGAATCTGGGGTAAAAGAGCTGCTGGTGATCTCACAAGATACCTCGGCCTACGGCGTCGATGTCAAACACCGTACCGGTTTCTGGAACGGCCAGCCGGTAAAAACCAGCATGGTCAGCCTGTGTGAACAGCTTTCCAGCCTGGGTGCCTGGGTGCGTCTACACTACGTTTACCCTTACCCGCACGTGGACGACGTGATCCCGCTGATGGCAGAAGGCAAGATCCTGCCTTATCTGGATATTCCACTGCAGCACGCCAGCCCGAAAATCCTCAAGCTGATGAAACGCCCAGGCGCGGTTGAACGCACGCTGGAGCGCATCAAGCGCTGGCGCGAAATCTGCCCGGATCTGACGTTGCGCTCCACCTTTATCGTTGGCTTCCCAGGTGAAACCGAAGAAGACTTCCAGATGCTGCTCGACTTCCTGACCGAAGCCAAGCTGGATCGCGTTGGCTGCTTCAAGTTCAGCCCGGTAGAAGGTGCTGCCGCTAATGAACTGGCCGACCCGGTGCCAGAAGAAGTGAAGGAAGAACGCTTCCATCGCTTTATGCAGCTGCAGCAGCAAATCTCCGCCCAACGCTTGCAAGACAAGATTGGCCGCGAAGTGCTGGTGCTGATCGACGAAGTGGATGAGGAAGGTGCTATTGGCCGCAGCATGGCGGACGCACCGGAAATCGACGGCGCGGTTTACCTTAACGGTGAAGCCAATGTCAAAGTCGGCGACATCGTCAAAGTGAAGATTGAGAACGCCGACGAGTACGATCTCTGGGGTTCCAAGGTCTGATTTCGACCACCGTGGAAAACAATAAAGGGGTTAGCAGTAATGCTAACCCCTTTATTTATTGGTGAACTACCCGCTAGTTACTTTTCGTCTGGCAGAGCATAAGCAATGACATAGTCACCCCGCTCTGCGGCCTGACGAGCACCACCCGCGCTGATGATAATGTATTGCTTACCGTTCTTCGGCGAGACAAAGGTCATTGGGCCGGACTGGCTGCCCACAGGCAGACGCTCTTTCCAGATCTCTTTCCCGGTTGCCGTATCGAAGGCACGCAGGTAGAAATCCTGAGTACCAGCAAAGAACAGCAGGCCGGATTGAGTAGACAGGCTAGCACCCAGCGTTGGCATGCCAACTTCCATCGGCATACGCATTTTGATGCCCAGCGGCCCCGTATCCTGCACCGTACCTACCGGAACCTGCCACACCAGCTTGCCAGACTTCAGGTCTACCGCTGACATGGTGCCAAACGGTGGCTTCTGGCATGGAATGCCCAGTGGGGAGAGGAAACGTTCACGGATCGCACCGAACGGCGTACCGTCCATCGGAACCAGACCCATTTCGATGCCGCTGGCGCCGGTCGGCACCTTGCTGCGTGGCACCATCGAGTTGGCCAGCCCCAAACGCATGTCGTTAACAAACATGATGGCATTGTTCGGATCCACCGAAACGCTGCCCCAGTTCATCCCGCCCAACGAGCCAGGATATTGTAGAGCACGGTCGATACCCGGCGGTGTATAGACGCCCTGGTGACGCATCCCTTTGAACTCGATACGGCACAGCAGTTGATCGAGCGGCGTTGCGCCCCACATGTCTGACTCGGTCAGCGTCTGGTTGCCAATATTCGGCATTCCCACCGAGAACGGCTGGGTCTTGGAGTAACGTTCGCCAGGCACATTGCCCTGCGGCACCTCACGCTCTTCCACTTTCGCCACCGGCTGACCGTTCTCACGGTTGAGCATAAAGATCATGCCCTGCTTACTGGTTTGTACCAGCACGGGTGTCGTGCCACCCTTGCCATCTGGCAGATCGTACAGTAACGGCTGGGAAGGCAGGTCAAAGTCCCACAGGTCATGGTGCGTGGTTTGGAAATGCCAACGCACTTTGCCGCTGGTGGCATCAACAGCCACAATGGAAGAACTGTATTTATCATCCAGTTCGGTACGCTCGCCGCCGAAGAAGTCAGGGGTGGCGTTACCGGTCGGTAGATAGATCAAATTCAGTTTGGCATCGTAGGACATGGCGGACCACACGTTCGGCGTACCGCGCGTATAGGTTTCACCCGCTGGTGGCAGCTTGGTAATGGCCGGATTACCCGGATCCCATGCCCAGGCAAGTTCACCAGTATGCACATCATAAGCACGCACCACACCAGGAGGTTCGCCGGTAGAGAAGTTGTCCGCCACGCGGCCACCGACGACCACCAGGTTACCCGCCACCAATGGGGTTGAGGTTTGCTGGTAATAACCCGGTTTAACTTCGCCCATGCCCCCTTTCAGATCGACAGTGCCGTTATCACCAAAGTCGGCGCAAGGTTTGCCGGTATCGGCATCAATGGCAATCAAGCGCGCATCGATGGTTGGCAGGAACAGACGGCGTTCGCACATGGCCGGGGCCGTAGCGCTAGCGGCAACCACTGGCGATGAGGCCGGCTGAGCCGCATTGTCGTAATAACCCAGGCCACGGCAACGCTGCCAGTTAGGTGCTGAGGCTTTAGGATCGAAGGACCACAGCTGTTTGCCAGTATCGGCCTCCAACGACAGCACTTTGCCGTAAGCGGTACAGACATACAGGGTATTACCGATCTGCAGCGGAGTATTCTGGTCTTCTGCACCGGAACCGTTGCTTTGTGGAATATCGCCGGTATGGGCAATCCACGCCACCTTCAGCTTGCTGACGTTAGACTTGTTGATCTGATCCAGCGCGGCAAAACGGTCACCGTGGGTGGTATTCCCCCAATGTTCCCAGTTTTTCTGCTCACTACCGGCAGCCACCGGTTTAACCGGAATATCTTCCTTGGCCGCCACCAGTGGCGTAGGCACAAAGGTGTAACCAAATCCGGCCACCAGCGCAACCGCCAACAACCCAGCCAAAGAATAGCTGACGAAGCCACGAACCGGATGACCGGCACGTTTCTTCTTCAACCATGGATAAGCCAACGCGGCCAGGAAGGCCAGCACGCCGAACATAAACAAGCGTGAGAACAACGGCCAGAAATCCAGGCCAACGTCCCACAACGCCCAAATCAGGGTGAATACAAAGGCCAGCGCATACACCCATATACCCGCAGGTTTGAGCTTGATCACCAGTACCGCAGCGATCAGCATCACCACTCCCATCAGCCCAAAATAGAGGCTCCCTCCCAATGAAGCCAGGTAAACGCCGCCGATTGCCAGCGCGAGGCCGATGACGCCCATCAGCCCCCCCAGCAGCCACATCAAGTAATTCCCTATACTTCGTTTATTGCCTGTCTTTGCCATATTCACTTTCTCCCACCGCTAGCAACGCGCAAATATTGGCGTACTCACTGGTGTAATAAATAACCATCCCAAGATAACCACTCAACGGGGGTTAGGTTCCCCGCTGTACTACTGCTTACTACTCAAATGAATAAGCAACACTCATGCCCCCACCCCAGTTTCTGCCTGGAGCGGGTTCGAAATAGCGGCCATTGCCTTCGTTGACAATCACCGAGCCGACGTACTGGCGATCAAACAGATTGTCCACCCGGCCAAAAACGGTAAATTGCCAGTTCCCCACCGGGTAGCGATAACCGGTATTCAGCGCCGCCACGGTGTAGGACGGTGCCTGTTGTGAATTCTGATCGTTGGTCTGGATATCGCTCATGTAGCGCAGTTCAGCACCGGCGAACCAACCCTGCGGCGGCGACCAGGCCAGCGAGGCGTACCCCATATTGCGGGCAATCCCCGGCAGGCGGTTGCCCTTTGGCACCTGCTTTGCGGCAGAGCAGATGCTGTCGCCGCAGACATCATCGCGGTATGTGGCATCCAACAGCGTCCAGGCCATTTGCAGACGCCAGTCATAGCTGAACTGTTGATCCAGCGCTAACTCCACCCCATGGCGACGGGTTTGCCCCGCGTTCTTGTAGCTGGTGCGCCCGTTGCTGCTCTCATCGACGACAATTTCGTTTTTGGTATCGGTTTGGAACAGCGCCGCGCTGAACAGGCCGTTGCCGATACGGGTCTTGCTTCCCAGTTCAACGGTATCGCTGGTGGCAGGTTTTAGACCGAGATTGAGCCCCGCCACGCCACCTGGGCGATAAGAGAGTTCATTGATGGTAGGGGTTTCAAAACCACGCCCGGCGGAAGCGTACACATTCCAGGCCTTGGTCAACGCATAGTTGAGCGAGCCTACCGGCAGCCACTGGTGATAGCGGGCATCGCCACTGTCGTCACCATTACTGCCAGTAATATAGCGATCGTTGGAGTCGAAATTGACGGTGCTGAAGCGCACTCCGGCATCCAGCGTCAAACGGGAAGTCAGGTTCCAGGAAGTTTGCAGATAGGGATCCACATTCCACATCAGGTTGCGTTCATCCCGGCGTAGATTACCCTTGGTCCCCAATTCGTTAACGCCGTTGACTACTGTGAAATTCTCATAGCCTTTGCGCTGCTCGGTCATGGTTTCGTAGTCGAGCCCACCCGTCACGCTGAAGGGCAACGTGGCGATTTCACCGCGATGAGTCCAGCGAGTATCGATGCCCTGGTAATGACGCGCCAGAGAGATCACTCCGCCGGGATGTTGTTCACTTCGCTGCTGTACGGCTACAGGAATTGACTGATACTGCGTGGTTTCCCGCTCACCGGCGTAAGTCATGATGCTCAGATCGTCATTGGCGCTCATCTGGCGTTCATAGCGCAACCCGGCCTGGGTCTGCGAAATGGTTTTACGCGTGTTGTATTGATCTGCTCTTGGTGCCTGGCGCGGATTGTCGTGCCATTCGGCTTCGGTTAAACCACCGGGATCGTCGGCATTAATATCCACCGAGTTAAACAACAGCGTCAGCGTACTGACATCATCAATGCGCACACCCAAACGCGCGTTACCCAGGTTCTTGCGTGCCCCACTGTGGTCGCGGAACCCTTCGGTGGTAAAACGGGTCGCGGAGACGGCATAGTTCACGTCACCTGCGTGAGTGCCATCGCCGGTTGCACCGCTGGCTTTCATGCCGTAGCGCCAGGTGCCGTCACTGCCGCTATACATACCCGCTTCAACCTTGTCCGGCTGTTGGCCGGTTTCGGTCTCTACATTGATGACGCCGCCGGAAGCGTTGCCATACAGAGCGGAAAACGGCCCGCGCAGAACCTCAATCTTGTTCACTGAATTAAGATCGATATTCGACGTTTGCCCCTGACCATCCGGCATGGTGGCAGGAATACCATCCACATAAATACGTACGCCGCGTACGCCGTACATTGAGCGCGAGCCAAACCCACGGATTGACAGTTGCAAATCTTGCGCATAATTCTGGCGATTTTGAATTTGCAGCCCCGGCACGCTGCCCAGCCCTTCGGAGAGATTAATCTGCGGCCTGGCCTGACGAAGTTCATCGCCATTAAGCACACTAACCGCAGCTGGAGTACTCAATTCTGAAAGACCGCTGCGCTTGGCCGTAACCACCATGGAAGATGGGTCTACTGCCCGATCGCTGGCCTGTACGTTTACCGCCATACACAGAGCGCAAGGTAACAGCGCAGAAATGGCGATAGGTGAGATCGCTGTATTTTTTTTATTAATAAAATTCATGTAAAAACTGCCATTAGACGCTTGAGAGGATAGGTACCTTTTAGAAAAAACCGAGCGTATGTTAATACTTATCGCAACAATTTGAAAATAGCGGAGAGAAACTCAAACTTCCGTTAACTCGAATTTTACACAAATGATAAATATAGATGATGTATCTCAGAAGGGGGAATAGGAAGGATTAAGATTATTACTTTCAATATCAATGCGTAAAATTAATTTCCTTGTAATTTAGTCGAGTTTAATAATCAAACTGACAGATTAAAAATAAGCAAAGTTATTTTAGGGGGATACTGCCCCGCAAGCTGCGGGACAGTTTGATTTGGTTAACTGATCGGCATACGATTCGGGTCTGGGTATTGATATTCAAACCCCAGCTCATTACAGATACGGCTACCGTCCACCAGCCGCCCCTCTTGTTCATCTTCTTGCGCAAACTGCGGAGGTTGCAGATGCAATTGCTCGGCTAGCGCCGGGTAGAAATCACGTTTGAGCGGATGGCCTGGCGCACAAAGATTATAGGTGTGCCCGCCCTTCGGCAGCTTTAGCAGCAGTTGAATGGCCGCGATCACGTCATCCTGATGCACCAGATTGACCCCGTGCGAACCGCCCTTGACGTCAACCTTACCCGCCAGAAAACGCCCTGGATGCCGATCCCCACCCACCAGCCCTGCCAAGCGCAAAACGTCCACCGACGTGTTGGGTAATTGATGCAGCCAAAGCTCCAACTCCTCCAGCACCCGGCCAGCCGACGTCACCGGCTTGAGCGGCGAATCTTCCCGGACGGTGCCAGTGGTTTCACCGTAAACCGACGTGGAGCTGGTAAAGATAATATGCGGCACACCAAACGCTATCGCGCTGTCTACCAGCATACGTACGGCATCAAAGTAGCTTGCGCTCCCCTCGACGGTGCGGCTGGCTGGCAGAGTGATCACCAACGCATCCGTGTACAACAGCTGTTCCAGATCGTGAGCTTCGCAAATCAGCTCCGGCGTCAGTTCCAGGCGATAACATTCGATACCGCTCATCCGCGCGGCTTCTACCCCATCCGGCGTAGTTTTACTGCCAACCACTTCATACCCGTGGCCCATTAACGATAAAGCCAGCGGCATCCCTAACCAACCCAGACCCACAATGGCGACTTTTTTCATCAGTATGCCCCTAAGAATCGACTAACAAGCCCAACTTCACCGTTGCAGAGGGCCACTGGCCTCACCGCAGGCGATAGTCGGATACTCCCCTAGGCTACGCCACCGCGCTGGTGGTTACAATCGGTTAACCTTAACGTTGGGTAAACCGCGTGCGGCTAATAACTCAGGCACTTTCAATAAATTAAATTCATAACCACAAAAAAGGGTTGCAAGTTATACAACGGATAGTTTAGCTTAATTAGCACCTCAGCACTGGCTGACCCAATTTTAAAGAGAAATGACATGACTCGCGTTCAGTTCAACCACCATCATCACCATCATCCTGACTAGTCTTTCAGGCGATGTGTGCTGGAAGACGATTCTCGAATCTTCCAGTGGCGCGTAGAACGAACTAAACGCAAGAAAGAGCCCTCGGAAGATATCTTCCGAGGGTTTTTTTTTGGCTCCGGACAGACAGAAAAATAATTTTAATAACAAATTCATAAAATTACAGATTAAACAGAGGTTACCATGTTGGACAAAACACGTTTACGTATCGCCATGCAGAAATCAGGCCGCCTGAGCGAAGAGTCTCAGGAATTGCTGGCCCGCTGCGGCATCAAGATCAACCTGCAGCAGCAACGCCTGATTGCCTTCGCCGAGAATATGCCGATCGATATCCTGCGCGTACGTGATGACGATATCCCTGGCCTGGTGATGGATGGCGTGGTGGATCTGGGCATCATCGGTGAGAACGTGCTGGAAGAGGAACTGCTCAACCGCCGTGCTCAGGGCGAAGACCCGCGTTACTTCACGCTGCGCCGCCTGGACTTTGGGGGTTGCCGCCTGTCGCTGGCCACCTCGTTGGATAGCGAATACTCCGGCCCGCAAAGCCTGCAAGACTCCCGCATTGCAACCTCTTACCCGCACCTGCTCAAGCAATACCTCGATAAACAAGGCGTTCGTTTTAAATCCTGCCTGCTGAACGGCTCGGTGGAAGTAGCTCCGCGCGCAGGCTTGGCAGACGCGATCTGTGACCTGGTGTCTACCGGTGCCACCCTGGAAGCCAACGGCCTGCGTGAAGTGGAAGTGATTTACCGCTCGAAAGCCTGCCTGATCCAGCGTGATGGCGAAATGCCGGAAGCCAAACAACAGCTGATCGACCGCCTGATGACCCGCATCCAAGGCGTGATCCAGGCGCGTGAATCCAAATACATCATGCTGCACGCGCCAAGCGAACGCCTGGATGAAATCGTCGCGTTGCTGCCGGGTGCCGAGCGCCCTACCATTCTGCCGCTGGCAGGCTCTCAGAACCGCGTAGCGATGCACATGGTCAGCAGTGAGACCCTGTTCTGGGAAACCATGGAAAAGCTCAAAGCCCTGGGTGCCAGCTCCATTCTGGTGCTGCCAATTGAGAAGATGATGGAGTAACGCCATGCCAAACTTCAATACCGTCGTCAATTGGGGCAACTGCAGCGCGGAACAGCGCGCGGAGTTGCTGATGCGCCCGGCCATTTCCGCTTCGGACAGCATCACCCGCACGGTGCGCGAGATCCTCGATAACGTGAAAGCCAATGGGGACAGCGCGCTACGTGAGTACAGCGCCAAGTTTGATAAAACCGAAGTCGCGGCATTACGCGTAACGGCAGAGCAGATTGACCAGGCCTGCGCCCGCCTGGGTGACGAGATCAAACAGGCAATGGCGGTAGCCGTCGCCAACGTGGAAACCTTCCACAATGCACAACAACTGCCAGCAGTGGACGTAGAAACCCTGCCCGGAGTGCGTTGTCAGCAGGTGACCCGCCCAATCGATTCGGTGGGTCTGTACATTCCTGGCGGCTCCGCACCGTTGTTCTCCACGGTATTGATGTTGGCGACCCCGGCACGCATTGCCGGTTGCCGCCGCGTAGTGCTGTGTTCACCACCGCCGATCGCCGATGAGATCCTGTATGCCGCCAAACTCTGTGGTGTGCAGGAAGTGTTCCAGGTCGGTGGCGCGCAGGCGATTGCCGCCATGGCGTTTGGCACGGATTCGGTGCCACGGGTGGCTAAAATCTTCGGGCCGGGCAACGCCTTCGTCACCGAAGCCAAACGTCAAATCAGCCAACGGCTGGACGGCGCAGCGATCGATATGCCAGCAGGTCCTTCCGAGGTATTGGTGATCGCCGACAGCGGCGCAACCCCGGCGTTTGTCGCTTCCGATCTGCTGTCTCAGGCCGAGCATGGCCCGGATTCACAGGTCATTCTGTTAACCCCAGACGCCACGATGGCCGAAGCGGTCGCCGTAGCGGTTGAGCAACAGCTGGCACAACTGCCACGTGCAGAAACCGCTCGCCAGGCTCTGGCCAGCAGCCGCCTGATTGTGGCGAAGGATTTGGCCGAGTGTGTCGCCATCAGCAACCAGTATGGCCCTGAGCACCTGATTATTCAGACCCGCAGCGCGCGCGATCTGGTAGACAGCATCACCAGCGCCGGTTCGGTGTTCCTAGGTGACTGGTCGCCGGAGTCCGCCGGAGATTATGCCTCCGGTACTAACCACGTGCTGCCAACCTATGGCTATACCGCCACCTGCTCTAGCCTGGGGCTGGCGGATTTCCAAAAGCGCATGACGGTACAGGAACTGACGCCACAAGGCTTTATGACCCTGGCCCCGACCATTGAGATCCTGGCTGCCGCCGAGCAACTGGTCGCCCACAAAAACGCCGTGACCCTACGCGTCGCCGCACTGAAGGAGCAAGCATGAGCATCGAAGAATTAGCACGCAAAAACGTGCGCGAGCTGACCCCGTATCAGTCGGCCCGCCGCCTTGGTGGCAAAGGTGACGTCTGGCTGAATGCCAACGAATACCCGGTTGCGCCTGAGTTCCAACTGACCGCCCAGACCTTTAACCGCTACCCGGAATGCCAACCCGCGCTGGTGATTGAGCGCTACGCCGCCTACGCCGGGGTAAATAAAGAACAGGTGTTGGTCAGCCGTGGCGCAGATGAAGGTATCGAACTGCTGATCCGTGCCTTCTGCGAGCCAGGCCAGGACGCTATCCTGTTCTGCCCACCGACTTACGGCATGTACGCCGTCAGCGCCGAGACGTTTGGCGTAGAGCGCCGCACGGTCGAAGCCAAAGAAGATTGGCAGCTCGATCTGCCTGCCATTGCCGCCAGCCTGGATAACGTCAAGCTGATCTACGCCTGCAGCCCGAATAACCCGACCGGCAACCTGCTCGATCCGAACGATCTGCGTAACCTGCTGGAACTGGCCAAAGGCAAAGCTATCGTCGCCATCGATGAAGCTTATATCGAGTTCTGCCCGCAGGCCTCGGTTGCTAGCTGGCTGAGCGATTACCCGCACCTGGTAGTATTACGCACGCTGTCCAAAGCCTTCGCCCTGGCTGGCCTGCGCTGTGGCTTCACCCTGGCCAATGAGGACGTGATCGCCCTGCTGCTGAAAGTGATTGCCCCGTATCCGCTCTCAACCCCGGTGGCCGATATCGCCGCCCAGGCGCTGAGCACCGAGGGGATCCGCGTTATGCGCCAGCGAGTCACCGAGATTGCCGCCAACCGCAGCTGGCTACAGCAGGCGTTACAAGACTGCGCCTGTGTAGAACAAGTCTTCACCAGTGACAGCAATTACCTGCTGGTTCGCTTTACCGCCTCAAGTCATGTCTTTAAAACCTTATGGGATCAGGGCATTATCTTGCGAGACCAAAATAAACAGCCTGGCCTGTCCGGTTGCCTGCGGATCACCATCGGCACCCGTAACGAATGCCAACGCGTCGTTGACGCACTCAATACTCTGCCCGGCGCATAGGAGCCAACGTGAGCCAAAAATATCTCTTTATTGATCGTGACGGCACGCTGATTGCTGAACCCCCGGAAGATTTCCAGGTCGACCGCCTGGATAAACTGGCGCTGGAGCCGGAAGTGATCCCTGCCCTGCTGGCCTTGCAGCAAGCCGGTTTCACCCTGGTGATGATCACCAATCAGGACGGCCTCGGCACCGCCAGCTTCCCGCAGGAAACCTTCGATCCACCGCACAACCTGATGATGCAGATCCTCAGCTCACAGGGCGTCAAATTCGACGATATCCTGATCTGCCCGCACAAGCCGGAAGATCATTGCGAATGCCGTAAACCGAAGGTCGCCATGGTCAAAGGCTATCTGGAGCCGGGCGTGATCGACGTGGCCAACAGCTATGTGATTGGCGATCGTCAAACCGATATCCAACTGGCGGCCAATATGGGTATTCAGGGGCTGCTGTATCAGCGCCAGGCGCTGGGCTGGCAGGCCATCACCCAACAGCTGACCAAACGCGATCGCTATGCGCACGTTAACCGCGTGACCAAAGAGACGCAGATTGACGTTAAGGTCTGGCTGGATCGCGAAGGCGGCAGCAAGATCAAAACCGGCGTCGGCTTTTTCGACCACATGCTGGATCAGATTGCCACCCACGGCGGCTTCCGGATGGATATTCAGGTGAACGGCGATTTGTACATCGACGATCACCACACGGTAGAAGACACCGGATTGGCGCTGGGCGAAGCTTTGAGTAAAGCCCTGGGTGACAAACGCGGCATCGCACGCTTCGGCTTCGTGTTGCCGATGGATGAATGCCTGGCCCGTTGCGCACTGGATATCTCCGGCCGCCCGCACCTGGAATATAAAGCCGAGTTCAACTACCAGCGCGTAGGCGATCTCAGCACCGAGATGATCGAGCACTTCTTCCGCTCGCTGTCTTACACCATGGGCTGCACCCTGCACCTGCGCACCAAAGGCAAAAACGACCATCACCGCGTCGAAAGCCTGTTCAAGGTGTTTGGCCGCACGCTGCGCCAGGCGATCCGCGTTGAAGGCAATACGCTGCCTAGCTCGAAAGGAGTGCTGTGATGAACGTGGTGATCCTGGACACCGGCTGCGCCAACCTCGCCTCGGTCAACTATGCGGTGCAACGCCTGGGCTATCAGCCACAGGTGAGCCGCGATCCGGAGATCGTGCTGCGCGCCGACAAACTGTTCCTGCCTGGTGTGGGTACTGCACAGGCGGCGATGGACCAGTTGGAACAGCGCGACCTGATCGATCTGATCAAGGCATGTACCCAGCCAGTGCTGGGGATCTGCCTGGGCATGCAGTTGCTGGCAGCCAGCAGTGAAGAAAATGGGGGTATCAAAACGCTAGGGATTATCGATACTCCGGTAACACAGATGACCGATTTTGGCCTGCCTTTGCCCCACATGGGCTGGAACCAGGTTACGGCGCAGGCCGGCGATCATCTGTTCCGCGGCATCGAGGATGGTGCTTACTTTTACTTCGTTCACAGTTATGCGATGCCGATATGCTCAAGCACCATCGCTCAGGCGAACTACGGCGAGCCCTTCACCGCCGCCGTACAAAAAGACAACTTCTTTGGCGTGCAGTTTCATCCAGAGCGATCTGGCAACGCCGGGGCGCAACTGTTGAAGAACTTTCTGGAGATGTAGGCAGCATGATTATTCCCGCTTTGGATTTGATCGACGGTAACGTAGTGCGCCTGCATCAGGGCGATTACGGCCAACAACGCGACTACGGCAACGATCCGCTGCTGCGTCTGCAAGACTATCAGCAGCAAGGAGCGCAAGTTTTACACCTGGTTGATTTGACCGGGGCCAAAGACCCGGCTGCTCGCCAGATCCCGCTGTTGCGTAAACTGCTGGCCGGAGTAAGCGTGCCAGTACAGGTTGGCGGCGGTATCCGTAACGAACAAGACGTTGCGGCACTGCTGGAAGCCGGAGCCACGCGTGTGGTCATCGGCTCCACCGCAGTCAAGCAGCCAGAGATGGTACAGGGTTGGTTTGAACGCTACGGTGCCGATGCCATGGTGCTGGCGCTGGACGTACGCATCGACGCCGCAGGCCGTAAGAACGTGGCTATCAGCGGCTGGCAGGAAGACTCGGAGGCCACGCTGGAACAGGTGGTTGAGCAATATCTGCCGTTTGGCCTGAAGCACGTGCTGTGCACCGATATCTCACGCGACGGTACGCTGAAAGGTTCTAACGTGGGGCTGTATCAGGAAGTGTGCCAACGTTATCCGCAGATCGCCTTCCAGGCTTCTGGCGGCATCGGCAACCTGGACGATATCGCCCAGCTGCGTGGCAGTGGTGTGGAAGGTGTGATCGTCGGGCGCGCCCTGTTGGATGGTAAATTCAGCGTTGAGGAGGCTATCGCATGCTGGCAAAACGGATAATCCCTTGTCTGGACGTCAAGGACGGGCAAGTGGTCAAGGGCGTGCAGTTCCGTAACCACGAAATCATTGGTGACATCGTGCCGCTGGCCCAGCGTTACGCGCAGGAAGGCGCCGACGAACTGGTCTTTTACGATATCACCGCCTCCAGCGATGGCCGCGTGGTAGATAAAAGCTGGGTATCACGGGTTGCGGAAGTGATCGATATTCCGTTCTGCGTGGCCGGGGGCATCAAGAGTGCTGAAGACGCTAGCCAGATCCTCTCCTTTGGGGCGGACAAGATCTCCATCAACTCCCCTGCACTGGCCGACCCAACGCTGATCAGCCGCCTGGCAGATCGCTTTGGCGTGCAGTGCATCGTGGTCGGGATCGACACCTGGTATGAAGCCGCAACCGGCAAATACCACGTCAACCAATATACCGGCGATGAAAGCCGCACCCGAGTCACCGAGTGGGAAACCCTCGCTTGGGTGCAGGAAGTGCAAAAGCGTGGCGCTGGGGAGATTGTGCTCAACATGATGAACCAGGACGGCGTACGCAACGGTTACGATCTGGAACAGCTGAAGCGGGTACGTGAAGTGTGCAAGGTGCCGCTGATCGCCTCCGGCGGTGCCGGTACCATGGAACACTTCCTGGAAGCCTTCCGCGATGCCGACGTTGACGGCGCGCTGGCGGCTTCGGTATTCCATAAGCAAATCATCAATATCGGCGAACTGAAACGGTTCCTGGCAGAGAAAGGCGTGGAGATACGCGTGTGTTAACAGAACAACAGAAAGCTAAGCTGGATTGGGCAAAAACCGACAACCTGATGCCGGCGATCGTACAACATGCCGTTTCCGGCGAAGTATTAATGCTGGGCTATATGGATCAGGCAGCTCTGGACGTGACCGAGCAAACCGGCAAGGTGACGTTCTTCTCACGCACCAAGCAGCGCCTGTGGACCAAAGGCGAAAGCTCAGGCAACTTCCTTAACGTGGTCAGCATTACGCCAGACTGCGATAACGATACCCTGCTGATCCTGGCCAACCCGATCGGCCCAACCTGCCATTTGGGCAACGACAGTTGCTTCCATCCGGCAAGCAGCGACTGGGGCTTCCTGTACCAGCTTGAACAATTGTTGGCTTCGCGTAAAACCGCCAGCCCGGATAGCTCGTACACTGCCAAACTGTATGCCAGCGGCACTAAGCGTATTGCACAGAAGGTTGGCGAGGAAGGCGTAGAAACCGCCCTGGCCGCCACGGTGAACGATCGCGAAGAGCTGACCAACGAAGCTTCCGACCTGATTTACCACCTGCTGGTGCTGTTGCAGGATCAGGAGCTGGATTTGAGCAAGGTGATTGGCCGCCTGCGCGAACGGCACGAGAAGAAATAGCGGCTCCCGAAGCAATTAAAGTCTAAACCGGGTGCCAACTAGCCCCCTCACCCCAGCCCTCTCCCCAAAAAGGAGAGGGAGCCAGTCCGGAGCTATTTTCAGGTACAGAAGTTGCTCTGTAGCAAGGGCGATGTTGAGGGAGATACCGTAGCCAATTGTAGCACGTACGTTCCCCTCGCCCTTTGGGAGAGGGTTAGGGTGAGGGGGTCTATTTACTGATCCTCAAAACAAAAAAGCCGCCGGGCGTAAACCTCGGCGGCTTTTTTTATCGTTCAACGTGCGGGATTATTCCATCCATTCGGTATGGAATACGCCTTCTTTGTCGGTACGCTTATAAGTGTGAGCACCGAAGTAGTCACGCTGCGCCTGGATCAGGTTGGCAGGCAGTACCGCAGAGCGGTAGCTGTCGTAGTACGCGATCGCCGCAGAGAAGGTTGGCGTTGGGATGCCGTTCTGCACCGCATAGGAAACCACGTCACGCAGCGCCTGCTGATACTCATCGGCGATTTGCTTGAAGTAAGGTGCCAGCAGCAGGTTGGCGATATCTGCATTCTCAGCGTAGGCATCGGTGATCTTCTGCAGGAACTGAGCGCGGATGATACAACCGGCACGGAAGATCTTGGCAATTTCGCCGTAGTTCAGATCCCAGTTGTTTTCTTTGGAAGCCGCTTTCAGCTGAGAGAAGCCCTGTGCATAAGAAACGATTTTACCCAGGTACAGAGCGCGACGAACTTTCTCGACAAACTCGGCTTTCTCGCCGCTGAAGGCTGCAACTTTCGGGCCGGTCAGGACTTTAGAAGCCGCTACGCGCTGGTCTTTCAGAGAAGACAGGTAACGTGCGAACACCGACTCGGTGATCAATGACAGTGGCTCGCCCAGATCCAGAGAACTCTGGCTAGTCCATTTGCCGGTGCCTTTGTTGGCCGCCTCATCCAGGATCACATCAACCAGGTATTTACCCTCTTCGTCTTTCTTGGTGAAGATGTCTTTGGTGATGTCGATCAGGTAGCTGTTCAGTTCGCCCTTGTTCCACTCGGCGAAGGTTTCAGCCAACTGCTCGTTGTTCAGATTCAGCGCCTGCTTCAGCAAGGAGTAGGCTTCTGCGATCAGCTGCATATCGCCATATTCAATACCGTTGTGCACCATCTTCACGTAGTGGCCAGCACCGTCGGCACCGATATAGGCTACGCATGGCTCACCTTCGGCCACAGCGGCGATTTTCTTCAGGATTGGTGCCACCAGCTCGTAAGCTTCTTTCTGGCCACCAGGCATGATTGAAGGCCCTTTCAGCGCCCCTTCTTCGCCACCGGAAACGCCGGTGCCAATAAAGTTGAAGCCCTGAGCAGACAGCTCGCGGTTACGACGGATAGTGTCCTGATAGTAGGTGTTACCACCGTCGATCAGGATATCGCCTTTATCCAGGTGCGGAGTCAGCGAGGCAATGGTCTTGTCCGTAGCTTCGCCCGCTTTTACCATCAGCAAAATGCGGCGCGGTGTTTCCAGCGATGCAACAAACTCTTCGACGGTGTAGTGCGGCACCAGGTTTTTGCCCGGGTTCTCTGCGATAACTTCGTCAGTCTTGTCGCCTGAACGGTTAAAGATAGAAACGGTATAGCCACGGCTTTCGATGTTCAAAGCCAGATTGCGGCCCATCACCGCCATGCCGACAACGCCGATTTGCTGTTTGGACATTAGGAACTCCTGTCTGAGGATGACACCTGTATCACGGCTCTTGGCCAACAGGTTTTTGATGTGGCCAACATGTTAACTCAGGATTGTGTTCGCTGGGTAGTGATTGGTGCGATAGGTCACATAATGGGTGTCAGCAGGTTGAATTTTGAGCCAATTCATTTCACAAAATGGAAAAAGTGGCACTGGATTGTCTAGGGTGAACCAGTACCACTTTTAGCAAAATCAGCTAAGGTTAAACCCCAGCCTCTTTAGCCTGCAGCTCTTTAAACGCCTTCACTTTCTCAGCCAACAGTTGCTCGCTGCTACGGATCATGTCAGTGTATTGAGTATTGACAAATCCCCATAAAGTTGAATGTTGATCCTCGGCATAACCCACCATAAACGGCAATGTCGTCACAACTGTCAGACCAGGAGCAGATTCAAGATAGCGATCGATGGTGTTATTCGCCGAGTCGATATTCTTCTCATCCCACTGACTGATAAGTTCTATACCTTGACGCGAATAAATATTCATTACCATGCTGGTCATGCGGTTAATATAAACATATTCGATGCCGTCAATCTCTTTTACTGCAAGGATACGGGTATCTTCATGCAAATGCGCAATAATACCCGCAAAGACATGCCAGCCCCATTCAGTTGAACGCAGATGCTTGACGACTTTATCAAGTTTGATGTCAAAATCAGCCGGGAACAGTACATCATCTTCACATATCATCGCCATTTCAGTTTTACGATCGGCCAGTGTTGACAACATGTATTTATAGCTCATTCCACATCCAATCCAACCGATCCGATGACGAACGCCTTCTACAATCCGAAAACCATATGTTGGTTTGCTCAAGAATGCTTGTTTACGAACCGGCGTTTCTGTCAGTGATAAACATAGTTTAGGAATATCCGTTTCATTATGAGCAATAAAATCAGCACTCTCTTTATATTGCTGGAAATCAATCAGATCGTTTGCCAACATATAACGCTTGAAGTAGACATCAAACTGCTTGTCCGAACGCGTGAAATCGGCAATATCCTGGCGACGGCGAGCATAGAAGTTATTGTCAGCCAACAGTTGAGCAATCTTGTCAGCCATGGCATTGACATCACCAACCGGTGCAAAATCGATCACATTAGCCAACATATCATGTTGTTGAATATCAGAACTGGTCTCACTGACAATTGGCGTTCCCAATGACAATGTTTCATACAACCGGGTAGTTTCTAGCAAAGCATCTTCATAATAATGAATATTGATAATCAACTTAGCACGCTGAACCAACCGGGTCAGATCCTGACCAAAGACTTCTGAAGCAATATGTACATTAAAACGTTTACTCAACTGACGCAGATAACTCTGGCGACGCTCACAATTTGGGTCACCATAGAACAAAACATCAATGTCTTTTTCATCTTGTGCCGGTTGTAAATTATAACCTGTATGAGATAAATGATCTGCATAGTTGTCATAAGATGAAATAGGCATATAAAACAGTTTTTGATACGGTATGCCTTGCTGCAAAAGGTACTCAATATTGGTCAACGAATAATCAAATACGGCAATTGCATTATTCAAAATAGCGAAATATTCTGCCGTGAACCAACGAGGATTAATCGATTGTTCCATTTGGAAAGCCACATAGTTTTTCGGCAGTTCTGGGAACATTTGAGGGCAAATGACGATGTGCATCTGTCCGCTATCCGCAACAGCAGAATAAGCATGTACAATAGTCACACCCAGTCCGAGGTCAACGAGTGATTTTTCTACACGATGCGCGACATACAAAGTATGTCGAGAGGCAAGGATCACAACGTGCTGTGTATCAATATGCGTAAGTGGCATTGGTGTATCTGCAGTATTTTTTGCCACGCGCCGCAAACTGGCAGTCAACTCTGAGATATTGCCTGTGGCCAAAAGGCGCAAAGCCGTTTTGACCTTTCTACCCAAGGCATTGTATGGATGCGGATGATTGCGGAATGCGTACCATATTTTTGATACCAGTGAACGACTGTTATCTGAACGATGAGTGAAATAATGACGAGTCAGATCACGCATAACACCGAACTCACCACGGACTGCCCGCCCCAGCATACGCACTGGCATCGTCAATTTCCAAGAAAGGCTTTTGCGCATCATTAACATATCAGCATGCTGCTGATGCAAAGCCTCTTCTTTTTGGCGTATCACCCTGTTTAATTCGTCAACGAGCAACTCACGCTCTGTATCTTGACTATGCTGTGTATGCGCTTGAACCTGTTGTAAGGTAAGATCTTTATGTAATAAAGATTCTTGCAGAGTGATATTCTGCTCTATTTGCAATTGCAATTGACGCTTCTGTTGTTGCAACTGTTCCTCTAGAGAAACAATCAGTTTCTGTTTATCATTTATACTCTGATCTTGCTCATCCATAACACGAAATATTTCCGCGCGTATATTATTCTCCCGTTTGATACGCTCAGATACCAATTCGCCAACGGTCATAGCCATGCTGTTCATCCCTACCAAAGCATCAGTTTCAGATAAATAATAATTTAAATGATAATTCACAATGTCAATTTCCGCCGGCTTCAGCAAACGAAAATATAAATACTCTGAATCAAAAATCAAATCAAATGGAACAAGATAAGAAAGTAGGTAGAATGCCATACGATTGGCACGCTCAGACTCACTTTTAGCATCAGCAATGAAAGAGTATGAACTATCTCCTAACACCTGAACCGGCTTTTGCAGCAGCAATCCCTCAAGACCTACGCTCGAGTTTATCGTCAAAACTTGCTTACAGCGAAACAGAAATTCAAGGCTATTCGGAGAATCATCTACGTTTACATTTCCATCCTTCAGTTGAAAACGGCTCCCTGGGTGAGGACGAATAAGCAAATGCTCATCAGAACACAGCGTTTTTGCGTAAGAAATCATCGATAAATTATTAAAGCCATAACTATAGGCGATAATATTAGAATCATCTTCAACCTGCATCGCCAGACCGAGATCGAACTCCGCTTCTTTATCTTCTGGCAAGCGTACTTGAGCGAAAAATCGATGCAACTCCGGCATTGTCAACTGAACCTGGTAATCGTCAGCAACTTTCAAATAGCGTGAATAGGCCTCCGTATTGCCATTAACACCAGAAAAGTCGACATAGCCAGTTCCCAGGTACATTGGTGTTCGTAGTGGCCCCACCTCAATATGAATGACCGGAATTGAGAGTTTACGAGCCACATTCTCCAACGAAGGGCAATTACAGATACTGAGGATAGCATCAATCTGTGAGTTCTGTGGCGACGATAACACCGCCTCAAGCTCAGCTTCCAACTCTGGTATACCCTGAGTCAGAAACGTATTAAAAGCACTCATAGGGTTATGTCGGTTGGAGTCTAATAACCGGGGGAAAAATTCACCGTCAAGCATCTTGAAGTCGTGTTTATCGAACAACTCTTGGCTCGGCGCTACATACCCTAGATTAGCCATGGTAGGCCCATCCAACTCCCAACGGCCTTGCTCAAGCCATTGATTTGGAGGAAGAAGGTAATCTGTTCCGGTAATAAACAGACTCTTATCTTTTAAAGAGCCTAGCAGCCGATAGAAAACCCATAAATAGGGGGCCCTAACTCCTCGAAAAGGGTATGGAGGTAAAAATACGGCAAGCATACAGCTATTCGTCCTCTAATTGGATCTGAATAGGGGCATGAATAACCCCACCTAATTCTCGCGGCGACCAAAACTTTAATCGCATCATAGGCCGACGTTGATCAAGTTCTTCACGCGCACCTTTACCCACATGAGCTAAACCACAGTGGACAAGATAATCACCCGAGTTAATTGGCAATTTAACCTTATAAACCACATGTTGCTCACCCGGAGTCAACGTAATAGGCACTCCTGCACCAATGTTGCTATCGCCCCAAATATCGCCACCCTGTGCTTTTGAAATAGAAACACCTAGAGCAATATCCTCAATACGTTCGGAAGACCATAAAGTATAGTCAAAGGTTAATTCTTCCCCTGCTCGTACCAACGGTTTGTCCGATAATGGAGTACCATCAGATTTATATATTATGAGGTTTTCAATTATCGCTCTGGCGCTACCAAAACGCTTTTCGCCAATTTCTGTATTCGTTTGATCTATCTGAATTTCTTTGAGGGTTTCAGCATCCCTGATGCCTGTGTTACTGGCTAATGGGCGTTTTTCTTTGGGTTGTACCTGTGTCAGTAGCATCCCTTTTTCATAGGCGAGCACGGCAGCCAATACATCATGAGTATCCCCAACCAGTTGGCCATCACTCATTACTAGACAACGGTCTGCATACTCAAGAATACTACCTGTGGAGTGGGTTACCATAATGATGGTCACACCTTTGGCTCTCAGTGCTTCCATACGTTTATAACATTTGTACTGGAAACCGATATCACCAACAGCCAATGCCTCATCAACAATCAGTATTTCCGGCTCAACACATGCCTGAACGGCAAACGCCAGGCGGACGTACATGCCGCTTGAATAGGTTTTAACCGGTTGGTCAATAAATTCACCAATATCAGCAAAGTCAATAATCTCTTGGAAACGAGAGTCAACCTGCTCCCGCGTGAATCCAAGAACAGCGCCGTTAAGGTAAACATTATCCCGACCGGTAAACTCGGGATTAAAACCCGCCCCAAGCTCTAGCAAAGCGGCAATTCTGCCGTGAACCTGAATATCCCCCTCTGTGGGGGTCAAAGTTCCGCAGATCATCTGCAAGAGAGTGGATTTACCCGCTCCATTACGGCCAATAATACCAACGGTCTCGCCTTTTTTAATACTAAAAGAAACATTTCTTAGCGCCCAAAACTCACGGAAATAGCGCCTTGATTCGCGACGGATCGCACGTTGCAGTTTGGGGGCAAAGAACTGTTTCAGACGATCGCGTGGACGATCATAAATCTGATAACATTTGCTCAATCCTGTGACTTCGATCGCGATCTCATTAGAGGACATCAGCAAACCCCTTTCTGGTTTTCTGGAAGAAGACAAAACCCAGCCAGGCTACAACCGCTGCGGCCAAGGTATAAACCCCCAACCCTAACCAATCGGGGATACGCCCCCAGATCAACACATTACGAGATTGCTCAATAATAAAAGTGAGAGGATTCAACATGATCCAAATCCTGTATTTCTCTGGTAAAGCTGTAATTGGGAAAAAAACGGGTGACAAGAACATCATTACAGTGGTGATAATGACCGTTGTCTGGCCAACATCCCGGATAAACACCCCTAGTGATGCCAGGATCCACGCTAATCCAAGGCAAAAAATGACCAGCGGCAAGAAAACCAACGGTAAGAAAATGATGGTCCAATGCAAAAATCCATTAAACAAGAAGAAGGCACATAGAAGTACGACTAGACTGATCAGCGTGTGGAACATTGCGGCACAAAGGCCAATAACCGGCAACGTCTCCAAAGGAAAGACCACTTTTTTCACGTAGTTGGTGTTGCCCAGGATTATTTGTGGCGCCCGGTTGATGACCTCGGCAAAAAAGCCGTGGACGATCATGCCAACGAACAAAATGACAGCAAACTGGGTGCGGCTTTCGTCACCGCCAACAGACCAACGCGCTTTAAAAACAACTGAAAAAACAAAGGTATAAACTATCAACATAAACAGCGGGTTCAGGAACGACCATGCCAGCCCCATCGTGGAGCCCTTGTAGCGGCCAACAACTTCGCGCTTTGTCATCTGCAAGATAAGAGATTTGAACCCCCAGACATTGCGGATCAAAGCCAATGGTGAAAGAGGTAGCGTTTTATGCGGATTACTCATCAGTCGCCCCCATTAAATGCGCTGCTCGTTTCCCCTCAAAACCACACTCAGTCAAAAAAAACATTAGCAATACCTTAGAGTTAATTAGGACCACAAAATCACTACTACTGCCAACCGATCATTTTACTGCTTCTCTGCAGGAGAAGTCATGGGGATCGTTTTTAAACACTTCTGGTTGGCAATGTCTCGTTCACGATCGCAAAACCATCCCCATTTGTTAAAATACAAGATCGCCGATTTTATGTGATAACCGAACAAATTCAAATTCTTATAAGAACCTTTTCCAAAGACATGCGTGATGGTGGCACCTGGATAAAACAGAATGTCGGTCAAAGGTAACGCACGGCGGCAAAGATCGACATCCTCCAAATACATAAAATACCGTTCATCAAACCCACCCAGTTTCTTCATCAACGCTGAGTCCATCAGCATGAAACAGCCTGACACCGATGGAACAGCAAACGATTGATTATAGTCAGCATTTTGGACCTCATAGGTGACATCCAATTTCGCTCCCAAACGAGGGAAAAAGCGGCGTAGAAATAGGTTGGCAGGCTTGGGAAGCAAACGGCAACTGTACTGTAGACGGCCATCGTCATAATAAATACGCGGGGAAACAAACTGGTGCCTTCCATCACGAGCAAAATGGTAAAGGCGCTCAAGCTCACCTTGTGCAAAACTGACGTCAGGGTTACAGATTAAGAAGTAATCACTTTTATCTAAATAGTGCTCCATAGCCAGATTATGACCATGGCCGAATCCTTTGTTTTGCTCAGCCGCTATGTAAGAGATACGCGGCTCGTTGAGCAAAGCAGCCCAAGTGGATCCTCCGTTGTCGACCAACACAATCTTTTCAACGCACGCCTCATTTAACAAGGATGACAGCGTATCTTCCAACTGAGCATGACTATGTTTGTACAATACGATTGATGCAACTATTTGAAATTTTTCTGATTCTAAAGACATGCCGTATGAAGTTCCTGGACCCATCATTCTGAGCATGGCACGCTACCATGCAGATCGGGAGGTGGTTGCACTCATCATTTGCCAACACAGGTTAAAAAATGATAACCCAATGAGTAAGATGCCTAGGGATAATCTTATCTCTTTAATCCCGCTCAGTTAAAGGGGGCGTTACTGAAGCATTAATGGGTAGTTACCCTGGCACTGACCTGTCGTTCACTTGCATTAGACAACCTTGCTTGCAATGGCTTTCATACCAAAACCTCGGTAACTGCCTCTGGGCTAATGAGTTGGAGCGCTTCTCACTCCGCAGCCTATATACTCAACCAAACATCAGTTATCTACTATAGAAATAATCTGATTTTCGTCCCAAACGGAAGCCTCAGAGGGTAGCACAATTAATCAAAACATCCGACAACAGTCGTAAGAATTGTTACATTACAACCTGTGTTGCTACGCAGAAAAAGTTATAACCAATTGATATTAATTAACTTTAAATAATCCCCACTCGATTTGAATGGGCACTTATTGGTCAGCCGATAATTCAGCACAACGTTGAGAAGCTAGAACAGAAGCAATAATAAAACCCCGCAACCACTATCACAATCCAATGAAAATAACAACAAGATAAATCCCAAATGTAAACATGCTAGTCATTCCCTTATATAGAAGAATTACTTGCACACTTCTCACAAAACAGAAAAGCCACACAGACTCACATTGCTGAAACTAACCCATTTCAACGATGGTGAGCCTGCATGGCTATGTCGCGATGGCGGCGCTTACGAATTTTGGCAATGAGCAATAACGAATTGAAGCTGTTCTTGCCACAGCGATAGCGCTACACCCTCATTCTGAATCTTTTCACAATTCAAAACGGAATACTTAGGTCTTTTTGCCGGGGTTGGATACTGCTCAGTGGTAATACCATCCACAATAGGTATCTGTGCCAAGACCCCTTGATTCAGGGCTGATGAGAAAATAATCTCAGCAAACTCATTCCAGGCGACTTCGCTGTCACCGCAGAAGTGATAAATACCGCCAGGTGCCTCTTTCTGTAGCAGTGTGATCACAGCAGAAGCAATGTCACCTGCGTAAGTGGGGCAACCACGCTGGTCAGCAACAATACCTAACCGCTCTCGCCCTTGCGCTAGCCGTAGCATGGTTTTTACAAAATTATTACCATACTCACTGAACACCCATGCGGTACGAATGATCAACGCCTCTGGCTGCACTTGGCTAACCGCAAGTTCACCATTCAGCTTAGTCTGGCCATACACGCCTAACGGATTGGTGGGAGCATCTTCGATGTACGGTGTTGTTGCTTCACCATCAAAAACGTAATCAGTTGAAATATGCACCAAGCGTGCGCCAACTTCCTTCGCCACCGTGGCAAGGTTTTTGGGCCCAATGTCATTAATCAACGCGGCAATATCATGCTCAACTTCTGCTTTATCAACCGCCGTATAGGCCGCTGCATTAACGATAAAATTTGGCTGGTATGCGACCGCTATCTTTCTTACCTGCTCCAGGTTGGTAATATCTAGCGCGTCAGAGTCGGTTGCTAAAATATCCCAACCGGCGGGGCAACGATCGCTGAAACAACGGCCTAACTGCCCTTTCGCACCGGTAAGTAAAACTTTCATTACGCCAACTCCTTCAGTAGCTTGCCAAGTTTGTCTTTTTCAGACAGCAGTGGGTTGGCAATCGGCCATTCGATCCCCACGGCAGGATCGTTCCACAGCAAGCAACCTTCCTCGGCAGGATTGTAATAATCGGTACACTTATATTCAAAATCCGCAGTGTCAGAAAGCACCACAAAACCGTGTGCCAAACCAGGCGGTATCCAAAATTGGGTTTTATTCTCTTCAGAAAGAATGACCCCTTCCCAAGTACCAAAGGTTGGTGAATCAGGGCGAATATCAACAACGACGTCAAAAACCTCCCCGCGAACAACACGAACCAGCTTTCCTTGTGGGTTTACTTTCTGAAAATGCAAGCCACGCAGTACGCCATATGAAGAGCGCGAATGGTTGTCCTGTACAAAATCCAGATCGATGTCCAACATTTCCTGATAGCGTTTCTTTTCGAACGTCTCCAGGAAAAAGCCCCGCGCATCGCCAAATACCTTGGGTTGAATAATTTTCACACCATGGATTTTGGTATCTGTGACTTGCATTCTATTTCTCCACTATCAGTTGCGATAAATATTGCCCATAAAGGGTCTTACTAAGCAATTTGGCTTCTGCTGTTACCTGCTCACGTGTCAACCACCCTTTGCGGTAGGCAATCTCTTCCAGGCAAGCAATTTTGAACCCTTGGCGATTTTCGATCGTGTGCACAAACTGGGAAGCCTCAATCAGGCTGTCGTGAGTACCGGTATCCAGCCACGCAAAACCGCGCCCAAGCAGCTCAACGTTGAGCGCCCCTTTCTCCAGATACATTTGGTTGAGCGTAGTGATCTCTAATTCACCACGGGCGGACGGCTTGACCTGCTTCGCCATCTCAACAACGTGATGATCATAGAAATAAAGCCCAGTAACGGCCCAATTGGATTTAGGCTTCGCTGGCTTTTCTTCCAGAGACAAAGCGCGGAAGTCATCATCAAATTCCACCACGCCAAAGCGTTCAGGATCCATGACCTGATAGCCAAATACGGTTGCCCCCTGGTTACGCTCAACGACAGACGTCAACTTCTTGCCAAAACTCTGGCCAAAGAAAATATTGTCCCCTAATACCAGAGCGCAACTGTCCCCATTGATGAACTCTTCACCAATCAGGAATGCCTGCGCCAAACCATCCGGGCTAGGTTGAGCGGCATAGCTCAATGAAATGCCAAAACGACTCCCATCGCCGAGTAACCGTTTGAATGACGGCAGATCCTCTGGCGTAGAAATAATCAGAATGTCGCGGATCCCCGCCAGCATCAATACCGAGAGCGGATAGTAAATCATCGGCTTATCGTAGATCGGCAAGAGCTGCTTTGAAACACCACGAGTAATAGGATAAAGACGTGTGCCTGACCCACCAGCTAAAACAATACCTTTCATTTTCACACCTTAAATTAGCGGGTTAGACCAAGACGTTCCCCGGCATATGAACCATCTTTAACTCGGCTCCACCAAGCTTGGTTAGCCAGGTACCACTCAACCGTTTTTCTAATACCGCTCTCGAAGGTTTCTTGCGGCTTCCAGCCCAAATCACGTTCAATTTTTGAGGCATCAATGGCATAGCGCATGTCGTGACCAGGGCGATCGGTAACAAAGGTGATCAGGTCTTCATACTTAGCCAGATTACCTGGCTTATTCGGCACCAATTCATCTAGCAAACGGCAGATCGTTTGCACGACTTCGATATTTTTACGCTCGTTATGGCCGCCAATGTTGTAGGTTTCACCTACTTCACCTTCACAGACCACTTTGTACAGTGCTCGTGCGTGATCTTCCACATACAGCCAATCGCGCACTTGAGTACCGTTGCCATAGATCGGCAACGCTTTACCTTCAAGAGCGTTCAGAATGGTTAGCGGGATCAGTTTTTCCGGAAAATGGTAAGGACCGTAGTTGTTAGAACAATTCGTTACGATAGTTGGCAGGCCATAAGTACGTAACCAAGCTCTGACAAGGTGATCGCTTGAGGCTTTCGAAGCTGAATAAGGGCTGCTTGGCGCATAAGGTGTGGTTTCCGTGAACAGGTCATCGGTACCATGCAGATCGCCGTACACTTCATCAGTGGAGATATGATGGAAGCGGAATGCCTTCTTGGCATCCTCACCTAACGTTTGCCAGTACTGGCGGGCCGCTTCCAACAGGGTATAGGTACCCACAATATTGGTTTCGATAAATGCGGCGGGACCATCAATGGAACGATCGACGTGGCTTTCGGCTGCCAAGTGCATAACAGCATCAGGCTGGAACTCGGCAAAGACACGGTCCAGTTCCTGACGATTACAGATATCCATCTGTGCGAACTGGTAACGTTCGCTGCTTGCTATTGGTGCTAAAGATTCGAGATTACCTGCGTATGTCAGGCTATCCAGTACCAGAATTTTGCTGTTAGTGTCTTTGATAAGATGCCGTGCCACGGCAGACCCAATGAAGCCAGCACCACCGGTAATGATAATTTTCATATAACCCTCTAAACGGCACCGCGTGAGCCTTTGCGGCCACACTAGCGTCTATGATTTAACATTAGCCAAAGGTTACTCTGCAGTAACTCTGAGGATAATGGCGGGAAAACAATCGCTTAAAAATCAATATATTACGCCATCAACAAGCTAAGGAAGCGCAGTATAATACAAGAACCCAGCATCATCCGCCATCAGAAACCACTCATATTGCGAGTAGTAACATTTTTATCCTTTATTACGCTAGGTTCGAAATCTTCAAATAATAAAATATGCAAATTGCAGGCTTTACTAGCGTTCTCAACGTCATAAGTCAGTTTTAACCTTCTTGGTAGCCAGTATGTCATTATTCTGATTTTCTCTATATCCGTCATACTTTGTTACACTATGAATTATAATGGTCTCCTGCATGAAAGAGGTCAAAAAACAGCCAAAAGATGCTATAGATACCGCAGATCAAAAAACACGCTACCGCCCTTGGCTCGACAGCTACCAACAGACTGAAATAACGTATAATTTTACGTTTTGTCCAACACCTATACTGAGTACCCAACCGTTGACTGAACGGGGGCCAACGCCTGATGGACAAGATTTTTGTAGCGTATGCTACCACCGAAGTAATCAAAACACCTGTACATTATCCACGCATTCAGGTTTATCTTATGACGTTTGCTGTTTTATTAAGCTACAACCGTAATCCAATAGCAAATGCATTTAATATCATCAGATTAAGATAACTTGAATGCTTAAATCTTATAATTAAGGTGGCATATTTATAGCTGGCTTATCATTTTTAAACGAAAAAAAGCCCAAAAAATGGGCTTTTAAAATTGGATAATCTGTTAGAACTTACCTCAGTTTTTACTACCATATCCCTGCGGATTGTTTTTCTGCCAGTTCCAAGTGTCACGCATCATTTCATCGATGCCACGGCTAACCTCCCACCGCAGCTCTTGGCGCGCCAGGTTGGCATCGGCCCAGAATGCCGGCAAATCACCAGCGCGACGCGGCAAGATCTGATAAGGGATAGCGACACCGGAGGCTTTCTCGAAAGCATGCACCATTTCCAGCACGGAGAACCCAACACCAGCCCCCAGGTTATAAGCTTTGAACCCATCGACCTTCTGCAGATGATCCATTGCCATCAAGTGCCCTTCCGCAAGATCCATCACGTGAATGTAGTCACGCACGCCGGTACCGTCTTCCGTTGGATAATCACCACCGAAAACACCCAGCTTCTCCAGCTTGCCGATAGCAACCTGCGAGATGTAAGGCAGCAGGTTATTAGGGATGCCATTGGGATCTTCGCCGATCAAGCCAGACTCATGGGCACCAACTGGGTTGAAGTAACGTAAAGCGATAATCGAAAACTGCGGCTCTGCCTTGGCGAAGTCCTGCAGGATTTGCTCAACCATCAGTTTGGATGTGCCATACGGGCTAGTCGTACCGCCAATAGGTGTGGTTTCAACATAAGGCACCGGGGAGTTAGCCCCATAGACAGTGGCCGAGGAGCTGAAGATAAACTGATGAACTCCGGCACGACGCATCTCATCCAGAAGCACCAGGGTGCCAGAGACGTTGTTCTGATAATACTCTAACGGTTTGCGTGTTGACTCCCCTACCGCTTTGAGGCCAGCAAAGTGGATCACCGCAGAGATACGGTGACCATCGAAGATGCGGTTCAGACACTCAGGATCTTGAATGTCGCCTTGATAGAAGATGGCTGCTTTGCCTGTTAGCTGCTCCACACGGTGCAGTGACTCTTCGGATGAGTTCGATAGGTTGTCTAGGACGACAACCTCTTCTCCACGTTCAAGCAGGGCCAGAACGGTGTGAGAACCGATGTAGCCGGCTCCGCCGGTGACTAGAATTGCCATTGTTACCCCTTTTGTGAGCGCCGGGCGCTAAGAATCGAAAAAATGTAACGTCCTATTCTACCCTTGAAAATCCTAACGGCTAGTAGGTTAAGTAAACTAAGGAGACAATAAAAAAAGAAACCGTGAAAAACCTTCGCTTTGCCCTTCCGTATTGAATGTAGAGAATGTAGTGGTAATGAAAGCACTGAAACAATAGACGTTCTCATTTAGAATGCATTAAGTGCTAAATTTAGAAACATGAGTTGAGTCATTGTTCCAATCGTTAAAACATACTTCTGAAAATGCAAAAAAGTGGAGGTTCAAGCCATTAAATAAAAAATACTCATATAATATAGAAAGTGGTTTTTTTACGGTGGAAGTTAAACTATGTAGACACTAAAACTCCAAAGTCAACAATGGTGCTACTTCTGCTTACATATATAACACCAGTTTTCCCTATTGAGGTTGGGCCGACTCTTTCAGTAATGGTCCCCGCGGGATATTGAAAACACCGAGGCTCAGACCAACAATGTACTGTATCAGCTTGAACCCCTCTGGTGATAAACGCTTGATTCCCAGTGTATCCGAAGGTTCCTATTTTAACGTTATAAAACTCAAACGCACACAATGAATCCAAGGCAACAGTTGCAATGCGTCCAGCATTAAAAATTGCTCTAGAACCCAAACGCCCAATAACTGTATCTAGGTTACAATTATTAAATACTGTCGGAGGATATAACTCTCCTATTGACGAGTTCTCGCTAGAGCCTAGCGGAGCCTGCAATCCTAAAACTTCATTTAACACAGTTACGTTATTGAAAGTAATCAATCCTTTGATCTTATTTTTATAATCTAATGTTTTAACGACCCCACCACTTACCATTATATTATAAGCATTATAACAAGGAGTCATCTTATTAATTTCAGCGTTTTCGACTATGATTTCAGAGCATAAAAAAAGAGTGCCCTGGATACGAGGTGAACGGAGAACTATCTTCTGCGCAGGATCAAGCACATAAAAGTCCTTAGCAACAAAACCATTGTATTCCGCTTGACGACCGAACGCACAAGAGAATACGGCCCCTCCTGCTGCAATATTATTCATCGTTGAGTAATCCATCGATAAAATAACTGATGGATTAGTCGACACACACAGCATACCATCCGGGGTCATCGAACCAGAATAAGCATCTATGACACCTTGATTTATGATCGAGTTACCAAGATTAAAAATACAGGTAATATAATTAAGGCCAGAGGGGGTAGTTTCCGTTCCATCATCTAATGAAGTAATATATGTCCGCTCGCAATGAATATTATCAATTACATTACGAATTCCTGACATTGTAATTGCTCTATTATAAGACTGTTCAACCTGTATTGATTTAATATGCGTTGTGTTATGTGTATCACCAGCTCCGAATTGTGCATATGCAAAATCAACTGAATTACCGCATAGTTCAACAGAAAGTCTATCAATAGTCGAGTCCCAAACAGCTTCTTGCCGAATTCCTGTCCCATTAAAATTACTAACGCGAATATGTCCAATATTTAACCAGTGCCCCTTTAAATACACTCCATTGAGAGGTGCACTTCGATTTAAACCATCTACTACAAGAGTTCCCATTAATACAGTACGGCTTGCTCGACCATTTAAAGCAGATGTATATGGATTTCCAATTGTAATAACCCAATCACCTCTAAAGCCAATTGGATTAACTTTAAAAATGCAAGAGTTATCTGCAATAATGCTTGCAACTTCACTCAGATCTAAAGTCCCCGAAATCCTCCAAAAACTTCCACGGAAATCTACTGTCTTATTTTTTGATGCAGCAATATATCTGCGTAATGGTTCGGTTGAATCAACCTTATTGCCCGGTTCAGCCCCAAAATGCACTGGCAGAAGCTGCTCTGTTCGCCGCTTCCATCGTGCTCCGCCAGTTGTAACGATCACACTGCCACCATCGTCGGTGCTACTTGTATCCTCTACATCATAAATAAAATGTCCGCCTCCGACTCCTCCTCCGGGGTTGTATGCAGCGACGTCAACAATTTTTATTTTTTTCGTCGGCTCTGTCGTTCTAAGAACTTCAATATTGGGACAGCGGTCTATAAAGGCTAACCCACCAAGAGCCTCCAATCCGTCATACTTAGATATATTGCCAATATAAAATACCTGAACGTTATTTTCATTATAGGCTGCTATTGAATAACTTTTCGCAGTAACAAGAACAGAAATTTGACCACGATAAACTGGCTTGCCATCGATATTAATGTCTATCGGCTGAGGAATAGGTAATAGACCATCACCTTTCTTCTGGATATATACTTGAAGTTGATTGTCGATGATTTTTGGATCAGTATTAACTCTGCCCACATAAAAACTCCCATTAACGGCAGTTTTGAAGACTTTCGTCAACGAAAGAAAATCCATAGGCATCAATACAGTGTGATCATCTACTGGATAGTTAGCAGCAGCAACCTCATTTTTTCTCCAAGTAACAGATGTAATAGCCCCAAATCCTAATATAGATAAGATACCTTTGAGCCAATTTCTACGATCCATACGCCACCTAAAAAATGTTTATTAGATAACCAATAACTCATTAATTAAATAAAATACAACTAAAGCTCAATACTGAACATAACTTTCAAAAAATATAAAAATAGCATATCAAAGTTACCGCTGCTCGTGTTCAGAACAACCTAATAACAACTTACCTGTAAATATAGGCACCACACCGTTATGTAGACTTAGAAGACAGCCTTAAAGATATATTTAAAATGGCATTAGCAATACTGACAAACAGCTTTAAGCTAAAATTGCGTACACTTAAGAGATGAGGCACAATAGTTGAACAGATAACGGATTTTTAAACCTTAACAGCCCCTATTCCCTACTGACCTTGAGCAGGTATATTTTTATCAACATCGCCCTAAGCTTCCTCTCCGATGCATCAACCATTTTTTGGTATTGTATCGGTGGAACCATATTTTATAATGTGAACAATTCCTGGCTCTCAATAGCAAATTTGAATCTCATTTCTGATAGCACTCTTTTTTGCTGCTTTGCAGCCATGGTAGCTTCCCGTTTGATCAGGCTGTAAGTCAGCAACACCCCACATACCTCCTGATACAGAAGTACCATTCAACACAAAGGAATCATTCAATAGGTTAAATTTGATATTCCTGCCCCCCAACCAAAGATAGTGATTAATTCCGCTACCATCTTTGCGGGTAACAGTCAGACGGTAATGACGTGACCACATTTTTTGCACCCAAGCAAGTTTATAACTCGCGAACCGCTCATACTCCACTCCAGTTATGGGGGGATTTATTCTGGGGTTGCGGACAGACTTACTTCAACAGCAATCAATGGTGGTTTTCACCCTATGTGACAAGGCTCAGCAAAAGGTCTAGACTGTGAAACTGTTGATCAAACAGGATTAAGAAATTATACGACTATGCTTTTCATATCGTGGGCCAGACTAATTTAGCTGGTGAGGTAAAGAACGGCGAGCGCATCTCGAAGGTCTAAATTGACCATATTGCCAGTATGATAGTACTACTGTGTTTCGCATGAGGACCAGGCGGTGACTGATAGTAGCATGAGTAGAAAGTGAGGGTAACCCTGAGTCCACAACTGACTAGGTGTTGGCCAAAATACAGACAGAAGGAAGCAAAAAAATGGTCGTAAAAATATAGTAGGCTATCAAGAAATGGTATAAGAAAACGGCTCCCTATCAAGGAAGCCGTTATGGTGGCTCAGAATAAAGTTCGGCCAACCGAACTTTAACTGAGCAGCATTGCGCACTAAGACTGTCTTTTAGAAGTTGTTTTTATAGTTACACTATGCAAGCAGTGCCAAAATTTCTGCAGTTTTCTCCTGCATTAGAGTGACATCTGAACGTGACTCAACATTAAGACGAACAACAGGCTCAGTGTTAGATGAACGCAAATTAAAACGCCAATCAGGGAATTCAATGCTAATCCCATCGGTATAATCTACCTCTCCGGCTAGATTGAGGTAATGCTGTTTAACCTTATCGATTGAGCTCGCTGGCTCAGCCAGTTTAACGTTAATCTCACCTGAGGATGGGTAAGCCGCAATGCGATCTTTAACCAACTGCCCAATGGTTTGTCCTTTCACGCAGACCAGTTCGGCAACCAATAACCATGGGATCATTCCGCTATCGCAGTAGGCAAAATCACGGAAATAGTGGTGAGCACTCATTTCACCACCATAAATGGCATCTTCTGCACGCATACGTTCTTTAATGAAAGCGTGGCCAGTCTTTGACATAATCGGTTCGCCACCCGCCTGCGTCACTACATCGACGGTATTCCAGCTCAAGCGCGGATCGTGAATAATCTTAGCACCAGGTTGTTTTTGCAAGAAAGCTTCCGCCAGCAAACCAACAATATAATATCCCTCTATAAACTCACCTTTTTCGTCAAACAGGAAGCAGCGATCAAAGTCCCCGTCAAATGCGATACCCATATCGGCACCGTATTCTCGCACTGCGTTGGCTGTATCCGCCCGACACTCAGGTAACAATGGATTAGGAATACCGTTCGGGAAAGTACCATCGGGTTGATGATGAACTTTGATGAACTCAAGCGGGACATTGTGCGCTTTCAACTGTGCTTCAATTGCATCAATCACATGACCAGCGGCTCCGTTACCGGAGTTAATAACTAACTTTAACGGCTTGAAGTTTGCTGTGTTGACGTAAGAAAGCACATGCTGGACGTAATCAGCCAATACATCCTGTTGAACATAGTGACCGCGAGCTACCAAAGGCGGCGGAAATTGGTTTGCTTCTGCCAACTCTTGGATAGCGCGCAAGCCAGTATCACCGCTGATAGGCCGAGAACCTTCACGCACCAGCTTCATGCCATTGTAATCGATCGGGTTATGGCTCGCAGTTACTTCAATACCACCATCAGCTTTAAGGTACGAAGTAGCAAAGTAAACCTCTTCCGTGCCAGTCATGCCAATATCGATGACATCAGTACCGGCATCTTGCAATCCTTTCGCCAAGGCCAGCTTCAAACTTTCGCTGGTAAGGCGCACATCGCTACCTAACACAATCGTCTGGGGTTTTAAGAACTCTCCATAAGCACGCCCAATGCGGTAAGCGATATCCTCGTTCAGTTCTTCGCCTAATTTACCGCGAACGTCATAAGCCTTAAAACACGTTAATTTTTTCATTTCAAATCCTTCAGTCAAACTCTACCATACCGGTCATGTAAGCGTTCAATATCGTCCTCTCCCAGATAGAAACCAGAACGCACCTCTATGATTTCAAGATCGATCTTCCCTGGGTTTTCCAACGTATGAACGCACCCGGCAGGAATAAAGGTGGACTGGTTTTCTGAAAGCAAAAATTCTTTATCTTCAAGATTTACTTTTGCCGTGCCACTCAGAACAACCCAATGCTCTGCACGGTGGAGATGACGCTGTAAAGATAGGCCTTGTCCTGGGTGAACAATCAGTTTTTTGACTTGGAAATGTTCACTATTATCGATATCGCAGATGGTGCCCCATGGACGGTAGGAGGAAGAGTGCTGCCGATAATGATGAAGGTTACGCTTCTTCAACTCATCAACGACTTTCTTGACGTCCTGTACCTGATCTTTAGTGGAGATCAGCAATGCATCACTGGTATTGATGACTACCAGATTGTCCAGACCAATGGTAGCAACCAATGCAGATTCAGACGAGATATAGTTATTATTGGAATTTATGGAGATAATTTGGCCAATGTTCACATTGCCCTGTGTGTCTTTTTCAGACACTTCCCATAATGATGACCAAGAGCCAACATCGCTCCAACCTGCATTGATTGGGATCACCACCGCATCGCTGGTTTTCTCCATTACTGCATAGTCGATAGAGTCGCTAGGGCAATGCCCGAACGTTTCGTGTGCCACCCGTATAAAGTTCATATCCCGCTTACTTTCGGCGACTGACTTCTGGGTATTAGAAAAAATTTCTGGGCAGAACAGCTCCAGTTCTTGCAGGAATTTGGCCGTCTTGAACATAAACATGCCACTGTTCCAGCTGTATTCGCCAGAAGCGAGATACTCTTCTGCTTTTTCAAGGCAAGGTTTTTCAAAAAAAGAATCTACTTTGAAACAACCGTCGGACAAGATACTACCGCGCTTGATATAGCCATAGCCCGTTTCTGGATGTTCAGGGATAATTCCAAACGTGACTAGGTGATTTTTAGAAGCAAATTGCAGCGCGGTTTGGATAGCTATGTGGAAGTTATCCACTTTTTTAATCAGGTGATCAGCAGCTAAGACTAACAGAATGCTATCAGGATCCCCTTCTGCCGCAAGGTGTGCAGCAAGAGCTACGGCCGGAGCCGTATTGCGACCCACTGGCTCTAGAATAATATTTGTTGCCAGTTGGTTGATCTCACGCAACTGTTCTGCGACAAGGAAACGATGATTCTCGTTGCAAATAACCAACGGTGCACCAATCTCAGCACCAACAAGCCCTGAGAGTCGCTGCAGGGTCTGCTGAAGCAGGCTAAAACCACTGTCATCAATAGACAGAAATTGTTTTGGAAATGATTCACGGGAAAGTGGCCAGAGACGACTCCCTGTACCTCCAGCCATAACGACAGGAATTATAGTTGACATTAAGTAATCCTTTTATAGTACCCTCTGCTATAGAGCGTATAACAATACAGACAAGTAAAAGATAGATAGAAAGAGAAATAAATTATCTATAGTTAACTTTCTTGCTTTTTTGTTGGCTTTTCCTTTCAAAGACAGTAAGGATATATGCAAAAAAACATAGAATCATGCAATATGCCAGTGTGTGTATTTGATTAAATCAAACTGAAAGCCCAGTAAAATATAATGCTATCAAAAAAAGGAATGCATTAGGATTGGTCCTTTTGTCAAAGAAAAATTTAAGTATTTTTACACTTGGTCTTTATCGACAACGTTTTCTTGTCGAATTTCATAAAATTAAACGAAATTGTGAATAAGTGCTGCACCTTGGAAAACCAGATGCAACCTCACATTCACACTTATAAGCAGTAAAATAGTATCAAAAACCATTTACGATCTTAATCAAATTGAGTCCCGCTGCTGTTCCTTTATATTTTTCAGAAAGATACCTTGAACCATATAAGTTAAGATGATCCTCATCTTTATAAATAGGGAAACCATCAGCATCATATGGGCTAATCTTTTGATTTAAAACAAAGAGATCCTCTAAATTAAAGTAGAAAGCGTTACGATATTTTTTAGTTATAGATTGTATCTCGTAATTTGCACGCTTATATTTTGGGGAGATATCAATTGGAGTTGAACTTACATAATGATAAAGAGGCAATGACTCTTTTTTGATATATTTATCTGCTGCATTTCCATTCCATAATGGAACTTGGGCCATAACAATGACCTTCTTTGCATGATAAGAAGCGAATTCTATCGCATCTTCAATATCTTTTAGCTTAGAAATATTATCATCCCATCGACCAGAAATAATAACAATATCATAATCGCCATGAATAAGCCGTTTTTTTACTACCTCTCTAGATTTCATACAAACTTTAGGATTATTACCGTCACCAGAGATATTTATAGATGGAAAACATCCAGCAACACTTACCGGACTAATTTTTACGTCATCATTTGAAAGTAGATCATAGAAAAAAGGTTCGTAGTAACCTGCGTGAGAATCCCCCCATAGAAGAACTTTGATTGTGCCATTTTTATTCGTTTTATGACAATCCATGTTTTTATCAGTAACTAATTCAGCATCCGCAGCTGGAGCAATACCATAACACCAACCATTTGCCAATGTCGGGAAGTCTCTTGAAGTAAGAGACTTTATATAATTTTTATTATTATCATATCTGAAACCGAATCCATTAGTTAATAGAACAATTGAGCATAATAAAATAGTAAACGTGGCAGGCCCAATAAAATATAGAACGGCACGTGAAAAATTATTATTAACCTTTATTCGACTAGTAGGCCTTTCAACAAATCTCCAGCTCAAAACAGCTAAAAGTAAAGACGCAGAAAAAATCATTACAGCTATAACATTACTTATCTCAACATCATAGTAATTAAATACCGCAATAATAGGCCAATGCCACAGATACAATGAGTAAGATATTAAACCGATAAAAACAATTGGCTTAATAGAAATTAGCTTATTTACAACACCATTCTCAGTTGACAAAATGATTAGAAGTGCACCAAGGCACGGTAATAAAGCGTTAAATCCAGGGAAAGCAGAATGTTTTGTCAATACTAGCGAAGATACAATAATCAGTAGCACACCAATTATTGAAAATACATTACATATTAATGGTTTCATTCTTGATGCACTAGGCATTAAGAAATATCCCAAACCACCTATTATCAGTTCTCCAGCTCTAGTCGGCAGAAGAAAATAGGCAGCCGAAGGGTATTTAAGAGCACCATATTGAGAAATAACAACGCAAATAATAACCAAGCTAAACATCATTGGTTTGATAAAGTTTACTTTTAAAAACCTTAATATAGATAATAGAAAAAACGGCCACAAGAAGTAGAATTGCCATTCAACGGATAGTGACCATGTATGTAACAATGGTTGCTCTTGTGAGTTAAGAGCAAAATACTCTCCAAACATATTCCAGAATAATATATTCGAGTAAAATAGCGCAGCTGAAATGGTCGTTTTAGCAAGATTGAAATAGTCACGCGGAAGAAAGAAAATAGCGCCAAAAATCAAAACTATAATAAGCATCGTGTAGAGTGCCGGAAGTATCCGCCTTGCTCGTCTTATATAGAATTCAATTATACTAAACTCATTCGTACTAATACCTTTGTAAATGATGCCCGTTATCAAAAATCCGGATATTACGAAGAAAACATCAACTCCTACAAACCCACCAGGTATCCAGTCAAATCCCAAATGATAAAAGACAACCATCAAAACAGCCAAAGCCCTCAAGCCATCAATGTCTTTCCTATAGTCCACAACACTCTCCCTCAGCGCACCTTTTGCAATTCATAGCTAAAATTATACTCTTTTAAAAATCCAAGTTACGTGTGCAAATTTATTCTTGCTTACAGACTTGCCCTAACGAAGAATGTAAATATTTATTTAGCTTATAAATTCATCGTAATTCTAATCCCCTAGGCCAATTTTTTTATTGTAATAAACAATTGATGCATATAATCCAAGGTAAACCCATGGATAAATCATGTATAATTGAGCCCCCAAAGCGAAAGGAACAATAAAAAGCATTAAAAAACCCAAGCCTAAAGTGTCAAGTTTAAAAAACCTGAATACGATAAAAATGAAACCTAAAAGTCCAAAAACTCCGTTCTCTACTAGAAGATTAAATAACCCTCCCAAACCAGTCAAGTCCCAGCGATCTACTTGTGGAAAATCCTTGCTATACTTTTGATTATTCCTAACCAGTGAATACGCACCAAGGCCAACACCGATAACAGGCTTATCCATAATTATATTAGGACCAATATGATAGGCTGCTATTCTACCCATTACAAAACTTGTATCATTACTTCTGCTATCAAGTAAGTAGCTAGAGTTCTGGATATCTTCGATATAATTATATGCTACTTTATATGCAGCAAAAGAAGTAATAACTACCGCTGTTATCAAGAAAAATGAAAATCTAAAAAAGTTACGTGGCAGGACGAAACTAGCTAAGAATCTATTCTTAAACATAAAACCTATCATTACGAAGATAAGAAGAGATATCATTGCGGCTTTTGATTGAGTTAAAAAAAGAGCAATTATGAAAACAATTAAGTGAGATTTTCTTTTACTTGTAATTAATTCTAAAAAAATGAGGGTGCTTATAAATAGTCCGTATGGCCCCCCCTCGACATAGAAACCACTAAGTCTCCCCTTTATACCATAGCTTACAATTTTAGTATTAAGAAAAAGATCTCCACAAAATAAAAGTAAAACAATCACTGTAAGATAAAAATTATAACTTATGAACTTAGAAATTAGATTCATAGGGTCTGCATTATATTTCCGTGCTGCATTGGATACTGTCATTGCAGTCAAAACACATAGCATTAACTCAGTAAATCTTACAATTGATATAATATACTTTTCCTTTAATCCGCCGTAACTGTAATATTTAACATCCGAGAAATAAGTGGCAATAAATGAAAAAAACAACAACAAAGCAAAGAAAAGAATAAAAGGGCTATATTTCTTATCTATTGTCCTAATAGAAAAAGCAAGAATGGTTATTGCCAAAAACTCCCAAAGTTTCAATGGGCCTATGCTAACATCAGTTAACTGACTCCCAATTGCACAGATAAACATTATAAATGATGAGTATCTGATCGTTGCTACGCTCATGAAAAACTCCTATCAACTTTTTTTTCGATTATGCGATTAGAATGGAATAAAACGCAACCTCAAGTTGATTTTCTGCTTATTGCAAATAAAATTAATTTGGTAAGTTTTCGTCACAGATGCTAATCCATAAAAATAATTGAGTGTGTATGAGATTAAATATTATCTAGATATAAATCTGATCATCGATTTTCTGAGAATCTTACCCCTTTGGATAAGTACATCACATAAGTATGTACAACCCTATACTCCTCAGATACTTAGAATATCACATCAGGAAAATACATTCATCACCAACGAAATTTATTTATTCTAAAACTCTTTAACAAAAGTTATATCCGCATCTTTATAGCCCTCATAGTTTTTATAAACAGAGGCTACGAAATCTATCCACTCAGGGGATAAAACGTCATGATCTAGAACAAAGGACGTTACCTTGATTCTATCATCATAAATTTTAACCAGATTATCATACAGTGACGAATAAAATCCCGCAATAGAAAGTATATTTTCACCCGTGACAAGGGGATAAACCTCAAAAGGATAACCCAGACGACATACTTCAACTTCACCTTCAAGAGCACTAAGCTTTTCATCTCGCTCTCGGCGATGTGGAATATATATAAACTTAGTCTTTTCGTTATTACACTTAAGGCTACGAATCATTTTCATTGTAAGTTCGACGTCATCTACAATCGTCACGCCAGCTTCATATAGTGGAGACCCAATAATGAATACTTTATTTTCTCCTTGTGGTAAGTCTTGCAGTTTAGCTTTATAGTTTTGATAATTATGACGAATTACGCAATCGTTTTTACTTACCTTATTTTCGATATCATAAACAGTGAAGAAAGTTATTTTTTCCCTCTCATTATTCACCATTCCTAATAATTTTAGCATGGCACTTTTTAGCATGCTACGCATGGATAAATTATCACTACGTTGAATTCTAAGCGTAGCGGTACCATCATCTAGTAATACTACATCACGGCGTGGAAATTTATTCGCAAGCATCCAAAAAACTCGCGCACGATACTCACCCGCAATTAATGTTACCACCTCATCTCGACTAGCTAAGCGGTTAACACCTATTAGCTGTCGACGAATATCGATCACCTTATCTAACTGGCCTTCAACATCAATTGTCATTATCGAATGATGCTTCACCATATTTACAAGGTAGGCAATTTGACTATGATTAAATGGCGAATTTTTTGTCCGTTTATTAATAATTAATAAATCTAGCACTAGATTATTTACATCAAGATATTCTATTAAATTAAATGCCTGAAGTGGAGACTCTATGTATGCAATATATTTAGCCATCTTCCCAATACCTTAAATACTCATATGAGTCAGTGAAATTTACACTCAGACTTCAAGCGTAAATAATGCTCAACATCACGTTTCGCAAAAACTATGGCTGGGTGACCACCTGCAATAGCATAGGCTTCAATATCTTTAATCACTACACTACCAGCTTGAATAATGGCACCCTCTCCAATGTTTACACCGGGTAAAACAATAACATTGATACCTAGCCAAACATTATCATCTATTTTAATATCTTTTACTATATAAGTACTATCGTAAGGTATCGCATTTCCATTATGATTATGGTTCTCAGTTATAAGTACGCAACCAAAACCGCAATGAAAGTTATCACCAATTCTGACGCTTCCCTTACCGATAATCTTCAATCCATTAGAGTTGAAGTTGTTGCCTAGCGTCGTTTTATTATTGACAACTGTCAAATAATTAACTTTGGGTGAAAGGCCACATCTTAAAGCCGTCTTAATAACTTTTCTCGTAAATAGTGACTTGCGGAATTTTGCAAACCAACGTTTAAGAATCACTAACATCTAGCCCTCTCTATGTGAATTTGTCTTTTTCCAAAAGCATATGTCACAACACAAGAAAAAAGACTAGAAACAGCATAAACAAAACAAAAATACTCAACTTTTATCGAGGTCATAGTAATGACTACAATACCCAATAAATGTGTAACCATCGAACCAGTGGTAATAAGAGATATAAGCTTATTTTTTCGATAATAGAAAAGAGAGTGCGTGTAAATATAATATATAGACATAAAAGCCACACCAGGCAATAAAATATTAAAATAGTATATCGCCTGATTGAACTCTGATTTGAATAAATATGGAAAGACAAATGGCATGATAAAGTAGTATATCAAGCAGGCAATTATTACTAAGCCAGTGTAACCATATTGAATCTTTTCCACTCCTTTAAAATCACCTGACTTTAATTTACGATAAATAAATGGTTGTAGCGCTTGATTAATCACACTAAAAAACAACATGATGATAGATGTCAACTGGAACGCAAGTCCATAAATACCGACAATAGCTGTATTCATATAATGCGCAATGAAAAACCGATCAATTGAAGACTTTATCCAGTAACTACCATGATGTGGTAGCAAGGAAATACCATATTGTATTATCTCTTTGTAACGAGTGAATAAAGATGTTGTAGCTTTTAAGTTTCTACTAGTTTTTCGATAAACTATAATTTCATAAGCAATTTGGATACTGAAAAATGAGGCCGCAATAGCAATCAGTCTCTGACCTGGTGTTGCAGCTATAAATCCGAATAAAATTAATGTAAATAGCACATTAAAAGCAGATAACAAGAACTGTCCTATCGCTGCAATTTTATACGTTTGACTTATTCGCAAATGAGAGAGGTTTATAAAATTAAGAGCTTGAGCTAATGATGCAAGTATAACCAAAAATCCATCAGAAAAACTAACTGAAAGATGCGTGAACGATGTCAATACATAAAATATCATCACCAGAATTATACTTACTACAAAAGCAAGACTTATATTATCGCGTCGAAAAACTAAAGAACTACCCTCCCCCTCTTGCATGTATTTGACTGGCAACAATCCCTGACCGCTGAAAGAAATAAATATTATCAGGATCTGAATTACAGAAAGATAAAGGGTAAGTGCGCCGTAACCCGACGCACCTAGATGTGATGTTAAATAAGGCAGTATAACGAAGCCTATAACTTTACCGAGGATGTCCCCTATTGATAAAGTTAGTGCTCCAAGAACGGTTCTGCTCATTTAAAGATACTTTTCCAAAAAGTTTAAAGCATGCCAGAACCCTTCACCCTGGTTTTTATGCCCTTGCCAGACTTCGGGAATGAATTGCGCCCCAGGTGCATAGAGGTCTAAATCACTCGCCAACTCATCAAAATTGACATCACCTTTACCGATCTGCACTCCTTCACCATCAACACCCAATGCATCTACAATGTGCATATGTGCTGTAAAAGGCCCTACTTTACTTGTGAAATCATGCAAATCCCAGTGGTAATAATTACATGCCATCATCGAATGAGATGTATCATAACAAATACGATAACCGTGTTGTTTACAGAATGCCTGAATCTCATCAGGATCAACGAACAGGTTATGATAGCTCTGCCCACCAAAGTGCCAAGGGAAAGGAGGCATTGTTTGAATGATAATTTCCACACCTTCCTGATCTATTTCCTGTAACGATGCAGCAATACGATCATACATTACTTGGCGTGATTCTTTAGGAATAAAACCTGTTGTATTAAAACCACCGGCATTGAGGACGATAACAGGGCATTCAGTCTTAGGAAAATATTTCTTCAATGCACGCGTTACGTTACATACCTTTTGCATTTGTTGAATTGAATGCGCCCGATAGACGTCATCTTCAGTTGCCAAGTTCAGAATATGGTCGTTGGCAAATAGTTCTGGACTATGCACTGCAAAGCCAATGTTTTCAGGTTCTGAGAAAAACTCAGTTAAATCTAGTTCAACATCCTGATAGCTTAAGTGAAACTCTACAAAATCTAAATTAGATTTGCTTTTCAATTTCCCATAATCATGATAACGAACTGGAATTCCAAATGGTCGTTTGAAAGCATAATCTTTAGCTTCTATCGCGATTTCATTTAAATCAGACTCGTAAAAATACCCGCCTTTTTCATGGTCGCGATTAGCTTTTTTACCAACTAACTGCTCTAAATATAGTGGTTGTAGCCCTTGACCTGGACTTTTTACTTCGACCATATCGCGAGTGATTACCTCACCTTTTTTCAAAGCTCGATTAATAATTAAGCTTTTAGCAAGTGTTTCACGGTTAATCATTTCACCTTGAGTTATAGTACGTTCACCGCTTTGTCCCAATGACTCTTCAACTTCACGGATACGAATAACCATTTCCTTGAACTCTGGAGGCAACAACGAAACCTTATGATCGTTACCTTCCATTGTTTTATCAATTGTGAAATGTTTTTCAATAACACGAGCACCTAGAGCCGTTACTGCAATAGGAACAGAAATCCCACGCTCATGACCAGAGTAACCAACCAAACTCCCAGTGACCTGCTGTAGTCGCTTGATATAGGCTAAATTTACATCTTTGAAAGGTGTTGGATAAGTTGAATTGCAATGCAAAATAACGAATTCAGCACCACGAGCCTTAAGGAAATCTACCGAACTTTTGATTTCAGCTTCACTGCACATACCTGTTGAACAGATGAGCGGTTTTCCTGTTGAGGCAAGGGCTCCTAACATTTCATGGTTCGTGAAATCCGCAGAAGCTACTTTATATGCTTCCATACCATACGCTTCAAGTAATTCTAAACTTTTTAAATCCCAAGGTGTACATAGTGGAGTTAATCCTTTGGTTTTACAGTAATCAAAAACCTCAAGTAATTGTTCATTAGGAAGCTGGAATTTACGTAACAGATCTATTGTATACTGAGCGCCAAGATCTGCTGATTTATCTTTATCATCCCCACCTTTATATAAAGTGTTCAGGTCGCGCATTTGAAACTTTACACAATCAGCACCTGCACCAACAGCAAGGTCTACCAATTCTTTAGCTAGATTGATGTCACCATTATGGTTATTACCAATTTCAGCTATAATATAGACTGGTGATGTTTCAGTAATAGTGTGCTTGCCAATAGTTAGACCTTTCTCACTTGCAAGCGCGACCGCAACCAATCGACGATAGTCGTCAACCAATGGTACAACGTCAACGCCGTTAGTGAAAAGTGCATCTATCTCCGCGCGTATTGCATCAACTTTTTTATATCGTACATTTTGATTCATTACTTCGGATATTTCACGACTCAGATCAAAATCACCATTTGTGATCCAACGTCTGAAGTCTCCATCGGAAAATGATCCGCAAAGTTTACCATCTTCCGTAACTACAAAGATAATACGCTTTTTATTAGCATTTATTTTTTCTAACGCTTTAATGATAGACTCTGTTTCAAAGACCAAAAAGTCCGAAATCTTTTTTTGAATCAACATGTCTTATTTCCCACTCCAATTTTTCAAAATAGCTTCTACCACAGCCCAATCTAACAAGGTATCAATTTCAAAACTTTCTTCTTCTAACATTTTATGCGCAACTACTTTTCCACCAAGGCGGTTCCCTGTCGAGAGCAAAACCTCACTCTTAGTCACATATATAGAGCCATTTTCTTTTAACTTAATATTTTCAGGCTTAATATCTTGTCGCCTTGGACGATTTAAATAATCATAAAATGCTTTTGGATTATCTTCATTTTCCCATAGAAAATGCCAGAACTCACAAACACTAAGTAATGAATCAGCCTTCTTATCGATTAATTTACGTACTGCGAGATCAATCGCATCATCCTTACGAACTGGAGATGTTGCCTGCAGTAGCACAGTATGTTCGGGATGGTAATTTTCATGCACTGCTAACCACTCTAAGCAGTGCACCAACGATGGTTCAGTTGCTGCTGTATCCACAGCCAAATGGGCAGGACGCATAAATGGAACTTCTGCTCCATATTTTCTCGCAACTTCCGCAATACTCTCACAATCAGTGCTAACGATCACACGATCTATTTCTTTAGAATTTAATGCTTGTTCTATACTCCAGGCTATTAATGGTTTTCCTGCTATTTCCTTAATGTTTTTCTTTGGAATACCTTTTGAACCACCTCTTGCTGGAATTATTGCAAGATTCTTCATATACCATCTCCAATAATAAAATATTTATTATTTAAATATACATTGATTAATAGACATTTTATATTTATCAACACCGAATACTGCGACCATGCTAAAACGCGCACGGATTTGACAAACGAATAATAAATAACTTCAGTTTGAAAAATAAGTAATCAACTAAAATTTTTAAATAAATAGTTATTGCACTAAGTTAATATGCACCATCTCTTTTCAAAACTACGTTAATAGTTTTAAAAAGAATAGCTATATCATTCCATAAAGACCAATTTTTAACATACCATGCATCAAAATAAACTCTTGTTTCATAATCAACATCATTTCTGCCACTAACCTGCCAAAGTCCGGTCATACCTGGTTTTGCCATTAGATAATAATCGACTTCACCAGCATATCTTTCAAGTTCCTTCTCAACGATAGGGCGGGGTCCAACCAAGCTCATATCACCTAGTAGTACATTAAAAAGTTGAGGGAGTTCATCTAGACTAGTTCTACGTAAAAAATTTCCAACTCTTGTAATTCTAGGGTCATTTTTGAGTTTAAAATCTTTTTCCCATTCGTTTCGAGCTTCCAAATCACTTTTCAGTAAGTTATCTAATACTTCTTGAGAGTTGACGATCATAGAACGGAACTTAAGACATTTAAATTTCTTGCCGTTACGTCCAACCCTCTCATGTCCATATATAGCATTGCCCCCATCTCGTGAGACTGCAAATGCTATAAACATAAGAATCGGAGACAATATAATAATAATTAAGATTGCGCAAACAATATCGAACGCACGTTTGATAAATCGTGAAGTACGCTTAGCTAAGCTATTACTAACTCTTAGAATCATTACTTCATGACTGAATATAAACGACAAATCAGTACCATAAAGAGGGACACCTCTTAATGTTGGTATTACTGATACTGAACGACAATCATGCTTCGCAAGTTTTCTTAACCAATAATCACGTATAAGATGCTCATCAAATTCTAGAGCAACAATAAATTGGGTTTCATTAGGACTTACCATCGCCCATAATTTTTCTTCATCTGTGATGATATCAATCCCTGAAATATTGCTTTTATCTGTTTCAGAAACAGAATAAAAAGCCACAACATCAAAACCTAAAACTTCCTCACTCTGAAGTGCCATATATGCTTCAAGTGCATTTTTTTTACTTCCAATAATGATGGTTTGTTTTTTCCACAGACCTAATCTATTTAGTAAATGCTTGACTGATATACGGAGAATAGGTAATAGTATGAAAGTTGTTGTCCAAGTAAGCACCAAGAAGTAACGCGACACTTCCCACTTAGAAAATCCAATTATAGCCAGACTGAACACGGAGAAAATAAGTAAAGTCCTTAACATCTCTTTTAGTTCAAACCAAAAAGGTTTTCTATATGAATAATGTCGTAACCTGATCCAAAACCAAGCAACGCATACTATAGATAGAATTGCATAAGCATAGCAGAAAGAAATAAAATCAGAATGATCAGAAAAAATGTGGTCAACATCAAGAAATACATAAATCAACAAAATTGAAATGATCATAGATAAATTGAAAGATATCAGATCTATAACCGCCAACGATATTTTAACAAGCGAGTTTTTTGATAAGGTTAAATAATCTATCATATTAATCTCTTTGCATACAAGCTGCCTTAAAAAGCTTACTACTAACCATTTCTATTCAAAATACGCATCGTTAGTAATGGAAAATAACAATCTTCAATTTTTAATTTGAGTTAATCACTTTGAACTAAATTAATAATGTATTTTTTTCGCGATTTCAAACTCATTCCATTTATTGGATACATACTCATTCATTTCAATTCTGAACCTTTGTTCAGAGAATCTCTCTGAATTTTTTCTGCAACTTAGTGGACTAAACTCGTGTTGATTATTTTCAAATAATTCAACAGCATTTATAATAGATTTCAAATTCTGAATTTCAAAAAAAACGCCAGTTGAATTACGATTCCCGATTGGTATTATAGTCTCAAGACTTCCCCCTTTTCCAAATGCTATAACAGGGGTACCACATGCTTGGGCTTCAACTGGGGTAATACCAAAGTCCTCTTCAGCACAAAACACAAATGCTTTTGCATTTTTCATATAATTAATCAAAGTGTCATCATCTTGATACCCCAGAATTTCAACATTCCTTCCCGCTAAGCTTTTAACTTTTTTCATCTCACTGCCATCACCAATAACGACCAATTTTTTATCCGGCATATGACTAAAAGCCTCTACAATTAAATCAATTCTCTTGTATGGAACCATCCTGGAGGCAGTAAGATAGTATTCATCTTTCTTTTCGTTCATAATAAACCTATCCACATTAACTGGTGGATATATAACATCTGCACTTCGGCCATAAACTTTCTTTACTCTTCGGGCTATGAAATGAGAATTAGCAATAAAGTGGTCTACACCATTAGCGGTACGGTAATCCCATATTCTCATTTTGCTAAGAAAGTATTTGGCCATAATACCTTTTAAACCACTATTCAATCCAGCATTTTTTAGATATTGATGCTGAAGATCCCATGCATAGCGAATAGGAGAATGAACATAACTAATATGTAATTGATCAGGGCCAGTTAATACTCCTTTTGCTACAGCATGTGAGCTAGAAATAATGACATCATGACAAGAGACATCTAACTGTTCAATAGCAAAAGGTAATATTGGCAGATATTTTTGATACTTGGTTTTTGCGTATGGTAATTTCTGAATAAAAGTAGTTTTTGCTTTTGCCCCCCCAATTTTCTCACGATCTTTATCAGATAGAAAATCAATTACCGAATACAATGTCGCTTCAGGATATATATTAAAAAGTTCAGCTAAAACTTTTTCAGCGCCAGCGTATGTAACTAACCAATCAGCTACGATACCAATATTGAAATTTTTTTTCATGTCATAGCTCCATTATATTTTTGATAGTACTTCGCTGATTTTTCTTGCTGTTATATCCCATGAGTATTTTTTGGATTGATTTAGTCCACGTTCAATAAGTCTAGTCCTTATTTTTTCATTGTAATAAATTTCTTCTATTGCTCCTGAAATCGCCTGAGTATTAGTTGGGTCAACAAGTAGTGCAGCCTCACCAGCTACCTCTGGAAGAGACGTCGTTGTAGAGGTGATAACTGGAATACCACTGGCCATGGCCTCAACTACCGGTAAACCAAAGCCTTCATATAAAGAAACAAATATTAGCGCTTTTGCCCCTCGATATAATTTTGGTAGTTCTTCTTGTTTTAAATAACCTGAAAAGCAAACTCTATCCGTTAAGTTTAGTTCTTTTATGTATTTGTTGATTTCTTCTGATGATTTACCAGTAAATAAAAGTTTTATTTCTTGAGATAAATTAGCATTTTTGAATGCCAGAAGTGTTCTTAATTCATTCTTATGCGCCTTTCTATTACTAACACACAGAATATACTCAAACCCATAATTAAAAGTCTCACCATATGGTTTGAACTCTTCCGATACTCCATTGCCTACATTAATAATTTTATTAATATCTATTCCAGACCATTCAGCTATTCTATTTTTAGAAAAATTAGATACTGTGAAAATATATTTTGCTTTTTTACACCCTCGGAGTATTACTAAATGATAAAATAATTTTTTAAAGAGGCTGGCATTTTCTTTTCTATCCAAATGATTAAGATCATGAATCGTGAAAACGAAATCATCTTGAGAAAAAATTGGCGGTATATAACCTGGAAAAAATATAATACGCCCTCTTTTTTTTAAGAGCCTAATGCTTGTTTTAATAAAATCCAGAGGACTGTACGGTGCCCCCGAGAATCCTGCATCGTCATAAGCATTTATCTTATTGACCTCATGAGCAAAAGTTCCTATCCCGCCAGTTCCATTCCATCGATTATCTATTAGTATTTTTTTCATTATCTATGCTCTTATCGATATACACTATAAAAAACAAGTAATATCCGTGCTACACTGTCTATCTTTTGATAATGACAAGTAAACGTCACAAACAGGAATCATTGTTCAGTTGTTTAAAATAATTGCTTACTATTCTATAGTTTTCACTATACACGACCAACACAACTTGCTATAGATTAATCGCCACCCTACAGAAAAATCACTCTATATAAACATCAATATACTTGTTAGCAATTTCACTGCGCGTAAATATCTTGTCTTTATTTATTGAGTCACTTTTTACGTTTAATTCTATTTTTCCTAAATCCTCAATAAATTTTATTTTTGAAAAAAAACACTTTAACTCAGAAATTCCACCAACTGAATTGGTCAAAACAATTTTATTTGCTAACGCAGACTCTACTACAACTCGGCCAAATGGTTCACGCCACTTTATAGGTAAGACAACTACATCAACTTGCTCAAAGAATTTGTTTATAGGCACGAACCCTAATAAATTTACACCTGTCTTATGAGCCAAAATCTGCAATTCTTCTGAACCATCATTATTTGAAAATCGGCCTGCCGCACTAAAACTGGCATCTGGATAATCTTTTTTAAAATGGTCAGTCAATTGGCAAAATACATCAAAACCTTTATCTTTTGTTAGTCGACCAACGAACCCAAATCGTAGTGATTTTGACTCAGTAGCATTGAACGATGGTTTCTCTACTGCATTATATATAAAAGTGGAAGTGGCATTAGGGAAAAAATCATTCTCTACATGGAAGTTTTTGATGAAATTACTGATACCAATATAGTTGTCTACATTCTTGCTGGCAGCTCTTTTTATAAACGACCAAAAATGCACAATATTTTCATCAGGCTTAATATTCCTACCCTTATGAAACATTGTAGAGTTTGGATGAAATAAATAATAATCACGAGATGTATGAACCAGTTTTATATTTATACCACTTTTTTTTATCGCAGCCCATACGGCAACAGAAAAACCAGCAATATTATTTGTATGAACCACATCTGGTTTGAAATATTCAATTTCTTTAGACACTGCCTTGGCCATGAGAATATTATACAAGTCTATAATATGCCATAACAGTCTTTTTAACTTGCCCTTTTTATTATCATCAAATGGCCAATAAATATTTTTAAGCGGAAGATATACTACTTCAACCCCATTGATTTTTTCATTGTGCCTTTCTTTAAGGTTATGTAAACATATAACTCTTACATGGTGACCTTTTTGCACCAACTCTTCAGCTAGTAATTGAACTGAAACCTCTGCGCCACCAATTTTGAACGGATGGTAAAGTGTATTTACAATAATAATTTTCATGCTGCAATCGATCACCTTATAAAGAAGACATCCACTTAAAAATAGGAGGCATAGTTTAAAGGTTATGCGAAAAATATACGAATATTACTACATATTTATTTACTAGCAACCATTATCAAAAAAAAGGCATAGTATTTAACCAAGGCGATATATAACGTTTCTTTTGATTCAAACTAACAAATATAGCTAGTACAGTACAAAATTCAACATAATCCTTTACAAAGCGACACCGAATATTCGGTATCGCTTTTTCACTCGAACGATTTTACTTACTCTTTTGATTGGTACTCATATTGATAGTACCCATATCCATAGCTACTACTAGCGCGCTTCTCTGCTGCGTTAAGTATAACGCCTTTAATGTCTATTCCATTCTGGTTGAAGCGTTGTATACTTACTTCCATTTCCTTCACTGTATTAACAGCAAATCTGGCAATCAATAAACTTGTGCCGACCAAACGTCCAATAACGGCAGCATCAGTAACCGCGAGAATTGGAGGAGTATCAATCATAACAATATCATAATTCTTTTCGGCCCATTCAATGAGTTCATTGAACCGTGCCCCCATCAATAATTCAGACGGATTTGGAGGTATTGTCCCACGTGAAATGAAGTCTAAATTTTTAACTTCTGTTTTTTTAATAGCAGATTCTATTGAGACTTGCTGAGACAAGATATCTGAAAGTCCATCTTTCCATGGCATATTCAGAAGAGTATGAGAATAGCCTTTTCTCATATCAGCATCGATGGTTAAGACTCGTAATCCTGTTTGCGCAATGACCGCAGCCAAGTTAATTGTAACAAATGTCTTACCAATATTTGGGCTAGCACCGCAAATCATCAGGACGTTATTTTTAGACTCCAACATTGCAAAGTGCAGGCTAGTACGAAGGCTCCTGATGGCTTCGATAGCCAAGTCGGTTGGATTTCCAACAGCGAGAAGTGTTTTTGAGCGAGTATTACTCTTTTTATTGCTACGAAGAATCAACTCACTGTCTTTCTTCTGTTGCCATTCTGATAAAGGTATACTTGCATATACGTTTATACCCTTCTCTTCTAATTGGTCTGGGCTTTCAATCCCTCGATGAAGCATATTCTTTACTAGAACAGCCATTACTGAGACAACACCGCCGACTACAGTTGCAATTAGTACTATCAAGCTTTTGTTCGGTTTAACTGGTTTTGGCTGAACAACTGCTGGATCGATAATCCTCACATTACCAACTGTACTTGCCTTAGTAATAGATAGCTCTTGTTGCTTATTTAACAGCTGCATGTAAATTTCTTTACCTGCATCAACATCGCGAGTTAAACGCAAAATTTCCTGTTGCGTTGCTGGCATTTTCCCAACTCGCTTATCTAGTTTATTTTTCTCTTGTTGCAATGTAACTCTTTTCTCAAGCAAAGAACGATAAGCCGGATGCTCCTTAGTATACAATTTAGAGATCTCTGCCTCTTTGAATGTTAGTTCATTAAGCTGAGCTTCAACGCCAACTATTGTATCTAGCACTGACTTAGCTTCAAGAGAAAGATCAACAGAATCATTTTCCTTACGGAAACGATTAAGTTTGTCCTCGGCAGTATTTAACGACTCTCTGATCATCGGAAGCTGTTCCTTTAAGAAAGCTAAACTCCTTTCAGCTTCTTCCGATTTACGCTCAACATTCTGCATAAGATAGTTACTACTTATACTGTCGATCGTCTTCTTTATTTTTTCAGGATTGTCCCCCATTAAAGTAATCGAAAGAATACCTGTATCCTTTCCCTTATCTTCAACAGTCAAAGTATCTAAAAGTTGCAACGTAGCGGCTAGCTTTGATAGTTTGTTAATCTCAAATACAGTTCCAGCATCGGCAGATATTTCACTTACAAGAAGAGACACTTCCCCACCCGAAGCAAACGTCCCAACTTTTCCTTTTATTATTTCTTGACCATCATAACTAACTAAATAACTGTCTTTATCAATAATAGTAAGCTCTAGCGATTGCTCAACCATACTTTGCGGAATAGTAACTCGAGATACAGCAATTTCCCCTGCATTTTTCCCCATTAACCTTGCCCAACCACGACCAAAAATAGGGAAGTACTTTTGCTCTACAACAGTATCAAGATTAAGATCTTCTATCGTCTTCCCAACTACCATTCTTGATGTAATTATTTCAATTTCTGTTGAGGATGCAGGAGGTGAACTCGGTAACATTTGTGAAAAGTTGCTGACAAGCGAATTACCTACATTTTGTTCAACCTGTATTGTTGCATCGGCCTGATAAATTGGTGTTGCAAATAGACTATAAATTATACCAATCACGGCGAACAGAGTAGTAATTCCAATAATTAACCAGCGGTGGTCAATCAATGTACCAATCAAACGCCCTAGATCAATATCGTCGTTTTCCTTGCTGGCAGTAGAGACAGCCCTATTTTTTTCAGTCATCGTCATCTCTGTTTAGCGATTTAATACTTGTGTCCACTTCTGAGCGGAGTCAGCAAGCAAAGTATATACAAATTCAAATGCCTCAGCACTTTTACGATAAGGGTCCGGAATTTCCTTTTGTTCATTCCAATGACCAAAAAGCATTGTTTTCCCTCTCACCTCTGGAGCAAAACGGCAAACCGCATCTATATGACCTTTTTCCATAACCAAGATTAGATCATACTCACGACACATAGTGCCTGTCAGTTGTCTAGCCAGATGTCCATCAAGAGACACACCATGCAGACTAGCCACTTCGGTTGCCATTGCATCAGCTGGTTTACCTACTAGTGCACCTATGCCCGCCGAATCTACTTTTTTATTAGGTAACGCTTCTCTTAACAGCCGCTCCCCGGTAGGGGAGCGACAAATGTTACCGACACATACGACCAGAATTGAACTAAACATAATTGCTACTCAGTCTACCTATTTGTCGACTATGGCCAATTGCGAATACGTAATGCGCCTTCGCTGAGATTGTTGAATCCATTGATTGTTGGTACTAGCTGACTAACTACACGGTTCCAACGCGCAATTGGCGCAGTCGTGACATAAACAATATCATACGGTTGCAAATGGAACTCAGTCCCCATCACTAATGCGGTCGCATCAGACGCGTTTAACTGATAAATACTGGCAAGTTTACTTCCTTCAGTCCCATGTAATGGGCGAATAACAAAGATACCAGTAGCATCCGAGATTGCTTGATCCATCCCCTGAGCATTGCCCAGCGCTTCAGTCAGTGTCATGCCACTGCGATCCATCTTCAGGGTCGTCTGCTGTTTCACTTCACCCATCACAAAGACTTTTAGATCGTCATTGCGTGGTACGTAAAGAATATCACCAGGATAAAGCAAATGGTTCTGCATCAGGTCGCCCTTCTGCATTAGTGCCTGAAGCGATATACGCTGCTCTTTGCCATTGTGTGTTAACACCACGTTACGCCAGTCAGCATTCTCGGCAAGCCCACCTGCTGCGTTGATTGCATCCATAACGGTTAGCGGCACGTTGGTAATCGGCTGTTGGCCCGATTTTGCCACCTCGCCTGTCACATAGGCCTTCTGTGAGCGAAAAGCTGCAATAGTTACATCGACCTGTGGGCTTTCGATATATTGCGCTAACCGGCTGGCAATTTCGTTTCGCACTTGGCTAGCTGTTTTCCCTGCAACCTTCACCTTGCCAATATATGGGTAGAAGATGGTACCATCTGCATTTACCCAGTTGCCTGTGTCACTGGCGCTACGGTACTGTCCTGCGGGGGTGGTTAGCTCTGGGTGATCCCAAACTGTAACCATCAATACATCGCCCACACCAATGCGATATTCATAGCTCTGAAGTTCACGTTCCAAGACAGGGTTGGTTTGCGCAGAGACCGGCTTTGGTCGCATTTTATCAACCAGGCTAGGCGTCATCGGGTAGATATTGACCAGTTCGTTCAGATTAAAATCGCTGTCTTCCTGCTTAACAACATTTTTACCGCTGGTAGAGAGGTGGGTGCCAGGGACCACGGTACAGCCGCTGATCACACTGATTGATACCAGTAGCGGTATCAGCTTCCATTGTTTCTTTGCCATCGAATTTTCATCACTTTCAAAGTAAGTAAACTTGCAACGCTAAACACCTGGCCAACCGTGGCCGCCTGGGGTGGTGCTTAGCAAAATTTTTTTGTTTGCGCTATGTACGGCAGTCCTGCGATACACGCATGAAAGCACTCATTGAGCAAACGTTGAGTCTGGGTTTGCTAAGATGTCTCTCAGACTCGTAGTGAGTGGCGCATGCATCAGGAGTGTTTTCATGTGCGAACTGTCTCGGACAAGTCAAAAGGCCCGCCGAGATTTCCGCAGGCCCCTAACTATAAAGATTTTTCTGCTCTTTTTCAGTACAAATTACTACAATTTTAGCTGCTCGGCCCATTCACGGAAGGCTTTGCCCTGCGTTGGGTGGCGTAGGCCATAGGTCACAAAGGCCTGGAGATAGCCTAGTTTTTCACCGCAGTTGAACGATTCCCCTACCAGTTCCATCGCTTCTACCGTCTGTTGTTTCATCAGGTCAGCAATCGCATCGGTCAGTTGAATTCGGCCCCAGGCGCCTGGCTGAGTTTTTTCCAAAATCGGCCAGATGTCGGCAGAGAGCACATAACGGCCAACAGCAGAATAATTGGATTTCAGTTTCACTTCACGGCTTGGCTTCTCAATAATCGACGTCATGCGCGAGCTTTCCCCTGGTTTTAGGGTAGTAGTCTCACATTCCGCCACCGAGTAGTCATACAGCACGTTTTCATCCGCAGGCTGCACCAGTACCTGGCTCAGCCCGTTATCTTCGAAGCGGGCAATCATGTGCGCCAGGTTGTCTTTGTGCATATCCGCTTTGGCGTCATCCAGCAGCACGTCCGGCAGCACCACCACGAAAGGTGAATCACCTACCAGTGGTTTGGCACACAGTACCGCATGCCCTAACCCTTTCGGCTGCCCTTGGCGGATGTGCATCAAGGTTACGCCCTTCGGCGTGATGGATTTAACTTCATCCAGCAACTGACGCTTCACGCGCGCTTCCAGCATCGCCTCAAGCTCATAAGACGTGTCGAAATGGTTTTCGATCGCGTTCTTGGAGGAGTGGGTAACCAGAATGATTTCCTTGATCCCGGCAGCCACGCATTCGTTGACGATATATTGGATCAACGGCTTATCAACGATCGGCAGCATCTCTTTCGGGATCGCTTTGGTCGCAGGCAACATGCGCATACCCAGACCAGCAACAGGAATGACGGCTTTCAACTTCATCGACATGGTGTTCCTCTTAAAATCTCGTGGTCGTGCTAACCGGCTCAGGCAATTACTTGCTGTTCAGGGTCTGTTTCATCCACTGGGTGAAGTTTTCGCCTTCGGAAGGGTGGCGCAGGGCATACTGTACAAACGCCTTCATATAGCCCAGTTTGTCACCACAGTCGTGGGATTTGCCGCTCATATGGAAAGCTTCTACCGTTTCCTGCTCCATCAGCATGGCAATGGCGTCGGTCAGTTGGATTTCATCGCCAGCTCCCGGAGGCGTTTTCTCCAGCAATGGCCAGATATCGGCAGAGAGGACATAGCGCCCCACTACGGCCAGATTAGATGGCGCATCCTCCCGCGCAGGTTTCTCTACCACCGCGGTCATAGGCGTACTTGCACCAGCGGCTAACGCCACGCCGCCACAATCGACCACACCGTATTTGGAAACATCCTCTTCCGGTACTGGCTCGACCATAATCTGGCTAAAGCCGGTTTGCTCGAAGCGCTGGATCATTTTGGCCAGGTTTTCTTTCTGCAGATCGGCGGTAGAGTCATCCAATAACACGTCCGGCAGCAGCACCACAAATGGGTTATCCCCAATCATCGGTTGAGCGCATAACACCGCGTGACCCAGCCCTTTGGCTTGCCCTTGGCGCACTTGCATCACCGTTACATCTGGCGGGCAGATACTTTGTACTTCGGCAAGCAGCTGGCGTTTTACTCGAGCTTCCAACGTCGCTTCCAGCTCAAAGGAGGTATCAAAGTGGTTTTCGATCGCGTTTTTCGATGAGTGCGTAACCAGTACGATATCCTTGATGCCCGCCGCAACGCATTCGCTCACGATGTACTGAATCAGTGGCTTATCGACCACAGGCAGCATTTCTTTAGGGATCGCCTTGGTTGCGGGCAGCATACGAGTGCCCAAACCTGCTACTGGGATAACGGCCTTCAATCTTTTTTGCATGAATTTTTTCCACCGACAAATAACAAGTAAGTGTAACAGAGCCAGGAAAAGTGGTAGAGCCTTACGCCACAATGAATTTTTAAATATAAAAATCAATAAATTACAATCTTAAAGTGACGTTTTAGGCACGCTACCGCCCTTGGCTTGCAGCTACCAATGCACTGTAGACAATGTTTGAACTGACAAGCGTGCAGCAGACTCCACGCTCGTAGATGAACCTGAGGTTCTGTTCAGAATTTAATGAGAGGCAAGTCGCAGAGTAAGGAAAAGGCAGTGCCTTCCTGGCCAAGTGGTCAGTCTTGCTATCATTTATAGGATGCTAAGATTCTTATACTAATGACCCGGTGAAACAAGTCTTAGTGGCTGCATTAAGACCTTTTCAGAATAAGACTACTAAGGATACTCGATTTTTAAGATTTTACTCGTTTAACTACTTTATAACAAATTGATTATAATGCTTATTATCTAAGCGCGGAATTTATAAACAGCTATTTGTTCTATGTTTTCTGGTGCTTACCCCCAATGACCAGATCCTGACACTGTCTAATTATTCTACTAACATAGATTACCCGCACCCAGTGCGGATTTAATGTTGAAATCCCCTCCCTCAGCGTCCATCATTCTCAATGCGGCATAAGCCGTCGAACTAAAAGGTGAAATTAGGCGTATGGAATGGATCGCAGATCCAACAATTTGGGCCGGCTTGGCCACCCTGGTTGTACTGGAAATCGTACTGGGCATTGACAACCTGATCTTTATCGCCATTTTGGCGGAGAAATTACCCAAGAAACAACGTGATAAAGCCCGCATTGTCGGTCTTTTGCTGGCGCTGGTAATGCGCCTGGCGCTGCTTGCCTCGATATCCTGGCTCGCTACCTTGACCAAACCGCTTTTTGTGGCCATGGGGCACGCTTTCAGTGGCCGCGACCTGATAATGCTGGTCGGGGGTATCTTCCTGCTGTTTAAAGCCACCATGGAGCTGAACGAGCGGCTGGAGGGTAAAGACGAAGAACACCATGGGACACGCAAAGGTGCGCGTTTCTGGCCGGTGGTCGCGCAGATTGTGGTGCTGGATGCCGTCTTCTCGCTGGATTCGGTGATCACCGCCGTCGGGATGGTCGATCATCTGGCCGTGATGATGATCGCAGTATGTATCGCCATTGGTTTGATGTTGCTGGCCAGCAAACCGCTTACGCGCTTTGTGAATGCCCACCCAACCATTGTTATTCTATGCCTCAGCTTCTTGCTGATGATTGGTTTCAGCCTGGTGGCCGAAGGCTTTGGCTATGCCATTCCGAAGGGCTATCTCTACGCAGCGATCGGTTTCTCGGTGATGATCGAAGCTCTGAACCAGTTTGCCCAGTTTAACCGCCGCCGTTTCCTTTCCAAGGTGCGGCCTTTGCGTGAGCGTACCGCAGAAGCCGTATTGCGCATGTTAAGCGGCAAGCACGAAGAGGCAGAGATCGACAGCCATTCGGCACATCTGCTGGCAGACAGCTATAACGAGAATGGTGAAATCTTCAACCAGCAGGAACGCCATATGATCGAGCGGGTGCTGGGCATGGCACAGCGTACCGTCAGCAGTATCATGACTTCGCGGCACGATGTGGAATACCTTGGGCTTAACGGCCCGCTGGATAAATTGACGCAGTTGTTGGAGAAAAACCAGCATACGCGCATCGTGGTAACCGAAAATAGCGCCAGCGATGAGCCATTAGGGGTGATACACACCATTGACGTGCTGAAACAACAGTTGCAGCAATCACCGCTGGATCTGCGGGCCTTGGTGCGCCAGCCGCTGATCTTCCCGGAGCAGTTAACGCTGCTGTCTGCGTTGGAGCAGTTCCGCCAGGCCAAAACCCACTTTGCGTTTGTGGTGGATGAGTTTGGTTCGGTCGAAGGGGTGGTGACGTTAACCGACGTGATGGAAACCATCGCCGGTAATCTGCCAGAGGCCGATGAAGAGGTTGATGCACGCCATGATATCCAGCAAACCAGCGAAGGTTGCTGGATTGCCAATGGCCATATGCCGCTGGAAGATCTGGTGCTGTATGTGCCACTGCCGATAGAAGAAAAGCGGGAATATCATACCTTGGCAGGGTTGCTGATGGAGCACTGCCAGCGCATTCCACGCGAAGGGGAACAGCTGAAGATTGGCGACTATCTGTTTGAACCGTTGGAAATCAGTAGCCACCGCATCGTGAAGGTGAAGATCACGCCGTTAGTAACCCCTAACGAAGAGGACGAAGAGTAAATAAATGCTGGGCACCCGCTTGAGGTGCCCAGCATTGATATCAAACCGGCACAGCATGCCTACATAGCTTACAGGTGCACTGGCACCAGCAACTCCGTCGCCACAATCACCACCACCAGCCCGACAATCACCGGTACCGAGGTACGTTTCACCACTTCGAACGGTGAGATTTTTGCCATACCGGAAACCGCTACCACTACGCCAGAAACCGGCGAGAGCGTACGGCCCAGGTTGGAAGCTTGCAGCATCGGGATCACCAGATAAGCCGGGTTTACCCCCATTTGTGCCGCCAGTTTCGGGATCAGTTCAACAAACGCGTAGAACGGCGCATTACCAGAGCCGGTCGTCATCGCCGCCAGCATGGTGATCACCACCAGCACCAACATCATGATGATACCGCCGGTGCCAAACGACTGTGCCAGGCTGATCAAACCGCTGATAAAGCCAACGGTGCTCAAACCTTGGGCAAACACCCCAGCCGCGACCAACAGCATCACCACGCTGGCAAACGCATCGGCCATGCCACGGTAAGCCACTTCTAAACCGGCGAACACCGTTTTTGCGTTGAAGCTGCGGATAAACTCGATCACCGCGGCCAAGAACATACAAATCACCAATACGGTAATGATGTGCAGCTCCGGCCCCCATTTACCATCAAAGACCAGTACCCCCAGGATCGGGGTAAACGGCAAGATGGCGTAAAAACCGGGCGCGTTGGTAGTGATTTCACTCACGTCCATGATGTGGTGCTGTTCGTTGGCTTTACGGTCGAGATAGCGCTGCCAGAAGAAGTGGGCAATCGCCATACAGATAATGGCGGCGATAGAGATCGGCAGCGTGGTTTTGAAGGCAAAATCCACCAGCGGCATTTCGGCCGCCTTGGCGGCCAGCACCACATCACCCGAAGTAGGCGAAAGGATAATGGCTGCAGGAGAAGCACAGATAGCTGCCGCTGCACCGCGGCTGATCCCCACGTTAACCATCAGCGGGAACAGCGTTGCCATCAGTAGCACACCCAGCCCTGTCGCTGAAGAGACGGCCAGTGACATCAGGCAGGCAACAAAGTAAGCCGCAATCATCAGCAAATACGGGGAGTTGATCATCTGCAATGGGCGGGAGGCCAGCTTGACCACCACGTCATTGGCGCCAATGTGCGTCATATAGGCGGCAAAACCACACAGCATCATGATCATCATGCCGAGATCGCCACCGCGGCTCATCAGCAGGATTTTGACATATTCGAAAATATCGGTGACGCGCCAGCCGGTCGAAGTCGCACTGGCGGGCAGCAGATTTTTGCCCATAAATGCACTCACCGCCAGCAGCACCAGGCCACCAACCATTAACACCCCGGTGGCAGAATAGCCTTTGATGATGTAACGGCCAACGAACACCGCCACCAAGGCTCCAATCAGAAGTTCCATTATTATTCCTCGATTTAATTATTTTATTTCAGCTCATCGCCCGATAGCAGCCGAATAACGCCACACTCTGCCGAAAATCAGTACAGGATATTATGACATTCATCAATGTTGCGGGGGGAAACTATCAACAAATCGTGAAATTCCAAGCCAGGTCGCTTTGGCGATAGCCTTCCACCGGGCGGGTAGATACCGTAAGCAACAGCCAGACAGCCCAGAGCAAGCCAACTGACCATCCAGCCGAATAATAATTGATTTAATTTCAATAATTTAAATGACCACAGCGTTCCCCTATCTTACATACAGCCGACATAACATTGTGATCATGATCTGAATTTGTAGAATCTTTACGCCAGATGTTAACAATGTGTGAGTTTGATCAAACAAATGTTTTCTCTAGTTTGGTTATATGATCGCCAATGTTCACGTTGTCATTTTTAGTCGGATGTTAAAATTTATTCACAACTTTATGAAAAATATAACTTAAATAAATATTAACCTTTTTATTTTCCTAAAAATGACAACGTCAACATTGGTTTCGTATCGCTATCTAGCATGATAATGGAGAGGAAAATGAGTCAGTTACCCGAAAAGATGAGCGCGGTGGTTTGCCATGGCCCACAGGATTACCGGTTTGAACAAGTCCCTACCCCGCTACCTAAAGCCAAGGAGTTGGTGATCAAGGTTGAAGGCTGCGGGATCTGTGCCGGCGATTGTAAATGTAAAAACGGTGCCCAGATGTTTTGGGGTGAAAACCCTTGGGTAAAACCGCCGGTCGTGCCCGGCCACGAATTTTACGGCCGCATTGTTGCCATGGGAGAAGGCACAGAGCAGAAGTACAAGATCGGCGAACGCGTCATTGCCGAGCAGATCGTGCCTTGCTGGGAGTGCCGTTACTGTAAGTCCGGCAGCTATTGGATGTGTGAGACGCACAATATCTACGGCTTCCAAAAGGATGTGGCCGAGGGGGGAATGTCGGAATACATGCGTTTTTCCGCCAACGCCATCGTGCACAAGATCCCGGAAAGCCTCAGCCATGAAGATGCCGTGCTGATCGAGCCGATGGCCTGTGCCATCCACACCGTTGCCCGTGGGGATATCCAGTTAGACGACGTGGTAGTGCTGGCCGGTGCCGGGCCGTTGGGTCTGTGTATGGTGCAAGTTGCCAAGTTGAAGACGCCGAAAAAGCTGATCGTGATCGACGCCATCGACGAACGCTTGGAACTGGCAAAAGCCTTCGGTGCCGACGTGGTCATCAACCCGCTCAAGGAAGATGCCGATAAAATCGTCAAGGCGTTAACCGACGGCTACGGCTGTGATGTTTACATCGAAGCAACCGGCGCACCGATTGGGGTTACCCAAGGATTGCAGATGATCCGTAAGCTCGGCCGCTTTGTCGAGTTCAGCGTGTTTGGCAAGGAAACCACCGTTGACTGGTCAATCATCGGCGATCGCAAAGAGTTGGATATTCGCGGTGCGCACCTGGCACCTTACAGCTATGAAATTGCCATCGATCTTTTTGAACGCGGTCTGGTGACCTCCAAAGGCGTAGTAACCCACAGTTATTCATTAAAAGAGTGGGATCAGGCATTCGCCCTGGCCGATTCAACGGATTCCATCAAGGTTATTTTAGTTCCTTAATATTGAGTGATTAGTTTTAAGCAAACAATGATAACGCCCTTTGATGGCGAGGCCGACTTCTGGCCGATAACGACCTAATTATTATAAATAACACTGAAAGAAAAATACCGCCCCTACAACAGGAGAATAAACTATGTTTTCATTATTCAAGAAAACCTTACCCGTGATGCTCGCCGGCGGCATGCTGCTGGCCAGCCAATCGGCATTAGCCAAACAGATCACCATTGGCGTTTCATTCCAGGAAATGAATAACGACTATTTTGTCTCCATGAAACAGGCATTAGAGCAGGCCGCCGGTGATATTGGCGCCAAGCTGTATATTGCGGATGCCCATCATGACGTCTCAAAGCAGATTAATGATGTGGAAGATATGCTGCAAAAGAAAGTCGATATTTTACTGATTAACCCGACAGATTCGGTTGGCGTGCAGTCGGCGGTGATCTCGGCCCACAAGGCCGGAGCGGTGGTCGTGGCGATCGATGCCCAGGCCGAAGGCCCGTTGGACTCCTTTGTCGGTTCGGAAAACTATGATGCCGGTTTCCAGGCGGGTGAATACCTGGCCAAATCCCTGGGCAACAAAGGCAAAGTGGCGATCCTGGACGGTATCCCGGTGGTGCCGATCCTGGAACGCGTCCGCGGTTTTGAAGATGCCATTAAAAAGCACCCGGAAATGAAGATTGTCACTAAACAGAACGGTAAGCAAGAGCGTGATACCGCACTGACCGTGACCGAAAACATGCTGCAATCTACTCCCGATCTGGCCGGTATCTTTAGCGTCAACGACGTAGGTGCCCTGGGCGCATTGGCAGCCATTGAGAGTAACGGTGCCAAGGTCAAGCTAGTCAGCGTCGATGGCCAGCCTGAAGCGATTAAGGAGATCCTGAAACCGAACTCACCGTTTATCGCCACCTCCGCCCAGTTCCCACGCGACCAGGCACGCATTGCCTTGGGGATTGCCCTGGCCCGCTACTGGGGTGCCAACGTGCCGAGCACCATTCCGGTGAAAGTGAAGCTGATCGACAGCAGCAACGCCAAAGGTTTTAGCTGGTAAACGCCCGGTCTCGAGTTTGATGACCACGCGGCAATGCTGCTGAATGTGTAGTTTGCCTCAAACCAACGCATTGATTATCAAAGCGGGCGCAGAAGACGGCGCCCCTACAACACAACGAGCCGGTTGAGGTTTGTACCCGCCCCATTTCGCAACGGTGGGTATAAGACCCGGAGGAGTTAACCGTGACGGCGTTATTAGAATTAAAACAGATCAAGAAGTCCTTTCCGGGCGTGAAGGCGTTGGACGGTATTGACCTCACCATTCAACACGGCCAAATACACGCCTTGCTAGGGGAAAACGGAGCCGGTAAATCGACGTTGGTGAAAATTCTGTGTGGTATTCACCAACCGGATTCGGGCGAAATAATCATGGAGGGTACCAGCCGCCAGTTTGATAATTATCGGCAGGCCATTAACGCCGGAGTGGGGATCATATTTCAGGAATTCTCACTTATTCCTTATATGAACGCCCTGGACAATATTTTCCTCAACCGGGAAATCAAGAACCGCTGGGGATTATTAGATCGCAAAGCCATGCGAAAAAAAGCCGAGGCTATTTTCAAGCGGCTGACGGTGAATATCGATCTGGATTGCCCGGTGGCGCAGTTGAGCGTGGCGCAGCAGCAGTTTGTCGAGATTGCCAAGGCGCTGTCGCTGGACGCCCGCATACTGGTGCTGGATGAGCCTACCGCCACCTTGACGCCAGGTGAAGCCGATCACCTGTTCAGCGTAATGAACGATCTGAAACTGCTGGGCGTCGGCATGATTTTCATCTCGCACCACCTGGATGAAATCTTCACTATCTGCGACCAGATCACCGTCTTGCGCGACGGCACCTATGTGCAAACGCTGCCCACGGCCGATACCAACGTGGATGAACTGGTGAAGCTGATGGTCGGGCGCAAAATCGAAAATGCCTTCCCGGTGAAGTCGCACCCTGTCGATACCTCGGTTCGCCTGCTGGAAGCCAGCATTCAGCGCACCAAGCATCAGCAGGAAGATCGCTTCCACCTGTTCAAAGGCGAGATCCTGGGATTTGCCGGATTAGTGGGCTCGGGCCGTACCGAGACGGTCTCCGCGCTGATCGGTGCCAGCGCCTGCTATCGCAAGCAGGTCACCCTTGGCGGGCAACCAACCACCCTGCGTAACCCGGCATTAGCATTGAAGCAAGGCATTGGCCTGCTGCCGGAAAGCCGTAAAACCGAGGGGCTGGTGCTGCCTTTTTCCGTGGCGCAGAACATCACCCTTAACCGCCATGAGCGGTTCGGCAAGATATTTGTTAACGCCCGCAAGGACGACGATATCGTTCAGCGCCTGATCCGTGCGGTAGGCGTGAAAACCCCGGATGCGGATACCGCCGTCAGCACCCTGAGCGGCGGCAACCAGCAAAAAGTGGTCATTGCCCGCTGGCTGAACAATGACTGCAACATCCTTATTTTTGATGAGCCTACCCGTGGCATTGACGTCGGCGCCAAATCCGAAATCTATCAGCTGATGCAACAGCTCACGCAGAAAGGCATTTCTATCATCATGATTTCATCCGAGTTACCGGAAATCATCGGCGTTTGCGATCGCGTGCTGGTGTTCCGTGGCGGCCACATTGTTGCCGAATTGGCAGGGGATGAAATCGAGTCTCATAACATCATGCTTCATGCAACCGGGAGTGCATTATGATCGGAATTGAACAATCCCCACCTACCCACGCGGCCCAGAAGCAGAGCCTCGGCAAGCGCTGGGAGAAGTTGCTGCACCACCCCGCGATGCTGCCTTTTATCGGCTTCGCCATTCTGTTCCTGCTGATGAGCGGGCTTAATGACAGCTTCCTGACGGTCAACAACCTGACCAACGTGGCACGTCAGGTGTCGATCAACGCCATTATTGCGGTGGGCATGACCTGCGCAATCCTGACTGGGGGCATCGATCTCTCGGTCGGGCCGGTGATGGCACTGTCCGGTTCCATTGCCGCTGGCTTGATGCTGGGAGGGATCCCTATTCCTCTGGCGATGGTCGCCGCTTTAGCGATCGGCGCCCTATTTGGCCTGGCAAACGGTGCCTGCATTGCCTATCTGCGCATGCCACCGATTATCGTCACCCTGGCCTCAATGGGTATCGCCCGTGGTTTGGCACTGCTGTACACCGGCGGCTACCCGATTTCTGGCCTGCCGGACATGTTCTCCTTCTTCGGCCGCGGTTCCGTATTGGGTATTCAAGTACCGGTGCTGATCATGGTCGGCGTTTATATTCTGGCCTACCTGATGCTTAACCACCTGCCGTTTGGCCGCTATGTCTACGCCATTGGCGGCAACGAAGAGGCCGCGCGCCTGAGCGGTATTCGCGTACCCCGTTACAAAGTCCTGGTGTATGTGGTGAGCGGAACGACCGCCGCACTGGCTGGGTTGGTACTCACTTCACGCCTGATGAGCGGGCAGCCCAACGCCGGTGAAGGTTTTGAACTGGATGCCATCGCCGCCGTAGTGCTTGGTGGGGCCGCCATCTCCGGTGGCAGAGGCGCCATTATCGGCACGCTGGTCGGCGCCATGATGCTTGGCGTACTGAATAACGGCCTCAACCTGATGAGCGTATCGCCTTACATTCAGAACGTGGTCAAGGGTGGCATTATCCTCGCCGCTATCTACCTCAGTTCCAGCCGCCGTAAATAAGCTAGGGAGAACCGATATGGGATATTTTCTGGGCATTGATATTGGCGGCACGCTGATCAAGGCGGGTCTATACCGGGCTAACGGTGAGGAAATTGCCGTAGCAGAGTGTGATGGGGAAACCATTTCCCCACAGCCCGGTTTTTCTGAGCGTGAGATGGAGGTTTTGTGGTGTGACCTTTGCCAAACCATTCGCCAAGTACTCAGCCTCGCAGATATAACCGGCGAGCGAGTGCGTGGCGTAAGCTTCTCATCACACGGTAAAGGGCTATATGCCATTGATAAAAAGGGCCAGCCAGTCCGCAACGGTATCGTTTCTTCGGATACTCGTGCCGGGGCGATGGTGGTTGAGTTACAACAGCAGGGTATCGAAGCCGTCACCTACCCGCGTAGCCTGCAACCCATCTGGAACAGCCATCCGGCTGTGCTGTTACGTTGGTTGAAACAGCATGAGCCCGCGCAATATGAGGCGATTGATCGGGTGCTGATGGCTCATGACTACCTGCGCTTTCGCCTGACCGGTGTTACGACGGCTGAGATCACCAACATCTCCGGCAGCAACCTGTTCAACCAGCAAACAGCCGCCTACGACCCAGTATTGATGGCAGCTTTCGGCATTGAGGAAGTGGCCGATAAAACCGCGCCGCTGCTAGGTTCCGCCGAGCTTGCCGGGCAAGTGACCGCTACTGCCGCTGCCCAATGCGGATTACCCGCAGGAACGGCGGTGTATGGCGGCCTGTTTGATGTGGTTGGTGCGGCCTTATGCTCGGGAGTGGTCGACGATCGCACCCTGAGTGCCGTGGCGGGTACCTGGTCGATCGCCACCTGTGTGACGGAGGACCTCCTCCCCTCCTCCCATCCCTTTGCCTGGGGGCGTTATTGCATGGAGGGCCGCTACTTTGTTCACGAAGGCAGCCCAACCTCGGCGAGTAATCTGGCCTGGTTCTTACGGCAGTTCTGCGACAACGATCATCAGCGCTATGCGCAGTTCAACCGTTGGGTACAAGAACGTAGCAAGCAACCGAGCGACATCACATTCCTGCCCTATCTGTTCGGCTCCAACCTCGGTAGCAGTCTGCCGGGCGGGCTGATTGGCCTGAGCGGGCACCATGATATGGCCGATATCGTGCATGCGATCTATCAGGGCATCGTGTTCTCTCATCTGGTTCATCAGGATCGCCTGGTGGCGCTAAATCCACGCGTAGAGCGTATTCGCATGACCGGCGGCCCCACGCAGTCCGACGTTTGGATGCAGATGTTTGCCAACGCCGGTAATTTGCCGCTGGAGGTGGTGAATATCCAGCAAAGCGGTTGCCGGGCTGCGGCGATCTGTGCCGCCGTTGGTGCCGGGGAGTACAGCAGCTTTACCGAAGCCGTGCAGGTCATTCAGCCTGAAGTACACACCTATTATCCCGACGCGGCGGCTAACCGACGCTTACGCGATCGCTTTGCGGGCTACCTGAATATCGCCCAAGCATTAAATGAGGCCAACCAGCATGCAAACCACTAATACCGTCTCACTTGGGCTGTACGAAAAAGCCTTGCCAGCGGATCTTGATTGGGCACAACGCCTGGGTATCGCCAGCGAGTTGGGTTTCCAGTTTATGGAGATCTCCATTGATGAGCAGCCAGAGCGTCAGCAGCGCCTGGACTGGGATCGTCAGCAGCGGCTGGCGCTGATCAACGCGCGTTTTGACAGCGGTATCACAGTGCCCAGCATGTGTTTATCCGCCCACCGTCGTTATCCGTTTGGCAGCCATGATGCCGCCATCCGCCAGCAGGCGCGCACGTTGATGGAAAAGGCGTTGGATTTCGCCGTCGACGTCGGGATCAGGAATATTCAGCTAGCGGGGTATGACGTCTATTACGAAACTGCCGATCGCCATACACGCCAGCGTTTTATCGAAGGTATGCAATGGGCGGTAGAGCTGGCGGCCAAGGCACAGGTGATGCTGTCCGTGGAGATCATGGATACCACCTTTATCAACAGCATCAGCAAATGGCGCGAGTTTGCCCGGCAGATTGAAAGCCCGTGGTTTACCGTCTATCCCGATATCGGCAACCTCAGCGCCTGGGGCAATGACGTCGATTTTGAGCTGGAGCAAGGCATCGACAAGATCACCGCCATCCATTTAAAAGACACCTTACCGGTGCTGCCTGGCACCACAGGGCAATTCCGCGATGTACCTTTCGGCAGCGGCTGCGTGGACTTTGCCCATACGTTTGGCGTGTTAAACCGGCTCAACTATCGCGGCCCATTCCTGCTGGAAATGTGGACGCGCAACGATGGCCAGGATATCCAGCATATCACCCAGGCCAAGAGCTGGATCGAGCAGCAGATGAAACAGGGAGGCATCACATGTTAAGCGAGTTGAAACAGCAGGTATTGGCGGCAAATCTCAGCCTGCCGGGCTATGGTTTGGTGACCTTTACCTGGGGTAACGTGTCGGCGATCGATCGCCAGCAGGGGCTGGTGGTGATCAAGCCTTCGGGGATCGCCTATGAGTTGATGACGGTAGACGATTTGGTGGTGGTGGATTTGGACGGAGTGATCCAGGAAGGGCAGCGTAAACCGTCTTCGGATACCGATACCCATTTGGCGCTGTATCGCGCCTTTCCCGAGATTGGCGGCATCGTCCATACCCACAGCCGTAATGCCACCATCTGGGCACAGGCTGGCCAGGCTATCCCGGCTCTGGGCACCACCCATGCCGACTATTTTTATGGTGACATTCCCTGCACCCGCCCCATGCGCGAGGACGAGATTGCTGGCGACTATGAGCGAGAAACCGGCCAGGTAATTATCGAGACGTTCCAACAGGCGAAGCGCGATCCGCAACAGGTGCCGGGGGTGCTGGTCTATTCTCATGGGCCGTTCGCCTGGGGAAAAACGGCGGCGGATGCGGTGCATAACGCGGTGGTGATGGAGGAAGTGGCGGCAATGGCGATGGCCACGCGGCAATTGACTCCGGCTATCCCACCCATGCAACCCGCGCTGTTGGATAAGCACTTTTTACGCAAGCACGGTAAAAATGCTTACTATGGGCAGTAATGGGATGGAATTAGCCTGATAATTCAGCGAATTACCCCTCACCCTAACCCTCTCCCACAGGGAGAGGGGACCGATCGAGTTCGTTGATTGCCCTGAGTAAGACCTTGCCTTTCTTGTTTTTACTCCCTACTTTCCGAAGCTACGCGGGCTACGTATGCGCACCGTACAGCTCCCTCTCCCTGTGGGAGAGGGTTGGGGTGAGGGGCCATCACTCAACAAGCAACATCCCGGTAAAGAATTCCCGTCTTAATGGTTGATCGCTGTGATTATTTTTAATCGCATTAAATAATAACTCCGCCGCGATTTCCCCTAGCACCTGCGTATCGTGATAAACCCCGGCAATATGTTGCCCATAATCCCGCGCCTTGGGCGGTTCATCGATCGAGAAGAATTTCACCCGATGATAAATACCCAGCTGATGGCATAAAGAAATAGCACCCAGCGTGATAATGCCGTTGAGGCCAACAATATAATCCGGCTGATGCCGTTCATCGGCAAGATATTCTTTTACCCGTGCCGCCTGCGAAATAAAATCATAGTCGCCATTGATAATGGTGATTTTACTCCCCTTCTCCTCCAGAGCATCAAGAATCCCCTGGGTTCGTGCCAAGGTAATTTCCGAGTCGGCCGGGCCACCCAGGATCAGGATATTACTTTCCGGCTGCTCGGCCAGATATTTCCCGGCCAGTTTGCCAATCTCTTGGTTGTTGAGGAACACGCCACTAAGCTGTTGATTATAAATGTCCCTATCGATCAGGATCAGCGGAGTATGATAGCGTTCGGCCTGATCAAGGTAGGCGGGTTGATAGTGGCGATCGTCGCGTACGGCAGAGAGCAAGATGCCCCGAGCCTTATAACCGAACAGCGCCTGTACCGCCTGCATTTCAGCCTCTTCGCTGCCGTCGGTATCAAACAGCATAATCTGATAGCCCTGCATGCGGGCAATGCGCGATACGGTTTGGATCAGGTTGGAGTAGAAAGGGTTATACATGCTGCTGGTAACAATGCCAATAATTTGGCTGCTGCTTTTCTTTAATCCTTGAGCGAAAGCATTGGGAACATAATTAAGCTCTTTGGCAATAGCATGAATTTTCTCGAGCGTTTCAGACTTTACCAGTTCGGGTTTATTAAAAGCACGGGAGACAGTGATATTGGTCACGTTGGCTCGGCGGGCAATATCCACAATGGTGGCATTAGAATTCGCTTTTGACACCGTCAATCCTTGCTTTATTCATTAACAGATCCCTTATTGTAGGGAAGCCATCAGCAGTATGCCAGATGAATATCAAAGGTATTGATTTTGTCGTTCGGGGGGCAAACCCGCGCTCATCCAACCTAAAGAGAGCGCGGGCAGTGTTTGATAAGGTTTACAGCTTATCGAGCAGCTTTTTCAGATCCTGGCCATCCTGGGACCCTTTATTCTTCTCCGCCCACTTGTTCAAGGCGTCTTTGGCACGATCCTGCAGCTTTTTACGCAGTAGTTGATCGACCTGCAACTGATAATTGAGCTGATCCCAAGGGCCATAGACGCGCAGTGGGATCGGCGTTTCGCGCAGTTGTGCGATTAACGCATTGTTGCCCTGCCAACCTCCCGTGACCAGTACGTTCATGGTTAAATCGCACTGTTTGCCAGGCATATTGACCGTACCACTGCCTGTCAGGTGCATCACTGGCGACTCTGCCTGTAGCTCGCTGAGCGTGATCTGCCCCTTGCTCAAGCTGGCCTTGGCGCTCATTTGTTGCACCGCGGTGTAGCGCTGGTTGTTATCCTCACCACGCACGCTACTGTCATTACGCGCCACGGCTTTCTGGATAAGCTGTTGAATATTCAGACCATGAAGCTGCGCATTCTGCATGGACAGCTCCGCCGTTCCTTGCCAGCGATGTTCGAAAGCCTTGGCATTGAGGCGGTCGCCGCTCAAATCGCCCTGCATGTTGAACGTGCCGGTCAGCGCCAATGGCATGTCGAAGGCCTTGAGTACCTCGCCCAGCTCAATTTGCCGTAACTGCGGCTGCAGTTTAATCAGCGGCTTATCAGTTCGCACATCCATCGAACCAGGCAGGGAGAAATCACCGCCGGCCAACTTGCCAGACAGCGTAGCCACCGTCATTAATCCCTGTTGGTTGCTTGCCTGCACCGCCAGTTGATTAACCGACATCCCGCGATAAGTGACCTGGTCCGCCTTCAGCTTGAGCTGCGCGTTGAAGTCACGTAACACCTGTAAATTCTGTTGTGGATCGTCCGCCTGATTGGCGATTACCGGGGATGCGGTCACCGGCTGCGGCAGCTTCGCCTCATCAGGAGTTTTTGTCTGCCAGCCCGAGAGCGCATCTAGATTGAGTTGTGTGGCGCTGAGATCCAAGGTGTAAGCAGGCACTGGTCCGAACTGCGCGCTAGCACTCCCCATCAACTGGCTATCATTGGCACTGAGCATCAGTTGGCTCAAGACAATCTGCTGCGAGGCCTGCTGATAAACCGCCTGTACGCTCCCTTCCCCCTTGATGGCACCGGCAAGAATATCTGCGCCCTCAAGCTGGTAGCTAAACTGCGTGACCTGCGCACCTATCTGGCGGGGAAACTGTTGTAGATCGAGATTGGCAGCCAGGTTGAAGCTCAGATCGCGTTGGTCGCGATTCACCCGGCTGGAAAGCTCGATCTGCGCCTGGTGCTGGTCATTTTGCTGCAGGGTTAAGTTGATATCACGAACGTTAATCTGCTCGTTGTTGGCTCGCTGCCAGATCAGCAGGCTGTCCACCACCCGCAGGTTGTCGATATCAAATTTCCACAGGGAGCCCGAGCTATCATCCGCCTGGTTACCACCGGGGGCGATAGGGGCATCGGGCTGGCTTTGCTCTGCGCTGTCGGGGGTCAGGCGGATAACGGCATTTTTCAGCATCACCTGCTTAACGTAAAGCTGGTGGGAGAGGAGCGGCAACAGTTTGACATCCAGACGCATATTATCTGCGCTGACCGCCGGAGCCGCAGCCCCTGGCGCCGTCAGCGTCATTCGCCCGGCAAGAATGCTCAACTGCGGCCAGACGTGCCAACGAAGGTCGCCTTCCAGCGTCAGATGATAGCCACTGCTCTGCTCAACCTTCTTGATCATATAGCCGCGGAAATCATTCGGATTAACCAACAGCACCAAGGCAGACATCCCCGCCACCAGCACCACCAGCAAAATCACCAAAGTCGTCAGTAGTCTTCTCATGCCATCCTCGTGTCAGCGTAATACCGGTTCGCTGTTAATCCTTGTCAATACGACTGGCCACGGCCCCTTGCTGATCCCTGTATTTCGCGTCCTGGCGGCTATTGTATGGCCGTGACGCAGGCCCGGAAAGCGGTTCGAAACTCAGCGCACCGATCAACATGCCAGGGCGTAATGCCAACGGCAGCTTACCTGAATTATAGAACTCCAGCACAATACAGCCTTGCCAGCCTGGATCGATACGGTGTGCGGTAACGTGCACCATCAATCCCAGGCGGGCTAACGAAGAGCGGCCATCGAGCCAGCCAACCAGATCGTTGGGGATGGTGACCGACTCCAGCGTCACCGCCAGCGCCAGTTCACCCGGATGGAGGAAGAAAGCTTCGCCTTCCGGCAGCACGATTTCATCGCTCATTACGCGGTCGAGGGCGGCACTCACTTCATCCTTTGGGCCACTGAGATCGATAAAGGCAGCGGTATGGCCACGGAACACGCGGAACTGATTGCCCAGACGGACATCCACTGTGGCCCCGTTAATGCGCTCAATGGGAGGACGCGGTGAAATCACCAGTTTTCCGTTATCCAGCCAGGCTTCGATATCGCGGTCGCACAGTCTCATTATTTTCTCCATTCCATCAAGGCGCATAAACTTATACGAAAATTGCCACACAACGGGCTCAAGGTCTATGTCGGGACTCAAATAGTTCGTTAAAGACCAGCAAAAACAGGCTGCCCTGTTAATGACTTATTCAAAGAATTGGCTGATTTTTGCCTTCAGGATATCTATCGCGATACGGTTTTTACCCCCGCGCGGTACGATAATATCGGCGTATTGCTTTGAAGGCTCAATAAACTGCAGGAACATTGGGCGGACGGTTTTCTGGTACTGCGCCATCACGGAATCCATGGAGCGGCCACGCTCATTCACGTCGCGCTTCATACGGCGCATCAGGCAAATATCCAGCGGGGTATCGACAAAGATCGAGAAGTTCATTTCCTGACGCAGGCGGATATCCGTCAATAACAGGATCCCTTCCAGGATGATGACTTTCTTGGGCTCGAGATGAATAGTCTCTTTCTTACGCGTATGTTCGGTGTAGCTATACAGCGGCAGCTCAATCGCCTGGCCGGATTTCAGCATTTGCAGATGCTGGAACAGCAGGTTGTGATCCATGGCGCTGGGGTGGTCATAGTTGGTTTTGACCCGCTCTTCCATGGTCAGGTGCGTCTGGTCTTTGTAGTAACTGTCTTCCGGGATCACACCGATATGTTGATCGCCAACCTGATCGCGGAGTTCGCGGTATAACGTACTGGCAATAAGGCTTTTTCCGGAGGCTGATGCGCCAGCTATACCAATAATGACGCACTGATGCGACTTGTCAGTCATAAAATTAAAGACCTGATTTCAATGTGGGGAAAGGGGTGTAAAACACGCTAATTATAGGGAGTTAGTGCCTTTGGCGCCAGCGTTTAGACGGTAAGGCGGGAGATAATCCCCACAAACCGGCGTAATTGACATGCCGAGTATCTTTTGCCGGGGGATTTAAGATTTTTTACGCTACTGCAAATCGGCGACTCAGGGTACAATTCACGCCATCATCAAGACCGTCTTCGATCCTATTTCTTAGAGTAAAACCATACATGAACTGGCATTTCCTGACATTCTTTGGTGACAGCATGCTGCTGCTGCCCTGCGCAGCCATCGTCTTTATTATTTTACTCCTGTCCCCCACCAGCAGAAAACCGACCTGGCAATGGATACTGCTGTTTGGCGGCGTGGGTGCCGTAGTTTGCGTATCGAAGCTGGCGTTTATGGGCTGGGGTATCGGCAGCCGCCACTGGGATTTTACCGGGTTCAGCGGCCACTCGGCCCTGTCTGCCAGTATCTGGCCAGTGTTGCTATGGTTGCTCTGTGGGCGTTTCTCGTCGCCGGTCAGGCGCACCGCGGTGATCGTCGGCTATCTGTTGGCCGCCGCGGTAGGATATTCACGTTTGGTGATCCATGCCCATTCTACTTCTGAGGTGATCACCGGCCTGGCGCTCGGCTTTATCGTCAGCAGCACCTTCTTAATGCTGCAACGTGGCACGCTGCCACCACGGCTGTCCTACCGCAAAATCGCGGTTACGCTGGCCCTGCCCCTTGTCCTGATCAATTCAGGTACTGCGGCACCGACCCAGGGGTTACTGGAAAGGATTGCCGTGACTATTGCGCCGGTAGAAAAACCATTTGTCCGGGCTGATTTGCACAAAAAACCACAGGTTTCAGCACCTCAGAGTCGTTAATGACCCCTCACCCTAACCCTCTCCCACAGGGAGAGGGGATAGAACGTGCCACAACGTTAATTCAGCAACTAAACACAATAATGTCGAAAGAATAATCCCTTTCCCCACACGACTCCATACAGCTCCCTCTCCCTGTGGGAGAGGGTTGGGGTGAGGGGCAGACGAGAGCACTAAACTAACAATTTAATGCAGGGCAATCACAGAGCGCGGAAGGAGATCTCGGTAGGGATAGCTTCCCCCTGCCAGTACATCTGAGCCGCAACGCGCCCCGCCAGTTGACGGTACATCTCGGCAAACTCGCTGTCCGGGCGGCTGACCACGGTCGGTTGTCCGCGATCCAGATCTTCACGCAACGAGATATGCAACGGCATCTGCCCTAACAGGCGGCTATGGTATTTCTGCACCAGCTTATCTGCCCCACCGGTACCGAAAATTGGCTCGTGATGACCACAGTTGCTGCACACATGCATGCTCATGTTCTCAACGATGCCCAATACCGGCACATGCACCTTTTCGAACATCACAATGCCTTTAGCGGCATCAAGCAAGGCGATATCCTGTGGTGTCGTCACCACCAGCGCACCGGTCACCGGGATATTCTGCGACAGGGTCAGTTGGATATCCCCTGTCCCCGGCGGCATATCCAGCACCAGATAATCCAGATCCGGCCACAGCGTATCCTGCAACAGTTGCAGCAGCGCCTTGCTGGCCATCGGCCCGCGCCAGACCATGGCGTTGTCGTCGGTCACCAGGTAGCCGATAGAGTTGGTCGCCAAACCGTGCGCCACGATCGGAGCCATATGCTGGCCGTCCGGCGAGGTTGGGCGTTCATGTTCAGTGCCCAGCATGTTGGGGATCGACGGGCCATAAATGTCCGCATCCAGGATCCCCACTTTGGCACCTTCGGCGATCAGTGCCAGCGCCAGGTTGACCGCGGTGCTGGATTTCCCCACCCCGCCTTTGCCTGAGCTGACGGCAATAATGTTACGCACCCCCTTCACCCCGGCCTGGTCGTTGGCGCGTTTCAAGGTGGTGATATCGTGCTTCAGCTTCCATTCGATAGCCTGAACGCCGGTCACGCGTAGCAGTTCGGCGCTTACCGATTCTTTTAGCGCCTCAAATCCACTTTGCCAGGCAAACGGCATGACCAATTCAATATGCAGGACATTGTCCAACATCGTGCAGTGGTGAATAGCTTTCAGTGCGGTCAGGTTGTTTTTTAACGTCGGGTGTTCGAAGGCGGCCAATACTCCGGTCACCAGGGCGCGCAGAACTTCAGGGTTGGTCTGCTCAGGGGATTTGGCGTTCATCCCGGCTCCTTGATTTTGAATGGGTAGCAACCCGATAAGCATATCAGAACTGCAGGGTAACTCGCTCGTATAACCCGAAAGAAACCGCCCTAGCAGCAGAGAGCGCGATCGGGTAACATCAAAGACCCTTTTCACTCATTAAAGAAAGCAACTTTTCATTATGGCTCAAGTCGCGAAAAAATTATTGGTGACGTGCGCGCTACCGTACGCAAATGGTTCCATCCATCTCGGCCACATGCTCGAGCACATCCAGGCAGATATCTGGGTTCGTTACCAACGAATGCGCGGCAACGAAGTTCATTTCATCTGTGCGGATGACGCGCACGGTACGCCAATCATGCTCAAAGCACAGCAGATGGGTATCCCGCCAGAAGAGATGATCGCGGAAATGAGCCGCGAGCACCAACAGGATTTCGCCGGTTTTGGCATCAGCTATGAGAATTATCATTCGACCCATAGCGAAGAAAACCGTGAACTGTCAGGTGTGATCTATGGCCGCTTGAAAGAGAACGGTCATATCAAGCGACGCACCATTTCTCAGCTTTACGATCCCGAGAAAGGCATGTTCCTGCCGGATCGTTTTGTGAAGGGCACCTGCCCGAAATGTAAATCTCCGGATCAATATGGCGATAACTGCGAAGTTTGTGGCGCAACCTACAGCCCAACCGAGCTGATCGACCCTAAATCCGTGGTTTCCGGCGCTACCCCGGAAATGCGTGATTCTGAGCACTATTTCTTCGACCTGCCCGCTTTCAGCGACATGCTGCAGGCCTGGACGCGCTCCGGCGCGCTGCAAGAGCAGGTGGCAAACAAGATGCAGGAATGGTTCGAATCCGGCCTGCAACAGTGGGATATCTCCCGCGATGCGCCGTATTTCGGCTTCGAAATTCCGGATGCCCCAGGCAAGTATTTCTACGTCTGGCTGGATGCGCCAATCGGTTACATGGGCTCGTTCAAGAACCTGTGCGACAAGCGCGGCGATCTGGATTTCGACGAGTTCTGGCGTAAAGACTCCACTACCGAGCTGTATCACTTCATCGGTAAGGATATCGTCTACTTCCACAGCCTGTTCTGGCCGGCAATGTTGGAAGGCAGCGATTTCCGCAAGCCAACCAGCCTGTTTGTGCACGGCTATGTGACGGTGAACGGCGCCAAGATGTCCAAGTCGCGCGGCACCTTCATTAAAGCTGGTACCTACCTCAAGCACCTGGATGCCGATTGCCTGCGTTATTACTACGCCGCCAAGCTCTCTTCACGCATCGACGATATCGACCTGAATCTGGAAGACTTCGTGCAGCGCGTGAATGCGGATATCGTGAACAAAGTGGTCAACCTGGCTTCCCGTAACGCTGGCTTTATCAACAAGCGTTTTGCCGGGCAGCTAGCCGATCACCTGGCCGACCCTGCGCTGTACCAGACCTTTGTTGATGCTGCCACCAGCATTGCGCAGGCCTATGCCAGCCGTGAAACCAGCCGGGCGATCCGCGAAATCATGGCGCTGGCCGATCTGGCCAACCGCTATGTCGATGAGCAGGCTCCTTGGGTAGTCGCGAAAGAAGAAGGCCGAGACGCCGATCTGCAAGCTATCTGTTCGATGGGCATCAACCTGTTCCGCGTGCTGATGACCTACCTGAAGCCGGTACTGCCAGCATTGACCGAACGTGCCGAAGCGTTCCTCAACTGCGAACTGAGCTGGGATGGCATTGAGCAGCCGCTGCTGGGCCATCAGGTGAACACCTTCAAGGCGTTGTTCAACCGTATCGATCTCGACAAAGTGAATGAAATGGTAAATGCATCAAAAGAAGATCTGGCCGCCAGCCAGAAGGTTGTCAGCGGACCGCTGGCGGACGATCCGATCCAGGACACCATCAGCTTTGACGACTTCGCCAAGGTCGATATGCGCATCGCGCTGATCAAGAGCGCCGAGTTTGTTGAAGGTTCCGACAAGCTGCTGAAGCTGCAGTTGGATCTGGGTGGCGAATCACGCCAGATCTTCTCCGGTATTCGCTCTGCCTACCCCGATCCTTCACTGCTGGAAGGGCGTTTGACGATTATGGTGGCCAACCTGGCGCCGCGCAAAATGCGCTTTGGCGTTTCCGAAGGGATGGTGATGGCGGCTGGCCCTGGCGGCAAGGAGATCTTCCTGCTCAGCCCGGACAGCGGCGCACAGCCTGGTATGCAGGTTAAGTAAGCTTCTATAATATCGAGAAAAGTCCCCTCACCCTAACCCTCTCCCACAGGGAGAGGGGACTGATCGAGTTCGTTGATTTCTCTGAGTCATACCCAGCCTTTCTTCTTATTCATTTCTTTCCGATCTAGTAATACCTATCGAGTTCGTTGATTTCTCTAAGTCATACCCAGCCTTTCTTCTTATCCATTTCCTTCCGATCTAGTAATACCTATCGAGTTCGTTGATTTCTCTGAGTCATACCCAGCCTTTCTTCTTATTCATTTCTTTCCGAAGCAGCACGGGCTAACTATTTGCTCCGGGCAGCTCCCTCTCCCTGTGGGAGAGGGTTGGGGTGAGGGGCAATCTCAACGGCCAGAATGAGGGGATATCTTGCGCTGCAAATTCCATAAAATCACCTGTCTCACGCCCTCCCAATTAAGTAAAACCTCATCGTTCCAAAAACGAATCACGGTAAATCCCTGGCGTTCTAGAAAGCTTGTGCGCTGCTGGTCATAAGCCACCTGTGCCGTATGCTGACCACCATCCAGCTCAACAATCAGCTTCGCCTGCCAACACGCGAAATCAGCAAAGAAAGGCCCAACCGGAAATTGCCGTCGAAACTTAAACCCCGCCAAGCGGCGATCGCGCAGCTGCAGCCACAAAGCTTGTTCTGCCTCTGTCATATCAGATCTTAAACGGCGCGCCTTAATCAGCGTGATTGCACTCTTCATCAGCCAAGATTAGCGCCACCAGCACCGTCGATCTCCCGGTTCCTGCCAAAACTGCGTACCCCATCCAAACCAATCGTTATATCACCTGAGAAAAATTCATAAGCCGGTGGATTCCCAATTGCCGGGTATCTGGTTATGATGCTGCATCGCATAAAATAGACGTCCAGACGTAAAGATATCTACATATCCAATTTTACCGGGAACTCTTCACCTGCTTCGGAGCCAATAATGAAAACGATAAAGACCTCACTGCTCGCCCTCAGCCTGCTGACCAGCCTGCCCCTGCTGGCTGCTGAAGCCACGCTTGCCCCCGTTCCTGACGCTATTGCCCAGCATCAAGGGCAGATCCGCGTGGCTGTGATCCGTAACCTGGGTTCCGATGACAACACCACCCAGTTTTTGGCCGGAGCAATCCAGGAGGGGCGCAAGCTCGGTTTCAAGGTCGATACCTTCCTGAGCAACGGCGATGACGCGCGTTTTCAGGACTTCGTTAACCAGGCCATCAGCCAGAAGTATGACGGCATCATTCTTTCTCAAGGCCGCGCGCCCTATTCCACCGATCTGGTTAAGCGCATCGCCGCGGCAGGTATCGCGGTGTCGGCCTTTGATACCGACGTTAGCGGCGAGATCCCCGGCGTCACCGTTTCCCAACAGGATGATGCCTCGCTGGCCAATGAATCCTTCGGCCAACTGATTAAAGACTTCGACGGCAAGGCCAACATTATCAAGCTGTGGGTTGCTGGCTTCCCGCCAATGGAGCGCCGCCAGGCCGCTTACCAGCAATTGCTCAAGCAAAACCCGGGCATTCATGAGTTGGAATCAATAGGGGCAGTTTCATCCGACGTTCAGGGCGATACCGCCAATAAAGTGGGGGCGGTGCTGGCCAAATACCCGAAAGGTAAAATTGATGCCATCTGGGGCACCTGGGATGCCTTCAGCCAGGGAGCCTATAAGGCGCTGCAAGAAAATGGCCGCACCGAGATCAAGCTCTACAGCATCGATATCTCCAACCAGGATCTGCAACTGATGCGCGAAGCCGGTAGCCCGTGGAAGGTCAGCGTCGCGGTAGATACCAAGCTGATCGGAGCCGTCAACCTGCGCCTGATTGCCAACAAGCTAGCAGGCGAGCCAACGCCTGCCACCTATCAGTTTAAGGCCGCCGCCATCCCGCAGGCATTGCTGGTCAGCCAGACCGGTCCAATCAACGTAGCTTCGCTGGGTAAAATTATTACAGGCTGGGGCAGCAGTGAAGACTTCATCCAACCCTGGTTTGCCACCCTGCAGGCCAAATCCGGTAAATAATGCTGTTTTACCGAGGGGCTACAGACGTAGCCTCTTTTTTTTAAACAATTTTTCCGTTCGCCCCTTCTCAGCACCACAAAATAAGCTACTGTAGTTGCATTGACGTAATAACTGTATGCATCAACAGGTTTGGTTATGAAGGGATTCCCCCCACTGATTAAGATATTGCTGGCAAGTTCGCTGGTGCTGACCATAGGCCGTGGTGTCACGCTGCCCTTTATCACCATTTACCTGACCGAGCACTTCCACCTGCTGCCGAAAAGCGTGGGTATTATCTTGGGCGTCAGCCTGACTATCGGCATCATCAGCAGCTTTTATGGCGGCTATCTGGTCGATCGCTTTAATAAAAATCCGTTGATCCTGCTGGCCATCCTGCTATTTTCGCTGAGCTTTTTTGCTATCCCATGGGTCTCGCACCCCGCTGGCGTTATCCTGGTGCTGGCCATCCTACATACCGCTTATGCGGTGCTCAGCATCGCCATCAAGGCCTGCTTTGCCAGTTGGCTGCCGGTAAATCAGCGTATCAAGGCCTTCTCGATCAACTATACGCTAGTGAACGTCGGCTGGGCCGTCGGCTCATCATTGGGCGTGATGGTAGCCGGTTACAGCCCACTGCTGCCGTTCTACCTGTCCGGCGGGTTGGCGTTACTGACTGTGATAACCCTGAGCTTCCGCCTGCGCAGCTATCCATCGCCACCGATAGAAGACACCGGCAACACTCCACCGTCGGTTCTCAACTTCCGCCAGACGTTGAATGTGCTGCGCGGCGATCGGCGGCTGATTTATTTCACCCTTGGCAGCACATTAGGCGCGGTGGTATTTGGCCAATTTACCGGTTATCTGTCGCAGTATCTGATCATCGTTAGCGATGCCGAATTTGCTTACAAAGTGATTGGCGTGGTGATGATCGTCAACGCCTGCATCGTGATCGCCCTGCAGTATCTGCTGAGCCGCGGTATGCGCCAGGACAACATGCTGCGCTGGCTGATGCTGGGCACGCTGTTCTTCGTCCTGGGGCTGATCGGCTTTATGCTGGCAGGCCTTTCGATATGGCTATGGGTGCTGGCCATGGCGATTTTCACCCTGGGGGAAATCATCGTCATTCCGGTTGAATATATGTTTATCGACTTTATCGCCCCACAGCACCTGAAAGGCAGCTATTACGGCGTGCAGAGCCTAAGCAATCTGGGGGGAGCCATCAACCCGGTGATGTGCGGTTTCCTGCTGAGCTATGCGCCACCGCCAGTAATGTTCCTGGTGTTGATCGCCGCCGCGTTGTTCAGCCTACTGTTCTTCTTCCTCGGCCATCGGTTGGCGGAACAGCAAAAGCCGCTTGCCAGCCTAAGCAGCGCGGAATAGCCTGGCCCGCTACACTTAAGGCGGGCCACAATCTTGCCAAAATGGCATGATAGGCATAGCGAGAATTCATGATGCGTTTTGTGGCGTAGCTCACAGTTTAATTGTATGATGAATACGTCAACATCAACGAGAATGCACTATGGGCAACCTATTTAACCTGTGTTGGAAATATGTCAGGGCGATCGTGCTGATCTACCTCAGCCTGTTCGCCGGTAACGCCATTGCGGCGCTGCTGCCGATCGCCATCCCCGGCAGTATTATCGGGATGTTGATCCTGTTTGCCCTGCTCTCCTCACAAATTTTACCGGCCAAATGGGTCAAGCCTGGCTGCCATCTGTTTATCCGTTATATGGTGCTGCTGTTCGTGCCAATCGGCGTCGGCATCATGAAGTATTACGACCAGATAGTTGACGATCTGGCTCCGCTGATCGTGTCTTGCCTGATCAGTACGCTGCTGGTGTTTGTGGTGGTTGGCTATACTTCACATTACTTCCATCGCGAGCGTCCCATCCTCGGTAAAGCAAAAAATGCGGAGGATGAGCAATGATGCAAAATATCTGGTGGTCTTTACCGCTGACCCTGGTGGTGTTTTACGCGGCACGCAAGCTGGCACAAAAGCTCCACATGCCATTGCTGAACCCATTATTGGTCTCGATGGCGGTGATTATCCCGCTGCTGTTGCTGACCGGCATTCCTTATGAACGCTATTTTCAAGGCAGCAAAATCCTCAACGATCTGCTGCAACCGGCGGTGGTCGCCCTTGCTTTTCCGCTATACGAGCAGATCCATCAGATCCGCGCGCGTTGGAAATCCATCATCACCGTCTGCTTTATTGGCAGCATGACCGCAATGATCAGCGGCGGTGCCATTGCCCTGCTGATGGGGGCCAAACCTGAAATTGCCGCCTCGATCTTGCCAAAGTCGGTGACGACCCCAATAGCCATGGCGGTAGCCGAGTCGATTGGCGGCATCCCGGCCATCAGCGCGGTGTGCGTGATTTTTGTCGGTATTCTGGGGGCGGTTTTCGGCCATTCTCTGCTTAGTCTGTTGCGGATCAACACCAATTCATCGCGCGGTTTGGCGATGGGGACCGCTTCGCATGCGTTGGGTACAGCACGCTGCGTAGAAATGGATTACCAACAGGGCGCATTCAGTTCGTTGGCTCTGGTTATCTGCGGGATTATCACTTCGCTGACCGCGCCGTTCGTGTTCCCGATACTACTGCGGCTGTTTGGTTAACGGCTAAAAACCTGCGACACGTCTCGCATTTATAAGTTTCATTGCAGTTGTTTCATTAAAAAATAGATATTAGTCACACTTTATTGTGGGCCGGTTGCCTAGAATGTTAACCCGTTAACTTGTAGAGAGACTTCCTTATGCATTCTCGCTTTCACTCCGCCTACAGCGAATTGCCTGCGGCCTTGCAATCCGCCCTGCTGCCCTATTTAGATGCACCTGATTTCGCAGCCATGTTCAAGGCCGAGCAGATTGCGGCGATCAAGCAACAGTGCGGGTTGGATGACGATGCTCTGGCCTTTGCTCTGCTGCCATTGGCGGCGGCCTGCTCGTTAACGCCGATTTCGCATTTCCACGTTGGGGCGGTGGCGCGTGGCGTCAGCGGCAACTGGTATTTTGGTGGCAACATGGAATTCCGTGGTGCGCCTATGCAACAAACCGTGCACGCGGAACAGTGCGCTGTCACGCATGCCTGGCTGCGCGGCGAAGCCAAACTGGTTGCGGTCACCGTCAACTACTCGCCTTGCGGCCACTGCCGCCAATTTATGAATGAGCTTAACAGCGGTACCGAGTTGGAGATCCACTTGCCTGCACGGGCAACCGCCACGCTGGGTGATTACCTGCCTTACTCCTTCGGCCCGAAAGATCTGCAAATCAGCGAGTTGCTGATGGATCCGGTCGATCACGGTTTCCAACTGACGCTGGATGATGAACTGGCGAAAGCGGCCCTGGATGCCGCCAACCGCAGCCATGCCCCTTACAGCACCGCCCATAGCGGCGTAGCGCTGGAAGCCGAAGACGGCAAGGTTTACGCTGGCCGCTATGCAGAAAACGCCGCGTTCAACCCTAGCCTGCCGCCATTGCAGGCCGCACTGATCCTGATGAATGTCTCCGGTGGTGATTGCCAGAAAGTACGCCGTGCCGTATTGGCCGAAGCTGAAGGAGCAATCCTGACGCAGTGGGATGCCACCCGCGCCACCCTGGCGGCCTTGGGCTGCGAAGACGTCCAACGCGTGACCTTCTGATCCCTCAGGCGGAGCCACCGTGCTCCGCCGCAATCCGGCTAAAAAACCAGCAACAAGCGACAATTCCTCATTATTTACTAACAAATGCTGTACATATTTTGCCGATATCTTAGGATCGGCAGTAATAAAGCTTACCCTAGGCAAAGAGTAAAACTGATGGAACTGGAATACGAAAGCAAACGCCCTCTCTACATCCCCTACGCTGGCCCCATTCTGTTGGAGTTCCCGTTACTGAACAAAGGCAGCGCCTTTTCCGAAGAAGAGCGCAGTAACTTCAACCTGCACGGCCTGCTGCCGGAAGCGATAGAAACCATCGAAGAACAGGTGGAACGCGCTTACCGTCAGTATCAGGATTTCAAGAACGATAACGACAAGCACATCTACCTGCGCAATATCCAGGACACCAACGAAACGCTGTTCTATCGCCTGCTGGATTCGCACCTGAGCGAGATGATGCCCATCATCTATACGCCAACCGTGGGCGAAGCCTGTGAGCATTTCTCCGACATCTATCGCCGCGCACGTGGGCTGTTTATCTCCTACCCGAACCGCGATCGCATCGACGATATGCTGCAAAACGCCACCAAGCAGAACGTTAAGGTGATTGTGGTCACCGACGGGGAACGCATCCTTGGCCTGGGCGACCAGGGCATCGGGGGCATGGGCATACCGATCGGTAAGCTCTCCCTGTACACCGCCTGTGGCGGCATCAGCCCGGCCTATACCTTGCCGGTGGTGCTGGACGTGGGCACCAACAACCCACAACGCCTGAACGATCCGCTCTATATGGGGTGGCGTCATCCACGTATTTCGGGCGACGAATATCACGCCTTTGTGGAAGAGTTCATCCAGGCGGTGAAACGTCGTTGGCCGAACGTGCTGCTGCAGTTTGAAGATTTCGCCCAGAACAACGCCACGCCGTTGCTTAATCGCTATCGTGACGAGCTGTGCTGCTTCAACGACGATATTCAAGGCACCGCCGCCGTGACGCTGGGCAGCCTGATTGCCGCCAGCCGTGCCGCTGGCAGCCAACTGCGCGATCAAACCGTCGCCTTCCTGGGGGCAGGCTCCGCAGGCTGTGGGATTGCCGAACAGATCATCGCCCAGATGAAATCTGAAGGGCTGAGCGAAGAAGAAGCCCGCTCTCGCGTGTTTATGGTTGACCGTTTTGGCCTGCTGACGGATAAGCTGCCGAACCTGCTCGATTTCCAGAGCAAGCTGGTGCAGAAAAGTGCCAATCTGGATCAATGGCAGGTGGAAAGCGATGCGATCTCCCTGCTGGAAGTGGTGCGCAACGCCAAGCCGACCGTGCTGATCGGCGTCTCTGGTCAGCCGGGGCTGTTTACCGAAGAGCTGATCCGTGAGATGCACAAGCATTGCCCACGCCCGATCGTGATGCCGCTGTCCAACCCAACTTCCCGCGTGGAAGCCCGGCCAGAAGATATCATCAACTGGACCGACGGTGCCGCACTGGTCGCCACCGGTAGCCCGTTCTCACCGGTAACCTATAAAGACCAGTTGTTCCCGATTGCCCAGTGCAACAACTCCTATATCTTCCCGGGGATTGGCCTTGGCGTATTGGCTGCAGGGGCAAAACGGGTCACCGATGCCATGCTGATGGCCGCCAGCCGTGCCCTGGCCGACTGTTCTCCGCTGGCTACCGACGGCCACGGCGCACTGCTGCCGAATATCGATGATATTCAAGGCGTATCCAAATGCATCGCGATGGAAGTGGGCAAAGCCGCCCAGTTGCAGGGTGTAGCAGTGGTGACGTCGGAAGAGGCGTTGTCTAAAGCCATCGAGCATAACTTCTGGCGCCCGCAGTATCGTATCTACAAGCGTACCTCGTTCTAAGTACCTCACCGGGCCTGTTAGTCAGGCCCGATTCTCATACCAAGACAGGAATATGCTGAAAAATACAGCGTAACCACTGCGGTAAACGGCTCATTGCTTGCGTCTGCCGGGCAGGTAAAGTAGCCTTGAGTCTTACTTTAGCCCTCGTTCGCGCAAGGCATCAACATGTGGAAACGCCTGATAATCAGCCTGTTCATCATCATTTCGGTGCTGATGCTGTCGGCTATCGCGCTCGATCGCTGGATAAGCTGGAAAACCGCGCCTTACATTTACGAAGAAATGCAAACGCTACCACACCGTCAGGTGGGGGTGGTGCTTGGCACCTCCAAATATTACCGTACCGGAGTGCTTAACCAATATTACCGCTACCGTATTCAAGGGGCGATCAACGTCTATAACAGCGGCAAGGTGAAGTACCTGCTGCTGAGCGGCGATAATGCCCAGCAAAGCTACAACGAACCGATGACCATGCGCCGCGATCTGCTGGCCGCTGGCGTTGCGCCTAGCGATATCGTGCTCGACTATGCCGGTTTCCGTACCCTCGACTCCATTGTCCGTACGCGCAAGGTGTTCGATACCAACGACTTCATCATCATCACCCAGCGATTCCACTGCGAGCGCGCCCTGTTTATCGCCCTGCATATGGGCATCCAGGCGCAATGCTATGCGGTACCTTCGCCAAAAAATATGATGACGGTGCGCGTGCGCGAGATCTTTGCCCGCCTGGGAGCCTTGACCGATCTGTATATCCTCAAGCGTGAGCCCCGCTTCCTTGGCCCATTAATCCCGATATCTGCGATGCACAAGGTGCCGGAAGATGCACCGGGTTATCCGGCGGTGTCGCCGGAGCAGTTGGTAGAGCTGGAGCACAAGCTGGCGGCAGAAAAGGTTAAGGCTCAGCAGCAGAAGAAGAGCTGAGTTTCACCTCACGCTTAAGCGATTGCCCCTCACCCTAGCCCTCTCCCACAGGGAGAGGGGACCGTACGTGCCACAGATTAACTCCTGCGTCTGACCACAACACCGAATGCGTCATGGCCACAAATAAACTCCTGTCCCTGAACGCAGCTCCGTTCTGCCCCCTCTCCTTTTTGGGGAGAGGGTTGGGGTGAGGGGGAACAGCGACGAATGGAATAACAGTAAGATGGCATATCTGCCGTGTTACATAGCAAAAGCAAAACGGCCAGCAGATGCTGGCCGTTATCGTAAAGCGCAAAACAGACTTATTTTTTCTTGGCGTACTTCAGGGAGTCCAGCGCTACCGCGAAGATGATAATGCTACCCTTGATGATGTACTGCCAGTAAGGGTTCACGCCTATATAGGTCAGGCCGTAGTTGATGACGGTAAAGATGATCACCCCAGTCACCACGCCCAGCACCGTACCTACCCCACCGGCGAACGACACTCCACCGACCACACAGGCCGCGATAGCATCCAGTTCATACATAAAGCCGAGGTTGTTGGTGGCGCTACCGATACGGCCCGCTTCCAGTAAACCGCCAAAGGCATAGAACACCCCGGACAGCGCATAAATCATGATCAGGTTCAGCGGGACGTTGACGCCAGAGACTTTCGCCGCTTCCGGGTTACCACCGATGGCGAAGATATTCTTGCCGAAGCGGGTTTTATTCCACAGCACCCAGACAAAGGCGATCGCAATAATGGCGTAGAAGGTGATATATGACAGCTTGAAGTCACCGAATCGCAAGAACCCTTGGGCAAAGGTGGAGAATTTCGGATCGAAACCGGCCACCGGTGAAGCCCCCACGTAATCGTAATACAGGGAGTTAATCCCATAAACGATGATCATGGTACCCAACGTGGTGATAAACGGCGTCACGTTGAGATAGGCAATAATCAAGCCGTTGACCAGGCCAATCACCGCGCCAACGGCGCAAACCAGCAAGATCACCAGCGGGATCGACCAGGTTTCCATATGCGGGAACACTTTGTTGACGTTATCCATCGATTGCAGCAGGGTCGCGGCAATTACCGCTGCCAACCCTACCTGACGCCCGGCGGAAAGGTCTGTCCCCTGCGTAACGATCAGCCCGGCCACGCCCAGCGCAATGATAATACGCACCGAGGATTGGGTCAGGATATTACTCAGGTTCATCAGGCTTAAAAAGGTTGGGTCCTGGATAATAATAATCGCCAGTAACACCAACAGGACCAGATAAATGCCACCCTCTTTAAAATAGGTGAACAAGGTTTTTTTATTCAGTGCGCTCATAATTACGATCCTTAAAGATGCAAGGAGGCTAGCCGCAATATTTCATTTTGCGAGGTCTGTTTGGTATTCACAATGCCCGCAACCTGACCATTACTCATCACCAATATTCTGTCGGTAATTCCCAAAAGCTCCGGCATTTCGGAAGAGATTATAATGATCCCCTTGCCCTTCTTCGCCAACTCGGTCATTAACTGGTAAATTTCAAACTTGGCCCCCACGTCGATACCGCGCGTTGGCTCATCCATCATCAGGATTTCCGGCTGTGTCAGTAGCCAGCGGCCAATGATCACCTTTTGCTGATTACCGCCGGAAAGCGAACCGATATTGGTATGGTGGCCCGGCGTTTTCACCCGCATGGCATCGATCACCCATTGGGTGTCGCTTTTCATCCGGTTATTATCCAGCAGGCCCATCTTGTTTTTGTATTGGCGAATATTGGCAATCAACGAGTTAAAGCCAATATTCAGGTAAGCATAAATACCGGTGGAACGACGCTCTTCCGTCACCAGGGCAAAACCGTGGTTGATGGCTTCGTTAGCACTGTTATTGTTGATATTTTTACCGTGCAGCTTGATGGTGCCGGCCACCTTCTCGCGGATGCCAAACAGAGTTTCCACAATGTCGGTGCGCTTGGCGCCCACCAGCCCGGCAATGCCCAGGATCTCCCCCTGATGCAGGTCAAAGGAGATATCGCGGATCGAAGGCTGGCGCAAAGAGGTCAGGCCTTTCACCTCTAAAATCACCTCACCCGGCGTATTCTGACGATCGGGGAAACGCTGGCTCAGCGAACGCCCAACCATCATAGAGATAATCTTGTCCATATCCAGCCCTTCCAGCGGCTGGGTGGCGATCCATTGGCCGTCGCGCAGAATGGTGATTTCATCGCATAGCTGGAAGATCTCTTCCATCTTGTGCGAGATATACACGATGCCGCAGCCACGCTCCTTCAGCTTACGGATAATGGTGAACAGATGATTCACCTCCTTCTCGGTCAGAGAAGAGGTTGGCTCATCCATAATCACAATTTTAGCGTTGTAGGAGAACGCCTTGGCAATTTCGATCATCTGCATCTGGGATACCGACAGCGTGCCGACTTTGGCGCGGGGATCGATATCAATATCCAGTTCGTCGAAAATTTCCTTGGTGTCTTTGTACATCTTGTCCTGATCGACAAACAGCCCTTTGGTCGGGTAACGCCCCAGCCACATGTTGTCCATCACGGTACGCTGCAACACCAGGTTCAGTTCTTGATGCACCATCGAAACGCCCTGCTCCAACGCCTCTTTGGAACTTTTGAAATCGACTTCCTGCCCCTGAAACAGAATACTGCCGGAGTCTTTTTTATAAATGCCAAACAGGCATTTTAATAAGGTGGATTTTCCGGCGCCGTTCTCCCCCATTAGTGCATGAATGGAGTTTGGACGTACGCGTAAATTCACTTTGTCTAATGCCTTTACGCCGGGAAACGACTTACTGATATCCGTCATTTCCAGTAGCCACTCACGAGAGTTTTCGGCCATAAATAGTCCTGGCTAATTCTGGAACCAGCACTCTCCCAAGCTGGCTTGCAGCAGTGGAGAATTAACGGGTTCTTCTAATAAGTTCCCCCGCCTAAATACCGGCGGGGGCATTTCTCTCTATCTCGGTTTATTTCACAAACTGAGACAGGTTATCTTTATCTACACCCACGTAAGGAATACGCACGATTTTATCGACGATCTTCCATTGGGTGCCGTCAGCAGCAGGTTTGCCCGCGGCCAGGTTCTTCGCCAGATCGAAGGTCGCCTTTGCCTGATTGTCGGCATCGTTCAGCACGGTACCGGCCATCGCCCCGGATTTCACCATTGCCAGTGCTTCTGGCAGGGCATCGACACCAAAGACCGGAATGCTGCTCTTGTTGTGAGCTTTCAGGGCTTCAACCGCCCCCATGGCCATCGCATCGTTGTTAGCGATTACCACTTCGATCTTGTTGGCGTTAGGGCCAGACAGCCAGGCGTCCATCTTGTCTTTAGCCTGAGCGGTATCCCACATCGCGGTGTCCATCTGCAGCTGCTGAGTCTTATCGCCTTTTTCATTCAGCGTTTTGATCACGTAGGTGGTACGCGCTTCTGCATCCGGATGGCCTGGCTCGCCTTTCAACAGCACATATTGGATCTGACCGTCTTTGTTCAGATCCCAGGCTGGGTTGGCTTTCCAGTGTTTGGCAATCAGTTCACCCTGGATCACGCCAGACTCTTTAGAGTCGGTACCAACGTAATAGGCTTTGTCGTAGCTATCCAACGCCTTGCGGGAAGGCTCTTTGTTGTAGAACACCACCGGGATATCGTTGGCACGTGCCTTGTCAATCACCACCGGAGCGGCGGCAGGGTCCACCAGGTTGATCGCCAGCGCTTTTACGCCTTTGGCAATCAGCACGTCGATCTGGTCATTCTGCTTGGACTGGTCATTCTGCGAGTCATTCATCAGCAGCGTGACATCCGGAGAAGCCTTGGCATCTTTCTCGATCGCCTTACGCACCACCGACATAAAGTTGTCGTCATATTTGTAAATCGTGACGCCAATGCGGGTATCAGCATGCGCAGCTGCGCCAAACATCATGCTTGCGGCCAGCGCGGCCAGGGTGAAAACCTTCTTATTCATTGTCTGTCTCCGGTTTGTAGAGGGTCGTACTCGGTATTAAGCCTTTAGCCACAATGCACACAGTTGGGCGTGGCAGTTTCAAATGAATTTCTGTCATCCGTGTTGCTTGTTATTCCTGTGATGCTGTGTCAGCGCCAGATTAAAAGCTTGGCTGGCAAGAGCCTTTGCGCTGGAAAACGACTAGAGCATAGACGGCACTATGTTAATAATCTGTGAATTTTCTCACAGATTGAAAACGGTTACACAATATTAAATGTTCAGAGAGTGACCGAAGCCTCACTTTGCCACGGTGCTACAGAATGGCGGCGTACCAGCGTCGGCATAAACAGGTGTGAAGCCTGAGGTTCAAGCTGCCCGGCAGCGCCCTTCAGCGCCAGCTCGGTAGCCAGGGTGGCCATTGAAACGATCGGATAACGGATGGTGGTCAGCTTGGGGCTGGTATAGCGGGCAATGGGGATATCATCAAACCCCACCAGCGAGAAATGCTGCGGCACTGTGATACCGTTTTCTTTCAGCACCGCCATCGCACCGGCTGCCATGGCGTCGTTATAGGCGAATACGGCGCTCAGGTGCAGGTTGCGGCCCAGTAGTTCAACCATTGCCGCTTCACCGCCTTGCAGATCCGGTGAGCCGTAAGCCCGCCAGCTATCCGGTGGGGAAAAACCGGCCGCGGCCATCGCCTGGCTATAACCTTGCTGGCGCAGCGGGCCGTCTTCGATGGGGTGATCGGAGCCCAGATAACCGATCCGCTGATGCCCCTGCGAGAGCAGCAAGCGCATGGCAACTTCAGCGCCAAACACATTGTTCAGGCCAACGCAGCGGTGCTCATAGCCCGTTACAATTCTGTTAATTAACACCATGCCCGGGATCTGATCCATAAAGGCGATCAGTTCCGCGTCACCTAACGCTTTTGCATGAACAATCAAGGCATTGCAGCGTTGACGGATCAACACTTCGATGGCATGGCGCTCTTTGTCCGCCTGATGGTAACTGTTGCCGATCAGCAGATATTTGTGGTTTTGCTGCGCCACCGTGTCTACCGCTTTCACTAACGCGCCGAAGAACGGATCGGAGACATCCATCACCACCACGCCCAGCGTTTCACTGCTCTGGGTAGCCAATGCCTGCGCGTTGGCGTTTGGCCGATAACCCAGTTCCGCCACGGCCTTCAGCACCTGCTCGCGGGTCTCTTTGCTGGTCAGGGCACTGTTGTTCAGCACTCGCGAGACGGTAGCGACGGACACACCCGCACGCTTCGCCACATCGCGAATGGTGGTTGAATGCACAGAATTCATGAAACGTCCCGAGGTCGACAGAGTAGACAGTGGCGCTATCCTACCCCGTTTGTCATCCTCCTCAGCGTGAATTACGTCACAGGAAAGAAAACGTTTACATACAATTTTTTAACCTACCTGCGCCAGATCTCATTTTGTCGGCTGACGTAGACTTTCGCCCGCAGCAAGGTAAGTCAGCTTGCGCCATAGCCATTCCATCGGGCCCTGCGCGAAGTAACGCAGCCACAGGGTGGAAAACAGCAGGTTGGCCAGCCACACCAGGGGAACGACCGCCAATAGCTGCAAACGGTCGAGCTGTTGATAGAGGCCAAAACGAAAGAACAGCGTGCTGCAAATCAGGGTTTGTAGCAGGTAATTACTTAGCGCCATCCGCCCAACCTGGGTTAACCAGTGGCTGATACGCAGGCGGGAAAGCGTTGGCCAAAAACCGTAGACCAGAGCCAGGTAGCCAATGGCCTGCAGCGGCGAACCCAACTCACGCGGCACCTGCAGCAGAAAGCCACTCCAGCGATAATCCCAATTCAGCTGCCACTGCAGCAGCACACAGGGCAACTGGATCAGCAATGAAAGCGGTATCAGCCAGGCGGCCTGGCGGCGGTAGTAAGCAGGTGAATAGCTGTTACGCAGCCAACCGCTGCGCATCATGCCTGCACCAAACAGCATCAGCCCGGCCAATTGCCAGCCATACTGCGCACCGATGGCTATCAGGCTGGAAGAGAGCAGATCCAGACGGCTGCGCCAGGCTTCCGGCCCGCCTTGCAGCTTCCAGAACTTCTCATACTGCAATTCGGCCACGCTCGGCTGCCAGAAACTGCCCGGCTCACCGTGAGAGATAAACCCTAGCAGCAGCAACACCGCCACGCCTATCAGATACAGCACCGCCCCCGTTTTCAACAGGGTGAAGGTATTCTGCGCGTCACGGATCATCCTCCAGCACACCAGGCCGATCAGCCCGTAGGCCAGCAGGATGTCCCCATCCCATAAGAAAATGGCGTGCCCCAGGCCAATCAGTACCAACCAGGACAACCGGGCACGGATCCAGACTTTGCCCCGCCGTAATAGCAGTTGCAGACCGGCACCAAACAGCAGCGCGAACATGGCCAGGAACTTGACCTGAGCGAACAGATCCAACAGTGCCCAGGTCCAGACATCGCGTGTGGAGGGCATACCCAGATAGGCGGGGTTGAGATAGGCGGCTTTCGGCAGGCCAAACGCGCTGATATTCAGCAGCAGAATGCCAAGGATGGCGATACCGCGTACGCAGTCCAGCGTAGCAATGCGTGGTAGCGGTGGAATGGGATTTGCGTTCATTTTGTCCCGCGGTGGTTCAGGCCCCCTCACCCTAACCCTCTCCCACAGGGAGAGGGGACCGATCGAGTGTGCTTGAAATTATAGTGATTCACTTGCGATGAGGAGGTTGATTGAGTTTGTATTCTAGTCTAGTAAAAGTAGACACCCCATTAAGCAGCAGCCTCGTATTCATTTGCTGATATGATCCTTTTGCTTCCAAAGAGCAGAGACTATCAGCTCCCTCTCCCTGTGAGAGATCGGTCGGGTTCGCTGATTTTTCTACCTAATACTCTACCCATCTTCACATTCCGAAGCAGCACAGCCTCAACCAAAACGCCGGACAGCTCCCTCTCCCTGTGGGATAGACCCATTAAGCAGCAGCCTCGTATTCATTTGCTGATATGATCCTTTTGCTTCCAAAAGAGCAGAGACTATCAGCTCCCTCTCCCTGTGGGAGATCGGTCGGGTTCGCTGATTTTTCTACGTAATACTATTCCGAAGCAGCACAGCCTCAACCAAAACGCCGGACAGCTCACTCTCCCTGTGGGATAGACCCATTAAGCAGCAGCCTCGTATTCATTTGCTGATATGATCCTTTTGCTTCCAAAGAGCAGAGACTATCAGCTCCCTCTCCCTGTGGGAGAGGGTTGGGGTGAGGGGACGCTATCAACCGTGATGATGACGCACCGCACGCAGGAATTCCTGACGCGTATTCTGGCTGGACTTGAACAGCCCGCCCAGCGACGTGGTGGTGGTAGCACTGGTAGCGTCACGAATACCACGAGCTTTAACGCAGTAATGCACCGCATCGATCGATACCGCCACGTTGTTGGTGCCTAACAGCGTTTGCAACGCCACCAGGATCTGCTGAGTCAGCCGCTCCTGTACCTGTGGGCGGCGGGCAAAGAACTGCACGATGCGGTTGATTTTCGACAGGCCAATCACCGAGTCTTTGGGAATATACGCCACGGTGGCTTTACCATCGATGGTGACAAAGTGATGTTCGCAGGTGCTGGTTAAGGTGATATCACGCACCGTCACCATTTCGTCCACTTTCATCTTGTTTTCGATGACGGTGATCTTCGGGAAGTTGGCGTAATCCAGACCGGAGAAGATCTCATCGACATACATTTTCGCAATACGGTGTGGCGTTTCTGCCAGGCTGTCGTCGGACAGATCGAGGTTCAACAGCTGCATGATTTCCGTCATGTGCTCTTTGATACGGCGCTTGCGCGTCTCACGATCCAACACTTCCCCACATAACGGGGTTTCCAGGCCGCGCGCTTCAAGCGCCGCGTGCACCAGTGCAGCTTCATTACTTAACGATGTCATGGCGATGTGTCTCCAGCAGGCGGCCCCGGCAATATCCCCGTGGTCTTGCAAATTGCAGCGGCTGGTTGCTCGCCCCTACAAATCCAGGGAAAGAGCTAACTGCAGCTTGAAAGACGACGGATAGATAACGTGAACCCGATCAATATTTTCCCCCACTCTAGATGAGAGTGAGACGTTTATCCAGTGATTGTGTTTCATCCCAGTATGAAAAATCCGCATCCAGCCCTTAGCAGGCTGGCTGCGGCTATCCCACATTTTTTGTATGTATTTTACTCAAGATAACGTTGGCTTGCTGGCCGTGGCCCGCGCCGGGGTATTGATCACCAGCACACCGGCGATCAGCAGCCCCAGCACCGCTACATACAGCGCGGGTTCCAGGCGATGCGTCAGCGCCGTTGAAACCGCCGAGAGCATCGGGCCCACCAACTGACCGATGGCATAACCCGTGGTCAACAGCCCGGCCATATAGCGTGCGTGATTCGGAGCCAACTCCCTACCGTGCTGGATAGATAGCTGGACCACACTGAGGAACCCACCGCCGGTTAGCATGGCCCCTAATGCCAGGCCGGTAACGCCCGGCACCACTTCGGCACAAAGTACGCCCAGTGCCTGTACCCACAGCGTGATCGCCAAGCGGGTCTGCGTGGTGAGCCGATGCCGGGTTGCAATCCCGATGATAATCCCCAGCACCGCCGCACCGCCAAAAATCGGCCAGACAAACTGGGCGAACAGGCTGTCAGGGAAACGGGCCGCCGCCATCTGTGACAGGAAGGTCGCAGGCAGGATATAGCCAAAACCCGCCAGGCTGTAGCTCCACACCAAACGCTTCAATGCCGGGGTGAGCACCAACGGCTCAGGCTTCACATCGGGGCGATGCAACTCCCCTGCCCTTGGCAAGTTAATGCTGATCGCGGCAATTAACACCAACGCCAATGCACCATACACCAGCCAGGCCTGCGAAGCGCTCAAGCCCCAGCTGTTGATCGCCACCGCCAGCATGCCGCTGATGAATATCCCGGCCCCAGGCCCGGCAAAGACTGCAGCACTCAACGCGGGACGGCCATAATGCGCCAACCGCTCGTTAGTCCAGGCCGCCACCAGCACCATCGACCAACCGCTTGCCCAACCAATCGCAAAGCGCACTGCACCATGCAGCCACTCGCCCGACACCAAGGCAGACAACAGCGTCAGCGCCACCGCGCCCCACACGCCAAGCCACAGACGGCGCTCCACATGGCGGCTGGCACGCATCGCATCATAGGCACCGCACAGGTAGCCCAGGTAGTTCAACGCCGCCACCAGCCCGGCCCCGGTCAGGGTGAACTGGTGCTCGGCAATCATCAACGGCACCTGCGGGGTAAAGGCAAACCGGCCAATCCCCATCGCCACGATCAAAGCAATAAAACCACTCAAGGCTATTTTTAGCGCCATCGCTGTATCCAACCTGTTAAAAGAAAGTTGCGGCTAGCATGCCGCAGTATTACACTCACAAAAACTGAATAATACTCATCAAGTTCATCACGAAAAGAGAAGGTTATGGATCTCACCCAACTGCGCATGTTCTGCTGCGTGGCCGAAACCGGCTCCGTCGCCCGTGCCGCCGAGCAATTGCACCGCGTGCCGTCAAACCTGACCACGCGCCTGCGTCAGCTCGAGCAGGAACTGGGCACCGATCTGTTTATCCGTGAGAAACAGCGTCTGCGCCTATCGCCGATGGGCCATAATTTTCTCTGCTACGCCCACCGCATTCTGGCGCTCAGTGAAGAAGCCATGAGCATCACCCATGCCGGGGAACCGGCCGGTAACTTTGCGCTTGGCTCGATGGAAAGCACCGCCGCCACCCGGCTACCTACCTTGCTGGCAGCTTATCATCAGCGATTCCCGCAGGTTTCCCTTTCGCTGGCTACCGGCACCTCAGGAGAAATCATCGAGCGTGTACGCGCAGGAACCCTGGCCGCCGCCTTGGTAGATGGCCCGTTGCAACATGATGAACTGAACGGCTGCATTGCTTTCCCCGAACGTATGGTGGTGATCACCTGCCTGGATCATCCGCCCATTCACAGCGCCCAGGATGTCAAAGGGGAAACCCTGTTTGCCTTCCGCGCCAGCTGCTCTTATCGCCTGCGCCTGGAGTCCTGGTTCAAGCGTGACGGTTCATTGCCAGGCACCATCATGGAGATCCAGTCTTATCACTCCATGCTGGCCTGCGTGGCCAGCGGTGCCGGGCTGGCGATGATCCCGTATTCGGTGCTCAACCTGCTGCCCGGCTACAAGCGGGTCAAAGTTCATGCACTCCCAGCCGACATTGCCGAAACCGCCACCTGGCTGTTATGGCGGCGTGATGCGTTTGGGCCAAACGTCCGCGCGTTAAAACAACTGATTATAGAACAGGCTGAAAGTTCGGAGGTGGATGCCGCGTCCATCCTCCTGACAGAGTAGCCAAAATCTGCACCACTAGAATTTAATGAGGAGAGAATCATGGAATTTATCAAAACCCGTGCTGCCGTAGCTTGGGGACCGAACCAGCCGCTGAAGATTGAAGAAGTCGATCTGATGCCGCCACAGAAAGGTGAAGTACTGGTGCGCATCGTCGCTACCGGCGTTTGCCATACCGATGCCTATACCCTGTCAGGCAAGGATCCAGAAGGCGTGTTCCCGGCGATTTTGGGCCATGAAGGCGGTGGCATAGTCGAAGCTATTGGTGAAGGCGTGACCAGCGTGGCCGTTGGCGACCACGTGATCCCGCTGTATACCCCAGAATGCGGCGAGTGCAAATTCTGTAAATCCGGCAAAACCAACCTGTGTCAGGCCATCCGCGCCACCCAGGGCAAGGGTCTGATGCCAGACGGCACCACCCGTTTCTTTAAAGACGGCAAGCCGATTTTCCACTACATGGGCACCTCCACCTTTGCTGAACGCACCGTAGTACCAGAAATCTCACTGGCAAAAATCAGCAAAGAAGCGCCGTTGGAAGAAGTTTGTCTGCTTGGCTGTGGCGTCACCACCGGCATGGGTGCGGTGATCAACACCGCCAAGGTCAAGGCTGGCGATACCGTGGCTATCTTCGGCCTGGGCGGCATCGGGCTGTCGGCGATTATCGGCGCTCAGATGGCCGGTGCCAGCCGCATCATCGGCATCGATCTCAACACCAGCAAGTTCGAGCTGGCTCGCAAGCTGGGCGCGACCGATCTGATCAATCCAAAAGATTACGATAAACCTATCCAGGACGTGATCGTCGAGCTGACCGACGGCGGCGTCGACTTCTCCTTTGAATGTATCGGCAACGTCAACGTGATGCGTTCGGCGCTGGAGTGCTGCCACAAGGGCTGGGGTGAGTCGGTCATTATCGGCGTTGCCGGTGCCGGTGAAGAGATCGCGACCCGTCCATTCCAACTGGTGACTGGCCGCGTCTGGCGCGGTTCCGCCTTTGGTGGCGTGAAAGGCCGCAGCCAACTGCCGGGGATCGTGCAGCGTTATCTGGACGGCGAATTCGCGCTGAACGACTTTATCACTCATACCATGGGGCTGGAGCAGATCAACGAAGCGTTCGATCTGATGCATGAAGGCAAATCGATCCGTTCCGTGATCCATTTCGATAAATAAGCCAGGAGGCAGAGGATGACGATGTCATTAGAACTTCTCGAAGAGCACCGCATGTTCGGTGGTTGGCAACAACGTTACCGTCACGCGGCGCAGAGCCTGAATTGCAACATGACGTTCAGTATCTATCTGCCACCACCGCGCGACGATAACCCGCCGCCGGTGCTGTATTGGCTGTCGGGTCTGACCTGCAATGATGAAAACTTCACGTTGAAGGCCGGTGCCCAGCGCGTTGCCGCAGAATTAGGGTTGGTGCTGGTGATGGCGGATACCAGCCCGCGCGGCGATGAGGTGCCAAATGACGAAGGTTACGATCTGGGCCAGGGGGCGGGGTTCTACCTCAATGCCACTCAGGCACCTTGGGATCAACACTTTCGCATGTATGACTACATTAGCGATGAACTGCCAGCGCTGATTAGGCAGCATTTCAGCGTCAGCGATCGGCAATCCATTGCGGGCCACTCGATGGGCGGCCATGGGGCGTTAATGATGGCAATGCGTAACCCGCAGCGTTTTCGTTCGGCATCGGCCTTTGCGCCGATCGTCAACCCTTGCCAGGTGCCTTGGGGCCGTAAAGCCTTTGCGGCCTATCTGGGGGATGACGAAACGCAGTGGCTGCAATATGACAGTTGCCATTTGCTGGCCAGCGGGGCGGAACCGTTGCCGATGTTGATCGATCAGGGAGATGGGGATCAGTTTCTGGCAGATCAGCTGCAACCGGCCAAGCTGGCGGAGTTGGCACGCCAGCGCGACTGGCCGTTAACCCTGCGCATTCAGCCGGGTTACGACCACAGCTACTTCACCATCGCTACCTTTATCGAAGATCATCTGCGTTTTCATGCCGAGCATCTGTTTAAATAGTCGATAACCCCCTCACCCTAACCCTCTCCCTCAAGGGAGAGGGGACCGATCGAGCTCGCTGTTTTTTTTGTGTAATACTCTGACTTTCGTTTTACTTACCACATCATACTTACCGAAGCAGAACGATCCCACCAAAGGCTCCGGGCAGCTACCTTTCCCCTCAAGGGGACCGATCGAGCTCGCTGTTTTTTCTGTGTAATACTCTGACTTTCGTTTTACTTACCAAACACTTACCGAAGCAGAACGATCCCACCAAAGGCTCCGGGCAGCTCCCTCGCCCCTCAAGGGGACCGATCGAGTGAGTTTGAAAATGCAGTGACGCGCCTTCGATGAAGGAGTGATCGAATTTGCTGAGATAGCCTCTTTAACTTCCAAAAGAGCAGGGACTTTCAGCTCCCTCTCCCTGTGGGAGAGGGTTGGGGTGAGGGGCTACCCCTTCAGCTTCGGATCCAACGCATCACGTAACCCATCGCCCAATAGGTTAAACGCCAGCACGGTAAAAAAGATTGCCAGGCTGGGGAAAATCGCCACATGCGGGGCAATCACCATATCCGCTCGCGCTTCATTGAGCATCGCCCCCCATTCCGGCGTTGGCGGCTGCGCCCCCAAACCCAAGAACGACAGGCTGGCTGCGGTAATGATTGAAGTCCCGATACGCATGGTGAAATAGACCACGATCGACGAGATGGTGCCCGGCAAGATATGCCGCAGGATGATGGTCCAGTCCGAAGCCCCGATGCTACGCGCCGATTCAATGTAGGTCAGGTGCTTCAGCACCAGAGTATTGCCACGCACCAGGCGTGCAAACGCCGGAATGCTGAAGATGGCCACGGCGACAATCACGTTTGCCATGCCGCTGCCCATGATCGCCACCACGCCAATCGCCAGCAGAATGCCGGGGAAGGCAAACAGCACGTCGCTGATACGCATCACGATGCGATCCCACCAGCCTTCGTAATAGCCCGCCAAGAGCCCGAGCACCGTGCCAATCACGCTGCCAACCAGAACCGAGAACACCCCGGCGGCCAAAGAGATCCGCGCGCCCATCAGAATACGGCTGAAAATATCCCGGCCCAGCGAATCCACCCCGAGCCAGTGCACCAGCGAAGGCCCTTCATTGAGCCGATCGTAATCAAAGAAGTTTTCCGCATCAAAAGGCACCAGATGCGGTGCCAGCAGCGCAGCGGCCACCAGCAGCAACACAAACACGCCAGCCACCATCGCGACCTGCTGGCGACGAAAGCGCCGCCAGAACTCATGCCAAGGCGTACGCACCGCGTTGGGATTAATCACCGGCATTGCCTTGAGCGCGGCATTACGCCGCCAATACTTCATCATACGGCCTGCCTATTGGTAACGAATCGAAGGGTTGATTGCCGCATACAGCATATCCACCAACAGATTAATCAGAATAAATTCCAGCGAGAACAGCAGCACTTCGGCCTGGATCACCGGGTAATCGCGCATTTCAACCGAATCCACCAGCAAGCGCCCCAACCCCGGCCAGTTAAACACCTTCTCGACCACGATCGAGCCGCCCAGCAGGAAACCAAACTGTAGGCCCATCATGGTGATAACCGGGATCATGGCGTTGCGTAGCCCGTGTTTGACGACAACCAGTGACTCCGGCACGCCCTTGGCACGGGCGGTGCGCATGTAATCTTCCTGCATCACCTCAACGAACGAGGCGCGGGTGAAGCGTGCCATCACCGCCGCTACCGCAGCGCCAAGCGTGATTGAAGGCAGGATGTAATGCTGCCAGGTTTGCGCTCCAACCGTCGGCAACCAACCGAGATTGACCGAGAACACCTGCATCAGCAGCATCCCCAACGCAAAGGCCGGGAAAGAGATGCCCGAGACGGCCAGCGTCATCCCCAGCCGGTCCGGCCAGCGGTTGCGCCACACGGCGGAAATCATGCCGATCGCCATGCCAAAAATCACCGCCCATACCATGCTGGTGATGGTCAGCCAGAAGGTTGGCATAAAGCGCGAGGCGATCTCTTCACTGACCGGGCGTTTGGACACCATCGACGTGCCGAAATCACCCTGCAAAATATTGACAAAGAAATGCACAAACTGCTGCGGCAACGGCTTGTCCAGCCCCAGATCCTGGCGCACCAACTGGACGACGGCTTCGTCGGCCTCCGGCCCCGCGGCCAACCGCGCCGGATCGCCCGGCAGCATATGGACGAACAAAAACACCAGCACTGCCACGATCAGCAGCGTCGGGATCAGGCCCAGCAGACGTTTTAGAAAATAATTAAGCATTCCCCTCACCCTAACCCTCTCCCACAGGGAGAGGGGACAGAATGTGCTACTGATTAAGTTCCGTTGTTAACCTCACCATCGGAACGGTGCCATAAATTAACGTCTGTATCTGCTCACAACACCCATCTGCTCCCTCTCCCTGTGGGAGAGAGTTGGGGTGAGGGCTTATTTCAAATCCGCGTTATCAAAGTTAAACGAGGTGTCCGGCATCACGTAGAAACCGCTCAGCTGTTTGTTGTTGGCAGACAGCAGGCGCTCGGTCACCAGGAAAATCCATGGCGCATCGGCCCAAATGCGATCCTGGGCATCTTTGTATAGCGCCTGCTTCTGGTCACGATCGGTGGTGGCCAACGCTTCGGCCAGATCCTTGTCCACCTGCGGGTTGCTGTAGAACGCGGTATTGAACTGCTTAGGCGGTGCAGATTGGGTGGCGAACAGCGGCGTCAGCGCCCAGTCGGCTTCCCCAGTTGAGGCAGACCAGCCGGTATAGAACATGCGCACACCGGTATCCTTCACACCTACGCTCTCTACTTGCGCCGCACGCTGGCCCGCATCCATCGCGGTGACGGTCACTTTGACCCCAACCTGCGCCAGCTGCTGCTGAGCAAACTGCAACACTTTCTGCGCGGTGCTGTGGTTATGGGAAGACCACAATGTGGTAGTAAACCCGTCCGGATAGCCCGCTTCTTTCAGCAGCTCACGCGCCTTGGCCGGATCGTATGGCCAAGCGTTGTAGAGGGTGGCAAAATCAATGGCCGGAGGCACCGGGCCTTGCGCCGGAACGGCAAACCCAGAGAACGCCACCTTAATCAGCGCGTCCTTGTTGATCGCATAGTTCAGCGCCTGGCGCACCTTCGGGTTATCGAACGGTTTCTGCGTCACGTTCATGCTGATGTAGCGTTGCAGGATCGACGGCGCGGCCACCAGATCCAGCTTGCTGTTTTTCTCCAGTACCTTGGCTTGCTCATAAGGGATTGGGAAGGCAAAGGTCGCTTCGCCGGTTTGCAGCATCGCCGCACGGGTGTTGTTGTCCACTACCGGCCGCCAGGTGATGCTGTCCAGCTTCGGTAAGCCCGCTTTCCAGTAGCCGTCGAATTTCTTCACTTTCACATAGTCGGTCTGGTTCCAGGTTTCGAACTGGTAAGGGCCGGTACCCACCGGATGGAAACCAATCTCCTTGCCATACTGCTTGAGGGCCGCCGGGGAAATCATCGCCGCCGCCGGGTGCGCCAGGTTGTTGATAAACGCCGAGAATGGCGCTTTCAGCACGATCTTGACCGTGGTGGGATCGACTACTTCGGTCTTATCGATCATCTTGAACAGGTTGTAGCGTTTCAGGCGATTATCCGGGTTACTGGCGCGATCCAGGTTAACCTTGACCGCTTCGGCATCGAACGCGCTGCCGTCGTGGAATTTAACCCCCGGCTGGAGTTTGATGGTGTAGGTCAGACCGTCTTTGCTGACGTCGTAACTGTCCGCCAATACGTTCACCAGCTTCATATCCTTATCAAAGCCAAACAGCCCCTGATAGAAGGATTTGGCGACCGCCTGCGACAAGGTGTCGTTGGCATCGTACGGGTCGAGCGTGGTGAAGTTGGACGCTACGGCAATCACCGCATCCTTGGCAGCCCAAGCCGGGCCAGCAGCGGCAGCCAGCAGTACGGCGGCCAAAACATTACGCTTGAATGTGTGCTTAGTCATATTGCTTAACTCTCCTGAGGCAAGGCTAAAAAGCACCGGCGATAGGGTGGCGGGCCACAAAGTGCCCTGGCCCTACCTGCACTAAAGGTGCGGTAACGGGTTCATCGTGCAGCCCACGGATCGGGCTGGGTATTTCATCCACCAGCAACGGCTGGCGTTTATGCGCATGGGTTGGATCGGCCACCGGCACGGCGGCCATCAGCTTACGGGTATAGGCGTGCTGCGGGTTTTCGAACACCGCACGGCGTGGGCCGATCTCCACAATCTGGCCCAGGTACATCACCGCTACGCGATGGCAGACGCGTTCCACTACTGCCATATCGTGGGAAATAAACAGAAATGCGATGCCCAATTCACGCTGTAAATCGAGCAGCAGATTGACAATTTGCGCCTGAATCGACACGTCCAGCGCGGAGACCGCCTCATCGGCAATCACCACTTTCGGGTTGAGTGCCAGCGCGCGGGCAATGCAGATACGCTGGCGTTGGCCACCGGAGAACTCATGTGGATAACGCCGCGCATGTTCCGGCTTAAGCCCTACCCGCTCCAATAGCCAGGCGACCCGTTTTTCAGCCTCCGCCCCGCGAGCAACATTGTGCACCAGCAACGGCTCCATGATGGAGAAACCAACGGTGAGCCGTGGATCCAGGGAAGCGTAAGGGTCTTGAAAGATAAACTGAATATCACGGCGTAAATGCTGTAAGGCAGAGCCTTTCAAGCGGTTGATCTGTTGGCCGTTGAAGGTAATGGTGCCGCGTTGGCTGTCTACCAGTTTTAACAGTGAGCGGCCGGTGGTGGATTTGCCACAGCCGGATTCGCCGACCAACCCCAGCGTTTCACCGGGATAGAGGTCGAAGCTGATATTTTCCACCGCATGCACACGGCGCGTGACACGGTTGAGAATGCCGCTGCGCAGATCGAAGCGCGTGACCAGATTTTCTACCTGCAAGATCGGCGAAGCTCCTGCGGGTATGGTGTCTTGCGGCTGATCGTTATCGTCAACGCCAGCTAACGGAAATTTTGCCGGGAAGTCTTTATCTGCCATCGCGCCCAGTTGTGGCACGGCAGCCAACAAGGCCCGAGTATAAGGCTGCTGTGGAGCTGCGAACAACGAGCGTACTTCTCCTTGTTCCACCTTCTCGCCTTGATGCATCACCAGTACCCGATCGGCAATCTCCGCCACCACGCCCATATCGTGGGTAATGAAGATCACCCCCATCTGCATTTCCTGCTGCAACACGCGGATCAGTTGCAGGATTTGCGCCTGAATGGTGACGTCCAGCGCGGTGGTAGGTTCATCGGCAATCAACAGCGCCGGTTTGCACGACAGCGCCATGGCAATCATCACCCGCTGGCGCATCCCGCCAGACAGTTGATGGGGATAGCGGCCAAGGACGTTTTTGGCCTCGGGAATGCGCACCAGATCGAGCATGCGCAGCGCTTCACGTTTGGCGCTGCGGTGATCCATCCCCTGATGCAGACGCAAAGATTCGGCGATCTGCTCCCCCACCGGAAACACCGGGTTGAGCGAGATCATCGGCTCTTGAAAAATCATCGCCATATCGGCGCCGCGCAAGGTGCGCAGGGTGCTCGGTTTCGCCTTGGCCAGATCGAGCACCTGGCCGTTACGCCGGCGAAAATGCATCGCACCGCTGGTCAACTCACCGCCGCCCTGCTCTACCAGTCGCATCAACGCCAGTGAGGTAACCGACTTGCCGGAGCCGGACTCTCCCACGATCGCCAGCGTTTCGCCACGGTCGACGGCGAAGTCCAGATGGCGCACCGCTTCAATGACGTCGCCTTCTTGGCGAAATTGCACGCACAGATCGCTCACCGCCAGTACGCGCTTGGGCGGTAAAATCAGCCCACGTTCTGCCTGTGGCTGGATGGCCGTATCGGTCATTTGCCCTCCCGGCAAGCGTTCAGCGGTAGATACCTACGGAAGGGGCATCGCCGACGTAGCCGAAACCGCGATACATTCCTTCACTGTTAAACGGTAGCGCGACGTTGCCAAAACGATCGATGGCGATCAGCCCACCGCTGCCACCCAGCGCCAACAGTTTTTCCATCACCACTTTATCGCAGGCCTGTTGCAGGGTTAGACCGGCATATTCAATCAGTGCAGAAACGTCGTAGGCCGCGACGGTGCGCATAAATATTTCGCCGGTACCGGTGCTGGAAACCGCCACCGTGGCGTTGTTGGCATAGCAACCGGCGCCAATAATCGGCGTATCGCCAATGCGCCCTGCCGCCTTATTGGTCATGCCGCCGGTTGAGGTGGCCGCAGCCAGGTTGCCCAGAGCATCCAGCGCTACCGCCCCCACGGTGCCAAATTTGCGATCGGGATCCAGTGGGTCACCACTGAGCGCCGCTGCGCCGTCGTGATCGAGCAACACCCGGCCCTGCTCTGCCTGAGCACGGTGCAGTTGGTCAAAACGTTCCTGGGTAAAGAAGAAATCGGGCTCGACCATTTCCAAGCCGTGATTGGCGGCAAATCTTTCTGCCCCTTCCCCACCAAACAGCACATGAGTGCTGTTTTCCAACACCGTACGCGCGGCCAGTACCGGGTTGCGTATCCGGCTGACCCCGGCGACCGCCCCGGCATCACAGGTACGGCCATCCATCACGCAGGCATCCAGCTCATGGGTGCCCTGGTGGGTAAATACCGCACCTTTACCTGCGTTGAACAGCGGGCACTCTTCCAGCAGCCTGACGGCCTCCGTTACCGCGTCCAGCGCGCTGCCGCCTGCGGCCAAAATAGCCTGCCCGGCAGCCACAATGTCGGAAAGCGCCTGGATATAATCTTGTTCCTTCTCTGCACTCAATGCCGTACGGGTAATTGCGCCCGCACCACCATGAATGGCAATCACTGGTTTGCTCATTGACCTGACACCTGTGTCTATCCGCGGCAATTCAAGCAGGTACCGCATGAAAATGGAGAGAGAATTATTATTTCGTGTTTTTCGACTATATTTAGCCCGGCAATCGATGTAAAGCACAAACTCGTCGCCAAGCATTAAGCGTAGCCTGCTTAGACTATTTTGTGCATAGAAAGAGCTAAACGGTATAAAAACAGTGGGTTATCTGACTTTTCATTTACCGCTGACAGATTTAACCCGCCTATTGGCGGCAGCAGGAAATAGGCTGGCTTGGCTCATGTTTAATAAGCGTTATCCCATGCCCCTCTCCGCTATTCCCCGCTTACACCCCAATGAAAAATATTCAGAAACCCGATCCCGGTTGTTGCAGAAATTCCTGCTCCTCAAACGTAGATTCCCGGCCTAATATCTCGTTACGATGGGGATAACGTCCAAAACGATCGATTATGGCTTTATGCCGTATTTCAAATTCCAACTGGTCACCATTATTTAATTGGCGAAACAGCTCCAACGCCTGCTGGTGGATCAAGGCGGATTCGGAATGCATAAACGGCAAATAGAGGAAGCCACGCTGCTCAACCGTCAGGTTTTCACATAACCCCGTGGCGATCGCTTCCTGAGCCAGCACCAGCGCCATTCCGTCACTAGCAAAGGAGCGTGGCGTGTTGCGGAAAAGATTACGGCTGAACTGATCGAGCACGATGATTTCCGCCAGTCTGCCGGTGATGGTTGCACGCCAATGCGCCAGTTCTCCCTGGGACGCCGCCTGCCACAGTTGGCCAAAGCGGGTGTGCAGCAAACGGTCGAACTCATCGTCCTTTTTAAACCACATGACTGGGTCGATCTCTTCGAACCAAAAATCCAGTACGTGCTGATGCATGGCTGTCTCCTATAGGTGATTACCTGGGGCCGCAGGCATTTCTCCCCTTCGGCGTTATCTGCCATAATAGCGAAAAATTCGCGCACGCCGATTACGGAGTTTTGTTTATGGATCACTGTCATACTTCTGACCTCATTTCTCTTGAGCAGGCACTGGAGAAAATGCTCTCCCAGATCGCGCCACTGCAACAGAGCGAATCTATCGCCTTGACCAGCGCAGCCGGGCGCATTACCGCCACTCCGGTGGTCTCCCCTATCGATGTCCCGCCCTTCGCCAACTCGGCGATGGACGGCTACGCGGTACGTCTAAGTGACCTGAACGGCACCTCTCCGTTACCTGTAGCAGGTAAAGCCTTTGCCGGGGCTCCGTTTACGGATGCCTGGCCTGCCAACACCTGCGTACGCATCATGACCGGAGCGCCAATTCCAGCCGGTGCGGATGCGGTGATCATGCAAGAGCAGGCTGAAGTAACCGAAGCTGGAGTGCGTTTCAACGTCCCGGTAACCACCGGGCAAAATATCCGTTTGGCGGGTGAAGATATCCTGCGCGGGGCGAGCGTGCTGCCCGCCGGGATCACGCTGGGGGCCGCACAGTTGCCGTTACTGGCTTCATTGGGCGTGGCCGATGTGCAGGTGATGCGTAAATTGAAGGTGGCGGTATTCTCTACCGGTGATGAATTGCAGCCGGTCGGCCAGTCGCTGCAAGCCGGGCAGATCTACGACACCAATCGCTTTGCCGTACGCTTGATGCTGGAACAGCTCGGCTGCACGGTGATCGATCTGGGGATTATTCGTGATAATCAGGAAGCATTACGCGCGGCGTTTATCCAGGCGGATAGCGAGGCCGACGTGGTGATCAGCAGCGGCGGCGTTTCCGTTGGTGAAGCCGATTACACCAAGCAGATGCTGGATGAACTGGGTAAAGTCAGCTTCTGGAAGCTGGCCATCAAACCGGGCAAGCCTTTTGCTTTTGGCAAGCTCCAGAACGCCTGGTTCTGTGGCCTGCCTGGCAACCCGGTCTCTGCGGCTTTGACCTTCTATCAGCTGGTGCAACCGCTGCTGGCCAAGCTGGCCGGTCACACCGAATGGCAACTGCCACCGCGCTTGAAAGCTCGCGCCCTGACGCCACTGAAAAAGTCGCCGGGTCGCCTCGATTTCCAGCGCGGCATCTTCACCAGCAATGCCCAAGGCGAGCTGGAAGTGAGCACCACCGGCCATCAGGGTTCCCACGTGTTCAGCTCATTCAGCCAAGGTAACTGCTTTATCGTGCTGGAACGCGAACGCGGCTCGGTGGCCGCCGGCGAGACGGTGGAGATCGAACCTTTCAATGCGTTGTTGAGGAACTGAACATGCTGCCGGAATTAACCGATGCACAAGCGCTGCGCTACAACCGCCAGATCGTACTGCGGGGTTTTGACTTCGAGGGTCAGGAAAAGCTGCAGGCGGCGCACGTGCTGATCGTTGGGCTTGGCGGACTGGGCTGTGCGGCGGCGCCTTATTTGGCTGCCGCTGGCGTCGGCCATCTGACGCTGGTTGATTTCGACACGGTTTCCCTCTCCAATCTCCAGCGCCAGATCCTGCACCGGGATGCGCGTATTGGTATGGCGAAGGTCGAATCCGCACGTCTCGAACTGAGCGCCATCAATCCGCATATCCGTATTGATACTCTCGATACTCAGCTGGATGACGAGCAAATGGCAGCGCAGATTACCGCTTGCGACGTGGTGCTGGACTGTACCGATAACGTGGCGACCCGCGATCTGCTCAACCGCCTGTGCCATGCACAGCGTAAACCGCTGGTATCAGGGGCCGCCATCCGCATGGAAGGCCAGCTCAGTGTCTTCACTTATCAGCCGGAACAGCCTTGTTATCGCTGCCTGAGCAGGCTGTTTGGCGAAAATGCACTGACCTGCGTTGAGGCGGGCGTGATGGCGCCTTTAGTCGGCACCATCGGCACGTTACAGGCGATGGAAGCCATCAAGCTGTTGGCAAACTATGGCCAGCCTTTGGTGGGTAAGTTATTGATGTTTGATGCGATGAGCATGCAGTTTCGCGAGATGAAGCTGCCGAAGGATCCACGGTGTGAGGTGTGTGGTCAAGATGCGGCCCCTCACCCTAACCCTCTCCCACAGGGAGAGGGGACCGATCGAGTTCGTTGATTTTTCTGCGTAATACCTTTCGTTCTCTTACTCATCACGTTCCGAAGCAGTACGGGCTAACCATTCGCTCTGGACTGCTCACTCTCCCTGTGGGAGGGTTGGGGGAACAGATCGAGTTCGTTGATTGCCCTGGGTAAAACCTTGCCTTTCTTGTTTTTACTCCCTACTTTCCGAAGCTGCACGGGCTAATTACCTACTCCGGGCAGCTCCCTCTCCCTGTGGGAGAGGGTTGGGGTGAGGGGCGTGCGGTAAAACTCGAAGGTATTAGTTGATACCCTGGCTACGCAGATAGTCTTCGTAGTTGCCGGTAAAGTCGATCACCTTGCTCGGCGTCATTTCCAGAACGCGTGTAGCCAGCGAGCTAACAAACTCACGGTCGTGGGAAACGAAGATCAGGGTACCTTCATACATTTCCAACGCCATGTTCAGTGACTCGATGGATTCCATATCCATGTGGTTGGTTGGTTCATCCATGATCAGGATGTTCGGGCGCTGCATCATGATCTTGCCGAACAGCATACGGCCCTTCTCACCACCGGACAGCACTTTTACGCGCTTCTTGATATCGTCCTGGCTGAACAACAGGCGGCCAAGAATGCTGCGTACCGCCTGCTCATCGTCCTTTTCCTGCTTCCACTGGCTCATCCAGTCGAACACGCTCAGGGTTTCATCGAACTCGTATTCGTGATCCTGTGCGTAGTAACCGATCTTGGCGTTTTCAGACCATTTCACCGTGCCGTTATCCGGCTGCAGGTCACCCACCAGCGTTTTCAGCAGGGTAGATTTACCGATACCGTTGGCACCCAGGATCGCCACCTTCTCGCCCACTTCAACCATCAGGTTGAGTTTGCTGAACAGCGGGCCGTTGTCGAAACCTTTGGCCAGCGCTTCCACTTCCAGCGCGTTACGGAACAGCTTCTTGTCCTGTTCAAAACGGATGAACGGGTTCTGACGGCTGGAGGCTTTCACCTCTTCCAGCTGGATCTTGTCGATCTGGCGGGCACGAGAGGTAGCCTGCTTGGATTTTGAGGCGTTGGCGCTGAAGCGGCTAACGAAGGACTGCAATTCGTTAATCTGCGCCTTCTTCTTGGCGTTATCAGACATCAGGCGCTCACGAGCCTGGGTAGCCGCCGTCATGTATTCGTCGTAGTTGCCTGGGTAGACACGTAGTTCGCCGTAGTCCAGATCCGCCATGTGAGTACAAACCATGTTCAGGAAGTGACGGTCGTGCGAAATGATGATCATGGTGCTGTTACGTTCGTTCAGCACCTGCTCCAGCCAACGAATGGTATCGATGTCCAGGTTGTTCGTTGGTTCGTCGAGCAGCAGGATTTCCGGATCGGAGAACAGCGCCTGAGCCAACAGGACACGCAGTTTGAAGCCGGGAGCGATCTCGCTCATCGGGCCATAATGCTGTTCTACCGGAATACCTACGCCGAGCAGCAACTCACCGGCACGTGCTTCTGCGGTGTAGCCGTCCATCTCGCCATAGGCTACTTCCAGATCGGCCACTTTATAACCGTCTTCTTCGCTCATCTCCGCCATGGCGTAGATGCGGTCACGCTCTTCCTTCACCGCCCACAGTTCGGTGTGGCCCATGATCACGGTGTCCAGCACGCTGAACTGTTCAAAAGCGAACTGATCCTGGCGCAGTTTACCCAGGCGCTCATTCGGATCCAGGAACACGTTACCGCCGCTCGGTGCCAGATCGCCACCGAGGATTTTCATGAACGTCGATTTACCGCAGCCGTTGGCTCCGATCAGACCATAGCGGTTACCGCCGCCAAATTTGACAGAGATGTTTTCAAACAACGGCTTACTGCCGAACTGCATAGTGATGTTGTTAGTGCTTAACACAGCGCTCGCTCTTAATTTGATAGGGAATGTGATTTGGCGCGCATTATGCCATAACGGCGGTCAGATATCGCGAGGATTTTTGGTTGATATTTGAGCGCAGGTAAACGTTAACCGACATGCGTACAATAACCACACAAATTACAATGTCATTGCGGCGCTTATCTTTGATTATTAGTCTGTCCCTAGCAGAGCAGACTAATCGGGCGCAGCATGCAGCGCCCCTACAAGGTGTAGCTGGTTAAAGAATGTTGCAGGTAAGCTTATATTTATAATTTATCTACTCGAATAATAACTCCGCATCTGCAAAACCATAAAAATAATGATCCAAGGTATTTGAGGTTCCACTGCTGGTAAATTCATTAGCGATACTTTTAATCGCTCCCATGCAGGCAAGCATTGGGCATACGCCCAGACTCACTCTGGATGCTCCCGCATTAAAAAGTTTATTAATATCAGGGCTTCGTGGCATCGTCATGATATTAATGGGGCCTTGAATTTCCTGCTTCAACCGGTTCAATAACAGCAGATCATCAACACCAGGAATGAAAACCATATCAGCACCGGAACCAAGGTAATGATTAGCTCTTTCAACAGTCACCTCGAAGGTGGTTTTATTATTGGCCTCATTCACTAAATAAGTATCGATACGAGCATTAATCCATATTGGGATGTTTGAGTCCGTAGCTGCCTTTCTCGCGGCCACCAGCCGCGCACATTGCTCATCAACGCTGAACAGTCTTGTCGGTCTGATTCCATGGCTGTTATCTTCTATGTTAATGCCGACCACGCCAGCACAGATGACTCTTTGCACGTAAGCATAAACCTCAGCATCATTGATGCCATAGCCAGATTCAATATCCGCTGTAACAGGAATAGATACGGCATCCACTATCGATGATATTTGCTGCAACACCAGATCTGGGCTTATTTTCTGCGCATCTTTAAAACCATGACTGTATGCAATCCCCCCGCTTGTCGTTCCTAAAGCTAAAAATCCCTCTTTGGCGAAAATCTTGGCACTGGCAATATCCCAGGCATTGGCTAACAGAAAGTGACCTTTCTCGTTTAGCATTCTAAAATCTGAGGTTAACCTTAATTGTCTATTCATAGTAATTTTCTCGTTTGGTTAGATAAAATGAATATACAGCGGCCAAACGAGGATCTCTGGCGAAATACGGACATGTATTCTCTGCTAGAACTGGAAAGCGCGACAACATGCTTGAAGTTCTCCTCTCAGATCCGTATTTCACACCTTAAATTTTCAGCGCTTGCTCATGCAACATCGCAATAAATGCCCGTGAAGCGGCGCTGCGGTAGCCCTCTTTGCGTTGCAACACCACGGCATGGCGTTCGGGCATGGGAACCGACAGCTTGATAGGCAGCAGCAGCGGATTACTCCGCGCTATGGCCTGCGGCAGAATGGTCGCGAGCTGGCCGTGGCGCACAATCTCGACGATGGCGCTAATCGCATTCGCCTCCATGGCAACCTGAGGATGGATCGCGTGCTGCTGGCAATATTCGTCCACGTAATGACGCGTGGCGAAGTCACCGTTGAGTAGCACCAACGGCACCTGCTGCACCTCCGCAACGCTCAAGGCAGTGCGGCGCTTGGCAAGCTGATGCCCCTTGCCCACCATCAGTTGCAGCCGCTCCGTGAACAGCCTGGTCGCGGCTATATCCGCAGAGTGAACCGGCTCGAAGGCAATCCCCAGATCCAATTGGTCATCGCACAATAACGCCTCCATCTTATCCTGCGTCATCTCACGGATGTTCAGCGCAATCCCCGGGTAGCGCCGGAAAAAACCGTCGACCAACGGGCCAATCAGGTAGGAGGTAAAGGTCGGGGTCATCGCCAAACGCAGGTTGCCGCGTTCCAACGTCGCGACATCCTGAATGGCCCGCTTGCCTGCATCCAGATCCTGTAACGCCAGCCGGGCATAGCGCATCCACGCCTGGCCGGCATCGGTGAGTTGCACCCTGCGCCCGGAACGGTCGAACAGCTCTACCTGCAGCGTCTCTTCCAACTGTTTGATCTGCTGTGACAAGGTGGGCTGAGAAACATGCAGCACCTCCGCAGCGCGGGTGAAGTTCCCCTGCTCCGCCACCGCCAGAAAGTAACGAATGTGCCGCAGTAACATAACGCCTCAACTATTAGTGATACCTATCGAGGTGATTATAAATGAGTCTTGGAACCTATAGCTAGAAAAGTCCATTCTTGCCTCCATTGAAAGCGAGCCACACATTGATGGAGTCACCATGCAAGAGGTTATTGACGGTTTTCTGAAGTTCCAGCGCGAGGCTTTTGTCGAGCGCACAGAGCTGTTCAAACGTCTGGCCACCAGCCAGAACCCACGCACCCTATTTATCTCCTGTTCCGACAGCCGATTGGTGCCGGAACTGATCACCCAACGTGAACCGGGCGACCTGTTCGTCATCCGCAACGCAGGCAATATCGTGCCTTCTTTCGGGCCTGAGCCCGGTGGTGTTTCGGCCTCGGTGGAATATGCCGTTGCCGCGCTGGGCGTAGAGGATATCGTGATTTGCGGCCACTCCGATTGCGGCGCCATGACCGCCATCGCCACCTGCCAATGCCTGGATCACATGCCCACCGTGGCCAACTGGCTGCGTTATGCCGATGCCGCCAAGGCGGTCAATCAGGCCAATGAACACGCCAGCGAGCACGATCGTATTAATTCGATGGTGCGAGAAAACGTCATCGCCCAACTGACCAACCTGAAAACTCACCCTTCGGTCGCGCTGGCGCTCGATCGAGGCAATCTGCGACTGCATGGCTGGATCTACGATATCGCCACCGGCTGTATAGACGCATTAGATGGCAATACCCGCCGTTTCGTACCGCTGGCTAGCAACCCGAACGTCACCGCCAGCCCAGCTATGCAACGTTTCTAATCTACCCAAACCTTTAGGAGTCAACATGACACAATCCCTACATAGCGTTTCAGCACGCCAAAGCCTGACCGACATCATCATGGATGCCAAAGTCCGTAAGGGCCTGACCTTTGAGGCGATTAACCAAGGCACCGGCTTGAGCCTGGCGTTTGTTACTGCCGCGCTGCTTGGCCAGCATCCGTTACCGGAACAGGCCGCCCGTGCAATAGCGGCAAAGCTGGATTTGGATGAAGATGCGGTGCGCCTGCTGCAAACCATCCCGGTGCGCGGCAGTATCCCCGGCGGCGTGCCGACAGACCCGACCATCTACCGTTTCTACGAGATGGTGCAGATTTACGGCTCAACCCTGCGGGCGCTGGTGCATGAACAATTTGGTGACGGGGTGATCAGCGCGATCAACTTCAAACTGGATATCAAAAAGGTCCAGGACCCCGATGGCGGTGAACGCGCGGTGATCACGCTGGATGGTAAATACTTGCCAACCAAGCCATTCTGAGAATTTACGCCATAAAGTAAGCTAAATTCAGCGTCCGGTGAGAGGCGCTGAACTTCCTTTTGGCGCACACTTATTGTACCGACATGACCAAGGTGGCAGATGCCGTGAAACTGCCGGTGATGGACTTGGTCAAATCCCGGGCCACCGGAGCTACCTGTAACTCATCTTGCCCAAAGCCATCAAGCAGCGTGGTACTAAATTTTTGGTTCGGTTTGACCACTTGGCCGTTACGGCTGACCATAACACCAACGTCATCGGGCAGCGTGGTGGCGATCAGCTCTGACGAGAAAGCCGCTGGAGCCGCAATGAGATTGATATCAACATTTTGTGTCACCGCAGTGTTGCAATGGTATTGCAGCGGTATGGTTTTGACATAACGGCTTCCATCGCTGCTGAGTTTGGTATTATCGATATCACCAAAGTCCACCTCAATGGCAGCACCATGGTTAATGGTACATACGACGGGTACTTGAATCAGTTGCCCCGCGGTCAACATACTCATAATTGGAGTGTCATTAATCACGGTCGGTACTTGATAATTACCTTTACTGACTAAACGGTAGCCTCGGAATAACTTGACCATGGGAGGAACTTGTATCACGCCCCCCAGTTGATCGCGGCGTAAACGCAGCGTAATGGAGGATCCCCCGTCACGAGCAAATGTAATCCCTCTGGTATAACGCCGGTTCGGCTTACCATCACCACCACCCTCTCCATACAGAATTCGTTCCGAGGGAACAACATGAAATCCCTCCCCCAACAGAGTGATTTTAACATCAAAATCTTCGTTTACCTTATAAAAGCCATTACCAAATTCCGAGGCTGGTAAATCTATCCGGGTAAAGTAATAACTGTATACGTTTGGAGTCGTTCCCGGATCGTAGTTGGACCAGCAGTTCACATAATAAATGCTAGGTACTCCACTATAGTTGAACGCAGCCGTGGCTCCCGCCTTGCTACTAGAAAAACTCCCTTTGGTCAGCGTGACACGGAAATCATTATTCCCATAATATGGCCAACAGGTCTGTTCCACCTCTTTAGCATTCGCCACTATAGGAATAAAGCAAAACAAGGCAAGGATCAATTTCACTGACATAGTACCCCTAATGATGTTGGTTATATGGTTAAAGCAACTCTATCGCATTGCGATTATTAAGAATGAAAGAGTAAAGCTCTTTATTATTTTGTAAGTTCAGCTTTTTCATTGCCGTTTTCTTCTGCGTAAAAATGGTCTTGACATTTTTCTTCAATATCCAGGATATGCTGGTTAAAGAGCACTCCTTGGACAGTAGTTTAATAACCTTTATTTCATTAACCGATAGCCGAGACCGACCACAAAAGTGGCATGACTTCGAAATAACACCGTCATGTTCAATGTATTTCATTTTCTCACGGCTTGCCAACTGACGAAAAACTCGTTCTATTACAATGGCCAGGGGCTCATCTCTATATATAATCGGCAGATGTCTCAAGCATTCGCACACCGGGTTTCTTTCTTTACCATCCTGTTCCCGTTCAACAATGGGAAAAAAAATCCCGTTGAAATCATGCTTGATATAAGGCATGGCCAGTAAGCAATCGGCTCTTGGTTCGACTTGGTGAAATATGATATCGGCATGCCGTGCTTCACCCGGCCAATCAAAAAATTGAAATAACTTGCCACGACATAAAAGTTCCTGCTCCAGGCAAAGCCTTAGGCCCAATGCAAAGACTGCATTGCTATCTTTTATAATTACTTTCAGCATGATCCCCTCTAGAATGCTACAATGTTAAATTATCCCACTGCAATTTTGTCACCTGTTATTATGGATAAACCAAGGTAAATGCCACATTCGCAGTAAAATCGCCTTCAACAATCCCTTGGTGTTCAATAGCTGCCTCTGATGCACTGACGTAAGCGGCAAACTTTAGGGTACGGTTACCGTCATGGAGTAAGTAAGATTTAATCGTCTTGTTAATCCCCAGTGGTTTTCCCTCCTCGGTCTCCAAGCCTATCGCAATACCTTCCGCCATCCCGTTTACTGCCAGCAAACCAGGCTGTTGCAAGTCCTCAACACCCTTGAAGGCAATCTCAACGCTGTTCCCCAAGCTGATATCACACTCTTCCAAGACAATAGAAAAACCATAACTGTGGGTGCGTTGATGCAGATAAAGCGTATTCTTAATGACATTACCTAATTTAACGGTTTGTTTAACCGATGCCATGCTGAGAGTACAGGGTTCTTCGACCAACTCACCGTGCAGAGACATATTATGATCCTGCGCCCAGCTGACGCTATTAATCCCCACCAGCATCCAGACACAAAATATCATCCGATAAAGCATCACGTTTCCTTCCACTTAAAAGTAGCTAGATACCAATGTCGCAATCGCATTGAATGGCCCTGCCTCTAAAGGCATTGCTGCCTCCTTTTTTACTGGCACCGCAATAAAACTGAACGTTATTGGGTCTGGTGCATCAAAAAATCGATTTAGTGTAATAGGCTCACCGTTAATATCTTGAATGGCAATACCCAAGTTGTTAACGTTGGTGGTCAATACATTCCCCATGCCACCTAACGTATCTCCTTGCAGTTGTAGGCGTAATTTTTTATCCCCACCTTGCTTACAATTTAGGGAAACCGCAGTGACTTGTGCATACTTCACGCCGTCTACTTTTTTAATCCCCACCCTGTCAAAATTGACGTCAATGGTTTTGCCACCGTTAAATTCACAGGCGGGTTCGAAAATGCGCCCCTTGAAATTCATAACCGTGCCACCATCGGCTTGTACCTGCGATACGCAAAGCATCAGGAATAGGGATAGCGCAGGCAAAGATTTACATAGCATAGGGCCTCCATCCAGCGTGCGGGATCACAAACTGATTAGTCATAATTCAGCTGAAAATTAACCACTGCGTAAAAAGCTCCGGGAATAAGCCGCTCGGCCGTACGCTGTGGGACAACGTAAAAAGTTAAGCGATTATCACCAGGCATTAATAGCTGAGCCTGGCTGGGCATCCCTGGCCATAACTGGCGATGCTGTTCATCCTCCAGCCGTAAAGCCAATCCCCTGGCCTGGCCTGTGACCGCGACCAGCCCTCCTTGCTGCTGTTTGCTGCGCAAGGTGATGGATACCGTTTGCTGGCCCGCTCCCCAGACCAGATTATTACCCTGTGTTGCACTGCGAGTTACCCCACCCCAGTGCCCACAATCGCGCAGCAATAAATGAAATGCTACGGGTGGCGCTTCGTCACCAAACCGGTTTAATACATGGCTGGCTATGCCCCCAAGGCTGACGGTTTGGTCTTCAGAAACCATCTCGAGCGTACAGGCCGATTTGACGATCGAGCCTTTAACCGCCAGTGAAGCAAACATGCCATCCACCTGGGCGTGGTTTTCTGCCAAAGTTGGCAATGACCAAGCCACCACTGTGCTAACCAATCCCCATTTTATGAGATCCAAAGCTTTCATCACCTTGTGCCATTCACGCTGCAGCGTTGCTGCGTACAGGTAAATGCCAGTTCAGGCCGCCCACCGTAATCATTGATATAGGTGACAACAGGCTCGTCATAGACTGTTGCTTTCACGTCGGTACGGCTTTTCGGCGCCAGAGTTACCGGCACAAAGCCGTTGTCTTCACGGCCTTTTCCCCGCGCCGCAATCCCTGACACGGTGATGTAATAAGGCGTCGGGTTTTCAATCTGGTATCCCGTGGCGGTTTTATGCAGCACCAACTGGTTTTGCCAAATTGCGCCGGGTTTCATCACAATGGATGCCGGGCGATAAAACAGCTTCACTTTAGTCTGTAAAGCGATTTGCATCACATTGGATTTATCACTGCGCGGGGGAATTTCGCGTAGATTAAAATAAAATAACGTTTCCCGATCCTGAGGCAACGCTTTAGCCTCAGGCAGGGCTGAAATTCTCACCATACTTTTGGCACCCGGTTCAATACGCTGGATCGGAGGCGTAATAATTAACGGCCCCGCGACTTTCTGCTGTTCATGATCCTCGACCCATGCCTGTGCCAAATACGGTAATTGCTTATTCTCATTACTGATATTTAAACTAATCGCTTTGCTGCCGCCTTCATAAATCACTCTGGTGCGATCCAGAGCAATCGCGGCAAAAGCCGTATGAATAGACGTAACAGTGAGAATAACAAACGTCATGAAAGCTGATTTACTCATAATATGATCTCTTGATTACTTGATAGTGTGGCACGGTAATAATAAATTTCCCTGAGCCAGCAATGGCTTAGGCAAGGACACCTGACAGCCTTTTGTGCCATTCCAGTTCACACTGAGCGATTCCCCGGCAGTGATACCCGATAGATAGGCCAGGCCGCCGTCACTGACAATGGCCAGTTCTCGCCCCTTCGGGTTAAGCACGCTGGCCCCAAATGGCGGATGCTTGCCGTCTGGCATGACAATCACCGCCAGTGCTTTTTCACCTTTCAGCAAGGAAAAACGCCGATAGCCAATAGCGCCCTCGGTTAACGTCGATTCGACCACCCCTTTGCTGACTTCTACATCATCAGCAAGCTGGTTAATATCTACACGGGTATCCGTGCGGTAATAACTATTCATGTTCGCCAAGACGGCGATCCCGAAGCGATTACTGTGAACTGCGCCCCCTTCTATCGGTACACCAGCAATTCCCTCGGTGCTTAGCATCAGACGAGTACCACCATTAGTTCCTGCTGGATGCAGTGCAGCCCCTTTTGACGTTGCGGTTAGCCCCCCTTGCATGGAAAGCCCGGCAGAAGTGGTGCTATTTTGTACGTAAGCCGCATTCAGGCTGATTTCGCTGTTATCACCGCGGTGAGTGTAAAAGCCGTTTACCTGCGTCGCCGTTTGCTGACCTCCCAGAGTGTTAACCCCGGCGGCAATTCGGTAGTTATTATTGATATCGACGTTATTGGTATAACTCAGCGCCTGATTCAAACGGTTATTTGAACTCTGCCCGCTATACCCCAAACTCTGGCCATTGCCCAACGGCACGGACAGGCTGACAAAAACGGCATCGTTATAACGCTGCTGATATTGGCTACGGCTAGCAGACACGTTTAGCGAGAGATCCTTGTGCCCCATAAAATCAAAGTAACGGCTTACCGACAGGCTATAGCTGTCCTCCGGCTGGCGATCCCAATAGCTTTGGTGGGTATAGGTGGCATACAGGCTCAGTTGGGCAGCCGTAAAGCTTTTATTAGCCGTTATGGTATACATCTCTTTACTGTGCGCGACGGCGCGCCCCCCAAAGCGGCTATCCAGGTATTGCCCCATCGACATAAAATCACGCTCAGAAAAGCGATAACTTGCAAACGTGACCTCACTGTCAAATTCATCAAAGCGCTTGGAATAGCTCAGCCGATAGGACTTGCCTTTCTTCTCGCCGTCTAACCCGGGTAGCCTGGCGATCGACTGGGTCACATCTGCCGACAACGCCCCCAGCATGAACAGATTCCGCCCCAGCCCAACAGAAACGGCCTGATAATCATTTGCCCCAACGGCGCCACCATAAAGCGACCAGTTGTTGGCCACGCCCCATGAGAACTCGCTGCTGGCAAACAAAGGCCCTTCTATATGATGCTGATAGGTAGAAGGACGGCCCACGGCGGTTTTATAACGCACCGTCCCCGGCCGTGTCAGATAAGGAACGTTGGCGGTATCCACGGCAAAGGTTTGCTGGGTGCCATCTTGTTCATTCACGCGAACATCCAGCCTGCCGCTGACGGCACGGTTCAAGTCCCGGATACGAAACGGCCCTGAGGCAACGGTAGTTTCATAAATCACCCGCCCTTGTTGAGAAACGGTCACCGTGGCGTTGGTTTTAGCAATACCGCGGACTTCAGGGGCATAACCACGTAGGTTAGGTGGCAACATGCGTTCATCGCTCGCCAGGCCCACGCCGGTAAAACGAAATGAATCGAAGATATCGGAATAAAAATAGTTTTCACCCAGCGTCAGCGTGGCATTCAAACGAGGTAGCGCCCGATAAGCGTACCAGCGGCTCCAATCAAAATGACGTTGCGCCTGACGTGTTGCAGAGGAGAACTCATAGTTGCCCTGATAATCTCCCCGTAGCCGCCAAGGCCCGATATTAACCCCTGCGGTACCGCTAAGACTGGCATTTCTTGAGCTTCCCCCCTGGTACATTTTGCTGGTTGCTGCGTTGAAGCTATAGTCCAGCAACACTCCCGGAATGCCATTATCCCAGCGGGACGACGGCGACCAATTAGGATCGCTGTATTCCAGAAAGGCCTGAGGAGCACTGACGTAAAGAGTTCCGCTGGCGATATCGCCCTTCAGCGTCAAACCCTGTAATGCAGAGAAGTCCGCACACTCTTTCTGGTGCCAAAAAATGATCTTGCTAGCGGCCTCTTCCGTCAGGCCCAGCCGGTTGACCAACTCGGCTGGAAAGCATAGCTTGGTGGAATTGGCAACGTTGGCGTCAGCATAAAAGGGGATGGTTTGTTCACGATCGGCAATATTCTGTTCATTAAGATAAACAGCCATAATATAATTGCCCGGCATCACATAGCCTAGCTGTGAAAATCGTGACAAATCAACGTTATTTCGATCTTCTGAGTCTAACACGTCGAGGTTGAATTCTATTGCTTGCGATAGTTTACTGAACCCCAGTAGTGAAATAAAAATCGCTACAGTAATCTTATTGATTCCGTTCATAGTTCAATCCAGAAATAAAAGTCCATTCTCAAAATATAGATAAGATTACTTTTAAGCGAAAATAAGGGCTATCGATAGCTAACGACTATATTCATCGTGGTGTAGTAACTCCCTGACGTCACTCGTTTGCCATTAGCCACTAAAAAGATATTGTATTTTAATAGCATTTCACCTGAATCGATCGAAATATCAGGCAACGGAACCCCAGGCGTAATTTTATGGCCTTGTTCATCCTGCACCATGAGTGCAAACCCACGATCCTGCAAATGTTCAACATATCCATGACTGCCAGGGCTAAAGGTCACTTCTATTGACTTATTCCCGTCACCTCTCCCGTCGGAAAAAACGCAATTAATCAGCCTTATTTTAAATGGATAGGCTTGGCTGATCCCATTGCGCTCAAGCGTTTTGAGTGGAATAGTCCCCAATTCAACCGTTTGAAAAGCATTATCCGGAGAGATAGCACAGGCAGACTCAAGAATAGCCCCTTTTAATTTAACCGTACCCTGTGCCCATACCGGCGTATTTAAGTATAGCAGAGCCATAAACAACAGAGTCTGGATGACCTTACACATGACAATCCATTGCAAATATCCGCCCTTTAAGTCACATAAAAAACGAAGCATAGGGTATATACCCTATGCCTCCCAATCTATTAAGGGTAAGTCAGCGTAAAGTTGGCAACGCTGGAGAATTCACCCGGCGTTACGGTACCATCAGTTTTATTACCTTGCAGATAAGCAGAGAAGTTCAGTTTGTTATTGCCTGCCAGCAAACCACGTGCCTCAGAAGGCTCGCCCAGCGTAATTTGCGTACCGCTACCATCGGTCAAGGCAACACCAGCACCTTTAGCGGTACCGGTGATCCCCAATAACTTGCTATTCTCTTTATCTTTAGACCCACCAAAGGTGATAACGACGTTTTTCTTCGTCGTAGTATCACATTTTTCCAAATCAATAGTAAAATTGCGTGGTGTAGAAGTTCCCGCCTTTGCCAACAATGAGTTTGACACCTGGCCAAGATCGACAGTTTGGTTAGAACTCTCAGGCGTAATTGAGCATGGCGAATCAATAATAGAACCGGTAAAGGTAATATTACCGCTACCCTGATCGGTTGCTTTACCCGGGTTAACTGCCGGTTCTTCTGCAATCGCCCCAAACGCAGAAATACCAGAAGCCATCACCATTGCCATTACAATTTTATTCATTTTCATAACTATTTCCATTCAGTTAATTTTGACTTTAAACTTCACTTAATCAAGAAGTGGCCAATATGCTCACCTTTCTCAATTCATGCACCACAACCGTAATAGTCACCTACAAAGCTGCGATGAGGAGTATCTTAATCCGCTAATGAGAAAATATTTTAATGAACTCTCCTTAAAAAATAAAATGTAAGAGAATTTAATATAAATTAGCTATAAATCAATAACATATAAACATTTAAAACGATATTAAATCGTTATTTAAGCGCATTTAAGACATATAAAAAAGGCCATGCTAGCGAAATCTGCATGGCCTTAATTGGAGGTAAAAAGCTAATGATAAAAAGGGTTACGTTTAGGCTTACTTAACAAATCGACATAAAAGTTGCGGGATGGGATTCGTCGATATCAGATAGCCATTTTCCCCATTACGCTGAATGCCGACATTAGTCCAGCCATTCGACTCTCTGATATAACTGTAAAGAAATTTTTTAGCCAAGGGTTCGGGCAGAGTATCAAATGGCGCAACATTGAGCTTGTCGGTTCGAATGAGAAATGAGTTATTATTGCTCACCGTATAACTTACCACGGCATCCCGTTTAATGGTATACTCTTTGCCTTGATCGGTGAGTGTTCCACTATATGAGATCACACCATATCCATTTGAAAACAAGAAAAATATCCCCGCCTGTATAACAACCGTTTTTTTATCTGAGACATAGTCATATTGCACCTGTGAGTAACAACTGATGCCTTCCCGAAGCTGTCTTTTATTCATATAGTCAATTAAAACAACAGCTACTGCCGTCAGTGACAGTATAGCCGCAACTAAACACCATTTTCTTTTCATTATTAGCTCTCAATAAAGTAGCGATATATTGACCTACAGCTGCTTCCTTTATCTAAAGCATCACCATCACAGACAATCAAAGACTCTCGCGGCAATCCGGTATAGAGTGAAATATAAACCCGCTCTTTATTGTCACAGTGTAAATCTGCCTTAATGGGTAAGTTACCCCCATTGTTTTTCACTTTGTTTATAAAATAACTATCAACATATAGCTGACATTCATTATAGTCACCCCAGTACGAATAATGATAAAGCATGCTTTGTGTTTTTAGATATTTACCGTAAATAAAATCAGCCACTGCAGCAATAACAATAAAAAGTGAAATGACAGAGATAAATACCAAGCTTATCGTTCTAAGGTTGTAATGAGGGGGAGTATTATTACTACTTACATCACGCAGTCTTTCATCAAGAATATGATTAGGCAATGTGTGACTGGCCATTTGCGCCCCGTTGTCTAGCCTAAGATCAACGCACTCTTCATACTCAGCAATCTCTACCGTATCTGCCACCAGCATACCACGTCTTGGGATGGTGATAATAATATCCTCCTCAAGACCTAGTTGCCGAAAGGCCTTTCGTATCATGGCAATGTTTTGGTACAGCGTATTGGTGTTAATTGGAATGCCATATTTTTCCCACACTTCCTCAAACAGTTCTTTTTGTGTAGTGATTTCAGGTTTATTTTTTAACAGAATTTGTAAACAGTTATTCGCTGGTGTGGTGAGGACAATTTCATCATACTTGTTCCCGATATCCGTCAGAGAACCTGAGCTTTTATCGTAGATAACATGATGATTTAAGATGATTTTACTGCTCATGCTCACTCTTCTATATTGATATTCTTAAAATTTTACTAATACGCATATAGAATAAAGTATGGCTATAGATTAATCAACAATTTACTAAGAAAATTCTTATGGCGCTATCGTAAACTTTAAAGTGTCATTCTGAATATAACAAACCGCGCTGAGCGCGGTTAATTGTGGCGGAGGTATAACGCCTAACATAGCTATCAGTACGAATTTAATCAGGATGAAAATGGCGGCTATCCGCCGGAGCCTCTTCACGCGGTTCCAACCCATAATCCCGCACCACCTCGGCCACCCGCAGCCGGTAATATTCCAGCACCTCATGCCTGCCACGCGCCTGGGCCTGACGGTGTTGCTCCAGATTGCGCCACTGCTGTACCGCCGCCTCGTCACGCCAGAACGACAGCGAGAGCAACTTGTCCGGCTCGCTCAGGCTCTGAAAACGTTCTATAGAGATAAAACCGTCAATCTCCGCCAGCAGCGGTTTCAACTGCGCCGCCAGCTCAAGATAGGTATCCCGCTGCCCAACGGCAGCACGTAGTTCAAAAATCACCGCGATCATTATCGTTCTCCCCAGCAGTATAAAATTCGGGCACGCGCGCATTTTGCGAAGCGCGCCAGCGAAAATGGCTTAACAGTTCGGGCTTAAGGTGGTGTTTGGATAAATGGCCGATCCCCACCAAGGCAATCAACCGTGCCCAACGTTCTCCCGGGCAGCGATGAGCACCATAACCGAAGGCAAAACTTTCCTGCGGCGTTGTCAAATGCACCAATACGCTCTGCCCTACCGCCAGCTCTTGACCATCAAGCAAGGTAGCCTGTCGCGCAAACCTGCGGGTAGTATGGATCGGCGGAGTTTGCTGCAACACCGCCAGGATCAACTCTTCTGCTGACTGATGAGGTTGATTTGCCAGCAACAGCGTCTGGCCGATTAATCCGGCGGTGCCTTCACAAGCCTGGAACAACAGCCCAATGGCATTGGCTATCGCCAACGAGCGATCGCCAATGTGTTGGCACAGTTGTTCAAACAGTGGGCCATCGGCCTGCTGCATCCGGATCTGCAACTTCCCGGCAGCCGTCGCCCCCACAGCCATCTGCTCTGCGCTGCCGCCAGGAGCAATGCAGCCCACAAAGTCCAACACCTCATCCACCAAGACAGATCGATCCCGATGGGCCACGCCCAATAAGTCAGCCAGCACGCAGATCGGCAAAGCGTAGTTAAACCGGGTGAGCTGCTCTGCCGTTGTCAAACTGGCCGCTAACCGTTGAGCCACGTAAACCGAAGCCTGACGGATCTCATCGTCGGTGATAGCGGCCAGAGCCACCTCGATCGCTCCCTTTAATTCACGCTGCACGGCACCATCATTCATACGTACCAGAGAGGCGAAAATCGATTGAGCGGGCGTCCCAATTAAAGCTGCGGGTACCTGCTCATCCATGGGGCGAACGCCGAGGTGAGGATGGGTTAAGGCTTCACGCACCGCTTGCCGCGATGCAACAGAAAAGGGGCAGGCCGTCATGGTGATTTCCTTCCGATAAGAATAGAGAGCAACCATTGTCGGGTTAGACGAGCAGCAACACTTCGGTTATTCTCGAAGTATGAATGACAATACGCTTGAAGACCGCCTGGCCGCATTGACGGCCGCTATCGCCGATCGCACCCGAGCGCGCATGCTGTGCCTGCTGATGGATGGACGCGCCTATACCGCAACGGAGCTGAGTGCGGCGGTGGACGTCGCGGCCTCCACCGCCAGCAGCCATCTGGCACGTTTGCAGGAGCAAAACCTGATCGGCTGTGTCAAACAGGGCCGCAATCGCTTTTACCGTCTGGCGGGCAAACCGGTGGCCGATATGCTGGAAAGCCTGATGGCGTTGGCCGGTGTAGAACGCCCGACGGTCAAAAGCAGCACCCCGGCCTCATTGCGTTATGCACGCACCTGCTATGACCACATGGCAGGCGAGATCGCGGTCCAATTACATCACCAGCTGCTGGCGCGGGCCTGGCTAATCGGGGATAACGACTATCAGCTCAGTGAGTCTGGGCAGGCTGCCTTGACACAGTTGGGTATCGACTGCTCCCCGGCCCCTACCCGGCGGCGCTTTGCCTGCGATTGTCTGGACTGGAGCGAACGCAAGGCCCATCTCGGTGGCGCACTGGGCGCTGCCATGTTGGCCGCATTTGAAAAACGCGGATGGGTCCAGCGCCAGCTAGACAGCCGTGAACTGCAACTGACCGCTGCCGGTAGAAAAGCGCTGAGCGCACATTTTGGCCTGGCGCTTTGAATGCCTGGCGCCTAGCTTAACTGCCATACTCAATGGGTTTACCTGTTGACGATCCCGTCCTATCCGAGGAGTTATCATGTCCGATATTAACCCATTCCCGATCGCCAAACGTTGGCCCGCCATGCATCCTGAACGGTTACAACTCTACTCGCTGCCGACCCCTAACGGAGTGAAGGTCTCCATCATGCTCGAGGAGATCGGCCTGCCCTATGAGGCACACCTGATCGACATCGGCAAAAATGAAACCTGGACGCCGGAATTCCTGTCGCTCAACCCTAACGGTAAAATCCCGGCGATCCTCGATCCCGCGGGCCCAGATGGTAAGCCGTTAGCGCTGTTCGAGTCTGGGGCTATCCTGCTGTATCTGGCAGAGAAATGCGGCAAGTTGTTACCCAAAGACCCCGCCCAACGTTATGAAACCATCCAGTGGGTGTTTTTCCAGATGGCGTCCGTTGGGCCAATGTTCGGCCAGCTAGGCTTCTTCCACAAATTCGCCGGGCGTGAATATGAAGACAAACGGCCGTTTGAGCGCTACCAGAAAGAGTCCAAACGGCTGCTGGGTGTGCTGGAAGAGCGGCTGCAAGGGCGTGATTGGATCATGGGTGCGCAATACACCATTGCCGACATTTCCCTACTCGGCTGGGTACGCAACCTGATCGGTTTTTATGAAGCACGCGACGTGGTGGAGTTCGACAGTTTCCCCCTTGTTGGCCAATGGCTGGAACGTGGGCTGGCAAGGCCTGCCGTACAGCGCGGCATCAATATTCCTGCTCGCCAAGCCTGATAACCTATTGGGATAGCCAGGAAAGGCCATCCCTTTTCCCACCTCTCTCGTCATAAAAATGTCACTTTCCTGCTCTACTCTCCGATGTAACAAAATAATGCCAACTATATTTTTGCATTACGACAAGGAGCCCTACCCATGCAGCAGTCCGTTTCTCTGATCGCCGGTGCCGTATTATCCGCGCTGTTATGTTCCACCGCCCTGGCTGACAACAATCAACTCAACAACCGCGCGGCTCGTGGCGATATTACCGAACCCGGCGGGGCACGCCGTTTGGCAGGCGATCAAACCGCCGCGCTGCAAGCGTCGCTGTCGAATAAAACCGCTAAAAACGTGATCCTGCTGATCGGCGACGGCATGGGCGATTCGGAAATCACCGGCGCACGCAACTATGCGCAAGGCGCAGGCGGTTACTTCAAAGGGATCGATGCTCTGCCGCTAACCGGCCAATACACCCACTACTCGCTGGATAAGAAAAGCCATAAGCCGGACTATGTCACCGACTCTGCCGCCTCGGCCACCGCCTGGGCTACCGGCGTCAAGACCTACAACGGCGCGTTGGGCGTAGATGTAAACGGCAAAGATCAACCGACGATTTTGGAACTGGCCAAGGCCGCGGGTAAAGCCACCGGCAACGTCTCCACGGCGGAGCTGCAAGATGCCACACCGGCAGCACTGGTTTCGCACGTAACCTCGCGCAAGTGCTACGGCCCAGAGGAAACCAGTGAGCAATGCGCCAGCAACGCGCTGGAAAACGGCGGGCATGGTTCTATCACCGAGCAGCTGATTAAAACCCGTGCCGACGTCACGCTGGGCGGCGGGGCAAAATCCTTCGCTCAGTTGGCGAAAAGCGGTGAATGGCAGGGGAAAACGTTGAAGGCCCAGGCCGCCGCATTAGGCTACCAGTGGGTGGAAGATGCCGAAAGCCTGAACGCGATTAACCTCGCCAATCAGCAAAAGCCGCTGCTGGGCCTGTTCGCGCCAGGCAATATGCCAGTACGCTGGAAGGGACCGAAAGCCTCCTACCACGGTAATCTCGATCAGCCTGCGGTGACCTGTGAGAATAACCCAGAGCGCGGCGCCAATGTGCCAACGCTGGCGGCGATGACCGAGAAAGCCATCGAGCTGCTAAAGAACAACCCCAACGGTTTCTTCCTGCAGGTGGAAGGTGCGTCCATCGACAAACAGGATCATGATGCCAACCCATGCGGCCAGTTTGGAGAAACGGTCGATCTGGATGAAGCGGTACAAAAAGCGCTGGAGTTCGCCCGCGCCGACGGTAATACCCTGGTGATCGTTACCGCCGACCACGCCCACTCCAGCCAGATTATTGCCGCCAAGGCCAAGGCGCCGGGGCTGACCCAATCATTAACCACCAAAGATGGCGCGGTGATGACCATCAGCTATGGCAACTCGGAAGAAGGCTCCCAGGGCCATACCGGTACCCAGTTGCGCGTTGCCGCTTATGGCCCGCATGCCGCCAACATCGTGGGGCTGACCGATCAGACCGACCTGTTCTTCACCATGCGCGACGCCATGAACATCAAGTAACTAACAGGCTCATTCCCCTCACCCTAACCCTCTCCCAAAAGGAGAGGGGACCGATCGAGTTCGCTGATTTTTCTGCGCAATACTTCTTTCTCATCACGTTTCGGAGCAGCACAGCCTCATCAGAGATACCGGGCTGCTCCCTCTCCCTGTGGGAGAGGGTTGGGGTGAGGGGAAACTAAACCCCTACCCCTGGCGGAGCATTTTTCGCCACGTCAATTATCCAAGTTTACCCTTGCGTAACCGCCCATGCGCGCCTATTATCAAAGAATAAACTTGGATTATTAAGTCCCATTTGACGGTTACCCGAATGTCGTCGCTGCAGGAGAATTAAACCAATGGATCGCGCCAATATCATTCACGATTTGCTGAACTGGATCGAAAACCACCTGGATCAACCGCTGCTGCTGGATAACGTGGCGGCAAAATCTGGCTACTCCAAATGGCATCTGCAACGTATGTTCCGCAGTACCACTGGCCATGCACTCGGCAGCTATATCCGCGAGCGCCGTTTGTCCAAGGCCGCACAGGCACTACGCGCCACGCCGCGTCCCATTCTGGATATCGCCCTGCAGTTCCATTTTGATTCCCAGCCTTCATTTTCCCGGGCCTTTAAAAAGCAGTTTGGTGAAACGCCAGCGGTCTATCGCCGCACGCCGCAGCAAGATGAAGTGGCCCTCTCCTCAGAACACAGCTATCGGCACAGCACACCGAGCCTGCATTCACTCTACAAGCGCCAATGCGTAGACGAAGGTTGCACCAACTGGGTCGGCCAGCGTTAAAAGTAAAAAGGCCAACGGGTGTATAAACCCATTGGCCTTTTCAGATCCCGCTAAACGGGCGCAGCAGCGCCCTAACGTATTGAACTGGCTGACGTCTTATCAGTTATATTCAAGGGTAAAGGTGGCAATCGACTTGATGGTGCCGCCCTTCATTTTCGCTGCGGTCTGGTAGTAACGCGCCTTGAGCGGCAAGGTGATGGTATTGGTCTGGTTGGCAATGGTATGCCCGGCATACACCGCCGTGCCGCTAGTGATTGGCGTTGAGTTATTGCCGGTCAGCAGTTGGACACCGACGCCGCTGGCAGCATTGCTATCCTGTACCGGCTGGAGTACACCGGGTGCATTCGAGGTATCGCGGGTATAGTCAAAACGTACGTTCACCAGCCCCTCCCCTGTACCGCCAGGCAACAGTTCCGTCCCCGTACCACCTACACAGTTGATGTTAATCGAAAAGTCCTGCTCTGCAGCGGTACTGCCCACGCCTTTAAATGCCGCAGTAGCCACCGTACTCAGGTTGATCACCTTGTTTTTGGAACCGGCATCCACCGAACAGGACGAGGTGACAATGGTGATACTGTTCGCCAACACGTGGGAGATCAGGATCGGTCTTGCAGGACCCGTCCCATCCGCATAGTAAGAAGAATACTGCCCGGGAGCCAACGCTCCGGTACCGGTATTCTGGGCAATTTTGATCACCTCAACCACAAAATACCCCTCAGCCAGATACACCCCGCCGTTGCGGTAAATCTCGTGCGGATAATAGGCACCTTCCTGCGAGCCGATCTGGCGATAAAGCCGCAACCCCACCCCCGGCACGTTGGTGGTCCAGATTTTGTCGCTGATCGAACTCGGGCCGCCTTGTAAAATGCGGCCGTACAACGTGCTATTACCGCTGCAAGAAATATTGTCATCCCGGCGGATATCGAATTTGCCAGTGGCCAGGATATCGCCCACCTTGGTATTCGGCGTAATCAATACTCTGCCGACGTTCATAATGATGTCCTGCGGCCTGGTCGTGTTAACCCGACATTGAGCATAAGCCTGTTGCCCGGCCAACATCAGTAACAACAACAGCATGGCTTGTTTAGGGCGCTGGCGCATGGCGGTGAATTTATGGATAACGTTGATCATTTGCAGCTCGCCTCGATAATTTCGTAATCAGTGCTGTTTTGTGTTTTGGCCTGGTAATTCACGGCACACTGTTGTGTTGGCTGAGTACCCCATTTCACCAATAGCAGCCCCTGTAACGCTTCGGTTCGCAGATAGATGCGGCTGCCCTGGCCGACGATGCCGATCACCTGGTTACGGGTATCCAATACTTCGGCACCAAAAGGTAATGCCGTGTTGTTCGGGCCCAGCGCATGGATAATCAGCGCCTGACCTTTGATGGTCTTGAACTCCAGCTTGGCAATCGCACCGGCATAAGGCGCTACCTGCTGGCTGCTGCTTTCCAGCTCAACATCGCGTGACATGCCGTTAGGATCCAGCGTGACGTTAGTCATGCGGTATGGGGCAACATAAGGCACCACCGCATAGCCGTTATCATCGATTCGCACCCCAGGAGAGTTGGTAACGATAGCCCCTGCGGCATCCGGCGCTTCAACCAGCACCATGGTCTGGCCACGCTGAGGCGTCATGGTCACGCCGCCGCTATGGGCCACAATGCTGCCGGAAGCCCCGATGGACGACTGGCGGAAATCGCGGCCATAGCTGTAAGAACCGTTCATGGTGGCGAAACGACTGCGATATTCGCCATTCACACTGGTGTTGGTCCCACCGCTTTGGTCGTTAGCCAAGGTGGCGCTGTAGCTGATGTTGTTATCCTCCCCGGTGGAGCCATTAATCCCGATGCGGCTGCTGTCGTAGCCTTGATCGTTGTAGGCCAAGGCGCTGTTCAGGCTGATGTTTTGCGAGCCAATGTTGAACGGGATCGAGAAGTTCAGGAAGTAACGGGTTTCATCGTGGTTATAAGTATCGGTGGTACGCATGGCGGACAAACCGTAGGTAACTCGGCCGATGAAGTTGTTGTAACCCACCTGATACTGTTTGGAGGTACCGCCACGGTTCCAGTAATCGCGCACCGAACCGGTGATATACAGCGATCCCAGATTGGCACCCAGCCCCTGGTTCAGCGTGAGCTGATATTCACTGCGCTGGCGGTTAACCGCATCGGCACTTAAGCCCCGGCTCTCGTTATCACGGGCATACACCGCATCACGCAGTGACAGATAGCCGGAAGTCGAGTAGCGGTAGGCCGCAATGGTGAAGTTGGTGTTGGTTTCCGACATCAGCTTGCTGTAGCTGATTTTGTAGCTCTGGCCGGACATATCGCCCTGTTTCAGGCGGGTGTTGGCCTGGGTCACGTCGACGGCAAAAGCCCCCAACGGTGTTGCCACCGCACTCCCCAGCAGCACCGCGCTGTAACCGTCACTCACGGTCGCCCCGGTATAACCGGTCAGAATATTGGTAAACCCGCGCTGATAAGTCGCCTGGAACATCTCGGGCAAGGTATGTAAATTATCATCGCGAACTTGGCCCGCAGTTAACGCATAGCGCTGGATCCCCGGGCGTAACATCTGCGCCACCGAAGCATAGGGAACGCTGAACTGGCGCACGGAACCATCGGCCTCATTGACCGTCACGTCCAGATCGCCGCCGTAGCCGGTAGGGAACAGATCGTTTATCACGAACTCGCCCGGCGCTACCGTGGTTTGGTAGATCAGCTGGTTGTTCTGGCGAATCTCTACCAGAGCGTTGCTTTGCGCCACGCCGCGCACTACCGGCGCATAGCCGTTAAGGGAGTCCGGCAGCATGCGATCGTCGGTGCTCAGTTGCGCACCGCGAAAACCGATCGAATCAAAGAAGTCCCCGCTGGTAAACGCATCCCCCAAGGTCAGCATACCGCGCACAGCCGGAATGGCACGCTGCGCATAGGTGGCCGTGTTCTGCCAATGGGTGCTTTCCTGACTACGCCAGTTCACGTTAGAGTCATGGCGCAGCTGCCAACCGGCAATGTTCACCCCGGCGTTCATCGTCAGATAAGCGTTGGTCGAGTCCGAGTTGCCACCGGAATTGGAGCTGTGCGAATTAAAGGCGTTGAAGTTATAGGACAGAAAACCAGCGGTGATGCCGCGATCCCAGAATTTCGGGTCGACATAACCACGTGCGGTACGGCGCAGCGCGACCTGCGGAACGCTGACATCCATTCGCAAGGTGCTGGTATTGAGGCGGTAAGACGCTTCCGGCACCCATTCCCCCAGCGGCTTGCAGCTGCTGGTCGTCACCGCCGGATCGCTACCCATTGCCGCAGTATCGACGCCAAACTCTTCCAGAGACAGCAGGCTAAAGCAGGTATCGGCACTGTCTTTACCCGGCACGCTCTTGAATTCGATGTTCTTTTTGCCCTTCCATTCCCCATTGACGTAAACATCCAGAGAATATTTCCCCGCCAATACCGGGTTGCCGTCACGAAAGCGCGAAAGGTCCACACCCTGCGCCTGACCAACCAGGAAATTGCTGTTGAAAGTGGCTTCGATCGGTGCAGCGGCCTGGTTGGCATCGCTTTGAGCCGCTGCCAGGGAAAATGCCGGGGTGGTCAGGCAAAGGGCACTACCGGCCAACAGCAGGATGGATCTGTAGTTGAAAAGTGCCGACTTCACGGCGGCAGAGATAGGTAACTCGTTCATATCCATGCATTCCTTTACCAAATTAAGCGTCCCCGCTGGCTGACTTCACCTCGCGGCACGGGGCTTTCCAGGAGTTACTTTTGCTGATTTTTGCTGCGTTGAACCCGGCCACCAAAGTCATTGATGGTGGTGTACTCAATATCAGCGATGCGTGAACTGTCACCGGAAAAGGCCAGTGTTTTTTCCTGGCCAGGTGCCAGCATGTCGCCATGCGGTGCCAACGCGACTTTCTTGCGATTGGCAACGGCATTGATTTCGGTGAAGGAAACATAAAACGGCGTGGGATTTTTCACTTTCACACCGGCCGCCACGAAGCTCCACTGCAGTTTTTCTGGCGCGTCATTGGCTACGCCGCTCAGACCTTCCGGGCGATAGAACAACTTCACACGGGTTCTGAAGGCCACCTGCAGGAAGTTTTCTGGCGTGGTGTCGGCGGCCGTTCCGGTTGGTGCAGGGGGAATTTCCAGCACGTTCAACCAGAACAGAGATTCTTTGTCTTGCGTCAACGCCGTAGTGGTCAGCGAAACGCGCAGCGCCTGGCCGCCGTTGGGCTCAATACGGCTGATCGGAGGCGAAATAATAAAGGGAGCCTTGCTGTTTTCTGGCGTCGTTTCCGCGTTGCCCTCATCGATCCAGGCCTGGACCAGCGCTGGGGCGGTCCCATTATTGGATAGTTGCACGGTCACTTCCCGCTGTTTGGCCGGATAAATAACGCGTGTGCCGTTCACAATAACGCTGGCAAAAGCGCTGCTGCTGAAAAGCACGGCCATCAGCATTACGCTGTATTTCTTAAACGATGTTTTCATTTCAATATCACTACTATAGAAATACAGCGGGGGAAAAGTTTCCACCCGCCAGAATAAATACCCGATGATTTTCACTCCCTGCAATTAGAGGCTATCAGGGCGAAACAATTCGCCCCGAAAGGTCACAGGGAGGAAACAACATTTAACTAGAAAAGGGACGGGTAATAACTTATTGGTAGATGATGGTGTATTGTACGTTTGAAGTTACATCACCAGCGCCCGCCGCTGCGGTTGCGAAATATTCCGCATAGTAGTTCAGGTCTGCTGAATCACCTTCATTGGCAACGGTAACCCACTGGGAGTTAGCCTGTGCACCGTTGTTGGTGGCAGCCAGAATTGGCAGGAACTGGTTGTTGCTACCCAACAGCTGGATTTGCACGTTGGTCGCAGCATTGGTTTTGGTTTGGTTATTCAAACGACCCGTTTTGAAATCAACGGTTGAACCTGGTTCGAAATAGGTTGCTACCTGGCCTTTAGAACATTTGGTCAGGTTAATCGCGAATGGAGTACGGCCCGCAGTAGCGCTAACCGCATTCAGGGTAGAAGAAGATACCGTCGGCAGAGTAACGGTAAAATCTTTACCACCCGGGGTGCTGATAGTACAGGTCTGATCGGTCACTTTACCGTTAAAAGTAATAGTACCATCGGCAGCCTGTGCTGAAAGAGAAGGAATGGCGGTGGCGCATACAGTCAGTGCTAATACAGCAGACAGCTTAGAGATTTTCATATTTTCGACTCTCGGTGAATTAATACATCCGTTAAGTACATTCAACGATGCTACTCCCTGTCAGGAATGAAGCCCGATGAATCCATTGCCCGGCGAAATATAGTCCAAGAACATTCTCATTGATAAATCGTTTAAAACATTCATAACGCCCTTCATGATAGGAAAAAACTATCAACAAATACCTATCGATCGATGTTGACGATTTACCCAGATCGTAATAATCTTCATTCGTCAAGTTGAGCGGTCAAAAAATTTGATAAAACGCCGATAAACCAGAACATAACTCTGTTATTGCGTGTACGGCCATCTTGAGCGCAACCGTGTTCCCTCTGAAATTTCAATCTTTTAGAGGAATTTACCACCAGATAAGATGATTCTTTCTTTAATAAGATTATTACCAATAAACAGCCATTATTTTATTTGTTTATTGTTTAAAATCATACAGATAAATTTCAGTCAAAGGATTGAGGAATGCGCAGCGTTTTTAACGATAAAAATAACGGCATTAATTATGTTTTTCAGCCCATGTTCGCCAAATCGGGACAACTGCTGGCCGTTGAATGTTTATCGCGCTTCTCTTTTGATAGCGAATTTGCGCATTTCTCGCCAGAACAATTCTTCCAGCAGGCCGATCGGGAAACCCGCGTCGAGATCCTGCATCAACAAATTGAATTGATAGAAAAATACCGCGACTGGTTTCAACAACACCAGATCATTGCCACCATCAATGTCGATGACCATTCGCTACAGGCGCTGGCAAACGGTGCGTTGGCCGATAAAATTCGCGCGATGAATTGCCTGCATTTCGAAATCAACGAAAACGCCAGCAGGCTGGTTAAAAACCGCGTCCACAACGATCCCTCTCTGAATAATTATTCATTTTGGCTCGATGATTTTGGTTCTGGCTATGCCGGGTTTTCTGCCTTGTATAACAGCCGTTTCCGCTTCGTTAAACTCGATCGACAGTTGCTGTGGGACTTTATGAAAAAGCCCGGTGGTGATGGGCTGATGCGCGCCTTGTTGCGTTTTTTTCATCTGAATCATTACCGGGTGATTATTGAAGGGGTTGAAACGCGCGAACAAAAAAAATGGCTGGACGAAATGCCCTATTATGCACTGCAGGGGAAGCTGTGGCAGGAATCCAGCATCAAAGATTTGAATCAGCTGCTTGCTGCTGAATACTTTTAACTCATTATGGGTATCCCCAATATGTCTAAAAACAATGTCCTGGTGATTAGTGAGTGTAAGTACAGCTATGTCGGGCTTTCAATGCTGTTGAAAAAGCATTATGGCAAGTACGATATCAAGCTGTTTTCGGACTTTATGCACGGTGGCGCAAAGGCGGAGAAAATTATCAAGCATGATATTGCGCTGATTTTCACTTCGCAAAATCTGGAACAAAGCGTCAACGTGATCGAAAGCCTGGTGTCTATACATCAGCAACACATGAGCTCAACGCGTATTCTGGTGTTTTATGATGATGAGCGGGTGGCCAAGCTGTTGGCGATCCTGGGGATCTCAGTGGAACTGGTATCGGCACGCATGCCGCTTTATCTGATGCAGGAAAAAGTGGAAAACCTGTTGGCGAGTGAAGAGTCGGGGCAATTAAGGGTGCAGAAAACCCGTGAACTCAGCCCGGCAGAAAGCGATGTGATTTTCAACCTGCTGCGCGGCGATAGCCTGCTGCACATTGCGGCCAAGCGCGGCACCCATCCAAAAACCATTTTTTCACAGAAATACAGCGCATTAAAGAAGTTACGCCTGCGAAATATGAGCACCATTTTCGTCGCTGGCAATTGAGCAATAGGGGCGGACTCAGCAATTGAGCGCGCCCCTTGCCGTGCCAGAGACAGGATAATTAGCGCTCCCCGGCGCCTTACTGGCTCATGGCATCTTTCTTCATACCCTCTTTAGCCATAGAGTCCTTTTTCATGCCGTCTTTGGCCATGTGATCCTTCTTCATACCATCTTTGGCCATAGAGTCCTTCTTCACGCAGTCTTTACCCATGCACTCTTTTTTCATGCCCTGTTTAGCCATTCCATCGTGAGACATCTGGCTCATGCCGTCCTTTTTCATCGCGTCCTTGCCCATGCTATCGGCCGCATTGGCTCCGGTGATACCCAGCATCAGCGCGCTACACATCATCATGGCAAATAACTTTTTCATGGTATTTCCTTTTGTTGGTTAATCGGCACGCGTCGTGCCATGAAACTGCACCAGCGGCAATCAACTACCGCCAAACCAGTTGTATCCTTGGTCTTCCCAGTAACCACCGGGAAAGTGGTTGGTGACTTCGATCGCTTGAATATGTTTGGGGTTCTTGTAACCCAGCTTGGTGGGCATCCGCAGTTTCATCGGATAGCCGTATTTACGCGGCAAAATCTGCCCGTCGTAGGTCAGCGCCATCAGCGTTTGCGGATGTAACGCCGTGGCCATATCGATGCTGGTGTAATAGTCATCGGCACATTTAAAGCCGATATAGCGGGCGTTAAGATCTGCGCCAATCGCCTTCAGGAAGGTGGCAAACGGCACCCCACCCCATTTGCCGATGGCACTCCAGCCTTCTACACAGATGTGCCTGGTGATCTGGCTGATTTGCGTCATCTGATGCAACTGTGCCAACGTCCAGGGTTGCTTGTGCAGTACCAGCCCCGCGACTTCCAGCCGATAATCATCACCGTTGATATCCGGAGCCTGATCCTCGCTATAGAAGGCGTTAAACGGGAATGGCCGAGTGATCATCGATTCTGCATACTCTGGTGCCAGATGGTTGGCATTGAACAGCCAGCCCTGAACCCGATCGTTGAAACTTGAGATGCGGCTCAAGGCCTGATCTACCTGAGCGTTATCACTGAGATCGCAGCCGGTCAGCATTGCCACGCCCCCCAGAGTCAAGCCATTGCGCAGAAAACGGCGGCGCGACGACGATGCCAACTGGCGCGCTAACAGGCGTTGCGCCTCTTTAACGATATCCTGACCTTCTCTCAGGCTGATGGGTTCATTTTCCGTTATCATCGGTGTCTCCTTAGCGTCCACGCAACATGGCCAGCAACGTACGTGGCACCAGGGCCACCATCACCAGATGGATCACCACGAAGCCAACCAGCGCCGTCATGGCAAAAAAGTGAACATAGCGAGCCGCGTCGTAGCCCCCAAGCAAGGTACGTAGCAGAGGAAACTGCACAGACTTCCATAACACCAGCCCAGAAAGCACCATCAGGATGCTGACCACGATAGCCACCAGATAGGCCACACGCTGTACCATGTTGTAGTGGCGCAGATCGGCGTGTGACAACTTACCGCGCAGTGCGGCTGCCAGATCGGCCACAAACTGCCTGGGGCTGAGCGGCCAGAATTGGCGTTTAAAGCGGCCACTGAACAGGTTGAGCAGCAGATAGCACAGGCCGTTGATGCCAAACAGCCACATGCCGGCAAAATGCCATTGCAGCGCGCCCCCCAACCAACCGCCTAGCGTCAGCTCGTTGATAAAACTGAAGTTAAACAACGGGGAAGCGTTATAAATGCGCCAACCGCTGGTGACCATAATCAGCATGGCAAGCGCGTTCAGCCAATGTGTCAGCCTTAGCCACAGCGGGTGGATAAGGGTCTGTTTCGCCGTGATCATCGCTTCTCTCCTGCCCCGTATCGGTTCAATGTCTGCAGTATTCAACGGATTTGTTCCCCAAGACCTCACGCAAAGTTAAATAAAATGTGATCACTTCCAAGGTGGGGGTTGTGTAGACTTCAGGTAGGCCAGTTAACCGCGGTAGAGAAAATGGAAAAGGCAAAACGAATTTTGATCGTCGAAGACGACGGACATATCGCCGAACTGTTGCAACTGCATCTGAGCGATGAAGGCTATGACATCAGCCATGCGGCCGATGGCAATCAGGGCATGGCAATGCTGGAACAAGGGGGTTGGGACGCGCTGATCCTCGATCTGATGCTGCCGGGTATCGATGGCCTGGAAATCTGCCGCCGCGCCCGCAATATGACACGCTATACCCCCATCATTATCACCAGCGCCCGCTCTAGTGAAGTCCACCGGGTACTGGGGTTGGAACTGGGTGCAGACGACTATTTGGCCAAACCCTTTTCCATGCTGGAGCTGGTCGCCCGCGTAAAAGCTCTGTTCCGCCGCCAAGAGGCGATGACCCGTAATCTCCGGATGGAGGCGGGAACGTTAAGCGTCAACGGGCTGGTGATCGATCCCATCGCCCGCGAAGTGTTTCTGAACCAGCAAACGGTGGAACTGACACCGCGCGAGTTCGACCTGCTGTATTTTTTCGCCCGCCACCCTGGCAAAGTGTTTTCCCGCCTCAGCCTGCTTAACCAGGTCTGGGGCTATCAACATGAAGGGTATGAACACACGGTGAACACCCATATTAACCGGCTACGGATCAAGATTGAGCGCAACCCGGCAGAACCCGAGCACATCCTCACCGTGTGGGGCATGGGCTATAAATTCGCGGCGGCGCCGCAAGGGTAAAAGATGAAAAATCTCACGCTGACACAACGCCTGACTCTGGTTTTCGCCCTGCTGCTGCTCATCTGCTGTTCGATCTCCGGTTGGTTACAGGTGCGCAGCAGCACGCAATATAGCCAGGCAGTGATCCAACGGCTTTCTACCAATCTGGCGCAGCATATCGCCACCAGCAACCCATTGTTGAGTTCGCAGGGCTGGGACGATCGGTCGGTGCATACCCTGTTCGATAAACTGATGGCGGTTAATCCGAGCGTTGAGGTTTATCTGCTCGATAAACAAGGTAATATTGTCGGCAACGCGGCGCCTGCCGGGCATATGAAACGCCAAAAGGTCGATCTGTTACCGATACAGACATTATTGAACGGGGCTGAAATGCCCCTCTATGGTGACGACCCGCGCAATCTTGATAACCAAAAAGTCTTCAGCGCCGCGCCGCTGCGGGTCAATGGCGAGATTGAAGGCTATTTGTACGTAGTGCTGCTGGGGGAGGATTATGATGCGCTGGCCAATAGCGCCCAGATCAATTCTGCCATTTATACCGCGCTGTGGTCGATGGGACTGGTGGCGCTGTTCGGCCTGCTGGCTGGGGGCTTTGCCTTCCACTGGGTGACACGCCCGATCCGCCGCCTGACCCAGCAGGTTAGTGCGCTGGATAGCGACGGCATCGCAGCACTGCAAACCTATGCCAATACCCCTGCGGAGAGTCACAGCCGTGATGAGGTCAGCCAGTTGCAGCAGGCATTCCGCCGTATGGCACAGCGCATTACCGAACAGTGGCAAACCCTGTCGCAGCAGGACCAACAACGGCGCGAGTTTATCGCCAATATCTCTCACGATCTGCGTACTCCATTGACCTCGCTGCATGGCTATCTGGAAACGCTGTCGGTGAAATCCGCCAGGCTGACACCCACCGACCGTCAACGCTATCTGGAGATCGCCTTGGCACAAAGCCGCAAAGTCGGGCGGCTGGCGCAAGAACTATTTGAGCTTGCCAGGCTGGAGTACGGCGTAGTGAAACCCCAGAAAGAACCGTTCTCCCTCAGTGAGTTGGTGCAGGACGTATTCCAGAAATTCGAATTGGCCGCCGAGGCTCGCCAACAGCGCCTGCTTGCCGATATTCAGCCGGGCATCCCCCAGGTGTTTGCCGATCTGAGCATGATGGAACGAGTGCTGACCAACCTGCTGGATAACGCGATCCGCCATACGCCAAGCGGTGGAGAGATCGAAGTGCGCCTGTGGCCGCAGGGTAATAAGGTGATGGTTCAGGTCAATGACAGCGGGCCTGGCATTCCCTTGGAGCTGCGCCCAGATCTGTTTATCCGCCCGTCAATTCTCAACCATGCCCGCCGCCATGCGGGGGGTTTGGGGCTGATGATTGTCAGACGCATTCTGCAGTTACACGACAGTGACATTACGTTAGTGGATCAGCAGCATGCTGGAGCCTGCTTTCGTTTTTCCGTGTCGGTAAACTAGAATCGCTGTAACGCGTTCTGAACGCCAACAACAGCTGCATAAAGCCAACCGGATTCAGCCCCAGCTTGCGCATAATATTCAGCTTATGGGTGCAGACGGTCTTATAGCTGCGCCCGATAACCTGAGCGGCATGTTGCGCATTGGCACCGGCAACCATCAACCCCAGGACGCGCCATTCGCAACCTGATAATGGCCGCTGCTCCTGCAACAACAGCCGCCGCATCGCTGGGCTACGATAACTGGCAGTGGGATGGGCCGCCGAAATGGCTGCCAGCAAATAATTCACACTATCGCGCTTGGCCACTAATGAGAGGTGTTTTTGCGTGGCAAGTAGCGACAAAATATCCGGGTTGATGATATCGGTAAAAACCACCAAGGACGCCTTTGGCCAAAACGTACCGAAGGTCAACACGAATCGTACTACCTGATAAATGTCTTCGGTATGATGGTAGAGCTCCATAATAACCGTTTGCTGTCCATTTTCATTGAGTGAAAAAACAATATCTTTCAGTTTGCTGAGACGACTGATTTTCTTATTGCTCGGGTCAATCAATGCCTGCAGGCCGATATTCACCAAAGGATGGGGTTCAAAGAGAATAAAAGTCTCGTTATAGAAGGCATGCATAATTAACTACCCTATTGAAAATATTATCTTTTTTAGTTTATAAAACCACCTGTAGCGCTATTGGTCGCAGCTATTTGGCTAATGACAACTTTTATCCACGTTGATAAATTTATCGTTATAAATAATAAATTTCTGACCTTGCAGTTTGATACCCGGATGCGACAGCGTATCCCCTGGGCGTAAATACTCGGTGATCCCCTCTTCATCCGTGCTGTCACAGCCGGGTTTCAGCAGGAACTTAAAAAAGGTATTACCGGTGTTTTTGAGCGTACCGCGCTGCTTGTCAAGCTGGTAGTCAAACTGGGTCACACGCGGTCTGACCACCAGAATGGTATCCATTACCACGATCGGCTCCAGGTTGGCACCGGCTTTGTTGCTTTGCCCGGTGGTCAGCAGGTTGGTCGGTACCTCGCGAAATGAGACGCGATAATAACGCTCTTTATTATCCTTCGGCCCATGGTAATAGAACTTGTAATATTCCCCCTGCCCTGCCCGCAGCGTCAGTTGCTTGGGGGCAAACAGCAGTTCACCCTCTGCCGGGCGGGTTCGCACCTCTTGCTCCCCAGGCCGATCGATGGCACGAATGGCAACCTGATAAAACCGGGCACTGGCGTTATTGTTCAACACCCGTTTGGCGACAAAGGACTGATCCTGATCCATCGCAAACGTCATGGTGCCCACGTTGATCGCCCCGGCGGTAAAGGGCAGGAAGATTAGCCATAGCAGCAGAGTTTTCACATCATCCCCTTTAATTGATATTGCGCCAGGTTGCCTCAACGTGGATTTCACCGGCGGCATGTACATCGCCATACCAGGCGTTACCTTCCACCGTTTTCAGCGAGATCGGCGCGTTCATCGGGATCCTGAACTTGACCTTGGTCTTGTTCATCACCCCCACGTCACCGGAAATATCGTTCCATGGTGTGCTGCTCCACAGGGCGTTGGTCATATCGTGCCACTGGCTGTCACAACCGGCATCAAACACCTGCTCCGTTCCCGTGCTGGTGGTAATACTAAGCTGGGCCGGGAATGGAACCTGCGTGGTATTGTCTGGCGAGGAGAAAATACAGTAGTTGATCCCTCCCAGTGACTGCGTTGGGCCGGTCGCCATCACCCTGACCTGATCGGCATTGGTCTTGGCGCTGGTAGTCACAATATAGCCAAATTCCAACGGGGGCTCTGAGGGGCCAACATAGCCTTCCCGGTGCGGGTTGTTATCGAAATCCTCGGCAATAATGCTGATACTGAAATCACGAGGCTTGATGATCAGTTGGTTAGAGGTCGAGAACTCATACCAGCCCGATTCTGGCGAGGTGGTGTTCTGGAAACGGAAGTTAATCAGATCGTGCGTGCCGCCGTCGGTGATCCCCAGTCTGACCATCTGTTTGAAGAAGTTACTGGCAAAAAACACGTAAACGGCATTGCTGCTTTTCAACTCGTTAAACGTATAGTAGCTGCCGGTACCCGAGGTATTTTTCCAACTGTTGCCATTCAAACTGAATTGCAGATCGGCCGCATTAACCGCCGATGACAGTGCCGCATGGTTAATCGACGGGAAAATATGGATCGAAGTGTTGCTGACGCTGCCATCCGTTTGCAGGTCATAGCTGACCATCTTGCACATGATACCGCTGCGGGCACCGACGGTTTGGTTGCGGCAGTCCGCATTACCTTCACCGATGATCGGTATCCCATCACTGTTGACGAACACTTCCGATACCGCATTGGTATTGATAAAACGCAGGTGTGCCGCCTTGCTATGGGTGACGTTACGTCGATACCAGGTGCCACGAGCCTGATCCTGGCAACGTTCGCCGTTGCTGGCATTGTAGACCACGTTGGTCTGGCAACCGTTGATCTGCATGCTGAACGAATTGCCCGCTCCCATCTGTTTCAGGTACTGATAAAAACTCGGCGACATCATGCCATGCATCCATTTTGCCCCACCGGAGGTGACGACGGCACCGTAAAACCCTTTCTCATCGGTGGTTTCTGGCAAGATCAGGCTGGTATCCATGTCGCAGCCGGCATACCAGTTGATGCAGCGCAGGCCAAGGAACGGGTTTTTAATTGGCGCATTTTCCAGCCACATATCAAAGCGGTTGTTAGCCGTCAGCCCATAGTTATAGCCATTATCGACGTAGCCCAGGCTCTGCTGGTAAATGGTGCCGGAACCACCATATTTCAGGCCGGTCCATTTATTGGCACCGGTCATACGCGGATCAAGCCCCCCTGCCGGGGTCACAAAGAAGTTATCGTCCGCATTGTTCTCTACAAAGACAAACTTCATCGTCGCGGCGTCTCCCAGATTGGTCGGGTTCACCGCCTGCGCCGGGGCGATGCTCAGCAGGCCGCCGATCAACAACGCCAAACGTATGCTATTAACCTTCATTGCTCATATCTCCTGGCTGGCCCACTTTGGCGTAGGACTTCAAGCCGCGGCAAACCACGTCGCCGACCCAGACCGCACCCTGTGCTTTACTCAGGTCCAGTGCCACCTCACAGCTTTGATTTTGACGGTAGGTAAAATCGATCACCGGGAATTTCTTATCCACATCCATCACGAACTCCCCTTTTTCATCCGTACGGGTACGCCCGATATGGTTATTGATATTAGCGTTGGCCAGCAGCGTACCGTCCTCGGCCTTGATGCGGCCAAATACCGTGACCATCTGTTTGATTTGCGGTTCGATGACCGCCACGTTGCCTGGGTACAGCGTCAGGCTGCTCTTACGATTGGTGACGATGTCGAAGCTTTCCGCCGAATTTTTGTTGTTCATCAACTCCACCACATACTGACCATAAGGGGACAGTGGCAGGTAGTTCTTGTCGCCGGTCAGCTTGACGATGCGGCCATCCACGCGCGCGGTCAGCATGCCTTCATTTTCCAGGCCGGTATTGATAATGATCCCCGAATTGCCTTCACTGCGCCCACTTGCCGCGATATGACGCCCCTGCCAACCAACGCTGCCGTTAGCGGTCAGGCTGGTATTCACGTAGCCGTCCGCGGAACTGCTAACGTTAACGGTGCCGGTAGAATATTTGGTATCAAAACGGGCGTAGGCACCGCCGTTAAAGCTGTTATCCCCGTTGGTATCCCCGGAGATGGCACGCGACAGATTGGCCCCTACGGTACGGATCGGCCCATCGGCGATCTCTTTACGCGCCGCAATATTGGCCGTGGTGTAGCCATTCTGGTTAGAAACCCCGGCGCTGAACCAGTTGCCCAGCGGCAAGGAGAAATCGAGCGCAATGTACTTGCCGGTATTGCCGCCGGAATGGCCATTATTGTATCGCTGTATCCCGGCACGTATGCCCAGAGTACCGTAACGGCCGGTGAACAGATTCTGGTAGTAATCCACGTTGTAGTAATGGCTGCTATTTTTCTTGTCATCGTTATAACTGACGCTGAGCGTGCCGAGGTGAGGAACGATCGCCCCCAAGTTCAGCGAGCCGCCAATCGCCCGGTTATGGGCATCGTTTTGGCGCAGTTTATTGCCGATCACCGTTCTTTCTTCGTTGGCCCACAGCGTACTGAAACCGCCGGGCAGCGTGGCGCTCACGGTGTTGATCAGCGTCCAGGAGCGGTCGGTGGCCACCATGCTCTGCGTGCTAACCTGCACTGAATCAATGATCGGTATGCTTAAACGGCCTTCCGCCACCGAGGTGCTGTCCAGAGAATAACCGGACAGCGCCCAGTTGAAGCGAGACAGGTAGCCTGAGGCAGAAGCCCCCAACAGGTAGCTATCTTTAGCCTCAGCGAAGCGATCGTTGTCGCCACGCCACTCATCCATACGCACCATGCCGCCCCAATACTGCCAGAACATCGGCGCACCCGCGGCGTGCAGCGGACTATAGAGTTTGTTAACCCGCTGCATACGGCGGCTGATCACCTGACCATTGACGACCACCTCAACCTGCACATCGTAAATACCAAAAGGCAACGTGCCGGTATCCACTTCGTGGTTACCCATGGAGAAATTCTGTACGCTGAGCAGGCGGCCATCACGCGAAAGGTGAACCTCACCTGCCGAGGGGAAGAAGGCAACAATCGGCGTTAGCGACTGGGTATTATCAAACACCGTTGAATTGGCGCGGCTACCATAGGACATGCCGTAGATTTTGCTCGAATTGATGGTGGTTACTGGGCCCAGCGATTGCAGGTTCCAACTGTCGAGCATGCCTGCGGCAAAGCGTCGGCCAGCGAAGTCTCGCTCATACATCACCTTATACAGCGTCGAATCCTGGTTGCTGCTGCCAATCCCATAGACAGAACCGTTCACTTCCACATGATGCTCACGCAGAGAAGTGACGTTATTCAGCGATAAATAGCTGGAGGTAAAACCTTCACTGGCTTTGGTGCGGTTGTCGTAAACGCCCAGGTTATAGGCCAGCGTGCTGCTTATCTCATCAACACTCGACGCACCAATATCGCTGGCGCGCTCACGCAATACCGTACCCAGGGCCGATTGCTTCACCACCAATTGCAGGTTCAACTGGCGGAAATCCAACGCCAGCCAGGCATCGTCCGACAGCGTAATGCGTTGCTTATCGTCAAAGTTGGCATCATTGAGCGCATTGAGCTGCTTGACGATCGCGGGGGTCAGCTGTGCGCCCCCCTCGTTATCTTCCAGGGTAATTTCGCTAATTTTTAGATGGTTATCATCAAGCACCAGCAATGCGCGCCCAATACGTTGATCGTCTTTCAGGGTGCTGTTTTGTTCAAAATGCAGCAATAACGGGATGCTCATCCCCTCGCGCAATGCCATGCTGAAAGTCTGGGGGATCAACACGCCATCAATTTGGGTTAACCCGGCGGCAAGAGCCGACTGCCCAGGGATCATCACGGCCGGGATAACGCTCATCCCCACCGCTACTGATAACTTGAGTAATGCACTATCCAGTGCTAGTTTCACGTCTAACTCCTTGAACGATTATGCATCCCTTTACTGCAACATCCCGTGGCAGCCCAACTCGGTGTTATTTGACTTGAATAAATTGCTCTCCATACCAAAGCGCAACGTGGCTTTTCTTATCATTGATATCCACTTTGGATAGGCCACGATCTTTACCTGGCATGACGAAATAGTTTTCCTTGCAGTTGCTGCCTTCTTTCTTATTCTTGCAGGGGCCGTAGGCCACCATTTTGAAGGTGGCATTGCCGGTATTGACGACTTTGTTATTGGCAAACTGATGATTAAAATTAACCTGACGTGGCGTAACCACTAAAATGGTGCCAATACGTGCCGAGGTGGTGGCCACGCCATTGCGTTTGGCGGTATTCTGCCCAGCATCGGTTAATGCCTGATCAAACCAGACAATCCGGTAATAGCGTTCTTGATTATCTGCTGGCCCCTTATAATAAAAACGGATCACGTCCCTGGCGTTGGCTGGCATCATCAGGCTGGCCGGTGACAACAGCATTTCATCTTTCGTCGCCATCGGGATCACCACACCGGATCCCGTCGGGTCGGAAATCCTTTCTATTTTTATATTCACCAGGCGGCCGCTATCCGTCGTATTTTTAATTTCTTTACTTAGCGTCGCGCTATTACTGGGCATAAAGGAACTGACCGCGCCAACATCCAGCGCCAAGGCGCTATGGCATAGGGAAAGCAACAGGGGAATAGAAAAATAGAAACGATTCATAGCGGTATTCCAAACTCTTTAGCTGACAAAAACAGGGGGTTTCCCCCCTGTTAAGACGCATTACTCTGGGGAAACGATTATGCGGTAGTCCAGGTAGCGTTGAACTCTACGCTCACGTCGCCACTCCAGATACCTTCAGGCAGGGTGCTGAAATCAGTCACAGCAGTTGCGCCATCAGCCGTTGCGCCGATGATGCTGAAGGTGAACTGATCTTGTGCGCTGGTACGAACAGCTTTGTCGTAAGCGCCAGACAGTGCGCTCAGGTTGCCACCCAGAATACCGGCTTTAACATCGATCATGGGGGTTTCAGCGGTTTTCTCTACGGCAGCGCCGTTGTAGTTAACGCCCACTTCCAGGGTAGAACCAGAGGTGTCGAGCTGAGTCAGAGTGTTGGATACCAGCTTGGAGGTCAGTTTAAAATCGGTGGCGGTTCCTTCGCCCTCGATAGTCACGTCGAACAGACCTTTCTGGCTGTTAAAGCCTTTGATGCCTTCAGCATATTGGAAAGACAGGCTGCCGATTGGCGTCACAACCAACTTGCTGGTGGTATCTTTCTTGGCAGTGGCTGACCAGGTAGCCAAGGCTTGTGCGGTAACGTCTGCTGCCTGAGCTGTGCCTACTACTGCGAATGCTGAAACGATTGCCAGAGCAAGTGTGATCTTTTTCATGGTAAAACTCCCTAAGTTATAGATTTCTATTGTCCGTTAAATGTGCCGATCTTTGTCATCTCCACTCACTCCGGTATTGCCAGTTGCTAGCGGGATAACGCCAAGTGTTGATAGATAACGAGAGTCTTTCCCTCGTCCTACTTGGCGAGAAAAATCTTAACCCAAATAAATCTTAAGATAATCATTAACTAGCAAATGTGAAATATTTAGATTTAAATCCTGCGCTTAATCTTTTTAATACTCGCTTAAGGATAAAAACTCCAATCACGCCGGGCGGGTAGCAGAATTATCCTAGATTAATTCGATCAAATATCAATCGCGTTTCAACTACCGTTATTCGGCGCCCTTTCTGGTGAAAAATTAGCCTGTACGTTTAATGCCTGTCAGTTAAGGCAACCTATGTCCCCTCACCCCAACCCTCTCCCAAAGGGCGAGGGAGCTGGTACGATGCCGTGTTCAGGTGCAGAGCTGGGCTGTGACAGGGTTGATGCAAAGCCGGTATACCGTAATAAACTAGGGAGCTGGTACGATGCCGTGTTCAGGTGCAGAAGTGAGCGGAAAGAGGGTTAATGCAGAGGCGGTGTGCCGTAATAAACTAGGGAGTTGATGCGGTGCCGTGTTCAGGTGCAGAGCTGGGCTGTGACAGGGTTGATGCAAAGCCGGAGTGCCGTAATAAACTAGGGAGCTGGTACGATGCCGTGTTCAGGTACAGAGGTGGGCTGTGGCAGGGTTGATGCAAAGCCGGAATGCCGTAATAAAATTGTGGCACGTTCGGTCCCCTCTCCCTTTGGGAGAGGGTTAGGGTGAGGGGCAATACTGTTTCGAGATAGTGAGCTGGCGGGATCATGAGGGGCATAAAGCATTGCAACGATCGTGCTTAAAGAAGGATAACGTTAATGCGGTGGCTTACGATGCCCGGCTGTCGGTGGTATACCCCGCCAGCCAATCAGCATCATTCAATTAAAGGGAGGATTCGCTTTCCAGACCAGAGCAAAGTTCAATCTTGTGCTCTCGCAAAATCTTGCAGCGGAGAATAAATAGCCGTGAGATGCCAGAAATATACGACTTCACCTGATTGCCACGCATCAGCAACAGGTATTCATCCGGCTGGCATTGGATTTTTTGCCTTGCCACCTGCGCCAGCACATCATCGCTGAATGCCGGATCTGCCCGAACCGTGGAGTACGACATAAATACCGCGCAGTTACCCGATTTACCCAGATAGCTCTCTTGCCGGATACTTGGATTGAAAATATAGAACGCTATGCCAGCCAACACCACGCACACGAAGCCCAGCATCCCCCAACCATAGCGCAAGGAAGCACGGGAGAACACCTTGCCTACCAGCACGGGTATGGTTTTAGCGGCTGATACCGGCGGTTCGGCATCAAGGATCGGCGTATCCTTTTCATCCTCACAAGACACAATCTGGATTTCGCTATGCAGCATAAAACCCACCTTGGGAACCGTGACGATCACCTCCTCATCGATTCCCAGCGCCTTGATCACTCTACGTAACTTGCTCACGCACTGGTTAAGATTATTGTTACTGGAAATCATCCCATAATCATCCCACACCTTTTTGAAGATCACTTCACGGCTCACGGCATCGCCCTGGTGGACAATCAGTAACTGCAGCAAGCGCTTGGATGGGTTGGAGATGGTGACAGTATCGTCAAACAGATCGCTCAAACTCAGCGTTCCGCTATCGACATCGAAGATAATACGGTCATTAAGCTTATATTTCATTATATTCACGACTTTCACTATAAAAACAGACAGCCCAGGCATTAATCGTTAATAAAATCATTTAATTGAAATTAAAAAAAAGCCTTCGTGAACCTTTTTATCGCTAGTAAATAGACCGCGGGTAATTGTCATTAACTGTGGCATTTTTCCTTCTCCCTGGAATAAGAATTTTCTCATTATCAAAACAAAGATTATCGAAACACGCTGATTATTGATATATTGATTCGTTAAATTTCATAAGGTTAGGTTTTTATGTTGCTAGAAATTTATTTTTAGCGAAAAATTTCACCAGATGACCTTACGGAGCCTGTTTTAATGTAAAAATATCGTAGATTTAACCATCGCTAAGATCTTACAGGGCTGGGAAAGTCGGTGTTTTCGGCTAGCGTTGATAACCTTTATCTTTAAATCAATGGTTTTAACCTGTCACATTGCCAGATAACCGCCTTAGCATGACACTGACTTCACATAGCGATATAACCTGGTATTACCCATACTCATTAAGATGTATACCGGCACCACATTAAGGTAGATCCTTAAAAATAACTCATTAGTTTTTTATGGGTAAATATTTGTGGTAACAGGCTGATTCTGCCTTCGGCTGGCACCTGGAGATGATGAAATTATTGCGGCTCAATGCCTGGTATTATCTGCTGTGGAGTCTGTGGCCACGATCTTGGGGCAGCGATAACCACCCCAACGTTTTTCAGATTAGCGGGATTGAACGTCACTGCACCGCAGTAAGCAATGTAATATTTGCCTGCATAATCGCCTCACGCGCCGCTTCCGGCAGGTGATCGTCAGTGATGATCACCTCAAAGACCGAAATCGGCAGCGCCAGATAGGTGGCTACCTTGCCATATTTGGAAGTATCACTCAGCAAAATGCGGCGGCGGCTGGCCTCAACGATGGCGTTTTTCACCACCACCTTATCCTCGTTCGGGGTAGACAAACCACGCATACTCCATGAAGAAGCAGAGATAAATGCCAGATCGATAAACAGATTCCTTAATGCCTGAGCCGCAGCGGCCCCCACGCAGGAACGGTTTTCCCGGCATACCGTACCGCCGGTGTGGATCAGCTTGCACTGGCTATGTTCGAGCAGATAGGCGGCAATAACAAAATCGTTGGTCACCACGGTGATATCGTCACGATCGCCGAGCTGACGAGCCAGGGCCAACGTGGTGGTGCCTGCGTCCAGGTAGATGCAGCTGTTGGCCGGGATCTGCCGCGCGGCCAGTTGCCCAATGGCGGCTTTCTGCTGGCTGAACATCCCTTCCTTATCCTGATGCGAAGGCTCAATCGCCACTCGTTCGGCCGACTGCACACCGCCGGAAACGGGCAGTACGCTGCCCTGCTCTTCCAGTTTTTGCAGATCGCGCCGGATGGTCATGTGTGAGACCCCCAGCCTTTCGGTCAGTTCAGCTATGCTGACTGCGCCGCGCTCGGACACCAGCGCCAAAATTTGTTGGTGGCGTTCAACAGGTATCACGGTTCCCCCTCTGTGACTACGATGATAATAATTGTGATTTTACGTCAATTTTCGTGCGACGGTAGTAAAGCTTTTCAGGCTGTGAAGTCGGTCATAATCATAAAAAACATTTAAAAGCATTATGTTAGCCAGCGTAACCGTTTTTTCGACCGTCCGTTGCATTGTTAATAATTGTGAAGATGATCACCGATATCCGCGTCAATAACGCTTACATTTAACACATCAAAACAAATAATCACTAAAATTAACAGAGGTGCATCATGGCACAACCAGGAAACTACGCAGTTTGTATCGTCGGTTTGGGCTCAATGGGCATGGGCGCGGCAACGTCCTGCATCAATGCCGGGCTGACCACCTATGGCGTCGATCTCAACCCACAGGCACTGGCAGCGCTACAGCAAGCCGGTGCCAAACAGGCCGCCACCAGCGCAGCAGACTTTGCAACTGAACTGGATGCGGTGCTGCTGTTGGTGGTTAATGCCAACCAGGTGAAACAGATCCTGTTTGGGGAAAATGGCCTGGCGGCGCAGTTGAAACCCAATACGCCGGTGATGGTGTCATCCACCATTGCAGCTGCGGATGCCAAGGAGATCGAACAGAAGCTGTTGGCGTATAACCTGCCGATGCTGGATGCCCCGGTTTCCGGCGGTGCAGCCAAGGCAGCGGCTGGCCAAATGACCGTGATGGCCTCGGGCAGTGAGAGCACCTTTGCCCTGTTGCAACCGGTGCTGGATGCCGTAGCCGGGAAAGTGTACCGCATTGGCGACGAGATCGGCCTGGGGGCAACGGTCAAGATCATCCATCAATTGTTGGCAGGCGTACACATTGCCGCCGGTGCCGAGGCGATGGCGCTGGCCGCTCGCGCCGGTATCCCGCTGGACGTGATGTACGATGTGGTCACCAACGCCGCGGGCAACTCCTGGATGTTTGAGAACCGTATGCGCCACGTGGTCGATGGCGACTACTCACCAAAATCTGCGGTAGATATCTTCGTCAAGGATCTTGGGCTGGTGGCCGATACCGCCAAAGCGTTGCACTTCCCGCTGCCATTGGCCTCCACGGCGTTCAACATGTTCACCTCCGCCAGCAACGCAGGTTTCGGCAAGGAAGATGACAGCGCAGTGATCAAGATCTTCGCCGGGATCGAACTGCCGAAGAATAAGGAGAACTCATAATGTTGCTCGGAGTGATTGCAGACGACTTTACCGGCGCCACCGATATCGCCAGCTTCCTGGTGGAAAACGGTTTACCTACGGTCCAGCTCAATGGCGTACCGCAGGATGATACCCCTGTCGACTCGCAGGCGGTGGTGATCAGCCTGAAATCGCGCTCCTGCCCGGTCGACCAGGCGGTCGATCAGTCGTTGCAGGCTTTAGCCTGGTTACAGCGCCAGGGTTGCCGCCAGTTCTACTTTAAATACTGTTCCACCTTCGACAGCACAGCCCAGGGCAATATCGGGCCGGTTACCGACGCCTTGCTCGATGCGCTTGGCGAACAGCAAACGGTGATTTCCCCTGCGCTACCGGTTAATGGCCGCACGGTATATCAAGGCTATCTGTTCGTGATGGACCAGTTGCTGTCGGAATCCGGTATGCGCAACCATCCGGTGACGCCAATGACCGACAGTAATCTGATGCGGCTAATGGAGGCCCAGGCCAGCGGGCGTTGCGGGCTGGTCAACGCGGCAGAGATGGATCGTGGAGCCGGTGCAGTGCAGGAAAAACTGCAACAGTTGGCGCAACTTGGCGTGCGCTACGCGGTATTGGATACCCTGAACGAACAGCATCTGCTGACACAGGGTGAAGCGCTGAAAACCATGAAGTTGGTCACCGGAGGTTCAGGGTTGGCGATCGGCATTGCCCGCCAATGGGCGAAGCCGGGCCAGGAAAAAGCCCAATCTGCCGGAGCGCCACAGGGGAAAAAAGCCGTGGTCCTTTCCGGCTCTTGCTCCACCATGACCAACAAGCAGGTAGCACGCTATCGCCAACAGGCTCCGGCACAGAGTATTGATGTTTCGCGCTGTATCACCGCAGGCGATCGCAGCGCCTACGCAGCCGAGCTAAGTTCCTGGGTAGAACAGCAGGCCGCACAGCCACTGGCCCCGTTGCTGTACGCCACCGCCGAACCGGAGCAACTGCAACAGACCCAGCAGCAATACGGCACCGAAGCCGCCAGCCAGGCGGTAGAAGCTCTGTTTGCCGAAGTGGTTAAACGCCTGCAACAACAGGGTTTCAGCCGCTTTATCGTCGCCGGAGGTGAAACCTCTGGCGTGGTCACCCAGGCGTTGGGGATCCGCGGCTTCCATATCGGCCCTTGTATTTCTCCAGGCGTGCCTTGGGTACGCGCAATTGAACAACCGGTATCACTGGCCCTGAAATCGGGCAACTTCGGCGATGAAAACTTTTTCGCCAGAGCACAAACGGAGTTTTCAGTATGACGATGACCGCTGACACTGAACGGCTGGCAAGGGAAGAGATGGTACGCCTGGGGGCTTCGTTCTTCCAGCGCGGCTACGCTACCGGTTCAGCAGGCAACCTTTCGCTGTTGTTGCCAGACGGTACCCTGCTGGCCACCCCTACGGGCTCTTGCCTGGGGGAGTTGCAGGCAGACAAACTGTCGAAAGTCAGCCTGAGCGGTGAATGGATTTCTGGCGACAAACCCTCGAAAGAGATCAGCTTTCACCGCGCGCTGTACCAGAACAACCCGGCGTGCAAGGCGGTAGTGCACCTGCATTGCACCTATCTGACCGCGCTTTCCTGTCTGCAAGGGCTGGATACGGCAAACGCCATCAAGCCGTTCACCCCTTATGTGGTGATGCGCGTCGGCCAGGTGCCGGTGGTGCCTTACTACCGCCCCGGCGATCTGCGGCTGGCGGAAGATCTGGGCAAGCTGGCCCCAAGCTACAAGGCTTTCCTGTTGGCGAACCACGGCCCCGTGGTCACCGGCGAGAGCCTGCGGGAAGCCGCGAACAATACCGAAGAAATGGAAGATGCGGCCAAGCTGATTTTCACCCTCGGCAACCGCCCAATTCGCTATTTAACCGATGATGAAATTGCCGAGTTACGGAGCTGAACCATGCCAAAATTTGCTGCCAATTTATCGATGATGTTTACCGAGCACTCGTTTCTGGATCGTTTTGATGCCGCTGCGGCGGCCGGATTTAAAGCGGTAGAGTTCCTGTTCCCTTATGATTACCCCGCCGATCTACTGGCGGATAAGCTGCAACAAAACGGTCTACAGCAGGTGTTGTTCAATACCGCGCCGGGCGATGTGGGCGCAGGCGAATGGGGGCTGGCGGCATTGCCGGGCCGCGAGCAGGATGCCCGTGCGGATATCGATCGCGCTCTGGAATATGCCATTGCCCTCAAGTGCCCGAGCGTTCACGTGATGGCTGGCGTAGTGCCGCCAGGGGAAGATATTGCCCGCTATCGGGAAACCTTTATCAGCAATATCCGTTACGCCGCGGATGCCTTTGCCCCTCACGGCATCAAGGTGTTGATCGAAGCGCTCAGCCCACCGATCAAGCCCAACTACCTGTTCTCCAGCCAGCATCAGGCGGCAGAGCTGGTGGCCGCCATCGATCGCCCGAACGTGTTTATTCAGTTCGACTTCTTCCACGCGCAGCTGGTGGACGGCAATATCGGCAATCTGATCGCAACGCTTGCCGGGCGCTATGCCCATATCCAGATCGCCTCGGTGCCAGACCGTAATGAACCCGATGACGGCGAGCTGAATTATCCTTGGCTATTCGCCCAGTTGGATAAGGTGGGCTACCAAGGCTGGATCGGTTGTGAATATAAACCTCGTGGAGAAACGACGGCGGGTCTGGGTTGGGTGCAACCTTACCTGTAATCAAGCACTCGTAGCGCCAACACCAGTTTCAATAACATAAAAAATAAACGCACCCGTATCGCCCCAGAGCGATCGCGGTGCCGGACTCTTACCTGAATTAAAGGCTATGCTATGTCGACTTCAATGCTCCTGCTTATTGCCGTATTAGGTGTGGTGGTGCTCCTGCTGATGGTGATCAAGGCGAAAATTCAGCCGTTTGTCGCCCTGTTGGTAGTCAGCCTGCTGGTCGCGCTTGCCAGCGGAATTCCCACCGGTGAAGTAATGAAAGTGATGACTGCCGGGATGGGCGGCGTGCTCGGTTCGGTGACAATCATCATCGGTCTGGGTGCCATGCTGGGCAGTATGATCGAACACTCGGGCGGTGCCGAATCTCTGGCACAACGCTTCAGCAAAATCATGGGGCCAAAACACACCATCGCCGCCCTAACGATTGCCGCGTTTATCCTGGGTATCCCGGTATTCTTTGACGTTGGCTTTATTATCCTGGCACCAATTATCTACGGTTTTGCCAAGGTGGCTAAAGTTTCACCGATCAAGTTTGGCTTGCCGGTGGCCGGGGTGATGCTGGCCGTGCACGTCGCGTTGCCACCACACCCAGGCCCGGTAGCGGCCGCAGGGTTGCTGAACGCCGATATCGGTTGGCTGACCATTATCGGCCTGCTCATCTGTATCCCGGTCGGTGTTATTGGCTACTTTGCGAGTAAATACCTTAACCGCCAGAACTATCAGCTTTCCATTGAGGTTCTGGAGCAGCTACAGCTCGCAGCGCCAGAACCGGCGCCGGAAGACAAAGCGCCGCTCAGCGATCGGATCAACCCACCAAGTGCCGGGTTGGTGGCTGCACTGATCGCTATTCCTATCGCCATTATCATGCTGGGTACCGTTTCTGCCACCTTGCTGGAACCTGGCGCGGCATTGCGCGATCCGCTCTCGTTAATCGGTTCTCCAGCGGTAGCGCTGATGATTGCCCTCGGGTTAGCGTTTTATTTTCTAGCCATCCGCCGCGGCTGGACCCTGCAACACACCAGCGACATCATGGCTGGTGCATTACCTACAGCAGCAGTGGTGATCTTGGTTACCGGTGCGGGCGGGGTGTTTGGCAAGGTGCTGGTCGAGTCTGGCGTAGGTAAAGCTCTGGCAGATGTGCTGACCACCATTGGCCTGCCGTTGATCCCGGCTGCATTTATCATCTCGCTGGCACTGCGTGCCTCACAGGGGTCGGCTACCGTCGCCATTCTGACGACCGGCGGGTTGCTGTCCGAAGCGGTTATCGGGCTTAACCCGATGCAGCTAGTGTTGGTCACGCTCGCCACCTGCTTTGGCGGTCTGGGGTTATCCCACGTTAACGACTCCGGCTTCTGGATTGTCACCAAATACCTTGGCCTGTCAGTGGCTGATGGCCTGAAAACCTGGACGGTATTAACCACCCTGCTCGGTTTAAGTGGTTTCGCCTTTACCTGGCTGCTGTGGCTGGTAGTGTAACTTCCCGGTATTGCTAGAGCCAAAGCAGTTCGGCTACAGTGGTGAATATCTTGAGGCGTTGCTCCGGCAGCGCCTTTTCCCTTGTTCAGGAAGGAAGCCATGACCACTCACACCGTTGCCCCCACCTTGATCACCGAACGTCTGATCCTGGATGCCCACCGGCTGGAAGATTTTGACGATTTGGCCGCCATGTGGGCCGATCCTGCGGTGGTGCGCTATATCGGCAGCACGCCACGCGACAAGGAGGACAGCTGGGGCCGTCTGTTACGCTACATCGGGCACTGGAAATTACTGGGTTACGGCTACTGGGCGGTGCGGGAGAAAAACAGCGGCAGGTATATTGGCGGCATTGGCTTCGCCGATTTTCACCGGGATATTCAACCCGCACTCGATGTTCCCGAAATGGGCTGGACGCTGATCACGGCTGCGCACGGTAAAGGCTATGCCACCGAAGCCTTGAACGCCGCGCTGGTCTGGGCCAAAGAGAATTTCTCACAGGACAAAGTCGTTTGTATCATCTCGCCGGATAACCGCCCTTCGCTTGGCCTGGCAAAAAAGGTCGGCTTTGTGGCAAGCCACCGCAGCGAATACCACCAGTTGCCAACGGTGGTGTTATACCGACCGCTCTGAGTCCAAGATACCCTGGATAAAATTATCCCGTAGCGCATCAGGCCGCTGCGGGTTCCACGCCAGCCCAACCTGCCACTGCGTCTGCTCTCCGCTTAACGGCAGGATATCGACCCCAGTTGGGGCAATAAACGCAATGCTTTGCGGCAACAGCGCCACGCCTATCCCCGCCGCCACCAGCGCCAATAAGGTTTGGATGTCCTCTGCCTGCTGCACCACGTTGGCCCGCAACCCCTGAGCGGCGATAAAACGCAGCGCCTGCTCACTCAACCCTCGGCCACGCGAAGGTTCCAACTGCAACAGAGGAAAACGGTGGAAATCCGCCAACAGGTTCTCCTCCTGCAACGCCATCGTTCGCGGCGCGGCCAGCACCAGCCGATCGTGCAGCAAAGGCAGTGCCTGCAGAGGAGCAACAACGGGCAAACGCACAAAGCCAGCCTGTAGATCGCCGCTTAGCAACAACTGGCATTGCCGTTCCGAAGGAAGATCCTCCAGGCCCACCACCACCGCCGGAAAGCGCTGGCGAAATGCTGCCACCCGTTGCGGGGCCAGATGAAAGCTGGAAAGCCCAAAGCCTAAGGCCAGGCGCCCGGTTTCCCCCTTCACCACCTGCAACGCATAAAGATGAAACTGCTCGTGTTGGGTCAATAATTCCCGCGCTCTGGGGAACAGTGCAGCACCGTTGGCTGTCAGTTGTGCACCTTGGCGGCCCCGTTCAAACAGGCGAGTGCCCAGTTGTAGTTCGATGGCTTGAATTTGCTTGCTCAACGCGGGCTGGGTGATGCACAGCCGCTCGGCGGCCAGGTGATAGCGCCCCAGTTCGGCCAACGCGACAAAGGCACGTAGTTGACGATTATCCATTCCATTAGGTTATCAAAAGAGGATTTTAATTGATTATACAGTAATCGATGCGGCTGCTGTAATTAGCGGACAAAAAACCCACAGGAGCTTGCTATGACCACGACCCTTCGTGCTGCGTCGGTACAATTTCAACACCGCGCCAACGACAAGAACTACAATCTCGGCGTTATGGAAGACTTTATCGCCCAGGCCGCTGCCGATAATGTGCAGGTCCTCGCCTTCCCGGAAATGTGCATTACCGGTTACTGGCACGTACGCCATCTGGCCGACAGCGAAATCACCGCTTTAGCTGAGCCTATCGCCACCAGCCCTTCGCTGGCGCGCATCCGCCCACTGGCAGAACGGTACCAGATGGCCATCGGCGTTGGGTTGATTGAACAGGGTGAAGACGGCCACCTGTACAACGCTTATGCGGTTTGCCTGCCGGATGGCCAAACCCATGTGCACCGCAAGCTCCATCCTTTTGAACATCCACTCATCGCTAAAGGCGATAGTTATACCGTGTTTGACACCCCTTGGGGCGTACGCATGGGGATCCTGATCTGCTGGGACAACAACCTGGTGGAGAACGCCCGTGCCACCACGCTGCTGGGTGCCGATATTCTGTTCGCCCCTCACCAGACCGGGGGGACAAATTCACGCAGCCCGCACGGCATGAAGCCGATACCACTGGCGCTATGGCAGCAACGTAAAGAAAATCCGACGGCGATCGAAGAGGCTTTTCGTGGCGAAACTGGCCGCGGTTGGCTACTGCGCTGGCTGCCTTCTCGCGCCCATGATAATGGCCTGTTTATTTTGTTCAGCAACGGCGTGGGGCGAGACGATGATGAGGTGCGCACCGGCAATGCGATGCTGCTGGACCCTTATGGCCGTATCCTGTCAGAGACCTGGGCGGCGCAGGACGCCATGGTCACCGCCGATCTGGATCTGAACTTAATCCCCATGAGCAGTGGGCGGCGTTGGATCCACGGTCGTCGGCCAGAGCTCTATGGGTTGCTCACCGAGCCGCAGGGATATGAGCGCGATCCCCGTACGGCACGTTTTTCATTGCAGCCGACCACGGTATTGGGCAAGCCAAATAAAGCGATGGATTAATGACGCAGTCGGCGGTGAGTTACCGGCAAAAAAAATCCGCCCCTAAAAGGCGGATTTTCATTGAGCATGACCAACAAGGCCACACGCTCATGCCCGAAGGCATGGGGAAATCTTAGAAGCGGTAACCTACGCCCACGTTCCAGGTGCCAACGTCAACGCTGCGGATACGGCTCTGCTCGTAACCCACGTCCAGAGCAACCTGTTGCATTGGGTTGAACTGCAGACCAGCACCGTAGGTGAAGCCGTAGTCGCTGGTGTTGTTGTGGTCAGTACCGTCTTGAGCGTTGGAAGTGAATTTACCATAGCCCACACCGATCACACCGTAGATGCTCGCCCAATCGTTGAAACGATAAGCAGGACCAGCAGTGATGGAGTTGTATTGTGCTTTGTTGTAGAAGCCGTCTTCAGAGTTGTTCTTTTCCAGATGGGTGAAAGAACCGATCACACCCAGTGGATTGTTGTCGAACTCGTAACGGTACTTCAGGTTGAAACCGTCGGCTTTGTTGGCAACGCCTTGGAGATCGCCCTGGGCATAGCCAGCGGATACGGTGCTCTCACCAGCAAATGCGGTACCTGCTGTTACGGCCAATACACAAGCTGCTACTGCGGAAAGACATGCAATTTTTTTCATAACCACCTCAAACGCGTTTTATTATTAAAGTGCTTCAATTTCTCATACATTGAAAATATAGCAAAAATTAGCGTGAAACTCTGCCTTTAAATGAGTGTCTAAATCTTTGTATCGTGTAACAGAAGATTACAAGAACACTATAGCATGCTAATTTTCCTATACTTTTCACGAATTATACCCCTTTTTGTGACGCTAATCACCTATCCGAGATCCAGAATACTCTTAAAAAAAGCGCACTTATTGGTTGCTTGAACCAAGTTGGCGCATATTTTTGACAGATTCAACTCGGCTTCCCGTTTTTCGCCTACACCTTGCTGTCAATTCCTTTACACTGTGCAACACCTGTACTCAATACCTTCCCAGACGCTGGGGAGTTCCATAAGGCCAGAAAGGATGTCTTCGTCTGTAACCACTAAAGCGTCTTCCACGCTGGTGCCCGTGTGCTTACTGATCATTGCCATGATCTCGATCCAGAGCGGGGCTTCATTAGCCAAAAGCCTGTTCCCGCTGGTGGGTGCCGAAGGCATCACCACCCTACGCCTGAGCATCGGTACGCTGATCCTGTTTATCATTTTCCGTCCGTGGCGCATGCGTTTCGCCGCCGGTAGCCGGTTGCCATTGCTGATCTATGGTCTGTCACTGGGGGCGATGAACTACCTGTTTTATCTTTCATTACGCACGGTGCCACTGGGCATTGCGGTGGCGCTGGAGTTTACCGGCCCGCTGGCGGTGGCAATGTTCTCTTCCCGCCGCCCGATCGATTTTATCTGGGTAGCGCTGGCGATTGCCGGTTTGTGGTTTCTGCTGCCGCTTGGCCACGATATGGGCAGTATCGATCCCGTGGGGGCAGCCTGTGCGCTGGGTGCCGGTGCCTGCTGGGCGATATACATTATTTTCGGCCAGAAGGCCGGGGGAGATCACGGACCGGGCACCGTAGCCGTAGGGTCGCTGATCGCCGCCATCGTATTCTGCCCGATCGGTGCCTGGCAAACCGGCAGTGCACTATTGAACGTGGATATTCTACCGGTGGCGTTGGCCGTCGCGGTGCTGTCTACCGCGTTGCCTTACTCGTTGGAAATAATCGCGTTACCCAAGATCCCCGCCCGTACCTTTGGCACCCTGATGAGCCTGGAACCGGCAATGGCCGCCCTCTCCGGCATGATCTTCCTCAACGAACATCTTAACCAAACGCAATGGTTGGCATTGGCCGCCATCATTACCGCCTCGATGGGGGCCACGTTAACCATCAAACCCAAGCCACAGGTTGAAAGCCTCTCCTGAACCCGCTGGCGCCTGGCGGAAAGTCCCCGGCGCCACGCTCAAAAGGTTGCATGATTGCAAGCCAGTTAACTTTTTTCCTGAACAATAGTAGACATACTCTCAGCAGGTCTTTTATTTATTAGGGAGAATCAGGATGATCTATGGCAGTTTGTACAACCCGCGCTTCGGGCGTGGTCTCTCACCCGCTTTAGCCAATATCCTCAATACCGTACGTCAGTATGATTTGCCTAACCTGCCGTTGGGCCGGCACGAGATCGATGGCGAACGGGTGTTTATGAACGTGATGGAGCTGATGACGGAGCCAGCAGAAAGCAAACGCGCCGAGCTTCATCAGGAGTATCTGGATATCCAGATCCTGATCGGGGGTGAAGAGCGGATCGATTTTGGCCTGCCAGACAGTTGGGAAAGCAACGATCTTTACGATGAAAGCAAAGATCTGCAATGGCTGGATATCAAACGCAGCCCGCAAACCCTGAACCTACTGCCGGGCATGTATGTGATCTTCTTCCCACTGGAGCCACACAAACCCGGCTGCCAGATAACTGAGCCGAAAAACATCAAGAAAGTGGTGGTGAAAGTCCACTACGAACTGTTGTTGTAATCATCCTGGAGCCGGTCAGCCGATCGGCTCAATAGCTTCTTTTCCTGCCACCTCTGGCAACCTGGCCAAGAAATCGGCCGTTTCTGCCGGAGAGCGCAGTTGGAAAAAACGAATATGGCGATTGGCTGGGTCCTGCCGGTCTGCCAGATACTTTCTACGATTCTTGCGGTAGGTTTTGATAGTCCACAGGATGATCGACTCCCGGCTGAAGAAAGAGCGGCGATAGCTCTCACAGTTGCCAGTATCGGGCCATAGCTCAGTCTGGTGCCAAGCCCGCACCGCTGCGCGGCGAACCGCCTGCCACAGCGTGCGACAAAATCCGTAGTCATCCCAGACAACCCAATCAACGTCCCGCCACTTCACTGCCTGAGTCCGGTTATAATTGCCATCCAATACCCACCCCTCAGGGGCTGATACCAGCGCCTGTTCGACCAGGTGCAAGAACTCGTCAACTGAGGCATTTTGCCAGTTTGGCCGCCAGTAAAGCTTATCCATCTCGATATAGGGTACGGCCAGCTTTTGCGCCAATTGGCGGGCAACGGTGCTTTTACCGCTGCCGCTGGTGCCCACCACGTTAATTTTCATGCTTTCCGTCGATATCCACTTTAACTGACTTATAGACATCTTATATTACAATAGGTCTGCTGCATTTCACTCATGAGGGGTTATAGAATTAACCTTAAATGTCAGTCTATGCTCAGATCCAATAAAACTTCTGACACCCTCCGCATCGGGTAATGCTGATAAAGCTCCTTTTTGTGTCGTCGCCAGCGCGCCACAGGCGCTGGCTTGCGTCAGGGCTAATTTCAATTGTTCAAAATCAAGCAAACCATTTCCAAGAGAGATATTTGCCAACAGCCCAGCGATAAAGGCATCTCCTGCCCCCGTCGTATCTAAACTGTTCACCTTGTACGAGTCTACGTGTATGACCAGGTCTTGCCATAAGGCGATAGCCCCTTGGATACCACGGGTGACAATTTTAAGGCTAGAAGGAAATCGCTTAACTCTTTCCAACGCTTTTTCATAATGAGTAGTATCGGTTATCCAGTATAATTCTTCTTCTGAGAGTTTTAAAATATCGGACTGATGAGCAAATTCAGTTACCGTTGCCAGCATCTCCTGTGGATTCCCCCACATTTTCTCCCGCAGGTTAACATCAAAGCTCAAGATGCCGCCGCGTTGCTTTAGTAAACTTATCGCCTTGACCAAGGTCTCACGGCTCTGCTTGGCAACCAGAGCCAACGAACAAAAGTGCAATATATCATCACCAAAATCGGGTAGATTTTTAGAGGAGATAAACTGGTCGGCAGAAGGATTTACCAGAAATGTAAAACTGCGATCGCCATCATCCCCCAGCGCTACCAGCACGGTACTGGTATGATATTGCTCATCAAATTGTATATACTGCGTTGCGACTCCCTCAGAATAGAGGGTTTGCTGGAGAAAGTGACCAAATGGGTCATCACCGACTCTGCCAATAAAACCACAATCACATCCCAAACGAGCTGCACCCACAGCAACATTTAACGGCGCACCACCAGCACAAGCTTTATATAGCCGATCTGGCTGAGGTAATAAATCGATTACCGCATCGCCAACTGTCCACAGTTTCATAGTGTTTCCTTAACCACCCAATTTTAGAATAAATATTTGAAGCGTACCCTCATGCCATAGCGCATATCGGTGTCACCTGGATTTATCGTCGAAGCATCCAGCCAGGAAGCATAAGCCCCTAGGTAGGTATTAAAGTTTGGCATATCCATAATATTCGGCAGTTGCCATGAAGTATGAATGGTGTGGATATCGTAGTTTCCTGGTGCCAGGATCGCGCAATCGCCGTCGCATTCAGCATTCACACTGTCCATATTGAAACGGTCGATTTTGTTGTGCGCGTAGATGTAACCCAGCTCAACGCGATGCCATAGCGCATTGATACCGGCACTGAAGTTCTTTTCATCCGTCGCATCAAGATATGCGGTGCTCAGGTTCACCACCGCCCCGTTCTGCGCATCGGTTTTCAGCGTGTTCCAGCTCATGGTCATACCGTAGCCGGTACGCCTGGACTGATCGACCCAAAGGCCCTGCTGATTCTGATAGCCGTAGGCATTATTAACCAGGTTGCTCTCCAGCGCTGCAGCCACCGACCACTCGCCGGATTGCCACGCGGCAACAGGGCGCACGTAAACCACGTTTTTACGGCTATCCAGCGCGTTGCCGTGATAGTTCTGGTCGACAAACAGCGAACTGCCGTCCTCCACCAGCGTATTCACTTCAAAATACCAGTTATCAAGTGTTTTACTTAGCAGGAAGTTGCCGCCGCTGCTGCTGCGCCCGCGCCCCTCTTTCATCATGTAAATGTAACCGTAGCCGTCGGAATACAGGTCATTGGCTGTATTACCAGAATATTCAATAAAGGTATCCTGATTAAGCGGAAACATATCAAAGGCCTCAAAACGACCCATTTTAATCTTCCAGTCATCCTGCTGGCCGAAGAAAAATGCCGCATCATCAAGATTCATTTTGCCATTCATATCCGCCAGCGGCTGTACGCTGAAACCGGCATATTTCCCATTCGGCCCTTTACGTAATCCATCAAAGCCAAGCAGTATACGCCCGTTAATATCCCAGCGTTCTTTATCGCCCGGCGCCCAGTTTTTATTTGCGCTGGTTTTCAACGAGGTCAGACTGCCGGTACGGCTAGCGCCATCCATATTAAACTCAACGTCACCATAGAATTTTATTTCGCCATAGTCATTAAGCCGTAATGCCGGCTCGGTCGGCGTCGCGTTGGCCACCGTTACCGGTGTATCCTGCCGTTTCAGCGCACGAATCTCCGTCTCCGCACGGACGGCCCGCTGCTCGGTCTCTTTCAGCCGCTGTTCCAGTTGCGCCAAACGCTCCTCGATAGATAGCGGTGCTTGGGCGTTCGCGCAAGCGCTTGCTAAAAACGTGAGAAAACATCCGACCCGGACTTTTTTTACCTGTAAACCATCATTATTTTTCATCGTTAATCCATTATTATTTAATTTATATTTATGGGTGAAACTCGATGATAAAGACAATAATTACCCACCCGTCATGACAAACGGGTTATTAACACGTTTAAAACCTATGCTTTAAATCGTTCGGGATGCGGTATCAGCGTGCGCAATACTTTATTTACCACATCCCTGACATATAAATAGATTATTCTAGCTGCCAGGCCCCCGCCTCGGATAGGGAAGCCGAACCGCTCCAGGCAAACAGCATAAGCTCACGGCGCGCAGCGTCCGGGTAAATACGGCTGCTGAGGCACGCTTCGCCATCATTAGCAAAAACTTCCACGGAGGAGCTATCAAAGAACAACCGCAGTTTCAGCGATGCTCCTGCTGTCAACGGTATGCTTCGTACCCCGCACAGGCCATACTGCGGATAACGGCGCTCCAGCACCAGACGCTGCATCTGCGCATCAACATAAACGCGCAGACCGTCGCCGAAGCTGATGCCATACTGTTCTGCGCTGCTGTTAGCACAATCCCAGTTTAGGATCACCTCCATCGCTTCACAGTTTTCCACCATCGTGGTCTGCTGATTTTTCAACGTACTCACTGGCCATGGGAACCATGCGCCGCGCAGACCCTCTACCTCTTTGGCCGGACGCATTTGCAGACGGTTATCTGCGCCGAGGCTCAGTTCTCGCGGAACAGAAAGCATTCCCGCCCAGCCATCTTGCTGTTCGGGCAACGGCGATTCCCACATATCCAACCAGCCGATAACGATGCGGCGGCCATCGGGAGTCAGGAAGCTTTGCGGTGCATAAAAATCGTGGCCGTGGTCGAGTTCAATAAACTCGCTTTTGCGAACAAACGGCTGCCCCGGCTGCCATTCACCGATCAGATAGCCGCTCTGGAACAGATTACGGTTGTTGAAACCCTCAGCCGCCATCCCCTGAGGAGAAAACATCAGGATGCGTTTACCCTCGAGGGTGAAGAAGTCCGGGCACTCCCACATATAACCCATCTCTGTTTCCGCCTCATCAAGGACTCCGGCATCGTGCCACTGATGCAGGTCGGCGGAACGATACAGGCGCACCTGGCCGGTCTCGCCATCGCGAGCGCCGACTATCATGTACCAGCTATCCCCTTCACGCCACACCTTCGGATCGCGGAAATGGTGCAGACCCGGCGGAGTATCCACCACGATCCCCTGACGCTCGAAGCTGACCCCGTCGCGGCTAGTCGCAAGACACTGCACCTGATAAAGGTTAGCCTCATCGCTGGCATCGCCATGGAATTTATGCCCGGTATAAATCAACGCCAGGGTATCGCCATCAACAACCGCCGAGCCAGAGAAGCAGCCGTCTTTATCTTCCGGGCCTTCCGGGGCCAACGCGACCGGCAGGTGCTCCCAATGAACCAGATCTTTACTGCGCGCGTGGCCCCAGTGCATCGGCCCCCACTGCGTGGAATACGGATGATGCTGGTAAAAAGCGTGATACCAACCGTCAAACCAGACCAGACCGTTAGGATCGTTGATCCAGCCCGCGCGCGCGGCAAGGTGGTAGCGCGGATACCAACGCAAGTTCAGCGTTTCACTTTTAGCCTGCAGTTCCTGTTCAGCCTTGGATATTGAATACGTCATAGTCTTTACTCTTTTCAATCATATAGCGGAGGGTTGCGACATCAGAGGATCTGAAGATAACTTACTGGAGCGCAACAGGAAGATGGAGATAAAGGTGGTGCAGAACACCAGTAGTCCCATAATCAGATAGGACTGGGCAAAGCCGTATTTTTCGTAGCTATAACCCGCCAGCGGCGACAGCACCGAAGCGATAACCGAGCTGGTGCAGGCGAACCCCACCAGATAGAGGGTGGCAGACAGGCGTTTGTCGAAATTCAAGCTGTTGTATTTAAAGATAGCGACCAGCAGGATCGGCAGCTCTACCGCGTGCAGCAGTTTAGTGATGGAAATCAGCAGCGGCCCTTCCACCAGCCCGGAAGCCACCATACGCAACGCCATCACCATCCCGGCGAAAATCAGGCCATTTTTTGCGCCGATGCGGTTAACCAACCACGGGGCGCAAAACATCCCGGCGGCTTCGAGGAATACCTGGAACGAGTTGAGATAACCGTACATAGCGTTGCCTTCCTGCAACGTGGCGAATTGTGAAGAGAAGTAAACCGGGAACTGCTGATCGTAAACGCCGTAAATACAGGTACCGATGACGAAAAACACCAGCGCCCAGAAGCGCGGTAGCGTCAGCAGACGCAGCACGTCATCCAGCTTCACTTTGCCACCGGACACCGCCTCCTGCATCGCATGCGGTGCAGAAGACACCCGCAGCCGCGCCAGCAGGATAAAGAACACCAGACCGGCACAGCTGGAGACCGCGAAGTTGAGTTTCGGGTTGATGTTAAACAGGAGCCCTGCGAAGAAGGTCGCCACCGCCCAGCCCAGCGATCCCCACATCCGCGCCTTGCCGAATTCAAACTGGCTCTGGCGCGCCACGCGTTCGGTGTACGATTCCAGCACGCCGATACCGCCGTTAAAGGTTATGCCGATATAGATCCCACCGAAGAGACTTCCGAGCAATATATTGATTTGTAACAGATAACTAAACAGCAAATAGGCAGGCCCGGAAAGGATCAACAGCCCGGTAAGGGTCCAGAGCAGGTTTTTACGCAGGCCGAGTTTATCCTGGATAAAGCCGTAGAAGACTTGCGCCAGTAGCGCGGAGACGGACAACACCGCGTAGATAATACCGGTATCTCCCGCTTTCAGCCCCACTTCCTGGTGCAACCAGATCGAGAGTAAAGAGCCAGTAGAGGACCAGGACACGAAAAAGAAGAACAGTAATGCACTAAGTAGTGGGTAGCTATGAGAGTGATGCGCTTTCATTATGGCATTCTCGTATTGGAATAATGCTCGCATGGTAACGTTAACAAATAAAAAACCGCTTGTCGTTTTGCTGAGATTCATGATGTTAATCACAAAAGTTAACGTTAACATTGAAAAAGTGAGAGCGCGATCAAAAATTTCTCGCTACGGTTCTTTCGCTTTCTACGACACAATAGCCGCTGAACCTTTTACATCAGTAACTTCGTCGTATAGCCTGTTACCTGAAGGTAATGACGGGAGTAATAAATATGGCTTCTCTAAAGGATGTGGCGAAACTGGCCAATGTGTCGCTCATGACGGTTTCCCGCGCGCTCAATAGCCCGGAAAGGCTAAAACCTGAGACCCTGGCGCGCGTGCAAGTCGCCATCAAGGAGACCAATTACGTTCCCGATTTGTCAGCGAAAAAAATACGCGGTGCTCATGCCACGCCGAATACTATCGGAGTGCTGGCTCTCGATACGGTTACCACACCATTCTCGGTGGAAATCACTTTGTCGATCGAAGAGACCGCCCGGGCGTATGGCTGGAACAGTTTCGTGGTAAATATGTTTTCTGACGATAATCCAGATACCATTGTCGACCTTCTGCTTTCACACCGGCCAGACGGCATCATCTACACCACCATGGGGCTACGTCAGGTGCCGCTGCCAACCAAACTGCTCACCCTCCCGTGCGTGCTGGCCAACTGTGAAAGTTTGCACGACCCTGTAGCCAGCTATATTCCGGACGACGAACAAGGCCAGTTCGAGGCGGTGCAGGCTCTGCTCGCTGCAGGTAATCGTCAACCACTCTGCCTGCATCTGCCAAAACACCATCTCGCTACCTTGCGCCGCCGTCAGGGACTGGAGCGTGCCTGCCGGCAAGCGGGTATAAACCCTGACACTCTCATGCATGTCTATATGGAGCATGGCGATGAGCACTACCGTGATATCCCAGCCATTGTGCTAGCACATATCAAGCAGGGTAATCCGATGTTCGACTCGATCATTTGCGGCAACGATCGTATCGCCTTTATGGTCTATCAGACGCTACTGGCGCAGGGTCTGCGCATCCCGCAAGATGTGGCTGTCGTGGGTTACGACAATATGGTTGGCATTGGCGAGCTATTCTTACCGCCGCTCTCGACGGTACAACTGCCACATTACGAAATAGGTCGTCATGCTGCGCTGCATATTATCCAGGGCAAGACGCAGACCGATACGGTCAAAATACCCGCGCCCTTGCTCAACAGAGACTCGATCCATGGCAACCTGTGATGGCGCAAAAAATAGCTACGGCGCACACCCTGGGGATAATTGGCTATCAATATGAATTAATAGAAAAAACAAGCCCTATTTCTACGCTCAGAAACACCCTGCAATAATTGCGCATTGAAATATCCCTTCAATCGGTGTCTATTATTAGTGGGGGATCTCAACCCTTATCCTCTAAAAGCTTAAAAAACGTTTATTATCAACACCTCACGAATCATCAAATATGCCATACGCCTTTCCAGGCAAAATAGCCAGCGGTTATTACCTATTTATTTAATCGCCCTTTTCGGCCTGCAAAATAAATTTAAGCTGCTATAATTTGTCCCGTAACAAAATAGGATCACACCCATCAAGAGGATATCTATATGAGTACCGCTAAACTGGTGAAAACGAAATCTTCTGACCTGTTGTACACACGTAATGACGTGGATGAGCAAACCAAGCAGGCCGCAATCAAGGCGCTGAACCATCAGGTTGTGCAGTTTATCGATCTGTCGTTGATCACCAAGCAGGCGCATTGGAACATGCGTGGTGCCAATTTTATTGCCGTGCATGAAATGCTCGACGGCTTCCGCACCGCCATCACCGACCATCAGGATACTTTTGCAGAACGTGTCGTACAGCTCGGTGGCGTTGCGCTGGGTACGGTACAGGTGGTGAATGACAAAACCCCGCTGAAAAGCTATCCGACCAATATTCACAGCGTGCAAGATCACCTGAAAGCGCTGGCCGATCGTTATGCAGCCGTCGCCAACGACATCCGCCAAGCCATCACGGAAGTTCCGGATGAAGACACCGCAGACATGTTCACCGCCGCATCGCGCGATCTGGACAAGTTCCTGTGGTTTATCGAATCCAACATCGAATAAAACCAGCCATCCTGGCGCGAAACAACAGGTTGTGGGCCTTGCCCCAGCCTGTTTTTTTATCTGCAAGCCGAGTTGTATAAAAAACAGGCTGGATTACACTGGTTATGATCCAATCAGGATTGCAAGCATTCACAGGTTCAATAGTGAGGTGGGCATGGCAGGCGGATGGACAGCTGACGGCGCGGTGCAGGATCAAATCGACTCAACGGTAGATGATGCCGTCCAACGTGCTCGTCAGGCGCTTGGCCACGGCGAAAGCGAACACTATTGCCAGGAATGTGGCACAGAGATCCCCGAAGCCCGGCGTCTGGCGCTGCAAGGGGTGCGTTACTGTGTTAACTGCCAGGCTGAAGTGGATAAAAAACAGGCTGCCAGCAGCCTGTTCAATCGCCGGGGCAGCAAAGACAGCCAGCTGCGTTAACCCTACTTCCCTTCAAAACACGCCTGTTTGCACCAAATGAAATCGGACTATGGCTATAAAGTTAGAGTTAGTTATCATTATTGATCGATAATTGTTAATTATCGGTTGTTTCCCGGCTATTGTTTAGTTGATGATAGCTCAGTTGCACCACCAGGGTCTCACTGCACCATTTTGGTGCCCACCAGTGGTGCATAAAAATTATAATTGGCTATCCAAACCCAACATCACAACACAACCCCTTGTTTTTATAATGATTGCAAACTTGGCACGATTCTTCCATAGCACAAAATGCAACATAAAAAATGGGTAATCCGCAACCTGTACAGGAATTCCTCTCATGAAGTCTATTTTTAAAGTTTCCCTGGCCGCACTTTCCCTGGCCTTCGCCGTTAGCTCTCACGCAGCAGACAAGCTGGTTGTCGCCACGGACACCGCTTTCGTGCCGTTTGAATTCAAACAAGGTGACCAATACGTCGGTTTCGATATCGACCTGTGGGCGGCGATTGCCAAAGAGCTGAAGCTGGATTACACCCTGAAGCCAATGGACTTTAGCGGCATCATTCCTGCGCTGCAAACCAAGAACGTCGATCTGGCGCTGGCCGGTATCACCATTACCGACGAACGCAAAAAGGCGATCGACTTCTCCGACGGCTACTACAAAAGCGGCCTGCTGGTGATGGTCAACGCTAACAACGACAGCGTGAAAGGCATCCAGGATCTGGACGGCAAAGTGGTGGCAGTGAAGAGCGGCACCGGCTCGGTGGATTACGCCAAGCAGCACATCAAAACCAAAGATCTGCGCCAGTTCCCGAACATCGACAACGCCTATATGGAACTGGGCACCAAGCGCGCTGACGCCGTGCTGCACGATACGCCAAACATCCTGTACTTCATCAAGACCGCGGGCGCTGGCAAGTTCAAAACCGTTGGCGACTCCCTGGAAGCCCAGCAGTATGGCATCGCCTTCCCGAAAGGCAGCGACGAGCTGCGTGAAAAGGTCAACGGCGCGCTGAAAACGCTGCGCGACAACGGGACTTACAACGAAATCTACAAAAAATGGTTTGGTACCGAACCTAAGTAACTGATGAAGTTAATAAGCCAGTAAGTTATTAATTGAGCACAGGGGAGGTGTACCCGCCCCCTGTGCTTTGTTGTTTATTGATCCCTTTGCTTGGGATCGCCGGGAGATAACATTATGCAATTCGACTGGAGCGCCATTTGGCCCGCCATCCCAATTTTGTTAGAAGGCGCCAAGATGACCCTGTGGATTTCGGTCCTCGGTCTGATTGGCGGCCTGATCATCGGCCTGGTTGCCGGTTTCGCCCGCACCTATGGCGGCTGGATCGCCAACCATGTGGCACTGGTATTCATTGAAGTGATCCGCGGCACGCCGATTGTGGTACAGGTGATGTTTATCTACTTCGCCCTGCCCATGGCCTTTAGCGATTTCCGCATCGATCCTTTCACCGCCGCCGTGGTCACCATCATGATCAACTCGGGCGCCTACATTGCGGAAATTACCCGTGGCGCGGTGTTGTCGATCCACAGCGGTTTCCGTGAGGCCGGGCTGGCGCTGGGGCTGTCACGCCGCGAGACCATCCGCTATGTGATCATGCCACTGGCATTGCGCCGCATGCTGCCACCGCTGGGTAACCAGTGGATCATCAGCATCAAGGATACTTCGCTGTTCATCGTGATCGGTGTAGCGGAACTGACCCGTCAGGGGCAGGAAATTATTGCCGGTAACTTCCGTGCGCTGGAAATCTGGAGCGCCGTTGCGGTGGTGTACCTGATTATTACCCTGATGCTTAGCTTCGTGCTGCGTCGTCTGGAAAGAAGGATGAAAATCCTGTGATTGAATTTAGAAACGTCTCCAAGCACTTTGGCCCGACCCAGGTGCTGCACAATATCGATCTGCATATCAAACAGGGTGAAGTGGTGGTGATCATCGGGCCTTCTGGTTCCGGTAAATCAACCCTGCTGCGCTGCATCAACAAACTGGAAGAGATCACCAGCGGTGAACTGGTGGTCGACGGCCTGAGGGTGAACGATCCGAAGGTGGACGACCGCCTGATCCGTCAGGAAGCCGGTATGGTGTTCCAACAGTTCTACCTGTTCCCGCACCTGACGGCGCTGGAAAACGTGGCCTTTGGCCCAATCCGCGTACGCGGTTTGAAAAAGGCCGATGCCGAAAAGCTGGCACACACGCTGTTAGCCAAGGTTGGGTTGGCCGAGCGTTCTCACCACTACCCTTCCGAGCTTTCCGGCGGGCAGCAACAACGTGTAGCTATTGCCCGGGCGTTGGCGGTGAAGCCTAAAATGATGCTGTTCGATGAGCCAACCTCGGCGCTCGATCCGGAATTGCGCCACGAGGTGCTGAAGGTTATGCAGGATCTGGCCGAAGAAGGCATGACGATGGTGATCGTGACTCACGAAGTCGGCTTTGCCGAAAAGGTGGCCTCACGCCTGATCTTCATCGACAAAGGCCGGATTGCCGAAGATGGCAACCCTCATGACCTGATCAACAACCCGCCAAGCCCACGCCTGCGCGAGTTCTTGCAGCACGTTTCCTGAAGCAACATACAAAGCCCCTTTCGGGGCTTTTCATTATGCTATTGGGTATTTAGTTTTCTTTGGTCTGGCTGCAAAGATCGACGGGCGAGTCACCTTCATGCTGGCGCCAAACACATAGCGGCCATTAATGAACTTCACCTCACCAGTCTCCAGCTTATCTTTCAAACCCTGAGCCGCTGCCGCTTGGAGACGCATGCCCATCTCATAGGAGAGAGATTCTGCCGAGATAGTGTGCGGTTTAGTAACTTTGAGTAGTAACGACATAGCCTCTTCCTCCTGTTGCGACGTCGCTAAAAGCTTCCCATCCCTGTAACCTGCCGAATAACCGACTTTTGGGTTTACCACCAAGGCCAAGAAGCCCATTATAAATGTCAGCCAGATCGGTTTGCCTCAGATAGTGGGGATCGTTGGCTGCCGAGAAGACATAAGTTCCTGCGTGACAAAGAGTATAATGGTCATAAATTATACTTGCAACGTTGAGTAGGACTTTGCCGCCTAGCAAACCCGTATGCTGCACATGTTGAAAACCATTAAAATCCATAGTGGTAGGTTCAATTTCGTCGAATACCACTGCCCATACCCCGTTGCTTGAAAAGCGAAAGTTCGGATAAACAGAAAGAATATCGATACCGTTGCTATTCAGATCATGCAGCGTAAGAATTTCTTCAAATCCAACGGCATAGGGAACACCACCCACATCAAATAAGCGGTAAACCATCCCGGTGCCAAACGGGTCGCTAAAAGGCGACTGCCACCGAACTCCTTGATTCATAGATCCTCTCCCTGAGCGCGAATATATGGCATATTCAAACAAATGAACCCACCAGCCACAACTAAATCACTGTGCCAGGTGGGTTCAGATAATGATCTGTGGATCGGGATCGCACACCGCTACTTCACATATTGACGTGCGTATTTCCTTCGCTAATCATCTAAAAAATCTCCCTTATAACAATGCCCATCACCGCATGTACGAACCTCAGTGCAAAACGTCACCCTGCTTTACCGAAGTGAATGCCTGCATCAGCTTGACCACGTCCTGCATACCTACATTGACCTGATTGATTACCTCCCCGGCATCCTTGGCTAGCGCCACGCCGCCGCCCGCCTGTTCCACGCAGGTCACCATCTTGTTGATTGCCGCCGTCACCCCTTGCTGAATGGTTTTGGTGACTTGCTCAATCTCGCTGGCCGCTTTACGGGACTGTTCGGCCAAGGTACGCACCTCATTAGCCACTACGGAGAAACCGCGCCCATGCTCGCCCGCATGCGCCGCTTCGATCGAGGCGTTAATCGCCAGTAGATTGGTCTGGGCGGCAATTTTGCGGATCGCCTCAACCATATTGCCAATCTGTTGCGAACAGCGCCCCAAGTCGCTGACGACGTCCGAAGTCTGCCGTGCGGCCATCTCCACCTGCTGCATCCCCTGCACCGCCTGCTGCACAATGATCGCCCCTTGGGCAGCTGTTTTATCGGTCCCCATGGAGAGATGGTGGACATTTCGCACCATTTCCTCTTCATGCTGCTGTTGGAAAGTCTGGCGGGTGATGTCCTGGGCGATTTTCACCACCTTTAATACCCGCCCTTCATTGTCGATGATTGGGTTATAGCTGGCCTCCAGCCATACCCGCTCCCCACGCCGGTTGAGGCGTTCGAAACGCCCGGTCAAAAACTCCCCCTGAGCCAACCGTTGCCAGTGCTGATGATACTCGTCAGAATCGGCGAACTCTGGCGTACAAAGTATGCTGTGCGCCTGGCCGCGTGCCTCTTCCAGCCGATAGCCCATCAGATCGAGCATATTGTCGTTGGCATCCAGGATGATGCCGGTTGGTGAGAAGGTGATCATCGCCATCGATCGATTCAGCGCCGTTAACAGGCTCTGATGCTCCTGGGCCTGAGTGATACGGCTGGTCACCTCGCTGGCGATCTTGATGATCTCCATCACCTCACCGTGCTTATTTAACACCGGGGTATAAGTACCCTGCAGCCAGACCACTTCACCATCCTTGCGAATGCGCCTGATATTATCGGTAATGGCTTCGCCGCGATTTAACCTTTGCCAGTGGCGCTGATAGGCTGGGCTGGCGACATAGCTTTGATCGCAGAAAATACGATGATGCTGACCAATGACTTCCTGGCGCTCAAACCCCATCGTTTGCAAGAACAGATCGTTGGCACGTAATACGGTGCCGTCGGGTTTAAATACGATCATCGCTACCGCGTCTTCAATGGCTGCCAATTCAGCATGCCACGGGCTATTTGACTGACGGAGGTTTAAAAACATCGGGTAAATCCTTCTGGCAGATGGAGTTAACGGCAAGCACTCTCTATTTTTTCTGCATCTATTGCTCGCCAGTAAGCGCGCTATCGCCCTGAACATTGCGCACGACAATGCTCCAGATTAACTGGATAAAAACGGTTATTAGGCTATGTAATGATTGTTTTTTTAACTAATGAGCAGCGTGGGAATTTATTAACAGTATTGAGGATAACGCAAGCCAGACAGAATGAAAGGAACCAAAGAATAAATAATCGTTGCCAGCACGATCGCCGGCAACGGTCGGGCAATTACTGCCAGCGTTCTGCCGCCCAGGTGGCTTGCTGCTCGGCATCAAGGAAGGTCCAGGCCACAAAGCGGCTAATCTTCTGCCCCTGTGCCATTTCGATGGTGCGCACCTCGGCGGCCCCGGCCTGCTTAAGCGCATAATAAATGGCAGGCAGCGTGGTGTTTTTCGAGATCAGCGAGGTGAACCACAGGCAGTTCTTCGCTTTGCCGACGCTCTCTTCCACCATTTTGCGAACAAAGGCCTCTTCGCCTCCTTCGCACCACAGTTCGTTGTTCTTGCCACCGAAGTTCTGCACCGGCTTTTCTGCCACCGCCCCTTTGCCCAACTTATGCAACTTGAGACGGGTGCTGGCGCGCGCTTCCTGCTCGGAACCGTGGAACGGCGGGTTACACAAGGTGGCATCGAAGCGCTCGGCAACGCCGATAATGCCGTTGAAGATACAGTCCTGCTGTTTCTGCTGGCGTAGGCGCACGGTGTTTTTTAACGTCGGGTTCATGGCCACGATCATCTTGGCAGCCCCCAGCGACACCGGATCGGTTTCCGAGCCGGTAAAGCGCCAGCCATATTCGCGCTGACCGATAATTGGATAAATACAGTTGGCCCCCACGCCGATATCCAGGATCGCCACGCCTTTGCCACGTGGGATCTCGCCGCCGTTGCTGGTCGCCAGCAGATCGGCCAGGTGATGCAGATAATCGGCACGCCCCGGGATTGGCGGGCAGAGATAGTCGGCTGGGATATCCCAATGTTCGATGCCATAAAAGTGCATCAGCAAGGCACGGTTGAGCATTTTCACCGCGGCAGGATCGGCGAAATCCACCGAGATATCGCCCCAGGCGTTGGGCTTCACAAAGGGTTCCAACCCCGGACAGGTGGCGATCAGGGTAGGGAAGTCATAGCGTGAGCGATGGCGATTGCGCGGATGCAGGCCGCTTTTCTGCTGCGGGAAACTTTTCTTTTTTTCCACCGTGACGGGCTCTCTGAAAGGGTTTTCTGGCGCGTAAGATAGCATAAAGCCCGGCGAGGCGCTTGCCGCTGAGGTGAAAAGCGCCAAAATGGTAAGATTGCGGAACGGGTGAATACCCCTCACCCTAACCCTCTCCCCAAGGAGAGGGGACCGATCGAGTTGGCTTCAAATTAGCGTGACTCACCTTAGATGAGAAGGTGATCGATATTACTAGACCACAACAAACACATTACTTCCAAACGAGCGGGGACTATCAGCTCCCCAAGGAGAGGGGACCGATCGAGTTGGCTTCAAATTAGCGTGACTCACCTTAGATGAGAAGGCGATCGATATTACTAAACCACATTACTTCCAAACGAGCAGAGGCTATCAGCTCCCCCTCCCATGGACATCCCGATCTAGTTTGCTGAGATTATCTCTTTACTTCCAAACGAGCGGGGGCTATCAGCTCCCTCTCCCTGTGGGAGAGATACCGTCTTGTCGGCTATCCGGCAAGCGGTATTTCCGCATTAAATACCTTTCCTGATTTCACCACACCATAGGCCAGTTGCAGCAGTTTTCGCATCGCCGCACACACTCTCTCTTTGCCCGACTTCCCACGCAACTTCAGCCTTTCTGTCAAGTCCTTAACCACAACATTGTATTGGCCTGCTACTACCGCTGGCATGTATAACGCGCTTCGTAGCTCACTGTGTCCCACTTTCGATAACCGGCTTTTCCCTTTAAACATCCCCGACTCACATCGCTGTGGATTCAGTCCTGCGTACGCCACCAGGGCCTTGCTGCTGGTGAACCGACGCAGGTTTCCAGCAAAGGCCAGCAGGCTGGAGCTCAGCATCTCTCCCACCCCTGGGATGCTTTTTAGCAACTCGCTGTCCCGTTTCAGGTCAGGGTTATCATCGATGTGCTGACTGATTCTCTTCTTCGTTTCTCGTATCAGTTCATCCAACGTGGCGATGTGTTCATTGAGTGAAGGGACGATGACCGCTTCTGCCACCTCCAGGCGATTTTCTTCCATCTGACGCATCTCTTCCAGGTTCTTAAGATGCCTGACCAACGCGGTCAACTGGCGTTCGCTCAATGGGGCTGGGAACCACGGGTCAGGCTGATGCAGTGCGCAGTAGCGGGCTATCATCGCTGCATCGCTTTTGTCCGTTTTGTTCCGGGTCAGTTCTGTATTGCCGAAGGAATGGATACACGCCGGGTTCATCAGACTGACGTGGTAGTTGTTGTCTGCCAGATAAGTGGCCAGTTCCGTGCTGTAGCTCCCAGTGGCTTCCATGCAGACATGACAGTCGCCAAAGCGGCTCAACCAGGCCGCGAACTCGCGGCATCCAGAAGGGGTATTGGCAAACTTTTTGGTTTTATACTTCTGATTTTCCAGCAGTACGGCGACATCAAACTTGAGTTTGGCGATATCAACGCCGACAGGGGTTCTGCGCATTATGGCACTCCATAACCATGTCTGTAATTTATCGCCGGACCATCCTTATATGTGGGTGCTCATAGGCACAGGATACCGTTCGGTCTACAAGGCGACAGGGAAATAGACAGTTGGGGCACAATCTCTCCCACGGGCTCATAGGCACTAGGGTTAGGAGGAGCTCACCAACTATCTCCCGATGATCAGTCGGGGATCTTCTCCGCTAAGGCGGAGAAGATCAAGACATAAGGGTTGGGGTGAGGGGACCAGTTGGCTGCGCTGTGCCCAGTAGGCCAGCAGGTGCAGACTGGCAGAATAGTAATCCTCATCAGGTGCCAGACTATCTTTCAACGGCCCCCGATCCCCCACCGTCAGATCCCTGACCGCCCTCATCCCCTGGCTTTGATTATACTCGGCGCGCTGGCCGCTCAGCACATCTTGCCAGGCCGGCGTCGCCCGACGATCAAAGCCGCGCCAAAAGCTGGCAAACGGACTCAGTGACAGGCTGTCGGCCTTGTCCCAATAGAGATAGAGCGGAACCCGCACCGCATCAAAACCAAAGCGCGGTGGCCAATCTTTGGCCGGAGCCATCTGCCCATTGGCCTGTAGCGTGACCCAGTCGCTGGGCAGATGCTGTTTGCCAAAGCGCATTCTGCTGACCATGGTCATGCTATCGTCGATGAGCTTTTTCCATGCTGGCAAACGGCTTTCTTGGTAAAATGCGTGCCAGGCGGGAAAGACAAAATAGGAAGGATTCACGATCACCGAACCGTTTTGCCTGAAACCGTTCGCACCAGGTAACATCACCCGATAACCGGCGTAGTCGATCACAGTATGTTTGAGCAGGGCCTGCTGTATCTGCGCCGAGGAGGCTAGGTAGGCAGGCACATTCCAGCGTTTCCCCGCCTTCAACAAGGCCCAGGCGATTAGGATATCGCCATCGGTGGCATTATTTTTATCGGCTATCGGCACCGCCTTCCCCGGCTCATAGCGCCAGGAAAACAGGCCGATATCCTGGCGATACAAGGTGTTACGGGTCCATTGCCAGAGGTTGTCAAACGCAGGACGGTCGTCATTGTAGACCGCCAACAGCATGGCAAACCCTTGCCCTTCTGTATGGCTGACGTTGTTATTGCCGGTATCGACAATCCGTCCGTCTGCTAACAGGAAACGCTGTTTGTATTGCGCCCAACCGCTGTCGGCAGCCTGGGCACCAAGGGAAAACATCAACCCCAGCCAAAGCAGGAGTACGCGGAGCCTACCAAACCTGCTTTTCGTCATCATGTTTACCTGCGTTGCTCGTTTCTGTAGCAAAAGACCAGGGTGTTATCTTTGGCCGGGCTGCGCCAGCGCAGGGAAACATGCGGCTCACCGCCCTGAGCCAGCAGCCAGGTGTCATAGGCCCCCTCAAGCACCGTGGCAAAAGAGAGTGCCCAGACGTCCTCGTTGGCCGGATCGGCACTGTGCGGGTAGGCATAATGGGTCAGGATCATCTGTTCGCCATTCGCCTCTATCTGCACCCTGCCCCAGTCAAACTGACGTAATAAGGCATTGAGAGCATCCTCCAACTCTCCCACCGTTTCCGCCTCCGGCAATGGCAGCTTCTTCGCCAGGTTACTCCCCATCAAACGCAGAAAATCGCGGCTGTCCGTATCATCAGCAGAAGCCTGAATGCCGGAGAACACCACTTCGATCAGATCCTGCCAACCCGCCTTAAACTGGCGCTGGCGATAATAATCAAGCTCATACCAGGTAGTGTTAATATCTTGCATGGTTATTTTCCATCTAACAGATATTTAAAATAGAGCAAAGCCGTGCTCTCGGAATAGCTGCCGAAAGTGTCATAACCCAACTGCCCCCCAACCAACACGCTTGGCGTGACCTTATAGGTCCCCCCCGCCTTCAGGCTGTAGCCAATGCCACTCTTGTCCTCGCTGGCATATCTGGCCTCTTTGCCGTACCCCTGGCTCACCAGGCTTTCCAACTGAGACTGGAGCTCCGGATCGTTCGGGTAGTACAGGCTTTCCTGATTGTTATAGGTCTGATAACCGACGTTGCCGCTCAGAATATAGGTGAAGTTATCCTGCTTTTTGGTGTACTCCACCGGCAGCGAGATGCTCAGATAGTCCTGCGGGCTGAAGTAACCCCCTTGGCCGTAGCTGAAATAGCTGAGGTTTTTGTCAAAGTCCATATAGTTGACGTTAACGCCCACCTTCAGCTCGCTATCATCATCCTTATAAGGGCGGATGTAGGCTCCCAGGATGCCGGTCACGCTATGGTTATCCGCCACGTTATCACCCACGTAGCTGTAATATCCCGCGCCACCGTAAGCGCCGAGCACACCATCATCGTATCCAAGATTTACGCCGCCGCCGTTCTTGGTCACCGCCCCCCATTTCTTGCCGGTGATGGTATCTTCGGTCCCGACATAGGAGAGCAGGCTATCTTTTACCGCGCGGCGTTCAAGCGTCATATCCAGCGTTGAGTGCTCGGTCAGCTTGGGTGACCATTTCACACCACCCACCACCGAACTGATGCCGCTGCCCATTGGCGTACTACCCACGTCCAGCTTATAGCTGTCGCCGCTTAACGCTAACGCCAGTTCAACCCCGGTATCTTGCTGCTGTCCCGGTGAATCGGCATAGATATCGTTAGGGCCAAAGGTCTTCGGCTGTGTCACCAGGCCTGCCAGCGTCTGCCTTTCGTTAAAGGCCTGATCCTGTGCCACCGTGGCGGCGGCACACTCTGGCGAAGTGGCGTCAATAGAGCACAGGCTATCGCGGGTGGCATGCAGTTGCTGATAACGCAGATCGGCGGCCTGTGCGGCAGCAATCGAGTTCTGTGAGGCAACGATGGAAGCCTGCGTCGCGGCCTCTATAGCCCTGGCCTGTTGCAGCGCCCCGGTACCAAAACGGCTGTTGGCGCTGTCGGATGGCGTACCGGATTTCAGCATCACCGGCGTCACATCAACACTGAGCCTGCCATTATCGAACGGCATGCCTGACAGAGTGATCGGGCTTCTCACTTCCGTGATGTTACTCAGGCCGTTTTCACCACTGCTGTTATCGCGCAGAGAAATATTCCCCTGAACCCAGGTGGCAGTCTTGCCCTGCACCTCGTCCATCAACTTATCAATCTGCTGCAAGGTCGGGTTTTTCACCACCGCCGCAGGAGTGCGGGCGTAACCCGGGGCTGCGACCTGCCAAGGCAGTACCTCACCGTAAGCCGAGGAAGAGGTATTCACGCTCGACGAGGCCGTGCTCTGCTCGGCGAACGGGTTATCCGCCAGCCGCAAACCGCCAATCACTGCCGGGCCTCCGCCTGGCGCACCGGTTACACCATTGACCCGGTTTTTCGCCTCGCGCAGAAACACCATCGCCTGTGGATAGTTACCGTCCGCTTGAGCAACGCGCGCTGCCAGCATCAGCTGATCCGGCGTTTTAAGCGCAGGCAAGCCGCGCAGCAACTGTTTGGCCCGATCGACATCGCCTTCTGATAATGCGACCCCGACGGCACCTTCGCGCGCCCCCTGGTTCAGGCTGTCACGGCTGAGCAGGTAGTTGTAAACCTGCCCGGCCTCTTTGTTCATGTTGCCAGACTGATAGAGACGCCCCATCGCCAGCATGATATCGGTATTTTGCGGATCGTTTTGCAGCGCGCCGATCAGCTTGTCATACGCGGCGCTGTACTGCCCTTGTAAACGCAGTTTATCCGCCTCATTGATCACGCTGCCGTTGCGCAGTTGGCCAATCTCGCGGGTTGAACTGCGCGCCCGCAACGCCGGGTTATTCAGCCAGGCATCGGCCTCCTGGCTTAACCCAGCCTGATTGAGCACCGCGATCTGGGCCGCGTAATCACCCGCATTGCCTTTAACTCCCAGGCGCATGTTGTCACGCACCAGCTGTACTGCCGTCGAGGTATCCCCCACCGTCATCAAATCTTTTGCCAGTTCCCCAAGGGCTGCCGGTTCAGTCGGCGGCTTTTGCGCCAGCTGCCGCAAGATGACCGCTGCGCTGGCCGTGTTGCCCTGGCGAAGATAACTTTCTGCGCTGGCCCGCTGCTGGTTGGCCGATGCGGTGGCCGCCAGAGCCCGCATGCTGCTGTTCTGCCTCCCTTGCGGGATACGCGCCATCAGGGTGGACACGTTCAGCCAGTCGTTACGTTCTGAGGCAAACAGCGCTGCGGCGTACAGGCTGTCTGGCGAAGCGCCAACCTGCATCAGTGGAGAGATCAAGGTTTGCGCCTGCAACTCTTGCCCCTGTTTGTTGAGGATGCGTGCCATATCCAGCCGCACCCAAACGTTCGAAGGCTGCTTTTCCAGCGCCTGTTGCAGGATCATCATCGCACGCTGCGGATCGCCATTCTGCATGGCGGCCTCGGCCTGCCTGCGCTGGGGATCGACATTCACCCCCACCACCGCCTGCGCGACTTTAGGCCGTTGATCGGCTGGAATAGTTTGCAGGATCTGTGCGGCTTCCGGGCCTTTGTCACGCTGTTGCTGCAACAGATAATACAGCCCCAGCCTGGCGTCATTATTCTGCGGGTTTTGCGTCAGCAAGCCGCGATACATCTGCTCAGACGCCGTGAAATCCCCTTTCTTTCGTGCCAGATCGGCCCGGAACAGCGTCGCCGCATTGCCTTTATCCCCTGTAGCACGGCTCAGGGGCGCACTGATCGCCAAGGCTTCATCCAATTGCCCTGCGTTGGCAGCCTGCTTGGCTTTGTCCAATGTCGCATAAAACGCCGCTTCCTGAGCCAAAGCTCCCCACTGTGCACTCTGTGGGCCGCCCTGTTTTGCCGCCTGGGTGAGGTAGTTTTCTGCCTGCGCGAAGTCACCGCTGCGCATCGCCGTAAATCCCATCCCGGCCAGAGCATCCGCATCATTCGGGTTGCTGGCCAGGATAGCGGCAAACTGATCCTTGGCGCTGCCCAGATCCCCTTTATTCAGTTCGGAGAACCCAACGCCTTTGGCCGAGCCAGCAATATTCTGCTGATAATAGGCTGCCACGGCCTTGTCCGCCGGGTGCCGTTGCTGATAGGCATCATACAGCGGCTTGTCAGCCGGTTGAGGTGCCAGCCACAGCAGCGCCTGTTTCAACGCCTGGTCCGCCTCATTATTGTTCGGGGCCATCGCCGCTAACATATCGATCCCTTCACGGCGGGTCGATTCCTGATAGGTCAGCACCTTGCCCAGTACCACGCGAGTTTGCGAGTCATTGGGTTGCATAGCCAGCCGCTGCTTGAGGCCATCAATCGCCTCCTGCCTGCCCGCCGGTGACCCCGCCAAGGTGAGGTAATACTCGTTGGCGAGGTTATCGATCGGTGTCTTGCCATTGAACACCGTCTGATAGGCCGCAGCCGCCTGGGCAAACTCCCCTTTCGCCGCCAGCTGCCGGGCCTGCGCCAACAGATTCTTGGAGACCGACGGAGCCGATTCGGTGCTGCTTAATGCCTGGAGGCGGGGATCGTTAGGCGCGACGGCACTCAGTTTTTTGCGCCAGATTTCGGCCTTGGCCTTGTCCCCGCCCTGCATGGCATACAGGGATAGCAGATACATCGCCTCGGCGTTGTTCTCGTCGATCAGCAGGATTTTCTGCAACGCCCCCTGGGCCAGTTCGTCATGTGACTTTTCATGCCAGTAAGCCGCCTGTTGAAACAGGGCTTTCAGCGCCGGGTTATTGTCATCCGCCAGCGCCGACACCGAAAAAATCGTCAGCCCGGCCAGGGAGACCCAATACAGTTTCTTTTTCAGCATGATATTCATTGGCGGCTCCTGTCTAACTTCTGGTCGAGACGTGTGTTAACTTTCATCTTCTGCATCTCTCCCCAGGCGTTTGGCGGCATGCTTGCGTAGCAAAATATACAGCCCCAACCCCAACACCACGGAAATCCCCAAGCCAGTCAGGGATAAAAGCACCACATGTTTACTGGCATACCAGATAAAGATCAGATACCAGGGCAGCTCCCCGCTCGGGAACTGTTCACCCACCTGGAAACTGCGTACGCCATTCTGATCGGTGATCACCGCCAGATCGCCACGCACCCCGGCGTTGATCCGGGCCGATTTCAGATCGCCATAGATCTTGTTCAGGCCATCGTCGGAAGAGGCGCTAGCCACCACCACCACCCGTTGCGGATCCCAACCGGAACGGAAGCTGAAAAATCCACGCCAGTCCGTCAATGAGGAGAGATAGCGATCGGCGTCGATACCCTGGGTCCGCCAGTTACCTTTCAGGTAGGACTGCAATTTTTCCAGCGTAGACTGCGCCTTCACCGCCAGCCCGCCGCTATCAGTTAGCGCAAAAGGCACCTGTTGCAACAGCCGCTGATAGAAGGCGCTCTGAGCCAGTGAGGCGACCACCAGCACGTCCTTGCCTTTGAAGTCGTCCAACTCGCTCTCGTTGCCCCGCAGGCCAAAGCGAATATCCACATTGCCAATCGAGCTGCCGGTAGCCGCACCGGAACGAGCAGTCAGATTCAACAGCGCACGCACTTCGTTGACGGTAGGCTTTTCCGCCATTAACAGCACGGTTTGCGAGAAGTCCGCCAGCTTGGAGAATGGGAAGGAGGCCCCGACGTAATAAGAGAGATTGGGCAACTCGGTGAAATGGTAGGTATCGCTCAGATCAATATACGAGTTGGGCCCGATATGGCTCTTGAGGGTGTTGCTATCCGCCGGATCGCAGGAGGAGCCGTTTTTCGGCACGATAGAGAAATAAAGCTCCAGCATGTTGTCGCCGTAAATCAGATACGGTGGCAGAGCCAAGGTATATTGTTCCTGGCGAATATCGCCGCCAAACTGGTGCCACAGCAGCTCCAGCAGTCCGCGTTTGTTCACCGAAAGGTTACGCAGGAAGGTGCCGTTCAGCGTGGCACTGAGCTGGGATTTATTCTCATCGATCCAGTTGTCGGTGGGGAAACGGTAGTTGATTTGCAGCGGGACGTTTCTGCCATCCCACATAAACAGGTCCGGGGCGGCACGGAAAGCAATGCGCACCGCGTCATGGTAAACGCCTGTGACGGTCAGTTCCTCAGTACTGGCCACCAGCTTATCAAAGCTGACCGGCTTGCTGGTATCGATCCAGCGCGGGGCGTCGTAGGGCTGGCGCACCGGAATAGTCACCGGCTTCACCGCCAGCGAAGCCGTTTTCTCCGGCAACGGCTGGCTGACCAGACGATAGGCAGCCTGGCGCATCTCGGTGGCGTTACGCCCCATCACCAACAGCAGCTTGTAAACCGGGTTCAGCGGATTATCAATCATCTGAATGGTCGGGCCGTCGGCCTGTGGCAGAGTCAACTGGCCAATCTGCTCGCCGGGGCGCGCAAAGATAATGCCGTTCTGCTCAGGCAAGCTGTCCTGCAACACCTGGAAGTTCAGGTTGTTATGGCGCGTTACTTTCCCCAGATAAGAGCTGACGATGGCGGCTGCAGCCACCTCCTCCGGCCGTTTTTCCTGGCCGAAGATCACCTCAACCTGGGTGGGTTGCATGGCCTGAGGATCGAAGAACGGATTGGGGAAACGGCCGAGGTTCGGGCTGATATTCAGCACCTGGTTTTCAAGATGCAACTGGCTGGTTGGCAGCACCTTGAGCCAATATTTGTTAGCCGCCCCCTTTTCGCACAACATGGCCGCATTGCTGCCATTGCCGATGCTGAAACTCAGGTTGTTGCGCGCTACGATCATGGCGGCCGGGATCGGCACCTGCAAACTAACCTTGCCTTCATGCAATTGGTCCAGCTTCTGGGTGCTCAAGGGTTGTCCATTAAGCATCAGTTGCAGTTCGGTATCGGTTCCCATCAGGGCCGGGGAAATGTCGAGATCCAGCACCAGATTGCCGTCCGTTACCACCCAGTCCGAGGGTAAGGTAAAGGTGAAGCCGGACTGCTGTTGCCAGTTGCTCAACGTCAATCCTGTGGTTTGCCCCATCTCGCCCACGCTGAGCGTGGAAGCGAGCGACTGATTGAAGACGGTAACCGGTGGCGTTGCGATATCAAGCGGAGCTGCTTGCGTAGCAGGTTGCTCAGCACTGCCCGGCACCGTACCCGCTGGTGGCGCATCTGTCGGGCGCGGCAAGGTAGGAAAACCTGGCATCTCGGCACCATCGCTCGAAAAGGACGGCGCGGGCTGTGGATCGGCCGCAATCGCGAGACCAGACAGCCCCATCCCCAACAGCAGGCCGCTGACCAGGGCAATGAACGTAGATCTGCCTGTTGGCAACTTGGTATTCACCCGGCTCATAGGGCTTGTTCCTTATCCCGCTTTAGCTCAGGCCGTTTCTGCTGCTTCTTGGCCCGACGATCGCGCCAGGAAAAATAGAACAACTCGAAAATGCAGCGCAGGACGCCCAGCAACGAACGCAGTGGCCGATCCTGTGGGAAAGGCTTGGTCTGGATCCAGGCATCTGCCCGCGCCAATACCACCCGTACCAACTCCCGCCGTTTTTCAATCGGCATCTCTTTGAACATTAAGCGGGTCACCGACTTGTCGACATCGATCAGCTCAACCGGGAAACAGACGGCGCCGGACTTGAGCGATATTTCCACCTCTTCGATCGGATCGTTGAGGAAACGTTCGTCCGGCGTTTTCAATTTGACCCCGCCCATCGAAAGATCCAGGGTTTCGGTACGCATCGCCGCGCCGCTGGCAAAATACAGCACCGCGGGCAAAGTGGCATCGATACGGATGGTTTTTCGGACCTGACGCGTTTCCCGCGCTACGGCAATGGCGGCCAGCAGGATAATCATGCTGAAGCTGGCCCAGGCAATATTTAGCCAGATAACCTGCGGGTTAGCGCCATAGTGATCCGGCATCACCAGGCGGATCGCGCCCCAGGCGGTACCGATTAACAGCAAGGACACGGCGATAATATGCGGCCGGACAATATGGGAGTCGAAATAGTTAACGTCCAGCAACGCGCCTTTATCCGTCACGTTAAACTTGCCGTGCTTTGGCGAGATCATCGTCAGCAGGGTCGGTATCACCAGATGGAAACACATCACCGTTTCATAGATTTCCCCCCAGAACGAATAACGATAGCGTCCATTGGCTCTGGAGTTGATATAGATCGACATCACCAGATGCGGTAACACATAGGCAAAAATCAGCCCGGCGGAGGAGGCGATGATATTGAGGTTGAACAGCAGATAAACCAGCGGTGCCACGCAGAATATCACCCTGGGTAAGCCGTACTGGAAATGCAGCATGGCGTTCAAATAGCATAAACGCTGCTGCCAGGTCAGGCCGCGCCCCAGCAAGGGATTATCCACCCGGAAGATCTGCGTCATACCACGCGCCCAGCGGGTACGTTGGATCACGTGCAGCCCCAAGCGTTCGGTGGCCAACCCGGCTGCCAATGGCAATGCCAGGAATGCCGTGTTCCAGCCCCGGCGCTGCATCTTCAAGGCGGTGTGGGCATCTTCGGTCACGGTTTCTACCGCAAAGCCGCCCACCTCTTCCAGCGCCGAACGGCGGATCACGGCACAGGAGCCGCAGAAGAAGGTGGCGTTCCAGTTATCATTACCCTGCTGCACCGGCCCGTAGAACAGCGCGCCTTCGTTAGGGACTTTGCTCGCCTCTGACAGGTTGCGTTCAAACGGATCCGGGGAATAGAAGTAGTGCGGGGTCTGGATCAACGCCAGGCGCTCATCCACCAGGAAGCTGCCGACCGTCGCCTGCAAAAAGGCGCGGGTTGCCACGTGATCGCAGTCAAACACGGTGATCAATTCGCCGTGAGTCACTTTCATCGCGTTATTCAGATTGCCCGCTTTGGCATGGTGGTTATTATTGCGGGTAATATAGCCTACGCCCGCATCGGCACAGAATACGGCAAACTCATTACGTTTGCCGTCATCCAGCACATAGATCTTCATCTTGTCTTTCGGGTAGTCAATACACTGCGCCGCCAGGATGGTATCGCGCACCACGTCCATACTTTCGTTGTAAGTAGGAATATAGACATCTACCGTTGGCCATAGCGACGTGTCGTCGGGCAGCGGTTCAATAGTGCGTTTTAACGACCAGGTGGTCTGAATATAACCAAACAACAATATCACCAGGGCATACAGCTCGGTGATAAACAGGGCGATACCCAGCACAGCCTCCAGCGTACTGTTGAAATGCAGGGTTTCTGTCGCGCGCCAGTAGATGTAACGTAATGACATCAGGGTCGACATCACAATCATGACCAGGGTAACTTTTTTGCTTTTACTTACCCCTAAAATAAACACGATCGCAATACAGATCAGGCCAAAGATATACTGATTATCACTGCTCATGGGGGCAATGATAATCAACAGGATAAAAGGTAAGGCCAACAGCAGTAAGAAATAAAAGAGTATTTTATTCATAACTAACCAGACAATCCTTACGAAGAACCATAAATAGACGTAGTATGATGATACGTACCATCTCCCACACTAAGCCCTAAAATTACTGCGACCTTTTTACTGATCTGCTCAATATCAAATGCAGCCGCCGACACCGGGCTTATATCCATGATCGCCCGTTGCGATGCGTTGGCCTCTGGGACACACTCATCACGGTGGATGGTTCCCAACAGTTTGTCTTGCAAACGCTGCTCAAAGAATTGCGTCACGTCCCTGCTCAGGGTGCGCCGCATGTCACTCTGGTTTACTACATAATACTCGCCGACTTCATTGCTGGCGGGCGCACTCATAAACTTATGCTGCTCAATGTTGGGCAATAGACTGAGCGATGCGGTATCGGCGAGCAACACCATAATGCGCATGTCCGCCGCGGCCTGCATGGCCTGCACTGCCGCGTTGCGCCCCGGCGGCATATCGGCGATCACCACCATGCCGGGGATTTTCAGCACCGCACTCAGGCCACGTTGAATGAACATGGGCTCATTGAGCAGATTGTCATCGAACTGAAGGCGCTGCTCATCGGTAACGTCACCGTAAGGTAAAACGAACAGGTTCGGCCCAACTTTGAGAATAAACTGGCTCCAATCGGATAAATTGGCCGACTGGGCAACAAAACCTCGGTTATCGGAAATAGGCACGCCAAAATGCAGCCTTAACGCATTCTGCGTGTCGAAGTCGACAACCAACACCTTACTGCCGCTACGGGCCAATGCATAAGCCAGGTTAGCAGTAACCGTGGTTTTCCCTACCCCTCCTTTCGGAGAACAAACACAGACTAACGGCATGAGGCAATAGACTCTAAAAGTGGTTTGAGTAATGTATTACGACCAGCGTCCATCACATCACCGGCAGAGGACGTTTTCTTGCTGAACATCTGCTTAAAACGTGGGTTCTCTGGCTGCGGAGCGGACGGCAGAACGCTGGCAGGGGAATTAAAAGGGTTACCCTGAGCAAGAACGGCGCGCGGACTTTCCGGCTGGGCGGTTTGGGTGAGTTTAGGCTCCACCGGGGGAGCAAAACGATCGAAATTATGAGGAATGTGGCCGGGCAAGGCGGTATTTTCTGTTATCACCGTCTTGGGTTGTGCAGGAGGCTCGAACCCTAAAGGCGCATTGGAAGAGAGATCCGTACTAGCGATCGGCGTTGGCTGCGAGCCGTTGGCAGGGATACCACCATTACCTGCCACCTGATCAACAATAGACCAGCGGTGCGGGGCCGATGCCACATCGTCACGAGGAAATTCTTTATAATCAATATCTTTCAGATTCGTCTTATCTTTAAACCCTTGCACATCATCATATTTGCTCATAATCCAGACCTATAAGATTACACTTGGCACCGCATGAATACATAAAAATCACGAATGTAAAATAACGTGATCTATAACCCAAATACATAATAAAAAACCGTCTATGTATTTTAAGCGCTTCTCTTCTTATGGTTTAGATAGAGTAGCTTACAAGTCCTTTTTTACAACCAAGACGGAGCAAACCTCCGCCATCGATGGAAAGTCATGCAAGACTCCAAAGCTGATGAGTTGAGTGTAATCTAGTTCTTTAAAGTTATACACCTGAGTTTTAAACGCTTTTACCCCGACTTATCACATATCCCACCAGCTTATGCCATAATTTAAGTGGTTAGTAATATATAGTCTGTCATTTGAGATTTTTTTAACTAAAAACACCCCAGACAGCAGTGATAAATACTCGGGGCAAAGGTATTCGCCCCTGGTAATAGCAGGTACTAAGGCAAATTATCGCAGCTTGAGCAGCCCCTGCTCCAATGTCTCCACTTGGCCGGTAGCGATCAGGCAACAGGCAACCTGCCGAGCGATAGGCTCAGGAATGGCAACCTCACCAGCCAGACAACGTTCCGTCCAACGCACCGTAGTTGCGGCATCCTTGGCGGTGGGCACCTCAGCTAACGCATCCTGTTCTGGCCGTTCCAGCAAAATCTGCTGCTCACCACCGACGATATAGTGGATTTTTGGACAGCGTTGCGGATTGGCGTAAGCCTCCCCTTCGGTGCCATGCATCAGCAATCCCCGTGCACCGATCTGGCAGAAAAATGAGGCAACGCGCTCGACGTATTCCGGATGAGAAACGCTGGCGATGCGCAGCACGTCCTGCTCACCAAATGGCGTAGCCAATTTTGCCAGGGTGTGGGCGCTGTTACGCACGCCCATCTTCCAGCGCAGGCCAAGCTGTTTTTCCAACGCTGGCGCTAGCGCCGACACTGGGATAAACACCGCATCTCCGCCGTCTAAACGCCGTTGGGCAGTCTGAGGATCTTCAGACCACGGCACCCCAAGCTCACGGAAAATCTCTGCGCTGGTGACACGCGTGCTGTCGTTTACTACGCCGTGAACCACGACCGGCAACCCTACCCTGGCCAGTAACAGCGCCAGTAACGGCGTCAGGTTGGCCTGTTTACGAGCGCCGTTGTAACTGGGTAGCACCACCGGCATCGGGCGGCCCTGTGGGGGTTGTAGCCGCATCACCTGCTGCTGCATTGCCTGATAGAAGCCAAGCATTTCCTCCTCGGCCTCTCCCTTGATACGCATGGCAATCAGGATGGCTCCCAACTCCAGGGGGGGCACGGCATCGGTCAGCATTGCCTGATAGAGCTCAAAAGCCGTTTGCCGATCCAGATCGCGCGCATGATGCTTGCCACGGCCTATTTCTTTGATAATTTTGCTGTAATCCATCGCTCGCTCCGCTGATTCGGTTTGCGATAAGCATACCTTATCCGCGACGGCGCTCAACCCCGGTAGATTGGCCCGCACCAAGGTTGGCTAGACATAGCAAGATTTACCGCTATAGCGGAATAAGATAGTATCCGTAATCATACAATGGAATGATGTATTCCCCGTCAAACATGGAATGAAAAATGGAAATCTATCTCGTTCTGGCCGCGATAGCCGTGGTGTTGATCTGGGCCGTGATGACTTATAACCGCTTTATCTCACTGCGCCGTTTCAAAGACGACGCCTGGAGCGGTATAGCGGTACAGCTTAAGCGCCGTCACGATCTGGCCCCCAATCTGTTAAGCCTGGTGAAGCGCTATGCTGAGCACGAAAAAGAGCTATTTGACAGCCTCTCCCGCCAGCGAAGCGCTCTGGTTGGCAACACCCCTCAGCTTGCCGAGAGTGAAAAAGCGTTTTCTGGTGCCTTGAGCCGCATTTTTGCGCTGGCAGAGGCCTACCCGGAGCTGAAAGCCAACGAGAACTTCCTCTCCCTGCAACAATCTCTCGCAGAGATCGAAGAACAGCTGCAAATGGCACGCCGCTATTTCAACGGTACGGTGCGCGATTTCAATATTCTGGTGGAGTCGTTCCCCAGTTTAATCCTGGCCCGGCTGTTTAATTTTAAAGCGGATGCGTTCTTCGAACTCGAAGATCCCGAGGAAGCTAAAGTTCCACGGATGGACTAGCACCATGACTGCATTATCTGGTTGGGTAGTACGCGTTTTATGGGTGTTATCGCTATTGATGACGGGATCTGCGCTGGCTACGGCTGATGATATCGCCGTTGGGGCAGCCCCCGTTGCCGTGGCCCCAGACAGAGAGGCGGCGGAACCAAGTGCTCCCCGTTGGGTGCGCGCCTATGAGCATATTCTCTCATTTGATACCCAGGCGCACTTTAACCCGGACGGCAGCATGGAGATGCGGGAAAACATCAAGGTGCTGTCTTTAGGGCAAGAGATACGCCGTGGGATTTTCCGCACCCTACCGCTCACCTGGAACCGCCAGGACGGCAAGATTTTCAGCGTCGACTATCAGATTAAAGAAGTGTTGCGCGACGGAGTCGCCGAACCTTACAGCCTGGATAAGTCTTCGAAGACGCTGACGGTGCGTATTGGCAACGCCGAGCACATCCTGCAACCGGCGATCTATAACTACCAGATCCGCTATCAGGTCAGTAACCACTTCAGCCGCTTCCCCGAGTGGGACGAGCTCTACTGGAACGTCACGGGTAACGATTGGGCCTACCCGATCACCAAAGCCAGCTTCCAGTTGGAACTGCCAGACGCCAGCAATTATCTGGATAACGAAGGCAGAGATACCCGGCTGCGCACGATTGATGTGTATACCGGAACGCGGGGTGCGAAAGAGCACAACGCCAGAATACTTCCCAACGGTGGAGTGCAAACCACGCAACCGCTGGACCAAGGCGAAGGCCTGACCGTTGTCTACACCTGGCCACGAGATATTCTGGCAGGTGCCGCCGCCCCACAAGCCTCTTCACCGTTGGTACACCTGCTATTACCCACGCTGGCAACCAGTGCAATCTGGATACCGGTGCTGCTGCTCGTTGTCTATTGTTTGTGGTGGTGGCGTAACAACGTGACCGCCATCGGCTTGAAGATGCCGCCAGTTATGCCGCTATATGCGATGCCTACCACTATGTCGCCAGGCTATCTGCGGTTTATTACCCAGCGTAAGTACGACGATGTGGCCTTCAGCAGTGATTTACTGGATCTGGTCGCCAAACGCGGCGCGGCGATCACGCTCAAAGCGAGCAAATCCACAGGCCCGTGGTTTTCCAGGTTTCAATCGGCGGATGAGCAGTGGTTATCGTACCTATCGGATAACAATAACAAACGGCTGACCACCGGAGATAAGCAGTTACTTGGGCTGCTGTTTAGCGGCAGCCGAAAAAATATCAACCTCGGCCTCGCCTATCAGCGGCCAATGCAAAATGCCCGTAAATGGTTGGAAAAACGCAGCGAAGACCAGCGTGATAAATTATTCAACAAATGGGGTAAAGCGGTGCGCCGTGCGGTCTATATCATGCTGCTGATCCCGGTGATCTGCGGGGCGTTGTTTAATCTCGGCGCGGCAGTGATCACCATTCCTGCCCTGATATTCCTGCTGCTCGGGATCTCGCTACTCTCTTTACCGCTGAGGTTTTTATTTAGCCCGAGAAAAGCCTGGAATACTTTTGGGTTCATCCCTTTGGTTATTTCGCTGATATTTGGCCCGCTAGCCACCTTTGGCGGTGGCGCTTTCTTGTTTGGCATGTTGCCCCTGACCCAGTTTCCCGCCGGCTATATTGGCGCGCTGCTGGTCGCCATGGTGCTATGCATCGTCTTTGGCTTTATGATCCCGCGTTATACCCAGCGAGGGTTCAATGATCTGGCCACCGCACAAGGGCTGAAACTGTACCTGGGCACGGCCGAGCGGAATCGCTATCAGGCGCTTTACCCACCCGATCGGTTGGTTGCCCACTTTGAGAGCTTGCTACCGGCTGCCCTAGCGCTCGGCGTGGGCAAGACCTGGGCCAACACCTTTGCCGAATATCTCAGTAAATCCGGAGCAATGTCGGAAGCCTTTGCCGACGCAGACTGGCAGCGCGTGAATCGCTTTAGCCGCTCCTGTACCGCATCGTCTATGGCTACACCCAGCAGCAGTTCAAGATCCGGTTCAAGTTCATCAGGCTCCAGCTCCCGGGGTTCTGGATCGTCGGGTGGGGGCTCATCCGGTGGGGGTTCCGGCGGCGGAGGTGGTGGCGGCTGGTAAATGCCCCAATCAAGTTGAAAAGCTATTAAGCATGGAAGGATAAATGGCTGGTTTGTTTGATAAGGCAGTGCGTATTTTCTGGCTGCTGTTGGTGTTGGTAAGTGGAGTTGCTCAGGCGGCTGACAGCGAAGTGCCACAGGGAGAAGAACATATTCTCTCGTTCGATACCGTGGCACACTTTAACCCCGACGGCAGCATGGAGGTACGGGAAAACATCAAGGTGCTGTCTTTAGGGCAAGAGATACGCCGTGGGATTTTCCGCACCTTGCCGCTGACCTGGTATCGCCAGGACGGCAAGATTTTTAATGTCGATTATCAGATCAAAGAGGTGCTGCGCGACGGAGAACCGGAATCATTCAGTCTGGATCAGGCCGTGAAAGCGCTGACCGTGCGTATTGGCAGCCCCGGTCACATTCTGCAACCGGGGATCTATCACTATGAGATCCGCTATCAGATTGACAACCACTTCAGCCGCTTCAGCGAGTGGGATGAACTTTACTGGAACGTAACGGGTAACGACTGGAGCTATCCGATAGATCAAGCCAGCTTCAAACTGGAACTGCCTGATGCCAACCACTATCTGAATAGTGCGGGTAAAGACACCCGGCTTCGCTCCATTGACGTTTACACCGGAGTCCTCGGGGCAAAAGATCACCATGCTCGGATCCTGCCCGATGGTAGTGTCCAAACCACACAACCACTCCGCCAAAGCGAAGGCCTGACCGTTGCCTACACCTGGCCACGCAGCATTTTGGCAAGCGCAAGCGCTCCGCAGGCCTATTCGCCGCTGGCGCAATGGTTATTGCCCACAAAAGAAACCCGCGTGATCTGGATCCCCACGTTGATCCTTATTGGCTTTTGCTTGCTGTGGTGGCTTAAAAACGTGACCTTCACCAGGCTGAAAATGCCGCCGGTTATACCGCTGTATGCCATGCCCGCGACGATGTCGCCAGGTTATCTGCGCTTTATTACCCAGCGTAAGTACGACCACGTTGCCTTCAGCAGCGATCTGCTGGATTTGATCGCCAGACGCGCCGTGGCAATTACGCTCAAAGGGAAAAAGAGCCAGGGCCCCTGGTTTGCCAAATCCCTGCCGAAGGAGGATCAATGGCTATCGCGCCAACCCGCTGGTAATAACAAACGGCTAACGGCCAACGATAGACAATTAATGAATCTGTTGTTTAGCCTCAATACCAGCCATATCAATCTCAGCGAACCCAATCACCGGCCAATGCAAAAGGCCCGCGCATGGCTGGCAAAGCGCTGTGAAGACCAGCAAGAAAAATTATTCAGCAAATGGGGTAAACCCGTTCACTACGCTGCGTATATCACATTGCTGACACTGTGGATCTGTGCGGCATTCTTTAACCCCACCGCAGCGGTGGTCGGGATCGCCGCCCTGCTCTTGTTACTGCTCAGCATCACGCTGTTTATTTTACCGTGGGTATTTTTATTTAGCCCAGGAAGAACATGGTCACCCTGGGGACCTGTCACTTTGGTTTTTTCACTGATAATTTGTCCTATTGCCCTCGCTGGCAGCAAAATTTTGCTGTTTACCGTGCTGCCCCTCAACCAATTTCCCGCAGGCTATTTAGGCGCGCTGCTGACAGGTTTTCTGCTATGCCTCGCCTTTGGCTGGTCGATCCCACGCTACACTCAGCAGGGGCTGAATGAGCTAGCCATTGCACGGGGACTGAAGTTATACCTTGGCACTGCCGAGAGACACCGCTATCAGACGCTTTATCCACCCGATCAGTGGGTCGCCCATTTTGAAAGTCTGTTACCGGCGGCGCTGGCGCTAGGCGTGGGCAAGACCTGGGCCAATACCTTCGCCCAGCTCCTGAGAGATACCGGTGTCAGGTCGGAAACCTTTGGCAATGCCGATTGGAACGGGGTGAACAGCTTCAGCAAATCATGTGGATCATCTTCCACCCCCTCCAGCGGCGGCAGTTCAGGATCGGGATCAAGCTCCAGCGGTTCTGGATCGTCGGGTGGGGGCTCATCCGGTGGGGGTTCCGGCGGCGGAGGTGGTGGCGGCTGGTAAATAGCAACGCTGCGCCGGGCAAACCGGCGCGATAACATCTTAATTGCCCTTTCCTAGCTGACGGTGGGTGTAGAGCAGCAGGACCAAGGCAACCAGCATCGCCAACAGGTTGTAACCCATAGCACCAGCAAAGGCTCTGGCATAATGCTGTGGTTCTGCGCCCCCGGCCAGCAACGGAACAAAGAACATGCCGCTGGCCGCAATCCCCAGAGCACCGCCTACCTGCTGCACCGTTGACACCAAGCCAGCCGCCATACCGGCCTGATGCTCTTTCGCCAAGCCAAGCACCCAATTAAGCAATGGCGTCATACTCAATGCCTGGCCAAAGCCCAAAATCATCAGGCCGGGTAAAAGTTGTAACGGATGGCTGAACGTACGTCCCCATAGCACCTGCACCACCAGCAATACCAGGCCACTGGCGTAGACCACCACCCCGCCAGCCAACACAATATTCCCCCAGCGTTGCACCCAGCCCGGAGCCAAAAAGGAGGCCAGCATAAAGGCGGCACTGGCCGGAGCAAACAGGCAACCCGCCTGGAATGGCGTCAACCCTATTCCTGCCTGTAACAACAGGGCAAAACAAAGAAAGAATGAGGATGCGGTGGAGTAGATTGCCAGCACAATTACCGTGCCGCGGGCAAAGTGACCTTGGCGAAATAGCGCCGGATCGAGCACCGCATCACCGGAGTGACGGGCAAGTTGCCGTTCCCAACGCACAAACCAAGCTAACAGCGCCACTGCCAGCACCATCATCGGCACGGTCCACCAAGGCCAGTGACGCGATGGGCCTTCCAGTAACGGGAACAGTAACAGCAGCAAACCGCCAGCGGCCAGCAGCAGGCCTTTAGCATCCAGCCGCTGCGCCTGCTCCAGCCTGGACTCCGGAATACGTCGCGCCGCCATCACCGCCAGTACGCCAATCGGCAGGTTGATCAGAAAGATCATGCGCCAACTGCTGCCCAGAATATTGGCCTCGATAATAAAACCGCCCAACACCTGGCCACAAATCGCCGCCAGCCCCAGCGTCATCCCCAAACGAGCAAAGGCTCGCCGCCGCTGCTCTTCGCCATACAGCACGCGTAATAAGGCATAAATTTGCGGAAACAGCGCCGCCGCCGCCGCACCTTGCAAAAAGCGGGCAACAATCAGCACCCACAGCGAACCTGCCAAACCGCAAAGCGTCGACGTCAGCGCAAAAGCCAACATGCCATAGCTAAACATACGCCGCCGGCCGAAGCGGTCTCCCAAGCGTCCGCCAGCAATCAGCAAGATGCCGAAGGCCAGTTCATAACCAGCGATAATCAGCCCAACTTCAGCAAAGCTGGCGTTGAACTGTTGCTGGATCACCGGCACCGCTACGTTAACCACAAACAAATCGAACATGGTGACGAACCCACCGAGTAACAACACCGGCAGTCCCGGTAATCCGGCCTTTCTGTCAGACAAGGTATGCTCCATAACGCCTCCTGATAACATGATGGCGGCAGTATGGAACATGCTTTAAACTGTTACTATATAGCCAATTATACTATTACCAAGAGTAACAGGACCCGCCGATGCCACCACGTACCCTTAACCGCACCCGTCAAGAGCTGGCAGATTTTCTGCGTATGAAGCGTGAAAAACTCTCTCCCCAGGCCGTTGGCCTTCCTAGCGGCACGCGGCGGCGTACGCCTGGGCTAAGGCGTGAAGAAGTTGCCGCCTTGGCTGGCGTGGGCCTGACCTGGTACACCTGGCTGGAACAAGGGCGGGAAATCAATGCTTCCGTAGGGTTTCTGGAGGATTTGGCGCGGGTTCTGAAGCTGGATGCGACCGAACGCTATCATCTGTTTTTACTGGCGCATCAGCGGCCCCCGATAGTAGCAGGCCATCAGTGGTGCCAGGTCACGCCGTTGGTACGCCGCTTGCTGGACGATCTTACCCTGCGCCCGGCCTATGTGATGAACCTGAGCTGGGATATTATCGCCTGGAACCCGGCGGCAGACCGCCTGTTTGCCATCGCTGAGCGTCAGCCACAGCAGCGCAATATGCTGTGGATGCTGTTTGCCGATCCCGAACTCAATCAACGGTTGATGGGATGGCAGGAGCAGGCGCCGCAAATCCTGGCCAGCTTTCGCCGTGATTACGCCCGCGCCCCGCAAGATGCCACCATGTTGCAACGCATTCAGGCACTGAGCGAGGTATCCCCTCAATTTCGCCAACTGTGGCAGCAGCACGATATTCATGGCCGCTGCCAGGGACAACGCACTTTCCTGGTTGCAGGGGCAGGTGAAGTGACGTTTGAACACGCCTCGTTTATTGTCGATGAAGACAACCACCTGCGGTTGGTCATGTACAGCGCGCAGCCTGATTGCCCTGCCAGTGCCGCCTTTGAGGCAATGCTGTAATCAGCGGGTACGGCGGCGAGCAAACGGATTCTTGCGCTTTTTCTCTTTCTTGGCGGCCTCTGCCGCAGATTTCAATGCCGCCTTATGGGCTTTGTCCGCTTCCGGCACCTCGCGCTGTTCGATCGGGAACACCGGCAGCGCCGCCAACAGGCGTGAACCGTAGCTCTTGGTCAACAGGCGGCGGTCATAAATCACAATTTCACCATGGCACTCGTTGCTACGGATCAGGCGGCCCACCTGTTGGATCAGGTTAAACGACGCGCTTGGCAGGCTCTGCACCTCAAACGGATAACGATTGAGGGATTTAAGCCATTCGCCCTCGGTGAGGATCACCGGGCTGTCGATCGGCGGGAAGGCAATCTTGTGGATATGTACCTGGGTCAGCAGTTCACCTTTCAGATCCAAGCCTTCGGCAAATGACTGTAGCCCGACCAACACGCTGGCAGTGCCCTTCTCTACCCGCTTACGGTGCTCTTCCACCAGCCGGTAGCGTGGCTGATCGCCCTGCACCAGCAACATCAGACGCAGATCGGTGACATAGCTGAGGAAGGTCTGCATCGCACGGTGGCTGCTGAACAGGATCAGCCTCCCTTTATGCTGGCCGCTGGCCTGCTCGCCACGGAAAAAGCGCGCCATCTCTTCCAGATGCTCGGCCTCGTTGGCCATCGCCGGTTCAAAACGCATCTTGGGAATAACGATTTTACCCTGTTCGACGTGATTAAACGGCGAAGACAGCGTTTCGAAGCGATCGCCCGCCTTCTCGCTCAGCCCGCTCATCTCTTGCAGCCGCGAAAAGCTATTCAATGAACGTAACGTTGCCGAGGTGATCACCACGTGCGGCACCTTGCGCCACAGCAGTTTTTCCAACTGATCGCTGACGCGGATGCCCACGCAATGCAGATAAAGATGGGTAACGTTATCGCGCAGTTCACGCGCAATCCATTTGGAGATCGGCGCGTTGGAGGATTTATCCATCGCCGCCAGCCGCCACAGCTTGCTCATCGCTTCCAGGTAGCCCAGCGTGCGGCTCATCTGGATGATGGAACGATGCAACCGCACAATATCGTGCTTGCCGGTCTGCTCGGTGAGGTCGTTAAGAATGAATTCGGCCAGGCCGCGCAGGCCGTCCGTCAGCTTGAACAGGCGCGCACAGATCTCTACCATTTCGGCAGGAAGTTCGCCCATTGCGAAGCGATATTCGGCGTTGCCGCTATCTGGCGGCAGATAGGCGTTGGCCTGGTGCTCAAAAATCTGGATCAGCTCGCGCAATTCTTCACAGTAGTTTTTTAGCCGTTCACTGTTGGCCAACCCCGGCGGATTCTTTGGCCGGTACTGAGTCATGCACTGTTCTACCTGGCGCACGATCATATCGAGCTGGAGGTTGGTTGACAGCGCGGTGATCTCACCGTCAATCTCCAGCGCATCCCGTGCCACCTCCGGCAGATGATGGCCTTCGTCCAGCACCAGCAGCAGCTCTTTCGGGTTTGGCAATACCGACTCGGTTTCCAGCGCAGCCATCACCAATGCGTGGTTGGCTACCACCACGTCGGCGGTTTCAATTTCTTTGCGTGCGATGTAGAACGGGCATTCACGAATATAGTGGCAGTTGCGCCCCAGGCAGTTGGCCTTGTCGGTACTCAGCTTGCCCCATAGGGGGTCATCGATCGATAGCTGGTAATGATCGCGCAGGCCATCCCATTCATGGCGCGCCAGGGCTTTCGCCAGCTTTTGGCACAGCGCCTGCTCTTCACCACTGGACGGCGCCAATTCGTCTTCGTCCAGGTACAGCATCAGATCGCCCTGCTCGACCACGTCGGTGCTCATCGCCGCCAGATTGCGCGGGCAAACATAGCGCCCACGGCCAAACGCGCCGGTGAATTTCAGATCGGGAATGATCTTTTTCAACAGCGGTAAATCTTTGCTGTAGATCTGATCCTGCAGCGCCACGTTGGCGGTACTCACCACCAGCGGTTTGCTTTCGGCACGGCCAACGGCAATACCCGGTATCAGGTACGAGAGCGTTTTACCCACGCCGGTTGGCGCTTCGATCGCCAGATGGCGAGGGTAATCTCCGGCCAGGGTCTTTGCCACTTCGGCAATCATCTGCCGCTGAGGGGCACGGGAAATAAAATCCGGTATTTGCTGCTGCAGGGCTTTGTACCACTGGCCGATCTGATCTTTAACTGCGGGGGAAAGCGCCATTCAACTCTTATCTAAACGAAATGATGGCGCTATTGTCCCACAGACCGCCCGCGGCGTCAGCCCGAGTTACGATTGGCTTACCAACATTGCGAAACGCACCGCAATGCCCACCCTTCTCACACAGTGGAACTTTGAAATTTTTGCGCATAACCTCGCATGTTTGCACAACAGAAGCCCGCCCCACTGAAACAAAAAATGCATCTCCTGGATTATTTTTCACCATTCGATATCCATTTACCTGACCTGTCATAAATACATCACACAACTGCGGTAAAAAATCTGCGCTGCGCTAGCTCCGGCAGCAAAGTAGCATCGTAATAAAACAGATGATCAGCGTCTTTCAATCTTACAAAGCAGGGAACACCATGAAACCTAATCTTCTTGCCGTTATTGCGGCACTTTTCATTGCCCAGACTGCACAGGCAGCAGAGATCTACAATAAAGATGGCAATAAGCTTGATTTTTATGGCCGGGTAAAAGCACTGCACTATTTCTCTGACGATACCGGCAATGATGGTGATAAAACCTACGTGCGTATCGGCTTTAAAGGGGCAACCCAGATTAACGATATGCTGACCGGCTACGGCCAGTGGGAATATCAGATCGCCGCCAATCATAGCGAAGCGGATGGCACTAAAGACACTAAAACCCGTCTTGGTTTTGCTGGCTTGAAAGTGAAAAACTTTGGTTCATTTGACTATGGCCGCAACTACGGCGTTATTTACGACGTTGCTGCCTGGACGGATATGCTGCCGGAATTTGGCGATGACACCTATATCAAAACCGACAACTTTATGACCGGGCGCGCCAACGGCGTGGCCACCTACCGTAACAACGACTTCTTCGGCCTGGTCGACGGCCTGAAGTTCGCGTTGCAGTACCAGGGCAAGAACGAAAACGATGCCCGCGCCAACAGCAAAGCTAACGGCGACGGCTTCGGTCTGTCTTCCAGCTACGAAATCATCGATGGCGTCAGCGTTACGGCCGCCTATGCCTCTTCTAACCGGACTACCGGCCAGAAACAGAGCAGCTATGGCAAGGGCGATAAAGCCGACGTATGGGCAACCGGCCTGAAATACGACGCCAACAGCGTGTATCTGGCCGCCACCTATGCTGAAACCCACAACCTGACGCCAATTTCCGGCACCGCGACCATTAATAATGCCCCTACCTCCGTAAGCGGGTTTGCCAATAAAACCCAGAACGTGGAAGTGGTTGCGCAATATCAGTTCGACTTTGGCCTGCGCCCGTCACTGGCTTATATCCAGTCCAAGGCTAAAGATATTGAAAATATCGGTGACACCGACCTGGTGAAATATATTGATGTGGGTGCTTACTATTATTTCAATAAAAACATGTCCACCTATGTGGATTATAAAATCAACCAACTCGATGACAACAACAAGCTAGGTCTGAAAACCGACGACGTGATTGCCGTAGCTCTGACCTATCAGTTCTGATTTACGCTGTGACACATAACCACTACTGCAATTTATAGCTACGGCTATTTCTGAAATGACTTCGCCGGGCGAATTCGCCCGGCTTTTTCATCACGATTGTTGCTCACAAATCCGACACAAACAGCTTAATACTTGCCTGATTGGCCAATCGCAGCTAGATATAGAGGTCTTATCGCTTCCTTTGGAACCGCCATGCCTATCGATAGCCAGTTCGAGTTTCACTCCGCCTTGTACTACAGCAGTATGCAGTTGGCGCAAATACTCAGCCACTGTTTTGAGAACTACATTGTTCCCTTTGTGATCGACGGCGAAACCTTTAGCAGCCGCTTTGCCGCCGAAGATCTCAGCCTGAATCACAGCATTATCGTCACCCACCAGCAGCACCCGGTGGCACTGGCCCTGATCGCGCGCCGGGGCCAACATAGCCGTGTGGCGGCCTTATCTATCCGCCCGGAAATGCGTGGCAGAGGGTTAGGCAGGACGTTGATGCAACGCATTATCGCGGATGCCCGTACGCGAGGCGATCGCCAGCTTTCGCTGGAGGTGATCGCCGGTAATCAAGCCGCCTTGGCGCTGTATCAACAGGCTGGCTTAGCCATCACCCGCACGCTATTGGGATTTCACGCCCCCTTGGCAACCCCGGAACCCTCGGCAACCTTGCAACCGATCGACCCATTGGCACTTGCCCAGCAGATGACCGCCGACGGCCAGCGTGGCTTACCGTGGTTGATCGCCCCAGAGTCGCTGTACAAGCTGCCCGGTACCCCGCGCGCCTTCACTCTGGAAAAGCAGGCTTTTGCTTTGGTGATACCAGGCGCACAGCAGTGCCATCTGCGCATGATTTATGTGCCGCCAGCGCTTCGCGGCCAAGGCCAGGCGCGCCGTCTGTTGCAAGCGCTGCAAGCACAGTTTGCCCCACTGGCGTTGTCGGCCAATGTGTTTGTCCCAGACGACGTCGCTGCCTTCTTCCAGCACCTTGGCTGGCGTGAAGATCCGTTGCGTCAGTTTGAAATGACAATGGCGATGTGATGCTCTCCCCCTAAATGCTTCAGGGGGAATATTGCGGGGAACGGATTACAGCAGTGTACGTAGCAAAATAAACATCAGCATACTCAGCACCACGACCGCCAGCGTATTGCGCAGGAAAACGGCCAGAACAATGGCGAACACGGCGCCCCACAGATAAGGGTTTTCGGGCAGTGCGCGCCATTCATCCCCGTTGAAGGCGATGATTGGCCCACAGATGGCGGTCAGTACCGCAGGTACCGAGAAGCTCAACAAAGTTCTCATCCGTTGCGATAAGCGCACCGGTAAGCCAGGTGCCAGGAAACAGTAGCGGTTGAAAAAGACGATCACGCCCATCAACACAATGGTCAGCCAGATCATTCTTTCCCCCTGCTGCACAGCAGCCCAACCAACATCGCCACCACGGTGGTAATAATCAAAGCGCCCGGCACCTGATAATGGTGCAAACCAATCGACAGCACCAAGGATGTCAACACGCAGGCCAGCACCGGCAGGTTGCGCACCAGCGGCACAATGATGGCGATAAAGGTCGCGGCGATCGAGAAATCAAGCCCGTAGCTATCCAGATCGATGCTGCTGGCCGCCACTACGCCGAGCAAGGTGGCAAAGAACCAGCTTAGATAAAACGCCAGCCCGGCCCCCAGTGCATACCAACGGTTAAAACGCGCCGGGCCATGATCCCCGGTCAGGGCAAACAGCTCATCGGTCAGCAAAAATGCCAGTGCGACACGCCACCTCAGCGGTAGCGGAGCAATACATTCCCGCAGGCGCAGGCCATAAAGGAAGTGCTGGGCGGTGACAAAAAAGGTGGAGATCAGGATCGCCAGCATACCGGCACCGGTCTTGATCATCCCCATCGCCACCAGTTGGGAGGCCCCGGCAAAAACGATCGCCGACATCCCCAGCCCCTCAGCCGCCGTCAGGCCACTCTGGATCGCCATTGACCCCGCCAGGATCCCCCAGGGCAATACCGCCAGGCACAGCGGCAGGATCGCCACCGCCCCTTGCAAGGCCGGGCGCAGGCGCAACGTTGGCGGCTCCGTGAGTGTTGATTGGTAAGTCATTCTTTTCTCCTTGGAACGAAGGAGTAGAATAGCGCAGGAAAGAGGGCGAGTATTGTATTCGCTTGCGTATTTATCTCAACGATTTGACGTAGTCACCGGGCGTCACGCCGATGGACTTGCGGAAATGACGGTGGAAATGGCTCTGATCGTGAAAACCGCAGGCCAGTGCCGTTTCCAGCACGCCATTGCCCGCCTTTAACAGCTGGCGCCCTTTACGCAAACGCGCCTGGATCTGATAGGCATGGGGCGGCAACCCGGTCACCTGTTGAAACTGACGCAGCAAATAATAAGGACTCAGCCCGGCTTTCTCTGCCAATTCCAGCAGGGAGATATTGGCCTCGGGGAAATCATCCAGGAAGGCTTTGATCCGCGCTATCTGGCTTTGCGCCTTACTTTGGGTGGCAGGCTCTATGCGGCTTTTGCCGTGGCGCAGCATTAACCAGGTCAGCGCCGAAAACACCAATGTCTCTTTCACCAGAGGGTTTTCATTACTGCGCATCATGCCGAAGGCTAACCGCAATTGCCCGGCTAGGCCGGCGTCCTGCACCACTGGATTTGGGAAATAAGGCGTGGCCCCGGCGACGGTTTTCAGGTCGCGGGATAAGAATGCCAGCAGCTCTGGTTTGGGGTACATGGCCTGATAGGACCAGCCGTCTTCGCTGGCGGAACTGCCGGTATGGATATCATCGGCGTTGACCAGGATCACACTGCCCAACGGCGCGACGTGCTCGCCGCCAGTACGGTAAAAACGCTGGGCTCCCTCGTCAATCACGCCTACGCAGAAACCCTCGTGACTGTGGCGGGAGAAGGTCTGGCGGCGATAGGTGGCCTGCAACACTTCCAGCCCGCCGAGATCGTCGACGTGCATGAAATTAGCCTGTTCCTGACGCCCTTTCCTGCTCACGCTCTCTGCCATACTTACCTTCCACGCGGATTGAAACTCATTCTAGCACTCGGCAAGATCGGCCGTTTGTACAAAATTGCCCATATCCCCCTGCAGCTAAATAGCTGGGTTTAATGGTGCGACAACTAGGAAGCATGCAGAACGCCGACACGCAGTGGCTCCGTCCATGAAGGCTCGTACCGCGCCTCCATGCGCTTAACGGTCGTCTAACCTGCACGCTTGCCACCGGTTTCACACTTAAATGAGTATTAAACGGCTAAATGATAAAATTAAAATATCTATTTTAGTCTATTAAGTTAAACCTTCTAATAATATTATCGACCTTAGTATCATCATAATAGAAAGTTAGATTATCAACGGAATTTAAAAACATATTACATTTTAAACTTACGATAACCATTACAAACAAAAATATCATAATCATTTTCTCAAAAAACATTGATATACGATTATGGATGGGTTAATAATAACTTGCATTTAGAAAAAATACATTCAAGAAACACCTAATCAAAAGGAGTTTCCTATGGAAGTTATTGACTTGTCGTTATTAGGCTATGTAGCTGGCGGACGAGGTAATAATGGTGGCGATCGTTCGGATAACGGCGGAGGAAAGCGCAACAACCGTGGCAATAATAGTGCCGGAAATAGCTCCGGTGGTTTCTATAACAAGTATGGCAATACCGATTGTATCGAAGGCATGCTGGCAAACATGGCTAAAGGCGCTGTTGGTGGTCCGGGAGGTATGGCTGCTGGCCTGGCTTATGGCGCTGCGACCGGCGGCTGTTTCAAAGATGGTGGCCGAGGAGGTGGTAATGTCGGCACTGGCCCTGGCGGAAATAAAAGCTCTGGCAGCTGCAGTGGCAAAAATGGCAGCGGCGGTTGCAGCTGGTAAGAAAAAATGAATAAACTCTATTGGATCGTCTCTGTCGTCATCGGGCTGGTTTTATCCTCAATTTTTCTGTCCGGCGCCGGAATTGAGGCTAATCGTTTCTTCTCGGCTCCAGAGAGAATATCCAAACTTATCGTCTCAGTATTTTTTTCAATTGCCGTGATCATCGTGATACATAAGTTTATTTGCGCCATCTTGCAAAAACCGCCATCTATAGATGGCGGCTGATTAATTTAGCTCGCTCACCGTTTCGTTATCAGGAAGTCGATGTGCTCGGAGAATGGCTAGACTCCTCGGAAGGCTGGCTAATGGCCGCACTGCGCCAGGCGCTGTAGATCGCCAACAGCGGGGCCAAGGCAAACAGCAGGAACAACCAATGAGCAGCGCAAGCCGCGCCCTCAATGCCACCCGGCGTGGTAAATCCGGCCAGGTTGGTGACCATCCCCGCCAGCGCCGCGCCAAACGCCGTGGCGAACAGCTGCACCGTGGTGATCGAGGCCCCGGCGATATCCTTATCGGCCTGAGGAGCCACCTGCAAAATACGCGTCAGCAGGTGCGGCCAACCAAAACCGATCCCGAAACCCACCAACGTCAAAGCCAGCACGATCGGCCACAGTGCCTGCCAGTGGCCGTTAGAAGGAATTGGCATCAGCACTGCCAACCCCAGCAAACCAAGCAGCACCAGGATCGGCCCGCTGATTATCGCCAAACGGATCCCCACGCCGCGCCAACCGGAGCTAAGGATTTCTGACAGTGTCCAACCCGCTGCCATGGTGGCAGCGATATAGCCGGAAATCAGCGGGGACTGACCATGCAGGGTTTGCAAGAAGTAAGGCACAAAGATCTCGCTGGTCATGCCGATCACCAACAGAGTTACCGTAGCGTACAGCGAAGCCAACGCTGAACCACGACGCAGTGCCTGATGTGGCAGCAGGCGAGCGCGGGAATGTCCCTCACGCCGGATTAACCCAATCAACAACAGCAACGCCAGCACAATACCGCCCACGTTTAGCCAACCGCTCTCTGCCAGGCTGCCAGCCGATACCACCAATACCGCGCCAGCCAGCAGCAGCAACTGCATCAGCGGTAACGGCGTTGGCCGCTGCTGCGGTTTACCTTTGGGCAGGATACGGAACGTAAAGGCGGCGTACAGCACCATGATCGGCAACAGAATACCGAACGCCCAGCGCCAGGCGTTCAATTCGGCAAAAATCCCGCCGACGGCTGGCCCCACCAACGTGGCGATCCCCCACATTGCGGAGATCAACGCCATGGCGCGTGGCCAGAGTTTTTGTTCAAACACCAGGTTAATCATCGCGTAGGACAGTGCAAAGATCAGGCCGCCGCCAAACCCCTGTACCGTGCGGCCAATCAACATCACCGGCATGGAAGGGGCTAGCGCACAAAGCATCGCGCCCACGATGAAGAACAGCGACGCCACCAGATAAGCACTACGCGCCCCGTAGCCACTCAGCAAACGTGCCGATAGCGCCGAGCCCAATATCGAGGCCACCACAAACAGGGTGGTGTTCCAGGCATAAAGATCCAACCCACCGATGTCCTGCACCACCGAAGGTAAAATGGTGGTCGCCACCAGAATATTGATCGCATGCAAAGCGACGCCGAGCGACAATGCGATAGCACTGGCGGCATTTTTGCCGGAAAAGAGATCGCTCCAACGGCTGTTCTCATCGGTTATCACGGTTATCGTCCTGTTTTCAGAGGAATGGCATTGAGTTGATCTTGCTATTAGGCTAAATTTAACAAGCAATATCTTGGAATAATTAAGGGCGAGGCGCTGTAATATGTCAAGAATTAACTTGGAAAATGGCGAATGCACCGCACATTCGGTCAGTGACCGCTTGCTGAAGCTGTTGAAAACCCACGGTCCGCAGCAAGCCTCAGAAGCGGGAAAGGTCCTCGGCACCACTGGTGAAGCCGCTCGTCAGCAATTCGTCAAGCTGGCAAAAGAGGGTCTGGTGGAAGCCAAGGCCGAAACCCGCGGCGTTGGCCGCCCGGTACAGCTCTGGCAGTTGACCGCCGCAGGTAACGCCCACTTTCCCGACGCCCATGCCGAATTAACCGCCCAACTGTTGCGCACGGTGCGTGACAAACTGGGTGAACAGGCGATGGACCTGCTGATCGACAGCCGAGAGCAGGAGACCCGAATTAATTATAAACAGGCGATGGTCGGTGCAGCCGATTTACGTGAACGTGTTGCTCGACTGGCGGCCATCCGTTGCCGTGAAGGCTATATGGCCGAGTGGCGCGAAGAGAAAGACGGCGAGTTTCTGCTGGTGGAAAATCATTGCCCCATTTGTAGCGCCGCAGCGGTTTGCCAAGGATTTTGCCGCGCCGAGCTGAACGTATTTACCGAGGTGCTGCAAGCCAAGGTGGAGCGCAGCGAACATATTCTTACCGGTGCCCGCCGCTGCGCCTACCAGATCTCCGAGTCGTAATCCCTTGATTTAGGCCAGGGACTGGCAGCCTGCCCCGGTAACACGACACCAATAAACGGGTAGAAAAGCATTGCTTCTCGGCCATGCCTTAAGGTTTACTGAGTGTCCTAACGATTTTTCACCCTACCGAATAAAAACCCATGCTGAGCCAACAAAATCGTCATCTCCTGCCGTTAATCGGGGCGCTGTTTACGTTATATATTGTCTGGGGATCGACCTACTTCGCTATCCGAGTGGGGGTGGCAAGCTGGCCCCCCTTGATGATGGCGGGCATTCGCTTTCTGATTGCCGGTATCATCCTGTTCGTTTTCCTGTTGCTGCGGGGCCATGCCCTGCCCACTCTGAAACAGTGGGTCGCCGCTGGCACCATTGGCATTCTGTTGCTGGCCGTGGGTAACGGCCTGGTCACGGTAGCCGAGCATCAGGATGTGCCTTCCGGCATTGCCGCGGTGATGGTCGCTACGGTTCCGCTGTTCACCCTCTGCTTCAGCATGTTTTGGGGTATCCGCAATACCAAGCTGGAATGGACCGGCATCGCCCTTGGACTGGTGGGCATTGTGTTGCTCAACACCGGCAATAACCTGGTGGGTAACCCGACCGGCGCGCTGTTAATCCTGTTGGCTTCCGCCAGTTGGGCCTTTGGTTCGGTACTCGGCTCACGCATTTCGCTCCCTGCCGGGCCAATGGCAGGTGCCGCAGAAATGCTGGTGGCCGGCGTGGTGCTGACCATCGCCAGCCAACTGAGCGGTGAGCATTTGGATACAATGCCCACCTTCAGCGGCTTTATGGCGCTCGGTTATCTGATTGTTTTCGGTTCAATGCTGGCGATCAGCGCCTATATGTTCCTGCTGAAAAACGTACGCCCGGCGGTAGCGACCAGCTATGCCTACGTCAACCCGGTGGTGGCGGTGCTGCTCGGCGTCGGTTTTGCTGGCGAATCCCTGGGCCCGCGCGAGTGGCTGGCTTTGGTGATTATCGTCTCGGCGGTGGTGTTGGTGACGCTGGGTAAATACCTGTTTGCCCGCCCGGCCAAGGCACAACAGGTCAACTAAATGCCCCTCACCCTAACCCTCTCCCAAAAGGAGAGGGGACCAAATGTGCTACCTATCAACTCCCGCGTCTGAGCACTACACCGCAACAAACCTTGAAGCCACATACCCCCAATTAAACGAGTGTTGTTTCACCCGCTGAAGGGGCTATAATTCCCGCTGTTCTGGACAACCTGCGAAATCATCATTATGCGGAAAAAAGCGTTCCTCATCGTCATCGCCTTATGCGCCTTCGGCTCTCTGAGCGGCGTGTTTCTGGCCGGGCTGAATATGTACACCCGTTCCACCACGCCACAAGAAGAGACCACTACCACCAACGATGCCGCTACCGATAGCGCCCCAACGGCCACTATCCAAGCGAAATAACCCGCTTTATAACGCCGTGACGCCAGCGTTGGCCGCCAGCCTTTCAAGTTCGGCCACCGGCTGATAAGCGGCACGCGGCACCAGACTAAAATCGCCGATCAGCAGGCTTTCACTGGCCGTATGGTTGACCATGGCACTGGCCGCGGTGCGCAGGATTGCCAATTGTGAGTCTGGCGTTCCGGCCGCCGTGATCAACGGCAAGCCCGGTACCGCAGCAGTACGGCCAATAATCTTCAGACCAGCAACGGCCTGTGGCCGTGCCCGTTTCAACAGGGCAAAGCTGATACAGTCGATGGCCGCAATATCCGCCTGCCCCTCCAGGATCATCTCCATTGAGCGATAGTGGCTGCCAGAGGCGATCGACTGACGGAAAAAATGCCCTTCCTGCGCCAACGGTGCAATCAAGGCTCGCAGGCTGTTATATCCCGACTGTGAATCCCGGCTGTTATACGCCACCACGCGATCGCGGAAATCTTCCAGACGGTCAGCCGGTTCATCCTCACGCACCACCAGCCAACTGCTGTAGTTCGCTCCGCTGCACCCCTCCACGCGGTAATGGTAAGTCCCCACCAGCTGTACCTGTGGTAACACCGTCACCAATGGATAACCGCAGGCCTGACTAAGTAGCAGATCCGGCCGTTGCCAGTGTTGCGGCAAATCCTGCGGCCAACTCAGCGTCTGGGGAACCTCCGCCATACCCAGTTGCAGCAGCTTATCGCGTAACGCCTGCCAGAAAGGTTCCACCTGTTGGTGGCTAACGCCGTACATCGGTAAAGAGACTATCGCCATGGAAGTTACCCCGCAGAAGATGAGACAGTCAGCCGTTGCTGGCGCCAGGCGGTGAGGTAACATACCCAGCGTTCGAACAGCATGTCGGTAATGATCGCCAACAACGCCACTACCACCGCTCCCTGGATCACATACGCCGTATTGAAGCCACTCAGGCCAATAATGATCGGCGTTCCCAGCGTTTTGGTGCCCACCGTCGAGGCGATCGCCGCCGTGCCGATATTGATAATCACCGAAGTACGGATCCCCGCGACGATCACCGGGGCCGCCAACGGCAGCTCAACGCGCCACAAAATTTGCCAGCGGCTCATCCCCACCCCTTGAGCCACTTCACGCGTGCCCGCCGGAACCGACTCTATCCCGGTCAAGGTGCCTTGCAGGATCGGCAATAAACCATACAGCACCAGCGCAATAATCGCTGGCTGTTCACTAAAGCCCATTACCGGTACCGCCACCGCCAATACCGCAACCGGTGGAAAAGTCTGCCCAACGGCAACCACGGTTTCCACCAATGAGCGAAACTCCCTCCCGGCACCACGCGTCACCGCAATGCCAGCGGTTACGCCAATCATTACCGCAATCAGGCTCGATACGGCTACCAGCGATAAGTGCGCAACAACCAGCGAGAAGAAGCTGTCCTGCTGATACACTGGCCGCTCCAACTGCGGAAACCAAGCGGCAAACAGGCCGTGCAGATGGTTCATGCCGAAGACCAACGCCACCAGCAGTGCAAAAGTCCACGGCAGCGGATCGCGCCACCAGCGCCTGATGTTCATGATAGCGCCTTGTGTGTAATCAAATCGCTGAAATGCAACACGCCAAGCGCTTGCCCCTGTTCGTCAACCACCGGCAAACGTTCGCTGCCTCGGGCAACAAACACCGACAGCGCCTCACGCAGGCTCATCATGGCCTGGATGGGTTCCCCTTCCGCCTCGCCCGCCCGCACCCTTTCGGCTACCGTGCCCAACGCCAACAGCTTGATCCCCCTATCGCTGCGGCCAAAGAAGTCACGCACAAAATCATTCACCGGGTTGGTCAGCAACTCCAACGGAGTGCCCTGCTGCACCACTCGCCCCTGATCGAGCAGCACGATCCGATCGGCCAACCCTAGCGCCTCATCGATATCGTGCGTCACCAGTACGATGGTGCGGCCAGAAAGTTGATGAATGCGGGCTATCTCAGCCTGCAACGAGGCCCGGGTCACCGGATCTAGCGCACCAAAGGGTTCGTCCATCAGCAACACCTCAGGATCGGCGGCCAGCGCCCGTGCCACCCCAACCCGCTGTTGCTGTCCACCTGAAAGCTGATGTGGATAGCGGCGGCGGAACTGTTCCGGCTCCAGTTGCAGCAGCTCCATCAGCTCAGTCACCCGGTCGCGGATCCGTGTCCGTGGCCACTTCAGTAACTGCGGCACCGTGGCGATATTCTCTTCTACCGTCCAATGGGGGAACAGGCCGATCGACTGGATGGCATAGCCCATTCGGCGGCGCAAATCCTGCGGCTTGAACTTATGGATCTCCTCGCCGGCAAACCTGATCTTGCCTTGATCATGTTCGATCAGGCGGTTGATCATCTTCAAAGTGGTGGATTTGCCAGAGCCGGAAGTGCCGATCAGCACGGTAAACTCCCCTTCCGCCATGCTCAACGAGAGATCGTCCACCGCCGGTTTCCCCTGAAAAATCTTGCTTACCCGGTCAAAGTTAATCATCTGGCAGTCACTTCCAACATTGAAATTATGAATTTAAACAGCGAATCGACGATCACCGCCATGGCGATCACCGGGATCACCCCGAGCAGCACCAGATCCAGCGCGCTGCTGAGTAATCCTTGAAACACGATCGCGCCAAAACCCCCGGCACCAATCAGCGCTGCTACCACCGCCATTCCCACGGTTTGTACCGCCAGGATCCGCACGCCGGTCAGGAACAGTGGCATTGCCAGTGGCAGCTGTACGCCAAAGAAAATCTGCCCGCGCGTCATTCCCATGCCGCTGGCGGACTCAATCACGCTGGCGGGCACGCTTTGCAAACCAGCGACCACGCTGCGCACCAGCGGCAACAGGGCATAGAGCACCAATGCCACAATCGCCGGGGCCATGCCGATACCGCTGATGCCCAAGTTAGCCAGCCAAGGTAGCGCCGCCGCCAGCCCGGCCAACGGGGCGATTAACAGGCCAAACAGCGCAATGGAAGGTATGGTTTGGATGATATTCAGCGTAGAGAAGATCGGGCCCTGCCAGCGGGTTGAACGAAAACACAGTACGCCCAGCGGCACGCCAATCAGCAGAGCCGGTACCAAGGTAGCCAGCAAAATGGTCAAATGCTGTAGTAATGCAGCGTCAAATACCTCTTGCCGGTTGTGGTACTCCTTCAGCAGGGAAAGCTGGTCCAACTGATGGGTAAACAGCAGCAGCGCGGCAGGTAGCAGCACCAAGACGTTACCCAGAATGCGCCACAGGTGCGAGGGAGTGATCCGCGTCATGGCATCCGCGGCGATCAAGCCGCTCAATGCTGCCATTAGCGCACAGCCGCTGCTCCAGGAAGTGCGTGCCAACGGCGAGCCCTGCAATGCCAGTTGCTGCGCGGTAAAGCCGCTCAACCAAAAGATCATCGCCAATAGCACAGCGGCAACGCAGGCGGTCAGCCGCGCCCGATTGCGCGTGGGGGTCAACAGGCTGAGCACGGCCAACGCCAGTAATGGCAGCAGCAGCCACAGCGCTGGGCCATGCAACAGTGAAATCAGAGAGATACTCTTGCCAGACAGCAGGCGATTAGGGGCATAACTGAGGAACGGCAGGCCAAAGGCCGCAAGCAGCAGCAAAACAAACAGAGTCAGTAATACGCGGTTTTTCAAAAAAATAATCAAAATCACTCCCAGGGTCTTATCAGCCAGTTAAGCGCAGAATGCATAGCTACGCGTAATCTGGCGTCCCCTCACCCTAACCCTCTCCCACAGGGAGAGGGGACTGAACGTGCCACAAATGGGCTCCAGCACCTAACCCCAACGCCGCATGCGTTCCATCTCCTGCGGGGAGGGGATTAAACGTTTTAAAGATTGAATCCTGCCCAACATCAGCTCCCAAATGAAGAGAGGATTAACCATGCCACAGATTGAATCCCGCCCTCAATCGATGCTCCTTATCAGCCCCCTCTCCCTGTGGGAGAGGGGGCTGAACGTGCCACAAATGGGCTCCAGCACCTAACCCCAACGCCGCATCCGTTCCATCTCCTGCGGGGAGGGGATTAAACGTTTTAAAGATTGAATCCTGCTCAACATCAGCTCCCAAATGAAGAGAGGATTAACCATGCCACAGATTGAATCCCACCCTCAATCGATGCTCCGTATCAGCTCCCTCTCCCTGTGGGAGAGGGTTGGGGTGAGGGGCAATATCAGATTCAGTCGTCGAATCTAGGTTACTTAATCAACCCTTTCTGTTTCAGGTAATTGGCCGCCACCTGTTTGGCATCCTGGCCTTCTACGGCAATCTGCGCGTTCAACTGCTGTAAGGTTGGGCCGTCGAGCGTAGCGAATACCGGTTTGAGCAGTTCGGCGATATTGGCGTGCTGTTGCAGCGTTGCCTCACGAACAATCGGAGCCGGGGCATAAATTGGCTGTACGCCCTGGGGGTCTTCCAACGTTTGCAGACCCAGCGCGGCCACCGGGCCATCGGTCCCATACGCCATCGCCGCATTCACCCCAGAGGTTTGTTCCGCCGCCGCCTTGATGGTCACCGCCGTGTCACCGCCAGCCAGTGACAGCAACTGATCCTGATTAAGCTTGAAGCCATAAGCATTCTGGAAGGCCGGTAGCGCGTCCGGGCGTTCGATAAACTCTGCCGATGCCGCCAGTTTGAACTTACCACCGTCGTTGATCCACTTGGCCAGGTCTGCCAGGGTTTTCAGATGATTGGCCTGCGCCACGTCCTGGCGAACGGCGATCGTCCAGGTGTTGTTAGCCGGGGCGGCATCCAGCCAGACGATCTTGTTCTGGTCATAGTCGAGCTTTTTCACCTTCTCGAATCCGGCCTGAGCGTTTTTCCACGCCGGATCTTTTTCATCGGAGAAGAAGAAGGCACCGTTACCGGTGTATTCCGGGTAGATATCAATCTCGCCGGAAGTGATGGCACCACGTAATACCTTGGTGGTGCCCAATTGCAGTTTGTTGGTCGTTTTGATGCCGTTGGCTTCCAGCACCTGCACAATGATATTGCCAAGCAACGAGCCTTCGGTATCAATTTTAGAACCCACGCGTACCGTATCGGCCGCCTGTGCAACACCGCAGGCTCCCGCCAGAACGGTCAAAGCCAATGCCAAAAAACGTGCGCGTAATGGGGTAATAGCCATGCTTTATCCTCTTTGATGATGCTTTCCGGCTATTTCGCCAGATCGATTGGAAAATCCTGCGCGGTATGGGTCCAGCCTATCACATGCTGCTTCTCGACTCTCTCCTGTTCAAACGGGTGTACTTCAACGGCAATCGGTGTCACGGCATGATCGACAAACCAGTTGCCATAGCCCTGCACCACAAACCCCTGGCTGCGTTGCCGGTAGGCCTGCTGCTCTGCCAGATAGACTTTTCGCAGCCCATACCAAGGCAAACCGGGTAAATCATGATGCACTAAATGATAGTTCAGATTGAGAAACAGCAGCCGCCACGGCCAAGAGGCCTCATTAATAATAGAACGTGCCTGCGGAGCGTCCACCGCACGATGCTCATAAAACGAGCGGATCTTGGTCAGCCCCAGCGCCGGATAGCTTACCGCCAGCAGATAAAAGGCGGCAGAAATGCCCTGTGTTTGCAGCCAGGCAAGCAGAGCCACCAACAGTGCGCCGTGTACCAGCCACATCGTCAAGGTCCGAAGATCTCCGGCCAGTATCGCTTTCAGGGCATTCGCCAGCGTAAAGGCAATATCCCATGCAGGGCCAAGCGTGACCCGCCCAATCAGGGTGTTACGCACCTTGGCCAACAGAGGCAGCAAAACAGGAAACCGTTGCCACTGCGCCCGGCTAAAATAGTAACTTTCCGGATCTTCGGCAGGTTGAGTCAGATGATCGTCACGATGATGCTGAATATGGCTGTCGCGGTACAGCCCGTAGGGATACCACACCGCCAGGGGAAGCAGGCCGAACAGTTGGTTGAGCCGTGGCCAGCGAGTGGGATGGCCATGGATCAGCTCATGCTGCAACGAGAGATACCAGGTAGTCGCCAACGTCAGCAACGGTGCGCCCAGCCAGGGGCCGAGCTGCTGCCAGAAATGCACCACGCCGAACCAACTACCGTAAACCAGCAGCATAATGCCCCAGGTCGGTAGCTCCAGCCTCCAGACCCATTGCTGGTTAAGCTGTTGGATCCAGGCACGTTGTTCGCCGTGCAGATAGTGACTATGGGGTTTGTCTGAAGGCATTTTCCGGCTCGCTAAGGCTATTTTTCTCAGTATCAGCGAAGCGGATCGGCGCTCAAAATAACAAAAGTGGTAAAGCAAAGTTAAAAATCAGCAACTAAATGGGCGCACATGACGGCGCCCCACGAGATAGCACATCGGTTGAGGTTTCCCCCGCTAACAGAGTCAATCCCGATTGATATCCAGCCAGCGGCGCTGCTCGGCAGAGGCGGCAATCGCATCCAGCACGCAGGATACCTTCCAGCCTTCCTCAAAATCTGGCCACATCCGATCACCCGCGGCAATGCCATTGATCAGATCGCGGATCTCCACCGTTTTCTGATCGTTAAAGCCGATACCATGCCCGGCGCTGATGCAGAATGCGGCGTAATCCGGGTGTTTCGGCCCTACCATGATGGTTTTGAAGCCCTGCCGCTCGGCCGGTTCGTCATGACGATACAGTTTCAGTTCGGCCATGCGTTCCTGAGTGAAACTCAGGGTGCCCTTGGTGCCGGTCACCACATAGGTCAGGCCCATTTTGCGCCCGCAGGCAATACGTGAGGTTTCTATGGTGCCCATTGCGCCATTGGCAAAGCGCACCAGCGCGCTAGCCTGATCTTCGTTTTCGACTTGGCACATCTTGGCCGCGTTGTCCGGATCGGGCCGCTGTTTGATCAGGGTTTGCATATCGCCCGATACCGCGACGATATCGCCCACCAGATAATGCGCCATGTTCACGATGTGCGCCGCCAGATCGCCCAACGCCCCCAATCCAGCGGTGGCTTTGCGGCAGTGCCAGTCGATCGGCGTACGCGGGTCGGCCAGATAATCTTCATTATGCGTACCGTAAAAATGCACCACCTCACCAATTTCACCGTTGGCGATGATTTCCCGTGCCAACTGGCTGGTTGGGTTTTTCATATAGTTGAACCCAACCAGGGTTTTGACCCCTTTGGCCCGCGCGGCCTGCACCATCTCGGCGGCGTCTTGCGCATTCAGCGCCAGCGGCTTCTCGGAATAAACATGCTTGCCCTGTGCAATGGCCGCCAGGGCCATCTCTTTATGCAGGAAGTTCGGGGCACAGATATCCACCACGTCTATGGCGGGGTCGGCCACCAGTTCGCGCCAGTCACCGGTTGAACGAACGAAGCCAAACTCCGCCGCACGCTGGGCTGCCAGCTCGGGTGTGACCTCCGCCAACATCTCCAACACCAACCCCCCTTTCAGCGGGAACACCGTGCCAGCCTGTGCATAGGCGATAGCATGACAGCGGCCAATATAGCCGGTACCGATCAATCCAACGCGCACCTGTTTCATCGTTTTCTCCCTTACTTATTTTTTGGAAAATAAAAATCATTATGTATTTATATGAAATTTAAATTTCATTAACAAGCCGATAATCAACTTTGCCACGGATCCGTGACTGCCCTCATAAAACGCGGTGGATAAAGAACACAAGGTAAGCAAAATAGTGGGAAGGTACGGCTGGCATTAAGCTAAACCCAGCTGCTATCATAAAGCCGAGCGTGTGGCCTTGATGCCACACTTTCGCCCCCTCAACAGAAGACTCCTCATGCCGCCGAAAATCTTGCTCAGTGCCTGCCTGGCCGGTTTCAACGTACGTTATAACGCCTCCAGCAAAACCGTTATCGATACCACCTTACAGCAGTGGCAAAAGGAGGGACGATTAGTGGTGTGCTGCCCCGAATTGGCCGCAGGTTTCTCTACGCCGCGCCCACCAGCAGAGATTGCGGCCGCAGCTAATGGCGCTGAAGTGATAGCCAACCGGGCCAGAGTGATCGACGCACAAGGGAACGACGTCACCGACCTGTATCTGTTGGGTGCCCATCTGGCGCTGGATACCGCTCGCCTGCATGGCTGTCGTTTTGCCCTATTGAGCGATCGCAGCCCTTCCTGCGGGAGCCAGACCATTTACAACGGCGCATTCAACGGTCAAACCCAGCCCGGCAGCGGCGTCACCGCTGAGCTGCTACGCCAACATGGCATCGAAGTATTTTCCGAGCACCAGGTCGACACGTTGATCGAGCGTGTCCGGCTAGTCGAGCTGGGCCAGGCGATCCGCTAGCCGCTGACGCAGATGGGCAATGCCCTGCGGGTGCCGCACAAATTCATCCGCAGGCATCATTTGCCAGCGCTGCCCTTCATTACCAAAGCGTATCGCCGCAATCTGTGCGAGGGTGATTTCCCCCACCATAAACCAGGTGGGCGGCGAGCCAGGCTTGCTCCCGGCGTAACGCTGCTGCCAGACAATTTGCCGTGCGGGCAATAGAATACCGAACTCCTCCTCGGTTTCCCGTTGCACACATTGCACCGGGGTTTCATCCCCCTCACGTCCGCCGCCGGGCAAGTCCCAGCAGCCGGGCCAGGGGATCGCCGGGTTGTCATCACGCTGGTAAACCAGCACCTGGCCACCGTACAGCAAGGCGATTTTCGCCCCGCCAAAGTCTTGCTCAATCATCTGCCCCGCTCCCTTTCAAACCGCAGCATACCAATATGCAAGATCGTTGAGGTATAGTGAAAACCTTCTTTGTCCTGACAGGCGAACAATAATCATGAACTCTGCTTTTTTAGTGACCGCGCAATGGCTTGAGCAACATATCAACGATGAGAATCTGACGCTGGTTGACGTGCGTATGGCGCCTGTCGGCCAGGTGCCGAAGCAAGACATGTTAGCCGAATTTGAGCGGGGCCATATTCCCGGTGCGGTGTATTTCGATATTGACGACGTCGCGGATAAAAATACGGCGCTGCCGCATATGCTGCCCACGGCAGAAGCCTTTGCCGCCGCCGTAGGTAAACTGGGCATTAATGACCAACAGACCCTTGTTTTCTATGATGGAGGCAATCAGTTCTCTGCCCCACGCGGTTGGTGGACGTTCCGTAATTTCGGCGCGCAGAACGTATTCGTGCTTGATGAAGGTTTGCAGGGTTGGACATCACGCGGTAACGCCTTGGAAACCGGCACCGCACAGCCTACCCCCGCCACCTTCCGCGCGCACTTTAATGCCGAAGCGGTGGTGGATATGCAGCAGGTGGAACAGGCGATGAACGACCAGCGGCAGATCCTCGACGCCCGTGCCGCACCGCGTTTCTATGCCCAAGCCCCGGAACCGCGCCCTGGCCTGCACCGTGGCCATATTCCGGGCAGCATCAATATTCCCTATGGCGATCTGCTGGAGAACGGGCGTTTCAAATCACTCGAGGCGCTGAAAAAAACCTTCGATGAAAAAGGGGTCGATATCGACGCGCCCACCATCGTCAGCTGTGGCTCTGGGGTCACCGCCGCCGTGCTGGCCTTTGGCCTGCAATCACTGGGTGCCAAGCAGGTGAAACTCTATGACGGTGCCTGGAGCGAATGGGGTGCACTGAGCGGCAAGCAGCCGATCGCCGAAGATGAGTCAACTGGCCACTAACAGAGAGGCTATCGTGTTCACGATCCGTCAAGCGTTGCCCGCTGATTTAGCGACCGTGCGGGAAATCGGGATTGCCAGCTACCTCGCTCACTTTGCCGAACTTTGGCAAAACCAGCAGGAGTTGCAGGCGTTTCTGTCCAAGGATTTTGCAGAACAAGCGTTGGAGCCCTCATTGCAAGACCGCGATACCTGCTGGCTGCTTGCCTATGAGGGGGAGACGCCGGTAGGCTTTGCCAAGCTTAATTTCGACAGCCTGCAGGTAGCGACCGCAACCCTCGGGGCCGAGCTGCAGAAGATTTATTTCCTGCCGCAGTTTGCCGGACGCGGCTATGGGGAATTGCTATATGCCGAAGTACAGCGACGTGCCATTGAGAGGCAGCAACCAATCCTGTGGCTGGACGTGCTGAAAAGCAACGTGGCTGGCCAACGCTTTTATCAGCGCCAAGGCATGGCGATCGTGGGTGAGGAGAGCTATACCAGCGTCAGCCAATCCGTGGCCATGTGGGTGATGGCGAAAAACCTATAGCCACTTGGCGTTATGGGTAAAGGAGATGGTCAGCCATCGGTGCGGGCTATCTTCACCAATCGCGTCGGCTATCTGGTCACGGATTTTATCCAGCTTGTGTACGCCGCTGTGTTCCATCTCTGGCGGGATCACGATGTGGATCTCAATAAACAACCCACGGCCAACGCGGGTGGCGTAATTGGAATAATCCAGGAAGCCATACTCCAGCGTCAGCTGCGCCATAATAGATTCCACCTTGGCATCCAGGCTGTCCGGCGTCATCTGCAATACCTCCTGAATGGCAGATTTTACCGTTTTGATCGGCACCGGGATCAAGACCAGCGTCAACAGTGCCAGCGCGACAGGGTCGGCATAGACGTTGAGGTATTCATAACGGGTGCCTTCCATTAGCCAGGAAAGAATAAAAGCCACCAATAACGCCGAACTGATGCAGGCCGACATCAGCCAGCTTTTGTTATCCAGCGCGATCAGTTCCGACTTGACCTGCTTATTCAGCCTGCTCTGCTTAATATAGAGGGTAAAGCAGAACACGCTGACGGTAACGGCATAGACAATCGCCCAGCCCAATTCGAGTTCGCGCCCTCCGTCGGCAATGCCTTTGACAGCGTTCACAAAAGCATACAGGCACAGCAACGTCAGTAAACTGCCATTAAATGCCAGCACCAGCGGTTCGACATGCCAGAACCCATACTGAAAACGGCGGCTATGGGGTTGCCCCAGCAGGCGTGACACCAGCAGAGATAATGAACACATGCCCGCGTCCAACGCCGAGAACATGCCGTCAAACACGATCGACATGGAACCGCAGACAATCCCAAACACGATCCCGGCACTGGCAATAAACAGCGTGCAGAAAATCGACCTGCGCAGTATTTTTTGTTCTATTGCCGTGCTGGTTAACACCGGTGGCAACGTGGTGGGTGCTGTCGTCATAATTCTCTTATTTCAGTCGGAAAGTTCGGGCACGTTCTACCGCCAGGCGGCATCATACTGAGTATGATCGACAAATGCGGGGCTCACAAAAAAAAGCGCCCTCGATGAGGACGCCTGATGCCGTGATCCGCAGGATTATGCGCCGCGTATGCGCTGGGTTAGCCCTTTCAGGAAGTAGCGCAGCATCTGATCGCCACATGGGCGATAGTTTTTGGTGCCTTCTTTGCGGAACAGCGCGCTCAGCTCAGGCTTGGAGATACGGAATTCCACCGCGGTAAAAATCTGGTGCAGATCGACATCTTTCAGTTCAAACGCCACCCGCAGCTTTTTCAGCACCAGGTTGTTGGTGATCGGCAGCTCTACCGCCGGTGCCGGGAATTTATCGTCTTTGCCACGCTTGAAGAACACCAGGCCATTGAGGAAATGGGCCATCACTTCGTCGGGGCAGTTGGCAAAACCCGGCTCGCCTTCCTTGATCATGTAGGTCCCCATGGCTGCGACATCGACGTCAAAACCGTCCAGCTTGACGATCTCTACCATCTTCGCGTCATTAATAGCCAGCATGTAGCGCACGCTGCGCAGCACATCATTGTTAATCATGGAATAGCCTTTCGCTTGTCAATCAGGAGAGGCGTGCAGCGTTGCACACCTTGCATGGCGGCAGTATAGGGATCCGGCGGGGGTTTCTCAATGGAATTTCCACGGGCAAACCAGGGTTTACCCGCAGAGGTTAATGATTTTTCGGGTAAAGCGGAATTTCTTCGCCAACGATATATTTGTTACGCAGGATGGCGGAGATCTTGTCCATCAGCATCACGATCACCACCAGGATCAGGGTGATAAACATCACCACGTCCCAGTTCCACAGCCGCATGTTCTCGGCATAGACCAGGCCGATCCCCCCTGCCCCGACAAAACCGAGCACCGCCGCCGAACGGGTATTGGACTCAATCTGGTACAGGCTCAGCGCCAGGAAGGTCGGGAAGGATTGAGTGAAAATGCCATAACGGTGTTTTTGCAGCCCATTGGCACCCACCGCCGTCAGCCCACGGCTGGGGGATTTATCCACCGCTTCGTGGCCTTCGGCATACAGTTTGCCAAGCAGGCCGATATCCTGCATCACTATAGCCAGCACCCCGGCCAGCGGCCCCATACCAACGGCACGCACGAAAATCAGGCCCCAGATGGCCATATCGATGCCCCGCAGAATATCCAGCAGGCGGCGTACCAGCGTCGCAATTGGCCGTAGCACAGGCGAGGACATTACGTTGCGCGCGGCAAGAAACGACAGCGGTAAAGCGAGCAGCGTTGCCGTAATGGTGCCAGCAAACACGATCGCCAGGGTGATAAAGATCTGTTGGAAATAATAGCCAAACGGCCAGTTGGCAAAGTCGTGCCAGACAAACATACGCATAAAGTAGCGGCTAATCTGTTGGCAACCGTTGGCAAACTGCGGCCAGGAAATGCCAAATACCAGGAAGAAGAAGACGTAATACAACACAATCGCCACGGTAATCATGCCGAGGGTGCGCAGATAGCGCCCTTGGCGTGAGAAGATTTCCGGGTTCTGCTGCTTGAGCTGCTGCAAATTGGTGGCAGAGATCGGCTGAACGGACATTAGGCTTTCCCCTCGACAACGCGTTTACGTAATTCACCGGAGGCGTAATCCAGCAACGAAACCACCACGATAATCAGCAGCAGCGTCATGCTGACCTGATCGTAACGGTCGAGTTTGATATTGGTCATCAGTTCCTGACCTATTCCGCCTGCCCCTACCAGGCCGAGGATGGTCGACTGGCGGAAGTTGATTTCCAGCCGCATAAAGCTGTAGGACAGGAAGATCGGTTTGACCTGCGGCCACAGGCCGAAACGCATACGCTGTAACGGCGTAGCCCCACAGGCGGCCAGCCCGCGCACCGGCTTGTTGGAGGCGGTTTCGATCGATTCATAGAACAGCTTGGTCAGGCTGCCGATGGTGTGTAGCGCCAGCGCCATAAAACCGGGAATGGCACCGATGCCAAACGCCATCACAAACATCACCGCCCAGGCCAGCTCCGGCATGGTGCGCAAGAACGCCACCAGCGTACGAATGGCAAAGCGCAGCGTCGCCGGGCTGTGGGTATTATTGGCCGCCAGAAAGGCCAGCCCGCCCGCCACCAGCACGGAGAGGATGGTCGCCGCCAGCGCCAGCTGTAAAGTTTCCCAAATCAACGGTAATTGGATATGCAACCGGTAGCCCCAATAGGCGAAGGAGCCTTCGGTATGGCCGTCGGCGAACAGCAGCGGCCAGTGCAGTACCGGGATGGTTTCTGCCAGATAGTCAAAGAAATGGGGGATCGACACCCAGACGGTATGCAGGTTGAACTCGGCAATATTGCCTGCGCCAAGATAAAGCGCTACCAGCCCGAGCGACCAGAGCAAGGTTTCACGCTTCTGCTTACTGCGGATCCGTTGGTAGTAGTGTGCAAAGTCGGTATTCAAAATCGCTTTCCATCTTCTTGTAGTGGAGAGTATTGTCCCCTCACCCCAACCCTCTCCCACAGGGAGAGGGAGCTAGCTCGGTGCTGTAATCAGGAACAGAGCTCGATCTTTGGCCCTTTCCCACGCAACTCGATTAGAAGTTGAAGGAACAGGTTCAGATATGCCATTCCCCTCACCCCAACCCTCCCACAGGGAGAGGGAGCTAGCTCGGTGCTGTAATCAGGAACAGAGCTCGATCTTTGGCCCTTTCCCACGCAACTCGATTAGAAGTTGAAGGAGCAGGTTCAGATATGCCATTCCCCTCACCCCAACCCTCTCCCACAGGGAGAGGGAGCTAGCTCGGTGCTGTAATCAGGAACAGAGCTCGATCTTTGGCCCTTTCCCACGCAACTCGATTAGAAGTTGAAGGAACGGGTTCAGATATGCCATTCCCCTCACCCCAACCCTCCCACAGGGAGAGTGTAATGGTCTAGTAATATCGAACACCGATTAAGGTTTTTTTACGCCGCATGCCTCTCTTTGGCATGCGGCGTCTGGCCATCATTAAAGCTATGTACTCTTCGATGGTTGTAGTAATGCGTTATGTAGCTCAGGACATCTGCTTTGGCTTCGGCCACTGTCTCGTAACCATACTCCGGGATCCATTCTGACTTCAGGCTTCTGAAGAACCGCTCCATTGGCGCGTTATCCCAACAGTTACCACGCCGACTCATGCTTTGTTTTATCTGATATTGCTCTAACTTGTGCCTGTACGCTCGACTACTGTAATGGCTGCCCTGGTCTGAGTGGAACATCACTCCCGTAGGACATCCTCTTGATTCATAAGCTATACGTAGCGCATCCCCAGTCAGTACGCTATCCGGTGATAACGATAAAGACCAACCCACTACCTTTCTGGCATAGAGATCCAACACCACCGCCAGGTAAAGCCAGCATCGACCCGCCCAGATATAAGTCACATCCCCACACCAGACTGTATTCGGTCGTTCAACATTGAAGGCGCGCGTCAGGTGATTGGGGGCATACCTCGCTTCATCTGTCGCTAACCGGTAACTGTGTTTGCGTTGTTGTGTACTTCTCAGCCCGGCTTCTTTCATCAACCGACGAGCTTTATACCGGCCTACCACATGACCTTCAGCAGTGAGTGACGCTGACAATGTCCGAGCTCCTGCAGAGCCACGACTTTCTTTATGAAGCGCACACACGCGCTCTCGTTGAACTTTTCTCACCGTCTTCTCTGGAAGCCGTCGGTAGTAATAGCGGCTACGTGCAACACCAAAGAGAACACACAGTTCAACAACAGGATAACGCTCGCTCAATATCTTAATCATTTCAAGCGAGTGAACGATTCCGACATTAAGAGAGCGGTAGCCTCCTTTAAGATATTTTTCTCGCGTTCAATCCTACGGATTTGAGCTTCAAGTTCCTGAATGCGTTTTTGCTCAGAAGTCAGGGCTTTTCCGGTAGTTGGTGTTACTCCACCTCGTTCACTGGCGAGCTGGTGTACCCAGCGCTGCATAGCCGTACTGCCCACTCCCATTGCCTCACAGGCTTGTACAATTGAGTACCCCCTGTCGAGAACAAGGCTTGCAGCCTCACATTTGAATTCTGGAGAAAAAGTACGTCTGCCTTTCATTGGACACCTCTTTTGTATCAGGGAAGTTTATCACCCTTATTCGGTGTCCAAGATCATTAAGCCACATCAGTGCTGTAATCAGGAACAGAGCTCGATCTTTGGCCCTTTCCTACGCAACTCGATTAGAAGTTGAAGGAGCAGGTTCAGATATGCCATTCCCCTCTCCCCAACCCTCCCACAGGGAGAGGAAGCTAGCTCGGTGTTATGGGCAAGGACATGAAGCCAATCTGTAGCACGTCCAAGGTACAGGTTGAATACGGTAATTAATTTGTGGCTCGGTCAGTCCCCTCTCCCTTTGGGAGAGGGTTAGGGTGAGGGGTCGGGAACGAAGCCGCCTTAGCGATCGCCCTTGGTCAGCTCACGCTTCATATCGATAATGGTCTGATATTCCGCCAGCTTGACGTCGCCAATGTGCTGCTTGCCGCCCATCGCCTTGATAAAGCACTGATGGTTGTCGGTATCCAGCTTCTTGATGGCGGTAACCACCTTGGCTTTGAAATCCGCAGGCAGGGAGTTGCTCACCAGGATCGGGCCATTCGGGATCAGCGGCGACTGCCAGATAATGCGGATCTGCTTCATCAAATCCGGATGATCCATACGGATCATCCGGTTGAAGGCTCCGCTGGTATAGCCGGTGTTGTAATCGCCAATCATCGAGGCCCAGGTGACCGCACCTTCAAACTGGCCGTTCAACACGCCAAGCACGTCCTGCTCATGGCCACCGGAGAAGGTGACGCTGGAGAAGAAGTTGTTGTATTTATTATCCGGCGTGCCGCCAAACTGCTTCTTGAACACCTGGTTTGGCACCAGGAAACCGGAGGTCGAATCCGGATCCGCAAAGCCGAAGGATTTCCCTTTCAGGTCTTCCAGCTTTTTGTAAGGGCTGTCGGCTTTCACCACCACCACCGAGTGATAACCGCGTGACTGATCGGTATCATCCACCGCGATCCCCACCAGATCGACCGCTTTGGGATCTTTGATATACACCGAAGCAAACGACGAAGGCGACATGCTCAACACCAGATCGATCTTGCCCCCGAGCAGGCCCTGGATCACGCCAGAGTAGTCGGAAGAGTTACGCAGCTTGGTGTCTACGTTCAGCTCTTTATCGAGAAAATCTTTCACACACTGGTTATCGCCAATCTGTTGGGTGGCGTTCTGCCCACCCAGGATCCCCAGGTTCAACTCTTTCGGCGCATCCGCTGCACCTGCATTAAATACCATCATTACGCCGGCCATCATGGTGGTCAGTGTGAATACTTTTTTCATTGCGCATGCCCTGTGTGTAAAAGTGACGTTCAAGTGATTAATGGATCTGATTGGCTTCTTCGCCATACAGCTGCTGCAAAATACGATCGTTAAGCTGCGACGGGTGGCCGTCGAAAATGATTTTGCCCTGGGCGATGCCAATCACCCGGGTGCAGTATTCCCTCACCAGTTCGACCGAGTGCAGGTTGACCATCACCGCGATATCGTTTTCGCTGACTTTCTGTAGCGCATCCATAATGCGGCGGGTGTTTTTCGGATCGAGGGAGGCGACCGGCTCATCGGCCAGCAGAATTTTGGGATTTTGCATCAGCGCACGGCAGATGGCGACGCGCTGCATTTGGCCGCCGGACAGGTTCTCGGCACGTTGCAGCGCATGCGGCAGCATATTTAGCCATTGCAGCAGCTCGATAGCCCGCGCACGGTCAGCATCGTCGAACACTTTGAAGAAGGATTTCAGCGTCGAGGTGTGGCTGAGGCGGCCAAGCAGCACGTTGGTGATCACATCCAACCGGGGAACCAGGCAAAAATCCTGGAAGATCATGCCACAGCGGGCGCGCCACTGGCGCATCTGGCGGGCCGAGAGTTGTGCGATATCCTGTGCCACCCCATCGTCCGCAAAATGCAGCATCTCGCCGCAGCTGGAAGGGATGGTGCCGTTAAGCGTATGCAGCAGGGTAGATTTACCGGCCCCGGAGCGGCCGATCACCGCCACAAACTCCCCGGCGTGCAGATCAAAATTGATGTCGTCGAGGACGCGTTGCTGAGATTGGTAAGCCTTGCCCAGGCCTTTGACCGCTAATACCTTGCGTAGAGGGAACGGTTGCTGCCCTGGATAGTCGGTCGGTGCCAGTTTTAACAGTGCCTGCGCCATATGATTTCTCTGATTTCAGTGGCTAATCTTATGGGCACCTATTAACGAATAACTGTATGACACGCAGATGATGATTTTATGGCCGGGAAATGACGTTCAACGCCATTTCCCATGGTGGGTAGGATTAAGATAAGTGGACGGAGGTTTTATCAGCGCTCTATTTCACCCAATGCCGCTCGCATCCCTTGGTCAAGAATAGCTTGCAGATCGGTGGTCACGGCAGCGGTAAGCCCAGGAACGGCGTTGAGATTTTGTCCCCAGTGCGCCTCATCCGCCAGCACGTTTTCTACCAACGCCGCGAGCGTCATATCCCGGTGCTGAACCGCAACCCACAGGGTTTCAAACCGCACTAGCCAATGGGCATCATCCTGCAACGCATAGCTGCCCGCCTGCCGCTCGCCACGATAAAAGGCCAGTAACGCCGCCAAAGCAAAGGTCAACCGTTTCGGCAGCGCGGCATTTTTCTGTTGGCCTGCCAGCAGCTGCGGCAAAATACGCGTGCGGAATTTGGTCATGCCGTTCAGCGCAATCGACAGCAGCTGGTGCTGAATAAACGGGTTACGGAAACGGTTCTGTACCGCTTCGGCAAATGGCCGTAACTCTTCCTGCGGCAGATCGAGCACCGGCATAATTTCTTCGGCAATGGTGCGTGCCACATAGCCGCCGATCTGCTCGTCGCTCATGGCCTCGCCCACGGTATTCAAACCGGCCAGGAATGCCACCGGCACCAGTGCCGTATGCGCCCCGTTGAGGATCGCTACCTTGCGTTCTTTATAAGGTTTGATGTCATCGACGATGTGGACGTTCAGATCCAACTTATCCAGATGCAGCTCTTGCGCCAGCCACTGCGGGCCCTGGATCACAAACAGATAGAAATGTTCCGCCGTGTCGAGGAAGCTATCTTGATACCCCAACTGCTGTTGCCACTGTTCTACTTCATCACGTGGGTAGCCAGTGACGATACGATCGACCAGCGTTGAACAGAAGGTGTTGCAATCGTTCAGCCAATCGGTGAATGCCTGCGGTAACTGCCATTGCTGCGCATAGCGCAATACGTACTCTTTCAGCGCTTCGCCGTTGTAATCGATCAGCTCACACGGCAGCAATACCCAGCCCTTGTCTTTGGCTCCGTCAAAATGGCTGAAACGCTCAAACAGCAGCCGCGTCAGCTTGGCCGGGAAGCTGGCCGCCGGAGCGTCGGTAAACTTATCGTCCGGTAAATAACTGATCCCCGCTTCGGTGGTGTTGGAGAACACGAAGCGGATCGCCGGATCCCGTGCCAAGGCCAAATAACTGTCGTACTGTTGGTAAACGTTGATTTCCCGGTTGACCGAACGGATCAGGCGCGGCTCGCAAACCGCTTCCCCCTGCTCATTCAGCCCACGGATAATGGTGGTGTACAAGCCATCCTGAGTATTGAGCGAAGGCGGCTGCTGGCTGTCAATTGGCCGCACCACCACCACGCCGGCATTCAGCCCGGTATGCTGGTTTAGCAGGTCGATTTGCCAATCGACAAAGGCGCGCAGGAAATTACCTTCACCGAATTGGATAATGCGGTCGGGATACTGCGCGCCAGGAAATTCACTGCGATTGAGTTGTTTCATTATTGCTCCTTGCATCCGGTGATCTCCCAGGTCGTAAAATAATATCGGCAAGACCTGGGGGAGTAATCGAGTTAGTTAAAATGAATCACGCCTTTAATCAGCTGTTTATTATTAATCACTTCCGCTTCATAAATATCTGCCAACGTGGCAAATTCAAATTGATGGGAAAGCATCATCCCGGCCGTTATTTTTCCGGCAGCCATTAAGCGCCCAACTTTGATAAAGTCTTCTTTGGTCGCATTGCGGCTCCCCATCATGGTGGTTTCCTTTTTATGGAATTCCGGATCGGAGAACTGCAAATCGCCTTTGAACAGGCCGACAAAGGTAATGCTGCCACCATGGCGGATCAGGTTGACGCTATGGTTCATCGCATGCTGATTGCCGGTGGCATCAATGATTTTTGCCGCCAGCATGCCAGAGAATTGAGCTCTTAAAGCCGCGTCAAAACCGGCGTCCGACGGATCTAGTGTGGTCAGCCCAAGCATGTTTTCCACATGGGCACGTCGCTCTGCGCTGGTATCGGCCACGATCACGGTTGCCCCGTCCGCCTTGGCGATAGCCGCAACCCCCAGGCCAATCGGCCCAGCCCCTACCACCAATAGATGATCGCCCTGTTCGATGGCCGCTCGGCGCACGGCATGAGCACTGATAGAGAACGGTTCAATCAGCGCCGCCGCTTGGGGCTCCACATCATCCACGGCCAGCAGGTTGCTCACCGGCACGCTTAAAAACTCGCTAAAACCGCCGTCTTGATGTACGCCAATCACCGAGATATTTTCACAGCAATTGGGCCTGCCGCTGGTGCATGCCCCGCAGTGATGACAGGAAACATAAGGGATCACCGCCACACGCTGCCCGACGCGCAATTCACTAACCTGGACACCGATGCTGACAACCTCACCACATATTTCATGCCCCAGCACCCGCGGGTAGCTGAAGAACGGTTGCTGACCAGACCAGGCGTGGATATCGGTACCGCAAATGCCTACCGTCAGTATTTTGAGTACGGCCTCATCTGGCGCAGGTTGTGGCACCGGCCTCTGTTGGTAAACCAGCCGGGTCGGCTCCAGGCAAACTAGCGTATTCATTGTGGTCATGATCCCTCCTCCTGTGATGTGGAGCTGTTATCCCGCAAAAAGAACAAGTGTATTGCACTGATGAAGAGAATTTGTGAGTCAGCACAAATTAAACCGGTTTAAATGGGTTTTAAATGCTTAAAAAACATCTAAACCTACAGAGGGATCCCATGAGCAGAACGCAAAACCTCCGCCAGAACGTGGTTAATCAGATGATCGACGGCATCATCAAGGGCCATATCCGCTCACCGCTGCCTTCCCAGGCGGGGCTGGCGGAAATGTATAACATCAGCCGCACCACCGTGCGCCACACGCTGACGCACCTCCATCAACGTGGGGTTCTGGAGAAGGTCAATGATGATTATGTGATTGTGCGCTTACCGCTGGCGGAAGACGGCTTTGAATGTATAAGCCATTCGCTGGACGAGCAAGGCAAGCTGTTTGAGAAAGCGTTCTATCAGATGATTAACCAAAAGCAGCTGCGCGCGGGGGATTCATTCACCGAGTTGCAACTTTCACGCGCGGTTAACGTCAGCCCAGTGGTGGTGCGGGAATTCCTGCTGCGCTTCAGCCGCTTTGACCTTATCGACAACGTGCGCCGCGGCCAATGGAGCATGAAAAAGTTTGATTTGAACTATGCCGAGCAACTATTTGAGCTACGGCAAATGCTGGAAACCCACGCGCTGTCACGCTTTATCAACCTGCCCGCACAGGATAGCCGCTGGTTGCAGGCCAAGGAGTTGTTGAACCGCCATCGCGAGTTGCGCGACACCATCAGCGACAATTATCGGCTGTTCTCTCAGCTGGATCGTGACTTCCATACCCTGATCCTGTCGGCCGCCAACAATCCGTTTTTCAATCAGTCGCTGGAAATCATATCGGTGATTTTTCACTTCCATTATCAATGGGATGAAACCGACCTGAAGCAAAGAAATATTATTGCAATTGAAGAACATATGGCCATTTTAAGCGCCCTGATCTGCCGCAGCGATCAGGAGGCCGCCCGTGAGCTGCACCGCCATCTTGATACTGCCAAACAGTCGATGATCCGTTCCATCAAACAGGACGCCTGCTGATTTTTATTGATAAAAAACCGATTAAAAACAGCAAAATCGTAACCGTCGCACGGAACCGGTTAAAAAAGACACCATAAAACATTTTCGCCGCCTAGGCTCACTGCCGAAAGACATACCGTTGTTAACACCGAACCAGGGCTATGCCCCGGAAGAATAACTATTATTAATACGGAATATAGAGGCGAGTGATGGAAAAGATAACCACCGTGAGCACTGGAAAAAAACCGGCGGACAGTTATTCAGATAGCATTAATCCTATACCTAAAGGCGGCATAGCGGAGCGCTCTGCAAGAATTAAAAAAATCCAGACTACGGCAATGATCCTGTTATTTTTTGCTGCCGTGATTAATTTTCTCGATCGCAGTTCGCTGTCCGTCGCCAACTCCACCATTCGTGAAGAAATGGGGTTGAGCGGTACCGAGATCGGCCTGCTACTTTCCGCCTTTTCGCTGGCCTATGGGATTGCTCAATTACCCTGTGGACCGCTGCTGGATCGCAAAGGCCCGCGTATCATGCTGGGTCTGGGGATGTTTATCTGGTCTGCGTTCCAGACGATGTCGGGCATGATCCACAACTTTACCCAGTTTATCTGGGTGCGTATCGGCCTGGGGATCGGCGAAGCGCCAATGAACCCTTGCGGCGTGAAAGTCATCAACGATTGGTTCAACATCAAAGATCGCGGCATGCCGATGGGGATCTTTAACTCGGCCTCCACCATCGGGTTAGCCATCAGCCCACCAATCCTCACCGCCATGATGCTAGTGTTAGGCTGGCGCGGGATGTTCATCACCATTGGTTTACTTGGCATTGCCTTGTCCATTGGTTGGTACATGCTATATCGCAACCGTGAAGACATCAAACTCACCGAGCAGGAGCAAAGCTATCTCAACGCCGGTAGCGTCAGCGCGCGCCGTGAACCGATGAACTTCAAGGAATGGCGTTCGCTGTTCAAGAACCGCACCATGTGGGGGATGATGATCGGCTTTAGCGGCATCAACTACACCGCCTGGCTGTATCTGGCCTGGCTGCCGGGCTACCTGCAGACCACTTACCATCTGGATTTGAAAAGTACCGGTATGCTGGCGGCAATCCCGTTCCTGTTTGGTGCGGCGGGCATGCTGTCAAACGGCTTTGTCACCGACTTCCTGGTACGCCGAGGCATGGCTCCGCTCAAGAGCCGTAAAATCTGTATCGTTGCCGGTATGCTGCTTTCCGCAGGCTTTACCTCCGTCGTGGCACAGGCCACCACCACCACCAGCGCGGTGGCATTAATCAGTATGGCGCTGTTCTGTATCCACTTTGCCGGCACCTCCTGCTGGGGGCTGATCCACGTGGCGGTCACGTCCCGTATGACCGCCTCGGTGGGCAGCATTCAAAACTTTGCCAGCTTTGTGTTCGCTTCGTTTGCCCCGGTGATCACCGGCTGGATCCTGGATACCACCAACTCATTCAGCCTGGCACTGACCATTTGTTCCTGCGTTACCCTGATCGGGGCGCTGTCTTACGTGTTTATCGTCAAACACCCGATCACCGACAGCGCGGCTTGATCGTCAGACTATCCCTCTCCAACCGGAGAGGGATAGTCAATCCAAGGCAAAAAAATCCAGACCCAGAGCAGACTTGACCTGTGCCAAGGTGCCCTGGGTCACCTGATTGGCCCGCTGGCTGCCCTCTTTCAGAATGCGCATCAGCTCGCCCTTGTCGGCGCTATACTCGGCCCGCCGGGTGCGGATAGGCTCCAGCAGGGTTTGCAGGCAATCCTCCAACAACCGTTTAATCTTCACATCCCCCAACCCACCCTGACGATAGTGATCCTTCAGCTGTGCCACCAGCGCGGCATCCTCGCAAAACGCGTCCAGATAGGTGAACACCATATTGCCTTCCACCTGGCCGGGATCGCTGACGTTCAGGTGGTTGGGATCGGTAAACATGCTCATTACCGCCTTGTGCACTTCATCAGCGCTGGCCCCCAGCATGATGGTATTGCCGCGTGATTTCGACATCTTGCCCTGCCCGTCCAGCCCCGGCAGCCTTCCTACGCGGCTCAGCAACGGCTGGCACTCCACCAGCACCTCGCGATCGACGATACGGTTAAAGCGCCGGACAATCTCGTTGGTCTGCTCCAGCATCGGCAACTGATCTTCGCCGACCGGCACGTGAGTCGCCCCAAAAGCGGTGATATCCGCCGCCTGGCTGACCGGGTAAATCAGGAATCCGGCAGGCAGGCTGCGTGAAAAGTCTTTCTCGATGATTTCACTTTTCACAGTTGGGTTACGTTCCAGCCGGGCGACGGTGACCAGATTCAGGTAATACATCGTCAGTTCTGCCAGCGCCGGGAGCGCCGATTGCAGGCACAGCGTAGTCTTGGCAGGATCGATCCCCACCGCCAGATAATCGGCCACCACGTTTAGCACGTTGGCACTGATTTTTTGCGGATTGCTGCCGTTATCGGTCAACCCTTGCAGATCGGCCACCATTACCGTTTGCTGATGATGATGCTGTAGCTCAACGCGCTGGCGCAGTGAACCGACGTAATGACCCAAATGCAGTGAACCGGTGGCGCGATCGCCAGTCAGAATGGTGTAACTCATAGCCTTGCTCCTGGAAGTAAACAGACCGCCGGATCAACGCTATAAAAATGCCGCCAAAACCGGCGGCATTAAAAAAGAGGGATGAATACCCGTGCCGCCCTTAGAAAAGGCGCCACCAGCTAAAACAAGATGTGAACTGCGGGAAGATATTCATTCGGCTACGGTACACCCCGCTCAGAACCGCGTCAAGGGCGACATCTGGCTCAGAAACTCACTTCGGCTGTAGGCACGGCGCGGATCGCCACACCAAAACTTTCGATACTCGACAAGGTGGCATTATGGTGAGTACGGATCTGTAGCCCACTGGCGTGGGGTTTGTCATGGCTGGTATGTGCATCTGCCGCCAGCACCACCGGGTAACCCAGGCCAGCGGCCCGGCGGGTGGTGGTATCGACGCAGTATTCCGTGGAATAGCCGCAGATCACCAACTGTGTCACCCCTTCAGCAATCAGCAGCTTGCCAAGATTGGTACGTAAAAAGGAGTCTGGCGTGGTTTTATCAACCCGATGATCCCCCGGTTTTACCTGTAATCCCTGATGGATCTGCCAGGCTGCGCTGCCTGCTGATAGCTCTTCATGAGCTGTCTGATGCTGAATAAAAATCACCGGCACACCAGCCTGTCTAGCACGTTCACTCAGTTGATTAATCCGCGTGAGGACCTGTTCTGCCTCTGCTGGCGGGGGATTAAACAAGCCCTGCTGCACATCGATAACTAACAACGCTGACTTCATAGCTGGCTCCAAAAGCGATCGTTAAATAGACAGTACCCCACCCTCGTTAAACGAGAGGCTGGCGTGGACGGAAGATATGGTCAACGCCCTGTTCACGCAGCCTGGTTACCAAATCGTGGCCACCGTTGGGCGTGGCCTGCGCCAATTCCCGCTCGGTGGCAAACACCGGGCTGGCCCAGAAAATATTCACCGTATCACCGTATTGTTTAGGCAATACCAAGTGCTCACTATAGGGATAAAATGACGAAGAGAGTACATAGCCTTCATAGCCCTGCGGAGCCACCGCCGACGCCAGCGTATGCCCTTCGCCAAACCAGGTGATGTTCGCCCAGGGTACATGGGCAAATCCCGCTAACGCGCTGGCCATCTGCACCGCGTTCTCTTCGGTCATATACTGCCCATCAATGGCGATTGCCATCTCCATTCGGCGGAACCTGGCGGCATCGTCGTTGAACAAAATCTCTACCCACGGCATCGGCCGGATGCTGGCCCCCATGGTCAGGAAATAGTAAACCCCGTCGCGCTCATGCTGGGTGATGGCCATCGGCGGCCATTTCCCCTGATCGATAGCGTAATACTTCACCGAAGGGCCAAAGTGTTGTTCGTACTGTGCCTGGAACTCACTCTGCATTTTTGGCCAGGGATTCCCCTCTTCCCGCTGCCAGCTACGCCAGAACTGCCGGGTATTTTCCGCCAGCGCATATTGCGTATTGGTAGATGCGGAGCCGAGCGGGTAGGCCAATGGGTTCTCTTTGATGCAGCTGGCGGAATAGCAGACCGAGTGATCGATATATAAACTCCAGCCGGGGATCACCGCTAGCAGTTGCCCGTGATACCACAGGGCAGCCCCGTCGTCGCTTTCCGTCCAGATCACCATCAGCCCTGCGGGATCCAATGGCGCTTCGCCTTCCAGATTACGGCAATACTCGGCCGCCAACATCGGGGGAAGACCGGCTTCCATAGCGGCGCGATCTTCCTGCTGCGGAGCCGTAGCCAGGTTGCGCAGCCAGCAGGCGCGCACCTGAAAACGTTCACTGTACTCTTCCGTTGGGTAGATATAAAAATAGGCGGCCCGGCTATCTTGCTGAACCACCGCGACCAGCGTTTGATTCTCGTTATTCACTTCAGCAAGTACGTTTGACTCGTTCATATCACCTCAAGGGGGTTGCTGGCGCACAAATAGGCTGTACGCTAAAAATAGAATATTTCTCTGGGCCAGTGTAGAACGCATCATCAATCGGGATCACGGGCAATAGTCTCAAAAGTGGCAGCGCTGGCTAACATTGCGCTGATACGCTCTTATTCATGCGCCGCATAGCCCGATGGTAAGAGCCATTACGCACCGAAGCGCGCAGCACCCGTCCAACGCCGCCAACGCCAATACGCACGCACCGCCGCCGGGTCGCCCCAGGGGCGAATCCCAACTGTTGCTGTGCCCAATCCGGCAATAGATCGATCCCTGCCTGCATCACCAATGCACCGAATGGCCGCGCCAGTGTGCTGGGAGCCGGGGCCGCCAGCAGAATGCTTGCCACTTCCAGCGTGCGTTCATCGCAGACCAACTGCGGGCGCATCTGTTGCAGATAATCGTCAACCGCCGCACAGGATTTTGGGACATCGCGCGCGCCCAAGGCTTCCGCGACGCGAGCCGCTTCACGGTAATAGGCATCCTGTTGAGCAAGAGACAGATGCGGATTGCGGTAACGCAGGTGCGAGGCCAGGAAACGACTGCTTTCGGCGACATGGACCCAGGTGAGCAGATGCGGATCGCTGGCAGCATAAGGCTGTCCGTTATTGTCGGTGCCGTTGACCTGTAAATGGATAGCTTTGACTTTGGCGATCAGGCGTTGCGCCTCTGCACTGGGGCCAAACGTGGTGACAGAGATAAACTGGCTGGTACGACGCAGGCGGCCCAGCATATCCTCGCGGAAGTTGGAATGATCCCACACGCCCGCCAAGGCCAACGGGTGCAGCATCTGCAACAGCAGCGCACTGACGCCGCCACAAAGCATGGAGGTAAAGTCACCATGCACTTGCCAGGTGACCGACTGCGGGCCAAACAGCCCCGGATCGCCAGCCGGATTTTCAAAATCAATCCCGCCGAGTGCCAGCCCGGTCAGGCTGAGCACCTGTTTCTCTATCGCTGCGCGTATCACTTCCATCCCCCTGTCCACGGCCTATGGCGCAGTTTATCATAGTGAGGGGCTGAGACTGCTCAACTCGCCAGGTGGATAGCTTAACGAACAATGACAATAGATTGAGAATTTCGATGATAACGATAAGAACACGCGTGGCTACAGATAACGCGCAGCTGGTAGAAATCTGGCAGCGTTCGGTGCGCGCCACCCATCACTTCCTGGCCGAAGAGGATATTGCGCGCCTGTATCCGCTGATCCTCAACGACTATCTCCCGGCGGTCAGCGTCTGGGTTGCCGAAGATGTTGCCGGGCAGCTATGCGGTTTTATCGGCCTGGATGGCAACAAAGTGGAAATGCTGTTTATTGATGCCGATCGGCGTGGCGAAGGTATTGGCAAGGCCCTGCTGGCTGAGGTTGAGCCCATGCATCAGGAACTGCTGCTGGACGTCAACGAGCAGAATCCGCAGGCATTGGCGTTTTATCAGCATTACGGTTTTGTGGTGACGGGCCGCAGCGAGCTGGATGGCCAAGGCAAGCCTTTCCCATTACTGCATATGATGCGGGCAACGCGGTAAAAACTGGCCCCTTTCCCGCAATGAGAGAGGGGCTGTCTAGCGGCAGATCAGACTTTGTTACCCACCTGGCTCAAACGCGGCCACACCATCATGGTGGTATCCAGCAGCCGCAGCAAATCTTCACGGCTGGCCCCTTCACGCGCCTGGGCGGACATGCCTTCAATCAGGCAAATAATGTATTTCGCCAACAATGCGGTATCGGTGCGAGCCAGCAATTCCCCTTGCTGCACCTTACGGTCAAAGCAGGCTTTCAGGCTGGTTTCCTGCGCAAAATGCTTGTTGCGCAGCATCTCGGCCAGATCGTTTGAAGAGGAGGACAAAGCGGCGTTGGCACATACCATAAAACAGCCGCTAGGGTTTTCCGGATCGGTAAATACCTCTGCCGAGGTGCGCAGATAGGCTTCGACGATATCGGCGATCGGTAACTCCTGGGCCAGCAGGCGGTTGTAACATTCCACGTAGCGGCTCAGATAGCGCTCAACCGCGGCGCGAAACAGCCCCTCTTTGTTACCAAACTCCGCATACAGCGTAGGCGCTTTAGCCCCGGTCGCCTCCACCAGATCGGCCAACGAGGTGGAATCATAGCCATGGCGCCAGAACAGCTCAAGCGCCTGCTCAACGGCCTGATCGCGATCAAACTGCTTCGGCCTGCCGCGTGATTTCTTCGCGCATGCGTCTTCATTATTGATACTCATAGACCCTCACTTTCCCGGCAGCCCAACTCGGGCGCAATAAATAAATTATCGATCGGTACAAAAAATAGTACGCCGCCGATGATAAGCGAGCAACTTTTAATTAGCGATCGGTAAGCATTGCCGCCAATGGCGCTCCCTGTCGGGCAAAAAACAGCATCCAATCCGGGTTGCGTCTGGCTACAAAGCAGGCGATATCTGTCACCACTTTCAACTAAAACCATTAAATAACAATTAATTATATTAAAATAAAGCCATAAAACGCCTTACCTGGCAGCTTACGGCTTAAGTGGAATAGCACGAATTAATTAACGACCACTAAAAAAACATTTGCAATCGTTCGGGCAGGAGCCTAACATTAAGTTATCGACCGTTAAGTAATTAAACGGGATAACACAAAAACTTTTATTGCTCATCTAGAGATAGGAAACCATTATGAAAAACCTGAAAATGACCCTCGCCGCCATCGCACTAGCTTCTGTCTCTTTCGGTAGCTTCGCCGCAGAGTTGGTCAGCAGCCAACCGGCCGATCTGCAACAATCAGGCGTGATCACCGTGAGTGGCGCTTCTGACCTGTCATCGCTGGAAAATAAACTGGCGGCAAAAGCGGATGCAGCCGGCGCCAAATCCTTCCAGATCATCGCAACAACCGGCAGCAACAAACTGCACGGCACCGCGATTATCTATAACTAATCGTTAAACGGTTTTATGCAAAGAGGCGGCCCTGGTGCCGCCTTTTGCTCGTCAGCCAAACCAGCCCAATAACCCGAACCACAGATAATCCAACGGTACCAACAGCCCAAAGGTTAACAGGGCCAGCAGCAGACACAGTTTCAGTCCTTCGCGCGGAGGAACTTTCCCCATCCCCATTGCCACCACAATCGGTGATGCCTGGTACGGCAGTAGCGGCGTGGCATAGCCAATCACCTGCGTCATCAATACCGTGGTTAGCGGTAAGCCGCTCCCCTCTGACAGAACCTGCGCCAGCGGCGTGAACAACGCGGGTACGCCATTGGCCGTCACCACAAAATTCAACAGCGTCGTAATACCGATCAACATGCCAAAAGCGGTAAATGGCCGATCCTGGGTTTGCGGTATGACGTTCAGCAATGCATTGCCTAACCAATCCCCCAACCCGGAGTGGCTCACCAAAGCCGTCAACCCAAGGATCCCCGCCACATAGAGACAGGTGCGAATGTTGACACCGGCTGCAAACTGCTCCCCCGTCAGGAAACCAATACGCGGCAACAGGCAAACGCAGGCGGCAGCCAACCCCACCCAGGCGGGAGCGATGCCGTGCCAGCTATCGGTGATCCACAATAGCACCGTGACCAGCAACAGCGCGATCAACCGCCACTCCGCCACGCTAAGTGCTCTCTGCTCGGCGGTTTTTTCCACCGGCTGCGGCTTGGCGCGGAACAACCAGCAGATGCATAACGTCAGCAACGCGCCTTTTGCCAACCCCAGGATCGGCGCGTGCAGCAGCAAGTAAGCCAGATAGGTGAAGTGAATGCCATAGGCGCTTTCTGCCGCCCCGCTCATCACCAGATTAGGTACGTTGGCAGGCAAAATACTTGCCGAAAGCTGGAAGGTGCCAAACCCCACCGCCAACGCCAGGCCATAACGGCCACGCGATCCTTCAGACAACCCGGCACGTTCGGCCAACGCCATGATGATCGGCATCAACAGGGTAATACGCCCCATATTCGACGGCATGACAAAGGCCAGCGCATAGCTGATGGCCACCACTCCGCCCACCAACCGCGGCCAGGATCCTGCCAGTAGCGGCAAAATACGATTGGCTAACCGATCGGCCAGCCCCGTAGAGCGAATGGCCGTTCCCAGCACAAAGCCGCTCAATACCAGCCAGAATGCCGATGAGGCAAAGCCGGAAAACACCACGGCCGTCGGCGCTAGCTGTAACACCATCACCGCAGCAAAAAACAGCAGCGCAACCAGATACTCCGGCAAACGCGACGTTGCCCATAAAGCGATCACCACCAAAGTCACCAGCGCGGAAACGCCCATCGGGTAATCCATCATCCCCACTCCCTGTCATCGTTAGTTTTTTGTTATCAACTGGTTATATCTTCACATATCGCAAACGCCCGAACGGTGAAACGGCTCACAGTTCACGGGCGGCGGCCAAATCGGCCATACTCTCCCTGCGCCAAGAGGCTACTCTGGTTGCAGGCTAACGCCACCTATTTTCCCTTTTGCCAAAAGTGGCCCATGCTTAGAGGGGTCGAGCATTTGGCACACGTTTACTGACGAACCGGGGTACTGACTGATGACGAAAAAGACCACGCTGTTACAGTTTTTCCATTGGTACTACCCGGATGGCGGCAAGCTATGGCAGGAGGTCACCGAACGTGCCCCTGCCCTGGCCGAGCTGGGCGTAACCGATCTCTGGCTGCCACCGGCCTATAAAGGGGCTGCGGGTGGCTATTCGGTGGGGTATGACAGCTACGATCTGTTCGATCTGGGGGAGTTTGATCAAAAAGGCACCCGCGCCACCAAATATGGCGACAAAGAGGCGTTGACGCAGGCCGTTAATAGCCTGCGCGAACAGCAAATCCGGGTGATCTATGACGTGGTGTTCAACCACAAGATTGGCGCCGATGAAAAAGAGCAGGTGCACGTCTATAAGGTAGATGAAGATAACCGTAACGATATCGCAGAGGTTGGCATCGACGCGCTGGCCTACACTCGCTTTACCTTCCCTGGACGGCAAGGGGCCTATTCCAAATTTATCTGGGACTACACCTGCTTTAGCGGCGTCGATTACATCGAGCAACCGGATGACAAAGGCATCTTCAAAATTGCCAATGACTACGGCGAAGAGGGGTGGAACGATCAGGTTGACGACGAAAACGGCAACTTTGACTATTTGATGGGCGCCAACGTGGAGTTTCGTAACCAAGCCGTCGTCGAGGAGCTAAAATACTGGGCACGCTGGTTGATGGAAATCCTGCCTTGCGACGGGTTCCGGTTGGATGCCACCAAACATATCCCAGCCTGGTTCTTTAAAGACTGGGCAGATCACGTGCGCGATGCGGCACAGCGCGATCTGTTTATCGTGGCCGAATACTGGTCACACGATCTGGCGGCATTACAACAGTATTTAGCACTGGTCGATGGTAAGGTGATGCTGTTCGACGTGCCGCTACAGCTGAAATTCCATCTGGCGTCAAAACAGGGCGATAGTTACGATATGTCGCAGCTGTTTACCGATACGCTGGTCGCCGTCGATCCTGCCCATGCGGTAACTCTGGTGGCAAACCATGATACTCAGCCGCTGCAATCGCTCGAAGCGCCGGTCGAACCCTGGTTCAAACCGCTGGCCTATGCCCTGATCCTGCTGCGTGAACAAGGCGTTCCTTGCCTGTTTTACCCGGATCTGTACGGTGCCAGCTATAGCGATCAAGGCGATGACGGCCAGGAATACCAGATTGACATGCCGGTGATTGCCGAACTGGAGAAGCTGATCCAGGCGCGTCAACGCTTTGCCAACGGCGAACAGCACGACTATTTTGACGATCCGCACTGCATCGCCTTCAGCCGCAGTGGCACTGCCGAGCAACCAGGTTGCGTGGTGGTGATGACCAACGGGGCCGAAAGCAGTAAAACCGTCGCGCTGGGCGAAAATTTTGCGCATAAATCCTGGCGTGACTTCCTCGGCAACCGCCAGGACGATATCATGACGGATGAGCACGGCAGCGCAGCCTTCCCGGTCAACGGCGGCAGCGTTAGCGTCTGGGTCATGGCCGAAGCAGAATAAGGACCTCCGGGGAGGCAATGTACCACCCCGGCGGCAAAACCCATTTTTGCCTTTTTGGTCTGATTTTTCATTAAGACCATAAGCAAATATTCACAGCGGAGCCTAAATAGGGTACAAGGCTGCATGAAAATTCCAAAACGACTCCAGCCATTGGTAGATGATGGTTTAATCGACGACGTCATCCGCCGTTTGAAAAGTGGCAAAGAAGCCGACGTATTTATCGTGCGTTGCGGTAAAGAGATCCGCTGCGCCAAAGTGTACAAAGAAGCCGATAAACGCAACTTCAAGCAGGCCGTGAACTACCAGGAAGGCCGCAAGGTGCGCAATAGCCGCGACGCTCGCGCCATGAGTAAAGGCTCCAAATTTGGCCGCCAACAGCAGGAAGAGGCCTGGCAGAATACCGAAGTGGACGCGCTATACCTGCTGGCCAAGGCTGGCGTACGTGTGCCACAGCCGGATATCTGCCTGGACGGTGTATTGCTGATGGAGCTGATCACCGATGAAGAAGGGCTGGTAGCCCCACGCCTGAGCGACGTCACGTTAACGCCGGAACAGGCGTTGAACGATCACGCCTTGATGATGAACTATGCCGTGCGCATGCTCTGTGTTGGGCTGGTTCACGGCGATCTGTCAGAGTTCAACGTGCTGATGGATAAAGACGGGCCGGTGATTATCGATCTGCCGCAGGTAGTAGATGCCGCCGCCAACAACCATGCCAAAAGCATGTTTGAACGCGATATCAACAATATGACTCACTACTACGGCCAATATGCGCCGCAGCTGCTGGGCAGCAAGTATGCCAAAGAGATTTGGGCGCTGTACCAGGAAGGCAACCTGACGCCAGAGACGGAGTTGACCGGTAAGTTTGTTGAAACCAGCAAGCGGGCCGATGTTGGCTCGGTGCTGGAAGAGATCCAGGCGGCCAGTGATGAGCACCAGCGGCAACTGATGGCTCGTAACGAAGAAGAAGATTGATATTCAGCATCAAAATGACCCCTCACCCTAACCCTCTCCCACAGGGAGAGGGGACCGATCGAGTTCGCTATCAGTATAGAAATTTACCTAATCACGGCACTAAATCAGCTCTCTGTTGCAGTGAAATAGCTTGTTCGCAGTACCTGACAACAACGCAGAATCAGCTCCCTCTCCCTGTGGGAGAGGGGACCGATCGAGTTCGCTATCAGTCCTAATCACGGCACTAAATCAGCTCTCTGTTGCAGTGAAATAGCTTGTTCGCAGTACCTGACGACAACGCAGAATCAGCTCCCTCTCCCTGTGGGAGAGGGTTGGGGTGAGGGGCCTCAAAGCCAACGCCTTACCCGACGGCAAAACGCCTCGTAGTCTTGCCCAAAGTTGGTACGTAGGAACGCCTCTTCGCGCGGGATCTGCACGCGATCCAGATAGGCAAAAAACAGCCCCCACCATAACCAGACGCCGATACCGCCCAGCAATAGCCCCCAGGCCGCCAACAGCAGGATCTGCCCCAGATACACCGGATTACGGCTGAAACGAAAAACTCCGTTAACCAGCAACGCGCTGACCCGCTGAAATTTTTGTGGATGCAGCGTAGTGCCAGCCCGGTGAAAAGCATAACTGGCACTAAACATAATCATCACAGAAGCTACCGCCAATACGCCTGCGGCCAAGAGAATAAGCAGGCTATCTTGCCAGTCCCTCCCAGTTAGCCAGCGGGTTGCCGCCATCCCCGCAGCACAAACCGCCATCACCACCGGCGGCAAAGCCAGCCGCTGCAACCACGCTACCATTTTCCTATTCCCTCTCGACCACGCAATGCTATTTGCGATATAACAAACTCTCCCTGTAACGACGCCAGAGAAGAGACGATGAGCCAATATGCCCCACAATTCTGGCGCGATGAACGCCTGCCGTTCGTAGAGGCCCGCGCCGTCGAAGATGGCCGCAAGCTCTGTTATGCGCTGCACAGCCACGAGTTCTTCTGTATTGGCACCATCACCGCCGGTACCAGCACCTATGTTAACGGCGACCAACACCTACAGGTTAAAACCGGTGACGTGGTGATCATCAACCCGCAGCAGGCGCACGGCTGCAATCCCATTGGCGACCAACGCTGGGCCTATACCATGTTTTATATTGACCAGCACTGGTTGGCAACGCTTCAACAGGACCCTGGCGCAGGCTTTGTGCCATTCAAGCAGATTATCAGCCAGGATAAGGCGCTGTTTAACGGTCTGAATCAGCTGTATGGGGTACTGATCGATCCGCTCTGTTGCCATCTGGAAAAGCAGATCGCCCTGGTGGATTACTTCAGTAACCTGCCGCAGTTACTCGGCGAATCTCCGGTTCCACAGCAGGATATGACCCCTAAATTGGAAATGGCTGCGGCGTTTATCCGCACTCATTGTACCCAGTCGCTGACGTTAGAGGCGATCTGCCAAGCATCTGCCCTCTCCCCTTCCTACCTGATCCGCGCATTCAAGAAGCGCTACGGCATGACGCCTCATGCCTATCTGGTCAATCAGCGCGTCCAACACGGCCAGCGGCTACTGAAACAGGGCTTCTCCATTGCCGCCGCCGCCAACGAAAGCGGGTTTGCCGATCAGGCGCACTTTCAGCGCACCTTCAAACAGCTGCTGGCAGCTACCCCCGGCCAGTATCAGATCCCCTCTGCCAGCAAGTAACAGGCGCTGAACGCCAGCAGCAGCGCCATCAGGCGGTTGAAGCGCCGCAGATTGTGCGCCCGCTGCAACAGGCTGCTCAGCATCGCCCCAGCGTAGGCCCAACAGGCTATCGACAGGAAGCAAATCACAAAATAGAGCCCGGCAAATTGCCACAACAGATGCATGTCTCCATCGCCAACAAAGGCCCCCATACTGGCAACAGAAGCCAGCCAAGCCTTGGGGTTCAGCCATTGCAGCAAGGCACCATACCAATAAGAAGGCGTTTGTTGTCGATTGCCCTGGCTCAGTTTCCCGTCATCCGCTGCAAGCTGATAGGCCATATAGAGCAGAAAGGCCACGCCACCCCAGAGGATCACGGTAGTCAGCCCCGGCCATAAGGTAAGCACTTCATGCATTCCCAAGCCAACCGACACCAGTAATAACGTGAAACCCAAGGTCGCACCGGTTACATGCCGCAGGCTGGTCGTAAAACCAAACTGCGCTCCACAGCTAAGTGCCACGATGTTTACCGGACCGGGAGTAATAGAGGAGGCCAACGCAAAAGCGGCCATAGAGAGGTAAAGCGTCATAGTCAGCACCTGTAAAGTGGGTTACAGGTGCCAGCGTGCCGGGTTACAGCGGAAGTGTATTGAACAAAATCGCCCTTCTTCTTCGCCTTGGTTCCCTGCTGAGGCGTTCAGATTCTTAAGCGATCCTTTGCCAAGCGATACAGCTCCATATTGGTAATAATACCGAACTTTCTCATCAAGCTACGTTTATGATGACTGAGTGTTTTTATGCTCCGGCCATCAATATATGCCTGCGTAGTTAAACTAACGCCTTTCATCACACAGTCAAAAATCGTCATTTCGCAATGTGTTATAGAGATTTTATCCACTTGTTCATAAATGGAACTGTCTCTCTCTTGCAAAATACCCTTGGTTATCATGCTTTCGCTTTTCGATAAGCAGAAAATCAGTTCAACTAGTTCATCGATCGGATCTTTGATGGTAGCAATTCCGTTGGCCAGCCCATTACCGGTCAGTTTAAAGTAAACACTTGAATGACAGGATAAAATCACGATAATTTTCGCATCGGGATTCTTACAACGAAAAGCCTGCAGCAAACAGAAAGATTCAAAGTAGTCATCACGAATATCAACGATCACCAGTGTATTTTTAATGTTACATTTCCTACATCCTTTTAATGAATGGTATACAATAATCCCACCACCCCCTTCGATATTATTTTGAAATAAACATTTCATGCCTAGTGATAAGTATTGGCAACGACTGAAGATCATCAGGCTTTTCATTTCCTTTCCTCTCGGATTAACAATAACATCACTGGTTACCTAATCAATGAATCTGATTTCAATTTAAAATAAAGCTCGGTGATAGTTCTAACATGAAATTTACTATAAATATTAGACCTATGCGTCCCCACTGTTTTGCTGCTAATAAATAACTCCTCAGCAATTTCCTTATTTTTCATACCAGATAAAATCCTTTTCAAAATGTCATTTTCCCTCTTCGTCAACGCGAAGAAACGCATATTTCCTATGTGACTGATAACATTATGAATCTCGCCAAATTGGCTACCCATTTTAGTCAGGATTTTTTCTATGGTACGTGTAATAGTTTCAATATCAGATTTTTTCTTCAATACCACATCAGAGAAAAGTGACAAAATTTGATAATTATCACTCTCATCTTCATCTTTACATAGTGTTACAATAACACTACCTTGGTTGTTGCCTTTTAGCTTATTAATAAAGTCAATACGTTCTGAGTAAAATATTTCATCCATATCTAAAATAACCATGGATTTCTCTTTTTGTATCACTTCATCAGTCACACTGGAGATACTCTTGCAAAGAGTAAGATTGACCTCTTTGCCAAGATAATTACTTGAGGAAACTAAATCATCAACAAGCTTATTAAATGCATAGCGAATGAGTTCACAATCACTGAATATGATAATATTTATCATCATCTTTCCATTTTCCGTAAAACTGTGCATCCTGGCTAACGAAGAAATTTCATTGCAGTATATCCTTCATTTTCGACACTATCTCTTAATTAGTAAAAATAGTCAGTAAGAATTAATTTATTAAAAATAAGTAAAATCCCATAAATAAAACTACTATTAGTCGGGATATTTGATGACATCATTAAACGTCAAAGTGCCTCCAACGGAAAACAAGATAATAAAATATGTATCTAACCTTTACTTAGATATTAAAACATCAACTATAACGACTGATAATCCTCACCCATGCAAACATCCTAAAATCCTTCTTCTCAGTGCCATCCGTTACAGCCTTAGGATGTAAGTAATAATTTCATAAAGTTACCAGTTTTGATGCTATACTTTTTTTTCGTCAACCGCGTGCGAGCAGATCTCGCAGCAATAACAAAGTAAGGTCTATGGTGATCAATACAAACAGTGATAAAAATCCTGGATTAGACTTGAACCTGTTAACCATCCTGAATGCGGTGATAGAAATGGGTAGTGCCACGCTCGCAGCAGAACGGCTTGGGCTTAGCAGTTCATCAATCAGTTACGCGCTCAACAAACTCAGGCAACATTTTTCCGATCCTATCGTCATCCGCACCAATAGTGGTGTAAAGCCTACCTTACTGGCGATGAACCTCTACAACAACACTCAGCCATTACTTGATGAACTCAACATGACGTTGAAAACGATCGATGTTGTAGAAAGTGCCAACCCGCAGCACAACTCAAGAACTATCCGTATCAGAACCAATTCAGTTTTTGATTTTTGGCTTTCCCATCATTTGATTAATCATAAAAAATATCAAAATAACCTTAACTTTGAATTCTATTCCCTACCTAACAATGCAGAACAATGCCTAGAACTTTTAAGAAATAAACAGATCGATATGGATATTGGGTTTCATCTAGGCAATGACCGAGCTATCATCAAAAAACCTTTACCCGCGATCAAATTAGTCGTGTTGTTTAGGAAAGGGCATCCCAGGATTCATAAAGATGTCACTATAGAACAATTAGCGCAGGAAAAAAAAATTGGCTGGATTAGTCGTAATGGTAGAAACATGGCAGAAAACCCTTTACTTTCCTGGTTTACGGAAAAAAATATCCGTAGAGCCTACCTGAGTGAATCACTGATTAACGCCGTTTTACACACAGCCCACTCTGATGCCATCACTATTGTCCCTGAGTTTGTTGCGCCTCTATTTTGTGATTTATTTTCTATGCAATTCCTATATTGTGATGTTTTCGAAAATGACAAATACACCGTCTACTGCCACATCCATAAAAAAAATAAAGATGACCCCATACTCAATGATATCATCAATATTATGACCAATAGATAGACAGCGATGCGGCGATTAATCACCGCATCTCGATAAACCTGAATTCACTTCCGTTTTTTTAATGACTTACTTTTAGGCTCAGCATTAGCCGCCGGTTGACTAAAGTAGGGCACATCAACGTAATATGCTTTACCTAACATTTTGCCTTTGCCAAACCAGCTAACGCCTTTAACATCCAATTCAAACGCCCCTTGTGAGAAAGACATTACGTAGCCCTTGTCATCCATCACACGGTAATCAGTGTTTGACAGGCTGAGTATGGTAATATTTCCTTTCTTGCCAGCATAGAGTTGTTTAACACGATCCAGGTAGAACGGGGCTAATTCGGTAAACATGTCGAATATCTGGTTTTTATACGTAGCGTAGCTCACCTTCCCCTTATCAGCCAAAGCGTTGGCCATCAACGAATAAAACTCGGCATTGGCTTCAGCAACAGACATCCGAGTACGCATGATCTGATTGAGTTTGTCTTGATCAACCTCTTGCTTAACACTAATCTTCTTTTCTTTATTGGTGACATTGACCTCTTTGAACAAGTCTTTATTATCCCCTGGCAAGATCACCGAAGTAGCAATATAGCTGGCACACGCGGCTTTCTGTTTCTGGGTTTCACCATTAACCAGCAACGACAAGGCGTTACCGCTTGCAGGAATTTGGCTGACGTCGACACCGTTTCTTTGCAGGAAGGTCTCTACCTCAGCCTGACTTTTCTCATTTCTAGCCAGATCGCACACCAACTTCATCATCAGATCATTACGCTCATTATTGACCGATGGCGTCATTTCCAGCAGCGTTTCGCTGATTAATGATGACGTAGGATAAGAAACAACATAATCCCTGCTCGCTGCCTGAGCACTAAAACCCCAAACGCTGGCTAGTAATAATACGACAGACCTGGCTAAAAATTTCGATTTCATCTTTCTGTCCTGAATAGCTTATTTGCTGGTGAACTCAATCACGATCCGACGGTTGGGAGCCAAACATTCGACCACCTGCGCCGATTTTTTACCTGGGCAAGCGACTAACGGCTGAGAGGATCCCGCGCCATCTACCTGAATAATCTGGCGGCTGATGCCGTTTGATACCAACAGATCGCGCACAGACTCGGCACGCTTCAAAGAGAGCCGCTGATTGTAAGCTGCACTACCCAGACGATCGGTATGCCCGATAATAATGATGCTGTTTTCATTCAGGTTGGTTTGCTTGATTTTGTTAGCAAATCCCGTTAGTTCATTAACCCCTGCCGCCGACAATACCGCGCTGTTAAAACCAAACAGCATGTTGGCATTGAAGGTCACCGGTGAGGATGGAGCCTTATGCTTAACTACAGGTGGAGCCGCCTTCAACTTATCCAGGCAGTTTTCTGGTTGGAAGAAGAATGACTGAGCAATAAGCTCCTTATCGAACACCACTTTGTACTGACAAACCAAGTCATTACCGCTAGCCATTCTGAACTTCAGGATGTAATCCCACTCTTTCACACCGAACACGCCCTCAGAGAAGTGAGGCGTGCCGATCAACTGATAGAGTTGGTTTTTGGTCATGCCCGGCTTGATCATATTGAGGTTATCCAGATTCACGTAGCTGCCCTCTTTACGGGTTGCCTTGTCCAGCTGTGGGAATACCGGGCTTGCGGTATGCCCGGCATCGTCTACCTGGCTGATACTTCTAGTACATGCTGACATGGAGAGCACAATGGCAATTGCCAGAACAACACGAGTACTTTTTGCACGAGAAAACATAAGTCCGCCTAGTTTAGGAGTTTTTACTGTTGCTCTGGTGGCGTTACTGCCACCAGAGCTTGCACATTACGGTTATCGATTAAATCAACTTGTTACCATTGATAACCCACCCCTACTGCGACACCTACATCCCCTTGCGTGGTCGTGGTCCCTTGCAGTTTGGTCACCCACTTGCCGTTATCGGAAATAGTTGACACGCCCATTGCTACTGCACCCTGGCTACCGTAGCTGGCTCCGCCCATGCTGAACATGCTGGCCCCTGCTGAGTATGGCTGTGGCATACTCGCCATCGCCATCGCACCGGCAATCCCGCCTTCCAGCTTGTCGTTTTGCTTATCAACCTGGTTTTTCAGGTCGCTAAACTTGCTGTTGGTATAGTCTTTCGACTCGCTGATACCGCTGGTCAACTGGTTGACGTTAACGCCATCCGTGCCTTTGGTACCCGCTGCCACGTTAGTGATCTGGCGTTCGTTACCCGCAGAACCAACGGATACGCTGTTGGTTCTATCGGCGACCGAGCCAGAGCCCAGAGCAACCGAGTTATCCGCAGTCGCAGAAGACGAGTTACCCAGCGCGACGGAGTTGGCACCTGACGCAGTGGATGATGTCCCCACCGCCATGCTGCTGTTACCTGACGCTTTGGAGCCCGCACCACCGGCTACCGAGTTATTTCCGGTCACACTCGGTTTCGGCAGGTTGTCAGTATTTTTAACCTGGAACATGCCGTCGGTACCGTTCTGGATATTGGTGATATCCGTGCTGTTCTGCTTCACTGAGTTGTCGATATTGGTGATATTGCCCGATACCTCTTTCAACTGAGCCAGGTTCACCGCATCGGTATCCTCAGTCCCAGCAGCCACGTTGGTGATTTGACGCTCGTGACCTTTGGAACCCACAGAAACCGAGTTCATACGATCCGCAACCGAGCCAGCACCCAACGCCACAGCGTTATCCGCCGTTACAATGGAACCATCACCGATTGCCGTACCGGTCTTACCGGTCACGCTGCTTGAACCACCGATAGCCACTGAATGGTCAGTGCTAGTCTGAGCATTGCTGCCCATGGCGATGGAACTCACACCGGAAGCTTGTGCATTACCACCCACCGCAATTGACTCGGCACTCACAGCCTTGGAGTCAGCCGCCGTTGAGTTGGCGTGGAAGTACTTGACACCATTGTTAGTGATGTTGGTGATTTCAGTCTGCAAGCCAAACAGTTGCGAACCGTTCACCGCATCAGTACTGGTGGCACTGATATCCCCTGCAGCGACGTTGGTGATCTTGGCGGGGCCATTACCCATATGGTTGGCACTGTAAGCCCCTTTGCCCCCGTTGGCTTTGGCATCCCACTGCAACGCATCATCCTTCAATCCATTAATATCATTGGTGTTGTTGGTGATATTGGTGGTATTGATGGCCACCTGGTTATTGGTCTCGGTCAGTTGAGAGTAGTTAACCGCGTCGCTTGGTGCTTTACCGTCCGCCACGTTAGTGATGGTGGTACCGCCAGTGTGCGTGCTGTTGTCGTAAGCATCGCCACCCAGGGTCACGCTGTTGTGGGTACTGTTGTCATATTTAACGACATCGGCTACCGATTCGGTGGCCACCTGCTTCAACTGCGCCACGTTCACCGCATCCATATCGTCTGCACCGGCAACCAACCCAGTAATACGACGCTCACCCACGTTCACTTCACCCTTCGCCGTGCCGCCAACCAGATAGGCCTGGTGAGACAAGGTGCTGCCATTGGCCAGAGAACCGGCGCCCAGGGCGATGCTGCCATCAGCACTGGCCACTGCGCCCATACCGATTGCTACCGCATCCAGACCAGAGGCCACAGAATCCGCGCCGGTAGAGTTGGCGTGGAAGTACTTGGTGCCCTTGTTGTTGATGTTGGTCACCGTATCACCCAGGTTGGTGATATTGGTGTTGGTTTCGGTCAGCTGTGAGTAGTTCACCGCATCGCTTGGCGCGCTACCATCAGCCACGTTGGTGATAGTGGTGCCACCGGTATGCGTGCTGTTGTCGTAGGTATCACCACCCAAGGTAATGTTGTTGTGGGTGCTGTTGTCATATTTGACAACATCGGCTACCGATTCGGTGGCCACTTGTTTCAGCTGTGCCACGTTAACAGCATCCGCATCGTCCGCACCGGCAGCCAGCCCGGTAATACGACGATCCCCCACGTTTACTTCACCCTTCGCCGTGCCGCCAACCAGATAGGCTTCATGCGCCAGCGTGCTGCCGTCGGCCAGCGAACCTGCACCCAGAGCAATACTGCCATCCGCACTGGCCACTGCACCCATGCCGATTGCCACCGCATCAATACCCGAGGCCACAGAATCCGTGCCGGTTGAGTTGGCGTGGAAGTACTTGGTCCCGGTGTTGTAGATGTTGTCTACAGTATCGCCCAGATTGGTGATCGCCGTGGTGTTACCCGCTATGTTGGTGGTGTTGGTCGTTACCTGGTTATTGGTTTCGGTCAGTTGTGAGTAGTTCACCGCATCGCTTGGCGCTACGCCATCAGCCACGTTGGTGATAGTGGTGCCACCGGTATGCGTGCTGTTGTCATAAGTGTCGCCACCCAGGGTCACGTTGTTGTAGTTCACGGTACCATCAGTATTTTTATCATACTGAACGCTGCCTCCTTGCAGGCCATCGATCGCCTGGTTGGTGGCAAACAGTTGTGAACCGTTGATGGCATCAGTGCTGTCTTTATTCAGACGACCTGCGGCCACGTTGGTGATAGTACGCTCCGCCCCAACTGCGCCTACGCTAACCGAACTGGTCGGTGTAGTCCCGGCGAAGACATAGTCTTTACCATTCAGGGTTACACCCGCCGTCGCCACAGCAGCGCTGGCAGTTGAGCCATCACCCAGGACGACCGAGCCATCTAATCCAGCGTCGACCGTCACGTTGCTACCTATGACAAAGACTTTGTTGGCGTCGATGCGGTTATCGTTACCCAGTGAGTAACTGTCATCACCGTTGACCACCGTTGGGTCACCAATCGCCGCCGAACGTGCACCGTTAACCACGGTGCTGTAGCCCAGGCTGATTGAATGATCGCCATTTGCCATTGCATTCACACCGGTCGCAACAGCACCTACCCCTCTCGCTGCTGCGTTGATACCTGCCGCAATGGAGTTGGCTCCGGTAGCACCGTCGTTGTTGAAGTTGGCATCAGACATTGAAACGTTATTGAAGCTGTAGTAGTGGTTCATGACCGAGGTCAGTTGCTCTACGTTCACCGCATCCGTTGCGTCTGCACCGGCAGCCAGCCCGGTAATACGACGATTGCCCACGTTCACTTCACCTCTTGCGGTTCCGCCGACCAGATAAGCCTGGTGAGACAAGGTGCTGCCGTTGGCCAGAGAACCCGCACCCAAGGCTACGCTGTTATCAGCGCTGGCAATGGCACCCATACCAATCGCAACCGCATCCAGGCCAGACGCGACAGAGTCGGTACCGGTTGAGTTGGCGTGGAAGTACTTGGTCCCGGTGTTGTAGATGTTGTCTACGGTATCGCCCAGGTTGGTGATCGCCGTGGTGTTACCCGCGATAGTGGTAGTGTTGATATCCACCTGATCGTTGGTCGCTTTCAGCTGTGAACCGTTGACCGCATCGGTACTGGTATCCGTAAGGTCACCGGCTGCCACGTTGGTGATCTTGGCTGGACCATTGCCCATATGGTCGGCGCTGTAGGCATTCAGAGACGCATCCCACTGCAGCGCATCATCCTTCAACCCATTAATGTTGGTGGTGTTGTTGGCGATGTTGGTGGTGTTGGTAGTCACCTGATTATTGGTTTCGGTCAGTTGTGAATAGTTCACCGCATCGCTTGGTGCGACGCCATCCGCCACGTTAGTGATAGTGGTACCACCGGTGTGCGTATTGTTGTCGTAAGTATTGCCACCTAGGGTAATGTTGTTGTGGGTGCTGTTGTCATACATCACCGCATCAGCGACAGAACTCGCAGCCGTGGCTTTCAACTGTGCTACGTTGACCGCATCCATATCGTCCGCACCGGCAGCCAGCCCGGTGATACGACGATCGCCCACGTTCAATTCACCCTTCGCAATCCCACCAACCAGATAAGCTTCATGCGACAAGGTGCTGCCGTCTGCCAGCGAACCGGCACCCAGAGCGATGCTGCCATCGGCACTGGCGATAGCACCCATACCAATCGCAACCGCATCCAAACCAGACGCGACAGAGTCGGTACCGGTGGAGTTGGCGTGGAAGTACTTGGTCCCGGTGTTGTAGATGTTGTCTACGGTATCGCCCAGATTGGTGATATCGGTGGTGTTGGTCGCGATGTTGGTGGTGTTGTTGGCGATATTGGTCGTGTTAGTATCAACTTGAGTGCCCAACGTATCGATGGACTGGTTGGTGGCAAACAATTGTGAACCGTTCACCCCATCAGTACTGTCCGCATTCAGACGGCCTGCGGCTACGTTGGTGAGGGTACGTTCTGCATTGGCATCACCCACGCTGACTGTTCCAACAGGGGATACACCCGCAAACGCATAGTCATTCCCTGCAATCTGTGCCCCTGTCGTCGCGACGACAGCGTTGGTTTTTGCTCCATCACCCAGCGCAACACTTCTCTCCACATCGGCGACAGCATTGTAGCCAAGGGCGACAGATTTGGACGCTGAGGAATTTGCCAGCACGCCAACTGCCAGAGAGTAATTATTTGATGCTTGTGCTGCGCCGCCCAAGGCAAATGCGGACTGACCGGAGGCATTGGATGCATTACCGAAGGCCCCGGAATTTCCTCCAGATGCCTTGGCATTAAAGCCGACACTCACATCATTACCGTTCGTCGCTTTGGCAAATGTCCCCAACGCTACACTGTTGCTGCCACTGGCCAGACTGCCCGCACCTATTGCAATATCCGCTCCCGATAATGCCTGAGAGTCATGGCCAATAGCCGTCGAGGAAACACCTGAGGCGCTGGCATTAACGCCAGCGGCAAGCGCTCTAGCGCCCGTTGCACCGTCGTTATTGTAGTTGGCCCCCTGCGTCCCATCATCGTTAACGCTGAAGTAATGGCTTGCTGAATCTTCAATCGCCTTATTGGTGGCAAACAACTGTGAGCCGTTCACCGCATCGGTGCTGGTATCTGTCAGATCACCGGCGCTCACGTTAGTGATCTTGGCCGGTCCATTGCCTTTATGGTTGGCGCTGTAGGCATTCAGCGACGCATCCCACTGCAGCGCATCCTCCTTCAACCCATTAATGTTGGTGGTGTTGTTGGCGATGTTGGTCGTGTTGGTATCAACTTGAGAGCCCAACGTATCGATGGACTGGTTGGTGGCAAACAATTGTGAACCGTTCACCCCATCAGTACTGTCCGCATTCAGACGGCCTGCGGCTACGTTGGTGAGGGTACGTTCTGCATTGGCATCACCCACGCTGACTGTTCCAACAGGGGATACACCCGCAAACGCATAGTCATTCCCTGCAATCTGTGCCCCTGTCGTCGCGACGACAGCGTTGGTTTTTGCTCCATCACCCAGCGCAACACTTCTCTCCACATCGGCGACAGCATTGTAGCCAAGGGCGACAGATTTGGACGCTGAGGAATTTGCCAGCACGCCAACTGCCAGAGAGTAATTATTTGATGCTTGTGCTGCGCCGCCCAAGGCAAATGCGGACTGACCAGAGGCGTTGGAAGCATTACCGAAGGCCCCGGAATTTCCTCCTGATGCCTTGGCATTAAAGCCGACACTCACATCATTACCGTTCGTCGCTTTGGCAAATGTCCCCAATGCTACACTGTTGCTGCCACTGGCCAGACTGCCCGCACCTATTGCAATATCCGCTCCCGATAATGCCTGAGAGTCATGGCCAATAGCCGTCGAGGAAACACCAGAGGCGCTGGCATTAACGCCAGCGGCAAGCGCTCTAGCGCCCGTTGCACCGTCGTTATTGTAGTTGGCCCCCTGCGTCCCATCATCGTTAACGCTGAAGTAATGGCTTGCTGAATCTTCAATCGCCTTATTGGTGGCAAACAACTGTGAGCCGTTCACCGCATCGGTGCTGGTATCTGTCAGATCACCGGCGCTCACGTTAGTGATCTTGGCCGGTCCATTGCCTTTATGGTTGGCGCTGTAGGCATTCAGCGACGCATCCCACTGCAGCGCATCCTCCTTCAACCCATTAATGTTGGTGGTGTTGTTGGCGATGTTGGTCGTGTTAGTATCAACTTGAGTGCCCAACGTATCGATGGACTGGTTGGTGGCAAACAATTGTGAACCGTTCACCCCATCAGTACTGTCCGCATTCAGACGGCCTGCGGCTACGTTGGTGAGGGTACGTTCTGCATTGGCATCACCCACGCTGACGGTTCCAACAGGGGATACACCCGCAAACGCATAGTCATTCCCTGCAATCTGTGCCCCTGTCGTCGCGACGACAGCGTTGGTTTTTGCTCCATCACCCAGCGCAACACTTCTCTCCACATCGGCGACAGCATTGTAGCCAAGGGCGACAGATTTGGACGCTGAGGAATTTGCCAGCACGCCAACTGCCAGAGAGTAATTATTTGATGCTTGTGCTGCGCCGCCCAAGGCAAATGCGGACTGACCGGAGGCATTGGATGCATTACCGAAGGCCCCGGAATTTCCTCCAGATGCCTTGGCATTAAAGCCGACACTCACATCATTACCGTTCGTCGCTTTGGCAAATGTCCCCAATGCTACACTGTTGCTGCCACTGGCCAAACTGCCCGCGCCTATTGCAATATCCGCCCCCAACAAGGCTTGAGAGTTTTCGCCAATCGCCGTTGAGGAAATACCTGCGGCGCTGGCATTAACACCAGCCGCAAGCGCTCTAGCGGCCGTAGCACCGTCATTGTTGTAATTGCCTTCTTGAGTCTCAGCATCGTTCAAGCTGTAGTAGTGGGTTTTATTATCGTTGATGGCCTGATTGGTCGCTGCCAGTTGTGAACCGTTAATGGCATCGGTACTGGTGGTGTTAACGCGACCTGCGGCGACGTTAGTGATGGTGCGTTCGTGGTATTGTTTACCAATACTGACAGTGCTGGTTGGTGCCGTCCCTGCAAGATCGGTATAGGTCTTGTCAGCGATAGTCATGCTGGTTGTAGCCACCGCGTCTGAAGTCCAAGAATCCGTGCCTAGCGCAACGGCATCAATGTTTCTTGCCACCGCAGTATGGCCCACAGCCACAGCATTGGCAGCACTAACACTCGAGTTGTTTCCCAGAGCGGTACCAAAATCGGCATTAATTTCGACGGAAGTATTATTACCAACACTAGTGGCACCATAGCTATTCGCTGAGGAACCAGGACCTATGCTTACCGAATAGTTACCCACGGCTCTAGCAATTGAACCAAATGCTAGAGAACTTAAACCTGTCGCACTGGAGTCCCACCCGAAAGCATAAGCACCAACGCTCAGAGCTTGAGCGCCACGGCCAATAGCCGCTGAACCATAACCTGTCGCACTTGCGTTTTCGCCACTCGCGATTGAACTACCACCAGACGCATTGGCGGAGAGACCTGTAGCCAGGGAACCCTCCCCTGTTGCGCTGGCCAGGTTACCGAATGCAGAGGATCCGACCCCATTAGCTAAGCTACCAGCCCCCACTGCTACGTTATTCCATCCCAGCGCCTGAGCGCTTGAACCTATAGCAGTCGAGCCATTATTACTTGCAACAGCCGCATTCCCAATCGCCGTATTGCTTGCTACTGTACTATCAGAAGCTGCGGTGCCACCGTTGAGAACATTGGTAGGGTCAACTGTCCAGGCCTCTGCTGGCTCGATACTGACTAAAGCAGCTGCAAACGCACCGGCCATACCACCAGCACGCATCAATGCACGACGAGCGCGACGGGTGGAACTGCCATCCTTGCCTTTACCTTTGGCCGACGCGAATTCGCTGGCAACAACCCAGGCCTGCTGTGCGGCACTCCAAACTAAACGGTATATCGTATTCATAAGCTTGTTCCAATAAAAAGTATTTTGTACGCGCAGTGACTCGCGTGATTATCTAGTACTGTACAATCAAGATTGTTCTTCAGATTAGATTCCCTGGATGTAGATCACTCACTCTAAATTCCTTCTTAAATCCTCCCATCACGTTGTTAGCGTCCTACTAAAAACTTGGCATCTTTTTACTCCAAGTTTGTTTAAGGCGCTTACCTTAGGGCTGGTTATAGCTTTAACACTTCAATTACGTGTTAATAAGACATCGACCATAGATACATCTCGCATGCAATCATTCAAGAAAATCAATTTAGACATGATTACTCTTATTTTATAAATTCATAACATCGGTATTACCCCCCCCATCAGTTACCGTTTTCGATGATTTGATTAAACGGAAAAAAGACCTTTACGGCAAACCAGTAGGTAGAAATGTGTTTTTGAATTTACAAAAAAAGATTAAAAATCATATGGTTAAACAAAAAAATTATGAAAACGTCCTTGTTCTATTATCAGAAACGCTACGTTTTTTCATGTTTATTTAGCTTTGCCGATGCGAACTCAGTGATAGCTACCTAGACACCCAGTGCTCACTTACTAACAATTTCATGTGAAATCAGTCTTCTCGTCATTGGCGCCTAACTAACAAATCAGACATACTTTTCACACCCAACTTTTTTAAAGCGTTTATTTTATGATTGTTGATAGTTTTAACACTGCGGTTACGTGTAAAGGCAATCTCAATGAGAGGGATCCCCCTCATTATATCGTTAAAGGTATTTAATTCCGAGGAGGTCAACTTACGCTTATAAAAATCGCAGCACCTGAGGCTATTGTAGCGATCAGGTCGTATTCCAGCGCTCATTGCCTGTTCTAATCTTCTTATAAAGACAAAGAATTGGCGTCCAAATAAAACAATATCATCATCTTTATCGATGCAAACGATAGACTCATCCTGAGTATCATTCATTAATGACGTCAGATATTTTTTATCATGCAAAAAGGCACAATGACTGATTGCTTCTTCATCAATAAACTGCTGAGGAAGGCTTTCAAAAAGCCTGACTAAGTCAAAGAAATTACCGCAACTATCAATCACGACGCCATTATAATAATAGTTGTTATTTAGCCGGGTTTTAAACGCACGGTAGTTACTGAAAAAAACGAGCTTTACCTCTGGTAAATAAACACGTTCTCTTGTTAACTTTGACGAAGTATAGAGTAATGCCAACTTTAAAAAGTAATTACTGGTAATACAAGCAATCCTTAGCTGGTTCATAATAAAGTCCATTTTTTCGTGCAATTCTCAAAAGCAGAGATCCTTCAGCAGTGTTGGTAGCCTGTTTTCTTAGCTATCTGGTTAGATGATGCCTTAGCCACCTGTGCAACTGAAGTTATTAGATAGGAAGACACTTTAGGAATATGTAAGACAAAGTTTATAATTTATAAGAAAAGTCTCTAAAATGTATTTTTTACCTATTTAATCAACATCATTTAAAACATTCATTTAAGATGCATCTTATTGAAAATTAGGAATAAAGTTCGGTTTCACTCATCTACTCTTAATTCACTAATAAAATGCCAATCAGAATGGTAGCTAATATCACTTAAGAATAGCATGAGTAACATCATCTCTATGCTGACGCAACGTTTTAATAACTTATATGTTGCCGATTGGCTAGATATCAGCAACCACCCAGAAAGGGTGGTTGCAAGTTTGCTGCAAGAAGGGAAGCTAGAGGGGATGATTACTTAAACCACCCAAACACGGTGTTGACCAACAGCGATGAAATGGTGAAGTCCGGGTCGGCAAAGGTCACGCCATTGGCCCCCAGGCCCGCAAACAGATGCAGCGTCAGCGCCGGGAATACGCACAACAGCAGGCCGTTGATGGTACTGGCAATGATGGCCCCACGGAACCCGCCGGTCGCGTTACCGAATATCGCCGCCGCGCCGCCGGTAATAAAGCTGGCCATAATGCCGGGCACGATAATCGGCAAACCGATAAACGGGAAAATCAGGATACAAATCAGTTCTACCAGGAAACTGACCAGGAAGCCGATCAGGGTGGCATTAGGCGCTTTGGTAAACAGCACCATCACATCCACTGCCGGCACAGCTCCTGGGGCGAACACTTTGGCAAACCCTTTGAACGCTGGCACGATCTCTGCGGTAAACATGTTGACGCCAGCCTTGGCCATATACAGGCCGCAAGCAAAAATCGCCGACTGTTCCAACACAAAGATCAGCACGTTTTTATCCGCAGCCCCGGCACCATAAACCATGACCATGGCATCCTTAACCTGCGGTTGTGTGGCGAAGATGCTGGAGATGACCAGCAGGATTAACATCGTCAATAGCGTAGCGACGTTAGGCTCGCGGATAAAGTCAAACTTGTTGCTGATCACCACGTGTTCGGTATCGTGCTTTTTATTACCGAACCATTTCCCCATATAAGAACCGATAATATAGGAGGAGATCGCCGCATGGGAAATGGCATAATCATTCGAACCAATAATATCCCGGCTGAACTTGCTCAAGATATACGGTGATATCGCCATGTAACAACCAATGAAGATTGAAGCGATGGTCACGATAGCAACATGGCTATAGCCCAGTTCGGCCAGCACCGCCGTCAGCGCAAAGGCCATAAACAGCACCAGGTGCAGGGAAAGATAGATATTTTTAAAGCGGGTAAAACGCGCCAGCAGAATATTCAGCACCATTGAGAACAGCAGGATCACCGCCGCTGTCGCCCCCAGTTTATCGATGGTCGCCGCCATGATAGCTTCGTTGCTCGGCACCACGCCAACAATATTAAATGCGTTAGAAAACAGTGAACTAAATGCGGTCAGCACCTTCATCAATATGCTGCCGCCAACCTTGATCATGGTAAAGCCAATGAAGGAGAGTAAGGTCCCGGTGATTATCCTTGAAATCGGTGCTCGTTGAAAAATCAGCCCCAGGAAGGCGACGATCGCAATGATGACCGATGGTGTTTTTACCAAACTAAGCAATATGTCCACGATATCCCTCAATATTTACATTATTTATGCAGGAAGGACGAATTTCTTGTTACCCAATAGATCCCAAGCCGCAGTTTGCAAGGACAAAACACGCCCTGACCTACGGTGCTTTAGCTTGAAAGGTGAAGGGAGCAATGAGCCTTCGATAGGCACAGTGATACCACGCAGGCTTTTTTTTTACTGCTGTCACATGATTGATTCGAGATCTCAATCACGAAAAATGAAACATTGTTTTATATTTGTAAAACGGCTTTTCATTTTTAGTTTTTACCGATGAGAAGCCTTGTGACAGATTTGAGCATGGTGTGTCTAACTAACCATCCTGGCAGCGGTTTAGTCGCTCAGAGTATAAGCTTATGCGAAAATGTCTTTTTCCCTTCCCCCACCCGAAAACCCACGCCAACACTTGCTTCAGATGATTATTCCCCTGTGGAAACAGTGTAACCACCACTGATGGATTTATCCGCCGGGTATCGCTGCGTAAATTGTGATCCCGATCACTCGTACAACTGTCGTACGACGTGCATATTCACCTGAGATGAGTGCTACTATGCTGAATAATAAAGATAAACCTGCATCATCACCGTGGTTGGCGATCTTCTCGCTGACGGTCGCCTGTTTTGTCATGGTTACCACCGAATTTCTACCCATCGGGCTACTCACCAATATCGCCCCTTCCCTTGATGTCAGCACCGGTAAAGCGGGTCTGATGGTCACCATCCCCGGCGTGGTTGCCGCCGTGGCCGCTCCGGTTCTAAGCCTGCTCTCTGGGCGACTCGATCGGCGGTTGCTGATGCTGGGCCTGTCCGCACTGCTGATTATTTCCAACCTGGTTTCCGCATTGGCGGTGAACTTCCCGATGATGCTGCTTGGCCGCGTGCTTCTGGGGGTCTGCGTTGGTGGTTTCTGGTCCTTCGCCGCCAACTATGGCCGCCATCTGGTGCCGGTTGCCAGCCAGGGCCGGGCGACAGCGCTGATCCTGAGCGGCATCTCGGTCGGTGCTGTCTGTGGCGTACCCGCCGGGGCATTGATCGGCGATTTGTTCGGCTGGCGTGCGGCGTTCTTTGGCAGCTCGGTGTTGGCTGGCATCGTATTGTTGGCACAAATGCGTCTGCTCTCGTCGGTGCCTGCAAGCCGCCCGGTGACCCCGAGCGATCTACTATCACCGCTGCGCCTGCCAATGGCGCGCATAGGATTAATTGCCATCGTGCTGCTGTTTATCGGCCATTTTGCCGCCTATACCTACCTGCGCCCACTGTTGCAGCAGGTGTTTGTCCTCAGCCCTTCAGCGATTTCGTTACAACTCCTTGCTTATGGCGCTATCGGCCTGCTTGGCACTTTCCTGGGTGAGCGGTTGGCGGAACATAGCCTGCGCGCCACCTTTATCCTGATCACCGCCATGTTGGCCAGTATCCTGATTGTTTCCCCCTTCCTCAGCGGGATCCCTGGAGCCACCCTAATGGTGTTGGTCTGGGGGCTAGCATTTGGTGCGGTACCCGTCTGTGCCACCAACTGGATGTTTGCCGCCGTTCCCCAGGCACCGGAGGCCGGGCAAGCATTATTGGTAAGCGTGATCCAGATTGCTCTGGCCTCGGGTGCATTGCTCGGTGGGGAAGTGGTTGATTGGCAAGGCGTCAGCAGCGCAATGCTGTTCGGTGGGGCCCTGATCCTTTCCGCCATGCTGGTGTTTGGCTGGTCATTACGCAGCGGCATGATTAGCGTTAAGCAGCCATAATCATTATTCCCCTAGAGAAACATGCCCTGGAAAATTGCCGGGGCAAATTATTGAGAGCGTTATGGATCACCATCTGCTAGCTATTCGCGTGTTTAATCGCGTGGTGGAAACCGGCGGCTTTACCCGCGCCGCTGATTCGCTGCGTATGCCAAAAGCCACCGTCACCAAACTGATCCAGAGCCTGGAAAACCACCTGCAAACCAAGCTGATCCAACGCACCACCCGCAGCGTTTCCGTCACCTCAGAAGGCGAATGCTATTACCGGCGCACGGTAAAATGGCTGGCGGAGTTGGAGCAGATGGAAGGTTGCATGACTGAATCACAATCCGCGCCTCAGGGCGTATTACGCATTGATGCCGGAGGTTCCACCGCGCGATTGGTGCTATTACCCGCACTGCCCGAGTTTATAGCCCGCTATCCACAGATTCAGATCGACCTGGGGGTGGGGGACCGCAATATCGATTTAATCAACGACAGCGCAGACTGCGTGATCCGCAGTGGCCCGTTGGCCGACTCCAGCCTGATTGCCCGGCGGTTATTCACATTGCAATGGGTGACCTGCGCAACGCCAGCCTACCTTGCCCGACACGGCACTCCGCAACACCCTTGCGATCTGGAGCAGGGATACCCGTTGGCGCACTATCGCCACGCGCTGAACGATCGCATTCAGCCGCTGCAATTTGTCGATCGGGGAAAAACCCTCGATATCCAGCACCGCTACCAGGTTAGCGTCAATGAAAGTAACGCGCATCTTGCCTCCGGGCTGGCGGGTCTGGGCATCATTCAAACACCGCGTTTTATGGCACAACCTCATCTGGACAACGGAGAATTGATCAGTTTATTGGATAACTGGCAACCGCCGGACGAACAGATGTACGTGGTTTACCCTTCAAACCGCCATCTCAGTGCCAAACTGCGGGTCTTTATCGACTGGGCGGTAGAACGATTCCACTAGTCTGTCTGCATGCGGTTTGTGGTAATATTGAGCGCAATATTATTCTGATCCTGTAGGTGCCCACATGGCATACATTCCAAAAAACTACGCGAGACTGGAAACCGGTTACCGCGAAAAAGCACTGAAAATCTTCCCGTGGGTCTGCGGGCGCTGTTCACGCGAATTTGTTTACTCCAACCTGCGTGAACTGACGGTGCATCACATCGATCATGACCACAGCAACAACCCGGAAGACGGTAGCAACTGGGAAATGCTGTGCCTGTACTGCCACGATCATGAACACTCAAAATACACCGAGGCCGATCAATATGGCTCCACGGTGGTGGCAGGTGAAGATGCGCAGAAAGATGTAGGGTTAGCCACACATAACCCCTTCGCCAATCTGAAAAACATGATGAAAAAGTAACGTTATTCACCAAGCGGGGCCGCAGCTTGCGTGCGGTTCCGCCAGATCCCTACCTTAACTACTTCACAAAATGCCAACCTGTTAAGCTATTAACTTAGTTAAATCCAACACCTATTTTAACCCTTTCCCCCAACCAAATACTTACTAAGCTAGTAAGTTGCCAAACAAATAAACCCACAAGTTAAGACTTTCACTACTTGGCAAGCCGCGGCCAATGGGGCATATTGTCGTCATACGTACTTGTTAACTCATTTAATTACCAACCTAGCAAGCGCATTAACTTATTAAGTTAGTTAATTAATAAGTTATCTGCTTGGCAACTTGAGAGATGGCAACATGATTGTTTTGATTGGTTCGCAGAAAGGCGGCGTCGGCAAATCGACCATGGCGGTAAACATCGCCGGATACCTGATCCTGAAACAGAAGAAAACGGCCATTATCGTCGATGCCGATGACCAGAAATCCATCATGACCTGGTTCAACGACCGTCAGAATGTTGAAGGGCTTCCGCAGATCCCGGTGGTGGCTGCCTCAGGTAAGATCAAAGAAACCCTGCTGGAACTGAACCGTCACTACGACTATGTGATTGTCGATACCGCTGGCCGCGACAGCGCAGAATTACGCTCCGGGCTGCTGGCCGCCGATCTGTTTATCTCCCCGCTGCGCCCTTCGCAGATGGACCTGGATACTATCGGCTACCTGTCCGAAATGTTCTCCACCGCCCAGGAATACAATGAAAAGGTAAAAGGCCACATTGTGCTCAACCTGTGCCCAACCAATATCTTCATTAACGAAGCCAACGAAGCGGCCGAAGTGCTAAGCGAATACCCGGAACTGAAGTTGGTGAACAACCGCCTGTGCGATCGCAAAATTTATCGCGATGCCTGGGGCGAAGCGCTAACCGTGCATGAAGCGCACAATGAAAAAGCGCAGCACGAAATCGAAAGCCTGGTAACAGAGGTGATCCTGTGAAAAAACGTACGCCAACCCACCGCATGTCGGAAGATGAATTTATCAACAGCGCCACTTCACATACGTTGATTGTTCCTGCCCCTCCCGCCGTTGCCGAAAAGCCCCAGGGCCGTAAGCGCATTTATAAAGCGCTGTCCGTCAGCCTGACGGATAACCACGTGGAGATGATCGACGAAGTGATCGGTCATGCGGCGCGTAACGGCATCGTACGCATCACCCGTTCCGACGTGATCAAGTTGGCCATCGACACTTTGGCCGACAAGAGCGAAGCGCAATTGTTGGCCCTGCTGAAGAAGATCTGAGCAACTCAACAACTTGCCAGCTTAACAAGTTAGCAGACAAGTAAGCTGGCAAGCTTAACAGGCAAATTACCAAGCTATCAACTTGTTAAGCTGGCAACTTAATGTTATTGATAATAAAACATTAATCTAACGCCAGCATACCCATGCGCTGTAAAATCCTCTGCCCTCTAACGCCCAGAATAAAGGCCACCAACGCCTGTGCGACCACGCATCCCTCATCCAGTAGACACAGTCCATAGGTCACTTTGAAGTCGAGTACGGCTGGCAATCTACGTACTTTTAGCTGCGCGCAGGAGGCTAAGGCATCGGCATAGCTGGCGTAGCCAAGAAAGATATCTGCCAAACCTTCAGCAAGCAGATATTCCGCCGCCAACCGGCCCGCCGGTATTGGCGCAGAATCTGGCCCACCAACCAACGCCACTGCTCTGCTACGCAATGCGCTCCCCTGCCCCGGCAAGCAATGCTCCAGGCGATCGAACAGCTGTTGCGCATAGTCGCCGGAAGGATCGGCTACCGGTGTCGAGGTGCCGACACGCCATTGTGGGTCGCACAGCAACGTCAGCAAATCCGGCTGCGTTAACTCCGGGGTATTACGCACCGTGGCGCATAGGCGATTGCGGGTAAACGGCTGTACCGCCTGCGCAAAGCCAAGTGCCACTAACCGCTGTGGATGTTCGAGATTGGCAGAGGCAAACACCTGCGGCCTTTCCCCCCGCTCAATCCGTTCCCGCAGCATCCCTGCCGGGCCAAAGGTGGCCTCGACCCGGTGACCGCTCTCCTGCTCAAACGCCGTCAACAGCGGAGAAAACGCCAGCCTCAGGCTTCCTGCGGCAAAAAGAGTAATGCTATTCACAATTGCGCTCCCGTTGGCTGTGGAAGATGGGCACCAACGTTTCCAACTGGCTGCCTGCAAAGGGAACGGATACCCGTTCAATCGGCAGATGGAACAGCGGCGAAAGATGGTCTGCCGTCAGCACCTGCTGGCAACTGCCCAACTGATGGCTCCCTTCTGCCCCCAGCAAGAGTGCACGGTCTGCCACGGCATGAGCATGATTAGGTTGGTGTGTCGAGAATATCACCGCCATCTGCCGTTCGCGTGCCAGGTGATCGATCATGGTCAGCACCCGATCCTGATGGTGTAAGTCCAGTGCCGAGGTCGGCTCATCGAGGATCAGCACTTCACAGGCCATCGCCAACGCCCGGGCTATCAACACCAATTGGCGTTGCCCGCCGGAAAGGCTGCCAAACTCACGATCGGCAAATGCCTGCATATCCAGCGAATAAAGGGCCTGTTTGGCTAACTGATGATCCTCAGCCGAAGGCGAACGGAACAGCCCAATATGCCGAGCTCTGCCCATCAACACAATATCCAGCACCTTGTAGGCAAACGGCGGCGTGAAATACTGCGGCACAAACCCTAATCCGCAATGAACGACAACGCTCCCTTGCTGTAACGGCAAAGTGCCCAGCAAGAGTTGCATCAAGGTGCTTTTGCCACGCCCGTTGGGGCCAAGCACTGCCAGCACTTCCCCACGCTGTAACTGCAAATCAAGTTGTTGAAACAGCTTGGGTTGTCCCGGCCAACCAAAGCTCAGGTTGCTGACCTGTAGCAGCGTTTCAGCCATTCCAGCCCCTTACCTGCGCACGCCGTAGCAGCAAGGCAAACAGAGGAGCCCCGATCAGAGCGGTGAGAATACCCAGAGGAATTTCACTGCTGCTTAAGGTGCGCGCCAAATCGTCGATTAGCACCATATACAGCGCTCCAAGGGACATCGCGGCGGGTAATAAACGCCGATGGTCCGGCCCCACCAGCAGGCGGGCCAAATGCGGGATCAGCAACCCTACCCAGCCAATGCTGCCGCTGACTGCCACCTGTGCTGCCACAATCACCGCACACAGCGTCAGGATCAGCCAACGAGTGCGTTCAACGTTAATCCCAAGCGCGGCTGCATCCTCATCCCCCAAAGAAAGCAGGTTGATACGCCAACGCAGGGCCAATAACAGGCCACCGGCCAGCAGTAGCGGCAAGAACAGCATCAGCAACTTATGGCTATCCGCCGTGGCAAAGCTGCCTAGTAACCAGAACACGATGCTGGGCAGCTTCTCTTCGCTATCGGCCAGGTATTGCACCAGGCTGACGCAGGCAGAGAAAAAGCCGCTAAGGATCACCCCGGCCAGCACCAAAGAAAGAATATTGCGCCGAGCGATGGCGCTGGTGATGGCAAAAATCAGCAACAGCGCCAACATGCCAAAGACGAAAGCACTCAGCAACAGCACCAATACCGGCAGGCCAAGCAGGATCGCCAAGGTGCCACCAAAAGCGGCCCCAGAAGACACGCCGATAATATGTGGATCGACCAATGGGTTACGAAATACCCCTTGCAAGGCCGCTCCACAAAGCGCCAAGGCCGCACCCGCCCCCATAGCCAACAGCACGCGCGGCACGCGCACGCCGAGGATCACCTGCCGTTCGATCGCCGTGATATCTGCATGCTGGCCGATAACCGGTTCCAACAAAATCATCAGGCTATGACCCGCCGTGACCGGGTAGCGGCCAATCCCCAGGGAGAGCAATGCGCAACAGGCCGTAAGCAGTAGCAACAACCCCAGTTTCATTTGCCGCTCTGGCAGCAGTTGGTGCGGTAATAGCGTTGGTAGTAGGTGTCTACGTGCTGTTGCAGATCAACATCGGTGAAACGTTGTGGGTAGAGCGTTTTTGCCATCCACAATTCCCCAAGCGCCAACGCTTCTGGCATTGGGTAGCCCCAGGCTTTGGCATATTCCGGCATCAAGTAAACCCGTTTGTGTTTTACCGCGTCAATCGCCTGCCACTGTGGCGAGGTGAGGATCTGCTGCACCACGTCGGGGTAACGTTCCTGCACAAAGATCACCGCCGGGTTCCACTTGAGCACGTCTTCGATGGAAACCTGTTTAAACCCCTGAATGTCTTTGGCCGCTACGTTCACGGCACCGGCATGTTGCATCATCAGGCCGGTGTATTTACCCGAACCGTAAGTCGTGAGATCCGGATTGGCCATATAGACCCGCACCCGTTGGTCCTCTGGGATATCCTGCAAACGCCTGGCCACCAACGCGCGCTGTTGGAAAACATCTTTCACCATCGCATCCGCCTGCAGCTCGCGGCCCATCACCTTGCCAATCAGGCGAATACCATCCTGCAGGCCAAGGTGATAAACCCGATCTTCATTTTCTAGTACCGGATTGATTTTCCCAGCCTGAGCCGCCGGTTCATGGCGCAGCGAGATTGCCACCACCGGAATACCGGCACGTTCGATCTGGGCGATCATATCCGCCGGGGCATAGTTGGCCACAAACACTACCTGCGGGTGCAGAGCCAGCAGGCTTTCGATATTGACCGCCGTAAGATCGCCCGGCATGGGCATCTTGGCCAGGCTCGGAGCCAGCCGTAAATAGTTCGGCCCCAGCTGTTTCTGCCAACTGCTGAGCACGCCAACCACTTGCGGCATGGCGTCTAGCTGTACCAGCAGGTTTAACGTCTGATGTTGTAGCACCACGGCACGGGTAATGTGGTCCGGCAGCGTCACGTTGCGGTTGAGTTGATCGGTAACCTGGCGATCCGCCAAGGCGGCGGATGAGAAAAGAAGAGCAAGCAGTAATAGGCGTTTGAACATGGACGTTTCCGGTGGGCTATCGTTATATACAAAATAATATAGCGATAACCACAATGAAACAATCTACCGGATCAAACAACGCGTTGAAAAGGCAAATTGCTACCGGTTAACAGAGCGGGCAATGCGGGTATAGGTGTGGCGTACACCGCGGATCGCAACGCTGTAGGCAAAGATATTCTCAGGCAACGCCAAGCCAAGATAGCCGGTATCACCGATATGATGCAGATCGGCTCCGGCCATTTTGCTCATCAGGGCAATCTGGCGAAGGGTTTGCACATCGGCCCCCTCCTGAGAAGTGCCGATGGCGGTCATCGCCAGCGCGCCCTGTTGCTGAGTAAACGTAATCAGAGAGGCGACCTTTTCCTGCGACATGCCAGGGATGGTACCCGGTGCAGGCAATAGGACGATGTCGGCTCCGTTTTCTACAAACAGTGCGATATCTTGTTCAGTGATCAACTGACTGCCGCTTTCACGCACAATCCCGGCACCGTGCATTTTGCCGGTCACCAGCACCAGCTTATCGCCCACTTCGTCACGAATGTGCTTTAGCGCCTCTGCGATGGCCTGGTTGCTGACGCCGTTATTCGGGTTACCGGTCAAAACCACTATGCGAGCGCCAAGATCATACAACTTTCGGGCGTTTTCCGCCGTGGCCGCGCGCCCCGCCGTCATCTGCCAGAACTCATTGTGCGTGGTGGCAAACGCCGGATCGACGGCTTCCAGATTGACCCCGATAACGCGCCCGGTCAGCCGTTGCAGTTCGCGTATGGCATTCTCAGGCGGCACATCGCCAGGCAGCCCGGCAATGTGCGGCTGATTGACATCAAACAGGTTCAGCAGCAGGATGTCGGCCCCCTGGCTGGCAGCCAGCTCGGCATTGGTAACGTTATTGAGCAGCGGCTGAGTGACCGCGATGGTCTCACTGACCAGAATGCGCCCTTCGCTGGCACGGATGGCGTAGATCAGATCGTCTTTGCTGATGTTGGCCAGATCGCTGGCGCTACAGTCCAGATATCTTTTCATGATGGGATCTCCGATGATGGGTACTCATAGAAAAGGGAGAGCAGATCTTTGAGCTGGTAAAGACCCCCTCACCCTAACCCTCTCCCCAGGAGAGGGGATTGAACGTGCCACAACGTAACTCTAGTATTTGATCTTCGCTCTAGATTTAAAGTGCCAAAAATTGACTCCGGCACCTGACAACGGCTCCATACCTGCTCCCTCTCCCTGTGGGAGAGGGTTGGGGTGAGGGGCCAGTAACAAAAGTAAACGCTTACAAACTTATTTCAGGATAAAGCTCTGCTGTTGCAGGTTGTCCGAGTCCAGGCCAACAAACACGTTGAATTTACCTGGCTCCGCGCCCCATTTCAGGCTGGCGTTATAAAACTTCAGATCGTCCTCGGTAATCGGTAATTCCACCCGCTGTTCCTGCCCGGCACGCAACGTCACCTTCTTAAAGTTACGCAGCTCCTTGATCGGGCGGCTGACCGAGGCGGTCACATCCTGCACATACAGCTGCACCACGGTAGCACCGTTATATTTACCGGTGTTTTTCAGCATCACGCTGGCGGTAATTTTGCCATCGCGCGCCATTTCCGGGCTGGAAAGCTTGAAGTCAGACAGTTCAAACGGGCTATAGCTCAGGCCAAAACCGAACGGATACAGCGGACCATTTGGCGAGTCGAAGTAGCGTGAGGTGTACTTGCCTGGGTTTTCCTTGCCGAACGGTCGGCCAGTGTTGAGATGGTTGTAGTAAATCGGGATCTGCCCCACCGAACGTGGGAAAGTCATTGGCAGCTTGCCGGAAGGGTTGTAGTCACCAAACAGCACGTCGGCGATGGCGTTACCGCCTTCGGTGCCGCTGTACCAGGTTTCCAGCATCGCATCTGCCTGTTCACTTTCCCAGCTCAATGCCAACGGACGGCCATTCATCAGCACCAGAACCAGCGGTTTACCAGTGGCTTTCAACGCCGCGATCAGGTCACGCTGGCTTTGTGGAATGGTGATATCCGCCCGGCTGGAGGCTTCATGAGCCATCCCCTGCGCCTCACCCACTACCGCCACCACCACGTCGGACTGTTTGGCGATCTTCACTGCTTCATCAATCATCTGTTGTGGCGGACGCGTGTCAAAGGCCACCGCAGTTTCATACTCGTTCAGATAATCAATAATGCTCTTGTCTTGGGTAATATTGGCCCCTTTGGCATACAGGATGCTGGCCTTATCGCCCACCGCATTCTGCAACCCTTCACGCACGGTGATCGACTGCTTCACCACGCCTGCTGCTGACCAACTCCCCATAATATCGCGCTGGCTGTCGGCCATCGGCCCGATCAGCGCAATGGTACCCTGCTTTTGCAATGGCAGCGTCTGCTTGTCATTTTTCAGCAGCACCATCGTTTTACGGGCAATCACACGGGCTTCCGCACGGTGCAGGCGGCTTTCGGCATTAGTATCCTGCGGGTCGGAACCAACCGGGCCAAGGTGGTTATACGGATCTTTAAACAGGCCCATATCATATTTGGTGTTCAGTACGTCGCGGCAGGCACGGTCGATCTCACTTTCAGAAACCAGACCTTCCTTCACCAGCCCCGGCAAGTATTGGTCGTAATACTCGTCGCTCATGCTCATGTCGACGCCGGAGGTGATCGCCAAGCGCACCGCGTCGCGCGCGTCCGCGGCCACGCCATGCTTAATCAACTCTTTAATCGCGCCGTGATCGCTGATGGTGATGCCTTTAAAGCCCCACTGGTCGCGCAGGAGATCTTTCAGCAACCATGGGTTGGCCGTCGCCGGTACGCCATTGATCGAGTTCAACGAAACCATCACACCACCGCTGCCAGCATCTACCGCCGCCTTATACGGCGGCAGGTAGTCCTGATGCATACGCAACGGGCTCATATCGACGGTGTTGTAGTCACGGCCGCCTTCAACTGCGCCATACAGGGCGAAGTGCTTCACGCTGGCCATCACCGAACCCGGCTTGGACGGATCGCCATTCTGGTAGGCATCCACCATCACTTTGGCAATCTTTGATACCAGCCAGGTATCCTCCCCAAACCCTTCGGAGACACGGCCCCAACGTGGATCGCGGGTAATATCGACCATCGGTGAGAAGGTCATGTTCAGGCCGTCATCACTGGCTTCCTGCGCTGAAACGCGCCCGCTCAGGGCAATAGCCTCCAGATCAAAGCTCGCCGCCAGCCCCAGGCTGATCGGGAATACGGTACGCTGGCCATGTACCACGTCATAGGCAAAAAACAGTGGGATCTTCAGGCGGCTGAGTTGCATGGCCTGATCCTGCATTGCGCGGATATCTGGCCGGGTCACGGTGTTGAAGATCGCCCCGATCTGGCCTTTGCTGATACCGTCGCGAATGGCCTCTTTCGGGTTATCTGGCCCAACGCTGATCAAACGTAGCTGGCCGATTTTCTCTTCCAGGGTCATTTGCTTCATCAGGTTGGAGACAAAGGCATCACGCTCCTGAGCATAAATCCCTTGGGTCGCACTGCTTTCCTGCGCAAAAACCGGGCTGATAGCCAGGCCGGACAACATACTCACCACACAAAGCCATTTCATAGTTTGATTCTCAGGCACGTCCCCGCCGGCAATGTCGGCCAGGAGGCATTAATAGATGTGAGCACGCAGTTTGCCATACTCTTTTTGTTTGCAGAATCAATTCGTCTGCGTTGTTGTTAGCAGATGATGCAATCTGGTCCGGCTGGCTTGCGCCTCTGCCCCCAGCCACTCCACCAGCCGGGTTAAGGCCGCAGGCACCACCGCATGTTCGGGATAAACCAGATAATAGGCGGCCCCGCTGACCACGCTGATCGGGAACGGCGTAATAATGCGATTGGCTTGGATATCCTCCTCCAGCAGGCACAGATCGCCGATGGCGATGCCACAGCCCTGTAATGCGGCGCTCATCGCCAGATCGAGCGTATCAAAATGCTGTGACTTGGCGGAGGGCAAAGCCGTCTGCCCCGCCGCTTTCAACCATAGCAACCAATCACGGCGATCGCGCGTAGGATGCAGCAAGGTTGTCTCCGCCAGATCGGCAGGTTCGTGTGGCTGCGCCAGATCGGGCAGATAGTTCGGAGTACAAACCGGCGTCAGGATCTCATCAAACAGGTGGTGCACCACCAGCCGTTTGCCCTGAGGTTTGCCAAACACCACCGCCGCATCAAAATGTTCGCTGCCAAAATCCAGCCCGTGCGACACCGACGCGGTCAGTTCGATATGCATCTCTGGCCGTTCATTCTGCAGGCGAATAATACGCGGCAATACCCAGCGCATCGCGCAGGTTGGGCATTTGACGCGAAGCGTACCCGGCTGTTCCCCGGCCTTGGCCAGCGCTTGCGCCAATTGTTCTAACGCCAACTGTACCGGTGCCAACAGCAGCGCGCCCTGTGGCGTCAGCGTTAACCCACGCGCGCGGCGGCTAAACAGCGGATAACCCAGTTGCTGTTCCAATCCCAGGATCTGGCGGCTGACCGCGCCCTGCGTCAGATGCAGCGTCTGGGCGGCATGGGTGAAATTGAGACGCTCAGCGACCACCACAAAGGTTTTCAGCACGTCGAGCGACGGCAGCGATGTTTGCATAATAAATCCCGATACCTGCATTTATTTTCACTGTCAGCCATGATCTGGCTGCATGGCAAGCATGACGAATTTTCTCTTGTTAGCCCATCCTAACTGATGCTTAATCATTCGACACTCGATTCTTTTGCCGGGAGCCCCCATGCACAGCGCTTGCTCGCAACGTTCGAAACTGCCGGACGTTGGCACTACCATTTTTACCGTGATTGGCCAACTGAGCGCCGAACATCAAGCCCTGAATCTGTCGCAGGGCGCCCCCAATTTTGCCTGTGATGTGCAACTGGTTGAGGGCGTTGCCCAAGCCATGCGTGCAGGTCATAACCAGTACGCTCCAATGAGCGGCGTAGCGGCACTGCGTCATGCACTGGCGGAAAAAGTTGAGCGGTTGTATGGTGCCCGCTATGACGCCGACGACGAAATCACGGTGATCGCCAGCGCTAGCGAAGGGTTGTACTCCGCCATCAGCGCGCTGGTGCATCCCGGCGATGAGGTGATCTATTTCGAACCCGCCTTCGACAGCTACGCCCCGATTGTGCGTCTGCAAGGGGCAACCCCGGTTGCCATCAAGCTTTCGCTGCAAGATTTAACCATCGACTGGAATGAGGTGGCGGCGGCAATCAACAGCCAAACGCGGATGATCATCGTCAATAGCCCGCACAACCCTACCGGCAGCGTATTCGATGAACACGATATCGAGCGCTTGACCGCCCTGACCCGCAATACCGATATCGTCATTCTTTCCGATGAAGTGTATGAGCACGTGGTGTTTGATGGCGGCATTCACCACAGCATGGCCTGCCATCCTGCCCTGGCAGAGCGCAGCGTGATCGTCTCTTCCTTTGGCAAGACCTATCACGTCACCGGTTGGCGCGTCGGATACTGTATGGCACCGGCAGCGCTGATGGACGAAATCCGCAAGGTGCACCAATTTATGGTGTTCTCTGCCGATACGCCGATGCAATACGCCTTTGCCGCCGCCCTGAATAATCCACAAAGCTACCTGGGGTTAGCGGAGTTCTACCAGCAAAAGCGCGATCTGCTGGCAGCCGCGTTGCAAAAATCACGCTTTGAGTTACTGCCCAGCCGTGGCAGCTTCTTTATGTTGGCCCGCTTTAGCGGTTTCAGTAATGAAAGCGACAACGACTTTGCGGTCCGCTTGATCCGCGAAGCCAAGGTGGCAACCATCCCGCTGTCGGCGTTCTACAGCGACGGCACCGATACCGGCATTATCCGGCTTAGTTTCTCGAAAGATAATGACACCCTGCTGGAAGGCGCTCGCCGTCTGTGTCAGGTGTGATCCATTGATTTTTACCATGGGGAAGCAACAACAATGAAAAAAGCACTGAAAACGCTGATCGCGGCGGGATGTTTACTGGCAGCCGGTTCCACACTAGCGGCAGAGAACAGCCTGCGTTTTGGGCTTGAAGCCCTGTATCCGCCTTTCGAGTCCAAATCCGCCAGCGGTCAGTTGGAAGGGTTTGATATCGATCTGGGTAACGCCGTGTGCGCCGCCGCACAGGTCAAATGCAGTTGGGTAGAAACTTCGTTCGACAGCCTGATCCCGGCGTTGCAGGCCCGTAAATTTGACGTGATTAACTCGGCGATGAACGTCACCGAGCAGCGCAGGCAGGCGATTGCGTTTACCGATTCAATCTACCAGGTGCCAAACCGCCTGATTGCCAAGGCCGACAGCGGCCTGCAACCCGATGCCAAATCGCTGGCGGGTAAGCACGTCGGGGTATTGCAGGGTTCCATTCAGGAAAACTATGCCAAGGCACACTGGGCACCGGAAGGGGTTGATGTCGTATCCTATCAGGATCAAAACCAGGTCTATCTGGATCTGACCGCTGGCCGCCTGGATGCCACCTTGATCATGGCCCCTGCCGGGCAGAGCGGTTTCCTGGCGCATCCGGATGGTAAAGGCTTCGCGTTTGTTGGCGATGCGGTACAGGACGATAAAATCCTGGGTGAGGGCATCGCCTTCGGCTTGCGCAAAGACGACACCGCGACGCTGAAAAAGCTCAACGAGGCCATTGCCAAGGTGAAGCAGCAAGGCACCATTGGCGAACTCTCCAAAAAGTACTTTGGCGATATTGATGTCACGGTGAAGTAAACCGTTGTCTTCTGGCACTCTTCAACTCGGAGAGTGCCAGGAAAACGCCATTTACTTGCTGTCAAACACCGAACTGTTCAGCCCACGATCCTGCTGATGCCGCTCCAGCGCCAGCTCAATCAACATGGTGATCAGTTGGCTATAGTTCACCCCGCTGGCTCCCCACAGTTTTGGATACATGCTGATATTGGTGAATCCGGGCAACGTATTAATTTCGTTGATAATCACGTTATTGTCCGGCGTCAGGAACACGTCGACACGCGCCATACCCAGGCAATCCAGCGCCTTGAAGGCTTGCAATGCCACCTCGCGGATTTTATCGCTGACGTCCTGATCGATCGCAGCCGGTACCACCACCTGCGCGCCTTGCTCATTAATGTATTTGGTGTCGTAAGAGTAGAACTCATCGCTCAGGACGATTTCGCCACAGACGCTGGCTTGCGGATTGTCGTTACCCAATACCGCACATTCGATCTCACGGCCAACAATAGCCGACTCCACCAGCACTTTATGGTCGAAGCTGAATGCCAAGGCGATGGCCTTTTCGAACTCAGCCTGGTCATGCACCTTGCTGACGCCAACCGAGGAGCCCTGGTTCGCCGGTTTAACAAACAGCGGTAACCCCAGGCTCTCACTTAATTGAGCAAAGCTGTACTTGTTACGGTTGGAACGCGTCAGCGTAACGAACGGTGCCACCGCCAGACCGGCATCCCGCAGCAGGCGTTTGGTTACGTCTTTGTCCATGCTGACGGCGGAGCCCAGCACACCCGCCCCCACGAACGGCATATTCGCCATGCGCAGCAGCCCTTGCAGAGAGCCATCCTCCCCCAAGGTGCCGTGGACGATCGGGAACACCACATCGAGCTGGCCCAGCGCACCAGCACCGTCGGCTTCAATCAGTTGCTGTTTCTCATACCCAGGGACCAGCGCCACGTTTTTATTCGAGTGGTTCAGCGCGATCAACGCCGGGTTTTCCGCATTCAGCAGGAAGTTGGAGGCATCGTTAAGGTGCCACTGCCCCTGCTTATCAATGCCCAACAGCGTGACGTCAAACTTCTCTTTGTCGATGGCATCCAGAATATTTTTTGCCGACTGCAGCGAAACCTCATGCTCCGCCGATTTGCCCCCAAAGATCACCCCAACACGTAGTTTAGTCACGCCCTAAATCCTTCTTTAAAATGTCATGGCAACAAAGCCGACGATCACAATAAACGCATTGTGCGACCCCGGCAATGGCCATTGGACCTAAAATGCCTGCGCCACAGAATGCCAAACCCACAGCATCCAAAACGTATACACTCCGTATATTGTTCACTTACGGAGTCGGCTATGGGGATTGTAAAAATCTCGGAGACGCTACATGACGATCTCAGGCTCGCCAGCCTGACCATGTCGCGTTCTATCAACGCACAGGCGGAACACTGGATCAGGATCGGCATGCTGGCAGAGCTGAACCCGGAGCTGACCTATCCGCAACTGGTAAAGAAGATGATGAAAGATAATGCGCTGACGCTGAAGGAGATTGTTGGGTGAAAGATATTGTGATTAAAACGCCGCAGGAGATTGCCATCATGCGCCACTCCGGCGCGCTGCTGGCCAAGGTGTTTGCCATGCTCGATGAGGTGATCCATGAAGGGATCACCACCATGGAGATCAATGACCGTACCGAAGCCTTTATCGTCAATGAGCTGAAATCACGCCCTGCCAGCAAGGGCCAGTATGATTTCCCCTACGTGCTTAATACCTCGATCGACGAGGTGATCTGCCACGGCATCCCGTCGGCCAGCAAAATTCTGCGCTCGGGGATGATCGTCAATGTCGATATCACCTTGGAAAATAATGGCTTTATTGCCGATTCCAGCAAGATGTATTGCATCGGTCAAACCACCCCGCTCGCCAAGCGCCTGGTCAACAATGTCTACGAGTCAATGTGGCAAGGCATTCGGGCTGTGAAACCCGGTGCTACGCTGGGTGACATCGGCCACGCCATACAGCAACATGCAGAACAGGCAGGTTACAGCGTAGTACGGGAATATTGTGGGCATGGCATTGGCCGTGAAATGCACGAAGGCCCAGCAGTGCTACACTTCGGCCTGCCCGGCACCGGTACGGTGTTGCAGGAAGGGATGGTGTTTACCATCGAACCGATGATTAACCAGGGCGACCACCGCATCAAACAGAAGAAAGATGGCTGGACCGTGGTCACCCGCGATAAAAAACTTTCCGCCCAATGGGAGCACACCGTGGCGGTGACCGCTGACGGCGTGGAGATCCTGACGTTGCGTGCAGAAGAACGTGAGGCGGGATATCAGGAACGCTATTAAACATTAAACCCCGTTGCAGCCAGGCGGGGACATGGAGATGGGCATGACGCAGGCATTTATCACTCAGTTGAAGAATATCGTCGGCAACGCGCAAGTGCTGACCGGTGAGCGTAGCACCGAACGTTATCGCAAAGGTTTCCGCTCCGGCGGTGGCAAGGCATTGGCCGTAGTGTTCCCTACCCGTCTGCTGCAACTGTGGCAGATCCTGCAAACCTGCGTTGCCGCCGATAAGATCGTCATTATGCAGGCGGCCAACACCGGCTTGACCGAAGGTTCTACCCCCAGCGGCCAGGATTATGACCGTGATATTGTCATTGTCAGCACCCTGCGGCTCGATCATATTCAGGTGTTGGATAACGGCAAGCAGGTGGTCGGCTTCCCCGGCAGCACGCTTAATAAGCTGGAGAGGTTACTGAAACCTTATGGCCGTGAACCGCACTCGGTGATCGGTTCTTCCTGTATTGGCGCTTCGGTGATCGGGGGAATATGCAACAACTCCGGGGGGGCGTTGGTCAAACGCGGCCCGGCCTATACCGAAATGGCGCTGTACGCCAAGCTGGACGCCGATGGCCAGTTACGGTTGGTCAATCATCTGGGGATTAACCTGGGCGATACGCCGGAAGAGATCCTTACGCGGTTGGAAAAGGGCGATTACCGGCCAACGGATGTTGAACATGGCGAACTGCGCGCTTCGGATAACGAATACGCCAGCCGGGTGCGCGATGTGGATGCCGATACCCCTTCCCGCTTTAATGCCGATAAACGCCGCCTGTTCGAGGCTTCCGGCTGTGCCGGGAAGCTGGCGGTGTTTGCAGTGCGTCTGGACACCTTTGCCAAAGAAGACAAGGAACAGGTGTTCTATATCGGCACCAACGACACCGCGGTCTTGACCGAGCTGCGCCGCCATATGCTGACCCAGTTTGAAAATCTGCCGGTGGCCGGGGAATATATGCACCGCGATATTTTCGATATCGCCGAGGTGTATGGCAAAGACACCTTTATGATGATCGACAAACTGGGCACCGATCAAATGCCGCGCTTCTTCACCCTGAAAGGCCGGGTGGATGCCACACTGAACAAACTGCCACTGATACCGCACAACCTCACCGATAACCTGATGCAGAAGCTGAGCAAGCTGGCCCCTAACCATCTGCCGCCGCGCATGAAAGAGTATCGCCAACGCTTTGAACACCATCTGCTGCTGAAAATGGCTGGCCCAGGCGTGGAGGAAGCCCAGCATTATCTGCAAAGCTATTTTGCCGAGATCGACGGTGACTTTTTCGTCTGCACGCCTGAAGAAGGCAAGAAAGCGTTCCTGCACCGCTTTGCCGCAGCAGGTGCCGCCGTGCGCTATCACTCGGTACATGCCGATCAGGTCGAGGACATTCTGGCGCTGGATATCGCCCTGCGTCGCAACGATAGCGAGTGGTTCGAAACCCTGCCGCCAGAGATCGACAACCAGTTGGTACACAAGCTGTATTACGGCCACTTTATGTGCCACGTGTTCCACCAGGATTACGTGGTGAAAAAAGGCGCGGACAGCCATGCGCTGAAAGAACAGATGTTGGCGATCCTCAACCAGCGTGGTGCGGAGTATCCGGCCGAGCACAACGTCGGCCATCTGTATCATGCCAAGCCGGATTTGCAGGCGTTCTATCAGGATGCCGATCCTACCAACAGTTTTAATCCCGGCATTGGCAAAACCAGCAAGCAAAAACACTGGGGTAACAACATTCAGTAACATTTTATCCTATCCCCTCACCCCAACCCTTATGTCTTGATCTTCTCCGCCTTAGCGGAGAAGATCCCCGACTGATCATCGGGAGATAGTTGGTGAGCTCCTCCTAACCCTAGTGCCTATGAGCCCGTGGGAGAGATTGTGCCCCAACTGTCTATTTCCCTGTCGCCTTGTAGACCGAACGGTATCCTGTGCCTATGAGCACCCACATATAAGGATGGTCCGGCGATAAATTACAGACATGGTTATGGAGTGCCATAATGCGCAGAACCCCTGTCGGCGTTGATATCGCCAAACTCAAGTTTGATGTCGCCGTACTGCTGGAAAATCAGAAGTATAAAACCAAAAAGTTTGCCAATACCCCTTCTGGATGCCGCGAGTTCGCGGCCTGGTTGAGCCGCTTTGGCGACTGTCATGTCTGCATGGAAGCCACTGGGAGCTACAGCACGGAACTGGCCACTTATCTGGCAGACAACAACTACCACGTCAGTCTGATGAACCCGGCGTGTATCCATTCCTTCGGCAATACAGAACTGACCCGGAACAAAACGGACAAAAGCGATGCAGCGATGATAGCCCGCTACTGCGCACTGCATCAGCCTGACCCGTGGTTCCCAGCCCCATTGAGCGAACGCCAGTTGACCGCGTTGGTCAGGCATCTTAAGAACCTGGAAGAGATGCGTCAGATGGAAGAAAATCGCCTGGAGGTGGCAGAAGCGGTCATCGTCCCTTCACTCAATGAACACATCGCCACGTTGGATGAACTGATACGAGAAACGAAGAAGAGAATCAGTCAGCACATCGATGATAACCCTGACCTGAAACGGGACAGCGAGTTGCTAAAAAGCATCCCAGGGGTGGGAGAGATGCTGAGCTCCAGCCTGCTGGCCTTTGCTGGAAACCTGCGTCGGTTCACCAGCAGCAAGGCCCTGGTGGCGTACGCAGGACTGAATCCACAGCGATGTGAGTCGGGGATGTTTAAAGGGAAAAGCCGGTTATCGAAAGTGGGACACAGTGAGCTACGAAGCGCGTTATACATGCCAGCGGTAGTAGCAGGCCAATACAATGTTGTGGTTAAGGACTTGACAGAAAGGCTGAAGTTGCGTGGGAAGTCGGGCAAAGAGAGAGTGTGTGCGGCGATGCGAAAACTGCTGCAACTGGCCTATGGTGTGGTGAAATCAGGAAAGGTATTTAATGCGGAAATACCGCTTGCCGGATAGCCGACAAGACGGTATCTCTCCCACAGGGAGAGGGAGCTGGTAGAGCCTGCCCTTTTGGAAGCAAAGGATCATCTCAGCACATTCGTATTAAGCCTCTGCATGCGGGGCACTGACAGGGAGAGGGAGCTGGTAGAGCCTGCCCTTTTGGGAGCAAAGGATCATCTCAGCACATTCATATTAAGCCTCTGCATGCGGGGCACTGACAGGGAGAGGGAGCTGGTAGAGCCTGCCCTTTTGGGAGCAAAGGATCATCTCAGCACATTCGTATTAAGCCTCCGCATGCGGGGCACTGACAGGGAGAGGGAGCTGGTAGAGCCTGCCCTTTTGGAAGCAAAGGATCATCTCAGCACACTCGTATTCAGCCTCTGCATGAGGGGCGCTGGCGCGTTATCGCTCTTTATGCCCCTGTTCTTCTGCCCTGTCGTCTAGACTTAATGTTCTGAATAAGGCGTCTGTCAGGCGTCAACATGAGCGACGAAAGGAGCACTTCATGCCATACCAGACAGTAAACCCCTTTAACAATCAGCTAATTAAAGAATATACCCCGCATAACGACGATCAGGTGGAGCTGGCGCTGGCCCAGGCCGATGCGCTGTATCATTCCGACTGGGCCAAGGGTGAAATCATCCAGCGCCTACCCGTGTTGCATAAGTTGGCCGATCTGATGGAGAGCCGGGTGGAGGAACTGGCGAACATTGCCAGCGTTGAGATGGGTAAGCTGATCGAGCAAAGCCGTGGCGAAGTAAAACTGTGTGGCCAGATTGCCCGTTACTACGCCAATAATGCGCAAAAATTCCTGGCCCCGATAAGCTATCAGTCCAGCCTGGGTGAGGCCTGGGTCGAGCATCATCCCATCGGGGTGTTGATGGCGGTCGAACCTTGGAACTTCCCTTTTTACCAACTGATGCGCGTGCTCGCCCCTAACCTGGCGGCCGGTAACCCGGTATTGGTTAAACATGCCAGCATCGTGCCGCACTGCGCCGAAGCGTTCGAAAAGCTGGTGCATGAGGCCGGAGCGCCCAAAGGGGCCTATACCAACCTGTATATTTCCCAGGATCAGGTGGCCAACATCATCGCCGACGATCGGGTGCAGGGCGTGGCACTGACCGGTTCGGAAAAAGCGGGCAGCATCGTGGCAGCTCAGGCGGCCAAGAAGCTGAAAAAGGCCACGCTGGAGCTGGGGGGTAACGACGTTTTCGTGGTGCTCGACGATTGCGATCTTGAGAAGGCCGTCAAAGTGGGTGCAGAGGCACGGCTGAACAATGCCGGGCAGGTCTGTACCGCCGCCAAGCGTTTTATCGTGCAGGAGAAAGTGGCGAAAGCGTTCCTGCAACAGCTCACTGAGCATTTCAAGAATGTGAAAATGGGCGATCCGCTGGATGAAACCACCACCTTAGGGCCGCTATCCTCCAAGTCGGCACTGGAAGGGCTCACCGAGCAGGTCAATGAGGCGGTGAAACAAGGGGCCAAACTGCACCTGGGCGGCAAGGCGTTACAGCATGAAGGTAACTTCTTTGAACCCACCATCCTCACGCATATCAGCCGCGATAATCCGGCCTATTTCACCGAGTTCTTCGGCCCGGTGGCGCAGGTCTATGTGGTGAGCGATGACGAGGAGATCGTCAAGCTGGCCAACGACTCCCACTACGGGCTTGGCGGGGCCATCTTCAGCACGGATATTGAACGAGCCAAAAAGCTGGCCTCACGCATTGAAACCGGCATGGTGTATATCAACTCCTTGACCGATACCGCGCCTGAGCTGCCGTTTGGCGGAGTGAAACGTTCCGGCTTTGGCCGCGAGCTGTCAGATCTGGGGATTAAGGAGTTTGTGAACCAGAAGCTGGTGGTGGTAAGCAACAGCTAGCCTATTAAGGAAAGCCCCCCATACCGCAGGGTATGAGGGGCAACAATCACGCTAACTTCAGAATAACCAGGAACCATACCCCCACAGCAGTACTGTCAGCCCAAGTAGCAGTTCAAGCAACAGGATGCCCATAGCCAACGTCGAGCTGGAGAAGATAAACCCCTCTTTGCGATCGATATTCAGGAAATGCGGAATGCCGAGGTACAGCAGATAGCCCGAATAAGCCAGGCCAATAACCCCGACGAACAGACACAGCCAAACCACCGGGTACAGCGCCACTAATCCGCTGAGGAACATCGGAGTAGCAACATAGCCCGCAAAGACCATACACAGATGCAGGCTTGGCCGTGACTCATAACGGCGAGCCATCCAGTGGATCACCTTGCCCATGATCGCCACACCAGCCAGCATCAACAGATAAAATGCCACGGCGGTGTAGAAAGCGGTGAACATATCCAGGCGGATCGCCTGCCCTTGACCAGAGAGCCAGCCTAGCTGCGTGGTACCGATAAATGCGCTGACCACCGGTATCAACGCCATTAGCAGCACGTGGTGGGTATACAGGTGCGAGACGGATTCATTCTCGCTTTTGATCTGTTTCAACTCGACGTTGGGATGGGCCAACAGACCCCAGACATGATTGACCATGAGACACCTCCTCATTTCGCCGCCAACCGCGATCGGCGAACGGAAAACACACCACTGGCGGTTCAGACACCGCGCAAGGGTTGCGGCTATCAGGCTCTCTGCCCTGCATCAATTATAGTCTTTGGCTGAAAAAACGTACGCTGTCAGCGGCCTGTGGGTTACTCTGCACTATAATCAATATGTTGCGTTATTTGATGGAGGGAGACCATGACAACCAAGATCCGCACCCGCCAAAGCGGGATTAATAACGTCCAGGCCGGACAGAACGTGATGGTGATAGAGCCCAGCAACCTGTATGGCTGCCAGTTGGGGGACGACGTGTTTGTCGGCCCGTTTGTCGAGATCCAGAAGAACGTCTGCGTGGGTGCGCGCAGCAAGATCCAGTCGCATAGCTTTATTTGTGAATACGTGACCTTGGGCGAAGATTGCTTTATTGGCCACGGCGTGATGTTTGCCAACGATCTGTTCAAAGGGGGTACCCCTAACGCCGACCCGGCAAGCTGGGGGCACACGCGGCTCGGCAACCGGGTTTCGGTGGGTTCTGGTGCCACCATACTGGCCGTGGAAATCTGCGATGACGTGGTGATTGGTGCCGGTGCGGTAGTCAGCAAGAGCATTACCCGCAAAGGCATTTATGCGGGCAACCCCGCCAGGCTGCTAAGGGAGCTGGAATAATTGCATCAGGCGATCGGCATCGAAACTATCAGCGAACTCCCCTTCGGTTACCTGGAATACGGTGATTTTTCCTTTGCCGTCGCCTGTTACGCTCAGCCCTGCTTTGATAAGCCGGTCGAGCAGTGGCCGACCCAGCCGGTGGCTCCTTTCAATAAAGTCTATCCGCTGGCCCCGTTCCTCAATGACGATGGGGAAACCTTCCTCGCTCGTTACCAGGGGGAAGCGGTGGGACATATCACACTCAGCAAAAACTGGAACGACTATACGCTGATCGAGGAGATTGCCGTCAGCCGCCACGCTCGCCGCCAAGGCGTAGCCACGGCGCTATTGCATGCCGCACGTCATTGGGCACGGGAGCAGGACACCGCCGGGCTGATGCTGGAAACGCAAAACAATAATCTGACCGCATGCCGCTGCTATCAACGCTATGGCTTTGTGCTGGGCGGCATCGATCATTTACTCTATCGTGGGCAACCGGACATTGCCGATCATGAGATCGCGCTGTTCTGGTACCTGCCGTTCAATAATGAAGTGGGCTATTGATTTACCACTTTTTGGGTGACGTTAGGTTTACCTTGCGCACGCCATACTGGCCAAACCAATGATCGCTTGGGAGAAAGGGATGCGTGGCTTGGCCCTGATAATATTGAGTACGACGCTGATGGGTTGCAGCGGTAAACAACCGGCCAAAATCCCGGTAGAATCGCTACCGCAACAGGTGAAACCTCTGACAATGGCGATAGTAATGGACGATTACACAGTAAACAAACTGCAGGCAGCGCTGGCTCTGCATGCGGCGGTACCGGAAATCGATAAAGGGCGGGCCATTGAGATGCTCTCACAGACTTTCCTGGAAACTCCTTACCTAGCCAACCGGCTGATCGGTTCCGCCACCACTGCGGAACAATTGGTGATCGATTTCCGTGGGGTAGATTGCTTTACCTATCTGGATTACGTGCAGGCGCTCAGAACCGCCACCAGCGAAAACGAATTCGTCGAAAATGTGATTCAGACGCGCTATATCAATGGTGATGTCAGTTTCCAGCAGCGCAAGCATTTCTTCACCGACTGGGCGTACACCCGCCAGATCCTTGCCGACGACGTTACCGCTCAGCTCAGCCCGCATGCCGTCACCGTGGTCAAACAGCTCAACCGCAAAGCGGACGGCGAGCTCTATCTGCCTGGCATCGCGGTCACCGAGCGCAGCGTCACCTATATCCCCAGCGAATTCATTGATGAGCAGGTGATAGGCCAATTACAGACCGGCGACTATATCGGCATCTATACCAGGCTGCCTGGGCTGGACGTTACCCATACCGGTTTCTTTATCATGACCCCTAATGGGCCGGTACTGCGCCATGCATCCTCACGCCCAGAAAACTACAAAGTGATGGACTCGGCGTTTGCCAGCTATGTGCTGAATACGCCGGGCATTGTGGTGTTACGGCCGCGCTGATCGCCGCGTTATGAGCTATAAGAAATTGTGCTTAACCAGGATTTGACTTGGCTACGGCCATAGGTTTAGCTGTTGGCACAACACTGACCGATCTTATTGTTTTTACAGGGAGTCACTCATGGCAATTGTTTGGCGCTGCACCGCTTTGGCCGCAGCATTAGCAGCAACGTTGTTATTACAAGGGTGCGATCAGAAGGCCGATCAAAACCATATCAAGGTTGGCGTCATTAACGGTGCCGAGCAGGACGTGGCAGAGGTCGCCAAACGGGTGGCCAAAGAGAAATATGGCCTGGACGTGGAGCTGATTGGCTTTAGCGGTTCGTTGCTGCCCAATGATGCCACCGACAAAGGCGAACTGGATGCCAACGTATTCCAGCACCGCCCCTTCCTGGAACAGCAAAATAAAGATCACGGCTACAAACTGGTGGTGGTAGGCAATACCTTTGTGTTCCCAATGGCGGGCTATTCGAAAAAGATCAAATCACTGTCAGAGTTGCAGGACGGCGCGGTAATTGCCATCCCGAACGATCCCACCAACCTGGGCCGCGCGCTGTTGCTGCTGCAAAAGGTTGGGCTGATCGAGCTTAAGCAAGGCAAAGGCCTGCTGCCAACCTCGCTGGATATCAGTGCCAACCCGCACAACTACCAGATTATGGAGCTGGAAGGTGCGCAACTGCCCCAGGTATTGGACGATCCTAAAGTCGCGGTGGCGGTGATCAGCACCACCTACATCAACCAGATTGGCCTGACGCCGACCAAAGACGGGATTTTTATCGAGGATAAAGATTCGCCGTACACCAATATCGTGGTGGCGCGCGAAGATAATAAAGATGCGCAGAACGTGCAGAACTTCGTGAAAGCCTACGAGTCCGATGAAGTCGCCAAAGCGGCAGAGAAAATCTTCAACGGCGGTGCCGTCAAAGGCTGGTAACTCCCCCGCGATCTGTTGCAGGTGCTGGTTGTTGGTGCCTGCAACGCGTCACAAAAATTCCCCACCTCCCTGCTTGACCCTCACGTAACGTCAGGCTGTAGTATCTCTGCTCACACCAGGGAGATAACCAGCATGTTACTGAAAGTCGGCGAACTGGCCCGCCGTTCGGGCATCACCATAAGAACCTTACATTATTACCACAGCATTGGGCTGCTGGTTCCCTCTGCACGTTCCGATGCCGGATATCGCCTCTACAACCGGGAAGATATTACTCGCCTGCACCATATTCAAGCCTTGCGGCGAATGGGAGTCGCACTGGCAGAAATCGACTCGATTCTGGCGAACTCGGGGCTGGCGTTACCTGCGGTTATTGAACAGCAAATTGCCATGCTCGATCGGCAACTGACGCAGATAACCACGTTGCGCAGTCGCTTACAGCATATGCACGCCCAATTGACTCAAGGCAATGAACCCGAACTGAATGATTGGCTGATCACGTTGGAGATGATGACCATGTACGACAAATACTTTACCGCCGACGAACTGGCGCAGCTGCCGTTCTATCAGGCCGACGAAGCGCGTAATCGTGAATGGCGGGAGATGGTGAGCACGGTGCAAGCGCTGATGGACGGTGGGGCAAGCACCGAAGATCCGCGTGCTCAGGCCATTGCGCGCCGCTGGATGTGCACGCTGGAGCGTGATACGGCAGGCAATCCGGCATTTCTGACCCGCCTCAACGCCATGCACGCCGATGAGCCTTCGATGCGCGAACAAACGGGGATCACACCGGCAATGACCGATTACGTCACCCGTGCCTTTGCCGAAACCAAGCTGGCGATTTATCAAAAATACCTGTCTGATACCGAATATGCCTATGTCCGCGCTCACTATTTTGATCGCATTCAGGAATGGCCTGCGCTCATTGCTCAATTCCAGCAAGCGATGCAGCAGGAGGTTGCACCTGCATCGACACAGGCTAAACAGCTGGCAGCCCTTTGGCTGGAGCTGTTCCAGTCCTATGCCAGTGACAATCCAGCCACCCAGATGAAGATCCGTCAGGCGATGGAGCAAGAGCCGACTTTGACCGAGGGTACCTGGCTCACCCCGGCGCTGTTGGACTATCTGCGCCAGTGCGTCACACAGCTGATGCGGGGGTAACCCGTCTTCCCTCACCCCAACCCTCTCCCACAGGGAGAGGGAGCTGGCCGGAGTACTTGGTTAACTCGCAATATTAATAAAAAATAGCAATATCAAATAACTATAGGATAACGGAACTAGCTTGTACCTTCGATACATCTGCGTCGTTTCAGGAAGTAATCGGGGGTATCAACGGACTCGAGCGGTCCCCTCGCCCTGTGTGAGAGGGAGCTGGCCCGAGTACTTGGTTAGCCCGCTACGTTAATAAAATATATTAATATCAAATGATTATAGGGTAATTGAACTAGCTTGCGCCTTTGAGGCATCCGTGTAGCTTCAGGAGGTAATGGGGTATCAACGGACTCGATCGGTCCCCTCGCCCTGTGTGAGAGGGAGCTGGCCCGAGTACTTGGTTAGCCAGCTACGTTAATAAAATATATTAATATCAAATAATTATAGGGTAATTGAACTAGCTTGCGCCTTTGAGGCATCCGTGTAGCTTCAGGAGGTAATGGGGTATCAACGGACTCGATCGGTCCCCTCGCCCTGTGTGAGAGGGAGCTGGCCCGAGTACTTGGTTAGCCAGCTACGTTAATAAAATATATTAATATCAAATAATTATAGGGTAATTGAACTAGCTTGCGCCTTTGAGGCATCCGTGTAGCTTCAGGAGGTAATGGGGGGGTATCAACGGACTCGAGCGGTCCCCTAGCCCTGTATGAGAGGGAGCTGGCCGGAGTACTTGGTTAGCCCGCTACGTTAATAAAATATATTAATATCAAATAATTATAGGGTAATTGAACTAGCTTGCGCCTTTGAGGCATCCGTGTAGCTTCAGGAGGTAATGGGGGTATCAACGGACTCGATCGGTCCCCTCTCCCTGTGGGAGAGGGCTAGGGTGAGGGGTAACACCTAACGCAATGGCATACCTTTCGTCACTTAACACATTTCTCAGCATGAAAATGCCATCATTTTTTCTTATCCCCGCCAGACAAAAAGCCAATTTATCTTGTCGCCAGGTACAGAGCATAATGCCTTGGTACTCTGATTTATCATCATAAAAGGGAGCTCTATGTCACTTGCACCCCCACCGCTGGCAACGCTAAGCGTCTCCGATGCCAGCACTGAGGATATGGCCGCCATTCAACAGATTTATGCCCATCATGTGCTTTACGGGCCCGCCTCGTTCGAAGAAACGCCCCCGACGCTGGATGAGATGCAACAGCGCCGCCAAAACGTCTTGGCTGCGGGGTTGCCATGGCTGGTGGCGAAGATGGAAGACCGCGTCGTGGGCTATTGCTATGCCACGCCGTATCGGCCGCGACCCGCTTATCGTTATACCATCGAGAATTCGGTCTATGTCGCCGAAGGCCTGCAAGGGCACGGTATTGGCAAGGCATTACTCGGCGCATTGATTGCCCGCTGTGAACACGGCCCGTGGCGGCAGATGCTGGCAACGATTGGCGATGCTGCTGGCAATGCTGGCTCCCTTGCCCTGCACCGCAAACTGGGCTTCACCAGTATCGGCACCCTAAGCGGCGTCGGGTTTAAATTTGGCGGTTGGCTGGATACCCACATCATGCAACGGCCACTGAATGGCGGCAGCCATACGCTGCCTTAGGCCCTTTCCGGGCAAGCTGCTGATTTTCATCTATAGTTAATCTTGTCGTGGCTTAGCGATCTCAGCGTGCATTCACGCATTCACTAAACATAAACAGTCGGGAGAGACGGATGAAAATTTTTCTGTGGATTATTGCGATTATCTTTATTGTTGGCCTACTGACCATTACCGGTGTGTTCAAACTGATCTTCTAGTTCTCACCGCCATTGGGCGCATCAATGCGCCCAATGGCGGATAAAGAGTTGATTGAGATGGTCTGCCGTATCCTCTTTGCATCAAGCCTTAAAACGAGCCCGCACCGAACTCACCCCAGAGACCACCAGCATCACAACGCCACCGGCGATCAAGCCGAACACTGCATTCAGCAGCGTTGGGGTCAAGCCCCCCAAGATCGCACCTACGCCAGGTACCACCGCAGAATAACTCGCCCAGTCGGTGAACAGGTGATGCACCGGCGGTAAGCCGTGGGTCAAAATCCCTCCCCCCACCATAAACATGGCCAGGGTTCCCACCACCGACAGGGTTTTCATCAGATAAGGTGCCGCACTGACGATACCGCGCCCTAACGATTGTGCTAACGCGCTACTCTTACGGGCCAGGTAGAACCCCAGATCGTCCAGCTTGACGATGCCTGCCACGATGCCGTACACCCCAACCGTCATCACAATGGCGATGCCACACAGCACAATCACCTGCTGGCTAAAAGTGGCTCCGGCTACGGTACCCAGCGTGATGGCAATAATCTCGGCGGAGAGTACAAAGTCGGTACGAATGGCGCCTTTGATTTTGCGCTGTTCATAGACCGCAACGTCCTCACTGGCATCCAGTTCCGCTTTCTCTTCTGCCTCTGCGCCCTTGCGGTGCGTCAGGCTGTGGTAAACCTTTTCAAACCCTTCATAGCAGAGGTAAGCCCCACCGACCATCAGCAGCGGCGTAATCGCCCAGGGGGCGAAAGCGCTGATCAGCAATGCCAGCGGTACCAGGATCGCCTTGTTGATAAACGAGCCTTTGGCCACCTTCCACACCACGGGGATTTCGCGATCGGCCTTAACACCACTGACCTGTTGGGCATTGAGCGCCAGATCGTCTCCCAGCACCCCGGCGGTCTTTTTGGCCGCCATTTTCGTCATCAGTGAAACATCATCCAGTAACGAAGCGATGTCATCGATCAGAGTTAATAAGCTACTGCCTGCCAAAATGCACTTTCCTTATCAAAGGGTGGGATAGCCATACCGGTTTAGCATAGCGGGTTGCAAACATGAAGAGGGAAAATCTTAATGATTTTACTGTAGGTGCGGGCTTAAGTCGTGAATTTTACACAATGGGAAAATGATAGCCTGCCGCGACAGGCGGCAGGCTAATAAGTCACGTTTTATTCCGTGTCGTTCTTCGCCAGGGCGGCATCTTTCTGGCGGCGATAATCCCGCGCCGCCGCTGGGATCGGCGTTACTTTGCCGGTTTCAATCCAGGTACGCAGGCGGCTAGCATCCGCGAAATGGGTATATTTGCCAAAAGCGTCTAACACCACCAGCGAAACGGAGCGGTTGCCGATCACGGTACGCATCGCCAGGCAGTGTCCGGCCTGATTGGTAAAACCGGTTTTGGTCAGCTGGATATTCCATTTCTGGTTGTAGACCAGATGGTTGGTATTGCGAAACGGCAACGTATAGTTGGGATCCTTGAAGGTCGCCATCCGTTCGGTAGTGGTGCTCAACTGGCCGATCAGTGGGTACTGCTTGGTCGCCAACATCAGTTTGGTCAGGTCACGCGCGGTAGATACGTTATGAATCGATAGCCCGGTCGGTTCAACGTAACGGGTATTAGTCATGCCTAGCGCTTTCGCCTTGGCATTCATCGCCTTGATAAAGGCGTTATAGCCCCCTGGATAATGATGCGCCAAGCTGGCCGCGGCACGGTTTTCCGACGACATCAGCGCCAACAGCAGCATATCCTTGCGGCTGATTTCGCTGTTCAACCGCACCCGGGAGTAGACCCCTTTCATTTCTGGCGTCTGGCTGATATCGACCGACAGCATTTCGTCCAGCGGCAGGCGGGCATCCAGCGTCACCATCGCCGTCATCAGCTTGGTGATCGAGGCGATAGGCACCACTTCATCGGGGTTACGTGAATAGATCACCCGATGCGTTTGCATATCCAGCACCATGGCACTGCCAGAAGCCAACTCAGGCTGGGAGGCCTGCACTGCGGCGGTTTTATTGCTGGCTAATGCACTCGGCACCAGTCCAGTACCGGCTTGCAACGCGAGCAGGGTTAGAACCAAAACACGGATTTTCACATGTATTACTCTGTAACGGAGGAGAGAACCGACTGCGTTGAATTATAAGTGAGGGGTATAGAATTGCACTGTGATTGTGAGTAGCTATTTGTGACAAAATCTATCGGCGCAAAATTTATGCAACCCGCGAGCGTACTGGGTTGTACGCCCGCGAGGTAAAAGTTACAGCGCTGGCTGCCAGGCAGATTGTGGCAACAGGTACAATCCGGCAGCATGCTGCTCACCGGCACCGACAATATGTCCGATCCCGGCGGCCATCACGGCCAGGGTCACATCGAAGGCATTCAGGCTGTCGCCGTAGCCTGCCGTCAGGTTGAACATCGACCCGTTGGCCAGCAGATACAGCGTTTTGTCTGCCAGTTGGTAAGCGTTCACAAATGGCATTGGCTCGCTGTGTGGCAGGGCCTGCAGGAAACCGACGTCGATCTCTTCCGCCACATGCCCAACGTTGAGGATAAACACCCCATCCTTGGCCCGTTCCAGATGCCGTGCAGACAGCACGTTTTTGGCTCCGGTGGCCGTGGCAATCACGTCGGCCTGCTCTACGGCAGTGGCTAAATCGACTACCGCCCAACCATCGTAGCGCGCTTGCAAAGCACGGGCCGGATCGATTTCCGCCACGATAACTTGCCCGCCATAAGCCTTGGCAGAAGCGGCTACGCCCTGGCCTACCAGCCCATAACCAATCACCACCACACATTTTTCATGCAGCGTCAGATGAGTGGTCTGGAAGAAGGTGTGCCAGGCGGTCAGCCCAACCATGTGGCGATTATGCAGCCCTTCTTTGACCGGCAGGTCATCCCAGTTAAAGATCGGGTAACGCGGTGCAATGCCCCCCAAGCGGCTGATGCCTGAACCGGTCGCTTCCAGCCCAGCCTTGATCTGCGGGCCATTGGCAGATTGATGCAGGCGAGTGGTCAGATCGGCTCCCATCTCACACAGGTGAGTCGGCCCCCAGGCCAGCGCGCGGTCGAAAGATTCAGACCAGTCGGCATCGCTCATATCACGCCAGGCGTGCGCTTGGGCACCGTGACGTTCCAGCCAGGCCACTACGTCATCCTGTACCGTGGTCGGGTTACAGGTGGTGAGATAAATGGCAGCTCCCTTATCCAACAGCCCGGCTACCAGCGGGGCCATTTTCAGATCCAGGTGCATGTTACACGCCAGGCGCACGCCGTGCAGATCCGGTAAAGCCGCTACTGCCGCGCGGGTACGCGGCATATGGCGCATGGCCCACTTCAACTCACTGTCAAAATCCTGATACATCGGTTACTCCTCTACTACGCCACGCCGCCAGGGCATGGCAGAATGATTAATCTGCATCGCATGGCGGCTATTATCACTTATCTCGCAGCAAAAAACCGAGGTGACTATCATGACAGCAGCATGAGTGATGGTTTTTCCGATCTATCAGGGGGGAGGAACCGCCGAACGGATTGTTCAGCGGTACAGGCCGCGATGGCGCAACTCACGGCCCGATATCAATGATAAGACTAGAACAGGTAACGCACGCCTAAAGCAAACTCACTGGAAACTAGGCGTGCTTTCATTTGCTCATCTTTTAACCCACGGGCATTGGTAAAGTTATTGTAACCACTTTCAATCTTGCCCATATCCACGTAGCGGTAGCCCAAATCAAGATTGAGCCGCTCCATGGCCGCATAGCTGATCCCTGCGCCAATGGAGTAAGCCAGATTATTTTGTGTGCTTGCCGCGTATTGGCGCGAGGTATTGCCCTGCCAGCCGTCGGATTTCACTTTGGCGATACCCAGGCCAACCGTGCCATAAACCGAGAAGTCATACCCTAGCGCGTAGTCACGATAGGCATTGAGCATCAGGCGCTGAGCGTCCACTTTGTGGTGATTGTAGCTGCTGGCAAAAGTGGTTGAGCCGCTGGTGTATTCGCTTTTCTTTTTGAACACATACTCAGCTTCACTGCGCCAGCCATTGCCGAATTGATAGCCTGCGGCGATAGCCCCGTTATAGAAATTATGTTTTTCGTCACCGCTGACAAAATCACCCACGCCTGGGCGGCTGCTGGTATCCATATCTTCTGCAGATTGTCTGGCGTGCAATAGTTTTATCGCCCCATAGTATCCCTCTAAATAATCATCGGCTAAAACATTACCGGAAACAACGGAGAGGGAAACCAGCAGTACCAGAGGTTTAATATTCATGCGATCCTCGCTTGAAAGGTTATTTATGATGAACAATGAAGGTTCAGCTAAAATAACCAGTGCGCAGCGGTGTCGCAATTCGGTTGAATACCTAAAACCCTAGGTATTTTTACTTAACTCTTGTTACAGAAAACAGCTCACCATAGACTTTCATTAACTTCACCGACGAGTTAATCGCCAGTTTGGCAAATAAATTGGCGCGATGGGCCTCTACCGTGCGCGGCGAAAGCTCCAGCTCCTGAGCAATTTCCTTGCTGGATTTCCCTTGCATAATCAGCCCGGTGACTTCCAGTTCCCGCGCTGACAGCGCATTGAGCCTCTCTTGCAACTCGGCGGTTGCTTGCCGCTGTTGTTGCAACGTTCGCTGATGATCCAATGCCCCAGCGACAGTTTCGATCAACAGATCGGCATCAATGGGCTTGGTCAGGAATTCAAAAGCCCCGTTTTTGAAGGCCCGCCGGCATAAATCAATATTCCCGTGGCCGGTCATGATGATAACGGGGATATCCAGCCCCTGTTGTTGCCACTCTTCCAGTAGCGTGATGCCGCTTTTACCCGGCATGCGAATATCCAGCAGCAAACAGCCGCACAGCGCCTGCGGTTCCCCCATCCGCTGTTGAAAATCCAGACTATTTTCATAAGCCAGCGTTTGCCAGCCCATGGTTGCCAATAGTGAAGTTAGCGAACTACGGATAGCCCGATCGTCATCAATCAGATAAATAAACTGTTCCATCACTCCTCCTGAGTGTTAAACGGAAACCACAGGGTAAAACGCGCTCCCTGACCGGCCATATTTTCCACCGTAATAGTGCCGTTCAGGCGCTGAACCAGAGTTTCTGTCAGCGCCATGCCCAGCCCCAATCCCTCTTGGCGAGTCGTGAAGAAGGGAATAAAGACCTGTTGTAATGCTGGTTCAGAAAGCCCTGGCCCACCATCGGTAATCATCAGTTGGATCCCTTGATCCGAGTATTCAGCATCGATTGCCACCCAACCTGGTTCCGGCTGATTGGGCTGTTGTGCCTGAATCGCGTTGGTCACTATGTTATGGAAGATTTGTTCAACCCAGAGAGGATCGGCTCGTAGAGTGGGTAACGCATCGGGCATCCGGTTAACGATCCTGACTTTGCCCTTGTTGATTTCATCTTCCAGCAGCATAGTGACGCGCAACCAGACCTTATGCAGGTCGACCTCGTGCAATACTACCTGCTCATGAGCCAACTTTTGCCGAAATTGCAGCAGCAAGGTGCTGATGCGTTTGATTTGTATCACTGCCGCATCAAGCAACGGCACGGCTTTATCCTGCTGCTGTTGGTCTAACAGGCGCAGAGCGGCCTGGTTATAACTTAACACCGCAGTTAGCGGCTGGTTGAGCTCGTGAACCATACTGGCCGTGATTTCCCCCATGGCGTTGAGCCGCGTCAATTGCGAGAAGTGTTCACGCAAAACGGCAATATTGCGTTGGCGTTTTTGAATACGGTATTGGTCGATAAAATAGACGACACCAGCCCAAAAAACCGGCAGCAGCAATAACAGCAACCAAGGCAAACGCGCCCAATCAGGGTCGTTTCGGGCGGATAATTCAAAAGGCTGAGAGGCACTACTGATCCCCTTGTCCCATTGCCAATACGCTGGTTGAGCATGATCCCCCTGCTCAAATAACGGTTTGTTGTGCCAACTCAGGCCGATCTGCTGGAAATCATGACGCTGGGGAATGTCAGCAAATAACAGCGCAGGATCGATCAACAGCGCAAAATGTTGGTGTGCCAGCCAGTAAGTTCCCTCTCCCGTTGGCGTCAAGGTCGGGATTGACTGTGCCTGTGGCATGCGTTTCCATGCCACAATCTGCGGGAATTTTTGCTGGACGATGGCAGGATCGCTGGACACCGACAGTAAGGAAAGCACCGTCTCAAGTTGGGATAATTTAACCGTAACCTCACGATATAAAATACGATAGGTGACTGATTGCTCTTCATATTGCTGTTGCAAAGCATAAATTATCACCCCGCTCCCTGAAAACAGAGATAGAACCAACCAGAGAGCAACCTTGAGCATAATATCTCCATGTCATTGGCAGACGAGTTTATTAATAACGGATTAAACACTATGCGAATGCAAGAATCTATTATTAACATCGGGCTATTTCAATTTACCTCCCGCTGCGGGGACAGGGTGTTATAATCCTATTTCATCGCAATGAAGGAACAACAATGACGGATTTAGCCCACTACATTACCCAATATGGCTACTGGGCACTGCTGATTGGCTGCCTGCTCGAAGGGGAAACCATCACCCTGCTGGGAGGAATTGCGGCACACAACGGATTGCTGCGCCTGCCGTTGGTGATTGCGGTGGTCGCTATTGGCGGCGCCTTGGGCGATCAGCTGCTCTATTTTGCCGGGCGCCATTTTGGTGGCCGGGTGCTTGCCCGTATCGAGAGCCAACAAGCCCGTATTGAACGCGCCCAAAAGCTGATTGCCAGCCACCCGATTTTATTTGTGATTGGCGTACGTTTTATGTACGGGTTCCGGCTTATCGGCCCGGTGCTGATCGGTGCCAGCAAGCTGCCCCCCTCGCGCTTTATCCCGCTGAATATTCTGGGGGCTATCCTGTGGGCCACGCTATTTGTACTGCTCGGCTATTTTGGTGGCCAGGCCATCAGCAGTTTTGTCAGCGGTAGTGACAAAAAGCTGTATAGCCTGCTGTTCTGCGTGGTGGTGATCGCCGCTATTCTGCTGCTTCGCTACTGGTGGCGGCGGCGTCACGCACAATAAGACTATTTGTTTAGCATCAGCTTCAGGCCCAGTAAGGCCAGCACGCTGCCGCCCAGGCGATCGAACCAGGCCTTGAAACGCAGGTAGACGCGGCGCGGGCGCGGTGATGACAGCACAAACGCCACAAAGGCATACCACAGCAGATCGACGGCCAGAGCAATCAACGGCAACACGATATACAGCACCATGGGGATCTTATGGCTAAGCAACGCCGCAAACACGCTGCCGAAGACGATAGCGGTGTTCGGGTTGCCCAGCTGGGTTAGCAGCCCGGTGGTGAACGCCCGGCGAAAGCCTAGCTGCTGGCCGCCAACCGCTTCGATCATCAATGGCTGATTGGCTCCGCGCAGCATTTTGAACGCCAGATAGATCAGATAGGCCCCCCCCAGCATTTTCAGCGTGGTATACAGCCAAGGCAGCGCCAACAGCAGCGATTGCAGGCCCAACAAGGCGATTAGTGCGAAGATAAAACAGCCGATCCCCATCCCCAATGCCACCGCCATCCCATCGCGCCGTGACGAAGCCACCGCCGTTCGCGCCACCAGAATAAAGCTTTGCCCTGGGCTCATGGCGCCAAGCGTAATAGCCCCGGTAATGCTGAGTACCGATAATAGCGTTTCGTTGATCATGCTCTTTTCCCTTGCCTGGTTCCGTTATTCAAATTAACGCGCTGGCCAAAATAAAAGCAATAGTAACGTAAGGATACGGGAGAAAACTGCCCCTCACCCCAACCCTCTCCCACAGGGAGAGGGAGCTAGTCCGGTGTTGCCCGTCAGGTACAGAGGTTAATCTGTGGCATGGTTGATGTTGAGGATGAATGCCGTTGTTAATTTGTGGCTCGATCAGTCCCCTTCCCTGTGGGAGAAATACAGAGGTTAATCTATTGCATAGTTGATGTTGAGGGTGAATACCGTTGTTAATTTATGGCTCGATCGGTCCCCTCTCCCTGTGGGAGAGGGTTAGGGTGAGGGGCCCATCATCAACGCCACCAACTCCCTGGCCGCCTTCTGTTGCGGCTGATTCTTCAGCCAAATCAGGTGCACAGGCAGACGCAGTTCATTTTTGGTATTTTTAAATTTCAGCCGGATCAACCGGCCCTGTTCCAGCAATGGCGTAGTTAACGACAGCGGAAAGTTGCCCCACCCCAGCCCGGCTTCCACCATGCTTAACGCCATCGGCAAACTGTCAGTGCGCCAGAAAGATTCCGCTACCTGTGGGCGTTTATCCGCCATAGGCAAATCCCGGCTGGCCACCATGATCTGCCGCACGTTGACCAGTTCCTCCAGAAACAACTCGGCACCGCCAGCACTCAGGGCTGAATGCTGCGCCGCAATGGTTGCCACCAGCGACTCGCTACCCACATAGTGAAACTGTTCCTGGCTGTTAACGTCCAGCCCGCCGAATGCCAGGCACAGGCTGACCCGCTGTTGATGCAGCATATGCAAAACATCATCTTGTGGGGCAGTCAGCACCTCAATATCCAACAACGGGTAGCGTTCCGCCAACGCTTTCACCGCCGCCAATAGACCGCTGCTGTTGATATCAGATGCCACACCGATCGACAGCCTGCTTTCCAGCCCCTGAGAAAGCTCAATGGCGTGGATCTGCAGCTGCTTGAGCTGTTCGGCAATCAAGCGTGCGTGGGGAGCCAGTGTCAATGCCAGCGCGGTGGGCACCGGTTCGCGGTGCGAGCGGTCGAACAGCTGAAAACCCAGCTCCGCCTCCATATTGGCGATCCCCATGCTGACCGCCGAAGGCACGCGCCGCAACGCCCTGGCTGCCGCCGAGAATGAGCCGCGATCCAACACGGCCAAAAACAGTTCGATATTGTCACTGGAAAAATTCATCGCCTCACCTGTCAGTAAAACTGACAGCTCCTGACTTTTTCTATCAATAGCATTGACGTTATCTTACGCATCGGGTTGCCGGACGTCATCAGGCACGAAAAATAAAGCAGGAGAAAAACATGCAAGGCGTGAAACGCAAACTGGTCTATGTGACCGCTTATGAAGTTATCGGTATGGTCATTTCGGCCCTTGGGTTGGCACTACTCTCTGGTACCGCCCCGAGCAGCACCGGGCCGTTGGCGGTGATCATCACCACCATCGCCGTCAGTTGGAACCTGATTTACAACTACTTGTACGAATTCTGGGAAAGCCGCCAGGCATCACGCACCCGCACGCTGAAACGCCGCATTCTGCACGCCGTGGGCTTCCAACTGACGCTGGTGGTTTATCTGATCCCGCTGATCGCCTGGTGGATGGAGATTTCCTTGCTGCAGGCCTTGCTGCTGGATATGGCGCTGATCGTGATTATTCCCTGCTATACCTTTGTATTTAACTGGGCCTTCGACAAAATATTCGGGCTGCCGACCTCCGCCCTGCCTGCCGCCGAATCGGCCTGAGTGACACCCTCTTCCTCTGAACCGCAGTTTTTTTGCCTCAATTCCTTAGAACGGGTAGCATGCCTCGCCGTTATTTAACGGCGCTGGTATCAACCATAAACTGCGGAATGTTGCCATGACCTCATTCCCATGATGCAAACAGACAGGAACAGGACGAATAATGCACTCAGACAAAACGACTGCACATGACAAGCAGGCGGCGAGAAAGCGTTGGTTGGACTCGCACGAGTCCGGTTACCACAAAAGCATGGGTAAACGGCAGATACAGATGATCGCCATTGGCGGCTCAATCGGCACTGGCCTATTCCTTGGCACCGGCGCACGTCTACAGATGGCGGGTCCGGCACTGGCGCTGGTGTATCTGGTATGTGGCGTGTTTTCTTTTTTCATCCTACGCGCCTTGGGCGAGCTGGTATTACACCGCCCATCCAGCGGCAGTTTCGTTTCCTATGCACGCGAATTTCTCGGTGAAAAGGCCTCCTACGTTGCAGGATGGATGTACTTTCTTAATTGGGCGATGACCGGCATTGTCGATATCACCGCCGTAGCGCTGTATATGCATTATTGGGGTACCTTCGCCGAGGTTCCCCAGTGGCTGTTTGCCCTGGGGGCGCTTGGGATTGTGGCTACCATGAATATGATCGGCGTGAAATGGTTCGCCGAAATGGAGTTCTGGTTTGCATTGATCAAGGTCGCCGCCATCTCTCTGTTCCTGGTCGTGGGGGTCATCTTCCTTGGCGTCGGCACACCGGTAGCGGGCAATCCAACCGGTATCCACCTGATCACCGATAACGGTGGCATGTTCCCACACGGTCTGTTGCCTGCTTTGGTGTTGGTACAAGGGGTGATCTTCGCCTTTGCCGGTATCGAACTGATAGGCACCGCCGCTGGCGAGTGTAAAGATCCGGAAAAAATGATGCCAAAAGCGATCAACAGCGTGATCTGGCGTATCGGTTTGTTCTATGTCGGCTCGGTGGTGCTGCTGGTTCTGCTGCTACCCTGGAACGCCTATCAGGCTGGGCAAAGCCCGTTTGTCACCTTCTTTTCCAAGCTTGGCGTACCCTACATCGGTACCATCATGAATATCGTGGTGCTGACCGCCGCCCTTTCCAGCCTGAACTCTGGTCTGTACTCAACAGGCCGTATCCTGCGCTCACTTTCCATGGGTGGTTCAGCACCAAAGCTGATGGCTAAAATGAGCAGCCAGCAGGTACCTTATGCCGGTATTCTGGTGACCTGCGGCATCTATGTAATTGGCGTGGTGCTGAATTATCTGGTGCCATCGCAGGTATTCGAGATCGTGCTGAATATCGCTTCACTGGGCATCATCTGCTCTTGGGCATTTATTATCGTTTGTCAGATGCAACTGCGTAAGGCGATCAAGGCGGGGAAAGCCAAACCGGTGGCGTTTAAAATGCCAGGAGCACCGGTCACCTCGTGGCTGACGCTGTTGTTCCTGTTAGCGGTGGTGATCATGATGGCCTTTGATTATCCGAACGGCACCTGGACTATTGCCACCATCCCAGTGCTGGCCGTGTTACTGCTACTTGGCTGGTTTGGCCTGCGCAAGCGTGCCGCACAGGTGAAGCTGGAACAACAGGCTCATGAGCAACAGATCGGCCAATAAGGGTTAACTTATCGGGTTTACCCAGCACTTCGCTGGGTAAACCTGACGACGACATGTCGTTATTTAGGCAAAACGTGATTTCATCCATTCGCGCAGCCGTTGAATATGCAGATACAGCGCAGGAATAAAGAAGATCCCGACCAGCGTTGCCAGTAACATCCCGCCAAACACGGTAATGCCGATAATTTGGCGGCTCATCGCCCCGGCTCCGGTAGCAAACACCAACGGCATCACCCCGAGAATAAAGGAGATGGCCGTCATCATCACCGCCCGGAAACGTTGCCGGGCACCGTCCTGCGCGGCTTCGCGAATGCTGGCCCCCTCTTCACGCCGCGCCTTGGAGAACTCAACGATCAGGATGGCATTCTTGGCTGCCAGGCCGATCAGTAGAACCAGCCCGATTTGGGCGTAAACGTCGTTGGCGAACCCCATCATACGTAACCCCGCGACCGCCCCTGCCACCGCGAAAATCACCGACAGCATCACCACCAGCGGGATACTCCAGCTTTCATACTGAGCCACCAGGAACAGATAGGCGAACACCAGCGCCGCCAGATAGATCAGCAGGGCTTGGTCACCGGTTTGTTGTTCCTGCCAGGACAGGCCGCTCCAACTGTAGCCGTAACCCTTTGGCAACTGCTCGGCCAATAAAGATTCCATGGTTTTCATCGCCTGCCCGGAGCTAACCCCCTCGGCCGCAGAACCGTTCACCGATACCGACGGAAACTGGTTGAACTGGCTGATAAAAGGCGCGCCGATAGACGGCGTGAGCCGCACCAGATTAGCCAGGCTCACCAGAGCGCCGGTGTCGCTGCGCACGTTCAGGCGATTAATTTGTTCGGTGCGTTGCCGGAAATCCATATCATTTTGCAACTGCACCCGGAACATACGGTTATTGACCGAAAAATCCCCCACGTTCAGGCCGCCAAGCGAAACTTGCAGCGTATTGAAAATCCGGCTGACCGGCACCTGCAACAGTGCAGCCCGTTCACGATCGACCGCTAGATCGATATCCGGCACCACGGCGCTGAAGGTGGTAAATACCCGGCTCAGCTCTGGCCGCTGGTTGGCCGCAAAAATTATCCCCTGGGCCACCTGAGCCATCTGCTGCGGCGTTTGCCCCTCCAGCGCCAGCAGGCGTAAATCAAAACCGGCGGCGTTGCCTAGCCCGGCGATTGCCGGTGGATTAACCACCATGATCATCGCCGAGGGGATTGCCGCCAGCCGGCCCTGAAGATCGGCTAACACCCGATCAACATGTTCGCGTTGGCCCCAGGGTTTGAGCATCACGATGGCGAAGCCCGCATTGGGCGAATTGCCCCCGCTCAGCAGGCTGAAGCCGGTAATTTTAATCACATCTTCCACCGCCGGGTTTTGTATCACCTGCTGATGCATCTGATCCATCACCACCTGGGTACGTTCAAGGGAAGCCCCATCCGGCAGTTGTACGTTGACGAAAAAGTAGCCCTGATCCTCCTCCGGCAGGAAAGAGGTCGGCAGACGGCTATAGCCATACCAGGTGGCCAAGCCAACGACAAAGAGTGCAATCACCGTGGTTAAAGCTCGCTTGCTAGCCAATGCGGTCATGCGAACATAGCCATCACGCATCCGGTTCATACCCCGGTTGAAACCACCAAAAAAGCCGGTTTGCGCCAGCTCACGCCGCCGGATCAGTGTGGCACAAAGCGCCGGGGACAGCGTCAACGCGTTGATGCTCGACAGGATCACCGCCGCCGACAGGGTCACGGCAAACTGACGATACAGCTCACCGGTAATGCCCGGCAGCACCGCAATCGGCACAAACACCGCCATCAGCACTAACGTCGTAGCGACGATCGGCCCGGCAATCTGGCTAATCGCCTTGCGGGTCGCCTCTGCCGGGCTAAGAGCGGGATCTTGGGCCAGCAGACGCTCCACGTTTTCCACCACCACGATGGCGTCGTCTACCACGATAGTCAGCGCCAGAATAATGGCGAACAGGCTCAGGGTGTTGGCGGAATAGCCGAAAACATACAGCACGGCGAAAGTACCGAGCAATGAAACTGGAATGGTGAGCGCCACGATAAAGGTGGCCCGCAGGCTCTGTAAGAACAGATAAACCACCAGCAACACCACCGCCAGGGTTAACGCCAGCGAAATGGCAATCTCGTGCAGCGTTGCCGTTACCGGGCGGGTAGAGTCATATTTGATGTCATAGCTCATATCGCTGGGGAAGGACTGCGACAAGCGTGCCATCTCCTGGCGTACCGCGTTAGCAACATTCAGCGCGTTAGCTCCCGGCGTGGGGTAAACCACCAAAAATGCCGATTCCTGTTGGTTCATCGAAGCATTAACCTGGTAGTTTTGTGCCCCCAACTCGACCCGCGCCACGTCACCCACGCGCACCGTACCGCCATTGGCCCCGCTGCGGATAATCACCCTGGCGAACTCCTGCGGATCGGTTAAACGCCCCTGCCCGCTGATGGTCAAGGTTTGCTGCTGCCGGGAAGGCGAAGGCGCGGAACCGATCTGGCCTGCTGCGGCCTGCACGTTCTGCTGCTGCAACGCCTGCACGATGTCCTGCACGCTGATATTGAGCGACTCCATACGCTGCGGATCGAGCCAGACGCGCATGCTGTAATCCCGGGCACCAAACACCTGCACATCCCCTACACCGCTGATGCGGGCCAAGGCATCGCGCAGTTGGATACTGGTGTAATTGCTCAGAAACAGCGTGTCGCGGCTGCCCTTGGGAGAGAACACGCTAACGCCCAACAGCAGATTCGAGGCCCGCTTACGCACCGAAACCCCGTTGTTATTCACCTCTGCCGGTAGCTGTGCGCTAACCTGTGAAATACGGTTTTGCACCTCCACGGCGGCCATATCCGGATCGGTGCCGCTGGCAAAGGTAATGCTCAGTTGATAACCGCCGTTGTTGGCGCTGGTCGATTCCATGTACAGCATGTTGCTGACGCCGTTGACCTGAGCTTCGATGGGCGATGCCACCGCCTGAGCTACGTCACGGGCGCTGGCTCCAGGATAGAGCGCGCTGACGGAAACGACCGGTGGCGTGATGTCGGGGTACTGTTCCACCGGGATCACCTTGAGAGAAACGATCCCCACCAGGGTGATCACCAGCGCAATCACGATGGCGAATTTTGGCCGCCGGATAAAGAAATGCAGCATCAACGTCCCCTTATGGTTGCGCGTTGGCGCTGGAGAGAATGGCGTTCACCTGCATTCCGGGCCTGACGTGCTGGACACCGGAGATAATCACCCTTTCGCCAGCACTGAGCCCGGCATTCACCTGATAATATTGTTGATGTTGTTTACCCAGCGTCACCGCTCGGACTTCCACAATATTCTCAGGCGTGACCACCAGCACAAAGTGGCCCTGCTGGTTTTGCTGTAGCGCAGCAATTGGCACCAGCGTAACCGTCTGTGGTTGCTCGGCGGTCAGGATCACGTTCACCACGCCCCCGGGCAGCAGCAGATGATTAGGATTGGCAAAACGGGTGCGCAACGTGACGGTGCCAGTGTGGGCATCGATCTGGTTATCTACCGATTCAAAACTGCCCGGCTCCGGGTAGGACTTGCCGTTGGCCAGTTCAAGACGTGCAGAAAACTGCCCTTCGGCGAGCTTACCCTCCCCACGCTGACGCTGATAGGCGGCGGTAATATAGTCGCGTTCATTGATGGAGATCGCCACGCGGATCGGATCGAGCTGAATAATGTTGACCAGTGTGCCACTCGCCGCGTTGACCAGGCTGCCCACATGAAAACGGCTGTGGCCGATGCGCCCGGCTATCGGCGCATAAATACGGGTATAGCTGAGTTGTAACTGCTGCGTATTAAGCAGTGCCCGCGCCTGAGCGACCGCCGCCCTGCTGGTATCACGCTCGGCTGCCGCAGCATCGATATCCGCTCTGCTAACCGCGCGGTTATTGCCCAACTGCTGCAAGCGCGTCAGGTTTACCTGAGCCAGGTTGGCTGTGGCCGTCGCGCTATCCAACTGAGCCTGAGCCTGTGCCACGGCAGAATGGTGTAATGCAGGCTCGATCTCGTACAGTAAATCCCCGGCCTTGACCATCTGCCCTTCGGTAAACGGCCGTTTGGCGATAAACCCTTCGGTACGGGTCTTCACCTCCACGGTTTGTATCGCCTCGATGCGGCCAAGATAGTGCAATGCGCGTTCGGGTTGGCTTTGTTCAATCAGCGCCACGGTCACCGCAGGCAGCGGTGCAGCAACGATCGGTGTGGCTATGGCCAGCAGCCACAGTGCCATAAAACGGGAGAACAGAGATTTTGTCATCGGCAGCAAGATCGCTCATCAATTAATCTAACTTGATGAAAATTATAGTTCACTCATAGCAAGTCAGAATGAACTCTGCTGACGATTTATTGCAAAGACGCAAGCTCGCTAACACCTTGGCCAGAGGGCGCAGCATAGTTTACTGTGCCGTATAACCACCATCAATGCTGTAAAAGGCCCCGGTGGTGAAACTGCTGTCTGTAGAAAGCAAAAAAACCACCGTTTTCGCTACCTCTTCACGCGTAGCCATACGCCCCATCGGATGGGAGGCAGCCATTTTCTCCCGCATCAAAGCTGGTAATTTGGCCATCGAAGGCGTATCGACATAACCAGGCCCGACGGCGTTGATGCGTACCCCCCTTTCGGCAAACTCCAGGGCGGCGGCCCGTGTCAAACCGATAATGCCATGCTTGGCCGCGGTATAAGGCGCAATGCCTGCAATTCCGACCATGCCATTGACGGAAGAGAGATTCACTACCGCGCCACCGCCTGCCGCTGCGATAGCGGGTAATCCGTACTTCATGCCATAGAAGGTGCCACTGAGATCGGTTTCAATCACCGCACGCCAATCTTCAATGGAGTATTCATTCAGCGGCACATCATGCGGCCCGGTAATACCGGCGTTGTTGACCAGCAGATGCAATTGCCCGCCGAGGGCCAGCGTCTGCGCTACCGCACTGCGCACCGATTCAGGATCGCGAGCATCCATAACCAACGGAAATACCGATTTACCTGTCGGATCGATACGTTGCGCCGTTGCTGACAGCCTTGCGTGATTTCTGGCGGTGATCGCTACCTTCGCCCCTCGATCGACCAACTCTTGAGCAATAGCCTCACCAATACCGGTGGAAGCACCGGTCACCAATGCCACTTTACCCGTAAAATCTTGCATAACGCCTCCCGATCGCTTTGAGTTAGGCGTTCAGGCTAAGGCTTGGGCATGACAGTTTCTGGCAGTGGCTATCCTCCAAAAATGCTGAAGCATCACCCCATGGGCAAAAGGATAAAACGAAAAAGCCCTGACAATATTTGCCAGGGCTTTTAGGTTACTGCATATTTAAAATTCAACATTAATCAACTTACTAACTGGGTACTACTTTCGATACTGCTTAAAATGTACTTGTTTATCACAGATAATATTGGGTATTAAAAAGCTAACTACATCCTCCCCTATACTGGCTGATTTACAAATTCCGACTCACCTACCTCATAATAATTAGCCAAGGTAAAGCAAGCTAAACTGGTACATTCCCCCTCGCGATATAAACTATTGACGCATGGCTTTACTTTCATTGCAACAAACTTACAGGATAAAATTAACAAGTTGCAACATTAACACTTGATAAACAGAGCCTTACATCATCGCGTTATGGTACACACCCTGCGATCGTCGGTACTGACTACGTGGCCTTAAAGCATTGTCCTTGAGTCCGAACTGGCTACTCAACGACGACTTCCCCATACAACAGAACTTCGTGGCCTTTATCGCAATATCACTAAACAACTTATTAAAGATAACCTTTCAATCTGTTATTTAGCTAAGCAGCTAACTATCAATTTCCTGCTGCTGGATACTAATCTACGACTTTTTCAAACTATGTCAATACTGTTTTTAACAACATACGTTTATTGGCTAAATCGCTAATTTTAAACGGACTGAAATCGATACGTATTTACCTTTATAATTAATTACAAACGGCTTTCACATGCTTGCAAGCTCGGTGGCTACGCCTATCAGGAAGACGAGTGTAATGCATTGGCACAAGCGGCTTTACGCCTGCGATTTTCAGCACCGCACATATTGCTTCCCCGACTGCCGCAATTCCCGCTAATTTATGCAAAATTTCCCGTATAGCGAGAATTCTGGTGGACATAGCACGCTATCTGCAACACATCGGCTTCACAGGCACACCACAGGCCGATCTGCAAACTCTGCAACAGCTGCATCGCTGCCATATGCTGGCGGTGCCCTTCGAGAATTTGAGCATTATCTATCATCAGGGAATCGATCTTGGCGAGGCCGGGCTGTTCAGCAAAATCGTCGAGCATAATCGCGGGGGGTTTTGCTATGAATTGAATCGGATATTCGCCCTGCTGTTGCAGCAGATCGGCTTTCAGGTAGCGTTTATTTCCGGGGAAATCCATGCCAGAGACGGTTCTTTTGGCCCGCCGTTTGACCATATGGCGCTGGTGGTGACCCTGGATCAGCCGTATCTGGTCGATGTAGGATTTGGCGATTCTTTCCTCGCCCCGCTGAAAATCACCACCACCGAGCAACAACCGCAGGCCAGCGGCACCTTTCATCTTGAGCAAGACGGCGAGTGGTATCATCTGGAGCGCCGCAACGGCGATCGGACCTCCCACGCCAAGACGCTTTATCGCTTTACCCTGCAACCCCGGCAGCCGGAAGAATTTAACGACATGTGCCACTATCACAGCACTTCGCCACAGTCGCACTTTACCCAAAAGCTGGTGTGCTCGCGCCCCACAGAGGATGGCCGCATCACCCTCAGCGAGTTAAAGCTGATCGTGACCCAAGACCATCACCGCAAGGAGTCTACGCTGCATTCGGAGGAAGAACGGTTGGAGGCGCTGCGGCACTATTTCGCCATTGAGCTAAGGAGTTAGCGGCATATCACCCGCGCAATATCCTTGGAGTTGTTTAACGTGCGGATCTCGGTAAACAGCTCCGTGGCTTCCTGATACTCTTTGCGCAGGTAGCTGAGCCACTGTTTGATGCGGGCAACGTGGTATAAACCGGTATCGCCCTGCTTTTCCAGATGCACATACTTTTGCAATAGCTGCACCACCTGCGGCCAAGGCATACGCGGTTCGTTATATTTCACCACCCGGCTCAGGTTGGGGATGTTCAACGCCCCGCGCCCCAGCATTACCGCGTCGCACCCGGTGGCCTGCATACAGGCCTGCGCACTTTGATAGTCCCAGATTTCCCCGTTGGCAATCACTGGGATGGTCAAACGCTGGCGGATCTCACCGATCGCCTGCCAATTGATGCGATCGGCTTTATAACCGTCCTCTTTGGTACGGCCATGAATGGTGATTTCGGTCGCACCCGCTTGCTGCACCGCATCGGCAATTTCAAAGCTGCGGGAATCTGAATCCCAACCCAAGCGCACTTTTACCGTCACCGGCAGATGCGCAGGCACCGCGGCGCGCATCGCTTTGGCACCCTGATAAATCAGTTCGGGATCTTTGAGCAAGGTGGCCCCGCCGCCGCTGCCGTTGACATGTTTGGACGGGCAACCGCAGTTCAGATCGACGCCGTAAGAACCCAGTTCAACCGCCTGAGCGGCGTTTTCCGCCAACCATTCGGGATACTGGCCCAGCAGTTGCACCCGCACCTGGGTGCCGGATGGCGTTCTGCTGGCATGGTGCAGTTCCGGGCATAGCCGGTAGAAGGATTTGGCTGGCAGCCGCTGATCGATCACCCGCAGGAATTCGGTGATGCAGAGATCGTAATCGTTCACCTCGGTGAGCAATTCCCGCACCAGAGAGTCGAGTACCCCCTCCATTGGAGCCAATAATACGCGCATGCCTACCCCTGCAATCAAAGAGGGCGCAATGATACGGGCGAAAGGCGGTGCCAGCAACATGAGATGACCGAATTGGCTAGCAAAAGCGGTAGCATTATTCGCTGGAGAAATTTTTGTAACGGGGAAGGCCTGCACCTAACCGACTGGTTACCATGTCTGCCGAGATATGCAGGTGATACAAGAGATGGCGCCAAGATCGGCACCGGTTCTCAGTCTATATTGAGGCTGCCCCTGCTGAACACTACAACGCAAGGGCCTCCCCCTCTATTCGACAGGCCGATAAGCAATAAAACCGCCATCGGCGTCATACAGCACATCAAAGCCATTTAAAAAATGCACGCCTGTATTGACGAATGGCGTCGGGCGCGTGGTGTTGAGATGGATAGACGTCGGTGTGAGCGGGGTAGCTTCGCCACCCACGGTCAACTCATATTTAGCTGCGATGGCTGCTTTATCGACGCCTGGAAAACTCAAACTCAGAGTGGTACCGGATGAAAGCGTCTTGGCGCCATCAAGCATGGCCGGTGGCAAGGTCAAAAACATCGCGGTCACTCCGGTATCGACTAACGAAATGCCGCAGGCCGCTGGTGTTTTGTGGTTAATCGTGATGCAGACCGAGGCGCTCATCCATTCGTGCTCAACGTTAGGGTTCGGCGCGAGTTTGACGTAGCTGAATTGACGCTGGGTGTTGGCCGAAGTAAGCCCAATATGAACGCCGTTGCGTGTCACGATATAACCATGACGCATAGGCTGTTCGCTGGTTACATTCAGGAAAGGGTTGTTACGCGGAGTGCTTTGACCTTGCCCATCGGATCCCCGACCAAAACCGACTCCCATCATGGCGACCCCTCGGGGCGCATCACCTGGCTCGCACTCACGAGCATCGGGCAGACATTCGATACGCGTTACCGCCAAAACGGGGAGCGGTGCGGTCGTAACGCTGGCACCATTTTCTCCAGCGATGGTCACAGGCACGGTAACCCAGACGCCGAGCATAATCCGGCCCGAGCTGCTATAAATCAGGCGCCCCGGTGTCACGGTGAGTTCATCGAAGTGGGGGATGCGATCTGCTGAAACAACTATGCCGGTTGAGCCGGTATCCATGACGATGGGATGCAGCCCGCCGCTGCCGTCTCCGAAGGCAATCCGCAATTTTGGGATATGGGCCGAGCGGGAGGGGTCAGTCTCGTCAACGTTTGGCAGATACGTGAGATAGGTACCTGCACGATAAGCGCTGTAATCGGGTGCAGTGGACGCCGACGCTGTCGAGCAACACATCGCAACGGTGAGCAAGCTGACCAATGGTAAAAACTTGCAAGTACGTATGATTAGGAAATCTAAGTTGATGTTCAAAATACTTCTCCTAACTGCACTTCGGTAGGGTTAGATACAAAGGTAATCTTGATAGTGGCTGTTACCGCCACCAAGGACTTCCAGGGTGTGTATCTGGAACTTGGGAGTATTGCCCCTTTTTTTATCACTCAACTCGTTAACTTGCGCAGCGTCTCACCGGCAATAAACGCCTGGATATCGGCAATCGCTTCCCGGAAATAGGTGCGGTAGTTATCATCCGCGACATAACCCACATGCGGCGTAGCCAGCACGTTGGGCAAGCGGCGCAATGGGTGATCGGCTGGCAGTGGCTCTACTTCAAACACGTCCAGCCCGGCACCGGCGATCTGCCCGGTTTGCAGCGCCTCAACCAACGCTTGTTGATCGACAATTGCCGCGCGTGAGGTGTTAATCAGGAAAGCGCTGTTTTTCATCTGCGCCAGCGCCTGACGGTCGATCAGCCCACGGCTGCGATCGCTTAACACCAGATGCACCGAAACAAAATCGCTCGCTGACAGTAACGCCTGTTTTGACTCGGCAAGTTGCACACCGAATTCCTGTGCCCTTTCAGCCGTCAGATTTTGGCTCCAGGCCACGACGTTCATGCCAAACGCCTGTGCCACCTTCGCCATCTGGCCGCCGATCTTACCCAGCCCCAGTAAGCCTAACGTTTTGCCATGCAAGGTGATGCCAACATGTTGCTGCCAAGGCCCGTTGGCACGCAATCCTCCGCTTTCAGCCACCAGATGCTTGGCCAAGCCGAGGACGAGCGCCCAGGTCAGTTCCATCGGCGCTTCAGAACCGCTGGCGGTGCCACAAACGGTAACGCCTTGGCGGGTTGCCGCAGTCAGATCGATCGAAGCGTTGCGCATGCCTGAGGTGATCAGCAATTGCAGTTTTGGCAAACGGGCAAGCAATGCGGCGGTGAACGGCGTACGTTCTCGCATAATCACCACGATCTCACAGTCGTTGATGCGGCTCACCAGTTGATCTTCATCGTCAATATGCTCACGCAGGGAGAAGACCTCGACCTGCTCGCCAAGGACGGACCAATCCGCCATCGTCAGCGCTACACCTTGGTAATCATCAAGAATTGCACACTTCAATTTCATCTGGACCTCCGGAAACAGGCGAAAAAAAACCGCCAATCAATGGCGGTTCAGTATAGATCATCAATCGAGGATCACTCAGACGGTTTACGGCTATGCGGACGGCGCGATGGAGCACCTGAACGTGGTTTGCCGTCACCCTGCGGGCGAGCACTGCCGCCGCCGCGATTTTCACGCTGACCGCCGCCATTGCCACTACGCTGGCCGCCACCGTTACCGGTACGCGGAGCGCCGCCGCCGTTGCCACGTGGAGCACCACGGCCACCACCAGCCTGACGGCCATTGATGATCGGTTCGGCTTTGATGCTTGGGTCCGGTTCATAGCCTGGCAGCGCAATGCGTGGAATTTCACGCTTGAGCAGGCGCTCAATATCACGCAGCAGTTTGTGTTCATCCACGCAGACCAACGAGATCGCCTCACCGGTACGTTCGGCACGGCCAGTACGGCCAATGCGGTGAACGTAATCTTCCGGTACGTTTGGCAGCTCGTAGTTCACTACGTGTGGCAACTGATCGATATCCAGGCCGCGCGCAGCGATGTCTGTAGCTACCAGCACACGGATTTTGCCGTCTTTAAAGTCGGCGAGTGCGCGGGTACGTGCGCCCTGGCTTTTGTTGCCGTGGATAGCCGCAGCGGTGATGCCATCTTTATTCAGCTGTTCAGCCAAATGGTTGGCACCGTGCTTGGTACGGTTAAATACCAGCACCTGCTTCCAGTCACCTTCGCCGATCATCTGGGAAAGCAGTTCACGCTTACGCTTCTTATCGACAAAGTGAACGCTCTGTTCAATTTGCTCGGATGCGGTATTGCGGCGGGCCACTTCTACCGAGGCCGGGTTGGTCAGCAGTTTACTGGCCAGCCCTTTGATCTCATCGGAGAAGGTCGCGGAGAACAGCAGGTTCTGACGCTTGGCAGGCAGCTTGGACAGCACGCGGCGGATATCATGGATAAAGCCCATATCCAGCATGCGGTCGGCTTCGTCCAGCACCAGAATTTCAATTTTAGACAGATCAACCGCGTTCTGATGTTCCAGATCCAGCAGGCGACCCGGCGTTGCCACCAGGATGTCGACGCCGCCGCGCAGCTTCATCATCTGCGGGTTGATGCTCACACCACCAAACACCACCAGCGAACGCAGGCGCAGGTGTTTGCTGTAAGCCTCAACGTTTTCACCGATTTGTGCAGCCAGTTCACGGGTTGGCGTCAGGATCAACGCGCGCACCGGGCGACGGCCTTTGATTGGGTGATCGTGTTTGCTCAGCAGCTGTAATAGCGGCAAGGTAAAACCAGCTGTTTTACCGGTGCCGGTCTGGGCGCTGGCCATCAGGTCACGGCCTGCCAATACCACCGGGATTGCCTGGCGTTGAATTGGCGTAGGTTCGCGATAGCCCTGTTCTTCAACAGCGCGCAGAATTTCAGCACTTAAGCCGAGGGTTTCAAATGACATAGTAGAGAAAAACTCCAGATCCCCCCTAACCTAAACAAATGTTCGGTGCAGTTTCCGGGAGGATTATCAGACGGGGCATAAGGAGGTACTCGCACTTTTTTGCGGCACATCCTCGGCATGACCTCGAGGGATTGGCACAAACTGCAGTGCACCAAGCGCGAGAGTGTAGCAGAAATCGAACAAGAAAAGGCAATTTTACGTGTTCATAGCACTTTTCGCCGAGCAAGTTCACGGAAGAGCAAAATGTTCTGGCCTGTGGTTTACATTTTAGCCCGCTCGGCCTAAAGTTAATCATATGATTGATTAACTTTTCGGATCAACCCATGTCCTCTGCAGAAAACCCGCCGCTAAGACCTCTCAAACGGGGTGAACAAGCGCGCCAACAACTGCTCTCCGCCGCGATTGAAGTGTTCGGCGAATATGGCCTTTCGGGTGCCACCACGCGGCAAATCGCCCAGCGTGCCGGGCAGAACATCGCCGCTATCACCTATTATTTCAACTCGAAAGAGGGGTTATATCTGGCGGTAGCCCAGTGGATTGCCGACTTTATCCAGCAAAGTTTCCGCCCACTGAGCGAAGAAATCGAACGTTTCTATCAACTGCGCGCGGAGCAACGCCAGCCGGAGCATTATCTCTACCATCTCAAAAGCGGGTTGCTGGCCTTCAGCCAACTGATGACCGAACCCCACACGCTCAACCTGAGCAAGATTATGTCTCGCGAACAGCTTTCGCCAACCGATGCTTATCCGCTGATCCACCAGCAAGTGATAGCCCCGTTGCATCACTTACTGTGTCGCCTGTTAGCGGGCTACACCGGCATCGATGAGCGTTCCACCAAAATCGTCTTGCATACTCATGCGCTGATCGGTGAGGTTCTGGCATTCCGCGTTGGCCGGGAAACTTTGCTACGCCAGGCAGGCTGGCATCAGATCGCGGCAGAAGAAGCCGAGCAAATTAGCGAGGTGCTGGCCGAACATATCGACATTCTGGTTAACGGGCTACGCCAGCGTTACGCCGTCTAACTTTCCGTCTTGCAGTCAAGGAACATTATGAACAAGAAAAGAGTTGCCATTGTGGGTATAGCGATCGTGCTGATCGCCGCTGCGGCCTACGGTTTCTGGTCTTACCAACGCCAGCAGGACAAGCCTTTGACGCTGTATGGCAATGTAGATATCCGCACGGTCAACCTGGGTTTCCGCGTTAATGGCCGGTTGGCCTCACTGGCGGTAGACGAAGGGGACAGCGTGCAACAGGGGCAGCTGCTGGGCAAACTGGACGATGCCCCTTACCAGAACGCGTTGCTACAGGCGCAGGCCAACGTTGCCAGCGCCAAAGCCAAGCTGGATTTATTGCAGGCAGGCTACCGCAACGAGGAGATTGCTCAGGTGCGATCCGAAGTCGCACAACGGCAGTCGGCCTTCAGTTATGCCGACAGCTTCTTCCAGCGCCAGCAGGGGCTATGGGCGAAAAAGGCCACCTCTGCCAACGCCCTGGAAGATGCCCGCACCGCGCGTAATCAGGCGCAGGCTAATCTGCAGGCGTCGAAAGACAAACTGTCGCAATACCTGACCGGTAACCGCCCGCAGGAAATCGAACAGGCCAACGCCAATCTGGCACTAGCCGAAGCGGCACTGGCACAGGCTCAGTTGGATCTGCATGACACCACCCTGCTCTCTCCGTCCGTTGGTACGGTAATGACGCGAGCCGTGGAGCCAGGCACCATGCTCAGCGCTGGCAGCACGGTGTTTACCCTATCGTTGACCCGGCCGGTATGGGTTCGTGCCTACATTAATGAAACCAGCCTGGGTAACGCCACACCAGGTACCGAAGTTTTGATAGAGACTGACAGCCGCCCTGGCAAGCCTTATCACGGCAAGATCGGCTTTGTTTCCCCCACCGCGGAGTTCACTCCCAAAAGCGTAGAAACACCGGATCTGCGTACCGATCTGGTCTACCGCCTGCGGATCATCGTCAACGATGCCGATGACGCCTTGCGTCAGGGGATGCCGGTAACCGTCCATTTCACACAGCCGTAAGGAACCGTGATGGCACAGGCACATACGATTGAACTGGTGGCGTTGGAAAAACGCTTTCCATCACTCGATAAACCGGCGGTAGCCAGCCTGACGACCACGTTGCGCAGTGGCGCGGTGACCGGGCTGGTTGGCCCCGATGGCGCGGGCAAAACTACCCTGCTGCGCATGTTGGCAGGTTTGCTGCTCCCCAGCAGCGGCAAGCTGACCGTCGCCGGGTTGGATCCGATCGCACAGGATCGTCAGTTGCACGCCATTCTTGGTTACATGCCGCAAAAATTTGGGCTGTATGAGGATCTGACGGTGATGGAAAATCTCACGCTGTATGCCGATCTGCGCGGAGTCACCGGCGATCTGCGTAAGCAAACCTTTGAGCGGTTGCTGACGTTTACCGATCTGACCCGCTTTACCAAACGGCTGGCGGGCAAGCTTTCCGGCGGGATGAAGCAAAAGCTCGGGCTGGCCTGTACGCTGCTTGGCCAACCTCAGGTGTTGCTGCTGGATGAGCCCGGCGTCGGCGTCGATCCCATTTCACGTCGTGAACTGTGGCGAATGGTGCATGAGCTGGCCAACGACGGCATGCTGATCCTGTGGAGTACCTCCTATCTCGACGAAGCCGAGCAGTGCCGCGAAGTGCTGCTGATGAACGAAGGCGAACTGCTATTTAGCGGTGCGCCACAGGATCTTACCCAGCGCATGGCTGGCCGCACCATCCTGATCGATACCCCAGCCGGTAGCCACCGGGCGCTGTTGCAACGGGCGATCTGTCTGCCTGCGGTTAGCGACGGTGTGATCCAGGGGAAATATCTGCGGCTGATCCTCAAGCCGGGTGAAGATCACCAGCAAGTATTACGGGATCTGGATCTGCCACAGGCCGAATTAACCGAGGCCGATCCGCGTTTTGAGGATGCGTTTATCGATCTGCTGGGCGGCGGCCCGAACAGCAAATCCGCCCTGGCCGAGATCATGCCTACGGTAACGGGCGACAGCTCGGAAACGGTGATCGAAGCACAGGGGTTGACCAAAAAATTCGGCGACTTTGCGGCCACCGATCATGTGGATTTCAAGGTGCAGCGCGGCGAAATTTTTGGCCTGCTTGGCCCCAACGGCGCGGGCAAATCCACCACCTTCAAGATGATGTGTGGCCTGCTGGTGCCTAGCGATGGCAAAGCGCTGGTGCTCGGTATGGATCTAAAAACCAGCTCCGGCAAAGCGCGCCAGCATTTAGGCTATATGGCGCAGAAATTTTCGCTGTATGGCAACCTGACGGTGGCGCAGAACCTGAAGTTTTTCTCTGGCGTTTATGGGCTGAGCGGCAAGAGCCAGCGCGATAAAATTGACGAGATGTCTCGCGCCTTCAACTTCGCCCCGATCCTCAACCAAACGCCGGATTCGCTACCGCTCGGTTTCAAACAGCGGTTGGCGCTGGCCTGTGCGCTGATGCATGAGCCAGATATTCTGTTTCTTGATGAGCCCACCTCGGGCGTCGATCCCCTGACCCGGCGCGAGTTCTGGCTGCACATCAACGGCATGGTGGATAAAGGCGTGACGGTGATGGTCACCACCCACTTTATGGATGAAGCGGAATACTGCGATCGTATCGGCCTGGTGTATCGCGGCAAAATTATCGCCGCCGGTACGCCAGACGATCTCAAACAGCAGATAGCCAGCGAGCAAAACCCCAACCCTTCGATGGAAGAAGCGTTTATCGAACTGGTGCAGGGTTACGATCGGGAGGAGACTGCATGAACAGCGACAACGGCTTTTCCTGGCGGCGACTGCGGGCGTTGTGCCTGAAAGAAACCCGGCAGATATTGCGCGATCCCAGCAGCGGACTGATTGCCTTCGTCATTCCGTTGATGCTGCTGTTTATCTTTGGCTACGGCATCAATCTGGATTCCAGCAAGCTACGGCTGGGGATCCTGATGGAGCAGCAAAGCGAAGAGGCCCGCGATCTGGCCAATGCTTTTATCGGCTCACCCTATATTGAACCGACCGTCAGCGATAACCGCCAGCAGCTGATCCAGATGATGCAGGCTGGCAGCATCCGCGGCCTGGTAGTGATCCCCAGCGATTTTGCCGAGCATTTGGCAAGGCCTAACGATCGCGCTCCGTTGCAGGTCATTACCGACGGCAGCGAGCCCAATACCGCCAACTTTGTGCAAGGCTATACCCAAGGGATCTGGCAAATCTGGCAGCAACAGCGCGCCACCGATCTGGGGCGTGATGACAAGCCGCTGATTGAAGTCCAGATGCGCTACTGGTTTAACCCGGCGGCCATCAGCCAGCACTTTATTATTCCGGGGGCCATCACCATTATCATGACGGTGATCGGTGCCATTCTGACCTCGTTGGTAATCGCCCGCGAATGGGAGCGTGGCACCATGGAGGCACTGCTTTCGACCCAGGTCACACGCAGCGAGCTGCTGCTGTCCAAGCTGGTGCCGTACTATTTCCTGGGTATGATCGCCATGGTGCTGTGTATGGTGGTTTCGGTGTTTGTACTCGGCGTGCCCTACCGTGGCTCCCTGCTGCTGCTGTTCGTGATCAGCAGCCTGTTCCTGGCCAGCACGCTCGGCATGGGGCTGTTAATCTCGACCATCACCCGCAACCAGTTTAACGCGGCAATGGTGGCTCTGAATGCCGCCTTTTTACCTTCAATTATGCTGTCTGGATTTATCTTCCAGATCGACAGTATGCCCGCCGTGGTGCGTGCGGTGACCTATATCATTCCGGCGCGCTACTTTGTCAGTACGCTGCAAACGCTGTTCCTGGCGGGCAATATCGGCACCGTGCTGGTGATTAACCTGCTGTTTTTGATCGCCTCGGCGGTGGTGTTTATCGGCCTGACGGCCTGGAAAACCCAGCGGCGGCTGGATTAAGGGGAAGCCATGTTTCACCGTCTATGGACGTTGATCGTAAAAGAAATGCAGTCGCTGCTGCGCGATCCGCAGACCCGCGCGATCCTGATTATGCCGGTGTTGTTGCAGGTAGTGCTGTTCCCGTTTGCCGCGACGCTCGAAGTCACCAACGCCACCATCGCGGTGTACAGTGAGGACAGCGGCCAGCATTCCATTGAGCTGACTCAACGCCTTGCCAAGGCCAAAGCCTTTTCTCACGTGCTGTTGTTACGCAGCCCGCAGGAGATTAGAACCACCATTGATAATCAGAAGGCGCTGCTGCTGGTCCGCTTCCCGGCCAACTTCTCACGGGATATCGCCAGCGGTAATACCGCGCCGTTGCAGCTGATCCTCGATGGCCGTAACTCCAACAGCGCGCAGATCGCCGCCAACTATGTGCAACAGATCGTGCAGGACTACCAGAATGAGCTGATTGGGCAGCGTACCAAGCCCAACAACAGCGAACTGGTGGTGCGTAACTGGTATAACCCGAATCTGGACTACAAATGGTTCGTGGTGCCTTCACTGATCGCGATGATCACTACCATCGGCGTATTGATCGTTACCTCACTTTCCGTCGCGCGTGAACGTGAGCAAGGCACGTTAGAGCAGTTATTGGTTTCGCCTTTAACCACCTGGCAGATCTTTATCGGCAAGGCGGTACCGGCCCTGATCATTGCCACCTTCCAGGCTTCGATCGTGCTGTTTATCGGTATCTTTGCCTATCAGATCCCATTTGCCGGTTCGTTGCTGCTGTTCTACGGCACCATGCTGGTTTACGGGCTGTCTTTGGTGGGCTTCGGGCTGCTGATTTCTTCGCTGTGCGCGACACAGCAGCAGGCGTTTATCGGGGTGTTTGTGTTTATGATGCCGGCGATACTGCTTTCCGGCTATGTCTCGCCGGTGGAGAATATGCCGGTTTGGCTTCAGCATCTCACCTGGGCCAACCCTATCCGCCACTTCACCGATATCACCAAGCAGATCTACCTCAAGGATGCGGGTTTCGGCATCATCTGGCACAGCCTGTGGCCGTTACTGGTGATCACCGCCACCACCGGCAGCGCGGCCTATGCCATGTTCCGGCGCAAGATTGCCTGAATAGCAGACGTAAAAAAACCGACGGGTGAGGTCGGTTTTTATGTTCCGGAACTGAATTGTGCGACTCTAGCAAGAGATGAGACTCTCTACATCCAAAACTGCAACAGGCTCCGTCCGTAATACCCTATGAATTTCAAGTTGCAGCTAGGCGCCAAGCTCGCTCATCCCCAGGAGCTTACTTCAGTAAGTGACTGGGGTGAACGAGTGCAGGTAACAACGCTGCGGCTTGAAAGGCGACGGGTATTAGCGGCGGTTGCCGAAGATACGCAGTAGCATCAGGAACAGGTTGATAAAGTCGAGATACAGCGTCAATGCGCCAACGATAGCGTATTTACGGAAGCTGTCTTTATCATCAGCGTTCAGTTGCTCACCCATCGCTTTCAGTTTCTGGGTGTCATACGCCGTCAGGCCCACAAATACCAGCACGCCGATATAGGTGATTGCCCACATCAGCGCCGGGCTTTTCAGCCAGATGTTCACCAGTGAAGCCAGCACAATACCAATCAGCCCCATAAACAGCATGCTGCCGAAACCGCTCAAATCGCGTTTGGTGGTGTAGCCGTACAGGCTCATCGCGCCGAACATACCCGCAGTGACCACGAAGGTACTGGCGATCGAGCTATAGGTGTAGGCAATGAAGATGCTCGATAGCGTTAACCCGGTCAGCGCCGAGTAAAGCATAAATAGCCCAGTGGCCATGGTGCCGCTCAGGCGATTAACCATGCCGGAAATCACAAACACCAGGCCCAGCTGCAGGATAATCAGCCCAAAGAAGGTGATCTGGCTAGAGAAAATAAAGTTGATGATCGCAGGCGTATGCGCTGCATACCAGGAAACAAATGCGGTCAACAGCAAGCCACAGGTCATCCAGCCATACACCTGCGCCATATAAGCCTGAATGCCGCTGTTGGCACGTTCAACGATCGAACCATTACGTGGATATCGGTCCATGACGGTTACCTTTTACATGTGAGCCAAGTTTCGGGGGAACTTCCCCTGCCAATAATAAGCGTACCACAGAAAACACCGCGCGAAACGGACAAAGGTATTGATTTATTTCCGCTGTTGAGGCGCGATTTACCAACGCTTGGCGGCTTGTTTATCCGTATCGCGAGCCTCTACCCAGCGGTCTCCCTGCCCGGTCGCCTCACGTTTCCAGAAGGGAGCTCGGGTTTTCAGGTAATCCATAATAAATTGTGCCGCCTCAAACGCCATACTGCGGTGGGCGCTGGTCACGCCGACAAACACAATTTCATCACCAGGAAAGAGATCACCGATGCGATGGATCACCGTTACCCGTTGCAATGGCCAACGGGTTCTTGCCTCTGCAACGATCTCTTCAAGGGCTTTTTCAGTCATGCCAGGGTAATGCTCCAACGACAGCGCGCTGACGTCATTCCCCAGATTGTGATTGCGTACCTTGCCGGTAAAGGTCACTACCGCGCCGTCATCATCACACTGTGCCAGCCACTGGTATTCTTCACCTACACTAAAGGTTGCCTGACCAACGCGGATACGAGTATTTTCCACTGTTAACCTCCGGTTACCGGTGGAAAGAAAGCCACTTCATCACCGGCTTGCAGCGGATGCTCTGCGGCCACCAGCGATTGGTTGACCGCCGTCAGCAATTTACCGGGCTCCAGCGCCAGCGCCCAACGATCGCCACGCTCGCACAGCGATTTACGCAGCTCTTCAACCGTAAGGTACTGCGCCGGCAGGCTCAGCGTGCTGGTGCCGACCAGTTCACGCACCTGGGCGAAAAATAGAATAGTGATCATGATCCCACCTTAAAATCACCGGACTTGCCGCCGCTTTTTGCCAGCAGCCGCACCGGGCCAATGACCATATCTTTCTGCACCGCTTTGCACATGTCGTAGATGGTGAGCGCGGCCACCGAAGCGGCGGTCAACGCTTCCATTTCAACCCCGGTTTTACCGGTCAAACGGCAGCAGGTTTCGATACGCACGCGGTTAAATTCCGGCTGCGCTTCGAGCTGTACTTCCACCTTGCTCAGCATCAACGGATGGCAAAGGGGGATCAGTTCCCAGGTGCGCTTCGCGGCCTGAATACCGGCAATACGCGCCGTGGCGAATACGTCGCCTTTATGGTGGCTGCCGTCGATAATCATCGCCAGCGTTGCCGCCTGCATTTCAACAAAAGCTTCGGCACGGGCTTCACGTACCGTCTCCGCTTTGGCGGAGACATCGACCATATGGGCCTCGCCAGCGGCGTTAATGTGGGTTAGCTGCGTCATGGATTATTTCTTCAAATGGGGTAAGAAGTTGCACGGGCGATGGCGCGCGTCCAACTGTTCTTCAATAATACGTTCCCAGGCGGTACGACAGGCGCGGGTGGAACCCGGCATGGCGAAGATCACCGTCTGGTTGGCAATACCGGCCACGGCGCGGGACTGGAGGGTCGCGGTGCCGATCTCTTCGTATGACACCATGCGGAACAGTTCGCCGAACCCTTCCACTTCACGGTCAAACAGCGGCAATAGCGCTTCTGGCGTATTGTCCCCGGAGGTAAAACCGGTGCCACCGTTAATCAACACGGCCTGCACGTCATCGCTGGCAATCCATGCGGAAACCTGCGCACGGATCTGATAAATATTGTCTTTGACCAAGGCACGTGCCACTACCTGATGGCCGGTTTCCTGCGCGGCTTCCTGTAGATATTGCCCGGAGGTATCGTCCGCTTCAGTGCGGCGATCCGAAACGGTCAGAATGGCAATCTTTGCCGCAATAAATTCACTGCTGGTTTTGCTCATTATGTGTTGTGCTCCTGCTGATTGGATGCTCGGTTAGACTTGGCGTTGCCCCCTCACCCTAACCCTCTCCCACAGGGAGAGGGGACCGATCGAGCTCATATTAATCATCTGGCGTTCCCCGAGGCTATAGGGGACGTGTTAACCGCCGATAAACGATAAGTTCTGCGTGAGACCGCTATTGCCCTGATGCAGGAAGTGGGTCTGCTTTTTGGTTTGCAGCCCGCTTTGAATGCGCATTTTCAGCTGTTCCAACTGGCCGTCATCCGCCAGCAGATCGCGCAGGGTAATCCCTTGCTCACCAAACAGGCACAGATGCAGATTGCCGATGGCGGAAACCCGCAGGCGGTTGCAACTGGCACAGAAATCTTTTTCGTACGGCATGATCAGCCCTATCTCGCCCTGATAATCCGGGTGGCTGAATACCTGCGCCGGGCCATCGCTGCGGCCACGGACTTGGCGCTGCCAGCCCTGCTGCTCCAACTGCAGGCGGATCACTTCGCCAGACACATGGTGCTTGCGGAACAGATCGCTGCCATCACCGGTTTCCATCAGTTCGATAAACCGCAGTTGGATTGGCCGATCCTTGATCCAGTTCAGGAAGCTGCCCAGTTGCTGGTGATTAACATCACGCATCAGCACCGCATTCACCTTCACCTTGCTGTAACCGGCGGTAAAGGCGGCATCGATGCCCTCCATCACCTGGCGGAACTTGTCCTGGCCGGTGATGGCATGAAACTGGCGTGCATCAAGGCTGTCTACGCTGACGTTAATCGCCGTAAGGCCCGCATCACGCCAACTGGCCACATCACGTGCCAGGCGATAGCCGTTGGTGGTTACAGCCAGGGTTCGGATGGCCGGGTTTTCGCGCACGGCGGCAATAATGTCGGTAAAATCGCGGCGTAAAGAAGGCTCACCGCCGGTCAGGCGTACCTTTTCGGTACCCAGTTCGGCAAAGGCACGGCTGACGCGCCGAATTTCATCCAGAGAGAGGAAGGTCTTGGGGCTGCCGCTCGGTTTATAGCCATCCGGCAGACAGTAGGTGCAACGAAAGTTACACACGTCGGTGATCGACAGGCGCAAATAGTAGAATTTGCGCTCAAAAGCATCAATAAGTTGCGGCACCTGTAACACCTTCCAAATACGGGAGATGCGAGCGTTTCCACTCTGCACCCTGGTGGCTGACTTCGCCACGGCCAGGATACCCTATCGCTCCAAAGAACAACGTAGGTACCAAGGCTAGGAGTTTTGATCCCATCCCCGCTACCTCAAGTAGCCGGAACGAAACCGTGGTTTTCCAGAGAATTCTAGCGCTAAACAGCCGCGATAGCCAATGTGGATTAACGCTATATACTTGTGTATACAGCGTTTTTCACCCTCTCAAGTCTGGATAACCATAATAAACAACCCTTATGCCAGCGAATTGACCAGAATCACGCAAATCGCACTCTTTATCGCGTTTTTGTGTCAAATCCGCTACTTTATGCAGGCAGTCTACCTACCCTGAGTTAAGGAATTTTATGCGCAACCGTACCCTGGCCGATCTTGATCGCGTCGTGGCATTAGGTGGTGGTCACGGTCTTGGCCGTGTGATGTCTTCGCTGTCGTCGTTGGGCTCTCGCCTGACCGGCATTGTCACCACGACCGATAACGGCGGTTCTACCGGCCGCATCCGCCGTTCTGAAGGCGGCATTGCCTGGGGTGACACCCGTAATTGCCTCAATCAGCTGATTACCGAGCCTAGCGTCGCCTCGGCGATGTTTGAATACCGTTTTAGCGGCAACGGGGAGCTGGCGGGGCATAACCTGGGAAATCTGATGCTAAAATCCTTGGATCACCTGAGCGTGCGCCCATTGGAGGCGATCAATCTGGTGCGTAGCCTGCTGAAGATCGACGCGGCGCTGATCCCGATGTCGGAACAACCGGTCGATCTGATGGCCCACGATCATGAGGGGCACCAGGTCTACGGTGAAGTCAATATCGATCAACTGAGGATCATGCCGCAAGAGCTGATGCTCTCCCCGCCGGTACACGCCACCCGTGAAGCGGTTGAGGCAATCGCGCAGGCCGATCTGATCCTGATCGGGCCAGGCAGTTTTCTTACCAGCCTGATGCCACTGTTGCTGCTTGAGGATCTGACTCAGGCCCTGCGCCGCAGCAGCGCCAATATGGTGTATATCGGTAACCTGGGCCGCGAGCTGAGCGTCGCCGCAGCCGCACTGACGCTGCAAGACAAACTGGCGCTGATGGAAGAGAAGATCGGCCGTAAAATGATTGACGCGGTGATCGTTGGCCCGGCGGTGGATACCAGCGCCATGCAGGATCGCATTGTGGTGCAACAACCGCTGGAAGCCAGCGATATCCCGTATCGCCACGATCGCCAACTATTACGCCAGGCGCTGGATACCGCGTTGGTGCAGCTAGCTAGCCGCGGTTAATCTTGACCACGGAGCCAAGGATTATCGCTAACGCTGTCGATGTAGAGATCTTCCACCTGCTTGCGTGCCCACGGGGTGCGGCGCAAGAACTTGAGGCTGGATTTGATGCTCGGATCGCTGCTGAAACAGTTGATGCGTATACGCTCTGCCAGCCCGTTCCAGCCATATTGGGCTACCAGCTTGTTCAGCAGTTGCTCCAGCGTAATGCCGTGTAATGGGTCTTTGGATGGGGTTGCGGTCATGGCGGCTGCTCGTCTCAATACTTGGGGCGCACACCTTAATCAGCAAACGGGCGTACGGCAAGAAAATTTACCGGGGCGCGCATAGCACGCCCCTTAAGTTCACTATGATAGCGCGATAAACTGCTCGCGCAGCTGGTGGATTTCATCACGCACCGCAGCGGCCTGCTCGAACTCCAGATTCTGTGCATGAGAATACATCTGCGCCTCCAACTCCTGGATTTTTTGCTCCAGCGCTTTGGGGGTGAGTAGCTGGTATTGCGCCGCGCTCTCTGCCGCTTTGCCCTTCCCTTTGTGCTTGCCACGGCTGCTTGGTTGCCCAAGCTGCAGAATATCCGAAACCTTCTTGTTCAGGCCCTTAGGCACGATACCGTTGGCTTCGTTATGCGCCTGCTGCTTGGCGCGGCGGCGTTCCGTTTCACCGATCGCCTTGGCCATGGAATCGGTGATCCTGTCGCCATACAGGATTGCTTTACCGTTGAGGTTACGCGCCGCTCGGCCAATGGTCTGGATCAGTGAGCGCTCAGAACGCAGGAACCCTTCCTTGTCTGCGTCCAGGATCGCTACCAGCGACACCTCTGGCATATCCAGGCCTTCCCTTAACAGGTTGATACCCACCAGCACGTCAAACTCGCCCAGACGCAAATCACGGATGATTTCGACACGTTCTACCGTATCGATGTCCGAGTGCAGATAACGCACCCGCTCCCCGTGCTCTTCCAGGTATTCCGTCAGGTCTTCTGCCATGCGTTTGGTCAACGTGGTAACCAGTACGCGCTCGTTGATGGCCACGCGCTTGCGGATCTCGGAAAGCAGATCGTCCACCTGAGTGGTCACCGGGCGCACTTCGACGATCGGATCCAGCAGGCCGGTTGGGCGTACCACCTGATCGATAATATCGCCGCCGGATTTCTCCAGCTCATATTTGCCCGGCGTGGCGGACACGTAGATGGTCTGCGGTGCCGCAGCGGCAAACTCTTCAAAACGCATCGGCCGGTTATCCAGCGCCGAAGGCAGGCGGAAGCCATATTCCACCAGCGTCTCTTTACGCGAGCGGTCGCCTTTGAACATGCCGCCGATCTGCGGGATGGTGACGTGGGATTCATCTACCACCAGCAACCCGTCTGCCGGCAGGTAGTCGAACAGGGTTGGCGGTGGCTCGCCCTCACCGCGCCCGGAAAGATAGCGCGAGTAGTTTTCGATACCGGAGCAGTAACCCAGCTCGTTCATCATTTCCAGATCGAACTGGGTACGCTGCGTCAACCGCTGTTCTTCCAACAGCTTGTTATTTTCCAGCAGCACTTTGCGCCGCTGAGCCAGTTCTACCTTGATCTCTTCCATCGCCTGCACGATACGTTCACGCGGCGTGACGTAGTGAGATTTAGGGTAGATGGTAAAGCGTGGCACCACCTGCTCAATCTGGCCGGTTAGCGGATCGAACAGCGACAGGCGCTCGACCTCTTCGTCGAACAGCTCAACGCGCAGCGCCAGCTCATCCGATTCCGCCGGGAAAATGTCGATCACTTCGCCACGTACTCGGAAGGTGGCACGCTGGAAGGCCTGATCGTTGCGGGTATATTGCAGCTCGGCCAGACGGCGCAGGATCGAACGCTGATCGATGATCATGCCCTTGGTCAGGTGCAGCATCATTTTCAGGTACAGATCCGGATCGCCCAGACCGTAGATCGCGGAAACCGAAGCCACCACCACCACGTCACGCCGTTCTAGCAGCGCTTTGGTGGCCGACAGGCGCATCTGCTCGATATGTTCGTTGACCGAGGCGTCTTTCTCGATAAAGGTATCGGAGCTAGGCACATAGGCTTCTGGCTGATAGTAATCGTAGTAGGAGACAAAATATTCCACCGCATTCTCGGGAAAGAACTCTTTCATCTCGCCATACAGCTGCGCCGCCAGGGTCTTGTTGGGCGCCAGCACCATGGTGGGCCGGTTAAGATCGGCGATCACATTGGCGATGGTAAAGGTTTTACCCGAGCCGGTCACGCCCAGCAGCGTTTGGTGCGCCAGGCCGTCCTCCAGGCCCTCTTCCAGCTTTTGGATGGCTTGCGGCTGATCGCCGGCCGGTTTGAATTCGCAATGCAGTTTGAAATGTTTGCTCATATCCCCATCATCTTTCAGGTTTGCGGCCAGACGGTAGCGGCCTAATTATGGAAAGACCGGAAGATTTCCGCCAGTGCCCATGATACTGGATATAAAACCAGCTTCAAGCGGATTTACGCTATTATGGCCGTTAACGGGGCGCGAGCGCACCGGCAAGGTGACAATACCATGACATTTTTATTGTCAATCACCCTGTTATCCCCAGAATGCGTTACAAATTAACTTTTGGCCCGGATTGCGCTGAAAAAACACCCATCGGCACGTTATCAATATCCGTTGGCTTGATTTTAATTAACCTATTGATATTAAATATATTTAATAAAAAGACGAGAATGCGGACAACCTGCGCACAACCCGCGCCCGCTCTCTGTTCACACCGCTTTTCTAAGTATAATGCACAAGGTTATCCACAGGAATAGTGGATAACTCTCACTACCCCATGGGGGGCGGGAGTTGTGGAAAGAACGCTTTTCCCAATGAAACGTCAACTGAGTCGGTTTTTTAGTTATTTTTTTACAATAATTCTGCTTTGGTTATGCCGATTAATGCTAAAAGCCGTGATAACGAAAACGCGCTTTTCGCTATTTTGCTTTTCAGGGGTTGCAAGTTGCGGCAACAACCTTTAAGGCTTGCACCAAACGCTTGCCATGCCGCACGGTAACGGTGCAAAAAACGCCCAAGTTAACCTTCTGGCTTTGGCAGAGCCCCCAGTGCACCGGGCCAAAATCAGTTAACAAAGCAATAACAAACCACCTTTTTTGTTGCGCAACGCCTGATGGCCTGGGAATTGCATTTCCTGATCAGGGGGGGTTACCTTGCAGAAGAACCGGTAAATTCAGGCTAAAACCGGCCAGAGCCAGCTGGGTTATCTTCGGCGAAAAAGCGTATAGCATGCCAAAAAGCCCCCCTAGAGCCGCCAAACGACCGGTAGCGGCCATTTTCCAATTTTTTAGCCTGAGCCGCGATTAGGGTAATCAGCACAGCATTTGCCACACCCGGGAGAGACACCGCTTGCTGCGGTCAACGTTATCCATACGTGAATATCGGTCTTGGAGGAGATGCCAAATGTTAAGCTTACGGGCGGTAAACCAATATTATGGGCAACAGCATACGCTGTGGGATGTCAGCCTTGAGTTGCCTCGTGGGCAATGCACCCTGTTGCTTGGCCGCAATGGGGTGGGCAAAACCACGCTGGTCAATTGCATCATGGGACACCTGCCGATCGTCAGCGGCAGCATGACCTGGCAGTTGGCCGATGAGCCACCGCAAAACCTGTTGCGGCAGCCGGTAGAAAACCGGGCGTTACTCGGCATTGGTTACGTGCCACAAGGGCGGCAAATCTTTTCCCAACTGAGCGTAGAAGAAAACCTGCAGGTGGCGTTGATGGCCGGGCGTGACAAGGTCCGCCGTATGCCTCCCATCATTTACAATCTGTTCCCCCGGCTCCAGGCGATGCGTATGCGCCGTGCGGGCGACCTGTGCCAAAGTGAGCAACAGCAGTTGGCATTAGGCCGCGCTCTGATGCTGGAGCCGGAACTGCTGATCCTGGATGAGCCCACCGCCGGTATGTCACCTTCCCTGGCGACAGAGATCGGCCAGGTACTTCGTAAGCTGAATCAGGAGCTGGGCATGACCATTTTGCTGGTTGAGCACCAACTCCCCTTTGCCCGCCATCTGGCTGACCGTTTCTGCTTGATGGATAAAGGCCGTAACGTGGCCAATGGCACGCTGGGGCAGTTGGATGAGGGGCTGATTGATGCCTATCTGACGGAGTGATTTGGCCCCTCCGTGGGCCATCAGGTTAAGGGTTCAACCTGGTTAAATCGAGATACTGTCCCAATGCCTGCTGTTCTACCTGCGATAAATGCGGGATCTCGCCCAGCAGGGGCGCGGGCAATAGGCGGCAAAGAGTGGCAAGGTACTCTTGATGGCGTTTTCCTGGCGGGGTAACGTCATTGGCGATCCAGCCTGCCAGGGTCAGACCTGACTGTTGGATCGCCAGCGCAGTCAACAAAGCATGATTGATGCAGCCAAGCTTGATGCCCACCACCAGGATCACCGGCAGTTGCTCCTGCTGTACCCAGTCGGCAAAGGTTTCATGCTCAGAAAGTGGGGTGAACCAACCGCCAGCACCTTCTACCAACAGCCAGTCCGCACGTTGTTCAAGATGACGTAAACCGGTGGAAAGCCGTGCCAGAGAGATGGGCCGACGTTCGGCCTGGCTGACAATATGCGGCGAGGTCGGTTCGGCAAAGGTGTAAGGGTTCACTACGGCGTAATCCAGCGCTACGCTGCTGTTTCTCTGCAGCGCCAGCGCATCGCCGTTGCGCAACCCTTCATCGGTCATCTCACTGCCTGACGCCACCGGTTTATAGCCAGCACATGTCCATCCCGCCGCGCTGGCGGCCTGTAGCAAGGCGCTGCTGGCCACGGTTTTACCCACTTCGGTGTCGGTTCCGGTAACGAACCAGCGCTTAATCACGATAAATCACTCCATAAACCAAATGATAACTGAGAGGAAACTGCCCGTCCCGGCAAGGATAACCAGCCTGCAATGCGGCAAGCCGCTGGCGGGAAAGCAGGCCAGCCTCGCGTCCTTGATGCAGGTGAGTCGCACCGATGCCCTTTAGCGATCGCATCAGCGTCATCACGTCGGGATAACTGAGCGTTTGCCAATCTGCCGTAAGCTGGTGCCGATAGGGATGACAAGCGGCGGCAATCTGAGCTGGCGGCAGGAAGTCATTAACATGACGCTCGCCATCAACTTGCTGCCAGGCATCGCCTAACTCGTGCAAAGCCCCTTGCGCCAAGGTAGAAAACAGGATCAGTCCACCGGGCCGCGTTACCCGATACAACTCAGCCAACGCCAGAGGCAGATCGCTGCACCACTGCACCACCAGGCTGCTAAAACAGATATCCACCGAGGCGGTCGGCAAAGGGATATGTTCGATATCCCCCAGCAAATAGCGATCCGCCGCTTGCTGCTGGCGGGCAAAAGCCAGCATGCCCGCAGCCAGATCCAGCGCGCTGACCTGCTTGCCCAGCTCGCGCCAGCGACGGCTGAAATAGCCCGTGCCGCAACCGGCATCCAACACCTGTTGGCCTGGATGAGACAGCCCCATCCCCAGTAAGCGTTCACCAACCTCGCGTTGCAGCACCGCTGCGGTATCGTAACTCGCCGCTGCCCGGCTGAAGGCCGCCGCCACCGCCTGCTTGTTCACCGTATCAATGGCAGACGTCATGCAATACCTCCAACAAGCGATCGATATCCTGTGGCTGGTGTGCCGCAGTGAGCGTAATGCGTAACCGCGCGCCCCCCGGTGGTACCGTTGGTGGACGGATGGCGCTGACCCACAACCCCTGCTCTCGCAGGCGCAGCGCCAAATCCAGCGCCTGTTGGTTATCCCCCACCAGCAACGGTTGGATAGCGGTATCCGACGCGGTTAGCGTTAACGGCAGACCTGCCACTCCGGCACGAAAATGCTGGATGTGTTTTTGCAGCCGACTACGTAGTTCATCCCCTTGCTGAATACAGCTTAACGCGGCCTGCAAGGCACAGGCTTGGGCAGGAGGCATCGCGGTGCTGTAAATCAGATGGCGGGCGAATTGCAGCAGATATTCCGCCAACGGCTCATCGCAGAGGATCGCCGCGCCGCTGACGCCAAATGCCTTGCCAAAGGTGACGACCAGCACTTCCGGGCGCACACCTTGCTGCCAGCAACTGCCGCGCCCCTGCTCGCCACGTACGCCAATGCCGTGCGCATCATCCACCATCAGCCAGGCACCTGCCTGCTGCGTCAACCGATGTAGTTCGACCAACGGTGCGCTATCCCCGTCCATGCTGAACACCCCTTCGGTGATCGCCAACTGTTGGCCCGCACAGGTTTTTTGCAGCAAGGTGGCCAATGCCTGGGGCTGGTTATGCCGAAAACGCCGCAGTTGCGCCGGTGAGTAAGTGGCCGCTTCCAATATAGAGGCGTGGCTGAGCTTATCCGCCAAAATGCGATCGTCGGCCTGCATCAGGGCAGCCAGCAATGCCTGATTGGCCGCGTAGCCGGAAATAAACAGCAGCGCACGCGGGTAGCCGAGCCACTCCGCCAGTTGCTGCTCCAGCTCATGATGAGCATGGCAAAAACCGGTGACGTGGCCGGAACCGCCGCTGCCAACGCCGTAACGCTGCGCCCCCTGCTGCCAGGCGGCAATCACCTCAGGATGTTGGCTCAGGCCCAGATAGTCGTTGCCGGAAAAATTCACATAGCGCTGGCCGTCGAGTTGCAGGTAGCGGCCATTACCGCCTTGATTCACCTGACGTTGCCGATAAGCAGCGGCTCCTCGCCGCTCCTCCAGCGCCTGTTCGATCCGTTGTTGCCAGCTCATTACAGCGCCGCGTTGTAGAATTCGGTGGTATCGGCGTGCAGCAACTGCTCGGTCAGCACCTGCTGCTGTTGGTTGTCACCCTGTTCGGTGGCGGTTTGCTGCGGATTCAGGCCCAGCTTGCGGAACAGTTGCAGATCCTTGTCCTCTTCCGGATTAGGCGTGGTCAGCAGTTTGCAGCCATAGAAGATGGAGTTGGCCCCGGCCATAAAGCACATCGCCTGAGTCTGCTCGCTCATCTGTTCACGGCCTGCCGATAGGCGGACGTAGGACGTCGGCATCATGATGCGGGCAATGGCAATGGTGCGGATAAAGTCGAACGGATCGACGTCGTCATTATCGGCCAATGGCGTGCCTTTCACCTTCACCAGCATATTGATCGGCACGCTTTCCGGCGGCTTGGGCAGATTGGCCAACTGCACCAACAGCCCAGCGCGGTCACGCACCGTTTCGCCCAGCCCGACAATCCCACCGGAGCAGACTTTGATCCCGGCGTTACGCACCTTATCCAAGGTATCCAGACGTTCCTGATAGCTGCGGGTGGTGATGATGTTGCCGTAGAATTCCGGCGAGGTGTCCAGGTTATGGTTGTAGTAATCCAGCCCCGCTTCGGCCAGCCGTTCGGCCTGCGCGCCATCCAGCGTGCCCAGCGTCATGCAGGTTTCCATCCCCATCGCCTTGACACCCTGCACCATCTGTTGCAGATAAGGCATATCGCGCTCGTGTGGGTTTTTCCAGGCAGCCCCCATACAGAAACGGCTCGAACCGGCCGCTTTAGCCTTGCGCGCCGATTCCAGCACCTGTTCCACCTGCATCAGCCGCTCGGATTCCAGGCCGGTTTTATAACGCGAACTTTGCGGGCAGTACTTACAGTCTTCCGGGCAGGCACCGGTTTTGATCGACAGCAGCGTACTGACCTGCACCTGTTGCGGATCAAAATGTTGGCGATGAATAGTCTGTGCTTCGAACAGCAGTTCGAGTAAGGGTTTATCAAACAGGGCCTGGGCTTGCCCCACTGTCCAGCGAATGCGGTCGGCCATTTACGGCGTCTCCAAAAGGGAAAAAAGTGTCGTCAGTGTAGAGTTTGCGATTATACTGTCAACCATTCTATTGAAATTTGGTTTACGGTTAATGTCTGTTTCCCCCTGCGATATTGAATTCGATCGACGCCACATCTGGCACCCTTACACCTCCATGACCCAGCCCTTGCCTTGCTATCCGGTGGTGTCCGCCAGCGGTGTCGAGCTGCAACTGGACGATGGCCGCCTACTGGTGGATGGCATGTCTTCCTGGTGGGCGGCGATCCACGGTTACAATCACCCACAGTTGAATCAGGCAGCCGTACAGCAGTTGGAAAAAATGTCGCATGTGATGTTCGGTGGCATCACTCATCCCGCCGCTATTGAACTGTGCCGCAAACTGGTAGCGATGACGCCGGAAGCGTTGCAGTGCGTATTCCTGGCAGATTCTGGCTCGGTGGCGGTTGAAGTGGCGCTAAAGATGGCGCTGCAATATTGGCAGGCCCGTGGTGAACGGCGGCAGCGCATTCTGACCTTACGCCATGGCTATCATGGCGATACCTTTGGCGCGATGTCGGTCTGCGATCCGGACAACTCCATGCACAGTCTGTATCAGGGCTATTTGGCCACCCACCTGTTTGCCACCGCACCGCAGTGCCGTTTTGACCAGCCTTGGGACGAACAGGATATTGTCCCGTTTGCCGAATTACTGGACCAGCACGCCGGGGAAATAGCCGCTGTGATCCTGGAGCCAGTGGTACAAGGTGCCGGTGGAATGCGCATCTATCATCCAACCTATCTGCAACGCGTGCGGGAGCTGTGCGATCGCCACCAAATCCTGCTGATTGCCGACGAGATCGCCACCGGTTTTGGCCGCACCGGCAAACTGTTTGCCTGTGAACATGCCGACGTAGTGCCGGATATTCTTTGCCTGGGCAAAGCGCTGACCGGTGGCTATATGACCCTTTCCGCCACCCTGACCACGCGCCACATAGCAGAAACGATCAGTAACGGAGCTGCAGGCTGCTTTATGCATGGGCCAACCTTTATGGGCAACCCGCTAGCCTGTGCCGTAGCCTGCGCCAGCCTGTCCTTGCTGGAGGAAAATCGCTGGCAACATCAGGTCGCCGCCATTGAAACACAGCTTAAACAGCAGCTCTTACCGCTGGTGGCATCATCCAAAGTGGCCGACGTGCGGGTGCTTGGGGCAATTGGCGTGGTGGAGATGCATCAGCCGGTGGATGTGGCGTTGCTACAACGTGGCTTTGTCGAACGAGGTGTGTGGATCCGGCCCTTCGGTAAACTGATCTACCTGATGCCGCCTTATATCATTACGCCAGAACAGCTCACCCAGTTGACGGCAGCAATCGCCGTGACGGTGGAGTAACGGTTTTAAAGTTGTATTGTGGCGGCAAACCGATCTAGCTTAGGGGTTCGGTATTTTAGACAACTGGGAGTCATTATGGCTTTTCGTTTGTACAGCAACGATCTGCAAGACGGCGCAAAAATGCCTGAACGGCAGGTATTTAACGGCATGGGCTACCACGGGGATAACCTCTCCCCTCATCTGGCCTGGGAAGATGCACCGGCGGGCACCAAGAGCTTTGCCATCACGGTGTACGATCCCGATGCCCCTACCGGCTCCGGCTGGTGGCACTGGGTGGTCGCCAATATCCCGGCAAACGTGCATGAACTGCCGCAAGGTGCGGGTTCCGGCAAACCGGGGCTACCTGCTGGCGCAGTGCAAACCCGTACCGATTTCGGTAAGGCCGGTTACGGTGGCGCGGCTCCGCCGCAGGGGGAAAGCCATCGTTATCAGTTCACCGTGCATGCATTGGACGTGGAAAACATTCCAGTGGACGCAGAGGCGAGCGGCGCAATGGTCGGTTTTAACATCCACTTCCATAGCCTTGGCAAAGCGACGTTGACGGTAAAATACAGCTGAGAAACGTTGAGGGGCGAAGCGCTTCGCCCCGATTTTTAACCCATTATTTTGCCAGCACGCTCACCCACATTGGGCCTTTGCCCACCGGGTAACGCGCCAGATCCGTCAGCTCACCGCTGTTTTGGTCAATCTGATACACGCCGATATGACCAGATTTCTGCCCTGCCGCAATCACGAAGCGACCGCTGTGATCGATATTGAAACCGCGTGGCTGCTCTTCTGTGGCATGGTGGCCAACCACCGCAATCTTGCCGCCGTCTTCCGAGACGCTGAACACGGTTAAAATGCTGGCGGTGCGATCGCTGGTATACAGGAACCGGCCGTTTGGCGTGAGGTGGATATCCGCCGCCCAACGGGTGCCGGTGAAATCGGCAGGCATCATGTCCAGGCTTTGCACCAGCGTATATTTGCCACCGTTGGCTTCGATAGCGAACACATCTACCGTGCCATCCAGTTCATTGACGCAGTAAGCGAATTTATCGTTACCATGGAATGCCATATGGCGCGGGCCTGCACCGCTTGCCGTCGCTACCGCCTCTTGGCCGTGTGGCGTCAGTTGGCCCTGTTGGCTCAGATTAAACAGGCGGATGCGGTCCTCTTTCAGGCACGGCACCAGCAGCAATTGATTGGTCGGGTCAATATTGGCCGAATGCGGCGCGGTCAGGCCATCGATCTGCTGGGTAGGCGCAAGCACTACGCCATCATGGCCAATCGGGCTGATGCTGGCACAGTTGCCGCTGTAAGAGGCGGAGAACAGATAACGGCCCTGCAAATCGGTGGAAATATGGGTTGGGCTGCCTGGCAGTGGTGCCATCCCTGCCTCATGCAGCGTGCCATCGTCCGCGATACGGTAGCTGACAATGCCAAACGCCGGACGTACCCCAACATACAGATGAGTCTTGTCCGGGTGGATCGCCATCGGCTGTACCTGCCCCGCGACCTCGACCGTTTGCAGCAGCGCCAGTGCGCCCTTGTCGTCTAACTGCCATACGTGGATCTGCTGGCTCTCCGGGCTGGCGACATAAACGATTTGCTTCATTTGCTCTCCTTAATGAGAAAGGGTAACCGGTTTCAGTTTGTTCTAGCTTACGCGACATTTGTGACATGGCAACCCTGGCAGGTTACGCAGTTTTATCGAACGGTTATCCGGTGTACCATCGAGGTAATTTTCTTGCTAACTATAATGAGACCGCTATGAGCTACCGTGTTATTGCCCTCGATTTAGACGGCACTTTGCTAGACAACCAGAAACGTATCTTGCCGCAGTCGCTGGCCGCGCTGGAGGAAGCCCGCGCCGCCGGGGTGAAAGTCGTGGTGGTCACCGGCCGTCATCACGTGGCTATCCACCCTTTCTATCAGGCGCTACAAATCGATACGCCAGCCATTTGTTGTAACGGCACCTATCTGTACGACTTCCAGCAGAAAAAGGTACTGGCGTCCGATCCGCTGGCAAAAGAGCAGGCCAAGCAGGTGCTGCAACTGCTCAAGCAAAACGCTATTCACGGCCTGATGTATGTGGACGACGCCATGCTGTATCAGGAGACCAGCGGTCATGTGATCCGTTCGTTGGCTTGGTCAGAGACTTTGCCGGTAGCCCAGCGCCCAACGTTGTTGCAGGTCAACAGCCTGACGCAGGCGGCGGATGACGCGCAGGCCATCTGGAAGTTTGCCACTTCACATAGCGATCTCCCAGCGCTGCGCAGCTTTGCCGAAATGGTAGAAAAAGAGCTGGGCCTGGCCTGTGAATGGTCCTGGCACGATCAGGTGGACATTGCCAAAGGCGGTAACAGCAAGGGTAAACGCCTGCAGCAATGGGTGGAGTCACAGGGGTTGAGCATGGATCAGGTGGTCGCCTTTGGTGACAACTACAACGACCTGAGCATGCTTGAAGCCGTTGGGCTGGGCGTTGCCATGGGTAATGCCGATAATGCCATCAAGGAACGTGCGGACCTGGTGATTGCCGATCACCTGCAGCCGGGTATTGCCGAAGTGATCCGTTCTCGTGTGCTGAATTAACAAAAACGACCCCTCACCCTAACCCTCTCCCACAGGGAGAGGGGACCGATCGAGCCGCTATTAATTACAGAAAACTACCCTACCACGGCCCTGTATCAACTCACTTTTCGTAGGGAAAGGGACCGATCACGTTGGGTTGAAAATTCGGTAACGCACCTTGCATGAGGGAGCGGTCGAGTTTGCTGAAGTGACCTCTTTATTTCCAAACGAGCAGGGGCTAATAGCTCCCTCTCCCTGTGGGAGAGGGTTGGGGTGAGGGGCCATCGCGGCTGATCGACACGCTCTTGACCTGTGCATACAGCCACTGACCGGGCCTGATAGCCAGATCGTCACGTGCCCATGGGGTGATGCGCGCCCAGAGGATATTTTCCCCGACCATCAGCTTCACCTCGACCTGCCCCGCCACATCCAGACACTCCGCCACCTTGGCGGGCAAAATATTACGAATGCTGCTGTTGGCTGGCGGTTGCAGCACTAAAGAAACGTCGGCAGCGTTGATACGAATACGCATCTGGCTACCGACCGGCGCTTCAATACCGCCGACCCACAGCCGCTGATCGCCCAGTGCCAGCGCGGTCATGGCATAACGTGGGTGATGCTCAATCACGCTCACGCTCAAAACGCTGCTCTGATCTTCTCGCTGTAGCCAAGGCCGCAGCGCGCTGCTGGCCCAAACCTCCTCCAACCCGCCGTACGCCCGCACCTGGCCGTGATCCAGCACCATCACCTGCTCTGCCAGGCGCAAGATCTCGTCCATGCTGTGGCTGACATAAAGAATGGGGATATTGACGTCCTGCGCCAGTCGCTCCAGATACGGCAGCAGCTCACGCTTGCGTGGCATATCGAGCGAGGCCAGCGGTTCATCCATCAGCAACAGTTCCGGCGCGGTCAGCAGCGCCCGACCAATCGCGACGCGCTGTTTCTCACCGCCGGACAGGGTCAAAGGCAAACGGTTCAGCAACGGCGCAATCCCTAACAACTCGACAATGCTGTCAAACTGGCCGCGCATACTGGCCGCCATGCCGTATTGCAGGTTGCCGCGCACGCGATAATGCGGGAACAGGCGCGCATCCTGGAAAACATAGCCAACGCGGCGTTTTTCAGGTGGTAAACAGATGCCGCTGGCGGTATCCACCAGCGTGCGGCCATTAAGCACAATACGCCCCTGTTGCACCAGCGTCAGGCCGCCGATGGCATTGATCAAGGAGGTTTTACCGGCCCCGGAAAGTCCGAAAATCGCGGTGATCCCATGAGCCGGCAGATTGGCCTGCACGTTGAGATTGAGATCGCCAAGCTGCTGGGAGAAATCCAGTTCTAACATCTATAGGCCCATACGCTTGCGGCCCCAGCGGGCCAGCCATTCGGAAACCATCAGGGCAGCCAGTGCCAGCACGATGGCAATCACGCACAAACGCGCTGCCGCCGCCTCGGCCCCTGGCGTTTCGATCAGGGTGTACATTGCCAGCGGGATGGTACGGGTTTCACCAGGGATATTGGAAACAAAGGTGATGGTGGCGCCAAACTCGCCCAAAGAGCGGGCAAAGGCCAGCACCACGCCAACGATCACGCCGGGCAGCGAAAGCGGTAAGGTGATGGTGAAAAACACCCGCCACGGGTTGGCACCCAGGGTGCGTGCCGCCTGTTCCAAACGGGTATCTACCGCCTCCAGCGACATGCGGATAGCACGTACCATCAGCGGGAATGCCACCACCGCCGAAGCCAAGGCAGCACCGCGCCAGCTGAAACTGAAGCTGAAACCAAACCAGTTGTACAGCCATTCCCCGATAAAGCCGCGCCGCCCCATGACAATCAGCAGCAGATAGCCCACCACCACCGGTGGCAAGACTAACGGCAGATGAACAATGCTATCCAACAACGATTTACCGGGGAAATTGCATCGAACCAGGATCCAGGCCATTAAAATACCCAGCGGCAAACTGCAGATCACCGCCAGGCTGGAGACTTTCAGGCTCAGTTCGACCGCCTGCCATTCATACTCACTTAATATCATTTACGCGGGGTGAATCCATAACGTTCGAAGATAGCCGCAGCGGCCGGGGTCTTCAGGTAATCGTAGAAAGCCGTCACGGCTGGCGTTTGGTGATCTTTAACGATGGCCATTGGATACTCAACCGGCTTGTGGCTGTCTTCCGGGAAGATGGCAATCACTTTGACCTTGTCGCTGGCCACGGCGTCGGAGCCGTAAACGATGCCCAGCGGGGCTTCTTCACGCTCAACCATGGCCATGGCGCTGCGCACGTTATTAGCCCGCGCCAGCTGAGATTCCAGCGTGGTCCATGCCCCCAGATTCTGCAACGCTTCTTTGGCGTAGATGCCCGCAGGAACATGATCCGGATCGCCTACGGACAGGCGGCCACCGTTGAGCAATTTGGCCCAGTCGGTTTGCTTGTTGATAGTGATTTTATCTTGTTTGGCCGATTTGGCGGCGATCAGCACCAGTTCGTTGCCTAACAGGGTATAACGAGTGTCTTTCACCATCTGCTGCTTATCGATGGCGTAATCCATCCATTGCTGATCGGCAGAGATAAACATATCCGCAGGCGCCCCTTGCTCAATCTGGCGTGCCAGCGTTGAGGAGGAAGCAAAAGAGGAGACGACTTCGACGTCTTTGCCTTTCTGGTATTCGGTGGCGATATCTTGTAAGGCGTTGGTCAGCGAAGCCGCGGCAAACACGGTGATTTTCTCCGCCGCAGAAACCTGTGCCACCAGCCCGCAAGCCAATGCCACACCGCCAACCCAGTTAATCCATTGCTGTTTCATTGTTTTCTCCGCAAGTTAACTCTCATCACATCGCTATGTAAAAAATAATATAACGCAGCGAGAACGATTGTCATGCGGTTTATCGGCAAAGCGAGAGATAACTTGAGAAATACCCGCCAAGAGAGCTCAGCGGGCATTTGGGAGGGGGGATTAGCTGCGGTTTTCTTTAGGATGGCCAACTTTGGAGAAGATGTTGAACACCTCGCCCAAGCCATAAATCAGGCCTAAAATAATGGCCATCACTACCGGCACCATGACCACGGCAAACAACAGACTTTTCAATAATTCTAACATCGTAGCCTCACTTGACTGCTTTAAACCGCTGCGTAGGCTTCACTGTAAACCAAAACGCAGGCGAAAACGCGGTTATTTTACCGACTGCGGGAAATTTGTAACCGGCTAAACGTGCTCAGTTGGCGCTTTGCGGCAAATCGGCGACAATAGCCTGACTTACTGCCTTATAAGGACCCATCATGCAGGCCGAGATCCTCCTTACCTTAAAGCTGCAGCAGAAACTGTTCGCTGACCCACGCCGCATCGCCCTTCTCAAGCAAGTGGTGCATACCGGCTCGATCAGCCAGGGAGCCAAACTGGCGGGGATCAGCTACAAAAGCGCCTGGGATGCCATCAACGAGATGAATCAGCTGGCCGAGCAGACGGTGGTCGAACGCGCTACCGGCGGCAAAGGCGGCGGCGGCGCGCAGGTGACCCGTTATGGCCTGCGGCTGATCCAACTTTACGATCTGCTGGGTCAAATCCAGCAGAAGGCCTTTGACGTGTTGCAGCAGGACTCTCTGCCGCTGGACAGCCTGTTGGCCGCCATCGCCCGTTTTTCGTTGCAGACCAGCGCCCGCAACCAGTTTTTCGGCACAGTGATTGAACGCGACCATCAGCAGGTCCAACAGCATATCAGCCTGCTGCTGGCCGACGGCAACACCCGCCTGACCGCTGCCGTGACTCAGCAAAGCGCCGACCGCCTACAGTTGACGCCGGGCAAAGAGGTGTTAGCCCTGATTAAAGCGCCTTGGGTGAAACTCAGTACCGATCCGGCTTCGACCGGCCTGGCCGATAATGCGCTGCCGGGAAGCGTAGTCAGCATTCAGCCTGGTAGCGATCACAGTGAGGTTCTGGTGACGCTCAACGGCGGAGAAACGCTGTGCGCCACCGTCAGCAATCAGGAACTGGCCCAGTTGAAACTGAGCGTCGGCACGCCGGTACACGCCTTGTTCAACGCCGATCGGGTGATTGTCGCGACGTTGTGTTAAACGCAACGTCACGTTGCAGTATTGCCGATTGACATCTTTTCCGCTTGCGCCTATTTCTAAGGAAATTAATTGCAGAATAGGGAACATAGGATGTCGTCGTTGCACATTTCGCAAGGTTCATTTCGTCTGAGCGATACCCGCACGCTGGAGCTGGATCGGCTTGATATTCAGTCCGGCGATAGCTGGGCATTCGTCGGGGCTAACGGCAGCGGGAAATCCGCGCTGGCCCGTGCGCTGTCCGGTGAGCTGACGTTGCTGAAAGACGAAAGCCACAGTGATTTTCGCCACGTAGTGCGGCTCTCTTTTGAGCAGTTGCAAAAGCTGGTCAGCGACGAATGGCAACGCAACAATACCGACCTGCTCAGCCAGGACGAAGACGACACCGGGCGCACCACGGCGGAAATCATTCAGGAAGAGCTCAACGATCCCGCTCGCTGCGCACAGTTGGCCGAGCAGTTTGGCATCACGTCCCTGCTTACGCGACGTTTCAAATATCTCTCTACCGGTGAGACCCGCAAAACCCTGCTGTGTCGTGCCCTGATGGCCCAGCCCGATTTATTGATCCTCGATGAGCCGTTCGACGGGCTGGACGTCAATTCGCGCGCTCAGCTCGCCACTCTGCTTGGCGAACTTTCACAGCAAGGTTATACCGTGATCCTGGTGCTGAACCGGTTTGATGAAATCCCAGACTTCATTGAGCAGGTCGGCGTGCTGGCCGATTGCACCCTCACCAGCCAGGGCCCACGGCAACAGGTGATGGCCGATGCGCTAATCGCCCAACTGGCGCACAGTGAAAATCTCAACGGTTTGACGCTGCCAGAAACCGAAGATCCCACCCAAGTCATCAGGCTGCCGGACGATCGGCCACTGATCGTTCTGCGTGATGGCGTAGTAAGCTATAACGATCGCCCTATCCTCAACCAACTCAGTTGGCAGGTTAACCCCGGTGAACACTGGCAGATCGTCGGCCCGAACGGGGCGGGAAAATCCACCCTGCTCAGCCTGATCACCGGCGATCATCCGCAAGGCTACAGCAACGATCTGACGTTGTTTGGCCGCCGACGCGGTAGTGGAGAAACCATCTGGGATATCAAACGCCATATCGGCTACGTCAGCAGCAGCCTGCACCTGGACTATCGGGTCAGCTCCAGCGTGCGTAACGTGATCCTGTCCGGTTTCTTTGATTCGATCGGTATTTATCAGGCGGTTTCCGATCGTCAGCATCAGCTGACCTCGCAATGGCTGGCTCTGCTCGGGCTTGGCGCTATGGGCGATGCCCCCTTCCATAGCCTGTCCTGGGGCCAGCAACGCCTGGCACTGATCGCCCGGGCGTTAGTCAAACATCCGGCGCTGCTGATCCTCGATGAGCCACTGCAAGGCCTGGATCCGCTAAACCGCCAATTGGTAAGGCGCTTCGTAGATGTGTTGATCCAACAGGGCTCAACCCAGTTGCTGTTTGTTTCCCACCACGCAGAAGACGCGCCGCAATGTATCACCCACCGTTTCTCCTTCATTCCTGAAGGCGATAGCTATCGCTATCTGCAAGACGTCCTGGCTTAACATGCTCGGGGTGAGTGCTACAGCGCTCATCCTGGGGACATATCCGGCAACACTTCCTCCACCACGCATCACATTTGGCCTTTTATCCTTAAAGGGTACAGAAACGTTTTTGGAGAAGGTATGTCCGCCGCGCTGATTATGATTGACCTGATTGAAGATCTGGCTGGCCCTAAAGGGCGGGCGAATCACTGCCACAAACAGATCGTAACGCGTGATGTGATCGCGCACGTCAATGCTGCTGCGGCCTACGCGCGGGTGCGTAAAATCCCGGTGATTTGGTTGCGCACCGGTTTTGCCGACAATTACCACGATATTCCCCGACACTCGCCGCTGTTCAATCAGCTCAAACATATCGGCGCGCTGCGTTTAAGTAACGGGGGATGCCATTGGCTGGCCGGTCTGGAAGTAAAAACCGAGGATCTGTGCCTGGAAAAGAAAGGGCTCAGCGCGTTTGCCGGTAACAATTTGTTATCCTGGTTACAGCAGCATCGCTGCCACCACCTGTTATTGGGCGGTATCAGCACCCCGTTAGCCATTGAGAGCACCGCCCGACAGGCGCACGATGCAGGCTTACAGGTAACGGTGCTACAAGATCTGTGCGCCGCCCCAACGGAAGAGATCCACCAGCAGAGCCTGGAGACCTTGCAGAACCTTGGGGAGGTTATGCGTTCGCAGGCATGGATGAAGGGTTAAAACACTCACTCATACCCTATGGATTTCAAGCTGCAGCTAGGCAACAAGCTTACTCATCCCCAGGAGCTTACTTTTAGTAAGTGACTGGGGTGGGTAAGTGCAGGTAACAACGCTGCAGCTTGAAAGACGACGGGGATGGCACGATTAACTACTGTCCCGACCTTAATATTCATCCTGTTGTGCTACTATCCCATTTAGTGCTCATTTATATTTAACCAGACATTAACACGCCGGATTTCCGGCATTGAGCGCCGTGTATCTATTTAAAGGGATAGCTATTATGTGGGGCGTACTTTCGGCTTCGTTGTTTTTTTTGCCATTTAACCGGCTGATTGCCTCAGTAGTATTGGCGGCGGCTGCTGCAATGGGGGTTTACCATCATGTCCTGACGCCCGTGGGGCTGGGCTATCTGGCGGTTATCGCCATTGCCATCTGTCTTCATCAACACTATCGTCAGCAGCGCAGCATCGCACTAGCGCTGGAAGTATTTTTAGTCGCCTGCTCAATCGCTCTGTTTTATCACCTGATACCGGGCTTCAATAACCAATTGATGGTCGATCAGGTCAAAGTGGGCCCGATGAGCTCGCTGTATTCCATGTATTACAATTTCGATAAGGCACTGGTCCCCTTTCTGCTGGTAGCCTGCCTGCCAACACTGTTTAACGCGGGTAAGCCCGACAAACAAGTAGGCGTCAGCGCCTGGCTGATCCTGGTGCTCTGCATACCTGCGGTGCTGCTGCTGGCAGTGGCGCTCGGTGGGCTGAAAGTTGAACTGCACCTGCCCTCTTGGATCCTGGCTTTCATTATGGCCAACCTGTTTTTTGTTTCGATGGCCGAAGAAGCACTGTTCCGTGGCTATTTGCAGCAGCGTCTGCGCCAGTGGCTGGGTGCCTATCCGGCACTGATTATCACCGCCCTGCTGTTTGGAGCCGCTCACTTTGCCGGTGGCATGTTGATGGTGGCATTTGCCACGCTGGCGGGGGTGATTTATGGCCTGGCCTGGATGTGGAGCGGCCGCCTGTGGGTGCCCATTCTCTTCCACTTTGGGCTAAATCTGGTCCATTTGCTGTTCTTTACCTACCCGGCATACCAATATTAGTCCTCCCCCAGACCGGCAGATTTCTCTGCCGGCCTGCCTTGTGTAATCGCTACCACTTAACCTCCCCTGCCGCCTTGCCTACCTCAACCGGATTAAAGCCTCAATCGATGTAAGCGATTCCATTTTTCGCGCTAGATCACCTTTTTATCACCGCGGCCGTGCTATCTTCTAGCCATTATTTTCCAAAATGCACTCGGCTATAGTCTGTCACGCAGCAGGTGAAAGCGATTACAATTAGCCCGGTCGCGAGATAAAGGAAGCGCAATGCCTGATTTCAATCCTATCGATCATCCACATCGCCGTTTTAATCCCCTTACCGGGCAATGGGTGCTGGTATCTCCGCACCGGGCCAAACGCCCGTGGCAGGGCCAGCAGGAATCCCCCGCTCAGGAAACATTGCCAGCCCACGATCCCGACTGCTTCCTTTGCCCCGGCAATACGCGCGTGACCGGTGATAAAAACCCTGACTATCCGGGCACCTACGTGTTCACCAATGATTTTGCCGCCCTGATGCAAGATACCCCGCAGGCGCCGGAAAGTGACGATCCGCTGATGCGTTGCCAAAGCGCCCGTGGCACCAGCCGGGTGATCTGCTTCTCCCCCGATCACAGTAAAACGCTACCGCAGCTGACGCTACCCGCGCTGGAACAGGTGATCGCCACCTGGCAGGAACAGACCGCCGATCTGGGGCGCAGCTACCCCTGGGTACAGGTGTTTGAAAATAAAGGGGCCGCGATGGGCTGTTCCAATCCTCACCCGCACGGTCAGGTATGGGCCAACAGCTTCCTGCCGAATGAAGCCGAACGAGAAGATCGCCTGCAACAGGAGTATTTCAGCCAGCATCAATCCGCCATGCTGGTGGACTATGCTCAGCGCGAGCAGGCCGACGGCAGCCGTACGGTGGTGGAAACCGAGCACTGGTTGGCGGTTGTCCCTTACTGGGCAGCCTGGCCGTTTGAAACGCTGTTGCTGCCAAAAGCGCCGATACAGCGCCTGACCGACCTTAGTGCAGCACAAAGCCGCGATCTGGCCATTGCGTTGAAGAAACTCACCAGCCGCTATGACAACCTGTTCCAATGCTCTTTCCCTTATTCCATGGGCTGGCACGGCGCGCCCTTCAACCAGGCCGATAACCGCCACTGGCAACTGCATGCCCACTTCTACCCGCCGTTACTTCGCAGCGCCACGGTGCGCAAATTTATGGTGGGCTATGAAATGCTGGCGGAAACCCAACGTGACCTGACCGCAGAACAAGCCGCTGAACGCCTGCGTGCGGTCAGTGATATCCATTACCGCGAAGCCGGAGTGAAATAATGAGTCTGAAGCAACTTACCCAAGCCCTGTTTACCGAACACTTTGGCTACGCACCCACCCTGACGATCCAGGCTCCGGGCCGAGTCAATCTGATCGGTGAGCACACCGATTACAACGACGGCTTCGTCCTGCCCTGCGCAATTGATTATCAAACCGTGATCAGCGGGGCTCCACGTAACGATCGCCAGATCCGCGTATTGGCCGCCGATTACGAGAACCAGCAGGATCAATTTTCGCTGGATGAGCCGATCGTCAGCCACGCCAATCTGCGCTGGGCCGACTATGTGCGCGGCGTGGTGAAACACCTGCAGACCCGCGATGCCAATTTTGGCGGTGCCGATCTGGTGATCAGCGGCAACGTCCCGCAGGGTGCCGGGCTCAGCTCTTCCGCCTCACTGGAAGTGGCCGTCGGGCAGGTGTTGCAGGCGCTCTATCAATTGCCGTTGGACGGCGTAGCGCTGGCGCTGAATGGACAGGAAGCGGAAAACCAGTTTGTCGGCTGCAACTGCGGCATTATGGATCAGCTGATTTCTGCGTTGGGCAAGAAAGATCACGCCCTGCTGATCGACTGCCGCTCTTTGGAAACTCGGGCGGTGCCCATGCCAGCCGATGTCGCCGTGGTGATCATCAACTCCAACGTCAAACGCGGCCTGGTCGACAGCGAATACAACACCCGCCGGCAACAGTGCGAAGCGGCGGCTCGCTTCTTCGGCGTCAAGGCGCTGCGCGACGTCAGCCCGGATCTGTTCTTCCCGATCCTGCATGAACTGGATCCGATCGTGGCCAAACGGGCGCGCCATGTGATCACCGAAAACGATCGCACCCTGGCCGCTGCCGATGCCTTGGCCGCTGGCAACCTGAAGCTGATGGGCAAACTGATGGCTGAATCACACGCGTCGATGCGTGATGATTTTGCAATTACCGTGCCCCCTATCGATACGCTGGTCGAGATTGTTAAAGAGGTCATTGGCGATCGTGGCGGTGTGCGCATGACCGGAGGGGGCTTTGGGGGTTGCATCGTGGCCCTGATGCCGCAGGATCTGGTAGAGTCGGTACGTACGGCGGTAGCCCGCGAATATCCACTGCGGACCAACGGCCTGCAAGAAACCTTCTACGTCTGCAAAGCTTCACAAGGATCCGGTCTATGCTGAGTGATAACTCCGCCGTTGCCCCAGACGGCCAGCCCTTTATTCTCACCACCCTGAAAAATGCCGCGGGAATGACGGTCACGTTGATGGATTGGGGCGCAACCTGGCTTTCCGCCCTGCTACCGTTGAAATCAGGGGAACAACGTGAGCTGCTGCTGGGGTGCCAAACCCCGCAGGACTACCTGCATCAAGGAGCTTATCTGGGGGCCACGGTCGGGCGCTATGCCAACCGTATTGCACATGCCAGCCTGAACATCGATGGCAAGCCACACCCGCTGATCGCTAACCAAGGGGAGCATCAACTGCACGGCGGGCCAAACGGCTTCCACGCTCGCCGCTGGCAGATTGTGGAGCAGGATGAACAGCAGGTGGTTTATCAGCTCCATTCGCCAGACGGTGACCAGGGCTTCCCTGGCAACCTCGACGTGACGCTGACTTATCGACTCACCGCCGATCACCGGCTGGAGATTGAATATCAGGCACAGACCGATCGCGCCTGCCCGGTCAATCTGACCAACCATGCTTATTTCAATCTGGATGGCGCAGGCCACGACGCCCGACAACAGCGCTTGCAGCTGTTCGCCGACCGTTATCTGCCCGTGGACGGCGATGGCATCCCCAGTGCCGATCTGACGGCGGTGGCAGGCACCGGGATGGATTTCCGCCAGCCGAAAACCCTGCAGCAAGATTTATTACGCGACCGCGATCAGCAACGGGTTAAGGGTTACGACCATGCTTACCTGTTGCACGACACCTGCCACGGGTTGGCAAGCCCGGCAGCTCACCTGTGGTCTGCCGATGGCAAGGTCGCGATGACGGTGTTCACCACCGCGCCAGCACTCCAGCTTTACAGCGGTAATTATTTGGGTGGTACACCGGCGCGCGACGGCGGTAGCTACCAAAATTACGCCGGCGTGGCGCTGGAAAGCGAGTTCCTGCCGGACAGTCCGAACCACCCAGAATGGCCACAGCCGGACTGTTGGCTACAGCCTGGCCAGCGTTATCAGAGCGCAACGCACTATCAGCTTATTCCTAGCTGAGCCGCCATGCCCCTTGTCATGCGGTAAGGGGCGTGATTGTTATAATTGCTTACATTGCACCCCCAGGCCGTTACCTTTCCTTATTGCCAACCCCGCACTAGAATCAGGCTACCGTGGTATGCACAAGCCCGTGAGTGATATCACAATTTTCGGCCTGCTGGCCGTTCAATAGCTGAAGGAACACCTAATGCGTCTGATTACTGCACTTCCATTACTGGCAGGTTTACTGCTGAGCACCAACCTGATGGCTGCCGATACCGCAGCAAAAACGCCTTCTCCGGCGCAGGCTGCCCAGCAAAAACGCATGACCGATTGTAATCAACAGGCTACCACCCAATCGCTGAAAGGTTCTGACCGCACCACCTTCATGAGCACCTGCCTGAAGGCCGAAGGCCACCATACCGAGAAGGCCCTGACGCCGCAGCAGCAGAAGATGAAAGACTGTAATGCCGACGCCGCTAAAAAGAGCCTGAAAGGTGACGAGCGCAAAACCTTTATGAGTAGCTGCCTGAAAAAAACCGCCTGATACATTAACGCTGTGGCGCGAGTGAATAGCTCTCATTCGCGCCCTTCGACCAGCCTGAACGATTCAGCTTTTTCCTTTGCGCCCCTCTTACCTTGCGGCCAAAAATTGGCTATGGTTAACACTATGCCCAGTGGCAGTAAGGGTTAGACAATGTCGCACGTCGTACGAAACCCTCGACTTTTAGTGGATATATTCACGGGTATATCGATTGCCGAGTCAGTAGCAGCAGAATATAATGATATTCGTTATCATTAAACCTTCAGATTATTAAGGAGTTAAGCTATGGCTGTAACTAAGCTGGTTCTGGTGCGCCACGGCGAAAGCCAGTGGAACAACGAAAACCGCTTCACCGGTTGGTATGATGTCGATCTGTCCGACAAAGGCCGTACCGAAGCAAAAGCAGCGGGCAAGCTGTTGAAAGACGAAGGTTTCTCTTTCGATTTCGCTTACACCTCCGTACTGAAGCGTGCTATCCACACTCTGTGGAACATTCTGGATGAGTTGGACCAGGCCTGGTTGCCTACCGAAAAGTCCTGGAAGCTGAACGAACGCCATTACGGCGCGCTGCAGGGTCTGAACAAGGCTGAAACCGCAGAAAAATACGGTGACGAGCAGGTCAAACAATGGCGCCGCGGCTTCGCGGTCACACCACCAGAGCTGACCAAAGAAGATGAGCGCTACCCGGGCCACGATCCGCGTTACTCAGCGCTGAGCGAAAAAGAGTTGCCGCTGACCGAAAGCCTGGCGTTGACCATCGATCGCGTTATCCCTTACTGGGACGAAGAGATCCTGCCACGTATCAAGAGTGGTGAGCGCGTGATCGTCGCGGCTCACGGTAACTCCCTGCGTGCGTTGGTGAAATATCTGGATAACCTGAGCGAAGACGAGATCCTCGAGCTGAATATCCCAACCGGCGTGCCGTTGGTGTATGAGTTCGATGAGAACTTCAAGCCAATCAAGCGTTACTACCTGGGTAATGCCGATGAGATCGCAGCCAAAGCTGCAGCCGTCGCCAACCAGGGTAAAGCGAAGTAAGTTTTCGCCTCTGAAAAACAACAAGCCCCCGGTGTTGAGCCGGGGGCTTTTTTTATTGCTGCTCTTTGATCCTGGCTGCTTCGATAGCCTGCAAACGCGCCTGCATCTCTGGATGGGTGCTTAACCACTCCGGCACCTCTAGTGCCACGGTTGACGTGCTTGCCGCCTGTTGCAATGCGCGGTAAAGATCTTCCATCGCCAATAACGAACGCCCCTGGCGCTGCATTTCCGCGATTGCCCAGTCGTCTGCCTCACGCTCCACGCTGCGGGAGAACTGCATTTCATGCATAAATGAGGCCGATTGCAGCAAGGTATCGCCGATGCCGCTGACATCGCCGGTCATCCACATAAACGTCAGTGCCACCAGGGATGAACGCACCACCATGCGCATGAGATGACGATACGCATGATGTCCCATTTCATGGAGCATCACCGCAGCCAGGCCGTCGTCATTGGTCGCCAACTTGGCCAAATCGTCGGTGATCACCAATGTCCCGTCAGGTAACATGAACGCATTGGCAACCTCTGGCACCGCCAGCAATTTCAACTTGAGCGGAGTGCGCTCGTGCCGCATCTGCTCCGGCATCACCTGCAAGAATAGCTTCTGTATCGCCTGCTGTTTCTCGGCGGGCAATTGCGACTGCTTGAAGCCACTGGTTTGCAGGAAATCGAGCGTATGTTTACCCAGCTTCTGTTCGGCCGCGGTAGGAATGCGCATGGCGATTTCACTGCTCGCCCAAGGGAGAACCAGGAAAACATAGGCCAGGGTCAACAGAACGGTTAGCAACAACGTCAGCAACACGCCACGCTTATAACGCTCTAAGCGGTGCACCAACCCCGGTGAACGGCGTTGATAAAACCACTGGCGGAATGACGCATCATCGGAGGGTACGAACCGGCCACCGTCTGGGAAAGTCAGCGTTAGAGGAATGCGTCCTAATGACTCGGAAACGGTAATTTGCGCTAACGAAAAATAGCGATGCTCGCCATCATATTGCAGCGTTACCCCATCGCCCATATCGTTTAACAGCAGCCGGGCCGCCTGTTGGGCGGCCCGGCCAGGGCACTGATAGTGTCCTTCAAGGATCATCAGTCTTTACTCAAAAACTGGTGCCCAGATCGAGCGCCTGTACGGCTTCTTCAGCGATAGCGGTATTGGCCGTATCGTGATGAGCCTGTACCGACAACAGCGACAGATCGCCTTCAACCTGAGTGGACTCAGCAATATAGCGAGCATGGCGTACGTGTGCCACCGGAGCTGCAAGGCCCAATGAGAACACGGTGATCAGGCTGTTGGTGATCAACAGTCCCATATACGGCAGAGTCTGCATGGAAGAACGCAGTTTAACCTCACCTTGCAAGGTGGTTTGGTTAAACACGTAGTTACGCTGAGCGACAACCATATAACTGCTGGAAACCATCACACCTAGCAGCAGCACCAACATCATCATGAACAGGCTACCAATATTATTTGCCATCTGGGCTTGCAGCATTGCATCGGACATACCGCCAAACAGCGCCATTTGGAATAAGCTGACAAAGAACGAACCAACCAAGACCAAGGCGATGACCAGGAATGGCAAGAAGATCAGCAGGCTGAACAATGCAATCTTAATGAACTCTGCTTTCTTGAATTCGGCCACAAAGGGTGAAGTGCCAAAACGCAGGTTGTTCACATACAGATCGTGTTGCAGGGTAGCCAGGATACCATTGATAGCGGCCAGCATCGGTACAAACAGGATGACCGTAATAGCGGCCAGCACAAGGATCGCAGTCGGGCTGCCCAGACTGCTGCCAATCAAACCTAATACGATCATAACCGCATACAGACCAATCACTAGCAGTATCGGGCAGAACAGCAATACCCAGTAGGCGCGCCCGGTCTGGCATAAGTAATTGAAGCGAACACCACGATAGCTAGACATAATAGCGTTATAACGCCAGCTACGGATAATAATCCAAGGGATCAACGCAAGGAGTGCCAGCATGGCAATCATGCCAAGCAATGGGTTGATAAATAAAAGAATATAGAACAGGATCACGGCGCCAATCACCAGCAGGCGGCCCTTGAGAATTTGCATTGGCTGCGCATGGTAATCAAAGCGATCGCCATTCAATTCGGTATTGCCATAAAAATAACGGCGACGACGCACCGTTGCCCAGGCTGAGTATATTCCCAACGTAATAGCCGTCAGTAATATGTTAACCAACCAGATTGCGAAATACTCCCCACCCGTACCACGAAAATAAATTTGATGCCGAGAACTATTGTTTTCCATCCGCTATTCATCCTGAAATTAAAGTCATTCACCATCATGCCCTTATTTTTAGATTGGGTATTTTGGTTGTAAAAAGCACGTCATCATAATCATACCGCGCAGCAAGAGCAAATTGTGTTTAACTAGTAACAGTTACACGAGATGGAAACTGCTGGGGCTAAATAAGAGCTTTCCTGGAAATAAAAATAATGGCCGGTAACACCAACTTATTATCATTAGAAAAGGCCCAACAGAACGAAGAAAGCTCTACGAAATTAGTATAATGTCAGATTTTGTTCTGGTGTTATTGTTGCAGGAGTCAATTCTTAAAATCACCCTAAAGGTTGGGCCCCGCAGCAATGCTGCAGGGCCACAAACACGGGTAGCTTATCGGCTACGGCGCGCCTTCACCGCTGCGGCCAGATCGCGCAGTACGGTTTCGGTATCTTCCCAGCCAATACAGGCATCGGTCACGCTTTTGCCGTAAACCAGCGGTTCGCCGCTTTCCAGGTTTTGATTTCCTTCCACCAGGTGGCTTTCGATCATCACCCCGATAATGGCTTTTTCACCACCACGCAGCTGCTGGCAAACGTCCGCGTTCACCTCCAGCTGTTTTTTAAACTGCTTGCTGCTGTTGGCGTGGCTGAAGTCGATCATCACCTGTGCAGGTAAGCCCGCTTTGGCCAGCCCCTCTTTCACTTCTTTCACATGGGCAGCACTGTAGTTTGGCTCTTTGCCGCCACGCAGAATAATGTGGCAGTCGCCATTGCCGCTAGTGTTAACAATCGCGGAATGACCCCATTTGGTGACGGACAGGAAACAGTGCGGTGCGCCAGCGGCATTGATAGCATCGATCGCCACCTTGATGGTGCCGTCGGTGCCGTTTTTGAAGCCCACCGGGCAAGACAGGCCAGAGGCCAGTTCACGATGCACCTGGGATTCCGTGGTGCGTGCGCCGATCGCTCCCCAGCTCATCAAATCTGCCAGGTATTGCGGAGTGATCATATCCAGGAACTCGCCCGCAGCAGGCAAACCGCCGTCATTGATATCCAACAGCAGCTTACGCGCCAGGCGCAGGCCTTCGTTAATCTGGAAGCTGTTATCCATTTGCGGATCGTTGATCAGCCCTTTCCAGCCAACGGTGGTACGTGGCTTTTCGAAATAGACGCGCATCACTACTTCCAGCTCACCACTGAGCTCCTGGCGCAGTGTCATCAGGCGCGCGGCATACTCTTTAGCCGCTTTGGTATCGTGAATGGAACAAGGCCCAATCACCACCAACAGGCGATCGTCATTGCCACGCAGGATGTTGTGGATCGATTGGCGAGCCAGTGACACCGTCTCTGCTGCCTGAGCCGAAGCCGGAAACTTTTCCAACAGGGCCACCGGCGGCAGGAGTTCCTTGATTTCTTTAATGCGTAAGTCGTCGTTTTGGTAATTCATCACTTTTCCATTCGGTATCGGGTGTATCGCACAGCGCGTAGAGTAGATTTCACCAATCTAGCTTGTGAGGCTGGCGCTGTAAATCACCTTTAGATCCCATAATCACCATCGGCAAATATTCAGCTCTCAATCAGGGCAGCCTATAATGAGCTAAGTAACGGCCAAGATTGGACTTTGGCACCCGACAAACTTTGCAATAAGGATAAGTAATGACCGGAGCTTCCCATGTCCATCAGCCTAAAGACGGCAACAGTAAGCGCCTACTAGCCGCATTTTTAGTCACCACCCTCTTCATGGTTGTCGAGGCCGTGGGCGGATTGCTTTCTGGTTCACTGGCGCTGCTGGCAGACGCCGGGCATATGCTGACGGATTCCGCAGCCCTGCTCGTCGCGCTGATGGCGGTGCACTTCTCACAGCGAAAACCCAACGCCCGCCATACTTTTGGCTATCTGCGCCTGACCACGTTGGCCGCGTTTATCAATGCTGCCGCATTACTGCTGATCGTCGTATTCATCCTGTGGGAGGCCATACGGCGTTTCTTCGAACCACAGCCAGTAATGGGTACCCCAATGCTGGTGATCGCCGTAGCAGGTCTGCTGGCTAACCTGTTCGCCTTCTGGCTGCTTCACCGCGGCAATGAAGAGAAAAATATCAACGTGCGTGCCGCTGCCCTACATGTTCTTGGTGACCTGCTCGGCTCAGTCGGGGCGATCGCAGCAGCCATCATCATTCTGACAACCGGTTGGACCCCCATCGATCCGATACTCTCGGTCCTGGTTTCCTGCCTGGTATTGCGCAGCGCCTGGCGCCTGCTGAAGGAGAGTTTCCATGAACTGCTGGAGGGAACACCGCAGGAGGTAGATATCAATAAGCTGCAAAAGGATCTGTGCCTGAATATTCCGGAAGTCCGTAACATCCATCACGTGCATGTCTGGCAGATTGGTGAGCAAAAGCTGATGACGCTCCACGCCCAAGTGATCCCACCACACGATCATGACGGGCTGTTACGCCGCATCCAGGCCTATTTGCTGGAGCATTACCAGATTGGCCATGCGACGATCCAGATGGAGTACCAGCATTGTGATACCCCTGACTGCGGCATTGCGAGTGACCACTCACACTCCAGTCATCTGGGGCATCATCATTAACATCCAGGGGCGCTGGTTACGCCCCTGACGTATTAAGGTGCTGAAGAAAACGGCTGGGAGTGATTCTTCGCGGCGCTGCGTATCCATAGCCAGGAGCCATTGAGAGCAATCAGCGTCAAAATGACGTATTCCAGCGCCATGGCGTATACGCCCTGGTAAGCAAAGATCGCCACGCTGATCACATCAATCACTACCCACAGCAGCCAGTTTTCGACGTACTTGCGCGTCATCAGGATCATGGCGACGATGGACAACACCATCATGGCCGAATCCCAGAACGGGAAAGCGTCCGGTTGCAGTTCTGGCATCTGTACGTAAAGACCCAGCCCCTGCATCACCGCCACCGCAATTTGCGTCAGATAGGCAAATACCCGGTCGATATTAAACGTCATCAACGCAATACCAACCACGCACACCGCCCCCCATGCCAATGCTTTAGGCAGCGGCAACCAACGGATCTGCAATTCGGCCTGATTATCCTGCGTCTGACGGCTCCAGGCGTACCAGCCGTAAATATTGGCCACGAAGAAAAACAGTTGCAGCAACAGGCTGGCGTACAGTTGGATCTGAAAGAAGATCACCGCAAACAGCGTGACGTTGATCAGGCCAAACAGATAGTTGATGATTTTCTCTTTGCTGGCATACCAGATACAGAGTAAACCAAACAGCGTGCCGATGGCCTCAATCCACGACAGGTCATAACCCCCTGCACCAATCGGAATGTGGACCAGAATGTTGCCGGTGCTGAAAAAGCTCATGTCTATTCCTTAAAAAACGTAAGCCTGGATTCAGGCGTTGCCTTTAACCTGCATTTTCAACTGCGCTGCAAAGTCCAGCATGCGGTTGAGCGGGATCAGCGCCTGATCACGCAGTGCGCCATCAACAAAAATCTCATGCTGTGAGCCCCCTTGTTCCAGCCCTTCGGCAATAGCCTTCAGGCCGTTCATCGCCATCCACGGGCAGTGGGCACAGCTGCGACAGGTTGCCCCCTCACCGGCAGTAGGAGCTTCAAACAATTCTTTATCCGGACAAGCTTGCTGCATCTTGTAGAAGATACCGCGATCGGTGGCCACGATCAGTTGCCGGTTGGGCAAGGTTACCGCCGCCTGGATCAGTTGGCTGGTCGAACCGACGGCATCAGCCAGATCGACGATCGCCTGCGGTGACTCTGGATGCACCAGTATCGCAGCCTCCGGGTATAAGGCTTTCATACGTATCAGCGCCTGGGTTTTAAACTCGTCATGGACGATACAGGCCCCCTGCCAGCACAGCACGTCCGCCCCGGTCTGCTTCTGCACATAGTTGCCCAGATGGCGATCCGGCGCCCAGATGATTTTCTCCCCCAGGCTATCGAGATGTTCAATCAGCTCAACGGCAATGCTGGAAGTGACCACCCAATCGGCACGCGCTTTGACGGCTGCTGAGGTATTGGCGTAAACCACCACGGTCCGATCTGGATGGCTATCGCAGAACGCGGCGAACTCCGCCTCGGGACAACCGAGGTCCAGCGAGCACTCGGCATGCAGCGTTGGCATCAGCACCTGTTTTTCCGGGCTGAGGATTTTGGCCGTCTCCCCCATAAAACGCACGCCAGCAACCAGCAAAGTAGACGCGGGATGTTGGCTGCCGAAACGTGCCATCTCCAGTGAATCGGCTACGCAACCGCCGGTCTCTTCGGCCAGCGCCTGGATCTCCGGATCGGTGTAGTAATGAGCCACCAAGACCGCATCACGCTGCTTGAGCAAGGTTTTGATCTTCTGCCGATAAAAAGCCTTCTCTGCGACGTCTAACGGCACCGGTTTCGGCGGGAATGGATATATCGCCGCATTGACATCAAACATTTCACTCATCGCTGTTATCTCTATGCTAGGCTGTGGGTCTGCTTTTTAGGCTATATCTTGCCGCTTGCTCAACCACCTCGTTTTATATACTAAACAAAATACCTAATTTTTGACTAAAAGTCGCTGAACATTTCTTGTCATGGGCAGATTTGTTTAATGGGCTGAAATTTTGGTTGAAATGAGAAGCTTTGAGTTCAAAAAATAACGGCTAGGAGCAGTGATTTGTGGGAGAGTAGATCTGGCAGGATGACCGGCTGCCGCCGTTGCCTCGCAAGCGAGACTCGAACCTGAACGCAGGCTCTCACCCGCACGATTGGTGCGATATGGTGCGCTGGAGTTTGGAGTTTAGTGCTTTGGAATTTTTAAGATGGTGGGTCTGGCAGGATGACCGGCTGCCGCCGTTGTCTCGCAAGCGAGACTCGAACCTGAGCGCAGGATCTCACCCGCACGACTGGTGCGATATGACGTGCTGGAGTTTGGAGTTTAGTGCTTTGGAATTTTTAAGATGGTGGGTCTAGCAGGATGACCGGCTGCCGCCGTTGTCTCGCAAGCGAGACTCGAACCTGAGCGCAGGATCTCACCCGCACGACTGGTGCGATATGACGTGCTGGAGTTTGGAGTTTAGTGCTTTGGAATTTTTAAGATGGTGGGTCGTGCAGGATTCGAACCTGCGACCAATTGATTAAAAGTCAACTGCTCTACCAACTGAGCTAACGACCCACTGATGTGGTTTACTGCTAAATCTTAAGATGGTGGGTCGTGCAGGATTCGAACCTGCGACCAATTGATTAAAAGTCAACTGCTCTACCAACTGAGCTAACGACCCACTGACGTGGTTTACTTCTTAATACAAAAGCAACGAGGAAGGACTCGACTGCACATAATGGTGGGCCTGGCAGGATTATCGGCTTTTGCCGTTGTCTCGCTTCGCTCGGCTCGAACCTCTAACGGTTCTCATCCTCACGATTTGACTCACAATTAAATCTTAAAAATGGTGGGTCGTGCAGGATTCGAACCTGCGACCAATTGATTAAAAGTCAACTGCTCTACCAACTGAGCTAACGACCCACTGTAGTGGTGGGTGATGACGGGCTCGAACCGCCGACCCCCTCCGTGTAAAGGAGATGCTCTACCAACTGAGCTAATCACCCACTGTCGTGGTACTACTCCACTCTTTACCAATTCACTATGAATTGGTGGGTCGTGCAGGATTAGCGGCCATGCCGTGGTCTCCCTACGGTCGGCTCGAACCTTTGACGGTTCTCATCCTTCACGATTCCAGCTTTACCAACTCATTAAGAATTGGTGGGTCGTGCAGGATTCGAACCTGCGACCAATTGATTAAAAGTCAACTGCTCTACCAACTGAGCTAACGACCCACTGATGTGGTTTACTACTAATTTCCTAGCTGCTTTAACATCTTGCAAGTTGTCTTGGCAACGGCGGCATATATTACTAATTTATCTCAGCAGCGCAACCTAAATTTTGGCGCAATAGGTTCAACTGCTTGTTCTTCACGCGAATGAGCCCAGAATTCAGTCAAATCGACTAACTTCCGGGCTCAGTTTTTACTTACAAACTCGCTTCGCGTTTCTTGGCCTGCTTGGCCGCATCGCTGTTCGGGTATGATTTGATCACCTGCTGGTAAACGGCTTTGGCTTTATCAGCCTGCCCTTTTTCCTGCATGATCACCCCAACTTTATACATTGCGTCCGGCGCCTTGGGTGATTTTGGGTAACTCTTAACCACCACTGCATAATAGTATGCCGCGTCTTCCTTCTTACCCTTGTTGTAGTACAACTGGCCCAGCCAATAGTTGGCATTAGGCTGATAAGTGGATTTCGGATACTGCTTTATGAAAGCCTGAAAAGCGGAGATCGCCTGGTCATACTGCTTTTTTTCCAGCGCCAGTGAAACAGCGGCGTTGTAGTCGCTGTTTTCATCGCCCGTACTAGCCGCAGCGGCTGTCGCACCCGCAGGAGCGCTGCCAGCGCCGTCAGAGGACGCCGCGGCGGCTGTACCACCTGCGGCCCCTGCTGCTGCACCAGCGGAATTCTGTGCGCCACCCTGGCTAAGGCTATCCATCTGTTGATAGATCTGTTTCTGGCGTTCAACCACCTGATTCAACTGATACTGACTTTCCTGGATCTGCCCACGGAGCGTATCGATATCGCGTTGGTTGTCAGAGAGTTGTTGCTGGAGTTGGTTCAAAAGCTGGCCCTGAGCATTACTGATACGCTCAAGTGATGTGACACGGTCTTCGACCGAGCCGGACCCGACATTACTGATTGGCGCTTGGGCAGTAGCGGCCCATGGGACCGCTACGCCAACCAGTAACGCCAGACTCAACAGGTGACGTCTGAAGTTACTGTTCATGCGATTCTCTTAGTAAACCAGAACGGCACGACGGTTTTTAGCATAGGCTGCTTCGTCGTGGCCCAGTACTGCTGGTTTTTCTTTACCGTAAGAAACGATAGAGATTTGGTCAGCAGAAACGCCTTTGCCTTGCAGGTACATTTTAACTGCGTTAGCACGACGCTCACCCAGAGCGATGTTGTATTCTGGCGTGCCACGCTCATCCGTATGACCTTCAACAGTCACTTTGTAGGATGGGTTGTTACGCAGGAAAGCAGCATGCGCATCCAGCATCTGAGCGAACTCAGAGCTGACATCATATTTGTCCAGGCCGAAGTAAACAATGTTGTTACGTTGCAGTTCTTGCATCTGCAGACGTGCTTGTTCTTCAGAAGACAGGTTGCTGCTGCCGTTTTCTGTACCAGTGCCAGCGCCCATACCGGATTGGTCGTTATTAGCGCTTTTGTTAGAACTACAAGCTGCTACAGCCAGAACTGGCAGTGCCAGCAGAAGCCCTTTCAGCACTTTGTTCAGTTGCATTTCTTTGATCCTTTTATAGTTTTTGCCATACATATTTTAAACATGCATCACAGATACGGCGACCAGGCAGGGGATTTTACCTGTCCATCAGTTGCCGGAAGACGCGCTTTGAAGCGCCCATCAGTCGATACCAACTGCAGCACGGAGCCCATACCTTGCGTGGAGCTATAGATCACCATGGTGCCGTTTGGTGCGATACTAGGCGATTCATCCAGGAACGTGTCCGTTAATACTTGAACGGCTCCCGATCCGAGATCTTGTTTGGCGATATGCTGAGCCCCATTATTGGAGCTTACCATCACCAAGAATTTACCATCAGAACTCACAGTGGCGTTCTGATTCTGGGCACCTTCCCAGGTCAGACGTTGTGATGCACCACCATTGGCACTGATTTTATAAATTTGAGGACGCCCCCCCTGGTCAGAGGTAAAGGCTAGAGACTGGCTGTCCGGGAACCAGGAAGGTTCGGTATTATTGTTGCGACCATCGGTAATCTGAGAGATCTGGCCAGAAGCCAAATTCATCACATACAGGTTCATGCTACCGCTTTTAGACAAGGCGAAAGCCAAACGAGTACCGTCTGGAGAGAAGGAAGGTGCACCGTTGTGACGTGGGAATGAAGCTACCTGACGGATAGCACCATCAGACAGGTTCTGGATCACCAGCGCAGATTTGCCGCTCTCAAAGGTCACGTAGGCCAGTTTGCTGCCGTCCGGCGACCAGGCCGGTGACATCAGTGGCTCTGGTGAACGATGCACTGGAACCTGGTTATAGCCGTCGTAATCCGATACGCGCAGCTCGTACGGGAATTTCCCGCCGTTGGTCTGCACCACGTAAGCGATACGGGTACGGAATGCGCCCTTGATACCGGTCAGCTTCTCAAATACGCCATCGCTGGCGGTATGAGCCGCATAACGCAGCCACTGTTTGGTCACTTTAAACTGGTTTTGTGCCAATACGGTGCCAGGCGAACCTGAAGTATCGACCAGTTGGTAGGAAACCAGGTAGCTGCCGTCGGCACCAGGCTGAACCTGGCCAACCACTACGGCGTCAATGCCCAGCGCAGTCCAGGCCGCCGGCGTCACTTCAGACGCGGTGGTTGGCTGCTGTGGCATACGTGCCACATCAATCGGGTTGAATTTGCCACTGTTACGGAGATCTGCACCAACGATCTGGCCAACGTCTTCCGGAGGCGTGCCTGGACCCGCCCATTTAAATGGCACCACGCCAATCGGGCGAGCGGAGTCGACCCCTTGGGTGATTTCAATGCGAACTTCCGCATGCAGCACGGATGCCCACAGAACTAAAAGACCTAATGCTACTCGAAATGCCTGCTTCATCTCATCTCCCTTATCCAGGCGGTATGCCTGCGATAATTTAGCAGAATTTTAACAAACCAACGCCAACAACACTACATATTCCCTGTTGGTTACCTTGGTACATCCATGCGTTTAACTCGGTTTAAGACAATCATTATTGAGGCTTAAATGTAAGAGGAGCATTCTTAAACGCCTCATACACCGCCTGGCTAGGTGGCTTTGGAATACGAGCCTGCTTAGCTGCCGCCAATGCGGCCTGACACAAGGCAGGATCCCCACCTTCGGCCTTAACATCAATCAACAAGCCATCCGGTGCCAATTTAATCCGTAAATCGCAGGTCCTTCCTTTGTAAAGGTCGGCATCGTAAAACTTGCTCTGTATTGCGGCGGTAATCTGCCCCAGGTAACCATTAATCTCGGCACCGCTTGCCCCCGCAGTTTTGGCATTACCCTGCCCTGCAGGTTTACCGTCACCTTTAGCCTTGGCACCGCCACCTTTTGGCGCATTTTTGCCATCGGCCAAGCTACCGAATAAATCATCTACATCAGCAGACTGTTTAGCGGCTTCAGCAGCGGCCTTCTTCTTGGCGTCTGCGGCTTTCTTGGCGGCAGCAGCCTTCTCGGCAGCGGCGGCTTTTTTCGCTTCTTCTGCGGCAGCTTTTTTCTCGGCGTCAGCAGCGGCTTTCTTCTCTGCGGCTTCAGCAGCCTTCTGTTCTGCGGCAGCTGCGGCTTCTTTCTTCGCCTCTTCCGCCTGCTTCTTAGCAGCGGCGGCAGCGGCAGCTTCTTTCTTGGCTTCCGCTTCGGCTTTCTTCTGTGCGTCTGCCTGCGCCTTGGCTATTTTATCCGCCTCGGCTTTAGCTTTCGCCGCAGCTTGCTCGGCTGCCTTCTGTTGTTCTTTGGCCTTCGCCGCAGCGGCTTCTGCTGCTTTCTGCTGCTCAGCGGCCTGCTGTTGCTGCTCGGCAGCTTTCTTCTGCTGTTCGGCCTGTGCCTTGGCGTCCTGCGCGGCTTTTTCCTGCGCGGCCAAACGCTCTTGTTCCAGTTCTTTCAGGCGCTGCTGTTCCGCCGCCTGCTTCTGCTGCAGCTCTTCAGCCTGCTGCTCCGCCTTCTTCTGGCGCTGCTTTTCTGCACGCTGTGCATCGCTGCTCTGTTGCTGTTGGCGATTGTACTGCTCTACCACCGCCCCTGGATCGACCATCACGGCCCCGACCACGGAACCCTCACCGCCGCCGCCTGCACTACTCATTTCAGTATTTTCGTACAGCGAACCCCAAATCAACAGGGCAATCAATAGAATGTGCAGAACCACCGATACAATCACGGAGCGGTTCAGCTTATCATTTTGCTCAGTTGCCTTTACCAAAATAGAATCCCAAAAACTGCTGCTTAAACGGGGTTCCTGCGCCACAGGGCAGGAACCGGGTTGCCACTGACCTTAAGGTTAGATTGGCTGGGTCATCAACCCTACGGAAGCGACGCCCGCCTGATGCAGAATATTCAATGCCTTGATAATCTCATCGTACGGGACTTCCTTGGCCCCACCGATCAAAAACACCGTCTTCGGATTAGCTGCCAGACGCGACTTGGCTTCGGCCGCCACCTGCTCAGGCGGCAACAGCTCCATACGGTTGTGATCCACCACCAGGGTGTACTGACCTACGCCGGAAACTTCCAGGATCACCGGTGGATTATCGTCGCTGGACACCGTCTTGGAATCGGTGGCATCAGGCAAATCAACTTCCACGCTCTGGGTGATGATTGGCGCGGTTGCCATAAAGATCAGCAACAGCACCAACAAGACGTCCAGCAGCGGAACAATGTTGATTTCCGACTTCAGCTCACGCTTGTTACGACCACGAACTCTCGCCATGCTACCCTCCTACTTCTTATTTGCTGTCGCTGGAGAAGGCCTGGCGATGCAGAATAGCGGTGAACTCTTCCATAAAGTTGTCGTAATTCTGCTCAAGCTTGTTAACGCGCTGGTTTAGGCGGTTATAGGCCATAACGGCAGGGATCGCGGCAAACAGACCGATGGCCGTAGCGATCAACGCTTCGGCGATACCCGGTGCTACCATCTGCAAGGTGGCTTGTTTTACCGCGCCCAAGGCGATAAAAGCGTGCATGATCCCCCACACGGTACCAAACAGGCCGATATACGGACTGATGGAACCCACGGTGCCGAGGAAAGGAATATGGTTTTCCAGCGTTTCCAGCTCACGATTCATCGAAATACGCATCGCACGCGTTGCCCCTTCGATCACCGACTCTGGCGCATGGCTGTTGGCACGGTGTAAACGGGCAAACTCTTTGAAACCGGAATGGAAAATCTGCTCTGAGCCAGTCAGGCTATCGCGACGTGCCTGGCTTTCCTGATACAGACGGGAAAGCTCGATACCAGACCAGAATTTGTCTTCGAAAGCTTCGGCGTCGCGAGTGGCCGCATTGAGGATGCGGGTACGCTGGATGATAATCGCCCAAGAGGCCACTGAAAAGCATATCAAAATCAGCATGATAAACTTGACCAGCAGGCTCGCCTTCAAGAATAGATCTAGGATGTTCATGTCAGTCACTGCTTAAACTCCGCGACAATAGACTTAGGAAGCGCTATCGGCTTCATTTGGTGTGGATCAATGCATGCAATCAATACATCGGCCTGACTCAAGAGAGTACCGTCAGAATTAACAATGCGTTGAGCAAACGTAAGAGAAGCCCCGCGTATTGAGGTGATTTTGCTCTGCACTTCCAGCAGGTCATCAAGACGAGCTGGTGACAGGTAATCCACCGTCATACGCCGGACAGCGAAAGCGACATGTTCTTCACTGAGCAGCTGCTGTTGATGAAAGTTATGTTGACGCAGCATCTCGGTGCGCGCTCTTTCATAAAAAGCGACGTAACGGGCATGGTAGACCACACCACCGGCATCGGTGTCTTCAAAGTAAACACGAACCGGCCATCGAAACAACTTATTACTCACGAGACTTCCAAACCAAGGCAATTGAACGATTGCTACTATACGCAAGACGGATCGGGTTGGGAATGGGTTACTGAATGGGAATGAAAATAATTATGGGCCTGAACGGCCCATAACATGGGGGATGCGTAATAGATTATAAAGAAACGTAAAGTAATCCTGCGGCCAGGATCACAATTGCAGGTAATGGCGCGAAAAATGCACGCCAAAACGTGCTCTGTGATCGGAAGCCGACACCGTGAACGATGCCTGCACATACCGCCCAGATCAGCAAGATGCCCTGCCAGATCTCCAACGAGCTGGTACGTGCGGCAAAACGGCTAGGATCCCAAAAGATACATCCCGCCAAAATCACCGCCAGCACCAATGAAAGGGCCCGAACCGGGCCCTTGTCGGTGATAGCGTACAGCTTATCCACCAGTGACGAACTCATCACTTACCGTCTTGCTGCGCTTTTGAATCTTCACTGTGCTCAAGCGCCAGCGCCGTGATGATACCGAAGGCACAGGCAAGAAGCGTTCCGAGGATCCAGGCAAAATACCACATGGTTTAGCTCCTTTTGCTTAGTACAGCGAATGCTTATTTTTTTCGATGAAGTTCTTATCCAGGCGACCAAACATTTTGTAGTACGCCCAAGCGGTGTACGCCAGAACGATTGGCACGAAGATAATGGCAACAACGGTCATCACCTGCAGCGTGAACAGGCTGGAAGTCGCATCCCACATGGTCAGGCTGACGTTAGGCACGGTGCTTGATGGCATAACGAACGGGAACATGGTTACCCCAGCCGTCAGGATCACACAGGCAATCGTCAGTGATGAACTCAGGAACGCCATCGCAGCTTTGTCCAAACGGGCAAACAGGATAGTGAACAGTGGCAGAACCACGCCCAACGCCGGCAGTGCCCACAGAGATGGATACTTGTTGAAGTTGATCAACCAGGCACCCGCCTGATGAGCCACTTCTTTACGCAGTGGGTTGGATTCCGCTGCCGTATCCAGTGCTGAGGTGATCACGAAACCGTCGATACCTTTCACCAGCCAGATACCCGCCAACAGGAAGCATACGCCCATCACCAACGCGGAAATCTGCGCCGCAGCGCGTGAGCGCAGGTGAATCTCGGCAGTGGTACGCATCTGCAGGTAGGTTGCCCCCTGAGTCACCAGCATGGTCAGGCTGACAATACCGGCCAGCAAACCAAACGGGTTCAACAGTTGGAAGAAGTTGCCGGTATAGAACAGACGCAGATATTCATCGATATGGAACGGTACGCCCTGTAACAGGTTACCGAACGCCACGCCGAACACCACCGCAGGCACGAAGCTCCCGACAAAGATGCCCCAGTCCCACATGTTACGCCAGGTGCTGTTCTCCAGCTTCGAGCGGTAGTCAAAACCGACCGGGCGGAAGAACAAGGCAGCCAGCACCAGGATCATGGCCACATAGAAACCCGAGAACGCGGCAGCATAAACCATTGGCCAGGCGGCAAACAATGCGCCACCGGCGGTGATCAGCCACACCTGGTTACCGTCCCAGTGCGGGGCAATGGCGTTGATCATGACCCGGCGCTCGGTATCGGTTTTACCGATAATGCGCATCAGTATACCGACACCCATATCGAAACCATCGGTGACGGCGAAACCGATCAGCAGGATGCCAACCAGGAGCCACCAGATAAATCGCAGTACTTCGTAATCAAACATATCTTGGACTCCTGTTTAGCGCGCTTCCTGCACGGCGGCAGTCGGTTGTTCAAAGTGGTAGCGGCCAGTTTTCAGGCTGCTTGGACCCAGACGTGCAAACTTGAACATCAGGTACATTTCAGCCACCAGGAACAGGGTGTACAAGCCGCATATCAGCCCCATCGAGAACAGAATGTCGCCTGCGGTCAGCGAAGAGGTGGCGACTGCGGTTGGCAGCACCTCACCTATCGCCCACGGCTGACGGCCATACTCCGCCACGAACCAGCCCGCTTCAACGGCAATCCAAGGTAATGGCAGGCCGAACAACGCAGCGCGAAGCAGCCATTTCTTCTGACCGATACGACCACGTACTACGCTCAAGAATGACAGGCCGATAATAAACAGCATCAGCACACCACAGGCCACCATGATACGGAAGGCGAAGTACAGTGGAGCAACGCGTGGGATAGAATCTTTGGTTGCCTGCTGGATCTGCGCTTCCGTTGCGTCGGTGACGTTTTCGGTATAGCGCTTGAGCAGCATGCCGTAGCCCAGATCCTGTTTGGTATCGTTGAATGCGGTACGCACTGCCGGATCGGTATTACCGCCACGCAGCTCTTCCAGCAGCTGGTAAGCTTTCATACCGTTACGGATACGCACCTGGTGCTGTGCCATCAGTTCGCGCAGGCCGATAACCGGGGTGTCAATAGAACGGGTAGCAATCAGGCCGAGCGCCCAAGGAATTTGAATCGCAAAGGAGTTCTCCATTTTCTCCTGGTTCGGGATCCCGAACAGAGTAAATGCGGCCGGAGCCGGTTGAGTTTCCCATTCGGCTTCAATGGCAGCCAGTTTGGTTTTCTGCACGTCCCCCATTTCGTAACCGGATTCATCACCCAGCACGATAACGGAAAGGATAGCAGCCATACCGAAGCTGGCAGCAATGGCGAACGAACGCTTGGCAAAAGCAACGTCACGCCCTTTCAGCAAATAGTAAGAGCTGATACCCAGCACAAACATCGCACCGGTGGTGTAGCCCGAGGCTACGGTGTGAACAAACTTCACCTGAGCGACCGGGTTCAAAACCAGCTCGGAGAAGCTGAGCATCTCCATACGCATGGTTTCAAAGTTGAAGTCGGAGGCGATTGGGTTTTGCATCCAGCCGTTGGCGACCAGGATCCACAACGCAGACAGGTTTGAGCCGAGGGCAACAAACCAGGTGACCGTCATGTGCTGGATCTTGCTCAGGCGATCCCAGCCGAAGAAGAACAGACCGACCAGCGTCGATTCCAGGAAGAACGCCATCAGACCTTCGATAGCCAGCGGGGCCCCGAAGATGTCACCGACGTAATGAGAGAAGTACGACCAGTTGGTCCCGAACTGGAACTCCATGGTCAACCCGGTGGCCACACCCAGAGCAAAGTTGATTGCAAATAACTTGCCCCAGAATTTGGTCATATCTTTATAAATTTGTTTGCCGGACAGCACATATACCGTTTCCATAATTGCCAGCAAGAACGCCATACCCAGCGTTAATGGGACAAATAGGAAGTGATACATCGCCGTTAAAGCAAACTGTAAGCGCGACAGTTCGACAATATCAAACATCTTGACTCCTTGCTCCTCGCAGGAAGACTCCGACTTGCGGTTATCGGTATTACTCCCGAAAGAGTAGCCGGTAACGCCCCGCAGTGAATGCCCTTAAACACAACAAAATTTGATCCAGCCTCTCCGCTTTCAACCGCACGTTCAGAGCCAGACCACGAGGGACGGGAGCAAAACGCACCAATGAAAACCGACAGCGGGTAACAAATGCAACAAGATCAACCATCCGTAATTACACAATGGCATGATACTCGCCAAAGCCCATACAATAAATAGGTATTTGCGTGACACAGGTTGGACTTTTGGCTACAGGTCAAAAATCAGCCTAAATAGGTAGCCAGGCCAATATTGATCTAAAACAATTTAAGCCTATCTGCATATTATTGCTAGGCTCATTACGCATTTTGCTGTAATTTCCCAGCGCCCATGTTAAGCAATGGTTTAATTGTTTTTTATTGATATCTTTGTGTTAAATAAATGTAATTTAAAATACCCCCAATTGTATTACTTCAGCATTGCAATTCGATAGATATTAACTTTTTATTTTCAATGGTAATTGCAGTGAGTTAACTCACAAATCTGCTTTTTGCTAAGTAATCATAGACCATGTTGCGAGGTTGATCCCAGAACTTGCAAATACTGAGGGGACAGTTGGCAACTAGCGAACCAAGAGCTTGAAAAAACAATTCCTTGTCAGTGGGTTGTACAAAAAAAAGCCGCCCAAAGGGCGGCCAAACATGTCGAGATATTATTATTTGCTATAGGGTACTAACGATTCAGGATCGCCTTCACTGCATCACCGATATCAGCCAGGCTGCGTACGGTTTTCACCCCTGCCGCTTCCAGAGCCGCGAACTTCTCATCCGCAGTCCCTTTGCCGCCGGCAATGATGGCACCAGCATGGCCCATACGCTTGCCTTTAGGTGCAGTAACACCGGCGATATAACCCACCACCGGCTTGGTGACGTGCTCTTTGATATAGGCTGCCGCTTCTTCTTCCGCGCTACCGCCAATCTCACCGATCATGACGATAGCTTCGGTCTGCGGATCTTCCTGGAACAACTTCAGAATATCGATAAAGTTGGAACCCGGGATCGGGTCACCACCGATACCTACGCAGGTAGACTGCCCCAGACCGGCATCAGTGGTTTGTTTTACCGCTTCATAGGTCAGAGTACCTGAACGGGAAACGATGCCCACCTTGCCTGGCAGGTGAATATGGCCAGGCATGATACCGATCTTGCATTCACCCGGTGTGATCACACCTGGGCAGTTCGGGCCGATCATGCGCACGCCGGCTTCATCCAGCTTCACTTTCACAGTCAGCATATCCAGAGTTGGGATGCCTTCGGTGATGGTGATGATCAGTTTGATGCCTGCATCGATGGCTTCCAGAATGGAATCTTTGCAGAATGGCGCTGGCACGTAGATAACAGACGCGGTCGCACCGGTCGCTTCAACAGCTTCACGCACGGTGTTGAACACTGGCAGACCCAGGTGCTCAGTACCGCCTTTGCCCGGAGTCACGCCACCCACCATTTTGGTGCCGTAAGCGATAGCTTGTTCGGAGTGGAAGGTACCCTGGCTACCGGTGAAACCCTGGCAGATTACTTTGGTGTTCTTATCGATTAAAATGGACATTATTTACCCTCCACTGCCGCAACAACTTGCTGAGCCGCATCAGTCAGGCTGGTCGCAGCAATGATATTCAAACCGCTGTCCGCCAGTTTCTTGGCGCCCAGTTCGGCGTTGTTCCCTTCCAGGCGCACGACCACCGGGACGTTAACGCCCACTTCGGCTACCGCGCCAATGATACCGTCAGCGATCAGATCGCAACGCACGATGCCACCGAAGATGTTCACCAACACCGCTTTCACCTTGTCGTCAGACAGAATGATTTTAAAGGCTTCGGTCACGCGCTCTTTGGTTGCGCCACCGCCCACATCCAGGAAGTTGGCTGGTTCGCCACCGTGCAGTTTCACGATGTCCATGGTACCCATCGCCAGACCGGCACCGTTCACCATGCAACCAATGTTACCGTCGAGGGCGACATAGTTCAGTTCCCACTGGGCCGCACGCGATTCACGCTCGTCTTCCTGAGAAAGGTCACGCATTTCACGCAGTTCAGGCTGACGGAACAGGGCGTTGCCATCAGCACCCAGCTTACCATCCAGGCAGATCAGATCGCCCTGCTTGGTCACTACCAGCGGGTTGATCTCAACCATCGCCAGATCGCGCTCCAGGAACAGCGTTGCCAGGCCCATAAAGATTTTGGCAAACTGGCCGACTTGCTTACCGGTCAGGCCCAGTTTGAACGCCAGCTCACGCCCCTGGTAAGGCTGTGGGCCTGCCAGTGGATCGATGGTCATTTTGTGGATCAGCTCCGGGGTCTCTTCCGCAACTTTCTCAATTTCAACGCCGCCTTCGGTGGAAGCCATAAACACTACGCGACGGCTGGCACGGTCAACTACCGCCCCCAGATACAGCTCTTTATCGATGTCGGTGGCCGCTTCTACCAGGATCTGGTGAACCGGTTGGCCCAGCGCATCGGTCTGGTAGGTCACCAGGCGTTTACCCAGCCAGGCTTCGGCAAAAGCACGGATATCTTCTTTGCTGTTAACGACTTTAACGCCACCAGCTTTACCACGGCCGCCAGCATGAACCTGACATTTTACCACCCACGGGCCGGAGCCGATTTTAGATGCAGCTTCTTCTGCTTCACGCGGAGTGGTACAGGCGTAACCGGTTGGTGCTGGCATGCCATACCGAGCAAACAGCTGTTTTGCCTGATATTCGTGTAAATTCATGATGTTCTATCCATTCAGGTCAGAAAGTTTTAGCCGGGTCACTTTCGCGGTATTCCGCATGACTTATCGGCCACATAGCACAGGGTGTGGGCGCGGCAAAAACCGCGCCCTTGCAGGGATTAAACGTCCAGCAGCAGACGAGCCGGATCTTCCAGCATGTCTTTCACCGTCACCAGATAACTCACCGACTCTTTGCCATCGATCAGACGATGATCGTAAGACAGAGCCAGATACATCATCGGCTGGATCACGACCTGACCATTGACCGCCATCGGGCGATCCTTGATGGCGTGCATACCCAGGATGGCGCTCTGTGGTGGGTTGATGATCGGGGTGGACATCAATGAACCGAAGACGCCGCCGTTGGTAATGGTGAAGTTACCGCCGGTCAGTTCTTCCACGGTCAATTTGCCGTCACGGCCTTTGATCGCCAGCTCTTTGATTTTCTTCTCGATGTCCGCCATGCTCATGGAGTCGACATCGCGCAGTACCGGCGTTACCAGGCCGCGTGGAGTCGATACCGCAATGCTGATATCGAAGTAGTTGTGGTAAACCACGTCGCTGCCGTCGATAGAGGCGTTCACTTCCGGGAAGCGTTTCAGCGCTTCGACTACCGCTTTGATGTAGAAGGACATAAAGCCCAGACGTACACCGTGGCGTTTTTCGAACGCTTCACCGTACTGCTTGCGCAGATCCATGATCGGCTGCATGTTGATTTCGTTGAAGGTGGTCAGCATCGCGGTGCTGTTCTTCGCTTCCAACAGGCGCTCGGCCACGCGTTTGCGCAGGCGGGTCATAGGAACACGTTTTTCGCTACGGCCGCCCAAGGCTGGCTGAGGTGCCGCCGCTGGGGCTGCTGCAGCCGGTGCTGCTTTCTTGCTGGCAGCCAGGTGCGCTTCTACGTCTTCACGCGTGATACGGCCACCCACGCCGCTGCCTTTGATGGCGGCAGCATCGAGATCGTGTTCAGCAATCAGGCGGCGGATCGCCGGGCTGAGTGCGTCGTTGTTCTCTTCTTCCAGGCTGGCGGTTGCGCGCTGTGCCGGAGTTGACTCAACGCTCTGAGCTTTCGCTTCGGTCGGCTTGCCAGAGCTGTCACCCTGACGGATACGGCCGAGAAGCTGACGTGAAGTCACGGTTGCGCCTTCGTCTTCCAGGATCGCTTCCAGTACACCGGCTTCACTGGCTGGCACTTCCAATACAACTTTGTCGGTTTCAATCTCAACCAGCACTTCGTCACGCTGAACGGTATCACCCGGTTTTTTATGCCAGGTGGCGACGGTCGCATCGGCAACGGATTCAGGGAGGTCAGGAACCAGAATATCTACGCTACTCATTAGCTTTCCTTTAAATTTTTTCTTCAATATTCAGCGCGTCATTCACCAGAGCCTGCTGCTGCTTCTGGTGTACGGACATATAACCTACCGCCGGAGAGGCAGAGGCTGGACGTCCTGCGTAACGTAAAGAGGCCCCAAACGGGATCACTTCACGGAAATTGTGTTGGCTGCAATACCAGGCACCCTGGTTCAACGGCTCTTCCTGACACCAGACGAAATCATGCACGTGGGCATACTGTTCCAATACCGCTTGAACGGCCTGATGCGGGAACGGATACAGCTGCTCGATACGTACGATAGCCACGTCTTTCTGGTCGTTCTTGCGGCGTTGCTCCAGCAGATCGTAATAAACCTTACCAGAACACAGCACCACGCGTTTCACCGCTTTGGCATCCAGCTCGTCAATTTCGCCGATGGCCGGTTGGAAGGTGCCGTTTGCCAGCTCTTCCAGGGAAGAGACTGCCAGCGGATGACGCAGCAAGGACTTCGGTGACATCACCACCAGCGGACGGCGCATACCGCGCAACGCCTGACGGCGCAGCATATGGTAGACCTGTGCCGGAGTGGACGGGATGCACACCTGCATGTTCTGTTCTGCACACAGCTGCAGGTAACGTTCCAGACGCGCAGAGGAGTGCTCTGGGCCCTGGCCTTCGTAACCGTGCGGCAGCAGCATCACCAGGCCACACATACGGCCCCATTTCTGCTCACCGGAGCTGATGAACTGGTCGATCACTACCTGAGCACCGTTGGCAAAGTCGCCAAACTGCGCTTCCCAGATGGTCAGGGTGCGCGGCTCTGCGGTGGCGTAGCCATATTCGAATGCCAGAACGGCTTCTTCAGACAGCACCGAGTCCCAGACTTTGAATTCGCCCTGGCCGCTGTGGATATTAGCCAGCGGGACATAGACGGAACCATTTTTCTGGTTGTGCACCACCGCATGGCGGTGGAAGAAGGTGCCACGGCCAGCATCTTCACCGGAAATACGGATTGGGATGCCTTCATCAGCCATGGTGGCGTAAGCCAGCGTTTCCGCTGCGCCCCAGTCAAACGGCTTGTTGCCTGCGGCCATCTCGGCACGATCGCCGTAGATTTTCGCAACGCGCGACTGCATTTCGATCGCTTCCGGTACGCTGCTGATGCGGCGAGCCAGTTCCTGCAGGCGCTTCATCTCAACCTTGCTTGGGTACTCTTCGTCCCACTCATGGTTCAGGTATGGCGACCAGGTAAAGGAGTGCAGGTTCATCGGACGCCACTCTTCAACCACGCAGTCACCGCGGTCGAGAGCATCGCGATACAGGTTGACCATTTCCGTGGCATCTTCCAGGCTGGCAACCTTCTGTTCGGTCAGCACGTCAGCGTAGAGTTTGCGTGGCGTTGGGTGTTTCTTGATCTTCTGGTACATCACCGGCTGGGTAGCACTTGGCTCATCGGCCTCGTTATGCCCATGGCGACGGTAGCAGACCAGATCGATCATCACGTCACGTTTAAAGGTGTTACGGAAATCCAACGCCAGACGGGTGACAAAGGCCACCGCTTCCGGATCATCGGCATTCACGTGGAAAATTGGAGCCTGTACCATCTTGGCAATATCGGTACAGTATTGGGTGGAACGCGCATCCAACGGGTTGGAGGTAGTGAAGCCAACCTGGTTGTTGATGACGATACGCACCGTGCCGCCCACTTCATAACCGCGAGCCTGCGACATGTTCAGGGTTTCCTGAACCACGCCCTGCCCGGTGATTGCCGCGTCACCGTGAATGGTGATTGGCAGCACCATGTTGCTGCGCGCTTCGTCCAGACGGTCGCGGCGGGCACGTACAGACCCCATGACGACCGGGCTGACGATTTCCAGGTGCGACGGGTTAAACGCCAGCGCCAGGTGAACCATGCCGCCTTCGGTTTCCACGTCGGAAGAGAAGCCCTGGTGATATTTCACGTCACCGGTGCCCAGATGTTCTTTATGCTTGCCGGCAAACTCGTCGAACAGGTCGGCCGGTTTTTTACCCAGCACGTTGATCAACACGTTCAGACGGCCACGGTGGGCCATACCCAGCACCACTTCACGCGTGCCGTTTTTGCCCGCGTGACGCACCATTTCTTTCAGCATCGGCACCAGCGCATCGCCACCTTCCAGCGAGAAGCGTTTGGCCCCAGGGAATTTGGCACCCAGGTAACGCTCCAGCCCTTCGGCCGCCGTCAGTTCGCTCAGGAAACGGCGTTTCTCATCGGTGGTGAAACTGGCACGCCCCGCGACCGATTCAATGCGCTGCTGGATCCAGCGTTTCTCTTCGGTGTTGGTGATGTGCATGTACTCGGCACCGATCGAACCGCAGTAGGTCTGCTTCAGCGCAGCAAACAGATCGCTCAGCTTCATGGTTTCTTTGCCGATGGCAAAAGAACCCACGTTGAAGGTTTCCTGGAAGTCGGCTTCGGTCAGGTTGTGGTACGCCGGATCGAGATCGGGAACGCGCTCCTGCTTCCACAGGTCTAACGGGTCGAGGTTGGCGTGCTGATGCCCACGGAAGCGGAAGGCGTTGATCAGCTGCAATACCTTGACCTGCTTGGCATCGGTTTCAGGATCGTTGATGGTGGTGTTATAACGAGCAGAATCTTTCGCCAGGCGGCGGAAGTAGTCTCGCGTTTGGGAGTGGAGCTGATCGGGTTTGACACCCGCAGTTGGTAGTTGCTGGAAAATCGAACGCCAACTATCTTCAACGGAACTCGGATCGGTTAAAAAGTCTTCATAGAGCTGCTCTATGTAGGACTGGTTCGCGCCCGCCAGATAGGAGGAATCCAGCCAGGCCTTCATTGCGCCGTTCTGCATTTTGATCCCTTAAGCTTTAAAGCTTCAGTTTTCGCCGTGGTTAACATAATTACCGTAATGGTACGCTTAACGGTTCACTAGACGTGCTTATACAAGTGCACGTTCTGTTTTGGACCTTGCGGCCCCATACAAGGAACCTCTAAAAACCGGCGGGACAAACCTGATTGCCTTTAACCACAATCACGGGTCAGTTTTTAGAGATACCCTCTTGGGATGTGCGCCGGTAAAGCCACCGGCGCAGCATCTCGTTCTGTTTATGCGCCGCGTTGCAGCAGCATAGACTTGATATGACCAATTGCACGGGTCGGATTCAAGCCCTTAGGGCATACACTGACACAATTCATAATGCTATGGCAGCGGAAAACACTGAAAGCGTCGTTCAGATCATCCAATCGTGCTTCAGTTTCCGTATCACGGCTGTCGATCAGGAAGCGGTACGCCGCCAACAGACCGGCCGGGCCAACAAACTTGTCAGGGTTCCACCAGAACGATGGGCAAGAGGTGGAGCAACAGGCACAGAGAATACATTCGTACAATCCATCCAGTTTTTCCCGCTGATCCGGCGTTTGCAGGTGCTCACGCGCCGGAGGGTTCTTGCCATCATTAATCAGGAACGGCTTGATTTTTTCATACTGGGTATAGAACTGCCCCATATCCACCACCAGATCGCGCACCACCGGTAACCCCGGCAGCGGGCGGATCACAATCTTGTTGTTGCCTTTACGCAACGACGAGACCGGGGTGATACAGGCCAGACCGTTCTTACCGTTCATATTGATGCCGTCTGAACCGCACACGCCTTCACGGCAAGAGCGGCGGAAAGATAAGGTCGGGTCCTTTTCTTTCAGCTGGATCAACGCATCCAGCAGCATCATGTCACGGCCTTCTTCCGCTTCCAGGCTGTAGTCCTGCATATGCGGGGCGCTATCGACATCCGGATTGTAGCGATAGATAGAGAATTCAAGTTTCATCAATCGAGCTCCGCAATTAGTAAGAACGCACTTTCGGCGGGAATGCCGCGCGCAGCTTCGGTTGCATGTTCACTTCACGACGCGTCATGCTTTCCGATTGCGGCAGATACAGCGAATGGCACAGCCAGTTGGCATCGTCACGCTCCGGGAAGTCGAAGCGGCTATGCGCGCCACGGCTCTCGGTACGGAAGTTGGCCGACACGGCGGTGGAATACGCGGTCTCCATCAGGTTATCCAACTCCAGGCATTCGATGCGCTGGGTGTTGAATTCGCTGGAGGTATCATCCAGGCGTGCGTTCTTCAGACGTTCACGGATCACTTTCAGCTCTTCCAACCCTTTCGCCATCGCATCACCTTCGCGGAACACCGAGAAGTTATGCTGCATACAGGATTGCAGTGCCTTACGAATTTCCACCGGATCTTCACCAGAACGGGTGTTGTTCCAACGGTTCAGACGATCCAGCGAAGCTTCGACGTCCGATTCGCTGGCTTCGCGGCTTTCACCCTGCTCTGCCAACGACTCTTGCAGGTGCATACCGGCAGAGCGACCAAATACCACCAGATCCAGCAGCGAGTTGCCGCCCAGACGGTTGGCTCCGTGTACCGATACGCAGGCAATTTCGCCTACTGCGAACAGGCCCGGGATCACCACGTCTTCGCCTTTCTCGTTCACGGTCAGCGCCTGGCCGGTCACTTTGGTCGGAATACCGCCCATCATATAGTGGCAGGTTGGAATGACCGGGATCGGCTCTTTCACCGGATCGACGTGGGCGAAGGTACGGGACAGCTCCAGAATACCCGGCAGGCGGGACTCCAGCACTTCTTTACCCAGGTGGTCCAGTTTCAGCTTGGCATGTGGGCCCCAAGGACCGTCACAGCCGCGGCCTTCTCGGATCTCAATCATGATCGAACGTGCCACAACGTCACGGCCCGCCAGATCTTTGGCATTTGGCGCATAACGTTCCATGAAACGCTCGCCATGTTTGTTCAGCAGGTAGCCACCTTCACCGCGACAACCTTCGGTGACCAGTACGCCAGCCCCGGCAATGCCGGTTGGGTGGAACTGCCACATTTCCATATCCTGCACCGGTACACCGGCACGCAGCGCCATACCGACACCGTCACCGGTATTGATGTGGGCGTTGGTGGTGGATTGGTAAATACGGCCTGCCCCACCGGTAGCCAGAATAGTTGCCTTGGCCTTGAAGTACACGACTTCACCGGTTTCGATACAGATAGCGGTGGTACCGACTACCGCACCATCCTGGTTTTTCACCAGATCCAGCGCATACCACTCGGAGAAGATGGTGGTGTGGTTTTTCAGGTTCTGCTGATAAAGGGTGTGCAACAACGCGTGACCGGTACGGTCTGCCGCCGCAGCGGTACGGGCCGCCTGCTCGCCACCAAAGTTCAGTGACTGGCCGCCAAACGGGCGTTGATAAATGCGGCCATCGTCCAGACGGGAGAACGGCAGGCCCATGTGTTCCAACTCCAGAATCGCTTCCGGGCCGGTTTTACACATATATTCAATGGCGTCCTGGTCACCGATATAGTCGGAACCCTTCACCGTGTCGTACATATGCCATTCCCAGTTGTCTTCGTGGTTATTGCCCAAGGCTACGGTAATGCCGCCTTGTGCAGACACGGTATGGGAACGGGTCGGGAATACTTTGGAAAGCAGGGCACAGGTTGAGCCCGCCTGGGAAATCTGCAGCGCCGCGCGCATACCTGCGCCACCAGCACCGATAACAACTGCATCAAACTCTCTGATTGGCAGTTTCATTTAAGCACCCCACACTACGATTGTTCCGTACAGTAAATAGACCAGCAACGTGACGACAATCGCCAGTTGCAGCACCAGGCGTAACGCCAGTGGCTTGATATAGTCCGTCAGCACCTGCCACATTCCCACCCAGGCGTGAACCAGGATCGACAGCAATGTCAGCAAGGTGAATACTTTCGTAATGGAGGTGGCGAAGAAGCCGCGCCAGATTTCATAGGTGATGTCCGGAGCCGTAACGACGAAGCCCAGGATATAGAGAACATACAGGGTGATGACGATGGCGGAAGCACGCAGTAACAACCAGTCGTGTACGCCGTTACGTCCTAATGCAGAAACGTTGCTTACCATACGAGGACTCCAGCCAGAATTGACAGCACGACGGTCAGACCGAACGCCACCTGGGCAGAACGGGTACCTGCGGCTAAACTCTCTTCGATATAGCCAAAATCCATTAACAAGTGACGAATGCCACCGCAAATGTGATAGGCCAACGCGGTGAGGATCCCCCAGAAAATGAATTTCACGAAGAAGCTATTCATGATGGCGGCAGCGTGCAGGAAGCCCTCTTGAGAAGAGAGAGAGATACCCAGCAGCCAGAGGAGAATGCCCACGGCAACGAAAGTAATTACGCCAGAGACTCGGTGTAAGATGGACGCTATCGCAGTTACAGGAAACCGGATCGTTTGCAGATCCAGATTGACAGGTCTTTGTTTTTTCACGGTTTTGCCCACACAGCTCTTATTATTTTCCTTCCTCCGGGCCTGGGTGGGGATCAGACAGCGTCCAAGAGTTTTCACTCTTACACCTCACGCGCTCAAACATCGACATCCTAGTGCTTAAACGGCGCGTAGTGATAACGCTGGGTGCTCCTACTTCAGGGTAATCCGGAGACCTGGCGGCAGTATAGGAGGTTCACATTCTTATTACAATTCCCATACAATCCCTTTGGTCACATTTCCCCAGAACAGTGATTTAGATCACGATTATTACATTTAGCACGAAATTAATTATCTGATTTGACAAGAGATCAACATTTCCATTACAAATAGGGCAGCAATCAACCCTATGATGCACTAGCTGTCACCGGATACACTTCCCCCTAAGCACAAGTTATGCAACAGTGTAGCGATAGTGTATGTGGTTAACATTCCAAACAGATCGTAGGTAATGATTAAAAGAAAATAACGAATCCCGATGAATCGTTAACGGCTGCTAACCCGTCTTGTTCGCCTGGTGCAAACTCTGTCCCCTACCGGCGCAAATGCGCTGTCGCTCACAGAGTTAGCGTTCGCTCGACTTTATTGCGGGCAACCTGCGGAGATTTAAGGTATTTCAGTTGTTAGAGGTTTTTAAAATAAGGCGTTAAGGAGACTGTAAATGACTGATAAGAAAGCGACGCTAAGCATCAACAACGGCGAAGCTCCGATCGAACTGGGCGTACTCACCCCTTCACTGGGCCCTGATGTTATTGACGTACGCGCCCTGGGCTCCAAAGGTTATTTCACATTTGATCCCGGCTTTACTTCTACCGCTTCCTGTGAATCCAAAATCACGTTCATCGATGGTGACAAAGGTATCCTGCTGCACCGCGGCTTCCCGATTGAGCAGTTGGCAAAAGAGTCCTCCTACCTGGAGGTGTGCTACATCCTGCTGTACGGCGAAACCCCAAGCGCTGAAGAGTTCGAAACCTTCAAAACCACGGTAACCCGTCACACCATGATCCACGACCAGATCACCCATCTGTTCCGTGGTTTCCGCCGTGACTCGCACCCAATGGCGGTGCTGTGCGGGGTAACAGGTGCCCTGGCCGCGTTCTATCACGATGCGCTGGACGTCAACAATGAACGTCACCGTGAGATCACCGCTTTCCGCCTGCTGTCCAAAATGCCTACCGTGGCAGCGATGTGTTACAAGTATTCCCTTGGCCAGCCGTTTGTTTACCCACGCAACGACCTGTCCTACGCCGGTAACTTCCTGCGCATGATGTTTGCTACACCTTGCGAAGAGTACGTGGTGAACCCGGTGCTGGAACGCGCCATGGATCGTATTCTGATCCTGCATGCCGACCATGAGCAGAACGCGTCCACCTCCACCGTGCGTACCGCCGGTTCATCCGGTGCCAACCCGTTTGCCTGTATCGCGGCCGGTATCGCTTCCCTTTGGGGGCCAGCACACGGCGGTGCCAACGAAGCGGCACTGAAGATGCTCGAAGAGATCAAAACCGTTGAGCACATCCCTGAGTTCATCAAACGTGCAAAAGACAAGAACGACTCGTTCCGTCTGATGGGCTTTGGCCACCGCGTGTACAAAAACTACGATCCGCGCGCCACCGTGATGCGTGAAACCTGTCACGAAGTGCTGAAAGAACTGAACAAGAAAGACGACAACCTGCTGCAGGTCGCGATGGAACTGGAACACATCGCGTTGAACGACCCGTACTTCATCGAGAAGAAACTGTACCCGAACGTCGATTTCTATTCAGGTATCATCCTGAAAGCGATGGGTATTCCTTCTTCCATGTTTACGGTGATCTTCGCGATTGCCCGTACCATTGGCTGGATTGCCCACTGGAACGAAATGCATGACGAAGGCATCAAGATCGCTCGTCCACGTCAGCTGTATACCGGCTATGCCGAGCGTGAGTTCAAGTCTCAGGTTAAAAAGTAAGCTTTAGCAGGGGCGTCATACGGCCCCTCACCCTAACCCTCTCCCACAGGGAGAGGGGATCTACCGTGCCACACATCAACGCTGGTTCTCACCCGCCCCCCCCCCCCCATTAATACTCCCTCAGATTTGACGTGCTACATAATGACACTTGCCCAATAGTAAATCGTATCGGTTCTCTCTCCTTTTATAGCGAACGACTCGGTAGGTGACAGATCGACACCAATTCAACAACCACACTGTACCAGCTCCCTCTCCCTGTGGGAGAGGGTTGGGGTGAGGGGCGTACAGCACGTTACCTCTACGAGCGTCATTGTCATCATCGCGCTTAACGTATAGCAATCCGTTACCTTTATAGCTATTATCAACGTATAGCATTTTGTTACCATAAGGTGGATACCATGCAGAAAACCGTTCGTAAACCGACTCGTGACAAACAGATTAACGTCCGGGCGACCGAAGAAGAGCGTGCAGTCATCGACTATGCTGCGAGTCTGGTCAATAAGAACCGGACCGACTTCATCATTGAGAAGGCGGTTCATGAAGCACAGAACATCATCCTGGATCAGCGGGTATTCGTGCTTGATGATGCGCGCTATCAGGCATTCATTGAACAGCTTGAAGCTCCTGTGCAAAACGTCGAAGGGCGCAAGCGCTTAATGGATGTGAAGCCTGAATGGAAATAATCATTACCGCGCCGGAACTGCTGACAGAAGAGCATATTCTCCAACCATTCGACTGCGGAAATGAGGTGTTGAGCGACTGGTTACGCCGTCGAGCCATGAGAAACCAACTCCTGAATGCCTCCCGCACTTTCGTTATTTGTCTGGAAGGCACCAAGCGTGTTGTGGGTTATTACTCCATTGCAACCGGTTCCGTCAGTCACGCCGATTTAGGCCGTAGCCTTCGCCAAAACATGCCAGATCCTGTTCCCATCGTCCTGCTGGGACGTCTGGCCGTTGATGCATGTACCCAGGGCCATCGCTTTGGCAAGTGGATGCTTAATGATGCTGTAAGGCGTGTTGTCAATCTGGCAGACCAAGTGGGTATTAAAGCCATCATGGTGCACGCGATAGATGATCAAGCGAGAGCATTCTATGAGTACTTCGGCTTCGTCCAGTCTCCCATCGCTGCAAACACACTCTTCTACAAGATTTGAGCTCAGTTAATCGGTAAGTTCTATCACCGCTGGCAAACCGGGCACCAATAGAACGGCCGCGAAGATAGCGCCGTTTTCTCGATCATCGCGCCACAGCGCGGGCAAGGCTCACCGCTGCGATGAAACACCTTGAAGCTGAACAGCGTACCGTGATGGCGATTTTCATCTACCTGACCACGGGTCTGATATGAAATGCGTGGAATATCCAACAGCGCCTGCGCCAACTGATGCAGCGCATCAGGGGTGAGATCCTGCGGCTTATGCTTGGGTGCCAGTTCTGCCTGCCACAAAATCTCGGCTCGCAAGTAATTGCCCAGGCCAGCCAGAAAAGACTGATCCAGCAGCATTCCGCCCAGTTGGCGCCTACAAAACGCCGGCGATAACAGCCGCTGTTCCACCTGCTCTACGGTCAAATCCATATCCAGCACGTCAGGACCAATACGTTTTAAGAACGGGTGTTGCTCGATCTCACCGCGCGGCGCAATGGTGATATCCGAAGCGCTATACAACAAAATCGCCCACTCGGCCGTCTCCAGTCGCACGCGCAGATCGCGCTTGGTTTCTGGCGTTTCGCCAGCTCGCACCACCTTCCACACGCCGTAAAGCTGGTTGTGGCTGTACATGGTCAAACCGTTGGAGAAATCGGTTAACAAGGCTTTACCACGCGGTTCGATGGCAGTGATACGTTCACCGACCAGCTCAGCCTGATAGTGTTTCAGTTGCGGGAAAGCAAACCAGACTTCGGTCAGTGGTTGATCGATCATCACCGCCGCCAGCTTATCTGCCGCCCGGCGGATCTCCGGCCCTTCTGGCATGGGCAACTCCTTGATTGAAAAGGGTCCGGCAAGCCGAACCCTAGGGTTAACATGGAGGTAGCATAAATGACCTCAGTGCGTGGCGCCACCCACCACTTTCAAGTCATGCTCTACCTGCAAGGCGATCGAAATTGCCATTTCCAAAGCAAACAGCACCGTCTGGGCTGCCATACTCGGCGCACCAGGATGCTGTGCCGCCTGCTCAGGCAGGTAAGGGATATGGATAAAGCCGCCCTTCACCGCCTGCTGCCCGCTTAAGCGGTACAACAGACCATACATCACATGGTTGCAGACATAGGTCCCGGCGGTTTGTGATACCGAGGCCGGAATGCCAGCCTCACGCATCGCATTCACCACCGCCTTGATCGGCAAGGTACTGAAATAGGCCGCTGGGCCATCTGCCACAATGGCCTGGTCGATCGGCTGCTGTCCCTGATTATCGGGAATGCGCGCGTCATCGACGTTAATAGCGACTCGTTCCAGCGTGATGTCAGTGCGCCCGCCCGCCTGGCCGATCGCCAGCACCATCGCTGGCTGAACTTCGTCAATGGCCGCATTCAGCACCGCCAACGCCTCACCGAAGACGCAAGGTAGCTGGCGCGCGATAATGTGCGCCCCGCCAAGCTCCAGATCGTTAAGCTGCTTCACCACCTCCCAGGATGGATTGACACGCTCGCCGCCAAACGGCTCAAAGCCGGTAATCAATACTTTCTGCATGCGTTCTCCTAGAGGAACATCAGGAAATAAAGCAGGAATACGTTAACCAGCAGCAACGTGACCCCGGTCGGTATTTGCGCCTTGATAACCGCATTCTTGTCCGGCAACTCCAGTAGCGCCGCCGGTACAATATTAAAGTTAGCAGCCATTGGCGTCATCAACGTGCCGCAATAGCCGGAGAACATGCCGATAGCCGCCATCACCGCGGGGTTACCGCCGTGTTGCAGTACCAGGATCGGGATACCGATACCCGCAGTGACAATCGGGAAAGCCGCAAACGCGTTCCCCATGATCATGGTTAATACGGCCATGCCGATGGCATACACCGCTACGGCGATAAAACGGTTATCTACCGCCAGATATTCCTGCGTCAGATGGGAGATAGCAGTACCGACGCCCGCAACGGTGAACAGCAGGCCAAGAGTAGCCAAGATCTGCGGCAGAATGAAGGCCCAGCCGATGGAGTCCAATAGGCGACGAGCTTCCTGCACTGGCTGCGACACTTTCTCACGGGTCATCTTCACTGCAATAACCAGGCCAAGCAAACAGCCGAGGGTCATGGAGAACAACGTAATCAAGGTGGAGTGGTTACCGCTGCCAAACACCGCCTGTTGCAAGGCCGGGATGTTATTGAACAGCAGCACGCCGATCACCGTGACGACCGGGATCGCCAGCGCCGGGATAAACAGACGGTTGCCCAAACGTTTGGCACTGGTTTCGCGTTCTTGCTGGCTGCGCTGATGATAGCTACCAAGACGCACACCGCCAAAACCGGCGATCAGAGCCATTACCACCACCAGCACGCCCACGGTGATATGCAGTTGATGCTTGGCTTCGGCCCCAGAGCCAAATAGCCCATAGGTCCAATCCCCTACCAGGAAGATCAATCCGTACAAGGCCCAGAACAGGCCGGTAGAAATACGACGTGGGTTGGCCTTATCGCGAAACGACATCGCGGCGACGATCAGTAATACCGCCCCCGCCAGCCAATAGAGATATTGTTGTTGGAATATCATTGGCCTTCTCCCTTGGCCTGCAACGCAGCCTGGTTAAGTTTGCTCAGTTCAGCGTTGAGTTGTTTGTCCATGCGGTACAAACGGAACGAGTGGATCAGGAAGGCAAAGATCGCCGTTGGGATCCCCCACAGCGCAATGTGCAGCGGTTCGGTCTGAATGCCACCGGATTCCAGCATAAAGTTATGCATAAAGATGATCGCGCCAAAGGCGACAAAAATATCTTCGCCAAAGAACAGCCCGACGTTATCGGTCGCAGCAGACATTGCCCGCAGACGATAGCGCACACGTTCCGGCAGTTCCCCATAGCGGTTTTCCGTGGCCCCCTCCGCCATCGGTGCCAACAGCGGACGCACCATCTGAGGTTGGCCCCCCAGGCTGGTTAGCCCCATTGCCGCCGTCACTTCACGCACAAACAGGTAGACGATCAGCAAACGCCCTGCGGTGGCGCTTTTGATTTTGGCAATCCACGCCTGCGCACGTTCTTTCAAACCGTGGCGCTCTAGCAGCCCGATAATCGGCAGCGGCAACAGCAGGATCAGCGGCAGGTTACGGGTATTGAGAAAGCCCTCGCCGAGCTTTTCCAAAATGACATCCAGCGGCATCAGCGCCGCCAGCCCGGTGATTATACCGGCGGCGATCACCACCAGCACCGGGTTAAAACGTAATACAAATCCAACCACGATGGCAGCGATGCCGATCAGTGGCCAGAGGTTTACCGCTTGTTCCATATTAACTTCCCTCTTGTCGCCCTCGGTCTTGCAGGCAATGTTGTGTTTGCTGTAGTCATTATTTTTTTATGCGGCGCTGACGCCAATCTGCTGCTGAGCAAAGCTCTCTCTCAGCTTCCTGGCATAGGCCAGTGCATGTTCCCCGTCGCCGTGCAGGCAAACGGTTTCAGCCTTGACGGAGGCCCAGCCCCCCTCAACGGTTCGTACACGCTGGTGGCGAACCATTTCCAGCGTCTGTTGCAATGCCAGTTCATCACTGGCAATCAGTGCTCCTGGTTGCCCACGAGGCACCAATGTTCCATCGGCCTGATAACCGCGATCGGCAAACACTTCCTGCCGCGTCGCCAACCCCAGTTTTTCACCTGCACGGATCAGCTCACTGCCAGCCAACCCCACCAAGCGTAACGAAGGGTCTACCGCATACACTGCACGAGCAATGGCTTCGGCCAGTTCAGGCTCCACCGCCGCCTGGTTGTAGAGCATGCCGTGCGGTTTCACATGGGCCATCACGCCGCCTTCAGCAAGGGTAATGGCGGCCAGCGCCCCCAGTTGATACACCACTTGGGCATACACCGTTTCTACCGGTAACTGCATCCGGGTGCGGCCGAAGTTTTCCCGATCCGGGAAACTGGGATGAGCACCAATCGCCACACCGTATTGCAACGCCCAGCGCACCGATTGACGCATGGTCTGGGCATCCCCGGCATGGAAGCCGCAGGCAATATTGGCCGAGCTGACCAACTGCAATAGCGCTTCGTCATTGGCGCAACCTTCACCGAGATCGGCATTCAAATCGACGATCATTTAACCCCCCAGGCAATCTGTTGAATAAAGTGATCCTGCTCAGCCTTGGCGCGCTGCGCCTCTGCCAGGGTGCAGGGGATAAAGTGAAGCGCATCCCCCAGACGGATCTGCGCCAAGTGGAACAGATCGGCCTCGATCACGCAGGCAATTCGCGGATAACCCCCGGTAGTCTGAGCATCGGCCATCAAGACGATCGGCTGGCCGTTGTGTGGGACCTGGATGACGCCAGGTATCAGGCCATGGGAGAGCATTTCCCGTTCAGTGGTGCGAGTCAGGGCGCTACCACCGTGCAGGCGATAACCCATGCGGTTACTCTGCGGGCTGAGCTGCCAGGCGGTACGCCAGAAATCGTCCTGCGCCTGTTGGCTGAACTCGTCATATTCCGGCCCGGTCAACACTCTGATCCGGTTGCTGAACAGCGGCTGTTTCACCCCGATGACCGTGGTCGGCAGCGCCTGCGGCTTACCCGCTGGCAGCAGGTCGCCCTCTTTCAACTGCCGGCCTTCTAATCCACCAAAGCCCGCTTTCAGATCGGTGCTGCGTGAGCCCAGCATCTCCGGCACGTTGATGCCGCCAGACACCGCCAGATAGCTGCGCATCCCGCGTTTAGGCATCTTCAGCGTCAGTTGCTGGCCTTTTTTTACCGGATAGCGCCAGCCCGTCCACAAAGATTTGCCGTCCAACTGAGCATCGCAGCCCGCGCCGGTCAGCGCAATCCACCCATTATGGGTAAATTCGGCACTGAATTGCCCCAGCGTGATCTCCAACCCTGCTGCTTCAGCCGGATTGCCCACCAGCAGGTTGGCTATTTTCAGCGCGGGGATATCCAGAGCACCGCCCTGGCTGATGCCCAAACGCCGGAAACCGTTACGCCCCAGGTCCTGGACGGTGGTGTAAATACCGGCTCGCAAGATCTTCAGCATACGCCCCCCTTTTGCGGTACAAAGCGCACGTTATCGCCTGGGCGCAGCAGCGTCGGCGGCATTTCATTCGGATTAAACAGCGCCAACGGCGTGCGGCCAATCAGTTGCCAACCGCCAGGCGTGACCAGAGGATAGATCCCCGTCTGGCCGCCACCGATCCCCACAGAACCCGCAGCAACAGACAGGCGGGGTTCCGCACGGCGAGGAGTGGCCAGACGCTCCGGCATCCCCCCCAGATAGGTAAAACCAGGTTGGAAGCCCAGGAAATAAACCACATACGCGGTGGACGAATGGCATTCCACCACCTGTTGCGGCGTCATGCCGGTATGGCGCGCCACCTCATCCAGGTCTGGACCATATTCGCCGCCATAGATCACCGGGATATCGACATCGCGGGACTCTGGCACCAGGCTTTCGTTACCTTCCCATCCTTGACGCAGCAGCTCCAGCATCGCCTCGGCATCGGCCTGCGGCGTATACAGCAACAGCGTCAGGTTATTCATTCCCGGCACTACTTCCCGTACGTCACTGTGGTGATTTAACTTTTCTGCCAATGCCCAGATACGCTGCTGACTTTGCAGCGTCACCGGGGGTGCCAATTCAAGCACTACAGCGCGTTCCCCTAGCAGGTAATATTGTGCTCGTTGCACCCCTATCTCCTTATACTCGTCGTGTTTCAAGCCGCAGCATGACTGACCGCTCACGAACGAATGAGCGGGTCACTGGGTAGCAACTTGAAGTTCACAGGGTATTTTATTATTTGAAAAGCGTATCAGTTATGCGGGACGTAACGTCGGCTGTCAAGAGAGCAACCTTCGGGAATATAAGGGATTAGCAGCGCTAAAGGGTTCGTTTTACCGAACCCATAGGCAAATCAGGCCGGATTGGGGATATCGATAAAGGTGACGTCAAAGCCGTGATGTTGCGCCAACCACTCGCCTAACGCCTTGATCCCACCACGTTCCGTCGCGTGATGGCCGGCGGCAAAAAAGTGCACACCCATCTCCCGCGCCGTATGAATAGTTTGCTCAGAAACTTCTCCGCTGATAAACGCATCAACGCCAAATCGCGCCGCGCTGTCGATAAATCCCTGGCCGCCACCGGTACACCAGGCCACCCGACGGATTGCCTGCGGTGCATTATCACCACAGTGCAACACAGCTCGGCCAAGACGGCTCTCGATACGCTGTTGTAATTCACCCGCGCTGAGCGGTTGCTCAAATTCTCCGTGCGGCACCAAAGGTTCGATCTCACCGATCACGCGGATGCCCAACGCCTTTGCCAACTGCGCGTTATTCCCCAGTTCCGGGTGTGCATCCAGCGGCAAGTGGTAGCCATACAGGTTGATATCGTTGCTCAGCAGAGTTTTCAGCCGGTTACGCTTCATGCCGCGCACCGCGGGTGCTTCGTTTTTCCAGAAGTAACCATGATGCACCACTATGGCATCCGCCTGATGTTCCACCGCAGCATCCAACAAAGCCTGGCAGGCCGTCACTCCCGTCACGATGCGCTGCACATGCGCCCGCCCTTCCACCTGTAGGCCATTTGGCGCGTAGTCCTGGAAGGCCGCACAGTTGAGTTCGCTGTTGATCAGATGTTCCAGATCGAGGTTACGCATAGTCATCTCACTCTCATTCAAAATTGTTGCCGATCGCCCTGTTCCATCAGGATAAATTTCACTCCCAGATCGTTGCCCTGATCCAGCTGTTGCTTGATGGTAGCTCGCACATCTTCCCCCTGTTTCAGGCTGGGCTTGATGTGGCTGATGATCACCGGCAGATCTTTTAACGATCCCTCTCCGCCGCTGTACTGCTGGAGGTTTTTCAGCTCCTTCAGTAGCCAGGCCGGGGTCAGATGACCATACAGATGCTTGTCATCCACCTCGTTCGGGTAAGAGGTTTCGATAATCATGCCCTTCAGCTTCTTCTGCTCAATCAGCGGCCCCAGTGCGCGCCAGGCGCCATCCAGATTGCGTGACTGTTCCAGCGCATCCGGCCCGGTATCGCCAAAGTAGGCAAATGACCCTTCGCGGTCCGCCACCAGCAACATCGAAGAGGGGTAGCGATCGTGGCTAAGTGGGTACATCACCCCGCTCAAACCGGTCAGTCCCAGGGTCACGCGCTGCAGCGGACGCACCGTTTGCAAGCGGTAAGTGCCTAGCCGCGAGCCATTACCGGCATCGGTAAAATTGGGCCAGGCTTTCCAGTTAAAATAATGATTGCGCAGGGTCAATACAGTATCGGCCTGCGCATAAACGGTTTTCTTACTGTCTTCCGGTGAACCGAGGATCAACCCAGCCACGTGATCCAGATGGCCGTGGCTAATGAAGTAACCGCCAATCAGCTGACGGAAAATATAGCCCTGAGGGGTGTAGGGAGCGGCCAGTTCGGGCGTGACCTGTGGAAAACTGCCCTTTTCCAGCCCTTTGGCAATCCCCGGCAGCAGCGTCCCGGCATCCAGTGCCAGATACTGCGTCTGGCTATCACTGCGGATCAGATAAGAAGTCAGATTGCCGTCGCTGACGCCACCGTCGACGCCCAGCGCCACTACGTCAAAACCGGCCACGGCCAACGCGGAATAGCCGCCCAGGCACAGGGCCAGTAGTTTCTTCATCATCAGGAAGCTCCTTGCTGTTACTTTAAAGTCCCCCTCGCTTGGCCGCTTCAAAAGCCGCCAACGTCTCCAGCCGAGCCTGCTGGTGTTGGACTATCGGCGGCGGATAATTCAGAACCTGCTGCTGCTTTTCCGCCCAGCGATGGGGTTGATGGAGCTCATTGTCCGGTACATCCGCCAGTTCAGGCAACCATTTACGGATAAAAGTGCCTTTTGGATCAAAACGTTCGCCCTGAGTGGTCGGGTTAAAGATGCGGAAATAAGGTGCGGCATCGGTGCCGGTAGAGGCGGCCCATTGCCAGCCACCGTTGTTGGCGGCCAGATCGCCATCCAGCAATTGGGACATGAAATACTGTTCACCGGCGCGCCAGTCGATCAGCAAATCCTTGACCAGGAAGCTGGCCACGATCATCCGCAGGCGATTATGCATCCAGCCGGTTTGATTGAGCTGACGCATGGCTGCATCGACAATCGGGTAACCGGTATTGCCCTGTTGCCAGGCCAGTAACGCCGCGTCGTTGCGTTGCCAGCATACCTTATCCGTCCAGGCGATAAAGGGACGGTGCTTGCATAACGCAGGATACGCCACCATCAGGTGACGATAAAATTCTCGCCAGATCAGCTCATTAAGCCAACAGAAAGCACCGCTTTGCGGATTTTCCAGCACATCGGGGCACTCAACGCGCAGACGGTTGACGCACTGGCGGGGGGAGATAACGCCAATAGCCAGATAAGGTGACAGATTGCTGGTGCCGGCAATGGCGGGCAAATCGCGCTGTGTCGCATAGTCTTGCACCTGCTCGCGGCAGAAAGCACGCAGCCTGTGCAATGCAGCCTCTTCGCCCGCGGGATAGCCCTCTCCCACCTCAGCCAAAGGATAATCGAATGCCGCCGCGGCGGTAAAACCAACGGCTTCCCCACGCGGGCGTGGTGCTGGCAGAGAGTTCACGTCGGTCTCGGCCAACCGCTGGAGAAAGGCTTTGCGAAAAGGCGTATACACCTTGTACATCTCACCGTTGCCGGTTTGCACGCTACCGGGGGGCAACAGCAGGCTATCATCAAAACTGTGGCACTTCACCTGCCCGGCCAACGCCTGCTCAAGGCGGGCGTCACGTTGGCGCTCATTGATTTCATACTGACGGTTATAAAACAGGGCCGTGACCTGCTGACGCTGGCAGAACTCCACCAGCCAGTCAATCGAACCGGCAAAATCGTCGCCCTGATGGCAAATCAGTTCAATGCCCCGAGCCGCCAGCGCCTCTTGCACCTGCAACAGATTGGCGTGGATAAACGCCGCCTGACGTGGTGCCATATGGTGCTGGCGCCATTGCGCAGGGGTGGCGATAAATACCGCCAGCACCTTGGCTTGCGGATCGCTACAGGCGGCTGAGAGGGCTTTATTGTCCGTAATGCGCAAATCGTTACGCAACCAGACCAGATGCGTGGTCATAACACTCCTTGCGGGTTAATGGCCGTAGCGCAGGCGCAGCGCCTCCGGATAGGGCTCAAAATAGCGCTGTTGCGCCAGATAGCTATCAGGATATTCGGCCATGTCATGTTTTAACAGCGTAATCGGTGCCAGCAGCGGTTGCATCCCCTGGCGATAGTGGTCGATCAGCCTGGCCAGTTCCTGCGCTATATCTTGTCTCCCACCAACGGGTTCATGCTAGAAGTGTAGAGGAATTAGTGCGTTACTGCGGCCTAAAACGCAAAAACCCCCGCCAAAGGGGCGAGGGTTCGTAGTAGTGCGACGGGCCAGGATTAATAGAAATCGCAGGACGCCGTTTCTGCCTGTTGCAGCCAGACCGGTTTATTGCTGGTTTTTGACCAGACGCGGTGTAAATAGCTGTAAAAACGTGCGCGATCGGCACGGAACAGCATCACCGGCAAGGCAAGAACACCGACCAGAATCACTGCGCTACGGCGCAGGAGGACCCGATGCAACGGATAGGCTTGGTAGTTAGACATACGAACCTCCTTAAAACATCCGCGCCAGGTTGTCAGGACCCGACGCAATGCGAAACGATAAATGATGGCCAATTGGAAACTGAGCAAAATATTACCGCATAGGTTGTAATTTTACAACTCATCCGACCACCAAAATGCGCAAAAAGAACGCAAAAAAGCCTCCACGACGTAATTTTGTTACAGATGAGTTAATAACTAACTTAACATTGGTTACATTATGGTTTCTTGGCGTTGCTGAAGGCCGTTGAACGGATTTTTACACCCACAGCCCATCCACCCAACTCTCTTCCGTACATAAAACCGCCACTTTATGCCGTTATTTCAATCATTTTTATACTTTTTTTACACCCGGCCCCGCTATTTTTTCATCTTCTTTCTACTGCCCTCCCTACACTCAGGCTATCAAAAACAACACCTCTGGAGGTGTCCCGTGAGTTTCAGCGTTATTGGTGGTGCGCTGTTGGTCCTGCTGCTGTTGGGCTATCTGGTTTATGCCCTGTTTAATGCGGAGGACTTCTGATGGCAGCTTCAGCCTTCTTGTTGATCGCCAGCTTTGTGCTGGTGCTTCTGGTGCTGGCTCGTCCCCTGGGCAGCTTTATAGCTCGCCTGATCGAGGGAGAGCCACTACCGGTCCTGCGCCATGTGGAAGCAGCCGTCTGGCGTTGCTGCGGTAATGACACCGCCGAGATGACCTGGTGGCAATACGCACTGGCGATCCTGTGGTTCAATATCCTCGGTTTAGTGCTGCTGTTGGTACTGCTGATGGCACAGGGTTCCTTACCGCTCAACCCACAAGGGTTCCCCGGTTTATCTTGGGATCTGGCGTTCAATACCGCCGTCAGCTTCGTCACCAATACCAACTGGCAGGCCTACAGCGGGGAAAACACCCTCAGCTATCTCAGCCAGATGGCCGGGTTGACGGTACAGAACTTCCTGTCTGCCGCCACCGGTATCGCCGTTGCCTTTGCCCTGATCCGGGCCTTTACACGCCGTTCCAGCACCACCATTGGTAACGCCTGGATCGATATCCTGCGCATTACCCTGTATGTGCTGTTGCCGCTGTCACTGCTGATCGCGCTGTTCTTCGTCAGCCAGGGGACATTGCAGAACTTCCTGCCTTACCTGCATGTGACCACGCTGGAAGGGGCACAGCAGACCTTACCGATGGGGCCAGTGGCCTCGCAGGAAGCAATCAAGATGCTCGGCACCAACGGTGGCGGCTTCTTCGGTGCCAACTCGGCGCATCCGTTTGAAAACCCAACCGTATTGACCAACTTTGTACAGATGCTGGCGATCTTCCTGATCCCTTGCGCCCTGTGCTTTGCCTTTGGTCAGGTCGCCGGTGAAAACCGCCAGGGTCACGCGCTGATCTGGGCCATGGCACTGATCTTTATCGTTGCGGTGATCGTGGTGATGCATGCTGAGCTGGCTGGCAACCCACACCTGAGCGCGCTGGGCAGTAACAGCAACATCAATATGGAAGGTAAAGAGTCCCGCTTTGGCATTCTCGCCAGCAGCATGTTCTCGGTGGTGACCACTGCGGCCTCCTGCGGTGCGGTCAACGCCATGCATGACTCCTTTACCGCGCTGGGTGGCATGGTGCCGATGTGGCTGATGCAGATTGGCGAGGTCGTGTTCGGCGGTGTCGGTTCCGGCCTGTACGGCATGCTGCTGTTCGTACTGCTGACGGTATTTATCGCCGGGCTGATGATTGGCCGCACGCCGGAATATCTCGGCAAGAAGATCGATGTTTATGACATGAAGATGACCGCGCTGGCGATCCTGGTGACGCCGACCTTGGTACTGCTGGGCACTGCGTTGGCGATTGCTACCGACACCGGCCGTGCTGGCATCCTCAACCCAGGGGCGCATGGCTTCAGTGAAGTGCTGTATGCCTTCTCTTCGGCAGCCAACAACAACGGTAGCGCCTTTGCTGGCCTGAGCGTCAACACGCCGTTCTACAACCTGCTGCTGGCCTTGGCGATGTTCGTTGGCCGCTTTGGGGTGATCCTGCCGGTGCTGGCCATTGCGGGTTCGCTGTGTGTCAAAAAACGCCAACCGGCGGGCAACGGCACGCTGCCAACCTACGGGCCACTGTTTATCGGCCTGCTGGTCGGTACCATCCTGCTGGTAGGTGCCCTGACCTTCGTTCCTGCACTGGCGCTAGGTCCGGTAGCCGAACACTTACAACTGTGGTTGGCCAATTAACAGTCATAACAGAGAGAAGAACAAGATGACTCGCAAACAACGCGCACTGTTTGAACCAGCACTGATGCGTACCGCGCTGATCGATGCGGTGAAAAAGCTGGACCCACGCGTTCAGTGGCGTAACCCGGTGATGTTCGTGGTGTACCTCGGCAGTATCCTGACTTCGGTCATTTGGCTGGCGGTGCTTTCAGGCAACGCCGAAGGTAGCGCGACCTTTACCGGCAGCATCGCCATGTGGCTGTGGTTTACCGTGCTATTCGCCAACTTCGCCGAGGCGCTGGCGGAAGGACGCAGCAAGGCTCAGGCAGAAAGCCTGAAGGGCACCAAGAAAACCAGTTGGGCGAAGAAACTCGCCACGCCGAAGCGTGATGGCGCTACCGAGAAAGTCTCGGCCGAGAGCCTGCGTAAAGGGGATATCGTGCTGGTGGAAGCCGGTGACACCATTCCTTGCGATGGCGAAGTGCTGGAAGGCGGCGCCTCGGTCGATGAAAGCGCCATCACCGGTGAATCTGCACCGGTGATCCGTGAATCCGGTGGTGACTTCTCCTCTGTAACTGGCGGGACGCGTATCCTGTCCGACTGGCTGGTGGTGCAGTGCAGCGTCAACCCGGGGGAAACCTTCCTCGATCGCATGATCGCGATGGTCGAAGGTGCCAAACGCCGTAAAACCCCAAACGAAGTGGCGCTGACCATTTTGCTGGTGGCGTTGACTATCGTGTTCGTACTGGCGACCGCAACCCTGTTCCCTTACTCGCAATACAGCGTGGAAGCCGCAGGCAGCGGCAGCATAGTGTCTATCACCGTGTTGGTGGCCTTGCTGGTCTGCCTGATCCCTACCACCATCGGTGGGCTGCTGTCCGCTATCGGCGTCGCCGGGATGAGCCGTATGCTGGGTGCCAACGTGATTGCCACCAGCGGGCGCGCCGTTGAGGCTGCCGGTGACGTTGACGTATTGCTGCTGGACAAGACCGGTACCATCACCCTCGGTAACCGTCAGGCGTCCGAATTCCTGCCGGCACCGGGGGTAAAAGAGCAAGAGCTGGCCGATGCCGCCCAACTCTCTTCGCTAGCCGATGAAACGCCGGAAGGCCGCAGCATCGTGGTGCTGGCCAAGCAGCGCTTCAACCTGCGCGAACGCGATTTGCAGGCGTTGAATGCCACCTTCGTGCCTTTCTCTGCGCAAACCCGCATGAGCGGCGTCAACGTGCAGGACCGGATGATCCGTAAAGGAGCTGTGGATGCCATTCGCCGCCACGTGGAATCCAACAATGGTCACTTCCCACGTGCGGTAGATGAGTTGGTGGAAAGCGTCGCTCGCACCGGCGGTACGCCGTTGGTAGTCGCCGAAGGGCCACGCGTGCTGGGGGTAGTGGCGCTGAAAGACATCGTCAAAGGCGGGATTAAAGAACGCTTTGCCGAACTGCGCAAGATGGGTATCAAGACGGTGATGATCACCGGGGATAACCGCCTGACCGCCGCCGCCATTGCCGCCGAAGCCGGTGTGGATGACTTCCTGTCGGAAGCCACGCCAGAGGCCAAACTGGCGCTGATCCGTCAGTATCAGGCGGAAGGACGCCTAGTTGCGATGACCGGCGACGGCACCAACGACGCCCCTGCACTGGCACAGGCCGACGTGGCGGTTGCCATGAACTCGGGGACGCAGGCGGCCAAGGAAGCGGGCAACATGGTCGATCTGGACTCCAACCCGACCAAGCTGATCGAAGTGGTGCATATCGGTAAGCAGATGCTGATGACGCGCGGTTCACTGACCACCTTCAGTATCGCCAACGACGTAGCGAAGTACTTTGCCATTATCCCGGCGGCCTTCGCGGCAACCTATCCGCAGCTGAATGCGCTGAACGTGATGCAACTGCACTCCCCCGCCTCGGCAATTATGTCGGCGGTGATCTTCAACGCTCTGGTGATCGTCTTCCTGATCCCACTGGCGTTGAAAGGGGTGAGCTATAAGGCGATGAGCGCTGCCGCACTGCTACGCCGCAACCTGTGGTTGTACGGTGTAGGTGGCCTGCTGGTGCCGTTCGTGGGTATCAAGCTGATCGACCTGCTGTTAACTGCGCTGAATATGGCCGGCTAAGAATACGAGGAATTTATGATGTCTTATTTACGTCCTTCTTTGGTTATGCTGATCCTGCTGACGATGATCACTGGTATCGCTTACCCTTTGCTCACCACCGGTCTGTCGCAACTGCTGTTCAGCGGTACGGCCAATGGATCGCTTCTCTATCAAGAGGATAAAGCAGTCGGCTCGGCGTTGATTGGCCAGAACTTCACCCAACCGGGGTATTTCTGGGGCCGCCCTTCTGCCACCAGCGATTCGGCTTATAATGCGTTGGCATCCGGCGGCAGCAATCTGGCCGCCACCAACCCGGCGCTGGATAAAGCGATCGGCGAGCGGGTAACGCAGCTGCGTCAGGCTAACCCGGCGATGAGCGGGCCGATCCCGGTCGACCTGCTGACCGCTTCCGGCAGTGGCCTGGATCCACAGATTTCACTGGCGGCCGCCAAGTACCAGTTAGCGCGTGTCGCCAACGCTCGTCAGCTACCGCAGGAGCAGATTGCCAAGCTGATTGATGAAAACACCGAACGCGCCACGCCCAATTTTATGGGGGAATCGGTGGTTAACGTGCTGAAGTTGAATATGGCGCTGGATGCGTTGAAATAAGGCTAACTAGCCGTGTTTAATACCGCGACACCAAAAGCTTGAGGAAGGTGGAAGTTATGCAGGTTAACCGACCGTTGAGCGCAGGGATGCGCGATTCGAGCCCCCATGGACGGGTTCACGGCGTGTCGGTGATCTGCATGACTTCCACCTGTAACACGATTAGGTGCAGCAATCAGGTTAAGACCGACAAGGAACTTTGATGGTGGATGACGAACTGCAACGCCCCGATCCAGACAGCCTGCTGGCGTTGGCCAATGAAAAACCACGCGGAAAACTGAAGGTCTTCTTCGGGGCCTGCGCCGGGGTAGGTAAAACCTACGCCATGTTGCAGGAGGCCCAGCGGCAACGGGCGCAGGGGCTGGACGTGCTGATTGGCGTGGTGGAAACCCATGGCCGCCAGGAAACGGCAGCGTTGCTGCAAGGGTTGTCGATCCTGCCAGCAAAACGCATCCAACATCGTGGCCGCCAGGTGCAGGAATTCGACCTCGATGCCGCTTTGGCACGCAATCCGGCCCTGATCCTGATGGATGAGCTGGCACACAGCAATGCCCAGGGCTCACGCCACCCCAAACGCTGGCAGGATGTGGACGAACTGCTGGATGCCGGTATCGATGTGTTGACCACGGTGAACGTCCAGCATCTGGAAAGCCTGAACGACGTCGTCGGCGGCATCACCGGAGTACGCGTCAGGGAAACCGTGCCTGACCACGTGTTTGATGAAGCGACCGAAGTGGTGTTGGTGGACCTGCCCCCTGACGATCTGCGTCAGCGGCTCAACGAAGGCAAGGTCTATATCCCCGGCCAGGCCGAACGCGCCATCGAGCATTTCTTCCGTAAAGGTAACCTGATCGCCCTGCGTGAGCTGGCACTACGCCGCACTGCCGACCGCGTTGACGACCAAATGCGGGCCTTTCGCGATAACCAGGGGCGTGAAAAGGTGTGGCACACCCGGGACAGCATCCTGCTGTGCGTTGGCCATAACAGCGGTAGCGAAAAGCTGGTGCGCATCGCGGCAAGGCTCGCGGCACGCCTCGGTTGCCACTGGCATGCCGTGTATGTCGAAACCCCCAAGCTACACCGCCTGCCGGAGAACCAACGGCGAGCCATCCTGCGAGCCTTGCGGCTGGCGCAAGAATTAGGGGCTGAAACCGCTACCCTTTCCGATCCTTCTGAAGAACGCGCGGTACTGCGCTATGCCCGGGAACATAACCTGGGCAAAATCATTATTGGCCGCCGTAGCGAACAGCGCTGGAAGCTGCGCGGCAGCTTTGCCGAACGCCTTGGCCAGCTTGGGCCGGATCTCGATCTGGTGATTGTTGCGCTGGAAAACGATACGCCGCAGCCGCAAGCCAAAGAGCATGATAACCGCGCCTTTAGCGAAAAATGGCGATTCCAGCTGCGGGGTTGCGCCGTTGCCGTGGTTTTATGCGCCATCATTACGCTGCTGTCGCAATGGCTGCTGCCGGGCATTGACTCGGCCAACCTGGTGATGGTTTACCTGCTGGGCGTGGCACTAGTCGCCCTGTTCTTTGGCCGCTGGCCTTCGGTGCTGGCCGCGGTGATCAACGTCGCCAGCTTCGATTTGTTCTTCGTACAGCCCGAATGGTCGTTCGCCGTCAGCGATATGCAGTACCTGCTGACCTTTGCCGTGATGCTGATCGTCGGTATCACCATTGGTAATCTGACCGCCGGGGTGCGTTATCAGGCCCGTGTGGCACGCTATCGCGAACAACGGGCGCGCCATTTATATGAGATGTCCCGTGGGCTCAGCCAGGCGTTGAGCAGGGAAGATATTGCCAAAACCAGCCGTCATTTTATCTCCAGTAGTTTCCAGGCCAAAACCGTGCTGCTGCTGCCGCAGGAGGATGGCTCCCTGCAACAGATGGTGGGTGAAGAAGGTGGCTTGCTGTCGGTGGATGAAGCCATCGCCCGCTGGAGCTATGGCAAAGGCTTACCCGCCGGGGCCGGTACCGACACCCTGCCCGGCGTGCCGTACCAACTGCTGCCGCTCAGCACCTCCAAACAGACCTTTGGCCTGCTGGCGATTGAACCGAACAACCTGCGTCAGTTGATGGTGCCGGAGCAACAGCGGCTGTTACAGACCTTTGCGGTGCTGATCGCCAGCGCGCTGGAGCGCCTGCATCTGGCCCGCAGCGCCGAAGAGGCCAAGCTGGATGCCGAACGCGAACAGCTACGTAACTCGCTGCTGGCCGCCCTCTCTCACGATCTGCGTACTCCGCTTACCGTGCTGTTTGGTCAGGCAGAGATCCTGACGCTGGATCTGGCCACTGAAGGCTCCAGTCACGCCCCACAGGCCAGCCAAATCCGCCAGCAGGTGCTCAGTACCACTCGCCTGGTAAACAATCTGCTGGATATGGCGCGCATTCAGTCCGGCGGTTTTAACCTGCGCAAAGAGTGGCAATCCCTGGAAGAGATCGTCGGGGCATCGCTGCATATGCTGGAACCGCTGTTGGTATTGCACGAGATCAAGGTGGAATTGCCGCCAGAGATGGTGTTGATCAACTGTGATGGCAGCCTGTTAGAGCGGGTGTTCACCAACCTGGTGGAAAATGCCAATAAATATGCCGGTGCCGATGCTATCATCGGGATCCGCGCCCACGCAGTCAAGGACTGGCTGGAAGTGGAGGTTTGGGATAATGGCCCCGGTATCCCGGAGGAACAGACCCAACTGATATTTGACAAGTTCTCCCGTGGTAATAAAGAGTCGGCGATCCCCGGCGTCGGCTTGGGGTTAGCAATTTGTCGTGCCATTATTGAAGTACACGGCGGCCGCATCTGGGCGGAGAACCGCGCCGAAGGCGGAGCCAGCTTCCACTTTATGCTGCCGTTGGAAAAGCCACCCGAACTGGATGGAGCAGATTTTGACTTGTAACCCAAGAGTAGAGGCCCCGTGACCACATCACCGACTAACATTCTGATAGTGGAAGACGAGAAAGAGATCCGTCGCTTCGTGCGCACCGCGCTGGAGAGCGAAGGGTTACGGGTTTTTGAAAGTGAAACCTTGCAGCGTGGGCTGATAGAGGCCGGCACGCGCAAGCCGGATCTGATCATTCTTGATTTGGGGTTACCCGATGGCGACGGGCTGGACTACATTCGCGATCTGCGCCAATGGAGCGCGGTGCCGGTGATTGTCCTTTCCGCTCGCCATGCCGAAGAGGACAAGATTGCCGCGCTGGATGCAGGTGCCGATGACTATCTCAGCAAGCCGTTCGGCATTGGTGAACTGCTGGCCCGGGTGCGGGTTGCGCTACGCCGCCACGCCAATAGCCAACAGGAAAGCCCGTTGGTCAGCTTCTCCGATATCACCGTCGATCTGATCAACCGCAGCGTCTTGCGTAACGGTGAAGATCTGCATCTGACGCCCATCGAGTTCCGTTTACTGTCCGAGCTGCTGGCCAACTCTGGTAAGGTGATCACCCAGCGGCAGCTACTCAGCCACGTCTGGGGACCCAATTACGTCGAACACAGCCACTATCTGCGCATCTATATGGGCCATCTGCGGCAAAAGCTGGAAGCCGATCCGGCGCGGCCCAGGCATCTGCTCACTGAGACCGGCGTCGGCTATCGGTTTATGCCTTAATCCTGCGACGATGTGGGCCCTTTCTTCAGTCCGATCATAAACGCCTTAAACGAGTCACGCAGGGGCTCAAATAGCGGATGCTTACGGTTTTCTATCATCACTTCTGAGAACAGCTTGAGCCCGACGGCAAAGGCCGCGCTGTTCTGTTCGCCAAAGTTCAGATCCTCTCGCCCTTGAATGCGCTCAACAATGGCCAGAATATCGTCGTGATTTTCTACCTCAAACACCAACTCCGGCTTGTCGACGGGTTCACCTTTACGATCTGTCAGGGCTTCTACGGTAATGCGGAAACGGTGGCCTGGCATCAGTTATCCTCCTGTGGCTGTTTTGGCGATACCATTTCGGCTTCGATAGCTTCCACGGCGGTCAGCAGTGCCTGATTGATACGCCCGACCTGCTCCTGAGACAAATCCGCACGCATCATGTTGCCGCGCAGCAGATAGCGCAGGCGATTCATCACTTCGGAGATCCCTTCGGCCAGATTGCCCTCATGGCGATGGTCTCGCCCCGCGCCAGCCAGGCGAGCAAAAATCACTTCGATGGCCGCCTGATGCTTTTGCAGCTCCTCCTTGCCGAGTTCGGTAATTTGGTAGCTCTTACGGCCATTGCCAGCCACCGCGGGTTCCAGGAAGTCTTGCTCTTCCAACAGCGTGAGGGTTGGGTAAATCACGCCTGGGCTTGGCACATACAGGCCGGAAGAAGCCTCTTCGATCGCCTTGATCAGCTCGTAGCCGTGGCTAGGTTTACGCTCGACCAGCGCCAGCAGCACCAGGCGCAGATCGCCGTGCTCAAACAGGCGATGACGCCCGCGCCCGCCCCGGCCATGTTCTTCACCACCACGGCCGTGTTCCCCGCGGCCAGCAAAATGATGACGGCCGCCACGGCGGTGGTGGCAATGCCCCTCTTCCTGTTGGTCGTGATGACCGTGTGAATGGTGACGTGAAAATCGATTAAACATCATGGTTGTTACCTCTTGATTGATGATATGAGCATCGGTGAATTTAGATATATCTAAACCACGTCGATGGCTCTAATCTAGATCGATATATCTAAATGCGCAAGAGGTAATCCCATTTTAGATATATCGGAATTATATTTGGGGATTGCAGCCTCCTTCCACATCTTTACGAAGGAGTTAATGGCCAATCTTCTTGCTAGACAGTTCTTATGTGCGTACCGAAACAGCCTGCACGCGATGATCTCGTGCCAACAGGCTGTATATCGTCGGCAAAACAAACAGCGTAAACAAAGTACCCATGAGCATCCCGGTAACCACCACAATGCCTATAGCAAAACGGCTAGCTGCACCCGTACCATTGGCGAACAGCAGTGGAACCAGGCCAGCCACCATCGCGGCCGTGGTCATGAGCACCGGGCGCATACGCACGACAGCGGCCTTGTAGATCGCATCAATTGGACCGACGTGCTCCGTTTTCTGGATATCGTTGGCGAAGGACACCATCAGAATTCCATGCTTGGAAATCAACCCGATCAGCGTCACCAGCCCGATCTGTGTGTAGATATTCAAGGTTTCATAGCCGAGCCATAATGGGAGCAGCGCACCGCAAATCGCCAGTGGCACCGTCACCAGAATGACCAATGGATCACGCAAGCTTTCATATTGAGCCGCCAGCACCAGGAAAATCACAATCAGGGCAAAGGCAAATGAAATGGTGAGTTGGTTGCCCTCCGCCACGAACTGGCGACTGTCGGACAACCAGTCGATCTTGGCACCGGGTGGCAACGGTTGGCGCTTGAGGTAGTCCACTGCCTGCCCCATTGTCACACCAGGCATCAACACAGCAGACACTGTAATCGCGTTCATCTGGTTGAACTGTGGCAACCGGTTAGCCTCAGGATACATCTGCACGTCTGCGATGGTCGCCAACTGTACGAGTTTTCCAGACTGTGTACGCACATAGTAGCCACCGAGGTTGTCAGGCGAGAGGCGCTGGGATTGTGACACTTGAGCGATGACATCATAGGAGCGATCATGCCAGTTGAATCGGTTGATATAGTTCTCACCGACTAAGATCGCCAACGTATCGGCTACAGCGCTCATCGTGACGCCCATTTCCCCCGCCTTGGACGCATTGATTGTCATGCGTGCCTGAGGGCTGTCGAAAGCCACGTCACTGTCCACGAACGCGAACAACCTACTGTCCCTAGCCGTACTTTTGATGCCTTCTACCGCTCGGTATAGGCTAAGGAAATCGTCAGGCGAACGCACCACCATCTGTATAGGCAACCCGCCACTTCCCGCCGGCAGCGGAGCCCCCTGAAATGCAGCCACATTGACGCCAGTGATCCCCATACCTCTAACATTAAGGGTAGCTTCCACTTCGGCAGCTGTTTGCTGACGCTTCGTCCAAGGCTTGACCAGTACGCCACCGAAACCATTGTTCTGACCATCCGTCCCATTGGTGAACCAACTCGCCTCGTAGTCTGGCAATTCACGGAACATTTTCTCAACATCATGCGAGTATCGCTCGGTGTAGCCGACGTTGGCATACTGTGGAGCCTTGGTCTGAACGAAGACATATCCTTTATCCTCCGGAGGGGCCAATTCACGCTGCACCCCTAAAAACAACACTATGATGCCAGCCATAACCACAACGCAGACTATCAACACTGCCGAACGGGCATGTAGCGTGTGACCGAGCAACTTGCGGTAGACATTAGCCAGCGATGCCATTACGTACTCGATACGTTTGGCAAGATGACTTTCTGCCATCTTGCTACTAAGCAGATAGCTACTCATCATCGGCGATAGCACCAGCGCGATAATTCCAGAGACGATGACAGCGCTGGCGAGCGTGAAGGCAAACTCCTTGAACAGCGCCCCCGTCAATCCCCCCATGAAACCAATCGGGGCGTACACGGCGGCCAGAGTAATAGTCATGCCGATCACTGGCCATACGATCTCACGTGCGCCTACCAATGCGGCAAGCGGCGGTGACAGTCCACTCTCGATATGACGATGAATGTTCTCCACCACCACGATGGCATCGTCCACTACTAGCCCGATAGCCAGCACCATTGCCAACAACGTCAACAGGTTGAGTGAGAAGCCGAAAGCCAACATCAGTGCCGCTGTACCTATTAAAGATAACGGGATGGTGATAATGGGGATGATGACAGCCCGCATCGAACCGAGGAAAAGGAAAATAACGATCACGACGATAACCACAGCTTCAAGCAACGTACGGATGACTTCTTCGATAGAAGCATTAACAAAGCTTGCCGTGTCAAACTGACTGAACAGTTTCAATCCCGGCGGCGCAGAGCGTTGCAAGTCAGGCAGTAATGCGTTAACACCAGCAACGATCTCCAGCGGATTGCCATCGGGTGTTGGCTCGATAGCCAGTGATACCCCTTGAGTACCGCTGCTGAAGAATGTACTGTCGTAATTCTGCCCCCCCAACTCGACCATCGCCACATCAGAAAGGCGCACAATGCTGTTTTCCGAGCGTTTAATGACCATGTCGCGGAAGTCTTGGATGCTACGTAGATCTGTAACGACCGTGATGGGGAACTGTGTGTCGGCTCCCATTAGCTTACCGGGGGCCGCCTGTACGTTGTTGGAGCGCAATGCATTGGCTAAATCTTCAGCAGTCAGACCACGCGCAGCAAGTTTATCTGGATTAACCCACAGGCGCATTGCCAGTGACTGACCGCCGCGAATTTGAGTGGTGGCCACGCCCGGCACCGAGGTGACCATGGGCTGAGCCACACGACTGATGAAGTCAGAGATCTCAGGGATAGAGTGCTTGTCACTCATAAACACCAAATATTGCACGTCCGAAGCACCATCTGTGATCTTGTTGATTATTGGATCGGAGGCTCTTTGTGGTAACAGGTACTTCACCTGCTGTACTTTGGCGAGTATTTCTGTCATGGCTCGGTCAGCGTCAGCATTGAGCACCAGCTTGGCCTTTATCTGGCTATTGCCCTGCGTAGAGGTTGAGGTTAGATACTCAATACCATTGGCAGTGGAGATAGCCTGCGCTATCGGTGTAGTTACAAAACCCTGCATTACGTTCTGCGTGGCACCGGGGAAACTGGTTTCTACTATGATGGTCGCGCTTTCCATTTTGGGGTACTCACGCATCGGCAACGCGGATAACGCTACTATACCGGCCAGTAGAATTAACGTGCTCAACGCAACCGACAAGATGGGGCGGCGAATGAATATGTCCGTGAACTGCATGTTTACTCCTTGCCAGTCGTTGTGGCTGATTTTTGCACGACACGCAAATCGGTACCCGGCTGGATACGCAACTGACCTTCCGTAACGATCACGTCACCAGCTTTCAGCCCCTGTGTGACAATGACCTGGTCACCGATGCGTCGGCCCGTCTGGATAGGTACAACGACTGCCTTGCCGGACTTCCTGGCCTCTTTGCCTTGCACCACTATCGCTACATCCCCGGACGAAGATGTGATAACGGCTGAGCTCGGCACCAGCAAGACATCAGGTTCGTCAGGTAGGGACACAGCGACAGTGACGTACATGCCAGGTCGTAGCTTGTGCTGAGTATTTGCCAATTGTGCCTGAATGGTTGCATTACGAGTCTCATGGCCTACTTGGGGATCGAGGGCAGTAATCTTCGCTTGCAGGTGTTTGACTTCAGAGGTGTCACCATGCACCTCGACATGCTGGCCGACCCTAATACGGGACAACTCTTGCTGAGGCAGATCAAAGTTCACGTAAAGTGAATCCAGATCGGTAAGAGTGACGGCGCTATCGCCAGCATTCAGATATTGACCTAAGTTCACTTGCCGCAGCCCGAGCTCTCCGGCGAATGGGGAGAGGATGCTCTTTTGTCGGATGCGGGCTTCGAGTTGTGCTATAAGTGCTTGCGCCTGGTCACGCTCGGATCGCCTCTGCTGAAATATTTCCTTGGCTAAGGCACCAGTTGCGGCAAGCTTTGACGCCCGTTCGAACTGTTGTTCAGCAAAGGCTGCGCTGGCCTTGGCTGCTGCGAGATCGGCACGTTCAATTGCATCGTCAAGTTTAACCAGTAGCACATCTGCGTTTACGTGCTGCCCTGGTTCGAACGCAATTACGGAGATGCGTCCGGCTACCTCACTAGACAAGGCCACCTCTCGTTCGGCTCGCAGGTTGCCTATGGCTTGCAGTTGCACTGGTGCTGGCTGTAACTTCAACTCCGTGACCACAACATCCACGGGGCCGGGCGGGGTGTAGCCGGGGCTATTGCTGCGACTGGCACGCCAAAGCCACAATAAGGAGATGACTAACACTAGGGCGATGATGACAATCATGATCGCTCGCCAGGGTTTTTCTGTCTGAATGGGGTTTTGGAGTAGTGCGCGCACAGGTTCATTCATGGTGTTTGCTCCAGGATTCAGTGGGTGGGGCTATTCGCCTGGATACTCGCTATATCCAGCCATTAATCTGTAATTTATTAATGGTTTATTTTTATACGGAAAAAACGAAACCCGTAAAGAGGACAACGCCCAGAGATTATCATTGAGCATCTGTATATTTGAATATTTGAATATTTGATTCCATTAACACTCCTAGAGAACATATTATTCTAACCAATTGCATTTGGTTATTGATGCCCATTTTTCCATAAATGATATTGCGTTGACTCTTTACAGTATTGATCGAAACACCATTCTTAATAGCGATATGGCCAAGCTTCTCACCATTGCCCAAATGGGTTGCGACACTTGCCTCCCGAGAGGTTAAATCGAAAAGTGCACATAATAGGGATTCACTTCGAATATCTCTAAATGGATCGCGTAAAATTAACACCGCTTCATTATCACGTAACTCATTGGCATTAGCTGCAACAATACGAGCCACGTAAAATCGCTCTTGCTCTCGTTGTATTTTCATTAACTCTGTTGTAGGTTGGGGTGTGGAAAAAATATCCACCAATAATTTTTTTAACTGAACATCACTGTAGCTATCATGTAGTTTTAAATTATTATTATGCAGTGACATACCATCGCATCTATTGAGGATTCCATATCCTTCAGCGTTAGCCTGAATGAGTCGGCGAGTCTTTGATAAATAGAATATTGCAGTTGCCGAGTTATCGAATGCATTCAATATACTAAAATCAGTTGGAGCCTGGTCACATAATAAAAAATGTTCTTGAAGTGCCATCCGAAGAAGTGGAGATAATAGTGAGATAGAATGAGTGTCGGATTTTTTAAACTCGCCGCGATTAAGATCGCTTCGTAACACTAAAACTCCCCTATCACCTTGTTGAGAATAAAAGTTAACGAGCAAGGCATCTTTATATCCAAATGACATAAAGTAAGATTTATGTATTTTACCCCATCGGGGATATTGATAGCATAAATCTGCCATAGTAAACCCCTCGTCCAATCCATATTTAATGGCTCTATCTGAGATAGGGTCTATATTGCATCGCTTATTAGCATAATAATCTGAGAAATTTTTATCGACACCAGTATGATAAGTAAAATCCATCGATTTTACTGAACTATTTATAGTCAACGAAAGAGAACTGGATGAAACGCCAAACAAGGAGTTAATGTTATCAAGTACCCCTTGAACAGAACGTTTCGTATCTTTACCACTATAGAGTGGCCGTAAAGCCGAGAAAAACATATCACGCCAGTCCATATCAGACACCTGTTTAGCTATTGATCCTTCGGTTTTTTTCAAAACATTATAGTTCGACAAGCATATTCCCTGATACTAACACTCAATCAATATATTTAATTTTTTCTGCATTTGGGAAAGTCATTTGTTATTGCTCGCATCTGTAAAACCATGCTTGCGTGCGCTGAACGCAGCAACAAACGTAATGACTAATAGACCAACGACAAAGTATGGGAGTGATAACACCCCAAATTTATCAAGAAGTACTCCACCGAGCAGCCCTCCACCGCCAATCGCGATATTCCAGGTTGTTACCATCATTGATTGGGCAACATCGATAGCATCACCTGCAGTTTTAGCCAGTGCCGCCTGCAGAAGCGTGGGTGATCCCCCAAAAGCAAAACCCCAGGCAGCTATACAGATATAAACAGACCAATGCTGCCCAGTAAAAATCAGGGTAAAGATCGATAATGTAAACAGTATGATACTTGCTATCATTGACTTTCTAGGCCAGAGATCAACTGTGGCCCCGGCGCACAAGACTCCCGCCAATGCTGCCAAGCCGAAAACCAAGAGAACGAGGTCAAGACTACCAAGCCCTACGCGGGTGAAAAAAGATGCCACATAAGTGAAAAGTGTATTATGCGCCAGTATAAATGTGAGGGTTACAAACAATACAGCGGATACACCATTCATTTTAGTAACCTGGAGCAGAGAAAAACGTACCCGGTTTTTTTGACCCGGAGAATCAGGCACCGATACAATAACCCAAACAAACAGAACCGCCGTAAGTAAACTCATAATCATAAAATCTGAGCGCCAACCGATTAGTCCAGCAAAATATGAACCAGCAGGAACCCCAATAGTCAGGGCTAACGGCGTACCTAGCATCGCGATTGCAATCGCACGACCGGCGAGATTTGGGGGCGACATGCGAATGGCAAAGCCAGCAGCCAGAGACCATACTAATCCAGCGAAAACCCCACCCAAAAAGCGTGCTATTAGCGTCAGGAGGTAACTGTGAGAAAGTGCGGTGATGGTATTAACTATCGCAAATCCAACGATGGCTATTAATAATAAAGGCTTGCGTCGCATCCCCTGGGTTAAAGCAATCAACGGAATTGCGCTGACCAACGATCCTGCTGCATAGACCGTTATTAATTGCCCTGTATAACTAGCCGATACCCCAAGATCCTGACTAATCCAGAGCAATAACCCAGCTGGCATGGCCTCCGTTAGCATTGTAATGAAGCATGCCATAGACAAAGCTAATAAACCAAACAACGGTAACTGATTCTTTGAAAGCTCGCCCCCCTCAGGGAACTTTGGCACATGAGATGATGTTGATAAATTATCCATTGTTGTAACACTCCCTATTTTAAATAGCATTAAATAAAGTAAAGGAAAATCTGATAACTCGCAATACTTTCATTCTGGTTAATACGGCCTACACATAAAATCAGTGTAATTTGATATGCTGAAATTTTTTCTTTTGATGAATGATACGTAAAGCGTCGTTTAGATATAATCAATATTGATCATTTTTTTTTCACCAACATCACCCCATGGGGTGATGTTGGTGAATAGATATTTGTATTAGCGTAACACTTAACACTAAAGAACAACTCTGGCTACTTGATAGCACTAGGCTTCCTTGCCATAACTAGGTCGCCAGGTTGATATTGATATAAGGAGGCTTCTTTGAATCAGAAATTCATTGAATTTATGCGTAAGAAAGGTGATGACAAATGCATTATTCTGGACGAACAACACTTCTCTTACCAGGATGTCGTTGAAGGTATGCAACAATGGACATCCGTATTTTCTAGCAACGGTATCATGTCTGGATCGGTCGTAGCTATAGAAGGGGCCTACTCCCTAGATATGGTAACGGCGATGCTTTCACTACTTTCTCGTGGAGCGATTGTCATTCCAATAGCCCCAACGTCTCGAGGAAAAAGATCAGACTATTATGATATTGCACAGGTTGAGTGGACAGTACTTATTGACGCAACGATGCATCCAGTAACCTGCAGTTTAGAACGTCGTAGAATGGATCAGACCGAGTTTGTCGCATCACATCCCCTCTATAAGCAAATTACAGAGAGCGAACATGCGGGTTTAGTTCTGTTTAGCTCGGGAACAACAGGCCGTCCCAAAGCATCTTTACTTGACGTGCACAAGATGTTCACTCGCTATTCCAACAGCAAGAAGGCGCAAGTCATTCTAGCCTTCCTGAGTCTGGATCACATTGGCGGTATCAATACTCTATTGCACACTCTGTCAACTGGGGGCGTCCTTGTTACAGTCTCGGAGCGAAATGCACGAACGGTTTTCGAAGCGATACAAAACCATCGAGTACAGGTACTTCCTACAACTCCAACCTTCCTGAATATGATCTTGCTTTCCGACGTTTGTGAAAAATTTGATACCAGCTCCTTGGAGCTTATCACATACGGCACTGAGCCAATGCCACAGCAGACGCTAGACAGCATAAAAATGGCTTTGCCTCATGTGCGCTTAAAACAGACATATGGCCTGACTGAGTTAGGTATAGTCCCAACTAAGTCAAGGGAGAACGGATCGCTATGGATGAAACTTGGCGGAAGTGGTTTCGATTATAAGATCATAGACAATATTCTATGGATAAAATCTAATATGGCGATGCTAGGATACCTCAATGCTGACTCACCTATCGATTCAAATGGCTATTTCAATACACAAGACGTGGTTCGCATTGATGGGGACTATGTTCAGATACTTGGTCGTGACTCAGAGATTATCAATGTTGGGGGTGAAAAAGTATATCCAAATGAAGTTGAGAATATTCTTCTGACGATGCCAAATGTCGCAGCTGTTCGTGTTAGTGGATATCCAAGCCATATCACTGGAAATGTCATACTTGCCACTTTTAAACTGGTAGAAGATGAAGATATTGAGTCACTTAAAGATCGCGTAAGCAAGTATTGCAGAACACGGTTGGATCCTTTTAAAATTCCAATTGTGATCGAAATCACACAATCAACCCTTCATTCGGAACGCTTCAAAATGATCCGTTCAGGAGAGATTTTATGAGCGAGGTTCCGGCACAAGTTGCGATTGTAAGCGGTGGCAGCCGCGGTCTTGGCAGAGCTATCGTAGAAAATTTGATTTCGGAAGGATGGACAGTAGCGACATTCAGTCGACACCATAACGAGTTCATTGAAAAATACCAGAAAACATATCCCGGGCAATTCTATTGGCATGAACTTGATATAATTAATCCTGGAAAACTGTCCCTATTTGTCGAATCCGTAGTCGTTCATTTTGGTGCAATACATCTTCTTATCAACAATGGAGCGATACTCCACCAAGGACTTTTTTTAAGTATCCCCATTGAAATAATTGATGAAATAGTCAACATCAATTTGCTAGGCCCAATTAAACTCACCAGGGCTTGTGTTCGTATAATGGCCCAACAGAAGGTGAGCGGCAATATTATCAATATATATTCCGTTGGAGCGATCAGGGGTTATCGAGGAACCGCAGTTTATTCCGCGACCAAGGCTGGTCTGGATGGGTTCATGCGGAGTTTGGCACGAGAGTTAGGCCCTCTAAATATCCGTGTTAACTCTATTGTACCTGGTCTTTTCGACTCTGTACTTTCTGCTAATGTCTCAGATATCAATCGCAATAAGATTACGAAGCGTACACCTCTAGGAAAATATGCAGATCTTGTCGATATACTAGGCGCAGTGTCCTTTCTCATATCGCCTCTTAGCAAGTTTATTACTGGTCAGTCAATCATCGTAGATGGAGGTCTCACATGTTAACGCAAAATGAAATAAATGAAATTATTCTCAATAAAATATCATTTTTAATGTCACTCGATGTAGATGATATAGATGTTTTCTCCGCATTTGATCAGATTGGACTTGATTCATTAAGCTTGGCAATGCTGTTAATAGAACTAGAGAAAATTTTTAAACACGACCCTTTCAGTGAAGGTAAAACCTTATTATCTGACATAAAAAATATAAAAGATATCATTAATATTTATGTAAAAAATCAAACTTTGCTATCGAGGTAGGTTATGTCATCAATTCAAACGTTCTCATCGATCGACGAAATTCTTGGCCCTTCGGAGAATAGATTTTTTTCCTCTGGATATAGACGTTCCGAACATCATATTTCCAATCTGGTTTTACGTGCAAATACAGAAGAAAAACAGCACTGCCTTGAAGCAGTTGTTTCACTTTCCTACCCTCGCGATTGGTCAGTCAAAAATATTGGGATGGATGTGACACCACATCTAAGCACTATAGATATGCTAGTTATCGCAATACAGATGATTGAGACTCACCTAACATGCTGTTTCGATCTCAGCCAGACTGAACTACAAAAAATTCATATTGGCGAGATTGCTATCCATGCAGGGACGAAGCCACAGGAGAATTTGAATGATATACCTATTACTGCCACGCTGCGGCGCAGTGAACCAAAACATAATGATCCTTATCGATTCATATCGACCTATGAATGTCGAGTTGGACTTATGCGAGCGGTATGTCAGGTTGAGCATCCGCCATCAGGGAGTAAAAAGCCAAAAGAACTGAGATATCGCAGTATTGATGATGCTGTTGTAAACATGCAGAACCGCTATTATACCACTGGGTATAAAAAGCAAAAACATATCCTTTCAAATATTATTTTAGATCTTACTAATTTAACCGCAAATGCCGATGTAGAAGTTCTAGCCAATGGTGATGATGCTTCTTATATCACATTACCTCAGGCAGCTAGTTACATTGATGTATTTGTAACATGCGCACAATTAGCCCAGACGCTTTTATATTCCCTTGATGGGCTTACACGCAATGAAACTTCGACGCTTTGGATGATCAGGTCTCACTTTTCCGAAGGGTCCGAAAGTGTTAATCATGAAATGAAATCGAAAGCGTTTATTTCAGAAAGTAAAATAATAGAGTTAAATGGAAGAAAATGGCGTAACGCAAACATCATAGGGACGCTTGGCAATAAAGACGTTCGGATAACATTCGCACATGCTTTACCTTCAGCATTTTACTGAGCGGAAATTAAAATGGATGGAACTATGAAAATTGGATTATCAGGCACTTACTCATCTGGAAAAACTTTAACTGCGATGGTTCTGGCCTATTATACAGGTATACCTCGTCTTCTTTCAAAAGCAATCAGGGAAATAATGCCTAGGCTGATGCCGGGGAAACGCCTTGCAGATGTATCACCTGAAGAATTTCTGCATTTAATGATTGCTCGTCATATTGGTCGAGTGGAATATGAACTTAGGCAAGGTTCCAGCTACATTTCGGATGGCTCTTCATTACAGGAATTTATTTATGGCGAAGCCCGGCTAGTACATGGAATTAATCCATCGATTGGTGCTGAAGATAATAACCAATACGCGGCCGATATTCCATTTTTTGCGCGGACCCTGACGGAGGTTGGCCGTTCTCTAAAATCTCATGTTGCCAAGACATATGACATATTTTTTCATCTCAAACATGAACTGCCTCTTACTAATGATGGTCATCGCCCGATGAATACCGACTTCCGAGATTTAGTTGATAGACGTTTGTTGGAAATACTGAAAGAAATTAAGGTTCCATATTTAGTAGTAAGTGGGAGTGTCGAACAAAGGGTTACACAGATCTGCGAGCATATGAATCTGATGCCTGTGATGTCTATATCCGAAGCGATTGAACGTGCCAGACTAGACTACACAAGACAGGACCTTCGCCTTGAAGATGAGCGCTCCAAGATACGAGCATGATAGATAATGGTTCACGTTATCTGCCTTATAGAAATTCGGTATTTGATTATAAAAGGACTCAGGAATGACCCCCTCCAAAATAGCGAGAAGATCTATAGATTCAGTAGGCCAATTTTCATCCGTTGATGTGACCCGTGATCCGCAATGGTTTATCGACTTTATGGATAACGCTAATTGCCTACCTGAGCACGAATTAATAAATCGGCGGCTTGCTGAAGTGATGGAACCTTTGGACTGTAAGCGTATCCTTGAATTAGGATGTGGTACTGGTAATGATGTTCGCCGCTTAATGACGCTTTACCCAAAAATAACCGAGGTTGTGGGTGTCGATTTAAGCGAAGCAATGATTGCAGAGGCGAATAATAGAATAGGAGATGACTCTCGCATTCGCTATGAGCAAGGGGATGGAAAACGGCTTGCTTTTGCCGATAACACCTTCGACTGTGCCAGAGCCAAGTTAGTGTTAATGCATTGCGAAAACATTGATGCGACGTTAACTGAACTTATTCGTGTTGTAAAACCAAATGGAAAGATTGCGGTTTTCGATCACGACTTCGATGGACTTTTGATCGACCATTATAATCAGCCACTTACTCGACTTATAGTGGAGAGATTTTCAAATAAAGCCAAGAACAATTGGAGTGGCCGCCAGTTGTTCCGCAGATTCTTGCAACATAGGCTTGTTAATGTGGCTGTTGAAGCCATCAGTGTCAACCTCACATTCGAGTTACTTCGATCCATGTTTTTAGGACAGGATGATATAAGTGAACTTGCTAGTGAGGAACAAGTGTGGTGGGAAGAGTTGGCGTGCAGCCAAGAAAGAGGCCATTTTTTTGCATCATTTCCTGGTTTTCTAGTCGTTGGAACAAAGTGAGGTTCTGCTGTTTTAACCAACTAGCCCAGTCAGTTACTTATGTAAATGACTGGGCTGAAACTGGAAAACGACAGGTAGATATTATTTTGCTGAAGCTAACACTTCACTGACGATCTCGACCGCTTCATGCTCGATCTTTTCACGGTGCTCGGCACCCAGGAAGCTTTCGCAGTAGATCTTGTAAGCCTCTTCGGTACCCGAAGGACGAGCGGCAAACCAGCCGTTGTCGGTCATCACTTTCAGGCCGCCGATAGATGCGCCGTTACCCGGTGCTGCCGTCAGACGCGCGGTGATAGGATCGCCCGCCAAGGTGCTGGCCTTGACCATTTCCGGTGACAGCTTGGACAACGCCGCTTTCTGTGCGGAGGTTGCCGGAGCCTGGATACGGTTGTAGCTTGGTGCACCGAAGCGTTTGGCCAGATCGTTATAGTGATGCTGCGGGTTTTCACCGGTGACCGCGGTGATCTCTGCCGCCAACAGGCACATGATGATGCCGTCTTTATCGGTAGACCAAGGCGTACCATCGAAGCGCAGGAATGAAGCCCCGGCGCTCTCTTCGCCGCCGAAGCCGAAGCTACCGTCGAACAGGCCGTCAACAAACCATTTGAAACCGACCGGCACTTCCACCAGCTTGCGGCCCAGATCGGCCACTACGCGGTCAATCATCGCGCTGGAAACCAGCGTTTTACCGACGGCAACGTTGGCACCCCATTGCGGGCGATGCTGGAACAGGTAATTGATGGCAACGGCCAGGTAGTGGTTCGGGTTCATCAGGCCCGCAGGCGTGACGATACCGTGGCGGTCATAGTCCGGATCGTTGGCAAATGCCAGATCGAACTTGTCGCGCAGGGCCAGCAGGCCAGCCATTGCCGATTCGGACGAGCAGTCCATACGGATGATGCCGTCATGGTCGAGGTGCATAAAGCGGAAGGTCTGATCGATGGAGTCATTCACCAGCGTCAGATCCAGCTTATAATGCTCGGCAATGCGCTGCCAGTAGGCAATGCCGGAACCGCCAAGCGGGTCGACGCCCAGCTTCAGGCCCGCACGCTGAATGGCTGGCATATCGACAATGTCCACCAGCCCTGCCACGTAAGGCTGCACCAGATCCTGCGCATGCAGATGGCCGCCAGTCCAGGCTTTATCCAGCGATTGACGCTGCACGCCCTGCAGCTTGAGGCTCAGCAGTTCGTTGGCACGCTTTTCAATCACGGAAGTCAGGTTGGTATCGGCTGGGCCACCGTTTGGCGGGTTATATTTGATGCCGCCGTCTTCAGGTGGGTTATGCGAAGGGGTAATCACGATGCCGTCTGCCTGCGCGCCCCCTTTACGGTTGAAGCACAAGATAGCGTGTGACACGGCAGGGGTTGGCGTAAAGCCGTTGTTTTCCTGCACCACCACGTCAACGCCGTTGGCGGTCAGTACTTCCAGCACGGAAATAAAGGCGGGTTCGGACAGCGCATGGGTGTCTTTACCCACGTAGCAAGGGCCTGTGGTGCCCTGTTGACGACGCACTTCGGCAATGGCCTGAGCGATCGCCAGGATATGTGCTTCGTTAAAGCTCTGACGAAGCGCGCTGCCGCGATGCCCTGAGGTCCCGAATTTCACCGCGTGTGCAGCATTACCGGCCTCTGGTTGCAGCACATAATACTGCGACGTCAGCTGGGCTACGTTGATCAAATCACTTTGCTGAGCGGGTTGCCCGGCACGTGGGTCATTAGCCATCGACTACTCCCTAAAATGCCAGTACTGTGGCCGGGCAATGAGTCGCTTACGGCCACCGTGACGGGCTGTTCGCTAAATTAGACGGTGCCGCAAACTTTCTCGATCAGTTCCGCAGGGAACTGCATGGCCTGCATGATGTGTTCGATCATGCTGCGTTTGCGGCCGGTGTTGGTATTGGTGATCACCCAGTAAGGTGTACCTGGCACATGCTTGGGCTTGGTATGCGTTCCGTTGGCCAACAGCGTTTGCTGATCGCCAGCAAAATAGGTACGGGTACGGCCATGCAACGAATCCGTTGCCGCGGCAAAGCCCGCCGCATCGAGGGTGTACAAGGTGGAAAGTACCAGCATAAAACGATTTACAGCTTTGCTCTGTTCGGCATATTCGTCCGACAGCAACAGCTCGCGCACCGCACGCACGCGATCGCGTGGACGCTGTGCTGCAACGGCAGCCGCTGACGGCTCTGCCTGGCCACTGGCAACCACAGGGGCGGTGCGCACAGGCTGGCCTGCGGTAAACTTCAACATACGCCGTAAAATATCAGACGCACTTTCACCGATATGTTGCGTGTGGCTGGCAATATAGCGGTAAAGTTCTTCGTCGACTTCAATAGTTTTCATCTTTATCCAGTACGTTTTTTCTACTTATGAACCTGAAGCCAATTGGTGCATTCAAGCCATGGGATTATAAGGTTAAAAGCGCGGGTGCGAACACTACAATGTTCTCCCAAACGGCAAAAGCAGACTTTAGCCAACCGCCTTGGCCGCCAACCCCTCACCATACCATGAAATATCGGCAAAATTCTGCGAACAAACCAATATCTCTGCAATCATGATAACCTAACTAAATGTTATCAAGTCATGAACTTCACCATGAAATTACATTATCAATTACTGGCCTCTGAGGCCGCCACACCTGCCAGCTTACCGATCGTGCTGATCCACGGTCTGTTCGGTAATCTGGATAACCTGGGCGTGCTGGCCCGCGATCTGAACCAGCAGCATACGGTGATCAAGGTCGATCTGCGCAATCACGGGCTGTCACCGCGCGCAGCGGAGATGACCTACCCGGCAATGGCGCAGGATCTGTTGACGTTGTTAGACGACTTGCAAATCGAGCGAGCCATCGTGATCGGCCACTCAATGGGCGGCAAAGCAGCGATGGCATTGACCGCGCTAGCCCCGGAGCGGATTGAACGGCTGGTGGCGATCGATATCGCCCCGGTGGATTACGACACTCGCCGCCATGACCAGATCTTTACCGCACTGCAAGCCGTCACCGATGCGGGTATCACCCAGCGTCAGCAGGCTGCGCAGCTCATGCGAGCCACGCTGGATGAAGAAGGCGTGATCCAGTTTCTGTTGAAATCTTTCCATGCTGGCAGTTGGCGGTTCAACCTGCCGGTGCTGATCGAGCAATATGAGAACATTATCGGCTGGCAAGAGGTTCCACCCTGGCCACACCCGACGCTGTTTATCCGTGGTGGCCTCTCGCCTTACGTGCAGGATAGCTACCGCGATGACATCGCCCGCCAGTTCCCGCAGGCACGCGCCTATGTGGTTGCAGGCTCCGGCCACTGGGTCCATGCGGAGAAACCGGACGCCGTATTACGGGCAATTCACCGCTTTATTGACCAGCCCTGAGCTCAAGTGGCGAAAAAACGCGCTAGAGAGAATAGCTTAGCGCGTTTGTAGCTAAGTTAGGCATTGTCGTCGCTCCATCTGCTGGGGTAATATGGCGCGCTATAATTTTGCCACCCTGTCCAGGTGTGAAGCTGCGCTTGGCTGGGGGTGAATTTGGGTTAGGGTTAATTGGCCCGAATTGTGTAAATCGAACCGTCTGGAAGCGTAAACCGCTTTTTGATGCAAACTCCCTTGCAGTAGCGCAACAATGGCAAAAGAACAAACGGATCGCACGACGCTGGATCTGTTCGCAGATGAACGCCGTCCAGGGCGCCCAAAAACCAACCCGCTTTCCCGTGATGAACAGCTTAGAATTAATAAGCGTAATCAGCTACGACGGGACAAAGTGCGTGGATTACGGCGTGTGGAGCTGAAAATCAACGCAGACGCGGTAGATGCTCTCAACAAACTGGCCGACCAGCGCAATATCAGCCGCAGCGAATTGATCGAACAAATGCTGTTGGCCCAACTGGCAGAAGAACAGCCAGAACACTGATCTCTGCTGCCGCACGCGCGGCACGGCGTTAAGGATGACGCCAGATCGGTTCCACCTCCGCAGAGGCATCGCATAAACGCGATAAAACCTCAGGGCAAATTTCTGGCATGATACGCATTTACGGCTGAGCAAACCTGCCCTTGGCAGCGCCTCAGGCCGCGTTTACGCAACACATTCATTTGAATTAAAAGGTTATCTTTACTATGGCTCATGTAGGCATTTTCTTTGGCAGCGACACTGGCAATACCGAAAACATTGCCAAGATGATCCAAAAGACGCTTCAGCAAAAATTCGGCAACGACGTGGCAGAAATCCACGACATCGCCAAAAGCAGCAAAGAAGATCTGGCAGCGTTTGATATCCTGCTGCTCGGTATCCCAACCTGGTACTATGGTGAAGCCCAGTGCGACTGGGATGATTTCTTCCCGACGCTGGAAGACATCGACTTTAACGGCAAGCTGGTGGCGCTGTTTGGCTGTGGCGATCAGGAAGACTACGCGGAATATTTCTGCGATGCGATGGGCACCATCCGCGACATCATTGAACCACGCGGTGCGGCCATCGTCGGCCACTGGCCAACCAAAGGCTACCATTTTGAAGCCTCCAAGGGTCTGGCAGACGATGATCACTTTGTCGGGCTGGCCATTGACGAAGATCGTCAACCTGAGCTGACCAACGAACGTGTAGACGCTTGGGTCAAGCAAATCAGTGAAGAGCTGAGCCTGGCCGAGATCGTCGGCTAAGCCTCTGCCCCGGCGGATACGTAACACATGGTAGGGGCGCCGTATAGCGCGCCCTTCTGTTATCGGCATCACGGATTAGAGCAATAGAAGATACAAGTTTGTAACTTCCTACCTCGCCACGGTAGACTGAGACATCGGTTTATCCCATCCATCAAAGCTTTGCATGATTACCCTGGTAAAGTGCAAAGATAGGTTTGTTAACAACCGGCGGTTTCTATTTGCAGCAACCGGTTCTATAATGAGACGCAATTAACGCTTTGTGCCAACCGATGCCATAGGCGAGAACGCCTCAACTTGATTAGCATAGTAACAGGACTGAATCCGCATGACTGATAACAACTCCGCATTGAAGAAGGCTGGCTTAAAAGTCACTCTTCCGCGACTCAAAATCCTGGAAGTCTTGCAGGATCCGGCATGCCATCACGTCAGTGCGGAAGATCTGTACAAAAAACTGATAGATATGGGCGAAGAAATTGGCCTGGCCACGGTATACCGCGTGCTGAACCAGTTTGACGACGCAGGTATTGTGACCCGCCACAATTTTGAAGGTGGCAAGTCGGTTTTCGAACTGACTCAGCAGCACCACCACGATCACCTGATTTGCCTGGACTGCGGCAAAGTGATCGAGTTCAGCGACGAATCCATCGAAGTGCGTCAGCGCGATATCGCCAAGCAACACGGTATCAAGCTCACCAACCACAGCCTGTACCTGTACGGCCACTGTGAAACCGGTGATTGCCGCGAGAACGAAACGCTGCACAACAAGAACTGATCCTGGTCCGCCAGAACGCGAAAACCGCCTACACGGCGGTTTTTTTATGCCTAAATGACAGATAAAAAAATCCCCGGACAGGCCCGGGGAAAAATATCCACTCAATTATCACAATTGCAGTTTGCTCTCACCTAGCACTATCTCCGCCCATCTACCGACACGTAGGCGGGCGGAGTTCTCACTTACGCTTTCACTGGCTCGGCACGGCTGAAGCGTTTGCCATCCGGGCTAATCGCGCGGATTTGCACATCACCCGCTACCGCAGGGCGCGCTTTATCGTCATAACGCTGCCACTGTTTGCCGCCGTCGGTGGAATATTCAATTCCCAGGCCCGGCAGAGCAATATTTGCCTCCAACTTGCCACCGATGATGCGTGCACCTGGGACCGGCAGGCGATAGCCCACACCCGCTTTATCCATCTTGGCCAGCTCACGTTGGCCAATCAGGTTGGCAAAGCGCAGCCAGTCCTTATCAAGGGTTTTGGTATCGACCTGATGGGTTTCGCCGCCTTTGTACTCACGGCCAGCTTTATAATCCTGCTCCCAGCTGGCGCGGTGCCATGCACGTTCTGCAAGCGACACGGCACGTGGGTAAATCATGTATTCCATCTGCTGGTCGGTACGCACCACTTCGCTCCACAGTTGGGCGGAAAGACCATAGGCGCCCGGCCATGGTTTGTCGCTCTTGGCGGTGAAGTGGTTACCGTCACGGTCAACCGAGGTTTCGGCGTTCTGCGGCAGGTTGTTCGGCGCAAAGCTGAAGATCTTCTGCTCGTCGCTGAAACGGGTGCCCCAGTAGTAACCGTGCTCGTCCGGGCTGACTTCATACGGGAAGTCCATATAGACGTAGTCCGGGTTAGAGATCACCACGTCATAACCCTTGTTCGCCCAGTCGTTAGCCGAGTCGAAGCCACCCCAGTACAGGGTATCCCAGAAGTTCACCGCCACATGGTTGGTCGCGAAGGCCTTCGAGTCTTTGGCATCTTTCAGGCCATCTTGCCACGCCTGCATTCTGTCAATACCGTGCGCTTTCACCAACTGGCTGACTTCCAGACCGAAGTAGCTCGGCAAGTGTTCCATATCTTCCACTTTGCCGTCTTTGATGATGGCCTGGCAAACCTGCGACTTGGCCCACGGCTTGTCTTCTTTGCTCAGATCAAGGATGCCCTTGCCCGCTTCCGGGTTTTTCACGTCGGTATAGCCAGCGCCCAGACGGATGTTCTTCGCTTCGTCCCCACCAAAGTGCCAGGTTTTCAGCGGTTGACCGGCCTCTTTGTGCATCTGGGCCACTTCACCAATCACTTTGTCCACGAAGTTCTTGGACGAATCCAGGCATGGATTCAGGTAGCTCTGGCGGTTGAAGTATTGCACCGAGGTGGTGTTGGAGGTATCGGTCGGATCCACCAGGCGGAACTCGTTAGCCTCTTTCTCTTTCCCTTCGGCAAGCAGTTTCTTGTAGCGAGCTTCCATAGAAGTAATCGCCGCACGGGCGTGCGCCGGCATGTCGATCTCAGGGATCACTTCAATCTGGCGTGCCTGAGCATATTTAACGATATCGATATAGTCCTGACGGGAGAAGAAGCCGCCGTGTGGTGCCGGGCCAGAGCCGTATTGTGGCATCAGGCAGGTGGTCTCGCTCAGGTCATGACAACGCTGGCCGCCCACTTCGGTCAACTCTGGCAGGCCAGGGATCTCAATGCGCCAACCTTCGTCATCCGTCAGGTGGAAGTGGAATTTATTCAGCTTGTAGGCTGCCATTTGATCCAGCAGGCGCAATACGGCGTCTTTTTGGTGGAAGTTACGCGCCACGTCCAGGAAGATGCCGCGGTATTGGAAGCGCGGTGCATCTTTGGCATCCAGCGTCGCGATCTTCTTGCTGCCATCCGAAGGGATTAACGACAGGATGGATTGCAGACCATAGAACACCCCAGTCTGATCGAAACCGACGATCTCGGCACCTTTCTCGCCAATCTTCAGCTGGTAGGCACCAGGCACGGCCTGATCGCCTTTGAATGCAGCTGGCTTGATATCCGTCTTGATTGGATAACCGTTCGCCTGGCTCTCAATGCCCAGCAGTGCAAAGCGCTCGGCTGCGGCATCTGCCGCTGGCTTGGTCAAGGCGCTCAGTTCCAGCGCCACGCCTTTGCTCAGGTCAATATCCTTCGCATGGACTTTAACTTCCATCGGGGTTGGGATGATTTGCCCACGCAGCGATGCCATCGGCAACACTTTCAGATCCTGGTTCTTGGTGAAGCGGCTTTCCGGCACCATCAGAATGTTGTTGTCATCCTTGGTACGCTTCCACTGGTCACCGGTGAACGGGGCAACAAACTGGTGAACATCTTCGGTATCGGTATTCGACAGGATCTTCGGCTGAGCATCGCCGGAAGTGGCATACCAGCGCGGCAGGAAGTCGGTGCGGAACAGCTGCCAGTATTCAGCGATAATCGGGATTTCCACCGCCTGATTGGCCGGGAAGCTGGTGAATTTGTCCGTCGGTTCCAGCTTATACAGATCGCCGGTGATGTGGGTGATTTTGAACTGGTCGTTATCGACCTTCAGCGTCTGGCGCGGGCTGTGGAAATAGATCGCCCAGTCTTTATCTTTGATTTCCTGATTGCCGTTGGTCAAGGTGATCAGCACCTTGTGGCAGGACGCCCAGTCGGCACCCAGCTTGGCACAGTCCACGCCGTTCTCGGCAGCACGGTTGTCCAACATTTTCAGATTGACCTGCAACTGGCTGAGTTGATCAACCACCTGCTGGTTGGCCATGGCAGAACCCACGCTGCCCAATAGCCCAACGGTAGCCGTCAGGGCGGCGAGAGCACTCATCTTAAACTTGTTCATCTGCAACCTCTTGCGTAATCAGTTGTTGTTAGCGCGAATTTCTTTCCAAATCTTGCCGCATTTGGCGTCATACGCCTGGCCATTGCCGGTATGGGCGGCCTGGATGCAGCTTTGGTAATCCAGCACCCGCACGGTTTCCTGCTCAGCGAACTGTTGGTGCTGTTTCTCTTGCTTCAACACGTTCAGCACCGCCTGGCAGGCCTGCAATTTCTCTGGTGAACCTTCCGCGGTATTGATACAGGCGCTGTAGGCCTGGCGCAGCTTGACATCTTCCGGTGGCGCGACGGATTGCGAGCAGGCGCTAAGCCCGGCAACCGCAGCGATAATCAGCATCAGTTTTTTCATGGTTAAAGTCCTGTGGCATTTCCCCGGCAGCCTGGCCACCGGGGAGCGCATTAGAAGATGGTGAACGGTGCGATAACGATGAATTTGACGTCTTTCTCATCCTGGAAGATGTTGCCGTAACCGCCGCCCCAGCTTGGGATATCGGAATGGTTGTCATACTGCGTGAAGTGCAGTTTGAACAGGGTGCCTTTGGCACGTCCGTCCTGCATGGTGTACATCGCATCCAGGCTGTAAGCGCTCTCTCTCAGGCGCTGGCTCTGATCGTAAATCGGGTTGGTGCTTGGCTTGGCGTCCCAGGCGTAAACGTAGGAAGCGCCGACGGCCATGCCAGGCAGGTTCCAGTTGCTCAGGTCATACATCACGCCACCGAACACGGCTTTTTCGCCGTTGGCGTTAAAGTCGGAGCGGTTATCCCACCAGATATCGAGGCGGCCGTTTGAGGAGGCGTAGGTCGGGGTCATACGCTGCAGGAAGAAGCCTTGGTTACCTTCCGCCTTGACCATGGTGCCTTCCAGGCGCCAGTTGAACTGGCCGGTGGTATAACCGAAGGTCAGCGCCTGCAACCATGCCAGACCATCATAGATGCTGTTCGGATCGCTATTATCACCGATGCGGTCTTCTGCGCCGTAGAACTGGTAGCTGGTGGTCATTGGGTTGCCGGCCAGGTCAAACTTGTAAGACGCCTTGGTGAAATACTGATTCACGTAGCCTTGCGCCTGGCCAAACGCGGCTTCCAGCACCAGGTCGTTTTTGAAATCGTATTTGGCACCCAGCGAGTGCAGGTAGGAAACGTCGGTCTTGCGATCGTTCTGACGGAAGTCGTCCATCTCGATGTGCCAAGGCGCTTTGTACTTGTTGGTCCACATATAGGAGAAACTCAACGCACCTGAATCGCCATAGTCAAAGTTGGCACCGGCTTCAGCACCCTGGTAGGTACCCGGCATAAAGCTCCAGTGCGGGGCCAGCAACGTTTGCCCGGTTGGCTGGATATAACCGGCACGCGCCCAGACCGGGCCATACTTGAACTTACCGGCCGCTTTATACAGGCTGATACCGCTTTTATCGCCGGAGTAATCTTCATCATAGGTACGGTTACGGCTGGAGAACGCGATTTCGTTCGGGTGGCCACTCTCGCTGGATTCGGCCATTTCGATGGCGGTGAACGCCGCCACATCGATACCAAACATGTCCGCCGCATAGCCGGAGGTGAAATCCAGGTTGGCGTTCCAGGTAGAGTGAGAGAGGTTGGTTTTAAAATCACCGGTTTCAACGTCTTTACGATCGCGTTGACGTTGCCAGTAATAGACCCCACCGGTCAGCGTAGAATCGTCGATAAACCCTTCCGCTTGCGCTTCTGGGGCCATAACGAATCCGCTTCCTAATAGTGCACCCGCGACTGCGAGCGCCAGCGTTTTACGCTGAGCACCGTGCGTACCCATAAGAAAATTCCTCTTTGACTTTGACTTTAAAGTGCGCCCGCCTGCGTTCACCACTGCCCTGCACGGTCGCTAATATAAAAACCCTAATCGGGTAAAATTGTGCCGGGTGATAAAATTCACCTCGGCCTTGATACTGTAGCTAGACTATTTTTCGCGACGCGAATTATCAAATGAAAAGTGAGAGAGATTTGTCAAAGTATGACAAGGTGCACACATTGATGATAATTCGTTACAATAATGAGCAAGGTCACTATTTATAAATAATTTACAATAAAATCATATAATAAAAGCTTAAAAAAGCTAATCCCCTGTGGATTGAAAGGTTTCAGCAAGCGAAAAACGCCGATTGGCGCTAAAAATGAGAGCGCTCCACAAATGATATTAATTCGCATCGCGAATATATAAGTCGAGATGATGAAAAAAGATACGCAGTGACAACCAAGTTAATTCTTAGGAAAAAACAAGCGTGATCACCGCTAACAACAGCGCAAGGGAGGGTTGGTTTTAGGGATAAAAAAAGCCGAAAAGGACGCAGCATGTGTACGGGTTAGGTGCGGAGATTTGTAGGGGACGAACATGTTCGTCCCAAGTGGATCAGGCAGTTAACCCTCCGTCGAGGATCAGGCTCTGTCCTGTCATATAACGGCTGTCATCACCGATCAGAAATACCGCGGCCCTGGCGACTTCGCTGGCCTTGCCCAAACGCCGCAGCGGGATTTGTTTGCGCAGCGCTTTCAGCGCCTCCGGTGGGATCGCATCTGTCATCTCGCTGTGAATGATCCCCGGCAGCAGGCAATTCACCCGGATGTTAAAGCGAGCCACCTCCAACGCCAGCGACTTGGCCAGGCCTATCATCGCCGATTTACTGGTAGCGTATGCCGTCTGCCCCACATTGCCCTTGATCCCCGTTACCGAAGACATCAGTACGATAGCTCCTTCCCCCTGCCCCATCATGGCTGGCAGCAGGTGCCGGTTCCAGTAGAATACGGCATTGAGGTTAGTGTCGATCACCTGCCGCCAGCGCTCGCTCGTTTGTTGGATATGCAAACTGTCATGGGTGATCCCCGCATTATGGATCACAGCCACAGGCGCTCCGAGGCGGGCCAATAGCTCCGGTGCTGCAAGGTTCACCGCCTGCTCATCACTGCCATCGCAAACAACGCTTTCCACCCAGCCAGGCAAACCGGCACAGGCCTCAATCACCTCGGCTGAGGGCGATTGATCGCTACGGCAGGTCAACACCACGTTCCACCGTTTGGCCAACTCTTCCACCAGCGCGCGGCCAATCCCCCGGCTACCACCGGTCACTAATACCCATTGTCTGGTCATAGGCTTATTTATGCTGTTCGGCCAGAGATTGGCACAGTTCACCCAATGTCATATTGGGTTTATCGATAAACATTTCGGCACTCAACGTGGCACCAAATTCACGCTTGGCCAGAACCATCAGTTCGACGTAATCCAGGCTATCGAGTTTTAGCTGATGCAAGGGCATCTCTGGCGAGAGGTCGTCCATCTCGAGATCTTTGGCGTCACAGATCATTTCGCTGACGGTGAAGTAAATTTGTTGGTACTTTTCCATGGTATGTCCTTATGTTTTTAACTGGCCAACGGCCAGGTTTTCAAGGTGACTGCCGTTGTTATCAGCGGTTGCGACAGCGTGTTAGCCTGGATCTCCGCCCGTAACACCCAGCCGCTGTGTTTATCCCCCATGATCAACATTGGCGAAATCTGGTAGTACAGCCGCTCGGCAAGGTGAAAATGGGGATCGGGGGTAAAAAGCCGGGCGCTAAAGTGGGTTTCATGGTGTGTCTGCACCACCGGGATCTGCGCGAACACGTCGAGCAGCGTCTCGGCAGCCAGTTCGGGAAACGCTGCGCTCAGCGTCGCCAGCGTTGCCGGGGATTGCACCAACAGCTGAAATAACAGCGCATCAAAGAACCCCCAAGTCTGAGTAATATCAGAGACCTCACCCGGAAATCGGCGGGCTAGTACCATCACTTCAGCCATCGTCAGCGAGTGTTCCTTCACGCCAACACTCGATGGCAAGAGTGGGGCCGAAGTCAGCGTGCTGCTAAAACAGCGTTCCTGTGTGGTACTGTCCAGCAGCGTACCGGTCACCGAGCTTCCCTTGCTGGCTATCTGCAACTGATAGGACGTCTGGCACAACACTGGCTGGCGCAAACGTGCGCGGAAGGTACAGCCATCCTGATCCGGCGCTGCAGCCAGCAGGGCTGTGCTCAGGTGGCGTTTCATATCCAGCATCGCACGCATCCCATGCACGCTCAGCTGCGCCACACCGATCTTGCGCGCCTGTTGCAGGTCAAAATGGATCGGATTGTAATCGCCAGAAAATGCGCCCCAGGCTTCAGCATCTTGCACGGTATAAGTAAGATCCATACTCATGCCTGCCCAATTACCAAGGCCGCATTGGCACCGCCAAAGCCAAAGCTCAGATTCAGCGTATTTTGTAACGCTGCAGAACGATGCCCCTCACCGATGTAATCCAGATCGCATTGTGGATCGGCATTCGTCAGGTGGCAGGTCGCAGGCATCACCTGATGCTGCATGGCTTGCAGGCAAATAATGGATTCAAAACTGCCCGCCGCCGCAATCAGATGCCCGGAATAAGATTTGGTACTGGAAAGCGGTGTGCTAAAAGCGGCTTCACCGAAGGCCAGTTTGATGGCCTGCGTTTCGTTCAGATCGTTGAGCGGCGTAGAAGTGCCATGCGCATTGATATAGTCGATATCCGCAGCCGCCAATCCCGCCTGATCCAATGCTCGCGCGATAGTCTTGACCCGGGCAAGCTTGTCTTCGGCTGGGGCAGTAAAATCGACGGCATCGGAATAATTACCGTAACCTTTGATTTCGCCAAGGATAGTTGCCCCGCGAGCCAGCGCGGCTTCCCGCTCCTCCAGGCACAAAACGGCCGCCCCTTCGGATAGCACAAAACCGTTGCGATCCAGGCTGAACGGGCAGCAGGCCTTGCGGATATCTTCCTGCTCGCTCGCCAACGCTCGAAGGATGTCGATGTTCCATACTGCGGCATCGGTACGCAGCGACTCCCCGGCCCCGGCAAGCATCATGGAGGCGCGACCACTGCGGATCACCTCAAAAGCATCACCGATGGCGATGGTCCCGGTCGCACAGGCCGCAATCGGGCTGTTTTGATAACCGCGCAGGCCCCAGAACAGGCTGCACGCCGCCGTAGCCGCATTCGGCATCGACAGGAAACAGCCAAACGGTGAGCCCAAGCCCGTGCGCAGATAGCCTTCATAATTCATATGGGTTTCATCCTGCCCCGCCCAGCCGCTGCCCATAATCGTGCCGCACTCCAGCAGATCGTAATGGGCCGCCGGGCTGTCGCCCTGAAACGCCATGCCCATAGCCTCACGGGCCGCGGCCAACACCAGCCGGGCAAAACGCGGCAGACGGCGACGGATCGCCGCAGGAACCCCTTTCAAGCTAGGCTCCTCGTCGATCAACCCCAGAAAACGCGACTGGATCCCCACGCTGGATTTATCGCAATAACGGTAACCTAGCTGATAATCCATGATCGCCGCCCAGCTTTGCGCTGCGTTCATTCCCAGCGGTGTCACCGCCCCGTAACCGGTGACCACCACTCGGCGCGGCATTAAATCTTTATTCATGATTTCCCCTTTCCCTATCATTTTATTTTGCCACACCACCGCCCAGTGCCAGCCAGAGTTGCATGGTGGCATTGAGGTAGCCGTACTGCAGATCCACCAGATTATTTTCAATGGTCAGCAGGGCATCTTCTGCATCCAGCAGAGTCTGGAAAGAAACGGCTCCCGCCTGGTATTGGCTAGTCGCCAGCGCTAAACGCTGCTGGCCTAGCTGCAGATTCTGCTGCTGGTTTTTCCTTTGCTGCTGATAGCCAAGCCGCTGCGTCATGGCGTTATCCACATCGGACAAGGCGCTGTAGACCGTGCTGCGAAACACAATCGCCGCCTGCCTGACATCCAGATCCGACTTTTCGATGGTAAGTTGTACGGTGTTCCATTCCACAAACGGTAAGGCAGCATTAGCGCCCACTGTTCTGGCCGGGTTACTGAACCACTGCTGGAAAACATGACTGGCAGCCCCGAGTGAGGCACTCAGCGAAAGCGTCGGATAAAAGCCAAGGCGGGCCACATCCGAACCTGCCAACGCCGCGCGCAGCTGGCTTTCCGCCGCTTTCACATCCGGGCGGCGGGCGATAACCTCAACCGGCAGCATCTTGGCTATCGGTACATCCTGGTGGGTGTCCAGAGAAGATCGCTCTACCTGACGATCGGTGGGCGAACGGTTGAACAGGATGGCCAACGCGTTGCGGGCCTCCTCGCGCTGTTGTTGCAACAGGCGCAGCCGGTTTTCACGCTCGATCACCGATTGCTGCGCCTGCAATACATCAAGTTGCCCAGCCGCGCCTGCTGCGTAGCGGGACTGCACCATGTCGAGCGTCTGCTTACTGATTTCCAGCCCGGTTTGCTGTTGCGTGATCTGCTGATTGAAGCTGGCGATCTGCCAGTAATAGCGCGCGGTATCACCGATCAATATCAGCGCGGTGTTTTGCCGATCCTGCTCCGAGGCCTCAACCTGCCACTGAGCCTGCTCTCTGGCCCGCGCCAGCTTGCCCCACAAATCCAGTTCATAGCTCAGATCCAGCGAAGTGCGGTAAGACTCCGTCGGGGTGGTATTGCTGCGCAGGTTTTTTTCATTGCTCGCGCCGCCGCTAACCGCCACGTCCGGTGTCAGGTTGGTATCCGTTAACCCCGCCGCCAGCCGCGCCTGCTGTAGCTGCAATCCGGCAATCGCCAGATCGTTGTTACTGGTCAGCACCCGACCAATCAGTGTCGAGAGTTGTGGATCGTCAAAGCTGTCCCACCAGCGTTGGCTGTGCTGTAAATAACCCGCCCCGCTCTCCTGCTGCCGCCATTCGGAGGGCACAGAAAGCATGGGTTGCTGATAGTCGCTTTTGACTAATGAGCCACACCCCGTCAGCAATAAGGGGAATAGCAGTGTCCAGGAAAGTTTGCCCATCATCATTCGCGTGCCAGCGCCTCCGTAGGGTGAAGGCGCGCTGCATTACGCGCAGGGAAAAAGCCAAACCCAAGGCCGATCAGCGCCGAGAATCCGCAGGCCAGCACCATCGGTGGCCAGGTAAAGATCATGGAAAACTCCTGCGTGACCCAGGAGAAAATCACCCCGGCCAGCCCGGCACCGATAATGCCAATCAGCCCACCCAGCGAGCAGATCACCATCGCTTCGATCAGGAACTGGCGCATAATATCCGCAGGACGCGCCCCAACCGACAGGCGGATGCCGATCTCATGGGTTCGTTCTGTCACGGATACCAGCATGATATTCATCACGCCAACGCCCCCCACCAGCAGGGAAATTCCGGCGATGGCGGTAATTAGCAGCGTCATGGAATCCGACGCCTTGCGGATGGCCTGCGTCATCTGATCATTGGTCTGGGTGAAAAAGTCACGCTGGCCATGAGCCTGCTCCAGTAATGCTTCTACCCGGCCTTGCACCTCACGTAATGAAATGCCGTCGTTGACCCGCAGGGTTATCGATTCGATCGGCATATTGCCGGACATACGCTCCAGCAACGCGGTGTAAGGCATCCACGCGCCAAGCATCATGCCGCTGAACTTGCCGCCCTTACGCTCGGCAATACCGATCACCCGGTATGGCGTACCCGCCAACTGGATGATCTCCCCCTCGGGCTCCTCATCCGGTTCAAACAGCGTGGCGCGCAGTTCTGGATCGATGATCACCACCGGTTCACGCTCGTCCAGATCACGCCCGGTAAAGCCGTTGCCGGAGAGGAAATGCAGGCCCTGCACGCGAAAATATGCGTTGCTGATGCCGGAAATCGACACCATAGCCTGCTTGCCTCCACGTACCGCTTTTACCGTATTGCTGACCAACGGCGACACGCTATCGACATAAGGTTGCTCCGCCAGCAGTTCGACATCGGACACCGTGAGCGCCCGCGCAAAGTCGGGGCGGAGATTATCCCAGCCCAGCCCCGGACGGATCTCCAGCGTACTGGTGCCCAGCTGGCTGATTTCATTCAGAATACTTTGCCTAGCCCCTTCCCCGACCGCCATGGATGACACCACCGAAGAGATACCGATGATGATACCCAGCATCGACAGAAAGGCCCGGGCGCGGTGCCCCAACAAGGCCCGCCAGGCCATCTTGACGGCCTCTTTTACGCTTTGCCAAAACCTTGTGCGGCCAGTAGCCACAGCAACCGGCAGCGCTGGCGGGGTCTCCAACGGCGCGACGGCATGATTGGCCTGATCGGAAATAATCTCGCCGTCGCTGATTTCAATGATGCGCTGTGCCTGATTGGCGATATCACGATCATGGGTCACGATAATCAGAGTGTGTCCTGCCTGGTGCAGCGCGTGCAGGATCCCCATTAACTCCTGGCCGCTGGCACGATCGAGCGCCCCCGTCGGTTCGTCAGCCAGAATGATTTCCGCCCCGTTCATCAGTGCCCGGGCGATACTGACCCGCTGTTGCTGCCCACCGGAAAGCTGGGCCGGTTTGTAATGGATACGCTGCTGCAACCCAAGCCGGGCCAGTAAATACTCGGCCCGCTGCTGACGTTCAGCCGTCGGCATCGCCGTATACAGAGCCGGGATGGAGACGTTTTCAGCGGCGCTGAGGTACGGCATCAGATGATAGCGCTGGAAAATAAATCCAATGTACTGGCTGCGTAATTGAGCCAACTGTTCGCTACTGGCCTGGGGGGTGGGAATTCCCTTGATGGACATCTCCCCCTGCGTCGGCTTATCCAGGCAGCCGATGATATTCATCAGCGTGGATTTCCCCGATCCGGAAGCGCCAATGATCGCCACCATTTCCCCCCGCTGAATGGTGAGTGAGATAGATTTCAACACCGCCACCGTCTGCAATCCGGACACAAAATGGCGGGATACGCCGCGCAGAGCGATCAAAGGCTCATTATGTTTAGCCATGATGATCGCTTCCCGTCACCGAGGAACTCAGCACCACGCGATCTCCCTCGTTGAGCCCTTCTTTAACTTCGGCAAACTGCCGGTCATTAAGCCCAATACGGACCCAGCGTTGCTCAAGCTGCTTGCCATTCATCACCTGCACCTGATAGCGGTCTGCATCCCGCTGTGCGCCAAAGGCGGCAACCGGCACTCGCAGGATATTCCTGGCCTGTTCGGTGATGATAAACACCTGGGCAGTCATTGAGGTTCGTAGCAAACGCTGGGCGTTGGCGATCACAAATACGCCGTTGTAATACACCGCAGAGGCTTGCTGGCTGGAGGAAGTCGCAAGGCTGTCGTCCAGCAAGGCCTCGCCAGGCGCTTCCTGGATCGAACCCATCACACTCTCATAGCGCTTTTTCGGATCGGCAACCACGTAAAACCACAGTGGCTGCCCAACGCGAACCTTGAGGATGTCCGTTTCAGAAATGCGGGTATGCACTGACATGGTATCGACATCCGCCAGTACCAAAATGGTGGGTACGGTTTGAGAAGAGACAATGGTTTGCCCTTCTTTGGTGACAATCCCCAACACTTCACCATCAATCGGCGCGACAATGCGGGTAAAGCCCAGGTTGGCGCGGGCCGTTTCCAGCTCCATCTGCGCCTGAACGATTTGGGCATCATTCACCTTTAGCTGGGCGACCTGCGTCTGGAGCTGGGCCTGGGCTTTCTGCAACTCACTTTTTATGCCGGAGCCTTCGCGATCCATTCTGCGCTGCCGGGTCAGTTCCTGCTGATACTGTTTGAGCATCGTCTGAGTGACCTGTTTCTGCGCCTGCGCGCTTTGTAATGCCGCTTCTGATTTACGCAGCGCATTCTGCTGCAACGTAGGATCAATCTCCGCCAACAGTTGCCCGCGAGTGACTCGATCCCCCTGTTTCACATACAGCTTTTGCAGTTGCCCGTTGACCTGCGCCCCGACGCTGACTTGCAGCAACGGTTTAAGTACCCCGGTAGCCAGCACCGTTTTTTCAATATCACCGCGGGTAATTTCGGCAGTATTGAGGGTGCCATCTGATGTTGGCGTCATGGCATACCAGGCAATCGCACCGCTCAATGCGGCCAATGCCAGCACCACCATCAGCAACTTCGTCCCTGTCATTTTAATCTTCATGAGTATGCTGCCGCTGTCAGGTCAGGTTGCGGTGCGAACAGGGTATCAACCTGCGCCATACCCCCATTGTCCATGCGATAAACCCGATCAAACATCGACAGCACGCTTTCGCTGTGTGTCACGGTGATCAGCGTTTTTTGATGTTCACGGCAATGGGCAAGCAAGGTCGTCATCACCTGATGCGCCGTATTTTCATCCAGGTTGGCCGTGGGCTCATCCAGCACCAGCACCGGGCAGTTGCTGTACATTGCCCGTGCCAATAACAGGCGTTGGCGCTGCCCCAGGGACAACCCGGCATGGCTTTCACGGATCAGGGCGTTGAGGCCACCCGGCAGTTTTTCAACGACCGAGTGCAGATTCAGCCCCTCAAGGGAACGTTTAATCCGCTGGTGTTGATGCTCGTCCACGTTCTCATCAAACAACGTGATGTTCTCTAGCACCGAGGCATTGAACAGAATATCTTCCTGACTTTGCAGGAAGAACAAGCTGTGTATCTGCCGATAATCTACCGGCTGACCATCGACCACCACCTCACCTTGCTGCGGGGCCATCAGGCCGGTCATCACTTTCAGCAGCGTGCTTTTGCCCGTCCCCGACTCACCGACAATGGCAATCCGTTGGCCGGGTTGCAGCGATATCGACAAATCATGCAGCACCGGCAACTGGGCATCGTAGGCAAAGACAATATGGCGAAAACTCAACCGAGAGCTGAACTGCGGGAGCGTTTTAGGTGCCGCTTCATGCTCTGAACTGGAAGGAAACAGATCCCGCGCACGGGTATCAATGACGTGCAGCTGGTTCTTTTGCAAAATGGCGTAGAATATTTTGGTGATATACGAGGTGAAAATCTCCCGCACAAAACTGTAGGCAAAAAACTCCCCCAGCGTCAGGACCCCCTTTTTCAACAATGGCAACGCCAGCAGCATGAAAAACACCATCTCCAGGCTACCGATCAGCTGATACAGGCTGCTTTTTACCTGCTCATAGATCCTCTGCTGTTGCTGGCAGGTAAACAGGGATAACGCGTAGCGGGCAAATACGCTTTTGCGCTGGCTGTCCAGCCCAGCGGATTTGATGGTGGAAAAACCCTGAATGCTTTCCAGAATAAAGTCGCTTTGCTCCGCCGTTTTTACCTGCAACTGCTGGGTGTAATAGCGATCGCGATAGATGGCCCAGATGCTGATCAACCCCATTAGCGTAACGCCAACGCCAGAGACCATCGCCAGCAGCGGGCTCATGTAACACATAACGCCTAACGCGATAGCGCCGATAATCCAATCGGTACGCAGGCCGTTATCCAGCTCGATCTTGATGCCGGACGCCAGCTGCCAGTTGGAAAAGCGGCTGAACACGTCGCCCGGTGCGCGTTTGGCAAAGAAGTTGAGCGAATTACCGAGTAACCGCGAGAATCCGGCAACGCTGTTGACCACCACAAAGCGTTTAATAAACCGCTCCGTAACCCAACGCACGGCGAAGGCCAGCAGGGTTGAAACAAAAAACGCCAGCAGGAAATAGAAATACGGGAAGTCGGCGTCACCCGCCGAGGAGTAAACCTGATTGATGGCGCTGCCCACCATCGTCGGCATGATGAACAGGGTTAAAGAAATCAGAAAGGCCAGCACCATCAGCCGATAGATACCCGGCATCCTGGCGGTCTCTTTCAGGCTCATGCACTCCAGGGCTTTGAAACCCGTACTGCGCTTTTTATCAGCCTGTGGGTCGGTTTGTCTTTCACTATCCAGCACCAGCGCGTAGCCGCTGATTTCCAGTTTTAATGCATCGATGGGCAACAGCTGCTGACCTATCGCCGGGTTCATCACGCAAACATAGTTGCCTTGGCGGTACGCCAACAGCACATAGTGGCTGGCACCATAATGTAAAATGGCAGGCAACGGCAGCTCCGCCAGCTCCCCATGGTCGAAAATCACCGGGTAAGCGGGTATGGCCAGCTCAGAGAGAATGGTACATAACGTGGTCAACGAGGTGCCATGCTGCGACGCAGGATAGCGTTCACGCAGGTTCTCCAGCGGGGCATCGATGCCCTGCGTCTGCGCCAGCATGGCGATACAGGCCAACCCACACTCATTGGTTTCACCTTGAAAAACCTGCGTCGGGATTATCTTTTCCATGATCTGACTTCTTCAATTTCCAGATTATTCATTGATAAAAAATAACGAATGCGAGTGCCATAACAGCCAGTCTTCAGGATGCCGGGCTATCGACGTTTCAATGATTTCCGGCAGCCTGGCTTTCAGGCTGCGAGCCTGCACCGGCGGCTCAATATGGATTTTTATTTCCTGGTCGTAATACAGGTAATAAAAAACCACCTGTGCCGATAACGCCCGGGCAATGCGTATCACTCCGCTATGCAGATTGGCAGGGCGATCAAAAAGCCGACAAGGTAGTTTTGCCGTTGCTGCCGTATTGGCATTGACGGTGTAATCGGGGGTGATATCAGGGAAGATCATGATGTTCCGCTGATGATCCGCTGCCTCCATGATCGCCGCCATCAGGTTGCCGGCAATTTCCCGGCTATCGTCATGGATCGAACAATAAGCAAGATTGACCTTCCCTAGCTGGCGGACTTTTTCCTGATAGATTTCCACACTGCTGGAAACGATCACCGTTGCCTGACCAGGGAAAGCCGCTCCCCCAACCATCCCGGCCAACACATCGGACACCATATGCAATGGAGCTAGCACCACCGGCGAACCGGCTTGATGCAAAGGCTCCACCACGGCATTCAACTGGGCTTTACAACGCTCCATCTGATCCTGTATCTGTGGGCTTTGCCCATAGGTAGCGGCCAGATCCAATAGCCGCCGACGATAGCTCATCCCGGCAAAATCCAATTTACGGCCATCGCCAAGCAAGCACTGCTTATTGGCGGCGGCCACAAAAGCACGCCTACGCTCGCCTCGGTCTCCCAGCCGCAACCTTCTGCCCCACGCCGCCAGCACAAGAAACCAACGATAATCACCGTGCTGCAATAGCCAACAGGCGGCGCTTCTCTGTGCTTTGCGCAGGGGCGCCAGACTACGCATCAGCGTTGCCAGGCTATTTCGCCATGCCAGATAGGCCCATACAGCAAAGAAACGCATTAGGGCTCCAGCGGTTTGTCATGCTGTAACAACGACAACAAGTGGTCAGCAAACTCGGGGAACTCACGATCCTGCAGTGCCAGCCATTTCCTGTTGACGATAAAGCTCGGCGTTGCGTCTATGTTGTAATAGCGGGAGACCTCGGTCATATAGCTCAGCAAGTCTTTCACCTGCGGGGTCTGGCTAACACGGGCGTACTCCGCGAGATCGATATTTTGCTCCTGAAGCCAGATATCACGATTTTTAGGGTTACTCAGATCGACCTTGTCCCGGATAATCGCGTCATAGGCGCTCTGACGGTGCTGCGGTTCAATGCCCATCATCGTTAACGTCGCAAACAACGGGGAAAAACTGGCCAAACCATTCATCTGCTCGTTATTGATATGCAAACGGATCAACTTGCTCCCGGCAGGCATACGCGCCTCCAGCTTATCCAGATTTTCTTCATTCAGGGCGCAGTAGTGGCAGCCATAAGAGAAGAGTTCGATAAGGGTATTGCCTTCTTTGATCGGGCTATTGTTAACATTATTATTATCGAAAGCGAACAGGCTTTGTTGATCGTCATTAGTGTTCAATACAAAATAGTGAAAATAGGCTGTCGTCATAAGTGATGATACAATAATAACCACTAACGTATACAGGGTAATAAACAGAGGGGTTCTGAACATAAAAAACTCGTCCTAAAAGGCCTGCAATTAGCTTTATCGTTGCGAAACAGGCTGACACGAAAAATCGTATCAGCACTGAAATAAACGCTGAATAAGGGTCCATGTTTACCCGCCCTTACTGGACACAGGCTTGAGTTTAACTCGGACTCAATAACCCTCTATTCAAGGGTAGTAAGGACGGGGCAACAGGATAAAATTATTCAGTATTACTTCTCAATAATACCGCAATTGGCCAAAGCGCTAGGTTTAGAATCCTGGCTGATGATTTTACCGGTTTTATCGGTACAGGTTGTTACCATATTGCACTTGAAACCAGAGGCGACATATTTGGTCGTACAGGTTTTACAGGTACCGCCGACGATTGAGTTGGCTTGAGAAACAGTAAGCTTTTTCACAACATAATCCTTATATAGTGAGTATAAATCAGCCTTGGCATTATCTATCTTGATAGAAAAAACCATGCTTAGTATAAAGGCACAATAAAATATGCCTTTATTAAAGCATGCTGATTATTATTTACCACCCTGTATTTCGGGCAAGAATAGCCGATCAACTAACGCAGATCAATAAGTTTATGGCTAATACGCAGAGCGCCAAAATATAAGTATAAGTGGTCGCAACCCCCACTTATTTCGATATTTAGTAATAGGAATAAGCCAAGTTAAGCGACTCAAAATTTAAGCAAAATAAAATGCAGGCCAGATAAATCAGGCAGGTTTATTACCCCGGCTTTATTATGGACTTATGGTTTTAGTTAACGGAACGCTGGCCTAATGGCCAAAATCAGGGACAGTAAGGGGGAGGGAACGACATGAGGGTAGCATTCAAAGCAAAACTGGGATGTCTCTTGACCAGAAGATCCGATCAAGAGACAAACAGGCAAGGAAACGCTCTAGGCTTGGCTAAGCTTAAGCGCCAATCTTGGCCCAGGTATCACGCAGACCTACGGTGCGGTTAAACACCAGGCGATCGGCCGTAGAATAGCGGCTGTCGGCGCAGAAATAGCCTTCACGCTCGAACTGGTAGGCTTTTTCCGGCTGGGCAGCTGCCAGGCTTGGCTCAACAAAGCCTTGCTTGACAATCAGCGATTCCGGGTTGATGGTGGCGAGGAAGTCCTCTGCCGCCGCCGGGTTAGCCACGCTGAACAGACGATCGTACAGGCGAATTTCTGCCGGTAAGGCGTGTGCCGCAGATACCCAGTGGATCACGCCTTTCACCTTGCGACCATCGGCAGGATCTTTGCTCAGCGTCTCAGGATCGTAGGTGCAGAAAATGGTGGTGATTTCACCTTCTGCATCCTTCTCCACGCGTTCAGCCTTGATCACATACGCATTACGCAGGCGCACTTCTTTGCCCAGCACCAGGCGTTTGTACTGCTTGTTGGCTTCTTCACGGAAGTCTGCACGATCGATATACACTTCGCGGCTGAAAGGCACTTCACGGCTGCCCATTTCCGGCTGGTTCGGGTGGTTAGGCATGGTCACCATTTCCACGTCTTGCGACATGTTCTCGATGATCACCTTCACCGGATCCAGCACGGCCATGGCGCGCGGTGCGTGCTCATTCAGATCGTCACGAATACAGGACTCCAGCGCCATCATCTCGACGTTATTGTCCTGTTTGGTGACGCCGATACGCTGGCAGAACTCGCGAATGGAGGCGGCCGTATAGCCACGACGACGCAGGCCGGACACGGTTGGCATACGTGGGTCATCCCAGCCTTCAACGATCTTCTCGGTCACCAGTTGGCTCAGCTTACGCTTGGACATGATGGCGTATTCGAGATTCAGGCGTGAGAACTCGTACTGACGCGGATGGCAAGGGATGGTGATGTTATCCAGCACCCAGTCGTACAGACGGCGGTTATCCTGGAACTCCAGAGTACACAGGGAATGGGTGATCCCTTCCAGCGCATCGGAAATGCAGTGGGTGAAATCGTACATCGGGTAGATGCACCATTTGTTGCCGGTCTGGTGGTGTTCCGCAAACTTGATGCGATAGATCACCGGGTCGCGCATCACGATAAACGGCGAGGCCATATCGATCTTGGCGCGCAGGCAAGCAGTACCCTCGGCAAACTCGCCGTTACGCATCTTTTCAAACAGCGCCAGGTTGTCTTCAACCGTGCGGGTGCGGTACGGGCTGTCTTTGCCCGGAGCCGTCAGCGAGCCACGGTATTCACGGATCTGCTCGGGAGAAAGCTCGTCAACATAGGCCAGGCCTTTGTTGATCAGCTCAATCGCATACTGGTGCAGTTGATCGAAATAGTCCGAGGAATAACGAACGTCGCCGCTCCAGGTAAAGCCTAACCACTCCACATCGTGCTTGATGGAGTCGACAAATTCGATGTCTTCTTTTACCGGGTTGGTGTCATCGAAGCGCAGGTTACATTGACCCTGATAATCCTTGGCGATGCCAAAGTTCAGGCAAATGGACTTGGCATGGCCGATATGCAGATAGCCATTAGGCTCCGGTGGGAAACGTGTATGAACCGACGTATGCTTCCCTGATGCCAGATCTTCATCAATGATCTGACGGATAAAATTGGTTGGGCGGGCTTCTGCCTCACTCATGTCACTATTCCTCAAATGCAAAGCGCTACACATATAACCTTCTATGTTCCAATAAGCCGCGCCCAGAAACAACCGTTATTCGTCAAGTTCCCGTGGTGCAAAAACAAAAAAAGCGGGAAAAGATCGCTCTTTTCCCGCTGATACTGCTTACCGCCCGTTTAACGCCCGGGCAGAGCCAGGGTTAAACCCAACTTATTTCTGGATCTCAAACAACTTGGTTTGACCAGCAACCACATTGCCGGTTGCCAGCGCCGTCAGGCCAGCATAGTCGTCAGCATTGCTGACCACTACCGGGCTGATCATCGAGCGCGCGTTGGCGTTCAGGTATGCCAGATCCATTTCCAGGATAGGTTGGCCTGCTTTCACCTCAGCACCCTCTTCCACCAGGCGTTTGAAGCCCTGACCGTTCAGCGCCACGGTGTCGATACCCATGTGCACGACGATCTCCGCGCCCTTGTCTGTTTCCAGGCAGAAAGCGTGGTTGGTGTTGAAGATCTTCACCACAGTGCCATCAGCCGGTGCCACGACGGTTTTATCGGTTGGGCGAATAGCCACACCGTCACCGACCGCTTTGCTGGCGAAGGCTTCGTCCGGCACCTGATCCAGAGCCACCACTTCACCGGTTACCGGCGCCACCAGCGCTTCCAACACGGTTTTAGCAACGTTAGGAACGGCCTGCGGTTTAACTTCTGCCGCAGCGGCTGCGGCGGCTGGAGCAGAGGCTGCCGCTACCGGGCCTGCTGCAATCACTTTGGTCATCGCACTGGCAATCAGTTCGGCACGAGTCCCGACAATCACCTGCACGCTTTGCTTGTTCAGACGGATCACGCCAGAAGCACCCAGGCGTTTAGCCAGAGCATCGTTCACCAACGCAGAATCTTTGACGTTCAGACGCAGACGGGTGATACAGGCATCAATCCCGGTCAGGTTGTCAGAACCCCCGATGGCACTCACATAGCGACGAGCCAGGGTAGTGGTTTCATCTTCGTTCTTAACCGCAGCGGTATCCACGTCATAACCGTCGGTTTCGTCACCGGCAACCGCCAGTTCACGGCCTGGGGTCATCAGGTTGAATTTTTTGATGGTGAAGCGGAACACCACGTAGTAAATAGCGAAGAACACCAGGCCTTGCGGGATCAGCATGTACCAGTGAGTCGCCAGTGGGTTACGCGTTGACAACGCCATATCCACCAGACCGGCACTGAAGCCAAAACCGGCAATCCACTGCATGCTGGCCGCGATGAACACGGAGATACCGGTCAGAATGGCGTGGATCACATACAGCACAGGCGCAACGAACATGAAGGAGAATTCCAGCGGCTCGGTGATCCCGGTGAAGAAGGCAGCGAACGCCCCCGCCATCATGATACCCAACACTTTCGCTTTGTTCTCAGGACGCGCGCAGTGGTAGATGGCCAGTGCTGCACCAGGCAGACCGAACATCATGATTGGGAAGAAGCCTGCCTGGTAACGGCCGGTGATACCGACAGTAGCTTTACCCGCTTCGATAGACTGCGAGCCACCCAGGAAGTTAGGAATATCGTTAATACCGGCAACGTCAAACCAGAATACCGAGTTCAGCGCATGGTGCAGACCGACCGGAATCAACAGACGGTTGAAGAAGGCGTAGATACCGGCACCGGCTGAGCCGAGCTTTTGGATCTGCTCACCGAAGCTGACCAGACCGTTGAACACCACCGGCCAGATGTACATCAGAATGAAGGCAACCAGGATCATCAGGAAGGAGATCAGGATTGGCACCAGACGGCGGCCGCTGAAGAATGACAGCGCTTTCGGCAGTTCTACACCGCTGAAACGGTTGTAGACTTCGGCAGAAATGATACCCACCAGGATACCCACGAACTGGTTCTCAATTTTGCCAAAGGCGGCTGGAACCTGATCGAGAGGGATCTTCTGAATCATTGACACGGCGGCAGGTGAACACAGCGTGGTCACTACCAGGAAGCCGACAAAACCGGTCAGCGCAGCAGCACCGTCTTTGTCTTTGGACATACCGTAAGCCACACCAATGGCGAACAGGACCGACATATGATCGATAATGGCCGAACCAGATTTGATGAACAAGGCTGCCAGAGCATTGTCCCCACCCCAGCTGACCGGGTCAATCCAGTAGCCGACACCCATCAGGATGGCTGCGGCAGGCAGTGTGGCTACCGGAACCATCAAGGCCCGACCCACCTTTTGTAAATAACTAAGAATGTTCACCTTTTCCCCCTATTCGTCCGATGCCGGACCCTATTGGCAGTTTATTGAGATAACTCACTACCTTTTTAGAAATAACGCTTGGCACGTATCACTCATGCGGAGTGTAAAAAAATTATTTCGTATCGCAAATTAAAACCTCCTTTTTTGTGACAAATGTCACCAAAAAGTAGTGTTAAACTGCCACATTGCTAGCCATCGCACAAAACTTATTTTATCATTCAAAAAATCAACGGGCAGTAATCCCGCATACCAGCTTCACAAAGCTGAGTTACGCTTTAAGCTACGGTTGTTGCCCGTACCAGTATAGACACAGTTTATTCTACCTAGAGGTGTACGATGAGACTTATCCCACTACAAGACACTACTCAAGTCGGCAAATGGGCCGCACGCCATATCGTTCAGCGTATCAACGCCTTCAAACCGACCGCCGATCGCCCGTTCGTCCTTGGCCTGCCAACCGGCGGCACCCCGCTGGAAGCCTACAAACACCTGATCGCGATGCACAAAGCCGGTGAAGTCAGCTTCAAGCACGTCGTGACCTTCAACATGGACGAGTATGTTGGCCTGCCGCAGGAACACCCGGAAAGCTACCACACCTTCATGTACCGTAACTTCTTCGACCACGTTGATATCCCACGTGAAAATATCAACCTGCTGAACGGCAATGCACCAGACGTTGACGAAGAGTGCCGTCAGTACGAAGCCAAGATGAAATCCTACGGTAAAGTTAACCTGTTCATGGGCGGCGTAGGCTTCGATGGCCACATTGCGTTCAACGAACCAGCGTCTTCCCTGGCTTCACGCACCCGTATCAAAACGCTGACCGAAGAAACCCGCATCGCCAACTCCCGCTTCTTCGACGGTGACGTGAGCCAGGTGCCAAAATATGCCCTGACCGTTGGCGTAGGTACCCTACTGGATGCGGAAGAAGTGATGATCCTGGTCACCGGCCGTGGCAAGGCACAGGCGCTGGAAGCCGCAGTGGAAGGCAGCATCAACCATCTGTGGACCATCAGCTGCCTGCAGCTGCATGCCAAAGCCGTGGTGGTTTGTGACGAACCGTCCACCATGGAACTGAAGGTGAAAACCGTTAAGTATTTCCGCGAGTTGGAAGCGGAAAGCGTTAATAGTCTTTAATTTTTTTGCAGGGGGCTACATGTTCGCTTTAACCCAATGCCGGATTTTTACCGGCCACGACGTGCTTGATGACCATGCGGTAGTGATTGCTGATGGCCTGATTGAACGAGTCTGCCCACTGGCCGAGCTGCCAGCAGGTATCGAAACGCGCGATCTGGGTGGCGCCATCCTAGCCCCCGGTTTTATCGACGTGCAGCTTAACGGCTGCGGCGGCGTGCAATTTAACGACTCACTGGAAGCCATCTCGGAAACCACGCTGGAAATCATGCAGCGCGCCAACGAGAAATCCGGCTGTACCAGCTATCTGCCAACGCTGATCACCTGCAGCGACGATTATATGAAGCACGGCATCAACGTGATGCGCGCTTATCTGAAGAACCATCCCAATCAGGCACTTGGCCTGCATCTGGAAGGGCCGTACCTGAGCCTGGAGAAGAAAGGCACCCACAACCCGGCGTTTATCCGCAAGCCTACCAGCGAGATGATCGACTACCTGTGTGCCAATGCCGACGTGATCAGCAAAGTGACCCTGGCGCCAGAAATGGTGGAACCACACTTTATCAAACAGCTGAGCGACGCCGGTATCGTGGTGTCCGCTGGCCACTCCAACGCCACTTACGATCAGGCACGCGTTGGTTTCGCCGCAGGCATTACCTTCGCCACTCATCTGTACAATGCCATGCCGTACATCAGTGGCCGCGAACCGGGCCTGATGGGCGCGATCTTCGACACGCCAGAAGTGTATACCGGCATCATTGCTGATGGGCACCACGTGGCCTGGGCGAGTATCCGTAACGCCAAGCGGGTAAAAGGTGATAAATTGGTGCTGGTTACCGATGCTACTGCACCAGCAGGCGCTGATATCGATCAGTTTATTTTCGCGGGTAAAACCATTTATTATCGTGACGGCCTGTGCGTTGACGAAAACGGCACTCTGAGCGGCTCCGCACTGACCATGATCGAAGCGGTGCAAAACAGCGTAGAGCATGTCGGTATCGCACTGGACGAAGCGCTGCGTATGGCGACGCTCTACCCGGCTCGCGCTATCGGTGTCGAACAACGTTTAGGCACCATCGAAGCTGGCAAGGTCGCTAACCTGACCGCCTTTACCCGTGATTACCAAATCACCAAGACCCTCGTTAACGGCAACGAGGTTTAATCCATGAACAGCGAGTAGAATTATTGATGAGCACTGGCGGACAAGCACAAATAGGGAATGTTGACTTAGTTAAGCAACTTAATGGCGCAGCAGTGTATCGCCTGATCGACCAGCAAGGCCCGATCTCGCGCATTCAGATTGCCGAACTCAGCCAGCTAGCCCCCGCCAGCGTCACTAAAATTACTCGCCAACTGTTGGAGCGCGGGCTGATCAAAGAGGTCGATCAGCAAGCCTCCACCGGTGGCCGCCGTGCCATTTCCATTGTCAGTGAAACCCGCAATTTCCACACCGTTGCCGTCCGCCTGGGCCGCCATGATGCCACCATCACCCTGTACGATATGGGCGGTAAGTCGCTCGGCGAGGAGCACTACCCTCTGCCGGAACGCACCCAGGAGACACTGGAAAATGCACTGCTCAACGCCATTGCGCAGTTTATCGAAAGCTACCAGCGCAAACTGCGCGAACTGATCGCCATTGCCGTGATCCTGCCTGGCCTGGTCGATCCTGCTTTAGGCGTAGTGCGTTATATGCCGCACATCAGCGTCGATAACTGGGCGTTGGTCGAAAGTCTGCAGCAACGCTTCAACGTCACCAGTTTTGTCGGCCACGATATCCGTAGCCTGGCCTTGGCGGAGCACTACTTCGGGGCTACCCGGGATTGTGAAGACTCCATTCTGGTGCGCCTGCACCGGGGCACCGGGGCCGGGATCATCGTCAACGGCAAAATCTTCCTCGGCAATAACGGCAACGTGGGGGAGATTGGTCATATTCAAATCGATCCCCTCGGCGAGCGCTGCCACTGCGGTAACTTCGGCTGCCTGGAAACCGTGGCAGCCAACGCTGCTATCGAACAACGCGTACGCCACCTGCTGACTCAGGGCTACCCAAGCAAAATGACGCTGGACGACTGTAGCATTGCCGCCATCTGCAAAGCCGCCAATCGCGGAGATTTGCTGGCCAGCGAAGTGATCGAACACGTTGGCCGCTATCTGGGCAAGGCGGTAGCCATCGCCATCAACCTGTTCAACCCGCAAAAAGTAGTGATCGCCGGTGAAATCACCGAAGCGGACAAAGTGCTGTTACCCGCCATCCAAAGCTGCATCAACACCCAGGTGCTGAAGGATTTCCGCAGAAACCTGCCGGTGGTCACTTCCGAACTCAATCATCGTTCAGCGATCGGTGCTTTTGCCCTGGCGAAACGGGCAATGCTCAACGGTGTACTTCTCCAACGGCTGCTAGAAAGTTAAACTGCCTGTTTGGCAGGGATGCACTTCTGGCTTTTTTGCCCTGCCGTTTATCATGAGACCAGCAACAATGACTATCAAAAACGTGATATGTGACATCGACGGCGTGCTGCTGCATGACAATACCCCGATCCCTGGAGCCGATCTGTTCCTGGCTCGTATTCAGGAACAGGGAATGCCGCTGGTGGTGCTAACCAACTACCCTTCGCAAACCGCCCAGGACCTGGCCAACCGCTTTGCCGCCGCTGGTCTGGACGTGCCAGAAAGCGCGTTTTATACCTCAGCGATGGCGACGGCCGATTTCCTGCGCCGCCAGGAAGGTAAAAAAGCCTATGTGGTGGGCGAAGGCGCACTGATCCACGAACTCTACAAAGCCGGCTTTACCATCACCGATATCAACCCGGATTTCGTGATCGTGGGTGAGACCCGTTCCTACAACTGGGACATGATGCATAAAGCGGCCTTCTTCGTGAACAACGGGGCACGCTTTATTGCCACCAACCCGGATACCCATGGCCATGGTTTCACACCGGCCTGTGGGGCTCTGTGCGCGCCGATCGAGAAGATCACCGGCCGTAAGCCGTTTTATGTCGGCAAGCCTAGCCCGTGGATTATCCGCGCCGCGCTGAACAAGATGCAGGGCCATTCGGAAGAGACGGTGATTGTCGGGGACAACCTGCGCACCGATATCCTGGCTGGCTTCCAGGCCGGGTTGGAAACCGTACTGGTGCTGTCTGGCGTCTCAAACCTGGACGATGTTGAATCCATGCCGTTCCGCCCGAGCCATATCTTCCCTTCCGTGGCGGATATCACCATTTTTTAAGCCGCAAGCAATGGCCCCTCACCCTAACCCTCTCCCACAGGGAGAGGGGACCGATCCAGTTCGCTGATGTTTTGGCGTTCTTCCCTCAGTAGCAAAGGTTCGCCTTCAACATCCCCCTTATTGCAGATCAAACTTCTGCACGTGACAACGACTCTGCTCTGGCTCCCTCTCCCTGTGGGAGAGGGTTGGGGTGAGGGAAAACATCGATTATCAAAACGCCAGAAAATTTATCTCGTCCTCGCCTCATCAGGCAAAAAATTAGATATTCAACAGTTTTCACCTCTAAAAAATGAATATCCGCTAATTTTAGCACCCCACCCCAAGACTATTTTTCAGCGTAACGTTAAATCGCTTGCATACACCTCGGCTTTTGCCGCATTTTCATTATCAGAAGGCAGCAAAGCCGCACCGTTGACTTTACATGCAGGCGCGCTGTACATCACATTACCGCCATAAAATGTCGTTAGGAGAGTTTGTATGTGTTCTATTTTCGGTGTGCTCGATCTGAAGTCCGATCCGGTTGAATTGCGTAAAAGAGCGTTGGAACTGTCGCGCCTGATGCGCCATCGCGGCCCGGACTGGTCCGGCGTTTACGCCAGCGATAAAGCCATTCTGGTTCACGAGCGCCTGTCGATTGTTGACGTGAATAACGGTGCCCAACCGCTGTACAACGCTGCGCACACCCACGTATTGGCGGTTAACGGTGAAATTTATAACCATCAGGCCCTGCGTCAGCAACTGGGTGAACATTATCAGTTCCAGACCGGCTCCGACTGCGAAGTGATCCTGGCGCTGTATCAGGAAAAAGGCCCGAACTTCCTGGACGATCTGCAAGGTATGTTCGCCTTTGCCCTATACGACACTGAAAAAGACGCCTACCTGATTGGCCGCGACCACCTCGGCATCATCCCGCTGTATATGGGGCACGATGAGCACGGCAACCTGTATGTCGCTTCTGAGATGAAGGCGCTGGTGCCGGTCTGCCGCAGCATTAAAGAGTTCCCGGCGGGCAGCTACCTGTGGAGCCAGGACGGTGAAATCCGCGAATACTACCAGCGTGACTGGTTCGACTATGACAACGTCAAAGACAACGTTACCGATGCCAACGCCCTGCGCAACGCGCTGGAAGAGTCGGTCAAAAGCCACCTGATGTCCGACGTGCCTTACGGCGTATTGCTCTCCGGCGGGCTGGATTCCTCGGTGATCTCTGCCATCACCAAAAAATATGCCGCACGCCGGGTAGAAGATGATGAGCGCAGTGAAGCCTGGTGGCCACAGCTGCACTCCTTCGCCGTCGGGCTGGAAGGTTCCCCGGATCTGCGTGCAGCTCAAGAGGTCGCTAACCACCTTGGCACCGTCCACCATGAAATCCACTTCACGGTACAGGAAGGCCTGGATGCCATCCGCGATGTGATCTACCACATCGAAACTTACGACGTCACCACCATCCGCGCCTCCACGCCGATGTACCTGATGTCACGCAAGATTAAAGCGATGGGCATCAAGATGGTGCTGTCTGGCGAAGGGGCAGATGAGGTGTTCGGCGGCTACCTGTACTTCCATAAGGCGCCAAATGCCAAAGAATTCCACGAGGAAACCGTGCGTAAGCTGCTGGCGCTACATATGTACGACTGCGCTCGTGCCAACAAAGCGATGTCTGCCTGGGGTGTAGAAGCCCGCGTGCCGTTCCTGGATAAAAACTTCCTGGACGTGGCGATGCGCATCAACCCGCAGGATAAAATGTGCGGCAACGGCAAGATGGAGAAGCACATTATTCGCCAATGCTTCGAGTCTTATCTGCCGGCTAGCGTGGCCTGGCGCCAGAAAGAACAGTTCTCCGACGGAGTCGGTTACAGCTGGATCGATACGCTAAAAGAAGTCGCTGCCAAGCAGATTAGCGATCAACAGCTTGAAACCGCACGTTTCCGCTTCCCGTACAACACGCCAAGCAGCAAAGAAGGCTACCTGTACCGCGAGATTTTCGAAGAGCTGTTCCCACTGCCGAGCGCAGCGGAATGTGTTCCTGGCGGCCCTTCCGTAGCCTGCTCGTCGGCAAAAGCCATTGAATGGGACGAATCCTTCAAAAAGATGGACGACCCATCAGGCCGTGCCGTAGGCGTACACCAATCAGCCTATAAGTAAACCGTCAGCGCTTTACCTTCGGCGGGCCTGATGGCCCGCTTTTTTGTGGATGTTTTCAACCGTTAATGGCCTAATCTGCCGAATTTATCACCATAATGTTCACAACCCAGTCAAACAACCCGTTCAGTCGCTTTTTCGGGAAAAAACTTGTTGACGCAAATCGGCCATATACGCATAATGCGCCCCGCAACGCCGATGAAGGTTGAGCGAAAAAGATGGCTACGTAGCTCAGTTGGTTAGAGCACATCACTCATAATGATGGGGTCACAGGTTCGAATCCCGTCGTAGCCACCAATCTTTTTTGCGGGAGTGGCGAAATTGGTAGACGCACTAGATTTAGGTTCTAGCGCCGCAAGGTGTGCGAGTTCAAGTCTCGCCTCCCGCACCATTTTCTTTCATCGTCGTGCATGCAGCAGGTGGGGTATCGCCAAGCGGTAAGGCACCGGTTTTTGATACCGGCATTCCCTGGTTCGAATCCAGGTACCCCAGCCATCTTTTTCAGGATGGGGCGCTGTAACAATTTGATTGTGTTATTGGGGTATCGCCAAGCGGTAAGGCACTGGTTTTTGATACCAGCATTCCCTGGTTCGAATCCAGGTACCCCAGCCATACAACGCAATTGAAAGTCACAAAGATTAGTGAATGGCTACGTAGCTCAGCTGGTTAGAGCACATCACTCATAATGATGGGGTCACAGGTTCAAATCCCGTCGTAGCCACCATGCTGTCTGTTTTACATTTGGGGTGTCGCCAAGCGGTAAGGCTCTGGTTTCTGATACCAGCATACCCAGGTTCGAATCCTGGCACCCCAGCCAAATTTAGAAAAGCTCGCTTCGGCGGGCTTTTTGCTTTTCTGAGTTCCTACGTTTGGATAAATGGGCGCAACATTCGGCGCCCCATGTCATCACAGACCTAATGCATACTTCAGCGCCCGCTCTTTCAGCTTGCCCGCCCTTTCCGCCACCATCAACGCCAGATTGCGCGCCACGCCCAGCGGAGCCAGGTTATTGCTGAACGCGGTATAAAACAGATCCATGCCGCTTTGCATCAGCAGGTTATCGGTACGACGGCGGCGCTGATAGCGCATCAGCACCTCTTCACTCGCCCAATCCTCTCCCTGCTCACGGGCGTCGGCTACGATCGCCAGTAACGCATCCACATCGCGATAGCCAAGGTTCACCCCCTGCCCGGCCAGCGGGTTGATGGTATGCGCAGCATCGCCGAGCAGCACCAGCCCGGATTGCACATAGCGTTGCGCGTGACGGCGCACCAGCGGGAATGATCCGGCGGCATGAGCCTTCACGGTGCCCAAGCGGGATGGGAAAGCTGCCGCAATCTCTTGTTCGAGCTGCGCCATAGGTAACGCCTGCAACTGGCGAATACGCTGCGGGCTGTCATACCACACCAGCGTTGCCCACTGGTCGTACAGCGGCAGAAACGCGCGCGGGCCAGAGGGGAGGAATTGCTGCCAGGTCACATCCTGCTGCGGTTGGTCGGTTTCCACGGTGATCAACATACACGCCTGGCGGTATTGCCAGCCGCTGGTGCCAATCGCCGCCAACTTGCGTACCTGTGAGTGAGCACCGTCGGCACCCACCACCAAACGCGCCTGTATGGTCTGTGACGAGCTTAACGTCACCTGCCATTGGTCATCGGCTCGATGCATCGCCTGCAGCCTGGCGGGGCAGTACAGCGTTAAATTCTCGCATTTTGCCAACTGCCGCCATAAGGCGAGCTGCAAAATACGGTTCTCGACCATAAAACCCAGCTCTGGCAGCCCCAGCGTGGCCGCATCAAACGACACTCGTGAGGACTCCCATTCCCAGGTTTCCAGCCTGCGGTAGGGTGCCGATCTCATCTGCAACACCCCAGACCAGGCATCAAGCTGCTTCAACAAGCCAACGGAGGTGCAGCCAATAGCGGAAATCCGCAGGTCCGGCGGGCTTTGGGGATCGAACGTATCTGGAGCTTCGTGCTCTAGCAAAGCGACCGACAACCCGGCGCGTAGCAGCCCCAGCGCAGCGGCGGCTCCCACCATCCCACCGCCAACCACCACGGCATCAAAGCATTTTTGTGAAGTGTTCATAATGGCTATACTTTTCGTTGATTAGGCCAGTGAAGGCATCTGGAACCAGTGTAACGGATTTTTAATCTGGCTTCAGGTCGCATGCTACTGCCACTTCGCTGGTCACCAGCGCGCCAAATGATTACAATGGCCTTCCTGCATGGCGCGTAACGCAATTTTCTCTCCGCACTGAGTAATGGCAAGTCAATGACGAAAAAACTACATATCAAAACCTGGGGCTGCCAGATGAATGAGTACGACTCATCGAAAATGGCAGATTTACTGGGAAGCACACACGGCTTCGAGTGGACTGAAAACGCTGAAGAAGCGGATGTGTTGCTGCTCAATACCTGCTCGATCCGCGAGAAGGCGCAGGAAAAGGTTTTCGCGTTATTGGGCCGTTGGAAGCAACTGAAAAAGAACAACCCCGATCTGATTATTGGCGTCGGCGGCTGCGTTGCTTCACAGGAAGGGGAACATCTGCGCCAGCGCGCCCCCTGCGTTGACATCGTTTTTGGCCCGCAGACATTGCACCGCCTGCCGGAGATGATCAACCACGTGCGCGGTTCGCATAGCCCGATCGTGGACATCAGTTTCCCGGAAATCGAAAAGTTCGACCGCCTGCCGGAACCCCGTGCCGACGGGCCAACCGCCTTCGTCTCGATCATGGAAGGCTGCAACAAATACTGTACGTTCTGCGTGGTGCCTTACACCCGCGGTGAGGAAGTCAGCCGCCCAAGCGATGATGTCCTGTTTGAAGTCGCTCAGTTAGCCGCCCAGGGTGTACGTGAAGTGAACCTGCTGGGCCAGAACGTCAACGCCTATCGTGGCGCAACCTTTGACGGTGGCATCTGCTCATTTGCCGAACTGCTGCGCCTGGTAGCCTCCATCGACGGGATCGATCGCATCCGCTTTACCACCAGCCACCCGATTGAGTTCAGCGATGACATTATCGCGGTGTATGAAGATACGCCCGAGCTGGTCAGCTTCCTGCATCTGCCGGTACAAAGCGGTTCAGACCGCATTCTGACCATGATGAAACGCGCCCACACGGCGCTGGAATACAAAGCGATTATCCGTAAGCTGCGTCAGGCACGGCCCAATATCCAGTTCAGCTCTGATTTCATTATCGGTTTCCCAGGGGAAACCCAGGCCGACTTTGAACAGACCATGAACCTGATTGCCCAGGTGAATTTCGACACCAGCTTCAGCTTTATCTACTCTTCGCGCCCCGGCACTCCGGCGGCAGACATGGTTGACGACGTCAGCGAAGAAGAGAAAAAACAGCGACTGTATCTGCTGCAAGAACGGATCAACCAGCAGGTGATGCAGTTCAGCCGCCGTATGCTGGGCACCGTGCAGCGTATTCTGGTCGAGGGCACCTCACGCAAGAGCTTGATGGAACTCTCTGGCCGCACCGAATGCAACCGGATGGTCAACTTTGAAGGCACGCCAGATTTGATCGGCCAGTTCGTCGACGTCGAAATTACTGAAGTGTTAACCAATTCTCTGCGCGGTACCCTGATCCGCACCGAACAGCAGATGGAACTGCGCGTGCACCAATCCCCTCAAGCGGTGATTGCACGTACCCGTAAGGAAGATGAGCTGGGCGTCGGTAGCTACCAACCCTGATCGCCCCGCCACCTTGGCATTTTCCTTTTTCTCTGCCGGGCAGTCATTGTCCGGTAATTTTGTTTTTTATTTTGATTATGAGGCGACACAATAATGCAACTCCCACACTGCCCGAAGTGCAATTCCGAATACACCTACCAGGATAACGCCCTGTTCATCTGCCCTGAGTGCGCCCATGAGTGGAGCGACAGCGCGGCCGTTGAAGATGCCGATACCCTGATTGTCAAAGATGCCAACGGTAACCTGCTGGCCGATGGCGATGCGGTGACCGTGGTCAAGGATCTGAAGGTCAAAGGCAGCTCTTCCATGTTGAAGATCGGCACCAAGGTGAAGAACATCCGCCTGGTGGAAGGCGATCACAACATCGATTGCAAAATCGACGGCTTTGGCCCGATGAAGCTGAAATCCGAATTTGTGAAGAAGAGCTGATTTCCGCGGTTAACCTGCTGTTGGGCCAAACTGTTTGGCCCAATTCTGCCCCTCCCCCCTTGAATTCCCTCCGCTGCGCACAGATAGATCAGAGGTAAACTTGCGCCAGTGCGGTACACCATGAATAATTCAGGGTAGAGCTGTTCGGGGGTTGCCCTGAATGCCCGCGCTGAAATCGCGTTACGTGACATCAACCAGGCCCTGTTGAGCCTTGAGGAATCGTTTGAACGTCGCAACACAAGAAATCCTGTTGGAGCCCGCAGACAACCAACGCCTGTTGAGCCTGTGCGGCCCGTTTGATGACAACATCAAACAACTCGAACGTCGGCTGGGGATTGAAATCAACCGCCGTGACAACCGTTTCAAGCTGGTCGGTAAAAACCTGTGCGTGGTTGCCGCCGCCGATATTCTGCGCCATCTGTATGTGGATACCGCGCCGATCCGTGGCGTGACCCCAGATATCGATCCGGAACAGATCCACCTGGCCATCAAAGAGAGCCGGGTGCTGGAGCAGGTGGCAGAGAGCGTGCCGGATTACGGCAAATCGGTCACCATCAAGACCAAGCGCGGCATGGTGAAGCCCCGCACGCCTAACCAGGCGCAATACATCGCCAATATTTTCGCCCATGACATCACCTTTGGCGTTGGCCCTGCGGGTACCGGTAAAACCTATCTGGCGGTTGCGGCTGCGGTAGATGCTCTGGAGCGCCAGGAAATCCGGCGTATCCTGCTGACCCGCCCGGCGGTTGAAGCTGGCGAGAAGCTGGGCTTCCTGCCGGGGGATCTGAGCCAGAAAGTCGACCCGTATCTGCGCCCGCTGTATGACGCCCTGTTTGAAATGCTGGGCTTCGAGCGCGTGGAAAAGCTGATCGAGCGTAACGTGATCGAAGTTGCGCCGCTGGCCTACATGCGTGGCCGTACGCTGAATGACGCCTTTATCATTCTCGATGAAAGCCAGAACACCACCATCGAACAGATGAAGATGTTCCTGACGCGTATCGGTTTCAACTCGAAAGCGGTGATCACCGGCGACGTGACCCAGATCGACCTGCCACGTAATCAGAAATCCGGCCTGCGCCATGCGGTGGAAGTGCTGTCTGAGGTGGAAGAGATCAGCTTTAACTTCTTCCACAGCGAAGACGTGGTGCGCCACCCGGTAGTGGCCCGTGTGGTGGTCGCCTATGAAGCCTGGGAAGCCGCCGAACAAAAACGCAAAGACGCCATCGCCGAACAACGTAGACGTGAAGCACCGGTTGCCTCTGAACAGGAAACACCATGAGCCAGGTTATTCTGGATTTACAAATTGCCTGCGCCAGCAGTGAAGGATTACCGGATGAAGCCACTTTCCAGCGCTGGCTGGAAGGGGTATTGCCACAGTTTCAGGAAGAGGCCGAAGTCACCATCCGCCTGGTGGACGAGGCGGAAAGCAATGAGCTGAATCTGACCTATCGTGGTAAAGACAAGCCCACCAACGTGTTATCATTCCCGTTCGAAGCACCGCCGGAAGTCGAACTGCCGCTGTTGGGTGATTTGATTATTTGCCGTCAAGTGGTTGAACAGGAAGCGGTTGAACAACAGAAAGCGCTGGAAGCACACTGGGCGCATATGGTTGTTCACGGTAGCCTTCATCTGCTAGGGTATGACCACATCGAAGACGATGAAGCCGAAGAAATGGAATCTTTGGAAACCGAGATAATGCAGGAGATGGGTTACCCAGACCCTTACCTCGCGGAAAAAGATCCCATCTGATGTTAGCTGAGCACCCCGCAGCCCCGATTGGGGCTGTCGCTAATTTTGATAACTCAATAGAGTGATATTAACTAAAACGCCATGAGCGACGACCATTCACAAAGCAATGACAGCCCCAGTCCCAAGAAGGGGTTCTTTACTCTTATCCTTAACCAGCTGTTCCACGGTGAACCTAAAAACCGTGGCGATCTGGTAGAGCTGATCCGTGATTCCGAGCAAAACGACCTGATCGATCCCGATACCCGTGACATGCTGGAAGGCGTGATGGATATCGCCGAGCAGCGCGTACGCGACATCATGATCCCGCGCTCCCAGATGGTGACGCTCAAGCGTAACCAAACGCTGGAAGAGTGCCTGGACGTGATTATCGAATCCGCCCACTCGCGCTTCCCGGTGATCAGCGAAGATAAAGATCACATCGAAGGCATTCTGATGGCCAAGGACCTGCTGCCGTTTATGCGCGCAGACTCCGAGCCGTTCAGCATCGACAAGGTGCTGCGTACCGCCGTGGTGGTACCGGAAAGCAAGCGGGTTGACCGGATGCTCAAGGAGTTCCGCTCCCAGCGTTATCACATGGCGATTGTCATTGATGAATTCGGTGGCGTCTCTGGTCTGGTGACTATCGAAGACATTCTGGAGCTGATTGTCGGGGAAATTGAGGACGAATATGACGATGAGGAAGATCGTGACGTTCGCCAACTGAGCCGCCACATGTTTACCGTGCGGGCGCTGGCGCCGATCGAAGACTTCAACGACACCTTCGGCACCCATTTCAGCGACGATGAGGTGGACACCATCGGCGGCCTGGTGATGCAAGCCTTCGGCCACCTGCCAGCGCGCGGGGAAACCATTGAAATCGAAGGTTACCTATTTAAAGTTGCGATGGCTGACAGTCGACGTATCATCCAGGTTCATGTCAAAATTCCGGACGACGCCCCGCAACCGAAACTGGAAGAATAACTTATCCATGGCTAAAGCCTCATTACTTGATCGCCAGCGGGTTCGCGCCCTGCTGGCGCTGTTGACCGGTGCCTGTGGCACGCTGGCCTTCTCCCCTTACGATATCTGGCCTGCGGCCATTGTTTCGCTGTTCGGCCTGCTGGCCGTAACCCTCAACCGCACTACCAAACAATCCGCCCTGCTCGGTTTCTGCTGGGGCATGGGGCTGTTCGGTAGCGGCGTGAACTGGGTTTACGTCAGCATTGCCGATTTCGGCGGTATGCCGTTTGCCATCAATATTTTCCTGGTCGTGCTGCTGGCCGCCTATCTTTCGCTGTATACCGGGTTGTTCGCCGGTTTGCTGACGCGGATCTGGCCACGTACCACCTGGTGGCGGCTGGCCATTGCCGCCCCGGCTCTATGGCAACTGACCGAGTTCCTGCGCGGTTGGGTGCTGACCGGTTTCCCCTGGTTGCAATTCGGTTATACCCAGATCGACGGTCCGCTGAAAGGCATTGCGCCATTGCTCGGCGTGGATGCGATCACGCTGATGCTGATGTCCCTCAGCGGCCTGCTGGTATTTGCCCTTAATCAGCGGCGCATCACCCCGGCAGTCATTGCTATCGCCATACTGTTGCTGCCGTGGCCGCTGCGCCAGATCCACTGGTTTACGCCGCAGCCGGATAAAGCGGTGAACGTCGCCATGGTGCAGGGCAATATCGAGCAGTCGATGAAGTGGGATCCGAAGGCGTTGCTCAGTACGCTGCAAACCTATCTGGATGAGAGCCGTCCGTTGATGGGCAAAGTGCCGATCATCATCTGGCCAGAGTCCGCCATTCCCGACGTGGAGAGCAATCAGAACGGTTTCCTGACCATGATGGACGATCTGATGCGCGCCAAGAACAGCAGCCTGATCACCGGTATCGTTGACGCTCGCGCTACCCAGCAAGGCACGCAGTACTTCAACAGCGTGATCGTGCTTGGCGAGGAACAGCCTTACAGCTACCCGGCAGCCAATCGCTATGACAAACATCACCTGGTGCCCTTTGGTGAGTTTGTGCCGTTGGAAACGCTGCTGCGCCCGTTGGCTCCGTTATTCGACCTGCCGATGTCCTGGTTCAGCCGTGGTAACTATGTGCAGCCGCAGCTCAGCGTACGCGGTTACAACCTGACGGCAGCCATCTGCTATGAAATCGTGCTGGGCCAGCAGGTGCGCGATAACTTCCGTCCAGATACCAACTTCCTGCTGACCGTGTCCAACGATGCCTGGTTCGGCCACTCCATCGGCCCGTGGCAGCACTTCCAAATGGCGCGTATGCGTTCATTGGAACTGGGCAGGCCGTTGCTGCGTAGCACCAATAACGGCGTCACCGCCGTCGTTGGCCCAACCGGCGAAGTGTTGGCATCCATCCCACAGTTCACCCGCAAAGTGCTGGAAGTGAAGGTGACACCAACTACCGGCATCACGCCGTATGCCCGCTTTGGCTCTGCGCCAGTGTGGATCATCACCGTGCTGCTGGGTGGTATCGCGTTGCTGATTAGCTGGCGCCGCAGATAAGTTCTCTTGGGCACGGTGCCTTACCGTGCCCTCTTCATTTCTAGTTGATCTTCCCTTCTGATGTTTCTGGCATGCTCCTTGCTTCAATTACCCTGTAGAACGTTGCTGATTTACTTTAACTGACATCTTGTCGTATCCGTGCACAACTCCAGCGCAAGTCTCGCACCTCGGCGGTGCATCAGGGGTTTATTGCATTCATTTGGTGCGCGTGATGTCGCAAAAAATGAAACAACTTAGTTTCATCTTGTTCACAATCGGTTATTTTCTATCGTAAATCGGCATTAGGACTATCTTTATAGCTCAGCCGTATTAACCCGCCCTCCCTGAGTGCGGGCAATCACAACAGCACAGGAGTTGGACCATGCAAATGCGCAAATTGGCGTTATCGTTACTGCTGATCGGGATGGCGAGTAGCGTAGCCCATGCGGAAGAACTGACCGGTACGCTGAAGAAAATCAAAGATAACGGCGTGATTGTTGTTGGCCACCGTGAATCCTCAGTTCCGTTCTCCTACTACGATAATCAGCAGAAAGTTGTAGGTTACTCCCAGGACTATTCCAACCAAATCGTTGATGCCATCAAGAAGAAATTGAACGAGCCTAATCTGCAGGTGAAAATGCTGCCGATCACCTCGCAAAACCGCATTCCGCTGTTGCAAAACGGCACCTTCGATTTTGAGTGTGGCTCGACCACCAACAACCTCGAGCGCCAGAAACAGGCAGCCTTCTCTGATACCATCTTCGTCGTCGGTACCCGTCTGCTGGTCAAGAAAGGCTCCGACATCAAAGACTTTAAAGATCTGGCCGGTAAGGCCGTGGTCGTCACTTCAGGCACCACTTCCGAAGTGTTGCTTAACAAGCTGAACGACAAAGATCAGATGAAAATGCGCATCATCAGTGCCAAAGACCACGGCGATTCCTTCCGCACCCTGGAAAGTGGCCGTGCGGTGGCGTTTATGATGGATGATGCCCTGCTGGCAGGCGAACGCGCCAAGGCCAAACAGCCGGATCAGTGGGAAATCATTGCCACTCCGCAGTCCAAAGAAGCCTATGGCTGCATGATGCGTAAAGACGATCCAGAGTTCAAAAAACTGGTGGATGAAACTATCGCTCAAGCTCAAACCTCTGGCCAGGCTGCCAAATGGTTTGAGGTCTGGTTCAAACAGCCAATCCCACCAAAAAACCTCAACATGAACTTCGATCTGTCCGACGACATGAAGCAGTTGTTTAAAGAGCCGAACGACAAAGCACTGAACTAAACTAAAAAGATAAAGCCAGCCAAGCTGGCTGTTGTAGATGACCGTAACAGGACAGACAGGTATGCGGGGGGCCGTTCCCCTCCCGCATTCTTTCCTAAACACGACTCAGGGCACACCCAAAAGCCAGCCTGACTGGCGTGCGCCACGATTGAACGGTCATCAAGTTGTAAGGTGTTCTGCACCTGTTTACCGGAGTTCGTTATGTCAATAGATTGGAACTGGGGTATCTTTCTGCAGCAGGCCCCGTTTGGGAATACCACCTACCTGGGCTGGATCTGGTCCGGCTTTCAGGTTACGGTCGCCCTCTCCGTCTGTGCATGGATTATTGCCTTCTTTGTCGGTTCACTGTTCGGTATTTTGCGTACCGTACCCAACCGTTTTCTCTCCTCACTAGGTACCTGTTACGTCGAACTGTTCCGTAACGTGCCGCTAATCGTGCAATTCTTTACCTGGTATCTGGTGATGCCGGAGCTGCTGCCAGCCGATATCGGCATGTGGTTCAAGAGCGAGCTCGATCCAAACGTACAATTCTTTGTTTCTTCCATGCTGTGCCTTGGGTTGTTTACCGCTGCGCGCGTTTGCGAGCAGGTGCGTGCCGCAATCCAATCCCTGCCCCGCGGCCAGCAGGCTGCCGGGCTGGCAATGGGCCTGACGCTGCCACAAACCTATCGCTATGTGCTGCTGCCCAACGCCTATCGGGTGATCGTGCCGCCGATGACCTCGGAAATGCTCAACCTGGTAAAAAACTCCGCCATTGCCTCAACCATCGGGCTGGTGGATATGGCCGCTCAGGCCGGGAAGCTGCTGGATTACTCCGCACACGCCTATGAATCCTTTACTGCCATCACCCTCGCCTATGTCGCTATCAACGCCGTCATCATGCTGTTTATGCGTATTGTCGAGAAGAAAGTGCAGTTACCTGGCCATATGGGGAGTAAATAATGTACCAATTTGATTGGGGATCGATTGTCCCAAGCTTCCCGTATCTGCTGCAGGGGCTGGTCGTCACGCTGAAAATTACCGTGACGGCTATTGTGTTCGGTATCCTCTGGGGCACCGTTCTGGCGGTGATGCGCCTGTCGTCGATCAAGCCGATCAGCTGGTTTGCGGCGCTGTACGTCAACCTATTCCGCTCCGTACCGTTGGTGATGGTGCTGCTCTGGTTCTATCTGGTGGTTCCAAGCTTATTACAACAAGTTCTTGGGCTATCACCGAAAACCGATATTCGCCTTATCTCGGCTATGGTAGCCTTTTCGCTGTTTGAAGCCGCTTACTACTCGGAAATTATCCGGGCAGGCATTGAAAGCGTGTCGCGCGGTCAGTCCTCTGCCTCACTGGCGTTGGGCATGACCCAGTGGCAATCGATGCGGCTGGTGATCTTGCCGCAGGCGTTCCGCGCCATGGTGCCGCTGCTGCTGACCCAAGGGATCGTGTTGTTCCAGGATACCTCGCTGGTATACGTACTTAGCCTGGCCGACTTCTTCCGCACCGCGTCAACCATTGGTGAGCGTGACGGTACACAGGTGGAAATGATCCTGTTCGCCGGTTTGGTCTATTTTGTTATCAGTCTCGCCGCCTCGGCGCTGGTAAGCTATTTGAAGAAAAGGACTGTTTGATGATATCCCTGAAAAATGTTTCTAAGTGGTACGGTCACTTTCAGGTTCTGACCGACTGCACCACCGAAGTCAAAAAAGGCGAAGTGGTGGTGGTCTGCGGTCCTTCCGGCTCAGGCAAATCGACCCTGATTAAAACCGTCAACGGGCTGGAGCCGATCCAGAAAGGCGATATCGAGGTTAACGGTATTCAGGTCAACAACAAGAGCACCAACCTGGCGCAACTACGCTCCAAAGTGGGGATGGTGTTCCAGCATTTTGAACTGTTCCCTCACCTGTCGATCATTGAAAACCTGACGCTGGCGCAGGTTAAAGTCCTCAAGCGCGACAAGGCCGCCTCACGCGATAAAGCCCTGAAACTGCTGGAGCGCGTGGGCCTGTCGGCACATGCCGAAAAGTTCCCTGGGCAGCTCTCTGGTGGCCAGCAGCAGCGCGTGGCGATTGCCCGTGCGCTGTGTATGGATCCGATCGCCATGCTGTTTGATGAACCCACCTCGGCGCTCGATCCGGAAATGATCAACGAAGTGCTGGACGTGATGGTCAAGCTGGCGCAGGAAGGGATGACCATGATGGTGGTGACCCACGAAATGGGCTTTGCCCGTAAGGTGGCCCATCGGGTGATCTTTATGGATGAAGGGAAGATTGTGGAAGACACCAATAAAGATGACTTCTTCAACAACCCGCAGTCAGAACGTGCCAAAGACTTCCTGGCCAAAATCCTGCATTGATGTACCAGATGCGCCCTGACCCCCAGGGCGCATCAATAGTGCTTGTTTCTGCCATCATTTCCCCCGATCCTCAGAGTCCCCACCATGAACTGTAAGTTGCGGCTTGCAAGACTGTGGGTAAAACAATAACGCTGAAGGAGAAAGTGATGTCCCGCCCTATTATTATCGATTGTGATCCAGGTCTTGATGACGCTATTGCCCTTGCCATGGCACTACGCGCCCCTATGTTAGATGTTAAAGCCGTCATCACTTCCGCCGGTAACCAAACACCGCAAAAAACCCTGCATAACGCCCTTGGACTGCTGACGCTGATGCAACGGCAAGATGTCCTGGTCGCTGGCGGTGCCGCCAAGCCCTTGATGCGCGATCTGGTCATTGCCGATTACGTGCACGGTGATACCGGTATGGGCAACACCCATCTGCCAGTACCGGATTTTCAGCCTGTAAAGCAAACTGCGGTCGAGTTGATTGCCGATCTGCTGCGTACCAGCCCAGAGCCGATTACGCTGGTGGTAACCGGCCCGATGACCAATATTGCCTTGCTGCTGTCACAGCACGCAGAGCTGAAGAGCAAGATTGAACGCATCGTGTTTATGGGCGGTGGGCTGAACGCTGGCAATACCACGCCGGTGGCCGAATTCAATATCTACGTCGATCCGGAAGCGGCCGAAATCGTGCTGCAGTCCGGCGTACCGCTGACCATGGCCGGGTTGAACGTCACCCATCAGGCATTGGTGTTACCGCAGGATATCGAACGCATCCGCAGCATTAATAATCCGGTGGCGGCAGCGGTAGCCAGCATGCTCGATTTCTACCTGCCGTTGTATCTCAGCCACCCGCGCGGCCTGCCGGGTGCCGCCATGCACGACCCTTGCACCATCGCCTGGCTGTTGGCCCCGGAGCTGTTTGAAAGCCGTGAGCTGTGGGTGGGTGTGGAGACCCAAGGCCAATACACCGTGGGCATGACGGTAGTGGATGAGTTTGGCCAAAACGGTAAACCGGCCAACGTCGAGGTGTTGACCCATATCAACCGCCAGGGCTTTATCGATCTGTTGGTCGAGTGTGTTGCACGTTATTAAATGACCCCTCACCCTAACCCTCTCCCACAGGGAGAGGGGACCGATCGAGTGTGCTGATTGCCCTGTGTAATACCTTGTATTTCTTGTGCTTATGCCCTACTTTCCGAAGCTGCACAGCCTTATCAAAGATGCCGGGCAGCTCCCTCGCCTTGTGGGAGAGGGTTGGGGTGAGGGGACAGAACGTGCCACAACTCAACCACATCCGCAGCATCAACCCTGTCACATATTAACGCCTGCACCTGAGCACTACTCCGAACCCGCTTTACCGCTACGCCGAGGCCTCTGGCAGGTGGGGATTATGCAGGTTAGCCGACCGTTGAGCGCAAGGATGCGCGATTGCGAGCCCCCATGGACGGGTTTACGGCGTGTCGGCGTTCTGCATAATCCCCAGCTGTAGTGCCGTCACAATCAGCTACTCACCGTGGACATCACACCGACGTCAAGGTGCTAACCCATATCAACCGATTGGGCTTTATCTCGACATAGAGCAATAACTCCGGACTGGTTTACTTTTGTCCGATAAAACAAGACAATGCCGCCACAATGATACAGGGAGAGACAAATGAAAGGATATTTACGCAAGTTACTGATCGGCTTGCTAGCCGTCGTTATTGTGGCCGCTGCACTGTTTTTTTGGGTCCGGTATGAAATTAAGCAGGATGCCACACTAGCTTTTAACCAAAACAGCATCGTCAAAGAACATCTAGGTGAAGTGACCATAGAAGAACTCGGTCTGAGTCAGTTTGCACCGATGAGTAACTGCCAGGATGATTGCGACCACTATCTGGTAAAGTTGAAAGGTGAAAAAGCTAGCGCTACTGCCGTTATGGACTTTGCAAAAGGGGATACTGAACTCTCCAATGCGATATTGTGTCTGGCTGACGGCACCAATATTGCTCTGACAGAAGATGCAGTGGCTTTGGTACAAAACGACACCAAAGAAACGCACTGCCAGTGATGCTTTCTCAATAAGCTGTAAATTCCCCTCATGCAACATGAGGGGAAATCGCCTTAAGGCTCAAACGGCCGGCGTTGGAACTGATCGTGACCACATTTCGGGCACAAAGGCAGCACTTCCGGGGTGTAGAAAGCCAGATGGTGATGGCATTTCTCACACACCAGATTGCCCAGCCCGACCACCTCGCCGCTGTGGTAGACGCCGTGATGGCTGACATCCTTAAACACCTCACGCCACTCCAACTGGGTTTTATCGGTGATATCCGCCAGTTCCTGCCACAGGCTTTCCTTTATTACGCGCATAAACACGCTGTCGGTGAATTCCTCCCGGCTCTCTTCATAGCTGCGGGCAAACTCTTCCAGATCGCGGCGTACAGCCCGGGTCAACTGCTCCACTTCCGTACGGCTGAGTTCCTCCACTTCGTTCAAACGTTTCTCGGCGCTGGCGACCAATTGGTCAATGTCACGCTCACCGTTCTTTAAACGTTCCGTCAGTGACGTCACCAACTCGCGGTAATACTGAGCAACCTTGTTCATAGCTTCTCCTCGATGAACTACTGCGACAGGACTTCTCCCCTAAAACTACTCGTTATTATTTTAGTCGTAAATCACTGATGTGGCTTGGCTAGGTGAGGTTTTGGCAGATTGTGAGTCACATCATGGCACAGATATTTTTTTAATACGCCGAGTCAGGCCGCTTGGTGTTGTTGCTGGCAGGTCTTATCAGCTATGCTATGCAGATCTATAGATACTCACAGAATGCTACGGATGTAGCTGTTACACACCTACAGGACCATCGGCCGCCATGCAAGAGCAATACCGCCCCGAAGAGATAGAATCGAACGTACAGCTTCACTGGCAAGAGAAGCAAACTTTCAAGGTTACCGAAGACGCCAGCAAGGAAAAGTATTACTGCCTATCCATGCTGCCATACCCTTCTGGTCGTCTGCACATGGGTCATGTTCGGAACTACACCATTGGCGACGTGATCTCCCGCTACCAGCGTATGCTGGGCAAAAACGTGCTACAGCCAATTGGCTGGGATGCGTTTGGCCTGCCAGCCGAAGGCGCGGCGGTAAAAAACAAAACCGCACCGGCCCCTTGGACCTACGACAACATCGAATATATGAAGAACCAGCTGAAACTGCTGGGCTTCGGCTATGACTGGGACCGCGAGATCGCCACCTGCGATCCTGACTACTACCGTTGGGAACAGTGGTTCTTCACCAAGCTGTACGAAAAAGGCATGGTCTACAAGAAGACCTCGGCGGTGAACTGGTGCCCACACGATCTGACCGTACTGGCCAACGAACAGGTTATCGACGGCTGCTGCTGGCGCTGTGATACCAAGGTTGAGCGTAAAGAGATCCCACAGTGGTTTATTAAAATCACCGATTACGCCGATCAACTGCTCAACGATCTGGACACGCTGGAAAGCTGGCCAGAGCAGGTGAAAACCATGCAGCGCAACTGGATTGGCCGTTCCGAAGGGGTAGAAATCACCTTCGACGTTGCCGACAGCGCTGAGAAAGTCACCGTCTATACCACCCGCCCAGACACCTTTATGGGGGCTACCTATGTGGCAGTTGCCGCAGGTCACCCGCTGGCGCAGCAGGGCGCGGTCAACAATCCGGCGCTGACAGACTTCATCGACGAATGCCGCAACACCAAGGTTGCCGAAGCCGAAATGGCCACCATGGAGAAGAAAGGCATGGCCACCGGCCTGTTTGCCATTCACCCGTTGAGCGGTGAGAAGCTGCCAATCTGGGTAGCCAACTTCGTCCTGATGGAATACGGTACCGGCGCGGTAATGGCCGTCCCTGGCCACGATCAGCGTGACTGGGAATTCGCCACCAAATACGATCTGCAGATCAAACCGGTCATTTTGAACCTCGATGGCAGCAAGCCAGACGTCAGCGCCGAAGCGATGACCGAAAAAGGCACCCTGTTCAACTCCGGTGAATTCGACGGCCTGGATCACCTGGCAGGCTTTAACGCCATCGCCGACAAGCTGGTGGCCAAAGGCGTCGGCCAGCGCAAGGTGAACTACCGTCTGCGCGACTGGGGCGTGTCCCGTCAGCGCTACTGGGGTGCTCCAATCCCAATGGTCACCCTGGAAGACGGCACCGTAATGCCAACGCCAGAAGATCAACTGCCGGTGATCCTGCCGGAAGATGTCGTGATGGATGGCATCACCAGCCCGATCAAAGCCGATCCCGAGTGGGCAAAAACCACCGTTAACGGCCAGCCTGCGCTGCGTGAAACCGACACCTTCGACACCTTTATGGAATCTTCCTGGTACTACGCGCGCTACACCTGCCCGCAGTACGATAAAGGCATGCTGGATCCGGCTGCGGCCAACTACTGGCTGCCGGTCGACCAATATGTTGGCGGGATCGAACACGCCATCATGCACCTGATGTATTTCCGCTTCTTCCACAAGCTGATGCGCGACGCTGGCCTGGTCGATTCAGACGAGCCTGCCAAACGCCTGCTTTGCCAAGGCATGGTGTTGGCCGATGCCTTCTACTACACCGGCACCAGCGGCGAGCGCGTCTGGGTATCTCCGGTTGATGCCACCGTCGAACGTGACGAGAAGGGCCGCATTGTCAAAGCAACCGATCCTGAAGGCCGCGAACTGGTCTATGCTGGCATGAGCAAAATGTCGAAGTCGAAGAACAACGGCATCGACCCGCAGGTGATGGTAGAAAAATACGGCGCGGATACCGTGCGTCTGTTTATGATGTTTGCTTCCCCAGCAGAAATGACGCTGGAATGGCAAGAATCTGGCGTTGAAGGGGCTAACCGCTTCCTCAAGCGCGTCTGGAAACTGGCTTACGACCACGTTGAGCAAGGGGCGGTTCAGCCACTGAACGTCAGCGAGCTCAATGAAGATCAGAAAGCCCTGCGCCGCGACGTGCATAAAACCATCGCCAAAGTGACCGACGATATCGGCCGCCGCCAGACCTTCAACACTGCCATCGCCGCCGTGATGGAGCTGATGAACAAACTGGGCCGTGCGCCGCAGGAAAGTGAACAGGATCGCGCGCTGCTGCAAGAGGCCTTGCTGGCCGTGGTACGTATGCTGTATCCGTTCACACCACACGTCTGTTTCACCCTGTGGCAAGCGTTGAACGCCGAAGGCGACGTAGACACTGCGCCATGGCCGGTAGCAGACGAAGCCGCCATGGTGGAAGATTCCAAACTGGTGGTAGTACAGGTTAACGGCAAAGTGCGGGCAAAAGTCACCGTGCCAGCCGATGCCACCGAAGAACAAGTGCGTGAGCGCGCCGCCCAGGAGCATCTGGTGGCCAAATATCTGGAAGGGGTCACGGTACGTAAAGTGATCTATGTTCCAGGCAAATTGCTTAACCTGGTTGTGGGTTAACTCAAGGAGGCTTTGTGCGACTTCGTATTCTGACGTTGTTGCTGGGGTTGGCGGTGCTTGTCACCGCTGGCTGCGGTTTTCATCTGCGCGGCACCGCGCAGGTGCCCACAGAATTGCATACGCTGATCCTGGACAGCTACGATCCCTTTGGCCCACTGACCCGTGCCGTGCGCGAGCAATTGCGTCTAAGCGGGGCTACCGTGGTCAAATACGATCCGGCCCACAAGGAAGTCCCGTCACTGCGCATCGTCAATTCGACGCAGAGCCAGGATACGGTTTCGATCTTCCAGGACGGTAAAACGGCCGAATTTCAATTGGTGATGACGGTTCAGGCCCAGGTATTGATCCCAGGGCATGATATCTACCCGATCAACGTCAAAGTCTTCCGCTCTTTCTTTGATAACCCGTTAACCGCCTTGGCCAAAGACGCCGAGCAGGACATCATTATGCAGGAAATGCGTGAGCAGGCTGCCCAGCAAATTCTGCGTAAGATGCTGGCGGTGCACGCAGCGGTGCAAGAAACGCAAAAAAAAGCCGCTATCGTCGGTGAAAAAGCGGCCAGTACCGCAGCACAATGATCCGTCTTTATCCTGAACAACTTGCCGCGCAGCTCCGAGAGGGGCTGCGCGCTTGTTATTTATTGAGCGGTAATGAACCCTTGTTGCTGCAGGAAAGCCAGGATCTGATCCGCCAGGCCGCCCAACAGCAGCAGTTCACCGAGCATTACAGCATTTCCCTGGATGTCCATACCGACTGGGATGCCATCTTCAGTATCTGCCAGGCCATGAGCCTGTTTGCCAGCCGGCAAACCCTGTTGCTGATTTTCCCCGAGAACGGCCCAACGGCCCCGATCGGCGAGCAACTGGTCAAGCTGGCCGCTTTGCTGCATGACGATATCCTGTTGGTACTGCGCGGCCCACGCCTGACCAAAGCCCAGGAGAACAGCGCCTGGTTCAAGGCTCTCAGCGCCAATGGCGTCATGGTCAGTTGCCAAACGCCGGAACAGGCACAGCTGCCGCGCTGGGTTGCCCAGCGAGCCAAGTCAATGCAGCTGGAGCTTGATGACGCAGCCAATCAACTGCTGTGTTACTGCTATGAAGGCAACCTGCTGGCACTTTCGCAGGCGTTGGAACGACTTTCGCTGCTGCACCCCGATGGTAAACTGACGTTGCCCCGCGTAGAGCAGGCGGTAAACGATGCTGCCCACTTCAGCCCATTCCACTGGCTGGATGCCCTGCTGGCAGGCAAGAGCAAACGTGCCTGGCATATTCTGCGGCAGCTCCAGCAAGAGGACGTCGAGCCGGTGATCTTGCTGCGTACCCTGCAACGGGAACTGCTGATGCTGCTGAACCTGCAACGCCGCATGGCGCACACCCCGCTGCGTACGCTATTCGATCAGCTCAAGGTCTGGCAAAACCGCCGCAGCCTGATCACTCAGGCTCTGCAACGCCTTTCGGGTGAACAATTGCGGCAGGCGGTGCACCTGTTGGCGCAAATTGAGCTCACCCTCAAGAAAGACTACGGCCAGTCGGTTTGGCCGGAGCTGGAAACCCTGTCGATGCTGCTCTGCGGCAAACCTCTGGCCACGAGTATCACCGATGCCTACTAGCCCACAACAGCCGCATACCCTGCACGCCTTTTTCGGTGGCACCTTTGACCCAATCCACTACGGCCATCTGCGCCCAGTGGCGGCCTTGGCTGAAGAAGTCGGCCTTGATAAGGTCACGTTGTTGCCTAACCATGTGCCTCCCCATCGGCCACAGCCGGAGGCCAACGCGCAGCAGCGGCTAGCCATGGTCGAGCTGGCCATCGCAGGTAACCCGTTATTTGCCGTGGACGATCGTGAATTGCACCGCACCACCGCGTCCTACACCATCGAGACTTTCGAAACGATTCGTAAAGAACGTGGCGCCACAGCGCCTCTGGCGTTTATTATTGGCCAGGATTCGCTGCTGAGCCTGCACAAATGGCATCGCTGGCAAGACCTGTTGCACTTCTGCCACCTGTTGGTGCTGGCGCGCCCGGGTTATAACCAGCAGATGGATACGCCAGAGCTGCAACGCTGGCTGGAACAGCACCAAATTACCGATGCCGCCCTGCTCAGCCGACAGCCGCACGGGTTTATCTACCTGGCAGATACCCCTTTACTGGAGATATCCGCCACCGAGATACGCCAGCGCCGTCACCAAGGCATCAGCTGTGACGATTTGCTGCCGCGCCCGGTGCAGCGTTATATCGAGTTACAGGGTTTATATCGATAGGCCGCATGCTATACTGCGCCGCTATTTTTCAGGTATCCGCTGAAAACCCCAAGGATCTTGGCTAGCTGGGCAAAACCAGCAGGCTTTCAGCGGCATCCTGCCGAAACCATCACGATTCAGGCCAGTGACTTTGGGCAGTTGCCCTCAGCTTCCTGATGAACAGAACAACCCGAGGGGGAACCTTTGCAAGGTAAAGCGCTCCAAGATTTCGTTATCGATAAAATTGATGACATGAAAGGCCAGGATATTGTCGCTCTAGATGTTCAGGGCAAATCCAGCATCACCGACTGCATGATCATCTGTACCGGTACTTCCAGCCGCCATGTGATGTCGATTGCCGAACACGTCGTGCAAGAAGCCCGCGATGCCGGTATGGAACTGTATGGCATGAAAGGCCAGGCCGTTTCCGATTGGGTAGTGGTCGATCTGGGCGAAGTGATTGTGCACGTGATGCAGGAAGAAAGTCGCCAATTGTACGAACTGGAAAAGCTCTGGGGTTAAGCGGTGAAACTGCAATTGGTTGCAGTCGGCACCAAAATGCCCGACTGGGTGCAGGCCGGCTTTATGGATTACCTGCATCGCTTTCCGAAAGATATGCCGTTTGAACTGACCGAGATCCCGGCGGGCAAACGCGGCAAGAATGCGGATATCAAACGCATTCTGGAAAAGGAAGGCGAGCAGATGCTGGCAGCGGTGGGCAAAGGTAACCGCATCGTTACGTTGGATATCCCAGGCACCCCGTGGGAAACGCCCCAGTTGGCACAACAGCTCGAACGCTGGAAACAGGATGGCCGCAACGTCAGCCTGTTGATTGGCGGCCCTGAGGGGCTGGCTCCGGCCTGTAAAGCCGCCGCTGAGCAAAGCTGGTCGCTTTCCCCGTTAACGTTACCGCATCCTTTAGTGCGTGTTTTGGTGGCAGAGAGCCTCTACCGCGCCTGGAGTATTACTACAAATCATCCTTACCACCGGGAATAACCGGTGGTGACAGTAACAGAGTGAAAAAAAGCAGCGGGATGAAAATAGAACGTAACCCTTTTCGCGACTATACGGCCGAGTCCGCCCTGTTTGTACGCCGCGCCGTGGTGGCGTTTTTTATCATTCTGGTGCTGACAGGCATCCTGATTGCCAATCTGTATAATCTGCAAATCGTGCGTTTTGAAGATTACCGCACCCGCTCCAATGAAAACCGCATCAAGCTGCTGCCTATCGCCCCCAGCCGCGGCATAATTTACGATCGTAACGGCACGCCGCTGGCGCTTAACCGCACCATTTACCAGTTGGAACTGATGCCGGAGAAGGTGGACGATCTTAAAGCCACGCTGGAGGCCTTACGCCCGGTGGTCGATCTCACCGACGACGATATCGCCAACTTTGAAAAAGAGCGCAAGCGCTCGCGCCGTTTCGTCTCGATCCCGGTGAAAACCCCACTGACCGAAGTGCAGGTGGCCCGTTTTGCCGTCAATCAATTCCGCTTCCCCGGCGCAGAAGTCAAAGGCTATCAACGCCGCTATTACCCTTATGGGTCTGCCCTCACCCACGTGATCGGTTACGTGTCGAAAATTAACGACCGCGACCTCGAGCGCCTGGACAAAGACGGCCAGCTACGCAACTATGCCGCCACCCATGATATCGGCAAGCTGGGTATTGAACGCTATTATGAAGATGTCCTGCATGGCAAAACCGGCTATGAAGAGGTTGAAGTCAACAACCGTGGCCGGGTGATCCGCCAATTACATGAGCAACCACCTTCCGCCGGTAAAGACGTTTATCTGACGCTGGATCTCAACCTGCAACGCTATATCGAGCAGTTGCTGGTGGGCAGCCGTGCCGCAGTAGTGGTCAGCGATCCGCGCACCGGGGGAATTTTGGCGATGGTTTCCAACCCTAGCTACGATCCCAACCTGTTTGTGGATGGCATCTCCAACAAGGATTATCAGGGGCTGCTTAACGATCCGAACCGCCCGCTGATCAACCGTGCCACCCAAGGGGTGTACCCTCCGGCCTCCACGGTCAAACCCTATATTGCCGTTTCCGCTCTCAGTGCCGGGGTGATCACCAAAAATACCGTCGTGTTCGATCCGGGCTGGTGGCAATTGCCAGGGTCAGAGAAACGCTTCCGCGACTGGAAAAAATGGGGCCATGGCCGCCTCAACGTCACCAAAGCGCTGGAGGAATCTGCGGATACCTACTTCTATCAGGTAGCGTACGACATGGGGATCGATCGCCTGTCCACCTGGTTGACCAAGTTCGGCTACGGCGAATATACCGGTATCGATCTTTCCGAAGAGCGCTCCGGCCTGATGCCAACGCGCGACTGGAAATTCAAACGTTACAAGAAACCGTGGTATCAGGGCGACACCATTCCGGTGGGCATCGGCCAGGGCTACTGGACCGCTACGCCAATCCAGATGGCCAAGGCGCTGAACACCCTGATTAACGACGGCAACGTCAAAGATCCGCATCTGCTGCAAAGTACCAAGATCAACGGCGTATTGGTGCCGTTCAAGCAAAAAGAGAGCAAGCAGATCGGCGATATCCATTCTGGCTTCTGGGAAATAGCCAAAGACGGCATGTACGGCGTTGCCAACCGGCCTAACGGCACGGCGCGCAAGTTCTTTGACAAAACACCGTATAAAGCCGCGGCAAAATCGGGTACCGCGCAGGTATTCGGCTATGAAACCTATAACGCCCACAAACTCGCTGAACACCTGCGAGACCATAAATTGATGACAGCCTTCGCACCCTACGATAACCCAACGGTTTCGGTGGCCATCATTTTGGAGAACGGCGGTTCAGGCCCGGCGGTAGGCACCATTACCCGCCAGATCCTCGACCACATCCTGTTGGGCGACAACAATACGCAATTACCGGATGCAGTACCGCTGCCGCCAGGTATAGAAGGTGATTAAGGTAGAACATGACTGAAAGCCAACAAAAGGGCTCTATCTGGACCAAAATCCATATCGACCCGACATTCCTGCTGTTTATTCTGGCCTTGCTGATCTACAGCGCCGTGGTGATGTGGAGCGCCAGCGGCCAGGATATGGGCATGATGGAGCGCAAAATCGGCCAGATCCTGATGGGGCTGATCGTGATGGGCGTGATGGCGCAAATCCCGCCGCGGGTTTATGAAAGCTGGGCACCCTACCTATACATTTTCTGCGTGATTTTGCTGATCCTGGTGGATGCCTTTGGCCAAATCAGTAAAGGGGCACAGCGCTGGCTGGATCTGGGCTTTGTGCGCTTCCAGCCTTCGGAAATCGCCAAGATCGCCGTGCCGCTGATGGTGGCACGCTTTATGAACCGTGACGTGTGCCCACCTTCGCTGAAGAATACCGGCATCGCGCTGGTGCTGATCTTCCTGCCCACCTTGCTGGTTGCCGCACAGCCCGATCTGGGCACCTCGATCCTGATCGCCGCCTCTGGCCTGTTTGTGCTGTTCCTGTCGGGGATGAGCTGGAAGCTGATCGCCGTGGCTGCCGTGGCGCTGGCCGCCTTTATCCCGGTGTTGTGGTTCTTCCTGATGCACGGCTATCAGCGTGACCGCGTGATGATGCTGCTCGATCCGGAAAGCGATCCGTTAGGGGCCGGTTATCATATTATTCAGTCGAAAATCGCCATCGGCTCTGGCGGCCTATCGGGTAAAGGCTGGCTGCACGGCACTCAGTCTCAGCTCGAATTCCTGCCAGAACGCCACACCGACTTTATCTTCGCGGTGTTGGCGGAAGAACTTGGCCTGATCGGCGTACTGGTGCTGCTGGTGCTGTATCTGCTGGTGATTATCCGCGGGCTGATGATCGCCGCCCGGGCACAGACCACCTTTGGCCGCGTCATGGTCGGTGGACTGATGCTGATCCTGTTCGTCTATGTGTTTGTTAACATTGGCATGGTCAGTGGCATTTTACCGGTAGTTGGCGTACCTTTGCCTTTGGTCAGTTACGGGGGGTCGGCGCTGATCGTACTCATGGCTGGGTTCGGCATCGTGATGTCGATCCACACGCATCGGAAAATGTTGTCTAAAAATCTATAAGAGGTGTGCAATGCGTAAGGAATGGCTTTGGGTCGGCGCGGTTGCTGCTGCGGTATTACTTTCCGCCTGTACCACCACGACGGAAGAAACACAGGCTCCGGTGCAACAAGCCTACAACGGGCCGGTGACCGAAATCGGCGGCGTGGAGCCTCACTATGAACCCTATAACCCTGGCACCCTGCAGGATTATAAGGTTAATGGCGACACTTATCGCATCGTGCAAGATCCGCAAAACTTCTCGCAAACCGGCCTGGCAGCCTGGTACGGCGAAGAAGCCAACGGCAACACTACCGCTATTGGTGAGCAGTTCGATGCCAATGCGCTGACCGCTGCACATCCCACCTTGCCTATCCCGAGCTATGTACGCGTCACCAACCTGGCCAATGGCCGTCAATTGGTGGTCCGCGTGAACGATCGCGGCCCTTATACTTCTGGCCGGATTATCGATCTGTCCAAAGCTGCCGCCGATCGCCTCAACCTGTCCAGCAACACCAAGGTGAAGGTCGACTTTATCAAAGTAGCTCCAGACGGCACGTTGAGCGGCCCTGGCACCGTGGGTACCGTCGTCGCCAAACAGAGCTACGCCCTGCCTCCACGCCCGGATCTCAGTTCCGGCAGCGGTATGGATACACCGATGCAGCAATCGGCACCGGTTGCCGCCCCTGCCGCACAAGCGATTGACAACGGCAGCATGAACTACAACGACAGCAACGCTACCCCTGCCGCCTCCACTGGCCGTAGCGGTGGTTTCCTTGGTGCGCCGCAGCCGTTAGCCCCTGGCGTATTGGAAGGGTCAGAACCCCAACCGGTCATCAGCGCACCCACTGCAGCCCCGGTTGTGGCCACCGCAGCTGCAACCAGTGCCAGCGGTAGCTATGTCGTACAGGTAGGTGCCCTGAGTAATGCCGAGCGTGCGCAAAGCTGGCAACAGCAGCTGAGCCAGCAGTTTGGCGTTCCTGGTAAGGTCGCCGCCAACGGCGCGGTCTACCGCGTGCAGCTTGGCCCATTCAGCAATCGTCAACAGGCCGCAGAGTTGCAACAGCGCCTGGCCACGGAGGCACAACAACAGTCCTTTATCACTACCGCACCCTAGTCGTGATACTCGGCAGGCCGATGCTGCCGACAGCAGGTCGCTTACATAGCTGAAACATTTTCTTTCAGGTAAATCTGTGTAAACCCTGATCTGTCGGCTCATTGGCTAATGCCTGCCGGGGCCCCGTCTGCTATAGTGTGACTCGTTTTTTAACTTAACTTTTACGGATGTTGTAGTCCCGATCATGAAACAGGTAACCTCTTTTCGCTTAATCAAAAGCCTCACGCTTGGCACTGCCATCGCGCTCAGCGCAGCGTCAGTTGCCCACGCAGACGACGTTAATATTAAAACCATGATCCCAGGTGTGCCGCAGATTGATGCCGAGGCCTACATCCTGATTGATTACGACTCCGGTAAGGTGTTGGCGGAATCGAACGCGGACGCACGCCGCGACCCTGCCAGTCTGACCAAAATGATGACCAGCTACGTCATCGGCCAGGCGCTGAAATCCGGCAAGATTGGCCAGGACGATATGGTCACCGTAGGTCAGGACGCCTGGGCTACCGGCAACCCGGTGTTTAAAGGTTCTTCACTGATGTTCCTCAAACCGGGGGACCGCGTGCCGGTTTCCAAGCTGACTCGTGGTATCAACCTGCAATCCGGTAACGATGCCTGTGTCGCCATGGCGGACTACGTTGCTGGTAGCCAGGACGCGTTCGTCAACCTGATGAATACCTACGTCAAACAGCTCGGCCTGCAAAATACCCACTTCCAAACCGTGCACGGCCTGGATGCGGAAGGTCAGTTCAGCTCGGCGCGTGATATGGCGTTGATCGGCCAGGCGCTGATCCGCGATGTGCCAGACGAATACGCTATCTATAAAGAAAAAGAGTTCACCTTCAACAATATCCGTCAGCTGAACCGTAACGGTCTGCTGTGGGATACCAGCCTGAACGTCGACGGAATTAAAACCGGTCACACCAATTCGGCGGGTTATAACCTGGTGGCTTCAGCGACGGAAGGCCAGATGCGTCTGATCTCCGCCGTGCTGGGTGGCCGTACCTACAAAGGCCGCGAAACCGAAAGCAAAAAACTGCTGACCTGGGGCTTCCGCTTCTTTGAAACCGTCGCACCGCTGAAAGCAGGCAAAGAGTTCGCTTCTGAACCCGTTTGGTTCGGCGATGCCGATCGCGTCGAGCTGGGCGTAGACAAAGATGCCTACCTGACCATCCCACGCGGCCGGATGAAAGATTTGAAAGCCAGCTACGTGCTGAACACCCCGGAAATTCATGCTCCACTGGCCAAAAACCAGGTGGTTGGCACCATCAATTTCCAGCTGGATGGCAAAACCATCGATCAGCGCCCGCTGGTGGTGCTGAACGAAGTGAAAGAAGGTGGCTTCTTTGGCCGCATCGTGGATTATATCCGCCTGATGTTCCATCACTGGTTCGGCTAACCCTTGAATCGGCTGAGTTCGGCCCCATATAACAATTAACACTAACTCCCGCCCCGGCGGGAGTTATAATTTAGAGATCCGCCACAGCTGGAGCGCACCCACATGCAAAAGACTAAACTGAACGAACTGCTCGAATTCCCTTGTACCTTTACCTACAAGGTAATGGGCCTGGCACACCCCGAGCTGGTAGACCAGGTGGTTGAAGTGGTGCAACGCCATGCTCCAGGGGATTACAACCCGCAGGTCAAACCGAGCAGCAAAGGCAACTACCATTCCGTTTCCATCACCATCACCGCCACCCATATCGATCAGGTGGAAACGTTATATGAAGAGTTGGGCAATATTGAAATTGTCCGTATGGTGCTGTAATTACAGCATAACTCCCTGCCAGCCAACCTGGTTCAGCGCCACCGCTGTCCGGGTTGCCCTGGTTCGCCAGGGATAAATGCTGGCCGCGGGCCAGAGCGCCCGGTATAATGTTTTTTACCACTTCTGTAACCTGACGATGCCCCGCTTGCAACACAATAAGATCATTCTCCGTCAGCTGGGGTTGCAGCCCTATGAGCCTGTATCCCAAGCCATGCACAGCTTCACCAATCACCGCGACGAATCCACGCTCGATGAATTGTGGCTGGTGCAGCATCAAGCCGTGTTCACCCAAGGCCAGGCCGGTAAGGCAGAACATCTGCTGATGCCAGGCGATATCCCGGTGATCCAGAGCGATCGCGGCGGCCAGGTCACCTATCATGGCCCCGGCCAGCAGGTGATGTACGTGATGGTGGATCTGAAACGCAATAAGGTGGGTGTTCGCCAACTCGTCACGGCCTTGGAAGAGACCGTTATTAATACCCTCGCCCATTTCAAGATCGAATCACGCGCGCGCCCGGATGCGCCCGGCGTGTACGTGGGCGAACACAAGATTTGTTCATTAGGCTTGCGGATCCGCAAAGGTAGCTCATTTCATGGCCTGGCCCTGAATGTCGCTATGGATCTCACCCCTTTCCTACGCATCAACCCCTGTGGTTATGCCGGAATGCAGATGACACAGGTCAGCGCGCTGGCACCAGGTGTCGGGATCGCCGATGTGCATCCCATTCTGGTACAGGAATTTGTTCATTTACTCGGCTACCAGACGGTCGAGCTTCGTAACTGGAACCTGCACGATTATGAGTAAACCGATTCAGATGGAACGCGGCGTCAAATACCGCGATGCAGACAAAATGGCGTTAATCCCGGTAAAAACCGTGGTCACCGAACGCCAGGAATTGTTACGCAAACCCGAGTGGATGAAGATCAAACTCCCTGCCGACTCTACGCGCATTCAAGGTATCAAAGCCGCAATGCGTAAAAACGGCCTGCATTCGGTGTGCGAAGAGGCGTCATGCCCGAACCTGTCTGAGTGCTTTAACCACGGTACCGCCACCTTCATGATCCTGGGGGCCATCTGTACCCGCCGTTGCCCGTTCTGCGACGTGGCTCACGGCCGCCCGGTGGCTCCCGATGCCAACGAGCCGGAAAAGCTGGGGCAAACCATTGCCGACATGGCATTGCGCTATGTGGTGATCACCTCGGTTGACCGTGACGATTTACGTGACGGGGGCGCGCAGCACTTTGCCGACTGTATTACGGCCATCCGTGCCAAGAGCCCGAACATCAAGATCGAAACCCTGGTGCCAGACTTCCGTGGCCGTATGGATCGTGCGCTGGACATCCTTACCGCCACGCCGCCAGACGTGTTTAACCACAACCTGGAAAACGTGCCGCGTGTTTATCGTCAGGTACGCCCAGGGGCTAATTACGAGTGGTCATTGAAGTTGCTGGAGCGCTTTAAGGAAGCTCACCCCTCTATTCCGACCAAATCTGGCCTGATGGTAGGTTTGGGTGAAACCAACGCGGAAATCGTGGAAGTGATGCGCGATCTGCGCCGCCATGGCGTAACCATGCTGACGCTGGGGCAGTATCTGCAACCAAGCCGTCACCATCTGCCAGTGCAGCGCTATGTCAGCCCGGCGGAGTTTGACGAAATGAAAGAAGAAGCGATGGCAATGGGCTTTACCCATGCTGCCTGCGGCCCGTTTGTGCGCTCGTCCTATCATGCGGACTTGCAGGCCAAAGGGCTGGAAGTGAAGTAACCGCGGTAATCTTTTGTTACGCTTCACCTGCGATTAACGCCAAAAAACGGATGTCCTTGCGGCATCCGTTTTTTATGGCTCAACAGCAGAGGCGGTTAAACGTCTTTCTTTTCGACGCTCTGCTGCGCGGTAGGTGTTTCAGCCGTATTCTGTACAGGAGGGGTGTCGTCGCCCACCGCTTTTTTAAAGCCTTTCAGCGCCGCCCCCAGATCCGCGCCCAGAGTACGCAGTTTGCTGGTGCCGAACAGCAACACGATCAACACCGCAATTACCAGCAGCTTGGTAATACTGATACCTTCCATAATCACCTTCTTTATTCATTTATGGCTGCAGAACGCAGCGCGGGAACAAACTTCGTCTGTAGGTATTTAGCGACTTTCTTTCGGCTATAACAACAACCAGTTGTAACAAGGTGAGATCTACCCGAGATGTTCTATGCTTAAATTATAGGGCATATTCTTGGCTATTCGCTTTTTTCCGGCTCCAGGCCGGCTGTATAATTCATCACAGGGAAACATGGGATGCCTACAGCTCCATCGGCTTTTAACACCCGGCGTGCAGGCCTCAACTTCGCCAGGCGCCTCTACCTGCCACGTATTGTCGGCCTGGGGATTGGTTTCTGGTGCGTACTTACGGCGCTCTATCCAGAGCACCAGCCGGTTGGCGTGTGGATCTTGCTGGCAGTGAATGGCTTTATCTGGCCACATATCGCTTATCAGTGGTCTATCCGCAGCGAAGCCCCCTACGCCACCGAGATCCGCAACCTGCTCATCGATGCACTGTTAGGCGGGATGTGGGTCGCCATCATGGGTTTCAATGCGCTCCCCGCGGTGGTGATCCTGTCGATGATGGGGATGAACAATATCGCTTCTGGCGGGCCGTCTCTGTATTTCAAAGGGCTGGTGGCGCAAATTATCGGGGCACTGGTTACCAGTGCGATACTGGGCTTCCCCTTTACGCCACAATCCACACCGCTGCAGGTTTATCTGTGTCTGCCGATGATCTTCATCTACCCAGTATTCCTGGGTTATGTGACCTACCAAACCGCCAAGCGGCTGGCAGAAAAGCAACAGGAACTGTTGCGCATCAGCACGCGTGATGGCTTGACCGGCGTGTTTAACCGCCGCCATTGGGAGCACCTGCTGCACAATGAGTTTGATAGCTGCCGGCGCTATAATCATACGGCTACGCTGATCCTGATGGATATTGACCATTTCAAAGCCATCAACGACACCTTTGGCCATGGGGTGGGGGATGAGGCGCTGATCGTTCTGGCGGAAGAGTTGGTGCTGGGGCTGCGGGCGATGGATATCGTTGGGCGCTACGGCGGTGATGAGTTCGGCGCGGTGTTGCCAAATACCAGTGCCGAACAGGCCAGCCTGGCGCTCCACCGCATTCAGGAGCGCCTGAACGAGGTCACCTTCCGTGAAGCTCCTGGGTTAAAGCTGAATATCAGCGCTGGGGTCGCCGATTACCAGCCCGCGATGCCCGACTACCAGGAGTGGTTGAAGGCCGCCGATATCGCACTGTATCGGGCAAAAAATAATGGCCGCAACCGGCAGGAACTCGCCGTACATCAATGCTAGCCCACTAGTTTATTAAGTTGATAGCTTAATGATTTGATAAATTGGTTGGATAAATGGCTTCGAGAAATAGTGTAACAGGTGGGAGTCATACAGAACGCCGACACGCCGTAAACCCATCCCTGGGGTCTCGTATCGCGCATCCATGCGCTCAACGGTCGGCTAACCTGCACGACTCCCACCTGTCTCTGGCATTAGGTGTCGCGGTATTAGGTGCGGCTATTGAATTGAAGTGAGTAATTCCTGTCTGGCTGAAGCTACTACAAAACTACAGCGACAAGGTGTAAAATCTGCCCCGCGCGATTGCTTCGCGCCAACCAACGGAGATGACATTCCTCCATAACCGCCTTTCACAGGCTGATGATGTCTACGTAACCTCTCAGAGAGGTACGTAGGCGCTTGCCTGAACCTTTCTGAGCCTCTTCCATCTTTAGATAGGGTTTATCACCATGTGGAGTTCTTTACTGGCTGTGTTTATTGGCGGTGGTTTGGGTAGCGTATTGCGCTGGGCAGTGAGCCTTAAGCTCAACCCTCTACATCCGCATATTCCATTGGGCACGTTGACCGTAAACCTGGTGGGGGGGTTCATCATCGGGCTGGCCCTGGCGCTGTTTATCCGCATGACACACATTGATCCGGTCTGGAAACTACTGATCACTACCGGCTTTTGCGGCGGGCTGACCACCTTCTCTACCTTCTCGCTCGAAGTGGTTTATCTGTTGCAGGACGATCGCGTTGTCTGGGCCATCGCCAATATGCTGCTCAACCTGGCGGGTTCGCTGGCGATGACGCTGTTGGCCTTTATGCTGGTCAGAGCGTTCTACGGCCATTAAATCCCGGAGCTTAATGTTTTCTTAATCTGCCATCGGGATAATCCTCGCTCAGTATCTAGGGCTGAGTGAGGAATTGAATGTTTAACCTGCCAAAAACCACTACCGAATGGATTGTCACCCTGGCGTGCGTGCTGATCGTGCTGGCCTTCATCAAGCTTTACCTGTTCTCTTAACCGTTCCGGGCCTGAAAAAAAAAGCATAAAAAACCCGCTCATGGAGCGGGTTTTAACAATTTTGGCTACTGTAGCTTAGATAGCGATAACGTTAGCAGCAGATGGCCCTTTGGCACCGTTCGTGATTTCAAATTCTACACGCTGGCCTTCAGCAAGAGTTTTGAAACCATTGCTAGCGATGGCAGAGAAGTGAACGAAAACGTCTTTGCTACCATCTTCTGGAGTAATGAAACCGAAACCTTTAGATTCATTAAACCACTTAACGCTACCTTTAATCTTAGACATCAAACTTACCTTTAACGTGAATGTAAGACACAAAATGTGTGTCCAATACAGTACAGCAATTAGACGGGATTTTGTCCACAACACAGATCACATAAAATCGATAAAAAGTGAAAAAGTCGGTTATTTGCCATGTAAATTGATGTCCGCGGTTTCCAGAGATGTCCAAGGCAGCCCAATCCGCCAAAAAACCGTTGAGCAGCCGATTAAACACCTCTGTAGCCCATGATTGCCCCTCAACCCACAGTTTTTAGGCTTTCGCCTTGCTGATGAAACACCGCCCCCTGTCACTGTGCGGCATTACGCGTTATCATTAGCGTTGTTACGAACGACCTGATGAGAATGACCATGAACGGCAAGATAACGACTTTTTTTGAAGACAAAGGCTTCGGTTTTATCACCGACGAGAACGGGGAAAATCGTTATTTTCACGTGATTAAAGTGCAAAACCCAGAGCTGATTAAGAAAAACGCGCTGGTAACCTTTGAGCCAACCAACAATACCAAAGGGCCATCGGCCTATGCGGTAAAGATTCAGGCACCAAGCAAGTACATCACCATCGCCAACGAGAGAATCAAAATCTCCAGCATCAAATCCTTCGATACCTTCACCAAAGAAGTGCCGGTCAAGGTGGAGGTCGATAAAGAGAACACCGTGTTGTCCGTTGGGCTGCTGATGAACCGTATCCGTCCGCAAGTCGCCGTTGCGCCACAAACCGCCACTGAAACGCTGCGTATGCTCTCAATCACCACCTTCCAGAACGCGACCCACGTCTTCTCTGAGCATGAAATCGATATCGATGAAACCGTGCAGGCGTTGAAGACCCTATAGCCCCTGAAAACATTCAAAGCTATTTAATGGCACCTGTGTTAGCGTGGGTTTTCACCTGACACAGGTACGCGATATGTCTGAATCCACCAGCGTTAAAGGTTACAATAACCGCACCACTCAAATTGCCTGCCCAAAATGTGCTTATGTTACCGAACAGCAATGTTCAAAACTGCGTAAACTCAGCACCCTGATTTGCCCCAACTGCGGCACGCAATTCACGCCAAAACAGGGCTAAAACGCTATTTGAATATGACATGGTTGAGGCTGTTGCCGCTGACCATGTTAAACGATTCGACGCAGTTGCGGCCCTGGGACTTGGCGCGATAAAGCGCAATGTCTGCCATATTCATCAGCTGTTCCAGTGATTTATCCTCATTCATTGCCAAACTCGCCACGCCAACACTAATCGTGATCCGCAAGGGTGCCTTGCCGTTGGGGTTCAACTCGGCACTTTCTATCCGCTGGCGCAAATGTTCCCCCAAGGCCACTGCCTGCGTCCCCAGTGCCCGTGGCAGCATAATGGCAAACTCTTCCCCCCCCAGCCGGCCAAATAGCTGGTCGTGGCGCAGTTCACGCCGCAAAATATGGGCGAATGCCGCCAGAACGTGGTCACCTATGGCATGACCATGGGTATCATTGATCAGTTTGAAGTGATCGATATCGATTAACAACAACGATACCGCCTCCTTCATACGCTGCTTCTGTTCCAGCATTTCCCTGCCTTTGCGCGTTAAAGCACTACGCGCCAGTGCCCCGGTAAGGAAATCGTGGTTCGCACTGTGCTCCAGCCGGCGCAGTAGTTTTCGGCTAACGGCAATCGAGCTGGACAAAATCAGCGGCCCCATCACCAACATGGCAATCCCCAAACGCGCTGACATCAGGCTGTCCATGACCGCCCCTCGCGCTCCCGGCATTTCATACAGCATCAGATTGGCAGAAATGCTGATAATCTCCGTCACCCCGGTGAGAAACGTCAGCAAGGTGACGGTAAATAAATGATAACGCACGGCGCACCATAGCAGTGCGGGGATCGGGAAGGCTATCGCACCCGGTCCACCGATATACACGCTAAGCGCCAACGAAAGCAACAACGCCAGCAAAGGCAGGCTGGAACGCCATTGCCAGCCAAACTGCAGGCTCAGCAATTGCTTTAAGCGTGGCGCAGCCAGTAAGACCGGCAGGATTAACAGGTTGGTCGAGAACTGTTCGCTAAACCAGGACATCCAGGCAATGAGCAGCGTATTGTTGTATTGACTGTCAGTGCGCAACACCGACAGCGTTGCCGACAACGCGGCCCCAAGCAGACAGGCGGTAAACATATACAAAATCGCCTGGGGCTTGCCCATACGCCGTTGAGACTTGGGCAGCATCGACATCACGGCATAGCCGGTGGCAATCAGCGCCATATTGCAGGCATTTAGCCAAAGCGCCAGTGGCCAGTTTTCGCCGGTGCTGAGATCGGCGGCGATCATGCCAAGATAGGTGCCGCCCCATCCCAACATCGTCGCATAGTCAGGCTTACGCAGCATCAAACCAAGCAAAATAGCATTCACCGGCCAAAACAGGGAGAGTGACCCTAGCGGGCGGGTGAAAATGCCGAACAAGGAGAGCAGGTAGGCCAATAAAAATACATTGACCAGCAGAACCGTCGCTGGCAAACGCTGTCTTTCTGCACTCATGAAATAACCCGCGAGGCAATAATAACAACTCTGATTATAAGCATGCTTTCTTTCCCCCAAAAAGAAAAACGAACCACTCCGCGCCCCATTAAAATGGTCAATTAAATCAATCAAAAACCCTATCGTGTCTTATTAGTTTAATTCGCCTCTGGAAATTTAAACCCTTGTTCGCTGGACTCATCGCTTTAACGAAAAGGTTTGTTAACAGCATAGTCTAAATTGTTAACGCCACCGAAATAGCAAACTATGAGAAATTATAAGGGTATAAGGTTAAGACTCTTCTTACTTGCGGGTTATTTTCCTGCAATGCCAGCAGAAGCGCAATGAAAAAAGCCCGTAAAGAGCTGCTGGCTGGCTGGAGGTCGAAAACTAAATTGACAGTTACGGCACAGGCCCACCGCCCAGCGCAGTTAGCGATCGTAAAGCAGCAAGTTTCAGCAGATCTTGGGCGTAAAAAAGCCCGGCTAGGAACCGGGCATAAAGTGTTGAAATGCAGTGTTAACCCAAACGGGCTAATAACCGGCTTATCATAACCTTCAATTGTGCAGAAAAAGTGGATCACACTGAAACAGCCTCCCCTTTAACCAGCAAGTCACCACGCTGTCTAACAACTGCCAGACGGGATAACGAATTAAACACGCCGAGCGCGCAAAAAAAATCCCGCACAAGGCGGGATAAAGTCAAAGGGATGGTAATACACTACAGGACTAACACAACATCATCGGGTTGGAATAACTTTACCAGCGCGAGTGTATAGAAATGTCATGCTTGAGTAAGGATGACGTGCCAGATGTAACGCCTGATAGAAGGCACTGACAAACCTGCGGTTTTCACTCTGGCAGGAGATTAATTGTAACCAATGGCAACATGGTTTTTTGTGGTGTGTGCAACGCGCCGATCGCCGCTTGCCTAGTAAATTACAGACCTTGCATTACGAACCCTTCGCAATGCCATAGCTTTGAGGTTTATTAATAAGCTATCCTTGTAGTAATAAAAACCAATTTGTAACAACGTTATTTTTCTGTAAGAGCTCTCTCATGTCTTATTTTGCAGGATAGTGCTATATTTTTTAGGCACAAACCACCCCTACTTCATGATGAGAAGTATATGAAAAAAAATCGTTTTGGCGTTGCCGCGGCCGCTTTGGCTGCGGGTATGTTGCTGGCGGGATGTACCTCCAAGGTTGCAGAAACTACGCAGTATTCCGGGTTCCTGCAGGACTATAGCAAACTGCAAAAAACTGAAACCGCTAGCGGGCATCAGGTATTGCGCTGGGTAGCTCCCGGTTTTAAAGAGTCTGACTATCGTGGCATTTATATTACCCCATTGGTCTTCTACCCACCGGCAAAACCCACTGCTCGGGTGAGTCAGCAAACGCTGGATCAGATCAGAGAATACGCCAGCACCACACTAAGAAATGCCGTTGCACAACGTACAACGCTGTTGCCTACCCCATCAGGCTCACGCGTGCTGGTTGCCAAAGTTGCCATTACTGCGGTAACGGCTGAAAACGAAGGGGTGCAATTCTATGAAGTTGTTCCTATTGGAGCCGTCATTGCCACCACCATGGCCGCCAGCGGACACAGAACGCAAGATACCGCGTTATTCATGGAAATCAAACTGATCGATCAAGATACCGGTAAAACGGTCCTGGCCGTAGTCCGTAAAGGCTTGGGTAAAACGGTCAATAATGAAAATGCCCCAATCACCTTGGCCGACGTGAAGAAAGCCATTGATGATATGGTGACGGATGTTGTGAACTTTCCGAAACTATAATTAGTACTGCCAAAGATGGGGAAATAATTTTCCCCATCTTTTCCCTGCTCCCTCTTTCTCCATTTAATATGTGAGCGCCATCACATCCCTACCCTGCCGATAAACAAGCTGGGACAAATGTCCCGACCAATATTCTAATATCAGAGCCAGCTTCCAGTTTTACCCCCTTTTTGATGTTGCCGTCGGACCGGCGTCCTGTCCTTACCTGCAGAGGAACTTTATAGTTAACGCTATGCAGAACGACAAAAAAAACAGTGAATGGTTGAGCGTTGTCGAGTTGGTTACCGGTGATGCCATACTTTACGACCTGCTGAAATATTGCCCGTTGGCTATTTTACGCCGTTGGCAGTTGCAGCAAGTCAGGCCAGGTACGCTGATATGTCAACAGCATGAAATTTGTCATGAATTTCACCTGATAGCGCAGGGTAATGTGGACGTATTTATTCACGCCGACGATGGGCGTAAATATTTACAGGCACGCTACCACGCCGGAGATATGCTGGGTGAGCTCGAGATCTTTGAGCAACGGCCGTATATCTGCTCGGTAGAAGCGACCAGTGAAGTGACGTTACTGACGCTTTCACGCAGCGATTTTTGCCACTGGCTGACGGTCGACAATTACTTCAACCAGAAAATCATTCAGTCGTTCAGCAGCCAGTACTATCAGCTGTCGAAAAAAGCGGGCGAAGACAGTCTCTATTCATTGCACCAGCGCGTCTGCCATGCGCTGTGGCAAAGCTACCAACACCAGGGAGCCAAAAATGAAGGAGAAATTACCATTAATAAACAACAGCTCAGCGAACAGTTTGCCGTCGCCCCACGCAGTATCAACCGCATCCTGTTTGAACTGCGCGAGCAGCAAATTATTACGGTCAATGGCGAACGGATTGCGGTAATCGACCCAGTCCGGTTACACCAGCAGGCCGAGTTTTAATTTTTGGCCTTAGCGCCAACCAGTATAAAACGCAGGTAAGTTCCATGACTCAATTACAACCGCATATCCGGCTTAGCCGGCAGATGACACACGCCCATTACGCGCTATTACCGGGCGATCCGCAACGCGTCGAACACGTTGCCCGCTTTCTGGAACAGGTGGAGGATTTTGGCCAAAATCGTGAATACCGGGCGCTGCGTGGTTGGTTTCGTGGTGTGGAAGTGTTGGTGATTTCCACCGGCATGGGAGGTCCTTCTACCGCCATCGCCGCCGAAGAACTACATCAGATCGGCGTAGACTGCCTGGTGCGCATTGGCAGCTGCGGCGCGATGCAAACTGCAATGAAGCTGGGCGATCTGGTGATCGCCAGCGCCGCAGTGCGCGATGAAGGCACCGGCAACGCCTATATTCCTGCTGCCTATCCGGCCAGTGCCGACTGCGGCCTGGTTTATCTGCTGCGCCAACAGGCACAAAAACTGGGATACAGTACGCACTGTGGCTATGTGCGTAGCCATGACAGTTTCTACACCGATCGCGAACAGGAGATCACCGATTTTTGGTCGGCCAAAGGTATTCTCGCCGCCGATATGGAAACCGCCCCGCTGATGGTCGTTGGCGCACTGCGTAATATGCGCATTGCCTCTATCCTGAACGTGGTGGTGGAACACCAGGGGTGCCTGGAACAGAGCATCAACGACTATCAACAGCAGGAGCATTCCTGCCAACGTGGCGAGGAACGCGAAATCGTGCTCGCGCTCGAAACGCTGTATCAGGATCATCTTGAGAGGACGCAATAATGGATTTTTTCAGCATCAATAACGTCATGGTCAACATTCCTCTGGGCGAAGGTGGTTATGCCCTGTCATGGATCGAAGCCATAGGTACGGTGTTTGGCCTGCTGTGCATCTGGTTTGCCAGCAAAGAGAAGATTATCAACTACCTGTTTGGTTTGATTAACGTCACGCTGTTTGCCGCTATCTTCTTCCAGATTCAGCTGTACGCCAGCCTGCTGTTACAGGTGTTTTTCTTCGTCGCCAACCTGTACGGCTGGTATGCCTGGAGCCGTCAAAACGAAAATAACGAAGCCGCGCTGAAAATCCGCTGGTTGCCACGGCAAAAGGCTCTCACGCTGCTGGTGGTTTGCGTGGTGGCCATCGGCCTGATGTCGCTGTTTATCGATCCGGTATTCGCCGTGCTGACGCGCATTGCCATCGGCATTATGCAGGGAATGGGGCTTTCGGTGGTGATGCCTGAACTGCAGCCAGACGCCTTCCCACTGTGGGATTCCACCATGCTGGTGCTGTCGATCGCCGCCATGGTGCTGATGACGCGCAAATACGTCGAGAACTGGCTGCTGTGGGTGCTGATTGACGTGATCAGCGTAGTGATTTACGCCATTCAGGGAGTTTATGCCATGTCGTTAGAGTATATTTTACTGACGGTGATTGCGCTGATGGGGTCGTTTGCCTGGATCAACAGTGCGCGCCAAAATGGCTCAAAGCCGTTGCAACAAGAGACAGCACTCAAGGCAATGCCTTGAAAATGGCGGGTATCCCCCCCATGTAACCTGTGTTGTCTGCCATTTCGGTAGGTCTAGCGAAAGGAAATGAACATGTTAGAGAATTATTTTGGCTCTGGGATCGCTCCAACGGAAGAGCAAAAACGCAGATTACTGGCGGTGCAGGCAGCACTGGAACTGTTGAAAGCCACGCTGTCTGACACCAACGACGGCAACGGTGTCGAATACCAGCTGAAAACGGCAGAAAAGCACGTCAGCACCTTGGCAGATGCCATCCAGGCAGCCGTAGAGAAGAAGTAACGTCCTTGCCTTGCCGAAACCCCTGCACAATCCACGTTGTGCGGGGGTTTTTATTGTCTGCTCTCCTCAAAAAAACTGCTTACCTCCCCCCGATGTCTTTATCCGTAATATATATTTGTGCCAGCACTCACATATTTAACCAGGGAATTTTTGATTCCCATTCACAACGGTTCCCCTCTTCCTATAGTGTAAAAATCAACCACCAAGAGGGCGATAACTAAAAAATAAAACCTGGACTTGCTTATCAGCATTAAATCATGTGCGGCGTAGGTTGCTCATTGGTTCGCTATTTTCTGTTTACTGTTAAATAAATTAATCACCTCAAGCACAAGTCTTTAGCGTGTTTAATGCATCCAGTTCAACTCATTATTTTTAAGTGAGTCGCTTTAGTTCGCCTCATGTTTATAAAAAAGAAAAATGACTTACCTTACACAGGATCATAATAATGAAAACAATACCTCTGGCATTACTCCTTCCTGCCCTGCTAGCCACCAGCGCCGCCGAGGCGGTGACGGTCTATAACAGTAAAGGAACACAACTCGATATTTATGGCCGTATCGAGGCACAAACCGGCAATGAATGGACAGATGAACACACCAATGCCACCAACCTGACCGGCCGTCTTGGCTTTGAAGCCAAACAAAAGCTCGATGAGCAATTCGGCCTGTTTGGCAAGCTGGAATGGCAGGTTAATACTCAAAAGAACGATACCGAAGTCGCCGAAGATAACTGGGATATTCGTTATGGCTATATCGGGATTGACGGTAAGGATCTGGGGAAACTGATGGTTGGCCGTACGCGCAACCCGATGTACCAGTGGATGGGCATCACCGATCGTTACATGAACTACACGGCTAACGTTTACTCCAACTGGGTCGGCACGCGTATCGACTCCTCCTATCAATGGAACCGTCAGGACGGCACATTACAATATGAATATACCTATGGCGGGCTGGACGTTCGCACCGCCTACGTGATGGGTAACGGTGCAAGCGACAGCACCGTTGACGATGGTTATATGGCCAGCCTCGGCTACGCTTTTGAATTCCCGGTGATGGGTACGCCACTAAAAATCAAACCGGTGATTGCCTGGCAGAAAATGACCAAAGACCCCAAAAATACCAGCCTAAGCGGCAACTACACCGACTACACCCAAAAAGGGATTGGCATACGCCTCAGCTACGACAAGGCTTATCTTGGTATCAACGTTGGTCGACAAACCTACGAGCAAACCGGCAAGTCAGACAAAGATTATGATGCCTTCGACTCGCTGGCCGAATACTGGTTTACCAGCAAAGTCGCGCTACGTGGTGGCTACTCGCAGTTGATCGAGTCTGAAAATGATTACGCTCACCGCAAACAGTGGATCTCTGAACTGGAATATCGCCTGAAAAAAGATGTACATCTTTCTGCCACCTACATTTATGACGATCGGGAAAGCTACGATTCGGCAGAAAACCTGTGGGTACTTGGGTTACGTTACGAATTTTAATCACTGCGCAAGGATGGAAAACATGAACAATTTTCTCAGTTTATTCGCCGTGTTAGCGTTGAGCGCCAGCGTCAGCCACGCAGCCGCGCTGCCAAAAGAGAGCGGTAGTTTCGATTTCACCGTGCCACAAACCGGCAAGAAGATGGAGGTCTTCAGCTACCAGCCTCCCGGTGCCAATGCCAACACCCCAGTGGTGTTTGTCCTGACCGGGCTGAACCGTAACGCCGATGAGTACCGCGACTCATGGGTAGAAAATGCCAAGAAAAACAAACTTATCGTCATCGCTCCGCTGTTCTCCGAAGCCGATTATCCCGGTAACGACGGCTATAACCTGGGGAATATCGAGAATGCCAAAACCCACCAGGTCAACCCTAAAGGGGAATGGGCCTTCACGGTCATTGACGATCTGTTTGCCGATATGCAAAAACAGGGGATCACCAAACAACAAGACTATTATTTATTTGGTAACAGCGCTGGCTGCCAGTTTGTTCACCGGATGCTGACCTTTGTCCCTGAGGCGAATGTCAAAGCCGCCATTTGTGCGGCAGCCGGATGGTGGACCATGCCAGATGTGGAAAACCCCTGGCCCTATGGCCTGGACAATGCGCCGGTGAAAGTGACGCAAAAACAGCTGGCCGACTACTTTGCCAAACCCGTGCTGATCACCGTCGGTGAAAAAGATAACGATCCGTATCACCCTTTGCTACGCCGCTCTTATGAAGCCTTGGCACAGGGGGATAGCCGGTTAACCCGTGCACAAAGCTATTTCCTGACGGCGCAGCAGAAAGCCAAACGCTATAAGGTCGACTTCAACTGGCGCTTTACGACCTTGCCCGACGTTGGGCATAGCGGCTCGAAGATGTCTGCCTATGGCGCAGAGCAATTTGCCTGGTTTGAACAGCATGGCGAGTTCAAGGTACAACCGTAACTTGAGGAGAACGCGCTACTGCCAAAGCAAGCGGTAGCGCGGGTCAGAAGGGAATGAGAGATGACACACACTTCTGACAAGGGAATTTTTGATTCCCCTTTTTTCTCCCTTGGGTTTTGTTATTAATGAAGGAAGAAATGGCGTAGAGGGGAAAACTGACATGAACAGAGCGGAATTCACTCAACGTATTGCCAGCATTGATAATCTGACCGAAACGGATCGGCGTATCATCGACTATTTTGACAAACACTTTGAGTCCATCCCCTACAGCAAAGTGATCGATGTTTGCCATGAGATCAACATCGCCAAGTCAACCTTGGGGCGATTTATGATGAAGCTCGGCTTCACCGGCTTTCGTGACTTCAAAGAGTCCACCATCGAGCCAGAGCAGCGCAGAAACATCTCCCCCATAGAACGCTTCGACAACAGCAAAAACAGAAAAAACGGCATCGAATTCATAGAAAAACACTGCGGCGAGATCACCGATAATATCAACAATACGTTGAAAAACATCAATCGCCAGCATTTGGAGAAAACCATCGCGCTGATTTGCGATCCGGAAAAAAGGCTGTATGTGATTGGCAGCGCAACGGCACATGCCTTGGCCGAGTATTTTTATCTGCTTGGCCGCTATATCAAAAAAGACATCGTGCTGCTGGATGCCAATATTGCCAATTTACCGCATAAGTTAATCGACTCGAGAAAAGGCGATGTGCTACTGGCGATTTCTTATTATCGTTTTTCCAGCGTGACGACAAGGTTGATAAAATGGTTTTATCAACATCGTGGCGATACCATCGTCATCACCGATAATGCCGTCAATCCGTTCAGCCACTTCGCCACGGCGATGTTGCTGATGGAGAGCCAGCATAGCGGGCTGTTCAGCAGCCGCAGCGCGGGCTTCGTATTAATCGAAGCGCTGGTCAATTATATGGGCGAAGTGAAAAGCAACGAATTAAACGAGAACTTCAACGTCATGGAGTCGTTATTCGAGGCATTTAACGTTTTCAATAAATAACACCAACACCAGGCAGTATTAATATTCAACAACCATCTTTATAGCCCTGTTGCTTTAGGGCTAAGCATTGACTTACCAGAATGCCATGTAGCAATCCATCTCTGGCGTTTATTTAATGAAAAGAGGCTTTATCATGAGCAGTGAAAACAGCGCAATCCCTGTTTGCCCTGAGCAGCAAATTCTACGTACCTCACAGGGGAATTTATCTTTCCGCGCCTGCGGTGAGGGCGAAACCCTGATCTTTTTACACGGTATTCTGGGCAGCTCAAAAGCCTGGCCATTCCAGTTTGCCGCCTTTTCTCCCCGCTACCGCGTCATGGCCTGGGATGCACCGGGTTATGCCGACTCCGCGCTGGTTCCAGCCGAGATCGACGCTTTTGTGCTGATGCTGCATGAGTGGGTGCAACACTGCGGGGCAGAGAAAGTCTCCCTCGTCGGGCATTCAATGGGCGGCACCGTTGCCAGCCGCTACGCCGCCCGCTATCCAGAGCGGATAAAAAATCTGGTGTTGTCCTGCACCCATCCCGGCTATGGCGCGCCAGAGTCGGCCCCAAATTCGGAAAAGCTGGAAAAGCGGCTACAAGAGCTCGCCGAAATCGGCCGCGAAGCCTACGGCAGAAACCGCGCTCGAGATCTGCTGCCCTTCCCGGATGTGCCCACAGCGGTGCTGGACTATGCGGCAGACATTGCGGCAGGCACCAATCTGGAAGGCCTGAGGCGTGCCACTCGCATGTTGCAACTCGCCGACAACCGCCCGCTACTGCCCCAGCTCAAGATGCCAACGCTGATCCTCACCGGTGAAAAAGACGCCGTGGTGCAACCACAGCTCAAAGCCGATCTGCTGGCGCTGGTGCCCTACACCCAACATATCGAGATGCCCGGTATGGGCCATGCGCCTTATTTCCAGGCTCCGGATTATTACAACACGCTATTGCATGAGTTTTTTGCCAAACACTCATAAGGGGAAATGATGACTGGATTTATCATCGGGATGATCGTTACCGTATTGGCGGCCTGGTTTATTATCAAAAACTACCAGCCGCAAACCGTGTTACTGCTGGCGGGGCTGAGCCTGCTGCTGATCACGGCGGTGTTCTTTCCCGAGCAATCGATATTGTACGGCAAGGCCAAATCCATCGGCTGGGTTGGCGGGGATATTTTCGCGTTCGTGAAAGAGTCTTTGACCACCCAGGTGGCGGGCATCGGTTTGATCATTATGGCGGCGGGCGGTTTTGCCGACTATATGGATCACATCAAAGCGTCGAACTCGATGGTAAATCTGTGCATCAAACCCTTGCAGATGATCAAGGCTCCTTACCTGATCCTGGCGATCGGCTACATATTATCCCAGTTGCTGCACGTGGCGATTTCCAGTGCGGCCGGTCTGGCGATGCTGCTGTTGGTCACCTTCTTCCCGGTGTTGGTGCGGCTTGGTGTCAGTAAAGCCGCCGCCGCCTCGATGATCGGCATGTCGGCGTTTATGGATCTCGGCCCGGCGGTGGGCACCGCCAACCTGGCAGCCAAACATGCCGGTATGGAAACCGCAGTCTACTTTGCCCACTACCAACTGCCGGTCGCCACCGGCGTGATGCTGGCGGTAGCGGTACTGATCTTCTTCACCGCACGCTACTTTGACGCCAAAGACGGGCACATCGTCACCCAACAGCAGGTGGAACAGCCAACCAGCGAAGATACAGCCAAGGTACCGGCATTCTACGCTTTCCTGCCGGTGTTCCCGGTGATATTGGTGATCGTCTTCAGCCCGCTGGTGATCAGCAGCATCAAGATTGACGTGGTGACAGCGATGATTATCGGCACCCTGTTGGCATTTTTCTGCGAGTTGCTGGTACGGAGAGATTTCAAAACCGCCTGCAAAGGCATCCAGGTGTTCTTCAAAGGCATGGGCACCATGTTTACCAGCATCGTTTCCCTGCTGGTGTGTGCCGACGTTTTCGCCCAGGGCTTACAGATCATCGGGGCCGTTGACTTCATTATTCACACCGTTCAGGCCGCGGGCTTCGGTTTTGGCAATATGACGATCGTGATGGCCCTGCTGGTCTGCGTGACCGCGGCGCTGACCGGCTCCGGCGTGGCGGCGTTCTTCTCCTTCTCTGGGCTGGCTCCAGGCATTGCCGCCAAGTTTGGCGAAAGCGCCGTCAGCATGATCCTGCCAATGCAACTGATGGCCGGTATGGGAAGATCGATTTCCCCGGTGGCCGGGGTGATCATTGCCGTCAGCAAGGCGGGTGAATGCTCGCCGTTTATGATTGTCCGCCGTACGCTGATCCCCGCGGCGGGCGGGATGATTACCATGCTGGTGCTCAACGGCATCCTGAATTAACGCCCTGGTAAAACTCGGGGCAGGGAAATCTCTGCCCTATTATCACCCCCTCGTCAGCAGTCCATTATTTAAGCAAACACCTGGTCTTTTCTGAAATGTTTCACCACCTCTATATCGCCTGGTTTTCCCCCTGTACACTGCCTGAAAATCGCCCTTAAACCGGGCAGGGACGCCGTTTTATTAACAAGGAGTGTTGATATCATGTTCTCAAAGATCATGTTTATTCTGTTTGCCGCCACCGTGGTATTGGTGCTGATTAACTGGGAACGCCTGTGGGACTATATCCGCCCAATGGTGTGACTTAGCAAAATCAGCATCTGGGCGCAGCAGGCGCCCCTACGATGCCTCTTTGCGCACCACGTTGACCCGCCAGATACCAAAGCACACCAGCACCAGCGCCACGGCATAACGCCATTCCATGATGCTTTCCTGTAAGAAAATGGCCGACAGCACCGCGCCGGAAACCGGGATCAGGAAGTTGAACGGCGCAATCATGCCCACGCGGTTATATTTCAGCAGCAGGCTCCAGAGCGCAAAAGCGACCGAGGACAGCAGCGCCAGGTAGCTCAGGATCGCCACCGATGCCCAACCGTGGAACTCTAACCGCCCCCCCGCCAGATATCCCCCTACCGTCAGCATCACGCCGCCGATGGCCAGTTGCCAGCCGGTCATGATAGTCGGATCGACGGTCTGAGAAATCCGCTTGCCATACAGCGTAGCGGCCGAAAGGATAAACGCGGCGATCACCACAAAACCGTCCCCCAGCCAGCTAAAGCTGAAGTCCATCAGTTGACTGTTGAAGTTCACCACCATCACCCCGGCAAAGCCCACCACGCAGCCGACGATTTTATTCATGCTAAGGCGATCGTTTTTATAAATATAATGCGCCAGCAACACGCTAAAGAAGGTGCCGGTCGCGTTCATGATCGATCCTTTTACCCCGGTGGTGTAGGCCAGACCGATATAGAAGAAGACGTATTGCAGCGCCGTTTGCGTGCTCCCTAACACCACCAACTGTGCATACTGGCGCCGTGACAAACGGCCGATGGGTTTACCCTGCAAGATGGCAAACAGCAACAGCAAGGCCCCTGCAATCACAAAGCGGTAACCGGCAAAGACGATCTTGCCGGGGAGATCGTCGGTGGCGATCTGGAAAATTTCATAACCGTTTTTAATTGCCGGGTAGGCACTGCCCCACAGCAAACAGCAGAAAGCCGCACATAGCCAGACGAACTTCGGCTGGGTAAACAACGACAGATTAGTCTTCACGCCCCTTTCCTTTCAAAAAATTAAAATCCCGTTTCATAATTGCGTATTATCCGTCAAAACAAAAAAATAGCCCGCTGTTTAATCAATAATTTGGCTGATCTCTTCGCCGTCACAACGCGTTATGATAGGGCAGGATAATCAACACTCAGGAGAACATGGCGTGTCTACCGCAACCTTTAGCCGTTTAACATCCCTTCTTGACCAACACCAAGCCCGCTATCGCGTGGTTGAGCATCCCACGGCAGGGAAATCCGAAGAAGTCGCCAAGATACGCGGCACCCAGTTAGGGCAAGGGGCAAAAGCGTTGGTATGCCACGTCAAGGGCAACGGCATCAAGCAGCACGTGCTGGCCATCCTGCCCGCCGACCAACAGGCCGATCTCGGCGCGTTGGCACAGGGTGTTGGCGGTACTCGCGCTTCACTGGCCAGCCCGGTGGAAGTCGACCAACTGACCGACTGCGTCTTTGGCGCGATCCCGCCGTTCAGCTTCCACCCGGATTTGCTGCTGGTGGCCGATCCGCTGCTGTTTGAGCGCTTTGATAAGTTGGCCTTTAATGCTGGCACGCTGGAGCGTTCGCTGATCCTCAACACAGGGGATTATCAGCGCATTGCTCAGCCCAGGCTGGTGAATTTCGTCCGCATGGAGTGATCTCCGGCCCCCTCACCCCAACCCTCTCCCCCAGGAGAGGGAGCTGGTACGGTGTTGTTCTTATGTACAGAGCTTACCTTTAATATATTGATATATATAAATAAAGTAGCCAATAGGTGGCACGTACGGTCCCCTCTCCCTGTGGGAGAGGGTTAGGGTGAGGGGCAATCGATCAATTTTATTGATTATTTAACAATAACTTAGCCATATTGATAGCCTCAATCAGCTGTGGCCGGTTAACCCGTGGCGACTGGCTGTCCAACAGCCGTTGCCACAAGCTTATCGCCTTGGCATATTCCGTATGCAAAAAGGCATCGGCAGCCAGCAGCATCAGCGCCGAGACCTCATCCTTATCCAACGCCAAAGCCTTTGCTATATTGCTCCCCACCTGTGGGGTAATACGCTGCCCCGCCTGGTAATAAAGCACCGTCGCTAACGCCGAGTACAGTTCGGCATTCGCCCCCCGCAGAGCCAATGCCCGCTGATAGGCCGCCTGCGCATCGGCAAAATTATCGTTAAACAGATAATATTCTCCCAGTTGCGCCCACAACACACTGTCTTGCGGTGACTGGTCGATCTGTTGCTGTAACTGCTGAAACTCGCTTTCGGCCTGCTGCTGAGACGTGAGCGGTTGGACAGGCAAGCTGCGCTTATGCTGTTCGGCCAACACGGTGGCCGGGCGGCCGCTGGCCACATACCAACCCGCGGTAAGGCCAAGCACCAGCACGATAAACAGCAGAGGGTAAGAGCGCAATGTCATCCCGCTTTCCTCCGCCGCCATAACACCAGCCCGATCGCCCCTAACATCAGCGGTGGCAGCCCCCAAAGTAACAACGTAGAGGCCTCAAAAGCCGGTTGATAGCGGACAAAATTACCGTAGCGTGCCGTCATAAAATTCATGATTTCCGCCTGCGTTTTGCCTTGTTCGGTCATGGCAAACACCTCATGGCGCATGGCGACCGCCGCAGGGGCATTGGACTCCAGCAGGCTCTGATTCTGGCACTGCGGGCAACGGATCTGGCCTGCCACTGCCAGCGCCCGCTCCTGCATTTCCGGCGAGGTGAATGCCCAGGTATCGACGATCTGGGCCGCCAGGGGCAACGTGATGCTCCCCCACAACAGCAGAGCGGTTAACCAGCGCATGCTTGCCTCCTTTGCCAACCGGTGGCCAAGACGCCAATCATCATCAGCGCCCCTCCCCACCAGATCCAACGGATGCCGGTCTGTACATAAAAACGCATGGCATAACGCTGCTCGCCGCTTTTTTCGCCCATCACCACGTACCAGTCATGGAAAGCGTTCCAGTCAATGCCGGGTTCAAACATCTGTTGGCGGCGGGCGGTGTAAAACCGCCTTTCAGGCGTTAACTGCGCCACGGGCTTGCCTTGCTGGGTAACCTCAATCACCGCCTGTTCACTGGTGAAATTAGCCTGAGCCTGTAGATCTACCGAGCGCAGCGTAAATTGGTATCCCGCCAGGCTGACCGTCTCGCCCACGGTGACGTTCAGGCTGATTTCATGGCGTTGCAGCGCCGAACTGGCGATGCCTAACGCCGTCAGCAGCACTCCAGCGTGAGCGATCCACTGGGCATAGCGCCGCCGCCTAAATCCGCCGTAACACATCAACACCAAACCCAGTAGCCCAAACGGCAGCAGAACCAGATTGAAATAAGGCGCGCCGACCGAGATCTGCCCCCATCCCATCATCCGATAGAACATCGGGTACAAAGTGCCCACCAGCACGATCAGGGCTGCGGAACTGAGAAGCAACAGCGCACCGAGCAACGCAGGTTTCACCGGGGACGTAATGGCTTTCCCCCGGTTGGCGCGTAACGCATAGATCAAAAACGACGTCCCGCTAAGAAAAGCAAACAGGATAAACAGCGGCAACGCGCGCTGCTCATCCAGCGCAAAGGCGTGTACTGAAACCAGGATGCCAGAACGCACAATCAGGGTGCCCAACAGGCTGAGAACAAAAGTGCCCAACGTCAGCAATAGCGACCAATGCCGCAATCCTCCGGTGCGCTGGCCGACCGCCAAACTGTGTAATAAAGCGGTCGCGGTCAGCCAAGGGAGCAGTGAAGCATTCTCCACCGGATCCCAGAACCACCAGCCGCCCCAGCCCAACTCGCTGTAAGCCCACCAGGACCCCAAAATGATCCCGGCAGTGAGGAAACACCAGGCCGGTTTGGCCCAGCGCAGGCACTGCCCGGCAATCTCGGCGCTAAACTCCCCTTGCAGCAAAGCTGCCAGCATCAGAGCACTGCAGGTGGCAAACCCGGCATAGCCCAAATAGAGCAGCGGAGGGTGCAGGATCAGGCCGATATGTTGCAGCATCGGGTTCAGATCGCGCCCTTGAACCGCGGCGGGAAAGAGCCGAACGAAAGGATCGGAGAAGAACAGGATAAAAAGCAGAAAACAGCCGACGATCAACGCCAGAATGGCCAGCGTGAGCGGCTGTAGTGAGCGCACCGATTTAGGGCTAAACAAGGCAAAGCAGGCAGACCAACCGGCCAGGCACAGCAGCCAGAGCAGCAGCGAGCCTTCATGCCCGCCCCACAGCGCCCCGGCCTTCATCAGCGGTGGCAACTGGCTGTGACCATGTTGGGCTACGTACATTACCGAGAAGTCATTACTCAAAAACAGCTGTAGCAGAATGGCGAAAGACAGTGCGATTAACACAAAAATGCTCAGGCTCCAGCTACGCACTGGCAACAGCCCACCCCAACGGCGATCCACCAACGTCAACAGCGTAATGCCAGCCAGCAGCAGCGACGCCGTGCAGGCCAGCAATAACGCAATAAATCCCAGCTCGGGTAACCACAACACATCTACCGCCTTATTCTGCAACAACATACCCTCAAGCAACTGTCATCTGCCCGGCATACAGAATGAAATAACGCAGCAACAGCACACCACACAGGCTAGCGCCGCTGATCAACAGGATATGGAAATGCGCTTTCCCCCAGCCCAGAGCTTTCAGCAGCAATGGCATAATCAGCCCGCAACCAACGACGCCCAACCAGAACCACCAGGACCAGAATCCCCCCCCAAGCGCGGCCGACAAGGCACGGAGCTTGCCGTCATCCCCCAGCCACAGGCCGATGAAGAACGCCGCCAGCAGAAAGATCTCCAGCCACACCACCGGCGTCTCCAGGCGATGCAGGAAATGCACTTCCCGGCTGTGGAGATGGCCTTTGGGTCCGAAGGCCGCCACCAGCAATGCCACCGCTATCCCGGACGAAACGCCCGAGAACAGGAACAGCACCGGTAACAACGGGTTATTCAGCATCGGGTAGGACTTCAGCGCCGAAAGCAGGAAGCCGGTATAAGCCCCCAACAGCACCGCCAACACCAGCATCACTGTTTCTATTGGCCGCAACAGCGGCAGCAAGCGCTGCAGCAGGCGTGGGATCACCGCCAACCTTGGCAACCAACGCTGTTGTAGCGCCGCCACCTCGTCACGGAAAATCAGCGCCAGCCAGACCACCAGCACCACCATGTAGACCTGGAACAGCATCACCCCCATCGACATCACCGAAGTGAAGCTATAGTGGAACATCAATTTCCAGAAGGTCCACGGACGGGTCAGGTGGAAAATCAGGATCACCAGCCCAAGCATGACCGAGGTTGGCGCGACAAACAGCGTGGTCAACATTACCCGGCTGTTGGAGGCCCCCTCCTCTGGATGATAGCGGCGCAACAGGATAGCCAGGGTGACCAGACCGGCGGAGATGCCGATCAGGAACAGGTAAATCGCAATGGGCCAGTCCCAGACCAGAGAGTCAAAATGAAAGGCAGAAGTCATCGACTTGTCTCCCCATATTTAAACGGCACGCGATACATTTTTGGCCGTGTCCCTAACGCTATCTTGTAGCGATAAGTGGTCTTTTGCTGCAACAGACGCGAAATATCACTGTGTGGATCGTCGAGATTGCCAAAGGTTAATGCCTTGGTGGGGCACGACAATACACAGGCAGGCTGCTTGCCCTGACGCAGGTTGGTCTTGCGGCAAAAATCGCATTTATCCGCCGTTTTGCTCACCGGATGAATAAAACGCACCCGGTAAGGGCATGCAGCGATGCAATATTGGCAACCGACACAGAGATCCGGGTTGACGTCAACAATGCCGCTGGCGGCATCGATAAACGAGGCCCCCGTTGGGCAGACATGCACACAGGGAGCGTCATCGCAATGCTGGCACGAATGGCGGAAAAACCGATACTTCACGTCCGGAAATTGGCCTATCGGTTCGCTACGGACGATCTCCAGGCGTGAAACGCCCACCGGCACCTGATTGACTTCGCGGCAGGCATCGATACAGGCGGTACAGCCGATGCAACGCGACTCATCGTGGATCATGCCGTACCGGATGCCATTGACGTTCATGGTGCGCGCCAGCAGCTTTTCCGCCAGGGTCGAGCCAGCCGCCAACACGCCAATGCCTACGATAAAACGGCGCCGTGAGCAGCTCATGGCTGCCCCTTATCCAGCCTTACGGACGCTGGATTAAACGCGGGATCATCCTGTTGTTGACGGTGGCAGTCCACGCAGAGCTTGATCCGCCCCTTGTCATTCAGCCCTTGTACCTTATCTTGCTGCGGGTGCAACGTATGGCAGCTGGCGCAGCTCACCTTGGCCAAATGCACATCATGTGGCCAGAAGGCTTTTTGCAACGTCTCTGGCAAGTGGCAGGACATGCAAACGCTGTTTTGCTGTTCCACGCCGAACATTGGCTCGTTGAAACGCATCACATCCTTCACGCCCTCACGGTGATGCAGCGAAGGTGAACCGTGACAGTTGGTGCAGGTCAGCGGCAATTTGTTGTTCGGGTTAATGGCTCCCGCATGTTTACCGTGCATCGCATTCTGTTGCGGTTTATGGCAGCGCAGGCAGGCCTCATCCGGATTACGTTGCAAGGTGACTTCCGCCGATTTCTGTTGAACCGCGGGGCTGTTGGTCTGGGCCGATACCGGTAATACTGTCAGCCAAAGGCTACAGGCAAGCACCCCGGTAGTTAATAACGAACGCAGTACGCTCATATTGACTCCATTTATTTACGCCCCGCGCACGGGGCGGAGGGGTTATTTGCCTAACAGCCCGGTTTTACGTGCCTGTTCTTCCCACTGCGGTACCACCGTCTTGAGGAATTCCTGCTTTTCGGCGTTCAGCTGCGGCATGTCCATACCCAGCGCCAACTGTGCCTTTTCCTTGGTGGAAATGTCCGGCAGCTTGACTTCGGTGGTGATACCCTTGGTCGCTAACAGACGGATCAACTGAGTACGAGCCTGTGCTGCCTGATCGAGCGCGGTGCCCAAAATGCGCAATGCAACTTCTGGCGCATGCATTTGAATACCGTGGGAAGCAATCGAGTAATCCCAGCGCCATTGCGCATGACGGATGTGGGTCAAGATAGGCTTCATCTCGGCTTCGGTGGCACCGGCATCCCAGGCCGCTTTCGCTTCAAAGTGCGCGTGAACCAGTTGGTCTTCTACCTTCAGCTTGATCTCGTTGATATCCTGTTTACGTTTTTCGACCACCGCCTGCATGCTGGCTTTATCCTGGGTGTGGCAGTTCTTACAGGTTTGTTCGAAGTTATCGAATGGGTTGCCAATTTTGTGATCGGTATAGATCTTGCCTTGGGCGTTTTGCACTTTCGGCATATGGCAGTCGATACAGGTGACGTTGTTCTTGCCATGAATACCCGCGCTCCAGGTTTCATATTCTGGATGTTGGGCTTTTAGCAATGGCGTTTTCGATAGCGGGTTGGTCCAGTCGGAGAATTCGATGTTGTCGTAATACACTTCCATGTCATCGACCGTGGTGCCCTTGTCCCAAGGGAATTTCACCGCTTTGTCTTTACCATCAAAGTAATACTCAACGTGGCACTGCCCACACACCATCGATTGCTGATCGAAGCGGCCTGCCTTGTCAAACGGCTTACCTATCGTTTCCATGGCACGAGCCGCGTAAGGGCGGGAAAGGTGTAGCGCAGGTTTACCGGCGGCAAAATCAGCGGAAGCGGTATTGTGGCAATCCGCACAGCCGAGATTATTGACGATTTCCGGCCCGCCACGCGCCCATTTACCATGGAAATAACTCGCTTCGCCCTGTTCGGCGATCACCCTGGCAACGTCCGGGCTTTTGCAGCTCCAGCAGGCCATTGGCAACGGACCATCTTCTGCCGTTTTTGGTGCGCCGGTACGCAAGGATTCACGAATATCCGTGATGGCATAGGCGTGGCCGCGTGGTTTGTTGTAATCCTTGGCAAACGGGTACCCGGCCCAGAGAATAACCAGGCGCGGGTCGCCAGCCAAAGCATCTACCCGATCGGACTGCTCGGAGGTCGCCTGCCAGGACTTATATTGGTCAGGGTGAGGTGCAGAGAAGGTTTCATTCTTGGCTTCAACCTTCTGCGGCGTGGCGGCAGGTGTCGCATCTGCCTGTGCCGAGAAAGAGAGAAAAACCGCGTACATCCCTGCCAGAAATAGCATCAATAACTTGCTTACCTTATTCATAAGCATCCCATCCATTTTGCCTGCTTGAGAGCAGTGCTTTTATTAGTCGTTAAGTTCTTGTTAGAACAGATTTTCGCCATTACTCCGTGCGTAGGGATACCATAGACCCCACAAAAAATGTTGTCTTTGGTCAAGTTCCGGCAGGTTGTTCAGTTGTTGATTGAATTTTGCGAGGCAGCGCAAACTCGAACTAACTCTAATTAGTTATTGAAAGATAACGAGTTGGATGGAGAAACAAAATGATGACACGTACTCGATGTTCCCCCCTCCCCCCAAAAAGGAGAGGGACTAGTTCAGATCAGTAGTCAGATACACAAGGTAATTTGTGGCATATCCACTCCGGCCATTGCGTGCAAAAAAACTGCATTTTTTAATTGACTGACCGTCAGTCAATCAATACCGTAACGCTATTCCATACGCAAAGGAGGGATTTAATATGGTACGTACAGTGAAGACGCCAGAGGTGCGCCGGGCTGAAATTTTGCAGGCGGCAAGCGAGCTGTTTCAGGAAATCGGCTATGAGTCGACCTCTGTTGATTCCATCGTCCGCAGCGCAGGCATCGCCAAGGGGACGTTTTATTACTACTTCAAATCCAAAGATGAAGTCCTGGCAGCGCTGGCACAGCAGCTGTGTGCCGAGATGGTTACCCGTTCACAAATCATTGCTGACGATCCGCAACTGGGGGCGATTGAAAAGTTCTGCGCCATCATAGCCTCACAGAATCAAACCGTAGAAGCCGGGCAGGCTTTGGTTGAGGACTTACACCGCCCAGAGAACCGCGCATTGCATGAGCGCAGCAATATTGAAACGGTGTTGGCCTTTGGGCCAATTCTTGCGGCAGTGGTCGAGCAGGGAAACCAGGAAGGCGTTTTTCAGGTTGATGATCCACTCTCGACGGTGCAGTTCATTCTCGCCGGTTCGCTGTTCCTGTTCGGCCACCAGATGTTTAGCTGGACGCCAGAAGAGCAGGCCGCACGTATGCAGGCCATGCTGTTGCTGATTGAGCGCGCCTTCGGTGCCGTTGCCGGGTCTTTTGCCGCCGTTTTAGGAGCCAGTATCCAAGGAGGGGAATAAGCTATGATCCCGGTGATCCGTTATTCTCCGTTACGCTTTTTTGGTCTGGTTTTTGCGTTTTCATGGTTACCGTGGGCCATAGCAGCCTATCTGAGCCATTCGCCGGATAGGCTGCAGTCGACGCTATTCGTGGCTCTGCTGGGATTACTTGGCCCAGCCCTGGCAACAGGGGTGATGATATGGACGGCCCAAGACCGGCGGTTGTGGAGGGATATTCGCAGCAGAGTATTTTCTTTGGCAGGGATAACGCTGGGCCGCACGCTAACCCTATTGGGGTTAATTCTGCTGCCGTTACTGACGGCCATTTGGCTGTCGGTGCGGCTAGGTTTGGATACCACCCAGTTTGCTTTTTCCAGCGGTTTTCTACCCATGCTACCGCTGGCACTGATCGCCTCAATACTGGAGGAACTAGGCTGGCGCGGTTATGGCGTCGATAGCCTGAGGGGCCGTTGGCCAATGTTGCTGCCCACATCGTTGATATTTTTTGGGCTATGGGCACTCTGGCATTTACCCTTATTCTTTATTGCAGACACCTATCAGCATCAACTATGGCAGGCCGGAGGAATATACGTTACCAACTTTTTTATCAGCATGTTTCCTGCCACCGTGTTGGCCAATTGGTTCTACTATCGTTGTCAGCGTAGCATTCCGGCAGCCATTTTATTTCACTTTACCCTGGTGATGGCGGCAGAGCTTATGCAGGTTGCACCGCTGACCAAATGTATCTGGACGGCCCTATTGTTGTTGATAGCCACTTTACTTATTGCCCTTGAACAAGAGCTATTTTTCAAAGAGTAAGTAACATTACGTCATTAACACCTTAAAAAGAATTAAATTTCAGTTATCAGCTTATTAGCGGCTGATGGCAATCTTTTGACCTAAATCTGGGATATCTATCATGATAGAATATAATTTTATATCTTTTCGTAAGCCACTTTTCTCAGTTAATGCCCTATCGCTGGCGGCCATATTATTAACAGGTAATGCCTATGCTGGCAAGTGGTCGGTAGGCGCTGGCGTTCTGGCAGAACAGTTACCCTATCGCGACTATGACGCACAATATATACCGCTACCGATTGTGACTTATCAAGGAGAGCAGTTTTTTATTAATAGCCAAGGGATCGGCATTAATCTACTGAGTTCCAAAAAGCACAATCTGCATTTGGCAGTTAACTACTCCCCGCTAAGCTTTAAGCCTGCGGATAGCGACGATCCGGCGATGAAGACGCTGGACAAGCGGCGAGCGACCGCCATGGCGGGCATCGGGTATCAATATCATGCCGATTGGGGGAGCCTCAACGCTGATATTGCTACCGACGTGCTAGGCTATAGCGATGGGGTGATTGCCGATGTCGGCTACCAGTACCGCTTCCAGTTTGGCAAGTTGCAGCTGGTACCCGGTTTCGGCATGCGCTGGCAAAACCGCGCCTTCAATAATTACTATTTTGGTATCAGCGAACGTGAGTCACAGCGCAGCGGAATGCCACAATACCGGGCGAAAAGTGGCGTCACATCTTACATTTCTCTCGCCAGCTATTATGCCATTAATAACGACTGGCAGCTGTTCCTGATGGGATTTAATGAGCAGATGAGCGACACGGTGAAAGATAGCCCGATGACCGACCGTGATTATAGTATCAATGCCGTGGCCGGTGTTTTATATAGTTTCTGATCGACATATTATTTGATAATAACCAGCGATGACTCTCAATACTCATTTATGGGAAGGGACTATTTTCGCCATAACCCACTGCACCTTAAATTGTGACTAGCCAGCTTTTAAGGTGCAGTTTACTTTCTGCCAGGGTAAGGGGATTTCACGCACCAAGATCCCTGATTCACTCCCGATAAAGCAAATCCCCATAAATCCCAGTCAGCACCCCACCCGGAGCGAACTGCTTTTTGATCCACTGGGTGACCTGCCCGGTTGCCGCATGCTGTGTCGCCAGCAGCATGCTGGAATCCTGCCGTGGGTTATGAATGGCGCGGGTCGCCAATAGCCCTTCCGCTACCGGCTCACGCGCCATATATTCCGGCAGGAAACCAATCCCCTCCCCTAAAATCTGGCATTGGCACTTGGTGTTAAAGTCCGGCACCAGGATTGCTTCCTGCCCGTGCAGCAACCATCCCACCTTCTTGTTGATGGTATGCGCGGTGTCTTCCACCATGATGTTGGGATAAAGCCGTAGCTGGCTCTCAGAGATCGGCTCTGGCATAAACGCCAATGGATGATCGGGCGCAATGGCGAACACCCAACGGATGGCGCCGATTTCGGTGTAATCAATGCCGCCGCCGTCCAGCAACGTATCCGGTGCGCCAATGGCGATATTGGCCTGGTTGTTGATGATGGAATCCCAGACGCCGTTGTACACCTCGGTGGTCACCGTGATATGGCAGGTGGGGAATTGCTTTTTCAACACCTGTAGCAGCCGGGCGGTATGCCGTGGGGTGTAGAGCAATTGATTGATACAGATACGCACCCGCGCCTCTATGCCCTGAGAGATAGTATCAATACCGCGCTTGATGGCATGGAAGTCGTTGAGCAGATCGGTCGCTTTACGGTAGAAGTAAAAGCCGGACTCGGTGAGTTCGATGCTGCGCGTGCTGCGGTTAAACAGCACGACGTCCAGCCCGGTTTCCATCCGTTTGATGGTATAACTGATGGCCGAGGTCGTCAGATCCAGCTCCTTGGCCGCCTTGCTGAAGCTGCCAAAACGCGCCGTGGTGGTAAATGCCAACAGGTTTTCTTCGGTAAAAATAGAATTCATAGACCCCTCACCCTAGCCCTCTCCCACAGGGAGAGGGGACCGATCGAGTGTGTTTGAAATTATCGTGACTCACTTTGGCTAGGTCACAACATACCTCGCCTTTCTTGTTTTCACTCCCTACTTTCCGAAGCTGAACGCTCCAACCACGCACTCCAGGCAGCTCGTACTCCCTGTGGAGAAAGGGACCGATCGAGTTTGCTGATTTTTCTGCGTAATAACCCATACATCTTCTTCTTGCCCCCGACTTTCCGAAGTTGCACGGGCTAGCCATGCACTCGGGGCAGCTCCCTCTCCCTGTGGGAGAGGGTTGGGGTGAGGGGCCGCCGCATTGTTGAATGTATTTGTAAATCCTATGACACGCAACCAGTATTGAACAAAATTTAACACTGCCATTACAACTGATTTGAAGACAATCACACTTCTGATTATTAGTTTGGAGCCTGATGTGGCGCGAGGTGAAAGCCAATTCCCCGCAGGGACGTTTACCATGGCAAAAGGCGCAAAACATAAGAGAAAGATTGCGCCGCCGCACAGTTTGTCTTTATTGTTGAATTGTTTTCAATAATTACACCCTTTGCGATGAATGATTCTTAAGCGGATGTTTTTATCCAGCATCTGTTGCTATTCTCAGTAGCAATGAAAGCATCCAAAGCCCACTGGAAAAATAGGGAGCTAGAATATGTCTGATAAAGCGCTAATCACAGAATTTCTTTTTGCGGCGGAACAGGGTGACAGCGACGCGCTGAAAAGCTGCCTGACTAAAGGTGCGGATATCAATGCCACCAACCGCCAAGGCCGTACCGCAATTACGCTTGCCAGCCTGAATAAACATTACGACTGCGTGGAATTATTAATCGCTGCCGGTGCAGATATTGATAAGCAGGATCAGACCTGTTTTAACCCCTTCCTGCTGAGCTGCCTGAATAACGATTTAACGCTGCTGCGCCTGGTATTGCCAGCAAACCCAGATTTGGATCGCTTAACACGCTTTGGCGGCGTGGGTATTACCCCGGCCAGTGAAAAAGGCCACGTCGATATTGTGCGTGAATTATTGACGCGTACCGAAATTAACGTCAACCACACCAATTTTGTCGGTTGGACGCCACTGCTGGAAGCCATTGTGTTGAATGATGGCGGTGCGAAACAGCAAGAGATTGTCAAATTACTGCTCGATCACGGTGCTAATCCACATATGACCGACAAATATGGTAAATCGCCACTGACGCTGGCGCGTGAAAAAGGTTATCACGAAATTGCTGAACTGCTGGTTGCCGCCGGCGCTTAACAGAGGAGAAATGCCATAGCACAGCCGCAACGGCAGTGCATTACAGCGTTATCGGCGGAGGTGGCGTTCCCCCGCCAGCGGCTAAGTGGGCAGGTCGAACAGGTTTTTTCCCGCGCGGTAAACCTGTTCGTCCCCGAGCAGAACATGCTCTACACGTTATTAAGCGACGAGTACGATAACGCCCCCAATAGTTGCCGCATAGCGCTCAGGCACTGTGACCAGATATTTAGCCCAGGAGATCGCGTCGAGTTTTCTCAGGGCGGCATTGAAATAGGTCAGCATAGTTGGATTGATTTTTCCCACTGTCAGACATGGCAACAGCCTGGCCTGTATTTAACCGAAGCAAGCAGAACATCTATTGCTTGGCACCAATGGGGGGCATGCATTAATCAACAGGCTTCATCCGGTAATTCACTATTTAATTACCGTGGTGAGAATATATTTTATCGGGAAATGGCCAGATTATTACAACTGCATCGTGATGCGTTATTTCTGGCGATACGGCGCAATGAAGATCCCGACGAAGCCTTACATTCCCTCATTGGTTTGGGAATTGGCCTGACGCCTTCTGGGGATGATTATCTGGTTGGGCTTTGCTCTATATTGCTGCTACCAGGTCATCCGGCACAAAAGTATCGCGAGGTTTTTCTGGCGGTGCTGGAAAAAGCACAACATAAAACCACGCGGCTAAGCGCTATTACATTAGAGGCGGCAATCAATCAACGTTACCGACAGGTGATAAGCCACCTGTTAGAAAAATTAGTGTACGACGATCGTCACCTTATTATCGATACCATTAACAAGATTAAACAGATCGGTTCAAGTTCGGGTTGCGACATGCTGTATGGCATGGCCGATGCCTGCCTCTTGACCTCATATTTTGGAGAAAAATATGCCCATCAGGATCGTGGTAAAAAACAACACCTGGTTTGACTCTGTTTCGCTGATGTCTATTTCCACCAAAGCGAACAAACTTGCAGGCGTTGAACAAGCGTTTGTGGCCATGGCCACGGAGATGAACAAAGGGGTGCTGGAGAACCTGGGCTTGTTAACCCCAGAGCTGGAAGCCGCCAAAAACGGCGATCTGATGATCGTGATTAAGGGCGCCAGCGATGAAGCTAACGAGGCCACCCTACAGGCGATCGAAGCCTTGTTCACCCACAAAGATAAAGGTGGCCGCCACGAAGCGCGCTACGCCACCCTCGCCAGTGCGAAAACTCATATCCCGGAGAGCAACCTCGCGGTGATCTCGGTAAACGGGTTATACGCGGCACGTGAAGCTCGTCAAGCGCTGGAAAACAATCTCAACGTGATGCTGTTCTCCGATAACGTCTCCATCGAGGACGAATTGGCGCTGAAACAGTTGGCGCATGAAAAAGGCCTGCTGATGATGGGGCCAGACTGCGGCACCGCCATCATTAATGGCACCGCCCTGTGTTTTGGTAACGCGGTTCGCCGTGGCAACATCGGTATTATCGGCGCGTCCGGCACCGGTAGCCAGGAGATGAGCGTGCGTATCCATGAGTTTGGCGGCGGCATTTCGCAGCTGATTGGCACTGGCGGGCGCGATCTGAGTGAAAAGATCGGCGGCCGGATGATGCTGGATGCGATAGCGATGCTAGAGAACGACAACGGTACAGAAGTGATTGTACTGGTCTCCAAGCCCCCTGCCCCAGCCGTGGCACACACCGTGCTCGAACGTGCCCGAGCCTGCCGTAAACCCGTAGTGGTTTGCTTCCTTGGGCGCAATGAGCCACCAGCCGATGAGCCAGGGCTACAGTTTGCGCGTGCAACCAAGCAGGCAGCGTTAAAGGCCGTGCTGCTTACCGGCATCAAAGAAGAGTCCCTCGACCTGCATCCACTCAACTGGCCGCTGATTGAAGAAGTGCGTGCCAAGCTGACGCCGCAGCAAAAATACATTCGCGGCCTGTTCTGTGGCGGCACCCTGTGCGACGAAGCGATGTTTGCCGCACTGGAAAAATACGACGACGTCTACAGCAATATTCAACCCGACCCGGCCATGCGCCTGCAAGACCTCAACCGCAGCGTGGCACACACCTTCCTCGACTTTGGCGATGACGACTTCACCAATGGTAAACCGCATCCGATGATCGACCCGACCAACCGCATCCAACGTCTGTTACAGGAAGCGCGCGATCCCGAAGTCGGCGTGATCGTGATGGACTTCGTGCTGGGCTTTGGCTCTCACGAAGATCCGGTGGGCGTCATGATCGAGGCGATCAAAGAGGCCAAGGCCATTGCGGCCAGCGAGAGCCGACCGTTGGAGATCCTCGGCTATGTGCTGGGCACCGATCTCGATACGCCGTCGCTACAGCAGCAGTGCCAAATGCTCACCGATGCGGGCGTGATCTGGGCGAGTAGCAGCACCAATACCGGATTGCTGGCGCGTGAATTTGTCTGTAAAGGAGGGAAAGCCTGATGAGCCACTCGTTATTTAACCAACCGCTGAACGTCATTAACGTCGGTATCGCCATGTTCAGTGATGACCTGAAAAAACAGCATGTGCCAGTGACCCAGCTCGACTGGACTCCGCCCGGCCAGGGCAATATGGCGGTGGTTGAGGCGCTCGATCAGATTGCCTCCCCAGCGCTTGCCGAGAAAGTGGTTGCCGCCAACAAACTGGCGCTGGAACGCATTATTCAGTCGCATCCGGTGCTGGTAGGTTATGACCAGGCCATCAACGTCGTCCCTGGTATGACGCGCAACACCATTTTACATGCAGGCCCGCCGATCACCTGGCAGAAAATGTGTGGTGGGATGAAAGGCGCGGTCACCGGTGCACTGGTGTTTGAAGGACTCGCAGCTAACCTCGAGGAAGCCGCAGAACTGGCAGCCTCTGGCGAAATCATCTTCTCACCGTGCCATGAGCATGACTGCGTCGGCTCGATGGCAGGCGTGACGTCTGCATCGATGTTTATGCATATCGTAGAAAACAAAACCTACGGCAACCGCGCTTATACCAATATGAGCGAGCAAATGGCGAAGATCCTGCGCATGGGAGCCAATGACCAGAGCGTGATCGACCGCCTGAACTGGATGCGCGATGTGCAAGGCCCGATGCTGCGCGATGCCATGAAGCTGGCCGGTGAGATCGACCTGCGGCTGATGCTGGCACAGGCGCTGCATATGGGCGACGAGTGTCACAACCGCAACAATGCGGGCACTACGCTGCTGATCCAGGCGCTGACGCCGTGGATTATCCAGGCGGGCTATCCGGTTGAACAGCAGCGCGAGGTCTTCGACTTTGTCGCCAGCAGCGATTACTTCTCCGGCCCAACCTGGATGGCGATGTGTAAAGCGGCGATGGATGCGGCACACGGCATTGAATACAGCACCGTGGTCACCACCATGGCGCGCAACGGCGTTGAGTTTGGTCTGCGCATCAGCGGGTTACCAGGCCAGTGGTTTACTGGCCCGGCACAGCAGGTTATCGGCCCGATGTTTGCAGGCTATAAACCAGAAGACTCGGGGTTGGACATCGGCGACAGCGCTATCACCGAAACCTACGGCATTGGTGGTTTTGCCATGGCGACCGCTCCGGCCATCGTTGCACTGGTTGGGGGCACGGTGGATGAAGCGATCGATTTCTCGCGCCAGATGCGTGAAATCACCCTGGGCGAAAACCCCAACGTCACCATTCCCCTGCTGTCGTTTATGGGGATCCCAACGGCGATCGATATTACCAAGGTCGGCAGCAGCGGCATCCTGCCGGTGATCAACACCGCCATTGCCCATAAGGATGCAGGGATCGGCATGATCGGTGCCGGGATTGTGCACCCGCCGTTCACCTGTTTTGAGAAAGCAATATTGAGGTATCGCGACCACTACTGCCAATAACAATATACCCGTCGCCTTTCAAGCTGCAGCGTTGTTACCTGCACTATCTCACCCCAGTCACTTACAAAAACGTAAGCTCCTGGGGATGAGATAGCTTGTCGCCTAGCTGCAACTTGAAATTCATAGGGTAACCGGGGCTAACCCAGCGTTAGCCCCACCTGACACCAGAGAGTTGTTCACCTGCAGGACCAATGGCGATCCCGTTGATCGTCGAGAGTTGTTAAACGACCTGTGAAGGATTTTCCATGAACAAAATGAAATTAGAGTGGAAACGCGGTGACTGGGCAGCCTACTTCGGGCTGATGACCAATAACCTGACCAACCTGCTCACCATGATGGGGCTGCTCATCTTCGTAGTGGGTATCCCAAAAGAGATCGTCTACGGGCGCATAGCCCCGGCCTTTGGTCTGGCCGTGATGATGGCCAGCATCTGTTACACCTGGTTCGGCCTGCAAATGGCTCGCCAGACCGGGCGGAACGATGTGACTGCGCTGCCGTCTGGCCCGAGCGCACCGTCTATTTTTACCGTAACCTTCCTGGTGCTGATGCCGGTTTATCAGTCCACCGGCGATGCGGACTTTGCCATTGCGATCGGCCTGGTGTGGTGCTTTGTTGAAGCACTGATCCTGGTGGGTGGCTCTTTCCTCGGCGAAACCATCCGCAAGATGATCCCGCGCACCGTGCTGCTCTCCTGCCTTTCCGGCCTGGGGCTGTTGCTGCTGGCGATGAACCCGATGCTGCAAGCGTTTGAAGCGCCGACCGTTTCGTTCATCGTGCTGCTGCTGATCTTTATCAACTGGTTTGGCAAAAAGCCCATATTCGCCCGCATTCCGACCGGTTTGCTGCTGCTGATCGCCGGTACCGCGCTGGCGTGGATCTCCGGCCTGCAAAGCCCGGATGCGATTAAAGCCTCAATGTCCTCCTTTGGCTTTAACCCGCCAGGATTCCATGTCGACAGCTTTATGCAGGGCCTGCCACACGCCCTACCGTATCTGGCCTCTGCCGTTCCGCTGGGGCTGGCGAACTACATCTTTGACCTGGAAAACATCGAGAGTGCCCACGCCGCCGGGGATGAATACAACACCCGCAAAGTGATGATGGCCAACGGCCTCTCCTCCATGTTCGGCTGCCTGCTGGGCAACCCGTTCCCGGTGACCGTGTATGTTGGCCACGCCGGTTGGAAAGCCATGGGGGCCAGCATTGGTTACACCCTGGCTTCCGGCGTGACGATGTTCCTGGTACCGCTGTTCGGGCTGGGTGCCTTTATGTTGGCAGTGATCCCGATGACGGCGATCGTACCTATCCTGGTGTTTATTGGCGTGGTCACCGCCAACCAGGTGGTGAGGGAAACGCCGAAAATCGAAGTCCCGGTGATCTTCATCTGTCTATTCCCGTGGATCGCCAACTGGGGATTAACCATGGTTAACAGCGTGCTGGGGGCGGCGGGCACCTCGGGAGCCAAGCTGGGCGCTGAGTTGTTACATAGCAAAGGCGTGTATTACCAAGGGCTGGTGCATCTGGGCAGTGGTGCGCCGCTGGCCAGTATGCTTTGGGGATGTGTCGCGATTTTCGCCATCATCAACAAACCGCTGCGTGGTGCGGTGGCGGCGGCAACCGGTGCGCTGCTGGCACTGTTCGGTGTGATCCATGCGCCAGCCGTGGGCTTTGCTGAGGGAAGCTCGTTGCTGTTCACGCTGGCTTACCTGATGATGTCGGCCATGTTTGTGCTGAAGCATTTTCTCGATAGCCGTGAAACGGTGGCTGCCACAGTGCAGGAATCCAGCAAGACAGCCTAAGCCCTCACCCCAACCCTCTCCCACAGGGAGAGGGAGCTGCCCGGCATCTTTGATAAGGCTGTGCGGCTTCGGAAAGTAGGGCATAAGAACAAGAAATACAAGGTATTACACAGGACAATCAGCACACTCGATCGATCCCCTCTCCCTGTGGGTGGGGGAGCTGCACGGCATCTTTGATAAGGCTGTGCGGCTTCGGAAAGTAGGGCATAAGAACAAGAAATACAAGGTATTACACAGGGCAATCAGCACACTCGATCGATCCCCTCTCCCTGTGGGTGGGGGAGCTGCACGGCATCTTTGATAAGGCTGTGCGGCTTCGGAAAGTAGGGCATAAGAACAAGAAATACAAGGTATTACACAGGGCAATCAGCACACTCGATCGGTCCCCTCTCCCTGTGGGAGAGGGTTAGGGTGAGGGGCAATCACCAGCTCCCGCCCCTGTTTAAACGGCCTTTTTAATCGGAAAACCCAGATGAAAGAACTCGTCGTCGTCGCCATTGGTGGCAACAGCATTATCAAAGACAACGCCAGTCAGACCGTAGAACATCAGGCCGAGGCGGTGAAAAAGGTCGCAGACTCGGTGCTGGAAATGCTGGCATCGGATTATCGCATCGTACTCACCCACGGCAACGGCCCGCAGGTGGGGCTGGAATTGCGCCGTGCCGAAGTGGCCCATGAACATGAAGGCCTGCCGCTGACCCCGCTGGCCAACTGCGTGGCGGACACCCAAGGCGGTATCGGCTATCTCATTCAGCAGGCACTCAATAACCGCCTGGCGCAGCATGGCGGGCAGAAAGCGGTAACCGTCATCACGCAGGTTGAAGTGGATAAACAGGATCCCGCCTTCACCAACCCCACCAAGCCGATTGGCGCGTTCTTTAGCGAACCACAGCGCGATGCGTTATTGCAGCAATACCCCACCTGGCGTTTTGTAGAAGACTCCGGGCGCGGCTATCGCCGGGTGGTCGCCTCACCGGACCCCATCAGGATCGTGGAAGCCGACGCAATCAAGGCACTCACGCAGCAGGGGTTTGTGGTGATCGGTGCGGGCGGCGGTGGCATCCCTGTCGCGCGTGATCCACAAGGGGATTACCAAAGCGTCGACGCGGTGATCGATAAAGATCTGTCCACTGCCCTGCTCGCCAGGGAAATCCGCGCCGACGTGCTGGTGATCACCACTGGCGTAGAGAAAGTGTGCATTCACTTTGGCAAACCGAATCAGCAGGCGTTAGGCCAGGTGAACGTGGCCGAAATGACCAGCTATATGGCAGAGGGCCACTTCCCTGCTGGCAGCATGCTGCCGAAGATCGTCGCCAGCCTGGCGTTCTTACGCGACGGCGGCAAACGCGTCGTCATCACCTCGCCGGATTGCCTCCCCGCCGCACTGCGCGGTGAAACGGGCACCCATATCGTTAACCTCTGAGAGGGAAGAACAGATGAATGAGAACAGAAGCCGCCGTGAGTTTTTGAGCCATAGCGGCAAAGTAGCTGCGGCCTGCGCGCTATTGGGCGCAACCTCCTCCGTCGGTTATGCTGCTAACCCGGCAACCGCGAACTGTGAGGCAGACCAGCGCATGAAAATTACCGACCCGCACTATTATCTGGATAACGTGCTGCTAGAGGCGGGTTTTGAGTTTGACGGGGCAACCCCGGTCAGCACCCGCACCGAACTGAAAACGCTGGAGATCAATCAGGGCAAGATCGTTGCGTTGCGCAATAACCGCCAGCATGCGGACAGTACGCTGCCGGTCTACGACGCTGGCGGCAAACTGATGCTGCCCGCCATGCGTGATATGCACATCCATCTGGACAAAACCTTTTACGGCGGCCCATGGCGTTCACTCAATCGCCCGGCAGGCACCACCATCAAAGATATGATTCGGCTGGAGCAGAAACTGCTGCCGGAACTGCAACCTTACACCCAAGAGCGGGCCGAGAAGCTGATCGATCTGATTCAGTCTTACGGTTCCACCACCGCTCGCAGCCATTGCAACGTTGAGCCGACCTCCGGCCTGAAAAACCTGGAGAATCTGCAAGAAGTGTTGGCACGCCGCAAATCTGGCTTTGACTGCGAAATTGTCGCGTTCCCACAGCATGGCTTGCTGTATTCGAAATCAGAGCCGCTGATGCGTGAGGCAATGCAGGCAGGAGCGCACTACGTTGGTGGGCTGGATCCGACCAACGTCGATGGCGCAATGGAAAAATCGCTCGATAGCATGTTCCAGATCGCGCTGGATTATAACAAAGGGGTGGACATCCACCTGCACGAAACCAGCCCGGCAGGCATTGCGGCGGTGAATTACATGGTGGCAACCGTCGAGAAAACGCCACAGTTAAAGGGCAAGCTGACCATTAGCCACGCCTTTGCGCTGGCAATGATGAATGAACAGCAGGTGGATGAGATTGCTACCCGTATGGCAGCACAGCAGATCACCATTGCCACCACGGTGCCTATTGGCACTATGCACATGCCGCTCAGCCAGTTGCGTGAGAAAGGCGTGTTTTTGATGACCGGCACTGACAGCGTGATCGACCACTGGTCACCGTATGGTTTGGGCGACATGTTGGAGAAAGCTAACCTTTACGCTCAGCTTTACGTCCGCCCGAATGAGGGAACCTTGTCACGTTCGTTAGCCCTTGCCACCGGTGATGTCTTGCCTCTGAATGACAAAGGGGAACGCGTATGGCCGAAAGCCCAGGACGATGCCAGTTTCGTGCTGGTTGATGCCTCCTGCTCCGCCGAGGCGGTAGCGCGTATTTCCCCAAGAACCGCCACGTTCCATAAGGGCGAGATGGTTTGGGGCCACGTTGGGCAAGGTAGTAAGGCCTGATAGATGTGGTGACACCTAGGGGCGCAGCATGCTGCGCCCATTTAAATCATCATTAGCTTAACCCGCACTTACATTAACCATCCACCAGCAGAACAGACCGAGCAACGCAAAAAATACCAATAAGGTGATTAACACCCGTCTCCGCGTGCGCCCTTTGGTAAACGAATAAATGAAGTTCACAATTTCGTAGATGGCCTCCAATATCCCAAAAATAATTCTGAATACCAGGTTCAACAACTCACCGATACTTTCAAGCATTCCCTGCCCCCTTGCTATCCGTAAAGAGTATACCGTACCAGTTAGGCATATGATAAGCCACTGACCTGCGTAGGCTAAGCAGAACATTATCTCATTCCTTTCAACGCATTGTTGGCTCGCGCGGATCAAATGTGTTCTGGGTATGCAAACGGCCCCATCATGGCCTCACCGGTTACCACACGGCGATCGTGCAAAGCACATTGGATGTTGACCGCTTTCATTCAGCTGAATCACTTACCGGTGCAAACTTATCGCTCGTCACGCAGGCAAATCCGTTAAAAACCGTGGGGCGGAGGGAAATAACTCTCCAGCTTCCTGGCGTAAACGCCAGTAGGTATCTGTTTCCTGTTGATATTGAGAAATAGCTAACCATGAGGCATAAAAATTTTCATTGATCCGCCATGCAATATAGCCCTATCCCCATTAAGCATAGTTTTCACCTTAAATTAAATAGCCCTATCTAATTGACAGCGTTAATATAATAAAATCCCATTATTTTCATTGGTGCAACGTCATCTAGTCAGTGACCAACAAGTTTGCCCATGGCTTGCGAATAGAAAGCCATCATGATTGCTAAAATTCCGTTGTTCGAAAGCAGGCCTTCACCTACCTGAGCCAGGCAATACACGCGAGATAAGCCTCCCCCAAGCATTTAATCGCCTCAGCCAATCAAAATGCATGAGCGCCAATTTCCCATCCTAAGCTAGAACCCATCAAGAAACCTTCTGGAAATAATTTTTTATAGGTAATTCCAGGTCATTTTCTCATCAAAAAAACCAATGCAGCTCTATTTTGTTATTTTTAAGGCGTGCATTTGTTAGGTATCATTAACTTAATTGTTAAATTTATGATAAAAACATTAAAGCCAACGAGAACTAGCGACCTTAACTTAAGAAAATACTGAAATTTAGTATCAATACTATTCACATAAAAGTTAACAATCACGCTAAATAAGTGCCACAGACCGCTTGCGCAGAATTTAATTCTTAATGTGGTTATTTTTCAAGTTATTATATCGTGATATGGAAAATATCAGTATTATTGATTTGCAAGAGAGATGGGCTCTCTTCGATATTACATATGGTTGTTCATGCCAGTTTTATCTTTAGTGAAAGTTGTCTGAACGAACTGTTTTATCGTAACTCTATGAAGGACGAATCATGTTTAACGCCAAAAAGAATATTTTCATTATTGCCATGTCAGCATTGGTATCTACTTCCGCGTTCGCTGATGCCCCTGTAGGTGCAGACCAAGGGTCAGGCCGCATACATTTCACCGGTACCGTGATTAATGCGCCTTGCTCCGTGGCTCCAGGTGATGCCGATATCAACGTCGACATGGGTCAGATAGCGAATAAAGTACTTGAGACCGGCAACAAATATTCTCAAAACGTTAGCTACACCATTCATCTGCAAGACTGTAATTTGTCTTCACAGACTGCGGGTGCGGTGGAATATCCGGCTATGTCAAAAGTGGGAGTTTCTTTCGGTGGCACCGCTGACAGCAGCGTTGCTGAACTGGTCGCGAATACCGGAAGTGCAAAGGGTGCAGCAATCCGTTTGATCGATGCTAATGGTGATCTGCTGAAGGTGGGCGATACATCAAAAGATATCAATCTGGTCACAGGTAACAATGAGTTGGTCTTTGCAGCCCGCGTTGAAGCAAACAATCAACCGGTTTCAACGGGGACTATCGTTTCCCAAGCGACATACGCACTAAACTATAAATAATATTTTAGTTATCATCAGGTAAACATCCTTAATAATTGCAGTTGTATTTTTACTGAGACAGCTGCAATTATAAAGTGTATTGAGGAGAGTACGCCTCAATAAACAGCCTCACCATTAATTATCTAAAGCAGAGTTCTAAATTGCTCTAAAAACATAAAAAGTGATTTCACTATGTATTTTACATTGAATCGGATCTCAATGGGTCTTAGGCTGACAAGATTAGTTATCTTGACCTTGGCTGGGATAGGTATGTCTACAGCAAGCCAGTCCGTCGAATTCAACACCCATATTATCGACGCTGAAGATCGAGAAAACATTGACCTATCACGTTTTGAAGTGGCGAACTACATTCTGCCAGGAGAGTATCTACTGGATATTGTGATCAATGGTCACTTATTGCCAGAACAACGATTAATAAAATACATTGCTACTGAAAGTAATAAAAATAGCCGAGTGTGCCTTACGCCAGAATTAGTTGAACAATTCGATTTGATTGATAGTTTCCGTTCTTCGTTGACCACCTGGCACGGCCATCAATGCCTCTCGCTGGACCAGGATCCTGAAGTTACAGCCCGCTATGATCAAGAGAAACAGACCCTAACGATTACGATACCTCAGGCCTGGCTCAATTATCGCGATGAGAACTGGGTTCCTCCCTCGCAGTGGGATGAGGGAGTCCCTGGTTTCTTGCTGGATTACAACCTGCTAGGCAGCAAATTCGTCCCCAACGAGGGCGCGCGCTCAACCAATTTCAGTAGCTACGGAACTACCGGTACCAATATGGGCCCGTGGCGTCTACGTGGTGATTACCAGTATACCAATAGTCATTCTTCAAATGGGCCAAGGAATGACCAATTTACCTGGGCGCAGGTCTACCTGTATCGAGCAATACCGGCGTTAGGCGCAAAATTGAGCGGTGGGCAAACCTACCTTAATTCGGACATATTCGATTCATTCCGCTTTGCAGGGGTGTCACTGAATAGCGATCAACGTATGTTACCGCCGTCCCTACGTGGTTACGCACCGCAGGTCACTGGCATAGCAAAAACCAATGCCAGGGTGATTATCAGTCAAAATAGCCGGATTATTTATCAGGCCAACGTGCCCCCAGGGCCGTTTATTATTCAGGATCTGAGTGAAGCGGTACAAGGCGCACTCGATGTACGTATTGAAGAGGAAAACGGTAGCGTGACCTCCTATCAGGTCAGCACGGCAACCATTCCTTTCCTGACCAGAAAAGGAAGCGTTCGCTTTAAAACCGCACTGGGTAAACCGACAGAGGGACGAAACAATCACGCAATCGATCCGGCGTTCTACAGCGGTGAGCTTTCCTGGGGGATACTGAATAATCTGTCGCTGTACGGCGGAGTCATTGCCACCAACGGTGACTATCAGGCACAGGCGTTGGGCATAGGCCAAAACCTGCAAAGCTTTGGGGCTGTCTCTTTCGACGTTACCCGTTCGGCTGCAAACCTGGCGAACCAGCACAAACAGACGGGATACAGCGTTCGGGCCAATTATGCCAAGCGTTTTGAAGCCACCGGCAGCCAGATCACGTTCGCCGGATATCGCTTTTCAGAAAAGACGTTTATGTCGTTGAATCAGTTCCTTGATAAAGTCAGTGGCAATACCTATTCAAGGGATGACAAACAAACGTATACGATAACCGCGAACCAATACGTGCCGTGGCCAGATGTCACACTCTATTTGTCGGCCACGCACAAAATTTATTGGAATGATTCGTCGACCAATAATTACAGCATGTCGGCGAGCAAAATATTCGACATCGGCCAATTCCGAGGGATATCTACCACGCTGACCGCCAGCAAGTTGAAATATCGCTATGAGGATGAGAATCAGGTATTCCTGTCATTCAGCTTGCCGATCTCTGCCGGGCAACAAATCAGTTATGACGCACAGAAAAGCTCTAGCGGAGGCTTTAGTCAGGCCGTTTCTTATTACAATAGCCAGGACATTAATAACACTTGGCGGATCAGTGCGGGGGGCAGCAGCCCTGATATTCAGAAAGGTAATGGCGTATTTCGTGGTAATTATCAACACAATACGCCGCATGGGCAATTTGGGTTGAATGGTAGCCTCAAAAATAACGATTATCGTTCACTCAGTGGCAACTGGTACGGCTCATTTACGGCGACGCCTTACGGGGCAGCACTACACCAAAACAGCGCAGGCGATGAACCAAGGATCATGCTGGCTGCGCAGGTAAAAGGGATCCCCATCAATAACGGGTCTGGTGTCACCAACGGCTACGGCATTGCCGTGGCTAATGGTGTATCAAGTTATCAAACATCGGACGTTTGGATTGATGTCAATAATCTACCTGCGGATGTCGAAGTTTATAGTTCTGTGGTCAGTAAGACTCTAACCGAAGGTGCTATTGGCTACCGAAAAATTCGCGCCGTAAAAGGCCAGCAACTGATGGCGGTGATCCGGTTACAGAATGGCAGTTTTCCTCCGTTGGGCTCTGTGGTAACGGATAACAGTACTGGGGCCGAGTCCGGCTTGGTTGGTGAAAATGGCCTGGTCTATCTTGCGGGTATTTCTGCAGAGAAGAAACTGACTGTACGATGGGGTGAAAATAAACAATGCCGCATCCACGCACCCGATGATAGTTCTATTTATTCCGGTCAGGTTCTATTGCCCTGTCAATAGCCTTATGTTTCACGACTGCGCCACTTTATAGGGAGAAAATGAAGAGATGAACAAATATTTACGCTTAACCGTATTGGCTATAACTTTTGTAGCCTGCAATACCAGCTTTGCCGCGATTAATCTGGATAGAACTCGCGTGATATTCGGGAGTAACGATCAATCTGTCAGCGTCATGCTTGAAAATCAAAGCAAAAGTTTGCCCTATCTGGCACAAGTGTGGCTCGAGAATGCCGCCGGTGAAAAGATCCCCAGTCCGCTAGTCGCTCTGCCGCCAATGCAACGTATTGACTCAGGCCAAAAAAGCCTGGTCAGGCTCCTGCAACTGGCAGATGCGAAAGCACTACCTAAGGATCGTGAGTCGATTTTTTATTTCAATGTCAGAGAAGTGCCGCCGAAAAGCGAGCTGAACAACGTGATGCAGGTGGCGATCCAAAGCCGGATAAAAGTGTTCTTTCGGCCTGCGGCAATTACGCCAAAACAAGGGGATATCTGGCAGGAAAAGATCGGTGTGACGGCGCAAAATGGCACGCTAAAAATGGCTAACCCAACCCCCTTCTACATCACAATTGGCTATTTAAGCCAGGATAATCGCGGCAATTTCCCTGGTTTTGACAGCGTCATGCTCGCTCCATTCTCTACGGAAACAGTGGCTACCGGTGGCTATAGTGGTGAACGCTATAGTATTGGGTATATGGATGACTATGGCGGCCTGCAGATCAACGAGTATCAGTGCCGAAATAGCCAATGTGAAAAAATCGATAATAAGAACCAATAAGGCGGAGGATAGCATGAAGCTCAACCGCACATATAGTGTACTGGCATTACTATTATGCGTTTTCGTTGGGACCGCGGCGGCTAGCCCAGTGCATCAATCAGCGGAAGGAATGCGCGGGAAACTGTCATTTTCCGGTGCGGTGATCGCGTCACCTTGTCACATTGAAATGGCGAGCGATGAACAGGTTATCCCTTTAGGGGTTATTAGCAACGCGACGTTTAATCGAGTAGGTGCTCATTCCTCACCCATGCCTTTGAAAATACATGTCGTCAACTGTGCCATGGAAAAACACTCCGCCTTCGATAAGGTAAAAATGAACGAAGAAAGTGCCAACAATGGCTATCTGGCTTCAATAACTTTTTACGGTGAAACCGCCTCTTCGTCACGCCAGGACTTATTAGCTGGGAAGAATATGAATCATGGCGTTGGCTTGGCTATTGAAAACGAACAGGGAGAACGAGTGATATTGGGCGAGGAAAGCCAATTATTCCCACTGCAAGACAACAACGATGTACTGAAATTGTTTGTCATGTTGGAAAGTTATGATCAGCAAGATCGCATTCAGCTAGGTGATTTCTATACCCAAGCCACCTTTAGGCTTAGCTATAAATAATAAAAAACCCTATATTCGATTTTAAATCAGGATAAAAAATGCATTTTCAAAGAAAATGGTGTTCGCTACACCTCGTAACGCTATTGCTCAGTTTATTATTTGTGAGCCAGACGGCTAAGGCTTTAGACTGCGTTGAAAAAGGAACCGGACTAGTGAATATGCCAGCAATTCCAGTCGGTAAACTGGCGATCCCTTCTAATGTACCTATCGGAACAAAAATATGGGAGTCCAATGAAATCAATATGACTGCCTATTGCGATAATGTTCTTGGCACAATCACTGACGTGGTACATTTTTATTTCAACCCAAAATCTCAGTCATTGGGCGAAGGTCTAAAGCTAGGTGTGAGTTATAACGGCCAGGATCTTGAGGAGAATGCGCAAAGTTTAAGCACCGGTAGTGCGCCTATCAAGAAAGGCCAGAATGTCACTATCCCTATTACGTTCAGGCTCTATATCAAATTGGCAGGTAACGCGCCAAGCAATGGAACCTATAAAGGAAACGATCAATTTGTTGTATTCCAATTAGATGGCAGCCGTGGCCTGAATAATTCCGCCAACGCAAAAAACGTAAAATATACGTTATCAGGGCTGCAAGGAGTACGTTTTCTGGCTTGTGGCTCAGATTTAAAAGTCTATCCTGAATCGCAGATAGTCAACTTCTCAGCTATCCAGAAGAATTTGCTAACGGGAACCTCTGGCGTAAGCATGCCTTTCGCTATTCAAGCAATAAAGCAAGGTTGTCACGATAATTTCTCGCTACAGGCTGAATTCTCCACCCCAAGTCCATTGATTGGTGATGATGCAATAGACTTACAGAATGGGACTAAATTAACCCTGTACAACGATCTACAACAGGCGATCAAATTTAATCGCTACGATGATTTTGCAGAGTTAAATAATGTCAATCAAGTCACGAAAGATTTTACAGCGACAATAAGTGCAATTCCAGGAAGAGACATTGCCCTGGGCCAGTTTGATACCTCAGTAGTCGTAAAAGTAAACTATTATTAACTTATGGAGATAGCATGATGGAAAATCAAACATTAAATTATCCTAATTCAATGACTCATGGAGCACACATTATCGTTTTTTTTAGTGACTTCCCTACGGAGACGGGCCTTAATTACTTGCTAAAAAAAAGCAGAAAATCATGTTCATCTTTTTTAGATGTTCGCCATTCCGGTATGGGATTTTATAAAAGGGATTGCGGACGATTAGACGAATCAAGCCAACTGCGTACCATGCCCGTCTATGATTTAATTAATTATTTCCTGTCCTTAAAAAGCATGCTGATTAACAGAAATATCATTATGTTAACTGAAAATAATAACATCGAAATTATAAAATTACTTCATTCACTTCAAATATTTTATTTGCTATCAAAAAATGAAAGCCTGCCCTTCATTCATCAGACTATCACTGAGCCTATCAATATTACAAACGCAAATGCCAGCCCTGAAATCATTAGAAAAATAGGGGGCAGTGAAGTTAATACAATTCTCTCAAAACGAGAATGGTTCGTATTATATAATTTGGCACGTAAATTATCACCTAATACCATTAGCAAAATGGCAGGAATAAATGCAAAAACAGTCAGTGCACATAAAGTAAACGCCATGAAGAAATTAGGTCTTACCTCGCTGCAACTTCTTAACTTACTAATGCGGCTTGCTGAAGTTAAAAATATCAGCACGATCACGATTAAAGAATCGCCTAATTGATATCCGAAATGAAATCAGCCCAATTTAATTGGGTTGAATGAGGAAGATCTTCAATGGAGTTTAGAAAAAATGCCAGATCGCGAGTAAAAGCGCTGGAAGATCCACGAGTTCACTACGATGCTCAAGAAATAAAAGAAGATGTAGATTTAGATCGCATTCTACAAAAAATGCGCGAAGAAGCAGGATTAAGCCAGGCAGAGGTAGCAAAAAGGTTGGGAGTCACACCGCCAGCAATTAGTCGCTTGGAAAAGAAACCGACTCACGCCAGCTTTAAAACGCTCAAACGCTATGCATTGGCATGTGGTTTTAATCTGTACTTTTATTATCGATAGGCAACGATCTCTGCTGGTTTTCTAAGGGATTTAATCATACACACACATCATAAAAGGTGACTGGTTATTCGAAATTAAAATAGTATTCTCAGTTTTCTGCTTAATCACTAATGTATCGTTGTAACCAAGTTTGAACATGCTGTCAAACATGACAAGGCTTGCGAGATTGTTATCAATATTATCTATTGCATTGACATCAATACGCTCACTATTCAACGTATAAGTATGCTGTTTAACACTCTCTACTCGATAACTGTAGTAAACATTTCTTAAGATAGTTTGCTTTTTTATGACTTCATTTTTTTCATTATACATCGTCGCGGTGCCACTTATTGCGTAAATAATGTTATGCGAATTCAAGAATGAGAAGTAAACATTGGCATTCATAGTAACAAGCTTGTCATTGTATAGGCTTTCGACACTAATATTACCACGGCAACCGTAGTTATAAACCGGTTCTTCTACGCGATTACTTTGGTAACGGTATACGGTATAAATAGCATATAAGGCAAGAACGGCTGCCACCAATGCAGTAGAGATGATAATGGTTTTTGTTTTTATATTACTCATTGCATTTCCTATCATTTCTATAAAAACTCTGGCATGATTCTATGCGGTTGTCTTTACCCACCTCACATCTTGCCATAAACTCACGGAAGGAACCGGTATTAATAGGGGATACCGTTGATTCAGTATGAAATATGATGACGTCATTATTTTTGCAAACCATGTTTTTATCTGCGATGAAACATTTGGCTCGAGCTATGAATTTTTCTTTTTCATTTTGAGTAATGGGGGTAACAGAGTATAATTTACACTCACCAATATTTTCAACAAAATGTTCGAGTTGCCTAGGTTTTTTATCGTAACGTAAAATCACTAAAACTGATATAAAGCAAAAAATTAGAGCAACCAAAAGAAAAACTATGACAGATTTTCTGATATTCTTATTTTTCTTTATATCAACAACTGCAGTTGGTTTCTCTTTAACCAAAATGGTTTCATCTGAGTTATCATCATGAATTAAAGGCTTTGTATCAGGTATTTCCTGCTTTTCAGATTCAAGATAAACTTGCACTTTGGTTTCTTTCTTGATCAGAAAACCGATTTTAGGAATAGTAACGATAAACTCTGATTCGATACCTAAGCTGGAAATAATTTTCCGCAATTTACTGATACATTGATTGAGATTGTTATTGCTTGAAATCAAACCATAATCATCCCAAACCTTCTGGAACAGGGTCTCGCGTAATACTATGGAACCATGCTGTTCGATAAGTAAGGCCAGAACACGTCGAGCCGGATTAGAAATGATTATTTTCTCATCGCCATCCTCCAGAAGCGTAAATGCATTTTCATCCATATTGAAAAGCACGCGATTTTCAATGATATAAATCATTCATAAGATACCTTTATCTTTCACTGTAATAAGTATATCCCAGTGAACCATAACATCAAGCGTGGCAGAAATTTTGGCTGGTACAGATGTGGGTAAATGGGGATAAAAAACAGCCCTGCAAGCAGGGCCATTCATGGCAAGATCAGAGTATCAAATCAGCTTAAATCAACATCTTTACTGCCAAACAGCCAGGTCAGAATAAATCCGGCAATATAGGAGATCAATATACCGGCGACATAAACCAACATGCCGGCAAAAATCCCCTTGGCTGAGGTCATTAATGGGATCGACACCAGACCCGAAGGGCCAAATACCGTATTCAGCCCCACCGGCAACCCCATCCAGGCAACCAGACCGATAAAGAAACCACCGACCGCGCCACCCAGGCAGGCGGTAACAAATGGCTTCAGGCGTGGTAAGGTAACGCCGTAAATCAGCGGCTCACCAATCCCCAGCAGGCCGGGGAAAATGGCGCCTTTAATCTGGGTACGCAGCAGAGAGCCTTTAGGAGAGCGGGCAAACAGCGCCAGCGACGCCCCCACCTGTCCTGCACCGGCCATCGCCAGAATAGGGAACAGCGAGTTAAAGCCCTGTGCATCCATCAAGGCAAAGTAAACCGGTACAAAGCCCTGATGAATGCCAAACACGACGGCGATCAGGAACAACCCGGCCAGAATGGCGGTGCCGAACGGGTTGCCGTTCAGGTGCATAAACAGCCATGACATGCCCTTAAACAACTCACCGCCAACCGGCATAATCACCACAAAGGTAATGGCGCCAGTGATCAGCAGGGTGATTGACGAAGTCAGGATCATATCCAGATTATCGGGGATCACCCGGCGCACCTGCCTTTCGATCCATGCGCCCAAGATACAGGCCAGTAGCACCCCAATAATGTTACCGCGTGGGTCGATCGCCAGCCCAAAAAAGTCGCTCATCCCTGCGTAGTAGCCAGTTGTCCCTTCAGGTACATAGCGTAAAACAAACAGCGAAGCGATGATCGCACCGTTAACCCCGGTGCCACCAAAGGCCTTCTGAGTATTAAAGCCAATCAGGATACTGAGGAAGGTAAACAAACCGATGCTGAACACTTTCATGTAAGCGATCAGCCCTTTGAGCCATGCGGCCGGTGCCACGCCCTCCACGATCAGCGTTTGCTGCATCAGGGTAGCAATCCCCAACAACAGCCCTGCGGCAATAAAACCTGGGATCAACGGCGTAAAAATCGTGGCAAATTTAGTCAGGAAATTATGCACCGCGCTATTTTGCTTGGCTTTCATCTGCTGCTTGTTTTCACTTGCCAAGGCCTGCAAGTCAGCTTGCTCGGCATTCCCCCGTTCCTGCTGCGGTTGCGCCGTTAACAACGCATTCATCATCTCGCTGGCAGTTTGCGCTTTGCCAGGGCCGAGGATAACCTGCAGTTGATCGTCGCCGTTAACTACCCCCATCACGCCAGGGATCTTCTTCAACTCATCGAGCCGTATTTGCTGACGATCTTTTAACGTCAGACGCAGCCTGGTCATGCAGTTACCGCAGATAATGATATTTTTACTGCCACCCACCAGGAGTAAAATTTGCTCTATCATAGGAACGGTTATTTTCGCCATGGTTATGCCTGTATCCCTTGCAGTGCTTGACGGATAAATCCTTTGTTGTTACTCAAAACCGCGCTGGCCTCAGGTGCAGACAAGCCTCCGAGGATCATCACAATCGCAGTTTTGCAGTGGCGCTGACATTGATTAAGTGCCTCTTCCGCCTCTTCAGGGCTGCACTCCGTAGCTTCGACCACGATATTAACCTGGCGCTGTACCAGCTTGGCGTTGGTGGCCTCCACGTCGACCATCAGGTTGCTGTAAACCTTGCCGCTGCGGATCATCGCGCCGGTGGTGATCATATTCAGAATTAACTTCTGCGCCGTTCCCGCTTTCATGCGCGACGACCCCGTCACCACTTCTGGGCCTACTACCGGTTCAATAGCGATATCGGCTGCCTGGCTCATTGCGCTATTTGGATTGCATGAGATGGCCACGGCAGTCGCCCCAACGCTACGAGCATATGCCATAGCCCCCAACACATAAGGGGTGCGGCCACTCGCCGCTATGCCAATCAGCACATCACGCGCGTTGAAACCGAGATTACGCAGGTCCTGTTCGCCCATTTGCGGATTATCTTCGGCATTTTCTACCGCCTGTAAAATCGCGGTATGACCCCCTGCGATCAGCCCAACCACCTGCTCACGCGGTGTACCGTATGTTGGTGGGCACTCACTGGCATCCAGGATCCCCAACCGACCAGAAGTACCCGCACCGCAATAAATCAATCGGCCACCGCAGGCAAAAGCCTCTACCACCAGATCGACTACCTTGGCGATTGCTGGCAAGGTGGCAGCTACCGCCAGCGGCACTTTTTGGTCTTCGCTGTTGATCACTGCGAGCATATCCAGAGTGGGCAACGTATCAATTTGCGAACTGGCCGGGTTACGGCTTTCCGTCACCATCTGGCTTAAATTTATCTTCATAGGGGCTTCCAATGGGTTAAGATTTTCGACAATGTTAAGGAATTATTTATTCAGCAAATGTGATAATCGTCACGGTAAGTCGATTCTAGGCGCGAGGTAAAGCAGGAATAAAGCGCAAAAAAAAACGCCATTTAAATTTTAATTTTCAACAATTTCAAATAAATAAGTCAAAGGAATGAAAAGCCCCCTAACTGGAATAATCTATTACACACAGTGGAGATATTGTTGATGTCAGTCCTGAACGAAATCACCTGGTTGTTGCCAAGCCTGGCCGAAAACCAGCAAAAAATCGCTAAATATATCCTTGATAACCCGGAAGCCGTCCTGAGCATGTCGTCATCCCAGTTTGCTGAAGATGCTGGGGTCAGCCAGTCTGCCATCGTCAAGTTTAGCCAGAAAATCGGCATGAAAGGCTTCCCCGCACTGAAAATTGCCATCAGTGAGGAGCTGGGCAGAAACAACCTGTTCAAGTCCTCTCCGCATAAGGCCTTGCATAACGCTATTTCATCGGAAGATTCATTGATGGTGGTGGCACAAAAACTGGCCCATGAGAAAAATACCGCCATCGTAGAGACGACCAAAAGGATCAATTTCTCCATTTTCCAACAGGTGGTTGATACCATCGATAACGCTCAACGCGTGCAGATCGTAGGCATTTGGGGCTCTGGCCTCACAGCCAAAGATCTGAGCTATAAATTACAGAAGATCGGTATCCTGAGCCTGGTAGAAGCCGATCTCCACGTCCAGATCGCCACCGCGCAGGCGCTGACTCCCAAAGACGTCCAGATAGTTATCTCTTTCAGTGGCCGCAGGAAAGATATGCATATCGCCGCCTCCATGGCAAAAGCACAGGGAGCGACGGTGGTCGCCATAACCGGCAGCAAAGATAATCCTTTAGCCAAAATAGCCGATTATGTCTTGGAAAGTGTCTCTGATGAAAACGAGTGGCGTAGCTCTTCGATTTCATCCAGAACTGCACAGAATACCCTGACGGATTTGATTTTTCTGGCGTTAATGCAACAGCGCAAAGAGAGCGCCAAACCTCTGGTGCTGAATGCGAGCATGACAATTAACAACCTGGACGACTGACACCAGAAAAAACTGAATATCATTAAAACAACCATGAGAATTATCTTAACTTTTTATGAAAGAATTAAAATAATTACCTCAAGATATTCTTGCCATTAACGGGTTATTCTTTGCTCGCCCCCTTTACCAATCAAGCTGCACGATAAAATGCTGGTATAAAAAACCGGCATTATTCCTTTCCACATCACAAACACGAATCGATCAACTGTGATAATTATCACTTTATTAGCTGGTTTGGAATGTACAATCGCCGGCAATTGATACCTCGGAGTCACCCTATGAAAAAAATAATACCGGCCATCTTTTTATTTAGTGCAGGAAGCTACGCTGCTGCGATCCCAGAAGCCCAACTAAAAGAGATGTGGCTTTCCCCCAAAAATGCGGCAGAAAAGATCATTGCCAACATGAGTTTGGCAGAAAAACTCGGACAAATGTTGATGGTTGATATTCGTTCCTGGGATGAAAACAGTAGCGAAAGTAAAACGCCTTTTATTGAGATGAATAGCCAAGTCAGTAAAATGATGACTGACTATCATTTGGGCTCAGTGATCCTGTTCCGTGAAAACCTGATTAACACCCCACAAACGGTTGAGTTGATTAATAACTTCCAGCACGCGCGGACTAATTTACCGCTGTTTATCAGTACCGATCAGGAAGGCGGATATGTTACCCGTCTACGTGTGGGCACCGAGATGCCGGGTAATATGGCCCTGGGTGCTACCGGTGTGGCCGATTTAGCCAAACAAGCCGGGAATATCCATGGTTATGAGTTAACCAGCCTAGGGTTTAACTTTAACTTTGGGCCGGTGGTCGATGTTAATAACAATCAGAATAACCCAGTCATCGGCGTCCGATCCTATTCGGACGACCCCATTCTGGTTGGGCAATTAGCCCGTAGTTATATTGAGGGTATTCATCAATATCCGGTGCTCACCTCTCTGAAGCACTTCCCAGGGCACGGCAACGTCGCCTCGGATACCCATTTTGCACTCCCCAGCGTCAACACGGATAAGGCTTCATGGCAACAGACCGAACTGAAACCCTTTGTCGACGTGATGCCCGATACCGATGCCATCATGACCGCTCATGTGGTGGTGCCAGCGCTTGATAGCACCATCCTGACCAACATCAAGGGAGAGAAAATCGGTACTCCGGCCACCTTATCCAAAGCAATCTTGACCGATACCCTGCGTAATCAACTCAAGTTTGACGGCCTGATCCTGACGGATGCCATGGACATGGGGGCCATTACCGGCAATTTTGACCGTCATTGGTCCATCAAGCAGGCTATTTTAGCCGGTAATGATATTGTCTTGATGCCAATAGGGATTAAAGACAGCGCCAGTATTGAACAACTCGGCGAACTGTATGCTTATTTGCAGGCAGAAGCGGAAAAAGATCCGGTGCTGAAGCAACGCATTGAAGATTCCGCACAACGGGTGATTTATACCAAGCTCAGCAAACGCATCTCCCCTGCTCCTCATGATGCTGCCACGGCTGAAACCATTGTCGCCTCCAAGGCGCATAAGGATCTGGAAAACGCTATTTCGGAGCAGGCCATTACGCTGATCAAAAACGATCGGGTCCTGCCTTATACGCTTAAAGCACAAAACGACATCATGGTCTTTTCGGACGAAGGCCCACGCAATGAGTTAATCAACAAGCATTTAGCTCAGATTGCCGATGAGTTGAAAGTGAGCTTAAACGTCAAAGATCAGGTGGTTAAGCTGGATCAGGACACATTAACAACGGAAGAAATTGAGCAGCAACTGCAAGGTCAGCAGTTGGTTATCCTGGCCACCTACAACCTGAAGCTCAACCCAGTCAATGCCCAACGCATCATCGACGTCGCCAATAAGCAAAATATCCCTCTGGTGGTTATTGCTACGCGTAATCCCTATGACATCGCTTATTTATCAGGCGTAAAGGCTAACATTGCGATTTATGGCATTACCGGTTTTGATGTGACCAATAACGTCCGCAACAGCCTGGAAACCAACATTCGCAGTGGTTTAAGAACGCTGTTCAAAGGGCCAACAGGGGATAGCCTTGCAACGCCTCACGGTAAATTGCCGGTTGATATTAAAACTCCAGATAATAATAACGTGCTCTACCCACGCGGTTACGGATTAACAGCATTATAAAAACTTCTGAAGGTAAAACATGAAGATCTTAACAGGGCTAGTGATTTTCAGTGCTATTCTTATGGCACAACCGGTATTGGCTGATGAGTCTGAGACAGATTATGATCAGGAGATCATCAAACTCAATAAACGCATTCAGCAAATAGAAAAAGAAAAGAAAGCAGCACAGGATAAAGTTCACCAACAAACCTGGCGCTTCGATACCTATATTGGTACCGAGCAGGAGATAGACAGTGACGATCGCTGGAAATATATCCGTGGCAGCGTAGCAACCTCGCCTTATGTCGGTGCCTTTATTTACCAGAATGATTCATTATGGCTGTATGACGTTCAGTTTTTGAAAACCTATCTGGACAATACGCCAGAATATGACCGCACACGTTGGCAAGCGGGCGTCACCAGAACGTTTCCATTCACTCTGGCAGGGAAAACTGGCAATACAAAATTGCGCCTCGGTTATCGTAACGACAACTGGCATTTTCCTTCTATCAGCAACCCAGCGCTGGCAGCACCGGAATACAAAGGGGATATCCGTAAGGGCGAGGAGCGGCACGAGATCTGGATCCGTCCGCAAGCCTATTACAAGTACTCTGATAGCCTGAGCTTTAACGCCAGCCTCTCTTTCCGCCTGATTGACCGTAAACTGGATTATGCGCGAGCCAAAGGGGATTATGGGGTTTACAAGCGCGACTGGAGCCAGATCAACGAGCACTTCGCGGGGGCGAACCTGACGTTTAACCAGAAAAACTCCCTCTGGCTGAACTATCTGTATATCGACGAGCAACTGGTCAATACGCTGTATAACAAGGAGCATTTCTTGTGGGCGATTTACCGTTACAAGTTCGATAGTGGCGTGATGTTAATGCCTTATACCCGCCTGGCGCTGACCAAAGGGACGCAAAGCTTCCGCGACTCCAGAAACCAGGAAACGGTTTATAAAGAGAAAGACCGTAGCCGCTACGGTTTCCAGGCAATCTATCCGTTTAACAAACAAACGTCGCTGTTTGTCGACAGTTACTACCGCCCGGAACAAACCTGGATGAACGGTGATAAAACCAGCAACAACTTCTGGTTCTGGGCGCTGGAACTGCGGCATAACTTCTGACGGGTATTTGACCCTATTAATGGAGGGAAACAAGGAATGAGACACCTGCTACTGACGGTATTATTCCTGTGCTCGTCGTTGGCTATCAGCGCTGGCTATGCCAGCGCTGTACCAGGCATAGTGCTCGGCGTCGATCAGGAACAAATCTATGGGCCACTGCTTAAAAATAAGCGCGTCGGCCTGATGGTGAACCAAAGCTCAATCAATAAACAGGGCCGGCACACCATCGATAAATTGCTCACCGAGCAGGAGAAATATCAGTTTACCGTGACCACTCTGTTCTCGGTAGAACACGGTATCCGTGGTAATGCCGATGCCGGGCTGGGCGACGATAACCATATCGATAAGCACAGCGGCCTGCCTATCGTGTCTTTGTATGGCCGGGATGAGGATGGGCGGTCTCGCGTCCATCCCACCGAGGCACAGTTAGCCAATGTCGATATCGTAATTTACGATCTGCAGGATGTGGGCGTTCGCTTCTTTACCTACACCATTTCCCTGCACCACATGCTGGAAAGCCTGCAAAAATACCATAAGAAAATGATGGTGTTCGACCGGCCCAACCCGCTCGGCAGCCATGTGTATGGCCCTATTCTGGAGGAGGCAAACATCTCGGGGATTGGTATGCATCCGATACCGATGGTGCACGGGCTCACCTCAGGGGAGTTTGCCCGCATGATCACCGGCGAAGGTTGGCTGACGAATTTCAACGATACCAACTGGCAGGGCTTTGGCAACAAAGACCACCAGTTTCCCGCTGAAGATTTGATGGTTATCAGCATGGCTAACTACCAGCATGACACCCCTTATTCACTACCAGTACGGCCATCGCCGAACCTGCGCAGCGATTTGGCTATCCAGCTTTACCCTTCTTTGGGGCTGTTTGAAGCCACCAGCGTCAACATGGGCAGAGGTTCAGACCATCCGTTTGAACAACTGGGTTTTCCTACTCGCCAGTTTTACGTCAATACCTGCTATCAGGTGGATATCAGCCAGCAGAAAACCGGCTGGCCACAGGCTGGCAAGGAAGTGTGCGGGGAGATTTTGACAGCTACTGACATCAGCCAGGTTAAGCCAACGATACGTTACCTGGTCGACTGGTGGTTCAAATTCAACACTGCGGGCTATGAGATGGTGATCCCTGCGGCAAAAGAAGCGCAGTACCTGGATTATCAGGAGGAGTTTTTCTTGATACGCCCTCAGTGGCTGGCCAAGCTCACCGGCACCAGCAAACTGGTTACTTTGCTGAATGACGCAAGCGAAAGAAAACTGTCGGTTGATGAAACGGTCCAGTTCATCGAGGCCCAGTGGCAGCCTGGGGTAGATAGCTATTTGCAACTGCGCGAGAAATATAAGCTGTACCCTTAACGAGACTGCGATGGCGCAAGGGGCGCTGCATGCTGCGCCCCCTACAAACTCAGCCATTGCCACGTTGGCATCAAGCTTTCCCTGTTCCTATGACTTTGACTTTTGGTGGCGGTAGTCTTTGCCACCTCTTTTTTGTGAGTGCCAGTTATGGGCGCAGCATGCTGTTGAAATGAGATTTCTATGGCCCCCCTCTCTCCTTAACCCTGCTCAGCGCCAGAACGGGCGGCTGTAGTCTCGCTTGATATCATCCCGGTTCATGCCGATATCCTTTAGCTGATCGCTATTCAGCCTTGCCAGCGTATTGGCAGCTTTGCGCCGCTCATTCCATCGATTTGCCCATCTGTATGCTTTTAACCCTAAACGGACAAAAATAGTGCGGCGTTTGTTTTTTGTTCCCTCAGCTGACAAACAGCCGCCATCAATTTGATTTTCAATAATATTACTCATAATCAGCTCCCCGTCAGTCGATGAGCCTTTAGCATGATACTTGGCTGAAAAACATTACAGATGCAAAAGCTGGCTATTATTTCCATACAGATATGTGCTAAACAGTCTGAATGGTAAAAATCAGCGCCATCTGTACCGGTCCTCTCTCTTTATCAGGTGATATCCATGACTCGCTACCAACAATTGGCCAATATCCTTAGCCAACGCATCAAAGAAGGGCTGTATGTGCCCGGAGAGCGGCTGCCTTCCGTTCGGGTGTTGAGTGACGAGCACGGGGTCAGTATCAGCACCGTACAGCAGGCCTATCGGCAGCTCGAAGAGTGCCTGCTGATCGAGGCACGGCCAAAATCGGGATACTTCGTGAGTTGCAGCTCAAATCTGCCAGCGTTACCCGCGCTATGCAGCCATGCACAAAGACCGGTCGAGATATCTCAGTGGGAAAATACGCTGGAATTTTTGCAGGCTAGCGCTCAAGACAATGTGCTACATCTGGGCGTCGGCACGCCGGACCTGTCTGGCCCAGGCCTGAAAATACTCAGCCGTTTGCTGGCCCGTATCAGCCTGCATCAAAGCGAGGAAGTGCTGGATTACGACAGTATTTACGGCACCACGGTGCTGCGTGAGCAGATTGCCCGCCTGATGCTGGACAGTGGCAACCATCAATCGGCAGACAATATCATCATTACCTCTGGCTGCCATGGCGCACTGGCGATTGCCTTAGGGGCCGTTTGCCAGCCTGGTGACATTGTGGCGGTGGATTCCCCCAGCTTTCATGGTGCGATGCAGACGCTGAAGGGGATGGGGATGAAGGTGATTGAAATCCCCACCGATCCGGTGGTGGGTATCAGCCTGGAGGCGTTGGAAATGGCGCTGGATCAGTGGCCGATTAAAGCTATCCAGCTGACACCAACCTGCAATAACCCGTTGGGTTACAACATGCCGAATGAGCGCAAGAAAGCACTGTTGACGCTGGCTCAACGCTATGACGTGGCCATTATTGAAGACGATGTGTATGGCGCTCTCGCTTATCAATACCCACGCCCGCCGACCATTGCCTCCTTTGATGAGGATGGCCGCGTATTGCTATGTAGCTCCTTTTCTAAAACCGTTTCGCCCGGTTTGCGGGTTGGCTGGATTTCTCCAGGGCGTTACTTAGAGAAAGCGTTACATATGAAGTATATTTCCGCCGGGCGAGTCCCCACCTTACCGCAGTTGGCCATGGCTGAATTCATCAAACAGGGGCATTACCTCCAGCATCTACGCCGTATGCGCCGCCAGTATCAGCGTAATCGCGACATTATGACGGGTTGGATCATGAAGTATTTCCCGCCGAATACCTGCCTGAGCAGGCCACAAGGGAGCTTTATGTTATGGGTAGAGCTGCCTTATGGGTTCGATAGCCTGCGCCTGAACCGCTGTTTGCTGCCACAGGGCATACAGATTGCCGTCGGTTTTATCAGTTCTGCTGCCGGAAAATACCGCAATTGCCTACGGCTCAGCTACAGCAAACCCATGACCCGCGAGATTGAGCAAGCGATCCAAAAGGTGGGCAAAACAATTTATGAATTGCTGGAGGTGGAACAGCCAGCAATGGCGGCGGAAAAGCAAAACCAATAAGCCAGTTATCAGTAAGATGCTTAGCGCCACCGGCCCACACGGCGATAGCCCATATCGTAGCTAAAGCTCCGAAAATGGAGCTCACGATGGACAAATTCAATAAATCGCCATCCTGAGCACCTCTTTTCTCACTGGCCATATTTCGAACATGTTTCTTCCTCCAAGCTTAATAAATGCATTTCGCCTGTGTGTATACACTGTTTTTATCGAGATACATAAAAACTGGCTAATAGAAGTGGCATTCATACCATTAATCGTATGAGTGAGTATGGCCTTTTCTCTTTGGGTTAATTTTCTTTTCAGCGAGTCTATCGTGGTTTTCTCCTTTTCAAAATCTTCAGCTATCTTACCTAGTATTTTTTCAATGCTCGCACGAGGATCCAGTAAAATATCCCTTTCAAAAGCAATATTGAAATTTGACCTATTATTTACGGGGATAACAATCATTCGCCCAGGAAGTGAGTTTGTTGAAATAAACAGCAAAATATCATTAATATTGTTTAATGTATAAAAAATGTATACATCATTACTTTGTAAAGTGGTTCTTGGCGTGCTTTTCAATTCCTGAACATTTATATTACTCACTTCTCTTTCATCGCTTTGGAGATATTCTTTAATCCCAATGAAGAAATAGTAATTTTCAGTAATGACTTTAATATTTACTGACATATCATTATATCCTTATGGTTTATATTGAAGTTCCGTTAGTGTAAACATTTAGTGACAGCCTGCCGAATTCCTGGACAGTATTCATTTTTTATAGAACATGACAACACTCAGGTTATTTTTATCTCGGTGTCGTCATTTAATGTTAATAATAGCTGATAGTGAACGTCACTTTACCATTCGCTTTACCCGGCGTAGGCGTGGTCGCGGTTTGAATATAGCGGGCTGCCAGGGGCACGCGTATCGTGGAAGCCCCCCCCATAACAGGTAGGATTATGGTTTGTTCTGTTGCAAAGTTAAACAGAGTCGGCGTTTGGTTGCTCTCTCCCCAACCGAGCTGGATACCTACACCTGACGCGGCCCCGGCTACCGTTGAATCAATGGACATAATCCCGTTGGCGGCATCCACTACGGGCGTTGCTGGGGTTAATCGCACACCAATACTGTTATTGAGTGGGGTCGTTGAAGTGCCTTTTCCGGTATTGTAATTCATTAACAATGGCGCATTAGTGGAATTATAAAAACCGTAGAATTTGGGGCAGTTTGTCAGAGTAATGGAAGCATCAATCCAAGGGGTGGTAGAATTTAACGCTCTAAAATTCTCAGCGATTGCATAAGTTCCCAATGTCACAGCCACATCCGGCGTCGTGCAGGTTTGCGCTGATACCGTGATAGTCCCTTGAAAACTGAAAATCCAATCATATATCGGCAGCCCACTGATTTCGGCGGCATTAGTGTGGCTGGTTGGTGAAACGTCCGTACCCTGCGTAACGGTAGGAAAATTGGCGCCGCTGGCAGTGTAATTTCCAGGTGTAAGCGGGCCGGTTTTAATCAGCACGACATTTCGTATGTTGCTTGCACCGGAATGGGTGAATAGCCCATTTAATTCTGAACCAAGAAGATTCTGCGCCTCGGCATAACGCTTGGTTGTTGTTAGGGGGGTTCCCGCAGAACTCAAAATTGCCACGCCGATACCGGGAATACCGGTTTGATAGACCCCGTTTGCATAAGGGCCCGTTGTCAGATTAGCGAGAGGCAGTGGAGTATTTGATACAAATGCTGAGGTTGCATAATAAAAGTATTTGCCAACGTCCGACGCAAGCCATTTTCCGGTAACAGACCCATCTTTCATAATCAGGCTGGCCTGGTAGAGCACGGTCCCCACCGGTACGTCTACACCGGCAGAAATCTGCGACGGGCTCAAGGGAACGACTACTGTTTGAACACCGGTGTTTAGCGTCACGGTCACAGCGGCCCAGCTCGCAGGGCTGGCTGTCGTTAACAAGACTCCCCCCAGCACACCTAACACGTTATTGAGCGATAACTTCATACGTCATTCCCCCTCTTTCTGGCCGGGCCCACCAGGCCTTAGCCAGAAAGAAAAAATGGTTGTAATGCTTCGGCGGTTAACCGTTGTCAACGGCCGATTCTGTGTTGTTCTTGGCCAATTTCGACTTATGGATACCGGGTGGTGTACCCGCAGTGCACGGTGAGGTAAATCTTTGTATCTGGCTCTGTTGTTGCCCTTTGACCATGGGCAGCAAGATATAGTTGACGGTGCACTGCATCTCACCGCCTTCGCCCCATTTCACCCGCAGTTGTCCCTTGTCTTCTGCTACCCGTGCATACAGTTGCCCACCCTGGCCCACCGACCCCACGTTGTTACCGGTGCTGTCAAAAATATCTGCCCCGAATGGCACAGGTTCCCCTTGATAGGTCGCATTCACCAGGATTGGCGTGCCCCGCTTGGTGTTGTATTTCAGCCTCACCACCGCCCCGGAATACGGCGCCACTTTCTGGCTGGTATTGTCCAGTTCTACATTGGCCGCCGAGCCTGCCGGATCGATACTGACCTCATTCATCTGATATGGGTTCAGGTAAGGCACCACCGCATAGCCGCGTGAATCGATACTCACCCCTGGATACGAGGAGACCTTGGCCCCTTCGGCTCCTTTGGCTTCCACCAAGGCAAAGGTGTCAGAGCTGTACGGCGTAAAGGTCACTCCCCCCGCATGCGCGATCACCGTGCCGTTCATCCCGGCCGATGCACTCTGGTAACCTTTACCGGCGCTGACCGTGCCACTCAACGCCGTGACCGGACTGCGGTAGCTACCGTTCAGAGACCCACTGGAACCCATGCCCTGGTTGGCATTCATCGCCGTCACGCCATAGCTAAACTGGTTATCCTTCCCTGCAGTGCCGGAGACCGTAGCCTGCTCGCCATAACGCCCACTGCTATCATGCGATAGATCCATGCGTAGCTGCGGCGTGTGGGTTTCATCGTTACGCCCCAACGGCAGGCTGAAACTCAGCAGATAGTTGGTCTGTGATCCACCCAGACTAGAGAAACTACGGTTGATGCTCAGGCCATATGACAGGCTCTTGTATAGATTGTTGTAACCCACCTGGTACTGCTTCTCAGTGCCGTCTTTGTTCCAATAGTTCTGCAACGAACCACTGACATACAGCTGGCCCCAGTTTTCTGGCAATCCCTGTGCGGCGGTGACCGTCAGGCGGTTTTTCGCCCGCCAGATAGAATCCGGCGAGAACCCCTGCGCTACCGCATCACGAGTCTGCATAGCAGTCATGAAGTCCATGTAGCCACTGGTTGAGAAACGGTATGCTGCCAGCGTCAGGTTGCTGTTGGTTTCACTGATCAGCTTGCTGTAGCTCACCTGATAGCTTTGCCCGCTCAGGCTGTTACCCGGCTGATGCCGGCCACTCGCATTGGTGGCGTTACCCAAATGGGTGCGCGCCTGTGTGGCATCAAAGGCCAAGGCCCCTATCGGCGTTCCCACCGCAGCCCCCAGTTGCAACGCGTAGTAATCCTGGCTGGCTTGCATGCCACCATAACCCGTAACCGAGTTGGTCAATCCAAGCTGGTAGGTTGCCTGGTAAAGCGCTGGTTTTTCACGCAGGTTATCGCTGCGTACTTCACCCGCAGTGATCGAATACCGTGATGAACCTGGGCGTAGTAGCTGTGCGACCGAGGCATACGGCACGCTGAAAGTCTGCTCGGTACCGTCAGACTCCCGCACGGTGACGACCAGATCCCCACCGTACCCGGTCGGGTACAGATCGTTGATCAGAAACTCGCCGGGGGTAACGGTGGTTTCATACAGCACCTGCCCCCCCTGGCGTACGGTGACGCGAGCGTTGGTGCGGGCAATGCCACGGATATCCGGCGCGTAACCACGCAGGGACTCCGGCAACATCCGATCGTCGGTCGCCAGTTGAATGCCAGTAAACGGCAGCGTATCGAACAGTTGCCCGGTGGTGTTCGACTGCCCCATCAGCACGCGGGCCTTGAGCTGCGGGATATCGCGCTGCAGATAAGTATTGAGGCTGGTGTACTGGCTCTCACCGTTGTCCGTCCGGGTGTAAGAGCCGTTATGGCGCAGATACCAGGCTCCGACGTTCACCCCGGCATTCACCCCGGCATACATGGAATTAAAGGTATTACCATGCGACTCACTGGTGTAACCATTGACGTTGTAGCCTAACAATAATGCCGGTACACCACTGTCCCACAGTTCCGGGTTCACGGTGCCCCGGGCCATACTCAGCGTGTAAACCTGCGGGATCATGATATCCAGACGCTGTTCATTACTGTCATAATTTACTTTGGATTCCGGCAGTTTACGCACCAGATCCATACATAATTCGCCCTGACCTTGCGGGCCTAAAAAGTCCGCTGGCAATCTGTCATAATTGAACGGTATATTTTTAATCAGCTCACGGGTCAGGCAGGGGTACACGGATTTGTCTGCCCGTGCCTTGAATTCAATGTTGGTATTACTGACAAGTTGATTATTAATGTATAAAGCGGTTTTATAGACCCCAGGCAACCCTGCAGACCCATTGGCAAAGCGGCTGAGATCCACTGATTTCTGATCGTCAACATTCAGGAATGAAGCATCAAACTCCAGATTCCTTGCGATCTCGGTTGGAGGACTAATGGTATTGTCAGCACTGGCCCCCCCCACGACAAACGTCGATAAAATAGCTATCGCGAGAGGGGTTAATTTACCATGGGATCCATACTGTAAATATTTTGACATAACGCATCCCTTCATAACTCACTTCTGAATAGTGACAATCCCGTCACGCCGAATAGAGTATTTATGCAACGAAATTATTATTTAATGATGGCATTGAAAGAATTAACTGCACCGTAGTCATTAACAAAATCCCCGGTCACGTTATTGCCCGCCTTTACTGACAACGGAAATGTCTGTGTTCCGCGCGGCGCAACCATCTTGCCTTCCACCGTTTTGCCATTCACCGTAATGCTCGCAAAAGAAACATGAAAAGGGGTTGGATTAATGGCCTGAAGGCTATTTCCTTGTGCACTCCAGGTGACGGCTTTGACGGCATCATTGGCGTTACCCGCCAAGCCGACGGGCCGGTAGAACAGCTTGATGCGCGAGCGGAACGCCATCTGCAACAAATTATCCTCGGCCTTAGCCACTTTTTTGGCTGGGACCTCGAGCACGTTGAGCCAGAATACCGATTCTTTGTCCATCGGCAGCGCGCCACCGGTGTAGCTAATACGCAAGGTCTGGCCTTTACTGGGTTCCACACGGTTCATCGGCGGAGTCAACACAAAAGGTACCTGAATAGCGGCGGGTTTGGCCGTGATATCGCCGGTATCGATCCAGCTTTGTATCAGCACAGGGGAAGGGCCAACATTGTTGAGCTTGACACTCACCTCTTTTGCATCAGACGGATAGATCACCCGAGTGCCGCTGATCACCACGCTGGCCAGACTGTGAGTCGTAAAGAGGGCTACGGCCAACAGACAGAAGGCATGAGAGATGTTCCGGGGAAAAAACGACATGATAAGCTCCTTGCTGACATGCTGAATGGGGGAGGGTTTCCCCTCCCGCCAACGTATTACTGGTACTGAATCGAATAAACAACGTTACTCAGTACGGTACCCGCAGTGGTTGCACCGTCTGCATAGTACTCAACGGCATATGGCAGGTTGGCAGTACCCGCGGTCAGGTCATAAGGAACATAAATGGTATTCAGTCTCTGGTTCTGGTTACCCGCCTGGATCACAGCTTGAGTAGAGCTTGAGCCGTCACGCAGTTGCAGGCTCACATTGCTCGCCGTACCGCCCATGTTTTTCAGGTGGCCGGTAACCAGATCAACAGAAGAACCCGCTTCGAAGAAGGCGGAAACCGTTCTCAAGGTACCTGCGCAATTGCTCAGTGCCATGTTGAAGCCTGTACGGCCTGCTGTCTGGGTAGCGGCTGTCAGTTGGTTGGTCCCGATAGTTGGCAATGTCACTGTTGCGTCTGCCGCTTGACCATCAACAATAACGTCGCAGGTGGTTGCCGTCAGTTCACCATTGAATGTGATAGTTCCAGTAGAGGCAGCCTGAGCCAGACCAACAGAGCCAAATAAAGCGACGAGAGATGCAACGATTGTTAACTTTTTCATATATATTCCTACATACCTTGTGTTGTTAAACCATTCTAATATCCATTAGAATGGCGGGTTCATCCATGTGACATGGATATATCTATATATGCTTTATAAATTACAGGAGAAACTCATTCGATAATTAAAGATTTGACCCTTTGATTATCTACAGAGTAGCCGATACCACGCACGTTTATTATCAGATCATCACGAAGACCAATTGATAACAGCTTGCTTTTTAGCTTTTTAATTTCTTGCCAGAGCCGTTGATTGGATGATGATAGACCAAACTCATCCCAAACGTTTCTCATAATATTATTTTTGCTGATGATTTCTATTTTACGATTCTTAAGTAAAAATGATAATAATCGCGTTTGCATTTCATTCAAAAAAACAAGCCTGAAAGATAATGGACGTTCCTCATCCTCACTAATGAAATACATCAGTCTTTTATGATTAACATTAAAATAAATATCTTCATCGATTAGGAATCCATGCAAATTATCTTCCATAACTATCTCGGCTAATTTTTAGATTTTAAAAACCACCCATAATGTGAGCCTATTATATCTGCAAATTGGCGTTTAACAATCCATCTTAAATAATGAAAATCCCATATACAAAAAACAAACATTCAATATTATCCATTGTAAACAACATAAATATCAGAACTTACTCCTGATAAATTTTACGATAGTAAATTTTTAACCCAATTTAACTTATTCAGTTTTATTAGCCAAAAATATTGAATGTACAAGCTTATCGGATTTTTCTGCCATGAAAATAAAATTAACATTATTATTCATATGGATACACAAATTATCTCATTAAGATTAATCCACTTATCATCCAAAATGAACAGAATGTACATTTGGGTGGCGATACAATCTGTTGCGGATCAATATGTAAAAGGTGGGTACTGGGCGTGCTTGCAGGATTCGTGGGCGGACGGACCGGTCACACTGCATCCGCACTACCTCTGCCCTTTAACAAAGCGGTGTGTTTATGTTCTTGGCCTTTTGAGAGAAATACGCTGTATCTCCACCATTCCAGAAGTATGAAATCAAGGTACTTAAGGAGCTTCCAAACGCAGCTGATACCCCCACATCCACCACGTGTGAGTGTGTACAGAGAGCGGGTTAAAGCCGGGCATCAGAGGTTACCTGTAGGAGAACTGCAAAAGCGGCTTGAGATCCCTGCGTCAACATTAAGCCATCATCTATCAGCGCTGATTTCGGTTTCTCTGGTACGTCAGGAGCGGCAAGGACCAATACTATTCTGTCCTGCCCTCATTGAAAATCTGGACTTGACGCCCCCCTGACAAAGGAGTGTTGAGCAGGCACAAAGGAGTGTTCCACTGCAGCAATCTGAGCCCGCAATTCACGTTGCAGGCTTTATTGTCTGTGCAGCACGATCCTTTGGCACACCTAACCGTTAGTGATCCAGATAGAGATAATGTAGCCAACTGGTCATACGTAACAGGACCTTGCGCATGATGGAAAGATGCTCAAAGTGCTCGGTATAGACCGCTGTCTGCGCAGTGACCCCATCAGGCAATTTATCGAGGTCAGGAACAGGGTCCAAATCAATCATCACGTAAACCCCCTCTTGCTGAGCGCCGACATTTAGCCCCTGCAATACACCGCTGGCCTGATAGCTGCCGCTGGGTACCACAGGCAGCACCTGCGTTACCGAGCCGCCATAGATTTTCCCGGGCAAGCCGTTAAATACCACCTCAGCCTTGTCGCCCTGGGTTAAACGCAGGATCGAGTTTTGACGGAATACCGCCACCACCTGCCGTTTTTGTTGCGGAATAAAAGTCATCACCGGTTTGAACGGCAGACGTACTGCCGTCGTGCCTGGCCTGGCCAGCACTTGAGTGACGTAACCATCGCTTGGTGCTCGAACGGTCGTTTGTTCCAAATTGTAGGTCGCCTCTGCAATCTGAGATTTCAGGCTGGCGATACGAGCATCTTCACCGTTGTAGTTGCCCGAAAGCCGTTCCTGCGCCTGCTGATGCTGAGACTTGGCAACCTTTAGCGCTGCGGATTGTGCTTGGAACTGCTGCTGGGCATGACTGATGTCTTGTTCAGAAAAAGGATTCACTGCCATGGTCGCGCCTTTAGCATAGCGCTGATAATCCTTGCGGGTTCGTTCATACTCGGCATAAACCCGCTGCACATTGGCTGAAGACTCTTGCAACGCAGCCTGCCGTGTTCTGACATCCGCTTGCGTACTGGCAAGATCTGCCTGCAGTTTGTTCAGCCGGGCACGGTAACGGGTATCATCAAGGCGAAACAGCACATCCCCTTTATGCAGTAACATGTTGGTCTTATCCGTGACCTCGACAATCACTCCCGATACCTGGGGAACAATAGGCACTGAAATAGCGATTTTCTGTGCTCGATAGGTATATGGATGGTTGTAATTCATACCCAGAATCAAAGCACCCACGATAAAAATACCGCCAAGTACCGCGGTCGGTACGGTCCATTTATTGATTGGGATGCGGAACAGTTTGAATACGCCGTAGCTCAGCGCAACGTAGCTGAGAATAATTAAGAGATCCATACCCTTTCAACAACCTTTATCAGACGGCGAACTTTCATCTGCAACAGACATCTGCATGCGCTGCAACTCGCTTTGTAACTGGTGAATTCGCGCTTGCAACACTTCAGGTTGCTCAGCCTTTGCGGCCATACCCCATCCCCGCTCTGGCCGATATAATGTTGCCCAGATCCACAGCAGTGGCCAAATAGCATGTAGGGTAAACAGGCTAACCCAGCCCGCTACATGAATGGCATCTTGATGAGGGTGTTGCCGCTTCTTGGCCAGCAGATAAGGAATATCGTGGATAATAATCACACCATAAAATAAAATCAAAAACACGGCGATTAATACGCCTAAAGCAAAATAATCTAGAAACATGCTACACCCTGGTTGATAACGCTGAATAACTCATCGGGATTTTATGCCGTCTTATACTCTTTGATGTCTTTGGCAATGATATCGATGGCGTTTTTAACCTCTTTCACCGTTAATTTTGACTTTTCATTATTCAAATTATTTCCGGATGCTTTTCGCACCACTTTGATCACCGGCTGATTGGTCGAAGCGTCGATAAACTCGCCTTCCATATAAACGGCACTCTCCATAGTGCGGTGCCCCGTCACACTCTGTGTTGCAGCGACCAGAAGTGTGATTGGCAGTACCTCATACACCTGAAGCCCCTTTTTCTGCATATCGATAGCCGTTATAGCCCCGCGAAAAATAAGCGTATTTTCACGCGGCATATCCTCTAAGATAAAATGAGACGCCATCGCCTGCCTAAACTGCTGGTTGGTATAGTTCAGGATATTATCCAGTGTACTCTGGCTTACCATTTCAGTGGGTTTTAGCCGAGGGAAGTAGATCATCGGCTGGTAAACCAAATATTTGTATTTAGCAAAGTCGACGTTAGTCTCTTTCCAATATAAAACGTCCTTGCCAGAGGCTGATGTACCTTTAGTAATATCATTGTAATCATTCAGAAATTTTGAGTATTTTTCCTTTTCAGTGACCGTGGATGAACACGCTGCCAGAATTAATACCAAAGGCAAAATGGTCGCACGCGTTATTCTCATCATAATTTCCAACATTAATGTAATACATAGCAAATAATTGGCCGAAATAATACCCACTCGTTACTGATAAGTCATATGACAATACCGTCAAAAGTGTATATCATTTTTGATATACAGAATCAGACTGGCGCGCAGAGTGAAACCCAAAGACTTCAAGATCGACGAACTTAGGATCGTCTGCTACGTTGCCGAGACGGCCAGCATCAGCAAGGCCGCTCAACGGTTAGATATGCCGCAGTCAAATGTGTCGCGTACCCTGACAGCCCTTGAGCGACGACTGGGTCTGGAGATCTTTTTACGCTCTCCGCGCACGCTGTCTTTGACCGAGTTTGGAGAAGAATTTTTACGTCGGGCCACTCAGCTATTAGATGAGCATAGCAACCTGCTCGATATGTCGGGTACTTATAAACGCAGCTTGAACGGCACGGTGACACTCGGCGCGCCAATCGGTACCCATTCGTTCCTGACCCGTTATCTGCTGCCCCCTTTGCTGCGCGAATATCCCGAACTGATCGTCGATTTAGTAACCCGTAACCCGGATGAACGTGAGAAAAAGTACGGGGCCGTTTTCGACAGTGACTGCGATCTGCTGATCAGCTTATTCCAACCGCAAAATGAAAGCCTGATCGCCAGGCCCTTAACCCGTTTCCGCGTCGGCTTGTTTGCATCACCTGGCTATATCGCTAACGCACCTCTGGTCGAACCCGCAGAGCTGAAAGAGCATCGCTGCATTACCTTGCGGATGCTGGGGGGGAACCTCAATACCTGGAGCAGCTATAGTTCGCAGGGCCAATTGATGCAGGTGACGGTCACCGGTAGCAGCATATGCGACAATATTCTGCCGGCCATCGAGCTGGCAAAACAGGGGCTGGGCATTGTTTATGCTCCCTACTACTCCGTCGCTTCTGCGCTGGAATCAGGCTCACTGTTGCCTTGCCTTGAACGCGAGCGCTGTATCGATATGCAAGCCTTTCTTATTTATCGCCAGCGTGGGGTGTTGCCCCATAGGGTTCAGGTGGTGATGGACAGCATTATGCATAATATGCAATTGCATGAGCAGCGTTTGATCTAGTGGGAGTGGCTATAACCGTCAAAGCGATACTGGAAGCCCTGTTCCCGGCATTCAACCTCAGCCACACAAGTGGGGAGTACTCTGCAATTGCATCTAGACCTGCGTTAAGGTTAGCCACACAACAGGGTACCTGTAGTACGAGTGAAAAAATTTACTAGCCGGAACCGTCAGTGATGCCAAAGATGCCATACAGCACCTTGGTGTTTTCATCTAACACCCGTTTAGCCTTGCTTATATTATCCATAGAAATCCATTTCGACTGAAATTTACGCTATTGTAAACGCCCTAGATGATTGATGTATATCATAAAAACATCCCCCGATTAAGGGGCGAACCAATGTGCGTCCCTATCGATTTAACGTTGTTTATCCGGCGGCCTCAGCGCCAATTCGAATTCTTCATCACCGAATAGCGGCCGCTACCGAGGAAGGCGATGGCCAGCCCAGCAAAGAAATACACGGCCATATCTTCTGCGCCCCAGGCCCCTACCTTCGTCAGCATCAGCGCCTTACCGGGATCGATCAGCAGGTAGGCCGCCAGCATGGTAAATGAAAATACCAACGCAGCCGGGCGGGTAAAAATCCCCAGAATAATCAGCACTGGTGCCACCAACTCGCCGATGAAAACACCGTAACCGATAACCCCCGGCAATCCATGCTGCACCAGCAGCCCCTGGATATAATCGATGCCGCCGATCAGCTTATGCCATCCATGGAATATCATCATAATGCCGAACGCCAGACGCAGAATTAGCTTGCCCAGTTCCGGGCGATCCATTACGCGATTGAACCAATTCACCATGTTGCACCTATTCAGAGTTAGTGATAATCGTAATCAATCTAATCCTAAGTAGCATTTTTACAAACGAAATTGATGGTAAACCTTGATCCAACACAATAAATAAATTTTCATAAAAACCAACGGTTATAAGCAATTCCTAAAGTGCTGGCCATGACGCATGCCTGTGCCTCACAACCGACGGTGATGCAAACTATGTTTTGGCAGAGGTATTTTATTGATAAGGGTAAGTGAAGGTATGGCAGGATTTTGCGTTGCCAATGATAGACACTGACTGCGCCTCTCATTGGTTAACCAAACACAAGGCACATTGACTACATCTTGAATGTTTGCGGCACAGATACGATATGAAGAGGGGCTCAGGCCGAATGAAAGATTACGTAACTCATTGAAATTTAATGGTACGCCCTACAGGGCTCGAACCTGTGACCTACGGCTTAGAAGGCCGTTGCTCTATCCAACTGAGCTAAGGGCGCATTGAAATGCGGATGCGGATGCGGCAACCGAGGTTGCGGAGTTGGATTATACGGTCAGAGGTTATCGAGTCAATGCCTTTTGTTGGTGTGCTGGCCGCCAGCGTGCTTTATGCTTATTTTTCGCACAAAAAAACCGGTTAACGCACGGCTAACGCGATGATCTGATTACGTAAATCTTCTGCCATACCGGCCAGTTTTCTCACATTATCCCTCAGACCTACGGCTTAGAAGGCCGTTGCTCACACCACCAGTGCTCCTGAGTTGAAGAGGAAGACAATAGAGATAAAAGCGTAGAGGATCATTCCGTTGGGGTAAAAAATGTCTAAACCGCTACGCAATCGTGTGCTTATTCTCTGCATTAACCCGATCGAAAGCCTGACAGCGCGCCTCTCTTCTGCCAAAATAGCGCCATCCCCCGCTTTTCTTAAATGATGGATTTCCTCACTGATGGCAGCAAAGATTATTGATGGCAAAACGATTGCGCAGCAGGTTAGAAACGAAGTAGCTGAGCAAGTGAAACAACGTCTGGCGGCTGGCAAGCGTGCGCCGGGCCTGGCGGTGGTACTGGTTGGTGAGAATCCGGCTTCGCAGATTTATGTCGCCAGCAAGCGCAAGGCCTGTGAGGAAGTGGGCTTTATCTCCCGCTCTTACGATCTGCCCGCCTCCACCACCGAGCCTGAACTGCTGGCGCTGATCGACAAATTAAACGCCGATAAAGAAATTGACGGTATTCTGGTGCAACTCCCTCTGCCTGCGGGCATTGATAACGTGAAGGTGCTGGAGCGCATCAGCCCGGATAAAGACGTGGACGGTTTCCACCCTTACAACGTCGGCCGCCTGTGCCAGCGTGCGCCTAAACTGCGCCCTTGTACCCCACGCGGCATTGTCACCCTGTTGGAACGCTACAACATCGATACCTATGGCCTGAACGCCGTAGTGGTAGGTGCCTCCAACATCGTTGGCCGCCCGATGAGTATGGAGCTGTTGCTGGCTGGCTGCACCACCACCGTCACGCACCGCTTTACCAAAAACCTGCGCCACCACGTCGAAAATGCCGATCTGTTGATCGTGGCCGTGGGCAAACCTGGGTTTATCCCAGGTGATTGGATTAAACCGGGTGCGATCGTGATCGATGTCGGCATCAACCGCCTGGAAAGTGGTAAAGTAGTCGGCGACGTAGACTTCGAAGCCGCAAGCGAACGTGCGGCCTTCATTACTCCGGTCCCAGGTGGCGTCGGCCCCATGACCGTTGCTACACTGATCCAAAATACCTTGCAAGCCTGCGAGGAATTTCACGACGTTCAACCTAACTAAGTTAAGGCAGTATGGAAATTTTCAATCTGGAAGGTCACCCTCATGTCGAACTGTGCGATCTGCTGAAGTTCCAGGGCTGGTGTGACAGCGGCGGTGCCGCGAAAGAAGTGATCGCCGAAGGGCAGGTCAAAGTAAACGGTCAGGTCGAAACGCGTAAGCGCTGCAAGATCGTTGATGGCCAGAAGGTCAGCTACAAAGGCATGAGCGTCACGGTTAAAGCCTGATTGTTCAACCGCCAAGAAAAAAATGCCGGGTCGGCTAAGCTACCCGGCATTTTTGATCCACTCAAACCTGTTAATGCTCCAATGCAACGAAGCACACGTGTTGCATAGCGCGCAACGTGCCATACAGTTCGTCCAGGGTCGTCCTTTTCCTTACCGTTAGCTTAAAGTTAACTTCAATCTTGTGCTTTTTGACGTCACGTATCGTCATCGCATCAATCAGGTTTCTCTGCTGATTAAGCTGGGCCATCAAGCTGGCTAACCCTGCCTGCTCATCGAGTATCAGCCGTACTTTGACCTTCCCCAGATATTGATCCCTCGATTGCAGCAGGAAAATATAGGGGCTGATTTTTATCGCCAGTAAAAACAGTGCGGTAGCCAAGAGTGCGTGCAGATAAAAACTGGCTCCACAGGCAATCCCCACTCCCGCCGATGCCCAAACGATCGCGGCGGTCGTCAGACCGGAAATGGCGTCATCACGCCGGTGCAAGATCACCCCTGCGCCCAGGAAGCCCACCCCACTGATAATCTGTGCGGCCAACCGCATGGGATCGCTGCGAATATTGACGGATATCTCGGCGTAATATTCCGCAGACTGAATCGACACCACCGTTAATACACAGCTGGCGACGGCAATGATCACGCAGGTTTTAAACCCAACGGGCTTGCCCTTGGATTCACGTTCCAGGCCAATCACGCCCCCCAGAACAAACGCCGCGACTATCTTGCCTACCGTCGCCAGATGTAGTGGTCCCAACCCACTCAGCACCGATAACCAGCTGTCCATGTTGCTTCCTATTGCTGCGCGGGTTTCATTGCCGCCGGTGTTTTCTGTTTAGAAAGATCGTCCTTGAAGAAAATAAAGAAGAAGACCGAGACAACGGCGGCGATAATCGCCGAGAACAGCCAGAAGCTTTCCCACTGCGGTAACGCCTGCGGCCCCTTCTCTGTCACGGTGCTGTTGAATATCTGGCCGCAAATGGTGGAAGCGAACAGCAAGCCAAAACCATTGGAGACGATAAAGCGCAGACTCTGTGCCTGGGCTTTGATTTCGGGCCGTGCCTTACGGTCGACATAGATATCCCCCACCGTAAAGAAGAAGTCCCAGCAGAAGCCTTGCAGCATCAGGCCAATCAGGACAAACGTCATGTTGGCGTCAAGCGCAGCCTGAGAGAACAGCACCGAGCGGATGATCCAGCACACCGCGCCCATCATCAACGTCACCTTGAAGCCCGCTTTCAGTAGGAAGAACGAAAGCAGGAACATAAACACCACTTCACAGGCGATCCCTACCTGCATCATGGAGGCGGCGTTATCAAACCCGAGCGCTTTAAGGAATACCGGAATATAGGCGGAATAGGCGGTTTTGGGGATCATCAACACAAAGATGCTCAGCATCAGAATGGAGAAGTTACGATCTTTAAATAACGACAGCGCATCCAGGCACAGCAGATCGCGCAGGGTGAAGGTACTGCCCTTGGCCTTCGGTGGTGTATCCGGCAAGGTAAAGCAGTACAGCCCCAATGCCACCCCAGCGGCCGAAGCAATGTACCAGGTCATGGTATCGCCGGAATATCCCATCTGCCCGATGATGAAACCTATCGCCATAAAACCGAAGGTGCCAAACACGCGGATCACCGGGAAGTACTTCACGCCGTTGATATGGCTGAAGCTGATGCTGTTGGCCAGCGCGGTGGTCGGATAGAACAGCAGCCCGACCAGGAAGATCATCACCAGCGTCATGGTGGTGTCCTGCGCCTCGATAAACTGCGGTACACACAGGATCACCCCGGCGTTAATCAGGTGCAGGATAGCCATGACTTTCTGCGAAGCAAAGAAGCGGTCTGCAACCATGCCGATAAACAGCGGCGAGAGTATCGTTGCCAATCCCAGCAGCGCATAAGATGAACCGATAATGGCGGCCATGCCGTAGGTGCTCAGCACCAGGCCCATCGTCATATTCCAGGCACCCTGCATGAAATACTGCACAAACATCATGATCAGCAGGCGAGGAGTCTTGTTAAAGTCCATGAGATCTCCCCCTATGCCACGTTAACGGTCAGGCCGTCATACGCAACGGTGATGTTTTTTTCACGGCAGGCCGCCACCAGTTCCTCATGCAGCAACTTGCCGCTGTGAGAAATATGTGACACCACGATCTGGCTGGCGGAATGCAGGCACTCCATAGCACGCAGCTTCTCTTGGGCGGCAAACACGGTTTCCAGGCTCATATGATTGTCAGTGCGATCGTCGCCGTTGAAACCGTAGGTACATTCCAGCACCACCAAATCCAACGCTTTGCCCTCTAGCCACTGCCAGGTAAGTTCAGGGAACCAGCCAGAATCATGACCATAGAAAATCGTCTGACCGTCTTTTTCGATCACATACACGTAGCAAAGCTCCCACTTGGCGTGGTTGGCCAGCAGCGGTGTGATCTTGTAGCCATGGCTTTCTACGGTGACGAAAGGCACCAGGCAGTGGAAACCAAAGCGCTGTTTGCTGTAGCCCGGCAATACCGCGGCACAGCCGTTGATCGCTCGATCGTTACCAAAAATCTCCAATGGATGGTCGATATCGAAGCCGTAGCCCTCCATTCGGCTAAACAGCTCACCGACGTTGAAATGGTCTGGATGGGTGTGGGTAAACAGCAGGTCGGTGAAACCACTCGCGTCCAGTCCATCACGCAACAGCTGTTGGCTGAACTCCGGGGCGACGTCGATCAACATCACATCATCAATAATCGCCGAAGAGTGGGTACGCAGATCTTTTCCCTTGAGAAAACGGGCCTGTTGGCAATGTTCACAGCGGCAAAACGGATTGGGGATCCCTTCAGAGGCAGCCGATCCCAGGAAATGTATTTTCATTTTTTATCCTTTTTATTCAGTACATTACTGACCTATCGTTCCTATCGCCTTCGTTAAGGTGAACCACGAAGGTGATTTTGGAACGTGTCAATCATAATCCTGAGACCAGAAAATGGTTAATACTGCAATGTATATTGGTGATCGGCTTCAAAAATTAAATTTAATATTTAGCAAAATCAATTCACTAAAAATAATCATTGGTAATTATTATGTTTTTCATCAAATTGGTGACACTGGATTAACAAAGTATAAATAACAACCAATTTATTATGGAACGATCCAAATTTTATGCTTGGAGAGAAATCGAGATAGCGAAGCGCCCATGCCGGTGTTAGCATCAAAACAGGCGGCTCAAAGCGGTGGGAAAATGGCAACTATCAAGGATATAGCGAAGCTGGCGGGGGTATCACACGGCACCGCTTCCAACGTGCTCAACGGGCGCGGCAATGTCAGCGTTGAAAAGATCGAGGCGGTCAAACAGGCTGCCCAGCAAATGGGTTATCAAATTAATGCCCAGGCGCAGTCGCTACGCGCCAGCAAAAGCAGTGGCGTTGCGCTGATCCTGCCCGATATCAATAACGAGCAGTATCACCAACTCTATCGTGGGCTTCAGCAATCATTACGCTCTCCTTTTCCAGGCAATCTGGATTTGTACATCACTAACGATCTGCCCTCTGCCGAAAGGGATATCTTGCAGACGCTGGCCGCAAAATCCTACCAAACCGTCGTTACGGTCTCCTGCCTTGCCGATAGCGAAAGCTATTATCAGACGCTGCGGCTGCCAGCGGAGCAGATCCTGTTTGTCTACCGTCATCCAGCTCAGGCTAAGACCACATTCAGCCTGAACTTTTGCCAGGCGGGCCAGGCCATTGCCAGCGAGATCGCCCGCGAACAACCCACACACGTTGGCGTGCTTTGTGAGCCCCTCACTTATACCAACGGCCAGTGTTTTGTCGATGCATTGAAAGATACGTTGGCGCAGTTAAGCCCATCGACCCAGCTAACGGTCGTTCCATCACCGGCCAGTGAATGTCACACCGCCGCCTTTGCTTTTTTTGCTGGCCAGCCGCCACAAATACTGATTGCTCAAGACAGTGACAAAGCCCGTTGCCTGACGCAGGCGGCCTATCTGGGTAGCGCAGCCCCCTGCCCACCAATCTGGCAACTCAGCGATAACGAACCCGCCGTAGTAGCCAATCAGTACCACTATCAGATGGATTATGCCCGGCTGGGTCTGGAAATCGCCCGTTATATCTGCGGGTTGGTAACACTAGCCGATGAGCAGATACTGGATAGCCGTGGCTTTGCTCTCGACGTTCAACCCATGCCCGCCGTTTCCGAACAGGGTGAAACGCTGAACATGCTGATCTTGCCTAGCCCCTCAACCGATGCGCTGAAGAAGCTGTTGCCGCATTTCTATCGTCAGACCGGCATCAAGGTGAATCTCGCGGTTTATCCTTATGATGAAGTGTTTGAGATCCTCTCGAATCTGCATCTGCATCCTTATTACGATTTGCTGCGTATCGATATGGCCTGCCTCCCCTGGTTTGCGGCAAAGGCCCTCACGCCGTTGGCAGAGATCGCGTCAGAGCTACCAGAACTGCTGGAAAACTTCTCGGCAGAGGTTGGCCATCATTTCAGCCAGATTGACGGCAAAGCCTATGCGTTACCGTTTGATGCCAGCACCCAGTTGCTGTTCTATCGCCGCGATCTGTTCGAAGATCCCACGGTCAAACGCATGTTCTATGAGAAATCGGGCAAGGAGCTGAAGATCCCGACCAGTTTCGACGAGTTTGATGACATTACGGCCTTTTTCACGGCGACTCATCAATCTGGCAATCCGCAACGTCCAATAGGTTCATCGACGACTCTCGGTAGTTCCGGGTTAATTGCTACCGAGTTTCTGCTGCGCTATTACGCGTTAGGTGGGCGGCTAGTGCATCAAGACAAACCGGTGCAACTGGAGGCAGCATTGGCCATCGAAGCGTTGCGGCAATATCAACAACAGCTTACCGTCACCACCAATCTCAACAGTGAATGGTGGAACGCTGCAGTGGCCCAGTTTGAGCAAGGCCAACTGGCGATGCTGATCATGTATATGAATCTGTTCAACGACGTCGCCCACAGCCCTCTATCACCGGCAATTGGTTACGCGCCGGTTCCGGGCAACATCCCGCAGATGGGCGGTGGCTCGTTAGGCATGTCTCGTTTCAGTGATAAGAAAGTGCAGGTAGAGCAGTTCTTCCGTTGGCTTTATTCGGCTGAAATTACCGAGCATCTGGTGCTTTTGGGGGGTAACAGCGCCCACCGCAGCATCTATCAAAACCAGCGCATTCTGCATCTCTATCCCTGGTTCAACCTGCTGCGAGATAATCCTAGTATCGGCATCCGTGAATCTCGGGGTTTACAGGGCGAGTTGTTCAACCTGCGCCATGCGGAGATCATTATCGGCCAGGGCGTGACCAACGTCGTGAACAAGATAATGGATCCGCAGCAAGCTATTGATTACATCAACCAGCGCCTGCTCAGCGAAGCTCATGCTTAAGGCATAAAAAAAACCGGGAAGCCACAGCAACCCGGTTTCATTAACTTAATAAGTTATTAGTTTATTTACGGCGCCAGCTAGTCCCCTGCGGGCCATCTTCCAGCACGATATTCATCTCGTTCAACCGATCGCGAGCGGCATCTGCCAGCGCCCAGTCTTTGGCGGCACGTGCGTCGTTACGCTGTTTGATCAACGCTTCAATCTCTGCCACTTCCGAGTCGTCCGCCTGCGCGCCACCTTGCAGGAACTGTTCTGGTTCCTGTTGCAGCAGGCCCAAGACCTTGGCCAGCTTACGCAGCTCTGCCGCCAACCCATTCGCCGCCGCCATGTCTTCGCTCTTCAGACGGTTTACTTCACGCGCCAAGTCGAACAACGCGGAATAGGCTTCTGGGGTGTTGAAGTCGTCGTCCATGGCCTCACGGAAGCGCGCTTCAAAGGCTTCACCGCCAGCAGGTTTGGCATCAGCGTCGGTGCCACGCAGCGCGGTATATAAACGCTCCAGCGAAGCGCGAGCCTGTTTCAGGTTCTCTTCGCTGTAGTTCAGTTGGCTGCGGTAGTGGCCAGACATCAGGAAGTAACGCACGGTTTCGGCGTCGTAATAACCCAGCACGTCACGGATGGTAAAGAAGTTGTCCAACGACTTCGACATCTTCTCTTTATCAATCATTACCATCCCGGAGTGCATCCAGTAATTGACGTACGGGCCATCATGCGCGCAGCTGGATTGGGCAATCTCGTTCTCGTGGTGTGGGAACATCAGATCGGAGCCACCGCCGTGAATGTCAAAATGGGTGCCAAGCTGTTTGCAGTTCATGGCCGAGCATTCGATATGCCAGCCTGGACGGCCTGGGCCCCACGGTGATTCCCAGCTTGGTTCGCCCGGCTTGGACATCTTCCACAGCACGAAGTCCATCGGGTTGCGTTTCACGTCGTCGATTTCCACGCGCGCACCGGCTTGCAGTTGCTCCAGATCCTGGCGGGACAGCAGGCCGTATTGCGGATCGCTATCGATGGAGAACATCACGTCGCCGTTGCTGGCCACATAGGCATGATCGCGCGCCAACAGGCGTTGGGTGATCTCGATGATTTCTTCGATATGGTGGGTGGCACGCGGCTCCTGATCCGGGCGTTCGATCAGCAGCGAATCAAAATCGGCGTGCATCTCTGCCAGCATACGCGTGGTCAGTTGATCGCAGGTTTCGCCGTTTTCTGCCGCGCGACGGATGATTTTATCGTCCACGTCGGTCACGTTACGCACGTAGTTCAGCGAATAGCCGAGATAACGCAGGTAGCGCGCTACCACGTCGAAAGCAACAAAGGTACGCCCGTGGCCGATATGACACAGGTCATAAATGGTTACCCCGCACACGTACATACCGACTTTACCGGCATGAATGGGCTTAAATTCCTCTTTTTGACGACTCAGGGTATTAAATATCTTTAGCATCAGGGCTGTCCGTGGTGTGCGTGATAACAAACATATCCGCATATTGAAACCCGAAGGCTGCTCTATTGCAAGGTCAAGCCCAAGGATTGCTGAATTGATCGGCAGAAAATTGCGTGAGATCGGAATTAACCTAATCCAGACTAAGATAACAACACGTGTATTTCTGCCGCGGAACTGCCACCCTAGCCACTGCTGACTGATTAATGGAGATATGTTATAAAGTCGGTCTGATTGCTCACACGCCTTCCTATGTGACAGCTCATTTCATCTTGCTAGGACTAAAACTATGGTTACTTTCCACACCAATCACGGCGATATCGTTATCAAGACCTTTGCTGACAAGGCACCGGTTACCGTTGAAAACTTCCTGAACTACTGCCGTGAAGGCTTCTACAACAACACCATTTTCCACCGTGTTATCAACGGCTTTATGGTTCAGGGCGGTGGTTTTGAACCAGGTATGCATCAGAAAGACACCAAAGCAACCATCAAGAACGAAGCTAACAACGGCCTGAAAAACACCCGTGGCACCCTGGCAATGGCTCGTACCAACGATCCACACTCTGCCACCGCCCAGTTCTTCATCAACGTGGTGGATAACGACTTCCTGAACTTCCGTGCTGAAAACTCCCAGGGTTGGGGTTACTGCGTATTTGCCGAAGTGGCAGAAGGCATGGACGTGGTCGAGAAGATCAAAGCGGTAAAAACTGGCCGCAGCGGCATGCACCAGGATGTACCGGTTGAAGATGTCGTGATCACCAGCGTTACCGTCAGCGAGTAATCGCGGCTGCATGAGCACGCTGTTCATCGCAGACCTGCATCTATGCGCACAGGAACCGGCAATTACTGCCGGTTTTCTGCGTTTTTTGCAGCGTGAAGCCGTTCACGCCGATGCGTTATATATTCTGGGCGATCTGTTTGAAGCCTGGATTGGCGATGACGACCCTGAGCCGTTGCATCGCGAAATTGCCGCCGCACTAAAGGCGTTGCACCAGGCCGGAGTGCCCTGCTACTTCATTCACGGCAACCGCGATTTCCTGTTGGGTAAGCGCTTTGCCAAGCAGAGCGGTATGATCCTGCTACAGGAAGAGCAAGTCGTCGAGCTGTATGGCCGCAAGATCCTGATCTTGCACGGTGATACCCTGTGCACCGACGATCAGGCTTATCAAGAATTCCGCAAGAAAGTGCATAACACCTGGATCCAACGTGCTTTTCTGGCGCTCCCTCTGCGCTGGCGCTTGAACATCGCCGCTAAAATGCGTGCGCGCAGCCAACAAAGCAACCAATACAAATCCACCGCGATTATGGACGTCAACCCGCAAGCCGTTGAGCAGGCCATGTTGCGCCACAACGTCCACTGGATGATCCACGGCCACACCCATCGCCCGGCAGTCCATCCGCTGGCATTACCTAACGGTGAAGCCCATCGCGCGGTGTTGGGAGCCTGGCATACACAAGGCTCAATGATTAAAGTCACGGCAGATGCCGTCGAACTGATCGAGTTCCCCTTCTAGGCCGTTTTCCTGTATTTGAGGGTAAAAACCGTCGACGCAACCGTTTTCCTTCCCCTGTACCCATGATATGCTCTACGCCCTCATACGGCCTGCCAGCCGACGTTTGTCCACATCACAGGAGCCATGCACTCATGGGAGCCACCGCTACTTCAGCCGCCAACGCTGGGGTTAAAATCGCAATCGTAATGGGTTCAAAAAGTGACTGGGCCACTATGCAGTCCGCGGCCGAAGTTCTGACCACGCTGGATGTCCCGTTCCATGTCGAAGTTGTCTCCGCCCACCGCACGCCGGACAAGCTGTTCAGCTTTGCCGAACATGCCAAGGCCATGGGTTTTGACGTGATCATCGCCGGTGCCGGTGGTGCTGCGCATCTGCCAGGCATGTTGGCGGCCAAAACGCTGGTTCCGGTGTTGGGTGTGCCGGTGCAAAGCGCTGCGTTAAGCGGTGTCGATAGCCTGTATTCCATCGTGCAGATGCCACGCGGCATTCCGGTGGGTACGCTCGCCATCGGCAAAGCCGGTGCGGCCAACGCCGGGTTGCTGGCAGCACAAATCCTGGCGCTGCACGATGCCGGGCTGGCACAGCGGTTGGCACAATGGCGTCAGGCCCAGACCGACGAGGTCCTGAACCATCCGGACCCACGGGAGGACGCATGAAGCCGGTTTGCGTACTGGGTAACGGCCAGTTAGGGCGTATGCTGCGCCAGGCAGGTGAGCCGTTGGGAATTGCGGTTTATCCTGTCGGTCTGGATGCCGAGCCGGAAGCGGTGCCCTATCAAAATGCGGTGATCACCGCAGAGATCGAACGCTGGCCAGAAACCGCCCTGACCCGCGAATTGGCGACGCACAATAACTTCGTCAACCGCGATATCTTCCCGCGTTTGGCCGATCGCCTGACGCAGAAGCAACTGCTCGATCAACTTCATCTCGCTACCGCGCCTTGGCAATTGCTGGCAAGCGCTAGCGAATGGCCTCAGGTGTTTGCCACCTTGGGTGAGTTGGCAATCGTTAAACGCCGCGTGGGTGGTTACGACGGCCGCGGCCAGTGGCGTTTACGCCCGGGACAAGAGGCCGAGCTACCGGCGGATAACTATGGTGAATGCATCGTCGAGCAGGGAATTAATTTCTCTGGCGAAGTGTCATTGGTGGGTGCCCGTGGTCATGATGGCCAGTCGGTATTCTATCCGCTGACCCACAACCTGCACGAAGAAGGCATTCTGCGTACCAGCGTGGCGCTGCCACAGCCCAACCCGGCGTTGCAACAGCAGGCCGAGCAGATGTTGGCTGCGATCCTCGATGAGTTGAACTACGTGGGCGTGATGGCGATGGAGTGCTTTATCGTCGGCGACAGCCTGTTGATCAACGAGCTGGCCCCACGTGTCCACAACAGTGGCCACTGGACGCAGAACGGCGCTTCCATCAGCCAGTTTGAGCTGCATTTGCGGGCTATCCTGGGGCTGCCGCTGCCTAAGCCGGTGGTGAATACGCCTTCGGTGATGGTCAATCTGATCGGTACGGCGGTTAATCAGCAATGGCTGGCCCTGCCGCTGGTGCATTTGCACTGGTATGAGAAAGAGGTGCGTGAAGGACGTAAGGTGGGTCACCTGAACCTCAACGATCCTGATGCGGCCTCTTTGCAACAGGCGTTGCAGGCATTAGCGCCGCTGCTGCCAGCCGAGTATCAAAGTGGCTTGGCCTGGGCACAGCAAAAGCTGGGGTGATCTTGTGGGGTGATAGGCCTTTAATCTCGGTGTATTCCCCTCACCCTAACCCTCTCCCACAGGGAGAGGGGACCGATCGAGTTAGGCCGAAAGTATAGTGATTCTTCATCAGCACTGGCTGACTGACCCTGCTCATCCTGGTTAAAGTGACGATCGAGTTGCTTGATCAACTCTTTACTTCCAAAAGTGCAGGGACTATCAGCTCCCTCTCCCTATGCTGTCTCTTATACACATCTCAAATTGCGGTCAAATAGCCGTAATTTGAGAAACATAGCAGGCTGATTTTAAAGAGAATTTTTTCGAGCGACGAATTCATAAGCTTAAAATAATACCCATAAAAACAGCAAGATGCCAAATTGTGTATAAGAAACAGCTCCCTATGGGAGATCGAGTTAGGCCGAAAGGGTAGTTATTCTTCATCAGCACTGGCTGACTGACCCTGCTCATCCTGGTTAAAGTGACGATCGAGTTGCTTGATCAGCTCCTTACTTCCAAAAGTGCAGGGACTATCAGCTCCCTCTCCCTATGGGCTGAGGAATCCCCAGAAAAATTGAGACGATAAATAGGCTGTTTTTTACCCACAAACGGACTAAGAAATAGCCTCAAGCAGACGAGAAGAAGTGGTTCGTCATTCTCTCACTGCCAATTTACGAACAAAATGGAACAGATTGATCGTAAAACACTCGCTCTAATTCTCTGAAACCACTAAGAAAAAATTAGTGGGGATACCTCAGCCCTATGGGAGATCGAGTTAGGCCGAAAGGATAGTGATTCTTCATCAGCACTGGCTGATTGATCCTGCTCATCCTGGTTAAAGTGACGATCAAGTTGCTTGATCAGCTCTTTACTTCCAAAAGTGCAGGGACTAACAGCTCCCTCTCCCTGTGGGAGAGGGTTGGGGTGAGGGGTCAACCTTCGTAGCTGCGGAACAACGCCCGGCCGCGCAGCAGGCGCACACCAAGCCAGCCGCCGCACAGCGAGAGCAACAAGGCACTCAGCAGCGGTAACGCCCACCACAGCACTGGCGTAGGTGCCCACGGGAAGTCGAACACCTTGGTCTGCAACAGCCACAGCGCCGCCTCTGCCCCCACCGCCGCCGCGATCCCGGCCACCAGCCCAAGCAACGCAAACTCACACCACAGCGTACTGCGCAGCAGGCGTTTGCCTGCGCCTAGCGTGCGGTAAACCACCAGTTCCTGCCTACGTTGCCGCATCCCTACCTGTACCTGTGCCAGTAACAGCAGACCGCCGCAGATCACCACCAGCACCACCATCACCTCCAGCGCCCTGCTCACCTGCTGCAACACGCCGCCGACCTGCTTGAGGATCGAACCGATATCCAGCAGGCTCAGGGTTGGGAACTGGCGGTTGAGCTGGGTCAGCACCTTGCCGTCGCCGTCATAGCGGAAGCTGGTCAGCCAGGTTTGTGGCTGGCCGTCCAATGCACCCGGCGGGAAGATAAAGTAAAAGTTCGGCTTCAGGCTTTCCCAATCTACCTGCCGCAGGCTGGTGACTTTGGCACTGAACGATTGAGTATCGCCGCTGAACGTCAAGGTATCGCCCAGTTGGATCTTGAGCCTGCCGGCGATCCCTTCATCCATCGAGACCTCACCGGTTTTCGGCGGCCAGGTGCCTGCCGTCAACGGGTTATGATCCGGCAGATCGCTTTGCCAGGTCAGATTTAGTTCACGGTTCACCGCCTCGCCACCGGGATCGTCTTCATGCACCCGCTCCGTTGCCACCTGCTGGTTAATTTCCGACAGGCGTACACGCACGATGGGATAGAAGGTTTCCTCATGCAACTGATGCTGTTGCAAGAAGGCTTTCACCTGTGGAACCTGTGACGTAGTCATATTCAGCAGGAAATAGTTCGGGCTGTCTGGCGGTAACTGCTGTTGCCAGCGATCGAGCAGATCGCCACGCAAGACCAGCAACAGGGCCAGTAACATAAACGACAGCGAGAACGCCGCTAACTGGCTGATCGTCACCCAAGGCTGATGCAACAGGCGATTCACCGCCAACCGCAGCGCCAGATTTTTCAGCGTGATGCGCCGCAGCAGCAACAGGCTGCCCCAGCCTATTCCCCCTAGCAGCAAGGCCAGCACCACCATACCGGCCAGAATGGCCCACAGTAGCGTACTTGCCCCCATTAATACCGTCAGTAGCCCGACCACAATCACCGCAGTAGCTGGCAGGAAGTAACGCAAAGGCCAGACGTTAGCCACCACATCCCGGCGCAGTACGCGCAGTGGCTGAGTCGCCAGCAGTTGCCGGTACGGGCGCAACCCAACCAACAGCGAAATCATGACCAGAGCCCCCATCGCCCACAGCCACGGCCAGCCCCCAGCTGCGGGGAGTTCCCCCGGCAAGACAGGTGCCAGCAAGCGGATCAGCACCGCTTCAAAACCAAGACCAATCACGCTGCCGCAGGTTCCCGCCAGCAGTAACACCGCCAGCCACTGACCAATAATCAGCTTGCTGAGGGCCTTTCTGCCAGCGCCCAGGGTTTTCAGCACCGCAATCAGGTCATAGCGGCTGCGGCAATAGTGGCTCATCGCCACCGCTACGGCGGCAATCGACAGCAGTAAAGTCAGCAGCGCCGAAAGCAGCAGGAACTGTTGGGAACGCTGTAGCGATTTGCCTAGCGCACTGCCGGACTCCTCTAACCCATACCAGCGCTGATCGGGCTTGAGCTGCGGTTTGAGGCGTTCTTCATAGCGTTGAATATCGGTTGGCGCACCGGCAAACATATAACGGTAGGTCAGGCGGCTGCCCGGCTGTACCGCTCCGGTTTTATCTACATCCGCCAGGTTGATGATAATGCCAGGCGCAGTCTGGAACGGATTGAAGCCGGAATCCGGCTCCTGCACGATTTCACCGGCGATGCGTAACGTAGTATCCCCCACCTCCAGATTGTCGCCGACCTTGATATCCAATAATGCCAACAGGCGCGGAGCCACCAGCACGCTGCCCGGCACAGGTTTGAGGTTGGCTGGCAGGGTTTCCAACTGCCCATACAGCGGATAGGCCGCATCGGTAGCCTTGACGTTGGCCAGAAGCGGACGATCCCCAGCGTAGGTCATGGTGGTAAAAGAGAGCTGGCGGCTGACTTTCAGCCCCTGCTGCCGGGCATCGAGCAGCCAGCCTTCCGGCACCGGGTGTGCGGTACGCAATACCCGATCTCCGGCGATAAAGTCGCGGCTTTGCTGGCTCAAACCTTTGTCCATGCGATCGCTGATGCTGCCCAGTGCCAACACGCAGGCCACCGACAGCGTCAGCGCCAGCCAGACGATCAGCAGCGAAGGCGAACGCCATTCACGCCAGAACCAACGCCAAATCATGCTTCCTCCCACAGCTTGCCTTCACGCAAGCGCAGCCGCCGCTGACAGCGAGCCGCCAGGGTTTCGTCATGGGTGACCAGGATCAATGTGGTGGCAAAATCGCGGTTGAGGGAGAACAACAGATCGGCAATGCGCTCACCGGTCTGGCGATCCAGGTTGCCGGTGGGTTCATCGGCGAACAGCACCCGTGGGCGGCCACTGAACGCACGTGCCAGCGCCACCCGCTGTTGCTCCCCACCGGAAAGTTGCGCTGGCAGGTGGCCAAGACGCTTGCCTAACCCCAGCTGTTCCAGCAGTTGCACCGCTTGGTCCCGGCTTTGACGATCGCTTTCACCACGCAGCAGCGCGGGGAGTTGTACGTTTTCCAACGCGTTCAAGGTGGGGACCAGCATGAAAGACTGGAACACAAAACCGACGTTTTTTGCCCGCAGTGCGGCTCGCCCTTCTTCATCCAGCGCTGTCAGCGATTCCCCCAGCAGGCTAACTTCGCCTTCGCTGCCGTCGTCCAGCCCGGCAAGGATGCCCAGCAAGGTCGATTTCCCCGAACCGGACTCGCCGATCAGCGCAATTGTCTGTGCGGGTTTGACAACCAGCTCGACTCCGGTAAGGATGGTAAGCTGATGCTCACCCTGACCAACGTGTTTACTAAGATGATGAACTTCAAGAACGTTTTCCGCTGGCATCTTCCCTTCCTTTTGCTGTTGGGATTATTCAGTTTACGTGCTGTCGCGGCCGATACCTTATTGATTTTGGGCGACAGTTTAAGTGCTGGCTATCGGTTGCCGGTAGCGCAAGCCTGGGCAACTCGCCTGGCCGATGAGTGGCAGAAACAACCTGGCCACCCGACCGTGGTCAATGCCAGTATCAGCGGTGACACCGCCGCTCAGGGGCTGGCACGCTTGCCCGAGCTGTTGAAACAACATCAGCCCCGCTGGGTGCTGATCGAGCTGGGTGCCAACGATGGTCTGCGCGGCTTCCCGGCTGCGGATATCGAGCGCGACCTCAACCAGATTATCACGCTGGTTTTGCAAGCGGGGGCCAAACCGCTGCTGATGCAAATTCATATTCCGCCAAACTATGGCCGCCGCTACACCGAGGCCTTCGGTGCGCTGTATCCTGCGTTGGCCAAGCAGTTCAACATTCCGCTGCTGCCGTTTTATATGGAACAGGTGGTGATCAAACCGGAATGGATGCAGGATGACGGTTTGCACCCCAATCAGGATGCCCAGCCGTTTATCGCCACCTGGATGGCGCAACAGCTGGAACCACTAGTTAAACATGAGTCTAACTGAATAGGGTTAGCTACTAGGTAAAGTTATGCAAAAAGCAGTATTGATAACCGGCTGTTCCAGCGGGATAGGATTGATTGCAGCACAAGATCTGCGTAACCGTGGCTATCGCGTGCTGGCCGCCTGCCGTAAGCCGGAAGACGTCGAAAATATGCGCCAGCTTGGGCTGGAAGGCATTGAGCTGGATCTGGACGATAGCGCCAGCGTAGAACGCGCCGCCGCGCAGGTGATCGAGCTGACCAACGGGCGGCTGTACGGTCTGTTCAACAATGCCGGTTTTGGCGTTTACGGCCCGCTCAGCTCGGTTTCACGCCAACAGCTGGAACACCAATTCTCAGCCAACCTGTTTGGCACCCACCAGCTCACCCAGTTGCTGCTGCCAGCCATGCTGCCGCACGGCGAAGGGCGCATTATTCAGACCAGTTCGGTGATGGGGTTAATCTCCAGCGCCGGGCGTGGGGCCTATGCCGCCAGCAAATTTGCGCTGGAAGCCTGGTCAGACGCGTTGCGTATGGAGCTGCACGGCAGCGGCATTCAGGTCAGCCTGATCGAGCCAGGCCCGCTGACGACCCATTTCACCCAGAACGTCAATCAGGCGCAGAGCGATAAACCGGTGCACAACCCGAGCATCGCCAAGCGGTTGACGCTGCCTGCCGAAGCGGTGTTACCGAAGCTGCGCCATGCGCTGGAAAGCCCCAAAGCCAAGCTGCGCTACCCGGTTACCCTGCTGGCGCATACCATGAGCATCCTGCGCCGCCTGTTGCCAGGCCGTGCGCTGGACTGGTTATTGCGCAGTAATGGTTAAGCAAACGGGGGGCCAAGGGTTGAAGCGCGCCGCTTTGCCCCCATCTAGAGTAGATTGGCTCCGCAAGATCAGATTAGAGAGAAACCATGCTAGCTCAAGCCGTTGTTGATATTAACGAAACTAACCTGCACCAGACTCTGGAACAGTCCATGTCCCAGCCGGTGCTGTTCTACTTCTGGTCGGATCGCAGCCAGCACTGTCTGCAGCTCACCCCGATCCTGGATAAACTGGCGGCGGAATACGCGGGTCAGTTCGTTCTGGCAAAGGTGGATTGCGATGCCGAGCAGGCAATCGCCGCCCAATTTGGCCTGCGTTCCCTGCCAACCGTCTATCTGTTCAAGGATGGCCAGCCGGTTGATGGTTTCCAAGGGCCGCAGCCGGAAGAGATGATCCGCGAATTCCTGCAGCGTTTCCTGCCAAAAGCCGAAGACCTCAAGCTGGCGGAAGCCACTGAGCTGTTGCAGGAAGACCGTGCAGCAGAAGCTCTGCCTTTGCTGAAAGATGCCTGGAGTCTCAGCAATCAACGCAGCGATATCGGCCTGACCTTGGCGGAAACCCAGATCGCCCTGAACAAGACGGATGATGCCGAAGCGGTGCTGGCAACCATCCCATTGCAGGATCGCGATACCCGTTACCTCGGCCTGGTCGCGCAGATTGAGCTGATGAAGCAGGCTGCCGATACGCCGGAAATTCAGCAGTTGCAGCAGCAGGTTCAGCAACAGCCGGAAAACGTCGAACTGGCCGTGCAGCTAGCCTTGCAACTGCATCAGGTTGGCCGTAACGAAGAGGCGCTGGAACTGCTGATGGGTCATCTGAAAAAGGATTTGGCGGCGGCTAACGGTAGCGCCCGCAAGACCTTGATGGATATCCTGGCCGCACTGGGGACTGGCGATGCGCTGGCCGCCAAATATCGCCGCCAGCTGTATTCACTGCTGTATTAATCGAACGTGGGCGCAGCCGCACGGTTGCGCCCTGCATCAAATATCAAGCCTCCTGCGCCGGTTTCCCCTCTTTGACAAACAGCATGGCGATAAAACCCACCACCGTGATCATCGCGGCAAAATAGAACCCCGCATTCAGCGTCCCCGTGCTGTCGGCAATAAAGCCGGTCACGTAAGGCGCAAAGATCGACGCCGCCATACCAAAGAAGTTATACAGCCCGAAAGCGGTGCTGAGCGCGGCACGCGGTGCGTTGTCTGCCACCAGTGCAATCAGTACCGGGTTGAGGCTGATTTTGCCGATAAACCCATACAGCACCAATACGCCAATCAACGCCGCTTCACTGGTGGAATAGACGATGCCGAAGATCGCCAGCAGTGAGAAAGGCAGCATAAACAGCACCACCGGTTTTCTGCGGCCCAGCTTGTCGGAGATATAGCTGCAAATCAGCGTCCCCAGTACCGAGATCCACGGTACGATGGAGGCGATGCTGGCGGCGTGCACAATATCCATACCGCGTTCTTTTTGCAGATAATATGGCAGCCAGGTAATGATCACGAAGAAGCCGTAGATCGAGCAAAAGATGGTGATGTAGGCCATCAGCAGGTTACGGTTTTTAAACAGATCCAGGAAACTGAATTCGCTCTTTGTTGCTGTAGCGGCTGGGGTATCGCTGGCACTTTGCGGCGCTTTTTCCCGAATGAAAAACAGCATCAGCAGCGCCACAATCAATACCGGAACCGCCATCGCCAGGAACGGCATCTTCCACGAAGTATGAAAGTGTTCGATCATAAAGCTGGAAAGGTAATACCCCAGCGCGATACCAAACGACATCCCACTGCCGATCACCGCACTGCCCAAGGTGATCCATTTCTTGGGGATGGCCTCGGAAGAAAGGGCATACTGCGGGCCATAATAGACGCCTTGCGAAGCGCCGGTCAGCATCCACAGCACGATGAAAATCAGAAAGTTGGATGAGATGCTGACGGCAGCGATAAACAGCGCAAACAGCATAAAGCCGCTAACCAGAATGCGTTTTCTACCTAGGCGATCGCCCAATAGCCCGGCAGGCACCTGTAAAATGGTGTAGGTCAGAAAGAACAGGCTGCTGATTAAGCCCAGATGGCTTTTTGACAGCCCGAACTCGGTTTGGATCTGCGGCATGATGGGGCTAAGTACCGAACGCCCGGCATAGATAACCACCCAGCCGAGGAAGAAGATCACGACGGTTTTAATCCAATAGGGCATTCGCTCTGTTTTTATAGTTTGCATATTCATTTTCCCTTGGTTGATGGGCCGCTCGACCCATCCAGTATTACGGCGTAATTAATGTCCCCGCGGTGCCTGCCAGTACCGACTCGATATCCTGCAGGGCACCGATATGTGCCACCTTGCCGCTACGCTGCACAAAGCGGCTGACCGCCATGATTTTCGGCCCCATCGAGCCATCGGCTACCGCCATCGGGGCCAGCTCCTGGGTGGTGGCCGAACGAATGGCTTTTTGCTGCGGCGTACCCCAGTGCTGATACACCGCGTCCGCATCGGTGAGGATCACCAGGTGATCGGCATCCAGGGCTTCGGCCAGTAACGCAGAGGCCAGATCCTTATCGATCACTGCCTCGCTGCCGACCATTCCCTGTGCGCTGGCCACCATCGGAACGCCGCCACCGCCGTTGCAAATCACGATGTGGTTTTTCGCCAACAGCAGATTGATCGCTTCAATATCGACGATCTTTTTCGGTTCAGGGGAAGGCACCACCCGGCGCAGGTATTTCCCATCCAGCTTCATGCTCCAGCCATACTTTTGTTCCAGCTCGGCTTGCTGCTGTGGCTCATAAACCGGTCCGATAAATTTGCTGGGTTCCCGATACGCCGGATCTTCGCTGTCTACCAAGACGCGAGTCAGCAATGTGGACACCGGCTGAGCAGGATGGAACGCCCCTAGCTGCTGGGCCAGCATATAGCCGATCATGCCCTGGCTTTCTGCCACCAGAATATCGAGCGGATAAGGGGGAACATCGCGATAGGCCAGGTTTTGCAGCGCCAGCAGCCCTACCTGCGGGCCGTTACCGTGCACGATGGCGATGCGGTATTTCTTGGCCAGCTTGCCAATGGCATCGGCAATTAACGCAATGCTCTGGTACTGATTCTCTGCAGATAACACCGCGCCACGCTTTAACAGGGCGTTGCCCCCCAAGGCAATAACTAACGTTTCCATTCAGATACCCATTTTTCAAGTAATAGCAGCCCGTACCGAACGGCATTCGGTATGGTTTTCCGCTGATAAATTAATAAAGACGATTGATTGCCAGCGCGCCCAACCAGACGCCCAATAGCGTATCCGCGCCGGAAAAATGCCCGGTTGCCAACATATCGTTGATGGCCGCGGGTAATTCTTTAGGCATGAGTAAGGCACGTGCCAGAAGTTGTACCGGAGTGGAGAAGATCCCCTGCTCGGCAAACTGCAAATAGTGGACGCTGACCAAGGTGGTCAACTGGTTTAACGGTTGGCTGGCGGCAAAAAAGGACGACAACCTTGCGACACCCACGCGGCTATCGAGATGAGCCGCCAGCAACATGCCCAGCACCGTGTCATCATTGCTTGGCGTTAATCCAGGGCCTTTGCCAAGCACGGCGCTCCAGTCTACTTTCTGCCCCAATAACCAGGCGGTAAACTGCTGCTGTAGCTCACGCATTTCCAGGCAATGCGGCTGTTCAACCAGGCTATCCAGGCGGCCAAACAGACCGGTCTGGGCATCAGCATCGGCCAGCGCAACGGCCAATGGCGGCAACGCGATTTCGCCACTCACCTTCAGGCAGAGATCCAAACACCTCCCCTGGCGGTAGATGGCAATGTCCTCCAGCTCAATCCCCGTCGCTGAAAGCTGGCAATGCTGGGCCGCAGGCAGGCTGTCAAAGATTTCATCGAAGTCGTCATCGCCAATTTCCCAGCCCATTGGGCTAAGCCCACGTCCTTCACGGTGCAGCGTCAACAGCCGATCGTTGGGCGAGAGAAAGTTGATGGCATTGTTGAAACGGCCCACGCAGCGTAACGGGCCGTAATCTTGCGTGGCATAGCGGCTAATGGCTAACGCGGTGATGTCCATAACTTGCTCCCTAGCCCGGAGTTACCTCCGGGCGAACCGGTTGTTACGCGCTGATGCCCAGCTTTTCTGCCAGCGCTTCGATGGCTTTTTCAAAGCAGCCCAATGGAGCACGCACGGTACCGGCACCAATCTGCCCAACCCCGGCTTCACGGTGGGCAATCCCGGTGTTGATCAACGGCGTAATACCGGTTTCTACCACCCGGCGGGCATCCAGCCCCAGGCATGCGCCCTGGAAGTCCCAGGTTGGGATTTGCAGCATCATGTTGCGTTCCAGGTAAATCTCGGCCATCTCTTCGGAGATATCGGTCGCGGCACTCATGCCACCGGCGGCACCGACAAAGCGGGTCACGCCTGGTGCAGCGACCATGGCCGCACCGCCAATGCCAAAGGTTTCGGTAATGGCGCTGTCGCCAATATCGGGGTTGGCGTCGGCCTGGCTATAGCCGGAGAAGAACAGGCCTTCCGGCGTATTGACCGGCGCGGTAAACCATTGGTCGCCCATGCCGCTGATCTTGACGCCAAAGTTTTTGCCGTTACGGGTCATCACCGTCACGATGGTGCCTTGCTTAATCTCGGCCCCGGCATCCATGGCCGCCTTGCAATAGGCCATCGCCAGGTTGAGGAAGAACTGATCGGTGATGCTGAGGAATTGCATGACCTTGGCCAGCTCAACGTTGTCCCGCTCAAGCAGGCTGATTTTCGGGGCCAGCAGACGCATCAGCAGCGCCGACGCCGCGATATTACGCTGGTGGAACTCGTCCCCCATGGTGATGGCCTGAGCCATGACGGCGGTGAGGTCAATCCCTTCATCGAAGGTGGCCAGCACTTCTTTCAGCACCGGTGCCAATGAGTCACGCATCCAGCGCAGGCGCGCCTGCACGTCTGGCCCATAGGCACCAAAGCGCATCACCTTACCGATCCCTTCGTTCAGGTTGCAGTAGGCATGGTTGCCATGAACGGTGTTTTTCACCACCACCAGCGGCATATGCGCCGAGGTGATACCCCCCATCGGGCCAACGGCACTGACGTTATGGCAAGGGATAAACTCAATCTCGCCGTTCTCCAGCAGCGCCAGCGCCTGTTGCTCGCTGTCAGCCCATTGCTCAAACAGGCAGGCCCCAATGCAGGCACCGCGTACCGGGCCGCTCATTTCCGCCCAGGTGACCGGCGGCCCGGCATGCAGCAGTTTTCTCCCCTGCGCCAACTGCGGGATCAGGTTTTTCGCTAAAGCAACATCCTGCCAATGTGGGCGGGCTTCACGGATCCTGGCGATAACGGCAGCGTTTGCTTGTTCAATAGTTGCGGTCATATCAATCCCTTACTTTAATTTTTTCAGTATGTTAGCCAATCGTTGATTACCACCGGCCACCGGGGCCCATTGGTAATGCACCACTGAAATTTCGTTGGTTTGCAGATCGTCAGCAAAGCTACGCAGGCCTGCATTGATCACGGAAACACCGGCCAGCATGGCGGGTGCGGGTTCGTTAGTACCCAGCGCAGGAGGGGCAATTAACTGGCAGGCCAGCGCTACCGCTTCAGGCAGCGAATTCATCACGGCAATGCCCGCCTCGTTGAGCGTGGCAATCTGTTTCGAACGCTGCTGGGGATCTTGTTCGGTGCCTGTCACCGTGGCGATAACTGCCAGCGGATGGGCCGTACCACGCTTTTCGCGTACGCGTTTGACTTCGGTAGCCAAGGAATCTGCGGGATCTTCCTGAGCGCCATAGCCAATCACCAAATCCAGCAACAACACGCCAATCTGCGGCTGCTGAGCAAGGCGAGCGATTTCCTGATTACGGGTAGACGGGTCAATCATCGGGTGCGGTTTACCCTGGGTGTAGAAATCGTCCCCCATATCGATAATGCGGTGTCCGTCGGCGTTGAGCATAGAGCCATGCTGATGCTTGCTGTCGGCCTCCACGCCCAACCGATCGGCCAGCAACATGGCGCATTCCGCCGCCAACGTGCCACCGGCGTACAAACCGGAGATTTTGCCACCACATACCGCAGGTTGCTGTGCGGCCATTTGCTGGACGTTTGCCAACATCGCAGCCAGGCGGGCGGCTTCATCCAACGTCGCGGCGAAGGTGATGTTATCTTCCTGCTTCAGTGCGTTCTTGGCGCCAAGGAACAACGCGACCACCGGCTTGCCAAGGGTCTTCATCTCATCGATAACCCGTTGGCGTACCGCTTCGGCCGGAGGCTTGGAGACAAACGCCAACACCTGGCTTTGCGGATCGGCCGCCAACATACGCAGTGCGCTGATAGCGCTGATACCACCGATTTCGGCGATTAAATCACGCCCACCCAAGCCAATGGCGTGAGAGACCCCCTGCCCGGCCAGGGTAATTTGTGAGGTCAGCTCCTGGATACCCGTTCCCGAAGCGCCAATGATGCCGATCATGCCTTTGGGGGCGACGTTGGCAAAGGCCAGCGGTGCCCCGGCAATATTGGCCGTGCCGCAGTCTGGCCCCATCACGATCAGGCCCTTGTCACGCGCTTTGGTTTTAAGCGCCACTTCCTGCTCAACGCTGACGTTGTCGGAAAACATCATCACGTTGCAGCCATCGTCCAGTGCCTGATCGGCCAGTTGCGCGGCATATTCCCCGGCAATGGAGATCAGCACCATATTGGCATCCGGCAGCTTCTGCCGCGCCATGCGCCAACTGCGTGCCTTGAGCAGGCGTTTACCCCCCTGCTGCCCTTGGGCAATGGCTTTCAACGCCAGGTCTAACGCTTCACCGATCTGTGCGGTGATGCTGTCATCGGCAGATTCCGCCTTGATCGCCACGCAAATATCATTGGGGGTCGCTTCACTAAATTGCGGATGCCAGAAGCCGGTCGCTTCAAGTAAGGATTTATTGGCCGGCGTCCCCATCATGACCGATATTTCTTCGACGTTGGGTGATTCACTGAGCTTACGGGAAATTAGCATCAGGCTGACGGAATCCTGAAAGCTCCCTTTTTTTATAAAAGCATGGATCATAGTGATATCCTTAAAACAGCATGTGAACTTCGCAATGGGCGTTCTCAGATATTTTTAGTAACCTATTTATTTCAGACCCCATATTCTTATTGGCCAAGCTACAAATAAAACCCGTTGACGAAGGTGAGTCTCATCACACTTTGTCCATTGTTAGAAAAAATCATCAAGTCCGGCGGGGATTAATTGAATTCAATCGTCAGAAAGACGGCGCTTTGTTAAAAATAATCTAACAATGGTAATGCCATTCAACGAAAATTTAAGCCAATAAAATAATAGCCGTCTGGATCACATTATTACAGCCCCAGGTTTATACAGTAGGCGTTAGAGATAGTTTTAATAAACCGTATACCCGTCGTCTTTCAAACTGCAGCGTTGTTACCTGCACTATCTCACCCCAGTCACTTACTAAACATAAGCTCCTGGGGATGAGATAGCTTGTCGCCTAGCTGCAGCTTGAAATCCATAGGGTATATCAATGGAAGGACTGTCAATGAAAGTCTCTAAGCAGCAACTGCATCAACTGATTCAAAATAAAATTCATTCTGCAGGCCTAAGCCAGGAACACGCCGGGATTGTCGCGGACGTTTTGGTCCATGCGGATGCGCGCGGGATCCATTCCCACGGCGCGGTGAGGGTGGAATATTATTCTGAACGCATCAGCAAAGGCGGCACCAATAACAACCCGCATTTCACCTTTGAAAAAACCGGCCCTTGCAGCGCAGTTTTTGATGGCGACAACGGTGCCGGGCACGTCGCAGCCAAGCTGGGTATGGACCACGCCATCGAAATGGCGAAAGAGAACGGCGTAGCGGTGGTCGGCGTTCGCCGCATTGGCCACAGTGGCGCGCTGTCTTACTTTGTGCAACAAGCCGCCCGTGCAGGCATGATTGGCATCTCTGTGTGTCAGTCGGATCCGATGGTCGTCCCTTATGGCGGCGCAGAGGTCTACTACGGCACCAACCCCATCGCTTTTTCGGCACCGGCCGAAGGCGACGACATCATGACCTTCGATATGGCCACCACGGTTCAGGCCTGGGGCAAGGTGCTGGACGCCCGCTCACGCAACGTGCCAATCCCGGATACCTGGGCGGTAGATAGCGAAGGCAATAACACCACCGATCCTTTCGCCGTCAGCGGGCTGTTGCCTATCGCTGGGCCAAAAGGTTACGGCCTGATGATGATGGTCGATATTCTATCCGGCGTGTTGCTTGGCCTGCCGTTCGGTAAACACGTCAGCTCGATGTATCACGATTTAAGCGCAGGCCGGGAATTGGGCCAGCTGCATATCGTGCTCAACCCAAGCTATTTCACCAATGAAGTGACCTTCCGCAAACATATCAGCCAGGTAATGAGAGAACTGAACGAAATCAAACCGGCACCTGGCGTGAAACAAGTGCTCTATCCTGGCCAGGGTAGCCATATGCGTGAAATAGAAAATGAAAAGAATGGCATCGATATTGTTGACGACATTTATCAATACCTGATTTCTGACGATATTTACCAGCGTTCCTACGACCATAAAGATCCGTTTGCCAGTTAATCGTCAGATCAATTAAATCAGGCGGAGAAAAGCTATTTTCACCGCCATTTTCCTTATCAACCCTCCCGACAAAGCTCAGTTGGCGCATGTCTCAGGGACGTTACAAGCAGGCAGATAAATATGAAGAATTTCCAACAAGAAATTAGTGAAACTTCTGGCTGGTTATCCAAGATCGGGGCAGATCCCAGCGGCGGCATGACGCGCTTGCTGTATACCCCTGAGTGGGTGGAAGCCCAACAGGCGCTGAAGCAGGCTTTTGAAACCGCCGGTCTGGCGACCTCTTTTGATGCCGTCGGCAATTTATCCGGGCGCCTGCAGGGCAGCAAATATCCCGATCAGGTGATCCTTTCTGGCTCGCATATCGATACGGTCGTCAACGGCGGCAACCTTGATGGTCAGTTTGGCATCGAAGCCGCCTATCTGGCGATCAAACATCTGAAAGAAACCTACGGCGCTCCGTTGCGCACGCTGGAAGTCATCTCGCTGGCCGAGGAGGAAGGCAGCCGTTTCCCTTACGTTTTCTGGGGCAGTAAAAACATTATCGGCTCCGCTCGCCCGGAAGAAGTCAAAAGCATCTGTGATGCCAAAGGCGTGAATTTCGTTGATGCCATGCATAGCGCCGGCTTTGACTTCCGCCCGCAAGACCAGCCGCTGCGCAAAGATATCGCCGCCTTCGTTGAACTGCATATCGAGCAGGGCAAAGTGTTGGAGACCGAAGGAAAAACCATTGGCGTAGTCACCAGCATCGTCGGCCAGCGCCGCTATGATATCAAACTCAAGGGCGAGGCCAACCACGCAGGCACTACGCCAATGGGTTACCGCAAGGATACCGTTTATGCCTTCAGCCGGATCTGCTGCGAATCCATCGCCAAGGCCAAAGCGGAAGGCGACCCGCTGGTACTGACCTTTGGCAAGGTCGAGCCCAAGCCTAACACCGTCAACGTCGTGCCTGGTTTCACTCATTTCACCCTGGATTGCCGCCACACCGACAAAGCAACGCTGCTGCGTTTTACCCAAGAGATCGAAGCCGATATTCAGCGCATCTGTGCCGAAATGGGCATTGAGGTCGAGATCGACCTGTGGATGGATGAAACGCCGATCCCAATGGACAAACAGCTGCTGGCCTGCGTCAGCCATCTATGTGAAAGCCATAAGATGAACTACCGCATGATCCACAGCGGTGCTGGCCATGACTCACAGATTTTTGCCCCGCACGTGCCGACGGTGATGATGTTTGTGCCAAGCATTGCCGGTATAAGCCATAACCCAGCGGAGAAAACTGAACTGTCCGATCTGGCCGAAGGAGTGAAAATTCTGGCGCATACCTTATATCAACTGGCCTATACCGAGCAGGGAGCCCGCCTATGAGCAACAGCAAAACCGCCTCCAACACCGGGTTTGATCCGCTGTACTGGAAAAAAATCGTGGTGGTCCTGTGCCTGGGCTGGGCGGTGATCTGGATTTACCGCACGGTGCTGACACCGATCTTCCCTGAGATCCAGGCAACTATCGGCTCACATTCCAACGCCGAGATGGGCCTGATCGCCAGCTTCTACTTCTTTGCCTATACCGGGATGCAAATTCCGGCAGGGATCCTGGTGGATAAGTTCGGCAAGAAGGTGGTGCTGATCCCAGGCTTTTGCCTGTTCATCATCGCCACCTTGCTGATCGGTAACGCCACCAGCCTGACGATGATCTACGCCGGTAGCCTGCTGGCCGGGATGGGCTGTGGCTCTTACTACGGCTCAGCCTACTCGCTGTCATCAGAAAACATTCCGTTGGAACGCCGTGGTTTAGCCACCGCCATTATCAACAGCGGCTCTGCGCTGGGGATGGCCATTGGCCTGATCGCTTCCAGCCTGCTGGTGAAAAGCATGGGGATGGACTGGCAAATCATGCTGTTTATCATCACCGGCCTGCTGGTGGTGATGACGTTGGTGTTCTTCCTGGTGATCAAGGGGGGCTCCTACACCGCCTCACTGGCCGCCAGCCCAGCAGCCGCTGCGGCCACGCCAGTGGAAGAGACCGAGGAAGTCAGTGGGTTGTTCAGCCTGCGGATGATTTCCGCCTACGTGATGTATTTCGCCACCTGCTATGGCTACTACATGATCGTGACCTGGCTGCCTTCCTTCCTGCAGCAGGAACGTGGGTTCGAAGGCGTGGCCATCGGCTTCTCTGCCGCACTGGTGGCCTTTGCCTCCGTGCCAGGGGCGCTGTTCTTCAGCCGCATGTCTGACCGTTTCCGCGCCAAGAAAGTGCAGTTGATCATCTTCTTGCAAATCTGTGCCGCCGTGACGCTGGTCTGCACCGTGATCTCACCGGACTCCACCACCCTGCTGGTCAGCCTGATCCTTTACGGCCTGCTCGGCAAGCTGGCGGTGGATCCAATCATGATCTCCTTCGTGGCAGATAACGCTCCGAAGAAAGGCTATGGCACCAGCTTTGGCGTATTTAACTTCTTCGGCATGTCCTCTTCGGTGATTGCTCCATTCCTCACCGGGGTGATCTCCGACAGCACTGGCTCCAAGGTGATGGGCTTCTATATCTCGGCCGCCATCCTGCTGATCGGCACCGTGATCTTCTTTACCGTCAACGTATTGATGAAGCAGAAAAACAATCGCCAAACGGCGGCACAAGCATAATTTTTGTTGTAGGGCTGCGGCCCTGACTAATCAGGAGAATTAACGTGGGTTATATCAATAATCAGATTGGCTATCCAAAAGATATCCTGGCTTCGCGCTCCATTATCAAACGCGACAACTATGCCGTGATCCCACCCGATGGCCTGGTGCGTAACATCATTCCTGGCTTCGAGAATTGCGACGTCACCATTCTTGCCACCCCGAAACTGGGCGCCACTTTTGTCGATTATCTGGTGACGCTGCATGATGGCGGCCGTAACCAGCAAGGCTTTGGCGGTGAGAATATTGAAACCTTGGTCTACGTTATCGAAGGTAACATCACCGCTTCAGCAGACAGCACCGATTATCCACTCACCACCGGCGGCTATCTGTATTGCCCTGCCGGTGTGATGCTGCGCCTGGAGAATACCAACGGCGGCAAGCCAAGCCAGCTATTCCTCTACAAGCGTGTCTACAACCGCATCAAGGGCTATGAAGCCCATGTGGTAAGCAACAACGTCAACAAGCTGGAAAGAATTCACTATGAAGGGATGAGCGATGTGATCCTGCAAGATCTGCTGCCGAAGGATCTGGGGTTCGATATGAACATTCATATCCTCTCCTTCAAGCCAGGTGCCAGCCATGGCTACATCGAGACCCACGTGCAGGAACATGGGGCATATATTCTCAGCGGTGCTGGAGTGTATAACCTGGATAACGAGTGGATCCCGGTCAAGAAAGGGGATTACATCTTTATGGCCGCCTACGTTCCACAAGCCGGTTATGCGGTGGGCCAGGAAGAGTTCAGCTATATCTACTCGAAAGACTGCAACCGCGACGTCGACTTCTAAACCCGCTTCAAGGCCACGCTCCATGTAGTGTGGCCTATTTGATTGAAACAGAGTCTTATTGTTCATTCAGCAATCAATCTTTCCCCTCACCCCAACCCTCTCCCACAGGGAGAGGGAGCTGTTAGCCCCTACTCTTTTGGAAATAAAGAAATCACCTCAGCAAACTCGATCGCCCCTTCTATCAAGCTGAATCTGCCGGTGATCATGAAGAATCACGATACTTTCAGCCCAACTCGATCGGTTCCCTCTCTCTCTGTGGGTAAATAATTCATCTCAGCAAATTCGACCGCCTCCTCATTCGAAGTGAATGACTACAACTTCGAAGTGAATTAATACAACTTCATACATACTCGATCGGTCCCCTCTCCCTGTGGGTAAATAATTCATCTCAGCAAATTCGGCCACCTCCTCATTCGAAGTGAATGACTACAACTTCATACATATTCGATCGGTCCCCTCTCCCTGTGGGTAAATAATTCATCTCAGCAAATTCGGCCGCCTCCTCATTCAAAGTGAATTAATACAACTTCATACATACTCGATCGGTCCCCTCTCCCTGTGGGTAAATAATTCATCTCAGCAAATTCGGCCGCCTCCTCATTCGAAGTGAATTAATACAACTTCATACATACTCGATCGGTCCCCTCACCCTGTAGGTAAATAATTCATTTTAGCAAATTCGGCCGCTTCCTAATTCGAAGTGAATGACTACAACTTCATACATACTCGATCGGTCCCCTCTCCCTGTAGGTAAATAATTCATTTTAGCAAATTCGGCCGCCTCCTAATTCGAAGTGAATGACTACAACTTCATACATACTCGATCGGTCCCCTCTCCCTGTAGGTAAATAATTCATTTTAGCAAATTCGGCCGCCTCCTCATTCGAAGTGAATGACTACAACTTCATACATACTCGATCGGTTCCCTCTCTCTGTGGGTAAATAATTCATCTCAGCAAATTCGGCCGCCTCCTCATTCGAAGTGAATGACTACAATTTCATACATACTCGATCGGCCCCCTCTCCCTGTGGGTAAATAATTCATCTCAGCAAATTCGGCCGCCTCCTCATTCGAAGTGAATGACTACAACTTCATACATACTCGATCGGTCCCCTCTCCCTGTGGGAGAGGGTTAGGGTGAGGGGTCAATACCGGGTCACCTGTTATTCACCCCACTTTTAATATCGCCACCATAAACATTCCCCCTTCACCATTAGACAATAAAAAAACCATACTCTCGGCCAATGAAATAGATCACCACATAGGCAGAGAGAGCATGGTTTTTTATCAATCGGAGCTACTATCAGTAACCAATATTCTATTGGCTATTATTTATTAACCAGTTTTGCCGGAACGCTATAGGTCAGAATAGCCCCCAGTATCATCATACTGGATAGCACACACATCGCGACCAGATTACTTTCCGTGGTATTCTTAAAGTAACCAATAATATAAGGGGAAATAAAGCCACCTATATTGGCAATCGAGTTAATTAGCGCTATCCCAGCGGCAGCGCAGGTCCCCGTAAAGATAGCATTTGGCAAACTCCAGAACAGGGGCGAAGGGACCAGGCTGGAGGCGACTGCAATACATAATGCCACCATCACGATGACTTTATTGTCTGGGAACAGGCCGATAAAAATCAGCGAAACCGCAGCAATACAGAAAGGAACAATAATATGCCAACGCCTTTCTCGATGTTTGTCAGAGCTGCGTGCAGCCATTAGCATAGCGACAACGGCCAGCATATACGGCAGCATGGTCAGCAAACCAATATCCAACACCGAGCTTACCCCCGTATCACGGATCATGGTCGGCACCCAGAAGGCCAAGCCCCCTTGCCCCATCACCGTGCAGAAACAGATCAACCACATTTTCGTGAAGGCGGAAGACTTCAGCATGGTCTTCATTGTCCACTCCTGCGCAGTACCATCAGCACCTACCTTTTTCGATGTTCCCTGCGCCATATCTTGGGTGATCATCTCTTTTTCTTGTGGACTGAGCCATTTAGCACTCTGATAGGTATTATCCAGGAAGAAGAAAATGACGACCGCAATCAGTAATGCACGCGGGCCACTGATAAAGAATAACCATTGCCAGCCGGACAGCTCAAACATGCCATTCATGTTTTCAATGATCCAACCGCAAAGTGGTCCACCAATGATGTTACTTACCGGTATCCCGCAAACAAACAACGCCGTCATTTTTGCCCGCTGGCTTGAAGGGAACCAAAGTGTCAGATAGAGGATCACCCCCGGATAAAAGCCGGCTTCGGCTAACCCCAGCAGGAATCGTGCCAGATAAAACTGCGTGGGATTGGTAATGAAAATACTCAACATTGAAATCGTGCCCCATACCAACATCAACAGGGCAATGACCTTCCGCGCACCATACTTACTCAGTAAGATATTACTTGGCACACCGGCGATAATATAACCAATAAAGAATACGCCGGCGCCGAGGCCATACACCGCCTCCGCCATCGTCACATTACCTTGCAGAATATCCGGCATCATTTGGAACTTTGAAAATGATATCCCTACACGATCAAGATAACCGACGATATAGCTAATCAGTAATATCGGCATAATTCGCCAGGCTATTTTACGGTAGAGTTTAGCCTTGTCGGGACTGGCCAGAATAGCTTGATCAATCTCAGCATTATTGGTCGCCATATCGGATCTCCTTGGTTGGCATCCTGCTATTTCAGATTTTATTTCAGTGTAATTGGATTGACTCGCCCTGATTATCAAAGTCAGAGCGGTGGGAATTTAAACAATATTGATTAATTGCTGTATTATAAAGGCTAGCGTGGTTTCACCTTATCCCACGGAATACTATTCTCAACCAACACCGCCAGCAGCACGCCAATCAACAGGCCATTGCTGAATAGCGGCCTGATGGTGATCGGTACCCCCTGCCAGAAGGAGGAAGGCATACTCATCAGGAATACGCCCAAAAACAGCGGTAGCGCCAGCCGATAAATGTTGCGGCTATTCAGTTCGATCTTGTTGATAAACAGCACCGAGGAGAACAGCAGAGGCAGATAAGAGGCCAGCATAACGGCACTGCTGACCGTGAGCGGAATACTGCAGAAAAATTGCGCTAGCGGCGTCAACATCCCCACCAGCAGGAATACCACGCTGCCGATAATAAACGAGCGCTGGCTGCTGTCTTGTGTCTGGGTCAACAAGCCAATGGAAGAAACAAAAGGCGAGAAAGGCACCACGCCCAGCGGAGCAGCCAGGCAAGTCAGCCCGCCTGAAACCATAAAGCTACGCCGGAACAGGCTTCTGCCCGCCGGGCCGTCAGCATAAAAAATATCGGTACCGCGGATGGCAGCAAAGTTATTCGACACGTTGACCAAACCGGTCAGGACGGCGCTGATCACAATCCCCCCATGTAATTCCTGCGGCCACCCGAGTGGGAACAGCACCCAATCGCTGCCCGTGATCGGCGCACCAGAGGGTGCAAACCACCAGCTGTAAACGCCCCAGCCAACCAAGGTGCCGATTAACAGCGCATATTTGCCGATCGCCCGCGGTAAAAAGGCAATAATGGCGATAATCAGCAGCAACACCGTCAACGCCCAGTAAAAGGCCGGGTAGTTAATGGTCACGACGCCGGTATAAACGCCAAAAGGTAACCCCAGCATCCCTTTCATAAAGATGGTGATTAACTGCGCCCCCAGCAAAAACATAAACGTGGCCATCACCGCAGGACGGAACAGGCGCGCCAGGTGAAACCCCAACCCGCTCACCCCAATCAGGATGGTCAAAATGCCAGAGATCAGGATCCCCACCGCAAGGCTGCCACCAATTTCTGGCAGCGGCGTGCCGTTGGCTGCTTCCGCCAGGGTCAGGGTTAAGATGGTCACCCACCACAGGCCCGTTGGCCCTTCCATAATGGCTCGCCGATGGCCCAAAAACACCTGCGCCAGGCAGGCCAGCGCCGTGGAGATAAAGGTGTATTGGGTGATACAAAAGGTCACACCAGGGGAGAGGTTGAATGCCGATTGCAGGGTCGGCGGGATCACCACCGTATTGCAGAAAATGAAAAAGAACCACTGCAAGCCCGATAACCAACTGCTACGACTGGCACATAACCCGTTCATGGGTGCTTCCTTCATATCCAATATCTCATCATTCACGCGCCCGCCCGGTGACGGGCGCTGATTACCTACTGTTATTGCTGATGTTTAAGCACAAATTTACCGATCGGACGAACGCCAAAACCTGCTTTGAGATCGTAAATCACTTCGCCACGCAGGATGGTTTTGGCCACCCGTGCGTTGATTTTCCGCCCCACATACGGGCTGACCTTATGGCGATACTCGAGATCGCCGCTAGCCAGTACGTAGCTGCTGTTGGGTTGAATGAACACCAGATCGGCATCTTTCCCCACAGCGATGCGCCCCTTATGCTTCAAGCCAAAAATATCGGCGGCGTTGGTCGCCATCAATTTGGCAAACACTGGCAGTGCCATGCCTCTTTTCTGCACCGCCTCATCGAACATGATATCGACGCAGTTTTGTATCCCGGCGATCCCGCCCCAGGCCTGCATGATATTGCCCGCTTTCATATCCGGTGGGCATGGCGAGTGGTCGGAAACCAGGCAGTCGATCTCACCGTTAAACAGCTTATCCCACAGCCCTTTTTGGTTCTGCGCATCGCGGATCGGCGGTGAACACTTGGCCAGGGTGCCAATTTCCTCAAACTGGTCGGTATCCAGCACGAAGTAGTGCGGGCAGGACTCACAGGTGACCTGTTGCCCTTCCAGACGAGCGCGAGTCACTTCTGCCACCCCTTCCGGGCTACTGACGTGGCAAATATGCAAGCGGCAACCCGCGACCTTGGCCAGATACAGCACCCGGCGGATCGCTTCAACCTCGGTAAATACCGGGCGAGAGGCAACATAATCGTGTGCCGTTACGCGTCCTTCCGCCTTGGCCTCTTCCCCCAACGCATCGCAAATCAGGGCGTTTTCGGCGTGTACCGCCACCAACTGATCCAGCTTGGCCAAGGTCTGCAGGCCTTTGAAGTATTCAAAGTCGTTCACGTCGCGGAAGTCATTGCTGACGCTGCGATCGCCACAGGTCGCTACAAAGCATTTATAGGCCACCACGCCAATCTCATCGAGTTCATGCAGCCGATCCAGGTTGTAGGAAACCAGGCCACCAAACTGGGCCGCATCGATGGTGAGCTTGCCTTCTGCCGCCGAGAACTTCATTTCTATCGAGGCTCTGTCCACCGTGGCTGGCAGCTGGTTGAGCGGCATTTCGACCATGGTGGTGATACCGCCCTTGGCCGCAGCACGCGTACCGGTTTCATACCCTTCCCAATGGGTACGGCCCGGTTCTGACATATGCGCATGGGCGTCGATCATGCCCGGTGCCACCACCATTCCGCTGGCATCAATCTCCGCTTTAGCGCCGGTAAGACCATTGCCGATGGCAGCAATCTTGCCCTCTTTAACCGCGATATCGGTAATGATGGCATCATGTTCTAAAACAACCTTACCGTTCTTGATAATTAAATCGTATGACATAATCATGCTCCTTCGTGAAATTAAAGTATCATATTATTACGCTTAGGGTTATTTACTTCTTTATCATATTCACTTCAGGTATATTCTTGCCGATTAACTACTGTTCTACTTTTGAGTAGCGCATATAAACAGAATGCGCTGATAACGCCAACAAACCAGGAAACCCGTGATAAAGGTTCGAGTATCTCAATGAACTTACCGCCCAACGACAGCAACACGGCAAACAGCGTTACAATAAACGCCACGCTGTTAAAGCCGTTATCGTAGTATTTATAATTACCGGGTTCGATATATAAGGTGTCGAGGTCGATCTCACTGCGCATCACGATGAAATAATGCGCCATCATCACGCCGATCACCGGCCCTAAAATTCCGCCGATCACATCCAGGAACAGGTAAATACTTTCCTGATTCTCCATCAGTTTCCACGGGCAGATCATCAGGCTGATGATGCTGGCAATCACCACGCCATTTTTATAGGTGAGTTTTTTCGGTGCGATGGCGGCAATCTGGTAGCCCGCAGGAATGATGTTACCGGTCGCATTGGTGGAGATGGTGGTCATCAGGATCACCAGCACCGCAAACACCGAGGCGAAAATACTGTCCCATTTCTGTACAATATCCAGCACGTTCCAGGTATCAACCCCGTAATGAATACTGGCCCCGGCCAGGATACAGACGCTGGCGACGGCAAATAATAGATATCCCACAACCAGACCCAGCGTTTGTCCCCAAGCCTGCTGGCGGAAGCTGCTGGCATTCTGGGTAAAGTCCGAGGCGCTGACCGCCGGAGCAGCCCATACCGCTACCACCGCATTGATCACCACCAGGAACATGAAACCGCCATTATTGGTCGTTATAGCATTGGCCGGTACATAAGCGATGATATTGTCCAGGCCAGTGATGGAGATGGCCCAAATGGCCATGCCGCCAAACACCACGTAGATGCAGGGGTTGAGGATTGCGGTAAACTTGTTGAGAATGCTGCCGCCTCCCAGGCCAATGGCCACGTTCACCGCCCAGAATATCAGGAAGGCAATCAGCCCAGGCAGGCCGATCCCCAACAGGTTGAAATCCCCACCCAAGGTCAGAAACTGTGGCCACAGTTTGCCAATCAGGATCAGGAAGGCCAGCGAGCCTGCGTAACACTGCAAGCCAAACCACATGATGGCGGCCACGCAGCCTCTGAGGATCCCTGGAAACAACGCGCCACGCACGCCATAAGAGGCACGTAGGATCATGGCAAAAGGAATACCGTATTTCGAACCGGCAGCGCCGTTCATCACCATCACAAAGGCAATAATAAAGGCACTGAGGATAATGGCGGCCATAATGCTTAAGGTGGAAAGCCCAAGAATAAAGAAGCCTCCGACGGCTACATAGTTGGGAACGTTATGTACCGAACCCATCCACAAGGTAAAATAGTTAATTCCCTTCCAGGTTTTCTTATCCGCCTCTTTGGGTAATAGATCCTCATGATAGCCGCGCCGTTGGTAAATCTCTCTCTGCTTATTGCTAATAGATTCCATGACAGGTCCTTCTTATATTATATAAGAAAATAGCGTAGGTAATTTTTTGCTTATTATCACTACAACAAACCGATGTTCTAATCTTTATATTAGTCAAATACCAATACGGCCAAGACAGACAGGAATATAACCATTACACAAATATACGATAGCCAGAATTCAAGTTGCAGGCGGAAGGCACCTGCAACTTGTTAAGCCTTACTCTTTAGCCTGCCACTTTATGGTTAGCCATAATTTCCAACGCCTGTACCAACGCGGAATGGTCGAGATCTTTGGCCCCATTGGCCGCACAGAGATTGAACAGTTCCTGGCAAGTGGCGGTATTTGGCAAACTGAGCGCCAACGACTTCGCACCCTGTAGCGCCAGATTGAGATCCTTTTGATGCAGGGAGATACGGAAGCCCGGCTCAAAGGTCCGTTTGATCATCCGCTCACCGTGCACTTCCAGAATGCGCGATGAGGCAAAGCCGCCCATCAGCGCTTCACGGACCCGTGCCGGATCGGCACCCGCTTTGGCAGCAAATATCAGCGCTTCGGATACCGCTTCGATCGTCAGGGCCACAATAATCTGGTTGGCGACCTTGCAGGTCTGGCCGTCGCCATTGCCGCCGACCAGCGTAATGTTTTTCCCCATCAGGGCCAGCAACGATTTTACCCGCCCAAATACGCCTTCGTCACCGCCGACCATAATGGTCAAGCTGCCCTGCTTGGCGCCGACTTCACCACCGGAGACCGGCGCATCCAGATAATCGGCGCCCAGTTGGTTGATGCGTTTGGCAAACTCCTTCGTCTCCAGCGGCGAGATAGAACTCATATCCACCAATATCTTGTTTTTAAGCTGTGCTTCGGCACAGCCATTGGCCGCAAATAACACCTCTTCCACCTGAGGCGTATCGGGCACCATAATAAAAATGACGTCAGCCTGCTCGGCCACCTGCTTGGGAGTAGCACAGGCGATGGCCCCTTTTTCCACCAGCTCCGGCGGAACCTTATTCAAGGTGTTGGCATACAACTGATGGCCGCCTGCGATCAGCTTTTCAGCCATTGGCGTGCCCATGATCCCTAAACCAATAAAGCCTACTTTCATGATATGTCCCTCAATGTTGATATTGCTTAATCCATGACAGGCCGGCAGCGGTCGTTGTCGCAGGTTTGTATTCACAGCCAATCCAACCGCGATAGCCCATCTTGTCCAGCGCGCGGAACAGATAGTCGTAATTGATTTCCCCGGTGCCTGGCTCATGGCGCCCCGGATTATCGGCAACCTGGATATGCGCGATTTTCTGCAACAGCGTTTCCATGGTTTGGGCCAGCTCGCCCTCCATGCGCTGCATGTGGTAGATATCGTATTGAATAAACAGGTTAGGGCTCGCGACCCAATCCATCAGCTCCAACGCCTGACGAGTAGTTTGCAGATAGAAGGCGGGCATATCGTATTTATTGATCGGTTCAACCAACAGACGGATATTGGCCTTGGCCAGTTCCCTTGCCGCATAGCTCAGGTTAGCGACCACAATCTCATCGGTCTTATGTTGGGCGACGGATTTATCCGGGTTACCGATCAGGCAGTTAATCTGCGCACAGCCCAGCGCACGGGCATATTCCACCGCCAGACCTACGCCATCACGAAACTCGGACTCGCGCCCTGGCAGGCAAGCGATACCCCGCTCACCCGCAGCCCAATCCCCGGCTGGCAGGTTTTGTAATACCTGTGTGAGTTGATTCTCTTCCAGTGCGCCCCTCAACGCCTGCACGGAATAATCGTAGGGAAACATATATTCAATCGCCGTGAATCCCTGCTCTTTGGCACAGCGAAAACGCTGCATAAAATCAACTTCATTAAACAACATCGATAAGTTGGCTGAAAACTTCGGCATGAGCCTGCTCCTTACTGATAGTTGAAGTAGCTGACCGAGGTCGGCGCATCTTCTGGCGACTCGGCAACGGGTTCGAATTCATTGACGTTGTCCAGCTCGGTCCCCATAGAGATGTTGGTGACCCGCTCGAGGATAATCTCCACCACCACCGGAACCTGATGCAGACGCATCAACTCTTGCGCCTGTTGGAAAGCCGGAGCGATATCCTCAGGCTTAACAACGCGGATCGCTTTACATCCCAGCCCTTCGACTACCTTGACGTGATCGACACCGTATTCGCCCACTTCCGGGTTGTTGATGTTTTCATAGGACAACTGGACGCAGTAATCCATATCGAAACCGCGCTGCGACTGGCGGATCAGCCCCAGATAGGCGTTGTTGACCACCACGTGGATGTACGGCAGTTTGAACTGCGCGCCAACGGCCAACTCTTCGATCATGAACTGGAAGTCATAGTCACCCGACAGCGCGATCACTTTGCGCTGCGGATCGGCGGCACAGACCCCCAAGGCCGAAGGAAGAGTCCAACCTAATGGGCCCGCCTGCCCGGCATTAATCCAATGGCGCGGTTTGAACACGTGCAGCATCTGCGCCGCCGCGATCTGCGAAAGCCCGATAGTGGTGACGTAGCAAGCATCACGCCCGAACACCCGGTTCATCTCTTCGTAAACGCGCTGAGGTTTAATTGGCACGTTATCGAAATGCGTTTTACGCAGCAGAGTTTGTTTGCGCTGGAGGCAGGTTTCCACCCACTGTGAGCGATCTGGCAGCGTCCCTTGATCCGCACGTTCACGAGCTCTTGCCACTAACATTTGCAGGGCGATTTTGGCATCGGAAACAATGCCCAGATCCGGGCAGATCACGCGGCCAAGCTGGGTTGGTTCGATATCGATGTGTATCACCTTACGCCCGGCGGTGTATTTATCTACCGAACCGGTGTGGCGGTTAGCCCAGCGGTTGCCGATGCCAAACACCAGATCGGAATCCAGCAGGTTGGCGTTACCGTAGCGGTGTGAGGTTTGTAATCCGGCCATCCCTGCCATCAATGGGTGATCGTCCGGGATACAGCCCCAGCCCATCAGCGTTGGGATCACCGGTACGTTGCAGGTCTCCGCCAGCTCTTGCAGCAGGTCGGCCGCATCCGCGTTGAAGATCCCGCCACCGGCAATGAACAACGGTTTGCTTGCGGCACACAGCATGTCCAGGGCTTTGTCGATCTGCGCCTCAGTAGCCGCCGGTTTATAAGCACCCAGCGAGGAATAGGTTTCCGGATCAAACTCAATCTCGGCCATCTGCACGTCATAAGGCAAATCGATCAGCACCGGGCCTGGGCGGCCAGAGCGCATTAAATGGAATGCCTGCTGCAGCACGCGGGGCACCAGCGCCGGCTCCATGACCGTCACCGCCATTTTGGTGACCGGCTTGGCGATCGATTCAATATCTACTGCCTGAAAATCTTCCTTATGCAAACGCGCCCGGGGAGCCTGGCCGGTGATGCACAAAATGGGAATGGAATCGGCAGAGGCAGAGTAAAGCGCGGTGATCATGTCCGTTCCCGCAGGCCCCGAAGTCCCGAGGCACACCCCGATATTGCCGGCTTTGGCTCTGGTGTAACCTTCCGCCATATGGGAAGCGCCTTCAACATGACGCGCCAGATAGTGTTTGATGCCGCCGTGTTGACGCATCGCGTTATAGAAAGGGTTGATCGCCGCGCCAGGCACGCCGAATGCGGTATTCACGCCTTCCTTTTCCAACACGTGCATTGCCGCATCTACTGCTCGCATAATTGCCATCTAAACGTTCTCCTAAATTTTGGAAAAATTTTCCAAACTTAAAATGAGTTCAAAAAAACCCGTTCAGGTAATAAACGGGGAGGTAACCTCATCCTGCAGCCGTGATCGCGGCTACAGGTTTTGCTTTAAACGTGCTATTTCTTGCTGCGCGACTCGCCTAGCGCGGTACTGATGTCGTTGGCTACGTCACGCACCAACTCCCCCAGTTCCTTGAAACGATCGCTGCTAACGCGCGAGCTAGGCCCTGAAATAGAGATGGCCGCAATGACGTTGTTGTTACGGTCAAAGATCGCCGAAGCCAGGCAATTCAGGCCAAGAGCGTGCTCTTCAGCATCAACGGTATAGCCCTGTGCCTGCGATTGCGCTAAATCCTTACGTAATAGATTTACGCTGGTCAGGGTTTTCGGGGTAAACGAGTGCAGCCCCGAACGTACGAACAAATCCAGCATCTCCTCTTCCGCCAGCGGATACAGCAGCGCTTTCCCTGCCCCAGATGCGTGAAGTGGTAAGCGGCTGCCAAGTGGCGCGCACATCCGCACCATCGCCTGGCACTCACATTGACGGATCAGCACGGCGTCAAAGTTATTCCTGATGGCCAGATTGGCGGTTTCGCCTGATAGCAGCATCAGCCGCCGCATATAAGGGCCCGCCACCGAAACCACGTCCCTGTCATTCATATAAGCCGCACCGACGGTAAACGACTGGATACCGATATGCCACCAGCCAAGCTGGGGATCCTGAAAAACGAATTCCGATTTTTCTAATACTTTCAATAATCTGAAAGTCGTTGATAGCGGTAACTCCAACTTCTCGGATAGCACGGAAACGGACGAGCTTCCTCCGGCATTGGCCAGAAACTGCAGGATCTCCAACCCACGATCCAACGCCTGCGCGCCTTTCGTCGCCCCTGCTTCTGTCGTTGGTCTTCCCTTTCTGCGTACTTCGTTCATTCAGGCTTTCCTTTATTTAGCTCAAGGTTTCCCCGCTATAATAAACAGCCTATGCGCTTGGGGACAGCGCTATCCAAGCACAACCCGGTAAGTCTCTGGCAATGTTTTGACGATACAGTTGTCGGCACCGCCACGATCGACCGTGAAAAAGTCGGTGATCGCGCCATAGGCAAACAGCGGGTGGTGCCAAACATTGCGGTGATAATTCACCCCTTGCTTACCGTTGGTGATAAAGGCGCGCAAAGTATGTAACGGAATTTCGTCCCCTTCCCCGGGTTCAGCAACAATCACCACGAAGCGTTCCCCCTTCATCGGCATAAAAGCCTGCGAGGACAACGGATGTTTCTCCAACACGGAGAACTCCAACGGCAGATCGCAAGGCTCAGATCGGTTGATGCTGACCAGCACCCGATGATCATCGGCCACTTCTACATTGGCAAGATCATGATATCTTTCCGTTTTCCCACCATTAATATGGAAAAAGGGCGCCCCCTCGATCTGCAATACATTCCCATAGGGTGCAAAGGCTTCAGGCGTTAACTCAACGGCAATCAGGTCCATCAGTTTCTCCAGGATCGTTTCAAAAAGGAACATTACTGAATGGGTTCACTCTAGACAGGTCGCCTGAAATTTAAAAGTTAATATTGGAAAAATTTTCCACAACAAGATCCACTGCACATTTTTTGTGCCAACGAGAAAATATTCCATTTATAATCAACAAATTAAAAAACACACCACAGTGATACAGTTTATTAACAGAGTTGTCACTTTCAGCGGTATTCAGCACAGGAAGGGCAAAAAAATGTGAGCGATATCACGGGAAGCCGCTTTATGACTAACCCAAGGCGATTAAGGACAGTAAATTCTTGTTAAACACTAGGAAAACGATGACTGCACCGGTTAAGGAAGCGCTATGCTGGATCACGAAACAATTCGATCGTTTATTAAAGTCGCGGAATGCCAGAGCTTTTCCCGCGCCGCCGAATTACTGCACAAGACCACTGCCACCATCAGTTATCGCATCAAAACGTTGGAAGAAAGCATCGGCACCCAGCTGTTTATCCGCACCACCCGCAGCGTAAACCTGACACCCGCAGGTGAATACCTGCTGGAACGTTGCCGCCAATGGCACAACTGGCTCGACTCCATGCCCGATGAGCTACGCCAGATCAACGACGGCGTAGAGCATCAGGTCAACATCGTAATCAACAACCTGCTGTACAACCCGCTAAGCGTCGCCCGGCTGTTAGCCTACTTGCAACAGCGTTATCCCTTCACGCAGTTTCATATCTCGCGTCAGGTGTATATGGGAGTATGGGATTCGTTGTTGCACGGGGATTTTCAGCTGGCCATTGGCACCACCGGCTCTGAATCACTGGCTAATGACGTTAGCGTCTTGAAATTGGGGGGGATCAGTTGGGCTTTTGTGGTCACGCCAGATCATCCGCTCGCGGCCTGCCAAGACACGGCACTGCATGAAGATCGGCTGCGCAGCTACCCGGCGATCAACGTGGAAGATACTTCGCGCAACCTGACCAAACGCGTTGCCTGGCTGCTGACCGGCCAAAAAGAGATCAAGGTGCCAGACTTGCGCAGTAAACTCGAATGCCACCTACAGGGGCTGGGTGTAGGGTTCTTGCCGAAAAATCTGTGCCAGCCCTATCTGGATAGCGGCCAGTTGATCACCCGTGACGTGGTCAATCAACGGCAACCGTCACCGCTCTCCCTGGCCTGGCGTAACGACTGTGGTAAAGCCGTGGAAGAAATTGTCACGCTGTTCCAACGGCGCGATGAACGCATCACCGGATTTCTACAAGGTATTGATTTACCGGTTTAACACGCGATTTTATCGCTTCTGCGCCGCCACCTGGGCCCGGAGTTTCTTAATCGGCGGTGACGGCTCCCGCTTCAGGACGTGCAGGAATTCATACGCCTTGTCATTGGTCGCGTACTCTGCTGGCACGCCAAAATCCTGGACCATCATCCAGCGCTGGAACAGCTGTGGATTGGACTCTTTGATAAACCACAGCATTTTGACCGCGGTCGTGGCAATGGCCGGGATTGCGGTTACCGTACCATTCACCCATTTATTCAGGGTGCTGCGCTGCACCCCCAAGAGTATGCACAGTGCAGGTTGCTCAATGCCTAATCGTTCCAGATAGCTTTTAAACTCTGCTTGATTATCCACCCTGCGATTTCCTCTTACTCTCTACAGACATGACGCAGTTTAGCACATAAATTCCGTCCCCCACAGCTACGTAAATTCCGACACAGGGTTAATTTAACTCAAATTAAGGAGCTATTAGCTACGTTTAAATGTTTTATGAGATCTGTTCTCAGTAGCTGACAAAAATTGACATTGGTCAACAGAATGGTTAAAACGTGATGCTTACCTAAGAATATTCTGTAGCATCAGTTCGGTAAATCAACAAACCAGGCTAAATATCACTTTATTTAGTAGCTAATAGCTTCTAATAAAACGCATAAACAAATGCAGGAACACTCCGGTGCCATCCTGACTAACTCGAAGAACTAAAAATGATAATTAGGACACTGTCTACCATGGTGATTGCCATCTTGCTGGCTGGCTGCACTTCTACGGCGTCGCGCATGGCTGAATGCGAAGCACGGGGCGTTTCCAAAGAAACCTGCTATCTGGCCGAACAAAACCGCCAGACCGCCATCTACGCTGCGGCAGAGAAGCAGGCGTTGGAAAATGCGGCGAAACAATACGCGCAGTCGGCAAAGAGCAAGACACTGCAGGCACGCATTGCCGGGATAGACATCAAGATCTCGCCGGATATCAAGCAGGGTTACATTGAGCAAACGGCAGCCGCGTTGACCGAAGAAAACCAGTATGCGCAGGTTTATCAGAAAGGTGTTTACACCGCCATCTGGTACCGGCAGAAACACAAGATTGTGTTGCTGCGTGATGGCCAAATCGTCGGCAGCGCCAAAGGATAGCCCTCTTGAAAAAATCCCAAACCGACAGATTCAAACATTTGCCCGAGATGCAGCAATTCGTTTGTCTAAAAGCGCTCCAACATATCGAGCAGACCAATCTGCAGTCCGGCGTGATCGGCATGGCGGTCAGCGTGTTGCTGACCGACGGCCACACGGTGACGCTGAGCAAATTCGATGCGGATCCTGAAGAAGTCTCCATTATCACGTCATGGCAGCGGTAAGACGGTGCCAGATAAACCTGATAAAAAGTGCGTATTCGCCGTGAAATCCTCAGGTTTTCTGCAAAAAACAGTCTTATCCTGGTGATACATTAGGCATTCCCCCTGTCGCTGGCGTAATATCTAGCAATATGTCTGACAGGAGGTTGTGCCATGTTTACCATTATTCCGATCGTGATCGTTGTCGCGCTGATTATCGTCTTCTCAAGTATCAAAATCGTCCCGCAGGGCTACCAATGGACGGTAGAGCGCTTCGGCCGTTATACCAAAACGCTGATGCCGGGTTTAAACCTGGTAGTGCCTTTTATGGATCGTATTGGCCGCAAGATCAATATGATGGAGCAGGTACTGGATATCCCTTCCCAGGAGATTATCTCGCGCGATAACGCCAACGTGGCAATCGATGCGGTCTGCTTTATCCAGGTGGTCGATCCGGCTCGCGCCGCCTATGAGGTCAGTAACCTCGAGCAGGCGATCGTTAACCTGACCATGACCAACTTCCGTACCGTGCTCGGTTCCATGGAGCTCGACGAAATGCTGTCACAGCGCGATAGTATCAACACCCGCCTGCTGCATATCGTCGATGAGGCGACCAACCCTTGGGGCGTCAAAATTACCCGTATCGAAATCCGTGACGTTCGTCCACCCGCCGAACTGATTGTGGCGATGAACGCCCAGATGAAGGCCGAACGAACCAAACGTGCGGACATCCTGGAAGCGGAAGGGGTACGTCAAGCCGCGATCCTGCGCGCCGAAGGGGATAAGCAATCCCAGATCCTGAAAGCCGAAGGCGAGCGCCAGTCAGCGTTCTTGCAGGCAGAAGCGCGTGAACGTGCCGCCGAAGCAGAAGCACGGGCTACCCAGCTGGTGTCTGACGCCATCGCCACCGGTAATATCCAGGCGATTAACTACTTCGTAGCCCAGAAATACACCGACGCATTGCAGAAGATTGGCTCTGCCAATAACAGCAAAGTGATCATGATGCCGCTGGATGCCAGCAGCCTGCTGGGCTCTATCGGCGGTATTACCGAATTGCTGAAAGACAGCAAAGGTAAGTAATTATGCTGGAACAGATCGCAGCAAACCCTCAATGGTTCTGGATCTCGCTAGGCGGGCTGCTGTTGGCCGCGGAAATGCTCGGTGCCAGCGGCTATCTGCTGTGGAGCGGCGTTTCTGCGGTGATTGTCGGGGTGATTATCTGGCTGCTGCCGGAGTTGAGTTGGGAGTGGCAAGGCTCGCTGTTTGCCGTGATGACCATCGCCGTGGCCTATCTATGGTGGTACTGGCTGCGCAAGCGGCCAACGGCAACCAGCGGTTCTCCGGTGCTCAACCAGCGTAACCGTCAACTGATCGGCACCCGCGCCACGCTGACCGAGGCGATGCATAACGGCCATGGCCGCATCAATATCGCCGACAGCAGTTGGCGCGCGCAAGCCAACGAGGATCTGCCAATCGGCACCGAAGTTGAAGTGGTGGCGGTCGAAGGCACCACCTTGGTGATCCGCGCCATTATCCGCTAGCCTTGGTGGCAGCAGCCTGCCAGATTATTAATGATCGGGCAGTCTGCGCCTTCATCGCCAGGGCATTGATCCGCCAGCGCCAGCAGGCGTTGGCGCATTTCCCCCAGTTCGCTGATGTGCTTTTCGATATCGGCAACTTTCTGCAGCGTGCGGGCTTTGACATCGGCACTGTGCCGCCCCGGATCGTTGAACAACGCGACCAGTTCACGGCACTCATCAAGATTGAAACCCACCTGACGAGCCTGGCGCAGCAGCGTCAGCTCTTCAATATGCCTGGCGCTATAGCTGCGGTAGCCGTTGTCCGTACGGATCGGGGCGGTCACCAATCCTTTCTCTTCATAAAAACGGATGGCTTTGCTGGTCAAACCGGTTTTTTTGGCAACGTCGCTGATATTCACTTTATCCCCCTTGACCTTACCCTTGCTGGAAGGTCCATGTACCCCACTGCACCCAAGTGACAGTAGTAACTCAATAAATTATAACCCCATTACTCCCCAATTACCCCCTTTTGACCTTCTGTCTGTGGACGCATAGGGGCATGCTAGTAAGAGGATTTAAACTTACCGCATCCGCCCGGACCCTCGCGTTTTGATAATATCGTCAACCTCCTGGGAAATAGGGTTGCGGCAACGGGGGGCGAAGACACTGGGCAACAGCTCACCAAATACAGCCCGTATATCGCCTGACGAGGCTGTACCTGAAAAAATTGTCATATCTCGATGCTTTCAGTAATACGCAGCAACATGCTCGTAACATATAATTAGGGCTCATTTTTCCTTTTCACGGACGTGGAGTTATGAACATTTGCAGTAAAGTTAATTTACGTATTTTTTTGTGGGCAACTTTCATCGGTGGTGCGATCAGTTCACTGGTAAAATCAGGCTCTGAGGCCAATATGCCGCCGCGCATCGTCGGTGAGGCATCGCCGCCCGCCCTTAACATTGATGCCTGGCTTGGCTGGCTGGGAATTAACTCCCATTCTATGGATTATGTTTACCAGAGCGTAACGATCCCCGGCGCAGTGATGCTTTATCACTGGATGTTCAGCTTCATCTTTGCGGGCCTTTACGTTCTGGTTTCGGCTTATACGCCCAAAATCAGGCTCTGGTATGGTGCGGCTTACGGTATTGTGATCACGCTGGCCATGCACGGTTTCCTTATCCCGGCGCTAGGATTCAGGCATCCGGCCTATCTCTCAGGTGAAACTGGCTGGCTCTGGAACCTGAATGGGTATGAGTTCTGGAGTGAACTGATCGGTCACATTTGCTGGTCAATCTCCATTGAAGTGAGCCTTATCGCTGTGCTGGCGTTGTTTGCCCGACCAATCACGGGGATGTGGTCAGCGAACAACATGAAGTAAAATATTGCTAAAACGCTTAAACCAGCCTTCGGGCTGGTTTTTTTATACCCAAAGAAAACCCCGCAAAATTCGGGCCTTATGTCGAAGCGTGGCTGCGTTGTGAACAGCGTTAATAAAAATCCTTTTCTATCAATGTAATATTCTATTGACCTTACCCTTGCTGGAAGGTTTAAGATCATTCTTAATGAAAAGAACCTAGGCGGTCAACCGCCATTATTTTGCGAGGAAAACCATTATGTCACAAACTACCGTGCTGGCGTTGCAGGGACTCTCCTGCATGAACTGCGCGCAAAAGGTGAAAAAAGCCTTGGAAAGTCGCGCGGATGTCGAACAGGCCAACGTCAGCGTTCACTACGCTAAAATCACCGGTGCAGCCCCGGCTGCCGAGCTGATTGACAGCGTCGTTGCCGCTGGCTACCAGGCAGAAATCGCCCATCAGGCAGACACCGAGTTACAACTTTCCGGCCTCTCCTGCATGCATTGCGTGGGCAGCACCCGTAAAGCACTGGAAGCGGTGCCGGGCGTGATCGCCGCCGACGTGACCATTGAGGAAGCCAAAGTCTATGGCGATGCCACACCAGAGCAGCTCATCGCTGCGGTCGAGGATGCGGGCTATCACGCCAGCCAGGCGGGAGCCAATAGCCACCCAAAAACTGAGCCGCTGACTGAATCTGCCCCAACCTTGCCGGAAACCCAGGCAGCGGCCCCCTCTTCACTTCCGGCAAGCGAGACTGACGATAGCATCCAGCTGCTGCTCAACGGCATGACCTGTGCCAGCTGCGTCAATAAAGTCCAGACGGCGTTACAGAACGTCCCGGGCGTTGAGTTGGCGCGGGTAAACCTGGCGGAACGCAGCGCACTGATCACCGGTAAGGCCACACCGCAGGCGTTGGTCGCTGCGGTAGAAAAAGCCGGTTATGGCGCCGAGATGATCCAGGACGAAACCAAGCGCCGTGAACGCCAACAGCAAACCGCACAGGCTAATATGAAACGTTTCCGTTGGCAGGCCGCATTAGGCTTGGCGGTGGGCGTGCCGTTGATGGCCTGGGGCGTGTTTGGCGGCAGTATGTCGCTGACGCCAGAAACCCAGCGGCCATGGCTGATAGTCGGCATCATTACCCTGGCGGTGATGGTGTTTGCCGGTGGCCACTTCTACCGCAATGCCTGGCGATCGTTGATGAACGGCAGCGCCACTATGGATACGCTGGTCGCCTTGGGGACAGGTGCCGCCTGGTTGTACTCCATCAGCGTCAACCTGTGGCCAGACTTCTTCCCCATGGAGGCACGGCATCTGTATTACGAAGCCAGTGCGATGATCATCGGCCTGATCAACCTTGGCCATGCCATGGAGCAGCGCGCGCGGCAGCGTTCTTCCCAGGCGCTGGAACGGCTACTGGATCTCACTCCGCCAACCGCCAGGCTGGTCACAGAACAGGGGGAGCAAAGTATCCCGCTGGCAGAGGTGCAATTGGGCATGACCTTGCGCCTGACGACTGGCGATCGCATCCCGGTTGACGGCGAGATCGTGCAGGGCGAAGTGTGGATCGATGAAGCCATGCTGACCGGCGAAGCGTTGCCGCAGCAAAAAGGCGTCGGCGATACGGTGCATGCTGGTACGGTAGTAGACGACGGCAGCGTGCTGTTTCGCGCGGCGGCCATTGGCACCCAAACCACGCTGGCACGTATTATCAAGCTGGTGCGTCAGGCACAAAGCAGCAAACCGGAAATCGGTAAGCTGGCAGACCGCATCTCGGCGGTATTTGTGCCCACCGTGGTCGCCATCGCCCTGTTCAGCGCCGCCATCTGGTATTTCTTTGGCCCACAACCGCAGTTGGTCTACACCCTGGTGATCGCCACCACGGTGCTAATCATCGCCTGCCCTTGTGCCTTGGGGCTGGCAACACCGATGTCCATTATCTCTGGCGTTGGCCGGGCCGCGGAGTTTGGCGTGCTGGTGCGTGACGCCGATGCGCTGCAGCAGGCCAGCAATCTCGATACCCTGGTGTTCGATAAAACCGGTACGCTGACGGAAGGCCAGCCGCGCGTGGTGGAAATAATCACCTTTAACCAAGTGGATGAGCAGCAGGCCTTACGTTGGGCCGCCGCGTTGGAACAAGGGGCTAACCACCCACTGGCGCGCGCCATCGTCGAGCACGCTAAAGGGCAGACACTGCCTACGGTAGAGCAATTCCGAACGTTGCGCGGTTCCGGCGTCAGCGGTGAGGTTGAGGGCGTACAGCTGTTGCTGGGTAACGCCAAGCTGTTGCAAGAGAATCAGATCGCGACCGATGAGCTCACTCAGCAGATACAGCAACAGGCTGAACGCGGTATCACGCCGGTGCTGTTGGCCGCCAACGGCAAACCTGCCGCGCTGATCGCCATCCGCGATCCTTTACGCAGTGACAGCGTGAGCGCACTACAGCGCCTGCATCAGCAAGGTTATCAACTGGTGATGTTGACGGGCGATAACCCGGTGACCGCCAACGCGATTGCCAAAGAGGCCGGTATTGACCGCGTGATCGCTGGCGTCTTGCCCGATGGTAAGGCCGAGGCGATCAAGCAGTTGCAGGCACAGGGCCACCGGGTAGCGATGGTCGGTGACGGCATCAACGATGCCCCTGCTCTGGCTCAGGCCGATGTCGGGATCGCCATGGGCGGCGGCAGTGATATCGCCATTGAAACCGCGGCGATCACTCTGATGCGTCACAGCCTGAACGGCGTGGCGGACGCGTTGGCCTTGTCGAAGGCAACGCTGCGTAATATGAAGCAGAACCTGCTCGGGGCATTTATCTACAACGCACTTGGCATTCCCATTGCCGCCGGTGTGCTGTATCCGCTGACGGGCACCCTGCTCAGCCCTGTGGTCGCTGGCGCGGCAATGGCACTCTCCTCCATTACCGTGGTCAGCAACGCCAACCGATTGCTGCGTTTTAAACCCAAGCAGTAACCCTCAACCGGGGCGCAGCCCATCGCGCTCCGGCCTTTTGAGATAATTCCCCTGCCCTCGGGCTTTATTGTCAGCCACTTAGCGTTTAGCATGGGGAAAAGCCAGCAGCCATCCTGCACGCTGGTGGAAAGGATCAGGAGCCACGCTGTATGGGTCAACTGTTACGCCGCATTGCTACCTTTCTCGGTATTATTTCCCCACAGAGCTACACCTACCCTGCCCTGGACATCATGCTAACGGGAAATCGCCAACTGCATTTGGTCGGCAGCATTCACATGGGCACCGTCGATATGTCGCCCCTGCCTGCCCGGCTAGCAGCACGCCTGCGCCAGGCCGATGCGTTGATCGTTGAGGCCGATATTACCGGCTCCTCTTCGCCATTTGGCCACGCCGAGCCACAACTCGAACTTGAACAGCGTCTGGGCGATGAAGAATTCCAACGGTTGCAAGTGCTATGCCAGGAGCTGGGGACGGATGTAGAGAGTTTCTCTGCTCTTCCCGGCTGGCAGGTAGCGCTGATGATGCAAGCACGGCAGGCACAGCGGCTGGGTTTACGTGCCGAATACGGGATTGATTATCAGCTGTTGCAAGCCGCTAAAGTGCAGCAGATGCCAGTAATCGAACTGGAAGGGGCCGAAGAACAGCTAAGCATGCTGGAACAGTTGCCAGAAGGCGGCATGGCCCTGCTACACGATACGCTAGAGCACTGGCACACCAACGCCCGTTTGCTGCAAACCATGGTGAGCTGGTGGCTGGACGCCAAGCCGAACGCCATGTTGGAAACGCTGCCTACCACCTTCAGTGCCGAGCTGTACGACGTATTGATGCACCGCCGCAATCGCCACTGGCAGCAAAAGCTGGAAGCGTTACCGCCGGGCAACTATGTGGTGGCGGTCGGCGCTTTGCATCTGTATGGCGAAGACAATTTACCGGCCATGCTGCAGGCACGATAAAAAAGTGGCCAATATCGCTATTGGCCAGTCAAAGAGGAATTTTTCATATTTTAGTTATACGCATTGTAACCGTGTTAACGATTACAATAGACAGGGTAGCAACCTGACGAACCTATTGGCAACTGCCTTTCATCCTCCTTGGCACAGGTTGCTCATTCGGCTCCACTTTTATCGTCTCGTTGCCACCGATGACAACTTCCCACAGTTTTGGAAAAGAGATTATGACACCCGCAGTGGTTCTGCTTGAAAAACAAAAGGTGGCCTTCACCCTCCACGCCTATCACCACGATAGCGAAGAAACCAACTTTGGCGACGAGGTGGTAAAAAAGCTGGGGTTGAACGCCGAACAGGTCTACAAAACGCTGTTGGTGGCCCTCAATGGTGATGCGAAAAATCTGGCCGTCGCCGTAACGCCAGTAGCTACCCAGTTGGATTTGAAGAAGGTGGCGAAAGCGCTAGGGGCCAAGAAAGCCGAAATGGCCGATCCGACAGTTGCTCAACGGGTGACGGGTTATCTTGTCGGCGGGATCAGCCCACTCGGGCAAAAGAAACGCTTGCCCACGGTGATCGACAGCCCATCGCAACAGTTTGCCACCATTTTCGTTTCCGGCGGCAAACGCGGGCTGGATATTGAATTGGCGGCTAGCGATCTCTGCCGCTTACTGTCCGGCACCTTCGCCGAAATCGCCAAACGGGACTGAAAAAGCAGGCCGTTACCAACTTCTGCAACGGCCTATGTCACCTTACTTGTAAACGATCTCGCCTTTAGGCTCGTACGCCGCCGCATCCAGCGGTGAGTGCTTCTCGATATACTGCTTGAGCACTTCGGCATCGATAAAGCCGGTATTGACGTAGCTTGGCAGAGTATCAATCTTCGGATAACCGTCACCGCCCAGGGCGTTAAAGTTCAGCGTCGCCATACGATAGGTCTTGTCTGCCTGTAAAGGTTCGCCCTTGATCTTGACGTCGCTAACGCCTTTGCCGTCTGCCACCAGGCTGACGTTGGCGAACTGCGCATAGGCCCCGGAATCCACCTTCATATTGGCTACCGCTGCCAGATACGGCTCAACCTCGCTGCCTTTCATATCGACATACACCAGCGTGTTGCCAAACGGCTGCACCTTGAGCACGTGTTTATAGGTGATATCACCGGCCTCGATCGAGTCACGCACGCCACCACCGCTCATCACGGCGAAGTCTGCGTTGGCGCGCTCCATCTGCGCAGCTAACAGCACACGCGAAAGGTTGGTCTGCACGAAGCGGACTTTACTGCGATCCCCTTCCAGTTTTCCGTTGACGCTGCCCACCTTCACTTCCAACTGAGCCTTGCCCTTGTCCTGGAACGGCGTCAGCAGCTTCATCATCGACGGATCTTCCTGGATCTGCTGGGTGTAATACACCCGCTCGCTGGTGCCGTCGGCTTTCTCTACCTTTTTCTTCAGGTTGATCGGGATCAGTTGATAATGCATCAGTTTCAGTTCGCCGTTGCGGAACTGGAAGTCGGCACGGCCGACGTATTTACCCCATTCATGAGCCTGGACGATCCAGGTACCGTTTTGGCGATCTGGCGCGCAAGGCGTACCCGGTACGTAATCCGCCTGCTTGTGGTTTTCACTCGCCATACAGACCGGATCTTGCGAATGCCCACCAACAATCATATCCAGGTAGCCCGCAGGAAGGCTACGTGCCATCTCCACGTCCCCCGGCGCGTTGGAGCCATGATTACCATCGTCGTAGTGGCCCATGTGGGTGGCGGCGATAATCACGTCCGGTTTTTCATCTTTACGCAGCTGCTCCACCACCTGTTTGGCTTCTTGCGCCGGGACACGGAATTCGATATCGGTAAAGTATTCCGGGTTGCCGATTTTTGCAGTGTCATCGGTGGTCAGGCCGATCACCGCAATCTTCACCCCTTGCTTTTCAAACAGGGCATAAGGCTTGAACAGGCGTTGCTGGGTGCTTTTTTGATAGATATTGGCGGACAACAGCGGGAAAGAAGCCCACTTCTCCTGCTGGCGCAACACGCTGAGCGGGTTGTCGAATTCGTGATTGCCGATCGCCATCGCGTCGTAGCCGATCAGCGTCATGCCACGGAAATCGGGTTCTGCATCCTGCAAATCCGACTCTGGCACGCCGGTATTGATGTCCCCACCGGACAGCAGCAGCACGCTGCCGCCTTTCGCCGCCACTTCCTGACGGATGCTGTCCACCAGCGTCTTTTGCGCCCCCAGGCCGTACTCGCCATGATCGTTCTGCCAGAAATGGCCGTGGTGATCGTTGGTGTGCAGGATGGTGATATCGTAGGTTTTATCCTTTTCCCAGGCACTGACCGTTCCTGAAAACAACGTCAGGGAAACAGCCAACGCACATGCGGTGGTGTGAAGCGAAAAGCGCATGGCAGATCTCCATTGTTAATAATGGGTATTTTTTGATAAGGACGAAATTGTAACGCGAATCGGCTGCAACTAATTTCAAATTTTTGCGACATACGTCAAATTATGTCGGAATGGCACGGCCGGTCCGAATTTTTTCGGCGCTCCCAATAGCACATAATGATCGAGAGAGAATCAGCTACCCGGTTGTCGGACGAAAGATGAACGTTATAAGATGTCGGCTCTTCCCTCTCTCACTTACCAGGCTAATAATAATATGACTGACCGTAGTGAAACGGACATTCCACCGGTAACCCGCAGCGCGGCCAAAGGCACGGCGTTCTCTATTCTCGGTGCTATCAGCGTTTCTCACCTGCTTAACGATATGATGCAATCGCTGATCGTGGCGATTTACCCGATTTTGCAAGCCGATTTTAGCCTCAGCTTTGTGCAGATCGGGATGATCACCCTGACCTATCAGCTCACCGCATCGCTGCTACAACCGCTGATTGGTTATTACACCGACAAGCACCCGCAGCCTTATTCGTTACCCATCGGTATGGGATTCACGCTGTCGGGCTTACTGCTGCTTTCGGTGGCCAGCACTTTCCCTCTGGTGCTGCTGGCGGCCGCTTTGGTGGGCACCGGTTCCTCCGTATTCCATCCTGAGTCATCCCGCGTCGCACGCATGGCATCCGGTGGACGGCACGGTTTGGCCCAGTCGCTGTTCCAGGTGGGCGGCAACTTCGGCAGTTCCCTCGGCCCGCTGTTGGCCGCGCTGATTATCGCCCCCTACGGCAAGGGCAATATCGCCTGGTTCTCACTGGCCGCGCTGCTGGCCATTGTGGTCTTGTTGCAGGTCAGTAAATGGTATAAGCAGCAACATCGGGCGGCCCAAGGCAAGCCAAAAGCCGCTTCTCTGGTCAAACCGCTGCCAAAACGTACCGTGGTGTTCTCCTTAAGCATCCTGCTGGTGCTGATCTTCTCCAAATACTTCTACTTGGCGAGCATTAGCAGCTATTACACCTTTTATCTCATACATAAGTTCGGCGTTTCGGTACAGAATGCCCAATTCCATCTGTTTGCCTTCCTGTTTGCCGTAGCGGCAGGAACCATCATTGGCGGGCCTTTGGGTGATAAGTTTGGACGTAAATATGTAATTTGGGGCTCCATCCTGGGTGCTGCTCCCTTTACCTTGGCTTTACCCCATGCTTCTCTCTACTGGACCGGGATTTTGACGGTGATCATCGGAGTTATTCTGGCCTCGGCCTTCTCGGCTATTCTGGTGTATGCGCAGGAGCTGATCCCCGGCAAAGTGGGGATGGTTTCCGGGCTATTCTTCGGTTTTGCTTTCGGTATGGGCGGGTTAGGCGCGGCAGTTCTTGGTTATGTCGCCGATTTGACCAGTATCGAGCTGGTTTATCAAATCTGTGCATTCCTGCCGCTTATCGGCATTATCACCGCATTGCTACCAAATATGGAGCATAACCAGCAATAACCCTGATACACCCCCGGTTTAGCGTAGAGGTTAAACCGGGTTATCCACTCCGAAACCCCATTTAATCCGGTCTATTACGCCATAATTCCCCTTCCTTCTGCCAAAATAGACGAATAGTCTGGTTTTTTACACAAAAGCCTAAATTAGCTAAGCAATTAACGCACAAATGCAATAAACTAAATGTATCCTTTCGTAACACCCGTGAGCACAACCAGAGGAGTATGGATGCATAATTCAACACCCTTGATCACCACTATTGTTGGAGGGTTAGTACTCGCCTTCCTCTTCGGAATGCTGGCAAACCGCCTGCGCATCTCCCCGTTGGTAGGGTATCTGGCCGCAGGCGTACTTGCCGGCCCGTTTACCCCCGGTTTCGTCGCTGATACCTCGTTGGCGCCGGAACTCGCGGAGATTGGGGTGATCCTGCTGATGTTCGGTGTTGGTCTCCATTTCTCGCTTAAAGATCTCCTCGCAGTAAAAAATATCGCTATCCCAGGGGCCATTGCCCAAATCGCCGTCGCGACGGTGTTGGGGATGGGGTTGTCCAAACTGATGGGCTGGGATTTGGTTTCCGGCCTGGTGTTCGGCCTGTGTCTGTCCACCGCCAGTACCGTGGTACTGCTGCGCGCCCTGGAAGAACGGCAACTGATCGACAGCCAACGCGGGCAGATCGCCATCGGCTGGCTGATTGTCGAAGATTTGGCCATGGTGTTGGCCCTGGTGCTGCTGCCGGCATTTGCCAATATGCTCAACAGCGATACCGCCAGCACCACACAGCTGCTCACCGAGTTGGCCATCACCATTGGCAAGGTTATCGCCTTTATCGCGCTGATGATTATCGTTGGCCGCCGAGTGGTGCCTTGGATCCTGGCAAAAACCGCCAGTACCGGCTCGCGCGAGCTGTTTACGCTGGCGGTGTTGGCACTGGCGCTGGGTATTGCCTACGGCGCTGTCGGCCTGTTTGACGTTTCATTTGCCCTGGGTGCCTTCTTTGCCGGTATGGTGCTGAACGAATCGGAACTGAGCCACCGCGCAGCGCACGATACGCTGCCGCTGCGTGACGCCTTTGCGGTGCTGTTCTTTGTCTCGGTCGGTATGCTGTTCGATCCGATGATCCTGATCAACCAACCGCTGGCGGTGTTGGCAACGTTGGCGATTATCCTGTTTGGTAAATCGGTGGCGGCCTTCGCGCTGGTCAAAATGTTCGGTCACTCCAAGCGTACCGCGCTGACCATTTCCGCCAGCCTGGCACAGATTGGTGAATTCGCCTTTATCCTGGCCGGATTGGGGGTCACGCTAGGCATGATGGATCAGCATGGCCGTAATCTGGTGCTGGCCGGGGCGATCCTGTCAATCATGCTCAACCCGCTGCTGTTTACCTTGCTGGAGCGCTATCTGGCCAAGACGGAAACCATCGAGGATCAGATCCTGGAAGAAGCAGTGGAGGAAGAGAAGCAGATCCCGGTCGATATCTGCAATCATGCCGTCGTCGTGGGTTATGGCCGGGTTGGTAGCCTGTTAGGGGCCAAGCTGACCGAAGAAGGCGTCTCGATGGTGGTGATAGAAAACTCTCGCCCACGGGTTGAAGCCCTGCGTGCTCAAGGGATCAAAGCGGTGTTAGGCAACGCGGCAAATCCTGAGATCATGGAACTGGCAAGGCTAGACTGCGCACGCTGGTTGCTGCTGACCATTCCCAACGGCTATGAAGCCGGTGAGATCGTAGCCTCGGCCCGCACCAAGCGCCCTACTCTGGAGATTATCGCCCGCGCTCATTACGACGACGAGGTTTCGTATATTTCCGACCGGGGTGCCGATCAGGTGGTGATGGGTGAACGCGAGATCGCCAACAGCATGTTGAATATCCTCAAGCTGGATTCGCTGTCGGACGAAGAGAAGCTGGCCGCCTGCCCAATCTGACGCCCCTCACCCCAACCCTCTCCCACAGGGAGAGGGAGCTAATAGTCCCTACTCGTTTGGAAGTAAAGCGCTCATTGCAGCAAACTTGGGCCTCTCTTCATCCAAGGTGATCACCACATTTTCAAACATACTCGATCGGTTCCCTCTCCCTGTGGGAGAGGGTTAGGGTGAGGGAAAAATGCTACGTTTTTACCGTTCCCAGTAAGACTCTTCCAGACTGTCTTCCCGCTCCGGCAACCCACGGGTCAAACGTGGTGAGTGCTGGTTAAGTACCTGATAGCTAACGCGGTTAGCATATTTGCATACCTGCGCCAATGAAGAATAGGTCAGGTAGCTACGCACATGCTTGCTGGAGTTTGGCACGTTGTTACGGTGATAGCCGTTAGCGGCAATATCGTGCAGCAGCGCAGACAACGCACCGTCGCCCGCACCGTTGGTATTCATGATCTTTTCCGGGCCGCCCATATACGGCGCGATATGCGAATAGACCTTGAGCGCGTTTTCGCAGCTTGCGCGGCGCATCGCACGGCTGAACTCAAAGCGGTTAAACTCGGCGATATGGCCCGGCAACAGCGGATGCTGGGTTTCACGCTTGTTGGCCTCTTCGGTGTAACCTGCCATATACAGGCCGTTTGGCCCAGCGGTACACAACACCAAATCTACCCAGTCCAAAGCCATCTCTGAGGCCATCAGCGGATCGCTCAACCCTGTGAGTTCCAACGCCTCATCTTCGTTCATCGCCAGAATGGAGACATGCTCTCTGAGGAAATCACGCCACCACACCGGATTATCCGCAATGACGTACTTGGTACCCAGCGTCAGCACCACCGGCACATCATGCTTTTTGGCAAACTTTATCGCCTGCATGGTGGCTTCCGGCATGGGTTCACCGGGTTTGCAACGCACCAGATAGGAGGTCAGTACCAACGCGGCAGCCCCTGCGATCACCTCTTCAGGAATGCTTTCCGGGCGTAGCTGGTTCATCTGGCCTGGGCTGATGGCAAAGGTGCGCTCGCCGCTCTCGCTAATCAGCGTAAAGCAGCGGCCAATGGCTCCATCCACCGCTTGCAGGTAGTTGAGATCGGTACGGCTGGAGGTGTTGCACAGATAGCGATAGGCATAGCTGCCAATTTTGACGTTGCTGCACATCACGCCGAGCAGCACGGAACGATCGTCCGCCAGTACCGAGTAATTGTGAAGGGTGTTACCGATGGTGCCACCGGCAAATTGATGAGTGATCAGGTTATTGTCGCTCAGTTCCTGATACAGCGCCTCGGCAACGTCGTCTTCAATGACCAGCGAATGGCCCAGGCTAAGGCCGTAGCGTTCGACAAACGCGTCATCCACTTTAGCTTCGATATCTACCAGCGTCTGATCGATACCGACGACATAAGAGGTACTGACTTCATTTTCAGGCTGTGTCTGCTGCAATAACGGATCGCGAGCGTTAACCGGAAAATAATGTTTGGATTTACGTTTACCAGGAAATTTCATGTGATTGGCGGTGAGTTGCGGTGAACAGGCAGGAATGTTAGCACATTCCTGCCTGATTGCTGCGTTTTCACGTGAGCATTTTGCCAGCCGAGCGGTGAAAAGCCGGCTTGATTATAGGCGTTGCCCCACCAGCTGTTGCATCATATCGATATGGGCGGCGTCATCATTGAGTGCCGCGATGTATTCAAACTTCTCGCCACCCGCCTCCAGGAAGATTTCGCGGTTCTGCTCTTTGATCTCCTCCAGCGTTTCCAGGCAATCCGCAGAAAAGCCGGGGCAGATCAGTTGGATATGCTTCACGCCTTGCGCTGGCAGACTCTTCAGGGTTTCGTCAGTGTACGGCGTCAGCCAGGGCTCCCGACCGAAGCGCGATTGATAGGTCATCATCACCCGATCTGGGGCCAGCGGTATGGCCGCCGCCAGCGCGCGGTAGGTATCTTCACAACGTTGCGGATAATCGTCGCCCAGGGTGGCATAGCGTTTGGGAATACCGTGGAACGACATCACCAGGCGATCGGGCTTACCGTGTTCGGCGAACGACCGCTCAACGCTTTGCTGCAAGGCCAGGATATACGCTGGGTGCTCGGCATAGTCACGGATAAAGCCGATCGATGGCAGGCGGCGGTAGCCTTTCAGCACCCGCGCAACACCATCCCAGACTGCGGCGCTGGTCGAACACGAGTATTGCGGATACAGCGGCAACACCACCAGATTAGTCACGCCCTGCGCCAATAGGCTGTCGATCGCCTGTGCCAGGCTGGGTGATCCGTAGCTCATACCCAGTTCTACCGGGGTATTTGGCATACGCGCCGCCAGCTCCCGCTGTTGACGGCGGCTGTAGACCAGCAACGGTGAGCCTTCGTCCATCCAGACGGATTGATAAAGTTTTGCCACACGCGGTGAACGGATCGGCAGAATGATGCCGTTAAGAATTGGCCACCAGATCAGCGGTGCTGTGTCGACCACCCGGTTGTCACTGAGAAATTCTTTCAGATAGCGTTTTACCGCCTGCGGGGTAGGTGCCTCTGGCGTCCCCAGATTCACCAGCAATACCCCGTGTTTCTCTTGTTTCATTCCGATCCCCTTGTCCTTCCCGGCAAATACCCTGTTATTTCTCAGCGTATTAACAGCCACTCATGCGGCCTATTGTAACGGAAAAGCGCCGGACCGGAACCTATATCAGTAACAGGTAAAACGGGGGTTATTTTTGCGCCAGCTGCCAGACGGCAGCTACGTTGCGCGCCGTGACTTCCAGGTTATGGGCCGCGTCCGCCAGCGCTTCTGGCAGCGTCACGATGCGATCGATCACCGAGAAAGCGGCGTCGATGCCGTGTTGATGCACCACCTGATAGTCTTTTGACAGGCTACCGGCAATGGCAATCACCGGTAATTGGTGGCGCTTGGCTACCCGCGCAACGCCGATCGGGGTTTTGCCGTGGATCGACTGGCTGTCGAGCCGCCCTTCGCCGGTGATCACCAAGTCAGCATTACGTACCGCGTCCTCCAGATGCAGCGTTTCGATCACGATTTCGATGCCTGGCCGCAGTTCAGCTGCCAGAAAACCGATCAATGCCGCTCCCATGCCCCCGGCAGCGCCCGAGCCTGGCACCTGCATTACCTTGCGCCCGGTGGTCTGCTCCAGGAGTGTACCGTAATGATGCAATGCCTTGTCCAGTTGTTGCACCTTCTCCGGCGTGGCCCCTTTTTGTGGGCCGAAGATCGCTGAAGCCCCGTGATCGCCACACAGCGGGTTATTCACGTCACAGGCTACCGTGATCTTCACCTGCTGCAAGCGAGGATCCAATTGGCTGAGATCGATATGCGCCAGTTGCGCCAACGCCGCGCCACCGGGCCGTAATTGTTGATTGTGCTGGTCGAGTAGCTTAGCGCCCAGCGCCTGCATCATGCCCGCCCCGCCATCATTGGTTGCGCTGCCGCCGATCCCCAAAATAATCGAGTCTACACCGCGTTGCAGTGCCGCCAGGATCAGCTCGCCGGTGCCAAAGCTGCTGGTCACTAACGGATCGCGTTCGTCACCCGCCACCAGATGCAGCCCGGACGCGGCTGCCATTTCGATCACTGCGGTTTTCCCTTCCCCCAGCAGACCATAAAATGCTGCTGTAGGTTTGCCCTGCGGCCCGCTTACCTGCACATTGATGATTTCCCCACCGGTGGCGGCCACCATCGCATCGACGGTGCCCTCGCCTCCGTCCGCCATGGGCAGCAACACATAGTGCGCCTGCGGATAGATTTGCCGGAAACCACGCTCGATCGCTTCTGCGACACCCTGAGCACTCAGGCTCTCTTTAAAGGAGTCGGGGGCAATTACCACTTTCTGTAGGGTGTTCATCGACAGTGCCTTAATCTTCAGAGGATGCCACTGCATCGGTTAGTGAATACCATACCCTGCCGACAACGGAAATTCTTTAGCGATAGACACAAACAAAAGGGTAAAAAACAACGTTATTTTGTGCATTCACACAATTCAATCCTGCATCAACATACCGATATACAGTTGCAAGACGTCCGCCAATTGATTGATCTTCAGGCCAGTCGTTTTTTCTACGCGCTGCAGGCGGTAACGCAGGGTGTTAACGTGAATATGCAGCTGTGCCGCAGTCTTGGTTTGGTCACAATTCTGATTGAAATAGTGGCGCAACGTGTTTCTCAGCATCCCTTTTTCATCCTGGGCGCTCAATTGCCGCCAGGGCCGTGAAAGCTCCTGGGCTCGCCAATCTTCCCCCAAATCGCACAGCAGCGAGGGCAGCGGGTAGTCATCATAAAACAGCGTATGCTGGACCAGTTTGAGACGGTGCGCCATGGTTTGCACTGCTCTCGCGGTTTGAATGGAGCGGTAGACGCCCTCATCACCACTGTAAAAACCCCCGACGATCAACCGTAAACCAAAGCGTTGCTGGATCTCATGCTGGAGCTGCTGGGCCAGCTTGCGCTCCTGCTGCACGTCCCACACGCCCTGTTTCATACAGGCCGGGCGCAAAAGCACCAGTTCATTAAAGCTGGTCATGGTGATAAGCGCTTCACGCTGGGTGATCTCCAGCTCTGCCAGCAAGCCTCTCAGTACCTGCGGCTGCGGTTCATACAGCTCAAGCAGCCAGACAATGCGTGGCTGTTGCAGATCCAGCTCTAAATAGGCCGCCATCGCCTCGCGCGAACCGGGTTCACTGTGACCTTGCAGCAGTTGGTTGGCCAGCTCTTCCCGGTAACGCTTTTCCCACTGATGTTGATCGAGCATCGCAGCCTGTTCCACCATCAGTTCCGCCGCCATTTTTACCAGCTCACCATAAGCCCGCACCTGAGCCGGATCGCCAGAAACTCCAATCGCTCCCACCAGTTGATTACGAAAGCTGAACGGCAGATTGATGCCGGGCTGCACGCCCTTCAGATGTTGTGCCGTGGCCTCATCAATCTCCACCACCCGGTTTTCGGTCAGGGCCAATACCGCCCCTTCGTGGCGCTGATACAGGCGCGAGGCGTTGCCGGAAGCAATGATGACGCCGTTGCTGTCCATCACGTTGACCGAATGGTGAATGATGCTCATCGCACGTTGCACGATCTGGCGCGCGGTCGCTTCTTGCAAAAAATTTGTCTGCCTGGACATGCGGCTCTTCCTGTCGAGCGAAACGGTAGCACTGATAACCTAGCATGAAGCGGCAAAAAAAAACGCCGGGCAGCAACAGCAAGCCCAGCGTTTTCTACAGCCTTGACACCAATTAGCCCAGAATGGCCGCCAGCTCAGCGCTCACTTCTGTCACCGATCGGGTACCATCGATCTTGTGATAGGACGTATTGCCCGCCTCGGCTTCTTTATGATAGTAAGACACCAGCGGTGCGGTCATCTGATGGTATTCCACCAGGCGCTTACGCACGGTCTCTTCCTGATCGTCTTTACGGGTGGTCAGCTCTTCGCCGGTGGCGTCGTCTTTCCCTTCCACCTTCGGCGGATTGAATTTGATGTGGTACACGCGGCCAGATGGCGCATGCACGCGGCGGCCAACGATACGATCGACGATCAGTTCGTCCGGCACGTCGAACTCCAGCACGTAATCCACTTTAATGCCGGCTTCTTTCATCGCATCGGCCTGTGGAATGGTGCGTGGGAAACCGTCCAGCAGGAAACCGTTACGGCAGTCTTCCTGGGTAATACGCTCTTTGACCAGCGCAATAACCAGCTCATCGGTCACCAGCTTGCCGGCGTCCATGATTTCTTTCGCCTTTTTGCCCAGCTCAGAACCGGCCTTAACGGCTGCGCGCAACATATCGCCCGTGGAGATTTGCGGAATGCCGTATTTCTCCATGATGAATTGAGCCTGAGTGCCTTTACCAGCGCCTGGAGCGCCCAGCAGAATGATACGCATTGCGTAAATCCCCTTGCTATGTATTTCCCTTCATTCTTCGGGCCGCGGCCGGAAGTCTATCGGGTTTGAGTTTTTATTAAATTTCGAAAACACTCAACCTTACCATTTCTGAGGGGGGTGGCTCAAGGTAGCGAGAGGAAATCGGTTGCGGAAAGATCGGGCTGAAACGAGGCAAGCAGCGAGAAAATTTAACGGCAATAGAAGAGATTACGCCCCAAACCCTAGGGTCTGGGGCGTATTTTGCTGATTAAGCGGACAACAGCTTATTCATGCGGCGGATAAACTGGTTTGGATCTTCCAGCGTCCCACGCTCTGCCAGCAGGGCCTGATCCAACAGCAGATCGATCCATTCGGCAAATTGTTCGTTATCGCCCACATCGGATGCGCGTTTGACCAACGCATGCTCCGGGTTCAGCTCGAAGATATACTTCACTTCCGGCGCAGCCTGCCCCGCAGCGGCAAACAGTTTGGCCATCTGGGTGCTCATCTCGTCGGCATCAGTGGTGACGATGGCCGGAGTATCCGTCAGGCGGTGCGTCAGACGCACGTCCTTCACGCGCTCACCCAGCAGGGTCTTGACCCGCTCGATAAACGGCTCAAGCTGCTTCTCGGCTTCTTTCTGCTCTTCGGTTTCATCCGCCAGTTTATCCAGCGCTTCATCCGCTTTGCTGACCGACTGGAACACCTTACCGTCAAACTCGGTCAGGTAGCTCATCATCCACTCGTCGATACGGTCAGACAGCAGCAGGACTTCGATGCCTTTCTTGCGGAACAGCTCCAGGTGCGGGCTGCTCTTGGCAGCGGCATAACTGTCGGCGGTGATGTAGTAAATCTTGTCCTGGCCTTCGGTCATGCGGCCAACGTACTCTTCCAGCGAGACGGTTTGCGCCGAGCTGTCGTTGTGCGTAGAAGCAAAACGCAGCAGTTTGGCGATGGCCTCTTTGTTGCCACCGTCCTCCGCTGGCCCTTCTTTCAGTACCATACCGAACTGCTGCCAGAACTTCTGGTAGGCTTCCGCGTCGTCTTTGGCCAGCTTGTCCAACATCTGCAACACGCGTTTGGTCAGCGCGCCACGCAGGTTTTGGGTAACACGGCTGTCCTGCAGGATTTCACGCGAAACGTTCAGCGGCAGATCGTTGGAATCGATCAGGCCACGCACAAAGCGCAGGTAGTTCGGCATGAACTGCTCAGCGTCATCCATGATAAACACGCGCTGAACGTACAGCTTCAGGCCGTGTTTGTGATCGCGATTCCACATATCCCACGGCGCCTGGGCCGGGATGTACAGCAGGCTGGTGTACTCCTGCTTACCTTCCACCCGGTTGTGGCTCCAGCTCAGCGGATCGGTAAAGTCATGGGCAATGTGCTTGTAGAACTCTTTGTACTCTTCTTCGGTCACATCGGCTTTGCTGCGAGTCCACAACGCTTGCGCCTTGTTGATTTTCTCCCAGGTGACGGTGCCGTCTTCTTCATTCTTGGTTTCGATCTCTACCGGCAGTGCAATATGATCGGAATATTTGCCAATCACCGAGCGCAGACGCCAGCCGTCGAGGTATTCGTCTTCGCCTTCACGCAGGTGCAGGGTAATTTCGCTGCCGCGATCGGCCTTGCTGATATCGGCGATGGTGTAATCACCTTCACCGGCAGACTCCCAGTACACCCCTTGATCTTCCGCAGCACCGGCCGCGCGGGTACGTACGGTGACTTTGTCCGCCACGATGAACGCCGAGTAGAAGCCCACGCCGAACTGACCAATCAGTTGGCTGTCTTTCGCCTGGTCGGAGCCGATAGACTCCAGGAAGGCCTTGGTACCCGATTTGGCAATCGTCCCCAGGTTTTCGATCACTTCTTCGCGGCTCATGCCGATGCCGTTATCGGCAATCGTCAGGGTGCGCTTCTCTTTGTCGAAGGACAGACGCACGCGCAGCTCACCATCACCTTCATACAGTTCCGGCTTGGAAAGCGCGCGGAAACGCAGTTTGTCCGCCGCATCGGAGGCGTTGGAGATCAGCTCACGCAGGAAGATTTCTTTATTGGAGTACAGCGAATGGATCATCAAATGAAGCAGTTGTTTGACTTCAGACTGGAACCCACGGGTTTCTTGACCTTTCATACTCATTGATTACCTCAAAGACAGTAATGACCAAATCATGCAATGAGGATCAAATGGGGTTAACTCTGTGGTTTTTCAAGCGGCTGGCGGGGAATTTTTTGTCAACTGATTACGGGGCAGAGGGCTGCCCCGTACAGAATCATCAGAATTTGATCGCGTGGCGTCCGGCCAGGGAGTGCGACAGCGTGGTGCCATCCACCATTTCCAGCTCACCACCCACCGGAACTCCGTGGGCAATGCGGCTGGCAAGTACGCCATATTGGCCACACATCTCGGCGATGTAGTTGGCCGTGGCGTCACCTTCCACCGTTGGGTTGGTGGCCAGGATCACTTCAGTGATGGTTTCCTTCTCCAGCCGTTGCTCCAGCCGATCCAGGCCGATATCGCCTGGGCCAATGCCGTCTAACGGTGACAGATGGCCCATCAGCACAAAGTAGCGCCCGGCAAACTGGCCGGTCTGCTCGATGGCGTGAATATCCGCCGGGCTCTCCACTACGCAAATCTGGCCGTTTTGCTGGCGGCGCACATTATTGCAGATGGTGCAGGTATCCTGCTCGGTGAAGGTACGGCAATCGGCACAGTGGCCGATCTCCGACATGGCACGGGTCAGCGCCTGTGCCAGCCGCATCCCACCGCTGCGATCGCGCTGCAGCAGTTGGAACGCCATACGCTGCGCCGACTTCGGGCCAACGCCCGGCAGGCAGCGCAGTGCCTCCATCAATGATTCAAGGAGCGGGCTGGTTTGCATCAGAACGGCATCTTAAAGCCTGGCGGCAACTGCATCCCGCTGGAAACCGACGCCATCTTCTCTTTCTGGGTTTCTTCGATGCGACGTGCTGCGTCATTGAAAGCGGCTGCGATCAGATCTTCCAGCATCTCTTTGTCGTCTTCCATCAGGCTTGGGTCGATTTCTACCCGGCGGCAGTTATGTGCCCCGTTGATGGTCACTTTCACCAAGCCTGCCCCGGATTCACCCGTCACTTCCAATTTGGCAATTTCTTCCTGCATCTGCTGCATCTTTTCCTGCATTTGCTGGGCTTGCTTCATCAGGTTACCCATACCGCCTTTACCAAACATAGTCGTCTCTCATAGCATTGGCCGCGCACCGTGCGCCGCGTTAAATAGGGCGAATACTCTCTTCATCCAGATCTGCATCGAAGAACCGACGCAGGGTCTGGATATTGGTATCCGCAACGATGGACTGGCGAGCCTGCGCCAGTTTTTCTTCATAAATGGCTTGCCGCCACTCCAGCGGAGTCCGCTCCGCCGGATTATCGTCTTCCACCACGCTGAGTTCAACCGTGCGGCCATGTAACTCACTGAGTGCCTGCGCCAGCGTCTTCTGCGCCGAAGGCGAATTCAGATGACGCTGCGAAGACCGCAGGTGGAGACAAATGCTGTCCGGAGCCCGCTGCTGCTTAAAGGCGTTTAACGCCAGTTGCTGCACCAGTTTCGGTATTTTTAGCTGGTCGATCTCTGCCGCCCAAGGATCGCGCTCGATGGACTCAACCACCAGTTTAGCCGACAGCTCAGGCGTTTTTTCATGTTCAAGCGCCGTACGCAACGCTTTTGGCGTGGCCAGCGGTTCCGGCGCGGCTTCAGGTTCGGTAAGCGCACGCCAGCGATAGGCCTCCGGCTTGGCCGGCTTCTCCGTCACGATCTTTTCGGCCTGACGCTTCTGGCTGCGTTCGGTTACCGAGGCTAAACGCTCTAGTGCCGAGTTAGCCGGCCGCGCTATTCCTGGCGCCGCCGGCTCATTCTTTTTTGCGGTGGATGCCCCCTGTTGCCGCAGCAACTGGGTTCGCGCTTTAAGTAGCTGCGCGGTAGCATCCGGTAAATTGGTTGGTTGAGTATTCTGTGGCGGCGCAGCCTGCCCTAAGGGAGGAGGGACATCCGGATAGGGTGAAGGTGGCGCAACGGCCATATTCCCCTGCGGCTGTGCGGGCGCGGTCTGCACCATGGCCACCGGTTCTGGGATCACCGCTTTGGGGTGAAACGCCAGCGCGCGCAGCAGGGTCATCTCAACGCCCATACGGCGATCCGGGGCAAAGGCCAACTCTTTGCGGCCAACCAGCAAGGTTTGATAATAAAGCTGTACGTCCGTTGGTGGCAGGGTGCGCGCCAGCTCACGTAACCGCTGCTCAATCGCAGCGTAATGGTTGTCCAGCACCGCGGGTAGCAACTGCACCATCGCAATGCGGTGCAGCAGCGCCAGCGTTTCCACCAGCAGGTTTTCCCAATCCACGCCGCGTGACGCTGCCTGGGCGACCTGCGCCATCACTTTTTCGCCGTCGGCACTCACCAGGGCTTCCAGGATGGCCAGCGGCTGCTCATCATCCAACGTCCCCAGCATCTGGCTGACGGTGTCGGTAGTCACCTGCCCTTGCCCCATGGCAATCGCCTGGTCGGTCAGGCTGAGGGCATCACGCATACTGCCATCGGCGGCGCGTGCCAACAGCTGCAACGCGCGGGCATCGCTGGTGATGTGCTCTGCCAGCAAGACGGTTTCCAACTGGGTGCGGATTTGTTCCACGTCCATCGCTTTAAGATGGAATTGCAGGCAGCGGGAAAGAATAGTGACCGGCAGCTTCTGCGGATCGGTAGTTGCCAATAGGAACTTGACGTGCGCAGGCGGCTCTTCCAGCGTTTTCAGCAACGCATTGAAGCTGTGGCGCGAGAGCATGTGGACTTCATCGATCAGGTAAACCTTGAAACGGCCACGCGCCGGGGCGTATTGCACGTTATCGAGCAGATCGCGAGTATCTTCCACTTTGGTTCTGGAGGCGGCATCGATCTCGATCAGATCGACAAAGCGCCCCTGCTCAATCTCACGGCAGTTATCACATTGGCCACAGGGCGTCGCGGTGATGCCTGTTTCGCAGTTCAAACCTTTGGCCAGCAGCCGCGCAATGGTGGTTTTACCCACGCCGCGCGTGCCAGAGAACAGATAGGCGTGATGGATCCGCCCCAGAGAGAGGCCATTAGCCAGCGCCGTCAGGACATGCTCTTGTCCGACAACCTCTGCAAACGTTTGGGGGCGCCACTTACGGGCAAGAACCTGATAGCTCATTAAGACTTCATCACTGATTTATGGAGTAATTTCAACCCAAGTAGTACATCACAACGTCGAGGACATTGCCATGTGGGCGGCCTGCTGGGTACCGAGGTTGAACCGATACCCTTTATCGTCCGATGGCCACTCACACTTTAGTGTAACAGTACGCCCGCCGTCATTCCTATAACTTTGCATCATGCCTGCCAGACGCGAGCTTGGTGGCCAGTCAATGACAGGAAAACACCTTGGCGAAGGTTAACCACCTGAAAGAATTTATACTGTGTTTGACAGGGAAGAGCTATCGAGTTGGAACGGCCAACGAACGCCAGCCGTTAAAGCTTTAGTGACGGATCTGGGCCAGCTCGTCTTCGGTCAAACCCGTTGCCTCAAGCACGGCCTCACGAGCCATGCCCATTTTGAGTAGGCTACGAGCGACGTCCAGCTTACCTAGCAGAACACCTTCTTCGCGGCCTTCTTCACGTCCTTCTTCAAGCCCAGCAATTCGGCCCTCTTCTCGACCTGCAATTCTGCCTTTCTGCTCCAGCTGTTGTGCGATAGTCATTAGTTCGTCTCCGTGTTCGGGCACTCGTTGTGCCAGCTCGCGTACAAAGGCTTCGGCGTCAGCGGTTTCGCCAGCCTGTACTAAATAGTGTACCAACGATATCACCTGTTGCGAAGAAAGATATCCCGCCAGCAGGATGGTCACTAGCCGGTCGGTCAGCTCTGTGATGTCGCGTTGGTGGATATGTTTCTGCAACAGCGTCAGTGCGGCCATGCTGCGGTGATTCATAATTTCATCATCGGGAATAACGGTAACATCCACCACAGGAAAATCAGCACCGTAGAGTTTTTTCGCCAGCTCAGGAGCGTCAAACTCCTGCAACCAATTGGTTGAATACGGGTACGGACTACGTTTGCCAGCGTAGAACAGTATAGGAATAACCAGTGGTAGCTTTTTGTGCCCGGCCACAAGATGACGCTGCATGGCGGCGATGGCATAACGCAGCAGCCTGAAGGCCATATGTTGATCTGGCGTTGACTGATGTTCGATAAGTACGTGAATGTACCCATAACCCGCCGTCGTTTTCAGGCTATAAAGAACATCACTGAAATACTGGCGTAGATGGTCCTCAACAAAAGAACCGGATTCAAGCTTCAGAGTGCTGAGGTCGCAAATCTCACGTAGTTCTGCTGGCAGATGGATTTCGAGGAAATCCTGTGCTGTCCCTGGGTGCATTAGAAACTGTTTGAATACCGCATCGTGTAAATTGAGTTTGCTGTTTTTTTTCATAATCGCTCGCTTTTCAACCAAACCTGAATGAACCTTATCATATGAAGCCGCAGGTTAAAATGTTGTCGCGAGCCAAAATATTGGCGTTTTCAGTAAGGAAATCATGAGGATAGAAGGCAGCAGAGCGCGCGGGGATGTGGCTGTTATACGTCAACCCCGCAGCGAACCACGGGGTTGTCTATCGAAGCTATCAATGCCCGGCGAAGTCGAGCAGGCAGTAGCAATTAATACCCAGATTATTCAGGCGCGTTTCGCCCCCGAGGTCCGGCAGGTTGATGATAAATGCCGCATCTGTCACTTCACCACCCAAACGGCGGATCAACGTGGCGGTGGCTTCGATCGTGCCACCGGTGGCCAGCAGATCGTCAACGACCAGTACTTTGTCGCCAGCAACGATGGCATCGGTGTGAATTTCCAGCTTGTCGGTGCCGTATTCCAGCTCATAGCTTTCGCTCAGCGTCGCACGCGGCAATTTGCCCGGTTTGCGTACCGGCACAAAGCCAACGCCCAGCGCCAACGCTACCGGTGCGCCGAACAGGAAACCACGCGCTTCAGTACCCACCACCTTGGTGACGCCCGTATCGCGGTAACGTTCGACCAGCAGTTCAATACTGGAAGCATACGCCAGCGGGTTTTCCAACAGGCTGGTCACATCACGGAACAGAATACCCGGCTTCGGGTAGTCGGGAATGGTTTTGATACTGTCTCTAATATACTGAAGCTGTTGCGCAGTCGCGGTCATAGTTATTGCCTGATAAAACTTCCTGGTAACTTCCACACAGGCCATCAACTGCCACGCCTTGAACAAAAAAACGGCGGGAGGAAACCTGCGCACGAAAACGCCCAAATCTATGCAAAAAGGCGGATAAATGCAACTGACGCCGCACGATCAGCGCTGTTTTTGTTGCGGCAGGTCAATAACTGGCAGCCGGAGCATAAAGGTCAGCAAAATAACCAGGATCGCCAGCAGTACACCTCGCACCCACCAAAGGTTCACCAACCAGAGGGAAGCGGCAAAAGTCAGTACAATAACCAGCACCGCTTTCCACTTGGCTCCGGGCGGTAACGCCTTATGCTGTTGCCAATGACGCAAATAAGAACCAAACCAGGAGCGATACAGCAACCAATGATGAAACCGCGGTGAAGAACGTGCAAAGCACCAGGCAGCCAACAACAGAAATGGGGTCGTTGGCAGCAGTGGCAGCACCACGCCCAACGTTGCCAGCACCACGGCTAACCAACCCAGTATAATCAACAACCAACGAGTCATGCCTGTCCTTACCTATCATGATGGCCCGTTTACTGTAGCATCCTTGGCCATAATGCTGCCAGTTGGCGGCTTTCTCCATCCGAAGCTTGTCTGATCTCTCTTTCACGGGCAAGCTTAGGCACCTACTGCCTTATCGAAGGATCTCACGTGACTACGCACCGCTTATTACAGGCGCTTGAACAACAGATCGCCACCCTGGCCAGCGAAATCCAACCGCGAGGTGATACCCCGATCTCGCAGGCGCGGTTTGACGTTGCCCTGTTCTCCAACCACGGCACGCGGTTACGAGATTATCTGGCCGAGATACAAAAGAACTTTGCCCAGCTACAAACGGCGGTCAAAGACAACCGTACCGCTCACGTCGCCTTTCTGGCGGAAAAGCTGGTGGCACAGCTCACCGCGTTACAGCGCGAAATGGCGACCCAGACGATACGGCGTAAAAATCAGCCGAAGGAAGTGGCGGTGGTCGATTTGTACCATAAGCTCGCCGAACATCAGGATTATGAACGCCGCCTGATCGCCATGATCCAGGACCGCGAAAGTCTGTTAGGGCAACAAACCACCTTCGCCGCGCAAAAGAAATTACAACAGGAACTGGCCGCATTCGAGGGCAGATTAGTGCGTTGTCGGCAAGCGTTGGCGCGCATAGAGCGCAGTATTGAGCGAAAAGAAAACGGTTTTTGAATATTTGTCACATTATTTTAATGATTATTCCCCTCCCCGCGCCAGGTTCACTATACTCAGCCAAAGCACAATCTCGTCTCTCCTGCGTTTAAAACACGGGAAGATCCCTTTACTCACACCAACGTTGGACTTATGTCGCTAGAAAATGCCTCCCCAGAATTACAACTGGCGGTAGACTTGATTTACCTGCTGGAATGTAACGAGATCGATCCGGCAACGGCGCTGGCCGCGCTGGATATTGTCAGAAAAGACTATCAGGAAAAGATGCAGCGTGCGGGCATCACCTCACCGTATTTGCCCGCGGGCCAATGATCATGGCCCGCTAGCGTTATCATCAGGTTGCTACACCACAGGTTGATCACCGATGCCTGGAACCTGCGCCCGCTTGACCTCCTGCACTTCGTTGCCCTGCTGGTTATGCAGATACACTTCCAACTGGTTGAAGGCGATATTAATGTCGTTCTCACGGCATAGGCGGTCAATCGCCCGGTTCAGCTCGTCCACGGTATAGCTGCGATCGCGCAGCTCACGCACGTACAACCGCAGCTCATGATCCAGCGTGCTGGCGCCAAAGTTGAGGAAAAAGACCATCGGCTCAGGATCCGTCATCACGCGCGGGTTTTCGTGCGCCGCTTGCAACAGCACCGCCTTGACCTTGTCCAGATCGGAGCCATAGGCCACCCCCACTTTAATCAGCACGCGGGTAATGGTGTCTGACAGTGACCAGTTAATCAGCCGCTCGGTGACAAACGCTTTGTTAGGAATGATCACTTCTTTGCGGTCAAAATCCGTAATGGTGGTAGCGCGAATACGGATCTTGCTGACCGTCCCGGAGTACGTGCCGATGGTGATGGTATCGCCGATCCGCACCGGGCGTTCAAACAGGATGATCAGGCCGGAAACGAAGTTGGCAAAGATTTCCTGCAGACCGAAGCCCAAACCTACCGACAGCGCCGCCACCAGCCACTGGAGTTTGTCCCAAGAAACGCCCAGCGATCCTAACGCAGTGATGGTCCCCACCGCCGTGATCAGATAGGTCAGAATGGTGGTGATGGCGTAAGACGCCCCCTGTCGCAGCTGCAGGCGGGATAACACCAGCACTTCCAGCAAACCCGGCAGGTTGCGCGTCATGACGTAAGCAACGATCACCGCCAGGACGGCCACCATCATATTGCCCAACGTTACCGCCTGCGCTATCACAGTGCCCGCCACGTTGCTGGAGTAATGCCATAGGGTAACGCTGTCGAGGTAGGAGATCACCGTGACCAGATCCGACCATATCGCATAAAATGCACTGGCGAAAATCAGAAACAACACCATGGTGGTCAAACGCAGCGACTGCTGGTTGATTTGATCCAATGCCAGTGGGGGTTCCTCTACCGGCTCGTTACCTTCGGCTCCTTCTTTCTCTTTGGCCTGGTTTTGGCGGCGCGCCAGGGCACGGCGATAGGCCAACCGACGAGCTGCCACGCTCAGGCCACGGATCGCTGCCAGGTAAACGATATTCCACAGGAAGTACAGATACAGGCTATCGATCCAACGGCCAGCCAAACGTAACGTGGTATAGAAGTAACCGGCAAACATCAGCCCAAGCAGGATCACCGGTGTGACAGCCAGCGCGGTGACCATCAGCAACCGCACTTTATGGGAGTCTTTTTCACGCCAATGGTCGCGGCAGATGGGGAACACCAGCACCGCTAATAGCGCCAATGTCAGGATCACCACCACCTGGCCAATCACATCTTCGACCAATCTCAGCGGGGCTTTTTCGCCCAGCACTGACCAGAAGATCAGCGGTAACAGGGCAAGTCCTAACCTGAAGGTCTGGCGGCGATAGTGCGCACAGCGATCGGCCGGGATATTAAAATGCCGCTGCGAAATACCTCCCGGGGCCAACATGCGGAAAGTGAAGCCAAACACCAACCAGAACAATGCCAGCTGTTGTGACAGGGCCCAGATAAAATCGCTGATGCTGAAATCGGCCCGATAGAACCAGAACCCGGCACCGAGCAGCAGTAAAGAACCCGGTAACACCTTTAATAAGGTGAGCAGAATGGCTTTCGGCGTATGCAGCTGGCTATCGCGCTTTAGCTGGCCGACGTCATTGGCCAGCTTTTGCAGATGCCTGTCAATCAGGCGGTAGCGCCAGCGCAGTAGGCCAATCACTACCAGCAACGGGATCAGGAACACCAGGGCATGCAGCCCGCCCAACAGCAACTGCCCGGGTTCGAATTTAAAATCCAGCCCGGCCAGCTGTTCTTTCACCGCCCCTGGCAGCCCCTTGAGCCAAGCGAAATCGATAGGTTTGTTGCTGTTAACCCAGAAAATCTGCTGGGTCAACGTGTCCTGTACCGAGCTATAGACGCTGGTCAGTTGCTGCTGATTAATCTGCAGGTTAATAGCCAACGACAGTTGGTTATTGAGCTGTTTATTCAGTTGATCGAGCAGCTCACGGCGCATATCGACAATTTCATTCAACGCATCAAGCACGTCACCGCTGGCCTTTTCCTTACTGTCCGCCACCAGCTTATTGATGAAGTCATCGCCCTTGAATAGCTCATCGCGCTGCTGGTTGATCTCAAACTGCTCCAGCCGTAAATCCGCGATCTGGGTGCTCATGTCCGCCACCAGTGTGCCCGGCGGCAGGTTTTGCTGTTGCTGATAAAGAATGCGCGACAGCACCAGGCTCCCCTTCAGCACCTGGATCTGCTCTTTCAGGTTTTGTTCCGATTGCAGGCCGCGATCGAGCCAGTTTTTCACCTGAATATTTTGCTGGAACAGGGTATTACTTTCTTGCGTGGCGGTGATCAGCCGCTGGCTGATTTGCCGGTTGATGTTCAGCTCTTTGCTCACCAGTTTGTCGCTCTGGATATCGCTGGCATCCTCCGGATTCTGCGCCTCTTTCGCCGTCTTTTCCGACAAAGTCAGCCGTTTGCTGTTTACCACGTCCTGCAACACCTGCACTCGGTGATCCAGGGCATCGATGTTCATGGTGGTGTAATCGCGCTGCTTCTGGAGCAGGTCTTGTAACGTAGTGTTGGCATCCAGGCTTCTGCGTTGCAGGTCTATCTCGGCATTGAGCAACACCTGCTCCGTATTGAGCATGGCCTGCTGGGTGCTGCGTAATATCTGTTGCCCCGGCGCGCGATCGCTTAACAGGTTACGGATTTCCTGCAGGCGCTGGGAAGCCGTGTACATACTGCTCTGTACGCGCTCTGGCTGGGTCTGCAATGAGATAAGCTGGCTGTTGTAGGTGGAGAGGCTTTCCTGGGTGTCCTGCAGTTCGTCCAACGTCTGATACAGGCGGCTTTCCAACTGACGCAGGGAAAGCGGTAGCAGTTCGGCTCGCGTCACCGCTTCATCAGCCGGATTTTTCAGCGACTCCAGATCCCGTGTGACCTGCTGTAACTTGGCCGGGGCCTGCTGAACCTGCTGTTTAAGCTGATTGACCTCTTGCTTGATACGATCGATGCCGTCAAGCAGCTCCAGCGTGCGATTTAAATCCTGTAGAGAGAGCTTTTCGACCGGCGTCAGGTTTTTCTGTTTGTTCAGCGTCTCAATCTGGCTTTGAATGTCGCTGCGCGCAGGGAGATCGCCGCTCTGTGCCGCGAACGCGCCCAAAGGCAGAACCAGCGCCGCCAACAACAAAAACCCTAGTGTGATAATGCGGAATTGGCCCGCAGCGTAAGACAGGAAAACAGTTTGCACTACGGGGAGAATACGCCTGCGACTCATGATTTAACGTCAGTTTAACAATCAAGCGTCAAGGTTATCACGATCGCAGGTTGGCGATGAATAAGAAAAGCATTGCAGGACATGAATCGCCAGGGACTCAGAAAGTCAGCACTTTCTCTGCCGCCAGCGTCCACTGGGCTAATTCCACCAGCGTGCCAATTTCTACGCCATCGGCCAGCTTCAATTGGCTGACGCCACGGGCATCGGCACAGGTTTTGCACAGTTTGACCGGCACCTGCTGCGCCGTCAGAATCTCCAGCATCTGCTGTAAATGATAGCCTTCACGCGGCTGTTGCCCGGCAATGCCCGCCACGACCGCATCGGACATCAGAAATAGTTTCAATTGCAGCTCGGGCTGCTGTTCTTTCAGGGTGATCGCCAGACGTAACGCATTAAACAACGATTCCTGGCCATAAGCCGCACCGTTGGCAATCAGTAACAGAGATGACATTGGGATTCTCCTTATCGAGGTCTACCGGGCTGGCGCGTTCACACGTAAAGAAGGGCTAAGCTGCGCCATTTCGAGGAAGCTGTCGACCAAGATACTCGCCTCGGCTTTGAGATCAAAGCTTTCCGGCATAAACAGCCAGTTCTCCATCAGACCGGTGATGTAAGCACGCAGGATGATTGCGGCCCGGCGGGTATGCAGATCGGCAGGGAGTTGCCCGTGCTCCATACTATTGCGTAAAACGCGTTCGATACGATCATAGCCTTCAAGGTAAAGCACCTTGCGAGCGTCATGTAGCGGCATCATTTCACCAATAAATTCGCATTTATGGAACACGATCTCCATCAATGCCCGGCGCCGACAGTCATCGACCGTAGCGGTCAGAATATAAATCAGAATTTCTCTTAAAATACGCAGTGGATTATCAGGATACTTTGCCTGATACTCTATCTCCAGATCGCCTATTTTCGACTCTGAGAGCTCCCAAACTTCATTAAACAGGTCTACCTTGTTCTTGAAGTGCCAGTAAATTGCACCACGCGTAACCCCGGCAGCGGTTGCGATATCAGTCAAAGAGGTTGCCGAAACGCCACGCTCGGAGAATTCCCTCACTGCGGCGTCGAGGATCTGTTGTCGTGTTTCTTGCGCCTGCTGTTTGGTTTTTCGTGCCATGATGTTGTTTTTTAGGGGCGGTGTGATTTACATACATTCGCGAATGTATGTACCATAGCACGCAGATAAAATTAACGCAGCAATGGGTTTTAAAGCTTGTGATCCATTGATCAATTTGAAATCGGACACTTGAGGTTTTTCTATGAACAAAAACAGAGGGTTAACGCCTCTGGCGGCAGTTCTGATGCTTTCAGGCAGCTTAGTGCTTACAGGATGTAATGATAAAGAAACCCAGCAACAGGCCCAACACCAGGCTCCTGCCGTGGGTGTGGTGACGTTGAAGGCTGAACCTCTCAATATTACTACCGATCTTCCTGGTCGTACCGCAGCATACCGCATCGCCGAAGTTCGCCCTCAGGTTAGTGGCATCATCCTGAAACGCAACTTTACTGAAGGCAGCGACATCAAGGCGGGTGTTTCACTGTATCAAATCGATCCAGCGACCTATCAAGCCGCTTATGACAGTGCCAAAGGCGACCTGGCCAAAGCCCAGGCAGCAGCAGAAATCGCGCGTCTGACGGTCAACCGTTACAAGCCTTTACTGGGTACTAGCTACATCAGTAAGCAAGACTTCGATAATGCCAACTCCACCCTGCTGCAGGCTAACGCTTCCGTGATCGCTGCCAAGGCCGCAGTGGAAACCGCGCGTATCAACCTGGCTTACACCAAAGTGACTTCCCCAATCTCTGGTCGTATCGGCCTTTCATCGGTAACCGAAGGGGCGCTGGTGACTTCCGGTCAGGCCAATGCGCTGGCTACCGTGCAGCAACTGGATCCGATGTATGTCGACGTGACCCAGTCAAGCAACGACTATCTGCGCCTGAAACAGGAATTGGCTAATGGCACCCTGAAACAGGAAAACGGCAAGGCTAAAGTGAAGCTGCTGCTGGAAAACGGTCAGGAATATGCGCAAGAAGGTTCGTTGGAATTCTCCGACGTGACCGTTGATGAAACCACCGGTTCCATCACTATTCGTGCCATTTTCCCTAACCCGAACGATGCCTTGCTGCCAGGTATGTTCGTGCGCGCCCGTCTGGACGAAGGCGTGCGTACCGATGCCTTGCTGGTTCCGCAACAGGGCGTCACCCGTAACCCGCGTGGCGAAGCTACCGCGATGGTGGTAGGTGCGGACGATAAAGTGGAAGTGCGTACGCTGACCGCCGCGCAGGCGATTGGCGACAAGTGGTTGGTGACAGCTGGTTTGAAACCGGGCGATCGCGTCATTGTTTCCGGCCTGCAGAAAATCAGACCTGGCGTTCAGGTGAAAGCGCAAGAAGTTGATGGCAAGCCACAGACTGCGTCTGAACCCGAGAAGAAGTCATAAAAAGGAGCCGGTAATACATGGCTAAGTTCTTTATAGATCGCCCCATATTTGCATGGGTAATCGCCATCATCATTATGTTGGCGGGCATCTTGTCGATCATGAAGCTGCCTATCGCGCAATATCCGACCATTGCGCCACCAGCAGTCACGATCTCCGCCAACTACCCGGGCGCTGACGCCAAAACGGTGCAGGATACCGTGACGCAGGTTATCGAACAGAATATGAACGGTATCGATAACCTGCTGTACATGTCCTCCAACAGTGACTCGTCCGGTAACGTCCAGATTACGTTGACCTTCAACTCTGGTACTGACCCTGATATCGCTCAGGTACAGGTACAGAACAAGCTGCAGTTGGCCATGCCGCTGCTGCCACAAGAAGTACAGCAACAAGGCGTTAGCGTTGAGAAATCAAGCAGCAGCTTCCTGATGGTAGCGGGCTTTATTTCCGAAGACGGCAGCATGACGCAAGAGGATATCGCGGACTATGTAGGTTCCAACATCAAGGATCCTATCAGCCGTACCTCTGGTGTGGGTGACGTTCAACTGTTCGGTGCCCAGTACGCGATGCGTATCTGGCTTGATCCCAACAAACTGAACAACTACCAACTGACCCCGGGCGATGTTATCGCTGCGATCAAGGTTCAGAACAACCAGGTTGCTGCAGGCCAGCTCGGTGGGACTCCACCGGTGAAAGGCCAACAGCTGAACGCTTCGATCATCGCGCAAACCCGCCTGACCTCGCCGGAGGAATTCAGCAAGATCCAGCTGAAAGTCAACCCGGACGGCTCACAGGTACGCCTAAGTGATGTGGCCAAGGTTGAACTGGGCGGTGAGAGCTACAACGTCATTGCCCGTTATAACGGTAAGCCTGCTGCCGGTATCGGTATCAAGCTGGCAACCGGTGCCAACGCCCTGAACACGGCGGCAGAGGTCAAGGCAGAACTGGCCAAACTGGAACCGTTCTTCCCTGCAAGTCTGAAAGTGGTTTACCCTTATGACACCACGCCATTCGTTAAGATTTCCATTAACGAAGTGGTAAAAACCCTGATTGAAGCGATCATCCTGGTGTTCCTGGTGATGTATCTGTTCCTGCAGAACTTCCGCGCTACGCTGATCCCAACGATCGCCGTGCCGGTAGTATTGCTGGGGACGTTCGCCATCCTGGCAATGTTTGGCTTCTCGATAAACACGCTGACGATGTTCGGCATGGTGTTGGCGATAGGCCTACTGGTGGATGACGCCATCGTGGTGGTAGAAAACGTTGAGCGTGTCATGGCTGAAGAAGGCCTGCCGCCAAAAGAAGCCACCAAGAAATCGATGGAACAGATCCAGGGCGCATTGGTGGGTATCGCCATGGTGCTGTCAGCGGTATTTATTCCGATGGCCTTCTTCGGTGGGTCAACTGGGGCAATCTATCGCCAGTTCTCGATCACCATCGTTTCCGCCATGGTGCTGTCGGTATTGGTGGCGTTGATCCTGACGCCTGCGCTGTGTGCCACCATGCTCAAACCGATCCCGAAAGGCGATCACGGCATCAAGACCGGCTTCTTCGGCTGGTTCAACCGCCTGTTTGAGAAGAGCACCCACCACTATACCGATAGCGTAGCGAACATTTTGCGTAGCACCGGGCGTTATCTGGTGATCTACCTGCTGATCGTGGTTGGTATGGCGGTGCTGTTCATGCGCTTGCCTTCCTCGTTCCTGCCGGACGAAGACCAGGGCATCCTGCTGACCATGGTGCAAATGCCAGCGGGTGCCACTCAGGAACGTACCCAGAAAGTCCTGGACGAAGTTAACCGCTACTACCACGAGAAAGAAGGCGACAACATTAACTCGGTGTTCACCGTTAATGGTTTCGGCTTCAGCGGCCAGGGTCAGAACACCGGTTTGGCGTTTGTCAGCCTGAAAGACTGGTCTGAGCGTAAAGGTGAAGAGAACAAGGTACCGGCAATTGCTGCCCGTGCAATGGGGGCTTTCTCGCAGATTAAAGACGGCTTGGTATTTGCCTTTAACCTGCCAGCGATTGTGGAACTGGGGACGGCGACTGGCTTCGACTTCCAGTTGATCGATCAGGCTAACCTGGGTCACGAAAAACTGACAGCAGCACGTAACCAGCTGTTGGGCATGGCGGCAGAGCATCCTGATTTGCTGGTTGGCGTACGCCCGAACGGCTTGGAAGACACGCCTCAGTTCAAACTGATCGTCGATCAGGAGAAAGCACAGACGCTGGGTGTTTCCCTGAGTGATATTAATACTACTCTCGGCACCGCACTGGGCGGCTCGTATGTGAACGACTTTATCGACCGCGGTCGTGTGAAGAAAGTGTACGTGCAGGCTGATGCTCCGTTCCGTATGCTGCCTGATGATATTAATAACTGGTATGTGCGAGGTAGCACCGGGCAGATGGTTCCGTTCTCCGCCTTCTCCACGGCGAAATGGGAGTTCGGTTCACCGCGTCTGGAACGCTACAACGGTCTGCCATCAATGGAAATCCTTGGCCAGGCTGCACCGGGTAAGAGTACCGGTGAAGCGATGGATATGATGGAACAGTTAGCGGCGAAACTGCCAAACGGCGTCGGCTATGACTGGACCGGTATGTCCTATCAGGAACGTCTGTCCGGTAACCAGGCTCCGTCACTGTACGCCATCTCACTGATTGTGGTGTTCCTGTGTCTGGCTGCTCTGTATGAGAGCTGGTCGATTCCGTTCTCCGTTATGTTGGTTGTGCCACTGGGGGTCATCGGTGCCCTGTTGGCCGCGACCATGCGCGGGCTGGAAAATGACGTTTACTTCCAGGTAGGCCTGTTGACAACCATTGGGTTGTCGGCGAAGAACGCGATATTAATCGTGGAATTCGCCAAGGACCTGATGGATAAAGAAGGTAAAGGGCTGATCGAATCAACGTTGGAAGCGGTACGTATGCGTCTGCGTCCAATCCTGATGACATCACTGGCCTTTATCCTCGGGGTTATGCCGCTGGTTATCAGCAGCGGCGCAGGCTCTGGCGCTCAGAACGCGGTAGGTACCGGCGTAATGGGCGGGATGGTGACAGCTACCGTCTTGGCGATCTTCTTTGTACCGGTGTTCTTCGTGGTGGTTCGCCGCCGCTTCAGCAAAAAGACTGAAGATCTGGAACACACCCATCCGGTTAAGCATCACTGATGCTTTCCTGCTGACAACCAAGGCCGCGCAAGCGGCCTTTTTTATGCCTGTCATTTAGTCAATAAGCCCAACGCTGATTAACGCTATTTTGGGGTTGATCCCGTTCCCAGAGAGGTGCATAATTAATGTTATAGTATAACATTACATTTAAGGCCGTCATGAAAACAGGCATCCATCCAGACTACCGCACCGTGGTATTTCACGATCTCAGCGCCGATACCTTCTTCAAGGTGGGGTCGACCATCAAAACCGATCGTACTATCGAGCTTGAGGGTAAAAGCTGGCCCTACGTCACCATAGATGTCTCTTCGGCTTCGCATCCGTACTACACCGGCAAGCAGAAAGAGTTCTCAAAAGAAGGCAGCACCGCGCGCTTCCAGAAGCGGTTTGGCCATTTGGTTAACAGCAGAAAATAATCGGGGTTGATGATGCAAGTATTGAGTTCACTGCGTTCGGCGAAGGGTCGCCATCCGGATTGCAAAGTTGTGCGCCGTCATGGGCGCGTCTTTGTGATTTGTAAGTCCAACCCGCGTTATAAAGCGGTACAGGGACGTAAGAAGAAGCGTTAAGCCAAAGTGTCATTGCTAGCCAAAGCCCCGTTGCTGCTCAACGGGGCTTTTTTATTGCCAAATGCCACTGCAAAGGGAAAACCCACCGCACGCGGTGGGGATAAAACTTACTTCATGCTGCCAACAATGGCCTCGACGTTGTGTTTGAATGCCTGCACATAGCTGGCTGCCGGGCCTTGCGGTTTGGATAGTGCTTCAGGATACAACTCACCTCCCGCTTTCGCCCCCGTTGCCGCCGCGATCTGCTGCACCAAGCGCGGATCCGTTTGGTTCTCAATAAAATAGGCTTGGACATTTTCCTGCCTGATCTGCTTGATCAACCCGGCGACATCGCTGGCGCTAGCTTCAGCCTCGGTAGAAAAACCGACCGGGGCAAGGAAGGTGACGCCGTATTCTTGGCCAAAATAACCGAAAGCATCATGGCTGGTCAGCACCTTGCGTTTTTGCTGCGGCACCGCCGCGAACTGTGCTTTGGCCCAACCATCGAGCTGCTGAAGATGTTGAATATATTCACCACCACGTTGGCGGAAATAGGCGGCATCTTCAGGATCCGCAGCGATCAGCGCATTCATCACGTTGGTCGCATACTGCACGCCATTGTTCATGCTGTTCCAGGCGTGTGGATCGGTGACCTGTTTGCCCTCTTCTTCCATGCTGCGCGACTCGATCCCTTTGGATGCGGTGATCACCGGCCCCTGATAACCGGAAGCCTTCACCAACCGATCGATCCAACCTTCAAGCCCCAATCCGCTGACAAACACCACATCGGCCTGCGCCAGCTGCTTGCTGTCTTGCGGCGATGGCTCAAAACCGTGCGGATCGCCATCAGGGCCAACCAGCGTGCTGACCTTTACATGTTCACCGCCCACCTGTTTGACGATATCGCCAAGAATAGAAAAGCTGGCCACGGCTTCAACGGTTTTCGCCTGCGCTAACGGGCTGGCGAGCAGAGCAGCTGCCACCAGCGTTATGGGTAAAGATTTCATGTTTTCTCCTTGCAGATAGCACTTCTCAATGACGCGCACGGCGCAACATCCCGCCACGCGTCCCAAACAAAATCGAAATTAAAAACATCCCGCTGGCACTGAGGACAATCGCCGGGCCTGCGGGCAATGAAGCGTAGTAGGACCACTCCAGACCAACCAGGCTGGCGAGCAGCCCAATCCCCATAGCCACGGCTAATGTCTGCGGCAAATCTCGCGCCCAGAACCGGGCGCAGGTCGCCGGTAGCATCATCAGCCCCACCGACATCAGGGTGCCAAGGATTTGAAAACCGGCCACCAGGTTGATTACCACCAAAGCGAGAAAAAGCCCGTGGATCCACGCCAGCGAGCCTGGCGCACTGACGCGTAAAAAAGTGCTGTCAAAGGATTCAATCACCAGAGCCCGATACAGCACTGCCAGCATCATCAGCGAAATACTGGCGATAATGCCTACCATAACCAGCGCCTGCGCATCCACCGCCAGGATCGAGCCAAACAATACGTGCAGCAGATCAACGCTCGAGCCGCGTAAAGAGACCAACGTGACGCCCAACGCCAGCGACCCCAGATAGAAACCCGCAAAGCTGGCGTCCTCTTTTAACGGGGTTTTGCGGCTCACCAGCCCGGACAACATGGCTACGGCCAACCCGGCAATAAATCCCCCTATGCCCATGGCTACCAGCGACATGCCAGAAATCAGATAGCCGATTGCTGCACCAGGTAATACCGCATGGGAAAGCGCATCCCCCACCAGGCTCATCCGGCGCAGCAATAAAAACACGCCTAGTGGTGCAGCGCTCAGCGATATTGCCAGGCAGGCAACCAATGCCCGGCGCATAAAACCGAAAGAGACAAAAGGGTCGAGCAGCAGATGGAGTAGCGTCATTACGCGGCCCCCCTCTGATTAGCCGCCGTCGAATAATGCGCTAACACGCGCTCGGCGTTATCCCAATGGCAGCGTTCAGGGGTGAGCAACAACGCTTCGGGGAAATGGTTGGCTACGGTAGACATATCGTGCAATACGGCAATCACCGTTCTTCCCTGCCGGTGTAACTGCGCAATGACCTGCAGCAAAAGTTGTGTGGTTGCCGCATCGATGCCGGTGAAGGGCTCATCCAGTAAGATCAGTGGCGCTTGCTGGACCAACAAACGGGCAAATAATACGCGTTGGAGCTGCCCACCGGATAACTCCCCTACCGCCTCAAGCGCCATGGAACTCATGCCCACGGTGTCTAACGCACCTGCAATTTGCTGCATGGAGCGTTTATTCACACCGCCAAACAGGCCGCTTTGCGGCCAGCAACCCATAGCGACCAAATCCTGAACCAGAATAGGAAATTGGCGATCCAACTCCGCCAGTTGTGGCAAATAGGCCATCGCCGGAGCCTTCCCGCCCGCAAAATGTAGCTTGCCGCCCAGCAGCGGGTGCAACCCGGCCAACGACTTCAACAACGTAGATTTACCGGCACCGTTAACGCCAATCACCGCCGTTAATGAACCGGCGGCAAAACGACCGCATAACGGCGGAAACAGAGGAGTGTGGTCATAACCCACGATGGCATTTTGCAACGTTATCATGACAGAGCAACCGCCCACGCAATGGCTAGCCATAGTAAGGTCAGCAATACGCTAACGGCTCCGCAGCGCAAAAACGCGGCTGAGGTAAACAGGGTAACGGGAAGGAAAGGCAGCATGGTTATCGCCAAAAAGATTACATAAATGTAATAATATAACATCACACAAACTGACGTTCCTCAAGTCGTTCAAGTGCCAATAATGCAACGGAACGTAACATTTTCAGGTTATCGAGCCGATGCTGCTGGCTGAGTGGCAGAACTATCGAACGGTAAAACTCTCAAAGCTGGGTAAAAAAGCGTTATTCAGCGAAAAGTTTGCCCATCAAGGCTGGAAAAGGAGTAAGATAGAGGCATAGAATGTGATACAACCAGATATCCAAATGCTAGTGACGCTAAGCCGTTGTTCCGAAGTAGACCCACTTTCTGTGAAACAATTAAGGAAAGTGGTCGATAATCAATTATCTGACTTGGTACCGGTGCTCACCAGTGGACTAAGCTTTTACTCCGAGAATGCGCGCTATGTGGAAGGCTCATTAGAAATTATTGAGATTAACTGCATCGGTAATAGCGAGTATTCAATGAGTTACCGCTATCAGTGGTCGATTTTTAACGCATGCCTGGATATCAGTGGTGACGAATACATAAATGATTCTGTCACTTTTAGCGTGACGGAAAAGGGTTTGGTGTTTGAGGTTATCGACAACTCACGGCCATCAACCGCTGACGAATTGTAAGTTTCGGTAATAGTAACAAGCTAGATGGCAAAAAATGATTTATATTTAATATGCTGAAAGTTTATTAAGCCTGAGCTAAGCTTTACAGCATATGATGTTAAGTCAATGTACTCACAGAGTGTTATCAACACCGAAATTAAGACTGACGGGGGATGATATGGATGAGTATTCGCCTAAAAGGCACGATATTGCTCAACTCAAATTCTTATGTGAAAATTTGTACGACGAAGGCATCGCCACCCTGGGTGACAGCCACCACGGCTGGGTTAACGATCCAACGTCCGCCGTCAATTTGCAGCTTAATGAGCTGATCGAACATATTGCTTCGTTTGTAATGAGTTTTAAAATTAAATACATGGACGAAGGTGATTTATCGGAACTGGTCGAAGAGTACCTCGACGATACCTACACGCTGTTTAGCAGCTATGGTATTAATGACTCCGATTTGCGTCGCTGGCAAAAAACCAAGGCGCGCACATTCAGATTGTTCTCAGGAGAGGGCGTCTGTACCACGATGAAAACTTAGGGGATAATTATCCTCAAATAATTTTATGGTTAATAAGACTAAAGGTTATCATGACAAAAATTGACTATCTGATGCGTTTGCGTAAATGCACCACGATTGAAACCCTTGAGCGAGTGATCGAGAAAAATAAGTACGAACTCTCTGACGATGAGCTAGAGCTGTTCTACTCTGCCGCCGATCATCGCCTGGCCGAACTGACCATGAACAAGCTGTATGATAAAATTCCGGTCGCCGTTTGGAAATTTGTAAGATAATCAAAGTAGCCTTGCGTTGAGCCGATAATATTATCGGCTTCAATGGTCGCTCAGATTAAGCATTATCTTAAAAATTCAAGTTTACTTGCCTCTGAGCTGAAAATCGTGCAGTAGCAACTGGAAACAGTTTTCAATTAAAGGCGAGTGATTTTGTTTTGCGCTGCGCATAAGTGCCACAGTGCGGCTAAGTAATGGCTGTTGTAATTGAATAACGGTTAATTCTTCATCGTTTAAATGCGTCGTATAAAGCTGAGGCAAAATAGCCACCGCTAATTGTGACCGCACCAAACCATACAACGTTTCCAGAAAATCCACCTGATAACGCGCCGTTAAGTTCAGACGATGGCTTTCCGCCAGTGCCGATACCAATCGACTGCTATTCCCTTTCGAAAATACCGCAATATCTCTGTTAGCCAATTGCTGCCAGGGCAGATGATGTGGATCCGCCAAGGGATCGTCCCGGCGCATCACCGCCACAAACGGATCTTCCTGCAACGGATAAATCTCAAGCCGTTCTGGCACCGAGCTGTCCAAAGCCCCTATGCCGAAGTCTATCTGCCCATTTTCCAACTGTAGCAGCAGGGAATCATTGGTTTGATCGTGGAATTCTACGCGTAAACGCGGGAAATGTTGCGCCAGCAACCGCGGTACCGCAGGAAACAGCAGGTTGCTCACCGAAGGCACCAGACCGATACGTAACGTGCCATCCCCTCCGGCCAACATAACGCGCTGCATATCATCAAAGGTAGCGTGAGCCACATTCAGCAGCCGTTGCGCATGCGGCAGGATCGCCGTGCCTAGTTCCGTCAGGGTCACCGCAGAGGCCGTTCGATTGACTAACTTCCCGCCAAGCACGGTTTCGACTTGCCGCAGCGCACTGCTTAACGCGGGCTGGCTGATCGCCAGACGGCTGGCGGTATCGGTGAAATGTCGTAGCTGCGCCAGGGTCACAAAGTACTGAATTTGCTTGAGGGAAAGCGCGGGTAACCGTCGCCATGGCTCGGACATAGCCTAACCTGCCAGGAAAAGAGGTAAACGTTTGCCACAGCATAAACGTTTCTTATCACGCAATAAATTAAATCATCTGTGCAAAGCTTACGCCCCCGCCTACAGTAACTCCCTTACTCTTATTCCGGGGATTATCATGACCACCTTTTCTGTCAGTAACGGTGAACGCCAACGTGCCGTACAGGCTGCGCTGGGGAATACGCCGTTTGATCTCTTGCTGAGCAATGCCAACCTGATCGACATGGTCACCGGGGAAATTCGCCTGGTTGATATTGGCATTGTCGGCCCACTGATCGCCAGCGTTCATCCTTGTGGCTCCTTGCCAACGGCACATCGGACACAAGACCTGGCGGGAGCCTACCTCAGCCCAGGTCTGATCGATACCCATGTGCACGTTGAGAGTTCCCACCTGCTGCCAGAACGCTATGCCGAGATCGTCGTCGCACAGGGCACCACCACCATCTTCTGGGATCCGCATGAATTGGCGAACGTGCTTGGCGTTGCGGGAGTGCGCTACGCGGTAGATGCCAGCCGCAATCTTCCTCTGCGGGTGATCTGTGCAGCGCCTTCCAGCGTGCCTTCGACGCCTGGGCTGGAAATGTCCGGTGCCGACTTTGGCGGCCATGAGATGGATACCATGTTAGCCTGGCCCGAAGTGGGCGGCGTGGCGGAAGTGATGGATATGCACGGCGTGCTGCACGGCAGCGAACGGATGCAGGAGATCCTCAACGCCGGGCTTAACAGCGGCAAATTGATTGAAGGCCATGCGCGTGGTTTGAGTGGCCCGCAGTTGCAAGCCTATCTGGCCGCAGGCGTGACCTCCGATCATGAACTGACCTCTGCTGCCGATGCTCTGGAGAAACTACGCTCCGGGCTGACGCTGGAGATCCGGGGCTCTCATCCTTATCTGCTGCCTGAAATCGTTGCGGCATTAAAATCGCTGCCACACTTCTCCTCCCAAATCACCCTCTGCACTGATGATGTGCCACCCGATATGCTGCTGGAGAAAGGCGGCGTTATCGCCCTGCTCAATCTGCTGATTGAACACGGATTACCGGCCACCGATGCACTACGGATGGCTACGCTCAATGCCGCCATACGCTTGCAACGTAACGATCTGGGCCTGATTGCCGCAGGAAGGATCGCCGATCTGGTCGTCTTTGACTCCCTGGAACACCTCCAGGCCAGCCGGGTTTACGTTGCTGGCCAGTGTCTGGCAGATCAGGGCAAAATGCTGGCTCCAGTACAAGCTACGCCAGGCGTATCCGCACCACGTGACACGCTCCATCTGCCACCATTGGCCGCAGATGATTTTATCATGCGGGTTGCAGCCATTCGTCACGGCCAGGCCACGTTGCGCCATATCAAAGGGGCACGTTTCACCCAATGGAATGAAACCACGGTAGAAGTGCGCGACGGCAAGGTACAGCTCCCGCCGGGGTTCAGTCTGATCTGGGTACAGCATCGCCACGCCCGGCACCCAGCCAAGCCTCAGTTGGCATTGCTGGAAGGTTGGGGCGAACTACGCGGGGCGATTGCCACGAGCTACTCTCATGATTCTCATAACCTGGTGGTGCTGGGCCGCGATCCTCATGACATGGCGCTGGCCGCTAACGCGCTGATCGCTACCGGCGGCGGCATGGCTCTCAGCCAGAACGGTGAAATATTGGCGCAGGTGGCCATGCCGATCGCCGGTATGCTTTCCGACCTCCCCGCTGCACAGCTGGCGCAGCAGTTTAAAAACCTGCGCGATCTGAGTGCCAAGGTTGCAGACTGGGAACCCCCCTACCGGGTGTTCAAAGCGATTGAGGGCACCTGCCTGGCATGCAATGCCGGACCGCACCTGACGGATTTGGGCCTGACCGACGGCACAACACGCCAGATCGTCGATCCACTGGTTGCCTGCTGGGAAACCCAGGCATAAACATCAAATAGGTAAGGCATCGGCAGATTGTCGGTGCTTTTTTTTTGGGGGGGGGGGAGGCTAGAAATTGGTGGAGGCCCTGCCAGCTACATCCCGGCACACACGTCACTCGCTACGGCTGCTTCCTTCCGGATCTGACCGAGTTCACCAGTTAGTGTTGCGGGAGAACCAACAGGGCCCCCATTGACGGCTTCTTGAATTGCGAAGCGGTGGGCATTATCGGTGATGGCCAGGCAAATAGCAAGCCAACCGGGAGCAACCGCTGTTTTCTTACCCATCTCGCCTGTGGCACACTAGTTAATATTGATGACTCAGTGGAGATATTGCTCAATGGGTAGGGGCGCCGCATGCTACGCCCGTTTTGCTGTAGGCAGCGTTTCCACACATCACACAGGATAAAACAGCCATGCAACCAGAAGATGCTACCTTCAGCCAACGCGTATTTCATATCGTGGCCGCCATTCCTCCTGGCAAGGTAACCACCTACGGCGAAGTTGCGCGGCTGGCTGGCTCACCCCGTGCAGCACGTCAGGTTGGTGGTGTATTACGGCGTTTACCAGAGGGCAGCACCCTGCCCTGGCACCGGGTCATTAACCGCCACGGACAGATCTCACAACAGGGTGAAGATTTTCAGCGCCAACGGCAGGCGTTACTGGCAGAGGGAATTATTTTCGGCCCGCAGAGCACGGTTGATTTTGAGTTGTATCGCTGGCACTGGTAAAAAACAGCCTCTGGCCAGAGGCGCAAAGGCTGTCAGATGCAGGCATTGCTGCTTACGGAGCTGGGGTCGGTGCGACCTGAACCGGAACGTTTTGAACCGGTACCAGCAGCAGATCGGCCTGGGTCCCGTTTCGGTTAATCACTTCTTGGATCGTGTCGGTGATAAACATCAGCTGGCCATTCACCGTAATCGCCGCGCTCAGGATGATACGCGCATTAGGCTGAATGTCCGCGGGGTTATACGGTAGCGTAAAGCGGAACGGGCTCTGCAGACCTTCGGTACGCATCGCCTGCTGTGAAATCACTCGTGAAGGGGCATCAGCAAGTGATGCATCGGACAGGGTCACGGTCAGTACCGCATCCGGTGGCAGCGCGATACGCTGGCGAATATTAACTGAGCCCTGCACCACCGGGCCTTGGATCTGCGTTTGCGAGGCCGCAGCGTTAGCCGTCTGCGTTGGCACATCCGCATTCTTGTGGGCACAGCCTGCCAATGTGATCGTCAATGCGGCTGCTCCCCCTACCATTTGCCAGAGTTTCATGGGTCGGTCTCCTTTATTATTAGTCACATGTTGGTGGCTTAAACCACTACACTGATTAAACCTAGCACAAAATACTAACAACTGCCTATCGGACTAGGCCTAAATAGCCCTAAGGCCTCATGACGCAGCCCCTGGCTGCGGCAGCTTCTCCTGCAGAAATAACGCAATATATTGACGTCCTGCCATCATATTCAGCACACTGCGCAACATGATGACTAAAAGGATCGCCACTTTATGAGCCAGGCACTGCACAACCTCCTCGAACTGCTGGATTTGGAAAAAATTGAAGAAGGTTTATTTCGTGGCCAAAGCGAAGATCTGGGGTTACGCCAGGTCTTTGGCGGTCAGGTGGTCGGCCAGGCGCTGTATGCTGCCAAGCAAACCGTTCCTGCGGAGCGTATCGTTCACTCCTTCCACAGCTATTTCCTGCGCCCTGGGGATAGCAGTAAACCGATTGTTTATGACGTAGAAACCCTGCGCGACGGCAATAGCTTCAGCGCGCGCCGCGTTAGCGCCATTCAAAATGGCAAACCCATTTTCTACATGACGGCCTCTTTCCAAAGCCCCGAGCAAGGTTTTGAACATCAAAACACCATGCCGGATGTCCCACCGCCGGAAGGATTGATGTCGGAGTCAGAAATTGCACAAAAGCTGTCGCATATGCTGCCGGAAAAGGTGCGCGACAAGTTCATTGGCCCGAAGCCGATCGAAATGCGCCCGGTGAAATTCCACAACCCGTTGAAGGGCAGCGTGGAAGAACCTTATCGCCATGTCTGGTTCCGCGCCAATGGCACCATGCCGGACGACCTGCGGATCCATCAGTATCTGCTTGGCTACGCCTCTGACTTTCACTTCCTGCTGACGGCGCTACAGCCGCATGGCGTCGGTTTCCTCGAGCCGGGAATGCAGGTGGCGACCATTGACCATTCCATGTGGTTCCACCGTCCGTTCCGCATGGACGATTGGCTGCTGTATGCGGTAGAAAGCACCTCAGCCTCCGGTGCCCGTGGCTTTGTGCGCGGCCAGTTCTACACCCGCGACGGTGTGCTGGTAGCGACGACGGTGCAAGAAGGCGTGATCCGCAAGCGCGATATTTAAATGAAAAAGGGGCGATGTTTCCATCCCCCCCTCAGGGTTTAATTCAACATATTTTACTGGTTGTAAGCATTCTCGCCGTGGCTGTTTACATCCAGGCCTTCGCGTTCCTGCTCTTCCGGTACGCGCAGCCCCACCACGGCCCCGGCGACCTTAAAGGCGATAAACGCGGCCACGCTTGACCACACCAGCGTCACAACAACGCTCAACAACTGGATCCACACCTGATGTCCCATGGTGACGCCAGCGGCGTAGCCCGTTCCGCCCAGTGATGAGGCAGTAAAGACGCCGGTCAACAGACAGCCAACGATACCGCACACCCCGTGCACACCAAACACATCGCAGGTGTCGTCAACTTTCAGCCATTTCTTCAGCGTAACCACACCCCACAGCCCCGCGACACCGCCTACCAGGCCAATAATCAGCGCACCACCTACCCCCACGGTACCCGCCGCTGGCGTAATCGCAACCAGACCCGCGATACAGCCCGAGCAGGCTCCCAGCAGAGAAGGTTTACCGCGCACGACCCACTCGGCAAAGGTCCAGGAGAGGATTGCACCGGCAGTGGCTATTACCGTGTTGAGGAACGCCAGCGCCGCAATACCGTTGGCCGCACTGGCCGAGCCGGCATTGAAGCCAAACCAGCCGATATACAGGATCGAGGCTCCGGTAAATACCATCGGCAGGTTGTGTGGCTTGAAGGCCTCTTTGCCATAGCCGGCACGTTTACCCAACAGATAGGCCCCTACCAGACCAGCGCTCGCGGCGTTGATATGCACCACGGTACCGCCCGCAAAGTCCAACGCGCCGTCGGCTGCCAGGAAACCACCGCCCCAAACCATATGCGCAATCGGCAGGTAGGAAATCGTGAACCAGATGGCAGCAAAAATAACCACCGCAGAGAAGCGGATACGTTCGGCAAAGCCGCCCACCACCAACGCCACGGTAATACAGGCAAAGGAGCACTGGAACGCCACGTGGATCATCTGGCTAAAGGTGCCGGTCAGGCTATCTATCCCGATCCCTTTGAGCATCACCGTCTGGAAGCCACCGAAGAAGGCGTTACCTTCGCTGAACGCCAGGCTGTAGCCGTAAATGACCCACAGCACACAGACCAGGGCAAAGGTGACGGTCACCTGAGTCAACATTGAGAGGACGTTCTTCGAGCGCAGCAGGCCGCCGTAAAACAGTGCCACGCCCGGTAAGGTCATAAACAGCACCAGCGCTGTGCAAATCATCATAAAGGCGTTGTCCGCCTTGTCTGCCACCGCCGGAGCGGCCAGAGCCAAAGAAGGAACCAGGGTTACCAAACTCAGGCCCAACGTGGATAACAGTCTTTTCATTATCAATCCATCCCCATTCAGTTGACTGAGCCTGCGATCACAGAGCCGCTTCGTCGGTTTCGCCGGTACGAATTCGAATCACACGTTGCAATTCGGCAACGAAAATTTTGCCGTCACCGATCTTGCCGGTGTAGGCCGCCTTGCTAATCACATCAACCACTTCATCCAGTTGGTCATCGGCAATAGCGATATCAATTTTGACCTTAGGTAAGAAATTGACGCTGTACTCTGCTCCGCGATAGAGCTCGGCATGACCCTTCTGGCGGCCAAAGCCTTTGACTTCGGTTACGGTCAGCCCCTGAATACCTACAGAGGATAAGGCTTCACGCACGTCCTCTAACTTGAATGGTTTGATCACCACGGTAACCAGCTTCATATTGCCTCTCCACGATTAAGCCCAAAAACTTACCCCCGGTACGAGTCATATAAAGCAAAGGCTGTGCCACAAATTATTTTTTATTTAAATTCAATTAATTATATAGAGACCCCCACAATCAGAGGCCAGCGCTGGACGAAAGCAGAGATCGCCGCCTGGAGATAGCGCACCTTTTTGGTGCATTACGCGTTGGGAAAGTGCAGTAGGAGGGAGTCGAAAAGCGCTATTGCCTGTTGGTGGTGCGGGCTCCTGGAGCGGAGCCCTTGTTTAAGATTATGCGGGCTGAGTTTCGTCGCGCGTCGTAGCAGCCAACTCTTCACCCACCAGCTGTAGCTGATACATCTGGTAGTAGCGGCCCTGCTGTGCCAACAACTGCTGATGGTTCCCCTGCTCCACGGCATGACCGCGATGCAGTACCAGAATAGAGTCGGCATCAACAATGGTTGAAAGGCGGTGGGCGATCACCACCAGCGTCGTCTGCTCGCGGATCAGCCGTAAGGCGCGTTGGATCGCCTGCTCGGTGCCGGAATCTATATTGGCGGTCGCTTCATCCAGGATCAGGATCTGCGGTGCCTGGACCAGCACGCGCGCCAAGGCCAACAACTGCTTCTGTCCTACGGACAGATTATTCCCCTGCTCCCCCAGGCGCGTATGGATGCCCTGTGGGAAGCTACGCACCAGTTCACCCAGTTGCACCGTTTCCAGCGCCTGCCAGACCGCCTCTTCACCGATAGAGCGACCAAGCGTGACGTTCGCCAGCACCGACTCCGCCATCACCACCGGATCTTGCTGCACCATGGCAATGCCTTGGCGCAGGGTACGATGTGAAAGGCTGGACAACGGGCGGCCATCCAGACGAATTTCCCCTTCGCTCAGCGGGTAATAGCCCATCAACAGGTTAGCCAGGGTGCTCTTTCCGCTGCCGGTATGGCCAACCAGGGCAACAAAACCCCGTGACGGCACCTGCAACGAGATATTTTGCAGCACTTTTTTGTCGCTGCGGTAGGCAAAGCTCAGGTCGCTGATATCGATACGGCCACTCGCCAACGGGCGATCGTCACTGCCATAGCTCTGCTGGCTGCGATCCATCAGCTCGAAAATACGTTCACCGGCCACCACGGCCTGCTGCAATATCGATTGTTGGGCGGTCAGCTCAATCAACGGTTCGTTCAAACGACCAAGATAGTTGATGAAGGCATATAGCACCCCCACGCCAATCGCGCCTTCACCGCTGAAGCCAAACAGCATCAACAGGCCACATAGAACCAAGGCAGAGAACAGGCTAAGCAGTGGCCGTAACAGAAAACCATCCAGGCGCAGCGTCTGCATCCGGGCGGTGTAATGCGAGCGGCTGGCCGCACTCATGCGCTCGCCAAAACGGATCTGCTGACGGAACTGCTGGATCACCCCCATGCCGCTGATCACTTCGTTGAAGCCGTCGTTGATATCCGCCAGGTAGCTACGCATCCGCCGCACGATCGGCGTGCTGTAATATTGATAGATCCCCATCACCACCAGCACCGCCGGGAAGATGCAGATCGCTACCAGTGCCATACGCCAGTCCAGGCTGAACATCGCCACCAGCATCGCCCCGATCAGCGCCGCACTTTTCAGTACCGTGGACACCACCATCACATACAGATCTTTGATCACTTCGGTATCGTTGGTTACCCGCGAGATCAATTGCCCGACAGGCTGGGTATCAAACGCGCTCAGCGGTTGACGCAGAGCCGCGTCCATCACGTCGGTGCGCAACCGTTGTACCACCCCAACCGCCACCCGATTAAACAGGATGGCCTGGAAATAGTGCAACGCCGCAGCGAGCAGTTCCAGCAGGATATAAGCTACCGCCAGGGAGCTGACAATCATCAGCGGCAATTGCCCTTTGGCAACGTAGTTATCAATAAAGTAGCCAATCAGTATCGGTCCGGCGACTTCCGCCGCCGCCGCTACCCACAGCATCAATACCGCCCACCCGAGAGGTTTACGATAAGGCGAGCCATAAGCCAGCAAACGTTTCAGCGTTGGCCACATATTTTGTATCTTACTCATCGGCCAAAACCTCCTCGGTGCTATCAGGAGCCTCATCCAACGCCGCTTCCAATTGCTGATAACGATACATGTCGCGATACCAGCCAGGCTCGCTAGCCAATTGCCCATGCTGCCCACGCTGTACCACCGAGCCGTGTTGCATCACCAGGATTTCGCTGGCTTCCGTCAGGGCCGAAAGGCGGTGCGCGCTGATGATCACCGTGCGGTTTTGCCCCCAACTGCGCAGGTTATGCAGGATCTGGTGTTCGGTGCGCCCATCCACCGCCGAGAGGGCATCGTCGAGGATCAGAATTTCCGCCTCCAGCAGTAGCGCCCGCGCGATGGAAATACGCTGTTTCTGGCCACCAGAAAGCATCACGCCGCGCTCACCCACCTCGGTCTCGTAACCCTGAGGCAAACGCAGAATATCTTCATGCACGCTGGCCAGGCGCGCGGCCTGTTCAATCTGTTCCTGAGTGGCCGCCGGGTTGCCCAAGGCGATATTATTGGCCACGCTATCGGAGAACAGGAACGGCGTCTGGCTAACGACCGACAGGCGTGAACGCCACTCGTCGAGCTTGATCTGGGTGAGTGGCAAGCCGTGATAGCTGATATGGCCGTCATCAATATCGAACTGGCGCTGTATTAACGAAAGCAGCGTCGATTTGCCCGAACCGGTAGGCCCACACAACCCCAACATTTGCCCCGGCTGCAACTGCAACGCAACGTCATGCAGCGCGGGTTTATTGGTTTGCGGATAATGGAACGCGTGGATTTCCACACTCAGGTTGCCGCGCCCGGCGGGCAGATCGAGTTCACCATCCTTCACGGCCGGTGCCTCTTCCAGCAGGCTGCGGATACGGCTATAGGCGGCACTGCCGCGCTCGACGATATTAAACATCCAGGCCAGTGCCAGCATCGGCCAAATCATCAGGCCGAGGTACATGACAAAGCTGGTCAGTTGGCCCAGCGTGAGGGAACCGTTAACCACCATCCAGCTACCGCCGCCGATCGCCAGCAGGTTGGCCGCACCAATAGCGATGTAAATCGTCGGATCAAAGCGCGCATCAACTCGCGCCACGTGCATATTCTTCGCACCGGTTTGCGATGCCACTTCGGCAAACTGGTTGGACTGATGATCCTCCAGGCCAAAAGCCTTGATCATACGGATGCTGGTCATGCTCTCCTGTGCCTGATCGTTAAGGCTGGAGAACGCGGCTTGTGCCGACTTGAAACGCTGGTGTAGTTGATCGCCATAGTATTTGATGACGATCGCCATGATCGGCATCGGGATCAGGGAAAGCAGGGTCAATTGCCAGCTGATCTGGGTACTCATCACGATCAGCACCGCCAGCCCCATGACCAAAGAGTCCACCAGCGTCAGCACGCCTTCACCGGCCGCAAACACTACACGGTCAACGTCATTGGTCGCTCTGGCCATCAGATCGCCGGTACGGTGGCGCAGATAGAAGGCCGGGTTCTGACGGCTGAGTTGGCGATAGAAGTTTTCCCGCAGTTCGACGGCCAGTTGGTAGGAAGCCCCAAACAGCAGCACTCGCCACACGTAGCGCAGCAGATAAACCACAATGGCGGTACCAATCATCAACCCCAGCCAGGCCATCAGTACCTTGTTGGACATCTGATCCTTGGTGACACCATCAACAATGATGCCAACCAACTTAGGCGGCAGCAGTTGCAGTATGGCAATGGCAATCAGTAGCACCACGGCCCCGAGGTAGCGGCGCCACTCGCGGCGGAAATACCAGCCGATTTGAGCAAAGAGTCTCACGCAGTTTTATTCCAGACAGTATCCGACAAATTACCGGCTGCAGCCCTGCAACCTTAACATTCAACAGTTGAGTGACGATTTCACTCTGGCACGGGTAGCGCCGTGGTGTATTTGATTTTTTCCATCGCGAAGCTGGAAGTGACATCAATCAGCCCCGGCACGCCGGTCACCAGGCGTTTATAGAAATTGTCATAGCTTTTCATGTCCGCCACCTCGACCTGCATCAGGTAATCATACTCCCCCGCCATACGGTAAAACGCCAACACTTCCGGCATCTGCGCGGTGAGATCGACAAATTTCTGATACCACTCGCTGCTGTGCTGCTGGGTTTTTATCAGCACAAACGCCGTCAGGCCAAGCCCGAGCTTTTCATTATCCAGCAGCGCGACACGTGCGCGAATGTAACCTTCATCTTCCAGCCGTTTTAGCCGTTTCCAGCAGGGCGTTGAGGTCAGATTCACCGCTTCGGCCAGCACTTGCAGCGATTGCGTACAGTCCTGTTGCAGCATGCACAGCAGTTTTCGGTCAGTTTTATCCAACATAAGGTGATTTCATAGAAAATATTTCTCCCATTAGGCGATTAAACAGGAAAAATGGCAATCCTTTTTTCTCGCTGAACCGCTATGCTACACCTCAAACATCCCTGCTGGATTTCAAGCTAGAGCTTGCAAGGCGGCGGGTTTAAGCCCCCTATTTTGAGGCCAGATTATGACAAACGCTTGGGTAAAATATGCTATTGGTGAAATAGAAGCGGATTTCCAACGCTCCGCCGATACGCACTTGATCCGCTTGAACCTGCCGGAATTTCCCGGCATCTATCTTTACCTGAAAGATGAAAGCACCCATCCCACCGGCAGCTTGAAACACCGCCTGGCGCGTTCGCTGTTTCTGTATGGCCTCTGTAACGGTTGGATCAACCAGAACACGCCGATTATTGAAGCCTCATCGGGCAGCACAGCGGTATCTGAAGCCTATTTTGCCCGCCTGCTCGGCCTGCCGTTTATCGCGGTAATGCCTTCCTGCACCGCCAAACGTAAGGTCGAGCAAATCGCCTTTTACGGTGGCCGCAGCCATTTTGTCGATCATGCTGCCCAGATTTATGCGGTGTCAGAGGAGTTGGCCAAAGAGCTGAACGGCCATTATATGGATCAGTTCACCTTTGCCGAACGCGCCACCGACTGGCGTGGCAACAACAACATCGCCGACAGTATTTTCCGCCAGATGGAGCGCGAACCGCACCCGGTTCCGAAACACATCGTGATGAGTGCAGGCACTGGCGGCACTTCGGCAACGCTTGGGCGCTACATTCGCTATCAAGGGCATGATACCCAGCTCACCGTGGTCGATCCGGAAAACTCGGTGTTCTACGATTGCTTCCATCATGGCGATCGTACCATCATCGGCAGCTGTGGCAGCCGCATCGAAGGGATTGGCCGCCCACGCGCCGAACCGTCGTTTATCCCTTCGGTGATCGACAACATGATGCGCGTGCCCGATGCCGCCAGTATCGCCACCATTTATTGGTTGGAAAATATTCTTGGCCGTAAGGTGGGCGCCTCTACCGGGACCAACGTCTGGGGTGCGCTGCAGCTGGCCAGGCAGATGCGGGATAAGGGCGAGCAAGGTGCCATAGTCACCCTGCTATGCGACAGCGGTGAACGCTACCTGGATACCTATTACAACAGCGACTGGGTCAGCAACCATATCGGCGATCTGACGCATTACAGTACCCAACTGGCTAACTTGTTAGAAAAATAAGTTATTAAGTTATTAATGCGAAATTCAGGGGATAAAAAAAGCCGGGTAGTCATACCCGGCCGGCTGTAATGCTAATACCTCAGAATTCGGGGGAATAGGTGAGGTGTGGTGAACGCAGCCAATGTTGTAAATAGTGAGCCACCGCCTGCTGTTCGCAGTGGCCGATAACCTGTAGTTGGGGCAGTAACGATTTCAACTGTGGCAGGGCATTGCCCATCACCACGCCGTGCCCGACTCCCGCCAGCATTTCCTTATCATTCATCGCATCGCCAAAGGCCATGCAATCAGCCAACGTCAGCCCCAGATGGCGGCTCAGCTTGTTCAATGCCGCGCCCTTATTGCAGCCCTTTGGCAGCACTTCGAGGCAATCATAGGCCGAGAAGCAAAGGTCGGCACGGGTGCCGAAATGTTCACTCAAGTGAGCCTGCAGCTTGACCAGCTCTTCATGGGGGGCGCAGAAACAGACTTTGCTGTTGCCAGATGCGGGCAGACGACGCAAATCGGTGAGTTGGAAATGAAAGCCACTGAGATGATGTGCAGCCAGCATTTCCGGCACCGCGGTTTCGGTCAACCATCCCTCATCACGAAACACGTGCATGCTGGCAGAGGTACGCCAGTGGGTATGCAACACTTCTTCGGCAATCTCCGCCGGTAAGTCGGTAGCATGCAGTTGCTGCCCTTGCTGATCATAGACGCGAGTGCCGTTACCGGTGATCAGATAACCTTGTAAACCCAGTTGCGCCATGATCGGCTGGGCATCGAGGTAATGCCGCCCGGTGGCAAAGGTCACCACCATATCCCTGTCGATAAGCTGCCTTAACGCGCTCAGCGTTTCCGGCCCGACACGGTGATCGGGGGTCAGCAGGGTGCCGTCCATATCGAAAGCGGCCAGGCGATACATAGGAACCTCGTAAATGTGAGCACAATGGCAATCACCGCAGTATGGGGTGGTATTTGCGGAAGTAATAGTGAACAATTTGCCTAAACACTTCCTGATTTATCTTTCATCGCTTGAAACACCTAGGATACCGCTATGCGCCTGGTTCATCGCCTCGGTCAATATCAACGTTTGTACCACCAGCTAGGCAGCGCGCCGGTGGCGATCACGATCGGTGAATTAGCTGCGATCTTCTATTGTAGCGAGCGACATGCGCGCACTCTGGTGCAGCAGTTGCAGCAACAAGGCTGGCTAAGTTGGCAATCACAGGCCGGAAGGGGGAAACGCGCGCAGTTGCAGTGCCTGAAAACCCCCGATGAACTGCGGACTGCGCATCTCCAACGTTTACTGCAACTGGGCGATCATCAGGGAGCCTTGGAAATGGCGCAGCTGGCGCCACAGCATCTGCAAGAGTTGCTGAGCCCCCACCTCGGCGGCCAATGGCAGGAAGGCAGCCCTACGCTGCGTATCCCTTATTACCGTACGTTGGAAAAGCTAGATCCGTTGACGCTAAGCGGCCGTGCGGAACAGCATTTGGTGGCGACCGTTTATGCCGGTTTGACGCGCTTCAATACCGGTTGCCCCGAGCCACAGCCCGATCTGGCCCATCACTGGCAGATTAGCGAAGACGGCCTGCGTTGGCAGTTCTTTCTGCGCAGTCAGCTGCGATGGCATAACGGCGAGGCCTTGACGGGCAAACAGCTATTGCAAACCCTCAACGCCCTGCAACACCATCCGCGCAGTCAGCCATTATTGAGCAGCGTGGCGGCAATCAGCCTGCCGCATGCGCTATGCGTCCAGTTCGATCTGCAAATGCCCGATTATTGGCTGGCGCACCGGCTGGCAGAACTGCCCTGCCTGATGACGCATCCAGAGCTACCGAGCCTCGGCGCAGGTCCGTTTAAGCTGGCACTAAACGAGCCGCATATGGTACGGCTGGAACAGCATCCTTACTATCATCTGCAACATCCTTATCTGGAAAGCATCGAATATTGGATCACGCCAGAGCTGCCAACCCGCAGTACCGACACCAGTTGCCAGCACCCGGTACGCATCACCATCGGCCAGCAGGAAGAACTGGCACAGGCACGGCCGGTGCAACGCAGTATGAGCCAAGGGTGGTGCTACCTGGCAATTAACCAGCGCCGTGGCGTACTGAGTGAGGCCCAAGGGCAAAAGCTGCTGATGCTGATCCAGCGCTCCGGGCTGCTGGCCAGTTTGCCCATCCAGCAGGGCGTGATCATGCCAAGCCATGAAATGCTGCCGGGCTGGGCGATCCCTGAGCATGATGTCAGACAGGATGTTGAGCTACCCCCTCGGTTGACGCTGCTGTACCATCCACCGATCGAACTAGAGAGCGTGACTCAGGCTTTGCAACAATTGCTGGCGGAGCATGGCTGCCAATTAGAGGTCCGCTATTATTCCGGCAAACGTTGGCAAAGTACCGAGCAGATAGCCCAAGCCGATCTGTTGCTGGCCGATAACCTGATTGGTGAAGCCCCGGAAGCGACGTTAGAAAGCTGGCTACGTCGCGATTTGCTGTGGCAAGGAATTTTGCGAGAAGAGGATTGGCAATACCAACAGCGAACCCTGCAACAGATCCAGCAATGCCCAGCACCACTGCAACGCTACAGCCAGCTAAAAGCGTATTATCAACAGTTGATGGGGGCCGCGATCCTCACTCCCCTATTCAACTATCAGTATCAGGTCAGTGCCCCTCCCCGCATACAGGGCGTGATGCTCACCGCCTACGGCTGGTTTGATTTTTGCCAGGCTTGGCTGCCACCGCCGCTGGATGATTAGGTTGCCCTACGCTGTGGCGAGCATTTCTGATAGCATCCCCGCATGTGTGTTATGAAGCCCAATAGCGCCAGGTTCAGGCCAGTAACGCTGTAGCCTGGTGGAAAGGGCATAAACCGGCCGCCCGAATGTGCATCGGGAATGGCCCTAGCCAGAAGGTAGATTTATGAAACGCGCAGTCGTCGTTTTTAGCGGTGGACAAGACTCCACGACCTGCTTGATCCAGGCATTGCAACAGTATGATGAAGTTCACTGCATCACGTTCGATTACGGCCAGCGTCACCGCGCCGAAATCGAGGTGGCCCAGGCCCTATGCCAAACCCTGGGAGCCAAGGCGCACAAGGTTTTGGACGTTGGGTTGCTCAATGAGCTGGCCATCAGCAGCCTGACTCGCGATAACATTCCGGTCCCCACCTACGACAGCTCACAGACCGATGCCTTGCCAAGCACCTTTGTGCCGGGGCGCAACATCCTGTTCCTCACCCTGGCGGCGATTTATGCCTACCAGGTGGAAGCCGAAGCCGTGATCACCGGCGTGTGCGAGACTGATTTCTCGGGATATCCGGATTGCCGCGACGAGTTTGTTAAGGCCCTGAATCAGGCCATCGTGCTGGGGATCGCCCGTGATATACGCTTTGAAACTCCACTGATGTGGCTCAATAAAGCTGAGACCTGGGCTCTGGCGGACTATTACCAGCAGTTGGAACGTATCCGCCATGAGACGCTCACCTGTTATAACGGCGTTCAAGGCGATGGTTGTGGTGAATGTGCGGCCTGCCACCTGCGCGCCAACGGATTGCAGCAGTATCAGCAGGACAAGGTCGGCGTGATGGCCAGCCTGAAGCGGAAAACCGGGTTGGTTTAAGCCAGTTCATGGGCGGCTGCAATGCCGCTCAATAAGTCAGATTAAGCCATCGTTGGATCCCCTCACCCCAACCCTCTCCCACAGGGAGAGGGAGCTAGTGCAGAGCCGGAATTGGGAACGGAGTTAATCTGTAGTCATTGCGAGAGCCCCTCACCCCAGCCCTCTCCCACAGGGAGAGGGAGCTAGTGCAGAGCCGGAATTGGGAACGGAGTTAATCTGTATGATGTGGTCTAGTAATATCGAACACCGATTAAGGTTTTTTTACGCCGCATGCCTCTCTTTGGCATGCGGCGTCTGGCCATCATTAAAGCTATGTGCTCTTCGATGGTTGTAGTAATGCGTTATGTAGCTCAGGACATCTGCTTTGGCTTCGGCCACTGTCTCGTAACCATACTCCGGGATCCATTCTGACTTCAGGCTTCTGAAGAACCGCTCCATTGGCGCGTTATCCCAACAGTTACCACGCCGACTCATGCTTTGTTTTATCTGATATTGCTCTAACTTGTGCCTGTACGCTCGACTACTGTAATGGCTGCCCTGGTCTGAGTGGAACATCACTCCCGTAGGACATCCTCTTGATTCATAAGCTATACGTAGCGCATCCCCAGTCAGTACGCTATCCGGTGATAACGATAAAGACCAACCCACTACCTTTCTGGCATAGAGATCCAACACCACCGCCAGGTAAAGCCAGCATCGACCCGCCCAGATATAAGTCACATCCCCACACCAGACTGTATTCGGTCGTTCAACATTGAAGGCGCGCGTCAGGTGATTGGGGGCATACCTCGCTTCATCTGTCGCTAACCGGTAACTGTGTTTGCGTTGTTGTGTACTTCTCAGCCCGGCTTCTTTCATCAACCGACGAGCTTTATACCGGCCTACCACATGACCTTCAGCAGTGAGTGACGCTGACAATGTCCGAGCTCCTGCAGAGCCACGACTTTCTTTATGAAGCGCACACACGCGCTCTCGTTGAACTTTTCTCACCGTCTTCTCTGGAAGCCGTCGGTAGTAATAGCGGCTACGTGCAACACCAAAGAGAACACACAGTTCAACAACAGGATAACGCTCGCTCAATATCTTAATCATTTCAAGCGAGTGAACGATTCCGACATTAAGAGAGCGGTAGCCTCCTTTAAGATATTTTTCTCGCGTTCAATCCTACGGATTTGAGCTTCAAGTTCCTGAATGCGTTTTTGCTCAGAAGTCAGGGCTTTTCCGGTAGTTGGTGTTACTCCACCTCGTTCACTGGCGAGCTGGTGTACCCAGCGCTGCATAGCCGTACTGCCCACTCCCATTGCCTCACAGGCTTGTACAATTGAGTACCCCCTGTCGAGAACAAGGCTTGCAGCCTCACATTTGAATTCTGGAGAAAAAGTACGTCTGCCTTTCATTGGACACCTCTTTTGTATCAGGGAAGTTTATTGGAGTGACCATATCACCCTTATTCGGTGTCCAAGATCATTAAGCCACATCAGTAGTCATTGCGAGAGCCCCTCACCCCAGCCCTCTCCCACAGGGCTGAGGTATCCCCACTAATTTTTTCTTAGGGGTTTCAGAGAATTAGAGCGAGTGTTTTACGATCAATCTGTTCCATTTTGTTCGTAAATTGGCAGTGAGAGAATGACGAACCACTTCTTCTCGTCTGCTTGAGGCTATTTCCCAGCCCGTTTGTGGGTAAAAAATAGCCTATTTATCGTCTCAATTTTTCTGGGGATTCCTCAGCCCACAGGGAGAGGTGTAATGGTCAAGTAAAACAGGACACCGATTTAGGCACATTGTTGTAGTCGTCGTTCGTATTCATCCGGCGAGATGTTTCCCAGCCGGTAATGCCGCCGCTTCAGATTATAAAAACTGTCGATATAATCGATAACGTCTGCAATACCCTGACTTCGGGTTTCATAGCGACGATAGTTAACTCTCTCTGCTTTCAGACTGCGGAAAAACCTCTCCGTAACCGCATTATCCAGGCAGTTACCCTTACGGCTCATGCTGCCCGTCACAGCAAGTTCCTGCTGGCAGGATTGGAACTGAGTACTGGTATATTGCGCCCCTTGATCGCTATGGAATACGACTGGACCTGTTGGCCGTCGTTTATTGATCGCCAGCCGTAATGCCCGCGTAGTCAGCGCGCTGTCCGGTTTGTCTGAGAAGGCCCAGCTCACTATTTTTCTTGAACATAAGTCCATGACAATAGCCAGATACAACCAGCCCTGAGCCGTGCGAAGATAGGTGACATCACCTGACCACCAGGTATTCAATGTCTCTGGATTAAATTGCCGATTCAGTAGGTTATCTGCCACTACAGCCGGTTTTCCACCACGGGGATAACGGTGACGTCCGGGACGCTTCGCAACCAGCAACAGGGCTTTCATTACCTGACGGACGCGGTATCGGCCTACGTTAAAACCCTGTTCACGCAACTCAATACACATACGCCTACTGCCGTACGTCGCATCCATTTCAGCATGAACATGTTTAGCCGCTGCGTGAAGCATAAGAACATCGGCTTTGAGCGCTGGCCGGCTGCTCCGTGCGTAAAATACGCTGCGCGTAAGCGACAGGCAGCGACATACCTGCTGGATATTTGCACCAGCCTTCTTCAGCTTTACCGCGACTTTTTGTCGTTGTTCATTTCCATGGCGAAGAAGGCCGAAGCTTTTTTTAACAGGTCATTGTCGCTCTGTAGCTGACGTACCTGCTTTTCAAGTTCCTGTATTCGCCGTTGTTCAGGTGTAATGGCACTGGCTGCTGGCGTCTCGCCCCGTACTTCTCCGCGATACTGGCGTAGCCAGCGCTGCAATGTGGAAAGACCAATATTCATTGTTTCAGCAGCTTGTGTCACCGGGTAGTTGTGCTGAAGGACCAGATTGACACATTCCTGTTTGAACTCATGGGTAAACGTTTTTCTGCGCATTCTCACCTCGTTAGTGCTGCTTATTATATCTCTAACAAAGTGTCCGGGATCATTAGACCATTACAAGGGAGCTAGTGCAGAGCCGGAATTGGGAACGGAGTTAATCTGTAGTAATTGCAAGATCCCCTCACCCCAGCCCTCTCCCAATGTAAAGACAGGGGTCTACATGGAAACCTGTTAAGGGAGAGGGAGCTGGTACGCCGTTGTCATCCAGGCAAGAGTCATGCCTTCCATGAGTTGATACGGTATTGTCATCGGGTACTGAGTTATCCCTGGAGCACCGACCCTTTCATTTACCGATGGTCAGGTCGTGAGAGAAATACCCGCTGGCACGTTCGGTCCCCTCTCCCTGTGGGAGAGGGCTAGGGTGAGGGGCCATGACCAGCACGATGCTTAATCAGGCCTCAGCATCTTTCTGTTGTAGTGCCACCAGGTGTTCACGCAATGCGCCTTCAATCGGCAGTGCCCGCTGGGTTTTCAAATCGATACAGACAAAGGTCAGCGTCGCGTCGGCGACCACTGTCCCCTCCGGCTCCAGCAATACCTGCTGGCTCAGCACGCCGCTCTTGCCATTGAGTTGCAGCATCTGGCTATCGATGCGCAGCTTATCCCCTAATACGGCAGGCTTACGATAATTGATATTGATGTTCACCACGATAAACGCGATGTTGTTTTGCGTCATCCAGTGGAAAGCATCCAGACCCTCCAGCCATTCCCAGCGCGCCTCCTCCAGGAATTCCAGATACCGGGCATTATTAACGTGTTGATAGACATCAAGATGATAGCCACGAACTTTGATATAAGTTTGCATAGTGAAACAACCGCTCCTGCTCTGGTGATAGCGAATTAATACCGGCATACCCGTTCAATATTATCCCTCCTTGCTGGCAGCATGCTTGTACCGCAGGGCTTGGCAAAGAGTTTGCGATGGACGACTGGTATGACCTGTAAAATGTAGCAGAGCAGCGCGGCTGCGAGGGCACTTTGCCACGCAGCCGCGAGCGGGATCACATTTTCAGCCGATCACGATTTCTTTCCACCAGGGAGGGACCGATCCCCGGCACCTCCTGTAGCTGGTCTATTTCACTAAACGGCCCGTTCTGTTCGCGGTAGCGCACTATGGCCTCTGCCTTTTTCAGCCCTACGCCGTTCAACACGGTGGCTAGCGCCTCTGCATCTGCCTGGTTAATACTGACCTTGGCTTCCCCCTCGCCTGGCGCTTCAGGGCTGACCTTAGGCGATACCGCAGCGGCCTGTGGTTGCCCCTGAGAGGGTTTCTCTGCGGCAATGGCCGAGCTCCCTATCAGGCCAAACAGCGCCGCCGCCAAGAGTAGCTGGCGGATAACGGTAAAACGGATAATGGCTTTATTTTCGCTAAGTTGCATGCTGTATCCTCCTTGTGTTTGACAGCAAGGTTACCTTGCCGCAGCGGCGGAAGATCGGCAAATGGCAGAGTTTAAATGTGGAAAAGGCCGCGAAAGCGGCCTTTGAGTATTGCAAGCTGTTGCAAAGAAATGCGGTGCTTATTCCCGTCCACTGTAGGGAGGAATACGGGCGCAGCATGCTGCGCGCCCTACAAAACCAGAGAGCGGAGATTACGGCTGTTGCTGCTCAGCGGCACCCATTTTGATCTTGGCTTCTTTGCGCAGGTTAGTCAGGAGGGCATCGAAGGTCACGCTAGCGCTCCCTTTCTCCATGTTGCTGACGAAGGTTTTCATTTCGTCTGCTGGCAGCGTGCCTGGCTTAACGCTATCCAGGGCGATCAACACCACGTTCCCTTGAGCATCCTGTGACATGCCGTAAACCACTTTACCGGCTTCAGGGTGCGGCAGAGCGAATACGGCTTCCACCAGTTGGCTGTCTTCCGGGGCGCGTGCCATTTTCTGTACGCTGCCGAAGCTCAGACCTGCGGCTTTCATCGCTTCATCGCCTTTGCCCTGCTTCAGCTCAACCAGCAGTTTTTCACCCTGCAGCTTGGCTTCTTGCAGTGCCTTGTTGTGTTTGACCATCGCGGTTACGCGATCTTTCACCTTGTCGAAAGGTTCAATCCCTTCCGGCTGATGGGCCACCACGCGGATCACGAACGCACGGTCACCGTCAACGGTGATAACGTCAGAGTTGCTGCCTGGTGCGCCGTTCTCGCCAATCAGCGAACCATCGAAGATGGCTTGCACAACCGGCTTGAAGTTCAAGGCAGCAGGAACAGAGTCACGGGTAAACCATTCGGTGTTAGCCGCCTTGATACCCGCAGCTTCTTCCGCTGAAGCCAGGGACTCGTTATCGCTGGTCGCCGCTTCGCTGACTTTCTGCTGCAGCGCATAGTAGGCATCTACCGCTTTTTCCTGCTTGATCTGCTTGGCGATAGCATCATGCACTTCGCTCAATGGCTTCACCAGCGCTGGCTTGATATCGTCCAGGCGCACGATCAGGTAACCCACTGAAGACTTCACTACGCCAGACAGTTGGCCTTTCTCGGTCAGGTTAGCCTGTTTCAGTTCGTCAGCCGTGGTATCTGGCTCCATCCAGTCCATTTCGCCACCGGTACGGCGCGAGATGATGTCAGTAGATTTCTCTTTCGCCAACGCAGCGAAATCACCACCGTTTTTCAGCTCTTCCAATACCGCTTTGGCGTCCGCTTCGGTTTTGAGCTGGATCACGCTGAATTTTTTGCGTTCCGGCTGGCCAAAGCTGCTTTGATGCCCATCATAATAGGCGCTGATATCCGCTTCGGTAACGGTCACCGTATCCTGCAATGCCGCGGCATCCAGCGGGATAAAGCTCACTTTCACCTTCTCTGGCGCGATGAAGCTGTTTTTGTTCTGCTCGAAGAACGCTTTCAGCTCTTCGTCGGTGACGGTTTGCTTGGCCATCATGGCATTCAGATCGATCGTCGCCAGGCGCACTTCGCGCTCTTGCAGGACCAGAGCAACCATAGACTCTGCTTCGCTTGGTGGGACGATATCGGATCCGCCGAAGCCCTGGATCATCTGCTGGTTGATTAACCGCTGGCGTGTGTATTGCGCATATTGATCTGGGCTAAAGCCCGAACGGGTAATCAGGTCGAGATATTTGGCGTTGTCGAACTTGCCGTCCGTCTGGAAATAGCTTTCTTGACGGATGGCCTCTTTCACCTGATCGTCACTGGCGCTCAGGCCCAGCGTCTTCGCGTACTGGTCCAGCAGCGACTTGTCGATCAGTTGAGACAGCACCTGCTGGCGCATCTGCTGCATGTAGCCTTCGTTGCCAGCCATGGCAGAGAAACGGTCACCCAGTTCCTGCTGCATACGGCTACGTTCACTCTGGAAAGCCTGTTCGAGCTGGGCGCGTTCGATCACCTGGCCATTTACTTTCGCAGCGTAATCGCCGGCACTTCCCTGATAGCTGACTACTCCAGTCAAAAGAAATGACAAGATAATCAGCCCCAGGATGATTTTTAGCACGACGTGGTTAGCAGCCGCGCGTAAATTGTCCATCATAGTGTGACAACACTCCGCTGTGATGTGGATTAACAACCCTTGTGCAGGCGCGTTCCCTGCGACAAAAATAAAAAAAGCGCATCAACCTGATGCGCCTTATATCTTACCTTACCAATACCGCTGCGTCAGGTGATTGTTTACCGGCGACGCGATGCGATTAAACGCCGTAATCAGTTTACTGCGTCTTTCAGGGCTTTCCCTGCACGGAAAGCCGGAACTTTGGCTGCCGCGATTTTGATCTCTTTACCCGTTTGCGGGTTACGGCCGGTACGAGCTGAACGCTCACGCACGGTGAAAGAACCGAAACCAACCAGAGCCACGTCATCCCCTTCTTTCAAGGAATCGGTAACGGAAGCAATAATTGCGTCCAAAGCACGCCCTGCTGCCGCTTTAGAAATATCAGCACCCGCGGCAATTTTGTCGATCAGTTGTGACTTATTCACTCTATCATCCCCTCTAGAATTCAAAACGTCGCACCGAAAAAATCCCTACGGTTACGACAGCGCTGCTGTTATATCAATCCCGTCGTGCCTTGGCAAGCCACCAAACGGCAGCGAAACGCGAGCCGACAGGGATCTAACTTAGCGGCACAAAAAAATACTGGCAAGTCCGAATTGGCTTGCCAGCATGAGTTTTATCAATGGTTTTTGCTATGCGTCACTATTTTACCGCTACCGGCTGTGCGCCGAAGGCCGGATTGACCAGTGCAATGTTCAAAACTTCATCGATTCGCTGTACCGGATGGATCTCCAGATCGGCAATGACGTTGTCCGGGATCTCTTCCAAATCGCGCTTGTTCTCGTAAGGGATCAGCACGGTTTTGATACCGCCACGGTGTGCCGCCAGCAGCTTCTCTTTCAGGCCGCCAATCGGCAACACATGACCACGCAAGGTGATCTCACCGGTCATCGCCACATCGGCGCGCACCGGGTTGCCTGTCAGGCAGGAAACCAGCGCGGTACACATGGCAATACCGGCGCTTGGGCCGTCTTTCGGCGTCGCCCCTTCCGGCACGTGGACATGGATATCACGTTTTTCATAGAAATCGGCGTTGATGCCCAACTTCTCTGCACGTGCACGTACCACGGTCAACGCGGCCTGGATAGACTCCTGCATCACCTCACCCAAAGAACCGGTGTAGGTCAGCTTGCCTTTGCCCGGCACGCAGGCGGTTTCAATGGTCAGCAGATCGCCGCCCACTTCCGTCCACGCCAGCCCGGTGACCTGTCCTACGCGGTTTTCGGTGTCTGCACGGCCGTAATCAACACGCTGAACGCCCAGGAAGTCCTTGAGGTTTTCGCCATTGATCTCGATGTGCTTGAGCTTCTTGTCCATCAGCAGCGACTTGACCGCTTTACGGCACAGTTTGGAAATTTCACGCTCCAGGCTACGCACCCCGGCTTCACGGGTGTAATAGCGGATGATGCCGATAATGGCACTGTCATCTACCGTCAACTCGCCTTTCTTCAACGCGTTGCGTTCAAGCTGCTTCGGCAACAGGTGCTGTTTGGCAATGTTCAGCTTTTCGTCTTCGGTGTAGCCAGAAAGACGGATCACTTCCATACGGTCCAGCAGCGGTGCCGGGATGTTCATCGAGTTCGAGGTCGCCACGAACATCACGTCGGACAGATCGTAATCCACTTCCAGATAGTGATCGTTAAACGCCACGTTCTGTTCCGGATCCAGCACTTCCAGCAGGGCTGAAGCCGGATCGCCACGCATGTCGGATGACATCTTGTCGATTTCATCGAGCAGGAACAGCGGGTTTTTCACCCCAACCTTGGCCATTTTCTGGATCAGTTTACCCGGCATGGAGCCGATGTAAGTCCGGCGGTGACCGCGGATCTCCGCTTCATCACGTACGCCGCCCAGCGCCATACGGACATATTGGCGGCCGGTCGCACGAGCGATCGACTGCCCCAGCGAGGTTTTACCCACACCAGGAGGCCCTACCAGACACAGGATTGGCCCCTTGATTTTGCTGACGCGGCTCTGCACTGCAAGATACTCAAGGATGCGGTCTTTGACGCGTTCCAGGCCGTAGTGATCGGTATCGAGCACTTCCTGCGCCTTGAGCAGGTCTTTTTTCACCTTGCTGCGCGCATTCCACGGCACCTGGATCATCCAGTCGATATAGCCACGCACTACGGTCGCTTCCGCAGACATCGGCGACATCATTTTCAGCTTTTGCAGTTCCGCTTCGGTTTTCTCACGCGCTTCTTTCGGCATTTTGGCCGCTTCGATCTTGCGCTTCAACGCCTCGTGTTCATCCGGCGTGTCGTCCATCTCGCCCAGCTCTTTCTGAATCGCCTTCATCTGCTCATTCAGATAGTACTCGCGCTGGCTCTTTTCCATCTGTTTCTTGACGCGGTTACGGATGCGCTTCTCAACCTGCAGCAGGTCAATTTCCGACTCCATCATCGCCATCAGGTACTCAAGACGCTCGGTGATATCGAACATCTCCAGCACCGACTGCTTGTCGCTGAGCTTCAGCGGCATATGCGCAGCGATGGTATCCGCCAGGCGTGCAGCGTCGTCGATGCTGTTCAATGAAGTCAGCACCTCCGGTGGAATTTTTTTGTTCAGTTTGATGTAGCCTTCAAACTGATTGATCGCCGTGCGCACCAGGACTTCCTGCTCACGCTCGTCGATAGCCGGTGATTCAAGATATTCAGCCTGGGCAGCGAAGTGTTCGCCGCTGTCGGAAAGCGTGGTAATACGCGCACGCTGTAAACCTTCGACCAGCACCTTGACCGTGCCGTCCGGCAGTTTCAGCATCTGTAAAATCGATGCAACGGTACCGACCGAGAACAGATCGTTAATGCCAGGTTCATCCGTCGAGGCCTCTTTCTGCGCCACCAGCATGATCTTTTTATCGTGATCCATTGCGGCTTCGAGGCACCGAATCGATTTTTCCCGGCCAACAAACAACGGGATCACCATGTGCGGATAAACCACCACGTCGCGCAATGGCAACACGGGGATTTCAATGCGTTCGGAACGCTCAGGGTTCATAGAGCTCTCTCTTAGTTTAATTTCCGCCAGGATTAGGGGGATCTCATGAGACGCCAGCATCAAACGTTTCACAAAATCTGGATTATGAGTATATGGGGATGAATCTCTGACATTCAACGGTAACAATGTAGAGAAAAAGAAAAGGGGGATAAAATCCCCCTTTTACGATTAACTTTCTGGTTTGACTGGCTAATTATTCGCCAGAAGCCTGCGCTTCCGGCTTGCCGTAAATCAATAACGGCTTGGATTGGCCAGCGATCACAGATTCGTCGATCACTACTTTATCTACGCTTTCAAGCGACGGCAGATCGTACATGGTGTCCAGCAGCGCGCCTTCGACAATCGAACGCAGACCACGGGCACCCGTCTTACGCGTCATGGCCTTCTTGGCGATGGCGTTCAGCGCTTCCTCACGGAACTCCAGATCGACCCCTTCCAGATTGAACAACGCCTGATACTGCTTGGTCAGGGCGTTTTTCGGCTCTTTCAGGATCTGGATCAGTGCCTCTTCGCTCAGTTCGCTGAGGGTGGCAACCACCGGCAGACGACCGATGAATTCCGGGATCAGGCCAAATTTGATCAAGTCTTCCGGCTCTGCCTGCAACAGCAGTTCGCCTTCGGTGGCTTTTTCAGATTCACCCTTCACCGTGGCACCAAAACCGATACCGGAACCGGTGTTAACACGCTGGCCAATCACCTTATCCAGGCCGGCAAACGCACCGCCACAGATAAACAGGATCTTGGAGGTGTCCACCTGCAGGAATTCCTGCTGCGGATGTTTACGCCCACCCTGTGGTGGAACCGCCGCAATCGTGCCTTCGATCAGCTTCAGCAACGCCTGCTGCACGCCTTCGCCCGAAACGTCACGGGTGATGGACGGGTTGTCTGACTTACGTGAAATCTTGTCAATTTCATCGATATAGACGATGCCGCGTTGGGCTTTCTGCACGTCGTAATCGCATTTCTGCAACAGTTTCTGGATGATGTTTTCCACGTCCTCACCCACGTAACCGGCTTCGGTCAACGTCGTGGCATCGGCCATGGTGAAAGGCACATCCAGGAAACGTGCCAGCGTTTCTGCCAGCAAGGTTTTGCCGCTACCGGTTGGGCCGATCAGCAAAATATTGCTTTTGCCCAGTTCGATGCCATTGCTGGTATCGCCGTTACGCAGGCGTTTGTAGTGGTTATAGACCGCCACCGCCAGCACTTTTTTCGCCTGTTCCTGGCCGATAACATAATCGTCCAGGTGGTGACGAATTTCGTGCGGTGTCGGCAATGAATTACGCTCGCGATGCGGCGCAACCTCTTTAATCTCTTCGCGAATAATGTCGTTACACAGATCAACACATTCATCGCAGATATACACTGACGGACCGGCAATCAGCTTACGCACTTCATGCTGGCTTTTGCCGCAGAAAGAGCAGTACAGCAACTTTCCTGAACCGTCTTTGCGCTTATCTGTCATGAGTCAAACCTCTTCTTTTGTCTTTGTCCCGCACCATTACGCGGCGACAATGCGCCCAAACTTTATACCGGGAACGCCGATAACGCTGTTTAAAGCGAGCCAGGCCCGCTCTGAATACTATAGCCTATCGGCCCGCAAGCCGCGCGCTACCCATAACCCTTGAGGCGGCAGGTACGCTCTACAGCTTGCGGCCCTTTGGGTATAGTTTTAGCTGCGGTGCGTCAGAATGCTGTCGACCAGACCGTATTCTACCGCGTCTTCCGCCGTCATGAAGCGGTCACGTTCGGTATCACGTTCGATCTGCTCCAGCGATTGGCCGGTATGCTGTGCCATCAGCTCATTCATGCGAGCCTTCACCTTCAGGATCTCACGCGCATGGATTTCAATATCCGTTGCCTGGCCCTGGTAGCCGCCCAGCGGCTGGTGGATCATCACTCTGGAGTTTGGCAGGCAGAAACGCTTGCCCTTGGTGCCTGCCGTCAGCAGGAACGACCCCATGGAACACGCCTGCCCCATACAGATGGTGCTGACGTCCGGTTTGATAAACTGCATGGTGTCATAGATTGACATACCCGCCGTGATCACGCCGCCCGGTGAGTTGATATACAGGAAAATATCTTTTTCTGGGCTTTCTGCCTCGAGGAACAACATCTGCGCCACGATCAGATTAGCCATATGATCTTCAACCTGGCCGGTCAGGAAGATAATGCGCTCTTTCAGCAGGCGGGAATAAATATCGTAAGAACGCTCCCCGCGCGAAGTCTGCTCTACCACCATCGGCACCAGTGCCATGTTAGGTGCAAATTGGTCTCGTTCGCCACTGTATGACATTACCGTCTCCTAATAGAAATTGCCTTGGCGCCATTGTCTGTCGATTCTACTTGAGAACGGCCATCATGACTACGTTCAAGCCATCGACAGGCTCCACACTGATTTGACGGCGCTATCATTCCGCCAGGCGGATAAAGCGGCCCATACTGTTGTAGGAATTGGGGGGTCACAGAGCGAATTTCAAGCCCGGTGAACAATTTCACCAACATCCCTGTGTGGCAGGCAAGGTCACAACCACTGGCCTTCCGCTACCGCCATTCATCCTCGTCCCAATAAATATAGTGCATATTGCCACAGTTAAGCCGAGATTAATCAGTCACGTGGCAAAAGAAAAGCCCGTAACCAAAGTTACGGGCCTTGTAAGGAACTCCCTGTTACGGCAATGGACCTGCCATCAGGCCGTTCCTGGCATCAACCAGCATTAAGCTTGTTGAGTCTGGTTCATCAGCTCGCTGAAGGTAGTGGCTTTTTCGGTCACTTTCGCTTTAGCCAGCAGGGCTTCTACCGCTTGTTCTTCCAGAGCAACGCTACGCATGTTGTTCATCAGCTCTTTGTTTTTGCTGTAGAACTCAACAACTTCGCTCGGATCTTCGTAGGCGGAAGCCATTTCTTCGATCAGGGTCTTAACGCGCTCTTCATCGGCTTTCAGATCGTTGGTGCTGATCACTTCGCCCAACAGCAGGCCGACCACAACGCGACGTTTGGCTTGCTCTTCGAACAGTTCGCGTGGCAGTTCCAACGCTTGCTTCTCGTTGCCACCAAAACGCTGTGCAGCCTGACGACGCAGAACGTCGACTTCGCCGTCGATCAGTGCCGCTGGCACGTCGATTTCGTTAGCGTTGACCAGACCGTCGATAGCCTGAGTCTTGATGCGGTTACGCACGGCGCCTTTCAGTTCGCGCTCCATGTTTTTACGCACTTCGGTACGCAGACCGGCGAGAGAACCATCAGCCACGCCGAAACGCTTGATGAACTCTTCAGTCAGTTCTGGCAGCTCGCGCTGTTCAACTTTCTTCAGCACGATAGCGAACTTGGCCGCTTTCCCTTTCAGGTTTTCAGCGTGGTAATCTTCTGGGAAGTTGACGTCGATGGTGAACTCTTCACCGGCTTTATGACCCACCAGACCTTCTTCGAAGCCTGGGATCATGCGGCCCTGGCCCATGGCCAGAACGAAATCGGCAGCTTTACCGCCTTCAAACTCTTCACCGTCGATAGAGCCGGTGAAGTCAACGGTCACGCGGTCTTCAGCAGTGGCTGCGCCGTCGGTGTCTTTCCAGGTCGCTTGCTGCTTACGCAGAGTTTCCAGCATGGTATCAACATCGGCGTCGTTAACTTCAACTACAGGTTTTTCAACCTCGATGCTTTCCAGGCCTTTCAGCTCAACTTCTGGATAGACTTCGAATTCCACGGTGAAAGCGAAATCTTCGCCTTCTTTATACTCGCCCGGTACGTAGTTTGGTGCACCGGCCGGGTTGATTTTCTCTTTGATGATCGCGTCAACAAAGTTGCGCTGCATCAGATCGCCCAGCACGTCCTGACGGACGGAGGCGCCATAACGCTGTTCGACGATGTTCATTGGCACTTTGCCTTTACGGAAACCGTCGATACGTACGCTTTTAGCTGCGTTGATCAGCTCTTTCTTTACTGCCTGATTGATAACATCAGCGGGTACAGTAATAGAGAGACGGCGCCCAAGGCCTTGAGTGGTTTCTACTGAAACTTGCATCTTGTTACCTCAAAAAAATCACAGTGCTCGGTCAACTCCGTTCCAAGAACCAGGACGGCTACATTAAAAACCGAGTTCCCTGATGTCGAGAGCGTTCCGAAACCATTCCGGAAAAAATAGACGCGACATTATAGCGGCGCAAGCGTAGCTAGTCGAGGATGGCAAGGCAGCACTGGCGCGTTAAAAATCACACTTTTGCCGATTTTTCGCCCAAATACCTTGATGCCATGGCCATCAGAGCGGCAAACGCCTTCGGCTTTGTCGTCGTCAAAAACAGCAACGGCCCGCAGGCCGTTGCAAAATTCGTCAGTAGTAATACCTTAAATACGGGTAAAAGTTCCACTGATACCGTAAATTTTAGGTATTAAGCCAGTGTGCCCGCCCCACGACAAGGTGGTGAAGCCGGAACCGTATCCTGCAGCCCTTCCCACTCCTTCAAGGTATAGGTATGCAATGCCAGCGCGTGTACGCCGTTTTCCAGTTCCTCCGCCAACACGCCATAAATGGAGCGATGCCGGGTCAGGAACCGTTCGCCGACAAAGCGGTCGCTCACCAACACCACTTTGAAATGACTTTCGGATCCCGCAGGAACGTTATGCCGATAGCTCTCATCAGTCACTTCCAGATACGCGGGTTCAAACGCCGCCCTTAACTTTGCTTCTATTTGCTCGCGGATCATAGGATCTCCTTACAACACCGGCAGGCTACCAGGTTCTACTTTAATCTTAGTCGGTTTTGCCCCCGCCAGAACATGGCTATCGTAAATCCCACCGCTCTTTGCTGTAAAAAGCATCAATAAAAGCGGCTCAGTTGAGGTTTATCCGATTGAGCCTCGCAAAAAAGCCTGTTTTTATCCTGGTTGAGGAAAAATTTACGTCACGGCCACCTTCAACACTTCCCCCCGTTGTTGGCAATGCTATGATGGCGGCAATTTATCGTTGACTCTAGCGCTTTGATTATCAAGCACCCACAACCCTGCCCGCGGGCTTGAACAGCACCGGGTATAAAACCACGATTGATGAGACAGTCATAATGTTAAAAAAACTTTGTCTTCCGCTGCTGGCTGCACTGCTGTTGGCTGGCTGTGCTACCAGCACCAATACCCTGAACGTAACCCCGAAGATCGTGTTGCCACAGCAGGACCCAACCCTGCAAGGGATCACCATCAGCATTAACGGTGCCGATCAACGCCCGGACCAGGCGCTGGCCAAAGTGAACCGTGACGGCCAACTGATCACCCTGACCCCATCACGCGATCTGCGCTTCCTGCTACAAGAAGTGCTGGAAAAGCAAATGGGCGCGCGTGGCTATATGATTGGGCCATCAGGTGCGGTTGATTTGCAGATCGTGGTGAATACGCTGTTTGCCGACGTTTCCCAAGGCAACCTGCGCTACAACATCACCACCAAAGCGGATATTTCAATCATCGCCCAGGCCAAAAACGGCAACAAGCAGGTGAAGAACTACCGTTCTACCTATAACGTGCAGGGTGCCTTCACCGCCAGCAATGAAAAAATCACCGATGCGGTCAACACCGTGCTGGGTGACGTCATCGCCGATATGGCTCAAGACACCAGCGTCAACGACTTTATCAAGCAAAACGCACGTTAATCAGGCAATGCGTTGCCTGTACCTTCGGGCAACGCAGACCAGGACCTCATGTCAAAACAGTATCTGAATATTTTTACCCAGCGTAATTCCGTCATCCTGTTGGTGTTGGGCTTTGCCTCGGGGCTGCCGCTGGCATTGACCTCCGGCACGCTGCAAGCCTGGATGACCGTCGAAGGCCTCGATCTGAAAACCATTGGTATATTCTCGCTGGTGGGTCAGGCCTACGTATTCAAGTTCCTCTGGTCACCGTTTATGGATCGCTACACTCCCCCTTTCCTTGGGCGGCGGCGTGGCTGGCTGTTGATCAGCCAGTTGCTGCTGGTAGTGGCCATCGTGGCGATGGGGTTTATGAATCCGTCACAGCATCTGTGGTGGCTGGCCACGCTGGCGGTGGTGGTGGCATTCTGTTCTGCCTCACAGGATATTGTTTTTGACGCCTACAAAACCGATCTGCTGGCGGCCGAAGAACGCGGTGCCGGGGCCGCAGTGTCGGTACTGGGTTATCGCCTGGCGATGCTGGTCTCCGGCGGGCTGGCCCTGTGGCTGGCCGATCGCTATTTCGGCTGGCAGGCGACTTACTGGTTAATGGCCGGGCTGATGCTAATTGGCGTAGCCGCTACGCTGATGGCACCAGAACCGGACGACAGCATTCCTGCACCGCGCACCCTAGAGATGGCGGTAGTCGCTCCGCTGCGTGACTTCTTCGCCCGTAACAATGCCTGGCTGATCCTGTTGCTGATCGTGATGTATAAGATGGGTGACGCCTTTGCCGGGAGTTTGAGCACCACCTTTCTGATCCGCGGCGTCGGCTTCGATGCCGGCGAGGTCGGCCTGGTGAACAAAACGCTCGGTCTGTTTGCCACCATCGTCGGGGCCCTGTTCGGCGGCGTCTTGATGCAGCGTCTCAGCCTGTTCCGGGCGCTGATGCTGTTCGGCATTTTGCAGGCGGTATCCAACATCGGTTACTGGCTGTTGGCGATCACCGCTAAAAACATCCTGACGATGGGCAGCGCCATTTTCCTGGAAAACCTGTGTGGCGGCATGGGCACCGCAGCCTTTGTCGCCCTGCTGATGACCCTGTGCAACAAATCCTTCTCCGCCACCCAGTTTGCCCTGCTCTCGGCGCTCTCCGCCGTTGGTCGTGTTTACGTCGGGCCGATTGCCGGTTGGTTCGTGACCGCCCATGGCTGGCCACTGTTTTATCTGTTCTCCATCGCGGCTGCAGTTCCGGGCCTGTTGCTGCTGTTAATCTGCCGCCAGACATTGGAGTACACGCAACGCACCGACAACTTCATGCCACGCACTGAGTTTCGTGCCGCCTACCGCTGGGCATTGCGTCTGTTGGGCATCGGCTGCTCGCTGCTAGGCGTATGGCTGCTGTTGCTGATCGCCAACGCGCTGAATTGGACCAACTGGCCCGACCTCGCCGTGCAGCTCCTGCAAACCGGTGCCATGCTGAGTCTGGTGGGGATTATCATGGGCAGCCTGTTGGACTACCTGGCGTTGCGCCGAACGCAATTAGCGTGATTTTTTTGTTGGCCGATAAAATTCGGCCAACAAAAAAGCATCAGAAAAACGAATTTATTTCGTTAAAAATTTAATATTTTCGCCAAAGCTATTTTTTTACCCGAGTAAAACGCTCGGAAATAGATTTTAATTCACCTCAACAAAACAAAAATTTTACATTAAATAAACCTTTTTGCGCCTATTCAAACATCGCCACCGCAGACGCAATATCCTGACATACCCTTGGTTTTCCATGACATAGCATCCCCCCGGAACGATTCAGCTCGCCAACACGTTGTTGCCATTAGTAAATTGTCACCTTACGTTACATGTGTGACCCCCTTAACAGAAAGTGTCAACAAGCCGCTGACACTCTCTTAAGTATGTTTACAGTACTGCAACCTTCCCGTAAAATGCCCGCACACATGAAACGACAATATAGAGCCTTGGTAATTGGGGTCGTTAGATGAGACTTAAGAAATACAATAAAAGTATTGGGATGTTATCCTTAATTGTCGCCACCGTTCTGCTAAGCGGTTGCGATATGGTGTTGATGGATCCCAAAGGAGCAATAGGTGTTGAGCAACGAAGACTGATCCTCACGGCAATCGGCTTGATGCTGATCGTTGTGGTGCCAGTGATCTTCATGGCATTTGCCTTTGCCTGGAAGTATCGTGCTTCCAACAAGAGCGCCAAGTACAGTCCGAATTGGTCACACTCCAACAAGATTGAAGCGGTCGTCTGGACCATTCCAATCATTATCATCGCCATCCTTGGCACCATAACCTGGAAAACAACCCACGCGCTGGATCCATTCAAGCCGATTGTCGCCGACAAAAAGCCAATGACCATCGAAGTGGTATCGTTAGACTGGAAATGGCTGTTCATCTACCCAGAACAGGGTATCGCGACCGTTAATGAGCTGGCTTTCCCGAAAGATGTTCCCGTCGAATTCAAAGTCACCTCTAACTCGGTAATGAACTCGTTCTTTATTCCACAGTTAGGTGGGCAGATTTATGCGATGGCCGGGATGCAGACCAAACTGCACCTGATCGGCAACGAGTCTGGGCAGTATAAAGGCATTTCCAGTGGTTACAGCGGTGCGGGTTTCTCCGGCATGAAATTTACTGCGATTGTTACTCCGACCGAAGGCGACTTCGATCAATGGGTTAACAAAGTGAAGGGGTCTCCTAATACCCTTGACACCACCAGCGACTTTAACAAACTGGCCGAGCCGAGTGAAAACAACCCGGTTGAGTACTTCTCCAGTGTCAAACCGAATTTGTTCAAAGAGACTATTGCCAAATTCATGGGTGATATGCACATGCACAAGGGCGCAGAAGCTTCGGCGCACCAGGGCATGGACATGAGCCAGGGTATGGACATGGGTGAACATGCTCACGCCGGAGCCGAGGAATAATCTGATGTTGGGAAAATTAACACTTGATGCGGTTCCGTTGCATGAACCGATCATCATGATCACCGTTGCTGCAATCATCGTTGGCGGGCTGGCCCTGCTGGCGCTGATCACGTATTTCGGCAAATGGAAGTGGCTATGGAGCGAATGGCTGACTTCGGTCGACCATAAAAAAATCGGTATCATGTACATCATCGTGGCCATGGTCATGCTGCTGCGTGGTTTTGCTGATGCCATCATGATGCGTAGCCAGCAGGCGCTCGCGTCTGCCGGTGAGGCCGGATTCCTGCCGCCGCACCACTACGACCAGATCTTTACCGCGCACGGCGTCATCATGATCTTCTTCATGGCGATGCCTTTCGTGGTAGGTCTGATGAACGTGGTGGTGCCGTTGCAAATCGGTGCGCGCGACGTTGCCTTCCCGTTCCTGAACTCCCTGAGCTTCTGGTTCTTCGTGGTCGGCGTGGTCTTGATCAACATCTCTCTGGGTGTCGGTGAATTCGCACAAACCGGCTGGTTGGCCTATCCACCGTTGTCGGGTAAGGAATACAGCCCTGGCGTCGGGGTCGATTACTGGATCTGGAGTCTGCAGATTTCCGGTCTGGGTACTCTGTTGACCGGTGTGAACTTCTTCGCCACCATCCTGAAGATGCGTGCCCCTGGCATGCCGATGATGAAGATGCCTGTATTCACCTGGGCAGCACTGTGTACCAACGTGCTGATCATTGTCTCCTTCCCAATTCTGACCGTCACCATCGCGTTGCTGACCCTGGATCGCTATCTGGGTACCCATTTCTTTACCAATGATATGGGCGGCAACATGATGATGTACATCAACCTGATTTGGGCCTGGGGTCACCCAGAGGTGTATATCCTGGTCCTGCCAGTGTTCGGTGTGTTCTCTGAAGTCACCGCCACCTTCTCGAAGAAGCGCCTGTTCGGCTATACCTCACTGGTATGGGCAACCATTGCGATCACCGTCCTGTCGTTTATCGTTTGGCTGCACCACTTCTTTACCATGGGGTCCGGTGCCAACGTTAACGCCTTCTTCGGTATTGCCACGATGATCATTTCCATCCCGACCGGGGTGAAAATCTTCAACTGGTTGTTCACCATGTATCAGGGCCGTATTCAGTTCACTTCGCCAATGCTATGGACCGTGGGCTTCATCATCACCTTCTCCATCGGTGGGATGACCGGCGTACTGCTGGCGGTACCGGGTGCCAACTTCGTGCTGCATAACAGCCTGTTCCTGATTGCCCACTTCCATAACGTCATTATCGGTGGTGTGGTGTTCGGTTGCTTCGCTGGCCTGACCTACTGGTTCCCTAAATCCTTTGGCTTCCGTCTGAATGAGACCTGGGGTATCCGCGCATTCTGGTTCTGGATCATCGGTTTCTTCGTCGCCTTTATGCCGCTGTACGTATTGGGCTTTATGGGGATGACCCGTCGTATCAGTCAGAATATCGACCCTGAGTTCCACACGTTGCTGCTGGTTGCGGCTGGCGGTGCAGCGCTGATTGCCTGCGGTATCCTGTGCCAAGTGATCCAGGTTTACGTCAGTATCCGCGACCGCGAGCAGAATCGCGATCTGACCGGTGACCCGTGGGGTGCACGTACGCTGGAGTGGTCAACGTCTTCACCACCTCCGTTCTATAACTTCGCCGTAGTGCCAGAAATTCACGATCGTGATGCGTTCTGGGACATGAAAGAAAAAGGTGAAGCCTATAAGAAACCCGCGAAATACGAGCCGATTCATATGCCGAAGAATACCGGCGCCGGTGTGATTATTGCTGGCTTCAGCCTGGTATTTGGTTTCGCGATGATCTGGGATATCTGGTGGATGGCGATTGCTGGCTTCGTCGGCATGATCGTGACCTGGATCGTCAAGAGCTTCGATGAAGATGTTGATTACTATGTGCCGGTTGATGAGATCGAGCGCATTGAAAACCAACACTATGAACAAATCAGCAAAGCAGGCGTGAAACATGTCAACTGATACTCTGACCAACCATAGCGCAGCCCATGCCGAGCATGGGCACCACGATGCAGGAGAAACCAAGGTCTTCGGATTCTGGGTTTACCTGATGAGCGACTGTATTTTGTTTGCGAGCTTGTTCGCAACCTATGCAGTACTGGTGAACGGGACCGCTGGCGGTCCCACTGGGAAAGATATCTTCGACCTGAATTTTGTACTGGTTGAAACTTTCCTCCTGCTGTTCAGCTCCATCACCTACGGTATGGCGATGATCGGCATGAACAAGGGCAAGGTCAGCAGCGTTAACACCTGGCTGTTCCTGACCTTCCTGTTTGGCGTCGGCTTCGTGGCGATGGAGATCTATGAATTCCATCACCTGATCGCCGAAGGTTACGGCCCAGACCGCAGTGCGTTCCTCTCCAGCTTCTTTGCGCTGGTAGGTACTCACGGTCTGCACGTAACCACCGGTCTGATCTGGATCATCATCATGATGATTCAGGTGAGCAAGCGTGGCCTGAACCCAACCAATAAAACCCGTCTGATGTGTCTGAGCCTGTTCTGGCACTTCCTGGACGTGGTCTGGATCTGCGTATTTACCGTTGTCTACCTGCTGGGGGTAATGTAAATGAGCCATTCATCCCATGATACCTCTCACGGCGGCGCAAGCCACGGTAGCGTGAAGTCATATCTGACCGGCTTTATCCTGTCGGTCATCCTGACGGTAATTCCATTTGCGATGGTGATGAGCGGCAGCGCCTCTCACTCCACCATCCTGGCGGTCGTGGTCGGTATGGCAGTTATCCAGGTGATCGTTCACCTGGTTTACTTCCTGCATATGAACACCTCATCGGAAGAGCGCTGGAACCTGGTGGCATTGCTGTTCACCGTTATGATCATCGGTATCGTTGTTGTGGGTTCACTCTGGATTATGTACAACCTCAACATCAACATGATGGTCGATTAAGAGCAGAGCTGGACGTGATGATTAAGCAATACCTGCAAGTAACTAAACCAGGAATTATTTTCGGTAATTTAATTTCTGTCGTCGGGGGATTCCTGCTCGCTTCCAAAGGGAGCATCGACTATCCCCTGTTTCTCGCCACCCTGTTAGGGGTCTCGTTGGTGGTTGCCTCGGGCTGTGTATTTAACAACTACATTGACCGCGACATCGACAAGAAAATGGAGAGAACGAAGAACCGGGTGCTGGTAAAAGGCCTGATCGCGCCGAGTGTGAGCCTGGTTTACGCTACCTTGCTGGGTATTGCTGGTTTTGCACTGCTGTATATCGCAGCCAACCCGCTGGCCATGTGGCTGGCGGTGATGGGCTTTGTGGTTTATGTCGGCGTTTACAGCCTGTACATGAAGCGCCACTCGGTATACGGCACGCTGATCGGCAGCCTGTCTGGAGCCGCGCCACCGGTGATTGGCTACTGCGCGGTCACCAACGAGTTTGACGCTGGTGCGTTGATCCTGCTGGCTATCTTTAGCCTGTGGCAGATGCCGCATTCCTATGCGATTGCCATCTTCCGCTTTAAAGATTACCAGGCAGCCAATATCCCGGTACTGCCGGTGGTGAAAGGCATCTCCGTTGCCAAAAACCACATCACGCTCTACATCCTGGCGTTTATGATCGCCACGCTGATGCTGACCCTGGGCGGTTATGCTGGCTACAAATACCTGATCGTCGCAGCGGCGGTGAGCGTGTGGTGGCTGGGCATGGCGCTACGCGGTTACAAAGCGGAAAATGACAGCGTCTGGGCGCGCAAACTGTTTGTGTTCTCAATCGTGGCCATTACTTCACTTAGCGTAATGATGTCGATCGATTTCAGTGCCAGTGCGACACCAGAAACCCTGTTAACCTACGCTTGGTAAACAGCGGATGTCTGCCAATGGGCCGCTTAGCGGCCCATTTTATTTGTTTCAGAGAAAAGCACGCCAACTGTAATATCTGTTAAACAACATTCGATTTACCCCCCCTGCCCTTCGCACTAGAATGACGCAACTTTGCCGAGGCTATTCCAACGGGCTAAGTCCTCCTACTTAACCCGTTGGAATAGGCTTTACTGAGGTCAAAATGAACGACAATATTATGACGCCCCAAGAACGCCGCGCGACCTGGGGCTTGGGAACCGTATTCTCACTGCGCATGCTTGGCATGTTTATGGTGTTACCGGTACTGACCACCTATGGGATGGCGCTGCACGGTGCCAGTGAGGCACTGATCGGCCTGGCTATTGGTATTTATGGCCTGGCGCAGGCGGTATTCCAGATCCCCTTCGGCCTGATTTCGGATCGCGTTGGCCGTAAGCCGCTGATCGTCGGCGGGCTGCTGATATTCGCCCTTGGCAGCGTGATCGCAGCCTTAAGCGACTCTATCTGGGGCATCATTCTGGGCCGTGCATTGCAGGGTTCCGGGGCGATAGCCGCTGCGGTAATGGCGCTGCTGTCGGATTTAACCCGCGAACAGAACCGAACCAAGGCGATGGCGTTTATCGGCATCAGCTTCGGTATCACCTTTGCTATCGCCATGGTGGTGGGCCCGATAGTGACCCATGCTTTCGGTTTGCATGCGCTGTTCTGGATGATTGCCGTGCTGTCACTCGCCGGTATCGCGATTACCTTGCTGGTCGTCCCTTCTGCCGACGAACACGTGCTGAACCGGGAATCGAGCATCGTGCGGGGCAGTTTTAGCAAGGTGCTGAACAATTCGCGGCTGTTGAAACTCAACTTTGGCATCCTGTGCCTGCATATCTTGCTGATGTCCAGCTTCGTTGCCCTACCGTTGGCGATGGAAAAAGCTGGGCTAGCCGCTGCGGACCACTGGAAGGTCTATCTGGTCACCATGCTGGTTTCCTTCATTGCCGTAGTGCCGTTTATCATCTATGCGGAAAAATACCGCCGTATGAAGCAGGTCTTTATGGGCTGCGTGGCGGTACTGTTTTGCGCCGAGGTGGTGCTGTGGTTTTCTGGCCAGCATCTATGGGGCATCATTGCCGGGGTGCAGCTGTTCTTTATGGCGTTTAACGTCATGGAGGCCATCCTGCCTTCGTTAATCAGCAAAGAGTCCCCGGCGGGTTATAAAGGCACAGCGATGGGGGTTTACTCCACCAGCCAGTTTATTGGCGTGGCCATCGGCGGCAGCGTGGGCGGCTGGTTATATGGTTTTCAGGGAGCAGGGTTGGTCTTTATCGCCGGTGCGGTACTTGCCGCCGTCTGGTTTGTGGTCAGCAGCACCATGAAAGAGCCGCCTTACGTCAGCAGCCTGCGTATCACGTTGTCTGAACTGGCGGTAAAAGATTCGGCGTTGCAAAGCCGTTTGCTGGCTCAGCCGGGGGTAGCGGAAGCGGTCGTGGTTCCCGAGGAACGCAGCGCTTACGTGAAGGTAGATACCAAACAAACCAATCGCGGTCAGTTGGAAGCCCTGATCGCAGCGCTTTAAAACAATAGGGCCGGTTTACCGGCCCTGCACAACTTAATCGCGGAAGTTTTTAAACTGGAACGGCTGCCCCAGATCGGCACCACGGATCAGCGCCATCACGCTTTGCAGATCGTCGCGTGCCTTACCGGTAACGCGGATTTCATCACCCTGGATCTGCGCCTGTACCTTCAGCTTGCTGTCTTTGATCAGCTTGACGATCTTCTTCGCCATTGAGCTTTCGATCCCCTGCTTGAGCTTGGCATCCACGCTGTAGGTTTTACCACTGTGGGTCAGCTCTTCCGGGATCTCCAGCGCGCCGCCTTCAATGCTGCGTTTCATCAGTTTTTCGCGCAGGATATCCAGCAGTTGCTGCACCTGGAAGTCAGACTCGCTGGCGACCTTAATGCTTTCGTCTTTCTCGTTCAGCTCAAAGCTGGCCGGTACGTTACGGAAATCCCAACGGGTGCTGAGATCGCGGGTAGCGTTATCAACGGCGTTGCGAACTTCCTGCATATCAATTTCGGAAACGATGTCGAAAGATGGCATACTTCTCTTCCTCCTGAATGGGTGCTGTATGATTTCGTTGCCGTGCATGATACCCGCTTTGCGGTTTCAGGCAAAATTCAGATATACGCCTGAACAAGACGTTCAACAACAGAAAAGCCTATAATCAAAAGGATGCATCAGTGGTCTTTCCGAAAACCAGGGAGATGAAATGAAAATAACCATTCTTGGTTGCGGCGCGCTCGGACAACTGTGGCTAGCCAAACTCTATCAGCAGGGCCACGATGTACAGGGATGGTTACGGGTGCCCCAGCCATTTTGTGCGGTCAACGTCATTGAACCCGACGGCACCTCGTTTAACCGTAATTTACCCACCAACGATCCTGAACACCTGCGGCAAAGTGAGTTGCTGCTGGTCACGCTGAAAGCCTGGCAGGTTTCCAGCGCGGTGACGGCATTACTGCCCAAATTAAACCCTCGCTGTGCCATTTTGCTGCTGCATAACGGCATAGGGACTCAAGAGGAATTGCCACCGCACAGCCAGCCGGTGCTACAGGGCATCACCACCCATGCCGCACGCCATGATGGTAACACCATTGTGCACGTCGCCAACGGCACCACCCATATCGGCCCAACGACCCAGCAAGCCACCCATCTCAGCCATCTGGCAGAGATCCTGCACCAGGCCCTGCCCGACGTTGCCTGGCATAACAATATTGCTTCGGCCAGTTGGCGCAAGCTGGCGGTCAACTGCGTCATCAACCCGCTAACCGTGCTGTATGACTGCCGCAATGGCGATCTGCAGCGCTATCCTGAGCAGATAGAGCTTATCTGCCGTGAGGTGGCTAGCGTGATGGAGATGGAAGGTCACCACACCTCGTGCGAAAGCCTGGTGTTCTATGTGATGCAGGTGATCCAGTCGACGGCGGACAACACCTCCTCGATGCTGCAGGATATCCGTTCTCAAAGGCACACCGAGATCGACTACATTACCGGTTATTTGCTGCGTCGCGGACGCAGCCACGGCATTCCGCTGCCAGAAAATACCCGGCTGTTTGAAATCATTAAACGCAAGGAAAATAGCTATGAGCGCATCGGTATTGGTCTGCCTGGCACCTGGTAGTGAAGAAACCGAGGCCGTAACCACCATCGACCTGCTGGTTCGCGCCGGAGTCAAAGTAACGACCGCCAGCGTTGCCAGTGACGGTGGCCTGACCATCGTCTGCTCACGCGGCGTGAAGCTGCTGGCAGACGCCCCCTTGGTGGCAATTGTTGATGACCACTTTGACGCCATCGTCTTACCTGGCGGTATTAAGGGTGCGGAATGTTTTCGCGATAGCCCGTTGCTGGTGGAAAAAGTCCGCCAGATGCATCTGCAAGGCAATATTGTCGCTGCCATCTGTGCGGCACCGGCCTTGGTATTGCAGCATCACCAACTGTTCCCGATCGGCAATATGACCGGCTTCCCCGGCCTGAAAGAGCAGATCCCGGAAGGGCAGTGGATGGAAAGGCGCGTCGTGTTCGACCCACGCGTCAACCTGCTCACCAGTCAGGGGCCAGGCACCTCGATGGAGTTTGCCCTGAAACTGATCGATTTGCTGTTGGGTAAGGCCAAAGCGGCTGAGATAGCGGCACAGCTGGTACTGATCCCCGGCATGTACGACTTCCGCGATTGAAGCAATATTGGCAGGCCGGCTGGCCTGCCAAGCCAATGGCTTATTCGCTGATGGTAAAGGTCAGCGTTGAAAGCAACACGGATCCATCACATTTCGCCTTATCCACATAAGGCAGTTTATGTTCGGTTTCAACGACCCAATATCCCGCCTTCAGCGGGTAAACGTTGACTTTGCCCTTGCCGTCGGTCTGATTCAAAAAGGCTTTGGCATGACTATGCGTATGCCCATGGTGCTCGTGTTGGTCGCCAAATCCGGCAAACGTCGCCGTCACATCGGCATTCTTTAGCGGTTTCCCGTCATACAATACCTGTATTGGCAACGGCTGCCCTGGCTTGATGGTGGCCGGGTTGGCTAACGGGATAATTTCCAGCTGCAACCCCTGCGGCTGGCTGATGACTGCGGTCTCTGTCGCCCCATCGATGTTCACAATGGTTTTGCCAAACATGGAAGCCCGCTCGCAGTAAAGCGCGTCTGGCATTTCCGTCCTGCTCTGCTGTTGCCATCCCGCTTTATTTTTCGACCAATAGGTGGGTTTATAGATAGCGATAGCGGCATAGCTGCCCTTGGCTAACGGTTTTTCCGTCACGAACTGGTAATTCTCTTTACCAGGCTTCAGCATCAGATCCCCATCCTTCCCGATCAACTGGGCCGGTGCGAAAATGTGCAGGCGATCTGCAGGGATCGCTTCTGCGGTAGGGAACTCATCTCCATAACCGAGCTCTATCGTGCTCTGCCCGCCCGTAGCGGGTAGCGCATTAACCCATAATGAATGAGCCTGTGAATGGCTGACAAACCAAAAAGGCAGTATCGCCACCAACTTTTTTAACTGCATTATCCTGCTCCTTTCCCAATAAAAAGATATGTTATAACGTAACAATAAATAAACCAAAGTAAGCCACTATGTCAAAGTTATTCGAGGGGAAAGAGAAAAAAGAGGATCAAACAGGGGACGTGGTTAAGGATAGCAACACCAGAGAAACGGCATTGCTACCCTGCAACGCAGATTACGGGCGGTAGACTTTAACGTTAGCGTAGCCCTGCTCCAGCAGGTACAGCGCTTGCAAACGGCTCATCACGCCGCGCTCACAGTACAGCAGGTAGGTTTTGCTCTGATCGAGATCGGCAAACTGCGTGCCTAACTTGTAGAACGGCAGCAGTTTGACTTCCACCTGCGCCAGTTGCAGCGGCTTCTCTTCCTGCTCGTCTACCGAGCGGATATCCAGGATCACTTCGTCAGCGCTGAATTCAGCTACGGTTTCTACTTCGGCGACCTGCTGACTGGTTTCTTCTGCGATAGTGCGGATATCCACGTTACGCGCTTCGCGCACCACGCGATCGAGGATCTCGAAGTCAAAGTGCCCTTCTTCCTCTTCAATCCTGGTTTTGATTGCCTTGACCGTCGGGCTTTTTGAGATCACACCACAGTATTCCGGCATGGTCTTGGCAAAGTCTTCAGTGCCGATTTCACGCGCCACGTTGATGATGTGCTCTTTATCATGCGAGATCAGCGGGCGCAGGATCAGGGTATCGGAGGCGTTATCGATCAGACGCAGGTTGGTCAGAGTCTGGCTGGAAACCTGGCCCAGCGCTTCGCCGGTCACCAAAGCCTGCACGCCATAACGTTCAGCAACCTGGGAAGCGGCACGCACCATCATACGCTTGAGCACCACGCCCATCTGGCCGTCATCGACCTTTTCCAGGATCTCACCGACCACCGGTTCGAAATCGATCGCCACAAAGCGCACCTTGTGTGAGCTGCCGAAGCGGTTCCACAGATAGTAGGCAACCTGCTTGACGCCAATTTCGTGCGCCGCGCCACCCAGATTAAAGAAGCAATAATGTACGCGACAGCCACGGCGCATCAGCATATAGCTGGAAACACCAGAGTCAAAACCGCCGGAAATCAGTGACAGCACATCTTCCTGGGTGCCGATCGGGTAGCCGCCAATGCCTTCGCGGCGGGCCTTGACCAACATCAGCTTGTCGTCATCGATCTCCAGGTTCACCGTAACCTGAGGGTGGGAAAGTTTGACGCGCGCGCTTTCAATATGCTGGTTCAAACCGCCACCAACGTAGCGCTCGACATCCTGCGAGCTGAACTCATGCTTGCCACGGCGTTTCACCCGCACACAGAAGGTCTTGCCTTCCAGTTGCTCGCGGTAGGTTTCCAGAGTTTGCTCAAAGATATGGTGGACATCGGTATAGGCACGATCTTCCACTTCCAGGATATGGTGAATGCCGGGAATACGCGTCAGGGCATCGGCAATCGCCGGGCGCTGATCTTCGTTTTTGGCACGCACCTCGATAAAATCCCAGTGACGGACAACCGCCAGAGTTTCATCATACTGCTTCAGGACGTTACGGATGTTGGTAGTCAGGATCTTAATGAAGCGCAAGCGCACAGATTGACTCTTGATGGTGATTTCCGGGAACAATTTAATGATAAACTTCATGGCGGTCTTTATAGTCTGATAATAATTACGGGCAAAAGATTAACACCTATCCCTTGCCAGCAGCCGTGGTTAGCTGCCACTGCAAGGCTATTAGGTATACAATGGCGATAAGATTGATAAAATCGCGGGCTGGCCGAGCTTTTATCAATCTTATCTGGGCGCGAAGTATATCACTATCTGCATGCGCGCCGTGCACAAAACCACATAGACGTGCCATGATTTGCTAATCAAGATCCGCTAGGATAGGCTCGGGCCCCACTGTTCACATGATGATGTAAAAAGAAAACTATGGCGAAAAAACCTGCACAATCAGACAGTAAAGAGCAAAGCATCAGCTTTGAGAATTCTCTGAGCGAACTCGAGAGTATCGTAACCCGCCTGGAATCCGGCGAGTTGCCTCTGGAAGATGCGCTTAATGAGTTTGAGCGTGGCGTCCAATTGGCTCGCCAGGGCCAACAAAAGCTGCAACAGGCGGAGCAGCGCGTACAGATCCTGCTCAACGACCATAACGACGATGCTGCACTGACCCCTTTTACCCCGGACGCTGAGTAATTACGATGTCTGAGTTCCACGATCAGTTACAGGCCTTCCATCAGCGCAGCGATCGCGCACTGCTTGGGTTTATCGCTCCGCTGCCGTTCAATGATGGCAAAATGGTTGAGGCGATGCGTCACGGCGCCTTGCTGGGCGGTAAACGGCTACGGCCTTTCCTGGTTTATGCTACCGGGCAAATGTTTGGCCTGAGCCTGGAGAATCTGGATGCCCCAGCGGCGGCGGTGGAGTGCATCCATGCCTATTCGCTGATCCATGACGATCTGCCAGCGATGGATGACGACGATCTGCGCCGCGGCCAGCCAACCTGCCATATCAAATTCGGGGAAGCTAACGCCATTCTGGCGGGCGATGCCCTGCAAACGCTGGCGTTCTCGATCCTGGCTGACGCCGACATGCCCGATGTGGCACTGCGCGATCGGCTGGCGATGATTTCCGAACTGGCCAAAGCCAGCGGCGTTGCTGGTATGTGCGGTGGCCAGTCGCTGGATCTGGAAGCCGAAGGTAAGCAGATCGATTTACAAGCGTTAGAGCAGATCCATCGCCATAAAACCGGCGCGCTGATCCGTGCCGCAGTTCGCTTGGGGGCATTGGCCGCCGGTGAGCCGGGCCGTGCTTCACTCCCTGAACTTGACCGTTACGCGGCCGCCATTGGCCTGGCGTTTCAGGTGCAGGACGATATTCTTGACGTCGTGGGCGAAACCGAAAAAATCGGTAAACGCCAAGGCTCCGACCAACAGCTTGGCAAGAGTACCTACCCGGCCCTACTTGGGCTTGACAGCGCCAAGTTAAAAGCGTGGGATCTCTATCAGGAAGCCTTGGCCGCATTAGACTCGTTGGCCACACAATCTTATAACACCGCACCGTTACGTGCATTGGCCAACTTCATTATTGAACGCGACAATTAACTCCTCTGATATGAGTACTGAATGAGTCTTGATATAGCCAAATACCCGACCTTGGCCTTAGCGGAAAATCCTGAAGAGCTCCGCTCGTTGCCAAAAGAAAGCCTGCCGAAGTTGTGTGATGAACTACGGCAATACCTGCTGGACAGCGTCAGCCGCTCCAGTGGCCACTTTGCGTCTGGGCTGGGTACCGTCGAGCTTACGGTGGCACTGCATTACGTCTACAACACCCCTTTCGATCACCTGGTTTGGGACGTTGGCCATCAGGCTTACCCACACAAGATCCTGACCGGCCGGCGTGACCGCATCTCGACCATCCGCCAGAAAAACGGCCTGCACCCTTTCCCGTGGCGCGCCGAAAGTGAATATGACGTATTGTCCGTTGGCCACTCTTCAACCTCGATCAGCGCGGGTCTTGGTATGGCCGTGGCCGCCGCGCGTGAGGGCAAAAACCGCCGCACCGTCTGCGTGATTGGCGACGGTGCCATCACCGCAGGCATGGCGTTCGAAGCCATGAACCATGCTGGCGACATCACCCCGGATATGCTGGTGGTGCTGAACGATAACGAAATGTCGATCTCCGAAAACGTCGGAGCGTTGAATAATCATCTGGCGCAGCTACTGTCTGGCAAGCTCTACTCCACGCTGCGCGAAGGCGGCAAGAAGGTGCTCTCCGGCGTACCGCCGATCAAAGAACTGCTCAAGCGTACCGAAGAACACCTCAAAGGCATGGTGGTCCCCGGCACGCTGTTTGAAGAGCTGGGCTTTAACTACATTGGCCCGGTAGACGGGCACGACGTGCAGGCATTGGCCGCTACGCTAAAAAACATGCGTGACCTGAAAGGCCCACAGTTACTGCATATCATGACCAAGAAAGGCCGTGGCTATGCTCCGGCAGAAAAGGATCCGATCAGCTTCCACGCGGTGCCAAAATTCGATCCGGCCAGCGGCACCCTGCCAAAAAGCGCTGGCGGCCTGCCAACCTATTCCAAGATCTTTGGTGAATGGCTGTGTGAAACGGCGGCCAAAGACAGCCAACTGATGGCGATCACGCCAGCCATGCGCGAAGGTTCCGGCATGGTGCAGTTCTCACGCGACTATCCGCAGCAATATTTCGATGTGGCGATCGCCGAGCAGCATGCGGTGACCTTCGCCGCCGGATTGGCGATCGGCGGTTACAAGCCGGTGGTGGCGATCTACTCCACCTTCCTGCAGCGCGCCTACGATCAGGTGATCCACGACGTGGCGATCCAGGAGCTGCCGGTGATGTTTGCCATCGATCGCGGCGGGATTGTCGGTGCCGACGGCCAGACCCACCAGGGCGCCTTTGATATTTCGTTCCTGCGCTGCATCCCGAACATGGTGATCATGACGCCAAGTGATGAAAACGAATGCCGCCAGATGCTGTACACCGGTTATCACCATAACACAGGCCCAAGTGCGGTACGCTACCCACGGGGCAACGGTACGGGTGCAACGCTGGAACCTCTGGCCGCATTGCCGCTCGGTAAGGGCATCGTGCGTCGCGAAGGGGAAAAGATTGCCATCCTCAACTTTGGTACCCTGTTGGCGGAAGCCGCTCAGGTCGCCGAAGCGATGAACGCTACGCTGGTAGACATGCGCTTTGTCAAACCACTGGACGAACAGCTGGTACTGGAAATGGCCACCAGCCACGAAGTGTTGGTGACGCTGGAAGAGAACGCCATTATGGGCGGCGCTGGCAGCGGGGTTAACGAGCTGCTGATGGCCAAACGCCGTGTCGTGCCCGTGCTGAATATTGGCCTGCCGGATGACTTTATCCCGCAGGGCGGCCAGGAAGAGATCCGCAGCGATCTGGGCCTGGATGCGGCCGGTATTCAGCGCCAGATTGAAACCTGGTTGGCATAAACTAGCTAGGGGCGCCGCCACTGGGCGCCCTTATCAATCCCACTCTCCAACGCCACGCCAATCAAAAAATGCAAAAACCCGACTGGTGAGGTCGGGTTTTTACGTTTCGGCCAATAGATCTGGCCGGAGTAGAACTATCTCTGGCTAACGGGCTTAGTATAAGACAAAAAGTTGACCGGAGCAAATTTGTACAGCACCGCCGTTTCCGCTTCATGTAACCAAAGCAAAGCCAAAATGCAAAAAACCGACTGGTGAGGTCGGTTTTTTGCGTTTCGGCCGATCACTCTGGCCGGGGTAGAACTATCCCTAACTAACACGGGCCAGTATAAGACAAAAGATTGAGAGGTGCAAATACGTACAATTTGACGCTCGTTTTTTACTCACCCCTCCGATATAATCAGGAGGTTAGTCATAGTGATAGTTAAACTTTGGCCTTTCGCAGCGTGGGATAGACGTCTTCAAGTCCTGGCTGAAATACAGGTGGTGCTGATTTCAGTGCTCTGGCCGGAGTTGAACTATCCCTAACTAACATTCGGGATAAACCGTTGTGACAGGCAGCGTATGAGTAAGCAGCGGCGTTCTCACTCCACTTGATGGAGGAACGGATGAAAACTTTGATTGATAAAGTTCTCATCGTTCTTAAAGCGCTGGTTGCGCTGCTGGAACTGATCCGCCGGCTCATCGATTGATGACTGTGGAAACGTAGCTAAGGTCGGGGGTTTGCCGCCTCCGACCTTTAATAATAACTATTGAGCGGTCCCGAAGTGATCGTAACCACTCCAAGGCAGTTCAACCTCTTGCTGATCGCGGTAGAACTTCATCCCTTCAGACTGCGGGCCGATCTGGCCAATACAGGTGTAATCCGCACCTAAATGGCTTAATGCCACTTCCAGCGCGCCCCGATTGATCTCTGGCACGGTGAAGCACAGTTCATAATCTTCACCGCCGGTCAGCGCCCAACGCAGCGCCTGATCTGCATCAGTATTGCTGGTCAGCGTCTGCGACAGCGGCAACTCATCCAGCTCGATACGGGCACCGCACTCAGAGGCGTTCAGCACGTGTCTCAGATCGGAAATCAGGCCGTCGGAGATATCGATCGCCGAGCTGGCCAAATCACGCAGCGCCTGGCCTTGCAGCACACGCGGATGCGGGCGCAGATGGCGCGCCAACAGATATTCTTGAGCAGCCCGATCGCTCACTTGCAAACGATCCTGCAGGATTGCCAGCCCGGCGGCGCTGTCGCCCAGCGTACCGGTCACGTAAATCCAGTCGCCAATACGCGCGCCGCTGCGGGTTAGCGCCCGCCCGACCGGGATATGGCCGTGGATCGTCAACGTCATGCTCAGCGGGCCACGGGTAGTGTCGCCGCCAATCAGTTGCATGCCGTAGTAATTCATCTGTTCGAACAGGCTATCGCTGAACGCCTTGAGCCACTCTTCGTTCACTTCCGGCAACGTCAACGCCAGCGATAGCCACGCGGGATCGGCGCCCATTGCTGCCAGGTCGCTCAGGTTAACCGCCAGGGCTTTATAACCGAGATCGGCGGGATCGATATCCGCCAGGAAGTGAATACCCGAAACCAGGGTATCGGTACTGATGGCTAAAAGCTGTTTTTCCGGCACTGTAAGCAGTGCGCAGTCATCGCCAATGCCGAGCTGTACGTCGCGGCGCACACTTTTGAACCGGTCAAAATAGCGGGCAATGAGATCAAATTCGCCACATGCCATAATTCGTCTTCCAAAGAAGTAAGGCCGGTTTCCCGGCCTTATATTTTATTTTTTCCTACGGATGCTGGGGGCTGCTTTATCCAGCACGCCATTTACAAACTTGTGGCTATCTTCTGCGCCGAAGGTTTTCGCCAGTTCGATCGCTTCGTTGATGGCCACTTTGTAAGGGACGTCTTCACGCATTTTCAGCTCGAACAGCGCAATGCGCAGTACGGCTCTTTCCACCTGGCCCAATTCTTCGAGCTGGCGCGACAGGAAGGGGGCCATCAGGCCATCCAGCATACCTGCGTTGACTGCCACACCGGACAGCAGCTCACGAAAATAGGCGACGTCAACATCTTTGACATCCTGCTCCGTCAGGAACTGGTGTTCAACATCGGCAATGTCATTTTTAGACAACTGCCAAGAGTAAATCGCTTGAACAGCGCACTCACGAGCGCGACGACGAGCAGCAGGTTTCACGGAATTCCCCTTAAACTAAATTCAGGCTTTAATAGCTTTGATTACATTAATCATTTCAAGTGCGGTCAGGGCGGCTTCTGCGCCTTTGTTGCCCGCTTTGGTGCCGGCACGCTCGATCGCTTGTTCGATGCTTTCGGTGGTCAGCACGCCAAAGGCAACCGGGATCTCGGTATTCATAGAGACTTGGCCCAGACCGGAGCTGGCTTCGCCCGCCACATATTCGAAGTGCGCGGTGCCCCCACGGATCACCGTACCCAGAGCAATCACCGCATCATATTTGCCGGTGTTAGCCAGCACGCGTGCGGTTAATGGCAGCTCGTAAGCGCCTGGGACCCAAACAACGGTGATGTTGTCATCAGCAACCTGGCCGATACGCTTCAGTGCATCAATGGCACCTTGCAGCAGGCTGTCGTTGATGAAATTGTTAAAACGTGCAATTGCGATCGCCACACGGGCATTTGGAGTAGCAACAACACCTTCGATAACTTTCATGGGCTTTCCTTAAAAATGGGTTCAATACCCCGCAGGGGGGCGGATTCTATCATATTCTTTGCCCGCCTGCGCGGCGCTTTTGTAAAACGCGGCCGCACCGGCAAGCAAAGGTTATATTCTCTATTTTGCGGTTAACCGCAGGCGCAGATCGGGGCCAATCTGGCGCACCTCGCTAAAGACAAACTCCGGCGCATCGGGCAACTGCGTCAAACCCGGCAGTTGGCACAGCCCGCGGGCATTATCCCCCAATAATTTGGGCGCGATGTACACAATGAGCTCATCCACCAACCCGGCCTGCAGCAGCGCACCGGCAAGCTGTGCGCCCGCCTCGACCCAGATGCTGTTCACCTGGCGTTTGGCCAATTGCATCATCATCACCACCAGATCGATACCGCCGCCGTGCAGTGGGAAGGTTAATTGCTCCACACCCGCAGGCCAAACCCGATCGTCTGGCTGCTGGCGTGCCAACCAGGTCATCCCCGGTTGCTGCACGACCCGGTGCTGCGGCGTAATCCGGTTCTGGCTGTCTAGAATAATCCGTAGCGGCTGGCGCAGCGTGTCACGCGGGTAAATCTGCTGGGTTTCACTGCTCAGTTCATCCCAGCGCACGGTCAGCGCGGGATCGTCGGCCAACACGGTCGCGCTGGTGCTGAGGATCGCCGAACTGGCCGCCCGCAGCTCCTGTACATCCCGTCTTGCCTGCGGTGAGGTGATCCACTGGCTTTCACCCGAGGCCATCGCCGTGCGGCCATCCAGTGAAGCGCCCAGCTTGAGCTGTACATAGGGAAACCCGGTGCGCATACGCTTGAGGAACCCCAGATTGACCGCTTCCGCCTCTGCCAGCATTACGCCGTGGCGCACTTCAATACCCGCCTGTTGCAGCTTGTATAGCCCACGCCCGGCAACCTGCGGGTTGGGATCTTGCATGGCAGCGACCACGCGGCTGACTCCCGCTGCGATCAAAGCATCGGCACAAGGTGGCGTACGGCCATGGTGGCTACAAGGTTCCAGCGTGACATAGGCCGTGGCCCCCCGCGCCTTTTCCCCCGCCATGCGCAAAGCGTGTACTTCCGCATGAGGCTCACCGGCCCGCAAATGGAAGCCTTCACCCACGATGCTGCCATCGCGCACGATCACGCAGCCCACGTTCGGGTTCGGCGTGGTGGTAAAACGCCCCAGACGCGCCAGCTCAAAGGCGCGCGCCATATAGAATTCGTCGTTTTGCATGCGGATCCTGTTAATCCTGCAGTTTGGCGATCTCTTCGCCGAATTCGCGAATGTCTTCAAAACTGCGATATACCGAAGCGAAGCGGATATACGCGACCTTATCCAGCTTCTTCAACGCATCCATCACCAGGTTGCCGACCATTTTGGTGGGCACCTCACGCTCGCCGGTGGCGCGCAACTGGGATTTGATGTGGTTGATGGCGTTTTCTACGTCGTCGGAGCTGACCGGGCGCTTTTCCAGCGCTTTCAGCATGCCACGGCGCAGTTTATCTTCGTTGAACGGTTCGCGAACCTCATCACTTTTGATCACTCGTGGCATTACCAGTTCGGCCACTTCAAAAGTGGTAAAACGTTCATTACAGACCAGACATTGGCGACGACGGCGCACCTGCGATCCATCACCCACCAGGCGGGAATCAATCACTTTGGTATCAACGGCAGCGCAGAAAGGGCAATGCATAACTCGTCCTGATAAGCGTTTACATAGTTGAGCACAGTTTACCCCGAACTAACGCCACAACAAAGACCGCCGGGCATTTGTTGCGAATTGCGTCCATCATTGAGTAATAAAGCAACCCTAAAAGGCACTGGACATGACTTTGGCCAGCGATCGGACTAAGCTGGTAGCCAGTGTGATTGAAGAGGAAATTGCCGTTATGACAATCCGTTATCGTCAGGTTTGTCTGCTCACCGCCATGATCCTGCTGGCCGGTTGTGCACAGAACCGCGAAGTGCCGAAACTCACCAACCAGGTGGTTGAGCTGAAACAGGTGCTGGGGGAGTTGACCGAGCAGGCTACCGCCCTGGAGCGCCAAAACCGGCTTAACCAAAGCTCTACCAGCGGCGTCTACCTGCTGCCAGCCGCCAATAACGCCGCCAGATTACACAGCAGCGTGGGTGAACTGAGCCTGTCGCTCAACTATGTGAAGAGCGAGGCCAACGGCAGCCAGGCAATACTGTATGTGCGTACGCTCTCAGGCCAATATCTGCCAGGCTTTACCGCTACGTTGGAGTGGGGCCAGTTGGATGCCGCAACCGGTATGCCGCTGACCGCGCAGGCGCAGTCGCAACAAATTCAGAGCACCAGTTCGCTGCTGCCAAAAACCGAGCAAATCTTTGAACTGCGCCTGAGTGGCGTAACGCCATCGCAACTGGGCTATATCCGTGTGCATAGCGTCGAGCCCATCGCTCAACGTTGATACGACGAGTCACCCAATCCCCGCTGTTCACGGGGATTGGGCCAGCAAGATTAGCCCAAACGCTGCAGCTTCGCCGGTAACCCCTGCCGTACCGCCGCCCCGCTGACCCAGTCCAGCCAGCTATTGCCGACTTCGCGTGTCGGATCGGCCAACCCCAGATCGTTGAGGTTGATCCCTGCGGCAATGCGTGGATCCGCCGCCAATGCCTGCCCATCCAGCGAATGAACCCTTGCCCCCATCTCTCTATGCCCATAGCCATGCTCAATGGCAATCACACCCGGCATCACCCCGTCGAGCAAGCTGATTTGCGCTTCCACGCTGCCCCCCGGCGTCTGCAACCTGACCCGATCGCCATGTTGTAGCCCATAGCGCTCGGCATCTAGCGGATTGAGCGCGACCAGATTAACCGCCTTCACGGCCCGCAAACGCTCGATAGGAGCGGTTGAGCTGCTCATCAGGTGTGACTTGAACGACATCAGCCGGAACGGCCACGCCTCGCTCGGATAGTGCTGCGCCACGTCGGAACCGTCGGCAAAACGTGGTGGATAATAGGTTGGGCAGCCGCTATAGCGCTCCCCGGTCATGGCATGGCGATGGCGTGCCACCTCTTCATTCCAGATATTCAGCCCTTGCTTCCACTGCGGACCGGTCGCCTCCCCTTGCCAGGCCTGCTCATGAGGCGCGAAACGGCCCCCACGCGCCAGCATGTAGCCCACCCGCAGCCGCTCGTCCGCTTTCAACACCTGATTCAGCGCTGGTTGCAGACGATCAACGCCGGTCAGGCGCAGCTCACTCTCCGTCGCCTCAGGCACTGGCTCACCGGCAAATGCCACGTTGGCCGCGGCACGCAGGTAGTAATCTTCGGCACAATGCAGCCCGCAAGGGTTACCTTGCGCATCCTGCAACGCCCCGTCGCCGAATCCCGGCAGCCCCATGGCCTTCGAGAGCGCAATAACAAAGCTCTCCAGCGCGACCGGCTGCCCATCCGCCGTCTTGGCTGTACGCGCAGGCACCACTGGCCAACGGGCGGTACTCGCCTTGACCATTACACCAGACCAAGGGGAGGTAAATCCCCAGCTTTCAAAGTTGTGCGTATCCGGCACCATATAGTCCGCCAACGCGCTGGTTTCGTTAATAAAGGCGTCGACGGAAATAAACAGCGGCAGATGCTGCGGATCCTTCAGCCTGCTCTCCACCACGTCGCGCAACCCAGCTACACCATAGAGCGGGTTGCCCATATGATTGATCCAGGCTTTCAGCGGATAAGGGTATCCCATCAGCGCCGGAGCTAGCTGCTCGGTAAACTGACCAGCCACAAAGGGATACCACGGCCCCCGCGCCGGATAAGGATTGACGCCTTGTTCCACCTTGCGGCGATATTCATCTGACTTTTCGTACGCCTGCTTACTGCGCGACAGCACCAATCCTTTCGGCTTCACCATCTCAGGGAAAGTGGCGAGATTGTAGCGTGGTCCTTCGGCAAACTCCTTGAACTTGCCGCCGCCTACTGAAACGCCCCCCTTGAGATTAAGGTTACCGATCAGCGCATTGAGCATCATCACCGCCCAGCTGCTATAGAAACCGTTGCCGCTCATCATGCCGCCATGGGAGATCACTGCCGCCTGCCGCTGGTAGGAAGTAAACTCCTTGGCCAACGCCGCAATGGTTTCAGCGCTAACGCCACACTGGGCGCTGTATTCAGCCAGCGTAAAGCGTTGTGCCGCCAGTTGCAGACAACGGAAGCTGGAGCGCACCCGTACCGGTGAGCCATCGGCCAGTTGAACCTGCTGCTCAACCAGCAGTTGCCCACGAATGGCCTCGGTGGCGGGCAGTGGCTCGTTTCGCTGTGCGTCCCACACCACGGCAGGGCTTTCCTCATCACCGCCAGCCCCACCTACCAGATGTGACTTACGCAGGAACTGGCCGCACAGAGGATGATCGTCATCGATCACCACCAGATGCGTGGCATTCGACCAGCTTTTTTCACCGGCCGCCTGCATGGCCGCCTCGCCAGATAACGACAGATAATCGGCGTTATAACGCTCCTGGTCGATAATCCAGCGGATCATGCCCATCGCTAGCGCGGAGTCCGTCCCCGGCAGTACCGGCACCCAGCGGTTATGATCGTTGGCCAGCGTGGTGGTTAACGGCAACGCCGGGGCTACCACCACGTAGCGGAACTCATCGCGCAGGCGGGCATTGGCTAACTGACGCCCCTGCCGTTTGAACGGGTTACCGGACTGTGCGGGTGACGTCCCCAAAAACAGTGCAAAGCGCAGATGATCCCAGTCGGGTTTCACATGGGCGTTTTTGTCCAGATCGCCCATCAGCGCCCCGGAACCTGCCCGGTAGGCTAGACCACAGTAAGCGCCATGATGGCCGAAGTTACGCGTGCCAAAGGCGTTTTGTGCAAAGCGTTTGATAAAGGTATCCCGCCCCTCATCACCTGCGTTGGTGACCAGCAGTTGGTTAGCCTTCGGCCCAAGCGTTGGCTGTGCCGGGTCGAGCGGCGTTTGCAGATCGCGGATGGCCCGTAATCCCTCCACGGGCCCTTCACCAAACAGATCGCCGCCTTCAACCACTTCCTTGATCAGTTGTTCAAAACTGATGCGCTGCCACTGCCCGCCACCACGTGGCCCTACCCGTTTCATCGGTTCCAGCACCCGGTACGGGCTGGTCAACCCTTCCAGCAGGGTAGCACCGCGAGCACAGGCGGTTGAGCGCTGTTCCAGACCGGCATCACCGCCTAGCCGGTTGAGCGCATCACTCACAGGCAAACGATAAGGAAAATGGCGATCGTGCGACAGCGGATGATAGGGGTTACCCGCTACGCGCAGTATCTGATTGCTGTCACGATCGACCCGCACCCGCAGGCCGCACAGCGTCCAGCAGCCAAAACATTGCGTCATGGAAACTGCCTGCTGCGGATTGGCCTGCCAGCCTTCGGGATGCTGGCGGCCTTCTGGCGGTAACGCATTGGCACTGATCCGGTCCAGCGTCAGTTTTCCACTGCTGCCGTCACGCAGGCCGGTAAACACCTTCTGCACCATTTCGCTGTAGCTGGCACCAAACACGGCCAGCCCACCCAAAGCGAGCCCGCCTTTCAACCACTGACGACGCGTTGACTTAGCCATAGCGTTTTTTCTCCATCAACCCATGCTGTAATTCACGAACCCCGATGATCAATGCCAGCCACAGCCCGAAGGTACCGAGGATGGCCAATAGCCCCTCGCTGCCGAGCGGTAACACATAGGGGTTGAGCAATATATTGAACTTGGGCAGCGTCTGGGTTTGCATCAGCAGCATCCAGCGCACGCCCCAACAGAGCAGCAACGCTGCCACGCATTGTGCTAACAGACCTGCCGTCCCTAGCGCCCGATGACGCGATCGCCAAGCCGAAACCAGCAATAGCAGGATCAAGATGGCAAATGCGCTGCCAACCCATGACCAAACGCTCCCCTGAGCAGGTAACTGACGCAGCGCAGCGGCGGAGTCACTACCGTCCAACCACCAGCCCAGACTGGAGAGGCACAGCAACAGCAGAGAGATCCCTTGATAGCGTGCCAAGCGCGATTGCCATTGCGGTTCATGGCGTAACCAATAGGCCAGCATTGGCGGAACGGCCTGCATAGCGGTGAGCAGCAATAGCCAAGGTAACCACAGGCTGTACCACAGCGGTTGTGAACGCAGCACGGACACTTCGCGGCCGGTATAGAGCAAGATGCTGACGGCTGAAAGCAGCGTGGCCAATGCCACCCAACGTAACCATTTCTCCTCTTGCCAAGCGGGCCATATCTGTAACCAGCGCGCCCAAAATGGCAGGGCTTTTGCCCTCAGTTGGCAACGCAGCAGCAAAATGAAATAGGCCATTACCAGCAAGGTAAACAGCGGCAAAAACACCGAGCCAAGAGACATCCACGACCAAGATGCAAAATGGGCATAGAAATGCCAGATCCGAGCGGGCTGATGTAAATCCGCACTCAGAGCCAACGGGGCCACGGTGCCGCTCACCACCGCCAACGAAACGGCAGCCAACTCCAGCCGAGATGCCTCAGACGCTGAACGCCAGCGTAGCCAGGCTGCAATGGCAATGCTGCTACATGCCAGACCGATGAAAAAGAAATACTGTACCGCCCATGGCAACCAGGCGATCTCCTGTGGGCGAGCCATCACTTCGCGGATCATGAGTGTACCTCCTGCCACAGCGCCGGTTGTCCCCGGACATGGCTGACAAAAGCCTCATCCAGCCCCAGATAAAACACCTGTGGGTGCGTCCCCTGCTCGGGTTTCAGCACCTTTAGCTCCCCTCGATGCTGTTCCAGCGTGCGCCTTAAAGTGCCTTGTTCATCGTTAAGATCGCCGATCATGCGCGCACCACCGACGCAGGATTCAACGCAGGCAGGCAACAGCCCGGCATCCAGGCGGTGGACGCAGAAGGTGCATTTATCCGCGGTTTGGGTTTCATGGTTGATAAAGCGCGCCTCATAGGGGCAGGCTTGCACACAGTAGGCACAGCCGACACAGCGGGTGTTATCGATCACCACAATGCCGTCCTCACGCTGGAAGGTCGCCTGCACCGGGCAGACCGGCACGCAAGGCGGGTTATCACAATGATTGCACAGGCGCGGAAGCAGCACGTTGGTGGGGATACGCTGGCTATCCGTGACGACCTGATACTGCAGTACACTGGTGCGAAACTGCCCCTGCGGCAGCTGATTTTCTACCGCGCAGCTAACCGTGCAGGCCTGGCAGCCAATACAGCGGCGCAGATCGATCAACATCGCCATACGCTTTTTGCCGTCGCCTTCACGCCGCTCGGGTTGCAGCTGCCAGCCGGAGTGCGCCAGCGGTACCAACGCGGCACCCGCAGTCAGGACACCGAGGCGTTGTAAAAATTGCCGTTTTCCACTATCCATTGATTTCTCCCAAAAAGTATCAACCGGGGAGCTGATACAAAGGAGTGTAAAAGTGGCGTACGACCGCCCATATTGTGGTTTACCACATTCCCTACTGCGGCTTGATCCAGGACAATTCTGGCGGGCGATCGAGATCATAAAAATGGAGATGATGTGAAAAAAGCAGTACTGATGATCTTGCTATGCAGCTGGTTGAGCCCGGTCTGGGCAGGGCAATGGACTATTGCCGTGCTGGCATTACGCGGCGATACCCATGCGCTGGCCCAATGGCAGCCGTTAATTAACCATCTCAACCGTCAGTTCCCAGACGAAAGCTTTCAACTGTTGCCGCTGAACCTGGCCGATATGGGGGAAGCCGTCAGCAACGGCCAGGTCGATTTTCTGCTCACCAACCCGGCGCAGTATATTCAGTTGGACAATAGTTATCCGTTACGCTGGTTGGTGTCCTTACGTTCCAGCAAAAATCAGCAGAATGCCTCTAACAACGTGATAGGCAGCGTGATATTGGTACGCCGCGATAGCCCAGTGACCAAGGCTACCCAGCTCACCGGTAAAAAAGTGGGCGCAGTCTCCCCTGACGCCTTCGGCGGCTATCTGCTGGGCTATAAGGAACTGTTGGCCGCCGGCTTACATCCGGAAAAAGATCTGCAACTGCACTTCAGCGGTTATCCGGTGGACGCCCTGCTTTATCTGCTGCGCGATCGTGCACTGGACGCGGCCATAGTGCCGGTTTGTCTGCTGGAAGAGATGGAGAAAGAGGGATTACTCAAAGCCAATGATTATCGTGCCCTGCTGGCCAAACCCAGCGCACAGCCCTGCCTGACCAGTAGCGTGCTTTATCCCAACTGGTCGTTTGCCGCCTTGAACCACGTACCCGATCCCCTGGTCGATGAGCTGACCCGCCAACTGTTGCAAATGAATACCCCAGGTCTCCCTGCCTGGGGCGCTCCCGCCTCCTCTCGTCAGGTAGATCAATTACTGCGCGATCTGGATCGCCATCCGGCACAGCGTTCACTCTGGCAAGAGATACACAGTTGGGCATTGCAACATCTGCTCCTGCTTGGCGCGATCGCCGGAGGCATGCTACTGCTTGGCGCTAACCACCTGTGGATCGGCCACCTGGTACGCCAGCGTGGGCGCGAGCTAGAACAAATGCATCTGACGCTACGGGCCAGAGAAGCGGCGCTAGCCCGGGCGCAACGTCTCAGCACTCTTGGTGAGATGGCCTCCGGCTTTGCTCACGAACTTAACCAGCCTCTGGCGGCAATACGTCACTATGCTGAAGGCTGCCGTATTCGCCTTGAGCGCAGCGATCCACAGCACGAGCTGTTGCCGATCCTCGAACAGATTGGCCAACAGGCGCAGCGCGGGGCAGAAACCATCGTCAATCTGCGCCAATGGGTCAGCAAAACGCCACACCATGAAAGCGCACAATGGCTAACGCTGCGCCCCCTGGTGGAAAACGTCATCAAGCTGATGCGCATCGAACAGCATTACCCGCTGTGCCGCATGGTCATCATCATCGCCCCGAAAAGCCGGTTGTATAGCCAGGCCACGCTGTTGGAGCAGGTGCTCACCAATTTGTTAAGCAACAGCCTGCAGGCCGGTTCCCAGCAGATCACCCTGCGGCTGGAAACCGATGGCGATCGGCAGACGCTAATACAGGAAGACGATGGCGGCGGCCTCAGCGCCGAACAGTTAGCACAGCCGTTCGTACCTTTCCGCAGCACTAAATCGGAAGGACTTGGCTTGGGGCTGGTGATCTGCCAACGGCTGCTGAGAAGCCAACAGGGGGAGCTGACGCTGGAAAATTATTCGATATCGCCACAACGGCAGGGGCTACGCGTTACCCTGCTCTTCCCTGGGAACAAGAAGGAAACACGCCATGGCGCTGATACATCTGGTCGATGACGATCTGGCGGTCACCGACGCCAGCCGCTTTTTACTCGAAGGGCTGGACTATCGGGTGAAGATCTGGAACGACAGCCAAAACTTTATCGACCAAGTCGATCCTTACCAGTGCGGCGTCGTGATGCTGGATATTCGCATGCCGGGGATCGATGGGCAGCAAATCCATCAGCGGCTACGCGAGCGGGAAAGTACGCTGGCAGTGGTGATCGTAACCGGTCATGGCGATATCGCCATGGCGGTAGCAGAGATGAAATTGGGAGCGTTGGATTTCCTGCAAAAACCGATTGCTACCGCACCGCTGATCGCCGCGTTGGAACGGGGGATAGCTCATTCTCAACGTCAGGTGGAGCGCTACCAGTTGCAGCAACGTTTCAGTACGCTGACCTCGCGCGAGCGTGATATCGCCAGCGCCGTTGCCGCCGGTATGACCAACAAGGCCATCGCCGATCGTTACTTCGTCGCCGTACGCACCGTAGAGGTACACCGCTCTAAAGTGATGGAGAAGATGCAGGCCACCAGCCTGGCGGAATTGGTGAGTTCGCTGAACCTGCTGGCAGCGCAGGAGCAAAAAAAATGCCGGTCAGCGTAAACTGACCGGCATCTGGCTCAGACGGTGCGTGGCTTATTCAGCCGCACACCGGGCAATCACGGCAGGATCGAAGGCTGATCGGCGCCCTCTTTCTCCACTTTCTGCTGCAGCATGTGTTCGCGTTTCATACCCAGTTTCAACGCCAGCGCAGAGGCGACGTAGATAGAGGATACGGTACCGATAGACACACCGATCAGCATGGTCAGGGAGAAGCCCTGTAGCATCGCGCCGCCGAAGATGTACAGCATCAGAACCACCATCAGCGTAGTGGCGGAGGTCATGATGGTACGGCTCAGCGTCTGCGTCAGCGAGACGTTCATGATTTCATAAGGCGTACCGCGACGGATCTTGCGGAAATTCTCACGAATACGGTCAGATACCACGATACTGTCGTTCAGCGAGTAACCGATCACCGACATCAAGGATGCCACGATGGTCAGGTCAATCTCGATATGGAACAGCGACAGCACGCCCATGGTGATGACCACGTCGTGCGCCAGGGCGATAACGGCCCCCGCGGCCAAACGCCATTCAAAACGAAAGCCCACGTAAATCAGGATACAGATCAACGCCACCAGCAGCGCCATGCCGCCGGTTTGTGCCAGTTCTGCCCCTACGCTCGGGCCAACGAATTCAATACGCTTGACGGACGCATTCTTATCGACTGATTCGTTGATCACGCCAATAACTTTGTTACCCAGTTCCTGGCCTGCAGTACCGACCGCCGGTGGCATACGCACCATCACGTCACGGCTGCTGCCAAAGTTCTGGATAATCGGGTCCTGGAACCCGGCTTTTTCCAACGTATCGCGCATCAGGTCCAGATTCGCGGGTTGTTCCAGAGTAATTTCAATCACCGTACCACCGGTGAAATCCAGACCCCAGTTAAACCCACGCACGGACATGGTGGCGATCGACGCTACCAACAGCACCAAAGAGATGCCGAAGGCCACGTAATCCCAGCGCATAAAGTCATAGACTTTACGGCCGTAGTTGAGTTGTTCAACAGTATAATCCTGTGCCACAACGCACTCCTCAGATAGACAGCTTGTTAATGCGCTTGCCGCCGTAAAGCAGGTTGACGATGGCACGGGTACCGACAATCGCGGTGAACATGGACGTCGCCACACCGATTGCGGTGGTAATTGCAAAGCCCTTGATCGAACCGGTACCGACTGCGTACAGGATGATCGCGGTGATCAACGTCGTGACGTTGGCATCAACGATACTGGAGAACGCGCCTTTATAGCCCTCATGGATCGCCTGCTGAATGGATCGTCCATTCTTCAGCTCTTCCTTGATACGTTCGTTTATCAGTACGTTGGCATCAACCGCCACCGCCAGCGTCAGCACGATCCCGGCAATCCCCGGCATGGTTAGCGTCGCCCCTGGTAGCAGAGACATCACGCCAACGATCAGCACCAGGTTAGCCATCAACGCGGTAGAGGCGATCAGGCCAAACTTGCGGTACCACACCACCATAAAGACGATCGAAGCCACCAGGCCCCACAGGCAAGCTTCCAGGCCCTGGGTGATGTTCTGTTGCCCCAAGGTTGGACCAATGGTCCGCTCTTCCACGATCTGGATAGGCGCAATCAACGCACCGGCACGCAGCAGCAGCGAAAGCTGACGTGCTTCGTTCGGGTTGCTGATACCGGTGATACGGAAGCTGTTACCCAGACGTGACTGAATGTTCGCCACGTTGATCACTTCTTCCTGCTTCACCAGCACGGAACGGCCGTTGGCATCTTTCTTGCCGCTGTCTTTATACTCCACGAACAGCGTTGCCATTGGCTTGCCAATGCTGTCTTTGGTGAAGTTGGACATGGCAGTACCACCAGCGCTGTCCAGCGAGATATTTACCTGTGGCTGGTTGTACTCATCGGTGCTGGAGGTGGAGTCTGTAATGTGGTCACCGGTCAGGATGACGCGCTTGTACAGCACAACCGGTTGGCCTTCACGGGTGTATTTCACCTCGGAGTCACCCGGCACACGGCCATTGGCCGCAGCGGTCGCATCCGCGTTGGTGTTTACCAGACGGAATTCCAGCGTAGCGGTCGCACCCAAAATTTCTTTGGCGCGCGCCGTATCCTGAATACCCGGCAATTCAACAACGATACGATCGGCACCCTGGCGCTGTACCAACGGTTCGGCAACGCCGAGCTGGTTGACACGATTACGCAGGATGGTGATGTTCTGCTGCACCGCATACTCACGTGCTTCGCTCAGGCGAGCGTCGGTCATCGTTGCTTTCAGGGTGTTGCTGCCGTTGGCAGAAAGCACCAGATCGCGCTGACGTGGCGTCATGTAGCTGATGGCCTGGTCGCGAGCGGCGTTGTCACGGAAGCGAACTTCCACGCCGTTGTTGTCCAACTTGCGGATCGCAGCGTAAGGAATGCCCTTTTCACGCAGTTCGCTGCGCAGGGTATCCATTGTTTGTTCTTGCAACTTGCTCAGCGCGGTGTCCATGTCGACTTCCATCAGGAAGTGCACGCCACCACGTAAATCCAGACCCAGCTTCATCGGCTCTGCGTTGAGCATCGCCAGCCAGGCAGGCGTTGCCGGGGCAAGGTTCAATGCGACGACATATTTGTCACCCAGTTCCGCCATCAAGGCTTCACGGGCGCGCAGCTGAACGTCAGGATCTTTAAAGCGAGCCAGGATGGCACCGTTTTCCAGCGCAATCGACTTGCTCGCAATATTGTCTTTTTCTAATACAGTACGGACTTGGTCCAGCGTAGTTTCACTGGCGGCGACTCCGCGCGCGCCAGTGATCTGTACGGCCGGATCCTCTCCGTAAATGTTGGGAAGCGCATATAGCAGTCCGACGAGGATCACCACGATCAGCATCAGATACTTCCACAGAGGATAACGGTTTAGCACGGCAGTTCCCTTAGGGAAAACAAAATTACAGGGCCTTCATAGTACCTTTCGGCAGAACGGCCGCCACGAAGTCACGCTTGATCATCACTTCCGTGGTGTCATTCAGCGCGATGGCAATGATACCGGTATCTGCCACTTTAGTGACACGGCCAATCAGGCCACCGGTGGTCAACACTTCATCACCCTTGCCGATGGAGTCCATCAGTTTTTTGTGCTCTTTAGCACGTTTCTGCTGTGGGCGCAGGATCATGAAATAGAAAATCAGACCAAACACCACCAGCATAATGATCAGAGAGTACGGGCTACCCTGAGATGGAGCCCCTGCTGCTGCCACTGCATCGGAAATGAAAAAGCTCATTAAAATTCCCTCATTAAATTTTCAATTATTAATTCAAGCGTTTAAAGGTGGTATCGGTTTACCGATCCGACCATAAAAATCCGCCACAAACAGCTCTAATTTACCCTCTTCAATGGCCTGGCGTAAACCCGCCATCAAACGTTGGTAATAGCGCAAGTTATGGATGGTGTTCAATCGGGCACCGAGAATTTCGTTGCAGCGATCGAGATGATGCAAATAGGCACGACTATAGTGGCGACAAGTATAGCAGTCACACTCACTGTCCAGCGTGGAGGTATCATCCTTGTGCTTGGCATTACGGATTTTTACCACACCGTCCGTCACGAACAAATGGCCGTTACGGGCATTACGCGTTGGCATCACGCAGTCGAACATGTCGATGCCGCGACGCACGCCTTCAACCAGATCTTCCGGCTTGCCAACCCCCATCAGATAGCGTGGCTTATCTTCTGGAATTTGTGGGCAAACGTGTTCAAGAATGCGATGCATATCCTCTTTTGGCTCACCTACCGCCAAACCGCCCACAGCGTAACCATCAAAGCCGATCTCCACCAGCCCTTTTACTGATACATCACGTAAATCTTCGTAAACACCGCCCTGGATAATACCGAATAACGCATTGTTGTTATTCAGTTCATCAAAACGCTGGCGGCTGCGCTGCGCCCAACGCAGAGACATTTCCATCGAACGCTTGGCATAGTCCCAATCCGCCGGGTAAGGCGTGCATTCGTCGAAAATCATCACGATGTCAGACCCCAGGTCGTACTGGATCTCCATCGATTTTTCCGGGCTGAGGAACACCTTATCGCCGTTGATTGGGTTACGGAAATAAACGCCTTCCTCTTTAATCTTGCGCATCGCCCCCAGGCTGAACACCTGGAAACCGCCGGAGTCGGTCAGGATCGGCCCGTGCCACTGCATAAAGTCATGCAGATCGCCGTGCAGCTTCATGATCTCCTGCCCTGGGCGCAGCCACAGGTGGAAGGTGTTACCCAACAGGATCTGCGCACCGGTGTCTTTCACTTCTTCCGGCGTCATACCTTTGACCGTGCCATAGGTACCCACCGGCATAAAGGCCGGGGTTTCCACTACGCCACGCTCAAAGACCAGGCGGCCGCGACGAGCACGGCCATCGGTTGTCTGTAATTCGTACTTCACAAAACCTCCAGCGTCAGAGATACAGTCTGACGTGATTAAAACAGGGCCACGCATTATGCGTAGCCCGGGAATTTATTCCCCGACGGATTCGCTTTCCGCCAGTGGATTACGGCTGATAAACATCGCGTCGCCGTAGCTGAAGAAACGGTACTGCTCGGCCACCGCCTGATGATAGGCGTTCATGGTGTTTTTATAGCCAGCAAACGCCGAGACCAGCATGATCAGGGTGGATTCCGGCAGGTGGAAGTTGGTCACCAGCGCATCGATCACCTGATAGTGATATCCCGGATAGATAAAGATGCTGGTGTCGCCGAAGAATGGCGCAATCAGCGCATCCTGGCAGGCATTGGCCGCGCTTTCCAGCGAACGTACCGAAGTGGTGCCCACGGCAACCACCCTTTTGCCCCGCGCCTTACAGGCTAATACCGCATCCACCACGTCCTGCGGCACTTCGGCGTATTCCGCATGCATTACATGCTCTTCAATGGTTTCTACCCGCACCGGCTGGAAGGTGCCAGCGCCAACGTGCAAGGTGACAAACGCCATCTCAATGCCCTTGGCGCGCAGCGCAGCCAACAGCGGCTCATCAAAATGCAGGCCAGCAGTCGGGGCCGCTACGGCACCTGGCTTTTCGCTGTAGACGGTCTGATACAGTTCGCGGTCGGCGTCTTCATCCGGGCGATCGATATACGGCGGCAGTGGCATATGGCCCACCGCGTTGAGGATGGTGAACACGTCACGATCGTCGTTAAAGCGCAGTTCAAACAGCGTGTCATGGCGCGCGACCATGGTGGCGGCAATGCTTTCGTCATCGCCCAGCAGCAGTTCGGTACCCGGCTTGGGGGATTTAGAGGCACGCACATGGGCCAGCACCCGATGATCGTCCAACACCCGCTCGACCAGCACTTCTATCTTGCCGCCGCTGACCTTGCGGCCAAACAGGCGCGCAGGGATCACGCGGGTATTGTTGAACACCAGCAGATCGCCCGCTTCCAGGTTATCCAGCAGATCGGTGAACACGCCGTGCGTCAGGCCTCCGCTTGGCCCGTCCAGCTGCAGCAAACGGCAACCGCTGCGCTCAGGCTGTGGATAGCGGGCAATCAAAGACTCGGGGAGCTCAAAAGAAAAATCGGCGACGCGCATGGGTATTCACTTCTTCAGCTAGCTAATTGGGAAAAAACAGGCGGTACAGTCTAAAGCCGCGGGCGACAAGCAGCAAGGAATAAGGAGGAATTGCATGACTTGGGTTATAGTTGGCAGATGAATTTTCTCGCTCATCTCCATTTGGCCCAGCTTGCGGAAAGCTCGCTGCTGGGCAACCTGCTCGCCGATTTCGTGCGCGGCAACCCCGCAGGTGATTACGATCCGGCGGTTGTGGCTGGCATCATGATGCATCGGCGCATCGATGTTTTGACCGATATCCAGCCGGAAGTCAAAGCCTGCCGCGACTATTTCAGCCCGCAATTCCGCCGTGTCGCCCCCATTACGCTCGACGTGGTCTGGGATCACTTTCTGGCTCGCCACTGGCAACAGCTTGAGCCAACCTGCAGCTTGCATACCTTCACCCAGCAAGCTCGCAGCGTGATTGTGCCGCACCTGCCGCAAACGCCGCAGCGTTTCCAGAACCTGAACAGCTATCTTTGGCCCGAACGCTGGCTGGAACGTTACGCCGAGCTGCCGTTTATCAGCGATGTATTGGCAGGCATGGCTAGCCGCCGCCCACGGCTGGCCGCATTGGCTGGCTCCTTTGCCGACGTGGAACGCCAGTATCATCAGCTTGAAACACAGTTCTGGCAGTTTTATCCTCGTATGATGGAACAGGCCAGAAACAAGTCATTGTGATCGCCGGATAAAAAACCCTATTACTCATTCAGTTAACGGAATGTGGCTTTTTGTCCTTGCCCTTTTGTACGAAAAGGTTATTTTGAAAGACTGCTGAATTTATTCTCTCGGTTTGATAGGTGGAAGCTATCTCATTGATTGGTCTTTCACCCTTCCCTCACCGAGTGGTGGCCCTTATACTGGCCCCTGCTTTTACATCAACCCATTGAACTACTATTACAGGAGTAATTATGGTCCTGGTAACTCGTCAAGCCCCTGACTTCACCGCTGCAGCCGTTTTAGGCAATGGCGAAATCGTAGAAAACTTCAACCTGAAGAAGCACCTGAACGGCAAACCAGCCGTACTGTTCTTCTGGCCGATGGACTTCACCTTCGTATGTCCTTCTGAGCTGATCGCTTTCGATCACCGCTATGAAGAGTTCCAGAAGCGCGGCGTTGAAGTTGTAGGCGTTTCCTTCGACTCAGAATTCGTCCATAACGCATGGCGTAAAACCCCTGTCGACAAAGGCGGCATCGGTGAAGTGAAATACGCAATGGTTGCTGACGTTAAGCGCGAAATTCAGAAAGCTTACGGCATCGAACACCCAGAAGCGGGCGTTGCCCTGCGTGGTTCTTTCCTGATCGACAAGAACGGCGTTGTTCGTTCCCAGATCGTGAACGACCTGCCAATCGGCCGTAACATCGACGAAATGATCCGTACCGTTGACGCGCTGCAATTCCACGAAGAGCACGGCGAAGTGTGCCCAGCTCAGTGGGAAAAAGGCAAAGCAGGTATGGGCGCATCTCCAGACGGCGTAGCTAAATACCTGTCTGAGAACGCTTCCAAGCTGTAATTTCAGCCTGTAAGTGTCAGAACCGGTCAGCCCTGCTGGCCGGTTTTTTTTTATGCCCAAAATCGGTGCAACCGCCCCCCTCCAGTGCAATATTCCCCTGTTTCGCTTCACATTTTTCACTCTGTCGACCGCCGCATTGCCTATTCGTAACTACTCTTCATAGGTTGGCCTGCGCTTTGCAGCACCTGCGGGACAAATAATAAAACAGGGATCAACACAGGAGTCGTTATGTTTTTACAAAAATGGAGTCAACCGCTGACCTTGGCAGCCTTGCTGGTCAGCAGCCAACTGTATGCCGCATCAACCCCGGCGGTGGAAGCGCAAAATGGCATGGTGGTCACCTCGCAGCATCTGGCCTCACAGGTCGGCGTAGATATTCTCAAGATGGGGGGCAACGCGGTGGATGCGGCGGTCGCGGTCGGCTATGCCCAGGCGGTGGTTAACCCCTGCTGTGGCAATATCGGCGGCGGCGGTTTCATGACCCTGCACCTGGCCGATGGCACCGATACCTTTATCAACTTCCGTGAAACCGCTCCGGCGGCGGCCAGTGCCGATATGTATCTGGATGCGCAAGGCAAGGTGAAAAAAGACGCCAGCCTGTACGGTTATCTGGCCGCTGGCGTGCCGGGAACGGTGCTGGGGATGGAGACCGCACGTAAAAAGTACGGCAAGCTGAGCCGCGAACAGGTGATGGAACCGGCCATCAGGCTGGCCCGTGAGGGATTTATCCTGACGCGGGCCGATACCGATATTCTCGACACTACCGTCGCACGCTTCAAGCAAGACCCGGAGTCGGCCAAAATCTTCCTGCGTAAAGACGGTTCTGCGCTGCAACCGGGCGATCGCCTGGTGCAAACCGACTTGGCTAACACGCTGGAAGCCATCGCCAAACAAGGCCCCTCCGCATTCTATCAGGGCAAAATCCCGCAGGCGGTTGAAGCCGCCGCCAAACAGGGGGGAGGCATCCTCACCGCCGCCGACTTCGCCAACTACCAAGTGACCGAGGCTACGCCGATCACCTGTAGCTATCGCGGTTATAAATTCGTCTCTGCACCACCACCTAGCTCCGGTGGCGTAACATTGTGCGAGATCCTCAATATCGTTGAGGGTTACGATCTGAAAAGCATGGGCTTTAACTCGGCTGCGACGATCCATACCATGACCGAGGCGATGCGCCATGCCTATATGGACCGCAATACCTATCTCGGCGACCCAGAGTTTATCAAGAATCCGATCGATAGGCTGGTGAGCAAAAGCTACGCCGATGAGATCCGCAAGAAAATCGTCACCAATCAGGCTACGCCTTCTGTCAATGTACAACCGGGGATGGAGCCGCACGAAAAGCCGGAAACCACCCACTATTCGATTGTCGATCATGAAGGGAATGCGGTGTCGACCACCTATACCGTCAACGGCCGTTTTGGTGCCGTGGTGATCGCACCGGGTACCGGCTTCTTCCTCAACGATGAGATGGATGACTTTACCGTCAAGGTTGGCGAGAAAAACCTTTATGGTTTAGTGCAGGGCACAGCCAACGCCATCGCCCCCGGTAAGCGCCCACTATCCTCCATGAGCCCTACGCTGGTGACCAAAGACAACAAAATATTTATGGTGCTCGGCTCGCCAGGTGGTTCACGCATCATTACCATCACGCTGCAGACCGCGCTGAACGTGATCGATCATGGCATGGCGCCGCAGGAAGCGGTGGATGCTCCAAGGATCCATCATCAATGGTTGCCGGATGAGGTCTATTACGAGCAGCGCGGTGTCTCTGCCGATACGCTGAAAATCCTCAAAGAGATGGGCTACAAGATGGTTGAGCAAACCCCTTGGGGCGCTGCGGAGCTGATTCTGGTGGGATTACCGGGTGCAGCGGGTGTCAGCCCGGCCAACTCGGGTAACGACTCTGCCGTTTCTGGACGCGTACGTGAGGGCTACCTGTACGGAGCCAACGACGTACGCCGCCCGGCAGGATCTGCAGTGGGGTACTGAGGGATCTGGCTTACCCGCCAGTTGGCGGGTAAACCTTTAGCCAACTTTAGCTACGTAGCCGCCACACGCTGGCCGACTCGGCCGCTAGCTGCAACCGCAGGCCACCTTCCTGTGCAACAAGTTCGCCTTCCCCTTCCACAAGCTGCCATTTCCCCTCTCGCAACAGCGGGCTATAAGGCAGTTCGACGTCTCCGCTATCACTACGCTGCAACGCCACCAGCACCTGCTCCCGCTGGTAAGTACGCACAAACACCAGCGTCTCCCCCTGCGCATACAGCACCTGGCAGCCGCCACGGCGTAACGCCTTGCTCTGCTTACGCAGTGCCGTCAGGCGGCTGAACAAGGCCAACAGCGGCCGATCCCATTGGCTTTCATCCCAAGGGAACGTCTTGCGGCAGAAGGGATCGTTGCCGCCATCCAGACCAATTTCATCACCGTAATACAGGCAAGGCACGCCAATCCACGCCAGCAGCCACACCGCCGCCATCTGCATCCGGCGCGGATTGTTATCCAGCAAGGTCAAGAAACGCGCCGTGTCGTGGCTATCCAACTGATTGAACTGGATCAGTTGGCGGTTATGGGGCAATCCGGCCCGGTAACCGTCCATCCACTGCGCACAGTCTGCCGCATCCAGCAGTACCGGATGATAAGCCACGTCGACACCGGCCAGAAACGCCCTAACCGGCAAGGCAAAGCCCATATAGTTCATGGCAGCGTCTTCAACTCCGGCATGCAGCCAGCGGCGCGCGTCGCCAAAATGTTCGCCCAGCACATAGGCATCTGGGTTCTCTTGCTTGATTGCCTGATACATTCCGGCCAGGTGATAGAGGTTCCCCGCCGCACCGCCGTTTTCCCCCAGCATATGCACCACGTCCAAGCGCCAGCCGTCGATGCTGTACGGTGGGCGTAACCAATGGCGTACCACGCTGTTGTCCGCCCGATAAATAGTATCGACCACCTGCGGTTCGGCAAAGTTGAGCTTGGGCAGATTGGTATTGCCCTTCCAGCTCAGCACGTTACCGTCCGGGTAGAAGTTGAACCAGCCGCGATAAGGCGAATCGGGATGATGGCATGCACCACCCTCTGACTGTTGATAACGATCGAACCACGGATGGGAATCTCCGGTGTGGTTAAATACGCCGTCCAGCACCAGTTTCATTCCCACCTTGTGAGTGCTTACTCGCAAACGCAGCAAGGCATCATTACCGCCGAAGTAGGGATCGACCTGATAGTAATCTTCGGTATCGTACTTATGGACGCTGGGTGAGGTGAATATCGGGTTCAGATACAGGGCGGTGACGCCAAGCCGCTGCAAGTAGGGCAGCTTCTCGCTGATGCCGTCCAGATCGCCACCGTAAAAGGTCGAGGCAGCATGCTCATCTGCCAACGGGTGTTGCCAGTCACGACGTATCACGTCACTTCCGGCGGCATGATGGTGATAACTGCCATTCTGGATGCCATGCTCCCCACCGCTGCTGGCAAAGCGATCGGGGAAAATCTGATAAAACACCTGATCGGCCACCCAACCTGGGCTGCTATCCGGCTCATCCACGGCAAACTGAGCCAGTTGCCCCGGCGGGGTCAGCGACCAGCCCTGCGGGCCAAACCACTGCTGACGATCGGCCCATAGCAGTTTAAAACAGTAGCGCCGTACCGGCTCCCCTTCGTGCAGCGTCAGGCTGGCCTGGTAGCGCCAGAGCCCGTCTACCGCCTTAGGCTTCATGATCAACAGCCACTCTTCATTGTCCGGCTCGACGCGTAGAAAGACCTGTTCAGGCATCTCATCACTTTGTAACCACAAAGCGATCTCCAGACGCTGCCCCTTATTCACCACGAAGGGTGGAACCGGCTGATGCCAGGCATTTAGCATGAATTTTCTCCTAATGTAGCAAACCCAATCGACGACGAATGCAATGCCACGCACCATGCCACGTTGAGCACCGTTCTCCCTCATCTTTGAGTGATAAACTCGGGGATGAGCCGAGGGGTGGAGATGCTGATTTACAATGTAAAAGTGGGTAAACAGACACATATCATGCCCGATAACCTTTAGGCTAACGGGTTTTAGATTTATTGGATGTTTTTTAAGTACTTTGGAGGGAGCGAGCATGCAGCAACAAATAAGGCAATGGCTGGAAAGCATTGGGCTGGAATTCACCGACATGATGTCACTGGCAATGGTGCTTGGGCTGATTGCACTGATTTCCGTGGTGATCCATCTGGTACTGCACCGCGTGGTGCTGACCGCTATCCAGCGCCGTGGCCAGCATTCACAGCATCTCTGGCAGCAAGCCATCACCCAGCATAAGCTCTTCCAGCGTGCCGCCCTGCTGCTGCAAGGGGTGATCATCAACGTGCAGGCGGTACTGTGGCTGCATAATGACAGCCAGACTCAGACAATTATCGTTACTGCGGCGCAGGTGTGGATCCTGTTATTCTCCCTGCTGACGTTGTTCTCACTGCTCGACACGCTGTTGACTCTGATGCGCCAAAGCCCGCTTGCCAATCAGCTCCCGCTGCGTGGCATCTTCCAGGGCGTGAAACTGGTCGCCGCCATCTTTATTGGCATCATGATCATCTCACTGCTGATGGGCCGCTCACCGCTGCTGTTACTCAGCGGTTTGGGTGCCATGACGGCCGTACTGATGTTGGTGTTTAAAGATCCCATTCTCGGCCTGGTCGCCGGGATCCAGCTTTCCGCCAACGATATGCTGAAAATCGGCGATTGGCTGGAGATGCCTAAATACGGTGCCGATGGCGCGGTGACCGACATCGGCCTGACCACGGTCAAGGTCAGAAACTGGGACAATACCGTCACCACCATTCCCACCTACGCACTGATCTCTGATTCGTTCAAGAACTGGCGTTCAATGTCTGAATCCGGTGGCCGCCGCATCAAGCGCAGCATCAATATCGACACCACCAGCGTCCACTTCCTGACGTCAGAGGAACAGGAACGCCTCAACCGCAACCCCCTGTTGCAACGCTATCTGAACGATAAAACCCAGGAGCTGGGTAAGTACAACCAGCAGAGCGAGGTGGATCTCAGTTCGCCGCTCAACGGCCGCCGCCTGACTAACGTTGGTACTTTGCGCGCCTATCTGGTGGCTTATTTACGTTCGCACCCGGGGATCCACCAGAATATGACGCTGATGGTGCGCCAATTGGCCCCAACGCCGGAAGGGTTACCGCTGGAAATTTACGCCTTTACCAACACCACTGTGTGGGCAGAGTACGAAGGAATTCAATCGGATATCTTCGATCATCTGCTGGCGGTGATCGGCGAATTCGATCTGCGCATCCATCAGACGCCAAGCAGCAACGACATGCGCAGCATGCTGGCAAACCTGCAGCCCGCGCCAAACAATCCCTAACGTAACCTGACGAAATTATTTCTGTTGGTAATTATCTTCAACCGATTGCCAACAGATATCTCCTCTGACTTTCTTTCTGCCGCCGAATGGCTATTAATACTCACACGCCATTTTACCGTTCGGAGCAGGCATCTTGTTAATATCGTCAAAACACCGTCTGATCACCCTGTTGGCTACGCTGATGTTTGCTGGCTACCTACACAGCGCCACGCTGGATGAAAGCCAGATGAACCGCACATTGCAACCGGCGCTCAGCGCCTTGAGCAGCAATATGATGGATATTCGTGAAGTGCTGGCGCGTTGCTCTGGAGAAGGGAAGGAAGAACGGTTATGCGAAAGCAATCTGGTGATGGAGGCCAGAGCCGCCGGTGATGGCGATACGGAAGAGGAAAACACACTAATACGGTAGGGAGGAGCGTTGGCTTCAATATTACGCCCCTCACCCTAACCCTCTCCCACAGGGAGAGGGGACCGATCGAGTGCGTTGAATGCTTTGCGTAATACCTTGCCTTTCTTGTTCTTCCCCCTCTGATTTCCGAAACTGCACGGGCTGACTACGCGCTCAGGACAGCTCCCTCTCTGTGGGCTGAGGAATCCCCATAAAAATTGAGACGAGAAATAGGCTATTTTTTACCCATAAACGGACTGAAAAATAGCCTCAAGCAGACGAGAAGAAGTGGTTCATCATTCTCTCACTGCCAATTTACGAACAAAATGGAACAGATTGATCGTAAAACACTCGCTCTAATTCTCTGAAACCACTAAGAAAAAATTAGTGGGGATACCTCAGCCCACAGGGAGAGGGGACCGATCGAGTGGGCCTGAAAATACGGTGATGCACCTTGGATGAGAAGACTCGCTGATTTTTCTGCGTAATGCCTTTACTCCCCAGTTTCCGAAGCAGCACGAACCATCCAAGTGCTCCGGGCAGCTCCCTCTCCCTGTGGGAGAGGGTTGGGGTGAGGGGCAATCTTACTGTGTCAATACGGCTCGCTTTTTCTGGCGGTTCACCTTGATGTAGTAGCCCAGCAGCAGCACCGCGACCCACACCAGCCCGGCATACAGGGAAATACGCGTCGTTGGGAAGTAACCGATCAGGCCGATGATAAACACCAGGAAGATGATGGCAACCACCGAGGTGAATACCCCACCGCGCAGTGGGAACGCCAGCTTGCTGACCTGATCCTTGCTCAAGCTGCGGCGGAAAGCGATCTGCGAGAACAGGATCATGATCCACACCCACACGGTGGCAAAGGTCGCCAGTGAGGCAATCACCAGGAACACGCTTTCCGGCATGATGTAGTTGAGATACACGGCGATCAGCATGGCCGCCATCATCACTACCACCGTCACCCATGGAATACCGCGTTTGGAGATTTTGCTGAATACCTGCGGGGCATGCCCCTGCTCTGCCAGGCCATGCATCATACGGCCAACGCCGAACACGTCGCTGTTAATCGCCGACAGTGAGGCGGTGATCACCACGAAGTTAAGAATACCTGCCGCAATGGTGATCCCCATATGCTGGAAGGTCAGCACAAACGGGCTACCGTTGGTCCCCACCTGGTTCCACGGATAGATGGACATGATGACGAACAGCGTCCCGACGTAGAACACCAGGATACGCCAAGGTACCGAGTTGATGGCCTTGGGGATCGACACTTTAGGATCTTTGGCTTCACCGGCGGTAATCCCGATAATTTCAATCCCACCGTAGGCAAACATCACCAGCTGTAGCGACAGGATCATGCCAATAAAGCCGTTACTGAAGAAGCCGCCATTGACCCACAGGTTGTGTATCCCGGTCGGTTGCCCCCCGTTGCCGATGCCCCAGACGATGATACCGATACCGGCGACGATCATGATGATAATGGTCGCCACCTTGAAGAATGAGAACCAGAACTCCAGTTCACCGAACACCTTCACGCTCATCAGGTTGATGGCACCGATAATCAGCACCACGCTCAACACCCAGATCCAATGCGGCACTTCCGGGAACCAGACACCCATGTAGATGCCGAAAGCCGTCACGTCGGCAATGGCAACGATCAGGATCTCAAAGCAATAGGTCCAACCGGTAATGTAACCCGCCATCGGGCCGAGATAATCCTGGGCATAGCGCGAGAACGAGCTGGCCTGCGGGTTATTCACCGACATTTCGCCCAGTGCGCGCATGATAATAAAGGCAATGATACCGCCGATCAGGTAAGCCAGCAGGACGCTGGGGCCAGCCATTCTGATGGCCTCTGCGGAGCCGTAAAACAGACCGGTACCAATGGCCGAGCCCAGGGCCATAAAACGAATGTGGCGCGTGCTGAGGCCACGCTTGAGCTTATTGGCTGGAGCTGCGGTGGGTGACTGTTGTTGCATGAAAATGACCCGTCTTTATTTAAACGTAAAAAAGCCACGGACAAGTCCGTGGCCTAAAATTCAGACCGTAGGTTTAAGGGTGAGCAGTCACTTGGCTGCGTGCAAAAACCCGATCATAAATCGCGACCAGTACCAGCATCAGCAGCGAAGGTGGCAACCATGCCAGCCCCTGCGCCGCCAGCGGCAGGTGATTGGTCCATTCTGGCATCAAATGCTGGAAGTTGGACGCTTTCACCGCATCAAGGATACCAAACAACAGGCTGACTAACATCACCGGCGCAACAATACGTGATGCACTGTTCCACCAACGCAGGGTGAAACTCAGCAGCACCAGCACGATGCAAGGTGGATAGATCGCAGTCAGCACCGGGATCGAAATCTGGATCAGGTGGCTCAGGCCGAGGTTGGAAACCACCATCGAGAACAGGCCGAGAATGAATACCAGCGTTTTGTATGAGAACGGCAGGTATTGCTCGAAGAACTCCGCACAGGCACAGGTCAGGCCCACCGCGGTCACCATACAGGCGATGAAGATCAGCGCCGCCAGGAAGAAGCTGCCCAGGCCGCCGAAGGTATTTTGCACGTAGGCATGCAGCACTACCGCGCCATTGGTGGCATCTGGCGTCAGCACGCCGCTGCCGGAGCCCAGCTTGAACAGGCTCAGGTAGACCAGCGTCAGGCCCACACCGGCGATCAGACCGGCCAGGATGGTATAACGGGTCAGCAGACCAGCGTCCTTCACCCCACGAGAACGTGCGGCGTTAACGATAACGATACCGAACACCATGGCGCCCAGCGTATCCATCGTCAGATAGCCGTTAACAAAACCGGAAGAGAACGGCACGGTTTGGTAGGCATCTACCGCCGGGATCGGTGTCCCAGCAGGCCACAACACTGCGGCAATACCCAGCACGGCCAACGCCACAATCTTCAGCGGAGCCAGAATATGGCCCACGGTGTCAAGCAAGCGGCCCGGATAGAGCGAGATGCCAATCACCAGTGCGAAATAGACCAGGCTGTAGATAAACAGCGGCATGGCACCGTCACCGGTCAACGGCGCAATACCCACTTCAAAGGAAACGGTAGCGGTGCGCGGGGTGGCAAACAGCGGGCCAACGGCCAGATAGCACACCGTTGCCAGCAGCAGGCCAGCGCTACGGCCAATCGGTGAGCTTAATGCATCAACGCCGCCGCCAACGCGAGCCAAGGCAATCACGGTGAGAACCGGTAGACCGACGGCGGTGATCAGGAAACCAATTGCCGCAGTCCAGACGTGTTCGCCAGACTGCAAACCCACCATCGGCGGGAAGATGATGTTCCCGGCTCCGACGAATAAGGCAAAGGTCATAAAACCCAAAGCCAGAATATCTTTTGACGCTAAACGATGACTCATAATCTGTTGTGCTGCCTGTTGAAATAAAAAATTGCCGATAAGCATGGTGGCAAAAGTGCCCCACTTCGGTTCGGTTGCCGGCCTGCTCTCTCATCGTAATACTCATGGGCAACAGACAGCGCGCAATAGCGGCGTCTGACCTTGATAAAGGCGAATACTCATGATGACGAGCAGATTTTTAGACGTTTTTTCCCCTGCTGAATTCCAGGTCGCAATCACCACGGAATGCAGAGGAAAATGGAGGTTTAGTCCGGCAATAGGGGGATAGTTAAACGTTTATAGTGCCAAAAGGCAACACGCAGGACAGAAAGCAGAGTGATCGTCCAGATAATATTGCTCATCCAGTCGAACATAGGGGTTATCAATAAATATGCACTACATGATTTGTATTATTTTTGAGCACATCACTCACGAAATGTGAAACAAATGGTTACATAGTGCGTGAAAACACCAATAACCAGATGCTAAACGCGTGTCATGTGCTCATTTTACTGGCACTTACCAGACCGACGCTGCGATATTGACCACACTACGCAGCTTATCCCACTGCTGCAGCTCACTCAGGCTGTTGCCCTCTTCGGTAGAGGCAAAGCCACACTGCGTGCTCAGGCATAGCTGTTTGATATCGACGAACTGCGTTGCTTCCTTGATGCGTTGTTGCACCACCGCCGGATCTTCCAGCTCACCGGTCTTGGTGGTGATCAACCCTAGCACCACCTGCTGTTTGCCCGGCCTGATAAAACGCAGTGGCTCAAAACCGCCAGATCGTTCGTTATCATATTCCAGGAAGAAGGCATCAATATTGACCTGGCCAAACAGGATTTCCGCCACTGGCTCATAGCCGCCTTCCGAGATCCAGGTGGAACGGAAGTTACCACGACAAACGTGTAGACCAATGGTCAAGTCTTCCGGCTTCCCGGCGATGGCTTTATTCAACACCTCTGCGTAGGTACGGGCCAATTGCTCAGGATCTTCACCCCGCTCACGGATCTGGCGCTTCTGATCGTCGGAGCACAGATAGGCCCAGACGGTATCGTCAAGCTGCAGGTAGCGGCAGCCAGCGTCGTAAAAGGCTTTGATCGCATCGCGGTAGGTTTGTGCCAGATCGTCAAAGTAGCTATCCAGATCCGGGTACACCCGCGGGTCGATCGCCTTACGGCCACCGCGGAAATGCAGCACGCTCGGGCTCGGGATGGTCATCTTCGGCACAGCGTCACCGGCTACGCTTTTCAGGAAACGGAAATCCTCCAGCATCGGATGGTTGCTAAAGCCCAGTTTGCCGGTCACCTTGATGCTGCGGGCCTTGGTTTGCACGCCGTTAAACTGAATGCCCTGCTCCACGTCGTAGCCTTCTACACCATCAAGCCCCTCAAGGAAGTCGAAGTGCCACCAGGCACGACGGAACTCGCCATCGGTCACAACCTGTAAGCCGATCTCTTGCTGTTTGCCGACAATATGGCGGATTTGCTCGTTTTCTACTGCGCGCAGCTGAGCCGCGTCGATCTCACCATTCTGGAACTGCTGACGGGCCGTTTTCAGCGCCGCAGGGCGCAACAGGCTACCGACAACGTCGGCGTGAAAGGCATGGCTGGCTTTGGACATGTTCTGCTCCGATGATGCACTGAGGGCTAGCCGCCGTCAGTTCCAATCATTGACAAGTTGAATTATTACGCTGGGTTACAAATGGACATCCAGACGTCTACACTGCTTGAGTGCATCCTTTCATGTCACCGGTCACCCGGCAATGGAGAAATTTTCATTGGAGTTGAATTAAATTCAAGTTGGCCGGACTAATCCAGCCCCAATAGCGTACGGGTTTTGCTCAGCGTAGCCGGCGGCAGCGGCAGATAGCCGTCGTGATTTACCAGCTCCTGCCCCTGCGCAGACAGTACACGGTCGAGGAATGCCGCCGTCAGGGGTTCCAGCGGCTGGTTGGGAGCTTTGTTGATGTAGATATACAGGTAGCGCGCCAGCGGATAGCTACCGTTACGCACGTTGGTTTCGCTAGGTTCAACATAACGGTCACCCGTTTCTGCCAGGGGCAACAGCCGCACCCCGCTGGCACGAAAACCGATGCTGGCATAGCCAATGCCGTTTAACGATCCGGCCACCGCCTGCACCACCGAGGCCGACCCCGGCAGTTCATTCACCCGCGCCATAAAATCACCACCGCATAACGCACGCAGTTTGAAATACCCATAGGTACCCGAGGCGGAGTTGCGGCCAAAGCGTTGCAAGGCACGCTGCTGCCAGCCGCCCTGCAGCCCCAGCTCTCCCCAGCGGCTAATCGGCGTGTTTTCCCCGCAGCGGCGGGTAGCGGAAAAGATTTGATCCAGCTGTTGCAGATTCAAGCCAGGTAGCGGATTGTCCTGATGCACCAGCACCACCAGCGCATCAACCGCGACCGGCACCGCCAGCGGCGCATAGCCATAGCGATGCTCAAATGCTGATACCTCCGCGGCTTTCATTGGCCGGCTCATTGGCCCAAGCTGCGCCGCTCCTGCCGCCAATGCCGTGGGTGCCGTCGAGGAACCGGCAGCCTGCAGTTGCAGGTTCACGTTGGGATAGTGTCGGCTGAAATCCTGCCCCCACAGCGCCATCAGGTTGGCCAGGGTGTCGGAACCTACGCTGGACAGGTTACCGGAAAGCATGCCGTCCGGAGCAGCCACGGCCCCGCGGCCAACCGACAACAGTAGGCAAAGCAGCAAAGCTTGGGTAAATCGATTCATGGCGGGCTACCTGTTAATTTTTCACCGCATTCTCTGCTAAAGCCGCGGGAACAATCAACCGGTTAGGCAAGGTAAAGATAAAACGGGTGCCAATGCCTGGCTCACTGAGGATCTCCAGCCGCGAATCATGATGGCTGAGCGCATGCTTCACGATCGCCAACCCGAGCCCACTGCCGCCGGTCTGGCGCGAACGTGCTTTATCGACACGATAGAAACGCTCCGTCAGGCGCGGGATATGTTCGGCACCAATGCCCGGCCCGTTATCGCTGACCTGGAACTGAGCCCCCTGCGGCGTCTGCTGCCAGCTCACTTCGATATTGGTGCCCGCCGGAGTATGGTTGACGGCGTTGTACACCAGATTGGAAACCGCGCTGCGCAGCTGATCCTCGTTACCGAACACCTGCAGATTTTCATTCACCCGGAAATTGATCTGATGATTACCGCCGCTGAGCGATTGCGCCTCACGCTGCAATACCCGCAGCATTAACGGAATATCGACCTTCTCGTTCATATCCACGTTTGGCGCGGCCTCGATCCTGGAGAGCGTGAGCAACTGCTTTACCAAGCCATCCATGCGTCTGGTCTGCTCTTGCATGGTGCCCAAGGCTTTGCCACGCAGCGAACCATCCAGCTCTTCATCGCTCATCATCTCCAGATAGCCTTGCAGCACCGTTAGCGGCGTACGTAGCTCATGACTGACGTTGGCAAAGAAGTTGCGTCTGGCCCCCTCCAGTTGACGCATCTGGGTCACATCACGTGCCACCATCAGCAATTGGCCTTCGGAATAGGGCATGATACGGAATTCGACAAAGTGCTCGTTATTCAGTTGTAACGTCAGCGGCCGGGTAAATTCTTGCTGTTGCAGATAATGGCTGAATTCCGGATAGCGCAGCAGGTTGAGAATGTGTTGGCCATTATCTTCCGGCCAGCGAAAGCCCAGCAGATGCTGTGCCAGGCCGTTACACCAGAAGATATTGCCCTCAACGGTGGTCATCACCACCGCATCCGGTAAGGATTCGGCCCCGCTGCGAAAGCGTTTGATCAACAGCGCCAGCTCACGGCGGCGGCGGCGGTTACGCTGCTGCATCTGGTACAGGCCATAGAACAGCGGTTCCCAGCTCCAGCGGCCCGGCGGCGGCGTCATGCTGCGGTCCACCCACAGCCAGTGGGAAAGTTTGAGTTGGTTATAGAAGTTCCAGGCCAGCGCGGCCAGCACCGAAACCAACAGCAGCCAGGGCAGATAACCGAAAATCAGCCCCAGCAATAAGGCAGGCAGGCAAAAAAGGGCCAGCTCCAGCGCCAGCCTCTTCCACGATAAACGTTCTAGCACGGTAACCTCTCCAGCGCAGTGCGATCAGTAGCGCGTTGAGAACCGATAACCGGTGCCGCGAACGGTTTGAACCATCTTGTCATGACCACTGGTCTCCAGCGCCTTACGCAGCCGGCGGATATGCACATCAACGGTGCGGTCTTCCACATAAACGTTAGTGCCCCAGACGTGATTAAGCAACTGTTCGCGGCTATAAACACGCTCCGGATGAGTCATAAAGAAGTGCAGCAGTTTGAACTCGGTCGGCCCCATCTCCAGCGCCTGCTCATTGGCCATCACCCGGTGCGAGGAAGGATCCAGGCTTAGCCCCTGCATTTCAATCACTTCTTCTACTGCCATCGGTGAAATACGGCGCATCACCGCCTTGATACGTGCCACCAGTTCCTTGGGCGAGAAAGGTTTGGTGATGTAATCATCCGCGCCAACCTCCAGGCCACGTACCCGATCTTCTTCTTCACCGCGCGCGGTCAGCATCATCACCGGGATATCCCGGGTCATCGCCTCGCGCTTCATATGCTTGATAAACTGAATGCCGGAACCTCCCGGTAACATCCAGTCCAGTAACACCAAATCAGGGAACGGCTCAGACAGGCGCGTGACGGCACTGTCATAATCCTCGGCTTCCAACGGTTGGTAACCATTCTGTTCCAACACAAAGCACACCATCTCACGGATCGGCGCTTCGTCTTCCACCACCAGTATGCGTCTTGCCATCGTCAATCCTGCCAATGTGTTAGCGATCTCAGTTGATTGCGGTCGCCATTATGCGTCAGTTTTGTGACACTTTTATGAAAAAAAAGCCCCATTAATGGCAGTAAGCATAGCGATTATTTCTGACGGCAAACAAAAATCATTCGGCCCCCTGCTTGATTGAGCCACGACAGGAGAGGTCCCCCCCTTTATAATCGTCGCCATTATGTTGTCGCCCTGGGAGTTTTATGCGCCTGATCCATACCTCCGACTGGCATTTGGGCCAGTACTTTTTCACCAAAAGCCGCGCCGCCGAGCATCAGGCCTTCTTACGTTGGCTGATAGAACAGGTGGAACAGCAGCGGGTGGATGCGCTGATCGTCGCAGGCGATTTGTTCGATACCGGCTCTCCGCCCAGCTACGCCCGCGAGCTGTACAACCGCTTTGTGGTGGAGCTGCAACGCACCGGCTGCCAGCTGGTGGTGCTGGGCGGCAACCACGACTCCGTAGCCACGCTGAATGAATCGCGTGAGCTGCTTTCCTGCCTGAACACCACCGTGATTGCCAACGCGCAAAGCGAGCTTGAGCAGCAAATCGTGGTGCTCAACCAGCTTGATGGTCAACCTGGTGCGGTGCTCTGCGCCATCCCGTTCCTGCGCCCACGAGATCTGCTCACCAGCCGCGCCGGTGAGTCTGGCAACCAAAAGCAGCAGGCCCTGCAAGAAGCCATCGCCGAGCATTACCACAACCTGTATCAGGCAGCTTGTGCGCGCCGCGATGCGTTGGGTTTGCCACTGCCGATCGTCGCCACTGGCCATTTAACCACCGTGGGCGTCACCACCTCGGATTCAGTACGGGATATCTATATCGGCACGCTGGACGCTTTTCCGGCTCAGGCGTTCCCTCCTGCCGATTACATTGCGTTAGGGCATATCCATCGCGCGCAGAACGTCGCCAAATCCGAGCATATCCGCTACAGCGGCTCACCAATCCCACTGAGCTTTGACGAGTTAGGCAAAGCCAAAAGCGTGTTTATGGTCGATTTTGCCGACGGAGCATTGCAACAGATCGCGCCACTGGAGATCCCCGCCTTCCAGCCCATGCAGCTGATCAAAGGTGATTTGCAGCAAATAGAGGCGCAATTACAGCAGTTTGCCTATTATCAGGGCGAACTTCCAGTTTGGCTGGATATCGAAGTGGCCACCCAGGATTACCTCAGCGATATTCAGCGCCGCATTCAACAGTTGGCGGAAGATTTACCGGTTGAAGTGGTGCTGCTGCGGCGCAGTAAAGAGCAACGTAGCCAGAGCATTGCCCAGCAGGATAAAGAAACCTTGAATGAATTAAGCGTGGGCGAAGTCTTCGAGCGCCGGTTGGCGTTGGAAGCAGAGATGGCCGAACCGCGCCAACAGCAGATGCGGCAGATGTTCCAGCAGGTGGTAGAAACCTTGCATCACCATGAGGAGCCATCTGCATGAAGATCCTGAGCCTAAGGCTGAAAAACCTGAACTCGCTACAGGGCGAGTGGAAAATCGACTTCACGGCGGAACCCTTCGCCAGCAACGGCCTGTTTGCCATCACTGGCCCCACCGGAGCGGGTAAAACCACCCTGCTGGATGCCATCTGCCTGGCCCTCTATCACCAGACGCCACGCCTGGAAGTCAGCGCTAGCCAGAACGAATTGATGACCCGCCACACCGCCGAATCGCTGGCCGAAGTGGAGTTTGAGGTCAAAGGCGTCGGCTATCGCGCCTTCTGGAGCCAACGCCGGGCGAAAAACGATCCGGACGGCAACCTGCAGGCTCCCAAGGTGGAGCTGGCGCTGCGGGAAGATGGCAAAATCCTGGCGGATAAAATCTCCGATAAAAAGGAGCTGATTGCCGCGATCACCGGCCTGGATTTTGGCCGCTTCACCAAATCGATGATGCTGTCGCAGGGGCAGTTCGCCGCCTTCCTGAACGCCAAGGCCAACGAACGTGCCGAACTGTTGGAAGAACTGACCGGCACCGAGATTTATGGACGGCTATCGGCACAGGTATTCGAACAGCACAAACAGGCGAAAAGCGATCTGGACGCTTTGCACCACCGTGCCAGCGGGATTGAACTGCTTAATGATGAGCAGCGCCAGGCGTTGGAAAACCAGCTCAACGAGCTCGGCGCTGAAGAGCAACTTCTCAGCCAACAATCACAGCGGCAACAACATCAGTTGAGCTGGCTGCAACGCTGGCACACCATTCAGCAACAGACCCAGGATTATCAGCAACAGCTGTCTGGCGTGCAGCAGGAGTATCAACTGGCCGAACCGCAGCTGCAGCAATTAGCTCGCAGTGAGCCCGCCGAGAAACTGCGCCCGTTGCTTAATGAGCGTAATCGTTGTCAGCAGGATCGTTTAGCGTTGCAGCAACAGATCGAACAGTTGGCTCAGCAGCAAGAGCGTCAATTGGCCGAACTGACCCCGTTACAACAGCAGTTGGAGCAGGCGCAAAAGGCCAGACAGGCCCAGGCGGAACATCAGCAACAGCAGCAGACGCTGATGGATGACAAGGTGTTGCCGCTCGATCATCAGATAGCTCAGTTACAAAACCAACTGGCAGAAGCGCGTAAACAGCATGCAGAGAGCCAGCGGCAGAGCGAAGAGCTGCGGCGCACGCTGGAACAACTCATCGAAAGACGCGGCCAACTGGCTACCCTGGCGGGTCAATATCAGACCAGGCAGCTTGAACTCACGGCGGCGTTGGATAGCCAACTCCAGCAGCAAGCCACGTTAGAGGCGCAATCCTCGCTGGAGAAACTGCGTCACCGCCAGGCCGAACTGAGTGGCTTGCGCCCGGTTCGCCAGCAGTTGTCGAAACTGGCCTTATTGTTCCAGCAGAACCAGCAGCGCCTTGAGCAACAGCGGCTCGAATTCACTACGCTTCAAAAACAGCTAACCGAAGTAGAAACCCAGCTCGATACGGTGCGCCAGCAGTATAAACAGCAAAAGGCGCACCTGACAGACGTTGAGAAAACGCTCGAACTGGAAAAACGCATCGTCAGTCTGGAAGCCGAGCGGGCGCGTCTGCAAACCGATGCCCCCTGCCCGCTGTGCGGCTCCACGCACCATCCGGCGATCGAGCAATATCAGGCTGTCAAACCGTCAGAAACGGAGCAGCGCGTCGCTCAATTGCGCATCCAAACCGAAGAGCTACACACTAAAGGAACAGAACTGCGCGCACGCAGTGAAAGCCTGAAAGAGCAGCAGCAACGCCTGCAAACGCAGTTGAACCAGGAACTCGAGCAGCAGGAGAGCTATCTGCAAAGCTGGCAAACCCTCAGCGCGCCCTTGGCCTTCGGCTTTACGCTGCAAGACAGCGCCCGGTTAACCGCCTGGCTGGAGGCTTGCGATAGTGAGGAACAGGCCGGTCAGCAACTGCTGTTACAGCACGAACGGCTCGCCAAGGCCGTGCAAGTGGCGAAGGATGCCCTGAATGCCCTGCAAACCGAACAGCAGAGTTCGCAACAGGAAGCGGCACGGTTGAATGAGCGCTTTGAACTGCTGCAGAAAAACCAGCAGGAAACTCAACGCCAATTGGCGCAGTGGCAACAGCTGTGCCTGACGAATGAAACTCAGTTGCTGGCACAACGTAACGAACGCATCGCGCTGTTTGGTGAGAAAACGGTTGCTGAAGTCCGTGAGCAGTTGCGCACAGCACAAATCGCCGCAGAGCACGCCTTACAGCAGGCTACGGAGCAATTGCACAAAGCGCAGGAGCAGCGCGATCGCCTGGCTGGCCAGTGGGTCGGTTTGCAGCAACAGCAACAACAGCAAGCCGAACGGGGGCAACAGGCCGAGCAGCAATGGCAGCAGGCCTTGGCTAGCAGCACCTTCGACGATGAGACCGCATTCAACGCCGCGCTACTGGATGACGACATACGTCAGCGCTTACAGCAGCACAAAGAGCAGTTGCAGGAGCGCCAGGTGCGGGCCACAACGCTGTTGGCCCAGGCCGTACAAGCGCTGGAACAGCACCGTCTGGATCGCCCTGCGGATCTGGATGAAAGCCAGGTCAATATTGAACAACTCACCACCGCGCTCAGCGAACTGGCAGAACGGCTGAAAACGCTACAGCTGCGCCAGGGCGAGGTACGTAACCAACTGAGCAGCGATGCCGAGCGCCGCCTGAATCAACAGTCCCTGTTCGAACAGATCGCCCAAAGCCAGCAGCAGTGCGACGACTGGAGCCTGCTCAACCAGCTTATCGGCTCCAAAGAGGGCGACAAGTTCCGCAAGTTCGCTCAGGGCCTGACCCTGGATCATCTAGTGTACCTGGCCAACAACCAGCTTGGCCGCCTGCACGGGCGCTATCTGTTGCAGCGCAAAACCAGTGATGCGCTGGAGCTACAGGTGGTTGATACCTGGCAGGCCGATGCCTTGCGCGATACCCGCACCCTTTCCGGCGGTGAAAGCTTCCTGGTGAGTCTGGCGCTAGCGCTGGCCTTGTCCGATCTAGTCAGCCACAAGACCAGCATCGATTCGCTGTTCCTGGATGAGGGCTTCGGCACGCTGGATGCCGAGACGCTGGATACCGCGCTAGACGCCTTGGACAGCCTTAACGCCACCGGCAAAACCATCGGCGTGATCAGCCACGTGGAGGCAATGAAAGAGCGCATCCCGGTGCAGATTAAGGTGAAAAAGGTCAATGGGCTGGGGGTCAGCCGACTGGACACGCAGTTTCGCATCGAATGACTACGACTGAGGTTTACGTCAAGAGGTAATTACGGCCAGAAGTGTGATCGCAGCGACAGTACAAGCGGAAAAGCATTGAGCCAGAGCCGACAACGGTTATCATGATAATGATTACAGGATTGTCACTGTGCATACAGGCAAAACCTGACCTCCGGGATCGCTCCTGGACGTCGGGTTTTTTCGTTTTCAGCGGGCCGGGAATAGCCATGAAAATCGCTAAAATACTCAATAATAACGTAGTGATTACGCTGAATGACCATCAGGAAGAAACGGTGGTTATGGGGCGTGGCATTGGCTTTCAAAAGAAAGCCGGGGAAAGTGTGGATGAAAGCCTGATCGAAAAGGTGTTCACCCTCAACAGCGGCGAAATGAGCGAACGCTACAAAGAACTGCTGGCGGAGATCCCGCTGGCGTGTGTCACCACCGCAGACAAGATCATCACCCTCGCCCGCGAGCGGTTGCCGGGGAAACTGCATAACATTGTCTACATCACGCTGACCGACCATATCCATTTTGCGCTGCAACGCCACGCGCAGGGGCTGGATATCAAGAACGCGCTGCTGTGGGAGATCAAAAAACTCTATCCGAACGAGTTTGCCATTGGGCTGGAGGCGCTGACCATCATCGCCCAGCGCCTGGAAACCACGCTGCCGGAAGACGAGGCTGGGTTTATCGCTTTGCACCTGGTCAACGCGCAGCTCAATGACGAAATGCACAACACCCTGCATATCACCCGCGTGATGCAGGAGATCCTCAATATCGTCAAATACCATTTCCGTTTTGACTACAACGAGGAATCGCTCAGCTACCATCGCTTTGTCACCCACCTGAAATTCTTTGCCCAGCGCCTGTTAGGCAAGAATTACGTCAACAGCGAGGACGATTCGCTGTATCAGGTGGTGAAGGAGAAATACCGCGAGTCATTCGCCTGTGCCGGCAAGATCAACCAGCACATCGAGAAGAGCTACCAGCATCAGTTGACCAGCGAAGAGATGCTGTTTCTGACCATCCATATCGAGCGGGTACGCAGCGAAAGCGAAAAGGATTACACGCCGAAGGAGTGAGGCTGGGGATCATAAAGGGCACTACATGCAGTGCCCGTTTGGAAGATCAATGGTTAGCCAGAGAAGGCTGCTCCCCCTCTCCCCAAAAAGGAGAGGGAGCCGGTGCGGAGTCATTGTCAGGTATGGGAGGCAATCTGTAACCCCTACGGTCAGCCTGACACCTTACGGTAAGTTTGTTATACCTGGGGCCAGAGCCATGCGGCACCGCGCACACCGCTGGAATCACCATGTATTGCCTTGCGGATTGGCGTTTCGCACTCGCCGCCAAATACCCAAGGTTTCACCAGTGACGGCACCGTTTGATACAGCCGATCCACGTTACTCATGCCGCCGGCCAGGACGATCACATCGGGATCAAAGAGATTGATCACGTGCGCCAGTGACTTCGCCAGCCGCATTTCGTAACGCTGAATAGCCAACTCTGCCACCGCATCCTGCTGCGCCACCAGTGCCATGATCTCGTGACCTTTCAGCACCTGACCGCTCAGCCGCGCATAGTCGGTAGTGAAACCGGTCCCGGAGATAAAGGTTTCAATACAGCCTTGCTTGCCGCAGTAACAGGGCACCTCGGCGCGAAAACGCAGTTCATCCTCATCCAGCCACGGCAACGGGTTGTGGCCCCACTCGCCGGAAATGCCGTTGCCCCCGGAGTGCACCTTGCCGTTTATCGCAACTCCAGCACCGCATCCGGTGCCAATGATCACCGCAAATACGGTTGGTTTTCCTGCTGCGGCACCATCAGTGGCTTCCGATACGGCCATGCAGTTGGCATCGTTGGCCAGCCGCACTTCGCGCTGCAACATAGTGGAGAGGTCTTTATCCACCGGCTGGCCATTCAGCCAGGTAGAGTTGGCGTTTTTTACCAGGCCGGTAAAGGGCGACAACGTGCCAGGGATCCCCACGCCCACCGAGCCTTGCTGGCCGGTCTTTTCCTCCGCCAACTTCACCAACCCGCAGATAGCCTCCAGCGTCAGCTGATAATCATGGCGCGGCGTGGCAATGCGATGGCGGAACAGCTCTGCGCCATCGTTAGCCAATGCAATCACTTCAATTTTGGTGCCACCCAGATCGATACCAATACGCACAATTTCTCTCCCCAATTCAGCACGGCAAAAAATTTTCCGCCCAGTGTACCCCATAGCCCGGCTCAAGCCATGCTCAGCGAACGTGACGCCAATGGCAATTCCCCTATCTGGCTGTGTGAAACGCGGCAGCGGACGCAAATCAGCGGGAATGAGGCGATTTTTCAGCGTCAATTCGTTATTATGCCGCCCTGCTTTTGATGAATCTGCGTGCCAAATGCACGCCCAGTCTGGGATAACATTATGCTGTGGTTTAAGAATTTGATGGTTTACCGTTTGAGCCGCGACGTTGCGCTAACTGCGGATGAAATGGAAAAACAGCTCAGCGCCTTTGCCTTCACCCCATGTGGCAGCCAGGACATGGCGAAAACCGGCTGGGTTTCCCCGATGGGCTCTCACAGCGATGCGCTAACGCACGCGGTTAACGGCCAGATCATGATTTGCGCCCGTAAAGAAGAGAAGATCCTGCCCTCTCCGGTGCTGAAACAAGAGCTGCAGGCCAAGATCGAAAAGCTGGAAGGCGAACAGCATCGCAAGCTGAAAAAAACCGAGAAAGACTCCCTGAAAGATGAAGTGCTGCATAGCCTGCTGCCACGCGCCTTCAGCCGCTTCAACCAGACCTATATGTGGATCGATACCGTTAACGATCTGATTATGGTCGATGCCGCCAGCGCCAAGCGCGCCGAAGATATGCTGGCGCTGCTGCGTAAGAGCCTGGGTTCTCTGCCGGTGGTACCTTTGACCATGGAAAGCCCGATCGAGTTGACGCTGACTGAATGGGTCCGCTCCGGCGAACTGCCAGCCGGCTTTATCATTCAGGATGAGGCGGAACTGAAGGCCATTCTGGAAGAAGGCGGGGTGATCCGCTGTAAGAAGCAGAACCTGATCAGCGACGAGATTGCCGTGCATATCGAAGCTGGCAAGCTGGTGACCAAGTTGGCGGTAGATTGGCAAGAACGCATTCAACTGGTGCTGGCCGACGACGGCTCACTCAAGCGCCTGAAGTTTGCCGATACCCTGCGCGATCAGAACGACGATATCGATCGTGAAGATTTTGCCCAGCGTTTCGACGCCGACTTCATCCTGATGACCAGCGAACTGGCGGCCTTGATCAGCAATACCATCGAAGCCTTGGGTGGCGAAGCACAGCGCTAAAACAGAAGGGGCGCAACACGTTGCGCCCTCTGGGGAATGCCGGGGAAAATCGTCATCCCCGGCCAAACTGCACTGATTACTTACTCAGATAACGACACAGGTAGGCCGTCGCATCGGCAACCTGAACGTTGAATTCACTCTGCGCAGGCACGAAGAATTTCTCGCCTGGCGTAAACACCTGCCAATCCGGTGCACCCGGTAACAACACTTTCAATGCCCCGGTGATCACCGTCATCTCTTCCGGCTGTGCGGTACCGAAGGTGTACTCACCCTCTTCCATCACCCCGACGCTGGTACGACCGATGCTGCTACTATCGTAACCGATAGACTTCACTTTCCCGGCAAAATACTCGTTCACTTTCAGCATAGACTGGCACCTGCGTAATCATCTTTGAGGGATCTCCATATTGGGGGATGAATCCGGGTCTGTCACTGGTTTTTGATGCGAAATGCGATCGTTACGCACGGCAAAACATGAGCGGGATCAAACAATGAGTTCGCCGGCCAGCGTTCGGCGTTCTGCTGCTCATTCAGTCTGGCAAACATCACGGTTATTTCCGCTGTTGAAAATGGCTCAGGCTGCCATAAAGCGCCAGCAGACGGTCATATTCAGCAGGATCGTAGAAGCTGCAGGTACCACGCCCAAACTCTTTGGCCACTTCCACGGCAAATTTCACCGCCAGCGCGATATCCACTTCATGGCTGGCACCGGTGCCACAGCCCGGCACTACCGACTCAGTACAGATTGCCACACCTACTACAGGCGCTGCCGTAGCGGTTGAGGGTTGCAGGATACTGTTGAGGTGATGAACGCCATTACCATAGGGCGTAATGTCCTGCATGGTGATCGGGAAGGTCACTGCCGGACGGCCACTGGTCATTTCCATGATACGCAAAAGGTCTTCCGACACCCGCAGGATATAACCCTGTTTCACCGTCGGTGACAGCGCATAGCCCTTGTGATTAATAATGCGATTGCCCTTGGTGGTATCGATCGACAAAATGGCATCGGCTTGCGGTACCACTTCGTTATCATTCATCGTGACGTCATCGATGGGTGAATCCATAAAATCGACCGGATCGTGTGGGCGCGTGGGAGCGTTCGGGCAAATATGCGTAGTGATCACCACGTCACCAGGCAGAACGTCACCTTTGCGCTGCATTTCTGCCAGCTTTAGCGCACTGGCGATCGCCGCAATCGCCCCATCACCGTCTGACACCAATCCGATGCGCGTGGGCCGAGCTCCAATGCCGCCCAACCGGCCAATAATTCCCAACGTTGGCGCATCACCACCGGATTGCTTGCCTGCACTGCCAGGGATCTCGATGCGGACAAAGTCCGTGGTGCCCTTCTCACCGCTGACACGATGAGTGCTGGCCTTGACCGCCGGGTAGTGGGCAAACAGATCGACCACGTCCTGCCCTTTGACATAGGCATTATCAATCAGCTCAAAGACCTGCAGCGTTTGTTGCAAACTCATGTTATTCCCTCGCAAATGTTGCCTGATAGGTTTATGCCTCCCGCAATTGCAGGCACGGCGTTATTTTCCCTTGCTGGAAAAGATCGAGTTGAAGAAGTTGTATAGCGCATCACCGGCAATAAACCCGGCGGCCATGATCTCCATCGGCGCTCGGCCTTTATCCCCCCAGCGTTTGATGATCAGAATGCGCAGCGCGATACCGGCAAGCACCGCCCATCCTGCCAAGGCATTATTAATCAGCAAACCTGTCGCAAGCAGCACGCCGAGCTGGCGTTTAGGCCCCCCAATAAACTGCACTATCGCGCCTGGTATGGCCCAAATCAGCAGGCTGGACGCAATACCGGGCTGGGCTCCTGCCTCAATGGTTTTGGCGTATACCCGGGCCACCGGTGGGATCAACTCCTGCAGGAAATAGCTGGTGTAAGAGAGATAAACCACGGGAATGGCGATCACAAAAGCAATCATGGCGGCAATCAGCTGAATACGCCGCCCCAGCAGTTCCTGCTGTAAATCCTTACCGTAACCTCTCAGGATAAAACCGGCTTTCAGGTCAAAGCCCATATCGGCAAACGCCGGCCCGGTCGCTGCGGTAAAACCGGTGAGAATGCACAGCGCCAGAGGAGGGAAACCAAGCATGATCCCAACGATCAGCGTGATCAGCGCCACCGCAAACGCCGGAAACCAGCCGGAATGCATCGCCGCAATGCCGACGATCAGTTCATGTACAAAGGCAGCAAACGCGGCATAGATGACAAACAGCACCAACATGGTCAGCGACATTTCGCTGTATAACCCGCCCCCCAAAGCCAGCATCCCGGCAATCACGACATATCCGATAGCCCCCAGACCCAGGGCTTTGCGTACTTCGCTGTCAGGTTGGGTATAGGTAGAGGTCGAACTTTGATTTTTGTTGCGGATCACCTGCACCACCTGGATCAATGCCACCAGCCCGGCACCGACCATCACGCCATGCGGAATATAGTGCGCATTGATGTCGACACCGGTCAGCGGCTGGCCATAAGCACGCAGCAGCAGGCCAACACCGAACATGCTCAGCGCCCAGATATTGCCAATAAATGCGGTACCGAAGGCCGCCATAGGGATCTTCAACATGGAGCCTGCAATCCCCACAACAACGCCGACAACCAGCAACCAGGCCTGTTTACCACCACGGTCACCGGCCTTGATAGCCTCCGCCGCCGCGACTCCCGGGGGCCAGGCATTGGCCGCCGGGAACACTTTGGTGTCAAACATCCGGTACAGCAGGTAAGCATCCAGCAGCATCGCCGCCGCTACGCCGCAAAACATCGGCAGGATCAATTGCGGTTGTCCCATGACATAAGGCACGGCAATCGGCATCAGCAGGCTATTGGCCGCCCCGAAGGTGGCTGAGGAAATTACCGTTTGGGCCAGATTCTGAGTGTGTATCGAACGATAGCGTTGAAACATGCGCAGCGGGATCCGCGCCAGCAGCATGGCGATCAGCGCACCGATAATCGAAGTATTAGGCGTCACGCCCAAGGTGGTGATCAACTGTACGCCAATTATCGCCCCGACGACGGATAACAGCACCATCACCAGTAACGTACCGATATCTTTCAATGGATTACTCGTTATATCTGGTTTCATAAATCCACCCAGTGAATATCCCTGCTAAATGGCAAAAATAATATTTCGGACACAGATTGCCGATAGAGTTCCATTATTCGAAACTCTACGCAGTGAAATTAATTATTTAGTGCCTGCCTTGGCCGCATTAATGGTAGGACGACTCTCTCTACCATTAACTAATCAGCGATATGCCCTGGTGTTGGCGCGCTAATCAAGCCGGTTTACGGTGAGCTATTTGATCTGTTGCCAATAGTCATCACCGAGTTTTTCTGCCAGTTGCCGGGAAACCGTCATTAATGCCTCAAGCACCTGGGGAGAATAAGGCTGCTCCTCGGTCTGTGAGGGGAAAGAGAGACATAACCCCACCGTCTCACTACGATGCTTATTTATCACCGAGGTTGCCAATGAACTGATACCCGGCAGTGTTTCATTACGGGCCAATGACCAGCCCTGCTGCCGGATGGTTGCCAACTTTTGCAGCAACGCCTCCAGCGTTTTGGGAGAGTTTGCCGAAGCGGCCTGGTAGCCAGCAGCAAAACGCTCACGCACCTGCTCATCACTCTCGCGCGCAAGTATCGCGCGCCCCACAGAGGTTTCTGCCGCTGGCGAACTGGCCCCCACCGGTGTCACCACCTGCAAAAAATGGCGGCCAGGCAGCGTACGCATCACCCAGTTCTCTCGCCCCTCCAACACCGATATATATCCGGTACAGAAGGTTAACTGATTAAGCTGCATCATCGCCGCTGTGGCACTTTCCACCAGCGGAGTAGAAAGATAATGGCTGGCTACCCCAAGCAGCAGATAGCCAATATGATACTGACGGCTTTGCGGATCCCGCTCTAACAGCCCCTGGCTTTCCATTGTTTGTAGCAGGCGCGATACGGTGCTTTTTGGCAGACTCAACCTTTCGACGACATCAGTAAAAGAAATCCCCCCTTGGCCATGCGTTATCTGCCGTTGAGGAAATAGTTTTAATACCGCAGCCGCATTTTCCAAGGTAGTCATGGCTCGCCTTGTTCCACTATATGGAACCCAGTTCCCAATCGATATTTAGCAACCTAAAACCCACGCCACTTATCGTCAAGCTGTTTATTTTTATCACACGGCGAAATTACAGCGAATGATGCTTTAATATTGAAAATACTGCACAGATCGCAAAGTCATTTTCCGAGATAGTTGGCATATGTCCGTCTTACAGCGCCAATATCAGCATAAGATACCAATATTCACCCAGTCATCAGCGCGGCGGATGCCGTTATTAAAAGATTGCGCAAGATATAAATGGTGAGAGAAGTCTCGAACAGAGTGATGAGGATGGACCCAAAGGCGGGGAAAAACCGATCATGGATAGTACAACGCAGTTGAAAAAATGAAGCCGGTTAATACCGGCCACTTGTTGTTACACCGCTGGCTATTCGCCCAGGTTTTCATCCTCGTAACGCCGCTTGGCGTCTAGCGCTTCCCGCTCGGTTTCGTGCTCGCTGATCAGCGTATCGGGTTTGGGGTGATCGGCCCGTAGCTCATACCAACGAACCTGCTTGCCCACTTCGCCCTTGTCTACGGCCTTGATACGCGCCGTTCTCGGGTAGGGAGGTTTACTCGGCATAGTGCTCTCCAATGTGATGACCTGCGGTTAAGTATAGACAACCACACGGAAATGCCAGTTATCGGCGCGACCCCAAATCCCGATCCTGATGTTCACCGGCCAACAACTGCGTCAATTCAACACAGGATTGGATCTGGCCATCACGCACGGTGAAATGAGCCAACACCCTAATCTGGCTCTGGCTGCCATCACGTTTTTCAATATTCACCACATGATGGGTGAAGACATTTTCCCCAGCAGCGGCGATGGCGAGGATCTGAAGCTGCATGCTGCAGGTGATCTGTTTAAGCAAGGCCATATGCTGGATAAACTGCGGGTAATCTAGCGTATGACCATCCACCGTCTGGTGATAGTGGCGGCTGAACAGATTGGCAATCAGCTCGGGCTGGTGTTCAGGGTTAGCTACAATTTGCTGTAAAGCCGTAAGGACAAGGGTTTGGTGGATCATGCTGTTTTCTCCGGTGTGATTGCGTCCGAAGAGCATAAAGGCAATCAGCAATGGCATAATAACCGTATCAAGATATTCAATAACGCTAATCGGCCAACCTGATGAAACTGCACAGCGAACGTTTGTTGCACGCTAAAAAACACCTGACGCCCTGGCATCAGCATCAACAGGGGCAGGTCTATCTGTTGAGCCACGGCATGATGATGTTGGAAACCGCGGGGCAGCAGTGGGCAATGACCGCCGGCAACCTTGGCTGGCTGCCGCCCCACTGCCCTCATCAGGCACTGGCCTGCGGCAAGGTGATCGGTTGGATCCTCTATTTACCCGAGAGCTGCTGCAACACACTGGCGGCAACGCCACGCCTGACCGCCGCCAACGCCTTAAGCTCGGCGTTGGTTGAACGCATTGCACAGTTTTCTGCGCCGCTCGACATGGCGCAACAACGTTTGGTAGAGGTTCTGCTTGATGAGATGCGAAGCGAGGAGGCCGAACCGCTGCAATTACCGCTGCCACAAGATGCCCGGTTGCTGAAGATTGCCTATGGCTTATTGAACGATCCTGCCAATGCTCGCCAACAAAGTGAATGGGCTGCATGGGCGGGCTTAAGCCCCCGCACCCTTAGCCGACGCTTTATGCAGGAAACCGGCATGAGTTTTTCCCGCTGGCGTCAGCAAGCCAGGGTGATCCGTTCGTTGGAGGCGCTATCGGCCGGTATGCCCGTTGCTAACGTCGCCAACGAATGTGGCTATGACAACGTCAGCGCCTATATTGCCGCCTTCCGTCAGCGATTTGGCATAACGCCAGGGCTCTATTTTGCTTAGCGGCATAAGGCTAAGCGGGCGCAGCATGCGGCGCCCCTACAGCACATAGCGAGTTGGTTGGGATTGATCAGTGGGATCGTGGCACAAGATGTGCACTGGGAAAGTTACTTCACCGCCTCGCCTTGCAAGACCGCCAAGATTTGCTCGACTACCTGCTGGGGATTAGCGGTGCCATCCATAACATGGTGCGCGGCCTCCTGATAGAGAGCCTCACGTACCGCCAGCACTTCCAGCATTTCTTCGGCGATAGGGCGGCCAGTGAGCGTTGGGCGTTGCCCCTCTTCCGGAAACTCTGCCAGCCGTTGCGCCAATACGCTGGCTGGGGCACGCAGGTAGATCACCGTGCCATGCTGGCGCATAAAACGCCGGTTCTCTTCGGCCAGGATCGCCCCGCCGCCAGTGGCAACTATGGTTGACGGTTGGGTCACCGCTTGCAGGGTCTGGGTCTCGCGCTGACGAAAACCCTGCCAACCCACCTGTGCGACCATTTCCGCTACGTTCATTTGCGTGGTTTGCTGCATAAACAGATCGGTATCGATAAACCGATAGCCCAGCGCCTGCGCCAATGCACTGCCGACCGTGGTTTTACCTGCTCCACGAGCTCCTACCATAAAAATGGCTTGTGTCATTACGGGTTGTCCCTTTTGCGGTAACTGAATGCATTAGATTGCCTGCGAACCTGCCCGCAGGTCGATCGAGCGTTGGCGTTGTAACTGCATCATACCGCCCTGAATCTGTATTTCAATCTTTACGATAGTGTAAATTCCATAGCACAGCGGCTATGGGCAGCAAACCCATGCTCTACCTCCTGCGCCAGAAGATGCTGTAGATACGCATCCAACCGTGCAACAGGAATGGCGCGAAAGCCAAGGCGCTGGTAATAAGGTGCATTCCATGCCACTTGCACGAAAGTGGTTAGCGTTAACCGTTGGATGCCTTGGTGCAAGGCCAGCCCGGCAATCTCTTCGATCAGGCGCTTGCCCACGCCTTGCCGCTGCCAATCGGCCGCAACCGAAAGCTCGGCGATATGCCAGCTGTGCGCAAAGGGCCGCACCGCGATAAAACCGGCGATCTGCTCAGTTGGGCTAGCCATCACCCACTCCCGCTGCTGAGCAATAAAGTCGACGTGCTGCTGCGGGCTCATCACCTCGCCTTCAGCAATAAACTGTAACTCTGGCTGCTGGCGAAACAGCTGGGCGGCGGAACGTTCAACCGCGACCAACTGTGGGATATCCTGCGGTTGTGCCAAGCGTAGCTTCAGGCTCATGTCTGGCTCCTGGTTAGCGGCCGGCTATTTAAACAGATTTTGCCGCAGGCAGAAATCACCAATAGCGCCATAAAGTGCTATATGATAATGACTCTCATTTAAATATTCAATCAACAGCAAAGATACGGCTTCCTCTTCCCTGAACAACCCCTGCAGATAAAAAACCAAAAGCAGTCGCCACGCTGCGGCCTTGCAGGCTAAATTGGTATCACAACACCGGGGGATAAATATGGCTCAACAGATTGTTACGCTGACAGACTACCCACACTTTGCCGACGTCTGTGCCGCTTGGGCATTCGGCCAATGGGGTTCACAACGAGGCGGCACGTTAGAACGTACCCGCCAACGCTTTGCTTTGTGCAGCAAACCCAGCGAGGATTTCCTGACGCTGCTGCTGATTGATGGCGAGCGCCCACTGGGGATGGCCAGCCTGTGGCCAAGTGACGACCATCATCGCATGGATCTCTCCCCCTGGTTGGCCGGTGTCTTCGTGCACCCGGATCATCGGCGACAGGGTATTGCCCAGCGCCTGGAGCAGGCGATCGTCAGCGCGGCACAACAGCGCGGCCATCCCGTTCTGCATCTGATCACCGATCACAGCGAGGCGTTGTATGCCGGTTGGGGCTGGCAAACTATTGAACGCCGCCAACAATATGGCGACGAAGTGGTGGTGATGGAAAAGCGGCTGTGATCAGCGCGGGGTACACACATATACCAACGCAGGGGGGAAGTTACGCACCTCCAGCCGCCGCTGCCAATGAAAATAGCGCGAGAGCAGCTTTTCCGAAAGATGGCTGTATTGGAACAGCACCAACGTACCGTTGTTGGCCCGTAAACGCTGTTGCGCCTGCTGCAAGATACGCACTCTTATCCTGAGCGGCATCGACAGCAGCGGCAGGCAGGAAAAAATAGCGTCGTAATCACGCTCCAGTCTTTCTGCCGAATAGGCCATCACCCGCAGGCGGCCATCATTAATCTGTTGCAGCTTATGGACGAAGCTGGTCTGAATTTCATAGGCATCCAGTTGAGCATCGGCCCGCATGCGGCCCAGGATCCGTTTGGTCAGCACACCGTCCGCCGCCCCAAGCTCGGCCACCGTCAAGGCTTGCGTCCACTCGATCTGGTGCAGCATCGCCTGGCATAGCCATTGGGAGGAAGGTGCCAATGTGCCCACGGTTCGGGGGAGACCATAAACTGCTGAAGGTAGGAAAAGTGATGCTTTAGTTGCAGCCGTGTCGCATTTAACATTGAGGCCTCCATGGTATGAGTTCCCCAATTTGGACTGAATTTCTTAAGGTTTCATTAACCCCATTCTGAAAACTGCCCTGATAGTTGTAATCAAATGCGACAGGGCATCATAAAATAAAAACCCAAAAGGCTGCGATAATAATCAATCAATAAATCAGGTTAGCTTTACTGGTCAGATTATTATCCGCAGCCGTCTATACCCGTCGCCTTTCAAGCTGCAGCGTTGTTACCTACACTTACACACCCCAGTCACTTACTAAACGTAAGCTCCTGGGGATGAGTAAGTTTGTCGCCTAGCTGCAGCTTGAAATTCATAGGGTAATTTATATTGGCCAACCTAATTGGCTACTCAGCTATTTATCGTGAATTAATTAACGATAAACTTCAGCAGTACCGCGCCAATCGCTGGAATCCCCTGGAGTATCCAGGCCAATGATTCGATAGTGCGTTGCACCGTCTTGAGTCGCTTTTTGTTTCAACGCATGAATAGCGTCATCCGGTGAGCCGCTGATACCGGAAACCGACACCACGCCGATGCTCTGCATGCTACTGGCTTGAGCGCTATCAACCTGTTTGGCGCCCATGGTTGCGGCCATGGTGGAGAATGAAGCGGTGGCGATCAGTGCTGCTGCGATGTAGGGTAATAGTTTCATGATTGACTCCGTTATTTTCATTTGAACTCGTTCTCAGTGAGGTTAATTATGAGTTAACCATTGAAAACAGACGTCATCCAATGTAAAGAAGCTCAATCATTGTGAGCAAAATAAGGAGAAAGTGAGAGTGGGTATTTCCTGGTAGCGCATAACTTTATTTATAGCGCAAATTTTACGCTCTATTTGAAAAAATTAATAATGATATTTAGTCAACTGAGATAACCCGGTTTATTTTAAAGCAATTTTCCTTCTCCCTGCCCCCGCTCAACGGATAATTGGGCCAAACCTGGCCCAATTATCCGGCAGACATTCCTCTATCGACTTGCTGCATCCGTTCAGCGCAATGGCTCTGGCAGGGTTAACACCCACAGTTCGCTCAAGGACTCTGGCGGTGCCAATGGACGCAATTCAATCGTCGTGTTTACCGGTTTACCTGCCAAACTCAGCTTCCCTTGCTGATCCAGCTGATAGTCACCAATCTTCTTCCCTTCAGGCTCGGCGTTGACCAGCTTGGCCTGCAAACCAAAATCGTTGTCGTTAATCACCGCCAGTGTGCGGTTGTCGATCAGCGCCAATCCTTCTACCTTCTCCTGCTGCCAACCCAGTTTACGCAGATCGACCACTTCACGTTTCTGGGCCAGCTTCACCCCGCGCTTGGCCAGTTCGCTGGCATCAGCAAATTCCAACGCCTTACCCTGGCCGTCGAACGACGTCAGATCGCTGGCTTGGCTGAGATCAACCAGATAGATCTTGTTCATCATCTGTTTGTCTTTGTCACTGCCCTGTTCGATCAGCAGGATATGTTGATTATCGACCGCCACGATATCGCCAATCTTGGCATCTTTGGCTTTCTGGTAATGGGTGATATCGATCGGATAACCATACATGGCCGTTTTACCACTGGCAGGGTCAAAGCTGACCAAACGGGTAAACTGCGCCTGGTTTTTGCTCTTGCCATCGATATCCAGCGTGCTCTGCACCGCGGCCAGGATCCGCCCATCCGGCAACCGGGTTACGCCTTCAAAACCCCGGTTCGGTTGACGCCATTTAATGATGTTTGGCAGACCGCTGGCAACCGCCTGCTCACCCGCTAACGGCGTTGGGCCATATTTCGCCAGGATCTTACCCTGGCCATCGATATGGATCAGGAAGGGGCCATATTCATCACTCAGCCAATAGCCTCCCTTGCCGTCTGGCGTGATCCCTTCGGTATCCAACCCGCGTTTGTCACTCGGCAGCGGCTTGAGCGTATCCGTCAATGCCACCTCATTAGTTGAGCCAATCAGGTTGCCAGGCAGCGGCAAGCCGCTAATAGGGCCTTTATCATCCTGCAGAGGACGGGCTTGGGTGGCTATAGCCTTACCGCCACCAATACGGATTTCCATCAATAGGGGAACAAAAGCCGGGTTGGCAAAAATCTTGGCCTCCTGTTTGCCGACTGCTGGCGCATCGGCGTTCGGGCCACGATCGGTCACGGTGGTCAGCAGTAGATCCCCCCCTTCCTGGCCATTAAATACCAGCCCGGAACCAATCCCCACCGGTAGCCCATTGGGAAACTGGCTGGCAAAAGCGCCGGAATAGCCCACGCGATCCCCATCAGGAAAGCTGACGTTGTAACGAGCAACGCCAATATCGGCAGCATGGGACAACAGCGGTAATACAGAGGCCAACAACACGCCAAGCGGTCTGATTCTCATAGCATTAACTCTTTGTAAGGGAAAGTAACAGGCTGAAAGCCTAACCACCGATGGTGACACTTTTATGACGACAGAGGCTAAATTAGCAGATAACAAATAGAAATAAGCAATCAACCCATCATTTTTGAGTGATAAAAACCAATTGAAAAAATAAGAACTTGCCTATAAGAAAAATAAAACTGGGAATTAATCCTATACAAAATAAGATAATTACCCATTACCAAGATAAAAAAACAACATAAAGAAGGATAATTTCTTAAAATCGTCGTTTTCACATAGACAAAATAAAAAGTTAGGGCTTTAATACCGGCCGTAATCGAAGGTGTGCGCAAAAATTTATGTTTTAGACCACTACAATATTAAAAAGGTGCTCTATAGTTTTTAGTGCTAACACCCGTTAGTTTGTTCCCCCAGCAGGATGGAATCTATGTCAAAGCGACTTTTTGCCGAATTTTTCGGTACTTTTTGGTTGGTGTTCGGTGGTTGTGGTAGCGCAGTGCTGGCCGCAGCGTTTCCTCAATTAGGTATTGGTTTTGCTGGTGTGGCTTTAGCGTTCGGCCTTACCGTGGTAACCATGGCCTATGCTGTCGGCCATATTTCTGGTGGGCATTTTAACCCAGCGGTCACAATGGGATTATTTGCAGGCGGCCGTTTCCCTGCCAAAGATGTTATTCCCTATGTAGTTTCCCAGGTGATTGGTGGTATTGCCGCCGCCGCGGTGCTTTATTTAGTTGCCAGCGGTAAAACCGGCTTTGATGCAACTACCAGCGGTTTTGCTTCTAACGGCTACGGCGATCATTCACCGGGTGACTATTCTTTGCAGGCCGCCATCGTTATTGAATTGGTACTGACCGCATTCTTCTTGATTGTTATCCATGGTGCGACCGATAAACGAGCACCGGCAGGCTTTGCGCCTTTGGCCATCGGCCTGGCGTTGACACTGATCCACCTGATCAGTATTCCTGTTACCAATACCTCAGTTAACCCGGCACGTAGTACCGCCGTGGCAATCTTCCAGGGTACCTGGGCGTTGCAACAGCTGTGGGTATTCTGGCTGGTACCGCTGATCGGCGGTGTTATCGGTAGTTTGATCTACCGTTACCTGTTAGAAGACAAGAAGTAAGCATGGATTTTCAGGGCAGCCCGCAACGGCTGCCCTGAAATTTTACCCTTTCACCGCTTCGAACATCATGATGTCACTGGTAAATGAGCCGTCGGCCTGAATCGCAAAGTGTTGGCTAACATCTTCTGCTACCCCCTGCTGTAACGCACGGATCGCCGTGACAAAATGTTCAGGCGTTCGCATCCGCGCCACCCAACTGCTGAACTCCAGATCCAAACGATCGGTCGTGACTTCCCGCACCAACAACCCAGACTCGGTCAACATGCTCAGCCACTCACCTGGTGCATAGTTGCGCACGTGTGAAGTATCCCGCAGCACTTCGACCGTTTGCAGATAGATATCCAATAAAGGATGCCCCGGGGAAACCACATCCATAAAGATGGCTCGCCCGCCTGGTTTCAATACCCGTTTAACTTCACGCAGTGCCCGACCCACATCGTGCCAATGGTGTGCCGAGTAGCGGCTGATCACCACGTCAAAGCTGGCATCATCAAAGGGTAACGACTCCGCTACGCCCTGCTGCAGCTGAATATTGTCCAATCCTTTTTCCTGCGCCGCGTTGCCGACCACCGTCAGCATCTGCGCCGACAGATCGTACGCCACCACCTGCCCGACATGGGCTGCAGCGGTAAAGCTGGCGTGCCCTGCCCCACACCCCAGATCGAGCAAGCGGGCATCGGTACTCCCTGCCAACAGCTTGGCCAGGCGTTGCAGGTCTTTCCCTTGCGCATGTACCGCACTGGTCAGGTAGGCATTGGCCTGTTCGCCAAACTGGCGGTCGACCGCATTTTTATGGCTGTTGCTGATGCTCATAGCTGCTCCCATTATTATCTGGCTTACGCCGGTGCCGAGATGGCTGGTAATGACTATAATCAAGCTGCTATACGGGTACAATATGAGCAGTTATCCTAGTATAAACAGGTACCACCCTAATGGAATCAGACACAATATCCAGCCAGAAAGCCCTAGGTGCCTTTTTGCGTGCGCACCGCGAGCGGATCACGCCAGAAATGCTGGGCCTGCCCACCGCAACACGCCGCCGCACCAGTGGTTTGCGCCGTGAAGAGCTGGCACAAATCAGCGGCATCAGCGCCACCTGGTATACCTGGATAGAACAGGGGCGCGAGGTGTCGATTTCCCCCTATACGCTGGCTCGCATCGCCACGGCGTTACGGCTGGGCCATGCCGAGCGGCACTACCTGTTCACCCTGGCACATATCACCGATCCTGAAAAAGAACAGCCGCAGGAAACGGTTAATGCCGCCGTGCTGCAAAGCGTGCATCAAATAACCGTGCCCTGTTATCTGCTCAATCTCACCTGGAATATGGTGGCCTGGAACCCACAGGCGGAGGAGCTGTTCTGCGATTGGCTCAAGCAGGCAAAAACCCCCAACCTGCTGCACTTTATGTTTTTTCACCCTCAGGCGAAGGTGCTGGTCAGTGACTGGGAAAATCGGGCTCGACGAGTGGTGGCCGAGTTTCGTGCCGAAACCAGCCATCATCAGGGAACGGAAGAGATACGCGCCTTTGTGCGCAATATGACCCACAACAGCGAAGCTTTTCACCATTGGTGGAAGCAGCAGGACGTGATGGCCCGTGAAGGCGGTGAACGCACCTTCAGCCACCCACAGCAGGGGGAGCGGCATTTTCAGCAGGTCACGTTCTACCCGGCGGAGCACAGCGGGTTGAAGTTGGTTATGTTAATGCCGTTATGCTAGCCCGCTAAAAAATTATTGCGCCTGGCAAACCGCGTTAGGGGGTTTGGTCACTGCCAATCTTCGCCAGTACCTGGCGGTAGGCTTTGACTTTCTGGCGTTTCTTCAGCCAGGTGGTGGTTGAAACAACAAAAATGGCGCCGGACATGGCCAATACGCCGGTGGGATGGCCATAAAACGCCATTAGAGCAAAGTAAGCGGCTGAAACAATTGCCACCCATTTCGCCGAGTTGCCGACGGCATTTTTTTCTAGACTCAACCGACGGAGTGCTTCTTCTTCACTGATTCCCATACGCGCTCCTTGTGAAATTAACACTCCATTATATGTGGAAATACCGCTGAATTTTCAATCGGTTTCTCAGTAAAGAAGCGTAAATTTCAATACGTTGCCCGTTGAGCAAAGAGAGGGGATGGGATTGAAGGGAAGTTTTATTGGAACAGGGCGCAGCCTGGTAGCTGCGCCACACCGATCACTTGCCTGAGGTCAACGCACTGTAGCTGGTCATCAGGTTGCGATAATCTGGAATATGGTTGGCAAATAGCGTCCCCAAGCCTTCGATATCATTACGCCAGTCACGGTGCAATTCGCAAGCCACGCCGAACCAGGTCACTAACTGCGCCCCTTCGGCTTCCATGCGGCTCCATGCGGATTGCCGCGTCAACTCGTTAAAGGTGCCAGAGGCATCGGTCACCACAAAGACCTCAAAGCCTTCAGCCAGTGCCGACAATGCCGGGAACGCCACGCAGACCTCCGTCACTACGCCAGCAATAATCAACTGTTTGCGGCCTGTGGCTTTAACCGCCTTAACAAAGTCTTCATTGTCCCAGGCGTTAATCTGACCAGGACGTGCGATATAAGGCGCATCGGGGAACTGGGTCTTTAACTCGGGCACCAAAGGACCATTGGGGCCAGTTTCAAAACTGGTGGTCAGGATTGTCGGCAGATTGAAGTATTTCGCCAGGTCACCCAGAGCCAATACGTTGTTCTTGAAACGATCGGGATCGATATCGCGTACCAGTGATAGCAGCCCAGCTTGATGATCCACCAGCAGCACGGCGGCCTGGTCTTTATCGAGACGCTTGTAATTTGCTGTCATGTTACAACTCCTTCCTAAGGGTAAGATCGGCCCGACGAATAAGGCCACGATACAGAGGTTGTCTTTAAGTAGGTGCCCGATACGGAGAACGTTTCCCGTACCGGGACACAGAGGTTATTGATTGCTGCCTGCGGTAATCAGTGGCATCGCGCCAAACTGACCGCTGTTGAAATCACGGAAAGCCTGTTGGATCTCCGCCTCGCTGTTCATCACGAAGGGGCCATAACCGACGATGGGCTCATCGATAGGCTCACCACTCAGCACCAGCAAGCTGACGTCACCATTTGCCTCAAGGGTGATGGAGTCGCCAGCGCGATCCAGCAGCACCATTTGCGTTTCCCGCACAATCTGCTCGCCGTTAACCAGAATCGCCCCGTGCAGCATGACCACGGCCAGCGTATGCCCTTCTTCCACCTGCAAGGTGGTGGTATGCCCGGCGTTCAGCTTCATATCCCACACGTTGATCGGGCTGAAGGTACGCGCTGGGCCAGCATGACCGCCGTAGTTCCCGGCAATCACCCTGACCTGCCCGGCGTTATCCGCCAGAGGCACGACAGGAATATCCTGGTTCAGCAAAGTCTGGTAACCCGGCGCCGCCATTTTGTCTTTGGCTGGCAGGTTGACCCACAGTTGCACCATTTCTATGGTGCCCCCTTTCTGCGAAAAGTCTTTGGAATGAAACTCTTCGTGCAAGATGCCCGACGCTGCCGTCATCCACTGCACATCGCCAGGGCCGATCACCCCACCGCTGCCGGTGGAATCGCGATGCTCTACTTCGCCCTGATAGACGATAGTGACCGTTTCAAACCCGCGATGGGGATGCTGCCCCACGCCACGTCGGCCACTGTGCGAACGGAATTTGGTTGGCGCAGCGTGATCCAGCAGCAGGAACGGGCTCATCTCTGCGCCCAGTTCGTTATATGAGAACAGGGAATTCACCAGAAAACCGTTGCCGACCCAGTGAGCTTCCGGGCTGTTATAAACACCAAGGATCTTTTTCATCTTAAACTCCTGTTACAGGCCTCGCGGCCTAACGTTGATGACAGAAGTTTAGTCCAAGGCGATTTGCCGCAGTAGTCGGCAAGATATACACTCAGTGTTCTATCAATAGAACGATAAGGGCACCGATGCAGACAGACCTGAACGATCTGTATTTCTTCGCCAGCGTGGTAGACCATCAGGGATTTGCCCCGGCAGGACGTGCGCTGGGCATTCCCAAATCGAAGCTCAGCCGCCGCGTGGCGCAGTTGGAAGAACGGCTCGGCGTACGCCTGATCCAGCGTTCAACCCGGCGTTTCTCGGTGACCGATTTAGGGCAAAGCTATTATGTGCACTGCAAGGCGATGCTGGTTGAGGCCGAAGCGGCACAGCAGGCGATCGAACAGACCCGGGCGGAGCCTTGCGGCACGGTACGCATGTCTTGCCCGGTGGCGATGTTGCATACGCGTATCGGTAGCATGGTGGCCAGGTTTATGGCGGATTATCCACGGGTGACCGTACATCTGGAGGCGACCAACCGCCGGGTCGATGTGGTGGGTGAAGGGTTGGATCTGGCGGTTCGCGTCAGGCCACCGCCGTTAGAAGACAGTGACCTGGTATTGAAAATCCTGGCTCAGCGCAGCTGGTGCATCGCAGCCAGCCCGGCATTGGTACGCACCTTCGGCGCTATCGATTCACCTGCTGGGTTACAGAACTACCCAACGCTCGATCTCGGCCCGGCCAGAACGCAGCATCAATGGCAACTCAGCGGCCCGGAGGGGCAGACGTTCCAGTGGGAGCATCAGCCCAGACTGGTCACCGACGATATGCTGATGCTGCGTACCGCGGCGATTGCCGGGGCCGGAATTGTTCAACTACCGACCATGATGATGCACGACGAGATCCTGCGGGGCGATCTGGTGCAGCTGTTGCCCGGCTGGCAACCTCAGGGCGGCGTGATCCACATTGTCTATCCCTCACGCCGTGGCATGCTGCCAGCGGTACGGCTGCTGATAGATTTTCTGGCTCAGCAGTTCGCCACCCTGGAGGAAGCGTGATCAGGCGGTGATTTCGATTGCGTTGCCGTCTGGATCGCGAATGATGGCCTCATAAAAACCATCACCGGTCCAGCGCGGTGCCGCCTGCAAAATCCCTTCTTGCCTGGCCCGCAGTGCCAGTTCATCCACCAACGCCTCGCTACCGAGCGACAGCGCAATATGGGCCCAACCTACGCGTTCCTCCCCTTTCCCCCCCGGCAACAGGCCAGGAACGCACATGATCTCCAGCGCGGGACCATCCGCCAGTTGAACAAAACGCGAGGTAAAGCCAGGGCGATTCTTGCTCACATACTCCTCCCCCGCTACGCCATTGAAATAACGCTGCCAGAAGCCGACCTGAGTCTCAATATCCTGTGTCCATAGGGCAACATGGGCGATTTTCATCTTCACTCTCCATCATCTGCGGGAATATACAGCACGTTGCCACCGCTGAGAGTGACCTGCTGTTCGAGTTGCGCATGGCCGCCACGGGCAATCACCAGATAATCGACCTGGCTGGCGGGCATTAGCGTATAAGGCGCGTAGGTATTGAACTTGTCACGGGTACACAGCACCGCGACGTTGCCAGCACGAGCCAGCATCTGCTTCTTGAACTGCGCCTCCTGATAGCGCAGCGCGGTAAAGCCACTGTCGGGATCGTAAGCACAGACGCCGGTGAAGGCGATGTCGAAACGAAACGAGGCAATCTCGGCCAATGCCTTGGCATCGACGCTGCCGCCGATTTCTGCATCCACCTCACCGCCAATCATAATGGTGCGGATCCCGGGGCGTTCCAGCAGGCGGCTGGCCACGCTTAGCGCATTGGTCACCACGGTGAGTTGCCGATCGCGGGGCAGCAGATCGGCCAGATAAAGGTAGGTGCTGCCCGCATCAAGAAAGATCACCTGCCCGGTCTGGATCAAAGACAAGGCTGCCTGGGCCAGCCGAAGTTTTTCATCGCCGCTAATCTCAACCCGCTCAGCCATATAGCCACCAGCAGGCGTGAGCGCCAACGCCCCACCATAGATCCGTTTGCACAGGTTTTGCGCCGCCAGTTGGCGCAGATCGCGGCGGATGGTGGCCTCGGTGGTATGCAGCTGCGCCGCCATTTCGATCGCCAGCACTCGCCCCTGCTGTTGCAAGGTGGCAAGAATGGCCTGGTGGCGCTCATTGGGCAGCAGTTTTGACATTCTGAAGGTCCGGCGAAGTGACAATGAACACAAATGTATACAAACGAACACAAACGTACAATGGTTTTCTATAAAAAGCGCTTTTGGCGATTTTCGCCGTCAGGATGTTGGCTATACTGGAAAAAGTTACGTTAACGCAGATGTAACGCTCTGATTAAACACATTGAAAGGCAAGTTGCGGCTTGAAAGGAAAAACAATGCTATTGAGAGTTGCAAGCTGGCTGTTTCAACTGCCGGGCAGGCTATTGGCACCGATCTTCCGCAATAGACTGACCCTGTTGATCTTCTTTATGCTGGTTGCAGCCGGGGTTTTGCTGGCTAAACGCCACTTGAGTGAAGGTGTACAGGAGGAGAGTTTTACCCTTGCCGCACCACAGAATTACGTGATCCAGCGGGAAGCCCCGTTACGAGAGGCTCGCCAACACTGCGTTGGGCCGTTGCCAGACAATCAGGGCAGCCCATGGCCCGCTTCGGCAGGTTATCTGCATGAGCCAGATTGGCAAGCAGGCAGCAAATTGCAGACGTTGGCGCTGGATAATCAGCACAATGAATTTGCCGTGTTGGTCAAACTGGAGAACGCCAGCAAGCAACTGCTGGCCGAGGTGTTCCTCCCCGCCGCCAGCAGCTTTAATATCAAGCTGGAGCCCAACGGCCGCTATGTGATGAGGGTGAAAAACATCCACAGCGGTTGTAGCTTCCGTACGACCCTCTCAGTGGCAGATCGGCCCGATGGCAGGCTGCCATTAACCTTTTCAGAGGAGGGGCCAGGCCAATATCATCCAATCAGTGATAGGGAGTTCTAGCACCGTCCTACCGGGTTATTTTTTCGCTGGATGGTCGCGGCGGAACAGCTCCCAGCTGTCGATCTCTTGCCCATCAGGCAAGGTGCAGGTGGAGTACTGACCCTGAGCATTCTGTTTGGGGTTAAGCTTGCCGCCAATCTGGCTGCAATACACATCTGCCGGATTCGCCATGCCAATCACCTTTGGCGGCGCAGGCGCATCATCATTGGTTTTCACCGTACACCCCTGTAACAAAGCCACACTAGCGAAAAGAGAAAGTATCAGCATCTTGTTCATTGAGATTATCTTCACCGTGAGTTGAATAGGAGCATCGCTGCCCCCGGGGGATCAGGAAATAAAGGACATGCCCTGTTTCAGCACCAGATCGCAGGCTTTCTGTTTCACCTTCTCGGTGATTTGCGAGGTGCCAAGGCTATTGAGATCCAGCGCCTTACCCTTGCCGGTGTTCAACAGGCCACCCAGCCCTTGCTGATAATCTTCACTGTTGGCATTGGCCGTGCTGGTGATGCCCAGTTTATTCAGCAGTTGGTCTTTCACCGCTTCGGTGCCGTTCGCCGATAGGACGTTATTCTGCACGCAGTACTGCAAGATCCCTGCGGCGTTGGTCATGCTGGAGGAGCTCAATGCTTTATCACCGCCGTTGAGTAATCCACTCAGCGAAGACAGCGACATACCACCGTTGCTGGTGCTGCCACCCGATTTGCTCAGTTCTGTGGCGGCACTGCTGAGGGAGTCCATCAACCCGGCGGCCTGGGCACTGCCCGTAGCCATTACCGTGGTTAAGCTCAGGGCCAACAATAAGCGATGTTTGGTATTCATAACGGCAAGACTCCTGTTTAACTGCAAAATGACGGCGCAATTAACACCACGCTTAGCTCGGACGCCGTGCCAACCGACAAGTTCCGTTTATTCGGGCTGCCGCGCATTTTTCAGAATTTCGGCAAGTCATCAGAACTGCCAGCGTAACCAGGCAAAGAACACGTTACCGTTGTTGTAGGTACCCGGAATATAGGTGGCCTGGAAGGTCAGTTGCTTATAGCCGATCGAGGCCAACGGCAGCGGCGCGGGGATCGGGATATATTTCCAGTTGTCACGAGCGGTCACGCTGGCGGTAAACCCCAGCCCCAGACGGAAATCCTCCCCTTCAATCGGCCGCCAGATCTTCTCATAGGCATAACCGCCGATTGGCTCCCACTTGTTGTAGGAATCCTTGAACGCCATCAGGTAGATCCCGTGCCAATCGCCATCGGCATCAAAACGCGAGATACCATAGCCAGCCCCCCAAGGGCGCTCGTTGTACTCGTCGGTCTTTTCCTTGTCGTAGGTCCAGCGGTTATGCCAGGTGATCGCCGGGAGATAGAACTCTTTATTAGGCGAGTTGTTCCAGGTTTCCGCCACGTTGCCGGTAAAGCGCCCCCACCAGCCCTGTTCTTCAACATGCGCATTGCTATTTTCCGCACCAACCTCGGCGTATGAGGGCACTGCAGGAAATATCAACGCCAACGCCCCGGCCAACAAGATCCTTTTAACCACCATTTCGCAACTCCTGTAAAAATAAAGCCGGGGATTCTTACCGATCGTCCTATCCTGAGCAAGCCGTATATCACTAGCCTGATGCTTTTATCGCCCCTCGTTGAGAGACTGTTAAGTTTGGTGCTCAACGGCGCGCCATTGGCGTACGCGCACACGTTATGCGCCTGTACACGCGTTGTCTGTCAGAAAACTCCGGTTATCCTGCTTGCACCTCAACGACTTATGGAGGAACCTTAGGTTTTATTTGCCGAGGGATAGGTATGGTTATTGGTCCATTTATTAATGGTGCAGCAATATTGGCCGGTGGCATTGCAGGGGCAATGTTGGGTCATAGGCTGCCGGAGCGGGTGCGCCTGGCATTGCCAATGACCTTTGGCATTACCTCGATGGGGATGGGCGTAGTGCTAATCGGCAAGGTAGCGCATATGCCAGTGATGGTATTGGCACTGGTGCTGGGAGCACTGCTTGGCGAGCTTTGTTACATCGAACGGGGCATCAGCCGCATCGCAGGCTGGGCCCGTAATCTGATGTCCCCCAAAGGCGCTGTCAGAGAGGACCAGAAAGAGTTTCTGGAGGCATATGTCGCCATTATCGTGCTGTTTTGTGCCAGCGGCACCGGCATCTTTGGCTCGATGCACGAAGGGATGACCGGGGATGCCAGCGTGCTGATCGCCAAATCTTTCCTCGATCTGTTCACCGCGCTGATTTTTGCTTCCACGCTTGGCCTGGCCGTGGCGCTGATCGCCGTCCCGCAGTTGGTCATCCAGTTAGCGCTGGCGTTTGGCGCCGTGTTCATTTTGCCGCTGACCACACCGGCGATGCAGGCCGATTTCTCTGCCGTTGGCGGATTAATGATGTTGGCCACCGGCTTGCGCATCTGCGGCATCAAGCTGTTCCCGGTAGCCAATATGCTGCCAGCATTGGTGTTGGCGATGCCGATTTCGGCGGCCTGGATTATGTTCTTCTGAGCGCCACTCTCCCACTCTAAATTATCTTCCTCCTGGCGTAGCGAAAAATTGACGCCCAGCCAGGAGAGAAGTGGAGATGGCGGAAAGTACCCGTCTGGCGTTTTCCTTCTGCCCTTGCCGCAATTTCCAGCAACCATCAATGCAAGAAAAGTACCGCTCCCTGCGAAAACCGCTGTTGCTACCCCTTTTGGGTCGTAAACTCCTTGATACGATAGGCAATCCTTCCCCTAATCCCGCTCAACTTGAACAAGCCGCCACTTTCACCAACTGTTAATGCTGACGCCCTACAAGCGACTCGCATTTTCAACGATTAACCGCGCGACATCGCCAGCCGTTCCCTGCTGCGCACGGTTAAATAACAATAAATTGACGTGAATGTGGAGCAATCAATGAGGATCACCATAGGTTCATTCATCCTGCAACAGCTGCGTGCCCTGAAAGTGGATCGCATCTACGGCGTGCCCGGCGATTACAACCTGGCGCTACTGGAAACCATCGAGCATGACCAAGAGTGCGAATTCATTGGCAACTGTAACGAGCTGAACGCCGCTTATGCCGCCGATGGCTATGCCCGCCTCAAAGGCGCTGGGGCGCTGATCACCACCTATGGCGTGGGCGATCTGGCGGCCCTTTCCGGCATCGCCGGAGCCTATGCGGAATCGGCCCCGGTGATTTGCATTGCAGGTACGCCACCGCTGCACGCCATGCAGGGCAATGCGCTGCTGCACCACTCCCTGGCAGACGGCAATTTTGACAACGTGATGAACTGTTTCCGGCAGTTTACCGTGGCGCAGGCGCTCATCACCCCGGAAAATGCCGCAACGGAGATCCCGCGGGTCATCGCCTGCGCTTGGCAACGTAAGAAGCCGGTTTACCTGCAACTCCCCTCAGACATTTGTGAAGTGGAAATTGAGGTTGCCGATAACCCCGCCCCATATCGCTTGCCAAGCAGCGATGCCAGCCATCTTCAGCTTGCCAGCGCAGCCCTGCTCGAACGGATTAGCCGTGCTAAACGGCCAATCATCCTGATCGATCAGATGGTCGAACGGTATCAACTTCAAACGCAGGTGTTAGCGCTGGCGGATAAATTCGCCATCCCGTTAACCAATATGCCCACGGCAAAATGTGCGATCTCAGAGAACACGCCGGGCTGGCAAGGCGGCTACAACGGCGATCTGTCTCGCCCCGAGTTGTTTGAGCTGATGGCCGAGTCAGACTGCATCCTCAGCTTTGGCGTACGCCTGGTGGATTCCACCACCGGTTATTTCAGCCAGCAGATCCCAGAGCAGTCGGTGGTGGATATTCAGCCTTTTTCGCTGAAGCTGGATAACCTCTCCTATCCGGCGGTAACGGCAAGCGAGCTGCTGCAAGCTCTACTGGAGAAAGCTCCTGCCACCAGCCTGCCGCCGCTGAAGCCACTATCCGGACCGCAGCAAAAACTGGCGACGCCAAGCAGCGAACCGCTCGATCAGGACTATTTCTGGCAGCGGATACGGCGTTTTATTCAGGCGGATGACGTGCTGGTCGTCGAAAATGGCACCTCTGGCGCAGCGATCGGCGGCATGCGGATGCCAAACGGCGTTACCGTGGTCAACCAACCGATTTGGGGATCGATCGGCTATACCTTACCGGCGTTGCTCGGTACGATGATGGCCGCGCCCCAACGGCGGCAGTTGCTGTTTATTGGTGATGGCTCCTTCCAGCTCACCGCCCAGGAACTCTCAACGCTGTTACGCCATGAGCAAAAGCCGATCGTCTTTCTTATTAATAACGACGGTTACACCATTGAGCGCTATATCCTTGGCGAAACGTCATCTTACAACGATATTGGCTCGTGGGATTACGCCAAACTCCCGGCGGTGCTAAGCCCGCAGACCCAGGCGTTTTGCGTCGCGGTCGAAACCAGCCAACAGCTGGAGATGGCGCTGGAACAGGCTTCGCGTCAGGACCAGTTGGCGTTTATCGAGGTGAAATTGCCGAGGATGGATTCCCCACCGGCGATGAAAGAGTTCTGCCGCCGCTGCAACAGCTTTAACTTTGGGCTGCACAACCCAAGGCGCATTGCTTAAGGCTTACCAGCCCCTCACCCCAGCCCTCTCCCGATGTATAGTCCAGAGCTCTAATGAACACTGGTGTGGGGAGAGGGAGCGAGTCTGGAGCCGCAGTCAGGTATACTGTGATCCTCTCAACGGCTAGGCAAAAGGCCATTAAAGATGTATTTTACATGCATCAAATATAGAGGAACAGCATGATGGATCAGCAGACCCCCCTGCCAGAAAACTACTACACCCAAAAATACTCCCTGACGGCCACCCATTCCGAAGTCCTTGAGGCAGCCAAACTGATCGCGCCCGGCAAAACGCTGGATCTGGGCTGCGGCAGCGGCCGCAATGCGCTGTATCTCAACCTGAAAGGTTTTGATGTTACCGCCTGGGACAAAAATGCCGCGTCAATCGCCGCGATAAACCAGATCATAGCTACCGAGCAGCTTGCACACATCAGCGCCAGCGAGCAGGATCTCAATACTCATCGCTTTAGCGGCCAGTACGACTTTATTCTGTCTACCGTGGTGTTTATGTTCCTGGATCGCCAGCAGATCCCACACATCGTGCGCAATATGCAAGACAGCACGGTCAAAGGAGGCTACAACCTGATCGTCGCGGCCATGGATACGCCAGATTATCCCTGCACGGTGCCTTTCTCATTCACCTTCAAACCGGATGAGTTAGCAGACTATTATCAGGATTGGGACATCATCAAATATAACGAGAACCCCGGCGAGCTGCACCGCGTAGATGCCGAGGGCAACCGCATCAAACTGCGTTTCGCTACCTTGCTGGCGCGTAAATAGCCCGCAAGTGTCACGCAGTACAAACCCATTGTCAGGCAGATGAAAACCGCGTTGGGCATAACGCTATAGACTGTTAAGGGTAACGATCCGTTTATTCCCTTAGGAGGGCGTATGCCTAATGTGACCATACTGGACAGCGTAGTCCGTTTCCTCGATCGTCAGCACGGCCTGTATATCAACGGCCAGTGGCAAACCTCACAGGCCGAATCGCGGCTGGCGGTCTATAACCCAGCCGACGGCAAACAAATCTCCTGCACCGCCGATGCCAACGCCGCCGACGTGGAACTGGCGGTCACCTCGGCCCATCAGGCCTTTACCGCTGGCGTTTGGGCACAACGCCTACCCGCCGAACGTGAGCGTATTTTACTGCGCTTCGCCGATCTGGTTGAGCAACACGCCGAGGAGCTGGCCCAGTTGGAAACCCTGGAACAGGGGAAATCCATTAACATCTCCCGCGCCTTTGAAGTGGGCTGCACGCTGAACTGGATGCGCTATACCGCCGGGCTGAGCACCAAGATCGTCGGCCAAACCCTGGATGTCTCCATTCCGATGCCGCCGGGAGCCAAATATCAGGTCTATACCCGCAAGGAGCCGATCGGCGTAGTGGCCGGGATTGTCCCCTGGAACTTCCCACTGCTGATTGGCATGTGGAAAGTGATGCCAGCGCTGGCTGCGGGCTGTTCCATCGTCATCAAACCCTCTGAAACTACGCCTCTCACGCTGCTGCGTATAGCTGAGCTAGCCAGCGAGGCAGGCGTGCCACCGGGCGTATTTAACGTGGTGACCGGCAAAGGAGCTATCTGCGGTAAGGCGCTGACGGAACATCCGCTAATCGCCAAAGTGAGCTTTACCGGCTCCACGCCGGTGGGGAAAGGGATCGCACGCGCGGCGGCGGATCGGTTGACCCGCGTCACGCTGGAGTTAGGCGGTAAAAACCCGGCCATCGTGCTGAAAGATGCCGATCTGCAACAGGTGATCGAAGGGTTGATGGCCGGCAGCTTCCTCAACCAGGGGCAGGTCTGCGCCGCCAGCTCACGTATCTATATTGAAGCCCCGATTTACGATCGGCTGGTCGCCGGTTTTGAGCAGGCAGTGAAGTCGCTTTCTGTCGGGCCGGGGATGGATGGCAACGCCCAGATCAACCCGCTGGTGTCCAAAGAGCACCGCAACAAGGTGGCCGCCTATTTGGATGACGCCCGCAACAAACACGCCGAGTTGATTACCGGAGCCGCCGGGCCTGACTTACAAGGCTTCTATATTCCCCCGACGCTGGTGATCAATCCCGATGACAGCCTGAACCTGGCGCGGGAAGAAGTGTTTGGCCCGGTCGTCAATCTGATCCGCGTAGCGGATGCCGAAGAGGCGCTGCAGAAGGCCAACGATACCGACTATGGCCTTACGGCCAGCCTGTGGACCACCAGCCTGCAAGCGGCGATGGCTTACACGCCACGCATTCAGGCGGGCACGGTGTGGGTCAACACTCATACGTTAATTGATGCCAACATGCCGTTTGGCGGCTTCAAGCAGTCTGGCAGCGGCCGTGATTTTGGCCCGGACTGGTTGGATGCCTATACCGAATCCAAGTCAGTGTGTATTCGCTATTAGTTGGCATCGCGCCGAAACAATCAGGGGGGCGAACCACGGTTCGCCCCCCTGTGTTATTTGCCATCACCCGATATCGCTGCTTCCCCTCACCCCAACCCTCTCCCACAGGGAGAGGGAGCTGGTACGGAGTTAGGCTCAGGTGCAGGAGTCGTTCTTTGGCATACTGCTGACAAACGCCAACAGAACCAAACCGTAGGGGCGCAGCATGCTGCGCCCGTCTGGATAATCAATAGATTGCCGGAGCTCGCTGTTCCTCTACACCTTCAATCTGGCTTACTGCTGCTTTTGCCCGTTCAGGTTCAACGTTGGCGTTTCATCGAAGAAGTTCCACGGTTTCAGCAAGGCGTGCACCCACTCGGTTGGCATAATCGGCCACTCTTCCGCTCGCGCCACATGGGTGGTGCCGGTGGTGAGCCAGACCACGTCGTCGGTGTTGTCTATCGGCTGGTTGTCCGCCGTGTACTGGCCCAGCCCGGTATCGTGGATCGAGCGGTTCGGATATTTTCCTTCCGGATAGCGTTCATTCGCGTTATAGCGGGTCACCCACAGCTGCCGATCCATAAAGCTCAGACGGTGGTAAATCCATTCATCCTTGCCAAAATTGGCCCCCTTGGCGATCGGGTGCGTACCGCCCGCATACGGGATCAACTGATAGGAAACCGGGTTACCCATCTTGTTCAACCGGCTCGGGTTGCTCAGCAAACGGAGGGTAGAAGGATCGAATTTCTGTGCCGCCTGCTGTTCGGTAGTCACTTTCACCTGATCGACCTGCATGGTACTGGTGCGCGGGCCGCTCCGATCGTTAGGCTTCACATCCGGGTTCAACTCCACCAGGCTGTTATTTTCGCCATCCACATCCATATCCAGCCGGAAGTTGTAAATGTGCTGATGGGTGGTGCCCACAATGTTGTGATCGATCAGCGTGCCGTATTGCGTATCCTGCTTGGCGGTCGGATCCTGCATGGTTCTGGCTTTCACCCCTTTCACCGCTTCGATACCCGTCGCCCCAGCGTCTATGCCGATGGTGCCGTTCTGGTGGAATACCCAGTCGAAGATGTAATCGTAGTTGCCAACCGTACTGATCCAGCGCACCACCAGTTCACGGCGTTCGGTGCTGATATTCGGCTGCCCCATTTCCTGATGCTTGTACTCCGGCCCGGCGTAACGCTCAAAGATGGCGATGGCACGAGGAATAGCGGTCGGCTTACCGGTGTAATCGGCAATGGTCTCATCCAGCAACACCGCGTTTTGCGGCGCATCTTTGCCAAGGGCAATCGGCGAGGTAAGCGTGCCCATGCCGTAATCCCCGGCATCGAGATAGGCTTTGAAATACCAGCCCACGTCCGGATCGCCATAAGGCACGATCATGCCCCCCAGCGATCCTTCATACATTACCTTACGCTTACGGCCGTTATCGTTATAGGTCACGGTTGAAATCACAGGCCCGACGCGGGAATTCAGATGCAGGTGGAAATCCCAGTTCTGCCAGTGGATGGTATTACCGGTGATGGTGTAGTTTTTGCCTTCCGGCTCAATGATATTCAACGGTTTGATTTTCGGGGCCTTGCGATCGCGTCCGTCATACGGCGTTGGCTTCATCGGCACCGGGATCACCGGCCCCTCTTCAATTTTGATGATTTTCTTCTGTTGCAGATCGACCACTGCCACCAGGTTTTCGATCGGATGTGCCCAGTAGTTGCCATCGCCAACATCGAGATAGCTGATCACTTTCAGCAGGCGTTGGTCCTGTTGCAGGCCATCTTTGCCATCAAAAAAGCCAACGGTCAGCGGCGTGGTGATCACTTTGCTCGGGTCCGCAACGCCATGTTTCTTCAGGGCTTCGGCATACTCTTTACTGGCGTTGATTATGCTCTGAACGCTGGCGAAGTCATCCAGCAGCACCATTCCCTGAGCGTCTTTGATCGGCTGCCAGGACAGCACCTTTTTCTGTTGCAGGTCGACCACGGTTTCGATCACGTGTACCCCGTCGAGCAGCGTGATGTCGGCCTGCCGGGGCTGCTGTACGTCACGACCGCCTAGCACGAACTGCCAGACCTGGCGTTTTTCCGGTTCACGCAGCGAGATTTCGGTAAAGCGCACGTTGTTTTTATACTGCGGAGCCGCCTTGATGATGGCGACCGCTGCGTTAATCTCCGCCGCACTCAACGGATTTAGCGGATGGGCCCGGTGCTCTACCGCAAAGGTCTGATCCAGGCCGGACTGAAACACCTCGTTGATAAACTCGTCGGACATATAGGCCGTTTTACCCTTGAACACCACCGGCACCTGTAATCTCAGCGGCTTGCCGTTAACGATGGCTTCGCGGCTATTCGGTTTGACCTTCACATAGGCACCATCTTTAACGATCACAAACATGCGGGCGTAGTCATCCCACTGCACGCTGGCACCAAACTCCTCCAACGTTTTCTGCAAAGGCACCATATGTGCCGCGACACCATGAGCCAACGCCGCTGGCTGCCAACCCGCGCCGATCAGCAAGCCCAACGCCAGCGCAATCGCCGCTGGCAGACGTTTGGTTTTGATTGTTGTGTTAGCTACCATCTTTCCCCCGTCACCCATCAAAGAGATATTACCGCCGTTGTTGTTGTGATGAGCCCGTTTTACGGGGCCCCAATTCACCATAGCAACTCTTCACTGGGGATATTTTGTTGTGCTTGCCAGCCGATTTGTCACTCCTGACAATCTGCGGGCAAATCATCCAGGCGGGGTTACAGATACTGCTTGCGGTACGCGCTCGGCGAGACGCCAAAACGGGCCTTGAAGGCGGTGGAGAAATGACTGTGATCGGTAAATCCCCAGTCATAACCAATATTGGCCAGCTTTTGCCGCTCCTTAGCCTGGCGCAAAACCTGGGCGCAGAGATCCAGACGACGGTTCTTGATGTACTGCGCCACTACCAGCCCCTTGCGGGCAAATAGCCGATAAAGGCTACGCACGGAGACGCCGATCTCACTGGCAACCCATTCTGGGCGCAGCTGTTCGGACTGAATATGCTGATCGATAAACGCCAGCGAACGGGTAAAAATGCGCTCATGGCTATCTTGCCCCTCGTCCTGCCCCAATAAGGCAGGCTGTAACAAGGTGGCCACGGCGTTAAGCACCGCTTCGCTCTCCAGGCGGCTCATCTGCGTATTCTGCATACTGCCCAGCACCAACTGCTGACTGAGTTTGGCCACCGCGTTATCGGCAGCAATACGCCGCGCACCGGGCAGATCGGAAAAACGCAGCTGCTGTTCGAGATAACTACGCGGCAGCAACAGTGATAACTGGCGGGAACCCTGCTGGTAGGTAAAGCTGCTGGGCTGCGCGGCGTCGATCAGGGTGATATCCCCGGCAGACAGCACCGCCTGCCGATCGCCCTGCTCCATAACCGACTGGCCACGCAGTTGGAATACGGTAAAAAAGTGGCAACCGTCACTTTGCTCTACTTCGCGGCGGGTGCGGTAAAGCCGGGTCTGGGCAGCATCGACTACGCTCAGGCGTAATGCATGGGAGTGGAACTCCTGGATCGCACCGGCAAAGCCTGGCGCCAGAGTTTTGGCACAAAACCGGCCACAGGCAGAATTGATTTGGCCTAACCACTGTTCAAAACTGGCATCAGCGAGCCGGGTAGCAACCACCATGATTAACCCCTTGAAACATAAGTAACAAAAGAGAACAGGCTTATCGTACTGAGCAGCATGCCCTGGAAGGTGCGGCTATTAGGCTGCAGCCAGAAAATCAACATAACAAACCGATAACATACGTTCAACATTGTGCAGGAGGTTTGATGCAGGGATCACAAACTACAGATAGAGGATAACTTTCATCACGGGGATAATTGATATAAACAATTGCAGAAAACAGAAGAGAATATGGGATGAAAAGAAAAGGCACGACACCATCCATAGTGCCGTACCTTGACTATTACTTGCGATTAAACACCGCAGTGAGCCAGATCGGCCGGTTCACGAGTCAAAAATTCACCGAACTTGCCTTGGCAGGTGGCAACGCGACGGCAAACGGTTACCGCAGAGGTACCAGTACCTTTGGTTTGACGCTCATAGGTAATAACACAACCGAGAATTCTGCCGCCAACAATGTTTGAAACTTCAGATGCGTTTAGTTTTTTCATAAATATATCCTTATAGTAATTACCAAAACGAACTTGCAAGACTTTACTAGAAAATAATTTCTGTTTGACGAGATATAATCGTCTTAAAGCGATTAAATTATAATAATAGAATAAATCCACAGTCAACATTAAAGCCTTACCTCCCCCACGTTATGGATTAGTCTTGATTAAAAACAAGAATAATCCACCATTAAAAGCCTATATATACATTCATTATATAATTAATAAAAAACCATCCGCTATAAGATATTACAATATCGTCACAGGAATAAACCCAGCTGGAAAGTTATCATTGCATTAGACTTTATTAAATAGAGTTCATCCTCTGCAGTCCCAACAACAGACCAAACACGAGTTGATTATGTGATTTAGATCACTGTATGAATATACAGCTAAAGTAATATAACCAACCAAGAGCAACAAAAATCAACACCAATGGAGCATACCATGAATAAAAATATCGTTAGCTGGTTTGAAATTTATGTTACTGATATGCCGCGAGCAAAGAAATTCTATGAGACGGTATTCAACACGCGGTTAGAAGAACTGGAAACCGAGGGTATGGAATTCCTGATGTTCCCTTACCAGGAAGGGGGAGAAGGGTCTGGCGGCGCACTGGTTAAAATGGCTGGCGTGCCAGCTGGAGCGGGCGGCACCATGGTTTACCTTGCATGTGAGGATTGCGCCGTAGAAGAAAGCCGCATTGTGCCAAACGGCGGTGAGATCCTGAAAGAAAAATTTGCCATCGGCGAACATGGTTTTATTTCCATCGCCAAAGATAGTGAAGGCAACGTGATTGGCCTGCATTCCATGAAATAATGCCCCTCACCCTAACCCTTATGTCTTGATCTTCTCCGCCTTAGCGGAGAAGATCCCCGACTGATCATCGGGAGATAGTTGGTGAGCTCCTCCTAACCCTAGTGCCTATGAGCCCGTGGGAGAGATTGTGCCCCAACTGTCTATTTCCCTGTCGCCTTGTAGACCGAACGGTATCCTGTGCCTATGAGCACCCACATATAAGGATGGTCCGGCGATAAATTACAGACATGGTTATGGAGTGCCATAATGCGCAGAACCCCTGTCGGCGTTGATATCGCCAAACTCAAGTTTGATGTCGCCGTACTGCTGGAAAATCAGAAGTATAAAACCAAAAAGTTTGCCAATACCCCTTCTGGATGCCGCGAGTTCGCGGCCTGGTTGAGCCGCTTTGGCGACTGTCATGTCTGCATGGAAGCCACTGGGAGCTACAGCACGGAACTGGCCACTTATCTGGCAGACAACAACTACCACGTCAGTCTGATGAACCCGGCGTGTATCCATTCCTTCGGCAATACAGAACTGACCCGGAACAAAACGGACAAAAGCGATGCAGCGATGATAGCCCGCTACTGCGCACTGCATCAGCCTGACCCGTGGTTCCCAGCCCCATTGAGCGAACGCCAGTTGACCGCGTTGGTCAGGCATCTTAAGAACCTGGAAGAGATGCGTCAGATGGAAGAAAATCGCCTGGAGGTGGCAGAAGCGGTCATCGTCCCTTCACTCAATGAACACATCGCCACGTTGGATGAACTGATACGAGAAACGAAGAAGAGAATCAGTCAGCACATCGATGATAACCCTGACCTGAAACGGGACAGCGAGTTGCTAAAAAGCATCCCAGGGGTGGGAGAGATGCTGAGCTCCAGCCTGCTGGCCTTTGCTGGAAACCTGCGTCGGTTCACCAGCAGCAAGGCCCTGGTGGCGTACGCAGGACTGAATCCACAGCGATGTGAGTCGGGGATGTTTAAAGGGAAAAGCCGGTTATCGAAAGTGGGACACAGTGAGCTACGAAGCGCGTTATACATGCCAGCGGTAGTAGCAGGCCAATACAATGTTGTGGTTAAGGACTTGACAGAAAGGCTGAAGTTGCGTGGGAAGTCGGGCAAAGAGAGAGTGTGTGCGGCGATGCGAAAACTGCTGCAACTGGCCTATGGTGTGGTGAAATCAGGAAAGGTATTTAATGCGGAAATACCGCTTGCCGGATAGCCGACAAGACGGTATCTCTCCCAAAGGGAGAGGGGATCAGATCGAGTTCGTTGATTGCTCTGCGTAATACCCTATCTTTCTTCTTCTTACTCCCTGGTGTGGTTCTGAAAATTAGCAGACACACCATGGATGAGAGAGCATTAGAATATTCTGAGATTATCTATTTACTTCCAAAAGAGCTGGGGCTATCAGCTCCCTCGCCCTGTGGGAGAGGGGATCAAATCGAGTTCATTGATTGCTCTGCGTAATACCCTATCTTTCTTCTTCTTACTCCCTGGTGTGGTTCTTAAAATTAGCAGACACACCATGGATGAGAGAGTATTAGAATATTCTGAGATTATCTATTTAGTTCCAAAAGAGCTGGGGCTATCTGCTCCCTCTCCCTGTGGGAGAGGGTTGGGGTGAGGGGACAACCAAATAGTTACATTTATTACCCGAATCGTTTTCCTCCCCTATAGATTATTAATAAATTTGACAAAAAGTCACTTTTGTCATTTATTGAATGCCGCTGTTCGCTCAGCCACACCCGCCGTCAAATCAGATAAAAAAACTGACTGAGGCCGATAAAAACTCTTTTTTATTTCACCAGGAAGGGAATATGCCGCTGCATTTACGCCATTTAGTCTTGATACCGCTATTAACGTTGGTGGCTTGCCATCAACCTGCTGCCACCAATCCCACTCATTCCCTCGCCGCTACGGTTAAAAGTTCACCGGCGGTGGTAAGCAATGCCCGGTTGGAAATCTCACAAAGCGCGCTGGAATATAACACCCACAAAATTCAGCAACTGTTGGGCGATAAAACTACCCTTTGCGCCATTCTGAAAGGCGATGCCTATGGGCACGACCTTTCGCTGGTGGCACCCGTGATGATCAAGGATCACGTACAGTGCATTGGCGTGGCCAGTAACCAAGAGCTGCAAACCGTGCGCGAACTCGGCTTTAAAGGCCGCCTGATGCGCGTGCGCAATGCCACCGAAGCAGAGATGCGCCAGGCTACCGACTATGACACCGAAGAGCTGATCGGTAATCTGGAAATGGCGAAGCGCCTGGATGCCATTGCCGCCCAACAGGGCAAAACCCTGCGCTTCCATTTGGCACTGAACTCTGGCGGTATGTCACGTAACGGCCTGGAAGTCAGCGAAGCTGCCGGATTGGCTGAAGCCAAGGCTATCTCTGCATTACCCCATCTGAAAATGGTCGGCATCATGTCCCACTATCCTGAGGAAGATGCGGCGGCGGTGCGCAAGGATCTCGCCCGCTTCAAGGTACAATCCCAGCAGGTGCTAGACATTACCGGGATCAAACGCAGCGACGTGACCTTGCACGTTGCCAATACCTTTGCGACCCTCACCGTGCCGGAGTCCTGGCTTGATATGGTGCGCGTTGGCGGGGTGTTTTATGGCGATACCATTGCCAGTAACGACTATAAACGCGTGATGACCTTCAAGTCATCCATCGCGGCGCTTAACCATTACCCTAAAGGTAATACCGTCGGTTACGATCGTACCTACACACTGAAGCGCGATTCGGTATTGGCGAACATCCCAGTGGGTTATGCAGACGGCTATCGCCGGGTGTTCAGCAACGCGGGTCATGTGTTGATCCAGGGGCAGCGGGTAGCAGTGGTAGGTAAAACCTCGATGAATACCGTGATGGTGGATGTGACCGACGTGAAAGGTGTTAACCCTGGCGATGAAGTGGTGTTCTTCGGTAAGCAAGGCAATGCGGAGATCACTGCCACCGAAGTTGAAGACATCAGCGGTGCGCTGTTTACCGAAATGTCGATCCTTTGGGGCGCGACCAATAACCGGGTGTTGGTGGATTGACTCGCAGAGTTGGCAGCGGATTATGTCGTTGCCAATCTGGCCGCTATTGGTAAGTAAAAGACATCTGCACCACGCTGCTGAAGGTACCGGGACCGGTATCATCATTAACGATCAACCGCCCAGCCAAGGCGTAGATAGCATTACGCTGTGCATTAACTGGCACGGTCATGGTGCTGCCATCCCCCTGAACCAGGGATTTATTCATCTGCTGCGCCACCTGCACTGCAGCATGAGGGGCAGTGCCTGCATTGGTATACAGTGTTGCATCGTCGTTGTCGGGCATACCGCTAAAGGTCACGGTCACGGAGGTGGTCGCTCGCGGGCAATGAATCAGCTTGACCTCAAACGGCTTCCACTCAGAGGCATTACCGGCGGCCCTCATTACGGTAAGGCGCACCTGGCCGAAATCTACATCCTGACTTACCGACGAGGTATCAACCGTACAGGGGCTGGCCACGACTGTACCGGTAATATTCAGGTCAGTAGCGAGAGCCGCGCCACTCATCATCCCAGCGACGAATATTAGCAAAATACGTTTTATCAGTTCGCTCATTCTGGCTTCTCCTTACAAATCTACTGGCTTAGTTATAGGTAATGTTGGCTTGTATCACAGCAATAATACTACCCGGCATCACGTTTCCGGTTGCCGTCACGGCACGGGCGATCAATGGGATAGTAACCGTCCTGTCGGGGTTTACTGGTATGATCATTGAACTGCCCTTGGCCAAATCACGCCCAAAGTGACCACTTATAAGATTTACAGCCAAATTAGTAGCGGTACCGGTATTCATATACATATTGGTTTGCGGGAACTCGGCAGCGGTGCCTGTAAAGGTTACCGTGACGCTGTTGGTGCCTACCGGACAGGAGGTTAATGACAGATTAAACGCCTTTGGCGTGGTACCGGCACCGGCGGTAGACAGCGTTTCGGCTTTAATGGTCTGGCCTAAATCAACGTTAAGGTTGTTGTTATTATTATTCACCACACAAGGTGATGCCAGCAAATTGCCGTTAATATTGATATTCACCGGATCGGCTTTCGCCGCATGATAACCTGTTGCCACGATCATTAATGCAAAAGCTGAGCTTTTAATTAATAAATTCATGATATTTATTCCTGAGTTGTAAAAATGCCATACCGTCTATTTTCAGATAGCATCATTCCTTTTGATCATGACCATCTATTGGTAGTTAATATTTAACGTCGCAATGGCGTTAGCAGTACCCGCTGTCATATTTTGCAAGGTGCGGTAATAACGCGCGGTAAACGGGATGTTCTCCTGACCACCAGGAGTCATTTTCACCAACATGTTAGTCCCTATTGGCATCGGGGTACTTCCATTCAAGATTTGAATACCCACTCCACTTGAAGTTCCTGGCATACCCGCGTAACTGACCTCAAGTACTCCATCAGCCGCGGTATCCGGGTTTGGCGTGCCGTTCATCTGAGCATAGATTTGCACATCGGTCTGACAGGAAAGTAATACGTTAAAGGTTTTATCTTTGGCCGTTGACCCCACGGCCGGTAAATCATTACCTACCACATTGTCCAGCGTAACCATTTGATTCGCTGATCCCACCTCCACGTTGCAGGTATTGGCCGTTACCGTAATCGTATAGCCACTGATTAAGGAAAATGCCTGTCCTATAGTGGCGCCTGCATTGTTAAATACATAACCCGCTGTGGCAGTCATCTGAGCCACATTTATAATTCCCATCGACAATGGGGCCGTAGCGATAAACTTAATTTTAAGATCCATCGTCATGGACAGACCGCGCGGAGTACCATTATTCTCAAGAACGACATAAGGAGTGACAGCAGGTACTGATAAGTAACTGCTAGCCGCCGAGGGTTTTAAAGCTATAATAAAACCAACCCCTGGGGTGCCCGTATTAAAAACATTGTAGCTAATGCCCGCATCTACATACGTCATCCCTGCCAAAGATTTATAATTAAACCCGGATATAGAATATATTTGTTCTGGGCAATTAGAGACATAAGGCGTTGAAGCATAAACCCAATCACCTATAGCCTGCCCCACAGTAAGGCCATATGAGGGGATATTAAAATGCTGTGCTGGCATCGGTAAAACATCCGCATTCGCCGTGCAAGCAGCACTAGCCGTCTTGATGGATAATAATCCCATGATTGCCAGCATTAACAGAGCCGTAAGCCCAGTCCATCCCATTACTTTAACACTGTTCATTAAACACCTCATTCTCTCCATTTATCCACGGAGCAGAAATATCGCCTGAAGGCTTTCGATATATAGATTGATTCGACTATCAGGTGCGCACCATAAATAAAGCTAAATCGGTTGCAACACTTACAGACACTGGCGATTCAAGGTCTGAACACCCGTACCGTCTGTTGCCTGTTTTGCCAGGCGATAACTCACCTGACACTGCTGATCCGCGCCGTTGCCCCACTTGACATGCAATGTGCCACTTTCCGCCAACCCGGTCAGATACACCTGGCCGCCGTCACCGACGATAAAGGCCTGTGCGGTCTTTTGCGCTGGATCGCTCACTGTGGCACCAAAGGGTATTGGCGCACCGCCTGTCCTGAGCAACGTCATCAGCACGCGCAACCCAACATTGGCCTCAAAGTTGGCCCGCACCACTGCACCACGAGTCGGCACGACATTTTGGCTGGTTAGCGTCAGCTCGACGTTATCCGCTAGCGTCTCGGTCTTTAGCTGTACCTGATTTAGGCGGTATGGGCTGCTGTAGGGCATGATGGCGTAACCTCGCCAGTCGGTTTTTACCCCGGTCTGGTTGCTGACCCCCACCCCACTAGCACCTTGTGCCTTAACCAACACCACGGTTTCCCCCATCGGTTGGCCGAAGGTGATACCGTCCTGATGGGCAACAATCCCCCCCTGCAGCCCGTAGTTCAGCCGCTGGCTATTGTTGTCATAGGCATAACCAGCGTTCACTTCCCCATAGGTACCACGGTAATCCGCGGCCAGGCCGCCGCTGTTGCCCACACCCTGGCTACCATAGCCCTGTTGTGCGCTCCAACTCAGGTTCTTGTCCGCCAGTAACGTGCCATTCAGCCCCACCGATTGGGTAGTGCCACCCTTCTGGCTGCTGTTGACGTTATAGCTGACGTAGGTATTGCTCAACCAGCGATTCAACGGGATACTGACGTTAAAGGAAAACACCTGGTCACGGTTATATATCTTGCCACTGCCGCCACCGCTACTTGCATTCTCGTTAAAGCTGTAGTTCACGCCATAACTGATCCCATTCCAGCTGCTGTTGTAACCGCTACCGATGGAACGCATGGTACGATCCGAATTCCAATAGTCTTCGGAGATCAGGCTCAGCGACAGTGCTCCCGCCCCTTTCCACAGATTCTGAGTCATCGTCAGTTCGGTGCGGTTACGCTTGCGCTCATTGATCGGCTGAAAGCTCTGATTATCGCGGTAAGTATCCAACACTTCCTGCAGACTGTAGTAACCGTCCGTCGAGTAGCGGTAACCGGCAATGGCGAAATTGGTGCCGGTCTGCACTATGTTCTTGCTGTAACGGATACGCCACGACTGGCCGTTATCTTCTGGCTGGTCTTGCTTGCTGGACCATGCCTGGGTCACATCAGTGGAAATCGCACCAAATTCGCCGAGATTTTTGCCCACGCCCAGCGCCACAGACAGGTATTTGCTGGCAAATTGGCTCCCACCATAGACCGTAAAGCCACGGGGTAAGCCATAAATCGCCGTACCTTGTCCAAACGCCGATTTCTCCACGCTGCCGTCATAGGAACGGTATTGCCCGCTGGTCACGCTATACTTCAGGCGACCTTCACGCTGCAACACGGGCAGGGAGGCGAACGGCACCACCAACAGTTGTTCACTGCCGTCGGCTTCCTTAATGGTCACGTACAAATCACCGCTGCCCCCAGTCGGGAACATATCGTTGATTTCAAACGCGCCCGGTGCCACATAGCTCTGGTAAATCACATAGCCGTTCTGGCGGATAATTACTTGGGCATTGGTACGGGCAATACCATGTACTACCGGTGCATAACCTTTCAGACTGTCTGGCATCATTTCGTCATCGGAGGCCAACTGCGCACCACGAAACGGCATACTGTCGAACACGTCACTCGGCGAGCTGCTGTCACCCAACGTCAACTGGCTTTTCAACGCCACAATATTGCGCTGTACGTAGGTATAAACCGTATCCCACTGACCTTCGCCATCACTGTTGCGGTTGTAGGTAGTGTAGTTACGCAGTCGCCATGGCCCTACATTGATGCCTGGGCGCAAGTTGGCGTACTGGCTGTTATCATCACGGCCATCGCCATTGCGGGCATAGTTGTTGGATCCACTCAGGCTGTAATTCAATAAAGCAGCAACGATACCTTCATCCCACTGGCTTTCTGGTACATATCCCCTCGCTTTCTGCGATATCGCCGCCTGCGGAATGCTCAGTAACAGTTGCTGGGCGCTAAAGCGAAATTCGGCGCTGGCCTGTGGGATTGCACTCAGATTGGCACACTCGGCAGTAGCATCCCCCAGGTCGGGGAACAGATCGGTCTTGACGCCCATAGCATTGAGCGATGCGACACTTAAGCAAGGCTGCAAACGCTCTTTACCGTCAGCGTCTTTCTGCATGCGAAACTCGACATCACTGGTATCTTGCTGTCCATTGTTAAGATAAATATCGACCCGGTAGGTTCCTGGCGCCTGGTTGGCGCCGTCTTCAAACACTGCCAAGTCGGTACGCCCCTGGTGTGGGTTGTCAATTTCCAGCATTAACGGGTTGAAGTGGTCACGGGCTTGTACTGCAAAGGGTATGCAGCCTAACATCGTCAGCTGAACAGCGATCAAATACGCCAGCCGGCTGATACGCAATGGCTGGACAAGCCTGATCCGATCTTGTTGATCATTCATCCATTTTACTCCGTCGCCTGCAGGGTATAAGACCACCCTGTGTCCTTTACTCACACACCCTGTGGGAATGCCTGCTGTTGTTATTGATCAAGTACCTGATTCAGAGTGGCTTGGTATGTTCTTTACCAATGCCGCCATAATCGCTGATGACTTTCCAACTCACGCTGCCGCCACTGGCCCCGGCAGGCAGTGCAAAGCTCGCCTTACTCATCGGTGCCACATAGGTCACGTCTTTCACGTCTTGCCCCCCCACCTTCACCTGTTGAAAGTTCATATAGAACGGTGTCGGGTTACTCACCTGCAGGGTGTTGCCGCTACGATGCCAGGTGAGATTTTCGGTCTGCTCCTCCGGTGTCCCCTTCAAACCCTGCGGGCGGTAAATCAACTTAATGCGGGTTTTCACCGCAATCTGCAGCGTGTTCTGGTCGGCGTCTTTGCTTACCGATGGAATGGATTTGATATTCATCCAATACAGAGACTCTTTGTCCGAGGGTAAATTGCCACCCGCGCGCACTACCCGCAGCACGTTTTCCTGCCCACCATCCAAACGGAACAGCGGTGGTGTCACCATAAAGGGGGCTTTCTCAGCGCCACTGGTGGTGGCCTCCACCCAGCTCTGGATCAAGTACGGGACTTTGTCCGGGTTGTTGACGCTCAGTGAAGACTCCTTCTTACCACCGTCATAAATCAGGCGTGTTCCGCCTATAACCACACCGGCCTGGGCTACGCTGGCGGTCGCCAGCAAGGTGACTAACAGCGTGGTAGGAATAAATTTCATAGTCAGGATCCATTAAAGAGAAGAAAAGCCGGCAAACAAGCGCCGGCTCGAAATAATCATCTGGCACCTACCAGGCACCCCACAACTTAGTTGTAGCTGATGTTAAATAAAGCGATAGCGTTAGCTGCACCCACGGTCATGGCGGTAGAGGCAACAGTCGCGATATACTGCGCTTTGAAGTTCAGGGTGTTCTTGCCAGCAGTCAGAGTGTATGGGTTAGAAGCCGTACCCAATGTCACTACGTTGTCAGCATTGTCTAACAGTTGGATACCTACACCTGTTGCGCCACCAGCAGTCAGAGCCAGTATTTGAGGGTTGCCACCATCATAAGCACCATCAAACGTCACGTTAGCGGTTGTCGCCGGGCAAGCGGTAACTTCAAGAGCAACTACTTTTGGCGCAGAAGTGGTACCAGCAGCACCAAATGAAGTTACAGGTAAATTACCGAGGAATACTTCCAATGGACTCGCCGGACTGTTAGTTACCGTACAACCTGTAGGAATGAGTGAACCAGTGAAGTTCACCTGGCCTTCAGCTGCGTTAGCAGAAACACAAAATGCAGAAGAAACCAACACAGCTACAGCGATCAGATTTTTTTTCATGAAAAATTTCCTTGAGTATAATTAACTTGGCTCCGGACAAAACAGAATCACGATTAACTCGAATAGAGATAATAGGATTCTTTAATATCTTAATTTCCATGCCAGCTTGGGTTAAAACTACTGATATAAACCACCCAACCAATAATAGATTTTTTATTAGCAAGGTATTGCTTTTAGACGCTGGGTATAAAGCCGTTATTAATAACCTCACCCGCTATCGTCTGAGAACATTCTCGTTTAAAACAGGAAGTTCCTCAACTGGTTTATCGGTGTAATTTTACACCACTCAGAACCATTCTTTAAAAACGCTAGAGAAGGAATTTATTCAAGTAAAATCATGGGATTACTATTGGTGATAGGAAGCGAATAATAATAGCTCTCATTTTAGAGCAGGTAAACGGACACGGGGAGATAAAAGATAAACCTGTACTATAGCGCAGGTTATCGCAGGGCTTTGTGAAGGAAGAGAACTCTACGCCTTAATACTTAAGAGGTAAGTGACAGATTTCTTTCAGAATACCGTTTTCAAGCTTTACAAACCCCCCTTGTTTAAGCTGCGAGAGGATTTTCATTATGCTGCTGCGCGACAGGCGTGTTTTTTGTTGAATATATTGTGCAGCAGAGATGCTCTCTCTGAATTCAGTGGGCTCATCCATTAACTCTAGCATTTGAAAACGCAGGATCTCATAAGCCGTCGGCGAGTTGAGGTAGCTACTCAACATAAAAAACCGGTTGGTGACCCGGTAGATATGCCTGGACAGCAGTTCCCACAGATTGAAACGAGCAATAATTTGCCTGATATCCTGGGTCTTGACAATCGCGACCTCAGCGCTAGTATGCGTTTGTAAAAACAGCGCACCGTTAGCCGCCAAAACGCCACCAACCCCAATAATGCTGGGTATATACATGGTATTGATCAAGATTTCATCAGGCCCATGATGCAATTTGCAAATACCACTGCGTATCAGATAGCAGTACGATTCGCCCTCTTTAAACAGGTAAAGCCGGGTTCCGGGTATGACAACGTCAAAGCTGACATAAGGACTCAACTTTTCAAACAGCTTGACTGTTGCAGTAAAGTCATCGGTGGCATGTTGTTCTTGTATGCTCATAAATCCTGTCAGCGTAAGAGGTAAGGGGCGTACTCTGCTTTCAATCTAGCATATCAACACCTGCTACGCGTATCTTCATTACGAGCCTAGTGGCAACGCTGGCGCAGTAAACGCAGCAACATAGGTTTTAAACACTCCCTGAATAAATTGGGGATAATAAGCTGATTTTTAAGTAAATGGAGCAAAGTCAACAAGTCTTGATCTGTACCAACGTTAAACTTCTTCATAATGATATATTTATGTGAACTCACCGTTTTGGTGCTGATCTTCAACTTTCTGGCGATAACATGGGTTTCTTCTCCCAGATAAAAACGCGTAGCAACGCTCGCTTGCTGCAATGTTAGTGTTTGATGGTTACACATTTGACAGTTTTGTTTGGCCGGATGTTGCGTCTCTAGCAAGCAATGCTGCCAACCTCGAAAAATAAGATCTGTTATTTTAGCCAAGGAATCTGACCGATTAATAAATATAATATTTGAGAAGCACAAAGGAAGTCTACCACAGTTTGGGGCGGAACCACCCTCGTATACTCCAATCACCAAACAGCCTTGTTGGCGAGTTTTCATTAAAGGCTGGCAGAGAAAACGTTCACCGGCAGAAAAACTCTTTACCAGAATATTGGCTTGTGTAATCACACTACTATCCATTACGCTGAAATGGAGGTTTTCAGTGTTCCCAAATAACTCCGTAAGTAACCACTCCATCCCAGCGCGGTACAGAGTATTGCCATCTTCAAACACAACGTTCAATTTTCACATCCTTTAACAAATCCATTCATTCAGGGGAAAGCCATTTTTTAGCTAAAAAACCAGATTCATCACCAATAACTAAAAGAAATCAGACTTTTGCAATTTGCATGTGGAAATAAATTAATGGCTTTATACGACATGATTTAAAATCACAAATATAGCTGCCATAAAATTAAAATAACGGGATTATTCTGATGCTCAATCATGGTAATACTCAAGCTTTTTCTGAGTGTAATTTTACACCCTCAAATAACTTTTAAAACCAATTAAAATTAGCATAATCATTCCTTTTGAAAAACTAGCTACACACTGCTGGTGGGTAACCGCGCGCCACGGAGGGAATCAAGGTGAGCAACAAAATAAAGCCTTCTATTACATGCAATTGTAATATGACACATAAAAAACCCTTGGCAGAAATCGAACTGATCCTGAAACACCTTTCGCCATATGCCAACAAGGTTGAAACAAAAATAAGACAATCACTTAACTACATTGCAGGCGGGCAGCATCACTGCTTTCTGCTGCACAAAGGCAGTGTGACGCTGTATCGCAATATTGATGGCATGGTGTTAAATTCAGAGTCTGCGCCCTACATCTTTGGCATCAGCACGCAGCTGTTGGAGTCTGACTATCTCTATATCCGTACCCAAGAGAATTCAGAGGTCAGCGTTATCCCTATGGCTGAGGTCAACCAGATTATTACCCAGGAAGATCTCTGGAAAAGTGTATCGACCCTGTTAATTTATACCGCCTCTAGGGTCTACGATCATTGCACCAAGATTTCTTCACTATCGTCCTATGAAATCATCTGTTCTCAACTTTATGAGTTAATGAGCGAAACGCCAGAGATCAGAAATAGCGTTAGCGTCGTCTCCTATATCAAGAGCCGAACGTTTCTTTCGCGCAGTAGCATTATGAAGATCTTGGCACAGTTGAAGGCCGGGAATTACATTATGACGGACAAAGGTTTTCTGAAGGCCATAAATAACATCCCATCAAGATATTGAACACTCCCATCAGGCTAAAACAGCAAGACACACCTTTGCAGCCCCAGCGGTCAGGCTGACAGCACCACTGTCATTTAAAACGCGGCTTCCACAGCGCATCTTGGGAAGCCGCATTTGGTAGCTCAATTATTCGTCGAAGAACCAGTAACCCTGATTAACCAGACCGGTTAACTCGGCAACGAACGCCGGGTTTTGCAGCGCCTCACCTAACTCTTGCTTACCGACGATAGTGTAACGGCATAGGGCATCGGCGGCTTTAGGCTCGACGGTATCCAGACGCTCGCTGTTGATAAAGAAGCTGCCACCAACCTCCAGCACCCTTAAGCCACTCAGGCGAGTCAGGACGGCACCGTCCATCAACGCTTCGATAACCTCATCTTGCTCGTAAGGCGGTTGCGCTGGGGCAATATCCAGCTCGTGGCGTGGCGTGGTCACGAAGCGGCCAAACCACTGTTTGAAATCTTCCGGCTGATTAATCATCTCGGTCATCATGCTGCGCAGGCGATCGAGCTCATACTCTTCAACCCGGCCCGGATGTTCCCGGCAGGTTAAATCAGGATCGCTGTAATGCTCGCCCCCGAGATCGTTTTCCAGCGCATAGTCCGCAAAGCTGCTGATTAAATCCCTGCCGTTAGGGCCACGGAAGCCAACGGAATAGTTAAGCGCGGTTTGGTGGGTAAAGCCGTCGTGCGGGAAGCCCGGCGGAATATACAAGATATCGCCCGGTGCCAGATCTTCATCGATAATCGGCTCGAAAGGTTCCACGTGCAGCAGTGCCGGATGCGGACAAAACTGCTTCAGCGGCAGTTTGTCACCCACGCGCCAGCGGCGGCTCCCCATGCCCTGGATGATAAATACGTCGTACTGATCGATATGTGGCCCTACGCCGCCGCCAGGGACCGAGAAGGAGATCATCAGATCGTCCAACCGCCAGTCCGGTAATACACGGAACGGGGTCACCAGCTCCGCTGACGGGGCATGCCAGTGGTTAACCGCCTGGGCCAACAGCGACCAGCCGGTTTCCCCCAGGTTATCAAAATGTTCGAACGGCCCGTGGCTGGCCTGCCATTGACCATGGGTTTGGCTGACCAAACGGCTGTCTACCTCAACCTCCATCGCCAAACCGGCCAATTCGTCCGGGGTGATCGGATCGACAAAGTTCGGGAAGGCATTTTTTAATACCACAGGTTGTTTTTGCCAGTATTTCTCTAAAAATTCGGGCCAGTTAAGATTCAGTTGATAAGCCATGGGTCCACACCAGTGAGAAGACAAACGGGCCTGATTATAAAGAGGCTACTACCTCCGCCGCCTTGTCATTGGTCAAGAACAGTGCGTTCCTCTCCCACAGGAGACCGATCGAGTGGGCCTGAAAATTCGGCGACGTACATTGGATGAGGGAACGATCGAACTTGCTGAGATGGCCTCTTTACTTCCAAAAGAGCAGGGGCTAAAAGCTCCCTCTCCCTGTGGGAGAGGGTTGGGGTGAGGGGATTAATGCACTTGCTTGTCATCGACAAAAATATGGTGCGCGGAGCGTGCACGCGGGTGGATAAAGAAGTGCCCTTCTGGCGCAGAATCCGTGCTCACAGGCACCAGCTTGAGGTTGGTCGCCTTCAAGCGTTTATCATGCAGCGCATAGATAATGAACGGGATAGCCACCACCACCAGGAAACACACCACCAGCATAGTCACGTACACATGGTCGGCTTCCAATCCTGCCAGACCTGAAGGCGGGAAGAATGAGACCACAAAGGCAACCGCAGAGGTCAGCAAACCAATCGTAGCCACGGCAAGCTTGACCATTTTGCCACCCGGAATATTGAAGACACGTTCGTTTTCCGGCTGTTTGCGTACCAGTTTGATGTAACCCAGGAACAGCAGGAAATAGCTGCACAGGTAGATCACCACCGTCAACGCCAGCGCAATCAGGAAGGACATGTTATTGCCGCCCCCGGTGTTGGTCAGGACAATCAGCGCAATCGAAGTAATCACCAGTTGAGAAATCACCAGTGCAACCGGCACACCATTCTTGTTCATTTTGGCAAAGCGAGCAGGCAAGATCCCTTGTTGTGCGGTAACCAGCATGCCGCGAGACGGCCCAACAATCCAGGCAGCGATTTCTGCCAGTACGCCCAACAGCAGCAGTGCAGCAATGACGCGAACTGCCCATTCAAACTGCGGACCGAAGTGCGAGATCAACACGCTGAAGGTTTGCATTACCCCCGCAGAAAGGTTGATTTCACCATGTGGGATCACCGCTGCGATAGAAAGCCCGCCGACAGAACTTAAACAAATAGCCGCAACCATCAGCAACAGCATGGCAAGCGGATAATCGCGGCCCGGGTTTTTCATCTCGTTGACGTGAGTCGCCGAGGCTTCAACGCCCATATAGCTCAGGATAAACGCTACGAACACCACCAGCGTGCCCATTTGGGTAAAGTCTGGGAAGAAGGTAGAGGCGTTCATTTCGATGGCCAGCGGCGCACCAGAATGCAGATAGCTGACGGCCAGGACCACCAGGACAGCCGCAGGTAACAGGATGCCGGCAAAGAAGCCAATCTTGGCAATGCGCGCGGTGTTTTTGGTGCCACCGAACTGGGTGAACGCCAGACCCCACAAGATAACCAATGCCGCGACGGTTTTAACGACCGGGTCTTCGTTCAGTTCAGGCCACTTGAGGATATAAGACAGCGCCCCCAGCACAAAATAGAGCATAGGGATAAAACCTATGGCAATTTGCAGATAGCCAAAAGAGATGGCGGCAAAGCCCCATTTCTCACCCAGAGTTTTAGACACCCAGGTGAATACCCCACCTTCCTGCCATCCTTTTACCGTCGCCATCTCGGCGGCGCATAGGCCAACGGGAATAAACCATAGGAACCCACCTAACAGCAGGAAGAAGATGAGAGAAAAACCCGAGGTTGCAAAGGTCGGATATTCATAAACCGCCATCACCATAGATGCGGTAATAGCAAAAAACCCTAACAACGTTAATTGTTTTGGAGCGGCGCTTTTTTCTGTGCTCGCCATAACGATTCTCCTGCAGGAAGAGGTTGCTCTTCCCAGCGAATATTGGTGGGGGAAAAAAGCGGGGCTGGCATCAACGCCGCCCCGAAATAATAAAGCCTTGGCCTTAGCCGTGATTGAACCCGCTGCCTTGTTGCGCAGACACTGGGTTGATGACAGGGTGATTCTCGAATTCAACCAGCGCCCTTTTGATATCTTCGATCAGCAGGCAACCGAGGTCGTAGCTAACGCCGTGACGCACCAGGATGCGTTGAATAACCAGATCTTCACGGTGTGTCGGCATCGAATAGGCCGGAACCTGCCAACCGCGAGCGCGCAGTTTTTCCGCCAGATCGTAAAGGGTATAACCACCGATCGCCGCGCCGTCTTTCAATTTCCACGCCAGCGCCGGGATGCCTTTATCGCTGTCACCATCAAACAGGATCTCAAACGGCCCTAACTTGCCAATCTCGGCCGCTAAATGCTGAGCCGTGGCGTAGCAAGCGTTGTGAATTTTGGCGTAGCCTTCGCGGCCAAGGCGCAGGAAGTTGTAATACTGCGCAACGATCTGGCCACCGGGGCGTGAGAAGTTCAGCGCGAAGGTTGGCATGTTGCCACCGAGATAGTTGACGTTGAAAATCAGCTCTTCGGGCAAATCCGCCGCTTCACGCCATACCACCCAGCCAGCACCCAACGGCGCCAAACCAAATTTATGACCGGATGAGTTAATGGATTTCACCCGTGGCAGGCGGAAGTCCCACTCCAGTTCTGGCGAGCAGAATGGAGCCAGGAAAGCACCGCTGGCACCATCGATGTGCATCGGAATATCCAGGCCGGTTTCCTGCTGCAGGCGATCCAGCGCATCACTTACCTCTTTCACCGGCTCGTACTGGCAGGTGAACGTCACGCCCAGCGTTGGCACGACACCAATGGTGTTTTCGTCAACGCGCTTGAGCACTTCTTCCGCGTTCATGATCAGACGATCGCCTTCCAGCGGAATTTCACGCAGCTCTACGTCAAAGTAACGAGCAAACTTGTGCCAGCAGATCTGTACCGGGCCACAAATCAGGTTCGGTTTATCGCTAGGCAACCCCTGCTCGGCACGCTTTTTGCGCCACTGCCATTTCAGTGCCAACCCGCCTAACATGGCAGCTTCAGAGGAACCGATGGTTGAACAGCCAAGGGTGGTTTCCGGCGTTGGCGAATTCCACAGGTCGGCCAGCATTCTGACGCAGCGGGCTTCAATTTCGGCAGTTTGCGGGTATTCGTCTTTATCGATCATGTTCTTGTCGATAGACAGATCCATCAGTTCGCGAATTTCGTCATCCACCCAGGTCTGGCAGAATGTCGCCAGGTTTTGGCGGGAATTACCGTCCAGCATCAGTTCATCGCGGATGGCATTAAAGACGTTACGTGGATTGCGCTCGGTAATTGGGAAGGTTGACTTAGGTAATTCACCCGCCAAATCTTGTGACGCGTAAACATCATCATTTTCATTATATGCTGGGGTGTTATTTGCCTTGTTCATAATAATAACCTTTTAAGAGAGATCTATTAACCAAGAATTAAATTCGCGATATCAGGCAGCATAAATAGCGTTATTATTTGAACGCTACGTTCGCCGCAAAACTTGATAAGGATATTAGAACAGGACTCATAACGAAGATATGAGAGGGATTGGTAATTCCTGTAGGTGTGGGACTACACTTGTAGGCTTATATCAAGGGGCGCAGCAAGCCGCGCCCCTACTGAGTATGAATATACCTATGGGCGGGAAAATGCCTCAATAGCTGCATTCAGCCCCTGCAGCAACTGTTCCAGCTCGCGCATGCCCTCTTCGATCACCGCCTCATGCTGTTGAGTCGCCAGCGAATTTTCCAGTTCTTCGCTAAGCAGATGTAGTGACGTGGCCCCCAGCAGCTGAGCTGTACCATTTATGCGGTGTAAATGGCTTTGCAGAGTTAGCCAGTCCTGAGATTGGAGTGCCTTTCTCGCCGCCAGCAAATCTTGGTCATTTTCCTGGCGCGACTGTGCAAGCATCTGGCGCATCAGGGCGTTGTCACCCAAGCTGAGTGCCTGCAGCGTAGCCATATCGATAAACTCGCTGAGTGGATCGGCCTGCGAAGGCCCTGCTACGCTTTGCAACGCCGCTTCCAGCTGCGGTAAATCCACCGGTTTAAACAGGCACAGGTTCATGCCCATCGCCAGGCAGCGCTCTTTCTCGTGGGCCTGTGCGTTGGCGGTTAGCCCCCAGATAATAATGTCCCGATTGAATTCACGCACCCGGCGGGTCAACGTTATGCCATCCATATTAGGCATGTTGAGATCGGTGATCAGCAGATCGTACGGATTGGCCTCGATCAAGGCCAGGGCTGCTACACCATCAATGGCCTCGTCGACCCGATAGCCAAGCGTAGCCAACTGACGACGCAGCAGCAGTCGGTTAGTGGGGTGATCGTCAGCAATCACAATCCTCAGCGCTTTAGGGCCACTGACGAGCGATTTAGGTGTGAATGAAACGGCGGTAACCTTTTCCAGATCCGCAACCGCGGTAGTGAGCGTCACCGTCATGGTGGTGCCTCTGCCCGGCTGGCTGGCCATGTTTATGGTACCGGCCATGCGTTCAACCAACTCACGGCAGATTGTCAAACCCAATCCCGATCCGGTCTGTTGTTTACCCCACTTGGTCTGACTAAAGGGCTTGAACAGATGTTGCTGCTCCTGCGGGCTAATGCCCGCCCCGCTATCTTTCACGCTCAGCGTCAGGCGAGTTTGATCGGTGCCCTGCGCTTGCGTTTGCGCTATCACTTCGATCCCGCCCTCAGCGGTAAATTTGATGGCGTTACTGAGGAGATTGGCCAGCACCTGTTTCACCGCCTGCGGATCGAGCCACAGCGCCTGCGTTTTTTCCAGGCGGTAATCGACCGACAGCCGCAGGTTTTTCAGCGTGGCCACCCCTTCAAAACTACTGACCGTCGTAGTTAACAACGAGGCCAGATCCACCCATTCTGGCGCCAGCTCAAAGTTACCAGACTCAATTTTTTCCATATCCAGCACATCGCCAATCAGGCCGAGTAGTGACTGAGCGGTGGAGTAAGCCAGCTGAATAGATTCCTTCTCTGCTGCCGGACTTTGGCTATGGGTGGTCAGTAACTCCAGGAACCCCATAATCGCACTCACCGGCGTACGGATCTCATGGCTCATGCTGGCAAGGAAAGTGCTTTTGGCCCGATTGGCATCAATAGCCTTGTCTTTCTCCACCTGCAACGCCTCCATCAACTGCCTGGATTCAGTAATGTCCTGCCAGCCGCAAATCAGCGTGGGCGGCGTGTTGGCGGGTAGTTGGCACAGCGTTAACCAGTGAAGGATCAGGCGCTCTTCCGTACCATTATTCAGTACCAGTTGATGAGGGATAACCTGGTTGACTTGCAGCCCTTGCTGGATATTGGGTTGAAGCGCTGCGAAAATGTCTGCCAGAGGATGACGGCGATCAAACAACGAATGGTGCATCGCGGCATATAACTCAGGGCTGAAAAAGGCACCAAAGGCGCTGTTGTAGCTTTCAACCTCGCCTTCCAACGAGATCACGTACACCGGCACGGGAATTGAGTTGAATAAGGTCTGGCGAAAACCGAGCTGATACTCAAGCGCAGCCTGTGCCTCTTTGCTTTTACGGATGGCCCGCAGCAGATAGGCTCCCCACAGCAAGCTGCTGACAACCAGCAGCGTAGCCAGAACGATCACCAGGTAAAAAGGCCGGTTATAGAGGTTCCAGGTGTCAATTTTCACTTCGGGGGTTTTTACCCACTTCCCGGCCAAATTCATCAGCTCTTTGGGGGGAATATCGTCGATGGCCTTATTCAGAATGCTTTGTAATTCTTGCGAGCCACGTGGAATGACAAAGGCAATCTGCGCGGTGCGCTCGTCGGGAATACGGAAATAGCTCAGCCGATGGGGATAATAGTGATCGATGATGTAGCGCGAAGCGAGCTGTGTAGACACCACCGCGTCAATTTCCCTCCGATCCAGCATGCTCAGCGCCGCGCCGGTGTTCTCTACCTCAACCCATTGCACCCCCGGATATTTGGCTTTTAGTTTTTCCGATAACGTATGGTAGGCCGGAATAGCGACTTTCATGCCAGGCTTCATCGTTTCGGTCTGTTTGACCGCAGCGCGGGTGACGATCACAAAAGGAGTAGCCAAAAACGGATGAGTAAAGGCCGCCTGTTCTTCCCGCTCTGGGCTGTACGTGGCCGAGGAAAGGATATCCCAATTGCCACTACGTATTATGCTGGCCATCTCTTCATTGGAATTGGCAATCACCGGTTCAAAGGTCAAACCGGTTTGCAGCTGGATCAGGTTAAGGATATCGCCAACTATCCCGCGAATTTCCTGGTTTTCATCCACCATGCTAAACGGGGCATAATAGGGATTAATCACTATGCGCAATTTGCGGTTTTTTTCCAGCCAGCGAGTTTCCTGTGGGGTAAAAGCCAGGTCCCTGGTTAAAAAGGTGAGGTTACCCATATCAATCCAGGACTGAGCAATCTGGCTATGCTGAGGTTCGGTCAGTGAACTGATAAATCTGTCGACAATGTTGACCAATTGCCGCTGACTATCGAGCGCAATAAGCACGTCGCCGCTTTGCGGTGCTCGCCAGAACTTCACCATTCCCAGCGTCTGGTAGAAATCGCGCGCGATTATAAAACTGGTGGTGAGGTTATTGCCGAGAAAGTAGTCACTCTGATGGCTGGCAACCGAGGCCAACGCCTGATATTCATCGGCAAAAGAAATGACGCTGGCGTTAGGAAATGCCTGTTTAATAAATGATTCTGGGGGAAAATCCCGGGTGATCGCTATCTTGAGCTTATCGCTATTATCGTGAAACGGCTTCATCACCTCTGCAAGCCGCGTCACCAGGGTTGGATAGCCTTGCACCAGCGGCAAGCTGGCAATAAAGGGAGCCTTTTGCGGGCTAATCCTACCGGGCGTAGTGAGAACAAGATCGACGCGGCCCGCAAGAAGTGCCGCCAATGCCTGTTGCTCATCGTCGTAGAGTTTGACGTTTACATTGATATTCAGAGCCTTTCCAAACAGCGCAAGATAATCCGCATTCATCCCCCAATAGCGCCCGGTGACGCTATTCATAGTCAACGGTTGGGATTCAGCACCATACACCGCAACGGTAAGACTGTGCTTTTGCGCCAGCCAGATAAAGTCGTCGTGGCCCAGGTAGATGGCCGGGGGCGTGACCAGGTGGCTACTCGCCAGCGCTAACGTGATCGGCCCGTTGATCACAGCCTGTGCAGGCAGCATCAGACACAGTAAAACCAGCCAAAACCCCAGTACCCGTTTTAGCATGCACTCACCCAATTTTATTACGGTTGGCGAAAGCGAACAGATCGGCCAACGAGCTACAGCCAAGCTTCTCCATTAAACGGCTTTTATAGGTGCTAACCGTTTTATTACTGATAAACATCGCCGCCGCAATCTGCATATTATCTGCACCGCCGAGGAGGGAACGCATCACCTTGATCTCCTGACTGGAGAGCGATCCCAGCATTTCCTGTTCCGAAGAAAGACTGCCGACAAAACCGTTCAGTGAGAACGGAAAATAGCTGTAGCCATTCTGGGCAGCATGCACCGCGGCGATGATATTGGTCATGCCCTCTTTTTTACTGATAAAAGCATTGGCCCCGGCATCCGCGCTACGCTTGCCGTAGAACAGATCGTTTTTGGCGGAGACCACGATAATGATTTGGTTGAACTGCTGCTTTCTGAGCTTTTCAACCACCTCAATGCCGCTCATGATGGGAATATCGACGTCGACAATCACCACGTCTGGCTGCTGCTGCGCCACCTGTAGCAGCGCCTCTGCCCCGTCCGCTGCCTCGCCAATGACGTTAATGCCTTCACTTTCCAGCAGGTTCTTGATCGCCATACGAGCCAAAGGATGGTCGTCAACAATTACGGCGCGCAAAGACTTGGTTTCACTCATTGTCGTTTCCTGGTCATAAAAAAATACGGGCAGCGTTGGTCAACGATGTTTTTTCGCTCACGCTATATTTTAAGGATTTCAAGCTATCTACGAGCTTATAGCATAACCCTGTTTATAGTTTTTTGCGCCTGTTCCTCTAGTAACGGCGTGGACTTCACGTGTAGGACGCTGCCTGCAACGATTTCCGATGTCTCTGCTGTGTTGCGGCAACGCAAGCTTTTATAATCACTACGAACTTTCAGCGTTTCTTCCTGTAGGCCTGTGCCGCATTAAGCTGAAGGTGATTGACCAAGCCATTCAATGAATAAATTACGCACTGAGCTTATTGCCCACAGCAGCGTAATGGTTTGCTATTGCTCACAAAACAGACAAGCAAGGGTTTTGCCATGCCACAACCGCCACAGTCAGACAATAACCAGGTAAAAACACCATTAGAAAAAAGAAAGCAATGGCTGCTCATTTTTCTAATGGTGATTATTATTGCGGCCATGGCCAGTGCAACCTGGTGGTATTTCAATTCGCGCAATGTGCAAAGCACCGATGATGCCTATGTGATGGGCAATCAGGTCACTATTTCTTCGCAGGTTAGCGGCAGCGTGGTCAGCGTTAATTACACCAATACCGATTTAGTCCAGCAAGGGGATATCTTGGTCAATCTGGATGATACCGATGCCAACCTCAACTTTAAAAAAGTCAAAAATAAGCTGGCGGAAACGGTGAGGAAAACCAAACAGATCTATATCAACGACGCCCAATATAACGCCAATATCGCCCAGGCTAAAATCGCTTACCAGCAAGCACAGGCCGATTATCAGCGCCGTACCCAATTGATGGGAGCGGGGGCCTTCTCAAAAGAAGACCTGCAACATGCACGTAATGCCGTTAGCAGCAGCAAAGCGGCGCTGGACGTCGCTATCGAGCAATATCGCAGCAATCGTATCCTGATCCAGAATTCCACGCTTGAACAGCAGCCAGCTATCCTGTTGGCGGCAGAACAAATGCGCGAAGCCTGGCTCGCGCTACAGCGCACCAAAATTCGCAGCCCGGTGACCGGCTATGTTGCTCAACGCAATGTGCAGGTGGGTGAAACGCTTAGCGCTGGCCAGGCCTTATTATCCATCGTCCCGGCCGATCAGCTGTGGATTGACGCCAACTTCAAGGAAACCCAGCTCAGCGGCGTGCGCATTGGGCAAAAGGTGAGCGTGGTCAGCGATCTGTATGGCAGCAATGTGGTGTTCGACGGCGTGGTTGAAGGGATCAATATGGGGACCGGCGGCGCGTTCTCGGTGCTGCCCGCGCAGAATGCCACCGGTAACTGGATCAAAGTGGTTCAACGCCTGCCGGTGCGTATTACCCTGGATGCGGAACAGCTCAAGGCATACCCACTGCGGATTGGCTTATCCACCACGGTGACCTTGCGCGAAAATAACACCAACGGCCCAGCCCTATCTACCACCCAACGCCTGAAACCGGCTTACCAAAGCCAGGCGCTGGTGCTCGATACCTCCAGTATCGACGGGGAAATCCAAGACATCATCAAAGCCAATGCGATGTGATCTATGAGCAACAACACACTGCTGCCGTTAAAAGGCTGGTCATTGATCCTGGTGACGCTGTCGCTGTCGATGGCGACCTTTATGCAGATGTTGGACTCCACCATCTCCAACGTCGCCATTCCCACCATTTCCGGGTTCCTGGGTGCTTCTACGGACGAAGGAACCTGGGTGATCACCTCGTTTGGCGTCGCCAATGCGATCTCCATCCCGATAACCGGGCGTCTGGCGCAGCGGTTCGGCGAGAGTAAGCTGTTTTTAGCTTCGGTGACGTTGTTTGCACTGGCGTCGCTGTGCTGCGGATTCTCCACCAATCTCGATATGCTGATCTTTTTCCGCGTCATTCAGGGATTGGTCGCAGGCCCGTTGATCCCACTATCGCAAAGCCTGCTGCTGCGTAACTACCCGCCAGAGAAGCGTAATATCGCGTTGGCGCTGTGGTCGATGACGGTGATTATCGCCCCGATCTTTGGCCCGATTATTGGCGGCTATATTTGCGATAACTACGACTGGGGCTGGATATTTTTAATCAACGTTCCATTCGGCATCATCGTCGTTGCCATTACCGCATGGAAGCTGAAAGGAAGAGAAACGCCCACCGAGCCGGTAAAAATCAACCTGTTCGCCCTGAGCCTGCTGGTGCTCGGTGTGGGTAGCCTGCAAATCATGTTGGATAAAGGCAAAGACCTCGACTGGTTTAACTCTACCACCGTGATTGTGCTGGCCGTGATCGCCGTAGTCGCGCTGATTTTGCTGGTTATCTGGGAAGCTACCAACGATAACCCGATCATCGATCTGAGCCTGTTCCGTTCACGTAACTTCAGCATCGGCATCCTGTGTATCAGTTGTGCGTATCTGATTTATGCCGGGGCGATTGTGCTGATGCCGCAACTGCTACAGACGGTGTTTGATTACACCTCGGTATGGGCAGGGCTGGCCTATGCCCCCATCGGGCTGATGCCGCTGCTGATCGCGCCATTGATTGGCCGCTACGGCGATCGTATTGATATGCGGGTATTGGTGACCTTTAGCTTTATCGTCTATGCCGGTTGCTATTACTGGCGTGCGATGACGTTTAATCCGGCGATTGATTTTACTGCCGTGGTGCTGCCGCAGCTGATGCAAGGCTTCGCCGTGGCTTGCTTCTTCCTGCCGCTGACTACCATTTCATTGTCAGGGCTTGCACCAGAAAAATTCGCAGCGGCCACCAGCCTGAGCAACTTTTTCCGGACGTTATCTGGCTCGATCGGCACGTCACTCACCATGACCCTGTGGAGCCACCGGGAATCGTTTCACCATGCGCAGCTGACGCAGTCAGTGACGCAATTCAACCCGGCGGCGATCAACCTGGATCACCAACTGCAACATCTGGGGTTCAATCAGCAGCAAGCCGCGACCTATATCAACGATCAAATTACCCAGCAGAGCCTGCTGATGTCGGCCAACGATATTTTCTATCTCTCTGCCGGGGTATTCCTGATGCTGACCTTGCTGGTGTGGTTCGCCAAGCCGCCGTTTAATACGGCCAAGGCGGGGTGATAAACGGGGAGTTAGAGAGGCGCTGGCGCGCCTCCCGATTTACTTAATCCGCTTGCCGGAGCCATCAACAATCTTTTCGCCGTCTTCTTTGGCCAATGCCCCTATTTGCGGATCGGGCAGGATATCAAGCACCGTTTCGGAGGGGCGACATAGGCGGGTCCCCAGCGGCGTCACCACAATCGGCCGGTTAATCAGGATCGGGTGTTGCAACATAAAGTCGATTAACTGCTCGTCGGTGAAAGCGTCTGCTGCCAGCCCTAACTGCTCGTAGGGCTCCACGTTGTTGCGCAGTAAGGCCCGCACGCTGATCCCCATGTCTGCAATGAGCTTCACCAGTTCAGCGCGGCTGGGTGGTGTCTCCAGATAATGGACGATCGTTGGTTCTGTACCGCTGTTGCGAATCAGCGCCAGCGTATTACGCGAGGTGCCGCAGGCCGGGTTGTGGTAAATCGTGATCATGGATGTTCCTCGCTACAAAGTAATGGATAGACGTAACGCCAAGGCCGTCAGCGTGACCAACAACACGGGTACGGTCATGATAATTCCGGTACGGAAGTAATATCCCCAGGTGATCGTCATGTTTTTCTGTGACAAGACATGCAGCCAGAGCAGCGTTGCCAAGCTGCCAATCGGCGTGATTTTTGGCCCCAGATCGCAGCCAATAACGTTGGCGTAAATCATGGCCTCCTTGATCACTCCTGACGCAGCACTTCCCTCAATGGACAGCGCGCCAATCAACACCGTTGGCATATTGTTCATAATGGATGACAGGAACGCAGTCAGGAACCCGGTGCCAAGCGTGGCGGCCCATAAACCGTTATCCGCCAGCAGGTTCAACACGCCGGAGAGGTACTCCGTTAGCCCGGCGTTGCGAAGGCCATAAACCACCAGATACATCCCCAACGAGAAAATGACGATCTGCCAAGGCGCACCGCGCAGCACCTTCCCGGTGTTGATGGCATGGCCTCTTTTGGCCACTGCAAACAGGATCAGCGCCCCCACGGCAGCGATAGCGCTGACCGGAATGCCGAGCGGCTCCAGCACGAAGAAACCCACCAACAGCAGGATTAATACCACCCAGCCAGTTTTGAACGTGGCCGGATCTTTAATGGCTTTCGCCGGCTGTTTCAGTCGTTCAAGATCATAGGTCGGCGGAATGTCCTTGCGAAAGAACAGGTGCAGCATCACCAGCGTCGCGATAATCGCAGCGATATCGACAGGCACCATCACCGAAGCATATTGCGTGAACCCCAGTGCGAAGAAGTCTGCCGAGACGATATTGACCAGATTGGACACAATCAGCGGCAGACTGGCGGTATCAGCAATAAACCCGGCAGCCATGACAAACGCCAACGTGGTGCCTTTGCTGAACCCAAGCGCCAACAGCATGGCGATCACGATGGGGGTCAGGATCAGCGCAGCTCCATCGTTGGCAAACAAAGCCGCTACGGCTGCGCCTAGTAAAACGATATAAGTGAACAGCAGACGCCCCCGCCCGTTTCCCCAGCGGGAGACATGCAGCGCAGCCCATTCGAAAAAGCCAGACTCATCGAGCAACAGGCTGATGATGATCACGGCGATAAAGGTCGCCGTGGCATTCCAGACAATATTCCACACCACCGGGATATCGGCAATCTGCACCACTCCGGTGATCAAGGCCAGCCCCGCGCCAAGTGTGGCACTCCACCCAATCCCTAACCCTTTCGGCTGCCAGATCACCAGCACAATGGTCAGGATAAATATCGCCCCAGCCAATAACATACTTACCACCTCAAATTTATATATGTATTTTCATATATGTTTGCGCAAAAAATTTAGCTACACAGGGTTTTACCTTCGCTGGAGCCATTCGCCGCTGCCAGCTTACGTGCCATAGTGTGGACTTCGTCCTGTTGGCTCAACCAGGCTTGTTCAACAACCAGGGCTGCCCAGGCAGGAATATGCGGGGACAGACGATAATGCACCCACTTGCCCTGCTTACGATCCAGCAGTAACCCGCACTCTCTGAGCATTGCCAAGTGGCGTGAGATCTTGGGTTGCGACTCTTCCAGCCCGGTGCAAAGATCGCAAACGCACAGTTCACCCAGCTGTTTGAGCAGCAACACGATACCCAGGCGGGTTTCATCCGACAGGATTTTGAACAGCTGCAAGGAAGTCAGGGTCATAGGTCTCTCCACTACAATCGGTGGATAAATCATACGCGCAGGCACTTTCAAGTCAATAACACATTTGAATTTTCATATATGTCTTTCTCTTCCCTTGCCCCAAAAAGCGGTCAACGTGGTGTCGATACGTCGCTCCGGCAATATGGCTTTACATTTAAGCCCATTAAAAAGCCATAATGCGGTAATATATTCACACCCCAGCAACAAATAATATTGCACCAAATAGTGTGAGCCTGTTCAAGACGAAAAACGCCCAATAATGCTATTTATTCTGCATGGTTTTCTCTAACGTGGATCTGCGTCATCATGAATCATTTAGAACTGCAGGCACTGCGTCAGCTTTTTTTTATGACGGTCGAAGAATGTGCGACCTATATTTCACCTGACAACAATTTAGCTACATGGCAGCAATGGGAGCGTGGTGAAAGTGAAATACCGGCCGCTATTATTGATACATTCACAAAAATGATTAAAAAAAGAAAAACCCACATCAACGCCATCATCGACAAGATCAACAATCGCATTGGTAATAACACCATGCGCTTCTTCCCCGATTATGCGTCCTTCCTGGCTGTTTACGCTCAAGGTGATTATCTGGAATGGAAAATTTATCAGTCGGTCGCCGCACAACTTTATGCTTATGATCTTGAGCGGCTATGTTAACCCAAACTAATAGGACACATCGCGCTCGTTAACCTGGATGGGATTTAATAAGGACGGCTTATCAACACCGCCTGCCCATAGTTTTGACTGACTATCACTCCTGACAGCAGGCTAACGCCTGTAACAATCTCGTGCCCAGCCGTTTTTCCCGGCACGAATCATTTATTATTGAACGAGCTTCTGAGCAACAACCTATGGAAAACAAGTATGTACCAACAGCCTTAGGGCTGTATCTGAATTATCTGGTGCACGGTATGGGGGTGATATTAATCAGCTTGAATATGCCTTATCTGGCAGAACAATGGCACACCGATGCCGCAGGCATTTCGATCGTCATCTCTTCTTTGGGCATTGGCAGGCTCAGTGTGTTATTAATCACCGGCATGTTATCCGATCGTTTTGGCCGCAGACCCTTTATTTTTCTGGGGATAGTGTGCTACTTGGGCTTCTTTTTCGGCATTCTGCTTAGCCCCACCATTATTATCGCTTATGTATTTGGTTTTTTAGCCGGCGTCGCCAACAGTTTTCTCGACTCGGGCACCTATCCTACGCTGATGGAAGCGTTCCCCAAGTCGCCAGGCACCGCCAATATCTTGATCAAAGCCTTTGTCTCCGGCGGCCAGTTTATGTTGCCGATGGTAATCAGCCTGCTGGTCTGGGCTGAGGTCTGGTTTGGCTGGTCGTTCCTGATCGCAGCAGGCATTATGCTGCTCAACGGCCTGTTCCTGCTGCGCTGCCCATTCCCCGCTCATCCGGGGCGACGAGTGGCCGCCGAACCCGATTTGAATGCAGATGACAACCATCGCTGTTCCATCGTTGATCTCATCAGCTATACCCTATATGGCTATATCGCCATGGCCACCTTTTACCTGATCAGCCAGTGGCTGGCACAGTATGGCCAGTTTGTGGCGGGTATGAGCTATACGATGTCGATCAAGCTGTTGAGCATCTACACCATCGGCTCACTGATGTGCGTGTTCATCACCGCCGGGCTGGTAAAGAAAAGGTTTAAATCAACCACCTTTCTGATGCTGTATACCTTTATCTCTTTCATTACCTTACTCACCGTTTGCCTGTATCCCAACATGTACGTCGTGATGGTTTTCGCCTTTGTTATCGGCTTCTCTGCCGCAGGCGGGGTCATGCAGCTAGGGCTGACGCTGATGGCAACCCGCCTTCCCCACGCGAAAGGCAAAGCCACCGGCATCTATTACAGCGCCGGCAGCCTGGCAACGTTCACCATTCCTTTGATTACCGCCAAGATTTCCGAAACCAGTATCGCCAACATTATGTGGTTCGATACCGCTATCGCAGCCTGCGGCTTTCTGCTGGCGCTGTTTATTGGTTACCGTAGCCATAAAGAGGCCAACCGTCCCCTTAAGATGGTACAGATGGCCAGTTAATCCCGCCAAATTACCTTCTCTGACTGTTAACTTTTTTACGCTGCAGCTCCCTCTCCCCAAGGAGAGGGAGCTGATCCAGTGCAGTGGTCAGGTACGGTTTCCACAACTCATTACGAACTCGATCGGTCCCCTCTCCTTTTGGGAGAGGGTTAGGGTGAGGGGCCATTATTTAGATACAGAAACCTGGCTTTATTCCTCCGACCGGCACCACATACAATATTATTATGACCGCATGCAATATCAGACAGTATTCCGTCAGCGGCTGATCCCCTGGCAAAGTAAATAGCTTGTTAATAGCCATTCGCCTTCACCACGCCCAAACAGCAAACACCGTGCAACAGCCTTCCATACCTGATTAAACAAGCGAAATATCGGCACAATTCGGCAACACCATCAAGCGCCACCTCAACATCTTTCTCTGCAATAAAGTTGAAAATTAAAACGGCATATTACGTATTTATCACCTACTGCATTACCTATACTCAGCACACGTCAGGTTGCCAGTGTATTAGCGGTTATCCATGACCCACGTTATTTACCGCAGTGTGATTTATCGGGATGTTTTCACCCCTTACTTTCCCGCAATGATTAATTAAAAAGAAAGGCCACCAGAACAACAGGTCCCCTGGATCCAAAAACGTAAAAAATTAGCGACAAGCGGAGAACAGCATGAGCCAGAGCAAGGCCTTCAAAGCGCCATTTTTATTAGCGGTCATCAGTATCTATTTGAGTTATTTTCTCCACGGCGCCAGCGTCATTACGCTGGCACAAAACATGACGCCACTGGCCGAGAAGTTCGGCACCGACAACGCGGGCATTGCCTACCTGATATCCGGCATTGGGTTAGGTCGGCTAGTCAGCATTCTGTTCTTTGGCGTGATATCGGATAAGTTTGGCCGCCGCGCCGCCATTTTGATCGGCGTCGCGCTGTATATTCTGTTCTTCTTTGGTATCCCTGCCAGCCCTAATCTGATCGTCGCCTTTGGCCTGGCGGTGTGCGTTGGCGTTGCCAATGCGGCGCTTGATACCGGCGGCTATCCAGCCCTGATGGAGAGCTATCCCAAGACTTCCGGCTCGGCGGTGATCCTGGTGAAAGCCATGGTCTCTTTCGGCCAGATGTTCTATCCGATGCTGGTCAGCTACCTGCTGGTCAGCCACATCTGGTACGGCTACGCGATGGTGATCCCGGGGATCCTGTTCGTCCTGATCACGTTGCTGCTGCTTAAAAGCAAGTTCCCCAGCCAGTTGGTTGATGCCTCCGTGGCTAAAGAGTTGCCGCAGATGAACAGTAAGCCGCTAGCCTGGTTGGAGGGCGTCTCCTCCGTTATCTTCGGCGTGGCCGCATTCTCTACCTTCTACGTGATCGTGGTCTGGATGCCGAAATACGCAATGGCATTTGCCGGTATGGCGGAGGCCGACGCGCTGAAAACCATCTCCTGGTATAGCCTTGGCTCGCTGATGTGCGTGTTTATCTTCGCCCTGCTGTTAAAAAGCACCGTGCGCCCGGTATGGGCCAACGTGTTTAACGCCGGTGTCTCGGTGATCGCGGCAACCATTATCTATCTGTATCCCTCACCGCTGGTTTGTAACCTTGGTGCCTTTGCGATTGGTTTCTCTGCCGCCGGTGGGATATTGCAGCTTGGCGTCTCCGTCATGTCGGAATTTTTCCCGAAAAGCAAAGCCAAGGTCACCAGCGTTTATATGATGATGGGCGGGTTAGCCAACTTCTTGATCCCATTGATCACCGGTTATCTCTCCAACATTGGTTTGCAATACATCATCCTGCTGGATATTGCCTTTGCCCTGCTGGCCTTTGTTACCGCCATCATCGTCTTCATTCGCTATTACAGAGTATTCAAAGTCCCGCAAAGTGACCTGCGATTGGGCGAGCGCTTTTTCCAATAACCCAAAACAGCGATTACGCAGGTTTGCGCCCCACACGAACATGGTTAGACAAGGAGTTTAGAATGGATGTAACCGCAAAATATGAGCTTATCGGGCTGATGGCCTATCCGATCAGACACAGCTTATCGCCAGAGATGCAAAATAAAGCGTTGGATAAAGTCGGGCTACCTTTTACCTATATGGCTTTCGAAGTCGATACCACCACCTTCGCCAGCGCGATTGAAGGGCTGAAGGCGTTAAAAATGCGCGGTACCGGCGTCTCGATGCCTAACAAGCAGTTTGCCTGCCAGTATGTCGATGAATTAACGCCAGCGGCCAAACTGGTTGGCGCTATCAACACCATCGTCAACGACGACGGCTATCTGCGCGGCTATAACACCGACGGTACCGGGCATATTCGGGCCATCAAGGAAACCGGTTTTGATATCAAAGGCAAAACCATGGTGCTGGTCGGTGCGGGTGGCGCTTCTACCGCTATCGGCGCACAGGCCGCCGTTGAAGGCATCAAAGAGATCAAGCTGTTTAATCGTAAGGACGAGTTCTTTGAACAGGCGCTCGCCTTTGCCAAACGGGTCAACGACAACACCGACTGCAAGGTAACCGTGACCGATCTGGCAGACCAGCAAGCGTTTGCCAGCGCCATCGCCAGCGCGGATATCCTGACTAACGGTACCAAAGTCGGGATGAAGCCGCTGGAAAACGAGAGCATCGTCAGCGACATCGCCATGCTGCGCCCGGAACTGCTGGTGACGGAGTGCGTGTATAACCCGCACATGACCAAGTTGCTGCAAATGGCCCAACAGGCAGGTTGCAAAACGGTGGACGGTTACGGCATGTTGTTATGGCAAGGCGCCGAACAGTTCAAACTGTGGACTGGCAAAGATTTCCCACTGGAATACGTAAAACAGGTGATGGGATTCGAGGCGTAGCATTCCCGTAGCGCGTGGTGATGGACTTAAATCACCACCTTATTGATTGCGGCAAAACAGCATGCAAAAGGTAAAAATGAAAACCATAACCGTAAAAAACATTGTGTTCGGCGAAGGCGCGCCAAAAATCATTGTCTCGCTGATGGGCAAAGATATCCCTGCCGTGGTGGCTGAAGCGCAGGATTATCGTCACGCCGATTTCGATATTCTGGAGTGGCGCGTCGATCATTTTGCGGATGTCGCCACGCTCAGCAACGTGCTAGCCGCCGCCCGTCAGATCAAAGAGATCATTGCCGACAAGCCGCTGCTGTTTACCTTCCGCAGCGCTCAGGAAGGCGGTGAGCAGGCGTTGCCCCCACAGGCCTATATCGCGCTCAATCTGGCGGCGGTGGACAGCGGCCTGGTCGATATGATCGATCTGGAGCTGTTTACCGGTGACGAACTGGTCAAAGAGGCCGTGGCCCATGCCCACGCCAAGAACGTCTTGGTCATCATGTCGAATCATGATTTCCATAAAACGCCGCCGCAGGAGGAAATCGTCAAGCGTCTGTGCAAAATGCAGGAGTTGGGAGCCGATATTCCGAAAATCGCCCTGATGCCGCAAAACAAAAGTGACGTATTGACGCTGCTGGCCGCGACGCTGGAAATGCACGAAAAGCATGCCAACGGGCCGATAATCACCATGTCGATGGCCAAAACCGGCATTGTATCCCGGTTAGCAGGCGAAACCTTTGGCTCTGCGGCCACCTTTGGCGCGGTCAAGAAAGCCTCCGCGCCGGGGCAAATCTCCGTCACGGATTTACGCACCATATTAACGATACTGCATTAATTCAGTGGCACACTGATATTACTGTCGGCGGGAATAATAGTCTTCCCGCCGAATAAAACAAGTCACTAAAAAGAGCAATCAATTTTTCATGCGGCTTAATTGCGGCATCCGCACGCCTGCGTGCGGGCTTGATTGCCCCGCAAAATAAAATAAATGCATCGGTCATCAATAGGAGTCGTTATGGATCTGGTAAAACCGAAAAGAATCAATGGCAGAGTCCCGGTATTATCGGCGCAAGAGGCGGTAAATTATATTCCTGACGAAGCCACCTTGTGCGTATTAGGGGCCGGTGGCGGTATTCTGGAGGCCACAACCTTAATTACCGCGCTGGCAGAGAAATATCAGACCACGCAAACCCCGCGTGACCTGTCATTAATCAGCCCGACAGGGCTAGGCGACCGCGCCGATCGCGGCATCAGCCCACTGGCACAGGTAGGGCTGGTGAAATGGGCACTGTGCGGGCATTGGGGGCAATCCCCACGCATCTCCGATCTGGCCGAGCAGAACAAGATTGCGGCCTACAACTATCCCCAAGGCGTGTTGACCCAGACCCTACGGGCCGCAGCGGCGCACCAACCGGGGATTTTAAGCGAGATCGGGATTGGTACCTTCGTCGATCCGCGCCAGCAGGGCGGCAAACTTAATGAGGTGACCAAAGAAGATCTCATCAAGCTGGTCGAGATCGATAACCAGGAATATCTCTACTACAAGGCCATTGCGCCCAACGTCGCCTTTATTCGCGCTACCACCTGCGACAGCGAAGGCTATGCCTCGTTCGAAGACGAGGTGATGTATCTGGACGCGCTGGTGATTGCCCAGGCGGTGCACAACAACGGCGGCATCGTGATGATGCAGGTGCAAAAGATGGTCAAGAAGGCGACGCTGCACCCTAAATCGGTGCGCATCCCTGGCTATCTGGTTGATATCGTGGTGGTAGATCCACAGCAAACGCAGCTTTATGGCGGCGCCCCGGTGAACCGCTTTATTTCCGGCGATTTCGTGCTCGATGACAGTACCCAAATCGCCCTGCCCCTTAACCAGCGCAAACTGGTAGCGCGACGTGCACTATTTGAGATGCGTAAAGGAGCGGTGGGCAATGTTGGGGTGGGCATTGCCGATGGCATCGGCCTGGTCGCCCGCGAAGAGGGATGCGCCGATGATTTCGTGCTGACGGTCGAGACCGGCCCCATTGGCGGTATTACCTCGCAGGGCGTAGCCTTCGGCGCGAACGTCAACACCCGTGCCGTCCTGGATATGACCTCCCAGTTCGATTTCTACCACGGCGGTGGGCTGGATGTCTGTTACCTGAGCTTTGCCGAGGTGGATCAACAGGGCAACGTTGGCGTGCATAAATTCAACGGCAAAATCATGGGCACCGGTGGCTTTATCGATATCAGCGCGACGTCGAAAAAGATTGTGTTCTGCGGCACCCTCACCGCCGGCAGTTTAAAAACCGACATCACCGACGGCAAGCTGAATATTGTGCAGGAAGGGCGCGTCAACAAATTCATCAAGCAATTACCAGAGATCACCTTTAGCGGCAAAATCGCGCTCGAGCGGGGATTAGACGTTCGCTATATCACCGAACGCGCCGTCTTTACGCTCAAAGCCGATGGCCTGCACCTGGTTGAAATTGCCCCCGGCGTCGATCTGGAAAAAGACATTCTGGCAAAAATGGATTTCGCCCCGGTTATTTCCCCGCAGTTAAAACTGATGGACGAAAGACTGTTTATCGACGGCGTCATGGGTTTCACTTTACCTGAAGCGGTATATTAAAAGGAGTAAGGCTATGGACTTTTCTTTAACTGAAGAGCAGGAACTGCTGCTTGCCAGTATTCGGGAACTGATCGGCAATAACTTTTCGGAAGAGTATTTCCGCACCTGCGATCAGACCTCAACCTACCCTACCGAGTTTATGCGCGCGCTCGCCGATAGCGGTATTTCTCTGTTAGGTGTGCCAGAAGAATTCGGCGGCATTCCGGCGGACTATGTCACCCAGATGCTGGCGCTGATGGAAGTCTCCAAATGTGGCGCCCCGGCGTTCCTGATCACCAACGGCCAGTGTATTCACAGCATGCGTCGTTTCGGCTCAGCCGAACAGCTGCGCAAGACGGCAGAAAGTACGCTGGCCACCGGCGATCCCGCCTATGCGCTGGCCCTGACCGAACCAGGTGCAGGCTCGGACAATAGCGCCGCGACCACCACCTACACCCGTAAAAACGGCAAGGTGTATCTGAACGGGCAAAAAACCTTTATCACGGGTGCCAAAGAATACCCGTATATGCTGGTTCTGGCGCGCGACCCCGAGCCAAAAGATCCGAAAAAGGCCTTCACCCTGTGGTGGATGGAATCCAACAAGCCGGGCATTAAGGTCAATCCGCTGCACAAGATCGGCTGGCATATGCTGAGCACCTGCGAAGTTTACCTCGATAACGTTGAGGTGGATGAGAGCGATATGGTGGGTGAAGAAGGCATGGGCTTCCTCAATGTGATGTACAACTTTGAAATGGAGCGCCTGATCAACGCCGCACGCAGCGCCGGTTTCGCCGAGTGCGCGTTTGAAGATGCCGCCCGTTACGCCAACCAGCGTATCGCCTTCGGCAAGCCGATCGGCCATAACCAGATGATCCAGGAAAAGCTGGCGCTGATGGCGATCAAGGTCGACAACATGCGCAATATGGTGATGAAAGTGGCATGGCAGGCGGATCAGAAACAGTCACTGCGCACCAGCGCCGCGCTGTGTAAGCTCCACTGCGCCCGTACGGCGATGGAAGTGATTGATGACGCCATCCAAATCATGGGCGGGTTGGGCTATACGGATGAGGCTCGCGTTTCCCGCTTCTGGCGTGACGTGCGCTGCGAAAGGATTGGCGGTGGCACCGATGAAATCATGATTTATATTGCTGGCCGCCAGATCCTCAAAGACTATCAGATTAAATAACAGAGCAAATAAGGCACTAAAACGCCAGGAGGTAGCCGATAAGCCAACCTCCTGGCGAGTTATCAATAAGCTACCAGCTAATTCAACCCGGTAAACACGCCTGTTCCGCCAAGTTATTATTGAACTGCTTACGATAATCACTTGGGGAGCAACCAACATGGCGCATAAATAATTTGGCAAAATGGTCGACGTTTTCGTACCCAACCCGCCAGGCGATCTCATTAAGGCTATTATCGGTATTGGTCAGCGTAAACTTGGCCTCGGTGATCCGGCGTTGAATAACGTAGTTAATCGGTGATATATGATATTCACGAGCAAACTCATGGCAAATATAGCTGACGCTGGCGCGGAACTTTTTGGCTAGCTGTTCGAGAGTGATCTTCTCACGGTAGTTATTATTCAAATAAACCAGTACATCTTTCACCAGCACGTCTTTTTTTATGTATCCCAACTCTGAACGGTAAGCGTTTTTAAAGTTCTCATAAAACAGCGCGGTGAGGGCATAACCATAAGCATCATAAATCGATGAGGTTAACTCGTTTTTCTGCTGGGGTAGCCTGACGCCGAGTTCATGAAGGATCGTTTTTATCACCTCCCCCCCTTGCCCAACGGAAACTACCGGGCAGGAGTGAGGCTGTAAAATCTGATTTTCTTCCCAGCCCTGAAATTTGAAACCATAGACCGCACAGGTATAGGTGGTGGCCGGGGAACTGCAGTCTGATGCTACCGCGTGCAGTCGCCCAGGCTCAATCACCACGATATCACCGGCGTGTGCCACGTAGTAAGAGGAATCGATGACCAGCCTGGCCACCCCCTGCTTAACGTAAATCAGCTCGCTCTCATCATTATGCACATGATGCCCAGACTCCCAGTTGGGATCGTCACTGATGACGAACCGCGAGAGTTTTGGCGTCATCCCCTGTGCAAAAAGGGCTTCTTTTTTATTATCGAAACAGCGCTGAAACATGGCAACCTCCACACAATACAGTTGGCTTTGGCAAAATGATCAGTGGCTAAAATAGAGCGACAGAAAACAATATACAATATGAGCCCAGACGACTAAAACAAGATAGTTTGCCCCACATGCAAGATGGCACGAAAATAAAATCACGACGATCGCGCCGCTGGCTTACCTTGCTCACTGGCAAACCACTTTCCCGCACGACAACCCATCCGTTATTAGCCGTTTTTTTGCAAGATTGTTAGCAACAAAAACAGATTATCCAGTCGTAAATCCCCCTGCGCACTCGCAATATATTGCCATGCTTTTTGTCCTTTCCGCTGATAGAACGCTCTCTGCCGCCAGCGAGCGCCCCACAGGAGATACCATGAAAATAATAACCTGCTTTAAGCTGGTCCCCGAAGAGCAAGATATTGTGGTTACCGCACAACGTACGCTCGATTTCGATCACGCCGAAGCCAAAATCAGCCAGTTCGATTTAAATGCGATCGAGGCCGCCACCCAACTGGCAACCGAGAACGATCAAATTACAGCGCTTTGCGTGGGCGGTTCGCTGCTGCAAAACTCCAAGGTGCGTAAGGACGTGCTGTCGCGCGGCCCTCATGAGCTTTATCTGGTGCAGGATGCGCAACTGGAAAACGCGCTGCCGATGGATACCGCACACGCGCTGGCCGCCGCCGCAGACAAAATCGGCTTTGATCTGATGCTGTTTGGTGAAGGCTCCGGGGATTTATACGCCCAGCAGGTGGGCCTGTTGGTTGGGGAAATCTTGCAGCTCCCTACCGTTAATGCCGTTAGCCAGATCCAATTTGCCGGTGATCGTGTGCTGGTTGAGCGCACGCTCGAAGAAGAGGTGGAGGTGCTTGAACTGTCACTTCCAGCGGTTATCTGCGTGACCTCAGATATTAACGTTCCCCGCATTCCGACGATGAAGGCGATCCTCGGCGCCGGGAAAAAGCCGGTCAATCAGTGGCAAGCCAATGACATTGCCTGGAGCCAGACGCCGCCTTTGGCCGAGCTGGTCGAGATCACCGTACCGCCACAGAAACAGCGCCAACGCATCATTCTGGAAAACGACTCGCCGGAAGCCATTGCCGAGCTGGCGGACCAGCTGAAAAAAGCGCTGAACTAACCCACGACTGGAGAAAATCATCATGAGTAAACTGACAAACGTATGGGTGTTCAGCGACAACGTTGAGCGCTACGGCGAACTGATGGCAGGTGCACGCCAGTGGGGCGAGCATGTTTACGCCATCGTGCAGGACAGCGAACAGGTTGCCAGGCTCAAGTCACTGGGTGCCGATGGCATCTACGTGCTGGAGAAAACCGCTGCACTACAGCGCATTGAAAATTATGCCGAAACTCTGGCGGATATCCTGAAAGAGGTCAATGGCGAACAGACCCCAGCCCTGGTGCTGATGGCCGCCACCAAACGCGGTAAAGCACTCACCGCACGCCTGGGTGTGTTACTGAATGCAGCGGTAGTGAACGATGTGACCGCCGTGCACGTCGACGGGGCTGATTTCATCGCCGAACACCGTATGTATGGCGGATTGGCCTTCGGTAAGGAAAAAATCAATACCACCACTGCCATCATCACCCTGGCTCCCGGCGTGATGGAGCCTGCCGCCGCCGACCCGGCTCATGACTGCCTGGTCACTCAGCTCAGCTATGTTGCCCCGCGTCAGGAAATCCTCTGCAAGGAGCGCCGTGCCAAAGCGCTGAGCAGCGTCGATCTCAGCAAGGCCAAACGCGTAGTTGGTGTCGGACGTGGGCTGGCAGCACAGGACGACCTGAAAATGGTCCATGAGCTGGCAGCCTTGTTGGGCGCGGAAGTTGGCTGCTCTCGTCCTATCGCCGAGGGCGAAAACTGGATGGAGCGCGAGCGCTATATCGGGGTATCTGGCGTGCAGCTGAAATCCGATCTCTACCTGATGTTGGGCATTTCCGGGCAGATCCAGCATATGGTCGGGGGTAACGGCGCCAAGATCATTGTCGCGGTGAATAAGGACAAAAACGCCCCGATCTTCAACTATGCCGATTACGGCCTGGTGGGCGACATTTACAAAGTGGTCCCTGCCCTGATCGACCAGTTAGGTCGTTAACTCTTTGATTCACCGTATGCATCTCGCCGCACACCCGCGGCGGGATAGGGAGCATAAGCATGTCGGACGATAAATTTGATGCCATCGTGGTCGGTGCTGGCGTCGCAGGTGCCGTAGCCAGCTACGTGATGGCGCAGGCCGGGTTGGATGTGCTGGTCATCGAACGTGGCAACAGCGCTGGCAGTAAGAATATGACCGGGGGCCGCCTGTATGCCCATAGCCTGGAACGCATCATGCCTGGGTTCGCACAGGAGGCGCCAGTAGAGCGCAAGGTCACCCGCGAGAAGATCTCATTCATGACGGAGGAAAGCGCCGTCACGCTCGATTTTCACAGCGAGAAACCGGACATTGCCGCCCAGGCGTCTTATACCGTGCTGCGCAACCGGTTCGATCCCTGGTTGATGGAAAAAGCCGAACAGGCGGGAGCACAGTTTATCTCGGGCGTCCGCGTCGACGCGCTGATACGGGAAGGCAATCAGGTCACCGGCGTGCAGGCGGGCGACGATATCCTGAAGGCTGACATAGTGATCCTGGCCGACGGCGTGAATTCCATGCTCGGCCGCTCTATTAATCTGGTGCCACCCTCTTCGCCACATCACTATGCCGTAGGCGTCAAAGAGCTTATCGGCTTATCCCCCTCGGTGATCGAAGATCGCTTTAACCTCTCTGGTAATGACGGGGCCGCCTGGCTGTTTGCCGGTTCCCCGTCCAACGGCCTGATGGGGGGCGGATTTCTCTATACCAACCGGGACTCCATCTCTCTAGGGCTGGTATGCGGACTGGGGGAAATTGGCCACGCGGGGAAAAGCGTGCCCCAGATGCTGGAGGACTTTAAGCAGCACCCATCCATTCGCCCGCTGATCCAGGGCGGAAAGCTGCTGGAATACGGTGCTCACCTGGTTCCGGAAGGCGGCAAGGCCATGATTCCAACGCTGGCTGACGGCGGGGTGATGATCGTCGGCGATGCGGCAGGATTCTGCCTGAACCTGGGCTTTACCATACGCGGCATGGATCTCGCTATTGCATCGGCACAGGCGGCAGCCAATACGGCCATCGCGGCCAAGCAGCGGCAGAACTTTTCCGCCAGCAGCCTGGGGGAGTATAAGCACGCCCTGGAGCAAAACTGCGTGATGCATGAGGTGCACCACTTCCGCAAAATCCCTGCGCTGATGGAGAACCCGCGCCTGTTTACGCAGTATCCGCGCATGGTGGCGGACATCATGGGGGATATGTTCACCATCGATGGCAGCCCTACCCAGCCAGTGCGTAAAGCCCTGATGAAAAGGGTGAAACAGATTGGGCTGATGAATTTATTGAAAGACGGCATCAAAGGGGCGACAGCGCTATGAGCAGCGAAAATCCGGTCAACGTAGACGTCAAGCTGGGCATCAACAAGTTCCATGTTAATGAGGGACACCCGCACATCATTCTGGTGGATAACCCCAATATGGAAGAGTTCCGTAAGCTGATGCTGGCCTGCCCTGCCGGGCTGTATAAGCAAGACAGCGCAGGCAATATTCATTTCGATTCTGCCGGTTGTCTGGAATGCGGAACCTGCCGCGTGCTGTGCGGCGACACCATTCTTGAGCAGTGGGAATATCCTTTGGGGACGTTTGGCGTCGAGTTCCGCTACGGGTGATCGCCCCCTCACCCCAGCCCTCTCCCACAGGGAGAGGGAGCTGGTACGGTGATAGAGGCAGTTACTGCGATCTACCTGCAGTCCTCCGTAAAACGACTCGGTAGCCCAGGTCGATTTCGGCAACCCATAGCAAACTCGATCGGTCCCCTCTCCCTTTGGGAGAGGGTTAGGGTGAGGGGCAATTTTCACCGGACCAGAACATTTCAACATCCCCCAGAAATAATGAATAGAGATAAACCAATGAGTGTCACGATAAAACTCAATCCCGAACGCCGGGCCAAATACCGGCAGCAAGGTTTTTGGGGCGATGCCTCGCTTGCCGATTACTGGCATCAAACCCAGCAGGCCATGCCGGAAAAGATTGCCGTGATCGACAATCGGGGAACTTCCTATACCTATGCCGCCCTCGACCGCGCGGCAAGTAGCTTGGCTGCATGGCTGATCTCCTGCGGTATTCAACCGGGTGACCGCGTCGCATTTCAGCTTCCCGGCTGGTGTGAGTTTACCGTGATCTACCTGGCCTGTCTGAAAACGGGGGCGGTTTCCGTTCCCCTGCTCCCCTCCTGGCGAGAGGCCGAGCTGGTCTGGGTGCTGAACAAATGCCAGGCCAAGGTGCTGTTCGCGCCAACCTCGTTCAGAAATACCCGGCCAATTGACCTTATTTTACCCCTGCGTGATCAACTGCCCGATCTGCTAGAGGTAGTTGCCGTCGACAAGCTATCCCCCGCGACCACCGTCCCCGCACTTAGCCAGTTGCTAAGGGATACTCCACCACTGGCCACACCGATCAGCGTGCACGGGGATGAACTGGCCGCCGTGCTGTTCACCTCCGGTACCGAAGGCAAACCCAAAGGCGTGATGCTGACGCATAACAACATTCTGGCCAGCGAGCGTGCCTACTGCGCGCGGCTCAATCTCACCTGGCTGGATACCTTCCTGATGCCCGCACCGCTGGGGCATGCGACCGGTTTCTTGCACGGCGTGACGGCCCCCTTTCTGATTGGCGCACGCAGCGTCCTGCTGGATATCTTTAATCCGCTCGATTGCCTTGCCCTGCTGCAACAAGAGCGCTGTACTTGCGTGCTCGGAGCAACGCCTTTTGTCTATGACCTGTTATGCACCCTGCAACAGCAGCCGCACGACATCTCATCGTTACGCTTCTTCCTGTGCGGCGGCACCACCATCCCGAAAAAAATTGCCCAGGATTGCCTGCAAATGGGCATTAAACTGCTCAGCGTCTACGGCTCGACGGAAAGTTCGCCACACGCGGTGGTCAACCTGGACGATCCCCTTTCCCGCGTGATCAATACCGACGGTTTTGCCGCACCCGGGGTAGAAATCAAAGTGGTGGATAAAGAGCGTAACCCACTCCCCAGCGGTGAAGAAGGCGAAGAAGCCTCACGTGGCCCCAACGTATTTATGGGATATCTGGATGAGCCCGAGCTGACTGCCCGAGCGCTGGATGAGGATGGCTGGTACTACAGCGGCGACCTGTGCCGCATGGATGCCGACGGCTACATTAAAATTACCGGCCGCAAGAAGGATATTATCGTGCGTGGCGGGGAAAATATCAGCAGCCGCGAAGTGGAGGATATCCTGATGCAACATCCGCGCATTCATGATGCCGCGATTGTCGCCATGCCGGATGAACGATTAGGGGAAAGATCCTGCGCCTACGTGGTGCTAAAGGCCGCTTACGGCTCACTCACCCTGGAGGAGGTCATCGGGTTCTTTGGCCGCAAACGGGTCGCCAAATACAAATACCCTGAACATCTGGTGGTGGTGGACAGCCTGCCGCGTAACGCCTCAGGCAAGATACAAAAATTTCTGTTACGTCAGGATATTATCCAGCGTCTTGGCGAAGAGGTCGCTCATTGCTGATCTATGCGGGCGCAGTATGTGAACTGCGCCCCAAGGTAGGAAACCAGTTAAGGCTTTATAGGCCTTACTTCTTCGCGTTCTCGGCACGTATATCAAGCAAATCGGTATAGGTCACTACGACGCTCTGATCCACTTTCAGATCTTTCAGGCGAGCCTGGATAGCCGGATCTTCAACAGAAACGACTTTCTTACGCCCCGCAGGCCCTTCAAAGGTGATCTCGTGCTTTTTCACATCAATATGAGTGATCTTCAAGGTCACGTTGACCTGATGTACCGCATTGACGTTAGGATTAGGGTTGTTCTTGGTGGCGTTGCTTTCTTCATAAAGGTTGGTGATCGCCGGTGCAGCCTTATCCAGATCGGTATCAAGTTTAACGATGCGCGAGCGCACTATCGTGGCTTGGATCGTATCCCCCGCCTTTAAATGGGTTAAATCCTTTGCCTGATCGGTCAGTTTAAAACTGACGTTATGCCCATCTTCCCCAGCCAAAACCACTACTCGGGATAGATTTCAACAGGAGAAATGAAAGGTTCTGGCAATAGGGCTCGAACCTGTGTCCAGTCGAAAGGAGAGCCGGCTGCTCTACCACTGAGCTATACCAGACCTCCAATTGACATACTGTTGACTATTTTGATAGAGGTCAATTGATCAACCCGTTTAGTCGTGAAATGCCCCTGCGACCAAGTTAAACTCAGCGAACCTGGCCGCTTTGTTATTCCTACCGCGTTCACCGTGGAGCACAAAATTGTTTACATACCGGATCAATTGGCTAGCGCTGATCGCTGTCGTCGCCTTGCCCACCGCTGCCAATGCGGCCACACACGTGCAGGTGGGATTTTCGCCAGAGGGCTCGGCGCGGGCATTGGTGCTGAACATTATCGGCCACGCACATCAGTCCATCCAAATGATCGGTTATTCTTTTCAGGCACCCGATATTACCCAGGCGCTGGTAGCGGCGCACAATCGGGGAGTGGAGGTGCGCGTGGTAGTCGATAAACGCCGGAATCAGGGCAAAGCCAGCCAGGCCGCAATTAACTACGCGGCCACTCACGGTATACAGATGCGCATCGATGGGCACTATCATATTCAGCACGACAAGACGATTATTGTCGATGGCAAGACGGTGGAAACCGGCTCGTTTAACTATGCTCCCTCAGCTGAAACACAAAATAGCGAAAACGTGGTGGTGCTGCGCCATATGCCCGACGTTACCAGGCAATTCATCGCACACTGGCAAAGCCGCTGGGATTTGGGCCTGCCTTACCAAATGAGGCTTGAAGCCACGAAACTGCCACAATAAGTTCATCTGCAAGCGTGGGCACTTCGGGCAAGATACAAAAATTCCTGTTACGTCAGGATATTATTCAGCGTCTTGGTAAAAATGTATGCTCTGAATCAAAGCGGGAGCGGCATCGCATGCGAAATATGTAAGACCCCTTACCCATTGGGTTAAGACGGGCGAAGTTTACAGCGCCACGACAATGCCTGGTGTGGTGTTGGACTACTCGGTTAACGCGCCCCCAAAACGCCAAACTCCACGGTAGCCAGGTAAAAACAGAAGGCCTCTCTCACCATATCGATAAAACGGGATTTAAGCTCAATGGTCTTGCCATCTTGCCTCAAGCTCAGTAAATCCAACCGTTCAGCGGCCTGAAAACATCGCTTGATATGTGAGCGGGATACCGAAAACTCCGTCGATGCTTTTAAGTAATTGTACTGCACAGTTAACGTTTTTTGCCTGAGGCTTTCGACATACAGGTGAAACATCATCATGTGTCCCCCATCCTTGGTCAAAAATGCGCGACTATCTGGCACAACGTCATACACAAACATTTCTTTGCCTATGACCTGTGAATAATTTTTGAAAAAATCCGCCATGAAATCATCGTGATCAACCCTGGGTGTAAGAGCGAACTCAGGGTAGATCATCGCGTAAGCTAGCAGCAGGCTATCAATCAATTCACGAACCTCATTTACCCCTTTGGCTGTCGGTTGGTAGGTTAATTTGCGTTTATCCTGCTCATCACGCCTGATCGTCAAGCGCCCTCCTACCTGCAAGAAAGAGATAAACGAATCCAAGGTATTAGCACTTAACAATTCATGATTAGTGCAAAGCTTTTTAACCCGTTTAAATGAAGGGTTTTTCAAGGTGTAATAGCCACCTAGAATGGCCCAGAAAATAATATTTCGATTGGCTTTAAACATCACTTTAAAATAGAGGGGGTGAGTCATATAAATTTTCCTAATCGCATTATAATAAGCCTCCACCGCAGCATCCAAGCCCTCACCCAGACCAATCTCACGCCTCCTGATATCGATTATTGAAACGACCACACAGCAAACTCCACTTCAGTTTGTTTATCGCTAAAATGCGCAATAAATCAAAAAAACAAACAACCTAGCGCCAATGCTTAACGATGTCAATAATTGTAAAAATATTAAAAATAATATTATAAATAACAAACTAACATATTGAATAAAAAGAACTTAATTAAGCCACCACCTTTAATTAAATTAATTATAACTCACCAAAATTATAATTAATCATAATGATTACACGTACCAAAATTAACAACAAAAATGGACAGTGAGTAATCCAGGGCACTGTGTAAGTCTGCACCTCCCTAAGGAAAGGCCAGCTAAAAAGGACACCTAGCTAATGATTTATGGTTTTCAAGAGGCCTCACACCTGGCAACAAGATATGTCGCTATGCGTGAGGCCTTTTAGATAAGCAACCTCAAGGAAAGGTATAGCCGATTTATACCAAAGACTGCATGTATATATGGAGATTCAAAATGACTATCAAGAAAACCCTGTTAGCCGCAACCGTATTAGCCTCTTTAGCGCTGAGCGGTACCGTTCTGGCTGAGGTTCCCCCTGGTACCCAAGGCAATGGCCAGATCCTGTTCAAAGGCTCGGTGTTAAAAGCCCCTTGCGGTTTGGCTCCAGGTATTGATGGCGACAACCAATCGATCAACTTGGGACAGGTTGCCGACGCCCAGTTGACCACTATCGGTTACAGCACCCCTATCGAGTTTAAAATCAAACTTATCGGCTGCACATTTGATCCCAAGGCTGCCGCCGAAACCAAAGTCAACGTCCGTTTCGATGGCATGTCTGTCGGTGGTGCCAATGGTTTCCTGGGGGTCACCGGTGATGCCAAGGGTCTGGCCATCCGCCTGTTAGATGCGGCTAACAAACAGGTTAAAATTGCGACAAAATCCGAGCCTTATAGCCTGCGCACCGGAGACAACACCCTGCAATTCTCCGCTCAGGTCGTTGCCTTGGAAGGGGAAGCGGTCGTTGCCGGTCACTATGACGCATTAACCAGCTTCTCTCTGACCTACCTCTAAAACCCCCAAGCGCATTAGCGGTAATTATCACCTAGCAGGTATGGCCTAGCCAAACCTGCTACTTACTAACGTTCAGAAACTATTATCATGAACAATAAGAAAAATTACTCACCCGCTTCATCCCTATTGTTTTTTATCATTGTTGCACACTCAGCCTATGCAAAAAACAATGATATTGAGTTTGAAACCAGAGCCTTGGACATCCTCGATAAACAGAGTATCAGCCTGAGTAATTTTTCACGTCCTGATTATATTCCAGCGGGAAACTACCTGCTGTCGTTAAAGTTGAATAATAGAACTATCGGCACCTTCCAGTTCCAATTAGTCGATGCCGAGGGGGACAGCAAGGTTTGCTTTACCCCGGAACTGTTGCAGAAATTTGATTTAAAAAGTAGTGCCTTGCAGGGAATAATGGAACACCACGCACCAGGGAATAGCACCTGCATTATCGTCGGGGATTATGCAGGCAGCACGCTGAGAATCGATCGAAAAAAGAGCGAACTACTGCTGACGATCCCGCAGGCAGCGTTAAAGTATAACGATCCCAACTGGACACCACCGGCACAATGGGATGAAGGCATTCCCGGCATCCTGCTTGATTATAACGCCAGTGGCAACGTCTATCAGAGTAGGCAGGGTTCAAACTACCTGTCATTATCTGGCTACGGGACCGCCGGTGTGAACTACGGTTCCTGGCGCCTGAGAAGTCACCATCAGGCATTTTTATATAAAGGCCGACAGGGTGAAAAGCAATCCCGCTTCAGCACGCCAACGGCTTACCTGGCGCGCTCACTCAATGATGCCGGTGCTCATTTAACTCTCGGCAGAAACTTTCTTTCATCCGATGTTTTCGACGCTATTGACTATACCGGGGTTGCCATTGTCAGTGACGATCGCATGCTGCCACCGGCATTGCGTGGCTATGCGCCGGTCATCGAAGGGGTTGCCAACAGCAACGCCAAAATTATCATCACCCGGGGTGATAATAACGTTATCTATGAAAAGATGGTGCCGCCCGGCAACTTTATCATCAACGATCTCACCGACATGACTTCTGGCGAGTTAAAAATAACCATCCGCGAGGAAAATGGTGAGGAGAGAACGTCAACCATTCAAACCTCCAACGTTCCGTTCCTGACGCGTTCCGGTCATGTCAGATATAAAGTCATGATGGGGCAATCAAATAACAATGGAAGTTTCAACCCGTATCTCGCCACCGGTGAAGCCTCTCTCGGCATCTTTTCAGGAACGTCACTGTTTGGCGGCTTTATCCTTACCGATAAACAGTACTACGCTATCAACGGGGGTATTGGTTACGATATGAGCATGCTGGGTGCCCTATCCTTTGACGTGACCCACACCGATGCACAGCTGACAGACTCCCGCCCACGGGGCCAAAGCTACCGTTTCAACTACTCGAAAATGTTCGACAGCATTGATAGCCAAATTACCTTTGCGGGCTACCGTTTCTCAGAGGAAAGCTTCCTGACGCTCAATGATTTTATCACGCTGAAAACCAACCCGGATTATATCAGCACCAGCAAGGAAAGTTACAATATCGTCGCCAGCAAGAGCTTTAGCGATCTCGGTTTCTCAGTGAACGCCATTTATACCAAGCAAACCTACTGGCAGGACGTTTCCGACAGTAATACCTACGGGTTAAGCGTGTCAAAATCCTTTGACTTCGCCGGCCTGAAAAATATCAATACCTATCTCTCGGTAAACCGCACAGAGTATAAGAAAAGCTTTTATTCACAGAGCCAGAAAAACAACAACTCGATCTACCTGAGCTTTAATATTCCATTAGGTGCCAAAAGCTATATGAATACCGCTATGCGTACCAACAACGGTAAATTATCACCGAGCCTGTCCTATACCAATAATGTTGATCCCAATAATACCTGGTCCGTTGGCACCAGCGCCTATGACGGCTTGCGGCAAGGTAAGATCAATGCCAACTCTTCGCAAAAAATGGCCAAGGTTGCCACCACCTTAAACGCATCGATGAGTGACGACGATTACTATCTGGGCGGCAGCATCAAGTCCGGCTTTACGACCACCGCTCATGGTACCGTTATGCACCGTGACGGCTACGCCGGAAACTCAAGATTGCTGCTCGACACCAAGGGTATTGCCGGTGTTTACGTTGGCAATGGTGACCGCAACGAGCCCACCAACGCCCAAGGCCTGGCCATTATCAACGACGTCCCGGAATATTACCGTACCGATTACTCGGTTGATGCTAAACGACTCCCCGATGATGTTGATGGTTCCGTCGCCAACATCCAAACGGTGCTAACCAAAGGGGCGATTGGCTATCGCAGACTGAAGGTTTACCGAGGGATCAAGGCATTTATTCGGTTAACCGACCCCCAGGGCCGGCCGATCCCGTTTGGCACCACCGTTGAAGACGCCGCCGAGAAGAGAAGCGTTGGCATGGTGGGCGAAAATGGCGAGGTCTATATTTCCGGAGTCAGCAATGAGTCCACCCTGAAAGCGATGGATGCGGCTGGCCGACACTGTTTCTTCAGCCTGCAGGGCCAGAATGTGTCGCTGTCTTTCACCTCCTCTACGGTATGTAACACCCGATAATTTCACAAGGATATTCCCATGCTCCCACAGACTACCAAGCTATTTTTTATTCTGACGCTGGCAGGTTTTAGCGTTTCCCAGGCCAACGCGGCGATCTCTATTGATAGAACTCGCGTAATTATGATGGGTGATGAAAAATCGGCACAGGTTAATATTATTAACCACAGTAAAAAATTACCTTATCTGGCACAAAGCTGGCTAGAAAATGAAAATGAGGAAAAAATAAACTCCCCCCTTACCGTGCTGCCACCGTTACAACGGCTGGAACAAGACACTACGGTGCAGGTAAACATTACCCCGTTGCCGGCTGCGGCTCAATTACCTCAGGATAGAGAGTCACTGTTCTTCTATAACCTGCAGGAGATCCCACCCAAATCTGATAAGACCAACGTCGTGCAGTTAGCGTTACGGATTAAAATAAAGGTCTTCTACCGGCCTGCGAGCCTGAAAAAAAAGGCCACCGAGGTTTGGCAAGAGAAGTTAGTACTTACCCCCGTCAATAATGGCGTGAAGATCGTCAATCCTACGCCTTTTTATATCGTTATCCCGACCCTCAGCGTAGCGAACAAACCGCTATCACTGGCGGATGAGGCTATAACGCTTAAGCCGCTGAGTGACGTCACGGTGCCAAACGCGCGGGTAAAAAACCAGGCCATCCAACTGCAGTACATCAATGATTATGGCTCTTATAACGCCATAAATTATCATTGCACAGCGAGCCAGTGCGATATGGTTAAAAACGATAAAAATCGCCCTTGATATTGAGGCTATTGTTATGATCAAGTTTATCCTGAGCTTCTGTATAGGGCTGTTCTCTGTTAACACCGCCTGGGCTGAGCCAGCTATTGCCTGCGATTGGACGCCAAGCCCTAGCCTCATTCCTGCCGTAAGCCTCGCCAGCCTGATCACGGGAAGGATCCAAAGGGGCACTGAAGATATTGATTGTTATGAAGACGAAAATGGTATTAGGCATTGTGACAAAAAAGATATCTGGAAAATTCCCAACGGCATCTACTCCACCAGCCAAACCGCCAGGGTAATCTGCATCAACTTTGGCGATAAGGCAGAAACGATCACCTATAAGTTTTCCAAGGCCAGTGATACACATATCCCCATCCCTGCCAATTCTAACGTATGGAAAAACCTGACCTTAACGATCTCCGGTGCCGGTTCGCAGAGAACCTTTAGCAATATTGAAAACATGGAACACGATAAGCAGTTTACCTGGAGCGATACCACTTTGGCACCATGCCAAAAAACTTGCTGGGATCTGGAACTCGCCACGCCACGCTATATCAAGAGTTTAACGTTTAATTTTCGCGTACAACCCAAAGTATTTAAAACCGATGATAACGTTAGCCCTTTCTATGACCTGCAAGACTCGGTCGGTGCCCTGTGGATAGTTTCTGGCTCGGATAGCGATATGGCCTGGTCAACAACCAGCACACCCTACTTGATTATCTGCGGCCTTAACGGAGAAACTTCCTGCAGTCTTAAAAGCAGCATCGGTAACGGTAACGGTGGCGGAGGCGGCTCGCTCAGGCCCCCGATCAAACAGTGCACCTTAACCGTTGTCACCCCTGATGTGGTAGCGTTCCAGCCGATCTCGTCTGACGATCTCAGCCGTGGCAGAGTCCGTAGTGAGGACTTCACCATGACCGTGATCAAAGGACCAGACCAAGCCACCACCTGTATGGGCAGCGCCTATAATCTGCCCGGTGAAATCAAAACCCAAGGCGGTTATCCCATCAGTTCGACCTTCTGGGGGATTAGCCATAGCTCAGGAGCACCACAGGGTATCGGCCTGAAGCTGTTTGATTTAGGTAAAGGCACCTACTTGAAATTCAACCAAAAATACGCCCGTTTTATTAGTGATATCAGTAGCATCAGCGAATCAAAAAGGATGCGGGCTGAAATATCCGCCACCACCAAGGATCTGAAAAAAATCAAGGATGGTGAATACAGCCAGGTGCTGACCTTCGAAGTTGCCATGCCGTGAATGTTATGGGTAAGGAAAGCCATGATGAACAGTAAATGTTTACTTTTTTTAGCCGCCACCCTGTTGGCAACCACGGCTCAGGCGGAAATCAAGGCGAGCAGTAGTACTCGGTTTGTGGGTAGGATCACCGTCGCCACCTGCAATATCGTGGTTGGTGACGATAATCAAACCATCAACATGGGCGAAATATCCAGCGCCGAGCTTGATGCCAAAGGGAAATCCACACCGGTGCCCTTCCTCATCAATTTATACGGCTGCGATACAGAAAATAAGCGCGTAAAGATTGCGTTCGACAGAGCGGGCACCGGCGCATCTGGCAGTTTGATCCCGGTTGATGGCATGAGTGGTATCGCGTTAGGGCTGCTGGATAGTGATGGCAGCCCGCTGTATTTTGGCAAAAAAAACAGCGGCCAAAAAATTAAAAAAGGCGATAACACCCTGCTTTTCTCGGCTTACCTTGCTAAAACGGGGCCGATTAATTCAGGGTCATTTAGCCGCTTGCTGCACTATACGCTTTATTATGATTAACCTTATGTGCGCGGTCTTGGCCTTGCTCAGTTGAGCTTGTCGCCTACAGGGCTAAATTTTTATCAAAGAAGCTATCAAGCTGCTTCATCGCCTGATCGACATAGCGTGGAACCCAGTAGGTTTCGATATGCGTCGCGCCATCGATGAGGTATAGCCGTTTGTTTTTCGTACCGCTGGCCTTGCTGAACGCGCTTTCGGTCATGTAGAGCGAATCCGCCTTGCTGCCTGCCATCATCAGCAGCGGCTGGTTGATAAGATCCATGTTGCTTTGCGCATCAAAGCGCATCAAATCGAGCAGGCTACTCAGGGTATAGCGGAAGGTGGAATTCGGATGCGCATGCGTTTTGCCATAATACTCAAAGCCTTGGCGATACAGCTCAAACGGCAGTTTGGCAATTTGCTCATCGGTGAGTTTGGCATCTCCCGTATAGGTAATTTCACCACCGGTGGCTTCTTTAGCGCGAGCCTCTGAGGCCTGCTGTAAGCGTTCCTGGATCGTCGACAGTTGGGAGTCCTGATAACCATTACGCCGTACCAGCCCGGAGTCAAACATGCTCAACGTCGCCAGCGCTTTAAATCGCTTATCGGTCTGGGCGGCTTTTAATGAATAACCGCCGCCGCCGCAGATGCCAAGCAGACCTAGACGTTCAGCATCGACACCTGGATACTGGCTGAGATAGTCGGCCATGCCGTGAATATCCTCAATGCGGTTGGCGGGTTTATCAACGCTGCGGGGCATCCCACCGCTGGCTCCCTGGTAAGCCGCATCGGCGGAGAGGGTGATGTAACCCTGTTCTGCCAGCCGCTGGGCATATAACCCGGCGACTTGCTCTTTAACACCGCCGTTAGGATGCGCAACCACCACCGCCGGGTATTTTTTGGCAGGATCGTAGTTGGCAGGGGTGTAGACATTGGCCGCGATCTGAATGCCGTGAAGGTCATATTTTACCGGATGGATATTGACCTTGCCCTGGACGTTGCTGGTGATGGCACCTTGATACGTCAGGGTAAACGGATTCTGTCGGTAATCGGCAGCATAGGCGCTGGCTGCAATGCCCGTCATCGCCGTTAGCAGCATGGCGTTTAATAGCGTGAATTTCATTTTCATCTCCCAAATAGGTAAAGGCTCACGGAATGGATAATGTCTGACCAGCTTAGGGAGGCAGGGCTGTCAGCATCATGACGGGCACATAACAATTTTGTCATTTAGACCGGCGGGTTAACTGACAGAAATGTCAGAAAAATGTCAGGTAAACGATGGCAATGAGGCGTTAATATCGTTCTACCCCTGGCCGAAAAAGGAACCATTGAATGCGACTTTTATTAGTGGAGGACGAAGAAAAAACCTCGTCTTACCTTAGCCGTGCGCTAGGGGAATCAGGCTTTACCGTGGATGTCTCCGCCGATGGCGCAGAAGGCCTGCACTACGCGCTGGAATATGACTACGACGCCATCATCCTCGATGTCATGCTACCGGGCATGGACGGCTATCGGGTGCTGGAAGTCCTGCGCGCCAGCAAGCAAACACCCGTGCTCATGCTTTCAGCCCGGGGCTCGGTGGATGAGCGCGTCAAGGGGTTGCGTCTTGGCGCTGATGATTATCTGCCCAAACCTTTTTCACTGATTGAACTGGTTGCCCGTATCCAGGCTTTGGTCCGCCGGCGTAAAACTGACGGGGCGGATATTACGCAACTGCAAATCCACGATCTCCATCTGGATCTGCTGGCTCGCCGGGTATTCCGCAGCGGGCTCCGGCTGGAGCTCACTGCCAAAGAGTTTTCCCTGCTAAGCCTGTTAGCAAGGCACCAGGGCGAAATCCTGTCAAAGATGATGATTGCCGAGCAGGTCTGGGATATGAACTTCGACAGTGACGCCAACGTCGTTGAGGTCGCGATAAAGCGCCTGCGTGCCAAGATTGATGCACCGTTCGAGGTCAAGTTGCTGCATACCGTGCGCGGTATGGGCTATGTCCTGGAAGTCAGACCTGACTCCCACCGCTAGATGAAGGTGAAAAACATGTTCAAGCGCTCCATCTCTGGGCATCTGGCCTTGATGTTTGCCTTGTGCGCCGTGCTGCTGATCTCCGCAGTCGGTTTCCTGCTGAGGAGTTCACTGCATGATTCTTTGCAAAAGCAGATGCACAACGAACTGCTGTTCCGTGAGTCTCTTATGAGCCCTTGGATCACCACTCGCACCTCTTCCGAGGGCTGGCCCGCCCTCGCGCACAAGTTTACCGATCTGGCCAGTTCCGAAGGCGAGCGAGTTCGTTACTGGATCGTCAGTGATGATCCCCGTTTTAGCGTGGGAGGGCCACCTCCCGTGGGGGCCGACTGGTCCTCTCTTGGCGAGGGCTTCAATAAAATACCAGGGGCATCAGAGGACGCCTGCTCCCTTTTCCTGCTGGTGAAAACCCTCCCTGCCAATGGTGCAAGACCGGAATTGCGCTATGTCGTTGCCATCGACTCCACGCCCTACATGGGCACACTGGATGCGTTTACCCGCACGCTGCTGATCATTACTGCGTTAGGCGTGTTGATTATTGCCTTGCTGGGTTATGCCATTTCAAGGATTGGTCTACGTCCGCTGGGAGCATTGAGTAGCCAGGCACAGCATCTGGCTCCGGGAGGCCACACTCAGCGCCTGGATACCGCCGCGTTACCCAAAGAACTGCAACAACTGGCCTCTTCGTTTAACGGCGTACTGGAACGGCAGGAGATCGCCTGGCGGCAGCTTGAGAGCTTTAACGCCGATGTAGCCCATGAATTACGCACGCCATTGACGAACCTGATTGGCCAGACACAGTTGGGGCTATCCCGCAGACGTTCACGCGAGGAGCTTGAAGAGTTACTCGGCTCAAATCTGGAGGAACTCGAACGGATGACGTCCATCGTCAACGATATGCTGTTCCTGTCACATGCTCACGCAGGTGTTCATGCCTCCCAGCTCACGCCGGTTTCTTTGCGGGAAGAGACGCTCAAGACGGCGGAATATGTTGAACCTTCGTTGGCGGAAAAACAGCTTACCTTGCGGGTGACAGGAGACGTGCACGCCCATATTGACCGGCGGCTGTTCCATCGTTCACTGGCCAATCTGCTGGAAAACAGTGCCCGACACTCACCGCCCCAAAGCACCATTACGGTCCGCTTAAGCGAAAAGGATAATCTGGCCTGGGTCGCCGTTTCAAACCCCGGCGAGCCCATTGAGCCTGCACATTTACATCGTCTGTTCGAACGTTTTTATCGCGTGGACGCTTCACGTGCTAAAAGCGACACCCACCATGGCCTCGGATTATCAATCGTACAAGCGGTAGCCATTATGCACCAGGGAGGCGTATTCGCACGCAGCGAGGGCGGCATCAATACCTTCGGGCTTACTTTTGCTTTGCCAGCGAGCCGGCAGCTATCCCTCGATTCCGATGGAGAAAAATCGTTACCCATAACACCTGACAAAATTGTCAGGAGCTCGTCAGCCTGACGACATCGGGCCCTGGCTAGAATCATCGCGACACAGCATCCACTTTATTGACTAACAGGACGCATCGCATGATTGGAAAAATAAGCTATCTCGGGCTGTTACTACCGCTCATCACTTTTTCTTCCCTGGCGCAGGAGCCAAACGCTTCCGTACACATCGCTCCCGCCGGGAGCCAGAACCCGGTATATGGCCCGGCGGAGAATTTTACCGGGCGTGTCCGGGTTGATCCGTTATTCCGTGCAGATGACAACATCAGCGTTTCCGCAGCTTATGTCACCTTTGAACCGGGCGCACGTTCGGCCTGGCACACTCACCCGGCAGGCCAGCGGCTTATTGTGACCTCCGGCCTGGGCTTGACCCAGCAACAAGGCCAGCCGGTACAGATGATCCGCCCTGGCGATGTGGTGGCCTGTCCACCGGGCGTTAAACATTGGCATGGCGCAGCCCCTGGTAGCGCCATGACGCACCTGGCGATAACCGGGATCGTGGCAGGTAACAGCGTTCAGTGGATGGAAAAGGTGACCGATGAACAATATCTCGCGCATTAAAACCCTCGCCGTTGCGGCTGGATTGTTGCTCAGCGTCAGTATGACGTCGAGTGCCGCCCCCATAGCCCAAGGAGCATCAGACATGGATCATCAACACCCGGTGTCGGAAACGTTATCCGCACGTCAGCAAGTCATCCCCTTGATAGCCACGTTTATGGCAAGCAGCAACATGGCAAAACTTCATGCTGCGCTTAATCAGGGGCTGGACGATGGAATGACGATCAACGAAACCAAAGAAATCCTCATTCAGCTCTACGCCTATACCGGCTTTCCCCGCAGTCTCAATGCGTTAAATGAACTGATGAAGGTGGTTGAGGCACGTAAACAACGTGGCATCAACGATGCTGAGGGCGCGGTTCCTGTCAGCCCTGTTCCCGTCGGTGATGAGCTCCTTCGCGTGGGTATCGCCAACCAGACCAAAATCTCCGGTGCACCGGTTCAAGGCCCGCTTTTTGAGTTCGCTCCGGTCATTAACCAGTTCCTGCAGACGCATTTGTTCGGCGATATTTTTGCTCGTGACAATCTGGACTGGCAAAGCCGTGAGCTGGCAACGGTCGGAGCATTGGCGGCCACGCCTGGCGTGGAAGCGCAATTATTGTCACATATGCGCGCCAGCCTGCGCGTCGGGCTAACGGCGGGGCAACTACGTCAGCTTGCGCAAGTGCTGCGCGAGCACGGTGAAAATGATGCTGCGACACGGGCTGAACTTGCGCTTGTGCAGGCACTGGCTAACGTGAAGTAGCAAGGGTTGTTCAGTCCGATTAATGAGCGCCACAGATAAGGGCATTCAGGGGGGCTTAACAATCCTCTGGATCAACTCAGCTATGATGGTGGTGCAAATACATAGAGGAAATAGCCTTGAAGACACTATTGAAAACGCTGGTATTCTGCATGATGGCGGGTGGCCTTGCTGCCCAGCCTGTTTATGCCGAACCGCTGGTGATTAAAGAACAAGGAAGCTTTTCTGCCGGTGGCACAATCATGACTGCACCGGGGAAATTTGACGCCAAAAAACCTCTGGAGCCTGCTGGCCAGACTTATCACGGCGATCACGCCGCCGTATTTTATCAAATCCCGGAAAGCCCGCATAAATATCCGCTGATCATGCTGCATGGTGCGGGGCAGTTCTCCCGCACCTGGGAAAGCACGCCGGATGGCCGCGAAGGCTTTCAAAATATTTTCCTGCGCCGCGGTTTCTCCACTTATCTGGTCGATCAACCACGTCGAGGTGGCGCCGGGCGCACCACGGTTGAAGGCACCGTGACGCCAAAACCGGATGAGCAGATGTGGTTCAATCAGTTCCGCATCGGTGTCTGGCCGGACTATTTCAAAGACGTGCAGTTTTCTCACGATCCGGCAGCACTGGATCAGTATTTCCGCCAGATGACGCCGAACACCGGGCCTTTTGATATCAACGTTATTGCCGATGCCATGTCGGCGGTGGTGGATAAAACCGGCCCGGCCATTCTGTTTACCCACTCGCAGGGCGGCGGGCCAGGCTGGTATACCGCAATCAAAAACAGCAAGGTGCAAGCCATCGTGGCCTTTGAACCCGGCAGCAGCTTCGTCTTCCCTGAAAATGAACTGCCTGCACCGATGCCCAGCGCGTTCGATACGCTGAAAGGTGAACCCGTGCCGATGGATCAGTTTATGGCGCTGACCAAAATCCCGATCCTGATTTTTTACGGCGATAACATTCCTGATAAACCCGTCGCCATGCCCGCGCAGGACAGTTGGCGTGTCCGGCTGGCTATGGCCCGCCAGTGGCGCGACGTGGTCAATAAGCACGGTGGTGATGTGACGGTGATCCATTTGCCCGAGATCGGCATCAAAGGGAATACCCACTTCCCCTTCTCAGACCTGAACAACGTCCAGATTGCCGACCAGGTCAGCCAATTCCTGCAAACTAAAAATCTGCAGTAGCACCACCAGCAGGGTTTATTCGCTTATTAATGAACCCTGCTAATTAACCCTAGCGAATTACACCCTCTAATCAAATAAATCACGCTGCGTTAAGCTTTTCTCACACCACAGTGAAGGGTAACGTCATGCAAACAGTCACACTGAACAACGGTATTACCATGCCCCTGGTGGGCTTTGGCGTCTTCCAGATGACGGATGCCGCAGAGTGCGAGCGCGCCGTTCTTGACGCCATCGAAACCGGTTATCGGCTGATCGATACCGCGGCTTCCTACCAGAATGAAACGCAGGTCGGCAACGCCCTTAAGCAAAGCGGCATTGCGCGCGACCAGCTGTTTATCACCACCAAACTCTGGTTGCAGGACACCAGCTATGAAGGCGCAAAAGCGCAATTTGAACGCTCACTCAATCGCCTTCAATTGGACTATGTCGATCTTTATCTGATCCACCAGCCCTACGGGGATGTGCATGGCGCGTGGCGTGCCATGGAGGAGTTGCACCAGGCGGGGAAAATTCGCGCTATTGGTGTCAGCAATTTCCATCCGGATCGTCTGGCCGACCTTATCGCCTATAACCAGGTGACGCCAGCGGTCAATCAGATTGAAGTAAACCCGTTCAACCAACAGTTGCACGCGGTGCCGTGGATGCAGAGCCGTGGCATTCAGCCTGAGGCCTGGGCCCCTTTCGCGGAGGGCAAAAATGGTCTGTTCCAGCATCCGCTATTAGCCACTATTGGCGCAAAGTACGGCAAAAGTGTGGGTCAGGTGGTGTTGCGCTGGATCTTCCAGCGCGGCATCGTTTCACTGGCTAAATCAGTACGTCAATCCCGGATGGTAGAGAACATCAACATCCTGGACTTCGAACTCAGCCCAGACGATATGCTGCAAATTACCGCCCTCGACACCGCGACCAGCGCTTTCTTCTCGCATCGCGATCCGGCGATGGTGGAATGGCTCACCGGCCGCAAACTCGATGTTTAACGACATAAAATAGGAGGAACTCCCGAATGCAAACACGTTATCTCGGTAAGTCCGGGCTGGAAGTGTCAGCGCTGGGCCTGGGCTGTATGGGGTTGAGCTTCGGCTATGGCCCGGCAACGGATACGCGTCAGGCCATCGAACTGATCCGCGCAGCCGTTGAGCGTGGCGTGTCCTTTTTCGATACCGCCGAAGTCTATGGCCCGTATCTGAATGAAGAGGTGGTCGGCGAAGCCTTAAAACCCTTGCGCGATCGGGTCGTTATCGCCACTAAATTTGGCTTTACCTTTGGTGATGACAACAAACAGCAGATTTTAAACAGCCGCCCAGAGCATATCCGCCAGGCGGTGGAAGGTTCACTGCGCAGGCTCAAAACCGATGTGATCGATCTGCTGTATCAACACCGTGTCGATCCCGATGTGCCCATTGAAGACGTTGCGGGCACCGTGAAGGATCTGATTGCTGAAGGCAAGGTTAAACACTTTGGCCTGTCAGAGGCAAGCGTGCAAACCATTCGGCGCGCTCATGCGGTACAGCCAGTTACCGCCCTGCAGAGTGAATACTCAATGTGGTGGCGCCAACCTGAGCAGGAAATTCTGCCGGTGCTGGAAGAGTTAGGTATTGGGTTCGTGCCATTCAGCCCATTGGGCAAAGGCTTTTTGACCGGAGCCATCAAGGCCGGCACGACGTTCGGTGAAGATGATTTCCGCAGCAAGGTGCCACGTTTTGCCGCAGAGGCGCTGGAAGCGAATGAGCAGTTGGTCAGCCTGCTGACAATACTTGCTGCAGAGAAAGGCGTAACGTCAGCGCAAATTGCTTTAGCCTGGCTACTGGCACAAAAACCGTGGATTGTGCCCATCCCAGGGACAACCAAACTGCACCGGCTGGAAGAGAATCTGGGGGCTGCAGATCTCATTCTTTGCCAGAATGATTTGCTCAAGATTACTCAAGCGCTGGAGAAGGTGAAAATCGTGGGCGAACGTTATCCGGCCGCCTTACAGGCACGCGTGGGTCGTTAAGGTTTACTCAGGCTTGCGGTTGCCCGCAAGCCATTCAATCACCATGGCGCAACGCATCAATCAACAGAGCAAACGCCGGAGGATGCTGCTTTCTACTTGGGTAATAGAGGTAGTAACCCGGGAAAGAGGGGCACCACTCCTGCAGCACCTGAATAAGTTCTCCGGATTTGACCAAGCCCTGGACCATGTCCTCTGGCACGCAGGCCAGGCCAAACCCTGACAGCGCTGCGTCGATTCTTTCTGACAACAGATTCAACGTCAGTTGCCCCTCAACCCTGACGCGCAGCGGCTTACCGGCTTTCTCAAACTCCCAGTGATATAAACCACCTGCGGTAGGTAAACGCATATTAATGCACCGATGATCCTGCAGTTCATGGGGTGTCTGCGGAATGCTGTTGGTGGCGAAATACGCTGGCGCGCCAACCACCACCATACGCATATCCGGGCCGATCTTCACGGCAACCATGTCCTTATCGACGCTTTCGCCAAGGCGTACTCCGGCATCGAAACGCCCATCCACAATATCGATAAACCCGTTATCTACCACCAGCTCAACGTTGATTTGCGGGTATTGCCGTAGAAACGGCTTTAGCTTTGGCCATAGCAGGCTGCGCACCGCATGTTCGCCCGCCGAAAGCCGGATATTACCGGAAGAGGACCCGTTCAGTTGAACGAGGGCTTCCAACTCCTGTTCAAGGTCTGCAATACGGGGTTCGAGACAGGCAATGATCCGCTCCCCCGCCTCCGTGGGGGCAACGCTGCGGGTGGTTCTAGTTAGCAGCCGCAGGTTTAAACGTTCCTCCAGCGCCTTTATCGCGTGGCTGAGTGCAGACTGTGAAACACCCAGCTTACCCGCCGCTTTGGTAAAACTTCTCTCCCTCGCCACGACGAGAAAAACCTGTAGCTCATTGAAGTTTTCTTTCAGCATGCGTATTCCCTTGGTTGACCTAAACCTTGCCAGTTCGGACAGAACTTATGAAATTGGTTCATAGACACTACCATTTTAGCCCCGTTACCGACAAAGGTTGCTGATAACTCGCCAACAAAAACGCTCTCGTGCCGCCAGATTTTTTGGATGGTGCTATATTTTATGAACTGAGCCCGCGCTTCCGAGAAGACATATGAAAAAACATCCTTTTAGCATTACCGTAGGTGTTTTATATCCCCACATGTCATTTTCGGCCTGTTCTGCCAAAGTAGATGAAAAATATCATTATCCTTAAATTATTACCCACTACCATCAAGGACAACCCACTAATACACGCCTAACAGACGCGGTAGCGCAACCAACAACGCTGTTACCTAATCCGTCGGGTGAGTTTACTTAGCCGAGGCCACCATGTTCCTAAATTACTTTGCGTTAGGCGTACTCATTGTTGTCTTCCTCGTCATTTTTTACGGGATCATTATTCTCCATGACATTCCTTATCTAATTGCAAAATCACGCAACCATCCGCATGCAGACGCGATCCATGTTGCGGGTTGGGTCAGTTTGTTTACTCTGCATGTGATGTGGCCTTTTTTATGGATATGGGCCACGTTGTATCGCCCAGAGCGCGGTTGGGGCATGCAAGGCCAGCAAGATCCATTTATCCGCTTAGAGCAAAGAATTACCGAGCTGGAACAGAACATCAGCGAAACCAAAACACCTTCTGCGGAGTAACTCCATGGACTTGCTCATTATTCTTACCTATGTCGCATTTGCCTATGGCATATTCAAAATATTTAAAATCCCGGTAAACAAATGGACGGTCCCCACCGCAGCATTGGGTGGCGTTGTTTTAGTGGGCGCCCTGATTTTATTAATGAATTATAACCACCCTTATACTTTTCAAGCACAAAAGGCCGTGGTTTCTATTCCCATCACACCGCAGGTGACTGGCATTGTCAGTGAGGTCACAGATAAGCAGAATACCTTTATCAAAAAAGGGGACGTTCTTTTTAAAATAGACCCTACCCGATATCAGGCACGTGTCGATAGGCTACAGGCCGATTTAATGACGGCAATCCATAGCATCCAGGTGCTCCAGGGGCAATTAGACGAAGCCGTTGCCCATACCTCCGGGGTGATTGCCGAACGCGATCGTTTATATAAAGACTACCAGCGTTATATTAAAGGGAGCCGGGCCAAGGTAAACCCGTTCTCCGAAAGCGACATTGATCACGCCAGGCAAAATTTTCTGGCACAGGATGCGCTGGTGAAAAGTTCGTTGGCTGAACAGGCACAGATCAAAAGCCAGTTAAACAGCGTCGTCAACGGAGAACAATCGCAGATAGTCAGCCTCCGGGCCCAGTTAACAGAAGCCAAATACAATCTCGAACAGACCGTGGTTCGCGCCCCCAGTAATGGCTATGCAACCCAGGTGCTTATCCGCCCAGGAACCTACGCGGCAGCGCTGCCACTGCGCCCGGTCATGGTGTTTATCCCGCAACAAAAACGGCAAATCGTCGCGCAATTCAGACAAAATTCGCTGTTACGCCTGAAATCCGGCGATCAAGCCGAGATCGTCTTCAATGCGCTACCTGGCCAGGTATTTCAGGGGAGACTGACCAGCATTCTTCCCGTCGTTCCCAGCGGGACGTATCAGGCGCAGGGAACACTGCAATCATTGAGCATGATACCGGGCTCCGATGGCGTGCTGGCGGTGATTGAGTTAGAGCCGAATGCGGATGTTGATGCCTTGCCAGATGGGATATTTGCCCAGGTGGCGGTGTATTCCGACCACTTTACCCATGTTTCCGTGATGCGTAAGGTACTGTTACGCATGACAAGCTGGATGCACTATCTCTATCTTGATCATTGATCGTAACAAAGCGGTCATGTGGCTGAAAGGGCCGGGGACGGACGAATAGGTTCGTCCCTGGCTTAACATGATACATCCTGCCACATCGCCTCCGTTGAGGACCGCAGCCGTGAAAGATTACTGCTTGCAACACCTCGCTCACCGTTCAAAATAAAGTGCATAACTGTTTGTTTTGTCACGTTATAATCTTATCTTTTCGAGTATCATTTCAATCAGGCTGCGCCAAAATAGGGCCTATTTACCTCTGCGTGGTCTCCGAGGGAAAACAGGGGGATCTTCTATAGAGTGATCACACAAGACTGACTTCCGAGGTGGCATGGACATTCATCACTTTAAAACGTTCAACCAAGTGGTTATCAGTGGTAGTTTCACCAAAGCGGCACAGGCCCTGTTCCTTTCTCAACCGGCGATCAGCATGCAGATCCAGGCCCTGGAAAGTTTCCTGAAGGTCACGCTGTTTGACCGCTCCCGGCGTCAGGTCAGCCTGACCAAAGAGGGGGAAGTGCTTTTTGAATATACTCAGCGCATATTTCTGCTATTTGACGAAGTCCAAAGCGTGTTTCAGGATATCAGTAAACTGCAGGTTGGACGCCTGCGGATAGGTGCTACCGGGGTCATGGGAACCTACTACCTTACCCGCTTTATCCGCCGCTTCCACGAGCGTTTTCCCGGCATCGAGCTGGAGATCCTTACGGGAAATTCCTGGCGTATCGCTGAACTGGTTGCCGCTGGCGAGATTGAATTAGGCTTCGCCGGTCGTTCGGTGCTCCGCTCACAGCTCCAGCAAATGCTGCTCCACCGGGAGAATTACAAAATGGTGGTGGGCAAGAGTTCCCCCCTGGCCTCCCGAGCCCAGGAAATGCTGGCTCCAGAGGTACTAGTGGAGATGCCTTTCGTAATGCGCGAGAAAGGAACCCGCATCCGCTCCAAAATGAGCACCTGGTTCAAGCGGCATACCAACGCACTCACCCCTGAGAACACCGTCACTCTGTCTAACATAGAAGCCACCAAACGGCTAATCGCCAGTGGTTACGGCGTTACGGCAATACCCCATCTGGCCGTTGCCGACGAACTTGAACAAGGGGAACTGATCGAGCTGACTGTGAAGGGATTCAACCTGGTGGTGGACTATTATCTGGTCTGCCACAGCGAGCGCTCACTTTCTCACGCCGCCTTAGGCTTTCTTTCGCTGATGCATGAAGATGCCCCCAATACCAACTGGGGAGAAATTCCGGAATTACTGGATAATATTTTTGGCCGCCATCGTTAAGCGCTTGGCTGTCGCTCATTGTTGATCAATTGTTGCCTGCATTACTGGCTGGAGATTTTTTGTTTAAAAAACGACCACCAAAAAAGCAATACGTCTTTATTAGTTCAAATAGTGAGCATCGCTACCTATTAGCGCGCTTTGTCATGACTAAAATAACAACCACTACTTAACAACCATTTAGCATTAATTATTTTTTGTGACCGTCATCAACCTATAAAACTTCGTTATGGGTGTGATGGTTGAATACGATTTCCCATCAAATTAAAAGCTATCTACTATCAACTCAGCAATAGAAAACGCGCTTCTCGGTCGCGAGTTTAATTCAATCAGGAGTTAATCATGGCAAAAGAAATTGAACGGAAATTTTTATTAATCGGTGATGAGTGGCGCGCGCTGGCTACTGGCACCCATTATCGTCAAGGGTACCTGAACAGTACTAAAGAGCGCACCGTGCGTATTCGTACCATTAATGATAAAGCTTTTCTTACGGTTAAAGGTATTACCGTTTCGGCAACCCGCGCCGAGTACGAATATGAAATTCCCTTCGGTGATTGCGTAGAGATGCTGGAAGGGCTGGCAGAGCGGCCGATCATAGAGAAAAAACGGTATAAAATTCATGACGATGGTCTGGTTTGGGAAGTGGATGAATTCTTGGGGGGCAACCAGGGGCTGATCGTTGCAGAAGTTGAGTTGCAAAGTGAAGATCAGGTCTTTGAAAAGCCGGTTTGGGTTGGTGAAGAAGTGAGCGGCGATCCACGTTACTTCAACTCCAATCTGGTAGCACACCCCTATACCACTTGGGAAAAATAGTCTTCCTCCCTTACCTTGGCCAACACTGCAACAGGACGGATATCATGAATACTCATATGGATAAAAATATTGCCACTTCCGCCAGTGATGCTGAAAAAATAGTGCCACGTGCCGAATTCCGTGTATTCGGTCACGGCATTATCGATGGCGTAAAAGAAAAAATGTGGGAAGCGAAAGCGACCTTATTTAAAGCCCGAAAAATGCCAAACGAGACTTATTTTCTCTCGATCCATACCGACTCAGTCAACGTAAAAGTGCGCGATGGCTTGCTGGATATCAAAACCAAAATTGGTGAAACCCCTGAGGGGTATGAAATTTTCCAACCCCGTGGAAAATTCCAGTTCCCGGTGCAGCGAGCTGAACTGGCAACCATTCTGCAGCACCTTGAGGTTTCGCTCCCATTAGATCAGGAAAGTTACACGCTTGAGGCATTTATCGCCATGGCAAAAGCCAGCAGCGAACTGATCCCCGTCAACATCGAGAAAATGCGTTATGGCTTTAGCGTTAACGGCATCATCAGCGAATACGCGCAGGTATGGTTCAACGGCGCGATGATGGAAACCGCCTGTTGCGAAAGCGAGAATTACGAGGGAATCAAAGCCACGGTGGCCGCGCTGGGGATAAATGAACTGCCGAATACCAACTATTTGAAGGCTGCCAGACAGGTTGTTGGTCTGTAGTTCATCACGCATCGGTAGATGAGATCTCTCACCTACCGAGCCAAAGGAGATAGGGCGATGTCAAAAAAAGATACCGCGCAAGCAGTCATCGATCCGCTGGATATGAGCAACTATTCCCTGGAGAAATTCAAGGAAATCAAACCCGGCGTGTGGATGGAACACATCAAGTTTATAGGTATGCCGCTAGCCATTTTGCTGTTTTTGGTTTTCCATCTGCAATGGATCGGCACCATCGAAATATTTGAAACTCAGACCAAAGTCCCACCAGCTAACTGCTATAGCGCAACCGGGATCTTCCTTGCTTCGCTGGTTCTTTGGTTGACCGAAGCCATTCCCAACTATCTGACCTCGCTGATTGTGGTAGTGGTGGTGATCCTCACCGGCACCATGAAGATGCGGCCAGCGTTTGCCATGTTGGGTGAACCCGTCATGATCCTCAACATCGCCAGCTTTATCATGGCCAGTGCCCTGGTGGTCACCGGCCTGGCGAAACGCATGTCGGTCTGGTTGCTGGTTCGCATGGGCAGCAAGATGGGCTTTCTTTTCTGGTGCTTTATCTTGCTCAACCTGGTCCTGGGGGCTTTTATCAGTGCCACCTCGGCTAAAACGGCGCTGCTATTGCCTCTCTTTATGGTTATTTCCGCCATCTACGGGGCGACGGGTGGAGAACACCGTAACAACGTTGGCCGTAATATGGTGTTGCTTAACCTGCTGGCAAACAACGTATCGGCCAGTGCCTTTATCACCGGGTCTGCGGCTAACCTGCTAGCAGCAGCGATGATAGAGCAGGCAGGGTACAAAATTTTTTACGGCGACTGGTTTATCGCCTTGTTCCCTCTGGCTTTAATCCAATGTGCGATCGCCTGGTATACCGGTACCCGCTGGATTTTCCCGATTAAAAAAGAAGATACCATCCCCAAAATTGAAGGGGGCATGACTCGGCTGGAGTCTGAACTCAAGCAGTTGGGGCCAATCAGCAGAGCAGAAATCAGGGCCGCGCTGACCTTCCTGGTGGTATTGCTACTCTGGTCCACCGACCGCCTGCATGGCATCCGTGCAGAAGTTATTGCCGTCGCCGGTGCCTGTGTGGTGCTGATGCCTTCGGTCTGTAAACTCCCCCCTCTGGGCGTAATGAAATGGAACGATGCCGATATTCCCTGGCATATGTTGATGTTCAGCTTTGGGGCCTATGTGCTGGGCGGCATGGTTGATCAAACGGATATCGTCGGCCTTTACATCCATACCCTGTTTGATAAATGGCAAATCGATCCTGCAGGCGGCGGAAAGTTGCTGGTCTTTGCGGTGCTGAGTGCGGTCTTCGCCATTACGACGTTGATCAGTGAAAGTAAAACCGCGCGTACCATCATCATGTTCCCAATCATTATCAGCATTGCCAAGAAGTTTGGCTGGGACGTGGTGGGATTCTGTTTGCCGATGGCCTTCCTGATCAACCAGGTTTACGTGCTGTATTTCAACTCCAAGCCGGCCAACATCAGCTATCTACTTGACCATTACTCCACAGGCGAATCGTTCAAGTACGGAATGATACAGATGGTGATTATCTGGGCTCTGCTGATCCTTTGGACGCAATATGTTATGCCGCTAATGGGATTCAATAGCGCGCTGTGGTAAGCCACATCCGGCGGTAATACCGGCTGGTTACCGCCAATCAAGCAGGAGACAACGGTGGCACGCGAAACGTTAAAAGCCTCAGGGAAACGCGGCATTGAGATCAAACAAGGCATCTCTTTCCCTGAGCGTAAGGGAACCAAGCGCTTTCAGCCGGAAAACTACCATATTGAAACCTGGTTCTTTTTTCCTACCAGTTTGCAAATCAACCGTTGGAACTATCCGCCCAAACAGTTTCAACAAATCCTCAAAAACTATGTCCGCTTACGCCCGCCCACCATTATGCTGCGTAAATTTGCGGCGTCTTGCCAGACAACGCTTGAAGAAATCACCCGTCTTATCACTAGCGATAGCGCCGATACCACCTCTGCGGTTGGCTATGAATATCGGCTGAAAATGTTCTGCCTGACCTTTAAACGAGCGCTGCATCTGGAGGTTCGTTACATTAACAAGCTGAGCGGCGAAAAGTTGGAGCAGGCATTACTCCACTTTGCGAGCACCACCGCAGCGGTATTGGCTGACTATCGCAACATGAGCAGTAACCTCCCCCTGCAGGCGCAGGCTAATGCACGCAGCGTAGTGAGTTACTGTGATGAGTATCTGGCCATTATCACCACCCGCTACGGCCGCCAGGTGCTGAATAACTTCTCTTCCAGCCCGGCGCACAACGCGTTACGCTCTTTTTGGCGTGAAGAAATGTTGTATCGCAAGGCTCATTACTTATCCTCTTTCCCTTCCCCGCTTTCGGATAATGAGCGGGTGGTGTATCGGCTTAATACGCTGAAGAAATATATCAGTAGCCCTATGTATCTGGATATTCGCCGCAAGCATGGCGAAACCATCCTCGCTCATACCATTGCCGGAACCGCCGCCGCTATCGCCATGATATTTGCCACCGGCGTGGCCTTTTTTTGGCAAGGGAAGTACGGTGCGCTAAGCTCACAACTGTTTCTTGCCATGGTGATTGGCTATATCTTTAAAGATCGGATGAAAGAGACTTTTCGCGCCCGATTGTTCTCAACCTTCCGCCGCTGGTTGCCAGATCGGCAACAGATAATCTATAAAAATCTCCACCAACCCGTTGGCAAATGCAACGAATCCTTTGTTTTTGTTGATGAACAAAACCTGCCGGCCGACGTGAGTGCGATGCGTCGTAAGGTTCACTGCCTGGATATTCAAAATTACTACCTGAGCGAGGATGTGTTGCACTACTCAAAGCATGTTCGGCTTCGGCACTGCAATCAGCTTTTTGCTGGTGTGAATCGTTCAGTCATGGACATTACCCGGCTAGATATCATGTCGTTTCTGATGCATACCGATGAGTTGCAAGATGAAATGCCAACGCTTGAGGATGATAACGTGGTTTATGGTGAGAAGGTCTACCACATCAATATGATCAGACGTGTTACCGACGGGAAAGAAAGCGCTCTGGAGCGTGCGCGGATCGTGGTCAATAGCGAGGGGATAAAGCGTATCGAACCCGTGTTTATGACAGAAGAATCAGAGGTGGTCAGTTAAAATATCGCAAATCCCCCGGCCGCAACGCTATGAATTGACGTAAATCCGTGGCCATTCATCCAGAAAACGGGCTATGTGTGGTTCCTTACGATGGCGCCTTTTTAGCTGCCGCTTCAACCCGGATTCGCTGGCAATTTCCGCCAACGTTTGCCGGATATGTTCCACCTGATCCGCTCGATGCAGGCAAAAGCTGTCAATATTATGCTTCACCCCTTCCTGGCTGTTGGCACCAAATAGCGCCCACAGAATAAATTCATTGGGCAACGGCTTATCGCCAAATTGGTGGCTGTTAAGCGTTCTACGTAACTTGATGATCCATGCGGCCAATTCATCACGCAGCTCAGGCTCCAGCTCAACCTGTTGTATCAGTTGATTGAGAATAACAAATTGCTGGGAAAGCAGTTGATAGTATTGCTGCTCTAGTGGCAATACGCACTGGATATAATACAGATTGAGTGTTTGTCGCAGAGGTTCTGATACCGAGCCATCAGGTTGTTGAGACTGCTGCTCTGGAAAGATCATTGGTTTCCCCCTGATGAATGCGCTTATGGCTAACGCAGCCAAAGGCGAAGATTTACTGAGTATCATATTTATACTTTAAGGGTAACAGGGAGGTCGACAGACTAAAAATCGAAAATCGCGATACTACTCATAATCCTTTTTGATAATTCGCCCGGGCTGTTTGCCGAGTTACGCCCCAAAAGCTCGCCTCACCAATATCATGGGGATCATTGGCATAACCCGGCACATATGCTCCAGGTCACATTTTTCAGGTTGGCTCATTTCCATACAAAAACTGTGTGTTATTATCCCCGCCGTAAAACCCTTTCAACTCATACCGAGGCTTTGATGCTGGAGAATGTAATCATCCGATAGTCAGCTTCCCGACCTTTTCAGGCCGGACTGATTATCAATGCGCCGAAATCGAATGCGGACACCGCTGGGTGTTTGCACGTTTTGCACATGATGATTAACAGGTTTTTCAGCATGAATTTATCCCGTCAGGAACAACGTACCTTACACGTTCTCGCCAAAGGTGGACGTATTGCGCACGTCCGCGATACATCAGGCCGCGTCACCTCCGTTGAATGCTACAGCCGCGAAGGGCTGCTGCTCAGCGACTGCACGCTCGCCGTATTCAAAAAACTCAAAACCAAAAAGCTGATCAAGTCCGTCAATGGACAACCGTACCGCATCAATACCAGCGGGCTGAACAACGTTCGCGCCCAGTTGGACAACCGCTAAGGAGAGTGTGATGGATATCAACACGATTATTTCTGGCTCCCACCCCATAAAACTGTCGCCAGATGAAAGCAAAATCCCCTGGGACGATCCGGCGTTTAGCCAGCGCATGTTGGAGAACCACTTGTCGCAGGAGCACGACTGGGCCAGCCGGAAGCTACCGGTTATTGAACGGCAGGTGGCATGGATCACCAGCCAACTCCCAGCAGGCGCACGCATTCTCGATCTCGGCTGTGGCCCCGGCTTTTACACCCGCATGCTTGCAGAGCAGGGATTTCGCTGTACCGGCGTGGATTTCTCTCCGGCATCTATCACCTATGCCCGTCAGCAGGCACAGGCGGCAGGATTGGTCATTGAATACCTCCAACAGGATGTACGGGTGTACTCCCCAGAGGATCCGTTCGATTTCATCATGATGACCTTTGGTGAGCTGAATGTCTTCAGCACGGTGGACACCCGCACCTTGCTTAGCCATTGCGCACAGTGGTTAGTTCCAGGAGGCAAGCTGCTGGTCGAAGTGCATACCTTTGATGAAGTAAAGCGCCAGGGCATGGCTGCACCGAGCTGGCAACGCTGCCCGCAGGGGCTGTTTCTCTCCAGGCCTCACTTGCTGTTGACAGAACACGCCTGGGATGAAACGACGCAGACCAGCTCAACGTTGTTCTGGGCCATCGAAGAAAATGGTGACGCCACGCGTTTTGGGAACCAAATGACGGCCTGGCATGATGAGGAATATCTCCGCCTGATCGGTGATTGCGGCTTCACCGTGCTCTCCGGCCCAGATAGTACAGCATGGCCAGTCAGCGAAACGTTCGAAGGAAAGCTGATTGCCCTGCTGGCAGAAAAAGCAATGACAACAACCTCTGAGGGAATACCCCTTACTACACAAATCAATGAAAGGAATGCTGCATTGGATATCCCACGTATTTTCACCATCACCGAAAGTGCCCACCGTATCCATAACCCGTTCACAGCCGATAAGTACGCGACTCTCGGCGCAGTGTTACGTATGGAACCGGGCACGCGAGTGCTCGACCTCGGCAGCGGTTCGGGTGAGATGCTCTGCACCTGGGCACGCGATTATGGCATTACCGGTACCGGCATCGACATGAGCCCGCTATTTACTCATCAGGCCAAACTGCGCGCAGAGGAATTCGGTGTCACCGATCGCGTCAATTTTATCCATAACGACGCAGCCGGTTACGTGGCTGCCGAAAAATGTGACGTGGCAGCCTGCGTTGGTGCTACCTGGATTGCTGGGGGCGTCGCCGGGACTATCGAGCTGCTGGCAAAAAGCCTCAAGCCTGGCGGGATCATCCTTATCGGTGAACCTTACTGGCGTCTGCTACCGCCGACGGAAGAGATCGCCAAAGAGTGTGGTGCCACTGCCCTCTCCGACTTTCTCCCCCTTGCAGATCTTGTCACCTCTTTCGACACGCTCGGTTACGACGTTGTGGAAATGGTGCTGGCAGACCAGGAAGGTTGGGACAGGTACGTCGCGGCCATGTGGCTAACGATGCGCCGTTGGTTAGAAGCAAACCCCGGCGATGACATGGCGGAGGAAGTCCGGGTGCAGTTGAGGACAGAACCTAAACGCCACGTGACGTACACGCGTGAATATCTTGGCTGGGGGGTGTTTGCGTTGATGGCGCGGTGAGGTTAAAACAACGCCCCCATCGTAAGATGGGGGAACAATTTGAGTCAGCTCAATAATTCATTCTGAACGCTTCAGCCATCAACCCGATCTTGTGCATATGATTATTGTTTCGAGCCATCTTATGCGCCTCGGGTTTTAAAATGATAATCAATAGGTAGGCATCGGGATCCATCACACCTTGGCAATAAACCAGATGGGCCCGATCGCTGGTTCTCTTGAACTGACGTAGAAACTTGGGAAAAGGGGCATCCGCATCGCTAAGGTGGATATGGGCTACCTGCTCTTCTTTTACCAACGGGTAGGTACGATCGTCATCATATCGCGCGTCACGGCCAAACATATCTGGCAACACACCATCCTTTTTATACGACAGGAAATCCGTTTCCAAATCATCAAGCTCCTGTTGGCTCAATTGTTGGCGGATCAGCGCAGACTTGAAAATTCTGATGCTCATTCCGTGAACTCGTTCAGCTCCTTGTCAGTAGCATTTTGCAGCAGTTGTTGCCCGTTATCAGCAATATCTTGCAAACGTTCAGCCGTTGGCCTGAAACGTGCTGCGCTATGGCCCTTACCCTGCTTCTCTTCTAGCAGATCGATCAGCGCTTCAAACACCTTGGCGCTAACCATGTAGCCTGCAGGCCGGTTATTAGAAAGTACGGCAACAGGCTCATCAATAAAATACTTAGCCGGATTCTTTCTCAACTCTGTGATATTAATCGATTTTTCAGCGAGAATTCGTTCCATAATTTACCTGATTGCGTGTATTAAAATAATCATTACAATACACATTGTAGCATACGTTATTTTTTATTAGCCAATAAACCACGGAGCACTCGCTGTATTTCGCAGCAAACGTAGACTTTAGCCTCTTAAGCCCCTCCCCCCAGTAACAACAAGGGCGCAGTATCTACACACTGCGCCCAAAACATCGTTCAAATCTGGCTATCGAAACCTAGCTGCGCACCAAATCGTCGCCGTAGCCAATCCACTTATAGGTGGTCAGCGCGTCCAGCCCCATCGGGCCGCGGGCGTGCAGTTTCTGAGTGCTGACTGCAACTTCTGCGCCCAAACCAAACTGGCCGCCATCGGTAAAGCGGGTGCTGGCATTGACGTATACCGCAGAGGAATCCACCGCACGGACAAAATACTCGGCGTTGCTCAGCGAGCGCGTCAGAATAGCATCGGAATGGCTGGTGCCGTGGGTGCGAATATGATCGATGGCCTGATCGATATCGTCCACCAGCGTCACGTTCAAATCCAACGATAGCCATTCATCATCGTAGTCTTCTGCAGCCACCGCAACTACCTGCGCTGGCCCTTCCTGCAACAGCGGCATAGCGTTATCGCTGGCGTGCAGCGTTACCCCAACGGCGGCCATACGCGCGCTCAGCGCAGGCAGGAAGCTGTTAGCGATGGTGCGGTTAACCAGCAGGGTTTCGACCGAGTTACAGGCGCTGGGCCGTTGTATCTTGGCGTTTTCGATGACCGTCAGTGCCTTGTCGTAGTCTACGCTGTCGTCTACATAGATATGGCACACGCCGATACCGCCGGTGATCACCGGAATGGTCGATTGCTCGCGGCACAGCTTATGCAGCCCGGCTCCGCCCCGTGGGATCAGCATGTCGACATAGCGATCCATTCGCAGCAGTTCATGCACCAACTCACGATCCGGGCTTTCGATCGCCTGCACCGCCGCCGCTGGCAGGCCGCACTGTTCCAGCGCCTGCTGGATCACTTTCACCGTCGCCTGATTGGTGTGGTGGGTTTCTTTACCACCGCGCAAGATCACCGCATTACCGGTTTTCAAACACAGGCTGGCGACGTCAATAGTAACGTTGGGGCGGGCTTCATAGATCACGCCAATCACCCCGAGCGGCACACGGCGACGCTCCAGCTTCAGGCCGCTGTCCAGCAGATTGCCGTCCAGCACGTGGCCAACCGGATCGCTCAGGCGGCAGACCTGGCGCACATCGTTGGCGATCGCCGCCAGACGCGCTGGAGTCAACAACAGACGATCCAACAGGGCTTCACTCATCCCGGTGGCACGCGCCTGCGCCATATCCTGCTCATTCGCCTGTAGAATTTCTTCGCTGCGGGCTTCCAGCATATCGGCCATCACCGCCAATACCTGGTTCTTTTTCGCCGTGCTAAGTACCGCCAACTGCCAGGAAGCCTGTTTGGCGGCTTTCCCCATCTGCTCGAGCATGTTCACTCCTTAACTTACGATCATATCGTCGCGATGCACGGCCACCGGGCCATATTCATAGCCCAGGATCTCGCTGATTTGCTGCGAGTGGTGCCCGGCAATCATGCGCATGGCATCGCTGTTATAACGGCTGACGCCATGAGCCAGATCGCGCCCCGCCAGATTGCGGATGCGGATCACCTCACCACGTGAGAAATCACCTTTAACATCGCGGATACCCTTCGGCAGCAGTGAACTGCCACGGGCCATCATGGCTTCTACCGCCCCATCGTCAACGGTGATCTCGCCCGCAGGCGGCGCACCAAAGATCCAGCGTTTACGGTTCTCCAACGGGGTTTCCAACGCATGGAAACGGGTGCCCACCGGGTTGCCTTCAATCACATCGGCCACTACGCCCGGCTTGCTACCGGCTGCAATAATGACATCAATGCCCGCACGGCAGGCCACGTCGGCGGCCTGTAGCTTGGTACCCATGCCGCCGGTACCCAAACCGGAAACGCTGTCACCGGCAATGGCACGCAGCGCATCGTCAACGCCATGCACTTCGCGGATCAGCTCAGCTTCCGGGTTATTACGCGGGTCAGCGGTATATAAGCCCTGCTGATCGGTCAGCAGCAGCAGTTTATCGGCCCCGGCCAAAATGGCAGCCAGTGCAGACAGGTTATCGTTATCGCCGACTTTGATTTCTGCGGTGGCAACCGCGTCGTTCTCATTAATCACCGGGACAATACGGTTATCCAGCAGCGCGGTCATGGTGTCACGCGCGTTAAGGAAGCGCTCGCGGTCTTCCAGATCGGCACGGGTCAGCAGCATCTGCCCGATATGAATGCCATAGATCGAGAACAGCTGTTCCCACAGCTGGATCAGCCGGCTCTGCCCCACCGCCGCCAGCAACTGCTTGGAAGCAATGGTGGCGGGCAGCTCAGGGTAGCCCAGGTGTTCACGCCCGGCAGCAATCGCCCCGGAGGTAACAATAACAATGCGGTGGCCCGCAGCATGTTGCTGGGCGCATTGGCGCACCAGTTCGACAATATGGGCACGGTTCAGACGCAGCGAACCGCCGGTCAACACGCTGGTGCCCAATTTCACAACCAATGTCTGGCTGCCGTTCATAATAGTTCTGCCGTTGGAGTTAAAAGGAATGCATGACGTTGTAACAGGAGAGACGCGTTATGCCAACAGGCACAACGCGATTTCGGCGTAAATTTGCGGGGGAATTGATTTAGGCGGAGAGTTTTATCGGCTGCTCGATGAAATCATCGGCGGGTTCCAGCTTCAGCTCCATGGTGGCCAGCAGTTCGCCCAACCGACGATGGAACACGCGCAGCGTGGTTTCCAGCTTCTCTTTCACTTCAGCATCTTTAATCTTTTCCTCGTTCCAACGCCCTTCCTTGTCAAACAGACCAAAGTGGTAGCTATAGGTGAAACGGGAATTATCGGCCTGCAGTTCGATCCACCAGCCCCAGAACTCACGTTTTTCCGGCGCTGGCTTGACGTTGACGCAGACTGCCAGGCAGTCAAAGAAAAAGCGGTCGTTCTCACATTGCCCTTCGCGCAGGTAAGGCCCCAGGCTGGCAAAGCGTTTCATTAGTCGGCTTTTAGGGTGGCCACTCGGTAGCGTCATTTTTCAACCTCCACAATGTAGTCCACCCTTTTTAACAAACTGTTAAAAATTAGCAACCAGTTAGCGCATTTTATCTCTTAGCCAATCACAAATTTGCAGTAAGGATTGATGGAAACTCTGATAAACCGGCGTACGCGGGATGGCGATCAGTTTGCCGTTCAGCGAAGAAGACGCGATCAGCTGCGACTCTTCTTTGGGGCTAAGCGGATCCTCATCCCAATAGGCGGCCAGCATCGGCGTTGGACAACGGCGGCCCAACAACCCCTGGGTTTTCAGGGAATAGCGGTTCAGCTCGGTTTTCAGCACGCTGTCAGAGGCGTTAGCCATGCCCATACGGCTGGCCAGCACGTCCATATACATATCCGGCACGTGGTCCTGGCATTTCACCTCACACAGCAGGCTATGCACCACCGGCCCAACGCAGGCCACACCGCGCAAACGCTGCGACTCCAGATAGGCCAGGCGCACCGCCACGTTGGCACCAAAGCGGAAGCCGAAGGCGCTGACACGCGTATGGTCAACCCAAGGCACGGAAGGCAGTTGAGCCAACACCTGCTGATGCAGGAAGCTGGAATCTTGCGTCAGCTTCCACTTATAGGATGAACCGATGGACGGCATATCGATGGTCAGCATCGCTATACCGTGCGGCGCCAGATAATCACGGAACAGGCGGTGGTAATCGGTCTGCAAGGTATCCAGGCTGCCGCACATCAGTACCGTTGGGTACGGTGCCTGGCCGTTATCTGGCATATGCAGGAAACCGGTGATGGAACTGCCGCCCTCAATGGCGAACTCCAGCTCTTTTAGCTGGTACGGCAGCAGCAATGCGGCTTCTTCATAGGCGCGATTGGAGAGCACCTCTGCCTGTTCGGCCAGCTCATCCCCTTTCAGATGCGGATAACCGGCAATGCTGTATAGATTGGCGGCATTGAGCCAATACTGCCCGCCAACCAGCGGATCTTGTTGCTCCAATGCCCGCTGCTGCCACAGCATCCCCTGGCGCACCCATTCGTAGATCCAGTTGCCGTTTCGGTAACCGACCACGGTATCCAGCAGGTGATCGTCGCTATGCTCTGCGTTGGAGGCCGCAATGCGCGCCAACACTTCGCTGATCTCCAACGGATCGGTGCCGCGCCAGGTCCACAGCAGATGGTTGAGCATGCGATACCAGTTGCCATCGGTGTCCCCCTCCAAGGCGGAGTGCATATCGGCACCTATCGCATGATGGGCACGGGTGACTAACGTCGAGGTTTCGACATGTTTAAATGAAGGTTTGAACAGTACTTCGGAAAGGTTGGCCTGTGCCATGGTAACAACAGCCTCCTGAGACTTACATCAAGGCTTGAATAGCCGGGATATCTAGGTGCTAGTGTACCTAACTCTGGAGGTAGAAGGCGGGGAATTTACCGAATTTGACGAAACCGCTGGATAAACAACAACGCCCGGTATTGCCGGGCGTTTGAAGCAGAAGCTGATTAACGGCCGCCGATTGGTGGCACGAAGGTCACCGCCATATCCCAAGGCTGCTCGATCCAGGTGTCCTGCGGGATATCAACCACGTAATCGTCAACCAGCGGGCGGCCAGCAGGCTTGGCGAAGATGGTCACGAAATGGGCTTTCGGGTACATGTCGCGGATCGCTTTGGCGGTGCCGCCGGTATCCACTAAATCGTCAACTACGATAAAGCCTTCACCATCGCCCTCGGCGCGCTTGAGCACCTTCATTTCGCGTTGGTTGTCATGGTCATAGCTGGAGATGCAGACGGTATCCACATAACGGATGCTCAACTCACGTGCCAGCAGTGAAGCAGGCACCAGGCCGCCACGGCTTACGGCAATGATGCCTTTCCATTGATCGGCAGGCAGCAGGCGGTGAGCCAGTTTGCGCGCTTGCATTTGCAACATGTCCCAGGTAACAACGTATTTTTCGCTCATAGAATGGTGTCCCAGCCAGCAGTGATGTGGCTTACTCAGTAGTTCAGGGGGAAAAAAGGTTGCGCGAGATTATAGAGACTGCGCGCCACGAATACCAGTTGAACCGAGGTGTTGATGCGTTTTTCCTGTGAATATCTTTGTGGCGAGCCGCGCGGCTTATCTGCGCAACCGCCTGTAAAACGGGGAACCCAAGCCGATAAACAGCGTCATACGGGGCGCGCACAGCCGCGAATAAAATGATATTCTCAGGCTCACGTGCCTGAAGCACAGATAGCTACTCACCCTAACCGCACAGCATTCACTCCTTGCTGAAAATGCTGTCACAGGAGACTTATAGTGTCTGAATTGTCTCAACTTTCGCCACAGCCGCTGTGGGATATTTTTGCCAAGATCTGCTCAATCCCACACCCTTCTTACCATGAAGAAGCGCTAGCGCAGCACATCCTCGACTGGGCCAAAGAAAAGAACCTGCATGCCGAGCGCGACCAGGTTGGCAATATTCTGCTGCGCAAGCCTGCCACCAAAGGTATGGAAAATCGCAAGCCGGTGGCTCTGCAAGCGCACCTGGATATGGTGCCGCAGAAGAACAACGATACGGTTCACGATTTCACCAAAGACCCGATCCAGCCTTATATCGACGGCGAATGGATCAAGGCTCGCGGTACCACGCTGGGTGCCGATAACGGCATCGGTATGGCGTCTGCGCTGGCGGTGCTGGCCGATGACAGCGTAGAGCATGGCCCGCTGGAAGTTCTGCTGACCATGACGGAAGAAGCCGGTATGGACGGTGCCTTTGGCCTGCAGCCAAACTGGTTACAAGCCGATATCCTGATCAACACCGACTCCGAAGAGGAAGGCGAAATCTACATGGGCTGCGCCGGGGGGATCGATTTCATCACCACCCTGCCGCTGCAACGTGAAGCACTGCCAGCCGGTTACCAAACGCTGAAGCTGACCCTGAAAGGGTTGAAAGGCGGCCACTCCGGTGCCGATATCCATCACGGCCTGGGCAACGCCAACAAGCTGCTGGCCCGTTTCCTGTTTGCCCACACGCCAGAGCTGAACCTGCGCCTGCTGGAGCTGAACGGCGGTACGCTGCGTAATGCCATCCCACGTGAAGCTTCTGCCGTAGTAGCCGTTCCGGCCGCCAAAGCCGATGCGCTGAAAACCCTGAGCCAGCAGTTCCTGGCTACGCTGCAAAACGAACTGTCTGCCAAAGAGAAGAATATTACCGTTCTGCTCGAGCCAGCCACCACCGCTTTGCAGGCACTCACCGCAGACAGCCAGAGCCGCTTTGTGGCACTGCTCAACGGTACCCCTAACGGCGTGATCCGCATGAGCGACGAAGTGAAAGGCGTGGTAGAAACTTCGCTGAACGTCGGCGTGGTGACCACCAGCGAGCATGAAGCCGAGATCATTTGCCTGATCCGCTCCCTGATCGACAGCGGTAAAGACTATGTGGTGGAAATGCTGACCGCCGTGGGCCAACTGGCCAACGCCAAAGTGGCACCGAAAGGCGGCTACCCAGGCTGGCAGCCAGATGCTAACTCGCCGGTGATGCAACTGGTACGTGAAACTTATCAGAAGCTGTTCAACAAGACGCCGAACATCATGGTGATCCACGCCGGGCTGGAGTGTGGTTTGTTCAAGAAGCCTTACCCAGAGATGGATATGGTGTCGATTGGGCCAACCATCACCGGGCCGCACTCGCCGGATGAGCAAGTGCATATCGCCAGCGTTGGCCAATACTGGACGCTGCTGACCGCCCTGCTGAAAGCTATTCCTGAGCGCGGGTAATGATGTCGGGCCCAGTTCAAAGCTGGGCCCAGAAACTCTGCTGACAAAACTCACCGGTTCACAACCTCGGGGCGTATGCAATGCCCTATGCGTTACGCGCTCGTTTTTAGCTTCACCAGGTTAATACCAACTGCCGTTCCAACTGAGGATCGAGCAGCGTGACGTGTAGGCCAACCAGGCGCACACCACGTCCTTCCCGCCGCTCCTGCCACGCCTGGCGGGCCACGTTGAGCAAGTCCTCAATATTGAGCATCGGCCAAACGTGCTCCTGGGTGGTTTGCTGGAAATCCTGGAACTTCAGCTTTACCCCTTGGCGGGCGATATGCAGATCCGGTTTGACCTTGCGCAGCCGCATTTCCAGCTCTGGATAGAGCTTTTCAACGATCAACGCCTCGCAATCTTCCCACTCATGAATATCGGCCACCAACGTTCGCTCAACCCCTACCGATTTGCGTAAACGATCGGGAGACACCTCACGCTCATCGATACCCTGGCAGCGTTCCCACAGCACCCGGCCAAATTTGCCGAAGCGCTTTAACAAATCGGCCAGATTATAGTTCTGCACATCGGCGCAGGTGATTAGCCCCACCTCTTCCAACCGTTTGGCGGTGACCTTGCCCACGCCGGGGATTTTACTCAGCGGCAGCTGCTGCAAGAAAGCGGGTACCTGCGCCGGTGTGATGACGTATTGGCCATTAGGCTTGTTTAACTCGGAGGCGATTTTGGCCAGGAATTTGATGGGGGCAATGCCCGCCGAGGCGGTCAGGTTCAATTCAGCAGCAATTTCCTGGCGGATCTGTTGGGCAATCAGGGTGGCGGAGCCGTTGCATTGGGTGCTGTTGGTCACGTCCAGATAGGCTTCATCCAGAGAGAGCGGTTCTATCAGCGGGGTATAGCGGGCAAAGATTTCACGGATATGCTGCGAGGCTTCTTTATAGGCCGCCATGCGGCCTGGTAATAGCGTCAAGTGCGGGCACAGCTTGAGCGCCGTGGCGGTCGGCATGGCGCTATGCACGCCATAACGGCGCGCCGGGTAGTTGGCGGTGCTGATCACACCACGCCGATCGGCGCTGGCACCGATAGCCAGCGGGATATCGCGCAGGCTGGGGTTGTCGCGCATTTCTACCGCTGCGAAGAAGCAGTCCATATCGACATGAATGATTTTACGCATCGCGCCTCCAATAACACTGTATAAGTATACAGCCAATTATTAAAAGCTCAATATGGAGAGTGTAGACTAGTGACGCCCCTCACCCTAACCCTCTCCCACAGGGAGAGGGGACCGAACGTGCCACAAATTAGCTCCCGCACCTGACCGCAACTCCGGACTAGCCCCCCTCCCCCCAAACAAGTGTTCATGAGGTACTCGGTATGTACATTGGGAGAGGGTTGGGGTGAGGGGCTGTGCAGCGCCCCTGTGTAGGAAATCCCGAGCGGCTAGAGGATCCGGTGTTTTTCCAGCATCTCGCGGCGTTGCGCTTCCTTCGCCATACGCTTTTTGCGCGCATCGCAAGGCTCCGGGCAATCGCAGACCTTCTCCATCCCCAGCGCGGTAATGCCGCCACAGCTGCCCTGCAAGGTTTGGCGCTTGAACACATAGCCCAGCGACATCCCGCCAACCACCAGCAGAAACAGCACAAAGGATGCAGCGAACATCGTCAACATAACGTCTACCCTTTCTTCAGATAGGGTTTGAACGCGTCGGAATAGCGCTCCTCAAACCCCTTGGCGGTTTTCACGATCATAAACACCGGGATCCCCAGCAGGTTGGCCAGCGCCATACCCCGCTCCGGCCCCATCACGTTTAACCCGGTAGAAAGCCCGTCCGCCGTCATACACAGCGGGCTGATCACCGTGATCGACACTAAATGGTGGCGGATCGGTTTACCGGTGAGTGGGTCGATAGTATGAGAATAGCGCACTCCGTCCTGCTCGAAGTAGTTTCGGTAATCCCCGGAGGTGGCCATCGCCATCTCACCCGGTTCTATCACCAGTTGCGCCTGCTGCTCCCCCCCGGCGATTGGCCGTTCGATGGCAATGCGCCAAGGCTTCTTCTCGCCATTATGGCCACGGGTACGAACCTCCCCGCCAATATCAACCATGTAGTTTTTGACGTGCTGCGATTGCAGGTAATGGGCAACCACATCAACGCCGTAGCCTTTGGCAATGGAAGAAAGGTCGACATACAGTTCAGGAATGCGTTTCACCAGCGCATTGCCTTCCACCGCCAGCTTGTCGATCCCCGTCCAGTTGCGGCGCTGTTCCAGCTCGGTGGCGCTCGGCACTTTATCCGACCGCCCTTCCGGGCCAAACCCCCAGAGGTTCACCAGCGGCCCGACGGTCACGTCCAGCGCGCCGTCGGTCACACGGTTGATGCGCAGCGCTTCCAGCACCACTTCCGTGGTGGCAGCAGAAACCGGGAAAGGCTTGTCCACTTCCCGGCTGGCGTTAAAGCGGCTCAGCTCGGAATCAGGTTGATAGGTCGACATCTGATCGTTGACCTGCACCAGCTGTTTGTCGATCTCCGCTTGCAGCGTTGCCACCGAAGGCGTTCCGTCCCCAGGGAGATAACTGATCGAGTACGACGTCCCCATGGTTTTGCCACGCAGGTTTTCCTGCTGCGGTTTACAACCGGTCAGCAATACCGTGGCAGCCAGTGCCGCCACCATCATCCAAGCCTTCATTCCATCGCCGCCTGCTGCTCGCATTTATCCGCCAAAGTCATCGAGCATGATGTTTTCATCTTCCACGCCCAAGTCCTTCAGCATCTTGATCACCGCCGCGTTCATCATCGGCGGCCCACACATATAGAATTCACAATCTTCCGGCGCTGGATGGTTACGCAGATAATTCTCCAGCAGGACATTATGAATAAAGCCAGTGTAGCCCGTCCAGTTATCTTCCGGCTGCGGATCGGAGAGCGCCACATGCCAGGTGAAGTTTTCATTCTCTTCCTGCAGGTGGTTGAAGTCGTCCTCGTAGAACATCTCGCGCAAGGAACGTGCACCGTACCAGAAGGTGATTTTGCGCTTCGACTTCAGGCGCTTCAACTGATCGAAGATGTGGGAACGCATCGGCGCCATCCCGGCCCCGCCACCGATAAAGATCATCTCGGCGTCGGTGTCTTTGGCAAAGAACTCGCCAAACGGCCCGGAGATGGTCACCTTATCCCCCGCCTTCAGCGACCAGATATAGGAAGACATAATGCCCGGCGGCACGTCCGGGTTGCTCGGTGGTGGCGTAGCGATACGCACGTTGAGCATGATGATGCCTTTCTCATCGGGATAGTTGGCCATTGAATAGGCGCGTACCGTCGGCTCTTTGACTACCGAACGGTAGCGGAACAGATTGAATTTATCCCAGTCGCCACGGTATTCCTGCGGCACGTCGAAATCGGCATAGCTGACTTCATGCTCGGGCGCTTCGATCTGGATAAAGCCGCCAGCGCGGAAAGGTACATCTTCCCCATCCGGAATGCGTAGTTTCAGCTCTTTGATAAAGGTGGCTTTGTTATCGTTGGAGATCACCTCGCAGTCCCATTTCTTCACGCCGAAGATCTCTTCCGGCAGCTCGATTTTCAGGTTCTGCTTCACGTTAACCTGGCACGCCAGGCGGCAGCCCTCTTTGGCTTCACGCTTGCTGATATGGGAAAGCTCGGTTGGCAGAATATCGCCGCCGCCCTCTTTGATCACCACCCGGCACTGGCCGCAGGAACCGCCGCCGCCACAGGCCGAGGAAACAAAGATCCCCTGGCTGGACAGCATGTTCAGCAGCTTGTCCCCCGCTGGGGCGGTAAAACTTTTGTCTTGATCGCCGTTAACCTCAACGGCAATGTCACCGGTGTTCACCAACTTGGATTTGGCAAACAGGATCAGTAACGCCAGCACCATCACGATGCAGGTAAACATCACCACGCCTAAAATAATTTCCATAAATGCTTCCTGCCTTTACAACTGGACGCCGGAGAACGACATAAAGCCCAATGCCATCAATCCGGTGGTAATAAAGGTAATGCCCAGGCCACGCAACCCGGCTGGCACATCGGCATACTTCAGTTTTTCACGGATCCCCGCCATGGCAACAATCGCCAACATCCAGCCGGTGCCGGAGCCAAAGCCATACACCACGGATTCCATAAAGTTGTAATCACGCTGCACCATGAACGACACGCCGCCGAAGATGGCACAGTTCACCGTGATCAACGGCAGGAAGATCCCCAGGGCGTTGTAGAGCGCCGGGAAGAAGCGATCGAGGATCATCTCCAGGATCTGCACCAGCGCCGCAATCACGCCGATAAAGGTGATGAAGTTGAGGAAGCTCAGATCGACGCCTTCCACCAGCGCCCCGTCACGCAGGATCAGGTTATAGACCAGGTTGTTGACCGGTACCGAGATACCCAGCACCAGCGTCACGGCAATCCCCAAGCCAAACGAGGTGGAGACCTTCTTCGACACCGCCAGGAAGGTACACATCCCCAGGAAGAACGCCAGCGCCATGTTCTCAACGAACACCGCACGCACAAACAGGCTGATATAGTGAGCCATCGGCGGTTACTCCTTTTCTATCTGCGCTGGCTTGAGGGAACGCAGTCCCCAAATCAGCAGGCCGATGATAAAGAACGCACTCGGCGCCAGCAGGAACAGGCCGTTGGGCTGATACCAGCCGCCGTTCTGCACCGTTTCCAGCACCGTAATGCCAAACAGCTTGCCCGAGCCGACCAGCTCGCGCAGGAAGCCCACCAGGATCAGGATCACGCCATAGCCCAGCCCGTTGCCGATACCGTCCATAAAGCTCTCAATCGGCGGCGACTTCATGGCGTACGCCTCGGCGCGGCCCATCACGATACAGTTGGTGATGATCAGCCCGACGAACACCGAAAGCTGTTTGGAGATTTCAAACGCATAGGCACGCAGCAACTGATCGACCACGATCACCAGCGAGGCGATGATCGTCATCTGCACAATGATGCGCACGCTGTTGGGGATATGGTGGCGGATCAGCGAAATAAAGAAGCTGGAAAACGCGGTGACCAGGGTGACCGCAATCGTCATTACCACCGCCGTTTCCAGCTTGGTGGTCACCGCCAGCGCCGAGCAGACGCCAAGCACCTGCAGCGCGATCGGGTTGTTGTCAAACAGCGGCCCTAGCAGGACCCGTTTAACCTCTTTGGAATCAGCCATTTTTCAGCGCTCCTTCACGAACTTTCTGCAGGAATGGGCCAAAGCCGTGCTCGCCCAACCAGAAATTAAACGTATGCTGTACGCCGTTAGCGGTCAGCGTCGCGCCGGACAGGCCATCCACACCGTGGATATCCCCTTGCCGCGCTCCGCCCTTCACAATGCGGATAGCCGGGTTGCCGTTGTCATCAAACAGCTGCTTACCGATCCACTGCGCGCGCCAGCTGGCGTTCTGGATCTCGCCGCCCAGCCCCGGGGTTTCGCCGTGTTCGTAAAAACTCAGCCCGCGCACCGTATTGCCATCGGCATCCAACGCGACAAAGGCGTACATCATCGACCATAGGCCAGTGCCGTAAACCGGCAGCACAATCTTGTCCACCGCGCCGCTTTCGTCGCGCACCAGGTAGATTTCCGCCTGATTGCTACGGCGGCGGATACCGGCCAGATCCTGCTCGGGGCTCAACGCCCGGCTCTTGGCATCGCTGCGTAGCGCGGCGGCCAGATCGAAGGCGCCCGCATCGCCAGGCACAAACTCACCGCTGTCCAGATCCAGCAAACGCGGTTCAATGCGCTTGCTAAAGGTGGCTTTCACCTGTTCGCCAGTCATCCCCGGTTGCAGTAAACCGGCTACGTCCAGGATGTTGCGCTGCTTATCCAGCAACCGCTGTTCCTGCTGTTTGGATTGCAACCCAACAGCGGAACCCGCGACCACCACAGAACACACCAGACACAGCAGCAGCACGACCAGCAGCGTTTTGCCAATGCTGTCATTTTTAGATTCATTCGCCACGTGCTTTTCTCCGCTTGATGTTGGCCTGCACCACCAGGTAATCGAACAGCGGTGCGAACAGGTTGGCGAACAGGATCGCCAGCATCATGCCTTCCGGATAGGCCGGGTTGACCACCCGGATCAGCACGCACATCACGCCGATCAGGATGCCGTACCACCACTTCCCTTTGTTGGTAAACGAGGCGGAAACCGGGTCGGTAGCCATAAACACCATACCGAAGGCAAAGCCGCCCAGCACCAGATGCCAGTACCAAGGCATGGCGAACATCGGGTTGGTGGTTGAGCCGATGGCATTGAACAGATACGCCGTGGCGATCATGCCGATCATCACGCCAGCCACGATGCGCCAGGAAGCGACGCGGCCAAACAGGATAATTGCCCCGCCCAGCAGGATCATCAGGGTTGAGACTTCCCCGATCGAGCCAGGGATGTTACCGATAAATGCGTCCATCCAACTGATGGACTGGCCGGTGGTGACGTTGGTCAGGCTGTGAACACCGCCGACGCTCCATTGCGCCAACGGTGTCGCACCGGAAAAGCCGTCTGCCGCGGTCCACACCAAATCGCCGGAAATCTGCGCCGGATAGGCAAAGAACAGGAAGGCTCGCCCCGCCAACGCCGGGTTGAGGAAGTTACGCCCGGTACCGCCGAAGATCTCCTTGGCGACCACCACACCAAAGCTGATGCCCAGCGCGGCCTGCCATAACGGCATAGTTGGCGGCACAATCAGGGCGAACAGAATGGAGGTGACGAAGAAGCCTTCGTTGATCTCATGTTTGCGTACCATCGCAAACACCACTTCCCAGAAGCCGCCCACCAGAAATACCACGGCGTAGATCGGCACGAAGTAGGTGGCACCGAGCACCATCTTGCTGATCCAGCCAGCATCGGCGCCGAGCGTTGCCCCAAGCATCTGTGCCAGCCAGTAATGCCAGTCCCCCGCCAGCACCTGTTGCAGCTGCTCGCCGCTGTACAGATGGTGCAGTGCAGGAATGGTCTGCTGGCCCACGTTATACATGCCCCAGAACATGGCCGGGAACACCGCCAGCCACACCAGGATCATCATGCGCTTGAGATCGATGGCATCACGTACGTGCGAAGCCCCGCGCGTTACCGTGCCGGGGGTGTAGAACACCGTCGCCGTTGCTTCAAACAGCGGGTACCACTTTTCCAGCTTGCCGCCCGGCGTGAAGTGATGCTCAATCTTGTCAAAAAAATTCTTCAGGCCCATCGGTTATCCTTCCTGCTCAATCTTGGTCAGCACTTCGCGCAGCACCGGGCCATATTCATACTTGCCGGGGCAAACGAAGGTACACAACGCCAGATCTTCTTCATCCAGCTCCAGACAGCCCAGCGCCTGGGCACTGTCCGTATCGCCCGCCAGCAGATCGCGCAGCAGATGGGTCGGCAGAATATCCAGCGGCATCACCCGCTCGTAATTGCCGATCGGCACCATCGAACGCTCACCGCCGTTGGTGGTAGTGGAGAAAGCGAACAGCTTGTGCTTGAGGAAATGGCCCAGCGTGGTACGGGTGATGGAGAACTTGTCCGATGCTGGAGTGATCCAGCCGAACAGCTCTTTCTCCCGGCCTTCCAGCAATACCGAAACCTGGTTGTGGAAACGACCAAGCCAGGCACTCGGGTCGCTGGCATGGAAACCGCTCAGCACCGAGCCGGAAATTACCCGGTTCTCACCGGCCTTCAGGCGGCCCGCCGTCAGTTGATCCAGGCTAGCCCCTAAACGGGTGCGCAGCAGCACCGGCTGTTCCACCTGTGGCCCCGCCAAGGCGACCACGCGCTGGGTATCCAGCTTGCCGGTAGTAAACAGGGTGCCGATGGCGATCACATCCTGATAACCGATATGCCAAACGGTCTTCTTCAGGCTGACCGGCTCCAGAAAGTGAATATGCGTGCCCACCAGCCCCGCAGGGTGCGGGCCGGCAAACTCGTTGTAATCAATCTGCGCGCCGGCAGCCGTATCCAGCCGCGTACCCGCTGCGTGGCAAACATGTACCTTGCCGTCTGTCAGGCGTGCCAATACCGTCAGCCCGGCATTAAATGCCGCCAATTGCTCGTTGATAATCACCAACGGATCCGCTGCCAGCGGCTGAGTATCGATAGCGCTGACGAAAATAGCGCGCGGTGAGGTGCCTGGACGAGGGGTTTTGCTAAATGGGCGAGTACGCAGTGCGGTCCACAGGCCGCTGGCGATCAGATCGCTTTCAACCTGTTGGCGCTCCAGCATCGGCAAATCGGCCTGCTGATAATAGGCCAGTTCCACCTGCTCTTCGCCACCGTTTTCGATGTCAATCACCACCGATTGCAGCATGCGGCGTTCACCGCGATTGATAGCGGCGATCTGCCCGCTGGCCGGTGCCGTGAAGAAAACCCCAGGGATCTTCTTGTCTTCAAACAGCGCCTGGCCTTTTTTAACGCGATCGCCAACCTGTACCAACATGGAGGGGCGCATACCAACATATTCCTGACCGAGCAGCGCCACTTGCGTGACCGCTGGGCCATCCTGGATCGCCTGCGAAGGCGCCCCAGCGATTGGCAGATCTAACCCTTTTTTTATTTTGATCATAGGATTTATACGATGTTTTGAATTTTCACACGCCCAACCAACCCAGAGGCAGGCACAAAGCATGCAGGATGATGAGGTGGCCTAGCCCCCTCCGGATGAACACGATGACCTCATGCCCAACTTGAATATTCACACTGACCGCCGACATCCAGGCCAATGATTAAGCCAATACCGCATATTGTTAAAACATTGCTATCAACGATGGCGGAATTGTTGCTATTTCACACAATATCCCTGTACTGATTACCGATTAATAACGATGCAGCATGGGCAAGATATTAACATTTTCGACGGAATTTTTCCGTGCTATCTAGTGACCTGAGTCGAGGAAATGCAATTAAACGCCTGTTATCTCTTGACACTACTCGTTAAAAACTTGGGGTCACTTCACTTTTACCGATGGTTGTAGTTTTTTTATACACTTCGCATATTGCTAAAAAATAACACGCTGGTAATCTGACGGGGTTAATACACAAACCCCGTCAGTGGCACGCTGGCTGCGTTCTAAAAATAAATAAGCAGGATAAATTAAGAATGAGCAAAATCGCGCTGTTGTTTGCGATGCTATTTTGTACGCCGCTGATCACGGCGTGCAGCGCCAGTGAGCCCGCCCCGGCTCCCCAGTCCCCTTTGGTTGCACAGCAGTTATTAGGTTCACCGGTCTATATCCAGATATTCAAAGAAGAGCGCAAGCTGGAGTTGTACGCCAAGATGGGCAACGAATTCCGCCTGGTGAATAGCTTCTCTATCTGTAACTTCTCCGGAGGGCTTGGCCCGAAGCGCCGTGAAGGGGATTTTAAAAGCCCGGAAGGTTTTTATAGCGTCGACACCCGCCATCTGAAACCAGACAGCAAATATTATCGCGCCATCAATATCGGTTTCCCGAATGATTACGATAAAGCGCAGGGATATTCCGGTGCCTATCTGATGATCCACGGGGAATGCAAATCGATTGGTTGCTACGCGATGACCAACGCCTATATGGACGATATCTATCGTTACGTTGAGGCGGCGTTTGCCCATGGGCAAAACCGGGTGGACATCAGCATTTATCCGTTCCGCATGACCGAACAGAACCTGCAACGCCACCGCTCTTCAACCTACATCAGCTTCTGGCGTCAGTTGAAACCGGGCTATGACTACTTCGTCAAAAACCGTCAGCCGCCGCTGGTTAACGTGGCCAACGGCCAATATGTGTTGGCACAGCCGGTGATTGGCAGCGGTCAACCAACGCAGTACGCCTCAACGATTGAGACCAGCAACAACCCGTTCGCCCGCAGCCAGCCGCTCACCGTAGTGAAATAACGCAAACTCGCCTGGTGCAATCTTGTGCCAGGTTTCATTGCCCGTCAGCGGTTGGGTCGCAATCACCGTGACCACGTCATCCGGCGTGGTCTGCCGCTGAAAATCAATCTCTACGTCCTGATCGAGCAAGGTGGCTTTGCCAAACGGTGCTCGCCGGGTGATCCAGTAAAGGTTGGTGGAGCAATAGGCCATCACAAAGCGCCCATCTGACAACAGCATATTAAATACCCCTTTCTCTCTGAGCCGGTCGGCCAATAACGCGATATAGCGAAATACGGCTGGCCAGTTGCTGGGAGTGCGTGGGTATTTCAGCGCCAACTGGTGTAACAGCCAGCAGAAGGCATATTCACTGTCGGTCTGCCCTACCGGGCGGAAGTTGCCGGTCGCCAGTTGGCGATAGCCTTTCAGCTGCCCATTGTGAGCGTAAGTCCAGTTGCGGCCCCACAGCTCACGGGTAAAGGGATGGGTATTTTCCAGCGCCACCTCACCGCGATTAGCCTGGCGGATGTGGGAGACCACGGCACAGGACTTGATCGGGTATTCCTGCACCAGGCGGGCAATAGGTGAATTAAAGCTGGGTTGGGGATCCTTGAATGTGCGACAACCGTTGCCTTCATAGAAGGTAATGCCCCAGCCATCTTTATGTGGCCCGGTTCGGCCACCGCGCTGTACCAGCCCGGTAAAGCTAAAGCAGATGTCGGTTGGTACGTTGGCGCTCATCCCGAGCAGTTCACACATCGATTGCCACCCCTTGAGGACTACTGACATTGGTATAAGGGCGCAGCTTTAAGCCACGCCCTATATTTAATGCTGATCTCGCTATTAAGCCTTAACCATCTCTTTTTCGATCAACAGGATCAAGATGTGGATCGCTTTGATATGGATTTCCTGGATACGGTCGGCATAGCCAAAGTGCGGTACGCGGATTTCCACGTCGGCGCTACCGGCCATTTTGCCACCGTCTTTGCCGGTCAGGGTGATCACTTTCATCCCCTTGGCACGGGCCGCTTCAATGGCTTTGATGATGTTGCCAGAGTTGCCGGAGGTGGAGATCCCCAACAGCACGTCGCCTTCGCGGCCTACGGATTCCACATAGCGGGAAAACACGTATTCATAGCCAAAATCGTTGCTGACGCAGGACAGATGGCTAACGTCAGAAATCGCGATGGCCGGATAGCCCGGGCGATTCTCACGGTAGCGGCCAGTCAGCTCTTCAGCGAAGTGCATCGCATCGCAATGCGAGCCACCGTTACCGCAGGAGATCACTTTCCCGCCGGCTTTAAAGGAATCCGCCAGCAGCACTGCCGCGCGTTGGATGGTATCAATGTTGGCGTCATCGCTGAGGAATTTCGCCAGAGTATCAGCCGCTTCATTCAGTTCACTGCGAATTAAATCGTGGTACATAGAGATCGCCTCAAGTTGTGCGGTGGCATCGTCAATCTTTCGTCTTGCAGTGTAACGGATTGCAGAAAAACCTAGAAGCGTTGCGAAGCAAACAGCGCTAGTGTGAACCGACCCGGCGATTTTTTGACAATTGATGCTGTCAGTTTGTGACTTAAGTTGTAATTAAAGTGTAAATACATTGATAAAAAAAGTGGTATGGACTAAAACCATTAGATATACACAACAGGTCAGACCTCTTACTACTTCGGAGCTTCTTATGATGGTTCTTAGTATCGTTGTTCTACTCGCACTCATTGGTGTGGTGTTTTATCACCGAGTGAACCTGGCTCTCAGCAGTCTGCTGCTGTTGGCCTTTACTGCGGCCATGGGCGCTATCGGCCTCTGGACCTACTGGATGCTGGTACCGCTGGCAATCGTGCTGCTGCCGCTGAACATCGTTTCGCTGCGCCGCTCGCTGCTTTCTGCCCCTGCACTGCGCGCTTTCCGCAAAGTGATGCCGCCAATGTCCACCACGGAAAAAGAAGCCATCGACGCCGGGACCACCTGGTGGGAAGGCGATCTGTTCCGCGGCCAACCGGATTGGAACAAGCTGCACAACTATCCGCAGCCTAAGCTGACGGAAGAAGAGCAAGCCTTTATCGACGGCCCGGTAGAAGAAGCCTGCCGCATGGCCAATGACTTCGAGATCACCCACGAACTGGCCGATCTGCCGCCGGAGCTGTGGGCCTATCTGAAAGAGCACCGCTTCTTTGCGATGATCATCAAGAAAGAGTACGGCGGGCTGGAATTCTCCCCTTATGCTCAGGCCCGCGTCCTGCAAAAACTGGCGGGTGTCTCAGGTATTCTGGCGATCACCGTCGGCGTGCCTAACTCCCTCGGCCCAGGCGAACTGCTGCAACATTACGGCACTGAAGAACAGAAAGATCACTATCTGCCAGGCCTGGCGCGCGGCGACGAAATTCCTTGTTTCGCCCTGACCAGCCCAGAAGCAGGTTCCGACGCTGGGGCCATCCCGGACGTAGGCACCGTGTGCATGGGCGAATGGCAAGGCAAACAGGTGCTGGGCATGCGCCTGACCTGGAACAAGCGCTACATTACCCTGGCGCCGATTGCCACCGTACTGGGGCTGGCCTTCAAGCTGCATGACCCAAGCCGCCTGCTGAGCGATAACGAATCCCCCGGTATCACCTGTGCGTTGATCCCAACCAACACCCCAGGGGTGGAGATCGGTAACCGTCACTTCCCGCTCAACGTGCCGTTCCAGAATGGCCCAACCCGCGGCAACGACGTGTTCGTGCCGATCGATTACATCATTGGCGGGCCAAAAATGGCCGGTCAAGGCTGGCGGATGCTGGTTGAATGCCTGTCGGTTGGCCGTGGTATCACTCTGCCGTCCAACTCTACCGGCAGCCTGAAATCGGTGGCTTTGGCGACCGGTGCTTACGCCCATATTCGCCGCCAGTTCAAAATCTCTATCGGTAAGATGGAAGGGATTGAAGAACCGCTGGCACGTATTGCCGGTAACACCTACGTGATGGATGCCGCCGCCTCGTTGATCACCTATGCGTTGATGCAGGGCGAAAAACCTGCGGTGCTGTCCGCCATCGTGAAATACCATTGTACCCACCGTGGCCAGCAGGCCATCATTGATGCGATGGATATCACCGGCGGTAAAGGCATCATGCTGGGCGAAGCCAACTTCCTGGCCCGTGCCTACCAGGGCGCGCCTATCGCCATCACGGTAGAAGGTGCCAATATCCTGACCCGTACCATGATGATCTTCGGCCAGGGGGCGATCCGCTGCCATCCTTATGTACTGACCGAAATGGCAGCCGCGCAGAACAACGATCTGCACAGCTTCGACCAGGCGCTGTTTGGCCACCTCGGCCACGTCGGCAGCAGCAAAATGCGCAGCCTGTGGCTTGGCCTGACCAATGGCCGCACCAGCAGCACGCCAACCAAAGACGCTACACGCCGCTACTATCAGCAGCTCAACCGTCTGAGCGCCAACCTGGCGTTGCTGTCTGACGTTTCCATGGGCGTGCTGGGCGGCAGCCTGAAGCGCCGCGAGCGTATCTCTGCCCGTCTGGGTGACGTGCTGAGCCAGATGTACCTGGCCTCGGCCACGCTGAAACGTTTTGAAGATGAAGGGCGTCAGAAAGAAGATCTGCCACTGGTTCACTGGGGCGTGCAAGACAGCCTGAACCAGGCAGAGCAAGCGCTGGACGATTTGCTGCGCAACTTCCCTAACCGCTTTATCGCCGGGGTGATGCGCTTGGTGGTGTTCCCATTCGGCCGTGTGCATACCGCACCTTCAGATAAGCTGGACCACCAGTTGGCGAAGATTATCCAACAGCCTTCAGCCACCCGTAGCCGCCTTGGCCGTGGCCAATACCTGACGCCAAGCGAGCATAACCCGGTTGGCCTGCTGGAAGCCGCGTTGCTGGACGTGATTGCCGCAGAACCTATCCACCAGCGCCTGTGCAAGCAAGCCGGTAAGAACCTGCCGTTCACCCGTCTGGATCGTCTGGCACAGCGTGCACTGGATGAAGGCAAAATCAGCGCCGACGAAGCCAAGATCCTGGTGAAAGCGGAAGAGAGCCGTCTACGTTCAATCAACGTCGATGACTTTGCGCCAGATGCGCTGGCGGCGCAGCAGCCGGTAAAGCCAGTAAAGCTGGAAAAACGCCAGAAGCAGACTGAAGCCGCATAACGTTCAGCGGCTGTAAATACCAAAGGGGCGATACCGTTAAGGATCGCCCCTTTTTCATTGCAGATTCAGATTGGCTCAGCCATGTTGGCGGATACGCGCCAGCAAGGCATCGATGTGTTCTATGTGCGGCGCGTTGACGATCAGCGCGCGGCCCAGATTGAGGGCGTTGCGCTGACACTCGGCACGCATTTCCGCATCGGTGATGCTGTCCAGATCGGCCACGTGCGCCAGCCCGATAGTACGGCGTATCAGCTCCGTACCGCAGTAACCCACCGCATCCGTCCAAACCTGTTGCAGGAACTGCTCGGCATAGCCCGGCAGCGCCAGCGTTGCGTCACGGCTATGTTGATGGCACAACGCCAGAAAGCGATCGGCAAAGATCAGCCACAGCTCACGCACATCCTGCAACCGCTGCTCACGCCCAGCCGCTGCATCACGCGGGCCAAACAAACCCGGCAAACCGCAATAGTTCAGCAGCAGATTACCCAGCGCAGTGCCAATATCAAAGCCGATCGGCCCGTAGAAGCCGAACTCGGCGTCGATCGCCTTCAGCTTGCCTTCCGCGACAAAGATCGAACCGCTGTGAATATCACCGTGCAGCAACGCCTCGGCTTTGCTCAGGAAGCGATGCTTCAGCCCGGCTACCGCCAACTTCAGCGCCGCGTCATCACGCAGCGCCAGCACCTGCGGCAACAGCGCCTCGTCAAACTGATTACGCTCATGATCCTGGTAGGGATCGCTGAAAAACAGATCTTCGGTGATCTGGCACAGCTCCGGGTTACTGAAACGGCTGACTTCGGCCTTTTTCAGCTGTGCGGTCTGGTAAAAATCAGAGGTGTGAAACAGAGTTTGCGCCAGGTATTCCGCCAGTTGCCCGGCAGCCAGCGGGTAGTAACGCCCTTTCACCAGCTCGCTGCGCCAGATGTGATGATCAGAGAGATCTTCCTGCACCATCACCGCCAGCTCAGGATCGTGATGCAGCACCTGCACCGTGTGGCGCGGGCAGAGCGCCCCATGGATCAGCAGCGTTTCCGCTTCGATACGCGCCCGATCCAGCGTCAGCGGCCAGGACTCCCCCACGCAACGTACGTACGGCAGCGCCTGTTTGACAATCACCCGGCTGACGCCGTCAGCATCACGGATTTTAAACACCAGGTTCAGATTGCCATCGCCGATCTCGTCGGCGCTCACCAGCACCTGTGGATCGGCCAGTTGCCCATATTGGCGCGCGTATTCAACGGCATCAGCAGCAGTAAACGTACGATATTGTGACATCCCCCAACCCCTCTGTTGTTTCCCATAGCGATGATTTTTTTATTTTTAGCCGCAAAAGCGTTTGGACGTCTATACATCCGGATGTCATGTTGGCAGAATGGGTTCACAGATGCAATAAGAAACACACAAGGATTTAACCACTGATGCAAGCACTTAACACCACCAGCCTGAGCCTGCAAGACAACCGCCTCCAGATCCTCGACCAGCAAGCTTTGCCGCAGGAAAAGTGCTGGCTGCCCTGCGACAGCGTGGACGAATTGGTTGGGCATATCCGCGCCCTGCGGGTGCGTGGCGCACCGTTGATCGGGCTGTCTGCCAGCCTGCTGCTCGCCCTGTTGGCCGAGCGTGGCCTGTCGCAGGCTGAGTTGGAGCAGGCATTACAGACGCTACGCGCCTCACGCCCGACGGCGGTGAACCTCATGAACAATCTGGATCGTATGAAGCAGGCTTTGGCACAACCGGATTGGGTGAGCGCGATGAGTGAGGAAGCACTGCGCCTGGTAGAGGAAGATCGGACTCTGTGCGATCGCATCGCCGATAACGGGGCCGAGTGGGTGAAACCGGGCAGTCGCCTGCTCACCCATTGCAACACCGGGGGACTAGCGACGGCGGGCGTGGGCACGGCGATTGGCGTTCTATTGCGAGCGCATCAGCAAGGCAAGATCGCCCAGGTTTGGGTCGATGAAACTCGTCCGTTGCTGCAAGGGGGCCGCCTTACCGCCTGGGAACTGGGTGAGCTGGGCATTCCTTACCGCTTGATCTGCGATTCCATGGCCGCCAGCCTGATGGCTACGGGCCAGGTCGATGCCGTCTGGGTAGGCGCAGACCGCATTGCGGCCAACGGTGACGTGGCCAATAAAATCGGCACTTACAGCCTGGCGGTGCTGGCCCATTACCACCGTATTCCGTTTTACGTGGCCGCCCCACACACCACGCACGATCCTCATTGCCCGAACGGCGCGGCCATTCCTATCGAACAGCGCGCGGCAGAGGAAGTGACGGGGGTCAGCGGTAGCTTTGGTTCCTGCCAGTGGGCACCGCTCAATGCGCCAACCTACAACCCGGCATTCGATGTCACTCCAGCAGCATTAATCAGCGGCTGGGTGTTGGATAGCGGCGTCATTACGCCAGAGCAGGTTGCCGACGGTATTTTCCAGCAGGCATTGGCATAACCTTTTGCCCCTCAATCTAGCTTTGGATATGCCTCGGCAATTTTGTCGCCGGTGAAATGGGCCACCCAACCTTCCGGATTATCAAATACGCGGATAGCGGTAAAGTTGGGGGCCGAGCCCATATCAAACCAGTGGCGGGTATTGGCCGGCACCGAGATCAGGTCGTTCTTCTCGCACAGGATTTGGAAGATTTTGCCTTCCAGATGCAGGCAAAACAGCCCCGCCCCTTCAACAAAGAAACGCACTTCATCCTCGCCATGAGTATGCTCGGCCAGGAATTTTTCCCGCAGCACTTCACGCTGGGCGTTGTCCGGACGCATGCTGATCACATCCCAGCTCTGGTAGCCCTTTTCCGCCACCAGCCGGTCGATCTCATGCTGATAGGCGGCAATCACCGCTTCTGGCTGTGGGCTCTCGCCCAACTCACGATCGGCCTGCCAGCGCTCAAAACGTACACCAATCTGCGCCAACTGCTGCTGGATAGCCTGCGCATCCTGGCTCTGCCATAACGGCTGCTGCGGCTCCTTATCGCTAAAAATGGTCAATCCACTCATTAGACAAACTCCCCTAACTCGATGTGATCAAAACGGTTAACCTGCCGGTGCTGGCTTTGTGGATCGGCAGCGTCACGGATCAGTTGGCAAGTGTGCCAACCCGCCAGCCGCGCCGCGTCCAGTTCCTGATGGATATCGGACAGGAACAACAGTTCAGTTGGCTCCAGGCCAATAGCCTTAGCGATATTCTGATACGACTGGCTTTCACGCTTGGCCCCCACGTGCGTATCAAAATAACCACTGAACAGCGGTTGCAGATCGCCCGCATCGCTGTAACCAAACAGCAGCTTTTGCGCTTCAACCGAGCCGGAAGAATAGACGAACAGTTTCAATCCTTGCTGCTGCCAAGCGGCCAGCTGTTCGGCCACCTCCGGGTAGAGATGCCCCTGAAAATCGCCGTTCAGGTAACCGCTGCGCCAGATGATGCCCTGCAAGGCTTTCAACGCGGTCGATTTGCGATCTTCATCCATAAAGCGATAAAGGGTGGTAATAAGCAGCTCATTATCAGCATCCGGCTGCGCGATCTCTGTACGCAATGCCGCCAACGGAGCCGCAACCTCGGCATCGTTGGCATGGCTGCGGATAAACTCCCCCAGCCGCTCACGGGCATAGGGGAACAGCACCTGATGCACAAAACGGATATCGCTGGTGGTGCCTTCAATATCGGTGACGATGGCACGGATCATTTGGCCTCCAGTAAACGGCGTTGCAGTTCGCACTGGAACAGGAACTCCAGCCCTTCAAGGTGGCGGCGCGCTTCCTCCACCTGTTTGCCCCAGCAATACAAGCCGTGGCCGCGCACCAGAAAACCGTACTGCAAGGGCGTTACCTCGGCATATGCGGCAACACGCGCAGCCAGCGCCGGAATATCCTGGTCGTTATCAAAAATGGGGATGCTGACGCTGTCGAGATGGCTCTTCTGCCCGCTGAGGGATTTCTGCATTTCATACCCTTGCAGCACCAGCGCTTCACTTTTCTCCACGCGGGAAAGCACGGTCGCATTGACCGAATGGGTATGCAGGATGGCACCGACGGTGGGATAGAGGCGGTAGATCAACGTGTGCAGGCCGGTTTCCGCCGAAGGCGTACGGCCGCTGGGTACATGATTGTTTGCCGTTTCCACCAGCAATAAATCCTGTTCGCTCAGGCTGCCCTTGTCTTTGCCGGACTCGGTCACCAGGCAATATTGGGTATCAAGGCGCAGCGACATATTGCCGCCGGTTGCCGGGCACCAGCCTTTCTCACCGATCCAGTGGCAGGCGGCCAATAGGGCAGATAATTGCGGGTTTTCTGTCATTCCGTCTTGTTTCCTGATGGCTACGGACGTCTAAACGTCTTGATTGCTAAACATTAACATCGTGCTATATTATTCGCAACATAAGCGCCAGGAGAAATAGCCTGAATGAGTACCGCACCTGTCCCAGCCAGCAAGTTACCCGACCTCGGCACCACCATCTTTACCCAGATGAGCGCTCTGGCGCAGCAGCATCAGGCGATCAACCTGTCGCAGGGCTTCCCGGATTTTGATGGCCCGGAGTATTTAAAACAGCGCCTGAGCTGGCACGTCAGCCAGGGGGCAAACCAATACGCACCGATGACGGGCGCAGCGCCGCTGCGTGAGGCCATTGCGGAAAAAACCGCTCAGCTCTACGGCTGGCAACCCGATGCCAATAGTGAAGTGACCGTCACTGCGGGTGCCACCGAAGCGTTGTTCGCTGCAATCAGCGCCCTGGTACGCTCCGGCGATGAAGTGATTTGCTTCGATCCAAGCTACGACAGCTATGCCCCGGCGGTGCAGCTTTCCGGCGGCGTTCTGAAGCGCATTGCCCTGCAACCGCCAACCTTCAAGGTGGATTGGCAACGGTTTGCCGAACAGCTTTCACCGCGCACGCGGCTGGTGATCCTCAACACTCCGCAGAACCCCTCCGCCACGGCCTGGTCGGCAGAGGATATGCAGCAGCTATGGGCCGCCATCGCCGATCGGGAAATCTATATCCTGAGCGATGAGGTTTACGAACATATCTGTTTTGCCAAAGGGGGGCACGCCAGCGTGCTGGCCCATCCGCAACTGCGTCAGCGGGCGATCGCCGTTTCCTCGTTTGGCAAAACCTTCCATATGACCGGCTGGAAAGTGGGTTATTGCGTGGCCCCGGCAGCGTTAAGTACCGAGGTGCGCAAGGTTCACCAGTATCTGACGTTCTCGGTCAACACCCCTGCCCAGTTAGCCTTGGCCGATATGCTACGCAATGAGCCAGAACACTGGCAGCAGCTACCCGCGTTCTACCGAGCCAAACGCGATCGTTTTGTGCAGGCGTTAGCTAACAGCAGGCTGGAAATTCTGCCTTGTGAAGGCACTTACTTCTTACTGGCCGATTACAGCGCCATTTCCGATCTGGATGACGTCGCCTTCTGCCATTGGCTGACCGAGCACGCAGGCGTGGCGGCGATCCCGCTGTCCGTTTTCTGTGCCGATCCTTTCCCCCATAAACTGATCCGGCTGTGCTTCGCGAAGCAAGATGCCACGCTGGATGCCGCTGCGGAGCGCCTATGTCGACTCTAAAAATTACCCTGTTGCAGCAACCGCTGGTCTGGCGCCAAGGTGAGGCCAACCTGCGCCAGTTCGATGCCTTGTTGCCCTCAATGACCGACCGCGATCTGATTGTACTGCCGGAAATGTTTACTACCGGCTTTGCTATGGATGCCGGGGAAAGCGCGTTGCCAGAACAACAGGTGATTGATTGGTTACATACCTGGGCGGTGAAAACCAACGCCTTGGTGGGTGGCAGCGTAGCGTTGAAAACGGCCGAAGGGGCGGTTAACCGTTTCCTGCTGGTGGAGCCCGGCGGCAAGGTGCATAGCTATGATAAACGCCATCTGTTCCGCATGGCCGGTGAACACCAACACTATCAGGCTGGGAAACAGCGCACCATTTTCGAATGGCGCGGCTGGCGTATCCTGCCGCAGATCTGTTATGACCTGCGCTTCCCGGTGTGGTCACGCTATCAACAGGATTACGATCTGGCCCTGTACGTGGCCAACTGGCCGGCGGCGCGCAGCATGCACTGGCAAACGCTGCTGGCAGCACGGGCGATTGAAAACCAGATTTACGTGGCGGGGTGCAACCGCGTGGGCGAGGACGGCAACGGCCTGAATTACAGCGGTGACAGCCTGATTATCAGCCCGCAGGGGGAACGGTTGGCCAGCGCAGAAGCGGGCCAGGCAGCGAGGCTGGATGCCGAGCTTTCGCTGGAAACGCTACAAACCTACCGCAACGCTTTCCCTGCCTGGCGTGATGCGGATGGCTTCCAGCTGCATGACTGAGTAGGGGATATCGCGGGCCAATTCGCCACGATTTGGCAATAAGCCTGAACTGCCTGCGCTACGTCGCAGGTGGTTACAGCCTCATCAGGATGATGGCTGATCCCCCCAGCACAACGGACAAACAGCATCCCCACCGGCCAACGGGCGGCGACAGCTATGGCATCATGCCCCGCACCGCTAGGCAATATCGGGCTGCTCCCTTGTACCTGCACTACCGCGTCATGCCAATACTGCTGCAACTGAGGGTCACAAGCGGTAGCCGGTATGCGGTAGAACTCCTCGCTGTCGAAGCCGACTCCGCGACGCGCGCCAATGCTCTGCGCCTGTGCCAGTAATTCGGCCAGCAACGCGTCCAGCAATTCATCTTGCGGGCCACGAACGTCGAGAGATAACCTGACCTGCCCAGGGATCACATTAACTGCTCCCGGAAAGCTTTCGATCTGACCGACCGTGGCAACCACATGCGGATCGTATTCCATGGTGTGCCGCTCAACCGTGACCATCCATTCAGCGGCGGCAGCCAGCGCATCCCGGCGCTGCCCCATCGGCACGGTCCCTGCATGACCAGCATGTCCGGTAAAAGAACAGTTGAGGCGGCGCGCACCGTTAATCGCCGTGACCACTCCCAGAGCCTGACCGGCGGCTTCAAGACAAGGCCCCTGTTCAATATGCAGTTCGAGATAGGCGCAGATCGAGTCTTGTGCACGCTCGGCAGAACCCACAGCCGCAGGATCAAGACCCACGTCACGCATAGCCTCGGCCACGCTGATACCCTCAGCATCGGTGCATGCCAGCCAATCCTCTGCCCACTGCCCGGTGATCCCTTTGCTGCCGAGCAAGGTAATGCCAAACCGCGTGCCCTCTTCGTCGGCAAAACCGATCACCTCGAGCGCCTGCGGCAAACGCCGATTGCGGCTATGCAACAAGGCGACAACCTCGAGCGCGGTCAAAACCCCCAGCATGCCATCGTAGCGCCCCGCGTTGCGCACCGAATCCAGATGAGAGCCAAGCAGCAGCGCCGGTGCGGCCGGTTGCAGCCCTTCGTAACGCCCGCAGATATTGCCCACGCCGTCTTGCCAGACCTCCATCCCCAGCTCGCGCATCCAATTCCCAACCAGCTGGTTGGCGCGTAAATGTTCTGGGGAGAGATAAACCCGCGTCAGTTGGCCTGGCGTGCTGCTGATGGCCGCCAGTTCGTCGCAGCGAGCCATCACTCTGGCCGCGGCTCGTTCCGCTTCCAGAGGGGTCAGCAGCATTGCCATCAGTTCTGCTCGGCCTGGTAAATGTTCCATGCTGCCTGCATAGCTTCACCCTGCGGGCTAACAAAACCGAGACGGTTGAGTACCGCTTCCAGCGCGGCCAACGTTTGCAGCACGCAGTCTTTCCGCGCGTTATACCCCATGGTGCCAATCCGCCAGATCTTGCCCTGCAACGGGCCAAACGAGGTGCCGATTTCGATGGCGAAGTCATTGAGCATCATCTGGCGTACCTGCTCGCCATGGATGCCCTGCGGGATCACCACGCCCAGCACGTTGTTCATCTTGTTGGCGATATCGCCAAAGACCTCCAGCCCCATCCCCTGGATCCCGGCCAACATCGCCGCGCCATTCAATTTATGGCGGGCAATAGCCTTATCCAGCCCCTCCTCCAGGATCACCCGAGCACATTCACGCGCAGCAAACAGCATGCTGGTGGCTTCCGTATGGTGGTTCAGGCGCTCCGGCCCCCAGTAATCCATGATCATGCCGAGATCGAAATAGTTGGAGTAGATCATCTCGTCGTCACCGTCTGTGTGATCGACGGTACGGATCCCCTCTTCAACGCACTTACGGCGGCGCACGATCTCTTCAAACTGCGGGCTAAGGGTGATTGGAGAACTGCCGGAAGGGCCACCGAGGCATTTTTGCAACCCTGCGGACACCGCATCCAAACCCCAGGCATCGGTTTCCAACTCGTTACCGGCGAAAGAGGCGGTAGCATCGGTATAGAACAGGACGCCGTGGCGGCGACAGATGTCCCCTAATTCCGCCAGCGGTTGCAGCATGGTGGTGGAGGTATCCCCTTGCACCGTCAGCAATAGGCGTGGCCGTACTTTTTTGATCGCATCCTCGATCCGATCGGCACTGAATACTTCACCCCAAGGCGCTTCGATGGTGTGCACTTCGGCACGGCAGCGGCGGGCGATTTCACACAACAGATGGCCAAAACGGCCAAATACCGGCACCAGCACTTTATCCCCGGGGCGAATGGCAGAGACCAGCATCGCCTCGATACCGGCACGCGAAGTCCCGTCTATCAGCATCGTCCAGCGGTTCTGCGTACGGAACAGGGCGCGATACAGCTCCATCACCTGATTCATATAGCCGGTCATGGCCGGATCGTATTGGCCAATCAACTGGCTGGACATGGCACGCAGCACGCGCGGATCGGCATTGATCGGCCCTGGGCCCATCAGTAGGCGGTGCGGTGGATTGATTTGATCGAATTGATTGATAGCTAGCATGTTCATTCCTTGTCAACTTAATAACTTAGCCTGGAGATTGCTACGTCTGCGACCGGCCGGTTTTTTGTTATTGCTAGATTATCGCCAAGCGAGAAAGGATGAAACAAAAGATTCTTAAATTATTTATCTGCAACTAAAGAATCAACGGACGCAGCATACAGCGCCCTTTTAGCCGCGTGAAAACCAACGCTTCAGCGCTGCTCCAACTCCTCCAGATCGCTGAACAGATTGGCGACCTGATGAATACGCTGCCGCCCTTGCGACAACCTGTCATGCAGCAACGCATTGCTCAGCAGGCTCGCCAGGCTCATGGCACTGGAGTAACTGTCAAACGCCGAGACGCTATCGAGCGGCGTCATCAAATGCCAGCTAGCCAACGGGATCAGCGCCTGGGCCTGTGGTTCGCAGATCAACAACGTTGGCACCTGCTTGATCTGCAACTGTTGCAATATCTCTCGCGCCAGACGTGGACGGCGGCGAAATGCCACTACCACCACCATATCCTGTGACCCCAGATCCACCAGATCTTCGGCCAAGGTTTGGCCCGGCTGCGGTATTAACAAAACCTGCTCACGTACCTGCATCAGTTGCTGGCGCAAATGCATCGCGACGGGATAGCTGTTGCGCATCCCCAGCAGCAGCAGCCGCCGGGATTGCCCCATGGCAGCAATCACAGCGCCAAACTGTGCCGCATCAATCTGCTGCACCCAGTGCGTCAGATTGGCCATTTCCTGCTGGTAATGGCGGGCCAGCAAGGTATTCCCCTGCACCGCGTCACGGTTCTCGGTCAATGGCATACCGCTTTGGCGCAGGGTGCGCAGCTCGTCACGCATTGCGCGATAGCTGGTATAGCCCAGGCGCTTGAATAAACGGCTGACCGTGGCCTTGGACACCCCGCTCAGGCGCGCCAACTCGGTGCTGTTATAGCTAATCAGGTCGTCAAAGTGATCGAAGATAAAGTCGGCCACCCGCTGCTCTTGAGGGGCCAATTGCGGATATTCGCTGCGCAGGCGCTCATCAATCTGTTTCATTGCTATGTTCCGCTGTAACTTTTGTTTCAGCGGAACATAGCACAGCAGCCAAAGCGGCTGCCAGCGTTGAAATTTAGACAGTCATGCATGCTCAAAAACTAGACAACAACTGTTTGAGCGATTTATTGTAGGGAATGATTTTGCCTCTCACGACTTAGGACGACTTATGGCGACGATAACCCCGATTAAAGTTGATGATGACCCCAGACAACGCTTGCATTTGGATCTGTTACAAGCATGGGAAACCTACCAAACCGAAGGTAACTTTCTGACAATGGAAGAAGCTGATCACTGGCTGGCTAAATTGGAGAATGGTGAGGACACAGAGATCCCGCTGATGGCATAGGCTGTAAGATAATGGTGTTTATACCGCGACACATTAAGCCTGAAACAGGTGGGAGTCATGCAGGTTAACCGACCGTTGAGCGCATGGATGCGCGATTCGAGCCCCCAGGGACGGGTTCACGGCGTGTCGGTGATCTGCATGACTTCCACCTGTAGCACTATTAGGCACAGCAATTTAGTAGGCTCAGAAACTTAACACCAGTACGCCATAAAGTTCACCGTGGAACGGTCCAGATCGCGTTCGCCAATCAGGTAACGACGCAACGTTTTCACCACCGAAGACTCCGCCGCCACCCAGGCGTAAAAGGTCTTGGCCCCTTCGGCACGCTCCCACAGCAAATCCCCGCCGAGGCTGTTTTCAGCCAGAGACTGCGCTTCGGCCCGTGCCGAGGCAGGGATGTTAACGCGCTGACGCACCGCCTCCACCAGCAGCGTGCCATGCAGTTGCTGATGTCCAACGTCCCGTGGCAGCCAGTAAACCTCGGCAAACGGGAAGTGCGCCATATCGAGGCAGTCCCCCGCTACCGGCACTTCGAAGAAAGCCTGCACACGCGGCGGATTAACCTGTTGCGCCAACTGCTCGAGGATACCCATTGCCGCCGGCAGTGCCGTTTCATCGGCGATCAGCAGCGCCTGCCGGGTTTGCGCCGGAGGGGCCCACTCATAGCCGCCGCTGTCCTCAGCAAAATCGGCATTCGGCGCTACAGCCTGGAGTTTATCTCCCGCAACGGCATGTGTTGCCCAGGCTGAGGCCGGGCCATTAATGCCATGGAGCACGAACTCCACGTCCATTTCATTCTCAGCAGCACGCAATGCCCGCAACGTGTAGGTGCGCATCACGGGCCGTTGCTCCTTCGGTATCGCCATGTAGTTACGGTACCAATCGTCGCTATTCGTCAACGGCTGGATATGCCCTTCCGCTACCGGGAACAACAGCTTGATCCGCTGATCCGGGGCTTCCAACTTCATGCGCTGGACCTCTGGGCCGGTAAACACGCAGCGCAGCAGCGAGGGGGAAACGTTTTCCTTGTGCTTCAAGGTAAGATCAAAGATGCGATAGCTTGCGGACATATCACTCACTCTCCCGTGCAATGTCTGCCATTCGATGCTGGCACCATAGCCAGCTGCTAATGCCGCCCAACAGGACGGCGGCTGCCAGTGCCGCCGCCACCAACTGCGACTCACCGTAAAATTTACTCACCACCGGCACCATCAGCGCGCTCGCGCCATAGCCTAACGTATGGCTGGTGGCGATCGCTCCCGCCCCTTTGCCGGTAGATAACTTATCGTTCAACATCAGTTGATAGCCCGGCGTCGCCATCGCGGCCCCAAACGAAGCCAGCGCACAGCCAAGATAAAACAGCGCCAGCGGAGCGGTACACATCAGCCCCAAGCCAGCGATCATCAACCAAGCGGCAACCATCAGTAGCTGCGGCGCAGTAAGGCGCTGCGGTCGCACCACCATAAACTGTGCCAACAGCGTGCACCCCGCCGCTACGCTGAGCAATACCGCCACATGGTGGCTGACGGTCGTCGCCGAATGGCTGAACAACCGCTGCAAATGCGGAGCCAAGCCCAGCTGCATCAGGCTGACACAGCCCGCCAGCAGTAACGCACATAATAAATAGGGCATCATCGTCAGCCGCAGGCGGTTTTGCTGATGCGCCACCGCAGGCAGTGGCGGGTCGTTATGCTGGCGGCAGATCACCAGTAACGCGATCAACGGCGCAATCGCCATCAACCACAGCGGAGCCATCGGGTGCAAAGACAGCGCCAGGGCCGCACACAGCGGGCCAAGCAACCGGCCACAGCTCAGGCCGGAACTGATAGTGGCCAACGCCGCCATACGTTGTTCATACCCAGCGCGTTGCAGCGCCCAAGTCTGGCTGGCGGGCACCATGCCCGATACTGTCAAGCCGTAGATAATGCGCGCCACGATCAAGCCACCCAACCCAGCCATTTCAGGCAGCCAGCCAGCAGCCAGCCCCCACACGGCCAAGGCCAATAACGCAAAGCTGAGCAGGTAACCCGCCAGGGCCATAAGCACCACGTATTTACAGCCGCGAATTTCTGCCTGTCGCCCCCACCAGGGAGAGCCGACCAGAAACAGCATCGACCCCAACGTTAGCAACCCTGCCCACACCGACAGCGAGAGCTGGGTCAGGCTGACCAACACGGGTAATGCGACCAGCAAACCATTTTGCCCAATGCCCAATAGCCCGGCACAAAACGCCAGCGGCCAGTTTGAAGGAGAATCATTACCAATTGCAACGATTTTTGAAGCGGAAAATAAGCGCATTAAGTAAAATAACCGTTAAGAAAATGATGTTTTTATGTGTAATTAATTAAAAAATTGTATCATGCAGCGATTGATAATAATAAGAACTATTGATATAAGAATCATTCTCAATCGCTCCAGAGTGACAAGGGTCATGACCATCCAGTTAGCAAGCGCAGCAACCGATGTGGCTGCGCAATGTTTTCTCAACGCACTAATGCGTGAAACCCGGGACTGGCACATCGTTCCGGCAACCGATAGCCAACAACCTCAGCTACACCTCCCACTTTCGGATAGCCAGTTCATTCGCATTCCATTACGGCATATCTCGCCAACCCAACATCATCAATATCAGTTCCCCGCCTGCCTGAATGGCAACGGTGAAGCGCTGAGTTTTGAGCGGTTGGTTACGTTGTTGCTGGCCAAACCGGCAATAAAAGGCCAGCTGAGTGAGGAGGTTTTGGCACGCTTTCGCCAGCGAGTGCTGGAAAGTCATGACAATACCCAACAGGCGATCGCCATCCGGCTGGACTGGCCAAAGCTACGTGACCAGCCGCTGAATTTTGCCCAGGCGGAACAGGGGTTACTAGCTGGCCATGCCTTCCACCCGGCACCGAAATCTCATGAGCCCTTCGATCAGCAGCAGGCACAGCGCTATCTGCCAGATTTTGCTGGCAGCTTCCCCCTGCGCTGGTTTGCGGTAGATAAGCACCACCTGTGTGGCGACAGCCTGGACCTGACGTTACAACAGCGCCTGCAACGCTTTGCCGCAGAAAGCGCGCCGCAGCTGCTAGGCCATTTTACCGATGACGTCTGGCTGCTGCCGATGCATCCATGGCAGGCCGATTATCTGCTGGCACAAAGCTGGTGCCGCGAATTGGTCGAACAGCACAAGCTGAGCGATCTGGGTGAGGCCGGTGAACGTTGGCTGCCAACTAGCTCTTCACGCTCGCTGTATCACGCGGGCAGCCGCGACATGATCAAGTTTTCCCTCAGCGTACGGCTGACCAACTCGGTGCGTACCCTGTCGGTAAAAGAAGTGAAGCGCGGCATGCGTCTGGCACGGCTGGCACAGACCTCCCGCTGGCAGGAGTTGCAAGCTCGTTATCCAACGATGCGCGTGATGCAGGAAGATGGTTGGGCCGGGTTACGTTCCGCAGACGGCACGATCCAGGAAGAAAGCCTGATGGCGCTGCGCGATAACCTGCTGTTCGGTCAGGCGCAGAACCAAACCAACGTGTTGGTTACCTTGACGCAAGCAGCACCAGACGGTGGCGATAGCCTGTTAGCCGCGGCAGTGCGCCGCCTGGCTGCTCGCCTGAACTTGCCGTTGCAGCAGGCCGCCCATTGCTGGCTGGATGCTTACTGCCAGCAGGTGCTGCTACCGCTGTTCAGCGCCGAAGCCGACTACGGCCTGGTGTTGCTGGCTCATCAGCAAAATATTCTGGTGGAAATGCAGCAAGACTTGCCGGTGGGCATGCTGTACCGCGATTGCCAGGGCAGCGGCTTTACTCGCGATGCCACGCCTTGGTTGGATGAAATCGGCGAAGCCGAAGCGGAGAACCGCTTTAGCGAGCAGCAGCTGTTGCGCTACTTCCCTTACTACCTGCTGGTGAATTCGACGTTGGCCGTGACCGCCGCAATGGCGGCAGCAGGGTTCGACAGTGAAGAGAGCCTGATGGGACGAGTACGGGATGCGTTAACCACGCTGCGTAACACGGCGAAAAATACCCGCTGCCTGGACTATGTGCTCGACAGCCAACATTGGAACTGCAAGGGTAACTTCTTCTGCTATCTGCACGATCACAATGAGAACACCATTGTCGATCCGGCAGTGATCTACTTTGATTTCACCAATCCGCTGCGCGTGGAGGCCGACCAATGATGCCCGTTGCCAAGATTGTTCACGCCACCAGCGGATTCCGCTGCGAACTGCAGGGGAAAAACCTGTCCCTTAGCCTGGGATTGGACGGCAGCGCTGCGTTGCATTATCCAGGCTCACTGCCAGCAGGCTGGTTGATTCAGGCTTTGGATCAGTTGCTGATCGCGGCTCCACAGCTGAGCGGCATTGCCCTGCCCTATGCCGAATGGCGCGAGGAACCACATGCTCTGGCACTGTTCGCCCAGGCCTGCGGTGATTACCTGGCCCGTGAAACCTTCTATCAGTTGCCGCTGTGGCTGATCGCCGAACGCCAAACCGCTGGCGGCCAGATGCAATACGACGCCGAGCGCGAGCTGTGGTTCCCGCAGCGCCCTGCCAGACCCAGCGGTGAGGTTTATCGCCGCTACGATCCACAAATCAAGCGCAGCTTGAGTTTCCGTTTGCCCGAAGTGGAACGCGACGCCGAGCAGTTCACCCGTTGGATGAACTCCCCCCGCGTTGACGCCTTCTGGGAAATGAGTGGTCCGCTCGAGGTTCAGGCCGCCTATTTACAGCGCCAGTTGGATTCCAGCTATTGCTACCCGCTGCTGGGCTGCTTTGACGACCAGCCGTTTGGCTATTTCGAAGTTTACTGGGCACCCGAAGATCGCATTGGCCGCCACTATCGCTGGCAGCCGTTCGATCGCGGCCTGCACATGCTGGTCGGTGAAGAGGACTGGCGTGGCGCGCAGTACATCCGCAGCTGGCTACGTGGCCTGACCCACTACTTATACCTGGATGAACCCCGCACCACTCGCGTCGTGGCCGAGCCACGCGCAGACAATCAGCGGCTGTTCCGCCATCTGCCCACCGCTGGCTACCACACGCTGAAAGAGTTTGATTTCCCCCATAAGCGTTCACGGCTGATTATGAACCAGCGTGATGACTTCTTCCGCGAGGGACAGGTATGAGCCGCCACGATTACGCCGATTGGCAACGCGTTAACCTGCAGATGATCGCCAAGATCCTGGCGGAACTGGAGTATGAGCGCACCTTGCAAGCCGAGGAGCACGACGGGCAATGGCAGATTGCGCTAGGTGATACGACCTACCGCTTCAGCGCCAAACGCGGGATCTGGGGTTGGTTGCACATCGACGCCAACAGCCTGAGCTGCGATCGCCTGCCGCTGGCCGCCGATCAAACGCTGCGGCAACTGGCGCAGGTGCTGAAGATGGACGACGCGCAGATCGCCGAACATTTGGAAGATCTGTACGCCACGCTACGCGGTGACATGCAGCTACTCACCGCTCGCCACGGGATGAGCGCCAACGATCTGATTGCACTGGATGCCGACGCGCTGCAATGCCTGTTGGCAGGCCATCCGAAGTTCGTCTTCAACAAGGGGCGTCGTGGCTGGGGCCTGACGGCGCTGCAACAGTATGCGCCAGAATATCAGGGCCAGTTCCAACTGCACTGGGTGGCCGCCAAACGCAGCAGCTTTGTCTGGTGCATTGACGAGGACTTCCCGCTAGAAAACTTGCTCAACAGCGCGATGGACAGCGGGGAACGTCAACGCTTTGACCGCCGTTGGCACGAATTGAAGTTGAACAACGACTGGCTGCCGGTGCCGCTGCATCCATGGCAATGGCAGCAAAAAATTGCGCTGCATTTCCTGCCACAACTGGCCAGCGGTGAACTGGTTGAGCTGGGCGAGTTTGGCGATCGCTATCTGGCTCAGCAGTCCCTGCGCACCTTGACCAATACCAGCCGCCAGGTGCCCTTCGATATCAAGCTGCCGCTGACCATTTACAACACCTCCTGCTATCGCGGCATTCCGGGCAAGTACATCAGCGCCGGGCCTGCGGCTTCACGCTGGTTACAGCAGATTTTCGCCAGCGACAGCACCTTGCAGGCCAGCGGCGCCCAGATCCTGGGTGAACCGGCGGCCGGCTATCTGGCCCACCCAACCTACGGAGCACTGCCCAAGGCCCCCTACCGTTATCAGGAAATGCTTGGGGTGATCTGGCGTGAAAACCCCTCCTGTTATCTGCAACCGGGCGAGCAGGCGATCCTGATGGCAACGCTGATGGAAACCGACAATCAGGGTGAACCGCTGATCGCCGCCTACATCGCCCGTTCCGGCCTGAGCGCAGAGGCGTGGCTGGCGCAGATGTTCCAGGCGGTAGTGCTGCCGATGTACCACCTGATGTGCTGCTACGGGGTGGCGCTGATCGCCCACGGCCAGAACATCACATTAGTGATGAAAGACCATGTGCCGCAGCGGGTACTGCTAAAAGATTTCCAGGGCGATATGCGCCTGGTAGATCGGGACTTCCCACAGGCCGCTTCACTGCCGCAGGTGGTGAAGGACGTGACGGTGCGCCTGCCTGCCGATTATCTGATCCATGACCTGCAAACCGGGCATTTCGTCACCGTGCTGCGTTTCGTTTCGCCGCTGATGAGCGGCTGCGGCATAAGCGAACCGCGTTTCTATCAAGTGCTGGCACAGGTGCTGGAACGCTATATGGCGCAACATCCGCAGCTGGCCGACCGCTTTGCCCTGTTCGACCTTTTCAAACCACAGATTATTCGCGTGGTACTCAACCCGGTGAAACTCACCTATTCAGAGCAGGATGGCGGCAGCCGCATGTTGCCGAACTATCTGCAAGATCTGGATAACCCTCTTTATCTGGTCTCCAAGGAGTTTGCCCAATGAATCAGCCTCTGGATTTCATCGGCATCGGCGTCGGTCCATTCAATCTGAGCATTGCCGCACTCGGCAGTGAAGTTACCGGCTTTAACAGCAAGTTCTTCGAACGTAAACCGCACTTCTCCTGGCACCCCGGCATGATGGTGCCGGACTGCCATATGCAGACCAGTTTCCTCAAGGATCTGGTCAGCGCGGTTTCGCCGACCAATCCGTACAGCTTTCTCAACTACCTGGTAAAAAGGAAGAAGTTTTATCGCTTCCTGACCACCGAGCAGCGCACGGTCTCCCGCGAAGAGTTCGCCGACTATCTCGATTGGGCGGCTAACGGGCTGGAGACGCTCGAGTTCAGCCAAGACATCCGCAGCGTGGATTTTGACGACCAGCAACGCCAATTTGTTGTCACCACCCAGCGCGATGTCTACCGTGCTCGCCATATCTGCTTGGGGATAGGCAAGCGGCCCAAGCTGCCGGACTGCGTCAGCGAACAGAACGACCGCTGCTTCCATGCCAGTGAAATGAGCCTGCGTAACCCGGATCTTACCGGCAAACGCGTTACCGTGATCGGCGGCGGCCAAAGCGGGGCCGATCTGTTTTTGAATATTTTCCGCGCCGAGTGGGGCCAGCCCAAGCAGTTGAACTGGATCTCGCGCCGCAACAATTACAACGCGCTGGATGAAGCTGCCTTCGCCAATGAATACTTCACGCCAGAATATGTAGAAAGCTTCTACACCCTGAGCGACAGCGCCAAACAGCGCATGCTGACCGAGCAGAAAATGACGTCGGACGGCATCACCAGCGGATCGCTGCTGGCGATTTACCAGGCGATGTACCACCGCTTTGAAGTGTTACGTGAAAAGCCTTGGGCCCACCTGCTGCCTAGCCGTTCATTGGCCGCGATGCACGCATCCGACAATGGCTATCAGTTGGTCACCCATCACCATCTCGATCAGGGCAAGGAAACCTTCGACTGCGACGTGGTGATCTTCGCTACCGGTTATCAGCAAGACCGCCCGGCGTTTCTCGCACCGCTAGCCAATCGCCTGTTGACCACGGCGAACGATGAGTATCGCATCACGCCGGATTTCACCCTGGAATGGCAGGGGCCGAGCGAAAACTGTCTGTTTGCCGTCAACGCCGGCATGCACAGTCATGGCATTGCCGAACCCCAGCTCAGCCTGATGGCCTGGCGTTCGGCCCGTATTCTCAACCGGGCATTAGGACGCGACCAGTTCGACTTAACGTCCACCCCGGCTGTGATCCAATGGCGTAGCCAGCAGGCAGCGGTCACCGCCCAAGCTGCACACGACGCCATCTTTAACTTTAACTAACCATGGAAACGTTTGAACAACAATGAAACGCAGACACCTCTGGGTACTAAACCCTTGCCTGTTGGCAATGCTCGCACCAACGGCCTGGGCAGAAGAACAAAAAAATGATGACCAACTGGTAGTTTCCGCCAGCCGCTCTCACCGCAGCGTTGCGGAAATGGCCCAGACCACCTGGGTGATCGAGGGCCAGGAAATTGAGCAGCAGGTGCAGGGCGGTAAAGAGATCAAGGATGTGCTGTCGCAGCTGATCCCGGGCATGGACGTCAGCAGCCAGGGCCGTACCAACTACGGCATGAACCTGCGTGGCCGCTCGATGATGGTGATGATCGACGGCGTGCGCCTGAACTCATCGCGCAGCGACAGCCGCCAGCTAGATTCGATCGATCCGTTCAACATCGCCCATATTGAGGTGATTTCCGGGGCTACCTCGCTGTACGGCGGCGGCAGCACCGGTGGCCTGGTCAACATTGTGACCAAGAAGGGCCAGGAAGAAAAACAGGTTGAGCTGCAGCTTGGTGGTAAAACCGGCTTTAACAGCAGCAGCGATCACGATGAAAACGTGGCGGCAGCGGTCAGCGGCGGCACCGATAAGGCCTTCGGCCGCCTGTCGCTCTCCTATCAGCGTTACGGCGGCTGGTATGACGGCAAAGGCGACGAGGTGCTGATCGACAACACCCAAACCGGCCTGCAATATTCCGATCGTATCGACCTGATGGGCACCGGCACCATCAACATCGACGATCACCAGCAGCTGCAGCTGACCACGCAATATTTCAACAGTGAGTCAGACGGTAAGCACGGCCTGTATCTGGGGCAAAACTTCTCGGCGGTGACCGGCAACGGGCCAGCCTACAACAGCGGCAATCTGGATTCGGATCGCATTCCAGGCACCGAGCGCCATCTGATCAACCTGCAATACTCCAACACCGATTTCTGGGGCCAGGATCTGGTGGCGCAGGTGTATTATCGTGATGAATCGCTGACCTTCTATCCGTTCCCGACCCTGAGCGGCGGCAAGGTAACCAGCATCGGCGCTTCGCAACAGAAAACCGACTTTTACGGCGGCAAGCTGACCCTGAACAGCAAACCGATCGATAGCCTGACGCTGACCTACGGCTTTGATGCCGACCATGAAAGCTTCAATGCCAACCAGCAGTTCTTCAATCTGGCGCTGGCCCAGCAGTCTGGCGGTATGACGCTGCAAAATGCCTACAACGTCGGCCGCTACCCGAGCTATACCACTACCAATCTGGCACCGTTTATGCAGGCCAGCTACGACATCGATCCGATGTTTACCCTGAGCGGCGGCGTGCGCTACCAGTACACCGAAAACAAGGTGGATGATTTTGTTGGCTACGCACAGCAACAAGGGATCGCCAACGGCCTGGCGACCTCTGCCGATGCCGTGCCGGGCGGTAAAACCGACTACAATAACGCGCTGTTCAACGCCGGTTTGCTGGCACATCTGACAGAACGCCAGCAGACCTGGTTCAACTTCTCACAAGGGTTTGAGATCCCGGATCTGGCCAAGTATTACGGCTCCGGCACCTATAAGCTGGTGAACGGCCACTATCAGCTGCAAAAAAGTGTCAACGTCAATGACTCCAAGCTGGACGGCATCAAGGTTGACTCCTACGAGCTGGGCTGGCGCTACAACGGCGACAATCTGCGTACCCAGGTTGCGGCCTACTATTCCCTGTCAGACAAGACCATCACCATCAATAAAACCGACATGACCATCAATATGAACGCTGACAAACGTCGGATTTATGGCATGGAAGGCGCGGTGGACTACTTCTTCGACGACAGCGAATGGAGCACCGGTGCCACCTTCAACCTGATCAAGTCGGAAACCAAGACCGATGGCAAATGGGAGAAGTTGACCGTCGACACCGCCAGCCCGTCGAAAGCCACCGCCTACGTCAACTGGGCACCGGGTGACTGGACGGTTCGCGTGCAGTCGCAGCAGACCTTCGACGTTTCCGACAGCCAGGGCCGCAAGCTCGACGGCTATAACACCATTGACGTCCTCAGCAGCTATGCCCTGCCGGTGGGCAAGGTCAGCTTCAGCGTAGAGAACCTGTTGGACAAAGACTACACCACCGTGTGGGGCCAACGTGCGCCAATCCTGTATAGCCCAACCTACGGCGCGCCGGAGTTGTACAGCTATAAAGGCCGTGGCCGTACCTTTGGTTTGAACTACTCAGTGCTGTTCTGAGACCTCTCTGATATCACCAGGCCGAATTCATTTATTCGGCCTGCTTATCATCCACACAAGGGATGCGTTCTCCACCAATACTAAAATCATAAATAAAAAAAGCAAAGATATGTTTAATATCCATACACACCGGGTATTAATGCGATTTATCCTACTTGCGAACAGCAAAAATTAAATATAAGATAAAAAGTCATTAGGATTTCTCCGAATAGAAAAACATCAGATCGCTGATTATTTCCACCTCAACTTCACCCCGCAGAATTTAAAAGGGAAGAAACAAAATCCAACGTCGATAGACGCCCAAAAACAGCACATTATGCTTATGCATTAGATCCACTACAGTAATAGAATTTAATATCGAAAAAATCCCACCAACCCTAAAAAACAAACACAAATAGCAAAAACAAACTAATTAACAGATTTATCCGCTTTTATTTTGGGTTATTTTTTTATTTTTATGAATTGACAATAACTCCTCAGGCAATAATATATGAAGCCATGTTTGGGATTGATAGTTCCAATAAAATAAGAGTCAGGCAGTTTCAGCAGTGGATGCAGCGGAGTTGATTATGGATGATACAAGTCAAATTAGACATGCAGCAACGCCAATCATCGAAACGGGTGATAGTGAGTTATTTCTTTTTGGCTATATCATCAATAATGAATTTCAGGTAGATATACAATCAGGTTCCGTAATCAAGCTATACAATACCATGGAATATGGTGATGAACGATTTACCAACTATCTAAAACTGCGTGAAACGATGCTGCGGTTGCTGACGTATCTATTGGCACACGCAAGCTCTGGCTATGTTTCCAACCAGGAGTTATTGGTACAGGTTTGGGAGAACTACTATTTATCCTCTTCAACCACCCGATTAACCCAAGTGGTTGCCGAGCTCAAAGCAAGGCTAAGTAAAATTGGTATCGCCAGTGACTTTATTAAAAGTTCGCGAGGAAAAGGATATACCTTACGTGGAGCCTCAGTAACTCCATTATATATAAAAATATGATTTTATTGTTTATCACCACCAAAAGGGAACAGCATTTTCACTGCCATAGTGAAATGACGGCTCTGATATCACTCCATGTAACGATCAGAGTATTTTAAGGATAATTAACAAGGATCATATGTAATGAAAAAAACTACATTAGTAATGGCTCTCTCACTGGCTATCGGCGGCTTCGCTGCGCTTCCGGCTTCCGCCGCTATCACCGTAGCGGGTGGTAATATCAATTTCACCGGCGAAGTCACTGACGCCACTTGCCTGATCAACGACCAGACGCCAAATGGTGCTGTTGATCTGAACGTGCCTTTAGATACGGTCAGTGCCAGTGAGTTAAGCTATGCCGGTGCCACGGCCAAGCCTGAACCATTTACCATCAAACTGGGTGGCCCTACTGATTTAAACTGCACCAACGGTAAGATTGCTTCAGTGTATTTTGAACCAACTAGCCCGGCTATCGATAATGCGACTGGTTGGTTGAAAAATACTTCAGCCACCAATCCTGCGACAAATGTTCAGGTACAAATCCTGAATGGCGAAACCAACAGCCCGATCAACCTGGTATCCGGCAATAACAACCATGCGCCGAAAACCATCGCCAATCAAACTGCCGAATATACCTACATTGGCCAGTATATTGCTGTAGGTGGAGCAGCGGGCCCGGGCCAAGTTGCCTCAACGGTTAAATACAGCATCGTTTATCAATAAAACCTGACTGAATAGATTATGGCCCTGTCATGACAGGGCCATATTTACTACGGCTATACTGACGAGATTGTTATGCCCTTGATTAAAAAGTATTGGCTACTGCTATCGCTGCTGTTAAGCGGATTTTTTTCTTCCTCCTTGCATGCCGGTATCGTCATATCTGGTACTCGTGTGATCTACCCAAGTGATGCCAAAGAAATCACGCTGAAGCTGGAAAATAAAAGCCGTTTCCCACTGTTGGTGCAATCCTGGATTGATGCAGGCGATGCGAATTCAGCGCCTGAGGACAGTGATGTCCCCTTTATGATCATGCCACCGGTTTCACGAGTTGAACCCGCCAAGGCGCAAACCTTACGTATTACCTCAACACCGTTGGTAAGCCATGCCACCGACCGCGAGACGCTATATTGGATCAACGTGCTTGAAGTCCCTCCGCAGTCGAAAGGGGATCAGAATTACCTCTCCATCGCCTATCGCAACCGCCTGAAGGTATTTTACCGCCCTTCCACGTTGCCAGGGCTGTCACTGGAAACCATGGATAAGGTGAGTTGGCAACGGCAAGGGGAAAAATTGCTCGCTAAAAACCCCACGCCATACCATATCAGCTATGCCTCCGTGCAGTTATCTGGCTATGGCATCGCCTCGGTAGCCGGCACTGATGGCGGCATGATTGCCCCCTTTTCTGAGCAAACCTTTCAACTAAAACGCGATAACAAGGTTATTGCTACGCCACCAAATAGCGTAATCACCAAGGCGATTAATGACTATGGGGCTTTTATTGAAAAAATATACCCGTTAGGCCGCTGACATAACCCTTTTTCAGAAGTATTGGCTTATCTGAGTCATCAAGGATGCTATGACTAGGTGTAAACCGACAATAAAATCCGCGCTGAAGTGGTTTCTTTCATGCGCCATGATTTCGGCCACTTCCAGCTATGCGGCAGACACGCCGGAAGAAGTGACATTCGATCCCAGTTTTTTCCCTGGCGGTAAGGTCGGAACATTCGATCCGGCCCAATTCAGCCGCAGTAACGTCGTTGTTCCTGGTATCTACACCGTGGCAATCGAGCTTAACGGCCAACGGATCGGCAATGACAAAATCCAGTTTAAGGCCCAGCCGGGCAATAACCTGCAATCCCTTCCCTGCTATCCGGGCAGTTTCTTTTCGTTGCTCAATTTGAGCGCAGAGAAACTGTTGGCTCAGATCCCTGCCGTGCAATTGACGCCATTAGTGCAAGAGGGCTATTGCGGTTCACTCAGTGAACTCCTGCCCGGGGCCACCGTCAGCTTTGATATCGGCGAACAAAAACTGACGTTGACGATACCGCAGTTGCTGCTCAACAGAACGCCGCGTGGCTATGTCAATCCCGAGCTGTGGGAGGATGGCCTAACCGCCTTGATAGTGAACTACAACGCCAACGTTTATCAGTCAAGACAGCGGGAAAACAGCAACACCTACGGCTATCTCGGGCTGCGTAACGGCCTGAATTTCGGCCCTTGGCGCGTGCGAAATAACGGCAGTGTCAATTGGTCCTCGGGAAAGAGTGGCGGGAATTACAAAAGCACATCTTCCTATATCAGCCGCGATGTTACCGCGCTGCAATCTCAATTGATCCTGGGTGACGCCTTTACCAGTGGCGAACTGTTTGACGGAGTACGTTTCCGAGGAGCCAGACTTTATTCTGATGACCGTATGCTACCTGACGCCCTACGTGGCTATGCCCCCGTAGTACGCGGCATAGCCAATACCAACGCCAGAGTGATCATTACTCAGAATGGTTACACGCTCTATACCACTACGGTATCTCCTGGGCCTTTCGAGATCGACGATCTCTACCCCACCAGCTATGGAGGGGAATTGACCGTACAAGTAGAAGAAGCCAATGGCCAAGTCCGATCCTTCACGGTTCCCTATGCTTCAGTGACTCAAATGTTGCGCCCAGGGATAAGCCGCTACGAAGTGGCAGTGGGTAAAGTGAATAGTGATGGGTTGGCAAACAAGCCTGAATTTGGCAGCCTGACCTACCAGTTGGGCCTGAGTAATTTCATTACCGGCTACACCGGTGCCACCGCCAGCAAAGGGTACCTTTCTGCCTTATTAGGTGGCGCTATGAACACGTTTATCGGTGCCCTCTCATTGGATGTCACCCAGGCGAAAACCCGGTTGCCCGGCCAGCCTTCGCGTTCAGGGCAAAGCTATCGTATCGGCTTCAGCCAGATGTATCCAGAAACACAAACCAGCTTCTCGGTGGCCGCTTATCGTTACTCAACCGACGGTTTCCTGAGCTTGAATGACGCTGTGCAGCTGCGCGATCTGGCCCTGCGTAATGGAAATATCGATGCCTATGGCCGCCAACGCAGCCTGTTTACGCTTTCGGTCAACCAGCAACTGGGGCAAGGCTGGGGAAGCCTGTATGCCACCGGCAATCATACCTCTTACTGGAACCAGAGCAGTTCGCAACAGAGCCTGCAGCTAGGCTATAGCAACTTCTGGCGCAATCTCAGCTATACCCTCTCGGTCAGCCGAACGCTGAGCGGGCAACTCACCGGAAATACAGAAGAAACAACGGCTAATCGGCGGGAAACCCAATACGCGTTGACGCTCTCGTTACCGCTAGGCTCGAACCTCCATGCGCCAACGCTCAATGCTACCGGCACGACCGACGACAAGGGGAGCACTGGCCTGATTGGCCTGTCGGGCAATGCGGGTGAACAGAATCAGTTTAACTATGCCGTCAGCACCAGCCGGAATACTGAAGGCAATAGCAACTTTTTCAACGGTGGCGTTGGCTACCGCTCATCCCTTGCCCATATGGGCGCAAACTATAGCTATGGACAGGGAAACCGGCAGGTTTCAGCAAGCATGGATGGTGCCCTGGTGGCCCACGGTGGCGGTATCACTTTAGGGCAATCACTTGGCGAAACAAGCGGTCTGGTACACGCGCCTGGTGCTGAAGGCGCTCTCGTTACCAGCGCTCCCGGCGTTCAGATCGACCGTTTTGGCTACGCCATCGTCCCTTACCTGCGGCCCTATTATCTCAATCAGGTCGATATCGATCCCAAGGGCAGTTCACAGGACGTAGAGTTGCTGTCTACCCGCAATACCACGGCCCCCCGCGCCGGTGCCGTGGTCCTGCTTGATTATGAAACCAAACGCGGCAAGGTGACCTACATCAGAGCCAAGCGACCGGATGGTAGCCCACTGCCCTTCGCTGCCAACGTCTATGATGCGCAGAACAATGCCGTGGGGGTTGTCGGCCAGGCCAGCCTGGTGGTAGCTCGCGATCTCGACCTGAAAGGCGCGTTGCAGGTGAGGTGGGGGGATAGTCAGGCAGAGCATTGCAGCATCCACTATTCGCTGCAGCCAAGCACCGCTGAAGACAGCAGGCAGTTGATTCAAGGAGTCTGCCAATGACAAAGTGCCCACACGAAATGAGAAACAACATGAAAAGAAAATTCGCCTCAGCAATAGCGATATCACTGCTGCTCTGTGGCGGCCTGTATGCGCAGAATGCGCTCGCGGCAAGTGCGGGTTGTGATTGGGATAGTTCCTCCGCTGTCAAAGCTCCGCTTGATACCCGGTTGACCATCGGCGGCTATGTTACCGTGGGGGAGGATCTTCCCATCGGCAGTGTCATCTATTCCCAACGTATCCAGACCAATGGCAACGGTGCCAGTCTGCTGTGCCGCGCAGGGGTTTATGACCTGGTTAACACCGTTATCAGTGCGCCCCATGGCCAATCCAGTTACCGTGACGCAACGTTTCCCACCGTGTTCAATACCAATATTTCTGGCGTCGGGGTAGCCCTGTGGCAAGGTACCCCCGATGGTAACAGCGGCTCCCATCTACAGCTCCCAGGTAGGCTTTCTGCCTTCTTTTCACCCAGTAGCGACAGCGTTTTCAACTTTACCGGTCAGGACGATGCCGCAGTCAGTTTTAATATTGCAATGATTAAAATTGCCGCCAACATCGGCAGCGGAACTATTAGCAGTAGCGATCTCCCCAGGTTCAAAACCTCATTCGACGGCAATGGTGAGAGCTTTGTCTATCAACAAGCGAGGATAGTGGGCAACCTGACGGCGATCCCGGCAACCTGCAACGTTGGCAACAATTATTACCTGCCGCTCGGGGAGCACTATCCTGATGAGTTCAACGGTATCGGCAGCACGGCAGGCAGCGCCGAGACTCAGATTGTGCTATCGGGTTGCCCCGCTTTCTATGGTTCAACCTCTTACGGCGTGTTCAAGCCCAATGTTATCAGCCTCAAGCTGACGCCGCGCAACGGATTTATTGATGCTGAACGCGGGATCTCGAAACTGAACACCACCGCCGGTGACGCAGCCTCAGGGGTAGGTGTCCAACTGAGCTTGAGGCAGGAAAATGGCAACTACCAATGGGCCAAATTCAACCAGAGCATCAATCTGGCAAATTACATTACCTTCCTTGAGGACCGCGGCAGCGATTACAGCCTGGGCGTCAAGGCGACTTATGTTCAAACCTCAACCCCCATCCGGGCGGGCAGGGCTGATGCCCAAATAGAGTTTATGATCACTTACCAATAACCGGGAGTGGAGAATGAAGATAACGAATACGCAGAGAATACTGTCTCTGCTGGTGCTGATTTGCTGCGGCAACAGCGTTGCAGCCGCCTCTACTGGCATACTGAACGTTACTGGCTCCATCAAGCTCGCAACCTGTTATTTTGACAGCGTCGAGGGGCAAGAACACAAGGACTACGACTGGATCATGCCGCAGGTCTCTGTGGGGAACCTACGCGCAGCCGGTATGACTCATGGCCGTTCGCTAGGCAGTATCCATATCGGCGGGGTACATTGTACCAATGGCTACACGCCCTATATTACGCTGGGAAATGGGCCGACGGTCAGTTCGGATACCGGTAACCTGGTCAATACGCTGAACGGCGAGGCCGACAACGTCGAAATCCGGCTTCTGATGAATGACAAGCCGCTGGATTTACGCACCGGCCCGCGCGTTGGCTGTGCTGTTATTACCGATAACCGCAGCCAGTGTGATATCGGCTATGAGTATTATGCCACCGGGCGCGCAACCCCCGGAAAAGTGAAGAGTGCGGTACTGTTTAATATCAGCTATGACTGATTTCTTCAGCGCACTAAGCAAATTGATGCCTGCGATTGTCCGTTAGCAGGCATCACCCCGTCTACGGCATATTTCGTCCAGAGTAAATCTCCCGCATCTCTTTACACAACAGCTTGCTGATCTCCAGTTGTCGGGCCTCGCTGAGGGTGTGCAACCTGGTGCTGAACAGGTAATCATGCAAATCGAACGCTTTTAGCAACATCTTGGTATGGAAGATATTTTCCTGATAAACGTTCACATCCACCATCTGGTAAAGCGACTTTATCTCTGGCGCAATGAAGTTTTGGATCGAATTGATCTCATGATCGATGTAATGCTTCACCCCATACACATCCCGGGTAAAACCTCTGACCAGGTAATCGATCGTCACAATATCTGACTCCAACTGCTGGATCAGGTAGTTGAGGGCTTTCAGCGGCGAAATCACCCCACAGGTCGAGACGTCGATATCGGCTCGAAAGGTGCAAACCCCACACCCAGGGTGACTTTCCGGGTAGGTATGAACACAGATATGGCTTTTGTCCAAATGCGCCACGACGGACTCTGGCTGGGGAGGCTTGACCGGCTCCTCACTGGCGAGAATAGTCACGCTGGCACCTTGCGGCTCATAGTCCTGGCGGGCAACGCTCAGCACGTTGGCTCCAATCAGCGAACAGGTTTCCACCAGGATCTCGGTCAGACGGTCGGCATTATATTGCTCGTCTATATAGGCGATATAGCCGTCGCGCTCGGCTACCGTCTCGGCGTAACAAATATCGTAGATACAAAAACTCAGACTCTTGGTCAGATTATTGAATCCATGCAGCTTGAGCCTTGGCAATTGACTTCACCTCCCTTATCCCTTCACCTGCGGCCACTACCGCAATGGCATACGGGCAACGCATTCCGGCAGCCCGGCCTTAATCATGGTTTCATCATTTTTGACGGTGATAAACAGGCACTGCTTATCCTCACCAAACGCCAGGCTGTTGGGATGCGGAGCCATAGGTATGGTCTGCAGCAGGCAATAGCGGGCTGTATCAAATACCGTTAGCGTGCCTTCGCCAATATCCACGCGAATTCCTTTGCGATTGGCGACGTACAGCCTTTGCCGCTCGCCATCCCATGCCAGCCCGATCGGCACTTCATCCGTTGCCATACGTGCGATAACGTCGCCATTGTCGGCGTTCAGAACGAAGGCCTGATGACCCGCGCTACGGGCAACATATTCACGTTCCAGATGATTGTTACGCCAATCGCTGCGGTCAATGCCCTGATCGACACCGAAGATCCGGTTTTGCTGTGGGTCATAGACCATATTAAGCAGTTGATCGACTTCGATCTCCCATTGGGAAACCACCGCCAAGCTGTCTGGATCCACCACAAACAACTGACCTTGCATGTTAGAAACGAAGACGCGGCGCCCCGTTTCATCCAGCGTGATGCCCACCACGTTATAGCCGAAACCGTGAATAATCTTCTCCAGCTGACGCTTGCGGGTATCCACCACAAACAGCACGCTATCGATACCCAGCCCCAGCCCTGGCAGGAACAGGCGCTCACTACGTGGATCGAAAACCAGCTCCCGCAGCTTCCATGGGAAGCCTTCGCTCACGCCAAAGCGCTCCAATTCCCGTAATAAAAAGGCCTGACGCTCGCCGACAATCCCCTCCCGTTGATACAGCTCATGGAAAGCAATCTCCTGCATCAACGCAATGGTGGCGATCGGCCGATTGGCGGCAATATCCACTACGGCGACGGTGCCGTTAAACCCCTGTGAGAGGTAAAGATGCCCGCGGCGATCGTCCAGCGCCACGCCAAACCCTTTGACCGGTAACGGGATCTCCTGCTCAACGGCCAGGGTTTGCGGATTTATCCGCAGTACACGGGATTGCCGCTCATCCTCCCAATCGGGAGAGCTGACAAACAGAGCCTGCTGTGAGGCGCTATAAACCAGCTCTACCAGGGTTTTGGCCGGATAGATGCGCTGAATCTCGTCCAACGGTTCCTGCTTCATAATCCCCCCCTGTTATGGCGTAGCGCATCGAGCCGTAGCGCCGGTTGACCGACGGAATCGGCCATAGCGGCAAACACCTGACGTGTCGTTTGGACGATCTGCTGTAGCTGATCGCATGAATAGCGGTCAGTGCGGTAGCTCAACATGACGCGCACCGAAGGCTCGCCGTCGATTTGCTCTTCCATCACCTCAAACTGCAACCCCAGCACCGATTCTGATTTCTCGGGATCGATCTGGCGAAAGCGGATCTGCTGGCCCGCGGCCAAGCTAAACGCTCCGTTAAGCTTATTTTTGGCATGAAGCTGAATGAAGACCTCAAACATATGGCTGCCGTGCGGCGCCCGATCGCCAAACAGCCCTTCTTCGACCAGATCGATCGGGATGTCGCTGAAAGGCAGTGAATCATTTATCTGCCGCTTTACGTCATCGATCAGCGCGTTCAGCGTAGTGTCATCAGAAAAACCGATCCGATGGGCGACGACGGTGGTGAAGTAACCGATGGTATCGAAAAATTGCGCGTCGTTACGCCCAGAGGCCGAGGTGCCAATGACCAGATCTTTCGCCCCACCCAGCAGATGGAGCGCCGCAGCAATTCCGCTGTATACCACGTTAAACAGTGAGGCCCCCTGCTGTTTCGCCAGGCGGTAAAGCCCGATGGAGACAGCGTGTTCCAGCTTGAACTCAACCCAGTTGCCGGAGTGAGAAGCCGCATCGGCCTGTTGCGCTTCGCTGGCGAAAATCGATGCCCCAGACGGTGCATGATGCAAACATTCCAGCCAGAACTGCAGATGTCGATCGTTGACCCCGGCCTGTTGCTGTTGGATTGCGAACGCGTGGAACGGTGCCGGTGTCTGCAGCCACTCCGGTGCCGATCCGGCGGAACGGCTTGCCATCGCCTGGGCCAATTCATCCATCAGGATATTCACCGACCATTCGTCCAACACAATATGGTGGAACAACAGCGAAACCACCTGTTGACCATTTTCCTCATCCCGCAGGAAAGTGATTCGTACCGGTAACTCATCGTCGAGCTCAAAGTGGTGGCTGGCTGCGCGCTGTAGCGCCTGATCCAGCGGCACATCCTGAGACTGCGAATGCCAGAACCATTCGTACTGAGACAGCATCTCCGGCGGAACGATCTGCTGAAAAACCTCGCCGGAAATGTCGACAAACAGGGTGCGCAGAGCCGGATGACGCAGCAAAATATCCTGGAAGGCCTGGAAGAACAGCCCTTCATCAATCGGGTCGAGAAAGCGCAGCGCAAAGGGAATATTGAAAGCCTCGCCGCAGCCTAGCGCCTGATAGATTTTCCACAATGACCGTTGCGCCAACGATAAAGGAGCCTGCGGGCTTAGCGATGCCAAATTCTCCGCTTGCTTACCCGGCGAAGCGGCCACGTTATTAGCGATGTAGGCATAGCGCGCCAGTTGAGCCGCACTGGGATAGCTGAAGAGATCGTTGATATTGATCTCAAGCTGCTGCTGGCTCTTCAAGCGGCCAATAATTCGCGTGGCAATCAGCGAGTGCCCGCCGAAATCGAAGAAATCATCATGTTCCCCCATCGTGGGCACGGCGAGCGCCTCGCGGAAGGCTTGCAGGATATGTTGCCGTATTACCGCATCAGATCCCGGCGTGACAGGGGAATCCACTTCCCCCGCAAAAACCTCCACCGAGGTCTGCCGAGCGGCACAATCTGGCAGCGGCAAGAGCTCCATAATGAATGGCTCAGAGGAGTGCGGGGGAACTTGTTGCTGATACAGTTCACTGACCTTGTGCGGTATATCTCGCCAATCCAGCGATGCTGACAGAATGCGATGCACCACTATCCCCAGCATGCCGCCCCTGTCGCCGGAAAACAGCATAAAGCGCAGCGGCGGAGCCTGCTCCAGGTCAAAAGGTATCGCTTTGGCGCTTAACAGGGCGTCAATAGCTTCTTGGGGATGGCGGATCGTCTGGATAGTCACCGCTGGTTGCGAACATGTATTGTCACTGCGCATCAGCCCGCGCTCACCATAAACGTAACGGACGTTGATACCTGGCAACTGCCGTTGGGCTTGTTCCAGTGCGTTGACCAAGCGGCCATAATCCACGGCACCGGTTAACTGCCAGGCCAACACCTGTTGGCCTTCCCCATGTAGCTGTTGCTGGTGTTCGAACCAGGCCTGCTGCTCAAACTCGCTGGCGGCTTCTTCACCGCTGAACTCGCTAAAACCAGTGTTCACATTTCCCTCCCAGGCAAAAACCTGCTGCGCCTTTCATTGGCGATAGATGACCTTAGAAATCCAGTTGGACGACGGCGCCAACCAGGCGTGGCCGCTGAATAACCGCGGTAGAAACGTCGTTATTCATCACCATGACGCGTTTATCAGAATCAAACAGGTTTTGTGCAAACACGCTGACGCGCCCCTGCTTGAAGGTGTAAGCCAACTGCATATTGGCAATCACTCTGGAAGGGATTTTCCCGCGTGGATCGTTGTCGTACTGGGAATAATAGGTATCGGAAAGCGTCACATTACCGCTTAACTCCAACCCCGGCATAAGATTATATTTCGCCCCCATATTGGCGGTGACTGCCGGAGCGCGCGGTAATTCATGACCATCGATTCTGCTGTCGGAGAATTTCTTGATTTTGGTTTTTAATAACCCTACTGAGCTATTCAGCTCAAAATTCCCCGTCGGTTTCCAGATAGCCCCAAGTTCAGCGCCATAGGTTTCGACCTTATCTGCATTGCGGATCATCATTGAGTTCATATTGGAATCCAGATAATACGGCAGCTGCATGTCTTTATAGTCGTTATAAAACAGGTTGGTGATCACCTCGAGATCAAGATCTTCAATGCCATGGCGGCTATACAGCTCATAGTTCCAGACATATTCAGGATCGTAGGTATAGTTGATCAAGGGGGCGGAAAACGTCATCCCAGCGCCACCGCCGTTATAGCCGCGAGCCACCTTGGCACCAAAGGTTTGCCGCGATGAAGGCTTCCACGCAACATCCAGCTTGGGCAGGAACACATCCCAGGTTTCATCAAAATCGACCTTACGCGCTTTGCCACCCTTACGTTGACGGTGCTCTCTTTCCACCCGGCTGGCGGCGGTAATATCGATATGTGGCAACACGGCCCAGGTCAATTCGCCAAAGGCGGCGTAGGTATCTGTTTTATCCTTGAACGGGCTACCGCCAGGGAAAAGATTCACAAACTCATCCTGCGACGCATGGAAGTAACGCGCACCAGCCAGGCCACGCCAACGATCGTTTGGTGTGCCGAAAAGCACCAGTGGCTCCATTTGGAACTCTTTCCCTTCAATGTCGGCCCACGGCAGCGCTTCTGCGGTACGGCGATGGTTACTAAAATCGGTATAAATAAACTTGTTCTGGACGCTTAACTGCTCCGACGGTTCCCAGGCAATATCCCAAATGCCACTGGTGGATTGGGTCTCAACGACTGGGCGACGCCGGTCAAAACGGGAACTGGCGTGGTTGGCCGGGCTTAGTGCTTCATTCTGCGGTGCCTGGCTTTCATAGTGATTTATCGACAGTTTAGTGGTGAGATCGCGTAGCCCGGCAGGGTTATACAACAGCTTCCCACGGATGTTAGTCACTTCGATTTCGCGCGGGTTACCCACCGGCTCGTAGGAAATCAGATCGACAAAACTCTCCCGCCGCTGGCGGTCGGCACTCAGGCGAAACGCCAATTGGTCCTCAACAATCGGCCCCGATAGCATGGCAGAGGCCTGGGTAGAATCCTGATTTCCGCCTCCGGCCCTGACCGCCGAAGTCCAGTCAAACGTCGGATCCTTGCTGCTCATCACCACCGCACCGGCAATCGCATTACGCCCCTGAATGTAGTTTTGCGGCCCCCGGTATACTTCAACCCGTTGCATATCCCACAGGGATTGCGGCCCGACGGCCAGTTCGTTATAGGTTAAGGAACGCCCATCGAGCGAGAGGTTCATGCGTGGCCGTGTACCGCTAAGGAAAGCGTTGGCACCCGTGGCGGGCCCTGAGCCATCAATGCCGCGAATGGTGGGAATATCGTTACCAATGCCCGTATCCAGGACGTTGGCCGTCATTTTTAATAAATCGGATACCTGCGTTGCACCGGGCAGTGAATCGATCCGTGCATCGTCAAACACCTCAATACTGGATCCGGTATCGTAAATAGTGCGTCTTACCTTTTCCCCGGTAACAATAATGGTTTCTGGCTCATTATTCTCATTGCGTATTGGGGCATCATCGGCAGCAATAGCATCCGCTGCGGCGAAAACACATAACCCCAGAATAACGGAGGGCATATGATATTTTTCAGAAATGCGTTGGGGCCCATTACGTAATGAAATCGGGTATTTTTTATCACCCTTTAGTTCGCTCATTGATATCTCCTTTGCCAAATGCACACTGAATTTTTAGTTTTTTCAACTGAGCGACAAAGAACACACTGCTTAATAACTGGTCTTTACGACCTTATTATTAGTTTTCCACTTAATAACTGCGTTTAATACCGCGACTCCCAAAGCTTGAAATAGGGGAGTCATTACAGCAAGCAAGCCAACAGCCACAAACGATAATCATTTACAATGTTGAATGCAAATCAATTTGATCACATTTGCGACACCCCTCCCTTAGCCTTAGCGACAGCCGCCACGCAGTAACAGAGCCAGCAAGTACCCGCCACCTATCACTCCTGTCATTAATCCTACCGGCATCATCAGCCCTGATGGCTGTATCTGGGAGACAATATCGGCCCCTAACAACAGGCAGCCGCCCACCAGACCCGCACTGACCACCGGCAGGTTCGGGCTGCGTGTCAGGCGTATTGCCAGCTGTGGTGCCATAAGCGCGATAAAGGCAATCGGCCCCGCCGCACTGGTTGCCACCGCAGCCAAAATCACGCCGCAAAACGTCATAATCTTGCGGGTGAGTTCGACACGGACACCCAGTTGGTGGGCTACCTCATCCCCCATTGTCATGATGTTCTGCTCCCTGGCACACATCATCACCACCGGCAATAGCAACGCGATGCTGCTGGCCACCGGGATAACGTGCAGCCAGTTTCGCCCCTGTGTGGTTCCCGCCAGCCATAAAGTGGCCATCACGGCGTTATCAATATCACCTTTAACCAGCAGCAAACCATTGAGGGCACTGAGTACCGCACCGACACCAATGCCCATCAATATCAGGCGGTATCCCTTCACCACGCCGTGATGATGAGCTAACCAATAGACCAGCAGCGACGTCGCCAGCCCCCCAGCCATGGCCGAAATCACGATCGCTACGGTGTTACCGTTGAGCAGGACAATCTGCACAATCGCACCGGTTGCCGCACCGGTGGTAAAGCCAATGACGTCTGGCGATCCAAGCGCATTGCGCGATACGGACTGAAAAATCGCCCCGGAGATGCCCAAGGCGCCCCCAACTAAAACCGCCGTCAACACGCGCGGCAGGCGGATCGCCCTGACAATTTGCTGCGCCATGGGATTTCCTTCCCCCGCGATGGCTTGCAGCACGCTCGATACCGGCAACGTAAAGCGCCCCACCGTCAGAGCGAAAGCGGCAGCAACCAGCAGCAAAGAGGCCAAAACCAGGCATACCAGCACCGTCCTGTTAACGCTCATACCCGTTCCCCCTGCCAACGTTTCACCAGCAACACAAAACAGGGGCCACCGATCAGCGCCACCATGACGCCAACGCTAACTTCACCGGGATAGCCAACGATGCGCCCCAGAATATCGGCCAACAACACCAGCATGGCGGAAAACAGCATGGCCCAGGGCAATAGCGCTCGATGCTGCAATCCGGCAACGGCACGGGCAAAATGCGGTGCGGTCAGGCCAACAAAAACGATTGGCCCAGCCGCCGCCGTGGCTGCACCGGCCAGTATCACGATAATCAGAGCGGACATCACCACCAGCCTGCGCGGATTAACGCCGAGCGCCAGGCCGGCATCCGAGCCGAGTGCCGCAATATCCAGCATTTTGCTGCTGGCCAACGCCAGCAACAGCCCCACGCCCACCAGCATGGCAACCGGGAGCAGTACGTCGAACCCTCTTCCCTGTAACGATCCAATCACCCAGTGCCGGAAGCGATCGAACGCCTCTGGTTCACTGTTGATGATGACGAGTTGAGTCAGGCTGAGCAGCACAATGGTCAACGCAGCCCCGGCCAGCACAATCCTTACCGGGTTATTGCCATCAATGCCGCCAACCAGCAACACCGCAACGCTGACTATCGCCGCACCGGCCACGCCAAACCACATAGTGCTAAAGACATCCGCCACATTAAACACCGCGATCGACAGGACGATCGCCAACGTGGCTCCGGCATTCACACCGAGCAGGCCGGGATCCGCCAGAGGATTACGGGTGAGCGTCTGCATGATGACGCCAGCCGCACCAAGAGCCGCTCCAACCACCACGGCCAATAAGGTGCGCGGCAGCCGTAGATAACAGACCAGTAAATGCTCGCTATTGTGCGGATCAAACTGCGTGAGCGCCTGCCAAATCACCGCTGGAGCAATGGGGCGAGCACCGAAATAGAGGCTGAAGCAACCGAGTGCCAGCAGTAAAACCAGGCCAGGGATCAGGCCAACCAGTCGCCAGACACGCATTTCACCGCTCCTGCGTTGGGCTACCGGCAAAATGGCGGACAATGTCTGCCACCATCTCACTGGCACTGTAGTAATCCACCCGGAACGCATGCGCGCCAAGGCTGTAAACCCGGTGTTGTTGTACCGAAGGCAGGCGCTGAAGTAACGGGTCATGCAGAAACTCGTTGATCCTGACGTCGCCAGCGCTCAACAGAAACGTGGTGCCCGCCGTTAACTGCGTCAGATTCTCATATTCAGCCCAGATAAAGTCGCCGGAGCGGGTGAGATTGCTTTGCCAGGCCGGGTTTGGCGCTTCGATAGAAAACCCTAATGACTCAAGTAAACGGGCATGCACGCTGGCCGGTGTCGCCACGGGATTGACCGTTCCCGGGCCGTTAAAATTGATAATATTGGCTTGTCCGTCAGGCAGATGGATTTGCTGGCGGGCGTTGGTAAGCAGCGCGTCAAAACCGCCGATCCGCTGTTCAACCTGAGCCTCAAGCCCCAGTGCGGCCCCCAGTTCACGGGCAAGAGCTTGCCAGGTCTGATTGCCATAATTCACGATAATGACCGGCGCAATGGCCCGTAGCTCAGCCAAATAGGCGCGCGATGAGTCTGCGCCATTGATTGAGACGACGATCAAGTCGGGGGCCATGGCATAGGCCAGTTCAAGATCGATACTGCCCGCGGGCCAGACTTTAGCGATGTGGCGCTGCTCGGCCACCTTGTCCCATTGCCCAAAGAACTGGCCGTTCACCGCCGTGGCGCTGGCGACAACCGGAGCATCGATCGCCAGTAGCGTTCCGGTGACGCTGACGGAGGTAGAGAGAATACGGCCCGGAGGGGCCGGGATCTGAGTGACGGAGCCATCCGCGTTGTGAAACGCCCTGGGCCAACCTTGGGCAAAACCATGGCCGCTGCCCATCAGCAAGGTAAGTAATAATAAAAACCCCAACACGGGATGACGACGTTTAACCGGTAACAACCTCATCTTCTGCTTGCTCCCTATGCATAACCCCGAGGTGCCATCTCAGTGGCCACGGAGTGAACTTATGTGCCTCGCATAACCTTACCCTGCTCAATGTATCGCCAACAACATAAAAAAGAATAATTTTCATTCGCATTAAGCTCTGTTATATATTTAGGCGGCTTCCGTTGGCCAATCAGGAACGATATGCAATGAAATCATTGACTCCAATGCAGGCGGCCTCATGGGTAGGCAGGCACTCTGCGCAGGCATTAGGCGGCGTTGCCGCGCATTTGTACGCAGAATTCGATGGCACCATCACCGATATCCCCCGCTTTCGGCACGCTGTAGACGCGCTATATCGCACGCATCCAATGCTGCGTCTTCACGTCACCGCAGAGGGGCTACAGCATGTGGCTGCCAGTCACCCACCACTGGGTATCGATGATTTTTGTCATTACCCACCAGCCGAAGTACCACGATTGTTGGCTGACAAGCGGTGGCGCATGGAAAACCAGCAGTTGCTGCGCGATCAAGGCTACCCGTGCGAAATCAGCCTGACGATATTGCCAGGGCAGGCCAGCCGGCTGCATATCGATCTGGATATGATCGCTGCGGATGCCCTCTCCTTTCGTATCGTGGTGGAAGATCTCGCCCGCTTCTACCAACAACCACCGCCACAGAGCGCCCCAGTGATGGAGGTCGCCTGGTTTCGCTATCTGGCACAGCGTACCCACGATCCGCTGCTGCTTAGCGCCAGAGAGCGAGATCGCGCCTGGTGGCGGCAACGTTTACCGGACATCCCCCCTGCTCCCGCCATTCCCTATACGGACAGGCAGTGCCAAACCCGCAGAATGGCAATCCAGCTTAATCCCCAAATCAGCCATGCCTTGCAGCGCTGCGCACGTCACCACCATCTGACGTTAAGCTCGCTTTTCCTTGCTTTGTTCAGCCTGACGATGATGGAAGGTTTCAGGCAGCCCGCGTTGCGCATCAACGTACCGACCTTTTTCCGCGCTCCCAAGATTGCGGGCGGTGACGACATCGTCGGTGATTTTTCCGATCTGTTGTTGTTCAGCGCCGAGCAGTACCCCGATGAAACGCTGCTGCATTATTGCCAACGCACCATGACGCAGCTGCACGAAATCCTTGGCCACGGCGGCTATTCCGGGGTGAGCGTGATGCGCGATCTTTCGCGCCTGCGTGGCCAGCTGCAATACTCCCCCATCGTCTTTACCGCCGGGTTCGGTATCTCCGGTGGAGTGCTGTTCTCTGAGCGGGTCGGCGGGCAATTGGGTGAACTGGCGTGGGTCATCTCTCAGGGGCCGCAGGTCGCGCTGGACGCGCAGGTAGCCTGGATTGGCGATGGAATTCTGATCAACTGGGATGTGCGTGAAGATGCGTTTCCCCCCGGCCAACTGCATCAGCTCTTTACGCGTTTTCACACGCTCGCCGAACGCCTGGCAGCGGCACCGCAACACATTGATGACAGCGTTTCCGGCTGGTTGGCACCGCCAGCGGCAGTACGGCAAAAGGAGAAGCTAATGGGGAAACCATTAACGTCGCTCCAGCAGGCTTATCTGCTGGGAAACAGCGAGCAATGGCCGCTCGGTGGCGTTGCCATGCACGATTTCAGGACCTTTAGGGGGGTCATCGATCCTGCGCACTTCCGCCGTCGGCTGGCAGAGTTGGTTAATCACTTCGCCGCGTTACGCACCTGGATCGAGGAGGAAACACAGCAGCAGCACATTCTGCCTGAGCTGGAACCTCACCTGGAAGAGATCGACCTGCGTGATGCCAGTGAAGCAGACGCGGCTAAAAAAGTGCAACAGCTGCGGCAGCATTACCAACAGATCCGCCACGATCCGTCGTCACCTCCTTGGCGGATCATTCTGATTACCTTGCCTGGCGCAACCGAGTACCAGATTTTCACCAGCTTTGATGCGCTGATCCTCGACGGCCAAGGGATCTCGCATATCATCGGCCGGCTATTTGATGAACAGCCGCTTGCCGCACTTGAACATGACGCAACACCGAACGAAGTAGATGAAAAAGAACGGGAACGGGCAAAAGCCTACTGGCAAGACAAGCTGGCGCAGGTCGTTACCCCTTCCCGGCTTCCCTGGCAGCAACCTTTGGGCGAGATCGTGCATCCCCGCTGGCGGCGTGAACAACAAATTCTGGATGCCAGCCACCTGAAGCAGCTCACCCGCCTTGGCACATCACAGGGACTGTTTGCCAACACCACTCTGTCGGCTATCGTGCTCGACACGCTGGCGCTCTGGTCGGAAGATGAAGCACTCACGGTCGGCATCCCCGTTGCCTTCCCGGCCAAAGAGGGGCAACCCACCAATCGTTCGACGTTTATTGCCATTCACTACGTCCGACATTGTCGGCCGTTAGGCGAGAATGCCCAACGTTTGCAGGAAGACATTCTTGGCGGCTTGCAAAACCTTGCCTGGTCAGGTGTGGATCTGGCTCGCCAGCTGTCACCGCGAACCGCGCGTGCCCCCGCGCTGCCGGTGATCCTGACCAACTGCCTGAGCTGGGAAACGCTACCGGCCAACGCGCCAATCCGTGCCGAAAGCGGTCTGACCCAAACGCCGCAGGTCGCGCTGGATATTCGCCTAATGTACGATGAGCAGCGCAATTTACTGATGATTGCCGACTATGTTGAGCAGGCTCTCGCGCCCGAACAGGTCAGCGCTATATTGAACGCAATCCACCAGCGCATGCTGCATATAGTCTCTCAGGGGTCGCTGGATATCCCCGTCCGCGAAACGATGAATTACGCACATTACCGGGCTAACACTCCCGCCAGCGCCGCCGTGAGCAACGATTTTCTAGGCCACATCGCAAAAAATCTGTTTTCCGGCACTCGTGATGGGGTGGCCGTGATCTGCGGCGAACAACAATTGCGCTGGCAGGCACTGGGTGAGCTCGTCGCCAGCATGGCCAACGGACTGCTCGAGCGCCAGTTGGAGGCGGGGAGCGTGGTGGCAATTTATCTTCCACGCGGCCTGGAGCATATCGCTATCTCACTAGCCTGCTCCCTGTTAGGGATTATCCGGGTGCCGATAGATATTAATTCTCCTACGGCACGGACGGCGTATTTACTGGAAAATTGCCAACCCAAGCTGGTGATATGCGATGAAGACGCCGTAATCCCAGGCTCGGTCACGCCTGATGCGCTCAAATCCATCAACGTCAGCCCACCTCGGTTTGACGCTCGAAGCGACAGCACCCACCCCGCCTATTATCTATATACCTCCGGCACCACGGGCAAACCGAAATGCGTCGTGCTGAATAACCGGGCAACGGCCAACGTGATTGGGCAAACCCTCGCTCACTGGGAGATCACCGAGCGAGATGTCTTTATCTCGGTGACGCCGCTGCACCACGATATGTCGGTGTTTGATGTGTTTGCCTCACTCAGCGTGGGCGCAACGCTGGTGCTGCCAGCCAGACATGAGGAAAAAGACGCCATCAGTTGGGGCCGCCTGGTGGCACAACACCGGATCACGCTGTGGTGCTCTGTACCAGCGATCCTGGAAATGCTGCTGGACTGCGCAACGCCAGACCAGCTCTCCTCCCTGCGGCTAGTGGCCCAGGGCGGCGATTACATTAAGCCTGCCACCATCAGGTTGTTGCGTTCAAGGCATCCTCAGCTGCGGTTGATGTCACTCGGCGGCCCGACGGAAACGACTATCTGGAGCATCTGGCACGAGATCACCGCTAGCGACACGGCGCAAATTCCCTATGGTAAGCCGCTGGCTGGCACTCAGTATTTTATCTGTCATGACAGCGGTGAACATTGCCCTTGCGGCGTTGCTGGGCGCATCCACACTGCCGGGGCCAATCTGGCCTGTGGCTATCTGGAAAATGGGGCGTTGGTGCAGCACGACTTTGTTGACGTGATGACTCCAGATGGCATTAGCGAGCGAGCGTTCCGTACCGGAGACATTGGCTATTACCGGCCTGACGGCGTCATCATGTTTGCCAACCGCATTAATGGCTACGTTAAAATTCGCGGCGTACGGGTTTCACTGCCGGAAATCGAGGAGGCGTTGCGCCAGCATCCAGCCATAGAGGATATTGTGGTGCTCGACTACGCGGTGGACGATACGCCAGAGAAGTCGCTGGGTGCGGTCTATCTGTCCGCTAATCAAGTCCCGCCGAGCATGTCGGAGCTACGCATCTTCGCGCAGCGCTATTTGCCCTGTACTCACATCCCTGGCCGCTTCATAGTGCAAACCCGCTTCCCCCTCTCGGCTAATGGCAAAATCGATCGCCATGCGCTGCGTACCGAGCTGGAGCAATCTCATTCGGCAACGCTCGCCACCCCGGCGACACCTCAACAAACGGTGCTGGCAATCTATTGCGCTGTAATCGGGCAGCCTCTGCGGCCTGAATGGCATCAGCAGACCCCGTTTCTTGCCATGGGTCTGAAACTCAGCCATATGCCAACGCTGAGGGAGAGGATCAGCGTAGAACTCGGCGTTTCACTGCCAGCAGCGGCCTTGATTAAGTGCAAAAACGCCGAAGAGGTTTGCTCTCTGCTGCAATAAAAAACCAATCTCCGCCAGCGGGCCAGCCCGTTGGCGGAAGATCTTACTGGTTTAGCAGTGGGTAAACCGGCTGCTGCCCCGCTTCGGGCATCATCGCCCTACTCAGGAAGCTGTGCAGGTGTGTGACCATCTCCTCGACGTTCAGGGAGGCATACATTGCAGGATCGGCATCAATATCGATATGCAGTTCGCTGGCATCCGTACGGCCACGCCAGGTAATGTTAAAGCCATCCCCTGGGCCGCTCGCCATGACTTCTCGCTCTGCTTCACAGCCTGCAAACAGCGGAGGATCGAAGGGAAGTACGTTGATCAACGGTGAGAAAAAGTAACGCGTTCCTTTTCCCAACCCTTGATCTGCGGCCAGGGTCTCAATGCGATAACGCCCGTGTGCACGCAGGTCGCGTAACGTTTTCGCGGTGCGTTTGACGTAGTCCACAACCTTCTCCTGTGGTTCGACATGAACAAACAGCGGCAGAATATTCACCGCCAACGCCGGGACGCTGGCGGCTACCATGCCACGGCGGTTCATGACAGGCACCCAGATTGGCTGTACCTCAGCCTTATTCTCCCCATAAAGCTGAAACGTCAGCCAGGCAGCGGAAAGCGCCAATAGCAAATCCGGCCAACCTGTACCGCAGCGCTCGGAAAAGGCGCTCAACTGCTGGCTAAAATGTTCAGGCAGTACCGCTTCGCTGTGCAGACACTCCGCACCGTAGTCCTCCCCTCCCTTTTGCAGAACCGGGAGCGGAGGCGCGTCGGTAACATACCGGCGCCAATACTCGGCGTCCTGCCGCGATTTTTCGCTACTGGCGTAGTGCTGCTCTTCAGCCAGAAAATCATAAAACGCGTGGAAAGGTTGGCTAGCGGTGGTTTTTTGCAGGCGGGCGCGATAAAGCTCAGCGAGACGATGTTCGATCAGCGCCATGCCGAAACCATCAATAATAATGTGATGTGCCCGGATATAAACGGTGTAATGCGTAGGTGAAAAACGGAGCAACCAGACGACCGCCAAAGGCTGGCTCAGTAAATTGAGCTGGCGCTCGATGTCGGCCTGCATCATCGATTCGGCAACGTCGGTCTGTTGTAACTCAATCAGGCGTACCCGAGGACGCAGTTGGGGATTGCAGCGCTGTAGCGGTAGATCGTCATGGTCAGGCAGTTGAAACTGGATGGTAAAAACATCGGTTTCAGCAACGACCTGCTCTAACGCCGCCAACAGCGCAGGTTCATCAAGCTCGCCGCGTAACGTGATGCGGTGGGCGACGGTAGAGACGGGCTGATGCGGATGAAAGCTGAACTCCTCCCAAAAATCAAACTGTGCCGGTGTCAGCGGCAACCAACGGACTGACTGAACGGTTTCCAACATGTTCCATCCCTTTTCAGTTTTTCAGTGTTGTGAAACAGTGACGTTGTATTCACCACCCGGTGAACGCCCTGCTTCATCCCAGAGAACGATGTGTAGCTCACGACATGCTCAGCACTGAAAATAAAAAGAAGAGTTTGCTCGAACTGACAGGATGAGTAGCCCATCCATTAATGGAAATAGTAATCATTATCAACAAAAAATGAAATATCTTTGCTGCATTTTCAGCATTAGCCGACGAGGGGAGGAAGGTTTGAAGACGGTACAATAGAAAAGACGAAGCCCTGAGTTATTGCTAACTCAGGGCTTCTGAATGTTGGCGGAACGGACGGGGCTCGAACCCGCGACCCCCTGCGTGACAGGCAGGTATTCTAACCAACTGAACTACCGCTCCGCAACGTTCCCTCTTGCGGGGGAACGAGCCGAATATTACGGTTGCCTCGCCCTTCCGTCAACGTCTTTTCTTATAAAAAGAGTCGTTTGCACAGTTTTTCAACGAACACGCGTTGATTATGCAGGTAAAGAACCTCCCCCATAGTGGGAGTCTATAAGTCAAGTTGATACCGTTGAAATGGATACCCACAGAAAATATGAAAGATAGTGGGTTAGTTTCTGATGCCTTATGGGCAAAAATGGAGCAATTGCCCCCGTTCATCTGACCCATCCCCCCTTGGGGAGGCATAGTCTTCAAGTCGATAATGCGTTGACTGTTAAAACCACGTACAACGCATTAAGATAATTTGTGATACAGTTAGAGTATATATCGTTCTTCTACTGGTATGAATAGGTTATACCTATCAACGATTTAGCAGTACCCGTCTTTATCGTTTCTTCCGGTTTACGTACATAGCTAAACCCTAACTGAAATGACATAGGATTGTTTGCTGCAGCGGTTCCTGAGTTACCAAGAAAATACTTGATCTGACCAGGGATACCTACAGCGGAACCATCAGGTCCAAATTGCAGTCTCGTTCCGCTAGGTGACGTTATTGCATAGCCGACGCCTGCCGCCGTAGAGTCTGACGTCAGGGTCGATGTGTTGGTATTATTTGTCCGATCGTTCAAATCAACCACTGAGTAAGAGACCTGAATATTCGGATCGCACTTAAGCGAAAAAGTCTGCGGTTTAGTGCCGATCAAAGCCGAAGAAGCAGCATTTTCAATATTTGCCACAGGAATGCCATCCATAATGACCGTTGCTGCTTTAGCGTCAGGCGTACAGGTCGCTACATCAACATAAACGTAAAGGTCGCCAGCTACGATAGTAGTCGTTTCCTGTGCCACATTGTTTTTATCGTAACAGGTAAATCTGAACAGAGGTTGACTTGGTACTATTGTAGCATTTTCCAACCTTTCAGCTCCTCTATACACATACATCAGAGTAAAAGCCCAAAATCCTGATGATACTCTATACGAATTTTCCATATTTCCTGTCCATACAACCATAGGTTCCGGTGGTGCCGGGTTAAACACTCCGTTTCCGGTGATACCGGAATTAAATGAATCCCCACGTATACTTGGAGCATAATTCAATGCTTGAACTCCACTTTCGTATAAGTATACCTTTTTAACTGCCGAAGAAGATTGGTACGAATTACCTGTCCAGGTTGCAAGTGGAGTATATTCTATTTTTGCCAGATCATAAGATATATTAGGATTATCACATATCACTTGCCGACGACTACCACTGTTTGCAATGATTTTACCAAACGAATTATTCAGATTATCTGCAGGCCCAGATATTCTGACATTAGTACTACCAAAAGCGTGTACCTTTTGAGTATCAGGAATAGCCCACGCGGTGGACAACCCAAGATTAAAAGTCAATAGTAGAATACAAGATGGCATAATGAACTTCATAAAAACCTCTTAATCATGCATTAGATTTAATTTTTTAACAATATGACTTTCATCATCAAGGATATACAACCACAGCGAACAAGAGTCTTTTGAGCAATGTTCATCAACAGAAATACTTTGGCCGGGCCCTAACAGTTTCGCACCGCCAGAATGATGAGAAAACCTGTTTGATAATAATATCATGAAAGCGAAATTGGTTGGATTAACTAATGACCATTTTCCAACCTGAGAACGTGTCAATGTCATTTCGTTATAATCCTTTTCCGTTGGCGATCCATGCTTATAGATGAGGTTGAAATGTGATCTAATAGCAAGAGACACTACATTATTATTGGGATTTACCTCTGATTTTGGTATCGTAGTGATAGTTAAGGAATAAACCTCATCTTTATCACCCTTAATTTTTTCATCAGGAACAATAGTAATTATATTACTTTTATTTTTAGGCAAAATGAACAACGGCGGTGATATAATAAACCCATCGTTGTTGACCTTGGTCTTAACCAGATAGTCACTCGCATTATCATTTAAAACCTTAACATTCAATGCCTTGGTTGAATCATCAATAAAGAAGCGCGTACCCACCACCGAAACACCTGCCAGACAAGAGCAAGGAATAATAATAAATACAAACAAACACAATAAAAACTTAATCATAAGAGATCTCAAAATAGGCGAAGCTTTTCACCTTTCCTGGCAATGCCTTATCGTTGGTTTTTAGATAGGCTGCCGAAAAATGCAAAGAATTTATCGCACTTGCATGATTAATAATAAAATCAGTGGAATTACTTCTGATATCAATATTTTTTTTGTTTCTATCGTAGAGCCCAATGGCCACCCCGGTAGCGTCTGAATCCGCATCACTGGCTATTTTTAACAAATTAGGCATGAACGGATCGCTTTCTGCGCCTAATGTAACGTGTGCCGTATTTATATTTGAGGAGCAATCTTCCAGATCAATTTTGAAAGAGGAATCAGAAAATGGCACCCCAATCGCAGCGTCGCGGAAGTTTCCCGGAGCAAGGGTCACCAGAAAATCTGATGATCCTGATGAAATAGTGCAGGTTTTAGCTATTACTTTTGCTGTGATAGTAATTTCCACCTGATCGGCAAAGGAGTGAGCAGATATAAAACTCAATATTAACAATATGATACGTAGAAATATTCTATTCATAATAAAGATCCAGATAAAGTAAAGATGACGCATCTCCTGCCCCTATCGTCGGACTGATGGATTTATATCTCAGATAGAAGTTGAAATCATAGGTTGATGTCGTCACTTGCTGGCCAAAAGCTTGCTTTTGATTCAACGGCACGGATTTTTTATTCATATCCAGAATTTCAATCGCTAATCCGGTCGCAACACCTTCAGATGACGTGCCGGGTTTACCAATGACCTTTAGCAGACTGGGATTGCTGTCATCTCCACTGCCGGAAAACATATAAGACATATTGGTGATATTACCTGTACAGTTCTCCAGACCGATCGACACTTTTGTCGATGCCGTTGTAGAGCCTAATGAGGCTAACTCTTGAGGGTTGATATCATCAAATATGACATTTTTAGTCAGGTCACTGCTTTTTACATTGCAACTCTGTGCTAAAATAGCCCCATTTATTTGCACAGTAACATCTTCAGCATACGCTGCAGAGCATAACTGACTAAAAAAAAAGATAAATATTTGGTATATTTTTTTCATTTTTGCCTCTGCAGTGGGTTTACAAACAATCGACTTGCTTTTTATTTACAGTCTTTAACCAGGATTCGTCTTCATAATTGATAACAAAACGACATGTATTTTTCTCGTCCCATGCTACAGTGTAGGATGAATTTTTTTTCACGCCGGTTAAATACACGGTACCGTCATCATCTGCTATGGCAACATTATTATATTCATCATTTTTAACTAGCGTACCAAACTTAATAGGCTTATTCTTATACCTAACAGAAACAAGGAAGCTATAACCTCTTTTTACATCAAAAGTAACTTTACTGATAGCTCCTCTGGTTGGAGCCACTTTTGATATTTTATCATCCACATCATAACTATTAGAAAAAGTAGATGGATCTAACTCAATATCATTATAGTGATAAGGAGTAGCGTAAGGAATCAACGCATAACCGCCTTTATTAATAGTAATATTTTCGCCAGCCCGGCTTACCCTGGCACCTTCAGCTCCTTTAGCTTCAACCAGGATCGCGGTGTCGGTAGCTTCTCGAGTCAAAACGATGCCATCTTTATGAAGTAAGACACCACCACTCGCACCATAATCGATTTGCTTTGATTGTTCTGAATACGAGGAACCTGCATGCAAAGTAGCCGAATTAGCCTTGTAGTTCACATTCATACTTGTATTATTATAAGATGACTTTTTATTGGCCGTTTGATAAATGTTATAATCAAGCCTATTATCCAAAATATTACCATACAGACTAGTTGCATTATTGTAGTCAGATTTACTGTATGTTGTACTGTTTGAAACGTACATTGTATTTTTGCTTGTTCTATTTGTTAACGGCATGCTAAAGGACAAATAAAAAACATCATCATTGATGTTGCCATACGTTTTTTTACTGTAACTGGCAGAAAGAACCACATTATTTATTTGCGGGAAGTTTTTATTCCAGCCAAGCTGGATGTTTTTGCTTTTGGTGTCACTTCCCCAATATGAGTTAAAGTTCCCCCACACATAGAACTGGCCATAACCATTTAAACTCTGTGATACGTTAAGCTGAAAACTATCTTTTCTGCGACCAAAATAATAATTATCGAAGCCGGTATCAGACATATCATTTCTGTGTGAAGCTTCACTCAATGAATAATAGTTAGAAGTTGAATAGCGGTATCCTGTCAACTGAAGATTCGTTCCAGTTTCATTAAATGATTTCGAATAGAGTACACGATAAGACTCACCTGAAAGTTTATCATTGTCAATTTTAGAAACAGCATGAAGAGCATCTACGGAGAGTGCGCCAAAATCGCCGAAATCTTTACCCGCGCCAATACCCACAGAAGTGTAATTTGCGGAGATTTGCGAACCAAAAAATAACGTCGACTCGAATGGAATACCAACGCCTATGGTGCTCTGAAAAAAATTAATATCATCTACAGAGTTCAAATCTAGTTTGCCTAATGTTACGGCATAATTGTATTTCCCTAGCCGGAGTAGGTTAGGTAGTGAAGAGTAGGGTACCGAATATTTTTGCACCACGCCATCTGCCGAGGTTAACTCAACCTCGTAGTCACCACTGGTACCGACCGAATTAAGGTTGTCAATATTATAAGGGCCTGGATTAACGTACGTTTGGTAAATAATATTATTATTTTGCTTTACCGTAAGTTTGGATCGAGACTCCACAATTCCTCTGATCGACGGACTATATCCCCTGTCACTGTCCGGAAGCATTTCATTTGAAGTAGCTAGGGTCATGCCAATATAGGCGTTCACATCAAATAAACTAGAACCAATGCTGCTTTGCCCTATCAGCAACTCACTTTTTAAAGAATTTATTTTTCTCGAAAGATAAATGCCATTGGTATCAATCTCATGAGTACTATTAGAGCCTGCTTTACTTTCATTAAAATAGGCGTTAGCATTAAACCTCCACGAGCCAACGTTAACTCTGTTGTTCAGATTAAGGTAATTTGACGAGTAATTACTGTTATTATTATTTTTGGAGTACGACCCGTTAAAATTATAATTCATCAAAAAAGCAACAATGCCATCGTTCCACTCATTTTCTGGCGCCATAGTTGACTGGGTTGAATCTAAATAGATCTGAGGAATTGAGAGCCGAAGGATTAATTTCGTGAGATCGACATCGTAGTCAAAATCCTTAATATACTTTGCGATATCAATACAATCATTTTCCTCTATCAACAGCGGCTGAAAGTGTTTTTTTGCTTCTTCATTAAATGGTATAGCGTCAATGATTGGTTTAGTAAAGCAGGGGCGGACCGTTCCCTTCACAGTTGCGAATTTCACTTTAACATTTTTAAGAAAATCTTCACCTGAATAAAGATATAAGTAGTAGTCACCGGGTGACAATTTACTTCCAGAATTCAAATATGATAAATCTTCAAGCGAGGCAACGTCACTTCCTAAAAACTGTGGATTAAAATAATCTTCTGCGAATGCGTTTTTAATATTAAAGCATAAAAAAAACAAGCAAAATCCTTTAACTGCTCGCATAAAAACTCCAAACACTGATTATAAATGACACTGTCTGTCTTTTACTTGCACACCATAGTCATTAATAAAATTAAAAGATAAGAAGCTTCCTTTCGAACCTCCATCTAAATATACCGATGACATTGGTGATATTGTTTCCGCACCCGATATTTCTTTCCTATTGACAGAAAGAGACACCAAATTCATATAAAATGGCGAAGGATTTGTAACTTTTATTTTACCAGCATCATAACTACACTTTAGCAGCTTGTAAGACTCAAATGGGTCCTCTTTTATTGAGTCTGGCCTGACAAATACTTTTATTTTAGTGGTTGTCGATATTAACAACGCATTGTCAATTTTCTGCTCCTGTTCGGATAGCGATGGGATCACCTTAGCGTTCAAAAAAAGCAATTTTTCTCTATCTTTTGGCAAGCTATCTTTATCACCAGAGAAAACAACCTTCAATAAATTATCACTTCCTGATTTAATAACAAAAAGTGGCGGTGTAATAATAAATTCTTTACTTTTATTATTGTTTTCGTCTGATATCCAAGACTGGACAAGATAATTTCCTTTTTCATCCGTGTTATATATCTTTAAAGTCACCTGCTCCTTTGATGCAGGATAAACTAGGCGTGTTGCACCCAGTGAAACACCGCCAGCATAAGCTTGCTGGCAGCAAAAAGCAGAGATTAAAACAAAAATAGTTTTTTTGACCATTAATAATTCCTTTCCAATAACAAATGATTGGCTGTTTTCCCCAGCCAATCATTTTTATAGTGAAATGTCTTAGTTATAGGTTAACTGGAAGTTAGCTACGGACTGAACTTTACCAGCTGTCACTGACGCTGCTGTCGACATATAATCAACAGAAAGTGGAATCGTTGTTGCTTCGCTTAAATTCACTTTTGAGCTTAACTCACCAAGATTCAATACCGCACCATCTGGCCCAAACAGCTGAAGACCCACATTCTTTGCAGACCCTGCACCTGCAGTATTTTCCAGTAGGTTAGGATGCCCGTCGATAGCTTGACCACTGAATGTAACCTGCACTGTTTTACGAATAGACGCATCGCAATCTACCAGATTTAGTTCAAAAGCTTTCTTAGCATTGCCTGCTTGATCTGCAGCCGTAAAAGAAGCGGCTCGAACGGTATCTAAAGTAACAATTTTATCAGTATCTGTTCCTGATACAGCACAGGCACCTGATGTTACTTCACCATTAAAGGTTACTTTACCGCCGTTAACTGTCACCGGTGCTAGTGGCGCGGGCACGACTTCATCTTCTGCGTATGCAAAATTAGAAATAACAAGTGATGCTAAAATAGCGAACACAGCTTTTTTCTTGTTAAGTTTCATATACAATCCTTATATAATAGATATTACCATCTGACCTATCTTTTTAAGATAGTTAATGACTACTCTCATCCAAGATGTCATTGATTATCCCACTAAATATCCAGGACTATTACCCCCTCACATCCAAATTAACATTCAATATGTTAAGACATATCCATCAAAAGAAAGATACGTCCCTCTACTCTCCGGCTGTAACTAATCTCGCTTCTAGACTCAAGCTTCGAAATACGTACTCATTACATAAATAACATCCCACAGGAATGAGATAATCATATCTGACGCAAAAATCAATGGCAACAGGTTGTCAGCTGTGATTTTCAATGCACATAAAAAAGCACCTCAGGATAATCTTATTTAATAACACCTAGAAGAGTCGGCACTTTTAAGAATATACCAAGTTAATGCATCTGAAATACGCCCGCACTCGTGATATTTAAATAAAAAACTAGGATAATTCTATTGACCCACGATTTACAAAATTGAGACATCTCCCATTTTTCCAGCCAAAAATTTATTTTAAAGTTTTGTAAAAAGACAAGTGCTGCATGCTCGACATTGTAAAAATTATGTTGCTTTTACACCCTTGGCTTTGCACACAGATCGTTTGCTTAGATGGTTGGCACGGGCTTTGTTGAATAAATCGACCTTTTGGTCACAATCAGGATCTGAACATCACCTACCCTTGCACTGTTGAGGCTAGCTTTACCTGGCGGAGATCATTGACCTGTTCGCGGATAGCCATCGGCTGGTCGATGTCGTCGTTCATACTGCAGAGGCGGCCAGTACTGTTCAGCAGATTACCTGGACTTACTGAAACGGCATAATCTGCATGGCAGTACGAGCGCAAAAGACTGTTGTTAAAACAATACCGGAGGGGAAAATTTCTTCCACTTGCTAAAGATGGAATGTACCCACGGCGAGCACGTTGCCAGCCGGGGAATAATGGAAACGGGGGGTTTAATTATATCGAGTGCGATTACAATCTCTGGCATCACCACAGTGTCTGTGTTGGACTTAGCCCGAAAAAGTTTGAAAACCGGAACCTTGCTTAGTGCTGTCTCCACATTACGTGGATGATGTTCACAGAAAACATGGATATCTTTAGAATAAAATATCACCATTCTTTAACTAAAGAATTGTAAAACAAGCTCTATAGTAGTGATCCTTCTTAAAGCATCGCCCCCTATCTGGTTGTTTTTTATGGGTATAATTACATCAGCATATACCCCCCATAAAAATAGAATGCCCGTAACTGGATTAATATTTCTCTTGCCTCTCACAGAAATATATTAGGGGTTATTTTAAATACAATTAACAACTACTAAGCAATCACATGGTAAGTAATTTTAAAAGCATAGAAAGCATGATGTTGGGTTGTAACTAGCTAGATTACATATCTTTGTCATGTGAAAGTTTCACTATATACTCCAATACATTGTTTACATGATACTTAATCATGGCAGAACGCAAGTGCGAGCTAACCGTCTTGACATTGACGCCAGTGATTTTGCTTATTTGTTGTTGGCTCTTTCCTTTTTTTATAAGTTCTGACACCAACTTTTCTCTATTAGTCAGTCTATCAACAGTTATTCTTTCAAAGATTCGCTTACGGTTATCACTCCCACCGAACATGATATCTCTGAATGCACTTTTCACCGCTAACAAACTCAAATCCTCTGTAAAGAAGAATGCGTTCTCATAACCACTTAAACCTTTGATGACATGCTTCATTTTTTCTGAGCAAAAAACAATTACACCATTGCCATCATCACCGAATACTTTATCCCTTTTTGGCAAATCTTCATAAATACTTTTCGAAGATAACACAACAATATCAATCAAATAGTAATCATTACCCCCAACTTTATGCTGGGGATCTTTTTTGTTTTCACAATTATATTTTGACTCGTAATAAACGCCATCTAATAATTCAAATAATCCCTTTTTGAAAAATAGATTATCACAATAAAAAGAAAACAATATATTTCCACACGCCCGCATACATTCAATCCATTTTCAAGCATTTACCGACTGCCAGGTAGACATTTCTATCAACCATTTGAAAAAATAGCAAGGCGGTTAAAAAAAGCCATCACTATAATTCACCTCACTTAATTTAATTCAGAAAGGATAGCATCTATTTGTCAAACTTATCTCTCCTTCGTCATCACTAAGATATTTCTAATATCGCATATCAAAGTACTGCATAGCACCTAACTCACTTTAATAATTTAAAATAAAATAATGAGATTTTTCTCATGCACTTTAAAAGTGTAACAAAAACCCCCCAGATATCATCAATGACAACCAATAGGCATTGGTAATCAATTTGGATTAATTGATAGGTAAAAAAACTGACTCATCTCACCTTCGATGCCAGTTAACTCACTTATTCATCACCAATCCTACATGCGCTTTTTGCCATTGACTCAAATAAAAAACTTCTCCCTAAGCCTCAACTCGGAAGAATCACGAAGATATAAATACGTTGAACACATCTACTTTCGCTTTTAAATAAAATGAATCATTGTTGCCTCTTATGCCGATAATGACGTTAACACCAATAGCTTAAATAACAAGGAAGGTAACGTTAACATCATTAATTTAAACATTTTCAAAACGGCTTTGTCGAACAAATGTAATTTAAATGAAATATCAGTAAACTCATGTATAGTACAGTATATCTTCACTCGTCATTTTTTAAGGCACAGATCGCTTCCCTTGAGCCATTACCTGGTTACTACCTGATTTCGTTCGATATACTCTACTAGCCAGTATACTGCGCGGGTTCGTGGCTTGAGCAGCGCCTTGATTTCCTAACACCACCGCTCGTCATGGCACTGCTTTGCGTAAAAGCGCCATCTGCTGAAGCTATCCTAATTTGCCGATAGATATCCGGGAATGCCTCGGCATCAGTAACATTATTGAGTGACCGCTCAGCACAGATTGCCTCTTCGCGCGTGGGGGATGCTGATGTAAGAATAATTCGGGTAGCGGAGTGAAAGCGTCATTAAGATAAAATGGAGTCATTACTCCACATTAATCTAACTCATCACTCCTTGGGTCGGTATCGTTATCAGGTCGATAATCGGGCTACCGTGAATGCCATTTTCTTTATATTGCGAACAGGTTGTCAGTGGTATGCCCCGACAAACAGGGGAACCCAGTACTCGATTAAATCTATGTTTTGATAACCGTTACATAGGTGAATGGTTAGAAAAAGAGTTAAGAAGGCGACGTTAATCACCTCATATTGAAAGCAGGAAATCGGAATCAGATGCGGTGAAAAAAGACGCAATCAAGAGAGCAAGATGTAGGGTAGTAGAACGTACGTATAGTTGGCTGAATAGGTATCGTCGTTTAATCGTTCGCAGGAAGAAAAAGCCCAAAACTATCTGAGAATGCTGCTCTTTGCCTGTGGACTTATTATATGGAATAAAATCCTATCGGGATCGGCTCTAAGCGTTATTTCTATCCTGCGAAACCGTTATTCGGCTGCTGCGCCACCACGCCACAGACAGCTACCGCCCTTTTTTTGCACCAGATCCAGACGTGATTCGTGAGCCTGCAGTTCTGCGTCACTGGCATAGATCACTTTCATCGCCGTTGCCGGGCGTTGGATGCGTTGGATATCCTGGGCAGAATCCGTCTGCTGGGTGTCCCCTTCCATCTGGAAAGCCATCGAGGTCTGGCCACCGGTCATCGCCAGATAGACTTCCGCCAGGATCTCGGCATCGAGCAAAGCGCCGTGCAGCGTTCGCTTGGTGTTGTCTATCTCATAGCGGTTGCACAGCGCATCGAGGTTGTTACGCTTGCCTGGGAACAGGCGGCGCGCCATCAACAGGCTGTCGGTGATAGTGCAGAAGGTATCCGTCTTCGGGATATCTCGCTGCAACATGCGGAACTCGTGATCCATAAAGCCGATATCAAACGCGGCGTTATGAATGACTAATTCGCCACCACGGATAAAGTCGATAAATTCAGCGGCGATCTGGTCGAAAGTAGGCTTATCCGCCAGGAACTCATCGCTGATACCGTGTACGCCGTAGGCTTCCGGATCCACCAGCCGATCCGGCTTGACGTAAACGTGGAAGTGGCGGCCGGTCAGGCGGCGGTTGATCACCTCAACGGCCCCGATCTCAATGATACGGTGACCTTCGTAGTGAACCCCTAGCTTGTTCATACCGGTGGTTTCTGTATCGAGAACGATCTGTCTGGTTGGTGTAGAGATCATAATGCTGTGCTCATGGCGCTGGTTTATGTCAGACTTGGTTTTTATAAAACTAATAGGAAGAGTCTACCAGAGATGCTTAAACAGGTAGAAATTTTCACCGACGGCTCTTGCCTTGGTAATCCAGGCCCCGGCGGTTACGGCGCAATTTTGCGTTATAAACAGCACGAGAAACTGTTCAGCGCGGGTTATTACCTGACGACCAATAACCGCATGGAGCTGATGGCCGCCATTGTGGCGCTCGAAGCCTTGACCACCCCCTGCGAAGTGGTGCTGAGCACCGATAGCCAATACGTACGTCAGGGGATCACCAGTTGGATCCATAACTGGAAAAAGCGCGGCTGGAAAACCGCCGACAAAAAACCGGTGAAGAACGTCGATCTCTGGCAGCGCCTGGATCTGGCGATTGCCCGCCACACCATCCGTTGGGAATGGGTCAAAGGCCATGCCGGGCACCCGGAAAACGAACGTTGCGACGTGCTGGCACGCGATGCAGCTGGCAGCCCGACGCAGGACGACGTTGGCTACAAGCCCGAAGCTTAAGGCAGTTTGCGATAACTCTTGGTCGCGCCCACTGCGCGGCTGAGAGAGTGTTTTCTCGCCCCCACTTTCATCGGCGTTGGCGTCAGCGGCAAGGTTCGCTTACGGGCTACAATCACGCTCATACAGCCAAGCGCCGGTAAATGCGTACTCAAGAAAGTCCCCCCTTTGCGCTGCCAAGGCAACACGTGGAAGCGCGTCTGATCCAACACCTCATAATTGAGCAGGCTGAGCCAGTCCAGCAGGCGCATCTGGGTAAACATCCGGCTGACGTAAGGCTGGCGTTTGCGCAACCGGGGGATCAGCTTCCCCAGGCCTAGCAGGCTAAAAGGGTTGAAACTGCTGATCACCAGCCAGCCATCGTCAATCATGACGCGATCGACCTCACGCAACATACGGTGTGGGTCATCGGCATAAGAGAGCGTATGGGCCAATAGGCAGGCATCGACGGACTTGGCCGCAAAGGGCAACTGATAAGGATCGGCCTGCACATGCAGATTATCCCCGGCCAATCCCACGTTAACCTGATGCGAGATGGCGCACTTTTCGCTATCCAACTCGGCGCTGAGATTGCCGATCTTCAACAGATGGAAACCAAACATCTTTGGCCACCAGGGCTGCAACTGCTGCTCCAACGCCTCACGATAGTATTCGCCCCACGGCAGCCCGGCCCAGGAGTAAGGGCTAGTGAGCTTTTCTAGAGTCTGGGCTGGTTTCATGGTTTAGTATCTTCTTTCAAGCCGTTGCCAACGAGAGGTGTTCCATGAATCTTATCAGCATTCCCGCTTTTCAGGACAATTACATTTGGTTATTGGCTAACCAGCAAGGACGCTGTGTGATTGTCGATCCCGGCGAAGCTGGCCCGGTATTGGCGGCGTTGCCCCAACGGCAACTCACCCCCGATGCCATATTATTAACCCACCACCACCACGACCATGTCGGCGGCGTAGCGGAAATCGTTGCGCAATATCCGGATCTGCCGGTGTATGGCCCCCAGGAAACCGCTAATAAGGGAGCAAATCGGTTGGTTCAGGATGGCGATATCCTGGAAATTGGCGGGCGTAGCTACACCACCATCGCGGTTCCCGGGCATACTCTGGGACACGTGGCATTCTACAGTGAACCTTATCTTTTCTGTGGAGATACGCTTTTTTCTGCGGGCTGCGGACGGCTTTTTGAAGGGACCGCAGAGCAAATGTATCACTCATTTCAACGGCTCGCGCAACTTCCCGACGAAACTCTAATTTGTTGCGCACACGAGTACACGCTCTCAAACCTTAAGTTTGCCAGGACAATTTTGCCGCAAGATCGCCAAATTGAAACATATCAGCAACAAATTGAGCAATCAAGGGCAAAAGGAGTACCTAGCCTGCCCACAACGTTGCAATTAGAGCGTAAAATTAATCTATTTTTACGCTGCCATGACACTGATTTACAAAAGGAAATAGGCTTTAACTCACCACCGAGCCAGCTTCATTCGGTTTTTTCCGAATTACGCCTGCGCAAGGATGCCTTCTAAGCTTTTAGTTGTGTTTTTTAACGAAGCAAAGTATCCTTGCTCGTCTTTTAAGCAACTATATTGACACACACATGAAGGCTAAAGCGATACTTCTCGCCTCGGTCTTGCTGGTGGGTTGCCAGTCATCCTGGAAGGATGCACCGGCACCAAAGCAGCATGCACAGAGTCTGTCTTCGGCAGGTCAAGAAAGTGAAGCAGGAGAGTACACAGCGAGTTCGGCACGGTGGCTAGACAGTAACAGTAGCGCCGCTCAGCAGAACCTGTGGAACTTCATTAGCGACGAGCTGAAGATGGAGGTTCCGGAAAACGACCGGATCCGTGAACAAAAAAGAAAATATTTAAAAAGTAAGAGCTATCTCCACGATGTAACACTACGGGCAGAGCCGTACATGTACTGGATAGTCGGGCAGATTAAGAAACGCAATATGCCGATGGAACTGGTACTGCTACCCATAGTGGAGAGCGCTTTTGACCCTCACGCCACGTCAAGTGCCAATGCCGCAGGGCTATGGCAGATCGTGCCGCAAACGGGTCGCAATTATGGTTTGAAAAACAATCAGTGGTATGACGGGCGCCGTGATGTTGTGGCCTCGACGACCGCTGCGCTTAACATGATGGAGCGTTTGAACCGCATGTTTGACGGTGACTGGTTATTGACCATCGCCGCGTATAACAGTGGTGAAGGCCGAGTCATGCAGGCGGTTAAGGCGAATAAACGTCAGGGTAAGTCCACCGAGTTCTGGGCATTGTCGCTTCCGCGTGAAACGTCAATCTATGTCCCGAAAATGCTGGCACTGAGCGATATCATCAAGCACAGCAAAAAGTACGGCGTCAAGTTGCCAAAAACTGACGAAACCCGTGCACTGGCGCGTATTGATGTCGGGCAGCAGATCCAGCTGACTCAGGCGGCAGAGATGTCTGGGCTTTCTCTCACCAAGATGAAGGCTTATAACCCTGGCTACAAGAAAGGCGTTACGGCACCTAATGGGCCCCATTACATCATGGTTCCCAAAAAGAATGCCGCACAGTTGAAAGACTCGTTGGCCGACGGACAGATAGCTGCAACATTACCAACCACCCAGTTGGCGAAGAACAGTGGCCTGTCAGGCGGAAGTGCGTATAAGGTTCGCTCCGGCGATACGTTATCCACCATCGCCAAACGGTTGAACGTTAAGACCAGCGATTTGCAGAGTTGGAACAATTTGCGTGGCAAGAGCACGCTGAAAGTTGGGCAAACCCTGCAAGTGGCCAGCAATGCCAGAGATAACAGCAGTATCACCTACCAAGTGCGTAAGGGTGACTCGCTATCCAGCATTGCACGTCGTCACGGCGTCGAAATTAACGACGTGATGCGTTGGAACTCAACGCTCGGCAAAGCCAGCAGTTTGCAACCCGGTGTGAAGCTGACGCTGTTTGTCAGCAACAAATCGTCGCCGGAAACCTAGTTTTCGCCACAAAAAAAGCATCCCTCGGGATGCTTTTTTATTGGCCAAATTTCGCTACCAGACCGGTTTATCGGTTTGCGAATGGAACTCCACCAGCAGCGGATTGTGGTCTGAGGCCTGAGTCACCAGCACCGAGGCCTCTGTAACGCCCAGGTTGCGGTAAAAGATAAAATCCAACGGGCGGCCAAAGGCTTTACGGCGATGATCGTCGGCGAAGTTGACCTCGTGCAACGCCATATCGCTGGCAAATTGATACAGCGCGTTGATGCGCTTGCGGCTCCAGGCGTTAAAATCCCCCGCCATGATCACCGGCCCCCGATGGAGGGCGATCTGCTCACCAATCGGGCCAAGCTGCTTGCTGTAAACATCCACTCCCAGGCTAAAGTTCACCGCGTGGATATTCACGACCATCAACAGCTGACCATCTAATAAAGGGTAGACGGTGATCAACGCCGACTTGGCCAAACGCAGCAGCGGCTCCCGTTCGCGCAACGGGCAGCAATACACCGGATGTGCTGCCGCCAGCGTCATCACGCCAGAAGGGTGTTGCGGCAACACAAAGGCGGGCACCTGATCGGCCGCCAGATAGTTAGAGGTGGCAAAGCTGACCAATTCCGGCGTGGTCTGCGCCTCCTGCAATAGCACCAGCTGCGCATCTTTACCGAAGTCTTTCAACACCGAAAGCCAATCGGCACGCTGCTGTTTGAAAATATTCCATACCATCACCCGCAGCGCACCAGACGTAGGCAACGCGGCCCCGGGCGGTAGCGGCTGATTGATGGCACCAGGGAAAATCCGTTCAACTGGCTGGCCCGCAACATACCTCATTGCATAAGTTCGTTTCGGCACGTTATTCGCCTATTTCCCGTTCGGATGAAAATCACGTTGATAGCAACCTGGCTACCAAGACTCAATTCAGTATACGCCTGAGCGGCTCTGCCAACATGGCTTTTAGAGACCCAGTTATAGGGGCAAGGCGGGCCGATTTCAATCAATGCCGTGTATGTGTCTGTAAAGGTTCGCGCTGAATGCAAAAAGGCCCACCAATGTGGGCCAAGAAGAAAGGTGCAAGATGGGATCAGGCGAACTGCCGTTGGTGTTGTTTATCCAAACGGCCGCTAAGGCAGATCAACAACAACGCCCCCACTACAATCAGCGCGCCGATCCAAGGCGTTTGCGCCAACCCTAGCGAAGCCACGGTCTGCCCGCCAATCACGGAGCCCAATGCGATCCCTACGTTGAAAGCCGCGATATTCAGGCCTGAAGCAACGTCCACCGCGTTCGGCGTGTACTGCTCGGCCTTCTGCACCACATAAACCTGCAAGCCCGGGACATTGCCAAAGGCAAATACCCCCATCACCACCACCGTCAGCAGCGCGGCGGCGCTGTGGCTGGCGGTAAACTGAAACACCAACAGCAAGGCGGCTAACGCGGCAAAGATAAAGCTCAGTGCCCGCACCGCGCCATGACGGTCGGCCAGTTTGCCGCCCCAGATGTTACCGATGGCTACCGCTATGCCATAGGCCAGCAAAATCCAACTGACGGCCGGAGCCGAAAAGCCAGCCAGCTCCTGCATCATCGGCGCCAGGAAGGTGAAGGTCGTGAATACCCCGCCGTAGCCCAGCGCGGTAACGGCGTAAATCAGCAGCAGGCGCGGGTGTGTCAGCACTTGCAGCTGATCGCGGATGCTGGCACTGGCCTGGTTCTTGATGTTGTTCGGGATCAGGATCAGGCTGGCAATAATCGCCACCATGCCAATCAACGACACCGCCAGGAAGGTCTCACGCCAGCCGAAGTGCTGGCCGATAAAGGTGCCTAACGGCACGCCTGTCACCAGCGCAACGGTCAAGCCACCAAACATGATGGCGATCGCCATTGCCGCCTTCTCTTTGGCTACCAGGCTAGTGGCAATCGTCGAACCCACCGAGAAAAACACCCCGTGCGCCAGGCCAGTCAGTAAACGAGCAACTACCAGTGACTCATAGCTCGGTGACTGCCAGGCCAGCAGGTTGCCAAGGGTGAACAGCACCATCAGGCCCACCAACAGCATCTTGCGCGGCACGCGGCCGGTTAAAGCGGTCAGTACCGGCGCACCGATCGCCACCCCAATGGCGTACAGGGTCACCAGCAGCCCTGCGGACGGCACGGTGACGTTTAACTGCTCGGCGATGGTCGGGATCAAGCCGACAATCACAAACTCCGTGGTGCCGATGGCATAGGCACTGATGGTCAAGGCAAGTAAAGCGAGAGGCATTGCTAACTCCAAAATAGCGTTCGGTTGATAGCGGTGATTATCTGCCTGTGCTTAAATGATAAAAATGCTCAAAATTTCAAATAAATTTTGCTGATGGAGCAACAATGAAGGCAAATTCGGATGAACTGATCACTTTTGTCACCGTGGTGGAATGCGGTAGCTTCAGCCGCGCAGCGGAGCGCTTGGAACAGGCAAACTCGGTGGTCAGCCGCACGGTAAAAAAGCTGGAGAGCAAGCTGGGGGTCACCCTGCTCAATCGCACCACCCGCCAGATAAGCCTGACGCAGGAGGGAGAAAACTATTTCCGCCAGGTGCAGAAAGTCCTGAGCGATATGGCCGCGGCGGAAAATGCGCTGATGGAGAGCCGCCAGCGGCCCCAGGGCCTGTTGCGCGTGGATGCCGCAACGCCGGTCGTGTTGCACGTGCTGACCCCGTTGGTTGGCGAGTTTCGTGCCCGCTACCCGGAAATGTCGCTCTCGCTGGTCTCTTCAGAAACCTTTATCAACCTGATTGAGCGCAAGGTCGACATTGCCATCCGCGTGGGGGAACTGACAGACTCAAGTTTGAAGGCGCGCAAACTGATGACCAGCTATCGAAAAATTGTGACGTCACCGGCCTATCTGCAGCAGTTCGGTACTCCGCAAAGCGTGGAGGAGCTGGCGCAACACTGTTGCATCGGCTTCAACGATCTACCCAACCTGAACCGCTGGCCATTAGCCTGCGCCGATGGCCGGCAGTTGGAGATTACACCGGGGCTGACTACCAACAGCGGAGAAACGCAACGCCACCTTTGCCTGCATGGCAACGGCATCGCCTGTCTGTCGAACTTTATGATCGATGAGGATATTCAGCGTGGGGATTTAGTGCAGATCCTGATCGAGGAGACGCTGCCGGTTGCCGTACCGGTGAACGCGGTTTATTACAGCGACAGCGCCGTAAGCAACCGCCTGCGCAGCTTTATCGACTTTCTCAGCGAAAGCCTGACACCCCACTAACCTGGCCGATGCTGTAACCAGAATGCGGTGGGCGTCAGGCCACCCAGCTTCTTCTGCGGCCAGTGTTGGTTATAGCTGGCACAGAGCGCCTGCAACACGTTATCCAGCGATGAGCTCTCCGCCGCCGGTAGCAACTGCGCCAGTTGGCTTTCGAGCCGCAACACAATTTCCATTTGCGGTAACGCGGGTTGTTGCAACGTTATCCCCTGCTCCCGGCACCATAGCTGTAAGGGATGGGTCTGAGACTCGCTATTGCCGAACAGCTTTTTATTTTCAGTCTCAATAGATTGTATATCGCCAGGACAGTGCGGTAACCGTTCCTTCAGCCAGTTGACCACCAGCATCGGCGAAGCGCCCGCAAAGGCTCGTGCGCTCAGCCAGCCGCTGACCTTCTCTTCGCCCCACAAGAGGTGTTGCTCACCACCATCTTCGGCCGATAGGCTAATTCGTTGATAAAAAAGGGCGAGGGTTCCCGGCAATTCGCCAGCCTTCACCGCCTTTTTACCTCGTAGCGCCCTGCTCTGTTCCTCACCGCGCTGACCCACGCCGCGCAGATAGCGATCCAAGCCCGCACGGGAGATCGGCTGTTGCATGCCCTGATTCACCACCACCAGCAGCTCATCCAGCGGCAGCTGTAATTTTTGTCTCAGCCAGTTGATAAGCAAACTCTGCTCGTCCGTCAGCGCCTTGCGAAGGGTCTTGGGCACCGTATGGCGATCGGCGACATCCTGGCGCTGCCGCCAACGGCGTACCGTCGCCACGGAAATGCCCAGCTCCTGCGCCAATACGCGGTCACTTTTATCCGATTGCTGGATATAACGCCGCACTCGTGGGGTGGTGGTCGCATTGGCATGCAGCTTGATTTCCATCGTGGACTCCACACTAAAATTGATGCCCTATCATAACTAATCTTGTGAGATATTTTATAAATTCACCTCACACTGTGAACTGATTCACCTTTCTTTAAAATCCATTCACTGATAATCCCAGCCAATAAGTCGCCACCCTTACCTGTTTTTCTCCAATAAGCATACCTACGGGGTTTAGCATGAACAACGTTCTGGGATTTCTTGAAGCCAAGCTGATGCCTCTGGCGGCCAAGGCCGCACAGCAGCGGCATTTGTGTGCCATCCGCGGTGCCTATGTTTCCTTTATGCCGTTCATTATCGTCGGCTCGATCCTGCTGGTGATCTCGTCATTCCCCAATCAGGGTTACCAGCAGTTTATGGCAGGCCTGTTTGGCGCCAGCTGGAGCAATATCATCGAGATCCCGTTCAACGCGGTGTTCTCCACCATGTCGCTGTTTGTCAGTTTCCTTACCGCTTACCGCCTGGCGGAACATTATGACGAGGATCGCGTCTCCAGCGGTATTCTGTCGCTGGTGTGCTTCCTGATCCTCACGCCGTTTATCAAGGTAGAAGCCTTGGGCAATATCAATGTGATCCCGACCGAGTGGATCGGCAGCAAGGGGCTGTTTGTAGCGATGATCGGCTCACTGCTGTGGACTGAGCTGTTCTGCTACCTCAAGCGCCGCAAGCTGATCATCAAAATGCCCGAAGGCGTGCCACCGGCGGTACAGGAATCCTTCGCCGCTCTGCTGCCTGCGTTGTTCGTGATTATCCTGGTACTGGCGATCCGTATTCTGTTCGAACACACCAGCTACCAAACCATTCATCAGTTTATTTATAACGTAGTCGCCACGCCGGTACGCCACTTTGGCACTTCCTATATCGGTGCGCTGCTGACGGTATTGAGTATCACCATCCTCTGGTCGGTGGGGATCAACTCCGGTTCGATGGTCAACGGCATCATTCGCCCGCTGTGGATGGAAAACCAGACCGACAACATCGCCGCTATCCAGGCCGGGGTCACGCCACCGCACATCGTTACCGAACAGTTCTTCGATATGATCTGGATGGGCGGCGCTGGTGCCACCCTGTCGCTGGTGATCGCCATTCTGTTCTTTGCCCGTAGCAACAGCATCCGCGAAGTAGGTCGCATGGGGGCTGCGGCTTCAATCTTCAACATTAATGAACCGATCCTGTTTGGCCTGCCGGTGATCATGAACCCGATCATGTTGATCCCTTTCAACCTGGTCCCGGTGGTGTTGGTTACCGTGCAATACGTGGCGATGAAGGTGGGGGCCGTCGCCGTCACCACCGGGGTATTTATCCCTTGGACGCTGCCACCGGTGATCAGTGGTTTTATCGTGACCGGCCATTTGAGTGGCAGCCTGATGCAGATCGTTAACCTGCTGATCGGCGCCATGCTTTATCTGCCTTTCCTGCGCATTCTGGACAAACAGTATCGCGCAGCCGAAACATCAGGAGTTTGATATGTGGGGAATGATTGCAACCTGGCGTATGGCACTGGAAGGCGTCACCCAGGCCAGCGAAACGCTGAAAGCCGGGGCAAGCGCCGCACAAAGCGTGGTTAGTGCGGTGGCGGAAGTGGAGGACTTTCCGTTTTATAAATCTGTCGGTTTCGGCGGCCTGCCGACCGAAAATGGTGAGGTAGAACTGGATGCGGCCTTTATGGATGGCGATACGCTGGCCTTTGGTGCCGTTGGTAACCTGGTGGATATCGCCAACCCGGTGAAGGTTGCCCAGGCACTGAGCCGCGAACGCTTCAACAGCGTCCTGGTGGGAGCTGGCGCACGTGAGTGGGCCCTTAGCCAGGGTTTTGCCGACAAGACCATGCTCACTGAGCGAGCAACCCAGCACTATCGTAAACGCTGCCGCGAAACCATCGATAAGGGCCTTAGCCCCTACGATGGTCACGATACCGTCGGCATTATCGGCCTCGATCTGCATGGCTCAATGAGCGTGGCCACGTCTACCAGCGGCTTGTTTATGAAACGCCGTGGCCGCCTGGGTGATTCACCTGTGATTGGCTCCGGTTTCTACTGTGACAGCCAGATCGGTGCCGCAACCGCCACGGGCGTGGGTGAAGACCTGATGAAAGGCTGCACCAGCTATGAGATCGTGCGCCGTATGCAGCAAGGTATGACGCCACAACAGGCGGCCGATTCGGTCGTCTTCGAGCTGGAAGACAGACTGATAGCCCGCTTTGGCCGGGTGGGCGATCTCTCCGTAGTCTGTATGAATCGGCAGGGGGAGTTCGGCATCTCTACCAATATCAAAACCTTCTCGTTTGTGGTCGCCAGCGCCATCCTGCCACCGACGGTGTACCTGGCAGAACGCCGTGCCGAGCATACCCACTACACTCCAGCCAGCGAGCAATGGCTAACCGACTATGCCGAGCGCATTCGTGCGCCGATTGAGGAGATCCATTTTGATTAATTATCGGTTTCTGAGTGAAATCCCCGCGTGGGGAGTTAACAGCCATGTGATTAGCTATCCCGGCAGCCCATTGCCATTACCCTGCAATGCGCCCCTGTTACAGGAACTGCAGGCTACCGCCCAGCAGCAAACCGCCGACTGCGCCTATGGCTGCGCTCCGGTAGGCCGCGTCACGCTGTTGCCAAAAACGTTCTGGCTCGATGGGCAAACCAGCAGGCTGGTCACCGCACTGCGTCCTCTACTACGCAGCGGTACTGGTACGCAGTTGATCGTCGACTGCACGGTGTTTGATCGCCGCAGCCTGCCGGCACTGACCCCTCTGCTGCACTTCCTGTTCAACCTGGATTACCAACTGAGCGATCTCGGGCTGAAAAAGGCAGAAGCGTCGCCCACACCGCGTATCCAGGAGTTGGTGTTCTATTGCCAGCCGGAGCAACGAGCCACTCTCGAACAACAGCTGCCTCAAGCGGCTGCCACCGCCATGGGGATGAAGGCAGCACGACGCATTGCCGACATGCCAAGCGATCGTTGCACCCCGGCATTTTTCGCCAGCGAGATCGCCCGCCAGATTGCACCCTATCCCAGCCTGAGCTGCGAAGTGTTGGATGAACAGCAGATCGCTGAACAGGGTCTTGGCTTGCTACAGGCGGTAGGTAAAGGTGCCGATAATCCTCCGCGTCTGGTGGTGATCCGTTACCAGGGGAGCGACACTGGCCCCTTCAGCGCCTACGTGGGCAAAGGTATCACCTTCGATACCGGCGGCCTGTGGTTAAAGGGCGGCGATGGCATGTACACCATGAAATATGACATGTGTGGCGCCGCCAACGTCTTTGGCCTGATGCTGGCCGTGGCAGAACTCAAGCTGCCGGTACATCTGGTTGGCGTACTGGCGCTGGCCGAAAATATGATTGGCCCGGCAGCGATGCGCCCTGGCGATGTCGCAACCAGCTACAGCGGCTTAACCGTGGAAATCAATAACACCGATGCCGAGGGGCGGCTGGTGCTGGCCGATGGCATCGCCTACGCCAGCAGGTTGACCCATAATCAGCAGCCGCCTGAATACGTGATCGATCTGGCTACGCTCACCGGCGCGGTGGTCAAAGCCCTGGGTTACGATCTTAGCGGCCTGATGACCGAGGATGAGAATCTGCGTCACGATCTCACTCAGGCAGGCTTGCGTAGTGGAGATCCTCTGTGGTCGCTGCCTTTGGATGATCGCTTCAGCAAACAGGTCGAGAGCCATATTGCCGATCTGTGCAACACGCCGACCAACAATGCGGCAATCAGTACCTCTGCCGCCTACTTCCTAAGTCGTTTCAGCCCGGCGGATATTCCCTGGGCGCACCTTGATATCAGCGGTACCGCGCTGTGGCGCGAAAATGGCCGTAGCGTGGCCTCTGGCCGACCGATCCCACTTTTAATCCAGCATTTGCTGGAACGCCTGGAGAAATAACATGAAAAAGATCCTGTTAGTGTGTGACTTGGGTATGTCCACCAGTCTGCTGGTGAAAAAGATGCAGGAAGCCGCCATTGCTCGCGGTATTGACGCCGAGATCTGCGCCAAGTCGATTCGTGAATACAAAACGGTGGTAACCGAATTTGACGTCGCGCTGCTGGGGCCGCAGATCCGCTATAAGCTGGCCGAGTGCGAAAAGATTGCCCACGAGCACCATAAAAAAGTCGCCTGCATCGATATGATGGCCTACGGCACCATGAAGGGTGACAAGGTATTGGATCAAGCTCTGGCGCTGATTGAGGAGGCCTGAAATGGATTTGGAAAACGAAGTGATGGAGCTGATTGCCAATGCGGGTTACGCCCGCAGTCTGGTGTTTCAAGCCATGCGCTGTGCGCGCGAAGAAGAAGATTTCGTGCAGGCCGAACAGTATATGCAACAAGCGCAAGAGGCACTCTCTGGCGCTCACCACGTGCAGACCAAACTGATCGAAATGGACGAAGGCAGCGGTAAAATCCCGGTTCATCTGGTGATGGTCCATGCACAGGACCATTTGATGAACGCAATTATGCTGATGGAAATGGGCCGTGAGATTATCGCCCTACACCAAAAAATCGCTCGTTAAGACCAGCCAGGCCGTTTGTGCCTTCAAACCACAGACGGCCAACCTATCAATCCCAGTTTGGTGCCAGGCCTGCCGGACTAACCAGGCGGCCATTGCATTCTAATGCAGCAATCTCGGCCATTTCATCATCAGACAGCGTCAGTTGCTGAGCCAACAGGTTGCTCGCCAGGTTTTCACGCTTGGTCGAGGACGGGATCACCGCATAACCCAGTTGCATAGCCCAAGCCAGGATCACCTGAGCCGCGGTCACATCACGGCGCTTGGCGATATTGGTGATGACTTCATCCTGCAACGCCTTGCCATAAGCCAACGTCATATAGGAGGTGATGGCAATGCCATGCTGTTGCGCAAATTCAACCACCTGACGGTTTTGCAGATACGGTGAGAGTTCGATTTGGTTGGTGGCAATCGCATCAGCACCCACCGCATCAATGGCACGCTGCATCAGTTCAACGGTGAAGTTGGAAATACCAATCTGGCGCGTCAGCCCCAACTCTTTCGCCTTAAGCAACTCGGCCATAGACTCGGCAACCGAGACTTCATCGTTCGGTGACGGCCAGTGGATCAGGGTCAGATCCACATAGGAGGTTTGCAGCTTTTTCAGGCTTTCTTGCAGGCTTGGGATCAGTTGGTCTTTGCCCAGGTTGGCGATCCAGATTTTAGTGGTGATAAATAGCTCTTCACGTTTCACGCCACTGGCTGCGATAGCTTGGCCGACGGCCGCTTCGTTCTCATAGATTTGTGCGGTATCAATGGCACGATAGCCCAGTTCCAGAGCGGTGCTCACGGAATCGATCACCACTTGATCTTGTAGACGGAAGGTACCTAAGCCAAATGCAGGGATGCTCATAATTGTATTCTCTCGTTTGTTTATCAAAACAGCTTGAGAGGATTATGGCAGCAGTTTTGTTGATCAAAAACGCCCTATTGTGCATAAGACTTTTGACTATTGGGCAACAATAGACCTTGATTCAGCAGGGAATTTAGCAAATGAAAAAGCCCTGAGTCATAGACTCAGGGCTTATCAATTAAGTGGCGGAACGGACGGGGCTCGAACCCGCGACCCCCTGCGTGACAGGCAGGTATTCTAACCAACTGAACTACCGCTCCACCGATTCTTCTACGTCGCATCTTTCGATGCTGGCAAAACCATCTTGATGGTTCTGCGCATTACCAGATGTCATACTGATAACGTTTATTTGATGCCTGGCAGTGTCCTACTCTCGCATGGGGAGACCCCACACTACCATCGGCGCTACGGCGTTTCACTTCTGAGTTCGGCATGGGGTCAGGTGGGACCACCGCGCTATTGCCGCCAGGCAAATCTGTTTTATTCCAACCGCTTCACTTTCGTGTCGCCATCGAAACCAATCTCGGAACTTCGCTGAAAATCTAGAGTTATTCGTATCGTCCTGATACTCACCCCTACGGGGCCGTCGCAAGCGACGTTCAAAATCGTTCCCGACGATTTTGTCTCCAAAACACCTTTGGTGTTGTAAGGTTAAGCCTCACGGATCATTAGTACTGGTTAGCTCAATGCATCGCTGCACTTACACACCCAGCCTATCAACGTCTTAGTCTTAAACGTTCCTTCAGGGGCCTTAAAGGCCCAGGGAAGACTCATCTCGAGGCAAGTTTCGCGCTTAGATGCTTTCAGCGCTTATCTTTTCCGCACTTAGCTACCGGGCAGTGCCATTGGCATGACAACCCGAACACCAGTGGTGCGTTCACTCCGGTCCTCTCGTACTAGGAGCAACCCCTCTCAATCTTCCAACGCCCACGGCAGATAGGGACCGAACTGTCTCACGACGTTCTAAACCCAGCTCGCGTACCACTTTAAATGGCGAACAGCCATACCCTTGGGACCTACTTCAGCCCCAGGATGTGATGAGCCGACATCGAGGTGCCAAACACCGCCGTCGATATGAACTCTTGGGCGGTATCAGCCTGTTATCCCCGGAGTACCTTTTATCCGTTGAGCGATGGCCCTTCCATTCAGAACCACCGGATCACTAAGACCTACTTTCGTACCTGCTCGAGCCGTCACTCTCGCAGTCAAGCTAGCTTATGCCTTTGCACTAACCTCACGATGTCCGACCGTGATTAGCTAACCTTCGTGCTCCTCCGTTACTCTTTGGGAGGAGACCGCCCCAGTCAAACTACCCACCAGACACTGTCCTCACCCCGGATTACGGGGCCGAGTTAGAACATCAAACATTAAAGGGTGGTATTTCAAGGTTGGCTCCATGCAGACTGGCGTCCACACTTCAAAGCCTCCCACCTATCCTACACATCAAGGCTCAATGTTCAGTGTCAAGCTATAGTAAAGGTTCACGGGGTCTTTCCGTCTTGCCGCGGGTACACTGCATCTTCACAGCGAGTTCAATTTCACTGAGTCTCGGGTGGAGACAGCCTGGCCATCATTACGCCATTCGTGCAGGTCGGAACTTACCCGACAAGGAATTTCGCTACCTTAGGACCGTTATAGTTACGGCCGCCGTTTACTGGGGCTTCGATCAAGAGCTTCGCCTTGCGGCTGACCCCATCAATTAACCTTCCAGCACCGGGCAGGCGTCACACCGTATACGTCCACTTTCGTGTTTGCACAGTGCTGTGTTTTTATTAAACAGTTGCAGCCAGCTGGTATCTGCGACTGGCTTCAGCTCCGAGAGCAAGTCTCTTCACCTACGCGCCAGCGTGCCTTCTCCCGAAGTTACGGCACCATTTTGCCTAGTTCCTTCACCCGAGTTCTCTCAAGCGCCTGGGTATTCTCTACCTGACCACCTGTGTCGGTTTGGGGTACGATTTGATGTTACCTGATGCTTAGAGGCTTTTCCTGGAAGCAGGGCATCAACTACTTCTGCACCGTAGTGCATCGTCATCACGCCTCAGGGTTGATAAGCAACCGGATTTACCAGGTCACTCCCCCTACACGCTTAAACCGGGACAACCGTCGCCCGGCTAGCCTAGCCTTCTCCGTCCCCCCTTCGCAGTAACACCGAGTACAGGAATATTAACCTGTTTCCCATCGACTACGCCTTTCGGCCTCGCCTTAGGGGTCGACTCACCCTGCCCCGATTAACGTTGGACAGGAACCCTTGGTCTTCCGGCGAGCGGGTTTTTCACCCGCTTTATCGTTACTTATGTCAGCATTCGCACTTCTGATACCTCCAGCAAACCTCACAGTTCACCTTCAACGGCTTACAGAACGCTCCCCTACCCAACAACGCCTAAGCGTCGCTGCCGCAGCTTCGGTGCATGGTTTAGCCCCGTTACATCTTCCGCGCAGGCCGACTCGACCAGTGAGCTATTACGCTTTCTTTAAATGATGGCTGCTTCTAAGCCAACATCCTGGCTGTCTATGCCTTCCCACATCGTTTCCCACTTAACCATGACTTTGGGACCTTAGCTGGCGGTCTGGGTTGTTTCCCTCTTCACGACGGACGTTAGCACCCGCCGTGTGTCTCCCGTGATAACATTCTTCGGTATTCGGAGTTTGCATCGGTTTGGTAAGCCGGGATGGCCCCCTAGCCGAAACAGTGCTCTACCCCCGAAGATGAGTTCACGAGGCGCTACCTAAATAGCTTTCGGGGAGAACCAGCTATCTCCCGGTTTGATTGGCCTTTCACCCCCAGCCACAAGTCATCCGCTAATTTTTCAACATTAGTCGGTTCGGTCCTCCAGTTAGTGTTACCCAACCTTCAACCTGCCCATGGCTAGATCACCGGGTTTCGGGTCTATACCTTGCAACTATTCGCCCAGTTAAGACTCGGTTTCCCTACGGCTCCCCTATACGGTTAACCTTGCTACAAAATATAAGTCGCTGACCCATTATACAAAAGGTACGCAGTCACACCATGAAGGTGCTCCCACTGCTTGTACGTACACGGTTTCAGGTTCTATTTCACTCCCCTCGCCGGGGTTCTTTTCGCCTTTCCCTCACGGTACTGGTTCACTATCGGTCAGTCAGGAGTATTTAGCCTTGGAGGATGGTCCCCCCATATTCAGACAGGATGTCACGTGTCCCGCCCTACTCATCGAACTCACAATTAATGCATTTTAGTGTACGGGGCTATCACCCTTTGCTGCGCGACTTTCCAGACGCTTCCACTAACACAAGAACTGATTCAGGTTCTGGGCTGTTCCCCGTTCGCTCGCCGCTACTGGGGGAATCTCGGTTGATTTCTTTTCCTCGGGGTACTTAGATGTTTCAGTTCCCCCGGTTCGCCTCGTATGGCTATGTATTCACCATACGATAGTGTGTCGAAACACACTGGGTTTCCCCATTCGGGTATTGCCGGTTATAACGGTTCATATCACCTTACCGACACTTTTCGCAGATTAGCACGCCCTTCATCGCCTCTGACTGCCTAGGCATCCACCGTGTACGCTTAGTCACTTAACCTCACAACCCGAAGGTGTTTCTGTAAACAGAGACACTGTCGTGCTGTTTATTTGAGAGACTCTATGACAGGTTAATCCTTACCCCAATACATCTACGGAGGGATAAGTTTCAGCTGTCATGTTTCAATTTTCAGCTTGTTCCAGATTGTTAAAGAGCAATATCTTAAACACGACTCGCAAGAGTCATCTTTAAGATAATCAGTCACGAATGACCGGTGATAATGTCTTTCACTCATTATCGGATGGCGTCCCCAAGGGGATTCGAACCCCTGTTACAGCCGTGAAAGGGCAGTGTCCTAGGCCTCTAGACGATGGGGACACAAAATCCGATTAAACCCAGGGTTTAATCGTTTCTCGTATCAGCATGAGTCCAGAAGACTCATTACATCAACAGGTAGCGCTTTGCTCATTACTTTTCATCAGACAATCTGTGTGGACACTGCACTCAACTGCATATCTTTAGGTAAGGAGGTGATCCAACCGCAGGTTCCCCTACGGTTACCTTGTTACGACTTCACCCCAGTCATGAATCACAAAGTGGTAAGCGCCCTCCCGAAGGTTAAGCTACCTACTTCTTTTGCAACCCACTCCCATGGTGTGACGGGCGGTGTGTACAAGGCCCGGGAACGTATTCACCGTAGCATTCTGATCTACGATTACTAGCGATTCCGACTTCACGGAGTCGAGTTGCAGACTCCGATCCGGACTACGACATACTTTATGAGGTCCGCTTGCTCTCGCGAGTTCGCTTCTCTTTGTATATGCCATTGTAGCACGTGTGTAGCCCTACTCGTAAGGGCCATGATGACTTGACGTCATCCCCACCTTCCTCCGGTTTATCACCGGCAGTCTCCTTTGAGTTCCCGCCATTACGCGCTGGCAACAAAGGATAAGGGTTGCGCTCGTTGCGGGACTTAACCCAACATTTCACAACACGAGCTGACGACAGCCATGCAGCACCTGTCTCACAGTTCCCGAAGGCACCAATCCATCTCTGGAAAGTTCTGTGGATGTCAAGAGTAGGTAAGGTTCTTCGCGTTGCATCGAATTAAACCACATGCTCCACCGCTTGTGCGGGCCCCCGTCAATTCATTTGAGTTTTAACCTTGCGGCCGTACTCCCCAGGCGGTCGACTTAACGCGTTAGCTCCGGAAGCCACGCCTCAAGGGCACAACCTCCAAGTCGACATCGTTTACAGCGTGGACTACCAGGGTATCTAATCCTGTTTGCTCCCCACGCTTTCGCACCTGAGCGTCAGTCTTTGTCCAGGGGGCCGCCTTCGCCACCGGTATTCCTCCAGATCTCTACGCATTTCACCGCTACACCTGGAATTCTACCCCCCTCTACAAGACTCTAGCTTGCCAGTTTCAAATGCAGTTCCCAAGTTAAGCTCGGGGATTTCACATCTGACTTAACAAACCGCCTGCGTGCGCTTTACGCCCAGTAATTCCGATTAACGCTTGCACCCTCCGTATTACCGCGGCTGCTGGCACGGAGTTAGCCGGTGCTTCTTCTGCGAGTAACGTCAATCCAACAGCGTATTAAGCTATTGGCCTTCCTCCTCGCTGAAAGTGCTTTACAACCCGAAGGCCTTCTTCACACACGCGGCATGGCTGCATCAGGCTTGCGCCCATTGTGCAATATTCCCCACTGCTGCCTCCCGTAGGAGTCTGGACCGTGTCTCAGTTCCAGTGTGGCTGGTCATCCTCTCAGACCAGCTAGGGATCGTCGCCTAGGTGAGCCATTACCTCACCTACTAGCTAATCCCATCTGGGCACATCCGATGGTGTGAGGCCCGAAGGTCCCCCACTTTGGTCCGAAGACGTTATGCGGTATTAGCTACCGTTTCCAGTAGTTATCCCCCTCCATCGGGCAGTTTCCCAGACATTACTCACCCGTCCGCCGCTCGTCACCCAGGAGCAAGCTCCTTGTGCTACCGCTCGACTTGCATGTGTTAGGCCTGCCGCCAGCGTTCAATCTGAGCCATGATCAAACTCTTCAATTAAAAGCTTGATTTGCTGCAACTCGTGCAGCGATGCTCGAAAATTAACTTTCGTAATAATTCATTCGCATGAATTACTGCTTGGTCACTCTTCAAGACTTGATATTTTTTTGCTACCGAAGTAGCTGGATATCGTCTTGTGAGTGCCCACACAGATTGTCTGATAAATTGTTAAAGAGCGTTCGTTACCGATAAGTTTCTCGGTAACGCGGGAGGTGCATATTACGCTTTCCCGCTGAAGAGTCAACCTTTTTCTCTTACGAGACGCGGTGTTTTCACCGGGTTGCTTCTTCCTGGCTAGGCGACATTCTTTGCTATAAAGAGTTCGTTGTTCCCGGTCAGTGGAGGCGCATTATAGGGAGTTCTCAGAAGGGCGCAACCCCTAAATTCAAAAAACTTTTCAAGCGTTCAAAAAACAAGCCAAAACGTCATTTATGGGTATTTATTAAGCAAAAAAGGAAGGTTTTAAGAGTTTTGCTCGAAGAAAACCCGTCAACCAGGCTAAACCCAAAGAAAAGGGGGCGGTAAAAACCGCCCCCTTCTATATAGCTACCAACAACTACTTTTATTGCTTGGCAACGATATGGTCGTTTTCCACGTCCAGCGTCACCGGTTTGCCTGGGATCAACTTGCCAGACAAGATTTGCTGTGCCAGCGGGTTTTCGATTTCCTGCTGGATAGCGCGTTTCAACGGCCGCGCACCATACACAGGGTCGTAACCGGTTTTGCCCAACAGCTCCAAGGCTGGCTCCGTAATACTGACTTCGTAGCCGCGCTCTTCCAGACGCTGGTACAGACGTGCCAACTGGATCTTGGCAATCTGCGCGATATGTTTCTGGCCGAGCGGATGGAACACCACCACTTCGTCGATACGGTTGATGAATTCCGGACGGAAATGTTGGCTCACCATTTCCATGACCGATTCCTTCATCTGTGGATAGCTCATCTGACCGAAATGCTCCTGGATCAGATCGGAACCCAGGTTAGAGGTCATGATCACCACGGTATTACGGAAATCAACGGTACGACCTTGTCCGTCTGTAAGACGTCCGTCATCCAACACCTGTAACAGGATGTTGAACACGTCTGGGTGCGCTTTTTCCACTTCGTCCAGCAGGATCACTGAATACGGACGACGGCGCACCGCTTCTGTCAGATAACCGCCCTCTTCATAACCGACATAACCTGGAGGTGCACCCACCAGCCGCGATACGGAGTGTTTCTCCATAAACTCGGACATGTCGATACGCACCATCGCGTCATCACTGTCGAACAGGAACCCAGCCAACGCCTTACACAGTTCGGTTTTACCCACCCCGGTAGGACCAAGGAACAGGAATGAACCGATCGGCCGATTTGGATCAGAAAGACCGGCACGGCTACGGCGAATGGCATTGGACACCGCGTTCACCGCTTCATCCTGGCCAATCACACGTGAGTGCAGTTCCTGCTCGAGGCGCAGCAGTTTGTCGCGCTCACCTTCCAGCATTCTGGCCACCGGGATACCGGTCGCTTTCGCCAACACTTCGGCGATTTCGGCGTCGGTAACGCGGTTACGCAGCAGCTTCATGGTCTTGCCTTCTGCCTGCGTGGCCGCCTCAAGCTGTTTTTCCAGCTCAGGGATTTTGCCATACTGCAGTTCAGACATGCGCCCAAGGTCACCTACGCGACGCGCCTGCTCCAGCGTGATCTTGGCCTGCTCCAGTTCCGCCTTGATATTCTGGGTACCAGACAGCGAAGCCTTTTCCGCTTTCCACTCTTCTTCCAGTTCTGAGTATTCGCGCTCTTTCTGCTCCAGCTCGCCACTCAGCATTTCCAGACGTTTCTTGCTGGCGTCATCCGATTCCTTGTTCAGTGCCTGCTCTTCCAGTTTTAACTGGATGATGCGGCGCTCCAGGCGATCGAGCGATTCCGGTTTAGAGTCCATCTGCATACGAATGCTGGAGGCGGCCTCATCGATCAGGTCGATGGCCTTATCCGGCAACTGACGGTCGGAGACATAGCGGTGCGACAATGTCGCCGCTGCTACGATCGCCGGGTCAGTGATCTGCACATGGTGATGCAGCTCATAGCGTTCTTTCAGGCCACGCAGGATGGCGATGGTGTCTTCCACGCTCGGTTCCGCGACATAGACTTTCTGGAAGCGGCGCTCCAGCGCAGCATCCTTCTCTATATATTGGCGATACTCGTTTAGCGTGGTCGCCCCTACGCAGTGCAGTTCCCCACGGGCAAGCGCGGGTTTGAGCATGTTGCCTGCATCCATCGCGCCGTCGGCTTTACCGGCACCCACCATGGTATGCAGCTCATCGATGAACAGAATGACGCTGCCTTCCTGTTTGGAAAGATCGCTCAGCACCGCCTTCAGGCGTTCTTCAAATTCGCCCCGGTATTTCGCACCGGCAATCAACGCGCCCATATCCAGGGAAAGCACGCGCTTATGCTTCAGCCCTTCGGGAACTTCGCCGTTGATAATACGCTGTGCCAAGCCTTCAACGATGGCGGTTTTGCCGACACCAGGCTCACCAATCAGTACCGGGTTGTTTTTGGTACGGCGTTGCAGCACCTGAATGGTGCGGCGGATCTCTTCATCACGGCCAATCACCGGGTCAAGCTTGCCCTGTTCCGCACGCTCAGTGAGATCGATAGTGTATTTTTTCAGAGCCTGACGCTGATCTTCAGCACCTTGGTCATCCACGCTGTCTCCCCCCCGCATTTGTTCAATGGCTTTGGCTATTTTGTCCGATGTAGCACCGGCTGCCTTAAGCAGATCGGTCAAGTTACCGCGATCTTCAAGCACCGCCAGCACAAACAGCTCGGATGAAATAAACTTGTCTGCCCGCTTTTGCGCCAGCTTGTCGCAAAGGTTGAGGACGCGTACCAGTTCGTGTGAGGGTTGAACATCCCCACCGGTACCTTCAACCTGCGGCAGACGAGACAATGCCTGATCGATGTCGGTACGCACTCGCGCAGCATCAATCCCGGCAGAAGTCAGTAATGGACGAACCGTGCCCCCATCCTGATTGAGCAGGGCGCTCATCAGATGTAACGGTTCAATAAATTGATTGTCGCGCCCAAGGGCCAAAGACTGGGCATCGGCGAGGGCAAGCTGGAATTTGTTAGTAAGACGATCCAGACGCATAACACCTCCAATGTAGGTCAAAATTGCTACTGGAGATTAAATGAGGTCATCCCTCAAATTTTCAAGGTTATCTCGACACTATATTATGAGTACAACGTCATGCATCAGTGGATCGTCCTAGGGCAGTAGGTTATCTCACCCAGATCAAACTTGCCATACGTCCGGTTGTTCCGTCGCGCCGATAGGAGAAAAAATGACTCATTTCGTTCATTGTGCAACGATTACCGCCATAAATGGCGAAAATTCCAGCACGCTGCAGGCGCTGGCGAGCCAAAAGATAGAGGTCTGCGAGGAATTTTTCACCGTGGGGAGTAAAAGCGGCAGCGGCGGCGCTATCAATATCCATAAATGCCGCACGCACTTCAGCCCCAACTTCGAACCGGCTTGGGCCGATCGCCGGGCCGAGCCAGGCAGTGATGTTTTCTGGTGCCGCAGCAAAGCGCGCCACGGTATTTTCCAGCACGCCATGACATAAGCCACGCCAACCGGCATGCGCGGCAGCAACTTCATCACCCGCTTGTGAAGCAAACAGCACCGGCAGGCAATCCGCCGTCATCACCGCGCAGACCAACCCGGCCACATTGCTGTAAACCGCATCGGCGCGCAAATCTTCAGGCGTTTGGCCATCCAGCGTCAGCACACGAGTGCCATGTACCTGCTCCAGCCACAGTGGCATCTGTGGTAAACCAGCCGCCGTTACCAGACATTGGCGGTTACGCGCCACGGCCTGTGCATCATCACCAACATGCTCACCGAGGTTCAGCGAGTCGTAGGGAGGAAGGCTGACACCGCCATGACGAGTGGAGCTGCAGGCTGTTACCCCTGCAGGCAGCGGCCAATCGGGTACCATCAGCGAACTCATTACCATTCCATCTGATCTTTGAATTCTTCGGTATCGAGCTTCAGTGCGTTGATCAGATCGACCATATCCTGTGGGATTGGCGCATGCCATTCCATCTGGATACCGCTGATCGGATGATACAGGCGCAACATGGTTGCGTGCAGTGCCTGACGGTCAAAGCCGCGCAACGTGTTGATGAAGGCCTCTGATGCCCCTTTGGGCGGACGTGGACGGCCACCGTAGAGTTGATCGCCCACCAGCGGATGGTCGATATACGCCATATGCACACGGATCTGGTGCGTACGGCCGGTTTCCAGGCGCAAACGCAAACGGGTATGGGCGCGGAAATGTTCCATAATGCGGTAATGGGTCACCGCAGGTTTGCCCATTGGGTGCACGGCCATGTGAGTACGTTTGGTGGAGTGGCGGGCAATAGGTTGCTCCACCGTGCCACCCGCGGTCATGGTACCAATCGCTACCGCTTCATACTCACGGGTGATCTCACGCTCCTGCAATGCCTCAACCAGGCGGGTTTGCGCCGGAACGGTTTTGGCGACAACCATCAGGCCGGTGGTATCTTTGTCCAAACGGTGAACGATACCGGCACGCGGTACGTCGGCAATCTCCGGGAAATAATGTAACAATGCATTAAGCACAGTCCCATCCGGATTACCCGCACCTGGGTGCACCACCAGGCCGCGAGGCTTGTTAATCACCAGAATATCGGCGTCTTCATAGACGATATCCAGCGGGATGTCTTGCGGTTCCCAACGGGCATCTTCTTCAATTTGTGCATCAATGGCGACCGTCTCTCCCCCCAGTACCTTCTCTTTCGGCTTGTTTATCGTTTTGCCATTGACCTGTACCCTGTCTTCCAGGATCCATTCTTTTATGCGAGATCTTGAATAATCAGGGAACAATTCGGCCAAAGCCTGATCTAAACGTTGTCCGAGTTGAGTTTCGGCCACCGTTGCGGTGAGTTGTACTTGTTGTGCCATATGCAGCTTCTTCGTTAACGTTGGGTTTTCACGGCGATGCCGTTTAATATAATGTGCTATTGTAACTGGTCTTTTGTCGGGAGCTTAACGGACAGTCTCCCAAAATAACACCCTGAGGATAATCTAAACGTCATGACGCGTATGAAATATCTGGTGGCGGCAGCCACGTTGAGCCTGGCGCTGGCAGGTTGCTCCACATCCAAGGATACGGTTCCCGACAGCCCGCCTTCGGAAATCTATGCTACTGCCCAGCAAAAACTGCAGGACGGTAACTTTAAGGGCGCGATTACGCAACTCGAAGCGTTAGATAACCGCTATCCATTCGGGCCGTACTCTCAGCAGGTCCAATTGGATCTGATTTATGCCTACTATAAATCTGCCGATTTACCTTTGGCACAGGCCTCTATCGATCGCTTTATGCGTCTGAACCCAACGCATCCGAACATCGACTACGTCATGTACATGCGCGGTCTGACAGATATGGCATTGGATGACAGTGCACTGCAAGGCTTCTTCGGGGTTGACCGTTCTGACCGCGATCCACAGCATGCCCGCGCCGCATTCCGCGACTTCAGCCAGCTGATCCAGCAGTATCCGAACAGCCAATACGCGACCGATGCCTACAAGCGTCTGGTATTCCTGAAGGACCGTCTATCCAAGTACGAGCTCTCAGTGGCGGAATACTACACTAAACGTGGCGCTTACGTCGCGGTAGTTAATCGCGTTGAGCAGATGATGCGTGAATTCCCGGATACCAAAGCGACCCGCGATGCGCTGCCGCTGATGGAAAACGCCTATCGCCAGTTGCAATTGAATGCTCAGGCCGACAAGGTAGCGAAAATCATCGCCGCCAACGCGTCTTGAGTCTTTGAGATGGGCACAAAAAAAAACGGCAGCTTCGGCTGCCGTTTTCATTTGCTGCAAATTCGTCCATTTCCAGGATAAATACACAAGCAAAAACACGGTGTTAGCAAGGCTGCACCACCGGTTAACCTATCGATAATGCGCGTTCTGCTGCCAAGACTCAAGCGTTAGATGGCAGTTTCAGACGCTAAATCACAGATTGAACTAACTTTGCAAAAAGTGACAAAAATTTGTGTTTTCCATCACGCATTTCGGCAAAAAGAGCGGTATGCTGAATCTATCCAAGACGGAAAGACAGAGAGGTAAGTTATATGACACTCAACATTACCAGCAAACAAATGGATATCACCCCCGCAATCCGTAATCATGTCGAAGACCGTCTCAGTAAACTGGAAAAGTGGCAGGCGCAGCTGATCAACCCACACATTGTCTTATCTAAAGAACCTAAAGGGTTTGCCGTCGACGCTACCATTACCACGCCTAACGGTCCGCTGGTTGCCAGCGCCAAACATGAAGACATGTATACCGCCGTTAATGACCTGATTGCCAAACTTGAGCGTCAGCTGAACAAGGTACAACACAAAAGCGAGGCACGCCGCGCTTATGCCAGCGTGAAAGACCTGGCTCCAGTAATCACGCAGGAAGAAGAGGAATAACTCTGCAAGTGATTGTTTCACATCAAACGCGCCCGAGGGCGCGTTTTTTGTCTGCCGGTTTCTATTGACACAATGAAAAGCCAGCGGTTACTTTAAACCCTGATTTACACACATTTTGGAACGCCATGAGCCGTAAACCGTTTTTCTTCGCATTCTTTTTTACCTTCCCCTGATTGGGAGGCGTTTCGTCGTGTGAGAAAGAATGCGAAGACGAACAACCAAGCCTCCTCAAGCAGGGGGCTTTTTTTATGGCTATTTGACAACCCGCCCCGCTGGGCTTCAAGCTGCGGCTTGCAAGACGACGGGATTAGAAGAATACAAGGCAAAGCTGATTATGACTGATAACCCGTTACTCGTGCTGCGCGAACGCATCAGCGCACTGGATATGAAATTGCTGGCCCTGCTGGCAGAGCGCCGTGAACTGGCGGTGGAAGTGGGCAAAACCAAACTGCATTCGCACCGCCCGATCCGCGATAAAGAGCGTGAGCGCGATCTGTTGGACGCCTTGATTAGCGCGGCCAAACCTTATGACCTCGATGGTTTTTACGTCACTCGCCTGTTCCAGCTGATTATCGAAGACTCTGTGCTGACCCAGCAGGCCCTGTTGCAGCACCAGCTTAACCAGACTAGCCAGCATTCCGCGCGCATTGCCTTCCTGGGGCCAAAAGGCTCTTACTCACATCTGGCCGCCCGCCAGTACGCCGCCCGCCATTTCGATCAGCTCATCGAATGCGGCTGTCAGAAATTCCAGGACATCTTTACCCAGGTGGAGACCGGCCAGGCGGATTACGCCATTTTGCCCATCGAGAACACCAGCTCCGGCTCTATCAACGATGTGTACGACCTGCTGCAACATACCAGCCTGTCGATCGTGGGTGAGTTAACCTTGCCGATCGATCACTGCGTGCTGGTAGCCAGCGACACCGATCTGCAGCAGATCGAAACTGTCTATAGCCATCCGCAACCTTTCCAGCAGTGCAGCCAGTATTTGAACCGCTATCCACACTGGAAGATCGAGTATTGCGAAAGCACCGCCGCCGCTATGGAGAAGGTCGCCAAGCTGAACTCGCCAAAAGCTGCGGCGTTGGGCAGCGAGGCTGGTGGTGCGCTGTACAACCTGCAGGTACTGGAACACAACCTGGCTAATCAGCAGCAAAACATCACTCGCTTCATTATTCTGGCGCGTAAGGCGATTGAGGTTTCCGAGCAGGTTCCGGCCAAAACCACGCTGATCATGGCCACCGGTCAACAATCCGGTGCTCTGGTGGAAGCTCTGTTGGTGCTACGTGACAATGGCATCATCATGACCAAGCTGGAATCACGCCCGATCAACGGTAACCCTTGGGAAGAGATGTTTTACATTGATGTGCAGGCTAACCTGCGTTCTGTGGCGATGGAGAAAGCGTTGAAAGGGCTGACACCGATCACCCGCTCGCTGAAAGTGCTGGGCTGCTATCCAAGCGAAAACGTGGTGCCGGTCAATCCGTCTTAAGTAGCAAAAAGGGTTCGGCTAAGCCGAACCCTTTTCCCTCTATTGACGGCTATCGTTCGCCTGGCGCAGCAAAGAACGGCTCTCAACCAGGAAGCGCTGGGCATAATCACCAAACCAGTGCTCCACCTTCTGGAAACTTTGAATAAAGGCCTGCTTGTCGCCCTGTTCCAGTAGCTTGATTGCCTCACCAAAGCGCTGATAGTAGCGTTTGATCAGATGAATGTTGTCTTCAGAAGACATGATGATATCTGCGTACAGCTGCGGATCCTGAGCAAATAGCCGCCCCACCATCGCCAGCTCCAGCCGATAGATCGGCGAAGAGAGCGCCAGCAGCTGCTCCAGCTGTACGTTTTCTTCGGCCAGATGCAGGCCGTAAGCAAAAGTAGCAAAGTGGCGCAGCGCCTGGATAAAGGCCATGTTCTGATCGTGTTCGACGGCGCTGATACGATGCAAACGCGCGCCCCAAACCTGCAACTGCTCCAGCAGCCACTGGTAGGCCTCTGGCTGACGACCATCGCAGTACACCACCACCTGTTTGGCCACGCTGCCAACATCCGGGCCAAACATTGGGTGCAATCCCAGTACCGGGCCGCCGTGTACGGCCAGCATCGCCTGTAACGGCCGGTTCTTCACCGAAGCCAGATCGACCAGAATACAGTCCTGCGGCAGCGGCGGCAGTTGGGCGATCACCTGCTCGGTAATATGGATCGGCACGCTGACAATCACCATCCCGGCATCTGCCAGCAGGCTATCCGCCTGCGGCCAATCCTCTTGATCCAACACCTTGACCTGATAACCCGACAGCGTCAGCAGCCGGTTAAACAGACGGCCCATCTGGCCATTACCGCCAATAATGACGATAGGGCGCAGCTGTGGGCACAGCGTTTTGAAGCCTTTATCGTTCTCACTGGTGTAGGATTCGCGCATCACGCGGCGCAGCACGTCTTCGATCAAATCTGGCGGAACGCCGAGGCTTTCCGCTTCCTGGCGGCGAGAGGCCAGCATTGCCGCCTCCCGCTCAGGTACGTAAACCGGTAAACCGTAGTGGCTTTTGACTTCCCCTACTTCCGCCACCAGCTCCAGGCGTTTCGCCAACAGGGCCAGCAGCGCTTTATCCACTTCGTCAATTTGATCGCGCAATGCGGTCAGTTCAGCCACCATAACTCACTACTCTCCAGTGCGTGCCATCAGCGCAGCGCCGAGATCCTGATGCATTTGGCGCAGCAGCGTCTCCGTGCTTTCCCAGTTGATGCAGGCATCGGTCACCGATACGCCGTAGCGCATATCCACACGCGGCTGTTCAGAAGACTGACTGCCCTCGTGCAGATTGCTTTCCAGCATGATGCCGGTAATCGAACGGTTACCCGCTCTGATCTGCTCAACGACGGATTCGGCAACCGCTGGCTGACGGCGATAGTCTTTATTTGAGTTGCCATGGCTGCAATCTATCATCAAGGACGGGTGGAGTCCCGCATCCTGCATCTGTTTTTCGCAGGCGGCAACGTGCTCAGCGCTGTAGTTAGGCGATTTACCACCGCGCAGGATCACATGGCCGTCTGGGTTACCCTGGGTTTGCAACAGACAAACCTGGCCAGCCTGATTGATACCGACAAAACGGTGCGCCATGGAGGCAGCGCGCATCGCGTTGATGGCCGTGCCCAGGCTACCGTCCGTACCGTTTTTGAAGCCCACTGGCATTGAGAGGCCGGAAGCCATTTCACGGTGCGTCTGAGATTCTGTAGTACGCGCACCGATCGCCGACCAGCTGAACAGATCGCCCAGGTATTGCGGGCTGTTCGGATCCAACGCTTCGGTCGCCAACGGCAGGCCCATACCGACCAGATCCAGCAGCAGGCGACGCGCAATGTGCAAACCCGCTTCTACATCAAAGGATCCATCCATATACGGATCGTTGATCAGGCCTTTCCAGCCGACGGTGGTTCTTGGTTTTTCAAAATAGACGCGCATAACGATATACAGCTGATCGCTCAATTCAGCCGACAGGGTTTTCAGACGGCGCGCGTAATCCAGCGCGGCATCGGGATCGTGGATCGAACATGGCCCACAGACCACCAGCAGACGGTGATCTTGCCCTTTAAGGATATTGGCAATGGTTTGGCGGGCCGTAGCGATTTCCGTTTCATCGTTGGCACTGAGTGGGAACTGGTTCTTCAGCTCTTCCGGGGTGATCAGAACCTGTTCTGCACTGATATGTACGTTGTTGAGCGCGTCTTTTTGCATGATCCTATTCCTGTCGTTTGCCGTTATGCGTGTGCGTAGTGAAAACATTGAGCGTTACAGGTGCTACCTTAACCACTCCTTGTAAAGTTTTCAATCCATTTGCTGTAAATAAAAAATTACCACCATAAACAGCGAAGGAAATCATCAACCACAGAAAACAAAATACACACTAACAAACTGTTTTATTTAAATAAAAAACAAATACACCAGTAAAACACAGCGAAGCCCAACCAACATCAGCCTCCCTAAAAAACACAATCCGTAAACAAAAATGAACACAAAAATAGATTACTCATTGGTCCTGGTGCGATCAAAAAAACACCTCTTCGGCGTGTAGTGGCACTGCATGCCACGCCCGCATAGCCAACAAGCTCCTTGGCAAGCCGGCCGCATCCATCGCTAAATTAAACAACTATAAAACAATTGTCACACATTTAACTGGCAATTGATTTTCATTCTTTATTCATTTGAATCTATATCAGAAATAATAGTCACTCTATTGAATAAATATTGCGGGATCTCACAGTTATCCCTCGCCAAATAAATAACTATGGCATAAATCGCTCACACCTCTTTAGGGTTACTCTGCGAAGACAGAGCCCGTACTGCCTGCATTGAGGAGCGATGGGCGTTAGCAGTTATTTCTTTCTGACAAGGGACTCTCATGATCACATTGCAATTCGCAATTATTATTATCTGCCTATTAGTCGGCACCCGATTTGGCGGTATGGGGTTAGGCTTAATAAGTGGTATTGGCTTATTTCTGCTGTGCTTTATATTCGGTTTGGAACCAGGCAAACCTCCAGTAGATGTCATGCTCACCATTTTGGCGGTGATCGGCTGTGCCTCGGTGTTACAAACCGCTGGCGGTCTGAATGTCATGATGCAATATGCCGAGCGGCTACTGCGCCGCCACCCACAACACATCACCTTACTCGCTCCTTTTACCACCTGGACGCTGACCTTCCTGTGCGGTACCGGCCACGTGGTCTACACCATGTTCCCGATCATTTCTGATATCGCCATCAAAAAAGGGATCCGCCCAGAACGCCCTATGGCCGTCGCCTCTGTCGCCTCACAGATGGCTATCACCGCATCCCCGGTTTCCGTGGCCGTGGTATCACTGGTTTCGATCATCGCTGCCGGTCATGGGATCGGCAAAGCCTACTCGCTGCTGGAGATCCTGGCCGTTTCGATTCCGGCTTCGCTGGTCGGCGTATTGATGGCTGCATTGTGGAGCCTGCGCCGCGGCAAAGATCTGGATAAGGATGCAGATTTCCAGGCCAGGATCCAGGATCCGGAGCAGCGCGCCTATATTTATGGCGGCACCGAAACCCTGCTCAATCAAACATTTCCCAAGCAGGCTTACTGGTCAACGCTGATCTTCTTCGGCGCTATCGCTATCGTGGTTATGCTCGGTGCCTTTGCCGATCTGCGTCCTTCCTTTGCCGATGCCAAGGGCGTGCTGAAACCGCTGTCGATGAATCTGGTGATCCAGATGATGATGCTGATTGCCGGTGCCGTGATCCTGATGGGCTGTAAAGTCAAACCCAGCGATATCGCCAACGGTGCCGTATTCAAAGCGGGTATGGTCGCCATCTTCTCGGTATTCGGTGTGGCATGGATGAGTGATACCTTCTTCCAGGCACATATGGGGGAGTTAAAGGTGGTGCTGGAAGACGTGGTGAAAAGCCAGCCCTGGACTTACGCCATCGTCTTGTTCCTGGTTTCCAAACTGGTTAACAGCCAGGCCGCTGCTCTGGCCGCCGTTGCTCCAATGGCCTTGCAGTTAGGCGTCGAGCCTAAAATGTTGCTGGCCTTCTTCCCGGCGGCTTATGGCTACTTCGTGTTGCCTACCTACCCAAGCGATCTGGCCTGCATCGGTTTTGACCGCTCTGGCACCACTCGCATCGGTAAATTTATCATCAACCACAGCTTCATTATCCCTGGCCTGATCGGCGTGCTGTGCTCCTGCATCACCGGTTATCTGCTGGTGATGACCTTCCTTTAATCGCGTTTCTGCCGGCAACGGGCGATCCCCGTTGCCGCTGCTAATACCGCCGCAAAAAGCCAACGGTATCACTAGACGAAAAGTGCATAAGTCCCCTGTTTAAACTAAAAACATAAGCTAACCAGGCCTATTTTTGTCCCCTCGGCGAATCGATATAATGTGACCGCTATCACTTATAATCACACTTAACTACTGGATCCAAAATGCACTCTTTACGCGCTTGTCGCGCCATTCCGCTGTTCTTTAGCTGCTTGACCGCCTTCACCAGTGTTTCCGTATTCGCCGACAATACCCTCTTCACCGCGATGGACGATCCGGCCACCGCCAAGAAGCCGTTCGATGGTAACGTTCAGGCTGGTTATAACGCCCAGTCGGGCAACACACAGAACTCGACCCTGCTGGCCAACACCACCATGACCTGGTTTAACAGCGATACGGCTTACAGCCTGTGGGGTTCGGCGAACAACACCACCTCCTCCAACGTACGCTCCTCGGAGAAATACCAGGCCGGTGGCCGTACCCGTTATAATCTGACAGCTCGTAATTATATGTTTGGCCAGGTTGGCTGGTTGAACGATCGTTACAACGGTTACGATTCACGTTCTACGCTGACCGGGGGTTACGGGCGCCAGATCTTTAGCGATCCACGCCAGGACCTGCGTGTCGAATTCGGCCCAGGTGTTCGCCATGATGAATACCACGGCGGTGGCCGCACCACCCGCGCCCTGGCCTATGGCGCAGCCAACTATTCCTACAGGCTGACAGACACGGCCCGCCTATCCGAAGGTCTATCCGCTTTGGCGAACGACGAAACCACCGTTAACTCCGAAACCGCGTTAAACGTCGCCATCAATAACGACTTCGCCCTACGTCTGGCCTACACGGTGGTCTACAACACCAAACCACCGGCCTCAGCACCGAAAAATACCGATACCACGACGTCAGTAACGCTGGTGTACGGTTTGTAATCTCGTCTTACCGCTCCGCGCAGTCCTTCTCTAAGCCCATAATTAATGGGCTTTTTTTATGCCCATCCTCAGATTGACCATTTTGCTAAAAATAGTCCTATCCCCGCTTGACGACTTTAGCATTTTGATTAATACTGTATGTATATACAGTAATTATTACTAAGGTAAAAACCATGATAAACCCGGCAAATGAGGCCAGTATCGACCCGCTTCTCGTGGCCGACAGTCGCGTTATCCTACAAAACAACCCGCTGCGAAAGCAGATGCGGGGTTAATAGGATGGAGAGATTAACTTCATTCATTACCTACTCCGCGGCGCTGTTTCTCGCCTGGCTTGGCAAGCTTTCGCCGCAGGATGTTGCGTTTCTGATCGGCGCGGCCGTCGGGATCGGCACCTTCCTGGTTAATTGGTACTACAGACGCAAGAGTCTGGAGATCCTCAAAAGCATCGAACGCGATGCGGCAGCACGGAGACTTTTTGATGAACTCAATCGTTAAGCGTTGCAGTGCCCTGGCCATTCTTGCGATCGCCATGCTGCTGCCGCAGGCCAATCAAATTAAAACGTCCGAACAAGGGCTGTACCTGATTGCCGATTTTGAGGGGTGCCAGTTAACCCCGTATCAATGCGCAGCAGGAGTTTGGACGCAAGGTGTCGGCCATACGGCCGGCGTTATTCCAGGTAAGTCCATCACGCCAGTGCAGGCGGCGGAAAACCTGCTGGAAGATATCCGTCGGGTAGAGAGCCGCATGGCGGCCTGTCTGCCACAGCAGATGCCCCAGGCCACTTATGATGCCGTCATGGCGTTTGCCTTTAACGTTGGTACGGGAGCCGCCTGTCGCTCTACCCTGGTTTATTTCCTTAACCATGGCCAATGGCAGCAGGCTTGCGATCAGTTACCGCGCTGGATTTATGTCAATGGCGTCAAAAACCGCGGGCTGGAACGCCGCCGGGCCGCCGAACGTGAGCTGTGCCTAAAAGGGCTCAGTACGCCGAATACCACCAGTTTCCCAGGGAAAGAACAGCTCGCTCAGTAACTTTTCGAGCATTGCTGACGAATAGTTTTTCACCGTTTTATCAAGAGGGGGTCTCTATGATGCATTGTCCACTGTGCGGTAGCGTGGCACACACTCGCTCCAGCCGCTATCTGAGCGAGTCGACCAAAGAACGCTATCATCAATGCCGTAACATTAACTGCAGCTGTACCTTTGCCACCCATGAATCCGTGGCCCGGGTCATCGTTTCACCCGGCGACATCATTCCGGCGCAGCCGCACCCGCAAGAAAGCAAACAACGCGCCGCTGCGATGTAATGAAAAAAGGGGATTACCATGACGGTAATCCCCTTATAACTATTAACTTTTGGATGCAGCGTTAGTTAACGCGGTTCAGACGCTCTTTGATACGAGCAGACTTACCAGTACGTTCACGCAGGTAGTACAGTTTGGCTTGACGAACGGCACCACGACGTTTAACAGTAATGCTGTCGATTACTGGGGAGTGAGTCTGGAATACACGCTCAACACCTTCGCCGTTGGAAATCTTACGAACAGTGAATGCAGAGTGCAGACCGCGGTTACGAATAGCGATAACCACGCCCTCGAATGCCTGCAGACGTTTTTTGGTACCTTCAACGACCCATACCTTCACTTCCACGGAATCACCCGGACGGAATGCAGGTACGTCTTGCTTCATCTGCTCTTGTTCAATTTGCTTAATAATGTTGCTCATAATATGTCTCTTACCCTAGGTAAACTGATATATCGGTCTCGTCGAGACAACGCTCAGACGTTCCCTTCATAGTCCTGTTACTTAGCTCGATGTTCCCGTTGGAACTCGGCCAGCAACACCTCTTGCTCGTCAGTCAGAGCTAGGCTTTCTAGAAGTTCAGGTCTTCTAAGCCAGGTACGGCCCAGCGACTGCTTTAAGCGCCAGCGACGTATCTCGGCATGGTTGCCCGACAGCAGAACTGGCGGAACCTCCATCCCTTCTAACACCTCCGGGCGGGTATAGTGCGGGCAGTCCAGCAATCCCTCAGCGAAAGAATCTTCTTCTGCCGAAGCCTGATGGCCCAGAACACCCGGTATAAAGCGGGCGACCGAATCGATCAGGGTCATTGCCGGTAGTTCACCGCCGCTGAGAACGTAATCGCCGATTGACCATTCTTCGTCAATTTCGGTTTGGATCACGCGCTCGTCTATCCCTTCGTAACGGCCACACACCAGAATCATCTTCTGGTTAGCCGCCAGTTCGCGCACACCGGTTTGATCCAGCTTGCGCCCCTGAGGTGACAGATAAATCACCTTTGCTCCCTCGCCTGCCGCTGCTTTTGCTGCATGAATAGCTTCCCGCAAGGGTTGCACCATCATCAGCATTCCCGGGCCGCCGCCGTAAGGGCGATCGTCCACGGTACGATGCCGGTCGTAGGTGAAGTCACGCGGACTCCAACACTGCACGCTCAGCAGGCCATTTTTTACTGCCCGGCTAGTTACCCCGTAATCGGTGATTGCGCGAAACATCTCAGGAAACAGGCTTACGATACCAATGAACACCAGCCAATCCCCATTTTGTTATTCCACTTGCTTCGACCATTAAATCCGGAGGTCAAAAACCAGGATCCCACTCAGCCTCGATAATCTTGGCGGCGAGATCGACTTTCTTGATAACCTGCCCATGAAGAAACGGGACCAACCGCTCCTTCATACCGAATGCATCTTTCAGGTTTGCCCGCACGACCATGACGTCGTTAGAACCGGTTTCCATCATATCGATGACTTTACCCAGTTCGTATCCGGAAGTGGTGACTACCTGGCAGCCCATAAGGTCTTTCCAGTAGTAATCATCGCCTTCCAGCGGAGGCAACTGCTCGGAATCTACGACAATTTCGCAATTGGTCAGTAAATTCGCTGCATCCCGATCGTCAATGCCTTTGACCTTGATGATCAGATCCTGACTGTGGCGTTTCCAGTCTTCCAACTCGACAAACTGCCACTGACCAGAGCGCTGGATTAACCAGGGCTGATAGTCAAATATGCTTTCGGCGTTCTCGGTGGATGAAAACACTCTGAGCCAACCACGGATGCCGTAAGTAGACCCCATCTTACCGAGTACAATCGGCTGCTTAGGTGCTACCGGTTTGAGTTGCTTGCTCATTGCCACCACCGCGACAGATTAAGCTGCTTTCTTAGCGTCTTTGATCAGCGCGTGAACGCGATCAGAAACGGTAGCACCCAGACCAACCCAGTGCTCAATGCGATCCAGGTCCAGACGCAGTGCTTCAGCCTGACCAGATGCGATTGGGTTGAAGAAACCTACACGCTCGATGAAACGACCATCACGAGCATTGCGGCTGTCGGTCACTACTACTTGATAGAACGGACGCTTTTTAGCGCCGCCACGTGCCAAACGAATTGTTACCATAACATCCTCTTTAGTTAATAAAACAGCCGGGCCCCATTGAGGGACGGGGCCCGGTTGCAATATAAAAAGCCCGAAAATTTTACTCATTTTGGCGCAAAAAGCAATCTAAAGCGTAGATTGCCGGTAATTCGTTTTTGCACCATCACGCTCTCGGACAGGTTTTACCGTGATCGGTAAATCGGCAAACCCGCCACAGCCTTGCTGCGGCGTGGTTTTAACGGCCTGGGAAGCCCGGCGGCATCATACCTTTCATGCCACGCATCATCTTCGCCATTCCGCCTTTTTTCATCTTTTTCATCATGCGCTGCATATCGTCGAATTGTTTTAACAACCGATTAACATCCTGCACCTGCATGCCGGAGCCCATCGCAATACGACGTTTGCGTGAACCCTTGATAATTTCCGGCTTGGCACGCTCTTTCAGCGTCATTGAGTTAATGATCGCCTCCATGCGTACCAGCACTTTGTCATCCATCTGCGATTTGACGTTGTCTGGCAGTTGGCCAGCGCCCGGCAGTTTGCTCAGCATGCTGGCCATGCCGCCCATATTACGCATCTGCTTAAGCTGGTCGAGGAAGTCGGTCAGATCGAAACCGTCGCCCTTCTTCAGCTTGCTAGCCAGTTTTTCCGCCTGTGCGCGGTCAACCTTGCTTTCGATATCTTCGATCAGCGACAGCACGTCGCCCATGCCGAGAATACGTGAGGCCACGCGATCTGGATGGAATGGCTCCAGCGCGTCGGTTTTCTCGCCCACGCCGAGGAATTTGATCGGCTTGCCGGTAATGTGGCGAATAGACAACGCCGCACCGCCGCGCGCATCACCATCGACCTTGGTCAGCACTACGCCGGTCAACGGCAGCGCTTCGTTAAAGGCCTTGGCGGTGTTGGCCGCATCCTGGCCGGTCATGGCGTCGACCACAAACAGGGTTTCCACCGGCTTGATCGCCGCATGTACCTGTTTGATTTCGTCCATCATCGCTTCATCTACGTGCAAGCGGCCCGCGGTATCGACGATGAGTACGTCGTAGAACTTCAGCTTGGCCTGTTGCAGCGCACGGTTAACGATGTCGATCGGTTTTTCTTTAACGTCTGACGGGAAGAAGTCGATGCCGACGCCTTCCGCCAGGGTTTCCAACTGCCGGATCGCCGCAGGGCGATACACGTCGGCAGAAACCACCAAGACTTTTTTCTTCTGCTTTTCTTTCAGGAATTTGCCGAGCTTGGCCACGCTGGTGGTTTTACCCGCACCTTGCAGGCCGGCCATCAGCACCACCGCCGGTGGCTGCGCCGCCAGGTTCAGCTCGGTGTTTACTTCGCCCATCGCGGCAATCAGCTCGCTCTTGACGATTTTGACGAATTCCTGGCCCGGCGTCAGGCTTTTATTAACTTCATGCCCAACCGCGCTCTCTTTTACACGGTTGATGAAGTCACGCACTACCGGCAGCGCAACGTCCGCTTCCAGCAATGCCATACGCACTTCACGCAGGGTTTCTTTAATGTTCTCTTCGGTCAGCCGCCCGCGGCCGCTGATATTGCGCAGGGTGCGCGACAATCGATCGGTTAAATTTTCAAACATCGTCTCATGCTCAACGTAAGAGTCAGGCCGCAGTGGCGACACAATTGCGGCGATTATAACACGTTGCTACAACGATCTCTGCCTCAGCGTTGGAGATTGGTTGGAGTAGGGGCCGCTCAACGTTATACTGGCATTCCAATTAACCATGCCGATGCTAAATAACGCTATGCCAGTATTCTCTCTTGTGGCTTTGATGGCCTACCTGCTCAGCCTTGGACTGATCATTCCCAGTTTGTTGCGGAAGAATAGCGCATACCGTCGGCTGGCACTGGTCTCGGCCGTAGTGGCGCTGGTTTGCCATGCCATTGCCCTCCAGCAGCGCATTTTTGACGTCAGCGCCGGGCAAAATCTCAGCCTGCTGAACATCGGTTCCATCGTTGGCCTGATTATCTGTTCGGTGATGACCTACGTCGCCTCCCGCGATCGCGGCTGGTTCCTGCTGCCGATCGTCTACAGCTTTGCCATGATCAACCTGGCGTTTGCCAGCTTTCTGCCTGGGGAGTTTATCACCCATCTGGAAGCCAGCCCGGAGCTGATGGTGCATATCGGCCTGGCGCTGTTCTCCTACTCCACCCTGATTATCGCCACGCTGTACGCCCTGCAACTCGCCTGGCTTGATTACCTGCTGAAACATAAAAAACTCAGTTTCAGTGCCGATATGCCGCCGCTGATGAGTATTGAGCGTAAGATGTTTCATATCACCCAGATCGGTGTGGTGCTGCTGACGCTGACGCTGTGTACCGGCCTGCTGTATATGGACAACCTGTTTAGCAAAGAGAACGTACACAAGGCCGTGCTGTCCATCATGGCGTGGTTTGTCTATATCGTGCTGCTGTGGGGCCATTATCACGAAGGCTGGCGTGGCCGCCGCGTGGTCTGGTTCAGCTTTGCCGGTTCTTTTCTGCTTACCATGGCCTACTTCGGGAGCCGCCTGCTCCAGGAGCTGATGATGGTGCGCTAAGTCTGGCCTGGCGCTCCATCGCCCCGCCTAGGCACCCTTCTCACCCAACATAAGGAATACCGCGTTGGAGCACGTTTCGACAGAGACCCTCATTTTCATTTTGGTGATTATGGTCGCGGTCTCCGCTTATTTTTCAGCATCCGAAACCGGCATGATGACGCTCAACCGCTATCGTCTGCGCCACCTGTCCAAACAGGGCAACCGTGCCGCACGCCGGGTAGAGAAGCTGCTGCAAAAGCCTGACCGCCTGATTGGCCTGGTGCTGATTGGCAACAACCTGGTCAATATCCTGGCCTCTGCGCTGGGAACCATCGTCGGGATGCGCCTGTATGGCGATATTGGCGTGGCAATCGCCACCGGGGTGCTGACCTTTGTCGTACTGCTGTTCGCCGAAGTGTTACCCAAAACCTTTGCCGCCCTCTATCCTGAACGAATTGCCTTCCCTAGCAGCTTCCTGCTGGCCCCGCTGCAAAAAGTCATGTTCCCACTGGTGTGGCTGCTCAATGGCATTACCACCCTGGTGCTGCGGATTTTCGGCATCCGCACCAACGTACGTATCAGCGGCGCGTTGAGTAAAGAGGAGTTGCGCACCATCGTGAACGAGTCCCAGTCGAAGATTTCGCGCCGTAATCAGGACATGCTGATTTCTGTGCTGGATCTGGAGAAGGTGACGGTGGAAGACATCATGGTGCCGCGCAATGAGATCGTCGGGATTGATATCAACGACGACTGGAAATCGATCATGCGCCAGCTGACACACTCCCCACACGGCGCATCGTGTTGTACCGCGATTCATTGGACGACTCCATCAGCATGCTGCGCGTACGCGAAGCCTACCGGCTGATGACCGAGAAAAAAGAATTCAACAAAGAGAACCTGCTACGGGCAGCCGATGAGATCTACTACGTGCCAGAGGGCACGCCACTCAATGTGCAACTGGTGAAATTCCAGCGCAACAAAGAGAAGGTCGGCATCGTGGTCGATGAATATGGTGATATCCAGGGGCTGGTGACGGTTGAGGATATTCTCGAAGAAATCGTCGGCGACTTCACCACCTCAATGTCACCTACGCTGGCGGAGGAAGTGAATCCACAGAGCGATGGCTCGGTATTGATCGACGGCAGTGCCAACGTGCGTGAGCTGAACAAGGCCTTCAACTGGACGCTACCAGCTACCGAGGCCAGAACCATCAACGGCATGCTGCTTGAAGAGCTGGAGGAGATCCCCAGCATCGGGACCAGGGTGCGCATCAGCCACTATGATATCGATATCCTCGACGTGCAGGACAATATGATCAAGCAGGTGCGCGTCACGCCGATTAAATCCTTACAGGCCAGCGTACAGAACCACTAGTCCCCTCACCCTAACCCTCTCCCACAGGGAGAGGGAACCGATCGAGTTAGGCTGAAAGTATGGTGATTCTCCCTAAGCACCGGTGAATGAAAGGGTAATCGAGTTTGCTGAAAGTATGGTGATTCTCCCTAAGCACCGGTGAATGAAAGGGTAATCGAGTTAGGCTGAAAGTATGGTGATTGTTCATGAACACCGAAGGTTGAAGGGGCGAGTGATTTGTTGAGATAACCTCTTTACTTCCAAAAGAGCAGGGACTATCAGCTCCCTCTCCCTATGGGAGAGGGTTGGGGTGAGGGCCTAGATGTGCAGTTCTTGCAGCTTATCTTTCGGCAATGCCAACTCTTCGTTATGGTTCACAACCACGCCGTGCTCGAGAATATGCTTGGCGATTTCCTGCGCTTCTTCCAGCGAGTGCATATGGTAGGTACCACACTGGAACTCATTGAGTTCAGGGATCTTGCGCTGATCAGTCACCTTCAAGACGTCGGCCATCGCGGCTTGCCAGGCATCGGCCACGCGCTGCTCTTCCGGTACGCCAATCAGGCTCATATAAAAGCCGGTACGGCAGCCCATTGGCGAGATATCGATGATCTCCACGCCGTTACCGTTCAGATGGTCGCGCATGAAGCCAGCGAACAGATGTTCCAAGGTATGGATCCCACGCTCTGGCATCACTTCCAGATTCGGGCGACAGAAGCGCAGATCGAATACGGTGATGGTATCCCCATGAGGAGTTTGCATGGTTTTAGCAACGCGGACAGCCGGAGCCGCCATGCGAGTATGATCTACGGTAAAGCTATCCAGCAGTGGCATGTCATCACCTCTTGGTAAAATGAATTTATTTCGAAACTTTTTTCGTACCGATGAAACCTTTTCCAACCCTGCGGGTCTTAATCTATGAAAGACGCGCATTTGTTATCATCATCACTGTTTTCAGAGATGTGTATTTGGCCACAGTGATGTGGCCTTTTTCTTTTTCAGCCCCCGCCGTTTTCCTTCAGGAACTGTTCAAAGCTTAGCGTATCACTGGCTTCTATGTCGCGCTGGCGTTGCCACGAGGCTTGCTGCTCCTGAGCGAGTTGCTCTTCGGTCAGCAGTTCCAACGGCTCCTCTATCAGCATTTTGCGATATTTTTCCGCCAGTTCCAGGCCAACGTTCCCGGTGCCCTGCGCTTTCATTTTCTTGAGGATACGGGCCGAGAACGTCAGCTCCGGATCGTCAAACGCCGCCACCAGTTGTTCACACACCTGCTGATATTGTCGATCGCCCGCTTCGCTATCCAACACTTCAGCCACGCGCTTCAGATCGTCAAACAACGCCTTGCCAACCTTATCCAACGGTTCACGGGTATCGTTACAGCCGATGCCAATGGTCTGGCCTGGTTTACGCCCTTCCAGGATCACCCTGTTCCAGTTTTTACGGGTGCACAGCAACTCATCGCTGCTCATTTCTGGCGCATCCGCCAATACGCACCACACCAGGAACAGATCCAGGAAACGCGCCTGCACCGCATCCACACCGATTGGCGAGAATGGGTTGATGTCCAGCGAGCGCACCTCAATATATTCGATACCGCCGCGTAACAGCGCATCTGACGGTGTCTCACCGCTGTGGGTGACGCGTTTTGGCCGGATTGGGGCATAGAGTTCGTTTTCGATCTGCAACACGTTGCTGTTCAGTTGCAGATAGCGATCGCCCTCTTTCACTCCCAGCTTGGCATAGTCTTCTGAAGGCGTCGCAATAGCGCGTTTCAGACCTTGCACATAGGTTTGCAGATCGTTAAAGGTAATGCCCAGATTGCTCTGCGACTTATTGGTATAGCCCAGATCGCTCAGGCGCAGCGAGGTGGCATAAGGCAAATAGCACATGCCCCGTTCATTACGCTCAAACGGCAAATCGGTTTCACGACCTTTGAGGAACGAGGAACAGATGGCTGGCGATGCCCCGAACAGATACGGGATCACCCAACCAAAGCGGTAGTAATTGCGGATCAGGCGGAAATATCCCGCAGAGATCTGCTCTTTACCACTCTCTTCATCCTCAACACCGGCCCACGCCTGCCAAAACTCCAGCGGCAGGGAGAAGTTGTAGTGCACACCGGAAATGGTTTGCATCAACGCGCCGTAGCGGTTCTTCAACCCTTCCCGGTACAGCGTTTTCATCCGGCCAACGTTGGAGGTGCCAAATTGCGCCAGTTCGATATCCTGCTCGGCGTTGATAAAGCACGGCATGCTCAGCGGCCACATGCGCTCATCACCCAGATTGCGCGCCACGTGACGATGGATATCGCGCAGGAACGTCAGCAAGTGATCGAGGTCATCATCAACCGGTGTAATAAATTCTAACAGCGCCTCGGCAAAGTCCGTAGTGATCCAATGGTGCGTTAATGCCGCCCCCAGTTGTTCTGGATGACCCGTGCTGGCAAGCGTGCCGTCTGCGGTTACCCGCAGTGTTTCACGCTCAATACCGCGCCGGATCCCTTTTAATGCATGAGGGTGGGCTTCCAACCAAGAAAGCGCCTGTGATACGTCCGGGATCAAATTGACCTCCCGCTTCTAAAAACGATAGCTGTAAGCATACTGAATCTGCTCCCTAGAGAATATTGAGTTATATTCACTTGGTTAATGCCACCAGGCGATACCCTGCAGCGTGATCATCGTCAAGATGATGTAACGCAACGCTTTTCCGATACACAGAAACAGCGTGACAAAGCCCCATGGCATGCGCAGCCAGCCTGCCAACACGCACAATAAATCGCCCACAACCGGCACCCAACTGAGCAACAGCGCAGCCGGGCCAAAGCGTTGTAACCAACCAAGAGCCGTTTCCAGCCCGCGTTGTGGTTTCAACGCCGGTAACAGGCGCCCGATAATGACGTTGGTCAACCCACCCAGGGTATTTCCCAACGTTGCAGCCAGCACCAGTAAACCTGGTGAAGCGCTGCTGTTGGTCAACAACGCAACCAACACGATCTCTGAATTGCCAGGCAACAGCGTCGCACTAAGGAAGCTGCTGCCAAACAGCGACATGACCGCCAGCGTACTACTCACAACGTGCGAACGTCCACCACGGCCATATTGGCGCTTCTGGCGGCCTGAATGCCGAAATCGGCATCTTCAAACACCACGCAGTGCTCTGGAGGCACACCGATCAACTCCGCACAGCGCAGGAAAGTCTCCGGCTCCGGCTTGTGGCGTTGAACATCATCAGCCCCGACGATGGCATCAAAGCAGTCGAACAGCCCTAAATGACGCAGCAACATCTCCGCCATCCGGTGCTCACTGCCCGTCCCTACCGCCATGGGACGACGGCCATGATAAGACTTCACCACCTCAATCAGCGGTAAGGGGCGCACCGTGTCTAATAGCATGCTTTCTACCGCGCGGGTTTTCTCGGCGGCCAGCTGATGAGGATCGAGATCGGCCTGATGTGCGGCAATCACCGCCTGAGCAATGCGCCAGGTAGGTGAACCGTTCAGCCCTGTCATGGCGGCCGCATCAAACTTCATTCCGTAACGTGCCAACACCTCGTGCCACGCCTTGAGGTGCGTTGGCTCGGTGTCCAGAATGGTACCGTCCATGTCGAAGATCAGCCCCTGATAGCGATCGTACATCGTGACTCCATGACCATTGAGCAAAGAAAGCTACTTTAGCGTAAAGCCGAAAGGTTGTCGCTGCCAGAGCATGACGGAAAATGCGGTGTCGATAGAAGGATTAAGAAGACAGAAGCAGGATATCAGAAAGCGAAAAACCCGCCGAAGCGGGTTTTTCTATAGATGGTGCATCCAGGAGGATTATTCAGCGCAAGCGCTTCACCCGTTGGGCCGTTGCAGTGCAACGTTATCCTCCCTAGTGCTACCTTCCATATTGTATCTATCTACGAGTTAGCGTTCGCGATAGGCACATTATAATATGGTGCATCCAGGAGGATTCGAACCTCCGACCGCTCGGTTCGTAGCCGAGTACTCTATCCAGCTGAGCTATGGATGCAATCTAATTTTTTTAGCGAATTTGTTTCGTTCCGTGAAACGTCACTGAAGAATGGTGCATCCAGGAGGATTCGAACCTCCGACCGCTCGGTTCGTAGCCGAGTACTCTATCCAGCTGAGCTATGGATGCACAGGAATTCTTTTTTGATACCGTATGGTATGTCGTTACTACCCCACCATACTGCAAAATATGGTGCATCCAGGAGGATTACTCAGCGTAACCGCTTCGCCCGCAGGGCCGTTGCTAAAGCAACGTTATCCCCCTTTGTGCTACCTTTCAGCTCGCATTCATCTGTGAGCTGAACACTCTCAGACAAACACTTAGTAATATGGTGCATCCAGGAGGATTCGAACCTCCGACCGCTCGGTTCGTAGCCGAGTACTCTATCCAGCTGAGCTATGGATGCAAATGGCGGTGAGGCGGGGATTCGAACCCCGGATGCAGCTTTTGACCGCATACTCCCTTAGCAGGGGAGCGCCTTCAGCCTCTCGGCCACCTCACCAGTACGCTTCTTGCGAATCGTGCCTAACTTGCTTTAGAGAAGCTCATCGGCACTGCGTGGCGCACATATTACTTTCGTGGGTTTATAAGTCAAACAATTTTTCCCAACTCTCGCGCGTTTGCACAAATCACAGGCAACATGAGTGATTTCGCGGCAAAAAGAGTGCTTTATCAACAAGAAAATGCCGTGCTACCGCGGATAAGAGTCTGATCGCAGGAGAAAGATTATTGGCAAAAAAGTGGGGGGAGATAACAGCAAGTGTGAAAAGAAGGGGAAAGCGGGTCAAGAAAAGCAAGAAGCGTCTCGTTATAGAACGAGACGCTACTTAGAAATCAGTAAGTCGTCTGTTGAGACTTCTCGGCCTGGATGCGCTGGTAGATTTCTTCGCGGTGAACAGACACCTCTTTGGGGGCATTCACACCAATACGAACTTGGTTGCCTTTAACCCCTAGCACTGTGACCGTAACCTCATCGCCAATCATGAGGGTTTCACCAACTCGACGAGTCAGAATTAACATTCTTTGCTCCTTGAAAGATTAAAAGAGTCGGGTCTCTCAGTTTCCCCGCCATTATCCATTATATGCAGTGAAAACGTAAGTCAAGAACCCACAATAAATGTAAGCAGACTTGGTGTCACTCCAGATTAAGAATAAGTTTAGCCGACCTGGAAAACTTTGTTCCCGCAATTGTCACTACATTGTGTTAGCACAGTCTAAAAACGCCATAAGCCACAGTGGCTTACGGCGTCAGTAACGCGCCTATTTATTTATATTCACAGTTTCGCGGCCACCCAGGCCTCTACGCTGTTTAATGCCGCAGGCAAGGCGTTGGCATCACTGCCCCCAGCCATTGCCATATCAGGGCGTCCACCGCCCTTGCCGCCAACCTGCTGTGCGATGTTGCCGATCAGCTCGCCGGCCTTAACCCGGTCGGTCAGATCTTTGGTAACACCCGCAATCAGGCTGACTTTGCCTTCTTCCACCGTGGCCAACACGATGATCGCAGAACCCAGTTGATTTTTAAGATCGTCAACCATGGTACGCATGATCTTCGGCTCAACGTTATCCAGCTGGCTGACCAGCAGCTTCACCCCATTGACCAGCTTGGCTTGACTCGACAGTGAAGCACTTTCCTGAGCAGCTTGCTGATCTTTCAGCTGTTGCAGCTCTTTTTCCAGCGCGCGAGTGCGATCGAGCACCGCACGCACCTTATCACTCAGGTTATTGCTGTCACCCTTCACCAGGTGAGCAACATCCTGTAACAAGTCACTCTGTTGATGCAAGGTCGCTATCGCCCCTTCACCCGTCACAGCTTCAATACGACGGATACCGGCTGCGGTACCAGACTCACTCTGGATGCGGAACAGGCCGATGTCACCGGTACGGTTGGCATGCGTGCCGCCACACAGCTCGGTAGAGAAATCGCCCATCGTCAGCACACGCACGTGGTCATCATACTTCTCGCCAAACAGTGCCATCGCGCCCTTCTCTTTGGCATCATCCAGCGCCATCACTTCGGTCTGCACCGACAGGTTACGACGGATCTGCTGGTTAACCAAATCTTCTACCGCGCGGATTTGTTCTGGCTTCATCGCTTCGGAGTGCGAGAAGTCAAAACGCAGGTACTTGTCGTTAACCAACGAGCCTTTTTGCGCTACGTGCTCACCCAGGATCTGGCGCAATGCCGCATGCAACAGGTGAGTGGCGGAGTGGTTCAGGCGGATACGGTTACGGCGTTCGCTGTCGATCACCGCATCAACGCGGTCATTCAGCTTCAGCGAGCCGCTTGCCAGCTTGCCCAGGTGACCGATAGCCTGGCCATATTTCTGCGCATCACTCACCACGAACTCGATGCCGGCCGCTTTAAGCACGCCTTTATCGCCGACCTGGCCACCCGATTCGCCATAGAATGGCGTTTCGTCCAGCACCACCACGGCCTCTTCACCCGCATGGATCTCATCCACCGGCTGACCATCACGGAACAAAGCTGTCACTTTCGCCTGTTGCTCTTCGCGATCGTAACCATTGAACTGGCTTGCGCCGTCAACACGGATCAGGCTGTTGTAGTCCGCGCCAAAACCGCTGGACTCACGCGCACGGCGGCGTTGAGCCTCCATGGCCTGCTCAAAACCTTGTTCATCAACCTTAAGACCACGCTCACGGCAGACGTCGGCGGTCAGATCCACCGGGAAACCGTAGGTATCATACAAACGGAATGCCGTTTCGCCATCCAGGGTATCGCCCTGCAGCTTGGCCAGTTCGTCATCCAGCAGCGCCAAACCGCGCTCCAGCGTACGGGCAAACTGTTCTTCTTCGGATTTCAGTACCTGCTCAACCTGGGCCTGCTGGCGCTTCAGTTCGTCGGCAGCCGGGCCCATCACTTCGATCAACGGAGCAACCAGCTTGTAGAAGAAGGTATCCTTCGCGCCCAACATATTGCCATGACGGATCGCGCGGCGAATGATACGGCGCAGCACGTAGCCACGGTTTTCATTCGACGGGATCACGCCATCGGCGATCAGGAAGGCACAAGAACGGATATGGTCCGCAATCACGCGCAGCGACTTGTTACCCATATCGGTTGCGCCAGTCAGTTTGGCGACGGCGGCAATCAGGGTGGTGAACAGATCGATTTCGTAGTTGGAATTGACATGTTGCAGCACCGCCGCTATACGCTCGAGGCCCATGCCGGTATCCACCGAAGGCTTCGGTAGCGGCAGCATGGTGCCATCCGACTGACGGTTGAACTGCATAAACACGATGTTCCAGATCTCGATATAGCGGTCGCCATCTTCTTCCGGGCTACCCGGAGGGCCACCCCAGATATGGTCGCCGTGATCGAAGAAGATCTCGGTGCACGGGCCGCATGGGCCGGTGTCACCCATCTGCCAGAAGTTATCGGAAGCAAAGGCCGCGCCTTTGTTATCGCCGATGCGGATGATACGTTCCGCAGGCACGCCAATCTGCTGCTGCCAGATGTCGAAGGCTTCGTCATCGGTCTCATAAACGGTGACCCACAGCTTTTCTTTCGGCAGGTTGAACCAGTTTTCACCGGTCAGTAGTTCCCACGCGTAGCTGATGGCATCGTGCTTGAAATAGTCACCGAAGCTGAAGTTGCCCAACATTTCAAAGAAAGTATGGTGACGGGCGGTATAGCCGACGTTTTCCAGATCGTTGTGCTTGCCACCGGCACGCACGCAACGCTGTGAAGTGGTGGCACGCGAGTAGGCGCGCTTGTCCAGCCCCAGGAAAACGTCTTTAAATTGGTTCATGCCGGCATTGGTAAACAGCAATGTCGGATCATTGTTAGGTACCAGGGAGCTGCTTGCTACAACCTGGTGGCCTTTACTATGAAAGAAATCGAGAAACGCTTGACGGATCTCAGCGGTGCTCTTGCTCATAATTTTCCCGGAAAGACTAGAATAACGATGCGTGAAAGAGGCTCGACATCCTGACGATATCCTCTGGCTCACGAACTAAATGTGGGGATAAGATAAATTTTCTTCGGGGGGAAGTAAAACGCCGTGTGCATTCATTGCGCAAAATCACGGTAAATCGACTGAATTTCTTCCTGGAAGAAGCCGCGATAGAGCAGATAGCGCAACACCTTGGCTTTTTCTTTCCATTCTACCGGTAACGGATCGCCAAATTTGCGCAGCGCGATCTCCCTGGCTTGCTCACACCAGTCGATTTCGCATTCTGCCAGGGCGTCCTGCACCATCTCTTTATCCACACCCTTTTGCATCAGTTCTGAGCGAATGCGTTGCGCGCCATATCCCTTGCGGCTGCGGCTGGCGATAAAGCTATTGGCGAAACGCCGATCGTCCAGCCAGTTATGCTGGTAGCAATAGCTAATCACCTGTTCAATGATGGCGGGATCGACGGGTTCTTCGGGGGGGGCTGCAGGGGATTTGCTAGCGAATCTGGCGTTCGCCATAAATGGCGGCGCCGCAAGTTTGCGGCGCAGTTCGGCTTCACTATGATCGCGTTGGGACAATAGCCGCATCGCACGGCTAATCAACGTATTTTGCTGATTACCAGCAGATGGGGAACCTACATCATTCATATCTGCAAGCCTTGGTGATCGGTATACGCCCTAAGGGGCGTATACCCACCGGCAAAGATTAAAACTCTTCGCTGGTTTCTGCTTCGTTGTCATCGGCCTTCTCGGCACTGGCAGCAGCCGCTTCACCATTGCTGTGCAGCAACAGGTCACGCAGTTTTTTATCCAGTTCCGCAGCAATGGCCGGGTTTTCTTTCAGGAAGTTACAGGCATTGGACTTACCCTGACCGATCTTCTCACCGTTGTAGCTGTACCAGGCACCGGCCTTCTCGATCATCTTGTGTTTCACACCCAGATCGACCAGTTCGCCACGGCTGTTGATCCCTTCGCCATACAGGATCTGGAACTCTGCCTGTTTGAACGGCGCAGCGATTTTGTTCTTCACCACTTTTACGCGGGTTTCGCTGCCGATCACTTCATCACCTTCTTTGATCGCACCGATACGGCGGATATCCAGACGGACAGAAGCGTAGAACTTCAGGGCGTTCCCCCCGGTGGTGGTTTCCGGGTTACCGAACATCACGCCAATTTTCATACGGATCTGGTTGATGAAGATCAGCAAGGTGTTGGCGTTCTTCAGGTTACCGGCCAATTTACGCATGGCCTGGCTCATCATACGTGCCGCCAGCCCCATATGTGAGTCACCAATTTCGCCTTCGATTTCCGCTTTCGGCGTCAGCGCCGCTACGGAGTCGACGATGATGACGTCAACCGCGCCGGAACGGGTCAGCGCATCACAGATTTCCAGCGCCTGCTCACCGGTATCCGGCTGAGAACACAGCAGGTTGTCGATATCCACGCCCAGTTTCTTGGCGTAGATAGGATCCAGCGCATGCTCGGCATCGATAAACGCACAGGTTTTACCTTCGCGCTGCGCGGCGGCAATAACTTGCAGAGTCAGGGTGGTTTTACCGGAGGATTCCGGGCCATAAATCTCGACGATACGGCCCATTGGCAAGCCGCCTGCGCCCAGTGCGATATCGAGTGACAGCGAGCCGGTGGAGATCGTTTCTACGTCCATGGAGCGGTCTTCACCCAGACGCATGATGGAGCCTTTGCCGAACTGTTTCTCAATCTGGCCCAGTGCTGCAGCTAACGCCTTTTGCTTGTTCTCATCAATAGCCATTTTTGCTCCTTCGTTGCGCAATGTCAGTGTGACTCACATTGCCGCTGAATGTATGTTGTGCAGGAAATTGTCGCTAATTATACTGTATGGTCATACAGTATCAAGCCTAATTTTACAAAAATTCATCAAGCGCCGTTTGCAGCGCAAAAAGGGTTGCCTGCAGGCGCACCGCATCGCGATCGCCGGTAAATTGCATTTTGCGCGCCAGCACCCGGCCGGAACGTTCGGCAAAACCAAACCAGACGGTACCCACCGGTTTTTCCACACTGCCACCGTCTGGGCCAGCAATACCGCTGACCGACAACGCCAGATCGGCTTTGGCCGCGTGCATCGCGCCCTGCGCCATCTCGCGCACCACTTCCTCACTGACCGCGCCATGAGCCTGCAAGGTTGCTTCCGCCACCCCTAACAGTTCGTGCTTTGCCGCGTTGCTATAAGTGACAAAGCCGCGATCGAAATAGGCCGAGCTGCCGGCGATATCGGTAATTGCCTTGGCAATACCGCCGCCCGTACAGGACTCTGCGCAGCTGATCCAACGCCCATTGGCCTTTAGCCTTTGTCCGACGGCAATACTGAGCTCACGCAACCGCTTCTCACTCATGGACTCTCCTTTGAATCAATCAAGGTATATGCGCCTGATGGTAGCATTTATCAAGCCTCTACGGCATTTTACCGGCCGAAATGCCATGCGCTTCGCAGTGCTGCGGTTTTAAGCCGTTGTACTAACTGCTAGTATCGGGGATACGTCCAGCTTGTTGCGGCAAACCCGTTTGCCTCAATCTTCGACCAAAACAGGAAGGCCGAGTGAAAAAAACGTTAGGTGTATTCTTTCCGCTGTATACCACCACCCTGCTGATGCTGCTGGGTTCAGGGTTACTGACCACCTACATTTCCCTGCGGTTAACCTCCATCAACGTCAGTGGCGCCCTGATCGGGGCCATTATCGCCGCCAACTATATCGGCCTGGTGATCGGCGGCAAGGTCGGCCACTTTCTGATTGCCCGCGTAGGGCATATCCGCGCCTATGTCTCCTGCGCCGGGATCATTACCGCCGCGGTGCTGGGCCACGGCCTGACGGAATACATCCCGGTTTGGGTGGTGCTGCGGCTGATTATCGGCCTGTGTATGATGTGCCAGTACATGGTGCTGGAGAGCTGGCTGAACGATCAGTCCGAATCCAATCAGCGCGGCATGGTATTCGGCTTTTATATGGCGGCCTCCTACCTTGGTATGTCGCTGGGGCAGATCGTATTGATGCTGCAAGCCAACCTTGGCATCAGCACGCTGCTGCTCATCGCGCTGTGTTTTTCCCTCTGCCTGGTGCCGATCGCCCTGACAACCCGCACCAATGCCCGGCATATGTCGCCCGCCCCGATGGAGCTGCGCTATTTTGTGCACGCTATCCCTAAAGTGTTGGCCACCACGCTGGTGATCGGCATGGTGGTAGGCTCTTTCTACGGGCTGGCACCGGTATATGCCAGCCAGCAGGCATTAACCACTCAGCAAACCGGTCTGTTTATGGCCATTGCTATCTTTGCCGGGCTGGTGGCGCAGTTTCCGCTGAGCTGGCTGTCAGACCGTTACAACCGCACGCTGCTGATGCGGGTTAACGCACTGCTGCTGGTGATTGCCGCCTTACCGCTGGCCCTATTGCCCCATATCGATTTCCCGGTGTTACTGATCGTCGGCTTCATGGTCAGCATGTTGCAGTTCACCCTGTATCCGCTGGCGGTGGCGCTGGCCAACGACATGATTGAGCCAGAGCGCCGCGTCTCCCTGGCAGCCTGTTTGCTCATGGCATTTGGCGTGGGGGCCAGCATCGGGCCGCTGGCCGTCGGTGCGCTGATCCAGCCTTTGGGTGGGAATATCCTGTACGTGTTTTTCGCGCTGTGTGGCCTGTTGATTATGGCCTGCAGCAGAACGGTCAAACAGGATGAGTCGCAGTTTGTACAGGATGCGCCAGTGCCCCATATCGCCATGCCAGACAGCCTCTCCAGCTCCCCGCTTTCCCCGGCATTAAACCCGACGTTCGATGAGCAGACCATTCAAGATACGATGCCAGCGCCGGAGGCCGCTCCCGATCCGCTAGCAGAAGCTCCATTGGCGGAACCGCTGCCGGAAGAAGAGCCAGCCCAGCCTCAAGGTGCAGACCCTGAAGACGACACCGGGCTGAAAAAAGCCTACACCATGCTATAAATTGGCCAGGCATGGTCCGCCATGCCTCCCCACCTCACAATATGAAGATTTTCTTATGACGCATAGAGAAATCAGTAGCATAACTAATAAATAAAAAGTATTAGCCTCACACTTTCAAAAAACATCTCTTTATTAGCCTGCAAAGATATGCCATTAAAATCTGTAACAACCGTTAGTTTTGTAATGTAATTATCTTATTTACCCTACCCGGTAGCACCACTTATAAAATAAGTAAAACCTTTAGAATAAAAAACATAAGCGATTGATTACAATCAAGTAATATCATAATAACGGCTAATTTAAATGGTGAATCAAATACAAATTATCTAATTTAAAATTAAAATACCCCGCTGAATTAAGAAACCATCAATTATCCATGGGTACTTACCCATCTTGACAAATAAGAATGTTTATCAATAGCAAATTCACACAATAATCATTACTACGTATGGCATTTTTATCAAAGCTCGCTTATACCTTACCTCACAGATAAGTTAGGAAGATTAATCTTAAAACCCTTTCAGGGATGAGTTTAGTGTTACCTTTGTACTAATTAGTCATCTAAACACCAGGTTAAATTTAGCTCGAGGGTACACCCATCGGGCATTCCAGCGCGCCTACAAAAGCCACACAACCGGCTTTGGCGCGCTATGCAAATTAACTTAGGCGTTCAGAGGTTAACCACATGGCACAATCCAATTTTACCCTTGGGGCTGTTGATATTATTGCTCGTCATGGCGGCGCAAGAATCGCTGACGTAGCAACCGGTACCAGTTCCGTCAGCCTGACGCAAAGCAGCATTGTGCGTATCCACGGCACTCAGGCTTTGGTGAGCAGCTATGAACGCCAAGGTAACGATCTGATCGTACACATGAAAGATGGCACAACGGTGCGTTATCAGAGCTTCTTTGAGGTGGACGCCGACGGCAAACACAGCGAATTGGTGTTTGATGATGGCAATGGTGCCATCCAGCACGCGATATTCCCGGCAACCGCCGCTACCGCCGAACCAATGCTGATCACACCGCAGTTTGAATCACTGTCTGACGTTTCGCCTCTGCTGATTAACAATCATGAATTGTCCAACGGTGCCATCGCCGCCATTCTGGCTGGCCTGGCGCTTGGGGCTGGCGTCGCCATCGCTACCGGGACGGGGAAAAACGATCACAACAATGACGAACCGTCCGTACCGCCAGAACAACCGACCCTGACCGTCGGGAAGCTGGGCCAGGACAACGTTCTCAACGCCAGTGAAGTTAAAATTGCCCAGTTACTGAGCGGCCTGACCACCGGCGTTGCCGCGGGCGTGACCATCACGCTGACGCTCAACGGCAAAAGTTACACCACTACCGTCGGGGCCGATGGCAAGTGGAACTTTGACTTTAGCTCCGCCGCGCTTGCTGGCCTGAAAGACGGCAATTATCAACTGACGGTTAAACTGACTAACCAGGATGGGATCAGCGTCGAAAAAACGATCAGCGTACTGGTCGATACCACCCCGCCTGTCTTGACCGTCAACAAGCTGACCGGCGATGACCACCTGACCGGTGCAGAGTTAAAAGCGGCACAGGCGCTGAGCGGTACCGGCGAAGCCGGGCTGACCATTACGATTACCTTGAACGGTAAAACCTACACCACCACGGTGGGTAGCGACGGCAAATGGAGCCTGCAACTGCCTGCGGCAGATCTGGCTTTGCTGAAAAACGGTAACTACGAGTTAATCGTGACCTCCGTCGATAAAGTGGGCAACCAAACCACGGTCGATCATCAGATCTCGGTTGATACCACCGTAGTTAATCCTAACCCGCAGATCACGATTAACGCCCTGACCGGCGATAACGTAATCAACGCCAACGAAGCGAAAAGCCCCCAAACGCTGAGCGGCCATACGCAAAATGTTCAAGCGGGGCAAACCGTTACCATCACCTTGAACGGCAAAACCTATAGCGCCGTGGTTCAAGGCGATGGCAGTTGGTCGCTTTCACTGCCTGCCGCCGATCTGGCCGCGCTGGCCAATGGCTCGATCACGCTTAATGCCACCGTCACCGACAAAGCAGGCCAAAGCGCCAATGCGCATGAGAACATCATCGTCGATTTGACCGCCCCGGTGCTGACCGTCAACAAACTGGCCGGAGACGACGTACTCAACGCCGCCGAGGCGCAAACATCACAGACCCTGAGCGGCACCAGCAATCCGGGCCAGACCATTGTCGTTACCCTGAATGGTAAAACCTACACGACAGTCACTGGCGGGGATGGCAAGTGGAGCCTGGTACTGCCTGCCGCAGACCTGCAGGCGTTGGCTCAAGGGGATAATACCCTCACCGTGACGGCTACCGACGCCGCAGGCAACAGCACTACCGTGACGGAGCACTTGCAGGTAGATACCGTGCCACCGGTGCTGACGTTGGATAAATTTACCGGCGACGATTTGATCACCGTCGACGAGCAAAAATCGGCGCAAAACATCACCGGCACCGCTTCCGTCAGCGAAGCTGGGCAGGTGGTCAGCGTTTCCTTCAATGGCAAAACCTATACCGGCATCGTAGGTGCCGATGGCAAATGGAGCATCAGCGTGCCAGCCGCGGATATGGCCGCGTTGATCAACGGTAGCTATGAGATGATCGCCACGCTCAGCGATCAGGCAGGCAATACCACCACTACCGCCCCACAAGCGATCACCGTAGACAGCAATGCTTCGGCAATCAATATCGGTATTGTCTCTTCCGACGATAAGCTCAACGCCGTCGAAGCCGGACTTCCGCTCGCCATCAGTGGTACCACGGCCAACGTCGCTGCCGGGGCTACCGTTACCGTCACGCTAAATGGCAAAACCTATACCGCACTGGTATTGGCGGACGGCAGTTGGACATTGCAGGTGCCTAGCGCCGATCTGCAACTGCTGGCCGAAGGCAGCAACAGTATTTCTGCCAGCGTGACAGGTAACGATGGTTCTACCGTGACCACCACGCATAATCTGGACGTTTACACTCATGATTTGCCTGCGGTGACTCTGGACACGCCGTTTGGTGACGGCATCCTGAACGGCGCAGAAGCGGGTCAGCCACAGACGCTTACCGGCACCACCGGCATCACCAGCCCGGGCCAGACCATCACCATCACCCTGGGCGGTAAAACCTATACCGGCACCGTGGATGGCAGCGGCCATTGGAGCGTCACCATCCCTGCCGCCGATCTGCAAGCGTTGCCAGACGGCACACCGGCCTTGACCATCACGGTTACCGATGCGGCGGGCAACAGCAATACACTGAACACCACCGTCACCATCGATGAGACCGCGCCAACCCTCACCATCAACACCATCGCGGGCGACGATATCCTCAACGCTGCCGAGGTGCAGGTGGCGCAGACCGTGTCCGGCACTGCGTCCGTTGCCGATGCGGGCCGCACCGTCACCCTGACCTTGAACGGCAAGACCTACACTGCTGTGGTACAAGCGGACGGCACCTGGAGCGCTTCACTGCCAGCAGTTGACCTCGCCGCTCTGGCCGACGGCAGCCATAATCTGGTCGCCACCCTCACCGATGCCGCGGGTAACAGCACCAGCGTCACCCACGGCGTCAACGTCGATGCCGACCCGGCCACTCTGCCATCTCTGAGCATCGGCGTATTTGCCGGTAACGATATTGTCGACGGCGCAGAGGTGAAAACCGCTCAGACGATCTCGGGGAGCACCACCCATGTGCAAGCCGGACAGACCGTCACCATCACCCTGAACGGTAAAACCTACACCGCCACCGTGCTGGCCGATGGTTCCTGGAGCACCAGCGTACCCGCTGCCGATCTGGCGCTGCTGGCCAACGGTCAGACTACCATTACCGCCACCGTCAGCGACAGCGCCGGGAACCCGGCCAGCGCCAGCCATGACGTGACCGTCGACACCAGCCTGAGCGGGCTGTCTATCGCCATCATTGCCGGTGATGACAAACTCAGCCTGGCAGAAAGCCAGTCGCCATTGGTCATCAGCGGCAGCAGTGCCAACCTGGCCGTCGGAACTACGGTCACCCTGACCCTGAACGGTAAAACTTACACCGGCACTACCCTGGCGGACGGCTCCTGGAGCGTCACCGTGCCTGCCGCCGATCTGGCGTTGCTGGCCGATGGTACCGCCTCCGTGACCGTGAGCGCCGTCGATCAGGCCGGTAACCCGGTTAGCGACAGCCACAACCTGGGCGTATTTATCCATGGCCTGCCGGACGTGACCCTGAACACGCCGTTTGGCGACGGCATCCTGAACGGCGCAGAGGCGGGCCAACCGCAGACCCTCACCGGCACCACAGGTATCACCACGCCTGGGCAAACCGTTACGGTCACCCTGGGCGGTAAAACCTATACCGGCACCGTGGATGCCAACGGCAACTGGAGCGTCACCATTCCTGCGGCCGATCTGCAAGCATTGCCAGACGGTACGCCAGCACTGAGCGTCACGGTTACCGATGCGGCGGGCAACAGCAATACGCTGAACACCACCGTCACCGTCGATGAGACCGCGCCAACCCTCACCATCAACACTATCGCGAGCGACGATATCCTCAACGCTGCTGAGGTGCAGGTAGCGCAGACCGTATCTGGTACCGCCTCGGTCGCGGATGCGGGCCGCACGGTGACCCTAACCTTGAACGGCAAGACTTATACTGCCGTGGTACAACCTGATGGTTCGTGGAGCACCAGTCTGCCTGCGGCCGACCTCGCCGCCCTGGCCGACGGCAGTCACAATCTGGTCGCCACCCTCACCGATGCCGCAGGCAACAGCACCAGCATCACCCACGGCGTCAGCGTCGATGCCGACCCGGCCAATCTGCCATCCTTGAGCATCGGCGTATTTGCCGGTAACGATATTGTCGACGGCGCAGAGGTGAAAACTGCTCAGACGATCTCGGGGAGCACCACCCATGTGCAAGCCGGACAGACCGTCACCATCACCCTGAACGGTAAAACCTACACCGCCACCGTGCTGGCCGATGGTTCCTGGAGCACCAGCGTACCGGCTGCCGATCTGGCGCTGTTGGCCAACGGCCAGACCACCATTACCGCCACCGTCAGCGACAGCGCCGGGAACCCGGCCAGTGCCAGCCATGACGTGACAGTCGACACCAGCCTGAGCGGGCTGTCTATCGCCGTCATTGCTGGTGATGACAAACTCAGCCTGGCGGAAAGCCAACTGCCGCTGGCCATTAACGGCAGCAGCGCCAATCTGGCCATCGGGACTACGGTTACCGTCACCCTGAACGGTAAAACCTACACTGGCACCACGCTGGCAGACGGCTCTTGGAGCGTCTCCGTACCTGCCGCTGACTTGGCGTTGCTGGCCGATGGCTCCGCCACCGTGACCGTCACCGCCGTCGATCAGGCCGGTAACCCGGTCAGCGACAGCCACAACCTGGGCGTATTTATCCATGGTTTGCCGGACGTCACCCTGAACACGCCGTTTGGCGATGGCATTCTGAACGGCGCAGAAGCGGGTCAGCCACAGACCCTCACCGGCTCCACCGGCATCACCACGCCAGGGCAGACCGTCACCGTCATCCTGGGCGGTAAAACCTATACCGGTACCGTGGATGCCAACGGCAACTGGAGCGTCACGCTGCCAAGCGCCGACCTGCAAGCGCTACCAGACGGCACGCCAGCCTTGACCGTCACGGTGACCGATGCCGCCGGGAACAGCAATACGCTGAACACCACCGTCACCATCGATGAGACCGCGCCAACCTTGACCGTGGGGCTGATTGCTGGCGATGATGTGCTGAACGCCGCCGAAGTGCTGGTAGCACAAACCGTGTCTGGTACTGCCTCGGTCGCCGATGCGGGCCGCATCGTGACCCTGACCTTGAACGGCAAGACTTACACCGCCGTGGTGCAGCCAGATGGTTCATGGAGCACCAGCCTGCCTACGGCCGACCTCGCCGCCCTGGCCGACGGCAGCCACAATCTGGTCGCCACCCTCACCGATGCGGCGGGCAACAGCACCAGCGTCACCCACAGCATCAACGTCGATGCCGACCCGGCCACTCTGCCATCTCTGAGCATCGGCGTATTTGCCGGTAACGATATTGTCGACGGCGCAGAGGTGAAAACCGCTCAGACCCTGACCGGTACCACCACTCATGTGGAAGCGGGCCAGACCGTCACCATCACACTAAACGGCAAAACCTACACCGCCACCGTGCTGGCAGACGGTTCCTGGAGCACCAGCGTACCGGCTGCGGATCTGGCGCTGCTGGCCAACGGCCAGACCACCATCACTGCCACCGTCAACGACAGCGCAGGGAACCCAGCCAGCGCCAACCATGACGTAACCGTCGACACCGATCTCAGCGGCCTGTCTATCGCCATTATCGCGGGCGATGACAAACTCAGCCTGGCAGAAAGCCAACTGCCGCTGGCCATTAACGGCAGCAGCGCCAATCTGGCCGTCGGGACTACGGTTACCGTCACCCTGAACGGTAAAACCTACACTGGCACCACGCTGGCAGACGGCTCCTGGAGCGTCTCCGTGCCTGCCGCCGACTTGGCCTTGCTGGCCGATGGCACCACCACCGTGATCGTCACCGCCGTCGATCAGGCCGGTAATCCGGTCAGCGACAGCCACAACCTGGGCGTCTTTACCCACACCCTGCCAGAAGCCACGTTGAATACACCGTTTGGCGATGGCATCCTGAATGGCGCAGAAGCGGGTCAACCGCAGACCCTCACCGGCACCACAGGTATCACCACGCCAGGCCAGACCGTCACCGTCTCACTGGGCGGTAAAACATATACCGGCACCGTGGATGCTAACGGCAACTGGAGCGTTAGCGTCCCTTCTGCCGATCTGCAAGCGCTGCCTGACGGCACGCCAGCCTTGACCGTCACGGTGACCGATGCCGCCGGGAACAGCAACACCTTGAACACCACCGTTACCGTCGATACGACGGCACCAGCTCTGACAGTGGGCCTGATTGCCGGGGATGATGTGCTGAACGCCGCCGAAGTGCTGGTGGCACAGACCGTGTCTGGCACCGCTTCCGTTGCCGATGCGGGCCGCACCGTCACCCTGACCTTGAACGGCAAAACCTACACCGCCGTGGTGCAGCCAGATGGTTCATGGAGCACCAGCCTGCCTGCGGCCGACCTCGCCGCCCTGGCCGACGGCAGCCACAATCTGGTCACCACCCTCACCGATGCGGCAGGTAACAGCACCAGCGTCACCCACAGCATCAACGTCGACGCCAACCCGGCCAATCTGCCAACGCTCAGCATCGGCATATTTGCCGGTAACGACATTGTCGATGGCGCAGAGGTGAAGACCGCTCAAACCCTGTCCGGCACCACCACCCATGTGGAAGCGGGCCAGACCGTCACTATCACCCTGAACGGTAAAACCTACACCGCCACCGTCTTGGCAGATGGCTCCTGGAGCACCAGCGTACCGGCTGCGGATCTGGCGCTGCTGGCCAACGGCCAGACCACCATCACCGCCACCGTCAGCGACAGCGCCGGGAACCCGGCCAACGGCAGTCATGACGTGACCGTCGACACCGATCTCAGCGGGCTGTCTATCGCCGTGATCGCGGGTGACGACAAACTCAGCCTGGCAGAAAGCCAACTGCCACTGGTCATCAATGGCAGCAGTGCTAACCTGGCCACGGGCACGACAGTGACTGTCACGCTCAATGGTAAAACCTACACTGGCACCACGCTGGCAGACGGCTCCTGGAGCGTCACCGTGCCTGCGGCCGATCTGGCGTTGCTGGCCGATGGCACCGCCACCGTGACCGTCACCGCCGTCGATCAGGCCGGTAATCCGGTCAGCGACAGCCACAACCTGGGCGTCTTTACCCACACCCTGCCAGAAGCCACGCTGAATACACCGTTTGGCGATGGCATCCTGAATGGCGCAGAAGCGGGTCAACCGCAGACCCTCACCGGCACCACAGGTATCACCACGCCAGGCCAGACCGTCACCGTCACCCTGGGCGGTAAAACCTATACCGGCACCGTGGATGCTAACGGCAACTGGAGCGTTAGCGTCCCTTCTGCCGATCTGCAAGCGCTGCCTGACGGCACGCCAGCCTTGACCGTCACGGTCACGGATGCCGCAGGGAACAGCAATACGCTGAATACCACCGTTACCGTCGATGCAACCGCGCCTACCCTCACCGTGGGTCTGATTGCCGGGGATGATGTGCTGAATGCTGCCGAAGTGTTGGTGGCACAGACCGTGTCCGGCACCGCGTCCGTTGCCGATGCGAGCCGCACCGTCACCCTGACCTTGAACGGCAAAACCTACACCGCCGTGGTGCAGCCAGATGGTTCGTGGAGCACTAGCCTGCCTGCGGCCGACCTCGCCGCCCTGGCCGACGGCAGCCACAATCTGGTCGCCACCCTCACCGATGCGGCGGGCAACAGCACCAGCGTCACCCACAGCATCAATGTCGACGCCAACCCGGCCAACCTGCCAACCGTCAGCATCGGCATATTTGCCGGTAACGACATTGTCGACGGCGCGGAGGTGAAGACCGCTCAAACCCTGTCCGGCACCACCACCCATGTGGAAGCCGGTCAGACTGTCACTATTACCTTGAACGGCAAAACCTACACGGCGACCGTCTTGGCGGATGGATCCTGGAGCACCAGCGTACCGGCTGCCGATCTGGCGCTGCTGGCCAACGGCCAGACCACCATTACCGCCACCGTCAGCGACAGCGCCGGGAACCCGGCCAACACCAGCCATGAGGTGACCGTCGATACCGATCTCAGCGGGCTATCCATCGCCGCGATCGCGGGCGATGACAGACTCAGCCTGGCAGAAAGCCAACTGCCGCTGGCAATCCATGGCAGCAGTCAGAACCTGGCCGTGGGAGCAACGGTTACCGTCACCTTGAACGGTAAAACCTACACCGGCACCACATTGGCAGACGGCTCCTGGAGCGTCTCCGTACCTGCCGCCGACTTGGCATTGCTGGCCGATGGCACCACCACCGTGACCGTCACCGCCGTCGATCAGGCCGGTAACCCGGTCAGCGGCAGCCACGATCTGGGTGTGTTTATCCATAGTCTGCCAGCAGCCACGCTGAACACGCCGTTTGGCGATGGCATCCTGAATGGCACGGAAGCGGGTCAGCCGCAAACCATCACGGGCTCTACCGGCATCACCACGCCTGGCCAGACCGTCACGGTCACCCTAGGCGGTAAAACCTATACCGGCACCGTGGACGGCAGCGGCAACTGGAGCGCCACCATTCCTGCGGCCGATCTGCAAGCGCTGCCGGACGGCACGCCTACCCTGTCCGTAACCGTTACGGATGCCGCGGGCAACAGCAATACGCTGAATACCATCGTCACCGTTGATGCGACTGCGCCAACCCTCACCGTTAACGTGGTGGCTGGGGATGATGTATTGAATGCCGCGGAAGTACAGGTGGCGCAGACCGTGTCCGGCACTGCGTCCGTTGCCGATGCAGGGCGCACCGTGACCCTGACATTGAACGGCAAGATTTACACCGCTGTGGTGCAACCGGATGGATCGTGGAGCACCAGCCTACCCACCGCCGATCTGCAGGCACTCGCCGATGGCAACCATAACCTGGTCGCCACCCTCACCGATGCCGCGGGTAACAGCACCAGCACTACCCATGTCCTCGGTGTGGATGCCAACTCGGCCAACCTGCCGACACTCGGCATCAACGTGTTCGCCGGTAACGACATTGTCGACGGCGCAGAGGTGAAAACCGCCCAGACCCTGACCGGTACCACCACCCATGTGGAAGCGGGCCAGACCGTCACCATCACGCTGAACGGCAAAACCTACACCGCCACCGTGCTAGTAGATGGCACTTGGAGCACCAGCGTACCGGCTGCCGATCTGGCACTGTTGGCCAACGGCCAGACCACCATCACCGCCACCGTCAGCGACAGCGCCGGGAACCCGGCCAACGCCAGCCATGACGTGACCGTCGATACCAATCTCAGTGGGCTGTCCATCTCCGTGATCGCAGGAGATGACAAACTGAATCTGGCCGAAAGTCTGCAGCCGCTGACGATCTCCGGCGACAGCGCCAATCTGCCGCTCGGAGCCATCGTCACTGTGACGTTGAATGGCAAGATTTACATCGGCCTGACCCTGCCAGACGGTTCCTGGAGCGTTCAGGTCCCGGCCGCCGATTTGGCACTGCTGGCTGATGGCACCGCCACCGTCAGCGTCAACGCCGTCGATCAGGGCGGCAACCTGGTCAGCAACAGCCATAATCTGGGCGTGTTTATCCACACTCTGCCGGACGCCACGCTGAACACGCCGTTTGGCGATGGCATCCTGAACGGCACGGAAGCGGGCCAACCGCAGACCATCACGGGCTCTACCGGCATCACCACGCCTGGCCAGACCGTCACGGTCACCCTGGGCGGTAAAACCTATACCGGCACCGTGGATGCCAACGGCAACTGGAGCGTCAGCATACCTTCTGCCGACCTACAAACGCTGCCAGACGGCACACCGGCCTTGTCTGTAGTGGTCACCGATGCCGCCGGTAACAGCAATACGTTGAACACCACCGTCACCGTTGATGCAACCGCACCAACCCTGACCGTGGGCCTGATTGCTGGCGACGATGTGTTGAACGCCGCCGAAGTACTGGTGGCACAAACCGTATCCGGCACCGCCTCGATTGGTGATGCTGGCCGCACCGTCACCCTGACCTTGAACGGCAAAACCTACACCGCCGTGGTGCAACCGGATGGTTCGTGGAGTGCGTCACTGCCCGCCGCCGATCTGCAAGCGCTCAGCGACGGTAGCCATAACCTGGTCGCCACTCTCACCGATACTGCGGGCAACAGCACCAGCGTGACCCACAGCATCAACGTCGATGCCAACCCGGCCAACCTGCCGACCATCAGCGTCGGTGTATTTGCTGGTAATGACATTATCGACGGCGCAGAGGTGAAAACCGCTCAGACCCTGTCTGGCACCACTGCCCATGTGGAAGCGGGCCAGACCGTCACCATCACGCTGAACGGCAAAACCTACACCGCCACCGTGCTGGCCGATGGGTCCTGGAGCACCAGCGTACCGGCTGCCGATCTGGCACTGCTGGCCAACGGCCAGACCACCATTACCGCCACCGTCAGCGACAGCGCCGGGAACCCGGCCAGTGCCAGCCATGACGTGACCATCGACACCAACCTGAGCGGCCTGTCGATTGCCGTAATTGCCGGTGACGACAAGCTGAATCTGGCCGAAAGCCTGCTGCCACTCACCATCAACGGCGGCAGTGCCAACCTGGCCACGGGGACAACCGTGACCGTCACGCTCAACGGTAAAACCTACACCGGCACCACGCTGGCAGACGGTAGCTGGAGCGTCACCGTGCCTGCGGCCGATCTGGCCTTGCTGGCCGATGGCACCGCCACTCTCAGCGTGACCGCCGTCGATCAGGCTGGTAACCCGGTCAGCGGCAGCCACGATCTGGGCGTGTTTATCCATAGCCTGCCAGACGCCACGCTGAACACGCCGTTTGGCGATGGCATTCTGAATGGCGCAGAAGCAGGTCAGCCGCAAACCATCACGGGGTCCACCGGCATCACCACACCAGGCCAGACCGTCACGGTCACCCTGGGCGGTAAAACCTACACCGGCACCGTGGATGGCAGCGGCAACTGGAGCGTCAGCGTTCCTTCTGCCGATCTGCAAGCGCTGCCAGACGGCACGCCAGCTTTGACCGTCACGGTTACTGACAGCGCAGGTAACAGCAATACGCTGAATACCACCGTCACCGTCGATGCAACCGCGCCTACCCTCACCGTGGGCCTGATTGCTGGCGATGATGTGCTGAACGCCGCCGAAGTGCTGGTGGCACAGAGCGTCTCCGGCAGCGCCTCGATCGCGGATGCGGGTCGCACCGTCACCCTGACCTTGAACGGCAAAACCTACACCGCCGTGGTGCAACCGGATGGTTCGTGGAGCACCAGCGTGCCCGCTGCCGATCTGCAGGCGCTCAGCGACGGTAGCCACAATCTGGTGGCAATCCTCATCGATGCCGCAGGCAACAGCACCAGCGTCACCCACAGCATCAACGTCGACGCCAACCCGGCCAACCTGCCAACCGTCAGCATCGGTGTATTTGCTGGTAACGACATTGTCGACGGCGCGGAAGTTAAAACCGCCCAGACCCTGTCCGGCACCTCCACTCATGTGGAAGCAGGCCAGATCGTGACCATTACGCTGAATGGTAAAACCTACACCGCTACCGTGCTGGCCGATGGTTCCTGGAGCACCAGCGTACCGGCTGCCGACCTGGCGCTGTTGACCAACGGCCAGACCACCATCACCGCCAGCGTCAACGACACCGCAGGCAACCCGGCCAGCGGCAGTCATGACGTGACCGTAGATACCGACCTCAGCGGGCTGTCGATTGCCGTGATCGCGGGTGATGACAAACTCAACCTGGCGGAAAGCCAACTGCCGTTGGCAATCAGCGGTAGCAGCACCAATCTGGCCGTCGGCGCCACGGTTACCGTGACCTTGAACGGCAAAACCTACACCGGCACCACGCTGGCAGATGGCTCATGGAGCGTCTCCGTGCCTGCGGCCGATCTGGCCTTGCTGGCCGATGGCACCGCTACCGTGACCGTCACTGCCACCGATCAGGCCGGTAACCCGGTCAGCGACAGCCACAACCTGGGCGTATTTATCCATAGCCTGCCAGACGCCACGCTGAATACACCGTTTGGCGACGGCATTCTGAACGGTACCGAAGCGGGCCAGCCGCAAACCATCACGGGGTCCACCGGCATCACCACGCCAGGCCAGACCGTCACGGTCACCCTGGGCGGTAAAACCTACACCGGCACCGTGGACGGCAGCGGCAACTGGAGCGTCAGCGTCCCTTCTGCCGATCTGCAAGCGTTGCCAGACGGCACACCAGCCTTGTCCGTAGTGGTCTCCGATGCCGCCGGTAACAGCAATACGCTGAACACCACCGTCACCGTTGATGCAACTGCGCCTACCCTCACCGTGGGTCTGGTTGCTGGGGATGATGTGCTGAACGCCGCCGAAGTGCTGGTGGCACAAACCGTGTCCGGCACCGCCTCGGTCGCGGATGCAGGCCGCACCGTCACCCTGACCTTGAACGGCAAAACCTACACCGCTGTGGTGCAACCGGATGGCTCGTGGAACACCAGCGTGCCTGCCGCCGATCTGCAGGCGCTCACCGATGGCAACCATAACCTGGTCGCCACCCTCACCGATGCGGCTGGCAACAGCACCAGCGTCACCCACAGCCTCAATATCGATGCCAACCCGGCCAATCTGCCAACGGTGAGCATTGGCGCATTCGCCGGGGACGATATCGTTAACGGGGCCGAAGCGCTGGTCACTCAGGCCCTGTCCGGTACCACCACCAATGTCGAGGTGGGCCAGACCGTTACCCTGACCTTGAACGGCAAAACCTACTTCGCCACCGTGCAGCTGGGCGGCGCCTGGAGCGTTAACGTTCCGGCGGCGGATATGGCGTTGCTGGCCAACGGCCAGGCCACCATCACCGCCAGCGTCAGCGATCGGGCAGGCAACCCGGCCACCGGCAGCCATACCATCAGCGTTGATACGGCGGTGGAAAGCATCGCCATTAACCTGATTGCCGGTGACGATAAGCTGAACCTGACCGAAGCCTCACAGCCGCTGACCATCAGCGGGACCACGGTCAATGTGAACGCTGGCCAAACCGTTACCGTAACCTTGAACGGTAAAACCTACACCGGCGTCGTTCTGGCCAACGGCAGTTGGAGCGTATCGGTGAACAGCGCCGATCTGCTGGCACTGCAAGACGGCTTGACCACGGTCACCGCCAGCGTCTCCAACCCAGGAGTCGATCCGGTCAGCAACAGTCATTCGCTGGATGTGCATATCCATACCCTGCCAGAGCCAACCATCAATCTGCCGTTTGGCGATGGTTTCCTCAATCAAGCTGAAGCCGCCACGGCACAACTGCTGAGCGGCAGCACCGGCATCCCTGGTGCGGGACAAAGCGTGATCGTCACTCTGGGTGGAAAAACCTATACCGCAACCGTGGATGGCAGCGGTAACTGGAGCGTTTCCATCCCATCGGCCGATCTGCAAAACCTGCCAGCGGGCAGCAATACCATCAGCGTATCCGCTACGGACTCCGCGGGTAACAGCGTACCTGGCAGCACTACGGCACAGGTCGATCTGGTGCCACCAACTCTGGCGGTCAAGCCGTTTGCCGGGGATGACAAGGTTAACGCCCTGGAAAGCCTCAGCGACCAGGTAGTTTCCGGCACCGCTTCCATCGGCGATGCCGGGCGGACCGTCACGATAACCCTCAACGGTAAGACCTATACCGGGGTAGTCGCCAACGACGGCACCTGGAGTGCCACCATCCCAAGCGCCGATCTGCAAGCAATTGGCGATGGCAGTTATCCATTAACCACTACCCTGAGCGATGCGGCGGGCAACACCACCACCGTCACCCATACCGTGACGGTCGACGCCAATCCGCTGGATCTGCCAACCCTGAGCATCAATGTGTTTGCCGGTAACGATATTATCGACGGCGCAGAGGTGAAAACCAGCCAGACGCTGAGCGGTACCACCACCCACGTGGAAGCGGGCCAGTTGGTGACCATCACGCTGAATGGCAAAACCTACACCGCCACCGTGCTGGCAGACGGTACCTGGAGCACCAGCGTATCCGCCGCCGATCTGGGCCAACTGGCTCAGGGCAACAGCACCATTAGCGTCACCGTTAGCGATACCTCCGGTAACCCGGCCACAGCAACGCACAACGTGCTGGTCAACACGGCCCTGAGCGGCATCGCCATCGACGTGATTGCCGGTGACGATAAGCTGAACCTGGCCGAAAGCCTGTTGCCATTAGCCATCAGCGGCAGCAGCCTCAATCTGGCCACCGGCGCAAGCGTGACCGTAACGCTGAACGGCAAAACCTACACCGGTATTACGCTGGCGGACGGTTCCTGGAGCGTGCTGGTACCACCGGCCGATCTGGCGCTGTTGGCAGACGGCAATATCAACCTGAGCGTTTCCGCTGTCGACCAGGCCGGTAACCCGGTCAGCAGCAGCCATACCTTGGGCGTATTTATCCATAACCTGCCAGACGCCACCCTCAATACGCCGTTTGGCGATGGCATCTTGAACAGCGCGGAAGCGGGCCAGCCGCAGACCATTACCGGCTCCACCGGCATCACCACGTCGGGGCAAATCGTGACAGTGACCCTTGGGGACAAAACCTACACCGCCACGGTGGACGGTAGCGGCAACTGGAGCGTCACCGTTCCGGTTGGCGATCTGCAGGCATTGCCGGACGGGACGCCATTGCTCAACGTAGTGGTCACCGATCCTGCGGGCAACAGCAACACCCTGAGTAGCACCGTAGTGGTCGATAAGGTCGCTCCGACCCTCACCGTCGGCGTCATTGCCGGGGATGACGTGCTTAACAGCGCAGAAGTGCTGCTTAACCAGACCGTCTCAGGCACCGCCTCCATCGGGGATGCAGGTCGTACCGTGACGCTGACGTTGAACGGTAAAACCTACACTGCGGTGGTTCAGCCGGACGGTTCGTGGAGCACTTCGCTGCCAACCGCCGATCTCACCGCACTGTCCGATGGCAGCTACAACCTGGTCGCCACCCTGACCGATAGCGCCGGTAACAGCACCAGCGTCACCCACGCCATCGGGGTTGATGCCAGCGCGCTGAACGCACCGGTGCTGACGATCGGCACCTTTGCGGGCAACAATATTATTGACGGTGCCGAGGTGCAGGCAACGCAAACCCTGAGCGGCAGCAGCCTGAATGTTGAAGCCGGGCAGATCGTTTCCATCACCCTCAATGGCAAAATCTATAACGCCACCGTGCAGGCAGACGGTTCCTGGAGCACCAGCGTACCGGCGGCCGATCTGGCTCTGCTGACCAACGGTAGCTTAACGATCACCGCCGACGTCACCGATAAAGCCGGTAACCCGGCCAGCGCCACTCATGACGTTACGGTCGATCTCACCCAGAGCGCCCTGGCGATTGCTCCAATCACCGGCGATAACCAGTTGAACGCCATCGAAGCCGCCGCAGGGATCAGCATCAGCGGGAGTTCCACCAACGTTGCCACCGGTGCGACCGTCACCATTGCGCTGAACGGTAAGTTCTACGAGGCGACAGTGCAGGCCGATGGCAGTTGGACGACGACCGTTCCTTCAGCCGACCTGACAATCCTGGGCGATGGCAAACTGACCGTCACCGTCAGTGCCACCGACGAAGCGGGCAATCTGGTCACCGGTTCGCAGCAGTTGGGCGTACTGATCAACAGCCTGCCGGTTGCCACCCTGAACACACCGTTCGGTGATGGCTACCTCAACAAGGCGGAGTCCACCAGCGATCAAACGCTGAGCGGCACCACCGGGGTGAGCGGCAGTGGGCAAACCGTCAGCGTGGTGCTGGGAGGGAAAACCTATACCGGCATCGTCGATAACAACGGCAACTGGAGCGTGAGCGTGCCAAGTGCCGATCTGGCGGCCCTGCCTGACGGCCCAACCAGCATTGGGGTCACCGTCGGTGATATCGCTGGCAACACCTCCAGCATCAACTCCAGCGCCACGGTCGATCTGACCGTGCCGGTGCTGACCATCAACACCATCAGCGGTGATGACATCATCAACATCGCCGAAAGCCAGCAAGCGCTGCAAATCACCGGTACTGCACCGATCAACGACAGCGGCCAGCCTGTGGTGGTGAAAGTCACCATCAACGGCTTGACCTATAACGGGCTGGTGCTGGCGGACGGCAGTTGGAGCGTCACCATTCCGGCTGGCGATCTGGCTAACCTGCCGAACGGTGCCTCTTCCATCACCGCCACCTTGACCGACGCCGCTGGCAACACCGGCAGCGTCAGCCACGGCATCACCCTGGATACCGACCCGGCCCAGGCGCCGCTGTTGACCATCAACACCCTGTCCGGCGATGACTACCTCAGCCTGGCGGAATCCAACCTGCCGCTGACCATCAGCGGGGGTAGCCAGCGCGTCGAGCAGGGGCAACAGGTCACCGTAACGCTCAATGGCAAAACCTACACCGCCATCGTTGGCGCGGACGGCAGTTGGAGCCTGCAGGTTCCGGCGGTGGATGTGGGGGCCTTGCCAGACGGTAAAGACACCATCACCGCCACGGTTAGCGATACCTCTGGCAACCAGGCCACCGCCAACCACAACCTCACCGTGATCACCGATGCGGGCAATCTGCCGCAACTGTCGGTCAACGTGATTGCCGGTGATGACATCATCAACGCCAATGAGGCGAAAGCTGCCATCATCATCAGCGGAGGATCCAGCCACGTGCAGCCTGGCCAAGTGGTCAGCGTGCTGCTTAACGGCAAAACCTACACCGCCGTGGTACAAGCAGACGGCAGTTGGAGCGCAACGGTTCCATCAGCCGACGTGCAGGCATTGCCACAAGGCTCGCAGACCGTGATTGCCTCGGTGACCGATGTCGCCGAGAACCCGGCCAGCGCCACCCATAACGTCACTGTTGACACCGTGCCACCATTACTGGAGATCGATATCTTCGCTGGTGACGGCATCCTGAACCTGGCGGAAGCGCTACTGGGACAAGTGTTGAGCGGGCATACCGATCCGGGCCTGACCGTTACCGTCACGCTGGGTGCCAACGTTTACACCGCCCTGGCGGATCCAACGACCGGTGCATGGAGCGTCAATATCCCAAGCAATATCCTGCAAGGGCTATTGGATGGTAGCGTGACCATCGGCGTGAGCGTCACCGACGCCGCAGGTAACGGCGTTGAAGACTCCATCACGGTGGCGGTCAACACCCATACGCTGCCATCGCTGACGCTGAACCCGCTGTTCGGTGACAATATCCTTAATATTGCCGAACTGGGGATCGCAACGCCAATTGGCGGTGCAGCGGCTAACCTGCTGGTGAACACCCCGGTATTGGTCAAGATTGGCACCTACGTGGTGAACGGTATCGTGAATAACGATGGCACCTGGAGCGCGCTAATCCCAGCCAACGCCCTGGCCTTGCTGGCAGACGGCACCGTGCAGGTGGTGGTCTCCGCCGTGGATGCAGCCGGTAACCCTGCCAGCGCCGGTGGTTCACTGGAGATCCTGTCGCATATCCTGCCGAATCCAACCATTAACCTGCCGTTTGGCGACGGCGCACTGAACCTGGTGGAAGCCGGGGTCAATCAGTTGCTGACCGGTACCACCGGTATTATCGGCAACGGTCAAACGGTGGTGGTCAGCCTCAACGGTAAAGACTACAACGCCACGGTTGCCAACAACGGGCAGTGGAGTGTCACCCTGCCAACCACCGATCTGCTTGGGCTGCTGGATGGCCCACACACCATCAGCGTGGTTGCTACCGATAAAGGCGGCAACAGCCACGGCGCGACGCTGGACTTTGACAGCATCCTCACCGGGCTACCGGTGGCCGGGTTTGACACGCCGTTTATCGATGGCATTGTCAACCATGCCGAAGCCTTGCTGGGCGGAGCCCTCACCGGTACCACCGGCATCGCCAGCAATCTGGGCCAGACCGTGAAGGTGAACGTCAACGGCCTGAACCTGAACGCTACGGTAAATGCCGACGGCAGTTGGACGCTGCCACTCGACAGTGCCACCCTGCTCGGCCTGCCGGACGGCAACTGGCCGGTCACGGTGACGGTTACCGACGCGGTGGGTAACACCAACAGCACTACCGGCTCGCTGGAGATCCTGGTCAACAAGCTGCCGTTGCCAACCCTGGACCTGCCGTTTGGCGATGGCCTGCTGAATATTGCCGAAGCCGCGCTGACGCAAACTCTGACCGGCAAAACCGGTCTGATCGGCAGCGGCCAGATCGTCACGGTGACGGTGGACGAAGGTCTGCCAAATCAGCAGATCTTTACCGCTCAGGCCGATGGGCTGGGTGGCTGGTCTCTGCAACTCAGCGCAGCACAGCTTGCCGTGTTCACCAACGGGCAGCATACCGTTGAGGTCACCGTCGAGGATCGTGCTGGCAATACGGCTACCACCGCACCGCTGGACGTGACCGCTTCTCTCACCTTGCCGCTGCCAACCATCGTTCCGCCGTTTGGCGTTGACGGTGTGCTGAGCATCAGCGAAGCCGCCGGTGCGCTGACGATCACCGGCACCACCGGGGTGAATGGCGCAGGCCAGGCGGTGAAAGTGGTGATCGATGTCAATGGCGTCAGCTACAACGCGCAGGTTGATATCAACGGCAACTGGTCGTTACCGCTGCCTGCGGCCACCCTGAGCACCTTGCTGGATGGGCCACACGTGCTGACCGTCACGGCGACCGACGCCGCGGGCAACACCAACAGCAGCGCACTGAACTTCACCAGCGATCTCACCGCGCCGGTGCCAAGCATCAACACACCGTTCGGTGACGGCTTCCTCAACCTGGCCGAGGCCAACCTGGGGCAAGTCCTCACTGGTAGCGCCGGTGACGCGACAGCCGTTAGTGTGAAGATCGGTAGCCAAACCTTTACCGCACAGGTCAGTGGCGGCAACTGGAGCCTGGCGCTAACTTCGCCACAGCTAAAAGCGCTGGCCGAGGGCGATAACACCATCACCGTGACCGCCACGGATGCCGCAGGCAACCAGGGCACGGCCGGTTCTTCGGTACATATTTCGGTCAACACGCTGCCGTCCGTCACCATCAGTAACTTTACGACGGATAACATCATCAACTATGCCGAGAGCCAAACGGTACAGCTGATAACCGGTACCTCCACCAACATCGCGGTGGGGCAACAAGTGACCGTTACGCTCAACAGCAAAACCTATACCGGGGTAGTGTTGGCGAATGGCAGTTGGAGCGTATCGGTGCCACCAGCCGATCTGAAAGCCCTGAGCGGGACGCCAAATATCACGGCTCAGGTCAGCGATCAGGCCGGGAACGTCGCTGTCGACAACCACAACTTCACCGTTAACCTGACGCCTCCGAACCAGATTATTACTGTTGATCCGATCACCGGCGATAACATCGTTAACGCCAGTGAAGTGGGCTTGATCATCAACCTGACCGGTAAAGTGGTCGGTGGCATCGGCCTTGGGCAGGTAGTCACCATTACCGTGGGTGGCTTACCACTGGGTATTCCGGTCACAACACTGGCAGATGGTACCTTCAGCACCGTGGTGACCTTCCCGGTTGACGGCAACATCGTGGTTACGGCCAGTACTACGCTGCTGTCACCGCTGCCAACGGTATTTACCGCCAGCGAAACCGTCTTGGTAGACCGCATTCCGCCGACGCTCACCATCAATACCTTCGCGGGTAACGACGTGTTGAACGCCAGTGAAAGCGCCGTCGCCCAGGCAATCTCCGGTACCGCCTCGGTCTCGGAAGCGGGTCGCATTGTCACCGTCACGCTGAATGGCAAAACCTACAGTGCGCAGGTCAGTGGCACCGGCACCTGGTCGGTCAACGTGCCACCGGCAGATCTGGTTAACCTGCCGCAGGGTAGCAGCACCATCAATGCGACCTTGAGCGACGCCGCAGGTAACACCACGCCGGCAACACACGTCATTACTACCGATACCACGGCACCGCTGCTGTCGGTCGATCTGCTGACCGGGGACAATATCCTGACGCTGGCAGAAGCCCTGCTCGGCCAGGCATTAACCGGGACCGGCGGCATTGGCGAAACCGTCACCGTTACGCTTGGGCCGTTGACCGCCAGCGTGGTGATTGGCCCGGATGGTAAATGGAGCATTCCGCTGCCGTCGCTCGATCTGCAAAGCCTGACCGATGGGCCGCAGATCATCGGCGTCACGCTGACCGACACCGCTGGCAACAGCAGCCATACCGACGTAACGCTGAACGTGGCGTTGAACAAAACGCTCGGTGCGGGGGTTAATGCCCTGTTTGGCGGTGATGGCGTGCTGAACCTGGCCGAATCGCTGCTGACTCAGGTGATCAGCGGTAACGCCACCGGCGATTACAACGGTGCGGTTGTTCACGTCACCATCGCTGGCATTACGCTGGATGCGCTGGTTGGCGGTAATGGCCAGTGGAGCGTGTCACTGCTGCCTAGCCAGCTCAACCTGTTGGGTGATGGTCTGGCGCAGGTCAACGTGCAGATCGTCGACTCCCACGGCAACGTGGTCAACGATCTGATCGATATCGACGTGCTGACCCACAACCTGCCGGTGATCGGCCCGGTCGTTGCCTTTGGCGATGGCCTGCTGAATGCGGTAGAAGCCGGTGTGTCTCAGACCATCAGCGGGGTGATTAACGGTCTCGGTATCGGCGGTGGCAGCGTTAGCGTCAGCCTGGGTACCAAAACCTATACCGCCAGCGTCGGCGCGGGCGGCGCCTGGAGCCTGTCGATCCCACCGCTGGATCTGGCTGCTCTGAGCGACGGCAATCTGGCGCTCGGTGTATCGGTGACCGACTCTGCCGGCAACGTGGTAAGCAAAAACATCGATATCACCGCCATCATCCACAATCTGCCGCACATCGTGCTGGATCCGATCTTCGGCGACGGCATCCTCAACGTGGCAGACCTGTTGCTGAACCAGACCATCGGCGGCACCGTCACCAATCTGGCGAAGGGCGCCACCATCAATCTGGATATTGCCGGTTCGCAAACGCTGACGGCTATCGTGGGCGACGGCGGCAAATGGAGCGCCACCGTCACGCCGGATATCCTCGGTATCTTGCAAGGGCTGGGCAACGGCAACTTTACCGTCACCGCCTCGGCGACCGATGCAGTGGGTAACACCACCAGCGCCACCGCCGGGCTACAGCTGGATGTGAAACTGCCGGTGATCACGCTCGATCCACTGTTTGGCGGCGATGGCTTCCTCAATGCGGCCGAAGCATTGGTGGCACAAACCGTCAGCGGTACCGTGGCCTTCGCCAGCGCCGGTGCACAGGTGCGGGTTTCTCTTGGTGGTAAGGACTTCCTGACCACCGTCGGTACCGACGGCAAGTTCAGCCTGGTGCTGCAACCTGCCGATCTGCACACCCTGCTGGACGGCAATATCAACGTTGGCGTTTCGGTGCTGGATGGCTCCGGCAACACCGGTGTGCTCAATACCGTGGTCGATGTGATCGTCAACAAGCTGCCAACGCTGGCGCTGAACCCGCTGTTTGGCGGCGACGGCTTCCTCAATGCGGCCGAAGCGCTGCTGACCCAGACCATCAGCGGGACCACCACCAATGCGGCGGCCGGTTCCCAGGTGGTGATCAAGGTCGGCACGCTGCAACTGAACGCCGTCGTCGGTGCTGACGGTGGCTGGAGCGCCACCATCAATCCGCTGCAGTTGGCGGATCTGGCGGCGGGCAATCTGATCGTCAGCGCCACGGTCACCGATCCGGCAGGTAACACCAGCGGTGCCAGCGTAGGCCTCAACGTAGCGACCATCTTGCCAACGCTGACGCTGAACCCACTGTTTGGTAACGGCACGCTGGATCTGAGCGATCTGTTGTCACCGCAGATCCTGAGCGGTAACGCAGGTAACGTGTCGGCCGGGACCACCATCACCCTGACGCTGGGCAGCCACACCTACACCACCAGCGTCGATGCCACCGGCAAATGGCAGTTGCCGATCCCAACTCTGGATCTGCAAGGGCTGTTGGACGGCGTGACCAACGTCACCGCCAGCCTCACCGATGCGGCAGGTAACACCGTGAGCAAGGTCAGCCCGCTCAACGTGCTGATCAACGCCCTGCCAACCCTGACGCTGGATCCGCTGTTCGGCGGCGATGGCCTGCTGAATGCGCTGGAAGCGACTGGCAACCAGATCATCAGCGGTCATGCCACCAACGCACCGGGCTCTACCATTCAGGTTCATCTGGGCAGCAATACCTTCACCACCCAGGTAAAAGCCGATGGCAGTTGGTCACTCAGCCTGACGCCGCTCAACCTGTCCAGCCTGCTGGACGGCAATATTTCACTGGGCGTTTCGGTGACCAACTCCGCAGGGAAAACCGGCAGCATCAGCGCCGATCTGGGCGTAGGGATCCACAACCTGCCGACCGTTAACCTGGGCAGCCTGTTTGGCGATGGTTTCCTCAACCTGAGCGAAGCCAACCTGAACCAGCTGATTGGAGGCACCACCACCAACGCCATCGGCGGTAGCGTCAGCGTTAATGTGGGGGGGCTGGTATTGAGCGCCGCCGTAGGCAACGACGGGAAATGGAGCGTTAGCGTTCCTACCCTGAATCTGGTCAATCTGGCAGATGGGCCATTGTCGGTCGGCGTTACCGTCACCGACCGCTACGGTAACACCAGCTCGGCCAACGCCAACGCCACGGTGAAAATCCACGCGCTGCCGTTGTTGGGCATCGATGCTCTAGGGACCCTGACTGGTGCGCTGGGCATTCTGACCAACGGCCTGTCCATCAGCGGTACCAGCCTGAACGTGCAGCAAGGCGCGAAGGTTAGCGTGACCTTGCTGGGCAGCACCTTGCAAGGCACCGTGGACGCCACCGGACATTGGACGGTGAAATTCGACACCACCAATGCCCTCAAGGGTCTGACTGTGTTCAACCTGATCCCGACTCTGTTGGGCACCGTGGTGGCAGCTTCGGTCACCGATCTGGCGGGTAACGGGGTCAGCGTCTCTGCGGGGCTGACATCCGGTATCGAACTGCCACTGCTGTTGACGGCTAACGCGGCGGTCGAAACGCTGTCGCTGGATACGTCGGGTTCCGAAAATACCAGCACCGACAGCACCACCGATCACACTGCGGTACAGCATGCTCAGGTAGCCGCCGTGCAGCACACCACCACCGATAGCAGCACGCCAACCAGCGAGGTCAGCAGTGCCCAGACCACCACGGAGACCAACGAGCCAGTCACCAGCACGCTGGTGGTGAACCCAACGCTGCCGGTTGATACCGCTGGTGTTACCACGGTTGAGGACACCACCTTCAGCATTGGCGGCGTCACCATCAATCTGGCGGATGGCACTACTGCCAGCGGCGACACCATCCACGGCAGCAGCGGTAACGATGTGATCCACGTCAACGCCCTCGACTTCCTGTCGATCGACGGCGGCGCGGGTATCGACACCCTGGAGCTGGATGGCAAAAACCTCAACCTGGATCTGACGGCGCTGGGCCTGAAGGTGCAACACATCGATATCTTCGATTTGGGCACCAGCGGTACTAACAGCATCACGCTGGATCTGCACGAGGCGCTGAACGTCAAGGATGCTGCCAGTGACAACCTGCTGATCAAGGGCAGCGTCGGTGACCAGGTCAATCTGACCCAGGCCGAAGGCGGCACCTGGAGCTCGGTGGGCCAACGGACGGTCGATGGCCAAGTGTTCGACGTTTACCACAACTCCGCCCTTGAAAGCGGCAACACCCTGGGAGATGTCCTGGTGCAGCAAGGCCTGCACGTCAATCTGGTGTAGTACCCGGCCCATCCGTCAGCCACTGGCAGGTACACAGCGAGCCAGTGGCATGGGAATGACAGGGTTCAGGCCAAGGCAGTGCGGCGGTTCCGTTCGGGAGACGGGCCGCCGAAATTAACGATCGTCACAATAACAAAGCCGAAACGGCAACCCAGCGCAGTTATCGGCATAGATGTGGTAGCGATAATGAAAAGACACCTTTATGGCATGGATGGAACTCGGCTCACGCTACGGCGTGCGGCCACAATCGGACTGTTTTTGGGCGGATTAGGCGGGCTGACAGGTCAGACTCTCGCCGCACCGCAGGTCGAATTTAACTGGCAAGCTGCGCCGACAGAACGTTCGGTAATGACGCTGACGTTACAGGATGCGATCCTGCGAGCCTTTGCTCGTAACCCGCAGATCGCCCAGGCTTCGGCGCAGATTAACGTGGGTAAAGCCGACCTGGCGCTGGCACAAAGCGCCTGGTTCCCGCAAATTGCCCTCAACAGCAATTTTGGCAAATCCAGCCAGACCGACTCCTCTGGCACCTTGAACAACAACGCCTCGGCAGGCGTGACCCTGAACCAGTTGCTGTATGACTTCGGCAAAACCAGCGGCAGCATTGAGGAACAAAATAACCTCTCCGACGCCTATCGCTACACGCTGTACCAAACCATGACCGAGGTGGGCCAACAAACGCTGCAGGCTTACCTACAGGTCAAGCGCTATCAGGACTTGGGCACAGCGGCAGAGCGCAACCTGGTGTCACTGAACCGGGTCAAGGAAATTGCCGAGCTGCGGGCCAATGCTGGCCTTAGTTCACAATCCGACGTGTTACAGGCACAAACCCGCATCGCCGGGATGAACGCCACGCTGGAACAGTATCGCGCCCAACACCGTTCGGCCCTGGCGCAGCTTTCCGTACTGACCGGCGTCGTGCCGGATAAATTGCCCGACCTGCCGCAGCAACTGTTGCAACAGAAAATCACCCTCAAGTCGCTGCCCTATCAAAAAAGCAATGCGGTGCTCAGCGCCCAGGCCAAGCAGGAAGCCGCGACCCAGCGCATCCGCCAGGCCGAAGCCCAGCACTGGCCTACCATCTCGGTTCAGGCAGGCCGCACCCGCTATGAGAGCGATGGCAACGATGCCCAATCCTATTGGAACGATCAGCTGCAGCTCGTAGTGCAGGCACCGATCTATCAGGGCGGCGCGGTCAATGCCAAGGTCGATGCCGCCGAGGGCGATCGCCAGGCGGCACAGGCTCAGGTCGAGGCCGCCAAGCTGGATATGAACCAGAAAGCCTCCACCGCCTATGCGGACCTGATCGGTGCGCAGCAGCGAGAGCTGGCCGGAGCACAGCAGTTGAGCAGTGCGGACTACACCCGCAGCGTCTACCAGGACGAGTACAAGCTCAGCAAGCGCAGCCTGAACGACCTGCTCAGCGTGGAACAAGACGTGCTACAGGCAGAAAGCTCACGCGTCATCGCCCTGTACGACGGATGGGACGCGGCGGTGCGCTACGCCTCCGCGGTCGACAACTTATTGGATATGTTGGGTATCGAGCGCCAACGAGCCAGTGGCGACAGCTTACCGTCGCTGTAGTCTGAATGATTTTGCCAGGAGCGCTTATGTCACAACCTGCTTCACTCGAAGCCTGGATCGCAGCCATGGCCCGAGCGGCCAACGGCTACGGTCTGGCTGTCGATATCAAATCCGTCCGCCAGCAAATGCGCTGGTATGAACAACTGCCAGCTCCGCGCCGCCTGGAACGCCTGGGCCACCTGATGGGGCTTAGCGTCAGCTTGCAGCCACGGGAGAAAGTCCGCTGGCGCAACGAGATCCTGCCCGCGCTGATCGAGATCGACGACGGCGGCCTGATGGTGATCGAATCCCTCGATAGCGAGGGCAAGGCGCTGTATTGGCTCAACGACAGCGGCGACGTGCAACGAGAGGCCGAACTGGTGGAGCTGCTGCTGAAAGGGCAAGGCACCATTGTGCTGCTGGGAGCGGCGAAGCGCGGGCAGGATGCGCGCATCGACGACTTCGTGCAGCCCTATCGCAAACACTGGTTCTGGCAACATTTTCGCGGGGCCAAACGGCAAATCGGCGAGATCTCGCTGGCATCGATCATCAGCAACGTACTGGCACTGGCCGGTATTCTGTTTTCGATGCAGGTCTATGACCGGGTTATTCCGGCCCAGTCTTACTCCACCTTGTGGGTGCTGTTCTTTGGGGTGCTGATCGCGGCGGCGCTGGAGTATGCCATCCGCCTGTCGCGCACCGTGATCTCCGATCTGATGGGTAAGAAAATCGACCTGAAGATCTCCGGCATGCTGTTTGCCCGCGCCCTGGCGATCAAAAACGAAGCGCGGCCAAAATCGACCGGCTCGTTTATCTCGCAGCTGCGGGAGATCGATCAGGTACGGGAATTGCTGACCTCCACCACCGTGGGTGCGGCGGCGGATATGCCGTTCGTGCTGCTGTTCCTGGCCATTATGGCGCTGGTAGGCGGCCCGCTGGTGTTTATCCCGATGCTGGCGATCCCGCTGATCGTCATTCCTGGCATCTTGCTGCAATGGCCGATGGCCAAACTGGCGAAGGAAGGCATGCGGGAAAGCGCTCTGCGCAACGCGGTGCTGGTTGAGTCGATCGAAGGGGTTGAGGATATCAAGGCACTGCAAGCCGAGCCCTACTTCCAGCGCCAATGGGAGCAGACCCACGCGGTCAGTGCCAACATCGGTATGCAGCAGCGGCTGTGGGGCGCGCGGCTCAGCGGTTGGGCCTCAACGGTGCAGCAGTTGACCTATGCCGGGATGCTGGTGTTTGGCAGCTATCTGGTGCTCGCCGGCGATATCACTACCGGTACCATGGTGGCCTGTAGCCTGCTTTCCTCACGCACCATCGCCCCGCTGATGCAGTTGACCATGGTGTTCTCACGCTGGCAGCACGCCAAAACCGCCATGACCGGCCTTGACGATCTGTTGAAGAAACCGCTCGATAAACCGGAAGAGGGCAAGATGGCCCACTGTCCGGTGCTCAGCGGCCATTTCCAACTGCGCAATCTGCAATACAGCTACGACGTGGAGAAAGGGGATAACTCGATCACCGTCAATAATCTGGAGATCAAACCCGGTGAACGGGTAGCGATCCTCGGCAAGGTCGGCGCGGGGAAATCGACGCTGCTGAAGCTGCTTTCCGGCCAGGCCAGCGCCACCCGGGGCAAGGTGATCATCGACGGGGTCGACATCAGCCATATCGATCCCAGCGATGTGCGCCGCCAACTGGGCTTTCTCTCGCAGGAGTCGCGGCTGTTCTTCGGCAGCCTGCGCCAGAACCTGATGCTCGGCCACCCCCATGCTACCGAATCGGAAATGCTCCAGGCGCTGCGGATCTCGGGGGCACTGAGCCTGGTGCAACAAGATGCCGCCAGCCTGGATCGCATTATTCATGAAGGAGGCCGCGGCCTGTCCGGCGGCCAGCGCCAGATGGTGCTGTTGAGCCGTATGATCCTGCGCAACCCGCAAATCGTGCTGCTGGATGAACCTACCGCCTCCATGGATGAACAGCTGGAAGAATACGTGATCCGCCAGATGCACGGCTGGCTCAGCGGCCGCACGCTGGTACTGGTCACCCATCGGCCAGCGCTGTTGAAGCTGGTGGATCGCATTGTGGTGCTGGATAACGGTCGCGTGGTGGCCGATGGGCCAAAGGATCAGATCCTGCAGGCAGCCAATAAGCCGATCAATAAAGAACAGGGCGTAGCATGAGGAGCAGGCAATGAGCAATATCACCATGCAAGACGATCTGGCACGCCAGGGGCGGCGGCATTCCTCGGTACTTTGGTTGACGCTGTTGGGGATGATCCTGTTTGTGGTCTGGGCCTATTTTGCCCTGCTCGATGAGGTCACCGTCGGCACCGGCAAGGTCACGCCCTTAAGCCGGGCGCAGCTGATTGAGAGCCTGGACGGTGGGATTATCGATCACCTGTATGTGCACGAAGGGGATATCGTCAACAAGGGCCAGAAACTGGCGCAGTTGGATGTGAAACGCTTCCAGTCCAACTATGGCGAGGCCTTTTCCCGTGTACGCACCCTGCGCGCCTCCGCTGAACGCCTGCGTTCCGAGCTGACCGGCGAGCCACTTCAGTTCAGCGCCGATACCTTGAAGGAGCCAAGTCTGGTGGCCCGTGAACGCCAGCTGTATGAGTCCCGCAAGCGCAACCGCGATGAGACCGTCAGCAACCTGCAACAGTCGATGCAGTTGGTCCAGCAAGAGTTACGCATGACCGAACCGCTAGTCGCCAAAGGAGCTGCCGGCCAGGTTGAAGTCATCCGTCTGCGGCGGCAGGTCAGCGAACTGCGCGGCAAGATTGACGAAGCAAATAACCAGTATGCCGTGCGGGCGCGTGAGGAGCAGGTAAAAAACAACGCCGACCTCGACGCCCAGTTAGAGCTGGTGAACGGTAAGGAAGATCAGTTGGATCGCGCCACCATGGTCTCGCCAGTGCGTGGGATCGTGAAGGATATTCAGGTGACCACCGTGGGCGGCGTGTTGCAGCCAGGCGGCAAGCTGATGGAGATTGTGCCGTTGGAAGATCAGTTGCTGATCGAAACCCGCATCAACCCACGGGATATCGCCTATATCCGCCCTGGCCTGCCCGCCACCGTCAAGGTAACCGCCTATGATTCGTCGATCTACGGCAACCTGAATGGCGAGGTGGAGAACGTTTCCCCGGATACCATTCAGGACGAGGTCAAACGTGACCAGTATTACTACCGGGTTTACGTGCGTACCAAGCAGGCGGAGCTGATGAATAAGGCGGGTAAGAAGTTCCCGATCGTGCCGGGGATGGTGGCCAGCGTGGAGATCAAGACCGGGCAGAAAAGCGTGCTGGATTACCTGATCAAGCCGCTGAACAAGGTGAAAGAGTCACTGCGGGAACGGTAATTATTAAGGGCCAGAGAGTGGTTAGCCTCCCTGGCCTTATTTACGTTTCCACCTTCATCAGTCGATGAATCTGCGGATCAGTTCCAACAGCGCAACCAGCGCTTTCAGAACGATGAGAACTTTATCAATGAAAGTTTTCATCCGTTACTCCTTAAAAAGGAGTGAGAGCCCCCTACTTGCCCTTACATTGCCTGTTATAGGAGTTGCCCTTCATTGTTAGATATTGGCTGCTTCACTCCGGCTAGAGCACCAGAACCGGCACCACCCGTAACTCTAGCCAGGACTTGAATACGTTCCCTCGCATACCAGAGTTCAACAGCAAACAGAGCTAACCCTCTGATTATATCCGCTACGCGGTAGTTTGAAAATCAATCAAATCCTGCGTATACTGATCGAGTTAGATATTGGCTGTTTCACTCCGGTTAGAGCCACCAACTCAGGCCGGAAAGTAAAAAAACCCGATTCACCATCGGGTTTTTTTACGCCTGAAACTCGCTCAAAAATCAGAAAAACTCACTGCCCGCGCCGAGCCCTGCCCACCGCTTCACCCAACTGCCACACCGCCATCGAATAATGCACGCTGTGGTTATAGCGGGTGATGGCGTAGAAGTTTGGCAGGCCGTACCAATATTGATAACGGTTGCCCATATCCAGGCGCAGCAGGCTGACCTGCTGATTACCTTCCAATGAGCCTTGCGGCGTCAACCCAGCCGCAGCCAGCGTAGCGACCGAATAATTGGTTTTAAAACCGGTCTCTAAACCAGGAGCCTGGCCATTAGCTGGCACCGCCACCGTTGCCCCACGCGTCCAGCCATGAGCTTTGAAGTAGTTGGCTACGCTGCCGATGGCATCCACCGGATCCCACAGGTTGATATGGCCGTCGCCGTTGAAGTCAACCGCATAGCTCTTGAACGACGAAGGCATAAACTGGCCATAGCCCATCGCACCGGCGTAGGAGCCGCGCAGGGAAAGCGGATCGTCACCTTCGGCACGCGCCATCAGCAGGAAGGTAGCCAACTCACCGCTAAAGTACTCGGCACGGCGTGGGTAGTTAAACGACAGCGTCGCCAACGCATCGATAATGCGCGTTTTGCCCATCACCCGGCCCCAACGGGTTTCCACCCCGATAATGCCCACGATAATTTCTGGCGGTACACCGTAAACCTGGTAGGCGCGCTGGAGATCCGCCTCATATTTATTCCAGAACACCACCCCGTTCTGCACGTTGTCCGGCGTCAGGAACTTGTTGCGATAGCGGATCCAGGCGCCGTTTGGCGACGTCGCTGGCTTACCTGCGGGTGCCTGCTTATCCATCAGAGCCACCACCCAGTCCAGCTGTTTGGCCTGGGCCAGTACGTCATGCAACTGCTGGCGCTCAAAGCCGTGCTCCTGCACCATCTTGTCGATAAAGCGCGCCGTTGCCGGATTATTGGCAAAGTCGCCGCCCAGCGGATGAATGGCATGCTCCGGTTCAAGCACAAAGCCACTCTGCACCAGGCTATCTGGGGGGGCCAATTGCTCGGTAGGTTTAGGCTCACTGCTACAGGCAGCCAGCAAAGGGATCAGGGGGAAAAGCGTAACCAGATGACGCATCGGATATCCATATAGGCCAGGCAAAAAAGTTGTCACTATGTTAAGCCATTGTCTGGCGCGAACAAACAGGAATCTGGTCCCCGGCGGCCTCATTTTGTTCACAAAATATCCAGCTGAAAAGCAAGGACAGATATACACTTACTAGTGCTTACCTTTATCAAGGCGATACCCGTTCAACGCCACTACGCCAGGTTGTTTCATTGCCCCTGGGAACTGGCGTAATCAACGAGTTTTCTCTCCAAACAGCACACGAGGAAAAACGTATATGAGTAAGCTCCCCGAGCAAGAACCACCACGCCGTGCCCTGCTAAAACGTACCGCAGCCCTTTCAGTATTAGCCATGACCGGCATTGCCGGTTTCACCGCCCCAACGGTGGCCTTTGCCGCCGCGATGACCAAAGAACAGCGTGATAAAATGACGCCGGACGACATCATCGCCAGCTTTAAACAAGGCAATATGCGCTTTCGGGAAGGCAAAATGCAGCAGCATGACTATGTTGCCCAGAAGCAGGCCAGCGCTCAGGGGCAGTTCCCGGCAGCAGTCATTTTAAGCTGCATTGACTCACGCGCCCCGGCGGAGCTCCTGTTTGACGTCGGCATTGGTGAAACCTTTAACGCGCGCGTTGCCGGTAATATCCAGAATGACGACATTCTGGGCAGCATGGAGTTTGCCTGCGCCGCTGCCGGAGCCAAAGTGGTGCTGGTAATGGGGCATACCGCCTGCGGTGCGGTAAAAGGAGCCATCGAAAATGTCGAGCTGGGTAACCTGACCGGGCTGCTCAACAAGATCAAACCGGCCATCGACAAGACCGAATTTAAAGGCGAGCGCAGCGGTAGCAACTATGAATTTGTCGATGCCGTTGCCAAAACCAACGTCGAGCTGACCATCGCCGATATCCGCAAAAACAGCCCGGTGCTGAAAAAGCTGGAAGAGGAAGGAAAAATCAAGATTGTTGGCAGCATGTACCATCTGGACGGCGGCAAGGTTGAGTTTCTCGCTTAACCCTTAGGTAACCCCTCACAACAGCGGTGGGCATTGGCTCGCCGCTGCTTATAACTCTTCTTGAGTATCAATGCATTACATCACATCTTGTTTCAATAATTATTCTGCTAATTATTAAAAATCCCTCTTTTGATCAAACAAGCCCCCAGCCATCAACATAGAATTCACAAAAAATTAAACTCATCAAGGATAGGGTTTTACATGGAAATTAAGGTTAATGGCCGTTTGGTCGCACTGAGCAATATCCCACCAGAGACTCCCCTGCTGTATGTCCTACGCAACGATCTACAACTCAACGGCCCCAAATATGGCTGTGGCCTGGGTGAATGCGGTGCCTGTACCGTACTGATCGACGGCGTTGCGGCCCGCTCTTGTTCCACCCCGCTGTCTGCTGCCCAGGGCAAAGCAATCACCACGCTGGAAGGGCTAAGCCAGGAAGGCCATTTACATCCGGTGCAACAGGGCTTTATCGACGAACAGGCCGCACAGTGTGGCTACTGCACCAACGGCATGATTATGACGCTGGTGGCGCTGTTTGAACGCGATCCCCAAGCCAGCGAGCAACAGATCAAAAACGAATTAGCCTTCAACCTGTGCCGTTGCGGTACCCATCTGGAAATTCTGGCTGCGGCGCAACAGGCCAAGCGGCTTCTGGCCGAGCGCGGTGCCCAATGATGGAGATGCAAATAACCCGTCGCCGCCTGCTGCAGGCGGGTGGCGTAGTGATGGTCAGCAGCCTGTTACCCTTCAACTTCAACGCGCTGGCGGGCAGCCCTGCCACCACAGGTAAAGCGATCCCCCTGGACCGTATCAGCAGCTTTATTGCCCTCAGTGCCGATGGCAAAGTGACCGCGTTTAACGGCCACGTCGATCTCGGCACCGGCATACGCACCTCACTGGCGCAGATTGTCGCCGATGAACTGGACGTGGCTTTCGACGATGTCACGCTGATCCTGGGCGATACTAATCGCACGCCCGATCAAGGCCCAACCATCGCCAGCGCCACCATTCAGGTAACCTCGGTTCCCCTGCGTCAGGCGGCTGCGCAGGTGCGGCAATTGCTGGTGGAACTGGCCGCTATTGTCTTCAAGCGCCCGGCCACACAGCTGACAACCGCCAATGGCTTCGTGTTTGCTCCAGATGCCCCCTCAGCCCGCCTGAGCTACGCCGAACTGGCGCGTGGGCAGGATCTGCATCTGCCGCTGGACAGCAATGTGGTGCTGAAAAGCCCGCAAAGCGGCCAGTATGTGGGCAAACCGGTGGCGCGCGTCGATATTCCGGCCAAGGTTCGCGGCCAACTGACCTATGTGCACGATATGCGCCTACCAGGCATGTTACATGGCCGGGTGGTACGTCCGCCTTATGCCGGAGCAGACAGCAGCGCGCCATTGGGAAAAGCGATGATTTCCGTCGATCGGGGATCCATTGCCCACCTGCCCGGTATTGTCAAACTGGTGGTCATCAATGACTTTATCGGCATCGTCGCCGAGCGTGAGGAACAGGCGATCGCAGCCATGCGCCAACTAAAGGTGCAATGGCAGCCCTGGGCCGGATTACCGGATCTGTCTTTGGATAAGCTGCACGCTACGCTGGAAGCCATACCGAAAGCTGAGCGAATTCTGCGCGACGATCCTGGCACCACCGACGCCCTTGCCGCAGTCGCAACCCAGGTCAATGCCGACTACGTCTGGCCTTATCACCTGCATGCCTCTATCGGCCCTTCCTGCGCAGTGGCCGAGGTAAACGCGCATCAGGTGGAAATCTGGTCTGGTACGCAAAACCCCCACGACCTGCGCAAAGACATTGCCAAATTGCTTGGCCGTGAGCCGGAGCAGGTGCATATCAACCGCATGGAAGCTTCCGGCTGCTATGGTCGTAACTGCGCCGACGACGTTTCGGCAGATGCGGCCTTACTGTCACATGCCACCGGCAAGCCGGTACGGGTGCAGTTGATGCGTGAGCAGGAAGCGGGTTGGGAGCCAAAAGGTACCGGGCAATTGATCCGCGTACGTGGTGGGTTGGATGCCAATCATCAGGTCGCCGCCTACGAGCTGAGAACCAGCTATCCCTCCAACAACGCCGTCACCCTGCCACTGGTATTAACCGGCAAGGTTGCCAATCGGGCAGATGTGCAGCAAATGGGTGACCGTACCGCCGTGCCGCAGTATGAATATCCGCATATGCGGGTGATTGCGGAAGATGCGGCCCCCATCGTGCGGGCTTCCTGGATGCGTGGCGTGTCGGCGCTGCCGAACGTGTTTGCCCATGAAAGTTGGATCGACGAGTTGGCCTACCTCGCCAAACAGGATCCGATCGCCTATCGGCTGCAATATTTAACCGATCCGCGCGCCATTACGTTGATCCACGCGCTGAAAAAACAGGCCAACTGGCAGGATGGGCCAGCCCACCGTAATCCGGTGGCCGAGGATCAAGAGGTGGTCACTGGCCGAGGTTTCGCCTATGCCCGTTACTTCCACAGCAAATTCCCCGGGTTTGGTGCCGCCTGGGCGGCCTGGGTCTGCGATCTCAGCGTTAATCGCCGCAACGGGCAGATCACACTGAACAAGATCTACGTTGCCCACGACTGCGGGCAAATCGTCAATCCGGCCGGGGTGCGCCATCAGGTGCATGGCAACATCATCCAGTCTGCCAGCCGGGTCCTGAAAGAGTTTGCCACCTTTGACAGCAGCGGAGTGACCTCACTGGATTGGGGCGGTTACCCCTTGCTGCGGTTTGACGAACTGCCAGAGGTGGATATCCAACTGCTGGATAACCCGCATGAGCCACCGATGGGGGCCGGTGAATCCGCTTCCGTACCGAGCGCTGCCGCCATCGCCAATGCGTTATTTGATGCGCTGGGCGTCAGGCTGCGCGAAGTCCCCTTCACCCCGGAACGGATCCTGAAGGCTTTAGCTACTGCCACCTCTTCCAGCCATGCAAACGGGTAACACATTATGCACAAGATAAAGAAAATCGCCGGGCTGGGCGCGCTGGCCGTTGCCATCATCGTCGCCGTGGGGGCGATTGCCACCTGGCAGCCAGAAATGGTGCAAATCGATCGCCTGGATACCCATACTTTCAGCCAGGCGCAGATTGAAAAAGGTGAGCGCCTGGCCGCACTAGGCGATTGCGCGGTTTGCCACACGCGCCCCGGTGGCGAACGCAATACCGGCGGGCTGGCGATGGAGATCCCGTTCGGTACCATCTATACCAGCAATATTACGCCTGACCTGAAAACGGGGATTGGCGGATGGTCCTATCCCGCCTTTGAGCGCGCCATGCGCCACGGGGTCGATCGCCGGGGGAATTACCTCTACCCGGCTTTCCCTTATACCGCATTTACTCGCACCAGCGACGAAGATCTCAAGGCACTGTACGCCTACCTGATGACGCAGCCAGCGGTACACTACCAGCCACCGAAAACCTCATTACATTTCCCGTTCAATATCCGTCAGGGGATCGTGACCTGGAACTGGCTCTATCTGACGCCTGGAGCCATGCAGCCAGACGCCAGCCAGAGTAAAGAGTGGAACCGGGGGGCCTATCTGACGGAGGGGCTGGGCCATTGCAGCGCCTGCCATTCGCCACGAAACTTCCTGTTTGGGGAGCAAGGGGGCAGCAAACATTTGAGCGGTGGTGTCGCAGAGGGCTGGACCGCTCCGGCCCTGACCGCCACCCCTCAGTTACCGCTGGCCTGGAGCCAGCAGGATCTGCTGACCTTTATGCAAACCGGCTACTCCGCTAACCACGGTGTGGCTGCTGGGCCGATGGCACCGGTGATCGAGGAAGGTCTTTCTCAGTTGCCGCCAGAGGATTTGCAGGCGATTGCCACCTATTTACGCTCTTTCCATCCTCAGGATGAAAGCCTCCCGGGTAAGGCCGCAGAGATCAACCGGTTGGCAGAGCAAACGGTAGAGCCACTGTCTTCGCAGGGAGCACGGATTTTCTCCGGTGCCTGTATGGCTTGCCACTCTCAGGAGAAAGGCGCGCAGATGCAGGGCGTACGCCCTTCCCTGGCCCTGAACAGCAACCTGTATAGCAGCAGCCCGGATAATGCCATCCGCGTGGTGCTTTCCGGTATCCAGCATCCGGCCAAAGGCGAGTTAGGCTATATGCCTGCGTTCCGCTATAACCTCAACGACGAGCAAATCGCTGCGCTGCTGCAGTATCTACGGCAGGACTTTACCAAGCAGAAACCGTGGCCTGATGTGCAGCAGCGAGTGGCTGAACTGCGGGCGGAGACTGACCCCTCACCCCAACCCTCTCCCACAGGGAGAGGGAGCTAGTACGGCGTTATGGTTAGGTTTGGGAGGCGATCTGTAACACCTGTTGGATAATCAATGGTCAGCCGGAGATCGACCACAACCCTCACTCTGTTCACTCCCACAGGGAGAGGGAGCTGAACGGAGCGTGTGGCAGGGTGCAAAATAATTCTGTAACTAATTAATATAAAGACAAATTACTGTACTTCAGTGATGGCTCGATCTGTCCCCTCTCCCTGTGGGAGAGGGTTAGGGTGAGGGGTCCAGAAGCTACTTCTGTAACTTGGCCAACAGCGTTTTACGGGTAATGCCGAGCCGTTTGGCCGCCTCGGTCTTGTTACCGGCAGTTTGTTCCAGCGCCGCCAAAATCGCCTGTTTCTCTACCTGCTCCAACGGCTGGATCGCTTGGCCACATTGGCGATCCGGCTGCACATCAACACACTGGCTGATACTCAGCGGCAGCTCTTTTTCACTGATAAAGTCCCCACTCAGCAGGATCACCCCGCGCTCAACGCTGTTTTCCAGCTCACGCACGTTTCCCGGCCAGGGGTATTTCAGCAACAAATCCATTGCCAACGGGGTGAATCCCTTGACCGGCTTACGGTTACGCTCGGCAAATTTGGCCAGAAAGTGCATCGCCAACAGGGGAATGTCTTCGCTGCGCGCCCTCAGCGGCGGGCTGTCCACCGTCACCACGTTCAGCCGATAGTAGAGATCCTGGCGGAACCTGCCAGCCTCCACGTCTGCCAACAGATCCCGGTTAGTCGCTGCGATCAGGCGTACATCCACCGACAGGGTCTGATTACTGCCCACCCGCTGGATCTCCCGCTCCTGGATCGCCCGCAGTAATTTCGCCTGCATCAACGGCGAGACTTCGCCAATCTCGTCCAGGAACAGCGTGCCCTGATCGGCCTCCATAAATCGCCCTTCCCGGCGTTTATCGGCACCGGTAAATGCCCCTTTCTCATGGCCGAACAGCTCCGACTCCAGCAGAGATTCGCTCAAGGCCGCGCAGTTGATGCTCACCAATGGCCGCTCCTTGCGCAGGCTGTTGGCGTGTACGGCCCGGGCTATCAGCTCCTTGCCGGTGCCGGATTCACCGCTGATCAACACCGTCGCTTCGGAAGGGGCGATCATGGCGATCATTTCCAGCAGCTTGCGCATCGGCTCACTGCGGCCAATAAAATTTTGCTGATCGAACCGCAAACGCTGCTTCAGATCCTGGTTCTCGCTCTTTAACGAGGTATGCTCCAGCGCGCGTGCCAGCGTGAGCTGCAACGTATCGAAATCGAGAGGCTTGGTCAGATAGTCATAAGCCCCCGCTTTTATCGCTTCTACGGCTGACTCCACGTTGGAGTAGGCGGTCATGATCAGGATCGGGATCGCCGGGTTATAGCTTTTGATGGCCTTTAGCGCCGCGATGCCGTCCATTTCCGCCATCCGCACGTCGCTGAGGATCAGATCGAACGGCTGTGTCCTGACCTGTTCCAACGCTTGTCGGCCGTTATGCGCCACGCTGACCCGGTAACCCCAGCCGTTTATCAGCGCCTGGAGGATGGTGCAGTGGCTGAGATCGTCCTCAACCAGCAAAATATGTGCGTTAGATGTCTGCATGAACCTCCCCTTGTTGATTGTTGTGCCTGAGCGGGATCACCATTGCAAAGCGGGTGCCCGTAGGTTGGCCACGGGTAACGGCGATCGTCCCCTGGTGCTCCTCGATCACTTTCTGCACCATGGTCAGCCCCAGGCCGGTGCCCGCCGCCTTGGTGGTGAAGTAAGGGTTAAAGATTTTTCCCAGGTCGTCAGGTGGGATACCAGCCCCCGAGTCGCTGACGGTAATGCGCATCGCCCCATCCTTGGTCGCTTCAACGTCAACCTCGAGTACGCCATCCGAGCCAATCGCCTGGATGGCATTGAGATACAGATTCAACAACACCTGAGTGAGGCGATCGGGGTCGATCTCCACCAGCGGCAAAGCTTCATCACAACGGGAACGGAGGGCGATATTGTTACTCTCAGCATCCTGACGGATCAGGTGCAGCGAATGTTTGATCACCTCGTTAATCGCCACCCGCTGAAAACGAAGATCGGCAGGGCGTACCAGCGCCAGCAACTCGGTGATCACTCGATTGAGGCGATCGACCTCTTTCGCCATCACCTTGGCCAGTTCATGCTGTTCGCTACCCGCAGGCGAGCGGTCGGCAAAATACTTGGCGAAGCCTTTGATGGAGGAAAGCGGGTTGCGGATCTCATGGGCCACGCCAGCCGCTAAATCGCCGATAGCCGCCAGCTTTTCTTTGCGGCGGACCTCCGCTTGCAGTTGGCGAATTTTCCGCATATCGCGAAAGATAAACAAACTGGCTAACGCCAGCAACAGCAGGATGGAGAGCAAAATGGAGGTGTTGCGCATATCCTTTGCCTGGGCGGCATCCAGCGCGACGGTGTCTAACGCCGCAAAAATAACGGCCTGCTCATCATCCTGAGGCTCGGCAGCCTCCTGCATACGCGATCGGTTCATCATATGGCCGGAATGGCCACTGTCGCGCTTGAGCGGCTTAAACCAGCGGTAGGCTTCGAAAGCATTCTGCTGCTGAGCCTGCGGCTCATCAAAGGCCGTCATATGCCACTGTGCATCGCTGGAGACCTTCAGCTCAGCCATCTGTTGCGGGCTATACAACTGCTGACCAACGCGTTGCGGATCGCTGTGCGCCAGGATACGGCCAGAGCGATCGGTAATGGCGATGTACAGCACGTTCGGCTGATAGGCCATCTCCTCCAGCAACGTTTGACGCTGATCGTGACGCCAGCGCATGCCCATACCGGTACGAGCACCGGATTCAAACGAGCTCATCAACACCGCGCTTTTTTCTCGTAGCGTTTGGATCTCCACCTCACGCCCACGCTGCAGGTCTTTAATGGCCAGCGTGATGATAATGCCAAGCAGTAACGCGACCGCGGCGATCGCTATCCAGGCAGGTAAGAGCGTCGATTTGGTTTTAAATTCCATTGGCTTCCTCTGCAACCGGCACGCCAGCATGCGGGTAATTATTACCCACACTAACAGTATGGCGAGTAAAAATAACCCACTTTATCCCTGGATTGCGACCAGCAAACGGCCATCCTCCACCCTCAGTTATTTTTATTACTGTCATAAACTTAACGCGCTGCATGCTGGAGTTCCTTGGCTGGCGCCCGTTGGCTGAGATAGCCAAGCTCTAACGGCGATCCTGGATCCATACAATTCCCATGCCAGCCTGAAGCTGGCACGGCGGTTGCAATTAAAGAAATGGAATCCATGAACCCTAAACCAAAGGAAATCAATCATGACGCTAACTAAAACCACCCTTGCCGCCATTATCTCCGTTGCCATGCTGGCCGGTGTTAGCACTAGCACGCTGGCGCAAAATGGTTACCACGCAAACATGGCCAATACACAGGGAACTCATCAGGGGATGGGTTATCAGCACGGTAACCGCGCGAACTTGACGCCTGAACAGCAAGCCGTCAGCCAGAAAGCCTTTGATGAGTTCCAGCTTAAAACTGCCGATCTACGCCAACAGTTGATGTCCAAGCAATACGAATATCAGGCACTGCTAACCGGCAAACCTTTAGATGAGCAGAAGGTCTTGGCCGTGAGCAAAGAAATTACCGCATTGCGTGACAACCTTTACCAACAACGTGTGGCGCTGGATACCGATCTGGCCAAGGCTGGCGTACCGATGATGGGCCACAGGATGGGCGGAGCGGGGATGCACAGCGGACGTGGCTGCCGTTAAGTCCTAACATTACCCCCAGATAAAATCGGGAGAACACCAGACCTGTTCTGGTTTCTCCCGCCAATTCTTCACATTCCAGGATCGTTCAGGCTGCCACCCGCTATTCATTTACCCCCTTCAGAATAATTAATCATGCTGATGAATGAGAATATTCTTGGTTAATTGACATAAAACAACAAACTAAAATTCTTAATCCTTATTCTTACGCCCGAATATAATTTTTTGTCGTACCACCTGAATAAAATCAAGTTCCTGCCATACTTATTTGCATGAGACAGCGACTGTCTCTTTGCGTACTTAACCTGTTCGGAGTTTTCTTATGAATAAAACCATCATTGTTGTCGCTCTTGCTGCTGCCGTTCTCAGCGGATGTAACGCTAATCGCACCGCTTCCGGCGATACCTTTACTGCAGCGCAGGCCAGGCAGGCCAACTTCGTCACTTATGGCACGCTGGTCTCCGTGCGCCCGGTAACCATCCAGGGTGGTGATGGCACCAACGCCGCTGGAGCTATTGGCGGGGCGGTAGTCGGTGGCTTCCTGGGTAATACCGTGGGTGGCGGCTCAGGACGCAGCCTGGCAACGGCGGCGGGTGCCGTGGGTGGCGCAGCTGCTGGCTCAGGTATCCAAAGCGCCATGAACCGCAGCGCCGGGGTGGAACTGGAAGTACGCCGGGATGATGGCGTGAATATCGTGGTCGTTCAGGCACAGGGCTCAACCCAGTTCCATAACGGGCAGCGCGTCGCACTGGTGACCAATGGCAGCACCACCACCGTATCACCACGCTAAAGGGAACAAGTTGCTTCACGGTTTAGGTGTCAGGCCGCAACATGGCCCCCTTGCTGACAGGATACAGAATTCAGGGACGAACTCCCCTTGCGGGATGATAGCGAGTTTTCCGGCTCGGCCATTACAATAAAAAACGGAGTTAAACCTGATGTTTATCAAATGGATTAAACGCATTGTCCTGCTGCTGGTGGTGTTGATCATCGGTGCGCTGGGAGCGCGGATTTATGACACCCAGCGTGGGCCATCGCTGCAGCTTTGGCATACCTTTGTCCCTGATGAAATGCACGCCGATGAGATTGACAAGGCCAGTTGGGCGGATTATCTGACCGCCGAGGACGCCATTTTCAAAGAGGTCCGCCAGAATGTGACCGACAAGCTGGACAGTAGCCAGCAGACCTCGTTGAACCGCTACTATGCCGAGAGCCCAATCTATCCCGAAAAGTTTCCCACCGACTGGAACCGCTCCTACATCATGATGCCGGAAGGCAAACCGAAAGGCGCCGTGGTGCTGTTGCATGGTTTGACCGACACCCCTTACAGCCTGCGGCATATTGCGGATAATTATCGTGAATATGGTTATGTGGCGGTCGGTATTCGTTTACCGGCGCACGGCACCGTACCGGGTGCGTTGACCGACGTAGACTGGCAGGACTGGATGGCAGCCACCCGTTTGGCGATCCGTGAAGCCAAACGCCTGGCGGGGGACGATGTACCGCTGCATATCGTTGGCTTCTCAAACGGCGGCGCGTTGGCGATGAAATACACGTTAGATGCGTTGGATGACCCCCGGCTGACGAAACCCCAGCGTGTGGTGCTGATTTCGCCGATGATCGGCGTCACCAGCTTTGCTCGTTTTGCCGGTATTGCCGGTTGGCCAGCCATCTTCCCGGCGTTTGCCAAGGCGGCCTGGTTGGGGATTGTGCCGGAGTTTAACCCGTTCAAATACAATTCGTTCCCGGTGAATGCGGCACGCCAGTCCTTCCAGCTAACCCAGGCATTGCAAAAGCAGATTGCCGCCGATTCACGCAACGGAAAAATGGGCGAATTGCCGCCGATCCTGACGTTCCAATCGGTGATGGATTCTACGGTCAGTACCCGCGCGGTGATCACCGCCCTGTATAACCACCTGCCAGCCAACGGCAGTGAGGTGGTGTTATTTGATTTAAACCAGGCGGTGGCGTTTGGGCCGTTACTCAGAAGTTCATCCTATACCGCGCTGCCGCGGCTGCTGCCACCGGCACCGCGTAACTATACGGCCACCATCGTCACCAACGTGACACCGGAAACTACCGATACCGAAGCGCGCACCATCGTCGCAGGGCAAACGGCAGAGACCACGGATCTGCTCGGTATCACCTACTTGCCGGATATCTTCTCGCTGTCGCACGTGGCCTTGCCGTTCCCACTGAGTGATTCCCTGTACGGGCGTTACCCGGAACCACGCAATCAGTACGGCATCAGCCTGGGGACCTTTGCCGCACGTGGCGAGCGGGCGGTGCTGGTGGTCGGGCTGGACTCACTGATGCGTCTGTCCTCTAACCCGTTCTTCCCTTATATGCTCAAGCGTATCGATGACAACATCGGCCCGGCCCCAGCAAAATAAGGTAGATCAACCACGGCCAGTGCCCAATCGGTACTGGCCGTGGTTTCAACCGGAAAAAATAGCCGAGTTGAGCACGTTGGGTTTGATTGGGCACGCCTGAAACAGGTTTCGCACCCCCAACTTATGTAATGCATGGAGTTTTTCAGTTCATTGAGTGACATTTTGTTAATCACTCGCCCTCGGCATGTAAATACGCCTTTAGCCCGACAAAAAAATAACTGTTATCGGTAGTAATATTAATATTTCCAGGAATATCCATGGCGCTCCTTTATCAAAATTGAATCTCCATCCCATCAATGCCCCAGTAAAGCAAGGTTCAAAGATGGCCGAGTGGAACGTTTTACAATCATGAGTTACGCTTTCCAAGGGCCGCAACTCAATAATAGTTAATGGTAAATGTCACCTTGCCATTCGCCTTGCCCGGCTTAGGGCGCTCAGCGGTTTGGATATACCTCGCTGCCAGCGGAATACGTAGCGTCTGGCTACCGTCTTTCGGCAATGTCACCAATTTTTCTGCCGCAAAATCAAACGGCGTTGGCATTGCGCTACTGCTCCCCCAGCCGATCTGGATCCCTACCCCCGATGCCGCACCGGAGGCCGAAGTGTCAATATCCATCACACCATTGGCGGCATCAATCACGCTGCTGGTCGGCGTCAATCGTAGGCCAATACTGTTATTGATTGAGGTGGTGGTCGTCGTTGCTCCGGTATTGTAATTCATTAATAATGGGGCATTAGTCTGATTATAAAAGCCGTGGAACGTCGGGCAGTTTTTCAGATCAATCGAGGCGTCAACCCAAGGGGTAACCGAATTGAGCGCGGTGAAATACTCATGTATCTCGTAAGAGCCCATGGGCACATTCACATCGGGCGTAGTACAGGTCTGCGACGTTACCGTCAAACTCCCCTGAAAACCGAAAGTCCAATATTTGATTGGCAATCCGGTGACGGCCGCAGCATTTGCATTGTTGGTTTGGGTAAAATCCATCGCCGACTGGACCGTGGGGAAATTGGCTGCGCTGATGTTGTAACTCCCTGGCGTAATAGGGCCGGTTTTTATCAACACGACATAACGCGCACTGGCTTCCCCACTCATGGTATACCGAATACCTAATTCGGATCCCAGAACGTTCTGGTTCTCCACGTAACGCTTGGCTGTGGTGATCAACCGGCCATTGGTATAAATAATGGCGACACCGATACCTGGAATACCCGTCTGATAAACCCCGCCAGCAAAGGGACCGGACGCCAGATCCGCGAGAGGATATGGCGCATTTATCAGCACAGTGGTCATGGTATAATAATTCGTTTTCCCCACGTCAGCGGCGGGCCATTTACCTTCAATAAATGAATCCGTCATAATCAGGCTTGCCTGGTAGATCACAGAACCCACCGGAATGTCTGCACCGGCGGAAATCGTGGGGGCATTTATCGGTACGTTGACGTTTTGCGGAGTCAAGCCCGCCCCTAACGTCAAGTTCACCGCCGCCAGTCCAGGGTGGCTGATCATGGTAAACACCAAACCAGCAAACAAGCCAAAAATCTTATTTCGCGAATGACGCATCGGTTATTTCCCTCTATTTCCGTAATGCCTTGCAGGCCTGAGCTACAGGGCGCGTTGTTATATCTAGCTATTGTTCACGGACGATATGGCATCGTTACTCGCCAGTCTCGAGGGTGAGGTTACCGCTCAGCGAGCCGCTGCTATCCTGATCCTGATTGGCATTCATCGCCGTCACGCCGTAGCTGAACTGATTCTCCATCCCAGCCGTGCCGGATACCGTAGCCTGTTGACCATAACCGCCGCTGCTGTCGTACGACAGATCCATACGTAGCTGTGGCGTATGCGTGTTGTCGTTGCTTCCCAGCGGCAGGCTGAAACTCAGCAGATAGTTGGTCAGCGCCGTGCCCAGGCTGGAGAAACTGCGGCTTGACTCGGGCCATAAGACAGGCTGTTGTACTAGTTATTGTAGTCCAGTTGATCCTGCTTCTCGCATGACAACATCGGCCCGGCACCAGCGAAATAAGGTAGGTTAACCACGGCCAGTGCCCAATCGGTACTGGCCGTGGTTTCAACCGGAAAAAATAGCCGAATTGAGCACGTTGGGTTTAATTGGGCATGCCTGAAACAGGTTACGCACCCCCAGCTTTTGCAAGGCATTACGCCGGTGGGTATACACGGTTTTGGTTGAGATACGTAAACTGTGGCCGATGGCCTGCATATTCATGCCATCGATCATAGACAGCAGCACGGCCTTCTCTCTGCGGGTTAAGCTATCCTGGAGAGAAGTAGCAACAGGAAGCTCCCCACCGACTATTTTGACTAACTCATTAAATACCGTGTCTACATCAGCATCCTCAGCAAAGGCAATATGCCGCCCAAAATCCAGGTTCAATTTTATTTTCATTTCACTTGGGAAAAAAATTATTTTCCCCGGAAACTTGGCAACGGCGATCAAGAACGACATTTCACTGATTGAATTCAACATATGAAAAACCAACACATCTTCCTTGCCAAAACTAGTGGTGTTGGTGTTTTTCAATTCACAGAGTGACATTTGGTTTATCACTCGCCCCTCAGCATGTAAATATGCCTTTAGCCCGACAAAAAAATAATTGTTATCGGTGATAATATTAATGTTTCCAGGCATATCCATGGCGCTCCTTTATCAAAATTGAATCTCCATCCCATCAATGTCCCAGTCAAACGAGGTTCAAAGATGACCGAGTGGAACGTTTTTATAATCATGAGTTACGCAATCCAAGAGTCGCAACTCAATAATAATTAATGGTAAATGTCACTTTGCCATTCGCCAGACCCGGCGTAGGGCTCGCAGCCGTTTGAATATAGCGGGCGGCCAGCGGGACACGAATGGTCGGACTACCGTCCTTTGGCAACACTAACGTTTGTTCTGATGCCAAGTTAAACAGCGTCGGCGCTTGGCTGCTGTCGCCCCAGCCGATCTGGATGCCTACGCCTGTGGCCGCGCCAGATATCGTCGAGTCGATAGCCATCACCCCATTGGCAGCGTCGATCACCGACGTTGTCGGAGCCAATCTCACGCCAACACTGTTACTCACTGGGGTAGAAACCGTCGCTGTTCCCGTGTTGTAATTCATCAGTGTCGTGGTATTGGTCGCATTATAAAAACCGTAAAATGTCGGGCAGCTGGTCAGATTGACAGACGCATCAACCCAGGGGCTGGTTGCACCAATCCGGGTAAAGTATTCTCTTATATCGAAAGAACCCAATGTCACAGACACATCCGGCGTCGTGCAGGTTTGTGAAGAGATCTGCAGGGTTCCCTGGAAATTGATATTATAAAAAGTAAACGGCAGCCCGGTGACGGCGACGGAGCCAGGATGGCTATTCACCGGCTGTTCAAGCGTTGTCTTGATACTCGGGAGATTTGCTCCGCTCAATGTAAAGCTGCCGGGGGTGATCGGCCCTGTTTTAATTAGTGAGACATAACGTGTTGAACCAGCAAAATCCAAGGCTCCGCCTAATTCATTGCCAACCTGCCTCATCGGGTTCTCAGTATCGGTGATCACTGCTGGCCTATTGGTTATTACCGGATTGCCATCAGGGGCACGTGAAATCACCACGCCAATCCCAGGAATATTCGTCTGATAGACTGCACCAGCAAACGGGCCGGTCATCAAGCCGCTCAGAGGCAGCGGAGCATTGCTAATCAGCGTTGAGCTGCTGAACCAAAATGATTTACCTACGTCGGCCTGTGCCCATTGGCACCCCATCTTGGTGTTTTTCATCAACCAACTGCCTTGATAAAGCACGGTCCCCACGGGAATATCGGCCCCGGCAGAAATCACCGGCGGGCTCAGCGGCACCGTTTCCGTTTGGGTTGCACCAGCATCAAACGAACAGTTCGCCACCGCCCAACTATTGGCGCTGATAACACTTAACAAAATACCGCCGAACAAACACGATACTTTATTTATCGATAATTTCATCTATCATTAACCCTCTTTCTGGCAGGTGATGCCAGAAAGGAAAACAATTGTCATGCCTGGCTGTTAACCGGGGTTAACAGCCGATGTCGTGTTATTTTTCGCCAGTTTCGAGCGCGGGGAACTGGCGGGTGCCGTCGTCGTACAAGGCGAATTGAACTGTTGTATCTGCGCCTGGCCCTTGGCCATAGGCATCAGCATATAGCTGACGGTGCATTGCATCTCACCGCCCTCGCCCCATTTCACTTGCAACTGGCCCTTGTCTTGCGCCACACGTGCATACAGTTGCCCGCCCTGGCCCACTGAGCCTACGCTGTTGCCTTTGCTATCAAAGATATCGGCCCCGAACGGTACCGGCTCCCCTTGATAGGTCGCGTTCACCAGAATTGGCGTCCCCTGCTTAGTAGTATATTTCACCTTCACCACCGCACCGGAATATGGCGCCACTTTCTGGCTGGTGTTATCCAATTCCACGCCAGCCGCCGTCCCTTTCGGATCGAGACTGATCTCGTTCATCTGATACGGGTTCAGGTAAGGCACTATCGCGTAACCCCGTGAATCGATGCTCACGCCCGGATAGGAAGAAACTTTCGCTCCCTCTGCACCCTTGGCCTCCACCAACGCGAAGGTGTCCGACGTGTACGGCGTAAAGGTCACCCCGCCAGAATGGGCGATCACCGTGCCGTTCATCCCCGCAGAGGCGCTTTGATAGCCTTTACCGGTGCTGTAAGTACCGCTCAACGCCGTGGCCGGGGTACGATAGTTACCATTCAGCGATCCGCTGCTGCCCTGGCCCTGATTGGCATTCATCGCCGTCACGCCGTAGCCGAACTGATTATCCATCCCAGCCGTACCGGATACCGTAGCCTGTTGACCATAACGGCCGCTGCTGTCATGCGACAGATCCATACGTAGCTGAGGCGTATGCGTGTTGTCGTTGCTTCCCAGCGGCAGACTGAAACTCAACAGATAGTTGGTTTGCGCCGTACCCAGGTTGGAGAAACTGCGGTTCACACTCAGGCCGTAAGACAGGTTCTTGTAACGGTTGTTGTAACCCATCTGGTACTGCTTCTCGCTGCCGTCTTGGTTCCAGTAATTCTGCAAGGAGCCGCTGATATACAACTGGCCCCAGTTCTCCGGCAGACCTTGTCCCGCGGTCACCGTCAGGCGATTTTTGGCTCGCGAGATCGAATCCGGCGAGAACCCTTGTGCTACCGCGTCACGAGTCTGCATCGCGGTCATAAAGTCCATAAAGCCATCGGTTGAGAAACGGTACGCCGCCAGCGACAGGTTGCTGTTGGTTTCGCTGATCAGCTTGCTGTAGCTCACCTTATAACTTTGCCCACTCAGGCTATTAGCGGCCTCATGTCGGCCATTGGCATCGGTGCCGTTCCCCAAATGGGTACGCGCCTGCGTAACATCAAATGCCCAGGCACCAATCGGTGTACCTAGCGCCGCACCCAACTGCAGTGCGTAGTAATCCTGGCTGGCCTGCAGGCCGCCATAGCCGGTAATGGCGTTAGTCAGCCCCAGCTGATAGGTGCCCTGGTACAGCGCCGGTTTCTCACGCAGGTTATCGCTGCGTACTTCACCCGCGGTGATCGAATAACGTGATGACCCAGGCCTCAGCAGTTGGGCCACCGAGGCATAAGGCACGCTGAAGTTCTGCTCGGTGCCGTCTGACTCACGTACCGTCACCTGTAGATCCCCACCGTAGCCGGTCGGGTACAGATCGTTAATCAGAAACTCGCCCGGCGTGACCGTAGTTTCATACAACACCTGACCGCCCTGGCGTACGGTAACGCGGGCGTTGGTGCGGGCAATGCCACGGATATCCGGCGCATAACCGCGCAGGGACTCCGGCAACATCCGCTCGTCACTGGCCAGTTGAATACCGGTAAACGGCAGCGTATCGAACAGTTGCCCGGTGGTATTCGATTGGCCCATCAACACGCGCGCCTTGAGCACTGGAATATCGCGCTGCAAATAAGTGTTGAGGCTGTTGTACTGGTTTGGCCCATTGTCCATCCGGGTATAAGACCCGTTGTGACGTAGATACCAGGCACCGACGTTCAGCCCGGCGTTCACCCCGGCAAACAGCGAATTAAAGCTATTGCCGTGCGATTCGCTGGTGTAACCGTTGACGTTGTAGCCCATCAAGAGTGCCGGTACGCCGCTGTCCCACAGTTCCGGGCTAACGGTGCCACGGGCGGTGGTGAGCATGTAAACCTGCGGAACCATAATATCCAGGCGTTGCTCATTACTGTCGTAATTCACCTGAGCTTCCGGCAACTTGCTCTGGAGATCGAAGCAGACATCCCCTTTGTCCAGCGAAGTTAAAAAGTCCGCCGGCAGCTTGGCGTAATCAAACGCAATGTTTTTAATCAGTTCGCGGGTCAGGCAGGGATAAACGCTTTTATCTGCCCGCGCTTTGAATTCAATGTTGGTATTGCTGACCGGTTGATTATTAATATATAAAGCCGTTTTATAGACCCCAGGCAAGCCCGATGAGCCATTGGCAAAACGGCTAAGATCAACCGACTTCTCATCATCCACATTCAGGAATGACGCATCGAACTCAAGATTTTTGGCAATGTCTTGTGGTGTAGAAACCGCGTTCTCAGCATTAACGTTAGCCGCAAAAAAAGTTGATAAAATAGCTATGGCCAGTGGCGATAACTGAGCACGAAGGCCATATTGAAAATATTTTGACATAGATATCCCTTCAAGAACTGATTCCTGAATAGCGATCAACCGATTAATGCGAGAGTGTGTTATATAGCGAGGGCGTTATTTTATCACTGCATCAAAAGTATTAACCGCACCGTAATCATTTACGAAACTCCCTGTAACCTTACTACCTGCACTGCCCGCCAAATCCAATGTCATGGTGCTACGAGGAGCCACCATCGCATGGTCAAGTTTTTTACCATTAACCGACAGGTTGACCAACGAGACATAATAAGGCGTTGGGTTGCTGGCCTGCACCCGGTTACCCTGGCTGTTCCAGGTTAGCGCTTTAGCCGCTTCATTGGCGTTACCTTCCAGGCCCGCAGGGCGATAGAAAAGCTTGATGCGCGAACGGAAAGCCATCTGCAAGCGGTTTTCAGTCACTTTAGCCTGGGTTTTGGCCGGGACTTCCAGCACGTTCAGCCAGAACACCGATTCTTTATCCATCGGCAGCGAACCACCGGCGTAGCTGATACGTAACGTCTGGCCCTTGCTTGGTTCCACACGGTTCATCGGGGGCGTGAGGACAAACGGCACCTTGATCGCCGCCGGTTTGGCATCGGCGTCACCGTTATCGATCCAGCTTTGCAACAACACCGGTGATGGGCCGCCGTTACTGATTTTGACGCTGACTTCTTTGGCATCAGAGGGGTAAATCACCCGCGTACCGCTAATCACTACGCTGGCCAGGCTACTGACGCTGAACAGGGCTGCGGCGGCAAAAGTGCCAACTTTTAGCACATTAGTAGAGAGTAATTTCATCATAAACTCCGGGAACTGACAGATTGGGAGGGGCGTACCCCTCCCACAGTCCATTACTGGTACTGAATAGAATAAACAACGTTGCTGACTACGGTACCCGCAGTGGTTTCATCCTCTGCGTAGTAGCGAACGATGTACGGCAGCGTGGTGCTACCACTGGTAACGTTTTGATAAGTCATCGCGGTGGTCTGATCTTGGCTACCGGCTTTGATCACGGCCTGAGACGGGCTCGAAGCGTCAAGCAATTGCAGGCTGACGTTGGTAGCAGTACCGGTCGTGTTAAGCAAGCGGCCAGTCACTGCATCAACCGAGGCACCCGCCTGGAAGAAAGCTGAGGCAGTCTCCAGTGTGCCAGAACAGTTGCTCAGAGCCATCACGAAGCCGGTATCACCTGCTGTGCGAGTGGCGGCTTCCAGTTGGTTGGTGCTTACGGTTGGCAGAATAACGGTCGCGTCCGCATCCTGGCCATCAACCACGACGTCACAGGTATTTGCAGTCAGTTCGCCGTTAAAAGTGATAGTACCGGTAGAAGCTGCCTGAGCCAGGCCAACAGTACCGAAAACGGCGATCAGGGATGCAGCGATTGCTAACTTTTTCATATATATTCCTACTTACCTTGTATTATGAATACCATTTTAATATCCATTAAAATGGCCTGGTTAATCCCCATGGGGGTGGATATAGCTAGATGACTCCAGCATTTACATTAACAACAACTTACTTAATAAATAGCGAAGAGACTCGGTGGTTATCGACGGAGTAGCCAATACCATGAACGTTCGCTATAAAATCTTCAGGGAGCCCAAGTGACGCCAACTTCTTACGTAATTCATTTATTGCATGCCATAAACGTTGGCTAGACGAAGATAAATTAATCTCCTCCCAAACGTTTTTCATTATGTCATTTTTATAGATGACGGCATCCCGGCCATTCGCCAGCAAATAAATCAGTAATCTGGTCTGGATCTCGTTTAGAGAGATAACCTTGAAAAACAGGGTGCGCTCCGAAGCTCCATCAGAGTAATAAAGGAGCCTACGATTGGCAATATCGAATTGAATGTCATCATCAATTAGGAATCCATAAAGTCTATTTTCCATATATATCTCGGATTATTATTTTGGTTTTATAACTAAAATAACAAACCTCCCTTAGGTGAGACATTATAAGAGCAATTTACACTATGGCAACCGCGCCAAGATGATCACATTGCCATCTCTAAAAGTCTCATAACAGCGTTAAATGCTGAACAATACAAACCAATCAGAACTTACCGCTAGTTGACGCGAATCATCCTGGTGTTTTTCACATCTCATTACTTCACCTCTTTTTAGTAGTCATATATGTCAAAGATTTTTACCTTACAACATTTATAGCTGGCCATTAATTTTTACTCATTGATATTCAATCCATTACCTACAAACTCACGATTAGGATTTATCTGTTACACCGGTATATTAAAGCCTTTACCGGTGAAGCTATCCTTTACCTCAGTAAGATGAGGCCGCTTTACTTCGCTCCCCCCTTGCTGATGAGATAAATACTAATGCGTGAATGGGATTTTTCTGAGTGAAGTAGTTTTATTCTTAATGAAAATAAAAAATAAACATTAAATTCAATGAGTTAAAAGATAATATTAAATCAGAACAGCAGATTCTCAATCGTTCTTAAATGACATGATTTCTCATTTAAGATTTATTATTAACAATTTGTTTTTTAAATGAATATGAAATGTTACTGATTTTTTACCCTGGCAAAAACTGCTAAACTATACTTTAATCAAGCTGGGTATTCAGACAACCAAAACTTAATAGATTGAAAATGAACAAAAAAATAATTATTAACGATACCGTACTGTACCTTCCCGAAGAGCACCGCCTGTGCCCACTGCGCGCTCGGGGCAAAGAAACCATTTTGAACGTTCCTGCCAGCCGTTGCCTGCAATTAATGTTGCAACACCCCGGCGAGGTGATCAGCCAAAGCGACTTTTTTAACGAGGTATGGCAAAAACATGGCCAGTATGTCACTGCCAATACCCTCTACCAGAACATCTCGTTGGTAAGAAAAGGGATGCGGGAAGCCGGGTTGAGTAAAAATATCATCAGAACGGTTCCTAAAGTCGGGGTGGTTTTTTCCGGTACCGTTGAAATACAGCAAGAAGAGAGCGCCAACGTCGTTGCGCAGCAAAGCAATAAACCAGAGCCACTCCCCGTCGAAACTCCACAGGCCGAAGTACCACCGCCAAAACGCACAGAGTTAAAGCGCAACAAGCTATTGCGCTATGGCTTATTTACAGCATTCATCCTGTCTATACTGATCCTGCTGGCCAGCAATCAGTCGCAGAGCGCACGTTTTTTTAACAGCCACAATAAAGCGGCCACGATCAATCAATGTTCTGTCTATATAGATAGGGACGATCTGCAAACCAATGTGGCTGGCTACAAGGAGTATTTAACCGTTAACAATGTAGTCTGTAATCCGGATGAGTTTGTCTACATTACCCGAACCCCTGCAAACCACAGCACGCTGGTATTATTTTGCGATACTACTGCGCAAGGCGATCTGAGATGCTCCTCACGATTTCAAATCGATAATCAACACGACCCTCTTGCCGGCCTACGACCAGCGGGGAGCCAATAGCGGTTCAGCCATATAACGACCAACGGTAGCGCTTGGTTGAGCAATAGGTTGCAAGAGATCTCAAGGTGGGTCCACTGCCGAATATTGGTTATTAGGGGAGCTTGCGGCCCCCCTTCTCTCCCATGTCATGTTTCCTGCCAACTTCAGCCTCAGGCCAGTGCTTTAGCCTTAAGCTGCTGGTATTCACTTTCGGTGATCACGCCGTCATCCAACAGTTTTTTGGCGTCTGCAATCTGCTCGGCTGGCGATTTACCCGCGACGCCGCGGATATACTCGTTGGTGGCAGAGACGGATTTCTGCACCTGCGCACGATGCCGCTCGGCCATGCCTTTGCCACGGGCAATCAGATAGACCAGGGACGTTAACAGCGGGATGAACAGCAGGAACACAATCCATACTGCCTTATAAAAGCCGCTCAGTTGGTGATCGCGGAACAGGTCGGAGACGACCTGGAACAGGATAAACAGGTAGGCGATGAAAAAGAAAAATGAAAACGTGGTAACCAGAATATCCCACAGGGTAAGTAGGTGATAGGTCATTAGCGCTCCTTATGGTTTAGCAAAACCAGGATAAAACGGCCTGCAATAACAGATTGATGTTTAGCACCATAAGTATATGTCGAACTTTCATTTTTTCCATGTTGGGCGGGAAAAAGACGGCGCAGGGAGGGCTGCTGGATGGGTAAAGTACGGGCCCTCACCCTAACCCTCTCCCACAGGGAGAGGGAACCGATCGAGTGGGCTGAAAATGTGGTGATACATCTTGGGTAGGGGGCGTTCAAGTTTACTGAGATGACTTCTTTACTTCCAACTGACAGCTCCCCTCTCCAGGGAACCGATCGAGTGGGCTGAAAATGCGGTAATACATCTTGGGTAGGGGGCGTTCAAGTTTACTGAGATGACTTCTTTACTTCCAACTGACAGCTCCCCTCTCCAGGGAACCGATCGAGTGGGCTGAAAATGCGGTGATATATCTTGGATAGGGGTCGTTCAAGTTTACTGAGATGACTTCTTTACTTCCAACTGACAGCTCCCCTCTCCAGGGAACCGATCGAGTGGGCTGAAAATGCGGTGATATATCTTGGATAGGGGGCGTTCAAGTTTACTGAGATGACTTCTTTACTTCCAAAGAGTAGGGACTAACAAGCCTCCTCTCCCTGTGGAAGAGTTTGCTGAGTTTATCGCTTTACTACCAAACGAGCAGGGGCTAACAGCTCCCTCTCCCTGTGGGAGAGGGTTGGGGTGAGGGCTATGTGTTACGCCAATGGCCATGCAGGATGACATCGTCGACAATTTCCTGCACGGTCAATTTTGCCTCAACGTCGTTAAAAAAATCGCTGGTCACGATCTCAGTCTTATCATTCAGCCCGGCAATCACCGTGAGATGACTAGCCGGGTAGACCTCATGGACGCGAGTTTGCAGTTCGTCCAGCAACGCCTCACGGGCTTTCTCAGACAGGTTGTCGAACAGATTGTTATCAACTTTTATTTGAATATTCATTTGGTAGCCTCTAGCTATGGGCGTGGGATTATCCTTAACATGATAGGCTCAATGTACAATTTTTGGCTAGTACCGACTCACCACGCCATACATCAAATTTTTATTCCGACAAACGTGAAATTTATTACATTTTACTCTATTAAGAAACCCAATATTCGTTATATAAGCGGGAAACAGTCAACTTATAGACTGTATTGTCAATGCTATTTAAACAGTGCAGATACCCTCCCCCGTAAATACTGGATATTGTCGGTCGTCACCTGTAACATCTCAATAAACACTGAGTAGGAATTATCCTACGTAATTACCTCTAACTGAATTACATTGCACTCTCTGGATTTAATAACGGTAGGTAAGAATTTTATTCTATTTAATCCTAACTCTGGCGTTTTTTAAGCGAAAAAAATAGGAGTTTTCTTTGGTACAGCGTAAATTTCTCACTCTAACAGAAGTCCGCAAACTGATGAGTGCTGCCAGAAATACACAAACTGGAGTACGAGATAGCTGCCTGATCTTACTGGCTTTCCGCCATGGATTCCGTATCAGCGAACTGCTGCGCCTGCGCTTTCGCGATCTTGAAATGGCCGAAGGACGGATAAATATACGCCGGCTTAAAAATGGATTCTCTACCGTTCATCCTCTGATGAATGACGAATGCGAGGCAATTAGGGAATGGAAGCAGCTCAGGGCCCAATGGAAACCCGGTGCAGACCCGGACATTATCTTTATTTCTCAGCGAGGAACTCAGCTATCGCGTGCTCAAGCCTGGCGCATCATCCGCCAGGCTGGCGAACTGGCAGGCACGGTCATCAATACGCATCCCCATATGCTACGCCATGCCTGCGGTTATGAGCTGGCGGAAAGAGGTGCCGATACCCGCTTGATCCAGGATTATCTGGGGCACCGAAATATCCGCCATACCGTCCGCTATACCGCCAGTAATGCGGCACGATTCGCAGGCATATGGGAAGCGGGTAAACGAAAAAACGGCTGAACCCGCCGGAACAACCTTACTTTAAGTGCAATATCCAGCAAACTATGCCTTACCACCGCCGGAGATCGCTGTCATCAGCGATCTCCAAATCTGGCAATAACCCATATAGGGCTATTGATTAAAACAGGCATAGAGCTCGACTTCACTCTCAATACCAAGCTTGCCCATCATGTTGCGTTTATGTGCACTCACGGTCTTGACGCTGCGGGAAATTTTCTTCGCTATCTGCGAGATACTGAAGCCCTCCTGCAATAAGCTATAAACCTTTATTTCCGAGCGGGAAAAAGGTTTGGCATCGGCGTTGGACAGACTGGCTCCCTGTTCACTTCGCAGAGATGGACTGATAACAATCTTGCCAGCCAGAACCTGATCGACCTGATTAACTAGCTGACGAATATCTTCAGATAGAGCAATATAAGACACCCCGGGCAGGTAACCTGGGCAATCCAACACCTGTTTTCCCGGCACATCGGTCATAATCAGTAGCGGTTTGTCCTGCCTGACTGATTGAACAAATGACAACAGCTTCGCCCCCATAGAGATATTTTCATTCAGGCCATAGAGCTCACTGACGATCAGATCAACATCAGATAAATCATCAGCAAATACCAAATCATAGATAGAGTGCGCTGGGACGATCTCAGCGTCGGGCAGTTTGCGCCTGAATAACTGGTGCAAACCATGCCAGGTAACAATGCAGGGATGCATAATCATTATTTTTTTCATCGAGTCTCACCACTCAGTCCGTTTATCTTGGTTAAATAAACCAGCTTACCCGCCAGCAGGTAGAGCTCCTCATTGGTTGTCATCTGTAACTTTCTAATGATCGATTTCTTTTGCGTGCTGATGGTGCGTACATCTTTACCGGTCACATTGGCAATAGCCGTGGCACTACGTCCGCGCAGTAAGGCCAGCGCAATCAATCTTTCCTGCTTGCCTAATAAAGCCGCATTTTTGGGCGTTTTATCAGTCTGATCGCTGCCTAAACATTGGGTGATTTGATAAAGGTTAACCGGATCGATCAATACCGTATCTACGCCGAAAGCATGGAGAAGTTGCACCATCCAGGCCATATCATGCTGCAACCAGATCACCGAGTTGGTTTTAAGATGATAACTGGCAATATCTGACAAAAAGGATAATAACGACAGATAGTCAGTGCCACGAGATAATGAGCTAAACAAGATCACATCAGGTTTAAATTCATAAACTTTCTTTTTGGCATCGGCCAGTTTGCTGACCCGGCAAAAACTTAACTCCGTGCTGCCCACGTCACCCAGTAACCGTTGCAGCCCGATCCAATTGATCCTGGATGGCTCGACAACCAGAATTCTTTTGCGGCTTTCCGCTGTCGCATGCTCGGCTTGCTGATGATTTGCCTGCTGCATTTTTCCTCCTAAATAACCGTGTCTAGCGCCATTCCCCCAGGCTTGAGGCCTCGTTCAAACGCACATTCAAGGATACAAAAAGGTCACACCCACCACGGCTTTGACATTACCCGCCACGACCTGACCGGTAGTGCGTGCATAGTTGGCGGTCAAGCCTAAACTGACTGCAGAACTACCGACGGTCCCCAGCGCGACATTCCTGTTGGTCGGAATAGCGCCATTGCGGTTAGCAACCTGAATACCAATTCCCTGAGCCACCGGCGCAGAAGCGGTGTTGGCAAAAATCGTGGATGCGGCATCCGTGGTTGGCCCGGTCAGATAATAGGCCAGGTTCTGGTTCTGGGCGCAGCGTACCGTCAGCGGTATCGACACCGTTCCCGGATATTCTGGCAGATTCACGGTAACGTCGCGGGAAGAGACATCACAGCCACCGGTGGGGATCACCACGCTATTATTGGCGTAGATGTTCCATATAAATGAGTAGGAGTCCCCCACGTTATTGGTTTGATGCATGTTTAACACTGCAATCAACGACCCATTGGTTATTGCCACGCCACCAGCGGTACTGATAGGCGTGAGATAAAGTATGGCGGGCCATGGTGCCATGGTGGTCGATTTATAAATCACGCTCTTGGTTTCAGACGTGGTTGGGAATGGGTAAGACGAGCTGTCATAAACAAAGCTGCCGGTGAAATGTTCCAGTACGCCGCCATAGGCCGAACCTCTTTGCAGAGAAACATAGTCTGTTCGGGTATCTGGATAATCATTTCGGCAAGATATCTGGGTAGACAAATCGACAATCAGGTTTTGGCCCACCCCAATCTGCGGAGACAAAGTAACAAAAACGTTGGCGCTGCCGCCGCCTATTGGAATGGTCACACCGGCCGCCGTTCGGCAAGCAAAGGCATGGGCACTGGATGAATAGCCAATCAAGAGCGCAGCTGCACCCAGATATTTCAGCAATACGCGGATTAAGTCTTTCATATGTTCTTCATCATCAGGAGTAGGTGTAAGTCACGTTGATCAGGGATTGAATCGAACCCTGCGTCACATTGCCGCTGGGCGTGATGGCCCTCACTTGCAAAACCAGGCTGGCGGCCAGCGATGCGTCATTCACCGCCACGACTTTGGTACTGCCGTTGGGCAGATTTACCCCGCCGCTATCGGCCAGTTGCAACGCAATATTGCGGGCCGCGCCCTGATTGGCGTAATAGTTCCGGGTGCTATCGGCCGTGCCGGAAAAGGTCGCGGTCACCTTTGAGGTCCCTACCGGGCAGTTGGTGAGGTTCAACGTCACCGCATGCCATGGCGAAGTGGCACCTGCCGCCAGCAGGTTGAAGGTATACAAATCACCCAGCTCTACCGTGGTAGACACGGTGGATACCGTGCAGGGTTTTGCCACCACCTTGCCATTGATGGTGATGTTGACATCTGCCGCATGCGCCAGGGGGAGTACCATCATCAGTAACCACCCTGCGATCGGAACCAGCTTGCTCATGTTCATAGCCCTTTTCTCCGGTTACTGAAATTCCAGGGTGAAGTTTGCCGTCGCTCTGACCTGCCCGGCAGTCACCGGGGCGCGGGTCGCCATCAGGCGCGCATAGAAATACAGCGTATTGGATTGCCCAGCGGTGATGTTTGACCAGTTCAACCCGCTCGAGATCTCATTGAGAGCAATGGCATTGCCGCTGTTATCGAGGATCTGTATGCCCATGCCGGCTGCCGCACCGGCCCCACCGTCGATTTTCAGCAACGTCAGATTGTCGCTGTCTGCCCCACCGGTGAAACCCGTTTTCACCGCGATGGCTGAACCACCGCATCTATCGAGCACGATGCTGAACGGCACCATCGGCGTCGTCGCCCCAACCCGATGCAGCTGCTTGGCCGCATTACTCATCAGGTCCACCACAAAACTTTGCGAACCCGGTGCTATGGAGCAGGCATTGTCCTTAACGTAGCCGTTAATGGAGATGGTGCTGTCCGCGGCCTGCGTTACCCTGGCGCTAAACAGCGCCAGCAGACACAGGCTATAAAGTTGTATTCTCATTGCTCGCCTCTCCCGCCCGGCGTCATCGGCATACTGCCGTTAGATAGCTGAGTGCCCGCTGCTGACTTTCCGGCGGCAGTTGGTAACTCGCCACGCATTGCTCGCCTGCACCCTCGCCCCATTTGGCTTTCACCTCGCCACTTGGCGGCAGCCCGGTCAGATACACCTGCCCGCCGTCGGCAACAATGCTGCCAGAGCGGCCATTATCGAAGGACACTACCGACCCGAATGGCAACGGTTGTCCGTTATAGCTCAGCGTCATCAGTACCTTCAGCCCGACGTGGGTTTTAAAATCGGCCAACACCACCGCGCCATGATTCGGCACTACGCTGACCACCGCCTCATCCAGCTCGACGTTGTTTGCCAGCGTATTAGGGTTCAGCGCCACGCGGTTTTCCCGGTAATCCATGGCAAACGGCAGTACGGCATACCCCCGCCAGTCGGTACGTATTCCGCTCTGGTTTTCCACCGACACGTTACCCGCCCCCGGCGCTTTGACCAGGATCAGGGTGTCGTTCAACGGTTGACTCAGGGTGATGCCATTCTCATGCGCCAGCACGCCGCCGCTCAGCCCGTAATACAGTTGGCTGGTACCGCTGCTGCGGCTGTAACCCACGTTGGCGTTGCCAGAAGCCCCTCGATAGTTCAGCGAGGTGTTACCCGTCCCGCCTGAAGTGCCCGTTCCGCCTCCGGCGTAACCGGCCTGCACGTTGTAACTCAGGTTATTATCCTCCAGTAACGTGCCGTACACCCCCGCCTGATTGGTCATTCTGCCGCTCAGATCGTCAGACATGCTGTAGCTGACGCTGGAGCGGCTGAAAGCGGACTGGCTGTCGGAACGCAGCCAATGGCTGAACGGGATGCTGATGTTGAAGGCCAGCATATTGTCGCGTCCGTCCTGCCAGGCATTCTTGGTCAGGCTGTAGCTGAGGGTATAAGTGATATCCTCCAACGTACCGCTGAAACCGGCCTGCAGTTGTTCATCCGCCTTACCGATCCCCCAATAAGTCTGGTGGCTACCGGTCAGATAAAAGGTCCCATTGTCCCCAACCTGCTGCGTCACCGTCATCTGCAACCGCCCACGCTTGTTGTAGGCCAAATTGTAGTAATCGGTAAGTTTCGGAATGAGTTCGACAATACCTTCATCGGTTGCCGCCTTATAACCGCTCATCTGGCGCCAGGTCGTGTCACCCAGCGCGTAATAGCCGCTGGTGGAATAGCGGTAACCGAGCAGTTGCAGATTGGTGCCCCACTCGTTTAATGCCTTGTTATAAAGGAAACGCAGCGACTGCCCCTGATGGGTGCTGTCATCCGGCAAAGTGGCGCGAGCCTGGGTGATGTCAAACGACACCGCGCCGAAAATGCCCAGGTTTTTAGCCACCCCAAGGTTGAACGCACGATAGCGATCGGCAAGCTGAGTACCGCCAGACAGCGTCCAGCCGTCGGCCAGTCCCCACATCAGGGTGCCTTGGCCAAAGGTGGGTTTTTCTTGCTGATCGTTGCCGCTGCGATACTGGCCCACCATCACCGTATATCTCACCTGCCCTTGGCGCAGCAGCCCAGGAACCGACGTATAGGGCACGGTAAAGACCTGGGCCGTGCCGTCGGCTTCCTGAATGCTGACCTGCAAATCACCACCGCTGCCAGATCCAGACAGATCGTCGATGGTAAATGGGCCTGGCGGCACCGTGGTTTGGTACACCTCGAACCCATTCTGCTTGACCGTAACCCTGGCGGTGCCGCGAGCAATTCCGCGGATCACGGGAGCATACCCTCGCTGGCTGTCTGGCAACATATTGTCATCCGTCGCCACCTGTACGCCGCGGAAGTTCGCGCCATCGAAAACGTCCCCTGAGGTATAGCCGTCACCCAGCGTCAGGCGACTGCGCAACAGCGCAATGTCCCGCTGCAAATAGGTATTAACGTGCTGCCAGCGGTTTTGATTAGAGCTCGATCCGCCGCCGCTGGTGTAGCTCCAGGTCGTATTATCCCGCAGCCGCCAGGCTCCCAGATTCACGCCGCTTTGTAAGTTAAGGAAGGCGTAATTGCTGTTGCTCGACTGGCTGTTACGGACATTACTGCCGGTGAAGCTGTAATTGAGCAGCCCGGCAGTGATGCCGTTTTGCCACTGGTCAGGCGGGATATAACCACGGGCAGAGTTGCCCATGTAAGCCTGGGGAACACTGATAGACAGGCGCTGCCGCCCGACGTCAAAATCAGTGGAGGCTTCCTTGATCAGCGAGGTTAATGGTACGCAGGCTTCCGATGCCAGGATGGCCATTCCAGGGACCGCCCGTGTATTGACGCCCATGGTGGCCAGTTGGCTGCGAGTCAGGCAAGGCACCAAGGCCTTGTTGTCGGCATCCGGCCGGAAAGAGACATCCCGGGTCGACATAAACCCGTCATTCATATAAATGTCGACACGGTAGATACCCGGAGGCGCCTCAAGCCCCTTTTCGAACCCAGACAGATCGGCTACCTTCGCCGGATCGTCAGCCAGAAAACGAGGGTTGAAGTAATTTTCCGCTCGAGCCGATGCATCGCCACATAGCGCCCACAGCATCAAGGCCAAAGGCGTTAAAGTCAGCTTTAAGATGGGGGCACCCTGGTGGTTATCGTTTGTCACTCTGCGACTTTCCGTGCCGTTTTTCAGGTATAGCATGATCCCTCCGGTTCGATACAGGTCGCCCGGCTGCCTGATTTATCTGGTTATAGCTTGATGAAGTGGATGGCGGCTCCAGGCCTTACTGCATCACACCCTTGAATACCGGCGTTTGGGCACCGTAATCGTTGATCGTCCGATAGGAAATCGTGCTGCCTGCATCGGCGGGGAGCGCTACATTGGTCGATCCCATAGGCGACACCATGGTGTTTGCCAACTGCCGCGTGCCGGCGTTCAACTCGCTCAGCGTGATGAAATAGGGGGTAGGATTGACGATCGTCAGCTCTTTGCCGCTACGTTTAAAGCGCAGCTGCTCCGGTGCCTTGTCTGGCGCAATACTGAGCCCATTGGGGCGATAAAACAGTTTGATACGGCTGGTAATAGCCAATTGCAGGGTGTTCTCATCCTGGCGTGATTTGTCCAGTGAGGGGATCGCTTTGACGTTAACCCAGAACAGGCTTTCCCGATCCTTCGGCAAGCTTTGATTAGTCGCATCAATAATGCGCAGCGTGTTCTCTTTTTTTCCCTGCATCAAATATAACGGTGGCGTAATAATCAGCCGACCGTCTTTTTGGCCATCGGCGTTTTCTACCCAGGATTGGATCAGATAGGTACTTTTCTCATCGTTATTGCTGACTCCCAAAGTCACCTGCTTCTGATCGGCAGGATAGATCACCCGGGTCGCACCCAGGCCAACTCCGGCGTTTACCATACCCACATGCCCCGCCGCCAACAGCAGCAGCACGGACATCACCTTTCCAACCATCGTAATTGTTCTCACATTTACCTCGTCCATCAGGATCTGACTTCCATAACACTGCGTGGCCAGGGGCCAAGCATTCACAGCGCTATTACTTTGCATCTTGCGGCCAAGGCCTACTGATAAGTCAGTGCGAACCAGGCCTGAGCGTTAGCCAAACCATTGTTCACCGGCTGTCCGGTGGCGCGGTATTTCGCTACGAAATGCAGGATCACCGGCCCCTCTTGCAACGGCACCCAGTACCGCGGCGCGGTATTGAGTGGAATAAATCGGCCTCTGTCGTCGAACAACGCCACGGCTACGCCAGAGGCGACACCAGGCCCGTCACCAACAGAAAGCACCTGCGGATTATTGCTGTCTGCCATGCCATGGAACATCACTCCCACGTTACGGCTGACCGCGGTAGTGCAGTTCTGCAGATGTAAATCAAAGGGGACTGGATCGGCCTCATCGCCAGGCATACGAAACCGGTCGGTGGTGATATTCCCCATCGATACCGTCAAGTTGCGATCTCCGGTTTCCACCGAACAGGTTTCAGCGATCACTTCACCCTGAAAGCGCATCAGGCCACCGAGAGGTTGTTCCTCCCAACGATCGTCAGCAACGCCCTTCCCCACCAACAGCAGGGTTAGCAGGAGTCCCGCTCCCATTCTCCACATCGCACGCTCCTTGCCTCCGGTAGCTGAAAATCAGGCCTCCCTGGCCTGTCATCATCATCCTTGATAAGCTAATTCAGCTTACTGATACTGCACCTTGAAGGTCGCATCAGCGTTGGCAATACCAGCAGTGGCTACGCCGGTAGCGATATAACGAGCCTGGAATGGAACAGTAACGGTGCCATCAGAGAGCGTAGTAGCCGCACTGAAGGTAGCGCCATCAACCGCTAACGCAGTACCGGTGCGATCAAGGATCTGAACGCCGACGTTGGTTGCGTTACCCGCCGCAGAACCTTGCAGGGCCAGCGCGGTAGGATAGGTAGCGTTAACCGCTGTGCCGGTGAAAGCAACAGCTGCCTGGGTAGCAACGGTTGAATCACAATCATTCAGTTGGATGTTGAACCCGATAGTGGAGCTGACATCACCAGCGGCAGCCAGTGAAGTCGTTTTAACCTGCCCTAATTGCACTGTTTGGCCAATAGAACCGGCATCTACGGCACAAGCCGCATTAACAACTTCCCCTTTAAAATGGATAGGGCCACCGTTGACGGTAGTAACCGTTGCCGCATTAGCGACGCCAGCCAGAGAAAGAACCGCGGCAATACCAGCAACCAGTGATTTGATTTTCATACTATTTTCCTTTGAACACATAATGTTTCATAACCATGAAAAAGTGTGGAGGTCGATTCCCCTGGCGGGCAACCGCACAGACTTCATTTCTACTCACGGCCGGACCTCCCTATTCCGTTCAGTTTTCGCCAGCAACATGAGACATTTGGGGCTATTTTGTTGCACCCTATAAAAAAATGATTAATCAAATAATTACGGACAAATAAGCTGAATTTTACGGATAAAAATCAAAACAAAAAGCAAAAAACCTTGCAATTAATAATTAATTGTGATTTTTGGTTATTTAACATTTATCAGTTCAAGGGCTGTGCCAGGGGCAACAAACAGAGATGGGGGATAGCTAATCGAGGAGGCTAAAAAATAACTTTATTTATCATGGCGATAATATAAAAATAAGGATTATTCTAATATGAGGTATTGCAAATTCCTACTGTTCGTTTAAGAATTAGCAACAGTTTAGCCCCAAATGTTTCATCTTCTTGTCGTTTATTTATCATAAAATCCTTTCTAATCAAGTTGTTCCATTCCCAAATCCCTGCAAAGCGTGCGGCATTACTGGCGGTATAACGTACAGTATGACGGATGTTGCGATGCCCCAGATAATCCTGAATCAAGCGGGTATCAGTGCCCCTTTCCGCCAGTTCGTAGCCGCAGGCATGGCGTAACATATGGGGATGCGTATGGGTGGAGGTTCCTGCCAGCTGACCCGCTTCCCGGATGATCCGCCAAGCCTGGCAGCGCGAGAGTTGGGTTCCCCGCTGGGAGATAAATACAATGTCCGGATCCACCGCAGGCTTCCACTGCGCCCTGACCTGATTCCACTCCATAATCGCCTTGCATTCATCGCTCATCAAGGGATGAACGGTGGAGAATCCATTCTTAAGCCGACGAATATTTATCCGTCCTTCCACCATTTCAAGATCGTGGTAGCGCAAGTTTAACAACTCGCTAATACGAAACCCGTGGCGGAAAGCGAGCAGGATCAGGCAACTATCCCGTGCCCCGGTCTGTTTATTCCGGGCAGCACTCATCAGGTTGTTAACCTCGGTGAGAGTGAGAAATTTACGTTGTGCCACAAAAAACTCCTATTGCAATTAGGCTGGATATTACTCGCTCAAGAATTAATAAAATCTGCCGCTGACAGATTGTTTAAAGCATAGCCTATTGTGATGAAGGATTACCAAATAAAAATAGATTTACCCACCCGCTGGCTAAAACTAAAAAAGTAACAAGACCATAAAAATTTAACGGGTTATTTTCCGCCACCTACAAGCATAAGATTTATCTCATTAAAAGTGCGTTTTGTGAACAAGGCCAGAGCTGGCCTGCCACTTCTAGCCTAAACAAGGTTTCTCCTAATCACCCTGCTAGACAAAAATTAGCTAAATTGAATTTTAAATTTTGTAATAAGATGAAAATACCGCCACGCTATTTTGCTAATCATTTGTTCATCATGTTATTTTTAACCGGTCAGAATGTCACATAGCCTTAGCGCTAATACATTAGCTAATTACATTTACCCTGCTTATTGATTGGCAAGCTCAGATAAAAGGAAGCCAGAGAATCGGGAATAATAACCCGCCCGGTTGGCGAGGGTGGAACAGCTCGGAAACGGCTGAGGGCATCAGCCCGCCAAACGCAGGCTGAGGTTGTCAGGAAAGAACGTTACTGAATCTCCACATTGATCACTGCCGAACCGCTAAAAACGCCCCCCGCCAGATTACCGTTCACTTTCAACACCGAAGAGATGGGTATGTTCATCGTTTGGTTCGCCGCGATCTTCTCAAGGCTGCCGAGATTGGCTGGCTGGTCACGCACCAGTACATCCGCCGTCAGTGAACCATCCGCACGCAGCTTGATACCGCTAGAGGTGTAGCCGATCAGCGTGACTTTAACCGTGGCGCTGGCAGTGCATTTAACGTACAAGTCCGAACTTTTTTTCAATCCTGGCACGCTAGCGGCCTTAATATCCCCATAGCTGATGTCTACCGAAGTGCCCACCAGTGAGCAGGCGGGGCCCGGCGGTGGCTGGGGTTTCCAACCATCGCCGGTTCCGCTGCTATGTTCGAGAGAAACGTTCATGGTCGGACCATCAGCAGGACGTTTGCCAATTTCTTGACCCAGCCCGAAGAAATTCGTTTCATTGCCTTGCAAGGTATACCTGATAGGGAGTACTTTCGCCAAAACCTCACTACAGTTGCCGCTGGCTACCCCCGGAGCTGACACCACAAAGCGTTGGTACATCCCCGTGGTGGTACTCAATATCGCGTAAAAGTTGACCGTCTTGCCGGTTTTACACAGCGTGGTGTAGCCACCGATACCATCAGGCTGGGCGCTAATGGTCAATTGCTTTGGTCCCGTCCAGCTCACATCGATCCCGGCGGTATAACCGTATACGGGCATCAACAGGCCAACGATTATGGCGGCTTTTTTCAGCCATACTGTCCCTATTAACTTCATCTGTGTTCCTTATTGCTCTGCACTTTTATGGATCAGGCCTTAGGCCAAGCGGCGTCAGCCCCTAGTCATAGGTCAATGCAAAGGTCATGCTGGCACTGAAAGGGCCGCGGTTAATGGTTCGGTTGGTAATCGCGTCTGGCTCGCCCTGCACATAGGCCATCATGCGCAGATAGTTGTCCCCCGCCGCTAACGGGTAGCGATGAGTGCCTAACTGGTTTAATGGCACAGGATTGCCATTTTCTGTCTCAACGCCAATACCAATGCCCGATGCCTGGCTGGAGGCATCAAGCGCCAGTAATCCCGGCAAGGCGGGGTTTTCCACCCCGGTGAAGGTGATCTGCACCGATTTGCTCAACGTCTGATCGCAGTTGCTCAAGTGCAGTTTGAACTCCCAACTACGGGTTCTTTGATTGTGATACAACTGTTTGTCGATCACCGTACCAAAACCCAGCGGAATGGTTTCTTCACCCGGGGGGATGATGCAAGGTTCCGCCACCAGCGTGCCGTGCAAGCGCATGTTTGCCGCCTGCACGCCCTGGCTCAGCGCTAGCAGAGCTACGGTGGCGCAGAGAGGTCTCAGTATTTGCCGCATATCAGCTCCTTATTGGTAATCCGCAAGCAGCGTCGCCGTGACTTCAAATGCCCCTTCTGTCAGCTCGGTGCCCGGTTTTTTAACCGGCACGGCTTCCAACATCGGTGGATTTTTCGGGTCAATAGAGATAGGCGTACCGAGCTCAAACGGCTCGCCGTTCTGGTAAATTTTGATGCCCAGATTGGCAATATTGGTCTGTAGCGTTGCCGGCTCAAAAGCGGCACTTGGGCCGATCAACGTCAGCACCATGCTCCAGGCAGAGCCCGCCGAACAGTCCAACACATAATCAACCTGCCTGCGGTGCTTCACCCCATCCACGCTATTGACGCCGATGCGGTCAAAAGGCACGTCGAGGTCTTTGCCGTTGTTCACCTGGCAAGGAGGTGGCTCAATCAACGTTCCGCTAAAGCCCATATTTTCTGCCGCTTGCAATGGGCTGGTGGCCAGCAGAGCAAACGATAGCAATAGCGACATCCCTGCAACCGATCTCATTCCTTTCTCCCGTTTCACTGGTAGTCGACCACCATCGTGGCTACCGAGGTAAAGTAGCCAGCGGTGAGAGTCCCCCCTGGGCGCTTCACTAAGGTGGCAAACAGCTTTGGCTGATCCGGCAACGTGAAATTCAGCCAGCTATTGACCGGCATTGCCTGGCCGTCACTTGATAAAGCGATCCCCAGATCGCCCTTCGAAGTTTGCAGAGCGCCAGCAAAATTGGCGTCCGTGCCCTTGATCTGCATTTTTAACGCGTTGGTATTGCCTGCCGAGCACTGCAACGTGTAAGGCACCGGCTGGCGGTAGTTGATACCATCAACCCGGGTCGTCAACACCTCGTTGGTAAAATCCACTATGATGGTTTGATCCCCGTTAATCACGCAGGGCGGCGGCAGTATAATATTGCCCGAGATAGTCAGCTGGGACGTCTCGGCAACGGCCGCTGACATGCCCAATACCAGTATCAAACCTGCAAATCCCGTCGACGTTTTCCACGGCATAGTTCACCTCTGTTGCGCTTAGGCTATGAGTTACGTTTGCCAGGTGCTGCCTGGCAGGTATCACCCGCACAGCGGAAAATAAGTTCTGGGCGGCCACCGAAGTCATTCACATAGGTCAACACTGGCGCGCTACCTAAAGCGCTGACGCTGGCACTTAGCGTTGCATTGGATTTAGGAGGCACCATTAACGGAACAAACCCTTTGGCGCTCTGGCCACCTTTAGTGGTGCTCGCCTCAACGATAGTGATGTAATACGGCGTTGGGTTGTTGATCACATAGCGATCGCCTTGGCGCGTCAGCGTCATTTTTTCCTGCCACGGCGTACTCATCTGTTCCTTGGTCGGTTCAATCGACTGCGGGCGGTAGAACAGTTTAATGCGTGTTTGCAGCGCAATTTGCAGCGTATTCGGCTTGTCGCTGCGCGGTGGAATTTCACGCAGGTTGAAATAGAACAGCGATTCACGATCCTGCGGCAATTGCTGCAAAGCAGGCAGCCCCTGCACTTTCACCTGGCTTTTGGCACCAGACTCAATACGCTGCACCGGAGGCAAAACGATCAGCGGGCTGGTGATCTTGTTGCCCTGCTCATCCTCAATCCACCCCTGAGCCAGATAAGGCAGGTGTTTGTTTTCATTGCTGACGTTCATGCTGACAGACTTGCTGGAAGCGTTATAAATCACCCGGGTACGATCCAGGGCAATCGCCGCATTGGCCTGTGAGGTAAGGATGGCCAGCAGCAAGGCACCAGCGGTTAATAAATGTGTGGTCGTTAATTTCATCAGTCTTTTTCCGTTCAGCTTCTGTTTTCCGTTTCCGGATTTTCCCCTGCGGCGATTGGCCGGCAAGGCAGCAGTAAATTCTGTGTCCCTTGCGGTGGGATATGCGTTGGCAGCGTTATTTCGCACTGGGTGATACCATTCCAACTGGTGGTCATCTTGGCACCGGGCTGAATACCACTCAGGTAAACGCTGCCGTCATCGTTGATAATGCCAACGTCCCGTTGCTTGCTATTTTGTACCGTGGCACCGAAAGGCGGTGATGACCCGTCAGCCAGACGAACCACCGCCATCGCTTTTTCACCAGCCACCACTTCAAAACGCCGTAAACCAATCGCCCCTTCGGTCAATGTCGCCTGCCGCACCGAACTGAGCGCCTCGGTCTTATCGTCCAGCGCGTTCAGATCGATACTGACCTGGTTGCGGTAGTAGCTGTTGAGATCGGACACCACGGCTTTACCAAAGCGGTTGGATAAGGTGGTGGCACCATAGCCGCGCACAGGAACGCCTGCGACTCCGTCGGTATCCAATAAAATGCGCGTTCCGCCTGGCATGCCAATCCGATGCATAGCCACGCCCTCCCCGGTCGCCGTCACCCCACCTTGCAGCATCAGGCCCAGAGAACTGGAACGCCCGGCTTGATAACCCGCGTTGGCACTCACTTGCGCGTCGTTGCCCAAATGGGTGTAGTAACCGCTGGCAACCGCGCCTTGGCGAGCAGCGCCTGCACTGATCTGATAGGAGTCGGCGTCATTCACCCGGCCGAAATAACCCACCTGGTGAGTATTTTCATTGCGATCCCATGACCCGCTGTAGGTGATGGAACTGGAGTGCCCCCAGGGAATGCTGATCGCCAGATACATGCCGTCGTCGTTGGTGCCGTTAAATTTGTTGCGATAGGCGGTCAACGAGAGGTTAAGATCCTTGAACTTGCCCAGATCGAAGTATCTCGCCAGCGAAAGGTTGTAATGATCGTTGGCACTGTCGTTCCAATAGGTCTGGTGGCTGTAGTTGATAAACGTGCTCAGGCCCAGCTCGACAAACTGCTTATTGAACGTAACGGTGTACATCTCCTTGCTGCTCTGGGTGCGGTAACCGGTAGTCCGTGCGTCCAAAAATTCACTCATGTTCATGAAGTTGCGTTCGGAGAAGCGATAGCCGGCAAACGTCACCTGGCTGTCATAATCGTCAAAACGCTTGGAATAACTGAGGCGATAAGAGTTACCAAACAACGAGCTTTCCTGCGGCAAATTAGCGCGGGATTGGGTGACATCGAACGACAGTGCACCCAGCATCATCAGATCGCGGCCAACCCCCAGCGCCAACGCGTTATAGTCGTCGCTCCCCACGCCGCCACCGTACAGTGACCAGCCGTTGCTAACCCCCCAGGAGAATTCGCCGGTGGAGAACAGTGGCCCGCTGACGTTGTGTTTCCAATCGCTTGGCCGGCCTGCCGCGAGTTTATAGCGCAACGAACCTGGACGCGTCAGATAAGGGATGCTGGCGGTGTTCACGGTAAACTCCTGCACGCTGCCATCCTGCTCCTCAACGCGAACCTGCAGCTGGCCGGAAACCGCATCGTTCAAATCCTGAATACGGTACGGGCCTGGGGCGACCTGAGTTTCATACAACACACGGTCCTGCTGGCTAATGGTCACCTTGGCATTGCTTTTGGCGACGCCACTCACTTCCGGGGCATAACCGCGCAGGTTAGGTGGCAGCATGTTGTCATCGGTATTGAGCGTAACGCCGGTGAAACGGAAGCTGTCGAAAATATCGGAATTGAGAAAGTTTTCCCCCAGCGTCAGGCGAGCAAGCAGCTTGGGTAAGGCGCGATAAACGTAATAACGGCTCCAGTCCAGGCTGTTTTCGCCGTTGGTGCCAGACTGATCCCTCATCTGCAACTGCCAATCCGCGCGCAGACGCCAAGGGCCAAAGTTGGCGCCGGTGGTCCCATTACCACTCAGGTTATAGGCCTGATCCTGGTGCTGCTGGCGTGTGGTCAGGAAATTCAGGTTATAGTCAAACAACGCACCTGTGATGCCATTATCCCAACGGGAAGGCGGATCCCAATCCTCAGAACTGTATTCAAGATAGGCTTGCGGCACGCTGAGCTGCAGGGATGAAGTCGCCAAATCGCCCTGTACCGTCAATCCTGAAATGCTTTGCAGATCGAGGCATTGCCCATCGTCTTCCCAGACAATGTCCTTGAGCACGCTGTCTCTCAGGCCAAACAACTCGATCAGTTCAGGCGTCAGGCAAGGTTCGCTGCTTTTAGGATCTGCTTTAGAGGGCGCGAAGGTGATTGAACGCTCCGCTATTTGCTGCCGGTTGAGAAACACCGCCATGGTGTAAGTCCCTGGCATAATATAACCGCCACGGGAGAAATGACTGAGATCGAGATTTTCCCGATCTTTAATATCCAACACATCGGTATTGAACTGAATATCATCTGCGGCATGCGTAAGATAAACCGGGCTTCCCAGCGATAAAGCAATACAGACCCACAATCCGCGCAGTCGGAAAGTAGAATTCGCAACAGGTTTGGCCATCGATAAAAATTCCGTTTATCAGTAATAATCCATTTTGAAACGCACGGTGGAACGGTACTCACCGGCTCGCAGTATCTGGTGGTTCGGCAACAGGTTTACGGTGTATTGCAGCAGCTTATCTCCGGAACTTAACTCTGCCAGGGGCATAGCTACGCCGGGTAAAGCGATGTTGCCGGATTGGTCTTTGATCTGTAGCCCAACGCCTTGGGCCTCGCCTTCAATACCCAGCAAGGCGCCATCCTTCAAACCATCAAAGGTCACGCGGAATGCCTGCCAATCGGGCATCGTGGGATCGAAGCGTGGCAAGGTGCAGTTAATTAAGCGAATGACAAAAGGTTTAGCGATACCTTGCCCATCATGAGCAATCTGTGACGCAGGAACGGTGATCATCTCAATCACTTGCTCACGGCTGCTCATCTCAATGGCGCAGGCAGTTTCAATAATGCTGCCTTCCATGACGACACGGCCCCGTCCCAAAAACGTATCCGCCGTTGCGGTTACGCTAAACAGAGCGCTGAGCAGGCAACTCGCCACGATATATTCCATTTTGTTCACGCTGTTAATTCCCTTCGACACCATGACCTTAAGAATAAACATGCGGGTTTCCCCGCATGTGTGACCGTTTAACCGCTTAAAACTTACTGATAAGCCAGGGTAAAGGTAGTGGTGGTGCTGAAGTCGCCCGGGACGATTTCTGCAGCAGTTTTACCGTCTGCACCCATGTCGCCCTGCAGGTAAGCAGAGAAGTTCAGGATGTTGGTTTGATCCTGGATGCCCTGTGGAGCAGTTGCCTGGCCCAGTTTGATCAGCGTGCCGCTACCATCGGTGATAGCCAGGCTAGCGCCACGAGCAGTACCGGTGATGCCCAGCAGATCGGCGTTACCCGCAGAAGTTGGGCCTGTGAAAGTGGTGGTTACCGTTTTAAGGGTAGATGCATCACAGTTTTCCAGGTGGATGTAGAAGTTTTCAGGGGTAGATTTACCGCCGTCTTTCAGTGCCACGTTAGCGATCTGGCCCATTGGGATACGCTGGTTGTCATCGCCTGGAGCAATAGAGCAAGGTGCATCAATGATGGAACCGTAGAATTCGATTGTGCCATGGCCCGCGTCCTTTGGTGCAGCATTGGCAGCAGAAACAAAACCCAAAGCGATTGCGGCAACCATGAATTTGTTCAGTTTCATATTTCTATTCCTTTATTAAATAAATTGATATAAACGACTAATAACCATCCATGTCAAACATGGTCTGGGGACTGCAAAAAAACATGAAGCGCCCGCCCATTATCCAATGGGGACGTGCTTCATTTTTTATACCTCGGGCACGCAAAGTAGGTTATAACGGTCAGCCCTCTACGCTGGTACCGTAATAGACCCGCAAGGTCTTATACAAGCCTATCTTATTGGTGCAACCAATTTTCTTCATAACGGACACGCGATGACTGCTGACCGTCTTAATATTAATTCCTAAAATCGCACCGATCATTTTTGGCGTGTAACCGCGAAAAAGATAATAGCAAATCCGCTTTTCTCTGTTGCTTAATGCAGCCAAGGTCCCCTTAGGGATAAACTTGTCGCGTTTTGCCCATGTTGTATTTGGTGAATCGGCAATCTGTTTCAGCAGTGCATGCGAGCACTCATTGGCCGCAATAAAAACAACCCGGTTTCTGTTGCGTTGTTCAATGCTTAGCGACAATATATTTAATAACGCAGTACTGGCAATCACCACCATCAACGTTCGGCTTTTCTTTTCACGTATCATTTCGCTAATCAACAATGCACTACGTGCCGAACCATCCGATATCGAATGCTCAAAGGCAATATGACTATGCTGTTGCTGTAACTTAAGCAAGCTACATCTGATACCTTGTAAAAAGTAGCTATTATTGCTGGATATATGGAACGAAATCTCAGTGATATCTTCACCATGATAATCAAAATTATATTCGCTCACATTTCGCCCGTCATCCATAACACTACAAAACTTATCGCCAAATCCATATCGGCTATCGTACATCTGCTTCCCGCCACTATCGCTGAAAAGTTGGATGCATGTTAGCGGTCGACGCAAAAATGCCATAATCAATTTATATCAACCCGTTAAATTTCATTTGTGTAATACATAAAAATCAATTAAATCAAAGAATTGTGAAAAATTTCACTTAAGATCAACCAACCTTAAGAAGATGCCTAGAGCGTTATATTTGAGCATTAATAGACATTAATCAATTTACTAATCAGAAAAATCTTGCTAGGTTTTATAGCGCAAGACCAGAAGCCGCCTGACTCCAGGCGGTTCAATGGCGATGCTTTAATAATCAACAAGAAAAATCTCATTTAATAAATTGTATGCCATCCACTGTTTTTTGCTTTAATAACGCTCGTGATTTTGAACAAGGAAGTAAACGAAATGACTAGTAACTGTAACGGTTATTATTATCTCATCGGTGACAGCGTTGAGTTCTGGCCTGAGGAAAACTTGCTTTACTCTCGCGTCAACGGTGAGAAAATCACGCTATTTATCGCAGCCTCACGCTGCCTTCAGCTTTTATTAAGCCAACAAGGTGAACTGGTTCCGCAGCGGGATCTGTTTGAAGCCGGATGGCAAAAGAATGGTTTAGAGGTGTCTAACAATACCTTTTACCAAAACATCCTTATGTTACGTAAAGGGTTAAAGCTTGCCGGCTATGAGCAAGCAGTAATAAAAACAGTGCCCCGCCAGGGCCTTACCGTTCCCTCAATGGTTCCGGTAGCAAGAATAATACCGGGCACGCGTACAGCCTCTGCCGAAGAACCCCCTATTGTGGAGGAAAACCCACCGCTAACACCCAGCAAAGTGGATAAAATTGCATCCTCTCGGCCTCGATATGCGTGGGCAATATTGCTTGGTCTCTCTTTTTGTGTCGCTATTGGTCTGTTCACTGCGTGGAATAGCTCAGGGCACAAGAATTTTTTCTCTGACTTTAACTTCGTAGGGAATATAGAGCAGTGTTCGGTTTATCTCCACAGCGGCCAGACATCGTTGCAGTCCTACATGCAATTTATTGCGCAGAACAACTTCACCTGCAAAAAACAGGAAGTTGTCTACTTTACCGCCAATCCATTGGTTCCACGAGCCTCAGTCATTCGCTGCGAATGGCCATTTGCTGCAGGAACCAAGAATCTCTGTATTTCTGAATATTATCTGGAGTGGCAGCATCATGAATAAGCCCCAACGGCTCGGCGTATTTACACTAGTCGCTTTGTTGTTCCTGTTGCTCGCGCTGGCGGCATACCGCCTCTATAGCCAATATCAGCAAACACATTTTAACTGCGAGGCCATGCTGCTGGTTCATAAAGATGATGCGGAGCTGGCCCTCATGGTCAACTTTATCTTCCAAGGTAGTCATGGCATCGCCAGTCTGAAGGGAACCCTGAAGCAAGGCGACAAGACCACTAGCGTCAGCAGAAAAAGCTATTTTGATTTCAATCAGATGAAACAAGTTTATCATCTTAAGTCAATTTCAGCGGTGACCACACCGGCCGACAACAGTGACAGCAAAGATCTCGCTCGTTACCTCCCTCTGTTTTACCTGGAACCGGGGCTGAAGTTCGACTTCACCGCTTACCCTGCCACCAAAGAAGGGTACGTTTTTTCTACCGGACAGGTGCCGTCATTTTACTGTGCACGTAAGTGAAATACTGCGATACGGGGATGGGTGACCAGCAAAGGGCTGTTTGATGTAAACGAGTTTCGCTTTGGGGAGGACACTCTTTAACGCTGGGATCGAATGACAAAAACAAAAAACCGGAGAAAAGAGTCTCTTTCCTCCGGTGATGACATCGCCGTGATGTGGTACGGCTTATCTACAGCACATCCACCACAACAACCGCAGACCCGCTGAACGCGCCTGCCTTGACGGTACTCCCCGTGGGGGCGAGAGTCGATTCAATCTGCACATCTACCGAACCATTAATGGTAATTGGCGGCGGGAATTTCGCACCGTTGACGGTGATAGTCGATTTTATCCCATTGTAGAAATTGACGGTGTTGTCATATAGCGTGGGTAAAGTTATGACAACCTTGGCTGGCGTCGGGCAAGATATCGTCGCCGTGAGGCTGGCGGTATTCCCATCAAAAGCAGTGCTGTCCACCAGACCATGGTCAAGAACCGTCGGCCCGGTGATATCACACCCCGTGGTGAAGGGTCTGAGAACCGTATTGACGCACGACGTTGTCAGCCTTGCATTGTTGCTGTTGGGACCTTCATAGACAACGCAGGTACGAGCAGTTCCTGTGTTCGCATTGACCCTGGTAGCCTTGCCCTTCCAGCTTCCCCCCGATCCGAGCCCCGTTCTCTTCATTAATTCCTTTTGGAAATCCGCCCAGTAATAGTAATTCTTGGCATAGGCGGAAGTATAATAACTAAAGGCGCAATAGGTATCAGTGGCATAGGGATTCCATCCGGTATTCCTGCTGGTCACACACACGTCAAAGAACGAGGTTGTGGCAGGGCGGATGTTAGCCGTATTGTATTGTTCAACACCGTCGGTATAGGTGAAGAACATCTCTAGTGTGGTTGGGTCGAATTGCGCACTGGTGATGGTAAACGCAGCATAGCTGGACGGACTGGCCGTCAGGCAGAGTAAAGCAATCAGCGATTTCATTCGTTTCACGGTGTTGTACATATTTCTCAAATCTCGGTTTCAGGAAAGGGCCGCTATCCGGCGGCACGGCTTGCTACTGGTACTCCAGCGCAAAGGTTGCCGTGGCCGTAAATGCCCCCTCAACTATCCCTTGGTTGGCCTTGGCCACAGGTTCTGCCTGCACGTAGGCCTGCAACGCGATCGTCATGTTGCCCTGCGTCAGTGGCGTGGTGGAGCCTTGGACATTGAGCGGCAATGCCTGGCCAGCGCTTGTTTCCATCCCCACCGCCACTCCGCGGGCCACGCTGGCAGCATCCAGCGCCAACAGCCCTGGCAATGCCGTGCTCTCGGTGCCCATAAACGTCAGCTTCACTCCCGTTGCTACCGCCGTATCACAATCATCCAGATGCAGCGCGAACGGCTGGCTAGGCGTACGCGGATTGGTGTACAGATACTTGTTTACCAGCGTGCCAAAGTTCAGTTCTATGGCCTCGTCACCTGGACGCAGGGTACAGGGCGCATTCACCAGAGCACCTCTGAATTCCACGTTCTCGATCGCCTGCGCCGATGCGCAGAATAAAGACGGGCAGGTCAACAGCAGTGCCAGACCGATCCGTGGTAATGCTTGCCATTGCTTCATCAAACGGCTCCTATTGATATTCGGCCAGCAGCGTGGCTCGCGCCGCAAATGCTCCCGGACTCGGTGGCTGCGCCGAATTTGCTACCGGTACCGCGAACAACTGCGGTAGAGATTGCTGGTCAACGTCAGTGAGATACTTGTTCACCAAAAACAGAGTCCCATCTCCCATCTTCATGCGAATCCCCAATCCCGGTAGGCTGGTTTGAATAGCCGCAATATCAAAACTGGAGACTGCCCCATGTAGACCTATCCGAACCGCCCCTGCGTCACTGCAGTCGATCTGGAAAGGCACAGGCTTGCTGTAGCGCACCCCATCAAGATTGCGGATAACCAGATTGTCGCCAAAATCTACTTCGATCAGCTCACCGTTATTGATGGTACAAGGCAACGCCTCCACCAGACCGCCCCTAAAATTTACCTGCACGGCATGCGCCGATTGAGCGATCAGGCCCATCATGGCTAGCCCTGCGGCAAGCGCGACATATTTTGCTTTCATCTGTCATCCCTTACTGATAATCCACGACCAGCGTCGACGCTGCGGTAAAGGTCCCGCCACTCAGGCTGCTACCTTTGACCGGAACGGCCGTCAGCACCGGACGAGCCGGGTTGGTAAAATTGAGCCAGGTATTCATCGGCAGCTTGACGCCGTCACTGCGCAGTTCCAGGCCCAGATCGGCTTTACTGGTCGCGAGCACGCTGGCATCAAAACCTGCGCCACCGCCCTGAAATTGCAGTTTCAACGTGGCAGAGGTCGCTTCAGTGCAGTCCAACGTATAAGTGATGGGCTGTTCGTAATTCACCCCATTTATCCGCCCGGCCAGCATATCGTTGCCAAAATCCACGGAAATATCGCTGTTGCTGTTAATCACGCAAGGCGGTGGCACCACCAGGGTGCCGCTGAACTTAACGTCTACGGCCTGCGCAGGTAACGCGCTACCCAGAGCGATCGCCAGGGCCAGGACAGGCCATACTGCGGTTATCTGCTTCATAACACCTCCACCAGCAGCGTTGCCGTACTGTTGAACACCCCACCCGGCAGAGTGGACCCCGGCCGTTTCACCGGCACGGCACTGATTGCAGGCGGCGTGGCCGAATAGCCGAAGGTAAACCATTCACCCAGCGCTAACGCACTGCTGTCCGGTTTCAACAGCTTGATCCCCAGATCCGCAAAGTTGGTTGCCAACACGTCAGAATCAAAGCCGCTGACCGTTCCCTGGAACCGCAGGCGCAGGCTCGCCGGATTGCCGGTACAGCTCAGGGAAAACGGCACCGGCGTGGCATAGTTAATGCCATCAATGCTGGTGGTCTGTAAGGCATTGCCAAATTTCACATCAATCGCGGTGTCGCCATTCACCAGGCAACCGGGTCCCGTCATCACGATCCCCTTGATGGTGAGCGCAAGCTGGTTGCTGGCCTGTACCGCAGACAGGCATAACGCCAGGCCCCCTACCGTACCGATAGCGGTACGCCAAAGACTCTGGAGAGCGGAGCTGCCCTTGGGCCGATTAATAAACCTATTCATAGCTCAGCCTGAAGTTGACATGGGCCAGATACGCGCCCGCTTGTAGCGGCGCCCCGGTGCGCTCCGGCGCGATATAGTAGGTCAGCACGTTGCTGCCCGGTGTCAGTAACTGCGGTTGTCCTGCCAACCCCGGCACGACGTCACGGCGAGAGGCATCCGTCAGGCGCAGCCCCATACCACCCACACCGCGAGCCAGGAAAAGATTGGGTTCGTAGTTATCCTGCACGCCGGTAAAGGTCAACGACACCGCAGGCTGGTTGGTGCTCCAGGTCAGGTTACCCTGCTGGTCACGATTGTGGGCCGCGCTGCGCATGCAATCTTGCAAACGCAGTTGTACCGCCACCGCCGTTCCGCGATCGCCCACGTGTTGCAGGCGACCCGTTCCCACATCCCCCAACTCGACCGACTGATCGGCACTGCTCATCTCCAGGCGGCAGGCGCTTTCGGTCAGCGCCCCCGACACGCGCAGCACGCCGTGTTCACCGTCAATCAACCCCGTTGCGGCCTGTGCCATCGGGGTAAGCAGGGCAGCCAATACCATGCTGCTCAGGACGGAGTACTTTGCCGTCTTGCCGGGCAGTCTTCTCTTTTCCATGATTGTTTTCCTTGTTCTTCCGTCACGGCTCATGCCCGCTGGGCACCGCCCATCACCACCACTGATGCCGGGTGATTATTTGTCGCGCTTGCTTTCATCCACCTGGCAGCTGCTGCCACTGCATTTGAAAGTCAGCGCCGGTTGACCGCCGTAGTCGTTGACATACACCAGCACCGGGGTCGCTCCTAACGCCGCCGCACTGCCGCCCAGCTTGACGCTACCCTTTGGTGGTACCATTACCGGTTCAAAACCTTTCACCACGTCGCCTTCTTTCTTGGCGCTGGCACCAATCAACGTCACAAAATACGGCGTTGGGTTGTTGACGGTGTATTGGTCACCATTTTTGCTCAGCGTCAGTTTTTCCTGATACGGTGTCGCCTGCTGTTTGGTCGCCTCTTCGGCCAGTGCCGCCGGGCGATAGAACATCTTGATGCGCGTCTGCAGCGCTATCTGCAATACGTTCGACTTGTCGCTTTTCGGCGGGATTTCCCGCAGGTTGAAGAAGAACAGCGATTCGCGATCCTGTGGCAACATGTTGGCTCCCGGCGTTGCCTGGATTTTTACCTGGGTCTGCCCTTTGGGTTCGACACGCTGTACCGGTGGCAGCACGGTAAACGCGCTGTTCCCTTCCAGCTTGGTGCCGTGTGCGTCTTCCAGCCAGCCCTGTGCCAGATAAGGCAATTCAGGGTTCTGATTGCGCACGGTCAGGCTCACCGACTTTTCATTCCCTGGGAACACCACGCGGGTCCGATCCAGGGAAATAGCCGCCTGTGCAGACGGAACCAGGGTGGCCACTGCGGCCCCAGCCAACAGGCTCATCGCAAAAAATCTTTTCATCATCATTACCTATACTCTTCCTATCGGACGTCATCCCTGCGGGCTCTTAAGCCGGCAGGCGATGACGCCCTTACTGTTCAATGGGTTCAATTGGCTGCCGTTACCCCTTTACACAAGGCAACAGCAGGTTGGCGGTCATGCCCGCCGGTATTTCTTTCGGCAGCGTAATGCGGCACTGTTCGGCATTGTTCCAATGTACCGTCATGGTCTCACCCGGCTTGATACCGCTGAGGTAGACGTTGCCCGCATCGTTCACCATGCCGGTTTCCTGTTGCTTGGCGTTCAGCACCGTGGCACCGAACGGCGGCACCGAACCATCGGCCAGACGTATTACCGCCATCGCCTTCTCACCTGCCACGACTTCAAAGTGACGATAGCCAATGGCCCCTTCGGTCAGCGTGCCTTGCAGCACTGAGCCGGTGGCCTGGGCGTTGTCCGCCAGTTTGTCTACGTCGATACGTACGCTGTTGCGGTAATAACTGTTCACATCCGTTACCACCGCTTTACCGAAGCTATTGGAGTTGACCGTGTTGCCATAACCGCCCACCGGCACTCCTGCTACGCCATCGGTATCAACCAGCATCCGCGTCCCGCCCATTATCGATGTACGATGTAAAGCGCCGCCTTCACCCGTCAGGGTAGCTCCGCCCGACATCGACATCCCTGCCGAGCTATACTGCCCGGAGCGGTAACTGGCCATGCCATTCACCTGTGCCAGGGTGCCACGGTGTGAGTAATAGCCGCTGAAATCAGCATCGCTATTCGCCATCCCAGCCCGGACCGTATAGTTGTCGGTATCACCGACCCGATCGGAATAGGTCACCGAGTTGGTATTGTCACCCGCAGCATAAGAGCCGTTATAGCCCAGCATCCCGCTGCTTCCCCACGGCAACGACAGCGACAGATACATGCCGTCATCCTTGGTGTTGCTGAAGTTGTTGCGGTACGCCGTCAGCGACAGGTTGACGTTACGGAAACGGCCAATGTCAAAGTAACGCGCCACCGTCAGGTCATAACGGTCGCTGGTGGCCTGATTCCAGTAGGTCTGGTGGTTGTAATTCAGGTACCCGCTCATCGCCAGCGATTCAAACTGCTGGCTGAAGGACACGGTGTACATCTCCTTGCTGCGTCCCGACGCCACTCCGTCGTGGGTGTCCCTGGCACTCAGATAATCCGCCATGGATAGAAAGCCACTGTCTGAAAACCGATAACCGGCAAAGGTCACCTGGCTCCCTGTATCATCAAAGCGCTTCGAGTAGCTCAGGCGGTAAGAGCCCCCCTGCTGAGTATCTTGACCCGGTAACCGAGCCCGAGACTGCGTCACGTCCGCAGACACGGCACCCAACGCCATCAAATCGCGCCCAATCCCCAGTGACAGGGCCGAGTATTCATCCCCGCCCAGCCCGCCGCCGTACAGCGACCAACCGTTACTCACGCCCCAGGAGAACTCACCCGTGGCAAACATAGGGCCATTGACCTTATGCTGGAAGTCGGATGGACGACCTGCCGCCAGCTTGAAACGCACCATCCCTGGCCGAGTCAGATACGGAATGGTGGCAGTATCGACCTTGAAGTTCTGCACGCTGCCATCGGCTTCTTCAACCCGCACATCCAATGCACCAGAGACCGCACTATCGAGATCCTGAATACGGAATGGCCCGGAGGCGACCAACACTTCCTTGATCACACGGCCCTGCTGGCTAATGACTACCTTGGCGTTGCTGCGTGCCACACCGGTAACTTCCGGCGCATAGCCCCGCAGGTTCGGCGGCAACATGTTGTCATCCGAGACCAGACTGCCCCCGGTGAAACGGAAGCTGTCGAAGATGTCGGAATTCAGGAAATCTTCCCCCAACGTCAGCTTGGCGCGCCACGGTGCAATCGCCCGGTAGGCGGTGTACTGTGTCCAGTCAAAACTGCGGGTATTCTCTCTTGCCGAATCGCTCTGATGGTCGAACCTGGTCTGCCAACTGGCCCGCAATCGCCATGGCCCCAGGTTGGCTCCTGCCACCCCATTACCGCTGAGGTTGTAATCCTGAGTGTCATTCTGGTTTTGGCGTTGAACCTGAGTATTCAGGTTGTAATCCAGCAACATGCCAGGGATCCCCTCTTCCCAGCGCGACGGCGGATCCCAGTTCGCACTGCTGTATTCCAGATGAGCCTGCGGAATACTCAGGTACAGCGTATTGGTACCGAGATCGGTACGAGCCTGAAGCCCATCCAGGCTAGCCAGATCCAGACACTCGCCCTGATGCCACCAGGTCAGCCCGGCCAGTGCGGCTTTGGTCAGACCCAACTGGTCCACCATCTCTTTGCTCAGACACACCTGGCTGCCTTTCGGATCGTCTTCCGGCGGCAAGAACGTTATCGGGCGTGCGGGTTGCACCTGGTTATTCAGGCTCAGAGCCAGGTCATAAGTACCCGGCAGAATAAAACCCTGGTGCGAAAACTGGCCTAAATCAATGTTGTCACGATCCTTGAGATCCAGGACATCCGTGTTGAACTGGATATCTTTTGCCTGGGCCACGCTCACCGCACCGAGCAATACGCTGCTGCCAAGGCTGGCCTGACACAAGATGGCAAGCAGGGAGCGGGAAAAATAACGCACCATGTAGAGAGTCCCTTTAGTAATAATCCATTCTGAACCGTATCGCCGAACTGTAAGCCCCTGCCCGCAACGTCTGTTGGTTACCCACCAGGCTCAGGGTGTAATGCAGTTGCATCTCTCCCGGAGAAATGTCCCCAGCACGCAAAGCACTCCCCGGTGCCGCCACCGTGCCATGCGGATCGCGTATCATCAGAGCCACACCACGTGCCTCCCCCGAGAGGCCAAAGTGACCTTTGTCGCTGTCACCATCGAAAGCCACAACAAAGTGCTTCCAGTTGGCGGCCTTCGGGTCAAGACGAGCCAGCACACAATCTCTCAGGTGAATAACAAACTCTTTTTCTGGCCCGCGACCATCCCGGATCAGTTGGCTGACCGGGAGAGTGTCCATCACCAGACTCTGGTCACGGTCCCCAACTTCAATTGCACAAGGCGTCTCTACAATGGCGCCTTCCATGCTGACGCGCCCCTGCCCCAGCACATCAGCGGAAAATGCACTCCCGGAAAACGCCAGGGCACAACACATCAGCAGGGAAGGCACCACACAAGGTGAAACGTCATAAGTCCATTTCATTAACCGACTCCATGGGTCGCAAAAAAAACCTGCGGCAGTACCGCCGCAGGTTGTTCAGCATTACGCAACAAACTTACTGGTAGGTCAGTACGAAGTTGGTTGGAACCTGGAAGCTACCTGGTTTGATCACAGCGTCTTCACCGCCACCTTTCAGAGCTGCAGTGAAGCTCAGGGTGTTGTTGGTGCCGTTAGCTACAGTCTGAGCTGCGGTAGGGGTGTTCAGAGCCACTTTGGCACCGTCAGCCTGAGACATCAGGATGTAAGCACCTTCAGCAGTACCGATCAGGCCCAGGCTGCTAGAGTCATATGAAGAAGCTGCACCGGTGAAGGTCACAGTGACTTTATCTTTGGTGCCAGCAGTAGCAATGACACAATCTTTCAGTTCAATGCTGAAAGGTTCTGGTGTAGAAACACCGGTGTTATCATTAGCAGCCAGAGCAACGTTAGACACAGCACCCAATGGGATAACCTGATCCAGTGAACCCGCAGCGATAGAGCAAGGTGCATCAGTGATTGAACCAGTGAAGGTGATTTTGCCTTCGCCTTGGTTAGCGGCGTAAGCGGTGCTAGCCATCAGGGATGCGCCAATGATCATTGCAATTGCTTTAACTTTCATGAAATCCGTTCCTATGATTTAAATATATTAACTAAAATGTTAGGCGGACTGTGAAATACACTGCCACGCCTTTTATCACTACCCAACAATAATGCCGTTGCTTAGGATTGGCGCTATAATACCGCCAGCCAAAAATAGAGATATAGGACGTTCCTCTATGTTTTCTCTTACTGTCTTATAAAGATAAGAGCATCCTACAGACGTAGTCGCAAGCATCTGTATGGACTAGGAAATGTCTAATTCACTGTGTTTGAAATAAACTGAACGGGTGGTTAAAATAATCAAAAAAAATGCATTTTAAAATTTGCTGCTATAGATTTCTTCCCGCACGATAGACATCCCGCGCTTTCGTCATTTACATTTTTGCAACTTTTTCTGTCTGTAGTTACTTATATATAACAAATGAAGTTTCAAGGTCGAAACCGTTGGCCGCGGGGATGCACTATAATCAGCAGAGAGGATGCGGCTCTGTACTGCGGCCTGGTAGCAGAGTAGATTGACCGATCGATGACCCATCAGGCCGTAACTTATAAGGGGGGGTAATGGTCTTTACGATTTTCAATATGATTGCGTTCAGAAGCGAAGACGGGGCGATGTGGAACATCGCACAGCCCGACAGAAGGCTCACCTTCACCACCATTCCTACCCGGCTGTTCAGTTACCTGCTGGAAAACGCCGATAGGATGGTCAGTAGAGAAGAGCTGCTCAATAATATTTGGGATAAGTATGGCCTGGAACCGTCGAATAACTCGGTTAATCAGTACATCTCGCTGATCCGTAAGTCATTGATCGAATTGGGCTGTGACGAAGAGATCATAAAAACCCTTCCTCGAGTCGGGTTCTTTATCGCCGGGGACATGGTGTCTCGCAGTCAAGAGACTCAGCAGAACGTAGCAAGTGCGGGAACCGAAACGCCGCCAGCTAAAGAGCAATCCAGGCTACAAAGATGGTATAAGCCCTCGTTGCTCGCCATCAGCTTGATCATCTCAACCTTAGTGGTTCTACAACCTTTCCGTTCCGCTACTGGCCGCCTGGATTACAGTTTCCCGAAGTCTACGTTGTATAAAATTGGCAATATAGCGACCTGCCCTCTCTATGCGCTTAGCGCTAGCTCGCCTGACGTCGCTGCACGCAAGGAAAAACTGGCCGAAGAGTTGGCTGCTGCGCATGCTCCGTGCGTTAACAATGAGGTGTTCATTTTTCACTCAGGCGAACACTATACCTACCAACAGTCCGGCAGAGCATTCATAACCCGCTGCACCAATAGTGATCATACCCTGTCTCATTTCTCTGACTGTAAGGCCGTCTATGCTTTTGCAAAATAATCGCTCAGGCAAGTTCATCGGGTTGGTTGCCCTCACCTTGGTCGCGACAGCCTTGTTATTCAACTTCCTGATGCATAAATTTTTCGTTACCGAGAAAGGCCCAAAAGTGAGCTGTGCCGCCTTTTTCCTGGTACAGAGCGACTTGCAAACCCAGGGCGTCATGAGTTTGCACATTGATGGTGTAAGCCATGGGAGAATGCATATCTCAGCTACGGTCAGGGATAGCGCTGGCGCGGTAAAGTATAATCTTCTGCGTAACGTCAACTTTGAATATCGTTATGTAGGTGATGGCTACCTCTCCTTGCAGATGGTAGCTGTCAATAAAAATGCCAGCGATAATATGCCGAATAAATTGTTTAACCAGTCCATTATTGATTTTTCGGTGAAAACCAGGCAACTGAGGATCACCGAAGTAGGCGATGGCTATTTATTGTGGAATGACTTTTCGCCAGTGATGATGTGCATCCATAGTGAATAACAGGCCAATTCATGACTGAACAGTAAAGCGATCTCCCCACCCGTTCGGCGAGTGCGGTGGCTGAAGGATAGCATCCAACGCCATCGCACCGGTGTTTAGCGGTTTATTGCACATGACTATTACCGAACTTAAGCATGTACAACTCATTGAAGTTTCTTGCCCCATGCCGTTTTACCGCCTTGACCTTATAGCCACTGACCGTTTTTATCGACAGATGCAGCATCTTGGCTATCTGTGATTGTGAGTATCCCTCCACTAATAGCTTTAATACTCGGTGCTCCTTCTGCGACGACTTCAGGACCTCCCCCCAAATATCACCAAAGATATTGTCCGTTACCGTCTTGGGCTGCGCTGAGCCCACAACTCGGACCAGGTTTTTCAGATCGGCATAGGCAATTTTCTTATCGACGATAAAGTCGGATAAATGCTTAACCATCGCAGAACACTCTTTACCTTTGGAAAGCAGCGTGATCACATAAATCGTTTTATTTTCCTTTTTCAGGCCGTAAATCTGCTTTATGGTGCTGTATATATCGGTTGAGTCTCCGTCAACAAAAGCAACGTAACTTTCATCATGACGTAAGCTTGAGTTTGGCTCAGCATTTAAGGAGTCGATAATTGAATCGAAGGCGACCTTATTTAAAGGGCAAGGATAATTCGTGTCAAATAAATACATGAGTGACTTCCTGCAAAAATAATACTTGGATTTGGTGAAGTACCAGGCCCAAGGCTATCCAGGATAGCCTTCTTCATGGTTAATCGACGTCAGAGACCTCACCCCTTAAGGGTTTGTCGATGTCTACCTGGTACTGAACTTATCGTTACTGCTCAAGATTGATGTTGCGCCTGCCAGGCCGTACCCCCGGCAAATTGCGCCCCACATCAATCTGAGCCTCAAGTTACAGGAAAAGTTACCACGCAGTTATTTATAACTGCGATTGCGTTATTTATAGGTTTAAATGCTAAATTTTAAGTTTATTATTGATTCCTTCAGAGCTTAACACCACTTAATCACGGTGACATTCAGCAACAAGTCATCCTACAGCTTAACGTCAACGCCATGGATGCTGTGATATCAAGCATTATTGCTTAGCTTTAACATGTAGAGCTCGTTGAAATTTCTTGCCCCGTGCCTTTTTATCGCCTTAACCTTATAGCCGCTGATGGTTTTTATCGATAAATTTAACATTTTGGCGATCTGGTATTGGCTGTGACCATCCAACAGCAACTTCAACACCAGATACTCCTTCTGAGAAGACTTCAGGATGTCCCCCCAGACATCGCCAAAAACATTATCCGCTAAAACCTTGGGTTTTGCCGTCACCATGTGTCTGATCAACTTTTCCAGATCGCCATAGGTGATTTTTTTATCCACCACGTAATCAGATAAATGCCGAATCACTGAGGAACAGTCTTTATCTTTTGACAGCAACGTAACCATATAAACGACCTTGCAGCTCTTGCGTAACTCGTACACCGACTTGACTACGCTGTAGATATTAACCGAATCCCCATCAACAAAAGCGATTGACCCCTCACCATAACGCAAGGCTGGGGTTGGCTCACACTTTAAGGATTCCATAAGCGATTTAAAGGTAATTTTGCTGAAGGCACAGGAATAATTTGAGTCTATTAGAGTCATTGGAATACTTACCTCCTGGTAAAAATAATCCATCCATTTTGGAACGTGCTGATTTCATGAGTGCCAATCGCTGGCGACCCAACATCGTCTTTAGTAAATATCCAGGTCCTAATACAATGGGCAGAGCAAACCGAAATAATCTCCAGCACAGGTTTGCAAGAGCAACATCCTCTCACTCAACTTGGTGCTATTTATGTGGAAGCTGCATCTGCTGCTGCGACTATAGGGAGATCAGGGCAGATACCATTGCCCTATAGCCGCTTTACCTTTCATTTAATCGTTCCATTCAAAGCATACCAATTTCATTGTCTAACCCTGGATAAAGTCATACAAACAATAGGCCATTTAACACCCAGCCATATCAGTATATTCTTATAAAATTATTATCGTCAATAAATTTAATTTCTTGCAATAATCAAAAAATGACATAGAGATCTTTCTCATATTTTATAATCGCTTATAGCTTAAATCTTAATAAAATTCAGCCAAATATAAGACAATAGGAAGAAATAAAGAGAAAACTCCCATTTAATCTACTGGTGAACAGCCATATCATAACGCCTAGGCATTCACAAAAACCCCAGCAAATAAATTACTCATCGGGATGCCCAAGAAAAATCAAAGCTAAATTTATAGCTTTGATTTTGCTATTCACAAATAAAATACTGTTGTGGGTAAACGGCCGTTTATCATGACAAGTTGAGATAAAATCCCGTCAGCCTGCAATCCCAAAAGCGCGGCCCAAAAGTACACCGCCGCCGAGCTGCCCTACAGGACATAGGGCGGGGTGGAGGATCATTCATGCCGCAAGGAGGCGCTATGATAAAGCACACCATATCCATTTTGCTCGCCGAGCGCGATCGCTATTTTGCTCATGGACTTTGCGTCGGGCTAAAGGCTTACTGCTATTTACGGGGAGTATCCCTACGGCTGGTTGACAGCAGTGCCATCCCGGCAACCGAAGTCGATATCATTTTTCTGGGCGACAGCATCTCCTGCCCTCCTTGGCTTAATGCGTTATACCAGCAAGGTTACGCTCCCCAGGTATTTTTCATCAGGGATCTGGAACGCGGTGGATCCATCGCCCATCACCCTGTTGCCAATAGCAAATGCGGTGCAGGCACGCTGTACCGCCATCAGCCAATACAGGCAATTGATGCCTTGCTCGATAAAGTCATCTTCCCACATGAAGGAGAACGTCCCCCCACGGTAGGAAAATGCCGGTGCTCCTCATTACTGACGTTCAGGGAAACTGAGGTGCTGAAGTACCTGGCCATAGGGATGAGCGGACATGACACCGCAGGGCGTCTTGGCATCAAGGACAAAACGGTTAATGGCCATAAGCGCAATGCCATGCGCAAACTGTGCGTCAAGAGTACCCAGGAGTTGCACCGGTGGATGGAACTCGGTGGTGCATCTCATCTGGAATGCCAGTCTTAGACCTGAACGGCTGAAGTTTGCATGAGAGTTACAATCCCGGTTTTCTCATCCAGCGCGGCGATCTCCGTGAGTAGGTAGCGTCCGCGTTAACGCAAAAACACTGTTTTTTATTCTATGAGCGTAATAGCGACAGAATTATTCTTCAGTCTACCAACCCGCAACATAATTAAATCGGCGCACACTCCACTTAATTTAGATAATTTTCATAATTTTTTATTATCTACAGCCTACCAACGCCTCCCCCTTACTCACCCCATAAATAAATAGCAAAAAACAGACATAAAAACCAAAATAAACATTAAAATTAGACCAAAAAACCATACAGCACTAAATAATCAGAATTAAAAATTAATATTTATCCACTAAAAATCATAAAACAAAATAATTATCCATAGCAATCAACATATTAAACCTAAACAACGCACCAGGCCCACACTTTGACAACCATGACGTCTTTTGAAATTATTGAAAACGAACGTCAGGGTGACTCGCCTTCTGAAGTAAATAGCGTCTATTGAACGCAATAGTAAATGAATTCGCCCCCATTAATAGATAGACATCCAGTTATTTCACAGCAGAGATAACTGTAAGTCTATCAAGCACCAACTCGTTTTTAATAAGCCACCTCATATCTAAAGGAATAGCACTCATGCGTAAATCAATTTTTACTCTGGCTCCGGCTGCATTGGTTTTACTGGCCGTAGCGGGCAACGCTCAAGCGGCAACCAACGCCCAATTAACCGTAACAGCCAACGTGGTTGCTGCCACCTGTGACGTTTCGCTGTCTACCAATAGCCTGGATCTGGGTAACTTTTCACCCAAGCAGTTTACCGGCGTTTTGACCCCGATCGCGTCCAGCCAGAAACAGTTCACCGTGGGTCTGAACAACTGTGAGGCCCCTGTTGCCGCTGCCGATACCGCTAACCTGGTCGTCACCGGCCAAACGCTGGCTGCCAACTCAAACGTCTTCAACTCCACCGGCACCAACACCGGCATCATGTTGAGCGAAGTTAGCAAGCCAAACGTCTATATCAAGGCCGGTGACAAGCTCCTGGTCGCAACCGCAGGCGCAACGCCAGCAGCTGGCGATTTTAATGCCAAAACGCTGAGCCTGCAGGTGGGCCTGGCCTCCACCAGCGCGGACAAAACCAACATTGGCGCCGTCAAGGCACCGATCCTGTTTGCTTTCTCCTATAACTGATTTACCTCTGGGCAGGCGGCTTCGGCTGCCTGCCTTTTTTTCATACCAAGGGGCAATAAATGACGCGCCTAACGCTATTTTTTCCCGTCCTGATGGCGCTGCTGTGCAATTCACCTGCCGTCTTGGCGGATGGATTTGGCATTAATGCCACCCGGCTTATCTACCCGCAGGGAGCAGGTAGCATTGCCGTCACGCTGCGTAATACTCAGCCCGCCTTGCCTTATCTGGTGCAGGCTGCGATAAGCCTGACCCCTGATAGCCGTGATGCCGCGCCATTTACGGTCACACCTCCGGTATTTCGGCTGGAAGCCAAGAGCGAGAATCAGGTCCGCATTACCGGTAATGACGCATCATTGCCCAAAGATCGCGAGTCGGTATTCTATTTCCAGGCCATGGCGATCCCGGCCGCAGCCGAGCCGACCGCCAGCCAACAAAGCGCTAACGTGAGTGCCACCGCGCAATTTGGCGTCGGCAACATCATCAAGCTGTTTTATCGCCCTGCCGAGCTAGCCTCAGATTCGGGTTCAGCACAAAAAAACCTGCGCTTCACCCGCGTCAATAGCGGGCTGCGGGTCAGTAACCCATCTCCCTATTTTGTCAGCCTGGCCAGCCTGACCTTTGCCGGGCAACGGCTTAAGTTGGATACGCCGGGCGCGCTGATGATTGCGCCATTCGGTTCCCATATCTATCCCACCACGGCGAAAAGTGGGGCCATTGACTGGCAGACCATTAACGATCAGGGAGGCGTTGATGCTTTTAAACAGGCTCTGCCATAGGAAGGCTCTGCTTGTCACACTCGCGATGGTTGCCGGATCCCTCGGTAGCCCGGCCCTTGCCGTGACGCTGAACTTTTCCGCAACGATCATGCCGGGCACCTGCTCGCTAAGCCTGGATAAAAGCGTACTGCCGCTGGACGAGATGTCGCAGGCGCGGTTACGTAGCGGTGTCTTGCTCAACTCACAGCCTTTTACCCTCAAGGCTGGCAACTGTGACGGTGTCGCCACTGCGGGCCTGCAACCGGTGATTACGGTCAGCGGTGAGGGCGTGAACCAGGATGGTAAATGGCTGTTTCGCAGCAGCGATTCCAGTGCAGGCGGGGGCGGGGTGATGTTAGTACAAAGCGCCAACATGCCTAATTACAACAGTAACGAGGTCAAACCTACCGACTATTACCCCTTGGCGGCCGTAGGGCAGATACCGGTCGGTAAAGACCTGCCCTTTTTTGCTGGCATCAGCTGCGGTGGCAGTACCGGCTGTGCAACGGTGAAGCCGGGCAAGGTTATCGCCCGTATCACCTTTACATTTGCCTACCGCTGAGGTTGCCATGCCATCTGCCTGCCATTCATTTATCGCGCTGCTGCTATTGGTCTTTATCGAGCCAATGGCGATAGCCGCCGACGGTATCAGCTTAAACCAGACCCGGGTGGTGTTTTCCGCTGCGGGCAAGGTACAAACCGTGACGGTAAAGAATAGCGGCGCTCAACATTATCTGATCCAAAGCCGTATTCAACGCACGCTCGACGACCCGACCCCGGCGCCGTTTATCGTCACGCCGCCGCTGTTTCAGCTCGGCCCGGAGCGCAAGCAATTACTGCGGATCCTCAAGCAGGATCAGACATTGCCCGCGGATCGGGAATCGCTGTTTTACCTTTCGGTATTAGCGATCCCCGCACAGAAACAAACGGCGCTGGCAGAAGCGCACTTATCGATGGGGCTGCGGTTTGCCATCAAACTGTTTTACCGCCCTGAAGGCCTGAAGATCGCCGCGCAGGACGCCAGTTGCCAGCTGAAACTGACCCCTACGGCAACCGGGGTGCGCATTGACAACCCGACCCCCTATTTTCTCACGTTTGCTTCACTGAAGTTCGATGGCCGCCTTATCGATTTGAATACCCAGCCGGCGATGATTGCCCCGATGAGCGCACAAGCGTATCCGGTCAGTCCGTCGGTCAGGCAGGCCGTTTGGCAAACCATTACCGATTTTGGCGGCTTATCTGCGCCATGCCAGCAGGCCCTGTCATCACAAGAGGACTCACCCGCATGAAACACCTTGGCCAAGCGATATTGCTGCTGTGCAGCCTGTCGTTTTTGACCGCTTCCCAGGCAGCAGCCCCCGATCCCACGGGGATCTCTTTTTATGTTTTGCGGGTGATTTATCCCGAAAGCGCCAGGCAAGGCGTCAGTCTGGAAGTCGACAACAAAAGCGCAGCCGCCTATCTGATGCAGTCCCGGATACGCCCGGTCGATAGTCAGACTGGCGATGTCGATTTGAGTGAAGACGGGCAGGCGAAAATGCCGTTTATTGTCACGCCACCGCTGACGCGTTTAGAGGCCAAGAGTGAACTGACACTGCGTATCCGCCGTAATGGGGAACCTTTGCCAGCCGATCGCGAGTCGGTGTTCTTTATCTCCATGAAAGCTATCCCCGCGCAGCAGGAAAATGATCAACCGCAACCGGTAGGCCAGATGGCGGTGACGGTGGTCAGCAATATGAAATTGTTCTACCGCCCAGCGGGATTAGCCAAACGCGCCGTGGCCGACGTGGCCTGCCAACTGCGTTTTCACCGAGTGGGCAAGGAGTTGATTGCCGATAACCCAACCCCCTATTGGCTCACCTTTTCACGGCTGAAAACGGATAACGTCGCGCTGGATAAACCCGCGTTACGTTTGATGGTGCCGCCCAAAGGACAACAACGCTATACCGTACCTGGCGGGGGCCGCGGCCATGTCGAATGGCAACTTATTGATGAGGATGGCTGGAATACTCCCGTTTGTCAGCAGGATTTGCCCCATTGAATGCTCAAGGACGCACTAACATCATGGATAGAACATCAATAAAAAACAGGCCCGGCACACGAAGGCTTTCACCTTCCCTGGCCGGTGCCTTACTGCTGGCCGGTGCCGTACCCGCCTGGGGTCGAGATTACTTCGATCCCGGGCTATTGGCGCTGGGTGGCAGCCCGTTAGCCACCACCGATCTGACCGCGTTTGAATCCTCCGGCCACACCCCTGAAGGGCGCTATCTGGTGACGCTGTGGATGAATCAGTCGGAGCAGGGGCAATACAGTCTGGTCTTCAAAAAAGATGCCCAGGGCCAGGTGCTACCGCAGTTGACTCCGGCATTCCTCCACGAGCTTGGCGTCAATACTCAGGCACTGCCCAGCTTTAGCGGCTTGCCGCCTGAGGCTCCCATCGCCAGCCTGGGAAAGCTCATTCCTGAATCGCAGCTACGCTTCGATTTGGCCCAATTGCGTCTGGACATCAGTATTCCGCAGGTCGCCATGCAGCAACATGCCCGGGACTACGTCGATCCCGAACAATGGGACGAGGGTGTCCCTGCATTGTTGATGAATTATAGCCTGAACGGGAGCCGCAACTGGCAACGCGCACAGTCCGGCATGGGCAAAAGCGAGCAGAGCAATCTGTTCGCCAACCTGCTTGGCGGGATCAACTACCAAGGGTGGCGCCTGCGTAGCACCATGACCTATACCCAAAATGAAAGCCGTGGGGGAGGTTCTTCAAGCCGTTATCAGCACAGCCAATTCTCCGATACCTATTTACAACACGATATCCGTGCGTGGCGCTCCGAGATCCTGGCGGGTGAAAGCAGCAGCGGAAATGACGTGTTCGACAGTATTCCCTTCCGGGGCGTCAAACTGAATTCCAGCGAAGACATGCTGCCCAATAGCCTGCGCGGCTTTGCTCCGGTGATCACCGGCATTGCCCAAAGCAACGCCCGGGTAACGGTGAGCCAGAACGGCAACATTGTCTATCAAACTTATGTCGCTCCTGGCCCGTTTCGTATCAACGATCTGTACCAGAGCAGCCAAGGTGGCGATCTGACGGTCACCATCACCGAGGCAGACGGCTCAGTACGTAGCCAAACCCTGGCCTTCTCGTCATTACCGGTGATGCGACGCCCTGGCGCACTGAAGTATGAACTCACCAGCGGGCGCTATAACGGAGGGATCACCCAAGCCTCCCGAGAAGCGACTTTCGGGTTGGGCACCTTAATGTATGGCCTACCCTATAACGTCACTCTGTACGGCGGTGCGCTGGTTGCCACCGATTATCACTCTCTGGTGGCAGGCTCTGGCCTGTCATTGGGTGACTTCGGCGCCATCTCGGCAGACGTCACCACCTCGGATGCCCGGTTAGCTGGGCAAAACGAACGCCACCAAGGGGCTTCATACCGGTTGCGTTATGCCAAAAGCCTGCTAAGCACCGGGACCTCGGTAGATCTCGCGGCCTACCGCTACTCTACCCGCAACTATTACACCTTCGCCGACTTTAACAACCTGGGCTTTGAGCTCAACGCGGGGCAGGTTCCCTGGGCGTTGACACGCCAACGCTCCAATTTCCAACTGCGTATCAGCCAGCAGTTGGATGCTTGGGGGGCCCTGTACCTATCGGCCTCACGCAACGATTACTGGGGGAACAGCCGAGTGAACAACACCGTTTCCGTTGGTTACAACGGCAGTTATCGCGGTGTCAGCTACGGCGTTGCCTATGGGATTGACCGCATCAAGGGCGACGGCAGCTGGCCGGAGAACCGTCAGCTATCGATGTCGGTGCAGATCCCCCTCCGCCTGTTTGGCAGTGCGGCTGCCAATAGCCAAAGCTATGCCAGTTACCAGATAACCCATAACAATCAAGGCCAGGTACAACAACAGGCCGGGATCAGTGGCAACGTCATGGATGATCGCCTCTCCTACAATCTGATGCAGGGCTGGTCGAACGATAATGGCAATGATAACAGCAACTTGAATATGGGCTATCGGGGGAGTAAAGGCCAGGCCAATCTGGGCTACAGCTACAGCAACCGGTTCCGCTCACTCAACTTCAGCGGCAATGGCGGCCTGTTGCTGCACCCGGAAGGCGTGACGCTGGGGCCCATGCTCGGCAATTCGGTGGCGGTGGTCAGCGCGCCAGGCGCTGGCGGCGTTGAGGTGCTCAACGGTAACGTGCGCACCGACAGCCGCGGTTACGCGTTGGTGCCGTATCTGGCGAACTACCAGAACAACAGCATCAGCCTGAACCCCACTACCCTGCCGGAGGATGTGGATATGGCGCAATCAAGCCTTAACGTCTCCCCCACCAAAGGGGCCGTCGTCATGGCGAGGTTTGACACCCGTGTGGGTTACCAGGCGCTGGTGACGCTGCAGCAGGGGGAAACCAGCGTGCCATTTGGCACCGTGGTGACGGTGGCGGACACGCCAGCAGGCAAAAGCAATACCGGCATCGTGGGTGATGCGGGTCAGGTGTATCTGAGCGGGCTACCGGAACAGGGCACACTCACGGCGAAATGGGGGCATGGTAGCCATCAACAGTGCCGTGCCAGCTTCAATCTGAGCGGTATTGCCGCCCCGTCGGCCAGCAACCCGATCCGCCAACTGACGGCACGTTGTGAAACGGGCCGATAACCATGCGCAAACCAATCCACAAGGACAAGTGACAGTGAAAGATACCGCCAGCGTGCCAAGACATAGGCTAAACCGCCGCCACCAAGCCCCCTGCATACTGCTGTTAGCCTGCCTGGGCCAACCAGCCGCGCTGGCGGAAACCATTACCATTGGCAAAGGTAAAGGCATTTTGTGGGAAGGCCTGCCGTTTAATGTCACCTTAAGTGGCAGTTTGGATAACGCAAGGCTTAGATCCGAGTATGGGCTAGTGGCGGTCTCTTCAAATAAGGGAGTCTGCCAAGAATCGAAAGCTCTGACGACCATTGCGGGTTATCCGGCAGTAAAGCTAACGTCAAACGTGGGGCTCCTCCCCAGAGCCACCGGTCATGCAAGCTATTACAGGTTTAATGCCGGAACGCCTTCGTCGCTATCCGGTACGCTGGGGCTACCAGAAACCAAAGGGGAGACCAGCGATGGAGCTAAAGTGACCGCGCCTCCTTCTTATAGCTGGTGCCTGCCGCCAGACTTGATATTCGAAGATTACTACTATGCCACTAGAGGTATGCGTACAGCCACGATATCAGGCACCTGGGTACTGGTCGCCGATGGCCAGCAGCAGACGGGTGAAATAACCGTCCCGGTGATGTATGCCGGCAGTTTCTCCGAGGTCTCGTCTGGGGATAGATCGGCCTCAATCCTCCCATCCAATATCACGCTGCGCGTATCCACGCTCGAGTGTACGGTCAATACCCCCACGGCAATCACCTTTGGCAAAGTGATGAAAAACCTGCAGGCGGGGGCCGAACTGGGCGTGCAATCCTACCCACTGATCATCAGCTGTGGGCAAAGTTCAGACCTGATCGATGCCAATATCAACCTGCAGTTCCGACCGTTGAGCGGCCTGTATCAATCGGCAGCGGCCCGTTTGGCCCTGCGCGAGGGCGGCGGCTATATCACCGGTGAGATTGATCACGGCGTGACCGGCAGCGGGAGTTGCAGCGCCGCCAGCGGGCTGACGTTCGATAACAGTCAGCTAAAAATCGGCCATATCACCCAGGCGCAAACCAACCAGACTATCACCAATCAGGTCACCTGGCGCCTGTGTTCGGGGGGCAAAGATCTGCCCATTGGCAACGTCAGCGCAGCGGCTGAAATGCTGGCGACGTTTAATTAGCACAGGTAGAGCACACTAAAGTGAAAAACAGCGCCAGGACACCAGAACCTACTCTAAATTGCCACCGCAGCGCACTCGGCCTGCTGGCGTTGTTATTGAGCCTGAGCCAGCCAGCCGCGCTGGCGGAAACCATTACCATTGGCAAAGGTAAAGGCATTTTGTGGGAAGGCCTGCCGTTTACGGCGAAATTAAATGGCCCTATGGCCCACCCACGCCTTAATATCAAATACGGGCTATTGGTTATTACTTCCTATAGGGGCAGTTGCCAAGGGGCCGAAGTTCTGACGGCCATTGCGGGTTATCCCGCCCTAGAGCTGGCACCGGGCGTGGGGCTCATCCCCAGAGCCAGCGGTCAGGTAGGCTATTACACCTTTATGGGCAGCTTCGTTACGCTATTCGCTACGCTGGGACTGCCAGAAACCAAAGGGGTAAACAGCAACGGAACTCAAGTAACCTCACCTGCGGCTTATAGCTGGTGCCTACCGCCAGCAATGACCCCCCAGGAAAATTTCTATTCCCCTACCACGGAGCGTGCTGCCTTTATATCGGGTACTTGGGTGCTGGTTGCCGATGGTCAACAGAAGGCTGCCGAAATAACCTTACCGGAGATGTTTGCCGCCAGTTTCTCAGAGGTAGCGGCTGGGGATAGAAAAGCCTCAATCCTCCCGTCCAATATCAAGCTGCGCATATCCACGCTCGAGTGTACGGTCAATACCCCCACCTCAATCGCCTTTGGCGGCGTAACGAAAAACACACAGGCCGGGGCCGAGCTGGGAGTGAAATCCTACCCCCTCATCACCAATTGTGGACAATCTTCCGACTTTATCGATGCCAATATCAATCTGCAATTCCGGCCATTGAGCGGCCTGTATCAATCGGCAGCGACCCGTTTGGCGCTGCGCGAGGGCGGCGGCTATATCACCGGTGAGATTGATAACGGCGTGACCGGCAGCGGAAGTTGCAGCGCCACCAGCGGGCTGCCGTTCGATAATAGTCAACTAAAAATCGGCCGTATCACCCAGGCACAAAACAGCCTGAGTATCACCAATCAGGTGACCTGGCGCCTGTGTTCGGGGGGCAAAGATCTGCCACTCGGCAACGTTAGCGCCGCCGCTGAAATGCTGGTGACATTTAATTAGACTAGACAGGACAAATGAAAGTAAAGCACACCGTCAATACGCCAGAACATCGCTCATATCACCGCAACTGCGCCCTGGGCATACTACTGTTAGCCAGCCTGGGCCAGCCAGCCGCTCTGGCGGAAACCATTACCATTAATAAAGGTAAAGGCATTCTGTGGGAAGGCCTGCCGTTTAATGTCACCCTAAGCGAGCGTCTGTATAGCTCAGAGCTTGAACCCCGGTATGGGCTAGTGGCTATCTCTACGTACACCGATATATGCCAACCCACTAATCAATTATCGTCCATCGCGGGTTATCAGGCATTAAAACTAGCGCCAGGCGTGGGGCTCATCCCCAAAGCCTCCGTCAACGTAAGCTTTAAGCGCTATAGCTCCGCAGATGGTTCGCTATCCGGTACGCTGGGGCTGCCAGAAACCAAAGGGGTGAGCGACACCGGAGTTCAAGTGACCTCAGCTAATCTTTATAGCTGGTGCCTGTCGCCGTCGATGAATTACGCCGGCTACTACTATTCCTCTGGACATTCGCGTACGGCCACGATTTCAGGCACCTGGGCACTGGTTGCCGATGGTCAGCAGAAAGCAGCTGAAATAACCTTACCGATAGCGATATATGGCGGCAGTTTCTCAAAAAACCTGTATGGGAAACTATCGGCCCTGATCTTCCCGACCAAGCTCAAGCTGCGCATATCCACGCTCGAGTGTACGGTCAATACCCCCACCTCAATCGCCTTTGGCGGCGTAACGAAAAACACACAGGCCGGGGCCGAGCTGGGAGTGAAATCCTACCCCCTCATCACCAATTGTGGACAATCTTCCGACTTTATCGATGCCAATATCAATCTACAATTCCGGCCATTGAGCGGCCTGTATCAATCGGCAGCGACCCGTTTGGCGCTGCGCGAGGGCGGCGGCTATATCACCGGTGAGATTGATAACGGCGTGACCGGCAGCGGGAGTTGCAGCGCCACCAGCGGGCTGCCGTTCGATAATAGTCAGCTAAAAATCGGCAGTATCACCCAGGCACAAAACAGCCTGAGTATCACCAATCAGGTGACCTGGCGCCTGTGTTCGGGGGGCAAAGATCTGCCACTCGGCAACGTTAGCGCCGCCGCTGAAATGCTGGTGACATTTAATTAGACTAGACAGGACAAATGAAAGTGAAGCACACCGTCAGTACGCCAGAACATCGCTCATATCACCGCAACTGCGCCCTGGGCATACTGCTGTTAGCCAGCCTGGGCCAGCCAGCCGCGCTGGCGGAAACCATTACCATTAAAAAAGGTAAAGGCATTTTGTGGGAAGGGCTGCCGTTTAGCCAGAACTGGAACGGTACCCCGCTATACAATGCTGCGTCGTGGTACCACAAGGGGATAATAGCTATCTCTTCTTCCAGTGTGGAGTGCCAGCGGGTTGATGCACTGAAAAACATTGGGGGTTATCAGGCGTATCAAATAGCACCAGGCGTAGGATTAGTCCCCAGAGCCTCTGGTGTAGCGAAATATGAATTGAACTCCGGCAGCTCGGCTCAGCTATCCGCTACCCTCGGGCTACCAGAGACCACGGGGGTGCGCAACGATGGCACCCCGTTGAAACCACAATCCATGTTTACCTGGTGTCTATCACCAACAAACAACGATGTGGACAATTTTTACTATAATGCAAGCGGTAACCGTTCCGTCAACCTATCAGGCACCTGGGTACTGGTGGCTAACGGTAACCAAAAGACAGCAGAAATTAACTTACCGGCGATGTATGCCGCCAGTTTCTCAAATAGTAATCGCGGTATACTTACCGCCAAGATCCTGCCATCGGACATAACACTACGAGTCTCCACGCTCGAATGTACGGTGAATACTCCGACCTCGATTTCCTTTGGCAAGGTCGGAAGAGATCTGCAGGCCGGGGCTGAACTGGGTACGCTATCCTATCCACTGATAACCACCTGTGGGCAACCCTCTGAATTTATCGATGCCAATATCCATTTGCAGTTCAAATCGTTAACCGGCCTGTATCAATCAGCCCCGACCCGTTTGGCCCTGCGCGAAGGCGGGGGTTATATCACCGGTGAGATTGATAACGGCGTGACCGGCAGCGGCAACTGCGCCACCACCAGCGGGCTAGCGTTCGATAATAGCCAGCTAAAAATTGGCCACATCACCGTGGAGCAGGAAAGCCTGACTATCAACAATCAGGTAACCTGGCGGTTGTGTTCGGGGGGCAAAGATCTCTACATTGGCGACGTTAGCGCCGCCGCCGAAATGCTGGTGACGTTTAATTGAGAGCAGCTCCCTTCACTTCTGATTGGCTTGCGCTATGGCAACCTGAATCGCCATTAAATATCTAGTTTGCGTAGCGCTTCCAATTTTTGACTGTGACAGCCTATTGCCCGCTGGGCTAGTATAACGGCTGAAAATCAATCCCGCTGTCTACGGCATGCAACCTTCGGATCTTGCTGGGTTCAGCCCGGCTTTTTTCTGTTGATTTGGTCATTGGTTAGCACTGATAAATAACGATTATTTTAGAAAAATAAGGACAAACCATGCTTTCGCCTACACTCCATTAACTGGCTGATTTTATGAGTATTGTACTTAACTGGTTGAACGCTATACTTTCATCTCCCCCCGTCACCACTCCCGAGCATACTCATGAACCGATACCACGTTTCTGGCAGCGAAGGGCAGTATGAGAAAGATTCTGACGAACAGGTTTTAGCGAATAAACTCGGGATTGCCGATCCTGACGAGATCGATGATGCCGAGCTGGTGCTACTGGAGCAGCTCTACCGGTCTGTTTTTGAAGAGCACTTTCCGCTGGGACAGCTCACCGTTGGGATGCTAAAAAACTGGCACCATCGCTGGTTAGGCAACATCTATGAGTGGGCGGGACAGGAAAGGACCGTCAATATCAGCAAAGGCGGCTTTATGTTTGCTCCCTGCGCACAACTGCCCAAACTGCTGAACGAGTTCGATATGAAATACCTCGCTCGTTACACACCCTGTACAGGCATGAGCGAACAAAAGCTGATTGAAGCTATCGCAATAACCCACTTGGAACTAATCCTCATCCATCCCTTCAGAGAAGGAAATGGGCGTTTGTCGCGACTATTAGCCGATGTGATGGCGGTTCAGGGGGACTATAAGCCTCTGGATTATCAAAGCTGGGAACAGAACAAAACCCAATATATCTCGGCTATTCACGCGGGTATGTCATTAGACTACGAGCCGATGAAACACTGGGTCAGTGAGGCTTTAAGAAGGGATTAGGCAAGGCGAAGATGCGCAAACTTTTTGCGCGCAACTGCCAGCGAAGCTTCAACCTTGGCTGAGGGCTGGCCTGTTTCAATTGCCGTTGACGTCGCCACAGAACGCACAATGTCCGTGCGAGACGGCTTAGCGTATGTCACCTGCTCTTTTTTGTTAGTGCTCATAGCGACTCCTGATTAACTCATCCATTGGTTACAGTATATCAAGGATCGTAGAGAACTGCTGCCATTAGCACTTATCTTGTTCGAAACTCCAAGCGACCCTGCTTTTCTTCTTTCAACTCTGTATCAGGGCAGCGCCCTTCATTGCCAATTTGTTTTAGTTCTTGCAACCTCATACGAGCCATTGCAAGCGTAGTTTGCGTAGCGCTTCCAATTTTTGACTGTGACAGCCTATTGCCCGCTGGGCTAGTATAACGGCTGAAAATCAATCCCGCGGTCTACGGCATGCAACCTTCGGATCTTGCTGGGTTCCGCCTGGTATTTGTCTGTTGATTTGGTCATTGTGCAGGCTTTGAGTGACAAAGGTTTGCCAGCCTGTTTGCCGGTCATATATGCTCGTTCCCTTGACCAACCGATTGATTTATTTGAGCCGCGCTGGCTGTTGCTCATCCTGAACGTTTTGGCGGTTATTTTAATGAGGCGACGTGATACCCAATGATGCCAACGAATATCACAATAAACTTTAAATTCAATGGATTGGAAACGGTAACGTTATGACTAGCACCGAAAAACTCGATTCGCACACCCCGATGATGCAGCAATATCTGCGCCTTAAGGCGCAGCATCCGGAGATCTTGCTGTTCTATCGGATGGGGGATTTCTACGAGCTGTTCTATGACGATGCCAAACGCGCCTCTCAGTTGCTGGATATCTCGCTGACCAAACGCGGTGCCTCCGCGGGTGAACCTATCCCAATGGCTGGGGTGCCCCACCATGCGGTAGAGAACTATCTTGCCAAGCTGGTACAGCTTGGGGAATCGGCCGCGATCTGTGAACAGATTGGCGATCCGGCCACCAGCAAAGGCCCGGTCGAGCGCAAAGTGGTGCGCATCGTTACCCCTGGCACCATCACCGATGAAGCCCTGCTGCAAGAGCGCCAGGACAACCTGCTGGCCGCCATCTGGCAGGATGGCCGCGGCTTTGGCTATGCCACCTTGGATCTCAGCTCCGGCCGCTTCCGCGTTGCCCAGCCTGAAGATCTTGAAACTATGGCCGCCGAACTGCAACGCACCAATCCGGCAGAGCTGCTGTACCCGGAAAACTTCGAGCAAATGGCGCTGATCGAACAGCGCCACGGCCTGCGCCGCCGCCCACTGTGGGAATTTGAGCTGGACACCGCACGCCAGCAGTTGAACCTGCAGTTCGGTACTCGCGATCTGAGCGGCTTTGGCGTCGAGCAGGCCCATCAGGCGCTGCGCGCTGCGGGTTGCCTGCTGCAATATGTTAAAGATACCCAGCGTACCTCGCTGCCACATATCCGTGGCCTCACCATGGAGCGCCAGCAAGATGGCATCATTATGGATGCGGCCACTCGCCGTAACCTGGAAATCACCCAAAGCCTGTCCGGCGGCAGTGAAAATACCCTGGCCGCGATCCTCGATCGTACCGTTACCCCTATGGGTAGCCGCATGCTCAAGCGTTGGCTACATATGCCCACCCGCGACGTTCAGGTGCTGAACAACCGCCAACAGGCCATCGCCGCATTGCAGCCAATAAGCAGCGATCTACAGCAGCCCCTGCGTCAGGTTGGCGATCTGGAGCGTATTCTTGCCCGTTTGGCCCTGCGCACGGCTCGCCCACGGGATCTGGCACGTATGCGCCACGCCTTCCAACAGTTGCCGGATATCCGCGCTCTGTTGGAAAACGCCGAAGCGCCTCAGATGCAAATGCTGTTGTCGCAGGTTGGTCAATTTGACGAGCTACAGGCACTGCTGGAGCGCGCCATTGTGGAAGCTCCGCCGGTGTTGGTCCGTGATGGTGGCGTGATTGCTCCCGGCTATAACGAAGAGCTGGATGAGTGGCGGGCGCTGGCCGACGGTGCTACCGACTATCTGGATCGCCTGGAGATCCGCGAGCGCGAGAAGCTGGGCCTGGATACGCTGAAGGTTGGTTTCAACGGCGTGCATGGTTACTACATTCAGGTCAGCCGTGGCCAGAGCCATCTGGTGCCGATCCACTATGTGCGCCGCCAAACGCTGAAGAATGCGGAACGCTACATCATTCCAGAGCTGAAGGAATATGAAGACAAGGTGCTGACCTCAAAAGGCAAAGCCTTGGCGATCGAAAAAGGGCTGTATGACGAGCTGTTCGATCTGCTGCTGCCGCACCTGGAGCAACTGCAACAGAGCGCCGGAGCCTTGGCCGAGCTGGATGTGTTGGCCAACCTGGCAGAACGTGCCGAAACGCTGAACTACGCCTGCCCAACCCTCAGTGAGCAACCCGGCATTCGCATAGCCGATGGCCGCCACCCGGTGGTGGAACAGGTGTTGAAAGAACCCTTTATTGCCAACCCGGTATCCCTTTCGCCACAGCGCCGTATGCTGATCATTACCGGCCCGAATATGGGCGGTAAAAGTACCTATATGCGGCAAACGGCCCTGATTGTGTTGCTGGCGCATATCGGTAGCTATGTACCGGCGGCAAAAGCCACCATCGGGCCGGTGGATCGCATCTTTACCCGCGTGGGCGCGGCAGACGATCTGGCCTCTGGCCGCTCTACCTTTATGGTGGAAATGACCGAGACCGCCAATATCCTGCATAACGCCACGGAAAATAGCCTGGTGCTGATGGATGAGATTGGCCGTGGCACCTCCACCTACGACGGGCTTTCCTTAGCCTGGGCCTGCGCCGAAAACCTGGCCAGCCGTATCAAGGCCATGACGCTGTTTGCCACCCATTACTTTGAGCTGACTACCTTGCCGGAGAAAATGGAGGGCGTGGTTAACGTGCATCTGGATGCGCTGGAGCACGGCGATACCATTGCCTTTATGCATAGCGTGCAAGATGGCGCGGCCAGTAAGAGCTACGGCTTGGCGGTGGCGGCGTTGGCCGGTGTGCCGCGTGATGTGATCAAGCGTGCGCGCCAGAAGCTGCGTGAGTTGGAGAGCCTCTCCAGCCAAACGGCGGCGGGTACGGTGGATGCGACCCAGATGACGCTGTTGAACGAAGAGGTGTCACCGGCGGTGGAAGCGTTGGAAACGCTGGATCCGGATTCTCTTTCGCCACGCCAGGCGTTGGAGTGGATCTACCGGCTAAAAAGCCTGGTGTAAGGCTGTTTCATTAACTTGGGCAGTGTCCCCTCACCCTAACCCTCTCCCACAGGGAGAGGGGACCGTCCGAGCTCGCTATTAGTTGCTAAATCTACTTAACCACGGCATTGAATCAGCTCTTTTTACGGAAGAACCGGATGACAACACCGTACCAGCTCCCTCCCCCACAGGGGACCATCCGAGCTCGCTATTAGTTGAGAAAACTTACCCGACCACAACGCTGAACTGACCTCCCTCTCCTTGATGATCCAAACGCAGAGCCTGTTGGGGTCAATTATCGTAGGTGTTACAGACCGCCTCCCATACTTGACCACAACACCGTGCCAGCCCCCTCTCCTTGATGAACCAAACGCAGCGCCCCCTTGTGATGAGCCTGTTGGGGTCAATAATCGTAGGTGTTACAGACCGCCTCCTATACTTGACCACAACACCGTACCAGCCCCCTCTCCCTGTGGGAGAGGGTTGGGGTGAGGGGCAAATATCGACGACGTTCTGCCCTCAATAACGGTAAATCACCGTCAATCACAGCAAATCGCAGACATAAAAAAAGCGGTGAGCACATCAATGCTCACCGCTTTTATTTTATAGCTATAACGCGTTTATTCGCGGAACAGTGCCTCAATACTCAGGCCCTGCATTTGCAGAATTTCACGCAGGCGGCGTAAGCCTTCAACCTGGATCTGACGAACACGCTCACGTGTCAGGCCAATCTCACGGCCTACATCTTCCAGCGTAGCCGCTTCATAGCCTAACAGGCCGAAACGGCGAGCCAACACTTCACGCTGCTTGGCGTTCAATTCGAACAGCCATTTGACGATGCTCTGTTTCATATCATCGTCTTGCGTGGTGTCTTCAGGCCCGTTGTCTTTCTCGTCGGTCAGAATGTCCAACAGGGCTTTCTCTGAATCCCCACCCAACGGCGTATCGACAGAGGTGATACGTTCGTTCAGGCGCAGCATACGGCTGACGTCATCAACCGGTTTGTCGAGTTGCTCCGCAATCTCTTCAGCGCTAGGTTCATGATCCAGTTTGTGAGAAAGCTCGCGCGCGGTGCGCAAGTAAACATTCAGTTCTTTGACGATATGGATCGGCAAACGGATAGTCCGGGTTTGATTCATGATCGCCCGTTCAATCGTCTGGCGGATCCACCAGGTCGCATAGGTGGAAAAACGGAAACCGCGCTCTGGGTCAAACTTTTCCACCGCACGGATCAGACCAAGGTTACCCTCTTCGATCAGATCCAGCAGCGCCAGGCCGCGATTGCTATAACGACGGGCAATTTTCACTACCAGCCTCAGGTTACTTTCTATCATGCGGCGGCGGGACGGCACGTCTCCGCGCAGTGCACGCCGCGCAAAATATACTTCTTCCTCTGCGGTCAGCAGAGGGGAGTAACCGATTTCGCCCAGATAGAGCTGCGTGGCATCCAATACGCGTTGGGTAACACCTTGAGACAACAGCTCGTCTTCCGCCAAGTCATTCTCGCTGGTCTCTTCTTCTACCTGCGCTTTTTCATCGAATGACTCAGCCTCCATGGCGTTCTCATCGAAATCTGCATCGTCATGTAACTCGTTAACTTTCAGCGTATTTTGGCTCATAAAGCGGCTCCTACCCGTGATACCGCGAGCAGAATACAGCGCATTCTGCCCAATCTATCGCTGCGGAAGATAACGCAGCGGGTTTACGGATTTCCCCTTGTAACGAATCTCGAAATGCAAACGTACTGAACTGGTTCCGGTGCTTCCCATCGTTGCTATTTTCTGCCCCGCCTTAACTTCTTGTTGTTCCCGGACCAGCATGCTGTCGTTATGGGCGTAGGCACTCAAGTAATCATCGTTGTGTTTGATGATGATTAGATTACCGTAACCCCGTAAAGCGTTGCCTGCGTACACTACACGGCCATCGGCGGTAGCGACAATCGGCTGCCCACGGGAACCAGAGATATCGATGCCTTTGTTCCCACCTTCCGATGAGGAGAAGTTATCGATGATCTTACCGTCAGTTGGCCATTTCCAGGTGCTAACTGGGGCGCTGTTGCTGGCGGTGCTGCTCGCCAATGGCGTAGCGGCTGGTGCGGTAACAGGAGCTGCGGCTGAGCCTGCCACTACGGCTCCTGATGCAGGTAACATTTTACCTACATTCTGTTTACTCGAGTTATCAGAATACGCGTTCGTTGATTGAGAATCAACCGTTGCAGTTTGTATCTGAGTGGAAGAAGGCGGTTTTGACACCGTACCATTACCGCCAGCTAACATCCCACCGCCACCGTTGGCAGAACCGCCACCCAGTTGCAGTGTTTGGCCAACTTCCAGGCTGTACGGCTGTGGAATATTGTTGCGTTGGGCCAGATCGCGGAAATCGTTGCCGGTGATCCAGGCAATATAGAACAGCGTGTCGCCACGTTTAACGGTATAGGTGCTACCACCGTTATAGCTCCCTTTGGGGATCGAGTTATAGCTACGGTTGTAAACAATACGCCCCTGCTGTGATGCGTTACCACCACCGGCGTTGGCCGATGCGGCGGCTCCACCACCACCGACACTGCTGATAGGTGCCGAGGTAGAATTTTTATCCGAACAGCCAACTAACCACACGCTTAACATCGTACACACCGCAACTCGGCGTAAAGAACTCATTGGGCTTCCCGTGCTCATGCTTCCCCCATTACAGCAATATCAAAAAATACCTTATACATCGTAGCCGAGCTTTATCGTGCTACAGCATAAGGTTTCCCCGGCCGATCTCTGAAAACCAGAAGATCACCCACCAGGGAGCTAAAAAACCGTGGTGCCAATGCTAGCCACATTGGCACGATCACGCCATAAGACAACGACATACTGGAACAATTCTAATGAAAATTAATATTATCCAACTTATTTATCCGTCATGTTGCTCTGTGCAGCTAAGCCAGTTCGCCCTTCACCAAGGGAACGAATCGCACCGCTTCAACGGTATCGATGGAAAACTCACCGCCCCGCCGTTGAATACATTGCAGTACCTGAGCCTGTTCGCCCACCGGCAACACCAAAATGCCTCCGTCGTCCAACTGCTGCATCAACGCCTGCGGGATCTCCGGCGGCGCAGCCGTCACGATGATCGCATCAAATGGTCCACGCGCCCCCCAGCCTTGCCAACCGTCGCCATGGCGGGTCGAAACATTGTGCAAGTCAAGCTGCTTGAGGCGGCGCTTGGCCTGCCACTGTAGCCCTTTGATGCGTTCAACGGAGCAGACGTGCTGCACCATATGCGCCAGGATCGCGGTCTGATAACCGGAACCGGTGCCAATCTCCAGCACGCGTGAGTTCGGCTGCAGGTTCAGCAGCTCGGTCATGCGCGCGACCATATAAGGCTGAGAAATCGTCTGCCCCGAACCAATGGGCAGGGCCGTGTTCTCATAGGCTTTATGGGCTAACGCTTCATCAACAAAACGCTCACGCGGTACGTTCTCGATTGCCTTGAGCAGCCGTTCGTCCCTGATCCCCTGCTGGCGCAGCTGTGCCAACAGCGTTTGTATGCGTTTGTTCACCATTCCCCGCTAACCTCTGCTTTGGTTAACCATGTTGTCAGCACATCTTGCGCCCCATAGGCGGTCAAATCTACCTGCAAAGGCGTGACCGACACGTAGCCCTGCTCCACGGCGGCAAAATCCGTGTCTGGGCCCGCATCGCATTTATCCCCCGGCGGCCCGATCCAATACAGCATCTGGCCACGCGGATCCGGTTGGCTAAACACCTTGTCGGCGGGATGCCGGCTGCCACAGCGGGTCACGCGTATCCCTTTGATTTCCGCCAACGGTAAATCAGGGACGTTGATATTCAGGATTTTACCGGTGCGCAGCGGTTCTTGTTGCAGCGCGCGCAATATACGGCAGGTCACTACCGCTGCCGTCTCATAATGCTGATGACCATTGAGCGATACCGCCAACGCGGGCAGCCCCAGATGGCGGCCTTCCATCGCAGCCGCCACCGTGCCGGAATAGATAACATCATCACCCAGATTTGGCCCGGCGTTGATACCGGACACCACGATCTCCGGTGCCGGCAGCATCAGTTGGTTAACGCCAAGGTAGACACAGTCCGTCGGGGTGCCCTGCTGCACGGCAATATCGCCGTTGGGCAACGTCAGCGTACGCAGCGGCGACTCCAACGTCAGCGCGTTGGAAGAACCACTGCGGTTACGATCGGGGGCCACCACCTGCACTTCGGCGAATTCACGCAACGCCGCCGCCAGTATCTGGATACCCGGGGCGCTAACGCCGTCGTCGTTGCTCAGTAGTATTCTCATATTGCGGTTAAACAACTTTCTTGCTGCAAGCGATAAAACGAGGATTTTGCCCTATTTTTTTACATCTATCTGTTTTTAATAATATTTTCAATAGTAAGCCCAACCTGCCGTTTTACCCATGGTGACTTGCGTGGTACAGCAAGGCAAGCCTGCTGTTGCTGATAGTATTGGCCAAAACGGCCAGCTATGCGATCTACTATACAATTCAACGGTCATCAGTGGCAAACGGGGCAGGATAGCCCCCTCGGCAAAGGGGGCTGGGATGATTACCTGAGGTGGGTCGTACAATTCCCGGGCTATGGGGCCGTCTGGGTGGTCGGGGTGTAAATAATGCGTAGCTTGCCGGTGTAATCCCCCGCCGTTTTATCTGCCATTGCGAATGCCGGCGTCGTCAGGGTCAGCGGGGCCGGCACGCACAGTGTTGGGGCACCACCGCCAGGTAACACCACCAGCCGCTGGATATTGCGCCGGTTGGTATCGCTCCAGACGATCTCGGTACCGTTGGAGATGTCTTGCCGCGCCCCGGTAGTCGGATTGATCACGCTGACCTGATAATCGAGCCGGTCACTGGCCTTCGCTGTATTACCGCCACGGCGATAAAGGGAAAATTGCCCCGCTATGCGTTCTGGAGCGGTAGCGCCTTCATCCTGCAACAACAGACTGATGCGGTTGCTGGCCGAGTTATTACCGTCGTAGAGGCACATATCCAGGCTGGTGCTACCGCTGACGTTTTTGCCACTACCGGCTCCTGGTCGGGTATTCAGGTTCAGGTTAATAGACGGTGCCGAAGTCGGGAAAGCGGGCAGGTAAATCTGCTGGTTACTATCATCCGTCACGTTAAGAGTCAGACTTGCCTTCCAGGCAGCGCGGAAAATGCCTGAGCAGCCGGGAGCAGTTACGCGGCAATCATCCCAAGCTCTAACCTGCATCTTGAGTTCAGCGCGCCAAACCCCGGTATCAGATAGTTTGCTCAACTCGGAGGCGGGAATAAAAGTACTGAATCCCTTGGAACCCAAAGCGATGCCGCTGACCCAGGAACTATATTTACCCGAACCTTTAACCGAGGTGACCAGTAAATCTTTGGTTTTCCCATTGCTATGGGTAAAGCGCAACCTCAGATTTTTCGAAAAATCATTGCTAGCACTATCCCACCACCACAATTTTACCTGACAGGCACCATTGGTTGGGTCGGTGGTGGAGTAACACATTAGGGAGTTAATGGTATCCTTCCCATTGCAATCCGTAGCAGTCGAACATTCACCACTGTCTGTACTCCCACCGAATACCTGATCCCAGATATAGATATTTTCCGGCAGGCTCGTGCGATCGAAGGTCGTATTGATCGTGGTATTCTGTGCCTGCGGGGCAATACTGGCACTGTGCACCTGCGCGATGACCCCTGCGAACAACAGAACATACAGGATGAAGGGCTTAATCGCTCCCGCGATGATAAATGTAAAACCGCTGCTTATTTTCAATGACATCAATCATTACCTAGTTCGTTTTCATCACCACCGGTGCCCCAGAGCCACGGCCCTGTCGCACGGTCATCAATTGCGCCTGCTTCTGCTCGGCTGACGGTATACTGGCCATAGTTACTCCGGCACAGCGGGTAGTACCGACATAACGCACCACGTCACGTATGGCCTGCACTTTCATGGCACACTGGTAGAACTGTGCACCACGCATCAGATACAGCTGCTTCATCGGCCGGGTGGTTTCCAGGCTAAAGCCACCTTCGCCCAGCGGCGTCCATGACAGCACGTTAAGCGGGATGCCGTTAACTAACGATCTCCCCTGCTCATCCAGCATTCTGCCCAGCCAGGTGTAGCGCGAAGTCACCTCGATATTCCGGCGCAGTACTTTCCCCGGCACCATAAACGTCGTACGCGTTCCCGCCCCGCGGCGGATCTCGCTGCTGATACCGGCTGGAGCGTGAAGTGATTCGTTGATATCAAGTGTGGTTGGCTGATAGCCCGGTACGGTAAACAGCGCCCGGCTGTTGCTGCGCACGTCCGTCTGAGCGCTGCCATCTACCGCAACGCTAATCAACGCCGCACGGCTCTCTTCCTCATCGTCCACCCCAACCGTAATAGCGGAGGCCGGGCGGCCATCTCCCCAGCGCCCCCAATAAAGTCCGCTGCAATCGGCCAGCAACGAGGAACTATAGCTGCCGCTGCTGCTCACGGTGTGCCGGTTCTCCGCCTTATCATAGGCGTCAGTGATGGCTAAGCTACCGTTACCGTACTGCCCACTGGCACGAGCGAAGGTTGCCGCCGTCAGAGTCTGACTATTGGCACCATAAAGCGCAGCCCCCAGCTCATTTTGCCCGCTCTCGTCCAGATAGCGGCTGTAGCTGGCGTTATAACTGAGTTGCCCTGTCCCACGCTTGCTGTTCTGATAGTTGGCCCCCAGAGAGGTATTGCTGTTAGTCGCACCGCCGTTGCGTCCGGAGAACGAAAGGCTGGCTCTGAGGTAGCCACCTTGGTCGGTTCCCTGCTGGCCGCTGTCGTTTCGCCTAAACACGCTGATCCCGCTGTTGATGTTAATGTCGCTGAATGCAAAGGAACGGCTGACCCCCATCTGCCAGGTATGGCTGCGTGAACGGGTCTCATATATCCGCTCCCAAGGCGCAATCCCTTGATAATCGGCATCATCGTCAGGCAGTTCGCTCCGATAGCGCAAACGCCCCTCATTATGGTTAATCGAATAGCCAATATTGGCGTACCACTGCGCGAGCGGGACCGAAAACATCAGGTTGCTACTCTGGTAGCAACCGCTAAAGCCGTAGTTTCGCTGTTGAGAATCGCAGTCAGGCACCGAGAGGGCAGAACGGTAGAAACTCAATGAAAATCCGTCGTTATAGTTAATTTGCTGAATATTGCCCCGGGCACCATCGCTGCCGTTCAGATAGCTGACGCGAGCCGTCATGACGCCGTCCAACGGGCCGCTGTTAAAACCGTGGCTCCAGTCCGCCGCCCCCTCCCAGTAGTGTATGTCACTCAACACCGTGCCCCCCGCCGTCAGCGATAGCGTGTCGGTCAGCGGAACACGCAGCCCGCCTTGCACCACATGCCGATCGTTCGCCGTGGGATGCGCATCGCGATCGGTCTCAACCCCGGTTTGCAGGAACCACTGAGGACTCTTGAACTGAGCCACGCCGGTATTGGTATAAGGGACGGTTTCCGTTCTGACCAGATGGTTATCCTCATAGACCCGCAGCGTGACGGTATAGCTACCGCTGGGGAAGCTGCGCGTATCCAGCTCTTGAGCCCCGGCGTTCAGGTAAAAGGAAGACAGTAACTGTTCGTCACGATAGGCGTCGATGCGAGCGTTGCGCGAGAGGAAGACGGAGACCGGGGTCCCCCGGGAAAGCTGGGTCTGGTTGATCCAGGCCGTGGTCGAGCCAGCCCGTAGCCCACGGATCTTGCCAATCGGCAATTGGCTCAGGTTGATGTTGCCCCCGGCGTTGCTGAAGATGTCGCGGGAGTCCATCATGCCGCCTTGCAGATAGAGGCTTTTCCACAAGTCCTGGCGAAAATAGGCATTGTTCATCTCTATCTGCTGCTTGCTGCTATGGCGATAGCGCTGCCCCATATAGCGCCAGTCGGCATTAAGATAGCCATGTTCAGTCACGCCCAGTGAGCCATTCCCCTGTAGCGACAATGACTGAAAGTTTTCATCAGCAACAAAATTCAGGTTTTGCTGATGGATCAGCGCATTTTCACTTTCTGCCGTCGCCTGATAGAAACCGCTACCGGCATCTTTCTTCGGGAGGTACTGACGGTCGAGGAACAGATTGACCCGGGAATTATTTTCGTCGTAGATGATGCCAACCGTCTGGGTTTCCAGATAGTCGCAGCTCGGGGCGTTGGCGTTGCCGCTGCAGGCAAGGTTACCGTTTCGTGCTAGCGGTTGCTCCAAGGCCGATATCAGTTGGGCACCCAGCGTGGGATCGTCGTTGAATTGCTGCTTCACAGCCTCAACCAGTTCCGCTGGCTTTATGAAAACAACCTGTTCCAGATTAATTTTGGTTTCATAAAGCCCGAGAGACTTGCCATAAAGGGAAACATCGACCCAAACCAGCTGCCCTTGTGCCAAAGCCTCAAAGCCTGGTGGAGTTTTGGGGCCTGCCGACGCATCGTGTTGCATAATCATAAGACCTACCAACAGTCCTATGGATAGGTTAGTGCGAAAAACCATGGTTCATCCCTGATAAAAAATGGGGCTAAAAAGCCCCACAAGACATAAAAACAAACTTATGTATTGAGCGACCTTAAGGTGTCTTGGTCGCCTGAGTCAGTACCAGGCTGACAATGCCGCTGTAAGTGCCAGTGGCAAGAGTGCCATGCGTGGTCTGGGCAAAACGCAGTGGCAGGACGTCTGAACCATTTTCGATGCCCGCAGGGAACAGGGTCGCCGCTTCCAGCAGTTGGTTGGAGGTGGTCAGAACCGTATCACCCAGGCTGACGGTCAAAGGGATCTTGTTAGCCCCATTGATATCCGCCAGGACCGCCGCTCTTACCAGACGAATATTGACGCCAGCGGTAGCGTTGTTAGACCAGACCTTGGTGTTCAGGTTAAAAGGCGTCAGGCCTTTGCCTGGCAAATACTGCATATCGATGCTGCTTGGCAAACCGGTGTTATCAGGCTGCGTCATATCAATGGTCGCATCCACGTTGGCATTCACAGTAATATCTTTCTGTACAGCCTGAGTTGAAAATACGGCAGCCATGGTGGAAACGATCAGCAGTGGTTTAATAAACTTCTTCATAAAATCTCCATTTTATTTTATAAATAACATCCAAATTCACTTCTATTTAGCCCATAAAATCGGGGCTATACATGATTTGACTTCATATTTAACGCTTTACAGACAAATCAATTTCTTCAACGCGTTTTTTAATCCAGTTAAAATAACGTGCTTTATATTTCTTCCCAGGTTTAACCATTAGGGAGGCAATTTTAAGTTCGGTGCCGGGATAGACCGTGGTGGTTTCTTTTTTCCAGTGACAAACACCGGCCTGGTCACAAACCCCCACCTCTCGCAGCGGAATACGCAACGTACCCTCATTGATAACCTGACCACGCTGAGCATCCAACGTCAGGCTGGCAATGGCCTTTTTAGGCGCAACGTGGACTAATGCTCCCCACACCAGGTTTATACCCACCTTGGTCGTGGTCGCCTGTGGGCTGGCAGCAGCGGCGTTATCGTCTAATTCCGGCACGCCCTCAAAATAGACTCGCCAGGTGGTTTCCTTTTCCGGTAATTCCAGGGCAACCAGCCGTACCAGACGTTGACTGCCTGCCGAAATAGCCAGTTTTTGTGGCGTTATCACCAGCGAGCTTTGGCCAAATTGCTCAACGCCCACTTCTTGTTCTTGATCGGTGCCAGGATTGACGACCTGTTTTTCCGTTACCTTGACGAACTGTACCCCGTCGCTTTGTGACATAACCCTGATTTGAGCGGCTCCGGTTTCGCCGATCCCGACCTCCATCGGATAAACGCTCATATTGGCCAATACAAAACCTGGTAAAAAACAAAAAATAGCAACACCACTCAGGCGTTTAATAATATTGAGCTTCATGATTAATCCGTAATGAGAGTCTCTTATATCAAACTTTAAAACACAGCCAACCCCAGCCACGCTTAGTCTCGTAAAATTCGCAGCAAGTATAAAAACCGATGAACACCCAGATCAACTTAATAATTATAATAATAACAATAAGAATTACAGCATTGGTAAGTTCATGATAAAAAACAAGATAATTTTTAATTGTAAAAAAAAGAAATAAACAAATTATAATAATTAAGGCGAATTACAAGATGAGGTTTTAATCAGCGGCGTAATAAAGGGGGGTATTAACCTGGCAAGCCGGGTCGGTGAAAGCATTTTCGCTGTCTCATTTCGTTCAGGCCGAGTTCCGCTCTGCCTGAACGAGAAAGCAAGGATTAAGCTAACGGTTACTCGGCAATATCCGCCTCACCGCTAGCCAATTGCATGATTTCGCGCACCACGCTGGTAGCGAAACTGCCTGCCGGTAACCAGAAACGTAATTCCACGGTGACATCATCCCACCAGTTCCACTGCATTTTCTGCGGCTGTAGCAGCAAGGCCCGACGCGCAGGCTCTACGCGCTCACGCTTTAACAGACTCAGCAATTCCGGCTGTTGCACCAGACAACGTTGTTCAAACTCCAACGCTTCCCCAGCGGTTCCCGGCTCACCATCCCCAGGCAGTGGAGCGGTGATCATCAACTCACCCGCATCCAAACGCTGTTGCAGGGTGGCTAACTCTTCCGCTTTGGCCACGAACCAGCTCCCGCGCCCGGCCAGCTGCAACGCATCCCCTTCCAGCACCGTTTGCTGCTGTTGGTTAGCCAAACGCTGGCTGGCAATGAGGTTGAACAACGCACTGCGGCTGGCAGACAGGTAGAAGCTACGTTTGCTGCGCTCCTTAACCAGGATCTCATCGTTGGCCCAGCGGCGCGCCATCGTCAGGTTATTACCGCCACGGCCAAAGCGCTGGCTGCCAAAGTAGTTCGGCACGCCGCCTGCCGCGATGGCCTGCAAACGCTGCTCCACCTCTTGGCGATCGCCGATCTGGCGCAGCACCAGGGTGAATTCGTTACCCTTCAACGTGCCAATACGCAGCTTGCGTAGGTGGCGAGCGGCCTGTAGCACTTCGCAGCCTTCCAGTGCAAACTGGCTGAGATCGGGAGATTCTTTCCCCGGCAGATGCAGGCAAAACCACTGCTCGGTGACCGCATGACGATCTTTCAAACCGGCATAGCTGACCGAACGGGCATGAATGCCGGCAAATTTCGCCAGATAGTCTGCCACAAACTGGGTGTTGCAGCCGTTCTTGCGGATGTTCACCAGCAGGTGTTCACCTTCACCATCTGGGGTAAAGCCCAGATCCTCAACCACCACGAAGTCTTCCGGGTTGGCTTTCAGCACGCCGGTAGCCGCTGGCTTGCCGTACAACCAGGTCAGATTGGCCATGTCCATACGTTATTCCTTGATCAACAGGGCAACCGCTTCGCAGGCAATGCCTTCGCCACGGCCGGTAAAGCCCAGCTGTTCGGTGGTGGTCGCTTTGACGTTAACGTCGTCCATATGGCATTGCAGATCTTCCGCCAGGAAGATGCGCATCTGAGGAATGTGCGGTGCCATCTTCGGTGCCTGCGCAATGATGGTGACATCCAGATTCCCCAGACGATAGCCCTTGGCACGAATGCGTTTCCAGGCTTCGCGCAGCAGCTCGCGGCTGTCCGCCCCTTTAAAGGCCGGATCGGTATCCGGGAATAGCTTGCCGATATCCCCTAACGCCGCCGCCCCCAGCAGAGCATCGGTGGCCGCATGCAGCGCCACGTCACCATCGGAGTGAGCCAGCAGTCCTTTTTCATAAGGAATGCGAACACCGCCGATCACCAACGGCCCTTCGCCGCCAAATTTATGGACATCAAAACCGTGACCGATACGCATGATGCGCTCCTTTAGTTGTTCAACTGAGTCAAATAGAACGCCGCCAGCGCCAAATCCTCTGGCCGCGTCACTTTAATATTGTCCGCACGCCCCGCCACCAGCAGCGGATGATAGCCGCAATGCTCAAGCGCCGAGGCTTCATCGGTTACCGTCGCCCCTTCATCCAGGGCGCGTTGCAGGCAGAGTTTAAGCAATTCCAGCGGGAATAGCTGCGGCGTCAGTGCATGCCACAAATCCTGGCGTTCGACGGTATGCGAGATGATGCTTTGGCCCACCTGCGCACGCTTCATGGTATCACGCACCGGTGCGGCAAGAATGCCGCCGACCTTGCTGTGTGCCGTGATCGCCAGCAACCGCTCCAGATCGTCGGGATGCAGACAAGGGCGGGCAGCGTCGTGTACCAAAACCCAGTGTGCGTTGCCTGCCAATTGCAGCCCGGCCAGCACCGAATCGGCACGCTGTTGCCCGCCCTCAGTGACCAACACCCGCGGATCGCTGGCGATCGGTAGCGTTTTAAACTGTTGGTCTTCGGGGCTGATAGCCACGATCACCTGGGTAATACGCGGATGACGTAACAAGGCGTGGATGGCGTGCTCAAGAATGGTTTGATGGCCGATGGTTAAATATTGCTTCGGGCAATCGGCCTGCATACGGCTGCCAATACCGGCAGCGGGCAGGACGGCGATCACCTGAGGGGAGGAGCCAATGGATGGATTCATGCGTTACTTCGGTGGGTTGTTCTGTGTGGCAGACGCCGCGTTGCGTCCGGAAGGTTCAGGCACCAGACGATAGAAAGTCTCGCCGGGCTTGATCATGCCCAGTTCATTACGTGCGCGTTCTTCTATCGCTTCCTGACCACCGTTCAGGTCGTCGATCTCGGCAAACAGCTGATCGTTACGCGCTTTCAATTTGGCATTGCTGCTCTGCTGAGCCGCAACGTCTTCATTGACCCGTACATAATCGTGAATACCATTCTTCCCCAGCCACAGCGAATACTGTAACCAGCCAAGCAGCGCCAGCAATAGCAGCGTCAGTTTTCCCATCTCCGCCCCCTAAAAAAAGCGCTTAATCATCCCACAACTTGCCGTTTGACTCCACAGCAGCGGCGGCTTTTCACCTGCAGCCATCGAGCGTAATCAGAACTTCCTTAGTTTAGCGCCTGATTGTCGCCTGAAAGCGGCATTAAATCCAGGCGGCGTAGAGCCCGATGAGCTCAGGCAGCATAAGGTTCGACGGGCGCAGCATGCGGTACCCCTACAATGTAAGATCATGCACACATCGCCATCCTGTACCTCCCCCCTCAAGTCAGTATGCAGTAAGAAAAACTGGGCCGAGGGTATTTTTACCGACATTTAAGCCATATTTTAAATATTTATTCATATTTAACACTATTAACATTTTCATCATCAGGTAGGGGTTGTGTTTTTATTCATGTAAGTTTATTTTTATGCATCTAAAGTGCATAAATAAATCCAATGTATAACCTTTACACAACTTATTCGGGGAATGCTGATGTTAAAACGTTTAGTGCTGATTAGTGCCTGCCTGGCGGCCACTTTTTCCGCGGCCTCCTTTGCCGCAGAACCGACGTATGTTGTCGGCTCCGGCGGTACCTATCGCCCGTTCGAATACGAAAACAGCAAAAAAGAGCTGGAAGGTTTTGATATCGATGTGATCAAGGCCGTCGCCAAAGCGGAAGGTTTCCAGGTGAAGCTGGTGAATACGCCGTGGGAAGGCATCTTTGCCACCCTGAACTCGGGCGACCGCGACATCATCATTTCCGGCATCACCATTACCGACAAGCGCAAGCAGATGGTCGACTTCTCTACGCCATACTTCCCGGCAGAGCAGGCCATCGTGGTGCCGAAAGAGTCTACAGTAGACTCCATCGACGCGCTGAAAAGCCTGAAGGTAGGCGTGGTTAACTCCAGCACCGGCGATATCGTGGTTTCCGACGTGTTGGGTAAAAACAACACCGCCATCAAGCGCTTTGATAACACCCCGCTGCTGCTGCAAGAGCTGTATGAGGATGGCATTGGCGCGGCCGTGGGTGACGTTGGCGTGGCCAAGTTTTACATCAAGACCCACCCGGAAAAAGAGTTCAAGCTGGTGTCCGACGCCAAGTTTGAGCGCCAGTATTTCGGCATTGCGGTGGCCAAGGGCAACGATGAGCTGCGTAACAAGATCAACAGCGGCCTGAAGAAAATCATCGCCGATGGCACCTACGCCAAAATCTACCAGACCTGGTTCGACAGCAACGTCCCTACGCTGCCAGCAGAATAAACCGGCGGTAACCAGGGGCGCAATTGACTGTGCCCCTACGCATTAGACCCACAAGTTCGCACTACCACCGTAAGGATTATATTTTGTCAGCATTCCGTTGGGAGATCATTGAGGAATACGCTCCGCTGTTTATGGAGGGTGCCTGGATGACCATCAAATGTACCATCATCTGCGTGATCCTGGGCACCACCTGGGGGCTGCTCCTCGGCTTAGGTCGCCTGGCTCAGGCACCGCACGGCATCTGGAAACCGATCCTGCACTATGGCGTGCAATGGCCGGTGCGCATCTACATCAGCGCCTTCCGGGGCACGCCGCTGTTTGTGCAAATCATGGTGGTCCACTTCGCGCTGGTGCCGCTGTTTATCAACCCGCGTGACGGCCTGCTGGTCAGCAACGGTTTGATGAGCGTCGACTTCGCGCGCGCATTACGCTCCGATTACGGTGCCTTCCTGTCTTGCGTAGTCGCCATCACGTTGAACGCCGGTGCCTACGTCTCGGAGATCTTCCGTGCCGGGATCCAGTCTATCGACCGCGGCCAGATGGAAGCTTCACGCTCTTTGGGGATGGGCTACGGCAAAACCATGCGTAAGGTGATCCTGCCGCAGGCCTTTCGCCGCATGCTGCCACCGCTCGGCAACAATGCCATCGCCATCGTCAAGGATTCGTCCCTGGCCTCCGCGATTGGTCTGGCGGATCTGGCTTACGCCGCGCGTACCGTTTCCGGCGCGTACGCCACCTACTGGGAGCCCTATCTGACTATTTCAGTGATCTATTGGATCATCACCTTCCTGCTCTCGCTGATGGTGCAACACATGGAAAAAAGGTTCGGTAAAAGTGATTCGCGTACATAACCTGCAAAAACAATTTGGCGAAGCCCACGTGCTGCGCGGGATCTCCTGCCAGATCGCGCCGAAAGAAGTAGTGTGTATTATCGGCCCCTCCGGCTCCGGTAAAAGTACCTTTCTGCGCTGTATCAACGCGCTGGAGACGCTTTCTGGCGGTGAGATCGACGTCAATGGTTTTGCCATTCATGACCAGAAGACCGATCTGAACAAGATGCGCGAAAGCGTGGGCATGGTATTCCAACGCTTTAACCTGTTCCCACACATGACGGTGTTGGAAAACATCATCATGGCGCCGATGGACGTGAAGAAACTGCCTCGCAGCGAGGCCATTGAGCGTGCCGAGGTGCTACTGAATAAAGTGGGCCTGCTGGACAAGATCGATGCCTATCCCAGCAGCCTGTCCGGCGGGCAGCAACAGCGTGTCGCCATCGCCCGCGCATTGGCGATGGAACCGCAAATCATGCTGTTCGATGAGCCTACCTCGGCGCTGGATCCGGAGTTGGTCGGTGAAGTGTTGGCGGTGATGAAGGCGCTGGCCCTTGAAGGCATGACGATGGTGGTGGTAACCCATGAAATGGGCTTCGCCCGCGAAGTGGCTGACCGGGTGCTGTTTATCGATCAGGGGATTATTCAGGAAGAAGGCACACCTGAGCACATCTTCGGTAACCCGACCAATCCGCGCACCCAGGCATTTTTAAGCAAAGTTTTGTAACCTTCGGCACGGTTTAGACATCTGTTGGCGCATGTCCCCCTCACCCCAACCCTCTCCCACAGGGAGAGGGAGTGATGTGGCTTAATGATCTTGGACACCGAATAAGGGTGATAAACTTCCCTGATACAAAAGAGGTGTCCAATGAAAGGCAGACGTACTTTTTCTCCAGAATTCAAATGTGAGGCTGCAAGCCTTGTTCTCGACAGGGGGTACTCAATTGTACAAGCCTGTGAGGCAATGGGAGTGGGCAGTACGGCTATGCAGCGCTGGGTACACCAGCTCGCCAGTGAACGAGGTGGAGTAACACCAACTACCGGAAAAGCCCTGACTTCTGAGCAAAAACGCATTCAGGAACTTGAAGCTCAAATCCGTAGGATTGAACGCGAGAAAAATATCTTAAAGGAGGCTACCGCTCTCTTAATGTCGGAATCGTTCACTCGCTTGAAATGATTAAGATATTGAGCGAGCGTTATCCTGTTGTTGAACTGTGTGTTCTCTTTGGTGTTGCACGTAGCCGCTATTACTACCGACGGCTTCCAGAGAAGACGGTGAGAAAAGTTCAACGAGAGCGCGTGTGTGCGCTTCATAAAGAAAGTCGTGGCTCTGCAGGAGCTCGGACATTGTCAGCGTCACTCACTGCTGAAGGTCATGTGGTAGGCCGGTATAAAGCTCGTCGGTTGATGAAAGAAGCCGGGCTGAGAAGTACACAACAACGCAAACACAGTTACCGGTTAGCGACAGATGAAGCGAGGTATGCCCCCAATCACCTGACGCGCGCCTTCAATGTTGAACGACCGAATACAGTCTGGTGTGGGGATGTGACTTATATCTGGGCGGGTCGATGCTGGCTTTACCTGGCGGTGGTGTTGGATCTCTATGCCAGAAAGGTAGTGGGTTGGTCTTTATCGTTATCACCGGATAGCGTACTGACTGGGGATGCGCTACGTATAGCTTATGAATCAAGAGGATGTCCTACGGGAGTGATGTTCCACTCAGACCAGGGCAGCCATTACAGTAGTCGAGCGTACAGGCACAAGTTAGAGCAATATCAGATAAAACAAAGCATGAGTCGGCGTGGTAACTGTTGGGATAACGCGCCAATGGAGCGGTTCTTCAGAAGCCTGAAGTCAGAATGGATCCCGGAGTATGGTTACGAGACAGTGGCCGAAGCCAAAGCAGATGTCCTGAGCTACATAACGCATTACTACAACCATCGAAGAGTACATAGCTTTAATGATGGCCAGACGCCGCATGCCAAAGAGAGGCATGCGGCGTAAAAAAACCTTAATCGGTGTTCGATATTACTAGACCATTACAGAGCTAGTGCGGAGTACTTGGTTAATTTGTGCCGCTTCGGGAAGTACAGAAATATCAACGAACTCGATCTGGTTCCCTCTCCTGGGGGAGAGGGCTAGGGTGAGGGCGTCTAGATTACCAACCACTCAGAAAGCTGAACACCAGCCAGAACAGGCAGATGACGGCGGCACCGGTCAGCAACAGCGTGAGGATCAGTCGCCCACGTAGCACCATGCTGAAGGTGATGCCCACCAACACAGACGCGGGCATTAAAGCCAGGAAGAAAGGCCAGGTATAAAGCAGGAAAAACAGAGTGTTAGAACCGTAAACCATAAAAGGCACGGTAAACGCCAGCCAGTAGAAAACAAACCCGGTGGTTCCCCCCAAAAACGAATAAGAGGGCTCCTCGGGCTCAAGCTGCGTATCAATCAATAAGGGTGTGGCGTTTTGCATAGCATTACCTGGTTGATACCCAATGGTTCCACATGGGCATGCGGCTCGCTCTGCGGCGGGCTAAGGCTAAAAAGCGCATGGCTGACCGCGCCACACGCCTTTTATCGAATTCAGGTTTTGATAATAGCTTTACCACGCAGTACGTCTAACAATTGCTCAGCCAAATTTGTTACCAATTGTTCACCATTGAGGTGCACATCTGGCAGCTCTGGAGCCTCATAAACCGAGTCAATACCGGTGAAATTACGCAGCTCACCGGCGCGGGCCTTTTTGTACAATCCTTTCGGATCGCGGGCCTCACAAATCGCCAGCGGGGTGTCGACAAACACTTCGATAAACTGCCCCTCGCCCAACATTTCCCGCACCATCTGCCGTTCGGCACGGTGCGGTGAGATAAACGCCGTCAACACCACTAGCCCGGCATCCACCATCAGCTTGGCCACTTCGCCCACCCGGCGTATATTCTCGCGCCGATCGTCGTCGGAGAACCCCAAGTCGCGGCACAGGCCGTGGCGCACATTGTCGCCATCCAGCAGATAGGTGCTGACCCCCAGCTGATGCAGCGCCTGCTCCAGCGTGCCAGCCACGGTCGATTTCCCCGAACCAGACAGGCCGGTAAACCACAGCACCACGCCCTGATGGCCGTTCGCGGCTTCGCGCTCCGCACGCGTTACCGCATGCGGGTGCCATACAACGTTTTCGTCTTTCGCTAACTCAGCCTCGGCCACGTTAATTCCCCTTCAGCAGGTCACGCGCACCCCAGTGTGGGAAATGCTTGCGTACCAAGGCGTTCAGCTCCAGTTCAAAGGCGCTGAAATTGCCCGCCGCTGCCGGATGATCCTGCTGCAAGGCTTCGCGGATCAACCCCGCGCCAACCGTGACGTTGGTCAAACGATCGATAAAGATCAGGCCGCCGGTATCATGATTCTGTTGATAGCTGTCCAGCACCAGCGGTTCGTCGAAGGTCAGCTCCACCAGTCCTATGCCGTTCAGGGGCAACACGTCGGCCTGATGCTGCGCCAGCGAGTTGATCTCCACCTGATGGCGAATGCTCTCAACGCGGGCGCGAGTTTTCTTGCCGGCTACCTTGATGTCGTAGCTTTGGCCCGGCAACAGCGGCTGTTCTGCCATCCATACCACGTCCGCCAAGGCGCTTTGCGTGGCCTGTAGGGTTTCGCTAGCATCCACCAGCAGGTCGCCCCGGCTGATATCGACTTCGTCTTTCAGCACCAGCGTGATCGCTTCACCCGGCCCCGCCTCCTGCAGATCGCCATCAAAGGTCACGATACGCGCCACGGTAGATTCAACGCCAGACGGCAGCACCTTGATGCGCTGGCCCACGCGAACCACACCGGCAGACAAAGTCCCGGCATAACCGCGGAAATCGAGATTCGGGCGGTTGACGTATTGTACCGGGAAGCGCAGCGGCTGATGTTCACGCTCGCTGATCACATCCACGCTTTCCAACACTTCCAGCAGCGTCGGGCCGCTGTACCAAGGCATCTGTATGCTCTGGGTAGCAACGTTATCCCCGTCCAGTGCCGACAACGGGACGAATTTAATCTCCAGGTCGTGGGGCAACTGCTCGGCGAAGGTCAGGTAGTCCTGTTTGAACTGTTCAAACACCGCCTGGCTGTAATCCACCAGGTCCATTTTGTTCACCGCCACCACCAAATGGCGAATGCCTAGCAGCGTGGCGATAAAGCTGTGGCGACGGGTCTGATCCAGCACGCCTTTGCGCGCATCGATCAGCAGGATCGCCAAGTCGCAGGTCGACGCGCCGGTGGCCATATTACGGGTGTACTGCTCATGCCCCGGCGTATCGGCGATGATAAATTTGCGCTTTTCAGTCGAGAAATAGCGGTAGGCCACGTCGATGGTAATGCCCTGCTCACGCTCTGCCTGCAGGCCATCCACCAGCAAGGCCAGATCGAGCTTTTCCCCTTGGGTGCCGATGCGTTTGCTGTCGGTATGCAAGGTGGAGAGCTGATCTTCGTAGATCTGGCGGGTATCGTGCAGCAAGCGGCCAATCAGGGTGCTTTTGCCGTCGTCCACGCTGCCGCAGGTCAGGAAGCGTAGCAGGCTCTTGTGCTGCTGCGCGTGCAGGTAGGCTTCTACCCCGCCCTGTTCGGCGATTTGTTGTGCAATAACGTTGTTCATTCCGGCGGCTCCTTAGAAATACCCTTGGCGCTTTTTCAGCTCCATCGAACCGGACTGATCGCGGTCGATCATGCGGCCCTGACGTTCGCTGGTGGTGGAGACCAGCATTTCTTCGATGATCTCCGGCAGCGTCTGCGCAGAAGAATCCACCGCGCCGGTCAACGGCCAGCAGCCGAGGGTACGGAACCGCACCATACGCTGGCTGATCACCTCACCCGGCTGCAGATCGATACGATCGTCATCCACCATCATCAGCATGCCATCGCGTTCCACCACCGGGCGTGGTTTGGCCAGGTAGAGCGGCACGATGTCGATCTTCTCCAGGAAGATATATTGCCAGATATCCAGCTCGGTCCAGTTCGATAGCGGGAACACGCGGATACTCTCGCCCTTGTTGATCTGGCCGTTATAGTTGTGCCACAGCTCCGGGCGCTGGTTTTTCGGATCCCAGCGGTGGAAGCGATCGCGGAAGGAGTAGATGCGCTCTTTGGCACGGGATTTCTCCTCGTCGCGGCGTGCACCACCGAAGGCGGCATCAAAACCGTACTTGTTCAGCGCCTGCTTGAGGCCTTCGGTTTTCATGATATCGGTGTGCTTGGCGCTGCCGTGGACAAACGGGTTTATCCCCATCGCCACCCCTTCCGGGTTTTTGTGGATCAGCAGCTCGAAACCGTACTCTTTGGCGGTACGATCGCGGAATTGGTACATTTCGTTGAATTTCCAGCCGGTATCCACATGCAGCAGTGGGAAAGGCAGTGTACCGGGGTAAAACGCCTTGCGTGCCAGATGCAGCATCACCGAGGAGTCTTTACCGATGGAATAGAGCATCACCGGATTGCCGAATTCGGCGGCCACTTCACGGATGATATGGATGCTCTCCGCCTCCAATTGCCGCAAATGAGTGAGTCGTTTTTGGTCCATAACAGATCCTTTAAGCCAAATTCACGACGGCCGGGCGCGCTGCCACTGCCGTCTGCGATTGATGCCCAAACCAGGCGATTTGATGGTGCAATTCCACCACTTCACCGATCACCAGCAGCGCCGGTAACGGAGCCTGCCGAGTTAATTGTTCCAGCTGTTGCAAGGTGCCAGTCTGCACCTGTTGATCGGCCCGCGTACCCCGGCTGATCACGGCGACTGGCGTGTTCACATCACGGCCATGGGCGATCAGGTTGCGGCTGATATCCGCCGCCTTCATGGTGCCCATGTAGATCGCCAACGTCTGACGCGCCCGCGCCAGTGCGGGCCAATCCAAGCCGTCGTCATCGTCACGGCAATGGCCGGTAATAAAGGTCACGCTTTGAGCGTGATCGCGATGCGTTAGCGGAATACCGGCATAGGCCGTAGCCCCTGCGGCGGCGGTTACGCCCGGCACCACCTGGAAAGGGATCCCGGCAGCGGCGGCCACCTGTAACTCTTCGCCACCCCGGCCAAAGATAAAGGGATCGCCGCCTTTTAACCGCACTACCCGCTTCCCCTGCTGCGCCAGTTCCACCAGCAGCCGATTGGTCTCTTCCTGGATCACTGAGTGCGCACCGGCGCGTTTGCCCACGCAGATACGTTCGGCATCGCGACGCACCAAATCCAGCGTTTCTTCGCTCACCAGGTGATCGTAAAGCACCACGTCGGCCTGCTGCATCACCTGCAGCCCGCGTAGGGTCAACAAACCGACATCGCCCGGGCCTGCCCCGACCAGTGCGATCTCACCTTGCGTCCCCTCATTCCCCTGCGCAAAAGCCGTTAAATCCTGCTCCAACTGCTGCTGCGCCTGCTCCGTCTGGCCATTCGCCACCAAAGTCGCGAAACGGCCGTTGAAGGCTTTCTCCCAGAAACGACGTCGGGCCCCGATGGAAGCCAGCCGTTGCTTCACCTTGCCACGCAACTCTCCGGCCAGTTCCGCCATCTGCCCCAGGCTGGCGGGCAATAACGCTTCCAGCTTCTCACGTAACATCCGCGCCAATACCGGAGCTTGGCCGCTAGATGACACGGCCACCACCAACGGTGAGCGATCGATAATCGACGGGAAGATAAAGGAGCAGCGCGGTTGGTCATCCACCACGTTGGCCAGCACGCGGCGCTTATCCGCTTCGGCATACACCTCGGCGTTCAGCGCGCTATCGTCGGTAGCGGCAATCACCAGAAAGACGTCGTCTAACTGCTGCGGCACAAAACTATGACCCAGCCACTCAACATGCCCTTGCAGGTGTTGGTGCTCCAGCTCTTCTGAGAGCGCCTGCGCCACGATCCGCACTTGCGCCCCTGCGCGTAGCAGGAGGTCGACTTTGCGTGCAGCCACTTCGCCGCCGCCAACCACCAGCACTGGGCGGTGTTTCAGGTCGGCAAATATTGGTAGATAGTCCACAACGGCCTTTTCATATAACAGATTGATAGGGTGACTATACGGCGTGCGATTTGCCCCCTGAAATGACGAAAAGGCATGAGATGTTCTTAAATGGAATAAGGCTGTTGGTAGTGCGCCTAACTGGCTGTACGAAATGAAGTTACAGGTGTGGGCTAACATGGCTTGCTTGATGTTGCCCTACGGCCCCCCCAAACGTGGATAGCAGCGGTTTAACGGCGCGCACCTAAGACAAAAATAGGACGCGAAGAAATTGTCTTATCGGCGCTGGCGTCCCATACTAACTACCGCAAAGATAATCGGCATCACCGCTGTCAAAGAAGGATTTTTCGGTATGTTTTCCCGCTTGTGCCTGGGGGCTGGGCTGTTGTTAGTCGCTCTCGGCAGTGCTGTAAGCGTTTCGGCCGCTACCAAACCCGTAAAAGAAGCCCCGATGGGCCAGTTCGCCGCCCACCAGATCCGCCATATCGCGACCTACTTCCCCGGCCGCATGGCGGGAAGCCCGGCAGAATTACTGGCCGCAGACTACCTGAAACAGCAGTTTACCGAGATGGGCTACCCGGCGGATACCCGCACCTTTGACGCCCGTTATCTCTACACCAATAAAGACACCAGTGAAAACTGGCGCAAGATCGGCGTCACCTCGGTGATTGCGACCAAAAAGGGTGAGCGGCCACAGCAGGTCATCATCATGGCGCACTTCGATACCTATACCCCGCTGAGCGACGATGAGGTGGACAATAACCTCGGTGGCCTGACGCTGCAGGGGGTCGATGACAATGCCTCCGGCGTGGGCGTGATGCTGGAGTTGGCCAACAGGCTGAAAAACATCCCCACTACCTATACCCTGCGCTTTGTGGCCATGAGTGGCGAAGAGCTGAAGTCAGTAGGCGCTAAAAACTACCTTGGCCGTATGACGCCGGAGGAACGCAAAAACACGCTGCTGGTGATTAACCTCGACAGCCTGATCACCGGCGATCGCCTCTATTTCCACTCCGGGCGTAACACCGAGCCGGAAGTGGTGGCCAGATCCCGCGATCGGGCACTGAGCATCGCTCACCGTTATGGTATTGAGGCGGCCATTAATCCAGGCAGCAAAGGTTTTCCAACCGGCACCGGTTGCTGTTCCGATCAGATCGTCTTCGATAACGCCAAAATTCCGGTGATGGCGGTAGAAGCCACCAACTGGTCGCTGGGGGATAAGGACGGCTATCAACAACGCGCCACCAGCCCTAGCTTCCCGCAAGGCATTACCTGGCATCGCCCGCAATACGACAATCTGCAATATCTGGAAACCCACCTGCCAGGGCGGATCGACAAGCGCAGCCGCGACAGCGTGCGGATCCTGTTACCGTTGGTAAAAGAATGGGTGCAGGCGCATCCTGTCCCTGAGCCGAAAAAGAAAAAGAAGAAATAATTGGACGTAAAATCGAGTACAAATTTTGTACTCGACATCTCGGTTAAGTATACTGAGAGAAACCCGTATTCGAGAAAAAACCAATGAGTACGCACAAAACCTTATCGCAACAAGCGACACGAGAGAGTCTCGGTTCACCTGATAGTTTCAAAGGAGGTGTTTGGGTGACTAAAAATGGAACCGCAGAATTATTCGTCCAAACGGCCTTGGAACGACAAGAGGAATTGGCTGCCTGGGAACAGGAGCAGCAAACCCATGCACTGCTAAAACTGGTGCTGAAATCCAAGCAAGAAGTCGCCGAAGGGAAAGTCCTGACTCCTGATGAAGCATTAAAAAGGCTAAGGGCTGCAAGAGGTTAAGGAGTAACCAACCATGTATGAAGTGCGTCTGACCGAAACCGCATTTCAGTGCCTTGCCGATATAGAGTCGTTCAAAACAGCCACTATTGGTTCAGTGGATGCAGGGCACTTTGTAGACCAATTGCTCTTGGAAGCTACTGCCACGTTGCGAGAAGATCCCAAGCGCTATCGTTTTAACGCCACTTTGGCTGATTATGGCTTAGCACTACGAGAACGTCTGGATAAACACGAATACCGGACGCTGTATGAAATCACCGGTCATACCGTCGACATCTTGCTGTTTTTGCATACCCGCCAAGATTTGACCCGCGCACTCAGACGTCACATGTTATTGAGCTAGAACTTAATTAGTCGGGCCCTCGCAGAACCCGGTTCGTTAACTATGCGCTCATCAACCTTCGTGCAGACCACACTCGCGCTTCAGGCCGAAGAAGCGGGTTTCTTCCTCGCTCATGCCTTCCTCCCATTTACGGGTGGTGTGGGTATCGCCCACCGACAGATAGCCCTGATCCCACAGCGGGTGGTAGCTCAGCCCATGCTCGGTGAGATATTGATAAATCTGGCGGTTATCCCAGTCGATGATCGGCAGGATCTTGAACACCCCACGCTGCACCGCCAGCACCGGCAGATTGGCACGGCTGCCCGATTGCTCACGGCGCAGGCCAGCAAACCAGGTTTGCGCACCTAGCGTTTCCAGCGCGCGGTTCATCGGCTCAACTTTGTTGATTTGGTTGTACCGCTCAATGCCCTCAACGCCCTGCTCCCACAGCTTGCCGTAACGCGCCTCTTGCCAGGCCGGTGAATGCTCGGCGCGGAATACCTGCAGGTTCAGGTTCAGTTGGTCGGCCAGTTGGTCGATAAACTGGTAGGTTTCCGGGAACAGGTAGCCGGTATCGGTCAGGATCACCGGGATATCCGGCTTGATGCGCGTGACCAGATGCAGACACACCGCCGCCTGAATGCCAAAGCTGGAGGAAAGCACAAACTCCCCCGGCAGATGTTCCAACGCCCAGGCAACCCTCTCCTGTGCCGAAAGCTGTTCCAACTGGCCGTTGACGACTGCCAGTGCCAGCGCCTGTCCGGACTTCGGTAACGCGTTCAGCGCCGCCAGATCCAATTCAGCCATGATGCGATCTCCTGAAAGTGTTAGATGTGGCCCCTCACCCTAACCCTCTCCCACAGGGAGAGGGGACCGATTGTGCCCTTATTCAGCATCTAGCCCCACATAGCGGCGAACAGCATATCGCTCTACAACGTTGACGAGCGCACCAATGCCGCATCGTGCCTCGGGCTTCACCCTCTCCCTATGGGAGAGGGCCGGGGTGAGGGGGATGGCTGCAGCGTAATAAATGCAGCCGTGCAAGGTTATTCCCAGAAATCCTGCGCGGGATCCACCACCGGCCGGATAATCCCGGTGCGCACGGTGAAATCGCCAAAACCTTCGCCAGCGGTGCGCTCTGTTGCCCAACGCCCTACCAGTTGGTCGATGGTCTGCAGGATTTCGTCTTCGTTAATATTTTCCCGATACATGCGGGGAATGCGCGTCCCTTCACGGTTACCACCCAGATGCAGGTTGTACCGGCCGATCGCTTTACCAACCAGCCCAATCTCTGCCAGCAATGCTCGGCCACAGCCGTTCGGGCAGCCGGTGATACGCAGCACCACGTGCTCATCACCCACGCCATGCCGATGCATGATGCCTTCCACCTTGGTCACAAACTCCGGCAGGAAGCGCTCGGCCTCCGCCATCGCCAGTGGGCAGGTTGGGTAGGACACGCAGGCCATCGAGTTCTTGCGCTGCTCGCTGATGCCATCGTCGATCAGGCCATGCTCGCGTGCCAGAGCTTCGATCTTCGCCTTTTCGCTTTCCGGCACGCCGGCCACGATCAGGTTCTGGTTGGCTGTCAGACGGAAATCACCCTGATGGATCTTGGCGATCTCGGCCACGCCGGTTTTCAACGGACGGCCTGGATAATCCAGCAGGCGACCGTTTTCAATAAACAGCGTCAGGTGCCAGTGATTATCAACCCCTTTGACCCAGCCGATGCGATCGCCACGGCCGGTAAACTCGTACGGACGCACCGGTGCAAAGGTGATGCCAGCCCGCTTTTCTACCTCGGCGCGGAAGGTATCCACCCCCACCCGCTCCAGCGTATATTTGGTTTTGGCGTTCTTACGGTCGGTGCGGTTGCCCCAGTCGCGCTGGGTAGTCACTACCGCTTCGGCAACGGCCAGCGTGTGTTCCAGCGGAATATAGCCAAACTCACTCGCCGTACGCGCATAGGTTTTCTTGTTGCCATGCTCGATAGACAGGCCGCCACCCACCAGCAGGTTAAAGCCCACCAGCTTGCCGTGTTCGGCAATCGCCACAAAGTTCATGTCGTTGGCGTGCAGATCTACATCGTTCTGCGGCGGGATCACCACCGTGGTTTTAAACTTGCGCGGCAGGTAAGTCGCGCCCAGGATCGGCTCTTCGTCCGTAGTCGCGACTTTTTCTTTATCCAGCCACACTTCGGCATAGGCACGGGTACGCGGCAGCAGGTGCTCGGAGATTTTCTTCGCCCATTCGTACGCTTCCTGATGCAGCTCCGACTCCACCGGATTCGAGGTGCAAAGTACGTTACGGTTCACGTCGTTAGCCGTCGCCAGCGCATCCAGCCCCAGGCGATTCAGCAACTGGTGCACCGGTTTCACGTTGCCTTTGACGATGCCATGGAACTGGAACGTCTGCCGGTTGGTGATACGGATACTGCCGTACAGCGTGCTTTCCGCGGCAAATTTGTCGATCCCCAGCCACTGTTGCGGGGAAATAATCCCGCCCGGCAGGCGGCAGCGCAGCATCATGGCGTGGCGCGGTTCGAGTTTTTGTTCGGCACGTTCGGCGCGAATATCGCGATCGTCCTGCTGGTACATGCCGTGAAAACGGATCAGCAAGAAGTTATCGCCGGTAAAGCCGCCGGTCAAACCGTCTTGTAAATCTTCGGCAATGGTTCCGCGCAGGAAGTTACTCTCTTTCTTCAGACGCTCAGCATCGGTCAGTTTGCCTTCTACCACCAGAGGTCCAGGGTGTTTATCACTCATTAGTAAACGTCTCGCTGATAACGGCGCTCAAGGCGCAGCTCGCTTAAGAATTCGTCTGCCAGCTCGGTATCCATACCACCGTGCTCGGCCACCAGTGCTAACAATGTGTTTTCAACGTCTTTCGCCATGCGGTTGGCATCGCCACAGACATAGATGTGCGCGCCCTGCTGGATCCAGTTCCAGATTTCCGCGCCCTGCTCACGCAGCTTGTCCTGCACGTAAACCTTATGCTGTTGATCCCGTGACCAGGCCAGATCGATGCGGGTCAACAGACCCTCCTTCACATAGCGCTGCCATTCCACCTGGTACAGGAAGTCTTCGGTAAAGTGCGGGTTGCCAAAGAACAGCCAGTTCTTGCCCCCGGCACCTTCCGCTTCACGTTGCTGCATAAAGGCGCGGAACGGGGCAATGCCGGTGCCAGGGCCAATCATGATCACCGGAGTTTCCGGGTTGGCGGGCAAACGGAAGTTGTCGTTATGTTCGATAAACACCCGCAGTTCGCCTTCTTCTTCCAGACGATCGGCCAGGAAGCTGGAAGCCCCGCCGGCACGGCTGCGGCCATCAATGTCGTAGCGCACCACGCCAACGGTGATGTGCACTTCGTTTTCATTCTCTGCCTGAGAGGAGGCGATGGAGTACAGGCGCGGCGTCAACGGGCGCAGCAGGCTGAGTAACTGCTCTGCATTCAGGTCGGCCGGAGCCTGGCGTACCATGTCCACAATCGGGGTGTTATGGGCGTAGTGTTGCAGTTTAGGCTTGTCAGCCAGCAGGCCAATCAGCGTTTCGTCCCGCGACAGCCCGGCATATTTTTCCACGATCGGCGTGGTGTTCTGCGTCAGTTCAAAGTGGCTACGCAAAGCTTCACGCAACTGCAGGGTTTGCCCCTCAACCTCGACCGGTTCGTCGCCTTTCAGCCACAGCAGCTGTACCAGCTCATCCACCAGCGCCGGATCGTTATCAAACCATACGCCCAAAGCATCGCCCGGCTGATAGTGCAGGCCGGAATCGCCTAAATCGATTTCAATATGGCGCACATCTTTATCGGAAGCGCGGCCAGTGATCTTTTGCTTGGCCGCCAGTTGCGCGGTCAGTGGCTGTTCTTTGCTGTAAGGGCTGCTGTCCAACTGATCGACCGCACCACTGGCCAATGCTGCCGGAGCACTGTTTTCCGCTGGTGCTCGGGCCTTCAGAACTTCCACCACCTGCTTGCGCCAGGCGATAGCCAGTTCCTGATAATCCACATCCGCATCGATGCGCTCCACCAGGCGCTCGGCCCCCAGTTCGGCCAGCTTGCCATCAAAGTCTTTGCCGGACTGGCAGAAATTCTCATAAGAGCTATCCCCCAGGCCAAACACCGCAAAGGCGGTTTCATTGAGTTTGGGGGCTTTTTTCGAATGCAGGAATTTGTGCAGCGCCACCGCTTCTTCCGCTGGCTCCCCCTCCCCTTGGGTGGAGGCGACCACCACCAGCAGGCGCTCCTGGGCGATTTGCTTGAACTTGTAGTCACCGGCATTCACTAGGGTGACGCTCAGCTTCGCCGCCAGCAGATCGTCGCGTAGCTGTTCGGCCAGACGGCGTGCGTTACCGGTCTGGGAAGCAGAAATCAGGGTGATGCTGGCCGCAGGGGCCGCGGCAACCGGTGCTGAAGCCACGCTTCCCGGCAGCTGGTTAACCATGCCCCAGAAATAACCAGAGAGCCACGCCAGCTGCGTTGGGGAATACCCGCCAATGACGGCCTGCAAACTCGAAAGCTGTTCGGGGGTCAGCGGGAGCAAAGATGTTGGAGGAACCTGAGTCGTCATCGCGGTACGGATATCCTATGCTTAGCCAGTGTCAGTCGCTGTAATTGTTGTTGTGTCATGTCCTGAAAAGACCAGGAGAGTTTGTAAGGTTACCGAGCGTCATTGCAACGATTAAATAAGGGATAGCAATAATTAATAACCAAAACGACTAAGCAGTTTTCCTGGTAAGGGATAGTGGCTAAATCGTTAGATGTTTATTTTTAATTCATTGTTATTTAATGAGTTAATTTTTAAAATTTTGAATGACTCGCATTTGAGGCGGATAACGTCCTCCGATCGGCTCAATCCCGCCCAAATAAAAAATGCCAGCAGCGCTACATGCTGCCCCCCGGATCTCCCCTGAAGCAGCCCAAAAGATAGTAACCAGGGCCGCTTTCCGTTAGTATTCGGCGGTTTTTGAGTCAATGAGGCCGTAATAATGGCAACCACGCTATTTAAAGATTTTCAGTTTGAAGCCGCACACCATCTGCCAAACGTGCCGGAGGGCCATAAATGCGGCCGCCTGCATGGGCATTCGTTTATGGTGCGCATTGAAGTGACCGGGGAAGTAGACGCGCATACCGGTTGGGTGATGGATTTTGCCGAGCTGAAGGCCGCTTTCAAGCCGATTTGGCAGCGCCTGGATCACTATAACCTGAACGATATTCCTGGCTTGGAGAACCCGACCAGCGAAGTGCTCGCCGCCTGGATCTGGCAGCAGTTGAAACCGCAGCTGCCTGAATTGTCGGCCGTGATGGTCAAAGAGACCTGTACCGCAGGCTGCGTATATAAAGGTTAATAGGGCAAGGCTCAGGGTGAGGCGATTGGCTGCGGTGCGATCTCCCTCACCCTAACCCTCTCCCCAAGGAGAGGGAACCGATCGAGCCAAACCGAAAGTACAGCGATATATCATAAGCTCTGGCGGTTGAAGGAAACCGATCGAGCCAAGCTGAAAGTACAGCGATTTATCATAAGCTCCGGTGGTTGAAGGGAACCGATCGAGTTAAGTGATATTTATGAGCACCGCCGGTTGAAGGGAACCAATCGAGTTAAGTGATATTTATGAGCACCGCCGGTTGAAGGGAACCGATCGAGTTAAGTGATATTTATGAGCACCGCCAGTTGAAGGGGCAATCAAGGTTGCGGAGATTATCTCCCTTCTCGCAACGGAGCAGGGGCTATCAGCTCCCTCTCCCCGTGGGAGAGGGTTGGGGTGAGGGGCCGGTCTTAAGCGATATTCAGATACTTATGCGTCTGCATTGAAAGCCGCCAGTTGCGGGCAATGCAGGTCTCAATACACAACCGCGTCGCCTCTTCTTTCTGGCTGATCGGCTGCAAAGCGATAATACGGTGTTTTTCGTCGTGCAACGTTGCCAGCAGCTCATCCAACGCCTCAATATCGCGTTCACGCCCCACCGGATGCTTGATCTCATCGGCCCGCATCAGCGCCTGCTCTACCACCTTCAAACCACCGCGCATATTCACTTTGGGTGAAACGGTGACCCAGGTATTGGGGGAGCAGAGGACTTCATGGGTGCCACTGGTTTCAATTTGGCAGCCGTAGCCCGCGTTCTCAAACAGCTTGGTCAACGGGATCAGATCGTAGATGCACGGCTCACCGCCGGTGATCACGATATGGCGCGCGGTATAGCCCTGCTGTTCGACCACCTCCAGCAACTGTTCCGCACTGGCGCTTCCCCAGGCATCACTCTCGGCAGTTTTCACCAGGATGCGTTGCAGATCCACTTCCCGATCGGCGTCCTTTTCCCAGGTGTGTTTGGTATCGCACCAGCTGCATCCCACCGGGCAACCCTGTAGGCGAATAAAAATGGCCGGCACGCCGGTGAAATAGCCTTCGCCCTGCAAAGTCTGGAACATCTCATTAATCGGGTATTGCATCGCTTTCTCAATCTGTCTAGGTAAAGACGCATTATCGCAGATCCCGAACGGGCGACCAAACCTGGAAAAGTGTATTAAATTTTGTCCGTTCGGCGATGGCCAGCAGCTTTCTCCGGCTAACCTGTTCATGGGTGGCGTTTATTAAAGACCAAACGCCAACCGCCGATGTTATCCACCGCTCAAAACAAACATAAAATTAACATTTAAAACAAAAATATTTGACATAAAAGCGCCTGTGACGCAGATGTATAGACAGGCAGGCACAAGTCGGGCGCAGTTCCGACGATCCATCAACATCCTATCTGCGTTTAAGGAAACTATGGCCCATTCCACCGAGTTGAATATTCAGCAGGCTATCGACGACAGCAAATTTTCGCTGTTTCACTGGACCCTGATCATCCTGGGTTTTCTGATCCTGGCAATTGACGGTTACGATACGGCGGCGATGGGCTATATCGCCCCTTCGGTAGCCAAAGACTGGGGGATCGTGAAACAGGATCTGGGGCCGGTATTAAGCGCCGCGCTGCTTGGCCTTTCGTTAGGAGCCCTGGTTGCCGGGCCGATTTCTGACCGCGTTGGCCGCAAACGGGTGCTGGTGTTCTCCTGCCTGTTCTTTGGCCTTTCCAGCCTGGCTACCGCCTACGCGGGTTCACTCAATAGCCTGACGCTGTGGCGCTTCCTTACCGGGCTTGGGCTGGGTGCCGCCATGCCAAACGCCATCACGCTGATCTCCGAATATGCTCCGCAGCGTTGCCGATCGCTGGCCATCAACACCATGTACTGCGGTTTTCCCCTGGGAGCGGCAGGCGGTGGCGCCATCTCTTCCTGGCTGATCCCCGCTTACGGTTGGCACAGCGTGTTGCTGCTGGGGGCCATTGCCCCGCTAGTACTCACCGTGCTGTTGATCCTGCTGCTGCCGGAATCGGTGAAATACATGGTTAACCGTGGGCAAGATGCCGCTAAAATCAAACAGATTGCCCAACGTTTTATCAGCTATAACATCAGCCACATCTCCCGTTTCTACCTGTATGAGGACAAGCTGGCCCTGTCGAAGACCAGCGTCGGCCTGCTGTTCAGCCGCCCCTACCTGGTGGGGACACTGATGCTGTGGCTCACCTACTTTATGGGGTTGGTGATCTACTACGTATTGCTGAGCTGGATGCCGCTGTTGATGCAAGGGCTGGGGTATCAGCTTGAGCAATCGGCGCTCCTGACGTCGCTGTTCACCTTCGGCGGTATGCTGGGGATCCTGATGGCTGGCTGGTTAATGGACCGCTGGAATGCCCACAAGGTGGTTTCCACCGGCTTTGCCATCAGCGCCCTGCTGATTGTGGCGATGGCCACCGAGGATAGCCAGATCGTGCTGCTCGGCGCCTTTATTTTCCTGATGGGCATTACCATGAACGGCGCGCAATCCGGCCTGCAAACCCTGGCTGCCACCTACTACCCAACGCACAGCCGCGCTACCGGTATTGCCTGGATGCAGGGTATTGGCCGCTTTGGCGGCGTGGCTGGCACCATGATGGCGGCTCAGCTACTGGCGATGGAGTGGCAGGTGCAGAGTATTTTGCTGTTCCTGGCGATCCCGGCGCTGCTTGCCAGCCTGGCCACGGTATTTAAAATGACGCGTTCAAGCGCATTGCAACCGGCGATCTAACCTATTGATTATATTAATGGGCGCTGTATGCAGCGCCCTACGTATCGTTGTCTCCCAATCCTCCGGTAATACGTTTTTTTTATCGCTGCCGCTTAGTTGTAATCCATATGTAAAATTATTGTGATTTGTCGCTCAAAAATGACACTATTTTAATTCATTTTTGTAGAGCAGCTCACTGTTTTGCCACGTCCGGCTAATGGCCTTAATCCGAAAATAAAACATAACAACATGATTTAAAAAACAAATAACCTTTTCTTATGCCATTTTCCTCAAATTGTCGCCGCTGTTGCATATGCTTGTACATACAAGTATATGTTAATAAACCCCGCTCATTGTTATGGCCTGTGAGTTGCCGTCATAAGATGAGATTTGTACCGATACTGTTTGAGGAACTAGCTGTGACTGCAAATAACAAAGTTCGCCATGTTGATATTCGCGCGCCCCGCGGCACACAATTAAACGCCAAAAGCTGGCTGACCGAAGCGCCGCTGCGCATGCTGATGAACAACCTCGATCCTGAAGTGGCTGAAAATCCACACGAACTGGTCGTTTATGGCGGTATCGGCCGCGCAGCCCGTGACTGGGACTGTTACGACAAGATTGTTGCCACCCTCAAAACGCTGGAAGACGACGAAACCTTGCTGGTGCAGTCCGGCAAGCCGGTCGGCGTGTTCAAAACGCACAGTAACGCCCCGCGCGTACTGATTGCCAACTCCAACCTGGTGCCTCACTGGGCCACCTGGGAACACTTTAACGAGCTGGATGCCAAGGGCCTGGCAATGTATGGCCAGATGACCGCTGGCAGCTGGATCTACATCGGTAGCCAGGGCATCGTGCAGGGTACTTACGAAACCTTCGTCGAAGCTGGCCGCCAGCATTACGACGGCAGCCTGAAAGGCCGCTGGGTGCTGACCGCCGGGCTGGGTGGTATGGGTGGCGCACAGCCACTGGCCGCTACCTTGGCCGGAGCCAGCTCGCTGAACATTGAATGCCAACAGAGCCGTATCGATTTCCGCCTGAAAACCCGCTATGTCGATGAGCAGGCCACCGATCTGGATGACGCACTGGCGCGCCTGAAAAAGTACTGCGCCGAAGGCAAAGCCATCTCGATTGCCCTGTGTGGCAACGCGGCAGAAATCCTGCCGGAGCTGGTCAAGCGTGGCGTGCGCCCGGACATGGTCACCGACCAGACCAGCGCCCACGATCCGCTCAACGGTTACCTGCCAAAAGGCTGGAGCTGGGAAGAGTATCGCCGCCGTGCACAAACCGAACCTGCAGTGGTGGTGAAGGCTGCCAAACAGTCGATGGCCGAACACGTAGAAGCCATGCTGGCGTTCCAGAAAATGGGTGTGCCTACCTTCGACTACGGCAACAACATTCGCCAGATGGCCAAAGAGATGGGCGTTGATAACGCCTTTGACTTCCCAGGCTTTGTACCTGCCTATATTCGCCCGCTGTTCTGCCGTGGCGTCGGTCCGTTCCGTTGGGCTGCGCTGTCTGGCGATCCGCAGGATATCTACAAGACCGACGCCATGGTCAAAGAGCTGATCCCAGACGATGAGCACCTGCACCGTTGGTTGGATATGGCACGTGAGCGCATCAGCTTCCAGGGTCTGCCAGCCCGTATCTGCTGGGTCGGCCTGGGCCAACGCGCCAAGTTGGGCCTGGCATTTAACGAGATGGTACGCCGCGGCGAACTCTCTGCTCCAATCGTCATTGGTCGTGACCACCTGGATTCCGGCTCGGTCGCCAGCCCGAACCGTGAAACCGAATCAATGAAAGACGGCTCTGATGCCGTATCCGACTGGCCGCTGCTCAACGCCCTGCTCAACACCGCGAGCGGTGCCACCTGGGTGTCTCTGCACCACGGCGGCGGCGTCGGCATGGGCTTCTCCCAACACTCCGGCATGGTGATCGTCTGTGACGGCACCGATGAAGCCGCCGAGCGTATCGCCCGCGTGCTGCATAACGACCCGGCCACCGGCGTTATGCGCCATGCCGATGCGGGTTACGAGATCGCTATCGACTGCGCCCGCGAGCAAGGTCTGAACCTGCCAATGGTTGCCGCTACTCAGGGAGAAAAAGCATGAAAGCTCTGACTATCCGCCCAGGTAAGCTGACGCTTGCCGAACTGCGCCAGGTTTATCAGCACCCGGTCATCCTGACGCTGGACGACAACGCCTACGGCGCGATCCAGCAGAGCGTTTCCTGCGTGGAACGCATTGTGGAAGAGAACCGCACCACTTACGGTATCAATACCGGCTTTGGCCTGCTGGCTTCCACCCGTATCGCCCGCGAAGATTTGGAGAACCTGCAACGTTCCATCGTGCTGTCACATGCGGCCGGTGTGGGTGCCCCTACCGATGACAGCCTGGTGCGCCTGATTATGGTGCTGAAGATCAACAGCCTGTCGCGTGGTTTCTCCGGCATCCGTCTGGAAGTGATCCAGGCGCTGATGGCGCTGGTGAACGCCGAAGTGTATCCGCATATCCCGCTGAAAGGCTCCGTCGGCGCTTCAGGCGATCTGGCCCCGCTGGCGCACATGAGTCTGGTGCTGTTGGGCGAAGGTAAAGCCCGCTATCAGGGTGAGTGGTTACCGGCCACCGAGGCGCTGGCCAAAGCGGGTCTGAAACCGTTAACGCTGGCAGCCAAAGAAGGCTTGGCACTGCTGAATGGCACCCAGGTTTCCGCCGCCTTTGCGCTGCGTGGCCTGTTTGATGCCGAAGATCTGTTTGCCGCCGCCACCGTAACCGGCAGCCTGACCGTGGAAGCTGCACTAGGATCTCGCAGCCCGTTCGACCCGCGTATTCATGAGGTTCGTGGCCAGCGCGGCCAGATCGACGCCGCCGCCGCTTATCGCCACCTGCTGGGGGCGCGTAGCGCAGTGTCTGATTCACACGCCAACTGCGAGAAGGTGCAGGATCCTTACTCCCTGCGCTGCCAACCGCAGGTGATGGGTGCCTGCCTGACGCAGATCCGCCAGGCCGCCGAAGTGCTGGAGATCGAGGCCAACGCCGTTTCCGATAACCCGCTGGTGTTTGCCGAACAGGGCGATGTGCTATCCGGTGGCAACTTCCACGCCGAACCGGTAGCCATGGCTGCCGATAACCTGGCGCTGGCGTTTGCCGAAATCGGTTCACTCTCCGAGCGCCGTATTTCACTGATGATGGATAAGCACATGTCGCAGCTGCCACCGTTCCTGGTGGATAACGGCGGGGTGAACTCCGGCTTTATGATTGCCCAGGTCACCGCAGCAGCGCTGACCAGCGAGAACAAGGCACTGGCGCACCCGGCCAGCGTTGACAGCATCCCAACCTCGGCCAACCAGGAAGACCATGTCTCGATGGCACCGGCTGCGGGCCGCCGCCTGTGGGAAATGGCGGATAACGTCCGCGGCATTCTGGCTGTAGAATGGTTAGCGGCCTGCCAGGGGCTGGATCTGCGTAAAGGTCTGCAAACCACCGCAGGGCTGGAGCAGGCTCGGCATCTGCTGCGCGAGCATGTCGCCTACTACGATAAGGATCGGTTCTTCGCCCCCGATATCGAAGCCGCCAGCCAACTGTTGGCAGCAGGCCATCTGACCGCGCTGATCCCAGCCACCTTGTTACCTAGCCAGGCGTAACGCCTTTAGGCCGTGCCCCGTCAGTCTGGGGCACGGCCTATTACCCTGCACAATTCGTCCTCTATCCCGCCGGGGTTCGTTCCCCCTGTGCGGATAGCGCTGCCTGTCCGACAACAATATGATTAAAACGGAGAAGCAACATGCGTAATGAGAAACCCCAGCTCCGGCGTGGCCTGAACGCGCGACATATCCGCTTTATGGCCCTGGGTTCGGCCATCGGTACCGGTCTGTTCTATGGTTCCGCTGGCGCTATTCAACTGGCTGGCCCGGCCGTACTGCTTGCCTATCTGGTGGGTGGCGCGGCGGTATTTATGGTGATGCGTGCCTTGGGGGAGATGGCGGTGCATCAGCCCGTCTCCGGCTCCTTCGGCCACTACGCCAGCCATTACCTCGGCCCGTTGGCGGGCTTCCTCACCGGTTGGACCTATACCTTCGAAATGGTGATCGTGGCCCTGGCCGACGTGACGGCCTTCGGCATCTATATGGGCCTATGGTTCCCGGACGTCGCGCAATGGGTTTGGGTGCTGAGCATCATTCTGTTTATCGGCGCGCTTAACCTGTGCAGCGTCAAAGTGTTTGGCGAGATGGAGTTCTGGCTGTCGCTGGTCAAGGTTGCCGCCATCGTGGCGATGATCGTTGGTGGGGCCGCCGTGATGTTGTTCGGCTTCGGTGTCACGCAGGAAGCGACCGGCTTCAGCAATCTGTGGCAACACGGTGGCTTTATGCCTAACGGCATCGGTGGCGTTATTGCCTCCCTGGCCGTGGTGATGTTCGCCTTCGGCGGAATTGAAATTATCGGTATCACCGCCAGCGAAGCCAAAGATCCCGCCAAAGTGCTGCCCAAGGCGATAAACGCCGTGCCGGTCCGTATCCTGCTGTTCTACGTGCTGACCCTGCTGGTATTGATGTCTATCTATCCGTGGAACAGCATCGGCCAGAACGGTAGCCCGTTTGTCGAGATTTTCAGCCATATGGGCATCAGCTCGGCGGCTAACGTGTTGAACGTGGTGGTGATCACCGCCGCCATTTCCGCCATCAACAGCGACATCTTCGGCGCTGGCCGCATGATGTACGGCATGGCGCAGGATGGCCAGGCTCCCAAGGCCTTCACCAAGCTGACCGGTAACGGCGTACCTTGGATGACGGTGTTGGTGATGTCCATTGCCCTGCTGTTGGCCGTAGTGCTCAACTATCTGATCCCCAAACAGATCTTTATCATCATTGCCTCCATCGCCACCTTTGCCACGGTGTGGGTATGGCTGATGATCCTGCTGTCGCAGATCGCCATGCGCCGCACGCTCACTAAAGATGAAGTGGCCAAGCTGAGCTTCCCAGTGCCTTGGTGGCCGGTCGCTCCCGCTTTGGCAACGGCATTTATGGTGTTCGTGATTGGCCTGCTCGGTTACTTCGAGGAAAGCCGTATCGCGCTGTATGTCGGGCTAGTCTGGGTAGCCTTCCTGACGCTGGCTTATACCTTGTGGGTACGCAAAAAAGGTGGGGAAACCTCTGCCGTAGTCTCAACAGAAAGCCGCTAAAAACCAGCCCACCAGCCTCGATTAATGAGGCTGGTGCCCGCTGCGGCAGGTTTACTGGCAACGCGCCAGCGCCTGATTGATATCCGCCTTCAAATCAGTAACATCCTCCAGCCCGGCAGAAAGCCGGATCAGCCCGTCGCTGATATGGTGCCGACGGCGTTCTTCGGCGCTGTAGGCTGAGTGCGTCATACTCGCCGGATGCTGCGCCAAGGACTCGCAATCTCCCAGGCTCACCGCCCGCAGGATCAGATTTAATCCGTTGAGGAAGCGGATCCCGGCCTCCATTCCCCCTTTCAGCTCAAAGGCCAGCATCCCGCCAGGTCGGCTCATCTGCTGGCTGGCCAAGCCATGCTGCGGGAAGCTCTCCAATCCAGGGTAATACACGCGCTCCACCGCCGGATGCTGTTCCAATAGCTCTGCCAGCTGCTGAGCGTTGTCGCAATGGCGCTCCATGCGCAATGGCAGGGTTTTCAGGCCGCGGAGCAACAAAGACGCATCCTGCGCCGACAGCACCGCACCGGTCATGTCCTTCAAGCCAATCAGGCGGATCTCCTGTGCCAGTTCAGCCTTGGCGATCACCAGGCCGGCCAGCAGATCGCCATGCCCACCCAGATATTTGGTGGCAGAATGCACCACCATATCCGCCCCCAACGACAGCGGCTGTTGCAGATAAGGTGTGCAGTAGGTGTTATCCACCAACAGCAACGCTCGTGGTTGGCCGTGAGTGATTGCGGCGATGGCCGGAATATCGATCAGGCGCATATTCGGGTTGGCTGGCGTTTCGCAATATACCAGCCGGGTGCGTGGCCCAATGGTCTTCGCCAGTTGCTCCGGGCGTGTCAGGTCAACGTGAGTGATTTTCACGCCGTAACGCGCCAGACCATGATGGAAGTAGCTAAAGGTGCAGCCATAAATCGTTTCATCGACGATCAGTTCATCGCCCGGTGCCAGCAGCGTCCAACAACAGGCAGTGATCGCTCCCATACCGGAGGAGAACGCCACGGCAGCCTCTCCGCCCTCCAGGTTGGCGATACGCTGCTCCAGTAAATTCAGCGTCGGATTGGCAATACGCGAGTAAAAATAGCCAGGCTCGGTGCCAGCGAAACAGGCACCGCCATATTCCGCCGAAGGAAAGGTAAAGGTCGAACTCATAAAAACCGGTGGGCAAAGCGCACCCAGAAATTGCTGCGGGTCATAACCGTGATGAATGGCACGTGTGGCAAACGCCTGTTTGGAATTGATTGACATAAAGATGTCCTGTTGGGGGAGAAGAGTTGCCGTCAGCTTTCTGCTGGCAACGATGAGGTTCGCAAACGCTGGCCGATGATTTGCAATGTGCGCAACACCAGCATCAATCCCAATAGCGTGTCCGGCTGGCGCAGCAGCGCATAGATCGAACGGTAGTTGGCAGGCGAGGAATTCAGTTGCAGCTCGCTATGCGCCATCTTCAGCGCCATGCCGCCCTCCCAACCCGCAGCGACCACGCCTTCGAACACCCCGGCCAGTTTTTCCACCAGCGCGTTGTCCGCAATATCCGTTATGTCGGACAGCAACGACAGCAGATCGACCACGTTATCCAGCCTGCCGGTCGCCAGCAGCGGCTCGAGCTTGGCCAACAAGGCATCTAACGGCTGTGCTTGAGATGAGTCCATAGTTCCTCCGTTCAAATCAGTCCGCGTACGGTGGCCCAGTACAGGCCACGGTTAAACCCGTTGCGCAGCATGCCGCCCAGCTTGGTGGCAGGGGTGGGGATCACGTCATGGCGATAGTCGTAAACCAACGGCATACCGGCCTGTAGCCCCATTTGGGCGATGGCCTGTACCTTGCCGTCGTAATGGGTGTGGGGCTGGCCTAAGCGCAGTTCCGCGACGATATTGTCGGCAATCACCGGGGCCTGGTTATGGCAGGAACCGCCCGCCTTGCTGACCGGCAGATCGACGGTATCGCCAATCACATAAACGCCCTGCTGCCCATAAACCTGCAGCGTCTGGTGATCGGTGGGGAGCCAGCCTTCGCCGTTATCGATATCGCTCAGCCCGGTGTTGCGCACCGCTTCCACCGCACGGATCGGCGGGGTAGCCATCAGGATGTCGAAGGGTTGCTCATCGCCCTCAGCGGAATAGGCAATGCGCCGTTCGCTATCCACTTTGCTTAGGGTAAAACCACGCTGATGCTTGATATCGCGGGCTGCAAAAATGCTGGGCAAAGCCTCGCCGGTGGGGCGTTGCAGGAACAGGCAGTTACGCAGGAGCTGCGAAATGGTCGGGTAGGTGTAAACAATTTCAACGTTGTTACGCACACCGCGCCGCCGCAGGTAGTCATCCAGCATCAGGGTGGTTTCTATCGGGGCAATACCACATTGGTGCGGTACGTTGGGCGTTTGTGGGAACGACACCGTGATAAAAATGCGCCCTTTCTCGATAGTGGCCAACTTTTGCGCCAACTGGCGAGCCGCCTGATATTGGTAAAAGTGATCGCCCGCCTGGGCCAATCCTTCAATCTGTTCAGGCCAGGGTACGCAGCCGGTGGCAAAGACTAAAAAGTCGTAGTGATATTTACTACCACTGCGGGTATAAATACAACGTTGGGATAAATCGAATTGTTCAGCCTTATCAACAATAAACTGTATCTCTGGCCGTAATAGGCTTTGCTGTGGCCTGGTCAGTTCCTGTTTGAAAAAGGCATTAAAGGCGACATACATAAACGCGGGCTTATAATAATGCACCGGCGAGTCGGAAATCATCATGATTTCTATCTGATTATTGATAACCTCCCGATGTAACTTGGCGGCCAAAAGATTGGCCAGTATGGTACCTCCCGTACCACCACCTACAATAATTATCCTACTTCGCATTCCAACCTCTCAGTCTGTATGCAACAAAGTACGATAGCCAATGGCATTATTCCACTGGCTCTATTTAAGGTATTTAATCGTGGGAAAAACAGATATTTCCCTGATAGAATTAAGAGTCTAGTAGCTAACAGCCATAAGACATAATCAAAAGGAATATAAAAATAGGATTTTTATTACACCAATAAAATCATGGCGTTATAAATATTGAAAATAAAATAAATACCATGGTAATTAGTTGAATACTATAAATTGCATATCTCAGCTATATCACTATGGTGGTTTTCCTGGCAGATCTAGTTATTATGCTGCTGACATGCTCCATCCAAGCTATAGCCCACCATCGCCATATACAGGCTAAAGTAGCGCTCTGCCATCTCAATAAACGAGCTATTTAACTCAATCAACACGTTATTTTTGGTGGTGAGCAGACCCGACTTTTCCGCCGCCAGCAGGATCCGATTGATATGCGTACGGGACACCGAGCTAAACTTGGCGATCTCCGCCGAGGACAAAAACAGCATGTGGGAATTGTGGCGGATACTTTCCATAAATAGCATCAGCAACACCATATGGCCCGCATCTTTAGTAATAAATAATGCGGCCTGTGGTACCAGATCGTTCAGATAGACCTCCTGTATCATCAGTTGGCCGTAAACCTTAAAGAACGCAGGTAAAAACCAGCTCTGCTCCAGCAGGTCGGCAACCGGAATTTCGGGGGCCAACGTTTGATAGGGCAACGCCATCGAGGAAACCAACTCATGGGTTTGGCGCAGGGCATTCTGGGTAGGCCTAAACAATAGCGTGCGCCGGTCTTGCTCGTCCTTCTTGACCTCTAGCCAGCGCCCAACGCGCAGGAAGAACAGAAACGAATCCAACGCGTTCTCGCTGATAATATCTTTGCCTTTAAAAAAGGCTTTAACATCCTTCAGGGCTGCCCCACTTTGGGTGTAATAAATAGCCAGCAGAGTCGAGCAGATAATAAAGCGGCTGTTACGGAAGATGATTTTGTAGAACATAGGATGATTCCGATAGGTTTCATCTATCATCACGCCATGTTTAATTATCGCCTGATGGAACCGCCCCGAGCTTCTTATCTTGCCGGCCCGTTCTTCCAATTCAAGTTCGATCTGATGTTTAGTGGGTATCATCTTATTCTCTATTTGGCCGCTAGGTGCGGCCTGTTATTTCCGTACGGCATATTGCTGATCGACCGCATTACCCTGATCGTCGATTATGGCGGCGTTGACCATCGCTGAAGAGATAGCCCCTGATTGAACAATATCATTAATCCGATACTTTTTACTGCCGTAAGGCGGCGTCATCATATCGCTCTCTTGTTGCACCGGATAATCCTGCTGGCCAATGCGCAGCGCAAGACGGGAAAAAGAAAGATGAACCGGCGACGGGTTATCGCACAGCAAGACGTAATGATTATCTTCCTTTTTCAGTGTGAACACCGGCTTAGGCGCATCCTTCTCGGCCGCAACCACCGCCTTGGGACGATAGAAAATCTTCATCTGGGTGTTCATCGCCATGGTCACGCTAGGCTGCAGAGGAGGGATCACCGGGCGCGTCGGTGGGATTTCGTACAGATTAATCCAGAAGACCGATTCCCTATCCGTTGGCAATGACTGCTGGTTATAAATCAGCCTCAGCCCTTTCATGGTCTTGGGCGGCATGCTAAATACCGCAGGCAAGCTGACAAAAGGCGCTGTTGATTGCTCGGGGGCCGCATTGACATCCCCATCGTCTACCCAGGTTTGTACCACGATCGGGTAGTCGTTGGTATTGAGGAGCATCAAGCTTTTTTCATTATCGCCCTCACGAAAAATCACTCGCGTCGCGGAGGCAATAATGCCGGCCTGAGCCAGCATTGCAGGTAACAAGCCGCCGAGCAGCAGTAGCATACAGACGATTTTCTTCATAATATTCTCTACTGTACCTTGACCCAAACATACGCCTTGGCGTCAACCTTGCCCGCCGTAACGGTCTGGCCCGGCAAGCGTGATAACGTGGCGGTCAACTGCGTGGTGTAATGGGTATACCCCGTCGCGGTGCTGCCCCCGCTGCTTGCGCCATCAAGCACAGGGTACCAACCCGCATTATTACCCTGCGGGCACTGGCCAGCACTACAGCGGGCCCAGCCGACAAAATTCATTGGCGTACCGTTGCTACTGTTAGAGAGCGCAATTCCCACGCCAGTCGCTACACTGCTGTCCGTGCCATAACCGTCAGAGAGCAGATAGCTGACGCCACCGCTGGCGTTGACCAGGCCAAGCTGTTGCGCCAGAGCAAAGCTGGCATAAGGGACTTGCAGCCCCAGGGCGGTGCGATTGGTGCTAATCCCCGAAACGGCTGCATTATCACATTCGATATTGATGGTGAACTGGGCCTGAGAAGTTCGCCCTGCGGTTAATTGGCCGACGGAAAGCGTCGGCAGGATCACCAGTGGCGTCACGTTGCGTGCCACACAGGTGGCGGTGTAAGAAAGGGAAGAAATCGGTGACGTTCCCATCCCCATCGCATTCCAACGCCCGCTTCCCCAGGTCGCAAAGTTGGTGGCCGAATCGCTACCGATTGGATCGGACGCAATGCCCGGCCCTTGGAAGGTCACATAGCCATTAGGCTGGATGCAGGTATAGTTCGAATTACCCGTGGTGGAAGCCATGCCACTCAATGGATTAGAGGCAATGTAACCACAGTAGTTACTGGCACCACGGCCGGGGAGCGAGCTGATGCGGATCAGATCTGCCCGGATGGGGCTGAAATCCTTGACACGGACCTGGATCTTGTCACCCACGGTGGCGTAGCGGGTGATTGGCGTTGCCTGCCAGTAACGGGTAAAGACCTTGCCCGAATCCAGATGGGTCAGCCGAATGCCGACATAGGGAAAGTAGGTGGCAAAATAATTGGGATTGCCGTCCGCAGCTCCTAAATCATAATACCCCCCTACCCGATCGTCACCGTTGGTGGCAAATACTTCAAAAATCTGCCCGGCGTCACTGGCATCGCACTCATACAAGACTTTGTTCGGGTCTGGGTAACGGACGCCGGAGGTGAAATCAAATACACTGCTGCCCAGCGGTGTGCCAACGGGTTGCAGGTATGTGCTGGTCAGGTTGATACGCCCCAGGCCGATCCCGACGCCACAGGCATCGCAACCGGAGTCAATCAGTGGCGAAACGCGAGTGCATCTGGCTGCCGCTGGTAAGCAGACCCCTGCAAAAAGGCTCCCCAACAGCGCCAACCGCAGCAGTAAAAATAACTTCATGGAATAACCTCCGGTGAATAATCGGTGAATCAGCGGCATGTCGCCTTCAGCAGCAGGAGCGGCTCATCGGTTGGCGGGGGTAATTTATAGGGCAGACTGCATCGTTCGCTCGCCCCTTCTCCCCAGTGTAAGGTCAATTTCCCTTGCGGTTTATCACTGCGCAGATAGACCTGATTAGCCTGGCCGACCATGCCGACATCGTTATTGTTTTCATCAAAGACCGAGGTCCCCATCGGGATTATACTGCCATCCGGCCGCTGAACTTTGATCAGCACAGCCTGGCCCCGTATCGTCTTGAAGTGCACTCGCACCGTGGCTCCAGCGAAAGGTGCCACGCGCTGTTGCCCATCTTCCAATTCTGCTTTGCTGCTCATCCCCTGCGGATCCAGAGCTACAGAATTGAAATGATAGGGCACCAGCGAAGGAACCAGCGCATAACCGAAACGATCGACACGAGCTCCCTGCCCATCCATCACTTGAGCACCACGCGCACCAGGGGCATCGATCAGGGCAAAGGTATCCCCAACATAAGGCCCGAGGGTGACCCCACCGCGATGGGCAACCACGGCCCCCTGTAGCGCAGCCGATCCCTGCCAATATTGGCTGGATGCTGAAACCGAGCCGGTGGCACTGGCATAAGGCAGGCGGGTTTGCAGGTTCCCCCCCCAGATGCTGTTACGGTTATTATCGTCGGTGGTGAAATTAAGCCCATAGCCGACCGGCTGCGTCTCCCCCACGTTGCCCGAGATCGCCGCCTGATAGCTCCCTCCCTGCCCTTGGCTATGATTAGAGAACAACGATGCCGTTGGCGCAGAAGAAGAGCGGCCAAGAGGAAAGGAAACCGAGAGCGAGCTAACGGTTTGCGAGGTATTGGTACTCCTGGGGTCATTGGTATTCACATAGGGCTGGCTGCCGTCATAATAGGCGCTATTGTTGCCGTTCAGGCTACGGGTACGCGTCACCGAAAGATTCAACGCGACGCCGTTGCCAAATACCTTGCCCCACCCCAACTGTAGCTGATTATCCCTGCCGCGCCCATCGCGATAATCCTGCGTAGAGCCTGACAGCGTCAGGTTACCCAATGAGCCGATCCCCTGATTGACGGCCACTTCAAAGCGCGACTGCTGGCGATAGGAATCGGATTGCCAGCTTTGTCCACTGCTTTCTGCCTGACGTACGCCAAGCACATCGCTCAAATCACGAAACCCTTCGGTGGAGTAACGATACCCGGCAATGGAAAGCGTGGTATCCGTTGGGGTAAAGCTTTTGCTATAGGACAGGTGCAGCATCCAGCCCGAGGTAGTGCCTTCCGGCAGGCTGGCATGGGAAAACGTGCTATCCAGGCCAAAAGCCCCCAGTGAGTTACTGTAGACCCCACCCAGCATCAAGGCCTGATAACCGTCAGCTAACTGGTTGCCAGCGTTAAACGTCACCGAGTTGCTCAAACCATACTGCCAGGTCAGCTCACTGAACAGATCGTTGTCGCCGATAAAGCGCGATCGACCAAGAGTCGCCGAATAGCGTGAGGAGCCGGGGCGCATGGATTGGGGAACGGCAGAGAAGGGCACGGTGAAGGTACTGACGCTACCATCGGCCTCGGTCACCACTACCGTCAGGTCACCGGAGAAGTTGGTGGCAAACAGATCGTCAATCGCAAATGGGCCGGGAGCCACCGTGGTTTCATACAGTTGGCTTCTGCCCTGAAACACGGTCACCCTGGCGTTACTGTTGGCAATACCACGCACCACGGGAGCATAGCCTCGCAGCGAGTCCGGCAGCATACGATCGTCCGACGTCATCCGGACGCCGCGAAACCCCAGCCCGGCGAAGAAATGGCCGTCGGTAAAGCCTTCCCCCAACAACACCTCACTGCGTAACGGCAGTACCGCCCGCTGGACATAGCGGCGGCTGGTATCCCAATGGCTGCCAAATTCATTATCATAACGGAAGCTGGATTGCTGACGGTAACGCCATAGCCCCAGGTTAAAACCCCCGTTCAGGTTGGCGAAGGTGGAGTTGAGGTCCTTGGTCTGCCCCTGGCGGTAGTTGACGTGATATTGGTTAACGTTGTAGTTGAAAAACGCCATTGTTTCACCACTGCTCAGGCTACCAGGGCTAACGCTGCCACGAGGTTTATGGTTCAACAAACTCTGTGGAATGCTGAGATCCAATCTTAGTTGTGACATATCGGCCTGAACCTGAATATCTTTAAGATCGCGTCCAGGTTGCAGGCAGCCTTCCCCAGGCAATGCCGGCACTTCCTTTAAGCCAAGCTGCTCCAACTGTTGCGGCTCAAAACACGGCAATACGTGCCGATCGTCGCCCAGGATAAAGCGGATTTTGCTGCGTTCAACAAATACACCGTTGGTAAACAGCTCGACCTCATAAGTGCCCGGCGTCACCAGATCCTGTTGGTTGAACTGTTCGAGTTGCGTGGTGCTGAAAACGCTGCCACGCAGTAAATCGGCGTCGAAGGCGTAGTCGTCCGTCGCGCCTTGTGCCAGAGAGATCCCGCCCAGAGAGAGCAAAAAGAGGCCATAGCGGCAGCACGTTGATAGCAGAGGCGGAAATGTGGGATAGTTTTTTTGCGACATCAGGACCTCCCTGTCCTTTTTTAGTGCAGCGTCTCTAGCGTTACGGGAACCTCTACTCCGTAGTCATTCATGACGCCGAGCACCACTTTCAGCTTCCCTTTAGGGAACGCCGAGCCTAACGGCCAACTCACCTGCGAAAAAGGCGCGACCATATCAGCCGGTTCGATATGCAGGTTTTTATTGCCGCTTTTGGCATGGCTGATGCTGACGTAATAAGGCGTAGGATTACTGACCTGTAATGCATTGCCAGTACGCTGGAGACGCAACTGTTTGCCCGCCTGGTTGCCCTCTCCCGGCAGGCCTTCGGGCCGATAGAACACCTTCAGCCGGTTACTGACCAACAGCACCAGCTTGTTTTTATCCGTTTCGCTTTGTTTGACGGCTGGCACCTGGAGGAAGTTAAGGTGAAACAGGGATTCGCGGTCGGTCGGTAAGCCTTTCCCGGTGTACATTAGCCTTACCATCTGCCCGCTATGGGCATTCATCCGGAAAATCTGTGGCGATGCGATAAAGGGGGCATCGGCCGTTTCCGGCGTCGATTTGTCATTATCGATATCGAGCCAGACCTGGATCAGCGCCGGAGCAGCATCATCGTTGGTAAACTGCAGCGTTTTCTCGCGTGCCTGACCCGGGTAGATCACTCGGTTGCCCAGCATGGTAACGCTGGCAGCAGCGCTATCGACAATCAGCAACGTCAGGCTGAACAGCAATGCCGCCCAACAAGAAAAGGTACGTGTGGTATACGCCATAAGAGAGACCAGTCAACAAGACTAATAACTCAGCACTCCTTAGCGTTTCAGGCCGTGCTGACGTTATTATGGGTAACAGGTTATTTCCCGCCATCGGGCTTGAGCCCGCTGGCGGAAACAACCTAGAGCGGCAGAGTGTTATTTATACGTAATCGCATATTGTGCCGTGGCGATCACTGAACCTGCAGTCACCCCAGCCTCTTCAGCATAATAACGGGCAACCAGTTCTTGCGAGGTTGATGTCGCGCCGGTTGCCAGCGTCATTGCGCTGGTGGTAGCCGTTGAACCCGTAGCAAAGCTCAATGGCGTGCTGGCATCGCTATCCAACAGTTGAATAGAAACCTTGGTTGCATCACCGGTGTTACCCAGGTTGCCATTGGTGGTCGCGTTATTCCCCACAAATACCGTTTTGATGGAGGTGTCGCTGGCCGCGGTAGTACAACCGGTCACGTTAACGGTGAAGGTCGTTTCCCCTGCGGTGGCACCTTTGGTAGCGAGCGAGCTGGCCGCAACCGTCTGCAGTAACACCACCGGGTTGGCTTCATTGCCGTTAATATTAACCGAGCAGGTTTGAGTACTAACTTCACCCTTGAATTGCACTGTGTTGGCAGAGTCAGCCATGGAGGTGCTAGAGAATGCAATTAAAGCGAGAGCCATCATTTTGATTTTCATAAGAATCCTTTTAATTTACTTTTTCCAATAAAGCAGTCCTGGCAGTAATTAATTACTGGCTTAAACTCACTAAGAAATACATGTCACACTATCTTTCTCAGACGCCTTGTGGACATGTGAGATTATTCTAGCAAACCCAGATTTTTCTTAACAACCATTTTTTCTTAGCGATAACCGACAATAGATTATAGTTACATTTTGTTACACTTATTAATTTTGCTTTATGATCAAATTATATCAATAAATATCAACAAGTTAAAAACCAATTTGAATTAAACTGTTATCATTTGAAATAATTGGAAACATATAGGTTTTTTTAGGGGTATTCCCCATGGTTAGGATTAATCCCAACACATTTAATAATTTAAGGTCTTTGTTTAGGTCATCATTGATTACTCAGTAACCAATCTGATATCAAAACTTGCTTCAACGTGCAGGAAAATATCACCACCAAACAGGTCAATTAGCGCTGAAATAATTTTTCGCAGCCTAAGTAAAATCTCAAATCAATTATTGCGTTATGTTGTAGATTGGTGGATCTATTTAACGCAGGCATAAAAAAACGGAGAGTACCTTTAGGGCACTCTCCGTTTGCTTACTGATTCAGTAACGAATCAAACCGTTATATTACTGACCTTTAACTTCTTTCAGGCCATTGAACGGTGCGCGGTTGCCCAGCGCTTCCTCGATACGGATCAGTTGGTTGTATTTGGCAACGCGGTCAGAACGGCTCATAGAACCGGTTTTGATCTGGCCAGCCGCAGTACCTACCGCCAAGTCAGCGATGGTAGCATCTTCGGTTTCACCTGAACGGTGAGAGATCACCGCGGTGTAGCCTGCGTCTTTCGCCATCTTGATTGCAGCCAGAGTTTCGGTCAGAGAACCGATCTGGTTGAATTTGATCAGGATGGAGTTAGCGATGCCTTTCTCGATGCCTTCTTTCAGGATCTTGGTGTTGGTTACGAACAGGTCGTCGCCCACCAGCTGGATTTTGTCGCCCAGTACTTTGGTCTGGTATGCGAAACCATCCCAGTCAGATTCGTCCAGACCGTCTTCGATAGACACGATTGGGTATTGCTTGGTCAGGTCTTCCAGGAAGTGAGTGAACTCTTCAGAAGTGAAGGCTTTGTTGCCTTCGCCGGCCAGAACATATTTGCCGTCTTTGTAGAATTCAGAGGCTGCACAGTCCATCGCCAGAGTAATGTCTTTACCCAGCTCATAGCCTGCCGCTTTTACCGCTTCAGCGATAACAGCCAGCGCTTCGGCGTTAGAACCCAGGTTTGGCGCGTAGCCACCTTCGTCACCAACAGAAGTGCCCATGCCTTTAGACTTCAGCACTTTAGCCAGGGTGTGGAACACTTCAGAACCCATACGTACGGCTTCTTTCAGAGTTTTAGCGCCAACAGGCTGGATCATGAACTCTTGAATATCAACGTTGTTGTCTGCGTGCTCACCACCGTTGATGATGTTCATCATAGGCAACGGCATAGAGAATTTGCCTGGGGTGCCGTTCAGTTCAGCGATGTGCTCATACAGCGGCATACCTTTAGAGGCAGCAGCGGCCTTGGCAGCAGCCAGAGAAACAGCCAGGATGGCGTTAGCACCAAACTGGGATTTGTTCTCGGTACCGTCCAGATCGATCATGATCTTGTCGATGTTAGCCTGGTCTTTGGCATCTTTACCCACCACCGCCTGAGCGATTGGGCCATTTACTGCGGCAACGGCTTTCAGTACGCCTTTACCCAGGAAACGAGACTTGTCACCGTCACGCAGTTCCAGTGCTTCACGGGAACCGGTAGAAGCACCTGACGGCGCTGCAGCCAGACCGACGAAACCGCCTTCCAGATGAACTTCGGCTTCAACAGTTGGGTTGCCGCGTGAGTCGATGATTTCACGACCGATGACTTTAATGATTTTGGACATTAGGTTTTCCTCAGACAAGTTAAACTAAAACTCCAGACAAACAACGCGCGGTTTTGGCCGCGCGTTGCTTACTAAAACTCTTATTTCACCTGACGCTTCTGGTGCTCACCGGCCGCCTTGACAAAGCCAGCGAACAACGGATGTCCATCACGCGGCGTCGACGTAAATTCCGGATGGAACTGACAGGCCACAAACCACGGATGATCAGGCAATTCAATAATCTCAACCAGCTTGTTGTCCGCAGAACGACCTGCCACACGCATACCCGCGGCTTCGATCGGCTTCAACAGCATGTTGTTGACTTCGTAACGGTGACGGTGACGTTCCACAATGGTTGGCTCGCCGTACATCTTGCGCACCAGGCTGTTGTCGGTCAGGTGGCATTGCTGGCCACCAACGCGCATCGTGCCACCCAGATCGCTTTCTTCGGTACGGACTTCGACGTTGCCGTCTTCGTCACGCCACTCGGTGATCAATGCGACAACCGGGTACTTACAGTCTGGCACAAATTCGGTGGAGTTAGCATTTTCCATCCCCGCCACGTTGCGCGCAAACTCCATCAACGCCACCTGCATACCCAGGCAAATGCCCAGATAAGGAATTTTGTTTTCACGCGCGTAGCGTGCGGTCATCACCTTGCCTTCCACGCCACGATAGCCAAAGCCGCCAGGGATCAGGATTGCATCCAGATCTTTCAGCACTTCAACGCCGCGGGTTTCAACATCCTGCGAATCGATCAGCTTGATGTTGACGGTCAGACGGTTTTTCAAGCCACCGTGCTTGAGCGCTTCGATCACCGACTTGTAAGCATCCGGCAGTTCGACATATTTGCCGACCATACCGATGGTCACTTCGCCGCCTGGATTGGCTTCTTCGTAGATCACCTGCTCCCACTCGCCCAGATTGGCTTCCGGCGGTGTCAGGCTGAATCGTTTACAAATATAATCATCCAGGCCCTGAGATTTCAAGAGGCCTGGGATTTTATAAATGGAATCAACGTCTTTCAGGGAGATAACCGCTTTTTCCGGTACGTTACAGAAAAGAGCGATTTTAGCGCGTTCATTAGCAGGAACTGCGCGATCGGAACGGCAGATCAGCACATCTGGCTGAATACCGATGGAAAGCAGCTCTTTTACCGAATGCTGGGTAGGTTTGGTTTTCACTTCACCCGCGGCTGCCAGGTATGGCACCAGCGTCAAATGCATGTACAGAGTGTGCTCACGGCCCACTTCGACGGCCATCTGACGAATGGCTTCCAGGAACGGCAGGGATTCGATATCGCCGACGGTGCCGCCGATCTCAACCAGCACCACATCGTGGCCTTCGCCGCCTTCGATGATGCGTTCTTTAATGGCATTGGTGATGTGTGGGATCACCTGTACGGTGGCACCCAAATAGTCGCCACGGCGCTCTTTGCGCAGCACATCAGAGTAGATACGCCCGGTGGTGAAGTTGTTACGACGCGTCATTTTGGTACGGATGAAGCGCTCGTAGTGACCCAGATCCAGATCGGTTTCTGCCCCGTCTTCGGTGACGAAAACTTCCCCATGCTGAATCGGGCTCATGGTGCCCGGATCCACGTTGATGTACGGGTCCAGTTTCATGATGGTAACGTTGAGGCCACGGGCTTCAAGAATAGCCGCCAAGGAGGCTGCGGCAATGCCTTTACCCAGAGAGGATACGACCCCGCCGGTTACAAAAATATAGTTAGTTGTCATGCTGAACCTGAGAGTTTAGGTTTAAAGACGATGGAAGAACCAAGACGGGAAAGTAGTATACCCGAACCTCTCTTGACCTACAAACGATCGTTTTACCTGCCATCATCTCAACCACCCTCGTGAGTTCATCCCGGTTTAATCGTTCGGCCCCCGTTTTAGAGCCTTTTAGAAACAATGGGTTAGCGCAAAAAACTGCGTACAAACCGAGTTTGGATGCAATAAAACATCTTAGATTTCAGTTTGTTGAGCTTTTCTGCCGGTTAAACCAGATTCAGCAATCCACAACTCCGAGCTTAACCGTTTCAGCTTGAGTAAATATTGTCGCCGATCAAACAAGCGACACAGTTAGGACAACGGCATTGGCAATTAGTTTTCCAGGCGTTTTACCTGTTGCCAGGCCTCTTCCATCTGCTCCAGCGTGGCTTCCTGCATTGTCAGACCGCGGCTTTGCACGATCTCTTCAACCTGGCGGAAGCGGCGTTCAAATTTGCGGTTAGCCACCTGTAACGCCTTTTCCGCCTTATGACCCAGATGGCGGGAAAGATTGACCGTGGCAAACAGCAGATCGCCAATTTCCTCTTCCAGCTTCTGCTCGTCTACCACCGCTTGCTGGGCTTCGTGCATCACTTCATCCAGCTCTTCATACACTTTGCCTACGACCGGCCCCAAGGTGTTCCAGTCGAAGCCGACCGCGGCACAGCGCTTCTGGATTTTATGCGCTTTCATCAGCGCCGGTAAGGCGTTGGGAATATCATCCAGCGCCGAGTGCAGCGCTTTCTCTGCCCGTTCACCGGCCTTCAACTGCTCCCAGCGGGCGGAAACCGCCGCGCTGTCTGCTGCCTCAGCCTCACCGAAGATATGCGGGTGACGGCGTTCCAGCTTGTCGCTGATGGCGGTGCACACCTGATCGAAATCAAACAGCCCCTGCTCCTGCCCCATCTGGGCATAAAACACCACCTGGAACAGCAGATCGCCCAGTTCATCACGCAGCTCGGCATAGTCCTGGCGCTCGATGGCATCCAGCACTTCGTAGGTTTCTTCCAGGGTGTAAGGCGCGATGGTGGCGAAGGTCTGCTTACGATCCCACGGGCAACCCGCCTGCGGATCGCGCAGGGTTTTCATAATGGTCAGCAGGCGTTGCAGTGGTGTTGGTTGGGTCATGTTGTACTCTCTGAATAATTAAGGGCCCAGCATGCTGAGCCCTTAAGCAAAAAAAAAATCAAGCGCCGTGCAGGCGTTTGGCGTCGATAACGTCGGGCAGTTGATTGAGCTTGGCCAGCACGCGGCCCAGCACCACCTGGTTATAGATTTCTATATCCATATCAATGGTGGCCAACTGCTTTTTGGTGTCGCTGCGGCTGGCGACGCCCAATACGTTGACCTTCTCGTTGGCCAGGATGGTGGTGATATCACGCAGCAAACCGCTGCGATCGTTGGCCACGACGCGCACCACCAGCGAATAACCGCTGGAGTAGCTTTCCCCCCAGACCGCATCCACGATACGTTCCGGCGCGTGAGACTGTAGCTCCGCCAGTTGATCGCAATCCGCACGGTGGATCGAGATCCCGCGCCCCTGGGTGATAAAGCCGACAATGTCATCCCCCGGGATCGGCTGGCAGCAGCGGGCAATGTGGTGCATCAGATTGCCGACGCCTTCGACCACCACGCGGCCATTATCTTTGCTGCGGGCCGAGGTTGCCGGGGCTTTCTGCTGGGTCAGTTGGCGTAACGCTTCGCGATCCTGCTCTTCGGCGCTAGGCTTGTTGAGCTTGCCCTGCAGGAAGTTCACCATCTGGTTGAGACGGATATCGCCGCCGCCAATGCCCGCCAACACTTCATCCAACGAGTTGACGTTATAACGTGGGATCAGCAGCTTTTCGGCTTCCCGCAGGCTGATACCGAGGTGTTCCAGCTCGTTGTCCAGCATCTGCCGCCCGGCCAGGATGTTTTTATCGCGATCCTGCTTGCGGAACCAGTTGTGGATCTTGGAGCGCCCACGGCTGGTGGTGACATAGCCCAGGTTCGGGTTCAGCCAGTCACGGCTAGGGTTCGGCTGCTTCTGGGTGATGATCTCAATCTGATCGCCCATCTGCAACTGGTAGGTAAACGGCACGATACGGCCGCCGATCTTGGCACCGATACAGCGGTGGCCGACGTCGCTGTGGATATGGTAGGCAAAGTCCAGCGGCGTGGAACCGGCTGGCAGATCCACCACGTCGCCCTTCGGCGTAAACACGTAGACGCGATCGTCGAACACCTGGCTGCGCACTTCGTCGAGCATTTCACCCGAGTCCGCCATCTCTTCCTGCCAGGCGATCAGCTTGCGCAGCCAGGCAATACGTTCTTCGTAGCCGGAACGCGCCGTAACCACCGCGCCTTCTTTGTATTTCCAGTGTGCAGCGACGCCCAGCTCGGCATCTTCGTGCATCTGGCGGGTGCGGATCTGGATCTCCAGCGTTTTGCCACGCGGGCCGAGCACCACAGTATGGATCGACTGATAGCCGTTCGGTTTCGGGTTGGCGACGTAGTCGTCAAACTCATCCGGCAGATGGCGGAAATGGGTATGGACGATGCCCAATGCCGCATAGCAATCCTGCAGGCGCTCCACTACCACCCGCACCGCACGCACGTCGAACAGCTCGTCAAACGCCAGCGATTTCTTCTGCATCTTGCGCCAGATGCTGTAGATGTGTTTCGGGCGGCCATAAATTTCCGCCTTGATGCCTTCGATCTCCATCGCGTTATGTAATGAAGCCACGAAGTCATCAATAAACTGCTCGCGATCGATACGGCGTTCATGCAGCAGCTTGGCAATGCGTTTGTATTCATCGGGATGCAGATAGCGGAAGCAGAAATCTTCCAGTTCCCATTTCAACTGGCCAATGCCGAGGCGGTTGGCCAGCGGGGCGTAGATATTGGAACACTCTTTGGCCGCCAGCACGCGTTCGTCTTCCGGCGCATCCTTCACTTCACGCAGGTGGGCAATACGCTCTGCCAGCTTGATCACTACGCAGCGGAAATCTTCCACCATCGCCAGCAGCATGCGGCGCACGTTATCGACCTGCTCGGAGCCCATCGAGTCGTTGTGGGTGGCTTTTAGTTGGCGGATGGCGTCCATATCCCGTACGCCGTGCACCAGGGAGGTAATGCCGGAACCGAACTCTTCGGTCAGGGTCGCTTCAGGAACGATCGCCGCGTCTACCAACGGGAACAGCAGCGCCGCGCGCATACTGTCGTTATCCATGCTGAGGGTCGAGAGGATCTCCACCATCTCCAGGCCACGCCATAGCAGCAACGGCGCATCGGGATGGTCTTTCGTCTGCTGTTCACAGTAACGCCAGGTTGCGGCTAATCGCTCACCTGACTGCGGGTTGGGCAACCCCAGGCTGGCTATCCAGTCATCAAGCGCGAATTCACCCGCCGTATTCAGATGTGCAGTTCTTACCGCGACCATAACTTCTCCCTACTTTTTCCGCGACCCGTGGATAAACAGCGCCATGGATTCAAGATGCCCCGTGTGCGGGAACATATCCAACATCCGCACACGCGCAAGACGATAACCGGCGTCCAGCAACACTTTGCTGTCGCGTGCCAACGTCGTGGGGTTACAGGATATATACACCACGCGCTCTGGCGCCAGTTTTACAATGTGTGACATCACCCCAGCCGCGCCTGCGCGGGCCGGATCCAGCATCACCTTATCAAATCCCTGTGCTGCCCATGGTTGTCGCGCAACGTCATCTTCCAGATTTTCATGGAAAAAGGAGACATTACTGAGCCTATTCCTATCGGCATTATATTGCCCATTCGCTACCAGCGTGGCAACACCTTCAATCCCGACCACCGCCTTGGCCCGCTTGGCCAGCGGCAGAGTAAAGTTGCCCATGCCACAAAACAGATCCAATATGCGATCATTGGGCTCAATCTCGAGCCATTCAAGGGCCTGAGCCACCATTTGCTGATTTACCGCATCATTTACCTGAATAAAATCGCGCGGATTGAAGTCTAAGCGTAGCCCGTCAACCTGATAATACGGCGCTTCACCGCACAGTTTTTCCAGCCGTTCGCTATCCGGTGCCAAATAAACGGCGGTGCCATTTTGCTGGGCAAACTGCTGCAAAGCCTGACGATCGCCCTGCTTGAGCGCATCCAGGTGGCGCAACACCAGCACCGGTCCGTTATCCGCCAACACCAGCTCCGCATGGCCCAGACGCTGCACGGCCTGCAAGCCGCTCAGGCATTGATACAACGGCACCAGCAGCCGTTCCAGTTCCGGTGCCAATACCGGACACTGCTTCACCGCCACCAGATCGGATGAGGCGGCCTGGTGAAAACCCATCAGCAAACGATGCTGCTGAGGTTGCCACTGTAACCCCAGCCGCGCCCGCCGACGGTAGCCATATTGTGGCCCGGCAATCACCGGTTCCTGTTGCGGCGTCACCCCGGTTTCGCGGCAGATCAAGCGCCCCAGCGCCGCCGCCTTGCTTTGCTGTTGCAGCGCCTCGGAGACGTGCTGCTGCTGGCAACCTCCGCACACACCAAAGTGTGGGCAGCGCGGCTCAACACGTTGTATGCTGCAATTTAACAGTTGTCTGAGCTGACCTTTGGCGAACTGTCGTTTGTCCTGCGTCAACTGGATTTCGGCCTGTTCCCCCGGTAAAACTCCGGGAACAAATACCGCTTTGCCTTCATGGCGCGCCACTCCCTGGCCAAATGGATCGAGGTCCGTTACCGTCACCGTGAATATTTGTGAAGCTTGCCGGGTCGTCACGCGGCGTTTCGGAGAGTAGAATTGCGCCATAATTATTGATTGTGTGTTGGTTAATTAAGCTTAAGATTAGCCTCCAATTCTCCCACATTGGAATCCCATGACCAAATACAGCTTGCGCGCGCGCATGATGATCCTGATCCTGGCACCGACTTTATTGATCGGTCTGCTGCTCAGCACCTTCTTTGTAGTACATCGCTACAACGAGCTGCAGGAGCAATTGGTCGATGCCGGTGCCAGCATCATCGAACCTCTGGCCGTCGCCAGCGAATATGGCATGACCTTCCGCAGCCGTGAGTCGGTGCGGCAACTGGTCAGCCTGCTGCATCGCCGCCATTCGGATATCGTTCGGGCGATCACCGTGTTTGATGCGCAGAACAACCTGTTTGTCACCTCCAACTATCATCACAATTATACCCAGTTGCAGTTGCCCAAAGGTGTGCCGGTACCCACCGATATGATGCTGACCCGGCGCGGCGATTCACTGATCCTGCGCACGCCAATCCTGTCGGAGTCACAGTTCCCGGATGAGGGCAACAGCGAGGAGGCACATCCCGACAGTAATCTCGGCTATGTGGCGATCGAGCTGGATCTGCAATCGGTACGCCTACAGCAATATAAAGAGGTGTTCGTTTCCACCCTGCTGCTGCTGCTGTGTATGTGTATTGCCATTCTGTTTGCCTACCGCCTGATGCGCGACGTCACCGGCCCGATCCGCAATATGGTCAACACCGTCGACCGTATCCGCCGCGGCCAGTTGGATAGCCGGGTAGAAGGCTTTATGCTCGGCGAGCTGCAAATGCTGAAAAACGGCATCAACTCGATGGCGATGTCGCTGACCGCCTATCACGAGGAGATGCAGCAGAACATCGACCAGGCCACCTCAGACCTACGTGAGACGCTGGAGCAAATGGAGATCCAGAACGTTGAGCTGGATCTGGCGAAGAAGCGCGCGCAGGAAGCCGCCCGTATCAAATCGGAATTCCTGGCCAATATGTCCCATGAGCTGCGTACTCCGCTCAACGGGGTGATCGGCTTTACCCGCCAGACGCTGAAAACCGACCTGAGCGCCACCCAGACCGACTATCTGCAAACTATCGAACGCTCGGCCAACAACCTGCTGACCATCATCAACGACGTGCTGGACTTCTCCAAGCTGGAGGCTGGCAAGCTGATCCTGGAACACATTCCTTTCTCGCTGCGTGAAACGCTGGATGAGGTGCTGGTATTGCTGGCCCCTAGCGCACACGACAAAGGGCTGGAGCTGACTCTGGATGTGCAAAACGATGTGCCAGAGCAGGTAATTGGCGATTCACTGCGGCTACAGCAGGTGATCACCAATTTGCTCGGCAATGCGGTGAAGTTCACCGAAACCGGCAATATTGATATCCGCGTCGAGCTACGTAACCAGTTGGAACGCCAGGTGGAGCTGGAGGTGCAGATCCACGATACCGGCATCGGGATTTCTGAACGCCAGCAATCGCAGCTGTTCCAGGCCTTCCGCCAGGCAGATGCCAGCATCTCGCGCCGCCACGGCGGTACTGGGCTGGGCCTGGTGATCACCCAGAAGCTGGTGAAAGAGATGGGGGGTGATATCAACTTCCACAGCCAGCTCAATCGCGGCTCAACCTTCTGGTTCCACATCACCCTCGATCTCAACGAAGGCATGTTGTCGCTGCCACCAAGCCTGCCGGATCTGCGCGGTAAAACCCTGGCCTATATCGAAGCCAACCCAACGGCGGCCCAGGCCACGCTGAATATGTTGAGCGCCACCCACCTGGTGGTGACCCATTCGCCAACCCTGGGGCAATTGCCGAAAAATCATTATGACTTCCTGTTGGCAGGCGTACCGATCCCTTATCGGGACGGTATCGGCCAGCATCGAGACAAGCTGCTGGAGTCACTGAGCCTTGCCGATCGGGTGATCCTGGCGGTGCCTAGCCAGTCGCAGATCGATGCCGAAGAAATGAAAAAGCTGGGCGCTATCGGCTGCCTGACCAAACCGATCAGCAGTAATCGCCTGTATCCGTTACTGCGTCTGGAGGCCCCGCTGCGTCAGAATGCGCCAAAGGTACATAGACGCTTACCGCTGACCGTGATGGCAGTCGATGATAACCCGGCCAACCTGAAGCTGATTGGTGCCTTGCTGGCCGAGCAGGTAGAAAAAACGCTGCTGTGCGAAAGCGGTGAGGAAGCCATCGTGCTGGCACGTGATAACGTGCTGGATATGATCCTGATGGATATTCAGATGCCGAACATTGACGGCATCCGCGCCAGTGAGCTGATCCGCCAGATGCCGCATCACAACTCCACGCCGATCGTCGCCGTAACCGCCCATGCGGTGAGCGGTGAGCGAGAACACCTGTTGCAGGCCGGTATGGATGACTATCTGGCCAAGCCGATTGACGAAGCCATGCTGACACGGGTGCTCTCCCGTTATCATACCGTCGAGCTTGAACCAGAAGCAGCCCAGCCGCGTAGCCCGGCTGAACCACCGTTATCGCTGGATTGGCCGTTGGCATTGCGCCAGGCCGCCAATAAAGAGGATCTGGCGCGCGATCTGTTGCAGATGCTGATCGAGTTCCTGCCGCAGGTCAGCGAGCGGGTAAAAGCCGTGCTGGAAGGAGAAGAGGACGACACCATTCTCGATTTGATCCACAAGCTGCACGGCAGTTGCAGCTACAGCGGCGTTCCGCGCCTTAAGCAACTGTGTTTCTATCTTGAGCAGCAACTGCGTCAGGGTGTGAGCAACGGTGATTTAGAACCGGAATGGCTGGAGCTGTTGGATGAGATTGGGCTGGTGGAGACGGAAGCGAAGTTCCAGTTGGGGTAAACCAGACCCCTCACCCTAACCCTCTCCCACAGGGAGAGGGGACCGATCGAGTTCGTTATTCGTTGCAGAAACCTACCTGACCATGGTCCTCAATCAACTACCTTTCCGGACGGCTCCAGATCAAGACATAAGGGTTAGGGTGAGCCTGAAAATTCGGTGGTGTACCTTGGATGAGGGGACAATCGAGTTTGTTGAGATAACCCCTTTATTTGCAAAAGAGCAGGGGCTAACAGCTCCCTCTCCCTGTGGGAGAGGGTTGGGGTGAGGGGCCCAGTACTCTGCTGCCCCTATCGGGTAACCTCTGCCTTGGCCAACTTTTCGTAATAACACGCCAGTGCGCTGTGATCGGCATTGCCCAGACCATCGGCGCGCAGTGCCTGCATCATTTCCATTACCGCCGCGGTCAGTGGTAGCTGTGCCCCCACGCCATGGGAGGTATCCAGCGCGTTGGCCAGATCCTTGATGTGCAAGTCAATGCGGAAACCCGGTTTGAAATTGCGATCCATCACCATCGGTGCCTTGGCTTCCAACACCGTGCTGCCCGCCAGCCCACCACGGATCGCCTGGAATACCAGATCTGGGTTGACCCCAGCCTTGGTAGCCAACACCAGCGCCTCGGACATGGCCGCAATATTCAGCGCCACGATCACCTGATTCGCCAGCTTGGTGACGTTGCCAGCGCCAATATCACCGGTGTGCACCACCGAACCGGCCATGGTTTTCATCACGTCAAAGCAGCGTTCAAACACCTCTTTATCGCCGCCCACCATCACCGACAATGTGGCATCTATCGCTTTAGGCTCACCACCGCTTACCGGTGCATCGAGCATGGCAATCTGTTTGGCAGCCAGAGCTTCGCTGATTTCACGGCTTGCCAGTGGAGCAATAGAACTCATGTCTATCAGCACAGTCCCCGCTTTGGCTCCCTCAATCAGGCCATTTTCTCCCAATGCCACTTCCCGCACCTGCGGTGAGTTAGGCAACATGGTGATCACGATATCGCTCAATGCGGCCACCGCCTTTGGCGTGGCGGCAACATCGGCACCCAGCGCAGCCAGTTCAGCCACCGCTTCGGCATTGCGATCCATCACCACCAGCGAATAACCCGCCTGCAGCAGGTTTTTGCTCATGGGTTTCCCCATAATCCCCAAGCCAATAAATCCAATTTTCATCCCGTTCCCCTTATTCAACAGCCTGTTTAAACCGATCGCACAAGGCCTGCGTGGCCGTGCGGAATATGCCAAGATCGCTGCCAACGGCCACGAACCTGGCTCCCCATTCCAGATAACGGCGGGCATCAGCCTCAGCCGGCGCCAAGATGCCGCTGGCTTTACCGTGCGCGCTGGCACGCTCAAAAATATGACGGATCACCGCCTGCACCTCCGGGTGATTTGGCTGGCCGAGATACCCCAAAGCGGCAGAAAGATCCCCCGGCCCGACAAAGATGCCGTCCACGCCCTCTACGCCTGCTATCGCGTCCAGGTTATCGACCCCCTGCTGGCTTTCGATCTGTACCAGCACCGCTATCTGCTGGTTAATCTGGGCGAAATAGTCCGGCACGGTGCCGTAACCGTTGCTACGGTGCGACACCGAGACCCCACGGATCCCCGCAGGGGGATAACGCGTCGACGCTACCGCCAACTCTGCCTGCTCAGCACTTTCCACAAACGGGATCAGAAAGTTGTAGAAACCGATATCCAGCAGGCGTTTGATAATCACCGGTTCGTTGCAGGGCGGCCGTACCACCGCGGCGCTAGGGCTGCCCTTGAGCGCCATCAGTTGCGGCACGAAAGTGCCTATGTCATTCGGCGCATGCTCGCCATCCAGCACCAGCCAGTCGAAACCGGCCAGTCCCAAGACTTCGGTGGAGATCGGGTTGGCAAGCGCAGACCAGCAGCCGATCAGGGTTTCGCCCGCGAGCAACGATTGGCGAAAAGGGTTATGGCAGCTCTTCATGAAATTTCCTCTGTAGACGGATTAACGCACCAGGCACGGGCGTTTGTTATCAAAGATCCAGCCAGGGATCAGGTACTGCATACCCTGCGCATCGTCGCGTGCCCCAAGCCCGTGTTTCTGGTAAAGCTCATGGCCCTGCATTAAACGATCCCGATCCAGCTCGATCCCCAATCCTGGCCGTTGTGGAACCTGTACGCGGCCACCGACAATCTGCAGCGGTTCCCGCGTCAGCCGCTGGTTGCCCTCCTGCCAGATCCAATGGGTGTCGATCGCCGCAATGTTGCCCGGTGCCGCCGCAGCCACATGGGTGAACATCGCCAACGAGATATCGAAATGGTTATTGGAGTGTGAGCCCCAGGTCAGGCCGAACTCATGGCACATCTGCGCAACGCGCACCGATCCCTGCATGGTCCAGAAATGAGGATCCGCCAAAGGAATATCCACCGACTGCAACTGCAGCGTATGCCCCATCTGCCGCCAGTCCGTGGCGATCATGTTGGTCGCGGTAGGCAGGCCAGTGGCACGGCGGAACTCCGCCATCACTTCCCGCCCGGAGAAGCCCTGCTCTGCCCCGCAAGGATCTTCAGCATAGGCCAACACGTTACGCAGCTGTTTACCGAGTGCTATCGCTTCTTTCAGCGACCAGGCACCGTTGGGATCGAGCGTGATGCGCGCCTGAGGGAAGCGCTGCGCCAACGCCGTGACGGCCTCAGCCTCTTCACTGCCCGCCAATACGCCGCCCTTTAGCTTGAAATCGTTGAAGCCGTACTTATCAAAAGCCGCTTCCGCCAGCCGCACAATGCTTTGCGGCGTCAGCGCTTGTTCATGACGCAGGCGATACCAGTCGCAGACCTCATCCGGCTGGCTCTGGTAAGGCAGCGGCGTCTTGTTGCGATCGCCGACATAAAACAGATAACCGAGCATTTCCACCGAGTCACGCTGCTGCCCATCCCCTAACAGGGCCGCTACCGGCACATCAAGGAACTGCCCCAGCAGATCCAGCATCGCCGCTTCAATGCCGGTCACCACGTGGATGGTGGTACGCAAATCGAAAGTCTGTAGGCCACGCCCGCTGGCGTCCCGATCGGCAAAGCGTTCGCGCACCCGGTTCATCACGTTCTTGTATTCCCCCAGGGTTTTACCGACCACCAGGGACTGAGCCTCTTCCAGGGTTTGGCGAATTTTCTCCCCTCCAGGGATCTCCCCTAACCCGGTATTACCGGCGTTATCCTGCAAGATCACGATATTACGGGTGAAGAATGGGGCGTGAGCGCCGCTGAGATTGAGCAGCATACTGTCGTAACCGGCCACCGGTACAACCTGCATGGCAGTAATTTTTGGTGCTGTAGTCATAGAGATGTCCTCAAAATTGTGGGTTCAGTTGCCAAACTCGCTGCCGTGTCATTGCCTGCTGGCCTTAGCCATCGATTTCAGTTCGATACGCTTGATATCCCCCACGATGAACAGGTAGCTGGCCACCGCCAACAGCGCATGGATCCCGACGTAAACCAACGCGCCGTTAAACGATCCGGTGGTACCAATGATGTAGCCGATGGCGATCGGCGTGACGATGCCGGAGATATTGCCGAACATATTGAACAGACCACCACTCAGGCCGCTGATCTCTTTGGGGGCGGTATCTGCCATCACTGCCCACCCCAGCGCGCCCAGCCCCTTACCGAAGAACGCGGCGGCCATGATGCCCACCACCATCCATTCGGTTTCAACGTAGTTGCAGAAGATCATCGACATCGACAACAGCATGCCCAGCACGATCGGCGTTTTACGGGCGAAGGTCAGCGACTGGGTACGGCGCATCAGGTAGTCGGAAATCACCCCGCCGAGCACCCCACCGACAAAACCACAAATGGCAGGAACCGAGGCAACAAAGCCGGCCTTGAGGATCGACATCCCCCGTGCCTGCACCAGATACACCGGGAACCAGGTGATAAAGAAATAGGTCAGCGCGTTGATGCAGTACTGGCCGATATAGACGCCAATCATCATGCGTGATTGCAGCAGCTGCTTGATCTGGAACCACTTCTCGCCTTTGACCTTCACCTGCGTGGCCTGTTTCTGATCCATATTGATCAAGGCACCACCGGCTTCGATATAGTCCAGTTCGGCCTGGTTGATGCTGGGGTGGTCTTTGGGATTGTGCAGCACCTTAAGCCAGACAAAGCTCAGGATGATGCCCAGCCCGCCCATAAAGAAGAACACGTGCGACCAGCCAACGGCATGCGTCAGCCAGCCCATGATCGGTGCGAAGATCACCGTGGCAAAGTATTGGGCCGAGTTGAAGATCGATACCGCCGTGCCTCGTTCATGGGCAGGGAACCAGGCGGCGACAATCCGGCTGTTGCCGGGGAATGACGGTGCTTCTGCCAGGCCGACCAGGAAGCGCAGCGCAAACAGCGCTATCACGATGCCAAAACCGCTGAAGATATCCACGAAGCCTTGCAGCAAGGTAAACAGCGACCAGATGAAGATGCTCCAGAAGTAGACCCGTTTGGAGCCGAAGCGATCCAGTAACCAGCCACCGGGGATCTGGCCAATCACATAGGCCCAGGAAAACGCCGAAAAGATATAACCCATTCCAACCGGATCGAGGCCAATATCCTGAGCCATTGCGGTACCGGCAATAGAAAGCGTGGCACGATCGCCATAGTTAAATGAGGTGACGATAAACAGCATTACCACGATCCAGTAACGCTTATTGGTTCGCTTGATGGCACTGTTGGCAGCGCTGATAGTAGACATGGTGCTCTCCTGCATTACTATATTCATCCTGAAAAACCGCAAAAATAGCTCAGAACGAAAGGTTTAAATTAAATTGCAGCCTTTTTTGAGCAGTTCGATTAATACGGCATCGGCAATTTTTAAACGCATTAACGCTTGGTGGAGAAAAGTATAGGGAACCGGCTGCCGGGACTCATCGGGCAGATAACCCAATAACAGGGCTAATATGGCGGCTTGTTTATGGCGTATGCCCAATCGGGCGCGGGCTGGCTCACGGATCCCCCTGTTGCGTGAGCTATCTCACAGCGGATTAGCACAATGCCAAAGATTGACGCCCGGCAAACGCCAAATCTAGGTCATTTGCATAATGCCCGACACAATTGCGAATGTTATGCTTTTTGCTGAGCCAGTTTTTCGATTATTACCCACGGCGTACATAAATCAGAGTGCATGAGGTTTCACTATGTCCGAATATGCAGTTGGCAGTATTAAAGCATTACCGCGCTATATTCAGGTTCATCGGCAAGATAACGTCGCCATTGTGGTTAATGACCATGGGCTGCCTAAAGGGGCAAGCTTCCCTTGCGGTCTGACATTATTGGAACATATTCCCCAAGGGCATAAAGTTGCGCTGCAAGATATTCCTCAAGACAGCACTATTTTGCGCTATGGCGAAGTGATTGGCTTTGCCGCACGGGATATTCGCCGTGGCAGTTGGATTGATGAATCGCTGGTGCTGCTTCCCCCGGCCCCCGAGTTGGCCAGCTTGCCACTAGCCAACAATGTGCCCCAGGTATTACCGCCTCTGGAAGGTTATACCTTTGAAGGCTACCGTAATGCCGATGGCAGCGTTGGTAGCAAGAACCTGTTGGCTATCACCACCAGCGTGCACTGCGTGGCCGGTGTGGTGGATTATGTGGTGAAAATCATTGAGCGCGACCTGCTGGCGAAATACCCCAACGTCGACGGCGTAGTGGGTCTGAATCATCTCTATGGCTGCGGCGTCGCCATCAACGCTCCCGCAGCGGTGGTCCCTATCCGCACCCTACATAATCTGGCGCTCAACCCGAACTTTGGCGGCGAAGTGATGGTGGTGGGGCTAGGCTGCGAGAAGTTGCAGCCGGAACGCTTGCTGCAGGGAACCCCTGATGTACACCCCATCTCCGTGGATGAAAGCCGGATTGTGCGCCTGCAGGATGAGAAACACGTTGGGTTTCAGGCCATGGTGGCCGATATTCTGGCCGTTGCAGAGCAGCACCTGCAACGCCTGAACCGTCGCCAGCGGGAAACCGTGCCGGCCTCAGAGCTGGTGGTGGGGATGCAATGTGGTGGTAGCGATGCCTTTTCCGGGGTGACGGCTAACCCGGCGGTAGGTTTTGCTTCCGACCTGCTGGTACGCTGCGGGGCAACCGTGATGTTCTCAGAAGTCACCGAAGTGCGTGATGCCATCCACCTGTTAACCCCACGGGTCGCCGATCAACACGTTGGCAAGCGCTTACTGGAGGAGATGGCCTGGTATGACGATTACCTCAACCAAGGGCAAACCGATCGCAGCGCCAACCCTTCACCCGGCAACAAGAAAGGCGGTTTGGCCAACGTGGTGGAAAAGGCATTAGGTTCGATTGCCAAATCTGGCAGTAGCGCGATTGTCGAAGTGATCTCCCCCGGTCAACGCCCCAGCAAACGTGGGCTGATTTATGCTGCCACTCCCGCCAGCGACTTTGTTTGCGGCACGCAGCAGTTGGCTTCCGGCATTACGGTGCAAGTGTTCACTACCGGCCGGGGAACCCCTTACGGCCTAACTGCCGTGCCGGTGATCAAAATGGCAACGCGCAGCGCGCTGGCTGAACGCTGGCACGATCTGATCGATATCAACGCCGGAACCATCGCCACCGGGGAGGCGACCATTGAGCAGGTGGGCTGGCAGCTGTTTGAACTGATCCTGGATATCGCCAGCGGCCGCAAGCAAACCTGGTCAGATCAATGGGGTTTGTTCAACGCGTTGGCGGTATTTAACCCGGCACCGGTTACTTGAGTGCAGCGCCCCTAACCCTCTCCCCAAGGAGAGGGAACCGAATGTGCCACTGTTTCACTTCTTAGCGGGATCTCAATCCCATATTACCTGGTGGTTTAATTACCGCGACACCTAAAGCTTGAGGTGGGTGGGGATCATGCAGGTTAGCCGACCGTTGAGCGCACGGATGCGCGATTGCGAGCCCCCACGGACGGGTTAACGGCGTGTCGGCGTTCTGCATGATCCCCACCCGCTGTACTATGGCTTTCAGCTAGTTATCACAAAACTCTGCAAAGGATTTAATCCTCATCCAGCTGTAACCCCACATACAGCAACAGACGTGCATCGAAATTGGCCAGGTTCAACCCGGTGAGTTCGGATATGCGATTGAGACGATACTCCAGCGTATTGCGGTGAATATAGAGTGCCTTGGCGGTCGCGGTGGGTTGCACATTATTCAGGAACCAGGCATTTAAGGTACGCAATAACAAACCATTACCGTCCATGGCTTTCAAACGCTCCAATGGCCGAGCCAGCTCATCCGCCTGCCAACCGCTACGCAGGCTGCCCAGCAACACCGGCAGCATCAGATCCTGATAATAATAGGCCCACCGCTCAGGCATGCGCTGCTTGCCAACGGCCATGGTGGTACGTGCAGTGCGGTAGGAACGCACCAGGCTGCCTGGGCCAATGAAATAGTTGCCGAGCGCAATACGCACTCGCAAACGGCTGCTTTCATTGATGCGCACCAGCAGATTCTCCACTCGCCGCCGGTGGGCCTCGGCATCCCAACGCCCATGGTGATTCAGCGCCGGTTTAAGTACCACCATCTCGCTGAGAGAAACAATGGCGATCAGGTTGTCACGTTCCGGCAGCGTCAGCAGCTCCTGTAACTGCTGCAACTCGGCCATGGCGCTGTCAACCCCCAACTGGCCGCTATCCACCTCCACTACCGCCGCGACGCGGGGCTGATTGGGATCTATTCCCAGGCGGTGCGCCCATTCCATCAAGGCCGGTGACAGCTCCTCCGTACGGATCAGGTTCAACACAAACTCTTCACGAAAGCGGCTGTCCTGCGCCAACAAACTCAACAAACGCGCCTGCTCCAGCATCATTTCAGCGGTCATGCAGACCAGTTCACCGTACTGCCGCAGTTGCACCGGATCGCCGGTCAGGCCGATGACCCCAACGATATTCCCGTCAACGTGCAACGGCAGATTAATACCGGGCCGAACGCCGTGCAAATGACGGGCAACGGCATCGTCGATAGCGACCACCCTGGCCTGAGACAGCACCAGCAGTGCCCCTTCATGCAGTTCCCCCAGCCGCTCAGGATCGCCACTGCCAATAATCCGGCCCCGGTTATCCATCACGTTGATATTGCTATCAATAATTTTCATGGTGCGAGCGACAATTTCCCTGGCTAGCTTGGCATCAAGATGATACTCCGCCATTGCGTCTTATCCCCGTCGGATGATTAACCAACGTTCAGCATACCGACGCGCCTCTACTGGCACATTGTGCAGATGCCCAAATGCGTTTTGGCCGGGCACGAGTTTGTGCTCAAACTCACAGTTTTTAGCCATAAAAAAAGGCACGCCGTAGCGTGCCTCTCTAGACAACGGGACAACATTACTGCATCAGCAGATACAGCGTCGAGTCGCCACGTTGGATGTTCAACGCCAACACCGCAGGCTTGCTGTCGAGCACCTTACGCAGTTCGCCCAGGTTATTGATCGGCTGCTGGTTCACACCCATGATCACGTCACCTTTTTTCAGCCCGATGCGCGCAGCGGCACTGCCAGGTTTCACCTTCTCAATCTTCACACCTTTCACTTTGTCGGTGCTGTTGCTCAGTTCTGCACCTTCAATACCGGTGTAAATATTGCTGGAATCAACCTGCTCCTGGCTGCTTTGCTCAAGCGTTACGTCAATGGTCACCGGCTTGCCGTCGCGGATAATACCCAGCGCCATCTTGGTGCCCACCGGCAAGCTGCCGATCTCGGCACGGAACGACGCAAAGCTGGAGATGGCTTTACCGTTCAGGGTGACAATCACGTCACCGGCCTTGATACCGGCCTTGGCAGCGGAGGATTTCGGCACAACCTGGCTGACGAATGCGCCACGCTGGGCGTCCACTTTCATCGCTTGCGCCAGCTCTGAGTTCAGCTCGGTACCCATGATGCCCAGCTCACCGCGTTTCACCTGGCCATATTCCACCATTTGCGAGGTCAGGTTTTTCACCATGTTGCTTGGAATAGCGAAGCCGATACCGATGTTGCCGCCGTCCGGTGCCAGGATCGCGGTGTTAATGCCAACCAGCTCACCGTTCAGGTTAACCAATGCACCGCCGGAGTTACCCCGGTTGATCGCCGCATCGGTCTGGATAAAGTTTTCGTAGTTTTCAATGTTCAAACCGCTACGCCCCAAGGCAGAAACGATCCCAGAGGTCACGGTTTCACCCAGGCCATACGGGTTACCGATCGCCACAGTGTAATCACCCACGCGCAGCTGCTCGGAATCGGCCATTTTGATCGCTGACAGGTTTTTGGCGTCTTTCAGCTGGATCAACGCGATATCAGAACGCGGATCCTTGCCGATCACCTTGGCTTCAAAGCGACGGCCATCGCTCAATTGCACCGTGATCTTGCTGGCATTGTCTACCACGTGGTTGTTGGTGACCACATAGCCTTTGTCCGCATTGATGATGACGCCTGAACCCAGGGCTTTAAAGGCTTCCTGGGTTGTTGGCCCACCCGGTGCGCCACCTTGGCACATTGGGGAACCCTGGAAGGGTGAACCATCCTGGCAGAACGGCGACATTTGCTGTACCGTTTTCGCATTCACCGCGGCACTTCCTTCCACGTTAATGCTTACCACTGAAGGCATCACTTTTTCCAACATCGGTGCCAGGCTTGGCATCGGTTGGGCGCTAGTGGAGGCAGAAGCCGTTTCTGCGGCGTTGGCGGTAGTTACCGGACCCATTGCCAAACCAATACTCAAAGCCAGGGCGCTTAAAACCAGTGCTGTTTTCTTCATCTGTGTGTCTCTTAAAAGTCGTTCAAAAAGGAATACCGGGTCTTGGTGCTTAGTAAGAGCCTGCTGATTAGCTGAAGTTCCCCTGGTGCGACTGGCTAATAGTAAACAAATATTGTCGGTCTTTACAAAACTCGAAATAATGTTCCAGCCTGAGAGTGATCTCGCTAAAATAAGCGAGAATTATCTCATAAATTTATTCTGCCGCCATTAAACGACGATATTCATCATAGGCATAAAGGTCGGTCATGCCGCTGATATAATCCTGTAACAACCGCGCCCGGAAATAATATTCCCTAATAGCCTGCTGCTCGGCAGAAAGATGCTGCAAACCTTCCACCGCCTCGACATAGGCCAGGCGATGTTTGGTCGAGAGCTTGTGAAACAGCCGCGTTTCAATCGGAAACGCCCGGTGGCTGTCTTCCCGCACCAACTGGCTGAAATCGGCCAGCGACATGGCCAGTAGCGGGCTATAAATGTCCAGCAGGCCGTTGATCACCCGGTAACCCTGGAGTTCCAACTGCTCCACTTCCGGGTGGTTGAACACGTGTTTGAACGCAACGTTCTTGAAGATAGCGAGCAGGCGGCAAGCCGGGCTGGCATCCTCCAACAAGGCTCCGTTGAAGTGGCCGTGATACACCGCGTCCAGGTTATCGATAAACCGCTGGGCCGCATGGGGAACCAATTTGGCAACGGTAAATACCCGCAGGTACATAAAGAACTGATCTTCTGAACTGCGGCGCGCCCCGCTACGCTCAATTTTGCGAAACGCACTGGCCACGGTCTTATCAAACAGATCCCCTGGAGCAATCTCGCCCCATTCCTGGGTTAAATGCTGATACAACTGCTCCACGGTAAAGATGTTCTTTTCTACCGCGTCTTCCAGATCGGCCACGCAATAAGAAATATCATCGGCGGCTTCCATAATATAGGTGAGAGGGAAACGATCGAACTCTCCCATATGTAATTCGCGCCGCAAGCGATCGACAAAGGCTTCTTCCGCCAGATAAAACCCCGGCTTCTTCATCAGATAGCTGTGGCTGGCGGGAATATCGCTCGCCCAATAGGCCGGACGGGTATATTTCAGGATGCAGCCTACCTGCGCATAGGTCAGGTTCAACTTCAGCAATGTGTAAACCAGGCGGATCGCCTGAGCATTGCCCTCAAAATGGCTGAGATCGTGGCGAATACGGCTGCGCAGCCGGTTAAGGTCGCTCTCCCCTTCATGCAGGCGTAACACCTCTACCTGGCAACGATCGTGGCTACCCGGCTCACTGCCACAGCTGGCGGGATCGAGCCGCTGGCGGAACCAGTCGTTGATGGCTGATTCGCCAAAATGGCCAAACGGCGGATTGCCGATGTCGTGCATCAGGCAGGCCATTTCGACAATGCTCTCGAAAGGATCGAGCAGCTTGCTCAGGCCGAGCGCATCAATACGCTTTTCCTGTTTGAAGCGGTTGAGGATCTCTTTGGCAATATGCCGCCCCACCTGCTGCACTTCCATCGAGTGGGTCAGACGGCTGCGTACCGCCGCGTTACGCTCCAGCGGAAACACCTGCGTTTTCTGCTGCAAACGACGTATCGCCGCAGAATTGACGATGCGACCGCGATCGCTCTCGAACTGGCGAATGATGTCGTACTCTTCTTCGGCTTCAATTGGCTTGCTAAAAGGCCGCTGAAAGCTGATCTTCTGCTTAAAGTCGATCCCGGACATCTGTTTCTCCTCCCGTTGCGCATTCCCTCCGTGATAACAATTCCCGGCGGCGGATGCAACGGTATTGCGGATTATCTCTCTCACAGAGCCATGATAGACTATGGCGCAATTTCCATACCCTATCAGCGAGTATTATTTATGAAAGTAGGCATCATCGGCGCAATGGAAGAAGAAGTTACCCTGCTGCGCGAGCAAATTGCGAACCGCCAGACCCTGAAACGTGCGGGTTGTGAGATCTATACCGGCCAAATCAACGGCGTGGAAGTCGCCCTGCTCAAATCGGGCATCGGCAAAGTGGCAGCGGCTCTGGGTACCACCCTGCTGCTGGAACAGTGCCAACCCGATGTGGTGATCAATACCGGTTCCGCCGGTGGCCTGGCCGCTACGCTGAACGTGGGCGATATCGTCGTGTCTGAAGAAGTGCGCTACCACGACGCCGACGTGACCGCCTTTGGCTACGAACCGGGCCAGATGGCCGGTTGCCCGCCAGCTTTCGTTGCCGATCCTGCGTTGATCGAGTTAGCGGAAAACTGCATCAAACAGCTTAACCTGAACGCAGTACGCGGCCTGATTTGCAGCGGTGACGCCTTTATTAACGGTGCCGAGCCTCTGGCCCGCATCCGCAACACCTTCCCAACCGTTGCCGCTGTTGAGATGGAAGCCGCCGCCGTTGGCCACGTTTGCCATCAGTTCGGCACACCATTCGTGGTGGTACGGGCGATTTCCGACGTTGCCGATAGCGAATCCCATATGAGCTTCGACGAGTTCCTGGCGGTGGCTGCCAAGCAGTCCTCGCTGATGGTTAACGCCATGCTGCAAACCCTGGCCAAGCGCGGTTAATGTGAAGCTGCGTCTGTGCGCCCTGCTGAGCTGGCTGATCCTGGGGATGCTGCTGCCTGCCAGCGCTGCCCAACGGGTGATCAGCCTGGCACCGAGCACTACGGAGCTTGCCTACGCGGCCGGTATGGGGGATACCCTGCTGGCCGTAAGCGCTTACTCCGATTACCCCCCTGCCGCCAAGCAGCTGGAACAGGTCGCCTCCTGGCAAGGGATCAACCTGGAACGGATCCTGGCGTTGAAACCCGATCTGGTTCTCGCCTGGCGTGGCGGTAACCCCCAACGGGTATTGGATCAGCTCGCCTCCTTCGGCATTCCGATTTTTTATGCAGATGCCAAGAATATTGACGAGATCGCCCAGTCCCTGGATGCGTTGGCGCAGTACAGCCCTCATCCGGAACAGGCACATCAGGCCGCAGCCAGCCTCCGCCAACAGGTAGAGGAGCTGAAAACGCGCTATGCCAGCAATTCGCCAAGGCCAGTGCTGTTACAGTTTGGCACCCAACCGCTGTTCACCAGTTCGGCGGCCACGTTGCAAAGCCAGGTGCTGGCCTTGTGCGGCGCAGAGAATATCTTTGCCGATAGCCCCGTGCCTTGGCCGCAGGTAAGCCGTGAGCAGGTGCTGGTGCGTAAACCACAGGCCATCGTCATAAGCGGGAATGCCCAGCAGATCGCCAATGTGAAAGCCTTCTGGGGCCCACAGCTGGACGTGCCGGTGATTGCCCTTGAGGAAGATTGGTTTAACCGTGCCGGGCCACGCATCATGCTGGCGGCACAATCACTATGCGGTCAATTGGCGGAGATCCATTGATGGTATTTTGGCTGGATATTCTTGGTACGGCGGTGTTTGCCATTTCCGGCGTGTTGCTGGCGGGCAAATTACGGATGGATCCCTTTGGCGTATTGGTACTGGGGGTAGTGACCGCGGTCGGCGGTGGGACGATCCGTGATATGGCGCTCGCCAACGGCCCGGTATTCTGGGTAAAGGATCCCACCGATCTGGTGGTGGCGATGATCACCTGTGTGCTGACCTTGCTGCTGGTGCGCCAGCCGCGTCGGTTACCGAAATGGATCCTGCCAGTGCTGGATGCCATTGGGCTGGCGGTGTTCGTGGGGATCGGTGTCAATAAGGCGTTCGCCGCTGGCAGTGGACCGCTGGTGGCGGTCTGCATGGGAGTGATCACCGGCGTTGGCGGCGGGATTATCCGCGACGTGCTGGCCCGCGAGATCCCGATGATCCTGCGAACCGAAGTCTACGCCACCGCCTGCATCGTCGGTGGCACGGTGCACGTCACGGCGTTCTACACTTTTGGCATGCCGTTGCAGCATGCCATGATGCTGGGGATGATTATCACGCTAGGCATCCGCCTGGCCGCCATTCGTTGGCATCTGAAACTACCGGCCTTTATCCTCGAACAGTAATTCTCGCCTCCGCCAGCTTCGGCGGAGGCTTTCCCGTCAAACAGTATATTCGACTACTATATAAGCAATGTGCTATTATTTTGCGCTAATAAAATGCGCTTGAATAATGTAATCATCTAGTTAACTCTTCGTTAAAAATTATCCCGCGCCGTTAAGTTCCGTTAACTTTTGCCGATAGGTCCTATTGCTGTGGCCTGCGGATAGGTATTTTTTGAGTTTAAGCATGAAGAAAATTCTTTTGATCGCCAGCACACTGTTGTTGAGCAGCAGCGTGCTGGCCGAGCACACCAGCGGCAAGATTGGTATCAGTCTGACGATTGTGCCCACCTGCAGCGTAACCACAACCGGCAACACGCCACAGGTGGAATGCGGCAATGGCACAGTCTTGCAGCCGAAGATGAGCCACAGCAAACGGGTAGTAGACGATCGGGAAAGCGAACTGATCACCGTGGAATGGTAGGCACAAAAAAACCCGCGCACCGTGCAGGCTGGCGGGTTTTTTAACGACGACGGATCAGATACTGAATGAAGAACCGCAGCCACAGGTGGTTTTGGCATTCGGGTTCGTCACGATAAAGCGTGAACCTTCCAACCCTTCGGTGTAATCCACCGCACCACCCACCAGATATTGCAGGCTCATCGGATCAACCACCAGCGCAACGCCCTGTTTCTCGATGGTCATATCGCCGTCGTTGATCTTGTCATCAAACGTGAAGCCGTACTGGAATCCACTGCAGCCGCCACCGGTAATGTAAACCCGCAACTTCAGGTTTGGATTCTCTTCGTCAGCAATCAGGAATTTCACCTTGCTTGCTGCTGCCTCGGTAAATTGCAGGGGCAGTGCTGTTTCATCACTCATACTCGTTACTCCCAACAGTGTTTCACATCAGGCGACGACGACGGTAACCTGATTAATGGTGCTGATTATCTAATACCTGAGTGTTGCGTTCAAGTATTCACCGCATTTGTGGTATTTTCTTTACCTGTTTTCTCGGCCAATTCCTGCTGCTGCCTTTGTAAGGTGCGGGCTAAAATGGCGGAATACAATGGCTTACCGCCCATAAACTGCGCCACCAGGGTCGCGCCGAGGCAGGTGATAATCATCGGTAAAATCAGCTGATAGTTATCGGTCATTTCCAATACCAGCACAATACCGGTTAAGGGGGCACGCACGGTAGCGGCAAACAGTGCCCCCATGCCCGCAATAGCAAAGGTGCCAACCTCAAGACCATACTCTGGGAACAGGTGAGCGCCAAAAAGGCCAAAAGCGGTGCCTAGCAGCGTCCCCAGGGCGAGCATCGGTGCAAAAATACCGCCCGGTGCGCCTGAACCGAAACAGAGCACCGTGGTGATCACGCGGGCGATAAAGATAAACAGCAGCATGCCGACGCTGTAGTTGCCCGCCGCCGCGATCGGGATCAAGGCCGAACCGCCACCCACAGTTGCTGACTCGACCAGCCCAAGCACGCCACAAGCGCCCCCTAGCAGGGCACCAATCAGCAGGAACTTGCTCATCTTGCCACCATGGAAACGGGCAAACATATCCTGCGTACGAAACACCATTGCGTTAAACATCACCCCCACCGCGCCAAACACCGTCCCTAGCACCAGGTACAACCACAGCGTATTGAGCGGTGCCGAAGCGAGTTTGCCCACTTCGATCAGCGGGCTGTCACCATTAAATATACGAAAGACAATGCTCGACATAACCACGCCGATAAACACTGCCTTGACGGAAATCAGGTTGTAACGAAACTGCGGGCGCATCTCTTCAATCACAAACAGGATCCCCGCCAGAGGGGCGTTGAATGCGGCGGAGAGACCAGCAGCGGCACCGGTGGCCAGCATGGAATGGCGCGCTTCCGCACTGCGCATACGGAAAATATCCAGCACCATTCGCCCGGCATTGGCCCCCATCTGTACCGTCGGCCCTTCGCGCCCCAGCACCATACCAGCGCCGAGCGTCCCCATACCGCCGATAAATTTCACCGGGATGACCCGCCACCAGCGCACCGGGCGTAACTCTTCCAGCGCCCCTTCGATCTCTGGGATCCCTGAGCCACCCGCCTCTGGCGCAAAACGTTTGACCAGATAAAAGCCAAAAGCGGCCAGCACGGCAGACAAAATAAACGCCAGCGGCCACACCAGGATCCAGGAGTTGGCGACAGAGGCCAGGCCCGACAGCCGCTGCTGTTGCACCCACTCCACCGCTTTATCAAAAGCGACGCCCAACAATCCCGCCAACGTCCCTACCACCGCCGCCATGATCAGGATGGCAACCGGCGTTTTATCCTGGCGAATAAACTGACGGACTCTTTCATTGCGAGTCAGGCGCACACCCGAGGTCGCAGGAGGCTGTTGCTGTAATTCAGTCATAGTGGGTTCATTATTGAAGTGAAAAATCAGACTAATAGCGATGTAAACTATTCTAGCTCAGTCGTTGTCTTACCGCCCCCTCAAAATAGGTATCGGTCTATGATCGTTTCATAACTCCGTACTCTCCACTAGAATAGCGCGGTCAAAACATTCAACAGAAAACCCAGGAGCCGGTTTATGAGCTTACACAGTAAGTCCGAAAGTCTGTACGCCCAGGCGCAACAGCTGATCCCAGGCGGAGTCAACTCCCCAGTGCGTGCATTCACCGGTGTAGGCGGTACCCCGCTGTTTATCGAACGTGCCGACGGAGCCTATCTGTTTGATGCCGATGGTAAAGCCTATATCGATTACGTCGGTTCCTGGGGCCCGATGGTGCTGGGCCATAACCATCCGGCGATCCGCAATGCGGTGATCGAGGCGGCACAGCGCGGCCTGAGCTTCGGCGCACCTACCGAGATGGAAGTGAAAATGGCCGAGTTGGTGACCAATCTGGTCCCAACTATGGATATGGTACGTATGGTGAACTCCGGTACCGAAGCCACCATGAGCGCCATTCGTCTGGCGCGGGGTTACACCAACCGCGACAAGATCATCAAGTTTGAAGGCTGCTACCACGGCCACGCCGACTGCCTGCTGGTGAAAGCCGGTTCCGGCGCACTGACGCTGGGCCAGCCGAACTCACCGGGCGTGCCGGCAGACTTCGCCAAGCACACGCTGACCTGTACCTATAACGATCTCGACTCCGTGCGTACCGCATTCGAGCAGTACCCTTCAGAGATCGCCTGCATCATCGTTGAGCCGGTCGCGGGCAACATGAACTGTATTCCACCGCTGCCAGACTTCCTGCCGGGCCTGCGCGCCCTGTGTGACAAGTATGGCGCGCTGTTGATCATTGACGAAGTGATGACCGGTTTCCGCGTCGCGCTGGCCGGTGCTCAGTCTTATTACGATGTGGTGCCAGACCTGACCTGCCTGGGCAAAATTATTGGTGGCGGTATGCCGGTGGGAGCCTTCGGTGGCCGCCGTGAAGTGATGGCCGCTCTGGCACCTACCGGGCCGGTATATCAGGCTGGCACGCTGTCTGGCAACCCGATTGCCATGGCCGCCGGTTTCGCCTGTCTGACCGAGGTTTCGCAGGTTGGCATTCACCAGACCTTGACCGAACTGACCAACAAGCTGGCAGAAGGCCTATTGGCGGCGGCCAAGGCAAAGAACATACCGTTTGTCGTCAACCATGTAGGCGGCATGTTCGGGCTGTTCTTTACCGATGCGCCAACGGTCACCTGCTATCAGGACGTGATGGGTTGCGATGTCGAACGCTTCAAGCGCTTCTTCCATCTAATGTTGGATGAGGGGGTTTATCTGGCCCCGTCGGCGTTCGAGGCTGGCTTTATGTCTGTCGCACACAGCGACGAAGATATTCAGCGCACCGTCGATGCCGCGCGCCGCTGCTTCGCCAAGCTGTAATCTTCTGGCGGGCGCCATTCTGCGCCCGCCGTTACCTTCAGAGCAAGGTACCGTAAATCGTCAATATCGCCACGACGACCACCACAATCAGGGTCACTTTACGCGCTAACGTTACCGCGGCACGCGGCGTCTGAACCGGGTCCATATGCGGTTCACGGGCCAGAGAGAACTGCGCCAAACGCGTCAACACCTGGTACTGCGGAGTATGACGATCCCCCAGCGAAGCAAACCACGCAGGCAGCGCCCTTTCACCATGCCCAATCAGCGCATACGCCACCCCAGCCAGACGAACCGGGACCCAGTCCAACACATGCAGCAGGAAATCGATACCCGTTTGCGAGCGTTGCAGCGGTGAATGATGCCGTGCAAGCCAGGTTTGGTAGGCCCGTAGAAAAGCATAGCCTGCCAGAGCGAGCGGCCCATATGGCCCGCACACCGCAAACCAGAACAGCGGTGCCAGATAGTAGCGATAGTTAATCCACAACAGGGCATTTTGCAGTTCACGCAAGCGCTCTGCCTCGCTGCACTGCACCGGTAAACCGTGGATCAGCGCCAGCTCTTCCGCCATCTGATCGCTGGCGTGGGTATCGCCCTGCCGCGCGGCCTGCAAATAGGCCCGATAATGTTTGCGTGTGATCCCGGCCCCAACGCACAGCAGACCAATCACAATCCACAACAGTAGCGCCACAACGCCGAAGAACAGGCCCTGGGCCAGCCACAGAATGCCCCAGACGATAAACATCCAGACCAGGGTCATCGCCAACGTTTGTGCCAAAGAAAACCGATGCAGCCGCTGAAACACCACTTCTAAACGATGATCCAACTGCCAATGCTCACCCAGTTTAAACAGGCGTTCCCACGCCAAAACCAGTAACAGCGTAAACAGCGTCATTAGCTAATCCTCTCCTTCTGTCTGTTCCCCAGCATAATGCTTGCGGTGGTACGAGTTCCAGCAGCAGAGTAGCATGTTTCCGAGAAGTGAATTTAATGCATTGATAATAAATGGATTTGTTACCTGCGCTGCCACATCAAGCACGGTACCCGGCAGTCGCGGCCTGTGGATGCCAGTCAGTACAAAAAATTATCTTAACGTACACTCTTTTTCGTTTCTCAAAGCTAGCCCTAAAATAACGCGGTGAATGGCCTATATCCAGTATCTTATTAATACTGAATATAGGCCTGATTGCCTCATGATGAAAACGTTGGTTATGCCTCTAATTAGTTGAATATGATGTATAATGTGGGAATTTAAGGTTCTTTCATGGCTAGCGTTAATGTTCATTGTCCACGTTGTCAGTCTGCTCAGGTTTACCGCTATGGTCAGAACCCTAAAGTCCATGACAGATTTCGCTGCCGTAACTGCCACCGCGTGTTTCTGCTCACATACACTTATAAAACCCGTAAGCCGGGCGTTAAAGAGCAAATCACCGAAATGGCATTTAACGGTGCTGGCATTCGCGACACAGCCAGAACGTTGAAAATTGGCATTAACACCGTCATACGCACTTTAAAAAACTCGCGCCGAAGCGAAAAACGTCTTCACCTGTCGCCCATGCTGATGTGGCGCTTATCTGCGAACTCGATGAACAATGGAGTTTCGTAGGTAGTAAAGCGCGACAGCACTGGCTCTGGTATGCCTATAACACTAAAACAGGCGGTGTACTGGCCTCCACTTTTGGTCCACGAACCGATGCAACTTGCCGGGAAGTGCCGAAGGATAAGCATTTGACGGGTAAAATCTTTACCCAGCGCATTGAGCGCAATAACCTGACGCTGAGAACCAGAATCAAAAGGTTGGCCCGCAGAACCATTTGCTTTTCACGTTCTGTAGAACTTCATGAAAAGGTTATCGGAGCTTTTATCGAAAAATACATATTCTACTAACTGGAAACATTACCAAATATCCTATGCTAAGCCATTTTGTTTCCGGCGAAGAACCCCCATTAACAAAGCCGCATCTAGGCAATGATGCCGAGGATTTTTAATAGAATGAAAGTAGCGTGCTTGTTGCATGCTACTTTCAGGTAAATGACCTATATCCAGATATCTTGACGGTGATAAATATAGGCATGTTATTTCAATAATTAAACAGGCTAAGTGTTATAAAATACACTTTCCATTATTAAACTCCAATAATACCAAAAAATCATCAAGGAGCCAGACCTTCCTCCCAAGTTGTTGCGCCCACTTGAATCATTGAACGTTCACAATCATATACCTCGAAAGGATCTTTAATGTTATAGAATGGCTCGTAGTATCGGGCTGTTCGAGATGAGTCATTAGCGTCGGTAGGGTAACGAGGTGCCGCCCTACTTGTATAATAGTATTTTCCATCAGACAGATCTTTAAACAACAACGTATAGATAGGCGATAATACCAAATACTCTTGGTCATTAGGCTGACTTTGGACTACCCAACCGCTAGCCAGACGAACATAATTATTATCAACCACATCACCTTCCTCAGCTTTATAGAGTTGATGAATAATTTTTGCTTGAATTTGTTTCATACTACATCCTTTTAATACACACGAAGTGTAGATTATTAATTATTAAAAATTTATTGTTGAGCTTTAAACTCACCAAACAATTGTCTGGATAAACAGTATCCCAAATAGCAAAAGGTATAGCTATTCAACACTGTTGTACTAGAGTTGAAACAACGTGGGGATATGCGTACATTTTCTCAAAAGGTGTCATCTAAAAGGAAATATTTAAGTAATAACATATTGTTGAGTATATTTTTGAACATATCACGCCTGCGGCGTGAGCGGCGCTGCTACGGTTGGGTTTCAGACCCCGCTTACAGTTGTTCCTTCCTATTAACACCCCCTCACTCTCCCTGCACATGCAATGCACCACACTGCGTAGGGGCGCTGCATGCCGCGCCCGTGTTAAGGTCAGATGTGGGAGTAAAATTGTGGCACATGCAGTCCCCGCTCACTAAAGCAGAAGGTAAGGGTGAAGGGGATTACAGCATCACTAACCTATTGATATTATGTAGAACTAGCGGCTGGCGCGAGGATATAAAACAGAGTAGCATGTGCACTCACCGCTTATAGCCCATTTCCGGAGTTTGCCATGCCGACCCGTCGCTACAGTGCCGACAGCCGCCGTACCGCGCTTCTCGAACGTATTGCCAATGATGTCCCTGCCACCGTCGCCCAGGCGCTGAACGAAGATCTGGGGGGCACCGTGGATGCCGAGCGCGATATCACCGCACAGCTGCTACCCGCAGATAAGCAGGCCAATGCCACGGTGATCACCCGTGAACCCGGCGTTTTCTGTGGCCGCCGCTGGTTGGAAGAGGTGTTTATCCAACTGGGTGGACAGGTGAAGATCGAGTGGTTGGTGGAAGATGGCGATAAACTGGTACCCAACCAGCCGCTATGCCGCCTGAGCGGCCCAGCGCGTATACTGCTGACGGGCGAACGTACCGCGCTGAACTTTGTGCAAACGCTGTCCGGCGTAGCCACGGCGGTAAGCCGCTATGTTGCGTTGCTGCAAGGCACACAAACCCGGCTGCTGGACACCCGCAAGACACTGCCTGGCCTACGCACCGCGCTGAAATATGCCGTGCTGTGCGGCGGTGGCAGCAATCACCGTCTCGGCCTCTCGGATGCTTTCCTGATCAAGGAAAACCACATCATTGCTTCTGGCTCGATCAAAAACGCGGTAGAGAAAGCCTTCTGGCTGCACGCCGACGTGCCGGTAGAGGTGGAAGTAGAATCGCTGGATGAGCTGCAACAGGCGCTGGATGCCGGTGCCGATATTGTGATGCTGGATAATTTCAGCGTCGAGATGATGCGTGATGCCGTTGCCCTGGCCCAGGGACGCACGCAGTTGGAAGTTTCCGGCAACGTCACCGATCAAACCCTACGCGAGTTTGCCGAAACCGGAGTGGATTATATCTCTGTCGGGGCGCTGACCAAACACGTTACCGCGCTCGATCTGTCAATGCGTTTTAACTGAGCCTGTTATTGGCAACGCCTCTTTCTGGGGCGTTGTTCCTTATGTTAGAGCCACTCACACAACATCTCCCTATCTACCAATGCGGATTTCAGCGAACATGTTGATAAATTCAGCAATAATACCAAAGGCTTGGGGTCAGCTCCCCGATCATCTGGACTCCGTCATGGGACAGCCAACTGTCGGTAAAGACGCTTTGTACGGCGATCAGTTGGGCATAGTGGCGGATCCCCAGCTTGTGCATGGCTATGCCCTTCTGTGTGGAGATGGTTTTGATACTGCGCCTCGTCAGCGCGGCAATTTCGGCGGGAGTCATCCCCTGTATCAGGTACTCGACCACCTGCCGCTCCCCAATAGACAACGTTTCCTCATCACACCCCGGTAAAGTGCAGCCAGCCCGGCTATCCTCTCCCAACAGAATCTGACGTAACTGCGTATGCCACAAGACTAACGGTTGTCCCAGATCCACGATATGTCTCACGCCCAGACGGCGCAACCGAGTCACCAGATAAGGAATGGGGTCATCCAGAATAACCATCGGCGCGACGCCGGGAAAAGAGATACGCATCTGCTGAATAAAGCGCAAGGCTAACAATAAGTCTGCCTGTTGCCCAACATGCAATGACATAACCAGCACATCCACCGGCTGTTCATCCAGATACCATTGTGCTTCAGCGGCTTTCTGGCAGTGCCAGACCCGCGATAGCGAGTGGGTGTTGAGCAACGCCCAGATCCCAGCCTGAAAGAAACGGCACGGTGAAACGACTGCCACCCGGTACCGCTTCTGGCTAATCATGTCGCGACATACCAGGGGGAATTCGGCGTGTTGTAGGGCGTGTCGGTGACCTGACTGCGTAAATGCTGGAACAGTTCCGCATCATTGCGAACCCCCAACTTGCGCATGCTATTGCACTTATGCGCGCTGATGGTTTTAACGCTGCGATGCAGTAAATCAGCCACGTCAGAAACACTCATTCCCTGCTGCAAGTACTCCAGTACCTTATGCTCCGCCTGCGTCAACACCACCAAGCTGTCCTGCACTTGTGCAGGAGTGGCACTGTGCAGCAGGTACATTGCCATACTGGGGCTACAAACCTTGGCACCGGTCAACGCCTGTGCCATATCACGGCGAGTCTGCTCCTGCGACTCCTGGCGGGCGAGCAGGCTGATGTGCGGCCGGAGATTCAAACGCGTCAACAACGCAATGTCCCGGCAATAGGTGCACACCACGATACGCAGCGCGGGCGCACGTTCAGAGAGCATCAGCAACTGTTGCGTGTCGCAGGCAATCTCCTGCGGCGAGCCACTGAGCACCACCGCCAACAGGTCAATTTGTGGCGGCGCCCATTGCGCCAGCAATTGCTCAAGCGAAGAGACCATCACCACCAGGTGCATGGGGGGATCAAGGTTCTGAATAAAATGTGCCATCCCTGCCTGAAGCAAGGGTATAGGGGCAACAACGGCCAGTTTGACAACCGATAAAGGCGTATTCATGAGCGACTCCTAGATCAGTAATCCATTACGCGCCAGATAATCTCCACGAGTATAGAGATCGCTATCACTATGGAAGCCGAGCTTAATCATGGCACGGCGTTTATGGGTGCTGATGGTGCGCACATCCCGAGCTAGCACCCGCGCCGTGTCGGTCACGGTTCTGCCAGCAAACAGGCACTCCAGTACGTCCATCTCACGTCCGGTTAGCGATAATGACGGCGCGCCATTGCCAATCAGGTTCACCGCTGACGGGCTAAGACTGGACAACCCCGCCATCGCGCAGAGGACGCCTTGTGTCAGTGATGACAGGGGATCCTGTTTAAGGTAGATACCGCTGACCCTCAACGTTCTCAACTGTGCAAGCAGGTGCGGTTCCTGCAAAGAGGTGGCGACGATAAGCGGCACCCGTGCCCAGTACTGGCGTAAATGGCTAATCATTCGCAGCCCCTCCAATACCGACTCACCTTCGCCACACAGTTCGGTGATCACCACATCCACCTTGCCCTGCTGCATCGCCACTGGCAGATCGCACACCTTTTCTACGTGCACACAATCCATGACCTGAAACTGTGGTGGCTGGAATGCAGAGCAGATCCCGGCACGCGTTATCGGGCAAGCGTCCATGAGCAATACCCGGTCGATGCGGCATGCCGTCTGCATTTTCGGTAGGGGTGTGTTGTTCCATACGGTTGATGTCATCATGATAATAGTTCCGTTATTAATGACTCAGCTTGTCCTGATAGGTGCTGGCACCCAAAATAGACTTGGGTGCCGATGTTAAAGCTTGCTACGCCAATACACACAGCGGCCAGGGAAACCAACGCCGGCCGTCAAAACTTGACCGTGTTTTACCCTCGCGCGAACTGACCTTGCTCATCAGTTATAGGTAAAATCGACTGACATTACCGCAGCGATATTACCCGGCGTAACCGCCCCTTTGGCATAAGCACTGGCTCTCAAGGCAAATGTTGCCGAGGTTCCTACCACCGTCATATCCATGGTAGATCCTGGGTTTTGCAGGGCATTCGGAGCCACATCCTGTTTAACTTCTACCGCCACGTTATCTGCCATCCCCGTACCGCTGGTCGTCGCGTAGCGCCCGCCAGCCGCAGCGTCCGCCGTGCCGCTAAATGATGCGGTAACTTTGCTGGTTGTCGTCGGACAGTCCTTCACTACCAGCTTGAATGGCACCGCCGTGGAGGTGTTTCCTGCCGTCGCCAGGTCCTTCGCCTGAATATTGGTACCCAGATTGACATTCAAGTCTGAGTTGGTGGTATCTACCGTGCAGGGCGAAGCCACTACGACACCGGTAATATTGACTTGAGTTGGAGCTGCCACAACCTGATGAACACCGGCCCCCAAAACCAATAAGGCCAGCAGCGTACGTTGAGTTTGTTTTTTCATGATGTTTCCTTACTGTTCCCGTCTATATTCCAGGCAGGGAATTCCTGCCTGATTTCCTTGAGTTAAAAAAACCTAGTTAATTTCGGCATTAATGGTGGCCACGGCATTAAACCGTCCCAGCGCCGGGGTATTACCCGTCACGTTCATTGGTGCCAGCGTCATAGAACTGGTACCAGTTTGTGCAGAATAGTCGAAGGTGACGGGCAGATTTCCATTGACCGGCGACACGATATTATTGTTTGCGTCGCGTACCCGGACCCCGATATCAGTATTATCGTAGGACTTCAATGCGGTTGGATCTCCACTCGCGGGCTCTCCACTAAAGGATAAGCTGACGACAACACCGTTAGAAATATTGTTACAGGCCAGCGTCATATTAACGACTTTGGGGGTAAACCCATTGGCAATGTCACCCTTGGTTTTGATGTCATTTGACATGATATTATCGAAATTGACATTAATGACCTGCCCGGCATTAATTTCACAAGATTGTGGTACCGTTACCGATCCGCTCATATAGACAGACGACATCGGCATCCCGCCATAGGATCCAGTGACTTTTGTACCATAAAGGTCCAGGATCTTAGTGTTTGGGATGACGACCTGCCCCACAAATGGCCGGGTAAAGTATAAAGATACATAGCCATTAGCACCGGATATCCAGTTGGTAACACCCGAACAGGCACTGGGAAATTCATTGTCCTCGTTAGAGAATGGGGTGGGAATCCATTTCTTCTTGTTCCCTCCAACATATAATTCAGTTGCCACTTCCAGATATTGATTTATTGAATAAAAATGTAATCCATCAAAGTCCCGCGTAGCTGTCAGATTGCCCGGTACCACTGCCTTATAGAAGGTGTTGGCCGAGGCGGTACAATCACAGTTGGCAGCGTAATTCGCCGCTAAATTCCACTGGTAGGTTCGATTAAAATACATGCCAGCCTTGTTGTCCGCTGGATTGTCGTACTGTTTGACAAAGGGGAAGTTATATATCTTCGTGCCGGCAACCGTGGTACACCACCCGGTTGCAGCAAAGCTTGATACGGAAAACAGGCACAGCAGGCCGCCCAATGTTAATTTAACTAACCTGATTAACTTCATCATCGTTCCTTACCGGCACTGCGCATTCAGCATCTGAATGCCAGCACTTTCCGTTGTCTGTTTTGTCAGTGAGTAACTCACCTGACACTGTTGGTCTGAACCGCTGCCCCACTTCACATTCAGGCTGCCGCTGTCTGCCATCCCGGTCAGATAAACCTGGCCACCGTCCCCGACGATAAAGCCCTGTGCTGTTTTCTGTGCCGGATCGCTCACCGTGGCACCGAACGGTACCGGTGCGCCGCCCTGGCGTAACAGAGTCATCAGTATTCGCTGGCCCACGTTGGCCTGGAAGTTGGCTCGAACTACAGCACCACGGGTTGGCACCACGTTCTGAGAGGTCAACTCCACCTCAACGTCATCCGCCAAAGTCTCGGTATTCAACTGCACCTGATTCTTGCGATAAGGGCTGACGTACGGCACGATGGCATAACCACGCCAGTCGGTTTTAACCCCGGTCTGGTTGTTAACCCCCGTGCCACCGGCTCCTGGTGCTTTCACCAGCGCAATGGTTTCCCCCAACGGCTGGCCGAAGGTCACCCCGTCCTGATGCGCTATAATGCCGCCCTGCAGGCCGTAGTTGAGTCGTTGACTGTTGCGATCGTAGGCATAGCCCGCCAACACTTCCCCATAGGTACCGCGATAGTCGGCATTCAGGTTGCCGCCGTTGCCGATGCCCTTGTTGCCATAGCTTTGCTGTACGCCCCAACTCAGGTTGTTGTCCGCTAACGCCGTGCCGTTCAGGCCGACGGCGTTGTTAGTGGAACCCTTCTGGCTGGTGTTCAGGTTGTAGCTGGCATAAGTCCTGCTCAACCAACGATCCAGCGGCATGCTGACGTTAAGCGCAAAGATCTGATCGCGGTCATAAATGGCGCCACTGCTGTTGCCACTGGCCGTCGAGTTTTCGTTATAGCTGTAGCTCAACCCGTAGCTGATACCGTTCCAGCTGTTGTTATAGCCGACGCCAATCGAGCGTAAGGTACGATCGCTGTTCCAATAATCTTCGCTGACCCAGTTTAATGACAGGGTTCCCGCCGCATCTCCCAGGTTCTGGCTGATGGTCAACTCGCTGCGGTTGCGCTTGCGGTCGGTGAGCCGGTAACTACTACCGTCACGGTAGGTGTCCAATACTTCCTGCAAACTGTAGTAGCCCGCAGTTGAGTAACGGTATCCGGCAATCGAGAAGTTGGTACCCGTCTGTACCAGGTTCTTGCTGTAACGAACTCGCCATGATTGGCCATCGGTTTTAGGTTGGTCTTGCATCGTAGACCATGCCTGGGTCACGTCTGCCGATATGGCACCGATGTCACCCATGTTCTTGCCCAGCCCCAAGGCCACAGACTGGTACTTGCTGGCAAACTGGCCACCGCCGTAGGCGGTAAAGCCATTGGGTAAACCATAAATCGCTGTACCCTGGCTAAACAGGGTCTTGTCTATGCTGTTGTCATAAGAACGGTACTGCCCGCTGGTGAGCGAGTACTTCAAACGACCTTGACGCTGCAGCACGGGCAGCGAGGCAAACGGCACCACCATCTGCTGTTGGCTACCGTCGGCTTCCTTAATGGTCACCAGCAGGTCACCGCTGCCCCCGGTAGGGAACATATCGTTGATTTCAAACGCACCTGGCGCCACGTAGGTCTGGTAAATCACGTAACCGTTCTGGCGGATAGTCACCTGCGCATTGGTTCGTGCAATACCCCGTACCATTGGCGCATAGCCCTTCAGGCTGTCCGGTATCATTTCGTCGTCCGAGGCCAACTGCCCACCACGGAACGGTACGCTGTCGAACACGTCCGAAGGCGAACTGCTATCCCCCAGCGTCATCTGACTTTTCAGCGCGATAATGTCACGCTGGGCATAGGTATAGATGGTGTCCCATTTATCCTGGCCGTCACTGCTTCGGCTCCAGGTCGTGTAGTTACGCAACCGCCACGCCCCGAGGTTGACACCTGGCCGCAGGTTGACGAACTGGCTGTTGCTGTCTTGGTTATTACCATTACGTGCATAAGTGTTGGCTCCGCTCATGCTGTAGTTGAGCAGCAATGCAGGGATACCTTGATCCCATTGGCTTTCAGGAACATAACCACGTGCTTTCTGTGAGAGGGCTGCCTGAGGAATACTGATCAGTAATTGCTGTTCGCTGAAGCGGAACTTGGCGCTGGCCTGGGGAATGGCACTGATGTTGGCGCATTGTGACTTGGCATCACCGAGCCCTGGGAATAAATCGGTTTTCACCCCCAAGACATTAAGTTGCTCTACGCTCAGACAAGGTTGCAGATGCTCTTTGCCATCAGCCCCTTTTTGCATACTGAACGTCACATCCCGTGTGTCCTGCTGTTCGTTATTAAGATAGATATCAACGCGATAGGTGCCTGGCGCCTGACCTATGCCTTCTTCAAAAACCGTTAAATCTGTCGCGCCCTGGTTTGGGTTATCCATTTGCAGCAGTGCAGGGTTAAAATAGTCACGCGCCTGTACGCTAAAGGATAGGGTTCCCATCAATGCCAACTGGGTAGCGATCAAATACGCCAACCGACTGACGCGCGGCGAGTGCCCGGCCTGGCTTTTATAATTATTCATCCGTTTGACTCCATTGCCTACAGGGTGAAACTCCCCCTGTGTCCTGTGCCCCACGGCCTGTGGGGATCCCTGCTCTCTGAAGGCTATAACGACGCGAGTTGCTCTTTGCTTACCGCCCCGTAATCATTGATAATTTTCCAACTGAGCGGGCCGCCGCTCACTCCGGTTGGTAGTGCAAAGCTTGCCGTACTCATCGGAGCCACATAGGTCACATCACTCAATTTCTTGCCTGCAACCTTCACCTCATAGAAGTTCATATAAAACGGCGTCGGGTTGTTCACCTGCAGGTTATTACCACTGCGTTGCCAGGTCAGTTTCTCTGTGACTTGCTCCGGCGTGCCTTTGATGCCCTCCGGGCGGTAAATCAGCTTGATGCGCGTCTTCACTGCAATTTGCAGCGTATTGCGGACTTCAGCTTTGCTGGCTGCGGGGATGGACTTGATGTTCATCCAATACAACGATTCTTTATCGGAGGGCAGATTGCCCCCGGCACGCACCACGCGCAGGACGTTTTTCTGGTCGCCATCCAGGCGGAACAGTGGCGGAGTCACCACAAAGGGGGCTTTCTCAGCGCCACCTGCGGTGGTCTCTACCCAGGTCTGGATGAGGTACGGCCCCTTGTCCGGGTTACTGACGCTCAGTGAAGACTCCTTTTTACCGCCTTCATAAATCAGGCGCGTACCGCCCACAACCACACCGGCCTGAGCAGCACAGCTCATCATCAGCAAGCTCGTCAGCACTGTGGCAGGAATAAATTTCATACAAACACCCCGTGAAATGAGACATAAAGGCCAGCTCAACTGCCGCTGGCCTGAAATCAGAACAACTAATCTCTACGTCGAATCGGTAAAGTCTTAGTTGTAGTTAAGGGTGAAGCTAGCGGTAGAGTTCGCAACACCAGAAGTAATGGTGGCGGAGGTAGAGATATAGCGTGCAACGAAGTTCAGATCGTTATTACCCACAACCAGTGGATATGATTTAGATGCGGTGAACAATGGAACTACAGCGTTAGCGTCATCGCTCAGCTGAATACCAACACCTGTTGCGCCACCAGCAGTCAGTGCCAGAACGGTGTTGTCACCAGACACAGCGATACCGTCAAATTTGACTGCAGCTTGAGTTGCCGCAGCCGGGCAACCTGTCAATTTGATGGTGAAATTGGTTGCAGAAGATTTAACACCCGCAGTCGGAACGCCACCCACGTTGAAAGAAGTGGTAGCGACTTCACCCAGATTCACTTGCAGTGGGCTGGCTGGGTTGTTAGTCACAACGCAAGCGTCATCGGTGATTTTACCTACGAAATCCACTTGACCATCAGCAGCAGCAGCAGCGGTAACGGCAAACACAGAAGAAGCCAATACGGCAACAGCAATCAGATTCTTTTTCATACAACACTTTCCTTTAATGTAATGCACCCATGTGCATAGCAAAATTATTTGACATAGCCTTATGTCGTTCCCTGTTTATTTAGTTCCTGGCGATAACCTCTCCCGTTAAATAACCCATCAAGCCGTTAAGCCTTTTCTCACCGACGAGTCATTTTGAACTAAAGTGTACCGTCCAATTATTTATGCTAAAAATCTTCACCCACCAGCATTAAATTCCAATCAGTGGTTAATTAACCAACAAACATGAAACATTAAGACTATCTATCGTGCCGAGGGGGGATTTATTAGACCTGTCAGGAGTGGGCTTGAACAGCCACTTACGAGGAGAGTTCAATGATAAATAAGCGTCTAGAAATCAATTTAAATTGTTGATATTAATCATTATTTTAAAATTAGGAATGTTGCCATAACAAATTTGTTGACTCGCGAAAAGATAATCCCTAGAGTGCGTGACAGTTTAGTTCAAAGTGTACCGGGTGAATTAAATCATTACATTTTGTTTACCAAACTTCTTTAAATCTCCGCGCATTGCTGGCCGTATAAAGTACGGTGTGCTGAATATTCTTATGCCCAAGAAAATCCTGAATCAATCGAGTATCTATCCCGCGGTCTGCCAGCGCGAATCCACAACCATGCCGCAGCATGTGAGGATGAGCGTTAACCTCCAGACCAGCCAACTCGCTGTAATTACGCATTAACCAGTAGATACGCTGGCGGGATAGATGGTTTCCCTTCTCGGAAAGGAATAACCAGTCGCTGTCGGCTCCTCGATAAGTACGTCTGACCTTTAACCAAGCGCGTAACGCTTTATGTTCTTGGGCATATAAAGGATGAATGGTTGAAAAGCCGTTTTTCAGGCGATGGATATAAATGCTTTTGCCCTCCAAATCGATATCGGAAAGGCGCCAGCGGTTGATCTCACTGACGCGACATCCGTGGATAAAACACATCCAAATCAAACAGTAATCGCGTTCAGCGTGTTTACCCTGCTGAGTAGCTCCTAGCAGACGCGCAACCTCGGAAGGAGTCAGATGCTTGCGATTATTCATAGTGCCTCACTGTGACTTTACTAAAAAATGTGCAGGGCTATTCATCCTTTTACATACCTACAAGATTCATAGGATCGCTGATGCAAGGATTGCAACAGCTTCAACCTATCCCAGATCAGTATAGCGGAGAGACAAAATGACAACAGCCATGGAATTGCTGAGGATATCCGGAAAAAAAAGAAGCGCCCTAGAAAAACCAACACTCTAAGATTTAAAAGATTATTCTCTCTTAAGTAAGAGATAAATCCTAAAACAACTCAATCACAAAACAATGAAATAACCACATTAATAATGAGTGCAGAAAAAAAATATTAAATTTACATATTTATTTTATAGGATTTAACTCATGGCGGCATATTAAAAAAGAGGTAATTATATACCTAATGTTAAACTCAACCAGAAATGGATGAGTCTAAACATTATAGATAAATTAATTAAACTGTTTTAAAAACAGATTTAAATCATATTCTAATCGAGCGAAAACGCCCCGCGTTACTGGCAGTATAAATTACCGTATTCTGAATATTTTTATGGCCAAGATAATCCTGGATTAAACGAGTATCGATTCCGCCATCAGCCAGTGCATAGCCACAGGCGTGGCGTAACATATGCGGATGCACGGGGACATTCAGTCCAGCAAGTTCACCATACTCACGGAACAGGCGATGCATCTGCTGGCGAGAAAGCCGCCCCCCCTGGCGTGATAGAAACAGAAAATCACTGTCTGCTTCAAGATATTGCGGGCGCTGGGCCAGCCAACTGACCAGTGCGGAATGCTCTCGCGGCTGGATCGGATGTTGGACGGAAAAGCCGTTTTTCAGGCGATTAACGTACAATTTTTTGCTGAGTAAATCCAAATCTTGCAGGCGTAGATTACAGAGTTCGGAGACGCGCAATCCATGAATGAAGCAAACCAGCAACATACATTTATCGCGCACGGCATTCTTATGATCAGGAATGGCATCGAGTAAACGCTGTACTTCATCCATGCTCAAAAACTTACGATTGGTGTTAGCCGACATTCGGTATTTCCCTATACACATTTATTCAGATATTGGATTTAACGACATAAGAAAATTCCGGTCAAGCATTCAACCCGATGCCATCAGAACTTTGTGGAATAAATCGGGTTTCAGCGGTTCTAGTGCCATTCATTCATTTCTCCCCGTGGTAACATCGCGTAGAGGAGTCTGTTTTTTGAACAGACAATCTTAACAACGGTGCTTTATTTAACCGCACAGATCGTAAGCTAGACTCACCATTTGATAGAAGGAGGGGGAGATCGTGGATGCCAATAGGGAGTTATCGAAAGCACTTGGGGTATGCAGAGATACCCCAATAGAATTGTAAACCAGGCTTGCCTTAGACGGTCAACCCCCCGTCAAGGATCAGGCTTTGGCCCGTCATATAACGGCTGTCATCACCGATAAGAAACGCGGTGGTACGCGCCACTTCGCTGGCTTTCCCCAGGCGGCGCAGAGGAATTTGCTTGCGCAGCGCCCTCAGCGCTTCCGGCGGAATGGCCTGCGTCATCTCGCTTTCGATAATCCCCGGCAGCAGGCAGTTCACCCGGATACCAAAACGTGCCACTTCCAGCGCCAGGGATTTCCCCATGCCGATCATCGCCGCCTTACTGGCCCCGTAGGCCGTTTGCCCGGTGTTGCCCTTGATGCCCGTTACTGAAGACATCAGTACCATCGCCCCTTCCCCCTGCGCCATCATGGCGGGCAGCAGGTGACGGTTCCAGTAGAAAATGGCGTTGAGGTTGGTGTCGATCACCTGCCGCCAGCGCTCGCCGGTTTGCTGGATATGCAAATCATCCAGCGTGATCCCGGCGTTATGGATCACCGCAAAAGGCGCACCGAGGCGTGCCAGCAACTGCGGGGCCACAAGGTCCACCGTCTGCTCGTCACTGCCGTCACACACGCAGCTTTCCACCCAGCCAGGCAACCCCGCGCAGGCTTCAATCACCGCCGTGCTGGCCGGTTGAGCGTTACGACAGGTGAATACCACGTTCCACTGCTTGGCCAGTTCTTCCACCAACGCTCGGCCAATCCCCCGGCTACCGCCAGTCACCAATACCCATTGATTAGTCATAGGATTATTTTTGCGCGTCGGCCAGGCTTTGACAGAGTTCACCCAGCGTCATATTCGGCTGATCGATGAACATTTCGGCGTTGAGCGTGACTCCAAACTCGCGTTTGGCCAATACCATCAGCTCCACATAGTCCAGGCTGTCCAGCTTCAACTGCTGCAGAGGCATCTCTGGCGCCAGATCGGCCATCTCGAGATCTTTGGCATCACAAATCATTTCAGTGACGGTGTCGTAAACCTGTTGGTAGTTTTCCATGGTTATATCCCTATGGTTAATTGTCGGCCAATGGCCATGTTTTTAAGGTCACCGAGGTGACGAGCAGAGGCTGCCGCTGCGTTCTGGCCTCGATCACCGCGCGTAACACAAATCCGCTGCTTCGATCCCCGATAACCAGCATCGGCTGAATGCGGTAGTACAGCCGATCTTCGGGTTCAAATAGCGTTTCGGGGTTGAATAATAGGGCGCTGAAGTGAGTCTCATGGTGCGTCTGTACCACTGGGATCTGAGCAAACACCTCAATCAGCGTAGCGACCTGCAGTTCCGGCAGCGCCGTCGTCAGCGCCGCCAAGGTTTCCGGGGATTTCACCAGCAGTTGGAACAGCAGAGCGTCAAAGAAACTCCACGCCTGAGTGGCATCCGATGCCAGCCCCGGGAATGACTGGCTGAGTGCCATCACCTCGTTAACGGTCAGTGCATGCTCCTGTTCAGAAGTTGCCAGCGCTAACGACTGAGCCGGAGCCAGTTTGCTGTTGAAACAGCTTTCCTGCGTGGCACTGTCCAGCATTTTGCCTGTGATCTGCTTGCCGTTGCCCGCTATCTGCAAGTGATACGGCGTCTGGCACAGCACCGGTCGGCGCATGCGGGTACTGAACATATAAAAGTCATGCTCCAGCGGAGTCGCAAGTAACACCGCACTCAGATGACGTTTCATATCTAACATCGCACGCATCCCATGGACGCTTAGCTGGTCGGCCCCCATTTTGCGCACGTGCTGCAGATCAAAGTGGATCGGGTTGTAGTCACCGGAAAAGGCGGCCCACTCCTCGGCATCGTGCAGGGTGTAGTTGAGGATCATGCTCATGCCTGCCCGATAACCAACGCCGCGTTAGCGCCGCCGAAGCCGAAGCTCAGATTCAAGATGTTCTGTAACCGGGCCGGGCGATGCCCTTCGCTGATGTAGTCCAGATCGCACTCCGGATCGGCATTTTTCAGGTGACAGGTGGCGGGCATCAACTGATGCTGCAACGCTTGCAGGCAGATGATGGATTCAAAGCTGCCTGCCGCCGCAATCAGATGCCCGGAGTAGGACTTGGTGCTGGAAAGCGGCGTGCTGTAGGCCGCATCGCCAAAGGCCAGCTTGATCGCCTGGGTTTCATTCAAATCGTTGAGAGGCGTAGAGGTGCCGTGCGCATTGATATAGTCGATCTCCTCCGCCGTCACCCCGGCCTGACGCAAGGCATGCTGGATGGTTTTCACCCGGGCAATCTTGTCTTCCGCAGGGGCGGTAAAGTCGAAGGCATCGGAGTAATTGCCGTAGCCCTTGATTTCCCCCAGGATGGTTGCCCCACGCGCCAGTGCGGCTTCGCGCTCTTCCAGGCACAACACGGCAGCACCTTCGGAAAGGACAAAGCCGTTGCGATCAAGGCTGAATGGGCAACACGCCTTGCTGGCATCATCCTGCTCACTTGCCAAGGCACGCAGGATATCGATGTTCCACACGGCGGCATCGGTACACAGCGACTCACCTGCCCCGGCCAGCATCATCGAGGCACGGCCACTGCGGATCACCTCAAACGCATCGCCAATGGCGATCGTCCCGGTCGCACAGGCCGCAATCGGACTATTTTGATAACCACGCAGGCCCCAGAACAGGCTACAGGCGGCCGTCGCGGCATTCGGCATGGACAGGAAGCAGCCAAAGGGTGAACCCAACCCGGTACGCAGATAGCCTTCGTAATTAATGTGGGTTTCATCCTGACCCGCCCAGCCGCTGCCGATGATGGTGCCGCACTCAAGCAGATCGTAATAGGCCGCCGGGCTCTCCCCGTGAAAAGCCATCTCCATCGCTTCCCGAGCCGCCCCCAGCGCCAGACGGGCAAAACGCGGCAGACGGCGACGGATCGCCGCAGGGACGCCCTTCAGGCTGGGCTCATCGTCGATCACCCCGAAGAAACGCGACTGGATCCCCACGGCGGACCGATCGAAATAGCGATAGCCCAACTGATAATCCATAATCGCCGCCCAGCTTTGCTCGGCATTCATCCCCAATGGCGTGACCGCACCAAAGCCTGTAACCACCACGCGACGTGACAAAGCGTCTTTATTCATGATCTCATCCTGTTATATCACCGTCTTTTTCCACACCGCCGCCCAACGCCAGCCACAGCTTCATGGTGGCATTGAGATAGTTGTACTGCAGATCTGACAAATTGGTTTCGATGGTCAGCAGATCGTCCTCGGCATCCAGCAAGCTCTGGAAAGAGACTGCCCCCGCCTGATATTGGCTTCTGGCCAATACCAGGCGCTGCTGGCTAAGCTGCAGATTCTGTTGCTGATTAATTTTTTGCTGTTGATAGCTGAGCCGCTGCGACATGGCGTTGTCCACGTCGGAAAGCGCGCTATAAACCTTGCTGCGAAAGACGATCGCCGCCTGTTTGACGTCCAGATTGGATTTCTCAATGGTCAATTGCACCGTGTTCCACTGCACAAACGGCAGCGCAGCGTTGGCTCCCAGCGTCCTGACCGGATTGCTGAACCATTGAGAGAAAATGCTGCTGGCAGAGCCGAGTGACGCAGCCAGTGACAGCGATGGATAGAAGCTTAAACGCTCCACATCCGAACCGGCCAGGGCTGCTCGCAGACGCCCTTCCGCCGCCTTCACGTCTGGACGGCGGGCAATGACCTCAACCGGCAGCACGTTGGCAATTGGCACATCCTGATTGATGTCCAGCGAGCTGCGCTCGGCCTGACGATCGGTGGGCGATCGGTTAAACAGGATCGCCAGCGCATTGCGGTTCTCTTCCCGTTGCTGCTGCAACGTACGGTAGGTGTTCTGACGATTGAGCAAAGACTGTTGCGCCTGCAACAGGTCAATCTGTCCGGCGGCACCGGAAGCATAACGAGACTGCACCAGCGCCAGCGTCTGCTGACTGATTTCCAGACCCGCTTGCTGCTGTTTGATCTTCTGGTTGAGGTTGGCGATCTGCCAATAATACTGCGCCGTGTTACCTATCAACGTTAGCGCGGTGTTTTGCCGATCCTGCTCCGTGGCTTCAACCTGCCACTGCGCCTGCTCCCTGGCTCGCGCCAATTTACCCCACAGATCCAGCTCATAACTCAGCGACAACGTGGTGCTGTAAGACTCCGTCGGAGTCGTATTATTCCGCAGGTTTTTGCTGTTGTTGGCGTTACCCGTCACTGAAACATCTGGCGTTAAATTGGTATCGGTTAACCCGGCCGCCAATCGGGCCTGCTGGAGCTGGATGCCCGCGATGGCCAGATCGTTGTTGCTGGTCAGCGCGCGTCCGATCAGCATCGAGAGCTGTGGATCCGCGAAGTTATCCCACCAGTGGTCAGTGTGTTGCAGATAGCCAGAACCGGTATCCTGCACTCGCCACTCAGCAGGCACCGACAGCATTGGCCGCTGATAATCGCTTTTCGTCAAGGAACCACAGCCGCTCAGCAGCAGGGGCAAAAATAATAGAGAGAATTTGTTCATCATCATTCGCGCGCCAGCGCCTCCGTGGGGTGAAGACGTGCCGCATTGCGTGCCGGGAAAAAGCCAAAGCCCAGCCCAATCAGTGCAGAGAACCCACAGGCCAGTACCAACGGTGGCCAGGTAAAGATCATCGAGAACTCTTGCGTCACCTGGGAGAAAATAACCCCGGCCAACCCGGAGCCAATAATGCCGATCAGCCCGCCCAGCGAGCAGATCACCATCGCTTCAATCAGGAACTGGCGCATGATGTCCGCTGGCCGTGCGCCGACCGAAAGACGAATGCCAATCTCGTGGGTGCGTTCGGTGACCGACACCAGCATGATGTTCATCACGCCAACCCCGCCCACCAGCAGCGAAATCCCGGCAATAGCGGTGATCAGCAGATTCATCGAATCCGACGCCTTGCGGATGGCCTGCGTCATCTGATCGTTGGTCTGGGTGTAAAAGTCACGCTGGCCATGAGCCTGCTCTAATAGCTTTTCCACGCGTCCCTGTACCTCATGCGGTGAAAGCCCGTCACGTACACGCAAGGTCATGGACTCGATCGGCATATCGCCGGACATGCGCTCCAGCAGCGCGGTATAAGGCATCCAGGCACCCAACATCATGCCGCTGAATTTGCCGCCTTTACGCTCGGCAATGCCGATCACCCGGTAAGGTGTACCGCCAAGCTGGATGATTTCCCCTTCTGGTGTTTCATCCGTATCAAACAGCGTATCGCGTAATTCCGGGTCAATAATCACCACCGGTTCCCGCTCGTCCAGATCGCGCTGGGTAAAACCGTTACCAGAGATAAAATGCAGGCCCTGCACACGGAAAAAGGCATTGCTGATGCCGGAAATCGCCACCATCACCTCTTTGCCACCGCGCACCGCAGCCACTGTTTTGCTGACGACTGGCGACACGCTGTCAACATACTGCTGGCGGGCCAACAGTTCTACATCAGAGACCTTCAGTGCACGGGCAAAGTCAGGCCGTACTTTGCCCCGCCCTTCACCAGGGCGGATCTCCAACGTGCTATTGCCCAGTTGACCGATCTCCCTAAGAATATTTTGCCGTGCGCCCTCACCCACCGCCATTGACGACACCACGGAAGAGACACCGATAATGATGCCCAACATCGACAGGAAGGCTCTGGCACGATGCCCCATCAGCGCACGCCAGGCCATCTTGATCGCCTCTTGTACGCTCTGCCAAAACGGCGTGCGTCCTGTGGCAGCGACCACCGGCAATACCGGCCGGGTTTTCTGCGGCGCGACCGCTTCATTGCGCCTATCGGCAATAATTTCACCGTCGCTGATTTCAATAATACGCTGCGCCTGGTTGGCGACATCCCGATCGTGGGTGACGATAATGATGGTGTGCCCCGAGCGGTGCAGGGAGTGCAGGATTTCCATCAACTCTTGCCCACTGGCGCGATCAAGCGCACCGGTCGGTTCATCGGCCAGAATGATTTCCGCCCCGTTCATCAACGCGCGGGCAATACTTACCCGCTGCTGTTGCCCGCCGGAGAGCTGCGCGGGTTTGTAATTCATCCGTTGTTGCAACCCAAGCCGGGTCAGCAGGTATTCGGCCCGCGTCTGGCGTTCCGCCGCAGGCATCGCGGTATACAGGGCGGGAATGGCGACGTTTTCGCTGGCGCTCAGATAAGGCATCAGGTGATAACGCTGAAAGATAAACCCGATGTACTGGCTGCGTAACTGGGCCAACTGCTCACTGCTGGCGAGTTGGGTGGAGATACCTTTGATCTGCATCTCACCTTCGGTGGGTTTATCCAGGCAGCCGATGATATTCATCAGCGTGGATTTCCCCGAGCCGGACGCACCAACGATCGCCACCATCTCGCCCGGTTGGATGGAGAGGGAGACGTTTTTCAGTACCGCTACGGTCTGCAACCCAGAAACAAAATGCCGGGAGATACCGCTCAGTGAGATCAACGCAGAAGATGGCTTAACCATTGCTAGCGCTCCCCGCCAATACCACGCGGTCACCCTCTTTCAGCCCTTCTTTTACTTCGGCAAACTGGCGGTCGTTCAGGCCGATGCGCACCCAGCGTGACTCAAGCTGTGTACCGTTCATCACCTGTACCTGATAACGATCTTTACCCTGTTGTTCACCAAAGGCGGCCACCGGGACACGCAGGGCGTTCTTCGCCTGATCGGTAATGATAAATACCTGGGCGGTCATCGAGGTACGCAGCAGGCGCTTACTGTTGGCGATAGCAAATACGCCGCTGTAATACACCGCCGAAGCCTGCTGATTGGAGGAACTTGATGCGTTGTCTTCCTGCAAAGCCTCATTGGGAGCTTCCTGGATAGAGCCCATCACGCTTTCGTAGCGCTGTTTGGGATCGGCCACCACGTAAAACCACAGCGGTTGCCCCACGCGCACCTTCAGGATATCGGTCTCCGAAATACGGGTGTGTACCGTCATGGTATCCACATCCGCCAGCACCAGAATGGTCGGGACGGTTTGTGACGACACGATGGTCTGCCCTTCCTTGGTGACGATCCCCAGCACTTCACCGTCGATCGGCGCAACGATGCGGGTAAAGCCCAGATTGGCCTTGGCCGTTTCCAGCTCCATCTGCGCCTGGACGATCTGCGCGTCGTTGACCTTCAACTGGGCAACCTGGGTTTGGAACTGCGCCTGCGCCTTTTCCAATTCGCTTTTCACCCCAGAACCATCACGATCCAGCTTTTGCTGACGCTTCAGCTCCTGTTGATACTGCTTGAGCGTTGCCTGGGTGACTTGCTTTTGCGCTTCGGCGCTTTGCAAGGCCGCTTGCGATTTACGCAGTGCGTTCTGTTGCAAGGTCGGGTCGATTTCCGCCAGCAACTGCCCGCGGGTGACACGATCGCCCTGCTTCACATACAGCTTTTGCAATTGTCCGTTAACCTGGGCACCAACGCTGACCTGCAGTGCCGGTTTAAGAATGCCGGTGGCAAGCACGGTTTTTTCGATATCGCCACGGGTGATCTCTTCGGTGTCATAGGCATTTTCCTGCGTGGGTGCAGTGACGTACCAGACGATCGCGCCAATCGCCACCAAACACAGCAAGGCTATCGGCACCAGCCAGCGTTTGGTTATGCCAACCCGTTTCAGCTTCATCAGCACACCGCCGTAATCAGTGTCGGTGATGTTTCGACGCTGGCCACATGGCCATTGCTCACGCGGAACACCCGATCAAACATCGGTAATACGCTCTCGCTGTGCGTCACGGTGATCAACGTTTTATGCCGCTCGCGACAATGCGCCAGCAAGGTGGCCATCACCTGATGCGCCGTTTCTTCATCCAGATTGGCCGTAGGTTCATCAAGCACCAGCACCGGGCGATCGCTGTACATGGCCCGAGCCAACAGTAGACGTTGGCGTTGCCCCTGAGACAGCCCAGCATGGCTTTCACGGATCAGGGCATTCAGGCCGCCCGGCAATTTCTCGATCACCGGGGCAAGATTCAGCCCCTCCAGCGAACGCTCAATCTGCCGATGCTTTTGCTCATTAAAGTTCTCATCAAACAGCGTGATGTTTTCCAACACCGTGGCATTGAACAAGATGTCCTCCTGGCTTTGCAGGAAGAACAGTGCGTGCACCTGCTGATAATCGATCGGCTGGCCATCCACCATGACGTCCCCTTGCTGTGGTGGCATCAGGCCGGTCATCACTTTCAGCAAGGTGCTTTTACCCGCGCCAGATTCACCGACAATGGCAATGCTTTGCCCCGGCGTGAGCGATAGCGAAAGATCGTGCAGCACCGGTTGCTGGGCGTCATAGGCAAAGGCGATATGGTGATAACGCAGCTGCGAGGTGAACGACGGGATGGGCGCAGGGACCGCATCATTGCCTGGCTCCGGTGCAGAACGTGACGGAAACAGATCCCGCGCGCGGGTATCAATCACGTTCAACTGATTCTTTTGCAGGATGGAATAGAAAATCTTGGTGATGTAAGAGGTGAAAATTTCACGCACAAAGCTATAGGCAAAGAACTCCCCGAGCGTGATAGTTTCGTTTTTCAACAACGGCAGCGCCAGGAACATAAACAGCACCATCTCCAGGCTGCCGATCAGCTGATACAGGCTGCTTTTGACCTGCTCGTACATTCTCTGTTGCTGGCGGCAGGTAAACAGCGCCAGGGCATATTTGGCAAACAGGCCCTTGCGTTGACTATCGAGCCCAGCGGACTTGATGGTGGCGAACCCTTGAATGCTCTCCAGGATAAAGTCGCTCTGATCGGCCGTTTTGACCTGCATTTGCTGGGTAAAATAGCGGTCACGATAGATGGCCCAGACGCTAACCAGCCCCATCAGGGTGACACTGATGCCAGACACCATGGCCAGCAGCGGGCTCATATAGCACATCACCGCTAGCGCGATGGCACCGATGATCCAGTCGGTACGCAGGCCGTTATCCAGCTCGATTTTAATGCCCGAGGCCATCTGCCAACTGGCAAAACGGCTAAAGACGTCACCTGGTGCACGTTTATCAAAGAAATTCAGTGAATTACTGAGCAAGCGCGAGAAACCGGCCACGCTGTTGACCACCACGAAACGTTTAATAAATCGCTCGGTGATCCAGCGCACGCCGAAGGCCAACGTGGTCGAAACGACAAACGCCAGCAGGAAGTAAAAATAGGGGAAATCTGTTTTTCCCGCAGAGGAAAAGACCTGGTTGATGGCGCTGCTGACCATCGTCGGCATGATAAACAGGGTTAACGAGATCAGAAACGCCAGTATCATCAACCGGTAAATGCCGGGGATACGTGCCGTTTCTTTCAGACTCATGGTGTCGAACATGCGAAAGCGTTTACTGCGCTGCACGTTGGCCAGTGCCTGCGGATCGGGCTGGGTTTCATTGTCCAGCACCAGCGCATAACCGCTGATGTCCAGCTTTAACGCATCGATAGGCAGCAGTTGTTGGCCGATGCCCGGATTCATTACGCAGACATGGTTGCCTTTACGGTAGGCCAGCACCACGTAATGGCTGGCGCCATAATGCAAAATGGCGGGCAGCGGCAGTTCTGCCAGTTCGTCATGCTCAAAAGCCACGGGATAAGCGGGCATCGCCAATTCGCCCATGATATCGCACAGCCTGGCCAGCGAGGTGCCATGCTGCGAGGCCGGATAGCGTTCACGCAGGCTTTCCAGCGAGACATCAATCCCCTGGGTTTCCGCCATCATGGCGATGCAGGCCAGCCCACATTCGTTAGTTTCGCCTTGAAAGACCAGCGTCGGGATTATCTTTTCCATGATCTGACTTCTTCAATTTCCGGTTTATTCATTGATAAAAAATAACGAATGTGCGTGCCATAACAGCCAGTCCTCGGGGTGCCGGACGATCGAACTCTCGACAATTTCCGGCAGCCTGGCTTTCACACTGCGCGCCGGCATCGGCGGGTCAATGTGGATTTTTATCTCTTTGTCGTAATACAGGTAATAAAACACCACCTGAGCCGACAGCGCTCGGGCAATGCGGATCACGCCGCTGTGCAAATTGGCCGGGCGATCAAACAGACGGCAACTGAGCTTTGCCGTTTGCGCCTTATTGGTATTGACGGTGTAATCCGGCGAGATATCCGGAAAAATCATGATATTGCGTTGATGATCGGCCGCTTCCATAATCGCGCCCATCAGATTGCCGGCAATTTCCCGGTTATCATCATGGATCGAGCAATAGGACAGGTTAACACCCCCTAATTCCCGCGCCCTGGCGTGATACACCTCCACGCTCACGGAGACAATCGCCGTTGCCTGTCCCGGAAATACCCCGGCGCCGACCATACCGGCCAGCACGTCAGAGAGCATATGCAGCGGTGCCAGCACCACCGGGTGCCCTGCCTGATGCAAAGGCTCGACGACCGCATTAAGCTCTGCCTGGCAGCGAGCCAGTTGGGCTGCGATCTGAGGGCTCTGACCATAGGTTGCGGCCAGCTCCAGTAAACGGCGGCGCTGACTGGTGCGGGCAAAATTCCCTTGGTAGTCAGCCCCGAGCAGGGATTGCTTATTCGCCTCAGCCACAAAGGCACGCCGACGATCGCCCCGGTCATTTAATCGCAGCCAGCGGCTCAGCGCCGCCAGCCAAAGGAACCAACGGTAGTTGCCGTGGCGCAGCAGCCAACAAACCGTCTTGCCGTATGCTCTGCGCAAGGGCAACGAACCGCGTGCTAGGGTTGTGAGCGCCTCTCTCCACGCCAGATACACCCACACGGCAAATAAACGCATTATTGCTCCAGCGGTTTGTCATGCTGTAACAATGACAGCAGATGATCGGCAAACTCAGGGAAATCACGATCCTGCACGGCCATCCACTTTTTGTTGACGATAAACGTTGGGGTCGCCCTGATTTTGTAATGCCCGGATACTTTGGTCATATAGTCCAGTAGCTCTGCTACCTGCGGTGTCTGGCTTGCCTTGTTATAGGCATCAAGATCGATACCGTTTTTCGTTAACCATTTATCGCGATTGACCGGGTTACTTAAATCAATTTTACCTTTGATAATGGCGTTATAAGCGCTCTCACGGTGCTGTGGTTCAATGCCCATCACCGTCAGGGTGGCAAACAACGGGGCAAAGCTCGCCAGGCCATCATTGTTTTGGTTGGCGATATGCACACGGACCAGTTGAGTCCCGGCGGGCATCCGCGCTTCCATCTTGGCAACATTCTCTTCGTTCAAGGCGCAATAGTGGCAGCCGTAAGAGAAGATCTCGACAATGGTATTATCCGTGTTTATCGGGCTGGTTTTAACGTCGCTCTCGCTAACCATAGTCAGAGCCTGTTGTTCAGGACCGGCATTCTGATTCAGCACAAAATAGTGGAAATAAGCCGTGGTGATCAGCGAAGATATAATAATAACCAAAAGGGTATAGGCGAAAAGATAAAAGGGCTTCTTGAACATGAGCGCTACGTCCTAAATTACATATACCCAAAATCTTTCAAGGTTGCGTGTGAATAATCACAAACCTTAATGTATAAGGGTAAATCGATTAGCACTTAATAACGGAGGGATATTGATTGTTTTAGTCAGGCAGGCTGCAATAACCCTTGCAGCAGTCACATCCCTGTCCATTAAAAATGCACGAGAATCAAACAGGCTGATGCGATAAACCTCACCGCACCAGCACTGGCATCAGTCCCTGTCAGACAGGGAACCAATGTTTACATTATGGCTGGGCAGGGCAGCTGCTCAGTGGAACTGGCTTGCTGTCAACGCTAACAACCTTGCCATCTTTGTCTACACAAGTGGTAACCGCATTACAAGTGGTTGGAGTAAGGTTTACATACTCAACGCTACAGGTTTTGCAAGTGCCGCCAACGATTGTGCTAGCTTCAGAAACGTTTAATTTTTTCACAACATCATCCTTATATAAAAGTGAAATAAATAGCCCTAGTTATGTCTATCATCAATGATAGAACAAATCTACGCTCAATATAAAGGCACGATAACCCATGCCTTTATTAAAGCGCAGAATAGATGATATTTATTAACTTCTCTGTTACGGCGAGGGCAAAGATACCGTGATCTCTAAAACAGATCAATGGTATTTTTATTGATAAATATTATATAAGAATTATATTACGGAATTATTGATACAGGAGTATTCCTAGAAAAAACGGGTGCCACACTCTAAAAAACAGGGTTAAACCCTATCATTATCGCATTAATTAAAAAAAGCCAAATGCAGGATCATTCTTACCTCATAAGAATAATCACATCCTGTGGGTGGGAAATTTTAGATAAAAAACGGACGCTTTCCAGCTTAGTCAACGGCTCTGGCGGATGGGGTAATACGTAAACAGGCATCATTTCCTCCCGGTTGTGAAGCACTACGCATTATTTTTCAACGCCGCGTAACACGGACGTATTGTGGTGGAACAGCTGCGCATAATCCGCATTCCTCCCTCGCCACCCGCTGTTGGCCATTTTAACGTTGCCTCCTGATGACTACGGAGGAAACAACAGATGGAAACACAACGCGGTTTTACCCTGATCGAATTAATGGTGGTGATTGCCATCGTCGCCATCCTCAGCGCCATTGGCATTCCCGCCTATCAGCGCTATATCCAGAAGGCCGCCATGACCGATATGTTGCAGGCCATGGTGCCGTACAAAATGGCGGTTGAATTGTGCGCATTGGAAGGCGGTGGCCCGTCAGGCTGCGATGCGGGCAGTAAAGGGATCCCTGCAGGGGTGACAACACGTTACGTCAGCAGTATCAAGGTCACCGGGGGAACCATCAGCCTGGTCGGCACACAGAGCCTGCAAGGCCTGACGGTGACGCTGGCCCCTACAATGGACGCCACCGGCCCGATGCGCTGGACACGCCAATGCAGCAGCAGTAACACCAGCCTGCAGGAAACCTGCCAGGAAGTTTTCCGTTTTGATGATGCAGCGCAGTAAAGGGGGGCAGCATGGAAATCAGCGATGAAATCCACGCACTGTGTCAACGCTATCAGGCACTGGCACTCAGCGAAGACGAGCAGCGGCTGACTATCGCCCTGCATGGTGAAATCCCTGCGGCACTGGTGAGCGCTCTGCGTTTCGCCACCGGCAAAAGCGTGGGGATTGAGCAATGGCCCATTGCCCGGCTGGAACAGGCGCAGAGCCAGCGGCAATCCCTCGCCCTGGTTCCACCGCCGGAAAATACCGAGGAGCAGCCCCCTTCGCTTAACGACGACAGCGACACGCCGGTGGTGCAATTTATTAACCAAACGCTGCGTAGCGCCATTCAACGGCGTGCCTCTGACGTACATTTTGAACCTTATCAGCAGCGATTCCGCGTCAGACTCAGGATCGACGGTGTGCTACAGGCGATCGCCTCACCGCCCTTGTCGCTGGCGGCCAGGATCACTGCCAGGCTGAAGATCATGGGGCAACTGGATATCGCCGAACGCCGCCTGCCACAGGACGGCCAACTCAGCGTGCAGCTGGATAATGCCAGTTTCTCAATGCGGATCTCCACCCTACCCACGCTGCATGGCGAAAAGGTGGTACTGAGGATCCTGCAAACCGATCGCCAGGAATTGCCGCTCGAACAGCTTGGTATGAGCCAGGAAGCACTAGGGTGGTATGCCAATGCCCTCTGTAACCCGCAAGGCATGATCCTGGTGACCGGCCCGACCGGCAGCGGTAAAACCGTGACGCTGTACAGCGGGTTACGCCAGCTGAACGATGCGCAGAGCAACCTGTGCAGCGTTGAAGATCCCATCGAGATCCCGGTGTTCGGTATTAACCAGACGCAAATCAACAGTAAAACCGATCTGGACTTCGCTCGCGTGTTACGGGCCCTGCTGCGCCAGGATCCGGATGTCATCATGATCGGCGAGATCCGCGATAAAGAAACGGCAGAAATTGCCGTCAAGGCGGCACAAACCGGGCATTTGGTGCTATCGACCCTGCACACCAACTCCACCTGCGAAACGTTGACCCGCCTGACCCAAATGGGTATTCCCGGTTACCTGCTGGCGGCCTGCCTAAAACTGGTGATCGCCCAGCGCCTGGTGCGGCGGTTATGCCCCCATTGCCGCTATCCACAAGTTGAGATCCTGCACTTCCCGGCCACCATTTGGCCGGAACCCCTGATCCCGTGGCGTGCGGCCGGCTGTGAGCATTGCTTTGGCGGTTATTACGGCCGGATCGGCGTCTACGAGTTGCTGAAGATCACGCCCGAAATCCAAAATGCCCTGATGCAAAATGCCTCGGTGCTCCAGTTGGCCGCTATCGCGCAGCAGCAGGGTCAAACAACGCTGCTGCAAGCGGGCCTGGAGCTGGTTACCCAGGGGATAACCTCGCTGGAGGAACTGTACCGCGTAGTCGGGGTGAACACTCAAGGTGAGAGTACAGCATGAAAACTCGCCGTCTGTTTGTTTGGCAAGCCATCGATAGCCAAGGTGGAATTCGCAGTGGCGAACTGCTGGCGGAGGAGAAAAATCAGGTCTATCAGCATTTGCTGGAGCAAGGATTGCAGCCTTACCAGTTGGGGGCGGGGAAACGGGTCTCTGCACGTCAATGGCATGGCGAGCCGATGATCCAATTCACCCGCCAGTTGGCAACTCTGCTGCAAGCCGGGTTACCGCTGGTCAATAGCCTACAGTTGCTGGCTCAGGAGCATCAGTCGGCGGCCTGGCGTTGTCTGTTGCTGGAAATCAGCAATAGCGTGGTGATGGGGCAACCCTTTTCCGAAGCGATCGCCGAGCAACATCGCGTATTCCCCCTAATCTACCGCCAACTGATCGCCATCGGCGAATTGACGGGGAATCTGGATCGCTGCTGCCTGCAGTTGGCACAGCAACAAGAAGCCCAGCAAAGGCTACAGAAAAAAGTGCTGAAGGCGCTGCGCTACCCGCTGTTTATCTGCCTGGTGGCCATTTCAGTCACCATTCTGATGTTGGTGATGGTGCTGCCGGAGTTTGCCAAGATTTATCAATCTTTCGATGCCCCGTTACCCTGGTTTACCCAAGGGCTGCTGGCACTGTCCGGCGCATTGATCGCTACCGGGCCTTATCTGTTGCTCACGGTAGCTGGGCTGGCAGGATTTTATTGGCGCAGGTTGCATCCGTTAGCCGATTGGCAACAACGTGAGCAGGCAATGTTGCTACGCATCCCGTTGATTGCCTCGTTGGTCAAGGGCAATTGCCTGAGCCAGGTATTCCGTATTCTGGCTATGACACAGCAGGCCGGATTGACGCTGGTAGCAGGGCTAAGCGCCGCGAAGCTTTCGGTGAATATTGTGTTTTATTGCCGGGCGCTGACGGCGATCGAAAAGCAGCTCTCTCAAGGGTATCCCTTCCACAGCGCGCTAGCTCAACAGCCGCTGTTTCCTTCGCTATGCCAGCAATTAGTGCGGGTGGGAGAAGAGTCCGGCACGCTCGATGTCCTGTTGGACAAGCTGGCGCTTTGGCACGAACAACAGACTTATGAGCTTGCCGATACGCTGGCACAAACGCTGGAGCCGTTGCTGATGATTGTAGTTGGGGGGATTGTGGGTACGTTGGTGATCGCGATGTATTTGCCGATATTCCAGTTGGGGAACGTGCTGGGATAATTTTACAGGGACGCAGCAGGCTGCGCCCCTAAAGGCTAACTGCTTATTTGCTGCCGAAAACGCGGTTTTCCTGCTCCGCGACGCGGATAAAGGTGGTGCGTTTGGTCAGCTCTTTCAGACGTTCTGCGCCCACATAAGTACAGGCAGAACGCAGGCCACCGAGGATATCGCGCACGGTAAACTCGACTTCACCACGCAGCGGCAGCTTGACGGTTTTACCTTCCGCAGCACGGTAGCCAGCTACACCGCCCACATGGCGCTTCATGGCAGACTCTGAGCTCATACCGTAGAACAGCATGAATTTCTCACCGTTCTCTTCCACCACGGTGCCTTCACATTCGTCGTGCCCGGCCAACATCCCGCCCAGCATGACAAAGTCTGCGCCGCCGCCGAAGGCTTTCGCCACATCACCCGGTACAGAACAGCCGCCATCGCTGACAATCTGCCCGCCCAGGCCGTGTGCGGCATCGGCACATTCGATCACCGCGGAAAGCTGCGGATAGCCCACACCGGTTTTCACACGGGTGGTACAGACTGAACCAGGACCAATCCCGACCTTGACGATGTCGGCACCGGACAGCACCAGCTCTTCCACCATTTCACCGGTAACCACGTTACCCGCGCAGATCACATGGCTAGGGCAAGCTTCACGAGCTTTTTTCAGGAAGGCAACAAAGTGTTCGGAATAGCCGTTGGCCACGTCGATGCAGATAAATTTCAACGCCGGGGAAAGTGCCAGGATCTGCTTCATCTTGACGAAGTCGGCTTCAGAAGTGCCGGTAGACACCATCACATGACGCAACACGGAGTCGGAAGAGCGCTGAACAAACTCGGCCCATTGCTCAACGGTGTAGTGTTTATGAACGGCGGTAAGAACGTCGAAGGTTGCCAGGGCCTCGGCCATGCGGAAGGTGCCAACCGTATCCATATTGGCGGCAATAATCGGCACACCGGACCAGTTGTAACCTGAATGTTTGAAGGTAAACTGGCGCTCCAGTTCAACTTCCGAGCGGCTTTTCAGCGTGGAACGCTTTGGGCGGATCAACACATCTTTAAAGCCTAACTTCAAATCTTCTTCAATACGCATGACTTATGATTTCCTGGTTTTTGGCGACGGATCGCAAGGGGATTTCGAACCTAGTTATTGCCAGTTCCAGTGGTGTTATCATACGCACTAATAATCGCTCGGCAAGACTGCGATTTCGCCTTTATTTACGGTACAATCCCACAAATTTACCTGTGACATCCCAATGTGATTGCCGCCTCATTTTCCCAATCCTGCGGCTCAAATTCCCCCTCTCAAAACACCAGGCGCAGAGCAAGTCACAAGCACCCGCTTGCACTTCTGCACGATCGCTTTATGATTCGTTTATAATTTTTGGTGAATATCAGGATCCCTTCGGCCATGTCCTACATTGTTGCATTAACCGGCGGTATCGGCAGCGGTAAGTCTACCGTTGCCAACGCCTTTGCACGTTTTGGCGTGGCCATTGTGGATGCGGATATCATTGCTCGCCAGGTTGTTGAGCCTGGAACCCCGGCATTGGACGCCATTACGGCGCATTTTGGTAATGAAATGTTGCTGATGGACGGATCCCTCAACCGTGCGGCTTTGCGTCAGCGGATCTTCAGCGATCCCGACGAAAAGCGCTGGCTAAACCAGTTGCTGCACCCGCAGATACAGCGAGAAACGCAACGCCAACTAGCCAACGCCCAGAGTTGTTACGTACTATGGGTTGTCCCCTTGCTGGTAGAAAACGGCCTGCAGGATCGTGCCGACCGCGTTTTAGTGGTGGATGTCGACAGCGAAACACAATTAGCCAGAACCATGGCCCGCGACGGCATCAGCCGTCAGCAGGCGCTGAATATTCTGTCTGCACAGGCCACGCGCGAACAACGTCTGGCCGTGGCGGATGACGTAATTGACAATAGCGGTAGCGCACAAGGAATTGAATCCCATGTCGCCGCATTGCATCAACACTATCTTGAGCTGGCAACCTCAGCGACCCGACAGGATCACACCGAATGAGTGACGCTTCCCCGACCGTTCTCTTTGAACACCCGTTAAATGAAAAAATGCGCACCTGGCTGCGGATCGAGTTTTTATTACAACAACTGCATGGCCAAAGAGCACTGAGCGAAACCGCTATCGCCCTGACCTTTTTCCGTACCGTTGCGGACCTGCTGGACGTATTGGAACGTGGCGAAGTACGCACCGAACTGCTCAAAGAGCTGGAACGCCAGCAGCAAAAATTACTGCAGTGGGCAGAATTGCCCGGTGTCGATATTTCGGTGGTCAATCAGCTACGCAGCCAGCTAAAAGGCTGTGCATCTGCGCTGATGTCTGCCCCGCGTATGGGCCAGGCGCTGCGTGAAGACCGGCTGATTAGCCTGGTTCGCCAACGTCTGAGCATTCCTGGCGGCTGTTGCAGCTTTGATTTGCCTACGCTGCATATGTGGATGCATGTGGCACAAAATGAGCGTGATGCCGACGTGGCAGAGTGGTTGCAAACCCTCGAACCCTTGAATCAGGCCCTGACCATCGTGTTGGATCTGGTGCGCCAGGCCGGGCCGTTTCGCAATCAGATCAGCCTCAACGGCTTCTTCCAGGATAACGCCGAAGGGGCCGATCTGTTACGCTTGCGTATTAATCTGGCTTACCAGCTTTACCCGCAGATTTCCGGCCACAAGACGCGCTATGCCATCCGTTTCCTGCCGCTAGACAGCGAAAACGGCACAGTGCCAGAGCGTCTTACCTTTGAGCTGGCGTGCTGCTAACACACTGAATTACCCCTTTAACTATCAGAGGGAAAAGGAATGAATATGACCGTAGTAAAATGCCCAACCTGTGGAAAAGGCGTGGTTTGGGGTGAAGTCAGCCCGTATCGCCCGTTCTGCTGCAAGCGCTGCCAGTTGATCGATCTCGGTGAATGGGCCGATGAAGAGAAGCGTATTCCGAGCAACGAAGATCTGAACGAAAGTGAGGATTGGAGTGAAGATCGGGATAGCAACAACCATTAAAGCGGCGTTATTGGCCTGGCACCGCCAGGCCTAAACTCTCTACGCGATACTGGCCTGCGCCACCAACAGCTTGATGATACTGACGTTGGCTTCGGGGAACTCTTCCTCGCGCAGGTCGGCCTGTTTCACCCAGCGCATCGGCTGGCCTTCACGGCCATAGGGTTCACCCGCCCAATCCTCCACCAGATAGAAATTCAGCGTTACAATCCGATCGGTGAAGCGGTGTTCCAGCACCTCCAGTAACCGTGCCTGATTGGCGCGGATCCCGGTTTCTTCCAGCAATTCGCGGCCTAATGCCTGCTCCGGCGTTTCGCCCTGCTCAATCTTGCCGCCAGGGAATTCCCAAAAACCAGCCATGTGCGAATCCGCAGCGCGGCGTGTGATGAAGATTTCCTGCTGTGGGTTACGGATAATCCCTACGGCGATGTTCAGGTGCTTCATCGCATCCTCCAGAAGTTACTACTTAAAAAAAGGGCTCAGCATGCTGAGCCCTTACCGTTAACCGTTCACTGCACCCGGCTTACTTTTGCAGGCGGCCGTGGCACTGCTTGTATTTCTTACCGGAACCGCATGGGCAAGGATCGTTACGCCCTACTTTACGTTCGGCAACAGCTGGCGCGTTCGGATCGGTGACCGCCAGGGCATTTTCTTCCTGGTGGCTCAGTTGTTGCTGGCGTGCCAGACGCTCGGCTTCTTCACGGCGTTGCAGCTCCAGAGCTTCAACCTCTTCCGGCATGCGTACCTGAACCTTGCTCAACACGCTGATCACTTCATATTTCAGCGATTCCAGCATGGTGGCAAACATGTTGAAGGACTCACGCTTGTATTCCTGCTTCGGATCTTTTTGCGCATAGCCACGCAGGTGGATACCCTGACGCAGGTAATCCATTGCCGCCAGGTGCTCTTTCCACAGGGAATCCAGCGTCTGCAGCATCACGCCTTTTTCGAAGTTGCGCATCATTTCGGCGCCAACAACCTCTTCTTTGCGCAGGTAATCTTCCTTCGCCTTCGCCATGATGCGCTCACGCAGCGTTTCTTCGTGCAGTTCAGGCTCTTTATCCAGCCACTCGGCGATTGGCATATCCAGATCGAAGTCGTTTTTCAGACGTTCTTCCAGCCCTTTCACATCCCACATCTCTTCCAGCGACTGCGGCGGAATGTAGCTGTCGATGGTGGTTTTGAACACGTCTTCACGGATACTGTTGATGGTTTCGCTCACGTCGGACACGTCGAGCAATTCGTTACGCTGGCTGTAGATCGCACGGCGCTGGTCGTTAGCCACATCATCATATTCCAGCAGTTGCTTACGAATATCGAAGTTACGGCTTTCCACCTTGCGTTGCGCGTTGGCAATGGCTTTGGTGACCCACGGGTGCTCGATGGCTTCGCCATCCTTCATACCCAGCTTACGCATCATGCCAGAAACGCGATCCGAGGCGAAAATACGCATCAGCGCATCTTCCATTGACAGGTAGAAGCGGGAAGAACCGGCATCACCCTGACGGCCGGAACGGCCACGCAGCTGGTTGTCGATACGGCGTGATTCGTGACGTTCGGTACCGATAATGTGCAAGCCACCGGCGGCCAGTACGGCGTCGTGACGAATTTTCCAGGCCGCTTTGATTTCAGCAATCTGCTCTTCAGTCGGATCTTCCAGATGGGAGAGTTCGCTCTGCCAGCTGCCGCCCAACACGATATCGGTACCACGGCCGGCCATGTTGGTGGCGATGGTTACCGCAGCAGTTTGACCCGCATTGGCCACAATATCCGCTTCCATGGCGTGGAATTTGGCGTTCAGAACCTTGTGTTCGATCCCTGCTTTGGTCAGCTCACGGGAAACCACTTCGGATTTCTCGATCGAGATGGTCCCCACCAGCACTGGCTGGCCGTTGGCAGTACGCTCACGGATATCTTCGATGATCGCCGCGATCTTCTCTTTTTCGGTCATGTAGACCAGATCCGGCATATCTTTACGGATCATTGGGCGGTTGGTCGGCACCACGATGGTATCGAGCTTGTAGATAGAGCTAAATTCGAAGGCTTCAGTGTCCGCTGTACCCGTCATACCGGCCAGCTTCTCATAGAGACGGAAGTAGTTCTGGAAGGTGATCGAAGCCAGCGTCTGGTTTTCGTTCTGAATTTCTACGCCTTCTTTGGCTTCTACCGCCTGGTGCAGACCATCGGACCAGCGGCGGCCCTGCATGGTACGGCCAGTGTGTTCGTCAACGATAATGACTTCACCGTCTTTAACGATATAGTCAACGTCACGGGTGAACAGCACGTGGGCACGCAGCGCGGCGGTGACGTGGTGCATCAGCATAATGTTAGTTGGTGAATACAGCGATTCGCCTTCATCCATGATGCCCGCTTCCATCAGCATCTCTTCGATCATGATCAGGCCGCGTTCGGTCAGGTGAACCTGGCGCGCTTTTTCATCGACCGAGAAGTGCCCTTCACCCTGGAAGGTATCGGAGTCTTCTTTTTCCTGACGGATCAGCTGTGGGATCAGCTTGTTAACACGCTTATACATTTCTGAGCTGTCTTCGGCCGGGCCGGAGATGATCAGCGGCGTACGCGCTTCGTCGATCAGGATGGAGTCAACCTCATCCACCAGCGCATAGTGCAGCTTACGCTGTACGCGCTCTTCCGGGCTGAACGCCATGTTGTCACGCAGGTAGTCAAAGCCGTATTCGTTGTTGGTACCGTAAGTAATATCGGCGGCATAGGCTTCACGCTTGGCCGGAGCAGGCATGCCAGGCAGGTTGATACCCACGCTCAACCCCAGGAACTCGAACAGCGGACGGTTGTTTTCGGCGTCACGCTGGGCCAGGTAGTCGTTGACGGTAACCACGTGCACGCCACGGCCGCTCAGGGCGTTCAGATAGGCAGGCAGGGTTGCGGTCAGGGTTTTACCTTCACCGGTACGCATCTCGGCGATACAGCGGTCGTTGAGCACCATCCCGCCCAGCAGCTGCACGTCGAAGTGACGCATGCCGAAGACTCGTTTACTGGCCTCACGCACTACGGCGAAGGCTTCCGGGATCAGGCTTTCCAGCACTTCGCCCTTTTTCAGACGCGCGCGGAACTCATCGGTCTTGGCCTGCAGTTCGCTATCAGACAGTTTTTCCATGTCTGGTTCCATACGGTTGATCATCTCAACCGCTTTGCGCATACGGCGCAGGGTACGATCGTTGCTGCTACCAAAAACTTTGGTCAATAGTTTGATTAACATGATTCTTTATATCTCTTACGCGACGACACCATAATGGCCGTCAACAAGCTGTTGTGTTGTTTGTTTTTTGCTGCCCTGAGGGCAAAGATTAGCCGAGGGCTACAGGCCCGGCGCGAATACCTTGCACCTGAGCGAGCCACAGCCCGGCCTGATGCTGCGCCAAAGAAGGAACGATGGGGTGATGGGTATCACGAATGATAGTGGGTGGTTTTGGCTCGTGCGTCAGTAGCGCATTGAGCGTGGAGAGCAGGGCAAGCTGAGCCACCTGTAATGGAGGTTCAACCGCAACGGCCTCCGCTTCCTGCACGCGGGCATAGACGGCCTGAGGTGCCAGAGCAAAAGAGAGGTGACGAATGACGGTTCGAAGCGCATGCTGGTGCCAGTAATCAACGTTAAACGTTGGGCGACGATGCACTTCTTGCAGTAACGCCAGGCTGTTGAAGGCATGACTGGCGGAATTTTGCCGGTTAAGACTGGACGAGGTGCTCGGTAATGCGCTTTGATCGACGGTGCCGGACAGATTTTGCGGTACGCCAAGCGTAGCCGCTACCATCCCCAACAGGAGATGAGGCCAGAAATAACGTCTGCCAAATTGTCGCCAACGATTTAGAATACCGATCACGTGTTTATTATCCGCCGGAGCCCATTATGCGCGATAGCCGTCCACAATTATTAGATATCCTGTTTGACGACGCGTCTGCAACAGAGAAAGGACCGCTGCATAACGTTCAGCAACGCGCTACCGCGCTACTGAAACTCAATCGTGCCGTGAAGGGGTTATTGCCCGCTCAATTGCACCCTTGGTGCCGTGTCGCCAACTTCAGACAGGGTATTTTAGTGCTGGAAACCGCCAATGCCAGTTGGATGATGCGCTTACGCTATGAACAACCCAGCCTGCTATCCGCACTACGAGCGCAAATTCTACCATCTTTGTCTTCAATCGACATCAGGATTAATCCCTCGTTGATGGCAAAAGGCAGCAGCCAGGTACAAAACCACGGCAAAAGCACGGAAAATGGCCAGCAAGCAGAGGTGCCTATGCGTCATTTGAGCCTGGAAAGTGCGGATGCATTACGGGGATTGGCGGCGCAGAGCCCAGAAAAATTACGCAAGATATTAGAACGACTGGCCGCGTTGGCAGGAGAGAGAGCCAACGAGACCGGTCGTGATAAGTAATTGACGTCTTGGCAGCTTAGGCCAGTACGGTTGACGGAGCCTTGAATGCCAACGGCATTTCGGCTTCATCCTGGAATGTCACGAATTCCCAAGCTTCCTGTTTCGCCAGCACGGCTTGCAGCAGCTTGTTGTTCAGCGCATGGCCTGATTTGTACGCGGTGAACGCGCCAATGATGTTATGGCCGCACATGAACAGATCGCCGATGGCATCCAGCATTTTGTGGCGTACGAATTCGTCTTCGAAGCGCAGGCCGTCTTCGTTGAGGACACGATAGTCATCCACCACAATCGCGCAATCGAAGCTGCCGCCCAGGGCCAGGCCACGGGACTGCAGATACTCGATATCACGCATGAAACCGAAGGTACGCGCACGGCTGATTTGGCGTACGAACGAATCGGCTGAGAAATCCAGACGATAGCGTTGGGTACTGGCATCAATCGCCGGGTGGTTGAAGTCGATGGTGAAGTCCAGGCGGAACCCGTTATGCGGGGACAGCTCTGCCCACTTGTCGCCATCTTCAACGCGTACGGTGTCTTTCAGACGCAGGAATTTCTTCGCCGAGTTCAGCTCTTCGATGCCGGCATCCAGCAACAGATAGACAAACGGGCTGGCACTACCGTCCATGATCGGGATTTCGGCAGCGTCAACTTCAATAATGATGTTGTCGATACCCAAGCCCGCCAACGCAGCATTAAGATGCTCAACGGTGGAAATACGCACGTCTGACTCATTCACCAGGCAAGTACAGAGCATGGTATCACGCACGGATTTTGCATCAGCCGGGAAATCAACCGGTGGATTCAAGTCAGTGCGACGATAGATGACCCCGGTATTAGCCGACGCTGGGCGCATTGTCAGCGTGACTTTCTTGCCGGTATGTAAACCGACACCAGTCGCCTGAACAATACGTTTTAATGTCCTTTGTTTGATCATCGTTTTATCTCGCAATGTTATCAATCCAACCAGCCCAGCATACAGCAAGGCCGGCGGGACAGTTTAGCACAAAGAGCGGAGATTCCAAATTATCAGCTTATTCCTAATCTGCCTGCTTGCGCAGGAAGGCCGGAATATCCAGATAATCAGGCTCTTTGTTTGGTTGCGCGCTCTGATCGTTCACCACCTTGGCGGCAGGTTTCACTTCCTGCTGCAGCGGTGACATACCATGCTGCTGGTAACGGTGATCCATCACTGGCTGGCTGGCCTGTTTATTGGTTACCAGAGTGATTTCAGGACGTTTGTCCATACCGATACCGGTCGCAACTACGGTCACGCGCAGTTCGTCGTTCATTTCCGGATCCAGCGAGGTACCAATTACCACGGTCGCATTGTCGGAAGCGAAAGCACGGATGGTGTTACCCACGGTTTCGAACTCATCCAGACGCAGGTCGAAGCCAGCGGTGATGTTGACCAGCACGCCACGGGCGCCGGACAGGTCGATATCTTCCAGCAGTGGGCTGGAGATCGCCATTTCCGCCGCTTCTTCGGCACGGTCTTCGCCACAGGCAACGCCAGAGCCCATCATCGCGTAGCCCATTTCGGACATCACGGTGCGCACGTCAGCAAAGTCGACGTTCATCAGGCCCGGACGGGTGATCAGTTCGGCAATACCCTGCACCGCGCCTTTCAGCACGTCGTTGGCCGCGCCGAACGCGTCCAGCAGAGAGATGCCACGGCCCAGAACTTTCAGCAACTTGTCGTTCGGGATGGTGATCAGCGAGTCCACGTGCTTGGACAGCTCGGCGATACCCTGCTCCGCGAATGCCATGCGCTTCTTGCCTTCAAAGTTGAAAGGCTTGGTCACCACGGCCACGGTCAGAATACCCAGATCTTTTGCGACTTCTGCCACCACTGGCGCAGCACCGGTACCGGTACCGCCACCCATGCCGGCCGCGATGAAGACCATGTCTGCACCTTCCAGGGCGGCGCGCAGGGCTTCACGGTCTTCTTCCGCTGAATTACGACCCACTTCCGGGTTCGCGCCTGCACCCAGACCTTTGGTAATACCGCTACCAATCTGGATGGTTTGGCCAACTGCCGTTTTACGCAGTGCCTGAGCGTCTGTATTAACGGCGAAGAATTCAACACCTTCGATGCGCTCGCGCACCATGTGTTCAACGGCATTGCCACCGCCACCGCCGACGCCGATGACTTTAATCACCGCGTCATTGGTTAGTTCCATTGGTTCAAACATAGTTTCTCTCCGTTTTGTGCCTGTCGCTGCGAGATCATAAAATTACTTCCGCATGATCTCTTTGTCTAAACATTAAAACTCTTTTCTCAGCCAGCTATTGATGCGTTTAAACCAATTGCCCACCGAGGCGCGTTTTTCTACTTCTGCCTCACCGCTCAGGTGAGACTCTTTTCCATAGTGCAGTAGCCCGACCGCTGTAGAATAGTAAGGCTCTTGCGCGTAATCCGTCAGACCCGTGATGTTCAAGGGTTGGCCGATGCGTACCTGGGTATGGAATACCCGTTGCGCACAGGCTGCCAGGCCATCAATCTGGGCGGCACCGCCGGTCAGCACAATACCCGCTGCCAGATGATGCTTCACCCCTTGCTGACGCAGTTGCTCCTGCAATTGCAATATTTCATCGTTAACCAGATTCAACAGTTCGGTATAGCGCGGCTCAATCACTTCAGCCAATGTCTGTCTTTGCAGACTCCGAGGAGGCCTTCCCCCCACGCTAGGAACCTCAACACTTTCATCCTTGCTAACAATCGACCCAAGTGCACAACCGTGTCGAACTTTAATCGCTTCCGCGTCGGTCGGCGGTGTGCCGAAGGCGTAGGCGATATCGCTGGTGACCACGTTCCCGGCGTAAGGGATCACTTTGGTGTGGCGCAGAGCACCGCCGGTATACACCGCCATATCCATGGTGCCCCCGCCGATATCTACCACACAGACGCCGAGCTCGCGCTCATCTTCGGTCAGCACCGCATAGCTGGCGGCCAGACCGGCGAAAATCAGTTGGTCCACTTTCAGACCACAACGTTCCACTGCTTTGACAATGTTCTTGGCCATATCGTTATGGCAGGTGATCAGGTGCACCTTGGCCTGCATACGCACGCCGGATAACCCAACCGGGTTTTTGATGCCTTCCTGATAGTCGATGGCGTATTCCTGAGGGATAACGTGCAGGATGCGGTGTTCGTCGCGCACACGCACCGACTTGGCGGTATGCACCACGTTCTCCACGTCTTCCTGCGTCACTTCCTCTTCGGAGATCGGCACCATCCCGATCTCGTTCTGACAGCTGATATGCTTACCCGACAAGGCCAGGTAAACCGAAGAAATCTGACAATCCGCCATCAGTTCGGCCTGGTCGATAGCGCGTTGTACGCACTTGACTACCGACTCCAGATCGTTAACGCCACCCTTATCCATACCGCGAGACGGGCAACTGCCCACCCCGATAATGTTGACCATGCCATCGGGCAAAACTTCCCCCACCAATGCGGAGACTTTTGCGGTACCGATCTCCAGTCCAACTACCAGTTTTCTGTCCGTCGACTTGATCATTGTTGTTTTGCCTGTGCCTGATTCTGTTGCTGATTACTGTTTGGTCGATCGCCCATGGCTGCCTGCGGGTCGATAAACGCCGGAGCCCAGCCGACTGAGGCACCGGAGTCATAGCGTAAATCGACATAGCTGACGCGCTTGTTTTCCGCCTGCGCCTGCTGCAACAGCACCGGATAAAGCCCGATGAAGCGTTGCAAGCGGCCCATGCGATCGTCACGTCCCAGTTCCAGCCGAACATCGTTATCCAAAGCCAACTGCCACGAATGGCGGGCCGTCATGGACGCCATCTTAAGCTGATACTTGCTGGCTGCCAGCACGCCGTTCATCGCGCGGTAACCTTCCAGAACATCCTGTTCGCTGCCTTCCGGACCATAGAGCAACGGTAATTTCTGATTGCCCAAACGCTGCGCCGGAATGCTGAACGACTTGCCCTCGGCATCAACCATGTGCAAATCATTCCAATGCGCCACCGGGACATACTCCACCAGGTGGATTTTCAGCTCATCCGGCCACTGTTTACGTACGCTGGCCTGCTTGACCCACGGCAGACGCTCGATCTGCTGCTGGATGATGTCCACATCCTGCGTCATAAAGGTGCCCGGTGCTCCCAAAGCCAAGATCGCCTGGCGAACATCGTCGTTAGTGGTGAAATGGCGTTCACCGGTCAATACCAGCCTTGAGAGCGGCAGACGGCTGGCATCTTGCATCCAACCTACCACTACCCAGCCGCACCACAGGATGGTGCCTAACACCATCAGCAGAAAAATTATCCCTGCCAGCTGGGTGCCATTGCTGCGGCGTGGGCCGTTATCCGCCTCGCGATCGCGTGCATTCAGAGCCGCTTGCGACATCTCAGTCAGCCAACGCCAGAATTCCCGCAACCAACTGCGAGAAAGTTAATCCGGACTGCCGGGCCGCCATCGGGACCAGGCTGTGGCTGGTCATGCCCGGCGAGGTATTCGCCTCCAGCAGGTAGAAGCTGCCATCGCTGTCTTGCATGACATCAACACGCCCCCAGCCGCTGCAATCCAGCCCACGGTAAGCGCGCAGTGCCAGCGCAGCCATAGCGGCTTCCTGCTGTGCATCCAGGCCGCTCGGGCAAAAATACTGCGTATCGTCGGAAATATATTTGGCCTTGTAATCGTAAAACACGCCAGCGGGCTGAATACGGATGGAAGGCAGCACCTTATCGCCCAGGATCGCCACGGTGTATTCCGGACCGCTGAGCCATTTCTCTACCAGCACATCCTCATCATGACGGAAAGCTTCTTCCAACGCCCCTTCCAGGGCTGCGCGTTCGGCCACTTTGCTCATGCCCACGCTGGAACCTTCGCGGCTTGGCTTCACAATCAGCGGCAATCCCAAAGCTTCAATGGCAGCCAGTTGGCTTTGCCGATCGTCGCCCAGATACTGACGGCGGCTCAGCGCCACGTAAGGTGCCACCGGCAGCCCCATCGACTGCCACACCATTTTGCTGCGCCATTTATCCATGGTCAGCGCCGAGGCCATCACGCCGCTGCCGGTATAAGGCAACTGCAAAAACTCCAGCAGGCCTTGCAATGTACCATCTTCACCGCCACGCCCGTGCAGCGCGATGAACACTTTGGTGAACCCCTGCGCTTTCAACTCGGTGACAGGGAAGTCACGGGTGTCGATACCATGCGCATCAATACCCGCTTCTCGCAACCCGGCCAGCACGGCCGCGCCAGATTGCAGTGAAACTTCACGTTCTGCGGAGGTACCACCCAGCAATACGGCGACTTTATCAGCCATGATGATCCTCCTCTTTGATCTGTGGTTGCAGTTTTAGTTCAGCCAGCCGGCGCGCGATTTTACCGACATTGCCAGCCCCTTGCACCAGCACCAGGTCGTCTCCTTGCAACAGCTGCGCCAACAGCGTTGGCACGGTATCCGCATCGGACACCAGGATCGGATCCAGTTTGCCGCGATTGCGAATGGTACGGCACAGGCTACGGCTATCAGCACCAGGGATCGGAGCTTCACCCGCCGGATAGACATCCAGCATCAGCAACACATCAACCTGCGATAACACGTTGGCGAAATCGTCATACAGATCGCGAGTACGGGTGTAGCGGTGCGGCTGGAAGATCATCACCACCCGCTTGGTTGGCCAACCGGCACGCGCGGCCTTGATGGTCGCATCCACTTCCGTTGGGTGGTGGCCATAATCGTCCACCAACATGGCGCTACCCTGTTTTTCGTTCACCGCTGCCAGTGGGAATTCCCCCAGGAAATCGAAGCGACGCCCCGTTCCCTGGAAACCGGCCAACGCACGCAGAATGGCTTCGTCGGCAATGCCTTCTTCCGTCGCCACGGCAACCGCCGCCGCCGCGTTCAAGGCGTTATGGCGGCCCGGTGCATTCAGGGTCACCGTCATCAACGGCTTATCCTGACGGCTCAGGGTAAAGTGCCCCTGCGGCCCGATCTGGCTATAGCTCTCGATGCGCACATCCGCATCCTCGCTAAAGCCGTAGGTGGTGATATGGCGACCCACGCGCGGCAACAACTCACGCACGACCGGATCGTCAATGCACATTATCGCACGACCATAGAACGGCAGGTTGTGCAGGAAGGTGATAAACGTCTGCTTCAAATTCTCGAAGTCGCCATGGTAGGTATCCATATGGTCGGCTTCGATGTTGGTGACAATCGCCACCATCGGTTGCAAATGCAGGAACGACGCATCGCTCTCATCCGCTTCCGCAATCAGGTAACGGCTAGAACCCAAACGCGCGTGGGTACCCGCCGCCTTCACCAGCCCACCGTTAACAAACGTTGGGTCAAGACCGGCTTCGGCGTAAATACTGGACACCATTGCCGTGGTGGTAGTTTTGCCGTGCGTACCGGCGATGGCAATGCCATGGCGATAGCGCATCAGCTCGGCCAGCATTTCTGCCCGCTGGATCACCGGAATGCGCGCCTCACGGGCTGCGACGATCTCCGGGTTGTCTGCCGGGATAGCGGTCGAAACCACTACCACGCTGGCATCCAGCACGTTTTCCGGGCGGTGATGGAAGTAAATCGTTGCCCCAAGCTCGCTCAACTGCAGGGTGACCGGGTTCGGCGCCAGGTCGGAACCGCTGATCTGATAACCCTCGTTGGCCAACACCTCGGCGATACCACCCATGCCGGCACCACCGATGCCAACAAAGTGGATGTGCCGGACGCGTCGCATCTCGGGCACGAAAGTACGTAGTTTCGCCAATTGTTGTGTATTCATCACTTCTCTATCTATCAGGTTCGATTTAGCTCAACAGGGGTAACCCCTACGGCCTTACAGGGCTGCACGAATAATTTCTGCCGCCACGCGTTCTGTTGCATCCGGGATCGCTACCGCGCGGGCCTTTTCGGCCATCGTCAACAGCGTTGGGCGATCCCAGCTTGCCAGCAGTTCCGCCACGACATCGGCAGTAAACTGCGGCTGTTCGATAATCTTAGCCGCACCGGCCTCTTCCAGAGGACGCGCGTTCCAGTATTGCTGGCGATCTTTGTGCTGGAACGGCACAAAAATGGCCGGTAATCCCGCCGCCGCCACTTCGCTGACGGTCAGCGCGCCAGAACGGCACACCACCACGTCCGCCCAAGCGTAGGCCTCTGCCATATCATCAATAAATTCGGTCACCTTGTGCCCGGTCTGCCCTACCCTCTCGTAGTCTTGCAGTACCGTTGGCAATGCGCCCTTACCTACCTGATGCCAGAGGACTATTCTATCGCCCAGCAGCGCGGCGACTTCAGGAACTGTCTGATTCAGCACGCGTGCACCTTGGCTACCGCCGATAATCAGCACGCGGATTGGCCCTTCACGCCCATTCAGCCGCTCGGCAGGTAACGGCAGCGCCAACACATCGGTACGCACCGGGTTACCCACGACGTCCGCATTCGGAAACGCACCAGGAAACGCCTGCAATACTTTCTTGGCGATCCTGGAAAGCCAGCGGTTGGTCAGGCCCGCAATGCCGTTCTGCTCATGCAGCACCACCGGGATACCACACTGCCAGGCGGCCAAACCGCCAGGGCCGGAAACGTAACCGCCCATCCCCAGCACCACGTCCGGCTGATAGCTGCGCATAATCGCTTTCGCCTGACGCACCGCCTGCCAGATACGCAGCGGTGCAGTCAACTGAGCTTTTAGGCCTTTGCCACGCAGCCCGGAGATACGGATAAAATCAATCTCGATCCCGTGCTTTGGCACCAGATCGGCTTCCATTCGGTCTGCGGTGCCGAGCCAGCGAACCTGCCAGCCCTGCGCCATCAGATGATGCGCGACCGCCAGCCCCGGAAACACGTGCCCGCCGGTACCGCCTGCCATCACCATTAAACGCTTAGCTTTACCGCTCATCCGCTACCTCTTCACAAACGCCTGCGCTTTGGTCAGGCGCGTTTCATAATCAATTCGCAGCAACAGCACGATCGCCGTCGACATAATGATCAGGCTCGAGCCACCGTAACTTATCAGTGGCAAGGTCAAGCCTTTGGTTGGCAACATCCCCGCTGCCGCACCGACGTTCACCAATGCCTGGAAACTGAACCAGACACCGATCGAACACGCCAGAAAACCGGAAAATCGCTGGTCTATCTCCAACGCCCTGCGGCCGATCGACATGGCGCGAAAAGCGACGAAGAATACCATTAACAGGGCGAAAACCACACCGATATAGCCCAGTTCTTCGCCCAAAATGGAGAAGATAAAGTCGGTATGCGCCTCGGGTAAATACTCGAGTTTCTGTACCGAGTTGCCCAGCCCTTGCCCCCAGAACTCGCCGCGGCCAAACGCCATCAGCGACTGGGTTAGCTGGTAACCACTGCCAAACGGATCGGCCCATGGGTTCCAGAACGAAGTCACGCGGCGCATACGGTAAGGTTCTGCGATGATAAGCAGCCCCACGGCAAACACGCCCGATCCGATGATCGCCAGGAACTGCCACATCTTTGCCCCGGCCAGGAACAGCATCGCCAGCGTGGTGATAAACAGCACCACCACCGTCCCCAAATCCGGCTGGGCCAGCAGCAGCACCGCCAGCACCACCATCACGCCCATTGGCTTACAGAAGCCCCAGAAGTTGCTGCGGACTTCCTCCACCTTGCGCACCAGATAGCTTGCCAGGTAGCAAAACAGCGACAGCTTGGATAACTCAGCGGGCTGGATACGCAACGGGCCCAGAGAAATCCAGCGTGAAGCCCCGTTTACCGAGCTGCCAACCACCAGCACCACCAGTAACAAGACTATCGATAACAGCAGCATAACGTTGCTATAGCGCTGCCAAACGGCCATCGGGATACGCAGTGTCACCAGCGACAGGCCGAATGCCAGACCAAGGTAAAGTGCATCACGCTTGGCAAACAGGAACGGATCCTCTGCCAGGCGCTGGCCGATAGGCATCGAGGCCGACGTCACCATCACGAAACCAACAATCGCCAGACCGAAGGTCAGCCACAGCAGGGTACGGTCATACAGCACCATGCTGCTCGTATCGCTTTCACGCGATCCCATCACCCAGTCTTTCAGCTTGTTGGTCAGGCCGAACGTCGGCACCCGGAGTCTCATCCGCCCAACTCCTGTGCCAGACGGGCAAACTCGTTGCCACGCACTTCAAAATTACGGAACTGATCCAGGCTGGCGCAGGCCGGTGACAACAGCACCATATCGCCTGATGTCACCTGGCGGGCAATGGCCTGCATCGCCTGCTCCATCGTTTCTGTCTGCGTGGCGACTTCCGGACGCAGCTGTGCCAGCTGTGCGCCATCGCGGCCAAAGCAGTACAAGCGAACGTTGTCACCTTGCAGATAGCGCGCCAGCGGCGAGAAGTCCGCAGACTTGCCATCACCGCCCAACAGCAGATGCAGCGTGCCCTTAACCTGCAGGCCGTTCAGCGCCGCCTCGGTGCTGCCGACGTTGGTGGCTTTGGAATCGTTAATCCAGCGCACGCCGTTGTGTTCCCACACCAGTTGGAAACGGTGCTCCAGGCCGGTAAAAGTCGTCAGCGCTTTCAGGCTGGACGCACGCGGCAGCTTGACTGCATCTGCCAGGGCCAGGGCGGCCAACGCATTGGTAAAGTTATGGCGACCGGTGAGCTTCATCTCGCTGGTGTTGAGGACTTTCTCACCGTTCACCCGCAGCCAGATTTCACCCTGCTGGCGGGTGAGATGGTAGTCCCCCACGTCGGCACCAAAGCTGACGCAGCGCTCATCGGCACCGCGCACCGGCATGGTCAGCGCGTCGTCCGCATTCACTACGCAGACTTGGGCATTTTCATAGACGCGCAATTTGGCGGCACGGTATTGCTGCAAGCCAAATGGATAGCGATCCATATGATCTTCGGTCACGTTCAAAATGGTGGCCGCGGCGGCATGCAGGCTGTGAGTGGTTTCCAATTGGAAGCTCGACAGCTCCAGCACGTACAGCTGGCACTCCTGGCGCAGCAGGCTCAGCGCTGGCAGGCCGATATTGCCCCCAACGCCCACGGCCCAACCGGCGGCCTTGGCCATTTCGCCCACCAGCGTGGTGACGGTGCTCTTGCCGTTGGAACCGGTGATCGCCACGATTGGCGCCTGGGCTTCACGGCAGAACAGCTCAACGTCACCGACGATCTCAACCCCGGCATCGGCGGCAGCGCTCAAAGCCGGAGTCGCTAATGCCATTCCTGGGCTAGCCACAATCAAATCCGCAGACAGTAACCATTCCTGGTTCAGAGAACCCAGATGACGTTCAACGCTCTCGGGCAGTTGATCCAGGCCCGGCGGCGAAATACGGGTATCCATAACCCGCGGCGTCACGCCACGGGTCATAAAGAAATCAACGCAGGAAAGGCCGGTAAGGCCCAACCCGATGATGACCACTTTTTTACCCTGATAATCCACCATAATCAGCGCACCTTCAGCGTCGCCAGGCCAATCAGCACCAGCATCAGCGAAATAATCCAGAAGCGCACGATCACCCGTGGTTCTGGCCAGCCTTTCAATTCATAGTGATGGTGGATCGGCGCCATGCGGAAAATACGTTGCCCGCGCAGCTTGAACGATCCCACCTGCAGGATCACCGACAGCGTTTCAACCACGAACACGCCGCCCATGATCAGCAACAAGAACTCCTGGCGCAGCAGCACGGCGATGGTGCCCAACGCGCCGCCCAGTGCCAGTGAACCCACATCGCCCATAAACACCTGAGCCGGGTAGGTGTTAAACCACAAGAAACCTAAACCGGCCCCGACAATCGCGGTGCAAACGATGACCAACTCACCGGCATGACGCAGATACGGAATATGCAGGTAGTTGGCGAAGTTCATGTTACCAGTCGCCCAGGCCACCAGCGCGAAACCCGCCGCCACAAACACGGTTGGCATGATTGCCAGGCCATCCAGCCCATCGGTCAGGTTGACCGCGTTGCTGGTGCCAACAATCACGAAGTATGCCAACGCCACGTACAGCAAGCCCAACTGCGGCATGATGTCCTTAAAGAACGGCACAACCAGCTCGGTGGCTGGCGTGTCTTTTCCTACGGCATACATGGCAAAGGCCACAACCAGAGCAATCACCGATTGCCAGAAATATTTCCAGCGTGCGATCAACCCCCGAGTATCTTTGCGCACCACTTTGCGATAGTCATCGACAAAGCCGACGATGCCGTAACCCACCAGTACAAACAGCACGCACCACACGTAAGGGTTGGACGGATAGGCCCACATCAGCACCGAAATGGTGATGGAGGTCAGGATCATGATGCCGCCCATGGTCGGCGTGCCGCGCTTGCTAAAGTGCGATTCTGGCCCGTCATTACGCACTACCTGACCAAAGGACATTTCCTGCAGGCGTTTGATCACCTTCGGCCCCATCCACAGGGAAAGGAACAGCGCGGTCAGCAGGCTGACAATGGCCCGGAACGTCAGATAGGAAAAGACGTTGAAGCCTGAGTAATATTTGACCAAATGTTCGGCCAGCCAAACTAACATGGTGCTTTCTCCTGTAACGCGCGTACTACCTGCTCCATTGCGGCACTACGTGACCCTTTGATTAACACGGTAATTACCGCATGTGCTGAGAGTAGTTCCGCTACGCGCGCGGTCACTGCTGTTTTATCCTGATAATGTTCACCGTTACCGGCGGCGGAGCTCAAGACCTGGCTCAGCCCACCCACGCTGATGACTTTATCAATACCGGCCAGACGGGCAGCCTCACCCACCTGACGATGACACTCTTCGGCCTCGGCGCCCAATTCGGCCATATCGCCAACGACCATCACGCGATAACCCGGCATTTCTGCCAGCACCTGCGCTGCTGCCGTCATGGAGCCGACGTTGGCGTTATAGCTGTCATCGAGCAACAGCTTGCCTTGCGCCAAGGCGATCGGGAACAAACGCCCTGGCACTGCCTGAAGCTGTTGCAAGCCTGCACTCACGGCGGCCAGCGTAGCGCCAACCGACATCGCCAGTGCTGCTGCTGCCAACGCATTGGCCACGTTATGGCGGCCCGGCAATGGCAACTCAATCGCCACCGTGCCAAACGGGCTGTGCAGGGTGAAGTGAGTCACGCTCCCTTTCACCTGGATATCGCTGGCAAAGAAATCCACTGATTCCGCAGCCTGGGGAGAAAAACGCCAGACTGTCTTGCCCTGTAACTGCGCCTGCCAATGCGGCCAGTCGTTGCTATCAGCGTTGAGGATCGCAACGCCATCCGCCGGTAAACCGGCAAAGATTTCGCCCTTGGCCTGCGCAACGCCTGCCAGTGAGCCAAAACCTTCCAGATGGGCAGCGGCCAGATTATTCACCAGCGCGCTCTGCGGTTGCGCCAAGGCGGTGGTATAGGCAATCTCACCGATATGGTTGGCACCCAGCTCCACCACCGCAAAATCATGCTGCGGCTCTAAACGCAGCAGCGTTAGCGGCACGCCGATCTCGTTATTGTAATTCCCGGCGGTATGCAGCACTTCGCCACATTCACGTAAAATGGCCGCGGTCATCTCTTTCACCGAGGTCTTGCCCGATGAACCGGTCAGCGCCACCACTTTGGCTGGCACCTGCTGACGTACCCAGGCAGCAAACTGCCCCAGTGCCAGACTGGTATCTTTCACCACCAGTTGCGGAGCCTCCACCAATAAGCGCTTACTTACCAGCAAAGCACCTGCGCCAGCGGCGACAGCATCGGCGGCAAAGTCGTGAGCATCGAAACGCTCGCCTTTCAGGGCCACAAACAGGCAACCCGCAGTGACCTGACGAGTATCCCTCGTCACTTCGGTAATGATGCAGTCGGTGCCGATCAGCTCGGCATTCAATACCGCTGCCAGCGTCTGAAGCGAGACCGGGATCATGCCAACACCCCCAACAAACGTGCGACGGTGGTGCGATCGGAGTAATCCAGACGGCGGTTGCCCACCAGTTGGTAATCCTCGTGGCCTTTACCCGCCACCAGTACCACATCCTGCTCTTTAGCCTGCATGATGGCGCTGGTCACGGCTTCGGCGCGCCCGTGGATCACCTGCACATGCCCGGCATCCAGCAGCCCGGCCAGAATATCCTTGATGATCGTCTGCGGTTCTTCGGTGCGCGGATTATCATCCGTGACCACCACCCGGTCGGCAAACTGCTCGGCAATGCCACCCATAAGTGGGCGCTTACCTCTATCACGATCGCCACCGCAGCCAAACACGCACCACAGTTGCCCTTGGCAATGCAGGCGAGCGGCTTCCAGCGCTTTTTCCAGCGCATCCGGAGTGTGGGCATAATCCACCACCACCGTCGGCTTGCCTGGCGCATTGAAGACTTCCATCCGGCCACAGACCGGCTGCAGTTGATTGGCCGTGTTAACCAGCTTCTCAAACGGGTAACCGAGTGACAGCAGCGTCGCCAATGCCAGGATCAGGTTACTGACGTTGAAGGCCCCCATCAGGCGGCTTTCGATCTCGCCGTTGCCCCAGCTTGAGCTGAAGTGGATGGTGGCACCGTTATCGTGATAATCCACCGCGGTGGTTTTCAGCCAGCGGCCATGACAGCCTGGCTGTAAATTGTTCTGCATGGTGACGGCCACAGCATCCGGCAATTTTGCCAGCCAGCGCTGCCCGACTTCATCGTCGGCGTTGATGATTGCCTGACCAACGTCGTGGTTGGCAAACAGTGACCATTTGGCCGCTTCGTAACTGGCCATATCACCGTGGTAATCAAGGTGATCGCGGCTCAGGTTGGTGAATACGGCTGCGGCAAAGGGTAAAGCCGCCACGCGGTGTTGCACCAGGCCGTGAGAGGAGACTTCCATCGCGGCCAAGGTGGCCCCTTGCTGCGCCAGATCGTTAAGCACGTGCTGCACATCGACGGCAGAACCGGTGGTATTTTCCGTTGGGCAAACCTGGTCTAACAAACCGTTGCCCACGGTGCCCATCACGGCGGCAGTTTCACCCAACAGTTGGCTCCACTGGGCTAACAGTTGGGTGGTGGTGGTTTTGCCATTAGTCCCGGTCACGCCAATCAGACGAAGACGTTCGGCAGGCTGATGGTAGAAACGCCCGGCTAATGCGGACAGGCGCTGGCCAAGTTGGCTCAGGTAAATCACCGGCACGCCGTGCATTTCGCAAATTTTACCGTCTTCAGCTTCGCCTTCCGCTTCAGCGATAACGGCGGCAACCCCTTGGGCGATGGCTTGCGGAATATAGCGGCGTCCATCCGTTTGATGGCCAACTACGGCGACAAACAGATCCCCGGCAGCCGCAATACGGCTGTCTAATATCATTTCCCGCAGCGCGCGCTCGGGTGCCGTTGGCACCCACGGAGCGAGTAAATCGCGCAAATTACGATCGGCCACCTTAACCCTCTTTGTTATTAATCACTAATTCGCTTTTGTCACCGGTGGGCAACGCATCTGGCTGAACGTTCATTATCCGCAGCGCGCCCCCCATGATGGCACCAAACACCGGTGCGGAAATCGCACCACCGTAGTATTTCCCACCCTGTGGATCGTTGATGACCACCACCAGAGCAAAACGAGGCTGGCTAGCTGGTGCCACCCCCGCGGTATAAGCGATATATCGGTTGACGTATTTACCATCCGGCCCGACCTTTTTGGCGGTACCGGTTTTAATGGCGATACGATAACCCTTGATAGCGGCTTTCACCCCACCACCGCCCGGCAAGGCAACGCTTTCCATCATGTGCACTACCGTACGCACGGTAGCCTCAGGGAAGACACGTTCACCGGCAACCGGAGGGTCAACCCTGGTGATCGACAGCGGGCGATAAACGCCCAGGCTGCCGATCGTGGCATAGACTCGCGCTAACTGTAACGGGGTTACCATTAGCCCATAGCCGAAAGAGAAGGTGGCCCTCTCTATGTCAGACCACCGTTGTTTTTTTGGGTATAAGCCACTGCTTTCTCCGACCAGCCCCAAATTGGTCGCTTTTCCCAGCCCAAAACGTGAGTAAGTATCTACTAACGCTGAGGACGGCATCGCTAACGCCAGCTTTGAAACACCGACGTTACTCGACTTCTGCAAGATCCCGGTCATGGTCAGTTCCGAATAACGCGCCACATCTTTGATTTCATGGCCGTTAATGCGGTAAGGAATGGTATTGAGCACGCTATTTTCTTTCACTACGCCGCGCTGCAACGCCGTCATTACCACCATCGGTTTCACGGTAGAACCAGGTTCAAAAATATCGGTGATGGCACGGTTACGCATGGTGTCTTTCGGCGTATCGGCCATATTGTTCGGGTTGTACGATGGGCTGTTGGCCATCGCCAACACTTCGCCGGTGTTCACATCCACCAGCACTGCGGTACCAGACTCCGCCTTGTTGAAGGCGACGGCGTTGTTCAGTTCACGATAAACCAGCGCCTGCAGGCGCTCATCGATGCTCAGCGCCAGATTGTGCGCCGCCTGGCTGTCTACCGAGGAGATATCCTCGATCACTCGGCCATAGCGGTCTTTACGTACGGTTCTTTCGCCCGGTTGGCCAGTCAGCCAGCGATCAAAGCTCTTTTCGACCCCTTCGATCCCTTCGCCGTCTATGTTGGTCACGCCGATGATGTGAGAGGTAACCTGACCAGACGGGTAGTAGCGGCGCGATTCCTGACGCAGGTAGATGCCAGGCAATTTCAGCTTGTGGATGTAATCACCAATCGCCGGGTTAACCTGCCGGGCCAGATAGACAAAGCGCCCCTTTGGATTGGCATTAATACGATTGGAGAGCTGATCGAGCGGAATTTGCAACGCGTCGGACAGCGCTTTCCAGCGCGAATCCAGCGTAATACCCCCGCGTTCGTTCAACTCTTTCGGATCGGCCCACACGGCGTTTACCGGTACGCTCACCGCCAGCGGGCGGCCAGAGCGGTCACTGATCATGCCGCGAGCGGTGGGAACCGACTGCACGCGTAGCGAACGCATATCGCCTTCTTTCACCAACCGATCCGGATTGATCACCTGCAAATAAGCCACACGCAGCATCAGCCCAACCAGCGCCAACAGAATACAGCCGCACAGCAACGCAAAACGCCAGCTCACAAAGCTGGCCTGATCTTCCTGGCGTTTCAACTTCTTACCGGGACGTACTGCTTTCATGCGTTAGCTACTTGCTCCGTATCGTGACTTCGGCTAAACCACTCATGGCTTGACAATGATAATTTCCTGCGATGGATCAACGTGTTGCATCTGCAATTTTTCGGTGGCGATACGCTCTACGCGGCTGTGATCGCCAAGGGCATTCTCTTCCAGGATCAGGTTGCGCCATTCGATATCCAGCGCATCTCTCTCCAGCACCAGCTGTTCGCGCTCGGCGGTCAGCAGGCGAGTACGGTGCGCGGTGGTCACCACAAACACGGCGGAAACCAGCGCGGCAATCATCAGAATCAGCGGGATCTTGGCGTTACGCAGCAGATCGCCACCAATGACGCCAACTAAACCGTGGCGTTCATTACCAATCACGCAGGCATCCTCTCGGCAATACGCAGCACCGAACTGCGCGCCCGTGGGTTTTCCGCCACTTCAACATCACCTGGCTTCATTTTGCCCAAGGCTTTCAGCGTGCGGCCGCCCATTTCACGCAACTGCGCTTCGGTTAGCGGAATTCCTGCCGGAACCTGGGCACCACGGCTGTGGTGGCGCATAAAGCTTTTGACGATACGGTCTTCCAACGAATGGAAGCTGATGATCGACAGGCGGCCTTCTGGTGCCAACACGGCTAATGCACCGTCCAGCGCACGCTCGATCTCTTCCAGCTCGCTGTTGATGTAGATACGGATCGCCTGGAAGCTGCGGGTTGCCGGGTGTTTATGCTTATCACGGAACGGGCTGGCATGGGCGATCAGCTCGGCCAGTTCCTTGGTACGGGTCATCGGCTCTACGCGGTTTCTTTCTACGATGGCGCGGGCGATGCGTTTGGCGAAGCGCTCTTCACCGAAGGTTTTCAGCACCCAGGCAATATCGTCGGCTTCCGCTTTTATCAACCATTCGGCGGCGGATTGGCCGCTTGAAGGGTCCATACGCATATCCAGCGGGCCGTCACGCATAAAGGAAAATCCGCGTTCTGCGTCATCCAACTGCGGGGAAGAAACACCCAAGTCGAGCAACACGCCGTCGATCTTGCCCACCAGTTCCCGTTGCTGCACATAGTCAGCCAAATCAGAAAACGGGCCGTGGATGATAGTAAAACGTGGGTCTGCAATAGATTGAGCTGCGGCAATTGCCTGCGGATCGCGATCGATAGCCAACAAGCGCCCTTCCGGCCCCAGTTGGGACAAGATCAGACGAGAATGACCGCCGCGACCAAAAGTACCGTCGATGTAGATGCCGTTACTGCGAATATTGAGACCCTTCACGGCCTCATCCAGCAGTACGGTCGTATGTTTATAATTTTCCAGCATGCTTATAGTGACAAATCCTGTAGCCGCTCAGACAACGGTTCCTGAGTGGATTGTTCCGCGTCAATATCATCCTTGACTTGTTGATACCAGGTCTGTTCATCCCACAGTTCAAACTTGTTGAACTGCCCGACCAGCATCACTTCTTTAGTAAGCCCGGCATGTTGACGTAGCGTATTGGCTAACAGCAACCGGCCGGCATTATCCATCTGACACTCGCTGGCATGGCCCAACAGCAAGCGCTGGACGCGGCGCTCGGCGGGATTCATGCTCGACAGACGGGACAACTTTTGCTCGATGATTTCCCATTGAGGTAATGGATAAAGCAGCAGGCAGGGCTGATGGAGGTCAATGGTGCAAACCATTTGGCCTTGCGATTCCTCATTCAGTAAATCCCGATAACGGGTTGGTACGGCGAGCCGTCCTTTACTGTCGAGGTTGACCATCGTTGCCCCACGAAACATACCTGAGCTACCCCCTCGCGACCCTTTTCACCACTTTACACCACAAATTCCCACATAAGGGAGTTTACGGAGGGTATGAAAACCTTGTCAAGCCAGAGCAAGAGCGGTTTGGCAATATTTATAGGCATATTCTGGAGGCTGGCTCACGAAAGGAACGCTATTTATTGCATGAATATAAATTAACATCATGATTAAAGAGGAGAATTTTCTAAGCGGAAAGAGTGTGATTAAAATAAACACAAATTGACGATTAAATAACTCATTATGTCCTTCTGCAATCCAGGTCTCACTTTTCAACATCGCTCTCGGCGGGGGAAACCCCACCGCATCCCGCATCGGTCAAGGCTTGGCCGCAAACCGCCTGCCAGCAGGGAAATGCCATAAACCCTTGACTTAATAACACTCAGCGAGTATTTCGCTGCCAGCGGCGCGCTATTTTACTTCAATTATTCCGCCAAAGAACAACCCAACGATAAAATAAATGGCGAAGCACTGGCTCAAGCCGCTAATTATGATTCAAATCAAAATGGTAAGATTATTCTCAAAACACCTATTTACAATTCATTCGGATTTTTTAGCGACTTTAGGAATATACGTAAATTTAGTGAGCCTATCGCTAAATCAGCCGCAAAGCCGTCATCTCACCGTGGCAAGATAATCATAACACACTGTTTATAATAAAAATTCTCAAACTCACCATGTTAAATCCCTGCTTTACGCGCTTTTCCTCCTGTTGTCAGGATAAAAATCATCCAAATGTTAAAAATAAAAATTTTAAGCCACTTATAACAGCCAACGCAGTCAAGTAGACTACTAAATAGCATAAAGGTCAGTTAATAACACCTAATTAACATTAACAAACAACATATTAACCGATAAATTCAGGGATCGTGTCATGTCTAGAGCCGTTTCACCATGGCGCAGCGCTGCCGCCGATACTTTTGCGCTGGTGGTGTACTGTTTTATCGTCGGGATGGCGATTGAAATACTGATTTCGGGCATGAGCTTTAGCCAATCGCTCTCCTCCCGGGTGGTGTCGATCCCCGTCAATATCCTGATCGCCTGGCCCTATGGCCGCTACCGTGATTTCTTTATCGCCACCGCACGCCGCAGCCCACGCGGGCAATTCTTGCTGCGAAATCTGGCCGATCTGTTGGCTTATGTCAGTTTTCAATCACCGGTTTACGCTGCCATTCTGTGGAGCGTGGGTGCAGACGGCCAGCAGATCCTGGCCGCGGTGACCAGTAATGCGGTGATCTCAATGGCGATGGGCGTGGTGTACGGCTATTTTCTGGAGTATTGCCGCAGGCTGTTTCGCGTGGTGGGTTACGTTTAGGGGCCGAATTACGGCCCCTTGAAGATTATTTGCGGCTCAGGCTACCGCGGCGGAACAGGTTACGGCGAATGCGCGTCATACCTGGTTTAGGTTTGCGCGGTTCATCCAGGCTGGCAAGCACCAGTTCCAGCACCCGCTCGGCAACATCACGGTGGCGCTGGGCCACGGCAAGCACCGGACACTCCAGGAAATCCAGTAGCTCATGATCACCAAAGGTGGCAATCGCCAGATCCGCCGGTAAACGCCCACACTGTTTCAGCGTTACGTCCATCACACCCTGCAACAGCGAGAATGAGGTGGTAAACAGCGCCTGTGGCATCGGATGGGTTTTCAGCCATTCCGCAAACAGCACGCCGGCCGCTTCACGTTCATAACTGTTGGCATACAGATAATCCACCTGCCGCTCATCATCCTGCCAGGCCTGACGGAAACCCTGCTCACGCAAGAAGCTGACCGAAAGCTCAGGCAAAGCCCCCAGATACAACACCGACTTGGCGGGGAAAGTGCGTAACTCCTGCGCCAGGGCAAAGGCGTCTTCCTGATCGGCCCCCACCACGCTGATAAAGTGTTCACGATCCAGAGCGCGATCCAACGCAATAATCGGGAAAGGATCGTTAGCCCAGCGTTGATAGAAAGGATGCTCCGGCGGTAACGCCGTGGAGACGATGATCGCATCGACCTGGCGTTGCAGCAGGTGCTCAATGCAGCGCATTTCATTATCCGGCTGATCTTCCGAGCAGGCGATCAACAGTTGATAACCGCGCTGACGCGCCTGGCGTTCCAGGTAGTTGGCGATGCGGGTATAGCTGGTATTTTCCAGATCCGGGATCACCAGGCCGATAGAACGAGTGCGGCCTGCACGCAGCCCTGCCGCTACGGCATTCGGGTGATAATTGTGCTCCCTGACCACGGCCATCACTTTTTCGACGGTTTTATCGCTGACACGATACTGCTTCGCCTTGCCGTTGATGACATAACTGGCCGTAGTACGCGAAACGCCTGCGAGACGCGCGATTTCATCCAGTTTCACGTTAACCCCTTTAAATGACTCTCAAAATGACAATGGATCCTGTGGCGTTGTTTACCCCACGCTTTCAATGTATGGCCAAGTATGCAGCGAACCGAAAGCGGAAGGGTAATGAGTAACCATGATAGTCACTATGGTTATTCAACCCGTAATGGCGATCTAACCGCAGAAAACACGGCCGAGCAACCGCTTTCGCCCAAAGGTGCCAGCAAAAGGGCAAAAAATAAAAAAGAAAGGGCGCAGCAAACCTGCCACGCCCTCGATACAGTGCAGAAAACCCGCTATCAGCGCATAATCTTGTCGCCGCGCGACACGCCAACAATCCCCGAGCGGGCCACTTCGACGATTTCCGCCACTTCACGTACGGCGTTGAGGAAGGCGTCCAGCTTGTCGCTGGTCCCCGCCAACTGCACGGTGTAAAGCGACGAGGTGACATCCACAATCTGGCCACGGAAGATATCCGTGCTGCGTTTCACCTCTTCACGACCGTAGCCGCTGGCCTGCAGCTTCACCAGCATGATTTCACGCTCAACGTGAGCCCCCTGCACCAGCTCACTGACGCGGAGAACGTCAACCAGCTTATGCAGTTGCTTCTCTATCTGCTCCAGTACCTTTTCATCACCCACCGTCTGGATCGTCATGCGCGACAAGGTTGGATCATCGGTAGGAGCAACCGTCAGGCTTTCGATGTTGTAGCCACGCTGAGAGAACAGCCCTACGACGCGCGACAACGCACCGGATTCGTTTTCCAGTAATACCGATAAGATACGGCGCTTCATCAGGTTCTCTCCGTTTTGCTTAGCCACATTTCGTCCATGCTTCCACCGCGGATCTGCATTGGATAAACATGTTCTGTCTCGTCGACGGTCACATCGACAAACACCAGACGTTCTTTTTCCGCCAGCGCCTGCGCCAGCTTGCTTTCCAGCTCATCCGGGGTACGAATGGCGATGCCGACATGGCCATAGGCTTCGGCCAGCTTGACGAAGTCCGGTAAGGAATCCATATAGGACTGCGAATGGCGGCCAGAATAGATCATGTCCTGCCACTGCTTCACCATACCCAGGTAGCGGTTATTGAGGTTGACCACCACCACCGGCAGATTGTATTGCAGAGCCGTGGACAGCTCCTGGATATTCATCTGGATGCTGCCATCACCGGTGACGCACACCACCGTTTCGTCTGGCAGTGCCAGTTTCACCCCGAGGGCGGCTGGCAGGCCAAAGCCCATGGTGCCCAAGCCACCAGAGTTGATCCAACGACGCGGCTTATCGAACGGGTAATAGAGCGCGGCAAACATCTGGTGCTGGCCAACGTCGGAGGTGACATAGGCATCGCCCTTGGTCAGGCGGTGCAGCGTTTCGATCACCGCCTGGGGTTTGATGGTGCCACTGTCTTTGCTGTAACCCAGGCAGTCACGCGCGCGCCACTGTTCAATGGATTGCCACCAGTCACGCAGCGCATCGAAATCCTGCGCTTTGTCCTCATGCGCCAGCAGTTCCAGCATCTGCGTCAGCACCTGTTTGGCATCGCCAACGATAGGAATATCGGCATCCACCGTTTTGGAAATGGAGGTTGGGTCGATATCGATATGCAGCACCGTGGCATCCGGGCAGTATTTGGCCAGGTTGTTGGTGGTGCGATCGTCAAAGCGCACCCCAACGGCAAAAATCACGTCGGAATGATGCATGGTCTTGTTGGCTTCATAGGTGCCGTGCATGCCCAGCATACCGACGCTTTGGCGGTGAGTCCCTGGGAACGCCCCCAGCCCCATCAACGTACAGGTGACCGGCAGGTTCAGCTTTTCCGCCAGTTGCAGCAACTCTTCATGGCACTCCGAATTGATGGCACCGCCGCCCACGTACATGATCGGCTTTTTTGCCGCCAGAATGGTCTGTAGGGCACGTTTGATCTGCCCGCGGTGGCCTTGCACCGTCGGGTTGTAGGAACGCATGCTGACGTCCTGCGGATACGCGTAAGGCATTCTTACCGTCGGGCCGACGATATCCTTCGGCAGATCGACCACCACTGGGCCAGGGCGGCCGGTAGAAGCCAGGTAAAACGCCTTTTTCAGCACGGAAGGAATGTCTTCGGTACGCTTGACCAGGAAGCTGTGTTTTACCACCGGGCGGGAGATACCCACCATGTCGCACTCCTGGAAGGCATCGTAACCAATCAGCGAGCTCGGCACCTGGCCAGATAGCACCACCATCGGGATGGAATCCATATAGGCGGTGGCGATGCCGGTAATGGCGTTGGTGGCCCCTGGGCCGGAAGTGACCAGCACTACGCCCACTTCACCGGTCGCTCGTGCATAGCCATCGGCCATATGCACCGCCCCTTGCTCGTGACGCACCAGAATATGATCGATGCCCCCCACCGTGTGCAGGGCATCATAGATATCGAGTACCGCCCCGCCCGGATAGCCGAATACATGCTTAACGCCCTGATCGATCAGCGATCGGACGACCATCTCGGCTCCTGACAATATTTCCATGGGTTTGCCTCCAGGCTTACATAGCTTGTTCTTGTCTGACGCCGGAACGTAGCGCCTGTCCTGTCTGGGGCATGGCCCCAAAAATCTTATGGACGTTTTGGACTCTTAACATAGCGTCAGAATATGGGGCAGGCAAACGGCAAAATGGCTTATCGTGGGCAAGGGTATTGCCATCAGGCTGGAGATGCGCGGCTTGGCAAAACTATGCACTAGCTGAGTGGTTATTCAGCTAGGCATTATTTTGAGGGTGGGGATAATTACAGAACTATATCAGGCAAGGGCGACTGCGGATTTTTCGTCCACCTGCCGCCCCTATCATTATTTTTCCTGATACATGGACTCAATTTCATGCTGGTAACGCTGTAGGATCACCTTGCGACGCAGCTTCAGCGTCGGGGTCAGCTCCCCCAACTCCATCGAGAAAGCCGCTGGCAGCAGGGTAAATTTCTTCACCTGCTCAAACAGGGCCAACTCTTTTTGCATCTCCCGCAAACGCTTTTCGAACATTTCGATGATATGGCCGTTGCGCAGCAGCTCGAGCCGATCCTGATATTTCAGATTGACCGATTTGGCATACTCTTCCAACGACTCGAAGCTCGGAACGATCAACGCCGAGACAAATTTACGTGCATCGGCAACGATCGCGACCTGTTCAATAAAGCGATCCTGCGCCAGGGTACCTTCCAGCATCTGTGGCGCAATGTATTTGCCGCCGGAGGTCTTCATCAGATCCTTCAGCCGCTCGGTAATAAACAGGTTGCCGCCATCGTCGATCATGCCGGCATCGCCGGTTTTCAGCCAGCCGTCAGCGGTAAAGCTATCGGCCGTCTCCAGCGGTTTATTGTAATAGCCGCGCATCACGATTGGCCCACGCACCTGGATTTCATTTTCATCGCCAATGCGCACTTCCACGCCGGGCAGCGGCTTGCCGATCGAACCAAAGCGGAAGTTATTCTCTTCCCAGCAGGAGACCGTGGCACAGGTTTCCGTCATGCCGTAGCCGTATTTGATGTTAATGCCCATCGCCTGGAAGAACAGAATCACGTTGTCATCAAGCTTGGCACCCGCCGCTGGCAAGAAGCGCACCCGCCCTCCCAGGATCCCCCGCAGCTTGCTTAACACCAGCTTGTCAGCCCAGCGGTGAGAGAGATCGAACAGCTTGCCTAACGGTTTCCCTGCCCTTTCCTGAAGGAACTTGCGTTCACCACAGACGATGGCCCAGTGGAACAAGGCACGCCGCAACCAAGGCGCACGTGCGACCTTTTCATGCACCGCACTGAAGATTTTTTCATAAAAGCGTGGCACTGCGCACATCAGGGTCGGTTTGACATCGGCCATCGCTTCCCGCACCCAGTCGGTATTGGGCAGATAAACGTTCTGCGCGCCCGAATGCATGATAAAGAAGCTCCAGGCACGTTCAAACACGTGTGACAATGGCAGGAAACTGAGGGAAACGTCATCCGCCGTCACCGTCAGGCGATCGTCATGCAGTTGCAACTGTGCGGCCATATTGCGGTAGTCAAGCATTACGCCTTTCGGCTCCCCGGTGGTGCCGGAGGTGTAGATAAGGGTGAACAAATCCTGTAAATCGCGCTCGGCAATTCTTTGCTGACGAAGGGCATCGAAGCGCTCGATATCCGCAAGACGTTCGAAATGATGCAGGTGTTGGGCAATCTCACAGCCGCGCAAATCGGCTGAAGCATCAAAGACAATAATGTGGGTCAGCTGTGGGCATACGCCACACAGCGCAATCGCGGCATCCAGTTGTTCTTGCTCGCCGACAAACAGAATGCGGATATCGGCATCGTTAATGATAAATGCCGCCTGAGCCGGGGTGTTGGTGGCATAAAGCGGCACGCTGACCGCCCGCAGTTCGAGGATCGCCAAATCGGCCAACGACCAGGCCATGCTGTTGTTGGCAAAAATCGCGATACGTTCCTGTACCTCAACGCCCAATGCCAACAAGGCGCAGGCAATATGTTGCATATGCGCCCCGACCTGCGACCAGGTCAGCCGTGTTTCTCCCTGCGGGGACCACTGACGGAAAGCCGTATGTTCTGCACGGTTAGTAATTTGATGCTGTATACGTTCAACCTGATGGTAATGCTGCAAGGTATTGGTCATAGCGCCCTATGCCTGAAATTAATCAACCAGTTAACCGCGATTGGAGCGGAAGCTCTCACATCTCAGCTTACACGTGTTTACTTTTTTTGCGCAGTCTACCTAGTCTCCGGCTGTGGGAAAAGGGATTTCAGCGTAGAAGTGTGAGCCAAAACGCGCTTGTGCTCATTTCTCTTGATCTTGGACAAAAGGGAGTGCAAAAGGTTTACGCCAAACAGACAAAGTGGGATCGACGACAAGAAGGGAGAAGTGGCAGGTTAAAATAGCGGCAGTATCGTTTGGGGCAGAATAGCGTTTCAGTCACTCAAATTAATTAACCCTCGGGGTAAATGATATTTCCCACGGCGTCATTACACGGAATAATCTTAGTTTATCTTAAGTCTATTCTTATTATTGTTTCGCGCTATCCATTATCAACCCGACGCACTCGAAAGCGCGCTGGGCCAATAAATCACTAATTAACGCAATACACCGGCTTGGCTAAGTACGGACTTCATCCACTGATGGCCTTCATCTCGTTCGGCGGACTCATGCCAGGAGAGATAACAGGTGGTTGTTTTTCTCTCCCAAGGCAGCGGAATTAATTTTAGCTGCAAGGCTTGTGCGTGCTGCTGGGCAAACCAACGAGGTGCGATTGCCACCATCTCGGTCATGGCGACCAGATTCAATACGCTGTACAGGTCGGTACATTGCTGGGTGACACTGCGTTGTAGGGTTTCGTCAACATAGTAGGGTTTGCTAAAGGAACAAAAACGCTCTAATGCGATAACGGCATGCTGCTCCGCCAGCATCTGTTTCTGGCTAATGGTGCCCACCAGGCGCGGGTGAGACTGCGCGGCAACCAGGGTCAATTCATCATCGAATAAGGCAATATCCTGAAACTCGGGATGTTCGAGGCGGCTATAGCCAATAACAAACTCGGTCTCCTGATAGCGTAACTGATGCTCGATGTTAGTGCTCATGTAAGACTTGGTCTGTATCTGCACGTTGGGAGCCATGCTCTTGACGTTGTTGATTATTTTGGCTGTCAGACGAATATCTAGCGGGCTGCAGATAGAAAGCACAAAGAGGCGTTCGCTGCTCAGGGCATCAAAGCCAGCGCCTGGCAGCTCATTTTGTACCAGTTGCAGTGCCTGGCGTACCGGGCCAAAAAGTTGGCGGGCGCGCATGGTAGGCTGAATGCCACGGCCGAAGCGGACAAACAGCTCGTCGTTGAACATGATCTTCAAACGCGACACGGCATTGCTGACCGCCGGCTGCGACATCCCTAAGGAATTTGCCGCCTTGGTAATATTCTGCATCTGCATAACTGCATCAAAAACAGTGAGTAAATTAAGATCCACACTGCGCAAATGAATATCACCGTTTTCTTTCCTCAAGACAGTTCCTGAATTATATTCGGACATATCCAAACTCCACTAAGTCCCATGTAGATAATCCCGCTAGCGCGCAGGGGAATAACGGGAAAAGGCACGCTACGTTATTCCCACACAGCGAAATTAGTTATCCTTTTTGACTACCCTTGTCAGATAGCAATCGGGCATCATCCTATAAAAATATGTCACAGCGGTGCATATTAGGCATTGTTCGTCGTTAGGTTGCCTTGGCACATCGGTTCGCAACTCGCCGATGGCATACAAACAAAATTGGCAGGCAAAACACCTGAGTTAGGGATACCTGTTTGGTACCGTCAACCTCTGGATCAGACCATAAAATGCGTTAATGGACAATCATACCAGAGCAAAATAGGTCTCTTTAGCATCACTTAATTGATTGTAACCGCTCAGTTCAGCGCTAAGAATACGAATTACGAATGAATGCGAGACGATAAATTGACAACATGAATGCCAAGCCCACAACATCAGCAGCCCATCAAACCCCGCTTGCTGGTTTTTTGCGCCAACGAAAAATTTTAACCGAGTAGTGTTGTTAATCAATGCGACAGCGCCACTTTCAAACCATTTATGCTAATAAACCCCCGATCACCTGCGGATTTAGCGCTGGCCCTAGGAGGTTTTACCGAGTTTCCAACTGGCGCCATCCCCGCTGGCATCAGGCTTTTCAATACCCCTGTTTTAATCAGGTGTTGACATGCCCCGGCCAATAAAGTATCAAATTAGGCAACGAAACAATTTTAGAGAAGCTGACCGCCATGATCCGTACCCACCGTCTACTAGGCCTACTACTAAACGCATCTTATGTGCGCGGTACGCTGGTGGACGGGGTTCAAAGCTGATTCAGCCCATCATCTGCAAAACCCGCGCTACTGCGCGGGTTTTTTTTTACCCGCTTAGCGTGAAACAAACACGACAAGGAACAACACGATGAGCCAACAAGTCATTATTTTCGATACCACATTGCGTGATGGTGAACAGGCGCTGCAGGCGAGCCTGAGCGTTAAAGAAAAAATCCAGATCGCCATGGCGCTGGAAAGAATGGGTGTCGATGTAATGGAAGTCGGCTTCCCAGTCTCCTCCCCTGGGGACTTCGAGTCGGTACAAACCATTGCCCGCCAGATCAAAAACAGCCGCGTTTGTGGTCTGGCACGCTGTGTTGATAACGACATTGACGTCGCTGCCGAAGCATTACGCGTGGCCGAGGCCTTCCGTATTCACGTCTTCCTGGCCACCTCCACCCTGCATATCGAATCCAAACTGAAGCGCTCTTTCGACCAGGTGCTGGAAATGGCGGTGCGCTCCGTGAAACGCGCCCGTAACTATACCGATGACGTAGAGTTCTCCTGTGAAGACGCTGGCCGTACCCCGATTGATAACCTGTGCCGCGTGGTAGAAGCCGCCATCAACGCCGGTGCCACTACCATTAATATCCCTGATACCGTTGGCTATACCACGCCAAACCAGTTCGGCGGCATCATCACTACGCTGTACGACCGCGTGCCTAATATTGATAAGGCGATTATCTCCGTCCACTGTCACGACGATTTGGGCATGGCCGTGGGTAACTCTATCGCTGCCGTCCAGGCCGGTGCCCGCCAGGTAGAAGGCACCTTGAACGGCATCGGCGAACGTGCCGGTAACTGTTCACTGGAAGAAGTGATCATGGCCATCAAGGTGCGCCAGGACTTTATGCAGGTGCATACCAATATCAATCATCAGGAAATCTACCGTACCAGCCAGTTGGTCAGCCAGCTGTGCAATATGCCCATCCCGGCCAACAAGGCCATCGTCGGTTCCAACGCCTTCGCCCACTCCTCCGGTATCCACCAGGACGGCGTGCTGAAAAACCGCGAGAACTACGAAATCATGACCCCGCAGACCATCGGTCTGAAAGATGTCCAGTTGAACCTGACCTCCCGTTCCGGCCGCGCGGCGGTAAAACACCGCATGGAAGAGATGGGCTACAAGGAGCAGGATTACAATCTGGACGTGCTGTATGCGGCTTTCCTGAAGCTGGCCGACAAGAAAGGCCAGGTGTTTGACTACGATCTGGAAGCCCTGGCATTTATCAACAAGCAGCAGGAAGAGCCTGAGCATTTCAGCCTGGAATACTTCAGCGTGCAGTCTGGCAGCAGCATTATGGCTACCGCCTCGGTCAAACTGAAATGTGGCGACGAAGAGAAGTCCGAAGCCGCCACGGGCAACGGTCCGGTCGATGCGGTTTACCAAGCCATCAACCGTATTACCGACTACCCGATTGAGCTGGTGAAATATCAACTGACCGCCAAAGGCCAGGGCCGCGACGCGCTGGGCCAGGTTGATATCGTAGTGTCTTACAATGGCCGCCGCTTCCATGGCGTGGGCCTGGCTACCGATATTGTGGAATCTTCTGCCAAGGCGATGATCCACGTATTGAATAATATCTGGCGCTCTCAGCAAGTAGAAAAAGAAAAGCAGCGCTTGCAGCAAACCAAACATCAAAATAATCAGGAAACGGTGTGAACATGACCAAGACTTACCACATTGCCGTCTTACCCGGAGACGGAATCGGCCCAGAAGTAATGGCTCAGGCCCATAAAGTGTTAGATGCCGTGCGCCAACGCTTTGGTATCCGCATCACTACCAGCGAATATGACGTCGGTGGTATTGCCATCGATCGCCACAGCACCCCATTACCCGCAGCGACCGTTGCCGGCTGCGAGCAGGCCGATGCCATCCTGTTCGGCTCGGTGGGCGGCCCTAAATGGGAACACCTGCCACCGGCAGAGCAGCCGGAGCGCGGTGCGCTGCTGCCGCTGCGTAAACACTTCAAACTGTTCAGCAACCTGCGCCCTGCCCGCCTGTACCAAGGGCTGGAAGATTTCTGCCCGCTGCGTGCCGATATTGCCGCGCGTGGCTTCGACATTCTGTGCGTACGTGAGTTAACCGGCGGCATCTACTTCGGCCAACCCAAAGGCCGTGAAGGCCAGGGCATGCATGAGCGCGCCTTTGATACCGAGGTCTACCACCGCTTTGAGATCGAACGCATCGCCCGTATCGCCTTCGAGTCCGCCCGCAAACGCCGTAATATCGTCACCTCGATTGATAAAGCCAACGTGTTGCAAAGCTCCATCCTGTGGCGTGAAGTGGTGACTCAGGTCGCCAAGGATTACCCAGATGTGTCGCTGTCGCACATGTATATCGACAACGCCACCATGCAGTTAATCAAAGACCCGTCCCAGTTCGACGTGTTGCTGTGCTCCAACCTGTTCGGCGATATCCTGTCGGACGAATGCGCCATGATCACCGGCTCGATGGGCATGCTGCCTTCCGCCAGCCTGAACGAACAGGGCTTTGGCCTGTACGAACCAGCCGGTGGTTCCGCACCTGACATCGCGGGCAAAAACATTGCCAACCCGATCGCGCAAATTCTGTCTGCCACCCTGCTGCTGCGTTATAGCCTGGGTGCCGATGAAGCCGCAGATGCGATCGAACGCGCCATTAATCAGGCGTTGGAACAGGGCTACCGTACCGCCGATCTGGCCGGTGCTGGCAAAGCCATCGGCACCAATGAAATGGGCGATATCATTGCCCGCTTCGTGGCTGAGGGGGCATAAATCATGGCCAAGACCTTATATCAGAAATTATATGATGCCCACGTAGTGCATGAAGCGCCAAACGAGACGCCGCTGCTGTACATCGATCGTCATCTGGTGCATGAAGTGACCTCCCCACAGGCCTTCGACGGCCTGCGGGCCATGGGGCGCAAAGTGCGTCAGCCGGGCAAAACCTTTGCCACCATGGATCACAACGTTTCGACCCAGACCAAAGACATCAACGCCAGCGGCGAGATGGCCCGCATTCAGATGCAGGAGCTGATCAAGAACTGCGCAGAGTTCGGCGTCTCACTGTATGACCTGAACCACCCCTTCCAGGGCATTGTGCACGTTATCGGCCCTGAGCAAGGCATGACGCTGCCGGGCATGACCATCGTCTGTGGCGACTCCCATACCGCCACGCACGGTGCCTTTGGCTCGCTGGCGTTCGGTATCGGTACTTCGGAAGTGGAACACGTGCTGGCAACCCAAACCCTGAAGCAGGGCCGCGCCAAGACGATGAAGATTGAAGTCACTGGCGATGCCGCAGAAGGTATCACCGCCAAAGATATCGTGCTGGCCGTGATCGGCAAAACCGGCAGCGCTGGCGGTACTGGCCACGTCGTTGAATTCTGTGGCAAAGCTATCGAAGCGTTGAGCATGGAAGGCCGCATGACGCTGTGCAACATGGCAATTGAGATGGGCGCCAAAGCGGGCCTGGTGGCGCCAGACGACACCACCTTCAATTACCTGAAAGGCCGCCAGTTCGCTCCTACCGGGGAAAACTGGGAGCAGGCCGTGGCCTACTGGCGCACCATGAAGTCCGACGCCGAAGCCAAATTCGATACCACCATCACCCTGCGCGCAGAAGATATCGCACCACAGGTAACCTGGGGTACCAACCCTGGGCAGGTTATCGCGGTCGATCAGGCGATCCCAACCCCCGATTCCTTTAGCGATCCGGTGGAACGTGCCTCGGCTGAAAAAGCGTTGGCCTATATGGATCTGAAACCCGGCATCAAGCTGACCGACGTCGCAATCGACAAAGTGTTTATCGGTTCCTGCACCAATTCACGTATCGAAGATCTGCGTGCCGCAGCCGCCATTGCCAAAGGCCGTAAAGTAGCCGCAGGCGTGCAGGCGATTGTGGTGCCTGGCTCCGGCCCGGTCAAAGCGCAGGCGGAAGAGGAAGGTCTGGACAAGATCTTTATCGAAGCCGGTTTCGAATGGCGCCTGCCTGGCTGCTCCATGTGTCTGGCGATGAACAACGATCGTCTGAACCCAGGCGAGCGCTGTGCCTCAACCAGCAACCGTAACTTCGAAGGGCGTCAGGGCCGCGGTGGGCGTACCCATCTGGTCAGCCCGGCGATGGCTGCCGCCGCCGCCGTTACCGGCCATTTTGCCGACATCCGTGAATTGCACTAAGGAGCACCAGCGTGGCTAAATTTACTCAACATACCGGCTTAGTGGTGCCTCTGGACGCGGCCAACGTCGATACCGACGCCATTATCCCGAAGCAGTTTCTGCAGAAAGTCACCCGCACCGGTTTCGGCCAGCACCTGTTCAACGACTGGCGCTTCCTGGACGATGCGGGTCAGCAGCCAAATCCTGAGTTTGTGCTGAACCTTCCACGCTATAAAGGAGCCAGCATCCTGTTAGCCCGGGAAAACTTTGGCTGTGGCTCATCCCGTGAGCACGCGCCATGGGCACTGACCGATTACGGCTTCAAGGTGGTGATTGCACCAAGCTTTGCGGATATCTTCTACGGCAACTCGTTCAACAACCAACTGCTGCCGGTCACGCTGAGCGAGCAGGATGTGGATACGCTGTTTAAGCTGGTGGCAGAGCACGAAGGCACGGAGTTCGTGGTCGATCTAGAAAACCAGACGGTGAATGCCGGGGGCAAAAGCTACCCGTTTGAGATCGACAGCTTCCGCCGCCACTGCATGATTAACGGTTTGGACAGCATTGGCCTGACGTTGCAGCACGAAGCGGAGATTTCCCGCTACGAGGCGCAGCAACCGGCGTTTCTGAACTAAACCTCAGCCTCACCCGCCGCCCGGCGGGTGAGGCTTTCATCAAAATCACCAATAACCCAGCCACTTCCACCATATTCCCCCGATCAGTGCCCAGATCAGCAGGTTGACCACGCTCATGATAAAACCGGTTTTCCACCATTCCCCCAGGGTGGCATAGCCCGATCCAAAGATAATTGGCGCGGTGCCGGTACCATAATGGGTTAACGACATCATCAGTGAAGACGAGAAGGCCAGGATCAGGCCAAGCAGTGCCGGTGGCGCGCCAAGGGCAATACCTGCGGCAAAGAACGCAGCGAACATGGCGGTCACGTGCGCGGTGGTGCTGGCAAAGAAGTAATGCGAATAGAGATAGACGAGCGTTAACAGAATGGTCCCCCCGACCCAGCTCATCCCCATATGATCGATACCCGAACCTACCGTTTGTGACAGCCAGCCAATCAGACCCAGTTTGCCGAGATAGGTCGCCATCATCACCAAAGCGGCAAACCAGACCACGGTATCCCAGGCCCCTTTGTGCTTCAGCACGTCGTCCCAGCTCAGTACGCCAGTTGCCAGCAGGATCGCCAGGCCAATCACCGCAGCCGTCGTTGGGTTAACCGCCAGTGCGGGGCCAAAAATCATCGCCGGAACCCCGGCCCACAGCACCAGCAACAGGGCAAACACGCCCAGCGTGATTTTCTCTGGCAGGGTTATCCGCCCCAGAGTTTGCAGTTTATCCTGTGCAAACAGTGGCGCATCCGGGGTGCTTTTGATTTCCGGCGGATACAGCCAATAAACCACCAGCGGCATGACGATCAGCGAACAGATCGCCGGTACCAGCGCCGCGACCGCCCACATGGCCCAGGTCAGTTCAAACTCGGAACCGGCGCCTTTGGCGATCAGATTGACAATCAGTGGGTTAGGCGCAGTAGCGGTGATAAACATCGCCGAGGTGATCGGGTTGATGTTGTAGTTCACCAGCGAGAGATAGCGGCCAATCTTGCCGGAGGTATTCAGCTCGGGCTTGGAGCCAAAGCTGTCCGCTATCGATTTCATTATCGGGTGGATGATCCCGCCGCCACGGGCGGTATTACTCGGCGTAACCGGGGCCAGCACGGTTTCCGCCAGGGTTAACGCATAGGCGATCCCCAGCGTTTTTTTGCCAAACAGCGAGATAAAGTAGTAGCCAATGCGCGATCCCAGGCCGGTTTTATTCAGGCTCAGAGAGATCATGATCGAGAAGCCGATCAGCCAGATAAGCTGATTAGAGAAACCACTCAGTGCATCGTCCAATGCCGCTCCAGGCTTGCCTGGGTTGGTCACGCCGGTCAGGGCAACCAGTGCAATAGCGATGATAGAAACGGCACCGATAGGCATCGCCTTACCGATAATGGCAATGATGGTCCCGATAAACAGCGCCAGCAAATGCCAGGCATTCGGTGCCACCCCTTCGGGAACAGGGACCACAAACCAGATCAGTAGAGCAACGATAACGGCACAGAGGGAGGGAACAGGTTTGAGCGGTGTTAGTTTATCCATAACATACCCACTTTTATCAACGGGATCGGCATCTCGACAGCAAGATGGATAAGAGCGCGAAGCTCACGCTCTGAGTCCGTTTATCTTAGTGAGAATGAAGCGGTTTTCTCAATGACATGTATCAACTTACAGGATGTTACAGTTCACACTTCACGAACTTTGGCACACATCCACAGCGCCAGGATGGCCAGCAGAGTAATCAGGTAGTAAACCGCATAGTGACCAAAGTTTTCCACCAGCGCGCCTTGCAGTACACCGGCCAGGATCACCCCGGTCGAAATGCTGTTGGTAAACATGGTGGTCGCGGCACCGGGCCGCCCCGGCATCAGATCCTGAAAATACAACATGCCGATCCCGGCAATAATGCCGATAAACACCGCGTTGAACAGCTGCAATACCATCAGGGCCGACTGGAACTTGAACAGCACCAGCCCGGCATAAAACAGCACGCCTGCCGCCACCGCAAATAGCATCATATTGCGTTTGCCAAAGCGTTTGACGTAATAACCCGCCAGCAGCATAGCGGGGATTTCCAGCCCGGCGGCGGTGCCCATCAGCCAACCAGCCAGCCGTTCTGGCAAGCCCAGATCGGCAGTGATGTACAGCGGCATGTCGATGATATACATGGTGTTGCAGGTCCACATCAGCATCGAAGCCACAAACAGCAGGCGCACATCGGGATCGCGCCAGGCGCTGATTGGTGCAATAGGCGGAGAATCTACGCTGATCTCAACGTTGGCACGGGGCACCGAAGGCAATATCAGCCACACCAGCAGCACGCTGATGGCAAAAATCAGCGCCGCAATCATAAACATCCAGGTAAAACCGTAGTTCAGTGCCAACATAAATGACAGCGGCGGGCCGATCACCCAAGCCAGTGAAAGCTGAGCACGCATCACCGAACTGAACATCACCACTTCACGTGCCGAGCTGTCCGCATACTCACGCGCCAGGGCAAAAATCTGCGGCATGGCGGTATTGGCAATCGCGGCCAGCAGCACGCCTACGGTGATCAACGTCAGATAATCACGGTTGAACGCAAACAACAGGCTATTGGCCAGCGCCATGGCACAGCACACCAGGATCAGCTTGCGCCGATCGCCACGGGTATCCGAACGCTTGGCCAACAGAAAGCTGACGATGATCCCGGCGATGGCATTCACGGTATAGAACATGCCTACCCATAGCGGGCGCACCTTTACCTCGGTGGTCAGAAACAGGCTTAGCGTGGGGGCTTGCAGCGCTCCGGCAATGCCGGTAAGGAAGGCTATCAGCAGGAAGGCGGCAAAAACGGGATTAAAACGGCGCGGCAACCAGCGTCTGAAACTCATGGCGATATCCCTATCCAGAAATAAAGAAGGCTATGCTACAGAAGGAAAATTGCCGAAGGAAGTAAAGACGGCAGATAAAAATGCCAGTGGGTTACCCCACTGGCTGGTGAAAAGCACCATTACTCAGAAACACTTTTGCGGTGAACGTCAGATACGCTCACGGTATTGCTTGTCGCTTAGCGTGGCGATGTCCCACTGGGTCAAGTGGGCCAGCATCTCCAGCCGCGCCTGTTCAGGTACCACCTGCAGCCAATCGGCCTGCTGGCGGCGGATCGCGGTGAAATAACGCTGATAAAACTGTTTAGTTAACAGAACCGTCATTTGTTATCCCTCCGCTGATTCAACTGCCCTCATTATCGGAGTAATATAGGGAAAGATAAATTGACGACTTGATGCCAGAGAGTTCCTCTTTTATGTCCACCTCACGCCTGCAACAACAGTTCATCCGCCTGTGGCAACGCTGCCATGGCCAAACCACCGAAACCACGCTGCAAGAGCTGGCTGAGGTACTCAGTTGTTCCCGCCGCCATGTTCGCTCGCTTCTGGGAGCCATGCAGCACGAGGGCTGGCTGACCTGGCAGGCCGAATCCGGCCGGGGTAAACGTTCGCAACTCAGCTTTCACTACACCGGATTGGCACTGCAACAACAACGCGCCGAGGAACTGCTGGAACAGGATCGCATCGACCAACTGGTCCAACTGGTGGGCGATAAAGACGTAGTACGCCAAATGCTGCTTTCCCAACTGGGGCGCAGCTTCCGCCAGGGGAAACATATCCTGCGCGTGCTCTACTATCGTCAGCTTTACAACCTGTTGCCCGGTTCGGCGCTGCGTCGTTCAGAAACCCACCTGGCAAGACAGATTTTCAACGGCCTGACGCGGGTAAATGAGGAAAACGGGGAACTGGATCCCGATCTTTCACATCATTGGCAAACGATCACCCCTTTGCACTGGCGCTTTTATCTACGCCCGGCGATCCATTTTCACCATGGCCGTGAGCTGGAAATGGAAGACGTGATCCATTCGCTCAACCGCCTGATCCCACAGCCGCTATTTTCACATATCGACAGGATCGACTCGCCTACGCCTTATGTCATCGATGTACATCTGCACACGCCGGACTACTGGCTGCCCTGGCTGCTGAGCAGCGTACATGCCATGATCCTGCCGCGCGAATGGCAGAGCCTGCCGGATTTTGCCCGCCACCCGATCGGCACCGGCCCCTATCGCGTGATACACAACAACCAAAGCCAGATGAAAATTCATGCCTTTGACGACTACTTTGGCTATCGTGCCCTGATCGATGAGGTCAACATTTGGGTATTACCCGAAATCACCGAAGAGCTGGCACACTCCGGCGTCCAGTTGCAGGGGGATGATACCGGAAGGAACGAGCTGGAAAGTCGCCTCGAAGAAGGCTGTTATTTTCTGCTGTTCGACCAGCGTTCGGCACTGGCGGCCGATCCGGAAATCCGCAGTTGGCTAAGCGAACTGATCAACCCAATCGCGCTGCTGAGCCACGCCGGGCCGCTCTACCAGCGTTACTGGGCTCCGGCCTATGGCATTCTCCCGCGCTGGTTGCATAACCGCGTCCTAGGGCAGCAACCCAAGCCTGTGGGCTTAACCGAATTGACCCTGACCTTCTACAGCGAACACTCCGAGTTCCACGCCATCAAGCAGGCCATCGCCTCTCTGCTGGCCGAGCAGGGCATCAAGCTCAATGTGCAGGTCGTGGATTATGAAGCCTGGCATAAGGGCAAGGCGCAAAGCGATCTGTGGTTAGGCAGCGCCAACTTCACCCTGCCGCTGGAGTTTTCGCTGTTTGCCACGCTGTACGAACTACCGTTGATCCAACATTGTCTGACGGAGGATATCGCGCAGGATGCCGCCCAGTGGCGGGAAAATCGCCTGTCCATGGCCGAGTTTTGCCAGCGCCTGGTCAGCAGCCATCAGTTGCATCCGTTATTCCACCACTGGCTGCAACTGCATGGTCAACGCAGCATGCGTGGGGTACGGATGAACACCCTCGGCTGGTTCGATTTTAAATCTGCCTGGTTTGCGCCGCCGGAAGCATAATCGCCTTTCACCCACGCCGCTAAGCCTCTACAATAGCGCCGACTCAACGGGGTGCGGAGAACCCGCCAATTTTGGCCAACGGTTTTCCGCTGAGAGCACACCCGTCGAACCTGATCCGGTCAATACCGGCGGAGGGATTTGAGCATGGCGCTGCTTTGTTGCTTATCCCCAATAGATTTCAAGTCGCAGCTAGGCGGCAAGCGCCCTTATCCCCAGGAGCTTATATTGATAAGTGACTGGGGTAAGGGCGTGCAGTCAACAACGCTGCGGCTTGAAAGATGATGGGGAACGCCCTCAGATACCTTTGCCCCTTTATTATTAGGAGTGCAAAGTGGTCAAAAAATACCTGCCCTGTTTATTACTGCTAGCGGCGATGCCGGTCCTGGCCAAGCCAACGCTGACGGTCTACACCTACGACTCTTTCGCTGCCGACTGGGGCCCAGGCCCGGCGGTAAAAAAAGCCTTTGAGGCCGAATGTGACTGCGAATTGAAATTCGTGGCGCTGGAAGACGGCGTTTCGTTACTCAACCGCCTGAGAATGGAAGGCAAGAACAGCGCCGCCGACGTGGTTTTGGGTCTGGACAACAACCTGCTGCAAGCCGCGCAGCAAACCGATCTGTTCACCGCCAGCCAAGTCGATACTAGCAAGCTCACGGTTCCCGGTGGCTGGCACAACCAGACCTTCGTTCCCTACGACTATGGCTACTTTGCTTTCGTCTACAACAAAGACAAGCTGAAGAACCCGCCGACCAGCCTGAAAGAGTTGGTGAGCAGCGATCGTCCTCTCAAGATCATCTATCAGGATCCGCGCACCAGCACACCTGGCCTTGGCCTGCTGCTCTGGATGCAGAAAGTGTATGGCGACGAAGCACCGCTCGCCTGGCAACAGTTGGCGAAGAAAACCGTCACCGTGACCAAAGGCTGGAGTGAAGCCTACGGCCTGTTCCTGAAAGGGGAAGGCGACATGGTACTGAGCTACACCACCTCCCCCGCCTACCATCTGATCGAAGAGAAAAAAGACCTCTATGCGGCGGCCAGCTTCAGTGAAGGCCACTACCTGCAAATCGAAGTCGCTGGCAAGCTAAAGGCCAGCAAACAGCCAGAGCTGGCCGAGCGCTTCATGCAGTTTATGGTCTCCCCGGCCTTCCAGAACACCATTCCTACCGGCAACTGGATGTACCCGGTGATCAAGACGGAACTGCCCGCCGGTTTCGAACAGATGACCGTGCCGCAAACGGCATTACAATTCAGCGCCGAGGAAGTGGCACAACAGCGTGGTAACTGGATCCGAGCATGGCAAACCGCCGTCAGCCACTGATCCCCCACTGGTTATGGCCGGGGCTGATGGCCGCCGGTCTGATCCTGCTGATCGCGTTGGCGGCCATGGGCTCGCTGTGGCGTCATGCGCCAGAAAGCGATTGGCGTAACCTGTGGCAAGACAGCTACCTCTGGCATGTGGTGCGCTTTACCTTTTGGCAGGCGCTACTCTCTGCCGTGATCTCGGTAGTGCCTGCCATCTGGCTGGCCCGGGCGCTGTACCGGCGGCGCTTCCCTGGCCGCAACCTGCTGCTGCGCCTGTGCGCCATGACGCTGGTGCTGCCGGTGCTGGTGGCGGTGTTTGGCATGCTGAGCGTCTACGGCAGGCAAGGCTGGCTGGCAACGCTGTGTGGTTGGCTGGGCGTGAACTACGGTTTTTCGCCTTATGGCCTGCAAGGTATTCTGCTGGCGCATCTGTTCTTTAATATGCCACTGGCCACCCGCCTGCTGCTACAGGCGCTGGAGAACATTCCCACCGAGCAGCGACAACTGGCCGCACAGCTGGGGATGAACGGCTGGCAGCAGTTCCGCTTTGTGGAATGGCCTGCTTTACGCCGCCAGATCTTACCCAGCGGTGCACTGGTGTTTATGCTGTGTTTTGCCAGTTTTGCAACCGTGCTGTCGTTGGGTGGCGGGCCGCAGGCCACCACCATAGAGCTGGCGATCTATCAGGCCTTGAGTTACGACTACGATCTCAGCCGCGCTGCGCTGCTGGCGCTGATCCAACTGGCTTGCTGCCTGGGGCTGGTGGTGCTCAGCCAGCGTTTGAGCCAGGCTCTGCCGGTTGGCCATACCCACGCCCAGCGCTGGCGCGATCCGCAGGACAGCCTGGGGCGGCGCATTAGCGATACGCTATTGATTGCCGCAGCGCTATTGTTGCTGTTGCCTCCGTTGCTGGCGGTGATCATCGACGGTGCCAACCAAACGCTGATCACCGTGCTGCAACAGCCAATTCTCTGGCAGGCCCTGTTCACCTCACTGCGTATCGCACTTGGGGCGGGTATTTTATGTGTAGTATTGACCATGATGCTGCTATGGAGCAGCCGTGAACTGAAACTGCGGCAACGGGCCGCCTGGGGCCAAACGCTGGAACTGAGCGGCATGGTGATCCTGGCGATGCCAGGCATTGTGCTGGCTACCGGTTTCTTCCTGTTGCTGAGCGATACCACTGGGCTGCCGCAGTCGCCGTATGCGCTGGTGATCCTCACCAATGCGTTGATGGCGGTGCCCTACGCGCTGAAAGTGCTGGAAAACCCGATGCGCGATCTGGCCGAGCGTTATAATCCGCTATGCTTGTCGCTGGATATCCACGGCTGGCAGCGGCTGCGCTGGATCGAGCTGAAAGCGTTGCAACGCCCGCTAGCGCAGGCTTTGGCCTTTGCCTGTGTGCTGTCGATTGGCGATTTCGGCGTGGTAGCACTGTTCGGCAACGAGCAGTTCCGTACCCTGCCTTTTTATCTCTATCAGCAGATTGGCGCATATCGCAGCAACGATGGGGCCGTGACCGCCCTGCTGCTGCTGTTGCTCTGTTTCCTGCTGTTTACCCTGATTGAACGTTTACCGGGCCGCCATGCTGACGCTTGAAAAACTGACCTATCTGTACGAACACCTGCCGATGCGTTTTGACCTGCGCATTCAGCCGGGAGAACACGTCGCGGTACTGGGCCCTAGCGGCGCAGGCAAAAGTACCTTGCTCAGCCTGATCGCCGGTTTTCTGCCAGCGGCCAGCGGCAAGCTGTGGCTCAACGGGAGCGATCATACCACTTCGCCACCTGCCAAACGCCCGGTGTCGATGCTGTTTCAGGAAAACAACCTGTTTGCCCACCTGACGGTCAGGCAAAACATCGGCCTGGGCCTGGATCCTGGCCTGAGATTGACCGCCGCACAGCAGGAGCAGTTGGCTCAGATTGCCCAGCAAGTCGGGCTGGAAGAACATCTGCAACGCCTGCCGTCACAGCTTTCCGGCGGGCAGCGGCAGCGGGCAGCCTTGGCGCGTTGCCTGATCCGCCAGCAGCCGATCCTGCTGCTCGACGAGCCTTTCTCTGCACTCGATCCGGCACTGCGCAGTGAGATGCTGCAACTGCTGCAAAACGTCTGCGACCAGCGCCAACTCACGCTGCTGATGGTTTCACACAATCTTGAGGATGCTGCCCGCATCGCGCCGCGTACCTTGCTGGTCGTGGATGGGCGGATTTATTACGACGGCCCGACGCAGGCATTGGTAAGCGGCAGCGCACCGGAGGCCAAGGTGCTGGGTATTCAGGTTAAACCGTGATCTACCACGCGTTTTTTATGCTGAACCAATAAACCTGTTGTGCGAATTTTGCACCTGTGGTTTTATAAAATTCTGTTTTTTACTACTGATGATAAGGCTCCCTGTGATCGCATCCTCGCTGACCTCGACCCTACTAACAACCGCGCTACCAGCCGCGGTGGTCGTCGTGCGTGTGGTGGTGGTCGTCGGCAACGCGCCGTAGGGTCCGAATCAACGCATCGATTCCCAAACCCCGCCGGCGCAAACCGGGCGGGGTTTCTTGTTTTAGTCCCCCTGCCCAGAAAAGCTAACCGGCCCAGAGAAAAGGATAGGCACATGGCAACTTCGGGCACGCCACACCAAGGCCAACGTATTACCGGCGCACAGCTGATCGTGCATCTGCTGGAGCGTCAGGGTATCACCACTATTGCAGGCATTCCCGGTGGCGCAGCGCTGCCGCTGTACGATGCTCTGAGCCAAAGCACCGTCATCCAGCACGTGCTGGCCCGCCACGAGCAAGGGGCCGGTTTTATGGCGCAGGGCATGGCACGTACCAACGGCAAGGCGGCGGTCTGTATCGCTTCCAGCGGCCCGGGAGCCACCAATCTGGTGACCGCCATTGCCGACGCCAAGCTAGATTCGATCCCGCTGGTGTGCATCACCGGCCAGGTCTCTTCCTCGATGATCGGCACCGATGCCTTCCAGGAAGTGGATACTTACGGCATTTCCATCCCTATCACCAAATACAACCACCTGGTCCGCGATGTCAGCGATCTGCCGCAGGTGATCTGTGACGCGTTCCGCATTGCCGAATCCGGCCGCCCAGGCCCAGTGTGGATCGACATCCCGAAAGACGTGCAAACCGCCGAAATTGAGTGGGATTCATTACCGCCAATGGCCGTACCAGACGCCCCACCGGCCTTTGACAGCAAGCAGGTTGAACAGGCGGCAGCCATGATCAATCAGGCCAAGCGGCCTATTCTGTATCTGGGCGGCGGCATTATCTGCGCAGAAGCCCATAAACCGGCGCTGGAAATGGCTGAGCGTTCCAACCTGCCAACCACCATGACGCTGATGGCATTGGGCGCAATGCCGGTAGAACACCCGCTGTCATTAGGCATGTTGGGGATGCATGCCGCGCGCAGCACCAACTTTATCCTGCAAGAAGCCGATCTGCTGATCGTGTTGGGCGCCCGCTTCGACGACCGGGCAATAGGTAAAACCGAGCAATTCTGCCCGAACGCCAAAATTATCCACGTGGACATCGACCGTGCAGAACTGGGCAAGGTAAAACAGGCCAATATTGCCATCCATGCCGACGTCGGCCAGGTGCTGCAACAACTGTTACCGATGATCGAAGCACAGCCGCGTACCGAATGGATGAACACCGTTAACGATCTGAAGCGTGAATTCCCGATCAACATGCCAAATGTGGCAGACCCATTGAGCCATTACGGGCTGGTTAAAGCCGCAGCACGCTGTGTGGACGAAAGCGCCATTATCACCACCGATGTAGGCCAGCACCAGATGTGGGTAGCCCAGGCTTATCCACTGAGCCGCCCGCGCCAGTGGCTGACCTCCGGCGGTTTGGGCACCATGGGCTTTGGTTTGCCTGCTGCGATTGGCGCAGCCCTGGCAGAGCCTCAGCGCAAGGTGCTGTGTTTCTCCGGTGACGGCAGCCTGATGATGAATATTCAGGAGATGGCGACCGCCGTTGAGCATAATCTGGACGTGAAAATCATCCTGATGAACAACCAGGCCTTGGGATTGGTACACCAGCAGCAGACGCTGTTCTATCAACAGCATATCTTTGCCGCCACCTATCCAAAACGTACCGATTTCCTGAAAATTGCCGCCGGTTTTGGCCTGGACACCTGCGATTTGAATGCCGAGGCAGATCCACAGGCTGCGCTGCTGGCAGCAATCCAACGCCCTGGCCCTTGCCTGATCCACGCGCTGATCGATATCAACGAAAAAGTCTACCCAATGGTGCCACCAGGTGCCGCCAACATCGAAATGATTGGAGAATAAGCCATGCAATCACTACAAAAGAATCCACAGGTGATCCTGGAGTTGGCGGTACGGAACCATCCGGGCGTAATGACCCACGTTTGCGGCCTGTTTGCCCGCCGTGCCTTTAACGTGGAAGGTATTTTGTGTATGCCGCTGAAAGATGGGACCCAGAGCCGCATTTGGCTACTGGTAGCCGACGATCAGCGCCTGGTGCAGATGATCAGCCAGGTTGAAAAGCTGGAGGATGTATTACAGGTGAAACGCCATAACGAAGATATGCGGGTGTTTGAGCAGTTGGAGGCGTTCTTCCAATAAGCTTTCGCGGCTGAATGTTAAAGGCCGGGAAGTGGTTAGCCCCCGGCCTTAGCTACGTTTCCGTTATCAGTTCAGTAACTGAAGCACATAACGGATCAGTTCCAGTAACGCGATCAGCGCCCCAAGAACGATGATTGCCTTATCAATATCAATCACCCGTTTTCTCCATAACATGGAGTGAGCCACCGCCGCTTACCCTTACATTGCCTGTCACAGCGCAGCACTCAGTTGTTAGATGGGTGCAGTCTCACTCCGGCCAGAGCGCCGGATAACGGCACCATCCGTACACCCGACCAGGACTTGAATGTGTACATGCGCATACCGAAGTAAAGACAACAGCAGAGCTAACCCGCTGATTATATCTTAACCAATTCAGGGCGCGACATAACAGATTTCCGATTTCTGCGTTTTTGACATTGAGGGCGTTCGACGATAAAATCAACTACGTTAGATGGGTGCTGTCTCATCCGGTCAGAGTGACCAACTCCAGCCCGGAAAATAAAAAAACCGACCTCACCAGTCGGTTTTTTTACGCCTGACATCAGCCCGCCAGCACCTTCCACAGCAGGTGTCGATATACCGGCATCAACGCCTGCTGATGCATATAATAGAAACACACCAGCGCCCCTACCCAGCTCGCAATACAGGCCAACCGCAGCCGCTTCGGCGTTAGCCAGCGCGTCAGCTTATCGGCACTGCGCTTTCCTTCACGCCACCAGCGCCAACTCAGCCAGGCCGCCAGCCAGACCAGCACCACCACGCCAAACAACAGCCATTTGAACAACGCGCTGTTGGCGCTAGCAGGAATATCGATCGCGACTCCCGCCAGAATACCAGGGAAGAAATAGACCGGCGGCCAGGTCAGGCAACCGATGATATTCGGCAGGGCAAATTTGTAGGGAGGCAGATCGAGCATGCCGGCCACCATCGGCACCAGCGGGCGCGTCGGGCCAACAAAGCGGCCGATCAAAATGGTAACGATACTGTGCTGATGCAGCGCATGCTCGGTTTTATCCAACATCGCCTTGTTCTTTTTCAGGAACGACCAGCGGTGCAGCGGCCCCTTGAAGGCCCGGCCGATAAAGTAGGAGATCCAATCCCCCAGCAGACAACCGACAATACCCGCCCCCCAGGCCATATAAAAGTCCACCTGCCCGCTGCCGATCAGTGCGCCAATGCTGGCCATCATCACCGTGCCCGGCAATAGCAAACCGACCAACGCCAGCGACTCCAGGAACGCCACCAACATGACCACCACCAGGGTGAAAGCCAATGACTGGGTGATCAACTGCTGTAAATAGGCTTCCATTAAACCTCTGTTGGTAAGCTAAACGTTTGGGCGAAGGATTGTCCGGCGCGGGCCAGGGGGAGTCAATCGTTGAATTGTATGTAGATTTAGCCAATCCGGCCAATAATAGACAATTACTGTATAAAAACCCATACTATACCCGTCGTCTTTCAAGCTGCAGCGTTGTTACCTGCACTATCTCCCCCCAGTCACTTACAAAAGTAAGCTCCTGGGGATGAGCTAGCTTGGCGCCTAGCTGCAACTTGAAATCCATAGGGTATATGATTTTTATTACCCAGGTTTTCACCACACGCAGTCAGCAAACAAGAATTCGGTTTGAAAGACAAGGGCATATGACATCTCTACAGCAGGGTTTCTTACTCACTCGCCATTGGCGTGATACGCCCGCCGGTACCGAAGTTGAGTTCTGGCTGGCAACCGATAGCGGGCCACAACGGCTACGGCTGGCCCCACAGACCTCCGTGGCATTCATTCCCGCCGAACAGCGTCAGCGGGCCGAGTTGCTGCTGCGTGAAGAGCGTCATGTCGAGCTGAAACCCTTGCCGCTGCAGGATTTCCATTCCCGTCCGGTGATGGGCCTTTATTGCCGCCAGCACCGTCAGTTGATCAAGCTGGAAAAGCTGCTCAAGGAGGGCGGCGTCAACGTGTTTGAGGCCGATATCCGCCCGCCGGAACGCTATCTGATGGAGCGCTTTATCACCGCCCCGGTGTGGTTCAACGGCCAACCCGACGGTCATGGCCTGTGGCTCAACGGCCAGATGAAGCCAGCCCCAGACTACCGCCCCACTCTAAAGCTGGTATCACTGGATATCGAAACCACCGCCCATGGCGAGCTTTACTCCATCGCGTTGGAAGGCTGTGGCCAGCGCCAAGTGTATATGCTCGGCCCTGCCAACGGCGGCACTGAGGCGCTGGATTTCGAGCTGGAATACTGCAACAGCCGCCCACAGCTGCTGGAACGCCTGAACCAATGGCTGGAGCAACACGATCCCGACGCCATTATCGGCTGGAACCTGGTGCAGTTCGATCTGCGGGTACTGCAAAAACACGCCGAGCGTTATCAGATCCCCCTGCGCTTTGGCCGTGGCGGTAACCTGTTGGAATGGCGCGAGCACGGCTTTAAGCAAAACCACTTCTTCGCCTCGGCCTCCGGGCGATTGATTATCGACGGTATCGAGGCGCTGAAATCGGCCACCTGGAACTTCCCGTCCTTCAGCCTGGAATATGTGGCGCAAACGCTGCTTGGGGAAGGGAAATCGATCGACAACCCTTACCAGCGGATGGCGGAAATAGACCGCCGTTTTGCCGAAGATAAACCCGCTCTGGCCCGCTATAACCTGAAAGACTGCGAGCTGGTGACGCGCATTTTCGCCAAAACCGAACTGTTAACCTTCCTGCTTGAGCGCGCCACCGTGACCGGCCTGGCGGCCGATCGCAGCGGCGGTTCGGTGGCGGCCTTCAACCACCTTTATATCCCGCGCATGCATCGTCAGGGCTATGTGGCCCCCAACCTTGGGGAGTTGCCGGAAGAGCACAGCCCCGGCGGTTTTGTGATGGATTCACAGCCCGGCCTGTATGATTCGGTGCTGGTACTGGATTACAAAAGCCTGTATCCGTCGATCATCCGCACCTTCCTGATCGATCCCGTCGGGCTGGTAGAAGGCATGCAGCACCCGGGTGATGAAAACTCGGTGCCGGGTTTTCGCCAGGCTCGCTTTTCCCGCACCAAACACTGCCTTCCCGAGATTGTTCGCCAGATCTGGCAGGGGCGCGAAGCGGCCAAACGCCACAACAACAAACCGCTGTCGCAGGCGCTCAAGATCATCATGAATGCCTTCTACGGCGTGCTGGGATCGAGCGGCTGTCGCTTCTTCGATCCCCGGCTGGCTTCTTCGATCACCCTGCGCGGCCACGAGATCATGCGCCAGACGCGAGAGTTGATCGAAGCGAAAGGTTACCAGGTGATCTACGGCGATACGGACTCGACCTTTGTCTGGCTGAAAAAGGCCCACAGTGAACAGCAGGCCGCCGAGATTGGCCGCGAGCTGCTCGATCACGTCAATCAATGGTGGCAGCAGCATCTACAACAGCAATATGGGCTGGAAAATGCGCTGGAGCTGGAGTTTGAAACCCACTATTCCCGCTTTTTAATGCCCACCATCCGCGGTGCCGAGCAGGGCAGCAAAAAACGCTACGCCGGGTTGATCAGCAAACCGGACGGCAGTGAAGAGATGGTGTATAAAGGGTTGGAAACGGTACGCACAGACTGGACCCCGCTGGCGCAGCAGTTTCAGCAGCAGCTCTATCAACGTATCTTCAAGCGCCAGCCCTATCAGGACTTTGTGCGCGATTATGTAGCCAAAACGCTGAACGGCGAATTTGACGACCGGCTGGTGTACCGCAAACGCCTGCGTCGCAAGCTGGACGACTATCAACGCAATGTCCCGCCTCACGCCCGAGCAGCCCGGCTGGCCGATGACTATAATCGTCAACAGGGGCGGCCGCTGCAATATCAGAACGGTGGCTGGATCAGCTATGTAATGACGCTAGCCGGGCCAGAGCCGCTGGAAACCCGGCAATCCGCGATCGATTACGATCATTATCTCGAACGCCAGCTGCAACCGGTGGCAGACGCTATACTACCCTTCCTGTACGACGATTTTTCGGCGTTGGTAACCAGGCAGATAGGCCTGTTCTGAGCGGTCAAAGCTGGGGGTAATACCACCCCATGGGGAAACCCATTCTTTTTACTGGTGTTAGTCGGCATTTGGGAAGAAAAAATCATCGGGTTTTACAGGTGACGAATGCGCCGCCTTCCATTACCATAGCGCCCTTCCCAAATTCTGAACCACTATTCACAACATCGTTGTCGCCATGCCGTCACCAGACGTCTGGCGTAACAGGCTATTACCCGCTAAATGAAAATAAAGCTCGCCAACCGGTAACAACGCGGTGGCAGGCAAGATGCCGGGAATAGCAAGCAGTTGAAACAGGTTACCCAGGGCTTATCTGCCGGGTAGCAAGACTTACTTAATAAGAATCGAGCCGACAAACTATGCCTTTTACACTTGGTCAACGCTGGATCAGCGATACGGAAAGCGAATTGGGACTGGGAACCGTGGTAGCACTGGACGTGCGCATGGTCACCCTGCTTTTCCCCGCAACCGGTGAAAACCGCCTCTATGCCAGAAACGACTCGCCAATCACCCGCGTGATGTTTAACCCGGGCGACACCATCAGCAACCACGAAGGCTGGCAGTTGCAGGTGGAGGAAGTCAAAGAGGATAACGGCCTGTTGACCTATATCGGCACGCGCCTGGATACCCAGGAAAGCGGCGTCGCTATGCGTGAAGTGCTGCTGGACAGCAAGCTGACCTTCAGTAAACCGCAAGACCGCCTGTTTGCCGGTCAGATTGACCGCATGGATCGCTTTGCGCTGCGTTTCCGCGCCCGCAAATACCAGAGCGAGCAGTATCGCCTGCCGTTCGCTGGCCTGCGCGGCATGCGCGCCAGCCTGATCCCGCACCAATTGCATATCGCCTACGAAGTCGGCCAGCGCCATGCACCGCGCGTTCTGTTGGCCGATGAGGTGGGACTGGGTAAAACCATCGAAGCCGGGATGATTATTCATCAGCAACTGCTGGCTGGCCGTGCCGAACGCGTGCTGATCGTGGTGCCGGAAACCCTGCAACACCAGTGGCTGGTTGAAATGATGCGTCGCTTCAACCTCTATTTCTCACTGTTTGACGATAGCCGCTATTCCGAAGCGATGCTCGACAGCAGCAACCCGTTCGAAACCGAACAGTTGGTGATCTGCTCGCTGGATTTCGTGCGTCGCAACAAGCAGCGCCTTGAGCAGTTGGCTGATGCCCACTGGGATCTGCTGGTGGTAGACGAAGCTCACCATCTGGCCTGGAGCGAAGAAGCGCCGAGCCGTGAATATCAGGTGATTGAACAGTTGGCGGAGCACATCCCGGGCGTACTGCTGCTGACGGCAACTCCGGAGCAGCTTGGCCAGCAAAGCCACTTTGCCCGCTTGCGCCTGCTGGATCCCAGCCGTTTCCATGACTACCAGGAGTTTGTCACCGACCAGCAGAAATACCGTCCAGTAGCCGATGCGGTGACGCTGCTGCTGAGCGGCGAGCGTCTGGCAGATGACAAGCTGAACCTGCTGGGTGAGCTGATCGACGAGCAGGACATTGAGCCACTGCTGAAAGCGGCCAACAGTGATAGCGACAACAGCGAACAGGCGCGCCAGGAACTGGTTACCATGCTGATGGATCGCCACGGCACCAGCCGCGTGCTGTTCCGTAATACCCGTAACGGCGTAAAAGGTTTCCCACGCCGTCACCTGCACCAGATCAAACTGCCATTGCCAACGCAATATCAGACGGCGATCAAGGTGTCCGGCATCATGAGCGCCAAGAAAACCGTCGAAGCCCGCGCCCGCGACATGCTCTACCCAGAACAGATTTATCAGGAGTTCGAAGGGGAGAATGCGACCTGGTGGAACTTCGATCCGCGCGTTGAGTGGCTGCTGGATTATCTGGTCGCCAACCGTCATGAGAAAGTGCTGGTGATTTGCGCCCAGGCCGCGACCGCTCTGCAACTGGAGCAGGTGCTGCGCGAGCGCGAAGCGATCCGCGCCGCCGTGTTCCACGAAGGGCTGAGCATTATCGAACGCGATCGCGCCGCCGCCTACTTCGCTTCACAGGAAGAAGGCGCGCAGGTACTGCTGTGCTCCGAAATCGGTTCGGAAGGGCGTAACTTCCAGTTTGCCAGCCAGATGGTGATGTTCGATCTGCCGTTCAACCCGGATCTGCTGGAACAGCGTATTGGCCGTCTGGATCGTATTGGCCAGATGCACGACATCCAGATCATGGTGCCGTACCTGGAAAACACCGCTCAGGCCGTGCTGGGCCGCTGGTTCCATGAAGGGCTGGATGCCTTCGAGCACACCTGCCCAACCGGCCGGCCGATTTATGACAGCTGCTATGAGCAACTGATTGGCTACCTGGCCGCCCCTACCGAGCAGGAAGGTCTGGACGAGTTTATCCATGCCTGTAACCAGCAGCACAAACAGTTGAAAACGCAGCTGGAACAGGGCCGTGACCGTCTGCTGGAAATGCACTCCAACGGCGGTGACAAAGCGCAGGCGCTGGCGGAAGCCATTGCGGCGCAGGACAACGACGTTAACCTGGTGAGCTTTGCGCTCAACCTGTTCGATATCGTCGGCATCAACCAGGAAGACCGCAGCGACAACCTGATCGTCCTGACCCCGTCCGACCATATGCTGGTACCGGATTTCCCTGGACTCCCACAGGATGGCTGCACCGTGACGTTTGATCGCGAGCAGGCGCTGTCGCGTGAAGATGCCCAGTTTGTCAGTTGGGAACACCCGATTATCCGCAACGGGCTGGATCTTATCCTCTCCGGCGACACCGGGAGCTGTGCGGTTTCCCTGTTGAAAAACAAGGCACTGCCGGTGGGCACCCTGCTGGTCGAACTGGTGTATGTGGTTGAGGCCCAGGCCCCTAAACACCTCCAGTTGACCCGCTTCCTGCCGCCAACGCCGATCCGCATGTTGATGGATCGCAAGGGAACCAACCTGGCGGCACAGGTCGAGTTTGAAAGCTTTAACCGCCAACTGAACGCGGTCAATCGCCACACGTCCAGCAAGCTGGTCAATGCGGTGCAGCAAGAAGTGCACGTGATGCTGCAACAGGCAGAAAGCCTGGTGGAAGAACAGGCGCGCGCCCTGATCGAACAGGCCAAGCAAGAGGCCGATGACAAGCTGAGCACCGAGCTGGCACGTCTGGAAGCCCTGAAAGCGGTTAACCCGAATATCCGTGATGACGAAGTCGAAGCGCTGGAGTTCAACCGCAAGCAGGTGCTGATTAACCTCAACGAAGCGGGATGGCGGCTGGATGCTATTCGCCTGGTAGTAGTGACGCACCAGTGATCCACACAACGGGGAGCCATGGCTCCCCGGTTTGCCTTCTCAGCGGAGCTAACATGGAACCTTACAATCCCCCGCAAGATCCGATGCACGTGCTGTATCAGGATGAGCACATCATCGTGGTCAACAAACCTAGCGGACTGCTTTCCGTGCCTGGCCGTGCTCCGGAGAACAAGGACAGCCTGATGACGCGTATCCAGGCAGACTTTCCGGCGGCAGAGTCCGTGCATCGCCTGGATATGGCTACCAGCGGGGTGATCGTGGTGGCATTGAACAAGGCCGCCGAGCGTGAGCTAAAACGCCAGTTCCGCGAGCGCGAGCCGAAAAAATGCTATATCGCCCGCGTATGGGGACATATGGCACAGGATGAAGGGTTGGTGGATTTACCGCTGATTTGCGACTGGCCGAACCGGCCCTTGCAGAAAGTCTGTTTCGAAACCGGCAAGGCTGCGCAGACCGAATATGTGGTGCTTTCCCGGGACGCGGATGGCAGCACAAGGGTCAAGCTGCTGCCCATCACCGGGCGCTCACACCAATTGCGCGTGCATATGCTGGCATTGGGTCACCCCATTCTCGGCGATGGCTTCTACGCCCCGCCAGAGGCCAAGGCGATGGCACCGCGCCTGCAACTGCACGCACAAGAGTTGCGTATCACCCATCCCGCGTTCCAGACCCCGATGCATTTTCGCGTAGAACCGGATTTCTGAGTTTGGGGCGCCGCATGCGGCGCCCTTAACGACAACTACTTGAAGCCCTTCTCGCGTTTGATCAGGTCGTAGGCTGCCTGGATCTCCTGCGCTTTCTGTTTCGCCATCTCCATCATTTCCGGCGGTAATCCCTTGGCAACCAGCTTATCCGGGTGATGCTCGCCCATCAGCTTACGGTAAGCACGCTTGATGGTGGTAGCATCGTCGCTGCTGTTCACGCCCAGCACCTTGCAGGCATCTTCCAGCGTCGGGCCACGTTGCGCCTGCTGGTAGCCGCCCTGGGAGTATCCCCCTTGCTGCCCCTGCCAACTGCCGCCGCCGAACTGACGGCCGCCTTCAATCATGCTGAGAAACTGATCGAATTGAGCGCGGGAGATCCCTAACTCTTCGGCGATCACATACAGCACCTGGCGTTCGTTCGGATGCAGCGAGCCGTCGGCAAACGCGGCCTGGATCTGAATTTCCAGAAACATCCGAATCAGATCAAAGCGGCCAAAACAGATGCTACGTAACTGCTGCAAGGTTTCACGCAGCGGGAACTGGCTGTGCTTGCCTTCGCGAAACGCCTGCTGCGCCGCGGTACGCGCCTCACCATGCAGTTGCAGACGGTCCATAAACAGGCTGGCTATCTGGATATCGGCTTCGGTCACCCGCCCTTTCGATTTGGTCAGATGACCCATAACCTGAAAGGTCGTGCGGAAAAATAACGTCTGCCGCGTTTGCTGATCGGTAAAGAAGCCCCGGCTGCGCTTGTTATTGCGTGCGGTATCGATCATATGGCCAACGATCAACCCCAGCACGACACCCCAGAATCCGCCGCCAGCCCAAATGGCGACAATCACTCCGAGCAGTTTTCCCCAATACTGCATATACTCCCCAACTATCAAACCGTAATAAGCCGTGTATCCCTATCGGTACGAGCAAGGGTTAAGGCGATTTTTTCCAAGAATTCGATTATCATACCTGTCATTTATCTCTGCGCCTAACGACGACGCAATAGAACGGCAGGATTTAACACTAGCGCAACGCTGATGAGTGATATAGTCTCTGACCGTTTGCCGGACATGACGCCTCTGATGACGGAACACCAAAACCGCGTATGAAAAAAAGTTTCCCAACCCTGCTGGCCACGTTGATTTGGACGGCAATTTATAGTCAGCACGCGCTGGCAGATCTGGCCGAGCAATGTATGCTCGGTGTGCCTGTTTACGATAAACCGTTGATCACCGGCGACCCTAACAGCCTGCCGGTCACCATCATTTCCGATGATTCAGAAGCCAACTATCCGAACAACGCGCTGTTCACTGGCAACGTCAACGTCGAACAGGGCAACAGCACCCTGACGGCGAAGCAGGTTGAGCTGAAGCAGACGCAAAAAGATGGGCTGCCGGATCCGATCCGTACCGTTACCGCCACCGGTGACGTGAACTACGCGGACAATCAGATCAAACTGAAAGGCCCTAAAGCCTGGTCAAACCTGAATACCAAAGATACCGACGTCTACCAGGGCGACTATCAGATGGTAGGCCGCCAAGGGCGTGGTGACGCCGACAAGATGAAGATGCGCGGCCAAAACCGCTACACCATCCTGGAAAACGGTACCTTCACCTCGTGCCTGCCTGGTGATAACAGTTGGAGCGTAGTGGGCTCCGAAGTGATCCTCGATCGCGAAGAAGAAGTGGCCGAAGTGTGGAACGCCCGCTTCAAGATTGGCAAGGTGCCGGTGTTCTACAGCCCCTATTTGCAATTGCCAGTGGGTAATAAACGCCGCTCCGGCTTCCTGATCCCCAACGCCAAATATGGCAGTAATAACGGCTTCGAGTTCATGTTGCCGTATTACTGGAACATTGCGCCAAACTTTGATGCCACCATCACGCCGCATTACATGACGAATCGTGGCCTGCAGTGGCAGAACGAATTCCGTTATCTGCTGCAACCGGGTCTGGGCACCATGGCCTTCGACTGGCTGCCAAGCGATAGGCAGTTCGAAAAAGACCACGGGGATGTCGACGACAGCAAGCGTTGGCTGTTCTACTGGGGTCATAACGGCGTAATGAATCAGGTGTGGCGTTTCAACGTCGACTACACCAAGGTCAGCGACCCTTATTACTTCACCGATCTGGATTCCAAATACGGTTCCACCACCGATGGCTACGCCACGCAGAAATTCAGCGTCGGTTATGCCGATGAGAACTGGGATGCCACGCTGGCCTCCAAGCAGTTCCAGATCTTCAGCGGTGCGGGTAACCAAAACGCCTACCGTGCACAGCCGCAGTTGGATCTCAACTACTATAAATCGGATATCGGTCCGTTTGATTTCCACACCTACGGCCAGTTTGCCAACTTTACCAGCGTCAACCCGAATAACCCGAAAGCCACTCGTTGGCATGTAGCACCGGCGATCAATCTGCCGTTGGCCAACAGTTGGGGTAGCCTGAATACCGAAGCCAAACTGATGGCGACGCATTTCCAGCAGACCATCCCTAACGGTTTTGCCACCGACTATGCCAGCCGTAACCCAGGGAGCCCGGTTCCCGATCTGGAAGATTCGGTCAACCGCGTACTGCCGCAGTTCAAGACCGATGGCAAAGTGGTGTTCGATCGCCCAATGGATTGGTCAGAAGGTTTTACTCAAACCATTGAGCCACGTATGCAGTACCTGTACGTGCCTTATCGCGATCAAAGCAATATCTATACTTATGACTCAACCCTGCTGCAAACCGACTACTCGGGCCTGTTCCGCGACCGCTCCTACAGCGGCCTGGATCGTATCGCCTCGCAGAACCGTGTGGCAGCCGGTGTCACCTCGCGTATTTATGATGAGGCGCTGGTTGAACGTTTTAACGTTTCCGTAGGTCAAATCTACTACCTCACCCGCTCGCGGACCGGGGATCAAAGTAGCAACTTTGATAATAGCGATGATACCGGCAGCGTCGTCTGGGCTGGTGACACCTATTGGAAGGTTGACGATCGCTGGGGCCTGCGCGGTGGTGTGCAATACGACACCCGTCTTGACAGCTTCGCGTTAGGCGACGCGGTAGTGGAATATCGTCAGGATCAGAATCGTATGGTGCAGTTGAACTACCGTTATGCCAGCCCGGAATATATTTCGGCAACCCTGCCGGATATCAGCAACCCAGGCTATCAGGACGGTATTTCACAGGTCGGTATGGTGGCCAGTTGGCCGATTGCCGATCGTTGGGCAGTCGTCGGGGCGTATTACTACGATACCCGTGCGAAACAAACTGCTAACCAGTTGGTCGGCCTGCGCTATAACACCTGCTGCTGGGCGGTTAACGTGGGTTATGAGCGCAAGATCACCGATTGGGACAACGGCAATCAGGTCAGCAAGTACGATAACAAAGTTTCATTCAACGTCGAGCTGCGCGGCTTGAGCAACGATCACAGCCTTGGCACCAATGAGATGCTGCGCGCGGGTATTCTGCCTTACCAACGCGCATTCTGATATTGATTAACGAATTGAAAAAAAACAACTTTCACCCGCATTTGCGGAAACAGATAACGGGAAATGTATGAAGAACTGGAGAACGCTTCTTCTCGGATTGGTGGTTTGTGCCAATACCGCGTTCGCAGCACCGCAACAAATGGATAAAGTCGCCGCCGTCGTCGATAACGGCGTAGTACTCGAGAGCGACGTGAACGGCCTGATGCAATCGGTGAAACTCAACGCACAACAGGCTGGCCAGCAATTGCCAGACGACAATACGTTGCGTCACCAGATCATTGAACGTCTGATTATGGATAATATCCTGCTGCAGATGGCGCAAAAAATGGGGATCACCGTCAGCGATGCCGATCTGGACAAGGCGATCGGCAACATCGCCGCCCAGAACAAGATGAGTCTGGATCAACTGCGTAGCCGCTTGGCGTATGAAGGTCTGAACTACAACACTTACCGTGCGCAGATCCGCAAGGAAATGCTGACCTCGGAAGTGCGCAACAACGAAGTGCGTCGCCGTGTCACCATCCTGCCACAGGAAGTTGACGCGTTAGCCAAGCAGGTCGGCGCGCAAAACGGCGGTGAAACCGACGTCAACATCAGCCACATCCTGATCCCGCTGCCAGAAAACCCATCGCAGAAGCAGGTTGATGAAGCCGAAGCGCTGGCGAAACGCTTGGCGGGTGAAGCGACCGGCGGTGCCGATTTCGGCAAGCTGGCGATCACCTACTCTGCCGACTCACAGGCGCTGAAAGGCGGCCAGATGGGTTGGGGTAAACTGCAGGAAATGCCAACGCTGTTCGCAGAACGTCTGTCCAGCGCCAAAAAAGGCGACGTGGTTGGCCCGATCCGCTCCGGCGTCGGCTTCCATATCCTGAAGGTCAACGATATCCGTGGCGGTAGCCAGTCGATTTCCGTGACCGAAGTACATGCCCGTCATATCCTGCTGAAACCTTCAGTAGTGATGACTGACGATCAGGCACGCGCCAAGCTGCAAGAAGTGGCTGCGGCCATCAAGAGCGGCAAAGCGAAGTTTGAAGACGAGGCCAAGCAGCTGTCACAAGATCCAGGCTCTGCCCTGCAGGGCGGCGATCTGGGTTGGGCTTCGCCAGACATGTACGATCCTGCCTTCCGCGATGCGCTGCTGAAGCTGCAAAAAGGCCAGCTCAGCGAACCGGTACACTCTTCCTTTGGCTGGCATCTGATCCAGTTGATGGATACCCGCCAGGTGGATAAAACCGATGCGGCGCAGAAAGATCGTGCCTACCGCATGCTGTTTAACCGCAAGTTTGCCGAAGAAGCGCAAACCTGGATGCAGGAACAACGTGCCGCTGCTTACGTGAAGATCCTCGATGGAAGCAATGCACCGCAATAATCGTATCGTCATTACCCCCGGCGAGCCTGCCGGGGTTGGGCCGGATTTGGTCACCGTACTGGCACAACAGGATTGGCCTGTTGAGCTGGTGGTGTGCGCCGATCCGGCCTTGTTGCTTGAGCGCGCCCGCCAGTTGGCGTTACCGCTCACGCTGCGCGACTACCAGCCAGGCCAGCCTGCACAGCCACAGCGTGCCGGGACATTAACAGTATTGCCCGTTGCAGCCCCGGCGGCCGTGGTTGCTGGCGAACTTAACGTCGCTAACAGTGCCTATGTGGTAGAGACTCTGGCACGTGCCTGTGACGGTTGTCTGAACGGTGAATTCGCCGCATTGGTCACTGGCCCGGTCAATAAAAGCATCATCAACGACGCTGGCGTCGCCTTTACCGGCCACACCGAGTTCTTTGCCGATCGCAGCCATTGTGAACGCGTGGTGATGATGCTGGCTACCGAGGAGCTTCGCGTCGCTCTGGCAACGACCCATCTGCCGTTACTGGCAGTCCCGGGCGCTATCACCCAACAGAGCCTGTTCGAGGTGATCACCATTCTCGATCGGGATCTGAAAAATCAGTTTGGCATCCCGCAGCCTCTGATTTACGTCTGTGGGCTAAACCCGCACGCGGGGGAAGGTGGCCATATGGGGCGTGAAGAGCTGGATGTGATTATTCCGGCTTTGGACGTGCTGCGTAGCCGCGGCATCCAGCTGATTGGCCCGCTCCCGGCGGATACCCTGTTCCAACCCAAATATCTGCAATATGCAGATGCGGTGCTGGCGATGTATCACGATCAGGGCTTGCCTGTACTAAAATACCAGGGGTTTGGTCGAGCGGTGAATATTACCCTCGGTTTGCCTTTTATCCGTACCTCGGTCGACCATGGTACCGCGTTGGAACTGGCTGGCAGCGGCACTGCCGATGCAGGCAGCTTCAAAACGGCCTTGGCTCTCGCCATTAAAATGATAATTAACAGCAATGAATAATAGAGTCCACCAAGGGCACTTTGCCCGCAAACGTTTTGGACAGAACTTTTTAACCGATCAGTTTGTCATCGATAGCATTGTCTCAGCCATTCACCCGCAGCCGGGCGAAGCGGTGGTCGAAATCGGCCCTGGCCTGGGAGCCTTGACCGAGCCGGTTGGCGTGCGTATGGATCGCATGACGGTGATTGAACTTGACCGCGATCTGGCGGCCCGCCTGGCCAATCACCCACAGCTGAAAGACAAGCTGACCATTCATCAGCAAGATGCCATGACGGTGAACTTCGCCGAGCTGGCAGCCGCGGAAGGCCAATCGTTGCGCGTGTTCGGCAACCTGCCGTATAACATCTCGACGCCGCTGATGTTCCACCTTTTCAGCTATACTTCCGCTATCCGCGACATGCACTTTATGCTGCAAAAAGAGGTGGTCAACCGTCTGGTTGCCGGCCCCAACAGCAAGGCATACGGGCGCTTGACCGTGATGGCGCAGTATTACTGCAACGTGATCCCGGTGTTGGAAGTGCCGCCGACTGCGTTCGCGCCACCGCCTAAAGTCGATTCTGCCGTGGTTCGTCTGGTACCGCATCTGGTGATGCCAAATATTGTCGGCGATGTGCGCATGCTCAGCCGCGTGACTACCCAGGCGTTTAACCAACGCAGAAAAACCATCCGCAACAGCCTGGGCGATCTTTTCACCCCGGAACAGTTGACGGAACTCGGCGTCGATCCGACGCTCAGAGCAGAGAATATTTCTGTAGCGCAGTACTGTAAGCTGGCAAACTGGCTTTCACAACAGCAGGCGCAGCAGCAATAAAGGAGCAGTTGTCATGATTGATTCGCCCCGTGTATGTGTGCAGGTACAGAGTGTGTATGTAGAATCACAATCGATACCTGAGGAAGAACGTTACGTCTTCGCGTATACCGTTACCATCCGTAATCTGGGGCGCTTTGACGTGCAACTGCTGGGCCGTTACTGGCTGATCACCAACAGCAACGGTCGCCAAACCGAGGTTCAGGGCGAGGGAGTGATCGGCGAACAGCCTATTATCCAGCCCGGCAGCGAGTTCCAATATACCAGTGGTGCGATACTCGAAACGCCGCTGGGCACCATGGAAGGCCACTATGAAATGGTTGATCAACAGGGTCAGCCATTCCGTACCGCTATTCCGGTGTTCCGTTTAGCCATCCCTACGCTGATCCACTAATATGTCGACATATCTTATCGGCGACGTTCATGGCTGTTTCGATGAACTGCAGTCGCTATTAGCTCAGGTTGATTTCGATCCCCTGCAAGACCAACTGTGGCTGACCGGCGACCTGGTCGCCCGTGGCCCCGGCTCGCTCGAAGTGCTACGTTACGCCCGCTCTCTCGGCCCGGCATTGCGCATGGTTCTGGGTAACCACGACCTGCACCTGCTGGCGGTGTACGCCGGTATCAGCCGTAACAAACCCAAAGACCGCATTACCCCCTTGCTCGAAGCACCTGATGCTGACGAGTTGATCAACTGGCTGCGTCGCCAACCGGTGCTGCAGGTGGACGATGAACGCAAACTGATCATGGGCCACGCTGGCATTACCCCACAGTGGGATATCGAGACCGCACAAATGTGTGCCCGTGAAGTGGAAGCGGTGCTCAGCAGCGACAGCTATCCCTTGTTCCTGGATGCGATGTACGGCGATATGCCCAACAACTGGAGCCCAGAGCTGAGCGGGCTTGCACGCCTGCGCTTTAGCACCAATGCGTTGACCCGCATGCGCTATTGCTTCCCTAACGGCCAGTTGGACATGATCTGCAAAGACGCGCCGGGCAGCGCTCCCGCTCCGCTGAAACCCTGGTTTGATCTGCCGCGTCTGGTCGATCCCGAGTACAGTATCATCTTCGGTCACTGGGCTTCACTAGAGGGCAGAGGCACGCCGGAAGGCATCATCGGTCTGGATACCGGCTGCTGTTGGGGTGGGGATTTGACCCTGCTACGTTGGGAAGACAAGCGCTACTTTACCCAGCCAAGCAACCGCCGTGATGCGATAGACGGCGCGGATGCGCTGGCAGCTTCTTAAAACGACAATGGGCACCCAAGGGTGCCCATTTGATAGCTAACCCGCCTTAGCGGCGTTCCAAAATCTCAAAACAGTAGCCGTGCGAGTTCAGCGCGTCCGCATCGTGGAAGGCGCTGAATGAGGTTTCCCATTCATCCGGCTCGTAATCCGGGAAGTAGGTATCTCCGCCCACTTCGGCATCGATATGCGTCAGATACATTCGGGAAGCCCGTGGCAGGAACTGGCTATAAATGCTGCCACCGCCCATCACCATCACTTCTTCCACCTCGCCAGCCGCAGCCAAGGCCTCCTCCAGCGAAGTCACCCAGGTCACGCCAGGTTCTTTACCCGGCTGGCTGCTTAACACGATATTATGGCGGCCCGGCAAGGGGCGGCCAATCGACTCAAAGGTCTTACGGCCCATAATCACCGGTTTATTTAACGTGTTACGTTTAAACCACGCCAAATCCTCCGGCAGGTGCCACGGCATGGCATTTTCCATACCAATAACGCGATCCGCCGCCAAAGCAGCAATCAGGCTGATAATCATTGTTTAACCCTGTATAGGCAGCAAAATTGTTCACACTATACGTAAAGCCCCGTCAACCGTCGATAGACGAATCGAGCGATAGTCATATATCGGACGGCTCTGAAGATAAACTCCAATAATCCCAGATCCTTAGCCAAAAGCCTTAAACGCCGGGACGTTTACGATACAGCCACAGACCCGGTACCGACAGGCCGATCGACAAGGCTCCCACGATAAAACAGGCTTTGAGGAAGTTGGAGATCATCACCGACATCAGGGCTTCGCTGTAGCCCAAATGCGAAATCTCCACCACGCTGATCATCGCGGTATAGGCTGAAATGCCGGGGAACATCGGGATCACCGCCGCGACGGTAAACACCTTGGGATGCGCCAGCAGCCAGCGTGACCAGTAAATGCCGATGATGCCGATCAGAATGGCGGCCAGGAACGAGCCCCACTCGATATTCATGCCGAAATGCATCAGCAACATCCGCGATCCATGCCCCAGCGCCCCGAGCAAGGCACAATAGCGCAGCGCTCGTACCGGCACGTTGAACACCATGGCAAAGCCGAGCGCGGGTACCGCCGCCAGCAGCATGTCCTGTAACAACGCCCACAGCAGGCTCATGACCACCCCCGCAAATCCCACAGTGACATCGCCATCACCACGCCGATGCAGGTTGCCAACGTCAGCAAACTGGCCATTGCCCAGCGGGCCAGGCCGGTATTCACGTGGCCTTTAAACATATCGGCTACCGCGTTGATCAGCGGGAAACCGGGCACCAGCAACAGCACGCTGGCCGCCATCGCCACGCTGGAGGTTTGCTGGAAAAACGGCACGCGTAACAGCAGGCCGGAGACCGACGTGGCCACAAAGGCCGTCAGGCAAAAGTTGATCAGTGGATTCATATGGCGAGCGGTCAGCATCTGGCGAACAAACATCGCCAGGCCGCTGGCCATAAAGGTAACCGCAAAAGCATCTGGCCCGCCGCCGTTGAGCATGCTGAAACAGCCACAGGACAATCCCACCATCAGCACCACCAGCCAACGCGGATAGCGCAGCGGACGGATCTTTTCAAAGCGCCGAGCCACGTCATGGACGTCGGCCAAATGGTGTTCCGCCAGGATCACAATGTGCTGCACCTCGGTCACCATTTGCATGTTGATCCCGCGATCGACGTTCTTGCGTGTGGTGGTCAGGCAGGCATCATTGCTGATGGTGGTCAGCACCACGGCGTTGGCCGAGATGGAGCTTTCTACACTATCCATGCCAAGCGCCAGGCCCAAGCGAGTCGAGAGTTGTTCCACCACCATGCTTTCAGCCCCGTGCTGTAGCAGCAGCAACGCACACTGAATACACAGACGGGTGATTTCACGCTGCTGTTGGTTTACACCGGGTATCTCTGCGGTTAATTCCTTTTTCATGTTGCTCAATCACTTCCTCTTAATGAAGACCCATCATATAACCAGAGATTAGTGTAATAGGTTGATGCACGTCAGGAGGAGTGGCGTTATTATCAGCAGAATTAGGCCTTTTTCAGAGAGTCGCTCATGCTTGAAACCTCATTGTTTGTCGCTGGTATTGCCACGCTCGGCATGCTTTCCCCCGGGCCAGACTTTTTTCTGGTGATTAAAAATGCGGCGCGCTATCCGCGCCTGGCGGCCATGATGACCGCGTTCGGCGTGATCTGCGGCGTGGCAACTCATATGTCTTACTGTGTCGCAGGCCTGGCAGTGGTCATCACCACCACGCCGTGGTTGTTCAACGTGCTGAAATACGCTGGTGCGGTGTACCTGATTTGGGTCGGCATTCAAGCCCTGTTGTCTCGCGGGGGCAGCAAGATGAACGTCAGCAGCCTGCCTCAACAACAGGTCAGCCTGAAAAGCGCCTTTGTACAAGGGTACCTGTGTAATCTGCTCAACCCGAAAGCCACGCTGTTCTTCCTGGCGGTGTTTACCCAGGTACTGCAAATCAACTCCGGCCTGGGTGAAAAGCTGTGGTACGCCGGAATTATTTTCGGCCTTTCCGCCGTTTGGTGGCCGGTGCTGGTGTTTTTGATCCAAAGCGGTCCGGTGCGCCGTGGGCTGGAAAAAACCCAGAAGGTGGTCGATAAGCTGCTGGGTGGGATGTTAATCGCCTTGGGCATCAAGGTCGCGCTGAGCTGAAAAACCGGCGAGGGTAAAACCCTCGCCAGGCTATTACCCTTTCGCCTCTACGACCTCTTCCTCCGGCGCTTTACCATCAATACTGCCGCGCCAGCCGTTTTGCTGCACGTGAGATAAGCGCGTCTGATCTTGCTCGATGGCCGACGACAGCATTTCTTTGGCCCGCTGCAGGCTGGCGACACGGAACTCGGTATCTTCGTAGTTCTCTAGCGTATCCTCCAGCATCTTCAGGTTATAACGCCGGAAGGTATCCGCCTTTTCACGGGCTTCGTAGGCGTCCAGCCCCAGCAGCTCGAGAGTTTCTCTGCCGATCAGTAACGAGCTTTCAAAGGTTTCCCGTGCAGGTTTCTCCACCCCCAACTGCCGCAGTTGATACCAGTGATCTACATCACGGGCACGCGCTACCACTTTCAGGTGCGGAAAATGGCGTTTGACCAGCGCCGTCAGTTGCAGGTTGGCTTCCACATCGTCGATGGCGTTAATCAGGATTTTGGCATGTTCCGCTCCCGCTGCTTCCAACAGATCGGCTCGCGTCGCATCACCATAGAACACCTTGGTGCCAAATTTGCGCAGCGTTTCGATATGGTCCGGATCGTGATCCAATACCACGGTATGCACGCCGTTAGCCAGCAGCATACGGCCCGCGATCTGGCCAAAACGGCCAAAGCCGGCGATGATCACGCTGGCATTCTCTTCGTCGATCACGTCTGCCGGGCGTTCGTCCTGCGGGGCATTCTTGGCCAGGCGAGCGGCAACCACCAGCAGCAGCGGCGTGGCGGCCATCGAAAGAGCAACGGCCAACGTCAGCGATTTAGCCCATTCGAGCGGTAATACTCCGGCCATCTGCGCCGCAGCAAAGATCACAAAGGCAAACTCACTACCCTGCCCCAGCAAAATGGCGAACAGCCCGCGCTGACGCTTGGGTACCCCAAGCATCGGCGCAACCAGCCACAGCAGTGCCGCCTTCAGCAACATAAAGCCCAGCAACAGCGAGGCAATCAGCAACGGGTGATGGAACAGCGTGCCAAAGTCGATCGACATCCCCACGCCGATAAAGAACAGCCCAAGCAGCAGGCCTTTAAAAGGTTGAATATCGCTTTCCAGCGCATGGCGGTATTCGGAACTGGCCAGCAACACGCCAGCCAGAAAGGCTCCCATCGCCATCGATAGCCCAGCCATCTCCAGCAGAATGCCAAAGCCAAACACCAGGAACAGCGCCACGGCGCTAAAGACTTCACGCATGCCGGAACGCGCCACAAAGTGCAGCAAGGGCCGGGTCACATAGCGCCCCAGTAACACCACGACCGCCAGCGCTCCTACCACCTTGGCGGCAGAAAATACAAAGGCACCCAGCGTGGTAGCCGCGCCGCTGCTGGCTAACAGTGGGATCATCGCCACCAAGGGAATGGCAGCAATATCCTGGAACAACAGCACCGCAAACGAGCTACGACCAATGGGCGAAGGCGTCAGGTTACGCTCACTCATCGCCTGCATGGCAATCGCCGTCGAGGAGAGTGCCAACGTCAAGCCAATCAGCAAGGCGACCTGCCAATTCAGGCCGAGGAAATAGCAGAAGGCGCTCAGCACCAGACCACATCCCACCATCTGGATGCTCCCACCGCCAAAGACCGCTGCTCGCAGCGTCCACAACCGCCGGGGATCCAGCTCCAGCCCGATGATAAACAGCATCAATACCACGCCGATTTCGGCAAAGGTCAGTATCGACTCGGGATCGGAAACCAGTTTCAACCCCCAAGGGCCAATGACACAGCCCGCAATCAGGTAGCCAAGTACCGATCCCAATCCCAGGCGTACGGCAATCGGCACCAAAAGCCCGGCCGATCCCAGATAGATCAGCCCTTCAATCATCATCGAGTGGTTATCCATGCACGGGCTCCTGCTCTGCTGCTGGCTCACCGTGCTCCATCAGATACTGCACCAGCCGCTGGCGATAGGCTTCCCCGGCGGCGATCAAGGCCGGTTCGTTACAGGTAAAGGTGTTGTGCACGGCAAAAAACGGTTGCCACTTCATACCACAGTAGATCGCCGTGGCCTGTAGCGGCTGGCCCAGCGCGGCAAAGTTGGGGTAATCGCCCAAAGCGAAATGCTGCTCATCTCCGCCGCTGGTGACCGCCCACAGGCAATCTTTCCCCACCAGGGCGTCGCCCTCATGACCATAGGCCCAGCCATGCTCCAGCACTTTGTCGATCCACAGTTTCAGCAACGGTGGCAGGCTGTACCACTGCATCGGATGCTGTAAAACCACCATATCAGCCCGTTCCAGCGCCCGCTGCTCGGCGTTGATATCGATATTAAAATCCGGATACAGTTCGTACAGCGCACGGACCTCCACGCCGGGAATGTCTTTTACTGCCTGTAGCAACCTTTGGTTGGCATGGGAATGCCGGGGATAGGGATGGGCGTAAATAATCAGGATCATGCGCTTCTCGTTGCAGCTTTTCATACAACGAGTATATACCAGCCACCGTGCCGCCATGACTGACATGTAAACTTGTTGGCCCACGATGCCCCCATCCCCTGATCATCAGGAATATGGGGGCGATATGGCATTACCGGCTTACGGCAATTATTGATTCAAGGTATTGAGGATCTCAAACAAACGGTCAATTTCCTGGCGGGTATTGTAGTGCATCAATCCGATCCGCATGACACCGCCACGTTGATCCAGACCCAGTTGGCGGACCAACCCCAGCGCATAAAAATGCCCGTTGCCGACACAAATATTGTGCTCTCCCAGCGCCCTGGCAACCGATTCCGGCTGCCCATGCGCAAACGTCACGGCGAAAGTCGGGGTCCGGCTGTTGGCATCGGGCCGATCGATACCGTACAAGCGCGCGCCCTTCACTTGCCGAAGTTTTTCCAGGAAATAAGCGCTGAGCGCTTCTTCATGCTGGCTGAGTTGGCTAAAGCTGTCTTGCAAGCGCTGGCGCAAAGGCGCACCGGGTTCTCCCCACTGAGCCAGGTATTCGATCGCAGCAGTCACTCCAGCAAGCCCTTCAAAACTCTGAGTTCCCGTCTCGAAACGCCCAGGGCCAACATCGGTGGCCGGCTCGACCTTGTATGGACGTAACGTTTGCAACCATGGAGCTGCCAGATAGGCAATCCCGACGTGGGGGCCAAAATATTTATACGCGGAACACAGGAGTATGTCGCAACCCAGCGCCTGAACATCAATCAGACGGTGTGGGGCATAGTGCACGGCATCTACATACACCAAAGCGCCAACCTGGTGCGCCGCCTCGACGATACGCTTTATATCCACGATCGAACCTGTGGTATTTGACGCATAGGTAACGGCCACCAACCGGGTTTTGGCGTTAATGAGCGCACAAAGTTTACTGACGTCTAACGTACAATCCTGCTCATTAACCGGAGCCTGATGAACAACGACCTGTTTATCGGCAGCGGCCTGTTGCCAGCTCGAAACGTTCGCATAGTGATCCAGAGCGGTGACGATCACCTCGTCCCCAGCTTGCCAATCCCGGCTGATAGCGCGGCTCAGCTGAAAAGTCAGTGAGGTCATGTTGGCGCCAAAGACAATATTGTCGGACGAGCTGGCATTCAAGAAGGCCCGAACAGACTCTCTGGCTTGTAACATCACTTGCTCAGTGGCTTTGCTGGAAAAATAGTGTCCCCCCAGATTGGCATTATGGTGGCCCAAATAATCGACCATCTTGTCTAACACCGTGCGCGGGACCTGTGAGCCACCGGGGCCATCAAAGAACACCACGCTTTTCCCTTGATACAGCTGATTCAGAGCGCTAAATTGCGCCCGGCTTTGTTCAGGCGTAAATTTCATGCCACCCTCGCAGTCAGAACAAAAACATCCATATGCCCTTCTTTATCTGTCTCGACGGCACGGATTGGGCAGGCGTTATGCCACAGCTTACTGTCAGCAATCATGGCAACTTCGCCATTTTCCAACACCTTACGGAAAAATGGCGCTTCGCGATTGCTGTTATAGAGCAGGATATCCCCCCCGACAATGTTATGCCTGTCGATACCGACTATCGCGATATGGTCAAAACCATCGCGATGGATACCTTCCGGTGCCACCTGAGTTTCATCATAGGTGCTGGTAATGCGGATTTGGTGGATCTCTATCTCCTGGTTGTCCGGTAGATCATTGCTATTCACAAAGACCTCGCACATTTCGCGCATCCCCTCATTTTGCCAGGTTGTGGTCAAGAGCGGTTCGAATTGGCGGACGATATTGCCCTGAAAATGGTTGATATCCTCAGACTGTACAAACTCATGTTTGCCCGTCTCTACCACCAAACCATGCTGAAAACGCATGACGGAATAACGCCGCAGGCGGTACTTGCCATCCGCATGCTGGGTGTGGGGAAGCGTGTTGAATGAAGGAGCCAGTTGAGCAATCCCTTCCCGGCTAAGATGGGTGATCTGCAGGATGTTCTCGTGTTTGTTTAGCATGATGACACCTTATTGAACAGGTCCGTTTTACAACAGAAAATAACAGTAATCACCATTAAAAATAGATAAAGATAATGGGATATCAAATTTGTCATCCCAAAAATATGACCTACCCCCATAAAATCAGCACAAGCCGCAAATCATCACTATTGGGTTGCTCCAGCAATAAAAAAGGCGCTGCAAAAGCAGCGCCTCAGTGATAGCCAAGTTATTAACTTACTTGGTGATACGTGCGTGCAGTTCCTGCACCGAAGTCACCTGCTCGGTTGGATCGGCCTTCATCGCCATCGAGGTGGCAAAACCGCCGTTCATCGTGGTGTCGTAGTGCACCTTATACTGCAGCGCACTGCGGCGGATCAGCTTGGAGTCTTCAATCGCCTGACGCCCCGCCGTGGTATTCACGATGTAGGTATACTCGCCGTTCTTGATGCGATCCTGAATGTGCGGACGCCCCTCATGCACCTTGTTGACCAGGCGTGGGTTAATTCCCGCTTCGCCCAGCACCACTGCGGTGCCGTGGGTGGCATCCAGTTCAAAGCCCTGCTTGAGCAGGCTGGCAGCCAAATCCACTACGCGAGCCTTGTCCCCACTGCGTACCGACAGCAGCGCACGGCCTTTCTTCATGCCGGAGTTACTGCCCAACATCGCCTTGGAGAAGGCTTCGGCGAAGGTGCGGCCAACGCCCATCACTTCACCGGTCGAGCGCATTTCTGGCCCGAGGATCGGGTCAACGCCTGGGAACTTGTTGAATGGCAGCACCACTTCCTTGACCGAGTAGTACGGCGGGATAACCTCTTCGGTCACGCCCTGTTCGGCCAGTGATTTACCAGCCATCACGCGCGCCGCCACTTTCGCCAGTGCTACGCCAGTAGCCTTGGAAACGAACGGCACGGTACGCGCGGCGCGTGGGTTCACTTCGATCAGGTAGACTTCGTTGTTCTTCACCGCAAACTGCACGTTCATCAGACCACGAACCTGCAGTTCAAACGCCAGTTTTTCTACCTGCTGGCGCATCACGTCCTGGATCTCTTTGCTCAGCGTGTAGGCTGGCAGTGAACAAGCGGAGTCACCGGAGTGGACGCCAGCCTGTTCGATATGCTCCATGATGCCACCGATCAGCACGCGCTCACCGTCGCAGATGGCATCCACATCCACTTCTACCGCATCATCCAGGAAGCGGTCCAGCAGCACTGGTGCATCGTTGGACACGCTGACCGCGTTCTGGAAGTAGCGACGCAGGTCGATGTCGTCGTAAACGATTTCCATCGCACGGCCACCCAGTACGTAGGATGGGCGCACCACCAGCGGATAACCGATACCGGCTGCTTTCTCAACCGCCTGCTCAATGGTTGCCACGGTGGCGTTGGCCGGCTGCTTCAGGCCCAAGCGGTTAACCGCCTGCTGGAAGCGTTCACGGTCTTCGGCACGGTCAATTGCATCCGGGCTGGTGCCGATAATCGGCACGCCTGCGGCTTCCAGCTCACGCGCCAGTTTCAACGGGGTTTGCCCGCCGTACTGCACGATCACACCTTTTGGCTTCTCGATACGTACGATTTCCAGCACGTCTTCCAGCGTCACCGGTTCGAAGTACAAGCGATCCGAGGTGTCGTAGTCGGTAGAGACGGTTTCCGGGTTACAGTTGACCATGATGGTCTCGTAGCCGTCTTCGCGCAGCGCCAGCGAGGCGTGTACGCAGCAATAGTCGAACTCGATGCCCTGGCCGATACGGTTCGGGCCACCACCCAGGATCATGATTTTCGGACGATCGTTGGTCGGGTTGGATTCACACTCGTCTTCGTAGGTGGAATACATGTAGGCGGTGTCGGTCGCAAACTCTGCCGCACAGGTGTCCACACGCTTGTAGACCGGGTGCATGTTGAAGCTGTGGCGCAGCTTGCGGATTTCGCTTTCCGCTACGCCAGCCAGCTTGGCCAGGCGCGCATCGGCAAAGCCTTTGCGCTTGAGCGTACGCAGGAAATCAGCGTTCAGGCCGTTGATGCCCGCTTCGGCAACCTGCTCTTCCAGACGCACCAGCTCTTCAATCTGCACCAGGAACCAGCGGTCGATGTTGGTCAGGTTGAACACGCCATCGACGGACAGACCGGCACGGAAAGCATCGGCGATGTACCAGATGCGATCTGAACCGGCATCTTTCAGTTCACGGCGGATCTTGGTCAAGGCTTCCGGATCGTCCAGGCTCACTTTCGGATCAAATCCGGTCGCGCCTACTTCCAGGCCGCGCAGCGCTTTCTGCAACGACTCTTGCTGGGTGCGGCCAATCGCCATCACTTCGCCGACCGACTTCATCTGGGTGGTCAGGCGATCGTTGGCTCCGGCAAACTTCTCGAAGTTGAAGCGCGGGATCTTGGTGACGACGTAGTCGATGGAAGGCTCAAAGGAGGCTGGCGTACGGCCACCGGTGATGTCATTCATCAGCTCATCGAGGGTGTAACCCACCGCCAGCTTGGCGGCGATCTTGGCAATCGGGAAGCCGGTGGCTTTCGAGGCCAGCGCTGAAGAACGGGATACGCGTGGGTTCATTTCAATCACGATCAGGCGGCCGGTTTTCGGGTTCACCGAGAACTGCACGTTGGAGCCGCCGGTTTCCACGCCGATCTCACGCAGTACCGCCATCGAGGCGTTACGCATGATTTGGTATTCTTTGTCGGTCAGCGTTTGCGCTGGAGCCACCGTGATGGAGTCACCGGTATGGATCCCCATGGCATCGATGTTTTCGATCGAGCAGACGATGATGCAGTTGTCATTCTTATCGCGCACCACCTCCATCTCGTACTCTTTCCAGCCGATCAGCGATTCGTCAATCAGCAGCTCTTTGGTCGGGGACAGATCCAGACCGCGTTCGCAAATCTCTTCGAACTCTTCGCGGTTATAGGCGATACCGCCACCGGTGCCGCCCATGGTGAATGACGGGCGGATAATGCATGGGAAGCCCACATCGGCAGCCACCGCCAACGCTTCTTCCATATTATGGGCGATGCCGGAACGCGCCGTGTCCAGGCCAATTTTCTTCATGGCGATATCGAAACGGCGGCGGTCTTCGGCTTTGTCGATGGCATCGGCGGTAGCGCCGATCATGGTGACGCCGAACTCGGCCAGTACGCCCTGACGTTCCAGCTCCAACGCACAGTTCAGCGCAGTTTGCCCACCCATGGTTGGCAGCACCGCATCCGGGCGCTCTTTCTCGATGATTTTACGCACCACTTCCCAGTGGATCGGCTCGATGTAGGTGGCATCGGCCATTTCCGGGTCGGTCATGATGGTGGCCGGGTTCGAGTTGACCAGTACGACGCGGTAACCTTCTTCACGTAGCGCCTTACACGCCTGGGCACCAGAGTAGTCAAATTCACACGCCTGGCCGATAACGATCGGGCCAGCGCCGAGGATCAGGATGCTTTTTATATCTGTACGTTTTGGCATGGCTTTTCTGGCTCCTGATTATTTGGCGTTGGTACGGTAAGTCTCAATCAGTTCGATAAAGTGATCGAACAGCGGCGCGGCATCGTGCGGGCCTGGGCTGGCTTCTGGGTGGCCCTGGAAGCTGAACGCGGCTTTATCGGTACGATGGATGCCCTGCACCGTGTGGTCGAACAGGGATTTATGCGTGACCCGCAGCGTGCTCGGCAGATTATTTTCATCAACGGCAAAGCCATGGTTCTGCGCGGTGATCATCACGGTGTTGTTATCCAGATCCTTCACAGGATGGTTACCGCCGTGGTGGCCAAGCTTCATCTTCATGGTTTTGGCACCGCTGGCCAGCGCCAACAGTTGGTGGCCCAGGCAGATACCAAATACCGGGATATCGGTTTCCAGGAAGCGTTTGATGGCGGTGATGGCGTAATCACAGGGCTCTGGATCACCAGGACCGTTGGACAGGAAGATGCCGTCCGGAGCCATTTTCAGCACCTCTTCCGCAGGGGTTTGCGCTGGCACCACGGTGAGGCGGCAGCCGCGATCTACCAACATGCGCAGGATGTTGCGCTTGGCACCGTAATCGTAGGCCACCACATGATAAGGCAGTTCGCCCGCAGGTTTGGCCTCCGGCAAATCGCCTTCCAGCGTCCAGCTCCCCTGCTGCCAGGCGTAAGCTTCTTTGGTGGTGACCTCTTTCGCCAGATCCATGCCTTTCAGGCCAGGGAAAGCCTTGGCTTTTTGCAGCGCCAGTTCGGCATCGGTGAGGTCGCCCGCGATGATGCAGCCGTTCTGTGCGCCTTTCTCACGCAGCAGGCGGGTCAGCTTACGGGTATCGATATCGGCAATCGCCACGATATTGTGACGCTTGAGGTAATCGGCCAGGCCCATTTCGTTGCGGTAGTTGCTGGCAATCAGTGGCAGGTCGCGGATGACTAGGCCTTGAGCATGAACAGCGGAGGATTCTGCGTCGGAATCATTGGTGCCGACATTGCCGATATGAGGATAAGTAAGAGTAACGATCTGGCGGGAGTAGGAAGGATCAGTGAGGATTTCTTGATAACCGGTCATCGAGGTATTGAAGACCACTTCCCCCACTGCCGTACCTTCTGCCCCGATGGCCCGACCGTGGAATTGGGTTCCGTCTTCCAGAACCAATAGCGCTGACTTAATCAAAACACCCTCCGAGGAATAATCAATCACAATATTTGCATATTAATTCAGATTTCACGCCCTAAATCAATGCAAAAACCGCCCTCAAGGCCAATTTTTGGCAAATTGGGCGCATTTTAATGATGAGCGTCCCGCTTGTCTAGATAAAGCGCCATTTTTTCCATTATTTTTGCTGACCTCAGGGTTTAAAGGGGGTCACAGGCACAAAAACACTAGCAAACTAGGCCGAGTAAACGGTTGCGAGACACAGTGACAGAAAAAATAGCTTAAAACAGCTAAAATCGGTGTAGGGAGCAATAAAGATGAAGTAAAAAACGGGAAATAGACTAGATAAGTCATTAAAAAAACACTTACACCATTAAAATCAATCGTAAGCTTAATTTTTAATGTTAAAAAAAAGGACAATAAAATTATTGTCCGATTATCATATCATTATGATCAACACAACCACATCACGATGGTGTTCAATAAATTATAACTGGTCTAAACCAAGCACGTCTCGCATATCAAACAGCCCATTATGCTGATTTGAGATCCAGGAAGCGGCACGCACCGCGCCATTGGCAAACGTCATCCGGCTTGAGGCTTTATGGGTGATCTCTACCCGCTCGCCAATATCGGCAAACATGGCGGTATGTTCACCCACAATATCCCCGGCGCGAATGGTGGCAAAGCCGATGCTCTTTGGATCGCGCTCGCCGGTATAACCTACGCGCTCGTAAACCGCGCACTCTTTCAGATCCCGTCCCAAGGCACCGGCAATCGCCTCGCCCATGGCTAACGCCGTTCCTGAAGGGGCATCTACCTTGTGGCGGTGATGAGCTTCCACAATTTCGATATCGGTATAATCGCCCATCACCTTGGCCGCTTTTTCCAACAGCTTGAGCACCACGTTGACACCCACGCTGAAGTTGGCGGCAAACACGATACCAATCTGTTGTGCCGCAGCCTGGATCGCCGCTTTACCCGCATCATCAAAACCGGTGGTACCGATCACCATGGCTTTGCCGTGGGCCACGCAAAACGCCAAATGGGCCAGGGTGCCTTCCGGGCGGGTGAAGTCGATCAGGATATCGAAATCGTTGACCACCTTTTCCAGGTTATCGCTGACGGTGACCCCCACTGCGCCAACGCCAGCCAGCTCACCGGCATCTGTGCCAACCAGGCTAGAACCCGGGCGTTCCAGTGCTGCCCCCAATACCACGCCCTGTGCCTGCTGGACTGCCTGGATTAATTGGCGCCCCATGCGGCCACCGGAACCCGCAATCGCGATGCGGATTTGTGAATCAGTCATACTTCGCTCTCTTTTATGGTCAAAAGCCACTCCTCGGCTATGGATTCAGGGTAACTGCCCAACCTTATCACTACCAGAGGATTTGCTTACGGATTAGAAAATTATGATATGCCCGGTATGTTATCAGTAACGCTGTCAATTGATTAACAATTACCCGATTAGCGTCAACCTTCTGGTGCTACATAATCATGCACTATTTATGCATTACGATGAATGGCGAAAAGGTGGTTTTTTTCTGTTTCTGCGAGCTGTTGCCCCTCACCCCAACCCTCTCCCACAGGGAGAGGGAGCCAGTATGGCATCGTGGTTAGGTACAGGTGTCATTCTTCTTGCACTTCCCGTCCCCTCGTTCAAAGGTGGATAGGTGCGGGAATTAGTCTCTCCCACAGGGAGAGGGGGCCAGTATGGCATCGTGGTTAGGTACAGGTGTCATTCTTCTTGCACTTCCCGTCCCCTCGTTCAAAGGTGGATAGGTGCGGGAATTAGTCTCTCCCACAGGGAGAGGGGGCCAGTATGGCATCGTGGTTAGGTACAGGTGTCATTCTTCTTGCACTTCCCGTCCCCTCGTTCAAAGGTGGATAGGTGCGGGAATTAGTCTCTCCCACAGGGAGAGGGGGCCAGTATGGCATCGTGGTTAGGTACAGATGTCACTCTTCTTGCACTTCCCGTCCCCTCATTCAGAGATGATCCGAAGCAGTGTTCAGGTGCAGAAGTTAGTCTGTAATGAGGCGAATGCTGTAGCTAAGATGTGGCACGGGCAGTCCCCTCTCCCTGTGGGAGAGGGTTAGGGTGAGGGGTCATTAGTCGATCTGCTTGATGTCCATGCGCAGTTCTTTCGGCACTTCAAACACGATGTTCTCTTCACGGCCGCTAAGTTCATGCACGTCCTTGCCGCCCAAGGCTTTCAAGCGGCTGATGACGTCCTGAACCAGCACGTCCGGCGCAGAGGCTCCGGCGGTGACACCAATGTTGCTGGCGTCTTTCAACCAGGATTCCTGAATGTCCGCCGCCGAGTCGATCAGATAGGCCGGTTTACCCACCCGCTGGGCAAGTTCCGCCAGGCGGTTGGAGTTGGACGAGTTCTTCGACCCCACCACCAGCACCACGTCGGCATCACCTGCCAAGCTGCGCACCGCTTCCTGACGGTTGGTGGTGGCATAGCAGATATCGTCCTTGCGCGGCCCGATAATATCCGGGAAGCGCTTACGCAACGCATCGATCACGTCGGAAGTATCGTCCACCGATAAGGTGGTCTGGGTCATAAAGCACAGGTTATGTTCGTTCTTCACCTGCAATTGCCAGACATCTTCCGGCGACTCAACCAGGTACATGCCCCCCTCAGGGTTGCTGTACTGGCCCATGGTGCCTTCCACTTCCGGATGCCCGGCGTGGCCAATCAGGATTGCTTCGGTGCCCTTACGGCTGGCCCGAGCCACTTCCATATGCACCTTGGTCACCAACGGACAGGTAGCATCAAACAGCATGGTCAGATCGCGGGCCTTGGCCTCGGCCCGAACTGCCTGTGAAACGCCATGGGCAGAGAAGATCAGGATCGAGCCGTCCGGCACTTCCGCGATCTCTTCGATAAATACCGCCCCGCGCTCGCGCAGGCTTTCGACCACGTAGCGGTTATGCACCACTTCGTGACGCACGTAAATCGGCGCGCCATAAATCTCCAGCGCACGTTCTACGATGCTGATCGCACGATCAACTCCGGCGCAGAAGCCACGCGGATTAGCCAGCAATATTTGCATGCGCTTCCTCCTGCTGCGGGTCGATCTCCAGCACTTCGATATCGAAGGTCACCGGATGCCCCGCCAACGGATGGTTGAAATCAACGGTGATCGAATCTTCCGCCACTTCACGCACCACACCAGGCATTTCGCTGCCGTCGATGGCGGTAAACAACATGATGGTACCGACATCCGGCACGCCGGTTTCGTTGAAGTCGCGGCGTGAGAAGAACTGGATCAGATCCGGGTTCTCCGCACCGAACGCGGCTTCCGGTTGCAGGGTAAACGCACATTTGTCCCCTGCCCGTAGACCGATCAGCTGCTGTTCCAGCGGAGCAGACAGGCTGCCATCGCCCAGGCGGAACAGCGCTGGTTTGCCGTTGCCCTGGGTGGATTCCGCGGTCGTTCCATCTGCCAGTTTCAGCGTGAAATGCACCAGCACTGCGCTGTTGCCGTTAACCTGAGCCGTCATATCACTTACCTTCGCTGTTGACGCTTTTCTTCGCTGGCAAGAACCCTTCCAGCACGATCATGGCGGCACCGACGCAGATAAAGCTGTCCGCCAGATTGAAGGTCGGGTAATGCCAGTTGCCGATATAAAAGTCGATGAAATCGACCACAAAGCCATGCCACAGACGATCAAACAGGTTGCCGAGCGCACCGCCGATAATAAAGGCATAGGCGATATTGTTCAGCTTCTGCTGGGCACTGCTGCGATACATCATCACCAGCAGCACCGCCACAATGGCGACCGCAATACCGGCAAAGAACCAGCGCTGCCAGCCACCGTGATCCGCCAGGAAACTGAACGCCGCGCCGTAGTTACGGGCATAGTACAGGTTGATTGACGGGAACAACGGCTGGGTCTGGCCCAGCACGAAGTTACTCAGGATCCACTGTTTGCTGAAAAAATCCAGCGCCAGCACCACCACTACCAGCCATAGCCAGCGCAAGCCGGTCGAACTTATCGGTCTACTCATCAGGCGCTTGATCTCAGGCAAAGTTACGTTTTTCGCCGTCACCGGCTACGTTGGTCACACAGCGGCCGCAGAGTTCTGCGTGCTCCGCCACCTGGCCGACATCGGTGGTGTAATGCCAGCAGCGCGGGCACTTCTCACCATCCGCTTTGCTGAACGCGATTTTCAGCCCTTTCAACAGTTCGCTTTGCTGCGCATCTGCCGGAGCATCCGTAAGCGGCGCCACGCTGGCCGATGAGGTCAGCAACACAAAGCGCAGTTCGTCCTGCAGGCTGTTCAGACGCGCTGCCAGATCGCTATCGGCGTACAGCGTAACCGCCGCCTCCAACGAACCGCCAATGTGCTTGTCCGCACGCGCCTGTTCCAGCACCTTGTTTACTTCACCACGCACTTTCAGCAGATCGGCCCAGAACGCATCGTTCATGCCTTCGCCTGCCGCCAGCCCGAACAGACCGTCGTACCACTCTTCGGTAAACACGTACTGCGTGCGCTCACCTGGCAGGAAGGCCCAAATTTCATCGGCGGTAAACGACATGATCGGCGCCATCCAACGTACCAGCGCTTCTGCAATGTGGAACAGAGCAGTCTGGCAGCTGCGGCGGGCAACGCTGTCGCTTTTCGCGGTGTACTGACGGTCTTTAATGATGTCCAGATAGAAGGACCCCATTTCTACCGAGCAGAACTGCATCAGGCGCTGCACCACTTCGTGGAAATCGTAGTTGGCATAGGCCTGCTCGATATCCTGCTGTGCGGCCATTGCACGGCCTACAGCCCAGCGATCCAGTACCACCATCTCTTCCGGTGCCACGCAGTCAGTGCTTGGATCAAACCCGTTGAGGTTGGCCAGCAGGAAACGCGCGGTGTTACGGATGCGGCGATAAGAATCGGCAGCACGCTTGAGAATTTCGTCGGAAACCGCAATCTCGCCGGTGTAGTCGGTAGAAGCGACCCACAGGCGCAGAATGTCGCCACCCAGTTTGTTCATCACGTCCTGTGGGCTGACGGTGTTGCCGATTGACTTGGACATTTTGCGGCCCTGACCATCGACGGTAAAGCCGTGGGTCAGCACTTCTTTGTAAGGCGCCTTACCCTTCATGGCGGTCGAAATCATCAGCGATGACATGAACCAGCCACGATGTTGGTCGGAACCTTCCAGATACATGTCGGCAGAGTGGCCGTTGAATTCTGGACGCACGTCAACCACGGAAGAATGGGTTGAACCCGAGTCAAACCAAACGTCCAGCGTATCTGGCACTTTCACATAATCGGCCGCTTCGGCACCGAGGATATCGGCAGCGTCCAGATCCCACCAGGCCTGGATCCCGTCTTGCTCAACACGCTTGGCCACTTCTTCCATCAGCTCTACGCTGCGTGGGTGAAGCTGCTCGGTGTCTTTATGCACGAACAGGGACATTGGAACGCCCCAGGTACGCTGACGTGAGATACACCAGTCTGGACGGTTAGCCACCATGGTTTCGATACGCGCCTGGCCCCAATCCGGGATCCACTGCACGCCTTTGATCTCTTCCAGTGACTGCTTGCGCAGACCCTTTTGATCCATGCTGATAAACCATTGCGGCGTGGCACGGAAAATGATCGGCGTTTTGTGGCGCCAGCAGCACGGGTAGCTGTGTTGCAGTTTTTCTACGTGCAGCAGAGCGCCTTTCTCACGCAGCAGCTCAACGATCAGATCGTTGGCCTTGAACACGAATTTACCGTCCAGCGTTGGATAGGTGCCGGTCAGGTAGCAGCCGTTCGGGCCAACCGGGTTGGCGACTTCCAGGCCGTATTTCTGGCCGATGATGAAGTCATCCGGGCCGTGACCAGGAGCGGTATGTACGGCACCGGTACCGGCATCCAGCGTAACGTGATCGCCCAGGATCGCCGGCACGTCAAAGCCCATAAACGGATGGGTAAAGCGCATCAGTTCCAGATCGCTGCCCTTGCAGCTGCCCAGCACTTCCCAATGGGTGATGCCTGCACGCTTCATCACGCTTTCTACCAAGTCCGCTGCCAGGATCAGGCATTGGCCTTCAACCTGTACCAGATGGTAGCTGAACTCTGCATTCAGTGAGATCGCACGGTTGGCAGGCAGCGTCCACGGAGTGGTCGTCCAGATCACCAGTGACACCGGGCCATTCACGTTGGTTACGCCAAACTTGCTGGCCACCGCCGCCGCATCAACCGCGTGGAACGCGACGTCGATGGATGGCGAGGTTTTGTCGTAATATTCAACTTCCGCTTCCGCCAGGGAAGAACCGCAGTCCGTACACCAGTGCACCGGCTTGGCGCCTTTGAGCAGATGACCATTGCTGATGATCTTGCCCAACGCACGGATGATGTTGGCTTCGGTTTTAAAATTCATGGTCAGGTACGGATGATCCCAGTCACCCAGCACCCCCAGACGGATAAAGTCTTTCTTCTGGCCTTCTACCTGCTCGGCAGCATATTCACGGCATTTCTGGCGGAACTCTGCCGGTGTCAGTTTCTCACCCGGTTTGCCATACAGTTGCTCAACCTTCAGTTCGATAGGCAGACCGTGGCAGTCCCAGCCTGGAACATAAGGCGAATCAAAGCCAGCCATCCCTTTTGACTTGATAATAATGTCTTTGAGGATCTTGTTTACCGAGTGACCAATGTGAATGCTGCCATTCGCATACGGAGGGCCGTCATGCAGAATGAAGGATTTCTTGCCCTTTTTGGCGGCACGAATGATCCCGTACAGATCCTGTTCATACCAACGTGCGAGCATGCCAGGTTCACGCTTGGCGAGATCGCCACGCATCGGGAACCCTGTTTCCGGCAAGTTCAGGGTATTCTTGTAGTCACTCATTAGATTCTCGATCTCGTTTCGGTTCGTAGATTAAGCCGGTGTCTGTAGCCCGAAGAACGTCCGGGCCGTCACCACATCATTGGCGATTTGCTGCTTTAGCGCATCGAGCGAAGCAAAACGCTGTTCATTGCGCAATTTTGCGCGCAGCACCACATCAAGGTGGCGCCCGTAAAGATCCATGGTTACATCCAGCAGATGCACTTCCAACTGCTGACGTACACCTGCCACCGTTGGGCGAGTGCCAATATTGGCCACGCCCGGCAAAGGCTCGGGGCCCAGGCCATAAACATCGACGGCATATACCCCTTTCACCGGGGCAACCAGGCGTTTGAGCGGCAGGTTGGCGGTTGGGAAACCAATGGTTCGCCCCAGTTCATCGCCATGCACAACGCGCCCGGAAATACTGTAAGGATGCCCCAGCAGGGTTTCTGCCAGCGGCAAATCATCATCACGCAGCGCATTGCGGATGGCGGTGCTGCTGATGCGCAGGTCGCCTTCACGGAAGCTTGGCGTGCTGACCACCTCAAAGCCGAATTCTTGCCCGGCAAGCTCTAACAGCGGGAAGTCCCCCTGGCGACCAGCACCAAAGCGGAAATCATCCCCCACCATCAGGAATTTTACCCCCAGCTTTTCAACCAGCAGCTCGGCAACGAATGACTGAGCGGTATGGGCGGCAAAACGGGGATCAAACTTGACGCACAACAGGTAATCAACCCCGGCCTGCGCCAGGTATTTGGCTTTGTCACGCAAACGCGTGAGGCGGGCCGGAGCCTTATCCGCGGCAAACAGTTCCAGCGGCTGTGGCTCAAAGATCATGACGATGACCGGTAACCCCAGGCGCCGCCCTTCCTGCTTCAACTGCCCCAACAGCGCCTTGTGACCGCGATGGACGCCGTCAAAGTTGCCGATGGTGAGCACACAGCCACGGTGGCGTGCCCGGATATTATGGATGCCGCGAATTAGCTGCATAGCTGGCCCAACACAGTGGAAATCGGCGGATTATACCTTGTACAGCGGTCAAGGTTAACCCGCGATTGGTTCCTTTGATGTAATAGTCATACCATACCGGAGGATAATCGCCTTAACCACCGTTTATCTGGCCCAATGCGTGCTATATTAGCGCGCTGATAGCGAGCGTGGCTTCTGGCCGACGCTTGAAAGACGGGGGATAACCCACCAGGACCAACAGCTTGCAGACTGTGATGCAAATCACATGGCGATTTTTCTCGTGAAACACTGTATTCCCATGGCTGAAGCTGGTAAAATCCTGCGCCATCACAACGTAGCAAGTGCCGCCCGTACAAACGGCGCTTATTTGCACAAATCCATTGACAAACGAAGGCTAAAAGGGCATATTCCTCGGCCTTTGAATTGTCCTCAATATATATATTTGGGAGTTGGACCTTGGCTAATATCAAATCAGCTAAGAAACGCGCCATACAGTCTGAGAAACGTCGCAAGCATAACGCTAGCCGTCGCTCAATGGTGCGTACCTTCATTAAGAAGGTTGACGCAGCTATCGCAGCTGGCGACAAAGACGCAGCACAAAAAGCATTCCTCGTAATGCAACCACTTGTGGATCGCCAGGCTGCTAAAGGCCTGATCCACAAAAACAAAGCAGCGCGTCATAAGTCAAACCTGACGGCGCGTATCAACGCAATGCAATAAGCATTACGTTGTGTGCTTGTTAAAAAAACCGGCTTCGGCCGGTTTTTTTACGCCTGGCGTTCAAGCCTACAGCGCGAACAGCGCCGAGAAGTCCTTGTTGCATACCCGCTGTACCGCCGGATGCTGGATCATTCGCTCGGCAAAAATGATGTAATACTCTTCCTGCACGCTATCGACACGCCCGATCTCCACCACGTCATCATCGCTATAGGTATCCAGCGCATACAGCGTTGGCGCCACGAAGATCGCGTTGTGGTACAGGCCGAAAGCTTTCATCAGGGCCGCATCGTCAAACTCACCCAGTATCTCAACCTTGATACCTTGCGTGTTGAACCAGTTGAGCAGCTTGCGTCCCAACATTGAACGCCTTCCCGGGATCAGCAAGCGGCGCTGTTCCAGACAGGCCGGAAACGGTAAATCGGGTATCGGCTGACGACAGAAGAAACTGACCCCACACTCGCCCAGCTTGAGCGAAAACAAGCCTTCCTGCTGGCTGGAGTCGACCGGGCAATCCGACAGGATCATATCCAGCTTATGCTGGCTCAGTTGCTCAAGCAGCATCTCATGGGTTGATTCAAAGCAGCGCAGGTGGATTTGCTCATTGTCCACTACCACCGCAGTTTCCAAGACCTGGCTGACCAGACGTTTGGATAGCGCATCCGCTACGCCCACGTCAAACAGCAGGTTGGACTCCTTGCGGTAGTTGACGATATCCAGCATTTCCTGGCTGAGCATAAACATCTTGTCGGCATAGCGGAACACCAGTTGGCCTAGCTCGGAGGGGACCAGCCCACGCCCCTGGCGTTTAAACAGCTTACCGTTGAGCCGTTCTTCCAGTGCCTTGATTTGGCCGGTGATGGTCTGCGGCGTGAGGAACAGGGCTTCCGCCGCTCCCACGACCGACCCCTCCTTGCAGACCTGCCAGAAGTAATACAGATGGTTAAAGTTGATATGAGACATTCTCAAAACGTTCTCTCCTTAGGTTTCTCATCGGCAAACGGTCTGCCGTGATGAGCGACAAACTCCCTATCGTTAATTTCGGACAACGCAAAGTTATCTTTAATCCCAAGTGCAGCGCGGCTGACGAAGCCACGCTGCTGCTACTATTGTAATAGCCCTTCAGCAACGAGGGGTAAACACAAAGGTCATCGGCTGCGGGGCAAACTCAAACGCAGCAGGCCGTAACCCACTACCGCAGCACTGGTCGATCCCAATAGTATGCCTAATTTGGCATAGGTACTGAGAGCCACATCCGCATCGGCGAAGGCCAATGAGGCAATAAAAATCGACATGGTGAAACCAATACCACAGAGCACGGCTACGGCAAACACCTGTTTAAAGCCGATACCCTGCGGCAAACGGGCAATCCCCAACTTCACCGCCAGCCAGCAGAAGACGAAAATCCCCAGCGGCTTGCCGATAAACAGCCCGGCTGCAATCCCCAGCGGCAGCAGTGAAGTCAACCCGCTCAAGGACACCCCTTGCAACGATACACCCGCGTTGGCAAAGGCAAACAGCGGCAGGATCAGGAAGGCGACCCAAGGGTGCAGCTCATGCTCCAGGGTTTCAGAGGGCGAAGGCTCACTCTTGGCGTTCAGCGGGATCATAAAGCCGACAATCACCCCCGCTAGCGTAGCGTGAACGCCTGATTTGAGGATCGCTACCCACAGCACCAATCCGACTATCATATACAGCGAGGTTTTACCCACTCCGCGCCAGTTCATCACTGCCAATACCGCAATCGCGGCAGCTGCAACGCCCAGTGCCACCATCGAGACCTGATGGGTGTAGAACAACGCGATAATGACGATGACCCCAAGGTCATCGATAATCGCCAGGGCCAGCAGGAACACTTTCAGGCTGGTCGGCACCCGGTTGCCCAGTAAGGCCATCACGCCCAAGGCAAAGGCAATATCCGTTGCTGCCGGGATCGCCCAACCCTGGCGGGTCACTTCATCGGCACCGTTGAACAGCAGATAGATCAGTGCCGGGGCCAGCATGCCGCCTAACGCGGCAATCGCCGGGAAGATGGCCTTCTCACGCCCAGCCAGGGAACCTTGCAGCAGTTCACGTTTGACCTCAAGCCCCACCACCAGGAAGAAGATGGCCATTAAACCGTCGTTAATCCACAGCAGCAGCGGTTTGGCAATTTCCAGCGAGGCGATGCTGACCGCCACGGGTAAGTTAAGGAAGGCCTGATACAGCCCCTGTACGGGGGTATTAGCCATGATCAAAGCCACCACGGCGGCAGCGATCAGAATAATGCCACCAGCGGCTTCTTGACGCAGAAATTGACGAATAATAGTAGTCACAGTACGTCACTCCAGGTAATAGGTTTCCAGATAATTCGCAGAGTATAGGCGAGGAGTAACATCGAAAAAAGCAGTTTATAAATGCAAAAAAACTCGAAAAAACCGATCAATAAAGGTCATATGTCACATTTTTTATAGGGATATCGATATTGAGTTTTGTAGCAAAGAAAAACCCCGGTTTGCTTAAACCGGGGTTTGAGGATGAACGCGCGGGGAAACGCTGATTAACGAGTCAGGTCGTCAAAAAACTTTTTCACGCCGTCGAAGAAGCTTTTCGAACGCGGGCTGTTTTTATCCCCAGAAGGGCCACCCAGGCTCTCTTCCAGCTCTTTGAGCAGCTGCTTCTGCTTCTCGTTCAGACTCACCGGCGTTTCTACCACCACACGGCACAGCAGGTCACCCTGGCTGCCACCCCGTACCGATTTCACCCCTTTGCCACGCATACGGAACAGTTTACCGGTCTGAGTTTCCGCCGGGACTTTCAGCTTGACGCGGCCATCCAGCGTTGGCACTTCAATCTCGCCACCCAAGGCAGCCATAGCAAAGTTGATCGGCACTTCACAGTAGAGGTTATTGCCTTCACGTTCGAAGATCGGGTGAGCACTCACCTGAACCTGAACGTACAGATCGCCTGCCGGCGCGCCGTGTTCACCGGCTTCACCTTCACCCGCCAGGCGGATGCGGTCGCCAGTATCTACGCCCGCCGGAATTTTCACCGACAGGGTTTTGGATTTCTCTACGCGACCGTGGCCGTGACATTTGTTGCACGGATCCTTGATGATCTGACCACGCCCGTGGCAGTGCGGACAAGCCTGCTGCACGGTGAAGAACCCTTGGCGCATCTGCACCTGGCCCTGACCATGACAGGTCGGACAGGTTGCCGGCGAACTGCCCGGCTTGGCACCGTTGCCATGGCAGACATCACACTCTTCCAGCGTTGGAATACGGATCTCTTTGGTCACGCCACGCACGGCTTCTTCGAGCGTCAGATCCATGTTGTAACGCAAATCGGATCCACGGCTGGCACGTTGACGGCGTCCGCCGCCAAAGATATCGCCAAACACGTCGCCAAAGATATCGCTGAAGTCGGCACCGCCGCCACCAAAGCCACCACCACCGCCCATACCACCTTGCTCAAAGGCCGCATGGCCGTATTGATCGTAGGCAGCACGTTTTTGATCGTCGGTCAGGATCTCGTAGGCTTCCTTGACCTCTTTAAACTGGCTTTCGGCGTCTTTTTCCTGATTACGATCAGGGTGATACTTCATCGCCAGGCGCTTATACGCCTTTTTGATTTCGCGCTCGTCTGCCGTCTTGGCAACGCCGAGCACCTCGTAATAATCTCTCTTCGCCATTATTTCTCTTACCCTTAACATGCGTGCACGGGCGTAGAGTTGCCTCGACGCCCGTGCTGGTTTCCGGTTACGGCCTGTGGCCGCACCGTGCCCGCTTAAGGGCGATTATTTTTTGTCTTTAACTTCTTCAAACTCGGCGTCAACCACGTCGTCGTCTTTCTGCGCCGCGTTGTCAGCACCGGCATCAGCACCCTGTGCCTGCTGCGCTTGAGCCTGGGCCATTTCCATCAGCTTGCCGGAAACCTGCACCAGAGCCTGGGTTTTCGCTTCGATTTCGGCTTTATCTTCGCCTTTCACCGCAGCTTCCAGATCTTTCAGCGCGCTCTCGATAGCGGTTTTGTCTTCAGCTGGCAATTGCTCACCCGCTTCTTCCAACTGCTTACGGGTACCGTGGATCAGGTGATCCGCCTGGTTACGAGTTTGCACCAGTTCTTCGAACTTACGGTCAGCTTCAGCGTTCACTTCAGCATCGCGTACCATTTTCTGGATTTCTTCTTCGTTCAGCCCAGAAGACGCCTTGATGGTGATCTTCTGCTCACGACCGGTGTTCTTGTCTTTCGCAGACACGTGCAGAATACCGTCGGCGTCGATGTCGAAGGTGACTTCGATCTGCGCCATACCGCGTGGTGCCGGCTGGATGCCGTCCAGGTTGAACTGGCCCAGTGACTTGTTGTCATTGGCACGTTTACGCTCACCCTGCAGCACATGGATGGTCACCGCTGCCTGGTTGTCTTCGGCAGTAGAGAACACCTGGCTGTGCTTGGTCGGGATAGTGGTGTTTTTGGTGATCAGCGGCGTCATCACGCTGCCCATGGTTTCGATACCCAGTGACAGTGGGGTAACGTCCAGCAGCAATACGTCTTTCACATCACCGGCCAACACACCGCCCTGAACCGCAGCACCAACGGCAACCGCTTCGTCCGGGTTAACGTCTTTACGTGGTTCTTTACCGAAGAAGTCAGCAACTTTCTTCTGAACCATAGGCATACGGGTCTGGCCACCGACCAGGATCACGTCCTGAATGTCAGAAACCGACAGGCCTGCATCTTTCAGTGCCACTTTCAGCGGCTCGATAGAGCGAGCAACCAGATCTTCTACCAGCGACTCGAGTTTTGCACGGGTCACTTTGATGTTCATGTGTTTTGGACCGCTGCCATCTGCAGTGATGTACGGCAGGTTGACGTCGGTCTGCTGAGCGGAGGACAGCTCGATCTTGGCTTTTTCAGCGGCTTCTTTCAGACGCTGCATCGCCAACGGATCGTTGCGCAGATCCATGCCCTGCTCTTTCTTGAACTCTTCCACCAGATAGTTGATCAGGCGGCTGTCGAAGTCTTCACCACCCAGGTGGGTATCACCGTTGGTCGCCAGAACTTCGAAGGTTTTTTCACCGTCAACATCGTCGATCTCAATGATTGAGATATCGAAAGTACCACCACCCAGGTCATAAACCGCGATGGTACGGTTGCCCACTTCTTTGTCCAGGCCATAAGCCAGGGCCGCAGCAGTAGGTTCGTTGATGATACGTTTCACTTCCAGACCTGCGATACGGCCAGCATCTTTGGTCGCCTGACGCTGAGCATCGTTGAAGTAGGCAGGAACGGTGATAACCGCTTCAGTTACCGGCTCACCCAGGTAATCTTCCGCCGTTTTCTTCATTTTCTTCAGGACTTCCGCAGAGATCTGCGGAGGTGCCATTCTCTGGCCCTTCACTTCCAGCCAGGCGTCACCGTTATCGGCAGCGACGATGCTGTATGGCATGATAGCCTTGTCACGCTGTGCTTCTTCATCCTGGAAGCGACGGCCAATCAGGCGCTTGATCGCAAACAGGGTGTTCTGTGGGTTAGTAACAGCCTGACGCTTAGCAGGCTGGCCAACCAGAATTTCACCATCCTGGGTATATGCGATGATTGAAGGAGTGGTGCGATCGCCTTCGGCATTCTCCAGCACGCGCGCCTTGCCACCATCCATAATTGCTACACAAGAGTTGGTTGTACCCAGGTCGATACCAATAATTTTGCCCATCTAAACATCTCCACTAATAAATTCATAATCGGTCAGGTTGCTAACTATATGCGGGCGTTTTTTTGCTTTTCAACTGCCCGGCATCTAAGTGTTACCCGCGGTCAGCAACTGCGGTTGCCAATAAGATGGGGCCATCCACACCAGCATCAAGGGGCAGGACAAAAAAAATTTCGTTTTTATCCGCAGCCAGATCATTGTTTCCTGGCGTGGGGATCATTATGATGCCGCGCGCTCTGATGGAAGTTATGGGTTTTTCGGCCATTCAGACCAATTATTAAATTACCTATCCATTTTCGTTACAATTCTGTTATCGCAGAGGACATATGCACTCCAACAAGTTGGCAAATCCCGGCCCCCTGGGTCTGATGGGCTTCGGGATGACTACCGTCTTGCTGAACCTGCACAACGCGGGCTTTTTCCCACTGACTTCCGTCATCATCAGTATGGGGATTTTCTTCGGTGGCATGGCTCAGATTTTTGCCGGTATTCTTGAGTTCAAGAAAGGCAACACCTTCGGCTTGACCGCCTTCACCTCTTACGGCTGCTTCTGGCTGAGCCTGGTAGGCATCCTGCTGCTACCACGCATGGGCCTGGCAGAACCGACTGACGCGAACGTCCTCGGTATCTACCTTGCACTGTGGGGCATCTTCACCCTGTTCATGTTCTTCGGCACGCTGCGCACCAACCGTGGGTTGCAGTTTGTGTTTGCCAGCCTGACCGTGCTGTTCGCACTGCTGGCCGTCGGCAACATCACCGGTAACCACGCGATCCTGACGTTCGCCGGTTACGAAGGCATTATCTGCGGTGCCAGCGCGATCTATCTGGCAATGGCTGAGGTGATCAACGAACAGTTGGGCCGCACCGTACTGCCAATCGGCCCGGTGGAAGCTCAGCAGGCAACACCCGCTGCCGTTACCGCATAAATCCGTACTAACGTGATATAAAAAAACCCTGCGGTGTTTAATCGCAGGGTTTTTTATTGGGCGAAAATCGCTTAGTTCAAGACTGTTTTTTCACTGTTCAGGTCGCGACGCAGGTAGATCCCCAGCAGCAGGCCGAGCGTCGATAACGCCAGCATATAGTAAGCGGGCGCTAACGGGGTTAACTTCATGATCAGCGTGACAAATACCGGGGTTAAACCACCAAAAATCGCGTATGCCACGTTGTAGGAGAACGAAATCCCGCTAAATCGCACTTCCGCCGGGAAAGCCCGCACCAGCACGTAAGGCACCGCGCCGACGATCCCCACGCTGAAGCCAACCAGCGCGTAGGTGGCAAACAGCATTTCTGGATGTGTTGCTACCGACTGATAGAACAACCAACTGCACCCCGCCAACAGCAAACTGCCGACGATAAAGGTTTTGCTGGCGCCAAAGCGGTCCGCCGCCGAACCAGAGACGATACAGCCTGCAAACAGCATGATGATGGCGATGCTGTTGGCCTGCAATGACAGCGCCGGGGCTATGGCAAACTGTTTTTGCAGGTAGGTTGGCGTCATCAGGATCACCACCACAATGCCTGCCGACAACAGCCAGGTCAGCAACATCGAGACCGCGATCTCTTTGCGGTGATTCATCACCACCGATTTCAGCGGCAGCTCTTCTGCCAGCGCCTTACGCGCTTGCATCTCGATAAAGATTGGGGTTTCCTGCAACCAGCGGCGCAGATACATGGCGAACAGGCCAAAGATACCGCCCAGGAAGAACGGAATACGCCAGCCACCGTCATGAATGGCCTGTTGGCTGAGCGTGGTATTGATGATGGTGGCCACCAGCGAGCCGAGCAGGATACCGGCCGTCAGGCCAGCGGTGAGCGTGCCACAGGCAAAACCAACGCGTTTGCGCGGCACATGCTCCGCCACAAATACCCAGGCACCAGGGACTTCACCACCGATCGCCGCGCCTTGCAGAACCCGCATCAACAGCAGCAGCAACGGTGCGGCGATGCCGATACTGGCGTAGGTGGGCAGCATCCCCATCGCCAGCGTCGGTAACGCCATCAGCAGGATGCTCAGGCTGAACATCTTTTTACGGCCCACCAGATCGCCGAAGTGCGCCATGATAATGCCGCCCAATGGCCGAGCCAGATAGCCCGCCGCAAAGATACCGAAGGTCTGCACCTGGCGCAGCCACTCAGGCATATCCGCCGGGAAGAACAGATCGCCCATTACCGCAGCAAAGAAAACAAAAATGATGAAGTCATAAAACTCCAACGCACCGCCCAGGGCAGCCAACGTCAGAGTCTTATAATCTTGCCGGTTGAGCCGGCGATTATTATCGTGATGCATAAGATACCGTTAGAGGAAACAGGAAAGACACAGAAAGCATAATGGCTAACTGTAAAAAGTTTCTTACTATAACGGCAAAATACTTTCACACCAGATGCGCTGAAGGTTATCCCGCAGATTGCTGAAATTTAGAGATTTATCTCGCGCCGCGCATTTTTGGGACGAAATGCTGCTACCACAGCCTCGTGGGTCTCTACATAGGGGCCTTCGAGCAGTTGGATGCAATAAGGCACGCTGGCAAAAATACCGTGCACCACCACCTTGCCTGCCTCGTCCTTCACCCCTTCCAGCGTTTCTTTTATCGATTTGGGTTGCCCCGGCAGATTGATGATCAACGCCTGTTTACGGATCGCACCAACCTGACGTGAAAGAATTGCCGTTGGCACATAGTGTAGGCTGATTTGGCGCATTTGCTCGCCAAAACCCGGCATTACCCGATCGGCAATCGCCAGGGTAGCATCGGGAGTCACGTCACGCCGGGACGGGCCGGTGCCGCCGGTAGTCAACACCAGGTGGCAGCCCATTTCATCAACCAGCTCACACAGCGTATGCTCAATCAGCGTCTGCTCGTCGGGGATCAGCCGGGTTTCCAGGGTGAACGGCGTCGCCAAAGCACTGCCCAGCCACTCTTCCAGCGCCGGGATCCCTTTATCCTGATAAACGCCCCCTGAAGCGCGGTCCGAAATAGAAACCAAACCAATGCGTAATGTATCCATGTTTTACCTCTGTTTTATGCCCCGGTTACCCAAGGGAGATTCATGACGGGAGTATAGGGTGTTTGCTCAATGAGGTGGATATTCAGGTATAAAAAAAGGTGGCCGAGGCCACCTTCTGCGCTGATTGATTGCCGCTGTTACAGCAGATCGGCGATCATTTTTTCCAGCTTGCCCTGGTCTACGGCAAACTTGCGGATACCGTCGGTCAGTTTCTCAACCGCCATTGGATCCTGGTTGTGCTGCCAGTAGAACTCAGGCTCGGTCAGCGGTGCCGGACGCGCTTTCACTTCGCCGGTATAAGACAGTTTACGCTCCAGTGCGCCTTCGCTCTCTGCCAGCTCTTTCAGCAGTGCAGGTGCGATGGTCAGACGATCGCAGCCCGCCAGTTCGATGATTTCACCGACGTTACGGAAGCTGGCGCCCATCACCACGGTTTCATAGCCGTGCTGCTTGTAATACTGATAAATTTCAGACACTGAAACCACGCCCGGATCTTCGTGCGGGGCGAACTCTTTCTTGTCGCCATTGGCTTTGTACCAGTCAAGAATACGGCCAACGAACGGCGAGATCAGGTACACGCCAGCTTCGGCGCAGGCACGCGCCTGAGCGAAGGAGAACAGCAGCGTCAGGTTACAGTTGATGCCTTCTTTTTCCAGGCGCTCGGCGGCACGGATGCCCTGCCAGGTGGAGGCCAGTTTGATCAGGATGCGATCGTTGCTGATGCCCGCTTCGTTATACAGTTTGATCAGGCGCTTGGCTTTGGCAACGCTGGCTTCGGTATCATAAGACAGACGCGCGTCCACTTCGGTGGAAATGCGGCCCGGGACCAGTTTCAGGATCTCCAGACCAATGTTGACGGCCAGTTTGTCTGCGGCATCGGCAACCTGTTGATCGCGATCGCTGCTCTGCTCGCGTGCCCAGGCAATGGCTTCATCGATCAGTTTGCGGTATTCAGGAATTTGCGCTGCATTGAGGATCAGCGAAGGGTTGGTGGTGGCATCTTGCGGTTGATATAGCTTCATTGCAGCGATATCACCCGTATCCGCAACTACCGTAGTCAGCTGGCGTAGGGACGTTAATTTATCGGTCATGTTGGCATTATCTCATCGTTTGTGCATGAACTTTTGGCATCGTTCAACCATGCCTTGTCCTGATAATAACATGCACGTAGCCCGGCGCAAGGCAGGAAAATCACGCGCTGGCAGCGGTTGTTTTATCCTTGCACGAGCAACCGGTTACGCACCGATAATTCGCAATTACCGAAGCAATGCCACGGCATTAACGCGCTATCCCCCCTGGAAATTATGTTAAATTCCCGCCAGCCGTTTTTTTCACCAAAAACCCAAAAGAAGGCTGCGATCCCCATCAATGGGATGATGCTAGCCGAGTTCTTGTAGAGAACTGACTCAAGTTTTCCGCACCAGAGTCGAAGAACCTGAGGAGCAGTAATCTTAACAAGGAGAAACATGTGACGGATCTGATTAACTTTATCAATGGCATCCTGTGGGATTCAGTACTGATCTATTTGCTGTTGGGTGCCGGCATCTACTTCACCTTGCGTACCCGCTGTATTCAAATTCGTCACTTCAGCCATATGTTTTCCGTGCTGAAGAACAGCACCAAACGCGACGAAGCGGGTATTTCATCCTTCCAGGCACTATGCACTTCACTAGCTGCTCGCATCGGTACCAACAACCTTACCGGCGTGGCAATAGCGCTTACGGCTGGCGGGCCCGGCGCTATCTTCTGGATGTGGGCAATCGCGTTTATCGGCATGGCAACCTCTTTCGTTGAGAGTACCCTGGCGCAGCTTTACAAAACCAAAGACGATAACGGCCAATACCGTGGTGGCCCAGCCTACTATATGGAAAAAGGCTTGGGAATGCGCTGGATGGGCGTGATGTTCTCCATTTTCCTGCTGATCGCTTTCGGCCTGGTGTTCAATGCTGTACAGGCCAACTCCATCGCCCTGGCCAGCTCCGTGGCCTTCAACAGCGACCCCATGTACGTCGGCATAGTGTTGGTGGTCCTGAGTGGCATGGTGATCTTCGGCGGTATCCGTTCCATCGCACGCGTCGCAGAAAAAATCGTGCCGTTTATGGCCTTGGCTTACCTGCTACTGGCGCTGTGGATCATCGGCCTGAATATTGAGCATATGCCTGCCATCCTGGCGTTGATCTTCAAAAGCGCTTTTGGCCTGCTGGAAGTTGCTGCCGGTACTCTGGGCTACGGGATCTCACAAGCCATGACGCAAGGTATACAACGCGGGCTGTTTTCTAACGAAGGCGGGATGGGATCGGCCCCCAACGTGGCCGCTTCCGCGACCTCTTATCCGCCACACCCTGCCTCGCAAGGCTATGTGCAAATGCTTGGCGCATTTGTCGATACCATCGTCATTTGCAGCGCAACGGCGGCGATTATTTTGGCCTCTGGTGCACTGGATAATCCCCCGTCCGACATCAGCGGTATCGATCTGACCCAGCGGGCCATGGCCAGCGCCGTCGGTTCCTGGGGCGCGCCCTTTGTCGCGATCGCCATTTTCCTGTTTGCCTTTACCTCTATCATTGCCAATTATGCCTATGCCGAGAACAACCTGATCTTCCTCAAGCACCACCATCCGACCAAGCTGACGATTTTCCGCTGCTTTGCCTTGGGCATGGTGATGTTTGGCTCTATGGCAGAATTATCCACGGTGTGGAAAATGGCGGACATCTCGATGGCGCTGATGGCGATCACCAATCTGACCGCTATCTTGTTACTGTCCGACGTGGCCTTCAAATTGGCCAAGGATTACAACCATCAGCGTTCACTCGGCAAGCTGCCCACCTTTGACATCAACCATTACCCGGAGCTGGGATCCCAACTCGAACCGGGGATCTGGAAGCCGAGCAGGCAGCGTTAATCCTCCAGGGCGTGCGTAAAGTGCGCCCTATCACAGCCATACCTCCTGGTCGTGCGCGCTTTTTGCTACAGTAGCCACATGTTGATAAACAGGATGTGACCATGCTCATTATTATTTCACCTGCCAAAACCCTGGATTATGCAAGCCCGTTAGCCACCGAACGCTTTACCCAGCCCGAATTGTTGGAGCAGTCGCAAAAGCTGATCAAACTCTGCCGTAAGCTGACCCCGGCGCAAATTTCCGGCCTGATGAGTATCAGCGATAAGCTCGCGGGCCTGAATGCCGCACGCTTTGGCGAATGGCAGCCTGACTTCACCCCGGACAATGCTCGTCAGGCGCTGCTGGCGTTTAAAGGCGACGTTTATACCGGCTTACAGGCGCAAGACTTCAGCGAAGAGGATTTCGACTACGCACAGCAGCATCTGCGTATGCTCTCTGGCCTGTACGGGGTGCTGCGCCCACTGGACCTGATGATGCCTTACCGGCTGGAGATGGGGATCAAGCTGGAGAACCCACAGGGCAAAGACTTGTACAACTTCTGGGGCGATCGGATCACCGAAAAACTGAATCAGGCCCTGGAGCAGCAAGGCGATGATGTGGTGGTGAACCTGGCTTCGGATGAATACTTCAAATCGGTAAAACCGGCCAAGCTGCGCGGTGCGCTGATCAAACCGGTATTCCTGGACGAGAAAAACGGCAAGTACAAAGTCATCAGCTTCTACGCCAAGAAAGCGCGTGGGCTGATGAGCCGATTTATCATCAAGAATCGTTTAAGTCGCAGAGAACAGCTGGTTGATTTCAATCTGGAAGGGTATGCCTTCGATGAGGCGGCTTCGGCGGGTAATGAGCTGGTGTTCAAACGCCCGGAGCAGTGAGAAATCCGCTCCCTCTCCCGACAAGGAGAGGGAGCGGGGTTTATCAGACTGGCAACGTCATCATGAATTGACGCAGCGCGGCAAAATCCGCCGCCATGTTATGCGACAACAGCGGCAACTGTGCGCGCACTGCCAAGGCCTGTGGCAACGGTAACTCCTGGCCGAGGATCTCTTCGACGCTTTCCTTGAACTTGGCCGGATGTGCCGTGCCCAGGAACAGGCCGAACTCCCCTGCCAGCAGTTGATCGCGCAGAACGCGGTAGGCGATCGCGGCATGAGGCTCTGAAAGGTAGCCCAAGGCAGCCAACTCTTTCATGGTTTCTTTGGTGGTTTCATCACTCACCGCACCATGAGCCAACTCCTTCAACTGCCAGATTTTACGGCGGAACAACTCTTCCACACGCGGCCAGTTGTTAGGCTGGCTGACGTCCATCGCGTTGGATAACGTCGCCACGGTGGCGTTTGGCTGCCATTGGCCGCTAGTCAGGAAGCGTGGCACGGTGTCGTTAGCGTTGGTGGCGGCGATAAAGCGTTTCACCGGCAGCCCCAGGGATTTCGCCAGCAGCCCGGCGGTCAAGTCGCCAAAGTTGCCGCTTGGCACGGAAATCACCAACTGATTGCGGGCTTCCTGCGGCAGTTGCGCCACCGCTTCAAAGTAGTAGCAGATTTGCGCCAGCAGGCGGCTGATATTAATCGAGTTGGCCGAGTTCAGGTGTACGGCCTCTTTCAGTTCCTGATCGTCAAACGCCTGCTTCACCAACGCCTGGCAGGCGTCAAAGTCGCCATCGATAGCGATGGTATGGATGTTGCCACCCAACGTGCAGAACAGTTTTTCCTGCAGCGAACTGATCTTGCCCTGTGGATAGAGGATCACCACGCGCACGTTTTTCAGGCCGTAGAAGGCATGAGCAACGGCAGCGCCGGTATCACCGGAGGTTGCAGTCAAGATGGTTACTGGCTGATCGCCCGCGACTTCCGCCAGCATCTGCGCCATAAAGCGGCCGCCGAAGTCTTTGAACGCCAGCGTCGGGCCGTGGAACAGCTCCAGGCAGGCGACATCGCTCTCCACCTGCGCCACCGGGGCCGGGAACTCAAACGCGGCCTTCACCCGCTTGTACAGCGCCTCTTCGCCGATCTCGTCGCCAATAAAAGCGGACAGGATCTTGCTGCTGCGAGTGACAAAGTCCATCTCCAGCAGTTTATCAATCTCGGTCAGTTCGAATTCTGGCAGCTCCAGCGGGAAAAACAGCCCTTGCTGCTTACCCAGGCCCTGTTTGATAGCCTGCGCGAAGCTGACCTGTTCGTTATGATCTTTCAGATTGTACAGTTTCATGCGTTATCCCAATAGTCGAGCGCCAGCGGTATCCAGGCGGCAAATATGAACAAAACCTTCGTCGTTTTGCAGGTAATGGTTGGTCAGCCAATCGGCCATGCGTTGCGCCGTTGCGCCGTCATCACAGACCGCAAACAGCGTCGGCCCGGAGCCGGAAATACCACAGGCCAAGGCACCGATATCCTGTGAGGCTTTACGCGCTTCGGCAAAGCCTGGCAACAGGCGGGTGCGATAAGGCTCGGCAATCACATCCTGCATCAGGTTGGCCGCCAGACGCGGTTGCTGGGTGTGGCAAGCGTGAATAAAGCCCGCCAGATAGCGTCCATGGCTGATACAGTCCTGGCGGCGGTATTGCGCGGGCAAAATGGCGCGCGCCTCGGCGGTGGACACTTTGATGCCCGGATAGGCCATCACCCACAACCAGTCTTTAAAGCCAGGCACTTCCTGGCTGATGATCCCTTCTTCTTCCAGCATCAGCTGCAAGCCGCCCAGATAGCACGGCGCAACGTTATCGTAATGCACGCTGCCGGAAATACGCCCTTCCAGTTCGCCCATCAGGGCCAGCAGTTGCGTCTCGTTTAGCGGGCGATCGCAAAATTCGTTCATCGCCATCAGACCGGCCACCACCGAGCAAGCGCTGGAGCCTAGCCCGGAACCGATCGGCATGTTCTTCTCCAGCCGCATCGCTACCGGCACTTCACGGCCAATCGCCTGGCAGAAACGCTCCCAGCACTGGTAAACAATGTTCTCTTTAGGATCGCTCGGCAGCTTGCTGACAAAACGCCCACCATTCTCCAGACTGAAGCGGCTGGCCGCTTCTACGCTGACGCAATCCCCCAGCAGCGTGCCATCGATAGGGGAAACCGCAGCTCCCAGCACATCGAACCCGACGCTGACGTTACCAATTGAGGCCGGTGCATACACCTTAACCATATTAGACTCCCAACTTCCATGACAGTGTGCGCAACAGATCGGCAAATACCCCGGCCGCCGTCACATCATTACCGGCACCATAGCCGCGCAGCACCAGCGGCAATGGCTGATAGTAGCGGCTGTAGAAGGCCAGGGCGTTCTCACCGTTCTTCACTTTATACAACGGATCGTTGCCGTCTACCGCATCAATACGTACCAGACAGCGGCCTTCTTCGATAGCCCCCACATAGCGCAGCACCTTACCTTCCGCAGCAGCAGCGGCCACACGGCGGTTAAATTCGGCATCCAACTCCGGCAGACGGGCAATAAAGTTCTCCACATCACCGCTGGCATCAAACGACGGTGGTAACACCGATTCGACTTCAATATCGCTCAGTTCGAGCGCATAGCCCGCTTCACGCGCCAGGATCAACAGCTTGCGAGCGACATCCATCCCCGAAAGATCGTCACGCGGATCTGGCTCGGTATAACCGAGGGCCTTGGCCTGCAAGGTGGCCTCTGACAGCGACATCCCCTCATCCAACTTGCCGAAGATAAAGGACAGTGACCCCGACAGGATACCGGTGAAGCGCACCAGCTCATCGCCCGCATTGAGCAGGTTCTGCAGGTTTTCGATCACCGGCAGGCCCGCACCTACGTTGGTGTCATACAGGAATTTGCGGCGAGAACCTGCTGCTGCGGTGCGCAACTGCTGGTAATAATTCATCGACGAGGTGTTGGCCTTCTTGTTTGGCGTTACCACATGGAAACCATCGGCCAGGAAATCGGCATACTGATCGGCCACCGCCTGGCTGGAGGTACAGTCGACAATCACCGGATTGAGCAGGTGGCACTCTTTCACCAGGCGGATCAGGCGGCCCAGATTGAAAGGCTCTTTGGCTTCGGCCAGTTCGTCCCGCCAGCTTTCCAGCGAGATGCCGTGCACGTTGGTCAACATCGCCCTTGAGTTGGCAATGCCACAGATGCGCAGATCGATGTGTTTTTGCTTCAGCCAAGGCTGCTGACGATAAACCTGCTCGATCAGCGCCCCGCCGACGCCGCCGACGCCAATCACAAACACTTCGATCACCTGATCGGTGTTGAACAGCATCTGATGGCTGACGCGCACGCCAGTGGTGGCGGAATCGTTATCGACCACCACGGAGATTGAACGCTCGGAAGAGCCTTGAGCGATCGCCACGATATTGATGTTGGCGCGCGCCAGAGCAGAAAAGAAGCGCGCAGAGATGCCACGCAGGGTGCGCATACCGTCGCCAACGACCGAGATGATTGCCAGGCGCTCCATCACGTCCAGCGGCTCCAGCACGCCGTCTTTCAGCTCCAGGTAGAATTCGTCTTCCAGGGCACGACGAGCGCGTTGCAGCTCGCTCTGCGGCACACAAAAGCTGATGCTGTATTCGGAAGAGGACTGGGTGATCAACACCACCGAGATCCCGGCGCGTGACATCACGGCAAACACACGGGCCGCCATGCCGACCATGCCTTTCATACCTGGGCCGGACACGTTGATCATCGCCATATTGTTCAGATTGGTGATGCCCTTTACCGGCGTATCATCGGCCACGCTTTCGCCACCGATCAAGGTGCCGGGAGCTTGTGGGTTGGCGGTGTTTTTAATCAGGCAAGGGATTTGGAACTGGGCAATCGGGGTGATGGTACGCGGGTGGAGAACTTTGGCGCCGAAGTAAGAGAGCTCCATCGCCTCCCGGTAGGACATCGACTTCAATAATCGGGCATCCGGCACGGTACGCGGATCGCAGGTATAAACCCCGTCCACATCGGTCCAGATCTCGCAACAGTCGGCGCGCAGGCAAGCGGCCAGCACGGCGGCGGAATAATCGGAGCCGTTGCGTCCCAGCACTACCAGTTCGCCTTTGTCGTTACCGGCAGTAAAGCCCGCCATCAGGACGATATGGTCTGAAGGAATGGCCGCAGCAGCGATACGCAGGGTGGATTCGGCAATATCGACGGTCGATTCCAGATAGTGGCCCTGAGCCAGCAGCTTCTCTACCGGGTTAATCACAGTAACCGGATAACCTTTGGCTTTGAAGACGCCTTCCATGATGGCAATAGAGAGCTTTTCACCCCGGCAGATGATGGCCGCATTGACGCTATCCGGGCACTGCCCCAACAACGCCACGCCATGCAGTACCTGTTTGAGCTGTGCGAACTCCTGCTCGACCAATGCCTTCAGGCGATCGTACTCAAAGCCTGGCAGCGCCTTGGCCAAACCGCTGAGCAGGTCGGCAAAGATGCGCTCGGCGTCGCTCATGGTTGGCAGAATATCCTGGCCGGCTACCGTTTTTTCAATCATCGCCACCAGGTGATTGGTGATCTTGGCCGGTGCGGACAATACCGTGGCTACCTGTCCCTGGCGTGCATTGTTCTCCACGATATCGGCAACGCGCAGAAAACGTTCCGCATTCGCTACCGAGGTTCCACCAAATTTAAGCACTCGCATTTCTGTTATCTCCTGAATTTATGCCGAAAAAAAAGCCCGCACTGGTTAGGTGCGGGCTTTTTTCTTCTGTTTCCTGTACGCGTCAGCCCGCCCCGTTACCTGTGGTATCGGTGGTGGTAATAATTGTCGTATTCAGGCTGATGTTTCGCATTTTGTCTGTCTGTCTCATTAGAATCTCTGTCCCCTCTATTGGTTAAAGCAATCGTCTGGCCAAGTCAAATTATTTCTTTGTTTTGCCTATTTACTGGCCACAGTGGGATCTGCGCGATGAAGCCGATAAAAAAACAAAATTGCAGAACAAAAAATCACAAGAAAGCCGATCAAATAGTGAATAACACCAGCCAAGCGACATAAAACGCCTACATCACTTCGTCAGTTTTTTTTCAATATCATGCAGCAACCGGTGCAGCATGACGGTATCTCGCTGCTGCAAGACCCCGAGCCGCTGGTGTAACCAATCGCGCAATTTTTGGTCACCCGCCACGTCCAGCGCCTGTAACAGGCGATCTGCCCGTTGCCGCAACGCGTTGAGCTGCCCGGCATCGGCCAGGGGTTCCTGCTGCGCGCTGACTGACATTAACTGCGCCAGTTGATAGCAATACACCATCACCGCCTGGCCGAGGTTCAGCGAAGGATAATCAGCCACCATCGGGACGCCGGTCAGCAGATCGGCCAACTCCAGCTCTTCATTGGTCAGGCCAGAGTCTTCACGGCCAAACACCAGTGCAGCCTGATGTACCCATTGCTGACGTTCCGCCAACTGCTCCGTCAGTTGCTGGGGGGTACAGTAGTAATGAAAGCGTGCGCGGCTGCGAGCGGTGGTCGCAACGGTAAAGTCCACGTCTGCCAATGCCTGCTCCAGGGTAGCAAACGTCTGCACCGCATCCAGAATATCGCCAGCACCGTGGGCGACCCAACGGGCGGCTGGCTGCTGATGGGCCTCGCTGTCGACGATGCGCAACGAGGTGAAACCCATGGTTTTCATCGCCCGCGCCGCTGCGCCAACATTTTCCGCCCGAGCGGGCGCGACTAACACGATATGAAGCTGCATCAAGACTCCAGAAAAATAATGAGAATAGTTCTTTGACTGTTGGGATTTGTCTGATTATATTTACAAACGATTAACATCGTAAATGGTCGCTTGCTATAATATTATTAAATAGGCACTTCAACCTACAAATCGGACGAAACAATCATAACTGCAGGTTAACTTTTAATTTTCATTAAAAACAAAGCACTATATTTTCACCCCAAACAGTTAGCTTTCAATTGTAACGCATCAGCCCCAACAAAGCTGAATCGTTCACAGAATTTGACGATCTATGACTTAACTTGGCAGTTCTGTAAGTGTTTTTCACAAAACTGTTAACGTGCTACAATTGAATTTGATATATGTCAACAAAGCGTAGTTTTGTTAGGTGATGAATTCGGCACACACTGTTATATTGCTGTTAATAGGGTTAGGATATGCGCCGTTTTGGCATCATTCGGGGTGGTAAAAAATAGCCCCCCCACCCAGCTAGCGATCTTGTTGACATTGATGGAAAGCGCATCAAGAACGAGTTTACGTACTGTAGTCTTTTGGTAATTGAGGGAACGTGAGCGGTATCTCTGCCCTCCATGGAAGAAACCGAGACTTCTGTACTTCCTATTTTCTATTTTGTTGGCAATTTTAGGTAGCAAATATGCAGACCCCGCACATTCTGATTGTCGAAGACGAGTTAGTCACTCGTAACACCCTGAAGAGCATTTTCGAGGCGGAAGGCTACATTGTTCATGAAGCCAATGACGGTGCAGAAATGCACAACATCCTGTCCGAAAATGATATCAACCTGGTTATCATGGATATCAACCTGCCAGGCAAGAACGGCCTGCTGCTGGCGCGTGAACTACGCGAACAAGCCAGCGTGGCGCTGATGTTCCTGACCGGTCGTGATAATGAAGTCGATAAAATCCTCGGCCTGGAAATCGGCGCCGATGACTATATCACCAAACCGTTCAACCCACGCGAACTGACCATCCGTGCGCGCAACCTGCTGTCACGCACCATGAATCTGGGTAGCGTCGGCGAAGAGCGCAAGCTGGTTGAGAGCTACAAGTTCAACGGTTGGGAGCTGGACATCAACAGCCGCTCTCTGATCGGCCCTGCTGGCGAGCAGTACAAGCTGCCACGCAGCGAATTCCGCGCCATGCTGCACTTCTGTGAAAACCCGGGCAAGATCCAGTCCCGTGGTGAGTTGCTGAAGAAAATGACTGGCCGTGAGTTGAAGCCGCATGACCGTACCGTAGACGTGACCATCCGCCGTATTCGTAAACACTTCGAATCCACGCCGGACACGCCGGAAATCATTGCCACCATTCATGGTGAAGGTTACCGTTTCTGCGGCGATCTGGAAGAATAAGCCTGTCTTAACGTCACAGGTTAAAAAGGGTTCAGCTTGCTGAACCCTTTTTTATTGAGACCAGACGCGATGCCATCTGAATGGGCTCACAACATAGGGGCGCTGCATGCTGCACCCGTCCGGATTATTTGGCTTCACCCCAAGGGATGATTGGCACCGCGCTCAGGGCATTTTTCGGTGAACCATCTACTACCCGATCGGAATAGCTCAAGTAGATCAGCGCATTGCGATTGACATCATAAAAACGCACGACCTGCAGCTTTTTGAACACCAAAGAGGTGCGCTTCTGGAACACCACGGTTCCCTCCGCCTTGCCCTTTTTAATCTTGTCGCTCAGCTCGATCGGCCCAACCTGCTGGCAAGAAATGGCGGCATCCGAGGTATCCTCTGCCAGCCCTAACCCACCCTTTATCCCACCGGTTTTAGCACGGCTGATATAACAAGTTACATTTTTCACATCGGGATCGTCGAACGCTTCCACCACAATTTTATGATCTGGACCAAACAGTTTGAATACCGTATCGACCGATCCTACCTGTTCCGCCTGCGCGCTATTAACCGTTGCGCAAACCAGACCGAACAAAAATATCCATCCTTTTTTCATTCACTTAACTCCAATAGAACAGCGTGTTAAATCACAGGGCTGCTAAGTAAGAACGCCGATGCTTCAGGTCACAGAAATGGTTTTTCCTCGGACCAGGAAGCTCTTTTTAGCACAGAGAGCGAAAAAAATCTTTGGGAGTCGTGGAGGAAAAAAGTTGCTATTATGCGGCATCGTCATCGCTTAATGCCTGTTAACACCTGTTTCCCCCGCTTCCCGCAACGCATATCGCAAAAGCGCCGTATGTAATGCAACTGATTGATCAATAAGTCAGTGAGCATCAGGTATCAGCATGACAAATCAAACAGTTCGAGTTCCGAACCTGAAGCTCTACGAGGAAGATCTATGGATCAAGCCGGTATCATTCGTGATCTGCTTAGCTGGCTGGAAAGCCATTTGGACCAACCTTTGTCACTGGATAACGTGGCGGCAAAAGCGGGTTACTCTAAATGGCATCTGCAACGGATGTTTAAGGATATCACTGGGAACGCCATCGGGGCCTATATTCGGGCAAGGAGATTGTCCAAAGCCGCCGTCGCATTGCGCCTCACCAGTCGGCCTATTCTGGATATTGCTTTGCAGTATCGTTTCGACTCACAGCAGACCTTCACTCGCGCATTCAAAAAACAGTTTGCGCAAACCCCGGCGCTGTATCGCCGTTCAGAAGACTGGAACGCCTTCGGCATGTGCCCGCCAATACGTCTGGGCGCCTTTACGCTGCCACATCCAGAGTTTGTCACGCTACCAGAGCTGGACCTGATCGGCCTGACGCAGAGCTACTCCTGTACGTTAGAGCAAATCTCCAACTTCCGCTCCGAGCTGCGTACCCAATTCTGGCAACAGTACCTGGGGCAGATAGAAACCCTGCCACCGGTGCTTTACGGCCTGCACCACTCGCGGCCAAGCCAGGAAAAAGACGACGAGCAGGAGGTGCTGTATACCACTGCCCTGGAGGCGCAACACGTTCCGACCAAGGTGCAGGAAGGCCAGCCGATCACGCTGCAGGGCGGTGAATACGCCATGTTCAGCTATCAGGGGCCAGCCTCCGGCCTGCAGGACTTTATCCTGATACTGTACGGCACTTGCCTGCCAGCATTGGAACTGACCCGCCGCAAAGGGCACGATATTGAGCGCTTCTATCCGCAAGGTGACCGGCGTCCGCCTCAGCCACCCAGCGAGATCCGTTGCGACTATCTGATCCCGATCCGCCGTTAGCGCTGTAGCTCATCCAACGCGGGCATGTCCAGATGCGAGATATCGCCCGCGCTTTCCACAATCCAGCCCGGAGCCAACCAAGGGCTTTGTTGATAGTCGACGCGTGACAACGAGCAGTTGCGCAAACGCAGACGGCGCTCAGCATAGGCCGGTAACCCTAATACCGTCCCGATCAGGCACCCCAGCGCGATGCCGTGGCTGACAATCAACGGCTTGCTGCCCTGCGGCAGTTTCAGGCACTCTGTCAGCGCCGCATGCATCCGCGTGGCCAACTCCGTCATAGATTCACCTTGAGGGATACGGCCGTCGGCAGTACCATCGACCATCTGTTTACGCCACAGCTCTTCCTGCGGTGTCAGGCTGTCGATCAAACGTTCTTCCAGAACGCCCATATGCAGCTCACGCAGCCGGGCATCTACCATAACGTCGCAACCGCAAGCGTCCGCAATTATTTGCGCGGTCTGACGGGTGCGGCCCAGATCGCTGGAAATCACGTGCGTCACGCCCTCGCGGCTAACGCGTTTGCCAACCAGATGAGCCTGGTGAACGCCAGTGGCGGTTAATGGGCTGTCGGATTGGCCCTGAATGCGGCGTGCTGCGTTCCATTCCGTTTCGCCGTGGCGAACGAGGTATACCTGTAACATTATGCTTTTCCGTTATACTGCGTGAAACTTGAGTTTATCTGTGGCTCGTGCCTTGCACTACGCATAACTTGCCGCCATCAAAAATCATGGCAAGACACAGCCCCACTTTAAGGAAGCTAAAGCCGTTATGTATCATGTTATCGCTGCAACTACCAACCCGGCAAAGATCAGGGCTATTCAACTGGCTTTTGAAGATACCTTTGGCGCAGACCAATGCCGCATAGAATCGGTTGACGTCGCCAGCGGCGTTTCTCTGCAACCCATTGGCAACACCGAAACCCGTACCGGCGCACGCCAGCGCGTGATGGAGGCGCGGCAGGTGCGGCCAGAAGCCGACTTTTGGGTCGGAGTAGAGGCCGGGATCGAAGAAAATATGACGTTCGCCTGGATGACGGTAGAAAACCCGACGACCCGTGGCGAATCGCGTTCTGCCAGCCTGATGCTGCCAGAATCAATTTTACAGGGTATTCGAGCTGGTCGCGAGTTAGGCGATGAAATGACCCTGATCACCGGCAATAGCGAAGTCAAACGTCAGGGGGGAGCGATCGGTATCTTTACCGATGGTCGGCTGAGCCGCACCAGCGTTTACCATCAGGCGCTGCTGCTGGCACTGGTGCCGTTCCATAATCCGATTTACCGCAGCCACAGCAGCAATAATACGCCGCAGCAATAAGCCACCGGGGTGATTGCTTCACCCCAGTAATTGCTGTTCCAGCCACTGTTTCAGCGCTGGCGTCGCCATCTTCAGGCTGTTTGACCCTCTGGTGATGGTTGCGATACCTGCCCCGAGCTCATTCTTCAGCTCGCGCTGGCTCATTTCGCCACGCATCAGTTCCTGAATAATCCGCACCCGTGTCCCCAGCGCAGTACGCTCATCCGGCGTCAGCAGCAGTTGCATCAACTGTTGGTGCAGATCCTGATCGAACGAACTCTGCAGCAGTGCGACAAAGCGCAGCCAATCTTCATTGCCTTGTTCTGAAAGAGCGGGGTCGTTTAGCGATAATTGCGTCATGCCAGCCACCATACTATTTAACTAGTACAGCAGCATAGCATAGACCAGGTAGCCGTCAAAATGCCGCTAACGCTAAGCTAAATAGCTGCATGTATTGGTGCAACAGGTGGGGGCCATGCAGAACGCCGACACGCCGTAAACTCATCCCTGAGGGCTCGAATCGCGCATCCTTGCGCTCAACGGTCGGCTAACCTGCATGGCCCCCACCTGCCTCTGACTTTCGTGGTGCGGTATTAAACACCATTATTTAGGTTACTGTCTTATCGAGAATTAGTAGCGTCTTTGCCACTCGGCATCCGTCAGCACCTTCGCTGGCCGATGCATGAAGTGACGATAAAATGCGTCATAGGCCAGCACGTTCTTCACGTAAGAACGAGTTTCCGAGAACGGGATGCTTTCCACAAACGCCACGGCATCCACCCGGCCATCGGTATTGCCTAACCAGGTATTCACCCGTGATGGACCAGCGTTATAAGCCGCAGACGCAAGAATACGGTTACGACCAAATTGCTGGTACACCGACTCCAGATAGCTGGTGCCAATGGTGATATTGGTTTGCGGATCAAACAGCTGGCTCGGGCTGCTGTAGCCTGGGATGCCGAACAGATCCACCGTATGTTTCGCGGTGCGCGGCATAACCTGCATCAAACCTGCTGCCCCGACCGGCGACTGCGCTTTCGGGTTCCAGGCGCTCTCCTGGCGGGCTATAGCCATGGCATAGCTCGGCGTAATACCTTTATCTTCGGTAGCACGGCGGAATTCCTGTGGCCAGGCCATCGGGAAACGTTCTTCAAGATGATCCCACAGTTTGCCAACAATGGTCGCCTGTACGCTCAGGTCGGCCCATTTCTGCTCAAAGGCATAGCGGGCCAGCGCTTCCTGCTCCGGACGGCTGCGGCTGGCAACAAATGAGCTCCACTCGCTGCGCGCCAGGTTATCCATATTCCAGTACATCAGTTCACGCACCCGGGCAATCTCCGGGCCACTCACTAGATCGGTACGCGGCTTTGCCGCCACGGCGACCATCACCGGATAAGGCACCTGCAGTTTTTGCGCCGCCACCATCGGGTAGAAGCCGCGTTCGTTCATCAGGCTACGCAGTATCGTCTCACCTTCGCTGCGTTTACCTTCATCGATCATGACACTGGCCCGCCAGTAGCGCCATTCATCCTTGTTACGCGATTCTTCAGGCAGGCGTGCCAGCCAGGTTTTCAGCCCCTGACGATCGCCCACGCCCAGCGCCATACGCACGCGGCGCTCCAGCAAGGCTGGCTGTTGGCTGCGCAGGATCACCTGATCGCGCCATTGAGTCTGCTCAAAGGTGGCATCGTTACCCATCAACCGCCAGGCCACCTCTTCCTCCATTGCCAACTTCTCGCTTTCGCTCATTTTCTGCAGGCGGGCCAGCGTTGGGATCATGGCTCGAGCATTTTCTACGTCCTGACGGGCAAGGCGGGCGAATACGATGGTGGTAGCCGAACGGGTAAAATCTGTTGGGCCGACGCTACGGGCAAAGGCTTCCAGCGTGGCGGGATCGTTTTGCAACCGTACCAGCGCATCCCCCATGGTCTGATAATCGCTTGGCAGTTGGCGGTACAGGTAATTCACCAGGCCGCTGTTGCCCTCTTTCAGTGCCAGCTTCATCCGCGCCAGTGTGTTCAACGGCGTTTGCTTACCGGCAGCCTGCCAGACGCTGAACAGCTTATCGCAGGAACCCGGCAAGGTTTTACCGCTCATCCAGATATCATCGGCACCAGCCCAGGCTGCCTGCTGATCGCCGGTGGCCCACTTGGCGTAATAGAAATTACAGCGCGCCGCAACAGGTTTAGGCTCTTGCGGGCTGAAGGCCAGCAGGGTAGTCCAATCTTGACGGCTCGCCAACTCGTTCACAAAACGGGCAGAGAGCGATTTTGCGGGTGGCAACGTAGGATGCAACCGCAAAAACTGCTGGACCTGAGCCGCACTGGCGGTGCTGAGATCCTGCGTCAACTGGCGATATTCCAGATAAGGATACAGGGGGTAATCCTGCAGCGTTGGCATCAACTGCGCCACCACGTCCATCTGTTTACTGTCCCAGGCCTGCTTGATTTGCAGATAACGCTGGCGTTCGCCGTCCAGGGAGTCTGCCAATGTTGCACCAGAAAATGCCGTCAGGCACAGGCCTACAGCCCACAACCGCCATTTGTCCACCTTGACCATACTTACTCTTTCCTCGCTGGGTTAGCTTGCCAGAACCGATCCACCCCGCTGCCGCGCCGCGTCAGCAACCAACGGGCCAGTGGATCCTGCTCTGCGAGTGTCTCACGCCCCACCGTGGGAAACCACGGTGGGAACAAAACCGTGCCGCCACCATGGGCTGGCATCAGGTATTAATCATAGACAGCAAAAACGCTTATCCATTCATTACTTTATAACAAGTTTATCAGCCTGGAGGAAAACCACGCTACCTGGCGATTGCGCCAGACAGAACAGCAAGGCGACGTTTTGAAAAATCACGGGATTATGGGCAATTTTTTCATCACACAATAACCCCGGTGTTCTATAGTTTTCTTTGCAGGTAAACGTTTTTCCATACAAAAAATGACATTACAGAGACATTAATAGAGAAACATTTCCACATGGATTAAAACAATTACTATTACTTTGTTTTTATTATCTCAGATCAAAAACTCAAGTTTGCGATTATTTACTATCACGCGGCAGATAATTGGCCACCACTAACTGAAAATTATTACCATTCACGTCTGTGTGACAGAAAACAATGGAATATCAACCCGGCAAAAGGGCTGCCGACACAGATGGGGACTTAGATTCGAACGACTTTAAGGAGAGGCACTCAATGCCAAAACATTCCCCCACTGAATACCAAGAGCCGCCCAAGCCGGAAAAAGCCTGGTATCAATATGATATTGAACAAACGCTTCAGCATTTAAACGGCCAGCAGCAAGGCCTGAGCGAGCAGGAAGCCGCCGAACGGCTGAAGAAGTTTGGCCCCAACGCCCTGCCGGAGCAGGCAGGCAAAAGCGCCTTTATGCGCTTTATTGCCCACTTTAACGATGTGCTTATTTATATTCTGCTGGCCGCTGCCTTCCTCAAAGGCATTATGGGACACTGGATCGATACCGTGGTTATTCTCTGCGTTGCCGTGATCAATGCCCTTATCGGCTTTGTGCAGGAAAACAGCGCAGAAAAATCGCTGAAAGGCATTAAGAATATGCTTTCCAGTCAGGCCATTGTGGTGCGAGACGGTATTAACCACACGGTTAATGCGGAAGATTTGGTCCCAGGGGATATCGTATTATTGCGGCCTGGCGATAAAATTCCCGCCGATCTGCGGTTATTGGTGTCCCACAACCTTCAGGTTGAAGAGGCTATCCTGACCGGTGAATCTACCGTGGTGTCAAAACAGACCGATGCTATCCCTGATGAAGTGATGATTGGCGATCGCACCAACCTGCTGTTCTCCGGTACCACCATCAGCGCCGGGAATGCCAAAGGCGTGGTGATCGCGACCGGCGGCCATACCGAGCTTGGCCACATCAGCGAGATGATCTCCACCGTCAAGACCCAGCGTACTCCGTTACTGCAACAAATGGATCGTCTGGGTAAAAACATCTTCATCCTGATCCTGGTGATGATGGCGCTGCTGTTCGTCTTTGCCTTCACGATGCGCGATATGCCGCTCGGTGAGCTGCTGGTCGCGCTGATCAGCCTGGCTGTGGCCGCGGTGCCTGAAGGACTGCCAGCCATCATCTCGATTATCCTGTCCTTGGGCGTGCAGTCGATGGCACGTAACCGCGCGATTATCCGCAAGCTGCCGACGGTGGAAACCTTGGGCTCAATGACGGTGATCTGCTCGGACAAGACCGGTACGCTGACCATGAACGAAATGACGGCAAAAAACGTCATCATGGCCGACCGTGCCTTCCGCGTTGAAGGGGAAAGCTATGAGCCGGTTGGCGGCATCTTCTTTACCGACAGTAACAAACCGGCGCAGGTGCAAGAGATCCCGCCGTTGGCCCAGTTCATTACTGCGATCACCCTGTGTAACGACAGCCAGGTCAAGCAGGATGACAGTGGCCGTTGGCTGGTCACCGGCAGCCCGACGGAAGGTGCACTGAAAGTGCTGGCGATGAAGGCCGGATTGGAGATAGGTGAAGCTCGCCAACTGGCTAAAATCCCGTTCGACTCCAGTTACAAATATATGGCGGTACGTAGCCAGGTTGCAGGCAAGAATCAGGTGTTCCTTACCGGCGCACCAGACGTGCTGTTCTCACTGTGCGAATTCGAACTGACCGATTCCGGCATCCAGCCCTTCCGCCTCGGCTACTGGGAAGCGGAGATGTCGCGCTTCGCCGAGCAGGGTTTACGTATGGTGGCCGCCGCCAGTAAAACCACGCCAGACGGCGAAGTGGAGCTGGATCACGGCGATATCCGCCAGCAGATGGTGTTTATCGGTATCGCTGGCGTGATGGATCCACCACGTCCTGAAGCGGTCGCAGCCATCGCCGAATGCCAGCAAGCGGGGATCCGCGTGAAGATGATCACCGGCGACCACCAAAAAACGGCCATGGCCATCGGGGCTATGCTGGGTATTGGTAACAGCCAGGATTCCATCACCGGCTCCGAGCTGGAACATATGGATGACCATGCGCTGGCAGAAGCCGCCGTGCGCTACGATATCTTTGCCCGTACCAGCCCGGAACATAAGCTGCGTCTGGTAAAAGCGCTGCAGGATAAAGGCGGCGTGGTGGGGATGACTGGCGACGGCGTCAACGATGCGCCAGCGTTGAAACAGGCTGACGTGGGTATCGCCATGGGGATCAAAGGCACCGAGGTCACTAAAGAAGCTGCGGATATGGTGCTGACCGACGATAACTTCGCCACCATCGCCAGCGCGGTAAAAGAAGGCCGTCGTGTCTACGATAACCTGAAGAAAACAATTCTGTTCGTACTGCCGACCAACCTGGCACAGGGCCTGCTGATCATCATCGCCATTCTGGCCGGTGCCATGCTGCCGCTGACGCCCATCCAGATCCTGTGGATGAACATGGCCACCTCCACTACCCTGTCCTTCGGCCTGGCCTATGAGCCCGCCGAAAAAGGGCTGATGCACCGTAAACCGAGGGTGCCGGGCAGCAACGTGTTAGATCTGCACGCTATCTGGCGCATCGGCTTCGTCGGCGTGCTGATCGCTATCAGCGCCTTCGCACTGGAAGCCTGGATGGCACCACGCGGCTACAGCAGCGAGCTGATCCGTACCGTGTTACTGCAAACCCTGGTCACCGCGCAGTGGGTTTACATGTTCAACTGCCGCACCGCAGACCGCTTCCCGCTCAATCGCCAGTTGTTCCTCAATAAGGGCCTGTGGTTGGTGAGTGGCGTACTGTTACTGCTACAGATGGCCATCATTTATCTGCCGTTTATGAACTCGCTGTTTGGCACCGCGCCGCTGCCACTGTTCTATTGGGGAGTGACGCTGATGATAGCCATTGGGCTATTTCTTATCGTAGAAGTAGAAAAATGGGTGATTAACCGCATCAAAGCGAGCCGAAAAACGCTATTATAAGCGCGTAAAGGAAACGCAACTTTCACTAACACGCCTGGCAAACCCTGCCGGGCGTTTTATGACGTTAAAAATACCTAGGAAAAATCTCATAAAACCGAGCATAAAGCGCACAACAAACTGCTCTTATAATACAATCCGCCCCCAAGACGGTCAGGTTATGCTTTTTGGGTAGTGTGATTGATTGTACGTGGCAAAGTTTTACCCTTTTCGACTAGGCTCAATTATTTAGTATCAGACTGCCGCGCCACCATGCCGGCCGTAGGCAGGAATGGCAAATGAAGATGTCGATAAAGGCCAGAAGGTTGGCTGCCAGGACACAGGGTTTATGTAGCAACCCGGTCCGATCGCGTCGCATATTACCGATCCTGCTGCTGGCTATGTTGACGTTTCCCAGGTTGGCCGGGGCTGATACACAAGATCCCTACCAAAAACGTATTCATACCGTCACCACCGTGGTGGTGGGGATAATCAGCTATGCTCGCTGGCCCGCCAAACCTGATCCGATCCACTTGTGCGTGACTGCGCCAGTGCAGTATGCCGAAGGTCTGTTCGACCCGGTATTGCTGACGGGACCGCAGCCAATCAAAACCCAGCGGATCGAGATAGATAATCCGCAGTTGGTAACTAGCTGCAATGTAGTGTATTTGGGCGACGTGAATGCCGCTCAGAAACAAGATTTTTTCCTCCGGATTTCGGGTCACTCGATCCTCAGCATCAGCGAAAAGGATATGGAATGTGCTGTTGGCAGTGCCTTTTGTTTGCAAATCAGCAACGATCAGGCGGGTTTTAAAGTGAATCTGGACTCACTGGCGCGCAGTGGCGTGCGTGTTCACCCTAACGTGCTGCAGTTGGCGCGTAAAAAGGGGCCGCCGCAATGAAACTGTTTGGTCAAAAAGGTTCGGCTACCTCTCGCCCTACGCTGGGCCAAGTGCTGCAACGGATGAACCTGGGGCTAGCGCTGATCGCCGTCAGCGCTGCCGGGATCTTCCTGACGTTGTTAGCGCTGTTTGCCCTGCGAGCCTATGCCAACCATAACCTGCATCTGATTGCCCGCTCGATCAGTTATACCGCTGAAGCCGCCGTGGTGTTTGAAGACCGCCCCGCCGCTCGCGAAGCGTTGATGCTGATCGCTTCCAACGAAGAAGTGTCGGAGGCCAAGATCCTGGATATGCGAGGGATCGCCTTGGCCAGTTGGAACCACCCAGCGGATAGCCCATTACATGGGTTGGAACAGATGGTGGCCCGCTGGATCTTGCCGGAAGCGGTGGTTTTACCCATCGCCCGTGAAGGCAAACAGATCGGCCTGGTCTGGCTGACCGGCAACGGCAGCAGTCTGCTGAAATTCTTGCTGCGCGGCATGGTAGGCATGATTGCCTGCCTGATGCTCAGTACGTTGTGCGCCCTGGTACTTTCCCGCAGAATGCTCAGAGGGATCGTGACCTCCTTGGACGATATCACCAACGTTGCCCATACGGTACGCCGCGATCGGACTTTCGAACTGCGGGTGCCTTCAGCACCGATTGCCGAACTGCACGAGCTGAGCTGTGATTTTAACGGCCTGCTGGATGAAATCGAAGCCTGGCAACGGCACCTGCAACAAGAAAATGACGCATTAACCCACCAAGCCACCCACGACAGCCTGACCGGGTTGCCAAACCGGGCCTTCTTTGAAGCTCAGTTGGGCCGCGCGCTGTCAGAGCTCGAACCCGATGAAAAGCTGGCGGTACTGTTTATCGACGGCAATCGTTTCAAGGAGGTGAACGATAACCATGGCCATGCTGCCGGTGATACCGTCTTGATCACCATCGCAGAGCGCCTGCGTAGCAGGTTGCGCAAGCACGATCTGGTCGCACGGATGGGGGGCGATGAATTCGCCATCCTGCTGGCACCGCTCAAAGACACCAACGATGTGTTGCCGATTGCCGACATCATCATCGAGTGTATGCAACAACCCATTGTGTTACCCAACAAGGAAAGAGTGATCGCCGCACTGAGTATCGGCATCGCGTTTTACCCTGAACATGCCTCTACCACTCAGGAACTGCTACACGAAGCGGATGACGCAATGTACCGGGCAAAACACCTGTCCCACGGAGGCTGGCGGTTAGCGATGCGCAAATAGCGTCAGCACCGGGCCTCAAACAATCAAAAAGAGAAAAATTAATGTTACAGCTAAATTTTAAACGGTCTTATTCTCTACTGGCGTTAATGTTTATCACCTTGCTCACGCTGGCAGGCTGCCAGAGCAAACCACAAGGGCTGACGGCGGAACAGATCGCCTTACTGCAGGCCCAAGGGTTCAAACTGACCGATAACGGTTGGGAGTTTGGCTTTTCCGACAAGGTGCTGTTCGGTAACAACGTTGGTAAATTGAGCCCTCAAAGTACCGAGATCGTCGAGAAGATGGGCAAGGCGCTGAAGAGCGTAGACATCGTGCAATTCCGCCTGGACGGCCACACCGATAACTACGGCGAAGATAGCTACAACGATCAACTTTCTCTGCGCCGCGCCAACGCCGTGGCCGACGTGCTGGCAGGTATCGGCATTCCGCGTGCCAATATAGAAACCCGCGGCATGGGTAAACGCCAACCGATAGCCAGTAACGCCACCTCCAGCGGGCGTGCTGAAAACCGTCGCGTGGCGATCGTCGTCACCCCTTAAGAAACAGCAAAGTTCACCTAATGGTGAGCATTAGCGGTTATACTTGGCGATCGTCATAGGGGATCTGGGAACCGGTGCTGAAACGGGCTACACTCAGGCCGCCAGACATCCTATAAAAACTGATAGAGAGGCTCGGAGCAACGTGGCTCAATACGTCTATACCATGCACCGCGTCGGCAAAGTGGTTCCGCCGAAGCGTCATATTCTGAAAAACATTTCCCTGAGTTTCTTCCCTGGGGCCAAAATTGGCGTACTGGGCCTGAACGGTTCCGGTAAGTCTACCCTGCTGCGCATTATGGCCGGCATCGATACCGATATCGAAGGGGAAGCTCGCCCGCAGCCGGGCATCAAGATCGGCTATCTGCCGCAGGAACCGCAGCTCAATATGGAGCACAGCGTCCGCGAATCGGTTGAAGAAGCGATGGCAGAAGTGGTCGGTGCCCTCAAACGCCTTGATGAAGTGTACGCGCTGTACGCTGAAGAAGGGGCCGACTTCGACAAGCTGGCCGCTGAGCAGGGCCGCCTGGAAGAGATCATTCAGGCTCACGATGGTCACAACCTCAACACCCAGCTGGAGCGCGCCGCTGATGCACTGCGCCTGCCGGAGTGGGACGCAAAAATCGCCAACCTTTCCGGTGGTGAGCGCCGCCGCGTAGCGCTGTGCCGCCTGCTACTGGAAAAGCCAGACATGCTGCTGCTGGACGAACCAACCAACCACCTGGATGCCGAATCCGTGGCCTGGCTGGAACGTTTCCTGCACGACTTCGAAGGCACCGTAGTGGCGATCACCCACGACCGTTACTTCCTCGATAACGTGGCTGGCTGGATCCTGGAACTGGACCGTGGCGAAGGTATTCCGTGGGAAGGTAACTACTCTTCCTGGCTGGAGCAGAAAGACGCTCGTCTGGCGCAAGAAGCCTCAACCGAAGCCGCTCGCCGCAAGTCGATCGAGAAAGAGCTGGAGTGGGTGCGTCAAGGTGCCAAAGGCCGTCAGTCTAAGGGCAAAGCCCGTCTGGCACGCTTTGAAGAACTTAACAGCACCGAATACCAGAAACGTAACGAAACCAACGAACTGTTTATCCCACCAGGCACACGCCTGGGCGATAAAGTGGTTGAAGTTAACAATCTGCGTAAATCCTACGGCGACCGCCTGCTGATCGAAGATCTCACCTTCGCGGTACCTAAGGGTGCCATCGTTGGCATCATCGGCCCGAACGGCGCGGGTAAATCCACACTGTTCCGTATGATGTCCGGCCAGGAACAACCTGATTCCGGCAGCATCGTGCTGGGCGATACCGTCAAGCTGGCCTCGGTCGATCAGTTCCGCGACAGCATGGATAACTCCAAAACCGTGTGGGAAGAAGTTTCCGGCGGCCAGGACATCATGCGCGTGGGCAACACCGAAATGCCAAGCCGTGCCTACGTTGGCCGCTTTAACTTCAAGGGCGTCGATCAAGGCAAACGCGTGGGCGAACTGTCCGGCGGTGAACGTGGCCGTCTGCATCTGGCCAAGCTGCTGCAGGTTGGCGGCAACGTGCTGCTGCTTGACGAACCCACCAACGACCTGGATATCGAAACCCTGCGCGCGTTAGAAAACGCCCTGCTGGAGTTCCCGGGCTGTGCGATGGTGATCTCGCACGACCGTTGGTTCCTCGACCGTATTGCCACCCACATTCTGGACTATCAGGATGAAGGCAAGGTGGAGTTCTTCGAAGGCAACTTTACCGAATACGAAGAGTACAAAAAGCGTACTCTGGGTGCCGATGCGCTGGAACCTCGCCGTATCAAGTACAAGAAAGTCACCAAGTAACATCCGGTTGGCTATCTATGCTCTCAAGCCCGCATTTTGCGGGCTTTTTGTTATCCCCAATCCAGCGCCTGCGCATAGTCCACAAAGACTGGGTGCTGGATCACCACATCGATAAAACAGGCCAGCGCCGGGGAATTAAGCTTGCGGCTCGGGTAAACCAGATACAGTTCATTGCCTTCGGCCTGCCATTGCGGCAACACTTCCACCAACTGCTTTTGCGCGACCACTTCGCGGCTGAGAAACGCGGGCAACAACGTAATGCCCGCCCCCAAAATGGCACATTCACGCGCATATAACAGATTATCGGTGGTATGCCGCAGCGGCAATTGCCAACGGTAGTACTCTTCTCCCCGGCGCAATATCCAGGCGGGCCAGGCGCGGTGAGCAATGCAAAGATGCTGCTGCAACTGCTGCGGATGCAGCAATGGTGGGTGTTGGGCCAGATACTCCGGTGCAGCTAACAAATAACGGGGAGCATGCCCCAGACGGCGGCCAATCAACGAGGAATCCTGAGGCCTGCCGGTACGCAATGCCGCATCAAAGCCCTCCTGCACCATATCCACCATGGTATCCGACACAGACACTTCCAACGAGACATCCGGATATTGGCGCTGGAAATCCGCCGCCAGACGCGGAAGCAACGTCGCCCCCAGCCCGGCTGGTGTGGAGATGCGTAGACGGCCACTGGGGTTATCGCGTAAGCGCTGCAAGGCCAGATCGGCCCGTTCGGCAGCAGAGAGCATCTCCTGGCAATGTTCAAGATAGCGCTCACCGGCAAAGGTCAAATTTAACTGCCGGGTGGTACGGTTGAGCAAGCGTAGGCCAAGCTTCGACTCCAACTGGCTGACACGCTGGCTGACGCTGGATTTAGGCAGCCCGGCCCGTTTGGCTGCCGCAGTAAAACTGCCGCACTCTGCCACCAGCGCAAACAACGCCATATCCTGCAACTGCTTGAACATGATTGTTCACCTCAGACGAACACTTAGTTATTTATTGTCCATCTTATCACTCTACTCCTCAGGGTCTACACTGGAACTATTCATGCGAAGGAGCACAATTATGTTAATCAAAGCCATTGCCGTCGATCCGAAAAATCCAGCCGGTTTTATCGAGATCGCTCCAGAAAAACCCGCCCCGGGTCAATACGATCTGCTGGTGGCGGTCAAAGCCGTTTCCGTCAACCCGGTCGATACCAAGGTTCATGCTGGCTTGCAAAAAAATGGTTTGCAGCAGCCACGCATTCTCGGCTGGGATGCCAGCGGCGTGGTGCTCGAAGTGGGCAGCAGCGTCAGCGGGTTCAAACCCGGCGATGAGGTGTGGTATGCCGGGGATATTACCCGTCCGGGCAGCAACAGCACCCATCAGCTGATTGACTCACGTATCGTGGCACATAAGCCTGCCAGCCTGGACTGGGCGCAAGCCGCCGCGATGCCGCTGACCGCGCTCACCGCGTGGGAAGCCCTGTTTGAACACCTGAATATTCAGCATGCGGCTGCCGGTAAAACGCTGTTGATCATCGGCGGTGCCGGTGGCGTCGGCTCGCTGGCGATCCCCCTGGCGGCACAGCGTAGCAAGGTGAAAGTCATCGCTACGGCCTCTCGCCCGGAATCGGCCGCCTGGTGCCGCGAACGGGGTGCTGAACTGGTGGTGGATTACCGCGACCTGAAAGGCAACCTGGCTAAGGAAGGAATTGAGAGCGTGGATTATATCCTGTGCCTGAACGATACCGACGGCCACTGGCAAGCCATCAGCGATCTGATCGCCCCACTCGGTCATATCTGCACCATCGTCGAGAACAGCCAACCGCTGGATCAAAATGCGTTGAAGCTGAAAAGCGCGGCACTGCATTGGGAATTCATGTTCACCCGCAGCATGTTCACCACGCCGGATATTGCCCAGCAGGGGGAGATCCTCAAGCAGGTGGCGCAGTTGCTGGACAAAGGCAAGTTGACCACCACGCTGAGCGAAACGCTACAGGGGTTGACGGTGGACACGTTGACCGCCGCGCACGCCAAACTGTTGGATGGGCATATGCAGGGAAAGCTGGTGATAACTTACTAAGTTAGTGGAAAGGTCGATTTATCAGGTATTAATAAATTGCTATATACATGATATTTAAGCGATGTACCCCTCACCCCAACCCTCTCCCACAGGGAGAGGGAGCTGATAGCCTCTGCTCGTTTGGAAGTGAAGAGAACATCTTGGCAAACTCGATCGCCTCCCCATCAAAGGTGAGTCACGACAATTTCAAACACACTCGATCGGTTCCCTCTCCCTGTGGGAGAGGGTTAGGGTGAGGGGCACTACATCGCCACTACATCGACATTTACCAGCCTAAAACGTCCCTAAAACTTCACCAAGCGGCTGGCATCCGCCGCCAGCAGTTGCTGCACCAGCTCGACACAGCGCAAGAAGCGCTCCTCGTAATCGCTCGACTCTACATGAGCATATTCGATGTTATTGGCGTGCAGCATCTCTTCCAACAAATACTGAAACGCCTTGCGATCGACCGGGCTACCCAGGCTGCGCAAGCCGTCGGCCACCCAGGGGGTATTGTTCTCCAACAGGATCACCAGATCGAAACGGTATTCGTCGATCAACGCCTGAACGAACGGATGCTCCCGCCCTTCATACTTTTTACAGAACGCCTGCGTGGTGACAAAATCGGTGTCGATAAACGCCACTTTATTGGCGTATTTCACCGCAAAATCTACGTACTGGGCCTGCCCAAGCGCGATCTTGTCATAGTCGGAATACTGCAACGCCATCTCGTCACCGCCCAAGTGGGAGAAGACGTAGTCACGGCCATATTCCCAGGCGCTGGTGGTGTTGAAGATGTTCGCCAGCTTGTTGACCAGCGTTGACTTACCGCTGGACTCGCCGCCCAGGATCGCCACCGTGCGCACAAAGAATGGCTTCACTTCGGTCGGAATGTAGTCCCAATAGCGGAATGGATCCTGACGGATCTGGCTGCCGCTGATATTCATAAAGGAGCGTTCCGGATCCACCAGAATGGTTTCAATCCCCAAATGTTCACGGTAACGGGGGGCATCAAGTTCTTCGCTGGAATAGATAAAGCTCGGGACGATGCCCTTTTGCTCCATAAAGCTCTTCACGCCGTTGCTCCACACGTCCCAGCCGTGCGGGTAAGGTTCGATGCCCTTTTCGTCAAAAGAGTGAATATGAATATTTTTCTGATACTTAAAGGTCTGCAACAGCCAGCGCAGGCGATCGCTGACCGTCGGCTGCTGTGACATCGAGCTGTTCTCGAACAGCAACAGATCGCGCGGTTCATCGTGGCACAGGATCACATGCAGCTCGTCAACCTGGCTACAGGCGCGCTGGATCAGATAGATATGGCCGGTATGAAGCGGGTAAAATTTACCAAACACCACGCCGACTTTCTTCTCCCGACGTGGGAATTCCAGCCCCAGGAAACGGTGCAGGGCTTCCAGCTTCTGCGCACTCGGGCTTTTGATTTTGTCATTCAACAGCTGGCTGAGGTAGCCTTTGGTCATGCTACTGGCATCAGCTACCTGCTGTAGGGTACATCCCTGTTGCTTAATCGCTGCTTTAAGATAATCGAACTGCCGCATAACCCCTCCCGTTTATTATGCTAAACAAAATAGCATATTCCGCGCAGCGGGCGGCAATTAATAAAACTGTTCCAGCACGTCCAGCGCATCCGCCAGCTTCTTGACGCCGAACACCTGCATATTGGCCGGTGGTTTCTTCGGCACGTTGGCATGTGGCACGATCGCCCGCTTGAAACCGTGTTTGGCCGCTTCGGAAATACGCTCCTGGCCGCTTGGAACCGGGCGGATCTCTCCTGCCAGCCCCACTTCGCCAAACACCACCAGATCGTTAGGCAATGGGCGGTCGCGCAGGCTGGAGACCAACGCCAACAGCAACGCCAGATCGGCACTGGTTTCGCTAACCTTGACGCCGCCCACCACGTTGACAAAAACGTCTTGGTCGGACATCTGCAAGCCACCGTGACGATGCAGCACCGCCAGCAGGATCGCCAAACGATTCTGTTCCAGGCCTACGGCAACGCGGCGTGGATTAGACATCATCGAATGATCGACCAGCGCCTGGATCTCAACCAGCAGTGGCCTGGTGCCTTCCCAGACCACCATGACCGAACTGCCGGAAGTCACTTCATCACCCCGGCTGAGGAAGATCGCGGAAGGGTTACTCACCTCACGCAGCCCCTGCTCGGTCATGGCGAACACGCCCAGTTCGTTGACCGCACCAAAACGGTTTTTATGGCTGCGCAGCGTACGGAAACGGGAATCGGCATCGCCATCCAGCAACACGGAACAGTCGATACAGTGTTCGAGGACTTTCGGCCCGGCCAGTGAGCCATCTTTAGTGACGTGGCCAACCATCACGATCGCCACGCCGCGAGTTTTGGCAAAGCGGGTGAGATAGGCCGCCGTTTCGCGCACCTGCGCCACGCTGCCTGGCGATGACTGGATATCTGCCATATGCATGACCTGGATCGAGTCAATCACCATCAACCGCGGCTGCTCCTGCTCGGCGATCAGACAGATCTGCTCGATGCTGGTTTCCGACAGCATGTTCAGGCCGCCGGTGGGCAATCCAAGACGATGGGCACGCATCGCGACCTGTTGCAGCGACTCTTCACCGGTGACGTACAGGGTTTTCATCTGCTCGGCGAGTTTACACAGCACCTGCAACAGCAGCGTACTTTTCCCCGCGCCGGGGTTACCGCCGATCAGGATCGCACTGCCCGGCACCACGCCGCCGCCCAGTACGCGGTCAAATTCAACAAAACCGGTAGAGAAACGCGGCAGCTCTTGCAGACTGATGTCCGAAAGCTTCTGCACCTTGCTGATACCGGCATCGCCCGCATAGCCGCTTAAACGCTCGCTACGGGCAGCGGAAGAGGAGACTGAAGCCAGGCGCACCTCTGTAATGGTGTTCCAGGCCTGACAGGCACTGCATTGCCCCTGCCAGCGCGGATAATCAGCGCCACATTCATTACAGACAAATGCCCGCTTTACTGCTTTTGCCACAGCTTACCTCACATCGTGTTTCAAACTGCCGCAGAGCACACAGAGCACTCCCAGCAGATCGGCATGGCGGATCGAGACCTGCGCCTTCTCATAGACCTTAGGCTTCGCGTGATAGGCAATACCCAGCCCGGCCACCTGCATCATTTTCAAATCGTTGGCACCGTCGCCGATCGCTACGGTTTGCTGCGGTGGGATCCCCAGCTTCTCTGCCAGCGCCACCAAAGTATCGGCCTTGAACTGCGCATCCACGATCGGCCCCAGCACCTCGCCGGTCAGCTTACCGTCGCGGATCTCCAGTTCATTGGCGGCCACGGCCACCAGCTTGAGCTTGTCACGCAGGTACTCGGCATAATAGGTAAAGCCGCCGGAGGCAATAGCGACGTGCCAATCCAGCGCCTGCAGCTTGCGCACCAGGCTGGTCAACCCAGGCATCAACGGCAATTCGTCACGCACCTGCTTGAGGATATTGGCATCGGCCCCTTTCAGCGTACCCACGCGTTGGCGCAGGCTGGCAGTGAAATCGAGTTCGCCACGCATCGCGCGTTCGGTCACTTCACTGACCTGCTCGCCCACCCCGGCCAACTTGGCGATTTCGTCGATGCACTCAATCTGGATCGCCGTCGAGTCCATATCCATCACCAACAGACCCGGCTTGCGCAGGTTAGGGATTTTGCCCAATGGGGCAACGTCTAACCCGCCTTCGTTAGCCAACAGTTTGGCGCGCGCAGTTAGCGTCCCCGCCAGGCGAACCACCTGATAATCTTCCACCGCCCAGGCCGTCACGATCACCATCGCGGCCCCCAGCTTGCGCTGGAACTGAGTAATACGCTCTTTATCCAGTTCTCTGCCATATAGTAGCCAACCGGTGTGGCCCGCCCGATAATCCAGCGGCATGACTTCGTCACCGCTCAACGAAAGGGGCAACCCCGGCCATTGAGAGATCTCAGCGGGGAGATCGCAATAGGTCAGACTATTTGGCATCCTTAACTCCTGAATAACACTGCATGATAAAACGACGCATCAAGCTATCCTATCGCCATTGCTTCTGGCAACATATTACCTATGAATCTCTAGTTGGCCGCTCTAGCGCATCCATGCGCTCGCGGTATTGGTACATCCCGGTACCGCACAGCCAGGTGGTCAATCGTGACTCCCGGATGACCGCCCTAAAGGAAGCCTAATGGCTAAAGCTAAACTGAAATTCCGCCTGCATCGCACCGCTATTATCCTGATTTGCCTGGCGTTGCTGGTGCTGTTGATGCAAGGTGCCTCCTATTTTAGCCTGAGCCACCAAATGGCGCGATCGGAACAGGTCGAAGAATTGGCACAAACCTTGACCAAGCAGGTGGCTTTTAGCCTGACTCCGCTGATGGATGGCGACAGCGACATAGACAATCAGCAGGTTGAGCGCATTCTCACGCAGTTGACCGATCACAGCCGTATTCTGGACGCCAGCGTCTATCAATTGGACGGCACCCTGATCGCCCATTCCGGCGAGCAGATTAGCGTGCGCGATCGCTTGGCTCTGGATGGCAAACGCGCGGGTAGCTACTTCAACCACCAGCTTGTCGAGTCAATCCAGGGCAAAGATGGCCCGCTGGGCTTTATCCGCGTAACGCTGGATACTCACGTGCTGGCCACCGAATCCAAACAGGTGGATAACACCACCAACCTGCTGCGCCTGATGATCCTGCTGGCGCTGGCCATCGGCATTATTTTGGCCCGCACCCTATTGCAAGGCCGCCGCAGCCGCTGGCAGCAGTCGCCATACCTGCTAACCGCCAACACGCCGCTGGCAGAAGGTAACACGGTAGATGATGGTGATGACGAGAAACCGGCAGAGCAGGAAGAGACAAAGAAAGATTAAGCCAAGCGCTGAATAGATTAGTGAATAGATAGATGAATAGAGTAATAGCGCTAATTAGCGGAAAGGTAAAGAATTAGCTAGAAAGGTTGGTATAAGGGTGAATAGATAAAATGGGGCGCAGCGTGCTGCGCCCGCGAGGTCATTACGCTTTGTCGCCCAGCAGGACAGATTCCAGCGCGATAACGATCATCTCGTTAAAGGTGGTCTGACGCTCGGCAGCAGTGGTCTGCTCGTGACGCAGGATATGGTCGGAAACGGTGCAGATGGTCAACGCCGTGCTACCAAACTCTTCATACAGCTCTGCGGCCACGCCGTAGATGCCTGCCGCTTCCATCTCTACGCCCAGGATGCCGTACTTCTTCATCACCTGGAACATATCCGGATCTGGCGTGTAGAACAGATCGGCGGAGAAGATATTACCCACGCGTGCAGGGATGCCCTGCGCAGCCGCTGCGTCAACCGCATTACGCACCATGTCAAAATCCGCAATGGCCGCATAGTCGTGGCCTTTGAAGCGCATACGGTTAACCTGGGAATCGGTACAAGCCCCCATGCCAATCACCACATCACGCAGTTTGACGTCATCACGCACGGCGCCACAAGAGCCGACACGGATGATTTTCTTCACGCCAAACTCGGCAATCAGTTCACGCGCATAGATAGAGCAGGATGGGATGCCCATACCGTGGCCCATTACCGAGATTTTGCGACCTTTATAGGTGCCGGTGAAACCCAACATGCCACGCACGTTGTTCACTTCCACCGCGCCTTCCAGGAAGGTTTCTGCGATGTATTTTGCCCGCAGCGGATCCCCCGGCATCAGCACTACATCAGCGAAATCACCCATCTCAGCATTAATATGTGGCGTTGCCATAATCACTTCCCTCAATTCATTGAAATAAAGACGCTGGCATCAAGGCCAGCGTCATTAAAAGCGGTATTAAAGCATGGATTTGCCGTAATCCATCGGCGACACGCCAAAATAGCTGGCGACGGTCTGGCCGATGTCGGCGAAGGTTTCGCGATGCCCCAGCGAGCCTGGTTTGACTTTCGGGCCATAAACCAGAACCGGGATGTGCTCACGGGTGTGGTCGGTGCCTGGCCAGGTCGGATCGCAGCCGTGGTCAGCGGTGAAGATGATGATGTCATCCCCTTTCACCAGCTTCAGCAGCTCTGGCAGACGGCGGTCAAACAGCTCCAGCGCGGCAGCATAGCCAGCCACGTCACGGCGGTGGCCGTAGGAGGAATCGAAATCAACAAAGTTGGTGAACACGATGGTGTTGTCACCGGCTTTTTCCATCTCGACCAAGGTGGCGTCGAACAGGGCGTCGATCCCGGTAGCTTTCACCTTTTTGGTGATCCCCACGTTGGCATAGATATCGGCAATCTTACCGATGGAAACCACTTCGCCACCCTTCTCATCCACCAGCTTTTTCAGCACGGTTGGAGCCGGGGGTTCCACGGCCAGATCGTGACGGTTACCGGTACGCTGGAACTCACCTGGCTTATTCCCCAGGAACGGACGGGCAATCACACGGCCGATGTTGTAGCCACCTTCGGTCAACTCTTCACGAGCGATCTCACACAGCTCGTACAGGCGATCCAGGCCGAAAGTCTCTTCATGGCAGGCAATCTGGAACACCGAGTCCGCAGAGGTGTAGAAAATCGGCTTGCCGGTTTTCATATGCTCTTCGCCCAGTTGATCCAGGATCACAGTACCGGATGAATGGCAGTTACCGAGGTAGCCCGGCAGGTTGGCACGCGCCACCAGCTTGTCCAGCAGTTCCTGCGGGAAGCTGTTGTGCTCGTCTGAGAAGTAGCCCCAGTCGAACAAGACTGGCACACCGGCAATTTCCCAGTGGCCTGATGGCGTATCCTTACCGGAGGAAAGCTCGCTGGCATGGCCGTAAGCACCTATGATTTCAGCGTCTTTATCCAACCCTTCCGGGAACTTGCCGGTCGACTCTTCAGCCGCTTTGCCCAGGCCCAAACGACTCAGGTTTGGCAGGGTCAGCGGGCCGCTACGGCCCACGTTGGCTTCGCCGCGCGCACAGGCAGCAGCGATATGGCCAAGGGTATCGGAACCTTCATCGCCAAAGCTTTTGGCATCTTCACTCGCGCCAATGCCGAATGAGTCTAGCACCATAATAAACGTACGTTTCATCATACTCTCCTGCGTATTCACGCTGATACCCTGCGTCTTTCAAGCTACAGCGTTGTTGGCTGCGTGCGCTCACCCCAGTCACTTACTTAAGTAAGCTCCTGGGGATTCACGCACTTGCCGCCTAGCTGTAGCTCGAAATCCATTGGGTATAAACAGTCACAAAATTCAAAACTGCCATTGAACGTTTAAAAAATGTTATTGAGAGATGCGTTTGTAAACCACCGGCGTGACTTCTGGCGCTTTGTCGCCCAGAACCATCGCGCTGCGTACCGCATCTGCCGCCTGCTGCCAGCTTTCTTCGTCGTTGGCATGGATCACCGCCAATGGACGCTGGGTATCGACAGTGTCGCCCAGGCGAGCCACATCGGTCAGGCCCACGCTGTAGTCGATGCTGTCGGTCGCACGACGACGGCCACCGCCCAGTGACACCACCGCCATACCCAGTGCACGGGTATCCATCGCGGTAATGATACCTGGTTTCTCGGCATAAACCGGCTTGGTTAACGTCGCGGCTGGCAGATAGCTGTCGTAACGCTCGATAAAATCGCTTGGGCCTTTCTGTGCCGCCACCATGCGGCCAAAGATTTCCGCCGCTTTGCCGTTATCCAGCACCGCCTGCAGTTTGGCGCGTGCGTCAGCATCGTCGTTAGCCAGGCCGCCAGACAGCAGCATTTCCACGCTCAACGCCATGGTCACTTCCAGCAGACGCGGATTGCGATATTCCCCGGTCAGGAAGCGTACCGCTTCACGCACTTCGACCGCATTACCGGCGCTGGAAGCCAGCACCTGGTTCATATCAGTCAGCAGCGCGGTCGTTTTGCAACCGGCACCATTCGCAACGCCCACGATCGCCTGGGCCAAATCGTCAGAAAGCTGGTAGGTAGGCATAAAGGCACCGCTGCCAACTTTCACATCCATAACCAGCGCATCCAGCCCTTCGGCCAGTTTCTTCGCCAGAATAGAGCCGGTGATCAGCGGAATGGAGTCGACGGTAGCGGTGATATCGCGCGTCGCGTAGAAACGCTTGTCTGCCGGAGCCAGTGAGCTGGTCTGGCCGATGATCGCCACGCCAACGTCTTTGATGATCTTACGGAACGCGTTGTCGTCCGGGAAAATATCAAAGCCAGGGATCGCTTCCAGCTTGTCCAGCGTACCGCCGGTGTGGCCCAGGCCACGGCCTGAAATCATCGGCACGTAGCCGCCACAGGCTGCCACCATCGGGCCAAGCATCAGCGAAGTCACGTCGCCCACGCCGCCAGTGGAGTGTTTATCCACAATCGGGCCGTTCAGCGACAGGCTTTTCCAGTCCAGCACCGTACCAGAATCACGCATTGCCATGGTCAGCGCCACACGCTCAGGCATGGTCATGTCGTGGAAATAGATGGTCATCGCCAGCGCGGCAATCTGCCCTTCTGACACCACGTTGTCACGAATGCCGTTAATGAAGAAGCGGATCTCGGCTTCGCTCAACGGTTGCCCGTCACGTTTTTTACGGATTATTTCTTGTGCCAAGAACAAAGTAGCCCCCTGTTTTAGCTGATATTAGGAAGACTCGACATACCATAGGGAAGCGTTATCCACGCTGTAGTATCCGAAAGAAAACAGTATGCCGCGAGATACCCAATGGATTTCAAGTTGTAGCTAGGCGGCAAGAACGTAAATCCCCAGGAGCTTATACATCATAAGTGACTGGGGTTTACGTTCGCAGCCAACAACGCTACGGCTTGAAAGACGAAGGGTATGAAAATCAGTAACCGTTGCCAGCGGCTTGGGTGCTATGCCCCAGCGTGGTCAGTAGGCTGGCTAACAGGCTCGACGCGCCAAAGCGGAAATGGCGCGCATCGGCCCAGTCTTCACCCAGCAGACGCCCGGCAAGTTGCAGATACTGTTGAGCATCTTCTGCGGTACGCACGCCACCGGCTGGCTTGAAGCCAACGGTTTTGCCTACGCCCATATCACGGATCACGGTCATCATCAGCTCAGCGCTTTCCAGCGTGGCGTTGACCGGCACCTTACCGGTAGAGGTCTTGATAAAATCAGCACCGGCCTTGATAGAGATCTCAGAGGCTTTACGGATCAGTTCCGCCTGCTTCAGCTCACCGGTTTCGATGATCACTTTCAGCAGCACGTTGGCAGCGGCGCAGGCCTGCTTGCACTGTTTGACCAGCTCAAACCCGACTTCCTCATTACCGGCCATCAGGGCACGGTAAGGGAATACCACGTCAACTTCATCGGCACCGTAGGCGATGGCCGCACGGGTTTCTGCCACGGCGATGTCGATATCATCATTGCCATGCGGGAAGTTGGTGACGGTGGCGATACGGATATCTGGCGTCCCCTGCTCACGCAGCGTTTTGCGGGCAATCGGGATAAAACGCGGATAGATGCAGATGGCGGCAGTATGGCCTGCCGGGCTGTTCGCCTGACGACACAACGCGATCACTTTCTCGTCGGTGTCATCTTCGTTCAGCGTGGTTAAATCCATCAGGTTCAGCGCGCGTTGCGCTGCTGCGGTTAATTCGGTCATAAAACTCTCCAACTGAGCATTCTGATGTTGGCGAGCGGACTTGGTTCCTTGAAGATAGCGCGCGGGATAGTCTTCCCACGCCAGCAACTGAGATCCTTCTCACCGCACATAGCCCTTCGATTTTCGCATAGCCAGCAATCGCCATTTGAACACGATCACTCTGGCATATTTGTGTTCTGATTCACACTACACAGGATAGCACTGTAACAGGACTGAATTATATGTGAAGATCATCACAAAATAACGCGATATTGTTCACAAATTCACTAAAGAGACGGCGGTCGTCAGGCGAATGCCCTTTTTGCAGGTAACCAGGCCCCTTCAGGAGCCTGGTTGTTGATATCAAGTATAGCTTACAACGCCAGGAAGAATCCGGCGATGGTGGCGCTCATCAGGTTGGATAAGGTACCGGCTGCCACCGCTTTCAACCCGAAACGAGCAATGTCGTGACGACGGCCTGGTGCCATGCTGCCTAGACCACCCAGCAGGATCGCCACGGAAGACAGGTTGGCAAAGCCGCACAGCGCAAAGGAGATGATCGCCTTGGTGTGCTGTGACAACACCTGTAGCCCCTCAGCGGCCACCACGTCATCTGGACGCAGGTAGGCACCAAAGTTCATGTAGGCCACGAATTCGTTAACGATCACCTTCTGGCCGATAAACGAACCCGCCACCATCGCTTCACTCCAAGGCACGCCAATCAGATAGGCGATAGGTGAGAATACCCAGCCCAGGATCAGTTCCAGCGACAGCTGTGGGAAATCGAACCAGCCACCAATACCGCCAAGAATACCGTTAAGCAGCGCGATCAGAGCGATAAATGCCAACAGCATCGCCCCTACGTTCAACGCCAATTGCATACCGGATGCCGCACCAGAGGCTGCGGCATCGATGACGTTTGCCGGGCGCTCGTCTTCGGCGATCAGCTTCATCGCATCGGCTCGGTCTTGGGTATTTTCGGTTTCCGGCACCATCAGTTTGGCAAACAGCAGCCCACCCGGCGCGGCCATAAAGGAAGCGGCGATCAGGTATTCCAACGGTACGCCCATCTGGGCATAGCCCGCCAGCACGGAACCGGCTACCGAAGCCAGGCCGCCGCACATTACGGCAAACAGCTCCGACTGGGTCATGGTGGCGATATAAGGGCGCACCACCAGCGGCGCTTCGGTCTGCCCCACAAAAATATTGGCCGTGGCTGACAGCGATTCGGTCCGTGAGGTACCCAACAGCTTATGCAAACCACCGCCGAGGAGCTTGATCACCACCTGCATGATGCCCAGGTAATAGAGCACCGCAATCAGCGAGGAGAAGAACACAATCACCGGTAACACACGCAGGGCGAACACGAAGCCGCCACCGCCGAACACTTCAAACATTTTGTCGGAAACCAGGCCACCAAAGATGAAAGCGATGCCCTCGTTACCGTAAGCGATGACGTTTGCCACCCCTTCCGACATGCCACCAAGAATACGGCGCCCGACCGGGACATAGAGCACCAGCGCGCCAATGCCAACCTGGATGATAAACGCGCCGAGTACGGTACGCAGTTTAATAGCGCGCCGGTTGCTGGAAAGCAGCACCGCAATGGCGATCAAGACCACCATACCGATCAGGCTCATGAAGAGTTGCATACGAGTATGTCCCTGTTACGAAGAATAAATGCCCCCGGCCCGCTGGATGAAACGGGTTGCCCAAGGGCGATAATGGGACGCAATTATACTGAGGGAGGCAGAATGAGACTCGTTTTATGTCACAATTATATACAAGTGGAAGCAACTGAAAATCACACAACGTGATTCAAATCACATTTAAACTGAGGAGTGCGGATCCAATGCAAACAGGGATTGGCTATTTTGTTGTAGCTGTTCGGCAATGTCGTCGGCAGATTCAGGCCGCAGTTGGCAAAGGACCTGAAATACTTCCGCAGCCCGCTCAGGCCGGTTAGGCTGCCCCTGATAACCCGCCAACGGCATGTCCGGCGCATCGGTTTCCAGCAACAGTGAGGTCAACGGCAACTGCGCCATCACCTGGCGTGTCTTCTGCGCCCGCTCGTAGCTGACCGTGCCGCCAACGCCAATATAATAACCCAGGCGAATAAAGGCCTGCGCCTGAGCCAGGCTGCCAGCAAAGCCATGCACCACACCACGGCGCGGCACCTCGGTACGACGCAATGCGGCAGCTAACTGATCGTGGCTACGGCGGGAGTGCAAGATCACCGGCAGATCGTACTGCTTTGCCAACTTCAGCTGTGCCTTGAGCAACGCCTGTTGGCGTTCAAACTGCGGCTCGGCCATATACAGATCCAACCCAATCTCCCCTACCGCTACCAGCTTCTGCGGCTTACTGGCCAGAAAGCCTGCCAGATGTTCAAGCTGCTCATCATGGTGTTGGGCGATATACAGCGGGTGTAACCCCAGCGCGGCAAACAGCGGGGTATGCTCGCGCGCCAGTTTGAGAATACGCACAAAGCGATCGGCCGTTACCGCTGGCACAATAATTTGCTGCACCCCGGCTTGCGCAGCCAATGCCAGGCTCGCCTGCTCATCCCCACTAAAAGGCGGGAAATCAAAGTGGCAATGGGTATCAGTAAAGGCGTAACTCACAGCACATCTCCGTCACCTGGCAGGATGATTTTTGGCGTCGCTTCAGGCTGCAAGACATGGCTTTGCGGGTTAAGCACATCGGTAATAATCGGCGAAGGCATCCGCACAGTTTCTGGCTGGATAAGACGCCGGGAAAGTGATGTTGTTACCGTCATGCCATCGTTCTTTTCCTGCTCCAGCAGCCAGTGGCCAACCGTCGCCAGGAAATAGCGCCCACAACGGCGGCCCAGATGATAATCGCGATTCAGCGCGGGCAAACGGCTGCCGAGCGCATTGCTCGCCAGCGGCTTAGGCGGGAATATTTCGAAGATGCGCAGTTCACCAGGGGGTTTTTCAATAAATTGCTGGATGCGCAAATAGCTCTGCTCATGATGCTGCAACACCCGCACCATTTGCTGCAGGCTGCTTTCACCCAGCCATTGCTCCATGCGTTTCATCCACTTCGGCGTATAAAACATCTGTGAAGGCACGGTGCGGATCACCACAATGGTATCCGCCCCACGGCGATAGGCCTCTTCCACCGGGATGGCATCGCTGATGCCGCCATCCTGATAGCTGATGCCATCCAGCTCTACACCCATACGGTAAAAACCGGGGATGGCGCTGGAGGCCTTGATTGCCGGTAACCAGCTATCCCGTGCCGCAGGGAGATAAACCGGCGTAAAGTCATCGCTGCGACAGGCACACATCAGAAATTCACGGCCATCAATCAGCTGCTTTTCCGCCACGTCAAAGGCCAGCGGCAACTGTTGCGAGGTGACGTCCAACAACCAATCGAGATCGATAAGATGCCCACCACGCACAAAGCGCAGCGGGTTGAAGAAATTGGCAGAGGTGGTGTAGCGAGTGATCACCCGCCGTGCGTAGCCCATCTGGCCACAAATAAATGCCGAGAGGTTCTGCGCGCCGGCAGAGGTACCAATCATCAGATCAAAAGGGTTAAAGCGGGCGCGCTGGAATTCATCCAGTACGCCAGCGGTAAAGATACCGCGCTGTCCGCCGCCCTCACACACCAGCGCCATTTTACCGGGCCGGTATGGTTTATACGCCAGGGGTTCTATATTACCGAGCGTGATGGGTATTCTGTATCCCAACCCCGTATCCTCAATGTGGCCGTTTTCCCGAGGATACCTCTTCTTGCTCTCTTCCGTAATCTTCTTGTAATACGCCAGAGAGGCAGTCATTGCTCCCTGCCAGCCACAGGCCGTCATTGCCGGAAAACTCCGCCCATGCCTGCCAAACCTGGCCTTTCAGCTGTTTCCAACGGCCAACAATGATGTCGCTATTCATGACCTGCCTCCTGGCGCCAAGAAAAAGAATCAAGCTTTGTTACAGTTTAGAGAGACGCTAAGGGCGCCGACGGCCGGTAAACAGGCTGACCAGGAACAGAATGATCCCTACCACGAACACTACTTTGGCGGCCCAGGCAGCAGTACCTGCCAACGAACCAAAACCCAGTGCTGCGGCGATCAATGCAATAACTAAAAATATAATGCCCCATCGAAACATAAGCCTCTCCTTACCATGGTGATAAAAATTTCGCGTTTGGCTCGCCCCTGCTGGGTGCGGCTTAAAACTGCGGATTATTCTATTTCTGGTAGTACATCCCAGGCGTTAGCCTGGGAGTTATTGCTTACTGTTACTGACGATTAAGGTTTTACCGCCAGATCGTTCTTGACGCTTTTCACGCCATCAATGGCTTTGGCAATACTTTCTGCACGGTCAGACTGCGCCTGGGTTTTCACCTCACCGGAAAGCTGCACCACACCATCAGTGGTTTCTACTTTCACGTTGCGTGAAGGCACGATGTCGTCGGCCAGCAGTTTAGCTTTCAGTTCGCTGGTGGTCGCGGTGTCACCGGCATAGGATTTCACCGACTGGGTCGCTTGATCTTTCACGTGCAGCTTATCGCTGACGGATTTGACCCCTTCTACCCGACCTGCAACGTCTACCGCTTTCTCAGCCTGAGCCTGAGTGGCGACAAAACCGCTCAACGTCACCACACCTTTTTCGGTTTCCACCGAGATGTCGGTGCTTTTGATGGCTTTATCGTCAACCAGCGCACTTTTAACTTTAGCCGTTATGCCGCTGTCATCCATATAGTTGTCGACTTTTTTCATGGAGCTATCGATTTTGGCACCAGTACTATCAACTACGCCTGATGCTTTGTTCATCATGGTCTCTTCAGCCAGGGCTGAACCACTAACCAGTACCGAACCCAAAACGACTGCCATCAGCGAATGTGCAAACTTGGTATTTTTCATCGATCTCTTCCTTCTTGTTGTAGAACCCCAAACTGCTGTGGGCTCTGGTGCCGCCAGAGTGCGGCTAACTCAAATGAATACTTCACGATCTCTATACAATCAAACGTTCACGACCGGACTATTGCTCTACGGTAAGTATACCTGCAATGCCCGTGCCAAGTTAAAAACGCCGTTAAAAATCAACAACAACAAAACAAATGAGCAACAATTAAGCGCAAAACCGTCGTCTATTGGAGACAGATAGCAGTTGATTTGGGATCCACATCACTATCTTATTGATATTACTAAGATAGGACTGTCTCCGATCGGCAACACTACCGAATAACTCTCTAAAATATGTGGGTACGATAGTATTTTACGCTCAGATGTCGCTATGCACCCTGATAAATATAGACCATCAGCGAAAACTTGCCGTCAAATCGCCGAAAAATCTTGTTCGGTTTAGAAGAAAGGATTAGTGAGAAGGGTTTATTAATTAGCAGGATGGGGGCTGTAGACGGAAAACACAGGGCGCTTGGAAGCGCCCTGTATAGGAGATTAATGCTCGCGGGTTTTGCGGAACACCACTTCTGGGTAGCGTTCCTGCGTCAGGTTGAGGTTAACCATGGTTGGTGCGATATACGACAGGTTGTTGCCGCCGTCCAGCGCCAGGTTCAGCTCGCTCTTACGCTTGAACTCTTCGAATTTCTTCACGTCGTCGCACTCGACCCAACGGGCTGTGGAGACGTTCACCGATTCATACAGCGCTTCCACGTTGTATTCGCTCTTCAGACGGGCAACCACCACGTCAAACTGCAGCACGCCGACCGCACCAACGATCAGATCGTTGTTGGCGATTGGGCGGAATACCTGCACCGCACCCTCTTCCGACAGCTGGACCAGCCCCTTCAACAACTGTTTCTGCTTGAGCGGATCGCGCAGGCGGATACGGCGGAACAGTTCTGGCGCAAAGTTCGGAATACCGGTGAACTTCATATCCTCACCCTGGGTGAAGGTATCGCCGATCTGAATGGTGCCGTGGTTATGCAAGCCAATGATGTCGCCTGGATAGGCTTCTTCAACGTGCGAGCGGTCACCGGCCATGAAGGTCAGCGCATCGGAGATCACCACGTCTTTGCCGGTACGTACCTGGCGCAGTTTCATGCCTTTCTCATAGCGCCCAGACACCACACGCATAAATGCCACACGGTCGCGGTGTTTAGGATCCATGTTCGCCTGGATCTTGAACACGAAGCCGGTGAATTTCTCTTCAGCGGCGACCACTTCACGGGTATCGGTTTTACGCGGCATTGGCGCAGGCGCCCAGGCCACCAGCCCATCAAGCATATGATCGACACCGAAGTTGCCCAAAGCGGTACCGAAGAACACCGGGGTCAGTTCGCCTGCCAGGAAGGCTTCCTGCTCAAACTCATGGGAAGCCCCTTGCACCAGTTCCAGCTCATCACGCAGCTGGGCGGCCAGATCTTCGCCTACGGCAGCATCGAGCTCCGGGTTGTTCAACCCTTTAACGATACGCACTTCCTGAATGGTGTGACCTTTACCGGTCTGATACAGATAGGTTTCATCTTTATAGAGATGGTAAACCCCTTTGAACAGCTTGCCGCAGCCGATCGGCCAGGTGATCGGCGAGCAGGCGATTTTCAGTTCACGCTCAACTTCATCCATCACTTCCATCGGATCGCGGATGTCACGGTCAAGTTTGTTCATGAAGGTCAGGATCGGCGTATCACGCAGGCGGGTAACTTCCATCAGCTTGCGGGTACGATCTTCAACGCCTTTTGCGGCGTCGATCACCATCAGGCAGCAGTCCACCGCCGTCAGGGTACGGTAGGTATCTTCGGAGAAGTCTTCGTGCCCCGGGGTATCGAGCAGGTTGACCAGGCAGTCGCGGTACGGGAACTGCATCACCGAGGTGGTGATCGAGATACCACGTTGTTTTTCCATCTCCATCCAGTCGGATTTGGCGTGCTGGCTGGAGCCACGGCCCTTTACCGTACCGGCGGTCTGGATAGCGTGTCCGAATAACAGCACCTTCTCGGTGATGGTGGTTTTACCCGCATCGGGGTGCGAGATAATGGCGAAAGTTCTTCTTTTCGCAACTTCGCGGGCGAATTCACTAGGAGACATGTTTTTCACGTTTCTATGGTTAGTCCGCCCTGCTCATCATCACAACGCGCCAATCGCGGCGCCAGGCAAAGCGGTAATAAAAAGATAGTAGCCGAGTATTTTCGCTGATTTACCAACCGGTGACAATCAATGGTTTCTTCGGCATAAGATAATGGCAGGCCAAACAGGCTGCACAAGGGGAACTATAAGTCGCTACCCCAGCGGCAGCGCCATAACGATCGCGTCTTCGCGGCCACTGGCTGCGGGGTAATAGTTGCGGCGCACCGTGACTTCATTGAAGCCAAGGTCTTCGTAGAGCGCTATCGCTCCGCGGTTGGAGGCTCGAACTTCCAGCCACAGAGTGACCACACCACGTACTTCCAATTGCTCGATCACGGCGGTCAGCAGCGTGCGGCCAAAGCCCCGGCGCTGCCAGCTTGGGTGGATGGCAATATTAAACAGCGTCGCTTCATCCAGCACGATTTGGGTAATGGCAAAACCCGCCATTTGCCCCTCAGCTTCCAGTTTCAGGTTAAGGTAACGTTCACCCTGATTGCTGGCTAACGTCGCCTCGGTCCAGGGAAACGCATGGCTGGCTTGTTCAATCTTGAAGGCTGTGGCCAGATCGGCCGCTGTCAGGGTAGAAATGCTGTTCATGATGACAAATCTGCTGCCAGAGTGCGCGTTTCGCACTCGCATCTTGAGAAAGCTCGGCCAGCGCCGGGCTATGTAGCTGCGCGCCGGCCACCGCTAACGGCTCCGTGACGCCCAACCGCCAACTGTTGCACTCGGTATCTTGTGGCAGCATCGCTACCTGATCCGGTGTCAGGCCATAGGTTTGTGCCGCTGTCAGCCCCAGGCTGCGCAGCACGTCACAAAACAGCGGGTCGTGCTGGTCTGGCAATGTCTGCGCCACCACCAACAGGCGCATGTTCGGGGGCACGCTTACCGCTACCTCCCCCTGCAACACTCCAGGGCGGCGTAATGTCCACTGCGTAATCCCCAGCTGTTGTAACAACCAGTCGCGTTTTGATGCCATGCCGATCCCCGTGTGTGACGCACCCTACCTGCCCTATGCCGCGCTATGCTAACAAACCCACGGGGTGTGCGCCAACAAACCCGTCGAACATCTCGCCACAAACCTCTATAATCTCCGGCTAAATCTTGAGGAGCCGAAAACTGATGTCTGCATTAACCCCCGCCAGTGAAGTCATGCTGCGCCACAGTGATGAATTTATGGAACGCCGCGTACTGTTTGCCGGCGATCTGCAGGATACCCTGCCGGCCCAATTCGAGGCTGCGGATGTGCGTGTCCACACCCAGCAATACCATCACTGGCAGTTACTGAACCGGACGATGGGAGAGCATGCACAGTTCGGCCTGACGGTCGATCCTGCCTTCGTCGCCGAGTGCGATACGCTGGTGTATTACTGGCCAAAGAGCAAGCAGGAGGCACAGTTCCAACTGTGCAATATCCTGGCCCTGCTGCCGGTTGGCGCAGAAATTTTTGTCGTCGGTGAAAACCGCAGCGGCGTGCGCAGCGCGGAACAAACTCTGGAAGGCCATGCCACGCTTGCCAAGATCGACAGCGCTCGCCGCTGTGGGTTGTATCATGGCCGTATTGATGTGCAAACCCAGTTTGATCTGGCCGACTGGTGGGAAAGCTATCAGCTGCACGATCTGGAAGTGAAGACGCTGCCTGGCGTGTTCAGCCGTGACGGCCTGGACGTTGGCAGTTCACTGCTGCTCTCCACGTTGGAAAAACACATGAAAGGCAAAGTGCTGGACGTGGGTTGTGGCGCAGGCGTAATGGCTTCGGTGCTGTCTAAACTGTCGCCGAAAATGAAGCTGACCCTCAGCGACGTCAATGCCGCTGCCGTAGAATCCAGCCGGGCGACATTGGCTGCCAACGGTATTGAAGGGGAAGTGATCGTCAGTAACGTCTACTCCGACATTACCGGCCGCTTTGACCTGATCATCTCCAACCCACCGTTCCATGACGGCCTGGCCACCAGCCTGACCGCCGCAGAAACGCTGATCCGCGGGGCGTTAAAACACCTGCCAATCGGTGGCCAACTGCGTATCGTCGCCAACGCCTTCCTGCCTTACCCGGATATTCTGGATGCCACCTTCGGCAGCCATGAAGTGTTGGCGCAGAATGGCCGCTTCAAGGTGTACAAAGCCACCGTGGCCCGCCAGCCACGCGATGCGAAGAAGAAAAGGTAGTAGGTCAGGATCCCCCCTTACCACTCTGGTTAGGGGGAAATATCCTCACTGTAGCCCCCTGCCATCAGCCGTTAACCAACTCCATACCTACCGTTGTATAGCGTGCACCTGCCACGCCTGCCAGTGGGAATACCGCCTCAATCGCCGCCAGTTCCTGCTCGCTTAGCGTGATCTCCGCAGCCGCTACGTTCTCTTCCAGATAGCGCCGACGTTTGGTGCCAGGGATTGGAACAATGTTTTCCCCCTGCGCCATCACCCAGGCCAACGCCAGTTGCGACGGGGTCACGCCTTTCTGCCTGGCCAGTTCACTGACCTTGGTTACCAACTCCAGATTGCGAGCAAAGTTTTCCCCTTGAAAACGTGGATTGTCGCGGCGGAAATCGTCTGCTGCCAAGTCCTCGATACTCTGGATCGCCCCGGTCAGGAAGCCACGCCCAAGCGGGCTATAGGCAACAAAGCCAATGCCCAAACGTTGGCAAGCGGCCAGTTGCCCCTGCTCGGCATCCCTGCTCCACAAGGAATATTCAGTCTGCAACGCGGTGATCGGATGCACCTGGTGAGCGCGTTCCAACGTAGCAACCGAGGCTTCACTCAGGCCAATATGACGGATCTTGCCTTCTTTGATCAGATCCGCCAGGGTGCCAACCACCTCTTCGATCGGTACCGTAGGGTCGACCCTATGCTGGTAGTAAAGATCGATGGTTTCTCCCCCCAGCCGCTGCAAGCTGCCTTCTACCGAGCGACGGATATAGTCCGGTTTACTGCTCACACCCCGCGCAGTGGGATCTGCCGGATCGCGCACAATACCGAACTTGGTGGCCAGAAATACCTGGTCGCGTTTGCCTTTGATCGCCTTGCCGATCAGTTGTTCATTGGTGTGCGGGCCGTACATATCTGCGGTGTCCAGCAGGGTCACCCCCAGTTCCAGGGCCCGATGCAGTGTGGCGATCGCTTCCTGCTCATCATAACCGGTGGAATAGAAATCGCTCATCCCCATGCAACCTAAACCCAGGGCAGAGACGAGGGGGCCATTAGTACCTAATTTGCGCTGTTGCATTGTGTGGTCCTTGTTGAACATGGATGTCGAAACAAAGTCTGGTTGTTTATGCCACAAAGATAAATAATGCAGATTGCACATCACTGTTCATAAATCACCAACAATGCGGGCGGCAAAATGGATCAGGTTCAGGCTATGCGCATCTTTACCCGGATCGTGGAACTAGGCAGCTTCAGCCGCGCGGCCGAACGGTTGCAACTGCCGCGAGCCACGGTTAGCAACGTGCTCAAACGCCTGGAGCAACGGCTTGGCGTCAGATTATTGGTGCGCACTACGCGCCAGGTTCAGGTTACCGCCGAGGGGACGCTGTACTACCAACGTTGTCTGCACCTGCTGGACGCCATGGAAGAAGCAGATACCCTGTTCAGCCACCATAAGCTGCAACCTACCGGCAAGGTGCGGATCGATATGCCCCATTCGCTGGCGCGGGAAATCGTCATCCCAGCGCTCGATCAGTTCTATCAGCGCTATCCAGAAATAGAAATTGCGTTGGGGGCCAACGACACCCACGTTGATCTGTTGCGCGAAGGTGTGGACTGCGTACTGCGGGCTTGGGAGACCGAAGACGATACGCTGGTTGCCCGGCGGATTGCCCAACTGCCCCAGCTCACCTGCGCCTCTCCCGCCTATCTAGAGACGTTTGGTACTCCGCAGTCGTTAGATGAGCTGCAACATCATCGGGCGGTGGGCTATTTCTCCTTGGTGAATAACCGCAACTACCCGCTGGAATTTTGCCGTGATGGCCGCCTTGAGCTGCGCGAATTGCCAAGCAGATTGAGCGTTAGCGGGGCCGATGCCTATACCAGTGCCTGCCGTGCCGGGTTGGGGCTCATCCAGGCAGCGCGTTATACGCTCTCTCCCTGGTTGCAAAGTGGTGAACTGGTGGAAGTGCTGGCCGATACGCCACCACCGCCGATGCCGATCTACATCATGTATCCGCCTGGCCGTTTCCTCGCGCCACGTGTCAGGGTATTGATTGATTGGCTGATTACGTTGTTCGAGGGCCATAAAAAGCGCTGATATGCCGTTTTTTACAGCAAACGCCGCTAAACCGGGAAATAACTATTGACGTCCCCGCCAAAATCTCTAGAATTCGCCTCCGTGGTAGCGTTACTCCGGTAGCGTATCTGGTATGCGAAGGTGGCGGAATTGGTAGACGCGCTAGCTTCAGGTGTTAGTGTCCTTACGGACGTGAGGGTTCAAGTCCCTCTCTTCGCACCAAATAACCACATGATTTATATTGCACAGCATCGTATGCGAAGGTGGCGGAATTGGTAGACGCGCTAGCTTCAGGTGTTAGTGTTCTTACGGACGTGAGGGTTCAAGTCCCTCTCTTCGCACCAAGCTGGTGATATAAATCAAAATCAAAAACACATCAAACTGTGCGAAGGTGGCGGAATTGGTAGACGCGCTAGCTTCAGGTGTTAGTGTTCTTACGGACGTGAGGGTTCAAGTCCCTCTCTTCGCACCACTTGATGAGTTCTCTTCTAGCTGTTCCTGCATAAAAACTCACTGAAAAAAACCAACACGCTCAGGCGTGGTTTTGTCGTTTCAGTTAAAGCTGAAATGCAGGCTGATTGCGGCAAGTCCACCGGCCAGAGCCATGCAGGAAGGGAGCAGCAGGTAATGACGCCAGCGGCTGTTAAACAGCATAACCAGCGTGGCCAGCATAGCAACCACGATCAGAGTACGCAGTTGCATCATATCCAGGTCGATCAACGCCAGAAACGGCATCAGAGCACAGGGCAGCAACACGCCCCAGGCGCTGGCAAGCCGATTGCCCAGGCACCAACTGATGCCCCATAATCCACAAGCGGTAACCATGGCAGCTAACATGATAACCCTACCTTTCAAGTGATAATGATAACCAATATCATATAACACTTTTTTTTGGCCCGCACTCTTTTCAAGATCCGGCTGAACGCGGATGACAGCCTGCTGGAAAAATGTTAATTTCATATAAGAAAATTCTTAACATTTATAGTCTGTTAATAATAACCAATAGGAATTATTCAGCAGGCATTGTCTAACATTTTTCCTTCGACCGGCCCCATTGGTAAAGAGTGATCCCCGTATGAACTCGCGTTCTTATCAGCAACTGCAAACCAGCAAACAGCGCTTATCCCTGTTTCTTTTCTTGTTGATGAATGCAGCCTCTGCCATTTTTACTTTATTCGTGCCCTTTAAAGAGACCCCGGCCTTCACGCTGCCGCTAATCTGCATTCCGGCGATTTGCCTGGCGGCCATGTTATTTACGCTGTATTCGCCCCGCCACTACGTCCAAAGGCTCAACCTGCTCGCCATCATCCTTGGGCTGCTGTGGGCGGCACACATCTATAGTAAGAGCCAGCTTACCGCCAGTGACAACCACGGCTTTTTGCTGATCAGCCTGTTCAGTATTTTCTTTATCAGCGCGATCTCGCTGACGGATAACCTGCTGGCCTTCTGCCTGCACGCCGTTCCCTCGGCGCTGATAATCCTGTGGCTGGACGGCATGCATAACACCATGCGAATTCTGTTCACCACCCTGCTGCCGATCGTCGCCTTCTCGGTGCATCATTTGCTGTTGAAGCGCAGCGAAATGTTTACCCAACATCTGGTGGCCAACCTGTATCACGAACGGGATAAGTTCAGCGATCTGAGCATGATCGATCCGCTAACCGGCCTGTATAACCGCCGTGGGCTGGGAAGCAAACTGGATCAGTTGCTCTCGCCGACTTCGGGCAACCACTTTGTGCTGCTACTCGATATCGACCACTTCAAGGTCTACAACGATCGCTACGGTCACACCCTGGGCGATCAAGCATTAGTCCAGGTGGCAACGACCATCCGCGATGCGGTGCGCTCACGGGATATCGTGGTGCGTTACGGTGGAGAAGAGTTTTTGGTTCTGCTGACCAACGTCGGTGAAGATTACGCGGCCTATCTGGCGGAAAAGGTGCGCCAATGCGTGCAGGAATTGACCATTACCCATCGTTTCCACACGCAGGAGACAACCAGGGTGACGTTAAGCGCCGGGATTTCTGCGCTGGATAAACTGGATATCGACTCTGCGATCTGTGCCGCCGACGCCGCGCTGTACCGGGCCAAAAACAGTGGCCGCAACAATATTCAGCTAGCCCCCCACCCGCAGCCAGTCGCCTGATCTTTTCCCCTTCGCCGGAAGGGGAAAGGTGAAAAACTTTTACCTGTCGCCACTTTTACCACATGCCAATCGCGCCGTAGCGCATTACACTAGCGGACAACTTACGCCTTCCCTGCCACATTTTTATATGGAACACGACCGTTGAAGACCTCACTCTCCACGTTATTGCTGGCGCTTGGCCTGTGTGCCACCCCCTTGGCCAGCCAGGCGACCGACGCGCAGCTCACCTCACAGATTGTCGATCAGTATGCTGAACATATCTTCTATAACAGCGGCGCAACCGGTATGGCGCTGGTGGTGATCGATAACAATCAGGTGGTTAACCGCAGTTTTGGCGATACCAAACCGGGCAACGATCTGCGTCCACGGCCAGATTCCCTGATCCGCATCGCCTCCATCACCAAACTGATGACCAGCGAAGTGATGGTCAAAATGGCGGCGGAAGGTAAGGTCAAACTCACCGATCCACTGCGCAAATATGCTCCCAAAGGGGCCGTCGTTCCTGCCTACAATTCACGCCAGCCGATTACCTTGCTGAACCTGGCAACGCACACCAGCGCCCTGCCGCGTGAGCAACCCGGCAAGAAACCGCCAAAAACGCCGGTGTTTACCTGGCCCACCAAGGCACAGCGCTGGCAGTGGTTGTCTCATGCCACCATTACCGTGCCACCGGGCGTGCGGGCGGCCTACTCCAACCTGGCCTACGACCTATTGGCCGATGCGTTGTCACGTGCCGCTGGCAAGCCTTATAACGTCTTGTTGCGCGAGAAAGTCACTGGTCCACTGGGGATGGTTGATACCACGCTGACGCCAAGCGCAGAGCAGTGCTCACGCCTGATGGTGGCTGCCTCTGGGCCAAGCGCCTGCCGCGATACCACAGCCGCCAGTGGCAGCGGTGGGGTTTACTCGACGCCGCGCGATATGCAGCGCTGGATGCAGCAGTTCCTCTCCTCCAACGTAAGCGGCTCGCGCAAGCCAACGGCCTTAACTGAACAAACCATGTATTTCCAGCGTAAAGATCTGACGTCACTGAAAGGCATGGATGTACCGGGTGAAGCCTCTGCTTTGGGATTGGGCTGGGTATACATGGCACCGAAAGATGGCCTGCCAGGGATCATCCAGAAAACCGGCGGCGGCGGCGGCTTCATCACCTATATGGCGATGGTGCCGCAGCAAAATATCGGCGTGTTTGTGGTCGTTACCCGCTCGGAGTTGACCAAGTTCACCAACATGAGCGATCCGGTCAACCGGCTAGTCGCGGATTTGGTGGCCAACAAAGGCTGACCCGCTCCTGGTTATGACAGCACGTGTTGCGTAGCGCGATAGGCGGAAGGCGAACAGCCTTCCAGCCGATTGAAGAAGCGTGCGAAGTAGGCAGGATCTTTGAACCCCAGACTGTAAGCCGTTTCATGCACCGTGCAGGCGCTGAATAGCAGCAGCCGTTTAGCTTCACGCAGTAGGCGATCGAAGATCAGCCGCTTGGGTGGCCGATTGGCAAAACGGCGGCATAGATCGTTGAGGCGTGATTCCGTCACCCCCAGCGACTGGGCATATTCCGGCACCGACAGATGATCGCGAAAACGCTCGTCCACCATCTTGTTAAAACGCTGGAACAGCTTCAGTTCGCCACGCACGCCGCTGGCAGCCTTGTCATCCAATGAGGTATTGCGCAGCATCAGCGTGAATACCGCCTGGGCCAGCAATGCCAGCGTCTGCTCGCGCCCGGCCATCTTTTGGCTAAACTCGCGGGAGATCAGTTCCCAATAATGCCCAAGTGCCGCCAACTCCTGCGGTACTGCGGCCAGCGAAAGGCAAATCCCCGGCATATCCAGCGCCAGATTGCTGCCCGGATACAAGCGTTCCAGCAACGGCCAGATCAGCTCCTGGCGCACCGTTAGCACGTGGCCATCGCTGTCTGGTTCGGTGAAAAAGGCGTGTGGCACAGAGGGCGGGGTGAGGATAAACAGCGGAGCCTGCACCGAATAGTGCTGATCGTCCAGCTGCAGCTCTATCCTGCCGGTGGCCAGATAATGCAGTTGGAAGAAGCGATCGTGCCAGTGCACCTGCATATCCCGGCCAAAAAACGCCGCCAGCCCGGCAAAAGTTTCGTAGTGCACCTCATCAGCGGCGTAACGCGCGTCATACTCTTTGCCAATATCGATATTGGCGATAAAGCCGGTACTTTTCTGCACGTTGTCCTCCGGTGAAAATAAGAGAAGGAATGGGTGAAAAGGAAAAGATTACCGATTCAATTCCCCCTCACCCCGACCCTCTCCCAAAGGAAGAGGGGGCGTATCCTCAAGCACAATCAAAGTTTATGGCGTGGCCCGCGGGCGCGAGTCTTTCATCGGGATACGCCATACCAGCACGGCCCCGATAATCAGCAACGCCGAGACAAAATAGAGCCCGGAGTTAAAGCTGCCGGTCACATCCTTGAACCAGCCGATCAGCAGCGGGCTGACCGCCGAGCCGATGTTACCGGTGGCGTTGATCACTGCGATCCCTACCGCCCGAGCTTCAAAGCTGATTGACTGATCCGGCGTGGTCCAGAAGATCGCCATCGCGGTAAACGAGCCGACCGACGCCATCACGATCCCTAACAGTTGAACCATGCTGTGGTTGATCGCCGAGGCCAACAGCCAACCCGCGGCGGCAAACAGATAAGGCAGCGCGGTGTGGAATTTACGCTCCTGCAGGCGATCCGAACGTTTACTCCACCAGATCATACCGGCGATGGTACAGATTTGTGGGATCGCCGCCAGAAAACCGATCATGATGTTACTGCTGCTCTGGTTGAAGCTCTGCAGGATCTGCGGCGTCCAGATATTGATGGCGCTCAGGGTATTGGTGAGGCAGAAATAGGCCAGCGTATACATCAGCACCACCGGCGTCAGCACCTCACGCCACAGGCTGCGCTGCTGCAACGCCCGGTGGCTGCTTGGCCCTTCCGGCTGCACCAGTTGTAGCTTGTCGGCTTCCATCATCGCCTTCAGGCTGGCCTTCTCTTCGCTGGTTAGCCACTTGGCCTTGGCCGGTGTGTCGTCCAGGTAGAACCACACCACCACGCCGAGGATCACCGAGGGGATCCCTTCCAGCAGGAACAGCCATTGCCAGCCTTTCAGGTTCATCATGCCATCCAGCGCCAGAATATAACCGGACACCAGCGACCCCAACGCCATAGTGACCGGCATGGCAATCATAAACAGCGCGTTGGCCCGGGCGCGGTAAAACGCCGGGAACCAGTAGGTGAGATACACCAGGATCCCTGGCAGGAAGCCCGCTTCGGTAATGCCGACGATCATCCGCAGCACGTACAGGCTGGTTGGCCCAGTGGCGAACATGGTGCAGGTAGAAGCAATACCCCATAGCACCATGATGGTAGCGATCCAACGCCGTGCACCCACCCTGCTCAGCATCATGTTGCTGGGGATGCCGAAGATCACGTAGGTGACGTAAAACAGCGTTGCGGCCAGGCCGAACATGGTGGAGCTAAGACCAAGGTCCTGCTTCATGGTCAAACCGGCAAACCCGATGTTGATGCGGTCAAGGAACGAGAAAACAAACAACACAAATAAGAAAATAATCAGGCGCCGAAATAACTTTTTAATCACCGACTGCTCGGTGGCGGTTAACGCTTTATGTTGCTCTGCCGGGTTCAGCGGCTTGAGCGAATCGACGTTGCTCATGATGACTCCGATTAGTAAACGCCCTGGGATGGTGTCCCCGCCGGTTTATCCTGTTTGAAACTGCTGAGCAGGGAGTCTGCCGCCCGCACCAGCAGGGTGGTATCCACGCCAACGGCAACAAATAACGCGCCGGATGCCAGATAGTGCTGTGCCAGTTCCTGCTGCGCCATCAGAATGCCCGGTGCCTTGCCTGCGGCACGGATGCGGGCAATGGCATCGTCGATAGTGCGCTGCACTTCGGGATGCTGTGGATTACCGGCAAAGCCCATATCGGCACTCAGATCCGCCGGGCCGATAAAGACGCCGTCCACCCCTTCCACTTCCAGGATGGCATCCAGATTTTTCACCGCCTCTCGGGTTTCTATCTGCACCAGCACACACATCTGGCTGTCAGCAAGGTGCAGGTAATTCGGCACCCGGTTCCAGCGCGAGGCCCGAGCCAGCGCACTGCCGACCCCGCGAATGCCGTTTGGGGGATAACGAGTAGCTCGCACCGCCTCCTGCGCCTGTTCGGCGTTTTGGATCATCGGGATCAACAGGGTTTGCGCGCCGACGTCCAGCAGCTGTTTGATCAGCACCGGATCGTTCCAGGCCGGGCGCACCACCGGATGGCTGGCATAAGGCGCGACCGCCTGCAACTGGCCCAATACCGTTTGCACATTGTTGGGCGCATGTTCGCCGTCGATCAGCAGCCAGTCGAACCCGGCTCCGGCCAGCAGTTCCGCGCTATAGCTGCTGCACAGCCCCAGCCACAGGCCGATCTGCGGGCGTTTTTCCTGCAGGGCCTGTTTGAAATAGTTAGTTAGCATGGTGTTTCTCCTTAGACAAACCGGCAACTGATGCAGCCCATCGGGCCATAGTCGGCATGGAAGGTATCGCCCCGCCGCGCCGCCACCGGGCGGGTAAAGGAGCCGCCAAGAATGACCTGCCCGGCTTCCAGTTCCACGTCATACGGGGCCAGTTTGTTAGCCAACCAGGCCACACCGTTGGCTGGGTGATTGAGCACCGCCGCCGCCACGCCAGACTCTTCAATCACGCCATTGCGATACAGCAAGGCACTGATCCAACGTAGATCCAGCGCGTCTGGCTTGATCGGCCTGCCCCCCATCACCACACCCGCGTTGGCAGCATTGTCGGAAATGGTGTCGAACACCTTGCGTGGCCGCTGGGTTTGCGGATCGACGTTATGACTGCGAGCATCGATGATCTCCAACGCCGGGATCACATAATCGGTCGCGTTATAGACATCAAACAGCGTGCAGTTCGGCCCGCGCAGCGGCTTCGCCAGCACAAACGCCAGCTCCACTTCGACGCGTGGCACGATAAAGCGATCGATCGGAATGTCGCTGCCATCGTTAAAGAACATGTCGTCCAGCAGCGCGCCGTAGTCCGGCTCGGTGATCTGCGAGCTGACCTGCATGGCGCGCGAGGTCAGCCCGATCTTATGCCCCTTCAGAGTGCGCCCTTCGGCGATCTTCAGCTCAACCCACTGGCGCTGGATAGCATAGGCATCTTCAATAGTGATCTCCGGGTGATCCAGCGATAGCGCGCGGATCTGTTCCCGGCTCTGCTCGGCCTGATGCAGGCGCTGCACGGCTCGGCTCAGTACGTCTTTATCCAGCATTTACCACTCCTTGTTCAGTCCTTGCTAAACAGCGCATGGACGTTGTTCTGCTTATAATTGAGCACCGGATCCAGCTCTTCGATGGTGAAGGAGAGCGCCAGATAACGGTTAGCCATCAGCGCGGCAAAGTGATCCTTGATCAGGATGAACAGCATTTCGCCCACCTGTTGGCGGCTCTCCAGACTGCGGCCGTGGCCAATCTTCAGCGTCATATGCACAAAGGCATAGTTCTGCTTGCCGTCGGCCATCTGCCAGGTATCCAGCCAGATGGCGCGGCTACGGATGCCCGCCAGCGGGAAGATGCCGGTTTCCGCCAGCGCGTGATTAACCTTGTCGAACAGCGCGGGCAAATCCGCCTCCCGGCGGATGTTGTCAGTACATTCAGCGTAAAAATGGGGCATTGGGTATCCTCAGACTTCAGCAGGAAGAGGGAATATGCCGTTGACCTGGCCGGTTCCGGAACTGGCAAACAGTGGAGTCACGAACTCCACCTTGCCCTGATACTTGTCCCAGCCCAGCAGGCCCAGCAACATCACGGTGTCGTGCATATTGCCTTCGCCGTAGCAGTAATCGGCGTACTCTGGCAGCATTTCGCAGAACTCGCGGAAACGCCCTTCTTCCCACAGTTTCACTACCCTTTCGTCCATCTGCTGGTCGAACTGGCGGGTGTAGCTGTTCATGCCCTGCTCGGCACGCTGATCGTCGATAAAGCGGTGTGACAGCGAGCCGCTGGCCAATACCGCCACGGTGCCGTCGTATTTCTCAATCGCGGTTTTGATCGCTTCGCCCAGACGGCGGCTATCGGCAAAATCATGCACGGTGCAGAAGGCAGAAATGGAGATCACCTTGAAGTGCCGGTCACTGTTCATGTAGCGCATTGGCACCAGCGTGCCGTATTCCAGCTCCAGGCTTGGGATCTCGTGCGCCTTGGCACGTACGCCAAGCTTGCGGGCCTCATCGGCAATCATCTGCCCCAGCTCCGGGTTGCCGTCGTATTCATAGGTCATGTCACGAATGAAGTGCGGCAGCTCGTTGCTGGTGTAAAGCCCTTTGAAATGCGAGTTGCAGTTGATGTGGTAGGCGCTGTTCACCAGCCAGTGGGTATCGAACACGATAATGGTGTCGACGCCCATTTCGCGACAGCGGGCACTGATTTCTTTGTGACCATCAATGGCGGCTTGACGGCAGCCATGGTGTTCTCCTGGCAATTCAGACAGGTACATCGAAGGAACGTGTGTAATCTTTGCGGCTAATGCTAATTTACCCATATGTCCTCCTATTCCCTTTATCTTTCAGCCTGCAGCACGGCTGGCCGCAGGCTGATGTCTATCGGGTCTAGTCCTTGGTTGTTGTTTTAAAGGGCACGGAGCTATCTCACACTCCCCAACGTGGGATCGGGTGATCCCCCATGGAGATACAAACGTTTTTCATCTCGGCAAACACTTCGAAGCTGTACTCACCGCCTTCACGGCCGGTGCCAGAGGATTTCACCCCGCCAAACGGCTGGCGCAGATCGCGTACGTTCTGGGTGTTGACGAAAACCATACCCGCTTCAATATTGCGGGCCAGGCGCAGGACTTTGCTCACATCCTGCGTCCAGATGTACGACGCCAGGCCGTACTCCACATCGTTGGCCATGCGCAGGCCATCTTCTTCTGATTTGAACGGCAGGAGGCAGGCCACCGGCCCGAAGATCTCTTCCTGCGCGACACGCATATTGTTGTTAACATCGGCCAGCACCGTTGGGCGCAGGAAGTTACCATGGCTCAATCCGGCCGGTTTATCCGGGCCGCCAGCCAGCAAAGTGGCCCCTTCTTCGATACCCAGGCGGATATAACCGGAGACTTTTTCCCAGTGCTGCGGGCTGATTAACGCACCAACCTGGGTATTGGGATCCATCGGATCGCCTACGCGCAGGCGGTTGGCACGTTCGGCAAAGCGTTTGACGAATTCCGGGTAAATGCTTTCTTGAATGAAAATGCGTGAACCTGCGGTGCAACGTTCACCGTTGATCGAGAAGATGGTGAACAGCGCCGCATCCAGCGCCCGTTCGATATCGGCATCCTCAAAGATCAGCACCGGCGACTTGCCGCCCAGCTCCATCGAGAACTTCTTCAGCCCGGCGCTTTCAATAATGCGACGGCCGGTTGAGGTACCGCCGGTGAAGGACACTGCACGCACGTCTTTATGACGTACCAGAGCATCCCCCGCCGTTGCGCCATAACCTTGCACCACGTTCAGCACCCCGGCAGGAATACCGGCTTCCAGCGCCAGTTCACCCAGGCGATCTGCCGTCAGTGGCGAAAGCTCGGACATTTTCAGCACCGCAGTGTTACCCAGCGCCAGGCAAGGCGCGGTCTTCCAGGTGGCTGTCATAAACGGCACGTTCCACGGCGACACCAGAGCACACACGCCCACCGGCTGGATCAGCGTGTAGTTGAGCATCTTGTCGTCCACCGGGTAGGTGCGGCCATTCATCTGCTGGCAGATTTCGGCGAAGAACTCAAAGTTGTGCGAGGCGCGTGGGATCAGCACGTTTTTGGTCTGGTGGATCGGCAACCCGGTGTCCGCGGTTTCCATCTCGGCAATCTGCGGCACGTTCTGGTCGATCAGTTCACCCAGGCGACGCATCAGGCGCGCACGCTCTTTCATCGGCGTATTGGCCCATTTCGGGAAGGCTTCTTTGGCTGCGGCTACTGCCTGGTCGATTTCGAGCTGGCCACCGGACGCCACTTCCGCCAGCACCTCGCCGTTAGCCGGGTTGGTAGTGGTGAAATACTCTTTGCTGGCGACGTTCTTGCCGTTGATCCAATGGTTGATGGTTTTCATCCCTTGCTCTCCTCGTAATCTTTTTCACTGATGATGTGGTTAACCAAGCGGCCAATGCCTTCGATCTCCACCACAATTTCATCCCCGGGCTGCACGTCGGCCAGCCCTTTCGGCGTGCCGGTGGCGATCATGTCGCCAGGCTGCAACGTCATAAATTCACTCAGGTATTCGATCAGGTACGGGATGTCGAAAATCATGTCGGCAGTGGTGCCGCGCTGGCGTAGTTCACCGTTAACATAGGTGCTGAGCGTCAGGTTATGCGGATCCGCGACATCGTCACGATCGACAATGTAGGGGCCGATAGGCGTCAAGGTGTCGCGGCTTTTCACCCGCAGGTTAGGGCGGTAGTAGTTTTCCAGGTAGTCGCGGATGGCGTAGTCGTTACACAGGGTGTAACCGGCCACGTAATCCATCGCCTGCTCGCGGCTGACGTTGCGCGCGGTTTTACCGATCACCGCCACCAGCTCCGCTTCGTAGTGCATGTATTCCACCTGCGCTGGTCGCACGGAAACCTGGCGGTGGCCGGTCAGGCTGTTTGGCCCTTTGAGGAACACCAAAGGCTCTTCCGGCGCTTTAAACTCCAGCTCACTGGCGTGATCGGCATAGTTCAGGCCGAGGGCAAATATCGTGCCCTGCGCCGGTGGCAGCCATTCCACATCGTACTCATCGAGCTTGCTGCCATCGGGCAGGGTAACGCTTAACTGGTCGTCTACGGTGACGTTAACAATCTGGCCATGATGGCGGATACGAGCATGTCTCATGGTTATTCTCCTGCCTGCGTCACTGGGTTGGTAAGGGTTGGCAAACCTGCGGCCCGTACCGTCACTTGATCACCTGGCTTGATCTCAACCCGCTGGTGTGGCGTGCCAATCAGCAACGCATCCCCCGGTTGCAGGGTAATAAAATCGCTGATGGCGGCGATCAGTTCCGGCACCGAACGCACCAGATCGGCCGTTGACCAGCGATCCTGTTCCACGCCATTGATTTCGGTGATGATTTCCAGGCCGCTGGTGCTAGCCAGTGGAACAACCTCTCCCAGCGGGCAGAAACCGTCGCGGCATTTGGCTTTGATTGCTGGGCGATAGAAGCTGGTTTCCGGCAGGCTGACGTCGTTTGCCAAGGCGTAACCGGCCACATAATCGGCCACCTTATCCGCTGCCACCTTGCGGGCGGTGCGACCAATCACGACTGCCAGCGTTGCGCCACTTTGTACGGTTTCACCGGCCGGGAACGGGATGCTGCCACCGTTGGCAAGATGGGTATTGCGCGGTTTGATGAACCACACCGGCGTCTTGGGCGGCGTTTGGTAAGGGGCGGCGCGAAACGCCTGATCCCAGGCATCAAGCTGGCTGCGGTGGTTAAGTGCTACGGAAAATACGGTGCCTTTCATGCAGACTCCTTCTACGGAACGCCAATCATTAATATGTTAATGAATACTTTTATACGCTGTTCAGCATTTACGCAACGTTGTTAATTTAATTTGTGATCGTGATAACGAAATATTCACAAATTATGCACATTAGCGTTATTAATCAGCAAATTAACCTTTTTTGCAGGATTTTTACGTGACGGATCGCGTTTTGCCGTTCTCCGCCGGTCAAAAATTGGCTACTATTAAGTTGTTAATAAAATTAAGCCAAGGCCATCGACATGCATGAATCGTTAACCATCGCCCTGTTGCAGGCGCGTGAAACCGCCATGGGGTTCTTCCGCCCGATCCTGAAAAGCCACAACCTGACAGAGCAGCAATGGCGCATCATTCGCGTATTGGCCGATAATCGTTCCATTGAGTTTCACGAATTGGCCGCAGAGACCTGCATCCTGCGCCCCAGCCTGACCGGCATCCTGTCGCGCATGGAGCGGGATAAGCTGATCTTTCGCCTCAAGCCGGTTAACGATCAGCGCAAGCTGTACGTGTCCTTGACCCAGCAGGGTCAGGAGCTGTATGAACTGGCACGCCACCAGGTGGAACAGGGTTATGGGGAGATTGAAGCGGCATTTTCAAAGCAGAAGATGGATCAGTTGATGGAGCTGCTCGACGAGCTGATCCGCTTAGGGGATCAACAAGCTAACAACGTGGTTGCTCATAAATAGCCCTCACCCCAACCCTCTCCCACAGGGAGAGGGAGCTGATAGCCCCCGCTCTGTTGGGAGAATGAAGGTAATCTCAGCAAACTCGATCGCCCCCTCATCCAAGGTGCGTCACCGAATTTTCAAACCCACTCGATCGGTCCCCTCGCCCTTTGGGAGAGGGTTAGGGTGAGGGGCATCCTCAGTTAATGACAGGTTGGGCTTCCGGCAATAGCGCACCGCCATCCACTACCAGCGTCTGGCCGGTGATATAACTCGCAGCCGGCGAGGCTAAAAAGACCATCGCTGCCGCGATATCCTCCGGCTCCCCCAACCTGCCCAGCGGCACCGCAGCGGCAATCGCCTGATTCAGCGCTTCCCCACCCAGATTTGCCATCGCGGGCGTGCGGATCATCCCCGGCTCCACGCCATTCACCGTGATCCCTTCACATGCCAGTTCCAACGCGGCAGCGCGAATAAAGCCATTTACCCCCGCCTTGGAAGCCGCATAGTGTGCCAGCCCTGGGTAGGCCACCCTTGGCCCTGTGACCGATGATGTCACCAGAATACGTCCGCCACCCTGGCGCTTCATCCACGGCAACGCCGCCTGCGCCAGAAAGAACGGGGCCATCAAATTGACGCTCAAGGTGCGTTGCAACAGCTCGGCATCAATCTGGTTAAACGGTCTCAGCGGAAAATAAGCGGCGTTGTGGATCACCACGTCCAGCCGTTGATGCCGCTTCGCTATCTGTTCTACCAGCTCGGCAATCTGCCCTGCATCGGCCATATCACAAGCTGTAGCCTCCACGTTACAACCCAATTGGCACAAGCTTTCAGCCGCCTCCTGTGCCTTTTGCAGTTGTAAATCTGCCATCACCACCTTGGCCCCCAAACGTGCAAAGGCGCTGACGATCGCCAGCCCAATGCCCTGCGCACCGCCGGTCACCAGCACCACCTGCCCGGCAAACGCATCACTGGCATAAATCGCCGTCATCGGCTCAGGCCTTAGGGTAATGCGTAGTGTTCAGGATCTGCGCGTGAGCGCCCACGGCAAAGTTGCTCAGGCTGCTGAAATCACTGCCCTGATAACCGAGGATCTTGCCATCGGTGCGCATCTCTTGCAGGTCGATCATCACTACGCCAAGCGTCGGAATGATCTTCTCGCGCCAGACGAACAGATACAGCTTCTCCGCCACTTTGACGTAATGGCAGCGATCGACATCCGCCAGCCCTTTCTCGACCCCGTCCAAGCACTGCCAGGCGTAGAAATTATTGTTCAGATAAATATGCTCATAGCGCTCCGTCGGGCTGTAGGTATACAGATTACGCATCCCGATCAGTTCGTCGGTAAACTGCGGCAACGCTGCATCGCTGTTATCCAGTCGGCCAAAGCGGAATTCGGCATTCACCGCCGTTAACGGCAACCCCTGCTCTACCCGGCTAAAAGCGTCCAGCCGCGCCTGTGATTCTTCCGGCAACTGGCCATAGACGGCGGTAAAGTTACCCTGCTGACGATCGCACACCAGCGTAACGCTACCGTTAGGCCGCTGCGGATCGAGGAAATCGATAAACAGGATCCCTGGGCGAATGCCGGTGGCCCGGTAATCAACCCGTTGATCTCCCCACTGCAGGGTTTGATCGTTGTTAAAGCGGCACTGCACCGTTTCCCCTTCGGCAAAATGGAACGCCAGCGAAGTACCGGCCAAATCCTGCTGCTCCAGCGTATGGCTGTGAGGGGCGAAACCTTCCGCCAGTGCGCCAACCTGAATAAATACCGCTTCTGAACTCATGACAATCTCCTTACAGGGAAGTGAAAGCTAAGGTCGGCACATCGACAATGGTGGAGCCGCCATCGGCCACCAGCGTCGCACCGGTAATAATTGACGCCTGCGTTGAGCAGAGAAAACGACACACTTGGGCGATCTCTTGCGCACTGGCCGGGCGGCGCAGCGGCACATCGCGGCAAACGTGTTGATAGGCCTGCTCGAGCGTTAAGTTATGTGCCGCCATCAACGGCTGCATTTCTTCATCGGCCATCGGCGTAGTCACCCAGCCGGGGCAAACCGCGTTGGCACGCACGCCCTGTGGGCCATAATCACGGGCAATGGAACGCATCAGGCCGATCAGCGCATGTTTGGCGGTGACATAACCACACACCTCCGGCCCAGCGGCCAACGAGGCGATCGATGCGACAAACAGCAGATTGCCACCGCTTTTCACCAGCTCCGGCAAACAGGCCCGGGCGCTGGCGAACGCGCTATTAAGATTGCTGTCCAGCGCCTGCTGCCACTGAGCATCTGTGACTTCGGTAATGCGGCCCAGCCCCATCCCACCAGCGCTGGCAATCAGGCAGTCGATACGTTCGGCCTGCTGTAAAATGGCTGGCAAAATGTCGGTTTGCCAGCTGGCTCCGCTGGCGGCATCCCCAACTACGGCATATGCCCCAATCTCCGCAGCCAAGGCGTTCAGCGGTTCATGACGGCGGCCAACGATAAATACCCTGTCCCCCTCCTGCACCAGCAAACGAGCACAGGCGGCACCAATGCCGGTTCCACCGCCGGTTATGACCACCACTCTACTCATTACATTTCTCCATCAACTGGCCGATCATCAGGAAACTGCTCAGCAGCAAGCGCCGCTGCTCGGCCTCCAACCGCAGATAGCGACGGCTGGCGGGTAGGCGGCTGACCACTTCGGAAGCGGCAAAATGCTCAATATCCAGCTGCCAGCAGCCCTCTGTTATCGTGAGCGTGGCGCGGCGAAAATCGAGCTTGGCTAACGTGTCGCCGATTTGTGGGTATTGCTGCAACGCGGCAATCAACTGCCGGGCACCATCATGTTTGGCCTTGGTGCGATAAATCACGCCATTACGGCGCAGCCAGCCACCGGTGATGATGTTGAGCACCAGCGGCTCGGTAAAACGTGCGTTGCCCTGCAAGCGGAAACGGTGGGTGACGATGTGTGCCAAAAACAGCGACTGCACCTGCTCGGCCACCTCTATTACCGGCCCCTGTGGCAGCGTGAGCCGTAACTGATTAACGGCAACGCGTTCACAGGCGTAAGGCTGCAAGTTCGCCGTCAACCGGTTGAGCGTGGTCCCTGCTTGATAACCTGGAGGATCACGCCGCCAATAACGATTAAGTGAGGGAAGTAAGCCGATCAAATTCCACCTCCGCAGCTTCTGCCTTGTTGAAGGCGCTCTCCAGCACCTCTTCCACCGGCACCGGTTTAAACGGATTCACCTTCTGTACGCACAGGGTCCAGAACAGCGCATAGGCGGAGGTCAGGCCGATCATGATGCCAAACGGGATGTAGACATCGCGCGGGTTCATGCCCGGCGGCGTGATGTAGAAAATCGCCAGCACGATACCGATGCTGGAGACAATCTGCGGCAACGGGAACAAAGGCGATTTATAGGCACGTGGCAGATCCGGGCGGCGGATACGCAGGATCACCACCGAGCAGGTCACCAGCAGGTAAGCCACGCCCCAGGCACAGACTGCTGCCAGTACCATCGGCATGATGCGGTCCAGATTGCCCTGAATGGCGAAAGCGTGAACGCAGGGGATCAACACCGCAGCGGCAATCGCCACCACCGGGGTTTTAAAGCGCGGGTGCAGATAGGCGAATATACGTGGCATAGCGCCGTCCAGCACCATGCCGTAGATAATGCGTGGCACCGCCGCCATCAGGGTGTTAATGGTGGCAGCCCCGGCTAACAGCAGCCCGACGCCCAACCAGTATTTACCGAAGTTACCCATGATCTGGCCAGCAAATGCCGGGATAGCCATCGGCGTATCCAGCAGATGCACGTTATTGGCCGCATCCACCACCACGTTTTCCACTTGATGGCTCAGTGCTGCACCGTATAACGCCATACACAGCGCTACACCGCACAGCCCCAAGGACATGGCCCGGGGGATCACGCGGTGAGAACGTTTGATCTCTGGCGCCATCGGCGTCACCAACTCGCAGCCGACGAACATAAACATCGCCATACCCACCAGGCTGAACACCGCCAGGGGATCGCCGACATCCAGCGTGGTGCCAAACCAACCTTCTAGCGGTACGGCATGTGGTAACAGCAACCCGGCGATCGAAAAGATCATCAAGGTGCTCCACATGCAGAACGTCAGCACGACCTCAGCCTTACCGAAGGCTTCGATGCCAAACGCATTCAGAATACCGAAAATGATCACCAAGCCCACGCCGATCATCCACGAGCTGTTGTTACTTTCCATCAGGGTATTGAGGTGCTCAAAGTTCACCAGCGCCATGATGCCGGAAAGAATGGTTTCGGCGGTGCCAGCAAAGATATGCACGATCAGATAGGCAGACAGGGTGCCGGTAATGGCAAAAAAGCGCCCCATGCCGCAGGAGATATAATCATACACCGAGCCGGTGGTGGGCAGGATCGCCGCCGCTTCCGAGAAGGTGGTGAGCTGGGCTTGCATCATGATAAAGGCGATCAGCATCGCCAGCGCGAAGGTGTCACCGCCGATACCAAAACCGCTGGTAACGGTGAGGATCACCGGGCTGGCCATGATCACCCCAACCGAGCTGGCCAAGGTGGTGGGGAACCCGACCTTTCCCCGTTCTAGCTGGGCACTGAGCCGCGACGACAGGTTCATGGTTACTTCCTCTTATAGTAGTTTTACCCGGTGTGTAGCCGCCAAAGGCGGTAATCTCACTATAGGAAGGAAAGCAAAAGGCTGGCTATCGTCCTTAAGGACGAGGGAGAGATAAGGGCGTATGGCAACCTAGAAACACACCGCTCTAATCAATTAATATAATTGATTTTTATGATGAGCTACTACGGATCTTGACGTAGAGGGGTTCTGACCGTGTTTACGTGATTCATTATAGCAAAACAAAGATACCCCACCGAATTGATTTATTCTGTTCAGACCGAACTTGCGCAGAGCATTAATTTTATGTGCACTCACGGTTTTTTCCGATATATCTAAAATCACAGAGATATCCACATTGGAAAACCCTCGCATAACAAATAAAAAAACGGCTTCCTGACGTTTAGTCAGTGTTATATCGGTGTAATTTCTGGCATTTTCCATAACCCCTGGTAAATCTTTAAGGGCTATTTTTTTACTCGCACAGTAAAAATACAGCGTAGAACAGTCAACATGGCAATCGTTACTATCAAAGAAAACAACCACCCGGGCCTTCAGAGGACCAACCTCACACATGACATTCATAAAATAATTTTTCGAATGGAATGCAATGAAAACAAAGTCAGCATTAACCAGCGCCAATTTTTCCAGGTCAGAAAAAACAAACTCAGCATAATCATTTATGCTAATGATATTGTGGTCATTTTTAAGACACTCAACAACGCCTAAAGAAAAAAGTCCATCATCTGAAATAATGACTATATCCATCGTACCCTCACACCCCAGAGAAAATGAATGAGACACCACCACGTTATCAATGATGAGTAGAATACGAGGTGGTATCACTCGATTAATATACCATTCCTTGTTGGCAGAATAATTAATCAGTAAACGTAAATTACGCTTACTTATAATCGATATTAAACGTCACCTTGGCATTCGCCGGTCCCGAAGTTATCGTTTGCTCAGTTTGATAATAACGAGCCGCCAGCGGTATTTTGAACGTGGCCTGGCCAGTATTGGGCGGAGCAATGTCCCATATTGCACCTGGTTTCCAGATGGTTGTCGGCAGCAGAGGGTTCGCATTGTAGGTTGAAGAATAACCTAACTGTATCCCCACACCGGTGGCCGCCTCGCCGATACTGCCTATATTATTCACCGCTATCACCCCGTTGGGAGCATCGATCACCGACGTTGTTGGAGTCAATGACAGTGTCATCATATTGGCAATTCTTATATCTCCCCCAACCGTATTATCATTATTCGCTTGCTCGTTGTAATATCCAGAGAATGTCGGGCAATTATAGAGTGTTATCGAAGAGTCCACCCACGGTGTGGTGGAGTTAACCCCATGAAAAGCAGACTGAACTCTATGCTCCCCCATATCAACTTCAAAATCGGGTGTAGTACAAGTCGATGTAATTAATCTCACGCCGCCATTAAAATTCATTTTAATGAGCGTCGCGCGGAGCCCTGTGTAACCTGGTTGTTCAGGCACTGCGTATATTACGTTTGGGAATACAATAGGATCCACTATCCCCCCAGGGGTAATAGCGCCTGTTTTAATCAAGGATACAGCAAAGACACCCGCATTTGAGGCTTTCACACCGTTTTTTACAGTATACGTTTGGTTCACAACAGGAGTGCTTTCAAATACGACTGCAGGATCCTCTATGGTAAACGCAACGGCTACGCCGCTAACGTTCGTTGGAAAAATTTGACCACTGCCAAAGCTTATACCACTAAAAGTGAATGGTGCACCAGCAGGGGTACCACTGGTTGAAAAAATTGTCTGATAGTTCCAATACAGCTCATCACTAGTACTGCCACTCTTAGGGCTACATTGTAGATATCCAAAAGGTGGTACCTGAAAGACCGTGCGATAGATAGTACTACCAATCGGCATTTCATTCCCTACATAAAGCTCCGCGGCAATGATTCCATTAGCGGATGCACCTGGAGAGGTGTGTTTACAATCCCACGTTTCCTCGGCCAAACAACTTTGGCTAAAGAAAACAACTAAAACAGTAACCATGTTAAATAAGTAAATTGATTTATTATTCACGATAACCCTTCTTGATAGCCTTATTAATTTTCATACAATTAATAATCTGAATAACGTTGCCCAGGTGCATAAAACTCAGCATGACTTTTAACGATAAGCCACACGCCAATCTGCGCACCGCGATAATAGTTATTATGGTGGGTGGCCTGGTGCCAATACCCCGCCTGAGTTCACCAATTACTGAGTTGAGCGTGAATGTCGGTGCCATGAAGGCATTGCTCGCAGCAATAAGCCTTCTAAGCCAACTCAGCGTACCATCGATAATGCAACACTTTTGGGAGTTTCAGACGATGTCGCAGACTCTCCGCTGTTACACACCGAGTCAAAGCGCTGAATTTCGTTTCGCTTTCGGCTGTTCTGCTGTGGCATCAGCACATAACTCACTCGACATTGCAGGCGAGCATCCTCCCCCCACGTTACCCGTAAGGTGCCACGCTCTTGCACAACACGGGCATAAATTTGGCCCCCCTGACCAACCGAGCCAACATTATTACCCTGGTCATCCAGCACATCGGCACCAAACGGCACTGGTTTACCCTCCAGCATTGCCATAATCAGTAATGGCATGCCACGCTTGGTATTATATTTCAGCATCACCACCGCCCCAGAGTAAGGGGCCACTTTTTGCATGGTGTTATCCAGTTCCACGTCACTGGCCGAGTTTTTAGGATCAATGCTGATTTCATTCATCCGGTAAGGATCCAGATAAGGTACAATCGCATAACCCCAGCGATCGATCTTGACCCCAGGGTACGAAGAAACCGATGCGCCTTCCGCGCCTTTGGCCTGTACCACTGCCAACGTTTCCGAATTATAAGGGGAGAACGTTACACCACCAGGGTGTGCAATGATGGAGCCAGTGGCCCCTGCGGAGGCATTCTCATAACCTTGTCCTGCGCCAGCCGCACCACTCAGCGATGCTATTGAGCTACGATACTGGCCATTCAGAGAACCACTGCTGCCAATGCCATTATTGGCATGCATGGCGGTCACACCATAGGTATATTGATGCTCTGCCCCTGCGGAACCAGAGATCCCCACCTGTTCCCCAGTATTGCCATTCGTATCATGGTTCAGGTTAACGCGCATTTGTGGCACGTTGGGTTGATCGCGTCGTCCTAGCGGGAAACTGAAGTTCAGCGCATAGAAGTTTTGCGACTCCCCAGTACCAGAATAGGTGCGGCTGACGTTCAGGCCATAACTCAACACGCCATAATGATTGTTGTAACCCATCTGAAACTGCTGGTCTGTCCCCTCTTTATTCCAGTAATTCTGTACCGAACTGCTGATATAGAGCTGCCCCCAATTACCTGGCAAGCCTTGCCCAACCGTGGTGGTAAAGCGATTTTTCGCTCGCCAGACACTGTTAGGATCACGGCCACGAGCAACAGCATCTCTGGTCTGCACGGCGGTTATAAAGTCCATATAGCCATCGGTAGAGAAGCGGTAAGCCGCTAACGACAGGTTAGTGTTGGTTTCACTGATCGTTTTACTGTAGCTCAACTGATAACTCTGGCCACTCATACTATTATCGGATGAATGTCGTCCATTAACCGGGTCGGTTGCTTCCCCCAGATGGGTTCTTGCCTGGGTGATATCAAAGGCCAGTGCGCCAATCGGTGTCCCCACTGCCGCCCCAATTTGCAACGCATAATAATCCTGGCTAGCCTGCAGGCCACCATAGCCTGTTATCCGGTTGGTTAATCCGCGCCGATAGGTCGCTTGATATAAACCGGGTTTATTGCGGATAGTGTCGCTGCGCAACTCCCCCAGAGTAACTTCATAGCGGTCGGAGCCAGGGCGTAGTAATTGCGGAACGGCAGCATAAGGTACGGTGAACAGGCTTTCTGTTCCATCCGCCTCACGCACCGTGACCGCCAGATCGCCACCATAGCCGGTCGGATAAAGATCGTTTATCAGGAACTCCCCTGGGGTGACGGTTTTCTGATAAATAACGACTCCGCCCTGGCTCACAGTCACCCGAGCGTTAGAACGCGCATTACCACGAATATCAGGTGCATAACCACGCAGTGAACCCGGCAACATGCGTTCATCACTGGCTAACGCAGCCCCCATGAAAGGTAACGAATCAAAAACCTGACCCGATGTGTTCGACTGGCCAAGCAACACTCGGCCCTTGATGATCGGGATATCACGCTGTAGGTAAGTATTTATCGTACTGTATTTTTTTATACCGTTCTGTTGCCAATTATAGGAACCGTTATGGCGCAGATACCAGGCACCGATGTTAATCCCTGTGTTAATGCCGGCAAACACCGAGTTAAATTCTTGCCCTTGAGAGCGGCTGGTATAGCCATTGACGCTATAGCCTAATAAAGCAGCGGGGACACCACTGTCCCAAAGTGCCGGATTCACCGTTCCTTGTGCAACCTGAGTCATATAAATCTGCGGAATCGAGATTTCTAACCGCTGCTCACTACTGTCGAAGTTAATCTGAGCCTCTGGAAATTGCTTTTGTAAATCAATAAAAGCCTCACCTTTAGCCAAGGGTGCCAGTACGTTTGCAGGCAGTTTGCTATAATCAAAGTTGATATGCTTTACCAGAGCAGAAGTAATACAAGGGAACACGGTTTTGTCTGCCCGGGCTTTAAACTCAATATTTTCGTTACCAACAAGTTGGTTGTTAACATACATCTCAACCCGATAAGCCCCAGGTAGCACAGCCGAGCCATTAGCAAATCGAGACAAATCTACGGTATTATGGCTGTTAACATTCAAGAATGAAGGGTCAAATTCGACATTTTTTGCAATTTCCCCAATGGCTTGATGGGCAGTATCAGCCCATGTTTCGCCACTTAAGCATAACGTGGCGATAAATAGTGCGATTGGAGTCAGAGAATAAAAAAACCCTCCATGTTTCACTTTATCTTGATGCAATGAACCCTTCATTTTATCATCCATAATATTGTACTACTTTAGTATTAACAAAGTAGAAAATTAACGCATGATGACTTCATGCTTATTGACCGCGCCATAATCATTCACGAATTTAAAGGCAACTTTGCTTCCTGATGATACGTTGGACAAGGCAAATTTCTGTTCTCCACCGGGCGCAATCATTTGCCCTTCAACCTCTTTTCCATTAGCTTTTACGACGACCAGAGAAACATAATAGGGCGTCGGATTTTTTGCCAGTAGGCTACCCGCATTCAGTGACCAAGTTAATGCCTTAGCGGCATCATTAGCATTGCCCTCCAGTCCTGTGGGGCGGAAAAACAGTTTTATCCTTGAACGGAAGGCCATTTGCAGATAGTTTTCTCCACTCTGCTTTGCGCTTTTGGCGGGAATTTCCAATACGTTCAACCAGAAAACTGATTCTTTGTTTGTGGGTAAAGCTCCCCCCGTATAGCTAAGGCGTAAAGTTTGCCCTTTACTCGGCTCCACGCGATTAATGGGTGGCGTGAGTACAAAAGGTACAGAAATATTTTCTGGTTTCTCCTTGGCATCACCATTATCAATCCAACTTTGAATTAATACCGGGGCAGATCCCACGTTACTTAATTTGACTGTGACCTCTTTATCCTCCGAAGAGTATATCACCCTGGTACCACCAATAACCACACTGGCTGATACTGACAGACTGGCAGCACAAAGGATGGCGGCAGCAAGATATTGCGTAAATTTATGAGCGTATTGGCCCATGATTAAAACCTCTTGAAAAGTGCATAAATCAGGGGGGAGGCCCCCTGATTTATTAACAATTATTTATACTGAAGAGAATAAACAACGCTGCTTACTACGTTACCAGCGGTAGTTGCGCCGGTAGCATAATATTCAACAGAATATGGCAGGGTTACACTATTGGTAGCAGAAAAATCGACGTAAGTTGTGCCATCGATCTGATTCTGGTTACCCGCCTGAATGATGCTTTGAGCAGCACTGCTGCCATCACGCAGTTGCAGTTCTACTTTGTCTGCAGACCCCCCCATATTCATCAGACGACCCGTATTGATATCTACACTGCTACCGGACTCAAAGAAGGCTGATGCAGTATCCAAAGTACCAGCACAGTTGGTCAGAGCCATGTTAAAGCCGGTACGGCCGCTGGTCTGCCCAGGACCTGCCAGTTGGTTAATACCAATGGTTGGCAGAGTCACGGTTGCATCAGCACCTTGGCCCTCTACAGAAACATCACATGTCGTAGCGGTCAGTAACCCGTTAAATGTAATGGTCCCGGTTGAGGCAGCCTGAACAGCGGAAACAGAAGCCAGAGCAGCAACAATAGAGGCGGCGATTACTAATTTTTTCATTTACATATTCCTTGATTTAGAACATTTCCGTTTGCTTTAGGCGTATGAGTACCCAAAGCGTTTCCCAACATGGGAGCTTTGATTAAAAGGCTAGCCTTTTAAATCACTTCTATTTTACCGAACGGTAAAGCTTGATAATACTATGCCCATTAATGATGTAGCCTTTACCATGAACGGTCGTGATAAAGTCAGAGGAAATACCAATAAGGTTCAATTTAGTTTTTAACCTGGCAATAACATGGGACAATCGCTGATGAGAAGCGATTAACCCGTAACCTTCCCAGATTTTAGTCAGTAGTTCGTAGTGATTAACCACTTTTCCATCAGCCTCACTCATAAGAAAAGTTAATAACCTCATCATCGTGACCCGGAGTTTTATCACTTCATTATAGCTATTATTCTTTCTCGATAGTTTGGTTATTGTTCTGCTCTGAATGTCCAACTGATAAAGATCGTCAATCAAATAGCCAAACAGCACCAACTCGTGTTCTCTTTTGTATTTCCGCTGGAATTCTTGGCATACAACACGGTCCATAATAGAAGCCCCTCCTGTAATGACTCTCCTTATCACCAGGAAAGCTTTCTAAAACCTCTCGGCAAGGCGTATTCTAGCCAAAAGCAATCGTATCTCAATACGCATTTTGAAAAGGGGAAATAGTTAATTCTTCAGAGATAAAAGTCTAAAAACAAAACATACAACCAATCAACAAAACTTTAAACCACCAAATAAATAAAAAAAGGAACAAACAACCAGAACAATCTGATGATTATTGGCAACGTTAATAACACCATTTTATTGGTATAATTAGTTGAAAAACCTGCCTGTCATCCATGACACCTAGTTAAACCACCTAATATATCACGTAAGTCACTGATTTATCTTGGTGCAGATAGGTGAAAACGGCAAGTTTCTTTCACTCGTCCAATTCTAGATTAATGAGAGATTAATCCTAAAACAATTTAATTCCACGAGAAATAAAACCACTTTAAATTAAAAATATGATTACCTTTTGTAGGAAATGTTATTGAAAAGTATTTTTGTAAATAACATATGTGAAACCAGAAAGGGGTTATACAGGATTATAAGGGGTTGTCACGCCATAAATTAACACCGTGGCTACTTCGCGGGTAGCGTTGCAATGGAGCCAACACCTCAGAGAAGAAAGCGTAGTAACCGGCACACAGCCGGTTGTAGCGGTCTTTTCCGATATGTGCCGGACAGCCGCCCTGGCATACGCTTTTCACACTGCAACTCTGGCATTCTCGCCGCAGGCTCTTGGTTTTACCAAAGTCCATCTCGATAGCTGCATCTACATAGCCAGCAAACTCGCTAGCGTCATTAAAACGACCTAACCGATGCTTGGCATCGATCAGGTGATCGCAGGCATACACACTGCCGTCCGGCTCCATCACCAGATTGCCGCCGCAGCGGGCGGAGTGAACACAGTTGGGGCTAACGTTGGTGAAATACTGGGCGTAGACATGCTCAATATTCATGATAAAAATCTGGCCAAGATGGCCCTGGTTGCGCCAGCGGCGGTAGATCGCCACCATAAAGCGCCCCCAATTGGCGGCACTCAAACCATAGCCTGCCGCCGGGGCATCGCCTTCCAGCATCAAAGGCTGAAACTGTAGGTAACGTACGCCCAGCGCCACAAAATGGTCGTACATGGCCTGAGCCTGGTCGGCGACGCCATCATGCACCACCACCAGCAAATTGAATTCAATCTGATGCTGTTGCAGTAGCGCAATGCCACGCAGCGCTGCATCATAACTGCTGTTGCCACGTTTATCTGGCCGATGGGTATCCTGGATCTGGCGATCGCCATCCAGGCTAACGCCGATAATAAACTGGTGTTGCTTGAACAGGCGGCACCAGGCCGGGTTCAGTAAAGTGGCGTTGGTTTGCAGACTGTTGCTGATCAGCACACCCGGCGGCGCATACTTTTGTTGTAACGCTATTGCCCGCTTGTAGAAACCGATCCCCGCCAGCAGCGGCTCACCACCCTGCCAGACAAAGTTTATCTCCCGGCTGTAGCGTGGCTGGCTGGCGATATACTGGCGGATAAAACTCTCCAGCAGCGCCTCATCCATCTTCTGCGCCTGGTCCCGCTGCGGGTAATAGCAGTAGTTGCAGGCCAGATTACAGCCTGCACCGATAGGTTTGACCAACATATGAAAAGGCACGCTGGCGCGCGGCACGATGTGCACAGGGATCTGCTGCGCGCGCAGCAAGGCAATATTCACTCTGCTACCTGCGGTAATGGCTTCTGGGTCACAGGATCCAGACCGATGTAGCGATGAGTTTGCGGATCAACGCCCAGATAGTCGATCTCTTTACCTGCCGCCTCAATCACCATGCCCTTGTCGGCAAACTGCTGATATTCGCCACTCAAGCGCTTAACCCGATCGGGCTGACTGGCTGCCAAATCATGGGTTTCCAACGGATCGTCCTGCAGGTTGAACAGCCCCCACGCCGCCATATTCGCCTGCGGCCCACCGGCTACTAACCGCCGCAGTTTCCAGATACCATCGACATAAGCCGCCTGGTTATGCAGCTCTACGCCATAGGTAATACGCGGCGCAGCGGCAACATCACCGCTGAAATAGCGCTTGAAGCTGAGCCCCACCATTGGAATAACAGGTTTGGACTTCAGTGCCTTGGTGGCATCAATACCGGCAAAATCATACAGCGTTGGCGCAATGTCGTAGACCGCCATCGGTGTTTTATCGATGCCACCACGCTGCTTCAACTGCGGAGCAGAGAAGATCATATCGGTATTGATCCCACCCTGCGCACTGGTGGTTTTATGGTAGTTGGCATAAGGCGCGTTGCTGACGTTAGCCCAGTGTGGCCCATAAGAGATGAACGATCCCTTTCGTCCGATGTTGGCGTAGCTATTGTCAAACTGCTGCCAGAACTCAGGCTTGGAACCGTAGTAAAAACCGCTGGCCGGGTTGGCACCGTTGTCGGTGGCAAAGATGATGATGGTGTTCTTGTCACGGCCGGTTTGCTGCAGGGTTTTCATCACTCCGCCGATCTGGTCATCCATATAGGCGATCATCGCCGCATAGACCTGCATGGTTTTGGCGGCATATTTCTGCTGTTCCGGTGTCATCGCCTGCCACTCTTTTTCCAGCGCCAGATGCGGCATTGGCGTACTGTCGGAAATAATCCCCAGGGCCTTCAAGCGATTGATACGTTGCTGATAAATATGTTGATAGCCTGCATCATACTTACCATCGAATTTGGCGATCCAGTCGTCGGGAGCCTGTAGCGGATCGTGTGGCGCGGTAAACGCCAGATAGGCAAATACCGGCTGGTCTTTTGGCGTGTCGGTAATCCATTGCTCCAACTGCGTGGCGTACGCTTTGCTGGAGTAAAAATCCTGCGGTAGGGAAACGCGCTTGCCGTTTAGGGTATAGAAAGTATGGAAGGCCTCAACCGTTCCCAGGGGTACGGCGTCGTCAAAATGGCTGGTGCCGCCGCCCATAAAGGCAAAGGCGCGTTCAAAACCGCGATCGGTTGGCCCGGCTCCGTCGGTATAGCCCAGGTGCCATTTGCCCGCCATCATGGTGGCATAACCGGCATCTTTAAACCGTTCCGGCATGGTGGTAACCCGATCGGTCAGCCGCATCTCATAACCGGGGCGGGCGACGGTGCTTTCATACCACCACATGCCGCCCATACCAGCCTGCTGGTTGGTATTGCCCGTCATCAACATCGAGCGCGCTGGCGCAGACATTGGCGAGGTATAATATTGGCTCATGCGCACACCCTGCTCAGCCAGCGTTTGCAGATTGGGTGTGGGGATCTCGCCGCCAAACGGGCTGATATCGGAATAGCCCATATCATCCGCAATAATAATCAACACGTTAGGCCGCTCGCCGTCTGCGGCATGAACCATGCCCGATAATGCGCTGCTCAATGCCACCGCCAAGGTCTTTTTCTTCATCACTGTCAGGGCCTCATCTTTTCATCAGGTGTATCACGCCAAGTTTTGCAGTGTAGGAAGTAATCGAAAAATTTGGCTATCGTCCTTAAGGACTAGCCCGGAGGAGAGATAAAACGTCAAGGACGTAGCGCGGAGCAGAAGAGGGAGAAACGAGAAATCACTTTAAATTCAGTAGTAACCGCCCGGTGCATTTCATTAATGTGTTAATGAAAATGCCACTATTCGACAGAAGGATACCCAGCCAATCAACATGGAGATGTTGTTATTAATGTATTTTATTGCAATCCGGCTCACGTTGTTAATATGTTTTCGTTGTGTTGCATAATTGCTACACCTATGCTGGTATCGTTCACATATTGTCCAGATACCTTTGCAGGTGTCCTTCAGGGTACTGAGCGATCAACGGAGGAAAATGCATTATGACAACCACATCATCCTTCATGCGTAATGACGCTTTTATCTCGAGCTGTCTGAATACCATTGCGCATCTGATCCCAGTTTCAGCCGGGGTTTTTTATCTGGTGGACCCGGACCTGCGGCCAGATCACTACATTCTTCATGGCATTAGCGATGATACCCATCAGCAATACCTGGACCATTTTCAACAGCTGGACCCGTTAAAACCGGCCAACTTCCACCAGCAAGACATCCAGATGGTGAACATGACGCCAGCGGCGATCGCCAATAACCGCCACTATTATCACGACTTTATGCTGCCCAATCGCATGCGTGACATGACGGAGATTTTTATCCGCCAGCGTAAGCGGATCATTGCCGGGGTTTCTCTGATCCGCGATACGCCGTTCACCGAATTGGAGCGCAGCCGCTTACGTGCGGTGCTGCCGTTGATCGAACTGGCCACCCGCGATCTGCTGCCAGACAGTGAAGCCCAGTTGCTCACCGCCAAAGAGCAGGAGATCGTCAATATGGTACGCGAAGGGGCCAGTAATAAGCGTATCGCCTTGAAGCTCGGTATCTCTCTATCGACGGTGAAAACCCATATGCGCAACATCTTTGCCAAAACCGCCGTGGTTAATCGCACCGAACTGGTCTCCAGCGGTTTTATTGCTTACGGCTGATCCTGACTCAAGCAGTAACAATCAACCATACGCCAATGCTGGCGCGGCCTCCCCATGCTTAAAAAGCGTGGAGGGTAATGATTGACGAAACTCAAGGATAACGACGATGTCCAGTGATGCAGTTTCTGTGCCTTCTGCCGGAGCCTTGCTCCCCTGCCCACCCAGGCTGTTAACGGCGATCATCGTGTTTGCCGCCATCGCGCCGGGGATCCTGATGACCGCCCCCGCCGTCGCGGCCCAGTTGGCCAGCCAGTGGCACCTCACGCCAGGCCAGATCGGCCATCTGTTTTCCACCGAACTGGGAGCCATGAGCATCGCCACACTGCCCGCCTGGTGGTGGATCAGCCGGATCAACTGGCGCAAGATCGCCACGCTGGCGGCGGCGGTGTTCCTGATCGGTAATCTCGCCTCGGCCATGGCCACCGATTTCAGCCTGCTATTGGTATTGCGATTTATCGCTTCACTGGCCGGTGGCACGCTGATGATCCTCTGCATCTCCTGCGCTGCGGGCACCGCCAACCCCAGCCGGGTCTATGCCTTTTGGGTACTGGGCCAACTGCTGCTAGGGGTGTTCGGCTTGCTGGCATTGCCCCCGCTGTTTGCTCATTTCGGCCTGATGGCGGTTTACCTGATCCTGGCGGCGATCATGCTGTGTTGTCTGCCGTTACTGGGCGCATTCCCCAGCGGTTTTCGCCATAGCCACAGCGCGGCCAGCCAGATGCCCCCAAGCCCGTCCATCTACAAGCTGTTTGCTGTGCTGGCGGTATTGGCCTTTTACATCAGCCTGAGCGCGGTCTGGACCTTTATCGGCACTATCGCCGAAGCCGCAGGCCTTTCACCGGTGCACAGCGGGCAGGTGCTGGCCGCCGCCACGTTGTTTGGCATCATAGGGGCTGGCGGGGCGGCATTGGTTGGCGCAAGACGCAGCCACAAGCCGTTGTTGTGGATCGGTTACGGCCTGCTGATTGCCAGCGTCCTGCTGCTGAGCCGCAACCCGCTACTCATTCGCTTCACCCTTGCCGCTGTGATGTTCAAGTTTACCTGGACCTTTGTGCTGCCATTTATTCTGGCGCGCGTCTCGGTGCTGGATAACAACGGCAAGCTGATGAACAGCATCAATCTGGTGATTGGCGGCGGCATGGCCATTGGCCCCACGCTGGCGGGTTACCTGATCGAATCTTCCGGCGGGATCAACGCATTGCTGATCGGCGCATTGAGCTGTGCGCTGCTGTCACTGCTGCTGATATCGCTGGCTTCACCGCGCGCGCCGCGCCGTTTAACAGGAGTCATAAGGTGAAAAGAACAACCGGTTTTTTCTTCGATGAACGCTGTTTCTGGCATAGCACCGGCTTACATGCCACCACGCTGCCGGTGGGCGGCTGGGTGCAACCGCCTTCAGGGGCTGGGCATGCCGAATCCCCGGAAACCAAGCGGCGGATGAAAAACCTGATGGACGTTTCCGGGCTGTCGCGCCAGCTCAAGCTGCTGAGTGCCGAGCTGGCCGATGAGGAAGATTTACTGCGCATTCATCCGGCACATTATCTGCAACGTTTCAAACAGCTGAGCGATAACGGCGGCGGTATGTTGGGGGAAGAGGCACCTTTGGGGCCAGGCAGCTATGAGATTGCCAAACTCTCCGCCGGGCTGGCCTGCGCTGCGGTAGAGGCGGTGCTGAAAGGCGAACTGGACAATGCCTATTCCCTGTCACGCCCGCCGGGCCATCACTGCCTGCCGGACCAATCGATGGGATTCTGCTTCCTGGCTAATATTCCCATTGCTATCGAACGCGCCAAAGACCGCTGCGGGCTAGGCAAGGTGGCGGTGATCGACTGGGACGTGCACCACGGCAACGGCACCCAGCATATCTACTGGCAACGTGATGACGTGCTGACCATCTCGTTGCATCAAGACGGCTGTTTCCCGGCGGGCTACGCCGGTGAACAAGATCGCGGTGAAGGGGCCGGGGCAGGTTACAACATCAATATTCCGCTGCTGGCCGGGGCCGGTGACGACGGCTATCAATACGCCATGCAGCAAATTGTCATTCCGGCGCTGGAGCAGTTCGAACCAGAGATGATCATCATCGCCTGCGGTTACGATGCCAACGCCATCGATCCACTGGCGCGGATGCAGTTACACAGCGACAGTTTCCGCGCTATGACCGCTCAGGTGCTAAGCGCTGCTGACAGGCTCTGCGGTGGCAAGCTGGTAATGGTGCATGAAGGGGGTTATGCCGAAGCCTATGTGCCGTTCTGCGGCCTGGCGGTAATGGAAGAGTTGAGCGGCATACGCACCGAGGTGCAGGACCCCATGCTGGCATTTATTCAGCAACAGCAGCCCCGCGAAGCGTTTAACCAGTTCCAGCGTGCCGCTATCGACCAACTGGCACGACAATTCGGTTTATAGCTGCATTCAGAGGCGTGGCAACCCACGCCTCTGGCTGTTAGTTAGCGAATAAAGCGGAAGGTTTTCGACTGGCAAGGCGCCAAGGTAGTGAAATCCCCTTTAGCCACATCTTGCTGTGGCAGCGGTTGCTCGTCCATCCCGGTTTCCAGCCATTCCTGCGCTGGAGCCGCCAACGTTAGTGCCCCACAGATCGACACTTGCTCTGAGGGGTTATACACGCGGATAATCAAAGCATCGGCATCCTCAGCCTTCTTCAACACGCTCAGCACCGGGCCTGAATCAGGCATCGAAAGCAGGCTAAAGTGCAGCGGCGTGCGGAAGTTTGCCAGATTGAGCTTCATCGCATCAAACGGGATCTTGTTGTAACAGCGCACCGGAGTGACATAGGCCCGCGCCTGCTGCATCACGCCCGCCCGGTGTGGATCTCCTGCAAAACCGAACAGACTGAACCGGCAATGCAATTTGCCACGCATCTGGGAATCTGGCGTTGGCAGCTTGATACCGGATGGGCGACCCGGCCGCAACAGCAATTCCTCTTTACCCAGCACGCCTACCGAACGGAACAGCGTCAGGGCAAAGGTATCGCGGCGCTCACCGATAATCTCAAACTCACGCAGCCCTTCGGTAAACAACGCCATCCCATGCAGATCGTCATGCAGGGCGGCAAAGTTCATCAGTTGCCACACCGGGATCGGCGCCTCTTTCCAGCCCTCTTGCTGCCAAACGGCCATCGCCGGATCGTCCACCGGACGAGTAATACAGCCAAACTGGTTATCCGCCAGCACGCTTTCACTGGCGAACGGTGTTGGGATCAACACCCGTACGCGGTGATCGTCGGCCTGGTTATCCAGCCACATCTCAATATCGATCCGGCGGCTGTTGTGGGCTAACGTCACTTGGCACAGCACATCCAGATAACCGTCACTACGGCGCTCCGCCCGCTGTTGCAGGTTGGCTGGCAATGCCATACGCAGTTCCAGTGTGGCGATACTCTGCCAAGCCTCATGTTTGATTGAGGTAGCCACTGCGCTTTGCGTGGAATAGATCAACCACTCTTCACGGGAAGGTGAATAGTCATACTCATCGCCATCGTCGGAGCCATCTTCCAGTTGCAACACCTGCTGATAAACATAGCCGCTCTGTTTATCGGTAATATCCAACGTACCGTTGGCATTCAGGGCAATGCGGTAATACTCGTTTTCCAACAGTTCTGCCGGTTGCGACGCAGCTTGGCGTTGCTGGCCTGCCTGATTGGCATGAATATGCAGGGTGCAATATCCCATCGCGGGCAATGGCTGACAGAGTTGAATGTCGTACTCCATAAAGGGATCGTAATTGCCGTAATGCACAATCTGGCGATCCACCAGCCCAGGATCGATCTCCCGCGCGGCGCGGATAAAATACTCCACCGGCTGGCCCTGCTCATCCACCAGCGAGAACTGCTGGGCACGAATACGAATGGTGGTGTTGATCACCTCTTCACGCGGGTAAGGCAGCAGGTTGAAGAACGTCAGTTTGTCGGCATCTGCGTGCTGTACCGGCATATTGTCGACGATCTTGCGCATATAGAAGCGCACCAGGTTTTCCGCCATGTCGTCCGCCAGAATAAAGCGCGTCATGATCTCCTGATGTACCTTGTCGCTACAGCAACAGCCGATGCTGTCGTGGGCGTGGTTCTTGAGGATCTCTTTCCACATTTTCTCCAGCAGGCCGTGATGGTATTCAAAGCCCAGCGACCAGGCGATCGCGGCGAGCGGCTCGAGGATATTAACGATCTTGTTCTCAATCTCGGCGTGGGCGATCTTGATGTCCATGCGGGTAGACGAGATGGTGCGGTGCACACGCATGTATTTGCCGTCGTTAAATTCGCCCTTCAACGTCGCCAAACGTTCACGACTGGCCTCAATCCGTTCGAAGACTTCCTCAAAACGGCTCATGACAAACTCGCGCTGCGGGTAAATCTCGCGCAGTTTGGCCATCACCTGGAAGATATTCTGTTGCAGCGGCATCTGATCGTGGCCGTTCGGCAACAGGATATCCTTGGTAACCGAGGCGTTTTCCAGCACGGTGAAATAGCTGTCCAGCCGTTTGCGCAGCCCGGCTTCATCTTCAGGCAGGTATTTACCAATGGCGTAACCCAGCGGCAGCACCTGTGCCACAACTTCGCTGCCGTCGTTGCTTTGCCACAGAAACTCGGTTTTGTCGGTGCCGTGGCGCTCGGAGCAGCCGCGCCAAAACATGGCGCGCGTGATACCAAAGCCGTTGAAAATATGCGGTAACTGCGAAGACATGCTGAAAGAGTCCGGCAGATAGCCGATCTTCATCGGTTCGCCAAAGGACAGGCAGTCGCGCATGCCATACATCAGGTTGCGCACGATGGATTCACCTGACACCACCATGGTATCGGTTTGGGTATACCACGGGCCAACGATCAGCTTGCCAGCCTGCACCAACGCTTTCACCCGCTCGTGGTTTTCTGGCTTGATGGCGAAGTAATCTTCCAGCACCGCCGTTTGCCCATCCAGCACATAGAAACGGTACTCGGGATCGCTTTCCAGCCGGGTCAGGATCTCTTCCATGTTGTTGATCAGCAGGATGCGTGACTCCTCGGTAGTGAAATACCACTCACGATCCCAATGCATATGCGGCGTAATGTGAACACGTGATACAGCTTTCATAATCAATTCCTAAATAAGACAGCTAATTCGTCTGGGATCACTGCGGCTGAACGAGAGTGTATTTGCCCTGCTTCATCGCCTGACGCCGCCAAAGGATCAGCACCAATGTAGAGATCGCCGTGCCAAGCAGCGCCGCCCCCAGCCAAACGGCTGCCGACAACAAGCCACCGAGGCCGTTATCGTGTAGCAGGAACAGCGAGAAGATCCCCGCGCCCGGCGTCGACAGGCCAATCCCCATCCCACCGACGATCGCGCCGGTAACCAGCGATCCCACCAGGAAGGAGCCGATCACCCGTACGGGATCTTCAATCGCCATCGGGATCGCCCCTTCGGTAATGCCTGCCAATCCAAGCAGCCAGGTGGATTTACCGGTCTCAATCTCGAACTGTTGGAACAGCCGTGGAGCCAGCAAGGTAGAAGCGGTGACCGTAAAGGCCGAGACCATTTTGACCGCGCCGAAGATCGCATAAGGGCCGAACACACCGTTGGCCATCGCCCCCAGGCAGAACGCATAGGCCGCCTTGTTCACCGGGCCACCGAGGTCGAACGAACACATAAAACCGAGGATTGCTCCCAGCACCAACGCGTTAGTACCTGACAGGCCGTTAAGCCAGGCGGTCAGGCTGTTATTCAACCAGGCCACCGGCTCGCCGATCACAAACAGCATCAGGCTGCCCGCTACCAACGTACCAATCACCGGGTAAAGATAAAACGTCAGGAAGCCGTTGAAGTTGGGGCTGAGGCGCACATGGTTCTTCACCCAGCGCATCAGATAGCCGGCGATCAGGCCGCCCACAATACCGCCAAGGAAGCCGGAGCCAATCATGTTTGCCGCCAGCCCGGCCGCAAAGCCTGGGCCCAGGGCCGGTTTATCCGCCAGCGAATACGCCGTGTAGGCCGCCAGCACCGGTACCATCAAGATGCCCAACATGCCACCGCCCAGCTTGCGGTACATCCACAGCCAGGAGTTCTCTTGATCGAACAAATGCTGCAGACCAAAGATCTGCGCCAGCAGTACCGAAACGGCCAACACCGTGCCCCCAGCCACAATCAGCGGCACCGCAAAAGAGATCCCGCTGAGTAAGGCCTGTTTGAGTTCGGTCTTCACGCTACTTTTCTGCACCGGCACTTCGCTTTGCTGCACCCGCGCAGCCCCGTTGGCGGATTGGCCCACAGCCAATGCCTGCTGCAAAATGCGTTCGGCGTGTTTGATTGGCTCGGCGACCGGCGTTTCGATACGGGGAATACCGTTGAAGCGCTCCACTTCTTTAATCGCGACTTCAGCTGCAAACACGCAGGCTGTGGCACTATTTAGCTGTTCCGCCGTCAGGCGGCCTTCGATCCCGTTGGCCCCTTGTTTCTCTACATACACGTTGATGCCGAGCTTGCGCCCCGCCTTCTCTAGATATTCCGCCGCCATATAGGTATGGGCGATACCGGCCGGGCAAGCGGTGACGCACACCACCGTAGGCCGCGTATCATCCTGCGGTTTGGGTACAGGTTCCGGCGTCCCTCCTGCCAACAGGGCCAACAACTGTTCCGGCGTACGAGCATTTAGAACTGCCGCGCGGATATCGTCATCCACCAGCGCCGTCGTCAGGCTGGTCAGTAATTGCATATGCGTGGTACCGGCCTGCGCCTGAGGGATCGCCAGCAGGAAGATCAGGTTGACGCTTTCTGGGCCATCGATCCCTTCCCACTCCAACGGCGTGTTCAGCGTGGCAACGGCAAAGGCAGCTTCCTTTACCGCATCGCTTTTACCATGGGGCACCGCCAACCCTTCCCCCAACGCGGTAGGGCCTTGCGCTTCCCGGGCAAAGACCTCGCGGAGAAAAGCCGTTTTGTCATGCAGTTTGCCTTGCGCATTTAGTTGGTCGGCAAGCTGATGAATGGCCTGATCGCGCCCCGCAAAGGCCACTTGCAGGTTTATCAGACTGGGGTGGGTCAGGCTGCTCAGGTCCATCTTTATCCTCACTCTGAAGCCAGGGCGGCTCCGTCAATAAACAGGCGGCGATCATACCAAGACAATCCACACCAATTTGTGATCAATTTCAAATCAACACCATTTTTGTATTAAATTTGTATTAATTCAATTAAAGCACAACTTAACGAAATATGGCGTTATTGGTTTGTTTATCCCTGGCCCAAGGCTAGAATGCGGGCAGCAGATCCAACAACCAGCCGGGGACACTAAAACGTGAGCAAAAAGCCTATTTATCGCCAGATTGCGGATACCCTGCGCCAACAGGTTGCGGATGGTGAACTGAAACCCGGCGACGCGTTACCGACCGAGGCTTTACTGCGCGAACAGTACAACGTCAGCCGGGTAACTGTGCGCCAGGCGTTGAAATTGCTGACCGAAGAGCAGGTGATTGAAAGCATTCAGGGCAGTGGCTGGTACGTCAAAGAAGAGAAGGTCAATTACGATATCTATCAGCTCACCAGCTTTTATGAAAAGTTGGCGGATCGCAACGTGGAAACCCACAGCGACGTGCTGATCTTTGAAGTCGCCAAGGCCAGCCCAACCATCGCCGAAGCATTGCACCTGACCACTGAAGACAAAGTGTATTACGTCAAACGGGTGCGCTATATCAAGCAAAAGCCGGTCACCCTGGAAGAGACCTGGATGCCGTTGGCGCTGTTCCCCGACCTCAGTTACGAAGTGATGCAGAAATCCAAATATCACTACATCGAACAGGTTAAAAAGCGGGTGATTGACCGCAGCGAGCAGGAGATCATCCCGGTCATGCCAAGCGAAGAGGTGGTGAAGGCGTTAGGGATCGATCCGCAGAAACCGATCCTGGAGAAGGTCTCCACCGGTTTTCTCAACGACGGCACGGTGTTTGAGTTCAGCCGCAACTTCTTTAAAAGCGAAGATTACAAGTTCACCCTGGTGGCCAAGAGAACACGCTGAGTTTTTCCGATAAAAAAAGACGCCCGCAGGCGTCTCAGATTGATGACAAAGTCCTGGCCGTGAGGCCAGGACTTTGATCTAATAAGGTCAGTGCAAAAAACGGACTGACTGCCATGCTCAAAGAACCCTCTCCCCAGCAATACCAGTTTGAAACCATTACCCTTGATGAACTGGTTCCCGAAGACCATCTGGTTCGTCAAATCGATGCCGCTATCGACTTTGAATTTATCCGCGAGGCCGTTGCTCATCTCTATTGCCCCGATAATGGCAGGCCCGCTATCGACCCCGTTCGCCTGATTAAAATGATGCTGTTGGGCTACCTCTTCGGTGTCCCCTCCGAGCGCCGTCTGGTCAAGGAAATCCAGGTCAATGTCGCTTACCGTTGGTTCCTGCGTATGGGGCTTACCGAGAAGGTCCCCGACGCCTCAACCCTGAGCCAGAACCGCATTCGTCGCTTCAACAACAGCGATGTCTTCCAGCAGATTTTTGACCATATCGTGTTACAGGCTCTGGGTCAGGGCATGGCCAACGGGCGCGTACTTTACACCGACAGTACCCACCTGAAAGCCGATGCCAACCCACGCAAGGCCGTGAATGAACTGCGCCCTGAAGGGGTCAGTGAATACTTCACACAGTTGAATTACGCCGTGGAGGCCGACAGGAAGAAACGCGAAAAAAAGCCGCTGCCCGCCGCAAGAAAAACAACCAAAAACGACGCCGTTAAAAACACCAAAGTCAGCATCACCGACCCGGAAAGCGGCTTTATGCACCGGGACAACAAGCCAAAGGGCTTCTTCTATCTGGACCACCGCACGGTGGACGGCAAGCACGGCATCATCATGGATACCCATGTCACGCCGGGCAATGTGCACGATAGCCAGCCGTTCATCGGCAGGCTGGCACGGCAGGTGGAGCGGTTCAACCTTGATACGGTCGCCGTGGGTGTGGATGCGGGCTATTTTACCTCGGCGGTGTGCCATCTGACGCAGGAGATGGATATCGCGTTGGTGCCGGGCTATCGCAGGCCACACAAAGGCCTGAATGACTTCCAGAAAAAGCACTTCAGGTATGACGAGGCGCGTGATGTGTATGTGTGTCCGGCGGAGGAACTCCTGATATACAGCACAACGGACCGCAACGGCTATCGGCATTACCGTTCAGCCCCGGCAGTGTGCCAGCGGTGCGAGCAGAGAGGGCAATGCACGCAGAACAGCAAGGCACAGAAAACGATAACGCGGCACGTATGGGAAGCCTCGAAAGAGGAGGCCAACAGGTTGCGACTGACGAAATGGGGCAAAAAGGTGTATGCGCGGCGCAAGGAAACGGTGGAAAGAAGCTTCGCGGATGCGAAACAACACCATGGACATCGATATGCGCGGTTCCGTGGTCTGTCGAAAGTGCAGATGCAGTGCCTGCTAGCGGCCACGGCGCAGAATATGAAGAAGATGGCGCTGCTGGCGCTTCTTTATCACCTTTATGCCTGGTTAAAAGCGTCCCTGGAAGCCGAGAAGAACCCGATAGGGGAGAGGAAAGGTCAAATGATGGGGTTATGGAAAAATATCGCGATCGCGACCTGCGGTCGCTAAGAAAGACTAACCCCACCTGAAAAAGTGGGGTTAGTCATCAATCTGAGACGCCCGCAGGCGTCTTCTGAAACTGCAGACATTCCCCACCAAACTCACTGGGGGCCCGTACGTCCCCCCTACAAACTCCACAATATTGTCAAACTGAGATTGCCGCAGGCGTCGGTGCAATTTTTCTGTACAATAAACCATCAGAACTTGATTGTCGTACTATGTACGAGTATTGTGAATGATATGGAGGCGTCGTAATGGAATACTTTGAGTTCATCGAAACCCCAGTTTTTAGCAGGCAACGCGAAACCCTATTAGACGATGATAGCTTTCGTGAACGACAAACCCACCTGTTAAAATATCACTCAGACGGCGATACTATAATTAAAACAAGCGGTTGTAAAAAATCCGATGGAACCGTCCAGGCATGGGGAAACAAGGTGGTGTAAGAGTTATCTATTACGTTATCACCCGCAGCGGCAAGCTTTACCTGCTGATTGTTTATCCTAAAAACGCCAAAGACGACTTAACCGAATCCGAGAAAGCGATACTTAAAGCGTTAACGGATAAACTGAATTAAACGGTGCCGCACAAGGTATAGCACTTACTTAGAGGTTGCACAGTGGACAAAGAACTTTTTAACGATCTGGTCGAAAGCATGGAACAGATGGTCGCGATTGAAAAAGGCGAAATGCAGCCTGCTCGCGTCCATCGCCATCATATCCCCAATGTGAAATCACTACGCGAAGCCAGCGGCATGAAGCAGGAAGAGTTTGCACAGGCGGTTGGAGTTAGTCCTTCTCTGGTGCAAAGTTGGGAACAAAATCGCCGAATACCTTCCGGCTCTTCACTCAAAATCTTGCTGATGATTGAGCGCCACCCCACAATTGTTAACGATCTACTCTCCATCTAAATTCCATAAAAAAAGACGCCCTAGAGCGTCTTTTTCACAGCAAAAGCCCAAATCAGTTCACTTTAACCGGCATACCGGAACGTGCCTTGATGGCCGCGTCCACAACGCTCTGGTCAACGGCTGGATCCATCAGCACTTTGCCAACCGGCGCGGTGATGGTGATTGGCACTGGTTCTTTCGACTTCAGCTCATCTTCGTTGGCAGACAGCGGGTTGTGCACTTCCAGGTAACGAGAACCGTCTGGCTCTACAGAAACCTTCACCGGCTCGTTGATGAACTGCACGCGAGTACCTACTGGCACGCTGTCGAACAGGTATTTGATGTCGTCAGCACGCAGACGCACACAGCCGTGGCTCACGCGCAGGCCGATACCGAAGTTGGCGTTGGTGCCATGGACCGCATACAGACGGCCAACATAGAGCGCGTACAGACCCATCGGGTTATCCGGACCTGCCGGGAATACGGCTGGCAGGATTTCACCATCGGCGGCGTACTCTTCGCGCATTTTAGCGGTTGGCGTCCAGGTTGGGCCAGCCTTCTTACGCTGTACTGTAGTGACCCAGTCCAGCGGCGTATCTTTACCCAGTTGGCCGATGCCAATCGGCAGCACCACTACGGTCTTGGTGCCTTTCGGGTAGTAGTACAGACGCATTTCTGCGCTGTTGATGATGATGCCTTCACGCGGGGCGTCTGGCAGGATCAACTGCTGTGGGATGGTCAGCGTGCTACCTGGCAGCGGCAGGAACGGGTCAACACCAGGGTTAGCCTCCAGCATGTTGCTCAAGCCCATCTGGTATTGAGCCGCAAAGCTCTCCAGCGGCAGTTTACTGTCTGCAGGCACGGTGATCTGAATATTTTCCCCAACCAGACGGCTGTCTTTGGCGGGCAAAGGGTATACAACGGCGAAGGCAGCCTGGCTGAATGCAACCAGAGCGGTAAACAGGGTTAATAACGCGCGAATGCTCATTTTCATCTTCGTAGTAAAGTGGTGGCCGCACTGGCTAAAAATGGTATGTGTTCTGCCCGGCCTGGTTTGACCGGATGCGCATTATATGTGCACTTGCCGCCAAGATGGAAACATTACTCGCGCCGATACCTCACTTTTTTGTAGCCGGATGTAGGGAATAGTGTCCTTTTGGTAAATTCCTGCCCTAGCGTAGCCCATTGCCCTCTTCGCCACGGCGGATCGGGATCAGATATTCACAGCCGATCGCCACTGTTGACACTCTCTGCTGACGATACCTGGTGTCGGCTTTCAGGCCATACGCGATAGTTGGTAATCCCTGCTGGAGCAGCGGCTGTTGCGAGTCCCCACTTGTCCCTGCGTATAGCTACCCTGTTGCATGCGCCCCCCTGATTTCATCGGAGACAGCACAATAATCTCTACCTCTGGCGTTGGCTCGCTGGTCATAAGCAACGGCGGTTGCAAACCCTCACCAGGCCAGTCCAGATTGCGGCGATAGGCCGCCGGCGGCACACCAAACTGTTTTTTAAAACTCCGGGTGAAGGTCTGCTGGGAATCAAACTGGTATTTATCTGCAATACAGGCAACCGTGGTGCTGGTCAGGCGCAGCTCACGTGCCGCCGCCGTCAGCCTTCTGCGCCGGACATAGGTCCCCAACATTTCGCCGGTGAAGTGTTTAAACATCCGTTGCAGGTGCCATTTGGAATAGCCAGATTTGGCCGCAATGCTAGCCACCGTCAAGGGCTGATCCAGGCTTTGCTCAATCCAGGCCAGAAGTTGACTGATGACATTTTCCTGGTGCATGGCCTCTCCTCCGCGTTGTCGGTCATGAGCGTGTTACCACAAAACACGCCAGTGGCGCTTACTCTATCGACGTTGGCCCTAGACCACATTGCACAATCAAGACATAATATTGCTCAAACACGCCAATATGATAATTATTCTCATGAAAGCCACCTGCCAGGATCCCAGACCCGATATCGATAACGTGCCACGCGCCATCTTCGCGGTTCAGGCATCAAGCGTGCAGAAAGACTGGGAATGCACCCATCATCGCCACCGCAAGGCGCAATTGATTTACACGGTGCGTGGCATGATCCGCTGCGAAGTGGAAAATGGCCTGTGGCTGGTGCCGCCACAGTGCGCGCTATGGATGCCCAGTAACGTCAGCCACAACGCGCGGGCCACCAGCCAAAGTGAATGCTATTGCCTGTTCGTTGAGCAGGACGCCATCCCTGGTTTGCCGCAAAACTGCTGCACCTTGACGGTATCCCCTTTGCTGCGAGAGCTGCTGTTGCAGGCCAGCCAGTTCGATATTCTCTACCCGGAAGAGGGCCCGGAAGGCCGCATTGCGCAGGTTTTGTTGGATCAACTGGCCGCCGCGCCACTGGAGAACCTGCACCTGCCGGTGTCCAATGATGCCCGCATCCGCCAATTGACCGAACAACTGCTGGCCAACCCGGCCGATAAATCCACTCTGGGCCAGTGGGCGCAACGCATTGGCATGAGCGAACGTTCACTCAGCCGTACGCTGCAACAACAGATGGGCATGAGCTTTGGCCACTGGCGGCGGCAGTTACATGTGATGCTTGCTCTGCAACGCTTAACCCAAGGTGAAAGCGTCCAGACCGTGGCGTTAGATCTCGGCTACGAGAGTGCCAGTGGCTTTGTCACCATGTTCCGTAAAGCAGTTGGTAAGCCCCCAGCACGTTATCTTGCCGAAAAAGCTGCTGCAGACCAGTCGCTTGCTGGTGCGATAAGGCTGTGAGCCCGCTCTTCGGCTGAACATGTTACCTGCATCTGTTCTGGTCAATTCTCACACAACCTGCTATAACTGAGGATAGTTTGGTTAGAATGGTTAAAACGGTTAGCTTTAGCTAACGGGAGAAGAGAATGCTGGCCCGAGAAATCGACATCAACAGAGATGGCCTAAGGATCAGGGAAGATGGGCTGCAGATGGTCATCAGTAAAAGGAAAATGAAGGCGCAGAAGCCTTTCTTTCAGCTGAAAGTTGATATAGACAACTCAACGTCTCTCGGCGTGGTCGAAGAACACCTGAAAATCATGTTGCAAACTCTCCGCCAGGTTAGAGAAGCTGAAAACGATAATGGCGACATTTGCCACATCGATGAAACACGTTTTGAAGCCATGTTTCATAGCCTGGAGCAACAAATCAATCCGGATGATACTGCCCGGATAATTCTTCCGCGGGATACGCAAGAGCCCGTCAACCACAGCGGGCTGGTTGATATTTCCAAGGTGGAGCGCGGGCGTGAGCATATCCTGGCGGCCAGCGAATGGCTCACGGCGGAGCAGATTTCCCACCTGGCAGGCTTTGCTACCGAGAATCCCTCGGCCCAGCCAAGCAAATGGAAAAGCCATAACCGCATATTTTCATTGAAGAAAGGGGCAACACAACTCTTTCCCCGCTATGCGCTGGATGATAACTATCGCCCTCTTCCCGTTATGGCAGTGTTACTCGCCAGCTTTAAAAACCTGAAACACGGCTGGGGGCTTGCTCAGTGGTTCGCGACTTCAAACACCCTGCTGGCTGGCCGCCGCCCCATGGAGATGTTGCAGTCATATCCGGCCAATGTGATTGCGGCGGCGGAATATGAAGCGAAAAGGATCGTCGATGGAGCAGAACAAAGTTAAACAGAAGGGTGAGCCAAAAAAGGAAGATTTTGGTTCACCCGTTTTTCTTGGCCGCAAGATTGCTGCCCCTGGCAAGACTCTGCGGGTAAGAATCGAAGTCATCCCCAAAGGCACGGTGTTGCATCGCTGCCATGATGCGCAGTACCCTGGTGACAGTTTTATCCCGGCAGAATATTGCTTCCCCATGAGTATGGAGCCCGCTTCAGCCCTATCAGGGATGCGGCTTTGGATCTGATCCCCACCATGTATCTGGCCAGCAGTTGCGAAGCCGCAATCGCGGAATCGGTTTTTCACGATGTGGTTGCCACCGGGGAAACCGAATTTTTCGACTTACGCCCATTTACCAATATGCACTACATCCAGTTGCAACTAGAACGGGATCTTAACGTCGTCAGTTGCCGAGCACAGGACTGCATCTATATGGGCATCGATCGTGACGAATTGATCGGCAGTACCCAGCTCGAATACTCACAAACCCGAGCCTGGTCGCAGGCTATTTATCAACAGCATCATAACGTTGACGGATTGAAGTGGTACTCAAAAAGAGATGACGACCATTTTGCCTTGGTCCTGTTTGGCGGCCAACGGGTGATGGATAGTGAACTCTCGATAGCCGAACCCTCAAGCCGTCTCCTCAGCCATAAAACCATTGGCCAAATTATCCAAAAGACCGCCGAGCGTCTGGGCCTGATCCTGACCGAAGAGTAGACACTGGCCGGATATTCTCCTCTCTCTGATTTCCCTAAACGTGACAGTTATCGCCCCAAGCAACAAAAGTGCTCCCCTTCCGTAAGAATAATGATTATCATTCACAAACATAGTGAGCCGCATGCGATGACGTGACCGGCCAGATTTTGCTTTCGATTCAATGTTGAGCCCGATTTAGCCGCCGAGCAGCAGCCCGGTGGTGACCTGTATTTTGATGAAATGGAGCTTTTATGAACGCTATGATGACCACCAGCCGTAAGTTTGGCGGACGTGCGGTTTACCCTCTGTTGCTTCTCAGCAGCCTGATGTTTTCCACCTCTGTGCTGGCACAGACAGAAACGGAACTGCTGCGTAAGCCGGTAGGTAAAGGCGCCTACGAGATGGTGTACAGCCAGGGCGAGAATGCGCTGTATCTGGCAACTTCACAGAGCCGCAAGCTGGATAAGGGCGGCATCGTCTATCGCCTCGATCCACAAACGCTGGATATCACGCAGATCATTCATAACGATATCAAACCGTTCGGTGCCGCCATCAATACCAAAACCGATACCCTGTATTTTGGTAACACCACCAACAACTCACTGACCGCTATCGACGGTAAAACCGGCGAAGTGAAAGGCCGCCTGGTGCTGGACGCGCGTAAACGCTCCGATACCGTAAAACCATTGGCCCCACGTGAGCTGGTGGCAGACGCGACCACAGACACCGTCTATATCACCGGCCTGGGCGAGTCTAGCGTGGTTTGGGTTGTGGATGGCAAGGATCTGACCCTGCGCACCACCATCACCGAAACCGGTAAATACGGCACCGGCCTGGCGCTGGATGCAGCGGCAAGCCGCCTGTATGTGACCAATGCCGATGGCGAGTTGGTGACCATCGATACCAAAACCAACAAGGTGCTGTCACGTAAGAAGCTGGATGAGTCTAAGGAACACTTCTTCCTGAATATCAGCCTGGATCCGGCAAACCATCGTGCGTTTATTACCGACTCCAAACAGCCACAGGTGCTGGTTGTTGATACCAACAACGGCAACATTCTGCAGAAGATCGACGTGCCGGAATCCCTGGCCGTGCTGTTTAACCCAGCGCGCAATGAAGTCTACGTCACTCATCGCAAAGAAGGCACCGTGAGCGTGATTGATGCCAAGAGCTACAAGCTGTTGGAAACTATCAAGACGCCAACGCATCCAAACAGCCTGGCACTGTCACCAGATGGTAAGACGCTGTACGTGAGCGTGAAACAGGCTTCAAGCCGTGAAAAAGAAGCGACCGATCCGGATGACGTGATCCGCATTGCCTTGAAATAATCTGCCCAAGCGCTGTCCCCCGCCAAATAAAGGGGGCAGCGCTATCCCCCTTCTGCCTGAGCATTTTCTGGCCAATTACTTCTCTGTTCGTTAATAAAAACGTCATCAAAAGCTGTTACTTAATTGCCTTGCCAATTTACAAGGTTATTAGGGATGATCGAAAATGCTAAAAAAAACAGCAGTATCTGCACTGGCCATGGCCGTGTTACTTTCGCTGGATCCTGCCTGCGCGGCAGAGACCAGGACCCTCAAAGCAACCGGGCTAATCTCTGGATTCAGTCAACTTAACAACAGCGAGGCTGGGCGCCATGCCTTGGCCGACAACCTCAGCACCTCTGTCGCCATCAACAATCAGGCTTCCGATGCTCAGCGTGCCAGAGCCATCTCCGACAATACTATCGCGGCACTGATCGGCTCGATGAGTAACGGCCTACTGGTGGCCAATGCGCTCGGACCGAAAATGAATGAAATTTTCTCCGCGCATAACAGCATCAACGCCGCCACTTACTCGGCAACGACCTTCTCCAAAAATTTTGAAGCTCTATTCACGCAGGTCAATGCGCTGATCCAAGCGGATTCCAGCTTCGCCAAAAATTATTACGCCAATGGCAGCGCCAACGGCAACCCGGCACTACCAGCCACCGGCATCAGTCTGCCTGCGGGCGGTGTCTATAACGTTTACGATCTGGCTTATCAGCCATTGAACGAAAATCGCAATACCGTCGGCAACTCACGCCCTGTGCAGGTTGCACCAGACAGAATAGAAAGTTTCAGTGCGCCCGATTTCTTCGGGGTTGAGACCAATTCAGCGGTAGCCATTCTGCCGACCGTCAAGGGGAACGCCTCCTTCCCTAGCGGCCACTCGGCTTTTGGTTTCGCCAGCACACTGCTGTTTGCCGAGATGGTGCCTGAACGCTTCCAGGAATTTCTGTTGCGTGGCTCGCAATACGGTAACAGCCGCATCACCCTGGGCGTGCACTATGCGCTGGATGTCATCGGCGCACGCATCATGACAACCTATGCCCTGGCACAGATGCTTAACAACAATCCTGACTATCTGGGGCAAAACATTTCGAGCATGCTGGGCTCGCCGATGACCACCACCACTGATTTCCAAGGGTTGATCTCGGCCGCACAGACGGATCTCCGTACATTGCTGGAACAAGGCTGCCAAAGCACGATTGCCCAATGTTCCACAGCCGACAGAGCAGAACGCCAGGCAGCAGCCGCGCAAAACAAGGCCGACTATCTCTACCGCATGACCTACGGCCTCACGCCAGTAGGCCCAACCGATCTGGCTCCGGTGGTACCTGTTGGGGCAGAAGTGCTGTTAGCCAGCCGTTTTCCTTACCTGACCGCCGAGCAACGTCGTGATGTTCTCGCCACCACGGAGATCGAATCCGGCCATACGCTCGACAACGGTTCAGGTTGGGCACGGCTCAATCTCTATGCGGCAGCCGACGGATATGGAGCCTTTAATGGCAACGTGTCAGTCACCATGGACGCCAGCCAAGGCGGTTTCAACGCCTACGACACCTGGGGCAATGATATTGCTGGCAACGGCAGCTTTGTCAAAAGCGGTTCAGGGATCCTTGAGCTGACAGGCAACAACAGTTTCTCCGGCACCACGACGGTGGCCGGAGGTGCGCTGATCGTCAATGGCGATCATGGGCATTCCTCCGTCACCGTCGAGAATGGTGCGTTACTGGGGGGTTCCGGTACCGTGGGAGCATTGACCGCGCAGTCCGGTGCCGTTATCGCGCCAGGCAACTCGATTGGCACCTTGCAGGTGGCGCATGATGTCACCTTTGCATCGGGCTCAACCTATGCGGTAGAAATTGCCGCCGATGGACGCAGCGATGTTATCCAAAGTAGCGGATCCGCCATCTTGAATGGTGGAGATGTGACGGTCTCTCTGGAAAACAGCGGCAACCTGCTTAGCCAAAGCGAAGCGCACAGCTTGTTAGGCAAGCAGTACCACATTCTGACGGCTCAACAGGGTGTCAGCGGCCAGTTTGACAATGTGCAGCCCGACTATCTGTTTCTGGGCACCACACTCAGTTATCAGCCTACGCAGCTCACGTTGAACGTGGGCCGCAACGCCACCGCTTTCGCCGATGTGGCACAAACGCCTAACGAGCGGGCGTTAGCGATGGCGGCGGATACCTTGGGCGCCGGTAACCCGGTCTACGAAAGTATTCTGACCAGCAGCACACCTTGGGAGGCACGGCAGGCCTATCGTCAGTTGTCTGGACAAATTCATGCCGACATCGCTTCGGCCCAGATGAATGACAGCCGCTACCTGCGCGATGCGTTGAACGACCGTCTACGCCAGAGTGAAGGGTTGACTCGTTCACCAGACATCAAGGTGAACGAAGGGGGTGCGTGGGCACAATTCCTGGGTGCATGGGATCACGCCTCTGGGGACGCCAATACCACAGGCTATCAGGCCTCTACCTACGGGATCTTGATGGGGTTGGATTCAACCTATGCCGAAGAGTGGCAACTGGGCATTTCGACCGGTTATACCCGCACCTCACTGGATGGAGGTTATGGCTCTAGCGCGAACAGTGATAACTATCATTTAGGCGTGTACGGGGGTAAACAGCTCGGCGATCTGGCTCTGCGTGCGGGCAGTACCTATACATGGCATCGTATTGATACCTCGCGCAACGTCAATTACGGGGCGCAGTCGGATAGCCCGACCGCCAAGTACAGCGCGCGTAGCCAACAAGTGTTTGCCGAAGCGGGCTACAGCCTGAAGACAGCAGAGGTTAACCTCGAGCCTTTCGCCAACCTGGCTTATATCAACTTCCAGAATAACGGCATCAACGAAGATGGCGGTGCTGCGGCACTGCAGGGTGACAAACAACACACGGATGCCACAGTCTCAACGCTGGGGCTACGTGCCGATACTCAGGTGCAGGCTGTCACGCTGCGCGGTGAATTGGGCTGGCAGCACCAGTATGGCGATTTAGATCGTGGCACCGGGCTGATGTTCAGTGGCAGCAGCTCAGCGTTTGTGGCCGACAGCGTGCCGGTCTCGCGTGATGGCGCGGTGGTAAAAGCCAGCGCGGAAGTTGCCGTGAGCAAAGATGCTACGCTGACGCTAGGCTATGGTGGCCTGGTCTCGCAGAACCATCAGGATAACCGCGTGAACGCTGGCTTTATTTGGCGTTTTTGATCGCCGATTCAAACCATTACGTTTTCCCCTCATCCTCTTCCAAGAGGAGGGGGGATTTAACTTGCCACATATTAGCTGCTGCACTTGACCACACTTCCGAGCTTGCCCCCTGTTCAATGTAAACCCACGTCAAGCTCCTTGACGAAGCTTATCACTTAATTTACCTGAGCTTATCTTGAGCCAGCGATCGCGATGTCCTACGGTATCGGTAGTTTGAATGGATAGCCTAACTGACCGTAAAAAGGATCAATGATCATGGTTAAGTCTTTGAGAAACCCGCTGATTGGTTTGCTGTGTTTGTCGACGGTTGGCTGTGCCAATATGACGGGTGATGATGTCGCGATCGCCGGTGTGGTGGTAGGGCTAGGTGCACTGGTTGCATTGGCACTGCTAAGCGATGGTGACGACGATAAGGGTCATAAAGGGCCCTCCCGTAAGGAGCATGGCGATAGAGGTGACCACAAGAGCGGAGATAAACACGGATATGGGAAGGATCATGGAAAAGGTCATCCTGGACGCCGTTAATCCCTGTCAAAATCCGCGGACTCCCGAGACTACAGACATTTATTCACCAGCTCGCCACGTAGGGGCGCTGCATGTTATCAATGAAAGTAGGCAATTACCGATGTGCCTGGCATAGTAAGTGGCTCAACTAACATAATTAAGTAATGCCACGACGAGGCCCTGATGGCTGCCGTAAATCTCTGGACAAGGGAACAGTTGCTGGTAGCTTTTACGCTATACAGCCAAATCCCCTTTGGTAAATTACACGCCAACAACCCCGATATTATCCATTACGCCGGTTTAATTGGCCGTACACCTGCCGCATTGGCTATGAAACTGGTGAATATCGCCAGTCTGGATCCGTTTATCGTTAACTCTGGCCGGCGTGGGCTGACGGGAGCCTCCAAAGCGGATCGAGCGCTGTGGCAGGAAATGAGTCTCGACAATGAAACCTTTGAACAGCAGTGCGAATTGGTGATGACACAGCTGAAACCACCGGTTACGGCCTTGCATGACAGCGGCATGGAAGACTTCAGTGGCAGAGAAAGAACCACTATCGTCAATGCACGTGTTGGCCAGCAACTGTTCCGCAAGCGGGTGCTGGATGCTTATGAGAATCGCTGTTGCCTGACCGAACTCGAAGAGCCGATGTTGCTGGTTGCCAGCCATATCCGCCCGTGGAAGCATGCCGTTGAACATCAGCTCAACCCCAGCAACGGCTTATGTCTATCCAACCTGCATGATAAAGCGTTCGATCGCGGGTTAATTACCTTTAATGAACACCTTGAGCTGGTGCTTTCACCGCGCCTTAAACAACTGAAAAGCACCATCAGCGAAGAGAACTTTGCCAAATATGAAGGTCGCAGGCTGAGGCAACCGGTAGATTTTCCTCCGGATGCCAGCCAGTTGGCCTATCATCGGCAAAACATTTTTATCGCTAAAAACTGAAAGGTTACACAGGCGCAACCTGCTACGCCCCTACGCTCGGGGCTATGTGGCCCCGACTAACCATGGCATAACCGGGGAGCTTTCCTTCTCCCCGGTTGATTACACCATCACCGTGCGATAAAGCAGTTCATCCAGCGATTGGTCGCTGCGGGCCGGGCTGTCGGGCAAGGCTTCCTGCCGGGCATCCGCCGTCAGCTCCTGTGCGATAAACGCATGGATCCTTTCCCTACGTGGGCCGTACTCTGCCTCGCCTGCGCGCCGTTTCGCCGCCAGTAATTCATGGATTTCCGCCAACAACAGCGGATCCTCCACCGTGCCAGCCAACAGTTGATCAAAACGCATCGGTGGCACGCCCTTACCCGCTTCTATCCAGCGCACGGCCAGTAGCGGACGCAGCACGTAGAAGTATTTCTTCAGCCGTACCTGCTCACCCTGCAAATAGCCACGGAAGTTTTTCCTGGCCATCGACAGATAGTGCCAACGCGCCCGCTGCGCGGAGAACCACTCCGGCACGACATCTCGTAACGCCGCGACGCTCTCAGGTGCTTCCTGATACACCACTGGTGAATCCAGCCACTCGATCAGCGTCGGGTTAGCCCGCTTGAGCAAGCCGAGCGCCTTACGCCATTCCCAGCCACAAACATCCAGCTCATGATCGATTGGTAGCTCGATCACATCCCGGTGTGGCTCCACCCGTAAATACCACTGTGGCGGGTGGACATACAAAAAGCGCACGTCGTAATCGCTGTCCGGCGAGGCAAAGCCCCAGCCGCGACTCCCAGACTCGCAGGCATAAAGCACCCGCACGTCGTAACGTTTTTCTACCTCACCCAACACTTGCCGGACTCTTTCCCGCATGGCGCTGTCCACGCCGTTTAATTGCTGTTCCATCACATTATCCTTTTACGCATACCACCTGCCGCAGGGTATGGACAATTTCAACCAGTGAAGACTGTGCCGCCATCACCGCATCGATATCTTTATAAGCCATTGGGATCTCATCGATCACCTCACTGTCCTTACGGCATTCCACATGTTCGGTAGCCCGGATCTGGTCGGCCACGGTGAAGCGTTTTTTCGCCGCCGTACGGCTCATGGTGCGGCCTGCGCCATGGCTGCAAGAGCAGAAGCTCTCCTCGTTACCCAATCCGCGCACGATGAAGCTTTTCGCCCCCATTGAACCGGGGATGATCCCCATCTGCCCTTTCTGCGCAGACACGGCCCCTTTACGCGTCACCAACACCGGCTCACCAAAGTGCGTCTCACGTTGCACATAGTTATGGTGGCAGTTCACGGCCTCTTGCTGGGTGGTGAACGGTTTAGTCACGATACGCGACAGCGCCGCCAGCACGTGCTCCATCATCACTTCCCGGTTATGACGGGCAAAATCCTGCGCCCAACCCACAGCTTCCATGTAATCGTCAAAATGCTGGCTGCCTTCCTCGAAATAGGCCAGGTTACGATCCGGCAGGTTAGCGATATGCTGTTGCATATCCTGCTGCGCCAACGCAATAAACAATGAGCCGATGGCATTCCCCACGCCGCGGGAACCGCTATGCAGCATTACCCACACCTGCTGCGTTTCATCCAGGCAAACCTCGATAAAGTGGTTACCCGTTCCCAACGTTCCCAGATGCTGGTAGTTGTTGGTGTTACGCAACCGCGGGTATTTATCGATCAGGCGATTAAAGCGCGGGGCCAGTTCGGCCCAGTGGCGATCAACCGTTTGCGGCGGAGTGGTCCAACTTCCTTTATCTCTTTTCGAACGGGTTGAGCTACGCCCATGCGGTACCGCCTGTTCGATGGCGCTACGCAGTCCCGCCAGGCTATCCGGCAGATCGGATGCCACCAGCGAAGTACGCACCGCAATCATGCCGCAACCAATATCCACGCCAACGGCCGCCGGAATAATCGCGCCACGGGTAGGGATCACGCTACCAATGGTGGAACCCTTTCCCAAATGCACATCCGGCATCACCGCCAAATGTTTAAAAATAAACGGCATTTTGGCCGTATTCAGCAACTGCTCACGCGCTTCTGGCTCTACGGGCACGCCCTGTGTCCACATTTTGATCGGTGCGCTGTTAACCGGTGCCATCAATTCATAGTTATTGTTTTTTGTGTAAGTCATTTTTTAGTCATCCTTTATCTATTGACGTGGTAGATATAGCGAAAGGCGTGCCAACTCAGTCAAAAACGCTCATTAAAATCACAATATATTGATATTTAACCAATAAATAATTAATCAAAGAAGACTGGCGATGATGCCAACAAGCCGGTATTTTATCTTGCAGGATAGTATTTTATCGCAAGGGATAATATGAAACGCACAGTCGTGATCGGAGTGCTGGGCACCACGCTGGATAAACGTGGCAAACGGGAAAACCGCTGGAGCAAATGGCGGCCAACGGTGGGGTTGTGTCAGCAGCCCAACTTGCCGATTGATCGCCTGGAGCTGCTGCATCAACCGCGCGATAAAGGCATGGCGCAGCAGGTGGCGGAAGATATCGTGGCAGTTTCGCCCACCACTCAGGTGGTATTACAGGAAGTGGCACTTAAGGATCCCTGGGATTTGGAAGAGGTGTACAGCGCCTTTCTGGATTTCGCCAGCCGCTATCCGTTTGATACCGAGAACGAAGACTATCTGGTGCATATCACCACCGGCACCCACGTGGTACAGATCTGCTGGTTCCTGCTGACCGAGGCACGATACCTGCCTGCTCAATTGCTGCAAACCGCCCCCGGTGACAAATCAGATCGCCCATCCCCCCAAGGGATCTACTCGGTGATCGATCTGGATCTCAGCCGCTATACCGCCCTCACCAGCCGTTTTCTGCATGAGCAACAGCGTTCGGTGTCGTTCCTCAAAGCCGGTATTGAAACGCGCAACGCCACCTTTAACACGCTGATCGACCAGATTGAACGGGTGGCCCTGCGCTCCAATGCGCCCATGTTGCTCACCGGCCCCACCGGAGCCGGGAAATCCTTTTTGGCGGAGCGTATCTACCAACTCCGGCATTCGCGCCATCTGGTGAAAGGCCGTTTTGTCGCGGTGAACTGTGCCACCCTGCGCGGCGATAACGCCATGTCGACCCTGTTCGGCCATGTAAAAGGGGCGTTCACTGGCGCATTGCAGGCACGGGCTGGCCTGCTGCGTGAAGCGGACGGCGGCGTGTTGTTCCTGGATGAAATTGCCGAACTGGGGTTAGACGAACAGGCGATGTTGCTGAAAGCGATCGAGGAAAAAACCTTCTTCCCCTTTGGTGCCGATAAAGAAGCCAGCAGCGACTTCCAGCTGATTGCCGGTACCCACCGCGATATGCGCGACTGGATAGCCCAAGGCCGCTTCCGTGAGGATTTATACGCCCGTATCAATATGTGGACCTTCCCGCTGCCCGGCCTGGCTGAGCGCCGCGAGGATATCGAGCCGAACATCGATTACGAATTACAACGCTTTGCCCGCAGCAACCAGACGCAGGTCCGTTTCGACAAAGACGCCAGACAGCGTTATCTGGCTTTTGCTCGTTCCCCGCAGGCGGTCTGGCGCGGCAACTTCCGCGAACTGGGATCTTCCATCGCCCGCATGGCCACGTTGGCGGAGCAGGGGCGCATCAACCAGCCGTTGGTCGATGATGAAATCGCCCGGCTAAAATCCCATTGGCATGGGAATACCACTGCACAATTACCTGTCGAGCTGACCGATATCGATTTGTTTGAGCAAAGCCAGTTGGAGACGGTGCTTAAAGTGTGCCGAGCTTCCACGTCACTTTCCGAAGCGGGTAGACAACTGTTTGCCGTCTCGCGCCAGCAGAAAAAGCAGCCCAACGATGCCGACCGGCTGCGTAAGTACCTGGCGCGCTTTGGTTTGAGTTGGGAAGAGGTACGAAAATAGAAGGTGCATGGGCACAGCATGATGTGCCCCCCACATTGAGAGACGGGTGTTATAGTAATAGTCGTACATCGCGAATAAATTGGAATCTTCATGACCCAGCAGCATGTCGTTTTACTTGATGAACAAGGTCAACCCACCGGCGTGATGGAAAAATATGCGGCCCACCAGCGACAAACGCCCCTGCATCTGGCTTTCTCTTCCTGGATCTTCAACCCGCACGGCGAGTTGTTGATCACCCGCCGAGCGCTGAGCAAAAAAGCCTGGCCCGGCGTTTGGACCAACTCGGTGTGTGGCCATCCGCAGTGGCAAGAGAGCACCGAACACGCCATTGAGCAACGCTGTTTGTATGAAGTGGGCCTGAACGTGGAACAGATCACCGCCATCGACTCCGATTTTCGCTACTGCGAGACAGACGCCTCCGGCATTATGGAAAACGAAATCTGCCCGGTTTATGCGGCATTGGCTACCGGTGCCGTTGCAGCCAGAGCAGATGAAGTGATGGACTTCCACTGGGTTGATTTATCCGCTTTGATCTCTGCGGTAACGGCAACCCCCTGGGCCTTCAGCCCTTGGATGGGGCAGCAGTTGGCGAGTACCCAAACGGAGCAAAACCTGATCTCCTTCGCCACTCGCACTTCCGCCTGAACCACTCACCCCGCCAATCCAACCGTTCACCAGCGTATAAAACCGCTGGCTGAAATTCAGATGTCTTTCCCTATCCAGCCTGGCAATGATGAGCTGTTCCTAAACCTGACCCTTACCAGGGGAAGACGCTACAGCTAAATGTCCGACATTTAAGAATCGGATTTATCACTCAATTTTTGCAGATAGGAAAAGGATACCTCATGAAACGCGAGGGGATTTTAAAACACCTCCCATGGATGCTGCTGGGGATACTCGGGGCTTCCTGCCTGGGTGTCATCGCATTGCGCCGTGGCGAAAGCATTAGTGCACTGTGGATCATCGTTGCTTCGGTAGCGGTCTACCTGGTGGCTTATCGTTACTACAGCCTCTACATCGCCACCAAGGTGATGCAGTTGGACGCCACCCGCGCCACACCGGCGGTGGTGAACAACGACGGTCTTAACTACGTCCCTACCAATAAAAACGTGCTGTTCGGCCACCACTTTGCGGCGATCGCAGGTGCGGGTCCGCTGGTTGGCCCAGTGCTGGCAGCACAGGTCGGTTATCTGCCCGGTACGCTGTGGCTGCTAGGCGGCGTGGTGTTGGCAGGGGCGGTACAGGACTTTATGGTGCTGTTTATCTCCTCACGCCGTAACGGCGCCTCATTGGGCGAGATCATCAAAAAGGAAATGGGCCCAATCCCTGGCACTATCGCGCTGTTTGGCTGCTTCCTGATCATGATCATCATCCTGGCGGTGCTGGCGCTGATCGTGGTGAAAGCCCTGGCAGAAAGCCCATGGGGCGTGTTCACCGTCTGTTCCACCGTGCCAATCGCGCTGTTTATGGGCGTGTATATGCGCTTCCTGCGTCCTGGCAAGGTGGGTGAAGTGTCGATCATTGGTATCGTGCTGTTGATCGCCTCCATCTGGTTCGGCGGCGTGATTGCCCACGACCCATACTGGGGCCCGGCGCTGACCTTTAAAGACACCACCATCACCTATACGCTGATTGGTTATGCCTTCGTTTCTGCCCTGCTGCCGGTATGGCTGATCCTGGCTCCGCGTGACTATCTGGCCACCTTCCTGAAAATCGGCGTGATCGTCGGTCTGGCGATCGGTATCGTGATCCTTAACCCAGAGCTGAAAATGCCTGCGGTTACGCAGTTTGTTGACGGCACCGGCCCGGTCTGGAAAGGCACCCTGTTCCCGTTCCTGTTTATTACCATTGCCTGTGGTGCCGTTTCTGGCTTCCACGCGCTGATCGCTTCAGGTACCACACCGAAACTGCTGGCCAATGAAATGGACTCCCGCTTTATCGGTTACGGTGCCATGCTGATGGAATCCTTCGTTGCCATCATGGCGCTGGTTGCGGCTTCTATCATCGAGCCTGGCCTGTACTTCGCCATGAACACCCCACCGGCGGCACTGGGCATCACCATGCCAGACCTGCACCGTCTGGGCACCGAAGATGCACCGATGATCATGGCCTCACTGCGTGATGTTTCCGCACATGCTGCCGCAACCGTCAGCTCCTGGGGCTTTGTGATTACCCCAGAGCAGATCCTGCAAACGGCCAAAGACATCGGCGAACCTTCGGTACTGAACCGTGCCGGTGGCGCACCAACTCTGGCAGTCGGGATCGCGCACGTGTTCCACCAGGTCATCCCTGGCGCGAACATGGGCTTCTGGTATCACTTCGGTATTCTGTTCGAAGCATTGTTCATCCTGACCGCTCTGGATGCAGGTACCCGTTCCGGTCGCTTTATGCTGCAAGACTTGTTGGGTAACTTCGTGCCGTTCCTGAAGAAAACCGATTCGCTGGTGGCCGGTATTGCCGGTACTGCGGGCTGCGTTGGCTTGTGGGGTTACCTGCTGTATCAAGGCGTGGTCGATCCATTAGGCGGCGTTAAGAGCCTGTGGCCGCTGTTTGGCATCTCCAACCAGATGCTGGCTGCCGTAGCGCTGGTCCTGGCCACCGTGGTATTGATCAAGATGAAGCGCACCAAGTACATCTGGGTAACCGTGATCCCAGCCGTTTGGCTGCTGATCTGTACCACCTACGCGATTTGCCTGAAGCTGTTCAGCGACAATCCGCAGCTGGAAGGCTTCTTCTACCAGGCCAGCCTTTACAGAGACAAAATCGCCGAGGGCGGTGCTGAACTGACCGCACAGCAGGTTGCCAACATGAACCATATCGTGGTGAACAACTACACCAACGCCGGTTTGAGCATCCTGTTCCTGCTGGTGGTGTACAGCATCATCTTCTTCGGTATTAAAACCGCCATGGCGGCGCACAAAAACCCGAAACGTACCGATCAGGAGACGCCATACGTGCCGGTTCCTGAGGGGGGCGTCAAAGTTTCGTCGCACCACTGATGGTGATTTGATGGATACCCTGCATAATGATAATACGTTATGTAGGGTATTTTTCTTTGGAGTAAACCCATGTTCGGAAACCTCGGCCAGGCGGGTAAATATCTCGGGCAGGCTGCACGCATGTTAGTGGGCGTGCCTGACTACGATACCTACGTCCAGCATATGAAAGACAACCATCCGGACAAACCGGTGATGACCTATAAAGAATTTTTCCGCGAACGCCAGGATGCCCGCTACGGTGGCGATGGCAAAGGCGGTATGCGCTGTTGCTAGTTAAGTAAGTACAAGGACCAGGCATGAAACCCATTGCAGTCACCATCCTGACGGGCTTTTTGGGCGCGGGCAAAACCACCCTGCTGCGCCACATTCTGAATGAAAACCACGGTTACAAGATTGCCGTCATCGAGAACGAATTCGGTGAGGTGCCGATCGATAACGCGCTGATTGGCGACCGCGCCAGCCGCATCACTACCCTCAGCAACGGTTGTATCTGTTGCAATAAATCCAACGAGTTGGCAGATGCGCTGCTGGATCTGTTGGACGGTGTCGATCAGGGGCAACTGGAATTCGACCGGCTGATTATTGAATGCACCGGCATGGCCGATCCCGGCCCGATCACCCAGACCTTCTTCTCGCACGAAGTCATCGGCCAACGCTTCCTGCTGGACGGCATTATCACGCTGGTGGATGCGGTACATGCCGATCAACAGTTGAACCAGTTCACTATCTCGCAGGCCCAGGTGGGCTATGCGGATCGCATCCTGCTGACCAAAACCGATGTGGCACCGGATAACGAAGCGCTGATCCAGCGTTTGCAACTGATGAACGCCCGCGCACCGGTATATAAGGTGACGCACGGTGATGTCGATCTCGGCGTGCTGTTTGATATCGAAGGCTTTGTGCTTAACGATAAGCTCAACCTGGCGACCCCCGTTTTCCGCCGCATTCCGCAAGCGCAAAATAATATCCAGTCAATCGTGGTGTATCACGACCAGCCGCTGGAATTGATGCAGATTTCCGAAGTGATGGAAGGCTTATTATTGAAGTTCGCCGATAACCTGCTGCGCTACAAAGGGATTTTGTCGATTAAAGACGAACCGCGCCGCCTGCTGTTCCAGGGCGTACAGCGTCTGTATAACGCCGACTGGGACCGTGAATGGCTGCCAGAAGAAGAGTGCAAAAGCACGATGGTGTTTATCGGCATCGATTTGCCGGAAGATGAAATCCGCGCGGGGTTTGCTGCGCTGGGTTGATGAGTTGGGGCCGCGTTGGTTGTTAAAAGCTACTAACGCTGTCTTTCTTACCATGGAGTTATTGCATAAACATAATAAAAGCACACCCAATATATTGTATAGATGCAATAAAGTAATATGGAGGAAAGTTAAAGACTCAACCAAAAGGAACTCAGCATGATCGCCAGGCTTCAACACGCTAAAGCGCTCCGTGGTACAACATTGGCCAGCCATCCTTTATCGCGCTTTTTGCTCTGCCTATGCCTGGCGTTCGGGGCCAACACCGCAGTGCAAGCCGCTTCTTTCGATTGTGAGAAAGCCACCAGCGATATCGAGCATAGCATCTGCAATAGCCCAGACCTGAGCAGCCTCGACAGCCAACTGACCGAAAATTACCGGTTAGCAATGGCAAGCCTTCCAAGTGATCAGGCCGACGCGTTACGCACCGAGCAACGTAGCTGGTTGAAGCAACGGGATGCCTGCAACGGTCAGGAAAGTTGCCTGAGCGATTTATTTAGCCAACGCGCCGCCCAGTTGCAGAACACCGCCAAGCAGGCCGCCTCGGCGCTAGATAACATCATCGCCAGCATTCCGGCAGACCCGGTTGCAGCGGCACAGCAGTTGCAGCAGTATCGCGGCGCGCTGGCCTCCGCCTGGCTGATTTACCTGCATCAGTTTGCACCCGCCAGCAAGGTCACGGATGCAGAGGTAGAAACCAGGCATCAAAGCGTGATCAAGGCGATGAACGACGACACATTCTCCCAGTCAGTGTTACGTGATATCGAAAACGATCCCAAGACCGGCCATGATGTCGCTGTTTTAACGCTCTTACGCATGACCATTGAGCGAGCCGGCTACGAAAACGCCGATGGCCGCCCCTATGTGCACTGTTTTATCTTCAAGCAGCAGGGCGCAGCGGCTTATGAAGCCTTTGGGGCGTTATATGGATCATCTCGTGATTCACAGGCCCCCATTTGCTCACCGCAGGGCGATCTGTTTGAACGGCCAGCCTGGCTGCAACTTACCAAGTCAATAGAACCGATGATTGGCAAGGCCAGTGAGAATTCCGGTACCATCCGCTTTGCCAGCTATGCCGATTGGGCCATGTTCCGCCTGCGCGCCACCGTCTCCCCCGAGGATTTCCTCAAGCCAAGCCAGAACACACCCGCCACAGGCGATCCTGCACAGCTAATCCGCAGTTGGTCTGATGATAAGGTTTGGCCGAAAGAACAACGCGAGCAGTTGCTTGTCGCCATTGAACCGGCGCGTCTGGCGACCATGGGCTGGTTGCAAACCGAGAAGCATTTCTCGGCCAGCGATGCGGCTAAAGCTGCCGATGCGATTGTGAACACCTGGCTTAGTGACAGAATGGACTTTATCGGCGAGATGAGCGGGCCAGAGGACTGATAAGTACAGTGATGCCCCCGGTCTGTACACTCCCAAAAGGAGAGGGACCGATCGAGTCGGGTGAAAGTGTAGTGATTCATCATTAGCATCGGCTGACTCACCTTGGACGAAGGGGCGCTCGAGTTTGCTGTTATGACCTCTTTACTTCCAAATGAGCAGGGGCTAACAGCTCCCTCTCCCTGTGGGAGAGGGTTGGGGTGAGGGGTCGATCACCGCGCTCAATGTTGCCAAATAAAGCGATGGAACTTAAAACGCATCCTGCTGCAAGTAGCTCCAGGCATACTGCGCATACAGCTCCGCGCCGGTCGCCATCACGTCTTCATCGATATTGAAGCAGCCGTGGTGGTGCGCCCAGTCGGTGCCTTTCTCCGGGTTGCCGCAGCCCAACAGGGCAAAGCAACCGGGGATATTTTCAATAAAGAAGCTGAAATCCTCACCGCCGGTCGTCGGTTTCTCGGCAAACAGCACCTCGTCACCAAAGGCCGAACGCACCACCGATTGTGCCAGCAACGCGCTGCGCTCCTCGTTGATCACCGGCAAGGTACCGTAAGTGTATTCCACCTGTGCCGTCGCGCCGTAAATGGCCGCCGTATGCTCTGCGTAACGTTCAATCGCCGCCTTGATACGCTCACGTGCCTCGACGTTAAAGCAGCGCACCGTGCCGTCCAGCACCGCATTTTCGGCAATCACGTTAAACCGGGTGCCGACTTCCATTTTGCCAATGGTCACTACCGCTGACTCCAGCGGAGAAGTTTCACGGGAAACGATCGCCTGCACGTTCATCACGAAGGCCGAGGCGACAACCGCCGCATCCACACAGGCCTCTGGCATTGAGCCGTGGCCGCCGCGTCCTTTGAACTTCACCTTCAGCAAATCGGCAGAAGCAAAAGTGGAGCCGACATTACAAGACACCTTGCCCGATGGGCTGGTGGTCCAGATATGCATACCAAATGCGTTATCCACGCCCTCGATCGCGCCCTGCTTCACCATCTCACGTGCGCCCTGGGCAATCTCTTCGGCAGGTTGGAAAATCAGCCGCACGTTGCCACGCAGGCTTTCACGGTTTTCATACAAGGCTTTCGCCGCCGTCAGCAGCATGGCGGTGTGGGCATCGTGCCCACAGGCGTGCATCTTGCCGTCGGTTTGCGATTTATAACTTAATGAGTCGTTGAGTTCCTGCACCGGCAACGCATCCATATCGGCGCGTAAGGCCACGGTCTTGCCAGGCTGCCCACCGGTAATCTCGGCAATCACGCCCGTTGGCGTCGTCAGACGATAAGGAATACCAATCTCCTCCAGCGCTTGCGCCACCTTCTGGGTGGTGCGTACCTCTTCCCAAGGCAGTTCCGGGTGAGCATGCAGATCGCGACGGAACGCAATCATCGCCCCCACGTGGGCTTTAATGGATTGCGCGATAGCTTGATTAGTCATAACTGCTTGCCTCTGTGATCTCTTTTACCGTTTGAAAAATAACGTCGATGCCTTTCTGAATTTGCTCATAGTCGGTCCACTCGTCGGGGTGATGGCTCAGGCCGTCCTTGCTGGGCACGAACACCAGCCCCACGTCGGTGATACCGGCAAAAATCATCGCATCATGCCCGGCTCCGCTGACCATGGTCCGGTGGCTCAGGCCCAGCGCTTCGCTGTGTTTTTGTAGCTGGCTGTGGATACCGCCGTGCAGACGCGTCGGCTCTACCAGCAACGGTTGTTCAATCTGGCAGGCGATCCCCGCTCCGGCCTGCTGTTGAATACAGGCTTTGGTTTGCTCGACCACCTGTTGCAGCTTATCCAACCGTTTGGAACGGATATCGACGGTGAAAATCACCTTGCTCGGTATCACGTTCGCCCCGTTAGGGAACACCTGAATTTTCCCCGTGGTGGCGACCGTTTCATCACCGGCCTCGCGGGCAAAATCGCCAACGCGGGCGATCACCTGGCTGGCGGCCACCAGCGCATCATGGCGGCGATCCATCGGCGTGGTGCCCGCATGCCCGGCCTTACCGGTGATGGTGACAACCAACTGAGTGATACCGACGATCACGTCTACCAGACCAACGTCTAACCCTTCCTGTTCCAGCACCGGGCCTTGCTCAATATGCAGCTCGATAAACGCCTTGAGGGTTTGCGGCTCCCGCACCACGCTGGCCACCCGATCGGCATCAAAACCGACCTGCGCCATGCACTGTGCCGCCGATTGCCCCTGGCTATCGCGCAGACGGTGCAGCTCTTCAGCATCCACCTTACCTGCAATCGCACAGGAAGCCAGCAGGCCACGGCCAAAGCTGGCCCCTTCCTCTTCCACCAGCGCCACCACTTCTAGCGGATAACGCGGCAATAATCGATGTTCCTGGAACAGCTTGGCCACTTCCAACCCCATCACCACTCCGGCAGGGCCGTCGAAAGCGCCACCGTTGGGCACCGAGTCAAAGTGGGAGCCGATCATCACGCTCGGCAATGCCGGGTCCTGTGCCTGGCTCTTACCAAAGATATTGCCGATGGCATCCTCAAGTACGCTGAGGCCAGCCGCCTCCATCTGCGCCTTGATATAAGCCCGCGCCTGTTGGCCCTGCGGGCTGTAACTCATACGCGTCGTGCCTTCGCCCGGCGTCGCCGTAAACTCGGCCAGTTGTTCCAGGTGCTGCTGAATACGCAGCTGATTTGCATAGTTCATGACTTATCCTGCGATTGGGATGATGTAACCGACCATAACGCCTGCCAGCACCACGGAAACCATCGTTACGGAAATAAACCCGCCGACCAGCATTGGTGCCAACATATGGTGCGTCAGGATCTCACGCTCTTTTTCGTCTTTGGTCAGCGCCGTTATCGCTTCGTTGGTGATGATGTAATCCGCCGGGAAGCCATACATCGCCGTCAGGGAGATCGCGAAGGCCATCTCCATGCTAACGCCAAGGAATTTACCCACGATCCACGAGACGATAAACATGCCCGCCACCGCCACGCCGATCAGCACCAGCATCGGGAATACCAGCCGCAGCAGCATTTCCGGGGTTGCTCTGTTCAGGGTGTCAAAGATAAACAGCATCAGCCCCATCACCGCAAACCCGAAGCCGTTGGCCTTCTGCAGCGGTTGTTTTTCCAGGAAACCGATCGTGGCGGCCACTACGCCAAACAGCAAACACAGCACGAACGGGCTGATGGTGACCACCGGGGCCAGCAGGTCTGATACCAGATAAGCCAGGTAGCCTACCAGCGCCAGGCGCAGAAACTTGAAGTAGCTGGTGTTGTAATGGGCCGGGATCAGGCCAAACATACGCGGCATTTTTTCTTCCGCGCTGACCGTGGTTGGCATTTTATCGGCTGGCAATTGCGCGGCAGATTCGTGCCATTCGCCATTGCGATATTTTTGCAGCACCCGTTTGCCTTCCCGCTGCAGCATGATGGCGGTTAACGGATAACCGGCAAACCCTTGCATGACATAGATCAGGATTGCGAATACCGACAGATCAACCAGACCCGCACTGGCTGCCCCCTTCGACATGATCAATGCCGAAACAATGCCGCCAACCAATGGCGGAATGGTCACGATGGCGGTATTCATATCAAACATCAGCATGCAGGTCGCAAACACGGCGGCGATAATACCCGCGATCCCCGCCAGCGAGATCACAATGGTTTTCCATTGCCGCATCAGCTCAGGCACCGAGAGCAGCGTCCCCATGTTGGTGATCAGCAGATACATCAACATCACCGCTACCGCCGGTGTGATACCGGCCAGGCTGACGATATCCTTCGGGAAAAACGTCCAGTAGCCGAACAGGAACAACACCGCACAGACAAATACAGAAGGGATCCAGGCTTTAGTACGCACGGATACCGCATCTCCCAGGTATAAAATCACCATTACAATCAAAAGCGCTAACATCTGTGACATAGAATATTTCCGTTCTTATATTTTTTAGAAATCCGTTTAGGATAGTTAAATCCACTAAGTTACAATGACAATGTAGTTAACAACTCTGCTATTCTGGGCGGGGATAGCCGATTTTCAGAAGAAAACCTCAGGAAATGGGTCATTCTCACCAATTCCGATACTAAACAGCTATGGCTGGGGAATAAAGGAAAAAATCAGAAATAAATCTGCTGAGTGACCTTAATTTCTGTCATAGAGGCTCGCCCAGATTGCACTCCCCGGCCAATTGGCAAAATGCGGTAATCCAATGAGGTGCCTCAATGCTTAACGGTTGCTTATAAATAACTGACCGTCAATAAATTGGGGGGAATGAGCAACGGTTGAATCTGCTGGTTCAGGCTAGCGAAATGTTTTATAACCCTATTTAGTGACCTTGAGTGGCAAACATTTTGAAAAGGACCTTGAGTTTGAAATATGCATCGGTGCCGTTAAATCAAAACCAAAATGGTTGGTTAAAACCTGACCTTCGCCCCACCGTTTACCCAACGCTGATCGGCGATACCGAGGCTGACTGGGTAGTGGTGGGCTGCGGCTTCGCGGGGATTTCCTTCGCCAGAAGGCTGGCCAACCACGATCCCAAACTGAAGATCCTCATCGTTGATTCGGCCTGTGCGGCTGAGAGTTCTTCGGCCAGAAATTCAGGATTTATTATCGGGTTATCCCATAATATCGGCAGCTCTACGGCGGAGTTGAAAAAAGCCCAGTCGTATCGTTCTTTATTACAAGAAGGGATCAATCAATTAACCCAACAAATTGAGCAACAGGGGATCGAATGCGAATGGGAGAATGCCGGAAAATATCACTGCCAGGTGGATGCTACTAATCAGCGGGTGCTCAAAGAATATACCGATAATCTCGATGCCATGAACGAGCCTTATCAAATAATGGATAAGGAAGCGCTGTATCGAAAATTGGGTACTCGTTTTTATAATAAGGGCATCTATACCCCAAGCTCGATCCTGGTTAATCCTGCCAGCCTGATCGTTGGTCTGGCAAATAATCTGCCGGACAACGTGACGATGTATAACCATACCCCGGTGATGGCGATCCGGCACGGTAGCGTGACGCAGGTGGTCACCCCCTTCGGCACGATTAAAACGGCCAACGTGATGCTAGCCACCAACGCCCTCTCCAGAGAGCTGGCTCCGGTTACCAGCCAGCAGGCGGCAATGGCTACCTTCGCCAGCATCACCGCGCCACTAACCGCAGAGCAACGCCAAAAGCTGCCAACCATGAGCAGTTGGGGGCTTACTCCGGTCAACGCGATCGCTGGAGCAACGGTGCGCTATACCCAGGATCACCGTTTCCTGATCCGCCAACATGTGACGCCAGCCTTGAACGGCCGGATCACCGCTGCGCAGACCTATCAGGCAACCCTGTTGCATCAGCAGATTTTCAACAAGATTTACCCACAACTGCGGGATGTGCCGCTGACAAGTACCTGGTCTGGCACCATCAGCGTCACCCGCAATGGCGCGCCGGTTTGGGGCGAGTTGAAGAAAGGCATTTATACCGCCGGGGGCTGTAACGGCGCAGGCGTGTCCAAGCAAACCATTGCCGGGACGTTATTGGCAGACTATGCGCTGGGGATAGACCATCCACTGATTGGCGCGATGCAGGAACTCGGTAAGGCAAACTACCTGCCGCCTTCGCCGGTGCTGGATATTGCGATTGGCGTTTCTTTGATGAAAGAGCGTTATCTGGGGCGTAAGGAAGTCTAGCTTCGGCTTTGTCGATGGCCCCTCACCCTAGCCCTCTCCCAAAAGGAGAGGGGACCGATCGAATATCTCTGAAATTGTAGTTATTCACCTTGAATGAGGTGGTGAACACGTTGGCTGAGATGCAATCTTTACGGCCACAAGAGCAGGGACTATCAGCTCCCTCTCCCTATGTGGGAGGGTTGGGGCACACAGTAACCCCTACTCCTGCCACTGCTCGAAACACTGCTCCCCAAGCCGCTGATACTTGTTGAAACCGATAATAAACTTGCGATTCTGCCCGCGCAGTTCTGCCCCGCTGTAGCTTTCCCCCGGCAGCAGATTGAACACCTTGGCGGCGTCATCCTGCCCATCGCAGCCCTGATGGATCATCACACGGAAGTAGGTATTGCCGGTGTTTTTCAACACCCCGGCCAGCGGATCATAGTGATAAGTGAAACGCATCTTGCGCGGGCGAACCACCATGATGGTATCTAGCGCCATGGTCGGAGATACCAGCGGTGTCTTGTCTTCCCCCTGCATCTCCATTAAGTTGGCCGGGATTTCTTGGATCACTATGCGATAATAGCGCTCGCGCTCGTCCGCCGGGCCGCGATAGAAGATCTTGAAATATTCCCACGCTCCCGGCTCCAGTATTTTGCGCAGTGGGGTATAGAGCAGTTCGCCCTGTTCTAGCGGCTGAGGTTGTTCATCAACCCCCGGTTTGGCAATCCGATAGGCCCCGATCACATACAGATTGGTCTCTTTGGTGTTGTTAACAAACTGGCGCGAGAAGAAGTTTCGATCGCTCTCCAGAGTAAATACTCCGGACGAGAGATAAACCGCCTGAGCCGGAAACACCAGCATCAGCCCCGCTAGCCACCACCCTAGTCTTATCGTCATTTTCAATCCTAATGGACATCAGGACCGGTCCAGACCGCCCTGACCCTTACCTCACCGGTGGCGCTGACAATCCCCATCCAATCCCGCCCATCCATGGTCCACATCGAATTGCCCTCATTCATCGGAAAGCTGAGAGACAACTCGGTGCGATAAAAGCTGCCGTCGTTTTGTGAGGGAACCGGCCAGGCGGTTCTTACCCAACGAGCCGCATTCAGGCTGATAGGTACATCATCACAGCTGGCACGCGTGCGGACAACTTGCCCGACGTTATCGGTATAAGCCAGATAGGCCGAGAACGGCACCCTAAGCTTACCGTCGGTAGAGGAAAAGACGCAGTACGGGCGCCCATTGACCTGCCCTGCCGGACCGTAAACCTGCGCGGTAATGCTATCAGCCTGCCTTGGGCCTGAGGTAGTCACAATATAGTCGAACACGATCGGCGGTTCTGTGCTGCCGACTTTGCCTTCACGCTTGGGATTAAGCACCTGGTCTTTGGAGATAATGCTAATCCCATAATCGCGCGGGATCAGCAAGATAGTGTTCGAAGGCGAGAATTCGTAATATCCGGACTGCGGCGCCACCGTACTGGTGAACAGGAAAGTGAAGAAATCCTGGCTGTGGCTCAGATCCACCCCCCGATCGATCAGGTTCTTCAGGAAGGTCTGCGATAAAAAGACATAAATACCGCCGTTACCGGCTTTGATCAAATTCGCCGCGTTGGTCGTGGCGCTGTAGTTCACCCAACCACTGGCACCATCGGCACTCAGGCGAATGGTATTTGCCGCAGGCGTAAACCCAAGCGCAGCAGTGTTGAGCTTCATGTTCATGCGCATCGGCGAAAGGGTACTCCCCTGCATCTGATATGACACCAGCTTACAGATCGCGCCACTCAGTGAGCCAATGTAGCCCACAGAGCAGAACTGAGAACCCGTTCCCATCACCGGATTGCCATTGCTGTCGATAAAAATTTCCTGCAGTGCGTTGGTAGATTCCAACCGCAAATTACCCGCTTTGGTGATGGTGAACTCATGGCTGGTCTGCGAGCCGCCTACGCTAACGCAGCTTTGCCCTGCTGCAGGGTTGTAGTCTGTGCGGGTAGAGCAGAAGCGGTATTTATAAATCTCGGTCAAGCCTACCGACACATTTTTAAAATACTCATAAGCCGAATCAGAGAAAATACCACGTCCATAACGCGCTTCGCCGTTGCTGGTGTTAACCTCCACGTGATAAACGCCATTATCGCCAATATAGCCCGGCAGATAACCGTTAGAGGGGCAAGCGCTACCATTATTCATACAGCGGTTACCGATAAATGGCCGAGCGATGGGAGAATCCTCCAGCCAGATATCGGCGAACGAATTGGTCTGGATCAGCCCGGTATAGCCCATATAGCCCAAACTGCGTTGATCGCCTGACGCATATTTGGTAAACGCGTTGGCACCGCTGAAACGGGGATCGGTGCTCTGTGGCGTGATGAAGTACTCTCCATCCACCTGATTTTCGATAAAGAAATAACTGTTGCTCACGTTGGCCGCCTGGCTAGAGAAAGAAGCCAGCATCAGTACCCCAGCCAACTGGCAAATATTACGCAGTTTCATGTCATACCCTTTGCTCATCGTTGTGCCAGAATGGTCTGCACGTTGCACACCACATCGCCGACCCACTTCACGCCCTTGGCCTTGGCCAAGTCCAGATCGACTTCGCAAATGCCATTATCTGGCATGGTCAATGACACGCTCGGGTAGCGTTTATCAACGTCCATCTGGAAGGCGCCCGTCGCATCCGTAATGGTTTTACCGATGTGGTTACGCACAGCGGCATTGGCGATCGCCCGGCCATTTTCCATGGTCATACGGCCAAACACCGTCACTAATTGTTTCACTTCCGGCTCATAAACGGCGACGTTGCCCGGATACAGCGTGACATTGCGAGTGCGCCCCTTGACGATGTCAAAGCTGTCCATCGAGTTTTTATCGTTCATCAGTTCCACCTTGTAACTTGAGTACGGCGGCAACGGGATAAAGTTATTCTTACCGCTCAGCGGATAGCTGCGGCCATCGATCTGAGCCGACAGCACCGCATCGTCGATGAAGCCGGTTTTTACCAACACCCCGGACTTCTCCTGAATACCGCTGGCGGCGAAGTTCTTATCGCTATAGGCCACCGCACCGCGCGCAGTCAGGTTGCCATTGAGGCGATTGTTGTCAGGCCGTGAGAGCGACAAGGTGCCCGCGCTGTATTTGGTATCAAAGGCTGCATAGCCAGAGGCCGAATAAGCGCTGTCACCGTTGTGCTTATCCTTGACCAGCTTGGCCAGGTTGAAACCGGCAGAGGTAAACGCCGAGTCATCGAAGCTCTTGTTGCCGGCCAGGTTGGCCCGCACGTTGCCATTGTTGGAAGACACACCGGTGCTTAACCAGGCGGCCAGCGGCAAAGAGAAGTCCAGCGAGATATAGCGCTGGTTGGTGCTATTGGACTGGAAATCATAGCGATAACGCTGGATACCGGCGCGTAGATTGACCGTGCCATAACGCCCGGAGAATAGTGACGTGGAGTATTCCAGGTTGTTAGAGGTACTACGTTCGCGCTTATCTACCGTGCGGCTAAGCGTAAGCTGCCCACCACGTTCAAAGAACCGGCTCAGGCTGAGGGTTCCGCCATAGGAATAGCTGTCCGACTCATAGACCGGCAACCCCTTACCGATATGGCTCTTCTCCCGGTTGGCCCACACGCTGCCGAAGCCCTTCGGTAGCATAAGGCTGGCGCTTAAAATATTGCGGTAACGCCCGCCCTGTGACAGCAACCCCTGCCAGCCCAAGCTCGCGAACTGGTTCACGTTGAGGTTGATCGAAGTTTCATTCACCACCTTCTTGTCGAAGGTATAGGTCGAGGTTTGCACCGCCAGGCCAAATATCGCCGGAACCGAGGCGATCTTGAGAATTTCCGGGATCGACATCGCCGCCGACGCCCCTGCCAGATAGGTTTCGTTGGTGGAACTGTCGTTGGTGCGGTTATTGCGGTTGTCGTAATTTACATATCCGCCATATAGCTGCCAGTTCAGTTCTTGCGCTACGCCATTACTGCCAGAGAAGGCTTTGTTGATCGTCTGGCGCATACGCGAATGGGTTTTGCCGTCGATCACCACTTCGACATCAACGTCATAAATCCCATACGGCAGGCGGCTGGTATCGACCTCAAAGCTACCCATCGGGAAATTCTGGATGCTCAACAGACGCCCCTGCCGGTAGATATGGACTTCACCCGCGCTAGGTAAGAATACGGTAATTGGCGTTAGTGAATATTGGGTATTCTGGATCTTGGTAGCGGACTTATTGCCATAGGTGACGCCATACACCTTGCTGGAGTTAAGTGCCGACAGGCTCCCCAACGATTGCAGGTTCCAGGTGTCAACCAAGCCAAATGCCAGACGGCGCCCGCCCATGTCCCGTTCATACATGGCACGGTAAAGCTGAGAATCCTGCTGAGACTCCCCAATACCGTAAAACGAGCCGTTCACATTGAAATGATGCTCCGCAAAGCCGAAGGTGTTATCCAGGGTCAGATAGTTATTTGAGGTGTTCTCACCCTTTTTTAACTGCGAGCGGTAAACACCGAGATCGTAATTCAGCACCGAACTGAAATGCGGCACCGAAGAGAGTCCCAGCAGACTCGTTCGTGGGATAATAGCGGTCCCTAAGCTTTTTTCACTCACGTCCAGCGTCAGTACAAATGAACGGATATTCAGGTTCAGATCGGCATCGGACGAAACGGCAATATGGGTATTTTGATCAAAGAAACGATCTTTCAGACCGCGGATCAATGTCTGGGTCGTTTCCGCCAACGTTGCCCCTTCAGACTCTTCCGCCAGCGTAATATCTCTTATCATCAGGCGGTCTTTTTCCAGCACCACCAGCGCATCCGCTACCTTTTGTTTTTCTTGTTGGTCGCCACCTTTGTAACGTAGCAGTACAGGAATGGTCATACCTTCGGTCAGCGCCTGACCAAATACCCCCGGGATAAGATAATTTCCTAAACGAACATCCTGTAGGTTTCTGGCGTTAGCCTGCATAGACATCAGAGCTGCAGCAATACATAGCGCTACAGCCTTGGTTCTTGTCCTTAAGATGAAATTATTACCCATTTGCTTCCCCAAATAGCCCCCTAATCCACACCTGGAAAACATTCACGATGCAGGTAATGAGTAAAGAGGCTATTTCACGTTGATATAATCTTCGTTGTGCCAAATGCCAACGCTGAGTTTTTGATTATTGATATCAACAAATTTCAAATGCACGCCTAATCCCGGCATAACGTAATAACGCTCACGGCATCCTTTAGTTTTCTCTTCACTGGTCTGTGGCTGCTTACAGGGGCCAAATGCCACCACGCGGAAAGAACTGTTTCCGGTGTTATAAGCAACACCATCTCGGTATTGATAATCGAACTTATCCTTCCGTGGTGTGACGACCATAATGGTACTAATGGTTGCTGAGGTGGTTGCCGAAGCGGCTTTTTTGGTCTTTGACAGCCCCTCTTCGGAAACCGGATTATCATTCCAGATTAAACGGTAATAACGCTCCTTATCGTCCTTCGGCCCGGAATAGAAAACACGGAAAACATCTTTACCCTTGCCGGGCAAAATCAGGTTGGATGGCGTGGCCATGATTTCCTGCTTGCTCTCCATTGGGATCACTTCGCCCCCTTCCATCGGGGAGGAAATACGCTCGACCCTCAGGCTGACCAGACGGGCATCATCCACGGTATTAATCACCTCCTTGGCGATAACGCTCTGGTCAGGGGAAATGATTGATGTAATCGCGCCAACGTTAATTGCACCGGCGTGAGTACAATAAAATAGTGCTGAGCACATCAGCGTAGGAAACCATCTGTTCATCATGCGTTCCATAAGGATCGGGGCTATCCACCCCGATCCTGACTACGTTAAGACAACAAAATCACTTACAGAGTGGTGAAAGTACCGTCCCAAGTTGCTGTGAATTCAACGTTTACGTTGCCATCCCAGTAACCATCGGTCAGGTCTTTGAACGCAGTATCAGTACCCGCAACGGTCGCTTTCGCGATATCAAAGGCGAACACGCCCTGAGTGCTGGTACGGTTAGCACCAGCATAAGCACTTTCCATAGCCAGAGCAGACAGGCCAGCGCTGATGCCTGCTGAAGTATCGATCATCACCATATCGCTGCTTTCAGACAGTGCTTTACCATTCCACTTAACGCCAACGGTCAGCGCAGAGTCATCGCTGGCGCGGTTCAGGGTGTTGGAGATGATTTTAGAGGTCAGTTTGAAATCACTCGCGCCAGACTGGCCAGCGATGGTGATATCGAATGCGCCGTCTTGAGAGTTAAAACGCTCCAGACCTTCTGCGTAATTAAAGGTCAGTGACTTTATCGGGGTAACAACCAGCATGCTGCTGGTATCTTTAATGGCTTTTGCATCCCAAGACGCTGTCGCGTTCGCAGTACGAGTGTCCGCATTAGCCAGATTAATTGTTCCCAACGCTGAAGCTGCAATCAAAGCCAGAGCTAACTTCTTCATAAAATTTCTTCCTTTATTTATATCAATTAATTTCCCGCCAATATTCACTGGCGTGGCACAATAAATGCGACACAAGGGCGCATTCGAAAACTAAATTTTCGAAAAGGTCCTACAGCAATTAAACAATAAAAATCCTGCAATATAAAAGCATCGCATATTTTATTTGGTTTTGATAACCCTATGACAATAGGTAGTTATAGTTTATCTGACAGAAAAATAGGCTCGAGTGAAAATATCAGTCATTTTAGTCAACCCCATCTTGCCCAAAATATTATGGCGCAGGGCATAAACTGTTTTAGGACTAAGCCGCAACCTGCTGGCAAGATCACCCACGGTGACACCATGGATCAGAGTGCGTAATAAACATATCTCACGCGAAGACAGCCTGACTTGCGATGTTGAAGAAACCTGTTCCCCGGCAATAACATGATCGATTTTAGCAAAAATATCACTGGATGCCCCCGTTCTCTGGATCACAGAATCAACCTGCCGAAACATGCTCTTATAGTAATTGGCCAAGGGTAACAGGTAACTATCGGTTACCAGCACAACGCGATTATAAGCAGAATACATTAGCCAGTCCTGCTCCAGAAAAAGGCGCAGGTTAGCCAATTGAAAGTCAATAAATACGACTTTGAGTTGCTCTGTGGAAGTATTAATTGAGTCACAGTAGCCTACGATACCTTCATGGAAATACTTATTGGTATCAGGCCAGGTTAAAGGTCTTTTTGAGCGAGCACCGCCCTGTGGTGAATACCCACAATCTACTATCTTTAACATAAGACTCCCTTCCTTTCTTCTTCACTTACCAACTCCATTACGCCGCTGGACTAGCAGAATACTATTTTCAAAAACTAAGTTATTTCCTAAGTTTCAAAACAATATTAATGGCGAAAAACAATTATTCAAAATCGGTTAAAACGATCGCATAAGCCTATATTCATCGCCAATACCTATCAAGTTGTTATTATCCACTCTGGGAATGGCCGGGATTAATGGTATATATTCCAGTTCAAATAACAAATTAGGAGGCTTATAGTAAACTAAGAATATTCTCTATTTTTATCCTGATTTAAAAATAAGTGTTTTCTTATCACCTACTGACACAGCGGTAGAAAAAGGGTATTAACAAGCAAATAACTCGGAAGGGTAGTCAAGAATATTTCCATACTGGTAACGGTAAAACGAGCTGCTTGACTCATTAGCCAGAATAGTCTGTTCTCACCCCATTTAGTAGACACGAAAATGCAACATAATGGCAACGTAATGGTTATTTAATGAACGACTCTAGGGTTGTTATTTGTGATTAACATCACTTTTTCATAAAAAATAAATCATTTCTATCTCAAACAAGCCCGTTTGAGAGCCATTTCAAGGCCTCCAGCCCAATGCTGAGACCTCACTTTTTAGCTATCGGTGAGGATCAAGTTTCGGGTCACCGTGACAACAATCTATTGGGCAACGCAATGATCTCACCCGACAAGAGGTGCCAGACTCCTCCTCCATTCGGGAACAAGGCAAAATCACCGGCTGGCCGTACAGCATGTCCCCCTTCGGCACGGACCAGCCCACCTGCTGTAGATACAGGATGTATCCAGAGAAGTCCTGCATGGCGAACCTATTCCCCCCAATGATAACAATAACCCGATTAGCGTCTTATAGCAGGCTGAAACAGCAAAAACGCGGACTCAATATAGCTATATTGAGGTCTTGCAAGAGTTTTTCGTTATAAAAACAGGCCCAAGACTGATCAAATAATGATCAGGTGATAGTGAATTACCAACGCAGCCCTTAGTAATCACATCGGATAATGACAAGCGTTAGCAGCAAGAATATCAATGCAGATGCCGTGCTAACGCAATGTTTAGCGTGAGGCAATACTAATCCTAAGCCAAATAATGGTGATAGACAGCCAAAATCCGACACTGAGCGCTTGCCTCAACCAAGAAGATGGCCTTAAGATAATGGCAGTAAAAATTTCCCTGGTGTTGGCCAATGTGGCAACCTGACCCAACGAGGTCAGGTTTTTTTTGCTCTTTTATCGAAACTCGCAGGCAAGCCAGTATATTAGCTGGCGTTCAATAACGGTTAGGTTAAACTATTGTTCAACAAGTTATGTTAGTAGCGTTATTATTTCATATTGAGGTAATTTGATGTCTACATTATTCTCTGCTAGCCAAAATGAAAAAAATGCATTCAAAAACCATCTGGATAAACAAATAGCAGAATTTGGCGATTTCAAATACGCCTATTTGATACTTAACAAGAAAGACTTTATGGAGACGTTGATAACCTCCAATTACCCAAGCCAATGGATTGATATCTATAAAGAAAGGAACTACCAATGCATCGATCCCGTGGTACTCTCCGCCCTGCAAAGAGTCTCTCCATTTTCCTGGGATGAAAGCACACCAATAAACCCAAGGCTAAAACCCTCAGATATATTCAGCCATGCAAAGAACTATAATATTACCACTGGCTATACCTTTGTATTGCATGACCACGATCATAATTTGGCGATGCTGACGCTGACGCTTAATGACAGCAAATCCATCGATATAGAGGGCCAAATTCACCCTAACAAAGCCCGTTTGCAGATGCTGTTGGCTAACGTCCACGAAAGGTTCACCACCCACCTCCGGGAAACCGCGCAAAATAATCGTGATAACCCCAGCGTAGAACAAGATCCCCTGACAACGCGGGAGAACGAAGTGCTCTATTGGGCCAGCATGGGGAAAACCTACCCGGAAATTGCCATTATTTTAGACGTGAAGATACGTACGGTGAAATTCCATATTGGCAATATTGTGAAAAAGATGGGCGTGACCAATGCCAAACACGCCATCAGGCTGGGGGCGGAGTGGCAGCTTGTCAAACCGATCACGGGTTGAAATAAAGACTCCCGCTGACCTTGTAAGAAAGTCGGTTAAGGTGTGGACTGAGCGCCTGATGCCTGCCTAGAAGCTATTGAATCCCTTTCGTTTTGCGAGCATGATCGCAACCATTACCTATGCCCGCAGGACGCACAGATGAAAACCAGCCAGGAACTGCAAACCGCCATCACTCATCTGACCGTGTGGCGCAAAGGCGATCAGCGCGCACCACATAAGCCGTTATTGCTGCTGTATGTGCTCTCCCAATATCAGCAAGGGCACGAGCGGCTGTTCAATTATGGCGAGGAAATCCACTCCCCCTTGCTGGCATTACTCAATAGCTTTGGCCCACAACGGCGTGACCATTACCCCACCATGCCGTTCTGGCGTTTGCGCGGTGACGGGTTCTGGGAGTTACAGAATGCAGAGCTTTGCAGCCTGCAGAAAGGCAGCAAAGAGCCACCGAAGCGGGAAATTATCGAACATGGCGTTAGCGGTGGCTTCGACGAAGAAAGCTTTCAGCTGCTACGCACCCAACCCGCTCTGATCGACAAGCTTGCACAGCAAATTCTGTGTGAGCATTTCCCCGACAGCGTTCAAGAGTTGATAGCCAACCGCCTGGACTTTCAGCTTGATGGAATACGTAAAGCACGTGACCCGGCATTCCGGCAAACGATCTTACGCGCCTATAACTATCAATGCGCGGTGTGTGGCTACAACCTGCAGCACGACACTACGCCCGTTGGCTTAGAGGCGGCGCATATCAAATGGAAGCAACACGGCGGCCCTTGCACCGTGACCAACGGATTAGCGCTGTGCTCATTGCACCACTCTGCATTCGATATGGGAGCCATCGGGCTCGACGACGGCATGAAACTGTTGGTTTCAGCAGGTGTGAACGGTACCCATATGATCGAGCAATTGTTCTGGAACTTTGCAGGGAAGACGATTAGGTTGCCAAAGATCGCTGAACATTATCCTTTGGATAAGTTTGTGGAGTGGCATCGGGGGCAGGTATTTAAGGGGTGAGGTGCAGCAGAGATATCATGTACCCACCTCATTCTTCTCTGCCCGCGCATAGCCTGTATCCGTCACGATGTTTCCTCTGCTGCGGCATTGTTTAGTGCTTGGGTTTTGTGATGCGCTTTGACACGAGCCTGTAAAGCATTGAGCTGCACCTGAGTTTCCTGGGCAAGATTGCCGCTATAGAGCATGGATGTCTCCATATTCTGGTATTTCCCTTCACGCGCGGCACTGCCCCAGTTATAGGAACCGACGCACATGACCTGCTCATCGGCCATCACCAGCTTGCTATGAACCTGATTAACCACATACACCTGAATCCCACAGTCACATAAAGCCTCACAGCACTGTTTAAATCGCTGATTCTTTTCAATATTGTATTGATTGTTCTGATGAGTATTAAAACGGTAATCAGTATGAACATAAACCTCAATGCCACGTTCAACCGCAGCTTGCATATGATTTAAGTAGCCTGTTGTCGTGAGTTGAGGAAGCAGGATCCAAGGTGAAACCATATCTAGCCGGTGTTGCACCGCATCCAGCAACTCAAGGAAAAATCGATCGTGCTCTTCGCAGCCATTAATGATTTTTGGCTCAGGGCAAAACGCCACTAAATCAGGCCGAGTCCCAACGGCAAAACTGAGTTGACTGTCTTCGCGTGCAAACAGATATTGCCCAAGCAAATGTCTTGGTGTGCCTCTGGGTGACGAGGAGATAACATCCATATCGCCAAACACCAGGAAACTATCTTTCGCGCGGGATACAGCAACGTTGAGCATTGATGGGTCGCTATCAATAAAGCCCCCGTTGTTATGACGAGAGTAAACGGCAGAAAATAGCACCACTTTTCTTTCCGCCCCTTGCAGAGCATGCACAGTACCGATGGTCATTTCGCCCTCACCTCGTCCCACCTTGATCTCATGGCTCCTGCAAGCCTCTGCCAACAATCGCTCCTGAGCTTTGAAAGGGGTGATGACTCCCACAAGATCTTCCAACTTGGCACCATAAGCTTTTTCTAACTCACTACGCTTTTCTGCCAACCAGCGGGCGATAGTCTCAGCCTCCAACCGATTAATACAGCTGCCCCCAACGGGCGATTCCGCCATACCGTCGATATGTAAATAGCCAAGGGCGGGCAATAGGGGTTTATCGCCCTCCAACTCATCAAACTTTCCACGTTTTGGTTGGAGCAATCCTTGGTAACAAAGGTCATTACAGAAAGAAATAATCTCATCAAAACAGCGCCGGTGCTCTCTTAAAAACATGCCCGGCTCTGCATCTTCTAAATAGCGATACTGACTCGCCGATTGCGCGATACGCATGACACTGCCATCCACGACGGAACGTCCATGAGCACAAATATCGCTATATTCATCCAAATTAGACGACAGCCGATGCTGCAAAAGGTTGCCAACATCAACGCGCCGAGACTGGTTGCTTACCGGTTTGATTTGATGCACATCACCTATCACCAATGCTCGCTTAGCTAAAGCGAAAGAAGCCGCCGCAACATCAGGGGCTACCTGACCAGCCTCATCCACAATCAGTAGGTCTATTTCATTAATCAGGTAGTCATCACGAAACTTGCCTTCCCCCTCGAACACTTTAAAAGTCATATGACCAGGTAAAGAGTGAAGCGTAGAGACGATACAAGGGGTGAGCTTCATCCGACGCAACCAGCGGGGACGCACTAATTTCAATCCCATTTTTTCTTTGCCGGACTGTTTCTGCGTGATCAGATCATTTTCCTGCTCACGACAATCCAGCAACCAGCGGGCCTCCCAATAATGGACTGCAAGCTGGAATAGCTTAAACCGTAGCGAGATATCCAAAACCTTGTCGAGATCATCGAGATTTTTAATATCTTCAGTTACAGGTATCAATGGTAATACCTTCTCCCTCCATAGTTCTTCCGCCAAGGCTTTCTCTGCGAGCAACACATTCCAGCGATCCAACACCGATTCAGCTTGCTTCATGGCCTCTCGTTGCCCATCAATCCATTGAGATAACGCGGTTTCAGGCTCTCTAGTGTCGTAAGCATTAACAATGCTCCGCGCCACTGGACTAAAATGACCTTCGATAAATAGCTCTCGCAGCAACCTGCGCTTTCTGGCTATTAACGGAACAGAGTGCAATAGCGTCAACCATATCGGCTCATCGGCGCAAAACTGTTTCCACTGCGAAAGATCCTGGCTAACCAGTTCAAGTTCATGAGACAGAGCAGCAATCTCAACCAACTTGTTCTCTTTCGCAATTTCAGGAGCAAAACTCATCGCTTCATTACAACAATTTGTTGTACGATCCAGTTCATGCCATGCATTTTGCAGAAGCTCAAATTGCCGATGGCAGGTCTTGAGTTCAGCATGCAGTCGCGTTTTAACTTTCAGTACCGAGTCTAAAGAAGCATCTTCTAAGACCTCTTTAGCTTTAAGCAAAAAAACCAACTCGGCCTGTTCGAAATATTCAGGATCTTCTAAGGTTCGATAAAAAGAAGCTGTCTGGTAATTTTTCGTCGCCTCACTTTCCAGGCTAGCGGCAGGGAAATAACCGCCATAGCTCTTTATCTCTGGCAACCAATGGCCACTGAGAGGTTCATCGTTTTCTTCAAAATCCTTACCAAACGCTTCAATGATATTCGTCACCGCCTGGTTATTGGTAGAGGCAGCAATAATCAGCGGAGGCTCCTGCTCCTTAAGCGCCGCATTAACCCACATTGAAGCGACAACGGAGAGCACGAACGTTGTCTTACCGGTCCCTGGGGGGCCATTTATCGCCAGAATATCGCCCTCATCCATGGCTAATACCTGGGCTAAGGCATCTCGCTGTGCATCCGCGAGAGGAAATTTTGAGTTGGAGTGGCCACTGCGAACCGCCATAACGGATAACGAGTCAATACAGGGCCGATAGGTATTCTTATTAACCAATGCATAGCTTTCTACCAGAGGAATCGAAACCTCACGGTCATTGAGCCAGTCATAGAGCTTTAAAACATTACGCGTGCTGTTACTGACCACATCACACTTAAGCAGATAGCCTTTCTTTTCGTTCTTATAGCGCTCTTTTAATAATTCACTGTCATTGCAGAGTTTCTTAAACAAGTCACGGGTAACCTTACAATAGCGGTTCCATGGCTCAGTGGTTTGGCCCGTTTCAAACAATGAATGCGCCTCTTGCTCAGAGTAGAAGTGAGACCCGAACTCATCTAAAAAGCTATCCAGGGCTTTGACTGATGTGATCGTGAATTTGTCGTCATTTTGCGGTGACAGGAGATCTCGTGGAATAACAGGACAAGAACTGGGTAGAAAGAAACCCTTACGATCAACCCAAAGAGTACAAACAACGGGGGTAATCACTTCGGGGGAAGAACCGGTATATTTCTTACCATGCTCGTGTTTGAGCTCATAAGCCGTGGGCCGGTATATCACTTGAACAAGCTGTACATTGTTCGGCTCACTCTTAAAAAGAGCCGCCAATTCCCTGCTCTCTTCCTCTAAACGGCCTTTGCCTAGCGTATTAGCCGACACAGACAGATGGCGATGGAATTCTTTCAGCGTTATTGCCCCTTTGCTACTTTCTGCATCCGCTAAAGAATTACGCCAATAGCGCAACCACTGCCTTGTGACCGTTGAACTCATAACCCTGCCTTCCCTATTTGCTTCCTTTTTGCAATGGTTGATCATGCTGCGCTATCAATCAAGGCAAGCCGCGCGCTAAAGATCCTGGGGTTCGATATTTTTGGCTGAGATCACTTATTCTTAAGCGGTTCTTCTATACGAAGAGTAAAAAATCATCAATTCTGGCAGATAGTTAGTCCGCCCATACCCTCACCCCAAATACCGATACCCCATCCCATGCACGGTGCGGATCAGCAACGGACTATTCGCATCAAGCTCGATAGTCTTGCGCAGCTTGGAGATATGCTGGTCCAACGTACGGCTGTTAGGCAGGAAATCATAGCCCCAGGCCGCATCGAACAGCATCTCGCGCGTGACGACCTTATTCTTGTGCTGATAGAGACATTCCAGGATTTTCACCTCGCGCAGTGAAAGCTCCAACCTCACCGTCTGGCGCTGAGCACACAACTCATTGGGGTACACGGTTAAATCACCAAAACAAAAGCTGGCATCTGGCTGCTCGGTCTTGCTACGCAGGCAACGCCTGGCGATAGTTTTGATCCTGGCGCGGATCTCGTGAATGCCAAACGGCTTGCTGATGTAATCATCTGCTCCCAGCTCCAACCCGACCACCCGGTCGATCTCTTCATCCTTGGCGGACAAAAAGATAATCGGGATTTGCTCATCCTGTTTGCGGATCTCCCGGCATACCGCGTAGCCATCCAGCTCCGGCATCATGATATCGAGGATGATAAAATCCGGTTTTTCCTGCTGATACATCTCCAGCGCCACTTTGCCATTCTCTGCGGCGATCAGGCTGTAACCCTCACGGGAGAGCGCTTCTACCAATCCCTGGCGAATGTTCGTATCGTCTTCAACGACCAGTATTTTCATTACGACTTCCTGTAGTTAATGCTATTAGCGGTGGCGATTACCGCCTGATGTGGGCGATATCATCGGCTACAGCGCTGTGTTTTCCCCTCACCCCAACCCTCTCCCCAAAAAGGAGAGGGAGCTAGAGCGCGGTTGTTGTCAGGTATAGAAGTCACTCTGCGGCACTTATCCAAAAACAGCGGCTACGGTGCTGTAATCAGGTTACGTGCCAGCCGCAAGGTGAAGCGCACCCCAGGCGACTGCGGTACAACCAGGATCTCCCCGCCCAGGCTATGCGCCAGCTGCTGGGCAATCGTCAGGCCAATGCCGGTGCCCGAAACACCCTCGGTAATACCTGACTTCACCCGGTAAAAGGGCAGGAAAATCATCCTGAGCTCTTTCTCGGCGATACCGGCACCATAATCCCGCACGTGGATATCCACATTGTCCGCACCGCACTCCACCTGCACATCAACCTGTTTTCCGGCCGTGGCATACTTTTCCGCATTGCTCAGCAGGTTATTGATAATCTGCGTCAGGCGATCGATATCACTCTGCACCACCACGCTTTCGCCTAACGAGAGGGAAATCGTCATCCCCTTGGCCTGATATGACGGCATGAAAGTCTGAGTAATCTTCGCCAGCAGCGGGTTGAGGTCAATGGGCTGAATATGCAGCTTCGGCTCACGGGTAAAACTCAAAATGTTCTGGATCAGGCGCGATAAGCGCTGGCTCTCACCGATAATCACGTCCAGATAGCGCAACCCTTCATCGTGCTGTTCGTCCAGCTCCTCTTTCAGCAACTCGGCATACAGCGTGATATTGGTCAGCGGCGTTTTCAGCTCGTGGGACACCTGGCTGACAAAACCCACCTGCTGGCGCGCCAGCCGTGCCGTCTGGGTGTATTCCCGGTAGAGACGGAAAATGATCAAGCCCATGATGGCCAGCATTAACAGAATAAACGCCCCGCCCCACAGGTAGACCGTCGTAGTGCTGGCCGCTTTGCCGTAATAGCTCACCTGCCAGCCAGTAAGCGGATAAGGCAGGCTCTGTTCGGCCTGCGGCTGCTGGTTTCCCAGCTCGACGTAAGGATTGCTTTGGTACAGCAGGCGCCCGTTCTCTACCAGTACCAGCGTATCGCTGCCAAAATCGAAGTTAACCGCATTGAGCACATCCGATAGCAGTTTGATATAAGGAACCCGAAATCCAATGGTCTCGCTGCCGATAGTGCGCCAGTAGATCAGCAGCGGTTCCTGCATCTCGCCGGTGATGTACCAGCCGGATTGCGGGACAGCCATTTCGCTTTTTACGCTGTGGCCGTAAAGCAAGGAAGGATCGTTCACCAGCGGGGTGATGGCCTGAACCCAAGCTAATTCTTTTTGGCTCAGCGGGCCGTTTTCGTTGGGATATAACAACCGATTTTTCTGCAGGACAAACACGCCATCAATGTCGTGATCCTTCTCGACCAGCTCCTTGAGCGCCTGTTCGTTGGGTTGAATATAGTCGGTGATCGCGTCCAGCCGCGTTGCTTTCTGCCGCAGGATATCCATAACGCTGTCGCTGGCTTGCGTGACGCGCATCTGCGCCATGGTCTGGGATTGGTAATGGCGTAGCAACACTTCGTGCTCAAGGGTGCGCACTCCCAGATAGGCGATCAGGCTGAAAATCGCCACGGTGATGATGATAAATACCGTCAAACTTCTGGAAGTACGCTGGCTCATTAGGCTCCCTGCTACTGGTTCTTCTGGGTTTTGATGTTGTAGTTCTGCTCTTTCACTGCCTTACGGGTCGATTCCTTGCTGTCGCTCTCCATTTTACCCATCAGATCTTTGTTCTTCTGCGCGCTGGCTTCGGCTTTTTGTCTGGCTGGCGCGGCGCTGACAGGCAAACTTTCCAAGGCTGCCGCGTTAGCGCTAAATACCTGTTTGGCCTCTTCCATTTTGCCTGCATCCATCAGCTCTACCGCGCGCTCATTTTCAATTGCCGCCTTCTGAATGGCCGAGTCCACCAGCACCTCATCAACCTGAGCGGCACTCACGTCCTTAGCGGATTGGCTATAACGCACCGCCACCTTCTCATTGAAGGTATCGATCTGTTTGGTGCTCAGGTTGGCGTAACGCACATTCACATCGGCCAGCGGTTTGCTCTGGGCGTTGCTGCCCTTGGCCGGGATCACTTCCAGCAGAACATATTTTTCCTGATTGGAATACAGCTGGTTCAGTTTCACGGTGACCGTATTACCGCTGATGCTGCCATCACGCCCCAACAGACGAACCGGCGTAACCTTATCGGCGGTTTTGATCACCACCACCACATCCTGCGCCACCACGGACATGGCGTCGTTAAACTCGTGGGCGAAGGTCTTTTCCAGATCGCTGGATTGCTCAACAAAGGCATGGTTGCCATCGCTATAGCCAGCAATGGTGGTCATCAGATCTTCGTTATAACCATCACCAATGCCGATGGTGGTAATGGCGATACCTTTCTTGGCCGCCAGTTTGGCCAGCTCGGCCAGCTCACTGTTGGAGGTTGGCCCAACGTTAGCCTGCCCGTCGGAAAGCAACACAATGCGGTTCACCTGCTCTTTATCCAGATGCTTGCTCACCTGATCGATACCCTTGCTCACCCCGGCAAACAGCGCCGTCATCCCACGCGGCTCAATACTTTTGTTAATTTTATTAATCAGTTCTTTTGTATCTTTGACCTTGGTAGCCGGGATCACCACCTCAACCCCCGAGTCATAGGCAACGACCGAAAGCGTGTCATTACCGTTGAGCATGTTAACAGCGGCGATCGCCGCCTTTCTGGCGTTTTCGATACGATCGCCACTCATTGAGGTGGAGCGGTCGATGACCAGCGCCAGATTGATCGGGCTGCGTTTTTCCTGCGGTAGCGGGTAGCCCACCAACGAGATTTTCAGGTAGTTTTTATCTTGGGTATTTTCCAACACCACTGGCGAGGCAACTTCAGACTTTACGACGACCTTGGGGGCAGCCGGAGCGGCACTGGCACTCCATGGCAGCACAGACAGGGTGAATAACGCAAAAATACATTTCAGATCCATGGTGAAGCTCCTTGTCAAAAGAATCGAATCCATTCTTGCCCGTCTCGGCCGGCGAGTTGTCTGTTATCTGTATAAAGTTGTAAAAAATGGGTAAAAGTTACCGTTGCTGCGATCGAGATGCTTGCCGCTCCCTCGGGTTCGCACTCGGTAAGAAACATATCACTTTTAAGCCCAGAGTGTCGCCTAAAACGCCCCACCCAACACCGGCTAAAACCAGTTTATTCCTATAATAAGGTTAGCGTAAATCTATTAAAAAGCATTATCATTCCTTTGTACCGGCATGCTCTTAATGAAACTTCACTGATGTTACCGGATGAACTTATCTCTATATATTCATTCACAGGTGACATTATGTTTAATATTTACAGCGTTAACTATGCTTCAATGAGCAATGAGAAATCTGAAGATCTCTTTATGTTAAGAAAAAATACCTTTAAAGACAGACTGCAATGGGCTGTCGACTGTTCTGACGGCAAGGAGGTCGATCAGTTTGATAATGACAAGACCAATTATATTTTTGGCGTGGAGAACGGCATGATTATATGCGGAACCAGGATGATAGACATGAAATACAATAATATGTTGAACAGTACATTCTGCTCATTCTTTAACAATGTCAACATTCCAGAAGGCAACTACATTGAATCCACGCGTTTCTTCGTGGATAAAGAAAGAACCCACTCGCTGTTAGGCCGTAAGTTCCCTGTCACTATGGCTTTGTTTCTCTCACTGATTAACTACGCGCGGCAACATCACTATGATGGCATTCTTGCCGTCGCCAGCCATCCGATGATGCACATCATCAGAACCTCAGGTTGGAATGTCACCGTGTTGGAAACCGGTGTTTCCGAGAAAAATGAGCCGGTCTATCTGTTGCTCGGCCATGTCGATTCTGAGAGCCAGAGGAAGCTAAAAGCCAAGATATTCAGCAAGCACAGCGCAGCGGACGAAACCAGGCTGAACGACTGGCCGCTGGCGGCTGAGCCTTCTTTGTAATCAACTAACCGGTTTAATCAGTTGAAGTTCCACACCTAGACGTATTGCATGCCGGGCATTTGCGACTCCCAGTTTTTTGACGATGTTGGACATATGAAACTTGACCGTACGCGTAGTGATCCCCAGGATCATCCCTGTCTCCTGATAGGTTTTGCCCACGCTGGCCCAGTAGAGGATTTCGTTTTCCCGTTCGGTAAATTGGGCGCTTTTTTCCGTGCGAGAGGCGTTTTTTTCTGACAGCGAATTCAGGGTTAGATAAATCTCATGCACTGACGCCAGTAAAACAGAGATGTCACCTTTATTCTTGATCAGCGTTTGGGTTAATTCCGCTCTGGTTTCAGGGGCAAGAATAAAAGATAACGTGACCAGGTTATTATTATAATCATGCAATACAAACGTATAGCCGTTATTCAGGCCAAATTTCCTGGCCCGCTCGAAGAGTTCGGAAAAATGAAACCCTCCCCCCGTCATCAGATTTTCATCCCAGGAAAAAGGCGTTAGCCGGTTCAGCGCAGTGATCACCACCGGATCGGTATACTGCAAACCATTGGCTTTATAATGCTCTACCCATTCACCAGGATAGTTGGTTACCCCAAAGATACAGGACATATCTTTTTTCGATAACACCACATACGCCCAGATGAACTCCCCGAGATCGTTTAATGTCGCTTCGAGGTGCGTTTTTATAATGTTACTGATATGTTCTTCGTTTTCCATTAACTGCTCGCCCCCGACAACATAAAATAATTTCCACCTAGCCGAATATAGCAGATAAGGTCGCCAGGCAGAAGGCTCCTGGCTTTCTGCCCAGGAGCGGTCCCACTCATAGCCAAGCATCTTTTACTCGAAGTACACCTCGGGGTTATCCGCCAGCGAAATGAAATTCTTGGTATTTTTGTCCAGCGTGCGGATCTCACCACTTTCGATGTCGTACACCCAGCCGTGCAGGCGTAGGGCGTTGTCGCGCAGCCCAACGGCAACGGACGGGTGAGTCTTGATATTATTTAGCTGGGCTATCACGTTCTCTTCAACCATCGCGTTAACTTTGTCGATTTCGCTATCCCAGGTTTTCTTCTCTACCACCGCTTTTGCCGCGTCCGCATAGTGCAGCCAGTGGGCGACAGCAGGCATCGGGTCAAGGCACTGGCAAGAAGCTATAGCCTTCATAGCACCACAGTTCGAGTGGCCGCAAATCACGATATCAGTAACGCCTAACGCCACAACCGCGTATTCGATGGTCGCCGACACCCCACCCGGCTCAGGACCAAAGGAAGGGACGATGTTGCCTGCGTTACGGATAACGAAAAGCTGCCCCGGCTCTTGCTGGGTCACCAGTTCGGGTACCAGGCGGCTGTCAGAACACGAAATAAAAAGCGCTTTAGGGTTCTGGCTGGAGGCAAGGCTGCGAAAGAGCTCCTTACGCTGAGGAAAAATCTCTTTCTGGAAACTGAGGAAACCTTCAATAATATGTTGCATAGCACACTCTCTAGATCTGTAGTCTCGATAGTATGATAATCCTTGCTGGCTGAGCTGGAAAGCGGGCCAAACTCAGCTGCAAGAATTGGGATTGAACTGTAAGAGAGGGATACCAATGGATACAGGCCTCTCCGGGTTGGTTCGCTTTGATAACATAACCGTACTCAGCCGGTTCGTATTGCTCGTGGGTGGAGAGCCATGTTTCGGACACGTTCTTTAGGAGGTTATTTGACTCAGTTTGATACTTTTGCCACTGCAGCTGATGCTTTGCATAACGTTCAGCTCGCTGCTCGTCATTTTCCTCACTGCGTTGCGGTTCGTCATCTTCACCAAAGAAAGATAGTCGAGTTATGCGTGGTTTTGTATTTGTCGTATTGCGCCATCTGTCCAATTGAGAAGGTGCCTTTGGCGAGCGGCTCAAGTAGATCACGAGGAATGGTGGTTGCCCCTGTGGGGAATAAATATTCTTCGCGATTGAGGAGTGCAGAAGTCACCAACGGCGTGACGATACTTGGCACGCCAGCCATCCGCTCTTTGCCATGCTGTATCAGACGGCTCCACACTTGTGGACGTAGCAGTACCCCGACGGTTTTAACCGTGTCGCCTTCCCCCTCAAAGACGCGCGAACAACTTCCTCATTCAATCGTCCCGTGGTGATATCCATCCACTGGGTGAATGGATCCGTATCTCTACGCACAAATGTCCTTTTGCCAGACTCGGCATCTGCTAGGAATTGCGCCAACAATATGATGACCCAAATCCCTGAGTGTTTCTGTCAATTGCTCATCCATGACTTAATAAAAATTATTGATTTCGTTGATATAAAAATTGCATTATGGTTAAATATTGTCCACTACATGAGCAAGAGCGCAATGATTTGTTTGTGCTGGGGGAAGCGATTATTATATAGTCTTATAGGATAAATACATTGTTACAGTAATATTGTTAGAGATGATTTGGTTGAGACTGTGGTGGGTTGGTTTAAAGGGTAGTAAAAATTTAAGAATGGCTTGTGCATAGCATTTTGTAAAAAAGTGGAACCATAAAAATGCAAATCATTTTACCAAAAAACACTTTACATGATAAAGAGCAAGATGTTTTTTTTGAAAAGGTCACAGCGTTAATTGGCGAAAATGGTGCGGGAAAATCTTCAGTTTTGCAATCTGTTTTTATTAATTGTTTAACGAAAAAATATCTCCCAGAAACAAAGGTTGTTTGTTTCTCCTCAGGACAAAATGAGAAATACTCAACATATTTCTCTGATTATCTCTCTCATGAAAGACAAGCGAATAGAGGACTTAACTTAGATTGCTGCTATTACGATAAATCATGGTCAAAGTTGCTAATATTTATATCCACAATATGCAAATCAGATGGTCTTGTTAGAAATTTTTTATATGAGAAAGGCTATATTGATGTATCAGATGATAAAAGTGATGACACATCAAGTAATCTTACATTAACAGTCCGAATAAATTCGGCTTACGTTAATAGAGTAAAAATGGCTCTGACGCAAGAAGAGCAAGGTATTGAAAACACCTTGAGATATTCAGCTTATCACAGAACTTTGGAAAGTTTCATTAATAATATTGTTAATGCTGATTATGATTTTGAGTCTCCACTTGAAGTTCAAGAGATCTTGCTAAACCATTCAAATTTCTTCAATCCTTCATTTGAGGAAGCAGAAGACTCCTTTTTTGATCCTATCATTACATTTTTCACTCAAGCAGCCGATAATGATTACTTTATAATCAAACCATCATTACTGCTGGAGTTTAAAAATAATATCGAGCTAAATGACATCAGCGACGGAGAATATCAAGTTCTCTTTTTATACTCTCTACTTGATCTTTTTGATAGTACTAATACTTTATTCTTACTAGATGAGATAGACTCTCATTTACATTATAAGAATATTGAGCTCTTATGGCACCGACTACATAATATCAACGGTTACGCGATAACGACCACACACCTACTAGACTCAATTACAGCTACTGAGAATAGCTTTAAAAATTTAAAAATCGTTGATAAAGGAAAAATAAAAGAAGATGATAAAATCAAAACTATAATAGATCGTTTATCTGTCTTAACAAGAATTACAGACGTACAGTTCGAAGTATGCTGCAAACTAGAAAACATTGTCTTGATGGATGATTATAATGACTGGACAATATTTTATGCCTTAGCAAAGAAAAAAGGTCTTGATGTGTCAAAGCTAGATGAACTTCATGCCATAAAACAGTCCTCTGGCTATGATAATTTAAGTCAAAAATTCGCAAAACCCAAACTAGAGTGGATTGAGTCTCTTTTAAATATAAATTCATCTAAAAAAGTCAAAAGAATATTCATGATCTGTGACAAAGATGAGGCTCCGATCAACTATATGAAAGATGGCGTCCAGGTCAGCGGAAGCGAATATTCTAAGCATTTAACAACACTGGAAAACAAAAATAAAATTAAAATATATCTTCTTGCATGGAAAAGAAGAGAAATAAAAAACTACCTATTGTCTTATACTGCATTGTCTCACCACGGACTTATCGAGCAAGTAAATAATGGAGACCTTCCTGCTAATTGTTTTTTAAAAGAAAATGATTCAGGCGACAATCATTCAATACGTCAACTTAATGTTAAACCTTATATCACCAAAATAATAGATTCTGATGAATTAGGGTTAGATAAATCAAAACTTTATTCATACATTGAGCTAATGCCGCCTAATGAAATCAGTAATGACATCGAGAATATGTACAACTTTTTGGTGGAGAAATTTAAATGAACACCTCTTTATTCGAAGAACTACTTACAATTGTTAAGAAAAGAAGCTCAATAAGAAATACTGAGCAAGCGGTAGAACTAATTTCACTATTTGTTTTTTTACATTATATCAAGCTATATCTTGATGAAAATAGGGTACTTGCTATCGATACGAAAAACATATCAGCTAACAACATCAATGAAATAAAATTTCATTATCAACAATTGTATCAAAATTTTATTCATTCGAAAAAAATAAAAAACATCAATTATGACGTTCATGAAAAAATCATGAGTAAGATTGATTTTTTAATTGATAATATTAACGACTCGGAAATGGTTAAATATCTAGCGAATTCTCTTTCATATATAGATTCACTCGATGAATTTTATCTACATGCAAATTCTTATCAGTCCTTAATTCTTAGGATGGTTAATGAATCTGGCCGTTCTGGTGAATATGTCACCCCACCAGCTTTGGTGCAAATCATGGTTGAAATGCTATCACCTTCAGATGGAAAATCAATATATGATCCAGCATGTGGCACTTCAGGTTTATTGATGGAATCAGGAAAGTATATAAAAAAGAAAAACAAAAATAAAAAATTCAGTTACTCACTTATTGGACATGACACATCGTCTTTTGCCTGCCTTATTTCAATCGTCAACTTATTAATGAATAAAGAATTAAGTTTTGAAATTATTCTGATGGACAGTTTAGAGAAAAGTAAACTCTACGAAAAATATGACTTTGTTTTGACTAATCCTCCATTCGGAAAAAAGAATGGCTTAGATAACATTCATATTGATAAGCGTTACAAAGGACCTAATCTAGACTACTACTTCTTAGAACATGTTATGGACTCTCTCAATATTGATGGCAAAGCAGCCATAATATTACCAGAGCGTTTTTTATATGATTTGAGCAAAGAATGTATTGCTCTCAAAGATATGCTTTTTATACGTTATAATTTAGAATGTATTTTATCTATACCGTCAGGTGCGCTGCTCCCCTATACCGGCGTAAAATTATGTATTCTCTTCATTAGTAACTCTGGTCCTACTAAGAAAATATATTTTTACAACTTAAATAAGGGTGAGAAATACTCACGTGCAAATACAATAAAAAAAGATGATTTTATTGATTTTTTAAAATTAGCAAAAGAAAGGAAAATAACTGAACACTCATGGTTTATAGATGTGAGTGAAACCATCATACCTTATAACTTACTCTTAAAAGATAAAGAGCGAAACTCATATAATTTTTTTAGCGATTCAATATATAATATTGAACAAACAATAAATAGTAATGAATTATTACTAATCGAGCTTGATTTATTAAGGAAAAGAATAACATCCTTAGAAAAAACAATAAAATCGTACACTCACGAATATAGTTTTGAAAAAATAAAAATAGGTAGCATCGCAAAAATAAAATCTGGTAATTTATTACAAAAAAACAAACTACTATCTGAAGGTCCGATCCCTGTATATGGTGGAAACGGAATTATTGGATATAATAATGAGGCAATGGAATATGGTGAAAACATTATTATTGGTAAAGTTGGCGCTCTTTGTGGTAATGTTCGGTATGTTCAAGGTGATATTTGGGTGACAAATAACTCATTGATTCTTAAGAATATGTCGCCTAATGAAATTCTAACCCCCTATCTTGCTAAATTATTGTCAATTATAAACTTAAGGAAGCTTGCAGTTGGCACTGCTCAACAATACTTAACCACGAAACAAATAAAAGATGTTGAAGTTAGTCTTCCGCCGTTAATGACTCAGCATACATTAAACACGTGGCTTGATGAGTTGGATAATACGCTCGAAAAATATAGCGAGCTAATTGAAAAAATAAAAAAAGACAAGCTAGAAATTAAAGAAAATTTATATAAAGGGCTTTTAATCCAATAAATCAAAAAAATATCCTCCGGCTATGCCGGAGGTTTTTCATATGCGCATACAAGGCTCTGTTGCCAACCGCACCCAAACAGGCGCATCGCGCTCAGACATTTGCATTTATGGGGTACTTAACATCCCGTAAACGGGCTACCCGGATAGGGGATCGACAATTGCTCGCCCATTTTATCCTCTTCCAGTCGGTATTTTATGTATTCTTGTATCTTGGCTGTATTTTCCCAACCGTATCAACGTAATACCCTCGGCACCAGAACTCCCTGTTACGGTATTTGAACTCCAAATCGCCAAACTGCTCATAAAGCATCAGGCTACCCGCATCAGTAGTTGATGTAGATTGAATCAGGTTGATTGAAAAAGCGAGAGGAGCCTTACGGGGGCCGAATTTCAGGCACAAAAAAAGCCGCTCGAAGGCGACTTGATTTGCGTACTGACTAATGGTGCCGAAGGCCGGACTCGAACCGGCACGTATCTCTACGGTTGATTTTGAATCAACTGCGTCTACCGATTTCGCCACTTCGGCACTGAAGTAGTATGCGGAAAACGTGGGCATTATACCTTCCCACTTGCCTCGCGCAACACTTATCAAGCATTCAACGAGTTGAATGTTGAAAAAAACGTCACCCGTCGATTTTCTCGGCTTACTCTGCTCATTTCTTACTCTAAATTGAGTTCATCAGCGACCGCGAACGCCCCTCACCCCAACCCTCCCACAGGGAGAGGGAGCCGTCCGAGCCACTTGTCAGCCTTAACACTCCAGTTAGCCCCCCGATAAAGCTAGCAAAAACTTTCCTAATTCATTGATAACTAAAATAGTTTGACCTACATATCATTATTCAGGATTGGTCAGACCTTTAGGGGAAGCGGATTGACCTCGATCAAAAATGACATACCGGCTGGTCGGTATGATCGCCGCATGAATACCCACGTGCATCGCAAAAAAGACCCGGAACGGCTGCAAGAGCAGTTGCTGGAAGCCGCTAGTATCATCGCAGCCAAAGATGGGATTGCCGCGCTGTCGTTAAACGCCGTCGCCAAACAGGCTGGGGTCAGCAAGGGCGGGCTGCTGCACCACTTTCCCGGCAGGCAGGAGCTGATCCACGCGCTGTTTATTCGCCTGCTGGCCGTGATGGATCGCGGCATTATGGCGCTGATGGCCGTGGACGATAACCCACGCGGGCGCTTCTCCCGGGCCTATCTGATGTACCTGGCAGGCATCAGTGAAAGCGACACCAGCCGTCAATTGGCCCTGCTGTCGCTGGCCATGCCGCATGAAATGGTGTTGCGTAAATGCTGGCGGGACTGGGTGCTGCAACATCTGGCCAACGCCGATGAACTGGATCGCAGCTACGTAGGTAACTTGGTGCGCTATGGTGCAGACGGCCTATGGCTTTCTGAACTCACGGAAGGAGTCACTATGACGCCGGAAGAGCGGCTTGCATTGGTGACGAGGCTGGCGGCAATGACCTTCGAGGAGCTTTAACCTCCGCGGTTCGCGGGCAGCCAATCACCCAGGGGCGATAATGAAATACAAAATTAATGCCTTTCTTATTTATGACGCCACCGAAGGCTCGCTAAAGCTGGACGACGGCGGCAAGTCAGATAGCCAGCTCACCATCACTGCCAACGCCCTGCTGTTCTTCATGATCCAGCATCCTGGCGTGATCAGCCGCGATACGGTGATGCAACGGGTCTGGGACGACAACGGGCTGATGTCCTCCAACAGCAACCTGAACCAGTACCTGAGCATCCTGCGTAAAGCCTTCCGCCGTTATGGCATTGAGAACGTGATCGTCACCGTGGCCCGGGGCCGGCTGGAAATCAACCCAGAGCTGACGATCGAGGTGATCGATGATTCCTTGGTGCATCCGGTTATACATGCCAGCGAACATGAATCCTCTGCCGAGATAGCTCCAGAACCAACGCCGGTAGCGGCGGCCATCACCAGCAACGATCGCTACTGGGGCTATGCCGGGGCGATGATATCGCTGTTGGCCATCGCGCTGATCGGCTGGTCGTGGAGTAACAACGGCAGCCTGACCCCTCTCACCTTCACCCCCGTCGCGCAGGACCCCATTGAGGTGTTATCCACCGACACCATGATAAATCCAAGAATGCGCGAGAATTACCTGAAAAACTTTATTGCCGTCAAACAAAAAAAGAACATCAAGTATGATAAAGACGAACGTTTTCTGTTCTTTTATGGTGATAAGCTGCAATCCAACGGTTTAGGTCGGACGTTTCTCGCACACTGTGCCAAACATCAAGATAATACATTCAGCTACTGCGATAACTATTTTTATTATTCATGGAAATAAATTATGAAAACAATGGGCTGGGGGAGAAGGCTGTTTGCCGTCTCTATCATATTGCTACTGGTCTCACTATTTATCACCGTTAAGCAGAATGTTATCCGGCGCGATGATGTTTTAAACTGCTCAACCAAAGCCATTATGCATTTTGAAGACACCGTCACTGAATCCGTTAACGTCAATATTCACTTTAACTTTAATGCCAAAGGTAAAGGTTCCATCGTGGTGGAAGGATATTCAGACTCCGAGGCAGGCTGGCTTTATTTGCAACGCTACGTACAGTTTGATTATACCAGCAAGCGCGTTTCCCCCGGCGCTCGCTATTATCAGATCAACCGCTGGGTTTCCAGCAAGTCCTCTATCGACCAATCACCCGACGTGATCTTTGATTACTTTATGCGGGAAATGTCAGACAGCCACGACGGCCTGCAATTGGCAATGGGGAAAATCAATGCCGACACCGTGCTGCTCAGTTCGATCAACTCCCCACTGTTTATCTGCGCGTTAAAACCCGGCAGCCAGTTAGAGTAACGCCCGTTCCCCCTTGTCATAAGCCTCTGGCCTGCCTCTCATTACCCCAAAAAACGCCCCTGATAGTCATAATGCCTGCCGGTTATTCGGCGATCGCTATTTCCCCTCACCCCAACCCTCACCCCAAAAAGGAGAGGGAGCCAGTACGGTGCTATCAGTAACAACGGCGGTCAATATGTAGCACGTGAAGCCCCTCAAACAGCCACAGCAAAAACCTGCGCTACCCCACAGTCTGCAAGCCGCTCCGCTACCTAAAAAACCCATTTGATCACCATAGATTTAACATTATTTTTCGCCCTTAAGTGAATGCCAAAATCGGGCAAATTCCACCAGGGAGCAGCACTATTATCGGGTTGATTATCAGAGCAAACAGATAAAAAAAGGATAAATTTACGCTTATTTTTGGAACAAAAAACTAAATAGATGTCGATTAATGAATTTATATTTTGAATGACAACCAGAGGGGTATAGTGCCCTTAGCCGTCGGAAACCTTGATCCCCTCATGGCCGAACGGCACAGCAGATGACAACTCATAAACCGGCTTTATGGAGGAAACAACAATGGGTGATGCATTAGGCTTAATCGAAACCAAAGGGTTGGTGGCCTGTATTGAAGCGGCGGATGCCATGTGTAAGGCGGCCAACGTCGAACTGATCGGCTATGAAAACGTCGGTTCCGGCCTGGTCACCGCCATGGTAAAAGGCGACGTCGGTGCGGTAAAAGCCGCCGTCGATTCCGGCGTGGAATCCGCACAACGCGTGGGTGAAGTCGTGACTTCACTGGTTATCGCCCGCCCACACAACGACATCAACAAAATCGTGATTAAGCACAAAGCGTAACGACGCATCAAGGAGAACGGATCATGGGTGACGCATTAGGATTGATTGAAACCAAAGGGCTGGTGGCCTGTATTGAAGCCGCCGATGCGATGTGCAAAGCGGCCAACGTGGAGCTGATCGGCTATGAGAACGTCGGTTCCGGCCTGGTTACCGCGATGGTGAAAGGCGATGTGGGCGCGGTCAAGGCAGCGGTAGATTCCGGTATCGAATCGGCCAAACGCGTTGGCGAAGTGGTTACCTCACTGGTCATTGCCCGCCCGCATAACGATATCCAGAAAATCATCTCGCAGTACAAAATCACCGAATAACAAGGAATTCACTGATGAAAGATGCACTCGGATTGATCGAAACCAAAGGGTTGGTGCCAGCCATCGAAGCCGCCGATGCCATGTGTAAGGCCGCCAATATTGAACTGATTGGCTATGAAAACGTCGGCTCCGGCCTGGTCACCGTGATGGTGAAAGGCGACGTGGGTGCCGTTAACGCGGCGGTGGAATCCGGTATTGAAGCCGCCAGCCGGATTGGTGAAGTAATTTCATCCCGGGTTATTGCACGCCCACATAATGATATTGAGAAAATCGCCTCACAGCATAAGGCGTAATTCTGCCTGATCACCGGCGGTGGCAGATAAGTACTCTACCCGATTGCAGCAAGTCAAAAATTAAACTCCTATTCAGGGGAATAGACTAATGACCACATTAGATCCGGATTTACAATCCATTCAGCAGGCACGCACGCTGATTAAAAATGCCAAACAGGCACAATTACTGTTTGCCAAATATTCACAGGAAAAGATCGATGGCATTATTAAACATATTGCCAGCGAAGCGGCCAGGCATGCCGAAGAATTGGCGAAGATGGCCCATGAAGAAACCGGCTTCGGCAATTGGCAAGACAAGGTGTTAAAAAACATTTTCGCCTCTGAAAAAGTTTTTGAGCATATTAAAGTTTTAAAAACCGTCGGTATTATTCGTGACGACCAGCAGAATAAAGTGATGGACGTGGGCGTCCCGTTAGGGGTTATTACCGCCCTGGTGCCGTCTACCAACCCAACCTCAACTATTTTCTATAAAACGCTGATCGCGCTGAAGGCCGGGAACGCCATTATTTTCTCCCCGCATCCTAATGCGCGCCAGTGCAGCCAGCGGGCGATTGAGATCGTCAAGCAGGCCGCGCTCCAGGCCGGTGCCCCTGCGGGTATCGTTGACGGCCTGACCCAGCTGACGCTGGAAGCCACCAAAGCCCTGATGCACAGCAAAGACGTCGCGCTGATCCTGGCTACTGGCGGCGAAGGCATGGTCCGTGCGGCCTATAGCTCCGGCACGCCAACCATCAGTGGTGGCCCAGGCAACGGCCCGGCGTTTATCGAACGCAGCGCCAATATCCAGCAGGCGGTGAAAGACATCATCACCAGCAAGACCTTCGATAATGGCGTGATCTGCGCCTCTGAGCAGTCGATCATCGTGGAAAAGTGCATCTATCAGGATGTACACCGCGAGTTGCTGGCTCAGGGCTGCTACTTCATGAACGACGATGAGTCTGCCCGCCTGGCCAATATCCTGTTACGCCCGAACGGCATGATTAATCCTGAAGTGGTGGGCAAAACCGCCATCTACCTCAGCGAACGCGCCGGGTTCTGCGTACCTGCGACCACCAGGGTGCTGATTTCATTGCAAAACAGCGTCTCGCGTAAAAACCCTTACGCCCGTGAAAAACTCTGCCCGGTGCTGGGGCTGTACATCGAAGAAGACTGGATGAGCGCCTGTGACCGCGTGGTGGAGCTACTCACCAACGAAGGCCTGGGGCATACGCTGGTCATTCACACCCAGAACCAGCAGGTGATCCGCGAGTTTGCGCTACAGAAACCGGTGCACCGCATCCTGATCAATACGCCCGCCGCGCTTGGAGGCATTGGCGCAACCACGAATCTTATACCTGCGTTAACGCTCGGTTGCGGTGCCGTTGGTGGCGGCTCCAGCTCGGACAACGTCGGCCCGATGAACCTGCTGAACGTACGTAAAGTCGGCTATGGCGTTCGTAGCATCGAGGATCTGCGCCAACCACAACCAGCAGCTCAGCCGTGCAGTGCGCCAACCAACCATAGCACCAGCATCTTCGACGATAACCGCTTTGCAGCTCCAACGGTGGCGGTAGCCCCACAGACCGCACCGGCACCGATGTATGCCCAGGGCGACGATCGTTTCGGGGCGGTCACCCGCGCAGTGGTTAACGCCGCAGCCAATGACATCACCGAAGAAAACGTCGAACGGATCATTACGGAAGTGCTTGGACGCCTGTCCCGGTAACACATCAACCAAGGGTGAAAACATGATCCTCGCAAAGGTAACCGGCCATGTGGTGGCCACACAGAAAAGTGACGAACTACGCGGCAGTAACCTGCTGCTGGTCACGGCGCTGGGTGACGACCTGGAAGCCATCAAAGATCGTACCTACGTCGCCGTCGACAGCGTCGGGGCCGGTGAAAACGATCTGGTGTTGGTGGAAGAGTATTTCGCACTGAGTAAAGACCGCTACAAGGCCATGTCGATCGTTGCCATTGTCGAGAAGGTTCACCGGGAGCGTTAAGAGTAAGAGGAAGTAGGCATGAATGAGTTTCTGATTAAGCCAAAAATCCATTTCGGTGAGGATGCGCTGCTCGCTCTGAGTAGCTTGCCTGGACGCTCGGCGTTTTTGGTCACCGATCAGGCGATGGTGAAGTTTGGCTTGGCCGAGCGGGTAACCAGCCTGCTCCAACAGCAGCAGATCCGCTGCCGTCAGTATGACGAAGTGGCCTCAGACCCGGATATTTCCGCCATCGTCAGCGGCATGAAGCTGATGGATGACGATTACCCGGATCTGGTGATTGCCTTGGGTGGCGGCTCGGTGATTGATGCCGCCAAGGCGGTGATGTTTGCGCTGTGGCATTGCCGTAAAGACAGCGGCCGTAGCAAGCCCTGTTTTGTCGCCATCCCCACCACCAGCGGTACCGGTTCCGAAGTCACCAGCTTCTCGGTGATCAAGTCCCGCAGCCAAAAGCTGGTGTTGGTGGACGAGTTCATGCTGCCCGACATCGCCATCCTCGACCCTCAGTTAGTGAAGTCGGTGCCGGCCAGCATTACCGCCGATACCGGGATGGATGTGCTGTGCCACGCCCTGGAGGCCTACGTCTCCCGCAAGGCCAGCGACTTCAGCGATGCGATGGCCGAAAAAGTGGTGCAGATGGTCTTCGGCCACCTGCTGTCCTGCTACCAACAGGGCAGCAACCTGCCTGCGCGGGAAAAAATGCATAACGCTTCATGCATGGCCGGGATGGCGTTCACCAACGCATCGTTGGGCATTACCCACAGCCTGGCGCACGCCCTCGGCGGCATGTTTGGTATCCCACATGGCCGAGCCAATGCGCTGCTGATGACCTCGGTGGTCGCCTTTAATGCCGACGTTGACGGCAACTGCGACACCCCGGCCGCGCACAAATATGCCGCCCTGGCGCGCCTGTTGGGGCTGCCAAGCACCTCGGTACGCGATGGCGTCAATAGCCTGCTGGTGGCGATCGAAACGCTGAAACAGGAAATGCAGCTACCGGCCAATCTGCAAGCCGCAGGGGTGGAGGAACACCGCTTCCAGGTTTGCCTTGGCGAACTGGCCACGCAGGCGTTGCACGACAGCTGCACGCCAACCAACCCGCGCGACGTTAACGCGGCAGATTTGGAGAAACTGTTCCGCCTCGCCTACAGCGGCGGCCCGGTACAGCTTCAATAACGCACTCATTACAGTCAACGGATTTTGCCAATTTGTGTGAAAGCCGCAGGACATCAGGAGAGATTTGAACATGGCCCATTATTCACTGACGCCACGCGTAAAACTGCTGGCAGAAAGACTCTTATCCCAAAACAGCACCATCAGCACCGAACGTGCCGCCATTCTGGAAACGCTGGGTGGCGATGTGGCCGGCATGCCGCAGTTGGTCAAGAATGCCAAGCTGTTCAATGAGCTGGTCAAGCAACTGCCCGGCTACATCGGCCCCGATGAGCTGATCATCGGCAGCCAATCCTCCACACCGCGCGCCGCCGTGTTCCACAGCGAAAGCGAACTGCGCAGTCCTTCGGCCTTCACCGCCTTTGGCCAGACCTCACCGGACTATCTGGCGGTGATCACCAAAGGGCTGTTCGCCATCGAGGCCGAAATGGAAGACCGTGCCAGAAGCATCGGCAGCGCCGTCAGCCGTTCCGGGCTGGACGAGGTCAACCAATGCCGCGCCATGATCTACGCCTGCAATGCGGCGATGCATCTGGCGCAGAAACTGGCCAGCAAGGCCGAAAACATGGCGGCGGTAGAAAACCATCCTTACCGCAAGGCGGAGCTGCAGGAAGCGGCTGCCATGCTGAAAAAAGTCCCGGCTTACGGGGCAAGCAGCTTTAAAGAGGCTTGCCAGTCGTTCTACTTCTTCCAGTTGGCGCTGCATCTGGAAAACGGCAGCTACGCGGTTTATCCAGGCGGCTTCGACAAGCTGCTGTACAGCTTCTATCAGCAAGACGTCACCCGTGGCGTGCTGACGCCGGAGCAGGCTTATGAAATCGTCGAGTGCCTATGGCTGAAGCTGTGCGAGCTTTCCGAAGTGCGCGCACCACGTGAGCTGGATGGCTACCCGATGTTTGACGCCATGCTGCACGGCGTGCGCCTCGACGATCCTGCATTGGTGATCAACGATCTGTCCGCTATGTTGCTGGCAGCCCGCAGCAACCTGATGACGCTCAACAGCAACCTGCAGGTAAAACTGTTTGCTGGCCAGGCGGGTGCTCGCCCGCAGTACAGTGCGCCATCGGCCCCGTTCGTGGCAGCCTCGGCGCAAGACGTGGCAACGCATAAACTGATGGAAGGGCTAACGCCGCGCCTGCAACGCCTGCGTGACAACTACCTCGATGCTCGCCCTAGCGTCTCTATCTATCGCGCCATCACCTTTACCGAGATGGCGAAAAACAACCCGGGTCTGCCAACCATTCTGCTGCGCGCCAAGTCTTTCCGTGCCGCCTGTGAAACCGCGCCAATCCTGATCCAGCAAGATGAGCTGATCGTCGGCCATCCGTGCGGCAAACCACGTGCTGGGGCATTCTCACCGGATATCGCCTGGCGCTGGGTACGTGACGAGCTGGATACCATGGGCACCCGCCCGCAGGATCCGTTCGTTATCTCCGAGGCCGACAAGAAGACGATCCGTGAAGAGATCGTACCGTTCTGGGAAGGCCGTTCGCTCGATGAGATCTGTGAAGCACAGTACCGCGAAGCGGGCGTTTGGGCCTTCAGCGGCGAAACCTTTGTCAGCGATCTTTCCTACCACCAGATTAACGGCGGCGGCGACACCTGCCCAGGCTACGACATCCTGCTGTTCACCAAAGGGATGAACGGCATCAAGGCCGATGCCCAACAGCACCTCGCGGCGCTGAGCATGGAAAACCCGGCGGATATCGACAAGATCTACTTCTACAAAGCGGCCATTGAAACCTGTGACGGCGTGGTGGCCTACGCCAAGCGCATCGCCGACAAGGCCCGTGAACTGGCAGCCGTTGAGCAAGACCCGGCACGCCGTGCCGAGCTGCTGACCATCGCAGAAACCAACGAGAACGTCCCAGCCAACCCACCGAAGACCCTGCAAGAAGCGCTGCAAAGCATCTGGACGGTAGAGTCGCTGTTTGAAGTGGAAGAGAACCAGACCGGGCTGTCGCTGGGCCGTCTGGATCAGTATTGCTACCCGATGTACCAGGCCGATATCGAATCTGGTCGCCTGACGCAGGAACAGGCGTTGGAACTGTTGCAGGCCTTCATCATCAAGTGTGCCGAACTGATGTGGATGTCCAGCGAACTGGGCGCCAAGTACTTCGCCGGTTACCAGCCGTTTATCAACCTGACTATCGGCGGGCAGAAGCGCAGCGGCGGCGATGCCTGTAACGATTTGACCTACCTGATCATGGACGCCGTACGCTTTGTCAAAGTGTACCAGCCATCTCTGGCCTGCCGTATCCACAATCAATCACCGCAGAAGTATATGGAGAAGATCGTCGACGTGGTGAAAGCAGGTATGGGCTTCCCGGCCTGCCACTTTGATGATTCGCACATCAAGATGATGCTGCGCAAGGGCTTCGACTTTGAAGACGCGCGCGACTACTGCCTGATGGGCTGCGTAGAGCCGCAAAAATCTGGCCGCATCTATCAGTGGACCTCCACCGGTTATACCCAGTGGCCGATTGCCATCGAGTTCGTGCTCAACCGTGGCCGCATGGTGCTGTTCGACAGCTATCAAGGGCTGGATACCGGTGAGTTGAGCACTCTGAAAACCTACGAAGAGTTCGACAACGCGGTGAAGGCGCAGATCGCGCACATCGTCAAACTGTCGGCTATCGGCACCGTGATCAGCCAGCGTGTCCACCGCGACGTGGCACCAAAACCGCTGATGTCGCTGCTGGTGGAAGGCTGTATGGAACAGGGTAAAGACGTGGCCGCCGGTGGCGCGGTGATCAACCACGGACCAGGGCTGATCTTCTCCGGCCTGGCTACCTATGTCGACTCCATGGCCGCGATCCGCAAGCTGGTTTATCAGGATGGTAAATACACCCTGGAGCAGATCCGTGACGCGCTGCTGGCCAACTTTGAAGGCTTTGAACAGCTGCGCCGCGACTGTCTGAACGCGCCGAAGTACGGCAACGACGATGACACGGTCGATCAGTACGCGCTGGACATCACCGAATGGACCGAGCGCGAGTGCCGCAAGTACAAGATGCTCTACTCCACGCTGAGCCACGGCACCCTGTCGATTTCCAACAACACGCCGATCGGTGAGCTGACCGCCGCAACGCCAAACGGCCGCCTGGCCTGGATGCCGCTCTCCGACGGGATCAGCCCGACGCAAGGCGCGGACAAGCAGGGCCCAACCGCCATCATCAAGTCCGTCAGCAAGATGAACGTCGAAACCATGAACATCGGCATGGTGCACAACTTCAAGTTCCTCAAAGGGCTGCTCGATACCCCGGAAGGCAAGAACGGGCTGATCACCCTGCTGCGTACCGCGTCCATTCTGGGCAACGGCCAGATGCAGTTCAGCTACGTGGATAACGAAGTGCTGAAGCAGGCGCAGGTGGAACCAGAAAAATATCGCGACCTGATCGTCCGCGTAGCGGGTTATAGCGCCTACTTCGTGGAACTGTGCAAAGAAGTGCAGGACGAAATCATCAGCCGTACCGTTATTGAGAAGTTCTGACTTTAGCCTTGGATAAGACAGGGATGTCTTATCCCATCAGCCTTCGAAGAAAGGGGAAAATAGTATGGATAACACGCTGGAGAAAAAGGGTCGGATATTCAATATCCAGAAATACTCGATCTACGACGGAGACGGTATTCGCACCCTGATTTTTTTCAAAGGTTGTAACATCCTCTGCGCCTGGTGCGCCAACCCCGAGGGGCTCACCAGCAATTTCCAGGTGATGTATTCACATGATTTGTGCGTTGACTGCGGGCAATGTGTCAGCGTCTGCCCGGTGGGGATCCACTCCCAGATCCAGAATGCACAAGGCGATCTCAAGCACCACCTCGATCGCAACATAGACTGCATCGGTTGCCGCAAATGCGAAGAAGTCTGCATCTCTGGCGCGCTGGACATCATGGGCAAGGACGTCACGGTGCAGGAGCTGATGGATATCATCCTGCAGGACGTCGATTTCTATCATGCCTCTGGCGGTGGCGTCACCCTGGGCGGTGGCGAACTGAGCCTGCAAACCGACTTTGCGGCCGCGCTGCTGACCGAATGCAAAAAACAGATGATCAACACCGCCATCGAAACCAATGGCACCACCACTTTAGCCAATTATGAAAAGCTGGCGACCTGCACCGATATGTTCCTGTTCGATATCAAGCATATCGATAGCGCACGGCATAAAGCGTTATTTGGCGTTGGCAACGAGGGCGTAAAAAGAAACCTGGAGCGCCTGGTGGAACTGGGCAGCCATATCGTGGTGCGCATGCCTTTGGTACGCGGCTATAACGATTCTTACGATGCCATCACCGGTGCCATTGACTATGTCATGGCCCTGGCACGCAAAGGCAATATCAGCCGCATCGACGTTTTGCCTTATCACCAACTGGGTAAAAACAAATACCAGCGGCTCGACATGATCTATCCGGTCAAAGACGACCCAAGTTACAGCAATGAAGAACTGGACCAACTGGCGGCTTTTTTCCAGCGCTTTGACTTTGATATCCGCCTGGTAAGGCACTAAGGAGATTGAGATGAACTTAAGCCTGGGAGTGATTGAAACCTATGGCCTGACCGCCGCGATCCATGCGGCCGATGCGGCCTGTAAATCCGCTGCGGTAACGGTGCTGGGATACAAGAAGATTGGTTCCGGCCTGGTTAGCGTGTTCTTTGCCGGCGAAATCAGCGCGGTGAAAACCGCCATCGACAGCGGTGTGGCAGTGATCAAGCAACCGGCGTTTATCAAAGGCAAGTTGGTGATTGCCCGCCCGGAAAAACAGGTTGTCGCGCTGCTGACCGGGCTGAAAGGCAAGGAGCTTATGCCACCAGCTGCCAAGGTACAGCAAGAAACACCTGCGCCAGTAGCAGAAGTGGCCGCCCCGCAGGCAGAGGCCGCAGCGCCGGTAGTCGAAGCCCCTGTTGCCGACAATAAACCCGCCCGCACCGGCGGCAAGAAAGAGTCTAAATAACCGTACAGCTTCTGAGATCGGGTAGGAATAACAGTATGTTTAATGAGTCGTTACTGGAAAGGATCCGCCATAACCTGGCAGAGAACTATGCTTCTCCCACCGGCATCGCCATCCCGGTTGGGGTCTCTAACCGGCATGTCCATCTGTCACAGCAGGACATTGAAACGCTGTTTGGTGCGGGCTATCGGCTAACGCCATGCAAAGAGCTACGCCAGCCTGGGCAGTTCGCCGCCAAAGAGTGCGTGATGATCGTCGGCCCAAAAGGCTCGCTCTCCAAGGTGCGGGTGCTGGGGCCAGCGCGCGAATGTACTCAGTTGGAAATCTCCAAGGCGGACTGCTTTACCCTGGGGCTGAAGGCTCCGATACGCGAATCCGGCAATCTGAACGCCTCCGGTGACGCCATGCTGGCTGGCCCGGCGGGCTACGTTTCGCTGCATTCACAGGTGATTTGTGCCCAGCGCCATATCCATATGAATCCGCAGGATGCCGCCAGACTGGGCGTGCAGAACGGGCAGAAGGTGCGGGTGAAAGCGGCTGGCGTGCGTGGGCTGATCTTTGACGAAGTCATCGTGCGGATCAAAGCCAGCTTTGCGCTGGAACTGCACATTGATACCGATGAAGCCAACGCCGCCGGGCTGGCTTCCGGTGACAACGTGGTTATCGTTCCCTAAGGCGGCAAATATGATGCAGCGTGAAGTCATCGATAAGTTGGTCAGTGAAGTGCTCTCACGGATGCGGCCACGGGCGTTGGTGCTGTTAACCGCCGCGGATGGCTACCACGAGATTATCCGCGCGCGCTTGCAGCACTGCCAGGCGTTCTCGCCGGTGATCCTGTTTAGCGATAATGCCCGGCAGTTTCACGCAGAAGCAGATTGGAGCCAACTTGGGCCAATAACTTCGCTGGCGGAAATCAGTCAAACCGGCGCGCTGGATAATATTGAGCGGATATTAATTCCTTTTCTCGATTTCGCAACGGCGGCAGAAGTGGCCAACGGTTTATTACAGTCTGACACTGCGCGGTTTATTCATCTGGCCAGGATGAACGGCAGGCCAATTATGGCGCTGGATTATAACTGCAACCCGAGCAGCGAATTAAATCAGTTGAAAGGCCTGAGCCGCGCCCCACAGGCAGATTATCTGCCAAAGCTGGCAGCACAGGGCATTGAGCTCTGTACGTTGGATCGGATGTTATCGGCCCAGCCCGCAGCTACGGAGCCGTTGGCAGCACCGACGCAGGCCTACGTAACGCTTAGCGAACTCAAGCGGCTCAATGGTCGTTCACCACCGGGAGCCAAGCTGACCGATTTGGCATTGGAATATAGCCGAGGGAAAAAATAATACACAACCGGGTGAGGACATTTACCCCGAAGAGAGGCCCCTCACCCTAACCCTCTCCCACAGGGAGAGGGGACCGATCGAGTGGATCTGAAAACTCGGTGAAACACATCGGATAAGTGGGCGAACGAGTGGATATGAAAACTCGGTGACGCTCCTTGGATAAGTGGGCGATCGAGTGGATATGAAAACTCGGTGACGCTCCTTGGATAAGTGGGCGATCGGGTGGATCTGAAAACTCGGTGACGCTCCTTGGATAAGTGGGCGATCGAGTGGATCTGAAAACTCGGTGACGCTCCTTGGATAAGTGGGCGATCGGGTGGATCTGAAAACTCGGTGACGCTCCTTGGATAAGTGGGCGATCGAGTTTGCTGAGATTACCTCTTAATTGCCAAAAGAGCAGGAACTAACAGCTCCCTCTCCCTGTGGGAGAGGGTTGGGGTGAGGGGTAATTAATATAAGTCTCAAATTTTAATTTTATATCAATAATTATTAATCAGGAGCGAACTCTATGTCTACCAAGGCAAAAGCATGGGTATGGATGTTATTGGTCATCTTCTCCGAGACCTCGGCCACCTCTACCTTAAAAATGTTTGATAACAGCGAAGGTACCACCAAGACGTTATTACTCGGCTTGATCGTAGTGCTGTATTGCGTTTGTTATTACTCGTTATCCAACGCGGTGAAATACATTCCTGTCGGCCTGGCTTACGCCACCTGGTCAGGCACCGGGATTTTACTGGTCTCAAGCCTGGGTATGGTGTTTTACGGCCAGCACCCTGATATGCCAGCCATTATCGGCATGATCGTGATTGCCAGCGGCATCGTGATCATGAACCTCTTCTCCAAAATGGGCTCCTCCGAAGAATAAGGGTATCAACTATGTTTAATATTGGCTTCTTGTGGCTGGCTCTGTCGATCGGTTCAGAAATCACCGGAACCTCGATGATCAAAAAAACCAACAACTTTAAAAAGCTGGGGCCTTCGGTGCTGGTGATTAGCGCTTACTGCCTGTGCTATTTTGCCCTGACCAAGGCGATGGGGTTTATCCCGGTGGGCGTCGCCTACTCCCTGTGGTGCGGCTTTGGCATCGTCGGGGTGACCTTCGTTTCCATGCTGCTCTACAAGCAGAAACCGGATCTGCCTGCCATCTTCGCCATGGCGCTGATCATCGGCGGTGGCGTCATTATGAATATCTTCTCGCAGATGTAAGATCTCAGCCCCTTGCAGCGCAGCGGCAATGTTGCACTGTTGGGGGCTGATTGACGCCATCAATAAGTAATGCTGGCTAATGATTCGACGCTGCATAATCCAGATATGTAATAGTTGCAGTCACGTATTTTGCAAGACAATATCTAATTTCGGAACGCTGTTTCATTATTAGGGATAAATCATGCAAAGAAATATCAAGTCATTATCAGCTATGGCGATTTTTCTGCTGGCCCTGACGGGTTGTGATAACTCGGATGGTAGTGTCGCCTCTCCTGCTGAGCCAGTTAAACCCGTTGTCCCCCCAGAACCTGAGAAGCCTGTCGCTGACCGCAGTGGTGCCTGGCCAGCCTCTGCCCTTAACGATCCCGAATTGGCCGGGAAAGAACCGGTAATGCCTGAAGTCTGCCAAACACTCTCAGCCGAACTGAACCAGAATGCCAAAGGGCTACTGGATGAAGCCATTGATGCTGACGTGAATAATTCCCAACCCGATACCCAACGTATTCAAGCCGCGATCGACGCCTGCACCACCGGTGCCGTTAAACTGGTCGCTGGCAGTAACGAAGAGAATGCGTTCTTGAGCGGCCCACTTACACTAAAAAGTGGCGTCACGCTCTGGGTAGATCAAGGGATCACCCTGTTTGCCTCACGTAGCCCGGTGGATTACCAGATTGCCGGTAAGAATAACTGCGGCGAAACCGCCAGTGCCGATAATGGCTGTAACGCATTGATTACCGCCACCGATACGATAAACAGCGGCGTGATTGGCGAAGGTATTATCGACGGACGAGGGGGAGCAGTGCTCACCAGCGGAAAATATGCCGATATCCTAACCTGGTGGGATGTGGGCGCATTAACCAAAACCGTTTCCGGTGCCAATCAGAACAACCCGCGGCTAATTCAGGTCACCAACAAGAATTCCGCCAAGCCGACCAGCCAGAACTTCACGCTGTATAAGATCACCTTACAGAATGCGCCCAAATTCCACTTTGTCCCCAGTGGGGTCAATGGAGTGGTCGTCTGGGGCGTGAAGGTGTTAACTCCTTCACTGGCCTATACGGTTCCAGGCTATGATTGCCCGAAAGGGACAACCCCTGCGACATCGGGTTCCCCTAACTATACCCGGGCAAGCACCTGCTTTACCCCGGATACGACCAAGAACACCGACGCGATCGATCCTGGCCAATCGCAGAATGTCCTGATTGCCTATAACCACATCAGTACCGGTGATGACGGTATCGCCATCAAAGCCCATAGCAGCAATGCCTGTGTCCCACCGATTGCCGAAAAGTATGCAGGGCAGTTGCCGATTTACACCGTCAGCAACGTCAAAATTCTACATAACCGCCTCTACTTCACCCATGGCATGTCAATCGGCAGTGAAACCGACTGCGCGGTCAAAGACGTGGAAATTCGGGATATGAGCATTGACGGTCATGATGCTGACTTTGCCGTCGGCGTGCGTATCAAAACCGATATGAGCGTTGGAGGAGAAGTGAGGAACATCAACTATGATGGCATTTGCATCCGCCGCGCTCAGGAAGCGCTGACCATAGATACCTACTACAGCAAAAAGACCGGCCAGGCCTACCCCGATATTCAAGATGTCACCATCAAGAATTACCACTATGTGGATACGCCAGACTCCATTTATAACGGAGATAACGTTCGGGTCACCTTACGCGGCTTCAGCTCTGATGGCCAGGATCTGCCATTAAGAAATATTGTGCTCGATAACACCGTGTTTGACAGTTCACCACAGTTGGCTAGCAAAGCCTCGGCAACCATCCCTGCAGCGCCTTCTTATGCCCAGATCCTGATGGGACCTGGCCCGGTATCCCTGGCGGATCTGCTGTTGGAAGCCGCGGACAACGGTGCCGCAGAGTTTGAAGTGCTGGATAACCGTAATGGATCCGAAGAGCCTTACGATTGCAGCGAAGCCTTTGCACTGTTCCCTTCTAGCGCCTCAGCACTCTAAGCAAAAAACGGGTAGGATCTCTCCCACCCGTCTTTCCTCTGCTGCGGTGACTTAACACATCGCGGCTTTGATTTGCATACAGGCCCAGTCTATTGGGCCTGACTATTTCCGCTTCAGCAGCAAAACAAGGCTGATCAACAGGAACAGCAAGCTTGGCAACAGGGCACCCAGAATTGGCGGCATGCTGTACACCATGCTCAGCGGGCCGAAGATCTGATCCAGCACGTAGAACAGGAAGCCGAAGCTGATACCGATCACCACTCGCACGCCCATTGGCACGCTACGCAGCGGGCCAAAGATAAATGACAGCGCCATCAGCATCATCACCGCCACCGACAGCGGCGAGAAGATCTTGCTCCACATATTCAGCTGATAACGGCTGGCCTCCTGGCCACTCTGCTTGAGGTACTTCACATAGTTGTGCAGACCGCTGATGGAAAGCGAATCCGGATCCAACGCCACCACGCCCAGCTTATCCGGCGTCAGGTTGGTTTTCCACACTCCGGTCAGCGTCTGGGTACTGGTGACCTGATTCGGATTGGTCAGATCGGAAGTATCCACCTGCGAAAGCTGCCACGCGCCGTCTTCAAAATCTGCGCTACCGGCATAGCGAACCGTCTCTAACCGGCGCTGATCGTTGAAGTGGTAAATGTTGACGCCTGCCAGCTCTTTTTCACCCGCCACCCGTTCGATGTAGATAAAGTCGTTGCCGTCCTTCGCCCACAGGCCGCTCTTGGTAGAGAGCAGCGAGCCACCGTACATCTGCTGCGCACGGTAGTTACGCGCCATCTGTTCGCCCTGCGGTGCCACCCATTCGCCAATTGCCATCGTCAGCAAGACCAGCGGAATAGCGGTTTTCATCACCGACCCAGCAATCTGCAGCCGGGTGAAGCCAGAAGCTTGCATCACCACCAGTTCGCTACGCGTAGCCAGGGTGCCCAAACCGAGCAATGCCCCTAGCAGCGCCGCCATCGGGAAGAAGATCTCAATATCCTTTGGCACGCTGAGCAGGGTATAGACCCCCGCGCCCAGCGCCGAGTATTCACCCTGCCCGACTTTACGCAGCTGATCGACAAACTTGATGATGCCGGAAAGCGAAACCAGCATGAACAGCGTCATCATGATGGTGTTGAAAATCGTTTTACCGATATAACGGTCCAGTACACCAAACATCAGGCCGCTCCTCTCAGGCGTGCACGCAGCTTGCGCATCGGCACGGTATCCCACAGGTTAAGTGCCAGAGCAATCGCGAAGTACGCCAGGTTCACCAGCCACATCCACACCAGCGGATCCAGCTTGCCCTTACCGGCATTGGAACGCAGCGAGGTCTGCAGCAGGAAGAAGATCAGATACAGCAGCATCGCTGGCAACATGCTCAGCACTCGGCCTTGGCGCGGGTTGACCACGCTAAGCGGCACCACCAGCAGCGCCATCAGCACCACGGAAACGACCAGCGTCAAACGCCAGTGGAATTCGGCGCGCGCATCCGGTTCATTCGATTCCCACAGCGTGCGCATCGACATCTGCTCAGACTGGGTGTTATCGATAGTGACCGACTGGTGGCCGATAACCGCTTTATAGTCGGTGAAGTCGGTAATGCGGAAATCACGCAGCAACGCGGTGCCTTCAAACCGGGTGCCTTTGTCCAGCGTGACGACCTGCGATCCATCGCGGCCCTGGTTGATCACCCCATGCTCGGCCACCACCACCGAAGGGCGTTGGTTGCCACTCGGGCGTAGCTGTGCCAGGAACACGTCGTTGAAAGTGTTGCCCTTTACGCTGCCGACAAACAACACGGCGTTACCATCCTGTGAGGGCTGGAACTGCCCTTCAGCCAGCCCGGCAATGCTGGGGTTGGCTTTGGCTTCGGCAATCACTTCATCCTGATGGCTGGCCGCCCATGGCCCGACCCAGAAGACGTTTACCGCAGCCACCGCCGAGGTAAAGATCGCCAACACCATAGCGGCAATGATCAGGGTCCGTTTCCCCAGACCGCAGGCGTGCATAACGGTGATTTCGCTTTCGGTATACAACCGTCCAAGCGTCATCAAGAGGCCAAGAAACAGGCTTAAGGGCAAGATTAGCTGCGCCATCTTCGGCACACCCAATGCAAGCAGGGATAAGACTAAATTTGTCGGGATATTGCCGTCGACCGCATCACCTAACACCCTGACCAGGTTCTGACAAAAGAAGATCAGAAGCAGGATAAACAGGATGGCAATTTGGCTCTTCAGCGTTTCCCGTACCAGATATCTAATGATGATCACGCTTATTACGCCTGTGAAAACTTGTCTTTTTGCAGGAAAATCGATAGTTTCATCGCTAATCCGCCATTTTTTCTCATCATGTGGCAACCTTCACAGCTAAAATAGTATTAGAACATCAAGCTGTTTGGCCTTCCTATAGGAACAGACCTATAGTAGCCAAAACAGAACGTTTACGCCGTTCAGGTTAACCTAGTTAGTTAACTCAATGACGGAAGATCTTGGCGGAGCAGATCATTCTAGCCGTAGCTTTCGTCGTTGTCTTTAAGATTCAGGAGAGTGCATGGAGTTCAGTGTAAAAAGCGGTAGCCCGGAAAAACAGCGCAGCGCCTGTATTGTAGTTGGTGTTTTCGAACCACGCCGCCTGTCACCTATCGCAGAACAGCTCGACAAAATCAGTGATGGTTATATCAGCGCACTACTGCGCCGGGGCGAACTGGAAGGCAAAGTCGGGCAGACGTTACTGCTGCACCATGTGCCGAACATTCTCTCCGAACGCATCTTGCTGATTGGCTGTGGCAAAGAGCGCGAGCTCGATGAACGCCAGTACAAGCAGGTGATCCAGAAAACCATCAATACCCTTAACGACACCGGTTCCATGGAGGCCGTCTGCTTCCTGACCGAACTGCACGTCAAAGGCCGCAATACTTACTGGAAGGTGCGCCAGGCGGTAGAAACCGCCAAAGAAACGCTCTACACCTTCGATCAGTTGAAGAGCAACAAGGTGGAGCCACGTCGCCCGCTGCGTAAAATGGTGTTCAACGTGCCAACCCGCCGCGAACTGACCAGCGGTGAACGTGCCATCCAACACGGCCTGGCCGTGGCTTCCGGCATCAAGGCCGCCAAAGATCTCGGCAATATGCCACCAAACATCTGTAACGCCGGTTATCTGGCCTCACAGGCTCGTCAGTTGGCCGACGCCTTCAGCACCCACATCACCACCCGCGTCATCGGCGAACAGCAGATGAAAGAGCTGGGGATGAACGCCTATCTGGCGGTCGGTGCCGGTTCGCAAAATGAATCGCTGATGTCGGTGATGGAATATAAGGGAAATCCTAACCCGGACGCTAAGCCGATCGTGCTGGTAGGCAAAGGGCTGACCTTCGACTCGGGCGGCATCTCGATCAAACCGGCCGACGGCATGGACGAGATGAAATACGACATGTGCGGTGCGGCAACCGTATACGGCGTCATGCGTGTGGTGGCAGAACTGAACCTGCCGCTGAACGTGATCGGCGTGCTGGCTGGCTGTGAAAACATGCCGGGCGGACGTGCCTATCGCCCAGGCGACGTGCTGACCACCATGTCGGGCCAGACGGTAGAAGTGCTGAACACCGACGCCGAAGGCCGCCTGGTACTTTGCGATACCCTCACCTACGTGGAACGTTTCGAGCCAGAGCTGGTAATTGATATCGCCACTCTGACCGGTGCCTGCGTGATCGCTCTGGGCCATCACATCACCGGCCTGATGTCGAACCACAACCCGCTGGCTCACGAACTGATCGGCGCTTCCGAGCAATCGGGTGACCGTGCGTGGCGCTTGCCGATGAGCGATGAGTATTACGAGCAGTTGGATTCCAACTTTGCGGATATGGCCAACATCGGCGGCCGCCCAGGTGGTGCCATCACCGCCGCGTGCTTCCTTTCACGCTTTACCCGCAAGTACAGCTGGGCGCACCTCGACATCGCCGGTACCGCCTGGCGCTCCGGCAAGGCCAAAGGGGCCACTGGCCGCCCGGTAGCCCTGCTGGCGCAGTTCCTGCTCAATCGTGCTGGTCTAAACGGCGACGATTAAATCCGCGCGGTAATTCAGGTATAATCACCGAGGGCACAGCACGCTGTGCCCTTACATTTTTTGGCCACGGTGAATTGAATCATGAAACAGGCAACGTTCTACCTTCTTGAACACGCAGAACCCGCTGGTGCGCTCAGTGCACACGAGGCTGTGGCCTGTGCCGTTGCCGCCGAAAGATGGCGCGCTGGCAAGCGGGTGCTGATCGCCTGTGAAAGCCAGGAGCAGGCCCAGCGGCTGGACGAAGCCCTGTGGCAACGTGAGCCACACCAATTTGTACCGCACAACCTGGCAGGCGAAGGGCCAAATTTTGGCGCGCCGGTCGAGCTGTGCTGGCCAGGCAAACGCGGCAACGCCCCGCGCGATCTGCTGATCGCCCTGCTGCCGCAGTTTGCAGATTTTGCTACTGCTTTCCATGAAGTGGTAGACTTCGTCCCTTACGAAGACACCTTGAAACAGTTGGCGCGCGAACGTTACAAAGCCTATCGCAGCGTCGGCTTCCATTTGACCACGGCCACGCCGCCAACTAACTGAACCTTGAAATAACAATGGAAAAGACCAACACCGATCTCGATACCGCCTATGACCCAACCCAGATCGAACAGAAGCTGTACGATCACTGGGAAAGCCAGGGCTATTTCAAACCGAATGGCGATACCAGCCAGGAAAGTTTCTGCATCATGATCCCGCCGCCGAACGTTACCGGCAGCCTGCATATGGGCCACGCGTTCCAGCAGACCATCATGGACACCATGACCCGCTACCAGCGCATGCAGGGTAAAAATACCCTGTGGCAAGCCGGTACCGACCATGCCGGTATCGCGACCCAGATGGTGGTTGAGCGCAAGATCGCCGCAGAAGAAAATAAAACCCGCCATGATTATGGCCGCGACGCGTTTATCGACAAAATCTGGCAGTGGAAGGACGAGTCCGGCGGCACCATCACCCGCCAGATGCGCCGTCTGGGCAACTCCGTGGATTGGGAGCGCGAGCGCTTCACCATGGATGAAGGCCTGTCCAACGCGGTGAAAGAAGTGTTTGTCCGCCTGTACAAAGAAGACCTGATCTACCGTGGCAAACGCCTGGTGAACTGGGATCCAAAACTGCGCACCGCCATCTCCGATCTGGAAGTGGAAAACCGCGAGTCCAAAGGTTCCATGTGGCACCTGCGCTATCCGCTGGCCGATGGGGCAAAAACGGCGGAAGGCAAAGACTACCTGGTAGTAGCCACCACCCGTCCGGAAACCGTGCTGGGTGATACCGGCGTAGCGGTAAACCCGGAAGATCCACGCTACAAAGATCTGATTGGCAAAGAGATCATTCTGCCATTGGTGGGCCGCCGCATCCGCATCGTGGGTGACGAGCACGCCGATATGGAGAAGGGCACCGGCTGCGTGAAAATCACCCCGGCGCACGACTTCAACGACTATGAGGTGGGTAAGCGTCACGGCCTGCCGATGATCAACATCCTGAACTTCGACGGTGACATCCTCGAAGTGGCCGAGGTGTTCGACACCCTGGGTGAAGCCAGCACCGCCTACAGCGGCGAACTGCCAGAGCAGTTCCGTGGCCTGGAGCGCTTTGCTGCGCGTAAAGCCGTGGTTGCCGCCTTTGACGAACTCGGCCTGCTGGAAGAGATCAAACCTCACGATCTGACCGTGCCTTACGGCGACCGTGGCGGCGTGGTTATCGAGCCAATGCTGACCGACCAATGGTACGTGCGTACCGCGCCGCTGGCGAAAGTCGCGGTGGAAGCGGTTGAGCAAGGTGAGATCCAGTTCGTGCCTAAGCAGTACGAAAACATGTACTTCAGCTGGATGCGCGATATCCAGGACTGGTGTATCTCCCGTCAACTGTGGTGGGGCCACCGCATCCCGGCCTGGTACGACGCCGAAGGCAAAGTCTACGTTGGCCGCACCGAAGAAGAAGTGCGCCGCGAAAACAACCTGGGTGCCGACGTGGCACTGAACCAGGACGAAGACGTGCTGGATACCTGGTTCTCCTCCGGCCTGTGGACCTTCTCGACGCTGGGTTGGCCAGAGCAGACTCCAGATCTGAAGACCTTCCACCCGACCAGCGTGCTGGTCAGCGGCTTCGACATCATCTTCTTCTGGATTGCCCGCATGATCATGCTGACCATGCACTTCGTCAAAGATGAAAACGGCAAGCCGCAGGTTCCGTTCAAGACCGTGTACATGACCGGCCTGATCCGCGATGACGAAGGGCAGAAGATGTCCAAGTCGAAGGGTAATGTCATCGATCCGCTGGATATGGTTGACGGTATCTCGCTGGAAGACCTGCTGGAGAAACGTACCGGCAACATGATGCAGCCGCAGCTGGCAGAGAAAATCCGCAAGCGCACCGAGAAGCAGTTCCCGAACGGCATCGAACCGCACGGCACCGATGCCCTGCGCTTCACCCTGGCAGCACTGGCCTCCACCGGCCGTGACATCAACTGGGATATGAAGCGCCTGGAAGGCTACCGCAACTTCTGTAACAAGCTGTGGAACGCCAGCCGCTTTGTACTGATGAACACCGAAGCGCACGACTGCGGCTTCAACGGTGGCGAAATGCAGCTCTCCTTGGCCGACCGCTGGATCCTGGCCGAATTCAACCGCACGGTGAAAGCCTACCGTGAGGCGCTGGACACCTATCGCTTCGATATCGCAGCGGGCATCCTGTACGAATTCACCTGGAACCAGTTCTGTGACTGGTATCTGGAATTGACCAAACCGGTCGTGATCAACGGCAGCGAAGCGGAACAGCGTGGCACACGTAATACGCTGATCACCGTGCTGGAAGCATTGCTGCGCCTGGCGCACCCAATCATTCCATTTATCACCGAAACCATCTGGCAGCGCGTCAAGCCTCTGACCGGTGAAACCGCAGACACCATCATGCTGCAGCCGTTCCCGGCCTTCGACGCCGCGCTGGAAGACCAGCAGGCATTGAACGATCTGGAATGGATCAAGCAGGCGATCATCGCGGTGCGTAACATCCGCGCCGAGATGAACATTGCGCCAAGCAAACAGCTGGAAGTGCTGCTGCGTAACGCCAATGGTGATGCCCAACGCCGCGTACAGGAAAACCAGAGCTTTATCGAACGCCTGGCGCGCCTGAGCTCTATCACCCTGCTGCCTGCGGGCGAGAAAGGCCCGGTTTCTGTCACCAAGCTGGTGGACGGTGCCGAGTTGCTGATCCCTATGGCTGGCTTTATCGACAAGGATGCGGAAATCGCGCGCCTGTCGAAAGAGATGGGCAAGCTGGATGGTGAGATTGCGTCTATCGAAGGCAAGCTGTCCAACGAAGGCTTTGTGGCTCGCGCACCGGAAGCGGTGGTGGCCAAAGAGCGTGAGCGTCTGGCAGCCTGCAAAGAAGGCAAGCTGAAGCTGCAAGAACAGCAGGCGACCATCGCCGCGCTGTAATCTGCGAGCTACCGATCAAAAACAGCGGGTGATTTTTCCCCGCTGTTTTTTTATCGGCATTGCCAAGGGCCAGGCTTAAGTGTTATTACAAAGTATCATTAATGCGGTACATTCCGTAATAACAACGAAATTCCGGGGCCCTTCAGGTTCCCTTTGATGGTGAGTGTAAACATGACAACAGCCACCCCAGTGCGTCTTCTGGTACGCCCAATCACGGCCGAGGACAACGCCGCGATTGCTCACGTCATTCGCGAAGTCTCCGCCGAGCATGGCCTGACGGCGGATAAGGGTTATACCGTTTCCGATCCCAATCTGGACGCCTTGTTCCAGCTCTATAGCCAACCGCGCAGTGCCTACTGGGTGGTGGAGATAGACGGTCAGATTGCCGGTGGGGGTGGCGTTGCACCGCTGCAAGGCGGTGAGATCGACGTCTGCGAATTACAGAAAATGTATTTCCTGCCAGTGTTACGTGGTAAAGGCTTGGCAAAACGCCTGGCGCTGCAGGCGCTGGAGTTTGCCCGCCAGCAGGGGTTCAGCCGTTGTTATCTGGAAACCACCGCCACGTTGCAGCAGGCAATTGGCTTGTATGAACATCTGGGCTTCGAGCATATCGATCATGCCATGGGCAATACCGGCCACGGCGACTGCGAAGTCACCATGCTGAAAACGCTTTAACCTCCGCAATCCCCCTCACCCTAACCCTCTCCCACAGGGAGAGGGGACCGAATGTGCCACGATTTTGCTCCTTCGCCTGACTGTAACTTCGTATCAGCACCCTCTGCTTCCATAGTCACAGTTCTACACTGCCCCTATTCACAACTCCGGGCTAGCTCCCTCTCCCTGTGGGAGAGGGTTGGGGTGAGAGGCCACTCAACCTCAACATTATTAACATCAACATCATTCAAAAAAACGCACGGTAATTATATATTTCAAACAGTTAAACTGATTATTAATTCTGAGATGTAAATTTATTGTGATATTCGTTAATAAATTAACGATTAGAAATTGACCTACCCTTCCTCTGGGTTACTCTGCCATGACAGTCTCTAACCATCACGCACAGGGAACGGTCATGTCAGAAAATAACTTCGATTACATCATAGTTGGCGCAGGCTCAGCGGGTTGCGTGTTGGCAGCACAGCTCATCCGCCGTACCCAGGCCCGCATCCTGCTGCTGGAAGCCGGCGGCGACGACAATAATCTGTTTATCAAAATGCCCGCCGGGGTAGCCAAGATCATCGCCAAGAAAAGCTGGCCGTATGAAACCGAGCCAGAGCCGCACGCCAATAATCGCCGCATGCAGATCGCTCAGGGCAAGGTGCTGGGCGGCAGCAGCTCGGTAAACGGTATGATCTATCTGCGCGGCCAACCGCAGGATTACGACGACTGGGCACAACAGTATGGCTGTACCGGCTGGAGCTATCAGGACGTGCTGCCCTACTTCAAACGCGCCGAAGCCAATGAGAGCCTGGCGGATGAGTATCATGGCAATGAGGGGCTGCTGCCGGTCAGCGAGAACCGCTACCGCCATCCGCTCAGCATGGCGTTTATCCGCGCAGGCCAGGAGTTGGATCTGCCCTACCGCAACGACTTTAATGGTGAAAATCAGCACGGCGTAGGTTTCTACCAGACCACCACCCACAATGGCGAACGCGCCAGCACCTCCCGCACCTATCTGCAAGCCGTGCGCGATAACTCGCGGCTAGTGGTGAAACTCAACGCGCTGGTGCATCGCGTCACCTTCGAAAACAACGTGGCAACTGGAGTGGTCTACAGCCTGAACGGTGGCAATGAGATCGCCGCCAGCGCCAGCCAGGAAGTGATCCTCAGCGCCGGGGCGGTTGGCTCACCAAAGATCCTGATGCTGTCCGGCATCGGCCCGCGCGAACATCTGGAGCAGTTAGGCATTACGCCGCTGGCCGATCTGCCGGTGGGCAAAAACTTCCACGATCACCTGCATATGTCGATTAACGTCAGCACCCGCGAACCTGTCAGCCTGTTCGGTGCCGACCGGGGATTACAGGCGTTACGCCACGGTGCAGAGTGGCTGGCGTTTCGCAGCGGCGTGTTGACCTCTAACGTGCTGGAAGGTGCCGCCTTCGCCGATTCCCTCGGCAATGGCAGGCCAGACGTGCAGGTGCATTTCCTGCCGATACTGGACAGTTGGGATGACGTGCCCGGCGAACCGCTACCGGCGATCCACGGTATGTCGCTCAAGGTCGGCTATCTGCAACCCAAAGCGCGCGGCCAGGTGCAACTACGTAGCCGTAACCCCGCCGATCCCGTCAAGCTACAGGCCAACTACCTTGGTCATCCAGACGATCTGGCGGGCAGCATTCGCGCGGTGAAATTTGGCCTGTGCTTCCTGGAAACCGCCTCTCTCAAGCCGCTGATTAAAGATCTGCTGATGCCACAACCGGCATGGGTGAACGATGAGGCGCAGATGGAGGAGTTTGTGCGCAACTTCTGCAAGACGGTCTATCACCCAGTGGGTAGTTGCCGGATGGGGCAAAATACGGATGACTCGGTGACCGACTTGCAGCTACGAGTGCATGGCTTTGAACGGCTTCGGGTGGTCGACTGTTCGGTGATGCCGCAGGTCACCAGCGGCAACACCAATGCCCCAACCATTATGCTGGCCGAGAAGGCAGTGGATTTGATATTGGCTGAATAACTCAAATAGACAGCAAGCCGTGTGGGCTTGCTGTCAGCTAACCATTGCTGCAAATCACGTTAAAAAATCCCCCCTGTTTACCTCCCGCCATATTCACCAACAACCAGAAAAAATGTGATTGCGCTCATTAATCCAGCAAAAAGGGTTGAATGCTGGATGAAACACGGCCAATATAATCACAATTGCGAACATGATCCGAATATGCGGACAATAAGGATAAACAATGAACAGTTTTACCTTCAATAATCCCGTCAAACTCCACGTTGGCCCTGGCAAATTTGCTCTGCTGGGTACCATCGCACAACAGTACGGGAAGAAAGCACTGTTAGTCGTTTCTGATAACACCAAGACCACGGGCCTGCTCGCTCGGGCGCAGGAAACCCTGGCTGCCGCCGGGGTGGCATTTGCCGTCTATGACAAATTTATGCAAAACCCGCTCTCCACACTGGTGGAAGCCGGTGCTGAAATGGCACGACAGGAGCAATGCGATCTGGTGATTGGTATTGGTGGTGGCAGCGCAATGGATATGGCCAAAGGCATCGCGTTTTGTGCCTGCAATCCAGGCAGCATCTGGGACTATGTGTTTGGCAAAACCCAGGCACAGAACGCGCTGCCAAATATCCTGGTGCCGACCACCGCTGGCACCGGCAGCGAGGCTAACCGTACCGCCGTGTTCACCAACCCGGAAACCCATGATAAAAAAGGCTTGGTTAACCCGTTAATCTATCCGGTCGCCTCGATTGTTGACCCAGAACTGATGCTCACGCTGCCAAAACGCGTGATCGCCGGGCCAGGTGCCGACGTCTTGTTCCATGCCCTGGAGTCATATATCTCCCGGAATGCCCACCCAGTCAGTGAAATGCTCTCGCTGCGTGCAATTACCCTGCTGACGCAGAACCTGCCACGCGTGTATGCCGATGTGACCGATTTGGCGGCATGGGAGCAGGTATGCGTGGCGAGTACGCTTGCCGGAATGGCGATCGACTGTGCCGGTACGGCGCTGCCGCATGCTCTGCAACACCCAATGGGCGGGCTGCTGGACGTCGTACACGCTGAAGGGATCGCCGCGGTTTATCCTGCTTTTATGGAATACACCTGGTCGGCCGCTCCTGAAAAATTTGCCGCCATTGCCTACGCCATGGGGGTGGATACTCGCGATATGAGCCTTGAAGAAGCCGCTTACAGCAGCGTACAGGCCGTCACGTCATTACTGTCATCAGTCAATATGCTCCCTTCCTTGACTGAACTGGGGGTGAAAGAAGAGCACTTCGACTGGATCATCAATAACGTGCAAACCACCATGAAAGTGGTGCTGGAGAATAATCCGCGAGTGCCGGATGCCGACACCTTGCGTGACATTTTACAACGTAGCCTTTAATGAAAAACATCAGCCTCAACTGCGCTATTTAAAGGAGTGAGCATGTTTATTGTCATTGATTCAGGTTCGTCCACGACACGTATTTATCTGCTGGCATTCACCGACAATAAGATTATTGACAAGATCACAATCGGCGAAGGGGTCAACTCCACCGTCACTCATGGAAATAATAATCTATTACGTCAGGCGATGGTGCGTGGCGTAACCGAATTGTTGGCAAGAAACGGTAAGGCTCAGCAGGATATCACCTTTATTATTGCCTCAGGCATGATCACGTCAAACCTGGGTTTGCATGAGGTTCCCCATCTGGTTGCACCGGTCGGGATTGACGAATTGGCACAGCATACTGTGCCATTTGCTGCCAATGAACTCCTGGCGTTGGATATTCCCGTCATGCTGATACCTGGCGTTCGTAACCAGACGACTCCCTCATGGGAAAACCTCAGCGGTATTGACCTGATGCGGGGTGAAGAGACTCAGGCTGTCGGGTTACTGTTGGGCTATCAGCCCAAGCTCCCCTGTATCCTGATCGAGCTGGGTTCCACCACCAAACTGATTTCGATTAATCAACAGGGGAAAATTGCCGGCAGTATTACCTCCTTAAGCGGCCAGGTGTATGCAGCAATCCTAAAGCAGACCTTTGTCGCAGCCAGTGTTGCCACCACGCCAGAAGAAGAGGCGCAGGCAAAAATAGAGCCGCAGATTATTGATGCCGCCTGCCAGGCCGTGCAGGAGAGCGGTTTATTACGCACAATATTAATGAGCCGATTCTTACAATTCGCGTTTCCGACCACAACGCCGCAACGCAAACTGTTCCTTGAAAGCGCCATGGCAGGTGACGATATCAAGGTTTTTACCAGTGCCCAACACCAGGGGTTTAATTTCCATGGCGAGATCTTTTTAATCGGCCATGCGAAACGTTGTGAGATTTACCAGCACGTTATTCGACAGCAGTTAAAAATAGATAGCCCACAGCGAATAATTTCCGATGAACAGCAAATAGATCTGTTAGCGATAACCGGCGCCAGCGCTATTGCTAATACACTCCGCACCCTACGCTGATAATAATAACGAGAATGATATGTATATAATCACTATCGATACCGGCACCACCAACACCAGGGTATGTGCCTGGCAGGACGAACGGCTGTTGGCTGAAGCGGCACGCCCCATCGGCGTACGCGATACCGCCATCTCTGGCAGTACTGCAACGCTGATGAATGGCGTACGCGAAGCCGTTCAGGAAGCCAAAAATCTGGCCGCGATACCGGCGGCTGAACGCGTGGTTTACCTGTCATCGGGTATGATCACCTCCAACGTGGGATTATGCGAAATTCCGCATTTGTTGGCGCCTGCCGGGCTTGGCGAACTGGCTCAAGGCATGGTCTGCGCCAATCTGCCAGAGATCGCCGAGGAACCTATCTGGTTTGTACCAGGCATTCGCAATCATGATTCTGCCGTCACGCTGGGTAATGCCGAGCAGATGGACATGATGCGTGGCGAAGAGACGGAAGCTATAGGCGTACTCGCCAGCCTGGACATCCACGGCCCGGCGCTGATCGTGCTGCCGGGTTCGCACTCTAAATTCGTCAAGATAGATGCCCAGGACCGCATCGAAGGTTGTGTCACAACATTAGGGGGTGAACTACTGGACGTGATTACCCGGCATACGATCCTGGCCAACTCCCTGGATCGGCAATTCGCTCAGGAGATTGAAGCCCCCGCTCTGCTGCAAGGTGCGAACCAATGTCGGCAAACGGGCTTGTCCCGCACCTGTTTTTCTGTGCGCGTTCTGGATATGTTCAGCCAACTTACGCTCAACCAGAAAGCCAATGTCCTGTTAGGAGCCGTGCTACAAGATGACCTGCAGGCGGTCAAAAATAGCGAGGCCTTTACGGTTACCCCGGATACTCACGTCGTGGTATGCGGCAAAGACACGCTTAAATTCGCCTTCGCTACCCTCATTGAAAATGACCCGTGGTTTAACGGGGAAGTTACCCTGGCATCGGTAGATCGTTCACTTTCCAGTTCTGGATTATTTTCCCTGGCTCACCACCGACAGATTATTTAATTCCTTTGTATCCTACACAAAATTAAAAGGTCTGATTATGAACACCATCGTTAATGAAAAAGTTATAACAAAAAAACGAGGAAATAAGCGCTGGTTTGTTGTATTCCTCTTATTGATTGGCGGTATTGTCAACTACCTCGATCGTGCCAGCCTCTCCATTGCTGCGCCCGACATGATGAAAGAACTTGAATTATCGAATACGGATATCGGATTGCTGGGTTCGGTCTTTGCGCTGATCTACGCGCTTTGCCAACTCCCGGCCGGTTGGCTGGTTGACCGCTTCGGCCCGAAAAAAGTATACGGTTGGGCCGTCGGCTTATGGAGCGGAGCCACCATGCTAACCGGTGCTTGTAGCAGTATGGTGACGCTGATTTTTGCCCGTGGACTGCTGGGGATCACCGAAGCCCCATGCTGGCCGGGTGCGGCAAAAATTACCGCCTCATGGTTCCCCAAAAGTGAACGTGCGTTGGCAACCGGATTTTGGGATGCAGCGTCCAAATGGGGGCCAGCCATCGCTCCGCCGATCCTGGTCGCTATCATTGTGCCATTCGGTTGGCGTGCGCTGTTTTATATTGCCGGGGCAATAGGTTTTGTTTTCGTGGTATTTTTCATCTTCGCCTATCACCAGCCAGAGCGGCACCCAAACATTACCAAAGAAGAGCTGGATTATATTAAAGAAGGCGGCGGCGGCACAGCACAAAAACTGACGGGAGATGCTGAAAAAATCAGCTGGGGCGGCCTGTTTAAATATCGCTGTATCTGGGGAATGATTTTAGGTTGGTTCTGTTATGTGTGGATGATGAATATTTTCACCACCTTCTTACCGCTCTATTTAATGAAAACCCAAAATATCCAGTTCAAGGAATTAGGCATCTACGCCAGTATTCCCTACTTCGGTGGGATTGTCGGTGCCATTGCCGGTGGTTACATCTCCAAATGGCTGGTGGATAAACAGATTTTCACCGAATCCTTAAAAGCCAAGCGCGTCACCATCAGCGTCTCTGCACTGCTGGCCGGCGTCGCTGTTATTGCGGTGCCAATGGTGGATAGCCTTTCTGCCACCCTGACCTTGCTGGTGATTGCCATGGCGCTGCTCTCTTCACTTTCTGCCACTGGCTGGGCATTACCTGGCGATGTCGCCCCGGCGTCCATGGTGGCTTCGGTTGGCAGCATCCAGAACTTCGGTGGCTATTTTGCCGGATCGTTATCACCGCTGGTGACCGGGCTGATTGCCGATGTCACTGGCTCATACACCCTGGCCTTTGTCAGCGGTGGGATTATCGCAGCCTGTGCTGCACTGTGTTATTGGTTCATCGTCAAAGAACCGGTGACCGTAACGGATTGATGTCATCAGGGAGCCCGCTCCCTGATATTTCCCAAGAGGTTATCCATGATTAAACAACGCGTGATCCGCGCCATAGAAGAAACCGGCATGATTGCCATCGTTCGTGGCGTCGCGCCCGAGGGCATTATCCCCCTTGCCAATGCACTGTATGACGGCGGCATCCGAGTCATTGAGGTCACTTGTAACTCGACCCGGCACCTGGAAAGCATCAGCGCGCTTAAGCAGGAGATGGGAGACAGAATGTGTGTAGGCGCGGGGACGGTATTAAACCCGGTAATGGCACAGCTGGTGCTGGACGCCGGTGCCGACTTTGTCCTCTCCCCCGATTTCAACCCCGATGTGGTGATGATGGTGCACGAAAAGCAACGCCTGATGATCCCTGCGGTGATGACCCCATCAGAGATTTTGCAGGCCTGCCGCCTGGGGGTAGATCTGTTAAAACTGTTCCCAGCCAATAGCCTCGGCGTTGACTATATGAAAGAGGTGTTAGGGCCGTTGGATAACCTATCGATGATCCCGGTTGGCGGGATTACGCTTGAAAATACCCGCAAATTTGCCAAGGCCGGTGCGTTTGCAATGGGGGTGGGGAGCGCACTGACTAATAAACAATGGATTGAGGCAGGCAACTGGGCGGCCATCACCCAACAGGCACAAGCCTTTATCCAGGCATTTCATGAGGGAAAACGGTCCTGACATCAGGGCAGACAAGCTACGGTGAACAGCCGTAGCTTGGTTATTATTTAGCAGATCTGTATTCACCCTCGCTACCTCGTTATACTGCCAGCTATAACAATAACGGTGAGGTAAGCCCGTGTCTGAAAAGATAAATCGTTCGGTTGCCCGGGCGTTGGATATGCTGGAGTTGGTCGCAGCAAGCAAAAGCGAACTGACCATTACCGAAATCAGCAAGCAACTGGGCATCCCCAAGAGCACCACCTTTGATATTCTCTACACCCTGCTCGATAAAGGTTATCTGGAGCAAGCCAACGAAAAGCAGAAGTCGTTCAAGCTGGGCGTAAAACTGTTCCAGACTGGGGCCTGTTACCTGGAGCAAACGCCTTTCCACAACGTCGCACATGCAATGCTGGAAAAGCTCGCAGAAATCGCGGGGGAAACCGTGTTTCTGGCGTTGCTCAATAACGATGAGTTGGTTTATTTCGATAAAGTGGAAAGCCCCAACTCCGTCAGAACCTCCGCCAGAATTGGTTCGAACAACCCGCTGTACTGCACCGGGCTGGGTAAAGCGATCCTGGCAACCTTGCCTGACGATGAGGTTAAAACCATTCTGGCCCGCACCGGCGGGTTGCAGGCGATTACGCCATATACCGTGACTGATGAAGCGAAATTTTTCGCAATTTTAAATCAGGCACGCCAGCAGGGTTATGCCGTTGACGATCGCGAACATAATGCCGAGGTGTTCTGCCTTGCCGCTCCAGTCTATAACTTTCGGGGCAAGGTCTACGCCGCTATCAGCGTCGCCAGCCTGTTTAACAAAATTAACCAGCAACCCGAAAAAATCGCCGCATTGGGGCAAATGATCTCTGACACCGCCCTGGAGCTCTCACAACGTATTGGCTACCGTGGCCAGCAGTTGTACTCCGATTTTCGGTAGTAACCTGACCGGCCTCGCCTCTAGATGGGAAGGGCCGGATCGTGAGACTTTACGCCACCGGCACGCCGCTGTGGAAGCGGAACTCGGTGTCCGGTGAGCGGATCAGTTCCGCCTCCAACTGGCCAAAAAAAGCCACGCGTTCGCTGATATCGCCGCCGGCAATTTGCTCTGCCAGCGTCAGGTAATCCTGATAATGGCGGGCTTCGGAACGCAGCAGCGAGACGTAAAACCGGTTCAGCTCATCGTCCAGGAACGGGGCCAGCTTGGCGAAGCGTTCGCAGGAGCGGGCCTCGATATACGCGCCGCAAATCAGTTTATCGATCAGGGTAGCCGGATCGTGAGTGCGCACCTCGCGGATCATGCTTTTGGCATAGCGGCTGGCGGTGATCTTTCTATAAGGGATCTGCCGGGCCTGCATGATCTCCAGCACCTGCGAGAAATGATGCAGCTCCTCTTTGATCAGCAACACCATCTTGTCGACCAGATCCTGGCCATAGGCCGAGCCGTTCTTCGGCAGGATCTTCCTGGTAAACGCGCTCTGGCGGAACAGCTCTTCCGGTACTTCCTGCGCCTCGTGCACAAACGCCTCATAGGGCCTGAGCAGCGCCAGCAGGGCATCGCCACTCTCTTTATCGGCCACGTAGCGGCGGATCAGCCACATGCCAGTCTGCGCCGCTTTCAGCTCGCATACCAGGTGGTCGGTCAGCAACAGTGGCAGGTTTTCCGGGCGACGGGCCGCTTCGATCCATCCATCCGGGGTTTCGCAGTGCAGGAAGTTTAAAATCGGGGATAACAGTGATTGGTATTTCATCGGGTTCTATCAGGGGCCAGCTTGCGCCAGCCCGCAGGATTTAATTAATGACGTTTGCCGTCGTCGTCTTCATCGATAAAGTCGCCGTCTTCTTCATCGTCGCCTTCTTCACCGTTCGGATCTTCATAGTAGGTGCCCCAACCGTCGTAATTGACACCGCATTTTTCTGCCAGTGCTACCAGTTGTTCTACCTGGCTGTCGATCAGCTCGGCATTCAGCGCAACTTCGCTGATCACGTCACAGCACATCACCATGGAGCCATCTTCCACTTCCAGCTCTTCGGCATCGGTCACTTCGTAGCCCAACTTGAAGGCTTCCACGGCGGCCTGCTCCAAAACTTCAAACTTTTCGGCAGAGAAATGGTGCTCGATGGTGTAGAGCGCATCCGGATCGCTGCCGTCTTCCAGCAGTTCTTCGATGATCAGGCGGGTCTCTTCACGTTGTTCTTCCAGCAATTCGCGGTTTGCCATGCCTCTATCCTCAATAAAATGGGCTTCGTTACTTCTATTTTCACACACCGCTGTCACCGCTGCCACGATAAACGTGAAAGATTTCTGCCTTGGGGTTGAAATTGAATATTCATACATATAAAGTGAATTTAAATTCAATCAAAACGATAGGGATTTACGGAGATGAGCCAGATGAACCCGTTCTACAGTCGTCACTTTTTGAGATTAATGGATTTTACCCCCAGTGAGATCCAGTCCTTGTTGCAGTTGGCCGCCGATTTGAAGCAGGCCAAGAAGCAAGGCCAGGAAACTCGCCATCTGCAAGGCAAGAACATTGCGCTCATCTTCGAAAAAGACTCCACCCGCACCCGATGCTCTTTCGAAGTTGCCGCATTCGATCAGGGCGCTCAGGTGACCTACCTTGGCCCAAGCGGCAGCCAGATCGGCCATAAAGAGTCGATGAAAGACACCGCCCGCGTGCTGGGCCGGATGTACGACGGTATTCAATATCGCGGTTTTGGTCAGTGCCTGGTGGAAACCTTGGCGGAACATGCTGGTGTGCCAGTGTGGAATGGCCTGACCAACGAGTTCCACCCCACCCAACTGTTGGCGGATTTGCTCACCGTACGTGAACACCTGCCGGGGAAAGCGTTGAGCGAGGTGAAATTCGCCTACATTGGCGATGCACGTAACAATATGGGCAATACCCTGTTGGAAGCCGCCGCGCTAGTGGGCATGGATCTGCGGTTGGTCGCGCCAAAAGCCTGTTGGCCACAGGCCGAGCTGGTCGCAGAATGCCAGGCGCTGGCGCAGCAGACCGGCGGTAAAATCACCCTGACGGAAGATATTGCCGAAGGTGTGCAAGGTGCCGATTTCCTGTATACCGACGTTTGGGTCTCGATGGGGGAAGCCAAAGAAGTCTGGCAGGAGCGGATTGCGCTGCTCAGGCCGTATCAGGTGAATATGGCGATGGTGAAACTGACCGGTAATCCACAGGTGAAGTTCCTGCACTGCTTGCCAGCATTCCATGACGATCAAACCACGTTGGGTAAACAGATGGCCGAGCAGTACGGTATGCACGGCGGTATGGAAGTGACCAACGAGGTGTTCGAGTCGGAGCACAGCATCGTGTTCGATCAGGCAGAGAACCGCCTGCACACCATTAAGGCGGTGATGGTCGCCACGCTGAGCAAAACCCTGTAAATCGCCCTCTCCAAAAACCCTTCTTATAGAAGGGTTTTTTCTGGTTAATCCCCCCCGCTTTATCCTATATACCCTATGGATTTGAAGTTGCAGCTAGGCGACAAGCTTACTCATCCCCAGGAGCTTACTTTTGGGTAAGTGACTGGGGTGAGTAAGTGCAGGTAACAACGCTGCAGCTTGAAATACGACGGGTATAGTCTTTTTCGTTATTGTTAATAACTTATTGGCCTTTGCCTGTTTTTTACCAACGTTCTACCGTGGCACTCTGGCGGCGGAAATGCCGTAAAAAACTAATGAGAACAAACTCTTCTCCGTTCTGGTTTACCGGTACATTCAAGGGAAAACGTCTATGAAAGCCAAAGTCTTGCCGCTGTTTATTCTTGCCGCCCTCTCCACCACTGCACTGGCCGCCACACCGCCGAATACGCTGGTGGTGGTGCAGTCACTGGATGATATCGTCAGCCTGGATCCGGCGGAGGCCAATGAGCTTTCCAGCATCCAGACCGTACCCAGCCTCTATCAGCGTCTGGTGCAAGCCGATCGGGATAATCCGGCCAAGGTGATCCCGGTGCTGGCGGAAAGCTGGCAGGATGATGCCGCCGCCAAGACCCTGACGGTCAAGCTGCGCCCACAGGCAGCGTTTTCCTCCGGTAACCCGCTGACCGCCGACGACGTGATTTTCTCTTACACCCGCGCAGTGAAGATGAACAAGTCACCGGCGTTTATCCTCAACGTGCTCGGCTGGCAGCCGGACAACATCGAACAACAGCTGAAAAAGATCGACGACCATACCGTGCAACTGAGCTGGACGGCAGACGTCAGCCCGGCGGTTGCCCTGAATATCCTCTCGACGCCGATCGCCTCAATCGTCGACAGCAAAGCCGTGCAGCCCAACGTGAAGAGTGATGACTTCGGCAACGCCTGGTTGAAGATGCACTCTGCGGGCAGCGGCCCGTTCAAGATGCGGGTTTACCAGCCGCATCAGGCGATCGTGCTGGATGCCAACCCAACTTCACCGGGCGATAAGCCACTGCTAAGCAACATCATTATCAAAAACGTGCCAGACCCAAGCGCGCGCCGCCTGCTGATCCAGCAAGGGGATGCCGACGTGGCGCGTGAACTCGGCCCGGATCAAACCGCCGCGCTGAAAAGCCAGGCGGGTGTGAAGGTGCTGGAAATCCCTTCCGCCGAGCAGAACTATCTGGTGTTCAACACCGGAAATACCACCAACCCGCTGCTGAAGAACCCGGCCTTCTGGGAAGCGGCCCGCTATCTGGTTGATTATCAGGGCATCACCAAGGATCTGCTGAAAGGGCAATACTTCGTCCATCAAAGCTTCCTGCCGGTCGGCCTGCCGGGAGCGCTGGAAGATAACCCGTTCAGCTTCGATCCGGCCAAAGCCAAGGCAATCCTGGAAAAAGCCGGCATAACCAACGCCAGCCTGACGCTGGACGTGGAAAACAAACCGCCGTTTATCACCATCGCCCAGTCCCTACAGGCAAGCTTTGCCCAGGGTGGCGTGAAGCTCGATCTGTTGCCAGCAGCCGGTAGCCAGGTCTATGCCCGCGTACGCGCCAAGCAGCATCAGGCAGCGATCCGCCTGTGGATCCCGGATTACTTCGATGCGCACTCCAACGCCAGCGCCTTCGCCTATAACGATGGCAAAAGCAGCACCGTAGCCGGGCTGAACAGCTGGCAGATCCCTGAATTGAGCAAACAAACGCTGGCAGCAGTCGCAGAAGCCGATCCGGCCAAACGCACCGCGCTCTATACCGCCATGCAGCAGGAATTGCAGCGTAGCTCGCCGTATGTGTTTATCGATCAAGCCAAAACGCAGGTGGTGCTGCGCGATAACGTCAAAGGCTATCAACAGGGCCTGAATGCGGATATGGTCTATTACGATCGCGTTAGCAAATAATCAGGATTGCCATGTCGGTAGCAATAAAATCCACGCCGGGAAGCAATGCCCGGCGTCGTCTTTGGGGCTTGGCGCAGGGGCTGCTCACGCTGGCGCTGACCTTGTTCGGCCTGTTGTTGATCACCTTCCTGCTGTCTGCCCTGTCACCGGTGGATCGCGTGTTGCAGATCGTCGGCGATCACGCCAGCGCCGCCACCTATGAGCAGGTAAAACAACAGCTTGGCCTGGATCGCGCTTTGCCGGTGCAGTTCTGGCACTATCTGGAACGGCTGGCCCATGGCGATCTCGGCACCGCCAGCGCCACCGGCCAACCAGTGTTGCTGGATCTGCTGCATGCCTTCCCGGCCACGTTGGAACTGGCCACGTTGTCGTTGATGATTGGTGCCCCGCTCGGCGTACTGGCTGGCGTCTTGTGTGCGCGTTTTGCCGGCAGCAAGCTGGATATCGGCGTGCGTTTTATTACCCTCCTCGGCAACTCGGTACCCATCTTCTGGCTGGGGCTGCTGATGCTATTGCTGTTCTACGCCAAGCTACAGTGGAGCGCCGGGCCGGGGCGGTTGGACGATATCTACCAATACACCGTGGAGGCCAAAACCGGCTTCGCGCTGATTGATACCTGGCTTTCCGGCGATGCGGGGGCCGTGCGCAATGCGTTGGCACATCTGGTGCTGCCAGTCTGCCTGCTGGCTTATTATTCGTTAGCCAGCATTACCCGCCTGACCCGTTCCGCCTGCCTGAGCGAACTGAATAAAGAGTACATCACCCTGGCGCGCGCCAAAGGGGCCAGCGAGATGCGCATCATGTTCCGCCACGTGCTGCCCAACATCAGCGGCACCCTGCTGACGGTGATCGCTCTTGCCTATACCAGCATGCTGGAGGGAGCGGTTCTGACCGAAACAGTATTCTCCTGGCCAGGCATTGGCCGCTATCTGACCACTGCGCTGTTTGCCGGGGACACCACCGCCATCATGGGCGGCACGCTGCTGATCGGCCTGTGCTTTGTGATTATCAACAATCTCACTGACCTGCTGGTACGCCTGCTTGATCCGAGGGCGCGCCAATGACTATGACGCTACTTAAACGTTCGCCTTCCGCCACCTGCGGAGCCACCATTCTGCTGTTACTGGTGCTGATAGCGCTGTTAGCGCCTTGGTTGGCACCTGTTGATCCCAACTGGCAGAACGCTGCCAACCGCCTATTGCCGCCCGGAGCTGGCCACTGGCTTGGCACCGACAGCTATGGCCGCGACGTGCTTTCACGCCTGATTTACGGCACCCGGCCAACCCTTGGGCTGGTGCTGCTGGTCACGGCCATCACCCTGCCACTCGGCCTGCTTATTGGCGTGCTATCCGGCTATTACGGCGGCTGGCTGGAGCGCGTGCTGATGCGTTTTACCGACGTAGTGATGTCGATGCCACGGCTGATCCTGGCCTTCGCCTTTGTGGCGATGCTCGGCCCTGGGCTGGTCAACGGTGCGCTGGCGTTGGCGCTCACCACCTGGCCCGCCTATGCTCGCCAGGCCAGAGCCGAGATCCAACTGCTGCGTAAAAGCGACTACCTGGCCGCCGCCGAGATGATGGGCATTCAGGGGCCGCGCCTGCTGTGGGGCCATATTCTGCCCATGTGCCTGCCCTCTGCCGTCGTCCGGCTAGCACTGGATCTGGCTGGAATTATTCTGGCCGCCGCCGGTCTGGGATTCCTGGGGCTAGGTGCCCGACCGCCGATGGCGGAATGGGGATCGATGGTGGCCGATGGTATGCAGGTGATCTTCGATCAGTGGTGGATCGCCGCGATCCCTGGCTGTGCGATCCTGATCAGCAGCCTGGCATTTAATCTGCTGGGCGACGGCCTGCGCGACTTACTGGATCCGCATCATGACTGAACCACTGCTGACAGCACAGAACCTGAGTATCGAATTTAACGGCCACAAGGTGGTAGATAGCCTTTCTTTCAGCATTGGCCGGGAGAAAGTGGCGCTGGTGGGGGAATCCGGCTCTGGCAAATCCATGACCGCCCGCGCCCTGATGGGGCTGGTGCGTAAACCGGGCATAGTCACCGCCGATAAGCTGCACTATCGTGAGACCGATTTACTGAAGCTGCAGCCACGCCAATGGAACGAGGTACGCGGCGCCAAAATCGCCATGGTGCTGCAAGATCCGCGCTACGCATTGAATCCGGTTCGCAGCATCGGTAAGCAGATAGAAGAATCCTTGGTACTGCACAACGCACTAACCCGGGCCGATCGCCATGAGCGGGTGCTGAACTCACTGGCCGCCGTCGGCTTGCCGGAGAGCCTCTATCACAGCTACCCCGGCCAGCTTTCCGGCGGCATGGGGCAACGTGCGATGTTGGCGATTGCGCTGGTCAACGATCCGCAACTGCTGATTGCCGATGAGCCAACCTCGGCGCTGGATGCCAGATTGCGTAATCAGATCCTCGATCTGATCGTCGAACAAACCACGCGGCGTAACATGGGGCTGTTGCTGATCAGCCACGATCTGCCACTGGTGGCCGAGCGCTGCGACCGGGTATGGGTGATGTATCAGGGCAAGCTGGTGGATCAGGGGATCGCGGCCAACCTGCCGCTAGCCACCCATCCTTATACCCGCACGCTGTGGGCCTGCCGCCCCAATGCCAGCACCTACGGCCAGGATCTGCCGGTGTTGGATCGCAGCATCGATTTTACCCGGAGCGAACATGGCGCTGATTGAAATTGACAACCTGCAGGTTAGTTTCCCGCAGGGCAACGGCCATAAGATCGCCGTGGAATCGGTGAGCTTTAACGTCGAAGCCGGGGAAACCTTCAGCCTGATTGGCGCTTCCGGCTGTGGCAAGTCCACCGTGCTGCGCGTGCTGGCCGGTTTGCAACGTGAATGGCGAGGAGAAATACGCTTGCTCGGCCAGCCTCTGCAACCACAGCAACGTTTCACCGGCCAATTACGCCGTGACGTGCAGATGGTGTTTCAAGATCCCTACGCATCGTTGCACCCGCAGCATCAAATTGCCCGTACGCTGGGTGAACCGTTGAAGATCCACGGTGAAAAACACATTACGGCGCGGATCGACGAAGCCTTGCGGCAGGTAGGGTTGAACCCAGCCACGGCACAACGCTATCCCCACCAGCTTTCCGGCGGCCAGCGCCAGCGCGTCGCTATCGCCCGTGCCTTGCTGCTGCGGCCTAAGCTACTGCTGTTGGATGAGCCCACCTCGGCGCTGGATATGTCGGTGCAGGCGGAGATCCTCAACCTGCTCAACCACCTCAAACGCGAGCACGGCATGACCTACCTACTGGTCAGCCACGACGGTGACGTGATTGCCCATATGTCCGAACGCGCCGCCTTGATGGAGAACGGCCACATCGTGCAGCATTACAACCGGGCTGCCTTACAGGCCGGTGAGCATATGCGGGATTAAGCGCTAGCGGCAACATGGCCAAACAACCAGACACCAAGTTCTACTCGCAGCGGTAATCGCCAAGCCAATCGATTGCGAAATCGCAAAAAGTGGTGTTTTTACCCTTGCAGAGAAAAAAAGCGCGAGTATAATGCGCGACAATTTGCCAGGAGAAAGCATGAAAAACGAGCTTTGTTTTGTTCGCCACACTCGACAAAACCGCCAGCCAATCGGCGGGCAACTGCCGTTATTTCCCCTGTTGCATGAACCATCATTTAAAGCCCCTCGTTGAGGGGCTTTTTTTTGTCCAACGCATTGCTATTACATTGAAAAGCCCCGCGCCAAGGGCAAGAGTCGAGGAGAGTGAACATGGCCAATCCGCTGTATCGCAAGAACATCATCTCTATTAACGATCTCAGCCGTGAAGATCTGGAGCTGGTGCTCAGCACCGCCGCCAGCCTGAAAGCTAACCCGCAGCCGGAGCTGCTCAAACACCTGGTGATCGCCAGCTGCTTCTTTGAAGCGTCTACGCGTACCCGCCTGTCGTTTGAGACCGCTATCCAGCGCCTGGGGGCTTCGGTGGTCGGCTTCTCCGACAGCAGCAACACCTCCCTCGGCAAAAAGGGCGAAACGCTGGCCGATACCATCTCGGTGATCAGCACCTACGTTGATGCCATTGTGATGCGTCATCCGCAGGAAGGCGCTTCCCGTCTGGCCGCTGAATTCTCTGGCGGGATCCCGGTGTTGAATGCCGGTGACGGCTCGAACCAGCATCCGACCCAAACGCTGCTGGATCTGTTCACCATCCAGGAAACCCAGGGCCGCCTGAGCAATATCAATATCGCCATGGTCGGCGATCTGAAATATGGCCGCACCGTACATTCACTCACCCAGGCGCTGGCAAAATATGAAGGGAATCACTTCTTCTTCATCGCGCCAGACGCTTTGGCAATGCCGAGCTATATCCTGAAGATGCTGGACGAGAAAGGCATCTCCTACAGCCGCCACAACAGCATTGAAGAAGTGGTGCCGGAACTGGATATTCTGTATATGACCCGCGTGCAGAAAGAGCGCCTGGACCCGTCCGAATACGCCAACGTGAAGGCGCAGTTCATCCTGCGTGCGTCTGACTTGGCCGGTGCCCGGAACAACATGAAGGTGCTGCATCCGCTGCCGCGCATTGATGAGATTGCCATTGAGGTGGACAAGACACCGTATGCCCACTATTTCCAACAGGCAGGCAACGGTATTTACGCCCGTCAGGCGCTGTTGGCACTGGTTTTAAACGCAGAATTGGCTCTTTAAGGGGGAACCGTCATGACTCACGATAACAAACTCCAGGTTGAAGCGATCAAGTGCGGCACGGTGATCGACCATATTCCGGCGCAAATCGGCTTTAAGCTGCTCTCGCTGTTCAAACTGACCGCCACCGATCAGCGCATTACCATCGGCCTGAACTTGCCCTCCAAAGAGCTGGGCCGCAAGGATCTGATCAAGATCGAGAACACCTTCCTGACCGAGCAGCAGGCCAACCAGCTGGCGATGTACGCGCCCAAGGCTACGGTCAACCGTATCGATAACTATGAAGTGGTGCGCAAGCTGACGCTCAGCCTGCCGGATCATATCGACGGCGTACTGACCTGCCCGAACAGCAACTGCATCAGCCGCAGCGAGCCAGTGGCCTCCAGTTTCAGCGTCAAATCCCATTCTGGCGAAGTGCACCTGAAGTGCCGTTACTGCGAGAAAGAGTTCGATCATCAGGTGGTGTTACAGACGGACTAAAATTGGGGTGGTGGCGCTGTCAATCTGGCGGGCACCCTTTATAATGGTGCGTCGTAGGGGCGCTGCATGCTGCGTCCATGTGAGTTTACGGCGGGCCGACTCGCCGTTTGAACAACAACAGGATATCAGGAGAAAAAATGTCACGTAATATCAGCACTGAACTCGCGCCAGCCGCCATTGGTCCTTACGTGCAGGGCGTTGACCTGGGCAGCATGATCATCACCTCCGGCCAGATCCCGGTCGATCCGAAAACCGGTGCCGTACCCGATGACGTTGCCGCTCAGGCGCGCCAGTCATTGGCCAACGTGAAGGCGATCGTGGAAGCCGCAGGCCTGAAAGTGGGCGATATCGTTAAAACCACCGTTTTCGTCAAAGATCTCAACGATTTTGCTACCGTTAACGCGGCCTATGAAGCGTTCTTCACCGAGCACAACGCCTCGTTCCCAGCGCGTTCTTGCGTTGAAGTGGCACGTTTGCCAAAAGACGTAAAAATCGAGATCGAAGCCATCGCCGTTCGCCGTTAATCGGCAACCCGGTGCGATCGAATGCGGCCAGCCTTTGCTGGCCGTTTGTTTTTTCATCATCATCAATCTATAACCATTCATCCGCAAAATCACTCTCGTTCAAAGCCACGGGTTAGATGGGTTCTACAAGCTCGCCAAATGTTCTGGTTTGACCAAGGTGCGTTCTCCCTCACCCCAACCCTCTCCCCAAGGAGAGGGAGCCAGTTCAGTGCTGTTGTCAGGTGTAGGAGTCAATCTGTGACATGTTCCGTCCCCCTTCCCAAAGTTAGGGAGCCAGATCGGTCTTGTAGTCGAGTGCGGGAGTAAAATTGTGGTTCGTTCAGAGCTGTCGCTATCGTCGGGCACAAAGTCCAATCTGTGGCACGGTAGGTCCCCTCTCCCTGTGGGAGAGGGTTAGGGTGAGGGGTCACTTCAGACGCGCAAAGCCCGCCTCCAGATCGGCGATCAGGTCGTCAATATTCTCAAAACCGATATGAACACGCACTAACGTGCCGGTAAAGTCCACCTTGGCTGCCGGGCGGATTTCATTCAGTTCTTCCGGCTGGTTGGCCAGGATCAGCGATTCAAACCCGCCCCACGAATAGGCCATGCTGAAGTGCTCAAAATGGTCCAGATAGTGGGCGATCTGCTCACTGGTCAGCCGTGCTTTCAGCACAAAAGAGAATAACCCGCAGCTACCGTTGAAATCGCGCTGGAAGAACTCATGCCCTTTGCAAGAAGGCAGCGCCGGATGGTTGACCCGCTCCACCTCTGGCCGCGCCGCCAGCCATTCGGCAATGGCGATGCTGCTGATCTCATGCTGCTTGAGGCGAACGCCCAGCGTTCTCAGGCCACGGCTGCCGTTATAGGCGGTATCCGCGTCAGCCATTTGCCCCATCAGGTAGGAGTTTTCACGCAGTTGGTCCCAGCAACGAGCGTTCGACACGGCGGTACCCAGCATCGCGTCGGAATGGCCGATGATATATTTGGTTCCAGCCTGAATAGAGATATCCACGTCAAAATCCAGCGCCTTGAACAGAATGCCCGCCGCCCAGGTGTTATCAATCATGATGACGATATCTGGGTTCACCGCCCGGGCTGCCTTCACCATCGCCGGTACGTCCTGAACCTCCATGGTGATAGAGCTTGGGGATTCAAGGAACAGCACTTTGGTATTGGGCTGGATCAGCTCGGCGATCCCGGCACCGATCAGTGGGTCATAATAGGTGGTTGCCACGCCCAGCTTGCTCAGGATCTTGTTGCAGAAATCCTGCGTCGGCTCATAGGCGGCTCCGGTCATCAGGATATGGTCGCCACTGGCAACAAACGCCAGGATAGCATTGGTGACAGCCGCCGCCCCACAAGGGTAAAGCGAGCAGCCTACCCCATCTTCCAGCTCGGCCATCGCGTCCTGGAATGAGAAATGCGTCAGGGTGCCGCGACGCCCGTAGAATAACTCACCTTTGGCACGGTTGGCGGTGGCAAACTTTTTGGCCTTCACCGTATCAAAGGTTAAGGAAGAGGCGCGTTGGATCACCGGGTTGACCGATCCTTGGGTGAATCGAGGCTTACGGCCAGCGGTGACCAGGGCGGTTTCTATTTTTTTAGCTGTCATAATCTGCCTGCTATTTATCGTCAATCAATAAAGTAGAGTGATATCCTTCACCTTTCAAGCTGAAGCTTGATAACGATAAAACTCTCGCCAAGGAAAGCAGCGGGGACGGCAATAGCGGCCCTCCCCTGTCAGGATTACTGCACCTTCACGGCGCGCAACAGCGTTTCCAGCGGGTACACCGCCGCAATCACGACTTCATCCCTGATTTGTGCTGCCGCGTCCAACTGTTGCTGAGCCTGTTCCGCCTCGGCTTTACTCAAAGGCTTCCCTTGCTGATAGCGTTCCAACAGCATCAAGCCCAGATCGGCCAACGCGCTGACATCCTGTACCACCGGTGCCAAATCCTTCATCACCACGTTACCGGCTATCACCTGCTTCACCGGTGCACCGTTACGTTGCCAGCGTTGTAGACGTTCACGGATCGCCTCTGCCGCCGCCCGATGGTTCTTGTCTTTAAGCAGCAACGCCACCTGCTGATCGAGATCGCGTACCGCCGCACTTTCCGGTGGGATGGCATCGGCAAAGCGGTTCAGCGGCTCAAATTGATGATAATTACCTGCCTTGAACTTCAGATGCTGACGGGTGTAATACTGCCCCGGCTCCACCGCTTCGGCCAAGACCTGCAATGGGGTGATATCTACGCTGTTAGCTAAACGGGTAAACTCACGCGCCGTTTCAGCGTGCTGTTGCAGGCCAACAGACACCACCGACCAGGCATCTATCGCCGCCAGGCGTTGGTACATATTATCCTCGTTGGTCACATCCTTGGCCGACCACATACGTTCCGCCACGGCAAAGGTTCTTGGCCACAGCTTGAGATCGAGCACCGGCGCGCGGATGTTTTCCGCCCAGAATGCGGCTTCGCCCCCCAGAATATTGGCCTGATGCTGCTCATCCGGCACCACCGGCATCACGCCCGCCGGGATCGCCGTCAATTTACTGCCGCTGGTTGGATAGCGCACGTTGCCCACCAACGTGTAACCACTCAGTTGATCCTGTTGCAGAGTAAATACCGGGCGCGTGTCACCCATCCAGGTATCAATGCGGAAGGTCACCTGTTCTGGCGTACGCCACTCGATATCCCGTACTGCACGGCGCGATTTGTCTTTGAAATCGATAAAGCCACGCCATCCCTGCTTGCCTTCGATCAGCGTGAAGGTGCCTTCCACCGGGCTCCCCTTGAAACGCGGCATGCTGAACTGCCAGCTCTGCGCCTGCTCCCCCGCCTGCACGTTGGTATCTACCCCCAGCGGCTGCGGCAAAATTTCATTGCGATAGTGGTAGGCGGTACTGTGCGGCTGATCGAGATAGAAACCGGTAGAGAGGATGCCTTGATAGCCATCCTGGGCGCTGGCCCCTAGCGAATCTGGCCCACGCCAGGATTGGATCACGATGGTGCGCGGCAAGGTCGGATGGTAAATCTCATCCCAACCCACCATGCGGCGCTGATGCTTTTCGAGGATTTTCTCCAGCTTCTGGTTGAAGAAGGCCTGCAGCGCATGGGCATCCGCCAGCTGGTTCTGCTGCATAAACGCCTGGATGGTTTTGGACTCTTTCCACTGGGTGGCATCCACCTCATCCCCGCCGATATGCAAGTAAGGATCGGGGAAGATCGCCACCAGTTCACCGATAATACTGTCGACAAACTGATAAACCTGGTCGTTCGAAGGATCGAGCGTGGGCTTGTGGACACCCCAATGGCGTTCCATCTGATACGGCCCCGGCGCGCTGAGCAGCTCTGGGTAGGCTACGGCAATGGTAGAAGCATGGCCCGGCAGATCGATTTCTGGCACCACACGGATACCCCGCGCCGTGGCGTAGGCGACTACCTGCTGCATCTGTTCACGGGTGTAGAAATGACCGTCACTGGCCAGTTGCTGTAGCTTTGGATAGTGCTCGGAAGCAAAGCGCCAGCCCTGATCGTCGGTCAGATGCCAGTGGAATACGTTGAGTTTAGCGGCCGCCATGCCATCGAGCTGGCGCAGAATATCCTCGACTGGCAGGAAATGGCGCGCCGAATCCAGCAGTACCCCACGCCAAGGGAAGCGTGGGACGTCGGTAATATTCACCAACGGCATGAAAGTGTTTTCACCGTCGGTCTGCACCAGTTGCAGCAGCGTTTCCATGCCGCGTAGCGCACCGAAGCGAGTATTAGCCGTCAGCGTCGCGCCCTGCGGCGTCACCTTGAGCTGGTAGCTCTCATCGCTATCCGGTAACGGCTGGGCTGCAACCTGATGTTTGATGATGATGTTAATCGTTGCCGCCTGGTTTTTCTCGCCCTGTGGGGCCAACGTCCAACCGGTTTGCCGTTCCAGGCGATCGCGCCAGCGAGCCTGCGCTTCGCTCAAGTCATCGCCCTGAACGTTGAACGATAAGCGGTGATCCAACACCAGCTTGCCTTGCGGCTGAGCTAACTCAACCTGCTGCGGCCAGGGCATCAGCGGCAGATCGCCAGCCGGTTTAGCCAGCGCATTAAGGGAAAAGAATAGCGAAGAAGCCAGTAGCGTATAACTGAAGGGTTTGTGCATCGGAAATTCCTCAGAGGAAAAAATCAATCTAGCCAAGGAAGTAGATAAAGACCGAGCCGGAGGGAGATGTCCAACCGCAGGGGCAAAACGGTGCGATGGATCACAGATTGGCCCCTCACCCCAACCCTCTCCCACAGGGAGAGGGAGCTGACTTGGCGTTGTCGTAAAGTACCGCGATCAATCTACTTCAGCGCAAAAATGAGTTGATTCGCATTGTCGCCAAGTGCCGCGATCAAGCTATTTCACCGCAAAATAGAGCCAATTAGCGCCGTGATCAGGTAAGTTTCTGCAACTGATAGCGAACTCGATCGGTCCCCTCTCCCTGTGGGAGAGGGTTAGGGTGAGGGGACCATCAGCAAATTTACTGCCAGCCATACCGGCGGACAAACCAGCCTTTCACGCACTGGGTCAGCACCATGTAGCCGACCAAAATCAGCACCAGCCACGGGAAGTAGCTCAGCGGCAACGCCTGCAGCTGCAGGAAGCCCGCCAGCGGCGAGAAGGTCAGGCCGATACCGACGGCAATCACCGCCAACGTCATCACGCACAGCGGCCAAGATGGGCGGCTCTGGATAAATGGAATTTTGCGCGTACGGATCATATGGACGATCAGCGTCTGCGACAGCAGCCCTTCCACAAACCAGCCAGACTGGAACAGCGTCTGCATTTCCGGCGTATTGGCCTGGAACACGTACCACATCAGGGCAAAGGTCAGCACGTCAAAGATCGAGCTGATCGGCCCGAAGAACACCATAAAGCGGCCCAGATCGCCGGAGTTCCAACGTTGTGGCTTGGTGATCTGATCGTCATCGACGTTATCGAACGGGATGGCAATCTGCGAAATATCGTACAGCAGGTTCTGGATCAACAGATGCAGCGGTAACATCGGCAGGAAGGGTAAAAAGGCGCTGGCAATCAGCACGCTGAAGACGTTACCGAAGTTGGAGCTGGCCGTCATCTTGATGTATTTCAGCATATTGGCAAACGTGCGGCGGCCTTCGATCACCCCCTGCTCCAGCACCATCAGGCTTTTTTCCAACAGGATGATATCTGCAGCTTCCTTGGCGATATCCACCGCAGAATCTACCGATATGCCGATATCCGCCGCACGCAGTGCCGGGGCATCGTTGATACCATCACCCATAAAGCCCACCACGTGGCCCTGCTTACGCAGCAGTTGGACGATACGTTCTTTGTGCAGCGGAGTCAGCTTGGCAAACACCGTGGTACGCGCCGCCGCGGCGACCAGCGTGGCGTCATCCATCAGTTCGATCTCGCTGCCACGCAGGATATGCTCCGCATCCAGCCCCACGTCCTTACACACCTTGGCGGCGACCAGCTCATTGTCACCGGTGAGGATTTTGACGGTCACGCCATTCTTTTTCAGCGCAGCCAACGCCGGTGCAGTGCTCTCCTTCGGCGGATCGAGGAAGGCGATATAGCCTTCGAGGATCAGATCCGATTCATCCGCCACGCCATACTCATGATCCGTCGCTGGCAGGATCTTGTTGGCCACCGCCACCACGCGCAGCCCTTGCTGGTTGAGCTCGTCGGTAACACGGCGGATGCGCGCCAGCAGCGCTTCGCTGAGCGGGATCACCTCATCTTCCTGACGCACATGGCTACAGATCGACAGCATCTCTTCCAGTGCACCCTTGCAAATTAGCTCGTGATATTGCGCCTCTTTCGCAACCACCACTGACATGCGGCGGCGTTCGAAATCGAACGGGATCTCGTCCACTTTGCGGTAATGCTGCAACGCGTCCGGCTGTTGGCTTTCGTCGGCACAGGTCAGCACCGCCACATCCAGCAGGTTTTTCAGCCCGGTCTGGTAGAAGCTATTCAGCCAGGCGTAGCGCAGCACCCGCTCACTGTTGGCACCAAACACGTCGGTATGGCGCTCCAGCACAATTTTGTCCTGGGTCAGCGTGCCGGTTTTATCGGTGCACAGAATATCCATCGCGCCAAAGTTCTGGATCGCATCCAGACGTTTGACGATCACCTTCTGGCGCGACAGCTTGACCGCCCCTTTCGCCAGGGTAGAGGTGACGATCATCGGCAGCATTTCCGGCGTCAGCCCCACTGCCACCGAAAGCGCAAACAGCGCCGCTTCCCACCAGTCGCCTTTGGTGAAGCCGTTAATCAGCAGCACGATCGGCGTCATCACCAGCATGAAGCGGATCAACAGCCAGCTTACTTTGCTGATACCGGCCTGGAAGGCGTTGGGCTGCTCATCCTGGCTGGTCACCCGCTGCGCCAACTGGCCGAAGTAGGTTTCGCTGCCGGTGCCGATCACCATGGCCAGCGCGGTACCGCTGACGACGTTGGTGCCCATGAAGCACAGGTTTTGGCACTCCAACGGATCGCTCACCTGGCTACGTGGATCCGCCACTTTTTCTACGGGCAGTGACTCACCGGTCAGCGCTGCCTGGCTGATAAACAGATCCTTGGCAGACAACAACCGCAGATCCGCCGGGATCATATCCCCAGCCGACAGCTTGATGATATCGCCCGGTACCAGCTGTGAGATCGGCAGTTCGCTATGCTCGCTTTTACCGGTATGCGCATCGCTGCGGTACACCGTTGCGGTGTTGCTGACCATCGCCTTCAGCGCATCCGCCGCCTTGTTGGAGCGGGCCTCCTGGATAAAATGCAGCAACGTGGAGATCAGCACCATCAGCCCAATCACCAGTGCGGCAATCAGATCTTCGGTGGCGTAGGAAATCAGCCCCAGTACGGTCAGCAGCAGATTGAACGGGTTGCTGTAGCAGTGCCACAAATGCTTCCACCAACTTTCAGCCAGCTGATTTTCGATGGTGTTGCTGCCAAACTGGCCGCGGGCGGTTTCTGCTTCCTGCTCGGTGATGCCTTCCGGGTGGCTGTTGAAACGCTCATACAGTTGCATCGCGCTGGCGGCGGCACATTCCAGGCGTTGTTGCGCCAAACCGGCAGGCAGCTCTTGCGCCGATCCACTGACGCTTTCCAACAGCGCATCACGCCGCACCAGACGGCGTGGCAAATTGCGGCTGAGCAGACCCAGCAGCCGACGGGGGATTTGTTTAAATTTCATCGTTCGCACCTCATTGCCCAGCGCCTCACGGCAGTGGGTGAATGGCGGATCGGCTCGCTGGCTTGATTTTCGGACGCGCCAAAAATCCTCCGCCGCAGCAGATCACTGATTTTCAATCACAACAGAGGCGAACTATCGAACAAGTGCCGCTGCTTACCTAAACCGGTAAAACAGCAACGCAGAGCGGAGAGGTTTTACCGGAGAACCGAATGAGTAGTGTCGGGGCTCGGATCAGGATCCATTCAGGGATTTACCTCCGGTAAAGAAAAAGTGGGAACGGCAAAGGCGGCCATTCCGTTTTGCAACACTATGGGCTGCGCACCAAGATCCGCGCGTTAAAATGCGCTATGGTAGCGAGCATAAGTGGGATGTTGTATACCCTATGAATTTCAAGTTGCAGCTAGGCGACAAACTTACTCATCCCCAGGAGCTTACTTTAGTAAGTGACTGGGGTGTGTAAGTGCAGGTAACAACGCTGCAACTTGAAAGGCGACGGGTATAAGTTTAAGCCTCATAACCTAAATGAAAAGTAAACCATGCAAAACCGGCTGACAATCAAGGATATCGCCCGCCTGAGCGGGGTAGGCAAATCTACCGTCTCACGCGTGATGAATAACGAAGGCAGCGTGAGCCCGCAAACCCGTGAACGGGTGGAGGCGGTGATCCGCAGTCAGGGGTTTACCCCATCAAAATCGGCGCGAGCCATGCGCGGCCAGAGCGACAAAGTGGTCGCCATTATCGTTTCCCGTCTGGACTCCCCTTCGGAAAATCAGGCCGTGCGCACCATGCTGCCGCTGCTGTATCAGCAGGGTTTCGATCCGATCGTGATGGAAAGCCAGTTTGAAACCCGGCTGGTAGAGGAGCACCTCAACGTACTGCGCCAGCGCAACGTCGACGGCGTGATCCTGTTCGGCTTTACCGGCCTGACCGCTGACATGCTCAAACCGTGGCAGGAAAAAATGGTGGTGGTCGCCCGCGAATATCCGGGGATCTCCTCCGTTTGTTATGACGATGAAGGAGCCGTGAAACTGCTGATGCAGCGCTTACGCAAGCAGGGCCATAGCCATATCAGCTACCTTGGCGTACAGGAGTCCGATGCCACCACCGGGATGCGTCGTCATCAGGCTTATCTGGATACCTGTCGCGAACAGAAGATCTCGCCGGTCGTGGCGCTGGGAGAACTGAGCTATCAGAGCGGCTTCCATCAGGCCGCCAACGTAATTGAACCGCAAACCACCGCGCTGGTGTGTGCCTCTGATACCATCGCGCTAGGCGCGATGAAGTACCTGCAACAGCAACAGATTACGCCAATCCAGGTGTGCGCCATCGGTAACACTCCAATGCTCAACTTCTTGTTCCCAGAGACATTTTCCGTTGAATTGGGTTATGGCTCCGCTGGGCAGCAGGCGGCCCTTCAGCTGCTGGGCCAGTTGAGTGGTGAACTGAGCATCCGCCAAATCATTATCCCCTGCAAACTTGCCTGACAACGGGCGCACCATGCGGCGCCCCCTTCGTATCGTAGCCAGAATTCGTTGTGACGCTATTTGCGGCTTTATTGTTCGTTTTGTGATCCTTACCGCAAGTTGGGAACGTTCCCATTTAATAACCACGGCCAAGTGACTAAGCTTAAAAACATCAATACCTCTGAGCCTCACTGATAACAAAGGTGCCATAATGAGCAAAGTTCAGCAGCAGGACATCGATCGCCTGATCGTGCTGGTGGGTGGCCGCGAGAATATCGCCACCGTCAGCCACTGCATTACCCGCCTGCGTTTCGTCCTTAACGATCCCGCCAAGGCCAAGCCGAAAGAGATTGAGCAGTTGCGCATGGTCAAAGGCTGCTTCACCAACGCCGGGCAGTTCCAGGTGGTGATCGGCCCCGAAGTCGGTGATTACTATCAGGCGTTAATCGCCACCACCGGCATCAACGAAGCCGATAAAGAACAGGCAAAGCTGGCAGCCCGCCAGAATATGACCTGGTTTGAACGTGGCATCTCCCACTTCGCCGAGATCTTCTTCCCGCTGCTGCCTGCCCTGATCAGCGGCGGTTTGATCCTGGGTTTCCGCAACGTGATCGGCGATATCCCGATGTCCGGCGGCCAAACGCTGGCCCAGATGCACCCCGCCTGGAAAACCATTTACGACTTCCTGTGGCTATTGGGCGAGGCCATCTTTATGTTCCTGCCGGTGGCCATCTGTTGGTCAACGGTGAAGAAGATGGGCGGTACCCCGGTGCTCGGCATCGTGATGGGGATCACCCTGGTCTCCCCGCAACTGATGAACTCCTACCTGCTCGGCCAGCAAGTGCCGGAAGTGTGGAACTTTGGCTGGTTCACCATTGAGAAAGTGGGCTATCAGGCGCAGGTGATCCCGTCGATCCTCGCCGGTATGGCGCTGGGCTGGATCGAAACCCGTCTGAAAAAGATCGTGCCGGATTATCTGTATCTGGTGGTGGTGCCGGTGGTTTCTCTGCTGCTGGCCGTGTTCTTGGCACACACGTTGATCGGTCCGTTTGGCCGCATGATCGGTGATGGCGTAGCCTGGGCGGTGAAGTGGGTGATGACCGGTAGTTTTGCCCCAATCGGCGCGGCACTGTTTGGCTTCCTGTATGCACCGTTGGTGATCACCGGGGTGCATCAGACCACGCTGGCCATCGATATGCAGATGATCCAAAGCATTGGCGGCACGCCAGTCTGGCCACTGATTGCCCTGTCCAATATCGCGCAAGCCTCGGCGGTGCTGGGCATCATCATCGTCAGCCGCAAGGCCAACGAACGTGAAATTTCCGTACCGGCCGCTATCTCCGCCTATCTCGGCGTTACCGAACCGGCCATGTACGGTATCAACCTAAAATATCGCTTCCCTATGCTGTGCGCGATGATCGGCTCCGCCTTCGCAGGCTTGATTTGTGGCCTGACCGGCGTGATGGCTAACGGCATCGGCGTGGGCGGCCTGCCGGGTATCCTGTCTATCCAACCGCAGTTCTGGCTGATCTACTCCGTAGCTATCCTGGTAGCCGTAGTGATCCCGCTGCTGCTGACCATGATGGTTTACAAACGCAAAGCCAGCCGCGGCGAGTTACCGGTTTAAACTGAAAGGTATTTTTTTATGAGCAATATCATCCCTTGGTGGCAGAACGGCGTTATTTATCAAATCTATCCGAAGAGCTTCCAGGACAGCACCGGTAACGGCTATGGCGATCTGGCTGGGGTGACCCAACGGCTTGATTATTTGCAGGAACTGGGCGTCGATGCCATTTGGCTGACGCCGGTCTATGTCTCACCCCAAGTCGATAATGGCTACGACGTGGCCGATTACTGCGCCATTGATCCGGCTTACGGCACCATGGCCGACTTCGAACACCTGGTGGCGCAGGCCCATCAGCGCAAGATCCGCATCGTAATGGATATGGTGTTTAACCACACCTCCACCGAGCATCCGTGGTTTAAGGCCGCGCAGGATCCTGCCAGCCCGCTACGCCAGTTCTACATCTGGCGCGATGGCGAAGGTGATGCCCTGCCCAATAACTGGCGTTCCAAGTTTGGCGGTAATGCCTGGCAATGGCACGCCGACAGCGGCCAATATTACCTGCACCTGTTTGCTACCGAGCAGGCCGACCTGAACTGGGAACACCCGCCGGTGCGCGAAGAGCTGAAGAAAGTGTGCCAGTTCTGGGCAGATAAAGGCGTGGATGGGCTGCGCCTTGATGTAATCAACCTGGTGTCCAAGCAGCAGGACTTCCCGATTGATAACCAGGGCGATGGCCGCCGTTTCTACACCGACGGCCCGCGCATTCACGAGTTTTTGCAGGAGATGAGCCGCGACGTGTTCCAGCCACGCGGCCTGATGACCGTGGGCGAGATGTCTTCAACCTCGCTGGAGCATTGCCAACAGTATGCGGCGCAAAGCGGTGCCGAGCTGTCGATGACCTTCAACTTCCACCACCTGAAAGTAGACTATGCCAATGGGCAGAAGTGGACGCTGGCCGCGCCGGATTACGTCGAGTTGAAGCAGATTTTCCACCACTGGCAGCAAGGTATGCATAACCGCGCCTGGAACGCGCTGTTCTGGTGCAATCACGACCAGCCGCGCATCGTTTCGCGCTTTGGCGACGAGGGCGAACTGCGAGTTACCGCTGCCAAGATGCTGGCGATGGTGCTGCACGGTATGCAGGGCACGCCGTATATCTATCAGGGTGAAGAGATCGGCATGACCAATCCGGGCTTCCAGCAGATCGAAAGCTATCGCGATGTGGAAAGCCTGAATATGTACGCCGAACTGCAGGCTCAGGGAAGAAACGAAGACGAACTGTTGGCTATTCTGGCCAGCAAATCACGGGACAATGGTCGTACGCCGATGCAGTGGGACGCAACAACCCACGCTGGCTTCACCACCGGTACGCCTTGGATAGCCTGTGCAGAGAACTACCCGCAGATTAATGCCACGGCAGCATTGGCCGATCGGGATTCGGTGTTTTACGCTTATCGCCATCTGATCGCCCTGCGCAAGCAGTATCCGCTGCTGACTCACGGTGACTATCAGGATCTGGCCCCGGCTCACCCGGCATTGTGGTGTTATCAACGTAGTTGGAATGGGCAACGGTTGCTGGTAGTTGCGAACCTGAGCCGCGAACCTTTGGCATGGGATGCCGCCGGCGTTGAATTTTCTGAACTGTGGCGACCGCTGATAAGCAACTATATGGATGCTGCAGAGCAGCCACGGGCCGGAGTTTTGCGACCTTTCGAAGCAAGTTGGTGGCTGCTGGAGTCCTGATTGGTCACCGGGAGTTGTTTGCTACAACCCATACATAATCGTTTGAAAAATAATGATTTGTATAGCTTGAACAATGAAATTGGCGCTGAGAATACTTCCTCTGTAACTCAGCGCCTGCCAGACAGCGGATCTCACCGCGACGCCCTGCCGTTGAATCATATATTTAACACGTAGTACCTGACCTTTATTATTCCCCGTATAAATAAGTCACCCAACACAATTATTCTTGCTTTCACTTAACTTCCCTAAATTTCTTTCCAAATCATTATTACGCTATTTCAGGCGTAAAAAGATCTGCATCCAAGATCAAAGTGTGAAGGATATCCCAAATTGTAAATAGATTTATTTCACGCTGTAAAAAAAACATGCAATAATAGGTAAAAACCAGATTAAAATCATAAGTACATAATAAATATAACCATTTAAATTAAACCACCAGACTTGTTTTCCCATCGGCCTTTTTTACCTCTCGTGAAATGGAGCACTCTTTATGACCATCAAAAGGAAGTCGATATTTATAGTCAGTGGTTTATTAGCCGCCGGATTGACCGGCTGTGACAATAATGATACCCAGATTACTCCAAGTAAGCAGGCGGAACTGGAGAGCAGAAATATTCCCACGCTTACCGTCGACGGGCTGAAATTTAAAGATCTGAATAAAAACGGCCAGCTAGACCCTTATGAAGACTGGCGTCTTGATAGCGCCACCCGCGCCCGCGATCTGACCGCCCGCATGAACGTGGAAGAAAAAGCCGGTGCCATGATGCATGGTACCATTGGCCTCGATGGTGCTGGCCGCGTCGATATCAGCGCCGCCGAAGAAGATGTGAACCAACGCTTCGTCAACACCTTCATTACCCGCATGGCGGGCGATCCACAGCATATTTCCGCCGATAACAATGCGCTGCAGGAAATGGCCGAGAAGTCTCGCCTCGGTATTCCGGTGACCATCAGTACCGACCCACGCAACCACTTCGTTAACGATCCGAATGCCACCAGCGTCGCGGCAGGCAGTTTCTCACAATGGCCAGAGCCGCTCGGCCTGGCAGCAATCGATGATACGGCACTGTCCAAAACCTTTGGTGATATCGCCCGTCAGGAGTACCGGGCCGTTGGGATCCATATGGCGTTATCACCGCAGGCCGACCTTGCCACCGAACCGCGCTGGGGCCGCATCAACGGTACCTTCGGCGAGGATAACCAGCTCGCCAAACGCCAGGTGCAAGCCTATATCGAAGGCTTCCAGCACGGTGATAAAGGCTTGACCCAAGACAGCGTCATCACCGTAGTAAAACACTTTGCCGGTGGCGGTCCACAGCTTGGCGGGTTGGATCCGCACAATATCTTTGGCAAAGAGCAGGTCTATCCGGGCGATAATCTGGAATACCATCTGGTCCCGTTCGAAGGGGCATTTGCCGCCAATGTGGCCTCGGTGATGCCCTATTACGGCCAACCGATCAACCTGTGGTACAAGGATCAGCTGATTGAAGAAGTAGGCTTTGGCTTTAATAAGCAGGTGTTGACCGAGATGCTGCGTGGCCGCTTTGGCTTCACCGGCGTAGTGCTGAGTGACTGGGGCATCCTGGAAAGCTGCGAAGGTAAATGCGCCACCGGCATCAGCGATGCCGATATCGCCGCCGGAGTCTCGCCTTGGACTGCCGGGATCGGCATGTCGTGGGGCGTTGAGAACCTCACCCGCCAGGAACGCGTAGTGAAAGCGGTGGAAGCCGGCATCGATCAGTTCGGCGGTACCAGCGATCCTAGCGATCTGATAGAAGCCATCAACCAGCAACAGCTGCCGATCGCCACCATCGACGCTTCCGTCACACGTATTTTGCAGCAGAAGTTTGAGCTGGGGCTGTTTGAGAAACCTTACGTGGACGAAGCCAAAGCGGTGAAAATCGTCGGCAACGCCGAATTCCAACAACAAGGGGATGACGCACAGCGCCGTGCGCAGATACTGTTGCAGAATAATAATTCCCTGTTGCCACTGGCGCTGAGCGGCAAGAAGGTGTTCCTGCATAACGTCAACGCTACCGTGGCGGCACGCTATGGGTTGGAAGTCGTCGCTACGCCGCAAGAGGCGGAGATCGCCATCCTGCGAGTAGATACGCCGCATCAGAACGATCCGCACTACCCGTTTGGCGTTTCGGTCAACTTTGGCCAACTGGGCTTTGACGATGCCGAAACCGTGGTGCTGGATCAGAAAGCTGGCACTTACAGCGGCAGTGAAGACTATCAGTTGATCAAACAGGTGAAGGCACTCAACATTCCAACGGTGATTTCCGTTTATCTCGATCGTCCGGCGATCCTGACCAACATCGTGGATAAAACCGACGTACTGCTGGCCAACTTTGGCGCATCCGATGAGGCGGTGCTGGATGTGATCACCGGCAAGAGCAAGGCACAGGGTAAGTTACCGTTTGAGCTGCCATCCAGCTGGCAGGCGGTGCTGGATCAGAAAGAGGACGTGGCACACGATTCTGTCGATCCTCTGTTCCCAATCGGCGCGGGTATTCTGTAATACGGCCCTCACCCCAACCCTCTCCCAAAGGGAGAGGGAGCTGATAGCCCCTGCTCGTTTGGTAGTAAAGCGATAACCTCAGCAAACACGCTCGATCTGTCCCCTCCCACAGGGAGACGGATTATCAAACAGTTGCCACGCTTAACACCGAGCAGCAAACTTCGGTGTTAAGTGTTCAGGATGTCCCCGAACTTAAAAACTTTTCACCAGCTTCACTACGTCCGCCGCTTCCTCTGCCAGCTTCTCATCGCTCATATCAGATACGCCCTGCACCAGGTGCGGCGGCAAATAATCCATGCCGGTCAGGTTGGCAACGGCGTTAAACGGCCGCAGCAGGTCGGCTACCGGATAGCGGTTATACCCTGCCGGTGAATAGGCCTGCGCGTTGCCCCCGGTGCTGACCACCAATTGCAAAGGCTTACCCTGCAGTTGGGTGCCTTCGCTGCCATATGCGAAACCATGGGTTAATACCGCATCCTGCCATTCGCTGAGGATCGCCGGTGAGCTGTACCAATAAAACGGAAACAGCATCACTACCACATCGTGCGCTTGCAGCAGTTCCTGCTCGCGGGCCACATCAATCTGGTAGTCCGGGTAAACGCGCATCAGTTCATGCACGGTGACGTTAGGTAAAGGACGCAGCGCCTCGATCAGCGCCTTATTGATGCGGGATTCGTCGGGGAAACGGTGGGCGGTCAACACTAAAATACGCGACATGGGGAAATCCTTGTTTATCGAAAGTAAGCCATTTTTTCATTTCCTCCGTTTCCGGTGTAGTCTGTAAACAGTCACATTAACTTCAACCTAAAGTATCAACCACTATGTCGCTGCCGATTGACGTGCACCGCCTGTTACCGGCGTTTCTCAGCGCCGCTCAGACAGAGAACTTCTCCGCTGCTGCACGCCAGCTGGGCGTGACGCCAGCGGCGATCAGCAAGAATATCCGCGTGCTGGAAGAGAAGCTGGCGCTGAGGCTGTTCCAACGTAACACCCACAGCGTGGTGCTGACTGACGAAGGCAAAGCCCTGTTGGAACAGGTGGCACCGCTATGGCAAGCGCTGACCGCCACGTTAGAGCTGGCTGGGGGCACACAACTCCCTCCCGCCGGTAGCGTGCGCGTCAGCATGATCCCAGGCTTTGGCCGCCAGGTACTGATGCCGCTGATCCCTGAGTTTTTACAACGCTACCCGATGATCGATCTGGATCTGTCACTGGATGCCCGGGTGGTGAATCTCGTTGGTGAAGGCTTTGATGTGGGCATCGGCAGCCAGGTCGATCCCGATAGCCGGCTGGTAGCACGCCCGCTCTATGCGATGCAGATGCTCTTGGTCGCCGCCCCCGGTTACCTTGCCCAACATGGCACACCGCAGGTGCCGGAAGATCTGCTGCAACATAGCTGCCTGCTGCACCGCAATCCGGCCACCGGGCGTAACGTAAAGTGGCTTCTGGCACACAAAACGCTGGATTTGCATGGCCGCCTGACGGCCAGCAGTCCGGAGTTGTTGCTAGATTCCGCACTGGCCGGGCTGGGCATTGCTTGCCTGTCGCGCTGGTATGTGGAACAGCACTTTGCCCAGGGAACATTGCTACCGGTGCTGCCAGATCACTGGCCTAAACCCACGCAAATCTGGCTCTACTACGCCTCTGCAGATTTGCCGCCACGGGTGCGTGTCTGGGTCGATTTTTTACTGGCGCATTTTCGCCGCTAACCGGCATGATGCGATCGCAATCACGCTTTAACGATCTTTCGGATAATCGGCATTTTCCATTCAAGCCGCTGATAGCAAGGGTTACAAATATTCCTGTAACGGGTAGCTGTACAGCGTTCAAACTGCTCCCCCCATTCTTTGACCCACGTCAAAAAAAGCGGCTCCACACCCATATATAGTGCCCGTAGAGATTCAATCACCTATATGTAGTAGTTATCCACAATATCATCCACACCCTCCGCAGCCCTTGCGCCCTGCGGTTTTGCCCTGTGGATAAGCCGACGCTCCCCCATGGGGACAGGAGTTACAACGTGAAACCAGTAGTGATTAAACGGGACGGTTGCCAGGTATCTTTTGACGAGATGCTGATCAAGCAGGCCATCGAGCGGGCCGCTTTGGCCGCTGAAGTTGTCGATGCCGACTACTGTGCTACCGTCGCCCGCGTGGTCGCTCAACAGATGGAAAACCGACCGCGAGTCGATATCCACGAAATCCAGCAGGCGGTAGAAAACCAGCTGATGTCTGGCCCGTATAAGCAACTGGCACGTACCTACATCGAATATCGCCACGATCGTGACGTCTCGCGTGAGCTGCGCGGGCGGCTGAACCAGGAAATTCGTGGCCTGGTGGAACAAAGCAACGTTGCGCTGCTCAATGAGAACGCCAATAAAGACAGCAAGGTGATCCCTACCCAGCGCGATCTGCTGGCCGGTATCGTCGCCAAGCACTACGCCAAACAGCATATCCTGCCGCGCGATGTGGTGCTGGCGCACGAGCGCGGCGAAATCCACTATCACGATCTCGACTACTCTCCGTTCTTCCCGATGTTCAACTGTATGCTGATCGATCTGAAAGGCATGCTGACCAACGGCTTCAAGATGGGTAACGCCGAGATCGAGCCGCCGAAGTCGATCTCCACCGCCACCGCCGTGACCGCGCAGATCATCGCTCAGGTTGCCAGCCATATTTATGGCGGCACTACCATCAACCGCATCGATGAGATCCTGGCCCCCTTCGTTACCGAGAGCTTCCACAAGCATCAGCAGGTAGCGCAGCAGTGGCAGATCCCAGACGTGGCAGGCTATGCGATGACCCGCACCGAGAAAGAGTGTTACGACGCCTTCCAGTCGCTGGAATACGAAGTCAACACCCTGCATACCGCCAACGGCCAGACGCCGTTTGTCACCTTCGGTTTCGGCCTGGGCACCAGTTGGGAATCGCGCATGATCCAGCAGTCGATCCTGAAAAATCGTATCGCCGGGCTGGGTAAAAATCGTAAAACCGCCGTGTTCCCGAAACTGGTCTTCGCCATCCGCGACGGCCTGAATCACAAGTTTGGTGACGCCAACTACGACATCAAACAGCTGGCGCTGGAATGTGCCAGCAAACGCATGTATCCGGACATCCTCAATTACGATCAGGTGGTCAAGGTCACCGGTTCGTTTAAAACACCGATGGGTTGCCGCAGTTTCCTCGGCACCTATGAAGAAAACGGCGAGCAAATCCACGATGGCCGCAACAATATCGGCGTGATCAGCCTGAACCTGCCACGTATTGCTCTGGAAGCCCAGGGTAACGAAGACCGCTTCTGGCAGTTGCTGGATGAGCGTCTGCTGCTGGCCAAGAAAGCCCTGATGACCCGCATTGCCCGCCTGGAAGGTATCAAGGCCCGCGTAGCACCGATCCTGTATATGGAAGGAGCCTGCGGCGTACGGTTGAAAGCCGACGACAATATTGCGGAGATCTTCAAGAACGGCCGCGCATCGATTTCGCTGGGCTACATCGGCGTGCATGAAACCATCAACGCGCTGTTTGGCGCAGAAAAACACGTGTACGACGATGAGCAACTGCGCGCCAAAGCTATCGCCATCGTTGAGCGCCTGAAAAACGCCACCGAAAGCTGGAAAGAAGAAACCGGCTACGGCTTCAGCCTGTACAGTACGCCAAGTGAGAACCTGTGCGATCGCTTCTGCCGCCTGGATACCAGCGAGTTTGGCGTGGTCGCCGGGGTGACTGACAAGGGTTATTACACTAACAGTTTCCACCTCGACGTGGAGAAAAAGGTTAATCCGTACGACAAGCTGGACTTCGAGGCGCCATACCCACCTTTGGCCAACGGCGGTTTTATCTGTTACGGCGAATACCCGAACCTGCAGCACAACCTGAAGGCGCTGGAAGACGTGTGGGATTACAGCTACACCCGCGTGCCTTATTACGGCACCAACACGCCGATCGATGAGTGCTACGAGTGTGGCTACACCGGTGAGTTCTCCTGTACCAGCAAGGGTTTCACCTGCCCGAAATGTGGCAACCATGATTCGGCAAAAGTGTCGGTGACCCGCCGCGTGTGTGGCTATCTGGGCAGCCCTGATGCCCGGCCGTTCAACGCCGGTAAGCAGGAAGAAGTGAAACGCCGGGTGAAACATCTGGGCAATGGGCAGATCGGCTAACTATAGCGAATGACCCCTCACCCTAACCCTCTCCCACAGGGAGAGGGGACCGAATGTGCCACAACTTAATTACTGCACTCGTCCTTGGTAACAAGTGAGAGGATGGGGCCAAATACGTCACAGGTGACTTCCATACCTGACTGCCGCACCGTACCTGCTCCTTCTCCCACAGAGAGGGGGACAGAAAGTGCCACAACTTAATTACTGCACTCGCCCTTGGTAACAAGTGAGAGGATGGGGCTACATACGTCACAGGTGACTTCCATACCTGACCACCGCACCGTACCTGCTCCTTCTCCCGCAGAGAGGGGAACAGAAAGTGCCACAACTTAATTACTGCACTCGCCCTTGGTAACAATGTTGCAGAGTAACTTTTGCACCTGAACAACGCCGGGCCAGCTCCCTCTCCCTATGGGAGAGGGTTGGGGTGAGGGGCCATATAAAAGAACGTAACACTATGAATTTTCACCAGTATTATCCTATCGACGTGGTCAACGGCCCCGGCACCCGCTGCACGCTGTTTGTCGCAGGCTGCGTGCACCAATGCCCCGGTTGCTATAACAAAAGCACCTGGCGGTTGAACTCTGGCCTGCCGTTTACCCGGCAGATGGAAGATCAGGTCATAGCCGATCTCAACGACACGCGTATTCCACGCCAAGGGCTGTCGCTGTCCGGTGGCGATCCGCTGCACCCGGCCAACGTCGCCGCCGTATTGCAGTTGGTCGAGCGAGTACACGCCGAATGCCCCGGCAAAGATATCTGGCTGTGGACCGGCTATAAGCTGGATGAACTGGATAGCGAGCAGATGCAGATCGTCGATCGGATTAACGTGTTGATAGACGGCAAGTTTGTGCAGGATTTAAAAGACCCGGCGCTGATCTGGCGCGGGAGCGCTAACCAGGTGGTACATAAGCTGCGTTAATTGGGGAATTTTTCACGCTGATGGGTGACGGCTAAAACCTTTATCACCTCATCCAAAATGAGATAAATCAGCAATAGGGAGGCTTTACTGATCACCAGTTTGCGAGCTTCCCCATACCAAGGCCTGCCCATTTCTGGGTTTTCTAGCAGCGACTCAACGGCAAGTTCAATCTCATCATCAACTTGTTCCGCGGCCAATGGATTGAGTGGATAAAGAAATTCAAAAATGCGTTCCCGATCTTGCAACGCAACGTCGTCCCATTCGATGCGCATAATAATCCTTATTTGGTTGCGTATTTCGCCCTGACTTTGGCTTTAAAGTCGCTCATTCTCTCCTCAGCTTGCCGCTGGGTAAGATAAACAGCCTCTCCTTCATGCAAACGGGCAAAGGCTGCATCAACCTTATCTTTCAACCAGTTTTCGTGTTCTTCAGCAGCACGTTGATCGTCCGCCATTTGTTGCGCTAAACGCCGACAGGCTTCACTTAAGGTCGTCCCTTTCGCTTCAGCAGCTTTCTGTGCCAACAGTTTAGTTTCATTTTCAATGCGAAACTGGATACGGCTTTCCATCTTCAAAACTCCTACATACTCCGTATTCAACATCCATAAACGTTAGCACGTTTGTGACAACAAAATAAGCCTCATTGGTGTTTTTTCACTCAAACCAGCACCCACTCTTTACATCAATCTAAGCCATCATCTCCCTGTCCCAAATTGTTCATCAGTTCGCCACCTGCGCGTCACCTGATTGTCATCTGCCCCCGGCAACATTAGCCCAACTTTGTTACCGAGTGCCGATCATGAATGCTATCGCCGCTTTTTCGCTTGCTCCCCCAACCGAAGTGCCGAGGTATTGGCTATGACGCACTTATCTAGACATCCGACCAGTTACCCTACCCGATATCAGCAGATTGCCGCTCAGCTGGAGCAGGAGCTGTGCAGCCAATACCGTTGCGGAGATTATCTGCCTTCAGAACAACAACTTGCCGAGCGTTTCGAGGTCAATCGCCACACGCTGCGCCGCGCCGTAGACGAGCTGGTAGAGCGCGGTTGGCTGCAGCGCCGCCACGGCATCGGCATTCTGGTGTTGCTACGCCCGTATAACTATCCGCTGCACGCCAACACCCGCTTCAGCCAGAACCTGTTCGAGCAGGGCAGTCACCCCACCAGTGAGCGCTTACTTGCTGTTTTACGCCCGTGTAATGGGCATATCGCCAGCGCGCTCAGCCGTGAAGAGGGGGAAACTATTATCCATTTACGCACCCTGCGCCGGGTGAACGGCGTTCCCCTCAGCGTGATCGACCACTATCTGCCCGATCTGGACTGGTGGCCCGCCTTACAACAGTTCCACAGCGGCTCGCTGCATGAGTTTATCCAACAACAGATCCACCAGCCGCTGACCCGCCGCCAGACCCGCATCAGCGCACGGCGTGCCCAGGCCAAAGAGAGCCGCCTGCTGGAGATCGCCAACCATGCCCCCTTGCTATGCGTGCGCACCCTAAATACCTGTATCGGCAGCGATTTGGTGGCGGAATACTCCGTCAGCCTGGCGCGCGCCGACATGATCGAACTGACGATGGAGCACTGAATGCAATCCTTACAGCAGAGACAACGCTGGATGTCGGTCCTGGCGCATAGCCAACCCGCCCAGTTGCGCAGCCACTGGCAGGCGCTGCACCTCAACCCAAGCTACCAGCGCCTGCGCGCCCCTGAGATTGGCCTGACACAGCTGCTAGGACGGATGGGAGCGACCGGCCGCCGCTTTGTACTGGGCGACATGACCGTCACCCGTGCCGTGGTGCAGTTGGAAAACGGTGGCCAGGGCTACAGCTACGTAACCGGGCGTGACAAAGATCATGCCGAACTCTGTGCTCTGATCGACGCCTTGCTACAACAACCCGCCAACCATGAATTGCTACAGCTTCAGCTGATTGAGCCCCTGGCCGCACTGCAGCAGGAGCAGCGCCAACTGCGCGCTCGTGCCGTAGCAGCCAGCCGGGTGGACTTCTTTACGCTGGTACGAGGGGATTAAGCCATGACGTTACTAGCCGGTTTTGACCAGCCGATTGAGCAATCCCAGTCTGCTTTCCGCTTGATTTTAAAGGCGTTGAGTGAGCCTGGTGTGATTGTTGAACTGCCAAATTGCCCGGCATGGGGTGCGCTGAACGCCGCCAGCACTGCCGTGATACTGACGCTGGCAGATCAGGAAACCCCGCTTCAGCTCTGTGCCGACCTTAAAAGTGAGCAAGTGCTAACTAACATCCGTTTTCATACCGGTGCTCCGCTAGCTACCCGGCAGGAAGATATCCATCTGGCGGTATGGGATGACCAATTACGGCCTGCCGAGCTGAGCGCATTACCCCACGGCAATGAAGTCTCACCAGAGTTCGGTGCCACGCTGGTGGTACAGGTTACCGCATTAGCAGGCAGCCACACACTGCGCCTTTCCGGCCCCGGCATTGAAAAACAACGGGAAATTGCCCCGCCGTTGCCAGCTGCGCTACGGGCTTATCTACTCGAACGGCCTCAGCGCTTCCCGCTGGGTCTGGACATTATCTTGACCTGCGGTGAGCGGCTGATGGCGCTGCCAAGAACCACCCACGTGGAGGAGTGCTGATGTACGTTGCGGTGAAAGGGGGCGAAAAGGCCATCGAGGCTGCCCATCAACTACAGGAAAATCTGCGCCGGGGTGACGAAGCTGTCCCAGCACTTAGCGCGGAGCAAATCGGTGAACAGCTTGGCTTGGCGGTTGACCGGGTGATGACGGAGGGCGGTATTTACGATCGCCAACTGGCCGCGTTAGCGATAAAACAGGCCAGTGGTGACCTGGTAGAGGCTATTTTCCTGCTGCGTGCCTATCGTACTACCCTGCCGCGCCTGGCCATCAGCGAACCACTGGCTAGCGAGAACATGCGGTTGGAGCGGCGCATCTCGGCGGTTTACAAAGACTTGCCCGGTGGCCAGGTGCTTGGCCCAACCTATGACTATACCCACCGCCTGCTAGATTTTGCGCTGTTGGCCAGCGGTGAAACACCTCCGGCACCACAGGCCGATGAGCCGCTGTCTGAGAGCTGCGCCCACGTGTTCGACCTGCTTAACCAGCAACGGCTGGCGCTGGCAGAAGAGGATGACGGCAGCACTCCGGACGATATTACCCGCAACCCGCCGGTCTATCCCTGCTCCCGCTCGGCGCGCTTACAGCAGCTAGTGCGTGGCGATGAGGGCTTTCTGCTGGCATTAAGCTATTCCACCCAACGCGGCTATGGCCGTAACCATCCGTTCGCCGGAGAGATCCGCAGCGGTTACGTTACCGTGGAGATCGTACCGGAAGAGTTGGGTTTCGCCGTCGATATCGGCGAGATCCTGCTGACCGAATGCGAGATGGTGAACGGCTTTGTCGACCCGCAGGACCGACCACCGCACTTCACCCGTGGCTATGGGCTGGTGTTTGGCCGCTCGGAACGTAAAGCCATGGCGATGGCGCTGGTGGATCGCGCCCTGCAAACCGCCGAGTACGGCGAGGACGTAGCAGGCCCGGCGCAGGACGAAGAGTTTGTGCTGGCGCACGCCGATAACGTGGAGGCCGCCGGTTTCGTCTCCCATCTCAAGCTGCCGCACTACGTCGATTTCCAGGCCGAACTGGAGCTGCTCAAACGCCTGCAGCAGGAATTTGCCGCCCTTCAGGAGACCCGCCATGAGTGAAGTATTGACCGGCTATAACCTCGGTTATCTGGATGAACAAACCAAGCGCATGATCCGCCGCGCCATCCTCAAGGCAGTGGCGATCCCCGGCTATCAGGTGCCGTTTGGTGGCCGTGAGATGCCGATGCCTTATGGCTGGGGCACCGGCGGCATTCAGATCACCGCCAGCATCATTGGCCGTGCCGACGTGCTGAAGGTCATCGACCAGGGTGCCGACGACACCACCAACGCGGTCTCCATCCGCCGCTTCTTCCAGCGCGTAGCCGGTGTTGCTACCACCGAGCGTACGCCAGAAGCCACACTGATCCAGACCCGCCACCGTATTCCGGAAACACCATTGCAGGCGGATCAAATCCTGATTTATCAGGTGCCCATCCCCGAGCCGCTGCGCTTTATCGAACCGCGCGAGACCGAAACGCGCAAGATGCACGCGCTGGAAGAGTACGGCGTGATGCAGGTGAAGCTGTATGAAGATATCGCCCGCTACGGCCATATCGCCACCACCTATGCCTATCCGGTGAAGGTTAACGATCGCTATGTGATGGACCCTTCGCCGATCCCTAAATTCGATAACCCGAAGATGCACATGATGCCCGCGTTGCAGCTGTTCGGCGCCGGGCGTGAAAAGCGCATCTACGCCCTGCCGCCGTTTACCAAGGTGGAAAGCCTGGACTTTGACGACCATCCATTCAGCGTGCAGCAATGGGAGGAGCCATGCGCCCTATGCGGTTCGCGCCACAGCTATCTGGATGAGGTGGTGCTCGACGACCAGGGCAGCCGGATGTTCGTCTGCTCAGACACCGATTTCTGCCAGCAACAACTCAACCAAGAGGTACCGCACTGATGACTTCCGCTCCATTGAGTGCCACGCCGTTGCTGACGGTCGACAACCTCACCCACCTTTACGCGCCGGGCAAGGGTTTCAGCAACGTGTCATTCGATATCTATCCCGGTGAAGTGCTGGGCATCGTCGGCGAATCCGGATCGGGTAAAACCACGCTGCTCAAGTCGATCTCCGCCCGGCTGGCCCCGCAACAGGGGCAGATCCTCTACCGCCCACAACCGGGGCAACAGCAGGATCTGTACGCCATGGCAGAAAGCGATCGCCGCCGCCTGCTGCGCACCGACTGGGGAGTGGTCCATCAGCATCCGCTCGACGGTCTGCGGCCACAGGTGTCTGCCGGTGGCAACATCGGTGAGCGCCTGATGGCTATCGGCCAGCGTCATTACGGTGATATTCGCCAGCAGGCCAAACGATGGCTGGAAGACGTGGAGATCCCGGTTTCCCGCTTGGACGATTTGCCCACCACCTTCTCCGGCGGTATGCAGCAGCGCTTGCAGATCGCCCGCAATCTGGTGACTCATCCCAAGCTGGTGTTTATGGATGAACCGACCGGCGGGCTGGACGTTTCCGTGCAGGCGCGCCTGCTGGATCTGCTGCGCAATCTGGTGGTGGAAATGCAGCTGGCGGCGGTGATCGTCACTCACGATCTGGGGGTAGCGCGCCTACTGGCCCACCGTTTGCTGGTGATGAAGGAAGGTGAAGTGGTGGAAAGCGGTCTGACCGATCGGGTGCTGGACGACCCGCACCATCCGTATACCCAACTGCTGGTCTCTTCGGTTCTGTCGTAACACAGGTGAAATCATGACAATTAAAATCCGGGTTGAACACCTGAGTAAAACCTTTGTCCTGCACCAACAACACGGCACCCGCCTGCCGGTGTTGCAGGATGCCAATCTGACCGTCAGCAGCGGCGAATGCGTGGTGCTGCACGGCCACTCCGGCAGTGGGAAATCCACCCTGCTGCGCTCGCTGTATGCCAACTATCTGCCAGACAGCGGCAAGATCTGGATCCATCACCAAAACGACTGGCTGGAGCTGGTTCAGGCCGAGGCTCGTCAGATCCTGGCGGTGCGCCGCCACACCATCGGCTGGGTCAGCCAGTTTCTACGGGTGATACCGCGTATCAGCGCGCTGGAAGTGGTGATGCAGCCGTTGCTGGAATCCGGCGTTGAGCGTAGCGAATGCCGTGAACGTGCCGAAGCCCTACTCAGCCAGCTCAACGTGCCGCAGCGCCTGTGGCAGTTGGCCCCTTCGACCTTCTCCGGTGGTGAGCAACAGCGGGTGAATATCGCCCGTGGCTTTATCAAGGATTACCCCATTCTGCTGCTGGACGAGCCGACCGCCTCCCTCGACAGCCGCAACAGCGCGGCGGTGGTGAACCTGATCGAACAGGCCAAACAGCGTGGCGCTGCCATCGTCGGTATTTTCCACGACGCAGGCACCCGTCAGCAGGTGGCAGACCGTTTACATACCATGCAGGCCCCACAGGTTCTGGAGATGCCATGATTATCAATAACGTCAAGCTGGTGCTGGAACACCAGATCGTTGCAGGTTCACTGGAAATGACCGACGGCGTGATCCGCAGCTTTGCCGATACCCCAAGCCAGTTACCGCAGGCGCTGGATGGCGAAGGCGGCTGGTTGCTTCCCGGGTTGATTGAGCTGCATACCGACAATCTGGACAAGTTTTTCACCCCGCGCCCCAACGTTGACTGGCCAGCGCATTCGGCCATGAGCAGCCACGACGCGCTGATGGTCGCCAACGGCATCACCACGGTGCTGGATGCGGTGGCGATCGGTGACGTGCGCGACGGCGGGCACCGGCTGGAAAACCTGCAAAAAATGATCGACGCGGTGATCTACAGCCAGCGAGCCGGAGTGAACCGGGCCGAACACCGGCTGCACCTGCGCTGCGAGCTGCCCCATAGCAGTACCCTGCCGCTGTTCGAACAGTTGATGGATAAACCGGGCGTGTCTTTGGTGTCGCTGATGGACCATTCGCCGGGCCAGCGCCAGTTCGCCTCACGGGAGAAATATCGTGAATACTACCAGGGCAAATATCACCTCAATGATCAGCAGATGAGCGAGTTCGAGGTCGAGCAGATGGATCTGTCCGAACGTTGGGCTACACCGAACCGCGAGGCGATCGCCGCTCACTGCCGGGCGCGTAATATCGCCCTGGCCAGCCACGACGATGCCACCGCCGATCACGTCAGCGAATCCAGTGCGCTGGGTAGCGTGATTGCCGAATTCCCGACCACCGAAGCGGCAGCTCGGGCCTCACATCAGCAAGGTTTGCAGGTGCTGATGGGGGCTCCGAATATCGTGCGCGGGGGTTCACACTCCGGCAACGTGGCGGCACATCATCTGGCGGCCCTTGGCGTGCTGGATATCCTCTCTTCCGATTATTACCCTGCCAGCCTGTTGGATGCGGCGTTTCGTCTGGCAAACGACGATCGCAACACTTTCAGCCTGCCGCAGGCGGTACAGCTGATCACCCGCAACCCGGCACGGGCGTTGGGTTTGCAGGATCGTGGCCTGATCGCTGAGGGGCTGCGCGCAGATCTGGTATTGGCCAGGCCGCACGGCGAGCATATCTACGTGCAAAACGTCTGGCGTCAGGGCAAACAGGTGTTCTGATGGCTTATCTCATCTATCTGATGGGCCCGTCTGGGGCAGGCAAGGACAGACTGCTCGAGCGGCTACGGGCATCCACCGGCGCCGGGCCACTGGTGGCGCACCGTTACATCACCCGCCCGGCCAATGCTGGCTGCGAGAACCATATCGCCCTGAGCGAACAGGAGTTTCTGCGCCGCCGTGCCAAAGGGTTGTTCGCCCTGGACTGGCAGGCGCATGAGCACCATTACGCCTTTGGTATTGAGGTCGATCTATGGCTATTGCAAGGGATCGACGTGGTGGTCAACGGATCCCGCGCTCATTTGCCACTGGCGCTGCAACGCTATGGCGCTCAACTGTTGCCGGTCTGTCTGCAGGTTTCCCCGGCGGTGCTGCGCCAAAGGTTGGAACAACGCGGGCGGGAGAACGCGATACAGATCGAGCAACGGCTGGCGCGGGCGGCCGACTATCAGCAGACTCTGCCGGTAGATTGCCGCCTGTTGGATAACAATGGCGATCTCGGGCATACCCTCGACGCACTGCTGGCCTTAACCACCGGGCAGCCTGCAATGCAGTAAAAAAAAGAGGAAACCAACATGCAACTGACCTTTCTTGGTACCGGCGGCGCTCAGCAGGTGCCTGCCTTTGGCTGCGAATGCCTAGTGTGCCAACGGGCGCGGCGTGAACCGGCATTTCGGCGGCGAGCGTGCAGCGCGATGATCATATTTCAAGGGGAAACGACGTTGTTGGATGCGGGATTGAGCTCGTTGGAAAGACGTTTTGCGGCGGGGGAAATTCAGCGTTTTTTACTGACACATTACCACATGGATCACGTTCAGGGGTTATTTCCTTTGCGCTGGGGGTGCGGAAATGCGATCCCGGTCTACGGCCCAGCCGATGAACAAGGCTGTGACGACCTATTCAAACACCCCGGTATTCTGGCGTTCCAACCCCCGTTGCACCCCTTTGAAACGGTTGAACTAGGCGGGCTGCACATCACGCCGTTACCGTTGATCCATTCCAAACTCACCCACGGCTATCTTATCCAGGCCGCAGGCAAAGCCCTGGCCTATCTGACCGACACCGTCGGCCTGCCCCCAGAAACCACACGCTACCTGCAACAGGTCACTCTCGATTTACTGGTGTTGGATTGCAGCCTGCCACCGCAGCCACAGACGCCGCGGAATCATAACGATCTGCCCCGCGCGCAGGAGATCCAGTTGCGCTTGCAGCCACGGCGTACGCTGCTGACACATATCAGCCATCACCTCGATTTGTGGTTGATGGCCAACGAACTGCCGCCAGGCATGGAGCTGGCATTCGATAATCTGTGCGTTGAGCTATAAACGGTGCGAGCAGTGCAACTGGTCGGATTCTAAAATCTTGACCCCACTGCCTGGGCTGAAGGCCTGTGTCAGCAGCGTTTGCGCCACATCTTTGGCGGCAACGCCCTTCCATTTGCCAGGCAGCAGGCCGAACAACGGTTGACTGAGCCGTTCCAGCAAACGCGGTTCAGCACGGGAACCGAACAACATCGAAGGGCGCAATATTGTCAGCCGTGGCCAGTTCTGCTCACGCAGCGCCTGCTCCATCTGCCCTTTGGTGCGGTTGTACAGAAATAAGGATTTCGAATTGGCCCCAATTGCGCTCACCACCAGGCAATGCTGCGCGCCGAGCCGCCGCCCGGTAAGGGCCGTTTCGACCACCAACTGATAGTCAACATGGCGGAATGCCTCTGCGCTCCCGGCCTGACTGCGCGTGGTGCCCAGGCAGCAGAATACCGCATCCACCGGCTGTGCCAGCTGCGTCAACAACTCGTGCAGATCGCCCCCAACCGGGTTGTGTAATTTGGCGTGTGGCGCTAGCGCCTTACGCGTTGGAGCAATGACCGAAGTGACCTGCATATCCGCCAACAGCAGACGCAGCAATTCACTCCCCACCAGCCCGCTGGCGCCTGTGATCAGTACCCGTGCCATATGTTTTCCTCCTTACCCTCTGCGTGCCCAAGGCACAGAACCGCCCGTGGAGACTCTCTAGTTCATTTACTGCGCTACCTTCACCTCGGCGACGTACGTCGGTAAATCCCAGGTTCCGCCCGCATGGATTAAACGGCACAGGCCGGTGGTAGCCTCGTTGCTTTGACGGAAGGCCGTGCCATCCCATACCCAACTGGCGGTGGCCCAGCAATCACCCAATCCACGCCCCTTTTGCCCCATTGAGATTATCCCTTCATCATAGCCAGAGCCGGAATTGGTCACCAATACCGGAGCCTGCTTCAGGGCACTGTCGATCACCCAATAACCGTAACCTTCGTTATAGGCCGCCCGCCAACACACGGCGGTGATCAGGGCATGGCCATTGCTGAGCGGGGTCAGCGTGATGCCATCCTCACTTGCACCGTCATTTTCCTGTGGGGACTGCATGCGGTCGCAATCATCCGGTTGCAGCGTTGCCAGCAGTTTGGGAGTCAGCGAAGCGATTTCAGATGCCGTAAGCGGGCGTTCTTCCGCCTTGGCCACCTTCACAGCCTGGATCACCGGGGCAGGAATGGCTGCTGGCACGCTGCTTTCCGGCTTGTCGCCTTTTTTAGTCAAGGCGCCGGGCGTGCCGATACGCCCCTGCACATCATCCATCTTCAATAAGGTGGCCGAAGCCCCCTCGCCTGACAGCACGAAAGGTGCGGGGCCGCCTTTAAATTCAGCCGTGCCGCTGCCTTTGATTGCGCCGATCAGTGCCAGAGTCTGGCTTGCTGACAGGTTCCAGTTTCCTTCCTTGGTCGGTTTGAGCGCACCAGCCGACTTGCCGTTGATCCACAGCGTCAGCTTTGCCACCGCGGCTGAATCACCCTCTTCGTAGTCTGCCAAGGTCACTTCCCCCGTTGGGACAGTGCCAGGGCCAGCAATACGCGTGATCAGCACCGAACCGTTCGAAGCGCTTGGCTCATCTTCATTAGCGTAGCCCGCCGCGCGACAGGTATTGGTGTTGTCACAGGCCAATTCCCAGTTCTTATGGCTAAAGGAAACTCCGCTGTCTTGCGCCATCGTGGGGGAAACCAATGCCGCCAGTAGCGCCAATGCGGCCATCTCGGTGTTTTTCATGCCATCGATCCTTAATATTCAGCTCGATTATCAACGTGCCCAGTGCAGCTTTTTGCCAAAGCCCAGGGTGTTATCGGTCATCTTCACTTCCTGCAACGCGATCTGCCAAATAGGCGCTTTCATCACCTTGGCCACCGGAAAACGTTTGCAGTAACGCGTACGGGCCAGTTCCGCCTCTTCCCCGGCCAACAGCGTGATTTCCCCGGCGTATTGTACCCCTTTGATCAGCGCAATGGTCTTGGGCCGCGGCGCAATAGTGCCAACCACCCGGTTGTTCCGTTGCATCAGTTCGCCATGGCGGGTGTGGGGCTCGGTCATCAGCCATAGCGCCATGCACTCGGCATCAAAAACGTAAAAGCAGTTGGCGCACCACATCGCCGTGCCATCACCGGCACACAGCGTGAGCACATGCTGCTTACTGAGAAAACGGATAATGTGCAGCCGATCTTCGATCTGATCCAACGTAAGTTCTCCTTATCACCTCCGCCATCTTACCTGCAGATTTGAAGGCAGTCACAATTAGCGACAAATTATGCTCAACATAAAACTAGCATATTAATTAGCAATCCATGCATCTTTATGCAAGATAAGCTTGGCTGCAGTAATAACAAATAAAAAACATCCTAGCTCTATTTCTGCTATTACCTGTTTATATTGAAAGCGATTTTCAGGGGTTGGGTTAGCCTAAGCCAAATTTATCCAGTCCGTTGGTTCCATTTTTAGCAATTACTTCACATATACCCACACGGTAGATTTCATAGCTATTCACTCCGGTGCATAGAAAATGAATATTTAAGTATAAATCGCATGATTAACGTGATCTGCATCACTTTATTTCCGTATTTAGGGGATAAAATAGCGCCAAGTCCGAAACCCATAGGTAGATGGAAAATGGAAAACAACAACAGAAAGATGGCTCATATCCGACGAACTACACATATTATGATGATGGCTCACCGCAGCTGCTTTAGCTTTGCCTTTTTTAACTTCAGATAAACTCCCTCCTCTGCGTTCTTATTACGTCTTGCAGCTAGACCTATGCCCACGATCTTTCCCTGCGCCTAATGGCGACGATATCGCTTTGTTTTGCTTAAAAACAGAGTGGATCCGGCATAATTGCAACCTCGTTTAAGAACCAAAAAATTTCGTCAAAATAAACTCGTAACCTAATTATGTTCGATGAACATGATTACGCTCACGCATACCTTTATTTTAACGAAAATACTTTCTGGCAAAGATCTTATTTGCCAGCGGGATATTTTCGCCTGAAGAATGACAAAAATGAACAAACTAAAAATTGCAGCGAACCAAAAAACTCTCTCTTGCTTTGAAACCACGCGTGAAATTAGCGATGTGCACCACAGCGACTTTAATGACGTAGCCGCCATCGTGCTTTCCGTGGAAGACGTACAGCAAGGCCTGGTGGCACAGCTGGAAGAAACCGGGTTAAACATTCCGATCTTTGTCGCCGTCTGCTGTGAAGAAGAACTGGATAACGCCGTATTACCGGCGCTGAACGGCGTATTCGAACTCTGTGGCAAGAACACTCAGTTCTACGGCAAGCAACTGGAAGCCGCAGCGGTAAAATATGAAAGCGAGCTACTACCACCGTTCTTTAATACCCTGACCAAATATGTAGAGATGGGTAACGCCACCTTCGCCTGCCCAGGACATCAGGGCGGTGAGTTCTTCCGCAAACACCCCGCAGGCCGCCAGTTCTTTGATTTCTATGGTGAAACGCTGTTCCGCTCCGATATGTGCAACGCCGACGTTAAGCTGGGCGATCTGCTGATCCACGAAGGCGCGCCTTGCGATGCACAAAAACACGCCGCCAAGGTGTTCAACGCCGATAAAACCTATTTCGTGCTGAACGGGACTTCGGCTTCCAATAAAGTGGTAACCAACGCCCTGCTGAGCCGTGGCGATCTGGTCCTGTTCGACCGTAACAACCATAAGTCCAACCACCATGGCGCGCTGATCCAGGCCGGGGCAACGCCGGTCTATCTGGAAACGGCACGTAACCCGTTCGGCTTTATCGGTGGCATCGACGCTCACTGCTTTGAAGAAGGCTATCTGCGCCAGCAAATCCGTGAGACCGCACCGGAACGCGCCAACGACGCGCGGCCATTCCGCCTGGCGATTATCCAACTGGGGACTTACGACGGCACGATCTATAACGCTCGCCAGGTCGTCGACAAGATTGGCCACCTGTGTGATTACATCCTGTTTGACTCGGCATGGGTCGGCTATGAGCAGTTCATCCCAATGATGAAAGACTGCTCGCCGCTGCTGCTGGAACTGAACGAAAACGATCCGGGGATCATCGTTACCCAGTCGGTACATAAACAACAGGCCGGTTTCTCACAGACCTCGCAAATCCATAAAAAAGACAAACATATCAAAGGGCAAGATCGTTACTGCAACCATAAGCGTTTCAATAACGCCTTTATGCTGCATGCGTCCACCAGCCCGTTCTACCCGCTGTTTGCCGCACTGGATGTGAACGCTAAAATGCATGAAGGCAAGAGCGGCCAACGCCTGTGGAAAGAGTGTGTGCGCATCGGCATTGAGTCACGCAAAATGCTGTTGGACACCTGCACCATGATTAAACCTTTTGTCCCAGAGCAAATCGACGGTAAACCTTGGCAGTCCTACAGCACCGAAGCCATGGCCAACGATCTGCGCTTCTTCAACTTTATCCCTGGCGAAAAATGGCATGCCTTCGAGGGTTATGAGGAATCACAATACTTTGTGGATCCCTGCAAGCTGCTGTTGACCACACCGGGCATCGATACCGCCAGCGGCGAATACAGCAGCTTTGGTATCCCGGCGACCATTCTGGCTAACTATCTGCGTGAAAACGGTATTGTGCCGGAGAAATGTGACCTGAACTCTATCCTGTTCCTGCTCACCCCAGCGGAAGATATCGCCAAAATGCAGCATCTGGTGGCGCTGATTGCCCGCTTCGAAAAACACGTCGAACAGGACTCCTTGCTGAGCGAAGTCCTGCCAACCGTGTACAAGAACAACGAAAAACGTTACCAGAACTACACCCTGCGCCAGCTGTGCCAAGAGATGCACGATCTGTACGTCAGCTACAACGTAAAAGAATTGCAGAAGGAAATGTTCCGTAAAAGCCATTTCCCACGCGTCGCCATGGATCCACAAACCGCCAATACCGAATTTGTCCGTGGCAAGGTGGAACTGGTTTCTCTCGCTAAAGCCGAAGGCCGCATTGCCGCTGAAGGGGCATTACCTTACCCACCGGGCGTGCTGTGCGTAGTCCCAGGGGAAATCTGGGGCGGGTCTGCTCAACGCTATTTCCTGGCGTTGGAAGAAGGGATTAATTTATTACCCGGATTTGCTCCAGAATTACAAGGCGTTTATATCCAGCAGGATGAAGATGGCTGGAACCGGGCTTACGGTTATGTCATGAAAGCATAATTAACTCCAGGGAGGCGGCATATTCTTGCCGCCAGACATATAGAGATATTCCTCGAATTTCAAGCGGGATGGATAAGGCTGTAAAAAATTCGAGAAATATAAAAGCGAGAATGATCATGAGCAAATCCAATAATAAGATGGGGGTTGTGCAATTAACGATCCTGACAGCGGTCAATATGATGGGATCCGGCATAATTATGCTGCCAACCAAGCTGGCCGAAGTGGGGACGATTTCCATCGTTTCCTGGCTGGTGACCGCCGTAGGCTCGATGGCCCTGGCCTATGCGTTTGCCAAATGCGGCATGTTCAGCCGTAAATCCGGCGGGATGGGCGGCTATGCCGAGTATGCCTTCGGGAAGTCCGGCAACTTTATGGCCAATTACACCTACGGTGTTTCGCTGCTGATCGCCAATATCGCCATCGCCATTTCTGCCGTGGGTTATGGCACCGAGCTGTTCGGCGTTGCCCTGCCACCACTAGGTATCTGTATAGCCACTATCGCCGTGCTGTGGTTGGCTACGGTTGCCAACTTCGGTGGAGCTCGCATCACCGGGCAGATCAGCGGGATCACCGTCTGGGGGGTGATTATCCCGGTGGTCGGCATCTCGATTATCGGTTGGTATTGGTTCAGCGGCACCGCTTATCTAGCAGCTTGGAACCCGCATGCGGTACCTACCTTTGAAGCCATCGGGTCTTCTATCTCGATGACTCTTTGGGCCTTCCTGGGTCTTGAATCTGCCTGCGCCAATACTGACGTGGTAGAAAACCCGGAACGTAACGTGCCTATCGCCGTACTCGGGGGCACATTGGGTGCCGCAGTGATCTACATTGTTTCCACCAACGTGATCGCCGGTATCGTGCCAAATATGGAACTGGCTAACTCAACCGCGCCGTTTGGACTGGCGTTCTCACATATGTTCAACCCAACGGTCGGTAAAATCATCATGGCGTTGATGATCATGTCCTGCGTGGGTTCGCTGCTGGGCTGGCAGTTCACTATCGCCCAGGTATTCAAATCCTCTGCCGACAGCGGCTTCTTCCCGAAAATCTTCTCCAAAGTCAGTAAATCAGGTGCGCCAGTGAAGGGCATGCTGACCATCGTGATTATTCAGAGCGTGATGTCGCTGATGACCATCAGCCCGTCGCTGAATAAGCAGTTTAACGTGCTGGTTAACCTGGCCGTAGTGACCAATATTATTCCGTACATTCTGTCGATGGCCGCGCTGATTATTATCCAGAAAGTGGCCAAAGTACCGGAGAACAAGGCGCGGATTGCCAACGTGATTGCCGTGATTGGGGCGCTGTATAGCTTCTATGCGCTGTACAGCTCCGGTGAGGAGGCGATGATGTGGGGTGCTATTGCTACGTTCTTCGGTTGGACGTTGTACGGGTTGGTTTCACCTCGCTTTGAGATGACTGAGAAGAAGGTGTGAGTTTTTATCACAAAGGGCGCTGCATGCAACGCCCATAAAGTTTATGTCTAAATGGGCACTTCGGTGCTCATTTTGCTAACTCAAATCCGAACCGTTGCTGGCAATCACCTTCTTATACCAGTAAAACGATTTCTTTCTGGTTCTGGCCAAAGTGCCATTGCCCTGGTCATCGCGATCCACATAGACAAAGCCATAACGCTTACTCATTTCCCCGGTAGAGGCGGAAACCAAATCGATGCAGCCCCAGGAGGTGTAGCCCATTACCGGAATACCATCCTCGATAGCGTCCGCCATGGCTTTGATATGCTCACGCAAATAGCTGATGCGGTATTCGTCGTCGATCTCGCCCTGCGGGTTGATTTCGTCCTTCGCCCCCAGCCCGTTCTCCACCAGGAACAGCGGCTTCTGGTAACGGTCATACATCATGTTCATAGTGATGCGCAGGCCCAACGGATCGATACCCCATCCCCACTCACTGGCTTGGATATGCGGGTTTTTCAGCGATTTGACGATATTGGCCGCGCTGCTGTTGTGCTCGTTCATCTCAGCCGAGGCACAGCGGGAGGCGTAATAGCTGAAGGAGACAAAGTCGACGCTGTTTTTGAGGATCTCACTGTCGCCTGGCTCCATTGCTATAGTGATACCCTTTTCCTTAAACAGGCGCTTGGTGTATGACGGGTAAGCGCCGCGAGCCTGAACGTCGATGAAGAACAGGTTCTCGCGGTCTTTCTCCAGCGCAGCCCAAACGTCTTCGGGTTTACAGGACCAAGGGTAGAAATTTCCCCCCGCCAGCATGCAACCCACCTGATTGTGAGGGTTAACCTCATGGGCAATTTTGGTCGCTAACGCGCTAGCCAACAGTTCGTGATGCGCAGCCTGATATTTCACCTGCTCCTGATTATCGCCTGGCTCGAACACCAGCCCCGCGCCGGAGAACGGGCTGTGCAGCAGAATATTGATTTCATTAAACGTCAGCCAGTATTTCACCAGCCCGTCAAAGGCCTCAAAACAGGTACGGGCATAGTGGGTGAAGAACTCCACCATTTTCCGATTGCGCCAAGAGCCGTATTCCCGCACCAGATGCATCGGCACATCAAAGTGGCATAGCGTGACCAGCGGTTCGATGCCGTGCTTTTTGCATTCGGTAAACACGTCGCGGTAGAAAGCGATCCCTTCCGCGTTCGGCTCCCTTTCATCCCCGTTAGGGAAAATGCGGCTCCAGGCGATCGAAGTACGGAATACGCTGAACCCCATCTCTGCCATCAGGGCAATGTCATCTTTATAGCGATGATAAAAATCAATGCCGACATGGCTAGGGTAGAACTCATCTTCACGCAGCTCAAAGCGCTTTTCCTGGCCCAGTTTTACCGCCAGCCGATCTTTGCCATGAGGGATCATATCAACCGTGGTCAGCCCTTTGCCGCCCTCAAGATAAGCGCCTTCGGCTTGGTTAGCCGCTAGTGCACCACCCCATAAAAAGTCTGCGGGGAAAACAGATGCTGGCATAAGATACCTCTTCTCAAATATGCATTTTTACAACAGGTTATACGGACAACGCGGGCGCCGATTTGGCTTTTTCACTTTCCGCATCTTCGGTGACCGGGATATCTTCAAAGCCCAGCAACAGCGTAAGGATGAAGGAAAGCACCACCGCCAAAATCATCACGCCAAACACCCAGACAATGGTCATTGGGTTGGCCGGATCAAAGAACTGCACGCTGGTAAACAGACCCGGAGAGGCCATCGAGTGACTCGCCAACCCGGCAATTCCGGCCACGCCGCCGCAGACAAAACCACTGATCAGCGCTGCGATAAGCGGGCGCTTCAAGCGTATTGCTACACCATAAAGCGCGGGTTCTGAAATCCCGGCCACAATCGCCGATGCCGCCGCAGCCAGCGCCGTCTGACGCAATTCCGGGTTTTTGGTCCGCCAGGCTACCGCCAAAGATGAACCGCCCAGCGAGAGGTTGGCACCAATTTCAGAGGGCATCACCATGCCTTCTTTACCAGTTTCCGCGATGGTTTGAATGATGGTTGGCGTAAATACGCGGTGCATCCCGGTCATGACCAGCAGCGGCCAAAGCCCACCCATAATCGCTACGGATAACCAGCCCAGGTAGCTGTGAATGGTGTACACCAGCGCGGAAATGCCGCTACCAATCCAGATGCCCAGCGGGCCAATCAACAGGATGGCGATCGGCGCAGAGATCAGCACGATCAGCATCGGTTTGAGGAAGTTTTTCGTTACGGCTGGCGTGATGCGATCGACCCATCTTTCAATGTAGGAGAGCAACCAGGTCATGAATAACGCCGGGATCACCGTGTAGGTGTATTTCACCGCCGTGACCGGGATGCCCATAAATTCAACCTGTTGGCCCTGCGCGGCTTTCGCCATCAGATCGATAAATGCGGGATGAACCAGTACCCCGGCAATTGCGATCGCCAGCGACATATTGGTTTTGAATTTCACCGCTGCGGAAGCGGCAACCATCACCGGCAGGAAGAAGAACGCCCCGTCGCCAATGACGTTGAGGATAATCAGCGTTGAGGAGCCTTTGCCGAATACGCCGGTCATATCGAGGATCATGGCGAGCAGTTTCACCATCGAGCCGCCGATAATGGCCGGGATCAGCGGTGACATGGTGCCAATCAGCGCATCCAGGATCCCCGCACCGATACGTTTGAGAGTGATCTTGTTCTTTTCCGGCGCCGGTGGCTGGGCTACCGCCCCTTCGGGCAACAGTTTCAACACCTCGGCATAGGCCTGTGAAACGGTGTTGCCAATGATCACCTGGCACTGATTTTCGCTTCTTACCACACCCAGTACGCCACCAATTGCCTTCAACCTGGCGGCATCGACGAGGGTGTCGTCGTTGAGCACAAAGCGTAAACGCGTCATGCAATGAGTCACCGCCGCGACGTTACTCGCTCCCCCAACTGCATCCACTATCGATCTTGATACTGCCGCATAATTCTTAGACATGAGGACAACTCTCATAGATAGGTAACCGGTTTCACATAAGAGTGTTGATATTAAGATTGCAGATCAACCTATAAATTTTTTTATTGTCTATTTTGTGATTGTGATCGACATGAATGGGTTCGAGAAGCTGCAAAGGCTCTGCTCTAATGCGGCGGAATGTGTAGAATGGGGATAATTGTTAAAAGCCGGGAAAACCCTATGTCTACCATGCAGGAAGTGGCAAAAAAGGCAGGCGTCTCAAAAGCCACTGTTTCACGCGTTCTTTCCGGCAAAGGGTACGTCAGCGAAGCCACCAAAGATCAGGTGTTTAAAGCCATCGAAGAGGCGGGTTATCGTCCCAATCTGCTGGCGAGAAATCTGGCCACCAATAAATCCCAGTGCATTGGTCTGGTGGTCACCAACACCCTCTATAACGGCAGTTATTTCAGCGAGATACTTTCCCAGGCGGCGCAAAAGCTGGAAGACAACGGCCGCCAGTTGATCCTGGTGGACGGTAAACACAGTGCCGCAGAAGAGCAAGAGGCGATCCGATTCCTGCTCGATTTACGCTGCGACGCCATCATCATCTACCCGCGTTTCTTAACCATCGAAGCGATGGACGACATCATCGAGCAGCACAAGCAACCCATCATGGTGGTGAACCGCAGGCTGAGAAAACACCAAAGCCACTGCATCTGCTGCGACCACAAAGGGGCCAGTTTTAACGCGACAAAGCATCTGATTGAGCAGGGCCACAGGAATATCGCCTTTATTACCGGTTCACTGGATTCGCCAACGGCGATTGAGCGACTATCCGGCTATAAAGAAGCCTTAAATCAATACAATATTGAGTTGGATGATGAGCTCATCATCAAAGGAAAGTGGACGCCAGCCAGCGGTGCGGCGGCGATGGAGTCCTTGCTCAAGGAGAAAATCACCTTTAGCGCGGTACTCTCCAGCAACGATGATATGGCCGTTGGTGCCATCAAGAAATTGAACGAGGCGGGCATTGCCGTGCCCAATGACGTCTCGGTTATCGGCTTCGATAATATCCCTACGGCTCCCTATCTCTCCCCGGCGTTATCCAGCGTTAAAGACCCGGTGAGCGATATGATGAGCGAAGTGATCGACCGGCTGATCGCCATGCTCGACGGCGGCTATCTGTCGAAGGACAACGTTTTTACTTCGGAGCTGCTGGTTAGGGATTCGGTGGGCCCGGGTCCTTTTGGGCATAGGTAACTCTTTGAACCATTACGCAGGCCGTTATGACTGAAACAACCTGGCATCTCTATATGCTGCGAATGCCAAGCGGGATGTTGTACACCGGTATCACGACAGACGTCGCCCGGCGAGCAGCCCAGCATCAGGCCGGTAAAGGGGCCAAAGCCCTGCGCGGCAAAGGGGAACTGGAACTGGTTTTTCACTGCCAGGTTGGGGATCGCTCAATGGCTTTGCGGCTGGAGTATCGGGTGAAACAGTTGAGCAAAAAGCAAAAAGAGGAGCTGATAGTTAATCCGCCCCTCTCATTGGAATACCTGCTGCCGGTCGTTAAAAACGATTAAAAGGCGCCGAATACTCCACCAGCCCATTCACACCGTTAAGTGCATCTTCCGCCAACGGATAAACCTGGAATGCGGCTTCCGTTCCTGGCCAGCGGCAATGCAGATCGAACTGGGCAGCCGTTTTAAAGCCGAAGCGCCCGTAGTAAGCCGGTTCGCCCAGCACCACTACGGCGGCATAGCCGAACTCATTCAGCGCATCCAACCCTTCGTAAACCAGCTTTTCGGCCAGCCCTTGGCGACGCAGGCTTTCCTCTACCGCCAACGGCGCGAGACCAACCCATTGGCGATCCTCGCCCGCAACGTCAACCGGGCTGAATGCGGCATAACCGACCACGCCACCCTCTTCGTCGGTGGCAACGATGCCCAGCGTCAACAACCCGTCTTCACGCAGTTGTTGCACCAGTTCGGCTTCGTCATCACGGCCAAAGGCGTTACGCAGCAGCGCATCAATACCTGCGGCATCCACCGGAATTTCAACGCGGATCAGCATGGCTGCGGCACACGGGAAGTTTGCGCCGTGCCCTCCTGCAAACCGGCTTCCACAAAGTCCGCTAACCGCAGCAGCCCAACGCGTAACGGCGTAGGCATCGCATCCAGATCGATAGCGTCCATCAGATTTTTTACATACAGGCCCAATTCGGTATCTCCTTCAATCTGCAACCGACGCTGGAAAAACAGCGTGTCGGGATCTTGCTTACGTGCCGCAATCAAGATCAGATCGTTGGCTTCGCCGCTGAAGCTGACGTCCGCCTCAGCCTGTTGGCTCACCACCAGCCTATCGTTTTCTACCGTCATAAACCATTGCAGTGCCAGATCGCGCACTTCAATCTTCAGCCAGCGCGATTCGAGAAATTCTAAATCTCCCTCAGCCAGCGCCTGACGGAACTGCCAGCTCAGCACCTGTTGCAAAACCTGACGCTGCAGAGCAAACGGCGTGAATTTTAACGGTACGCGCAACAGCGACGGCCCTTGACGCACAATGCGTGCTCGTAGTTTTTCCAACACTGTTATTCACTCCTTTCTACTCAGTCTGAGGTTATTTTGCCACATTGCGGCTACGCGTAACCGGTCTATATCAACAAATGGTGCAATTAACGCTCAACTTGCCCTACAAATTTCAAGTTACCGCTTGAATATCAATACGCCAGAAGCTGCCTCAAATCAAAGCTTGTTAACCTCGGGTTCACTAAAATTGTCTCCCCATTTACATCATTGCCAGGCGAATCGATGGCCCGGCAACGTTTATCACAGCGTATACCTGGCCAGGTGTACGGCTGGAATCAGGATAGATCTATGGAGCTGCTTTGCCCCGCTGGCAACCTGCCGGCCTTGAAAGCCGCGGTAGATAATGGCGCAGACGCCGTTTACATCGGCCTGAAAGACGATACCAATGCGCGCCACTTTGCCGGGCTGAACTTTACCGAGAAGAAGCTGCAGGAAGCGGCTGACTATGTGCACCGGCATGGCCGCAAGCTGCATATCGCCATCAACACCTTTGCTCACCCCGATGGCTACGCCCGCTGGCAGCGCGCCGTGGATATGGCCGCCCAGTTGGGTGCCGACGCGTTGATCCTGGCAGATTTGGCAATGCTGGAGTACGCAGCGGAACGTTATCCGCAGGTGGAGCGCCATGTTTCGGTGCAAGCCTCTGCGACCAATGAAGAAGCCATCCGTTTTTATCAACACCACTTCGACGTTGCGCGAGTGGTGCTGCCTCGTGTGCTGTCGATGCACCAAGTGAAGCAATTATCACGCACCAGCCCGGTGCCGTTGGAAGTGTTCGCCTTTGGCAGCCTGTGCATCATGGCCGAAGGGCGGTGTTACCTCTCCTCTTATCTGACCGGGGAATCGCCTAACACCGTGGGCGCCTGCTCACCTGCCCGCTTTGTACGCTGGCAACAAACGCCAAAGGGGATGGAATCGCGCCTGAATGACGTACTGATCGACCGCTATCAGGACGGTGAAAACGCCGGTTACCCAACGCTGTGCAAAGGCCGCTATCTGGTGGATAACGTGCTCTATCACCCGCTGGAAGAGCCCACCAGCCTGAATACGCTGGAGCTGCTGCCAGAGCTACTGGCCGCCAATATTGCCTCGGTGAAGATTGAAGGCCGCCAACGCAGCCCTGCCTATGTCAGCCAGGTTGCGCGCGTCTGGCGCCAGGCCATAGATCGCTGTATGGCCAACCCGGCGGGCTATCAAGCCGACGCAGCCTGGATGGAAACGCTCGGCGCAATGTCCGAAGGTACCCAGACCACGCTTGGCGCGTACCACCGCAAATGGCAGTAGGAGAAACCATGAAATATGCATTAGGCCCGGTGCTCTACTACTGGCCAAACAGCGAGATAGAAGCCTTTTATCAGCAGGCGATGAGCAGCAGCGCCGATATTATCTATCTTGGCGAGAGCGTCTGCACCAAACGGCGTGAGATGAAAGTAGGTGACTGGCTGGCGCTGGCGCAGGAGATCGCCAAATCGGGTAAGCAGGTGGTGATCTCTACCCTGGCTTTGCTACAGGCACCCTCAGAGCTGAATGAGCTGAAGCGTTATGTGGAGAACGGCGAATTCCTGATCGAAGCCAACGATCTTGGTACGGTGAATATGGCTGCCGATCGCGGTTTGCCGTTTGTCGCCGGGCATGCCCTCAATTGCTACAACGCCTACACTCTGCGCCTGCTGCACAAGCAAGGCATGATGCGCTGGTGCATGCCCGTGGAGCTTTCACGCGACTGGCTGGTCAATTTATTGCAGCAATGTGATGAGTTGGGGTTCCGCCAAGGGTTTGAAGTGGAAGTGTTGAGTTACGGCCACTTGCCACTGGCCTATTCGGCGCGCTGTTTTACTGCACGCTCAGAAAACCGGGGCAAGGATGAATGCGAAACCTGCTGCATCAACTATCCGCAGGGGCGCATCGTCAATTCTCAAGAGAACCAACAGGTGTTTGTGCTCAACGGTATCCAGACCATGAGCGGTTACTGCTATAACCTGGGCAACGAACTGACCAGCATGCAGGGGTTGGTGGATATTGTACGTCTGTCGCCACAGGGGGTTGAAACACTGGCGATGCTCGACAGCTTCCGGGCTAATGAGCAGGGTACGGAGCCGCTGATGTTAACCGATCACGCAGAGTGTAATGGCTACTGGCGGCGTGTGGCCGGGTTGGAATTGGTGCAGTAAATCCAGGCTCCCCCCTCACCCCAACCCTCTCCCAAAGTATAGACCGAGTACCACGTGAATACGTACTTAGGGAGAGGGAGCCAGTCCAGAGCCGCGGTTAGGTACAGGAGCCGATTTGTAATCTCTCCTACACTCGGCGTTTACGAAATAGATTACGCAGCCCCACGCGGTTACGCACGGCTCCAACGCCAATACCAATCAGCGTATAAATCGCCCCCAATAGCAGCAGCATGGCAACGTCCCCGCCGACATCACGCAGCGATAGCCCCATCTGATTGACGCCAGCAATGGCTTTGGTCGCCCAGGTTGAGGGGATCATCGATGAAATCGCCCTGACCCACTGCGGCATCGCTTGCAGCGGCCAAATGGTGCCAGAAAGGTAAAACACCGGGGTGGTGATAAACGACAGCGTCAGGTAGATCATTTCCACGCTGCGCAAGCATTCGGTCACCAGCTTGCCTAGCCCAAGCACCGCAAGCAGGAACGGGAAGGTCAGCAGCAAGATCTCCGGGATCGTCGCAGTCTGTCGATAGCCCAAAACCCAGGGCCACAACACAAATAACACAATCGACAGGAACAGCCAGATCGGCAGCAGGGCCGATAGCCCCCCCAGATAAACAGGAAGCGACGGCTTGCCGCCCGGCGTTCCTTTCAACACAATGCTGACGCGCACGCAGGCAATCAACAGCGAGTGCTGCAATAACATCACCAACAAACCCGGGAAGATAATCGCCGCAAAACTGATACCGGGGTTGAATACGTCCAGCGTTTGGCTCTGGATCGGCATCATAATCACCTGAGCCTGCCGTTCACTGAACCCACTTCGCATCAACAGTGAGGTGTTGTACTGGCCGAGCAACTGCTGATAGGCCGCCACCACGTCCTGCTGGATCTGGCCGTTTGCCAGCCGGTTGGTGGCATCACCGAACACCGGGATCTCGATGTTTTTGCCATTGAGGATCTTCTTCTCCAGATCCACCGGCATGATGATCACCGCAAACAGTTTGCGCCAACCCAGATCGCGTTTTGCCTCGTCCAAGCTGTCGTAAGTTTGGATGGCGATCTTCGGGGTGGCATCCAACTGGCGGATAAGCTGGCGGCTGGCGGTGCTGTGATCCTGATCGATCACCGCCACCGGTAGATCCCACACCGTGCGATTGGCATAAACCGTGCTCATGATGCACAGCGACAGGATCAACATCAGCCACATCGGCCGTTCCAACATGCTCGTCAATACTTTGCGGAAAGTGAGCCAATAGCTTTTCATCCCACCGTCTCCTCTTTTGCCAGCCGCTTCAGCAGCCGGTTACGCACCAACAGTGCGGTTACCAACGGGTAGACCACCAACAGCGCACACACGCTGAGGATGGCGCTGGCGGGCACCTGCCGTAGGAAGACGTCGAACATGGCGTACAGCGCGTGAGTAAGAGGTTCGATATTGGAGATGATGCGCGCTGGTAGCGGCATGGAAAGCTCGGGTACTGCCATGCCAGAGAAAGTCAGTGCAATACTCACCAACATGCCAATCAGGGTGTAGGCGGTAATGGCGCTGCCGGTAAAGGTGTACAGCAACAGGCCGATGCTTTGTGCCGCCATCACGTAGAAGAAGCCAATCATCAGCATAAACAGCGGGTTGCCGCTGACGCGAGCGTCAAAAATGCCCACCAGCGCAGCAATCTCAACCATCAGCAAAGTGGTAAAGCACAGGGTGTAAGGGGCCAGTTTCCCCAGCAGTGCCAGGCTAAAGGGCTTGGCTTTCAGCAAGGACTTACTGCGCGCCATCACGTAAATCATGCAGGTCACCACAAACAGCTGCAGCATATGAATGGTGGCGGCAAACTGCTGATAATAGATATAGCTGCCGCTGGCATTAAACAGGCTGCCGTAGTTGAGGGTGACATCCGCCAACGGCGGCAGCGACTTGCCCATGGCCCCGGCAATGATCGAGCGGTAATTGGCGTTGGCCTCAGTCATCAGGCCGCTGAAATCCTGGGTGGAATACAGCCCGGCACCGTAAAACAGCGCGTTGTAATACAGCACCACGCTCGGCTGATTACCCGCCAGCGCGTCCGCCTCAAAATCGGCCGGGATAGACAGCAAAGCATAATCCTGCGCGCTACGCAGACAGCGCAACGACTCATCAAGACCACCGTCATAGGCTTGCACATGGGCATGAGAACCCGCATCCAGCTTGCGGATCAGATTTTTGGATAGCGGGCTGTGATCGTTATCCACCACCGAGACCGGCAGATCGAGCAAGGTCCCTTCCGAGAAGTTACTGCTGATCAGGCCAAACAGGATCAACGGGAAGATCCACCCCAGCCAGTGCACCACCGGCCGGCGAAAAGCGATGCGGCACTCGTTGCTGAACGCGTGGCTGAAGCAGCGCCAACCTGCCCTTACTCTTTCCATTGCCATAAGGTGCTCATCCCTGGGCGCAGGCCATCTATCGGCTGCGACGGATACAAACGAACTTCAAAGGTTTTCAGATCAAAGTCACCGGTGGCGCGCGTGGCGCGCTTGGTAGCGTAATCCCCCAGCGGGGCGATATAGCGCACTTCGGCCTCGATCGTTTGGTCTTTCAACGCTGGGACACGCAGTTGGACCTTATCCCCCTTGCGGACATGCGCCAGAATATCTTCCCGCAGGTTAAACACGAAATAGGCGTCCGGTACGCGGATCAACGTCATCAACGGGCTGGAGGCGTTGAGCAGCTCACCGACTTCAGCCGGGATCGGCCCCACTTCGCCATCAACCGGAGCTTTAACCAGTAGATCGTCGGTCTGGGCCTGAATTTCTAGCAGGTCTTGCTCGGAGGCCCGCAGGGCTGCTTCATATTTCTGCCGCAGTTCAATCCGATCGCCATTGATGCCTTCGTCCAAATTGGCTTTGGCGGCCTGCACCTGTTGATAGGCGGTATCACGCGCACGGCGTGAGCTGTCCAATTCAGATTTGGATACATAACCCTTGCTGGCAACGCTCAGGTTACGGTCGTAATCGTGTTGGGCATTCTGGTATTGCGCCTCGGCCTGTGCCAGGTTGGCGCGCAGGTTACGGATGCTTTCTTCACGGGTACCATGCAGCGATTGGTCCAACTGCGCTTGGGCCTCATCCCGTGAAGCCTGCGCCGAACGTAGCTGGGCCATCAGTTCCGGGCTTTCCAGCCGCAGCAGCAGTTGCCCGGTTTTCACATCGTCCCCACGCTCTACCAGGCGCTCTATCACCCGGCCCTTGGCTTTGGAAGCGACGATCACTTCGGGGGCATCCACTTCGCCCTGCAACAACAAATCCTGATTATGCGCGCGGAATAGCACCGCCATGGCGATAGCTATCCCCATCAGCAGCAGGGTAAACAACGTCTTCTTCTTCATTACTACAGCCCCTTGAACATCAGCGTGCAAACAAAAGCCATCATAGCCCTAAAAAAACCATTATTCTCATAAGGATATTGCGAGCACATATATCCCCTTTTATAACCGTATTTTCGATTATGCTTTTAACACAAAAAGCATAATCGCTTTTTTAGTTGCAGATCCCTGCAATCGCCCTTTAAGCGATCAACCTGATAAGCACAATGGACGATGAAATGACTGAACACACACAGGTACCGCTTTCGGTACTGGATTTATCCCCGATCCCCCAGGGAGCCAAGGCACGCGATGCGTTTCACTGCTCGCTGGATTTGGCGCAACATGCCGAAAAGTGGGGCTATCAGCGTTACTGGCTAGCGGAACACCACAATATGACCGGCATCGGCAGTGCCGCGACGTCGGTATTACTGGGTTATTTAGCCTCCGGTACCCAGAGCATTCGCCTCGGTTCAGGTGGCGTGATGCTGCCAAACCATGCGCCGCTGGTGATCGCCGAACAGTTCGGCACCTTGGAATCACTCTATCCTGGGCGTATCGATCTGGGGCTTGGCCGAGCACCGGGTACCGACCAACGCACCATGATGGCGCTGCGTCGCCACCTCTCTGGCGAGGTAGATAACTTCCCGCGTGACGTGCAGGAACTGCAACATTACTTTGGCGAAGTACAGCCGGGGCAAGCGGTACAGGCCGTGCCGGGCCAAGGGTTACATGTGCCAATCTGGCTGTTGGGTTCCAGCCTGTACAGTGCGCAGTTGGCGGCACAGCTCGGCTTGCCGTTTGCCTTCGCCTCGCACTTTGCGCCAGATATGCTGTTCCAGGCACTGAATGTGTACCGTGAGAACTTTACGCCGTCTGAGCAGTGCCAGCAGCCGCACGCGATGGTATGTGTCAACGTGGTCGCCGCAGACAGCGATCAAAACGCCCGTTTCCTGTTCACTTCCATGCAGCAGCAGTTTATCAACCTGCGCCGTGGCTCACCAGGCCCACTGCCACCGCCGGTCGATAATATCCACGCTTTGTGGACAGCAGGCGAGCAGTATGGCGTCGATCAGGCACTGCGCATGTCGATCGTCGGTAGCGAAAGCACCATCCGCCATGGCCTGCAAAGCCTGCTGCGTGAAACCGGCGCGGATGAAATCATGGTTAACGGCCAGATTTTCGATCATCAGGCGCGTTTACGGTCGTTTGAGATTGTGGCCGGGGTGAAAGGCGATTTAGTGAAGGAATGAATGATAAGGGCACCATAATGGTGCCCTCAGATTGATGACAAAGTCCTGGCCGTGAGGCCAGGACTTTGATCTAATAAGGTCAGTGCAAAAAACGGACTGACTGCCATGCTCAAAGAACCCTCTCCCCAGCAATACCAGTTTGAAACCATTACCCTTGATGAACTGGTTCCCGAAGACCATCTGGTTCGTCAAATCGATGCCGCTATCGACTTTGAATTTATCCGCGAGGCCGTTGCTCATCTCTATTGCCCCGATAATGGCAGGCCCGCTATCGACCCCGTTCGCCTGATTAAAATGATGCTGTTGGGCTACCTCTTCGGTGTCCCCTCCGAGCGCCGTCTGGTCAAGGAAATCCAGGTCAATGTCGCTTACCGTTGGTTCCTGCGTATGGGGCTTACCGAGAAGGTCCCCGACGCCTCAACCCTGAGCCAGAACCGCATTCGTCGCTTCAACAACAGCGATGTCTTCCAGCAGATTTTTGACCATATCGTGTTACAGGCTCTGGGTCAGGGCATGGCCAACGGGCGCGTACTTTACACCGACAGTACCCACCTGAAAGCCGATGCCAACCCACGCAAGGCCGTGAATGAACTGCGCCCTGAAGGGGTCAGTGAATACTTCACACAGTTGAATTACGCCGTGGAGGCCGACAGGAAGAAACGCGAAAAAAAGCCGCTGCCCGCCGCAAGAAAAACAACCAAAAACGACGCCGTTAAAAACACCAAAGTCAGCATCACCGACCCGGAAAGCGGCTTTATGCACCGGGACAACAAGCCAAAGGGCTTCTTCTATCTGGACCACCGCACGGTGGACGGCAAGCACGGCATCATCATGGATACCCATGTCACGCCGGGCAATGTGCACGATAGCCAGCCGTTCATCGGCAGGCTGGCACGGCAGGTGGAGCGGTTCAACCTTGATACGGTCGCCGTGGGTGTGGATGCGGGCTATTTTACCTCGGCGGTGTGCCATCTGACGCAGGAGATGGATATCGCGTTGGTGCCGGGCTATCGCAGGCCACACAAAGGCCTGAATGACTTCCAGAAAAAGCACTTCAGGTATGACGAGGCGCGTGATGTGTATGTGTGTCCGGCGGAGGAACTCCTGATATACAGCACAACGGACCGCAACGGCTATCGGCATTACCGTTCAGCCCCGGCAGTGTGCCAGCGGTGCGAGCAGAGAGGGCAATGCACGCAGAACAGCAAGGCACAGAAAACGATAACGCGGCACGTATGGGAAGCCTCGAAAGAGGAGGCCAACAGGTTGCGACTGACGAAATGGGGCAAAAAGGTGTATGCGCGGCGCAAGGAAACGGTGGAAAGAAGCTTCGCGGATGCGAAACAACACCATGGACATCGATATGCGCGGTTCCGTGGTCTGTCGAAAGTGCAGATGCAGTGCCTGCTAGCGGCCACGGCGCAGAATATGAAGAAGATGGCGCTGCTGGCGCTTCTTTATCACCTTTATGCCTGGTTAAAAGCGTCCCTGGAAGCCGAGAAGAACCCGATAGGGGAGAGGAAAGGTCAAATGATGGGGTTATGGAAAAATATCGCGATCGCGACCTGCGGTCGCTAAGAAAGACTAACCCCACCTGAAAAAGTGGGGTTAGTCATCAATCTGAGGGCACCATAATGGTGCCCTTGTTCGATTAACGCTGGATCAGGTAACGAATGGTTGGCCCATCCTGCTGAATATCCAGCACCTTGTAGCCGTGATTACGGGCATCGAGCGGAATATTATTGATCGACTGCGGGCAGTCGCTGATCACTTCCAGTATTTCGCCCGGTTTCAGCTGCGGCATAGCCTCTAACGTAGCCACCGCCGGATAAGGACAAGGCTCTCCCACCATATCCAACCGGTAATCCGGCACGATCTCGGTCTGTTTCATGCTTCACTCCTTAAATTCACCACCTGCGCATCTGGCTTGGCGCGGAAAAAGCGTTTCTCCCACCACAGCATCGCGGCAAAGGCTATGGCCAGTAGCAGATAGGTCACCAGCAGGCCGCCGATCGGCCCGAAGGTATCCAGCAGGTTAATCTTGTCGTAGTTGGTCGCCAGAGCGGGTGCCAGATCGTCCCAGTAGTAGGCTAACAGCGTGGCGCCGATAATGTTGCCCAACCCCACCCACCAGTAATGGACCTGGCCTTCTACCGCACGATACATCCAGCCGGTTTCGCAGCCGCCCGCCAGCACAATACCAAAGCCAAACAACAGCCCGCCCAGTACAGCATTGGGCCCGGCCCACATGATCTTCGGCGAGACGCCCAATTGCACATAGCTGAAGATGCCGATGGCGCTAACCGCCATGCCGATAATAATTGCCTTGGCCATATGCGTACGGCCAGTGATCCACAGATCGCGGAACGCCGAGGTAAAGCAGATCTGCGCCCGTTCAATCAGCAGACCAAAACCGATACCAAACAGCATGGCAATGCCGAGTTTCGGCGCATCAAACAACGTCCATAATGACCAAGCCACCGTGAGGCAGAAAATCACCATTCCCAAACGGAAACGACGGCGTGCCTGCTCGGGTTTTTGCGTCAACGGTGAGGCCGCTTTCACTCTTTGCAGCTTGACCGGAATACGGAACATCGGCAGCAAGGTGAATTTGGCACCGAAGTAAGAACCCGCCGCCGTTGCCAGCGCAAAAAACCAGGCATGCAGCGAGAACTGTGGAATACCGGTGAAGAAGGCCGCCAGGTTACACCCCATCGCCAAACGCGCACCAAAACCGGCGATGATGCCGCCAAGCAACGCCTGTGCAATGCGGATGCGGTGCTGTGGCATACGTAATTTGATGTTGTTGGCCCACAGCGCGGCGGCGATACAACCCGCAAACATACCGATTATCATGCGTCCATCGATACGATCGAGTGGTGTGCCCTGTAGGCCGATCACCTTAAAGTAGCCCCACTGCTCGGGGTGGAAACCAAACCACTGCAAGATATGGCCGCCCCAACGGGTAAATTCACCGGTTACCGCCCAGAAGGTGCCGGTCATACCGAAATAGTAGGTCGAGAGGATCCCGGCTGCGATCACCGCCGGTAAAGGCGCCCAAAAGCGCACCAGGTATTGAGATTTGAATTGTTGCCAGTTCACGGCAGCTCCTGTGCATCCGTAAGATAAACCTTGCGAATGATACGCCCTTTAGCGGCTTTAACTGAGATGTCAGGCAAAAAAAAACCAGTCCGAAGACTGGTTTCTAAGCTGATTAACCGTATACGGTCAAATCAACGCTTATGCATCACCGAAACGGCGACGTGGTGCGGCAGGAGCTGCTGCATCGTCACGGCGTGGTGCTGGCTTGTCACGGTTGAAGTTACCGCCACGGCGTTCGCCACCGGCAGCATTACCGCCTTCACGGCGCTCACCGAAAGAACGACGTGGTGCTGGTGCACCTTCACGACGCTCGCCGTTGAATGGACGGGCACCGCCACGGCGCTCACCACCGTTACCACCGGCAGGACGCTCACGACGTTCATGCGGCTGTGCATCGCCCAGCAGTTGCATATTCATCGGCTTGTTCAGAATGCGGGTGCGAGTGAAGTGATTCAGGATCTCGCCCGGCATGCCTTTTGGCAGCTCGATGGTGGAGTGGGAAGCAAACAGCTTGATGTTACCGATGTAACGGCTGCTGATGTCACCTTCGTTAGCGATCGCGCCAACGATATGACGAACTTCCACGCCGTCATCACGGCCAACTTCAATGCGGTACAGCTGCATTTCACCCACGTCACGGCGTTCGCGACGTGGACGCTCAGCGCCACCATCACGGCTGTCTGGACGTGCGTCACGACGACGGTCGTTGCTACGCTCGCCACCGCGATCATCACGGTCGTTGAACTCACGACGTTGACGCGGTTTGAACACTGGATCTGGTGGCAGGATCAGAGGACGTTCGCCCTGTGCCATTTTCAGCAGTGCAGCGGCTAACGTTTCCATATCCAGATCTTCACCCGGCTGCAGCTTAGCCAGCAGCGCACGGTACATATCCAGATCGCTGCTTTCCAGCTGCTGCTGAACTTTAGCGGCAAACTTGGCCAGGCGGCGCTCACCCAGCAGATCTGCGTTTGGCAGCTCGACTTCAGGGATGGTCAGCTTCATGGTGCGTTCGATGTTGCGCAGCAGGCGGCGTTCGCGGTTTTCGACGAACAGCAGCGCGCGGCCAGCACGGCCAGCACGACCGGTACGGCCGATACGGTGAACGTAAGACTCTGAATCCATAGGGATATCATAGTTTACTACCAGGCTGATACGCTCAACGTCCAGACCACGAGCGGCAACGTCGGTGGCGATCAGAATATCCAGACGGCCACTTTTCAGACGCTCCAGGGTCTGCTCACGCAGCGCCTGGTTCATGTCACCGTTCAGTGCGGCGCTGTTGTAACCGCTGCGCTCCAGCGCTTCAGCCACTTCCAGGGTCGCATTTTTGGTACGCACGAAGATGATCGCCGCGTCAAAATCTTCCGCTTCCAGGAAACGCACCAGCGCTTCGTTTTTACGCATGCCCTGCACGGTCCAGTAGCTCTGGCTGATGTCTGGACGAGTAGTGATGCTGGACTGAATGCGCACTTCCTGTGGATCTTTCATGAAGCGACGGGTAATACGACGGATCGCTTCCGGCATGGTCGCAGAGAACAGCGCGGTCTGATGTTCAGCCGGGATCTCCGCCATGATGGTTTCTACGTCTTCGATAAAGCCCATGCGCAGCATTTCGTCGGCTTCGTCCAGAACCAGGCCTTTCAGGCCAGAAAGGTTCAGGGTGCCACGTTTCAGGTGATCCAGCAGACGGCCTGGGGTCCCTACTACGATTTGCGGGCCCTGACGCAGAGCGCGCAGCTGCACGTCATAACGTTGGCCACCGTACAGGGCCACCACGTTAACGCCATGCATGTGCTTGGAGAAATCGGTCATGGCTTCAGCTACCTGAACCGCCAGTTCGCGGGTTGGAGCCAGTACCAGGATTTGTGGTGCTTTCAGGGCTGCATCGAGGTTGTGCAGCAGGGGCAGCGAGAACGCCGCAGTTTTACCACTACCGGTCTGCGCCATGCCCAGCACGTCGCGACCGTTCAACAGGTGAGGAATACACTCAGCCTGGATCGGTGATGGTTTTTCGTAGCCCAGATCGGTCAGGGCAGCAATGATAGGAGCAGACAGCCCCAGGTCAGCAAAAGAGGTTTCAAGCTCAGTAGTCATGTACACGTGCCTCATTAATAATGGCAGCCAGTCTACATAACTCGTCGAGAAAATTTTCAGTCATTTTCATTGAAAAGTGTGAACCGGCTCAAATTAGATTATAAAACAGACAAAAAAGCCCTCGCCCGTTAAGGCGATTACTTTGGTCAAAAAACCAATGTAAATCAGGCTGATAAGTGTCCGTCAGCTATTGCTGGTCCGATTCCGATAGGTCGTCTTGTTCTTGGCCCAACAGCGCCAATTCCAACAATGCATAGCGGTGCTCAACAAAGTTATGAACGTTGTTAGCCACCGTCAGTTTGAACAGCGCCGAAGCGGTGTCCTTGTCCCCCAGACTTAGGTAGTGCTTACCTAAATAGAAGTCAGTTTCACTGAGATGCTCAGCGAGCGAAGTGTTATCCGTTGCATCTGCCTTGAGGCGTTCCATCAGCGTTTTTTCGCTGATTTTGCCCAGGTAGAATTCGACAATATTCCATCCCCATTGCCCTCTGTCCGATTTGTCATAACGCTGCTGGAGCGAGACGGTAGCCATCTTGGGATCGATTTCTCGTTCCACCAGATAAAGCCACAGCGAACGGAAGGGATCGTTTGGGTCGTCTTGATAAAACGCCTGCAGATCATCCTGCGCCAACGGGAAGCGGCCGCCATAATACAGTGCGATGCCCCGGTTTAAACGCGCGTAATTGTAAGTTGGATCAAGCTCTAGTACAGAATCAAACGCTTCATAGGCAGCATCAAAATTGCCTGCCTGCGTTAAGTAAATGCCCAGGTAGTTGAAAACTTCTGGCATATCAGGACGTATCGCTAGCGCTTGTGAAAAGTCATTGCGCGCTAGAGCACGTAAACCAAGACTATCATACAGCACACCGCGCTCATATAAAAGCTGTGCTCGCTCATCGTCCGTTAATGCCCGGCTGGCAAGTATTTGTTCCATGCGCGCCAGGATCACTTCCTGCTGCAGTGTAGGCTGCAACGGAATAGCCAGAACTTCGTCTTTACGCCAATCATGGTTGCTGCATCCTGCCAGCAATAGTGCTGTCGCAACGTAACACCAGCGCAAGAAAGGCTTCATTTCCCACTCCCGAAGACAAACATTGGATGAACGTCCTGTCCTCCGCTTGCTAATACGCGAGTATCCTACCCACGCGATAAGGACAGCCCCCAACCCTAACGGCAGGGAGCTGTAAAACTGCTGATACAGTTATTCTGCTTCTGGTGCAGGAGCCGCAGCGGATTCTGGTGCTGTAGCTTCTTTGATGCTCAGGCGCACACGGCCCTGGCGATCAACTTCCATTACCTTAACCGGTACTTCCTGACCCATCTGCAGATAGTCGGTCACTTTCTCAACGCGCTTGTCGGCGATTTGAGAGATGTGCACCAGGCCTTCTTTACCGCCGCCGATGGCCACGAAGGCACCAAAATCAACGATACGGGTCACTTTACCCTGATACACACGGCCAACTTCGATCTCAGCGGTGATCTCTTCGATGCGGCGGATAGCGAACTTCGCCTTGTCGCCGTCGGTTGCAGCAATCTTCACTGTACCGTCATCTTCAATTTCGATGGTGGTGCCAGTTTCTTCGGTCAACGCACGGATGACTGAGCCGCCTTTACCGATCACATCTTTGATCTTGTCTGGATTGATCTTGATGGTGTGAATACGCGGTGCGAACTCAGAGATATCGCCACGTGGCGTGCTGATAGCCTGTTCCATCACGCCCAGAATGTGCAGACGCGCACCCTTGGCCTGGTTCAGAGCCACCTGCATGATTTCGCGGGTGATACCTTCAATTTTAATGTCCATCTGCAGCGCGGTGATACCATCGCGGCTACCGGCCACTTTGAAGTCCATGTCGCCCAGGTGATCTTCGTCACCCAGAATATCAGACAGTACCACAAAGTTTTCTTCTTCTTTCACCAGGCCCATTGCGATACCCGCAACGGCGGCCTTGATTGGCACACCTGCGTCCATCAGTGCCAGAGAAGCACCACAAACGGAAGCCATTGAAGAAGAACCGTTGGATTCGGTGATTTCAGACACCACACGTACGGTGTACGGGAAATCTTCTGGTTTAGGCATCATAGCTAAAACGCCACGTTTTGCCAGACGACCATGGCCGATTTCACGACGCTTCGGTGAACCTACCATGCCGGTTTCACCAACAGAGTACGGAGGGAAGTTGTAGTGGAACAGGAAGCTGTCGGTTTTCTCGCCCATCAGCTCGTCGATGTTCTGTGCGTCACGCGCGGTACCCAGAGTGGCGGTAACCAGCGCCTGAGTTTCACCACGGGTGAACAGTGCAGAACCGTGGGTACGTGGCAGAACGCCAGTGCGCACGTCCAGACCACGGATCATGTCTTTCTCACGGCCATCGATACGCGGCTCGCCACGCAGCACACGGCTACGTACGACGTTTTTCTCAACGGTACCCAGGATGTCCTGAATTTCAGACGCGTCCAGAGTTTCGTCTTGCGCCAGCAGAGTTTCCACTACGCTGTCTTTGATCGCATCAACCTGAGCGTAACGCTCTTGTTTTTCGGTGATGTGGTAAGCATCGCCCAGACGGCTTTCGGCCAGCTCAGCTACGCGCGCATGCAGCGCTTCGTTAACTGCTGGTGCCTGCCAATCCCACTTCGGCTTGCCAGCTTCGGCAACCAGAGCGTTAATGTTTTCGATAACGATTTGCTGTTGGTCATGGCCAAACACGACTGCGCCCAGCATCTGATCTTCGCTCAGCACGTCAGCTTCGGATTCCACCATCAGTACTGCACCAGCGGTACCGGCAACCACCAGATCCAGGCTGCTTTCTTTCAGCTCATCGGTAGTTGGGTTCAGTACGTACTGATTGTTGATATAACCCACGCGTGCAGAACCGATTGGGCCATTGAACGGAATACCGGACAGGCTCAGGGCAGCAGAGGCACCGATCATCGCTACGATGTCTGGGTTCACCTGTGGGTTCACAGAAACCACGGTAGCGATCACTTGCACTTCGTTCAGGAAGCTATCCGGGAACAGTGGGCGGATCGGACGGTCGATCAGACGGGAAGTCAGGGTTTCGCCTTCGCTCGGACGGCCTTCACGACGGAAGAAGCTACCCGGGATACGGCCAGCAGCGTAGGTACGCTCCTGATAGTTCACGGTCAGAGGGAAGAAGCTCTGGCCTGGTTTGGCTTTCTTCTGGCCTACTACGGTGACGAATACTGCGGTGTCATCCATGCTCACCATCACGGCGGCAGTGGCTTGACGTGCCATCATACCGGTCTCAAGCGTCACGGTGTGTTGGCCATACTGGAATTTGCGAATAATCGGAGTCAGCAAAATTTAATCCTTAATTGGGGGCGCGCAATCGTTCTTCGACTCGACACGCCTGTGGTTCACTGACCTTCTCACTACATCCTCGCGACTAATGACAATCCTTATCTCTCATGAGATAAAGCCTCTCATTAGCCGCGCGAACCTCTGTAACGGAAGATCCTCAGTAATACATTAACCTGATTTGCTTATGCTTCCTAGAAGAAAGGGGCCACATTTGGCCCCTTTCTACTGAAACTTGCTCGATTAGCGACGCAGACCCAGACGCTCGATCAGGCTGGTGTAACGTGCTACATCTTTACGCTTCAGGTAGTCCAGCAGCTTACGACGCTGAGAAACCATACGCAGCAGACCACGACGGCTGTGGTGATCTTTTTTGTGCTCTGAGAAGTGGCCTTGCAGATGGTTGATCTGCGCAGTCAACAGGGCAACCTGAACTTCGGTAGAACCGCTGTCGTTAGTACCACGACCGAAGTCAGCTACGATTTTAGCTTTAGCTTCAACACTTAGAGACATTGTCATACTCCAAAATTATAGATAATAAATACAGGCGCCGATCTCTAATTCAGCAACCCAATGCATAAGCTGCGCCATTCTACTCTTAGCGCAGGGCGATCGCAAGGCGGGCAGGTCAGTCGAAATATTCAACAACCAGGCGGCGCGGCGCGACTCGGCCATCATCGGCAATCTCGCCAATGCCGATAAATTTACGTTCTTCGCCTTCGGTAATGCGCACCAGACCCGAGGCCGGAGCCCCTGCGGCCTGCACCGGCTGCCCCTGTTTGACGTAACCCGCTACCGCTGGCAGCAGGTTCACTTCAGGGAAATCTTCGGCCGGGCTATCCATCGGCATCAGCAACGGATCGAGCAGTTCGCTTGGCGCAATGCCCTGCTCCTGTGCCTGCTCCACTAGAGCATTCAACTGTTCCAGCGTGACCATGCGGGCGATCGGGTACTTCGCCACCTGCAGGCGGCGCAGATAAATCACGTGTGCGCCACAGCCCAGCAACTCACCGAGGTCATCCGTGATAGTGCGGATGTAGGTGCCTTTTGAGCAGTGAATTTCCAGCTCAAGCTCATCCCCTTCCCAGCGGATAAACTGCAACTCATACACGGTGATGCTGCGTGCTTCACGCGGGACTTCGATACCCTGGCGAGCATATTCATACAGCTTTTTGCCCTGGTATTTCAGTGCGGAATACATCGAAGGCACCTGCTGGATGTTCCCCCTGAAGGTGTCCAGCGCGGTATCGAGCTGCGCCTGGGTGAAGTTTACCGGCCGCTCCTGCACGATCTGACCATCGGCATCCGAGGTGTCCGTGCGCTGGCCCAAACGGGCAATCACGCGGTAACGCTTGTCGGAATCGAGCAGATATTGGGAGAATTTGGTGGCCTCCCCCAGACAGATTGGCAGCATACCGGTCGCCAGTGGATCGAGCGCGCCGGTGTGGCCCGCGCGGTTGGCATTGTAGATACGCTTTACTTTTTGCAGGGCATCGTTAGACGACAGGCCCTGCGGTTTGTCCAGCAGCAGTACACCGTGAATGTCACGGCCGCGACGGCGAGGGCGACTCATTAAGCCTCCTCTTCATCGCCTGATGCATTGCGACGTTCGGCATCGTTCTTCACTACGTTGGTCACCAGGTTGGACATACGCATGCCTTCAACCAGTGAGTTATCGTAGGAGAAGGTCAGTTCCGGCACTACGCGCAGGCGCATCGCTTTGCCCAGTAGCGTACGGATATAGCCAGAGGCATCCTGCAACGCTTTAATGCCGTTGGTCACCAGATCCGGATCGTGGTTTTCGGTCAGCACGTTCAGGAAGGTGACATAAACTTTGGCGTAAGCCAGATCGCGAGACACTTCAACACCTGAAACGGTAGCCATGCCGACACGCGGATCTTTGACTTCACGCTGCAAGATCATCGCAATCTCTTTTTGCATTTCTTGTGCCACGCGTTGACCGCGGCTGAATTCTTTTGCCATTTGGAAACCCTCCAGACAAATCGGGGGGCACAAGGCCCCCCTAAAAACAGATTTAAGCGTTTTTCGAGGCTTAAGCGATAGTACGCTGGATCTCGATGATTTCGAACACTTCGATCATGTCGCCAACGCGCACGTCGTTGTAGTTCTTAACGCCGATACCACATTCCATACCGTTACGGACTTCGTTAACGTCATCTTTGAAGCGGCGCAGGGATTCCAGCTCGCCTTCATAGATAACCACGTTGTCACGCAGCACGCGGATTGGGTTGTGACGCTTGATGTTGCCTTCGGTCACCATACAGCCAGCAACAGCGCCGAACTTAGGTGATTTGAACACATCACGTACTTCAGCCAGACCGATGATCTGCTGTTTGTACTCAGGCGCCAACATACCGCTCATCGCCTGCTTCACTTCGTCGATCAGGTTATAGATCACGGAGTAGTAACGCAGATCCAGGCTTTCTGACTCGATCACGCGGCGGGCAGAAGCATCCGCACGCACGTTGAAGCCCAGGATGATGGCGTTGGATGCCGCAGCCAGGGTCGCGTCGGTTTCGGTGATACCACCTACGCCAGAACCCACAATCTTCACCTTCACTTCGTCGGTGGAGAGTTTCTGCAGTGAATCGGAAATCGCTTCACAGGTACCCTGTACGTCGGTTTTCAGCACGATGTTCAGTTCAGAAACTTCACCTTCGGTCATGTTCGCGAACATGTTCTCCAGTTTAGATTTCTGCTGGCGAGCCAGTTTGACTTCGCGGAACTTGCCTTGACGGTACAGCGCAACTTCACGCGCTTTCTTCTCGTCACGCACTACGGTCGCTTCGTCACCCGCAGCAGGAACGCTGGACAGGCCCAGGATCTCAACTGGGATAGAAGGACCCGCAGAGGTCACTTCACGGCCCAATTCGTCACGCATCGCACGAACACGACCATACTCGAAGCCACACAGGACGATATCGCCCTTGTTCAGCGTCCCTTCCTGTACCAGCACGGTAGCCACTGGGCCACGGCCTTTATCCAGGAAGGATTCGATTACCACACCGCTCGCCATGCCGCTACGAACCGCTTTCAGTTCGAGAACTTCGGCCTGCAGCAGGATAGCGTTCAACAGTTCGTCGATACCGGTACCGGCTTTCGCAGATACGTGGACGAACTGAGCTTCACCGCCCCACTCTTCTGGCATAACGCCATACTGAGACAGCTCTTGCTTAACGCGGTCCGGATCGGCTTCTGGCTTATCAATTTTGTTTACCGCAACCACCAATGGCACTTTAGCCGCCTGAGCATGCTGAATGGCTTCGATGGTTTGTGGCATCACGCCGTCGTCTGCTGCTACTACCAGAACTACGATATCGGTCGCCTGAGCACCACGAGCACGCATTGAGGTAAACGCTGCGTGGCCTGGGGTATCCAGGAAGGTGATCATGCCGTTTTCGGTTTCTACGTGGTAAGCACCGATGTGCTGGGTAATACCACCGGCTTCGCCAACTGCCACCTTGGTGGAGCGGATGTAGTCGAGCAGAGAGGTTTTACCATGGTCAACGTGGCCCATGATGGTCACGACTGGCGCACGAGACTCGGCACCTGCGCCGGTATCACGGTCGCTCATCAGCGCTTCTTCCAGCTCGTTCTCACGACGCAGGATAACTTTGTGGCCCATCTCTTCGGCAACCAGCTGTGCGGTTTCCTGGTCGATGACCTGGTTGATGGTGGCCATAGCGCCCAGCTTCATCATCGCTTTGATGACCTGAGAACCTTTTACCGCCATCTTGTTAGCCAGTTCGGCAACGGTGATGGTCTCGCCGATCACCACGTCACGGTTCACTACCTGAGCTGGCTTGTTAAAGCCCTGCTGCAGGGTGCTTGGCTTACGCTTGCCTTTACCGCCACGGGTCATGGTGCGAGCTTCTTCGCGGTCTGCTTTAGACTCGGAGAGCTTGTTGCCTTTCTTCTGTTTGGTCGCTTTGCCACCGCGAGTACGGCTACGGCGCTCACCTTCAACTTTGGCGTCGTTTTCGTCTTCGGCAGCACGAGCGTGCTCGGAGGTGGTTACGTGGTAGTCGGCTGTTTCAACCGCAGCGCTTGCTGCTTCGGCTTCGGCCCACTTCTCACCGTTTTCTTCGGCCATACGGCGCGCTTCTTCCGCTACGCGTTTGGCGTCTTCTTCCACCTTGCGGCGTACTTCTTCTTCCGCTTTACGTTTCAGTTCGGCGGCTTCGGCTTCACGGCGTGCTTTTTCTGCCTGAGCTGGCTTGGTCATTTCGTCGGTATGTTGATTGGTCACTTTTTCTTTTTCCGCTGAATTACGCTTAGCAATCTCCGCGGCCTCACGTTTGGCTTGCTCTTCGGCTGCGCGCTTAGCTTCTGCTTCGCGTTTCGCTAGCTCTTCCGCTTCGCGCCTTGCCTGCTCTTCCGCTTCACGCTGTGCCTGCTCAGCCGCTTCAGCCTGTTGGGCTTCCTGCGGATCGCGATTTACATAAGTGCGTTTCTTGCGGACCTCAATTTGCACCGATTTACTCTTACCGCCGGTGCTCGGAATATTCAAGGTGCTGCGCGTTTTGCGCTGCAACGTGAGTTTGCTTGGCGCACTACCGTGTTCACGGTTCAGGTGCGCCAATAAGGTTTCTTTCTCGTGCTGTGTCACAGAGTCGGTCTCAGACTTGTTGATCCCTGCATCAGCAAACTGCTGTACCAGGCGATCAACCGGTGTCTGTATCTCTGCTGCCAGCGATTTTACGGTTACATCTGTCGTCATGCTGTTCCTTCCTGCTACAGTTATTACGCGTTGTCGCCAAACCAACAGATATTACGTGCGGCCATAATCAGCTCGCCGGCTTGCTCATCGCTAAGCCCTTCAATATCAGCCAGATCGTCAACACCCTGCTCGGCAAGATCTTCCAGCGTACAAACCCCACGCGCGGCCAGTTTAAAGGCCATGCTGCGCTCAAGACCTGGAAGGTTGAGCAAATCATCAGCAGGTTTTTGGTCGCCCAGGCTTTCTTCCTGTGCCAGGGCCAGCGTGGTCAATGCAGCTTTGGCGCGATCGCGCAACGCTTCAACCATATCTTCATCCAGACCGTCGATTTCCAGCAGCTCTTTGATTGGCACGTAAGCCAGTTCTTCCAGCGTAGAGAAGCCTTCTTCGACCAGAACGGTGGCGAAATCTTCGTCGATATCAAGATACTTGGTGAAGGTATCAATGGCGGCATGAGCCTCGGCCTGATGCTTGGCCTGCAGATCGTCCGCCGTCATCACGTTCAGTTCCCAGCGATCATCATCACGATGCTGTTTCAACAGTTGGGAAGCTAAACGCACGTTTTGGCCATTACGGCCGATCGCCTGTGCCAGGTTGCTGGCTTCAACGGCGATATCCATCGTGCACCGATCTTCATCTACCACGATCGAGGCAACATCTGCCGGGGCCATGGCGTTAATGACGAACTGTGCAGGGTTATCATCCCACAGGATGATATCAATACGTTCCCCGCCAAGCTCGCTAGAAACGGCCTGGACGCGGGCACCGCGCATACCGACACAGGCACCGACCGGGTCGATACGCTTGTCGTTGGTTTTCACGGCAATTTTTGCACGGGAGCCAGGATCGCGGGCTGCCGCTTTAATCTCAATCACTTCTTCGCCAATTTCCGGCACTTCGATGCGGAACAGCTCTTTGAGCATATCCGGGCTGGAACGGCTGACGAACAGTTGCGCACCGCGCGCTTCCGGACGAACTGCGTACAGTACACCGCGGATACGGTCACCCGGGCGGAAGTTTTCGCGTGGCAGCATGTCTTCACGGCCAATGACCGCTTCGGCGTTGCTACCCAGATCCAGCGCAATGCTGTCACGGTTAACTTTTTTCACCACGCCGGTGACGATCTCACCTTCGTGTTGGCGGAAGGCGTCAACCACCATCGCGCGCTCGGCTTCACGCACTTTCTGTACGATAACCTGCTTAGCGGTCTGAGTGGTGATACGGTCGAAGGTCACAGATTCGATCTGATCTTCGATATAACCGCCCAGTTCTATGGACGGATCTTCATACTGTGCAGCTTCCAGCGTGATCTCACGCGTTGGCTGGGTCACTTCATCAACGGCAACCCAACGGCGGAAGGTATCGAAATCGCCAGTCTTACGGTCAATGCTGACACGGACCTCGATTTCCTGCTCATATTTTTTCTTGGTGGCGGTGGCTAAAGCGGTTTCCAGGGCTTCGAAAATCTTCTCACGTGGTAGGGATTTTTCATTGGAAACTGCTTCAACAACAGCCAGAATCTCTTTGTTCATCCTAGTTGCCTCATCCAAACTTTAAAAGTGGGGTACCAGGTTCGCTTTCTGAATATTGCTCAGCGCGAACACTTCATCTTTCCCATCCACAGTAACCGTGATCATCTCGCCTTCTACAGACTTGATGATGCCCTGCCATTTGCGGCGGTTTTGTATCGCCATACGCAGAACAACGCTGACTTCTTCACCGAGGAAACGTTGATAGTGTTCCGCGGTGAACATAGGGCGCTCAAGGCCAGGAGAGGAAACTTCCAGGTTGTAAGCGACCGTAATCGGATCTTCGACGTCCAGCACAGCGCTGACCTGGTGGCTGACATCAGCGCAATCATCAACATTGATTCCGTTGTCACTATCAATATAGATGCGTAGTGTCGATTGGCGCGCCCGAATAAATTCGATGCCTACGAGCTCAAAGCCCAACGCCTCTACCGGTGCGGAAAGCATCTCTGTTAATTTTTGCTCTAATGTGGACAAGCCCACCCCCAAGACATAAAAAAAGGGCCTAATAGCCCAGTGATTCTGTTGCCAAATAACAAAAAACCCCGAAAATTCGGGGCTTTATGCAACTGGACCCTGTTTGCCGCAAAGCGGCTTCGGTGCAACTTTCTAGCAAGTGTCATTTTCAAATGTTGATCGAGAAAAGCGGAATTCAATCGAAAAGTGTATTTGAAAATAGACACTTAAAGGAAAGTGGTTGCGGGGGCCGGATTTGAACCGACGACCTTCGGGTTATGAGCCCGACGAGCTACCAGGCTGCTCCACCCCGCGTCCGAAAACGTGGCAAATATTACGCCGATAATTGCAAAAACGCAAGTTATCTCTGGGATTTGGTACCGAGGATGGGACTCGAACCCACAAGCCCGTTAGGGCACTACCACCTCAAGGTAGCGTGTCTACCAATTCCACCACCTCGGTACTGATTTTTACTGCTAACGGCTGTTTCTATTGAGGTCGAAAACAACCGTTTTAAAACTTTTCAGCGGCTTATTGCGGGATATCACTGACCGGTTTAGCGGGTGCTGCCGGAGTGCTGGTCTGCTCAGTTTGCGCTGGCTGACCCAGGTTTTCCCACTCGCTGCCTTTCTTGCCCTGATTGGTGCTCAGGTTGCCCAGGATCAGACTGATGACGAAGAACAGCGTCGCCAGAACAGCCGTCATGCGGGTCATAAAGTTGCCTGAACCGGTCGATCCGAAGAATGTGCCAGAAGCACCTGCTCCGAATGAGGCTCCCATATCAGCGCCTTTACCTTGCTGTAGCATGATCAGAGCGACTAGCCCGATCGATATCAGCAAGAAAATTACCAGAAGAGCTTCGTACATAGTGGTACCTGTATCCTTGCGGGTTCACCGCGTGCCAAATGCTTCTCACCCCAGATGCTTCCAAACTAAAGAAGGCGTGGCGTGTCACTAAAACAGCCCACTGAAGCGGGTGTGAATACTAACCAAAGCCATCAAAGCGCGCAAGGGCAATTTGCAACCACCGATGCGTTTGCGGAAAAAAACAGCAAAAACAGGGATAATCGGCCCCTCACCCCAACCCTCTCCCACAGGGAGAGGGAGCTGAAAGTCCCTGCCCTGTTGGGAGAAAGAAGATAATCTCAGCAAAGCTTGAGCGTCACTTGAGCCAAGGTGAGTCACTACAATCTCAGCAAACTCGATCGCTTTCTCATCCAAGGTGAGCCACTACAATCCCAGCAAACTCGATCGCTTTCTCATCCAAGGTGAGTCACTACAATCTCAGCTAACTCGATCGCTTTCTCATCCAAGGTAAGTCACGATAATTTCAAACATCCTCGATCGGTCCCCTCTCCTGGGGGAGAGGGTTAGGGTGAGGGCGTCTGTTTATCAGCTGATCAACCTGCCAGCTTGACCGCATCGGCGATACGATGCGCCAACGCGATAACCTGCTGTTCATCTTCGCCTTCCACCATCACGCGGATCAGTGGCTCAGTGCCCGATTTACGCAGCAGCACGCGGCCACGACCGGCCAATTCGGCTTCGACCTGCTCAGCGACCTTCAACACCGCCTCTGACTCCAGCGGGTTATGCTCACCGACAAAGCGCACGTTGACCAGGATCTGTGGCAGTAACTTCATGCCGCTGCACAGGTCATGCAGGCTCATGTTATTACGCACGATTGCCGTCAACACTTGCAGGCCAGCGACGATACCGTCCCCGGTGGTGGTTTTGTCCAGCAGGATCACGTGGCCGGAGTTTTCCGCCCCAATGCGCCAGCCCAACTCTTGCAGTTTTTCCAGTACGTAGCGGTCACCCACCTTGGCACGGGCAAACGGGATGCCGAGCTGCTTCAGTGCCAGCTCCAGGCCCATGTTGCTCATCAGGGTGCCCACGGCACCGCCGCGCAACTGCCCTTGGCGCAGGCCTTCACGAGCGATGATGTAGAGGATCTGATCGCCGTCGACCTTGTTACCCAGGTGATCCACCATCATCACACGGTCGCCATCGCCATCAAAGGCCAGGCCAACGTGTGCCTGTTCTTCCAGCACGCGCGCCTGCAGTTGACGTACATCGGTAGCGCCACACTCTTCGTTGATGTTCATGCCATCCGGCTCACAGCCGATAGCGATCACCGTGGCGCCCAGCTCACGCAAAACGCTTGGGGCAATGTGATAGGTCGCACCGTTGGCGCAGTCCACCACGATCTTCAGCCCGTTCAGGCTCAGTTCGCTCGGGAAGGTGCCTTTACAAAATTCGATATAGCGCCCAGCGGCATCGACAATGCGGCTGGCTTTACCCAACTCGGCGGATTCAACGCAGGTCAGCGGTTTTTCCATTTCCGCTTCAATCGCTTCTTCCACATCGTCTGGCAGTTTGGCACCGTCGATGGAGAAGAACTTGATGCCGTTATCGTAAAACGGGTTATGTGAGGCAGAAATCACGATCCCGGCTTCCGCACGGAAAGTTCGGGTCAGATAAGCCACCGCAGGGGTTGGCATCGGGCCGGTAAACGAAGCGGATAGCCCCGCAGCCGCCAGCCCAGCTTCCAGCGCCGACTCCAGCATATAGCCAGAGATCCGGGTGTCTTTGCCGATGATGATCTTACGCGAACCGTGACGAGCCAATACCTTGCCGGCCGCCCAGCCGAGTTTAAGAACGAATTCTGGGGTAATTGGACTGTCGCCGACTTTGCCACGAATGCCGTCGGTACCAAAGTATTTGCGTTCGCTCATGTTTCTACTATCCCTTAGCTGAAAGTGTTGCCTCGACGACACGCATCGCCTCGACGGTTTCTTTGACATCATGCACTCTGACTATCTGCGCCCCCTGCATCGCGGCAATCACCGCACAGGCAACGCTGCCGATAACCCGCTGTTCGGGTGGGACATTCAATAGCTGCCCAATCATCGATTTACGCGACATCCCCACCAACAGTGGCAAGCCAAAGTGATGAAATTCCGCCAATCGGGCCAGAAGCTGATAATTATGCGCTAAATTCTTACCGAAACCGAAGCCTGGGTCGAGTAACAATTTCTGTTTTGCTATCCCGCCTGCAATACAGCGGTCGATATGGTGCTGGAAAAACGCATTTACGTCCGCCATCAGGTCATCGTAATGCGGTGCCTGTTGCATGGTACGCGGCTCGCCTTGCATATGCATCAGGCAGACTGGCAGACCGCTTTCGGCGGCTGCCTCCAACGCACCAGGCTCCTGCAACGAGCGAACGTCGTTGATCAGGTGCGCACCGGCTTTAGCGGATTCGCGGATCACACCTGCTTTTGAGGTATCCACCGAGATAAAAATCTCAAACCGCTGCGCCAAGGCTTCCACTACCGGCACAACGCGCTCAATCTCTTCCTCTTCACTGACCTCGGCAGCACCCGGGCGCGTGGACTCGCCCCCCACATCGATCATCGTTGCACCCGCCGAAATCAGCGCATGCGCATGCAGCAGAGCATCATTCAGCGAATTATGCCGCCCGCCGTCAGAGAAGGAGTCTGGCGTAACATTGAGGATCCCCATCACCCGAGGATGGTTGAGATCGAGGATTTGGTCGCGCACGGTTAACTGCATGATTAATCTACCTTGGAGTCAATACTACTACTGTTGCCTGGAGTGGATCCCGCCCCTCTCACCCAAGGAGAGGCAGCAATTTTCAGCCAGCAATAAAAAACCCCGGCTGGCCGGGGTTTTATTTTACGCTACAGCCGATATTACTTGTCGAGCTGTTCAGACATGGTGTTGCCTGGGTTTGGCGTACGCGGCTCATCTACCGGCGTTGGTGCTTTTGGTGTGCCACCGTTGTCGGAGTTGTTGCTTTTCGCCACGTCGTCCCAACCTGCTGGCGGACGCACATCTTTACGGTTCATCAGGTCGTCGATCTGTGGTGCATCGATGGTTTCATATTTCATCAGTGCATCTTTCATCGAATGCAGGATGTCCATGTTTTCCATCAGCAACGCACGTGCGCGAATGTAGTTGCGCTCAATCAGGGATTTGACTTCCTGGTCGATGATACGTGCGGTTTCGTCCGACATGTGTTTCGCCTTGGCCACGGAACGGCCCAGGAACACCTCGCCCTCTTCTTCCGCATACAGCAATGGCCCCAGCTTCTCAGAGAAGCCCCATTGGGTCACCATGTTGCGGGCGATCGAGGTAGCGACTTTAATGTCGTTCGATGCACCGGTAGAGACTTTTTCCGGCCCGTAAATAATTTCTTCTGCCAGACGGCCACCGTACAGGGTGGAGATTTGGCTTTCCAGCTTCTGACGGCTGGCGCTGATCGCATCCCCTTCCGGCAGGAAGAAGGTCACGCCGAGCGCACGGCCACGAGGAATAATCGTGACTTTATGCACCGGGTCATGCTCAGGAACCAGGCGGCCAATGATGGCGTGGCCCGCTTCGTGATAGGCGGTCGATTCTTTCTGTGCTTCCGTCATCACCATGGAGCGACGTTCCGCACCCATCATGATCTTGTCTTTGGCTTTTTCGAACTCCACCATCGACACCACGCGCTTGTTGCCACGTGCTGCGAACAGAGCCGCTTCGTTGACCAGGTTGGCCAAGTCCGCACCGGAGAAGCCCGGAGTACCACGTGCAAGCACAGAAGCATCAACATCTGGCGCCAACGGCACGCGACGGGAGTGCACCTTCAGGATTTGCTCACGGCCACGCACGTCTGGCAGCCCAACCACCACTTGGCGGTCGAAACGGCCTGGACGCAGTAACGCAGGGTCCAGTACGTCAGGACGGTTGGTTGCCGCGATGACGATAATACCTTCGTTGCCTTCAAAGCCGTCCATCTCAACCAGCATCTGGTTCAGCGTTTGCTCACGTTCATCGTGACCACCGCCCAGACCTGCGCCACGTTGGCGACCTACGGCGTCGATTTCATCGATAAAGATGATGCACGGTGCCGCTTTCTTGGCCTGTTCGAACATGTCACGGACGCGGGATGCACCCACACCGACGAACATTTCGACGAAGTCAGAACCGGAAATGGTGAAGAACGGGACTTTCGCCTCGCCGGCAATCGCTTTCGCCAGCAGGGTTTTACCGGTACCCGGAGGGCCAACCATCAGCACGCCTTTCGGGATCTTACCGCCCAGTTTCTGGAAACGGCTCGGTTCGCGCAGGTAGTCTACCAGTTCACTCACTTCTTCTTTTGCTTCGTCACAGCCTGCAACGTCGGCAAAAGTGGTTTTAATCTGGTCTTCCGTCAGCATACGGGCCTTGCTCTTGCCGAAGGACATCGCGCCCTTGCCGCCGCCGCCCTGCATTTGCCGCATGAAGAAGATCCAGACCCCAATCAACAACAGCATTGGGAACCAGGAAATAAAGATGGAAGCCAGCAAACTTGGCTCTTCCGGTGGCTCACCAACAACTTTCACGTTTTTGGTTAACAACGTATCCAGTAACTTCGGATCGTTGACCGGGATGTAAGTGGTGTACTTGTTGCTGTCTTTACGGACAACGTTGATTTCACGCCCATTAATGCGCGCTTCACGGATCTGATCTTGGGTCAGTTCGGTCATGAAGGTAGAGTAATCTACCCTTCGGCCATTAGACTCGCTGGGCCCAAAGCTCTGGAATACCGACATCAAAACGACCGCGATGACTAGCCAGAGAATTAGGTTTTTCGCCATGTCACTCAAGGGATTAACCTCATATTACAACTGTGTTAACAAACAGCGTTAGGGTACTACAGTTTCCGCCCTGTCGCTACAATGTACACTTCACGCGAACGTGCGCGAGAAGCGTCTGGCTTACGAATCTTAACCTTCGTAAACAGGGAGCGAATTTCCCGTAGGTACTCGTCAAAACCATCTCCCTGGAACACCTTCACCAGGAAACTACCGCCTGGTGCGAGAACATCACGACACATTTCCAGTGCTAATTCCACCAGATACATCGATTTTGGGATATCGACCGCCGGGGTGCCGCTCATATTCGGGGCCATGTCAGACATGACTACCTGAACCTTACTATCACCTACACGTTCCAACAGTGCTTTGAGGACCAGTTCATCACGAAAATCGCCCTGAAGGAAATCGACGCCAACGATAGGATCCATTGGCAAAATATCACAGGCAATGATACGCCCGTTACCACCAATCTGGGTTACCACATATTGCGACCAACCGCCCGGCGCAGCCCCCAAATCAACGACCGTCATACCCGGTTTGAACAGTTTGTCACTTTGCTGTATTTCATCAAGTTTAAACCAGGCGCGCGAGCGCAGCCCTTTTTTCTGCGCCTGAAGTACATATTTATCGCTAAAGTGTTCTTGGAGCCAGCGACTGGAACTGGCCGAACGCTTTTTATTTGCCATCGAGTATTCCAACTATCCTAAAAAGAGTCTCATGCCAGGTTCGCTTCTCACGTAAACTCAATTCGGTGCAGACCGATTTGGTGATACACATGAGATGGCGGTAGAATGTACCGTTTTCAATCCCAACTTAAGCAAAAAAGACAATGAATCTGAATAATAAACAAAAACAACACCTGAAAGGCCTGGCACATCCGTTAAAACCGGTGGTCATGCTGGGTAATAACGGTCTCACCGAAGGGGTGTTGGCTGAAATTGAGCTGGCTCTGGAGCATCACGAGCTGATCAAAGTAAAAATTGCTGCCGAAGATCGCGAAACCAAAACCCTGATCGCCGACGCTATTGTGCGTGAAACGGGTGCCTGCAATGTGCAAGTGATCGGCAGTACGCTTATTCTTTACCGCCCGTCGAAAGAGCGCAAGATCACTTTGCCGCGCTAAACCGTAATCTGTTTGCTGAGACGGTGCCATGCGCCGGGCTCAGATAAAAGGCCGCTTGCGGCCTTTTTCCTTTCTTTACAAAACCCTGCTGAACTTTTAACCAACTCGGGCGAAATTAAAGATATTCCACTTTCAGGATTTCGTATTCTACATCACCACCCGGGGTTTTGATGACAACAACATCATCCTGCTCTTTGCCAATCAGGCCACGAGCCATCGGTGAGTTGACAGAGATAAGATTTTTCTTAAAGTCTGCTTCATCATCACCCACGATGCGGTAAGTCACCTGATCTTCGCTATCCAGGTTCATCACCGAGACGGTTGCGCCAAAAATCACGCGGCCAGTCTGAGGCATTTTAGTGATGTCGATCACCTGCGCATTGGACAGTTTGGCCTCGATTTCCTGGATACGCCCTTCACAGAAACCCTGCTGTTCACGAGCGGCATGGTACTCGGCGTTTTCTTTCAGGTCACCGTGTTCGCGTGCGGTGGCGATGTCGGCAATGATTTTCGGGCGACGCACACCTTTCAAATATTCTAGTTCTTCACGCAGTTGTTCTGCGCCAAACAAGGTCATCGGGATCTGTTTCATCGTTAAATACCTCTAAATCTATCCTGTTCAAATATACCCGTGGTGTTACAAGCTAACCGCAGCTCGACATCCCCAGGGCATTAGCGTCATCCTGACGTGTTCGTATGAAATTACGGCAGGCGTTGCGCCTTCCGTCTCCAGGCGATAAACAAAAGAAACCGAGCTCGGAGGTTTGCTCCAAGTCAGCGTCGATTTTGCATTTTGATACGCATTTTAGCCTAGAGTTCCTTAAGGGTCATCGTTTACTTTATCCCTTGATGCACCGTAGTATGACAGCACGTTATCCAGCTGTTACCCCGAGATTATGCGTTTTTCACGAATTGTCAGTGTATTGGCCTGCGCATTTGCTGTTAATGCCCATGCGGCCCCGGTTGAAGATTACACCCAATATTTGCCTGATGGGGCGAACCTGGCCCTGATAGTTCAGAAGATTGGCGCGACCACGCCAACCATCGACTATCACTCACAGCAAATGGCACTCCCGGCCAGCACCCAGAAGGTGCTTACCGCGCTGGCGGCTTTGTTGCAGCTCGGGCCGGACTATCGCTTCACCACGACACTGGAAAGTCAGGGCAACATCACGGATGGCGTGTTGCGTGGCAACCTTATCGCCCGTTTCAGCGGAGATCCCACCTTCAAGCGGCAGAATCTGCGCAATATGGTGGCGGAACTGAAAAAACAGGGAGTGCGCGAAATCAGCGGCGATGTGCTGGTCGATACCTCGGTATTTGCCAGCCATGACAAAGCGCCCGGCTGGCCCTGGAACGATATGACCCAATGTTTCAGCGCCCCGCCAGCGGCAGCGATTGTCGATCGCAACTGTTTCTCCGTTTCCCTTTACAGCGCCCCTAACCCCGGTGAGATGGCGTTTATTCGCGTGGCCTCATTCTACCCGGTCAATATGTTCAGCCAGGTAAGAACGCTGGCGAAAGGCTCTCCGGATGCCCAATATTGTGAACTGGATGTGGTGCCGGGCGAATTGAACCGCTTTACACTGACCGGATGCCTGACCCAGCGCAGTGAACCACTGCCGTTGGCATTCGCCATTCAAGACGGAGCCAGCTATGCCGGTGCCATCCTGAAAGATGAGCTGGTCAAGTCAGGGATCCAGATTGGCGGCCATTTGAAACGCCAAACCCAGCCAGGTATGACGGGCACGGTAATCGCCCAGACGCAGTCTGCACCATTGCATGACCTGCTGAAAATCATGCTGAAAAAGTCGGACAACATGATTGCCGATACCGTGTTTCGCACTATCGGCCATGAACGCTTTGGCGTACCGGGCACCTGGCGCGCGGGGGCAGATGCAGTACGCCAGGTTCTGCGCCAGAAGGCCGGGGTAGATCTGGGTAACAGCATCGTGGTGGACGGCTCTGGCCTGTCGCGCCACAACCTGCTGGCACCCGCTACCATGATGCAGGCGTTGCAATATATTGCTCAGCACGACAGCGAGCTCAACTTTATCTCGATGCTGCCGCTGTCCGGTTATGACGGCACGCTGCGCTATCGCGGTGGCCTGCACGAAGCCGGGGTCGACGGTAAGGTTTCTGCCAAAACCGGGGCGCTGCAAGGGGTCTATAACCTGGCAGGCTTTATCACCACGGCCAGCGGTCAGCGCCTTGCCTTTGTTCAATATCTATCAGGTTACGCAGTGCCGCCAGAAGATCAGAAACAGCGCCGAGCGCCGCTGGTGCGGTTCGAAAGCCGGCTGTATCGGGATATCTATCAGAACAATTGAGGCCCAAGGGCATGAAGCTACTGATTGTTGAGGATGATGAGTTATTGCAGCAAGGCGTGGCGTTGGCAATGTCCAACGAAGGCTACGCCTGCGATTGTGCGGCCAGTGCTGCGCAGGCCAATAGCCTGATCGTCACCAGCCAGTACAGTATGGTGATCCTCGACCTCGGCCTGCCAGATACTGACGGTGCCACCCTGCTGCGGCAGTGGCGTCGTCAGCACATCAGCATCCCGGTGTTGATCCTCACCGCACGCGACGCGTTGCAAGACCGTGTCGATGGCCTGGACGCCGGTGCCGATGACTATCTGGTCAAACCCTTTGCGCTGATTGAGCTACAAGCCCGGGTTCGGGCTTTGATCCGCCGCTATCAGGGCCACAGCGATAACCTGCTGCAACAGGACGATCTGACACTCAACCTGTCCAGCCAGCAGGTGTATCTGCAACAGCAGGCGATAGACGTCACGCCGAAAGAGTTTGCCATTCTGTCGCGTCTGATGATGCGGGCCGGGCAAACCGTCAACCGTGAGCTGTTGCAACAGGATCTCTATACCTGGAACGACGATCTGGGCTCGAATACCCTCGAAGTCCATATGCACAACTTGCGCCGTAAACTGGGCAAAGATCGTATCCGTACCGTTCGTGGCATCGGTTACCGACTGGAGCCCGCATCTTGATCAGCATGCGCCGTCGTTTGCTGCTGATGTTGGCCCTGATCCTGCTGGTCACCCAGCTCATCAGCGCGTTTTGGTTATGGCACGAAAGCCAGGAGCAAATCAGTTTCCTGGTGGATGAAACCCTTTCGGCCAAAGTCCGCAACGAGCGGGTCGATACCGAGATTGCCGAAGCGATCGCTTCCCTGCTAGCCCCTTCGTTGATCATGATGGTGGTGACCTTGCTGGCCTCCTTCTGGGCCATCAGCTGGATTATCCGGCCGTTGAATCAACTGCAGGAAAAGCTGGAGAAACGTTCGGCAGATAATCTGACCCCTTTGCCAGTATCTAACGACAGCCTAGAGGTGGTGGCGGTCACCAAGGCATTGAACCAGTTATTGTCACGCCTTGACCATACCATCCAGCAGGAACGCCTGTTTACTGCCGATGCTGCCCATGAATTACGCACGCCGCTGGCGGGGATCCGTTTGCATCTGGAACTGATGGATCAACAGGGGATCACCGGTAGTAAGCAACTGATCGCCCGCATTGACCAACTAATGCACGTGGTTGAGCAATTGCTGATGCTATCGCGCGCCGGGCAGGATTTCGCCAGCGGCCATTACCAGCAGTTTGACTGGGTGACCAACGTTATCAAGCCACTGCAGGGTGAGCTGGAGGAGCTTGCCGCTCTACGCGGGCAAAAGATTGTCTGGCAACTGCCAGCCAGTGCCCCAACCCATGGCGATCCGGTGCTGCTACGCCTGATGCTGCGTAATCTGGTTGAAAATGCGCACCGCTATGGCCCTGAGAAGAGTGTCATTCGTGTTCAGCTCACCCCCGAGAATAATGGGCAACGCTTACAGGTGCTCGACGAGGGACCGGGTATCAAGCAAGAGATGGCGGGAGAGTTGACTCAGGCCTTCCGCCGGATGGATCAGCGTTATGGCGGTAGCGGGCTGGGATTGAATATCGTGATCCGTATCGTTCAGTTGCACCGCGGCTGTCTACGTCTGGAAAACCGCACCGATGCCAGCGGCCTGGATGCACAGTGCTGGTTACCCGATCATATTTTGAATCATTAGCGTCGCATCATCGATTGAGGTTGCAGCAACCTCAATAAACAACAAGGGCCCGGTTCATCGAACCGAGCCCTTACGTTATTACGCAGAATTACTTCTGGTAGACGATTTCGACGCCTTCGTCGTCATCTTCATCCCAGTCATCATCCCAATCGTCATCCGCTTCAGCTTCCACTTCAGCGATCTGCTCACGGTGGTAATCATCCCACATGAATTCGACTTTTTCTGGCGCGCTTTCTTCGATCGCCATGGCTTTAGGTTGCGTATTGATGAAGTTCATCACGTCCCAGCACAGCGCGTTAACGCCTTCGCGGTTCGCGGCGGAGATCATGTAGTACTTACCTTCCCAACCCATGCCTTCTACGATCGCCTTGGCGCGCTCGGCGGCCTCTTCCTCGTCCAGCAGGTCAACTTTGTTGAACACCAGCCAGCGTGGCTTGTGCGACAGATTCTCACTGTACTGGTTGAGCTCGTTGATGATGACCTTGGCATTCTCTACCGGATCGGACTCGTCGATCGGAGCAATGTCCACCAGGTGCAGCAACACGCGGCAGCGCTCCAGGTGTTTCAGGAAACGGATCCCCAGGCCCGCACCTTCATGTGCGCCTTCGATCAGGCCAGGAATGTCCGCCACCACGAAGCTTTGTTCATGGTCCATACGTACCACGCCCAGGCTCGGTACCAGCGTGGTGAACGGGTAGTCCGCCACTTTTGGCTTGGCGGCAGAAACCGCGCGAATGAAGGTCGACTTACCGGCGTTCGGCAGGCCCAACATGCCCACATCCGCCAGCAGCAGCAGCTCCAGCAGGATATCGCGCATCTCGCCTTTGGTACCCAGCGTTTTTTGGCGCGGAGCACGGTTTACCGAGGATTTGAAACGGGTGTTGCCCAGGCCGTGCCAGCCGCCCTTCGCCACCATCAGACGCTGCTGATGACGGGTCATATCACCGAGGATCTCACCGGTGCCCTGATCCTGCACACGGGTACCGACCGGCACCTTGATTTCGACATCTTTACCGCGTTTTCCGGTACAGTCACGGCTCTGACCATTCTGGCCACGTTCGGCACGGAAAGATTTTTCAAAACGGTAATCGATCAGGGTATTCAGGTTTTCGTCTGCCACCAGGTAGACGTCACCGCCGTCACCGCCGTCACCGCCATCTGGCCCACCGTTCGGGATGTATTTTTCGCGGCGGAAGCTGACGCAACCATTACCGCCATCACCTGCCACGACCAGGATCGTTGCTTCATCTACAAACTTCATTTACCGTCTCCGTAACTCATTCACCGGGCCGCTTCAAAGAAGCAACCAGGTTGGTTTCTGCCCGTCGCGGCCACCAACGGTGACCAATTGCGGAAAACATGGCGCCTGCAACCACCACAAAAGCACCTACATAGCCAACGACATTCAATGCCGGGGCCGTAAATACCTGTGGCCAGGCCAGCGCCAATAAATCTGAAAACAGCAGGGTAAACAGGGGAGTCAGCGTGATTAACGCACTCACCTGGGCCGCCTGCCAGCGCGCCATCGCTTCCGCCAGCGCACCATAACCAATCAACGTGTTAGCACCACAGAACAGCAGACAGGCCAACTGCCAGCCGCTGAGCTGGAAAATCACCGCTGGCTTCGCAAGCGGGAATAACGCGATCGCACATAAAGTGTACAACAAGACCAGGATCTGCGGTGAGGCCAATCGACGCAGTAATACTTTCTGCGCCACGCCATAGGTCACCCAAACCATGGCTGCACACACGCCCAACAATACTCCGAGCGTGTAGTCTGTGAACTGAGTGAAGATCTCGATTAGGCTGACGTTGAAAAACAGCATCAGCCCGCAGATCAGCATCAGAGCGCCAATCACCTGAGTGATACGCATCCTTTCTTTCAGGATCAATACGCTGGCGAACATCATGCCCACCGGCGAGAGTTGGCCGATAACCTGCGAGGCCGTCGGACTCAAATATTGCAGCGAAGAGCTGAAGAAGACAAAGTTGCCCAGCAACCCGGCGGTAGCGATCGCCAGCAACAGCAACCAGCGGGGTTGGCGGAACATTTTCACCGGAGGTAAACGCCCGCGCACTGCCAGGATCATCCCCAGGCCGATGGCGGCAATCGTAAAGCGATACCAGACGATGGTAAACGGCTCCATCACTTCCAGCACTTCTTTCATGGCGATAGGCAATGCGCCCCAGCAAACCGCTGTGGTGACCGCCAGAAAAATACCAACGCCAGCCTGCTGTTTTTTTTCCATCTTCTCACTGTCTGTGCGTTGTGCCGTCTGGCACAAGCAATCTATAAATGTAAAAAGCCCCGCAACGAATTGCGGGGCTTAACATCTATTTCGTAAGGCTCGAAAAATTATTCAGCTTCGATGCTGATAAATTTACGATTGCTCGGGCCTTTAACTTCGAATTTGACTTTACCGTCTTTCAAAGCAAACAGAGTGTGGTCTTTGCCGCAACCCACGTTGGTACCAGCGTGGAATTTGGTGCCGCGCTGACGAACGATGATGCTGCCTGCCAGTACTGCTTCGCCGCCAAAGCGTTTTACGCCCAGACGTTTAGCTTCTGAATCGCGACCGTTACGAGTCGAGCCGCCAGCCTTTTTGTGTGCCATTAATCCGCTCTCCTAACTTAAGCGCTGATGCCGGTGATTTTAACATCAGTGAACCACTGACGGTGACCTTGCTGCTTACGATAGTGCTTACGACGACGAAACTTAACAATCTTGATCTTTTCGCCACGACCGTGAGCAACCACTTCAGCTTTGATCTTACCGCCATCGACGAAAGGAACGCCGATTTTGATATCTTCGCCATTAGCGATCATCAGAATCTGGTCAAACTCAACCGCTTCACCAGTTGCGATGTCCAGCTTTTCCAAGCGAACGGTCTGACCTTCGCTTACTCGGTGTTGTTTACCACCACTTTGGAAAACCGCGTACATATAAAACTCCGCTTTCCGCGTGCCCAACTGTTCAGTACAGAGCGCGCTATAAATATTCACAATAGGGCGCGAATTCTACGCAATAATCCCGCATATGACAAGAGCAGATTAGGGCCAGAAGGTGAAAAAAGAAGAAAAAAAACACAGTTTCTCTCACAACGTTTATCTGGGCCGATTTTCAAGTACAATCAACAGGACAGTTACCGCCATGTACCGATGTGAGCAGCGTTCTCATCGCGGTCAACAGAAACACAGCTGAAAAAAATACAATGAACCTAGAACAAATTACTGAGTTAACCGCGCAAGATATGGCGGCCGTGAACGCAACAATTCTCGAACAGTTGAATTCCGATGTCACGCTCATCAATCAACTTGGCTATTACATTATCAGCGGTGGCGGTAAGCGCATTCGCCCGATGATCGCCGTTTTGGCGGCACGGGCCTTGCACTATCAAGGCGATAAACACATTGCCGTCGCTGCTCTGATAGAGTTCATCCATACCGCTACCCTGTTGCATGATGACGTGGTGGATGAGTCCGACATGCGCCGTGGCAAGGCGACCGCCAACGCGGCGTTTGGTAATGCCGCCAGCGTGTTGGTGGGTGATTTCATTTATACGCGTGCTTTCCAGATGATGACCAGCCTGGAATCGCTGCGCGTGCTGGCAGTGATGTCCGAAGCGGTCAACGTGATCGCCGAAGGTGAAGTGCTGCAGTTGATGAACGTCAACGATCCGAATATCAGTGAAGAAAACTATATGCGGGTCATCTACAGCAAAACCGCTCGTCTGTTTGAGGCGGCAGCCCAGTCGTCAGCCATCCTCTCCGAGGCTAACCCGGCCGAAGAGCAGGCGCTGCAGGACTATGGCCGCTATCTTGGCACGGCATTCCAGCTGATCGACGATCTGCTGGACTACAGTGCAGACGGCGTGACCCTGGGTAAAAATACCGGCGATGACTTGAACGAGGGCAAGCCGACGCTGCCGTTGTTGCATGCGATGCATAATGGCAATGCCGAGCAGTCTGCGATGATCCGTGGCGCGATTGAACAGGGGAATGGCCGCCATCTGCTGGAGCCGGTTCTGGCTACCATGCAGGAGTGTGGTTCACTCACCTATACGCGTCAGCGTGCAGAAGAAGAAGCAGACAAGGCGATCGCCGCATTGCAGATTTTGCCCGACTCTCCTTATCGAACCGCACTGGAAGGATTAGCGCATCTGGCGGTTCAACGAGACTTTTAAGAAATTTAAGTTTCTTAATATTCAAATAGGCCTGCGGTGCGGGCCTATTTATTTGCCTTGCTAATGAGATCCAGCAGCCCCGCAGCCCCATTCGCCGCCAAAAAACTCAATAAAACCGCGTATTCGTCAGGTTTCATACCTGCCAGATAGTTCTGCAAACGTGCCCAAGGATCGTCATCACAGGAGACGCTATAAGCCGCTGGCTCCTCTGCGGCAAGAGGATACCGCTGGGGGTACAACTCGTTTTGGGTCGAGAGGGGCAGGCTGCTGATATGATACTCCTTAGTCACCCCCTGCTTGCCAAAACGCCGCTGCCAGCGCCAGTTTTGCTCACGTGCCCGCTTATTGATCCCTTGCGGGGAACTACCCAATTCGCCCTTCTCTTTCAGTTCGTTGGCGGTAAACCACTCCTTGTCCATTCCCCCTCCTTGATCTCGGCGCTGCCGCTAACTGACTTATCTGACCTTCCAGTTGCATGAACAACTAAAGCCAATAAGTTAGTTATAGCATTAACCAGGCCGCTGCCAATAGCCAAAAACCCGGCGAAATACTCAAGAAGTACTTACCAAACAAGGCGAAGAAAACACCAAAGCGACGTAGAAAGGAGCTTAGTGGGAGCAGCATAGGGCTAATCGGGCGCAACATGGGCCCCCTATGCAGCGCAGGTCAGTTGAGGTATGACTTACTGCTTATTTTTTTCAGCAATCCAGGCCAGCAGGCTATCCATACCTTCGCGCATCAAAAACGCCATCACTTTGCCACGCTCACTGTCTGAAAGCTGGTAATAGTATTCGACCCACACCGCCAGCGGGTCCTGACGCCCGGCCTCATAGATCGCAGGCTCTTCGCGCAATACCAGCAGGTTTTTGACGCCGGTAGGCAAGCTGTCGATATGGTATTCCAGCGCCTTGCCTTGTACGCCTTTGCGGCGACGGCTGAGCCAATTTTCGCGCCGGGCCATCAGATTTATTCCCTGTGTAGAGGACGGTAATCCTGCGATGCCTATCAGCTCCTTGGCAGCAAACCACTCGTTTTTCATAGCCATGATCTCGGGACAATAGTGTGGCAAGACAAATTTTTCAGAAACCATAAGGTATTTTTGGGAAACTTGGTGGTATCCTAGTTTCTGAATAAACGCTTCACGTTGTTCAAACGATTAATACTGACCTGTTAGTTATACCACTAACAGAACTTTCTCTAATCAAAAAAGGAATGAAAATATGAATTCACGGGACCCAGATTGGCATCCAGCAGACGTCATCGCGGCTTTGAAGAAGAGAGGTACCACTCTGGCAGCGGTTTCTCGGGGGGCAGGGCTAAGTTCATCGACGTTGGCCAACGCGTTGTCACGTCCTTGGCCCAAGGGAGAGTGGTTGATTGCTGATGCACTGAACGTACATCCGGCAGAGATCTGGCCGAGCAGGTATTTTGATCCGCTTACCCATCATCTGCGAGATCGGAAAAGTCGAATCAAATCATGATAAACATAAGAAAGCCGCCGGATTCGGCCCGGCGGCTTATCAAAACATCACATACTGAGGGATCAGTTGTTGATAAACTTCTCACCCAGTTCGATATCTTTGTGCAGCACGTCCAGCATTTCGCTCAGCGCTTTTTGCTCGAAGGCACTCAGAGTACCGATGTCTTTACGCTCTTCGATACCGTTTTTACCCAGTAGCAGCGGCTGTGCAAAGAAACGGGCATATTTGCCATCCCCTTCAACATAGGCGCATTCCACTACACCTTTCTCACCGCTCAGCGCACGCACCAGAGACAGACCAAAACGTGCAGCAGCCTGGCCCATAGACAGGGTTGCAGAACCGCCACCGGCTTTGGCTTCAACCACTTCGGTACCCGCATTCTGGATACGTTTGGTCAAATCAGCCACTTCCTGATCGCTAAAGCTTACGCCAGGGATCTGCGACAGCAGAGGCAGGATGGTCACGCCTGAGTGGCCGCCAATCACCGGTACGTTCAGTTCTTCCGGTTGTTTGCCTTTCAGTTCCGCGACGAAGGTGTTGGAACGGATGATATCCAGCGATGTGATGCCAAACAGTTTGTTTTTGTCGTAAACACCCGCTTTCTTCAACACTTCTGCCGCAATGGCTACCGTGGTATTCACCGGGTTGGTGATGATACCGATGCAGGCTTTCGGGCAGGTTTTGGCCACTTGCTCAATCAGGTTGCGTACGATGCCAGCGTTAACGTTGAACAGATCGGAACGATCCATCCCTGGTTTACGCGCAACGCCAGCAGAAATCAGCACCACGTCCGCACCGTGCAGCGCAGGGGTTGCATCTTCGCCACTGAAGCCTTTGATTTTAACTGCGGTTGGGATGTGGCTTAAGTCAACGGCAACGCCTGGGGTAACAGGGGCAATGTCGTAGAGGGAGAGTTCAGAACCTGAAGGAAGCTGGGTCTTGAGTAGAAGGGCGAGGGCCTGGCCGATACCGCCAGCAGCACCGAGAACTGCAACTTTCATCCTATACTCCTTTATTGTCTTAAATATAAAAGCGCCGTGAATTCTTTGGTCACGGACCTTAATTTATCACGCCTTTAAAAACAACCTCTTAACAGTCGGTTTTAGATCTGGCGCAATAAAATGGCCGATGTTGCGAGCATTTTAAAGTAAATAGCTTATGCATTAAGGGCATAGCGCACACTAATCGAAAATAGTGCCAAGCTTTTCACGATCGCGTTAACCGGCGGTTACATTACACCCTTACGTAACATCAGAACAACATCATTTTAATAACATTTTCGTTACCGGAGAGCTGACTCGCTTCCCGCACCGAAAGGGCATATTCATGAGCATCGGATTTTGTTAAAATCGCGCTCTTGCCTTTCTGTCTGGGCATTTTTGATTTTCCAGATGGCCCCCATATTGCATAAAAATGCATTTATATGCATAATAATCAGCTCTATTACCAACATTCCACGGTGCAAAATGCGTAATCCCGCAAAGCAGGAAGATCTGATCAAGGCGTTTAAGGCGTTATTGAAAGAAGAAAAATTCAGTTCTCAAGGCGAGATCGTTTTGGCGCTGCAAGAAGAAGGCTTCGAGAACATTAACCAGTCCAAGGTATCACGCATGCTGACCAAGTTCGGGGCGGTACGCACGCGTAATGCAAAAATGGAGATGGTGTACTGCCTCCCGGCTGAACTCGGTGTCCCTACCACCACCAGCCCGCTCAAGAATCTGGTGCTGGACGTGGACCATAACGATGCGGTGGTGGTGATCCATACCAGCCCAGGTGCGGCGCAGCTGATTGCCCGCCTGTTGGACTCACTGGGCAAATCCGAAGGGATCCTGGGCACCATTGCCGGTGACGATACTATTTTTGTCACTCCGGCCAGCTCCTTTACCGCACGTCAACTGTTTGAAGCCATTCTCTCCTTGTTCGAACAGGAACTTTGATGCATTCAGCACAGCCTGCGGCTTTCCGTCGCGGGCGGTGCACCCTTTATTAACCCCTCGTTTACTTCTCCAGCGCTGCCTACCACGTTTAAAACTGCCAATAAGCCGACCTGCAGCACATTTCAATGACATTTCTTGGTGACTGGTGATAGTGACTGGAAGCTTCCGCACTTTTAGTCAAAAGCACTTAGCTCATTGAAATTACATAAATTTAACATCAGAAGTGCATTTTATCGCCGTTTTTTATTCCATTAGGTTATTAAAAGTAACGGCCACCCCAATAAAGTTTCACTAGAAACTGTTAGTCAGCTATTAATTTTTGCCGTTACTAGATGTATACTCATTTTCGTGACGTAAATCACAGTTCATTGGAACTGATAAAAGAATACGAAGAGGATAAATCATGAAAATTAAAACTACTGTAGCGACAATTAGCCTGCTGTCCATGCTGTCTTTCGGTGCATTCGCAGCACAATCCATTGATGCTTCGCAGGCTGAAAAACTGCAGTCTGCTGGTACCATCACCGTGAGCGGCGTCGGTGCAGCACCTTCTGATATCCGTCAGGCGCTGTCTGCCAAAGCCGATGCCCAAGGCGCGACCGCTTACCGCGTGATCGAAGCTCGTAACGAAGGCAACTACCACGCTACCGCCGAGATTTACAAATAAGTACAAGATGTTATGTGAGCATTGCACGACAACTCTCTGGTAAAAAACCAAGTAGATAACCGCCTTCAAGTATAAAAAACGCTGTAAAGCCCTTCCAGGCTGTTATCTCTGAACGATTAAGGATCCAAGTATCATGAACATGAAAACTACTCTCGTTGCACTTAGCCTGCTGTCTGCCGTTTCTTTCGGTGCTTCTGCGGCTAACCTAGTCACTGATGCCCAAGCCAGCAATCTGCAGTCTGTCGGCACCATTACCGCTAGCGGCGTGGGTGGCGCACCTTCTGATATCCGTCAGGCGCTGTCTGATAAAGCGGATCAGCAAGGGGCCAAAGCCTACCGTGTGATCGAAGCCTATGAAAATGGCAACTGGCACGCAACGGCTGAAATCTACAAGTAAAAATCCAAGGTCGCGCTTACTGAACTGACTACCCTCGTCACTGCCACTGCCGAGTTCTCAGGTAAACGCTAGTACCTTGGAAATTATCGTCGTCCTATCCGACGAACCCCATTGCCCTCGCTCGCGAGGGCTTTTTTTGGGCGTAAAAAAGGCCACATCAGCGGCCTCATAGTGGTAGGGTCGCCGCATGCGGCGCCCGTTTAGCTAAACGTCAGTAGGTTTCTTTCGGCTCGGCCTTGTTAGCCAGCCCTGCCAGCAGTTTGTCATGAATGCCGCCAAACCCGCCGTTGCTCATCACCAGAATATGGTCACCCGGCTGCGCGGTTTTCACAATCATCTCTACCAGAGTATCCAGATCGGCACTCCAGTGCGCGGGCTGAACGCAAGCTTCGGCAACTTCCGCTACCTGCCACGGGATGTGGTGAGGCTGGAACAGGAATACTTCGTCGGCACGGCCAAGTGAGGGGGCCAGATCGTTTTTGCTGATCCCCATTTTCATGGTGTTTGAGCGCGGCTCCAGCACGGCCAGGATGCGTGCGGTGCCGCCCACTTTGCCACGCAGCGCCGCCAAGGTAGCCAGAATGGCGGTCGGATGATGGGCAAAGTCGTCATACACCGTGACGCCGTTGGCTTCACCACGCAATTCCAGACGGCGGCGGGCATTGATAAAGTCACCCAGCGCACGACAGGCATCGGCTGGCTGTACGCCAACATGGCGGGTGGCGGCGATCGCCATCAGGCCGTTATGCATATTGTGTTCGCCCACCAGCGCCCAGTTAACCTCGCCCACCTTCTCGCCGTTGAGGAACACTTCGTAATGGCTGGCATCCGTCGTCAGTTTGTGTGCACGCCACGCGCCCCCTTCCCCAACCCATTCCTGTTCGCTCCAGCATCCCATTGCCATCACCTGTTTCAGATGGGTATCGTTTTCCGGCAGGATAATCTTGCCTTGGCCCGGCACCAGACGCACCAGGTGATGGAACTGTTTCTGGATGGCTTTCAGATCGTCAAAGATATCGGCGTGATCGAACTCGAGGTTGTTCATGATCAACGTGCGCGGGCAATAATGAACAAACTTGGAGCGTTTGTCGAAGAAGGCACAGTCATACTCATCGGCTTCGATGACAAAGAACGGGCTGCCGCCAAGACGGGCCGAGACATCAAAATTGCCCGGTACGCCACCGATCACAAAGCCTGGCTGATAACCGCAGGCTTCCAGGATCCAGGTCGCCATCCCGGCGGTGGTAGTTTTACCGTGTGTTCCCGCTACCGCCAGCACCCAGCGATCGCGCAGGACATAATCATGCAGCCACTGAGGGCCAGACATGTAAGGAATGCTCTGCTCCAGCACCGCTTCTACGCAAGGATTACCACGGCTCATCGCATTGCCGATAATCACCAGATCCGGAGCCGGATCCAACTGGGCAGGATCGTAACCCTGGATCAGATCGATCCCCTGCTTTTCCAGTAAGGTACTCATCGGAGGATAGACGTTGGTATCTGAACCGGTCACCTCATGCCCCAGTGAACGAGCCAACATGGCTAGCCCACCCATAAAGGTGCCGCAGATCCCAAGAATATGTATGCGCATTAGGTCTCTCATTTTAGTGCATCGATTTACTGCCTATTCTAGCGCTCAGAATCGCTCAGAAGAAACGGATTTGCCTATGAATCGCAAGTTGCTTTGGGCTACACTGCTGACGAAAACGTTGGCGGTATGTTAACAAGCCGCTATCCATCCGTAGATTCAGGGATTGTGTCATGAAAACGTTAGGCGAATTTATCGTCGAGAAACAACACGACTTCTCTCACGCCACCGGTGAGCTGACCTCATTACTTTCTGCCATCAAACTGGGTGCCAAAATCATTCACCGTGATATCAACAAGGCGGGTTTAGTTGATATCTTGGGGACTAACGGCATTTCCAACGTTCAGGGCGAAGTTCAGATGAAGCTGGACCTGTTCGCGAACGAAAAGCTGAAAGCAGCTTTGAAGGCTCGTGGTGAAGTTGCAGGCATCGCTTCGGAAGAAGAAGACGAGATCGTGATTTTCGACGGCGAGCGAGCTGAGAATGGCAAGTATGTGGTGCTAATGGATCCGTTGGACGGCTCGTCCAACATTGATGTGAACGTCTCTGTCGGGACGATCTTCTCTATCTATCGCCGCATCACCCCGATTGGCACGCCAGTCACCGAAGAAGATTTCCTGCAGCCTGGCCATGCACAGGTAGCGGCCGGTTATGTGGTTTATGGCTCCTCCACCATGCTGGTATACACCACCGGTTATGGCGTACATGCCTTCACCTACGATCCGTCTCTGGGGGTGTTCTGCCTCTCGCACGAGAAAGTGCGCTTCCCGGAAAAAGCCAATATGTATTCCATCAACGAAGGTAACTACATCAAGTTCCCGCTCGGGGTGAAGAAATACATCAAATACTGCCAAGAGCAGGATGAAGCCACACAGCGCCCTTATACCTCACGCTATATCGGTTCACTGGTTGCCGACTTCCACCGTAACCTGCTCAAAGGCGGCATCTATATCTACCCAAGCACCGCCAGCCACCCACAGGGCAAGCTGCGTCTGCTGTATGAATGCAACCCGATGGCGTTCCTGGCTGAACAGGCCGGGGGTAAAGCCAGCGATGGCAAAAACCGTATTCTGGATATCGTGCCGGAACAACTGCACCAGCGTGCGCCATTCTTCGTCGGAACCAAATCGATGGTAGAAGACGCAGAACGCTTTATTGCTGAGTTCCCGGACCAGTAACGAGATAAAAGGGGCGGTATGCCGCCCCTTCAGATTGATGACTAACCCCACTTTTTCAGGTGGGGTTAGTCTTTCTTAGCGACCGCAGGTCGCGATCGCGATATTTTTCCATAACCCCATCATTTGACCTTTCCTCTCCCCTATCGGGTTCTTCTCGGCTTCCAGGGACGCTTTTAACCAGGCATAAAGGTGATAAAGAAGCGCCAGCAGCGCCATCTTCTTCATATTCTGCGCCGTGGCCGCTAGCAGGCACTGCATCTGCACTTTCGACAGACCACGGAACCGCGCATATCGATGTCCATGGTGTTGTTTCGCATCCGCGAAGCTTCTTTCCACCGTTTCCTTGCGCCGCGCATACACCTTTTTGCCCCATTTCGTCAGTCGCAACCTGTTGGCCTCCTCTTTCGAGGCTTCCCATACGTGCCGCGTTATCGTTTTCTGTGCCTTGCTGTTCTGCGTGCATTGCCCTCTCTGCTCGCACCGCTGGCACACTGCCGGGGCTGAACGGTAATGCCGATAGCCGTTGCGGTCCGTTGTGCTGTATATCAGGAGTTCCTCCGCCGGACACACATACACATCACGCGCCTCGTCATACCTGAAGTGCTTTTTCTGGAAGTCATTCAGGCCTTTGTGTGGCCTGCGATAGCCCGGCACCAACGCGATATCCATCTCCTGCGTCAGATGGCACACCGCCGAGGTAAAATAGCCCGCATCCACACCCACGGCGACCGTATCAAGGTTGAACCGCTCCACCTGCCGTGCCAGCCTGCCGATGAACGGCTGGCTATCGTGCACATTGCCCGGCGTGACATGGGTATCCATGATGATGCCGTGCTTGCCGTCCACCGTGCGGTGGTCCAGATAGAAGAAGCCCTTTGGCTTGTTGTCCCGGTGCATAAAGCCGCTTTCCGGGTCGGTGATGCTGACTTTGGTGTTTTTAACGGCGTCGTTTTTGGTTGTTTTTCTTGCGGCGGGCAGCGGCTTTTTTTCGCGTTTCTTCCTGTCGGCCTCCACGGCGTAATTCAACTGTGTGAAGTATTCACTGACCCCTTCAGGGCGCAGTTCATTCACGGCCTTGCGTGGGTTGGCATCGGCTTTCAGGTGGGTACTGTCGGTGTAAAGTACGCGCCCGTTGGCCATGCCCTGACCCAGAGCCTGTAACACGATATGGTCAAAAATCTGCTGGAAGACATCGCTGTTGTTGAAGCGACGAATGCGGTTCTGGCTCAGGGTTGAGGCGTCGGGGACCTTCTCGGTAAGCCCCATACGCAGGAACCAACGGTAAGCGACATTGACCTGGATTTCCTTGACCAGACGGCGCTCGGAGGGGACACCGAAGAGGTAGCCCAACAGCATCATTTTAATCAGGCGAACGGGGTCGATAGCGGGCCTGCCATTATCGGGGCAATAGAGATGAGCAACGGCCTCGCGGATAAATTCAAAGTCGATAGCGGCATCGATTTGACGAACCAGATGGTCTTCGGGAACCAGTTCATCAAGGGTAATGGTTTCAAACTGGTATTGCTGGGGAGAGGGTTCTTTGAGCATGGCAGTCAGTCCGTTTTTTGCACTGACCTTATTAGATCAAAGTCCTGGCCTCACGGCCAGGACTTTGTCATCAATCTGAAGGGGCGGTATGCCGCCCCTTCACATCACAGTTTGAACACAGCCATACTCTGTGCCAACAGCTGCGCCTGCTCTTCCAAAGAGCGCGTTGCCGCCGCCGACTCTTCCACCAGCGCCGCATTCTGTTGTGCCACCTGATCCATTTGCACTACCGCCTGGTTAACCTGCTCGATACCACTGCTTTGCTCACGAGTGGCCGCCGAAATTTCACGCATCAGCGCCGTGACGCGCCCCACTTCCCCGGTTATTCCGTTCATGGTTTTAGCCGCCGTAGCCGCCATCTGTTCACCTTCCCGCACGCGGTGCTGTGAAACTTCGATCAACCCTTTTATCTCTTTAGCCGATTGCGCACTGCGTTGGGCCAGGCTACGTACCTCACCGGCCACCACCGCAAAACCACGGCCTTGCTCACCGGCACGTGCCGCCTCAACCGCCGCGTTGAGCGCCAGGATATTGGTCTGGAAGGAGATACCGTCCATCACGCTGATGATGTCTGCGATACGTCGGGAGCTGTCGGTAATGGCCTGCATCTTGCTCATCACCTGGCTGACCACGTCACTGCCCTGCTCGGCAATATCGGAGACACTCAGTGCCAACTGGTTGGCCTGTTCGCAGTTTTCAGCATTCATTTTCACCGTAGAGGTCAACTGCTCCATGCTGGCGGCGGTTTGCTCCAGCGAAGCGGCCGATTCCTCCGTACGCTGCGCCAGATGAACGTTACCCGCAGCCAACTCGCGGGAGCCGGTATCGATCTGGCTGCTGGCATCGCGGACTTTACTGACCGACATCACCAGCGATTGCTGCATACGTTGCATGGCGCTTACCAGGCGCCCCATTTCGGTATCTCCCTCACCGCTAATTTCATGGGTCAGATCCCCTGCGGCGATATGCTCCAATTGGACGATCGACTCATCTAACGGGCGCAGCAAGATCACACGCATAGCAAACCAGGCCAGCACCGCCAGTAGCACGCTGAGCAGACCAGCCGCAACGATCAGGATAATCTTGGTGCTGGCATTGCTTTCTGCCTCATGTGCATGCTGCTGGCCAATCTCCATGGCAAACGCGCGGAACTCACTGAGATCGGCTTCAAAAGCAATGCTCAGCTTAGAGATATGATTTTCTTGGATGGCGTAATAGTCATCCAACTTCCCCGCCTTTATCGCCGCCGCCATGGGCGCAATGCCTTGCTCCAGATAGGCGCGATAGCTCGCCTGCATCCGCATTGAGAATTGGCGACCCCGTTCGGTCACCGTGCCCACGTCGACAAAGCGCGCCATTTCCTTTTTCGACTGTTCCAGATAGCCATAAATGCGCCCCACCGAGGCGTCAGCAACCTCAATCTGACCAATCTCGCGCTGGCGTACTGCAAGCGAGGCAGCCGTTCTGGCCCGTAGCGCCAGGTTGGAGCTGTTGGCCAACGAACCCAGCTCTTCCCCCAGGATCTGGTTCAGAGTCTGTAGCGAACGTGTTCCGTCGTTAATGGCCTTAACCCCGATGATGCTGACAACAATCAACAGCAACGTCATCAGGCTCAACAGGGCAATCAGCCCGGCCTTAACGGTGATCTTCTTTAACATGAGTGTTTCCCGGCTTTAGAAAAAAGTAGCTTCAGATGTAGAGGAGGCAAGAAGGCAGGGTCAGCTAGCTGCTGGACCGTTATTATTTGAGGAAGTTATCGGCAGGAGGGAAGGAAACTTCACTGCTTAGGGGATTATTCTGAAAGTGCTAAGACAATCAGCAAGATATTTGTGCGGCTAAGGCCATTGCTGCGCGGTATGAAGTACGCGGATGATCTCAATCCTCTCCCATTCATTGACGACACGATAAACCTCAATGAAGTGAGGATGGATAACCAGTTCTCTTGTTTCTTTAACACGGCCCTCACGCCCCTTCAACGGATGCTCGGCCAGGCTGTTTGCCATTGAGCCGATCCGCTCGTCTAGCTCAATGGCAGCACGCAGGTTGTTTTCAGCAATGTACTCCCGGATTTTGCGCCTGTCCTCGCTGGCTAATTGCGTCCAAACAATTTCCATCAGCTACCCGCCAGTTTCTTCGCTGCCGCCTCACGCCAGGCTACTGCAGAGGCTTCGACGGACTCTCCTGAAAGAACTTCGCCACGATTTGCCTGGGCAATTCCAGCCTGTACCTGATCACGGAACCATATATCATGTTGGCGCTGAACCGTCTCACGCATGAAGTCACGAATGAGCTGCGAACCATTACGATCCATCGCTTTTGCTGCCTCCAAAAAGTCAGTTTTCAGTTCGGTGTCGATGCGTAAATTCAGAGTTGTCTGTGTCATATCCAGCCTACAATTGTCATTACTGTGTATATACAGCGTAGCACGATGCAAGAGGTTATAAAAGCCAGACATCCAATATGTCTTGCAGCGCTGGTGCCGCTTCATGCCCCGAAAAATGGGAGTACTTTGAGGACGTTTTGGCTATAATAGCCGCCACTCCATTTCTGGTTTGATTAAAGGAAACCGACATGAGCTTGAACCTGGTCCCTGCTGGCAAAGACCTGCCAGAAGACATCTACGTAGTTATCGAAATCCCGGCTAACGCCGATCCAATCAAATACGAAATCGACAAGGAAACCGGCTCGCTGTTCGTTGACCGTTTCATGTCTACGGCGATGTTCTATCCGTGCAACTACGGTTACATCAACCACACCCTGTCACTGGATGGTGACCCGGTAGACGTGTTGGTGCCAACTCCATACCCACTGCAACCAGGCTCAGTGATCCGCTGCCGCCCAGTTGGCGTGCTGAAAATGACCGACGAAGCCGGTGAAGATGCGAAACTGGTTGCCGTACCGCACAGCAAACTGACCAAAGAGTACGATCACATTAAAGATGTGAACGACCTGCCAGAACTGCTGAAAGCGCAGATCACCCACTTCTTTGAACACTACAAAGATCTGGAAAAAGGCAAATGGGTAAAAGTGGATGGTTGGGCAGACGCTGCCGCAGCCAAAGCTGAGATCGTTGCCTCTTTCGAGCGCGCCAAGAAGTAATTCTCGCCCGAACTGATAAAAAAACACCGCCCAGATGAGCGGTGTTTTTTTTACTGCTTTTCGTCAAGACGCTTGAGCCAGTCACCGCTTTCAATCCGCGGAAAACCGTCCACGCTGTGTCTATACAGGTAGATCCACGCACTGCCATAAGGCGTGCGGATCAGCTCGCGCTTGTAGTCTTTGGTATTGCTTTTCAACTCGTCCAGCTCGGCCAGAATCGATGAGTTAATACGATACACTTCGCAGTGTACCGTGCCCTCTCCAGGGATCGCCGCCGGGTAGTGCCCCAGATTATAAAGCTGGTAGCCTTCTAACTCATGTTCACCCAACCATTGGGCGTTGGTCATCCAATGGCTGTTTCCCTGTTTGCGTCGTAAACTGCCGTAGACAATTATTCGCATAGCTAAAACTCAAACTGATAGAGCACATCCAGTGCCTGGTCGAGACCAGACACCGCTTCCAGATACAACCTAGGCATCAGGCGGTATCGCAACGTCAGCGTGGCCAATGAGTCGAAGATCCCCACCCCATATTTTACTTGTAAGCCAGGGAGGACATAGCCGCTCACCACTACCTGAGAGCTGTCGCCAACTCCCTCGGTATCAAGGGCCAGATTACTTACGCCAAACGCCTCGCCGATTTTACCCACAAGTTGACCACTTTGTGCAACCCCCATACCAATTAACATTGAGGTCATGGCGTTGCCGTCGGCGCCGCCAGCCCCTAATCCCTGACCGCGCAGCAGGTAGGACAGCGCTTCTTGCTGAGACATCGCCGGATCGGAGAACACTTCCAGCCTCGGGGCATCGGCCATGCCGGTCACGCGAACACCGGCGGTCACGTCATTCTCCGTAGCATCCGGATTACGGATCGCCTCGATATTCAGCAGCGGTTGATCCGGTGGCCCAGAGAAGAGCAGTTGGCCTTTACGCACGATCAGATCCTGGCCATAAGCATGGAAACGCCCCGATGGAATATTAATCTGGCCATGCACCCCCAGACCATTCTGGTCCTGTGCCACACGCAGATCGCCACGCAGTCTGGCTTTCAGGCCGAACGCATCCAGACGCACGTCGTTACCCACGCGGATCGTCAGATTGCTGTTGATTGGGATCCCTGCCGTCGCCGGTTGGATCGGCTTGAGCTGGTTATTCAACATCACTTCATCAGGAGAAACCCCGACGGCGCTTTCTGGTAGCTCCTGCACCGTGATGCGCGCCCAAGGGATACCTACGCTACCGTTGAGTGAGAACAGCTGCGGTGTGGCTTCGAACACCACATCTGGTGAAACATCAATACGGACCATTGGCGGCAGGGTCACCCGCAGCCGATCGCCCTTGGCTGCAATACGTGCACGCCAGGCATTGATATCCCGCCAGTCGGCATCCCCAGACAGATTGAGCTGCCCATGCGTGGTCGCCAGCAATCCTTCCAGGGTCGAAGTCATCCCGTTGAAGTTGAGCGCCAGGCGGCCTTCGGTCATATCGAACGGCATCCAGTGGCCAACGATCGCCACCTTATCCAGCGCCAGACGGCCAAACACCAGCGGGTTCTGCGCATTGCCGCCTAATTGCAGGTTGGCATTCAGCATCCCCGCGGCTTTCTCGCCCTGCGTCAGTATCGGGTTAAGCAGCGCCAACGACACATTGGTGATATTGACATTGCCGCTGATGGTACGACGTACCTGCGGATCGGCGATCTGAACGTTACCGTTAAACTGCCCGTTATTGGTCAGCTTGATCAGCCAGTCTGCCTGTGCCCGGCCATTGTTCAGGCCAGCATTGAGGTTTAGCGTGTCAAAGGCGATCGGCAATGCGGCACCCTGCACCTGCTGCACCACTTTCACCCCCTTGCCCACCAGGGAAACCTTCGCCTGTGGCAATGCGCCCCCCGGTTGCCAACTGACGTCAGCTCGGCCAGTAAAGACCCCGTTCATGGCGGTATCCGGCCCCAGGAACGGTTTGATCATTGCCAGATCGAAGCGGTTGAGTACTACGCTAGCCTGGCCGCTGGCCCCTGCCTCGATGGTTCTAGGTACGCACAGCTCGGCATTCGGGTTCACCCAGCAATGCGGTCCTACGCTGATCTTCTGTTGCGTATTCAGGTAATCCAACGCGATGGCACGGCTAAGACGCCATTCACCCACCGGTGTATCAAAACGAGTGTTGTTCAGGTTGCCTCGCCAGCGCTGTTGCTGACGATCAAAGCTGCCCTCCAGGGCCAATTGCCCGGAAACCGGCTTACCGTCGATATTCACTTGCAGCCGATGTTGGCGCTCGCTGCCTCTGGCATCCAACGTCAACAGATTGACCTGCAGCGCATCCTGTTTGAGCTGTTCAACCCGTACCGCCAGCTGCCCCTGGATCTGATCGCTGGAACGGACATCGCCGTTGACCTTCACCCGATTGATGTGCAGCGCCTGCCATTGCAAGCCCGTCGCGGTCAGGTCAGCCAACAGCTGCGGTGCCTGCAAATTCCCGCGCAGCTTCAACTGCCCGCGGACATTCCCAGCAAGGCCTGGTAAAGCACCGTCGAGATGCGCTGCATCAACATTGGCATCCAGCACCCAGCTTTTCTCATCCAACTGGCCTTTAACGTTGAGCGTATTGCGCCCCAACGCCAGATCGATGCCCGGGATCGTCCATTGCCCGGCCGCATTGCCACGCAGGGAACCGCGCGCCGATACCTTGTTTTGTTTCACATTGCCGTCGAGCTGCAACACCGGCACCTGTAATTGCCAACTGCCGCCGTGCAGGCTGCCACGGGTGGTGATTTTCCCTTCCAAGCGCGCTGGCCATTCCGGCCATTGCTTGGCGGTATTAATGCCCGACAGCGTCAGTTGCGACGTCCAGCTGATCGCTTTACTCCAGTCCACCAGCGCCGTCAGATCGGTATTCCCCTCCAGCGCAACCAACCGTAGGCGCTCGAGTCTGAACTGTTCAAGATTACCTTTACCATCCAGCTGTAGCACTGCCGGTGGCAAATCCTGGCCTTTGAAATTGGCGCGGGTAGAGAGCGCATAATCCGCGGCCTTGCCGTTAAAGCGCAGGCGGAAATCATTAACCTGATACTGTGCCTCGCCGGTCAGCGGCCATTTCAGCTGTTTGCTTTGCAGCGTCAGCGCCAAGGGTAAACCCGCCTCTGCCAACTGGGTTTGCACATCCAGCTGCGCACCAACGGGGCCAGACAGGTTAAGCGCTACTTTCAGCTCTTCACGCAGCCCACCAGACACATTCAGCTTCACCTTCTCGCCTTTCAGCGGATCGATATTCAGCGTGCTGTTGGCCACCATTTCCACCGGCCAATTGCCGGTCAGCGTTGCCTGCCCTTTGGCGAAAAGCATGCCCTGCGGCGATCTCACGTCAAAGCGATCCAGCTGAATATGCTGATCTTTGGTGCTGGCCTGCAGCTGCAAGCGGGTGATCGACACCTCAGTGTCCCCGGTCAGATGTAGCTGCTCGCCGTTGATTTCCTCAACGCTAATATCCAACGGCAGGCGAATTTCTGGCAGGTCCGGCAGCAGCGGTTTGGCAAACAGCGCTTTCAGGGTTTCACCCAACGGTTTCTCTTCCGCTGGCGGTGGCACCAATGCTGGCGCAACCGTCGTTTTCTCTGCTACCTTGTCTGCCACTTTCTCCGCGGCGGGTTGCAGCGCTTCCGGCAAAGGATTGACCGGCGTTTTTGGCAACGCGACCAGCAAAGCGCGGACCGTAGTTGGCATCAACGTCAACGCACGTTCCTGCCACTGTGCGCCAGTGCTGAATTCCCCCAGCGATATCGCCGTATCGTCCACGGTGACCTTGACGTTATTCAACGCCAGCTTGCGCAGGGTAATAGGATAAGGTGTGCTGAGATCGCCGATCGGCTCGTTGCTTTCCTCAACCGGCGCAGAAGGCGTCATTTCGGCGGTTTTCACCACCACATCAACATCCTGAGCGGTCAGCGCATTGACGCACAATGAACTGCGTTTAAAGCAGGAGAGATCGAGCGAGAGATGGAACTGCCCGGCGTTAACTGCCACACCCGGCATCTGATACTTCACGCCTTTCAGGGTCAGATCGCGCCAGCCACCACTGACCGCCGCAATTTCCAACCCAGGTACCCAGCGGGCAGCCCCGTTGATCACCATATGCAAGCCGGTCGTGGTGCCAAGCAGAAACGCCAACGTGCCGATCAGCAGCAACAGCAGGATCAAAAATCCCAGACAAATCTTTTTTATCAGGCTCATAGTTCAGGCCCCAAACCGATATAAAACTGTAGGCCGTGGGTTTCTTGATCCCCAACCGGCGCGGCGATATCCAGTTTCACCGGCCCTACCGGCGATTGCCAGCGCACGCCAACGCCCGCACCGGTCTTGAAATTGCTGTCTGAGAATTTATTGACCGCCTGCCCGGAATCCACAAACATCGCCCCCCACCAGCGGCCAGTGACGTTATATTGGTACTCCAGCGAACCCGTCACCATTTTAGAGGCACCGGTCAGCTTGCCATCATCTCCACGCGGGGAAATGCTCTGGAATTTATAACCACGGATACTGCGATCGCCACCGGCGAAGAAGCGCAAATCCGGCGGCACTTTGTCAAAATCGTTGGTTTCGATCCAGCCAACCTGACCACGGACCACAAAGCGGTTTTTCTCCCCCAAACTACGGATCCAGACGTTTTGTGCCTGCAATAGCGCAAAGTCCACCCCGGAGCCCCAGGTAGTATCCGAAACGTCGATGGAATAGCGCTGGCTGTCGCCCCACACGGGCATCAGGCCTCCCCGTGAACGGGTTCGATTCACGGTCACCCCAGGATAAAGCAGCATGGTGGTATTGGTGACGGAACCCTGGGTAAAGTGGTCCAGACGCCAACTGAGGTTCACCGCATGCTGCCAGCCGCTGGAGAGATCCCAGTTACGCGAAGCCACGACCTTGGTACTGTCAGATTGAGTGTCGTTCAGATCGGTACGTTTGAAACCGCCCTGTAACAGGTAAAACTGTTCTAGTGGGTTGCGCAGCAATGGGATTCTATAGGTCAGATCCAGCTGCTGCTCCGGCTGAGAGATACTGGCGGCGGTTATCAGGCTATGGCCGCGATCGTTCAGCCAGGGCTTTCTCCAGGTTCCTAGCACCCGTGGACCAATGTCGGTAGAAAAACCACCGCCTAGCTCCACGATATTGCTGCTACGTGGCGTCACCACCGCATCTAACGGCAGGATCTTGCTCTCTTTCGAGTCGGTAAAGTCTGGGGACACCACCACCGAGTTGAACCAGTTGGTGGCGGATAAACGGCGGTTAAGTTCGGCAAGATCGTTCGAACTGTAATAATCTCCCTGATGGAAGGGCACCAAGTTTTGCAGATAGTCCTCGCGGATTTGCGAGCCCTTGAAAATCACTTTGCCGAAGTGATAGCGCTCACCGCTGTCGAAATCTATGTCCCAGAATGCCTTATGCAACTCTTCCGCCACGCCAAGCTGGCTCTTGAGCATTTGAGCATCAAAATAGCCTTTACGCAGCGCCAGGTTGGTCAGCGAACTTTTAAAACTGTCGAACTGGCCATGGTTGAGGATCTCACCAATCGTTGGCCGATCGGTTCTGACCAGATTCAGGTAATCTTCGTCGGTTCTGGCCCCGCCTTGCAGTTGGATATCCACACCTGCAATACGCACCGGTTCACCCGGATCGACCTTGGCGATCAATACCGGCCGCGAAAGCTTCGGGTTATCATCAAAGGTAAATTCAATCGTAGGCTGATAATAGCCCAACGGCCGCAGCCCCAGGCGGATGGCAGCGTCCACCCGAGCGCGAAAACGCCCCTCGGCATTGACCTCTTCCGGCGTGATCGCTGAAAGGCGCACACGAACGTTGCGCTCCAAATCCCCACTCAGGCCGTCAACCTGCAGCCGCACATTCGCCGCTAACACCGACGGCATAACGAATAGCGCACATAACACGCAAAGGACACGATATCGTGGCACTGGTGCTCCTTAATTGATTTTCTATCCTGTCAGTACCTTTGCTCTGGTGCTGGGGCAGTGCTATCAGACTGCCCCCCTTACCTTTAGATCCCAGACGTTGCCCATACGGCATCGACCGTTACCGAAAACAAGACGCATTCTTAGCTTTTGGCGCTCAAAATACTGCGTTAAGCTGATACATAAACCTTAGATAGGGCTTATTGTGGGCAAAGAAGCGGCCAGTTACAACTGACACGCGTTCCTATTAGGCTAATTCTTATTATGGCAACAGGAGTCAAACGTGGTGCAATCTTTTGATAAGTCTCAAAACATCGATAAGGCGAGTGCGCTTCCTGGCCGTACTACGCCGATGCCCGTCGCTACGCTTAACGAGGTGACCGGCCATTCCATGACCTTGGTGCCCGAGGGGATGGCAACGGCCATCTTTGGCATGGGCTGCTTTTGGGGCGTTGAACGCCTGTTTTGGCAGCAGCCGGGGATTTATAGCACTGCCGCAGGCTATAGCGGTGGCTATACGCCAAATCCAACCTATCGCGAGGTATGCAGCGGCCAGACTGGTCATGCCGAAGTAGTACGCGTAGTGTTTGACCCGCAGGTCATCAGCTACCGCAAGTTGTTACAGGTATTCTGGGAAAACCACGATCCTGCGCAGGGCATGCGTCAGGGCGGAGATATCGGCACCCAATACCGCTCTGCTATTTACTACCTGGATGCAGAACAACAGGCCGAAGCGGAGCAAAGCCTGCAAGCTTTCCAGCAGGCAATGGATAAAGCTGGCGATCAGCGCACCATCACCACCGAAATCGCACCGGCACTGCCTTTCTACTATGCAGAAGATGACCACCAGCAATACCTGCATAAGAATCCGGGCGGCTATTGTGGCCTGGGCGGCATTGGGGTGTGCCTGCCTCCACAGGGTTAAGCTGTTAATTTTTAACCACTGGCGGCCCTCACGGGGCAACTGCTATACTGTGTTGGGCCGCGTTTGCGGCCCGCTTTTGTGGGCGCGTGATATAACGGCCCTTGGATCCACCTTTATTAAACGGTATTACCCCTCCGAAAGATCGCCGACATCCCGTCGGTACGAATGGATAGACTATGTTAAACAGTATTTTACTGATTCTTTTTCTGATCGCAGTGAGTGCGTTTTTCTCGCTTTCAGAAATCTCTCTGGCCGCGTCACGCAAGATCAAACTCAAACTGATGGCTGACGAAGGCAACATCAATGCCGCCAGAGTCCTAAAGCTGCAGGAAACCCCAGGTATCTTCTTTACCGTGGTGCAAATCGGCCTCAACGCCGTGGCCATCCTCGGCGGTATCGTCGGCGATGCAGCCTTCTCCCCCAGCTTCAAAGTGCTTTTCGACCGCTTCCTGTCACCCGAACTTTCCGAGCAAATCAGCTTTATGTGCTCGTTCGTGCTGGTGACCAGTATGTTCATCCTGTTCGCGGATTTAACGCCGAAGCGCATCGGTATGATTGCACCAGAGACGGTTGCCGTCCGGATCATCAACCCGATGCGTTTCTCGATCATGCTGTTCCGCCCGCTGGTCTGGTTCTTCAACGGCATGGCCAACCTGATTTTCCGCATGTTCAAACTGCCGATGATGCGTAAAGACGACATCACCTCCGAAGATATTTACGCGGTGGTGGAAGCCGGCGCGCTGGCCGGGGTACTGCGCAAACAGGAACATGAGCTGATTGAAAACGTCTTCGAGTTGGAATCGCGCACCGTGCCCTCTTCGATGACGTCCCGCGAAAGCGTGATTTACTTCGACCTGCGCGAAAGCGAAGACAGTATTAAAGAAAAGATCTCCACTCATCCGCATTCCAAGTTCCTGGTGTGCGACGGCCATATCGATCAGGTCGTTGGCTATGTTGACTCTAAAGACCTGCTGAACCGCGTTTTAGGCAACCAGAGCCTGGTACTGAGCAGCGGCGTGCAGATCCGCTCGGCGCTGATCGTGCCAGATACCTTGACCCTGTCAGAAGCGCTGGAAAGCTTTAAAACCGCCGGTGAAGACTTTGCGGTGATCCTCAATGAATATGCTTTGGTGGTCGGGATTATTACGCTGAACGATGTGATGACCACGCTGATGGGTGACCTGGTAGGCCAAGGTCAGGAAGAGCAGATCGTGACGCGTGATGAGAACTCGTGGCTGATTGAAGGCGGGACGCCAATCGAAGACGTGATGCGTGTGCTGCATATCGATGAGTTCCCACAGGCTGGCAACTATGAAACCATCGGCGGCTTCATGATGTACATGCTGCGCAAAATCCCGAAACGCACCGACTTTGTGAAATATGCCGGCTACAAGTTTGAAGTGGTCGATATCGACAGCTACAAAATTGATCAGCTATTGGTCACCAGGCTGGTCGACAAACCGATCACGGTGCTACCAAAAGCCCCCGACGAAACACCTCAGGCATAAACATTAGCGGCCCCTTCGGGGCCGCAGTTACTTTTCTTTGCAGGGTACTCCATAGATTGCGCTTTAGCCCATTTCGGCCTGTAGCAACAACACCTGCCGGTTGACCTCGGACATCACGTTGAAGTGGCGCTTGTCACGAACCTTCGGCAACAGGATTTTCCCCTTGTCGAATTCGAACGCCCCCACATCCTTGATGTACAGCCGCCCCCGGAACAGGGTTTTTACATACGTAGCCACTTTCAGTGGGTTATAACGCTGGAAGATTCTCATAGTTGTTACTCTCCTCCCGTTGGATCCATGCGCTCAGCGAGCGGCCAAAGTGGCCACCTCGACATTTGGAGCGCAACTTGATTGCTTTCTAGTAGACTGAGTAAAGACCATTTCGTTCAACTCCGCCTGGATTTCTATCCTGGATTTACACTTACTGACAGAATTGTGTATACCTATTTATAACCTTTGCAGTATATCCATTCAAAAACCGCGTGATTACCCCCAGAAGGAAAAACTGCGATCCGGTTAACAGGACAGACCTCGGATGAGCACCTATGCTTTAATCACCTTGAGTCATATTGAGACTTATTTCCCTCTGCAGGAGAACGCATGAAAAATAGCATGCTGATAATATCGCTGCTGTTGGCCCCGATGTTGGCCTCTGCTCACAACCTTCAACTCCACCAGCGCGTGGCACCGATTGGCGTCAGCGATAAAGGCGAGTTGGACTATGTTGATAATAAGTTTAGCTACAAAGGTTGGAATAGCGCGCAGCTTGGTGGAAAAGTGCGAGTGGTGCAGCATATTGCTGGCCGCACTTCGGCCAAAGAGCTCAACGATCCGCTGATTGAAGCCATCAAGACCGCCAAGCTACCGCACGATCGTTACCAAACGACGACCATCGTCAATACCGACGATGCCATCATCGGTACCGCCATCTTTGTGCGTAACAGTATTGAAGACAGCAAGAAAGAGTTCCCTTGGTCACAGTTCATTGTCGACAGTAATGGCAACGTCAAAAAAGCTTGGGACCTGCAACCAAAAGGTTCGGCAATTGTGGTGCTCGATAAAGAAGGCAAGATCCAGTTTGCCAAAGATGGCGCACTGACGCCGCAAGAGGTGCAGCAGGTGATGGAGATGCTGCACCAATTGCTGAAATAGCGCTTAAACGACGTCCCGCACGGCAATGAGCGGGACGCTGCCTAGAACAGAGAAACCCTAAAGCCAGGGTTCAGGAAAGACTCACGCGGGGTATATAACAGCGGCTTGCCCTGCCAATCGTGGATCTGAGCCCCGGCTGCTACCGCTACCGCGTGCCCTGCCGCCGTATCCCAGATATTGGTTGGCCCAAACCGTGGGTAAAGCTGCGCCCGCCCTTCCGCCACCAGGCAGAACTTCAGTGATGACCCCACCGAGATGGTTTGGTGTTCGCCCAACTGTTGCAGGTAATCCTGTAATTCCTCATCGCTATGTGAGCGGCTGACCACCACCAAAGGTAGCTCGGCATTACTGACGCTAATCTCACGACGTCGGCCCCCTTCTTCCTTCCAGGCCTTGCCGCGTTCGGCCAGATACAGCACGTCCATCGCCGGGGCATAGACCACGCCCATTACCGCCTCACCCTCTTCGATCAACGCGATATTGACCGTGAACTCACCGTTACGGTTTAAAAACTCTTTGGTACCGTCCAGCGGATCGACCAGCCAGTAACGCGTCCAGTTGCGGCGGATTTCCCAGGCGGGAGGGTCTTCCTCTGACAGCAGTGGGATCTCCGGCGTCAGTGCCGCCAGACCTCGTTTGATAATATGGTGCGCGGCCAAATCCGCGGCGGTCACCGGTGAATCATCTTTTTTCTGTGCCACATCAAGCGGTTGTTCACCATGATATACCGCCATGATCGCCGTACCCGCCTCGCGGGACAGCTGGCAAATCTGCTCCAACATAGTGCACCTCAGACATTCAGTTGCGTGGGACATTTCCCCTTTCTATAGCTTGCAGCCTAGTTTTTTTTTGGCGGAATATCCATCTCAACTCGCTAAGCTGCGGTATTTATTCAAGTCTTCTCTGTCACAACTTTGCATATCGGTAGGTTACATTCGGCCAATTTATGCCAGACTTCACAGTTTGCTGAGAGAGGTAGTGGTAATTACATACCCCTTTGAGATACCCCTCGAAGAATAATCCAATGGAGATAACCATGATCAAGCGCCCTTTGGGACTATCTGCCCTGGCCCTGCTGGTCTGCGCCTCAACGCAGGCAGCCACAGTTGACCTGCGCGTGCTGGAAACCAGCGACCTGCACGGCAATATGATGGACTTCGACTATTACAAGGATAAGCCCACCGATAAATTCGGCCTGGTGCGTACCGCCAGCCTGATCCAACACGCTCGCCAGCAGGTGGCCAACAGCGTACTGGTCGATAACGGTGACATCATCCAGGGTAGCCCAATGGCTGACTATATGGCTGCCAAGGGCTTGAAACCCGGCGACATGCACCCGGTCTACAAGGCGATGAATACCCTGGATTATGTGGTGGGCAATATCGGTAACCACGAGTTCAACTACGGGCTCGACTATCTGAAGAATGCCCTGGCGGGTGCCAAATTCCCCTACGTCAACGCCAACGTTATTGATGCCACCACGCAAAAACCGTTGTTCACTCCCTACATTATTGTCGATACCCCGGTAAAAGACCGTGATGGCAAAGCTCATACTTTACGTATCGGCTATATCGGCTTTGTGCCGCCGCAGATCCTGGTGTGGGACAAAGCCAACCTGCAGGGGAAAGTAACCGTAAACGACATCACCGAAACCGCCAAACGCTACGTACCGGAAATGCGCAAACAAGGGGCCGATCTGGTCGTCGCGATCCCTCACTCTGGCCTTTCCAGCGACCCCTATAAGGCCATGGCGGAAAACTCGGTGTACTACCTCAGCCAGGTTCCAGGCATCGACGCCATCATGTTCGGCCATGCGCACGCAGTGTTCCCCAGCAAGGACTTCGCCAATATCAAAGGCGCGGATATCGATAAAGGCCTGCTGAACGGCATACCTGCGGTGATGCCCGGCCAATGGGGCGATCATCTCGGCATCGTTGATCTGCAATTGAACAACGATGGGGGAAATTGGAAGGTTACCGCAGCGAAGGCGCAGGCCAGACCGGTTTATGACAAAGAGAACAAGCGTTCGTTGGCAGCGGAAGATCCCGCGCTGGTCAAGGTGTTAGAGGAAGATCATAACGGAACGCGTGAGTTCGTCAGCAAGCCTATCGGCAAGTCCGACGGCAATATGTACAGCTATCTGGCCCTGATCCAGGACGACCCTACCGTGCAGATCGTCAACAATGCGCAAAGAGCCTACGTTGAGCGTTATATTCAAGGCGATCCGGATCTGGCCGATCTGCCGGTATTGGCCGCTGCTGCACCGTTCAAAGTGGGTGGACGCAAGAACGATCCCGCCAGCTTTGTCGAGGTGGAAAAAGGCCAGCTCACCTTCCGCAATGCCGCCGATCTCTATCTCTATCCCAATACCTTGGTGGTGGTCAAAGCCAGCGGTAAGGAAGTCAAAGAGTGGCTGGAATGCTCCGCCGGGCAGTTCAACCAAATTGACGTTAACAGCAGCAAACCGCAGGGGCTGATCAATTGGGACGGTTTCCGCACCTATAATTTCGACGTGATCGACGGCGTCAATTATCAGATCGACGTCAGCCAACCGGCACGTTACGACGGAGAGTGTACGCTGATCAATGGCCAGGCGGAGCGTATCAAGCAGCTGACCTTCAAAGGCAAGCCGATCGATCCTGACGCCCAGTTCCTTGTTGCGACCAACAACTACCGCGCCTACGGAGGCAAGTTTGCCGGAACGGGCGATAAGCATATTGCCTTTGCTTCACCGGATGAGAACCGCGCGGTATTGGCGGCCTACATCAGCGAAGAAACCCTGAAGCACGGTGCGGTGCATCCACAGGCGGACAATAACTGGCGTTTGGCCAACTTCCACAGCACGCAGCCGTTGGATATCCGCTTTGAGACCTCCCCTAGCGACAAGGCTGGTGCATTTATTAAAGATAACGCGCAGTACCCGATGAAGTCAGTGGGTAACGACAGTATCGGCTTTGAGTTGTATAAGATCGACCTACAAGCCAAGTAATTGAGCGTTAGGCGCGTTACGGCGCGCCTTTTTGGTTCTACCCCTTTTTAACCATGGCGCACCCTTTAAATTGCATTTAAAATACATGTTATAGATTTCTTCCTTTAAAGGGGCATCATCATGGATTACCGTAACCAATCCCTTGGCGCACTCGCCATCGCAATCCCACGAGCCAGCAAGCTGTTCCGCGACTACGATTTGGACTTCTGCTGTGGGGGGAAACAAACCCTGGAGCGCGCTGCCAGCCGCAAAGAACTGGATCTGGATAAGTTGGAAAGTGAGCTGGCCGCGCTGGCGGCAGACCCCGTGGATACCCGCGATTGGCGCCTGGCTCCGCTGGCTGAGATCATCGATTACATCCTGCCACGCTTCCACCAACGCCATCGTGAACAGCTGTCAGAACTGGTATTGATGGCGGAAAAGGTTGAACGCGTCCACGGCGACAAGCCCACCTGCCCACGCGGGCTGGCCAAGCAGCTAAACCTGATCCGGCTCGATCTGGAAAATCACATGATGAAGGAGGAACAGATCCTGTTTCCGCTGATTAAACAGGGCATGGGGCAACAGGCGGCAGGGCCGATTTCGGTGATGGAGCATGAACATGATGAGGCTGGCGAACAGTTGGAAGTGGTGAAATTCCTCACCAACAACGTCACGCCACCGGAAGGGGCCTGCAATACCTGGCAGGCGCTGTACAACGGTATCAATACGTTTATCAGCGATCTGATGGAGCATATCCATCTGGAGAACAACCTGCTGTTCCCACGCGCACTGAGCGGCAAATAGCCCCCTCACCCTAACCCTCTCCCAAAGGGAGAGGGAACATAACGCGGATTACAGAATTTCGAGCAACTCAACGTCAAACACCAGCGCGCTGAATGGCGGGATGGATGCGCCTGCACCACGCTCGCCATAGGCCAGGTTGTGAGGGATATATAGCTGCCACTTGGAGCCAACCGGCATCAGCGTCAGGGCTTCGATCCAGCCTGGGATCACGCCGCTGACCGGGAACTCGGCAGGTTGACCACGTTCAACGGAGCTATCGAACACATCACCGTTGATCAGGCGGCCGGTGTAATGCACACGCACGCGATCCTGACGAGATGGGATTGGGCCATTGCCCTGCTCCAGCACGGAGAACTGCAGGCCAGACTCGGTCAGCGTCACTTCATCACGCTTGGCGTTATCTTCCAGGAACTTCTGGCCTTCAACGGCCATCGCCTGCTGGCGCTCAAGGCGTACAGCATCCGCACGTTCGTGGATTTCGCGCAGCGCACGATGAACCACATCTACCGGAACCGCCGGGGCATTCCCTTCCAGCGCGTCACGCAGGCCAGCCAGCAGAGCTTCTGGTTGTAAACCTTGCAGACCGGACTCTTGCAGTTGCTGACCGACCTGTAAACCAATCCCGTAACTTGCTTGCGCTTCAACGCTATCAAAAGAAGGGGTTGTCATGGGGTTTTCCTTTAGTCTGTAAAAAGTCGAAAGCGCAGCATAACAGCGCGGCAAAGCCGGGTAAAATCTTGTGTGGAGAATGATGACTTTTGTCGTAGAAAAAGAAACAATAACCTGCTGTTAACGTTTGGTGTCATTATTCTCTCGGCTACCAATCGCTTCAAACAGTTAGCGATATAGACCCGGTATGGCTCAAGGCTGGCATCGAAGTGGCGCAGTACAGAGACTATTCGGCCCTAAAGGTGCACAAGTGCACTGTGGTTTGAAACCATAGGGTATACTGGGGTCAGCGATACACTTTTTGTAAAGTGACAAATTTACGCAGTTGAAGAGAGGTCACCATGGGCAGAATCGCGCCCAGGAGAAGGAAAACCACCCGTGTTTACCAGCCATTGCTGCGCACCTGGCTGAACCTGAGCCAGCGCCTGAAGCCTGGCCCGGAAACGCCAGCAACCACCGATGAGCCGGACTCACCACCGCCACAACAGAGCGGTAAGGGGCAAAGGCTGAAAGCATTGCTGCTGAAAATATGGCACCTGCCGGACAGCCTCCACTGGATGGAACCGCTACCCTATTTTCACCGCCGTTGGGTGATTATTTTTGGTGCTATCCTGCTGCTGTCGCTGCTTTGGCCGTATTCCGACGATAACGCGCGTCCGTTCCCGGTCACCAGCCAGGAAAACCAGATCCCTTTGCAGGCTCAGTTGCAAAACGATAGCCAGCAAACGACAGGCGAAAGCGATAACTGGCAGCGCTATCAGATCCAGGCTGGCCAAACTCTGGCGCAGCTATTCCGTGACAACAACCTGCCGGTGAACGAGGTGTTTGCCATGGCGCGGGTTGAGGGGAACGATAAGCCGCTCAGCAATCTGAAGGCCGGGCAAGAAGTGCGGATCGAACGTAATGCTAACGGCGTGATCACCGCGCTCTCAGTCACCACCGTGGATAACAGTGAAGCCCTGTTCCGCCGCCAGAGCGATGGCAGCTACCTGCGCGTTCGCTAATCTTTAAGCTGATCCAGCAGAAAATCACGCAGTACAACCCCCTGGTTGTGCTGTGTGTCCTTGCTGCCATACAGCAGGGTCAACGGCTCACCTTGCTTTAACAACGCCACCAGCGGCTGCCAGGCCTCATTGGCGACCAGTTGTTGGCGATAAAGCGCAACAAACTCATCCCACTGGTCGGTATGCTGATGAAACCACTGGCGTAACGCCGTATCCGGTGCTACCTGCTTGAGCCAGATGACGCCCTGCAATCTCTCCTTGCTCACACCGCGCGGCCATAGCCGGTCGGTCAGATAGCAGTGCTCCGGTGCCGGGCCGCTGAAATCGTAGACTCGCTGCAAGATAATTTCTGCCATTTTCGCCTCTCCTTGCCAACAGATGGCCTCAGAGTAGCGCGTTTTACCCGGCGCTGAAAAGCAAAACGCCAGCACTAGGCTGGCGTTTTAACTTGGTGTACTAAAGCCGATTAAGCTTCAGCAACCACAACTACATTCAGCTGTGCGAACACGTCGCTGTGTACCTGGAAGTGCACTTCGTGCTCACCAGTGGTACGCAGAACGCCGTTCGGCAGACGAACTTCGCTCTTGGCAACTTCAACGCCTGCCGCAGTAACTGCGTCAGCGATGTCGCGGGTGCCGATAGAGCCGAACAGTTTACCTTCGTCGCCTGATTTAGACGCGATGGTGACTGAACCCAGTTCGTTGATCTTGGTTGCGCGAGCTTCAGCAGCAGCCAGAACGTCAGCCAGTTTGGCTTCCAGTTCAGCACGGCGTGCTTCGAAGAACTCTACGTTTTTCTTGGTAGCAGGAACAGCTTTGCCCTGTGGTACCAGGAAGTTACGGGCATAACCCGCTTTAACGTTAACCTGATCACCCAGGCTGCCCAGGTTTGCTACTTTATCAAGCAGAATAACTTGCATTACCTTATCCTCTCAAAGTCGTTAATGGACAGTGGCCGATTACTGATGACGATCAGTGTACGGCAACAAAGACAGGTAGCGCGCGCGCTTGATAGCACGGGCCAGCTGGCGCTGATATTTTGCACGAGTACCGGTGATACGGCTCGGGACAATTTTACCACTTTCAGTGATGTAGTTTTTCAGCGTAGCGATGTCTTTATAGTCAATCTCTTGAACGCCTTCCGCGGTGAAACGGCAGAACTTGCGACGACGGAAATAACGTGCCATTTGGCTAGTCTCCAGAATCTATCAATTCAATCTGCTCGGCATGCAGGACCAATTTGTTCAGCCCGTTGCGCCCTTGATGGCAGCTAACGAAGCCTTGAACGGTAACCTGACTGCCGACCGTTAATCTTTGAGTTAAAGCTTGTGACTGTTGTCCGCTGACAACCACGGGCATTCGGCACCATGCTTGCCTGCTGAATCCGGCTTCCATCTGCGACGATCGGTGCTCAAGCACAAACTGGCAGTGGGGTATTCCGGAAGGACTCACTTTTCGCACCGGCGTCTTGCACACTGTGCCAGACAACACCAGACGATTAGCCGTCACGACAGCAATTACTCTTCAGAATCCCCAGCATCTGCATCATCTGCGGTTTCGTTAGCGAAGTCTTCGCGGCGATCGCCACGACGTTCGTCTTTCGCTTTAACCATCGGAGATGCTTCAGTTACCGCGTGCTTAACGCGCATAACCATGCTACGGATAACGGCGTCGTTGAAGCGGAAGTTAGTTTCCAGCTCATCGATCGCTTCCTGCGGAGCTTCAACGTTCAGCAGAACGTAGTGGGCTTTGTGCAGTTTATTGATCGGGTAAGCCAGTTGACGGCGGCCCCAGTCTTCCAGACGGTGAATCTGACCTTGCGCGTTAGTGATGGTAGCACTGTAACGCTCGATCATGCCCGGAACCTGTTCGCTTTGGTCAGGATGGACCATAAAAACGATTTCGTAATGACGCATCGAATTGCTCCTTACGGATTATTCAGCCTCCTGTCAGGGTCAACCGCGGCCCATGGAAGCAAGGAACGTGTGTATGTGTGCGGCTGAAAAATGACGCGTAATCATACCGGCGCAAGGGGGGGAACTCAAGGACTGAGTAGGATTTATTGAGGTTTATACGTAAGGCCACGAGAAATAGCACGATTTGCTGGCAGAGAAAGCGATGTATGCCGATCCCTAGGTTTTAAAAATCCTTCAACGAAATCATCTGCCCACTGGAAATCATTATCATTTTTTTTGAATAAGGCCATCAAAATCTCCCCCTTTTTAATCCTGACTATCGGACTAAAGTTAAATTATCCGCCGCAGAAAGCGCAGCGATAAAGGGTTGCAGTTATTCAATACTGATAAATAACTTTTTGCTTAATGGGCAGTATATCGGGGGCGGGCCAAGTGACACGCCGCTGTAGCAAAGAGTTAAGAGAGGCACCTATGAAACGTATCACCATCGCCACCGCTATCGCGTTGCTGCTTTCCGCCAACGCCATGGCCGCCACTGAAATCACCGCACACCAGGCCGCAGAACGGCAAAGTATTGGCTTCGTCAGCCTGACTCAGGAAGTGGTTTCGCCCGATGACGCGACATCACAAATCAACAAGATTGCCGATCAACGCGGCGCCAGCGCTTACCGGATTGTTGCGCTACATGAGCCAGGCAGCACCGCGTCTATCCACGTCAGCGCCGAGCTTTATCGCTAACCGAAAATGCAGCACCAGGGAACCCAGCCGCACCAAGAGGCGGTCAATCAGTAACAGCCATGCCTTGCCCCCTCCCTCGGGGGCTTTTTACAGTGAATCCCGGAAAAAGGCAGCGGTAGCGTTCAACGCGCCAGGAGTAATGCGATGGCGTACTTCCGCTTCAGTGAGATAGGTCAACCTCCGATCCAGGCCGCGCTGGCGTAACTCACCGGCCAAGCGCTCACTCTGCTCCGCTGGCACCACATCATCGGTTTCACCATGCCATAACAGCAACGGCCGCCCGGCAAAACTCTCCCAATGCTGTTCAACCTCGTAAGAGACCAAGGGCGCAAGACGTGCCTTGAGCGCGGACGGATCCAGCGGCTGGCCCTGCGCATCCAATGGCGGATACAGCGTCTGCGCCAGAGAGGTAAAGTAGCCCGATCCCATCAGGCTGGCGGCCGCTTTCACCCAAGGATAACGGGTAAAGGCCCCCAAAGTGGTCATCCCCCCCATAGAAGCGCCCGCTACGCCAATGCGATCCCCGGCAATTAGCCAACGCTGCTCAAAGTGCGTTTTGAGTGCAGGTAACTCATCGACGTTACTTTTGAGGATTTCCCAGAAATGCGCCAGCCGCCGTGCTTCATCACCATCAAACCGCTCACCGTGCATCGCACAATCGGGCAGCACCACCCGGAAACCGACCTTGGCCAGCGCATAGGCAAAATAGGCGTACACCTCTTTCGATGAGGTATAGCCGTGATAGAAAAAGATCGTGGGTAACGGCTGCTCGTAGCGCCCGGCCGGTACCGCATGGATCACCGCAATGTCACCCACCCGCTCATCATGGATCTCGATCATGTATTCCCCCTGTGGCTAATCTTCACTATGATGGCAAAAATCGGCCCGAAACCTTAGTTCAACCCATTCTACTCTATGCTAAATAGTAATGAGGCCAGCCATGACTCTTTCTCGTCCCTTGATCACCCTATTACTGTTTAGCTTGCTGTCTGGATGCAGCGTATTTAAAACCACGCCCAAGCCCCCACCGCCGCCTACCGCTCAGGCACAGGAGATCACTCGTGCCCAAACCACCGAGTTGGAGAAGATGGGAACGATCAGCGCGCTGGTGCATGGCAGCCCGATGAACGTGGAAGCCGAGATCCAGCGCAAAGCTAACGCCAGCGGGGCACGCTATTACATGATCATCATGAACAGCGAAACCATCGTGCCGGGCCAGTGGTATTCACAGGCGATACTTTATCGGTAGCCGTGATATGCCTCTCACCTGGAGGGGGCGGAATTAAGCACCGATTGCCCGGTTAAGCAAGGTGTCACACACGCTCTCAGGCAGCACTCTATCTCCACGATAATCCAGTGTTAAGTGGCACCAGGCTTCCCCAATTGGCGGGCTGGCATGCTGCAGCAGTTGGGCGGCACAGCACAGATCGAATAACTGCTGGGCTAACAAGCGCCCCATTTCTTCACGCGGCTGGCGCATACGCTGTTGCCATTGCCGCCAGGCGCGATCGAACAACCGATTCTGCCCACGCACCGGCAACAGTTCCTGCTGCAGCAACTCCAACGCACCAGGCAACTTATGCAGGCTGCGCATCACGTCCAGGCACATGATGTTGCCCGAGCCTTCCCAAATGCTGTTTACCGGTGCTTCTCGATACAGACGCGGCAGCTCGCTGTCTTCGCAATAGCCGATCCCTCCCAGCACTTCCATGGCTTCTCCGATAAATGGCGCACCTTGATGACAGATACTGTATTTTGCCGCCGGGGTCAGTAAGCGGCTGTAGACCACTTCGCCTTCATCTCCCCGGCTTTCCCAGGCTCGTGCCAAACGGAGCAGCAAAGCGGTATGCCCCTCAAGCCGTAATGCCATACGGGCCAATACCTGCCGCATCAACGGCTGTTCAATAAGGCATTTACCAAACGCCTGCCGTTGCAGAGCATGGTACAGCGCCACCGAAAGGCCGCGGCGCATCAGCCCATGGCTACCCAAAGCGCAATCGAAACGGGTCATCCCCCCCATCTTGAGGATTTGCCTGACGCCATCCCCTTCATCACCCAGTAACCAGGCCGTTGCGTCCTGAAACTCGGCTTCGCTACTGGCATTGGAACGGTTGCCCAGCTTGTCTTTAAGCCTCTCCAGGCGGATGGCATTGCGCGTGCCGTCAGGCAGGAGCCGAGGCAGGAAGAAACAGGAAAGCCCTCCCTCCGCCTGTGCCAATATCAGATGGGCATCGCTTTGCGGCACCGAAAAGAACCATTTATGGCCCACCAGGCGATAGGCCTCTCCATTGCCTCGACTAGCGAGCGGTGCGGCGGTGGTGGTATTGCTCAGCACGTCCGAGCCGCCCTGCTTTTCCGTCATCCCCATGCCGATCAACAGCCCGCGCTTTTGCGCACCGGGCAGCAGATGAGGATCATAACGATCGGAAAGTAACGGGGATAACCAGGATTGATACTCTTTTGGCAGGGAACGCTGTAGCAGTGGGATAGCACCAAAGGTCATGGTGATTGGGCAGAGCGTGCCGGCCTCCACCTGAGCATGCAACACAAAGCGGGCGGCACGGGCCACCAAGGAGCCAATACGGGCATCTTCCTGCCACGGGAGGTTATGCACCCGGTTAGCGACCAACCCCTGCATCAGGATGTGCCAGGCAGGATGAAAGCGCACGTCGTCCAGGCGTTGCCCGGTGGCGTCATAGCGCAGCAACTCCGGTGGGTTGGTATTGGCCAGCCGCCCCAACTCCAGTGACTCCTGTGTACCTAACTGTTGCCCAAGCGAGGCCAGAACATCGCTATCCCAACCCGCCAACTCGCGCTGCAACGCTTCACGCAGCGGCGTATCGGACAGGAAAAGGTTGCTGTTCCCCAAGGGCTTGGGTTGGTTAAAGACGGTATGCGTAGTCCAGACCATGAGCTTGCTCCCTGATTAACGCTTCAGGGGTAATTATGGTCATTAGCTGGATTTCTGCCGCAGGCGGGATCACAAGATAGGAGATTAGAGGTAGGGGTGACGGGATTCACCCCTATTAAATCATCAGCTGCGCTGGCGCACCGCTTCAAACAGACAGACACCGGTCGCGACCGAGACGTTCAACGAGGAAACCGTACCGGCCATCGGAATGCTGATCAATTCATCGCAATGTTCACGGGTCAAACGACGCATACCTTCACCTTCCGCGCCCATCACCAGCGCCATCGGGCCGGTCATTTTGCTTTGATACAGCGTGTGGTCGGCTTCACCCGCCGTGCCCACGATCCAGATATTCATCTCTTGCAGCAAACGCAGGGTACGAGCCAGGTTGGTGACGGTGATCAGTGGGACGTTCTCGGCCGCACCGCAGGCCACTTTCTTCGCCGTTGCGTTCAGTTGAGCTGAGCGATCGCGTGGGACGATCACCGCATGGACACCGGCAGCATCGGCACTACGCAGACAAGCCCCCAGGTTATGGGGATCGGTAACGCCGTCCAGCACCAGCAGGAATGGCGTTTCAACGCTTTCCAGCAGCCCAGGCAGATCGTTCTCCTGATATTTCCGCCCTTCACGCACCCGCGCAATGATGCCCTGGTGGACGGCCCCTTCGACCTTCTCATCCAGCCATTGGCGGTTAGCCACCTGGATCACAATACCGGTCGCTTCCAGCTCGGCAATCAAAGGCTGTAAGCGGCGATCGTCACGCCCCTTGAGAATAAACACTTCCAGGAAACGTTGTGGATCGTTGTCTAGCAGGGCTTTGACAGCGTGAATACCGTAGATAATTTCGCTCATGATGCTCTTTTAACTGTGCGGCCGGGATGACCCGGCCGGGGATAATAACGTGCGGCAGGTTAACCCTGCTCGGCACCTTTCTTCTTGCTGGCACGCTTGGCTTTGGTCGCGGCCGCTATCTTTTTGGTTTTGTCAGACGCTTTTTTGGCTTTCGCCTTCGGATCGGTTTTCGCTTTCGCCTTCGGGTCTGCCTTCACCTTATCTGCGGGTTTGGCCTTGGCCCCATCTTTTTTACGGAAGGCACTGTCTGGCTCAAAGTTGGCTGGCGTCTTGCCACCGCGGCGTTTACGTTGCGCCTGGCTACTACGGCCTGCGCCGGCACCGTCGCGCAGCGTACGCTGGCCACCCTTCTTGGCACGTTCACGCTCGGTTTTCCCTTCACCACGCGGCTTGCGGGTGCTGGAAACCAGGGCGAAGTCGATCTTGCGTTCGTCCATATGCACGGCCTCAACGCGGATCTCCACCGTATCCCCCAGGCGATAGACCATGCCGGAAGATTCACCGATCAGACGCTGGCCGATATTATCAAAACGATAGTAATCGTTATCCAGCGTGGACACGTGTACCAGACCATCGATAAACAGATCGCTCAGGCGGACGAAGAAACCAAAGCCGGTGACGCTGGCAATAACACCGCTAAACACTTCACCGACGTGATCCTGCATAAAGTCGCACTTCAGCCAGTCCGCCACGTTACGCGTAGCTTCATCGGCACGGCGCTCGGTCATCGAGCAGTGCATACCCAGTTGCAGCATCTCTTCCAGATCGCTGTGCCAGCCTCCGGTTGGCGTCCAGCGCTCTTTCTGTTCACCTTGCTCTTTCGCCAACACGTACTTGATGGCGCGGTGCAGCGACAGATCCGGGTAACGACGGATCGGCGAAGTAAAGTGGCCATAAGAGGCCAGCGCCAGGCCGAAGTGACCACGGTTTTCCGGATCGTAGATCGCCTGTTTCATCGAACGCAGCAGCATGGTTTGCAGCATTTCGCGGTCCGGGCGTTCCGATACTTCGTCCATCAAAGTGGCGTAATCTTTCGGCTGTGGCTTGAGGCCTCCGCCCAAGGTCAGGCCCAGTTCGCTCAACACGCTGCGCAATGCGGAGATGTGATCGTCACTTGGACGATCGTGCACGCGGAACAGCGCAGGCTCGTTATGCTTCTCAACAAAGCGTGCCGCCGCAACGTTCGCCATGATCATGCACTCTTCGATCAGTTTGTGCGCGTCATTACGTACCGTTGGCTCTACGCGCTCAATACGGCGTTCGGCGTTGAAGATAAACTTGGCTTCTTCGGTTTCGAAGGCGATACCACCACGTTCGGCACGAGCCTGATCCAGCACTTTATACAGCGCATGCAGCTCCTGCAGGTGTTTGACCAACGGATGATACTGCTCGCGCAGCTCCTGATCGCCCTGCAAGATATGCCAGACCTTGGTGTAGGTTAAGCGCGCATGGGAGCTCATTACCGCTTCGTAGAATTTAAACGAAGACAGACGGCCCGATGCGGAGATGGTCATCTCACTCACCATACACAGGCGGTCGACCTGCGGGTTGAGCGAGCACAGGCCGTTGGAAAGCACTTCCGGCAACATTGGCACCACTTCCGACGGGAAGTAGACTGAGGTACCACGGCTACGGGCTTCGTCATCCAACGCCGTGCGAGGACGCACATAGTAGCTGACATCTGCAATCGCGACCCACAGGCGCCAGCCGCCACCGCGTTTCTTCTCGCAGTACACGGCATCATCGAAATCGCGGGCATCTTCGCCATCAATGGTGACCAGCGGCAGGTGGCGCAGATCCACACGCCCTTTCTTGGCGGCTTCCGGCACCTGCTCACTGAGGTCGGCAACCTGCTTCTCCACCTGAGGTGGCCAGGTATGCGGGATCTCATGGGTACGCAATGCGATATCCACCGCCATGCTAGTGCCCATTTTATCACCCAGGATCTCGACGATCTTGCCCACGGCTTTGGTGCGGCGCGTTGGACGCTGGGTCAGCTCGACCACCACCATAAAGCCCATCCGGGCCCCGCTGACCGAGTCGGCAGGGATCAGAATATCGAAGCTCAGGCGGCCGTCATCCGGCACCACGAAGCCGGTACCAGCATCGGTGAAGTAGCGACCAACAATCTGGCTGGTTTTAGGCACCAGGACGCGCACGATACGCGCTTCGCGGCGGCCTTTGCGGTCTTCGCCCAGCGGTTGAGCTAACACCACATCGCCGTGGATGGCCATTTTCATTTGCTCGGCGGAGAGATAAAGGTCGTCTTTACGCCCTTCAACCCGCAAGAAGCCGAAGCCATCGCGGTGGCCGATCACCGTGCCACGCAGCAGGTCCAGACGCTCCGGCAGGGCATAGCACTGGCGGCGGGTAAAGACCAACTGGCCATCACGTTCCATCGCACGCAGGCGACGGCGCAGGGCTTCCAGCGCTTCTTCGCCGGATAAGTTCAGTTCATTGCCCAACTCTTCGCGGCTGGCCGGCGTTTCACGTTTCGCCAAATGGGCCAGAATAAATTCGCGGCTAGGAATTGGGGATTCATATTTTTCTGCTTCTCGTTCCAGGAATGGATCTTGTGACATTGAGGTTCCTCCGTTGTCATCAGCAGGGTGTCGCTGAGCCTTGTCTTCTCAGTAACGCTTTATTCGACAAGCAAAAGCTTGTAGAGCGGTGAATTGTCTTCGACCATGTCGGCCAATGTGTGACTATCCAGCTCCTCAAGGAAATTCTTTACCGCCTGCTGGAGCACTTGCTTCAAACGGCAGGCTGGGGTGATATGGCAGAAATCGCCGCTGCAGTTAACCAACGAAAGCGGCTCCAGCGCCCGCACCACGTCGCCAATACGGATGCTCTCAGCCGGTTTACCCAAGCGTATACCGCCGTTTTTACCCCGAACGGCGGTCACAAAGCCTTCACGGCTCAGCTGATTGATAATTTTTACCATATGGTTACGGGAAACCCCGTACACCTCCGTAACCTCAGAGATGCTGGTCATTTTGTCCGCAGGCAATGATGCCATATAGATCAATGCCCGTAGGCCATAGTCAGTAAAACTTGTTAACTGCACGTTTACCTCTGGGTATCTGCCGATTTTCGGCGATTTTCTTTACTATCTTATTGGATGATAAACCAGCCGGAGAGTTCGCAGCTAATTATTTAGCGCATAGGTGACTCTCAACCGGAGCAACGAAGGGATTTTGTGAGGTGAAAACGCCATCGGGGAGGATACATGAGGCAAACAAACCGGGACTTGGCCCGGTTTGTTTGATGACAGTAGGTAAACAGATTATGCGTCGAACGGATCGCGCAGGATCATGGTTTCGCTACGGTCTGGGCCAGTAGAGATGATATCTACCGGTACATCAGTCAGCTCTTCGATGCGTTTGATGTAGTTCAGCGCTGCCTGTGGCAGTTTGCTGTAGTCTTTCACACCAAACGTCGTTTCGCTCCAGCCCGGCATGGTTTCGTAGATTGGCTCGATACCTTCCCAGCCTTCTGCAGCCAGCGGCGTGGTGGTCATTTCGCGGCCGTCCGGCATGCGATAGCCCACACAGATCTTCACTTCTTTCAGGCCGTCCAGCACGTCCAGCTTGGTCAGGCAGAAGCCGGACAGGGAGTTGATCTGCACAGCACGGCGAACGGCAACCGCATCCAGCCAGCCGGTACGACGGCGACGGCCAGTGGTAGCACCAAACTCATTACCCTGTTTGCACAGGTATTCGCCGGTTTCGTCGAACAGTTCGGTTGGGAACGGGCCTGCACCTACACGGGTAGAATAGGCTTTCACGATGCCCAGCACGTAGTCCACGTAACGTGGGCCAATGCCAGAACCGGTTGCTACGCCACCCGCGGTGGTGTTGGAAGAAGTCACGTACGGATAAGTACCGTGGTCGATATCCAGCAGCGTACCCTGTGCACCTTCGAACATGATCAGATCGCCACGCTTGCGCGCACCGTCCAGCAGTTCGGAGACGTCTACTACCATCCCGGTCAGGATATCGGCAATCGACAGCACATAATCAAGGGTGGTCTGGTAATCGACGGCTTCTACTTTGTAGTAGTTAACCAGTTGGAAGTTATGGTAATCGATGATGTCTTTCAGCTTGGTAGCGAAGGTGGCTTTATCGAACAGGTCACCAACGCGCAGACCGCGACGGGCAACTTTGTCTTCGTAAGCCGGGCCGATACCACGGCCGGTGGTGCCGATGGCTTTGGCGCCACGCGCTTTCTCACGCGCATTATCCAGAGCGACGTGATAAGGCAGGATCAGCGGGCAGGCTTCAGACAGTAACAGACGTTCGCGTACCGGGATGCCGCGCGCTTCGAGTTCACCCATTTCCTTCATCAACGCGTCTGGCGCCAGAACCACACCGTTGCCGATGACGCTGGTCACGTTTTCACGCAGGATACCTGAAGGAATTAAATGAAGAACGGTTTTTTCACCGTTGATAACCAGAGTGTGGCCAGCGTTATGGCCACCTTGGTAGCGCACAACATATTGAGCCCGTTCAGTCAGCAGGTCTACGACCTTACCCTTACCTTCGTCACCCCATTGGGTGCCCAGTACGACGACGTTCTTACCCATTTTAAAATCACCAGGTTGCTTAAAAATGGATTCTACCACCCTAATTCTTCAGTTTCAGCACTTTTAGCATACGATTGCGTACTTTTTCGGCTAAACTTTAAACCCCCGTGTGTGCACGCAACATGTAGTAGATCACACAGCCTGCAACCACTAATCCCCCACCAAAACGCCGCAGCGTAGCATCGGGTAGCTGTGACATTGTCTGAACCATTTTACGCCAAGCCTGTGGGAACAACATCGGCCCCAGCCCTTCCAGCACCAAAACCAACCCAAGCGCCAGCCAGATTGTCGAATTCATCCTTCCCCCAAAAAAAGAAAGGCCCGCGTTTAAACGGGCCTTGGTTCTACCCCTGTTGTTTCAAACCATGGTCTGAAAGCTATCGGGGGATCGCCATCATGCTGACGTTATCTGTTGCGCGTAGCAACCGGCGACTTCATGTAGCGGAAGAAATCGCTGTCCGGGCTCAGCACCAACACGTCCTGGTTGCCTTCGCCGAAGCTGGTTTCATAAGCACGCAGGCTACGGATGAAAGCATAGAAATCCGGATCCTGACTGAAGGCATCGGCAAACAGTTTAGCTGCTTCCGCATCGCCCGCACCGCGGGTGATACGCGCCTGACGCTCGGCTTCCGCGATGGTACGGGTCACTTCGTAGTCAGCGGTAGCTTTGAGCTTCTCAGCCTCTTCCTTACCTTGTGAACGGTGACGACGGGCTACCGCCTCACGCTCTGCACGCATACGCTGGAAGATTGCATCGGACACTTCCGCAGGCAGGTTGATCTGCTTGATACGCACGTCCACCACTTCAATACCCAGTGCCGCCATGCTGTTCGGGTTAACCGCTGGCTGTTTACCATTGGTTTCACGCTCAACACGGGCTGCAGCAGAAGCAATAGCATCATCGGCTTCGGTAGCGGCGGCTTCTTCGCCGTCACCCACGGTACCGGTGTTCAGCGCATCACGCACGTCTGCCATCAGACGGCCACGGGAGTCGGTCACGATATCACGCACGTCCAAACGGCCAATCTCGGAACGCAGACGGTCGTTGAACTTACGTTTCAGCAGCAGTTCCGCCTGAGAAACGTCACCACCACCGGTGGCCAGGTAGTAGCGGCTGAAATCACTGATACGCCATTTCAGGTAGGAGTCGACGATCAGGTCTTTCTTCTCGCTGGTCACGAAGCGATCGGCCTGGTTGTCCATGGTCTGGATACGAGCATCCAGCATTTTCACGGTTTCAATAAACGGGATCTTGAAGTGCAGACCCGGTGCATAAACCAGCGGTTTGTTTTCGCTGTCGCGCAGGACTTTACTGAAACGCAGCACGATGCCGCGCTCGCCTTCCTGAACCACAAACATTGAGGCGTAAAGGGCTACCAACACCACCGCGAGGATAACTATGAAAGACTTACGCATTGATTATTCTCTCCCTACGCGTGTGTTGTCGCTACGCTGCGCATTAGCCCGGCGTTGGTCCATGATGGAACCACTGCTGGAACTGCTGGTGCTCGCCTCCGATGAAGGAGTCGAGACTGGCGCAGGGGCGAGCAGGTTCTGTCCGGCATCTTTGCTGCCTTCGGTAGCCGACTTACCGGCACCGCGCAGCATCTGATCCAGTGGCAGCACCATCAGATTGTTATTGCCTTTATTGTCTGCCACCAACACCTTACGGGTGTGGCTCAGCACTTTTTCCATGGTTTCGAGGTACAGACGCTCACGGGTAATTTCCGGTGCGGCTTTGTACTCCGGCAACAGCTTGGCGAAACGAGCAACCTCACCCTGGGCTTCCAGAACGGTCTGGGCCTGGTAGGCGCGCGCATTTTCCAGCAGGCGCTGTGCAGCACCGTTGGCACGTGGCTGAACTTCGTTGGCGTAAGCTTCTGCTTCACGAATGGATTGCTGCTCGTTCTCACGTGCGGCGATCGCATCATCAAACGCGGCTTTCACCTCTTCCGGCGGACGTGCAGCCTGGAAGTTGACGTCCAGCAGAGTGATACCCATTTTGTACGGACGGATGGTATCTTCCAGTACACGCTGAGTGTCGCTACGGACGATGGTACGGCCTTCGGTCAGGATCTTGTCCATGGTGTATTTACCGATAACACCACGCAATGCGCTGTCTGTCGCCTGTCTCAGGCTGTCGTTGGCATCGGTTACGCTGAACAGATAGGCTGCCGGGTCGGAAACGCGGTACTGCACGTTCATCTCGACACGCACCACGTTCTCATCGGAAGTCAGCATCACACCGGACGCGGACAGGTCACGGACCGACTCCACGTTAACCGGGCGAACCTGATCGATAAACGTCGGTTTCCAGTTCAGACCTGGCTGCACCAGATGGCTAAATTTACCAAAGCGAGTGACTACACCGCGCTCGGCTTCTTTGATGGTATAGAAACCGCTGGCGGCCCAGATCACCACCACCGCAACCGCAGCGATGCCGACAATCTTGCCACTGAAGCCCGGCCCGATTGACCCCGTGCCACCGCTGTTATTGCCGTTGGAACCTTTGCCACCGCCGGTCAGGCTGCTCAATTTCTTGCTCAGCTTGCGGAAGATATCGTCTAAATCCGGTGGCCCTTGATCGCGACCGCCTTTATTGTTACCGCCAGAGTTGCCGCCATTATTATTGCTGCTCCCCCACGGGTCGCGGTCCTGTCCGTTATTACCGGGCTGATTCCACGCCATGTTTTAGCTCCATTATTCTGTGATTGGGTACTTCAGGCTAATGCTTGGCCCACTCTTCTATTGAGCGGGCACACAAATGTAACAGGATATGATCATACGATAAAGTTAATCAGTTCCTGTTCCTGCTTGCAGAGGCGACGCCACTCCACGATCGGCATACGCACCACCACGCCGATACTGCCGTCCTCTTCATTCCACTCTTTTTCGATCGCCTGAAGCTGGTAGAAACGGCTACGAAGACGGCCTGCCTGTGGCGGTAAGCGCAGCTCAAAATGCGCGATTTCCCCCGATAAGCGCTCCGTCAACGCCTGAAATAGCAACGGGATACCTTCACCGCTGGCGGCGGACAGCCACACTCGGATCGGTAAATTTTCCTCGTTGCGATCGATACGCGGGACAAAATCATCCAGCATATCTATTTTGTTCATCACTAACAGTGTAGGGATCTCATCCGACTCAATCTCTGCCAACACGGAGTTCACCGCTTCAATGTTTTCATCCACCCGGGTATCCGCAGCGTCGATCACATGTAACAACAGAGAGGCCTGGCGCGTCTCTTGCAGTGTCGCTTTGAACGCGGCAACAAGATCATGCGGCAAGTGCCGGATAAAGCCTACGGTATCCGCCAACACGGTATCGCCTACGTCCGCCACGTCAATACGCCGCAGGGTAGGATCCAGGGTGGCAAATAGCTGGTCCGCCACATACACTCCGGCAGACGTAATTCGGTTAAACAGGGTTGATTTGCCTGCGTTGGTGTAACCCACCAGCGATACGGTTGGCACATCGGCACGGGTACGCGCTCGTCGCCCTTGATCGCGCTGCTTCTCTACGCGCTCAAGGCGGCGCAAGATCAGGCTGATGCGATCGCGTAGCAGACGACGGTCAGTTTCTAACTGAGTTTCCCCCGGCCCGCGCAGGCCAATCCCCCCTTTCTGACGTTCAAGGTGAGTCCAACCACGAACCAGACGAGTGGCAATATGACGCAATTGCGCCAACTCTACCTGCAGCTTACCTTCATGGGTACGGGCACGCTGGGCAAAGATGTCGAGAATCAACCCGGTGCGATCGATCACCCGGCATTCACACAGGCGTTCGAGATTTCTCTCCTGCGCTGCGGAAAGGGCGTGATCAAACAGGACAACAGACGCGCCGCTGGCTTTCACCGCATCTGCAATTTCTTCGGCCTTTCCTTCACCGACAAAGTATTTTGGGTGAGGTGCTTTGCGGCTACCAGTAACCACTTGCAAAGCCTCAACGCCCGCAGAGGACACCAGCGATTCGAACTCACTGAGATCTTCTGTATCTTTGTCTTGCGAGAAATAGATATGAACCAGGACGGCCTGCTCACCGGCTTCATAACGGTCAAACAAGCGTGCAACCTCTCAAACGGAACAAAACCGCGAGTTTGGGGGACATAAACAGCACTGCGCTGCTTATGCTCCCCGTCATGGTTGACTCGCAACGCGCTTTATTCAGCGTCATCGCTTTCCTGCTGCGGCTGTTGCGGCGCAGACGGGTTGTTACCATGGTGATAATTGCTGGTGCCGCCGCTGCTCGGGGTGTTGCTGTGGTGCGATACCGGGCGCGATGGAACAACGGTAGAGATAGCGTGCTTATAAACCATCTGGCTCACCGTGTTCTTCAACAGGATGACAAACTGGTCAAAAGACTCAATCTGGCCTTGCAGCTTAATACCATTCACCAAATAAATAGAAACCGGAACACGTTCACGACGCAATGCGTTCAGGAACGGATCTTGCAAAGATTGCCCCTTAGCCATTCTATCTTTTCCTTATTTGTTTGTTGTTTTTAACCAAGAACCTGTCGGCTCAAAATAAACGACCTAAAAAATTTGCGCGCTGAATACTCATCAATTGTACACAATCACTCAACCTATGCACTAACAACCTGTGTTACCGAGTCTAAAGCCTCTCCCGGCTTTTCACTGTCCAACCACCGAACCGACTCCCAACCCCGTAACCAGGTCATCTGGCGTTTGGCCAACTGACGTGTTGCGCAAATACCTCGAAAAACCATCTCATCGTAACTAATCTCGCCAGAAAAATATGACCACATCTGGCGATAACCGACACAGCGAATGGAAGGCAAATCCGTATGCAAATCACCCCGTGCAAAAAGTGCACGCGCTTCCGCCTCAAAACCCGCCGCCAACATCTGATTGAACCGCAGCTCGATACGTTGATGCAACAACTCCCGGCTGACTGGCGCTATCGCAAATTGGTGAACATGATACGGTAACGATTCACCCGAAATTTGAGTCAGTTCAGTTAAAGTTTTACCCGAAATCAAAAAAACTTCCAGTGCTCTGGAGAGTCTCTGTGGATCATTCGGATGAATACGTAAGGCGGCAACCGGGTCTATCGCCTGCAATTGGCGGTGCAAAGCCTCCCAACCAAGCTCCGCCGCCTGCTGCTCAATCTGCTCGCGTACTGCGGGATCGGCAGAGGGTAACGGCGATAACCCTTCCAGCAACGCCTTAAAATAAAGCATTGTGCCCCCCACCAACAGCGGAATACGTCCGGCGGCAGTAATATCGGCCATTTCCCGCAACGCATCGGCACGAAAATCGGCTGCCGAGTACGCCTGCGCAGGATCGCGGATATCAATCAAACGGTGTGGTGCCAGGGCAAGCTCTTGCGCCGAGGGCTTGGCAGTACCAATATCCATACCGCGATAAATCAGGGCGGAATCGACACTGATCAGTTCGACGGGCAAGCGCTCACGCAGCGCCATCGCCAAGGCGGTTTTGCCTGAGGCCGTTGGCCCCATGATAAAAATGGCTGGGGGACGAGAGTTCATTTCAATTTCAGTCATGCTTAAGCGCTGCCAATGCAGCCTGCAAATCAACGGGTTGTAAAAGAGCGGCAGGAGGGGATTTGACCAGTTGCGGGCAAAGTCGTTCAACTTCTGTCAACAATTGTATCGCTTGCGAGCTGTTCCACACTTCGTGTTCGCTGCCTAATTGGCTGGCGATCCAGATGGATAGCACCGTTGGCGACATCTCCTGATGTTCGGCCAGATAGCCTAACAGCTCGGGTATCAACTTTTGTAAATTTTGTTGGCGTAATGGTAAAGGTACTGCGCGCAACGTCACACGACCGTGATCGGATTGCAGCTCCAACCCCATTTTGACCAGCAGTGCCTGATGTTGCACGCAGGCGGCCGCTTCATTTTTATTCAACGTCAGCTTAATCGGGATCAGCAGCGGCTGCGGCCGTAGCCCCTCTTCCGGCGGGCAAAGCTGCGCCTGACGCAGCCAACGTTCGGCCATGGTCAGATTCAGTAACGCCAACTGCTGACGCTGTTCAACCAGCGCATAGCTCGGCGGGCAGATCATCAGGACACGGCCAAAACTGTGCTGACTACCGGCGAGCGGAGTTTCCTGCACGGCGTTAACCGGCGGGAATAGCGGCTGTTTTACCGTATCTGCTGGCGGCGTAGCCTGCAACAGCTTGCCATACAGTTCGCCTTCACGCTTTTGGTAACCCGCACCGGCCTGATAGGCTGGCTGCGGGGCACGTTCACGGGCAGCGGAGGGCTCAGCAGGCTGACGTTCACGCTGTGGCGCAGGCTGGGAGAAGTGGTTGCCACCGGCAGCAACGCGGTTCTCCGGCTGCCAGACGGGAGCCTCCTGCGCAGCGGACTCTTCAGCCAATGGCAGCGCGACATTACCCGCCTGCTGCAACACCGTGGTAACCGCCTGGTAGATAAAATCATGTACCAGTCGAGCCTGATGAAAACGCACCTCATGCTTGGCCGGATGAACGTTGACATCCACCTGATGCGGATCCACTTCCAGATATAGCACATAGGCAGGCAGTTGATCGTCTTTCAACTGATCCTGATACGCCTGACGAATGGCATGATTAATCAACCGATCGCGCATCATCCGGCTGTTGACGTAGCAATACTGCATTTCGCCAAGCTGACGCGCTCCTTGCGGATCGGCCACCCAGCCGCGGATGCTGAGATCACCATGCTGCCAGGAAATCGCCAACGCATGCTGCAAGAAGGCGGGGCCACAAATGCTGGCCAGACGCCGCTCATGCTGGCTTTCTTCTTTTGCCGCGCGGTACTGACGCATCAGCTTACCGTTATGGCTGAGGTTGATCGCCACATCGAAACGCGCCAGCGCAATGCGCCGCACTACTTCGTCGATATGGCCAAATTCGGTTTTTTCGGTGCGCATGAATTTGCGCCGTGCGGGGGTGTTGTAAAACAGATCGAGTACTTCGAGCGTGCTGCCCACTGGATGAGCTGCCGGTTTGACGGTGACCGCCTGATCGCGCCCTTCCGCGTAGGCTTGCCAGGCTTCGCTCTGTTCCGCCGTGCGTGAAGTCAACATCAGGCGTGACACCGAGCTGATACTGGCCAACGCTTCGCCGCGAAAGCCCAGGCTGACTATGGCCTCCAGATCGTCAAGCGTACTGATTTTACTGGTGGCATGGCGCGCAAGGGCCAAGGCCAGGTCGGCTTTGGCAATGCCGCAACCGTTATCACGGATACGGATCAGTTTGGCTCCGCCGCGTTCGATATCAATATCAATCCGCGTTGCCCCGGCATCCAGGCTGTTTTCTACCAGCTCTTTGACTACCGACGCAGGCCGTTCGACCACTTCTCCGGCGGCAATCTGGTTGGCTAGCTGTGGCGGTAACACCTGGATAGGCATGGGGCTCCCTCTGTTGTTGGCATCAAGCCTACGGAATGATCAGCGTCCGATCCAGCGGCGCAACATCCGACTTTAATTTGTTAACCCGTTTAAGCTCGCTGACGCTGACGCCATATTTCGCGGCGATGGATGACAGCGTATCACCGCGAGTCACCTTATGTTTGCTCGGTTTAGCGCTTTTTGCCTTGGCCTTGGCCTGAGCCGGTGCTGCCGCCGTTTTCCCGGCAGGGACCTTCAGACGCTGGCCAACCCAGACGCCGTCTTTTTTCAGTTTGTTCAGCTCACGTAGCGCCGCCATGCTGGTGCCATAACTATCGGCAATGCCGGAAAGCGTTTCCGCCCGCTTCACCACATGGATCTGCGTTTTTCCTACGCTGGCGCGACTCCTGGCCGGGCTGGTCACCGGCTCAGGCTGTCTGAGATCGTCTGTCGTGGAGTTAACCGCCGCTGCGACGTCCAGCGGGCGGTTTTCCACCTTTGGGTCGGCTTGTAGCGGATGCGCCAGGAAATAACTGCGCAGGCCGTTGTGGATCGCCCGTGCAATTTTATCCTGATATGCGCTACTGCCCAGCAGTCGCTCCTCCGTGCTATTACTGATAAACCCGGTTTCCACCAGTAAAGATGGAATATCCGGTGAACGCAGCACTCCCAGGCTGGCGTGTTCCGGACGGCGTTTGTGCAATGAACCTACGACCTGTAACTGCTGTAATACCTTGACGGCTACGTCATAACCGACGCGCTGCGAATGACCGAACTGCAGATCCAGCACCGCCTGACTCAGATAAGGGTCGGCCTGGCTGTTGGCCAACAGATCGCCCGCACCGCCCAGCAGTTCGGACTGTTTCTCGTGCTGTTCCAACCAACCGGCCATCTCGCTGTTAGCCCGGCGATTGGACAATACCCAAACCGAAGCTCCTTTGGCGCTGCGATTCGGCGCGGCATCCGCGTGGATAGACACCAACACGTTGGCCCCCTGCTTGCGCGCCACGTCAGAACGGCCCATCACCGAAATAAAGTAATCCCCGTTACGCGTCATCACCGCTTTGAACATCGGATCGGCATCCAACAACGCACGCAGACGATGCGCGATAGCAATGGTGACGTTTTTCTCTTTCAGACCGTTTGGCCCGATAGCGCCAGGATCCTGTCCACCATGGCCTGCGTCGATCGCCACCACCACTCGATCGCCAGAACCGGCGGACACCCGGCTGCTACGTGGGGTAATGCTGGTAGCCGTGCCTGATACCGCAGCCGACTTCGGAGTAAATGGATTGGCGCTACTTGACGTGACAGGCGCTTTACGTACTGGCTCATTCACCACCGGCACAGGCACAGGAACCGGCGCCTTACGGACGGTGTTAGTCGTCGGCTTGGCTTCTGAGGTGATGGTGAAGACGACGATGTAACTGTTGCCCTCTTGACGCGTCGCCACACGGGTTTTGGCACGTTGGGTTAAATCAAACACCAAGCGTACGCTTTGCGCATCTTTCGGCTTACTGGAGCGAATGCTTTTTACCAGGTTCTGGCCGCTGAAGTTCAACGGCAGGCCGCCCACTTTACCCGTTTGGTTCACATCCAGAACCACCCGTTCTGGGCCATGTATGGTTGAGAAGCTATACGAGGGAGGGCCAGTAAAGCTCACTGACACCGTGGCTTCACGCTGAGCATTGGTCACTTTGACGTCGGAGAGGGACGATGCCGCCCAGGCACCAAACGGCCCCAGCAGCGCAAGCAAGGCAATTACAGCAAATCTTCTTAACCCATACATCATTGCTGCGTCATCCTTGTTGCCTCTGGATACTTTCTAATAATTGTTCGCCGTAGGCGGAAACCGCCTGGAGCTTCGCCTGACGCCCTTCGTCTTGGTAACTGAGATGCAGTTCCAGATCGGGATCGGGCAGCACGCCGGTACCCTGCTGCGGCCACTCCACCAGGCAAATCGAATCCTGGGCAAAATAGTCGCGGATACCCATAAATTCGAGTTCTTCCGGGTCGGCCAAGCGATAAAGATCAAAGTGATAGACCGCCAGCGGTTGCAGCGCATAAGGTTCCACCAGCGTATAGGTTGGGCTTTTCACATTGCCCTGATGGCCTAACGCCTGCAGAAAGCCGCGGCTGAAGGTGGTTTTACCGGCACCCAAATCCCCATAAAGATAAATCACGCTGGCACGATCGCACGCTTGGGCCAAGACGGCCCCCAGTGCGACTGTGGCTGCCTCATCCGGCAGCGCTAAAACGAGTTCTTTCATTCGATAATGTCTATTTTGCCAACTCAGGGTTAACGTAATGAGGGATCACCGCCAGCAGATCGGTGGCCAGTAATCCCCTTGTTCCTTGTTTTGCAGCAACATGATCCGCCGCTGCGCCGTGCACTACGCAGCCCGCGCAGGCAGCATCATACAGCGGCAGCTTTTGCGCCAGCAAACCGCCAATGATACCCGACAGCACATCTCCCATGCCACCGGATGCCATGCCAGCATTGCCAACGTCGGCGATCGCCATCTGTCCATGCTCATCGGCGATCAAGGTACCTGCGCCTTTCAGCACCACAACGCCGCCGTATTGCGTGACCAACCTGCGCGTTGCAAGTAAGCGATCACTCTCAATATCAGCGGTGCGGCAGCTCAATAATCGCGCGGCTTCACCAGGATGCGGGGTAATAATACGATTCTGACGCTTCTCGGGGTGTAATGCCAGTAAGTTAAGCGCATCAGCGTCCCATAATGTTGGTTTATCACTGGCTTGCAGCTGTTGCAACGCGTTGCGGCCCCAATCGCCCTGGCCAAGCCCCGGGCCAATCACAACCACATCGGCCCAGTCCAGCGCCTGTTGCAGGATATCATTACTCAGGCGTTGCACCATCAACTCAGGCCGAGCGGTCAGCAGCGGCCCAATGTTCTCACTGTGAGTAAGCACTCGCACTAGTCCAGCCCCAGTACGCAGTGCGGCTTCCGCAGCCATGCGGATGGCTCCGCCAAAACCGTGATCGCCACCCACCAGCAGTAAACGACCATGCTCCCCTTTATGAGAACAAGGGCGGCGAGGCTTCAGCCATCTACCCAAATCGCCAGCCGTAATACGCTCGATCTGCGGGGGCTGTGTTGCCAGCCAATTCACCAATCCTAGCGTACTGTAATGAAGTTGCCCCACCCAATCACGCGCCTGCCCGGTCAGCAAGCCTGGTTTGAGTGCAATAAAAGTCAGCGTGTGGGCTGCACGGATCGAGACTCCCGGCACGGCTCCGCTTTCAGCCAGCAGGCCAGATGGGATATCCAGAGCAACCACTGGCGCATCGGCTCGGTTGGCCGCTTCGATCAGGGCATCATAGGGCGCTCTGGGGGCAGCCCCCAAGCCGGTGCCTAACAATCCATCAATGATGAGATCGACATCCTCGGGCCAACGACTGGTCGCGGGCAAGACTTCTCCGCCACTTGCGAACCAGGCTTGCCGGGCGTTGGCAGCCTCTGGTGGCAATGGACGAACGCCTTCGCAGGCAATGAGCGTCACCCTGATGCCCGCCGCACGGGCCAGACGAGCAACCACATAACCATCGCCACCGTTATTGCCATGCCCACACAGCACCAGCCAATGCCTGCTGGCCGGATACCGGTCGCACGCCAGCTCATAAGCCGCCGCACCGGCACGCTGCATTAACGAATACAAGGAGAGGCCCAGCGATGCGGCAGCAGCAGGTTCTGCCTGGCGGATCCAGTCTGCAGACCAAACAGAGTGTGGTAAACTGGAACAGTATTGTTTCTCACTATGGCCCGTCATGACACACCCCCTCGATCTCGATCAACTAGCCCAACATATCAAGCAATGGGGGCAATCGCTAGGATTCCAGCAGGTGGGGATCTGCGATACCGATCTCAGCGCGGAAGAACCCCGATTGCAGGCGTGGCTGGATAAGCAATACCACGGCGAGATGGAGTGGATGGCACGTCACGGCATGATGCGCGCGCGGCCACATGAATTATTGCCCGGCACACTGCGGGTGATCAGCGTGCGCATGAACTATCTCCCCGCGAAAGCCGCGTTCGCCAGTACGTTAAAAAACCCGCAGTTGGGCTACGTTAGCCGTTATGCGCTGGGGCGTGACTATCATAAGCTGCTACGCCAGCGGCTAAAAAAACTCGGCGATCAAATCCAGGCTTACTGCGGTGAACTGAATTTCCGGCCCTTTGTGGACTCGGCCCCCATCATGGAGCGAGCCTTGGCCTCAAAAGCCGGCATTGGCTGGGTTGGTAAACACTCACTGATCCTCAACCGCGACGCCGGCTCCTGGTTTTTCCTGGGCGAGTTGTTAATCGATCTGCCCCTGCCGGTGGATAAGCCGCAGGAAGAGCAGTGTGGCCGCTGTGTCGCCTGCATCACCACTTGCCCCACCGGTGCGATAGTAGCCCCTTACACCGTCGATGCCCGGCGCTGCATCTCCTATCTGACCATCGAGCTGGAAGGCGCTATTCCAGAAGAATTCCGCCCTCTGATGGGCAATAGAATCTACGGCTGCGACGATTGCCAGCTCATTTGCCCGTGGAACCGCTTCTCGCAGTTGACGGATGAAGACGATTTCAGCCCCCGCGCTGCGCTGCATGCCCCGCAACTGATCGAACTGTTTGGCTGGAATGAGGAGAAGTTTCTGCGTATCACCGAAGGCTCTGCCATCCGACGTATCGGCCATTTGCGCTGGTTACGCAATATCGCGGTAGCGCTCGGCAACGCCCCTTATCTGGATCAGATCGTTATCAGCTTGCAGACCCGGCAAGGTCAGGATCCGATGCTGGACGAGCATATCAGTTGGGCACTGGCTCAACAGCTTGCACGCCGTGAAGCCCTGGCGGTTGAGGTGCAGACTATGCAGAAAAAACGTTTAATTCGAGCGGTCGAGAAAGGATTACCGAGGGATGCCTAGAAAACCCTCAGACTCTCCCTGTGGATTTGTGCATAAAAATAAAAATGCGTTGTCTTTCAAGCGTCACAAAAAGAGCAAGTGATCGAGATAACGTTTTATAAGAAATAAATATTGATGATTATCAATAAGATATAAATTTCATTTGTGAGGCGTTGCAATTTTGCACAGAAGGTATTATGTACAGTATCTGTGGATAACTCTGTTCACAACATATTTTCTGAGTAGGTATAACTGAAAGAAAGTCACACCGGAAGCGGCGTAGGATTGAATCTAAACTGGAGATAAATTTGGAGCGGGAAACGAGACTCGAACTCGCGACCCCGACCTTGGCAAGGTCGTGCTCTACCAACTGAGCTATTCCCGCATTGATATGCTTGAAGCATCCGGCCAACAACGAACAACATGGCCTTTGAAATTTTTGGAGCGGGAAACGAGACTCGAACTCGCGACCCCGACCTTGGCAAGGTCGTGCTCTACCAACTGAGCTATTCCCGCGTCGCATGGGTGTTACTTTAACTACTTTTTCTTCATCATGCTACATCAGCAGCATTTTTGAAGTTGGAGCGGGAAACGAGACTCGAACTCGCGACCCCGACCTTGGCAAGGTCGTGCTCTACCAACTGAGCTATTCCCGCCCGGCGTAACGATGGTGAATGGAACGAAATTCTTCATCGGTACGGGGTGCGCATTATACGAGAAATCCTTTTCGCCGCAAGCCCCTGAAAGCAAAAAAACGCGAATTTTGTCTGATTGCTGCTTTAAGCACCGAAATGGTGAATTTTCGTGCCGGGATAGGCAAAAACCTGTTTACGGGCAACCAAGGTCAGGATTTTGTCCCTCATCACGGTGAACAACCAATGGTTCGAATCACAGCGACTTACGCTTGGAGAAATAATGGGCGGGAGAATCGCCGAAACACCGTCTGAACATCGCAATAAAGTTGCTGGGAGTCGCATACCCCAGGGCATCCGCAATACTGCTCACAGGCATACCATTAGCCAGCATTTCCAACGCGTGAGATAACCTTGCCTGTTGACGCCATTGTGCAAAGCTGTTGCCCGTCTCGGCCATAAACAATCGCGATAGGGTGCTGGGGGAAAGCCCTCCCCAAGCCGCCCAGGCTTGCAAGGTCCTGGTGTTATCAGGCTCGGCAAGGATCGCATTGGTGATCCGCAATAAGCGCCGGTCGGTAGGCATTCTCAAATGCAGCGGCTGATGAGGCGAACGCCGGATTTCATCCAACAACACCGCAATCATCCGCTCCTGTTCAACCTGCAAAGTCTCTTCAAACGACCAAGATACCGCCCGGCGTACTAACGCATTCATCAACTCACTGATGCCAATCACGCAGGGTTGATCGGGCAATGCTTTGCTCGCATCAGGCGTAATCAGCACCGTCCAGCCGCTCATGACGCCGCTGATGCTGACTTTGTGCGGCTCGTGTGAGGGTATCCAGCCAGCGCGGTTCGGGGGTAACAGCCAGGATCCCTGCCTGGTGCGAACATGCAACAAGCCGTTCTCCACGCAGAACAACTGCCCCCGCAAATGATGGTGCCAATCGTATTCGCGCGTCCCCAGACAAAACTCAAGCCCCGGATCGTCTTCACCCCACATAGCAATGAGCGAGGGACCATCGGCGCGCTCGCTGAGGTCGGAGGGATGATTGGCAAGCACCGCTACCGTCATGATTGTTTCTCATTGTTTTTAGCCTAAATAACGTTACCCAACTTTTCGTCAGCTGTCCATTATTCATACATTCTCCGCTCATTGACCAATCAGAGGCCCCTAATGAATGACGTTAAGACCCCTTCCCCCACCCCTGCGAAAAGTAAACGCCCTTGGCTGCTGTATTTACTGGGGGCAGCCTGTCTGCTTGCCGCTATTCTCTGGGGGGGATGGTATGGCATGTATGGTCGCTGGTATGCCAGCACCGATAACGCCTATGTTCAGGGTGATGTCGTACAGATCACGCCACAGTTTCATGGCACCGTGGTCTCCATCAACGCCGATGATGGCGAATTGGTGTTCGCTGGCGATACGCTGGTTGTGCTCGATCCTGGTGACAGCCAACTGGCACTGGACAATGCCAAGGCCCATCTGGCCAACGTGGTGCGCAAAGTACGTGGTTTGTATAGTGCGGTCAGCGGTGCCAAGGCCGAAATCGCTGTCCGCCAGGCCACGCTGGACAAAGCACGCGCCGATTACCAACGACGCCGCGCACTCACCCTTTCTCATGCCATCTCCAAGGAGGAGTTAGCCCATGCCAACAACGCTTTTCTGGAGGCACAGAGCGCGCTGGACGCTATCGAGCAACAGTACCAGCAAAATCTCTCATTAGTTGATAACACCAGCCTGACTTCGCACCCAGAAGTGCTGGCAGCGATAGCGGCATTGCGTGTCGCTTACCTCGATCGCTCACGCACCACCATCGTCTCCCCGGTCACGGGGTATGTCGCCAAACGCAAGGTGCAGTTGGGCCAGCGGGTACAGCCAGGCGAAGCGCTGATGGCCGTCGTGCCGCTGGATAAAGTCTGGGTCGAGGCTAATTTCACTGAAGCTCAACTGCGTGATATTCGCATCGATCAGCCAGTAGAGATCTATGCCGATGTCTATGGCAAAACCATACGCTATAACGGCCAAGTTCAGAGCCTGGGTATTGGAACCGGTGCCGCATTCGCGCTGCTGCCAGCACAAAATGCCACGGGGAATTGGATCAAGATCGTTCAACGTGTACCGGTACGGATCTCCCTGACTCAGCCCGAGCAACTCATTAGCCACCCGCTACGCATTGGCTTGTCCATGCAGGTCAATGTGGATCTGCATGACCGTAGCGGAGCGTTATTAGCCCAACGCTCGCCAGAGCCCTTGCTGGCGACAGATGTCTACCTTGATCAACTAAGTCAATCAGACGCCTTGATCGAACAGATCGTTAAGGCCAACGGAGGGGACATATGAGCTCTGCTATCCCTGCCCAGGATTTCCGTCCGCCCAGCGTCAACTGGACCACCTTTGGCCTGGCTCTGGCGGTATTTATGTACGTGCTTGATGGCACTATCGCCAACGTGTCCTTGCCGACCATCGCCGGTAATCTGGGAGCCAGCAGTAGCCAGAGCGCCTGGGTGATCACCAGTTTTGCCGCCAGCAATGCCATCGCCTTGCCACTCACCGGTTTTCTGGTACGTCGTGTTGGCCAACTGCGGCTGTTCCTCTGGTCAATGGGATTATTCACTGCAGCTTCATTTGCGTGCGGAATGGCCATCAATATGGAAATGTTAATTCTCTGCCGCGTGTTACAAGGAGCGGTGGCCGGGCCACTGATCCCGACGACCCAAGCGTTGATGTTGTCGATTTATCCGCCGGAAAAACGGGGTTATGCGCTGTCGATGATCGCCATGGTCACCGTGGTTGCTCCGGTAGCAGGCCCCTTGCTCGGCGGGTGGATAACCGATTATTACTCCTGGCGCTGGACCTTCCTGATCAATATTCCAGTCGGCATTTTTGCCTGCACGCTGGTTGCCAGCCAAATGCATGGTCGCCCCGAGAGCACCCAGCGTGCCAAGGTGGATCGAGTTGGCCTAGTCGCATTGATCCTGGGGGTTGGAGCACTCCAGATCTTGCTGGATAAAGGCAACGAAGAGGATTGGTTCAACTCTACCCAGATCGTCGTGCTGGCTATCGTTGCCGTGGTCAGCTTACTGTTTTTTGTGATCTGGGAACTGACCGACTCACAGCCGATCGTCAATCTGCAGCTATTTCGTCATCGCAATTTCCGGGTGGGTACGCTTGCGCTGATCGGTGCCTATTCCGCGTTTTACGCTACCAACGTCATCATGCCGCTTTGGCTACAGCGTACCTTGGGCTACACCCCCATCTGGGCAGGATTGGCCGTCGCTCCCATGGGGATCTTGCCGCTGCTGCTGATGCCCTTTATGGGCAAATATGCGCCACGTTTCAACATGCGCTGGCTGGTGTGCGGGGCTTTCATCCTGCTAGCCACGGCCTCTTACCTGCGCTCAGGCTTTGTCATTGAGATTGATTTCCAGCATATCGCGCTGATCCAACTGTTGCAGGGGTTGGGGCTGGCCCTGTTTATCATGCCGATCAACGCCATCTTGCTCTCCGACCTCAAGCCGGACGAGATCGCGGCTGGCTCAGGGCTGGCCACCTTTATGCGTACGTTGGGTGCCAGCCTGGCAGTCTCCATCACCACCCTGATGTGGGATCGCCGTGCGATTTCCCATCACGCCCAATTAGGCGAATCCCTGACGGCCTACGATGAAGACACTCACCAGGCGGTCGCGACTTTGGGGCAGGGCCAGGCGCAGCTAGGCTATGAACGGCTGAATAGCCTGCTCTCCGAGCAGGCCACACAGATCGCCTTCAATGATATTTCTTATGCGCTGGCTGGCGTGTTTCTGCTAGCCATCGTGCTGGTTTGGTTTGCCAAACCGCCCTTCGTACCTAAAGCCAAAGCATAGTCATCATCCCACTCACTTTAATAGACAGAGGAATCACCATGACACTGAGTTCACAACGCTTTACCGTCTACGACATTCGACAATTCCCTTTGGTGATCATGTGTAACCAGGCCATCGTGCCTGGTTACACCAAACGGTGGGAAGAGGAACTCAATAGCCTGATCGCTCAAGCTCTCCCCTTCGTGATCGTTTTCCCCCCCAATCGCCCTAAAGAAGAAAGCAATGACGATCGCAAATGCCGTATGCGCTGGTTCAAAGCGAACAAGGAAAAGTTTGGCAGCGTCTGCCGCGCCCTGATTAGCGTCGAACCTGATGCTAAAGAGCGTGAACAACAGATGGCTCATGCCAAAGAAATGATGAAGTTTTTCGGCACCCCGCTGGCAACAGCGGAGACCCTGGAAGAGGCTCTGACATTAGGTGAAAAGTTGATGAGTGCTGATAACCGTTAGCGCATTTTTCGGCGCTGTAGGGTGTCAGTATCGCTGAATCTCCCGACAGCGTCGAAATAGGGCAACACAGTGATTCGCTAATATGGCCAAAATTCATTATTTTTAGTGTCGAAATCATTATCCGGCTTCCTTTTTATTGTTTAAATATAACCAGTAACGCTAAGCCAGAAAAGCCAAGCCGAAAAATCATCAGTTTTTTCATTGATGAAAAAATACGTTTGCCATGGTGACATCAAAGGATCATAGCGAGAGACATGGAGGGAGTTAAAAATGCAATTCGACTGGACGGAAGAGCAAAGAGAAATCCGAGCAAAATATTATACTGTGGGTACCTCATTAGCCCATCAGGAAAGCAACACCCTCGGTGAATTTAATACCGAAGGATGGCAACGGCTTTTACAGGAAGGGCTTTGGCAGTATATCGTGCCATCGGAATATGGGGGTAACGGGTTAGGATGGTGGCATTTCACCGCGGCGCTTGAAGGGGTCGCGTCATCCATCCGTAAACCCGGTTTATTGTTATCGATTATTGCTCAAGCGGGCATGGTACGCGCATTAACGCTGTACGGTAATGATATGCAGCGTGAACGGTATTTCCCTGCCATCCTACGGGGAGAGTTAAGTGCAACCGCCATAGCCGAGCCAGAGACAGGAACCGATACGCGTAACATTAAAACCATGCTCATTGAAGATGAACAAGGTTATCTGTTGACAGGCGAAAAATACAATATTGCTCACGCTCCTATCACTCAATTTACCTTGGTTGTCACTCGCCTGGCCAATACGGAAAATCAGGGTGGTATCGCTTTGGCGCTCGTCGATCGCGAAACCACAGGGGTTACCTACCAAACACCAGACAATAAATTAGGGCTGGCAGATTTGCCTACCGGCAGCATACGTTTTGCAAATGTGCGTATTCCCCCTGAACAACTGCTTGGCAAACCGGGCGAAGGCCATAAAAACCTAATACAAATCATATCACTAGGCAGGATATATTACGGCTTGGTCGCCGCGCTTATTCCCACCTGCTTTATGAAGGACGCCTTGTCTTACATCCACAGCCGGGCAAGCTTTGGCAGCACCATCGATCGGCACCAGTACGTTCAGCAACGCATAGTCGAAATACAGCTCGGGATCGAGCGCAGCCGCTGGTTGGCTTATGGGGCGTTAAGTCACTTGCTCAATGAGCATACGGAACAGGAATTATTGATGGTCAGCTCCATGGCAAAAATTATGGGTGCCAATGATTTGGTCAATAATGCCACCAGCTTGCTCAAGCTGTACGGCAGTATCGGTTATCAGCAAGGGCCAATAGCCGACTTTGTTCGCGATGCGCTCGGTTTTTGCAGCGTGGGAGGAACAGAAGAAATGCATAAAAAGAATATTTTCAATCAGATTAACCGCCTACCGCTCTATAAGCAGCACATTGACCCAACTCGATAATCTCATTCCCTCTTTTCGTCATAACGTTGGAGAATACTTATGGAAAAGCAAGCCTTCATCATTGCGCTGGAAGTCAAATACCGAGACACTGATTCAATGGGGCATGTCAGCAGTCCGGTATATTACGAATATATTCAGCATGCCTATGTGAAATATATGCACACCCTTTTAGCGATCCCTTACAGCGAAAAGTTACCGCAAATCATGGTGAAAACCTCTTGTGAATATATTGCACCGGCTATATTAGGCGATAATTTAGAGGTCAGCTGCCGCGTGATCAATTTCGGCAGCAAAAGTTTTGAAATGCATTATGAAATCCATAAAAACCAGCATGGCGACAAGACACTGATTGCGCAAGGTGCCTCTACGCATGTCTGTTTTGATTACCTGATTAATAAATCGGTCCCGGTACCTGATGACATGAAACAACGAGTGATGAATTTCCAAGACTCGTTATAACGGTTCCAATACTCATCGCTTGATACAACTTTTACCACAGGGGGATCGTTGATGCCACTATCCACACCCATAACACCGTCAAACCCACGTCGTTCATGGCTATTTTTAGCTGGGGCCGATCGCGATGCCTTGCGACAAGGGGCAGAGAGTGGGGCTGATGTCCTGATACAGGAACTGGAGACGTTTACCCCCCCAGCACTAAGAGCACAAGCCAGGCACTTGACCAAAGAGATCCTGCCCATCTGGCACGCCGCGGGTTCACTGACGTCGGTACGCATCAACCCGCTTGATGACGGGGGGCTAGAAGACCTTGATAGTGTGATGTCCGCACGCCCAGACATCATCATGATGTCCTTGGTTTCCACGCCACAGCAGGTTGCAGAGTTGGATAAGGCGGTTCATCACTTTGAAATACGCTACGACATTGAGCCTGGTTCGACAGAATTGGTCCCCAATATCGAATCCGCTCGCGGGCTCATCAATACCTGCGCCATTGCACAGGCAAGTTCGCGTATTCGCGCCATTCTGGTTGGCACCGAAGATATGGTGGCCGATATCGGAGCGGAAAGAACCCGGGCCGGCAGCGAATTAAGCTACATACGCCAGCGCTTTTTGGTCGAATGTACGGCAATGGACATTACACCGATTGATTGCCCCTACAGCTATTCGGATAACGAAGGTGCACAACGCGATATGCGCCAGTCTCGCAGCATGGGGTATCGGGCCAAAGCCATTGTTAATGAGCAATTTGTGGGGCTGGTGAATCAAACGTTAACCCCTTCGGCTCAGGAAATTGCACAGGCCAAGCTGATTATCTCCACGTTCGAAACCGCACGCCAGGCAGCAAATGGCAAGCGCGTGGCCGCCGCCGTGGTGAACGGCTTCCTCACCGAAGTGCCCGACTATCTTGCCGCACAGCGGCTTCTTACACTCGCCGCTCAATTTCACAGGGAGTAATAGCATGCTAATGGATATGAAAACCAAGCTGGTTCAGTTGCAGGTGTTTTCCGGTTATGCCCCCACGCCGTTCGATACCGCAGCCGCTCCCGGCACACCCCAGGAACTGTTTGAACAATGGCTGGATCAGGCCATTACCTTGCAGGCGATGGAACCCCACGTGATGACCTTATCCACCGTCGATGGTGAAAACATGCCCGATGCGCGCACCGTCGTGCTGCTGGATGTCACCACGCAGGGTTGGCACTTCGCCATCAACATGCGCAGCCCTAAAGGCCAACAGCTCGATCATCACCCCTATGCTGCACTCACCTGTTACTGGCCTGAGTTAGCCCAACAAATCCGTCTGCGTGGCCCTGTCGTCCCCCTGTCTGCGGAAGCCAGCATTGCCGATTTTTCACGCCGCCCGGAACGCTCTCGTGCCGCTATTCTGGCAGCACGGCAAAGTGAAATACTCGAGTCCCCAAGGGACTTGGAGACAGCCATACAGGGGCAACTGTATCGGCTTAGCGCCGAACCTGGCCTTATCTCTCCACACTGGGTTCTGTTTGCACTGGCTCCCAGAGACGTCGAATTTTGGCAAGCCGATAGCAATCGCCACTTTACCCGCCTGCGATATCGTCGTGACGGTGACGGTCAACGTTGGGAGCGTAACCTGTTATGGCCATAAATCACTCACGCGACGAGGTCCCCTCCTCATGCCTAACCGTAGGCTGTAACACCTTGCTGACTCATACGGGGCGTAAATCCAGTGAGTACCACGGCTTTGTAAACCCACCGGTCTACCACGGTTCCACCGTATTGAGCCCAACGGTGCAGGATTTACTCAACCGAACCCAGCCGTATATTTACGGGCGGCGTGGCACCCCCACTTCTGAAGCCCTGGAACAAGCCTTGCACCAACTGGAAGGGGGCGCAGGGGTGGTATTATGCCCCTCGGGGCTTACGGCCTGTAATCTGGCGTTACTCACCTGCCTGAAACCCGGTGACCACCTGTTAATGACCCGGGGTAGCTATGCACCGGTGCGTCATGCCTGCGATACCCTGCTACGCCGTCTGGAGATCAAGACTTATTACTACCAGCCCACCATAGGCAGCGGCATCGCAGCATTAATCACTCGGCGTACCCGTGCCATCTACATTGAAAGCCCCAACTCCAACACCTTTGAGCTACAAGACGTTGCCGCTATTGCCCGTATTGCGCACAAGCGTGGAATTACCGTCATCATGGATAACAGCTGGGCCACCCCATTCTTTTTCAAACCCCATGAGCACGGCGTCGATCTCTCCATTCAAGCGGGCACCAAATACTTGGCGGGGCATTCCGATGCCATGCTCGGTACCGTATCCGCAACGGCACGGCTATGGCCAAAACTAAAGCAGTTGCACGGCGATCTGGGGCTATGTGTCGGCCCTGATGATATTTATCTGGCGCTGCGTGGCTTAAGAACGCTTGGAGTTCGGATGCGTGAGCATCAACGTAACGCGCTGGCTATCGCACGCTGGTTAACCCAGCGGGAAGAAGTCCAGGCGGTGCTGTATCCGGCCCTGGAAGACTGCCCAGGCCACCCCATTTGGCAGCGTGACTTTAAAGGTGCATCGGGCCTGTTCTCAATAGTACTGCGTCCTTTCCCGGCACAGGCGATTGCCGCCTTCTTAAACGGGCTCAGGCTGTTTGGCCTTGGTTATTCCTGGGGCGGTTTCGAGAGCCTGGCAATCCCATTTGCACTCGATAAACCAAGCGCGGCGGCACGCTGGACCGCAGGGAGTTCAGGCATTCGTTTGCATATTGGGCTTGAAGATCCCGAAGATTTGATCGCGGATCTCAACGACGGTTTCACCCGGCTGACCACCGCATCCATTGGCTCACAGAGGGAGTTGCCATGCTAAGCGTTTGGGGGCGTAAAAACTCATTTAATGTGCAGAAAGTGATGTGGCTAATCGGCGAATTAGGCCTGCAATATCACCTTATTCCTTTTGGTGGGCAATTTGGCGATTGTGACACTGAGGAGTTTGCCGTCATTAATCCAACCCGCCATATCCCGGTGATCGACCTGGATCGGCAGGTTGTCTGGGAATCTCACACCATCCTGCGCTTCCTTGCTGCCGATAGTCATTTTTGGCTTGATGACCCGCTAAAACGGGCCCATGTGGAATGCTGGATGGACTGGTGCCAAACCACCTTGGAACCGGATCTGATGATGGGGGTTTTTTGGGGGCTGATCCGCACCCCTGAGGCCGAACGGGACTGGCCAACCCTCCATGACAAGGTGGCCCGCTGTTCTCGTCATTTCCAGGTGCTGGAGACGATACTAAGCCGACAACCTTTTTTAAGCGGGGACAGTTTTGGCCTGGCTGATATTCCCACCGGGGCCACCTTGTATCGCTATTTTTCGTTGGATATCGAACGCCCGACGCTCCCTGCCGTGGAGGATTGGTATCAACGGTTACAGAGCCGCCCAGCCTATCGCGAGCATGTGATGGTTCCCTACGATGATTTACGTGGGCAGCGCATTCGTCTGTAAGGTTTCCCCAAAAAGATAATGATATGAAAACAATCGCTAAGCCGGCACCTTTGCCGGTACTCATCGTTTTACACCGGGAGCAATCCGCTCCCGGGCGTGTTGGTCAGTTGCTGCTGCAACGGGGCTATTCCCTTGATATTCGCCGCCCACCGCTCAATGACCCGTTACCCGATACGCTCGCCAAGCACAGCGGTGCGATCGTCTTTGGTGGCCCCATGAGTGCAAATGACAATACAGACTGGGTCAAGCGCGAAATTGAATGGATAGGAGTCCCCCTGCGTGAAGACGTTCCTTTTCTAGGCATTTGCCTTGGCGCACAGATGATGGTTCGTCATCTCGGGGGCCGGGTGATGGCCAGGGACGATGGACGAGTCGAGATTGGTTACTGGCCCATTTACCCAACCCGGCCAGGTCGCAAGCTAGGCGTTTGGCCGACACATGTTTATCAATGGCATAGCGAGGGGTTCGACACTGTCGAAGGCATGGAGCTGCTGGCAACCGGTGAGCAATTTTGTCATCAGGCCATACGTTACGGCAGGCAGGCATATGGCGTACAATTCCACCCTGAGGTCAGCTACCAGACCATGCAACGCTGGGGTAGGGCTGCCGAACATAAATTAAGCCAGCCAGGGGCACAGTCCCTGGCCGAACAGCAACTCAACGGGCAAAGGTATGACCGTGAGGGTATTGCCTGGTTAAGCGCCTTTCTGGATATGTGGCTACGGCCAAACGATAGGAAAAATGATTAACCCCGCAATAGAAAAGGGGGCGTGGATTAATCCTCCGCCCCCTTCTATGAACCTGCTCCCGATTACAGCTGAATAAAATGCTCGCGGTAGTACGCCAGTTCCGCAACGGATTCGCGGATATCATCCAACGCCTGGTGAGTGCCCTGCTTCTTGAAGCCTGGCAGGATTTCCGGTTTCCAGCGGCGTGCCAACTCTTTCAGGGTGCTGACATCCAGATAACGATAATGGAAGTAGGCCTCCAGCAGCGGCATATAGCGGAACAGGAAACGGCGATCCTGGCCAACGCTGTTGCCACAGATAGGTGATTTACCTGCTGGCACCCACGCTTGCAGGAAAGCGATAGTGGCCAGTTCGGCGGCACGATCGTCATGCTGGCTGGCTTTAACGCGCTCCACCAGCCCGCTGCCGGTATGCGTGCGAACATTCCAGTCATCCATCCGCGCCAGTTGCTCATCTGATTGATGCACCGCGATCACCGGTCCTTCGGCAAGGATATTCAAATTGGCATCGGTCACCAACGTCGCGATCTCGATAATGCGATCGCGTTCAGGGTCCAACCCGGTCATCTCCAGATCGATCCAAATCAGGTTGTTTTCGTTTCCTGTCATGATTTTTCCTGCGTAAAAGCCGAAAGATAAACAAACCACGGGCAAACCCGCGGCTAATGCCAGCGTGCGTGGCGGTCAACAACGGTTATTTAATATAAAATAGCGTGTATCATAGCCTTTTTGCTCGCCCCGAGCGATAAATGCCGATTCAAGTGAGGCTCAGTGAGTAAGAACAAACTGTCCAAAGGTCAAGAACGCCGCGTACAGGCCAACCATCAGCGTCGCCTGAAGCGCACTGACAACAAGCCGGAGCTGGATGATTCCCAATTGGGCGAACCGCAAGACGGCATCGTCATCAGCCGCTTTGGCATGCATGCCGACGTGGAAGCCGCAGACGGCGTCCAGCATCGCTGCAACATTCGTCGCACCCTACGTTCGCTGGTTACCGGCGATCGCGTGGTCTGGCGCCCTGGCGTAGGCACTCATGCGGGGGTCAAAGGCATCGTAGAAGCGGTGCATGAACGCACCTCGGTGCTGAACCGCCCTGATTTCTACGACGGCGTTAAACCTATCGCCGCCAATATCGATCAGATCGTCATCGTGTCGGCCATTTTGCCCGAACTTTCTCTCAATATGATCGATCGCTACCTGGTCGCCTGCGAAACGCTGCAAGTCGAGCCGCTGATCGTACTCAACAAGATCGACCTGCTGGACGCCGAAGCGCGTAAGGTGGTCGACGGGATGATGGACATCTATCGCCATATTGGCTACCGCGTTCTCGAAGTGTCCAGCCAGACCCGCGAAGGGATGGAAGCCTTTGAACAGGCGCTGGTCGACCGTATCAGCATCTTTGCCGGGCAGTCCGGCGTGGGCAAATCCAGCCTGTTGAACGCCCTGCTGCCGCAGACGGAAAAGCAAATTCTGGTAAATCAGGTTTCCGACGTCTCCGGCCTGGGGCAACATACCACCACGGCGGCACGGTTGTATCACTTCCAACATGGCGGTGATGTTATCGACTCCCCTGGCGTGCGTGAATTTGGCCTGTGGCACCTGGAGCCAGAGCAGGTCACCCAGGCCTATGTTGAATTCCGCGACTATTTGGGCGGTTGTAAATTCCGCGACTGCCGCCACGACACCGATCCGGGCTGCGCCATTCGCGCCGCGATGGAAAGTGGCGCGATAGCCAAAGAGCGTTTCGACAACTATCACCGTATTCTGGAAAGCATGGCGCAGGTTAAAACCCGCAAAAACTTCCCGGACGCAGATAACTGATCCACAGTGCGGGGGTTGCGCTAATCGCCACCCTCGCCCTTATATCCCCTTTCAAGAGGTTAATGTGCTGGATAGCATCAAGATTAAATTACAGTATTGGCTGCCAAAGCTGGCGTTAACCCGCCTGGCGGGCTGGGGCGCAGATAAAAAGGCCGGTTGGCTGACGAAGCTGGTGGTAAAAGCGTTTGCCCGCTATTACCGCGTGCAGATGCAGGAAGCACAGAACCCGGATTTAGCCTCCTATGCCACGTTCAATGAATTCTTCGTTCGTCCATTACGTGATGGCGTACGCCCGATCGTAGCGGAGCCTCACGTGCTGGCACTGCCAGCAGATGGTGCCATCAGCCAGCTCGGTGCGATCCGCGACGATCAGATTTTCCAGGCCAAAGGCCATAATTACACGCTGGAAGCCCTGCTGGCCGGCAACTATCTGTTGGCGGAGCCTTTCCGTAACGGCCTGTTCGCTACGACCTATCTGGCCCCAAGCGACTATCACCGTGTCCATATGCCTTGTGACGGCATACTGCGCGAAATGATCTACGTGCCGGGCGATCTGTTCTCGGTCAATCCGCTGACCGCCGCCAACGTGCCGAATCTGTTTGCGCGCAATGAGCGTGTGATCTGCGTATTCGATACCGCCTTTGGGCCGATGGTGCAAATCCTGGTCGGTGCGACTATTGTGGGCAGCATCGAAACCGTCTGGGCCGGTACCGTAACGCCACCTCGCGAAGGCATCATCCGCCGCTGGACCTATCCAGCCGAAGGCATGGAAGGCGCGATCCAACTGGTTAAAGGTGAAGAGATGGGCCGCTTCAAACTCGGTTCCACGGTCATCAACCTGTTCACACCTGGCAGCGTACAGTTCGCTCCACACCTGAACAACGGCACCGTAACCCGGATGGGCCAGGCTTTTGCTGAAGCCGCAGCCGCGCCAGAAGCCACCTTCGAAGGGAATTGATGCTGTGCGCCTGATTATCGCTTTATTGCTCAGCCTGCTACTGATCCAGCCGGTTCTCGCCGCCGCGATCCCCAACGAGTCCCAGTTACGGCAAGAATTGAAGCTGGCCGAGGGCAATAAAAACACGCCTAATCAGGCGGAAACGGTTGAGGCGCTGCAAAGCGCCATCAACTGGCTAACCGAACGCAAAGAGTCGCAGAACAATTCCCAACAGTATCAGCGGGTGATCGACGATTTCCCGAAGATGACGCAGGAGCTGCGCCGCCAGCTCACCATAGAAGAAGCCAAAATCCTGCCCAACGGTGAGAACCTGCCCGCCAGCGATCTGGAACAGCTAATTCTGCAAACCAGCAGCCAACTGCTGGAACAGGCCCGCCTGTTGCAACAGGAGCAGGACCGGACACGCGAGATCAGCGACTCTCTCAGCCAACTGCCACAGCAACAAACCGAAGCCCGGCGCGCGTTAACGGAAGTTCAGCGCCGCCTACAGGCTCAGGGCAATAACCAAACCACACCGTTGGCACTGGCACAGCTTGCTCTGTTACAGGCAGAAGCGGCGGCACGTAAAGCGAAAGTGGATGAACTGGATCTGGCTCAACTCTCGGCCAATAACCGCCAGGAACTGGCGCGGATGCGTGCCGAAGTCTACAAGACGCGGCATAAAAAAATTGATATTCAGCTGCAGGCGCTGCGTAACAACCTCAACAGCCAACGCCAGCGGGAAGCAGAACGGGCGCTGGAAAAAACCGAGCAATTGGCCGAACAGAATGGCGATTTACCCGCCAGCCTGCGCAAACAGCTGCAAATCAACCGTGAACTTTCTGCTGCACTGAACGATCAGGCTCAGCAGATGGATCTGATCTCTTCCCAACAACGCACGGCCGCCGCTCAAACACTGCAGGTACGCCAGGCGTTGAGCACTATCATTGAGCAGTCCCAATGGTTGAGCGCCTCTACTGCGCTGGGAGAAACCCTGCGCGCCCAGGTCGCCATCTTGCCAGAAATGCCAAAACCCCGGCAGTTGGACAGCGCCATGGCCGATCTACGCGTTCAACGCCTGAATTTTGAAAACCAACTGGAAAGCCTGCCGCAGCGAGCCAAAGAGTTAAAACAAGACGACGGTAGCCCCCTGACCAACGCCCAGCAGCGTATCGTCGATGCCCAGCTACGCACCCAGCGTGATCTATTGAATTCGCTGCTTTCCGGTTGCGATACCCAGATCCTTGAGCTGACCAAGCTGAAGGTGGCCAACACCCAGTTGGTTGATGCGTTGAACGAAATTCAGGATGCTGCGCACCGTTACCTGTTCTGGGTGCCAGACATCAGCCCCATCACCCTGTCGTATCCGCTCAGTGTGGCACAGGATCTGACCCGTGTGCTGTCACTGGATACCCTGACGCAGCTCAGCGGCGCCTTCGTGATGATGGTCACTAGCCGGGAAACCTTGATCCCGCTGTTTGGTGCGGTGCTATTGGTGATTTTCAGCATCAGTTCGCGTAAGCATTACCATGCATTCCTGGCGCGGGCCAGCAGCAGAGTGGGCAAGGTCACGCAAGATGAATTCCTGCTGACGCTGCGTACCGTGTTTTGGTCAATCCTGGTGGCCTTGCCGCTGCCGGTATTGTGGGCTGCGCTGGGCTTTGGCTTGCAGAATGCCTGGCCGTATCCGGTAGCCGTCGCGATCGGTGAGGGCGTCACCGCCACGCTGCCAGTGCTGTGGATCTGTATGATTAGCGCCGCCTTCGCCCATCCGCAGGGGTTGTTCATCGTGCATTTCCGCTGGCCGGTGAAACAGGTTTCCCGCGCCATGCGTTATTACCAGATGTCGATCTGGCTGATCGTGCCGTTGATTATGGCGCTGATCACCTTCGACAATCTCAACGATCGCGAATTCGCCAACACCCTTGGCCGCCTGTGCTTCATTCTGCTCTGTCTGGCGCTGGCTCTGGTCACCAACAGCTTGAAGCGGGCCGGTATTCCACTGTATCTGGATAACAAAGGCTCCGGCGAAAACCTGATTAACACCGCGTTGTGGGGGCTGTTGCTTTCCGCACCGCTGATTGCTGCGCTGGCTTCCACCGTCGGCTATCTGACCACCGCACAGAAGCTGCTGGCACGCCTGGAGACCTCGGTTGCCATCTGGTTCCTGCTGTTGGTGATTTACCACATTATCCGCCGCTGGATGCTGATCCAACGCCGCCGCATCGCCTTTGACCGTGCCAAGCAGCGCCGTGCCGATATCCTGGCGCAGCGTGCCAAAGGCGAAGAAGAATCCACACATACCCCTAACAGCATCGAAGGTGCGATTGAGGTAGATGAAACGGAAATCGATCTGGATGCCATCAGCGCCCAGTCGCTGAGGTTGGTGCGTTCAATCCTGACGATGGTGGCACTGGTCTCGGTGATCGTCCTGTGGTCAGAGATCCACTCGGCCTTCGGCTTCCTGGAAAATATCAAGCTCTGGGATGTCAACTCCACGGTGAATGGCATTGATATCGCTCAGCCGATCACCTTGGGGGCACTGCTGATCGCCATACTGGTGCTGATCGTCACCATGCAGCTGGTGCGTAACCTGCCAGCGTTGCTCGAGTTGGCGGTGTTGCAGCACCTGGATCTGACGCCAGGCACCGGCTACGCCATTACCACTATCACCAAGTATCTGTTGCTGCTGTTCGGGGCGATCCTCAGCTTTTCCTGGATCGGTATCGAATGGTCGAAACTGCAATGGGTGGTCACCGCGCTCAGCGTGGGCTTGGGCTTTGGTATGCAGGAGATCTTCTCCAACTTTATTTCAGGCCTGATCATTCTGTTTGAAAAACCGATCCGCATCGGCGATACGGTGACGATCCGTAACCTGACGGGTACGGTTACCAAGATCAATACCCGCGCCACCACCATTTCAGACTGGGACCGCAAAGAGATTATCGTGCCTAACAAGGCCTTTATCACCGAGCAGTTTATCAACTGGTCGCTGTCGGACACGCTGACCCGTGTGGTGCTGACCGTACCGGCGCCGGCAGAAGCGAATACGGAAGAGGTGACCAAGATCCTGATCAACTCGGCCGAACGTTGCTCACTGGTGCTGGATAACCCAACACCGGAAGCCTATCTGGTCGATCTGCAACAGGGTATTCAGATCTTCGAACTGCGCATCTACGCCGCCGAAATGGGCCACCGTATGCCGTTACGCCATGAGATCCACCAGTTGATCCTGGCGGGTTACCGTGAGCATGGCATCACGCTGCCATACCCACCGTTCCAGGTTCGCACCGAGACGCTGTCGCGCATGACCAGTAATGGCCGCACGCCGCCTTCAACCCCACCGCGCAACACGCGCCGCGAGTCGGGCGGGCTATAAAAGCAAAAAGGGTTCGGCAAGCCGAACCCTTTTTCATTGAGGCGAAAACGTTATGCCCGGCTGACCGGAAACGCGATCACTTCGCTCAGGCTTTCGGCTCCCAACGCCAACATCACCAAACGATCGACGCCCAATGCCACGCCCGCACACTCCGGCATGCCATGCTTCAGGGCATCCAGCAGGTTGTTATCAATCGGGTGCTCCGGCAAGCCACGCGCTACGCGTTTACGATTGTCCTGCGTAAAGCGCTGGCGCTGCTCATCGCCGTCGGTCAACTCGCGGAAACCATTCGCCAACTCAAGACCTTTGAAATAGACCTCGAACCGCTCTGCGACACGGTGATCTTCGGTGCTGATCTCTGCCAGCGAGGCCTGTGAGGCCGGGAAGTGGTAAACGAATGCCGGTTTATCACGGCCGATATGGGGTTCGACGCCTACGGTAAACAGCAGTTGCAGCAAGGTATCGCGGTCTTCTTCCGTATCGGCAATGTTACTCAGATCGAGCTTGGCCGCAGCCTCACGCAGCTGTGCCTTCTCCGCCGACAGCGGATCGAGATCCAGATGGCGCAGGAACGCCTGCTGATAGGACAGGGTTTCGGCACTGTCGCAATCCAGTACCTGTTGCAGCAGATCGTCCACCTCGTTCATCAGGCGGTACATATCATAGTGCGGGCGATACCATTCCAGCATGGTGAATTCAGGGTTGTGATGCCGCCCAGCCTCTTCATTACGGAAGCTGCGCCCCAGCTGATAGATCGGGCCGCTCCCTGCCGCCAGCAGGCGCTTCATGTGGTATTCCGGGCTGGTCATCATGTACAGCGTCAGGCCATCTGCCGCGCCCGGGCCGACGAAACGCGTCTGGAACGGGACCAGGTGGATGTCGGTGACTGTCGCCTGGCTCATCGCCGGGGTCTCCACCTCCAATACGCCACGATCGGCAAAGAAACGCCGGATCTCAGCCAGTATCGCTGCGCGCTTCAACAAATTGGCGATGGGTGCACTTGGCTGCCAGCTTGCCGTTTCGCTCATGGTAATTACTCCGAAATCAAACAGGGGGTGCAGTCTACTCGCATCCTCTCAAGCAAACAAATTCTTGGCTATTGTGCGCGCTGGTCTACATTAAAATCATAAAAAACATATAAGCCATATAAACCACCGACAATCGCGCGAATCAAAGACAAAGGCGAGGCAACACCTTATTTTTGCAGGAATGCCTCTTGCGTAACGGTTAAAAGGCAAAACAATCGATCACATCAAATTTCTACTACTTAACTTTAGGTATAGTGATAACCCTATATTCGGTAGCAGTTATCTATCCTTAGTGTTTAGTTTTAAAAGTCACTGAATTTAGCTTAGCACCCGAAGCACCTTTATAAATATTAAGCATAGATTAATTAAATTGTCGTTTTAACGAGAACATTGGAGGAGTGCAGTGCAAACCTTTAACGCCGACCTAGCCATCATTGGTGCCGGGGGAGCTGGTTTACGGGCCGCTATAGCCGCCGCGGAAGCCAACCCCCAACTGAAAATCGCGCTGATATCTAAAGTATATCCAATGCGTAGCCACACGGTAGCCGCCGAAGGGGGCTCCGCCGCAGTCACTCAGGATCACGACAGCTACGACTATCACTTCCAGGACACCGTAGCCGGTGGCGACTGGCTGTGTGAGCAGGACGTGGTCGATCACTTTGTTCACAGCTGCCCACGTGAAATGGCCCAGTTGGAGCAATGGGGTTGCCCGTGGAGCCGTAAGCCAGATGGTTCGGTCAACGTGCGCCGCTTTGGTGGCATGAAGATTGAACGTACCTGGTTTGCCGCCGATAAAACCGGCTTCCACATGCTACACACCCTGTTCCAGACTTCGCTGAAGTATCCGCAAATCCAACGTTTCGATGAGCACTTCGTGTTGGACGTGCTGGTAGATGATGGCCAGGCGCGCGGCGTAGTTGCCATGAACATGATGGAAGGTACCCGCGTGCAGATCCGTGCCAACGCCGTCATCATGGCCACCGGCGGTGCAGGCCGTGTTTATCGCTATAACACCAACGGCGGCATCGTCACCGGCGACGGTATGGGGATGGCATTCCACCACGGCGTGCCACTGCGCGACATGGAGTTTGTGCAATATCACCCAACCGGCCTGCCAGGTTCAGGCATCCTGATGACCGAAGGCTGCCGCGGTGAAGGCGGTATTCTGGTTAACAAAGACGGCTACCGTTACCTGCAAGACTACGGTATGGGCCCGGAAACCCCGCTGGGCGAGCCAAGAAACAAATATATGGAGCTGGGCCCGCGCGACAAAGTATCGCAGGCTTTCTGGCACGAATGGCGTGCTGGCCGCACCATCGCCACCCCGCGCGGCGACGTGGTCTATCTGGATCTGCGCCACCTGGGCGAGAAGAAACTGCTGGAGCGTCTGCCGTTCATCTGTGAACTGTCGAAAGCCTACGTGGGTGTCGATCCCGTTAAGGATCCCATCCCTGTCCGCCCAACCGCGCACTACACCATGGGCGGTATCGAAACCGATCAAAACTGTGAAACCCGCATCAAAGGCCTGTTCGCCGTCGGCGAATGCTCCTCGGTTGGCCTGCACGGCGCGAACCGCCTGGGTTCCAACTCGCTGGCTGAGCTGGTGGTGTTTGGGCGTGTGGCAGGTGAACACGCAGCCCGCCGCGCGCTGGAAAGTGGCCCGGCCAACGGCAGCGCTTTGGAAGCACAAGGCCGCGACGTGGAAACCCGCCTCAGCAACCTGATGAAGCAGGAAGGTAGCGAGAACTGGTCGAAGATCCGCGATGAAATGGGTCTGTCGATGGAAGAAGGCTGTGGTATCTACCGTACGCCGGAGCTGATGCAGAAAACCATCGATAAGCTGGCGGAGCTGAAAGAGCGCTTCAAGCGCGTCAAAATTACCGACAACTCCAGCGTGTTCAACACCGATCTGCTGTACACCATCGAGCTGGGCTATGGCCTGGACGTTGCCGAATGTATGGCGCACTCGGCCTTCAACCGTAAAGAATCGCGCGGCGCACACCAGCGTCTCGACGAAGGTTGCACCGAGCGTGACGACGTGAACTTCCTGAAACATACGCTGGCGTTCCATAACCCGAACGGTGCACCACGCCTGGAGTACAGCGACGTGAAAATTACCAAACTGCCACCGGCCAAGCGTGTTTATGGCGCCGCAGCCGAAGCGCAGGACAAAGAGAGAAAGGATAAGGAGCAGGCGAATGGCTGAGCTGAAAACCCTGAAAATCGAGGTCATGCGCTATAACCCGGAACGCGACGCCGAGCCGCATTTCGAGACCTTCAGCGTACCTTACGATGAGCAGACTTCGCTGCTGGACGCTCTGGGCTATATCAAAGATAACCTGGCGCCAGACCTGTCCTACCGCTGGTCGTGCCGTATGGCCATCTGTGGCTCTTGCGGCATGATGGTCAACCGCGTGCCTAAGCTGGCCTGTAAAACCTTCCTGCGTGAATATACCGATGGCATGAAGGTTGAGGCGTTGGGCAACTTCCCAATCGAGCGCGATCTGGTGGTGGATATGACCCACTTTATCGAGAGCCTGGAAGCGATCAAGCCTTACATCATCGGCAACGATCGCAAGCCGGAAGATGGCCCGAACGTGCAGACCCCGGCGCAAATGGCGAAGTATCACCAGTTCTCCGGCTGCATCAACTGTGGCCTGTGCTATGCCGCTTGCCCACAGTTCGGCCTGAATCCGGAATTCATCGGCCCGGCAGCGATTACGCTGGCGCACCGTTATAACCTGGATAACCGCGACCACGGCAAGAAACAGCGTATGCCGCTGCTTAACGGCCAGAACGGTGTCTGGTCCTGTACGTTTGTTGGCTACTGCTCTGAAGTCTGTCCGAAACACGTCGACCCGGCCGCTGCGATCCAGCAGGGCAAGGTAGAGAGTGCCAAAGACTTCATGATCGCAATGCTGAAACCGCAATAAGGGAGGGGAGACAGCAATGACAACACAACGTAAGCCCTATGTGCGTACCATGACGCCAACCTGGTGGCAAAAGCTGGGTTTCTACCGTTTCTATATGCTGCGTGAAGGCACTTCAGTGCTGGCGGTGTGGTTCAGCATCGTGCTGATCTACGGCGTCTTTGCCCTGAAGGGTGGCCCTGAAAGCTGGGCCGGTTTTGTCGGCTTCCTGCAAAACCCGCTGGTGCTGCTGATTAACATCATCGCCCTGCTGGCCGCCGCACTGCATACCAAAACCTGGTTCGATCTGGCACCGAAAGCCGCCAATATCGTCGTCAACAGCGAGAAAATGGGGCCGGAGCCAATCGTTAAGGCGCTGTGGGCAGTGACGATTGTCGTCACCGTGATCATTCTCGCCGTAGCGTTACTGTAATCCGGAGGAAACATGATAAATCAATCACCTAAGCGCTCTGACGAGCCGGTTTTCTGGGGATTATTTGGCGCTGGCGGTATGTGGGGAGCGATCGTTGCTCCGGCTATCGTGCTGCTGGTCGGCATCCTGTTGCCACTCGGCCTGTTCCCCGGCGAAGCTTTAGGTTATGAACGCGTCTTAGCATTTTGCCAAAGCTGGATCGGCCGCCTGTTCCTGCTGCTGATGATCATTTTGCCATTATGGTGCGGGCTACACCGTATCCACCATGCCATGCACGATCTGAAAATCCACGTGCCTGCAGGCAAATGGGTGTTCTACGGCCTGGCTGCAATCCTGAGCGTCGTTACCCTGATCGGGGTCGTCACGCTGTAAGACCTCTGGCGGCCAACTCCCGTTGGCCGCCTATTCCGCTACTCCCACTCTTTCGACTACACTGTTTATCTGTAACTGAAAAACAGGAGTCACTCATGCGTTTTTGGTCAAAGCTGTGCGTCATTTTATCCGCCCTCGCTTCCGTTGCCTGTAGCGTGACACCCCCGAAGGACGTCAAGGTCATAGATAACTTCGATAGCAAACGCTATCTGGGCACCTGGTATGAAATCGCGCGTCTGGATCATCGCTTTGAACGAGGCCTGGAGCAGGTTACGGCCAATTACAGCCCGCGCACAGACGGCGGTCTGAAGGTGATTAACCGGGGTTTCGACAGCAAAAAACAGCAGTGGCAGGAGAGCGAAGGCAAGGCGTACTTTATTGGTTCGCCGCAAACGGCCTCGCTGAAAGTCTCATTCTTCGGCCCTTTCTATGGCGGCTATAACGTCATCGAACTCGATCCGGAGTACCGCTATGCGCTGGTTTGCGGCCCAAACCGCGACTATCTGTGGATATTGTCGCGCACGCCGACGTTGGACGCCGCCACGCGCGACAGACTGGTGCAGATTGCCAAGGGCTACGGCTTTGATACCGAAGCGTTAATCTGGGTCAATCAGCAGCCCACTCATTGACTGCTGAATTTTAGCCCCAGGATCCCGGCCACGATCAGGCACAGGCTGAGAATACGCATGATGTTGGTCGACTCACCGAGCAGCACCATGCCCATTACCGCCGCGCCCACCGCACCAATTCCGGTCCACACGGCGTAAGCCGTGCCCGCTGGCAGCGTTTTCATGGCGTGTGCCAGCAATACCATGCTCACCACCATCGCGGCGACGGTAATCAAACTGGGGGTCAAACGGGTAAAACCGTGGGTATATTTCAGGCCAATAGCCCAGACGACCTCTAACAGGCCCGCAAAAAGCAAAATGATCCATGCCATGAAACTGGCTCCAGAACGGGTGGGGTCGTCCCCAGACAACAGAAGCGCAGGCGGGTCGTCCCACTTGGCTGATTGAAGACGTGGATTATAGCAAACAAGAAGATTAAATAGGCATTCCACGGTAAAGGAAATTATGCGCTGCCGTGGAATACCGTTGAACCCAAAGGAATTTACTGTGCGCTACGCTGGATCGCCTGACCACCAGCTTCAACATCTTTGCCCACGCCTTCGGTAGTATTACAGCCCACCAGCGATGACAGGATCAACAAGGAAAAAATGGCGAAAATAGTTTTCTTCAGCATAAGATTACCCTTATTCGTTATTAGTGAAAAAGTGTAGCTCTCTAAGCGTAGTAAAAATCAGGAGGGTTGCCGGAATAAACGGATTTTTCTGCATTATCCGATTAATGGCGCTAATCGGTATCAGCTGGCACTGCGGGAAATCGCGCCGCCAAGGTGTTGAACGTCCTCACCAAAACCACGGAAGGTATTACAACCGCTGAGAGACATCAGCAACAACAGAGAGACCACGGCCAACAGCGTTTTCTTCATCATGCGGATCTGCCAACGTGTGACGGGAAGGGATAACACAGAGGAACCACGGGGGTTCCTCTGTGTTGAAACTTATTTAACGCGGGAGACGTATTCGCCAGAGCGGGTGTCAACCTTGATCACTTCGCCAATCTGCACGAACAATGGCACTTTAACTACGGCGCCGGTGCTCAGGGTAGCTGGCTTGCCGCCGGTACCTGCGGTGTCGCCTTTCAGGCCTGGATCGGTATCAGTGATTTCTGCTTCGATAAAGTTCGGTGGCAGAACAGCGATAGGACGGCCATCCCACAGGGTGACGATACATTCCGCATTGTCCTGCAGCCATTTCGCTACGTCAGAAACGGTTTTCTCTTCAACCTGATGCTGTTCAAAAGTCTCAGGGTGCATGAAGTGGTAGAACTCACCGTCGTTGTACAGGTAGTTCATGTTGGTATCTACCACGTCCGCGCCTTCGCAAGAGTCGGTAGACTTAAAGGTTTTCTCAACGCGGGTGCCGGTCAGCAGGCGACGCATTTTTACACGCGCAAAAGCCTGGCCTTTACCTGGTTTGACGAACTCGCTGGATTCGACAGCGTAAGGTTCGCCTTCGAACATGATTTTAAGACCCGGACGGAAATCGTTGCTAGAATAAGTCGCCATGATGGCCCTCTGAAAATTTAAACTGGTAGCTTAGCCAAAAAAATGGCACACATTATAACCCAAAACACGGCGCATAGAGAAGATTGGTTGCATCAACTCGCCGATGTTATTACCGACCCCGATGAATTACTGCAGCTTCTGTCACTAAATACGCACCCGGAACTGCCACAGGGGCGCGATGCACGCCGCCTGTTTGCGCTACGCGTGCCGCGAGCCTTTGCCGCGCGTATGCAACCCGGTGATGCCAATGACCCGCTGCTGCGCCAGGTACTCACCGCCAGCGCAGAATTCATCGATGCCCCAGGCTTCACGACCGATCCGCTGGATGAACAGCGCAGCGTGGTGCCGGGGTTGCTGCACAAGTATCGCAACCGCGCCCTGCTGTTGGTAAAAGGCGGCTGTGCGGTTAACTGCCGCTACTGTTTCCGCCGTCATTTCCCCTATCAGGAGAACCAGGGCAACAAGGCAAACTGGCTTCAAGCGTTGGAGTATATCCGTCAACACCCGGAACTGGATGAAATTATTTTCTCCGGGGGCGATCCGCTGATGGCCAAAGACCATGAACTGGATTGGCTGATCGGGGAACTGGAGGCCATCCCACACCTCAAACGCCTGCGTATTCATACCCGCTTGCCGGTGGTGATCCCTGCCCGCATCACCGCCACGCTTTGCCAACGCTTCTCAGCATCGCGCCTGCAGGTGCTGATGGTCACCCATATCAATCATGCCAACGAGATTGACCCACCACTGCGCGCCAGTATGGCACAATTGCGTAGCGCGGGAGTGACGCTGCTGAACCAAAGCGTGCTGCTACGAGGGATCAATGATAACGCGGATACGCTGGCAGCGCTGAGTAACGCCCTGTTTGATGCGGGGATCCTGCCTTACTACCTCCACGTGTTGGATAAGGTGCAGGGCGCGGCCCACTTTATGGTCAGCGACGACGAGGCTCGTGCGATCGTGAAAAGTTTGCTGAGCAAGGTTTCCGGCTACCTGGTACCCCGCCTGACCCGTGAAGTCGGCGGCGAACCCAGCAAAACGCCGTTGGATCTGCGCCTGACGCAAAGCTCGTAGGGGCGCTGCACACTGCGCCCGTTTAATAACATGCCGCACGCATATGAATGCAAAAAGAGGAATGCCTAGACATTCCTCTTTTGTTTTATACGGGTGCTTATGCCAGCGTTATGGGCACTTATACACCTGGCCGATCATTTTGCTGTCCAGCGGTGCAAAACTTGAAAGCAGGTTCTGGCTTGGGCTAGTCGCACCGTAAATCACATTGCCGCCCATTGCTGCTGCCTTGTTGCGCAGATCGTTAGCCGCGCCGCGCATGGAGCTGCCTTCACCACCGCTCCCCGACAGCCAGTTGCTCTGAGTGCCGGTGACTTCGCCTACCAACTGGCATTCTGCTGCGGGCTTGGTGTCGGTAAATTTGACCTGTTGACCTGCGGCGGTCAGTTCATTGGTGCTGCTGCACCCTGCCAGCAGCAGCGCTGCCGATAGACCCAGTAAGGCTTTAATCCGCATCTTGTTCCCCATATGATGTTGAGAATTACGCAAAAGCTTATCAGAAAGCGTTGCCATCTCTTAAGCATCCGTTGCCACCGGCCACTGGTGCCTGGTCAACGTCTTGAGCGACAGCTGATGAACTATCAGTTTACACGCTTAATAGATACGGTCTGCAAAAATATCATCAAATTCAGCGCTCCTAGGTTCATCATCTGCATAAAGCGCCAGAAGCCGTCACTTTTCCGATAAAAAACCCGACCAAAGCCTCAGGATGTCAGAAATCTTCGCCGGTATTAAGGGAGCAGATTCTGAAGGTTATCGCGATCTTTACATTTGGAAACATAAAGCACACGGTCAATTGAGCAAAACAAAAAACGCTAGTGAGCCTCTCAACCATACTTTAATTTCTCTTTACCCTTTAGGCGTAGGTAGTCATGGTTGATTCAACTGGTTTTGGCGAGAATGAGCATCATTTTTCCCGTGAGGGCTTGATAGGTATTTTCAACAAGAATGTGTCTGCCTATCCAGATCACCCCGCAATTATCACGTCGCAAAACGTCATTACTTATCATGAACTCGCTCAACAAGCACAGGCTTTAGCTGGGTATCTTCGGCAAAAAGGGGTTTGTGAAGAAATGCCTGTGGGCATACTGATGGAACCAGGTATTGAGCAGATAATCTGCCAACTGGCGATAATGGGTGCCGGTGGAAGTTGTGTCCCACTGGACCCGGCGATGCCGGATGACAGAATCAATTTTATGCTCGAAGATGTCCACGCCCCCCTTACTATCTCCAACGAAGCCTATCGGTGTCGTGCGCTTTACTCACCCGTTATTGTTCTTGAACCGGCACTTTTACAGCCTTCTGACATTACAGGTTCAGTCGCCAGCGCTACGGGGAACACACACCGTAGCCATATACTTTTCACTTCCGGAACAACGGGTCGCCCTAAAGCCGTTGAAATTGAAGCAAAGGGGATTATCCGTATGACGGCCAATCCGCACTTTATTCAGTTACGACAAACCGACAGAATCAGTAGCAGTTCTAATCCGACATTTGATGCATCCCTGTTTGAGATATGGGCAGCCCTGCTAAATGGAGCCACCCTGGTCATTCTTGCTAAAAAGACGATTGTTGACCCCTATGAGCTGGAAGAAGCGATCGAGCATTTTTCGATTGATGTCATGTTTTTGACTACGGCTCTGTTCCATCTTGTGGCCAGCATCCGTCCTCACGCTTTTCATGCCTTGCGCTATTTAGTGGTCGGTGGCGAAGCTCTGAACCCTTTTTTCCTGCGTCAGGTGTTGGACGCAGGAGGGCCACAACGTTTTATTAATGCTTATGGTCCGACTGAGGGCACGACATTGACGTTGACACATGTGCTCAGCCATCTGGATGTTATGGCGGACAATATCCCGCTTGGCAAACCTATCGATCAGACACAAGCATTTATTCTCAATGACAAATTTCAACGAGTTCCGGCTGGCAAAATGGGCCGGATTTACATTAGCGGAGAAGGATTGGCGCGGGGTTACTGGCAGCGGCCGGAATTAAACCGTGAGCGTTTCATCACGATCGACGTTTTTAATGATAATCAGCCAATACGTTTGTACGATACCGGGGATTCTGGTTGGCAACGGGATGATGGTGCTTTCATGTTTGCTGGCCGAACGGATAATCAGATTAAAATACGTGGTCATCGGATCGAGACCGAAGAGATTGAAGCGCAACTACTGGAAAGTCAGTTACTGCATGCCGCAGCGGTTTGTGTGATCAGAAAGGATAATACAGAGCCATACCTGGTCGCTTTTGTGGTACCGAACCAGCCCGGCGATAGCGTTCTGGCAGAGGTGAAAGCCTGGTTGGCAAAAAAATTACCCGAATATATGCGCCCCCGCTTGTCATTGGCCGAAAGTCTGCCGCTCACGTTTAACGGAAAAATTGATCGGGCAAAGCTCCTCGCTGATTTTGCCAGATCCTCCATTCAGCCACTTTCATCTCCACTCATCGTAGGAGATGTTGATCCTGAAATGATGGTTCTAGAGACCTGGCGACGAGTGCTTGACGATCCGACTGTCACCATAGACGATGATTTCTTTCAGTCTGGAGGTAATTCCCTTCAGGCCGCCAGACTGATTGTGGAGATCGGGCGGCAAACAGGTCAGCGTCTCTCGGTCCAGAATCTGTATGATGCGCCGACGCCGCAAAGCCTGATTAAGTTACTTGAACGCAGCGATCAGAAGCAGGAAGATATTACGGCAGCGCTGCTTAATGATGGCAAGCTGCCCGATGACATCTGGCCATTGCCTTCATCATCACCGGCAGAAATCGCGGTTGCCCCACAGGCAGGAAATGTCTTGCTGACCGGTGCGACAGGTTTTCTTGGCGCCTTTTTATTGCGCGATCTGTTAATGAAACCTGATGTTCGCCGTGTCATTTGTTTGGTTCGTGCAAGTGATAATCAACATGCTTTGCTGCGGGTGCAGACCAACCTGCAGCAGTATGGTTTGTGGCAGGACGATTTTTATCCTCGTCTAGAAGCCTTTGCCAGCGATTTGGCAAAACCCTTGCTGGCACTTGACGGGCCGCTGTACGAACAGATGGCGAGAGAATGTGACATCATTTTCCATCTGGCTGCACATGTTAATTACATCCAGCCCTATTCCGCCCACTATTCGGGGAATATTACCGCCACCGAAAATATTTTGCGTTTTGCCGTCAGTGAGAAAGCCAAGCCTCTTCATTATGTTTCCACCATTGCCATCTTTGGCCCAGCAGGATTACTGTCGCCTCGTACGCGTGTTTATGAAAATGACGATATTCTTCCTTATCTGGCAGGGCTGAAATATGACTCGGGCTACTCGCAAAGCCAGTGGGTCGTGGAACGAATTATATGGCAGGCCAGAGACAGAGGGATCCCACTGGCTGTCTATCGCCCCGGCTTTATTATGGGGGACAGCGCTAGCGGGGCGGGTAATCCTAAAGATTTCATTGCGCGTTTGATCAAAGGGTGCATTCAAGTTGGAGCTTATCCGCAGTTACCCAATCAGCGTAAAGAATTTATTCCCGTCGATTATGTCAGCCGGGCCTTGCTTAATCTCGCTTTGGGTGAAAATAATTTTGGCAAGGCCTTTCATCTGGTGCCACCTGACAGCACCCAGTCCACCGATCTCGATTCATTTTTTGAGCTGATAAACCTCAATGGTTTTAACCTGCAACCGGTCAGTTATCCAGAGTGGATTTCTCGCCTGGAAAATGATGAAAATCTTGCCAGTAATCCGCTAATGCCGCTCGTGCCCATGTTGTCTGAGGCCGTATATGGGGAGCTCACGCGCTGGCAAGTGTATGAAAACATGCCAACTTATGACGCACAAAATGCGCAGGACGGGCAAATGAAAAGCCAGCACCCACTCTCTTTTTCAGTTATGGAGGCTAGCCTGTTGGGGCGCTACCTTGACTACTGGCGACGTACAGGTTACCTGACGTAATGGGGACGCTCTATGTCCCTGTCTCATTAGGGACACGCAGGTGTTAATGGATGTTTATTCAATGATAAAAAACCCGGCCGAAGCCGGGTTTTGTGGTTAGCTCACAGAGGTGAGGGGAATTACATCATTCCGCCCATACCACCCATGCCGCCCATACCACCAGCGCCACCCATGTCTAACTTGTCTTCTTTCGGCAAGTCAGTGATCATGCACTCGGTGGTGATCATCAGGCCAGCTACAGAGGCCGCGTACTGCAGAGCAGAACGGGTCACTTTAGTTGGATCCAGGATACCCATCGCGATCATGTCGCCGTATTCTTCGGTGTAAGCGTTGTAGCCGAAGCTGCCTTCGCCTGCTTTCACCTTGTTGGCAATCACGGAAGCTTCTTCACCGGCGTTGATCACGATCTGACGCAGTGGAGATTCCATAGCACGCAGGGCAACTTTGATACCCACGTTCTGGTCTTCGTTATCGCCTTTCAGGCCAGCAATTTTGTCTGCTACACGGATCAGCGCTACGCCACCGCCAGCAACCACGCCTTCTTCTACCGCAGCACGAGTAGCGTGCAGGGCATCTTCAACGCGGGCTTTCTTCTCTTTCATTTCAACTTCAGTTGCGGCGCCAACTTTGATAACGGCAACGCCGCCAGCCAGTTTAGCAACACGCTCTTGCAGTTTTTCACGATCGTAGTCAGAGGTCGCTTCTTCGATCTGCTGACGGATCTGGGAGACGCGGCCCTGAATGGTGGTTTCGTCGCCCACGCCATCGATGATGATGGTGGTGTCTTTGTTGATTACGATGCGTTTTGCCTGACCCAGATCTTCCAGGGTAGCTTTTTCCAGCTCCAGACCGATCTCTTCAGAGATCACGGTACCAGCAGTCAGGGTAGCGATGTCTTGCAGCATGGCTTTACGACGGTCGCCGAAGCCAGGTGCTTTAACCGCAGCCACTTTCACGATGCCACGCATGGTGTTAACCACCAGGGTAGCCAACGCTTCGCCTTCAACATCTTCAGCAATGATCAGCAGTGGTTTGCCCGCTTTCGCAACGGCTTCCAGCACTGGCAGCATTTCACGGATGTTGGAGATTTTCTTGTCAGCCAGCAGGATGAACGGGCTTTCCAGCTCGATAGAACCGGTTTCTGGCTTGTTGATGAAGTACGGAGACAGGTAGCCGCGATCGAACTGCATACCTTCAACCACGTCCAGCTCGTCTTGCAGGCCGGTGCCTTCTTCAACGGTGATCACGCCTTCTTTGCCCACTTTCTCCATCGCTTCTGCAATCAGTTTACCCACGGTTTCGTCGGAGTTTGCAGAGATGGTGCCTACCTGAGCGATAGCTTTAGAGTCAGAGCAAGGTACAGACAGTTTTTTCAGTTCTTCAACCGCAGCGATAACCGCTTTGTCGATACCGCGCTTCAGGTCCATCGGGTTCATGCCGGCAGCCACAGCTTTCAGGCCTTCGGTGATGATGGATTGAGCCAGTACGGTTGCAGTGGTGGTACCGTCGCCCGCAGCGTCGTTCGCTTTAGAGGCAACTTCTTTCACCATTTGTGCACCCATGTTCTCGAACTTGTCTTCCAGTTCGATTTCACGAGCAACAGATACGCCATCTTTGGTGATGGTAGGAGCGCCGAAGGATTTATCCAGCACTACGTTGCGGCCTTTCGGGCCCAGAGTCACTTTTACTGCATCAGCGAGAACATTCACACCGCGGAGCATCTTCACGCGAGCGTCATTGCCGAATTTTACGTCTTTAGCTGCCATTGGTATTTCCCTTCAACTCGTTCAGTTCAGAAGATTTATAAAGCGTTATTACGCTTCAACAATTGCCAGAATGTCGCTTTCGGACATGATCAACACTTCTTCATTGTCGATCTTCTCTGCTTTCACGCCGTAACCGTCGTTGAAAATCACGATGTCGCCTACTTTCACATCCAGCGGCTGGATGTTGCCGCTTTCCAGAACACGTCCTTTACCAACGGCTACCACTTCACCACGAGTAGATTTACCCGCTGCAGAGCCAGTCAGAACGATGCCGCCAGCAGATTTTGATTCAACTTCTTTGCGCTTGACGATAACGCGGTCATGCAATGGACGAATACTCATTGAACGCTCTCCTGTAAGAAGGTTTCTATCAGATTTAGGGTTGTGCGCCAGATTATTGATACCGGCTCCGTGGGATTTGAAATGGGGGCGTTCCATCCCCCTTCAAGGGGCAGCAGCAAAAAAATTTTCGATTTGATGGCCTGCGGTGAACGCCATTAGCAAAAACACGGCCAATCGCCCCCTCACCCCGACCCTCTCCCACTATACGGACCGGATAACACATGGGCACTTGTTTAGGGAGAGGGGGTAGTCCAGAGTCGCGGTCAGGTAGCGGGGGCAAATGTAGCACGTTCGGTCCCCTCTCCCTTTGGGAGAGGGTTAGGGTGAGGGGAAATATCAGCGATCGTCACGCTTGTCGCGATCGTCGGGTTGATGATCCAAGGTGTAGCGGTCGTCTTGCTTGCGCTGGAATTCACCGTCGAAGGTATTGCCATTGGCGGCTCCGCCGTTCTGGCCCCAACCGCCTGGGCGATAAATGTTCAGATGCGGCATCAGCTTCAGCGTCAGCGATTTTTGCACCGGCGGCAACAGCAGCAACAAGCCAAGGAAATCGGTGAAGAAGCCCGGTATCACCAGCAGGAAGCCCGCCAGCACCAGTGAAACGCTTTTCACCATCTCCGCTGCCGGGCTTTCGCCCGCCGCCAGCTTCTGTTGCATCTGCACAAAGGTCTTCATGCCCTGGTTACGCACCAGGGAAACGCCGACGCAGGAGGTAAACACCACCAGCAGCAGCGTCATTGCCACGCCGAACACGGCGGCAACTTTGATAAACAAGGATATCTCTATGTAAGCCAGTAGAAATATCAGCAGTAACGGTAACCAGCGCACCTGGTTCTCTCCTCTAGGTAGAGTCGGCGTACCCGCCCGATGGCGCATACGTGATAAATGGGGCCGCCAATCGGCCAACCTTCATACAATGGGGGCTTCCCGCCGCCATTTCAACCGGGCGATCTTTTTTATTCTCTTTGCCGCAAACGTGAAGCCCTTCACAGAAACCAAAAGCTGTCATTTGCTGAAGCACCATATAGTGATCTACGTTCATTCATTTATTACCAACCAGCATATGATCTGGGTAGCGACAATAGCTGCGGTCAATACTTCCGCAGTAGACCCGCTCGGCAACATTATTTTGTTATCCTGCACATAATTATATTCGGCAGCAACATAGAGAAGGTTCTCATGTCAAACAACATTCGTATCGAAGAAGACCTATTAGGAACACGTGAAGTCCCTGCAGAAGCCTACTACGGTGTTCATACTCTGCGTGCGATTGAAAACTTCTATATCAGCAACAGTAAAATCAGCGACGTTCCTGAGTTTGTGCGCGGCATGGTGATGGTAAAAAAAGCCGCCGCCATGGCAAACAAAGAGCTGCATACCATCCCACGTAAAATTGCCGACGTCATCATCCAGGCATGTGATGAAGTACTGGATAAAGGCAAATGCATGGATCAATTCCCGGTGGATGTGTTCCAGGGCGGTGCTGGCACCTCGCTGAACATGAACACCAACGAAGTACTGGCAAACATCGGCCTGGAGCTGATGGGTCACCAGAAGGGTGAATACCAATACCTGAACCCTAACGATCACCTCAACAAGTGTCAGTCTACCAACGACGCTTACCCAACCGGGTTCCGCATCGCGGTTTACGCCTCCAACCAGAAACTGATCGATGCTATCAACCAACTGCGTGAAGGGTTTGACCGTAAGGCCAAAGAGTTCGAAACCATCCTGAAAATGGGCCGTACCCAGTTGCAGGACGCGGTGCCAATGACCCTGGGCCAGGAATTCCACGCCTTCAGCGTGTTGCTGAATGAAGAAACCCGTAACCTGCACCGTACCGCAGAGTTGCTGCTGGAAGTGAACCTCGGCGCGACGGCGATCGGTACCGCGCTGAACACCCCGGAAGGTTACCAACACCTGGCTGTTAAGAAACTGGCGGAAGTCAGTGGCCTGCCGGTGGTCCCTGCCGAAGACCTGATCGAGGCCACCTCCGACTGTGGCGCCTACGTGATGGTGCACAGTGCGCACAAACGCCTGGCGGTCAAACTGTCCAAGATCTGTAACGACCTGCGTCTGCTGTCTTCCGGCCCACGCGCTGGCCTGAACGAAATCAACCTGCCTGAACTGCAGGCCGGTTCTTCCATCATGCCAGCCAAAGTGAACCCGGTGATCCCAGAAGTGGTTAACCAGGTTTGCTTTAAGGTGATCGGCAACGACACTTGCGTTACCATGGCCGCCGAAGCAGGCCAATTGCAGTTGAACGTGATGGAACCGGTGATTGGCCAGGCGATGTTTGAATCAATTCACATCCTGACCAATGCCTGCTATAACCTGCTGGAAAAATGCATTAACGGTATTACCGCCAACAAAGAAGTGTGCGAGTACTACGTATTTAACTCTATCGGTATCGTCACCTATCTGAACCCGTTCATTGGCCATCACAACGGTGACATTGTCGGCAAGATCTGTGCTGAAACCGGCAAGAGCGTACGTGAAGTCGTGCTGGAACGCGGTTTACTGACCGAAGCTGAGCTGGATGATATCTTCTCCGTAGAGAACCTGATGCACCCGGCATATAAGGCGAAACGCTATACAGATGAAAATGAACAATAATAGACTCATCCGGTAGCCTGAAAGGCACGCTAATCCTCTGGATAGCGTGCCTTTTTTCTTTCCGAAAACACAAAGTTGTAACGTTTGGTTTTCATAAAAATCCATTTTAAGGGGTAAACACTATGCTAGTAGTAGAATTGGTGATCGTTCTACTGGCCATCTTTTTGGGGGCCAGGCTGGGCGGTATCGGAATAGGCTTTGCAGGCGGTCTTGGGGTGTTGGTGCTGGCGATGATTGGCGTTAAGCCAGGCAGCATTCCCTTCGACGTTATTTCAATCATTATGGCGGTTATCGCCGCTATCGCCGCCATGCAGGTCGCTGGCGGGATGGACTATCTGGTGCAGCAAACCGAAAAACTGCTGCGCAAGAACCCAAAATACATCACCATTCTGGCCCCAATCGTCACCTATTTCCTGACCATCTTCGCCGGTACCGGTAATATCTCCCTCTCGGCCCTGCCGGTAATTGCAGAAGTGGCCAAAGAACAAGGCATCAAACCTTGCCGCCCACTGTCTACTGCCGTGGTTTCTGCGCAGATTGCCATTACCGCCTCGCCTATCTCGGCAGCGGTGGTATACATGTCTTCCGTTATGGAAGGGCACGGCGTGAGTTACCTACACTTGCTGATGGTGGTGATCCCTTCCACCTTCCTGGCTGTGATACTGATGTCGCTGCTGGTTACCTGGCTATTTGACTCCAAGCTATCTGACGATCCGGTGTATCAAAAGCGCTTCGAAGAAGGCCTGGTTGCCCTGCGTGGTGAGAACGTAATCGTGATCAAACCGCGTGCGAAAACCTCCGTACTGCTGTTCCTGGCTGGTGTACTGAGCGTAGTGGCGTATGCCATCATCAACAGCCCAAGCATGGGTCTGGTGACGACGCCGCTGATGAACACCACCAATGCCATCTTGATCATCATGCTGAGCGTGGCCACCCTGACCACCATCCTGTGTCGCATCGAAACCGACCTGATTTTGAATTCCAGCACCTTTAAGGCCGGGATGAGCGCCTGTATCTGTATCCTGGGCGTGGCCTGGTTGGGTGACACCTTTGTGCAGGCCAACCTTGACTGGATTAAAGAGACTGCGGGTACCGTGATCCAATCCCATCCTTGGTTACTGGCGGTGATCTTCTTCTTCTGTTCGGCGTTGCTGTACTCTCAGGCCGCCACTGCCAAGGCGTTGATGCCGATGGCGCTGGCCCTGAACGTCACCCCGCTGACGGCGATCGCTTCCTTTGCTGCCGTTTCTGGCCTGTTTATTCTGCCAACCTACCCTACCCTGGTGGCGGCGGTACAGATGGACGATACCGGGACGACACGCATCGGGCGCTTCGTGTTTAACCACCCGTTCCTGATCCCTGGCACCTTGGGCGTGGCGTTTGCCGTCATCTTCGGTTTCCTGATTGGCAGCGTTATTCTGTGATCCTCAAGCGGGGCTTCGGCCCCGCTTTCTCCTCCTCATTCCCCTGCTGCTGATAATCTAACCTTCTAGCCAACACCGCTTCAGGGTATAGTGCCCTGTTACCAAACCTGGTTGAGAGGGCCGAAGATGTCTGATTGCGAAGCTATCGTCATACTCTGTACCGCACCCGATGAAGCCACGGCGCAAGAGCTGGCGGCACGCGTCCTGGGGGAGAAACTGGCGGCCTGCGCCACGCTGCTGCCTGGGGCAACATCACTGTATTACTGGGAAGGGAAACTGCAACAGGAATACGAAGTGCAGATGCTGTTTAAAAGCGATCGCCAGCATCAACAAGCGCTACTCACCTACCTGAAACAACATCACCCGTACCAGACACCCGAACTGTTGGTGCTGCCGGTGATGGCTGGAGATAAAGATTACCTGTCATGGATCAACGCCTCATTAAACTGATATTGCTGCTTTGCAGCCTGTTCTTCCTGCCCACTGCGGCCCAGGCTTCACTGTTCGGCCAAAACGCGGGGAACCAGTTCGTCCCCGTCGATCAGGCATTTGCCTTTGATTTTAAACAACAGGGCCCCCAGCTGACGCTAAGCTGGCAAATCCGCCCTGGTTACTACCTGTACCGCCAGCAAATCAAGCTGGTGCCACAGCAGGCAACGCTAGGCCAGTTCGAGCTGCCCGCCGGGCTGAAGCATAAAGATGAATTCTTTGGTGAGGTAGCGATATTCAAGGAGCCATTGGCCCTGAGCATTCCCCTGTTGCAGGCGGGTGACAATGCCAGCCTGAGCGTCACCTACCAAGGGTGTGCTGAGGCCGGTTTCTGCTATCCACCTGAAACCCGGGTGATCCCACTGAGCGCAGTGGCGCTTGCCGCAGAGCCCGCAGCACCGGTAGCCATAGCACCCGCAGAAACAGCACCGGCCAATCTGCCCTTCTCCCCCCTGTGGGCCTTGTTGATTGGTATCGGTATTGCGTTTACCCCTTGCGTGTTGCCGATGTATCCGCTGATTTCCGGCATTATTCTGGGCCGTGAGCGGCCACACAGCAGCGGGCGCATTCTGGTGCTGGCCGTGGTGTATGTGCAAGGCATGGCGCTGACCTATACCCTGCTCGGCCTGGTGGTTGCCGCCGCCGGGTTGCAGTTCCAGGCCGCGCTGCAACACCCTTACGTGCTGATCGGTCTGTCGGTGCTGTTTGTCGCCCTGGCTCTGTCCATGTTCGGCTGCTACTCCTTGCAGCTCCCCTCTTCACTGCAAACGCGGCTGGCCAACTGGAGCAACACCCAGCAGGGTGGCTCGCTGGTGGGCGTGTTTGTGATGGGCGCTCTGGCAGGCCTGATCTGCTCACCATGCACCACCGCCCCGCTCAGCGCCATCCTGCTGTACATCGCCCAAAGCGGCAATATGTGGGCCGGTGGCGGCACGCTGTATCTGTATGCATTGGGGATGGGTATCCCGCTGGTGATTGTGACGCTGTTCGGCAACCGCCTGCTGCCACGCAGCGGCCCGTGGATGCAGTACGTCAAGGAAGCCTTTGGCTTTGTGATCCTGGCTCTGCCGGTGTTCCTGCTTGAGCGGGTGATTGGCGATGTCTGGGGATTGCGCCTGTGGAGCCTGCTCGGCCTGGCATTCTTCGGCTGGGCATTCGTCCTGAGCCTGAAATCATCCCGTGGCTGGACTCGAGCCGTCCAGGTGCTGCTGTTGGCGGCGCTGGTAATTTCGGCGCGTCCATTGCAAGACTGGGCATTCGGTAACACCGCCTCTGAGCAGGCGGCCCAGCCGCATCTGAATTTCACCCGTATCAATAACGTTGAGCAGCTTAATCAGGCGCTACAACAGGCGCAGGGCAAGCCAGTGATGCTGGATCTGTACGCGGACTGGTGTGTCGCCTGCAAAGAGTTTGAGAAGTACACCTTCAGCGCTCCGGCAGTGCAGGCCCAATTGGCCGATACGGTGTTGCTGCAGGCCGACGTAACGGCCAACAATGCCGAGCAGGCAGCCTTGCTCAAGCACTTGCAGGTGCTTGGCCTGCCAACCATTTTGTTCTTTGACCGAGATGGCAAAGAGTTACCCGCAGCCCGCGTGACGGGCTTTATGAACGCAGAAGCCTTCGACGCACATTTGCAGAAAACCACTCGGTAAACGACACTGAGTTTCAGAACATTTTTTGGAGGGAGCACTAGTGCAACGTGAACAGGTTTTAAATACAGCCTTGGAGCTGTTGGAAAAACAGGGCCTGGCGACCACCACCTTGGAAATGCTGGCAGAAAAACTGGGTGTGCCATACAGCGATTTCAAACCGTTCTGGCCGGACCGTGAGGCACTGCTGTATGACTGCCTGCGCTACCACGGCCAGCAGATTGATACCTGGCGCCGCCAGTTGCAGCTTGATGAGACGTTGAGCCCGCAGCAAAAGCTGCTGGCGCGTTACGACGTGCTGGCAGAGCACGTGCAGAATGAACGCTATCCAGGTTGCCTGTTTATTGCCGCCTGTAGCTTCTTCCCAGAGAGCGACCACCCGATCCATCAACTGGCCGAGCAGCAGAAGATCACCTCGCTGGACTTCACCCGCGATCTGTTGCGTGAGATGGATGCCGACGACGCCGATTCGGTAGCGCAGCAAATGGAGCTGGTACAGGAAGGCTGCCTGAGTAAACTGCTGATAAAACGCCAGTTGCAGGATGTGGCCGTCGCCAAACGACTGGCCGAAGATATCTTGCATATTGCCCAGTGCCGTCAGTTCGGTGCGTTAAGCTAAAGCGTGATATGCAGTGACCTGGTGGCAACAGAGGCAGAATTACGCGGCCTTTGCCTGAAAAGCCAGCAATCGGCGCTGTTTTCACGTTTTTCGTCACAAATCCGTTGACGCTGCACGGCCAATACGGTTTAATGCGCCCCGTTGCCCGGATAGCTCAGTCGGTAGAGCAGGGGATTGAAAATCCCCGTGTCCTTGGTTCGATTCCGAGTCCGGGCACCATCATTTAGAAGAACCCGCCTATGGCGGGTTTTTTGCTTTTGGGTTAAAACTTCCCCGCTATAAGCCCGCTAAACGTTTTCCTCTACAAAAAACCCTGACTGATTAAAAACTGCCACCACGGCATACCAATCATCCTTTGTGCTGGCTTGTCGGCGAGACCATCCTTTGGCTCAAAAGCCACTGGTGATGTGGGCAGAATTGGATGGGTCCCCCCCTTGATTGAACCGGTGGTGAGAAGAGCACTCGGTTTGATTCAACGCCGTGAAACCTCACTTATCCCGGCAGCAGAACGATAACACCTCATTAAAACCGCATAAAAAATAACCTGTTCGTCCCCCGGTCATCACGGAAGCAACTATTGTTAGAGTACGGGCTGTTTGTCTGCTTAAGGCTCTCACCACAGATGTTAGCGGAAAGACCCCAAAGAAGCCGTACCACCTAAATAATCTTGTCATTTTGCGAGGTGAACATGCTTTATGTTGATATCCCTAGCCGTGAAGAATATGCCTACTTAGCCGATATTCATGCGGATGCTTGTATCTCGATTTATCTTGAAACCTCGCCTCTACGCCAGCACTTAGAGGCCAGTAAAATTCAACTTGGTAACTTCATCAAGGAGGCGCTGCTGCAGGTTGCAGACAGTGGCCTGGATCATTAGACCATTACAAAACGCCGTGTTGCCTTGTTGGAAGAACAGCTTCGTTCTGTGCTGGAAGATGAGTCATTTTGGGACCTGCATGCACGCAGCCTGGCGGTGCTTGCAACACCAGACAGTATCCGAACTTACCGGCTGGCCAATGAGCTATCCAATCGACTTGAGGTGGGCAAACGTTTCTACCTTAAACCATTACTACGTGCGTTAACCTTCCCACATTCGGCCTACATCCTTGCACTCTCTGAAAACCAGACGCGCCTGATCGAATTTTTTGCTGATGCTCCCGCAGAAGAGATGACAGTGCCAGAGATGCCCACCGCCATGAAGGATGCCATGGGGGATGCAGCATTGAATGACCACCACCATGGCGCGACACATCACAAAGTACGACTGGCGCAATATACTCGCAAAATTGACCAGGCCTTACGTCCGCTGTTTGCCAGACATGACTCTCCGCTTCTCCTCGTCAGTACCGAGCCGCTGGCCTCGATCTACCGTTCAACAAACTCATTGGCTAACCTGACAGATGAAACGCTTTTCAAGAATGCAGAGCACCTTGGTACTTCTGAATTAGTAACGTTGGTTCGGCCATTAATGGATAACTATTATCAGGAGCAATTGAACGCGTTAGCCTCGCGCTTTGAAACGCGCTTAGGAGAACGTCGGGTTACTCAGGATCTTTCAGATGCGGCAAGAGCAGCCACGTTCGGCGCCATTGATTTGTTACTGATTAACCTCGACTGCAAGCTGAAAGGCACCATTGATGAACAGGGATTAATCACTTTCAGTGACAACGATGAGGATGACGCCTACGATTTAATTGATGAGATTGCCAAACGAGCAATGGCTACCGGAGCAAGAGTTTTAGCAGTACGCAGCGACGATTTACCTTCCGGTACCGATCTTAACGCTATATTACGTTTCCCTCTATAAAGGACTCCATCTTCTTGTATAGCGAGCAACGAGGAATCATCTTCCTTATTATCAATTCTCATCAGGGAGAAGTGTTAAACACGCCTTTTTGGCTTCAACATCGATGACCTGGCAGCTGATTTAGCTGCTGTTCTGGGTTAATTGGCCTCCAGAGATTTGGGGGCCTCACAGGTTCAGGTTCCCCAAACAAACTCCTCGGCAATATGTGTGTAATGACATTAACGTTACACGCCTGTATACTTAGCATCCAGTAATACATTGAGGATTTCACCATGTCGGCAGCTAACAGTGTTCCCGTAAGGCGTGAAACATTAAATCTGCGGATCAAGACCGCTGAGCGTGAGCTTATCGATCGTGCCGCGAAAGCCAGAGGAAAAAACCGCACTGATTTCGTGCTGGATGCCGCTCGTGCTGCCGCGGAAGAGGCATTGATTGAGCAGCGTATTATCATGGTCGATCCCGAAGCCTACCAAGAGTTCCTGACACGTTTGGATCAGGCTCCTGCACCCAATGATGCATTACGCAAGACCATGCGTTCTGTTGCACCGTGGGATCAAAAAAAGTGATCTCCTTTCCTCAACCTCTCCGTGCCGAGCATGTCAGAACAGCTTTCTGCTGTGGCGTGGAAAGCATGGATAATTGGCTGAAGCAGAGGGCAATAAAAAACCAGTTAACGGGTGCGTCTCGTACTTTCGTTTGCTGTGATGACATGAAAATAATGGCCTATTACTCTCTGGCATCCAGCGCCGTAATGACTAATGCAGCCCCTGGCCGTTTTCGCCGCAATATGCCCGACCCTATACCGGTGGTGGTATTGGGACGGCTAGCGGTGGATCAAGCGTTGCATGGGCAGGGGGTTGGGCGTGCATTAGTGCGTGATGCCGGATTACGGGTTATCCAGGTTGCGGAAACCATTGGCATTCGCGGAATGCTGGTGCATGCGTTATCCGTTGAGGCCAGAGAATTCTATCTACGAGTAGGATTTGAACCTTCCCCCCTCGATCCGATGATGCTGATGATAACGTTGGGGGATTTGATCGAGAGTCTTTAGTGGGGGGGAGTATCTGTCATACCAAGCGGACATCCTCTGCCCGCTTGAGCCCCCCCTTCAACTTTTCTGGTTAACCATCTGCCCAAATCCCTCGCCTGCCATCTCCAGGTCGGGCGTAGCAAAGAAATCCAGGTTGAAGTAGGTATCTGCCGTTAATAACTCAATGCGGTGCCAATATTCAGGCGGGCTGACGCCAAATTGCCCAGCCGAAATTATCACTTCAATTTCCGCTTCAGTGGCATGCTCGTGGTTAAAGCCGATATATTTCACCGCCCCCTGCATCACGGAAAGCCGACCATAAACTCCCTTTTTGGTATTGTGATGGGTCAGTAAGGCACCCGGAACCGTGTCTCGATCCCAGAACGGTGTTGAACGTGTATGTCGGTAATCAGCTGGTATACGGTATTTCATGACTAACCCCCTGGGGATGAATAGTGTCGCAATATTCTGGCAATGGCCTTCAGGCATTCAGCACTTTCAACAGGCCAAACGCCTGCTTCATATGATCTTCACTAACGATAAATGCCCGTAGCTGCTGCTGTTGATCCATCCCTTTGGCAATCATGCCCTGAGGATCGACGGTGATCGACCAACTCAAATCCTGGCGCTGGGTTTCGCCCGCCAGATGCAGAGGCAGGTCGGGCGTCTTCACCTTGACCAACATGGCGGGGAATTTCACTGACTCGGCCATCCCCAACAGATTTTTGGCCAGAGCCGTGGCGCTGAACTGGATAGGCAGCAGGAAAGGCATTAGCTGGCCATCGATTTCTGCACAGTCACCGAGCGCATAAACGTCTTTCGCCGACGTCTGCAAGCACCGATCGACCAGGATCCCCCGGTTAACCTGCAAATTAGCCTGCTGTGCCAAGGCAATATTCGGCTGCAACCCAATGGCAGAGACCACCGCATCCACCAGCAACTCGCGCCGATGGTTCAGCGTTACCCGTATGCCATTTTCTCGTGGCTCAACAGCCGTCAATTGTTGGTTGAATACCAGTTCTACGCCCATCTGCTGCAAACGCTGCTGTAAGCCACTGCTGGCCTCAACCGGCATCAGCGTCGACATCAAACTACAGGCCTTGTCGACCAGCGTGACCCGCTTGCCCGCCCGGCACATATCCATGGCCAGTTCACAGCCAATCAGCCCCCCACCCAGGATCAACACCTGTTGCGCCTGTAACAACACCGTTTCCCCGCGGCGGTATTCCTGCTGGCTGTTCAACGTCAGCATATGTTGATGACCCGGTACTGACGGCACGATGGCCGAGGCCCCCACGGCCAGCACCAACTTATCGTAGGGCCAGCACTGCTCATCGCTACTTACCGTTTTTTGCTGGGTATCCACCGCGGTGATGCGCGTGTTCGGATGCAGCGTAACGCGGTACTGTTCCGCAAAGCTGCCCGCCGTTTGCCGCGTCAATGTATCCGCAGATTGATTCTGGCTGACGACGTGGCTCAGCTCTGGTTTGTTGTACTCATCGCAGCTGTCCGCAGCAATCAGGCTAATCGGCACATTGCCATCTAGCTTACGCAGGCTTTTAACCAACTGGCGGGCCGCAAATCCGGAGCCAACGATCAGAATGCCGTGGTTCATTTGGCCTCCGACTTCATCGCATCAAAGACCTCTTTGCCCATTGCACATTCCGGGCAGAGGAAATCGTCTGGCACGTTTTGCCAGGCCGTTCCTGGAGCGACATCCTGCATCGGCTCACCTTGCTGCGGATCGTAAACCCATAGGCAGACGCTGCACTGCATGCATGGCCCCAAATCGGCGCTTTCAGTACTTAGGGGGGCCGGAGTAGTTGATGCCACTGTCGGGGTATCTATGGAAACCGTTTTCCCTGCTGGCAGAGGAGAAATGGCCCATTGGCGGGCGATATCGCGGCCATGCTGGCGGCAAATTTCCAACGTATCGCCATCGGGCCGCCATTTGGCCTTTAACGCCAGCGTAGTTTCAAAACCACCGTCCATTAACCGGGTCTGGATGCGATCGACGGCCCCACCATTCCAACCATAGCTGCCAAAAGCCGAGGCTTTTTTGTTGCGAAAGCGCAGGCCGGTAAGCTCTTCCAATAGCCCGGCAACCTTTGGCATCATCACGTTATTCATGGTCGATGAGCCGACCAGGATCCCTTTGGAGCGGAAGACGTTAGTCAGGATCTCGTTTTTATCATGGCGCGCCACGTTGAAGATCTTTACCGCCACGCGGGGATCGATTTCATTGACCCCCTGAGCAATGGCATCCGCCATCATGCGCGTATTATTCGACATGGTGTCGTAGAAAATGGTGATGCGATCTTCCTGATAGTCTGCTGCCCACTCCAGATAGCGTTGCACAATTTGCGTTGGGTTATCGCGCCACACCACGCCATGCGAAGTGGCAATCATATCCACCGGCAGATTAAACCCGAGAATTTCGGTGATTTTTGGCGTGACCAAACGGCTGAAGGGGGTCAGGATATTGGCGTAATAGCGTTGGCATTGCTCAAACAGTTCATTCTGATCGACCTCGTCGTTAAACAGATGCTCATCGCAATAGTGCTGGCCAAAAGCGTCGTTGCTGAACAGCACCGCATCACCGGTGATATAGGTCATCATGCTGTCTGGCCAATGCAACATCGGGGTTTCGACAAAGATTAGCTGTTTGCCATTGCCGATATCCAGGCTGTCACCGGTATGCACCACGTGGAAATTCCACTCGGGATGGTGATGATGGCCATTTATTGAATCAATGCCATTTGCGGTGCAGTAAATCGGCGTATTGGGGATCTGTGCCATGAGTTCGCTGAGCGCACCGGCATGGTCTTCTTCCGCATGGTTGATAATGATGTAGTCCAGCGTTTGCAGATCGATCTCCGCCGACAGATTTTGGACAAACTCGCGGCTGAACTTGTGATCCACCGTATCAATCAATACCGTTTTTTCCTCACGGATCAGATAGCTGTTGTAACTGCTGCCCTTCAGAGTCTTATATTCCGTGCCGTGAAAATCACGCACTTCCCAATCACGCTGTCCGACCCACTGGATGTTGTTTTTTACCTGGATTGCCATGTTCGTTACCCTGCGATTAACCATTACATTGAGATAGTGGTATTGAGCAAAGGGCATGCCAGCTATTATCTATATGTTTTGCATGTACTTTTAAATGATTGATGTCAAATTGACATCAGGATAAGATTGTCTTTATGACAATTCAGTGTCGGAATGACAATCATGGCTCTCTCGATCCAGTCGCTCGCCACCATCGCAATAGACTTACAAAACGGCCTCACACAGCGCGATCGCTTCCAATTTTTAATCAATAGCTTAAGAACGCTGTTACGTTGCGATGCCTCCGCTTTGCTGCGCTTTGAAGGGCAACAGTTCCGCCCCTTGGCCATTGATGGCCTGGCGCCAGATGTATTGGGCCGCCGTTTCTCCCTTGACGCCCATCCTCGGCTGGAAGCCATCGCTCGTGCCGGCAACCTGGTACGTTTCCCGTCAGATAGCGATTTGCCCGATCCCTACGACGGCCTGATCCCCGGCCATGGCCAATTGAAAGTTCATGCCTGCATCGGATTACCCTTGTTCGCAGGGCAGGATTTAATCGGTGCCTTAACCTTCGATAGCATGGACCCGCAGCAGTTCGATCGCTTCAGTGACGAAGAGCTCCGGCTGATTGGCGCACTGGCCGCAGGTGCACTCAATAACGCCCTGCTGGTTGAGATGTTGGAAAAACAGTCGCTGTCACCGTTGGCAGCACAACACATCAACAGCGCCAAGCACAGCGATGAGATGATTGGGCTTTCGCCGCTCGTCCGCCAACTGAAACAAGAAATCAGCATCGTGGCCAACTCCGATCTCAACGTGTTGATTACGGGTGAAACCGGGGTGGGGAAGGAACTGGTGGCGCAAGCCATTCATCGAAAATCATCGCGCACCGCCAAGCCAATGGTGTATCTCAACTGCGCCGCACTGCCGGAAAACGTCGCAGAAAGTGAGCTATTCGGCCACGTCAAAGGCGCGTTTACCGGAGCTATCCAACATCGTATCGGTAAGTTTGAGTTGGCCGATGAGGGAACCTTGTTCCTCGACGAGATTGGAGAACTCTCTCTTTCTCTGCAAGCCAAGTTGCTGCGGGTGATCCAATATGGCGACCTGCAACGCGTTGGCGATGACCGTGTGAAACGCGTCAACGTGCGCATTCTGGCCGCGACCAACCGCGACCTTAAACAAGCGGCGGTTGACGGGGTGTTCCGGGTTGATTTGTATCATCGGCTGAGCGTATTCCCTATCGCCGTGCCCCCCTTGCGAGAGCGCACTGGAGATATAGCCCTGCTTGCTGGTTTCTTCTGCGAGCGTTGCCGTATCAAGCTGGGTCTGGCGCAATTAACTCTTACCCCGGCGGCGTTATCTACGCTGGAGCTGTATCCATGGCCAGGTAACGTTCGCGAACTGGAGCACGCCATTTACCGGGCTGCAATAGTGGCTCGCGCAACGCAAAACCACGCCGAGCTGGAGCTGCTGCCTACGCACTTTAATTTAAACGTGGAACTCATGGCGGAAAGGATTAATGACGGCCCCAACGAGCCAGTAATAGCAGCCGATCTGGCCACGATGACCCAACAATTTCAACGCGATGTGATCCAGAAAGCGCTGGAAAGCTGCGATAGAAATTGGGCGGCCACGGCGCGTAAACTTAGTCTGGACAGTGGGAATCTGCACCGCCTGGCAAAACGGTTAGGGATTAAATGATCGCTGCCAAGTTTGGCCCTCAATGGTTTGAGGGCCAGCTAGTTCCTTTATGCTGGCCGGAAGATGCCGTTGCCAATGTTACGCGCTGCATCGAGGTAAGCCTTTGGCTCCCCCAGTTCTGGCAGCAGTAGCATTTCAGATGTCTTAACCGAAGCGCCACAATAATCAAAAATACCGTGGGTTATCTGTGCGTTAAAGGCATCGGTAAAACCGTGACGATCATAAACGCCCTTGCTTGCCGCCCCAAGAGCAACCAAATGCACCGGTAAATGCCCCAATTTTTTGACCACCGCCCCATCTGCCGTCTCTTCATAAGCCCAGCCATTGGAAAATACGCGGTCTACCCACCCCTTAAGTAAGCAGGCATACTCCACCAGTAGATTGGGAACACCAGAACCAGGGCATCCGCGCTATCGATACGCGCCTGTTCTGCCAGAATATCCGTGGGAACGGTGGCCGTTTTTAAAAATGCGGCGATATCTGCGGCACGGTACACCGGATCGAACCCCTCCTGAGTGAGATCGGCAATTTCAAAAGTATGGGTGGGATCGGCTGCCGTTATCCCTTCGGCAATGGCTGCTGCAACACCATGAGTTAATGACGTCTCGAGAGGATGGGACACAACGATTAGCGCGTGCATTGGGGCGGCTCCTATTGTCAGGGCGAGGTATAAAACGTACTCTATATACCAACAGTAAGTTACCGTCGGTAAGTTACCTTTAGTATATAACGCTGTCAACGAGTAAATATTGCTATGGTCTCCAAACCACATTCGCGAGTTCGGCTATCGAGAGAAGAGCGTTATCAGCAGTTGCTGGCAACTGCGTGGGAAATCATTCATGAAGAGGGCACCGAAGCGCTAACGCTCGGCCATCTGGCAGAACGCTCGGGCGTCACCAAGCCGGTCGTGTATGACCACTTCACCAACCGTTCGGGCCTGTTTGCCGCGCTGTATCAGGAGTTTGATTATCGTCAGACCGCGCGGATGGATGAAGCTATCCAAAATACCCAACCGGAGCTAGAGGCCTTAGCCTCGGTGATTGCCACTTCCTACATTGAGTGCGTGCTGCTGCAAGGCCGTGAAATGCCTAGCGTCATGGCTGCACTAGCCGGTACGCCAGAGCTTGAGAAAATCAGGAATGATTACGCCGTGGTGTTCATCGAGAAGTGCCGCCAGATCTTTGCCCCCTTCTGCTGCGATAACCAGCTTCAGGACGCCGCTCTATGGGGTATGCTGGGCTCTGCGGAAGGGCTGTCCTACGCCACCAGCTGTGGCGCGATTACGGCAGCCCAGGCTAAGGAAGAGCTATTCGGCATCATTATTTCGATGGTGCAGCGAAGTGGCGATCGGCCCGATATGGCTATGCCATAATAAGCACAGTGTTACCCCTCATCATGGAAGAGAGTTATGCCGACAATCGTTACCCACGCCGCAGTGCCGTTATGCCTTGGTTTAGGGCTGGGCCAGAAAATCATACCGCCCCGCTTGCTGCTCGCGGGCGTGGTACTTTCTATGCTACCGGATGCCGACGTGCTGGCTTTTAAATTCGGCGTGGCTTACGGCAATCAGTTTGGCCATCGCGGTTTCACGCATTCACTGCTGTTTGCGTTCCTGATGCCTACCTTGGCACTGCTGTTCTACCGCTGGTTCAAGGCTAACCCCGTCAAGACCTGGTTGTTCCTGTTTATTTCGCTGTTATCCCACAGTTTGCTGGATTCGGTGACCACCGGTGGCAAAGGCGTCGGCTGGCTGTGGCCATGGAGTGACGAGCGTTTCTTTGCGCCTTGGCAGGTGATCCGCGTAGCGCCGTTTAGCCTCGAAAAATACCTGACTCCTGCTGGGCATGCGGTGATCATGTCGGAATTACTGTGGGTTTGGTTGCCAGGTGCCATCTTGATGATCGGCATGATAGCGCTGCGTAAAGCCATGCAGCGCCAGTGAGAGATTGATTAGGCAAATCTCATCCTGAGTAGACCACCAATATTGGAACAATTTGGCCATCATTCAATTAAAAAAACCCGCCGACGGCGGGTTTTGAGAGAAAGAGATGGAACTACTTACGCCTGATTGGCAGGAGTCACTTTACTGGCCAGGAACTCCTGTTCGTAGGCCAGCGACTTTTTACGGTCGAACTGATGTTCCCATTTAGCAATCACCAACACCGCCAGCGCATTGCCCACCACGTTCAGAGCCGTACGCGCCATATCGAGTATACGGTCAACGCCGGCGATAAACGCCAAACCTTCCAACGGAATGCCCACGCTGCCCAAGGTCGCCAACAGCACCACAAAGGAGACACCCGGCACACCGGCAATCCCTTTTGAGGTCACCATCAGCGTCAGCACCAGAATGATCTCTTGCCCCAGCGACAGCTCAATACCGTACAGCTGTGCAATAAAGATGGCGGCAATACTCTGGTACAACGTAGAACCGTCCAGATTGAAAGAGTAGCCGGTAGGCACCACGAAGCTGGTGATGGACTTTGGTGCACCGTAGGCCTCCATCTTTTCGATAATGCGCGGCAACACGGTTTCCGAACTGGCCGTTGAGTAAGCCAGGATCAGTTCCTCTTTCAAGATGCGGATCAGCGTCCAGATACGCAGGTTACACAGCCGTGCAACGGCCCCCAGAACCACCAAACCAAAAAAGGCGATGGCGAAGTAAACCAGCACTACCAGTTTGGCCAACGGCAAGAGCGAAGCGAAACCGAAGTTGGCAACCGTGACCGAGATCAGACCAAATACCCCAATAGGAGCGTAACGCATGATCATGTGGGTCACCTTGAACATGCTCTCGGCTACCGCTTTGAACACCTTCAGCAGCGGCTCTTTGGTCTCTTTCGGCAGGGAAGACAAGCCCAGGCCAAACAGCACCGAGAAGAAGATGATCGGCAGCATATCGCCTCTGACCATCGATGCGAACACGTTAGAAGGAATTAACGAAAGGATAGTGGCCACCAGGCTATGTGAGCCGCTTTGCACCTGTTCCGTCGTTTTTTCATACTGTGAGATATCGACCGCGGTCAGCGCCGACATGTCGATGCCGTGCCCGGGTTGAAAAACATTAGCCAATGTCACACCCACGATGATGGCGATGGTGGTGATCACTTCAAAATAGATAATGGTTTTCAATCCAATACGGCCCAGCTTTTTGGTATCACCAATACCGGCAATACCGACGATCAGCGTGGAAATAACAATAGGCACCACGATCATCTTGATCAAACGAATAAAGATATCACCGGCGGGGCTCAATATATTACTGACCATCCACTCACGCGATTCCGTTTGATTATGCAGCACTGCACCTAGAATAATACCCAATACCAACGCGATCAGGATTTGCCAAGCGAGGCTGATTTTTACATTTTTCATACCCAAAAGTCCTCAAAGACTCCGTGCCAACGTGTTAAAACACACCTAGGCTCCGGAAGGAATACTTAATCATTTATTACAGGCTTATGTTTGTGAACCTCTACGCCAACTGCCCTTGGTGTAACGCAGTATAAATCTGTACCATTTGAAGGCGGGCTTCTGCAAGCCTTGTTTCATATCGCTTTTGTCATTTTCGCCAGCAAAAAACCAACAAACAAAAAACGAATCGAAACATAATTGCTTGTTCTAAAAAACATAATATTAGCTTGAGCAGAACAACAGTCCATTGGATAGGACAATTTTTAATCTAAATAAAAGTGCGTGATTTGTCAGTGCATTTGCATATTTAGTCTAAAGGAATGTATCAATATTGTTAATAAAAAGTTTTTAAAAAGAAAATAAAACCCTCAAACGAATACCTTCAACTGCCTAAGATAAGTCTCAATATGATTCATGAAACTAATAAATAATCACAAGATCATTCACCGAATCTCTTGTTTGGATTTTCAAAAAACCAACATAATAAAGGCAGAAGAAAATAAGCCTGCGACTGGTTGCGGCTAACAATGACGTTGAGTATTTATAGCAGCCCTTAATAAGATCTGCTCCACTGTAAAATATAACCTCGACCTTATTGTTTGCGGCACCATCAAGCCGATGCCTCACGCTTAATATTTTTAGTTATCTAAAAACTTTTTTAACAGAAATACGCCCATTCCCGTCTTTTCATCGTCAACCAAACAGTTACACAACACAATTACGACAGTAACTATTACAAATCAACATCTTCGTTGCGTGATCTGCCGCCCAAAAAAGAAACAAACCGTCATGGCAAACTATACTTAACCATCAGTTGACATATCATTAACAATTCTAAGGAGAAAAACCATGAGCCAACTGCACAAACACGCCATTCCTTCTGCAATTGCAGATCGTGCCCTGATCAATCCGGAGCAATACCAGCAGTATTATCAACAATCTGTACAAGACCCAGCGGCATTCTGGGGCGAGCACGGCAAGATCCTCGATTGGATCAAGCCCTACACCTCAGTGAAGAACACCTCTTTCGATCCCGGCCATATCAGCATCCGCTGGTTTGAAGACGGTACCCTTAACCTGTCAGCGAACTGTCTGGACCGCCACTTGGCCGAACGCGGCGACCAAACCGCCATCATCTGGGAAGGAGACGATCCGACCCAATCGGCCAAGGTCACCTACAAACAGCTGCACCACGATGTCTGCCAGTTTGCCAACGTGCTGAAAAAGCTCGGGGTGAAAAAAGGCGATGTGGTGGCCATCTATATGCCAATGGTGCCTGAAGCCGCCGTCGCCATGCTGGCCTGTGCGCGCATTGGCGCCGTGCACTCGGTGATCTTTGGGGGCTTTTCCCCAGAAGCCGTAGCGGGCCGTATTATCGACTCCAACTCCAAACTGGTGATCACCGCTGATGAAGGGCTGCGTGCTGGCCGCGCGGTACCGCTGAAAAAGAACGTCGATGATGCGCTGAAGAACCCAGGGGTGAAAAGCGTCAACAACGTGGTGGTTTTCCAACGTACCGGCAAGCCGGGCTACTGGCAAGAAGGGCGCGATCTCTGGTGGCATGAGCTGACCGAAGGCGTATCTGCCGACTGCCCACCGGAAGAGATGAACGCGGAAGATCCGCTGTTTATCCTCTATACCTCCGGCTCAACCGGCAAACCGAAAGGCGTGGTGCATACCACCGGGGGCTATCTGGTTTACGCCGCACTGACCTTCAAATACGTCTTTGACTACCACGATGGCGACGTCTATTGGTGCACCGCCGACGTGGGTTGGGTTACCGGCCATAGCTACCTGTTATATGGCCCACTGGCCTGCGGTGCCATTACGCTGATGTTTGAAGGCGTGCCGAACTACCCAGGGGTAAACCGTCTGTCGCAGGTAGTGGATAAGCATCAGGTCAATATCCTGTATACCGCACCAACGGCAATCCGCGCCCTGATGGCCGAAGGCGACAAAGCAATCGAAGGCACCAAACGCGATTCGCTGCGCATTATGGGTTCCGTGGGTGAGCCGATCAACCCAGAGGCCTGGGAGTGGTATTACAACAAGATTGGTAACGCAAAATGCCCGATCGTTGATACCTGGTGGCAGACCGAAACCGGTGGCTTCATGATCACCCCGCTACCAGGTGCTACAGAGCTGAAGGCTGGCTCTGCCACTCGCCCATTCTTTGGCGTGCAACCGGCATTGGTCGATAACATGGGTGAACCACAGGAAGGGGCCTGTGAAGGCAATCTGGTAATCACCGATTCTTGGCCGGGTCAGGCTCGAACCCTGTACGGTGACCATGACCGCTTCGAGCAAACCTACTTCTCTACCTTTAAAGGCATGTACTTCAGCGGTGACGGCGCACGCCGTGACGAAGATGGCTATTACTGGATCACCGGCCGTGTCGATGACGTGCTCAACGTTTCCGGCCACCGTCTGGGCACCGCCGAAATTGAATCCGCATTGGTATCGCACCCCAAAATTGCCGAGGCTGCGGTGGTGGGTATTCCGCATAACATCAAGGGCCAGGCGATTTATGCCTATATCACCCTGAATCATGGGGAAGAGCCAACGCCGGAACTGTATGCCGAAGTGCGTAACTGGGTGCGTAAGGAAATCGGGCCGATTGCCACGCCTGACATTCTCCATTGGACCGACTCTTTGCCAAAAACGCGGTCTGGCAAAATCATGCGGCGTATTCTGCGCAAAATTGCCGCCGGTGATACCAGCAACCTGGGGGATACCTCAACGCTGGCGGATCCGGCCGTAGTCGAAAAGCTGTTGGAAGAGAAACAATCAATGAAAGTTCCATCCTAATCCGCGCCGCTTCAGGCCGTTCGTCTGCCATGCGCAGCTGAACGGCCTGTATACCTGAAAGCTTTCAACTGCAGTAAAGCCGATCCCAGACATTTGGCTGGGATGGGTCAAGGCGGCCCGCAGAGCGCCGATTTGCCAGCTGGAAGGGTATCGCGTGGCGTACTTGTTCAATACCTATTGGAGAAACTCGGATGAATGAAGATATTTATCAAAGGATTGAAGAAAACCCGCGCTTTCAGGAGCTGGTGCAAAAGCGCAGCCGTTTCGCCTGGCTCCTGTCACTGATCACACTCGCGCTGTACGTCGGCTTTATCTTACTGATCGCCTTCGATCCTCAGTGGTTGGGGACTCCACTCGGTCCCGGATTAACCATTACCCGTGGGATCCCGGTTGGCGTGGGATTGATCGTGATTTCTTTCGTGTTAACCGGGATCTATGTTTATCGTGCCAACGGTGAATTCGATCGCCTGAATGCTGAAATCCTGCGTGAGGTACAACAATGAAGCGCCTACTTTCAGCTACCGCACTGTTGGCCCTGCCAGGCCTAAGCCATGCCGATGCCATTGGTGGTGCAGTACAGCGCCAACCACTGAACATCCAGGCCATTATCATGTTCCTGCTGTTCGTCGGTGCCACCCTTTACATCACCTACTGGGCTTCCAAACGTACCCGCTCTCGTCAGGATTACTATACCGCTGGCGGGCGCATCACCGGATTGCAAAACGGCCTGGCTATCGCCGGCGACTTTATGTCTGCGGCATCGTTCCTCGGTATCTCCGCGCTGGTTTATACCTCCGGCTATGATGGGCTGATTTATTCCATCGGCTTCCTGATCGGTTGGCCAATCATTTTGTTCCTGATTGCCGAGCGGCTGCGCAACCTTGGCCGATATACCTTCGCCGACGTGGCCTCTTACCGCCTGAAGCAGAAACCGATCCGCTCACTATCGGCCTGTGGTTCCCTGGTGGTGGTGGCGCTGTACCTGATCGCCCAGATGGTGGGCGCGGGCAAATTGATCCAGCTGCTATTCGGCCTCAATTACCACGTCGCCGTTATCTTGGTCGGCATATTGATGGTGCTGTATGTTCTGTTCGGTGGCATGCTGGCGACCACCTGGGTGCAAATCATCAAGGCCGTGCTGCTGTTGGCCGGTGCCAGCTTTATGGCGCTGATGGTGATGAAATCCGTCAACTTTGACTTCAATACCCTGTTTGCCGAAGCCGTGAAGGTGCATCCGAAAGGGCTTGCCATCATGAGCCCGGGTGGACTGGTCTCCGACCCTATATCCGCCCTCTCCCTGGGTCTGGCATTGATGTTCGGTACCGCCGGTTTGCCACATATCCTGATGCGTTTCTTCACCGTTAGCGATGCCAAAGAAGCGCGTAAGAGCGTGTTCTATGCCACCGGTTTTATCGGTTATTTCTATATCCTGACCTTTATTATCGGTTTCGGTGCGATCCTGCTGGTCAGTGCCAATCCGGCCTTCAAGGATGCCAGTGGCGCATTGCTTGGCGGCAACAACATGGCAGCGGTGCATTTGGCTAACGCTGTGGGAGGGAACTTCTTCCTTGGCTTTATCTCTGCGGTAGCATTTGCCACGATCCTGGCGGTGGTTGCCGGGCTAACCTTGGCAGGGGCTTCTGCGGTTTCTCACGATCTCTATGCCTGCGTCATCAAAAATGGCAAAGCAACCGAGCGTGATGAGCTGAAAGTCTCCAAAATCACCGTGGTGTTGCTCGGGGTGGTGGCTATTGCGCTGGGGATCCTGTTTGAGAAGCAGAACATTGCCTTTATGGTGGGGCTGGCATTCTCCATTGCGGCCAGCTGTAACTTCCCAATCATCATTCTTTCCATGTACTGGTCACGCCTGACCACGCGGGGAGCAATGATCGGCGGATGGCTTGGTCTGTTAACCGCAGTGATCCTGATGATCCTGGGCCCGACTATCTGGGTACAGATCCTCGGCCATGCCAAACCGATTTATCCTTACGAATATCCTGCGCTGTTCTCTATGCTGGTCGCGTTTATCGGCACCTGGTTCTTCTCTGTGACCGACAATTCGTTGGTTGGGCAGCAAGAGCGCGTGAAATTCCGCGCCCAGTTTGTACGTTCACAAACCGGGCTGGGGATTTCGCAGGGAAGTGCACACTAAGGCGTTGATTTGGGCTGAGGTTGACTCGGCCCTGCTTTAAAGAGTTAGCCTGCTGGGTCTTCCGGCAGGTTAATTTGCAGATCGAGTATTACCCCTCACCCTACCCCTCTCCCACAGGGAGAGGGAACCGATCGAGCCCGCGGATCTCTCTGTGTAATACTTCATCTTTCTGCTTTCTTCCAACGTCCTGAAGCGGTACGGGCTCACCAACCTCTCCCCACTTTCCGAAGCAGTACGGGCTCATCCACGACGCCGGACTGCTCCCTCTCCCCCGCACGGGTGTTCAGTTGTTCTCAGCTGGTACTCTGGGAGAGGGTGGGGGTGAGGGGCATTTCTGTTTCCGACACATAGCAAAAAGGCCATCCTTGCGGATGGCCTCTTGGCTTATTTGATGCCTGGCAGTGTCCTACTCTCGCATGGGGAGACCCCACACTACCATCGGCGCTACGGCGTTTCACTTCTGAGTTCGGCATGGGGTCAGGTGGGACCACCGCGCTATTGCCGCCAGGCAAATTCTGTTTTATTCCAACCGCCTTTTGGGCCATTGAAACCAATCTCGGAACGTCGCTGAAAATCTACTTCAATCTCTCTAAAACACCTTGGGTGTTGTAAGGTTAAGCCTCACGGATCATTAGTACTGGTTAGCTCAATGCATCGCTGCACTTACACACCCAGCCTATCAACGTCTTAGTCTTAAACGTTCCTTCAGGGGCCTTAAAGGCCCAGGGAAGACTCATCTCGAGGCAAGTTTCGCGCTTAGATGCTTTCAGCGCTTATCTTTTCCGCACTTAGCTACCGGGCAGTGCCATTGGCATGACAACCCGAACACCAGTGGTGCGTTCACTCCGGTCCTCTCGTACTAGGAGCAACCCCTCTCAATCTTCCAACGCCCACGGCAGATAGGGACCGAACTGTCTCACGACGTTCTAAACCCAGCTCGCGTACCACTTTAAATGGCGAACAGCCATACCCTTGGGACCTACTTCAGCCCCAGGATGTGATGAGCCGACATCGAGGTGCCAAACACCGCCGTCGATATGAACTCTTGGGCGGTATCAGCCTGTTATCCCCGGAGTACCTTTTATCCGTTGAGCGATGGCCCTTCCATTCAGAACCACCGGATCACTAAGACCTACTTTCGTACCTGCTCGAGCCGTCACTCTCGCAGTCAAGCTAGCTTATGCCTTTGCACTAACCTCACGATGTCCGACCGTGATTAGCTAACCTTCGTGCTCCTCCGTTACTCTTTGGGAGGAGACCGCCCCAGTCAAACTACCCACCAGACACTGTCCTCACCCCAGATTATGGGGCCGAGTTAGAACATCAAACATTAAAGGGTGGTATTTCAAGGTTGGCTCCATGCAGACTGGCGTCCACACTTCAAAGCCTCCCACCTATCCTACACATCAAGGCTCAATGTTCAGTGTCAAGCTATAGTAAAGGTTCACGGGGTCTTTCCGTCTTGCCGCGGGTACACTGCATCTTCACAGCGAGTTCAATTTCACTGAGTCTCGGGTGGAGACAGCCTGGCCATCATTACGCCATTCGTGCAGGTCGGAACTTACCCGACAAGGAATTTCGCTACCTTAGGACCGTTATAGTTACGGCCGCCGTTTACTGGGGCTTCGATCAAGAGCTTCGCCTTGCGGCTGACCCCATCAATTAACCTTCCAGCACCGGGCAGGCGTCACACCGTATACGTCCACTTTCGTGTTTGCACAGTGCTGTGTTTTTATTAAACAGTTGCAGCCAGCTGGTATCTGCGACTGGCTTCAGCTCCGAGAGCAAGTCTCTTCACCTACGCGCCAGCGTGCCTTCTCCCGAAGTTACGGCACCATTTTGCCTAGTTCCTTCACCCGAGTTCTCTCAAGCGCCTGGGTATTCTCTACCTGACCACCTGTGTCGGTTTGGGGTACGATTTGATGTTACCTGATGCTTAGAGGCTTTTCCTGGAAGCAGGGCATCAACTACTTCTGCACCGTAGTGCATCGTCATCACGCCTCAGGGTTGATAAGCAACCGGATTTACCAGGTCACTCCCCCTACACGCTTAAACCGGGACAACCGTCGCCCGGCTAGCCTAGCCTTCTCCGTCCCCCCTTCGCAGTAACACCGAGTACAGGAATATTAACCTGTTTCCCATCGACTACGCCTTTCGGCCTCGCCTTAGGGGTCGACTCACCCTGCCCCGATTAACGTTGGACAGGAACCCTTGGTCTTCCGGCGAGCGGGTTTTTCACCCGCTTTATCGTTACTTATGTCAGCATTCGCACTTCTGATACCTCCAGCAAACCTCACAGTTCACCTTCAACGGCTTACAGAACGCTCCCCTACCCAACAACGCCTAAGCGTCGCTGCCGCAGCTTCGGTGCATGGTTTAGCCCCGTTACATCTTCCGCGCAGGCCGACTCGACCAGTGAGCTATTACGCTTTCTTTAAATGATGGCTGCTTCTAAGCCAACATCCTGGCTGTCTATGCCTTCCCACATCGTTTCCCACTTAACCATGACTTTGGGACCTTAGCTGGCGGTCTGGGTTGTTTCCCTCTTCACGACGGACGTTAGCACCCGCCGTGTGTCTCCCGTGATAACATTCTTCGGTATTCGGAGTTTGCATCGGTTTGGTAAGCCGGGATGGCCCCCTAGCCGAAACAGTGCTCTACCCCCGAAGATGAATTCACGAGGCGCTACCTAAATAGCTTTCGGGGAGAACCAGCTATCTCCCGGTTTGATTGGCCTTTCACCCCCAGCCACAAGTCATCCGCTAATTTTTCAACATTAGTCGGTTCGGTCCTCCAGTTAGTGTTACCCAACCTTCAACCTGCCCATGGCTAGATCACCGGGTTTCGGGTCTATACCTTGCAACTATTCGCCCAGTTAAGACTCGGTTTCCCTACGGCTCCCCTATACGGTTAACCTTGCTACAAAATATAAGTCGCTGACCCATTATACAAAAGGTACGCAGTCACACCACGAAGGTGCTCCCACTGCTTGTACGTACACGGTTTCAGGTTCTATTTCACTCCCCTCGCCGGGGTTCTTTTCGCCTTTCCCTCACGGTACTGGTTCACTATCGGTCAGTCAGGAGTATTTAGCCTTGGAGGATGGTCCCCCCATATTCAGACAGGATGTCACGTGTCCCGCCCTACTCATCGAACTCACAGTTAATGCATTTTAGTGTACGGGGCTATCACCCTTTACTGCGCGACTTTCCAGACGCTTCCACTAACACAAGAACTGATTCAGGTTCTGGGCTGTTCCCCGTTCGCTCGCCGCTACTAGGGGAATCTCGGTTGATTTCTTTTCCTCGGGGTACTTAGATGTTTCAGTTCCCCCGGTTCGCCTCGTATGGCTATGTATTCACCATACGATAGTGTGTCGAAACACACTGGGTTTCCCCATTCGGGTATTGCCGGTTATAACGGTTCATATCACCTTACCGACACTTTTCGCAGATTAGCACGCCCTTCATCGCCTCTGACTGCCTAGGCATCCACCGTGTACGCTTAGTCACTTAACCTCACAACCCGAAGGTGTTTCTGTAAACAGAGACACTGTCGTGCTGTTTATTTGAGAGACTCTATGACAGGTTAATCCTTACCCCAATACATCTACGGAGGGATAAGTTTCAGCTGTCATGTTTCAATTTTCAGCTTGTTCCAGATTGTTAAAGAGCAAAATACTTCGCAGCATACTGTTACCAGTACACTCTGAAGTATTATCAAGGACTATATGGATATGGTGGAGCTAAGCGGGATCGAACCGCTGACCTCCTGCGTGCAAGGCAGGCGCTCTCCCAGCTGAGCTATAGCCCCATACAGTCACTTGCAGAAACCTTTATTTACCACTCGCTCAGGCAAGGCATGCTCACTGGACGTTTACGGTGTAAACGTATCGCGTGCAACGCAGCATAAGTGCGAATTTGGTAGGCCTGAGTGGACTTGAACCACCGACCTCACCCTTATCAGGGGTGCGCTCTAACCACCTGAGCTACAAGCCTATAAAGGTATTTCTGCTCGTTACTTTTTCATCAGACAATCTGTGTGGACACTGCACTCAACTGCATATCTTTAGGTAAGGAGGTGATCCAACCGCAGGTTCCCCTACGGTTACCTTGTTACGACTTCACCCCAGTCATGAATCACAAAGTGGTAAGCGCCCTCCCGAAGGTTAAGCTACCTACTTCTTTTGCAACCCACTCCCATGGTGTGACGGGCGGTGTGTACAAGGCCCGGGAACGTATTCACCGTAGCATTCTGATCTACGATTACTAGCGATTCCGACTTCACGGAGTCGAGTTGCAGACTCCGATCCGGACTACGACATACTTTATGAGGTCCGCTTGCTCTCGCGAGTTCGCTTCTCTTTGTATATGCCATTGTAGCACGTGTGTAGCCCTACTCGTAAGGGCCATGATGACTTGACGTCATCCCCACCTTCCTCCGGTTTATCACCGGCAGTCTCCTTTGAGTTCCCGCCATTACGCGCTGGCAACAAAGGATAAGGGTTGCGCTCGTTGCGGGACTTAACCCAACATTTCACAACACGAGCTGACGACAGCCATGCAGCACCTGTCTCACAGTTCCCGAAGGCACCAATCCATCTCTGGAAAGTTCTGTGGATGTCAAGAGTAGGTAAGGTTCTTCGCGTTGCATCGAATTAAACCACATGCTCCACCGCTTGTGCGGGCCCCCGTCAATTCATTTGAGTTTTAACCTTGCGGCCGTACTCCCCAGGCGGTCGACTTAACGCGTTAGCTCCGGAAGCCACGCCTCAAGGGCACAACCTCCAAGTCGACATCGTTTACAGCGTGGACTACCAGGGTATCTAATCCTGTTTGCTCCCCACGCTTTCGCACCTGAGCGTCAGTCTTTGTCCAGGGGGCCGCCTTCGCCACCGGTATTCCTCCAGATCTCTACGCATTTCACCGCTACACCTGGAATTCTACCCCCCTCTACAAGACTCTAGCTTGCCAGTTTCAAATGCAGTTCCCAAGTTAAGCTCGGGGATTTCACATCTGACTTAACAAACCGCCTGCGTGCGCTTTACGCCCAGTAATTCCGATTAACGCTTGCACCCTCCGTATTACCGCGGCTGCTGGCACGGAGTTAGCCGGTGCTTCTTCTGCGAGTAACGTCAATCCAACAGCGTATTAAGCTATTGGCCTTCCTCCTCGCTGAAAGTGCTTTACAACCCGAAGGCCTTCTTCACACACGCGGCATGGCTGCATCAGGCTTGCGCCCATTGTGCAATATTCCCCACTGCTGCCTCCCGTAGGAGTCTGGACCGTGTCTCAGTTCCAGTGTGGCTGGTCATCCTCTCAGACCAGCTAGGGATCGTCGCCTAGGTGAGCCATTACCTCACCTACTAGCTAATCCCATCTGGGCACATCCGATGGTGTGAGGCCCGAAGGTCCCCCACTTTGGTCCGAAGACGTTATGCGGTATTAGCTACCGTTTCCAGTAGTTATCCCCCTCCATCGGGCAGTTTCCCAGACATTACTCACCCGTCCGCCGCTCGTCACCCAGGAGCAAGCTCCTTGTGCTACCGCTCGACTTGCATGTGTTAGGCCTGCCGCCAGCGTTCAATCTGAGCCATGATCAAACTCTTCAATTAAAAGCTTGATTTGCTGCAACTCGTGCAGCGATGCTCGAAAATTAACTTTCGTAATCATTCATTCGCATGAATGACTGCTTGGTCACTCTTCAAGACTTGATATTTTTTTGCTACCGAAGTAGCTGGATATCGTCTTGTGAGTGCCCACACAGATTGTCTGATAAATTGTTAAAGAGCAGTGAGTTACGCGCTTTCGCTTGCTAACTCGAGGTGGCGTATATTACGCTTTCCTCTTTCAGAGTCAACCTTAATTTCAGGTTTTTTCTCTGCGACCCCCGGATACTCTGTGAAGTTGTTCACATGTTCCGTGTCGATGGAGGCGCATTATAGGGATCCCATTTTTTTCCACAAGCCCTTTTTAGATCTTTTCTTACCGACTGCGCACTTTTCCGCCCTTTCGCACGGATCTTGCCCGATCAAGGCCGTTTTACCGACGATCCACCGTGTTAACTGGTTGTAATTCCACCGTCAAAGTCTAGTATTGCCGGTAATAAGATCCTTATACGAGGCAATCCCATGTCCAATTCAGTGCGTCCTTATCTGCATTACTCCCCTCAAATTGGCCAACGCGTCATGATCGATCCTTCCAGCGTAGTGATCGGCAACGTTGATCTGGCTGATGACGTCAGCGTTTGGCCCTTGGTTGCCATCCGCGGTGATGTCAACGCGGTAAAGATCGGCGCACGCAGTAATATCCAAGATGGCAGCATTCTGCATGTCACCCATCAATCCGATTATAATCCGGCGGGTTACCCTTTACTGATCGGCGAGGATGTCACCGTTGGGCATAAAGCCATGCTGCATGGTTGTACCATCGGTAATCGCGTTTTGGTGGGGATGGGCTCAATTCTGCTCGACGGTGCCGTAATAGAAGATGATGTGATGATTGGTGCAGGTAGCCTGGTCGCACCCGGCAAGCATCTGGAAAGTGGCTACTTATATGTAGGCAGCCCTGCACGCCAGGTTAGAGCCTTGACTCCGGCAGAACTGGAAGGGCTACGCTATTCGGCCAATAACTATGTACGTTGGAAAGACGAATACCTCAGTGAAGATATCTGACTGCCCCGCCCTGCTTGCCAGAGCGGGGCACCCATCACACCGCCATTTCCTGACGTAATTGCTGCAATACCGGTTCGATCTCCGGCATCACGCCATGCCATAAAAAGAAAGCATGAGCAGCCTGCCCCACCAGCATGCCTAAACCGTCCGCATAATGTTGCGCCCCCAACTGCTGCGCCCAAGCCAGGAATGGGGTGCCACCCTGTTGGTAGAACATGTCATAGCACCGGGTCGTGCTGTGGATAATGCTGTCAGGCAGTGCCGGGATCTCCCCCTTGAATCCTGAAGCAGTCGCGTTGATCACTAAATCAAAATGCTGTTGATCCAGCCGATCCAGCGGCAAGGCAGCGATCTCCCCCAGATGCCGGAACGCCGCAGCCAACTCCTCGGCACGGCTGAAGGTGCGGTTAGTCAACACCACTTCACAGCCAAAAGAGAGCAGCGGCAGGATCACGCCGCGCGCAGCACCACCGGCTCCAACCAGCAACACGCGGTCACTTGGCCGAATCAACCGTTGGCGTTCAAGATCAGACAGCAAACCGATACCGTCGGTGTTATCCCCCAGCAGCTTTCCATCGGGCAATACCTTTAGCGTATTCACCGCACCGGCCATTGCCGCCCTTTCGCTAAGTTCGCTTGCTGCCTCATAGGCACATTCTTTAAAAGGGACGGTGACGTTGGCCCCTTGGCCACCAGCAGCAATAAACCGTTGCAAGGTAGGTACAAATCCGTCCAACGGAGCCAGTACCGTGCCGTAGGGGTGTTCGATCCCGGTTTGCTGCGCAAACAGCGCGTGGATGCGTGGGGACTTGCTGTGAGCAATCGGGTTACCGAATACCGCGAACTTCTCCATAGATCTAGCCTCTAGCCCTGACGGATCTGCTCACCGGTCAAAGCATCTCTGATTTCAGAAGGGTTTAACCGGCCACCCACGTTACCTGCCAGCACCGGGAAAGCGTCACCAAACTGCTGTATCACTTCGGCTACGGTGCGGCACGGCTCCTCACCGCTTAAGTTGGCACTGGTTGACACCAGCGGCTTACCGAACTGGCGGCACAGCTGTTGCACCAAAGGATGATCGCTAACGCGCACGGCCAACGAACTAAAGCGGCCTGTCAGCAGGGCTGGCGTTTGCGGTTTTGCCGGGATCACCCAGGTTACCGGGCCAGGCCAACTGGCAAAGATCGTGGCACGCTGCTGCTCGTTCAATGCGCCATCATCAATATAAGGCGCTAGCTGGGCATAATCGGCAGCGATCAGGATCAGGCCTTTTTCCCACGGCCGTTGTTTCAAGGCCAACAGCTGTTTGACGGCCTGTTCGCTATCTGGGTCACACCCCAGACCGAATACTGCTTCTGTTGGATAAGCGATTACCTGCTGGTTTTCCAGCGCGGCAATAATAGGCGCGAATGCGGAAGTTTGTTCTGGGTTCATAGCTTGATTATTCTGAGATAGCGACGGGTTTTCCGCACAGTTTACTGGCACAGCAAAGCGTTGGGCCTTTTGCCGTGCGCTTCTCCATCAGTAATGGATAGTGGCAGTAAGCACACTCACCGGCGACGGGTTTAAAATTGAGCACAAACTGACATTCCGGATAGCGATCGCAGGAATGGAATACCTTGCCATAGCGAGATTTGCGCTGCAGCAGTTGTCCTTGGCCACACTGAGGGCAGGCGATGCTGGTTTCATCCGGTTTGTCGATCACTTCAGTATGATCGCAGTCCGGATAATGGCTGCAACCGATAAACATGCCATAACGTCCCTGGCGCAACACCAGCGTTGCCTGGCATTTCGGGCATTGCTGGCCCTCCAGCACTTTGACGATATGGCCATCCGCCTGCGCTTTTAAAGGCCGGATATACTCGCACTGCGGATATTGAGAACAGCCGAGGAAGGGGCCGTGGCGACCACTGCGGATCACCAACTCGGCCCCGCATTCCGGACAGGGTTCATTTTGCCTCGCGGCAAAAATCGCTGGTTTTGTCATAACGTCTTCTATGCCTGTTACCTACTCAGTGCAGGTAACCTTCGTTTACTTCAAATAACAGTTCTTCCATCTGCTGATAGGCGCTCTCATATCCGGGGATATTGAACAGCACCATCAGCACTACCCATTTCAGATCTTCGAGATCAAATTCCGTATTATCCAAAGCCATAACACGATCGATAACCATTTCACGGGTTTCGAGGTTCAATACCTGGATCTGTTCTAGGAACAGGAGAAAACCACGGCAACCGGCATCTAAACGCACGCTCTCTTCTTCGGTGTAGATCCGCATAGCCAGCGGATCGGCATCCATAAAATAAGGGGCATTCTCGCCTTCCTGGAGGTCTGCAAGCTTTTCCAGCCAATTCAACGCGTTGAAGATATCATCACGATCAAATCCTGCTTCGGTAAGATCGTCGGTCAAGGTATCCTGATCAACGTGCATTTCTGGCTCATTGTGGATATAGGTCTCAAACAAATACATGAGTACGTCGAACATGGCATGCCCTCCTTATTCGGACATAGCCGCCGGGTACAGCTGCGATCCACCCTGCTAACTCCAGATCGAGTAATTTGATTACTACCTCTGGCACAGGTTGGCCGGCACGTTCAGCGACGACGTCAACAGGTGTCACCTCATCTCCTACGTTAGCCAACACATCGGCAAATGGCAATTCAACTTCGGCCTCTGATGCAGAAATAGTTGTATTTTCGCTCACGGGCAGCCATTGCAGCCCACTTCCCAGCTGTTCTGCGATATCTTTTGGGCCGGTGACCAGGCTGGCCCCCTGCTGGATCAGCCAATGAGTTCCCTCGCTCATCGGGTTACCCAATGCTCCCGGCAGGGCAAATACTTCGCGCCCCTGTTCTAATGCATAGCGCGCGGTGATCAATGACCCGCTACGCAGTGAAGCCTCTATGACCACCACACCCGCACTTAACCCACTGATAATACGATTACGACGCGGGAAATGAGCCGCCAGCGGCAAATCGGTCGCCAGATGCTCAGAAATCACCGCGCCACCCTGCTCAATGATTTGCTCCGCCAGCCGGCGATGGCGGCGTGGGTAGATATTTGCCAGACCGCTACCCAATACCGCAATGGTTACCCCTTCAGCCTCCAAGGTGGCACGGTGACAGATCCCGTCAATGCCAATCGCCAAGCCGCTGGTAATGGCGAAACCGCAATGCACCAACCCGCTGGCAAAGTAACTGCCCCACTGCTCGCCATAGTGGCTGAACTGACGGCTACCCACCATAGCGATTTGCGGCTGTTGCAAAACCTCTATATCGCCCTGCGCCATCAGTAATAACGGCGCGTCATCGATATGCGCCAAGAGTTCGGGAAACGCTGGCTCACCGTATCGCACCATCTGATTGCCCGGCTGCTCCAGCCAGTTGAGCGTTGCCTTGAGATATTGCCCATGCCCCCGCCGAAACTGCCTTTGCTGCTGGTCATTCAGCCCCAGGGGCTTAAGCAATCGATAAGGATCGCCGCCTTCGGCAATCAGGCGATCGATAATCTGGCTGGCCTGCGATGCGTCGATCTTGGTCACAGCATGCATGCGTAAAGCAATTTCTTCCGGCTGCATCAATCATTCCCTCGCGGCAAATGGGGTATTACCAATTCGTGCAATTGGTCTGGGATGCTGTCAATCAGGCCAAGAAATGTCTAGAATAGAAGCTAATCACTGTTCATCACTCGGATACAGATCTTAAGATATATGTCAGTCTTGCAGGTATTACATTTCCCAGACGAGCGGCTACGCAAAATTGCGGCCCCGGTAAAAGAAGTCAATGCAGATGTCCAGCGCATCGTGGATGATATGTTTGAAACCATGTACGCAGAGGAAGGCATTGGCCTGGCTGCGACACAGGTCGATATTCATCAGCGCATTATCGTCATCGACGTTTCTGAAAACCGCGATCAACGCCTGGTGTTGATCAACCCGGAACTGCTGGAAAAAAGCGGTGAAACCGGTATCGAAGAAGGCTGCCTTTCTATCCCTGAGCAACGCGCCCTGGTGCCACGCGCAGAGAAAGTGAAGATCCGCGCCCTCAATCGTGAAGGAAAACCTTTTGAACTTGAGGCCGATGACCTGCTGGCAATCTGTATCCAGCACGAAATGGATCATCTGGTTGGCAAACTGTTTGTCGATTACCTGTCGCCGTTGAAACGCCAACGTATCCGTCAGAAACTGGAAAAAATGGCCAAGCTTGAAGCTCGTGCCTAACCGATCAGGAAATCAACGTGTCTGACTCTTTACGGATTATTTTTGCCGGAACTCCAGACTTTGCAGCGCGTCACCTAGACGCGCTGTTGTCATCTGGGCACCAGGTGGTCGGCGTCTTCACCCAGCCCGATCGCCCCGCAGGCCGCGGTAACAAACTGACGCCAAGCCCGGTCAAGGTGCTGGCCGAACAGCATCAAATCCCCGTTTTCCAGCCTAAGTCACTGCGCCCGCAAGAGAATCAGCACCTGGTTGCCGACCTGAATGCGGACGTGATGGTGGTGGTTGCCTATGGCCTGATCCTGCCGAAAGCCGTGCTGGATATGCCGCGCCTGGGCTGCATCAACGTACATGGCTCTCTGCTGCCACGCTGGCGCGGTGCGGCACCGATCCAACGCGCTTTGTGGGCTGGCGATAGCGAAACTGGCGTAACCATCATGCAAATGGACGTGGGTCTCGATACCGGCGACATGATGCACAAGATCGCTTGCCCGATCGAAGCCACCGATACCAGCGCCAGCCTATACAACAAGCTGGCAGATCTGGGACCACAAGGGCTGCTGATCACCTTGCAGCAATTGGCGGCGGGTACGGTACAGCGCGAAGTTCAAGACGAAGCGCTGGTGACCTACGCAGAAAAGCTGAGCAAGGAAGAGGCACGCCTGGATTGGAGCCTTTCTGCCGAACAGTTGGAACGCTGTATTCGCGCTTTCAACCCTTGGCCAATCAGCTATTTCACCATCGACGATCAACCGGTGAAAGTCTGGCAGGCAACCGTGCTGGCGGAAACCGCCAACGCAGAACCGGGTACTATCGTGCACGCCGACAAGCACGGCATTCAGGTGGCTACCGCGCAAGGTATTCTCAACCTCACGCAGCTCCAGCCTGCCGGTAAAAAACCGATGTCGGCACAAGATTTACTGAATTCTCGCCGCGAATGGTTCACGCCGGGCAACCGGTTATAAGCCACTCCTAATGCCCGGCCGTTGTTGCCGGGCTGTTCGTTTCTTAATGCCGATGTAATCCGCCTTAGCCTATGAAAAACAATTACAATCTCCGAAGCATTGCTGCCAAGGCCATCGGCCAGGTACTGGATCAAGGGCAGTCGCTCAGCACCATTTTGCCCGCATTACAAAAAAACATTTCTGACAAAGACCGTGGGCTATTGCAGGAACTCTGCTTTGGTACGCTGCGGGTGCTGCCGCAGCTCGAATGGTGCATCCAGCAGTTGATGGCAAAGCCTATGACCGGCAAACAGCGCCCACTGCACTATTTGCTGATGGTTGGCCTGTATCAGTTGCTGTATACCCGTATTCCACCGCACGCGGTGTTAGCCGAAACGGTTGAAGGCGCGGTCGCCTTGAAGCGCCCACAGCTGAAAGGATTGATTAACGGTGTACTGCGCCAGTTCCAACGCCAGCAAGAAGAACTGCTGGCACGTGCAGCCAATAACGAAAGCCGCTATCTGCACCCTAGCTGGTTGCTTAAACGCATCAAACAGGCCTATCCGGCGCAGTGGGAGCAAATCGTTGATGCCAATAATCAGAAGCCGCCAATGTGGCTGCGCGTCAATCGTCTGCACCATACCCGTGAAGATTATCTGCAGCTTATGCAGCAGGCCGGCATTGCCGCCGAGCCTCATACGGAGTATCGCGACGCAGTGCGCTTGCTGGCCCCGTGCCCAGTCACGGACTTGCCCGGTTTCTCTGAGGGCTGGGTAACGGTACAAGACGCCTCCGCTCAAGGTTGCGTTGATCTGCTGGATCCGCAAGACGGCGAACAGATCCTCGATCTTTGCGCAGCCCCCGGCGGCAAAACGACCCATATTCTGGAAGCTGCTCCCAAAGCTCACGTGCTGGCCGTGGATATCGACGAACAGCGTTTAAGCCGGGTGAAAGAAAACCTGCAGCGCCTGCGCCAACATGCAGAAGTTCGCCAGGGTGATGGCCGTACCCCGCAGGAGTGGTGCGGTGACCAACAGTTCGATCGTATCCTGTTGGATGCCCCTTGCTCCGCCACCGGCGTTATTCGCCGCCACCCGGATATCAAATGGCTGCGTCGTGACAGCGATATCGCCGAGCTGGCCGCCTTACAGAGTGAGATTTTGGAAGCCATCTGGCCACGCCTGAAACCCGGCGGCGTGATGGTCTATGCAACCTGCTCTATTCTGCCGCAGGAAAATAGCGAGCAGATAGCCGGGTTCCTGCAACGTCACGGCGATGCCAAGCTGGTTGAAACCGGCGATGTACAATCACCAGGCAAACAGAATCTTCCTCATCCTGAGGATGGCGATGGTTTCTTTTACGCTAAGCTGATTAAAATATAACTGTTCAGGGAGCGCCCGCGGGCGTTCTCAACTATCGGCTACGGCCGTCGCAGATCGAGCAGAGAAATCGATGAAAATAATTATTCTTGGCGCAGGACAAGTAGGCGGAACACTGGCTGAAAACCTGGTGGGTGAAAATAACGATATCACCGTGGTCGATACCGATACCGGGCGCCTACGCCAGTTGCAGGACAAGTTTGACCTGCGCGTCGTCCAGGGGCACGGTTCCCATCCGCGCGTATTACGCGAAGCCGGTGCCGAAGATGCCGATATGCTGGTTGCCGTCACCAACTCTGACGAAACCAATATGGTCGCCTGTCAGATCGCTTATACGCTGTTTAACACCCCGAACCGTATTGCACGGATCCGGGCGCCAGATTATATCCGTGAGTCCGAGAAGCTATTCCATCCGGAGGCGGTGCCCATCGACCACCTGATCTCACCCGAGCAGTTGGTTATCGATTACATCTACAAGCTGATCGAATACCCTGGCGCCTTGCAGGTAGTGAACTTTGCCGACGGCAAGGTCAGCATCGCCGCTGTGAAGGCCTATTATGGCGGCCCACTGGTGGGGAATGCTCTGTCTGCCATGCGTGAGCATATGCCTCATATCGATACTCGCGTGGCGGCTATTTTCCGCCATGACCGCCCGATACGCCCGCAAGGCTCGACCATAATCGAAGCAGGCGATGAGGTGTTCTTCGTTGCAGCATCACAGCATATCCGCGCGGTAATGAGTGAACTACAACGGCTCGAAAAGCCCTACAAACGCATCATGATCGTCGGCGGTGGTAACGTGGGTGCCGGACTGGCGCATCGGTTGGAAAAATCGTACAACGTGAAGCTGATTGAGAAAAACCAGCAACGTGCCGCCGAACTGGCAGAGCAACTGCACGATACCATCGTGTTTTACGGCGATGCCTCCGATCAGGAACTGTTGGCCGAAGAGCATGTCGAGCAGGTGGACGTGTTTATTGCCATCACCAACGATGACGAAGCCAATATCATGTCTGCCATGCTGGCCAAGCGTATGGGGGCCAAAAAGGTGATGGTATTGATCCAGCGCCGCGCCTATGTCGATCTGGTCCAGGGCAGCGTGATTGATATCGCAATTTCACCGCAGCAGGCCACCATCTCCGCGCTACTGGGCCACGTGCGTAAAGCCGATATTGTCAGCGTCTCCTCACTGCGCCGCGGCGTTGCCGAAGCCATTGAAGCGATTGCCCATGGCGATGAAAGCACCTCCAAGGTCGTAGGCCGTATGGTCGAAGAGATTAAGCTGCCGCCAGGTACCACCATTGGCGCGATCGTGCGCGGCGATGATGTGATCATTGCCAACGGCAACAGCAGGATCCAGCAAGGCGACCACGTGATCATGTTTATTACCGATAAGAAATTTGTGCCAGACGTTGAGCGCCTGTTCCAACCAAGCCCGTTCTTCTTATAGATACTTAAATCATGCGAATGATTTTTTGACACAGCCCAAGTCGAGAATTAGGAAAAACAAAAAATTTTCCTATACTGATTGTGTCAAAGGGGAATTGCTTTGTTAAAATTGCGTTACTAATTTTTTGAGGGGTGTTCTGATGGGTATGTTAAAAGAGTTCCGCGAATTTGCCATGCGTGGCAACGTGGTCGATCTGGCAGTGGGTGTGATCATTGGTGCGGCATTCGGTAAAATCGTGTCTTCCCTGGTTGCCGATATCATCATGCCACCTTTGGGGCTGCTGATCGGTGGCGTTGATTTCAAACAGTTCCATCTGGTACTGCGTGAAGCCAAAGACAATGTCCCAGCGGTAGTGATGAACTATGGCTCCTTCCTGCAGAATATCTTTGATTTCGTGATCGTCGCCTTTGCGATCTTTATGGCCATCAAATTGATGAACAAAATGCGCCGTAAAGAAGTTGAAGAGCCAGCCGCACCGCCTGCGCCAACCGCAGAAGAGAAGCTGCTGACAGAAATCCGCGATCTGCTGAGTCAACAACAGCAGCCGAAGCTGTAATTCACCGCTTATAACGCTAAAAGCCATCTTGCGAGATGGCTTTTTTGTGGCTAAAAACCAGAAGGCCAGTGGTAAATTGTCGTTGGGCAATTTACCACTGGCCTCCCAGTTACCGCCTTTTGCATGTTTGTCTTTACGCCGGTAGCTACCTTTTCCTTTACTGTTCTTCTCTACCCGTTGGCGGAAAAGAGGGTCATGTAGCAACGCCTCAATGGCATTGTCCTGGATCTTGCCTTTGGTATGACGATATTGAGTCATCATGGTCTTCCTGTTGGTTGGTGATAATAAACGCGCCGATAATACTGCTGGCCAGATAAAAATTAAAGCCCCATACGCCGTTAAACCGCACTTTTAGCTTTCTCTTCGCTGGCTCCCTGCTCCAAAGCCTCCAGGATCGAACAATAATTGCTGGTGTGTTCGCTACCACAGCAGGCATCGCTGAGCCTTTTCAGCGACTCACGCATTCTGGTTAACTCGGTCAGTTTGCTTTCAACCTCATGCAGACGCGCATCAACGATGGACTTCGACTCTTCGCAGGTGTGATGCTCTGGATCTACACGGATCGACAGCAACTCGGCGATAGTTTCCAGCGTGAAGCCCAGTTGTTTGGCATAGCGGATAAAACGCAGGCGTTGTAAGTCCTGATCGCTATACAGCCGGTAGCCGCCCTCGGTACGAACATGATGATCCATCATGCCTTGCTTCTCGTAATAGCGTACCGTATCTGGCGTTACGTCAGCCAGCTTGGCTAATTGCCCAATCTTGAACATCATGACTTCTCCGTGTTGCACTTATCACTGATAGCCTGAGCATAGCGGATATGGGGAGGGATCTTAAGCATTGCCGGGAGGGGAAAGCACGTTTGGCAAGCTACAGACGTAAAAAAACCGGGCAAGCCCGGTTTTTTTACGCTTCCACAGATTACTCTGCAGTTGCTACTTCTGCTTGAGACTCAGCACGATCAACCAGCTCGATGTATGCCATCGGCGCGTTGTCGCCTGCGCGGAAGCCACACTTCAGAATGCGAGTGTAACCACCGGCACGGCTCGCAAAACGCGGGCCTAGCTCGTTAAACAGTTTTGCCACGATCTCGTTATCACGAGTACGGGCGAATGCCAGACGACGATTAGCAACGCTGTCGGTCTTGGCAAGAGTAATCAGCGGCTCAACAACGCGACGCAGCTCTTTCGCTTTTGGCAGGGTCGTCTTGATGATCTCATGACGAACCAAAGAGCCGGCCATGTTACGGAACATAGCCTGGCGATGGCTGCTGTTACGGTTCAGTTGACGACCACTCTTACGATGGCGCATGACCTTATCCTTCTCAGTAAAACCTTAACCTGTGATCCGGTTACTCGTCAGCAATGCTAGCCGGTGGCCAATTTTCCAGGCGCATGCCCAGAGAAAGTCCACGGGAAGCCAGCACGTCTTTAATCTCAGTAAGAGATTTTTTACCCAGGTTAGGCGTTTTCAACAGCTCAACCTCGGTACGCTGTACCAGATCACCGATGTAGTGGATAGCTTCTGCCTTAAGGCAGTTAGCAGAGCGGACAGTCAATTCCAGATCGTCAACAGGGCGCAGCAGGATCGGATCGAACTCTGGTTTCTCTTCTTTCACTTCCGGCTGACGTACATCACGTAGGTCAACGAAAGCTTCCAGTTGTTCAGCCAGAATGGTGGCCGCACGGCGGATCGCCTCTTCAGGATCGATCGTACCATTGGTTTCCATCTCGATGACCAGCTTGTCCAGGTCGGTACGCTGTTCTACACGCGCTGCTTCAACATTGTAGGCAATACGCTCTACAGGGCTATAGCAGGCGTCAACCAACAGACGACCAATCGGGCGCTCATCTTCTTCCGAATGAATTCGGGCAGAAGCCGGCACATAACCACGACCGCGCTGAACTTTGATACGCATGCTGATAGCAGCGTTCTCATCGGTCAGGTGGCAGATAACGTGCTGCGGCTTGACGATTTCGACATCACCATCATGGGTAATGTCGGCAGCGGTCACAGGGCCAATGCCAGATTTATTCAGGGTAAGAATAACTTCATCTTTCCCTTGAACTCTCACCGCCAGCCCTTTCAGGTTGAGCAAGATCTCCAGGATATCTTCCTGTACGCCTTCTTTGGTGCTGTACTCATGTAGTACACCATCAATCTCAACCTCGGTCACCGCGCAACCCGGCATAGATGAAAGCAGAATACGGCGCAGTGCGTTGCCAAGAGTATGGCCAAAGCCACGCTCTAACGGCTCAAGGGTCACCTTGGCGTGCGTCGAACTGACTTGCTCGATATCTACCAGGCGCGGTTTTAGAAACTCTGTCACAGAACCCTGCATTGTGTCCTCTCTTTGAAACTCAAGCCTTACTTGGAGTAAAGCTCGACGATCAGGTGTTCGTTAATGTCGGCGGACAGATCGGTACGTTCAGGAATACGTTTGAACACACCTTCCATCTTCGCAGCATCAACTTCCAGCCAAGTCGGCTTTTCACGCTGCTCAGCCAGCTCCAGAGAAGCCTTAACACGAGACTGCTTTTTAGCTTTCTCGCGGATGCTGACTACGTCATTCGGAGATACCTGATAAGAAGCGATGTTAACAACGCGACCATTTACCATAACGGCTTTATGGCTAACCAGCTGACGTGATTCTGCACGAGTGGCGCCGAAGCCCATACGGTAAACTACGTTGTCCAGACGACCTTCCAGAAGGGTCAACAGGTTTTCACCGGTGTTGCCTTTCAGGCGGGTTGCTGCTTTGTAATAGTTACGGAACTGACGCTCCAGAACACCGTACATACGGCGAACTTTTTGCTTTTCACGTAACTGTACACCGTAGTCAGACAGACGCGGTTTACGCGCACCGTGTTGACCAGGTGGCTGTTCAATTTTGCACTTTGAATCTATCGCGCGAACGCCAGACTTCAGGAACAGGTCTGTGCCCTCGCGGCGGCTAAGCTTGAGCTTAGGACCCAAATATCTTGCCATTTTCTTTCTCCAACAATCCGAAAAGCAGGGGCGTTACACGCGACGCTTTTTCGGTGGACGACAACCGTTATGAGGAATCGGAGTCACATCGGTAATATTAGTGATGCGGAAACCAGCCGCGTTCAGAGCGCGGATAGTAGACTCACGACCAGGACCAGGTCCTTTAACCATAACTTCCAGGTTCTTGATACCGTATTCTTTAACTGCGTCAGCACAACGCTCGGCTGCAACCTGAGCTGCAAACGGAGTTGACTTACGAGAACCACGGAAACCGGAACCACCGGCTGTTGCCCAACCCAAAGCATTACCCTGACGATCGGTAATAGTCACAATGGTGTTGTTGAAAGAAGCATGGATATGAGCCACGCCGTCAGAGACTTGTTTTCTTACACGCTTACGTGTACGAACAGGTGCCTTTGCCATTATTCAATCACCCCGATTATTTCTTGATCGGTTTACGCGGACCCTTACGGGTACGTGCGTTGGTCTTAGTACGCTGACCGCGAACTGGCAGACCACGACGATGGCGTAAACCACGGTATGTACCAAGATCCATCAGACGCTTGATGCTCAGGGTAACTTCACGACGCAAATCACCTTCAACAGTGAATTTGGCAACTGCTTCACGCAGTTGTTCAATTTGCTCTTCAGACAGCTCACTGATCTTAACATTTTCAGCAATACCCGTCTCAGCACAGATAGACTGTGAACGAGTTTTGCCGATTCCGAAGATCGACGTTAACGCGATAACGGTATGTTTATGATCAGGAATGTTAATGCCTGCTATACGGGCCACTATGCACTCCTACTAATTTTTACGGCAACACCATTCTGAAAAGCCCGTTTTCAGGATACTCAAATAATGTTGCAGCTACATACAAAAGATTGGCTGGCTAATCTAGCCAGCTCAACCCAACTTTGCAAGAAAAATATGCGAGATAATCAGCCTTGACGCTGTTTATGCTTCGGCTCGGCGCTGCAAATCACACGAACGACACCGTTACGCTTAACGATTTTGCAGTTACGACATAATTTCTTGACGGAAGCACGAACTTTCATTTTTACTCTCCGTAACTTCTCAAACGCACCAGATTAGCGGTTATAGCCTTTCAGGTTTGCTTTCTTCAATGCAGACTCGTACTGACTTGACATCATCAGAGTTTGCACTTGAGCCATAAAGTCCATGATGACGACAACCACGATCAGTAGCGAGGTACCACCAAAGTAGAATGGTACTTTCATTGCATCACGCATGAACTCCGGGATCAGGCAGATGAAAGTAATGTACATCGCGCCCACCAGGGTTAAACGCGTCATCACTTTATCGATATATTTCGCCGTTTGCTCTCCCGGACGAATTCCTGGTACGAAGGCACCGGACTTCTTCAGGTTATCTGCTGTTTCACGCGGGTTGAAAACCAACGCCGTGTAGAAGAAACAGAAGAAGATGATTGCAGACGCATAGAGTAACACATAAAGCGGTTGTCCAGGCTGCAAATACAGCGAAATCGTTGTCAGCCAGTTCCAACCGGTACCGCCCCCAAACCATGATGCAATCGTGGCAGGGAACAGAATAATGCTGGAAGCGAAGATTGCCGGGATTACCCCTGCCATGTTCACTTTCAACGGTAAGTGTGTGCTCTGTGCTGCGTAAACACGACGACCTTGTTGACGTTTCGCATAGTTAACGACGATACGACGTTGACCACGTTCAATGAAAACAACGAAGAAGGTTACTGCAAACACTAATACTGCAACCAACAGCAACAAGAGGAAGTGCAGGTCGCCTTGCCGAGCTTGCTCAATAGTATGGCCAACTGCCGGCGGAAGACCCGCTACAATACCCGCGAAGATAATGATTGAGATACCGTTACCGATACCGCGCTCAGTAATCTGCTCGCCCAGCCACATCAGGAACATTGTCCCGGTAACCAGACTCACAACCGCAGTAAAGTAGAACGCAAAGCCTGGGTTTAACACCAGGCCCTGCATACCAGGCATATTCGGCAGACCGGTAGCAATACCGATCGACTGGAATATGGCCAACACCAGCGTACCGTAACGGGTGTACTGGCTAATCTTGCGACGGCCAGCCTCCCCTTCTTTCTTGATTTCCGCCAACGCTGGGTGAACCACCGTCAGTAACTGGATAATGATCGAGGCCGAAATGTACGGCATGATTCCCAGAGCAAAAATAGAAGCACGGCTGAGAGCACCACCAGAGAACATGTTAAACATTTCAATGATGGTGCCTCTCTGCTGTTCGAGCAGTTTGGCAAGCACAGTGGCATCGATACCAGGAATCGGAATGAAAGAGCCAATGCGGAAAACAATCAGCGCGCCGATAACAAACAAAAGTCTGCGCTTCAGCTCGCCGAGTCCGCCTTTAGCACTTTGAAAATCTAATCCTGGTTGCTTAGCCATCAGCTTACTTATTCCTCAATTTTACCGCCAGCAGCCTCGATAGCAACACGAGCGCCTTTGGTGACACGCAGACCACGCAGGGTAACCGGACGAGTGATTTCGCCAGAAAGCATAACTTTCGCGAACTCGATCTGGGTACCAACAACGTTAGCGGCTTTCAGCGTGTTCAGGTCGATTACGTCGCCTTCAACAAGAGCCAGTTCAGACAGACGAACTTCTGCCGTGATCATAGCTTTGCGAGAGGTGAAGCCGAATTTCGGCAAACGACGATATAAAGGCATCTGACCACCTTCAAACCCACGACGTACGCCACCGCCAGAACGTGAGTTCTGACCTTTGTGACCACGACCGGCGGTTTTACCCAGGCCAGAACCAATACCACGACCTACACGCTTAGGCGCATGCTTGGCACCTTCAGCCGGAGACAGAGTATTTAAACGCATCTGTTACTCCTCAACCTTAACCATGTAGGAAACCAGGTTGATCATACCGCGTACAGCAGGAGTATCCTCGCGCTCTACGGTGTGACCAATACGACGCAGACCCAGACCGAGCAGTGTAGCTTTATGCTTCGGCAGACGGCCAATGGAGCTGCGAACTTGTGTAACTTTGATAGTCTTAGCCATGGTCAATTACCCCAGAATGTCTGCAACGGATTTACCACGCTTGGCAGCGACCATTTCAGGAGACTTCATATTAGCCAAAGCGTCGATAGTTGCACGAACCACGTTGATCGGGTTGGTGGAACCATAAGCTTTAGCCAGTACGTTGTGCACCCCAGCAACTTCGAGAACGGCGCGCATTGCACCACCCGCGATGATACCGGTACCTTCATGAGCTGGCTGCATGAACACACGGGAACCCGTATGAGCACCTTTAACAGGGTGCTGCAGGGTGCCGCCGTTCAGCGCGACATTCATCATGTTGCGACGGGCTTTTTCCATCGCTTTCTGGATCGCTGCTGGAACTTCGCGTGCTTTGCCGTAGCCAAAACCAACGCGACCGTTACCATCACCAACTACTGTCAGTGCGGTAAAGCTGAAAATACGGCCACCTTTTACGGTTTTAGATACGCGGTTTACCGCGATCAGCTTTTCCTGCAGTTCGCCAGCTTGTTTTTCGATGTGAGCCATCTTAAACCTCTTCCTTAGAACTGAAGGCCAGCTTCACGGGCAGCATCTGCCAGTGCCTGGACTCGACCATGATATTGGAAACCGGAACGGTCAAAGGATACTTTCGCAATCCCTTTTTCCAACGCGCGCTCAGCCAGAGCTTTACCTACGGCTGCTGCTGCGTCTTTGTTACCGGAGTACTTCAATTGCTCAGTGATAGCTTTTTCTAAAGTAGAAGCGGCTACCAGAACTTCAGAACCATTAGGAGCAATGACCTGTGCGTAAATGTGACGCGGGGTACGATGTACCACCAGGCGGGTTGCACCCAGTTCTTTGAGCTTACGGCGTGCGCGGGTCGCACGACGGATACGAGCAGATTTCTTATCCATAGTGTTACCTTACTTCTTCTTAGCCTCTTTGGTACGCACGACTTCGTCGGCGTAACGGACACCCTTGCCTTTATAAGGCTCAGGACGGCGGTAGGCACGCAGATCTGCAGCAACCTGGCCAATAACCTGCTTATCAGCGCCTTTCAGCACGATTTCAGTTTGGCTTGGGCATTCAGCAGTAATACCTGCTGGCAGCTGGTGATCGATTGGGTGAGAGAAGCCCAGGGCTAAATTCACCACGTTGCCTTTAACAGCAGCACGATAACCAACACCTACCAGTTGAAGCTTCTTGGTGAAACCTTCGGTAACACCGACAACCATTGCGTTCAGCAGAGCGCGCGTGGTACCCGCTTGGGCCCATGCGTTAGCAAAACCTTCGCGCGGGGCGAAAGTCAGTGCGTTAGCTTCTTGCTTCACTTCAACGGCGTCATGGACTGTACGAGTCAGCTCGCCGTTCTTACCCTTAACCGAAATAACCTGACCGTTGAGTTTTACCTCTACGCCGGCAGGAATGACGACGGGTGCTTTTGCAACACGAGACATTCTTTCCTCCCGAATTAAGCTACGTAGCAGATAATCTCGCCACCAAGACCAGCTTGGCGAGCTGCACGATCGGTCATAACACCTTTAGAGGTAGAAATAACAGCGATACCCAGACCGGCCATAACTTTTGGCAGTGCATCTTTTTTCTTGTAGATGCGCAGACCTGGACGACTGATACGCTGAATGCTTTCTACCACTGCCTTACCCTGGAAGTACTTCAGTACCAGTTCCAGAACAGGCTTGGTGTCGCCTTCAATTTTGAAATCTTCAATAAAACCTTCTTCCTTCAGCACGTTGGCAATTGCCACTTTCAGCTTGGAGGAAGGCATGGTGACCGCAACTTTGTTCGCGGCTTGACCGTTACGGATACGGGTCAGCATATCCGCGATCGGATCTTGCATGCTCATCTGTCTTTACTCCCGTGATTCAATTGGTAATTACCAGCTAGCCTTTTTCAAGCCTGGTACTTCACCGCGCATAGCGGCTTCACGTAGCTTGATACGGCTCAACCCGAATTTGCCCACATAACCATGTGGACGGCCAGTTTGACGGCAGCGTTTACGCTGACGAGACGGGCTGGAATCACGCGGCAGAGACTGGAGCTTGAGAACAGCATCCCAACGATCTTCGTCAGAAGAGTTCACACCAGAAATGATAGCTTTCAATTCCTCGCGTTTAGCGCGGTACTTGTCAGCCAGTTTCACGCGAACGACTTCGCGTGCTTTCATTGATTGCTTAGCCATCAGTAACCCTGCCTTACTTGCGGAACGGGAAGTTAAAAGCAGCCAACAGCGCGCGGCCTTCATCATCAGATTTCGCAGAAGTGGTAATGGTAATATCCAAACCACGAACGCGATCGACTTTGTCGTAGTCGATTTCTGGGAAGATGATTTGCTCACGCACACCCATGCTGTAGTTACCACGGCCATCGAATGACTTAGCGGACAAGCCACGGAAGTCACGGATACGTGGAACAGCAATGGAAATCAGACGCTCAAAGAACTCCCACATGCGTTCGCCACGCAGAGTTACTTTACAGCCGATCGGATAGCCCTGGCGGATTTTGAAGCCTGCAACAGATTTGCGTGCTTTGGTGATGAACGGCTTTTGACCGGAGATTGCTGCCAAGTCAGCTGCTGCATTATCCAGCAGTTTCTTGTCAGCGATCGCTTCACCAACACCCATATTCAGGGTGATCTTCTCGACCCGAGGGACTTGCATGACAGAGTTGTAATCAAACTGAGACATCAGTTGTTTGACTACCTCGTCTTTGTAGTAATCATGCAGTTTCGCCATCGTCATACTCCAAATTACTTGATAGTTTCGCTATTTGATTTGAAGAAACGGACTTTTTTGCCGTCTTCGAATCTAAAGCCTACACGGTCAGCCTTACCGGTAGCCGAGTTGAACAGCGCAATGTTGGAAACCTGAATAGCAGCTTCTTTTTCAACAATGCCACCTGGTTGGTTCAGGGCCGGGACCGGCTTCTGATGTTTCTTAACCAGGTTGATACCTTCAACAATGACCTTACCAGCAGACAGGACATTTTTTACTTTACCGCGTTTACCTTTGTCTTTCCCGGTAAGCACGATAACTTCGTCATCACGACGGATTTTCGCTGCCATGGTTCGCTCCTTAGAGTACTTCTGGTGCCAGAGAGATAATTTTCATGAACTTCTCATTACGCAGTTCACGAGTTACCGGCCCAAAAATACGCGTACCGATAGGTTGCTCGCTGTTATTGTTTAAAATAACGCATGCATTACCATCGAAGCGAATGACAGAACCGTCCGGGCGACGTACACCCTTCTTGGTGCGCACCACTACCGCCTTCAGCACATCGCCTTTCTTCACCTTACCGCGAGGAATTGCTTCCTTGATGGTAATTTTGATGACGTCGCCGATGCCTGCGTAGCGACGGTGCGAGCCACCTAGAACCTTGATACACATTACGCGACGTGCACCGGAGTTGTCGGCCACGTTCAGCATAGTCTGTTCTTGGATCATGTTAGTGCTCCGCTAATGTCAACTACAACTTTAGGACCCATTACTAGGTCGTTGAAAAGCCCCATAACCGAGGGCGCAGCATTATAACACCGCTTCCAGAGTATGGGTAGAAAAAATAAACGGCTCACTTTCTGAGCCGTTTATTAAGTTAGAGTCAGCTACTCTATTACAGAATCGCTTTATCTACAATGCGAACCAACGTCCATGACTTAGTCTTGGACAGTGGACGGCATTCGCGGATTTCTACCACGTCGCCGATACCACATTCGTTGTTCTCATCATGTACATGCAGCTTAGTCGTACGCTTGATGAATTTCCCGTAGATCGGGTGCTTCACCGTACGTTCGATAGCAACAACCATGGATTTCTCCATTTTGTCACTAACAACACGACCTTGCAGAGTACGGATAATATCAGTCATTTTACGCACCCGCCTTTTCAGTCAGTAAAGTCTTAACGCGTGCGACATTACGACGCACTTGTTTCAACAGGTGAGTTTGTTGCAGTTGGCCACTCGCCGCCTGCATGCGTAAGTTGAATTGCTCACGCAGCAGGTTGAGCAGCTCAGTGTTCAGCTCTTCAACACTTTTTTCACGCAGCTCTTGTGCTTTCATTACATCACCGTCTTAGTTACAAAGGTGGTTTTGATCGGCAGTTTAGCTGCTGCCAGCTTGAACGCTTCACGGGCGACTTCTTCTGGAACGCCGTCCATTTCGTACAGGACTTTGCCAGGTTGGATCAGGGCAACCCAATACTCTACGTTACCCTTACCTTTACCCATACGCACTTCAAGAGGCTTCTCGGTGATTGGTTTGTCCGGGAATACACGGATCCAAATCTTACCTTGACGCTTCACTGCACGAGTCATTGCACGACGAGCTGCTTCGATTTGACGAGCAGTCAGACGGCCACGGCCAACAGCTTTCAGACCGAAAGTGCCGAAGCTAACATCCGTACCTTGCGCCAGACCACGGTTGCGGCCCTTGTGCACCTTACGGAATTTTGTACGCTTTGGTTGTAACATCAGCGACTCTCCTTACTTGCGGCCTTTACGCTGCTGCTTTTTAGGTTGAGCAGCCGGTTCCGGTTGTTCAACTGCAGCCATACCACCCAGGATCTCACCTTTGAAGATCCATACCTTAACGCCGATTACACCATAAGTGGTGTGCGCTTCAGATGTGTTGTAATCGATATCCGCACGCAGTGTATGCAACGGAACACGACCTTCACGGTACCATTCGGTACGCGCGATTTCAGCACCGCCAAGACGGCCGCTTACTTCAACTTTGATACCTTTAGCGCCAAGACGCATTGCGTTCTGTACAGCACGCTTCATAGCACGACGGAACATAACGCGACGTTCCAGCTGTGAAGTGATGCTGTCAGCAACCAATTTTGCGTCCAGTTCCGGTTTACGGACTTCGGCGATGTTAATTTGCGCAGGAACGCCAGCGATATCCGCTACGACCTTACGCAGTTTTTCGACATCTTCACCTTTCTTGCCGATAACGATGCCAGGACGAGCGGTGTGAATAGTCACACGGATGCTCTTCGCTGGACGCTCGATAACGATGCGAGAAACGGAAGCTTTCGCCAGTTCTTTAGTCAAGAATTGGCGAACTTTAAAGTCGCTGTCCAGGTTGTCAGCGAATTCTTTGGTATTCGCATACCAAGTAGAGTTCCAAGGTTTGACAATACCCAGGCGAATACCATTAGGATGTACTTTCTGACCCATTGCTAGTCTCCAGAGTCTCAGCGATCGGACACAACCACAGTAATGTGGCTGGTGCGCTTCAGGATGCGATCTGCACGACCTTTTGCACGAGGCATAATGCGCTTCATGCTTGGGCCTTCGTCTACGAAGATTTTCGTGACTTTCAGATCATCGATGTCAGCGCCATCGTTGTGTTCTGCGTTAGCAATGGCAGACTCCAGCACTTTCTTGACCAGACCAGCAGCTTTCTTGTTGGTGTAGGCCAGAGTTTCCAGAGCTTGCGACACTTTCTTACCGCGGATCAGGTCTGCAACAAGGCGAACCTTCTGAGCAGAAGAACGAGCGTGGCGATGTTTAGCGATAGTTTCCATCTCTTCCTCCTACCTTAGCGCTTTTTAGCTTTTTTATCAGCCGCATGGCCGCGATAAGTACGAGTCGGCGCGAATTCACCCAGTTTGTGACCGACCATTTCATCGGAAACAAATACTGGTACGTGCTGACGACCATTATGGACAGCGATGGTCAAACCGATCATGTTAGGAAAGATCGTTGAACGACGGGACCAAGTGCGCAAAGGCTTCTTGTCACCGCTTTCCACCGCTTTCTCTACCTTCTTCAGCAAGTGCAGGTCAATAAAAGGACCTTTCTTGAGAGAACGTGGCATGGCTTATCCTCTAATTATTTTTTACTACGGCGACGTACGATGAACTTGTCAGTACGCTTGTTGCTACGGGTCTTCTTACCTTTGGTCTGAACGCCCCACGGAGTTACCGGGTGCTTACCAAAGTTACGACCTTCACCACCACCGTGCGGGTGATCGACTGGGTTCATCGCCGTACCGCGAACGGTAGGACGAATACCACGCCAACGTGCAGCACCTGCTTTACCCAGAACGCGAAGCATATGTTCAGCGTTACCGACTTCACCCAGGGTGGCGCGGCAATCAACTGGAACTTTACGCATTTCGCCAGAGCGCAGACGCAGAGTTACGTAGGAACCATCACGTGCGACGATCTGAACGTAGGCACCAGCAGAACGAGCCAGCTGGCCGCCTTTACCTGGTTTCATTTCTACGTTATGAACCGTTGAACCTACTGGGATGTTGCGCATAGGCAGGGTGTTACCCGCTTTGATTGCAGCATCAACACCAGATTGGATCTGGTCACCAGCTTTCAGGCCTTTCGGCGCCAGGATGTAACGGCGTTCGCCGTCTTTGTACAGAACCAGCGCGATGTTCGCGGAACGGTTCGGATCGTACTCCAGACGCTCAACCACAGCAGGGATACCATCTTTGTTGCGTTTGAAGTCAACCAGACGATAATGTTGCTTGTGGCCACCACCGATATGACGGGTGGTGATACGGCCATTGTTGTTACGACCACCGCTTTTGCTCAGTTTCTCAAGCAGCGGGGCATAAGGTTTACCCTTGTGCAGCTCAGGGTTAACCACTTTAACAACGTGGCGACGACCCGGAGATGTAGGTTTACATTTAACAATTGCCATTGTTCTTACTCCTCCGACTTACTCTGCGCCGCCGATGAAGTCCAAGTTCTGGCCTTCCTTCAGGGTGACGTAAGCTTTTTTCCAGTCGCTACGACGACCAACACGCTGACCTTGACGCTTCACTTTCCCTTTTACTACCAGGGTGTTAACGTCTTCGACTTCGACTTCAAACAGTTTCTGCACTGCAGCTTTAATTTCTGCTTTGGTCGCGTCTTTGGCAACTTTGAGTACGATGGTGTTGCTTTTTTCCATCGCAGCGGATGCTTTTTCAGATACGTGCGGTGCACGCAGCACTTTCAGCAAACGTTCTTCACGGATCATGCCAGCATCTCCTCAACTTGCTTCACAGCATCAGCAGTCATAACCACTTTGTCGAAGGCGATCAGGCTAACTGGGTCGATACCTGCTACATCGCGCACGTCAACCTTGTACAGGTTACGAGCTGCCAGGAACAGATTCTCATCCAGTTCACCGGTCACGATCAGCACATCTTCCAGGGCCATATCTTTCAGTTTCTGTGCCAGCAGCTTAGTTTTAGGCGCTTCTACAGAGAACTTCTCGACAACGATCAGACGATCTTGACGTACCAGTTCGGACAGGATGCTTTTCAGCGCGCCGCGGTACATCTTTTTGTTTACTTTCTGACTGTGGTCTTGTGGCTTCGCAGCGAAGGTTACACCACCAGAACGCCAGATCGGGCTCTTTACAGTGCCTGAACGCGCACGGCCAGTACCTTTCTGGCGCCACGGTTTTTTACCGGAACCAGTCACTTCAGCACGGGTCTTCTGAGCACGGGTACCTTGACGGGCACCTGCTGCATAAGCAACAACAACCTGGTGTACCAGCGCTTCGTTGAAATCACGACCGAAGGTAGTTTCGGAAACAGTCAGCGCGCTTTGCGCGTCTTTCAATACTAATTCCATTGCTATCCCCTTACGCCTTCACAGCTGGTTTAACGATCAGGTTGCCACCGGTTGCGCCCGGTACAGCACCCTTAACCAGCAGCAGGTTGCGCTCAGCGTCAACACGTACTACGTCCAGGCTTTGAACGGTTACACGCTCGTCACCCAGGTGGCCAGCCATTTTCTTGCCTTTGAACACTTTGCCCGGAGTCTGGTTCTGACCGATAGAACCCGGAACGCGGTGAGACAAGGAGTTACCGTGGGTTGCATCCTGAGTACGGAAGTTCCAGCGCTTTACAGTGCCAGCAAAACCTTTACCTTTGGAAGTACCGGTAACATCGACTTTTTTAACGTCAGCGAAGATTTCTACGCTGATTTCTTGACCTGCAGCGAACTCTTGACCTTCTTCAAGGCGGAATTCCCACAGACCACGGCCAGCTTCGACGCCAGCTTTAGCGAAATGACCCGCTTCCGGTTTGGTCACACGGTTAGCTTTTTTGCTACCGGTAGTGACCTGAATGGCACGGTATCCGTCGTTGTCCAGGTCTTTAACCTGAGTCACGCGGTTCGCTTCAATTTCAATCACGGTTACTGGGATAGAAACGCCATCTTCAGTGAAGATACGAGTCATGCCCACTTTTTTACCGACTAAACCAATCATTGTTTCAACCTCTCAATCGTCAATGACCTGATTAACCCAGGCTGATCTGCACGTCTACACCGGCAGCCAGATCCAGACGCATCAGAGCATCAACGGTTTTCTCAGTTGGCTCAACGATGTCAACCAGACGCTTGTGAGTGCGGATCTCGTACTGATCACGCGCGTCTTTGTTGACGTGCGGGGAGATCAGAACGGTAAAGCGCTCTTTGCGAGTTGGCAGCGGGATCGGACCACGGACTTGCGCACCAGTGCGCTTGGCAGTCTCGACGATTTCCGCAGTTGATTGATCGATCAGACGATGATCAAACGCTTTCAGGCGGATACGGATTCTTTGGTTCTGCATGAGACCAGAGCTCCAATTATTTATAAACGTAAATAATTACTCCTCACACCCATTTCGATTGATGGGGGAGTGTAATCGTCAACATATAACCCCCATATCGGGAGTATTGTTCGAAGGGCAAAACGTTCCTGCCAATCGACTGATTCGCTAAAATCAGGCTTACCAAGATTAGGTAAGCCCGCGCATTATACGCAAACCAGGGCCGTTTGCAAGCCGCGGATGGAAATATGCTCAACATGGAGGGATTTTATGGGTTTAGCGGTTTTTTCCCCTCACCCCAACCCTCTCCCAAAGGGCGAGGGGGCCGATCGGCGCTGTTGTCAGGTCGAGGTGTTAGTCTGTAATGGGGGGATATCGAAGGCGTACACCGTAATTAAGTTGTGGCACGTACAGTCCCCTCTCCCTGTGGGAGAGGGTTAGGGTGAGGGGGCAATTTGGAAGTGGCAGGATCAGTCTTTGCGTTCCAGCACTTGCGCCTGGCAATAGTTTTGGATGCCAAGCCGCTCAATCAAGCTCAGCTCAGTCTCCAACCAGTCGATATGCCCTTCCTCATCGGCCAAAATCTCTTTCATCAGATCGCGGCTGACGTAATCATGGATAGAGTCGGCATAGGCGATACCTTCCCGCAGGTTCTTGGCACCGTCCAGCTCCAGGGCCAAATCGGACCTCAGCATCTCTTCGACATCTTCGCCGATATTCAGCTTGCCGAGATCTTGCAGGTTCGGTAACCCTTCAAGGAACAGAATACGCTCGATGTAGCGATCGGCATGTTTCATCTCATCGATCGACTCGTGATATTCCTTCTCGTTGAGACGCATCAGGCCCCAATTTTTGAACATACGCGCGTGCAGGAAGTATTGATTGATGGCAACCAGCTCGTTACCGAGCAGCTTGTTGAGGTGAGCAATGATCTTTTTATCGCCTTTCATAGGTAAATCCTCCTGGGCAGTTCTAAAAGTGTAGAAGCTGCGGGCCAAGAGTCAAAAAATAACCCTACTATTTATTAGGCGACTTCGTGCATAGGGATCAGGGTTGCCCGTTCCTCCACCATAATTTGCCTTGCCTGACGAATGCATTTACCGCAGTCGGTTCCAATCGGCACCAGCTCACGCAGTTGCTTCATGGTATGGGGATTGTGTTGACGCACTGCCTTACGGATAGCTTTGTCAGACACAGCATTACACAGACATACGTACATAGAGAGACTCACTTCTTAACCGATGCAGTAAGTCTAAATAAGAATCGTTTTTATTTCAATTAAGATTGGTAAAAAATTGTATAAAAAAAGGGCACCGAAGTGCCCTCTTTTAGTGCTTATAAATTATTCGCGATTAAGCGATAACTTTAGCAACAACGCCCGCACCTACAGTACGGCCGCCTTCACGGATTGCGAAACGCAAGCCTTGGTCCATAGCGATTGGGTGGATCAGGGTAACAACCATGTTCACGTTATCGCCTGGCATTACCATCTCTACGCCTTCTGGCAGTTCGATGGTACCGGTCACGTCAGTTGTACGGAAGTAGAACTGTGGACGGTAGCCTTTGAAGAATGGAGTATGACGACCACCTTCTTCTTTGCTCAAGATATACACTTCTGAATCGAACTGAGTGTGTGGCTTGATTGAACCTGGTTTAGCCAGTACCTGACCACGTTCGATGTCTTCACGCTTGATACCACGCAGCAGAACACCAACGTTCTCACCAGCACGGCCTTCGTCCAGCAGTTTGCGGAACATTTCAACGCCAGTACAGGTAGACTTAACGGTGTCTTTGATACCAACGATTTCAACTTCTTCGCCAACTTTAACGATACCGCGCTCAACACGACCGGTAACTACGGTACCACGACCGGAGATGGAGAATACGTCTTCGATTGGCAGCAGGAACGGCTGATCGATAGCACGCTCTGGTTCTGGGATGTAAGAATCCAGGTGACCGGCCAGCTCGATGATTTTAGCTTCCCACTCAGCTTCGCCTTCCAGTGCTTTCAGCGCTGAACCACGAACAACCGGCAGGTCATCACCAGGGAAGTCATAAGCAGACAGAAGTTCACGAACTTCCATTTCTACCAGTTCCAGCAGCTCTTCATCATCAACCATGTCGCATTTGTTCATGAATACGATGATGTAAGGAACGCCAACCTGACGACCCAGCAGGATGTGCTCACGAGTCTGAGGCATAGGGCCATCAGTCGCAGCTACAACCAGGATAGCGCCGTCCATCTGAGCAGCACCGGTGATCATGTTTTTCACGTAGTCGGCGTGCCCTGGGCAGTCAACGTGCGCGTAGTGACGAGTCGGGGTGTCATATTCAACGTGAGAAGTGTTGATGGTGATACCACGAGCTTTTTCTTCTGGCGCGTTATCGATCTGGTCGAAAGCACGTGCAGAACCACCGTAGGTTTTAGCCAGAACGGTAGTGATTGCAGCAGTCAGGGTAGTTTTACCGTGGTCAACGTGGCCGATAGTACCAACGTTAACGTGCGGTTTGGAACGTTCAAATTTTTCTTTAGACACGGCTATATTCCTTAACTCTTTTGCTCCCCCCTCATGGAGGGAGCACTGATCAATGTGTTAAACCCGAAAGCTTATTTACCACGGGCTTCAATAACGGCCTGAGCGACGTTGTTCGGCGCATCATCGTACTTCAGGAACTCCATGGAGTAAGAAGCACGGCCTTTGGTCAGAGAACGCAGTTGAGTTGCGTATCCAAACATCTCGGACAACGGAACTTCAGCGTGAATCTGAACGCCAGTAGCGTTGGATTCCTGACCTTTCAGTTGACCACGACGACGGCTAAGGTCACCGATGACGTCACCAGTGTTCTCTTCCGGCGTTTCAACTTCAACCTTCATGATAGGCTCAAGCAAAACAGGTTTTGCTTTCTTAAAGCCATCTTTAAAGGCGATAGACGCGGCCAGTTTAAACGCCAATTCGGAGGAGTCAACATCGTGGAAAGAACCGAAATGCAGACGCACACCGAGATCAACTACCGGATAACCGGCCAGTGGACCAGACTTAAGTTGCTCCTGGAGGCCTTTATCAATGGCAGGGATGTATTCCGTTGGGATCACACCGCCTTTAATGTCATTGATGAACTCGTAGCCTTTCGGATTTGAGCCCGGCTCCAGTGGGTACATGTCGATAACAACATGACCATACTGACCACGACCACCAGACTGCTTGGCGTGTTTACCTTCGATGTCAGTAACTTTCGCGCGAATCGCTTCACGGTAAGCAACCTGTGGTTTACCCACGTTTGCTTCAACGTTAAATTCACGACGCATACGGTCAACCAGGATATCCAGGTGAAGTTCACCCATACCTGCGATGATGGTCTGACCTGATTCTTCGTCAGTCCATACGCGGAATGATGGGTCTTCCTTCGCCAGACGGCCCAGAGCCAGACCCATTTTTTCCTGGTCAGCTTTGGTTTTTGGTTCTACCGCTACGGAGATTACCGGCTCTGGGAACTCCATACGCTCAAGAATGATCGGGCTAGCAGGATCACACAGCGTATCACCGGTAGTGACGTCTTTCAGACCGATTGCCGCAGCGATGTCGCCTGCACGAACTTCTTTAATCTCTTCACGCTTGTTAGCGTGCATCTGAACGATACGGCCCAGACGCTCACGCGCGGCCTTAACGGAGTTCAGAACTGTGTCACCGGAGTTAACAACGCCAGAGTACACACGGAAGAACGTCAGGTTACCCACGAATGGGTCGGTAGCGATTTTGAACGCCAGTGCAGAGAACGGCTCTGAGTCGTCAGAATGACGCACAGCCGGGGTATCTTTACCGTCGTCCAGAATACCGTTGATAGCTTCAACGTCATTTGGTGCTGGCAGGTATTCGATAACCGCATCCAGCATTGCCTGTACGCCTTTGTTTTTAAAGGCAGAACCACAGGTTACCAGAATCACTTCGTTGTTCAGCACGCGCTGACGCAGAGCTTTCTTGATTTCTTCCTCGGTCAGCTCTTCGCCGCCCAAGTATTTGTCCATCAGCTCATCTGAGGCTTCAGCAGCAGACTCAACCAGATTCTGGTGCCATTCAGCAGCCAGTTCTTGCATGTCAGCTGGGATCTCTTCGTATTCGAAGGTCACGCCTGCATCAGCTTCGTTCCAGTTGATGGCTTTCATTTTCACCAGGTCAACAACACCGGTGAATTTCTCTTCTGCGCCAATTGCCAGCTGCAATGGAACCGGGTTTGCGCCCAGACGAGATTTAAGCTGACCAACAACTTTCAGGAAGTTGGCACCCATACGGTCCATTTTGTTAACGAACGCGATGCGTGGCACTTTGTATTTGTTAGCCTGACGCCATACGGTTTCAGACTGTGGCTGAACACCACCAACAGCACAGTAAACCATTACCGCGCCATCAAGCACACGCATGGAACGTTCTACTTCGATGGTGAAGTCAACGTGCCCTGGGGTGTCGATGATGTTTACACGGTGCGGCTCAAACTGCTTGGCCATACCAGACCAGAAAGCAGTTGTCGCTGCAGAAGTAATGGTAATACCACGCTCCTGCTCTTGTTCCATCCAGTCCATGGTGGCGGCGCCGTCATGAACTTCACCGATTTTGTGGTTTACACCGGTGTAGAACAGGATACGTTCGGTAGTTGTGGTCTTACCGGCGTCGATGTGAGCACTGATACCGATATTACGGTAGCGCTCAATGGGTGTTGTACGAGCCATTTGATTCCTCTATTGCCTTAGGCGGTTCGGTGAAACCAAGCAGGTTGGCTTCTTGAAGCGCCCACTTGGTTAGCAAAACTACTGCATGGATTACCAGCGGTAGTGGGCGAACGCCTTGTTGGCTTCTGCCATACGGTGAACGTCTTCACGCTTCTTAACAGCAGAACCTTTGTTCTCTGCTGCATCAGACAGTTCGTTCGCCAGGCGCAGAGCCATGGATTTATCACCACGTTTACGAGCGGCATCAACGATCCAACGCATTGCCAGGGCATTACGACGAACCGGACGAACTTCAACTGGTACCTGGTAAGTAGAACCACCAACGCGGCGAGACTTAACTTCTACAGTCGGGCGCACGTTGTCGAGAGCGACTTCGAAAGCTTCCAGGTGACCTTTACCAGAACGCTGAGCCAGGGTCTCCAGCGCGGTATAGACGATTGCTTCTGCAGTAGATTTCTTACCATCTACCATCAGAATGTTTACAAATTTAGCCAACAGCTCGGATCCGAACTTAGGATCTGGCAGGATTTTACGTTGGCCTATTACGCGACGACGTGGCATGGAAATACTCCGTTGAAAATTTCAGGATTGTCCAAAACTCTACGAGTTTATTTTGACATTAAAATGTTTGGCCTTACTTAACGGAGAACCATTAAGCCTTTGGCTTCTTCACGCCGTACTTGGAACGAGCTTGCTTACGGTCTTTAACGCCGGAGCAGTCAAGTGCACCACGAACGGTGTGGTAACGCACACCTGGCAAGTCTTTAACACGACCGCCACGGATCAGGATTACGGAGTGTTCCTGCAGGTTGTGGCCTTCGCCACCGATGTAAGAACTCACTTCGAAACCGTTAGTCAAACGCACACGGCAAACTTTACGCAGTGCGGAGTTTGGTTTTTTCGGGGTGGTGGTATATACGCGAGTACATACACCACGTTTCTGCGGGCAGGCTTCCAGCGCTGGAACGTTGCTTTTAGCAGCCTTCACAGAGCGTGGTTTGCGAACCAGCTGATTAATCGTAGTCATTAAAAAAAGCTCCTGGGTTTTGCTTCGTTTTTTGCTTCGTAAACATGTGATAAATCCCCCGTATGCACTTTTGGCACAGTACGAGGACGCAGAATTTTATGGCTGACTGGTAGAGGTGTCAAGAAATATACAACATCACCCGCATTACCATGCCATTTGGCTGTGGTGTTTCTCGGTTAACACAACGAAGTCAGTATAACCGATCAGCGTGATTCTGGGTGAAAAATGAACAGACAGGCCTCTGGCTTCCAGATCGTCCTGCAGCGCATAAAGGGATATGGGGGCATTGAGCAATAAATCAAGGCTGGCGCTACCGGCCAAGCCGGCCAGTACGCCGTCTTGCAACAACAACAGAGCATCACCTTCTCTGGTGAGCCTTAACAACGCGGGCAGGTCGCAACGGGTTGGGGAATGGCTGAGGGTATACAGCATCAAAGTATCCTAGAAAGTCATGACCACATCGTAAGTGGCCAGTTTCTGGCGCAGAGTATCTGGCGGCAGAGTTTCGGCCTTCAGCACCCAGTCAGTGACCTGTTGCAGGCCGCGCTCCTGGATGGCCGTTGCGCAGAGATAGCAGTTTTCAACGTCATACAGCGGCAATACGCCAAAGGTGGCGATGTAATTGCGGCCCAGGATCTTTTCGGGTTGTTGGCCCGGCAGCAGTTGCAACACGCCATCGCCGACAAAAAATACGCCGATATCCTCGCTCAGTGCCGACGTCGCCAGTACCGCATCCAGCCCTTCTCTGCCAGCCGCACTGCCATGTGGACCTTGGGTAAATACAAACGCAACTCGCTTCATTCTGCTCACTTAAAACTGTACCAGGCGATCGTTGCTCAGCGCCGCTTCTGCCAATGAGCCCAAACCGCTGAGGGTAAACCCCGGCTGCAGGTTGGCAGCCACCAACGCCAGCTGTGCGGCTTCTTGCTCATCGGTCACGCCACGGCGCAAAGCTGCCGCCACACAGACATTGAGCTCCACGCCATGTTGCTGCGCCATAGCCACCCATGCCCGCACCAGATCGAATTCATCGCTGGCCGGAGAGGTCAGTTGGTTGGCATTCAGCACCCCTTCACGATAGAAAAAGACGCTGGTAATACGGTGGCCTGCCGCCAACAGGGCCTGGGCGAATTGCCAGGCGCTGCTTGCTTGCTGAGTACCATAAGCCGGGCCGGTGACCAATAGGCAGTAGTTAAGCATCAGCGCTCATTGCCCAGCAAATCGCCACTCTTGAACTGGCGGATATACAGGTAGACGGTATGCTTGGAGATATTCAGACGATCGGCAACCTGATTGATCGCGTCTTTGATGTCAAAAATGCCTTTCTCGTACAGGTTGAGTACGATCTGGCGATTTTTGGCGTTATTGGACACGTTGCGATCGGCATTCACCTCTTCGATGGTGAACTCCAACGTCTGCGCCACCAGATCGTCAACCGAGGAGGCAAAGTTGACTGAGGAAGCCACCTCCTGCGTTTCCGGCGGCATAAAGGTCTGGATGATCTGCGAGAACGGCACATCGAGGTTCATGTTGATACACAGCAGACCGATCACCCGCTGTTCGCGATTGCGGATGGCAATCGTCACCGACTTCATTAACACGCCACTTTTGGCCCGGGTGAAATAGGCTTTGGAGACGCTGCTGTCATCGCCCGCCATATCGTGCAGCATACGCAGTGCCAGATCGGTGATCGGCGAACCGATTTTACGCCCGGTGTGTTCACCATTGGCGATACGCACGGCGGAGCATTTCAGATCCTCCAGGGAGTGCAGCACGATTTCGCAGTGCCCGCCAATCAGCATCGCCAGCCCATCGACCACGGCTTCATACGACTTCAGGATTTCATGGTCCGTCTGACTAAACGGACGCTCATTCAGCAAATCAAGTTCGCTGGCTTCGCTGGATAAAAGCGAATTTGACATCGAAGATACCACCTACATAGATCGCCTGTGCCAGGGGACGCAACTAAAACGGCTCGTGCAGGAGACAATCGCTGCCGGGAGCAGTTTTAGGTACACGCCCTAAGGGGCAGGCGCATGATTCATAAGTTCAGACCCAGAGTCTAGCAAAACGGTCAGATGCTGGTTCTTACATTTGCGCGTGATATTGACGTTAAGCCCGATGCCCGGCAGGCGTCAAGCGATCAGTAAAGACAGGGAGTAAAGTTGCAGGATATTTTGCATTCTGGGTAGCGCAGAAATGAAAACCGCCGCGAAGGACATTCGCGGCGGTTGGGAAAATCTCAGACTTATTTGGCTTTAGCGTCTGCAGCAGCTTCGTCAGCCGCTTTTTCTGTTTTGTCGTCAGCCTTGGCTGCCGGTTTCACATCCAGCAGTTCAACATCAAACACCAACGTGGAGTTGGCAGGGATCCCTGGAACGCCATTTTTACCGTAGGCCAGTGCCGGTGGGATAACCAGTTTGATCTTGCCGCCTTTCTTGATGTGCTTCAGGCCTTCGGTCCAGCCTGGGATCACGCCGTCCAGACGGAATGACAATGGCTCGCCGCGATCGTAAGAGTTGTCAAACACGGTGCCGTCGGTCAGGGTACCTTTGTAGTTTACTACTACGGTATCGCTGTCTTTCGGTGCTTCACCGGTCCCTTCTTTCTCTACTTTGTACAGCAGACCAGATTCGGTTTTCTTCGCGCCTTTTTCTTTGGCGAAGGTTTCAGCGTATTTAACGCCTTTCGCTTCGTTTTCTTTCGCGTCCTGCTCCATCTTCGCCTGAGCGGAAGCCTTCACGCGAACTTCAAAACCTTGCAGGGTTTTTTCGATGTCAGAGTCATTCAGCTTGCTCTGCTTGGCAAACGCGTCCTTAACAGCCCCGAGCATCACGTCTTTGTCCAGCTTGATGCCCAGCTTTTCCTGTTCATCCAGCGAGTTTTCCATGTAGCGGCCGAGTTGAACACCCAGTGCGTAAGCAACCTGCTCATCGTCATTCTTGAACTTGCCAGTGCTTGGTGCTTCAGCAGGTTTAGCCGCTTCAGCAGCAGGCGCAACCTCACCGGTAGTGGTAACGGTGGCTGCATCAGCAGGTTTGGCCGCATCGGCTGCCATAACTTGGGTCGCATTCAGAGCAAGAGCCATAGTGGTTGCCAGAAGCGTGACTTTAAACAAAGATTTCATCCATTTCTCCAGTGTCTGAAGCGGTGCCTCAAACCATCATTAAGTAAGTTAACCGGGCTACTATAGCTGCCTGAAACAAAACAAAACAGTCACACAGGTAACCAATCGAGTCAAGATGTGACCTCATATTGGTAGCAAAGTTCAAGAAAAATAATTATCGCATTGATAATTAACATTTTTATTTGACGACCTTGCGAGTTGAATTGCCCGTCTTGCGGTAGTGAAAAACCGCTTGCCGAAATTGGCAGGCACAAAGCCAAGCGCTACTGATAACATAGTGCCAGAATCCCGGATTTAACAGTGCCAGAGGTAATATCATGCACGAGAAAAACTACGACAGCCTGCTGCAGCGGTTGGAAGAGATGGAAAGCCGCCAGGCCTTTCAGGAAGTGACGATTGAGGAACTCAATCAAACCGTGGTACAGCATCAGCTTGAAATGCTGAAGATACAAGAACATCTGCGGCTGCTGACCGACAAACTGCGCGCCAGCCAACCTTCGATGATCGCCTCGCAGTCGGAAGAGACACCTCCCCCGCATTACTAAAAAAGGCCGCCGAAGCGACCTTTTGTTGCAGTTACAGCACCAGGATTAGTGGCAGCCGCAACCACCGTTGCCACCACAGCCGCCTTTCTTGCCGTGGTCATGATCGTGGTCGTGATCGTGGCCATGACCGCCGCAGCAGCCGTCACCGTGTTCATGGTGATGATCGTGCTCACCGTGAACGTGGCCGTGGGCCAGTTCTTCTTCGGTCGCTTCACGGAGCGCCACAACTTCTACGTGGAAGTTCAGGTCTTGGCCAGCCAGCATGTGGTTACCATCAACCACTACGTGGTCACCATCAACTTCGGTGATTTCAACCGGAACCGGGCCCTGATCGGTATCAGCCAGGAAGCGCATACCTACCTGCAGTTCATCAACGCCCATAAAGACGTCTTTAGGAACGCGCTGCACCAGGTTTTCATCGTAGTTGCCGTAAGCTTCGTTAGCGGCGACATGAACGTCGAAACGATCACCAGCTTCGTGACCTTCGAGTGCTTTTTCCAGACCTGCGATCAGAGAGCCATGCCCGTGCAGATAGTCCAACGGTGCACTCACCGGAGACTCATCAACCAAAACACCGTCTTCTGTACGTACTTGGTAAGCCAGGCTGACCACCAAGTCTTTTGTTACTTTCATGATATCTCCTACCGTTGGAAACTAAATCGGTGGAGATTGTAGCGGAAATCTCCAGCGCTGTACCCTTCAGCATAAAAAATCACGGCAGATAACGCTACTCCGGATGAAAAATACCGATCACCTGCTCCTGCGGGCGAACGTGTTTTTCCACCTGTTGCTCGGTCTGGCGCTGATGGTGGCCACACTTGACGCACTCCACCACTTCAACCTGGTCTTCACGCCAAACCGCCAGCGTATCCATAGCGTTACAGCTTGGGCAAACCGCCCCGGCGATAAATCTTTTACGTGTTGCAGACATCATTGTGCTCCGAATTATTCGTATTCATCCCAGCCGTCGAACTGCCGTTTTTCTTTTTGCATTTCACGGTGGAAAAGTTCTTCCAGCTCGCGCCGGGCTTCTTTCACGCGGGAAATCTGGGCCACGTCCCCCAGATGCGGTGGCATCAGTTCACGCAGCATGCGCATATCCAGACGGCGAAAATGCTGCTGAGCGCGATAAGCCTGATGCGGGTGCATCCCCAACTCCGTTAACGCCTTGCGCCCTAGCTCCAGGGCGCTGGAGAAGGTTTCACGACTAAACTGTTTTACACCAGCCTGCAACAACTCGTGCGCCTCCACACGTCCCCGCGCCCGCGCCAAAATGGACAGGTTGGGGAAGTGCTGCTGGCACAGATGGACGATGGCCATGGTATCTTCCGGCTCATTACAGGTAATGACGATAGATTTGGCCTTTGCCGCACCGGCTGCCCGCAGCAGCTCCAGCTCCGTGGCATCTCCGTAGTAAACCTTGTAACCGTATCGGCGCAATACGCCAACCGCGCTAACGTCCCGCTCAAGCACGGTGATACGCATCTTGTTAGCCATCAGTAAGCGGCCTATTACCTGCCCGAAGCGGCCGAAACCGACGATTATCACCTGCGGATCGTCGTCTGCCACGTAGGGCGCCTCTTCATCCTCATCTTTGGCGTTATAGCGGCGGGCCAGAATACGATCGATAATCTGCATCAGCAGCGGCGTGGTCATCATTGAGAGCGTCACCACGACCAGCAGCAAGGCCAGTTGATCGTCGTCGAAGATATGCTGCGTCGAAGCCGCCGAGAACAGCACGAAGGCAAACTCACCGCCTTGGCTCAGCACCCCGGAAAATTGCAGACGTACCGAGCGCCGCAGGCCAAAGATACGCGCCAGCGAGTACAACACACCCGATTTCACCGCCACCAGGATCACCACGCCAAGCAGTACTTCCAGCAGATGGGTATACAACACGCCCATATTCAGCGCCATGCCTACCGAGATGAAGAACAACCCGAGCAGCAGCCCTTTGAAAGGCTCAATGGCGATTTCCAGCTCATGGCGATATTCGCTCTCTGCCAGCAGCACCCCGGCGATAAAGGTCCCCAATGCCATCGACAGGCCAAGGGCATCCATGAACAGCGCTGCCCCCAGCACCACCAACAACGCGGCGGCCGTAAATATTTCACGTACCCCAGATGAGGCGATATAACGAAATAACGGGCGCAACAGGAAGCGGCCACCGATCAACATGCCGCCGAAGGCCGCGACCTTCATGGAGATTTCAGCCCAATCGTCGCTGGTTCCTGCGCCACCGGACAGGATCGGGATCAACGCCAACGCCGGGATCACCGCCATATCCTGGAACAGCAGCACCGAGAAGCCTAGCTGGCCCCCTTCGTTGCGGTTCATGCCCTTTTCACGCATCAGCTGCAACGCCATGGCCGTCGATGACATGGCCAGACCAATGCCGCCTATCACCGCCGCCTGCCAGGCAAAATGGCTGAAGTAAAGCAGCGCAGCAAGTACTGCCGCCGTAACCAATACCTGCCCGGCACCGACACCAAAGATCGAGCGACGCAGCTCCCACAGTTTGGCCGGGTTCAATTCCAGCCCGATGATAAACATCAGGAACACCACGCCCAACTCGGAGAAATGCAGAATTTCATCCACATCCCGGATGAATCCCAATCCCCACGGACCGATGGCGATACCGGCGATCAGATAGCCTAAAACGGCCCCGATCCCCAGACGGCGAGCGATCGGCACCGTCACCACCGCAGCAAACAGGAACAACAGTATGGCGGTTAATAGCGCGGAACCTTCCATCAGTGCCTCCCGGTGTGCGGTAAGGGGTTACGCAACCAATCACCATAGGCGCTGGCGTGGCTGCTCAGTACTTCCGGTTTCTGGCGGCGTGCCCAGTAGACGAGGATCGGCGTCAGCCAGTGCATATGGCACATGGCCGCGGTAAGCTCAAAAGGGCGCAGAATATCCTCGATCGGATACCGATTGTAACCGCCGGTGCGATAGGCGCCCTCCGGCTCCCCGGTGGTGATCACCGAACGCCAGTATTTGCCTGCCAGCGCATTGCCGCCCATCCCACTGGCAAAGCCACGGGACAGCACACGGTCCAGCCATTCTTTCAGCAAGGCCGGGCAGCTATAGGTATATAAGGGATGTTGGAAAACGATGACCTGATGGTCGCGCAGCAGCTGTTGTTCGTGATGGATATCAATAAAGAAATCCGGATAGTGCGCGTATAAATCGTGCACGGTGACATGTTCCAACTGCTGTGCCGGTTGTAACAAAACCCGGTTTGCTACCGAGTCCTGGGATTCCGGATGGGCATACAGCAGCAAAACCTTCGGCGGCTGTGACATCATTCCCCTCCAAAGCGTCGTCAGGGTGGCGGATTTCCGTTACCATGCAACGCAAAGACTAATAATAGGACGGCTAAGCGTCCTGTTAACGTAAACTCAATTCAATTTAACATACTCTGAACAAACGGCGCTTTATGATTGTTTTCTCCTCGCTACAAATCCGACGCGGCACCCGCGTCCTGTTGGACAACGCCACGGCGACGGTTAATCCAGGTCAGAAGGTCGGCCTGGTGGGTAAGAACGGCTGTGGGAAATCTACGCTGCTGGCCCTGCTGAAAGGTGAGATCGCCGCAGACGGTGGCAGCTACACCTTCCCGAACAACTGGGCGCTGGCCTGGGTGAATCAGGAAACACCGGCACTGGACGTGCCCGCCATTGAGTATGTTATCGATGGAGATCGGGAATTCCGCCAGTTGGAAGCCGAATTACAGGTGGCAAACGATAACAACGACGGCCACGCCATCGCCACGCTGCACGGTAAGCTCGATGCTCTGGATGCCTGGACTATCCGTTCCCGTGCCGCTAGCCTGTTGCACGGTTTAGGCTTTTCCAACGAACAGCTGCAAAGCCCGGTGCGCGCCTTCTCGGGCGGATGGCGTATGCGCCTCAACCTGGCGCAGGCTTTGGTTTGCCGTTCCGATCTGCTGTTGCTGGACGAACCCACCAACCACTTGGATTTGGACGCGGTGATCTGGCTGGAACGCTGGCTGAAAAGCTATCCGGGTACCCTGGTGCTGATTTCGCATGACCGTGATTTCCTCGACCCTATCGTCGACAAGATCCTGCACATCGAAAATGAGACCATCAACGAATATACCGGCAACTATTCCTCCTTCGAGCGCCAGCGCGTCACCAAACTGGCACAGCAGCAGTCACTGTATCAGAGCCAACAGGAAAAAGTGGCGCACCTGCAAAGCTATATTGACCGTTTCCGTGCTCAGGCCACCAAGGCCAAACAGGCACAGAGCCGCATCAAGATGCTGGAGCGGATGGAGCTGATTGCCCCGGCGCACGTCGATAACCCGTTCACGTTTAGCTTCCGCCAACCCGAAAGCCTGCCGAACCCATTGCTGCGGATGGAAAAAGTCAGCGCAGGCTATGGCGACAAAGTGATCTTGCAGTCAATCAAGCTCAACCTGGTGCCCGGTTCACGTATTGGCTTATTGGGGCGTAACGGCGCCGGTAAATCAACGCTGATCAAAATGCTGGCTGGCACGCTGGAGCCACTCAGCGGGGAGATCGGGCTGGCAAAGGGCATCAAACTGGGTTACTTCGCCCAGCATCAATTGGAGTTCCTGCGCGCAGATGAGTCGCCACTGCAGCATCTGAGCCGCATCGCCCCTCGCGTGTTAGAACAGCAGTTACGGGATTACCTTGGCGGCTTCGGCTTCCAGGGCGATAAGGTCACCGAAATCACCGAACGTTTCTCCGGCGGTGAAAAGGCACGGCTGGTGCTGGCGCTGATCGTCTGGCAGCGCCCTAACCTGCTGCTGCTCGATGAACCGACCAACCACCTGGATCTGGATATGCGCCAGGCGTTGACCGAAGCGCTGATCGATTTCGAAGGAGCATTGGTGGTGGTTTCGCACGACCGTCACCTGTTGCGTTCTACCACCGACGATCTGTATCTGGTGCACGATGGCCAGGTGGAGCAGTTCGAGGGCGATCTGGACGATTACCAACAGTGGCTTAGCGATCTGCAAAAGCAGCAGGCACAGCAGGATGCCGCACCTAAGCAGGATAACGGCAACAGCGCCCAGGCGCGTAAAGACCAAAAGCGCCGTGAAGCCGAATTCCGGACGCAAACCCAACCACTGCGTAAGCAGATCGCCAAGCTGGAACAACAGATGGATAAGCTGGGTGCAGAATTGGCCGCGGTGGAAGAACAGTTGGCAGACTCGGCGCTGTACGACATCAGCCGTAAAGCCGATCTGACCGCCTGCCTGCAAAAGCAAAGCCAGGCCAAGTCCGCTCTGGAAGAAACGGAAATGACCTGGCTGGATGCCCAGGAACAGCTGGAAACGCTGACCCAGGCATTTGACTCGGAGAGTTAATCATAGTTGCCCCTTTTCTACTGAGAGGGGGCAACCTTTATCTGTAGCAGGCAATGCGCTGGCGGATCTGCTCCAGTGAGTCCTGGTTATAGAGTTTGCCATCCAGGAAGCGCGTTTTCAGTTCGCCCTGCTGCTCCTGCTGCCAGTCCTGATTATCCAGCAGTTGATATTCTCCTTCCCCATCGCGGATCACCCGCAACAAACCGCGTGCAGATTGTTTCAGACCGCTGTCGGTCTTCGGCTGTTTGAAGATGGGGCGCCCCACTCCGTTCACCTCACCGTAGGTGGCCTTCATCGCGAAACCAAAGGTATCACGGGTATTATACTGATAAGTAAAGGAACCCACGCCAAACACTACGTTAGAGCTGGCAAAACCTTTCGCTTCCAGGCGTTGCAGGATTTCCTGGGCGCGTTCCAGAGTAATGGAGTCTCCATAAATCAGCCCGACATGGGGATCCAACACTTTGTAGCCCTTGCTATTAACCGTGCCACCAAAGATTTCCCACAACACTTCCACCGAGCCTTTCTCTTCGACGCTGCGTTGCGCACTGCGATCGCTGTCGTTGCCGGTTCCACAAAGAATAGCCACCGGATCGCCACTATCTGGGCGGAAAACCACCCGGCCATCGCGCGCCATTATTTTGCTGTGTAGCTCACGGGTAAACTCCGTCAGCACCTGCCAGTAATCCCAGGTATCCGAGACGATGGAAACCAATCCATTCGGATAGAGATCTTCAATCAGGCGGCGGAACGTTTCGATCTCCGTTGCCTGCTCTCCCATGCACATCACGCTATGTTCGGTGGCGGGGATGCTGCCAGCCACGAAGTAATCTTCTGCGGTTGGATAATACTTCTGTGCGTATAGCACCGCCGGAATGTTGTCGGTACCCTTGAAGCTGAGCAAATGCCCGGTACCGGCCTGCGCGACATCATGCATGCCCGACATGCCGCGGAAGGAAAAGTCGTGGCATTGGAAATCCAGATGCGCCAGGTCATCGCAGGTTTTATCCGCCCACATCTGGCAGATCTTGCGATAATGATGGGCAATAGTGGCATTGGTGGAAGCCTTCCACAGTTCGGCCGAGATCACCGTTTCCAGGTAGTTGACCAGCCAGAAGAACTCCTCACGCGTATTGGTGATGGTCAGCACCGGCACCTTCATCCTCACCTTGCTGCCTTCGTCCAACCCTTTGATATGCAGCGGCAGATAGCCCAACCGATGCAGGGCGCGAATATGCTCCACGCAGACCCGGTCCTGACCAATGTAGCTATCCATCAGCTTTTTATATTCCCCCACAACCTGCTCTTCCGGTTGGGCAAAAAACTGTTGGTTGAAGAGATCAACCATGAACCACTGTAAAAAGCCCTGCAAACCGAAGAACACCAGTTGGCCGTCCAGCAGCGGGGAAGCAAAGAACCGATCGCTGCGCGGCGTGAAATTGGAGTAAATCCGCGTGGTACCCAACGGATACTGCTCACGGTGTGACACTTTATAGCCATCAATTGCCAGAATAGGATTGGTTAACATAGTCGGTTCCTTAGTGAGCGTATACCCGTCGCCTTTCAAGCTGCAGCGTTGTTACCTGCACTCACCCACCCCAGTCACTTACTAAAGTAAGCTCCTGGGGATGGGTGAGCTTGTCGCCTAGCTGCAGCTTGAAATTCATAGGGTATAAATAGATTCAATATCAATCAGTTCAACACGTTGCTCAGCGAGTTCCGCCGCAGCATAGGAAGTGGTGGTATAGATGTTATCGATGCCTTGGTTCAGCAAAGCCGCAGTGCCTTTGGAAAACACCCCGTGGGTGACATACAGGCTGACCGTACTAGCCCCCGCTTGGCGCAACACCTGGGCCGAGCCGATAAAGGTGCCGCCACCGTCGCACAGGTCATCCACAATCAGCACGTCTTTGCCCTGCACATCGCCAGCCAGCAGTTCGAACCCCGTCAGTTCGCCGCTGAACACGTCCCGTTGTTTGGTCAGGATGCCGTATTGCGCGATGCCAAAGTGGGCCGCCACCGCGTGAATTTTTTTCAGTGCTCCGGCATCCGGAGCCACCAGGAACAGCTGCTGCTGGGTCAGTAAATTGGCCAGTCTGCGGCTGTGCTGCATGCACTGTTGCTGAGTAATGATGTGCATGTTGTCGATCACGGCGGCAGCCACTTCGCTGTGTGGATCCAGCACCGTCACACGGTCAAACGCCAAGGTGTTGAGTAATTGGCCGAATACCTTGAGCGCAAAGCTGTCGCCGGAGGCCATATGGCGATCCTGGCGGGCGTAGGGCAGATAAGGCAGCTCAAGCAGGCTTTCTTTGATCAGAAACTGGTGGCGTACCGCCTGCGTCAACTGTGCCAACAGCATGAAGTCATCCATGCTGCGCATTGCGCCGGCACGAATACGCATCTGCGAAGTCCCCGTTGTTTCAGGCTGTTCAAACCGGGCATACACCGCCCCATCGGGAAACTGTCCGGTTGTCACCTTCACTTCAATGTCGTTCAAAAACAACTGCAGTTGTGCGCTCATATTCTTCCCCCTGCCAATTAATGTCCCTAAGACATTTATATAATTGTCCAAGAGACATTTATTGGCAAGCGAAAAATGTCTTAATCGCAGTAAATTCGCTTAACCATTTGTTTATTTATGCTTTTAATAATTATCATTAGCCGGCAGCTATTGTTATATTGTCTCAAAGACCTTTTTAGCCGAGCGCCAGCATGACCACGCAAGCCGAGTACCTGAAAAACTACGATCCGCGCCTCTTCCCCTCACCGCTTGTCACCGTCGACAGCGTGCTGTTTACCGTACACGGCGGGAAGCTGTGCGTGCTGTTGGCCAAGCGCGCTAATCACCCTTTCCTCGATCAATGGGGATTGCCCGGCGGGTTTATCGATTTGCAACACGACGCCTCCACGCAAGCGACGGCCGAACGTAAACTGAGGGAAAAAACCGGTGTGGTGCCGCCCTATCTGGCGCAGTTGGCCAGTTTTTCTGGCCTGGAAAGGGACCCGCGCGGCTGGAGCCTGACCACGGTCTACTTTGCTCTGATCGCCCATGCCGATTGCCAGCCGCATATCATCGATGTGAGTGACGTCGCCTGGGTGCCGTTGGACAGCCTGCAAGCGCAGCAGTTGGCTTTCGATCATCAAACGATCGTGGAAGCGGCACTCCAGCGGCTACGGCAAAAAACGGCTTACTCCATGCTGCCGGTCTATTGCCTGCCAGCGGAGTTCACACTGTCCCAATTGCAGGAAGTGATTGAGATCATTTTGTCGCATACGGTGCAGCGCAAAAGTCTGATGCGGCGTTTTGACGCTTCGGAAATGTTTGAGGAAACCGGCGAGAGAGTGGCAACAGGCGCACGCAAGGCACGCCTGTACCGCAGGAAAGCGGGGGTAGATATAAGAAACTTTTCCAGAAACCTGATGGTGGAGTGATCTTCAGGCGCGATAGAACGGCTTATCCCCCAAAATGGTCGCACGGTGCATAATGCGCCGCTGCGGCAGGTAATCCGCGTTGGCGTAATGCTGCGTCACCCGGTTATCCCAGATGGCAATATCGTTGGCCTGCCAGCGCCAGCGCACCTGAAACTCCGGCTTGGTGATATGCGCAAACAGGAAGTTCAGCAGAGCATCACTCTCCTTCGCCGCCAGATCGACAATCCGCGTAGTAAATCCTTCATTGACGAACAGCGCCTGCTTGCCGGTCACCGGATGGGTGCGGATCACCGGATGCAACAATGGTGGGTTTTTCTGCACGGCCAACTGCCAGCGCTGATGCTCTTCCTCACTGCCTCGATGTTTATATTCGGGGAACGACTTGGTGAAGTCATGTTCCGCCTGCAACCCGGCTAACAACTGTTTCAACGGTGAGGATAACGCCTCATAGGCGGCAATCCCGCTGGCCCACAGAGTGTCGCCACCGGTCGTCGGCAGCTGCTTGGCGGCTAAAATCGCCCCCTGCGGTGGGTTTTCAATAAAGGTGACGTCGGTATGCCAGTTGTCATTATCCGGCGGGTTATCGTCATGGGTATCCAGCACGATGATCTCCTCCACATCGGGAGCATGTGGATACACCGGGTGAATATGCAGATCGCCGAAGCGTCCTGCCAGCTCACGCTGTTGTAGCGGTGTAATGGGCTGATCGCGCAGGAACAGCACCTGATGCTTGAGCAAAGCATGGTAAAGCTGTTCAAACTGGCCGTCGCCCAGTGGCCGCGCCAGATTGACGTTTTCCACTAGTGCGCCGATATAAGGCCCCAACGGGGTAATTGCTAAACGTTCGTTCATTGCTGTACTCCATGCCAGGGGGTCAAGCGGCGCTGTAAGGCACGCAGCCCCAGCTCCAGACCAAATGCAATTATCGCAATCACGCTGATACCGGCGATCACCACGTCGGTCGCCAGAAACTCACCGGCGGACTGCACCATAAATCCCAGACCGCGCGTGGCGGCAATCAGTTCGGCGGCCACCAGCGTAGACCAGCCGACGCCCAGGCCAATACGGATGCCGGTCAGAATTTCCGGTAGCGCGCTGGGCAGCACCACAAAGCGCAGCAGTTGCCAACGGTTAGCTCCCAAAGCCTGCGCGGCACGAATTCGGACCTGCGCCACGCTGCGTACGCCTGCCACGGTCGAAAGCGTCACCGGGGCAAAAATCGCCAGGTAGATCAGCAGGATTTTCGAGGTTTCACCGATGCCAAACCAGATCACCATCAGCGGCAGATAGGCCAGCGGCGGCACCGGGCGATAAATTTCAATCAGGGGATCGAGCAGGCCGCGCACTGTCTCACTCAGCCCCATCGCAATGCCCACCGGGACGCCGATCACCACAGCGGCCAGTAATGCCACCAGGATGCGCCCCAGACTAGCGGCCAGGTGTTGCCACAGCGTGGCATCCATAAAGCCTTGTGGGCTGGCAATGACCACCAGCTGATGCAATACCTGCTGCGGCGCGGGCAGAAATAACGGGCTGATCAGCTGCAAGGCGGTTACTGCCCACCAGACAGCCAACAACACCAGCAAGGTTGCCGTGCTCAGCTTGAGGCTGCGCGGCAGCGTGAAACGAGATTGGCGCACCGCTGTCGGTACTGCGGCTTTCAGAACAGAATGCAGGCTCATAGCAAGGCCTCGCGCTGTTGGAACACCCGGCCCAGCACGTATTCACGCTGGGCGATAAACTCAGGATCGGACTTGATGGAGCGGCAAGCCTCTCCGGCGGCATAGCGCTGGCCAAAATTCAGCGATAAACGCTCCACTACCTGCCCAGGACCAGGAGAAAGCAGTAACAGCTCGCTAGCCAGGAATACCGCTTCTTCAATGTCATGGGTGATCAGCAGCACCTGCTTGCCGGTATCACGCCAAATATTTAACAGCAGTTCCTGCATCTGTTCGCGAGTGAATGCGTCCAGTGCCCCGAAAGGCTCATCCAGCAGCAACAGCCGAGGGTCGGCAGCCAAGGCGCGGGCAATGCCCACCCGCTGACGCATCCCACCGGACAGCTGCCAGATGAAGTGTTGTTCATAGCCGGTCAGCCCAACGCATTGCAACATCTGCTGCGCCACCTTGCGGCGTTGCGGCTTGGCCACACCGACCAGTTGCAAGCCAAACTCCACGTTATCCACCACGTTGCGCCACGGCAGTAAGCCTTCATGTTGGAAGACCACGCCCCGCTCGGCACCAGGGCCTTTGACGGAGACATCATCCAGCGTAATGCTGCCTGCCGTTGGCTCAATAAACCCGGCGATCAAATTCAGCAACGTGGTCTTGCCACAGCCAGAAGGCCCCAACACCACCACCAGTTGCCCGGCGGCGATCTGGAACGACACATCGCGCAGCGCCGCACGCCCCTGATAATCGGCCGAAAGATGGTTAACGTTTAGCATGGCGGATCCCTTACGACTGCGGTGCAGCCTGCACCTGTTTGACAAAGCGGTCGGTCACATAGGCGCTGTAATCACTGTCCACCTGCGGGATCTTGCCTTGTTGCTTAAGGAACTCGGCGGTATCGCGAATAGCTTTATCTACCGGCTGGCCCAGTTGAGTGATCTGATCGGCGACCGGCAGGTAACGGTTACCCTTCACCAGTTCTGGCACCTGCTCTGGCGGCACTCCGCTCAGGCGAGCCAGCGTGTTGAGGTTGCTTGAATCTTTCAGCCATTGCTCCGGTTGTGCCAGGTAGGCCTTCTGCGCTTTCAGGGCGCTGGCGGCAAACGCGGTGACAACTTCCGGATGCTGCTCGGCAAAGTCTTTGCGCACTACCCACACGTCCAGCGTTGGTGAGCCCCACTGGCCAACCTGTTCGGAATCAGTCAGCACCTTGCCTTGTTTGGCGAGTTCATTGACCACCGGAGCCCATACGTAAGCCCCGTCGATATCCCCACGCTGCCAGGCCGCCGCAATGGCTGGCGGTTGCAGGTTGAGAATTTGCACCTGGTCAGGTTTGATGCCCCAGTGTTTCAGAGAGGCCAGCAGGCTGTAGTGAGTGGTGGAAATGAACGGTACCGCAATACGCTTACCGATCAGATCCTGGGGAGATTTGATGTCCTTTTTTACCACCAGCGCTTCGGAACTACCCAGCTGCGAGGCGATCAGGAACACTTCGATAGGGAGCTTCTGGCTGGCGGCCACGGCCAGCGGGCTGGAGCCGATATTGCCAATCTGCACGTCGCCAGAGGCCAGAGCACGCAACACGCTGGAACCGCTGTCGAACTTGCGCCAGTCAACGGTCGCGCCAGACTGTTTGGCAAAGCTGTTTTCCGCCTGCGCCACCTTGGCGGGTTCGGCGGAGGTCTGGTAAGCCACGGTGACGTCCACTGCCTGGGCACTGGCCGCACCGAGCGATAAAGCCAACAATACTGCACTGCGTAATGAGAAAAGTTTGCTCGCCATGATCCGCTCCGTTGATAAAATTCTGTGCTGTGACCAACAGTTTTATCTGAGCGGCGCTCGGCAATAAAAGAATAAAAAAATCTTCTTTATTACTTATGGCGATATCAATTCCACCCACTCTCCCCCGGCACGGCTACTGCGCTGGGCGGCATCAATAAACGCCATCCCTTGCACGCCGGTTTCAATCCCTGGTAACAACGGTGCCGCCGTAGGACCATCACGCAAACAGCGGGCCGCTTCACGGTAAATCTGGCCAAACCCTTCTAAATAGCCTTCAGGATGTCCTGCAGGTACGCGGGCCAGCAGGCGGTTTTCTGCATGCTGAAATGCCGAAGCACGGGTGATGCAATAGGCGGGCGCGTCAAAAGGCCGTATCCACAGCTGGTTCGGGTTTTCCTGGCAAAACTCCAGGCTGCCCTCACTGCCGTAAACTCGCAACTTCAGCCCATTCTCATGACCACAGGCCACCTGGCTGGCCCAGAGCCGACCTTTGGCACCGTTGGCATAACGCATCTGCACCCGCACATCGTCGTCCAGCTTGCGCCCCGCGATGAATGACGTCAGCTCCGCGCTGATCGCCTCAGGCAACATGCCGCTGACAAACTCAGCCAACTGCCAGGCGTGAGTACCTACGTCACCGATGCAGCCAGATCCGGCTTTTTCCGGCTGGGCACGCCAACCGGCCTGCTTGTTGTCGGTCAGCTCCAGCGGTTTTGCCAGCCACTGCTGCAGATATTCCACCTCGACGAAGCGGATCTCGCCCAACTCCCCCGCCAATACGCGGCTACGTGCCTCACGCACCAACGGGTAGGTGCTGTAGTTATGGGTCAGGATCAGTTGTCTGCCGCTTTGGCGCACCGTTTGTGCCAGTTGCAGAGCCTCGGAGTAAGAGGTGCATAGGGGCTTATCGCAGATCACATCAATCCCGGCGTTGAGAAAAGCGCTGGCGACTGGAGCGTGCAAATGATTCGGGGTCACGATCGCGACAACATCAATCCCATCCTCTCGTGCCGCTTCTGCCTGAGCCATCTGGTTAAAATCGGCATAGCAGCGATCCGGTTGCAGATGCAATAACGCCCCGGTGCGCAGACAGTTATGCCTATCGGAGGAGAAAGCCCCGGCGACCAGCTCAAACTCATCATCCATCCGCGCCGCCAACCGATGCACCGCGCCAATAAACGCGCCTTCACCGCCACCTACCATTCCCAGCTTTAATCTCATGATGCATCCTCCACGCCCAGCATGGTTCTGACTCGCCCCCGGTCGGTATCCACCGCGGCAAAATCATCAAAGGCCCGTTCCGCTACCGGAATAATATGGCGGGCGATAAAGGCGGCACCTTCGCGTGCTCCGGCCTCCGGCGACTTAAGGCAGCACTCCCATTCCAACGTAGCGACTCCAGGGAAGCCGTACTGCGTCAGCTTGCTGAAAATGGCCGGGAAGTCGATCTGCCCGTCCCCCAGAGAACGGAAGCGCCCAGGTCTTTCCAACCATGGCTGGTAACCCCCATACACGCCACTGCGGGCGCTGGGGCGATACTCGGCATCTTTAACGTGAAACGCGCGGATACGTGGGTGATAACAATCGATAAAGCCCAGATAGTCCATCTGCTGCAAATGCAGATGGCTCGGATCATAGAGAATATGGCAGCGGGGATGGTTGCCGACCTTGGCCAGAAAGCGTTCAAAGGTCACGCCGTCATGTAAATCCTCTCCCGGATGCAGCTCATAGCACACATCTACACCAGCCCGATCGAAAGCGTCCAGGATCGGCAGCCAGCGCTTGGCCAACTGTTCGAAGGCCTCCTCCAGCAATAACGCATTGTGCGGCGGCCACGGATAGAAATAGGGCCACGCCAACGCCCCAGAGAAGGTCGCATGGGCCGTTAGCCCCAAGCGCTGCGAAGCCTGCGCCGCCAGCAATAACTGTTCCGTTGCCCAGGCCTGCCGCTGCTGAGGTTTGCCCCGGACTTCTGACGGAGCAAAGCCGTCAAAAGCCAGATCGTAGGCTGGATGGACGGCGACCAGTTGCCCTTGCAAATGCGTCGACAGCTCGCTGATACGGATACCGTGCCGCCCAAGCCGGGCGACGATCTCATCGCAATATTCCTGGCTGCGTGCCGCTAGCGCCAGATCGAAAATGGCTGGCTCCAACGTGGGGATCTGGACGCTGGTGAAGCCCAGCCCGGTAGCCCACTCCGCCAAACCATCCAGCGTATTAAACGGGGCCTGCTCGGCGATAAACTGCGCCAGAAACAATCCCGGCCCCTGCATCGTCTTCATGCTTCTCTCCCTAATATCACCGTACGTTGGCTGCGAACCGCCTCGTCCGCCGCCAACACCACCCGTAAGCTGTTCAATGCATCCTGAAGATGCTGATTGAGATCCAGTCCCTCACGAATAGCCTGTAAAAAGTACCGCTGTTCACTCAGGCACAGCGCCAAATGGTCCGGCTCATCCTGGCAGTCGATCCAGCGATCTGGCCGCGTAAAGCGGTTCTCGTCGTCCAGATCGGCATAATGCACCCGCAATGATTCGGTTTTGGTATGCCCCCCGACATCGTCAGAAGCCCTTTCCTGATGACGAGCTACGATCGAAACCGCGCCACGCGGCCCAATGACGTCTTTCACAAAGTAGGCCGTTTCACTGATCATCGGCCCCCAGCCAGCTTCGTACCAGCCGATCGAACCGTCGGAAAAACGCACCTGTAGCTGGCCGTAGTTATACATCCCCTGCGGCAGTTCATCGCTCAGCCGGGCGCCGATAGCGCTCACGCTGATCGGCTCCGCCTGGGCCATCTGGCACATCACGTCCAGATAATGTACGCCGCAATCGACAATTGGCGACAATGACTGCATCAGGTTGCGATGCACATTCCACATCTGCCCGTGGCTTTGCTGGTTGAGGTTCATCCGCATCACCAAGGGCTTACCCAAACCCCGAGCGAGCTCCACAAACTGCTGCCAGGAGGGATGATGGCGCAGGATATAGCCCACCACCACCTGTCGTTGTGCCTGATGAGCAGCAGCAATCACCCTTTCAGCCCCTGCTATCGTGGTGGCGAGCGGCTTTTCGATAAACAGATGACATCCTGCCGCCAGCGCCACCAAGGCGTAGGCTTCGTGGGTGTCCGGATAAGTGGTCAGGCACACGGCATCGGGCCGGGTTTGCGCCAGCGCCAACTCAAAGTCGCTAAAGGTGGGATAACCGCCCCCCAAACGTTGATTGAGCAGCTCACGCGACTCGCCCCGAGCTACCAGCCCGCAGATTGTCACCCCTTCCATAGCGTGGTAAGCCTCGGCATGGGACGCCCCCATATTGCCGCAGCCCACCACCAGCACCCGCAAATCAGCCATCGCGTTTCTCCCCTGCTGGAATATCCCGGTAGTTGAAGGTGAAGAAGAACAGCGCGGCGATCGCCAATGCGCCGAAGGCTGGATACCACCAGAAATGCTGCCATTGTGGCAACGCCGCAGCCCCTTCCGCCGTCACCATATGGTTAAACAGCGCACCGCTGATCTGCGAACCAATCAACATACCGATGCCGTAGGTGAACAGCACCAGCAGGCTTTGTGCCTGGCCTTTTACCTTGTCGCCCGCCACTTTATCGGTATAGATAAAGCCGATAACGAAGAAAAAGTCATAGCACATGCCATGCAGGATGATGCCGAGGTAGATCATCCAGCGCATTTCTTCGGTAATGCCCAGTGCAAACATCACGTAGCGCAGGAACCAGGAAAGCATGCCGATCATCAGCATGTACTTGATCCCCAAGCGGGCAAACAGGAACGGGATCAGCAGCATGAAGAACAGCTCAGACATTTGCCCCAGCGACATCACGCCACCCACGTTGGTGAAGCCGGCCGCGGCAACGAACGGCGCAGCATAGGCGTAATACGCCGCCAACGGGATGGAGATCAGCGTGGCACAGATGATAAATACCAGGAAATGGCGCTGCTTGAGCATCGCGAAAGCATCGGCACACAGCAGATCGCGCATTTTTACTGGCTTGCCGCGCTCCGGTGCCGGGGTATGCGGCAGCGTAAAGCTGTAAATCGCCAATACCAACGAAGCTACGGCAGCCAGCGTAAAGATATCGGTACTGTCCGACAGGCCGCTGGTGCCAACGAGCAGCCCGGCAACAATCCAGCCAAAGGTGCCGAACGCCCGCACGACCGGGAAGGCTTTCTCGCTGTTGCTCAGGCTATAAAATGCCACGTTGTTGCTCAGGGCAATGGTGGGCATGTAGCACAGCATATAGCCAAAGATGATCCACAGCAGCCCGCTGCCCTGCCCCTCGGCAAAGAAGCCAGGCATCATCCACAGCAGGCCTGCCCCAATCAGGTGCAACACAGCCAATACTTTTTGCGAGGCAAAGAAGCGATCGACCACCATGCCCAGCACAAAAGGCGACAGGATGGAGGCAATTGGCCCGGTGGAATAGGCATCGCCTATGATCGCGGCCAGGCCATATTTGCCCATCACCACGCCGAGCGTGACGTACCAGGCCCCCCAGACAAAAAATTGCAGGAACATCATCAGTGCCAGCCGTGGCACCACCCATTTGAACGTGGCGCTTTTGGCCCGCAAGGCCTGGCTATCTGTTTGCATAACTCCCCCATCGGTGTTGGTTGGTTAATACGGCAACGATGCCGGTGCTAACCGCTTTCCGGCAAAAAGGACGGCATCACCACGCCGCCGGGTTGTTGCGCCTGGCCTTTCACCTGCGCGATATGTAATTCACAAATTCGTCCTCCCCAGCGCAGCAAAACCTGGCTAAGCGCGGAGCGCTCTGCGGGTACCAATACCACCGGTGTCGTACCGCGATGATGGCGATCGAGCATCCAGCCAAGTAACTCCAGGGCGATCTCTTCGCTATGGCAGCACCCCGGTCCCAACATACGGGAGGCCGGATGCGCCACCGAGGCCAGATAACCGCCGATGCGATCGTCCAACTCCCAGACGGCAACCCGCCACAGTCCACTGGTGTCATTGAGGAAATAATTGATATCGCGCTGGCGTTCGATGCCCAGTATTTCGCACTCCAGCTCCAGGATGGCGGGCAGGTCGTCAAGCCGGGCTGCCCGTACCTGGCCGCGAGTCAGGCGTGGGCAAGCAAATCCCTGGCTCGGCACCGGGATCGCCATATCCTGATAGAGGGCATACGGGGTAAATCCCCCGCGCTGGTAGAGCGAATAGGAATCCAGGTTTAGCGCGCTGGACAGCAAACGAACCGGTAAGCCACCCGCCAGTTCATCGGCCTTGGCCAACAAGCGGCTGGCAATCCTTCGGCCAAAATAGTCGGGATGAACATTCATGATGCCCAACCCCAAATGAGTTTCACGCGGATGGAAAAAGCAGGAGCCACAGATTGCCCCTTGTTGATCGCGCGCAATCCAGTGGTGGCCCTCATCCAACTGCTGGTAAACATCAACAAACAGGCCGCAACTTTCCGGCTCGGCAGAGAAGATGTCGCCCAATCCGTGGCGCTGATACCAGGCATTGGTTGAGCAATGGATCAGAGCAGCAATCTCGCTGCGATCCTCTGCCTGCGCTAGCTGAAGCTGTATCTCCATCTGCCACCTCCTATTGCGTCGCCATTCGGGGTAATTTCGGTCTAAATTTGAAATGTAATCGATTTCATTTTGCGATAAATAAAATGTAATCGATTTCTTTTTTTCGGCAACCGGATTGATATGATTAAAAGTAGAGAGAAGATGAATTTGTAATCGCTGTCACAAACTCTTCGTCGTGATGGTACTTTTTGCCGCATACTGTGCGAGGCAAACGGGCAGAAGGAAAAGCAAACCATGTCGATAGCAAAGGTGGCGAAAATCGCTGGCGTCTCAGCGGCCACCGTCTCACGGGTGTTGAACGGCCAACAGATCGTCAAACCAGCCACTCGCGATAAGGTCCTGGCGGCGATCCGCGCATGTGACTATCAACCCAACCTGCTGGCACGCCAGCTGCGCACTGCCCGCAGCGGGATGCTGCTGGTACTGGTGTCCAATATCACCAACCCCTTTTGCTCCCTGGTGGTGCGCGGTATCGAAGAAGAAGCCGAACGCCACGGTTACCATATTCTGCTGTGTAACTCGGAATCCAACCCCACCCGTGAATCCGCTTACCTCAGCCTGCTAAGTGGCAAGGTAGTCGACGGCGTGATCACCATGGATGCCATCAGCTGTTTGCCGGGGCTGACCGCCATGATCGGTGATTTCCCCTGGGTGCAATGCGGCGAAGGGGATACCCAATTCCGCGCCTCCTCCGTTACCATCGATAATCACCAGGCCGCCATGGCCGGTGTGCAGCACCTGGCAGCCAAAGGCCGCCAGCGGATCGCGTTGCTCAACGGCGATATGCGTTATCTGTATTCACAGCAACGGGAACAGGGCTACCGGCAGGCGTTGGCCGAGCTGGGACTGGACTATTGCCGGGTGGAATACGTCGAAGGGCTGGATTACGCCGCTGGAGCCAAGGCGATGAGTGATTTGCTGGCAGACGGGCCACGGCCAGATGCGGTATTTGCCATTTCGGATGTGATTGCCGGAGGCGCGATGAGTGCCTTGCACCAGCAGGGCTTGCGTATTCCAGAAGATATCGCGGTGATGGGATTTGACGGTGTACCGTTTGGCAGCATCACCACTCCGCCGCTGACCACCATCGTACAGCCCATGCATCAGTTCGGCGTGCGTAGCGTGCAGTTGCTGCTGGAGAAAATTCAGGGCCAGCAGTTGCCCCCTTGCCACGACGTGCTGGATTGGCAACTGCTGGAACGGAGCTCAACCTGAAAGAGAACCACGCAAGAAGATGCGCGCGTAGCCACCCAGCAAAGTACGTTCTCCTTGCTGCTCGCAGAACAACTCGCCGCCGCGTGATGACAGCTGCTTGGCATGCAATACGTGGCGGCCAAGGCGCGCCGTCCAGTAAGGCATCAGTATGCAATGGGCCGAGCCGGTGACCGGATCTTCGCTGCGATCCATTGAGAAATAGCGCGAGACAAAATCCACCTCATCACCCGGAGCCGTGACGATCACACCGCAACCCACGTGGTCGATCAGCTCGGCGATCGCAGGCTGCACCGCCCTGACCTGCGCCTCATCGGCCAATACCGCCATCAGCGACTGGGCTCGCCACACTTCCTGCAGTTGCACACCGAGTAAAGCGGCCAACTGTGGCGGTTCAGCAATTTTCTGTGGTGGGCGAGAAGGGAAATCCAGGATCAGCCGTTCACCGTCGGCCGCATCGCGTTTGACATACAGCTCACCGCTTTCGGAACGGAAACGGATATCGCTCAACCCCGGGTTGACCACGTTTAACAGCACGTGCGCCGTGGCCAAAGTAGCATGCCCGCACAGATCCACTTCCCGCGTTGGCGTGAACCAGCGGATCGCATACATGTCGCCATCCTGCCAGACAAAGCTGGTTTCCGGCAGGAATAGTTCATTGGCGATAGCCTGCATCTGCGCCGTTTCCAGCGGTTGTTGCAGCAGGCAGACACCGGCCGGGTTGCCCCGCAGCCCTTCGCCAATAAAGGCATCAACATGGAAATAGTTTTCGGCCATTACAGTTCCTTAATGCCAAATCAGTAATACACAGGCGGCGGTTAACAGCCCCATCGACACGTTAAAGATTATCCAGGCCTTCTTGCTGCGCAGCAGGCGGCCAATCATCGTACCAAAACCCAACCAGATGATCCCGGCAACGATGTTGACGGCAAAGATACCGAAGGCGATGGCCAGAATCGAGTGGTTGTATTTATCCCCCGCCAGGCTAAAGCTCGCCACCGCCCCCAGCGCCATCAGCCAGGCCTTGGGGTTGAGAAATTGCAACAGCCAGCCTTGGTACAGGCGCACTGGCTTCGGTGGTGGCGCGTCGGTTTCCAGCTTTTCATAGGCTGCCGTCGCTACTTTCCACGCCAGCCACAACAGATAAAGGCTACCGAGGATTTTCAGGATCAGGTGCAAGGAAGGATAAATCAGGATCAACCCACCAACGCCAAATGCTACCAACACCAGGATACTTTGCATGCCCAACATGATGCCGATCATCAGCCATAATGAACGCATAAAGCCGAAATTGGCCCCTGAGGTGGTGAGCAACATATTGTTGGGGCCAGGGGTGATCGCGGCCACCCACAGGAAGCCTAGCATCGAAAGAAATAAACTCAGTTCCATGAAGCGGGTGCTCCTCACCCAAATGACTTTTTTGCAGTATGATTGCTAATACATGTGTTTGAAGCTAACAGTGCGGTTCGGATCACACAATAGCCACCAACAAGAATTTTATTCATTATGTATGAATCCTTTCGCCCCCTGACCGGGGCCAGTAATCCACACCTGCAAACCCTGCTGCCACGGCTGGTGCGCCGCCGCATACAGCTGCAACCCCATTGGCAACGGCTGGAGCTGCCGGACGGCGATTTCGTCGATCTGGCCTGGAGTGAAGATCCGCAACTGGCGCGCGAGAAACCTCGCGTGGTGCTGTTCCATGGGTTAGAGGGTAATTTCTACAGCCCTTACGCACATGGGCTGCTCAATGCCTGGCGCGAGCAAGGCTGGTTGGGCGTGGTGATGCATTTCCGTGGTTGCAGCGGCGTGCCCAACCGTAAGCAACGCATCTACCATTCCGGTGAAACGGAAGATGCCCGCTTCTTCCTGCGCTGGTTGCGTGACAGCTTTGGCGAAGTGCCAACGGCGGCGGTCGGGATTTCCCTTGGCGGCAATATGCTGGCCTATTATCTGGCCCAACAGGGCAATGACAGCCTGCTACAGGCGGCAGTGGTCGTTTCCGCCCCGCTGATGCTGGAACCTTGCTCGCTCCGCATGGAACAGGGATTCTCACGCGTTTATCAGCGCTACCTGCTGGGCCAACTCAAGCAAAATGCCACCCGCAAGCTGCTGCACTACCCAGGCACCTTGCCGTTGGATCTGTCGCAACTGAACAAGCTGCGGCGCATTCGCGAGTTTGATGATGTGATCACCTCGCGCATTCACGGCTTCAGCGACGCGGTCGATTACTATCGCCGTTGCAGCGCCCTGCCGCTATTGCCGCAGATAACCACGCCGCTGCTGATCATTCACGCTAAAGACGATCCGTTTATGACCGATGCGGTGATCCCCGACCTCGCCAGCCTGCCGCCTAATATCGAATATCAGCTGACGGAGTGCGGTGGCCACGTCGGCTTTGTCGGCGGCACCTTGAAAAAACCGCAAATGTGGCTGGAGCAACGTATCCCAGCCTGGCTTTCTCCTTTTTTGGAACCCACCAAGTGATTATTCCCTGGCAAGAAATTGAACAAGAGACTCTCAACAGCCTGATCGAATCCTTTGTATTACGCGAAGGAACCGACTACGGCGAGCACGAACGTTCGCTGGAACAGAAGGTCGACGACGTGCGCCGCCAGTTGAAAAGTGGCGAAGTGGTGCTGGTGTGGTCAGAGCTACATGAAACCGTCAACATCATGCCTCGCGGGCAGATCCGCGCCGGGCAGGAGGAAATTTAGTCTTATTGCGCGCTATGACTGAGGGAAAAAATCAGGTAACAATGCAGTATTGCAAACCAACGCGCACAATTTCGCCTTGGGCGAAAGGGTATCAGCCATACTAAAAATCTCATTCTGAGCCTGCGCATTTAATACGGAGTGACCCTCGATCATGTCTGCCAAACATCCCGTTATCGCGGTGACCGGTTCCAGCGGAGCCGGCACCACCACCACCAGCCTGGCGTTTCGCAAGATTTTTCAGCAGCTAAACCTGCGCGCTGCCCAGCTGGAAGGCGACAGCTTCCACCGTTACACCCGGCCGGAAATGGATGCGGCAATCCGTAAAGCCCGCGATATGGGCCGCCATATCAGCTACTTCGGCCCGGAAGCCAACGACTTTGGCCTGCTGGAGCAGAGCTTTATCGAATACGGCAAGAACGGCACCGGCCGCTCACGTAAATATCTGCATACCTACGACGAGGCGGTGCCTTACAATCAGGTTCCTGGCACCTTCACGCCTTGGGAGCCACTGCCCGCCCCCACGGATGTCCTGTTCTACGAAGGGCTGCACGGCGGCGTAGTGGCCGATCAGATCGACGTAGCCAAACATGTCGATCTGCTGGTCGGCGTGGTGCCGATCGTCAACCTGGAGTGGATCCAGAAGCTGATCCGCGATACCGGCGAGCGTGGCCATTCCCGTGAGGCGGTGATGGACTCGGTAGTCCGCTCGATGGAGGATTACATCAGCTACATCACGCCACAGTTCTCGCGCACCCATATCAACTTCCAGCGCGTCCCGACGGTGGATACCTCCAACCCGTTTGCCGCCAAGGCGATCCCTTCTCTGGACGAAAGCCTGGTGGTGATCCACTTCCGCGGTCTGGATCAGATCGACTTCCCTTACCTGCTGGCGATGCTGCAAGGATCGTTTATCTCGCATATCAATACGCTGGTGGTGCCGGGTGGCAAAATGGGGCTGGCAATGGAGCTGATCATGGCACCGCTGGTGCAGCGGCTGATGGAAGGCAAGAAGATCGAATAAGTTATCGGGCGCGGCTAATTTCCGCGCCCGCCGTCGTTAGCGCATCAACAGGTGGCGGATAAAACCGACGTGCAGTTTCACTCCGATCTGCATCGCCGCCTCATCCAGTTTAAAACGGGGATTATGTACGCCGTAGGTGGCACCGATCGCCTCGTTACCGCTGCCGATAAACAGGAAGCACCCCGGCACTTTCTCCTGATAGGAGGAGAAATCCTCGCTGCCAAACATCGCGCTGGTCAATTCCCGCAACGCCTGTGGCCCTACGGCTTCGGCCACCACCTCGCGCGCAATGGCGCAGGCATCAGGGTGGTTATTGCCGATGGTATAGCCACGCGTCCAGTCAACCTTGTAGCTGGCACCGTGCGCCTGGCTGATCCCAGCGACAGTTTGCTCAACCAACAGCGGCACCCGATCACGGACTTCCTGATTATGAGTGCGTAGCGTTCCTGCCAACCGGGCGCTGTCTGGAATGACGTTATAGCTGTCACCTGCCTGGAAGGTTGCCACCGTCAACACCGGGGCATTTAACGGATCAAGCTTACGTGCCACGATCTGCTGCAAAGCGCTAACGATTTCCGCACCAATCGGCACCGGATCGATACACAGATGCGGCATCGAGCCATGCCCCCCCTTACCCTGCAACACAATGTCGAAGTTATCGCTGGAGCCACTGAACACGCCCTGCTTCATCCCCACCTCACCGGTCGGGAAGTTGGGCATGACATGCAGGCCGAAGATCATCTTCACGCCATCCAGAACCCCCAGGTCTACCAGCTGTTGGGCTCCGCCCGGTGGCACTTCTTCGGCATGCTGGAAGATAAAACGCACCGAGCCTTGCAGCTGCGCCTGCAACTGGCACAGCACGCTGGCCGCGCCCAGTAACATCGCGCTGTGGGCATCATGACCGCAGGCATGCATCACCCCTGGCCGGGTCGAGCAGAAAGGTTCGTCGCTTTCCTCCTGGATCGGCAAGGCGTCAATATCGGCACGCAATGCATAGCACGGCCCCGGCGCTGCGCCCTGCAATTCGGCAACCACGCTATTCGGCGTAGGACGGGTGATCTTCAACGGACCAAGGCTAGCCAGTTGTCCGGCTATGTAATCTGCCGTCTGCGCCTCTTGAAACGACAACTCCGGATTCGCATGGATATGACGCCGCCACTGCAATACCTGTTGTTCCACACCGTCAATCAGTTGTTCAATGTTCATGTGCATACTCCTTAATTCAGTGCCGGTTGGCGTGCTTTGCCCGCCAATGGCAGGATCACCAGCCCGGAAACCACCATAGCCAGTGCCAAAAAGATAAACGTCGTCATGTAGTTGTGGCTGATGGTGATCAGATATCCCATGGCGATAGGGGCCACAAAGCCACCCAAGGTGCCGCCGGTGTTAATCAGCCCCATCGCTGCCCCCATCACTTCCGTAGGCAAGCGCTTCATAGGCAAGGTAAACACCGTGACGAACGAGGCCATCAGGAAGATATAACCCAGGAACAAGAACAGGCTGGCCGTCAGAGCCGATTCGCTGGTAAACACCAGCCAGATGCACAAGGCGCTGAGCAGGGAACTGAAGAAGATCACCCACGGCTCATGCCCTTGCAGGTAGCGCCCGACCAGCCAGCCGGTGCCGAGTGAGGAGATCCAGATCCCCAGACCGCCGGCTGCCACCACCATGCTGGAGACGTCAAGCGGCATTCCGCGCTGCTGTACCAGGAATTTCGGCAGCCAGGCCATCAGGCCGTACGACGGGATGTTGATACAGAAAATCGCCACAAACAGCAGCAGCACGATTGGGTTTTTCAGCAGAGCCTTATAGTTGGCTGCGGCTGCCCCAGCTTTGGCGGGCGCCACCTGTGGCGGATTGGGCACCAGCCACAAGATGCAGGCGGCAATCAAGAATGCCAACAGGCCAAGCGCAGAGAACGACCCACGCCAGCCGATGTGATCCAGGCAATAGACCGCGACCAGCGGCCCGACGGTCATCGCCAACCCGGCGGAGGACAGCAGAATGGACTGCGCGAAGGTGCGCTGTTCCAGTGGGAAATTCGCCACCACCGCCTTGGCGCAGGAACACGGATAGCCGGAGTGGCCAATGCCGGACAGGAAGCGGAACGTCACCAGCAGGCCCAGGCCGAACCCCAGAATGCCAAAGCACAGGGCGAATCCCCCCAGCAGCAGTAACGAGCTGCACAGCACTTTCTTAAAGCCAAAGCGGTCATTGAGCCAGCCCGCCGGTATCTGGAACAGGGAATACGCCAGGAAAAACATCCCGGTAACGTAGCCCAGTTGTTCCGGCTGTAGATTGAACTCGCGTTCGATAGGTAGCAGCGCAAAACCCATCACGGTTTTATCGATGTACACCACGACATAGCCCACAAACAGCAAAAAAATCATTAGCGAACGATTTTTCATCGCCGATATTCCTTTAAGTTATCACCCAGGCTGCCCACCAGCGTGGCGGGCGTAGTTTAATAATGTGATCCAGGTCACTTTATAGTTTTAATAACAGTCACTTACATCAACGCGCTGAAATTATCGCCTTTTGCCGAGCGGCATAAGATACAATTTTGTAAGGGGTGATGCTTTTTATTGATAGGGTGGGGAATGCGCTATTTACCGAAGTTACAGCAGTTGAAAGTCTTCCAGCAGGTGATCCGCAGCGGCAGTATTCGCGGGGCGGCACGCGCGCTGGAGCAATCTCAACCGGCGGTGAGCCGCACCATCCGTGAACTGGAACAGATCCTGGAAACCCAGTTGATCAATCGCAGCAGTCAGGGAATGACGCTGACCGAAACCGGCCGCGCCTTCGCCCTGCGAATGCAGTTGATCCTGGAGGAATTGCAGCGCGCCGCCGACGAGATCCAGCAGTTGAATCAGCATTCGCAAGGTAACGTCGCCATTGGCTGCTCTTCGCTACTCGCCCTGACGGTATTACCGGAACTGGTCGAAGCCTTTAAACAGCCGTTTCCGCAGGCCAATCTCCTAATCCGTGAAGCGCAGCTTTCTACGCTACTGCCAGCATTGCGCGAAGGCCGCCTGGATTTTGCCGTGGGTACCGTCAGCCCGGAACTTCCTCTGGAGGATCTGGTGCGTGAACCGCTGTTCAACGCCTCTTTTTGCATTATCGCACGCCAGGGGCACCCACTGGCGCAGGCCACCTCGCTGGACGAACTGCGTGAGGCCAAGTGGTTATTACCGGAAACCGATATGGGTTATTACCAGCAGTTGCGTGCGGTATTAGGCACCTTCTATCAGCAATTGAGCCGTTCGCCCATTCGCTCGGACTCGGTGACCTGTGGCTTGAATATGGTGCTGGAGGCGGATTATCTGACTATCGTGGCGCGGGCGATGAGTGCACCGTTCCATTTGCAGCATCGGCTGGTGGCATTGCCTATCGACACCTTGCCACAAGCGCAATATTGCGTGCTGTATTCACAGAAATCGCCGCTAACCGTGACGGCACGGCGATTTCTTGATTTATTGCGTGCACACTGCCTGCGCTACCCTTGGTAGGATCAGGCCACTTCGCGGATTTCGAAGCTGTGGGTAATGCTGGCGGCTTTACCCAGCATCAAGGAGACGGAGCAGTATTTCTCGGCAGAAAGATCCACCGCACGCTCGACAATCTTATCGGTCAGCCCTTTGCCGGTGACGATAAAATGCAGATTGATATGGGTAAACAGACGCGGTGCTTCTTCACGACGCTCGGAGGTCAGTTTTACCTCACAGTCACGCACATCGTTACGCCCTTTTTGCAGGATCGACACCACATCGATGGCGCTACAGCCGCCGACGGACATCAACACCATTTCCATCGGGCTTGGCGCTTTATCGCCTGCGTTGCCATCCATCAGAACCTGGTGACCAGACGCAGACTCACCCAGGAATGTCAGCCCTTCTACCCACTTAACTCTTGCCTGCATGTTACACACTCCGGTTAATTTCTTAAAAACAGGGTACGCTTTCGCATACATTCTGGCAACGTAACCTGACGCTAATCATGCTGAAGCGAGACAACACAAGACACCCGCCTCACTCTGTGCTACAAACAGAGCCGCAATAACTCTTTCCAGGTCACCGATTTCAGGGATATGTCCAAGGAAAGGCCCCTATATTGGTTTGTTAACAGAATGTAGCTTGCAGCTCTCCCTGCAAGTTAATATGCTAGAGCACAAGCGTATTTCTATAACACGCCTCAAAACCTGTTGATAGCCACAATTAAAACACCGGGCTATAAGCACGTTTTACAGGGAACTCTGACCCCTGTGATACAAGGCAGCGATAACAACAGAGGATAACAGCGAATGGTTCTCGGCAAACCGCAAACAGACCCGACTCTCGAATGGTTCCTGTCTCATTGCCATATCCACAAATATCCATCGAAGAGTACGCTTATTCACCAAGGTGAAAAGGCCGAAACGCTTTACTACATCGTCAAAGGCTCCGTCGCGGTGCTGATTAAAGATGAAGAAGGCAAAGAGATGATCCTGTCCTACCTTAACCAGGGGGATTTCATCGGCGAGCTAGGATTATTTGAAGAAGGCCAGGAGCGTAGCGCCTGGGTACGGGCCAAAACCGCCTGTGAAGTGGCTGAAATTTCCTACAAGAAATTCCGCCAGTTGATCCAGGTTAACCCGGATATCCTGATGCGCCTGTCCGCACAGATGGCTAACCGCCTGCAAGTCACCTCAGAGAAAGTGGGTAACCTCGCCTTCCTTGACGTTACCGGCCGCATTGCACAGACCTTGCTGAACCTGGCAAAACAGCCTGATGCCATGACTCACCCAGACGGCATGCAGATCAAAATCACCCGCCAGGAAATTGGCCAAATCGTCGGTTGCTCACGTGAAACCGTCGGTCGTATTTTGAAAATGCTCGAAGATCAAAACCTGATCTCCGCGCACGGCAAAACCATTGTCGTGTACGGTACGCGTTAATCCCCAGAGAAACGGTGCAGCAATGCGCCGTTTCTTTACCTGCTGAATAGCCAACCATGTGGCGCCGCCTGATCTACCACCCGGAAGTCAACTACGCACTGCGGCAAACGCTGGTGTTGTGCCTGCCGGTGGCGTTTGGTTTGCTGATTGGCAACCTGCAACTCGGCATGCTGTTCTCGTTGGTGCCCGCCTGCTGCAACATTGCCGGGCTGGATACGCCACACAAACGCTTTTTCAAACGCCTGGTCGTGGGCGGCTCCCTGTTCGCACTCAGTAGCCTTCTGCTGCAACAAGCCTTGCTGTGGGATCTGCCGTTACCCTTGCTGATGCTGGCAATGGCGCTGTTGCTCGGCGTAAGCGGTGAGATCAGCCCGCTGCACGCACGCCTGCTACCAGCCGCATTGGTCGCCGCCATCTTTTCCCTCAGCATGGTAGGCACCGTGCCAATCTGGCATGCCCCTTTGCTGTATATCGTCGGCACCGCCTGGTACGGGCTGTTTACCTGGGCCTGGTTCAAGCTGTGGAAAGAGCAGCCGATGCGCGAATCTCTAAGCCAGCTGTATATGCAGCTGGCCGACTATTTTGAAGCCAAATACTCATTACTGACGCAGCACACCGATCCTGAAACTGCCCTGCCGCCGCTGTTGCAACGCCAGCAGAAAGTGATGGACCTGATCAGTCTGCTATACCAACAGCTTAATTTCCTGCCCCATGCCAATAACCTGGAGCAAAAGCGCCTGCGACGTACGTTTCAGGTGGCGCTCGATTTGCAAGAGCACATCACCGTCAGCCTGCATCTGCCGGAAGAAGTGCAAAAGCTGGTGGAGCAAAGCCAGGCCGAAGCGATTATCCGCCGCAACGCCCAGGTGATCGCCACGCGCCTGCGCGTTGTGGCCGACGATATTCTCTATCATCGGCACTCTGCGCGTTTCAGCATGAAGAATGAGCTGGCGGCGCTGGAAAAAGTGGCCTCACAGCATGCCGATAACCCGGTTGGGCAGTTCTGCTATTACCACTTCAGCCGCATCGCGCGCCTGCTACGCACTCAGCACCCACTTTACCGCCGCAATCTGATGGCCAATCAGTCACGCCTGCCTTTCTGGCCTGCGGTGGTGAGCTATCTGTCGTTTAAATCCAACGCCCTGCGCAACGCCGCCAGGCTGGGGGTCATTCTGGCGGCAGGCAGCAGCCTGGGTATGCTGTTCAACCTGCCAAAACCCTATTGGATCTTGCTGACCATCATGCTGGTCAGTCAAAACGGCTATAACGCCACGCGGGTGAGGATCCAGCACCGTGCCCTCGGCACGTTGGCCGGGCTGGTGATTGCCGCTGGACTGTTGCAACTACAAATGCCGGAAAGCGTGACGCTGAGTATCATGTTGGCCATCACCCTGGCGGCCTATCTGATCCTGCGGAAAAACTACGGGCTGGCGGTGATGGGCTTCACCGTGACCGCCGTCTACACCTTGCAGCTCCTGGCGCTGAACGGTACCCATTTCCTGGTTCCCCGCCTGATCGATACCCTTATCGGCTGCGTACTGGTGTTTGGCGGCACGATCTGGCTATGGCCGCAGTGGCAGAGTGGCCTGCTGCGTAAAAACGCCCATCAGGCTCTGGAGCACGATCAGACGGCACTGCGACTCTTGCTGGAAGAACAGGAACCCGACCCCAGCGAGCTGGCCTACACGCGCATGCAGGTCAATCAGGCACATAACGCCCTGTTTACCTCACTCAATCAGGCGATGCAGGAACCGGGGTTTGAATCGAATTATCTGGCTGATATGCGGCTGTGGATCACCCATAACCAGTTTATCGTTGAACACCTGAATGCGATGACCATTCTGGCGCGCGAGCACTATATGCTGACGCCAAAGCTGGCGCAGGAGTATCTGCAAACCTGTGAGATCGCCTTGCAGAGCTGCCAGCAGCGGTTGGAATATGACGGCCCGAGTACCAGCAACAGCATCATGCAGCCGCCAGACCTGCACCCGGACATGCCGGTCACCGAGATGGAACGCCATCTGCGGCGGATCCTTTCTCACCTGACCGTGATGCATACCATCTCGTCACTGGCGTGGCGCCAGCGCCCACATCATGGGATCTGGCTGAAGCGCAAACTGCGGGAAAGCTGAAGTTAGCGGGACCGCAGCCCCGCAGACTTGATTAGCCGTTAATCACATCCTGTACGGCCAATTCGAACAGCGCCATGCCTTCGTCGATATCTTTCAGCTCAACCACCAACGAAGGGGCAAAACGGATCACGTTTGGCCCGGCATTGAGGATCATCAAGCCACGTACAGCGGCGGCAGTGAGGAAATCACGCGCTTTGCCGTGATAGCCCGCCTTCAGTTCCGCACCGATCAACAGCCCCATGCCACGAATATCGCTGAACACATCGTATTTTTTACCGATCTCCTGCAAAGCCTGAACAAACAACCCGCGACGCTGCTCAATCCCGCTTAGCACCTCTGGCGTGTTGATCACATCCAACGCTGCCTCTGCCACTGCACAGGCCAGTGGGTTGCCGCCGTAGGTGGTGCCGTGAGTGCCAACCTGCATCACCGAGGCAATCTCTTCGGTAGTCAGCATCGCACTCACCGGGAAACCGCCGCCCAGCGCTTTAGCGGTGGTGAGGATGTCTGGCGTAATGCCGTAATGCATATAGGTAAACAGCTTGCCGCTACGGCCCATACCGCTTTGCACTTCATCAAACACCAGCAGCGCCTGATGTTGGTCGCAAAGTTCACGTACGCCCTTGAGGAAGACAGGATCGGCAGCGGTAATGCCCCCTTCACCCTGAATAGGCTCCATCACTACCGCACAGGTGTGATCGTCCATCACCGCTTTCACCGCGGCCAGATCGTTGAAAGGTACATGCACGATATCGGCCGGTTTCGGCCCAAAGCCGTCGGAATATTTTGGCTGCCCGCCCACGGAAACGGTGAACAGCGTACGGCCATGGAAAGCGTTATTAAACGCGATAATCTTGGTTTTATACGGGTTATGACGGGTGATGGCGTAATGACGAGCGAGCTTGAAAGCCGCTTCGTTAGCCTCCGCACCCGAGTTGGCGAAAAACACCCGGTCGGCGAAGGTGGCAGCGATCAATTTACTGGCCAGGCGCAGCGCGGGCTCATTGGTGAACACGTTGCTGGTATGCCACAGGGTTTCGCCCTGCTGCTTTAAAGCCTCAACCAGTGCCGGATGGCAGTGCCCCAACGCAGTCACCGCGATGCCACCAGAGAAGTCGATATACTCTTTCCCCTGCTGATCCCATACGCGGCTCCCCTTGCCCTTCACCGGCACAAACTGGGCGGGTGCATAAACAGGCAGGATAACCTGATCAAAGGTGCTGCGGGTAACTGCGGTTTTTTCGGTCATTACTGGCTCCAGGCGGCTAACTATCAAGTGAAAATATAATCACAAAATATGCATAAAAAACCAATCAAGGGCAAGCTTAAAAACCACTAACGGCTAACTTCCAAGGAAATTTCCCAGCAGTTGGTGCCCCTGTTCGCTGAGAATGCTCTCCGGGTGGAACTGCACGCCTTCCAGCGCCAGCGTCCGGTGGCGGATCCCCATGATCTCATCCCGTTCGCCGTCACGTTCGCTCCAGGCGGTCACCTCAAAGCACTCCGGCAACGTCGCAGCATCCAGGATCAGTGAATGGTAGCGGGTGACGGTCAGTGGATTATTCAATCCCTTGAACACGCCAATATTTTGATGGCGGATAGCAGAGGTTTTGCCATGCATCACCTCTCGAGCGCGAACCACGTCGGCGCCAAACGCCTGGCCCAACGCCTGATGACCAAGGCAGACCCCCAGGATCGGCAGCTTACCGGCAAAATGGCGGATCGCGGCCAGCGAGATGCCCGCCTCGTTCGGCGTACAAGGGCCAGGGGAGATCACCAGATGCTGCGGTGCCAGCCGCTCGATATCGGCCAGTTGCAGTTCATCGTTACGCTTCACCAGCACTTCTGCACCCAGTTCACAGAAGTATTGATAGAGGTTGTAGGTAAAAGAGTCGTAGTTATCGATCAGCAGCAGCATGTTTAAATGAACTTAGTATGAAGGATCGTTACGGTCGCCCGTATCAAATAGCTAGATAGCCGAGTTTATCTAACCTTCGCCGTTACACCTATAGCCACGTTCGAACAGTACTCCATAAAGACGGACAGTTTTGCTGATTTGAAAACGTTGAATCAGCCAAAAAAGAGAGTAATCTAGCACCAAGTGCTATAGTTAAGGTAACAGGATGTCAACCTAATGCGCGTATTTAAAACCAAATGGTTTGCCAAAACGGCCGAATCTCATGGCATCAAAGATAGCGAATTATGCCGGGCTATTGATGCAGTGATAGAAGGGAAGGCCGATGACCTCGGAGGCGGAGTATACAAGAAGCGCCTAAGGGAGAATCGCGATCGCGCCATAATATTAGCCAAAGGCGGAGTGCATTGGTTTTACACGTTCCTATATGCTAAACAGGATATGGCCAACATCGATAAACGTGAACTTGCTGGATTTCGAGAGTTAGCAAAGTACTATGCGGTACTTGCAGATGAAAAGATTATGGCATTGATTACAAATAAAGAGCTGGTGGAGATTTGTCATGACCGCAAAAAGTAAATTCAAAAGTCCTGCGTTTGAAGCCATCCATAGTGCAGCTTCTGGGTTATTCAGTGTCGATGCCATCCCGCAGGAGACAATGCGTAGCTTCGATCAAGCCTGCATCAGCAGCGTCAAAGATCTTCAACCACTTGAAATCAAGGCATTGCGAGAAAAGCTCAATGTCAGCCAGCCAGTCTTTGCCCGTTATCTGAACACCAGCGTTTCTACCGTACAAAAATGGGAAAGCGGTGCAAAACGCCCCAGTGGCCTGTCGTTGAAGTTACTTACCGTGGTCCTGAAACATGGGCTTAAGGTGTTGATTTAATACCTGATAACGCAAATGTAACATTCAGTCATCCAAGCTCACACCCAGCAGGGTTTTAACCGGCAATGGTTCGCATCAGCCGACCAAGACAACGGAAAGCCTTTGGTTAATACTGCGAAGTCGAATGAATTCTCTGAGGCAACATTTCGCAGACACTGCCTGCGAAATGTGAGCCCAGCGGACTCAATCAGCGATACTTCGCCGTTACACCTATAGCCACATTCGAACTCTCTGCGATAGTTGATTACGAGGCTGGAGGTCCCCGAGCACCTCTCGACTAGCTTCTGGCCCACAAACGGTAAGTAGGCTTCAGACTATAGCCCAAGAGACATGCGCCAATACTCATCGAAATGAAATCCCTTTATACAGTGTCGATTGGTAATGTGTTGACTGACCACGAAACCATTGTGTTCATAGAAGCGGATGGCCCGGTGATTAGTCGTAGCAACATCCAATTCAATGTAATGGCAACCACGTTGTCGTGCCCGAATAATTTCCTGCTGCAATAACCAAGAACCTACCCCTTGACCGGCCAATGTCTGGTCGATGGAAAAATTGTAAAGAAAGTAAATACCTCGGTGTGGTTTAGGACTGGCTGCGGTGGAGACCAACAGCCGATATAGACACTTCAAAGCTTGAAACAGAGGATAGACATGAAAAAGTGATCTCAGAGTGTAAATATCCAACAGCCAGTGCTCCCGCCGTTCAAAAGCGGCAACCATACCGATGCAACGGTTTCCAAGGAGCGCTAGACGATGTCTTGAATAGCCGAAATATCCTAGGTCACAGCGAAAGGCATGCTTCAAGTAAGCATTGCGCTGCCCCTTGGGACCATATATATAACGTTGGGTGTGCGGATCGATGTTGCCCAACAAGCCAACGACCTGCTCAGCATATTCTGCGGTCGCAGTGCAATACTGAAGGTCCTCACAGGGATACTTAATCATATAGACTTACACCCAGCATTCTTAGCAATTTTAGGGCATTGGTCTGAGTGGAGACTCCCTCTTTGAGGCGGTAGTTGAACACCACTTTTTCCGGCAGTTGTTCATCTATATCCTCCTCAAAATAGATGGTTTTACATAACGATTGCAGCTCTGGATGCGTCGCAAGGGCGACATTATGTGTCGTCATCAGCCCCATCGCTTGTTGGGTGCAGAGCTTTTTAAGTAGTGCAACAATGGCGAGGTTGCGCTCCCGTTCATTCGTTCCCTTAAGCAGTTCATCCAGCAGAAATACTGGCTGTAGATGACATTGTTCGACACCTTCCAGCACGTGCTTGATCTGCACGACCTCACTCATAAAGTACGATATCCCCTGCTCCAACGAATCACGGCTGGAGATAGCCGTATATAACTCGCAGGGAGGGAAACGCATTTCAGCACAGGCCACAGGCCCCCCGGCCATGGCCAGTTTAAGGTTGAGACCCAGCGTGCGCATGTAGGTGGTTTTACCCGACATATTAGAACCGGTAATAATAGTCACCTGTGCGGGAGCCAACACAATATCATTGGCTACCGCTATGCCAGGTGGTAGCAACGGGTGAACAGCTTGGCGGGCAGACATCCCAGGCTCCTTGCTACAAACGGGGAAGCCCCAGGTCGGGTTTTCGAAGCTCAAATTGGCTAAGGCGCTAATGGCTTCAAAATGCGAGATAGCTTCCAACCAATCGGCCACATGCACAGCGAACTGGCTACGCCACTGCTGTAGTTTGAAAGCCACATGAAAATCCCACAACAAGCAGAGCTGCAGGAACATATAGGGCACCGGATTAAAACGTAGTCGCGAATGATGCACTATGGCCGACAACTGGCGTAGAGCGGCCCCTGGCCGTTGCGGCGACTGCAATAACGACTCACGGATCTGCTGTAAAGGTTGAGACTGAAACTCGTCGCTACCGATGAGTTCGACTATTCGTGACAAGCTGTTCAATGCCTCGGATTGCAAATCTGCCTGTTCGAAACAGTGCCTAAACCGTTGAGCGTTAAAACCAAGAAACACCAGATTCAACAAGAGCGGCAAGGCGAGGATCCATACGGCCACGAGTTTGCTCACCACCAGTAGCAGACAGATAATGAATATAACGTTTAGAAGCCAACCGACCCGTTGCTTAATTGGCGTTACAAGAGGTTCTGAAGTATCCGTTGCCCAGGCTCGGAACTGCTCTAGCCGATGACCAGCCATATTTTGCTGGTCCCGTGCGTAAGCATACAGCCGCTGGCGTAAGTCCAACTGAGGAGCCAGTTCCCGAACCGCTTGTTGATGTTGTTCGAGCATCGGACTTCCCCGGCTCAGCCACTCGGCCAGCCGCTTATCGCCTAAGCTGGTGGACAGGTTGAATAGGAGTTGTCCAAGTGATGCATGTCCATACAGATTCAGATCCCGGTCTTGCTCACTGAAAGAGTCGGCGAGGTTGGCAGGGCAAGGTAGCAGCACCGAAAAGTCCCGCCTAACGCGAGCCAGGCTCTCTTGATTTAGAGTAACCAAAGTGAGGCAGTGCTGTAATTGAGCCGCCAACCGACGGTGCCAGATCACCAAGGCAACGAATATCCCGGCCCCCACACCCAACCCCCCCCACCAAAAACCCTGTTTTGGGTCTGACCACAGACCGCTGATCGGCGCCAGCAAAACTAGCGCCACCAACAACCGGCCAAGCTCTACATAACGTTGTCGGCGGCGTAAGCGCTGTGAATTGTCAGTAAAAGTATCAATGCGCTGCTGTAACTGAGCCTCCACGGGATTATTAGCCTTGGTAGTCATATTTGAAAACGTTTCGCTCTTCGGGTTGGGGAATGGAAAACTGTTTGGCTAGGGGACGGCCAAACAGCTCATTGAGTAATGGGTTACTCAATTTCAGATAAATATCGTTGCGCTGCAAACGTGCACCAAAGTTCTGCTTGAGGAAATAATTGGTGATCCCCAGATCAATGGATTGCGTGTTACGACTGCTGAAACGCTGGATAAGATCAATATGCAGAACATAGTAGGCATTCACTTCACTATTACTGCGGTAATCCCGGCCAAATACGAAAGGATTGATAATAGTGTCACTTACCCCACTGAAGATAAACGCATATACCCGATCCTGCAGATCATAAAGTACCGATACCACTACAGAACACAGCTGTAGAACCCGCTCAAAAAACTCAATGGGTAGAGCCTCGCGCTTGAATTCACTGGCCTGGCGGTGTGTATTCAAGTACAGCTCATACAAGAGCTCAAACGATTGAAGGGGCTCTCTATAATGAACAATACGCCAATTCGACTGACGTAATTGGGTCATCCGGCGATTAAGGTTCTTCCGGCCATTGGCTTTTAGCCGCAGACTATGCTCCGCCCAAGAACGCCCATGCAAAGGGATCTGTGCCAGCGGATAGCTAGCCGCCTGATGAAAACGGAATGCCTGCAACTGCCTATTCAAATCAGAATCATTATCCTGATGAACTAAATCACGGATAACTCTCAACCTAGCGCGGGGAAAGGCTAGCGTTAAAGCACAATTGATTAAGGAAATGTGCCGATCGGTCGCTATCACATCGGAAAACCACCAATGTTGTCCACTGGTCTCATAACTACCAAGCACCGCAACTGCCAAACGTCCGAATAGTGGCCATCTGCTACGCAGAGTACGTAGCAGCACTTGCATGTAACCTCCAGCATTGGCGAACAGATCAACTTTCTCTTGAGTTGCAAAGAGCAATCCTAAAGGGAGCGAGCTTCGGGACGTTCTGAAGCATAAAAATCGGTATTGACGATGGGGAAATACCTGTTCACAGGCCTGAATGAAGCCATGGGTCTTAAACGGGTGCCCATCAGCAAAGGCAGTGTTCCAGAGTTCAACATCAAGGTCATTAATGCTGTCGAAAACCTCAAGAGTGAACTCGTCCACCTGATGTTCACCAATCAACATGCCCCACCCCCTCTGACTTTAAGGCCTTGATGTAGTCATCACCCCGTTTGAACACTTTACGCAAAGCAGGTATTTGTGGTTCAGGAAATATATGTCTGCGTAAGCGACGCAATAGCCAGTTACACAGTGGGTTAACATGCTTTATATAGAAATATAGGGGGGAAGACACTGCGCCAATGCTGAACTTGGCTTCGTAACTCGTTTGTCCTAGTTCAATCAAGCGTAAATCCTGGCGTTGGCTTTCTTCGATAATTCGATACAGGCAATTGAAATACAAGGCACCGATGTCTCGGTAACGATAGTCCATACCTAAATACAATGGATGTAACTGTCTTCCCCTAAGCATGAGTTCAAAGGCGACAATACGTTCTCCATCAAGACACAACAGTACGTAGGATTGTTTGTTCAACTCCTGATTGACGGCCTGAAAAAACTCGGGGGTCAAGCGTTCGAATTTGGTTTGACTACGGCCAAGCACATTGAGATACAGGTGATGTAATTTATCCACATAGGGGCCAAAGTCATCTGCAATAATCCAGCGCAATCCGGCCTCTGCAAACTCCCGTTTACGTTTCTTAAACGCCACTCGATAACGACTCAACATATTATCTGTATAGCTCAAACCTGCCACTGGAGCGGTGTAAACGTAAGTAGTATCAGGGCTACGGCAAACTATGAATTCATTCAGCCAGGCTGGCTTCAAACGCTCGCGCATACTTCCGTCTATTTCCTTGATACATGTGAATTTAGCTTTCATTTCAGACGCTTTTCTGTTGATTTCTCTCTCCATAGCCTGGATAAGGAAAGGATAACCGGATTGGTTCTGAGCCATGGCAATCCCCAGCATATGGGTGCAAGTTGCAATCGGGCTACCCACGATGAAAAATCTAGGGCGAAGCAGATCGGGATAGAGTTTGCGTATTGTCTTGATCCCATCTTGTAGCCAAGGCGTAGCCAGATCGGTGAGCGAGTAGCGTTGTGTGAAACAACTGATAATTGCCACCAGATGGCCATCGCAGTAGAGGCTGAGATAATGAAAGCTGTCGGCTAGTTTCGAGCGTTCTAACGCACGTTGCAGCGCATAGGAAGTAAGCACATTCTCACTTCCATAACAGTGCTCCCAGTCTTTGCAGCAGAGATCGCTAAGGCGCTCGGTCCAGCGATAAGTAATGTTCATGTCTCTGTTCCTACCCGTCAGATAAGTGACAGTTTTTGCCCTGCCTGGATCAACGCGCAAATGCTATAATCCAGCTCTCCATAGCTCAGGTTGGAGCTCAAATTCATCCTGATCCTCGCCCGAGATTTACTCACAGCCGGATGGGCTACCGGATTCACATAAATACCCTGCTCATGCAGGAGCCGCGTAAGAATGAAGCAACACTGCTCTTCTCCGGTCAGCAGTGGCACGATACTGGTTTCGCTATTCAACAGATTGAATCCTGCATCACGCAGGCGTCGGGTGAAGTATGCCGTTTTGGACTGGAGTTGCTCAATCAGTTGAGGGGACATCTCAAGGATGTCGATAGCCTTGATGATCGAGGCAACAACCCCAGCAGGCAATGAGGCTGAATAGATATAGGGAGTAGCAGCTGTTCGAATGATTTTCGCTGTTTCTTGACTGGTAGCTATAAATCCACCTACACCTGGTAGCCCTTTACTCAGACTACCCGTGATCACATCAACACCATCAGTGACCTGAAAGTGCGCACAGCTCCCGCGCCCATTGGGCCCTACATGACCAGTGCCGTGTGCATCGTCAACAATGACGAAGGCGTAGTAGCGGCGTGCCAAATCAACAATCCCAGGTAATGGTGCAAAATCACCATCCATACTAAAAACACCATCAGTGACAATGAACTTTCTCACCTCTAGCGGCAGTTGACTCAGTTTGCTTTCCAGGCTTGTCAGCGAGGCATGGCGATATTGCTTAACCAAGCATTCACTGAGTTTCAGGCCATCAACGATCGATTGATGGTTGAGCGTGTCACTGAGAACAACATCCCCTTTTCGGCAAAGGGTCGCCAACACAGCAAGGTTGGCACAGAACCCTGAACTGAAAGTAATCACCTCTTCTACACCCAAAAACTTGGCTAAACGCTGCTCCATATCCACATGTAATTCACAGGTACCATTTAGCAAGCGCACGCCGCTGGAAGTTGTACCGTAGCGGCGAGTAGCCTGAATGCTCGCCTCGATGATTTGTGGGTGGCCGTTGAGACCAGAGTAGTTGTAAGAACCTAAGTGCAACATTTCTCTAGTTTGATGGCTAAGGGAGCCAGAGCTGAAGCTAACGGTGGTTTTTTTACCTGGAATACCATGGAATACTCGACCAATGACTTCCATAGCTCCCTGTGCGGTTAAATAGTCATGACGAGCAACAATACCCTGAAGGTATTCGTTGGCATACGCCAACTTACGTCGTGGGTTAACGTCGAATTCTGTAGTAAACGTCTGATCATTCATTGGATGCGCTCCTTGCTATAGAGAAAGAGAATAACTTCACCAGCAATGCCACGATAATACTAACCAAGGCAAACCATAATATCGGTTGTAAATTGTTATAGTGGGTTAGCAGATATAGGATAACCCCAGTCTCCAGCCCCTTAACTAATAAGCTGTTCAAGAGGGACCAACGATACCTGATGGTCTTCTTACTAATATACAGGCAACTTATAAGTAGTAATGACAGTGGTACTCGCCAAGCATCAGCGGTACTGAGTTCCGTTACATTGAGAACAATGTAAAAACTGATAAGCAGCGGCGCTAACAACCCTAGATAGGAAGTGAGAAAAGCGTTATTTCTTACCGCTAAAACCTGTTCGAGAGTTGTTAGCTGCAGACGCGAAGGTGGTCCCAACAAAATACCTAACGCCATTCTCAAACTAGGTTGACGCCATGCCTGCCGCAGACATTCCAGGTAAAGGAAGCAATTTAAGTAACCAGGTGAGAACGGCTGTTCAATAGAATGGGTCACACCGTACTGAGGTGGTTCATCGATTATTTCTCTTTGGTAGGTGCCGAACAAACGATCCCAGACAACTAGAAAACAACCGAAATTCCGGTCTAAATACAAGGCATTGCTAGCATGATGTACACGATGTTGGGAGGGAGTGACCAAGATTTTTTCTAACCAACCCAGTTCTCTGACCAATGTTGTATGAATAAAAAACTGATAGATGAATTGTGCTGCAATCACCAACAAATAGTGTTCGAGGGGGATACCTAAAAATGCCATGGGCAAGAAGAAAATCCACACTGTAAAGTTCCCCAAAAAGCCCAATCGCACAGCAGTTGTGAAGTTAAAATGCTGGCCACTATGATGTACCCAGTGATTAGCCCATAGCAGATTACAGCGATGATGTGCCCAATGACTCCAATAATAGAGAAAATCATACAGCAGAAACGCCACCAGTAGTTGCAGAAACGGGTTAGGCAATGGCAAACTCAAGGAGTAATGCCGATACAAATATTGGTAGATAAACAAATGAATACCAGTAAAAAGTATGCCAGCAACCAAGTTGTTAACTCCAAGAGATATGTTAACCAAACCTTCAGCATAATTCAGTTGAGAGCGATGATACTTACGTAAGACAAATGCCTCAATCACTATGCAGATCAATGGCAAGATCATCAAAAAGGTTAGTATATTTTGTGTCAACATTCCCTGCACCTCTAAAAACGTCCCTAGTGTTATGAATGGGAAGGAAAGTATAGATATTCAGTATGCAACTGAACCAAAGATAACTCGACACCTATAACAACTCGCACCTTCCAGTCCCGTAGTTACCATGATTAATTTTTCAAACATATTAACAAACCATTTATATGTAAATTAGAAATATCCTGTTTTTATAGAGAATGGATGATTTCATTAGCTGGTTTATCAGCTCTAGCTAACCGTGACATTAGAATACATAAGATAATTATATACTTATCGATATATAACTCGATGCGTCCCTACACTCATACTTAAGATGAAACTAATAATTATTTTATATTTAACAATTAAGATAATGGTGCACTGATAAAAGTAATAGAACATCTAAGCTAAAAACACTATCGAGCCATAATTTCATCTAAAGGCAGAGTGACACTTCGACAAAGACCTGCGGTTTTTTAACTGAGAGCTGACGCACCTCGGCAAGCCAAAACAACGGAAAGGCTTTGGTTAGTTCAGCAACAGCGAGTGAGTTTCACAGGAAGATTAATAAAGTCCGCCAACTCTGAAACCGCTGGCAAAGCTAAACGGACGCTGCATGCAGCGCCCCTAGGTTAGAGTTCACAGACCTACTTTTTGCGGCCCCCCATGATCGAGCCTAAAACGCCGCGCAGGATCTGGCGGCCCAGATCGCGCGCCATGCTCTTGGCGGCGGTCTGTACGATGCCGTCATGTTTACCGCCGCGTGGGCCCGTGGAACCAAACAGGATCTCGTTCAAGCCGCCCATCAAGCCACCGCCGCTTTCCTGCCCTGCGGCCGGTTTCTGAGCCGGTTGCCCAGGCTGTGGCGTACCTACAGTGGCAAAACCGCCTGCGGCCAGTTTTTCATAGGCAGATTCACGATCCACCATATCTTCATAGCGGCCATAGAGCGGGGATTTATTGATGGCGCTGTTCATCCCTTCATCCCCCAGCATGCCCATTTTCGATTCCGGTGCGATCACCATCGCGCGCTCCACCACGTTCGGCCGCCCTTTCTCATCCAGGAAGGAAACTAATGCCTCGCCCACGCCTAACTCGGTGATTGCTGTTTCCGCATCAAATTCTGGATTGGCACGCATGGTTTGGGCCGCGGCCTTCACCGCTTTCTGATCGCGTGGTGTAAAGGCCCGTAGCGCGTGCTGAACGCGGTTACCCAACTGGCCCAGGACACTGTCTGGAATATCCAACGGATTCTGGGTGACAAAGTAGATGCCCACGCCTTTGGAACGGATCAGGCGTACCACCTGTTCAATTTTGGTCAGCAATGCCGGTGGCGCATCGTTAAACAGCAGGTGGGCTTCGTCGAAGAAAAACACCAGCTTTGGCTGTTCCGGATCGCCCACTTCCGGCAAATGCTCAAACAGCTCCGCCAGTAGCCACAGCAAAAACACCGCATACAGCTTCGGCTGGTTAATCAGCTTATCCGCCGCCAGCAGGTTGATAATGCCGTGCCCGTTGGCGTCGGTTCTCATCAGATCGTTGATATCCAACATCGGTTCGCCAAAGAACTGATTGGCACCCTGCTGTTCCAGCGTCAGCAAACCACGCTGGATCGCCCCGATCGAGGCCGAAGAGATGTTGCCGTACTGGGTTTGGAACTGTTTGGCGTTATCCCCGACGTACTGCACCATCGCACGCAGGTCTTTCATATCCAGCAGCAGTAAGGCGTTGTCATCGGCGATCTTGAACACCAACTGCAACACGCCGCTCTGCACCTCATTCAGATCCAACAGGCGACCAAGCAGCAGCGGGCCAAGATCGGAAATGGTGGCGCGGATAGGATGGCCCTTTTCGCCAAAAATATCCCAAGGGATCATGGAACAGGCTTGGGGTTGCCAGTCGGTAACGCCAATCGCCGCCAACCGCGCCTGCAACTTCTCGGAGGGAACACCTTCGGCCGCAATGCCCGACAGATCGCCTTTAACGTCCGCCAGGAATACCGGAATGCCAATGCGCGAGAACTGCTCCGCCATCTTTTGCAGAGTGACCGTTTTGCCCGTACCGGTCGCCCCGGTGATCAACCCGTGGCGGTTAGCCAGAGCAGGCAAAATGACCAGTTCCTGCGCCGGTTTCCCGTCTTTCATCGCTTTGGCAATAATCCGTGCTTCGCTCATTTTCTGTTCCTATGACCCTGTACGGCGCGAATGCGCCCGTTGATATCATCAAGGCTATAAGCGAGACGTAAACCCGTCAAGGACAAACAAAAGGGCCCCTCACCCCAACCCTCTCCCACAGGGAGAGGGAGCTATTAGCCCCTGCTCTTTTGCAAGTGAAAGAGGTCACCTCAGCAAACTCTTCAAGCCGATATCAATCGTAGGAGTCAATCTGTGGCACATTAGGGTCCCTCATGCCAAACCGTATCGCGGGACGTGCAACCAGCCCTTCCTTTAGTGCTGTCTCTTATACACATCTCAAATTGCGGTCAAATAGCCGTAATTTGAGAAACATAGCAGGCTGATTTTAAAGAGAATTTTTTCGAGCGACGAAATGATAAGCTTAAAATAATTACCATATAAAACAGCAAGATGCCAAGTTGTGTATAAGAGACAGCCTTTAGTGAGAGGGAGCTGATGCGGAGCCGATATCAATCGTAGGAGTCAATCTGTGGCACATTAGAGTCTCCCATGCCGAACCGAGTCGCTTAACGTTATCCGCGTAACCCCAACTCTTCTTTCAGCGATTTGAGATAGCGGCGGCTGACCGGTACCGGCTCCCCCACCGACATAATCATTTCCGCCGTGCCACTTTCTTCAAAACGGATCTCTTTGACCTGCTCAAGGTTCACCAGATATTGCCGGTGGCAGCGCACCAATGGTGTGCGGCTTTCCAACGTGCGTAGCGTCAGTTCGGTGAAACACTCCATGCCGTCATTGCGTACCACATATACCCCGGTCGAGCGTGAGCGGATAGCGATCACCTCGTCGAAACGCAGCAGGTAAATCCGGCTGTGACCGGTGCAGGGAATGTATTTCAGGTAGCCAGCGCTTTCATCTAACGCCGAAATATTCTGCGGAGCACGGCGCTGATGCAGGCGCTGCAGAGTTTTATTCAGCCGATTCGGCTCCGCCGGTTTCAGCAGGTAATCAAACGCATGCTGTTCAAAGGCCTGCACGGCGTATTCGTCATAGGCCGTCAGAAACACGATGTAGGGCATACGGTTCGGATCGAGCATGCCAACCATTTCCAATCCGCTGATACGCGGCATCTGGATGTCCAGGAACACCACGTCCGGTTGCAAGCGGTGGATTTGGCTGATGGCCTCAATGGCATTGGCGCATTCACCAATAATGGTAATGCCCTCTTCCTCTTCCAGCAGGTGGCGCAGGTTATCGCGGGCAAAGGGCTCGTCATCAACAATCAGTACGTTCAACATCAAGCAGCCCTCGCCAAGGGAACGTTAAGGGTGATGCAAGTATAGGCTTCAGGTTCGCAGGTGACCTGCACGCCATAATCTTCACCATAGCGCACGCGGATACGCCGATCGACCAGGTTCATCCCCAACCCGCTGCCACCAGCCTGTTGACGGAACAGTCCGGCGTTATCCGTTACCTGCAGCAGCAAGTGATCACCTTCCAAACGTGCACCAATATCGACACGGCCAATCCCCAACAGATGCGAAGTGCCGTGCTTGATGGCATTTTCCACGATCGGCTGCAGTGAGAAAGCCGGTAAACGCACTGCCAGCAACTCTTCCGGTAGCGAAACGGTGATCTCCAGCCGATCGGCAAAACGGGCCTTTTCGATCTGCAGATAGGCGTTCACATGTTCGATCTCGTCCGCCAGGCTCACCTCATCGTCGGAACGCTTGAGGTTTTTGCGGAAAAAGGTCGACAGATACTGCACCAGTTCGCACGCCCGGTCGCCATCGCGGCGGATCACCGCCACCAGCGTATTCAGGGCGTTGAACAGGAAATGCGGGTTCACCTGCGCATGCAGCAGTTTGATTTCCGACTGGGCCAACAGCTGTTTATGGCGCTCATATTGCCCGGCCATGATTTGCGCCGACAACAGGCTGGCAATCCCTTCCCCCAGCGTGCGGTTGATGGTGCTGAACAGCTTGGTCTTGGGTTCATACAGTTTGATGGTGCCAATCACTCGCTGGTTTTCACCACGCAGTGGGATCACCAGTGTCGAACCTAGTTTGCAATTGCCATTGATGGAACAGCAGTAAGAAAGCTCGTTGCCGTCGGCATACACCACCTCGTTGTTATCGATGGCGCGATGGGAGTGGACCGAGGAGATCGGCGTGCCCGGCAGATGGTGGTCGTCACCAATGCCGATAAAGGCCAGCAGCTTGTCACGATCGGTGATCGCCACGGCGCCGATGCCCAGCTCCTGATAGACCACCCTCGCCACCTTCATGCTGTTTTCCTGGTCAAACCCCTGGCGCAGAATACCCTCGGTACGTTCGGCAATCTTCAACGCCTTGGAGGAGAAGGCACTGGTGTATTTTTCAAACATCGCCCGCCGATCCAGCAGGATCTGCATAAACATGGCGGCGCCGATGGTATTGGCGATCAGCATCGGCAGGACGATATGCTCCACCAGCAGCACAGCTTCGGGGAACGGACGCGCGACGATCAGGATAATCGCCATTTGCAGCACTTCGGCCACCAACGCAATCCCGGCGACAAACAGCGGGTTGAACAGCAGATCGATACGCCCACGCCGCATGGCAATGCTATGCACAATGCCGCCAACCAGCCCTTCGGCCACCGTGGAGATCGCACAGGCGACGTCTGTCATGCCCCCCAGTGTATAACGATGCAAGCCGCCCGTCAGGCCAACCAGGAAACCGACGGAGGGCCCACCCAGCAGCCCGCCCAACACGGCGCCGATAGCGCGGGTATTGGCGATGGAGTCCTGAATATGCAGGCCAAAATAGGTGCCCATAATGCAGAACACCGAGAAAATGACGTAGCACAGCAACTTGTGCGGCAGGCGAATGGTCACCTGCATCAACGGAATAAACAGCGGCGTCTTGCTCAGCAGATAGGCAATGACGAGATACACACACATCTGCTGTAGCAGCAGTAACACCTGGTTAAATTCGTACATAAAAACGGCTCATCCTGAACAACGGGGCGATCAAAAAAGTGCCGGGTATCCGGTCTGGTTTTAGGCGGGCAATTAAATCACGTGGGATCGAAAAAAACAGTGATGCAGGCAAACATTCAGGAGGGAAAAGCAGGCCGGCCCCCAGCTAGAGACCGGCTTGGGTGATTTATGGCAGCACTTTGGCCGACAGGATCACGATAGGTTTGCTCGGGACATTCTGGTAAGGACCGACGTTGCCAGTGGGTACCTGGGAGATTTTATCTACTACGTCCATACCTTTAACGATTTTGCCAAACACCGCGTAGCCAAAATCACGCTGGCCATGATCGAGGAACGCATTGTCTGCCACGTTCAGGAAGAACTGGCTGGTGGCGCTGTCTTTATCGGCGGTACGCGCCATGGAAATGGTGCCACGCAGGTTACGCAGGCCGTTATCGGCTTCGTTCTTGATCGGTGCATTGGTGGTTTTCTGCTGCATATCCGCAGTAAAACCGCCGCCCTGAACCATGAAACCAGGGATCACGCGGTGGAAAACGGTGTTGTTGTAGTAACCGCTGTTCACGTAGTCAATGAAGTTCTTGGTTGAGACCGGTGCCTTCTGACTGTCGAGCGCCAATTCGATATTCCCTGCCGAGGTGGTCAGCATGACGTGGGTTTCACCGGCGGCTAATGCGGCGGGTGCCATGGCTGTCAGTGAACACAGCGCAACGAAGGTCACTAAAGTACGTTTGAACATGAACGGGTCCTTTCTTTGAGATACAAACAACGGAAAGCGCTTTGATTCTAAAGAGCTGCGCCCGGCAGCGCCAGCCATTTACCTATATTTACTCAATTGCCGGACGTTTCTGAGTGCGCCCGGGTTTTTCCTGCCGACAGTATGATCCCCGTACTGATTTTTGCCAAGCCGATCACGCATTATTTGCCCATTTTCGCCCTTCAGCGGTTTTTGCGACACAAATCCCGGTTTGGTTCTGCAATCCAGCTAGGCTACACAAATGAGAGCGCTCTCATTTGCGCTGATAACCATAAGAATACTGGAGAGCCATGATGAAGAAGATAGTGCTGTGCTGTGCTGCGGGGATGTCCACCAGCATGCTGGTCAAACGCATGCAAACCGAAGCGCAAAAGCGCGAACTGGCCGTGGAGATTGTGGCGGTACCGGCTGCGGATTTCGAAGCTGAGTTGCCAACCGCCAGCGTGGTGCTGTTGGGGCCACAGGTGAAGTACGAACTGGCCCGTTTCAGCCAGCTTGCCGGGCCGCACGGCCTGCCGGTTGCCGTCATCGACATGATGGATTACGGCACCCTGCGCGGTGACAAGGTATTAGACCAAGCCCTCAGCCTGATCGCCTGACGCCGCGGAGAACCCCATGAGCCTATACGCTTCCCTGATGCGCGTGGTCGAAAGCCATATCGCGCCACTGGCCGGCCGGATCGGTAGCCAGCGCCATATTATTGCCATTCGTGACGGTTTTATCAGCGCCATGCCGTTTTTGATCGTCGGCAGTATCATGCTGATCGTCGCCAACCCGCCGTTTGACGCGACCACCACCTCCAGCTTTGGGCAAGCCTGGTTAGGGTTCGCCAAGAAGCACTGGGACACCATCACCATGCCGTTCTTTATGACCATGGGGTTGATGAGCGTATTTGTCTCTATTGGTACCGCCTACAGTCTGGCAAAGCACTACAAAATGGACGCCCTGACCGCCGCGCTGCTGTCGCTGATGGCATTCCTGCTGGCCTCCGCGCCTCAGGTCGACAACAAGATGTCCCTCGATTTTCTGGGTGGCCAAGGGGTATTCACTGCCCTGATCTGCGCCATTTGGTCGGTCGAACTGATCCGCCTGCTGAAAAAGTACAACATTACCATTCGCATGCCGGAGCAGGTTCCTCCTGCCATTGCCCGTTCGTTTGAACTGCTGTACCCGGTGGTGGGCATTCTGTTGACGGTCTACCCCGTCAGCCTCCTGATGCAGAGCGAATTCCAACTGCTGCTGCCTGCCGCGATTATGCAAGTGTTCCAGCCGCTGATTTCCGTCGGCGATACGCTGCCAGCCATCCTTTTGGCGGTGCTGATTGCCAACCTGCTGTGGTTTGCCGGTATTCACGGCGACAACATCGTGACCGGCCTGCTGAACCCGATCTTTATGGCTAACCTGGCCACTAACGCCGCGCTGGTCGCTAACGGTGCAGCCATGACCCAAACGCTGACCGCGCCATTCTGGTCATTCTATGTCTGTATCGGTGGCTCTGGCTCCACGCTGGTGTTGGCCTTCCTTTATCTGCGCAGCCGTTCCATTCATCTACGCACCATCGGCAAGCTGAGCGTGGTCCCGGCAGCTTTCAATATCAATGAACCGCTGCTGTTCGGTTCGCCGGTGGTGATGAACCCAACGCTGTTTATCCCGTTGATTGTGGTGCCGATGGTTAACGCCACTCTGGCTTATTTCGCCCTGCACTGGGACATGGTGGAGAAAATGGTGGCGATGGCCCCCTGGACCGCTCCGGCACCGCTGGGAGCGATGATCTCCGCCTCCTGGGATATTCGTGCCGCCGTACTGGTGCTGGTGCTGATGGTGATTGACCTGGCGATCTGGCTGCCGTTCTTCAAGGTGTATGAAAAACAACTATTGGCGCAGGAACACGAGCAGGCCGAGGCTGAACGCGAAGCCAGCAACCCCGCCGCCGCGCAGTAACAGGAGAGATAACGTGACTGAACTGATGGCTGAAGTCAGCCAGGATTTTGAAAGCACTATTATGGAGCTGCTGGTATTTGCCGGTAGCGCCCGCAGCAGCGCGCTGATGGCTTTGCAACAGGCCCGTGCCGGTGATTTCACCGGTTCCGCCGAACATATGGCCGAATCCAAGCAGGCGGTGAAACAGGCCCACCGCATTCAGACCCAACTGATCGGCATGGACGAAGGCTGCGGCAAACTGGCCATCACCCTGATCACCGTACACGCACAGGATCACTTGATGAACGCCATGGTCATTCAGGATCTGGCCGATGACATGATCGAACTTTATCGCCGTCAGGTACAATTGGAGGCCCGCTCATGAGCGCATTAAAAATCGCCATTATTGGCGGCGGCAGTAGCTACACGCCGGAGCTGGTGGAAGGCCTGATCCTGCGAATTGAAGCGTTGCCGGTGACCGAACTGGCGTTGGTGGACGTTGAGCCTGGCCGGGAGAAGGTCGAGATCATTGCCGCATTAACCCAGCGTATGCTGGCCCGTAACGGCCTGGAGCAGGTGAAGGTCAGCGTGCATTTCGATCTGGACGAGGCCATTCGCGGTGCCAGTTTCGTTCTCACCCAGTTCCGCGTGGGTCAGTTGCCTGCCAGGGCTGCCGACGAGCGCCTGGGCCTGAAATACCAACTGATCGGCCAGGAAACTACCGGCGTTGGCGGCTTTGCCAAGGCGCTGCGCACCATTCCGGTGATGCTGAATATCGCCCGCAAGGTAGAACAGCTGGCACCCGATGCCTGGATCATCAACTTTACCAACCCGGCCGGTATCGTGACCGAAGCCGTTTCGCGCTATACCAAGGCGAAAATCATCGGCCTGTGTAACGTGCCGATCAGCATGCATCACATGATCGCCAATATGCTGAAGGCCCCTTACGCCGAGGTACAACTGCAATTCGCCGGGTTGAACCACATGGTGTGGGTCCACCAGGTGCTGCAAAACGGCAAGGACGTGACCGGCAAGGTACTCGACATGCTGTGTGACGGCGCCGCGCTGACCATGAACAACATCAAGGAAGAGCCTTGGCCGCCGGAGTTCCTGCGCGCCGTAGGGGCTATCCCCTGCCCTTATCACCGCTATTTCTACCAGACCAAAGAGATGCTGGCAGAAGAGATTGCCGCCGCAGCCGAACGCGGTACCCGTGCCGAACAGGTGATGAAAGTAGAGAAGGAATTGTTCGAGCTGTATGCAGACCCACATCTCGACAGCAAGCCCGAGCAGCTCAGTTTCCGTGGCGGTTCCTTCTATTCCGAAGTGGCGCTGGAGCTGATCCGTGCCATTCACAACAATCTCGGCACACAATTAGTGGTCAATACCGCAAACCGTGGCGCTATTCGCGGTTTACCAGACGATGCTGTGATAGAAACCAACTGTATCGTCGATGCTCAGGGCGCCCATCCGCTGACGTTTGGCCAACTGCCGGATTCGATGCATGCACTGACCCAGCAGGTTAAAGCCTATGAACGCCTGACGATAGAGGCCGCCGTACATGGCGATCGCCGCAGTGGGCTGCTGGCACTGGTCACCAATCCTCTGGTCGCCAACGCCCAAATTGCCCAGCCGCTGCTGGAAGAAGTGCTGGAGGTGAATAAAGCCTATTTGCCGCAGTTTAACGCATAACCATCAACATTGGGTTCGGCTCGCCGGGCCCACTTATCTCCTGTAATCTGATCAAGTGGGGGGATAAGCCCGTAATCAGGAGCAGTAAAATGGTGACACTGGAAGATGTCGCAGCGATAGCGGGCGTATCCCGCGCGACTGTGTCACGCGTGGTCAACGGCGATAACAAGGTCAAAGCGCTCACCCGCGACAAGGTCAAACGGGCGGTGGCCGAACTGGGCTATACCCCCAACCCGGCGGCCAGGGCGTTGGCATCCAGCCAAAGCAACACCTTGGGCCTGGTCACCACCTCATACCGAGGGGGCTTCTTTGGCGCCCTGATGGATTTCGTCCAAACCGAAGCCGAGTCCAACGGTAAACAGCTGCTGGTGACCCAAGGCCGTAATAGTGCGGAAAATGAACTGCTGGCGATCCAACGCCTGTTCAGCCTGCGTTGCGACGGGGTGATCCTGCACGTGCGCTGCCTCAGCGACGATCGGCTACGTCAGTTGGCTGCCGAACAGCGCTCCTTTGTGCTGCTGGATCGCCTGGTCCCTGGCCTGGAGGATCGCTGCGTCACCTTCGATCACGTTTACGCCAGCCAGCTTGCAACCCAGCAGCTAATCGATGCCGGCCATCGGCGCATTGCCTGTATCAGCGGCCCAGCCCAACGAGCCTCTAGCCAACAGCGGTTACAAGGGTTCCTCAATGCGATGCAGGCCGCCAATCTGCAACCGCTAGGCTGCCCAGAGGGGGTCTATGACCTGGAAAGTGGCTACCAGTGCGCTGACCAGTTGCTGCACAGCAAAGCGCTGCCTACGGCGATATACTGCTGTAACGAAGAAATGGCGATTGGTGCACTGCTGGCGATTAATGAGCGGCATCTGCGCGTACCGCAGGATATCTCATTGATCTGTTATGACAGTGGCGAGCGAGCGCCTTTTGTCCGCCCGGCGCTCACCAGCGTGCATTTCCCTATTACCGAGATGGCGCAATATGCCGCTCGCCTGCTGATAGATCCGTTGACCGAACCGGTAAGCTTTGAGCCGACGATCGTCCAGCGTGATTCGATCGCCACACTCGGCAACTGATCACATAATACTTAACAACCTTTCATACCTTGCATCAAAAAATCGATGCACATCACAAAAACTCCCGTTGTCTATGCTAGGATCCGCCTCCTGGTGGCCTGATCGGGATCTTTTCCAGTTTTTAGCAGGAAAAACCTGCGGCCTTATGCCAGCTTTAAACCCCAGGGATCTCAGGTTACGGCCTGACAGCCCACGGGTATAAACCACAACAAAGATAATCAGGCCTATATACATGAATGACAGCAACCGCATCCGGCTAACCTGGATCAGCTTCTTCTCTTATGCGCTGACCGGTGCATTAGTGATCGTCACAGGGATGGTGATGGGAAACATCGCAGAGTATTTCAATCTGCCGGTTTCCAGTATGAGCAATACCTTTACCTTCCTTAACGCGGGTATTTTGATTTCAATCTTCCTCAATGCCTGGCTGATGGAAATCATTCCGCTGAAACGTCAGCTGATCTTTGGCTTTATCCTGATGCTGCTGGCCATCGCCGGGCTGATGGTGGGCAAAAGCCTGACCCTGTTCTCGCTGTGCATGTTTGTACTCGGCGTGGTCAGCGGTATCACCATGTCGATCGGCACCTTCCTGATCACCCATATGTATGCTGGCCGCCAACGCGGTTCACGCCTGCTGTTTACCGATTCCTTCTTCAGCATGGCCGGGATGATCTTCCCGATCATCGCCGCAATGCTGCTGGCGCGCAGCATTGGCTGGTACTGGGTTTACGCCTGCATTGGGGTGCTGTACCTGGCCATCTTCGTACTGACGCTGTGTTCCGAGTTCCCGGTTCTGGGTAACAAAGGGGAAAAAAGCAGCGAGCCGGTGGTGAAAGAGAAATGGGGCGTTGGCGTGCTGTTCCTGGCAATCGCCGCGCTGTGCTACATCCTTGGCCAGTTGGGCTTTATCCAATGGGTGCCGGAATACGCCACCAAAACCTTCGGCATGAATATCGACCAGGCGGGCAAGGTAGTCAGCAATTTCTGGACTTCTTACATGATAGGGATGTGGGTGTTCAGCTTCGTGCTGCGTTTCTTTGATCTGCAACGCATCGTCACCGTGCTGGCCGCGCTGGCAACGGGTGCCATGTACCTGTTTATCAGCACCGATAATCCTGAGTACCTGAGCTACTACATTATGGCTCTGGGCTTCGTCTCCAGCGCGATCTACACCACGCTGATCACGCTCGGTTCGCAGCAAACCAAGGTTTCCTCACCGAAACTGGTCAACTTTATCCTGACCTGCGGCACCATCGGCACCATGCTGACCTTCGTGGTCACCGGCCCGATCGTTGCCAGCAGCGGAGTCCATGCCGCACTGACTACGGCCAACGCTCTGTATCTGGCCGTGTTTGTGATGTGTCTGCTGCTCGGTTTTGTGACCAAGCACCGCAACCATGGGCATACTACGCACTAACTGTTGCTAGTTTTCCCCATGAGGGTTCTGCCAACGCAGAACCCTTTTTTTATGTCTAACGCCTGAAATCGACCTGCTCTTCCTGCTCCAGATACAGCGTGGTTTGCGCAGGCTGGGTGGCCGCGATAACCGCACCAGCACGGATCGAATAGCGTACCGGCGTCTGGCGGCGTACTGCGTCAAAACCGCTGTCTGCGGGTAAGATCACCAAATCGGCACTATTGCCTGCATGCAAACCGTAATCCGTCAGGTTCAGAGTTCGTGCGCTGTGGGTGGTGATCAGATTCAAACCGTCATCGATCTGGCCATAGCCCATCAGTTGGCAGACGTGGAGCCCCATATGCAGCACCTGCAACATATTGGCGGTGCCCAGCGGATACCAGGGATCAAACACGTCGTCATGACCAAAGCAGACGTTGATGCCCGCCTCCAGCATCTCCTTCACCCGTGTGATGCCACGCCGTTTAGGATAGGTATCGAAACGTCCTTGCAGGTGAATATTCACCAACGGGTTGGCCACGAAGTTGATACCGGACATTTTCAGCAGCCGGAACAGCCTTGAGGTATAGGCCCCATTGTAGGAATGCATCGCGGTGGTGTGGCTGGCGGTGACCTTGGCGCCCATCTCCAGCTTCAATGCCAGCGCGGCCACGGTCTCCACAAAACGTGACTGCTCGTCGTCAATCTCGTCGCAGTGCACATCCACCAGCCGATCATATTTCTGTGCCAGAGCAAAGGCCTTGTGCAGCGATTCCACGCCGTATTCGCGGGTGAATTCAAAATGTGGGATAGCCCCGACCACATCCGCCCCGAGCCGTAACGCCTCCTCCAGCAGGGCTTCCCCATTGGGATACGACATGATCCCTTCCTGAGGGAAGGCCACGATCTGCAGCGTGATCCAAGGTGCGACCTCCTGCTTGACCTCCAGCATGGCGCGCAGCGCAGTCAACGTAGGATCGGACACGTCGACATGGGTGCGCACATGCTGCACGCCGTTGGCGATTTGCCATTTCAGCGTCTGCCAGGCGCGCTGCTTCACGTCTTCATGGGTGAGCAGTGCTTTACGCTCCGCCCAGCGCTCAATACCTTCAAACAGCGTGCCGGACTGATTCCATGCGGGCTGCCCGGCGGTTTGCGTGGTATCCAGGTGGATATGCGGCTCGATAAACGGCGGCAGCACCAGCCCACCTTCGGCATCCAACACGTCGCTGCGCCACTCCAGGTCCTCAGGCTGTGGAATGATATGCGCGATCCGCCCCTGCTCAATGGCCAACTGCCATAGCCCCTCATGCCCACTCAGGCGCAGGTTATCGATAAACTTGACCGGATTGTTCGCCATTTTTTTACCTCTGTTCGGCTCACCATTTCTTTCATCATACTGGCCAATGACGAGCTGACAAAATCACCGCTTGGCTTTCCTTCCTCTGGTTACTCCCCAATGAGTATTTTTTTCGTTAACTGGCTCGATTCAGCTAAAGTTGAGTAAAAACCGCAACTTATCAAATATCGATATAAATCATATATATACCACCTTAGAGGTATATAAGGGCTAGCTTGACCTGTATCAATAAATTGCCTTCTGGGAGGAATAAGGTACATCCAGGAAATCAGAATTTTGAGGCAATAATGAGCAGAGTCCAACTCGCGGTTATCGGCAACGGCATGGTCGGCCACCGCTTTATCGAAGATCTGCTGGAAAAGGCAGACAAAGACCAGTTCGACATCACCATCTTTTGTGAAGAGCCGCGCATCGCCTACGACCGCGTGCATCTCTCCTCCTATTTCTCCCACCACACTGCCGAAGAACTTTCGCTGGTCCGCGAAGGCTTCTACGAAAAACAGGGCGTCAAAGTGCTGGTAGGCGAGCGCGCGATCACCATTAACCGCGCAGAGAAAGTGATCCACTCCAATACCGGCCGCACGGTGTATTACGACAAGCTGATCATGGCGACCGGCTCCTACCCGTGGATCCCGCCGATCAAAGGTTCAGAGACTCAGGACTGCTTCGTTTACCGCACCATTGAAGATCTCAACGCTATCGAATCCTGCGCCCGCCGCAGTAAACGTGGCGCGGTAGTGGGCGGTGGCCTGCTCGGCCTGGAAGCGGCTGGCGCACTGAAAAGCCTGGGCGTGGAAACTCACGTGATCGAGTTCGCGCCGATGTTGATGGCAGAACAGCTCGATCCGATGGGCGGCGATCAGCTGCGCCGCAAGATCGAGCGCATGGGTGTCAAAGTCCACACCGGCAAGAACACCACCGAAATCATCAACGGCGGCAAAAGCGCACGCAAAACCATGCACTTTGCCGACGGCAGCGAGCTGGAAGTCGACTTTATCGTCTTCTCCACCGGCATCCGCCCGCAAGACAAACTGGCTCACCAATGCGGGCTGGCTACCGCCCCACGCGGTGGCATTGCGATTAACGATAACTGCCAGACCTCCGATCCGGACGTTTACGCCATTGGCGAATGCGCCTCCTGGCAGCAGCGCACTTTCGGCTTGGTCGCGCCGGGCTACAAGATGGCTCAGGTCACCGCCGACCATCTGCTGAGCCGTGAAAACAGCTTCCAGGGTGCCGATATGAGCGCCAAGCTGAAGCTGCTGGGGGTCGATGTTGGGGGTATTGGTGATGCGCACGCGCGTACCGAAGGCGCCCGCAGCTACGTCTATCTGGATGAAAGCAAAGAGGTGTACAAGCGCCTGGTCGTCAGCGCGGACAACAAAACGTTGCTCGGCGCGGTGCTGGTCGGCGATACCAGCGACTACGGCAACCTGCTGCAGCTGGCACTGAATAATATCGAACTGCCGGAAAACCCGGACAGCCTGATCCTGCCAGCCCATGCCGGCAGCAAGCCTGCCATCGGCGTAGATTCACTGCCAGAAACCGCACAGATCTGTTCCTGCTTCGACGTTAGCAAGGGCGATATCATCAAAGCGGTGAATATGGGCTGCCATACCGTGGCGGCGATCAAGTCGGAAACCAAGGCCGGTACCGGCTGCGGCGGCTGTATTCCACTGATCACCCAGGTGCTGAATGCCGAGCTGAGCAAACAGGGCATCGAGGTTAACCATCACCTGTGTGAACACTTTGCCTATTCCCGCCAGGAGCTGTACCACCTGATCCGGGTTGAAGGCATTAAAACCTTCGACGAACTGTTGGCGAAATACGGTAAGGGTTACGGCTGCGAAGTGTGTAAACCGACCGTCGGTTCACTGCTGGCCTCCTGCTGGAACGAGTATGTGCTCAAGCCACAGCACACGCCGCTGCAAGACACCAACGACAACTTCCTGGGCAACATCCAGAAAGACGGCACCTATTCGGTGATCCCACGCTCTGCCGGTGGTGAAATCACGCCGGAGGGTCTGATCGCCGTCGGCCAGATCGCCAAAGAATACAACCTGTACACCAAGATGACCGGCTCGATGCGTATCGGCATGTTCGGTGCGCAGAAAGACGATCTGCCCGCCATCTGGAGCAAGCTGATCGCCGCCGGCTTCGAAACCGGCCACGCCTACGCCAAGGCGCTGCGGATGGCAAAAACCTGCGTCGGCAGCACCTGGTGCCGTTATGGCGTGGGTGACAGCGTTGGCTTCGGCGTGCAGCTTGAACACCGTTACAAAGGCATCCGTACCCCGCACAAGATGAAGTTTGGCGTTTCCGGCTGTACCCGCGAGTGTGCCGAGGCGCAGGGGAAAGACGTCGGTATTATTGCCACCGAGAACGGCTGGAACCTCTATGTCTGCGGCAACGGCGGGATGAAACCGCGCCATGCCGACCTCCTGGCAGCCGATCTCGACAACGAAACGCTGATGCGTTACCTCGACCGTTTCATGATGTTCTATATCCGCACCGGCGATAAGTTGCAGCGTACCTCGGTCTGGCTGGAAAGCCTGGAAGGCGGCATCGATTATCTGCGCAAGGTAATTATCGACGACAAGCTGGGCATCAACGCACAGCTGGAAACCGAAATTGCTCGCCTGCGTGAAGCGGTGATCTGCGAATGGAAAGCCACTGTCGAAAATCCTGCATCGCAGGTGCGTTTCGCTCACTTTATTAACAACAGCCAGCGCGATCCTAACGTCCAGGTCGTGGCCGAGCGTGAGCAACATCGCCCAGCTCGCCCGGATGAACGCATTCCCGTTACTTGGCTTGCAACCGAGGAGAACAACGCATGAGCCAGTGGATCACCGTTTGCCCCATCGCCGATATTTTGCCCGCGACCGGCGTGTGTGCGCTGATCGGCACCCAGCAGGTGGCGATATTCCGCCCCTATGCCGACGAACGGCTGTTTGCCATCAGCAATATCGACCCGTTTGCCCAGGCCAGCGTGCTTTCTCGCGGCCTGATTGCCGAGCATCAGGGTGAATTGTGGGTCGCCAGCCCGCTGAAAAAACAGCATTTCCGCCTGCACGACGGTTTCTGTCTGGAAGATGAGAGCCGCTCCGTGGCCAGCTTCGCCAGCCGGGTAGTCGACGGCCTGGTTCAGGTGGCGGCTAAGTAATCCTTCGCCCCTCACCCCAACCCTCTCCCAAAGGGAGAGGGAGCTGCCCAGCGCACGTAGTTAGCCCATGCAGCTGCGGAAAGGAGGGAGTAAGAACAACAAAGGCAAGGTAAAACGCTAAGCAATCAACTAGCTCGATCGGTCCCCTCTCCTGGGGGAGAGGGTTAGGGTGAGGGCGTCTCTCTTTGCCTAACTGACCAGCATTACCCTTATTACAAACACACTTTTTATTATTTATTTCCAGGGAAATCTATGTTCACCGACACCATCAACAAATGCGCTGCCAACGCGGCACGCATCGTCAAACTGGCCAAAGAGAGTCCGCTCGGCTTCTGGATCAGTTCCGCTATGGCCGGGGCCTACGTCGGCCTTGGCATCATCCTGATCTTTACCCTCGGCAACCTGGTGGATCCGTCTATCCGTCCGTTGGTCATGGGTGCCACCTTCGGTATCGCACTGACGCTGGTGATCATCGCCGGTTCAGAGCTGTTCACCGGCCATACCATGTTTCTGATGCTGGGCGTCAAAGCCGGTACCATCAAGCACCGCCAGATGTGGGCCGTACTGCCACAAACCTGGTTGGGTAACCTGCTCGGTTCGGTGCTGGTTGCGCTGATGTATTATTACGGCGGCGGTAGCCTACTGCCGATGGATACCAGCCTGGTGCATACCGTGGCGCTGGCCAAAACCACCGCCCCGGCAGAAGTGCTGTTCTTCAAAGGCGTACTGTGTAACTGGCTGGTTTGCCTGGCGATCTGGATGGCATTGCGCGTTGAAGGCGCGGCCAAATTCATCGCCATCTGGTGGTGTTTGCTGGCGTTTATCGCTTCCGGTTACGAGCACTCGGTAGCTAACATGACGCTGTTTGCCCTGTCCTGGTTCGGCCACCACAGCGAAGCCTATACCCTGAGCGGTATCGGTCATAACCTGCTGTGGGTGACTCTGGGCAATATGGTCTCTGGTGCCGTCTTTATGGGCCTCGGTTACTGGTATGCCACGCCACGTGCCCAGCGTCCACAGGCTGAGATTGCTGCTGCTCGCCAAAACGCATAATGATTTTGGGGGTGAGCGATCGCCCCCGTTTACCACTTCCCCGAGGATTGCCGATGGATTACTTACCCATTTTCTGCCAACTGCAACACAAAGCCTGCCTGCTGGTCGGCGGCGGGGAAGTCGCTGAACGTAAGGCTCGCCTGCTGCTAGACGCAGGTGCGCAGTTGACCGTCAACTCGCTCGAATTCAGTGAGCAATTCCTGATCTGGGCCGAACAAGGCCAGGTGACGCTGGTAGAAAGTGAGTTTTCTGCCGACTTGCTGGCAGAAAAATGGTTAGTGATTGCCGCAACCGATCGGGTGGAAGTCAACGCCCTGGTCTATCAATGCGCCAACCAACGGCAGGTGTTCTGCAACGTGGTGGACGACCCCAAACGCGCCAGCTTTATCATGCCTTCGATTATCGATCGTTCGCCGATTATGGTGGCCGTTTCTTCCGGGGGCAAAGCCCCGGTGCTGGCACGTCTGCTACGGGAAAAACTGGAAGCTATTCTGCCGCAGCATCTGGGTCAACTGGCTCAGTTGGCGGGTTCATTGCGCCAGCGGGTGAAGCAGGAGTTTGCCAGCATTGGCGCTCGTCGCCGCTTCTGGGAAAGATTGTTCGTACACGACAGGCTGGCACAATCCCTGGCCAACGGCGATACCCCGCAGGCCAACCAGCAGGTTGAAAAGCTGTTCGCCGATCGGCCTGAAGAACAGGGCGAAGTGGTGCTGGTAGGCGCAGGCCCCGGTGATGCTGGCCTGCTGACGCTGAAAGGCCTGCAGCAGATCCAACAGGCTGACGTGGTCGTTTACGATCGCCTGGTCTCTGAAGAAATTATGGCCCTGGTACGCCGTGATGCCGAACGAATCTTTGTGGGCAAGCGTGCCGGATACCACTGCGTACCCCAGGAACACATCAATCAGATCCTGGTGGAACAGGCCAGACGAGGCCTGCGTGTCGTCCGGCTAAAAGGGGGCGATCCCTTCATCTTTGGCCGGGGTGGCGAAGAACTGGAAACGCTGGCCGAAGCGGACATTCCCTTCTCGGTAGTACCGGGGATCACTGCGGCTTCGGGTTGTTCGGCTTACAGCGGCATCCCCCTCACCCACCGCGATCACGCGCAAAGCGTGCGTTTGGTGACGGGCCACGCCAAGGCCGACGGCGGATTAGACTGGGCACAGCTTGCCGCCAAGCAGCAGACGCTGGTGTTCTATATGGGACTAACTCAGGCGGCAGAAATTCAGCAGCAGCTGATCGCTCACGGTATGGCGGCCTCAATGCCCGTAGCTCTGGTCGAAAACGGCACCTCAACTCGCCAACGTGTGATCGAAGGCGAGCTGGCGCAACTGGGTGAGCTAGCCAAACAGGCTGCCAGCCCAAGCCTGATTATCGTTGGCAGCGTCGTCAGCCTGCGCAGCAAGCTGAACTGGAATGCCTGCCAGCAGACACCAGCAGACATCAGCAAAATTGCCTGATACAGGATCTCGGCCGTTGGTTAGCCAGCGGTCGTGATTTCCTGCCTACAGCGGCGAACCTAAACGTTGGTTAAACAACGACCCGTTACTGACCCATCGTCCAGACATAAAAAGGTCATAAAACGTACTGACACGCAATGAAAAACCCGTGTGAGATACAAGTTATTAACATATAAGCAGCAATTTAGATCTTGATCTGATCGGATGAGATGGCTATTTTTCACCCTCTTTTTGCTTATTATTTAATCTCGTTTATTGTTATGACTTTGAAATCTTTTACTACCTACAGCCTACTTATTCTCACTATCCTGCTGGCTAGCCCTGCATTTTCATCTCCTTTCAGAGACGAGGGCACTGTCACCACGAAATCGTCCGTACCTGATGAAAAAGAAATGCGGGACAGGATCCTTTCCGAATTTGCCAAGTGGGAAGGCGTGAAATACAAGCTTGGCGGGGCGTCGAAAAAGGGGATCGACTGTTCATCGTTGATGCAGGAAATCTATCATTCTGCCTTTGCGGATATGCTCAATGAGCGTCTGCCGAGAACCACGTCCCGGCAGATCGGTCACGGCGTGGGTACAACGCGTGCCGACCTCCGGCCTGGCGATCTGGTCTTCTTTCGTATGACATCCGCAGAGCGCCACGTGGGGGTTTACATCGGTGATAAACAGTTCATTCACGCTTCAACCAGCCAGGGCGTAAAAATTTCCAGCCTGCAAAATGACTACTGGGTAAAACGCTACACCACCGCACGCCGCGTGATTGTATAATCCGCGCTCTCTTTCCCAGGACCAATTCGGCAAAGTGGATATCCGGGAACTTGACTCCCTGATTGGCAGGATAACCCTGCCACAAAAAAGCGGCCATCTATGGGCCGCTGTTTATTGCTACCGTTACGCAGTATCCGTTACGGATGCGGTACAAAACCAACGGCTTCATACACCTTCGCCAAGGTTTCCTGCGCGCGAGCACGGGCTTTCGCGGCACCATCACGCATCACCTGCTGTAACAGAGCCTCATCGTTGCGGAAACGGTGATAACGCTCTTGCAGCTCGACCAACATACCAGACACGGCCTCTGCTACGGCGCCCTTCAGGTGACCATACATCTGGCCCTCAAATTCGGCTTCCAGTTGGGCAATGCTCTTGCCGGTCACGCCGGAAAGGATATCCAACAGGTTGGACACCCCCGCTTTATTGGCAACGTCGTAACGAATGACCGGCGGATCCTGGGAATCGGTCATCGCGCGTTTGATCTTCTTGGTCACCGCCTTCGGATCTTCCAGCAGGCCGATCACGTTGTTACGGTTATCGTCAGACTTGGACATCTTCTTGGTCGGCTCTTGCAGCGACATCACGCGCGCGCCGGATTTCGGAATAAACGGCTCCGGCACCTTGAACACGTCGCCGTACAGCGCGTTGAAACGCTGGCCAACGTCACGGCTCAGTTCCAGATGCTGCTTCTGGTCTTCACCGACCGGCACCTGATTGGTCTGGTACAGCAGAATGTCTGCCGCCATCAGCACCGGATAGCTGAACAGACCGGCGTTGATGTTTTCCGCATAGCGCGACGACTTGTCTTTGAACTGGGTCATGCGGCTCAGTTCACCGAAATAGGTGTAGCAGTTCAGCACCCAGCTCAGTTGCGTATGTTCCGGCACATGAGACTGCACGAAGATGGTGCTTTTCTCTGGATCGATACCACAGGCCAGGTACAGTGCCAACGTATCCAGGGTGGCTTTACGCAGCTGTTGTGCATCCTGACGCACGGTGATGGCATGCAGATCGACGATGCAGTAGATGCAATCAAACTCGTCCTGCAGCTGCACCCACTGGCGCAGCGCCCCCATGTAGTTGCCGATAGTCAGTTCACCGGACGGCTGCGCGCCGCTGAAAACGATGGGCTTACTCATAGTTAAATTTCCCGATCTTCTAAAGATGACAGCCCAAGTGCGGGCAACAAATCGGCGAAGCGCTCCAACACGCGGTCGGGGTGGCTCAGGGCGATCGCTTCACCGTAGTTATATCCGTAAGTCAGACCGACGCTCGGGCAACCTGCCGCCTGCGCCGCCTGAATATCATTGCGCGAATCCCCGACGAACAGCACTTCACCGGCCCGCAGGCCAAGCTTGCCGAACACCAGATACAGCGGGGCAGGATGTGGCTTTTTCTCCACCACGTCGTCACCGCCGATGATCAGCGAGAAAAAGTCGATAATGCCAAGTGCCGTCAGCAAAGGGGCTACAAAGGGTGTCGGCTTGTTGGTGACCAGCGCTAGCGGGTAGCCAAGCTTGGCCAACTGGGCCAGCGTCTCTATTACCTGTGGAAACAGGCGGCTGCCGCTTTCTACGGTTTGCCCATAGAAATGGTCGAAACGTTGACGCATTTGCAGGCACAGTTCCGGCGTGGCTTCCACCTCTGCCCAGCGCAGCGCACGCTGGACCAGCACATCGGCACCGTTACCAATCCAGGTGCCAACACGGGCCTCACCAGCCTGCGGCAGACCCATTTCCGCCAACGCCATATCGATGGCCGCCGCCAAACCCGGCGCACTGTCTACCAGCGTGCCATCGAGATCGAAGGCCAGACCACGGATAGCGCTAAAATCAGCCATGACTCACCTTTGCCAGCTCACTGCGCATTTGATCGATCACCGCGCGGTAATCCGGTTTGCCAAAGATGGCAGAGCCTGCCACGAACATGTCCGCGCCCGCCGCTGCGATCTCGGCAATATTGTCTACCTTCACGCCGCCGTCCACTTCCAGGCGAATGTCACGACCGCTTTCATCGATCAGTTTGCGAACCTGACGCAGCTTGTCTAACGTGCCGTGGATAAAGGATTGACCGCCAAAACCAGGGTTGACCGACATCAGCAGGATCACGTCGATCTTGTCCATCACATAGTCGAGATAGCTCAACGGGGTCGCTGGGTTAAACACCAGGCCCGCCTTGCAGCCGTTCTCTTTGATCAGTTGGATAGTGCGGTCGACGTGTTCGGAAGCTTCGGGATGGAAAGAGATGTAGGTTGCCCCTGCCTTGGCAAAGTCCGGCACGATGCGATCGACCGGTTTTACCATCAGATGGACGTCAATCGGTGCGGTAATGCCGTAATTGCGCAAGGCTTCGCACACCATTGGCCCGATCGTCAGATTAGGCACGTAGTGGTTATCCATCACGTCAAAATGCACCACGTCGGCACCAGCGGCCAACACTTTGGCAGTATCTTCACCCAGGCGGGCAAAATCTGCAGACAGAATGGACGGGGCAATCAAAAACTTTTTCATCCGCTTCTCCAAACGTAGGGGTCGAGTTATTCCGCTTTTTTATACAGCGCCAAAAGTTCGTTCACTTTACTGCGGCCTAAAATATTGCGGCTGATGGTGCGACGAGCCTTCACCACATGCAGCGAAGCATGCTGATACCAGTCACGCGTCAGCTCGGTGTCATGGTTGGAAATCAACACCGGCACCTGGCTTTCAACCGACAGCTGATGCGCAATGCGCGCCAGCCCTTGCTGATCGGCCAGGCTAAAGCTGTTGGTGTGATAAGCGGTAAAATTCGCCGTTGCCGACAGAGGAGCATATGGCGGATCGCAATAAACCACCGCACCTTGGGTCGCCTTCACCATGGTATCGTGATAGTGCTCGCAGACAAAAGTGGCATTGCGTGATTTTTCAGCAAACCAATACAGCTCTTCTTCCGGGAAGTAGGGTTTCTTGTAACGCCCGAACGGCACATTGAACTCACCACGCAGGTTATAGCGGCACAGGCCGTTATAGCAGTGACGGTTCAGATACAGGAACAGCAGCGCGCGCCGATACTCATCGGTGGTGGTGTTGAACTCTTCGCGCAGCAGGTAGAACTGCTCAGAGTTATTGAATTCGTCGGTGAAAAGCAAGCGGGCATCGCGCACGAAATCATTCGTGCGCAGCTTAACGATGTTATACAGGCTGATAAGGTCGCTGTTGATATCGGCGAGAATATAAGCCTCGTACTCTGTGTTCAGGAAGACTGAACCCGCGCCCACGAAGGGCTCGATTAAGCAGTTACCCTCTGGTAAATGACGACGGATCTCGTCTATCAGCGGGTATTTTCCACCAGCCCATTTTAAAAAAGCGCGGTTTTTCTTCATGCCGTCAGTTAGCTACTTATTACAATTCAGAGCGGCGGATATGTACTCTGCTTCAGACAGCACATCAGCGCACAAAATTAATGATTATTTTTTCAGGTCTTGCTGTACTTGCTGTACAGGGCGGACCCATGGTTTTTTCGCCTGAACTTCCGCCGGCAGTGTGGCGATGGCACGCTTGGCCTCCGCCGAAGAAGCGTAGTTGCCGCTCACTAACACATACCAGGGTTTACCATCACGCTTGGTCTCGTACACCATAAAGTGTGGCAAATTCTGTTGCTTGGCAAAGGCATTCAACGTATCGGAACGTGAGGCACTGCTCAACTGCAGCGTGTAATGGCTACCCGGTGCGGTTTTCAGTGAGCTCCCGCTGCCGCTCACCACACCACTCTTGCCTTTGGCCGGTGGGGTGTAAACCGTGGTGGTGGTCGCAGAAGGTTTGACCGATGCTGTCGGCTTGGTTGCTGGCTTGGAGGCAGGCGTTTTATGCGGCTGCGTCGCAGCGGTTGCATTGCCATTCGCCGCCGGACGCGCGGCAGCACCGTTCATCACGGTAGCCGGAGCGGTTGGCAAAGCGGAAACCGGGGCATTGATACTTTGCGCGGCAGCAGCATCAACCTGACCTTGTTGTGAAGACAGGGCATCGGCCATGTTGCCTGGCAGATCGACACGCTCACCAGCACCGCCCTGTGGTGCTACAGGTTGTGCTTCGGTTGGCGTGCTGGAGATAGGTGGGACGCTAACGGTCTGAGGCTGAGAGGTACTGACACCGTTGTTATCGTTGGTATCCGTAGTGCCGCCCGCAACGCCGTTGTTGCTGGTGGTCAGCGACGATGAGCCCGACAGATTGATGTCGCGGGTTGCCCCTTGTTGCGCAACCTCGTGCTTGGTGGGAGCCTTCAGCGCCGAACCGATACCGATGATCAGCAACAGCAGCACTAAAATGCCAATCCCAATCATCATATGCTGGCGTGAAACGGCAAAACGCGGCCCAGTTGCGGCTGGCCGGCGTGAACGCGAAGGACGGCGATCGCTGGTATCAGGCCTGAGATCGTCTTCTGGTTTAAATTCATCCATCTGAAACCCTCCAACTAGAGGCAAAATCTCGCCACCCAGGTGGCTCGAGACTATTAACCCGATGATGGCAAAGCGACATCTGTCTCGCCCTGCGCACAATTTTTATAGAGTCTAACAGTAGCCAAGCTACTGTTATAGCCCGCAAGCTCAAGCACTGTCGACCTGCGTCAAATTACGCCATCCATGGAATTGCCCGGCGGGCAAGGTACAGCCCGGATAGCAGCAGAGCAACGGCTGCATATCGACCTGGCGAAACGTTAATGCTATTGAGTGTAACCGACTTACGCGCGCTGTGTTGGTAAACAGTCAGCGATGGATGCCAGCACCAGCTCATGGGCGACACCGCCACGAACTTCTGCTTCACCAATGCCCTTCGGCAATACCAAACGCAACGCCCCCGCCAACACTTTTTTATCACGCAGCATGTGTGGCAGGTAGGCCTCAGGTGTCATTTCCTGCGGCCCGCAAACCGGCAACCCGGCACGCAGCAGCAGCACCTTGATCCGTTCGATATCGTCAGCCGGGAACTGGCCCAGGCGACGTGCTGTTTGCGCAGCCATCACCATGCCTGCCGCCACGGCTTCACCGTGCAGCCAGACACCGTAGCCCATTTCGGCTTCGATGGCATGACCGTAGGTATGGCCCAGATTGAGCAGCGCCCGCAGACCGTTTTCACGTTCATCGGCAGCCACCACTTCGGCCTTCAATTCGCAACAGCGGCGGATGCAGTACGCTAACGCGTCCATATCCAGCGCAACCAGCGCATCAATATTATTTTCCAGCCAGACGAAAAAATCACCATCGAGAATAATCCCGTACTTGATCACTTCCGCCAGACCAGAGGAGAGTTCACGCGCCGGTAAAGTACGTAGGCAATCCAGATCTACCACCACCGAAGCCGGTTGGTAGAAGGCGCCGATCATATTTTTACCGAGCGGATGATTGACGGCGGTTTTGCCGCCAACGGAGGAGTCCACCTGCGAGAGCAGCGTGGTAGGAACCTGAATAAAACGCACACCGCGTTGATAGCACGCCGCGGCAAAGCCGGTCAGATCGCCAATCACGCCGCCGCCGAGAGCAACTAGCGTGGTATCGCGACCGTGGGGCTTTTCCAGCAGCGCCGAGAACACCTGCTCGAGTACGGCCAGAGATTTATACTGTTCGCCATCAGGTAGAATCACCTGATCCACCACTACGCCGCCCTGTTCCAGCACCGACCGGATCCGCTCCAGATACAACGGTGCCAAAGTCTGGTTGGTGACCAGCATGACCTGTTCACCCGCCTTTAGCGGCATAAAAGAAGCCGGATCGTCAAACAATCCGGCGGCTATGGTAATCGGGTAGCTACGCTCCCCAAGCGTTACGGTAATTCTCTCCATGTCGCGCTCAGTTCTCGGTGTGGTTTATCCCCGCCAACGCGGGGAACACAATCAGAATTTCCGCATTTGCCCGCGGCCAACACGGAACCCGCTATCAGTTACTTTCCAGCATGTTGATAATCTGGTTGGCAACCACTTTAGCGCTTTGATCGTCGGTGCGGATAGTGACATCTGCAATTTCTTCGTACAACGGATTGCGCTCTCTAGCCAGCGCTTCCAGCACCTCACGTGGAGGAGAGTCTACCTGCAGCAGCGGACGCTTCTTGTCGCGCTGAGTACGGGCCAACTGCTTCTCGATAGTGGTTTCCAAATAGACCACGACACCACGCGCCGACAGGCGGTTACGCGTTTCACGCGACTTAACCGAGCCCCCGCCGGTAGCCAGCACAATCCCTTGCTTTTCCGTCAGTTCATTAATGACTTTTTCTTCACGATCGCGGAAACCTTCTTCACCTTCCACGTCGAATACCCAGCCCACGTCAGCTCCGGTACGTCGCTCAATTTCTTGATCGGAGTCGAAAAACTCCATATTGAGTTGCTGAGCTAACTGACGGCCAATAGTGCTTTTGCCGGCACCCATAGGCCCAACCAGAAAGATATTGCGTTTCTCTGCCATGTTTTTCGGTATTACTAAGACAATTCGTTAATGATAACCCGCCCCGCCAATCAAATTAGCGGCGGGACCTAAACTGAAACCTCATGAGCGATAGTGCGAGATCAGACGAAAAATTATCTCAACACTCTTGGTAGTTTGGCAACCGAATAAATCACTATCCACGCCGCAGGAGGGAAACCATACGTTTTTAACGGCGTCTTATACCCTATGGATCCTAGGTTTCAGCCTAGAAGACGACGGGTACAGCATTAACAAAAAAACCTCGGTGCTCAATTCGGTAACCCTTGTAAGCTAAATCGGCCGCAGCGTCAAACTCAGATGCCTCTAAGGCACGAAAAAAAGTGCATTTGCTTGCCAACTTTTAAGCGTTTTCAACGGCTAGGATTTTGGACCCAGACCTCATGAACCGAGCATTGCAGCGAGATTTCCGCCTGGAGTTTATCTGAAAAAGTAGCGGGATGCCGTGATTTGGCAGATTAACGGCAACTTTGGTCGGTTTCCCTCATTTGGCCTTGGCGACACCACCGTGCCAAACATCACGATCGAGACAATTTAGACTTTAACCAGTGTAGGCGTGATGAAAATCACCAACTCGCGCCTTTTATGCTGTTGGTTGCTGTGTTTGAACAGCGATCCCAGCAAGGGGATGTCGCCCACGCCAGGAACTTTATCGGCCACCTGGTTGCGCTGACGCTGAAAAATGCCCCCTAAGACGATGGTTTCCCCATCTTTCACCGTCACCTGAGTTTTAATCTCCTGCTTGTCGATCGCCAGCGCCTCTCCTTCGCCCTGTTTGATCGAACGCCCGGGCATATTCTGGCTGATCTGTAACGCCAGGGTGATGCGGCCATTGGGTAAAATCTTTGGCGTGACTTCCATGCCCAGCACCGCGTCCTTGAACTCGATCGAGGTGGCACCGCTGGAACCGCTCGACACCTCGTAGGGGATTTCCGTGCCCTGTTTAATGCTGGCGGTTTGCAGATGTGCGGTAAGCAGGCGTGGGCTGGCGATAATCTCCACCTGATTTTCCTGCTCGAGCGCCGACAGCTCCAGATCCAGGATGCGCCCGCTGATGCGTGCCAGATGGAAACCGCCCGTTATGGCGCTGTTCTCTACCGGCAGACCAACGCTGAAATTGTCTATCCGCAGCTTTTTGGCTGGCCTTTCTTCTGCCGCCAGGCCCCACCTTACGCCAAGCTCCCGCAAATTCTCGCTACTGATGGTGACAATATGGGCAGCCAGCTGCACCTGTTCCAGCGGGGTATCCATCTCTGCCACCCAGGTCTTCAACTGGGCCAGCGCCTGAGCGGTGTCACGCAACAGCAACGCGTTGGTACGTTTATCCACCACGACACTGCCACGTTCGGTCAATAATTTGCCACGTTGGCTATCCAGGCTCTGCGCTATCTCGGTGGCCTCCGCGTTCTGCAGCGTGATCGTCAGATGGTGCAGCGGCTCCTGCTGCGCCAACGCCCGCTGCCGACGAAGCAGCTCCTGTTCATCCGGCTGTGGGAAAACCATCATCACATTGTCCTCCAGCGTCATCGTCAGCTTGCCCATGCGTAATACCACGGCCAACGCCTGCTGCCAGGGAACATTGTCCAACCGCAGCGTCAGATTGGTATCGACCTCCTCGGCGGCTACCAGGTTCAAGTCTTGATACTCCGCCAGCGCCTGTAAAATCAGGCTGACCGGTGTATCATGAAATGCTAGCGACACCGGTTTTTCCTGTTGCACACTCGCCATCACCGCCAAAGGGAGAGCCAGCCCCCCCACCAAAAGCCACTGATATCCTTTCATCACTTTTCCTTAAGGTTTTTCCCCAACGTGAGCACCACACTACCCGTGCGTGGCCGACATGCTTCGGCCCTATCCTGCGCAACGAGTTCAAGCTGCCGGGGCTGGATCTGCATCACTTGCCAATCCCCATCCAGCACCCGCTGCCAGGGCAATAGCCCCAACCACTGCCCCTGCGGAGTGACCACCCAGCCATAGCGCAAATCCGGCGTGCCAATAATCCCTTTCAGCCGCCAATCCTCCGGTGAAGCGGCAGGATCGGCGCAGGCCGCCATGAGCGGTGGCTGGAACGGATCGCGATACTGTTCAGCCCACAGCGGGGCCGAGAGCAACAGCCAAAACCACCATGCCTTATTCATCCGCCGCCTCTTCTGAGCTAATCAGAGTCAGTTGAGTGGTTAACCCTTCGGGCTGCCTCTCGATCTTCATTTGCCCAATCCTTCGGGTGGATGGCAGCGCCTCCAGCAAGCGCAGCAAGCCCTCGAAATCTAGCTGTAACCTTATCTTTTGCTGGGCTGGTTTCTCCTGCTGCTGGAAACGTAGCAGCCGCCCCCCAAGCTGATAGAGCTGAGTCCCCAAATCCCCCGTTTCATCAGGCACGATCAGCACCTGCTGCCCCAACCGCTGCTCAAGCTCTGCTAACGGCGGTAGCCGGCTCAGTTGCTGCCGACGCTCTGCAATCTGGTGTGCCAACTGCTGACGCTGCTCATCCAGCCTTTCCCACCGTTGCCATTCCCCCGAGATCAGCCCACTGCAGGCCAACAGCCCAACCCCGGCTAATACCAGCCATTGAGCCGCCAGCAGCTGCCAACCAGGGCGGGCTAGCCAGGGGATCAGCCAGTCTGGCAGGGGTTTATCCATCCTGCCCCCAGCGTGCCGTTAGAGTGAACGCCAACCCTCCCTCCTTGCGCTGTGTGACTTCAACCAGGCGACAGCCCTGCAACAAAGGTAGCGCGGCCAACCGCCGTTCAAAGGTGACTATCTCCCCATACGCCCCACCTTGCCCCCGCAGCAAAATCCCCCTGGCGTTCTCTTCAAAATCCGTGAGCCACAGGGTTTCAGGCAGCGCTACCGAGAGCTGCTGCAATAGCGACAGGTAACGCAGGTTGTGCGCTCGATTATGCTGGTAACGGGCGCTTTGTGTGGCCAAACGGGCCAGTTCGGCCATCTTTTGCTGCGTCTGCTGAAAACGCTCTGCCAGCTCAGTGTGTTGCTGCGTTAAACCCTGCAATATCGAATGTTGCCTGGCCTGTTGGTAGTACAGCAAAAAGTAGGCCGCCGTGAGCATAGCCAGCACCAGCAGTAATTGAGCAAAGAAGCAGCGTAACCAGAAGATGTAGCGCCGCCGCTGCCGTCTGAGGCGCCAGGGCAAAAGATTGACCTGATACATCAGGCATCCTCGCGGCGCAACGCCAACCCGCCAGCCAGAACAAACGCCATCGGCTGTGCGGGCAGCGGCGGGTATAAGCTGCTGAAAGCCGTAAACGGTGACCAGGGCATGGCACCTTCCGGTGCGGCCTCATCCAACACGCTACTGTAATACACCTCTTTGGCCCCCATGGCTGGGCAAGCTGAACGCAGGGCTACCAACGCCTGCCTGACGCTGACGGCTTCCCCCGCAGGCAAGACGCCATAAGCAAAGGGCATCGCTCGCGGTGCTACCCATAACCATTCCGACTCCAGGCGATGCAACAGCCCGGCATCGGGAGCCAAGCCGGCAAAGGCGGCCATCATGCTTAGCGCATTGGGTGCGATATCGATCACCTGGGGATGCAGATCCGCCAGTTGCAGGCAATGCAGCCATTGTTGCAGCTCCTGCTGGCGGGCCGCGGTGAGCAGCAACTGATGGGTATTGGGCTGCGCCTGGCGGTAATCTATTGCCAACGTCTGGCTGTCTAACGGGAACTGCTTCAGGCCCTGAGTGGTGATGTAGTCATGGCGAACCGGCTCCTGCAAGCGCAGATCCGGCAGGGGTAACGTCTGCTGTAAAACCCGCTGTGCGGGTAAAGCAATGCGTAAGGAAATATGTCTTGGTAACCGGCTACGCCACTGCTTGAGTACCGCCACCAGCATCGCAGAACTCTCTAAATGCCCCGCCCGCAGCGCCGAATAGGGCAATGCCTGTTGCCACCAGTGGCGCAATTGCCAACCGTTACGCCGACGCTGCGCAGCCAGCGCTCTGATGCTGTGATCCTGGATGTCCAACCCCACCTGCCACGTTTGAGAAAACATATTTCACCCCGCCTCCGTACCCTCAGATAACAAAAGAACATATCCATGTTGCAGGCTTGCCTTTATACTACCGCGCGGTTGTTTATAAACTGCCCAATTGACATGAAATGGGAAATCTCAGGTGAAGTTCGTAAAGTATCTTTTAATCCTTGCAGTGTTTTGCATCGTGCTGGGAGCAGCCTCGATTTTTGGCTTGTACAAATATGTCGAGCCACAGCTGCCCGATGTCGCAACGCTGAAAGACGTGCGGCTACAAATCCCGATGCAGGTTTACAGCGCGGAGGGCGAACTGATCGCCCAATATGGTGAAAAACGCCGTATTCCTCTCAAGCTGGACCAAATCCCACCGGTGATGGTGCATGCCTTCATCGCCACGGAGGACAGCCGTTTCTATGATCATCACGGGGTCGATCCCGTGGGTATCTTCCGTGCTGCCTCGGTCGCGCTGGTTTCCGGCCATGCTTCGCAGGGGGCCAGTACCATCACTCAGCAGTTGGCCAGAAACTTCTTCCTGAGCCCGGAACGCACCTTGATGCGCAAAATCAAGGAAGCCTTCCTGGCGATCCGCATTGAACAGATGCTGACCAAGGATGAAATTCTTGAGCTGTATCTGAACAAAATCTATCTGGGTTACCGCGCTTATGGCGTGGGTGCTGCCGCGCACGTCTATTTTGGTAAGGATGTCAGCCAACTGACGCTGAGCGAAATGGCCACCATTGCCGGATTACCCAAGGCACCTTCTACCTTTAACCCGTTGTACTCCCACGATCGCTCCGTAGCGCGTCGTAACGTGGTGCTATCGCGAATGCTGGATGAGCGCTACATCACGCAGGCGCAGTACGATCAGGCCCGCAGTGAACCTTTGGTAGCCAATTACCATGCGCCGGAAATCAGCTTCTCCGCCCCTTATCTTTCAGAGCTGGTGCGTCAGGAGATGATCAAGCGTTACGGTGAAAACGCCTATACCGACGGTTACAAGGTGTACACCACCATCACCAAGCGGCTGCAACAAGGTGCGCAGGAGGCGGTACGTAACAACATCCTCAACTACGACATGCGCCACGGCTATCGCGGCCCGTCAAACGTGCTGTGGAAAGTGGGTGAGCCTGCCTGGGATCAGAAACAGATTGTCGATTCACTGAAGAACCTGCCGAACTACGGCCCGCTATCTCCTGCAGTGATCCTGCAGGCGGATGCCGAACAGGCTACCGCTATGCTGGCCGACGGCAGCCGCATTGCGCTCCCCATGTCTGGCATGCGCTGGGCACGTGCGTTCAAGAGCGATACGCTGCAAGGTCCTACGCCGAAGCGCGTCACCGACGTGGTGCAGCCCGGCCAACAGATCTGGGTGCGTAAAGTTAACGACAACTGGTGGCTGTCACAGGTGCCGGACGTGAACTCGGCGCTGGTGTCGCTCGATCCTAATACTGGCGCTATCAAGGCGTTGGTCGGCGGCTTCGATTTCAACCAGAGCAAGTTCAACCGGGCAACCCAGGCGCTGCGCCAGGTGGGGTCCAACATCAAACCGTTCCTGTATACTGCGGCGATGGATAAGGGCCTGACGCTGGCCACCATCCTCAACGATCTGCCGATCACCCGTTGGGATGCCGGTGCCGGTACCGACTGGCGGCCGAAAAACTCGCCACCCACTTACGACGGCCCTATCCGGCTGCGCCAGGGTCTTGGCCAATCGAAAAACGTGGTGATGGTGCGGGCAATGCGGGCCATGGGCGTGGACTATGCCGCTGAATATCTGCAACGCTTTGGTTTCCCGGCGCAAAACATCGTGCATTCAGAATCGCTGGCACTGGGTTCGGCTTCGTTCACCCCGCTACAGGTGGCTCGCGGCTATGCCGTGTTGGCCAACGGTGGCTATCTGGTTGACCCGTACTTCATCACCAAGATCGAAGACGATACGGGTAACGCGATATTCGAAGCCAAACCGAAAGTAGTCTGCAATAGCTGCAACCTGCCGGTGATCTACGGCGATACGCATCGTTCAGCCATGCTTTCCGATGATAACGTCGAGAACGTGGCGGTATCGCAGGAAGGCAACAATGCCAACGTCCCGATGCCACAGCTTGAGCAGGTAACCCCGGCACAGATGCAGCAGGATAACGACCAGCAGTATGCGCCACACGTGATCAGCACCCCGCTGTCGTTCCTGATCCGTGATGCGTTGAACACCAATATCTTCGGTGAACCGGGCTGGATGGGTACCGGCTGGCGCGCAGGCCGCGATCTTAAACGCCATGATATCGGCGGCAAAACCGGTACCACCAACAGTTCGAAAGATGCCTGGTTCTCCGGCTACGGCCCAGAAACAGTGACATCGGTGTGGATCGGTTTCGACGATCACCGCCGCAATCTTGGCCGGGCCTCCGCTTCGGGTGCCATCCCGGATCAGATTTCCGGTGGTGAAGGTGGGGCGAAGAGTGCTCAACCGGCTTGGGATGATTTTATGAAGGTGGCGCTGGAAGGCCTGCCAGAGCAGAAAGTCACTCCACCACCGGGGATTGTCAGCGTGACCATCGACAAGAGCACCGGCAAACTGTCCAACGGGGGCGGGGGTAGCCGTTCCGAGTACTTTATCGAAGGCACTCAACCCACGGAGTTCTCGGTACATGATGCCGGAACCACCCTGACAGACCCTGGTGGCGAAAGTCACGAGCTGTTCTAAAAACGACAATGGCCAGAGCAATCTGGCCATTTTTTTATCTTAACCGGCGGGCGCCGCATGTTGTGAGTCCGGGCGGATTTATCAGCAGATGAATCGATGGAGGGTTAGCGTGAACCGCGCAGGAATGCCTCTGCCAGGAACAATGCGCTGACATTGCGCGCCTCACGAAAGTCCGGTTCCGCCAGCAGTGCCATCATGTTGGCTATCGGCCAACGTACCTGGGGTAACGGCTCTGGCTCGTCCCCCTCCAGACTTTGCGCATAGAGGTCGTGTGCCAGCACGATATTCATCTGGCTGGAAAAATAGGAAGGTGCCATCGTCAGTTTGCTGAGGAAATCAAAGCGCCCGGCCCCAAAGCCGACTTCTTCCATCAGTTCGCGGTTAGCGGCTTCCAACACCCCTTCGCCAGGATCGATCAGCCCTTTGGGGAAGCCCAGCTCATAGGATTCGGTGCCTACCGCATATTCACGGATCAGCAGCAAATCATCCCCTATCACCGGCACAATCATCACCGCTTCGCGTTCCGAAGGGCGCATACGCTCATAGACCCGCCGCACACCGTTACTGAACTCCAGATCGACCGACTCAACGTTAAATAAACGCGAGCGCGCGACCGTTTCTACTTTCAGAATTTTAGGTTTTTGCAGCTGTTTATCCATGATTGCCTCAAATAGGTTAACTGCCTAATACACTGAATACTCAGTACTCTCAGGCAGGTAACCAGGATAATAATATGCGCGTTGTGGCAGACAGCATAAGGGTCAACCACTGGCTAAACTCGATCTTGATCACATTGTGCGTTAATGGGAACCATTTCCGCAACGAGCTTAGCCTGTAATTTACTTTTTTTTAACAAACCTGGCCAGCAGCTATCCCGGTGGATAAAAAAACAGGTAGGCAAATAGGATAATCCTGATATCCGGACACCATGAGGATTGCTATGCTCGTGCAGGTTAAAAAATCGTACGGTAAAATCCTAACGATAGCCACGAATGAGAGCCGGATAACAACTAATACGGTGGGTCATTCTATCTCTGGGCGGTTAACTCCGTATAATGTCTGGCTTTGCGTAAGATTGGCGGTTTCATGGGTGTAGGACGAGAATAGCATGAGCACAATAGCGTTGATATTGGCCTTAGCGCTAGCCTGCCTGATCGCTGCTGGCCTCTACTTGTGGTTTAAATTCCGCCCCCAGCCAGCCTTGGCAGGTATCCTGCCGTTCGTCAAACCTAACCACCGCAAACTGACCGCGCCAGAGCGGGCAGCTATCGAGAATTACCTCAACCAACAAAACCGCCTGGGCAACAAACTGCTGTCAGGTTCCGCTTCCCTGCCTTCTGCCAGGCTGGCGTTGACCGCACAGAGCGACAACGTTTACCCGATCACCCATGCCATTACCCGCTATGGCCTGGCCAGCGATGAACCCAACAACTGGCGCTACTATCTCGACTCGGAAGAGATCCATCTTCCTCCGTTCTGGGAGCAGTACATCAGCGCCGATAACCACGTCGAAGTGATCAAGACCCAGACGCTACCGCTGGTGATCTCACTCAACGGGCATTCGCTGTTGGATCATATTTACGACAGCCCACCTTCGCCGGTAGTGACTACAACCCCGACAAGGAACGCCTCCATCCGCAAAGAAGAGAGCGAACATATTGAGTTGGTGAACATTCGCAAGGAAACCCGCGAGGAACATGAGCTTAACCGGCCGAACGGCGTCAAGGAAGCGGCCCTCATCTCTGCTGCCCTACTGCTGCTGTTCCTTAGCCTGATCAGTCCGGTGGTAGTGATCCCCTGGATCATTCTGGTAGCGGTGCTGATGATCGTCTGGAGCTGCTGGCATCTGTTGCGCCGCCCGAGCGAAAAAGAGCTGAAAGAGGTGCACTGTCTGCGCGGCACGCCAAAGCGCTGGGGGTTATTCGGTGAGTCCAATCAGGGGCAAATCAGTAATATCTCTTTTGGCATTATCGATTTGATCTACCCCCCGCACTGGCTGCCTTACCTGAATGCGGACCTGGGTAAAACCACCAATGTGGATATCTACCTCAACCGGCAGGTGGTACGTCAGGGGCACTATCTTTCCCTGCATGACGAAGTGAAGAACTTCCCCTTGCAGCATTGGGGCAAGAACGCCGTATTAGCGGCCAGTTCGCTCGTGGTGCTGTTGTTACTGTTAATCTACATTCCACTCAGCCTACCCGCTAAATTGAGCACCGCGTGGTTACAGGGCACACAGAAAACGGAAGTCACCAGCGTTCAGGCGCTGGAGGCCATTCCACTGCATATCGGCGATAGGCTGAAAATTCAGGGCAACGGCATGTGCTACGTTCCTTCGGGCAACAACAGCGCCACTGCGCCAAGCTTTATGCCTTTCGATTGTTCGGGGATCTACTGGAATACGGCTACCCCGCTGCCACAGCCAGAATCGGAAGTGATCGATAAAGCGGCTGCGCTGATGGCCACCATCAACCGGCAACTGCACCCAAGCGGTGCCGAGCAGAAAGTGAACCCGCAGTTGGCCAGCGCCATTGAAAAGTCGGGCATGATCCTGTTGGATGACTTTGCGGATATCGTATTGAAAACGCAGGACCTGTGTGGCACGGAGGCCGACTGTGTGCGCTTGAAGAATGCACTGGTCAATCTGGGTAACGTCAAGAACTGGGCCAACCTGGTGAAACGGGCCAAATCCGGGGCGCTGGAAGGCGTTAACGTTCTGCTGCGTCAGGTCAGTGCTGAATCGCTGGAAAACCTGAGCAACGCGGCTACCTCCGCCTTTGTGGTGCGGGAAACCCGTCAGGCCGCTGCGGCCCTCAACAGCCCACCGCCGGGCGGTTTTTTGATTACCAGTGACGAAGGCAAGCAGTTGGTGGATTATCCCTTGCCCACACAGCCGCTGAACGAATACAACTCACTCGACCAATGGAAAGAACTACAGCGTCTTAGCAGCATGTTGCTACATACGCCGTTCCGGGCAAACGGGGTGATCACCAATATCTTTGTCGATGCCAACGGCACTCGGCATATCGCCCTGCATAGTGAACCGGATATCGTGACCCTGTGGCGCTATCTTGGCACCAGCTTGCTGTTGCTGGTGTTGGTCGTCGTGCTGGGTTACAACTCCTGGCGGCTGGTACAGCGCTGGCGCAAAAACCAACATCGCCTCGCCGACATCCAGCGCTATTACGACAGCTGCTTCAACCCGCAGCTCACCCCGATATCCATACGCCCGATGGCGTAGCCTCCGACCTGCCATCCGCCTATACTAGGCTGTATGTTTTTTATCATCCGCGGGATACCGCTATCCCGCCTATGGAGTTGGTACATGGTTCCTGAGTTTGACTGGCACGATATTGATACCGTCCTGCTGGATATGGACGGCACCCTGCTGGATCTTGAATTCGACAGCCATTTTTGGCTAACGCTGGTACCGCAGGCGTTGAGTGAGCAACGAGACATTCCCTTCGACGACGCCAGCAAAATCATTCACCAGGAATACCTGGCCGTGCAACACACCATGAACTGGTATTGCTTTGATTACTGGAGCGAACGCCTCGGGCTGGATATCTACCAAATGACCAGCGAAGTCGGTAACCGCGCTCGTCTGCGTGAAGATACCCAGCCGTTTTTGCAGGCGTTACGCGATGCCGGGCAGCGCACCATCCTGCTCACCAACGCGCATCCACACAGTCTGGCGGTGAAGGTTGAGCACACCGGTTTGGATCGACACCTTGATTTATTACTTTCTACCCACACATTTGGTTATCCAAAGGAAGATCAGCGTCTGTGGCAGGCCGTGCAGCAGCAAACCGGCTTTGACCCACAGCGTACGCTGTTCGTGGATGATGGTGAACCGATCCTGGATGCCGCCCGCAAGTTTGGTATCCGCTACTGCCTGGGCGTGCAAAACCCGGATTCCAGCATGGCGAGTAAAACTTTCCAGCGTTATCCGTCGATGAGCGACTACCGCCAGTTGATACCGGCCTTGGAACGGAGGGAGCAATGAAAGCCAAAGCAACACCGGATGAGGCCGTCCGCCTGGATAAATGGCTGTGGGCCGCCCGATTTTACAAAACCCGCGCACTGGCCCGGGACATGATCGACGGCGGCAAGGTGCACTACAACGGGCAGCGCGGCAAGCCGAGCAAAGCCGTTGAAATCAATGCCGAAATCAAGCTGCGTCAGGGCAACGACGAACGCACTGTCATCGTGCTGGCCATCAATAGCCAACGGCGTGGAGCCGATGAGGCGCAGCTGATGTATCAGGAAACCGAGGCCAGCATTGCCAACCGCGAGAAAGTGGCGCTGGCACGCAAGATGAATGCGCTGACCATGCCGCATCCGGATCGTCGTCCGGACAAGAAAGAGCGGCGCGATTTAATTAAATTTAAATTTGGCGAGCAGGAATAATCCCTCGCCTCAAAGAGAGAAAACTATGTCCAACCATGACCAATTGCACCGTTACCTGTTCGAAAACTACGCGGTGCGCGGTGAGCTGGTTACCGTCAGCGAAACCTATCAGCACATCCTGACCAACCATGATTATCCGGCACCGGTACAAAAACTGCTGGGCGAGTTGCTGGTAGCCACCAGCCTGCTGACCGCCACGCTGAAGTTCGACGGTGACATTACCGTTCAGGTGCAAGGTGACGGCCCGCTAAAACTGGCGGTGATCAACGGCAACAATCGCCAGGAGATGCGTGGTGTAGCCCGTGTCGAAGGCGAGATTGTGGCCGACAGCACCCTGCATCAGATGCTGGGTAACGGCATTATGGTGATCACCATCAGCCCGTCTGAAGGTGAACGCTATCAGGGCGTGGTAGGTCTGGAAGGTGAAACGCTGGCCCAATGTCTGGAAGGGTATTTCCGCCAGTCCGAACAGTTGCCAACGCGCCTGTTTATCCGCACCGGCGAAGCCGAAGGCAAGCCAGCGGCTGCCGGCATGCTGCTGCAGGTACTGCCAGCTCAGGATGGTAATGCCGATGATTTCGACCATCTGGTGCAACTGACCGCCACCATCAAGGATCACGAGCTGTTCACCCTGCCGGCCAACGAAGTGCTGTATCGCCTCTATCATCAGGAAGAGGTTACGCTGTACGAACCTCAGGACGTGATCTTCCGCTGCACCTGTTCACGCCAGCGCTGTGCCGATGCCTTGATCACGCTGCCAACGGAAGAAGTGGCCGATATGCTGGAACAGGATGGCAACATCGATATGCACTGTGATTACTGTGGTAATCATTATGTATTCGATGCGTTAGACATCGCCGCCCTTCACAACGGCAATGCCGACAGCAGCACCCAACTGCATTAAGCAACACCGCGGTGTGACGTGCGTCGAGTTGTGACGCACGTCAGCCCCCGCCGTTTGCACGCTTGCTTTATTCCGTGGTCTACATCTCATAACGTAACTAAAAAACGTTTAATACGTTAAATATTTGATACCTATCGCGGTTACATCTCTATGGATCCCTACAATTGTCGCCAGAAATTCTGTGATCAAGGAGTAGTGACATGCGTGTTAATGGTATAACCCACCAGGATCTTGCCGCTTATGGAATTCATAACGTTGGTGAAATCGTTCACAATCCGAGTTATGAATTACTGTTTAAGGAAGAAACGGACCCTTCACTGCAAGGGTTTGAGCGTGGTGTAGTAACCAATCTGGGTGCCGTTGCCGTCGATACCGGCATCTTCACCGGCCGTTCGCCAAAAGATAAGTACATCGTCCGTGACGATATCACCCGGGACACCGTCTGGTGGGCCGATCAAGGTAAAGGCAAGAACGATAACAAACCTCTCAGCCCTGAAGTCTGGGCAGATCTGAAAAAACTGGTCACCGAGCAGCTTTCCGGCAAGCGCCTGTTCGTGGTCGATACCTTCTGCGGTGCTAACGCAGATTCCCGCCTGAAAGTCCGCTTTATCACAGAAGTGGCCTGGCAAGCGCATTTCGTCAAAAACATGTTTATCCGCCCGAGCGATGAAGAACTGCAAGGCTTTGAGCCTGATTTCGTGGTGATGAACGGCGCCAAGTGCACCAACCCGAACTGGCAGCAGCAGGGAATGAACTCGGAAAACTTCGTGGCATTCAACCTGACCGAGCGTATGCAGCTGATCGGCGGCACCTGGTACGGCGGCGAAATGAAAAAGGGTATGTTCTCCATCATGAACTACCTGCTGCCGCTTAAAGGCATTGCCTCCATGCACTGCTCGGCCAACGTGGGTGAGAAAGGCGACGTGGCGGTGTTCTTCGGCCTGTCCGGCACCGGTAAAACCACCCTGTCCACCGATCCGAAACGCCAACTGATTGGCGATGACGAACACGGCTGGGATGACGATGGCGTCTTCAACTTCGAAGGCGGCTGCTACGCCAAGACCATCAAGCTGTCGGAAGAAGCTGAGCCAGATATCTATCACGCCATCAAGCGCGATGCGCTGCTGGAAAACGTCACCGTATTGGCCGACGGTACCGTGGACTTCAACGACGGATCGAAAACCGAGAACACACGCGTTTCCTATCCGATCTACCACATCCATAACATCGTCAAGCCGGTGTCCAAAGCGGGCCACGCTACCAAGGTGATCTTCCTGACTGCGGACGCCTTCGGCGTACTGCCGCCGGTATCACGCCTGACGGCCAACCAGACCCAGTACCACTTCCTGTCCGGTTTCACCGCCAAGCTGGCCGGTACCGAGCGCGGCGTTACCGAGCCAACGCCAACCTTCTCTGCCTGCTTTGGCGCAGCATTCCTGTCACTGCACCCAACCCAGTATGCAGAAGTGCTGGTCAAGCGCATGCAGGCAGCCGGAGCCCAGGCTTACCTAGTGAATACCGGCTGGAACGGCACCGGTAAGCGTATCTCGATCAAAGACACCCGCGGTATTATCGACGCCATCCTCAACGGTGAAATCGATAAGGCAGAAACCATCACGCTGCCAATCTTCGATCTGTCGATGCCAACCGCCCTGCCAGGCGTTGATCCGGCCATCCTCGACCCACGTGCCACCTATGCCAACATAGAGCAGTGGGAAGAGAAGGCGCACGATCTGGCGAACCGCTTTATCACCAACTTCGACAAATACACCGATACCCCGGCAGGCGCTGCACTGGTCAGCTCGGGTCCGAAACTGTAATAGCGTTGATTACCCCCTAAGCCAAGGCGCGGATCCCGCGCCTTTTCTATTTTTTGATTGATTTTTAGACAATCAAGCAGGAATATAGAGCAATGCTATCATTGCTAGCACAGGAGGTTTGAATGGCTACCCTAACCGTCAGGGATCTAGATGATGAAATAAAAGAGCTGTTGCGCATTTCAGCGGCTAAAAATGGTCATTCCATGGAGGAGGAAGCACGCATGATCTTGAAACAGGCCTTGATGAAGAAGCCAGCGCGTTATGGCTTGGGTACCTGGATGCACCAGCACTTTGCCGAATTCGGTGGCGTAGAACTGGATATCCCACCGCGCGACGAGATGCCACCACGTATAGTCACCTTCGGCGATGAAGATGACAAAGCATGATTATTCTCGACACTAATATCATTTCAGAAATGATGCGCCCCTATCCGCATTACAACGTCGTCACTTGGCTAGACGAAAAAGACAATAATGAGTTGTATCTAAGCGCGATTGTGATTGCCGAGTTGTTCAGTGGCGTTGCCCGCATGCCGGAAGGCAAGCGGCAGCGGGAACTAAAACTCAAGTTGGCAGAGGCAATACAGACAAAGTTTGATGAGCAAATTCTGCCATTTGATGCAATGAGCGCCATGCAGTATGCACAACTGATGGGCCGAAACCAGCGTCAAGGGAAGTTAATGAGCATGCCCGACACGCAAATCGCCGCCATCTGTTTACAATATGGTGCCACCCTTGCTACGCGCAATATCAAAGATTTTCTCCATTGCGGCATTGAGTTAATCGATCCATGGCAGGCCATTGATGATCAGCGTCTGCATGAAGAAGCGGCAGGGTACGACACAAAGCCCTGACCAGGCCACAGTGCTGCGGCCTTAAGTCAGGATATCAGGCGTTTTCTTTGGCTGGCGGAGTCCCGCTGGGAGTTTCTTTCTTCTCGATCGGTAATGGGAGATAAGCTCGGATCCGCAGCCCACCGCGCTCGCTGGTGCCGATATCCAGCACGCCAGCATGAGCGTCAATGATGCGCTGCACGATCGCCAGCCCTAACCCGGTGCCGCTGGTGCTACGCGCACTGTCGCCGCGCACAAAGGGTTGGAACAGATGCTTCAGCTCTTCCGGCTTGATACCGGGGCCATCATCCTCTACCTGGAACCAGCCGCGCTGCAGTTCGCGCCCGCTGCTGACCTTGATCCACCCGTTGCCATAGCGCGCCGCATTCACCACCATGTTCACCACCGCTCGTTTGATCGATAGCGGATGCACATCCACCATCAGTTCACCCGGCAGAATATCGGTTTCAATCACCCGCTCGTAGCCACTTTCTGTCGCCACCACTTCGCCCAGAATGGAATTCAAATCGCAAATTTCGGTTTGCATCTCCTGGCCGGTACGCAGGTAATCAATAAACTGTTCGATGATGGCGTTACATTCTTCGATATCTTTATTGATCGACTCCGCCAGATAACCGTCTTGCTCGCTCATCATTTCCGTCGCCAGACGGATACGCGTCAACGGCGTGCGCAAGTCATGACTGACCCCCGCCATCAGCAGCGTGCGATCGTCGGCCAGCAGCTTCACCCCAGAGGCCATCTGGTTGAAGGCCCGGGTTACCGAGCGCACTTCAGAGGCACCATACTCACGTAGCGGCGGCGGAATAATGCCTTTGCCTACCTGCAAGGCGGCGTGCTCAAGCTCCACCAGAGGGCGGTTCTGAATGCGGATAAACAGCCAGGCGCCACCTATCGCCAGCAACATAATCGCCAGGGTGTAGCGGAACAGCGGCGAAAAATCGCCTTGATGGATTTCGGTCAGCGGGACGCGTACCCAGATATCCGGCTGCAACCAGGTTTTCAGCCAGACCACCGGGGAGTTTTTATTCACCTCGACGCGGACGTCGGTCGGGCCCCCCAGTTGCTGCGCCATCTGCTGGCTAAGGAATTGGTAGTGTTGCGCCCAGCGCAGGCCGCTCTCTTCAGCAGCCGCGTTGGTATAAAGCGAAATGCCCAGCTCGCGGTAGATCTCGCGGCGGAACGCTGGCGGCACCTCAAGCAAGGTACCGTCCTCCAGTTGCAGCCGATCGGTCATCAGCATACGAACTTCGTACGCCAATACCTTATTGAACTGCTGCAGACTGGGCAGGATGGCGAAGTTAAGCACCACCAGATAGGTCGTCACCAGGCTGACAAACAGCAAGGTGACGATCAACAGCAAAGTTCGGGCAAACGAGCTACGCGGTGAGAAGCGTAATCTCCTCATGCCTTACTGCCGTCCGGGACGAAGACGTAGCCAAGACCCCAAACGGTCTGGATATAACGTGGATGTGCCGGATCTTCCTCAACCATGCGGCGCAGGCGCGAGATCTGCACGTCGATGGAACGCTCCATCGCGCTGTATTCGCGGCCACGGGCCAGATTCATCAGCTTATCGCGCGACAACGGTTCGCGTGGGTGGCTGACCAAGGCTTTCAGCACGGCAAACTCACCGCTGGTTAATGGCATAGGCTCATCTTCACGGAACATCTCACGCGTGCCGAGGTTCAGTTTGAATTTACCGAAGGCGATCACCGCTTCTTCCTGAGAAGGCGCACCCGGCAGCTCGTTGGCCTGGCGGCGCAGCACGGCACGGATACGGGCCAGCAGCTCACGCGGGTTGAACGGTTTAGGGATATAGTCATCGGCACCGATTTCCAGCCCGACGATACGATCCACTTCTTCACCCTTGGCGGTCACCATAATGATCGGCATCGGGTTGCTTTGACTGCGCAGGCGACGGCAAATGGACAGCCCGTCTTCACCCGGCAACATCAGGTCTAATACCATCAGATGGAAAGACTCACGCGTCAGCAAACGATCCATTTGCTCAGCGTTGGCAACGCTGCGAACCTGGAAGCCTTGTTCGGTTAAGTAACGCTCTAAAAGCGCACGCAGGCGCATGTCATCATCGACGACCAGAATCTTGTGATTCTCTTGCATTGTCTGACTCCCAAAGGCTGTATTGCCTGATTCTAGACTGTGGCCCGCACTTATGCTTCGGTACCGCTGGCGGCTATTTGGCAACAGCCTCGTATTGTTCAAAAACTCCATCATTACTGACAGCGTTTAATGGTATATATTCTAGACGAAATTGTTACAAAGCTTATTCTTTTGCCCAAATATCAACAATTTTCACTTAAACCGGAGCCGCAGATCGGTAAAAAACTTCCCGCTGCGTATGATGTACACTCCTGATAGAAAACCGCAAGACTGGCGAATTGGCAGTGTACCTCAGGTTTATAAAAAAAACGCCAACGGATATGGTGGCCGCTTTATGCGAGAATTGCCCACTGCTCCTGTGATTCGATGATGGATGACAATGAAAACATTGCTGATCACCCGTGAGGGTTACAACAAACTCAAAAAAGAACTGGATTACCTGTGGCGTGAAGACCGCCCGGAAGTGACCAAGAAAGTCACCTGGGCCGCCAGCCTGGGCGACCGAAGTGAAAATGCCGATTACCAGTACAATAAAAAGCGGCTGCGTGAGATCGATCGCCGGGTACGTTATCTCACCAAGTGCCTCGAGCAGCTGAAAATTGTCGATTATTCGCCACAGCAGGCGGGCAAGGTGTTCTTTGGGGCCTGGGTAGAGATCGAGAATGACGATGGTGATACCAAACGCTTTCGCATCGTGGGTTACGACGAAATCTTTGGCCGTAAAGACTACATCTCCATCGACTCACCCATGGCTCGCGCCTTGCTGAAAAAAGAGGTGGGGGATACGGCTACGGTTGAGACCCCGGCAGGTATTGCCTACTGGACGGTCAACGAGATCGAATATATCAAAGACGAAGAATAGTTGAGACCGTAGGGGCGCTGCATACTGCGCCCGTCAAAACCTCGGCCCTCTGGACTGGCATTTTCCCCCTGCAAAACGTATAACTATCCCCCTATCGATTATCGCTGCTAACAGATACCTGACTTATGACTGATCCACTGAGCCGCATTATTGCAACCGAACTGCAGGCCCGCCCGGAGCAAGTTGACTCCGCCATCCGTCTGCTGGATGAAGGTAATACCGTGCCGTTTATCGCACGCTATCGTAAGGAAGTCACCGGGGGCCTGGATGATACCCAACTGCGTCAGTTGGAGACTCGTCTGGGCTATCTGCGTGAACTGGAAGATCGCCGCCAAACCATCCTCAAGTCCATTGAAGATCAGGGTAAACTGACCGAGCAGTTAGCGGGGGCAATCAACGCCACGCAAAGCAAAACCGAACTCGAAGACCTTTACCTGCCCTACAAACCGAAACGCCGCACCCGCGGGCAGATCGCTATTGAAGCCGGTCTGGAGCCGCTGGCAGACTCCCTGTGGCAAGATCCTCAACAGCAGCCAGAACAGCTGGCCGAAGGGTTTGTCGATGCCGAGAAGGGCGTGGCAGACGTCAAAGCGGCGCTGGACGGCGCACGCTACATCCTGATGGAACGCTTTGCCGAAGACGCTACCCTGTTGGCCAAGGTGCGTGACTACCTGTGGAAACACGCCCATCTGGTGTCCAAGGTTGTCGAGGGTAAAGAAGAGGAAGGCGCGAAATTCCGCGACTACTTCGATCACCATGAACCTATTGCGCAAGTGCCTTCGCACCGTGCGCTGGCGATGTTCCGTGGCCGCAATGAAGGCGTGCTGCAGCTGGCGCTGAACGCCGATCCGCAGTTTGAAGAAACCCCGCGTGAAAGCCAGGGCGAGCTGATTATCAGCAACCATCTCAACCTGCGCCTGAACAACGCGCCGGCAGATGCCTGGCGTAAATCCGTGGTTAACTGGACGTGGCGCATCAAGGTGTTGCTGCATCTGGAAACCGAGCTGATGAGTACCCTGCGTGAGCGCGCGGAAGACGAAGCGATCAACGTTTTCGCCCGCAATATGCACGATCTGCTGATGGCCGCCCCGGCCGGTATGCGCGCCACCATGGGCCTGGATCCAGGCCTGCGCACCGGCGTTAAAGTGGCGGTGGTAGATGCCACCGGCAAGCTGGTTGCCACCGATACCGTTTATCCGCACACCGGGCAGGCAGCCAAAGCCGCTGCGGTTGTTGCCGCGCTGTGCATCAAGCACAAGGTTGAGCTGGTTGCCATCGGTAACGGCACCGCATCGCGCGAGACCGAGCGTTTCTTTGCCGAGCTGCAACAGCAGTTCCCGGACGTTAAAGCCCAGAAAGTGATCGTAAGCGAGGCCGGAGCTTCGGTGTATTCCGCTTCCGAGCTGGCCGCGTTGGAGTTCCCGAACCTGGACGTTTCGCTGCGCGGTGCGGTTTCCATCGCCCGCCGTCTGCAAGATCCGTTGGCGGAACTGGTGAAGATCGATCCGAAATCTATTGGCGTGGGCCAATACCAACATGACGTCAGCCAAAGCCAGTTAGCCAAGAAGCTGGACTCGGTGGTGGAAGACTGTGTGAACGCCGTTGGCGTTGATCTGAACACCGCCTCCGTGCCGCTGCTGACCCGTGTAGCTGGCCTGACGCGCATGATGGCGCAGAATATCGTTACCTGGCGTGATGAGAATGGCCGCTTCAGCAACCGTGAACAGTTGCTGAAAGTGAGCCGTTTGGGGCCAAAAGCCTTCGAGCAGTGTGCGGGCTTCCTGCGCATCAACCACGGCGATAACCCGCTGGATGCGTCAACCGTTCACCCGGAAACCTACCCGGTGGTGGAACGCATTCTGGCCGCAACCCGCCAGGCTCTGCAAGATTTGATGGGCAACCCGAGCGCGGTACGCAGCCTGAAAGCCAGCGACTTTACCGATGAGAAATTCGGCGTGCCGACGGTCACCGACATCCTGAAAGAGCTGGAAAAACCGGGCCGCGACCCACGCCCGGAATTCAAAACGGCTACCTTCGCCGAAGGGGTGGAAACCCTCAACGACCTGCAGGTGGGCATGATCCTGGAAGGTTCGGTCACCAACGTCACCAACTTTGGTGCCTTTGTTGATATCGGCGTCCATCAGGATGGCCTGGTGCACATCTCGTCACTGGCGGACAAGTTCGTTGAAGATCCGCATACCGTGGTGAAAGCCGGCGATATCGTCAAGGTGAAGGTGATGGAGGTTGATTTGCAGCGTAAGCGTATCGCGCTGAGCATGCGTCTGGATGAGCAACCGGGCGAAGGTTCCGCACGCCGTGGCGGGGGCAATAACAATGCTCCAGCACGCGATAAGACTTCGCGCCCGGCGGCCAATAAGCCTAAGCCACGCAACAGCACCCCGGCAGGTAACAGCGCCATGGGTGATGCGCTGGCCGCGGCGTTTGGTAAGAAATAATAAGCTGAGGGGATAAACCCTTATCCCCTCCTTCGGCTGTCTCTTGGACAAACCTCCTGTTCAAGAGACATCGCCGGCTTATAGATCGTCTCTCCGCTCGGGCCCCTACCTGACTTAATCGGCAGGCCGCTGATGCCGGTATAAAACAGGGATTTATTGGAACTTGATTGATGGAACAACAATATCAGCAATGGCTAATGGCTCTTTCAGCCCCCATGGTCGCGATAAATGCTCATACCGGCTGCACCTTTGACTCGCCAAAATATTATCCCTTCGACACCACTTTCGATTTAAAAGAAAGCTGGGGGATCACCTCACGTTCCGGTGTAATCAATATGATATTACGCATGGTGGATGCAGGGCATGCGAGAGAGCTGGCACACTACTATTCTCTCTGGCATCGTCTCAGCCCGACGCAATGGCAGGAGCATGTGGAACAGCAGTCAGTTGAAGAACAGGTGTTGATGCAAATAGTCGCTGATACGGCAGTTATTTGTGGTGATGGAGGGATCCGTTCCTGGGATCTGGGGCGGCTGAGTTTTCTTTGTCGCGTTGCTCAGCTCCATGGCTGGTTTACCGCTGAGGAAAATCTGTGGTTCCATACTCGACTAGCATTGCGTGCCCGCCACTATTACGCGAATTGGGAAAGCTATTACGCCGCGTTTTTCGTTGGCCGAGCCTATTGGCAATCATTAAATCAGGAGACCCCTGAGCAACAGCAATATGCTTTTTGCCATTACAGTGGAACGGAAAACTATATTCAGATGCAACAACACCTCTATTGCCACGCAGATAGCCCCTTAAAACATCTGGCCTGGCACATTGACTGCCATGAAATAGAGAAACCGGCGTCCCTGGAAGAGGTTGATTGGTCATGAATCAACGTTGCTGGCAAATATTAGGCATTGAGCCAACCGAAGATCAACAAGCCATTCGTGCCGCCTATCGCAGTAAGCTCCCCGACCATCATCCTGAAAATGACCCGAGCGGTTTTCAGCTATTACGTCAGGCTTTTGAACACGCGCGAAAACTGGCCGAGACCCCGTTTATGCTGCGTTCTGCACACAGTGCTGAAGATGACGGTCCTCATGATGAGGGAACAACTCAACTCGAGCAGGCCCCCGAGCCGCCGCCATCCGCTGCAGAACCATTATTCGAGAGCATGCTGGCCCAATTCGACGCTCTGTTGAATACCCCAGAAACGCGTTATCAGCCACAAAGCTGGCATCGCTATATCGCTCAGCTGGATCAGTACGATATTGCGCTCATTGATCGGCTGCGCTGGCATCTGCTCGATCGGGTTTACCACTCAGCATGTATCTCCACCGACTGCGTTAGGTTATTAGCGGAACGTTTAAACTGGCGGCATCGCCTGAACGAACTGGAGCAGGATGACGCGGCCAGGATGGATGATTATTTAGACTATATCGCACGCGCCGATATCTTCGATCTTTCCACACTGTCGTCAATCAGCCTGCCTGCTCAAGTAGAAACCGTTGCCTTCTTCCGCCATGCGTATCATCTGCACTGGAATGAGCCAGAATGGATGCTGCGTTTACTGCTGAGTAATCCATCAGTGATTTACTGGCCTGATTGCCCACGGCTAATGAAACAGTTGGCGCAATGGTACAGCCTGGCGGAAGTTCCCAGCGAAACGTTGCGGGATCACTGTTTGGCACAGCTGGAACTGGACGCAGAGAATAGCGATTGGTTATACCTGGCTGCACGACATTGTGCTTTGCTGCAAGATAATCAGCGAGCGTTTGATTATTGGCTACGGCTATATCGGTTAGAGCAACATGCGCAGGCCGAGCAAGGACTATTGGATTGGTGCCGTGAACAGCATCCGGCTTACCTACCACTGTTGATCCAGGCTTTTGATCGGCCGGTTTACCCTGCGGCGGCAGGGATAGCGGCAGAGGATGAGATGCAGGATTTCCTGACCCCGACCCAAACGATACAGACCTTGGTGCGTTGGGGCGAGGCCGCGCAGTTTAACTGGGCGGCAGTGCCGATTGCCCAGGCCTATATCCATTGGAAATCCGGTAACGGCCATGTCGGTGTGATGTATGACCAGCTAGTGCTTGATGAGGGTTCCGATCCCCTGCGATTACTGTACCGCCACGCCTGCATGCTAACCTTGGGTAATGAAGGCCTGTTGCAGCAAATTATTGACCAGCCCACACCGGCCGATCCCCTACAGGCCCTGATCCTGCAAGGGCTGCAATCTCAGGCGGCACAGCGGCTGGCATGGTTGAATGATTCGAGCATCATTGCCAACTTCATTCAGTGGCTGGATGGCCCAATCGACCACGAACTGCCAGAGAGATATACCGATGCAGGCTCCGCTGGCTGGCATCAAGCCGTCTTCTGGCTGCGCCAATGGCGTTACCTGTCACCAGCACGATTGAACCGCTTGTATCAGGAGCCAGCGTTTAGTGCACAGCTTGGCAATCTCAATGACTGGCTGAATTATTTAGTTGCAGTGGACCAGATTGAGATCCCACCGTTTAACGATGCTACCGCTTCCTGGGATCAATACCGGCAAACCTGTTTACTGGTGCTATTACTCAACGGGGCGGCCGGGCATATCGATACTGTCCGGCAGATAAACCACTTAACGCTCAGTGAACAGCATCCCGTCTACGCACTGTATCCGTTAATCCGGCAACTCGACCCGGCAAAAGGTGACCTGGTCTGGCAGCTTGAGCAACAACTGCGGTTGGACAACCGTCTGCACTTCCTTTGCTGGTTGGAGTTACCCGTATCTATCAGCCAGTTTTTACTCCGCGTGGAAAGCCAGCCAGAGCTGTGCAACTGCACCAAAGTCGATCATTTCTATCATCGTGTTGCCAGTTGGCCCGAGGAGATAGAACAGCCTCCGATGGCCGAGCAAGCCTTGCTTCACGCCTTTTTACTACGCCATGGCGACCAGCAAATACAGGACAAAAGCCGGGAGGTGCTTGAACGGTTAGACTGCGGCAATCAGGGGGAAACTGACCTGCAGCAGGCATTGCTTAACGGTAAAAAGCCCAAAGCCTTGGGGAACTCAACGCTGTTTGCCCGGGACTCATTACTGACAAAAATAGCTCAGGTTGGCTATCGCCTGTATGACTACGATTGGGATAAGTTGGAACAAGAGGAACGTCAACAGTTGATGGTCTGCCTGACAGATAGCAGTCTGTCCCCCATTCTGCGATTGAATGCCGGGCTCTTAGTACAGCTATCGGATCAGCGCGTCATTGAAAAGCAACGAGCGAAGGAGCAAAGGCCAGATACTCGCTTCTGGCAGTTCTGGCAATTTGACCGACGCATCAACCGCCTGGGCCTGCTGGCTCAGCTGACGCTAGTACCGCTGGTGATGGTTGCGGTTTACCTACTGCTCATCAACGTGCTTTCGGCCTGGGTCATTATCGGGTTACTACTGCTCAATACGTTCAGCGCACTGCTGCGGCGCAGCCATGATTTAAACCGTAAATACCCGGTCTTTGAAGCTGTGTTGCTGATATGCATGCCCTATCTGATCCTGCTGTATCTGCTGATACCCGGCGTGAAGCACGCGAACCAATATGGCCCGCAGCCAGGAGAAAAGCGCTGAGGATTGTGGCGTGAGGAACTGCCCCCAACGTTTTATGGGGGCAGTGGACGATCAGAAACTCATCTCATCCAGAAAACGTTCCAGCCGCAGGCGTATGGGCTGGATTTTTTGCTCCTGCTGGCTAACCAGCACCGCTTCAAACTCCTGTAGCCACAAACCGATCTGCATACGCTCATCACCCAGTGACTGCGCCCAGGCTTTTTCCAGCCGAGCCTGCAAGGTACGGTTGGACAGCGTATCGCGCGGATGCACTTTTAACTCCTGCAAACGCTGCTGACTTTGCTTTCGCTGTTCTGGGCTCAGGCCAATGGGGCTGTGGTCGATCACTTTTGAGAAGGAATCACCGCTGTCTGGCAAATGGACATCAACCTCTAGCAGCCCATTGATATCGTAACTGAAACGAACGTCCAGTGATTGAATATGGCCGTTAGGCTTTACCGGCACGGTAAACTCATCCACCAGAATATTGTTGTCAACATGTGGGCTTTCCCCCTGATAGATCGCTATCCGGATCGCCTTTTGCTCCACATGCGTCGTGGTGAAGCTTTCCACCCGTGAAGTCGGGACCACGGTATTACGTTCCAGAATCGGTGAGAAAATCCCATGCCGATCCGCATTCGAGGTAGCGATGCCCAGCGTATAGGGGCAGACATCCGTCAGGATCACTTCGTCGATATTCTGATCGCGCAGGCGGCAGGCGGCATGAACTGCGGCCCCCAGCGCTACGATGGTTCTGGGATCGAGGTGCTGATGCGGCAACTGACCGAATAGCTTCACCACCAGTTTTTGGATGGTGTTCAGCTTCGTGGCTCCGCCGACCAATACCAGATGATCCATCTGCTGCGGTTGCAAACGCGCATCGTGCAGCACCTGCTCAATCGGTGCGCGCAGGCGATTCAGCAGCGGAAGCCAGATCTCCCCTGCTTTACGTTCATCCAGCTCTATTTCCCATTGCCGATCCTGCCACTGCCAACGCAGCTGATGCGAGCCCTGTTGCTGATTGAGCTGGCATTTCCACTGCTCGACGCAATCATACAACCGTGCCATATCATGGAGCGCGATCTGTGAGTCGTTCAGTTGCCATTCGTTGAGACAGGCTTTAATGATTGCCTGGGTAAAATCTTCACCGCCAAGATAGTTATCCCCCGCCGAAGCGTGCACCTCAATCAGCGGCAGATCATATTCCAATACCGTGACGTCAAAAGTGCCCCCGCCCAGATCAAACACCAAAGTACGGCCAACCCCCTGGGTGTGCAGGCCATAAGCCATCGAAGCCGCAGTCGGTTCATTAATCAGCCGCACCGCATTTAAACCGGCCAGCTCGGCGGCAAAACGGGTCTGCTTACGTTGCTCATCGCTAAAATAGGCAGGGACCGAAATCACAACGTCGCGGATCGGCTGGCCAAGAAAACTCTCTGCGTCTGATTTCAGCGATTTCAGCACGATGGCCGATAGCTCTGGGGCGTCAAACGTCTGCTGGTCCAGTTTGAATTTCTTCTTGCTGCCCATGTAACGTTTAAACAGCGCTGCCGTCTTTTGCGGGTGGGTCGTCAGGCGAGATAACGCAGAGCGGCCAACCAATATTGCCCCGTCTTCATCAATGCTGACGACCGAGGGGGTAAGAAATTCATTGAGCGCATTGGGGATTAAGCGCGACTCCCCGTCTTGCCAGACACTGATGAGGCTATTGGTGGTGCCTAAATCGATGCCGATTGCCGGGGTAGCGTCATGCTGCTGTAACATCGTCCTGACCTCGTAGAGAAGGATGCTTGCTGCGCCTGATGCTGCCAGTACAGCCGTATTAAGCGCAGCAACCTAGTCCATGATGGGGGGTTTTATTATCGTTAGATATTAACATGATGGTATTACATAGCTCATCGCCATGGAATTTTTTTGCTCGAAAGCCATGTTCTACTTTAGTTGAAAAATTTAGCCAGTTGCTCGTTCCCCTGGCTCTCATCTTTTCTTGCGCCACCGGTAGCGCCACCCCCGACAATTTTGACCTACCGCAATAAAATGGCGATTATTTTGCCACCCGGTTTCGAGCTATCGCTTAAAGCCCGCACTCCGGTAAAAATGCTCCGTTGTTAACACCCTTATTAACACCACCTTTTCAGTCCGTCGATTGTGCCGTAAACACAAATACTTACCCCTCTCATTTACAGCAGGCGATGTTGCCAGATCTGCGCCATAAAACTTTCAGCCACGCCAATAGAGCTACAACTGTTTCATCACCGCAAGAAGATGCACAAATTTGCAACTTAATTAACCTGTTGCGCTCATTTGCAGAGCGTTTGGCTTAGTGCTAAAACTAATGCAAGCAAACCGTCTTAGCTCAAATGTGACGACACTTACAATTACCCACATATTCTGTATTGAATACGATAATTGTTATCACTATGATTCTGCGTATTCCTTGCTGCGCTTTATGGTTCGGCGCTCTTGGCCCCATACACCTTTTCGCAGGTTGTCTGGGCAGCAAATGTTCTGAAGGTGGCATTCCTGTGGGAATGCTCAACGCATTGAGAAGGCAATATGCAGCTGCTTCCTAAACATACCTATAAAATCACTGGCTTCTCCAGCGAGATTAGCCCGGCCTACCGCCAGAAATTACTGTCGCTTGGCATGCTGCCCGGCTCGCAGTTTGACGTAGTGCGCGTGGCACCGCTAGGCGACCCGATAGAAATAAAAACTCGCCGCGTTAGCCTGGTACTGCGGAAAAAAGATTTAGACCTGATCCTGCTAGATAGCCAACCGTAACGCGCTGTCCCCGCCTCAGGCAGTTGCCGTGTGCAAACGCGGCCGATACTTAATTCACTGATATCAAGTTGGTTTATGAAAAAAATCACTATTGGCTTAATCGGTAACCCGAACTCGGGCAAGACGACGCTGTTCAACCAGCTCACCGGGGCGCGCCAGCGGGTCGGTAACTGGGCCGGGGTGACGGTTGAACGTAAAGAGGGCCAGTTTACGACGCCGCAGTCGCAGGTCACGCTGGTGGATTTACCTGGCACCTACTCGCTCACCACTATCTCCGAACAAACCTCGTTGGATGAGCAGATCGCCTGTCACTACATCCTGAGCGGCGATGCGGATATGCTGATCAACGTGGTCGATGCCTCTAACCTGGAACGCAACCTCTACCTGACGCTGCAACTGCTGGAGCTGGGTATTCCGTGCATCGTGGCCTTGAACATGCAAGATATTGCCAAGAGCCAGAATATTGAGATCGATGTCGCCGCCCTGGCCGAGCGCCTTGGCTGCCCGGTGGTATCCATGGTTTCTACCAAGGCCGACGGCATTGGCCTGCTGAAACAGACCATCGACAATCACCGCTTCAATGAGTTAAAAGCGCTGGTGGCCTATCCGCCGCTGCTGCTAGACGAAATCGCTACGCTGACCGAGGCCATGCCTCAACAACTGCCCACCGAACAACGCCGCTGGCTGGCGCTGCAAATGCTGGAGGGCGACATCTACAGCCATCAGTTAGCCGGGAACGCCACCGATCTGCTGGCTCATTCCAGGCAAGCGCTGCAACAGCAGCAGCAGGAAGATCCCGCGCTGGTAATTGCCGATGCTCGCTACCAGTCGATCGCCACTATCTGCGATGCGGTCAGCAACTCCAAGCTGGCGTTGCCAAACCGCCTGACGGAGGTACTGGATCGGGTGATCCTCAACCGCTGGCTGGGGGTGCCGATCTTCCTGCTGGTGATGTACATCATGTTCGTATTGGCGATCAACATCGGTGGCGCACTGCAACCAATCTTCGATCTCGGTTCGGCGGCCATCTTTATCCAGGGCATCCAGTGGGTCGGTTATACCCTGCATTTCCCGCAGTGGCTGACCGTCTTTCTGGCGCAGGGCGTGGGCGGCGGTATCAATACCGTGCTGCCGCTGGTTCCCCAGATCGGCATGATGTATCTGTTCCTGTCATTCCTGGAAGACTCCGGCTATATGGCGCGAGCGGCATTTGTGATGGACCGCCTGATGCAGGCGCTCGGGCTGCCGGGTAAATCCTTTGTGCCGCTGATCGTCGGCTTTGGCTGTAACGTGCCGTCCATTATGGGCGCACGCACCTTGGATGCCCCACGTGAACGCCTGATCACCATCATGATGGCCCCCTTTATGTCCTGCGGCGCGCGTTTGGCAATCTTTGCCGTATTTGCCGCGGCCTTCTTCGGCCAGGACGGCGCGGGCGTGGTGTTCTCACTGTATATGCTCGGTATCGTGGTGGCGATCCTCACCGGCCTGGTGCTGAAATACACCATCATGCGCGGCGAAGCATCGCCGTTCGTGATGGAGCTGCCGGTTTATCACGTGCCGCATCTGAAAAGCCTGCTGCTGCAAACCTGGCAACGCCTGAAAGGTTTTGTGCTGCGCGCCGGGAAAGTGATCGTGATTGCCAGCATCTTTATTGGCGGCTTGAACAGCTTCTCGTTCAGCGGGCAGCCGGTAGACAGCATCAATGATTCAGCACTGGCCTCGGTTTCCAAAGTGCTGACGCCTTTATTGCAGCCAATGGGCGTACATAATGATAACTGGCAAGCAACCGTCGGGCTGGTAACCGGGGCGATGGCCAAAGAAGTGGTGGTTGGGACGCTCAACACGCTGTACACCGCAGAGAACATCACCAATGAGCACTTCGATGCAGCCAACTTCAACCTGCTTGATGAACTCGGCGCCGCCGCCAATGAAACCTGGCAGGGCCTGAAGAGCACCTTCAGCCTGAGCGTACTCTCCAACCCTATCGAAGCCAGCAAGGGTGATGGTGAGATGGGCGTGGGCTCAATGGGCGTCATGAGTAGCAAATTTGGCACTTCAATCTCTGCCTACAGCTATCTGATTTTCGTGTTGCTGTACGTTCCCTGCGTTTCGGTGATGGGCGCTATTGCACGTGAGTCCAGCCGGGGTTGGATGACCTTCTCCATCCTGTGGGGGCTGAACGTGGCCTATTCGCTGGCAACGCTGTTCTATCAGTTCGCGACCTTCAGCCAACATCCGCAATACAGCGCGACGGCGATCCTGATCGTGCTGCTGTTCAATGCTCTGGTGCTATTGGGCTTGCGCAAGGCAAGGAGCCGCGTAACGATCCGTTTGCGTAGCGCCACTTCGGCATCCTGTTGTCAAAGTTCTGGTGACTGCCACTAATGGCCAGCCTGCTGCAACTCCGTGATGCGCTTGCCCTACAGGGCGGCGCTCAGGCGCAACAGCTGAGTCAGCAGTTGGCAACGCCCTTGCCATTGGTTGAGGCAATGCTGCAACGTTTGACCGCGATGGGGAAAGTTGAACGTATTGAGCTCGATAGCAGCGAATGCCTGAGCGGCAGTTGTAAGAGTTGCCCAGAAGGGCTGGCTTGTAACACGGTGATTTATCGTTTGAAGGGGTGAATACAGGGGCGCAATAGTTTGCCTGCACCCCCTCACTTGAAGATTATTGCTTGTCTTTATACACGTCGGCTACGGCGCTGAACTTGCCGTGCTCACGGGCAGCCAGCACGACATAGTATTGGCCCCCTTTCTCATCGGCCAGTTTGGACAATTCATCTTTCAAGTCCATCGGATCGGTGGCCTGTGCAGTTGAAGACACGGTGCCAATTTTCTCATACTTGCCTGGGTTCTTATCCAGCTCGTCCTTGGTTAGCAAGGTTGCAGCCATCGAACCGAAAGACACTGAACCTACAATCAACGCCGCAACGATCATCTTCAATGATTTCATGACAATACCTCTCAATGGATAAATTGGTTTTATGAAAGCGACTAACAACAAATGCGTCATCGAGCTTGGCTACCGCGACGTCTAACAGCTTCGTTGCTTTCCTTGACGAAGCTCCCTCTGCCCAGAAACAAATCGCCAAAGTGAAGATTGATAAGCCTATATTCACCTTGTAGCCACGCATTTACCCCTTCAAGTATCGAACAGGTTTAGTTTTTATCCACTTAATGGTTAAAAATTTACCGCCATTTTGTGCGTTTATAATCTGTAATCAATGAGATATCGCCGCCAGACCGCGCCATTACTCGGTTGCAACAAATTGATTAATAATGTTAGCGAATGCTTCGGGGTGAGAGATAAACGGCGCATGGGCCGCTTTGGCGATCACCTCCGAGGTGGAGTTTGGCCACAATTCATCCAGCAGGCTAGCCACTTTGCGCGGCACCAGTCCGTCAAGGTAGCCATAAATACGCAGTACCGGCATCGTCAGTGCCGCCAATGATTGGCGTTGATCCACCGTACGTAGCATCTCAAGGCCCCCGTTAAGCACCTCAACGCCCGGCATCGGCTGATTGAGCACTACGGTTTTCAACTGGCGCGCATCCTGACGAGCGCTTTCCGTGCCCAGCGTTTGCAGTGCCAGAAAGCGTTCCACGGTGCGCTGGAAATCATGGCTGAGCTGCTGCTGGAAGCCACTGAGCACCTCCGGGCGGATCCCCGGCCACGGGTCGTGCGCCGTAAAGCAGGGCGAAGAAGCCACGGTGATCAGCCCGGTTACCCGCTCAGGCTGCATAAGGGCAATCTGCCCGGCTACCAGCCCACCAAGGGACCACCCCAACCAATAAGCCTGCTTGGGTGCGGCGGCCAGCAGTATCTCCGCCATCTCCGTTAACGAGACGGCCCCATAGCCCTGGCTGCGGCCATAGCCAGGCAAGTCCACCAGATGTAGGCGAAAATGCGGAGCCAATCGCTCCAGCGTGCAACCCCAGACCTCGGCATTCAATCCCCATCCGTGCAGCAGCACAAGATCGCGATCGCCCTCGCCCAGTGTTTTCCAATACAGCTCAGTCATCAGTTATTGTCCTGCTAAAACGGAGGTGACTATGCTACCAATCCACAGCCGCTGTTGGCTATGCCGGCAACCATTACGGCTGATGCAACAGGGCATCTGCAGCTACTGCCTGCGGACGTTGCCTGCCAAACCTTGTTGCTGCCCGGTTTGCGGTTTGCCCAGTGGCGATCCCCATCAGCCTTGCGGACGATGTCTGCAAAAGGCGCCCCCTTGGCAAGCCTTGGTATTTGTTTCGGATTATCGCCCGCCCATCAGCACCCTGGTGAAAAATTTCAAATTCCAGCAGACACCCGCACTGGCTCCCACTCTGGCTCGTTTGATCCTGCTGCATTGGCTGCGGGCGCACCGAGAGCAACATCTGAACAGACCGGAGGTGATTTTAGCGGTACCCTTGCAGGATAAACGCTGCTGGCGGCGCGGCTATAACCAAAGCGAGCTGTTGGCCCTGCCACTGGCCCGCTGGTTGGGCTGCGAATATCGCCCTGCGGCATTACGCCGCATCAGGGCAACCGCGCCACAACAGCAATTGATAGCGCGCCTGCGGCGGCGTAATCTGCGTGGGGCTTTCCGTTGTGATGAGAACCTGGCAGGAAAACATGTGGCGCTGCTGGATGATGTGGTTACCACTGGCAGCACCATGGCGGAAATCGCTACACTGTTACAGAAGCAGGGCGTCGCATCATTGCAGATTTGGTGCGTTTGCCGCACGTTGTAGTACCACGGCAATGGGCGTATTATAACCTACTATAGAAGTCAACTATTGAGCTAATGCTATGATCCGTATAACAGATGCTGCACAGGAACACTTTGCCAAGCTGTTGGCAAGCCAAGAAGAAGGCACCCAAATCCGCGTATTCGTGATCAATCCGGGTACGCCGACGGCCGAATGCGGTGTCTCTTATTGCCCGCCAGACGCGGTGGAAGCGACAGATACCGAACTCAAGTTCGAAAAGCTGTCCGCTTACGTCGATGAGCTGAGCGCGCCTTATCTGGACGACGCCGAAATCGACTTCGTCACCGATCAGCTCGGCTCACAGCTGACGCTGAAAGCGCCGAACGCCAAAATGCGCAAAGTGGACGACAATGCGCCACTGATGGAGCGCGTAGAATACGTGCTGCAATCGCAGATCAACCCGCAGTTGGCTGGCCACGGTGGCCGTGTGACGCTGATGGAAATCACCGACGACGCGCTGGCCATCCTGCAGTTCGGCGGCGGTTGCAACGGTTGTTCAATGGTCGACGTCACGCTGAAGGAAGGGATCGAGAAAGAGCTGCTGCAAAAGTTCCCGGAACTGAAAGGCGTGCGCGATCTCACCGAGCACCAGCGCGGCGAGCACTCCTACTACTGATAACTATCAGGGCGCAATTCCGTTTTGCGCCCTGCCTATCTCCATCGGGGTCGGTAAACCGCCCCCGATGCATTTAACCTACCGAAACCTTTCTGCGTCGCTTATCCAAATCCTTCAATAAACGGTTGACCTCAACATCGTCAAACATCGCTTCCAAGGTCTGGCTCAGCTTGCGCCGCCAGTTCGGGTACTGATCGCTGGTGCCAGGAATATTGACCGGTTCCGCCATATCCAGCCAGTCCTCCGGTTGCAGGCCCAGCAAGGCGCTGGCGCTGTCAGCCACATAGCGTTGCAGACCCCGGTTCAGCAACGGGCTCATGTTCAACAACGAGGCTTTCTTGCCGACCTTTTGCGGTACGCAGCCATAGCGATGTAGCCCGTCCAGTAGCCCCTGCTTGGCCCGTTCACGATCGGCAAACAGCTCTTTGAGCACTTCCGCATCCGGGTATAACCCCAGTTGATTACCGAGGGTCAGATCGCCGCTTTGCCAATAGCCACGCAGCGTTGGCAGATCGTGGGTGGTAATGGTCGCCATTGCCTGCACCGGATAAGACTGCGGCGCACGGAACTGCTTCTCCGCATCGTGCTCGAAATACAGTACCTTGTAGGAATAGACGCCGCTATCACGCAGTTTGCCGACGATTTCCACCGGCACGGTCCCTAAATCCTCCCCAATCACCATGCAACGATGGCGCTGACTCTCCAGGGCCAACAGCGCCAGCAGATCGTCAACCGGGTATTTCACATAGGCACCGTGATCGGCCGTTTCACCATAAGGGATCCACCATAAACGCAGCATCGCCATCACGTGATCGATACGCAAGGCGCCACAGCTGGTCATATTGGCCCGCAGCAAATCGATAAACGGCTGATACCCCCGCGCCACCATCACATGCGGATCCATCGGCGGCAGGCCCCAGTTTTGCCCCAGCGGCCCGAGAATATCCGGCGGAGCACCCACCGAAGCTTGCATGCAATACAGCTCGCGTTCACACCAGGTTTCCGCCCCGCCCTCTGCCACCCCGACCGCCAGATCGCGGTACAGGCCAATTGGCATCTGGCACTGCTGGCTTTGGCCGAAGCACTCGGCAAACTGGCTGGCCGCCAACCATTGCAGCCACAGATAGAAGGTAATCTCATCCTCATGCTGCTTACAGAAGGTTTCCACTGCCGGGCTGTTGCCCTGCTGATACTCTTCCGGCCAGGCTGGCCATCCCCACATAGTGCTATCTTTGGCACTGAGATGGGCATGTAACGCGTCGAACGTTGCCTGCTGATACAGGCTGCTGCCCCCTTCGCCGACGAAGCGCTCAAATTCCTGCTTCAGCGCATCCTGCGGCTTGCGGGCCTGGAAATGCGGGAAAGCCAGCTTCAACGCCGCCAGCTTCAACTGCGTTACCGTGCTGTAGTCCACCAGCTCACTACTACGCGCCTTGGCCAACAGCTTCTGCGTCGCAGCCTTCTGCCACCATTTTTGCGCGGCCTGGCTGAGCTGGAAATCCTCCACCACGTTGACGTCGATATACACCACGTTCAACCAGCGGCGCGAAGACGGGCTATAAGGGCTGGCGCTTTCCGGGCTGGCCGGATACAGCGCGTGGATCGGGTTGAGCCCGATAAAGGCGCCGCCGCGTTCACCCACCTCACCGACCATCGCCCGCAGATCGCCAAAGTCGCCAATCCCCCAGTTACGCTCGGAACACAGCGTGTAGAGCTGTACGCAGGCCCCCCACAGCTTCTTGCCGGTCAACAATGCATCCGGTTCGTAGCAACGCTTGGGGGCGACAATCAGCCGGCAGGCCCATTGCTGCTCCCCCTGTGACAACGTGAGCTGGTGATAACCCAGCGGTAACTTGCCCGGCAGGGTCAGGGTTTTATGCGCACTGGCACGGCCTTCTTGCTGGCTACCATCCTCACGCAACAATACCCAATGAAACTCGCCATCTCCCCCCAGCGGCAGCGCCACCGGGTTGCCATGATAAAAGACTTTAACCAGCGGCAAGGGAGCCACTGACGGCTGCAACGACGCCGGGTTCATCGCCGCCAACAGCTTGCGTTTGGTTTCCGGCGAAATCGCCTGGCGTTGGCCGTGGGCATTGATGTAATCGGCAGCAATCCCAGCCTGGGCTGCTACCTGATCGATACCTTTACTCATTCGCACTCCTTAACGCTTGGCTTGCCAAATGCGTTGCTGATAGTCACGGATCGAACGATCCGAGCTGAACATGCCTACGCGCGCGGTGTTAAGGATAGTGCGGCGCGTCCATTCGTCGCGGTCACGATACAGTTTGTCTACCTGCCGTTGAGCTTCGCAGTAGGAAGCAAAGTCCGCCAGCACCAGATACGGATCGCCACCTTCCAACAGGCTGTGCAGCATCATATCGAAAGCGTGCTTGTCACCGTGACTGAATGCGCCGCTGGCCAGTTCGTCCAGGATTGCCTTCAGGTGCTTGTCTTTCTTGCGATAGCTCAGCGGGTCATAACCCTTGGCCAACAGCGCTTTGACCTGCTCCACGGTGTTGCCGAAAATAAAGATGTTGTCCTCGCCGACCTGCTCGGCGATCTCGACGTTGGCTCCGTCCAGCGTGCCAACGGTCAGTGCGCCGTTCAGCGCCAGCTTCATATTCCCGGTACCCGACGCTTCTTTACCGGCGGTGGAGATCTGCTCGGAAATGTCCGCCGCCGGGATCATCAGTTCAGCGACGGAAACGCGGTAATCAGGGATGAAGGCCACTTTCAGGCGATCTTTGACGATCGGATCGTTATTGATCTTCTCTGCGGCCTGATTGATCGCATAGATGATGTTCTTCGCCAGGTAATAGCCCGGCGCAGCTTTGGCACCAAACAGGAATACGCGTGGCACGATGTCCAGATCCGGGTTATCCCGCAGTTGGCGATACAGCGAAAGAATATGCAGCAGGTTCAGATGCTGGCGCTTGTACTCGTGCAGGCGTTTGATCTGCACGTCGAAGATCGCGTCTGGATTAAGCGTCAGCCCCATTACGCTGTGCACGTAGTTGGCGAGGACCACCTTGTTATCACGCTTGATCTGCTGGTACTTCTCGCGGAAAGCGGCATCTTCGGCATATTTTTCCAGCCCCTTCAGTGCATCAAGATCGTTGGCCCACTCCACTTTCAGGGTGGTATCGATCAGGCCTGACAATGCCGGGTTACACTGCTTGAGCCAGCGGCGCGGCGTAATGCCGTTGGTGACGTTGTGGAATTTGTTCGGCCACAGCTGGTGATATTCCGGGAACAGATCTTTTACCACCAGGTCCGAGTGCAACTGGGCCACACCGTTCACCGCAAAGCCGCTGACCACGCACAGGTTGGCCATGCGCACCTGCTTGTTGTGGTGCACTGCCAGCTTGGCCCACACCGCCTCATCGCCCGGCCAGTGTTGGTCTACCAACCGCTTAAAGTTGGCGTTGATCTGCTTGATGATAGAGAAGTGGCGCGGCAGCAGGCTGCGGACCAGTTTCTCATCCCAGCACTCCAGGGCTTCCGGCATCAGGGTGTGGTTGGTATAGGCAAAGGTCTTGCTGGTGATCGCCCAGGCCGCATCCCAATCCAGTTGGTGCTCATCGAGCAGAATACGCAGCAGCTCTGGAATGGCGATGGTTGGGTGGGTGTCGTTGAGTTGGATCACTTCGTACTTCGGCAACTCTTCAATCTTGCGCCCGGCCAGATGGTGTTTACGCAGAATATCGGCCACCGAGCAGGCACACTGGAAATACTGCTGCATCAGGCGCAGGCGTTTGCCAGCCTGATGGTTGTCATTCGGATAGAGCACTTTGGTCAGCTTGGCGGCTTCTACACCCTGCTTTTCCGCCTGCAGGAATTTGCCGTCGTTGAAATCCCCCAGATCGAATGGATGACTATGCGTTGCCTGCCACAGGCGCAGCGGCTGGGTGACCCCGTTACGGAAGCCCAGCACCGGCAGATCCCAAGCTTCCCCACGCAGGGTAAACGCCGGGCGCCACAGCTCACGGCCATCGGCCAACTTCTCTACTTTGCCACCGATCCCGACATCCACGGCCAACGCCGCATTATGGCGGAACCACGGGTAGCTCTCGCGCTGCCAGTTATCCGGTGCCTCTTGCTGATGGCCCTCTTTGAACGACTGACGGAACAGCCCGTATTGATAGTTCAGCCCATAGCCGGTAGCCGGTTGCTCCACCGTGGCCATCGAGTCCAGGAAACAGGCGGCTAAACGCCCCAGGCCACCGTTACCCAACGCCGGATCGGTTTCCTGCTCCAACAGATCGGCCAGCTTGACGTCCTGCTCTGCCAACGCCGCCTCAACGGTGTCATACCAGCCAAGGTTGATCAGGTTGTTGGCCGTCAAGCGGCCAATCAGGAATTCCATCGAGATGTAGTTTACATGGCGCAACGACTTGCTGCTTTTACGCGGCGCAGGCTGCGCGGCCAGCTGTTCGGCGAGAGCGGCACTTACGGCCTCCCACCATTGATGCTGAGTCATCTGCTGTGCGGAGCTGAGGCCAAAACGCTGCCACTGACGAGTCAGTGCAGCCAGAAAAACGTCCTTTTTGAGCATAGGCTGTGACATAGGTAAAACTCTCTATCCGGTGTACCCGTCGTCTTTCAAGCGGCAACTTGAGTTCCATTGGGTAGTAAATGGGCCAATTTTTTCACTATCGTGCCGGGGAGAACCCGCAATGGCATCATCCCGCCTGGGGGTTAGCTGGGGAGGAGGATTGGGGCGTAGCTGAAACTGTGATCTCAGGCACTTTTAAGCCCCCTTGCGTACGGTAAGAAAGCCCATCGATATCACCGGTGAGCATAAAATCGACGGCAAACCTCAGGACGTTAGCACAGTTATGATAGCTGATGAAGTTTTGTACTTGTCCACTAACAGCCGAAAAACAAGGTAATTTCTGAGGGTAATCAGGCGCGATGTAAAGCGCAGTTAGAGCGGAACCGGGGGCAAACATAAAAAAGTGTGATCAATAGCAATTTAACTTCAAGCCAAAGCGCAAGCTTGTTGCATTACCGTTGACGATGTTCGAAGTTAAAGAGGGGGATTAATTACGAGCTACAAAATAATTAACTCAACCCGGTCCCGAGACAGGAACACGGTGAAATAAATTCCTTCGGGCAGTCCTTCGGCGGCGGGAACCGCACTTTACACCTGGAATATTATGCTGATCCCATCAAAACTGAGCCGTCCGGTACGGCTGCAAAATACCGTGGTACGCGATCGTCTGCTGGCGAAGCTGGCCGGTGCGGCTAACTATCGCCTGACATTGGTCAATTGCCCGGCAGGCTACGGTAAGACCACGCTGGTGGCACAATGGGCCGCGGGCAAATCGGATCTGGGGTGGTACTCCCTGGACGAGAGCGACAACCAGCCGGAGCGCTTCGCCAGCTATCTGATCGCCGCGCTGCAGCAGGCCACCACTGGGCACTGCGTGAAAAGCGAGGCATTAAGCCAGAAACACCAATACGCCAACCTTTCGGCGCTGTTTGCCCAGCTGTTTATCGAACTGTCCGACTGGCACCAGCCGCTATACCTGGTGATCGACGATTATCACCTGATCACCAATGACCAGATCCATGAAGCGATGCGTTTCTTCCTGCGCCACCAGCCAGAAAATCTGACGCTGCTGATCCTTTCCCGCACTCTGCCTCCCCTGGGGATCGCCAATCTTCGCGTACGCGATCAGCTGTTAGAGCTGAGCACGCGCCAATTGGCTTTTAATCATCAGGAGGCTAAACAGTTCTTTGACTGCCGCCTAACCTCCCCGCTGGAGCACAATGACAGCAGCCGTCTGTGTGACGAAGTGGAGGGCTGGGCAACCGCCTTGCAGCTAATCGCGCTCTCCGCCCGCCAATCCACCTCTTCCGCTCAGCAATCTGCCAAACGTCTGGCCGGGCTGAACGCCAGCCACCTGTCCGACTATCTGGTGGATGAAGTGCTGGATCGCGTCGATGCCGATGCCCGCGCGTTCCTGTTGCGCTGCTCGGTACTGCGTTCGATGAACGACGCGTTGATCGTGCGCCTGACCGGGGAAGACAACGGCCAGCAGCGCCTGGAAGAGCTTGAGCGCCAGGGCCTGTTTATTCACCGTATGGACGACACCGGCGAGTGGTTCTGTTTCCACCCGCTGTTTGCCTCGTTCCTGCGCCAGCGTTGCCAGTGGGAGTTGGCGCTGGAACTGCCAGGCCTGCACCATGCGGCGGCGGAAGGTTGGCTGGCGCTCGGATACCCGGCGGAAGCCATTCACCATGCGTTGGCGGCCAGCGATGTCAGCATGTTGCGCGATATCCTGCTGCAACATGCCTGGTCGTTGTTCCATCACAGCGAGCTGGCCTTGCTGGAAGAGTGTCTGAATGCCCTACCGTACGAACGGCTGATCCAGAACCCGAAACTGGCGCTGCTACAAGCCTGGCTGGCACAAAGCCAGCACCGTTACAGCGAAGTTAATACCCAGCTGGAACGCGCCGAACAGGCCATGCTCCAGCAAAAGATCGTCATTGACCAGACTCAGCACGCTGAATTTGACGCGCTGCGTGCTCAGGTGGCGATCAACGCCGGTAAACCGGAAGAGGCCGAACGCCTTGCCACCGAGGCGCTGAAATTCCTGCCGCTATCCAGCTATTACAGCCGCATTGTGGCCACCTCCGTTACCGGTGAGGTTCACCACTGCAAGGGGGAATTGGCACGGGCGTTGCCCATGATGCAGCAAACCGAACAGATGGCTCGCCGCCATCAGGCTTATCACTATGCCCTGTGGGCACTGTTGCAGCAGAGCGAAATTCTGATCGCGCAAGGGTTCCTGCAAGCCGCCTATGAAACGCAGGATAAGGCCTTTGAACTGGTGCGTGAACAGCATCTGGAGCAGTTACCGATGCACGAATTCCTGCTGCGCATCCGCTCACAGGTGCTCTGGTCGTGGTCACGGTTGGACGAAGCCGAAGAAGCGGCACGTGAAGGGCTGAAGGTGTTGGCTAACTACCAGCCGCAGCAGCAGTTGCAATGCCTGGCGATGTTGGCGAAATGCTCGCTGGCGCGTGGCGATCTGGATAATGCCAATGCTCACCTGCTGCGCAGCGAAGTCCTGCTGCATGGCTCGCAGTATCACCGTGACTGGCTGACCAATGCCGATAAACCCAGGGTGATCCACTGGCAGATGACCGGGGATACCACCGCAGCGGCCAATTGGCTGCGCAATACCGAAAAACCGGGAATGGCCAACAACCACTTTATGCAGGGGCAATGGCGTAATATCGCCCGCGTGCAGATCCTGCTTGGGCAGTACGAAGAAGCCGAAGTGGTGTTGGACGAGCTGAACGAAAATGCCCGCCGCCTGCGGCTGGTGAGCGATCTCAACCGTAACCTGCTGCTCAGTAACCATCTCTACTGGCAGATGGACCGCAAAGTGGATGCCCAGCGCGCGCTGATAGAGTCACTTTCGCTGGCCAACCGTACCGGGTTTATCAGCCACTTTGTGATCGAGGGAGAGGCCATGGCGCAGCAACTGCGTCAACTGATCCAGCTCAATACGCTGCCGGAGATGGAACAACATCGCGCCCAGCGCATTCTGCGCGATATCAACCAGCATCACCGGCACAAGTTCGCTCATTTTGACGAGAACTTCGTCGATAAGCTGCTCACTCACCCGCAGGTACCAGAATTGATCCGCACGAGCCCGCTGACACAACGTGAATGGCAGGTGCTGGGCCTGATTTACTCCGGTTACAGCAACGATCAAATTGCCGGGGAACTGGCCGTGGCGGCCACCACCATCAAAACCCATATCCGTAATCTGTATCAGAAACTGGGAGTCGCACATCGCCAGGAAGCGGTGCAGCAGGCACAGCAGTTGCTGAAAATGATGGGTTATGGCGCGTAGTTTTAACAGCAGATCAGTAGGTTAAGCCCCGTGTGGCTCCTTCTCCTTGTGGGAGAAGGGGCCAAACGTGTCACATTTGATAACTGCTTTCGACCATAAACCTGCAAGTTTGGAGAATATATAGAGCCTAATATATCCACCAAATAAATAGGTCGAGCGATATCACCTGCGGTCAATCTAAAGCCCGCCTGTTTTCTCATGACATTATCGTTTCATCTGGGTACTATTGCGGCAAATTTCCATAGGGAGTTGGGATTGTGGCAATAAACAGCAAAGCACTTATTACAGCCGGAATTTATCTTATTGGCTCTCAAGCCATGGCGAGCACGGATACCCTCATCGATTATAGTTCTCGGCCCGACGCCGGGGTTTATCTGGGGAATCAGGTTGCCGCATCAACGTTATTTTCTCATACCTTGCACCAAAGAAAGACCGCGCCAGGGGACAGTCAATTCTGGATGCGCGCTTCGGGTTATCACAGCAAGGATCTGAGCGCAGGCGATAACGGCTTGCCCGTCGATATGGATCGTCAGGTCTTTATGCTTGGCGGGGATTTGCTGGCCTTGGATAACAACAAAGAAGAGTGGACGGCAGGCCTGATGACCGGCTACGGCCACGCCAAAAGCAGCGCTAACAACGCCACCCTCTCATCCGAAGGTAAAGTCGACGGCTATTCTATCGGCGCTTACAGCACCTGGTATCAGGATAAGAAAAAGCATTCTGGGGCGTATGTCGATTCCTGGCTGCAATATGCCTGGTTTAACAACAGCGTGACCTATGCCCAGGGCAAGCAGAATTATGACAGCACCAGCTTTAGCGCCTCGCTGGAAACTGGCTATGCCATGCAGCCATTTTCGGCACTCGAATTAATTATCGAGCCACAGCTGCAGATTATTTATAACCGCTTCGATGCCGATAATTATCAGGATCCGGCGGGCGTCTATATTCATCAGGCCGATGCACCAAACTTTACTTCACGCGTCGGCATTCGCTGGTACAGCGATCAAGACGATTATACTACCGCCTATCTCGCCACCAACTGGTGGCATAATAGTGGCAAGAACGCGGTCAACTTTAATGATACGCGGGTAGAATCCAACTCCCTGGATGATCTGTTTGAGGTCAAATTAGGCCTGCATTCGCCTAGTACTTACAACATGCAGCTGTGGTTTGAAGGCGGGATCACCATGGGAGCCAACAGCTACCAGGATTACGGTGGCACCTTGGGTGTGAGCTATCGCTGGTAACAGCAAGACGGCGGGGATAAAGTCCCTGCTGTTGCTCTGGTCTAAATCCAGCCAAAGTTGGATACAATACCGTCATTCCCCATTACCCGGTATTTTGCAGTTATGGAACAGTTTGAAACGATCGACGTTGTGCAAGCACACCAACGTCTGAAAGACGGTAGCGCCGCACTGGTTGATATCCGCGATCCACAAAGCTTTGAAGCTGGGCATACGCCAGGCGCTTTTCATCTGACCAACGCCACCCTGTCCGCCTTTATGCAACAGAACGAGTTCGATCGCCCAGTGATGGTCATGTGCTATCACGGCAACAGCAGCCGCAGCGCCGCGCAGTATCTGCTGCATCAAGGGTTTGACGCGGTTTACAGTATTGATGGCGGCTTTGAGGCCTGGGCCCGTCAGTTCCCACAGGACGTCGAGACCTCCGCCTAATCCCCTTTGGCCGCCTTTCTGGGCGGCCAATTGCTGAATTCTGCACTGTTTTTGTCAGATCCCTTCCCTGCGCTCAGGATTTCAACGGTATAATCAGCCGCCAATGCCATCGGCGGTTTTGCCCGTGGCCAAAGTCATCTACTTAGACGGAAAATCTATGGTTCGAGTGATCGCCGTATCCAACCCTCGCCTGGCGCAGGCCTTTGTCGATTACATGGCAACGCAGGGGGTTGTACTTGAAGTCCGCGCCACGGGCGATGCAGCCGAAATCTGGCTGGCGGACGAGGCCCATCTGGAGCAGGTGCAACACGAACTGCAACAGTTCCTGCTCGATCCGTTCAACCGCCGCTATCAGGCCGCCAGTTGGCAGGCAGGCAGCACCGATGCCGGTCTACAGTATCAACAGTTTTCTTACCTGCAAATCATCCGCAGCAAGGCCGGGCCGCTGACGCTGACGGTGATGAGCCTGTGTATTCTGGTCTATATCCTGATGCAGGTGCTGGGTGATGATACCGTCATGTTCTGGCTCTCCTGGCCGCAAAACAGCTCGCAATATGGCCAGCTGTGGCGCTGGGTCAGCCATGCGTTTCTGCACTTCTCGCTGCTGCACATTACCTTTAACCTGATGTGGTGGTGGTATCTTGGTGGTCCGCTGGAAAAACGCCTCGGCACCGGCAAGCTGTTTGTGATCGCCGTAGTGTCGGCCTTTTTCAGCGGCTGGGCACAGTCATTGTTCAGCGGTGCGCTGTTCGGCGGGCTTTCCGGGGTGGTTTACGCGCTGATGGGCTACGTCTGGCTGAGCGGTGAACGCGCACCGGAACGCGGTTTGAACCTGCCAAGGGGCTTGATGGTCTTTTCCGCGCTCTGGCTGGTGGCCGGTTATTTCGATATTTTAGGAATGTCGATCGCCAATGCGGCACACGTTGCCGGTTTAGTGATAGGGTTATTAATGGCATTCTGGGATACGCGGCATCGCGCGCACAACGAACAATAACAACCAGGCACATCGGTGTATTAGGGGAATATCGTGAAGCAAACACAGCGTCATGACGCAATTATCGAATTAGTGCGCCTGCAGGGATATGTCAGTACGGAAGAGCTGGTGGAGCATTTTGCCGTCAGCCCGCAAACCATTCGCCGTGATTTGAATGACCTGGCCGATCAGAACAAAATACAGCGTCATCACGGTGGCGCTGCGTTACCTTCCAGTTCGGTGAACACCGCTTATCACGATCGCAAGGTGATGTGGTCGGAAGAGAAAGCCCGCATCGCCCAGCGCGTAGCCAGCCAGATACCGGACGGTGCCACACTGTTTATCGATATTGGCACCACGCCGGAAGCGGTAGCCCACGCCTTGATGGGCCATAAAAATCTGCGGGTCGTCACCAACAATCTGAACGTGGCCACCCTGCTCACCGCCAAGGAGGATTTCCGCCTGATCCTGGCCGGTGGTGAGGTCCGTACCCGTGATGGCGGCATCATGGGCGAAGCCACGCTGGACTTTATCTCCCAGTTCCGCCTTGATTTCGGCATTCTCGGCATCAGCGGCATCGATATGGATGGCTCGTTGCTCGAATTCGACTATCACGAAGTGCGAACCAAACGCGCGATTATCGAAAACTCCCGCTGCGTAATGTTGGTTACCGACCACTCCAAGTTTGGCCGTAACGCGATGGTGAACCTGGGGAACATGAACCTGATCGACTATCTGTTTACCGATCAGGCTCCACCACCCAGCGTGATGAAGATTATCGAACAATACGACGTACAGCTGGAACTCTGCTGATCGCCCCTCACCCTAACCCTCTCCCACAGGGAGAGGGGACCGATCGAGAGAGTTTGCAAATTCGGTGACGCACCTTGGATGAAGGAGCGATCGAGTTTGTGTGACTTTGCGTAATATCTTGCCTTTCTTGTTCTTACTCCCTACTTGCCAAAGCACGGACTAACTATATGCTCCGTACAGCTCCCTCTCCCTGTGAGGGTTGGGGTGAGGGATCCTCTTTCCTGTTCGAGTTTGTGTGACTTTTCGTAATATCTTGCCTTTCTTGTTCTTACTCCCTACTTGCCAAAGCACGGACTAACCATATGCTCCGTACAGCTCCCTCTCCCTGTGGGAGAGGGTTGGGGTGAGGGGTCCTCTTTCCTATAGTAAACGCCTCCAATACCCCTTCAATTTGTATACCTACTATCACCAAACTGTTACCTCTATCACGCAAGAATGTTTTTGTTTGGTTAACTCTTGGCTTGCTTGTTGGTTTCCGATTACAATAATGAGCGAAAACGAACATAAAAGAGCTATTACGAACACCAGGAGGAAGTTAACGTGGAAACCAAAGACTTGATCGTTATCGGTGGCGGCATCAACGGAGCCGGCATCGCAGCCGATGCAGCCGGGCGTGGGCTGTCCGTGCTGCTACTGGAAGCGCAAGACTTGGCCTGTGCTACGTCTTCCGCCAGTTCAAAACTGATCCACGGTGGCCTGCGCTACCTGGAACACTACGAGTTTCGTCTGGTCAGCGAAGCGCTGGCCGAACGTGAAGTGCTGCTGAAACTGGCACCGCACATCGCCTTCCCAATGCGTTTCCGCCTGCCGCACCAGCCCCATCTGCGCCCGGCCTGGATGATCCGCATCGGCCTGTTCCTGTACGATCATTTGGGCAAACGCACCAGCCTGCCAGGCAGTAAGGGTTTGCGCTTTGGACCAGAGTCCGTCCTGAAGCCGGACTTAAAGCGCGGTTTCGAATATTCTGATTGTTGGGTAGACGATGCGCGCCTGGTCGTGCTGAACGCCCAAGCCGTGGCCGAACGCGGTGGCGAAGTTCGCACCCGCACCAAAGTGACCCGCGCCTGGCGCGAAAATGGCCTGTGGATGGTGGAAGCCATCGACGTCGACAGCGGCAAAACCTTTACCTGGCGCGCCAAAGGCCTGGTAAACGCCACCGGCCCATGGGTAAAACATTTCTTCGACGATGGCCTGAAGCTCAAGTCTCCTTACGGTATCCGCCTGATCAAAGGCAGCCATATCGTGGTACCTCGGGCACATAACCAGCCACAGTCTTATATCTTGCAGAACGAAGACCACCGTATCGTGTTTGTCATTCCGTGGCTGGACGAGTTCTCCATCATCGGCACCACCGACGTGGAATACCAAGGCGATCCGAAAGACGTGAAGATCGACGATAACGAAATCAACTATCTGTTGAAGGTGTATAACGATCACTTCAAAAAACAGCTGGGCCGTGACGATATCGTCTGGACCTACTCTGGCGTACGCCCACTGTGTGATGATGAATCTGATTCACCGCAGGCCGTCACTCGCGACTATACGCTGGATGTGCATGACGAGCAGGGCAAAGCCCCACTGCTTTCCGTGTTTGGTGGCAAACTCACCACCTACCGCAAGCTGGCTGAGCATGCGATGGAGAAGTTGGCTCACTACTATCCTGGCTGTGGCCCGGCGTGGACCAAAAACGGTTCCCTGCCAGGGGGCGATATTGACGGCGATCGCGATAGCTATGCCGCTAAACTCCGCCGTCAGCACGGCTGGATGACAGAGTCTCTGGCTCGCCGTTACGCTCGCACCTATGGCAGCCACAGCGAAATTATCCTGGCCAATGCCAATAGCCTGAGCGATTTGGGTGAAGATTTCGGCCATGACCTGTACGAGGCTGAACTGCGTTATCTGGTGGAGAAAGAGTGGGTTGTCGAGCTGGATGATGCCCTGTGGCGCCGTACCAAACTGGGGATGTGGCTCAGCGAAGAACAGCAGGCTCGGGTGAAAACCTGGCTGGCAGAAAATGCCAAACCAAAGGCGCTGTCGTTAGCGTCTTGATTTGCCCCTCACCCCAACCCTCTCCCACAGGGAGAGGGAGCTGTTAGCCCCTGCTCTTTTGGCAGTAAAGAGATCATCTTAGCAAACCCGATCGTCCCCTTATCCACAGAGAGAGGGAGCTGTTAGCCCCTGCTCTTTTGGCAGTAAAGAGCTCATCTTAGCAAACCCGATCGTCCCCTTATCCACAGGGAGAGGGTGCTGTTAGCCCCTGCTCTTTTGGCAGTAAAGAGGTCACCTTAGCAAACCCGATCGTCCCCATAGCCAAGGTGCGTCACCGGATTTTCAGACACTCTCGATCGGTCCCCCAGAGAGCCACAGGGAGAGGGAGCAGACCGGAGTACTTGGTTTGATGTGGTCTAGTAATATCGAACACCGATTAAGGTTTTTTTACGCCGCATGCCTCTCTTTGGCATGCGGCGTCTGGCCATCATTAAAGCTATGTGCTCTTCGATGGTTGTAGTAATGCGTTATGTAGCTCAGGACATCTGCTTTGGCTTCGGCCACTGTCTCGTAACCATACTCCGGGATCCATTCTGACTTCAGGCTTCTGAAGAACCGCTCCATTGGCGCGTTATCCCAACAGTTACCACGCCGACTCATGCTTTGTTTTATCTGATATTGCTCTAACTTGTGCCTGTACGCTCGACTACTGTAATGGCTGCCCTGGTCTGAGTGGAACATCACTCCCGTAGGACATCCTCTTGATTCATAAGCTATACGTAGCGCATCCCCAGTCAGTACGCTATCCGGTGATAACGATAAAGACCAACCCACTACCTTTCTGGCATAGAGATCCAACACCACCGCCAGGTAAAGCCAGCATCGACCCGCCCAGATATAAGTCACATCCCCACACCAGACTGTATTCGGTCGTTCAACATTGAAGGCGCGCGTCAGGTGATTGGGGGCATACCTCGCTTCATCTGTCGCTAACCGGTAACTGTGTTTGCGTTGTTGTGTACTTCTCAGCCCGGCTTCTTTCATCAACCGACGAGCTTTATACCGGCCTACCACATGACCTTCAGCAGTGAGTGACGCTGACAATGTCCGAGCTCCTGCAGAGCCACGACTTTCTTTATGAAGCGCACACACGCGCTCTCGTTGAACTTTTCTCACCGTCTTCTCTGGAAGCCGTCGGTAGTAATAGCGGCTACGTGCAACACCAAAGAGAACACACAGTTCAACAACAGGATAACGCTCGCTCAATATCTTAATCATTTCAAGCGAGTGAACGATTCCGACATTAAGAGAGCGGTAGCCTCCTTTAAGATATTTTTCTCGCGTTCAATCCTACGGATTTGAGCTTCAAGTTCCTGAATGCGTTTTTGCTCAGAAGTCAGGGCTTTTCCGGTAGTTGGTGTTACTCCACCTCGTTCACTGGCGAGCTGGTGTACCCAGCGCTGCATAGCCGTACTGCCCACTCCCATTGCCTCACAGGCTTGTACAATTGAGTACCCCCTGTCGAGAACAAGGCTTGCAGCCTCACATTTGAATTCTGGAGAAAAAGTACGTCTGCCTTTCATTGGACACCTCTTTTGTATCAGGGAAGTTTATTGGAGTGACCATATCACCCTTATTCGGTGTCCAAGATCATTAAGCCACATCAGTTAGCTAGTGCAACCTCGGGAGGCTAGGGGTGAAAAGATTAATTAATTCATTGTATTACAAAGAAAAACAAGCGAACTCGATCGGTCCCCTCTCCCTGTGGGAGAGGGTTAGGGTGAGGGGATGCCTCCTCACCCACCTCAAGTGATTACAGCTTTATCGGCTTGATATGCCAAATCTCATCCGCGTACTCCTGGATCGTCCGGTCGGAAGAGAAGTAGCCCATGTTGGCGATATTGAGTATCGCGCGCTTGGTCCAGTCGTCCTGATTGAGATACACCTCATCCACCTTATCCTGCGTATCCACATAGCTGCGATAATCGGCCAACAGCTGATAGTGGTCGCCAAGATTGACCAGTGAATCGAACAGGCTGCTGTAACGCTTGGGCTCCTCGGGGCTGAACGCACCGGTAGCAATCTGCGTCAAAGCCAGATGCAACTCTTCATCCTGCTCGTAATACTGACGTGGGTTATACCCATCGCGGCGCAGCGCTTCCACCTGATCGGCAGTATTGCCAAAGATAAAGATATTCTCTTCACCCACGTGTTCCAGCATTTCGACGTTGGCCCCGTCCAGCGTGCCTATGGTCAAGGCACCGTTGAGAGCAAACTTCATATTACTGGTGCCCGAAGCCTCGGTCCCCGCCAGCGAGATCTGCTCGGAGAGATCGGCCGCCGGAATGATCATCTGGGCCAGGCTCACCCCGTAGTTAGGGATAAATACCACCTTCAGGTCATCATGCACTCGCGGATCGTTGTTGATCACCTTAGCCACGTCGTTGATCAAACGGATGATCTGTTTGGCGGCATAGTAGGCAGAAGCCGCTTTACCCGCAAAGATCACCACGCGCGGTACGCGTTTGGCATCGGGATCCTGCAGCAGACGGTTATAACGCGTGATCACATGTAATACGTTCAGCAATTGCCGCTTATATTCGTGGATCCGTTTGATCTGTACGTCGAACAATGCGTCGGGGTTCACCACCACGTTGAGTTTTTTCGCGATATACGCCGCCAACCGCGCTTTATTCTGCCGTTTGGCAGCCTGTACGGCCTGCAAGAAGCTCGGGTAATCCGCATTCGCTTTGATTTCGCCAAGCTGGCTGAGATCGGTACGCCAGTTATGGCCAATACTGTCATCCAGCACTTTGGACAGCGGCCGGTTAGCCAACCCCAGCCAGCGGCGCGGCGTTACCCCGTTGGTTTTATTGCAGAAGCGATTGGGGAATACGCGAGCAAAATCGGCAAACAGGGACTGTACCATCAGTTCGGAGTGCAGTGCCGAGACGCCATTCACCTTATGGCTGGCGACCACGGCCAACCACGCCATCCGTACCCTGCGCCCGTTGGTTTCATCAATGATGGAGACCCGTGCCAGTAATTGATCATCCCCCGGCACCACTTGCTGTACCTGCTTGAGGAAATGATCGTTGATTTCGAAGATCAGCTGCAGGTGGCGCGGCAGGATCTTGCCAAGCATATCGACCGGCCAGGTTTCCAGCGCTTCGCTCATCAAGGTGTGGTTGGTATAGGAGAATACCTTTTCCACCACTTCCCAGGCATCCAGCCAGCTGAATTTGTGCTCATCAATCAGCAGGTGCATCAGTTCAGGGATCGACAACACCGGGTGGGTATCGTTGAGGTGGATGGCAATCTTGTCGGCCAGATTGTCGAAGGTTTTGTGCATCGTCCAATGGCGGTTGAGGATGTCCTGGGTAGTGGCTGAAACCAGGAAATACTCCTGCCGCAGGCGCAGTTCACGCCCGGAATAGGTGGAGTCATCGGGATAAAGCACCCGCGAGACGTTCTCGGAGTGGTTTTTATCTTCCACGGCGGCAAAATAATCCCCCTGGTTGAACTTACCCAGGTTGATTTCATTACTGGCCTGAGCGCTCCACAAACGCAGCGTGTTAGTGGCATCGGTATCAAAGCCCGGGATCACCTGATCGTAGGCGATGGCGATAATCTCTTCGGTTTCCACCCAGCGGGCCTTCGCCCCTTCCTGCTGAACGCGGCCACCAAAACGCACTTTATAGCGGGTATTGTGGCGCGGGAATTCCCACGGGTTGCCGTATTCCAGCCAATAATCCGGCGACTCCATCTGTTGGCCATCGACGATGTTCTGCTTGAACATGCCATATTCATAGCGGATACCGTAACCCCGGCCAGGCAGCGCCAGCGTGGCCAACGAATCCAGGAAGCAAGCAGCCAACCGGCCCAAGCCGCCATTGCCCAGGCCAGGATCGTTCTCTTCCTCAAGCAGTTCACTCAGGTTCAGGCCCATCTCATCGAGTGCGTCTTCAATATCCTGGTAAATCCCCATCGATAACAGCGCATTCGACAGCGTACGGCCAAGCAGAAACTCCATCGACAGGTAATACACCTGCCGGACATCTTGCGAAAGCTGGGCGCGATTGGATCGCAACCAACGTTCCACCATCCTGTCGCGCACCGCAAACAACACGGCATTAAGCCAGTCGTGCTGGGTGGCGATAGCCGGATCCTTACCGACAATAAACATCAGTTTATAGGCGATGGAATGTTTCAGCGCTTCAACACTGACCGTGGGTGAGGTGTAACTAAACGGTGAAGTCATAGTAATTCAATCCCAAGTACGTGATTACAACAAGCGTTGATAAAGCGACAGATATTCCTTTGCCGCGACTTGCCAGCCAAAATCCAGACTCATGGCGTGGCGTTGTACGTGATGCCAATGTCTCGGCCTGCTCCACAGCACCAGAGCACGCCGAATGGCATTGCCCAGGGCAACAGCATCACAATCATCAAACACAAACCCGCTGGCAGTGCCGTCGGCCAGGTTCTCCAGCGCACAGTCCACCACCGTATCTGCCAACCCACCAGTGCGGCGCACCAGCGGCAACGTGCCATATTTCAGGCCATAAAGCTGTGTTAACCCGCAAGGCTCAAAGCGGCTGGGCACCAGGATCACGTCCGCTCCGCCGATAATGCGGTGGGAGAAGGCATCGTGGTAGCCAATCTGCACGCCGACCTGTTCCGGATAATCGGCCGCCGCAGCCAAGAACGCCTGCTGCAATACCGCGTCCCCCGCCCCCAGCAGCACCAACTGCCCCCCTTGATCCAGCAACGCTGGCAAGGCTTCCAGCACCAGATCCAACCCTTTCTGGTTGGTCAAACGGCTGACCACCGCAAACAGTGGCAACGATTCATCCACCTGTAGCCCCATGGCTTTTTGCAGATGAACCTTGTTCTTGGCCTTGTTTTTCAAGCTGTTGGCGTCATAGCGTGCCGCCAGGCGCGCATCGTGTGACGGGTCCCAAATCTTGTCATCAACACCGTTGAGAATACCGCTCAATCTCCCCTGCCGTTGCCGCTCCTGAAGCAACCCTTCCATGCCGTAACCAAACTCCGGCTGGGTGATTTCACGCGCATAGGTCGGGCTGACGGCGGTGATATGGTCGGCGTAGTACAGGCCTGCCTTCAGGAAAGACATCTGGCCATAAAACTCCAGGCCATAGATATTCAAGAATGACGATGGCAACCACAGCTCCGCCATATGGTGGGCGGAGAATAGCCCCTGATAGGCCAGATTGTGTACGGTAAAGATCGAGCGTGCCGGGTGGCCATTCGCCGCCAGATAAGCGCAGGCCAAGCCAGCATGCCAGTCATGAGCATGGACCAGTTTTGGCCGCCAGTAATGATCCAGCCCCTTCGCCAGCTCGCAGGCCATCCAGCCCAGCAATGCAAAACGGCGGTGGTTGTCCGGGTAGGCGTACATCGACTGATCGTGGTACGGGCTGCCCGGCCGGTCATACAGCCAGGGGGCATCGATCAGGTAAACGCCCACGCCATGGTAGGTGCCATAACGCAGGCCTACGCGCCCGGCAAAAGAGTCGATTTCGGCAACCAGTACCGTGTCCGGGATACCGTTGCGCACGTCAGGAAAAGCCGGTAATAGCACCCGAACATCAGCTCCTGCGGCAATCTGCGCCGTCGGTAATGCGCCAACCACGTCTGCAAGCCCGCCGGTTTTAAGCAGTGGGAACATCTCGGAACATACGTGTAAAACCTGCATTATCACTCCTGAAATTCGGTAAATACGTCTTTACGGAGATAAGGGGCGCGGCTTGCCACGCCCAAGGTCCCGGCCGGAATGGTTACAGTTTTGCCAACATTTCGCGCGTTACCAGCACGATGCCCTCTTCCGAGCGGTAAAAACGCTTGCTGTCTTCCTCGGCGTTTTCACCAATCACCATGCCTTCGGGAATATGGCAGGCGCGATCGATAATGCAGCGGCGCAGGCGGCAGGAGCGGCCAACGTTAACATCGGGCAGTAATACAGAAGAGTCGATAGTGCAGAAGGAGTTCACCCGCACCCTCGAGAACAGCACTGAATGCACCACCACCGAACCGGAGACAATGCACCCACCGGCCACCAGCGAGTTCATGGTCATGCCATGGCTGCCGGAACGGTCTTGCACAAATTTGGCCGGTGGCAGTGGCTCCATGTAGGTGCGGATCGGCCAGGAACGGTCGTACATATCCAGCTCAGGCGTTACCGAAGCCAGATCGAGGTTGGCGCGCCAGTAGGCTTCCAAGGTCCCGACATCACGCCAATACGGCGGCAGATCGGGACCACATCCCACACAGGAAAGAGTAAACGGATGCGCCCAGGCAGCACCCTGCGCGGTAATTTTAGGGATCAGATCCTTACCGAAATCGTGGGTGGAGTCAGGGGTCGACATATCCTCTTCCAGCAGTTGGAAGAGGTAGCTGGCGTTGAAAATATAGATGCCCATGCTGGCCAGTGACATCTCAGGGTTGCCAGGCATGGCCGGCGGATTGGCTGGCTTCTCCAGGAATTCGAGGATCAGGTCGTTATCGTCCACCTTCATCACGCCAAACTCGCTGGCTTCCTTGCGCGGTACCGGAATACAGGCCACCGTACACTGCGACCCCTTCTCGACGTGGTCGATCAGCATGCGCGAGTAGTCCATTTTATAAATATGGTCGCCCGCCAGGATCACCACATATTCCGCTTCATAGCGGCGAATGATGTCGAGGTTCTGGTAAACCGCATCCGCGGTGCCTTTGTACCAATGTTCGGTGCTGAGGCGCTGCTGGGCAGGCAGCAGATCGACAAACTCATTCATCTCTTCATTGAGGAACGACCAGCCCCGCTGAATATGCTGCACCAACGTATGGGAATGATACTGAGTGATCACCCCCATACGGCGGATCCCTGAGTTCAGGCAGTTGGACATGGCAAAATCGATGATGCGGTACTTGCCACCGAAGTGAACGGCTGGCTTGGCGCGGGTAGAGGTTAAATCTTTCAAACGCGAGCCACGGCCGCCTGCCAATATCAGGGCAACGGATTTATTCGGCAGTTGGCGCGCCAACATCAGAGGGTCTTTATTTTCGTGCTTAACCATAACTGACTCCTTTTAATTTTTCTCTTCCAGCACGCAAAGCGAATGCGCAACCTGGCACCAGGCGGGTAGAACCGCCCGCGAATCTTCCTGAGTGAAGGGGGCGACAACCTGCCAATCACCCTCGGGTAACGTCATCTCAACGGTCTGCTGGGTGGCGTTGATCACCATCAGCCAGCGTTGCGACAGGCGGATCTGCAAGCAGCGATCGCCCTGTTCCCACTGTTGCGCACTGGGCGGCTGCCCCTGCGCGTTTAACCACTGCACGCTGCCGTCTCCCTCCTGCCACCAGCAGTCTGCCTGCAAAGCAGGAATTTGCTGGCGCAAGCGGATCAGCGCGGCGGTGTATGCGGTCAGTGACTCATCCGCATTGGCCCAGTCGAGCCAGGTGGTTGCGTTATCCTGACAGTAAGCATTGTTGTTGCCTTGCTGGCTATTTCCGTGCTCATCACCGGCCAGCAGCATCGGTGTCCCCTGTGCCAGAAGCAGCGTGGCAAGAAGTGCTCGCTGGCTGGCCTGGCGGCGTTGCAAAACGGTTTCGTCGGCAATCAGGCCTTCAACCCCGTGGTTACAGCTAAAGTTTTGGTCGCTGCCATCACGGTTTCCCTCTCCGTTAGGCTGGTTATGCTTCTCCTTGAAACTCACTACGTCCTGCAAGGTAAAGCCGTCGTGGGCCGTCAGCATATTGATGCTGACATAAGGCGCGCGCCCACGTTGGTTGAATACCTCGCTGGAGGCAGCAAAACGCTGGGCAAACTGACCCAGTGACAGATCGCCCCGCAGCCAGAAACGGCGGATATCGTCACGGAAATGGTCATTCCACTCAGCAAAACGGCCTGGAAACGCGCCAACCTGATAGCCCCCCGGGCCAATGTCCCAAGGCTCGGCGATCAGTTTGCAGCGCCCCAGCGTATCGTCCGCCAGCATCGCCTGAAACAGCGGTGCATCGCGGTCAAACGCCGGTGTACGGCCTAACACGGTGCCAAGATCAAAGCGGAAACCGTCGACATGGCACTCCCGAACCCAAAAGCGCAGGCAATCCATCACCCACGCCACACCCGCTGGCTGATCCAACCGCAGCGTATTGCCACAGCCGGTGAGGTTATCGTAGCCACCGTCAGGGGTTAGCCAGTAGTAGCTGGGGTTATCGATACCGCGCAGCGACAGCGTTGGCCCATCCACATCCAGCTCTGCGCTATGGTTGAACACCACGTCCAGAATCACTTCGATCCCCGCCCGGTGCAGCGCTTTCACCGCATCGCGGAACTCACGTAGCGGCGTGGTCCCGGTGCTCAAACTGCTGTAACGGTTGTCTGGCGCGAAAGGAGCCAGCACGTTGTATCCCCAGTAATTGATCAGCCCCAGGCGCTGCAAACGCGGCTCCGTGGTGTGCTGTTGCACCGGCAAAAGCTCAAGCGCCGTGATCCCCAACCGCTTGAAGTAGGCAATCATCGCCGGGTGGCCAAGAGCGGCAAAGCTGCCACGCAATACGGCCGGGATCTCCGGGTGCGTTAACGTCAGCCCCCGGACGTGGGCTTCGTAGATCACCGTTTTGCCCCAAGGGGTGGCTGGCGGGCGATCGTCTTGCCAATCGTAGCTTTCGTCGATCACTACGCATTTGGGCATCAACGGGGCGCTGTCTTGCTGGTCCGGTTGATCGTACCCCCCATGCAAATGCACATGGTCGGCAACCGGCCCTTCGACTGCCCGCGCCGCCGGATCGAGCAACAGCTTGTTGGCGTTAAAACGCAACCCAAGATGCGGCTCAAATGGGCCATGCACCCGAAAACCATAACGTTGCCCCAACTCGCCCCCTGGCAGATATCCATGCCAGATATCACCGCTGCGGGCAGGCAACGGCAGGCGTGTTTCACGATATTGCGCATCGAACAGGCATAGCTCAACCTGCGTGGCGTGCGCAGAAAACAGGGTAAAGTTGATGCCATTACCGTCGTAATAAGCCCCTAAAGGCGCGGCAAGACCCGGCGTCAGCTCTGCCATCAAACCTCCCGCCGTAGATAAACCGTGGCCAGCGGTGGCACCATCACGCTGATCGAATGTTCACGACCGTGGCTGCCAACGGGCTGCGAAATCACCCGCCCCTGATTACCCGCGTTGCTGCCGTGATAATGGTGTGAATCGGTATTGAGGATTTCCTGATATTCGCCAGCGCGCCCAATACCGATACGGTAATGGGGGCGCGGCACCGGGGTAAAGTTGCTGATTGCTATCAGTTCATTGCCCTGCGAGTCGTAGCGTGCAAAGGCAAATACCGAGTTGTCGTGATCGTCGACCACCAACCATTCAAAGCCGTCTGGACGATAATCGCGCTCATACAGCGGCGCATTCTCCTGGTAGCAGTGGTTGAGATCGCGTACCAACCGTTGCACGCCGTGGTGCCAACCGTCCAATCCATCCAGCAGATGCCAGTCCAGGCTGTTATCAAAATTCCACTCACGCCCTTGAGCAAATTCGCTGCCCATAAACAGCAGTTTTTTGCCCGGATGCGCCCACATAAAGCCGTAGTAGGCCCGCAGGTTGGCGAATTTCTGCCAGGCATCCCCCGGCATCCGATCCAGCACGGAGCCTTTGCCATGCACCACTTCGTCGTGCGAGATCGGCAGCACGAAGTTTTCGGTATAGGCGTAGAGCATGCCGAAGGTCATCAGGTTGTGATGGTATTTACGGTGCACCGGATCGCACTTCATATAATCCAGCGTGTCGTGCATCCAGCCGAGATCCCACTTGTAGTGGAAGCCTAAGCCGTTGGCATCCGGCGGTAGAGTAACGCCCGGATAATCGGTAGATTCTTCCGCCAGCGTCACCGCCCCTGGCCGCTCTTTGCCCAGAGTCTGGTTGGTGTAACGCAGGAAGGAGATCGCTTCCAGGTTCTCATTGCCGCCATAGTAGTTCGGCACCCACTCACCGTCGGCACGGCTGTAATCACGGTAAATCATCGACGCCACCGCATCGACGCGCAGGGCGTCGATGCCAAAGCGCTCCAGCCAGTAAAACGCATTACCCGCCAGGTAGTTACGCACCTCGTGGCGGCCATAGTTGTAGATCAGCGTGTTCCAGTCCTGATGGAATCCTTCACGAGGATCGGCATATTCATACAGCGCGGTACCGTCGAAGTTGGCCAGGCCATGGGCATCGCTGGGGAAATGCCCCGGTACCCAATCCAGGATCACGTTGATCCCGGCATCATGAGCCGCGGCGACAAAAGCCTTGAACTCCGCTGGTGTGCCAAAACGACGAGTTGGCGCATACATTCCCAACGGCTGATAGCCCCAGCTGCCGTCGAACGGATGCTCGTTGATCGGCAACAGTTCAATATGGGTGAAACCCATATATTTAACGTAGGGGATCAGTTGCTCGGCCAGTTCTTGATAGCTGAGCCAGAAATTATTGTCGGTATGGCGACGCCAGGAGCCCAGGTGCACTTCGTAGATGGAAATCGGACGGTCAAAGTCATTGGCCCGCTGCCTTTCCGGCGTGTTTTCCACCACCGCAGGCAACGGTGTGATCAACGAGGCCGTTTCCGGCCGCATCTGCGCTTCGAAAGCATAAGGATCGGCTTTCAGCTGCACGTTGCCGTAACAATCGATAATCTCGTATTTATACAGCTGCCCGGCCTTTACGCCCGGTAAAAACAGCTCCCAAATCCCGTTCTCTCTACGCAGGCGCATGGGATGACGCCGTCCATCCCAAAAGTTGAACTCCCCCACTACCGACACGCGCTGGGCATTCGGTGCCCAAACGGCAAAGCTGACCCCATCCACATTATCCAACGAGCCAGGATGCGCCCCCAGCCGCTCATAAGGCCGCAGATGGGTGCCCTCGGCCAGCAGCCAGCTGTCAATATCCTGCAGCAGGGTGCCAAAACGGTAAGGGTCTTCGAGAAGTTGTTGATGGTCGCGCCAGCTGACTTCAAGCTGATAGCGGAAAAGGGTTTTACGACGCGGTACGAGAGCGCTGAAAAAACCACGAGCGTCATCGCAATTGAGCTGAACCAGACGGTTACCGGTTTTACTCTCTACCAGCCACACGGTGCCCGCATCCGGCAACAGCGCACAAATCTGTAGTCCGTGTTCGGTTACATGCATGCCGAGCAAGGAAAAGGGATCGGCATAGTGACCGGAGATGAGCTGATTGATCACGTCACGTTCGGGAAGTACAGGCATAGCATTCTTCCTTTGATTAAGAGCATGACTTTTAAAAGGCTACGCTGAACAAAAAGCAGCCGTTGCACCTATCATGCAATTCATTTGCTACCTAAAGCGTGATTTCAGTCGGTTATTGATTAATCGATCGCCTTCATGCTCGCAGTTTCGCTCTTTATGCTTAATTTTTAGGCGAATTTTCACCATTGATGGAAAACTTTTCATCCACCTAATAAGCATAGCCATGTCTGCTAAAAACACGGTGACATTACCAAGGAAAATTTTTAGCCGGAAAACCGGCGGAGCGGGCAACCTTCGCTGGCTGCGTCTGATAGATGACAGGCGTGGCGTCACCTTGCCTACATCGCCTTTACTGCTACAGCAATTGAGACCAGAAATGTGGAAAACAGTGCATTGGAGGGCTGAAAGAGATCAGCCTTGAGGAAGTTCAAGGTTATAGCAGTTACGTGCAGTGTTGGGGCTCACCGAACGTCAGATCAAACAACGCTCCAGCTCTTTCACAGGGCTGCATATCCCCCTACTCAGTAAAAACACCTAGCCAAGTAGGTAATCAAGACAATAGATTGCTTCAATGACACCCTCTATTCTCTTTGTTACACCAAAGGTCTATTCAGGAGCAAGCCAAGATGAAACGTATAATCTCATGCGCCATTTTATTTAGCAGTATGCTGTCATTCACCAGTGCAGCCAGTGGCATTCTGACCGAAAAGAATCTCTCCCTCGAATTGGCTGATAAGTTGGCGCAAAGTGCCATCCAGGCCTGTAGCGCCAATAACTACAATGTTGCCGTTACCGTGGTAGACCGCGCCGGCATTCCTCTGGTTATCAAGAAGATGGATAACGCGGGTCCTCATACGGTGGAAGCCAGCCGGATGAAAGCATTTACCGCGCTGACCACCAAAAACCCTACCGAAAATGTGATGAAAAATGCCCAGACCAACGCCGGGGCAGAAAATCTGCGTGATATCCCTGGATTTTTATTGCTGGCCGGTGGCGTACCGGTGAAAAGCGGTGAAGAAGTCGTTGGCGCTATTGGTGTAGGTGGCGCACCGGGTGGACACCTTGATCAGCAATGCGCGCTTACCGCATTAGAAAAGGTGCTGACGAAATAACACGATGGGCCGCGGTTTCAATGAAATACCGCCAACATGGCCCCCGCTTTACGTTGCCGCCAATCGACCTGTCCCCAAAGTACGGTCTTTGGGATAACCTAAATATGCGTTTTAGTAATGCTATCCACCTAAAAAAGCCCGCTGTTATGCGGGCTATCGGGATTTTTGCAGCTTAGTGATCCTTCATGCAACGCAACTAAATATTCTACAGCAGGATACGCAGCATGCGACGCAGCGGTTCGGCCGCGCCCCACAACAGCTGATCGCCAACGGTGAAGGCGGAGAGGTATTCCGGCCCCATATTCAGCTTGCGTAGACGGCCAACTGGCGTGTTCAAAGTACCGGTTACGGCAGCGGGCGTCAGCTCACGCATGGTCAGTTCGCGGTCGTTCGGGATCACCCGTACCCAGTCATTGTGCGTGGCCAACAGTTGCTCGATTTCCGGCAGCGGGATGTCTTTCTTCAGCTTCAGAGTAAATGCCTGGCTGTGGCAGCGCAGCGCACCGACGCGCACACACAAACCATCAACCGGGATAATGCTTGAGGTGCTGAGGATCTTGTTGGTTTCCGCCTGGCCTTTCCACTCTTCACGGCTTTGGCCGTTATCCAGTTGCTTGTCGATCCAAGGGATCAGGCTGCCCGCCAGAGGAACGCCGAAGTTATCGGTTGGCAGCTTACCGGAACGGGTAGCCTCCGTGACTTTACGTTCGATGTCCAGGATCGCCGAGGCCGGGTCCTGCAACTCCTTCGCTACATCCGCATGCAGCATGCCCATCTGGGTCAACAGCTCACGCATATGGCGCGCACCGCCGCCAGAGGCAGCCTGATAGGTGGCAACAGAGGCCCACTCCACCAAGTCATTAGCAAACAGGCCGCCCAGCGACATCAGCATCAGGCTGACGGTGCAGTTACCGCCAACAAAGGTCTTGATGCCTTTGTTCAGCCCTTCCTGGATCACCGCATGGTTGACCGGGTCGAGGATGATAATCGCATCGTCTTTCATACGCAGAGAAGAGGCCGCATCGATCCAATAGCCCTGCCAGCCGGTAGCCCGCAGCTTTGGATAGATTTCATTGGTGTAATCGCCGCCCTGGCAGGTAATAATAATATCGAGAGCGCTTAATGCTTCGACATCATACGCATCTTGCAGCGTGCCTTGCTGCTGGCCACCGAAAGCCGGGGCGGCAGCACCGAGCTGCGAAGTGGAGAAGAATACCGGGCGAATGGCGTCAAAATCGCGCTCTTCAGTCATGCGCTGCATGAGAACCGAACCGACCATACCACGCCAACCAATGAAACCAACGTTTTTCATATTTACTGTCCTGCCTTGGAGGATGACTATGCTCTATACCCTTTCAGGAAGGATATGAGATAGAGTTAAGTTATATGTTGTGTGCAATATCTACCCACCTTACAAAAAGTCGGCGCGAGCGCAAAGTGAATTTATTCAATGAGCAGGCAATTCTCAGTAACGCCGCTTATACCCGTCGTTTTTTCTGATTTTGAGGCCTTAGATGACAGAAATGATTGCGGCAACGGTGTTGCTGTTTTTAATTATGGATCCGCTGGGTAACCTGCCGATTTTCATGTCGGTGCTGAAACACCTGGAACCGCGCCGTCGCCGGGCGGTGGTGATCCGCGAGTTGCTGATAGCCTTGGTATTGATGCTGATCTTCCTGTTCGCGGGCGAGCATATTTTGGCGTTCCTTAACCTGCGCACCGAAACCGTGTCGATCTCCGGCGGGATTATCCTGTTCCTGATCGCCATCAAGATGATTTTCCCTTCTCAGGAGGGCAGCGGTAGCGATCTTTCCGCCGGAGAGGAGCCTTTCCTGGTGCCGCTCGCTATTCCGTTAGTGGCCGGGCCGTCGATTCTGGCAACCTTGATGTTACTTTCACACCAGTACCCCAACCAGATTTCGCATCTGGTAGTGGCCTTGCTGATTGCCTGGGGATTGTCGGCGGCGATCCTGCTGATGTCGAACGTGTTCCTGCGGTTACTGGGTAGCAAAGGGGTGAGTGCACTGGAACGACTGATGGGGTTGATTCTGGTGATGCTGTCCACCCAGATGTTCCTGGACGGCGTTCGGGCCTATCTGAACCTTTAGCAGTCAGGGCGCAGCAGAGATTGCTGCGCCCCACCGTTAATACTTAAACCACCATCGCCAACAGCAGGCAGCCAATCAGGCCGCAGACTGAAATGATGGTTTCCAACACGGACCAGGACCTGATGGTTTCCATAATGGTCAGGTTGAAATACTCCTTGAACAGCCAGAAGCCTGGATCGTTAACGTGAGAGAAAATCACGCTGCCCGAACCAACGGCGATAACCATCAGCTCCGGGCTAGCCCCGGTGGTAGCAATCAGCGGAGCCACAATGCCCCCGGCGGTGATTGCCGCTACGGTCGCGGAACCCAGTGCGATACGCAGCACTGCGGCAATCGACCAGGCCATCAGGATCGGTGACACGTCGCTGCCATGCATGATGCCAGCGATGTATTGCTCAATGCCGCTGTCCACCAGCACCTGTTTGAACGCCCCGCCGCCGCCGATGATTAACAGCATCATGGCGATGATTTTGATGGAGTCGCTGACGGTGCCCATCACTTCGTCCATGGTGCGGCCACGGTTCAGGCCGAAGGTAAAGATGGCGATCAGCACCGCGATCAGCGTTGCCATTACCGGGTCACCAAAGAACTCGGCGTAAGCCAAGATCGGGTGGCCTTTTGGCAACACCATTTCCGCCACGGCACGCAACGCCATCAGGATCACCGGCACCAGTGCAGTCGCTACGCTGACGCCAAACCCTGGCATCTCTTCTTCGGTAAAGGTTTTTGGGTTGTATAAACCGACCGGAACCGGCTTATCGATACCTTTCAGGAAGCGGGCATACACCGGGCCTGCCAGGATCACGGTCGGGATCGCCAGCAAGGTACCGTACAGCAGGGTTTTACCCATGTCCGCATGGAAAATGGTAGCGATCGCCGTTGGGCCTGGGTGTGGCGGCAGGAAACCGTGGGTAACGGACAGCGCCGCAGCCATCGGCACGCCGACATACAGCAGCGGGATACGTGCAGAGGCAGCAATGGTAAACACCAAAGGCAGCAACAGCACGAAGCCCACTTCGTAGAACAGAGCAAAACCGACGGTAAAACCGGTCAGCACGATGGCCCATTGGATATGCTGTTTACCGAACTTGTCGATCAGCGTGGTAGCAATCCGCTGCGCACCACCACAGTCCGCCAGCAGCTTACCGAGCATGGCACCAAAGCCCATGATCAGCGCGAGACCGCCCAGCGTTCCGCCCACGCCAGCCTTGATGGAACCAATTACTTTGTCTACCGGCATTCCCTGCATGATACCGACCGCCAAAGCGACCAGAATCAACGAGATAAAGCCGTTCAGCTTAAAGCGGATCATCAGCAGCAGTAGCATGGCTACGCCGATGGCAACAATCACTAGTGGCATAATTTTTCTCCAACCCTTTTATCACTTGGCCTATGCGTAACGGCAGCGAAAGAAGGTGCTTTGTTTTATTGTACGACCCTATCCTGGTGGTCTAAGTAGGCAGCTGAGTACAGTGGTATAGCTAATGGATGCAGATTGCAGCCCGCCACGTGGCGACATGAAAACGCCGGGCATGTTCCCTGTTCTATGCTGTGTGATGACAATCACATCTCCATTTGTTACCCGTATCATGATACCGGTAACATGATAAGATCCGGAACCAGGTAACCCAGCAAAATTCGCATTCTGAGATAGAGATCAAACTTATGGCGGGAAAAAGCATCATCCTGATGGGCGTCTCCGGCAGCGGCAAATCCACGATTGGCGCGGCGGTAGCACGGGAAATCAAGGCAAAATTTATCGATGGCGACGATCTGCATCCACGCGCCAATATCCAGAAGATGGCCAGCGGCCAGCCGCTGAATGACGAGGACCGCGCGCCCTGGCTGCAACGCCTCAACGACGCGGCGTACAGCCTTAATCACAAGAACGAGAGCGGGATCATCGTCTGCTCGGCGCTCAAGCGCCGCTACCGCGATCTGCTACGCCAAGACAATGACAATATGGTGTTTATCTATCTGAAAGGCAGCTTCGAGACGATCCTGGCCCGTCTGCAAGCCCGCTCCGGGCATTTTATGCCCACCGAGCTGCTAAAAAGTCAGTTTGAGGCATTAGAAGAGCCAGGGGCCGACGAAAAAGATGTGATTTGCGTGGATATCGATACCGACGTTGAAGGCGTAGTTGGCCGCTGTGTTGCAGCGCTAAAGCAATAAGTTAGCCGTGCTGGGCGCTGGCTGTTGCGCCCAGGTTCAGATGCTGCCACCGGGTGCCACGGTGAAGCCCACGTCCACCATACGTGGGGAAACAACTTCTCCACGCAGCCGTGCCAACAGGCGCTCAGCAGCGATCTGCCCCATATGCTCACGCGGCGTTAGCACACTCGCCAGTTTTGGCACCATCACCTGGCCGATATCGTGGCCGTGGAAACCGGCAATCGCCATATCCTGCGGGATAGATAACCCCTGGCGCTGGCACTCGAATGCCGCACCGATCGCCAGGTCATCGTTGGTACAAAAGATACTGTCAACCTGCGGATAATCGCGCTGCGCCTCGCGCAACATCTCACCACCGGCCGAATAGGAAGAAGAACGTGCGGTCATGATGCTGTAGGCTTCAAGACCAGACTCACGCATGGCCTGTTCGTAGCCCTGCTGTTTGATAATGGTACGTTCATCCTGACGCGCGCCAAAGTACACCACATGGCGATGGCCGCGAGCGATGATCTGCTGGGTCATTTGGCGGGCCGCTTCAAAGTTGTTGAACCCGACCGCCAGATCGATACAGGGTGAGACACAGTCCATCAGCTCCACCACCGGGATGCCTGCAACTTCAATCATCTTCAGGGTACGTGCGGTATGGTGGCGTTCGGACAGGATCAACCCATCGATGTTATAAGAAAACAGCGACGTCAGGCGCTCTTCCTCACGCTCCGGCAGATAGCCGTAGTGCGCCAGCATGGTTTGATAGTTGTGTGCATCGGTAACGCTTTCGATACCCCGCAAAACTTCGGCAAATACCTGGTTGGTCAGCGACGGCAGCAACACGCCGATCGCCCGGCTGGTCGCATTGGAAAGGATATCCGGGGCACGATTGGGAATGTAGCCAAGTTCGTCCAGCGCTACCGCAATTTTTTGCTGTAAAGCGGCAGAAACCTGATCGGGATTGCGCAAATAGCGGCTCACCGTCATTTTGGTGACGCCAACCTGATCTGCAACATCTTGAAGCACCGGCCGTTTTTTCTTCATTATCACTGAACTGGCTAACCGTGAATGGGCGGCCATTTTAGCAAATAAAACGCCTTTCCGATATTGTTGGTTATCCGGCCAGCAGACACAAAAAAGGGCCCGGCATTGCACCAAGCCCTCGCCATTGCTCTGTCATCACACCGGTGGCAGATCGAACAGTAAAATCTCGCTGTCTTCATCAGCATGGATAGACAGTGCAGTCTCATCCCAGATGGCAAAAGCATCGCTAATACCCGCTTTGTGGCCATTGATAGAGACATTGCCATGCACCACCTGGATCCAAACGCGGCGTTCTGCCTGAATTGGATAAACCGACTGCTCGTCTTTCTTCAGCGCCCAGCGAGACAACGTCATATCCTGGAATACCTTCAGCGAACCTTCACGGGCGTCTGGCGACAGCACCAACTGGCGGCCCTGAGGCGCATCAAACATCCGTTGCTCATAACGTGGCTCCAGCCCAACCTGATCCGGAATAATCCAGATCTGGTAGAGATGCAATGGCCGATCGCTATTGGCATTGTACTCGGAGTGACGCACACCGGTCCCTGCACTCATGATCTGGAACTCACCGGCATTGATCTGTTCTTTGTTGCCCATGCTGTCCTGATGCTCCACCGTGCCGCTCAGCACGTAGGTCAGGATTTCCATGTCTTTATGGGGATGAGTACCGAACCCCTGGCCTGCATCAATCACGTCTTCGTTGATCACCCGCAGCGCCGAGAACCCCATAAAGTCGGGATCGTAATAGTCAGCAAATGAGAAAGTGTGCCAGCTGTCGAGCCAACCATGATTGGCATGACCGCGATCTTGTGCCTTACGTAAATAAATCATATTCAACTCTCCTCAACGTTTTCTACAGTCTAGACCTGACGGAGGAATATGAAAGCGCAAAAATCTCACCCCTCTGTTCAAAAAATTAGGTGGAGTTTGGCAGCACGTAGCAAAGGATTTGTGGGATGGTTTAGCCGCTGAATTTGGGCAAAAAAAAAGCCAGCACCCGAGCTGGCTAAGTAAACACTGGAAGCAATGTGAGCAATGTCGTGCCTTCAGCAAACAGTATCAAAGATTGATACTCTCTCTGAACGCATGACAATAATAATCATTATCATTCGCACCTGTAAAGCGTTTTTTTGACCAATGGGAAATTATATTGACTCAGGGGAGTAAACGGATAATTTGGGAGGTTATTCAAACGGTAAACGCCAAAGAGAGGAAAGAATGAGCGAGATTGTAGTTCGTCACGTGGAAAGTAACGATGCTGAAGCCCTGCACCAGCTATATTCCCACCCGACCGTTTACCGTGACACGCTACAACTACCGCTACCGTCAAAAGCCATGTGGCAGCAACGTATTGCTAACGTGCAACCCGGAACCTACAACATGGTGGCCTGCATTGACGATCGCGTGGTGGGGCAGCTGTTTGTGGAACTCAACCAGCGGGTACGCCGCCGCCATGTGGCCACTATTGGCATCAGCGTGGATGCCGGTTACCACGGCAAAGGCGTTGGCAGCGCGCTGATGAAGGCGATGATCGATATCTGCGACAACTGGGCCGGTATTGAGCGCATAGAGCTCACGGTGTACACCGACAATCAGGGTGCCATTGCGCTGTATCGTAAGTTCGGTTTTGAGATTGAAGGCACCAGCCGCCGCTTTGCCATGCGCGATGGCGAGTTGGTGGATGCCTATCATATGGCTCGGTTTAAAACCGCGTAATCAGAACGGCGATGTCGGAGGGGCGCTCATATGAACGCCCCTCCTGTTAGACACAGCAAAACCAATAACTGACCTAAAGCCCGGCCGTTTCGCGAATATAGCGGCGTGCTTTCACCGCGTATTCAAAAGGATTGGCCAGCGCCGGATCCTGCTCGGCCTCCACCACCATCCATCCCTTATAGCCACGCTCATCCAGCAGCTTGAATACCGGCCGGAAATCGATCACGCCATCCCCCGGCACGGTGAAGGTGCCTTTTTTCACCCCGTCCAGGAAGCTCAGGCGCTTGGCCTTAACCTCTGCCACCACCTCGTCACGCACGTCTTTCAAGTGCACATGGTTGATGCGCGGCAGGTATTTCTCCAGGATCGCCAACATTGCCTGTTGGCTGCCTTCGGAGTAATAGGCATGCCCGGTATCAAACAGCAGGTAAACATCGTCGTTCACCATGCTCATATAGCGGTCTATCTCTTCGGCAGTCTGGATACCTGTGCCCATATGATGGTGCAGACAGACCTGCATCCCCTTTCCGGCGGCAATTTTCGCCAGCTCGTTATACCCCTGCGCCACCCGTTGCCACTCTTCATCGCTAAAATAGGGCTTCTCTTCAAATACCGCCTTGGTGGTGCCCTGAATGCTCTTGCTCTGCTCGGAGCAGCCAATCACTTTGGCCCCCATCGCATGCAGGAAATTCATGTGGTTAATAAACTCATCGATGGTCTTTTCCTTCAGCCCATCGGCAAAAAACGTGCTGAACCAGGCATTACAGATCTGGATCCCGCGGATATCCAGCATCGGCTTCAGCACCTTGGGATCGCGCGGGTATTTACTGCCCACTTCGCTGCCGGTGAACCCGGCCAGCGCCATTTCGCTGACGCACTGCTGGAACGTGTTCTCGTCCCCTAATTCAGGCATATCGTCATTCGTCCAACCAATCGGGGCGATTGCCAGCTTTACGTGGTCTTTGTTCATTTTCAGCCTCAGTCATGTAGGCACTTACCGGCTATCTTTCCCACCGGCTTGGCCAAGAAAGTTATTTACCATAGAAGCCAGGGCGAGCGGGCAAGGTCACTGGCACCACTTCACCGCTGTTCTGCGCGGCGATACAGGCATCTGCCGCCACCGCAGCCGCAAAGCCATCCCAAGCAGAAGGCCCGGTGAGCTTGCCGGCATGGACGTCATTGATAAAGGCTTGCAGCTCAACGTCATAGGCACCAATGAAGCGGTCTTTCCAGTCGACTAGGATCTCAGTGGACAGTTTGGCACCGCTGCGCATTTGCACTGCGGAAGGTTCTGGTAGCTTGGCGATGCCGGTTTCCCCCACCACCTCACACTGAATGTCGTAGCCGTATTGGCAGTTAACAAAGATTTCGACGTCAATACGGGTGCCCTTGGCCGTTTCAATCAGCACAATTTGCGGATCTTTCAAATGCGGCAGGGCTTTGCTGCTCTTGCGTGGGAACACTACCTGCACCGAGACGTAATCATCGTCCAGCAGCCAACGCAGCACGTCTAACTCGTGAATGAGCGTATCGGTAATGGCCATATCCGTGGTGTAGGCTTCACCGACCCTTGGGTTGCGGTGGGCACAATGCAGCATCAGCGGCTCGCCGATCTGGCCGCTGGTCAGCACCTGTTTCAGCGCCCGGTAGCCCTGATCGTAAGGGCGCATAAAGCCGACCTGTACCAGGCGTTTGCCATGCTTGGCTTCAGCATCCACGATGTTCTTGCAGCCTTGTGCCGTGACCGCCAGCGGTTTCTCGCAAAACACCGGTTTGCCCGCAGCAATGGCGGCCAGCACAAACTCTTCATGGCTCGGCCCCCATGACGTGACCAGCACCGCCTGTACGTCTGTGGAATTGATCAGATCGTGAGCATTGTCATAAACCTTGGCGTCCAGTTTCAGTTCGCTGACCACCTTGGCCGCACTGTCTCGGTTAATGTCATTCACCGCAACCACGCGGCTGCCCTGCAACACCTGGCTGCAACGGCGGATATGATCCCTACCGATAGCGCCGGTACCAATAACCCCAATGTTCAATGTCATTTTCGTTATCCTCGTGGACTGTAAACGGCAGACGCAAGGTCTGAAGTCGAGCTGATTATTTATGTCGGCGCGGCATGCTCCACCGCACCTACGATTGCCAAGGCATTGCGTTATCAGTAGTCGCGGGCTTTATCGATGTTCTCTTGCAGCTGGCGGGCGACGGCGATAATTTTTTCACTTTCGGCCACCTGCGCCCCGCCCACGCGCCACCAACTGAGATAGTTGTGCACCATGGTTTTTGGCAGCACTTTGATATCCAGCAGGGTAGAAACCTGTTGCTTGCGGGCATCTGCCAGCGCTTCGATCAGCTGTTGTTCGGTGGTTATGCTGTAGGTTTTGCAACCATAGGCCGCCGCCAACATGGCAAAGTTGACAGGAACGAGCTTGCCATCCAGTTTGCCGCCTTGCGGGTTACGGAAGCGGAACTCGGTGGTGTAGCTCCCCATGCCGTGTTCTATCTGCAGGTTGTTGATGCAGCCGTTGGTCATGTTGTCGAACAGCACCACGTTGATTTTGCAGCCTTCCTGGATCGAGGTGACCAGCTCAGAATGCAGCATCATGAACGCCCCATCCCCCACCATGGCGTAAACTTCGCGCTGCGGCTCCGCAAGCTTGACGCCTAACGCGGCGTTAACCTCATAGCCCATACAGGAGTAGCCGTATTCCACGTGATAGCCGTGCTCACCCCGGTTTTGCCAGACACGCTGCAGATCGCCCGGCAGGCTGCCAGCGGCGGCAACGATGACGCTGTCCTGCGGTAAATGCTCATTCAGCACCCCCAGCACTCGGCTTTGGGTTAATACCGAGTCGGTTTTTTCGATAAACTCGGCAAACACCCGTTCACGATCGAGGCTGTCGTCGATTTCCGGCACAAAGCCTTCGCCGGTATAGGTCACTTGATAGACACGCTCGGTCTCTTTCTGCTGTTCGCCAAGTGCCTTGCTGATAGTGTCTTGCCAATCGGCACGATAATCCGCCTGAGCCAACAATGGGCTGAGCGAGGCCAACGCCATACGGGCATCCGCCAAGACTTGCAGACCGTCCAGCTTGTCGGCATCAAACGCGCTGACGTTGATGTTAAGGAAGGCCACATCCGAATTTTGGAATAGCCATTTGGATGAGGTGGTGAAATCGCTGTAACGGGTGCCGATGCCGATCACCAGGTCTGCCTGCTTCGCCAGCGTGTTGGCCGCCAGACAGCCGGTTTCACCGATGCCACCCACGTTATAAGGATGAGCGGAAAGGACCGTACCTTTACCAGCCTGAGTTTCGGCAAACGGAATATGGAAGCGTTCAGCAAACTGCTGCAATGCCTGCCCAGCTTGCGAATATTTCACCCCGCCACCGCAGATTATCAACGGCTTGCGTTTGTTCACCAGTAACGCCAAGGCATCGGCCAGCGATTCTTGGCTGGCCGGACGGCGCTCAAGGCGATGCAGCCGTTTGTGGAAGAAATAGTCTGGGTAATCGTAGGCTTCGCCCTGAACGTCCTGCGGGAGGCAAAGCGTGACGGCTCCGGTTTCTGCCGGATCGGTCAGCACGCGCATGGCATTGATGCAGGCGCTCATCAGTTGTTCCGGGCGCACAATGCGATCCCAATATTTACTGACAGCGCGAAATGCGTCGTTGGTGCTGAGGCTTAAATCGTAGGATTGTTCGATCTGTTGCAATACCGGATCGGGCTGGCGAGAGGCGTACACATCGCCCGGTAGCAGCAGTAAAGGAATGCGGTTAGCCGTGGCAGTGGCTGCAGCGGTAATCATATTGGCTGCGCCGGGGCCGATGGAAGAAGTGCAGGCGTAGATCTGCTGGCGCAGCTTCTGCTTGGCAAACCCGGTAGCGGCATGCGCCATTCCCTGTTCGTTGCGCCCCTGATGCACCAGCAGATCGCCACAGTCTTGCTCCAGAGCCTGCCCCAGGCCGAGTACGTTACCGTGGCCGAAAATGGCGAAGATACCCTTTACGAATTTGGTTTCGACACCATCTACCAGCAGGTACTGGTTGTCGAGAAATCTGACCAACGCCTGTGCCATGGTCAACTTGTTCTTACCCATTTTACTCACCCTTTCATTTGGCGTTATCCCTAGCCTGCTGCAGATGGTGGTTTGCGAGCAGGCAGGTGTAGCCGGTGGCGTAGCGCTGACTTCGTTACACAAAAGCAGTGATAATCTTGTCTGGGTTGTTACACACTGCTCATGCAATAAGCGGTTTGAAACGTGCATTGATTATAAACAAATATATTTTTCATAAAATATCAATACAGAAAAAACATTTCATTTTGCGATAAAGATCGCATATTACCAAACCACACAGACTGAAGTTATTTATATAATTCAATTGATTAAGTAAAAAATCATCATAGCTCTCTTTCGATCGATGCGCCCACTCGCCGATCGAACCAGCAGCCATCAAGATGGCGCTCGCTTGTGCATAAAATTCACACAAGGTACTGTTATATAAATAATAATATGCAAGATCGGCAGACAATTCGTTGTAGTCTGCTTTTAAATGCATCACATTTACGGGGTATAAATTTCATTTCATATTGAAATTGAAATTTTTATTCCTCATACTTCAACCATGCTTCCTACTTAGCTCCTTTACCGGGTCGCAATCGGTTTTGCTTAATGACAGAAGGAAACGGGTATGGCCACACAACAAAAGCAGCTTGATGTCATTTGCCTAGGGCGCATCGCTGTCGATTTCTATGCTCAACAAATCGGCGCACGCCTGGAAGATGCCAGCTCATTCGCCAAATATCTTGGCGGCTCCTCCGGCAACGTGGCCTATGGCACCGCGATCCAAGGGTTAAAATCCGGCATGCTGGCTCGCGTAGGGGATGAGCACATGGGCCGCTTTCTGCGTGAAGAACTCCAGCGCGTCGGCGCGGACACGCAGAGCCTGATCACCGATAAGCAGCGCCTCACCGGCCTGGTGATCCTGGGCATCAAGGATCAGGAAACCTTCCCGCTGATTTTCTACCGTGAAAACTGTGCCGACATGGCGCTGACACCCGAGGATATCGATGAAAACTACATCGCATCATCACGGGCTCTGGCGATCACCGGCACCCACCTTTCCCATCCCAAAACGCGCGCAGCGGTGCTTAAAGCGTTGGAATACGCCCACCGCCACGGGCTGCGTACCGCATTGGATATCGATTATCGGCCGGTGCTGTGGGGGTTGACCTCGTTAGGGGATGGCGAGACCCGCTTTATCGAATCGGAAAAGGTGACCCGCGAGTTGCAGGAAGTTCTGCATCATTTCAATCTCATCGTGGGAACTGAAGAAGAGTTCCATATCGCTGGCGGCAGTACCGATACGCTGGTCGCGCTGCAAAACGTCCGTAAAGTCACCCAGGCTACGTTGGTGTGCAAGCGAGGGGCGCAGGGGTGCTCGGTATTTGAAGGGGAGATCCCCACAGATTGGCAGCAAGTCAAACTGCATTCTGGCGTTCGCGTTGACGTTTTGAACGTGCTCGGCGCGGGTGATGCCTTTATGTCTGGCCTGCTACGTGGCTATCTTAATGATGAGGGTTGGGAGCAGGCCTGCCGTTACGCCAATGCCTGCGGTGCGCTGGTAGTGTCACGCCACGGCTGCGCCCCCGCGATGCCGACCAAGCTGGAGCTGGACGATTACCTGCAACGCGAACAAGAGGTGAAACGCCCGGATCTGGATGCCCGTCTGAACCATTTACACCGCGTTACCACACGTAAACAACAGTGGCCGGAACTGTGCGTATTTGCCTTTGATCATCGCAAGCAGTTGGCGGAAATGGCGCGAGAGGCAGGAGTGAGTACAGAGCGGATCCCACAGTTAAAAACGTTGTTGTTGGCCGCCGCACAGGCTGCAGCTGCCGAAGCTGGGTTACACGGCAATAGCGGCATTCTGGCAGATACGACCTACGGCCAGGCGGCGTTGAATGCCATTACTGGCCAGGGCTGGTGGATTGGCCGCCCGGTGGAGCTGCCTAGCTCCCGCCCTTTGCGGTTGGAGCACGGCAACATTGGCTCGCAGCTGATCGACTGGCCCCAAGAGCACGTGGTCAAATGCCTGGTGTTTTATCATCCACAGGATGCCGAAACGCTGCGCCGTGAGCAGGATGAGCTGATCGTTGACGTGTATCGTGGCTGTTGCAAATCGGGCCATGAGCTGTTGCTGGAAGTCATTTTGCCAGAAGGTCATGCCGACAAAGACGAGAGCCACTATCTGCAGGTGATGGAACATTTCTACCGGTTGGGCGTTCTGCCAGACTGGTGGAAATTGCCGCCGCTGAGTGCCGCCAACTGGCAAAAAGTGGGGGAATTGATTGAAACTCACGACCCATTCTGCCGCGGGGTGCTGATCCTCGGGCTAGACTCCCCACAGGAAACGCTGAAAGCCGGGTTCGCCGCAGCCGCAGATGCCCACTGGGTAAAAGGCTTCGCGGTTGGCCGCACCATTTTTGGCGCTTCTTCACGCCTTTGGCTGCAAGGTGAGATCGATGACCTCGGGCTGGTCGAACAGGTGAAACAGAAATACCTGACGCTGATCGGTTTCTGGCGGCAATATCGCCCGCAGCCTGCGAGTAAAACCAGCCGGAGTTAAGCTGGCGTTGTTAACGAACCTGCCCCTTAAAGTAATTTTCGCTGCTTTAAGGGGATTTTTTTGCCCATTTTCTGTGAAGTAACGCAACTGGCGACGAAATAAATCGCTTTTTGTAGAAATGAAATGTCCACTCCATCTGTTAGAATAACCGGACAATATCTTCAGCGTATAACCAATACGCCTCAGCCAATACTGCGAGCCGAATGGATGACTAACCCAACTCAACTTTCGCTGTTACAGGACGAGATCCGCCGCCGTTATGAAACGCTGAGCAAGCGCTTGAAACAGGTAGCACGATACATTCTGGATAACAGTAACAGCATTGCTTTCGATACCGTTGCCTCCATCGCCGCACAGGCCAGCGTGCCGCCATCTACCCTGATCCGTTTCGCCAACGCCTTTGGCTTTAGCGGTTTCAACGAAATGAAGCAGGTCTTCCGCCAACATCTGATGGAAGAAACGGTGAACTATACCGAGCGCGCACGTCTGTTCCGCCAAACCTCTACCGACGACAGCGTTGCCCCGGAAAAGCCGGCAGAAATCCTTAACGTGTTTACGATGGTCAACTCGCAGGCGCTGCAACAGTTGGCGATGCAAACCAGCGCCGAGCAGTTGGATCGGGCGGTAGAGCTGCTGAATAACGCGGAAAATATCTACGTGATCGGCCTGCGCCGCTCATTCAGCGTGGCTTCATATCTCACCTATGCCCTGCGCCACCTGGAAAGGCGCGCCTTCCTGATCGACGGGCTAGGCGGGATGTTTACCGAACAGCTCAGCATGGTGAAGCCCAAGGACGTGGTGATCGCCATCAGCTATTCGCCTTATGCCAAAGAAGCGGTAGAACTGGTGGAGTTGGGTGCCAAGCAGGGCGCACAGCTCATCGCCATTACCGACAGCCAGGTCAGCCCACTGGCCGCCTTCAGCGATGTCTGTTTTGTGGTGCGCGAAGCACAGGTCGATGGGTTCCGCTCGCAGGTGGCCTCCATGTGTCTGGCACAGACGCTGGCGGTATCATTGGCACTGAATAACGCCAAAGAGCTGTAATATTCGAAAAGGGGCGCAGCGTGCGGCGGCCCCTACCTTGTCAGTATCAATAGCTCTCGCTGTTGATCCAGGCATGATCTTTTTCCCAGGTGAACTTCCACAGGCGTACCGGCCCCGCCATCACATTGAGATAGTAATTGTCATATCCGGCCAGGGTTGCCACCGGATGGTAACCGCGCGGCACTTTCACCACATCGCGGTTATAGACCGGCATACACTCATCCAGCGAACGATCGTCGGTATAGACACGTTGCAGGCAGAACCCTTGTTCAGGGTTAAGACGGTGGTAATAGGTTTCTTCCAGGTAGGTTTCGTCCGGCGAGTTTTCCTGGTCGTGCTTATGGCTTGGGTAGGAGCTGGTATTGCCTTCATCGGTATAAACCTCAACCACCAGCAGGCTGTCAGCCGGTTGGCTATCAGGCAGAATATTGTGTACCAGCCGTTGGTTACGGCCTTTACCCCGCCGCTCCACGCCGACGTCTGCCGGGGTGATCAAGCGTGAAGGCAGATGCCCGTTACCCGGTGCGCTGCATACCGCCAGTTCCAGATCGGTCTCTGCCCGGACTTCAACATGGTCGTGATGCGGTACATAAACGGAGTAAGGTGGAGTGCGCTCAAACGGGCTCATCCGCTTACCAATGTGTGGATACTCCGCTCGTTGCGTTGCCACAGAGGCAATACCCGCCACCAGCACCAGGCAAAGCTCCTTGTCGCCACTCTCCAACCGCAACGACTGCCCGGCCGCTAACCGATAGACCTCAAACCCGACAAAATGCCAGCCGGCATTTTCCGGGGTGACGGACTGAATACGCCCCTGCGCATCCGGTTGCTGACATTTCGCAAGTAATGATGACATGACAATGCTCCTTAAATCCCGTGCTTGTGAATGTGGCTGCAATGCATTGATACCAGCGCCAACGGCCGCTATCCCGGAGGAATAACGGCCTCGGCATATACCTGGCTGCGGTTTAGCCCAGCGTTGGCATACTGTATTCGGATACCGTTTGCTGGCCGGTTGGCCAACGTGCGGTGGCCGTCTTCATGCGGGTATAGAATCGCACGCCGTCCGTACCATGTACGTTAAGCGCACCGAATACTGAACGTTTCCAGCCGCCAAAGCTGTGGAAAGCCATCGGCACCGGTACCGGCACGTTAACCCCCACCATCCCCGCCTGAACCTCATGCACAAACTGGCGAGCATAGTGGCCGTTATTGGTGAAAATGGCGCTGCCGTTACCAAACTCGTGGCTGTTCACCGTATTGATGGCCATTTGGTAATCGGCCACACGCACAATGCCCAACACCGGCCCAAAGATCTCTTCGCGATAGATGCGCATATCCGGCTGTACGTTGTCGAACAAGGTGCCGCCCACGTAGTAACCCTCTGGATAACCCGGTACCTGATAATCGCGGCCATCGACCACCAGCGTTGCGCCCTCTTTAACGCCAATATCAATGTATCCCAGTACTTTTTTCTGATGGGCGGATGAGACCAACGGCCCCATTTCATTTTCCTCGCCGCCTTGCTGCATGCCGGGGCCAACCCGCAGCTGGGCGATCAGCGGTTTGAGTTTGGCAATAAGTTTATCCGCGGTGCTATCACCAACCACGACGGCCACCGGCAGCGCCATGCAACGTTCACCGGCCGAGCCAAATGCCCCTCCCATCAGCGCATTGACCGTGGCATCCAGATCCGCATCCGGCATGACGATAGCCTGATTTTTGGCGGCCCCAAAGGCTTGTACACGCTTGCCATGCGCACTGGCGGTGGTGTAAATATGCTCTGCAACCGTAGATGAGCCAACGAAGCTCACCGCCTGAATGCGTGGATCGAAGCACAGCTGCGAGGCCTCTTCATTGCCGCAATGCACGACGTTGAACACCCCATCCGGCAGGCCCGCCTCTTTCAGCAGTTCTGCCAGGCGCACGGAAGCCGAAGGCACCAACGCCGGAGGCTTCAAGACGAAGGTATTGCCGCAGGCCAGCGCGATAGGGAACATCCACATCGGCACCATGGCCGGGAAGTTAAACGGCGTGATCCCGGCCACAACGCCCAGCGGCTGCATCAGCGAGAAACTGTCAACGCCGGTGCCTACATCCGGTGAGTATTCCCCTTTGATCAGGTGCGGAATACCGCAGGCAAACTCCACCACCTCCATGCCACGGGTCAATTCACCCAGCGCATCGGAATAGACTTTGCCATGTTCACTGACGATCAGTTGCGCCAACTCTTCGCGGTGCTGCTCTAGCAATGCTTTGAAGTTGAACATGATACGCGCCCGGCGCAGCGGCGTGGTACGCGCCCAGTCGGTAAATGCCTGATGGGCGACATCAATAGCCTGTTTCACCTCGGCGGCGGTGCTCTGCGTTACCCGGCGTTCAACCTGGCCACTAGCCGGATTGTGCACGTCGACGGTTTGATTACTGCTGCTCAGGCAAACCTGCCCACCAATAAAGTTACCCACGGTTTTCATGTTTCACCCTCTTTTAAGTCCGCTATCGCCACGACCTGAAGCATTGCCGCATACCGTGACGTTCATCGTGCCGTCTGCAAGAGTACGGCCCACAGGCAGATTAAATCCTGACCAGATGAATCAAACTCTATTCTATTGAAAAAAAAGTTTCAAATAAAAGTTTTTAGAAAATTTGTTTTTAGTGCCGCCGATCGCAAATTTACCATGCCCATAGGCAGAGCGGGTGGTGGCGAACGATGCTATCTGCGATCCGCCAGCTGCGTGGACTTACGCAGTAATCCCTATTTTTTATACAGATACGCGTTCCCGCTTGGGCGAGTCAATTTTCCAATCTGCTATGCAAAACGGGCAGAACATTTGCCCTATTTATGCTCAATTTTTTGAACTGGATCTAAAAATCAATATTTCATTATTCACTAAATATGAAATAAATGTTCTTGTCTGCCACAGGCCCCCTGAAAAACACCGCCTTGATGACAGGCACGGTTCACCCTTCTGCCTCCCTACCCCCTACAAGTCACTTAAGTAGGCAGAAGCCAGGATAAAAATCGGAGCAACATATGTCACATCAGCGTAAACACAATACTGGGTATATTCTGCGTATCTGCGGGATTGCGGCACTCGGCGGCATTCTGTTTGGTTATGACACCGCCGTGATTTCTGGTGCGATCGAAGCCCTTAAAGCCTACTTTGACCTCAGCCCGGCAGAAACCGGCTGGGCCGTGTCCAACGTGGTGATCGGCTGCGTGGTCGGTGCTTTCGGTGCTGGGCCGCTGGCCGGGCGCTATGGTCGTAAAAAGGCCCTGGTGGTAGCCGCCTTCCTGTTTACCGTCTCTGCCGTCGGTGCAGCTCTGGCCACCACCTTCACCTGGTTTGTTATCTATCGCATCATCGGGGGTTTGGCCGTCGGGCTGGCCGCAACGGTATCCCCCATGTACATGTCAGAAGTCTCACCGAAGGATATGCGGGGCCGGGCGCTCAGCATGCAGCAATTCGCCATCGTGTTCGGTCAGATCGTGATTTTTTACGTTAACTTCAAGATTGCCAGCTATGCGAGCGAAGCCTGGCTGATTGAGATGGGCTGGCGCTGGATGATTGGCTCAGAGGTGATCCCCTGCCTGTTGTTCACCGCCTTGGTCTTTGTCATCCCTGAATCACCGCGCTGGAGCGTAATGGTAGGCCGCGACGATCAGGCTTTAGCCATGCTGACCCGCGTTTCAAATGCCGAGCATGCTAAAAGCGTTTTGAGAGAAATCAAGGAGTCGCTTCGCCAGGACGAGCAGCACCGCAAGCAAAAGCTGAATTATGGCGATGTACGCGTACGCTTCATCCTGTTTGTCGGTTGTATGATCGCCATGCTGCAACAGGTGACGGGGGTTAACGTCATGATGTATTACGCCCCGGTGGTGCTGAAAACCGTGACCGAAAACGCGCAAGAAGCCCTGTTCCAGACCATCTGGATCGGCGTATTGCAACTGGTCGGCTCGGTGATCGGCGCCATGCTGATGGATCGCTTGGGCCGTATCCCACTGATGCGCTGGGGCACCCTGGGCACTATCGTTGGTCTGCTGATCACCTCTTATGCCTTGTATACCCAGGCAACTGGCTACTTCGCGCTGTTTGGTATGCTGGTCTTTATGGTGTTCTACGCCATGTCATGGGGCGTAGGTGCCTGGGTGCTGGTCTCCGAAATCTTCCCCAACCGCATGCGTTCACAGGGGATGAGCATTGCCGTTGGCTGTATGTGGCTGGCCAACTTCGTCGTGGCCCAGAGCTTCCCGATGATCAATGACCAACCTTATCTGTTCTCCACCTTCCACGGGGCGTTCCCAATGTGGGTGTTTGCCGCCTGCTGCCTGTTCAGCTATTGGTTTGTTGCCCGCTTTATTCCAGAAACCAAGGGCGTTTCACTGGAAAGAATGGAAGACGTCGTGATGGCAAAACGCTATCGCCAACCGCTATCTGAAATCGTCACGGCAGAAGATGGCAAAGCCTAAAGCCCACAAATCCAGGAGTGATGCATCATGGCCATTGCGTTAGCACGTTTTTGTATCAACCGTAAAATCGCCCCCAATCTCACGCTGGAGAACTTCTTCCGCCTAGTGAAAAAGTGTGGGTTAAGCAAGGTCGAACTGCGCAACGATATGTCGGGTGGCAAAGTGACCGACAACCTGAGCAACGAGCAGTTAAACGCGCTGGCCGAAGAGTTCGGCATTGAGATCGTCACCATCAACGCGCTGGGAATGTTCAACCTGCTGGAAGATCAAGCAGTATTGTTGAAAAACGCTGAAGCGTTGCTGGTGCAGGCGAAAGCCATCCATAGCAAGGCGGTGGTGATGTGCCCACATTGCAACGCGAGCGACAGGCGCAGTGAGTCACAAAAGAGGGAAGATACGCTGGCTGCTCTACGGCTACTCGCTCCGTTGTTCAAGCAGTACGGCGTTGAGGGCTACGTGGAACCATTGGGGTTTGGCATAAGTTCACTGCGCTCTTCCTTGCAGGCGCAGGCAATCATTCGGGATTCTGGCGCACCCTACAAGATAGTGCTGGATACGTTCCACCACTATCTGAGCGACGTAGCACAACCAGAGTTTGATGCTCAGATCCGGGTTGAGCAGATTGGTTTGGTGCATCTCTCTGGCGTTGAGGATCCGCTCATCAAAGGCGCATTAAGCGATGAAGAACGCATTATGCTGAGCGATAAAGATCGGTTGGCAAGCGTAGCCCAGGTACAGAACCTGGAACGTTTGGGCTACCGGGGGATCTATGCGTTCGAGCCGTTCTCTTCACAGCTAAACACCTGGACAGAAGGCGATATCGAACGCGAGATCCGCCACAGTATTGCATTACTGCAAGAGTAAAAGTAAACCCCCCCGTAGAATGCGGGGGGTTGTTTTAACAGCGTAACTCTGTGTGTTTGATAGCGCCACCCAGGCATGCGTAGGGCCCTATAAATTCGCATCGGAATAGTAAACGAAGTATCTATTGAATTTTAATAAATACGCCAATGATGAGCACTTAATCAAGTCAACTCCGACAACAAATATAGAGGCAACACGAATATATCGATGAAATATTCGAACTATTCATCCACATGGCAAGGATAATAATAGTGGCTGCTAGGGTTCGATTTGCGCACGTAAATACGCCAGTGCGCTTTGACTGTAGCTCTCCCCTTGAGTCAATTTCTTTATCAGGCCTTGGGCCTCCAACACCATACCAAGACGATGTAATTCCTGATGCTGCGGAAGTACATCCGCAAACGCATTAAGCAGGATAATCGACGGCATGATTTTTTCTGCGCAAGTGCCTACTGCGCCAGGTTCATCCCCCCTGGCCGGACAGGGCAGGCTGTCCGAATGGCGATGTTGGCATGCCTGTAACAAGGTAATTGCCTGTTGAATTTCATGACTCCATGGCATAACCACTTTCCTCTGAGACTGATTGCCTTGCCTAGATATGATTAATAATCAGCACGTTAACATGCATTAACGACTAACAACAAACCACAAGCGCCCCTAATCAAGCTGGCCCTATACAAGATAGGTTTTTCCAGCCATGGTTTATTGATATAGGTCACATTGCATAAAGATCGCCAAATTTTTATATTCACTCAATGGTTAAGATAATTCGCAAGATTTCGATAACGCCACATTTTTTACTTAAAAAAAGATAAAATTCCTACTGCGACCTCTATCTGCCCCTAACCTAAATTGGGGAAAAAAAACCAGCTTTTGCTGTAAATTATGCGTTAAAAACAATAGAAAAACACGTTCGCAAGATGCAGGAGGATATTCTGAAAAAACACGATAGTTGTAAACGTAAAGTTATTACCAACAAGATTATTCCAACACACCATTTATTGTCTCGAAAACTGCCAAGAGCAAGGTCTTGCTGGCCGAAAGGTAAGCGTTCACCCTGCGATGAGGCGATAGCAGCTACGGGGGTCGTCAGGAGATGCCGGTGTGTCTAGGGTGTCTGAGGAAGCTGGCAACAGGCCCGAAGCCTGAATAATGGCCTCAGATTTTGAGGCCACGTTCACGCAATCACGGTTTCTTGCAGGGAGCAGGGGCGTATTTAGCATCCGCAGGGAATGCCTGCGGTTGGCAATCAGGCAGCCCCGGCAGCACCATTTCATAAACCGCCACACCAATCACGCCGACATTCTCCTTTTCCCCCGCCAGTGAACTCGCAGCATAGGAGTCATCCGGTTTTGTAAAACGGAATGCGGCAACGGACGAATCACTTTTACGGAAGCCCTCAATCACCAGAGTTCCTTTTGGTGAGACCAGATAGCCGGAATTGCGCAGTGAACCACTGCGGCCAGAAATCACGTCCAGGCCGTCAACCGCGGTTACCACCTCATAGGTTTTGTTGGGGCTAGTGTTATAGAAGAACAGCTGGTAGCGCTCGCCGTCATTGGCAGAAAATGAAAACTCGCCATTTTTATAGCGATTGAGCGCGAAATCCCGATTATTTTCGGTCTGCACCCGCATTCTGACGGAAGACAGCACGATCTCATTGGTGTACTGCCCATTACTGGAAGCTGCCGCGCTGTAAAAAACTTTGGCGACACTGTCTGGAGAGGAATGCATACGCTTCGCGTCAACGGTGGTCACTTTGGAGTAAACGTCCTCACCCCATGCCGTTCCCAGTTTATTTTCCTGGGCAACCGGAGCCGGAGCAGAGGCGGATTCAGCCACCGCGCGTGAAGAGGAAATCTTTTGGCTACAGCCGGAAACCAGCACCAGAGAAGCCAGTAATGCTAAACCGCATTTGATTTTCATCAGCAGAACTTTCCTTGTTATTATTTGAATAAGAGTGCGCTTGTCTCAACGCACGAGCCGAGCCCATTATTCTGAGTTATTTCTGATGTTTCTATCTCCAAAGCTCCTAAAGTGGACGATCCAAAACTGATAATGATCAATTAACAGAGAAAATTGGCTTCCACTTTACCAATGCAGACACCCTGCGATCCCATCAATGTAGGATCATAACCTTGAAAAAGGATTTAAGAATTGCCGGTGCCACAGCAGCCTACGATCAACCTCTGAAACCTCAGCCTCATCGCATACCTGCTGCCAATGATTCTCAATGACTGAACACTGCTGATCAAAGATGTTTTCTGCTTCCGACGCGGTCAAAAGAAAAGCATGGGCCGCCTCAATGCAACAACTTCGCTTACTGAGCCGCGTATTGCCAACAATGAGCATCGCCTGTGATGCTTCGTTTCCTGCACGGCCTTGTGGGCAAATGTCGTAAGCGGGGGTGAGTGTCAGGGTGCTACCATCCCAGAACGCCGCATGATTCCTGGCATGATCGTCCGTATTCCCGCATAAAATATTAAAGCACAATCGAGAAAACAGCTCTTTCAGCGTTTCCTTAGGCTGTTGAAAACGCGTACGAATGATTTCTGCCAGTGTTTCATAACTCGCATATCTCGCCATCATGTCATCCAGCTCAAACAGAGTCAGCGCAGATACCATCAAGCGACGTGTCCATCCCCGCTTTGTTCTCTCCCTGTCGAATCGCTTGATGAGCAGCACATCTTTTTTGGCCGCTTTGAGCAGACTAACCGGCGCTACGTTCAAACCAACCAACGCAGCTAGCCGCATGGCAATATATTCAGCCTTAACCACACTATAGAGATCTGAACTGGCCGAAAATTTTGCTATGTACTTTTCACCCTCCGCTTCGATCAGCGCTTTTGGACGCGCGCCACCAATAGAACTCCCATGAAAGAGGGCTTGATCAAGTTCAGGAGTCAGAGGTATCCCTTTTTCAACTCGCTCAACAGAATGCATTAACTCTTCAACGGTGACATTAATCGCTGAGCGGGGTTCATAAATCGAGGGGGAGCGTTGATAGTCCAGAGCCCCGATCCTGTCCGAGCCTGATTCAAGTAAATAGGTTAATTCATCCAAAGCGGCTGTATCAGTATCAGCACCTTTTCTTCCGAGTTTGCGATTAAGAATAACCCGCCGTCCCCACGCGTCAGGAGAGCTATCTCTGAGACAGCCTGGCATACCCAACCCTGGCAGAAGAGGGATAAACCCTTTTTTCAAAGGAAGTTCAGGTTCATAGATGGAAATAGCACGAGGCTCATCACGAATGCGCTCCAGATAACTTTTACCATAGTTGAATAGTAGACTTTCCCCCTCCCGGGTGACTAATCCTGCGACAACGGGTTGAGTTTCATTCGGTAACCAGATCCAGACATAAGCTTCGTTATATTCCCTATTAGAAATCATCATTCACCTCCTTGGATATTTTCCTGGCGCGCCGTGGCAGAAGGCTAAGCTTTTCTTCAGTTCGGGTACGGTGACCGATAATCGTGCTCACCTCTGCGTCTTCGTCAAATAACCTGACTCCGACAATTTTGGCCACCTCGAAGACAACGCCAATCCCGCAGCGAGGATCCGCTTTCTCAATGCGCTGCAGTAGGCCTCTAGAAATGCCCGCGCGTTCAGCTACCTCACTGGTCGTCAGCTTTCGCTCGAGCCTTGCCGCACGAATAGACACAGCAAGCAGCCCCAGAGCTTCCTCTGTGTAACGCGAATAGGCTCTTACAATAGACTTTGGCATTCTTATACCCCACATAATTCATATAAGGTTCATTAAAGGTGATAATGAGCTATATGTAAACCACATGAGGATTAAATGATCACCCTATCAACTGCATGCAGTGAGTTATATATGAACCAAAAAGCCTCTTAATGAATCATATGTAGCTCATTAATATGAGCTTATCGCAAATCACTTTTAAGATCTTTGTATAGCAGCCAAAGCCTGCGCGCAGGCCCAAGCGGAACTCCAGGCCCACTGGAAGTTATAACCCCCCAGCCAGCCCGTCACGTCCACCACCTCACCGATAAAGTACAGGCCCGGTACCTTACTCGCCTCCATGGTTTTGGAAGAAAGCTCTTTGGTGTCCACACCGCCCAAGGTCACCTCTGCGGTGCGGTAACCCTCGGTGCCATTGGGTTGTACGCGCCAGTCTTGCAAACTATCAACCAACGCTGCCTGCTGCGTTGGAGTAAGTTGCTTCAACGTGGCCTCCGGCAGTTGCCCCAATTCTTGCAGCAATTCCACCAGGCGCTTTGGCAAGTGCAAAGCCAGAGTGTTTTTCAGGCTTTGGTTAGGATGTGCCTGGCGCTGTTCGTTAAGGAAGCCCACCAGATCTAGCGTCGGAAGTAAGTTAATGCTCACAAACTCACCAGGCTGCCAGTAACTGGAGATCTGCAAGATAGCCGGGCCAGAAAACCCCCGATGCGTAAACAAGATGCTTTCACGAAAGCTGGTGCCATCTTCCGCTGTGACCACTGCGGGAACCGAAACGCCAGACAGCGCCTGGGATTGCTCCAACAGCGGCTTATGTAACGTAAAGGGCACCAAACCGGCCCGGGTCGGTAATACTTTCAGGCCAAACTGTTCCGCCAGCTTATAGCCAAAGGGGGTGGCCCCCAAACCCGGCATGGAAAGCCCACCGCTCGCAACCACAAGTGAGCGAGCACTCACACTCTCGCCGTTAAGTGCCAATTCAAAGCCTTGGTCGGTTTTTTCGACGCTCAGGACCTCGCTGCGCAGGCGCGTTACCACCTGACCCAGTTCGCACTCTTGCACCAACAGATCGACGACCTGCTGTGCAGAATCATCACAGAACAGCTGCCCCAAGGTTTTTTCGTGGTAGGCGATGCCGTAGCGGTTAATCAGATCGATAAAATCCCATTGGGTATAGCGTGCCAATGCCGATTTGCAGAAATGGGGGTTATTTGAGAGGTAGGCCGCCGGTTCAACGGACATGTTGGTGAAGTTACAGCGCCCACCGCCAGACATCAGGATCTTGCGGCCCGGTTTTTTGCCGTTGTCGAGTAATAGCACCCGGCAACCCAGTTGCCCTGCCTGCGCAGCACAAAACATCCCTGCGGCACCCGCGCCAATGACGACAACATCAAACTGTTCCACCCAAACCTCTCTTTGCAATAACCACAACAATCGCGGCAACAAGAGCGTATTTTACGCCTTTTACGTGCCTGTATACCGCTAAATCCGCGGTGAGGGATTGTAAAGGCATCGGCAGGTCAACGCCAACGTAAGAAAATGTAACGAGCATAAACGGCAGTAACATGCTGAAATTGCATCGATTCAACACTGTTCCAACCCCCTGTACATCAGAGAAATCAAAAAAACGTCATATTTTCCTTTTCCCCGACACCGGTTGTCGCCGATAATGCGCGGCGTTCATGTCCACAAACCTGGCGTAACGCTTATGCTGCATTTGTTCACTGGCCTGGATTTCCATACCGGCCTGATGTTAATTCTCGCATTGTTGTTCGTGCTGTTCTATGAGGCCATTAACGGCTTCCATGATACGGCCAATGCGGTCGCTACTGTAATTTACACCCGTGCTATGCGCTCGCAACTTGCGGTCGTTATGGCTGGCCTGTTCAACTTTCTTGGCGTGATGCTCGGCGGTTTGAGTGTTGCCTACGCCATTGTGCACCTGCTACCAACCGATCTGTTGTTGAACGTCAGTTCAGCACACGGGTTAGCCATGGTCTTCTCCATGTTGTTGGCGGCAATTATCTGGAACCTCGGTACCTGGTATCTTGGGCTACCGGCCTCCAGTTCCCACACCCTGATTGGCGCCATTATCGGTGTCGGCTTGACCAATGCGTTGGTGACCAACACCTCCGTGGTCGACGCGCTGAACGTGCCAAAAATGATCAGCATCTTCCTGTCGTTAATCTTCTCCCCGTTGATCGGGATGATCATTGCCGGGCTGATGGTGTTTATGCTGCGCCGCTATTGGAGTAATACCAAAAAACGTCAGCGTATTCACATGACACCGGCGGAACGTGAAAAGGTCGATGGCAAACGCAAGCCACCATTCTGGACACGTATCGCTCTGATCCTGTCGGCTATCGGCGTGAGCTTCTCACACGGTGCCAATGACGGTCAGAAAGGTATCGGTCTGATTATGTTGGTGCTGATCGGTGTTGCTCCTGCAGGCTTCGTCCTCAACATGAGCGCGACCGGTTATGACATCACCCGTACCCGCGATGCCGTGAGCCACCTGCAGCAATTCTACCAAAAGCATGGCGACTCTCTGGCACATGTGGCCACACAGACGCCATTGGTTCCTGCGCCTCAGAATGCGGCTCCAACGCCTGATCAACCGGTTGAGTTCCACTGCGACAGCTCACGTGCCCTGATCGCCGTTGAGCGCTCTCTGGACCTGCTGAACAATCTGCAAAACTACGATCAGCTGACGGTAGAGCAGCGCAGCCATCTGCGCCGCCTGCTGATGTGCGTGACCGAGACTGCAGACAAGGTGGCCAAGCTGCCAGAAACCTCAGTGGAAGATCAACGCTTCCTGAAGAATCTGCGTTCAGACCTGTTGGAAACCGTTGAATATGCACCAACCTGGATTATCGTCGCGGTAGCCCTGGCGCTGTCTCTCGGTACCATGGTGGGTTGGCGACGCGTTGCTACCACTATCGGTGAGAAAATCGGTAAGAAAGGCATGACCTACGCTCAGGGGGTGTCGGCACAGATGACGGCCGCCCTGTCGATTGGCGTGGCCAGCTATACCGGTATGCCGGTTTCCACTACCCAAGTACTGTCTTCGGCGGTTGCCGGAACGATGCTGGTGGATGGCGGTGGCGTGCAGAGCAAAACCATCAAGAGCATCTTGTTGGCCTGGGTTCTGACCCTGCCAGTCTCGATTTTGCTTTCCGGTGGCCTGTATTGGCTGGCGCTGAAAGTGATTTGACGATTGCTCGATACAAAAATGGCGGCCAAAGTGGCCGCCATTTTTTTGCCTTGCTATCGCAGGGCTAATACCAGATCGCCAATGCCACCAGGCTGATCACCACTAGCCCACACAGCGATGAAGTCAGCACAAACTGGCTGCGGACACGCTGACAGCGGCGGATGAATTCCGGGTCGTGGTGCTCCATATAGCGTTGCGTAAAGATATAGCGCACCAGCCGTATCTGCTTGCTCGGCTGGCCGTGCGAAGTAAAGAACCCTCCACCATCGACGTATTGGTAAAGTAACGGGTCGCAGCCGCGTAAAACAAATAGCAGCGCACGCAGAGAAGAGAAATACCGGGCCATGTTAATCACACAGACCACACACAATGCCCAAAACAGCGCGACGGTACTAATCATGATAGCCCCCTCAAGGCGTTGTTATCCCGGACACCCGCCGGGCCAACGGCCCTACTTCATATCTTATGCTGCCGGAGCCTTGGCTCCCATCCCCCTAGCACCTTACGGACCCGAATCTACCCACAACCTCTGACCGCTTGATAACAGGCTTTACAGCGATCAGAGGAAATAAGTGGGGCCCACATTCACTAGTGTAGAATAATGAAACGCAAACAGATCCCGGTGCCGCATAAAATTTACAGTCAGGGGCAAATTCTTCATCTACCCGCTCTCCGCTCGGATAACCGTCATAAGCTATACTTTGAGCAACAATGCTTATAATTCAATCGTTCAAACGGCGGATAGCCGTATAAGCCATAGGATTTTTTGCCCCGGCGGTGTAAAACGGGTGGGGTAAACGTATAAACAAGGGTGATCGATGCGATGCAGTGTGATCGCCCCAACATATCATTGTGTTATCTGGATGGTACTATGCAGGTAAGGCGAAAGCGCCAAGCTGGAACACTGAATGCCTGCCCCCTTTAATCGGCATTATATGGAAGGAGTATTCTCATGGCTTACAAACACATACTGATTGCGGTTGACCTATCACCGGAAAGTAAAATCCTGGTCGAGAAAGCGGTATCAATGGCGCGGCCGTACAATGCCAAAGTCTCTCTGATCCACGTTGATGTAAACTATTCCGACCTGTATACCGGCCTGATCGACGTCAATCTGGGCGATATGCAAAAGCGTATTTCCGAAGAAACTCACCATGCGTTAACCGAGCTGTCGCAAAATGCGGGCTATCCCATCACCGAAACCCTGAGCGGCAGCGGCGATCTGGCGCAGGTGCTGGTTGATGCGATTAAAAAATACGATATGGACCTGGTATTGTGTGGACACCACCAGGATTTCTGGAGCAAATTGATGTCCTCTGCGCGCCAGTTAATCAATACGGTACATATTGATATGCTGATTGTGCCGCTGCGCGACGAAGAAAAGTAAGTATTCGCTAACCTGTTTGGCCAACGCCCGCCCTGCGCGGGCGTTTTTCATGGTTTCCTGTTATTTATTGCTTGTTAATCATCCACCCCACAGTGATATAGTCGAGGTAGACACAACATCCTCCCCAACTGTGAGACACATCATAAAAACAGGGGAACCAATATGCTAAACAGGAGCTATCCATGGAACAGGCTGTATCGCTAGAATCCTTTCTAAAATCCTTACAACGTCATAACTCGCATCAACCGGAATATCTGCAGGCAGTGCGTGAAGTCTTTACCTCTCTGTGGCCATTCATCGAACGTAACCCCCATTATCGTGACCACGCTCTGTTAGAGCGCCTGGTAGAGCCTGAGCGTATCATTCAGTTTCGCGTCAGCTGGATCGACGATCAGGGCAAAGTTCAGGTAAACCGCGCCTACCGTATCCAGTTCAACTCCGCCATTGGGCCGTACAAAGGGGGGATGCGTTTCCACCCTTCGGTTAACACCTCCATTCTGAAGTTCCTCGGTTTCGAACAGACCTTCAAGAATGCCCTGACCACGCTACCTATGGGCGGCGGCAAGGGTGGTTCAGACTTTGATCCCAAAGGCAAAAGCCAGGGCGAAATCATGCGCTTCTGCCAATCGCTGATGACCGAGCTTTATCGTCACCTGGGCCCAGATACCGACGTGCCAGCCGGGGATATCGGCGTAGGTGGCCGCGAAGTAGGCTTTATGGCCGGCATGATGAAAAAGCTGTCCAACAACACCAGCTGCGTATTCACCGGCAAAGGCCTGTCGTTCGGCGGCAGCCTGATCCGCCCGGAAGCAACCGGTTACGGCCTGGTGTACTTCACCGATTCAATGCTGCAGCGCCATGGCCTGGGCTTTGAAGGAATGCGTGTCGCGGTTTCCGGCTCCGGTAACGTGGCGCAATACACCATTGAGAAAGCGTTGGAGCTGGACGCACGGGTGATCACCGTTTCCGATTCCGGCGGTACCGTGGTGGATGAAGCTGGCTTCACCACTGAAAAACTGGCGCATCTGGCCGAAATCAAAAACCAGCGCTATGGCCGGGTTGCCGATTACGCCCGCGAGCGTGGCCTGACCTATCTGGCCGGTGAAAGCCCGTGGAACGTGCCGGTGGATATCGCCCTGCCTTGTGCCACCCAGAACGAACTGGATCTGGAAGCCGCACAGGTGCTGATACGCAACGGGGTCAAAGCCGTGGCAGAAGGCGCTAATATGCCAACCACCATCCAGGCCACCGATGCCTTCCTGGAAGCGGGCGTGCTGTTCGCACCGGGCAAAGCCGCCAACGCCGGTGGTGTTGCCACTTCCGGGCTGGAGATGGCGCAAAACGCCGCGCGCCTTAACTGGCGGGCAGAGAAAGTCGATATCCGTTTACGTCACATCATGGCGGATATCCATCAGTCCTGCGTCGACTACGGCGGTGAGGGCAAGCAAACGCATTACGTTCACGGCGCCAACATTGCCGGGTTCGTTAAGATTGCCGATGCTATGCTGGCTCAGGGCGTGCTCTAACCTTACCCTGAATGAAAAATGCCGGCAGATTCGCCGGCATTTTTTTATCTGGTTAACTGAGTATTACCTCAATTAATGGCTTCGATAATCACCAACCGATCATTGAGCCGCTGTTTGATGACCGGATCGGTCGCTGCTTGCGCCTGTTGTTGCAGTGCCGCAACCTGCTGCTTCATCTTTTGCGGATCGCTAAACAGTAATTCTTTGACGTTGATGGAGGCCACGTTGGTATAGCGCCCATCATCGGTGGTTGGCACGCTGATTTTGCCGTCATTGAGCAACTTGTCCACAATCTTGCGCTCACGTTCGTACCCTTCCAGCCCCACCAGCTTCCAGCGGTGCATCGCTTTGCCCTGGTATTCACCCTTCTTCACCTCGGTCAGATAGCGAATGGTGAGATTACGGATAGTCCCCGCTTCCTCACCAAATTCCGCCTTGGTATCTGACAGCACCGGGAACTGCATACCTTCCAGTACGCCGCCTTTTTGCGTCAGGTGGCCCATGCGATAACTGTTCATCCCCAACTGGATCGGCGTGCTGTCGGTCACCGGGGTGCCGTCGTTCAACTTCAACTCGGTGATGCGGTGCCCAACGGGTTTACGCAGATCGATGGTATAGGTCACACCATCAAAGAAGTCATTGGTTGAGTATTTTGACGATCGGCGCTGTGGGTTAAAGCTGTAGGTGACATCGCCATCATGCTGCTGGTTGAAGTAGTCCGCTGACCACTCCATGTACTTTTTCAGCTCTTTACCGGTCAGTTGGTAGACGGTGATTTCGCCACCGGCATATTGATAGTTGAAGGCGATATCCTTGGCGGTGATGGTGCCCACGTTCAGCTTCGGCCTGTCGTTATCAATCTGCAACGCGATCACCTGGGCCTTAGGCGCATAGTGACGGGCAGCCTCCTGATACAGGGCGCTGATGCCGGTATCCTGAATATGCACCTGTGGAATACCTTTCACCGCATCCGGCGGCACCAGATCCTGGCCGGTCAGTTGCGCAATCGGCCGGTTGGCATTGGCACGCAGGATGGTATGGAACGGTTGGTAGATCTCTTCGAGCTTTTTATCGGAGCTGATGCCTTTGATCGGATAGGTGTAGCTGTCTTTATTAATCAGCACGTATTTGCCATTTTGCTGCTCAAATTGCAGATCGATACGCGACAGCGCACGGCCATATTTATCCGGCTCGGTGACGATCACGCCGTTGATCACCTCTTTATCCACCTTAACGTGCATATGCCCGGCAACGATCGCCGCCAGCTCTGGGTTAGCCCGCGCGATATCGCCCACGCCGGTGCCCGGCCGCTGGTTCTCATTATCGATCCCCATATGGGCCACCAGCACGATGGCGTCCACCTGGCCGTGGATCTGCTGGATCACCTTTTTCACCGCCTGCACCGGATCGGTAAACGTCAGGCCGTCAATGCGATCGGTGCCCTTGGCAAACTCAGCGGTCATCGGCGTATCCATGCCGATAATGCCAATCTTCACCCCCTGGCGCTCAACGATCTTATAGGCGGGCAGGTAAGGCTTGCCGCTGTCCCAGACGATATTGCCCGCCAGCGCGGTGCCTTTGAACTCGCTGAGTGGGGTTGCCAACGCCTTCAAGCCAAAATCGAACTCGTGGTTACCCATCACCCATACGTCGTAGTCCAGCGCGTTAAAGCCGAGGATCATCGGGCTGGTTTTGTCATTCTTGAAGGTTTCAACAAAGTTGCCCTGAATGGTGTCCCCGGCGTCTACCAGGATCACGTTCGGCTGCTGGGCACGGACTTTATGCACCTGGGTGGCAATCTGGCTCAGGCTGCCTGCCAGGTTCTCGGTGTCGGTAGAGTAATCCCAAGGCACGAAGGTGCCATGCAGATCGGAGGTGCCAAGAATGGTGATATTTACCGGTTCAGCGGCCATGGCAGAGGTACTCAAGCAAAGCAGCAGGGAAAGCAGCGTCTTTTTCATCATGTTGTTTCATTATAGTTGATTGTAATTAAACAGGATTATGCGACGCACATCTCAGCGTTACCAGTGACATTGCAGAATGAACATGGGAAATGTGAGGGGGCTCAATGAATGCCCCCCTCACGTTTATCTTACAGCGGCATATAAATATCGAAACGGTGATTTTTGGTGGTCGTGGCAGCATGAGCGGGAACATCGGCCAGCGGTGGGGCGTAGTCCGGTCGCTTCACCACAACCCGTTTGGTGGCCAACCTGCGGGCAGGCTCCAGCAAACCGTCGGCATCATCATCACTGCCCACCAGCGACTGAAATACCCGCATCTCTTTTTTCACCAACGCACTCTTCTGCTTATGCGGATACATTGGGTCGAGGTACACCACTTCCGGGCGTGGATCGAGATCGCTCAGCGCCGTCAGGCTGGAGGCATGAAGCAACGTCATGCGTTCACGCAGCCAAGGACCGATCTCCGCGTCCTGATAGCCCCGTTGCAAACCGTCTTCCAGCAACGCAGCGACTACCGGATCACGCTCCAACATGCGAACCTGGCAACCCAGCGATGCCAAAACAAATGCATCACGCCCTAACCCGGCGGTGGCGTCCACCACGCTAGGCACATAGCTGCCTTTGATGCCTACCGCTTTGGCCACCGCTTCGCCACGGCCGCCGCCGAAACGCCGCCGATGGGCCATCGGGCCAGAGATAAAATCGACGTAGATAGCACCAAGCTTTGGCTCGTCGCGCTTGCGCAGTTCCAATCGTTCTGGCGTCAGCACCAGCGCCATCGTCGCATTTTCGTCGCTGGTTAGCTGCCAACGATCGGCCAAAATAGACAAGGCGCCGGGATCGGCGCCTGCTTCACACAATAAAAACACGCTCACTTGGCGGGTTACCCTTTAATACCGTAATGGCGCAGCATAGCATCCAGCTTCGGTTCACGGCCACGGAAGCGTTTGAACAATTCCATCGGCTCTTCGGAACCCCCACGTGACAGGATGTTATCGAGGAAGGATTGACCGGTTTCAGCGTTGAAAATCCCTTCGTCTTCAAAGCGCGAGTACGCGTCTGCCGACAACACTTCCGCCCACAGGTAGCTGTAGTAACCCGCCGCATAGCCACCGGCAAAGATATGGCTGAATGCGTGTGGGAAACGGCCCCAGCTTGGTGAAGGGATCACCGCCACCATTTTCTTCACCTCAAACAGGGTTGGCAGGATCTGCGCCCCTTTTTCCGGGCTGTATTCGGCGTGCATACGGAAATCGAACAGGCCAAACTCCAGCTGACGCAGGATAAACAGCGCCGCCTGATAGTTTTTCGCTTCCAGCATTTTGTCCAGCAGGGCTTTCGGCAGTGGTTCGCCAGTCTGGAAGTGACCAGAGATAAACGCCAACGCCTCCGGCTCCCAGCACCAGTTTTCCATAAACTGGCTCGGCAGCTCTACCGCATCCCAAGGCACACCGTTGATACCAGAAACCCCGGCGGTATCGATCTGCGTCAGCATATGGTGCAGGCCGTGGCCAAACTCATGGAACAGCGTGGTGACTTCGTTATGGGTAAACAGCGCCGGCTGGTCGCCCAGCGGGCGGTTAAAGTTACAGGTCAGATAAGCCACCGGTTTTTGCAATTCGCCATTGGCTTTGCGCAGGCTGCCGACGCAGTCATCCATCCATGCACCACCACGCTTGTTCTCACGGGCATACAAGTCCAGATAGAAGCTGCCGCGCAGTTCACCTTTGGCATCGAACAGATCGAAGAAACGCACCTCTGGATGCCAGGTATCGACACCCTGACGCTCTTTGGCGGTGATACCGTAAATACGGTTAACCACTTCGAACAGCCCTTCCAGCACGCGCTGTTCCGGGAAGTATGGCCGCAGTTGCTCATCACTGATGGAGAACAGATGTTGCTTCTGTTTTTCTCCGTAATAGCTGATATCCCAAGCCTCTAGCTCATCCACACCATAGTGCTGCTTAGCGAAGGCTCGTAGCTGTGCCAATTCCTGTTCTGCCTGTGGGCGAGCGCGCTTGGCCAGATCGTTCAGGAAACCGAGCACCTGCTCCGGGCTTTCTGCCATCTTGGTGGCCAGCGATTTGTCCGCATAGCTGGCAAAGCCCAGCAGCTGTGCCAGTTCGTGGCGCAGAGCCAGCGTTTCCGCCATTACTTCGCTGTTATCCCACTTACCGGCATTTGGCCCCTGATCGGAGGCGCGGGTGGTGAAGGCGCGGTACATCTCTTCACGCAGCGCCTGGTTATCGGCATAGGTCATCACCGGCAAATAGCTCGGCATGTCCAGCGTCAGCAACCAGCCTTCCTGCTCTTTAGCCTGTGCCATCGCCTGGGCTTGGGCCAGTGCGCTTTCCGGCAGGCCGCTCAGCTCATTCACATCGGTAATCAACTTGCTCCAGCCCATGGTGGCATCGAGCACATTGTTGCTGTAGGTCGAACCCAGTTCAGACAGACGCGCCACGATCTCGCCGTAACGCTTTTGTTTTTCCTTTGGCAGGCCAATGCCCGACAGCTCAAAATCACGCAGCGCGTTTTCAACCGACTTTCGCTGTGGCGCAGTTAGTTTGGCAAAGCCTTCGCCGTCTTTCAGATTACGATAGGCCTGATACAGCCCTTCATGTTGGCCCACCCAAGTACCGTATTCAGAAAGCAGCGGCAGCGCCTGTTCGTAAGCTTCGCGCAGTTCCGGGCTGTTTTTTACCGAGTTTAGGTGACCAACAGGTGACCAGATGCGTGACAGGCGATCGTCAGATTCGGCCAGCGGCTGACACAGATTTTCCCAGGTAAACGGCCCCGGTTGAGCCACGACGCGCTCAACCGCAGCACGGCAGTCGGCCAATGCGGATGTCACCGCAGGGACGATATCTTCAGGGCGAATGGCAGAAAATGGCGGTAAGGCAAACGGTGTCAGCAACGCATTGGTCATAGAGGAAGTCCTGATTAGGGTGGTGGACCCGATGCGCACATCAGGCCAGACAAAGATAAGCTTCTCTCTAACATGGTGCCAACCAGCGGGAAAATCAATGGTCATGCGTGTGATTGAACCTGTTTCTTCACTCACGCGGATCGTTTAGTGAGGAAGATAGGCCACGATTGCATTAAGTAGATTAAGTAGGAAAGCGACAAGAATACCTCCCCGCTAAGTACCTATAAAATGCTCTCATTTGCGTTAATACCCGCGTCTAAACACGCTCACATACATACAGCACACTTTATGAGTCATTTTTATTTATTGATGAAGATTATTATTCCTAGCTAAAAAATCAGCCTGTGCGCTAAAAACCATGTTAATTGAAGTTGTTTTGATACAAAATGGTTCGGTCTATTTTTAACCAACCCCAGCCACGAATTACATGACAAGGAGTTCATCATGGCAAATAATATCTACGTAACGATTAATGGAAAACAACAAGGATTGATATCGGCAGGGTGTTCTACAGCGGATTCGATCGGTAACAAGCACCAATTAGGCCACGAAAACCAGATACTGGTTCTTAAGCTCGCGCATAACATCAGCCGGGGCGAGAATGTGATGCATAACCCAGTGATTTTTGTTAAACCGCAGGATAAATCATCCCCTTTGTTTTTGCTGGCTATTTCTAATAACGAGTTGCTTAACCTTAAGTTTGATTTTTACCGCACATCACAAAATGGTGCCCAAGAGTTGTACTACACGATCGAACTCAGAGAGGCAACCATCGTAGATTTCAACATAAACTATCCCCACTGCTTAACGCATGCTAGTGCACAACCCGAAGAAATTATCTCCGTACGTTATAAAGATATTATTTGCCAACACCATATTGCTGGCACCTCAGGTTATAGCGTATGGGACGACAGAGTTTATTAACGACTAGCAGGGTCTCTCTTACCAAGAGGCCCTAACGGCTATAAATAGCTCTGGGTCTTTTAAGCACTTGGGTTCCTCTTTTTTTACATTCACTGGCATCTTTAATGTAGAGGACTTCACTATTCGGGCCTGATTTCCAGCAGTAACCGTAGCCATGCACATCTAACACCGTGGTGAAGTGCCAATTAAAGATAATTGCGATTAAGAAATTAAACATAGTTATACGGCAAAACCACACTGTACAGGTTTTAATCTTGGTATAATGTTTATGTCCGTAGAGCTCAGTCTTTCCAGTAATAAGAATATAAAAACCTAGGATCATGAATAATGAATAAATTGGCACCCCAGCAATAATATAAGCTTCTAACCTCTGGAATGGCACCACGTCCGGGAAAGTAAATTTTACTTCATATTCTCTAACGATCTCAGGAACAAACCAAAAAGCGACAACACCAAGAAGAATAACCAGCAAAGCACTTAACCTATATTCGAACATTGCATAAATTACTTTCGTTCTGCTTTGCGGTTTTTTTTCCATGTTCTCTTATCGTTCTCCTCAAGGTGACTCTATTGATTCTATAGCAGGACTTGGTTTTCTCAATAAAGACAAGCCTCTTTTTTTACATTCACTGGCATCTTTGATATAGAGCGTTTCCCCATATATACTTTTTTTCCAACAGATACCATAACCATGTTGATCCAATGCGGTAGTAAAATGCCAATTAAATAGAGTCGCAACAATCATACCAAGCACGGTGATTCGACAAGACCATATCGTTATCATTTTAAATCTAATGAAATTCTTATCACCAGTAAAAAAAGAATACCCTCCTATAATGATAAGCAAGACACTGACTGGCCACGCAGAGATAATATAAGTGCCGAGTCTATTGAACGACACGACTGAGGGAAAACTAAAGCTAACCATGTAGTTACCTACCAGCGGGAAAACCAATAGAATACCCATAACACCGATGAACAAAACTAATAATGCACTTAGTCTCTCTTGCATTGTGGCCTTTATCGTATCTTTCCTTTGTGATTTTTTCATATTTTATTATAAATCAATTGATTATTGGTTCCTAGCAGACCTGATACACGAGGAGTATTTGCCTCCATCTCTCTTATCTTCATTATTATCGTATCAGTCAAACCAAACTTTTTGTCTATGTATTCTATTCCACCGACAAATATTGCCCCTGCAATTGCAACAACAAAAAAAGCTCCTCCAATACTTCCCACAACGAGCCCAAGTAATATTGGCGTCGCCATTCTCATAATAGCTGCAGTAGCTATAGCTTTAGCTATATCACTAGTTACACTCCCCAAAAATCTTGCCGCAGAGCTTTCATCGCTCAGAATAAACTCCAAACTACGGTAGGCCAAAGAGACATACACGCTCCATTTCACACCCTGAATGATAGTATGATTGATGCCTTTAGTCCCGATCCCAATCTGCACAATCTGCATATTATTTAACGAATAACGCGTTCCATTTAAGATCCGTCTAATACCTGGGTAGCCGGTGATCTTGATTAACTTCTCGCCGTTTCTTCCGACATAAATGATGGCGGCAATCCCAAAGCCCCCCAACTTCCTGACCAGGTCCGCCGCAGAGTAGAAATCCTTCGCGTTACCGCTATAGGTTGCTGCATATCCCAGATAGTCCAACCCTTCATCACGTGTGATATTTAGAAAACCCTCATCATGCTGCCGATCGCCTCTGCCAAACTCTCCAAAGCACTCCAGAACATCATAGGCTTCTTCTTTGGTAAGCAGCATGATGTGGCGCTGTTCGGCATTCATGCAAGCCTGGAATTTTTCTTCCGCAATTCGTCGGGCATAGGCGCCATGATCGGGTGGTGTGGGGAAGAGAGTGGAATTATTTCCCGTGAGATAGTTGGGGTATATTCTATCCTTCATCGCGGCCTCCGGTTGCCTTATAAGAAAGTATTTCCATTTACTCATCCACTAATATAATTGAAATTCGGCATTGTATAAAGAACAATCAAGGCAAATTCCTCATAGCTATCACCTATTCTTGACTATACCGGCGTAGATCCCTCCAGGCTGCAACGCTTTTCGCTTTTTACCAGCAAGGCGGTTTATACTTGGTAGCTTAAATTCGTTGATCTACGAGTTTGCAGTAAACACGCAGAACTCTTTTGCATTTAATGAGTTGATTTTATTGAAAATAACTCGAAAATCAGGAAACACAAAACGCCATGTTAAGTTACCGCCACAGTTTTCACGCCGGCAACCACGCCGACGTGCTCAAGCACACCGTTCAGAGCCTGATCATTGAGGCGCTGAAAGAAAAAGATAAGCCGCTGCTGTACCTGGATACCCACTCCGGTGCCGGGCGCTATCAGTTGAGCGGTGAGCATGCCGAGCGCACCGGGGAATACCTGGAAGGCATCGGCCTGCTGTGGCAACGTGACGATCTGCCAGAAGAGCTGGCGGCCTACATGAGCGTAGTGCACAACTTCAACCGCTCCGGCACCCTGCGTTACTACCCAGGCTCACCGCTGATCGCCCGCCAGTTGCTGCGCCCGCAGGATAAAATCCATCTGACAGAGCTGCACCCAAGCGATTTCCCGCTGCTGCGTAACGAATTCCAGAAAGACGAGCGCGCCAAAGTGCAGCGTGCCGACGGTTACCAGCAGTTAAAATCCCAGTTGCCGCCTCCGTCACGCCGTGGCCTGATCCTGATGGACCCGCCGTATGAGATGAAAACCGATTATCAAGACGTGGTGAAAGGTATTCAGGAAGGCTACAAGCGTTTTGCCACCGGCACCTATGCCCTGTGGTATCCGGTGGTGATGCGCCAGCAGATCAAACGCATGCTCAAAGAGCTGGAAGCGACCGGCATCCGCCGTATCCTGCAAATCGAGCTGGCGGTGAAGCCCGACAGCGATCAACGCGGGATGACGGCTTCAGGCATGATCGTGATTAACCCACCTTGGAAGCTGGAACAGCAGATGAACAACGTGCTGCCGTGGCTGCACAAGGTACTGGTGCCGTCCGGTATCGGTCACCACCTGGTGAACTGGGTCGTACCAGAATAAGTTCGATGATGGTCGCCTGCCTGGGCGGCCATCCACTTTTCCAGTCTCCATCCCCCCTGCTTCAGCCTCATTTTCCCCCGATCTTTTGCCGATCCTCATCACAACCGCAAAATAACTGTTTGCTTATTTTACCTTTCGATTAGATGATGATTATCGAAAGATAACGTAACTAAAGAAAACAGGAGGCAGGCGGTGTACATCATTTCGACCAACAATATGCTGCAGAAGGCACAACAACAGGGCTATGCCGTACCGGCCTTCAACATTCATAACCTGGAAACCATGCAGGTGGTGGCTGAAACCGCCGCGCACATGCGCTCACCGGTGATCCTGGCCGGTACGCCCGGCACCTATCTCTATGCGGGAACGGCTAACGTGGTCGCCATTGTCAAACAGCTGGCCGCCGAATACCGCATCCCACTGGCGGTACATCTTGATCACCATGAAACCCTGCAAGATATTGAAACTAAAGTGCATGCAGGGATCCGCTCGGCCATGATTGATGGCTCGCACCTGCCCTTTGCGGAAAATGTCGCGCTGGTGCGGCAGGTGACCGAGTTTTGCCATCGTTATGATGTCAGCGTTGAAGCAGAGTTGGGGAGGCTTGGTGGCGTTGAGGATGGCATCAGTGTCGATGCCAAGGATGCCCGCTATACCTCACCGCAGCAGGCCGAGGAGTTTGTGCGTTCCACCGGCATCGATTCACTGGCGGTGGCGATTGGTACGGCACATGGGCTTTACCAGGGCAGGCCAGAGTTGGATTTCACCCGCCTTGGGCAGATCCGCGACAGAGTCAGCGTACCGCTGGTGCTGCATGGTGCGTCGGGCTTGCCAGACGCCGATATTCAGCAGGCTATTCGGCTGGGGGTCTGCAAGGTGAACGTGGCGACGGAGCTTAAAATCGCCTTTTCCGATGCGCTGAAACAGCATCTGGCGGAGCATCCGCAGGCCAACGATCCGCGCCACTATATGCAGCCCGCCAAGCTGGCGATGCAACAGGTGGTGCAAAAGGTGATTCAGGTTTGTGGCTGCGAAGGCAGGCAGTGAAATACGCCAGCATGGTAATGGCCCCTCACCCTAACCCTCTCCCACAGGGAGAGGGGACCTATCGAGTGTGCTGAAAACTCAGTGACGCACCTTGGATAAGGGGACGATCGAGTTTAATGAGATGACCTCTTACTTCCAAAAGAGCAAGGGCTAACAGCTCCCTCTCCCTAAAGAAGAGGGAGCCGATCAAGTGTGTCTGAAAACTCAGTGACGCACCTTGGATAAGGGGACGATCGAGTTTAATGAGATGACCTCTTTACTTCCAAAAGAGCAAGGGCTAACAGCTCCCTCTCCCTATGGGAGAGGGTTGGGGTGAGGGGCCGGTGAACCTATCTCCGCAGCAAAACAACCGCTTTCACTTTATTGCGTATGCCCATTCTTCTTTTTATCAACCATCTGTAATATACTGATTTTAAATAACTAAACTTACCCTGCTCGTTAACTTACCCCCTCACACTGAAAGCACCGGCACGGAAAAATAGCGCTAAAGTTTTCGATCTTGATCACGAATAATAGAAAAGTGCATTGCTAACCTTTCGAAACATTACGATTATATTCGTAAGAAAACGGAGGGTAGAATGAAAAATATAATCGCACGACATAAAGCAGGGGAGCCGATCGGGATCTGCTCTGTCTGTTCGGCACACCCATTAGTCATTGAAGCCGCATTACGCCTGGATCTGCACAGCGATCGCCAGGTGCTGATCGAGGCCACATCCAACCAGGTTAATCAGTTTGGCGGTTACACCGGCATGAAACCGGCGGATTTCCGGCAGTTTGTCTGCGATATTGCGGCAACCGTCGGCTTTCCGCTCTCCCGGCTGCTATTAGGGGGCGACCATCTAGGCCCTAACTGTTGGCAAAATGAACCCGCCGCCAGCGCAATGGCGAAAGCGGAAGTGCTGATCGCCGACTACGTTACCGCCGGATTCAGCAAGATCCATCTGGATGCGTCCATGTCCTGCGCCGACGATCCGATCCCGTTAGATCCCCACGTGGTGGCAGAACGCGCCGCCCGTCTGTGCCAGGTCGCCGAACGGGTCGCTACCCCAGAGCAAAAACAGCAGCTGACCTATGTGATTGGGACCGAGGTGCCAGTTCCTGGAGGAGAATCTTCCGCCATTGGCAGCGTACATATCACTCACGCGACGGATGCCGCCGCCACGCTGGAAACTCACTATCAGGCGTTCCGCAAGGCCGGGTTGGCGGCGGCGATCCCCAGGATCATCGCCGTGGTAGTGCAACCAGGGGTGGAGTTCGACCACTCACAAGTGATCGCATACCAACCGCAGCTGGCCCGCGAACTCTCCCAGTTTATTACCACCACGCCGCTGGTCTATGAGGCGCACTCTACCGATTACCAAACGCGTGAAGCCTATCAGCAACTGGTGCGCGATCACTTCGCCATTCTCAAGGTTGGCCCGGCCCTGACGTTTGCCCTGCGCGAAGCGGTGTTTGCCCTGGCCAATATCGAACAGGCCCTGATTGCCCCGGAAAAACGCAGCCAGATCCTGGCGGTGATTGACGCCGTAATGCTCGACGAACCGGATTACTGGAAAAAGTATTACCACCCGACGTTCAGCCGCTCGCTGATCGACCTGCATTTCAGCCTGTCGGATCGTATCCGCTACTACTGGCCTCACCCGCGTATCGCCCAAAGTATGACGACGCTGCTCAATAACCTCGACCAGCAAGAGATCCCCGCGGGCCTGCTTAGCCAATACTTCCCGCTGCAATATCAGCGCGTGATGGAGCGCAAACTGGCAAAGCAACCCCACGCACTGATGATCGACAAGATTCAGGATGTGCTGCGCGCTTATCGCTTCGGCTGTGCCTCCGCAGAGCAAGCCAAAAACGCCGAGGAGATGGTCCATGCATAACAGCCAACTGTTCGTTCGCACTGGCATCAGCTTTGCCGACGCGCAGCAGGCGCTGGAGCACATTGGCGTCACCATGCTCAACGCCGGGGTCGTTCACAACAGCTACCCGCAGGCGTTGCTGGTGCGTGAGAGCGCTTATCCCACCGGCATAGCCCTTGAGCAGCATGCGGTCGCCATACCCCATTGTGAAGCGGAGCATGCACGCGCTCCGGCTATTTATCTGATCCGCCCTGACCATGCCGTACCCTTCGCTCAGGCGGATGATGACGGCACGATCGACGTTGCGCTGATTATCGCGCTGATCGTCACCGACCCGGCGGCGCAGTTGGTTTTACTGCGCACGCTGTTTGGCCAGTTGCAGCACCCCGAGTTTATCACTGCGCTACTGACCGCCCCCGAGGACCAATTGGGCGAAATTTTTGCCCAGCGGGTTTTCACTCCGCCCTCCCGACCACAACAAAAAACAGAATATGAAGGAGCCACACTGTGAAACGTAAAATTATCGTTGCCTGCGGCGGTGCCGTTGCCACCTCGACCATGGCCGCAGAAGAGATCAAAGAGCTGTGCGCGGAGCACAACATCGAGCTGGATTTGGTGCAGTGCCGCGTGACCGAGATTGAAACCTATATGGACGATGCCGATTTGATCTGCACCACCGCCCGTGTCGACCGGCAGTTTGGCGATATACCGTTGGTCCACGGCATGCCGTTTATTTCCGGCGTCGGCATCGATGCGCTGAAACAAAAAATACTGACCATTCTGACGGAGTAGCCCATGTTTACCGACATCATGCGTTACATCCTCGATCTCGGCCCTACGGTGATGCTGCCCATCGTGATCATCATCTTCTCGCTGATTTTAGGGATGAAATTAGGGGATTCATTTAAATCCGGCATTCATATCGGCATTGGCTTTGTCGGTATCGGGCTGGTTATCGGCCTGATGCTGGACTCGATCGGCCCCGCAGCAAAATCGATGGCCGAACAGTTCCAGATCAACCTGCACGTGGTGGATATCGGCTGGCCAGGCTCGTCGCCGATGACCTGGGCCTCGCAGATTGCCCTGATCGCCATCCCGGTAGCGATTGCGGTCAACATCGTGATGCTGCTGACGCGTATGACCCGAGTGGTTAACGTGGATATCTGGAACATCTGGCACATGACCTTTACCGGCGCCATGGTGCATCTGGCCACCGGTTCATACTGGCTGGGTATGCTGGGCGTGGTGGTGCATGCCGCCTTCGTCTACAAGCTGGGGGACTGGTTCGCCAAAGATACCCGTGACTTCTTCGGGCTGGAAGGGATTGCCATCCCGCACGGCACCTCCGCCTATATGGGGCCGATCGCCGTACTGGTGGACACCATTATCGAGAAGATCCCCGGTCTGAACCGCATTCACTTCAGCGCAGACGACGTACAGAAACGCTTTGGCCCGTTCGGCGAGCCGGTGACCGTCGGCTTTGTGATGGGGCTGATTATCGGTGCGCTGGCCGGTTATGACCTGAAGGGCATTCTGCAACTGGCGGTGAAAACCGCTGCCGTAATGCTGCTGATGCCACGGGTGATTAAACCGATCATGGATGGTCTGACGCCGATCGCCAAGCATGCTCGTAAACGCCTGCAAGCACGCTTTGGTGGCCAGGAGTTCCTTATTGGCCTCGACCCGGCGCTGCTGCTGGGCCATACCGCCGTGGTCTCTGCCAGCCTGATCTTTATCCCGCTGACCATTCTGATCGCCGTGATCGTCCCAGGTAACCAGGTGCTGCCGTTTGGCGATCTGGCAACCATCGGCTTCTTTGTGGCCCTCGCCGTCGCAGTGCATCAGGGCAACCTGTTCCGCACGCTGATCTCGGGCTTTATCATCATGAGCATCACGCTGTGGATCGCCACCCAAACCATCGGGCTGCATACCCAACTGGCTGCCAATGCCGGTGCCCTGAAAGCGGGCGGCGTAGTGGCCTCGATGGACCAAGGCGGCTCACCAATCACCTACCTGCTGATCCAACTACTCACCTGGCAAAACGTGGTGGGTCTGGTGGTTATCGGCGTCATTTACGCCATTGGGGTGTTCCTCACCTGGCGCCGTGCCCGTCAATTTGCCCAAGCTGAAGCCACTGCTAAACAGCAGACCGCGCAAAGCCTCAACGCGATGTCCTGATCCTTCGGGGGAGCTTATCTCCCCCTCTCTATTTCTACGGAGTTCAAGTTATGCAATCAGTCGTGATCCACACGGAGGGAGAAGTGCGCGTTGAAGAACGCCCCGCTCCTGCCATTGAGGCCGCCGATGAGGTATTGGTTCGGGTGGCGTATTCCGGGCTATGCGGTTCGGATATCCCCCGCATCTTCGCCAAGGGCGCGCATTTCTACCCGATTACCCTGGGGCATGAGTTCAGTGGCCGGGTCGTGGCCTGCGGCGATCGGGTTACCGATCTGCAACAGCATGATGCCGTGGCCTGCGTCCCTTTGCTGCCTTGCTTTAACTGCCCGGAGTGTCAGCGCCATTACTATTCGCTGTGCAAGCATTACCAGTTCGTCGGTTCACGCAGCCACGGCGGCAACGCCGAGTTTATCGTGGTCAAACGTGCCAATCTGGTGAAATTGCCTGCCAACGTCAGCTTATTGCAGGGGGCGTTTATTGAGCCCATCACCGTCGGCCTGCATGCCATTCAGTTGGCTGGCGGATGCAAAGATAAAGAGGTGATCATCATTGGTGCTGGCACCATCGGCCAACTGGCGATCCAGTGCGCCAGAGCAATGGGCGCACGCAGCGTCACGGCGATCGATATCAATGACGACCGGCTCAAGCTGGCACGCCAGATCGGCGCAGAAAACACGTTTAACAGCGCAGAACTCAGTCCCGCCCAGATAGCCGAACGCTTGCAGGAGAGGCGTTTTGATCAGTTGATTCTGGAAACCGCTGGTACACCACAAACGGTTGGGCTGGCGCTAGATATCGCCGGGCCACGGGCACAAATCGCGCTGGTGGGGACTCTCCATAAGGACCTGCATCTGTCTTACAGCACCTTCAGTCAGATCCTGCGCAAGGAACTGACGCTGCTGGGCAGTTGGATGAACTATTCAGCCCCGTGGCCAGGGGAAGAGTGGCAGCAGGCCATGAAGCTGTTCCAATCGGCAGATCTGGCTCTGGAGCCGTTGATTGCCAGCATCGATCGTCCGCAGCAATACGCCGCCAGCGTTGCAGCCCTGGCCGGTATGCCGATGCAGGGAAAAATCATGCTCAAGCTTGGCGAAGAGTGATATTTAGCCAATGGCTGCCCTGGTGCAGCCATTATTTTGCCTCAAATCCCATCTCCTTGATCTTTATGCTCCCCTTTCATATCCCTTTCGCATAAAATAAAAGCAAAACATTTCGATAGGTCAGGATGATGAACTCTTTTGAAAGACGAAATAAAATTGTCGACTTGGTTCAGCAGAACGGCAGCATCTTGGTCAGCGATCTTTCGAATTCCTTCGGAATTTCTGAAGTTACCATCCGCGCTGACCTGCGCCTGCTGGAAGAAAAAGGCCTGCTGATCCGCTTCCACGGCGGTGCCGCCAGGCCGGGCAGCCAGTTGGAGCAGGAGGCCGAGGCGCCGAAAACCACCGGTGAGGTCATCCTGGAAGAACGCTACCAGTTGGCCAAAGACCCGAAAAAGCGCATTGCCTTAAAGGCAGCGGCGATGGTCAACCCCGGCGATACGGTGATCCTCGACAGCGGCAGCACCACCATGCTGATCGCCGAAGAGCTGGTGAAGATGGGTAATATCACGGTGATCACCAATAACCTGCCCGCCGCCTTTGCACTTTCCGACAATAAAGACATCACGCTGGTGCTGTGTGGTGGCACGCTGCGCCATAAGACGCGCTCCATGCACGGCTCCATCGCGGAACTCTCCCTACAGGGCATTGCCGGTGACGTGATGTTCGTCGGGGCCGACGGGCTGGACGCTACCAACGGCATCACCACCTTTAATGAAGGCTACTCGATCAGCGGCGTAATGGCTCAGGCAGCCAAGCGCGTGGTCGCGGTGGTCGATTCCACCAAGTTCGGCCGCCGGGGGTTCAACCTGGTGCTGTCGATGAGCCAGATCGACATGATCATTACCGATACCGGCATCAGCAGTGCCGATCGCCAAGCGCTCGATCGGGCAAAACCCGAACTGGTTATCGTGTAAAATCAACCGGGCAGAGGATCAAGCCTCTGCCTATTACAGCCATCGACGCAATCTTTGCGACAACCCCCTATCAGGCGTTAAACTCTTACCCTTCTCGAATCACACAACTCATGGAAAACCCAGATGACGAAACATTACGATTATCTAGCAATTGGCGGCGGCAGCGGCGGTATCGCATCGATCAACCGGGCAGCCATGTATGGCCAGAAATGCGCACTGATTGAAGCCAAAGAACTTGGCGGCACCTGCGTTAACGTGGGTTGTGTCCCGAAAAAAGTCATGTGGCATGCGGCACAGATTGCCGAGGCCATTCACCAGTACGGCCCGGATTACGGCTTCGATACCACCGTCAACGCCTTCGACTGGAAACGTCTGATCGCCAACCGCACCGCCTACATCGATCGTATTCATACTTCCTACGACAACGTGTTGGGTAAAAACAAGGTCGACGTGATCAAAGGTTTTGCCCGCTTTATTGACGCGCATACTGTGGAAGTCAACGGCGAGAAAATCACTGCCGACCATATTCTGATTGCGACCGGTGGCCGCCCAAGCCACCCTTCAATCCCTGGGGCCGAATACGGCATCGACTCCGACGGCTTCTTCGAGCTGGATGCCATGCCAAAACGCGTGGCAGTGGTGGGCGCTGGCTACATCGCGGTAGAGATTGCCGGTGTAATGAACGCGCTGGGAGCGGAAACGCACCTGTTCGTGCGTAAACACGCCCCGCTGCGTACCTTCGATCCGATGATTGTAGAAACCCTGGTTGAGGTGATGAACACCGAAGGGCCAACCCTGCACACCGAATCCATTCCAAAATCCATCGTCAAAAACGCCGACGGCAGCCTGACGCTGGCGTTGGAAAACGGTAAAGAGTTCACCGTGGACAGCCTGGTCTGGGCCATCGGCCGCGAGCCAGCGACCGACAATCTGAACCTGGCGGTCACCGGCGTGAAAACCAATGCGAAAGGTTACATCGAGGTCGACAAATTCCAGAACACCAACGTGAAGGGCATCTACGCGGTAGGTGACAACACCGGTGCAGTTGAGCTGACCCCGGTTGCCGTCGCCGCTGGCCGTCGCCTGTCCGAGCGCCTGTTCAACAACAAGCCGGACGAACATCTGGATTACAGCAATATCGCCACCGTGGTGTTCAGCCACCCGCCAATCGGCACCATTGGCCTGACCGAACCACAGGCGAAAGAGCAGTTTGGTGAGGACAAAGTGAAGGTCTATAAATCGTCCTTCACCGCCATGTACAGCGCCGTGACTCAGCATCGCCAGCCGTGCCGCATGAAGCTGGTGTGTGTGGGTGAAGAAGAGAAGATCGTTGGCCTGCACGGTATCGGCTTCGGTATGGATGAAATCCTGCAGGGCTTCGCCGTAGCGATCAAAATGGGCGCGACCAAGAAAGACTTCGACAACACCGTGGCTATCCACCCAACCGCCGCGGAAGAGTTTGTGACCATGCGGTAATAGTGCATTCCTTACTGGAAAACCGACTGTAAAAGGTCGGTTTTTGCTTTTATTCAGCTTATAAATGCTGATTAAGGCAATTGAATATCCCCGCCATAGTGTTTATATCACTTCAAAATTAACGTTCATTAAGATACATCGTTCGTTTAAATATAACTTCTTAAATATCACCTCAACGAGTTGCCGATTTTCGAGCACTATCGCTCCCAGCACGCCTATAATCACCGCGTAGTTATATGCAGTATCTCGTTTGGCGAGGCTCCTATACAAACACAGGTTACTGATCTGACGACATCGAGAGATGCCCAAGGTTAAGACAGGCTTTATCGGATTAAGGTTCAGCCCAAGGTAACTTCTGAAATTTTTCAGATACGTTGTATAGTGCTAAAACCTGGACGCGGAGATAGGCTTTCTGCACTCCCCCTCTTTGGTTTACTCCCCTATGCGATGCACTGCTGAAGTTTAAACAGCAATAGGGTCAATCACTTCCAGACTCCTCAGCGATGACCGCTACCGCGCCAGCAACACAGGCGGTTCAGGCATTGCTAACTCTTTGAACGCTGACTTTTTCACCGCCACTGGCACCATGACGGTGAATGAAGCCAGGAGACTACGTTGCACACTTACTTTTAACCACAGAGGTCGTTATCGATTACAGTTAACCGAGGATAAGATTATGGGAAATATGATGTTTTTTATGGGATTTTTGTTTTTCATCAGCTCATTGGGGCTGATTGCAGCCTATCTGAGCACCAAATGGGATGACTAATGAACGAAAAGGATCCGCCTAGCATCATCCTCCCCGTAGCCTCATCAATCATTGCGGGGAGGATGAATAACCGCAATAAACGGACGGTATTTACCGCGCGTGATAATGATGATGATTTTTATTCTTGGGTTGCTGTACGCTATTTTTATGATCTCGGTAGGTATTAATGAGATTTATTTGTATTCCACCGGTCAAACTGCATTTCTTTCCTGTCTATTGCTGACAGCTACCGCAAGCTTACTGCTCGTCGCTTTTGTCTGGCAATGTTCCGTAAAAACCAAACGCTGATTTTTTTAATTCAACTATGAGCTGTGCTATGCAAAATCAAAAACAGGCCGTCGCCAGAAACTCGATGATTATCAGCGGATTGTTGGCGTTAGGTAAATTTATCGCAGGTATATTTACCGGCAGTATTGGCCTGATATCCGAAGGCATTCATTCATTTACCGATTTTATCGCCACCAGCATCACCTGGTGGGCGGTGAGCGTCAGCGATAAACCTGCTGATGATGACCATCATTTCGGTCATGGCAAGGTTGAGAATCTGGCCGCACTGTTTGAGGTACTCCTCCTGTTGGCGGCCGGGGGTTGGATCATCTTTGAAGCAGTAAGCAGCCTGATAGGTGAGGCAAACCAGATTGTGGCTGCACCGGTAGTGATTGCGGTACTGCTGGTGTCCATTGTGGTTGATTTCTTCCGTGTCCGGGCCTTGAACCGCGTGGCCAAGGCCACCAACAGCGCGGCTCTGGAAGCCGATGCTCTGCATTTCTTCTCCGATATGTTGTCTTCTGGCGTGGTGCTGTTGGGCATGGTTTTTGTGCTATTTGGTTTTGCCCGTGCGGATGCGCTGGCAGCACTGATCGTCGCCTGCTTTATCCTGACCGCCGCATTGAAGCTGGGGAAACGCTCTTTTGATTCCCTGATTGACACTGCACCTGCAGGCACGCGGGAAGATATCGCGGCCCTGCTTAACGATTTCCCCGCGGTGCTGTCTACAGAAAACATTCGACTGCGCAGTGGCGGAGCCACGCTGTTTATCGAGGTGAGCGTTGGGGTATGCCGGACGCTACCGCTTGAGCGGATCAAGGAATTGAAGCAGAACGTTACCGCCAAACTTGCGCAGCAATACACCAACTCGGAAGTACGGGTGATTGCCATCCCTCAAGCCAGAAGTGATGAAGATCTGGCAACCCGTATTCGCATGCTGGCCGCCAACCATGGGGCCGTGGTGCAGAGCCTTTCGCTACAACAATTGGCAGACCGTGTGGCGATCGGTATGGATCTGTTGGTTCCGGCCAATGCCAGCGTAGAGCAGGCGCATGATATTGCCAGCGAGGTGGAGGAGGCTCTACGCCGGACGTTGGGCGAAAATACGGAGATCGAAACCCACCTGGAGCCACAGATGCTGGATTGGCTAACTAGCCAGGATGTGGAACACGGCGAACTGGCGAAGATTGAACAAGCATTGACGCTTTCGGCGCAAAACAGCGGATTGGTGCAAGACATCCATGATATCCGGGCGCGAGAAACGCCGCAGGGCGTGATTGTGAATTTTCACTGTCGGGCCCTTCCTGCCTTGTCGATTTCTGCGGTGCACGATGCGGTGGACCATATTGAACGGCAATTGAGAATGCAATTCCCGATGGTATCGCGGGTGGTTGGGCATGTTGAACCGCTGTGAGCCCTCACTGCGGAATGAAGGATAAGGTGAAGGTCTATAAATGGCTCTGTTGCATTAGTGACATGAAGTTGGAAAAAGTCAGTACCACTTTTATCGATAGTGACCACCTCAGGTTCACCGTGATGACCAATAGCCTTGCGAAAGAAGCGCAATGCGGCTGCAGCGTCCCATTTGGCAGTCAGCAAAAAGTCGATAGTTTGAACTGCTGTATCGACAGCCCGATACAGATACTTCCATTGGCCTTTGATTTTGATGTAGCTTTCATCCATTCGCCCCTGCCGACCTGCAGTGCGCTTGTGTCGGCGAGAAGCCTTATCCAGCAGCGGCGCCAGGCGGATAACCCAACGACACTGCGTTGAATGGTCAACGATAATACCGCGCTCTGCCATCATCTCTTCCAGTTAACTGGCGACGCCTTAATGCGACAGAGCCCAATAGTTTCTCATGCCTGACGATGTGGCGGCATAACATCCTGATTGGGGACTAAAAATAACCAGGATGCCAGCACAAACGGCATCGTTAAGGTCGGGATCCCCAGCGGGGACATCAGCGTATTCATCGCGCCTTGGACAAAAACCGTAAAGATGATGCCAATAAGGGTGTAGGCCAGCACCCGCCAACTCGGTTTATTAAAGGTTGAACCTAAGGCAATCGCCGTTAATACGGCACTGAAGGAATACAGGCCACTGGCGATGCTGGCATCATTAGCGCCCAAGGCCAGTGCGGTCAGCAGCGCCAGGAGTGACCCCACCACGGCAAATACGGCGGCCCACAGCGAACTGACGGCTAAACCGATGACAAATAAAACCCCCGCGATGACGCTGCTGAATAGATAAATCTGCGAAATACCGTGGAACAGCGTCTTGTAAACGGAAGCGTTCAACAAAGATTGCATTGCTACCACGCTCTCAGCAGTTGGTAGCTTCGGTGCCGGTAAACCTGCGCTATGCAATCCGGCAAACATATAGCTGCTCAGCAAGATGACCCAGGTTGTCAGCACAAAAGGCGCCGTCAAGGCGGCAATTTTCCAGGTTTTCAGCAGGTCAGCAAGGCAGGCGGTAGCGATAACCGACACCACGCTGCCAACAACGATACAGACCCATACCAGCGGCGTCATGACCAGAAAGGTCGGCAGCGCAACGCCGACCAGGCAACCGTTATAACCATAAAGCCCCGCCCGCCAGGATGAACGATCGGGTAGCCCCAACCCCGTCAAGGTCGCGACCACAGTGCCAAGTAGACAACCATAGGCGGCCATCGGGATACCTTCTCCATAGGCCGCCACAAAAATGGCGATAAAGAAAATCAGGCCGGTCAGTGGGTTATTCTGAAACATGACCTGAGCGCAGCCGCGCAATGTCACATCGATAAAACCGATCACGGCATGTGATTGGGCCAAGCGTTGCCATTGGGACGAAATCTCTGCGGGAGCATTCATGAGGTAAACTCCTGATAACGTTTGCCGGACACCGGAAACCTGGGCTGTCCCCCTAACGGGGCCAGATACAAACCGAGCTTTATGTTTTCCAAAGAAAGGGTGCGGGAAGTGAATATCCGGTCGTCACCTGGCGTACTACTTGCCAGAATTCGCGGATAGCTTGTTTGACCCGGGGGCTGTCACAGGAAAGCACCTTGAAAATCAGCCCGAGTTCATTGGGAAGACGGCTGACGCCATGGCAAAGCTCGGGGCTGTAAAACGAGGGGGACTGCTTTAAGATTTCATCCTGAAACGCTTTGTCCGTAATGACGACGACATTACCATAGGTATCAAATGCCCCCATCACGCCAACGACATCCAACGGATACGCTTGGGGTTCCAGAACCAGCTTTTCGGTAAACAGCGTGTCACCGGCAGGGTTTTTCATCGTAATTTTGGACGAATAGACATCAAAACCAAAACGCTCGTCATGATGATGGTACTTGCGCCCAGACATCAAGATCTCGGCGTAGATCACCGTCGCATTGCGGGCGCACTCGATCACCGTTTCATTGATAAAGCGCGAATTTCTGTGGGGGATCACCTGGTCGGGCATAAACTCCAGGTAAGCTCCTTCCCCGACACGGATAAACTGGGTCTGTGCCGCATAGTTGTTATCCATGGAATGGATCTTAGTGGCCGATTGGGTCGTGATGTGGGCACAGGCCCCCTCATCCACCTCAACCACCATCGAAAGCCGATCCCCTTGCAGAATGCATCCCGAGGTAGAAATGATTGGTACACAGGGCAGGAACGGCATTTCCTCATCCCAATAAAGCGCTTTTTGCACCAGCAATGGTACTTTGCGCTCCATTTCATACAGCACGCTCTTGTCGCCCTTGTGAATAAACCTCAGCCGCAAATAGCCGTTTTTGCCGACGGCGGCGCTAGCCATCTGCGGTGGTTCCTGTTGATACTGCGCCAGTTCGGGCGAATGCGCCCCAAGCGACAGCGCCGTCAACGCGGCGGGTGATCTCTCATCTGTCTGCATCCTGGCTTCCTTATTGTTTGGAATGCGTGAACAAGAAATCTTTCTCGATCATATCCACTAGTGCCTCAATCCCTTCACCGGTCTTGCAGTTGGTCAAAATGTACGGCCGACCGCTGCGGACAATTTGCGTATCGTGTTCCATAACCGCCAGGCTGGCACCCACATACGGAGCCAGGTCGATTTTGTTGATCACCAAAATGTCCGCCTGCACCAAACCAGGCCCGTTTTTACGTGGGATTTTTTCCCCTTCCGCCACGTCGATGACATAGATATAAAAATCCGCCAGTGCCGGGCTGAAAGTAAGTGTTAAGTTGTCGCCGCCGCTCTCTATCATGATCAAATCGCTATCTGGGTATTTCTCCTCCATTTCTTCAACCGCAGCGATATTCATACTAGGATCCTCCCTCACCGCCGTATGCGGACAGGCCCCGGTTTCGACTCCCAGGATCTTGTCTTCATCCAGGATCCCTTTCAATGTGCGCTTAACCTGCTTGGCATCCTCCGTGGTCACCACGTCATTGGTAATGATCAATGGCTTAAACCCGCGATTGATCAGTATTGGCGTAATCACTTCGATAATGGCCGTTTTCCCTGAGCCCACAGGACCACCGATGCCGATTCGAGTTATTTTTTTCATCTCAGATCCCTTTCTATTAATTCATAAATAAGCGCACGTGTGCATCAACATGAACGGCGGCCAGAATATCAATGAGAGGCGTATAGGAAGCCATATCACTGATACTGGCATTAGCCGCCAATTGGCAAAAGTGCGGTATGTCGCTATTCACATCGAACAGAATACGCTGACTGTCGAGATGGGTTATCCTCATCAATCTTTGCGCTGCACTCAGAATGGTCATGCCGACGCCATACTGATGCATCACGATAGCCTCTTCGACGCTGATCCCTTGTAACCCCATGACCAGAGCCTGAGAGACAGGTAGCGTTCCTGACGTTTCCCCTGCCTTGATCTTCCCCAGCCACCAGGCCAGGATCGGCGATTCAAAAACGTGCGAGGTCATCTCCGCCAACTTTTTACCCATCCGGGTTGTCATAACGCGCGACTCTTCGTTGAGTTTGCGATTGATGACCTCCCGATCGACCGCCAAAATATCGTCATGGCGACCTTGCTGTAAGGCGCGGAGCGCATGCGCCAGCCCGATAGCATCGCAATGGGCAGCCTGGTTTTGCGACGTTTTGACAAACTGCTTCAGTGTCTCCACATCCTTGACCAGGCCGACCTGGATCGCCGATTCAACCCCGCAGGAAAACGAGAACGCCCCCACGGGTAGCATCGAATCACCAAATTGCAGCACTCGGGATAGCCGGGCCAGCCCTTCAGCGCTGGTGTTCATGGTCTGTTCCATGATGATGATCGTGATGCAAGTGCGCGTGATCATAATCGTGGTGGACATGAACATGCACATGCGAGTCTTCTGCCCCGCCAAATAGCAGGCGTGATTCCGAAGGCGTCAGCAGCGGTAGGACCGAACTCCCTGCCACAAACTGATATTCTTCTGCGTCATAGCCATGCGTTTTCATTACGGAGTTCATCATTTTCACTTCCACGGTCAAGGGGACATAGACCTTGCTGCCCTTAGTCACGGATTTCCAATGCTGATTGCCGAGTGCATGCCCTAACTCAAATACGTGTTTGACCACTTCCTCAAAGCTGGCCGTGGCGAATTTCTCCAGATTGATCACCATCACATCGCGCAGATGGATGGTGACGGTGAGCAGATATTGCTTTTGTTCATCAAACATCAGCACATCGCCATCCGAGAGCCGGACATGGCGATCCAGCGCCAGGCCAATATCGGCCCCTTGTTCACTTTGTTTACGACAACGGCTCTTTTGCGCTTCCCACTGCTCCAGCACTAACACATCATGTTGGAAGCCTTCCGCCTTCTGTGCCCAGTGTGGTTCGGTCTTGATATTGCCGATAATATTTTCAATCAGGATCATGTCTCTCACCTTTTTACTGATGCCGTAAGCGCCAGGATTAACCGAAGAAAAATTTCTGGTTCATGACTGCAGTCTTGATCGGTTCACAAGTGGCATGTTTGCCATCCACCTTCACGGCAAACGTTTCTGGATCGACTTCAATATTCGGGGTTTCAGCGTTACGCACCAGATCGTGTTTGGTGATAGAACGGCAGTTCTTGATGGCGACAACCTGACGTTCCAGTTGGGCTTTTTCTTTGACGCCATCTTCCAACGCGGCCTGGGACACAAAGGTGACACAGGTATCCTGCAAGGTTTTACCCATTGCGCCAAACATCGGCCGGTAGAAGACGGGTTCAGGCGTTGGTAACGAGGCGTTAGGATCGCCCATCAGCGCCCAGTTAATCATGCCGCCCTTGATGACCATTTTCGGTTTGGCGCCAAAGAAGCGCGGATCCCACAGCACCAAATCCGCCATTTTACCCACTTCAACCGAACCGATCACGTGGCTCACCCCTTGGGTGATCGCCGGGTTGATGGTCAATTTGGCTACGTAGCGCAGCACGCGGAAGTTATCATTGCCGTCGCTGTCTTCGGGCAGTTTTCCACGGGCGACCTTCATGGCATGTGCGGTCTGAACCAAACGCAACCAGTTTTCCCCTACGCGGCCCATTGCCTGTGAGTCGCTGGAGAACATTGAGATCACGCCCATATCATGCAGCACGTTTTCCGCCGCGATGGTTTCCGGGCGCACACGGCTTTCTGCGAAAGAGACGTCCGCCGCCACATTCGGGTTCAGGTTGTGGCACACCATGATCATGTCGAACAGTTCAGCCTGGCTGTTGATACCGAAAGGCAGCGTTGGGTTAGTTGAACTCGGCAACACGTTAAGCTGTCCTGCCACCTTGATGATGTCAGGCGCATGCCCGCCACCGGCCCCTTCAGTATGGAAGGTATGGATGGTGCGGCCTTCAAAGGCGTCGATGGTGTTCTCCACGTAACCGGCCTCATTGAGGCTGTCGGTATGCACTGAAACCTGAACATCCATCTCGTCGGCGATGCGCAGGGAATGGCGCAGAGCGTTGGGTGTTGCGCCCCAATCTTCATGCACTTTCAGCCCGGATACACCAGCAATGATCTGTTCTTCCAGAGGCGCTCGGCTAAAGGAGTTTCCTTTACCCAGCAGTCCAATATTGACCGGGATCCCCTCAAACGCACGCAGCATGGCCCGGATGTTCCATGGCCCGGCGGTAACCGTGGTGCCATTAGACCCGTCCGTTGGCCCAACGCCGCCACCAAAGAAGGTGGCAACTCCGTTCGATAGCGCAGCAAACGCCTGTTGGGGGGAGATCAGGTGAATATGGCTGTCGATACCCGCAGCGGTAAGGATCAGGTGTTCACCTGAAATTGCATCGGTACTGAGGCCGACAATCATGTTCGACGTCACGCCGTCCATGGTGTCTGGGTTACCGCTTTTACCAATGCCGACGATCAGGCCATTCTTGACGCCCACATCGGCCTTCACCACGCCCAATTTGGCATCCAGAATGGTGACGTTAGTGATCACCAAATCGAGCACGCCGTTATCGCGCGTCAGGTTATTGTTGGCACCCATACCATCACGCAGCGACTTACCGCCGCCGTAGACCGACTCTTCACCATAACCCCGCAGGTCTTGTTCTATTTCGATATATAAATCCGTATCGCCCAGACGGATCTTGTCACCGACGGTTGGGCCAAACAGGCTGGCATATTCTTTTCTGGAAATCGTAGGCATTTTCTTCTCCAAAACCAGGTTATACGCAGAATCATTTAGTCGAGGATTTAAACCCGCGCTTGATGGCATTTTCTAAAACGTCGTCTGGCACTTTGCCCGTATCCTGTCCACCACCGACACTGCCTACCCAACCATCCACCAGGTTGTTAAAACCATAAATGGTTTGCTTGCCCCCGTAAGGCACCAGTTCAACCGGGGTTTCGTCACCGGGTTCAAAACGGATCGCCGTGGTGGCAGCAATATTCAGCCGTTTGCCAAATGCCTGGCTGCGGTCAAACTCCAGCAGTTTATTGACTTCGAAAAAATGGAAATGCGACCCCACCTGGATGGGGCGATCGCCGGTGTTTTTGACTTTGACTTTAGTGACAGGTTTATCGGTATTGAATGCGATTGGTGTATCGGCAAGAACATAACCACCTATGGCAACTTGCGTATCGTTGGCTTTGGTCGACTTTTTCTTCATTGCGATATCCTCAGGGCTGGGCTGATGTTTGCATCACTCACTGAATCGGATCATGAACGGTCACCAACCGGCTGCCATCGGTGAAAATCGCCTCGACCTGAACGTGTGGTATCAAATCGGCGACGCCGTCCATGACATCCTCTTTGGTTAATACCGTACGGGCTTCTTTCATGACATCCTCAAGGGTTTTTCCCTCACGGGCTCCCTCCATCGCAGTGACGGTTATGATGGAAACCGCTTCAGGATGGTTGAGTTTCAGCCCTTTATTTTTCCTTTTTATCGCCACATCCGCCAAGGTGTAAACCATCAGCTTCTCTATTTCTCTCGGGGTTAGTTGCATAACTCCTCCGTCTGTGATCGGTCAGGTTCTCGGTTCGCCACCGCAGGTGGACGTTGCCGAATAAGATTGAATAGCCAAAGTAAACAACCAGTTATTAATCAATCATCGTTTAATGTGGATAACAAACTCAAAAGGGTTCTCTAACCAAAGCAACCGCATAAGTGGATTCATTTTAATCACCCTGGTCGGTTTGTAGTCAAGTATAGCGCTGAGTAGCGCCAAAAACCTGCAGAGTGCGCGCTAAAAACCATAATCGCCCAATTAACATTCATGCGATTGCTCAAATTCTTTAGCTCTATATGGTTTAACTATGGATAGGAGTCAGCTGTAACAACTGTACCCACCGTCTTTCAAGCTGCAGCGTTGTTACCTGCACTACCTCCCCCAGTCACTCATAAAAGTAAGCTTCTGGGGAGAGATAGCTTGTCACCTATCCGCAGCTTGAAAATAAACCCGAGGTTAAGAACGATTCTGTCGCGTTAACGGAGGGAAGACGAAAATAATCTGGGCTATCTGTTTTTCAGACAGACAAAATTGTTCTGCTGGTGACAATTCGTCGCCAGCAAGATGAAGGAGCTGTCCTTTGCGTATCATATGTATCAGTTCGATGTTAGTCATACCCACTTCAGGGATATCACCTCTGTGAGCGCACCGGTTAAGATAAGAAACTGACGTTGAAATCCGGGGTATGAATGAAGCGACCTCTACCCTTATTGTTCGGTTTGGTGTGCATGATAAGCCTGAAGAAGTTGAAAAATAATGGCAGGTCATTAATCCACGAAGCAGCACTTGTGAAAAATACTATTCAGGTCTATTTTTTCTCTATTGCATCTCGAACTCTCGATCCTGGAGTTTTACATGATTGGTTATCGCCTCGACAAGTAAAAAAACAGACTAAATGTACGGTATTTACCGTTTCCCAAACGGAGCCTATATATGAAAAGAGATACATTGAATGCAATTTCGTAGAATCAAACAGTGGATGCCAGGGCTTGCAACCCTTATCCATTATGATAGGAAAAATATTAAGTATGATATTCGCGCAGGACTATCTGTCGCTGCTGTTGCACTTCCTGTGGCTATCGCTTATGCCGAATTGATGGGGATAAACGCCATCATTGGACTCTATGCCTGTATTATACCAATGGTAGTTTATGCCATATTTGGCACCTCACGACAGCTTATCGTTGGGCCGGATGCAGCAACCTGTGCGGTAATTACCGCTACCATCGCTCCACTTGCACTAGGGGATCATAATACGCTTTGGCAACTGGCGATTATAATGACACTGATGACCGGGTTCTGGTGCCTGATCGCCGGGCATTTTCGCCTCGCCATTTTTGCCGATTTCCTTTCCCAACCGATCCTGCAAGGTTTGTTAAATGGCGTGGCGGTCACCATAGTTGTTGGCCAGTTTGGCAATATTTTGGGGATAGGCTCACTATCGACCGATTTGATTGAATGCCTGATCGCCTTGCCTGGCAATATGGCTGCTACGCATGGATTGACACTCACACTTGCAGCTATCTGCTTGGCTTCGTTATTTATTCTGAACGCTTGGTATCCTAACTTGCCTGCACCGCTGTTCGTAATGTCGGTGGCCACATTCCTCAGTTGGCATCTGAACTTTGATACCAAAGGAATTGCCATTATCGGAAGCGTTGATCACGGGTTGCCTGTTATCCACATGTCTTCTGATTTTAACCTTGAGCTCTTACGGGAGTTGATTATTCCCTCACTTAATCTTGCCGTAATCAGTATTGTGAGTTTTATGATGACGGTACGCAGTTTTTCTGTCAAAAACGGCTACGAAGTGGATATTGATCAGGAACTACGAGCGTTAGGCTATATCAATATTGCAGCAGGAATATCACAAGGTTTCGCTGTAAGTGCAGCCACGAGCCGCACGGCAGTTAACGATGCCAATAATGGTAAGACGCAGATGGTTTCATGTGTTGCTGCGTTGATAATTTTCCTTGTGTTGTTTTTCCTGACTCGTTTTCTCAGTTTTATACCTCTAGCGACGTTGGGAGCCGTGTTGATTTATGCTGCCTGGTCAATGTTCAGTCTGCGATCTATCTTTGCTGAACGCAAACACAACCGCTTGGCCTATATTCTCACCTTGTTCACCCTGCTGGCTGTGATAACTGTCGGTTTGGTTGACGGCATCGGCTTCGCTATTCTGTTGGGTTTGCTACAGTTCCTGCATACTGTATTCAGGCCAACAGACCAGCTACTTGGCGTGGATGGCCAAAATATAATCCGTGAGATCACAGCGGGTAAACCGATCAAGCCGCTTGAGAACATGGTGATCTATCGTTTTAACTCCACCTTGACCTATTTCAACGTCAATTACTTTAAAAAACGTGTCTTGCAGACAATTGATGATTCGAACAATAAAGCCAACTGGCTGGTGATTGATGCCACCGTTTGCTTTACCTATAATGACGCCAGCGTATTTTCTGTACTGAATGAATTGATTGCAGAGTTGAAAATCAAGGGAGTGACACTGGTTTTAGCGGGGCGCAGCGACGAGCTGGCCAAGTGGTTGGGGCGTAATAACATCATGTATAGTGATAACACGCTGATCTTGGTTCCCGACCTCTATTTTGCCATTAAAATGATCCAGAATAACAAACTGCAAGTGAAGATCGAGGAACAGGAACAAGCGATGGCATCTGCGCTCCCCCCCCACCCGCGCTAAATAGCTGATCTGAATGCCGTTACACTTTTGCCTGACTGTGTTTCCTGCCTGGGAATGGGCTTACTGTTTTCATAAAGTAGCGTAGCTTATTTAGCAATTGCCACATCGAACGGCAGCTATGAAATACTGCTATAGTTTTTATGTCTATGCGGATTAACTTGGAAGGTATGATCATGATTGCAATTGATATTATGTGGGTGGGGGTGGGGGGTGGTATTGGCTCGTTGTTGCGTTGGTGGGTAAGTCTTGCCGTGGCAAAGCTTTATCAAGGGCCATTTCCTCTCGGTACTTTTTTAATCAATGTGAGTGGTGCATTTATTATTGGCTACCTTAGCATTCTGTTAGGTATTGATTGGCGAGACCGCTATGGGGAATGGTTCAGTGCTGCTATATTGACAGGTGTGCTTGGTGGTTATACCACCTTCAGTAGCATGCAGTTGGATGCAGCAAAGTTGGCAAATACACATCAGAGGCTCATTGCAGCAGGCTATCTGCTCATTTCGGTTGTTGTCGGTTTAGCTGCTGCTGCATGTGGTGCTTGGTTAGCCAATCCATAAGGAGTTAACAAGATGCTGAATTTTATTATTTTGATCTTTGTTGGCGGTGCCTTTGGTGCAGTGTGTCGCGAACTACTGATGCTGGCCGTACCCCGCCTGAGCGATTTTTTTCCCCTGGATATCTTCATTGCAAATACAGTCGCCGCCTTTCTTCTTGGGTTGGCTACATCGCTATTCAAACAAAATAGAATTAATCAATATGTACATACGATGGTTGCGACGGGCATCATGGGGGGATTATCCACTTTCTCGAGCTTTGTGTTTGGGGCCGTAGAAATGATGAAAGATCCACTAAGCATCCTGGTTGCTATTTTTTATCTGATCATCAGCCTGGTAGTCGGCTTTTTGGCCGTCGAAATGGGGCTAGGGCTGGGTGTCAGAGTTAAAGCCGGATCTCAAACTATATCCTGATAGCTTGGGAACACCAGAGTGGTTGTAGTTACAAGAATAGCCGCATGATGACGCTGGGAAGGTTGGCTATTTAACGGTAAATCTAAGTAACATTGCAAGTTACTTGAAGATAGTCTAATTTTGAGACAATACGAAACATCCATATAGCGTATAGAACGGAAAGGTTCCATCGGTAATAAGGGAATGTTGCTCAATGGTTTCGCAAGGCTATTCGTCATCATGGCGGACCTGAGGTGGTCACTATCGATAAAAGCGGTGCTAACACAGCAGCTTTAGCCATGCTCAACGCCGACAAGCCCGATGAGGAAGCGATTACCGTCAGGCAAAGCAAGTACCTGAACAACCTGGTTGAGCAAGTTCACAAAAATATCAAACGTCGGAGTCGACCGATGCAGGGATTCAAATCGTTTCGGCGAACGCAGACCATCCTGGCCAGCATCGAACTGATACACATGATACGCAAAGGACAGCTCCATCATCCCGCTGGCGACGGATTGTCGCCAGCAGAACAATTTTGTCTGTCTGAAAAACAGATAGCCCAGATTTTTTTCGTCTTCCATCCGTTAACGCGACAGAATCAGCGACTGTGCACTGACGTGCCGATACTTTAGTCAAAAAAACATGGCGATATTGAGTTACTAAACTAAACAAGGAGAAGGTTATGCTCCCCCCTTTGTTGTCTCAAACTATCTTGGCAACTGTACTTAATGGAATCTTTATATTACCCGTTGCCGCTCATTTCCAAGAAATCATTCCCTCAGCAGATGTACTTCCAGAAGGAGGGGATGTAACGCTGGATCTGGTCTTTACACATCCTTTTGAAGGTGGACCAATCATGGCGATGAAACGCCCTACTGAAGTAGGTGTTCTGGATCACGGTACAAAAACCGATCTCACTGGCAAACTGGTAGAGCAGCCGAAAGAGGGTGCCGTAACTTGGCAGGTTTCCCATAACTTGCCTGAACCCGGAGCAGCCATCTTCTATGTAAAACCGCAACCCTATTGGGAACCGGCGGAAAATAAATACATTGTGCATTATGCCAAAGTAATTGTGGATAGTTTTGCCTCTGGAGAAGGTTGGGATGAAATGATTGGTTTACCCGTCGAGATCCAACCGTTGACGCGGCCGACGGGGTTGTGGACAGGTAATATATTTTCCGGCGTGGTAATCAAGGCGGGTAAACCCGTGCCCTTTGCTGAGATCGAGGTTGAGTATGTCAATGATGCCGGCGTTAAGGCTCCGAACGATGCCTATATTACCCAAGTGATCAAAGCTGATGAGAATGGCACATTCAACTATGCAATGCCCGCATCAGGATGGTGGGGATTTGCAGCGCTGGTTGAAGGTGATAAGCCGATGCAATCGCCAGATGGCAAAGATGTGCCCGTTGAGGAAGGCGCACTGATATGGATCCATACGAACGCAATGGGTAAGTAGAATGGCGCACATCCCTGACGGTATTCTCTCACTTCCCGTACTGGTAGGCGGTGGCATTATGGCTTCCGCCGGGATATATCTGGCGCTTCGGCGGATCGACGATCGCGCTATCCCTCGTATAGCCATTCTTTCCGCAGTATTCTTTGTGGCATCTTTGATTTCCGTACCGGTCGGCCCTTCAAGCGTACATCTGTTGCTTTCGTGTCTCATGGGATTGATCCTTGGACTGGGTATCTTTCCGGCTGTACTGGTCGCATTGTTGCTGCAGACTGTACTTTTCGGCTTTGGCGGTTTAACCACGTTGGGTGTAAATATCGTTAACATTGCATTGCCCGGTGCACTAGTCGGTACGGTACTTGGGCCGGTGATCCGTCGCACAGTCTCACCACTCAGAGCGGGAATGCTTGCTGCCATTGGTGCCGCTTTCTGTGTGCTTGCAACAGGGGGGCTAGTTGCTCTATCACTTTGGCTTTCATCATCAGAGTTTACGCCAGTTGCGAAGATACTTATGTTGACATATTTTCCGTTGGCCTTAGCTGATGCCGCAATTACAGCTGCCGCAGTGGGTTTCTTGGTACGTATAAAACCGCAGGCATTGTTCCCATATCTGCCTGACCCAAGGAAGTAAGTTCATGGTACGTATTTTTATTGTTTTGTTTCTTATACTGCAAGTCAGTCCTGTAGCTGCCCATAGTCTTCGGCTTTTTGCTAGGGTTGAGGCAGGGCAGGTCAGCGGTTATGCCTTTTTTATCGGTGGAGGACATCCCTCGAATGTGGACTGGATTGCAAAGATGAACAACGAGATCATTGCTCAAGGGAAAACCGATGAAAGTGGTAAATATCATTTTTCCGCACCCTCTCCAGTAATCGGGGACATCATCATCACCGTGAATACCGGCGAAGGACATATCGCCACCACCAGGCTGGTGCCTGAGCGTTTCGAACTCTCTCTCTCAACAGCCGAAAAGAAACCTGCCACGGTGATAGATAGTGACGGCAAGCTACCTGATGCAACGCCTGATAGTAAGATCACGGAACGACTTGTTGAACAGGCTGTTGAACGTCAAGTGGGGCCTCTCCTTGAGCGGATTGTGGCTATGGATTCGCGCATGCGCCTGACTGATGTGATGTCAGGTATTTTTCTCATCATTGGACTTGCGGGAATAGGGCTATGGATCCGCAACCGAAGACGGTAACCCTTCTTGGGGATCTGCGTTTGCGTCTGATAGCAACAATGGGAGCACTTGTGGTCTTTACCCCCGTTAAGAATATAGCGCCAGCAGCTGTCGGTGTATTGGCTGTGCTGATGCTGTACGCGGTCAATCGCCAACCGTTTCCTTGGAGAAGGCTTTTCCATCTCGAAGGTTTTCTGCTTCTTCTGCTGATTACCTTACCTTTCACATTGCCCGGAACCACGCTTTTTCATCTGGGTCCTCTGAGTGCCAGCGAGGAGGGATTATGGCGAGCTATCGTCCTGGCATGCAAGGTAATGGCATGTGTGCTGCTTATTTCGTTTCTTTTTGCCTCAGCAGATCCGCTCAGTATCGGTAACGCATTACTGGGATTGCGGGTACCTGAACCACTTGTCCGGTTGTTTGTGACGGTAGTGCGATATTTGACGTTGATTCAAGCGGAGTTTTCCCGCCTACAAGAGTCAATGCGTGCTCGCGCCTTTATCCCTCGTTCCAATCGACATACCTGGCGAAGCTATGGTTATCTGCTCGGTATGCTACTTATACGCGCGATGGAACGTGCCGAACGCGTGGAAGAGGCAATGCGCATGCGCGGATATACTGGTCGCTTTCCACAAACACCTCTTCCACCACCGCCACTTTCTGATTGGATTTCCGCTATCGGGTTGATAGGCAGTTCAATGCTGCTTTTGCTTTGGGATAAATTATGACTGAACTCATCCGACTCCATGATCTCAGGGTGCTTCGGGATGGCAAAATCATCCTTAATAATCTTGAAATGGTACTTAATGTCGGTGAAAGACTGGCAATTATCGGTTCTAATGGTGCGGGCAAGACTACGCTCCTGCGCACCATTGCTGGCTTGGAACATCCGGAGGCCGGCGAGGTCATTCTGTTCGGGCATACCTGTAAAAGCGAGGCTGAATTTCGTGTCCAGCGGCCTCGCATTGGTTTTCTCTTCCAGGAGAGCGATGACCAGCTTTTCTGTCCAAGTGTCATTGAGGATGTTGCCTTTGGCCCCCGTAACACCGGAGTATCTAACCAAGAAGCTCTACAGTGTGCCGCTGACACATTGAGTAAACTGGGGATTGCCCATCTAGCGGAACGGTTTACCCATAGCCTCTCGGGGGGAGAAAAACGGCTAGTTTGTCTTGCTGGTCTTTTCGCCATGCGACCCGATATCCTTCTGCTTGATGAGCCGACAAACGGTGTTGATGCTGAGAACAGTGCGAAGCTACGCGCGGCGCTGCTGACTTTCGAGGGTGCTATGCTGCTGGTATCACATGATGAACGCTTTGTTACGGACATTGCGACCCGTGCGGCAGTACTATCCGCAGGAGGATTGAAAGAGGCTGAGATTCACCAGCACATGCACCATCATTTCCACCCACATATTCATCCCAAATAAACAGCGCTTGCCGCCTACAGGCAACTCGAATTATTTAGAATATAAACCCTTATCAGTACTAGGTGGTGTCCCTTAATTGATGTCTCTGATCCGAAACGCCTTCTGTCGTCTACATTATCCCGTCGATATTATTGCTCAGTGTGTCCGCTTATATTTGGCTTACTCACTGAGTGTACGCAACCTGGAAGAGATGATGGCAGAGCGCGGTATTGTCGTTGCCCATTCAACGCTGCATCATTGGGTTAGCCATGCTCAACGCCGATAAACCCGATGAGGAAACGATTACCGTCAGGCAAAGTAAGTACCGGAATAACCTGGTTGAGCAAGATCACCGAAATATCAAACGTCGGAATCGACCGATGCAGGGATTCAAATCGTTTCGACGGACACAGACGATCCTGGCCAGCATCGAACTGATATATATAATACGCAAAGGACAGCTCCATCATTCTGCTGGCGACAATCCGTCGCCAGCAGAACAATTTTATCTGTTGTTTATCTAAAAAACAGACAGCCCAGATTTTTTTCGTCTTCCCTCCGTTAACGCGACAGAATCCCCCGGCCGCTGCCTTTTAGTAGTAGTGTTGCCGGATTACTTCAGGGTATAAGCCCGCTCATCCAGCTGATTTTCATCCAGATCGAAATCCGGGGATCCCTGCTGAACTTTCACCGGCGTGAATTTATTGATAATCCATAAAATGACAATAGTGAAGACAAAGGACCATACGCAGGCAACGACGACAGCGACGATTTGTTTCAGGATAAGGGAGCTGTCACCGTGCAGCAGACCATCCGGACCTTTCGCGTTCCACACACTGGATGCAAAAACACCCACCAGAATGGAACCCGTAATCCCTCCCATACCGTGAACCCCAAACACATCGAGCGCATCGTCAAGATAGCGTCTGACTACAGCCACAGAGAAGTAACAGACGATACTGGCAATGATCCCGATTACCGCAGCGGACTGAATTGAAACATAGCCTGACGCTGGTGTAATGGTTGCGAGGCCGGCGACCGAGCCGGTAAGGAAACCAACGAGTTTGGGTTTACCCGTGTGGATTTTTTCAATCAGCACCCAGGCAATCCCGGCGAAAGCAGCGGCAATATCGGTGGTGATAAAGGCGGAAACGGTCGTCGCATTCACCTGAAGCTCTGAACCGGCGTTAAAGCCGTACCAACCGAACCACAGCAACCCGGCACCCAAAGCAATGTAGGGGACATTATGGCTGCGATCGCTGCTCAGAACGCGTTTACCCACAAACAGTGCCGAGGCTAAAGCAGCAAAACCCGCCGTAGCGTGAACCACTATCCCGCCAGCAAAATCGACCACCCCCCATTTAGCGAAAATGCCTTCAGGGCTCCAGATCATGTGTACAAACGGACAGTAGACCAGCAGCGTCCAGAAGGTAAGAAAGACGAAGTAGGCGCTGAAATTTACGCGATTCGCAAAGGCTCCAGTAATCAGTGCCGGAGTAATAATGGCAAACATCATCTGGTAAACAAAATGGCTGAGCAAAGGCAGGCCACCGCTGTTACCTGTATACATGGTTGTCGGGTCAATATTAGCCATAAAGGCATAGAAGAAAGGATCGCCAATAATACCATTCATTGTTGGACCGAACGCCAGCGAGTAGCCGACGCAGAACCATATAATGGCCACCCAGCCCATAGAAATAAAACTCTGAAACATAATGGTCAGTATACTCTTGCGCGGAACAAGTCCTCCATAGAAGAAGGCCAGTCCGGGCGTCATTAACATAACCAGACTCGCACATATCAACATAAATGCCGTATTGGGGACGTCTAGTGTCTGAAGTGTTGCCAGTGTATTATTCATAAGCGCTCACTATTTCACCGTAAGTTAGTTCGAAATAACGTCGTCTGAAGAATAGAAATGTAATGCTGCATTGCGTCGATTATTAACACTCCCCTGTCTGTCTTAATTACATAATTCAGCTTTTACGTGATCTTGACCCGCTATCTCCAGACAGCTTTTGTAGCTTAAGTTAACGATGCCTGCAGGCGCCGGTATTCCTCGGGGGAGTGATATCCCAGCGCGATTCATCGTTTTCACGAACCACTCGTCCATACAGTTACTTTGTGGACTGCTCACTGCCGTTGTGCAGGCTTCCAAATTCAGCTCTCTGGCAAACTTGCGCGTGCCACCCGCGTCGTCACAACCGAACTCGAAGCTGTCTGAGCACCAGCGTTGGTTGCTCTCCGGTACCGCGATTTTACCGTTATGTTCGCGCTGGGGCAGCTGCGGTTTGTCATGCAGCAACAACAGATTACGCTCGTTTGCTCTGCCGCATTAGTGACATGAAGTTGGCAAAAGTTGCGTTGTCGGTTATTTAGGCAGCCAGCAAATATAATTGTTCCGCGGGTGATAATCCCTCACTTTGTAGATGTTGATATTGCCCTTTTCGTATCATGTTGATCAGTTCGATGCCGACCAGGATCGTCTGTGCTCGTCGAAACGAGCTAAATCAACGAGCTGAATTTCAGTATAGGTGATTCTGTCGCGTTAACGGAGGGAAGACGAAAAAAATCTCGGCTGTCTGTTTTTTAGATAAACAACAGATAAAATTGTCGATTCTGTAGGTTATCAGCCACTACTGCAGGTTTTACACCAGGTGGATAGCGATGAATAGACCATTACACCGCACTGGAACTCCCCTTACCCACCCAGCTCACAGACAATCCCCGCGATTTTCTATACTCTCAACTATCCGACTCCAGACCAGACGTTGAGATGCCTTGGTGAACAGTTTTGACCTGTCATTGTTGAAATATATTCAGGAACACAGCCCGGTGTTAATCGAGGATGTCACCTCCAGGTTTGGCAAAACCCTGTCGACGCTGAAGCGCTCCATGAAGGAGATCAACGAGTTCCTGGAGGCAGATTACCACCTGCATATCGATGGGCAGTGGATCGTCACGGCAATCGGCTACCGGGAATATATCGCCTTTCTGGAACAGATCCCGTTTAACCGCTACATCACCACCGCCGATGAACGCATTAAAGATCTCAGCGTGGCGCTATGCTTGCAGGATGTGGTGAACAAAAGCGAGTATTACCGCAAGTTTAACGTCAGCCCAACCACGCTCAAGAACGATAATCAGGCGCTGTCGGCATTTTTACAGGCCAATCATCTCACCGTTACCGCCATTCCCAAGCAGGGATCGCGGCTGGATGGCGACGAGATCCTGCTGCGCATCGCCATCTGCCTGACGATCCTGAAAACCATCGAGATCGGCGAAGATCACCTATTGGTGCCGCACAAAGCCAACGAGCCGATCAATCGCTCCATTGCCACGCAGTTCTTAAAGGTGTGCCAGCCGGAAATCAGCGCTGCCGCCGAGCTGTACCAACAGCGGCTGAGCCAGCGGATCACGCTGGGCTATAACAGCAAGAAATACTTCCTGGTGTATATGAGCATTGCGCTACATCGCATGCGGCGCGGGCATTTCATTACCCACAGCGATAACCTGAGCTTTATTCAATCTTCTGACTTTGGGTTGCTGGATGGCGAGCACGAAAACCGCTTTCTCGACCTGCTGATTTCATCGCTGACCTACACCTGGCGGCCGTTCGATATCTACGATCCCACACTGATTACGCTCGTTGGCCGCCTGAGTGAAAGCCTGACCCCGTTGCTGCGGGCAGAAATCCACAACCGTTCGCCCTTCTTCGCCGAGATCTACCAGTTTGTCTATTCGACCATCGTACAAAACAAGTTCAATCTCTATTTTGACGATAAGAAACTACATCAGGTGCAGACCCGGCACGCCTTGCTCTATCAAGGAGTCACCCAGGCCACCGCGCCTATTGCGCAGCACTATCAAACCACCTTTTCAACGGTGCATCTGTCCACGCTGGTATTGATCCTGAAGAAATACGAGCTGCAAAACCGAGTCCACAGCGAGGAGAAAAAACGCGTCATTATCGTGACCAACTCTTCGGAAAGTAAGGTGGGGTATTTCAAGGAGGTGTTGAAGTCGCACTTCCATATTGAAATTATCGGCTACGTGAATATCAATGAGCTGCACACGCTCGAGCAGATACCTTTTGATTTGCTGATCACCTTCACCAATAAGATCTCGAGCTATCTGAAGTATTATCAGTGGGATTACATCAAGGTGAATTTCTATCTCAGCCGCGATGATATCTCGCTGCTCAGCCAGCACGGGCTTTCCCGAGCGAAGAAGAAGATCCCGGCAGAGGGATTTATTCAGGAGGTTGAGGGATTGGATCGTCAGCAGTTGCACGCCATGCTAGAACAGAAATACCCTGACTTTTTCATTTGATCGGGAACAACCACCAGCCTTGGCCGGTGGTTGTTTTATCGAGTAATAACTCTAGAAATCGATTTTTAACTTGGCGTAAAAACCGTTTGAAGTGATATCGCTATTATAGGCACCGGTGTATGACAGACCGAAGGTGGTCGCTTTACCGAGCTTGGTTTCAATACCTAACCCCACGCCAACCAGGTTAGACAATTTACCCCCCTGGATCCTGGCTACTCCGCTATCTGCCAGAGACATTGTCGCTTCTGGAGTGGTGTCACCGAAGAAGTGGGTACCATACAAATCGCCCTTCACTGCCATATCCAGGTTAGCCAAAGTAAATGGCACCGCGGTGCGCACGCCAAGGGTAGTGACCTGCAGATCCTGGTTATCAACGTTGGTGGTAAACACCATATTGTTAACCGTTTCCACATAGCCATCGGATTTGATATGCATCCAGCTGATACCGAAATAGGGCTCAACGGAATAGCTATCGGTATTGAATCCTGAATAGGCCGCTTCTGCAAACAGCTGGGTAATATCCACATTTGGGGAAACAGAATTTGTGCCAACCTGATCGAGAATACTCAAAGTACGATTAGCATCACGATCCTGTTTGGTGTACATCGCACCATAATTCAGCGAAGCCACATCAGCGATTTTGGAGACCCCGTAAACCCCGAAGTGCAGGTCGTCACTGTCGATTTTACCGCTGCTTCCCCCTTTGAAATCGGTGCTACCCGCCCCGAAGTACAGCCCGAGTTTAGTGCTGCTGCTAACATCGATTTCATTGCCGATTAAGGCCGCGAAGAAGTCGACGTCCATGCTGGATTGACCATAATCCACATTAGACCAGCTACCTATAGGCGCCATCCAGAAGCGGCCCGAACCATCGGCCGTTTCAACATAACGCCCTCCACCTATGCCAACCGCCTGATCCTTGATAACGCGCGACATAGTCATTGAATTAACGATGCTGGCATTTTGCGTATTGAGGTACATATCACTACCGAGTGAATTGTAGGTATTACTAACCTCCTCGCCAGATGCCATAAGCAGGGAGTTGAAAAGCGTCCCCCTACCCGTGCCCTCAATCGTATTGGCAATAGAGCGACCATTGTGGTTTGAAGCGTAAGAGGCAAACGTCACATCATCATTGCGGCCAAAACTGGCGGTGAGGGCATTACCAGAGACCTCGACCTGGGTGTTGAAGAACGCGTACTGAGGTGTGGCAATGGCCTTATCAACGCCGGTTAAGGCATCAGCGGTGACAGTGCCGACAGCGACAGTGCCATTATTAAAGACGTCTGCGTACACATCCCTGTCGTTGGAGCCCACCGTAATCATCGAACCGTCGTTAAAGGTCAACTGACCCACATTGACATGCTCGTCCGTGCTGACGACGTAAGTACCCCCGGCATTGACGTCAATATTGGCCTTATGGCTTTCTGTCGATGTCAGATGGCCTTTCAGCGTAAACGTATCGTTATAGTGGCCAATGACCCCGAACTTACCGCCATTCACCGCTACGGTGCCGCTACCAAAGGATTCAGTGAAGCCATACAGGGCGCCGTTCTCCACGGTGGTATTACCCTGATAGCTGTTATCACCGGTCATGATCAACGTGCCCGCACCGAGTTTAACCAGTGAACCGGTATAGAGATCGGCGTTAATTTTGGCCTCAATAGAAGCAGCACGCGCAGCGTAATAATCTTGCCGCCATTTTTCCGCATCCTCCTGGCTAACGATATGATCCGTCGGATCGCTGTTACCATCATTGACTACGAAGCTGTTACCCAGCTCATAGGCTCCACCAGCCGCAATACCCTGATCTTTATAGTTCTGTAGCCAAGCCAAATCTTCTTGTTTACGCGCATCCAGCGCTTGCTGGCTGATGTTATTACTCCAGACATCAAGCGGTGTTGTGGTCATCTTGTATTCAACCTTGCCAAGGAACTGACCGGGCCCATACATACCTTTATCAAGATCGGGCACTCCCCAGCCGTAACGAACATCAGGAACGCCGTCAGCCGCAGTCCAGTTGGCCAGCGTACTGCCGTCCGGGTTCTGGTGGCTGGCGGTCGTGAACATCACATCACGAACCTGAAGAGCACTCATATCCTGATAACGTGATAGCAGTACGCCCATGGCACCAGCCACATGTGGAGCCGACATGGAGGTACCTGATGAGTTCCCCCAGCCCGGCGCTCCGGTTGTCGCATTCACCGTCGTTGAGTAGATGCCATTTCCCGGCGCAGCCACGGTCCACCATTTGGCCTCGCCAGCCTCATTCCAGGTATAAGAGAGGGAGTATTTATCGGTACCGGTTACCCGTTGCAACCCGGCAACAGCAATCCAGTGCTGCTCGGCTTCAGGATGATAATAGGGGTAAAGTGCACGATAGAATGGATTGGCAAAATCGCGGTTGCCCGTGGTAAATATCTGCACCACCGTGGTGCCTTTCACGGCATCATAGGCAGCATCAACAAAGGACGGATTATCTCCGTAGACTTTATTGAAATAAAAGTACTCATATTCTGACTGGGTCATGTTATTGGCCGGTATATGCACACCGGTATTACCACCATCACTGCCGGTTGACCCGTTGTCGACAATACGAATGTTGGTGCCCCAGCTGTTGTTAATCACCTCTGCACCGGAATCTACCAGCGCTTTCCAACCGGTATAGAAGTACTGATAATCCTGGAACGGGCCATAGTTATTGCTATCTGTGCCACCGGTATTTGCGACATAAATATTGGCTCCCCAGGCAACGCCGTGCATGCCTTCGCCATCACGATTAGCCCCAACGGTGCCGGTTACGTGGGTTCCATGGCCATCGTTAACACCGGCGACCCATTGGCCGCTGATATCAAATGCTTCACCCTCGATATATTCGCCCTGTAACCCCGGTGCCAACTGTGGGTAACGCAAACCGGACGAACCGTAGATGCCATTTGCCTGGACTGCATGGAAGCGATCGCCATTAAGATCTTGATGAATAAATAGCAGAGCACCAGAATCCATTACGCCAACGTTAACCCCTTGCCCAGAGTACCCCAGCGCATAGGCGCTGGATGCTTTCATCGCAGTGATGCCCCAATCCCTGCTGTATTCCTCTGTTTCCCAACTGGCTTTATCGCCAATCTGCCCTGTTTCCACATAAGCTGCGGTGGCCACACCGGCCATCGGCGAAATGGCGGCGGAAATAGTCAAGGCAATGAGCGACTTGTTAAGCGTTACTTTTTTCCCCTGGTTTTGATTTATTTTGTTGGGTTGTTGCGAAGCCTTGTGAAAAAATACCTTTGAAATCAAATTCATGTTGATATTCCTTTCAATAATGCTCACAGAGATATTTCTTTGTGCCAAGCTGGCCACACCTTTTTTATTGATTTGTATACCATTTCAAACGAGCACCCGCAGTGTGCTCACTTTTTGAACTGACACATATTGATAAATATCAACATATTTTTTTACAGTCCCTCAAATAATTAGATTATGTGACGGCCTTCATCAATAAAATCGCTGAAATTTTTTGAGGTTGTACCACTGAGAGTTTTAGCGAGGGGGGGATTGGAGGCACAACGGCCAACCAACGTTGGCCGTGCATTAGGTAAGGTTACAGTGTCTGACGAACGCCCCGGCAGTAGACCTCCACTAGATCCAACCCTTCATCCAGCACCAGAATATCGGCATCTTTCCCCGGGCACAGTGACCCTTTCCGGCTCTGCGCGCCCGCCAGAAACGCCGGATTTTCGCAAGCAATGCTGGCAATAGACACCAGGCCATTATCCAGACGATCGACGATGTTCTTCACCGAATCGAGAAAGTTCATCTCCAACTGCTGCACCGCACCATAGTCACAGGGGCAAACGTGGCACGTATCGCCACCGTCTGAGGTGATCTCTAACTGCCCCTGTTTGATACGGAAGGTCTCTTTGCGCAGGTAATGGTGAAACTCATAGCCTTCCGGGAAATCCACATAGCCCATACAGTCACTCATCAGCACCATGCGCCGATCGCGTTTCAGGCGGTAGAGCAGATCAAAGGCCTCCGGTTTGATGGTGATGCCGCTCTGTTTCGCGACCTCCGCGTAGGTATCCTGATAGTACATCAGCGCACCAACCACCCCGAGCTCACGGTGATGGAAGCCACGCATTCCGCTATAAGCGTGGGTGAAGTGATTTAATCCCGCCTCTATCGCTGCAGTAACCTCAGCAAAGGTGGCATCGGTATGCCCTGCCGACGCAGTGATCCCCTGCGCGTGCAGGTGGCGAATCAACTCCAACGACCCTTCCAGCTCTGGCGCTAGCGTCATCAGGCGGATGTTCTGCCCCGCTAGCCGGTTAAAGCGTTCGAATCCCTCAACGCTTGGCCGTTGCAAACAGTCGGCTCGTTGCATGCCGAGGTGTTTTTCACTGATGTAGGGGCCTTCCATATGGATGCCAATGGCTTCGGCCCCGTTCGCTGGCGTTGCCGTGGCAATATAGTCAGCAGCCTCTATTAACGACGTCTCAAGGAAATCATTTGGCATGGTGCCGGAAGTGGGCAGGTAAGAAGTGACTCCGGCCTTGACCAAATCGTGGCTCATCCACTTCAGCGATGCCTTATTGCCCTTGTAGCCGAACGAACCCCGCCCCCAACCGTGCACATGAATATCGACAAAGCCGGGCATGATGATCCGATGACTATGGTCGATGCAGCTACCGGAAAAGTGGCTGGCGAACCCGCTGATTTTCCCTTGCTCCACCAGCAGATAACCGGCTTTGATACCGTCGGGGAATACGATCCGGTTGGATTTGATAACCCCAGAGCACTGGTCATTCATGGCTTCTCTCCAAGACCCGATCCGCCAGTTCATCGGCCAAGACGGCACACAGGCCGGTATAGGCTCCGGGATCCAGCAGCTCCGCAATCTCCTGCGCAGTAAAGTTTTCGGCCATGACCGGATCCTGGCTTAGTATTTCACCGTATTCGAGGTGTTCATGAGTGCTGCGCATCGCCATGTTGTAAACCAGCTCATGGGCCGGATCCTTACCCAGCTTATCCACCAGCTTCATCATGATTTTCTCGCTGTTGATCAGCCCGTGCGTCAACATCACGTTGTCGTGCATCCGCTCAGGGTTAATCACCAGCGTGCGCGTCAGCTCCTCTGCACGCAGGATAATCTCGGCCATCAGCTCAATGCTTTCCTGCAGGCTGGCATCAAAGATAAAGTAGGCCGAGCTGTCCGCCTCAAACGGTCTTGGGCACACATAGAGCACCGCCGTCATCACTGAATAGAGCTTCTGGGCGTTGGCAATGATGCCTTTTGCCAGCTTGGGATTGACCTTCTGCGGCATGGTGCTGCTGCCCACGGTGCCTTTGGTAAATGCCTCGGAGACCTCGCCAAACTCCTCACTGGAAGTCTGATAAACCTCTTCGGCGATTTTATGCAGAGTGGTTGCCAACAGACACAGGTTGCTGATGTACTCGGCGCGGAACACTCTGGCATTGCGTGAAGGGACCAGCATCGAATGCATCCCGAGCTGTTCGGCGACCAGATCCTGCACCGTTCTGCCCGCCTCCCCCGTGGCGTGAAAGGCCCCCACAGCCCCGCCCATCATCACGGTGAAGACGCGCTTTTCCGCCTCCCGCATGCGTTCCACCGCTGCCAGCAGCTCATAAATCCACACGGAAACCTTATAGCCATAGGTGATAGGCAAGGCATGTTTGCCGTGGGTACGCCCCGCCATCAGGGTATTTTTATGTGCCTTCGCCAGGCGGGCCAGATTGACCAGCGTGTCATCGACAAACCTAATCAGATAGCGGTGGAATTTCTGCACGATCAGCAGATGGGCCGTCTGTTGAATGTTTTGGGTCGTCACACCGTAGTGCACGTACTTGCCACTTTCCGCATCACAAGCTTTGACCAACACCTTGATGACAGGCACAAACCCGTGGCCAATCTGACGCATCAACCGGTCGATCTCCGCCAGATCGATCCGCTCCAACTGGCAGTTGGCAGCGATATTTTCAGCCGCGGCGGCGGGGATCATCCCCACCTTGGCCTGCGCTATCGCCAAAGCACCCTCTACGTCGAGCCACGATTGCACTCTGGCCTCGTGAGTGAACAGGTCTTTCATGCCCTGATGATCGATGGTTTTACTTTTGGAATCATAAAGTGCGCGCATGCTGTGTTCCTCTTAACGTTGCTGAATGCCAGCAAGATGGTCATCTACCGCGTTACGGACAAACTCGACGTGTGGCCCGAAGACGACGTGAATATGGTTGCTGGAGGGAATAAAGGTCCCCAATGAGCCCGCTTCTTTGAGCAACTCCATGTTCATCAGCTTCTGGTCGCCAAGGTCGATACGCAGCCGCGACACGCAGTTTTCTACCCGCTTGATGTTCTGCCTGCCGCCTAGGCCTTCTACGACCAGCTCCGCCACCTTGTCGTACTCTTTGTTATTGAGCAGCGCACTGTCCGCCATCTCGTTCTCGCGGCCTGGCGTTTTGATATCAAACTTGCCAATGGCATAGCGGAACACGCCATAGAACACCACAAAGTTAATCGCGCCCAGCAGCAGCAGGTTCGGCCAGTGGGTGTTTTCGTACATCAGCCCGAAGATGCCGAAGTCAAAGATCGTGCCGCGAATATAGCCAATCGAGACGTCCAACATTTGCAGAGGAATGGTTAGCAGGCCGCACAAGATCGCGTAGACAACAAAGAGCTGCGGTGCAATAAACAGGAAGGAGAACTCAAGCGGTTCGGTGATATTGCCGAGGAACGCCGTCAGCACCACGGTCAGGATCATCCCTTTGGCGAATTTCTTGTTTTTGAAATAGGCCATGTGGTACATCGCCAGCCCGATAGCCGGAACGCGGAACAACGTGGTCAGCATCTGCGACGAAGCCAGGTAGCTGGACAGCGTTGGCATGAACTCATTCCATGCTGGATGGTTGGGTCCCAGTTCAAACAGGATCTTGTTCATGGCGGGCAGAATGCCGACATAGGTTTGCCCATCAATCAGATAGGTACCACCCGCTTCGGTGAAGCGCACCGTTGAGCTCAGAACATGGTGCAAGCCAAACGGGATCAGCAAACGGTTCAAGGTCATGTAGATCCCGGCACCGATGTTCGGCGCCATCATCACGGTCGAGATGCTCCGCATCCCATAGGTAAACACATCCCACACGAATGGGATCAGCAGGCCGACCGGAATGGTAAAGGCAATCGACAGGATGGCGACCGATTTCTTCCCGCTGAAGAAGGCAAAGGCCAACGGCAGCTGTAGCCGGTAGAACCTGTCTGTCACCTTGGCGGCAAGCAAACCGGCAATGATCCCTCCCAGCGCCTCTATTTTCAGCGTATGGATGCCGAGCACCATGCCCTGCCCGACCAGCGCCATATTCTCCGTCACCAATTGGTCCATGACTTTCAGATGCACATGCATGGAGATCAGTAAGGTTAGATAGGCGATGACCGAAGCAAAGACCGCAATGCCCTTTTCCTTCTTCGACATGCCATAAGCGACCCCCATGGCGAACAGCAATGGGATATTCTGGAATACCACGCTGCTGATTAATCCCACCGAAGAGAGGATCGCCTTGCAGTAGGCATTTCCCAGAAACGGCAGTTTATCGATCATATACGCCTGGCCCAGCGCGCTACAGATCCCCATTAACATCCCCACCGGGGCTAACACGGCAATAGGCAATAATAGGGAACGCCCAAACGTCTGTATTTCGTTTTTAAAGTTTGATTTCATTATCTGGCCCCTGGTTTACTTTACCGCTCTATCAAACAATGCCAGCACTCCCACCATCAAGGCCAAATACTGGCTGATTCAAGGCTCATTTTTTGCCCGTCAAAAACTGGGGTTGGAGCCGAAGACAGGAGCTCGTCTGGCGAGCCATACTCTGCCAGCCTACTGGCCTGGCCCTTATCACGTATTTTTTGCACAGTCTTCTGCATCTGGCGTCGTTGATTTCTGGGTACCAGTGCTATGATCGGCACGACTCAACCCGGCAATGCGGGTTAGCGCTTGATCAAACGCTCAAACCGGATTGAGTTCCTTAAGTGAGCTACTATTGTGAAAAGCTATTGAGAGAAAATGAGCCTGACACATAAGAAGAATGTAGGGGTGATGATATGGATAGTGAATTTGTTTCTAATAATATAGCCAGCGTTAGCGTATTGGCAGTTTGTATTGTTGCTATTATTGGATTGACTATCTATGACCGGGAAAGAGAAAGGGGGAAGTTTGGCGTTATCGTTCACCTTGCTCAATTTATAGTTTGGGTTTGTATTATTACGATACTCGGCGGCTACGCGGAAATTGCCGTGGCTACGTATAAAATCTCCTTTATTTCATCCAGTACCATCAACTTTCTCTGCACCACTATCATCTCATTGATTTTAATTAGAAAATTATTTTTAATGATCAATCGCCTGGGAAAGAAGCAGATCCAAAAAGGGCGAGACATCACGACGACCCACATGATTTCCCGCATATTAAAAGCCACGATTGTGGTCATCATGATACTGCTGTATGGCGAGCATTTTGGCATGAGCGTGTCGGGGTTGGTGACGTTCGGCGGGATTGGTGGCATCGCCATCGGTATGGCAGGGAAGGACATCCTAAGTAACTTTTTTTCTGGCATTATGCTGTACTTTGATCGTCCGTTTACCATTGGTGACTGGATACGCTCACCGGATAGAAACATCGAGGGTACGGTTGTCGAGGTGGGTTGGCGAATGACCAAGATAACCACCTTCGATCAGCGACCGTTATATGTTCCAAACTCTGTATTTTCATCGATCAGCGTTGAAAACCCGAGCAGAATGACCAATCGCCGTATCAAGGCCTCTATCAGCCTGCGCTATGAAGATGCAGACAAGATAGCTGGCATCACCCAAGATATATTGGCGATGCTAAAATCGAACGATAACATCGATCAGAGCAAAACCCTGTTGGTCAATTTTAACTTATTTGGTGATTCATCGTTAAATATCATGATTTACTGCTTTACCAAGACAACGGCCTGGAGTGAGTGGCTTGCGGTGCAACAGGCGGTTTACCTGAAAATCATTGATATCGTCCATCAGCACGAGGCTGACTTTGCTTTCCCGAGCAGCACGCTTTACTTCGATAGCCAGAAGAACGAGATACCCGTAGGTGAGCAAGAAGCAAAATAATCTACTGGGAAAAGACACGGTTGGCATCTTATCTATTGGGGCTGCCTTCCTGCTGCTATTCAGGTAAGGCGTAAACTCCAATCTTTTTAATGCTATTTCGCTTATTCTCACCTGCAAAGCGCAGCGTTTTCTGCCATTCTTTTGCCTATTCCTCCTAGCCTTAGCTGCACCTTCGTAGACAGGACAAATAATGGAAGTGTTAACAAAGGATGAAGTGTTATATCACCGGGGAAGTTTGCTGACAGCAGACGGCGTCATGGTCGCCTCATGGGATCTTGAACAACAGGAGAGTTTTTCCGGTGATTATTTTAGCCTGGCTGGCTACCGCGGTATCCGCAACGCCGCTGCGGCCCCCTTCAGCGTGGATTATTGCAACGAATCGGTCGTGCACATCATTAACGGCATGGGCGTAACGCTGGGCGATTCCATTATTGGCCTGACCGCGCTTGAGGCGCTGCGCGAGTTTAATTCCAATCTGCACACTATTATCTACCGGCCAGGGCGCGCGCCCCACTATGTCGATCAGCTTTATCATCTGGCGGCAGGCGTGGTGGCGGATCTCCGTTGGCTGCCGTGGAAGGCAGAACATATTCCAGAACAAGAACTGTGTATCGATGCCGGTAATCAACTGTTCTGGCCAGCCTTCACCACGTTGCCGATGATCGATTTCTTCCTGCAGGCACTGGGCGTTGAACCTGCCGCGATTCCTGCTGCGGCGAAAGCCAACCGCTGGATGCAAAAACTGTGTCTGCCGCCATTACCTGAGCGCTGGCAGAACAAGCCCTACGTGCTGTTTTGCCCCACCGCCAGTACGCCGTTACGCAGCATCCCGGCCAGTGCCCATGTGCCATTGGTGAATGCCCTGTGGGAGAAATTTGCCTGCCCGGTGCTGGGGTTCGGCGCGGTGGATCATCCGCATTATGTGGATATTCAACCGCTTTCCCCCGCTACCGCGGATTTCCTGGCCTGGGTGAAGCATGCCCGCTATGTTCTGACATCGGATACCGCTGCGGTGCATATTGCCGCTGGCTACGATGTCCCAACCACCGCCTTCTTTACCTCAATCGCTCCCGAATTGCGGGTGCGAGACTATCCTTTATGTCAGCCTGTCTATTTTGCCATCCCCGAGCTGAACAACGTGCAGGCCAGCGCCAGAAAGCATGACCTGGAGCAGGTCGAACTAGCCTTTACTACCCTGATGCTAAACGAATTGCCGTGGGCCTGATCCCCGGTCTGGAGAACTACCGATGCTGTTGACCGCAATAAGAAATACCGCGTTTGCCCTGCTGGCTTTGGTCATTACCCAAACCAGCGCACTCAGCTTTACCCTGGAAGTTGGCGGCAAGATTAAAAACACCACCGACGCCGAGAACAAAACCTATGTCTTTACCGATAAAGAGCTGTTTGCCATGCCGGTCCACAGCATCACGACCACCACTTCGTGGACGCCCAGAGTAAAATTCGATGGCGTATTGCTGGCAGATATTTTGGCTAAAGTGGGTGCCGAAGGCACCATGATGACGCTCTACGCGCTGAACGATTATTATATTGATGTGCCCATCTCGGACGTGGCTAAATACAATATGATCCTGGCCTATAAAATGGGCGGGGAAATGTTAAAGGTGCGCGATTTCGGGCCGCTGTTTCTGATCTATCCCCGCGATGCCGGGGGCGCGGAGCTCAACTCTCCGCTGTATAACTCGCGCTTTATCTGGCAGATCAACAGGATCGTAATTAAATGAAGTTAGTCCGCTTCAAAGACAGCGGCAGGTTGGCCATTCCGGCCATTTTTGCCGCCTTATTCCTGCTCGCCTCAACGGTGACGCTGTATTACTACAGCGCCACCTTGTCCAAAAAAGGGCTGTATGCCGTTGCCGGTACGCAGGAGAACTACTCTTGGTCAATCGCCAAGTTCGCCATCAAGCTGGCGGAATTTGAAACCCTGGTGGAACAGCAAAAAAGCACCAATCAGGTGGATATCGATAACCTGAGGCTAAGGTTCGATATTCTCTATTCTCGCTATTCGGTGCTCGCCCGCCCGTCAGAATCGACCCTGCCGCTGTATCACGAGCCTGGATATCCCGAGCTCGTTGAACGGATGCGCAATGAAATTACCCAGTTGGATCAGTTGGTCAACAGCCCTCAGGTAGATCTGGGGATGATTTCGCAGGCCATGCAACAGATCAAACCCTCCGCGATTATGATGGCCAACCTGGCGGACCACGCTGAAGTGAAGCAACGCACCGGCGCTTACGAAGATTTTATCGAGAAAAGGCACATCATCTTTTATGGCCTGGTGATCATTATGTTCTCGGTGATCACGCTGATTGCCATCACGCTGATCGTCATCCGCCAGCAGCGCCAAACCATCAGCCAGCAGTCGAAGGCCATTCGCGCAGAGCAAAAGGCTATCCGCACCAAAAACGCCTTCCTTGGGGCTATCGGGCATGAACTGCGCACCTCGCTGCAAAGCATTATGTCCGCCATTGATGTGCTGACCAATACCCGCGTATCCCATGAGCACAAGGATACCTTCCACCGGCTGGAAACCGCCGCCGAGCAGATAGAAAGCCAGATGAAGGATCTCACCGATTATGCACGCCTGGACAGCGGCATGATGGAGCTGCGCATTGTTCCCTTTAATGCCCAGCAGGTGATCGACGAAACGACGGATGAAATCGCCATGCTGACCCATAAACCTGGGGTCAAACTGGTACGTGAAGTGGAGTTTACCCATGCGCAGGTCTATTCCGACCCGCAGCGGCTACGGCAAATCGTGGTTAACCTGCTGACCAACGCCTTTAAATATACCGAAAGCGGTACCATCACGCTGCACAGCTGCCTGCGTAGCCAACCGGCGGGAAGCTCGTTAATCATCGAAGTCACGGATACCGGCATCGGTATCGACAATGCCCTGCTACCGCAGATTTTTGAGCCCTTTACCCAGCTCGATCAGTCAAATACTCGCCAATACAGCGGGGTTGGCATGGGGTTGGCGATCGTCCACGGCCTGGTCGAATTGCTCGATGGCACAATCACGGTGTATAGCGAAGTAGGAGAAGGCAGCACCTTTATCGTCAGCATCCCCGTTGAGATCAGTGAAGAACAGTTGCCAGAGCAAAGCCCACGTCCGGCAGCGACGCTGTTGAAAAAAGAGCAGCAAATCCTGGTGGTGGACGACAATCCTGCCGCAGGCATGGCCTTTATCGCCCTGCTGGATAAGTTGGGCTATCAATATGAGCTGTGTGACTCGTCGGAACGTGCGCTGCAAAAGCTGTTGCGGCGGCCTTACGATGCCTTGCTGCTCGATCTGCAAATGCCCGGCATCGATGGTGTGGCAGTGGCGCAACAGCTGCGTGACCAGCGTGGCCCGAACCGTAATATCCCGATTATCGGTATCAGCGCCTATACGCCGGAGCTGCTCCCTAGCGAGCAACGCGCCATGTTTGACGATTACCTGATGAAACCGGTACGCATGGAGGCGCTATCCACCTCACTCACGTCGCTGTTTGTCGCTACAGATTAAAGCACCGTTGCAGTGCGGCTTCGATCACATGGAGCCGCACCGGTTTTTCATACGGGCCGAGCACGTCATAATCACGCATTGCTCTGGCAATCTCTGACTCACGTAAATCGGTGCCCAACTGGCCGGTCAGCACCAGGATCGGCGCATCCGCGTGATCGGAAGTGCGAATGGTTTCGATGCATCTCTGCGCCGTCTCATGGCCTATCAACCAATCCACCACGTAGCCATCAAACGGGCTTTTGGCCAGCGCCTGGCAGAAACTGCTGACGTCATAGAAAGCCACGGCGTTAAATCCTTGGCTATTGAGATACTTGGTTAGCTCGTCAGCGGCCTGGTGTGCATCGTCCAATACCGCAATGCTCAGGCGATCGTCCTCGCTAAGGCCGGGGCGGATCTCGATCAGTTCGACAGCAAAATACTTGCCCTGTGGGGCTTCGCTGGCTCGATAAACGATCCACTGCCCATCCTGCTGCAAGCCAACAAATTCGGCCTGCTTGCTGCCCAATAGTTCGCTGCTAATGTGCGCCACGCAAGGTAACGCCACCCCGGCCACAGAAAAGATGGCATCCTGTGCCACAGTGGACCCTACAGGCTCGCTTTCGGGGAGAATGTCGACGATGGACGCCGGCGTTTCTCCCAAGGCCAGTGCCACGCTGTTGATTTGCTCCAGCGTCCATGGGCTCTGGCCTTTCAGCTTGCGGTGAGCATGGGAAAAACTCAGATCCAAAATGCGGCTGAGTTCCTTGGCATGTTGTCGCTTGCCGATCCCATGTTGCAAAAAGAGTTCCCTGACCTTGCCTGCAATCGACTGCGAATCGAATTTTTGATGATTGTTAAACATGTTATCCTTCGATATATCTCGCTGATTTTTCAGTCGCTTTGACACCCATCCGTACAAAAACGTTATCGAAATCTCGCATACTATACAATCTTAGCCTAATAGCTTGCTTGACATACCATCTTTTATGGTCAAACATGGTATCAGAAGTGATGTATTATAAAAACGATAGTAGAACGATAAGTTAGTAATAACCATACCAACACCAGGGAAATTATAAGCCGGCCACAACACCTGATTAAAGTATCAACAGGGAGTTGCAAGCTGAGCAAGTTTAACCGCAGAGTTAATGGCTTCACCCCTCGTTAAGCCGGGGCCCGCAAGGGTTCCGGTTTTTTATTTGCCATAAACCCAATGAAAAGGCCGGAGAACACTCCCCGGCCCGTCACTCGTTCGCGGATTATCCCCCAACTCTGGCATCTTCCTCAGCCTGGCGAATGATGGCTTTGGCCATCCACTGGGTCACATCCTGAATATCATCGAGCTCCAAACCCCAAATGTCTTTCAGCACCAGGAAGACTTCGGAACCATAAATCAGCGAAAAGGCGTGGATCACGCGTTGCAGGTCTTCAGCGGGGAGTTTGTTCTGCAAGGGCTCCACCGCCAGCTTCAACAGCCGCTTGCGATTGCCACGCACAAACTTTTCGCCCGGCGTCGCGTTAGCCCATTGCTGGAGCGAGAGCTGTAACGCCGCACGTAGCGCGCCTTCATGCTGCTCCATCTGCGGATAGGCAAACGCCAACAGTTGATGAATGCGCTTGAGCGCATCGTTATCCTGCGGTTGCCATTCAAGGATCGGCCCCAGGCTTTTCGCCACAACGGCGGAGATCAGGGCACTTTGGGTGGGAAAATAGCGATAAGCGGTGGCACGGGAGACCTGCGCATGCGCCGCTAGCTCTGTAATCGAAGGGAAGACACCACCATCGTAGAGCTCCATCGCACAGGCCAGCAGCAAGCTGCGGGTTTTGGCACGAGTATGTGTCAAAGATTCATCCCGTGGAGCGGGAAATGCGGATATTGGCACGTTTTCCTCGAACTTCCTCGTATCTTCCAGCCTTGGAGTCAATACGATAGACAGCCTCACCGACAGATCCTGGCCCATCGGCAACGTAAAAAATCACAGCTAAGATAGCCAAAAACGGGACACAAGTCTCACTTTAAGCAAATTAATGCTTGCAAAAATGATACGGTAGTCTCATTATGACCAACAAATAAACGATAGTACCTTATTGTCCGACACCAGGGTTCACCACCTACTATAAAAAATAGCATTAAAATCAATTTGTTCAGACCCTTGTCTGAACCTTTTTCCAGGAACAGATGATGAGCAGCACCCCAAGTTTTGTCTATATTGCTACCACAGCAGATACTAAAGGACAAGAACTGGAATATGTCCGTCATCTGATCGCCAATCTCGATTTACCCGTCATCACCCTCGATCTCTCCACTTCCGGTAAACCTTCTCTGTATCACGCGGACGTTTCTGCGCATGAGATCGCGGGTTACCATCCGGAAGGTGAACAAGCCGTTTTTTGTGCTAATCGCGGGCAGGCGATTGCGGCCATGGCTATCGCTTTTGAGCGCTTCATGCTCTCACGTCGTGATGTTGCTGCGCTGCTCGGTTTGGGCGGGTCTGGTGGCACCGCGATCATCACGCCCGCCATGCAACAGTTGCCCATCGGCCTGCCAAAGCTGATGGTATCGAGTATGGCGGCGGGTGATGTCGCTGGCTATGTCGGCTCCAGCGATATTGCCATGCTGTATTCCGTCACCGATATCGCCGGGCTAAATCGCATTTCACGCAAGGTATTGAGCAATGCCGCCAACCAGATAGCCGGGGCCATCCGCTTTCATATCGATGATGATGCCGACAGCAAACCCGCCACCGGCCTGACCATGTTTGGCGTCACTACGCCTTGTATCAAGGCCGTGACCAGCACCATTGAGCACGACTGGGATTGCCTGGTGTTTCACGCTACCGGCAGTGGTGGCCAGGCAATGGAAAAGCTGATCGACAGCCGCTTGCTCAACGCCGTATTGGATCTGACCACTACCGAGGTGTGCGACTATCTGTTTGATGGCGTGTTGGCCTGCAACGAAGATCGCTTTGGGGCCATTGCCCGCACTGAGATCCCTGGTGTGATGTCCTGCGGAGGGCTGGATATGATCAACTTCGGTCACCCGAAAACCATTCCGGCCCGCTATTCCAATCGTCAATTTTATTGCCACAACAGCCAGGTAACGCTGATGCGCACCACGGCGCAGGAGAATACCCAGTTGGGGCGCTGGATTGGCGGCAAGCTGAACGCCTGTGCCGGAGAGGTATGCTTTGTCGTACCGCTGGGTGGCTTTTCAACCTTGGATGCGCCAGGGCAGCCCTTCTGGGATCCACAGGCGCTGGGCGCTTTTGTTCACTCGCTGGAACGGACGCTGATACAGACCGCAAAACGCCGGTTGCTCAAAGTACCGTACCATATCAACGATCCCCTGTTCGCCGCGGTTATTATCGAACAATTTAATGCCATTGCTGCTACGGCTAAATAATCCTGTCAGAAATTAAAATCGTGTCGATGGCCCTACTATGGGCCGCAAACCCTTTAATGGGCCGGTAAAACTTAAATTGGGCCATAAAACCTGATACAGTGGGCCATAAATGGCAAAACGGGCCGTAAATAGGATATTTTACGGTCCGTGTTTTTACTGGCCCGCAGGAAACAAACATCGATGACATCCTCAGTTACCCTACCCAACCTGCAGCAGGCCATCCTAACCGCCATCGCTGCCGCGAAAACTCCCGTCAGTTCTGGGGAACTGGCGAAGCAGCTTCAGGTCGGTCGCTCCACCATCAAGCGTCATATTGAGGTCCTGCTCAGGGAAGACAGAATCATCCGATACGGCACCGGACGAGGAACCCGTTACACCCTCTCTGGGCAACAGACAGAGTTGGTACAACCCACTTCTTCGGTCACAACAGACAGTGGCATCGCACCTCACACCACGGAGGCGCAAGCTCTTCTCAACTACCTACACTCCCCACTGACTAGCAGGGAGATTACTGGTTATGACCGAAGCTTTGTGGAAGACTACATCCCGAACCAGACCTTTCTGCTGTCAGAGTCTCTTGCCAGGGCACTAATGGAAGAAGGGAAGATGGCCGGGCAGCAACCTGCTGGGACCTATGCCCGAAAAGTGCTGGAGCAGTTGCTGATTGATTTATCCTGGTCCTCATCGCAATTGGAAGGCAACCGGTATTCCTTGCTGGCAACCGAGGAACTCTTTAGAAGCGGGACAGAAGCCGGGGATATGGATGCAGTGATGCTGTTGAACCATAAGCAGGCGATTGAGTTTATGGTCGATGCCGTCCCCGAATCCGGACTGACTGGCCCTGTCATCAGCAACCTTCATGCTCTATTGATGCACGACTTGCTTTCTGAGCCGGAAGGTCTCGGGGCCATCAGGAAGAAGATAGTGAATATCAGCGGAACAACTTACACTCCGCTGCAGACACCTTTCCTGCTGCAGGAGATGTTTGACAAAATTATTGAGAAGGCCCGGCAAATCATAAATCCGGTAGAGTCCGCATTTTTTCTGTGGGTCAATCTTGCCTACCTGCAACCCTTTGAGGACGGTGACAAAAGAACCAGCAGGCTCGCGGCCAACATTCCGCTGATGCTGTATAATAGTGCCCCTTTGTCCTTCCTTGACGCTGATGCCACGAATTATGCATACGCCATGATGGGGGTCTATGAAAAGCGTAATGTGGCTCTAGCGGTGGAGTTGTTTGAGCATCTGTACCGTCGCTCAATAAAACGCTACGCCGTGACACTCCAGGCAATGGGTGTTCCTGACCCGTTCAGACTGCGCCACCGGGAGGACTTAAATACAGCCATCCGCTATATCGTCACCGACAGGGAGAGTATCGAATCCGCCCTGCTAGCCATCACTATTGCCGCAGAAGATAAGGAGCAGTTCAGGGCTCTCCTGCAGGATGAACTCCGGGTACTGAACACGCACAACTGCGCCCGGTATCGCCTTTCGATGCGTATGACGGAACAGTGGATTAAAGACGGGAAACCGGCCTAGTCGTCCAGTTTAACCCGTGCGAGATCCGCGGGAAATAGGCTGTAGGCGTGGCAGCACAGACACCATCCTCAATTTTGCATTCCAGGTGGTCTTCGGGGGAAAATTCATTAAGAGTGATGATTTCAAACTGGTATTACTGGAGAGAGAGAGCTTTGAACATGGCGGCCAGTCCATTGTTTACACTGACCTTATTAGATTAAAATTTCAGCTTCACGGTCAGGACTTTGTCATTAATAAAAAAGCCGGGCAAATAACCCGGCATTTTTTATTATGCTAGCAATGTTAATTATTCAGCGGCAGGCTGTTGATCGCGCATTTTTTTCATATGCTCCGTCATCTTCTGCTCGCGTTTCTGATAATTCTCATTGTATTGTTTTTTCTGCTCTGGCGTTAGCAGGTTATACATTTTGTTTTCCGCTTTGGCGCGTTCCAGCATGTGCTCAGATTGCGCTTTACCGATCGCATCGATCTGGGCTTTTGCCTTGGCTTCGTCGAAGCTTTCCGAAGCGATCATGCTGTGCAGTGCCTGGCGCTCTTCTTTAGCACCCGGGCCGCGTTTTTGATGCGACTCTTTCATGATATCGCGCATCTGCTGGCGCTGCTCTTTGGTCAGGTTCAGGCCGGCAAACGGGCCTTCTTTGCCAGGGCCTTTATGGTGCATCATTTTTGCCGGGGCGGCGGCTGTGGCCGATGCGGTTGCCGGGGTGGCAGTTGCGTCCGCAGCAAAGGCGGCAGAAGCAGAACCCAGGGCTAACGTTGAAGCGACAAATAAAGCAGTCAGTTTACGCATAATTATTTCCTTAAAAAGTTATTCTTCATCAGGAGCGCTGTACGTTAACAGGCTCACTATCTCGTCGTCGGAAATAATAGTATGCGCATGAACATATAGTAATGCGAGGGAGTGTAAATTTTTTAAAATCAAAAATAGCAATAGTCATCAATTATGAATAAATTATGGAGAAGGCGTCTGTTATTTGGAAGATTACATGACCCAAGCGTAATTATTAGTGTGGCAGTTGCCCTCTTCGAGCTTTGGATAATTTAGCGGCCCCAGCCCCAACCATCGCTCAACGAAGCAAAAACTGATTTTCGCACACTGCGCGGTTCTCTTTTACACTCTATACAGACGTCGCTCACGCGATCCCATCGTCTTTCAGGCTGCAGCGTAGGGTCCGGCTGTCCCTTTTTGAGGAATGAACATGTTCGCAGACCAAGGCCCGATACTCCTTAACACCCACTTTGGCACTAGCAGCCCTTACTGGCATCTGGCGTTTGACAGCAATGCCCTGCAGTTGACGGCAATCAAAGGCAAAACACACCTGGCCGTGGCCCTCGACGAAATGCAGGCAGCGAAAATCCGCCGTCTGAGCGGGGTCACCGCCAGCCTGGATCTGACCATTCTGCTCAGCGGCCAACCCATCCACCTGCATTTGGTCGGCCGCCGGGTCAATAAATTAGAGTGGGCAGGCACCGCCTCTGCCTATACCGATACCGAGGCCGTGGCACGTGATTTGGTGCACGGCCTATCGTTTGCCGAACAGGTGGTGTCAGAGGCCAATTCCGTCATTGTCATCGTTGACCAACACGGCCGCGTCCAGCGCTTTAACCGGCTGAGCGAAGAGTATACCGGCCTGCAGGAACAGGACGTGATAGGCAAAAACGTCTTCAAGATGTTTATGAGCCCCGAAGAGGCCGCAGCATCCCGGCGCAATATTGCCAACTTCTTTCGTAACGGCGCCTCCTATGAGGTAGAGCGCTGGATAAAAACGGTCAAAGGCGAGCGGTTATTCCTGTTCCGCAACAAGTTTGTCCACAGCGGCAGCGGCAAAAAAGAGGTGTTCCTGATCTGTTCCGGTACGGATATCACCGAAGAACGCCGCGCCCAGGAACGCCTGCGCCTACTGGCCAATACCGACACCATCACCGGCCTGCCAAACCGCAACGCCATTCAGGATGACATTAATCTGGCGATTAGCGAACGGGGTGACAGCCACGTTGGGCTGGTCTATCTCGATCTGGATAATTTCAAAAAAGTGAACGACGCCTATGGCCATATGTTTGGCGATCGCTTGCTGATCGAGGTGTCCCACGCCATTCTCAGTTGCCTGGATCATGGCGAAAAACTTGCCCGCCTGGGGGGAGATGAATTTTTGGTGATGGTCACCCAGGCCGACCGGATTATGCTGCAAGAGCTGGCCCAGCGCATTATCGATCGTTTGCAAATGCCCTTCCGCATCGGCCTGATCGAGGTCTACACCGGCTGTTCGATTGGTATTGCCCTGTGCCCGCAACATGGCCACGATCTGGACAGCCTGATCCGCAGCGCCGATACCGCCATGTACGTCGCCAAGGAGCACGGTAAACGCACCTTTATCGTCTTCTCGCCGGACATGAACCGCCGCGTTGCCGAATACATGTGGCTGGATACCAACCTGCGTAAGGGGCTGGAACAGAAGCAACTGGTGGTGTATTACCAACCCAAGGTCACAACGCTCAACGGAGCCGTGAACAGCGTAGAGGCGCTGGTCCGCTGGGACTCGCCGGAGCGCGGGTTGATCCCACCTCTGCAGTTTATCTCCTATGCCGAAGAGTCCGGGCTGATTGCCCCACTTGGCCGCTGGGTACTGCAAACCGCCGCTAAACAGGCTGCCATTTGGCAGCAGCAGGGGCTGAATTTACGCATCGCGGTTAACCTTTCCGCCAGGCAGTTGGTGGATGACAGCGTGGTTGACGATCTGGTTGAGGTACTGCGAGAAAACCAGCTTGCGCCATGCACTCTGGACTTTGAGCTGACCGAGAGCAGCCTGATAGAAGATGAGAATCGGGCTCGTGAGGTGATCGCCCGGCTACGGGCCTTGGGTGCACAGGTACACCTGGATGATTTTGGTACCGGTTACTCCTCTCTGGCCCAGTTGGCACGTATCCCGCTGGACGCTATCAAGCTGGATCAAAGCTTTGTTCGCGGCGTCAATCTGGCCCCGGTATCACAGTCACTGATACGCGCCATCGTCGCGGTCGCCGAAGCGCTACAGTTCAAGGTGATTGCCGAAGGGGTCGAGACGGACAGTGAAAATCGCTTCCTGGACTGCGTTGGGGTCGATGAAAAACAGGGATTTCTTTTCGCCCGGCCGATGCTGCCGGAACAGTTGGAGCAGTGGCTGAAAACCTATAGCCCGCAATCACCAAAGTGATGCGGGCGGGAATTAACGCTTAGCCAGCGTGACGCTGATTAAGCGTGTGCCGATCCTGTAATATCACCAACCGCTCAATGTACAGCCGATCCTTCTCCTCGATAGTAAAGGCCGCGTGCACCCAATCCTCGGTAATGTCCATCAGCTCGGAGCGGGTTAACTGTAATACCCGCTGACGCGCGCGCAACATGGCCCGCATACCGTTCAGCTTGGGCCTGATGGTGTCGATGAAGGTACGAGTCGCCATATAGGCATCCCCCGGTTGAAACAGCTTATCCACCAGCCCATAACTTTCGAACCATTCGGCGGTGTGAGACTCCCCGCTCCAGATCAGTTCTTCCGCCAGGCGCATACCTGCCTTGCGGGCTACCAGTGAATAACCGCCCATACCGGGAAACAGATTGAAGGCGATTTCTGGAAACCCCATCCGCGCGTTGTTCTGCGCCAAAACGAAATGGTGCGCCAATGCCGCCTCAAAACCGCCCCCTAGCGCGCTGCCTTCCACCATGGCAATGCTGATGGCCCCGGTATCAAAGCCTCGTGCTGCCGCATGCACACAGTCGATACAGGCCCGCGCATAAGCCATCATCGCCTCACGCTTGCGGTTTTTGATCGCTTCGGCAAAAAAACTCAGATCCCCGCCAACGTTAAACATGTTTTGTACCAGCGAGCCGGTGACCCAGAAGTCGAACTGCAACGTCGACTCTTTCGCCGCCTGCGCCAGCGTCATGATGTCTTCTATCAGCGCCTGATTGAAGCAAGGGCGCGGCTCTGCACGCAGTAACATCCACATGATGTGGCGATCTTCCTCGTAATAAGCGGAAAGTTGCGACAGGTTGCCCGCTTCGGTAAATGGACGACAGGTGGGATGATTGAATAATTTCATAAGACCTTCCATTTTATCTATTGATTCAGGAAATAACCGTTCCAGCCCCTACGGCTGCAGTAGGCGCATGCCGGATAAAAAAGCGCGCGCCATAAGATGAGTAAAAGCCTTCCTGGCGCTGAGATAGATAAAATTGCAGGGATCCGGCAGAAAATCAGACGTGTGGTGAACAGGACAAAATCGAACGTTCTTGCTCGCAGCTGTTGGTAGAGGTCATCATCAGAATTAACCCAATCTCGCCCATAACGGCCAAATCGAGGGCATATTTGGCTATAATCAAGCACATGCCTATTGATTTACCTGAAGGATACCGTGACGTAATGCAGAATAAAGCCGCTCCAGAGCAGCCTAAGGCCATTGAGAAACCGACGATCGCCATCAAAACCGGCAACCAAAAACTGGATAAAGGCCTTTCGGGGTTCGCTCGCCTGATAGAGCGCGTTAAAGCCTGGCCCACCATCGCTCACCTGCTGCGAGCCACCGAACGCTTCAACGACCGTCTCGGCAGCCAGTTTGGCGCCGCCATTACCTACTTCTCGTTTCTCTCTCTGATCCCGATCCTGATGGTGTCGTTTGCCGCCGTCGGCTTTGTGCTGGCATCTAACCCGGATTTGCTGGCCGAATTGATCAATAAGATCGTCAACAGCATCAGCGATCCCACGCTGGCCAGTACCTTGAAGAACACGGTGAATACCGCCATCCAGCAACGTACCACCGTCGGCCTGACCGGCCTGGCGCTGGCGCTGTACTCCGGCATCAGTTGGATGGGTAACCTGCGTGAGGCGATCCGCGCCCAGTCCCGTGACGTCTGGGAACGTAATCCGCAGGATCAGGAGAAAATCTATTTTCGCTACACCCGCGATTTTATTTCACTAACTGGCCTGGTGGTGGCACTGATCGTCACGCTGTCGTTAACCTCGATTGCGGGTTCTGCCCAGGCGGCCATCGTGCATGCGTTGGGGCTGGATGGCATTGAATGGCTACGGCCAGCGATGACGTTGATCGCACTGTCGATCTCCATTTTTGCCAACTACCTGCTGTTTCTGTGGATCTTCTGGATGCTGCCACGCCATAAGCCGAAGAAAAAAGCGCTGCTGCGCGGCACGCTGATCGCCGCAATTGGCTTTGAAGCCATCAAGTTTGTGATGACCATGACGCTGCCGCAGGTCGCCAAATCGCCTTCCGGTGCCGCCTTTGGCTCGGTGATCGGGCTGATGGCATTCTTCTACTTTTTTGCCCGCCTGACGCTGTTTTGCGCCGCCTGGATCGCCACGGCACAGTATAAAGAGGACAAAACCCTGCCGCAGGGCAAGTGAATATCCACCATCAGCATTGCATTCATGCCAGTCGCCAGGTTGTGACTGGTTTTTTATTTCGACAATAAAGCCAAAAAGCAGTCAATAACTCTAAAACAAGACTGGTCAACCGGCAAAAACCAGCATAACAAACTACCCCATAACTTTTCTTTGCACCTTTTCCAGTCATTCTCTCTGCTTATAGCTCACTTCACCACGTTAACGACTATAGAATGCCAACTCGTTAAAACATTAGTCTTTTTAACGGTTTATTTGCCAGATAGTACAAAATCTCCCCGTTGAAAAGCCATTTTGCTATGACTAAGATGAATTTTTCCCTAGTCAAAATATAAGAAATAACTATGCAAGCCACCATCGCAACCCCCTTGGACGCCGATGCCGCGTCCACACCGGTTAACTCCCGGGGAAAAGTCATCGTCGCCTCTCTGGTCGGTACCGCCATCGAGTTCTTTGATTTTTATATTTATGCCACCGCTGCGGTGATCGTATTCCCGCACATCTTCTTCCCACAGGGTGACCCGGCAGCTGCAACGCTACAATCGCTGGCCACCTTCGCCATCGCCTTTGTGGCACGGCCAATCGGCTCTGCTCTGTTCGGCCACTTCGGCGATCGCGTCGGGCGGAAGGTCACCTTGGTGGCTTCACTGCTGACCATGGGGATTTCCACCGTGCTGATCGGCCTGCTGCCAAGCTATGCAACCATTGGCATCTTTGCACCGATCCTGCTGGCGCTGGCACGCTTTGGCCAAGGCCTGGGTCTGGGTGGTGAATGGGGCGGTGCCGCGTTACTGGCCACCGAGAATGCGCCTGCCAACAAACGTGCGCTGTACGGCTCTTTCCCACAGTTGGGTGCACCGATCGGCTTCTTCTTCGCCAACGGCACCTTCCTGCTGCTCTCCTGGTTGCTGACTGACGAACAGTTCATGACCTGGGGCTGGCGCGTACCGTTTATCCTCTCTGCCGCGCTGGTGCTGGTGGGTCTGTATGTGCGTATTTCGCTGCACGAGACTCCGGTTTTTGCCAAGGTGGCCAAAGCGGGCAAACAGGTGAAGGTCCCGCTCGGGACGCTGTTGAGCAAACACAAAAAGGCCACCATCCTGGGTACCTTCATCATGCTGGCTACCTATACGCTGTTCTACCTGATGACCGTTTATTCCATGACCTACGGCACGGCCGCAGAGCCGCTGGGGCTGGGCTATTCGCGTAACAGCTTCCTGTGGATGCTGATGGTGGCGGTGATTGGCTTTGGCGTGATGGTGCCGATCGCCGGTTTGCTGGCCGATGCCTTTGGCCGCCGCAAAACCATGATTGTCATCACCCTGTTGATGATCGGCTTTGCCTTCCTGTTCCCGAGCATGCTGGGTTCCGGCAATCAGCTGTTGGTGATGGCTTTCCTGCTGCTTGGGCTGAGCATTATGGGCCTGACCTTTGGCCCGATGGGCGCTCTGTTGCCTGAACTATTCCCAACCGAAGTGCGCTATACCGGGGCCTCGTTCTCGTATAACGTGGCCTCGATCCTGGGGGCTTCGGTAGCACCTTATATTGCGACCTGGTTGGCCAACAACTACGGGCTGTTCTACGTTGGCATGTACCTGGCGGCCATGGCCAGCCTGACGCTGATCGCGCTGCTGCTGATGAAAGAAACCCGCCACACGTCTCTGTAATCCTCTTCCGGCCCCCTGCCTATGGGGGCCTGTTTGTCTGTTGTCACAAATCCCGGCTATGCTATCCCCCCATTTGCTGAGGAAACCCGCCCATGTCGTTGCGCCGTTGGCTCTGTTTGTCTATTACGTTGCTGATAATTATTGCCATTGCCGCCTATTTCTGGCTGAAACCGGCCCACCCGGATGCGCTGTGGCATATCGTCAGCCAGCAATGCCTGCCAAATCAGCAACAAAACCATAATCCGGCCCCCTGCGCACAGGTAGATGAGCAGGCAGGGTTCGCGGTGCTGAAAGACCGCAATGGGCCTTTGCAATACCTGTTGATGCCAACGGCCAAAATCACCGGCATTGAAAGCCCGCAGGTACTGAAGCCCGATACCGCCAACTTCTTCGCCTTAGCCTGGCAGGCCCGGCATTTTATGGCGGATAAACTCGGTAAACCGATCGACGATGCCGCCATCTCTCTGGCGATCAACTCCGAATATGGCCGTACGCAAAATCAGCTGCATATTCATATCTCCTGCCTGCAACCGGCGGTAAAAAACCGGCTGGCGCAGCTGCAAGGAGATTTCAGCGAAAGCTGGCAGCCGCTACCTGGTGGATTGCAGGGGCATGATTATTTGGCTCGCCGCGCCAGCGCTGCTGAACTCAAGCAGCTTGGGGCATTCCGTTTGCTGACTCAGGACGTTGAGGGCTCTAGTGAAAATATGGGGAGCTATGGCATGGCGATGACTGCCTTACCGGGAGGGGATTTCCTACTGCTGGCTGTGAAACGTAACCTGTGGCAGCTGAATCTGGCCTCAGCCGAAGAAATTCAGGATCACAGCTGCCAGGTACTACGGTAACCCCTCACCCCAACCCTCTCCCACAGGGAGAGGGAGCTGATAGCCCCTGCTCGTTTGGAAGTAAAAAGGTCACCTTAGCAACCGCGATCGCCCTTTCAACCAAAGTGAATTAGCCAGTACTCATGAAGAATCACTACACTTTCAGCCCAGCTCGATCGGTCCCCTCTCCTAGGGGAGAGGGTTAGGGTGAGGGGTCACTTCTTATTCTTCATCTGCTGCAGGATCTTGCCACACTGGTTTTCTTCGCCACCGTCACTTGGTGAAACCAGAGCCAGCAACGCTGCTGCCGGGGCGACAACTACCCCCAATGCCACCGCAGCCACCCCACGAGCAATCAACGGCCCAGCCTTCACGCCAGCGTCCGGTTTTTTAAACGTCCCTTTGACATACAGCGGCGAGCGCAAGGTCAGCACCCGCATCCCTTTGCTTTCCGGGTCGATGGACAGATCCAACCGCTCGGTGGCGAAATTGATGTTGCCAGTGATGTTGATGATGGCGTTTTCCGTATCAAACACGAACAGCCGTGGCGTCGCCAACCCGCGGCGAATGCCGACATCCGCCGCAGCGCAGTTGATCCCCACCTCGTCATCACCAAACAGTTGAGCTACCAGGTAGTTACCTACGTTGAGGCCCAGGATTTCCATCAGGCTGCGGCTGATCACGCCGTCATTGATCAGCAGGCGCAGATCGCCGCTGCTGGTCGCCAGCAAATCGGCCACCGAGTTGCCGCTGCCCGTTAGCTTGGCATCGCCGTTCAATTCTCCCAGGCTGCGCTTCATCGACTCCACGTTCGGCAGCAGCTGTTTCAGCTGGAACTTACGCGCATGCATATCCACCCGGCCCTGCATCGGGCTCTTGCTACCATCAAGACGGACGGTGGCATTCAGGTTCCCCCCGGCCACGCCGAAGCGCAGCGGGTCCATCAGGATCACCGCGTTATCCAGCTTAAGGTGGGTATTCAGATCGCTCAACGGCAGCGAACTGCCATGCTCAATGCGTTTGGCGGTAAATTTGACGTCGGCATCCATTACCCCCCAGCTTTTGGTTTCGAACTTCTCTACCGGCAGCACTTTGTCGCTCGGCTGGCGGGTTTTCTCGCCGCGATTGGCTTTCTGCTGATTGGAGTCCGCGCCGATCAATGGCGCAAGATCGGCAAAACGCAGCTGTTTGGAAAGCACTTCACCGCTCAACTTGGGCCGAGGGTGGCTCGCAACGTACTTCAAGTCCCCATGAATATCGCTGTCACCGATCTTGCCGTCAAAGCCCTGATACTCGAATACCGCACCGCCCGGTTGATGCAACTGGGCGATAAGATGGCCATCGGTAGAATAAGGTGGGGTGTTAGGTAACAGCACGCCGGTCAACGCATACAGGTTTCCCAGGCTGTCACCGGAGAATTTCAGCCGTAGATCCAGGCCGCCAAGGTTCAGCGGATCGGACAACGTACCCGCGACCTGCACTCTGGTATTGCCGGAACGCACATCGGCCTGCAGCGGGAACGGAATATCTGCGCTTTGCAGTGACAGCATGCCACCTATCTTGCCGCTGCCTGACAGCGCTTCACCGTGGTATTTTCCTTTCACCTTCCAGCCGAAGACATAATCCGGCGTCGCCGCTTTATCCCCCGGTTGCTTACCCGCAACTTCACTAAAGGGCAGAGGCTTGCCGAGTGGGTCGATCAGCGCCTGGAAATCGGCCTTGAGCGTAGCGTCTTTAAAATCAATCTGGCCGCGGTCGAACACGATGTCGTGAATGCTGACCGACCAGTCTGACTGCGGTTGGTTGGGGTCTTTTTCGGCGCTGTTGGCCAGGTTGAAGGTCCAGTTATTGTCACCGTTCGCCAGGCGCTGTAGCGAAGCATTCGGCTGTTTCAACCAGATACGCGGGATCAGCACCTCTTTGCCCAGCAGCGCCAATGGCGCGATCGAGGCATCGACGCGTTGCAGTGTGACCATCTCATCGCCGGGGATCTTGGCAGGGTTGCCCAGCATAATATCTTCGGCGTGGAGATGCGGCCAAGGTACCCAGGCACGCCAGCCCCGCTCATCCTGGTGACGTTCCCAGTTAACGCCCAGATCGCCACGAATAGCAAACGGGCGCTGCAGCTCGGCAGAGACTTTGCTATTGATGGTGGGTTTGAGACGGTTCCAATCGAAGGTGGCAATGAACACCACCAAAACCACGACGATCAGCAACACGATGCCGCCAATCCAGCTAAATGTTTTGCCTGTTCTTGTCATAACGGCTCCCTTGAGGCGATAGCTGACTGACCAAATTGATAAGCAGCCTTGCTAAAAGCCTAGTCGAGGATGGGCCAGAGTTCACGCTTTGGGGGCTAATGGGTCAGGGAGTGGGGGCAATAAACCGCGTAGGCAGCGTTTTCAGCTGGTCAAAATGTGCAGGGCGGCTAAGGTAATACCCTTGGGCTGCAAACGCGCCAGAGCGCTGTACCAGCCGCCATTCCTGCTCCGTTTCGACCCCTTCGACAATCACCCCGTCGCTGTGTTGGCTCATCAGGCGCACCAGGGTAAAAAACAGCTGAATGCCCTCATCGCTCTGCTTGAGCAACATAAACAGCTCGCGCGCCACCTTGATATACTGATAACGCCAACTGCTGACCGCGGAAAAATTCGCCAGCCCGCTGCCGAAATCATCCAGCCACAGGCGCTCCGCTCCGGGGATATGCTGCAGTGGCCCATTCAACGCCCTGTCTGCCTGCTCAACCAGCTCAAAACGCAGGTAAGGCATGACGCTGATTTGCCGCTGCATCGCCGGGTGTCGCTGTAGGGCCTGTAGGGCCTTGCCGTCGATATTGATGGAGACCATCAGAGCATGACGGGTAAACAACGTCTGCCATTGCTGCAGTAAATTGAGCTGTTCCTGAATGACCGCGAGGCGCTGGCGTAACCCCAGCGCAGCAAAGTAATGCTCTGGAGATACCGGCTTGCCCGGTGACGCCGGATGATGTACCGCCGTGAGCAACTCCACCGCCAGCAGTTTGCCGCAGGTGCGGTAAATGGGTTGAAAAGTATACAAACGCCGACACTGCCGCCAGTAACGGAAGACCTTGGCACGCTGCCAGGCGGCAAACAATGGCGTCAGTAGACCTGAGATCATGTTGGTTATCATCGGTACTATCGCCATTAGGGAATGGGAACGATAACGTTGCCGGAAATTTGTCGATCTAGTTATCGGCAACGCACAATAAAACTTTAAGCCTGGGTAAAAGGTCCCTACATTAAGCCATTACCTACATGCAACGCATCCTTAACAAGAGGAAAATAAATTGCCTTACGTAAATATCAAAATTACCCGCGAAGGTGCAACCGCGGAGCAGAAAAAACAGCTAATCGCTGGCGTAACCCAGCTGTTTGTCGACACGCTCGGCAAAAATCCGGCCACTACCGTGGTGGTTATCGATGAAGTGGAAACCGATAATTGGGGGATTGGTGGTCAATGCGTCACCGATCTGCGCGCGGCGGCCAAGTAGTTTTCCTTTCTCAGCGGCGGGAAACTTCGCGTTTCCCGATCGCGATCATAAACTAATTAAAACGCTGTTTTATTCCTATTGACTCGCTTCGCCCTTGCGTTGAGACTGGACGTATTCGCAGCAACCAGACTCATTATCAAGCCAGGGATTATCATGAACAGCAAAAACCTCGCCGTGATCGGCGAATGCATGATCGAACTGTCGCAGAAAGGCGCCGATCTCAGCCGTGGATTCGGCGGCGACACCCTCAACACTGCCGTCTATATCGCCCGTCAGGTGCCGCAACAGGCGCTGAATGTGCATTACGTCACCGCACTGGGCACCGACAGCTTCAGCCGGGAAATGCTGCAAACCTGGCAGCAGGAGCAGGTAAAAACCGATCTGATCCAGCAGTTGGACAACAAGCTGCCGGGGCTGTACGTGATCGAAACCGACGATACCGGCGAGCGCACCTTCTATTACTGGCGCAACGATGCGGCCGCACGCTACTGGCTGGATGGCCCGCAGGCAGAGAGCCTGTGCGCACAGCTGGCGCAGTTTGATTACCTGTATCTGAGCGGTATCAGCGTGGCGATCCTCAACCCTGCCAGCCGGGAAAAACTGCTGACCCTGCTGCGCCAATGCCGGGCCAACGGCGGCAAAGTGATCTTCGATAACAACTATCGGCCGCGGCTGTGGCAAAGCCAGCAAGAGACTCAGCAGGCCTATCGCGAGATCCTGGCCTGTACCGACATCGCCTTCCTGACGCTGGATGATGAAGATTTACTGTGGGGCAAGCAACCGGTTGAGCAGGTGGTGAGCCGTACCCGCGACTTTGGCGTGAGTGAGATTGTGATTAAGCGTGGCGCAGAGTCCTGCCTGGTGTTCAGCGCCGATGGGGAAACCCACGACGTACCAGCAGTCAAACTGCCAAAAGAGAAAGTGATTGATACCACCGCCGCCGGGGATTCCTTCAGCGCGGGTTATCTGGCTGTACGCCTGACCGGCGGTGATGCGGTTAGCGCGGCCAGACGTGGCCACCTGACCGCCAGCACGGTGATCCAGTATCGCGGGGCCATAATCCCGCGCGAGGCAATGCCACAATAATTCCCGAACGCCAGAAATGCGCAAGGCCAGCAACGATGCTGGCCTTTTTAATTGGTGCACTGAACCGAGTTTATTGGACTCGAAAACCAATCTTAATACCCTATGGATTTCAAGTTGTAGCTAGGCGCCAAACTATCTCATCCCCAGGAGCTTACGTTTAGTAAGTGACTGGGGTGACAAATCTGTCGGGAACAGATTTGAACGCTGTACACAGCGGCCCCGAAGGGGTGAGGCCCACGGATGGGCCGAATAGCTATGTGCAGGTAACAACGCTACAGCTTGAAAGACGACGGGTATTTAGTCGGCTACTGCGATACGTTTCATATCGGTCATATAACCACGCAGTTTGCGGCCAACGGATTCGATCGGGTGGTTGCGCACCGCTTCGTTCACGTCACGCAGCTGCGCGTTGTCAACGGTGGTACCAGCAACTGATTTACCCAGATCGCCCGCCTGCAGAGTGGTCATGAACTCTTTCAGCAACGGTACCGCTGCATAAGAGAACAGGTAGTTACCGTATTCTGCGGTATCGGAGATCACCACGTTCATTTCATACAGACGCTTACGCGCGATGGTGTTGGCGATCAGCGGCAGCTCGTGCAGTGATTCGTAGTAAGCAGACTCTTCGATGATGCCTGAATCCACCATGGTTTCGAAGGCCAGCTCAACGCCCGCTTTCACCATTGCCACCATCAGCACGCCATGGTCGAAGTATTCCTGCTCGCTGATTTTGCCTTCAAACTGTGGTGCATTTTCAAAGGCTGTTTTGCCGGTCTCTTCACGCCAGGTCAGCAGGTTCACATCGTCTGCTGCCCAGTCAGCCATCATACCGCTGGAGAATTCGCCAGAGATGATGTCGTCCATGTGCTTCTGGAACAGCGGAGCCATGATGCCTTTCAGTTGCTCAGACAGCGCATAGGCACGCAGTTTCGCCGGGTTGGACAGGCGATCCATCATCAGGGTGATACCGCCCTGCTTCAGCGCTTCGGTGATGGTTTCCCAGCCGAACTGGATCAGTTTTTCTGCGTACGCCGGGTCAGTACCTTCAGATACCAGCTTGTCGAAGCACAGCAGAGAACCCGCTTGCAGCATACCGCACAGGATGGTCTGCTCGCCCATCAGGTCAGATTTCACTTCTGCCACGAAGGAAGATTCCAGCACGCCTGCACGATGGCCGCCGGTGGCTGCCGCCCATGCCTTGGCAATCGCCATGCCTTCGCCTTTTGGATCGTTTTCCGGGTGAACCGCGATCAGCGTTGGTACACCGAAACCACGTTTGTATTCTTCACGCACTTCGGTACCTGGGCACTTAGGCGCAACCATCACTACGGTGATGTCTTTACGAACCTGCTCGCCAACTTCAACGATGTTGAAGCCGTGGGAGTAGCCCAGCGCAGCACCGTCTTTCATCAGTGGCTGTACGGCACGAACTACGGAGGTGTGCTGCTTGTCTGGAGTCAGGTTAACTACCAGATCGGCCTGCGGGATCAGATCTTCGTAGGTGCCAACTTTGAAGCCGTTCTCGGTGGCTTTACGCCATGAGGCACGCTTCTCGGCAATCGCTTCTTTACGCAGCGCATAAGCCACGTCCAGGCCGGAATCACGCATGTTCAGACCCTGGTTCAGACCCTGAGCACCACAGCCGACGATCACCACTTTTTTCCCTTTCAGGTAACCGGCTTCATCCGCAAATTCGTCACGCGCCATGAAACGGCACTTACCCAATTGCGCCAACTGCTGACGCAGGTTCAATGTGTTGAAATAGTTAGCCATGGTAGAACTCCAGTTAGATGTTGTGTCGTGCAAAGCCGTCGTCTTTCAATCTGCAGCGTTGTTATCTGCACTATCTCACCCCAGTCACTTACTTAAACGTAAGCTCCTGGGGATGAGATAGCTGGCCGCCTAGCTGCAGATTGAAATCCATAGGCTTACTATTATTTTCATCCCAACCCTGTCGGTACGGGATCCGTTGAAACCAATGTATAACAGGAATTGCGTTGCTTAAATTGATATATTACGAACGTGACGTTGCAATTTCTGCAACACCCCGCTGCGAGCGTACTGATTATGGACTTACGTGATCTCAAGCTGTTCCTGCACCTGGCTGAAAGCCATCACTTTGGCCGCACGGCCAAGGCTATGCACGTCAGTCCCTCCACGCTTTCCCGCCAGATCCAGCGGCTGGAAGAAACGCTTGGGCAGTCGCTGTTTCTGCGTGATAACCGCACCGTAGAGCTGACCGATGCTGGCGAACAGTTGAAAGTGTTTGCTCAACAAACGCTGCTGCAGTATCAGCAATTGAAACATTCGCTTGGCCAGCACGGCCCATCGCTGAGCGGCGAGCTACGCTTGTTCTGCTCAGTCACCGCCGCTTACAGCCATCTGCCGCCGATCCTCGACCGCTTCCGTGCCCAGCACCCCCTGGTTGAAATCAAATTGACCACCGGTGATGCCGCTGATGCGGTGGACAAAGTGCAATCCAACGAGGCCGACCTTGGTATCGCCGGGCGGCCTGAAACACTCCCCACCAGCGTCGCCTTCACCCAAATCGGTGAGATCCCGCTGGTGCTGATTGCTCCCGCTCTGCCGTGTGCGGTACGAACGCAGGCTTTTGCCGAGCAGCCGGACTGGGCCAATATGCCGTTTATCCTGCCGGAGCATGGCCCGTCACGAAAACGCATCGAGCTGTGGTTCCGCCGCCAGCACATCACCAATCCGCTGATTTACGCCACCGTCGGTGGGCATGAGGCGATTGTTTCGATGGTGGCATTAGGTTGCGGTATCGCGCTGATCCCCAGCGTGGTGGTAGACAATAGCCCGGAGCCAGTTCGCAACCGCATTTCTCAGTTGGAGAATATCTCAATGGTCGAACCGTTCGAACTGGGGGTTTGCGTGCCGAAAAAACGCCTCAATGAACCGCTGATTGAGGCGTTCTGGCGTTTACTCTCATAAATCCGCAGGGTCGATCTGCTTCATCGCTTCCACCTGCATCAGCCACTGGTACAGCGGCTCCAACTGCTGGAAACTCTGGGTCAGGGTTGCGACCAGATCGGCGCTGAACAGCTTTTCCACCTGATTATCTGTGGCCATCACCGCAAAGGATTTGCGGTTGTACCAGGTAGCAATCTCCGGTGCCTGCTCCTTCACTAACGGGCGCTTGTAGCTTTCCCCCACCAGCTCGAACGGCGCACGGCAGCACTCGGCCACTTCCAAAAACGGCTGTGGCCTGCGCAGCAAGGTATGGCGAAACAGATCCATGGTGGCTTTGTCGGCGCTGTAATAGCCCAGGCCATAACGCAGCATGTCCGGCCCCAGTTCAAAGAAGTACACCGGTGCCAGCTTCCAGTCTTTACTTGGCCGCTTGAAGGTCAGCCACATGCGGCTACGGTAGCGGGATTTATCATGGGAAAAACGCGTGTCGCGATGAATGCGCGACAGCGTTTTGCCAATGACCGGACGGGTTTCAAACTGCGGGTCAATCATCAGCATCGCCGGACTCAGCGCATCCACCAGCGAACGGAACGGCGTTAACAGCTCACGGTCATACACGCCCCGATTGGCGTCAAACCACTCTTTGTCGTTCTCGATCCGCACCTGTTGCAGGAAATCCAGCCCCTGTTGGCTGAACCCGGTGAACTCATTACTCATACGCTATCCTTGTCGCCGATGTTAGCCCTGCAAGAAGAAACGGAAGGCCGGGTTGTCGGTCTCATCATGGCAATCGTAGCCCAGCGCCTGCAGGTGCTGCTCAAACTCTGGCTCGGTCTGCGAAAGCTCAAACCCTGCCAGCACGCGACCAAAATCGGTACCGTGGCTGCGGTAGTGGAACAGCGAAATATTCCAGTGCGTGCCCAGCGTTTGCAGGAACTTGAGCAGAGCGCCCGGTGATTCCGGGAACTCAAAGCTGTACAGACGCTCACGCAGCGGTTTCGAAGGCCGACCGCCGACCATGTAGCGCACGTGCAGTTTTGCCATCTCATCGTCGGACAGATCCACCACCTGATAGCCATCACGGTTCAGCTCATCGATGATTTCCAGCCGCTCGGTATGGCCTCTGGTCAGGCGGACCCCGACAAAGATGCAGGCGTTGTCAGCATCGGCATAGCGGTAGTTGAACTCGGTAACCGCACGGCCACCCAACAGCTGGCAGAACTTCAGGAAGCTGCCCTTCTGCTCTGGAATGGTTACTGCCAACAGCGCTTCGCGTTGTTCACCCAATTCGCAGCGTTCGGAAACGTAGCGCAGGCCGTGGAAATTCACATTGGCACCGGAAAGCACATGGGCCAGCCGCTCGCCCTGAATATTGTGCTGCTGCACGTATTTTTTCAGCCCTGCCAACGCCAGCGCGCCAGAAGGTTCGGCGATGGCTCGCACGTCTTCGAACAGATCTTTCACCGCTGCGCAGATCGCATCACTGTCTACGGTGATCACATCATCAAGGTATTCACGGCACAGACGGAAGGTTTCATCACCGATGCGCTTTACTGCCACGCCTTCAGCAAACAGACCAACGCGCGCCAGATCGACCGGCTGCCCGGCATCCAGCGCCGCACGCAGACAGGCCGAATCCTCAGCTTCCACGCCAATCACTTTGATTTGCGGCATAAGTTGCTTGATCAGCACTGCCACACCGGCCGCCAGGCCGCCACCGCCAACCGGGACAAACACCCGGTCCAGGTGCGCGTCCTGCTGTAACAGCTCCATCGCCAAAGTGCCCTGCCCGGCAATGACTGCCGGGTGATCGAACGGAGGTACGAAGGTCATGCCTTGCTGCTGCGAAAGCTCAATCGCCTTGACCTTGGCTTCGTCGAAGTTGGCACCGTGCAGTAACACTTCGCCGCCGAAACCGCGCACCGCATCAACCTTGATATCTGCCGTCGACACCGGCATCACGATCAGGGTTTTGATCCCCAAACGGTTGCCGGAAAAGGCGACGCCCTGCGCATGGTTGCCCGCAGAGGCCGTGACCACGCCACGCGCCCTCTGCTCTTCATCCAGGCTGGCAATCATCGCGTAAGCCCCGCGCAGCTTGAAGCTGTGCACCGGCTGGCGATCTTCGCGCTTCACCAGAATGGTGTTGCCGAGGCGCGCAGAGATCTTGCCCATGGTCTGTAACGGGGTGACCTGAGCCACCTCGTAAACTGGCGAGCGGAGTACCGCTCGCAAATATTCGGCGCCGCAGGGGGCGTCGGGTAGGGGTTGTGATACCGCCATGGTGGTTAGCCTCCCAGCTTGCTCTTGTCCCGCACTGCGCCTTTATCAGCACTGGTGGCCAGCGTAGCGTAAGCACGTAACGCATAAGATACCTGGCGCTCACGCGCTTTCGGTGTCCAGGCCGCATCACCGCGTGCCAGTTCCGCCTCACGGCGTGCAGCCAGTACGCTCTCCGGCACATCCAGCACCATGCTGCGTTTCGGGATATCGATATCGATCATGTCCCCTTCTTCCACCAGCGCAATCAGGCCGCCGCTGGCCGCTTCCGGCGAAACGTGACCAATGGATAAACCGGAGGTGCCGCCAGAGAAGCGACCATCGGTGATCAGCGCACAGGCCTTGCCCAGCCCCATCGATTTCAGATAGGTGGTTGGGTAGAGCATTTCCTGCATGCCCGGCCCGCCTTTTGGCCCTTCATAGCGGATCACCACTACGTCGCCTGCCACCACTTTACCGCCAAGAATCGCCTCAACGGCCGTATCCTGGCTCTCATAAACTTTGGCTGGCCCACGGAAAGTCAGGTTGTCTTTATCCACGCCAGCGGTTTTAACGATGCTGCCGTCTTCGGCCATGTTGCCATACAGCACCGCCAGGCCCCCTTCCAGACTGAAGGCGTTTTCCAAGGAGCGGATACAGCCATCGGCACGATCGTTGTCCAGCGTGTCCCAACGGCAGTCCTGTGAGAATGCCTGGGTGGTGCGGATGCCCGCCGGGCCTGCGCGGAACATTTTCTTCACGGCCTCATCCTGGGTCAGCATGATGTCGTATTTTTCCAGGGTCTCTGGCAGCTTCATCCCCAGGATGTTATCCACATCGCGGTTCATCAGCCCGGCGCGATCCAGCTCGCCAAGAATGGCAAGTACGCCACCGGCACGGTGTACGTCTTCCATGTGGTATTTCTGAGTGCTTGGCGCCACCTTGCACAGATGTGGCACTTTGCGGGACAGGCGATCGATATCCGCCATGGCGAAGTCTATCTCGCCTTCCTGCGCTGCCGCCAACAGGTGCAGTACGGTATTGGTGGAGCCACCCATCGCGATGTCCAGAGTCATCGCATTTTCGAATGCGGCCTTGTTGGCGATACTGCGTGGCAGCGCACTCTCATCGTCCTGCTCGTAGTAACGCTTGGTCAGTTCAACGATGCGCTTACCGGCGTTCAGGAACAGGTCCTTACGATCGGCGTGGGTCGCCAGCAGCGAACCGTTGCCCGGCTGAGACAGGCCCAACGCTTCGGTGAGGCAGTTCATGGAGTTGGCGGTAAACATCCCGGAGCACGAGCCGCAGGTTGGGCAAGCGGAACGCTCGATCTGCGCGCTGTCGGCGTCGCTGACGTTCGGGTTGGCCCCCTGGATCATCGCATCGATCAGGTCCAGCTTGATGATTTTGTCGGAAAGCTTGGTTTTACCGGCTTCCATCGGGCCGCCGGAAACGAAGATCACCGGAATATTCAGGCGCAGTGACGCCATCAGCATCCCTGGGGTGATCTTGTCGCAGTTGGAGATACACACCATCGCATCGGCGCAGTGGGCATTCACCATATACTCCACCGAGTCGGCGATCAGCTCGCGCGACGGCAGAGAATAGAGCATGCCGCCGTGGCCCATGGCGATCCCATCATCCACCGCAATGGTGTTGAACTCTTTGGCAACGCCGCCGGAGGCTTCGATCTGTTCTGCAACCAGCTTGCCCAGGTCGCGCAGGTGCACATGGCCCGGCACAAACTGGGTGAAGGAGTTGACCACCGCAATAATCGGTTTGCCGAAATCGTCGTCGGTCATCCCGGTCGCGCGCCATAATGCGCGGGCACCCGCCATGTTGCGGCCGTGGGTAGTGGTGGCGGAACGGTACTTAGGCATGCTCTTCACTCCAAAAATAGTCATTTTACGGATGGCGAACGAACCATCCGTTTAGTGTTGTCTGTCGTTATTGGTTTACCGGATCCAACCAGCCGTACTTGTCTTCGGTTTTGCCGCTGAACAGGCCAAAGAACGCCTGCTGGATCTGCTTGGTAATTGGGCCGCACTTGCCGATCCCCACCTGAATGCCATCCACGCTGCGCACCGGCGTTATTTCCGCCGCGGTGCCGGACATAAACACTTCGTCCGCCAGATACAGAGACTCACGGGAAAGCACTTGCTCACGCACTTCGAAGCCCATGTCTTTTGCCAGCTTGATGATCGCGTCACGCGTGATACCCGGCAGGGCAGAAGAGGTGAACGGTGGAGTAAACAGCACGCCGTCTTTCACTTCAAACAGGTTCTCGCCTGCGCCTTCAGAGATATAGCCGTGAACGTCCAGCGCGATACCTTCCTGATAGCCGTGGCGGCGTGCTTCGCTGCCCACCAGCAGTGAGGAAAGGTAGTTGCCCCCGGCTTTCGCCGCGGTAGGAATGGTGTTTGGTGCCACACGGTGCCAGGAAGAGACCATCGCATCGATACCTTGATCCAGCGCTTCTTCACCCAGATATGCGCCCCAAGGAAACGCCGCGATAATCACGTCGGTTTTATAGCCTGCCGGTGGGTTAACGCCCATGCCAACATCACCAACAAACACCAAAGGACGAATATACGCGCTGACCAGATTGTTTTTACGCAGCGTAGCACGGCAGGCTTCCATCAGCTCATCGACGCTTTGCGTTACCGGCATGCGGTAAATTTTGGCCGAGTCATGCAGACGCTGCATATGTTCACGGTGGCGGAATACCACCGGGCCTTTATGGGAGTCGTAGCAGCGAACCCCTTCAAATACCGACGTTCCGTAGTGCAGCGCATGCGACATTACGTGAACCTTGGCATCGGCCCAAGGAACCATCTCACCATTGAACCAAATATAATCGGCTTTCTTCGTCATTGTTCTGTTCCTTTTGCGCAATCAGGCGCGTATTTGTTGTGATGATTGTTGCTGGATCTCAACGCTGGAGACATCCATCAGTTTGCTCAACTGAGATGACAGTAAATCCACAGGGCGCTGGCTGGCAACGGTCAATTCAATATTTATATCGTCGCTATTGCTGCCCGAAGCCATATTCATAGCACAGACCTGGAAGCCACGGTGACGAACAACGCGCAATACGCGCTCTAACATTTCAGGGCGGAAGCGGGCCTGGATCGAGAGTTGATGCTGCATCATGATACTTTCTCCAACATGGTTTCGTTGCCTGCGCCCGGCGGCACCAGCGGCCAGACGTTCTCGAGTTCATCAATGGAAACCTGCAGCAGATAAGGCCCTTCGCTGTTAAGCAAGGTATCGAGCGCATCTGCGACCTGGTCTTTGCGGGTAATACGTTGGCCGGGGATGCCGAAGGCACTGGCCAATATCAGGAAATCGGGGTTATCGGAGAGGTTGGTTTCGCTGTAACGGCCATCAAAGAACAGTTGCTGCCACTGGCGAACCATTCCTAAACGCTGGTTATCCAGTAACACGATTTTCAGCGGTAACTGTTTGCGTTTGATGGTGCCCAGCTCCTGCACGTTCATCATGAAGGAACCATCCCCGGACACGCAGATCACCATATCCTCCGGACGCGCCATCTGCGCACCTACCGCAGCGGGGATACCGAAGCCCATCGTCCCCAACCCGCTGGAGGTGATGAAGTTCTCTGGGCGTTCAAAGCTCATGTGCTGCGCGGTCCACATCTGGTGCTGGCCCACGTCGGTGGTCACCACGGTATTGGCCGGTTTGCGTTCAGACAGTTGCTTGAGCAGCAACGGCGCATAGATCGGTTGGCCCGGATGGTCGTAACGCCAAGGGTGGGTTTCTTTCAGTTCGGCCACCCGTTGCAGCCAAGGGGCGATCTGCATCGGCTGTTGCAGCGCTGGCAGCAGGGTTCTCAGATCCCCTTGCAGGGCCACATGCGCCTGACGCAGCTTGCTCATTTCCGCCGGGTCGATATCCATGTGGATCACCTTGGCCTGCGGCGCAAAGGCGTTCAGTTTGCCGGTCACCCGATCATCAAAACGCGCGCCCACGGCTATCAATAAATCACACTCCTGCACGGCGAAGTTGGCAGCTTTGGTGCCATGCATACCCAACATGCCGAGATAATACGGATGGTTGGCATCCGGTGCGCCCAAGCCTTTCAAGGTCGCCACGGTTGGGATTTGCGTCAGCTCGACAAATTCCCGTAATGCCGGGACTGCCTGCGCCATCCCTACGCCACCGCCCACGTACAGCATCGGCTTCTGCGCCTGTGCCAGCAGTTGCGTGGCCATGGCCAACTCTGCTGTGGGATGTTCAAACTGGTCTTCTACCGGCATCAGATGAGGAGGCAAATCGCCCTGCGCCAGTTGGATGTCTTTCGGGATGTCGATCAGTACCGGGCCTGGGCGGCCGCTGGTGGCGATGGCAAAAGCCTCTGCCATGATCCCTGGCAGCGCTTCCAGCGACTCCACCAGGAAACTGTGTTTGGTACAGGCCAGAGACAGGCCAAGAACATCGATCTCCTGAAAAGCATCGGTACCGATAAGCGCAGAGCCTACCTGACCGGTGATAGCAACCACTGGCACCGAGTCCAGCAGCGCATCCGCCAACCCGGTGATCAGGTTAGTCGCGCCGGGGCCAGAGGTGGCGATACAGACGCCAACTTTGCCGCTGGAACGGGCATAGCCAATGGCCGCAATCGCCGCACCCTGCTCATGACGACACAGCAGATGTTCAACTCCGCCGTCATACAACGCATCGTAGACCGGCATGATCGCACCACCGGGATAGCCGAATACCTTGTCTACCCCCTGCGCACGCAACGCTTGAACTACCCACTGAGCACCATTCATGGTTATTTCCCCGCCTTGTTGCGGGAAGTGCAGGATTTTATTCTGTTGGTCATTCTCTGCTCCTTGTTCACATTTTCTTGGCATAAAAAAACCCCCGGACCTTTTGGGTGCGGGGGTTATCTTGCGATTCCGGCTTGTTTTCTAAGCCTTTCTTCGTCCAAGTGCAGCCCCGCACGGTGGGATAATAATCACCACCACGCTAATCACGACTAGGCTAATCACTTGGGCTAGGGCTTTCATAATTGGGTTGTTCACTGTGCTCGTTTCGAACTAATGCCTACAGAGTTACCATAGCAGCCGGTAACCTGACAACACTTTTTTTGCGTTATTATTCGGCGCTGCCGGGTCAAAGCTGCAACAAAGCGCATGAAATTCAAACGCTAACACCAGCACCAGGCGCTTTACTTTCCACCGCAATCGCTTTGCCGCGCGTATCCTTGCCAAAATACACCAGCACCGCGATCACTATCGCCACCGTCCCGGCAATCATCGCCATCGCCAGGCCGTAGTTTTGCCCATGATGTTCCGCAATCGCGGCCTGCAAGGTCGCATTCACTGAGGCAATAAGATTACCCAACTGATAGACAAACCCCGGCAACACAGCACGGGTATTCGCTGGCACCAGTTCGTTGAGGTAGGTTGGGATCACCCCCCACGCACCCTGCACCATGAATTGCATCATGAACGCCCCCAGCCCCAGCATCAGCGAACCGCTGGCGAAGGCCCACAGCGGGATCACGGGTAACGCCAATAGGGCAGCAATAATAATGGCTTTCTTACGGCCGATTCTTTCCGACAGGGCTCCAAAGAAAATACCGCCGATAATGGACGCGATATTGTAGCTAATGGCGATGATACTGACGGTTTTAGGATCGAAACCGTGCTGAATTTTCAGGAAGGCCGGATACATATCCTGCGTGCCGTGAGAGAAGAAATTAAACGCTGCCATCAGCAGCACCAGATAGAGACACAGCTTCCAATGGCTCTTCAGGACTGGCAGCAAAGCGGTGCTTTCTTTACGTGCCCGTGCCGCCAGCCACACCGGCGACTCTTCCACGCAGAAGTAGATAAACGGCAGCAACAGGATCGGCGCGGCCCCGATCACGAACATGCCACGCCAGCCGACCACTTCAAACAGCAGGCCGTAGGCCACCGCCGCCAACAGATAGCCAAACGGATACCCTGCCTGGAAGATACCGGACATCAGGCCGCGCGAACGGTCTGGGATGCTTTCCATCGCCAGCGATGAGGCCACGCCCCAGATGCCCCCCATCGCCACGCCGTAAAGCACACGCAGCAACAGGAAGACGGTCAAAGAAGGAGCGGCCGCCGACAACAGCTCAAATACCGAGAAAAACACGATATTCAACATCAGGATCGGTTTACGACCATACTTTTCCGCCGCACGGCCAAAGATCAGAGCGCCAATCGGGCGCACCGCCAACGTCAGCAGGATCGCCAGGGTGACTTCTTCCATCCCCACCTGAAAAGCCTGAGCTATATCGCTGAGCAGAAAGACCAGCACAAAGAAATCAAAAGCGTCGAGCGTCCAGCTTGAAAAGCTGGCAATTGCCGCATTGCGCTGCAGCGGAGTCCAACCAAACATAGTGTTATCCCTACCGTAGAGTATGAGGTTTAGCGGCGGCCGCAGCGGGTGCGGTAGCGGTCGGGGCTTTGTTAATGAAGTGATTTATTATTTTAACCAATTGTTAAATACACCCATTAGCCCTGCTGTTGCAACTTGGTTAGCCTGCTAATTTGTTGCAACCTTGTGGTAATTGTTAAGGGGTATTACAGCGAAATGCGTACCAGCTCGAAAAACAGCACTAACATGATGAAATAAATTACTTTTAATTTTGTAGCACTACGCAAGTTGATGATGAGTAGCGCGCGGCTATCGGTCCGTTCCCGCATCATGTTGCCTTCAGCGAGGAGAGCAATATGTCACTGGCGGTAATCTATACCCGTGCCACGATCGGCGTGCAGGCGCCTTCGGTCATGGTTGAGGTCCATATCAGTAACGGATTACCCGGCCTTACACTGGTCGGCCTGCCGGAAACCACGGTGAAAGAAGCCCGTGACCGGGTGCGCAGCGCACTGATCAACAACGGCTTCACCTTTCCGGCCAAACGCATCACCGTCAATCTGGCCCCGGCCGACCTGCCTAAGGAAGGGGGGCGTTATGATTTACCCATTGCGCTGGCCATTCTGGCAGCCTCAGAGCAGCTGCCAGCAGATAAGTTGGCGCACTATGAGTTCCTGGGTGAATTGGCGCTTTCAGGCGCATTGAGGGCGGTGCACGGCGCCATTCCGGCGGCAATAGCGGCTGCCGAGGCCAAACGTGAGCTGATCCTGGCGGCGGCCAACGGCAAAGAGGCAGGGTTGCTTCCTAACAGCACGACCCGAGTCGCTGAACATTTACTGGAGGTTTGCGCTTTTTTGCAAGGTAAGGGGGATCTGCCAATCGCCGTAGCGCCCCCTGCGGCCGCCACGTCAACGGAAACTGCCGACCTGCAGGAAGTCATTGGTCAGGAGCAGGCAAAACGAGCGTTGGAAATTGCCGCGGCCGGGGGCCACAACCTATTGCTGCTTGGCCCCCCGGGCACCGGAAAAACCATGCTGGCCAGCCGCCTCAACGGTTTGCTGCCGCCGTTAAGCGATCGGGAGGCGCTGGAAAGCGTTGCCGTTGCCAGCTTATTGCATCACCCTGATGAAACCCTGCCATGGCGACAGCGGCCGTTTCGTGCCCCGCATCACAGCGCTTCGATGGCTGCCCTGGTTGGGGGTGGTTCCTTGCCGCGGCCAGGGGAAATCTCTATGGCGCACAACGGCGTGCTCTTTCTGGATGAGTTACCCGAATTTGAACGGAGAGTGTTAGATGCGCTGCGTGAACCGCTGGAATCCGGTGAAATCGTCATCTCACGCGCCAGCGCCAAGGTACGCTTCCCAGCCAGGGTGCAGCTGATTGCGGCGATGAACCCCAGCCCAACCGGGCACTATCAGGGCATACACAACCGCACGCCACCGCAGCAAATCTTGCGCTACCTCGGCAGGCTCTCTGGCCCCTTCCTCGATCGATTTGATTTATCGATTGAGGTGCCACTGCTGCCATCGGGCGTACTGGCCAAGCAGCACCATGCGGGGGAAAGCAGCCAACAGGTACGTCAACGGGTGCTGGTGGCGCGCGAGCGGCAGCTGGCACGGGCAGGAAAAGTGAATGCGCTGTTGAGTAACCGCGAGGTGGATCGGGATTGCCATTTGCCTGCAGCGGAAGCGGAGTTTTTAGAGAAAACGCTGAGCCAACTGGGATTATCGGTTCGAGCCTGGCATCGCATCCTGAAAGTGGCACGCACGCTGGCCGATTTGGCGGGGGAACCACAGATTGATAAACGCCACCTCAGCGAAGCGCTCAGCTATCGCAGTATGGATCGCCTGCTGCTGCAGCTACACCGTAGCCTGGAATAAAAAATGGGGCCGAATGGCCCCATGATGATCAATCGTCGCTTTCAGTGTAGTCTTCTACCGCATCAGCCTGCGGCTTGCCACCTGACAGCGTATGGAATTTTTTCGGGCGGCGGGTGCGCGCCAGATATTTAGACCATACTTTTTCTTGCTCGGTTACCGGTTCACGCTCACCGCGACACACTGCAACGAACAACTGCTCTTCTTCAGTGGCTGGCTGGCGTTTGCCGGCATCCAACTCGTTGAACGCATACCCGAAACGCTCTAGCAATTGCGCTTCTTTAATGGTGAAATCGCCGTGACGGGAGAACCCGCGAGGATAGTTTTTATTATCAAAAAAACGACTGTTGGTGGTGAAGCTATCCGCCATCTGACACGCTCCTAATTCTCTCATGGCCGTGCTGTTTATGGCGCGGAGTATTAGATAGGCTTGACATCGTGTAAAACAAAACATTTAAATCTTAACGATAAAAAACTTTGGAGATTGGTGTGGACACCGAATTACTGAAAACCTTTTTGGAGGTCAGTAGAACGCGACACTTTGGCCGCGCAGCGGAATCCCTGTACTTAACGCAGTCTGCGGTGAGTTTCCGTATCCGTCAGCTTGAAACTCAATTAGGGGCGAATTTATTCACCCGCCACCGCAACAACATCCGCCTGACACCTGCAGGAGAGCGGCTGTTGCCCTATGCCGAGAGCCTGATGAACACTTGGCAGTTGGCAAAGAAAGAGGTGGTGCGATCGCTACAGCACAGCGAACTTTCGATCGGCGCCACCGCGTCGCTATGGGAAGCTTACCTCACGCCCTGGCTGCAATCGCTCTACCAGCAGCGGGAGGCCTTGCAGCTCGAAGCCAGGATTGCTCTGCGTCATTCTTTGGTGAAGCAGCTACATGAAAGACAGCTCGATTTGCTAATCACCACCGAACCGCCAAAGATGGATGAGCTGGCCAGCCAGCAGTTGGGTAACTTCTCGCTACGCCTGTTTTCTTCGTCGCTACGCGATAATCCCGCCCCCATGCCTTACATCAAACTGGAATGGGGTGCCGATTTTCACCAACAGGAAGCCCGCATGCTTGAGGGCGACAGCATGCCCGTGCTGACCACCACTTCAGCACATCTGACGCGTCAATTGCTGGAGACAACCGGTGGCTGTGCATTTCTCCCCAGCCAGTGGGAAAAAGAGTATCCTCAGCTGATCGCCGTTGCTGATGCCCAGCCGATCATCCGCCCGCTTTATGCCGTCTGGCTGCAAAACAGCGACCAGCAACCGTTAATCCGCCAACTGCTGAAAATACCTTTAAATACCGCAACCTGAGCCGCTATGACGGCTTCAGGCGTGGATGGCGGGGTTTTGCCCGTCTGGTCTGCCAAAAGGCGCTCATCGCCTTCTGGAGGCCGATAAAGCAGAACAGCAGGATGCCGATGACGATTTTGGTCCACCAGGAGCTGAGCGAGCCATCAAAAGTGATGTAACTCTGGATTAGGCCCTGGATCAGCACGCCAAACAGGGTACCCAAGATGGTGCCGACACCACCGGTCAGCAACGTTCCCCCAATGACGACCGCCGCAATGGCATCCAGTTCGACACCGCTGGCAGCCAGCGCGTAACCGGCGGAAGTGTATAGCGAGAAAATTATGCCGGAGAGGGCCGCCAGCGTGCTGGAAAGCATGTAAATCTGGATGGTGGTACGCCGTACCGGCACCCCCATCAGCCCAGCGGAGACCGGATTACCCCCGATGGCATAGACGTTATGGCCAAAGCGGGTACGATGCGCCAGGATCATGCCAATCGCCACGACCAGCAACATCACCAACGCCAGTAAGGTAAATCGGCCACCACCGGGGACTTTCCAGGCATAGTTTGCCAGCGTGGCATACAGCGGGTGATCGATCGGCAAAGACTCTTCTGACACGATAAAACTCATGCCGCGCACGAAGAACATCCCCGCGAGCGTGATGATAAATGCAGGTAATTTCAGTACGTCGATGATCCAACCCATCAGCGCACCAAATGAGGCCCCCATCAGCAAGGCAATGACAAATGCATAACCTGGAGCAATACCATAAGTGCCAATTAGCTTGGCCAGCAGTACGCCGGTAAAGGCGATCACCGAGCCCACCGAAAGATCGATACCCCCTGAAAGGATCACAAAGGTCATGCCCACGGCCACTATGCCGAGAAAGGCGTTGTCGGTCAGCAGATCGCACCAGACGCGGGTGGAAGCGAAGCTGGGGAATTGGCTAAGGCAAAAGGCATAGCCCAACAGGAAAACCGCGATAGTGATCAATAGGGGAAGGTTACGTTTCATCATGATTTCCGTCTCCGCCACAGCCGCTGTAATGACACACAGGGGGATTGCACCAGCAACACGGCTAATACCACCACCGCTTTCAATACCAGGTTAAACTCCGGTTTATAGCCCGAAAGCAGAATTCCAGTATTCATACCCTGAATAATTAGCGCCCCCACCACCGAGAGCAGCAGGTTAAAACGCCCGCCCAGCAGTGACCCACCACCAATCACCACGGCCAGGATCGCATCCAGTTCGAGCCACAGGCCCGCATTGTTGGCATCCGCACCACGGATATCCGCCGTGACGATAACCCCCGCCACCGCCGCGCACAGGCCGCAAATGATATATACCGCAATGATCACCCAGCGAGTACTGACGCCAGCATTACGTGCCGAGCGCAAATTGATACCGACCGCCTCAATAAACAGCCCCAAAGCGGTTTTGCGTGTCAGTAACCAAATCAGCAGCAGCATGATGGCAGCAATGATCACCGGCATCGGCAGATACATCAGCGAACCACTGCCGAGCTTGGCTAATCCTTCACTCTCAAAGGTGACGATTTGCCCTTCGGTAATCAACTGCGCGATACCGCGCCCGGCCACCATCAGCATCAAGGTGGCGACGATCGGCTGGATTTGCAGCACCGCAACCAGGAAGCCGTTCCACAGGCCACACAGTGCCCCAACCGCTAATGCGGCCCCCAGGATGTAAGCTAATGGGTAGCCAGCGCTGGTCATGGTGGCAGCGGTCGCCCCGGCAATCGCCATCACCGCACCTACGGAGAGATCGATCCCACCGGTAGCGATCACTAGCGTCATACCCAAGGCAAGCAGCGCAACGGGGGCACCGCGATTAAAAATATCAATCACGCTGCCGAACAGGCGGCCATCCTGGATATGAATTGAAAAGAAGTGGGGGGCGACCAGGCTATCGATAAGCAAAATCACCGCCAGCGCCCCCAGCTGCGTCGCTCCGGCGGGCATTACCCACCTTACTTTGCGCGGTCCACCGGTCATGGGAAAACTCCTGTGGTTCATGCTGCCCCCTGTTGCACGGCAATGGCCTGCATAATGGCGGGAACCGTAATGGCATCATGCTCAAGCTGCGCCACATGTTTTCTATCGCGTAATACCACGATGCGATCGGCATAGCCTGCCAGCTCCTCCAGTTCGGAGGAGATCACCAGCAGCGCCAACCCTTCATCACAGAGCCGTTCAATCAGTCGGATAATTTCCGCATGGGCACCCACGTCAATGCCACGGGTTGGCTCATCCAGGATCAGGAAACGAGGTTTAGTCGCCAGCCAGCGGGAAAGCAGCACCTTCTGCTGGTTACCGCCGGAAAGGTACTGGATTTGCTGCTCCGGCCCCGGCGTGCGGATCCCCAGCAGTTTGATGAAATCCTCCGTAATTCGGGTTTGCTCACGCAACGGGATAGGCCGTAACCAGCCACGCTGCGCCTGCAATGCCAGAATGATGTTTTCCCTTACCGTGGCCGCGCCGACAATACCGTCGGTCTTACGATCTTCTGGGCAATAGCCAAATCCCAGGCTGGCCGCTTTACGAGGGGTAGGGATCGCCACCGTTTTGCCCTCAACCTTCGCTATACCTTTATCCCGAGCCTTAATGCCGAAGATCAGTTGAGCCGTCTCTGTCCGCCCCGACCCCAGTAAACCAGCCAGGCCGACTATTTCCCCAGGGCGGATCGCCAGATCAAAGGGCTCAACCATGCCGCGTCGGCCATAACCGCTAAATTCCACTAACGGCGGAGCCTGCACGGCCTGATGTTCGCTGCGTTTGAGCAGCGTCTCATCAAAACTGTGGCCAAGCATCATCTGCACCAACTCGAGCCGTGGCAGCTCGGCGGTGACACGGGTCCCGACCAGCTTGCCGTTACGCAACACCGTAATACGATCGCTGATGCGGTAAACCTGTTCGAGAAAATGGGTGACGAAAATCATCCCCATTCCCTGCGATCGCAGTTGGCTGAGAATATCCAGCAGCATGGTGACTTCCTTGGCATCCAGGCTGGCGGTGGGTTCATCCAGGATCAGCACCTTGGCGGAGAGATCGACGGCGCGAGCAATCGCGACAATTTGCTGAATGGCGATAGAGTAGTTGCCCAGCGGCTGGCTGACATCTAGCGGTAATCCATACCCTTCCAGCAGCTTACGGGCATTACGCAACATGGTTTTTTGATCGATCAGGCCAAAGCGGGTAGGTTCGCGGCCGATAAACAGATTGGCGGCCACCGAGATATTAGGCAGCAAGTTTACTTCCTGATAGACGGTGCCAATCCCCAACGATTGCGCCTGGGCCGTATTCTGTGGCGCAATCGCGGTGCCTTCTAGCCAGATCTCACCGGCGGAGCGTTGGTAAACACCGGTCAATGCCTTAATCAGCGTGGACTTGCCCGCGCCGTTTTCCCCAAGAAGCGCCACCACCTCACCGCGCTGTAGTGTGAAATCAACCTGCTCCAGCGCTTTTACACCTGGAAACTCCACGGATAACCCGCTTATTGCCAATAATGCTGCCTGAGGTGTGGCCATTATCTGCTCCGCCTGTTAACGATCAATATCCCATGCTTTTCTTCATATCGTATTCTTGTCTGGCCGTTTCAGGCTGCAGCAGTTTCGACTCGGTCTGGATAAATTTCTGTGGCTGTGTGCCGTCTTTTTTCAATGCAATCAAGGCATCAAACGCAGGTCCTGCCATATTTGGCGTCAGTTCAACCGTGGCGTTGGCTTCCCCTTCCATCATCGCTTTAAAGATATCCGGCACGCCGTCGATGGAAACAACCTTGATCTGTGAACCCGGTTTGAGACCGGCTTCTTTGATCGCCTGGATGGCACCAATGGCCATATCGTCGTTATGTGCATAGACGGCACAGATGTTTTTGCCGTTCTGTTCAGCCTTGATAAAGCTTTCCATCACTTCTTTACCCTTGCTGCGAGTAAAGTCGCCGGACTGCGAACGGATGATTTTGACGTTGTCGGCAGAGGCAATACCATCCGCAAAGCCTTTCTTGCGGTTGATGGCCACGCTGGCCCCAACGGTGCCTTGCAGTTCCACCACGTTACAGGGCTTGCCCGCAACGGCTTTCACTAGCCATTCGCCTGCGACTTTCCCTTCATGGACGCTGTCAGAGGCGACGGCTGCGGTATACAGCGAGGGATCGTTCACTTCAATCATGCGATCCAGCAGGAAGACCGGAATTTTGGCCTCTTTCGCTTCCTGCAATACCGGAGTCCAACCGGTAGCCACCACCGGCGCAATGAAGATGGCGTCAACGCCCTGAGCAATAAAGGATCTCACCGCCTTGATCTGGTTTTCCTGCTTTTGCTGTGCGTCGGCGATTTTCAGCGTAATACCCCGTTTTTCCGCCTCCTGTTTCGCCACTTTGGTTTCTGCCGAACGCCATCCTGATTCAGAACCAATCTGAGAAAAGCCGACAACCAAGGGGGCAGCCTGCGCCGCTCCCATCAACACGCCGCTTACGGCGGCCGCTAACAGTAAACGCTTAACCATGTTTTTCTCCTCGCTCTGCCTGAATCGATCAGACAGAGATGGCTGTGGGTATATTCGCTTTCATCGAGTGTGCCCAAAAAACTCGTGGGGCTTATAAGGTGTAGTTGAAATACAGACAGGAATGATGAGCGATATCACAGCGCGGGATTACAACCATTTTGTACATAGATACAGCAAGAAATGTCTAAATTGGGAACGATTTCGGCGGGAATTTTGTACGCGTTAGCGGCAGGAGTGGCAATTTTAGGCGAGTAGAAAGCAAAAAAAACCCTTCGCTTTCGCAAAGGGTTTCTAATATGGCAGGGGCGGAGAGACTCGAACTCGCGACACCCGGTTTTGGAGACCGGTGCTCTACCAACTGAGCTACGCCCCTAAATTACGCTTAACATTATGCCTGCTAAAGTTAGCAGGCATAATTTAAATAAGTGGCGGAACGGACGGGGCTCGAACCCGCGACCCCCTGCGTGACAGGCAGGTATTCTAACCAACTGAACTACCGCTCCACCGATTCTTCTACGTCGCATCTTTCGATGCTGGCAAAACCACCTGGGTGATTTCGCGCATTACCAGATGTCATACTGATAACGTTTATTTGATGCCTGGCAGTGTCCTACTCTCGCATGGGGAGACCCCACACTACCATCGGCGCTACGGCGTTTCACTTCTGAGTTCGGCATGGGGTCAGGTGGGACCACCGCGCTATTGCCGCCAGGCAAATTCGTTTCATTCCAACCGCTTCACTCTCGTGTCGCCATCGGAACCAATCTCGGAACTTCGCTGAAAATCTCTACAATCTCTCTAAAACACCTTCGGTGTTGTAAGGTTAAGCCTCACGGATCATTAGTACTGGTTAGCTCAATGCATCGCTGCACTTACACACCCAGCCTATCAACGTCTTAGTCTTAAACGTTCCTTCAGGGGCCTTAAAGGCCCAGGGAAGACTCATCTCGAGGCAAGTTTCGCGCTTAGATGCTTTCAGCGCTTATCTTTTCCGCACTTAGCTACCGGGCAGTGCCATTGGCATGACAACCCGAACACCAGTGGTGCGTTCACTCCGGTCCTCTCGTACTAGGAGCAACCCCTCTCAATCTTCCAACGCCCACGGCAGATAGGGACCGAACTGTCTCACGACGTTCTAAACCCAGCTCGCGTACCACTTTAAATGGCGAACAGCCATACCCTTGGGACCTACTTCAGCCCCAGGATGTGATGAGCCGACATCGAGGTGCCAAACACCGCCGTCGATATGAACTCTTGGGCGGTATCAGCCTGTTATCCCCGGAGTACCTTTTATCCGTTGAGCGATGGCCCTTCCATTCAGAACCACCGGATCACTAAGACCTACTTTCGTACCTGCTCGAGCCGTCACTCTCGCAGTCAAGCTAGCTTATGCCTTTGCACTAACCTCACGATGTCCGACCGTGATTAGCTAACCTTCGTGCTCCTCCGTTACTCTTTGGGAGGAGACCGCCCCAGTCAAACTACCCACCAGACACTGTCCTCACCCCAGATTATGGGGCCGAGTTAGAACATCAAACATTAAAGGGTGGTATTTCAAGGTTGGCTCCATGCAGACTGGCGTCCACACTTCAAAGCCTCCCACCTATCCTACACATCAAGGCTCAATGTTCAGTGTCAAGCTATAGTAAAGGTTCACGGGGTCTTTCCGTCTTGCCGCGGGTACACTGCATCTTCACAGCGAGTTCAATTTCACTGAGTCTCGGGTGGAGACAGCCTGGCCATCATTACGCCATTCGTGCAGGTCGGAACTTACCCGACAAGGAATTTCGCTACCTTAGGACCGTTATAGTTACGGCCGCCGTTTACTGGGGCTTCGATCAAGAGCTTCGCCTTGCGGCTGACCCCATCAATTAACCTTCCAGCACCGGGCAGGCGTCACACCGTATACGTCCACTTTCGTGTTTGCACAGTGCTGTGTTTTTATTAAACAGTTGCAGCCAGCTGGTATCTGCGACTGGCTTCAGCTCCGAGAGCAAGTCTCTTCACCTACGCGCCAGCGTGCCTTCTCCCGAAGTTACGGCACCATTTTGCCTAGTTCCTTCACCCGAGTTCTCTCAAGCGCCTGGGTATTCTCTACCTGACCACCTGTGTCGGTTTGGGGTACGATTTGATGTTACCTGATGCTTAGAGGCTTTTCCTGGAAGCAGGGCATCAACTACTTCTGCACCGTAGTGCATCGTCATCACGCCTCAGGGTTGATAAGCAACCGGATTTACCAGGTCACTCCCCCTACACGCTTAAACCGGGACAACCGTCGCCCGGCTAGCCTAGCCTTCTCCGTCCCCCCTTCGCAGTAACACCGAGTACAGGAATATTAACCTGTTTCCCATCGACTACGCCTTTCGGCCTCGCCTTAGGGGTCGACTCACCCTGCCCCGATTAACGTTGGACAGGAACCCTTGGTCTTCCGGCGAGCGGGTTTTTCACCCGCTTTATCGTTACTTATGTCAGCATTCGCACTTCTGATACCTCCAGCAAACCTCACAGTTCACCTTCAACGGCTTACAGAACGCTCCCCTACCCAACAACGCCTAAGCGTCGCTGCCGCAGCTTCGGTGCATGGTTTAGCCCCGTTACATCTTCCGCGCAGGCCGACTCGACCAGTGAGCTATTACGCTTTCTTTAAATGATGGCTGCTTCTAAGCCAACATCCTGGCTGTCTATGCCTTCCCACATCGTTTCCCACTTAACCATGACTTTGGGACCTTAGCTGGCGGTCTGGGTTGTTTCCCTCTTCACGACGGACGTTAGCACCCGCCGTGTGTCTCCCGTGATAACATTCTTCGGTATTCGGAGTTTGCATCGGTTTGGTAAGCCGGGATGGCCCCCTAGCCGAAACAGTGCTCTACCCCCGAAGATGAATTCACGAGGCGCTACCTAAATAGCTTTCGGGGAGAACCAGCTATCTCCCGGTTTGATTGGCCTTTCACCCCCAGCCACAAGTCATCCGCTAATTTTTCAACATTAGTCGGTTCGGTCCTCCAGTTAGTGTTACCCAACCTTCAACCTGCCCATGGCTAGATCACCGGGTTTCGGGTCTATACCTTGCAACTATTCGCCCAGTTAAGACTCGGTTTCCCTACGGCTCCCCTATACGGTTAACCTTGCTACAAAATATAAGTCGCTGACCCATTATACAAAAGGTACGCAGTCACACCACGAAGGTGCTCCCACTGCTTGTACGTACACGGTTTCAGGTTCTATTTCACTCCCCTCGCCGGGGTTCTTTTCGCCTTTCCCTCACGGTACTGGTTCACTATCGGTCAGTCAGGAGTATTTAGCCTTGGAGGATGGTCCCCCCATATTCAGACAGGATGTCACGTGTCCCGCCCTACTCATCGAACTCACAATTAATGCATTTTAGTGTACGGGGCTATCACCCTTTGCTGCGCGACTTTCCAGACGCTTCCACTAACACAAGAACTGATTCAGGTTCTGGGCTGTTCCCCGTTCGCTCGCCGCTACTAGGGGAATCTCGGTTGATTTCTTTTCCTCGGGGTACTTAGATGTTTCAGTTCCCCCGGTTCGCCTCGTATGGCTATGTATTCACCATACGATAGTGTGTCGAAACACACTGGGTTTCCCCATTCGGGTATTGCCGGTTATAACGGTTCATATCACCTTACCGACACTTTTCGCAGATTAGCACGCCCTTCATCGCCTCTGACTGCCTAGGCATCCACCGTGTACGCTTAGTCACTTAACCTCACAACCCGAAGGTGTTTCTGTAAACAGAGACACTGTCGTGCTGTTTATTTGAGAGACTCTATGACAGGTTAATCCTTACCCCAATACATCTACGGAGGGATAAGTTTCAGCTGTCATGTTTCAATTTTCAGCTTGTTCCAGATTGTTAAAGAGCAAAATACTTCGCAGCATACTGTTGCCAGTACACTCTGAAGTATTATCAAGGACTATATGGATATGGTGGAGCTAAGCGGGATCGAACCGCTGACCTCCTGCGTGCAAGGCAGGCGCTCTCCCAGCTGAGCTATAGCCCCATACAGTCACTTGCAGAAACCTTTATTTACCACTCGCGTGAGTAACAGTCTTTCCTGTTGGAAATCCTGTTAATTCGTGCTTAGGCAAGGCATGCGTAAGGGAAGTTTACTGTTGGGTAAACGACCGCGCGCATAACGCAGCATAAGTGCGAATTTGGTAGGCCTGAGTGGACTTGAACCACCGACCTCACCCTTATCAGGGGTGCGCTCTAACCACCTGAGCTACAAGCCTATAAAGGTATTTCTGCTCGTTACTTTTTCATCAGACAATCTGTGTGGACACTGCACTCGAACACATATCTTTAGGTAAGGAGGTGATCCAACCGCAGGTTCCCCTACGGTTACCTTGTTACGACTTCACCCCAGTCATGAATCACAAAGTGGTAAGCGCCCTCCCGAAGGTTAAGCTACCTACTTCTTTTGCAACCCACTCCCATGGTGTGACGGGCGGTGTGTACAAGGCCCGGGAACGTATTCACCGTAGCATTCTGATCTACGATTACTAGCGATTCCGACTTCACGGAGTCGAGTTGCAGACTCCGATCCGGACTACGACATACTTTATGAGGTCCGCTTGCTCTCGCGAGTTCGCTTCTCTTTGTATATGCCATTGTAGCACGTGTGTAGCCCTACTCGTAAGGGCCATGATGACTTGACGTCATCCCCACCTTCCTCCGGTTTATCACCGGCAGTCTCCTTTGAGTTCCCACCATTACGTGCTGGCAACAAAGGATAAGGGTTGCGCTCGTTGCGGGACTTAACCCAACATTTCACAACACGAGCTGACGACAGCCATGCAGCACCTGTCTCACAGTTCCCGAAGGCACCAATCCATCTCTGGAAAGTTCTGTGGATGTCAAGAGTAGGTAAGGTTCTTCGCGTTGCATCGAATTAAACCACATGCTCCACCGCTTGTGCGGGCCCCCGTCAATTCATTTGAGTTTTAACCTTGCGGCCGTACTCCCCAGGCGGTCGACTTAACGCGTTAGCTCCGGAAGCCACGCCTCAAGGGCACAACCTCCAAGTCGACATCGTTTACAGCGTGGACTACCAGGGTATCTAATCCTGTTTGCTCCCCACGCTTTCGCACCTGAGCGTCAGTCTTTGTCCAGGGGGCCGCCTTCGCCACCGGTATTCCTCCAGATCTCTACGCATTTCACCGCTACACCTGGAATTCTACCCCCCTCTACAAGACTCTAGCTTGCCAGTTTCAAATGCAGTTCCCAAGTTAAGCTCGGGGATTTCACATCTGACTTAACAAACCGCCTGCGTGCGCTTTACGCCCAGTAATTCCGATTAACGCTTGCACCCTCCGTATTACCGCGGCTGCTGGCACGGAGTTAGCCGGTGCTTCTTCTGCGAGTAACGTCAATCCAACAGCGTATTAAGCTATTGGCCTTCCTCCTCGCTGAAAGTGCTTTACAACCCGAAGGCCTTCTTCACACACGCGGCATGGCTGCATCAGGCTTGCGCCCATTGTGCAATATTCCCCACTGCTGCCTCCCGTAGGAGTCTGGACCGTGTCTCAGTTCCAGTGTGGCTGGTCATCCTCTCAGACCAGCTAGGGATCGTCGCCTAGGTGAGCCATTACCTCACCTACTAGCTAATCCCATCTGGGCACATCCGATGGTGTGAGGCCCGAAGGTCCCCCACTTTGGTCCGAAGACGTTATGCGGTATTAGCTACCGTTTCCAGTAGTTATCCCCCTCCATCGGGCAGTTTCCCAGACATTACTCACCCGTCCGCCGCTCGTCACCCAGGAGCAAGCTCCCTGTGCTACCGCTCGACTTGCATGTGTTAGGCCTGCCGCCAGCGTTCAATCTGAGCCATGATCAAACTCTTCAATTAAAAGCTTGATTTGCTGCAACTCGTGCAGCGATGCTCGAAAATTAACTTTCGTAATAATTCATTCGCATGAATTACTGCTTGGTCACTCTTCAAGACTTGATATTTTTTTTGCTACCGAAGTAGCTGGATATCGTCTTGTGAGTGCCCACACAGATTGTCTGATAAATTGTTAAAGAGCGTTCGTTACCGTGAAGTTTCTCGGTAACGCGGGAGGTGCATATTACGCTTTCCCGCTGAAGAGTCAACCTTTTTCTCTTACGAGACACGGTGTTTTCACCGGGTTGCTTCTTCCTGGCTGGGCGACTTGTTCGTCGTTGTTCCCGGTCAGTGGAGGCGCATTATAGGGAGTTCTCAGAACGCCGCAACCCCTAAATTCACTTTTTTTACTGACCGTCGAATGTTTAAGCAAAAACCCATTAAAGCGGCAGTTTTTTCAACGATTTAAAGCCATAACCCTGCAAAACGGGCAATAAAGCATCGGTGTCTTCATTCAGCGCCATGCAATACGCCAGATTCTCTTCCTGAGTTGAGACCAGATTTTCCTGAGTAGAGATAAGCCAGGCGGCTCTGCGGGCAATTGCCGCACCGGAATCCACCAGACGCGTTCCTTCAGGCAGGACTTGCATCAGCTCTTCAGATAATAGAGGGAAATGAGTACAGCCCAACACTACCGTGTCCGGTGGCTCGCGCATGCTCAGCCACGGCTGCAATATTTTCTTCAGCGTTGCCAGCGGCACAGGTTCACCATGCAGCTTGGCTTCTGCCAGTTCCACCAGCTCAGAAGAGCCTAACAGCTCAATTTTGCAATCTGTCGCGAAACGCTCGATCAGTTCATGAGTATAAGTACGCTGAACCGTACCGCGCGTGGCCAGCAAACCGACGATACCGTTGGCGGTCAGTTTGGCAGCAGGCTTGATCGCAGGCACCACCCCCACTACCGGGAAAGCGAAACGTTCACGCAGTGCAGGTAAGGAAACGGTACTAGCGGTATTACAGGCGATAATGACGATCGCCAGAGGATGGCGCTGCTGAACCGCACTGACAATTTCCAGCACGCGCTCAACGATAAACTCTTCGGATTTCTCGCCGTAGGGGAATGCCACGTTATCGAAGGCATAGATATAGTGGAGATCCGGCAGCAGTTGCCGAACCTCCTGAAACACTGACAACCCACCGACGCCGGAATCAAAAACCAGCGCCGTCGGGCGAGGAGCCGCAGTGGCGTTAGAAGGTATAGCTGCCAGTGAGGTAGTACTCTCTTCCTGGAGTAGCGTAGCCATAAGCCGTCTCATAATCTTTATCAAACAGGTTGGCAATTCTACCACGAACTGTCAGCTGAGAGGTTATTGGATATGAGGCGCTCACGTCGACCGTGCTGTAACTCGGCAATTCGCGTTGCTCAGGGTTATAAGTAGAAGAGATATTGTCGTAACGCTTGCCGTAGTATTGATACGAGATATCCATGTCCAGGTTGAACATCGTCCAATCCAACTGATATTTGGCCTGACGTTTCGAACGGCGCGCCAGCACCTCGTCGGTCTGGTCATTACGCGGATCGATATATTGCAGCGTCAACCGGTGGGTGAACATCCAGGTATCAAAGCTACCCGTCCATTCCACGCCTTTAATCGTTGCCTTGTCCACATTGTAATACTGCCCCTGATAGGTCACCGGGTCAGAATCATAGTTGATCAGGTTCTGGATTTTGTAATGGTAAGCAGACAGACGCCAATCCAACGGCCCGGTCAAACCTTCCAGACCCATTTCCCACTGTTTGGACTCTTCCGGCTTGAGGTTGCTGTTGGAATCAATGCCAAAGCGTTTTGAGCCATATTGCTGACCCAATGACGGCGTCAGGAAACCCGTACCATAAGACAAAGTGGCTCGATAGCCATCAACAAACTCCCAACCTGCCGCGGTCTGCCAAGTGCCGTGCCAACCAAAGTCACCTGCCTTGTCTTCACGCCCAGAGGCTTCCAGCGTCACGCTGCCAAACTGCTGTTGACCGCTCAGGTACAGCCCCGTGTTGTCTCTTTTATAGGTATCGGCAAAGGAACTGTCGGAAGAAGTCAGGCGCTGTTGCTGGAAATCGGCACCGGCGGTAACGCTACCGTGCTCGAAAGCATAGGTATTGCCCCATTGCAGGTTACGCTGATCCATATCATCCAGCGTAGTGCTGATGCCATAACGGCCATTCTGGCTGCTGTAGTTGTAATCTTTCTGTTTCTGATAGCTGCCCGTCAGTTGAGAAGAGAAAGCCCCAGACAGGAAACGCAGCCCCATATCATAGGTATGGCTATACAGGCGGTCTTCATCATTACTGTACTTCGGGCTGTAAGGTACACTGCCGACATCGTAGTCCGAGTTATTGGTATAACCATAACCCCGCACGAAGCCTGAGAAATTCTGATTGAACTGCTGTTCCAACCCGCCCCAGAAACTTTTATTACGGAAACCATCACGATCGCTGTCGACCGAATAAGGCGAGCCTGGCTGCACATTGAAACCATTGGTCATCTGGTAGCTGCCCGCAACGGTAGCAACAGTGTTATCAAAACGCTGGCGCAAGGCACCATCGTACTGCTGGTATCCTTTAGAACCGATACCCGCCTGGACTTTGCCGCCCTCTTTATCCGTCTGGGTAATGATGTTGATGACCCCGCCGATGGCACCAGAACCGTAAATGGCAGAGCGCGGCCCACGGATAAACTCCACACGCTGAACCAGCGCCAACGGAACCTGGTTAAAATCGACGCCGTTGCTGATCCCCAAACGGGCCATTGGCACGCCGTCGATCAGAACCAATACATGGCGAGCTTCGGTGCCCCGTACAGAGAGAGATGACCCCTGCCCCATACCGCCGTACTGTGAAATATCGACACCGGGCAAACGGCGCATCACATCATTGAGGCTTTTGGCCTGCCAGCGATCGATATCTTCGCGGGTTACCACATCGGCAGGCGCCAATACGGAAGAGACCGGTTGAGGGAAGCGATTGGCGGTAACCACCAGATCATCGCTACTTTTAGCCGTGGTGTTATCTTGCGCCCATCCAGAAAATGCCGTCGCGGAAGAGACCACCGCCAGCAGTGTATTTTTTATCATTGTCATTATAAAAAGCATCCAAACTTCATTGGGGATGCCGCAGGGCCACGGCCGGTAGTTCGCGACGGCTATGGATATTGCGACGTACACCGGTAGGTTTTCGGGCTTGGGATTTGCCGGTTGCCTGTGGCAACCCGCACCGGGCGATGACTTCCCATCCTGCAGTGGACAGTGTCTGCGTCATTTAACGCTATCGCCGTGACTTCCCCATACCGCTGCGCGTCAGCTCCAGATTTGCACTGGATTCCCTTTTCACTCGCTGCTTGAGACCGGATGGCAATGCTACAATCAATGAAAATGGATGTCTAGATTGCCAACAGTGTTGCAAAATAGCACCACAACAAAACTGGACTTCACGGGCTGATTCCCTACAATCCCCGCTGATCCAATTTGCCTGACGAGAGAAAACATGACGCCCGAGAATTTGCCCATTGAACGCTATGACGACCAACTGGCGGAGAAAACAGCCCGCCTGAAGACCATGATGTCACCGTTCACGGCGCCCGAGCCGGAAGTGTTTCGCTCGCCAGTCAGTCACTACCGGATGCGTGCGGAATTCCGCATCTGGCATGATGAGGACGATATGTACCACATCATGTTCGATCAGCAGACCAAGCAGCGTATTCGCGTCGATAGCTTCCCGGCGGCCAGCGAGCTGATTAACCGCCTGATGAGTGCCCTGATGGTGGCCCTCAAGCCCAATCCGGTGCTGCGCCACAAGCTGTTCCAGATCGATTATCTTTCTACGCAGAGCGGTAAGATCATTGCCTCGCTGCTGTATCACCGCAAGCTGGACGAACAATGGCAGCAAGATGCCACTGCGCTGCGTGACGCGTTACGCTCAGACGGCTTCGATGTGCAGCTGATTGGCCGCGCCTCGAAGATGAAAATCATGCTGGATCAGGACTACGTCGACGAAGTGCTGCCGGTCGCTGGCCGCGAAATGATTTATCGCCAGGTTGAAAACAGCTTCACCCAGCCCAACGCAGCCATGAACGTGCAAATGCTGGAATGGGCGCTGGATGTGACCCAAGGTTCAAAAGGGGATCTGCTGGAGCTGTATTGCGGTAACGGCAACTTCTCGCTGGCCTTGGCCCGCAACTTCGAACGGGTGTTAGCCACTGAAATTGCCAAGCCTTCGGTGGCGGCGGCGCAGTACAACATCGCAGCCAATAATATCGACAACGTGCAGATTATCCGTATGGCGGCGGAAGATTTCACCCAGGCAATGAACGGCGCTCGCGAGTTCAACCGGTTAAAAGGGATCGATCTGAGCAGCTATAACTGTGAAACGATTTTCGTCGATCCGCCGCGCAGCGGGCTGGATGAGGAAACGGTGAAGATGGTGCAGACCTATCCACGCATCCTTTACATCTCCTGCAACCCGGAGACCCTATGCGCCAATCTGGATACGCTGCAGGCCACGCACAAAATCACTCGCCTGGCTCTATTCGATCAGTTCCCATACACCCATCATATGGAATGTGGCGTATTGCTCGAACGCCGCTGATCTAGACGGGCGCAAAAACCAAAAAAGGCACTCCGCAAAGTGCCTTTTCTCGATAAAACCATTTTTAATGCTGAACAGTGACGGTATTGCGTTTCTTTAATTGGAAACCAAGCCAGAACACCAGCACCACGCAGACAATCGAAGGCAGGAAGTTCGAGCCGATCTGCGGGTATTCCGCACGCACGATCGCGCTATATCCCAGGACGCCCAACAGGAAACAGCCAGCCGCCAGTTTTGGCATACCATCCGGCATTGGCTGGTTCAGGTAACGCTGATGCAGGCAATATACCGCCAACACCAAAGCAATCAACGGGAAGGCTGAAAACGACACCACCGAACTGAACAGCGCGGCAAAGGAACCGTTTACGGACAGGCCGGCAATCAACGCCAGCAGTAAAGTACCATTCTCACGGCTTAGTTTTTCCATGACTTTCACCTTGTTATACGTGGGATACAGATGCTTTTTCTTGTTCGCGGCGATACCAGTAATACGCTCCTTTGGAGATCATCCGCAGTTGCAACACTAACCTTTCTTCGAGCTGCCGCCGTTGTTCAATATCAATATCCAGCGCTTCCGCACCGGCACTGAACACAATCGTCACCATAGCTTCCGCCTGCGCCTCGGTAAAACTGCGCGGCATATGGTTTTCCAGCTCAAGGTAATCTGCCAGTTCGGCGATAAAATGTTGGATTTCCCGTGCTACCGCCGCACGAAACGCGGCCGAGGTGCCAGAACGTTCACGCAGCAACAGCCGAAAGGCGTTGGGATTATTGCCGATAAACTCCATAAAGGTCGATACCGACGTGCGGATCACGCTGCCGCCTTTGGCAATACGCTGGCGTGCCTGGCGCATCAATTGGCGCAGCATCAGGCCGCTTTCGTCAACCATGGTGAGCCCAAGCTCATCCACATCGCGAAAATGACGATAGAAAGACGTGGGCGCGATGCCCGCCTCTCGTGAGACTTCACGCAGGCTCAGGCTGGCAAAACTGCGCTCGGCACTCAGCTGGCTGAAAGCCGCCTCAATGAGGGAACGACGAGTGCGTTCTTTTTGTTGTGCTCTGACGCCCATTTGCATATCCGGATGACTTCCCTTCTTCAGTCTAACGCCGCAGAACTGGCAATATAGCAAATTTATTGCAACAGCATTTATACAAACGCGCTTTGTCACAGTTCTGGGCCACACCGATTGTGCTTTGCCACAAAAAGGCTAATGGTAATTGGGCACGCAGCGCTATGATGTTAAGATACCGTTGTAAATTTGTATAAGAACAGGTCTCTCCTACATGCAACAACACTATCAATTTGATGCCATTATCATCGGCTCCGGCCCTGGTGGTGAAGGCGCAGCCATGGGTCTGGTGAAACAAGGTGCCCGCGTGGCCGTGATCGAACGGTACAATAACGTGGGCGGCGGCTGTACTCACTGGGGAACCATCCCCTCAAAAGCCCTCCGCCACGCCGTCAGCCGCATTATCGAATTCAACCAGAACCCGCTTTACAATAACTCCCGCACCCTTAGCGCCACCTTCCCTGACATTTTACGCCACGCCGACAGTGTGATTAACCAGCAAACGCGCATGCGCCAAGGGTTCTACGAGCGTAACCAGTGCAAGCTGTTCGCCGGTAACGCCAAGTTTATCGACGCCAACACCGTCAGCGTAAGCTATATGGATGGCACGCAGGATACCATCCGCGCCGACCATATTGTGATCGCCTGTGGTTCACGCCCTTATCATCCGAACGGCGTTGATTTTAACCACTCGCGCATTTATGACAGCGACTCCATCCTGGAGCTGAACCACGAGCCACGCCACGTGATTATCTACGGCGCAGGGGTGATTGGCTGCGAATATGCTTCTATCTTCCGTGGTTTGAACGTGAAGGTGGATTTGATCAACACCCGCGATCGGCTGCTGGCGTTCCTCGATCAGGAGATGTCAGATTCTCTGTCTTATCACTTCTGGAATAACGGCGTGGTGATCCGCCACAATGAAGAGTTCGAGAAGATTGAGGGTACCGATGACGGCGTGATTGTGCATCTGAAATCCGGCAAGAAAGTGAAGGCCGATTGCCTGCTGTACGCCAATGGCCGTACCGGTAATACCGATGCGCTGGGCCTGGAAAACGTGGGTCTGGAATCAGACAGCCGTGGCCTGCTGAAGGTCAACAGCATGTATCAGACCGCCGTATCCCACATTTATGCCGTGGGTGACGTGATCGGCTATCCGAGTCTGGCGTCTGCCGCTTATGACCAGGGCCGCATCGCCGCGCAGGCCATCTCCTCTGGGGAAGCCAGCGGGCATCTGATCGAAGACATTCCAACGGGCATTTATACCATTCCAGAAATCAGCTCCGTCGGTAAAACCGAGCAGGAACTGACGGCGATGAAAGTGCCCTACGAAGTGGGCCGCGCCCAGTTCAAACACCTGGCCCGGGCGCAGATTGCCGGCATGAACGTGGGTAGCCTGAAGATCCTGTTCCACCGCGATACCTTGCAGATCCTGGGGATCCACTGCTTTGGTGAGCGTGCGGCAGAGATCATTCACATCGGTCAGGCGATCATGGAACAGAAAGGTGAAGGTAATACCATCGAGTATTTCGTCAATACCACCTTCAACTATCCGACCATGGCCGAAGCCTACCGTGTGGCAGCGCTAAACGGCTTAAACCGCCTGTTTTAAGTTCGCGTCCAGGTAGTTCTGCATGTGTTCGCGAATAGCCTCGGCCAACTGCTCATAGCGGCTACGCAGCGGGGAGCCGGGGCGATACACCAGAGCAATGGTGCGCTTCGGTTCCGGTTTGTAGCACTCGAGATAGCACACGCCATCACGTTCGCGCTCACGCGGTACTGCCAAAGCGGGCAACAGCGTTATCCCACTGCCTGCGGCAACCATATTACGCAGCGTTTCCAGGCTGGTCGCACGGAAGTGGGTATCCTCATCCGCACCGGCCTGGAAGCAAAAGCCCAGCGCCTGATCGCGTAAACAGTGGCCATCTTCCAGCATCAGCAGTTTTTCACCCGCCAAATCGGCCATCGCCACGCGTTCCCGCTGCGCCCACGGATGGTCGGAATAGACTGCCAATTGCATCGGCTCATCGAACAAAGGCACTTCGATAAAGGCTTCGGTCTCTTTCACCAGGGCAAGAATAGCGCAGTCCAACTTGCCGCTGTCCAACTGTGCCAGCAGTTGATGGGTTTGTGCTTCGTGCAGGTACATTTCCAACTTGGGAAAGGATTTATGCAGCGTCGGGATAATCTGCGGCAGCAGATAAGGCCCCACGGTAGGGATCAGGCCGATATGCAACGGCCCGGACATCGCCTCCCCCTGCTGGCTAGCCATTTCCTTCAAGACTTTGACTTCGCGTAGCACGGTGCGCGCCTGCTCCACCAGCAGTAAGCCTGCCTGTGTGAAAAGCACCTTACGGCTGGTCCGCTCAAGCAGCATCACGCCCAACTCGTCTTCCAGTTTGCGGATCTGCCCACTCAATGTTGGTTGGCTGACATGGCATGAGTCGGCAGCGCGCCGGAAATGGCGGTGCTCGGCCAAGGCGACCAGATACTCTAAATCACGAATATTCATTGTTGTTTCCCTCCTGGCCATGATAGCTCATGGCGATAGATAAGATAGCAACGAGTGATTAGAACTATCAAGCCCCGCAGTGAATAATGTCCCCCAACAAAGCGCAACGGCGCCAACATAAAAAATTCATTTTTCTAATTAAGGGGTTAATTCATGTTTACCAGTCAAGAAGGCAAAAAAGTCCCTCAGGTTACCTTCCATACTCGCCAGGGCGACCAATGGATCGATGTCACCACGGATGACCTGTTCAAAGACAAAACAGTGATCCTGTTCTCCTTGCCGGGCGCGTTCACCCCAACCTGCTCATCCAGCCATTTGCCACGCTATAACGAACTGTCCAGCGTGTTCAAGCAACACGGCGTTGACAGCATCCTGTGCGTCTCGGTAAACGATACCTTTGTGATGAATGCCTGGAAAGCCGATCAACACGCCGAAAATATTACCTTCGTGCCGGACGGCAACGGTGAGTTCACCAAGGGCATGAACATGCTGGTTGAGAAAGCCGATCTGGGCTTTGGCCCACGTTCATGGCGCTACTCCATGCTGGTGCGTAACGGCGTGGTAGAAAAAATGTTCGTCGAGCCAAACAAGCCGGGCGACCCGTTTGAAGTCTCTGACGCCGATACCATGCTGAAGTACCTGGCACCGGAATTCCAAGTGCAGGAATCGGTCTCCCTGTTTACCAAGCCGGGCTGCCCGTTCTGCGCCAAAGCCAAACAAATGCTGCAAGAGCGCGGGATCCAATATGAAGAAATCGTGTTGGGCCAAGACGCGACCACGGTCAGCCTGCGCGCTGTCAGCGGCCGTGCTACCGTGCCACAGGTGTTTATCGGTGGTCGCCACATCGGTGGTAGCGACGATCTGGAAAACTTCCTGTCAGCCTGAATGATAAAAATAAACCCGATGGGTCTCAGGCACGGTTCAACAATCTGCCGCCTGAAAAACCTAACGGAATAGAAGTAATGTGACCTTTGGCGGGTGCTGACCCGCCCTTTTTTTATTCCCTTCAGGAGCGGATATGAAACTGTTGAATGTCGACGTCGCCGTTATTGGCGGCGGCACAGCCGGACTAGGCGCTTACCGCGCAGCAAAACTTTCTACCCCGAGCGTGGTGATGATTGAGGGCGGACCTTTTGGCACTACCTGTGCCCGCGTGGGCTGTATGCCTTCCAAATTGCTGATTGCTGCGGCAGAAGCGGTGCATCAGATCGAACGTGCTCCAGGGTTTGGCGTCCACCCTGCGGGAAAAACTACCATCAATGGCCGTGAAGTGATGGATCGCGTCAAACGCGAGCGCGATCGCTTCGTCGGTTTTGTACTGGAAGGGGTCGATAACATCCCGGCCGCAGATAAAATTCAGGGCTATGCCCGCTTCATTGACGACAATACCTTGCAGGTTGACGAGCATACGCGCATCGTCGCTCAACGTATCGTGATCGCCACCGGTTCCCGCCCTAGCTGGCCTGCACCGTGGAACGACCTGGGCGACCGCCTGATCGTCAATGACGATGTGTTTAACTGGGATGATTTGCCGCAGTCCGTCGCGGTATTTGGCCCAGGGGTGATCGGATTGGAACTGGGCCAGGCGCTGCATCGCCTTGGCGTTGCCACCAAAGTGTTCGGCGTCGGCGGTGCGGTTGGCCCGCTGACCGACAGCGTAGTGCGGGAATATGCCGCTAAAACGCTGGGTGAAGAGTTCTATCTCGACCCGGATGTCAAAGTAGACATCATGCAGCGTGAAGGCGACAAAGTGTTTATCCGCTACCAGGATCTGCACGGCCAAACGCAGGGAATGATGGTGGATTACGTGCTGGCCGCCACCGGCCGCCGCCCGAACGTCGACAAGCTGGGGTTGGAAAATACCACCCTGGTGCTGGATGCCAAAGGCGTACCACAGGCCGATCGCTTAACCATGCAAACCAACGTGCCACATATTTTCATCGCCGGGGATGCCAGCAACCAATTGCCACTGCTGCACGAAGCCAGCGATCAGGCTCGTATTGCCGGACACAACGCGGGCAGCTTCCCTGAGGTAACGCCAGGCTTGCGCCGCAGCTCGATTTCCGTGGTGTTTTCAGACCCACAAATCGCCATGGTCGGCTCGACCTTCCGTGAACTGAACCAGAAATTCAGCGCCTGTGGCTGCTTTGAAGTGGGTGCCGTATCGTTCGAAAACCAGGGCCGTTCCCGGGTGATGCTACGCAATAAAGGCATCTTGCACGTCTATGGCGAGCAAGGGACTGGCCGCTTCCTGGGTGCTGAAATGATGGGGCCGGACGTGGAGCATATCGCCCATCTGCTGGCCTGGGCACATCAGCAGCAGATGACCATCGACCAAATGCTGGATATGCCGTTCTACCATCCGGTGATCGAAGAAGGGTTGCGTACCGCGCTACGCGATCTGCAAGCCAAGCTGAAGCTGGGTGAGTCTGAGGCCGAACGCTGTCAGCGTTGCCCTGGCGAATAAGCCTTTATCTCTGCTATTAGTCACCATCCACCGGGCCTTCGCGCCCGGTTTTTTGCGTATGGCATTCCAGCCTTGAATCTCCTTGCTTGCCGAGTTTTGGTTTTAGCGTCATTTTTATGCTCCCTCACCTTGAAATGATACTAATATTGATACTAATATGGGGCAGCTAAATGAAAGGACTCAGAGAAACCATTGACGATCTGCAACAGCGGCAAGCCAATATCAAATTCAACACATTAGTAAAGATCTGCACCTACTGGTTTGGCCCACCCCGCTTGAACGGTGGCAGTCACAAGGTTTACAAAATGCCTTGGCCGGGGGATCCACGCGTGAATATCCAACGTGCAGATAGCGGCATGGCAAAGGTATATCAGGTCAAACAGGTGATCAGCGCGCTGATCAAACTGGAGGAAGAAAATGGAAAAACATGAGCACTACACTTACCGCATCACCTGGTCAGCGGAGGATAGCGAGTATGTCGGCCTCTGTACGGAGTTTCCCTCTCTGTCATGGTTGGCACCTACCCGCACCGCAGCGCTGGACGGCATTGAAAAACTGGTCCGCGATGTGATTGCCGATATGCTTTCCCAAGGTGAAACGCCGCCAGAGGCACTGGCAGAGAAAAATTTCAGTGGGAAACTGGTGCTGAGGATGACCCCGGAACAGCATCGTCGCCTGGCGATTAATGCTATGGATGAAGGCGTTAGCCTGAACCGCTATTTGTGCGCCCGGTTGGCAGGATAAGGGCAGCATTGCGCTGCCCTAGGCGTAGCTTAGAACAGACGTTTTTTCGCCTCTGCGATTGCATAGGCAACCTGCTGAGGAGAAACGCCGCCCTTGGCCGCGCGCTTATCCAGGCAAGATTGCAGCGACAGGATCGGATAAACGTCGTCACCAATCACGCTGTTGAATTTCTGCAAATCGCTCAACGGCAGGTCTTCCAACGGTTTGCCCTGGCGGATCGCTTCCACTACCGCTTCACCCACAATGTGGTGCGCTTCGCGGAACGGCACGCCTTTGGCAACCAGATAGTCGGCCAGCTCAGTGGCGTTAGCATAACCTTGCTGTGCTGCTTCCTGGCAACGCGGGCGCTTCACCTGAATGCCGTCCAGCACCAACGCCGCCATTTGCAGGCAATCCATCCAGGTGTCGAGCGCGTCGAACAGCCCTTCTTTGTCTTCCTGCATGTCTTTGTTATAGGCCAACGGCAGGCCTTTCAACGTCATCATCATGCCGGTCAAAGCCCCTTGCACGCGGCCAGACTTGCCACGGATCAGCTCTAATGCGTCCGGGTTTTTCTTCTGTGGCATCAGGGATGAGCCAGAGGTCACGCGATCCGAAAGCTCGACAAACGCCGCTTCGCCGCTGTTGAAGAAGATCAGATCTTCTGCAAAGCGCGACAGGTGCACCATGCTGATGGCAGCATTGGACAGCAGCTCTAGCACGTGGTCACGATCGGAGACGCTGTCCAGGCTGTTGCGCGTGGCAGAGGCAAAGCCCAACCAGCCAGCCAGCTGTTCACGGTCGATCGGATAAGCAGTTCCGGCCAAGGCACCGCTACCCAGCGGGCTGACGTCCAGGCGTTTCAACGTGTCCTGCAGGCGGCTTTCATCACGCGCCAGCATCTCGACGTAAGCGAGGCACCAGTGGGCAAAAGTCACCGGCTGGGCGCGCTGCAGGTGGGTATAACCCGGCATCACCGCATCCTGATTGGCTTCGGCGGTTTCCACCAGCGCCTGTTGCAGCTGTACCAATGCCTGAAGCAGTTCACTAACCTGATGTTTGCACCACAGTTTCAGATCGGTGGCCACCTGATCGTTACGGCTGCGGCCGGTATGCAGCTTTTTGCCCAGATCGCCGACTTTCTCGATCAGCTTCTGCTCAACCCAGCTGTGAATATCTTCTGCGTCGCTGTTAACGATCGCCAGAGGATCGGCCTGCACTTCTTCCAGCAACACGTTCAGTGCCTGCTCAAGCTGCTGTTGCTCTGCTGACGTCAGTACGTTGACGGTCACCAGCGCTTTTGACCAGGCGACGGAGCCCACAATATCCTGTTCCGCCAGGCGATAGTCAAAGCGCAGGGAATCATTTAACTGTTTAAACCGCTGATCCGCTGCCTGACTAAACCGTCCGCCCCAAAGTGCCATAATCTTGCTCCTGAATAAGTATGCGAAAGGGCGCAGCATGCTGCGCCCCTCAAATTGACGCTAAACCAACGACGTTACTTTTTCTTCTCGTTCAACGCGCGAATACGGGAAGAGAGCGAGAACAGACGGATAAAACCACCCGCATGGCTGTGATCGTAAACTTCGTCTTCGCCAAAGGTCGCAAATTCTTCTGAGTACAGGCTGTTGGCCGATTTCTTCTGGATCGCCGTCACCTGGCCTTTATACAGCTGCAATACCACTTCGCCGTTAACTTCTTCCGCCAGCGCTTGTGCAGAAGCCTGGATGGAACGACGCAGTGGAGCAAACCAGCGGCCATCGTAGACCACATAGGACATTTCCAGGCCCAACTGCTCACGCCATTTAAAGCTATCACGATCCAGTACCAACTGCTCGATCCCGCGCAGCGCGGCAACCATAATGGTGCCTCCTGGGGTTTCATAGCAACCACGGGATTTGATGCCTACCAGGCGGTTTTCTACGATATCGATACGGCCCACGCCATGTTTGGCACCCAGCACGTTCAGGGCTTCCAGGCACTTGTACGGGCTCATGGCTTCACCGTTAACGGCCACTACACAGCCTTTCTCAACAGTCACGGTCACTTGTTCTGGCTTGTCCGGTGCTTCCAACGGATCGACAGTCCAGACCCAGCAATCTTTGTTTGGCGCATTCCACGGGCTTTCCAGCACGCCGCCTTCGGTAGAGATGTGCCAGGCGTTTTCGTCACGGCTGTAGATCTTCTCCAGCGAAGCGGTGGTTGGGATATTACGCTCTTTCAGGTAGTCCAGCAGTGCTTCACGGGAACGCAGGTTCCACTCACGCCAAGGCGCGACGACCTTCAGGTGAGGAGCCAATGCGGTATAGGTGGTTTCGAAACGCACCTGATCGTTACCTTTACCAGTAGCCCCGTGGCACAGCGCATCAGCACCCACTTTCAGCGCCAGCTCAACCTGAGCCTTGGCAATGATCGGCCGCGCCATTGAAGTCCCCAGCAGGTAGCTGCCTTCGTACAGTGCGCCGGTCTGCAGCACCGGATAAACGTAGTCACGGATAAACTCTTCACGTAGATCGACAACATGACACTCAGAGGCACCGGATTGCAGAGCTTTCTGCTCAACGCCTTCCAGATCGCCGCGCTCCTGGCCGATGTCCGCCACGAAGGCTACCACTTCACAGCCGCCGTAGTTCTCTTTCAGCCATGGAATGATGGCCGAAGTATCCAGACCGCCGGAGTACGCCAGAACGATTTTCTTGATGCCTTTGTTTTGCATTGTGTTATTCCTTTTTAATTCTAAATTTAAGCGAGGATCCGGGTGCCAATCGACACACCATTAAACAGAGCAGGGAGCTTTTCGGCATTACGCCAGCTGGCGATATCTACCGGGCGGCCAAGGGTACGTGCAGCATCCAGCGCCGCATTGACCTTCACCACCATACCATCGGTAATGATGCCTTGAGCAATCAGTTGCTCGGCTTTTTGTGCTGTCATTTCCGCGATGCGCTGCCCTTTGCCGTCGAGAATACCGCTGACATCCGACAGCAGGATTAAATCCGCCCCCAGCGTGGCGGCCAGGGCCGTCGCTGCCTGATCGGCGTTCACGTTCATCAGTTGGCCCTCGGCAGTGATGCCGATGGAGCTGACCACTGGCAGGTAGCCAGCGCCCAACAAGGTATGGAGCAGCGCAGGCGTTCCTGGAACTGCATGGCCTACGTGGCCCAACGCTGGATCCAGCTGGGTTACCGCAACGCTGCCACCGTCTGCCAGGCTCAGGCCAACTGCATTAATTTTGTGCTTCACCGCCCAGGCCAGCAGGGTTTTATTAGCCGTTCCTGCCAGCGCGCCGGTGATGATGTCGATCTGATCGGCTGGAGTGACACGCAGGCCGTTCTTCTTCACTACCGGCAGGGAGAGCTGCTTCATCAGCTCATCCACCACGCAACCACCACCGTGGACGATCACCAGCGGGCGCTGATGTTCCTGGCGATAGACATCCAGCGCGGTAAACAAACGCTCCAGCGCTTCTTCGCTGTCCAGTAGCACGCCACCTAGTTTGATAATCAATGGATTCATTGCTGTTTACTCACGCTGATTTAAAGTAAGGATTGGGTTTCCGGGAAGCCGAAACGGATATTCAGACACTGCACCGCCTGAGCTGCCGCACCTTTCAACAGATTGTCTTCTGCAGCTACGGCGATCAGATGCTCGCCCTGCACGGCAAAGCCAATATCACAGAACGGCAGGCCCACCACGGATTTCAGTGCTGGCACCCCTTGGTCATACAGCCGTACCAGCGGTTTATCGTCGTAAGCCGCATGGTAAGCCGCCGCCACGTCCTGCGCGGTGACGCCCTTGTTCAGGCGGCAGGTGATGGTTTCCAGAATACCCCGTGGGAAGTTACCCAGATGTGGCGTAAAGATGACCGGCACCCCGAGATGAGCAGAAATTTCTGGCTGATGACGGTGATTGAACAGGCCGTAAGGTTGCAGGCTGACTTCACAGAAACTGGTCGTGACGCTGGCTTTACGCCCTGCACCGCTCACGCCGCTGACGGCGTTGATGACCGGCCATTGATCCAGGTTCAGCAATTGCTTGTCGAGCAGAGGTTTGAGCGCCAGCTGCGCCGCCGTTGGGTAGCAGCCCGGCACGGCAATCAGCTGCGCCTGCTTGAGTTTTTCGCTCTGCCACTCCGCCAGGCCGTAGACCGCCTGCGCCAACAGGTCGGCATGCTGGTGTGTAAAACCATAATACTGCTGATAAAAATCAGCATCCTGTACGCGGAAGGCGCCGGAGAGATCGAACACCACACAACCGGCGGCCAGGAATGCTGGCGCGATATCGTGGCTCACCTCATGGGCGGTCGCGAGGAAAACAACGTCGATGCCTTTTGCCGCTGCGGCAACGTCAACCAGCGGTTGTAATGGCAGATCGACGATGCCTTTTAATTGAGGGTGCAGCTCGGAAAGCAATTTTCCTGCATCTGCACTTTGCGCTGAAACCGCTAAAGCGGTTATGTTCATGTGTGGGTGGCGATTCAGGTAAGCCGTGAGCTCTGCTCCGGCATAACCGCTGGCACCAACAATCAGCGTATTCAACATGTGGCCTTTCACCTTCTTGGCTAGCAATCTAAGAGTCACGGCGACCCTGGTAGCAGGGCTTGGTCGCGTTGTTGCGCGGTTCACCCACGTGGTTGAGCGTGATGTTTTTATCAACATCTGGGTTACAGGTTCCCTTACGCTCTAGCTTACTGTATTTTTATTCAAAATAAATGCATGAATATTGATACTATCCTAACCAAAGGCTGTCAACAGTGAAGATGAAATTACCTCCATTTATTGAGCTGTACCGGGCGTTGATCGCCACTCCGTCGATCAGCGCCACCGATGGCGCCCTCGATCAGAGTAATGAAGCATTAATCAACTTGCTGGCCGGCTGGTTCAACGATTTGGGCTTCCGCGTCGACGTGCAACCCGTGCCGGGCACCCGCAACAAATTCAACCTGCTGGCGAGCCTCGGCGAAAGCAGCGGCGGCCTGCTGCTGGCGGGCCATACCGACACGGTGCCTTACGATCAGGGCCGCTGGACGCGAGATCCCTTTACCCTGACCGAACATGACAACAAGCTGTACGGGCTGGGTACTGCCGACATGAAAGGCTTCTTCGCCTTTATCCTCGATGCGGTACGCGATATCGATGCCAGTAAGCTGACCAAGCCGCTATACATCCTGGCCACCGCCGATGAAGAAACGACGATGGCTGGCGCACGTTACTTTGCTGCCTCCAGCAAAATTCGCCCGGACTTTGCCATCATCGGCGAGCCAACCTCGCTGCAACCGGTGCGCGCGCATAAAGGCCATATCTCAAGTGCGATCCGCATCGTTGGCCAGTCGGGCCATTCGAGCGATCCGGCGCGCGGCGTCAATGCCATCGATCTGATGCATGAGTCCATCGGGCATCTGATGGCATTGCGCAAAACGCTACAGGAACGCTACAACAACCCGGCGTTTGCGGTGCCTTATCCAACCATGAACTTTGGCCATATCAGCGGCGGCGATGCGGCCAATCGTATCTGTGCCTGCTGTGAACTGCATATGGATATCCGCCCATTGCCGGGGATGACGTTGGATAACATCAACGAACTCCTGCACGAAGCGCTGGCGCCGGTAAGCCAACGTTGGCCGGGCCGTTTGACGATCGATGAGTTGCATCCGCCGATCCCAGGCTACGAATGCCCAACCGACCATCACATGGTGGCGGTGATTGAAAAACTGCTAGGTTCACGCACCGAAGTGGTCAATTACTGCACCGAAGCACCGTTCGTCCAGGAAGTATGCCCAACGCTGGTGCTCGGCCCAGGTTCGATCAACCAGGCGCATCAGCCGGATGAATATCTGGATACCGCGTTTATCGAGCCAACGCGTAAGCTGCTGGGTCAGTTGGTCGACCATTTCTGCCGGCAATAAACCTTAATAACAACAGGGGAATGGGTTACCATCCCCTACCTCTTAAGACGTAGCAATTTACGCCGATAAGCCAGACTGATAACCGACAGCGCGTAATTAAATTTCAGAAAATACGCCGAATTTGATGTTTTTTTGCTAAAAATAGTGTCAATTGATGATTGGACAGGCACGTGATCGGCTTAAACCGGCAGGCTGCGACGGCACGTGAAATTTACTTACAAGATGAAAAATCACGTACTCATCGTGTTCAGGTAGTGGTGAAAAACGCCGCGATCGGAGGATGATAAGTATGCAAAGAACTGGGTCAGGGATTATATGAACGAACAATATTCGGCAATGCGAAGTAATGTCAGTATGCTCGGCAAACTGCTAGGCGATACCATTAAAGAAGCGCTGGGCGAGCATATTCTCGATCGCGTTGAAACTATCCGTAAGCTTTCCAAATCCTCACGTGCCGGTAACGAGGCGCATCGTCAGGAGCTGCTCTCTACACTGCAGAACCTGTCTAACGATGAGCTACTGCCCGTTGCCCGCGCCTTCAGCCAATTCCTCAACCTGACCAACGTTGCCGAGCAATACCACAGCATCTCGCCGCACGGCGAAGCGGCCAGCAACCCGGAAGCCTTGGCGCAGTTGTTTAGCAAGCTGAAAGACAACAAGCTGGATAACAAGCAGCTGCAAAAGGCGGTGGACGATCTTTCCATCGAGCTGGTCCTGACCGCTCACCCAACGGAAATTACCCGCCGCACCCTGATCCACAAGCTGGTTGAGGTGAACACCTGCCTGAGCCAGTTGGACCATAACGATCTGGCCGACTACGAGCGTAATAAAATCATGCGCCGCCTGCGCCAGTTGGTCGCGCAATCCTGGCATACCGACGAGATCCGCAAGAATCGCCCATCCCCGGTCGATGAAGCCAAATGGGGCTTTGCAGTGGTGGAAAACAGCCTGTGGGAAGGCGTACCGGCCTTCCTGCGCGAATTCAACGAACAGTTGGAAAACTCCATCGATTACCGCCTACCGGTAGAAGCCGTGCCTATCCGCTTCACCTCCTGGATGGGTGGCGACCGCGACGGCAACCCGAACGTGACCGCCGAAATCACCCGTCACGTGCTGTTGCTGAGCCGCTGGAAGGCTTGCGATCTGTTCACCCGTGATATTCAGGTACTGGTTTCCGAACTGTCGATGACCGAATGTACCCCGGAACTGCGGGAATTGGCCGGTGGTGACGAAGTACAAGAACCTTATCGCGAATTGATGAAGCAACTGCGCAGCCAGCTGATGAGCTCCCAGGCCTACCTTGAAGGCCGCCTGAAGGGTGAACGCGTGCTGCGTCCGCACGATCTGCTGGAAAATAACGAGCAGTTGTGGGAACCGCTGTATGCCTGCTACCAATCTTTGGTGGCCTGTGGCATGAGCATTATCGCCAACGGCCAACTGCTGGATACGCTGCGCCGCGTACGCTGCTTTGGCGTGCCACTGGTGCGTATCGACGTGCGCCAGGAAAGCACCCGCCATACCGAAGCCATTGCCGAACTGACCCGCTATCTGGGCCTGGGGGATTATGAGAGCTGGTCAGAAGCCGACAAACAGGCATTCCTGATCCGTGAGCTGAACTCCAAGCGTCCGCTGGTGCCACTGCAGTGGGAGCCGAGTGCAGACACTCAGGAAGTGCTGGAAACCTGCAAGGTGGTCGCTGAAGCGCCACAAGGCTCGATCGCCGCCTACGTCATTTCCATGGCACGAACCCCGTCCGATGTCTTGGCCGTGCACCTGTTGTTGAAGGAAACTGGTTGCCCATTCGCGCTACCGGTGGCCCCGCTGTTCGAAACCCTCGACGATCTGAACAACGCCGAAGACGTGATGACCCAGTTGCTGAACATCGACTGGTATCGCGGCTTTATTCAGGGCAAACAGATGGTGATGATCGGCTATTCCGACTCGGCAAAAGATGCTGGCGTGATGGCTGCCTCCTGGGCGCAATACCGTGCACAGGACGCCCTGATCAAAACCTGTGAGAAGGCCGGAGTAGCGCTGACGCTGTTCCATGGCCGTGGTGGCTCAATTGGCCGTGGTGGCGCACCTGCGCACGCCGCTCTGCTGTCCCAACCGCCGGGCAGCCTGAAAGGTGGCCTGCGCGTGACCGAACAGGGCGAGATGATCCGCTTTAAATTCGGCCTGCCAGAAGTCACCATCAGCAGCCTGGCGCTGTACGCCGGTGCGGTGTTGGAAGCCAACCTGCTGCCACCACCGGAGCCTAAGCCAGAATGGCGCACGCTGATGGATGAACTGTCCGAAACCTCGTGCAACATGTATCGCGGTTACGTGCGTGAAAACCCTGAGTTTGTGCCTTACTTCCGCGCCGCTACGCCAGAGCAGGAACTGGGGAAACTGCCATTGGGTTCACGCCCGGCCAAACGCCGCCCCAACGGCGGTGTTGAAAGCCTGCGAGCCATTCCGTGGATCTTCGCCTGGACGCAGAACCGCCTGATGCTGCCAGCCTGGCTGGGTGCTGGTGCAGGCCTGCAGGAAGCGGTGAAGGCTGGCAAGCAGGATCAGTTGGAAGACATGTGCCACAACTGGCCGTTCTTCTCTACCCGTATCGCGATGCTGGAGATGGTATACGCCAAAGCCGACCTGTGGCTGGCGGAATACTACGATCAGCGTCTGGTAGACAAGTCCCTGTGGCCGCTCGGCCAACAGTTGCGTGATCAATTGGCCAGTGATATCAAGGCGGTGCTGACCATTGCCAACGACGACCATCTGATGGAAGACCTGCCGTGGATTGCCGAATCTATCGCGTTGCGCAACGTTTACACCGACCCGCTAAACGTGTTGCAGGCCGAGTTGCTGCACCGTTCGCGCCAGCAGGAGCAACCGGATGCCCGCGTTGAGCAGGCGCTGATGGTCACTATTGCTGGCGTGGCGGCCGGGATGCGCAACACCGGCTAATATTGCTTCATCATTTGCAGCAAGCACCGATGCGATCGGCGTCGGTGCTTATTCTCCCCCCCGGTTATCCCCATTCTAATCTGCGGATTTTTGTCCCATCCGTCACTCACTGCGGGCTATCAATGCTATTATTGCTGACACTCATTTTGAGTCCATGCTCCGTTTGGCCGCACCTTTTGCGTTGATTATGCGATGAATTCAGTCAGGAAGAGATAAAATAGATGGGCGATAAGACCAATGTCACTGAAACAGATTTCGTTGATCGTTTAATCCAGGAATGGTTAGACACGGTACCCACTTTAGATTTGTCTGGCCTACCGGTGATCGCCAGAATTGTGCGCATGAGCCACTATATCTCGCAGTTTGTCGATGCCAACTTCGCACGCTATAACCTGACTATTGGTGAATTCGAAGTGCTGGCTGCCCTGGCCCGCAACCCCGACCGCCAGCTTTCACCCAAAGATCTGCAAGAGAAAATCCTGATTTCCTCCGGTGGCTTATCCAACCGGATTAATCGCCTGGAAAATAAAAAGTATATTGTCCGCATGCCCGATCCATCGGACCGGCGTGGCGTGATCGTCAAGATCACGCCGGCAGGCCGGAAATTAACCCTGGAAACCGTCGAAACCCATGTGGCAATCGAAAAAGCCCTGATCCAGGGATTAGGTGCAGAAGATCAAGACCAGTTGGCAGAGCTACTGAAAAAATTGATCCTCTCGCAAAAATCACAGCTGAATGAAAAAACCAAATCAGCCTGATGTCACTCGGCTAACGTTAGCCAGAATTACCCTTGCCCCTCACCCCAACCCTCTCCCAAAGGGCGAGGGGGCTGACCGGAGTACTGAATCAGCCCGTGCAGATTAAAAAAATATCTTAATATCAAATAGCTATAACGTCCCTCAGTACAGTCCGGGGATAGAGTAGACAGGTGTTCAAGGACATGGTGAACACTTTTTAACATGTTTTACCCACCGTAATTGTCCTGCATCCAAGGTATGCCCCCTTCCTTTCCGGCCAACTCGATCGGTTCCCTCTCCTGGGGGAGAGGGCTAGGGTGAGGGTGAGGGCGTCTATTGATTGGGTGCTCTCTCTGCGCGCAATACCAACCACAGCCCGGCTAAAATCAGGCACAGTCCACCAAAGGCCAGCATGCTGATTGGCTCCCTTGCCACCATGATCGCCAACGCAAAGGCCACGATCGGCTCAAATAACCCCAAGGCAACGCAGGTAGCCGCACTCATGTGTTTCAATGCCAGAGTAAACAACAGGTAGGCAATGCCGGTGGTACAAATCCCCAGATAAGCGATGATCAACCAGGTTGGCAAAGTCAGTGACGGCGTACCCGCCATCCCCCAGGCCACCGGCACGGCGATCAGCATGGCGATGGCAAAGGTGTGTTTGGTGATGGTTAACGGTGACGCGATGGCCACCAGCCGCTTGCTGAGCAAGGTATACAGCGCATAGCAAAAACCGGCCCCCAGACAGGTCATCAGCCCGACCGGGTTAATCACCCAGGAAGCCGATTGCGAAAGCACCATCCAGATCCCTCCGCTTGTGGCACACAGCACACCTCCCCACCATAATGCGCTCGGTGACTTTCTCAACCAGACGGCCTCAAGCAAACCAGCCCAGATCGGTGCGCTGCCGATCGTCGTGGCAGTGCCTACAGCAATCCCGGTGGCTTTTACCCCGGCAAAGAAGGCCAGGTTATATAGCCCCATACACACCCCAGCCCCAAGCACAAAACCCCAGTACAAATGGCGCTGTGCCGCAACCTGCTGCCCTTCGGCACTGGCCGTCGCCGTATTTTTGGCCTGGCGATAAGCAAACAGCAGTTGGAAGAACAGGCAGGCCAGTACCAACCTCAGCGCTCCGAGCCAGTAAGGCGACGCCGAGCCGGGAGCCAGGCTTTGCGCCGTGCCCACCGTCCCCCACAAGAAAGCAGCAGATAATGTTAACAAAACGCCAATTAAAGAGAATTTTTTCATACTGGTGGCTTATCCGTAGGCAGAACATCCGTGGGAAATTTATCTTCACGTTAAGATACTTTACTTGCATAGTAAATGCCGAATGCTTTGCCCAATAAGGAATTAACAATAAATGCAGTTAAGATCAAAATTACCGGTACTATTCGTTGCAGGTGATAGACAAAGATCTTACCTTCGTAAAAGTATCTTCACAGAAAGATATTTACCATGAAGATTGATGATGACAGGGGAAGCAAATGGATGTAGCACTAATAATCAGCTTGGCAGTGCTCGTGGTGGCCGGTTACGCCATTGCCAAGAACTACGACACCAAGCTGGTGTTGTTTAGCGCAGGGATCGTACTCATGTTGGCGGCGGCCACCTTGGGCTTGCCCATTTTGAGTGCCGGGGCAGGAACGGGCACCGTCTGGCTGGATCCGTTAAAACAAATCGAGCTGGATTTCATCAAGCAGTTTAGCCGGGCTGGCATCATCATCATGGTGCTGTTCGGCTTTTCCGCTTATATGTCGCATATTGGCGCAAACGATATCGCGGTTAAAATCATGTCAAAACCCATCGCGAAGATCCGCTCCCCCTATATTCTGGTGCCGATCGTATTCTGGATCGGGTCACTGCTATCGTTGATTATTCCCAGCGCCGCCTCCCTCGCCGTGATTTTGATGGCTACGCTTTACCCCATTCTGCGCGTGGCAAAAATGTCCTCGCTCAGCGCCGCCGGGGTCATTGCCACCACCGCCACCATCGTGCCCACGCCGCTGGGTGGCGATAACGTGGTCGCCGCCAAAATCCTGGGTTTCGAGCACGTGGTGGACTACGTCACGATGCACCATGCCGTTATCTCACTGCCGGTGCTGGTCATTATCGGCATCGCGCACTATTTCTGGCAAAAGTACATGGATAAACGCCAGGGCGCAGCCGCGTTTACCGATGTCGATGAAAGTAAATTGACCACCAAAAGCCAGCTCCCTCCGGCTTACTACGCCCTATTCCCGCTGATCCCTTTATTCCTGATCGTGGTATTTGGCCTGTTCTTCCGCCAGATCAAAATCGGCCTGGTGGAAATCACCCTGTTTTCGTTTGCACTGGCCTTTATTGTGGAACTGATCCGCAAGGGCGACCTGCGCGAACAAATGAAAAATTCATCACTGTTCTTCACCGGCATGGGGCAAGGCTTCTCGCAGGTGGTGGTGTTGATCGTGGCTGCCAGCACCCTGGTGGCCGGGTTGACCGCTATCGGGGCCATCGGCACCGTGGCCTCGCTGGTTAAAGAGGTCAATAACGCCGGGATCGGCCTGATGTTTATCTTCTCCGGCCTGACCGCGCTGATCACGCTGATTAGCGGTAGCGGAAATGCGGTGTTCTACTCCTTTATTGAGCTTATTCCGTCCATCGCCACTCAGGCTCACGTCGATCCGGTAATGATAGCCCTGCCGATGCAACTGACCTCAAACCTGATCCGTGCGATATCGCCAGTTTCTGCGGTGGTGATCATCGTGGCATCGGTAGTCAAAGTCAGCCCGATTGAGGTGGTCAAAAGAACCTCGGTGCCGTTGCTGGTCGGGTTTGTCGCCACCCTGATTTTCACGCTGATCCGCTATTCATTCTGAGGAGATGACAATGAGCACTATCGCCCCCCGCACCCTGATTAACTGGCGGCGTCAATTTCATGCTTACCCGGAAACCGGCTGGACCGAATTTGCCACCACCGCCCGCGTGATCCAGACGCTGGAATCCATGGGGCATCAGGTGTTAACCGGGACGCAGGTTATCAATCCCGATTTTGTCCGTGGCTACAACCAGCAAGCGGTAAAGAACTCGCAGGCCGCAGCCAAAGCCGCAGGCATGGATGAAGGCATTCTGCAAAGGATCGGGGATTACACCGGTTGCGCTGCGGTTTTCGATACCGGCAGGCCTGGCCCAGTGGTGGCACTGCGTTTTGAACTGGATTGCGTCAACGTGCAGGAGTCAACCTGTACGTCCCATACGCCACAACAGGAAAACTTCGCCTCTAGCCAGCCTGGGTTTATGCATGCCTGCGGCCACGACGGCCACATGGCGATAGGACTGGGCGTGGCGCAATGGTTGATGGATCACCGTGACCAACTGCATGGCTGCGTCAAGCTGCTGTTCCAACCGGCGGAAGAAGGCGTGCGGGGCGCGCGTCCAATGGCTGAAAGCGGCATTCTGGATGATGTGGACTTCTTTGCCTGCGGCCACCTGGGCTGTGACATTCCCAGCAATACCATCGTGGCTGCGCCAGAGAAATTCCTCTCGACGCTGAAGATCGACATGAGCTTCAAAGGCAAAGCCGCCCATGCCGGTATGGAACCCCATCTCGGGAAAAATGCCCTGGCAGCCGCCTGCCACACCACGCTGCAACTCCTTAGCCTGCCGACACACGGCGAAGGTATGACGCGCGTTAACGTCGGGGTGTTACACGGCGGCGAAGGGCGCAACGTCATCCCAAGCCATGCGCAAATGCAGGTCGAAGTGCGGGGTGAAAACGAAAAAATCAATAACTTCATGTATGAAGAAGCGATGCGCCGCGCCCAGGGGGCCGCGCTCAGCTTTGACGTGCAGCTCGAAACCCAGATCATGGGGGAAGCGGTCAACTTCGTCCCCGATGATGAAATGACGGAGCTGATTATGTCCATCGCTAGGGACATCCCTTCAGTGGAACACGTGCAGCGCAGCATGAATTTTAACGGCAGCGATGATGCCACCGTGTTGATCAAGCGGGTGCAGTCTCACGGCGGCAAGGCGGCTTACTTTGTGATTGGCTCCGATCTGAAGGCTGGCCACCACCAGTCCGAGTTTGATATCGACGAAGACCAGCTGTTCACTGGCTATACCGTCTTCACCCAGTTGCTTGAGCGCCTCTTGCTGGCCCGTTGAACACGGCCTACTTTCCAAGGAGAGAGAAATGAATAAATCGACACTGGCCGTTCTGTTGGCAAGCACGCTACTCGCCCTGCCGGTAGCCGCACAGACGGGTAAACCCCAAGTCACCATCCTGGCGACCGGCGGCACCATTGCGGGCAGCTCAGCCTCCAAGACGGACACCACTGGCTATAAGGCGGGTGCCGTCGGCATCGATACCCTGATCGCCGCCGTGCCTGAAATGGCGCAGGTAGCGGAGGTGAAAGGTGAGCAAATCTCCAATACCATCAGCGGCGACGTCAACGACAAGGTGCTGCTTACCCTGAGCAAACGAGTCAATCAGCTGTTGAATCAACAGGGACAGCAAGGCGTCGTCATCACGCACGGCACCGATACCCTGGAAGAAACCGCCTTCTTCCTGGATTTAACCGTGAACAGCAAGCAGCCGGTGGTGATGGTCGGCTCGATGCGCCCGGCAACGGCCATCAGTGCGGACGGCCCAATGAACCTGCTGGAAGCGGTGACGTTAGCCACGACCAAGCTGGCAGAAAACCGGGGAACGCTGGTGGTATTAAACGACCGCATCGGCTCCGCCTTTTACACCAGCAAAACCAACTCCACCACGCTGGACACCTTTAAAGCCACGGAGCCCGGCTATCTGGGGCTGTTTGTCAGCGGGCAACCCAAATTCTATTACACCGCCGCCCAGCCGATCGATAAGCGCTATTTTGACGTCAGTAAACTCACCAGCCTACCGAAGGTTGAAATACTCTATTCCTACCAGGCTCAGGACACTGCCATTCTGGATGCGGCCCTAAAGAGCGGCGCCAAAGGCATTGTCATCGCCGGTAATGGCAACGGGAACGTGTCTACCAATATGGAGGCGGCCATCGGCAAGCTACACCAGCAAGGTATCCCGGTGGTGATGTCCACGCGTACCGGCGCAGGCTATGTCAGCACCAAGTCCTTTGCCATCGGCGCAGGTTTCCTCAACCCGCAGAAGTCACGGGTTTTACTGCAATTAGCTCTGGCGAGTGGCGCAGACCTGCCGCAGATCGCCAGCTATTTTGACCATCAGCGCTAACGTCTGATCCATTCTGTATGGGAGATATTATGTCCTCTAACTCTGCACCTATTGCCATGATCCTGGATACCGATCCCGGTATTGATGACGCCGTCGCGCTGGTTGCCGCGCTGTTTCATCCCAAAATCGACCTGCGCCTGGTAAGTACGGTCGCTGGCAACGTCAGCGTGGATAAAACCACCAACAATGCGCTGCGCCTGCTGCATTTCCTTGGCGCATCAACGCCCGTAGCTCAAGGAGCAGCGGCTCCGCTGGTACGTAAACTGGAGGATGCCAGCCATATTCACGGCAACTCCGGCCTGGATGGATACGAGTTTGAAGAGCCGACACGGCAGATCGTTGACGGTCATGCCGTTGAAGTGATGCGTGACCTGCTACTGGCCAGCAAGGAACCGATAGTCTTAGTGCCGATTGGCCCGTTAACCAACATTGCCCTGTTGCTCACGCTCTACCCGGAATGTAAGCCATCCATCGCGCGGATCGTCATGATGGGAGGCTCCGCCAGCCGTGGCAACCATACGCCAAACGCGGAGTTCAATATCTACGTGGATCCCGAGGCCGCCAGCGTGGTGTTTGCCAGCGGTATCCCGATTGTGATGTGCGGGCTGGACGTCACCAATCGGGCCACGCTCACCGCCGAGATGATAGCCAGCTTACCGACGCTTAACCGCACCGGCGCCATGCTGCATAGCCTGTTCCAACACTATCGGGGTGGGAGTATGAGCCGTGGGCTGAAAATGCATGATCTATGCGCTCTGGCCTATCTGGCAAAACCCGAGTTGTTTACCACTCAGGCCTGCCATGTGGCGGTAGAGACGCAAGGTGAGCTGACCAGAGGAACGACCTGTGTCGATCTGGCCAATCGTTTGAAACTGCCAGCCAATACCGAGGTCTGTCTGGAAATCGATGTCGAAGGATTCCGGCAGTGGTTCGTGGAGATGCTCACGCACCCGGCCGTTCCTTGATAATGGCGCGGTTGCCGCAACGGCAACCGCTATCTATCAGCCAACTACCGCACCGGGGCGCACGCCCAGGGTATGGCAGATGGCGTAGCTCATTTCCGCACGGTTGAGCGTATAGAAGTGGAAATCTTTGACCCCTTCGCGGCTCAGGATCTTCACCATATCCATAGCGATATTGGCGCCGACCATCTTGCGGGTTTCCGCATCGTCATCCAGCCCGGCAAACATGCTGGTCATCCAGCTTGGCACCCGCACGTTGGTCATGGTGGCAAAGCGCTGGAGCTGCTTGAAGTTGGACACTGGCAGAATACCCGGCACGATTTCTACGTCGATGCCAGCAGTCACACAGCGGTCACGAAAACGCAGATAGCTTTCTACGTCGAAGAAGAACTGGGTGATGGCACGGTTGGCACCAGCATCGATTTTACGTTTCAGGTTGATCAGGTCTGACTGGGCGCTTTTCGCTTCCGGATGCACTTCCGGATAGGCCGCGACAGAAATATCAAAGTCGCCGACGTCTTTGAGCAGCGTGACCAGATCGGTCGCATACATTTCCGGCTTGCCACCGCCTGGCGGTAAATCACCGCGCAGCGCGACAATATGGCGGATACCGCTGTTCCAGTAATCGGTAGCGATCTCACGCAGCTGCGCCGGGCTGGCATCAATACACGTCAAGTGAGGGGCAGCTTCCAGACCAGTACGCTCTTTGATCCCCTTGATGATGCTGTGGGTACGGTCGCGCTCACCCGAGTTGGCACCGTAGGTCACAGAAACAAACTTGGGTTTGAGGCTGCTCAGGCGATCGATCGACTGCCACAAGGTGTCTTCCATCTCGCTGGTACGCGGCGGGAAGAACTCGAACGACACGTTAATCTGGCCGTTTAACTCTGCCAGACTCTGATTCAGCGCTTCCCGCTGGTTTGCGTGATAAAAACTCATACCCTGTCCGCCTCTTATCGATCACTGTTGTGCTTTGTTATAATAAGCGTCTATACGTTTAGACGTCTAGATAGAAAATGCCGGATGTTGCCTGAAGAGTCAACAGGAAAGTGAGGGAGATACGATGATTAATCCTCACGCAGGATGAGAGAATTTCATGTTCATGGATTGAGCGGGGGCAACGCAGCGCCACCCCCGTGGCTAAAGCGAGGATTTAAAGCAGTTGTGCCAAGCGGTTAAGGTCAGACTGGATGGCACCGGCAGTAACATCGCGCCCGGCCCCTGGCCCACGGATCACCAGCGGGTTGTCGCGATACCAACGGCTTTCGATGGCAAACACGTTGTCACAAGGCAGCAGCGAAGCCAGCGGATGTTCTGGCCGTACCGCCTCTACGCCAACACGCGCTTTGCCATTGGCATCGAAACGCGCCACGTGGCGCAGCACCAGACCCATTTCGCTGGCCGCTTCGTAACGCTGTAGCATTTGCTGGTTCAGCGCATCACCGTTCTCAAAGAACTGATCGATAGATCCCTGATCCGCGCCCGCGGGCACCAGCGATTCGACACGTACCTGGTTAGGCTCAATGTCATAACCCGCCTCACGCGCCAGGATCACCAGCTTACGCATCACGTCTTGTCCTGACAGGTCAACACGCGGATCCGGTTCCGTCAGCCCCTGCTGCCAGGCCTGATCCACCAGATCGGTGAACGGCACCGTGCCGTCAAACTGCAGGAACAGCCAGGAAAGCGTGCCGGAGAAGATGCCGCTGATTGCCAGGATGCTGTCCCCGCTGTCGCGCAGATCGCGCACGGTATGGTTCACCGGTAACCCGGCCCCCACGGTGGCGTTATACAGCCAGTGGCGGCCCGTTTTGGCAAACGCATCGCGGATCTGTCGGTAATTGGCGCTGCACGAGGCTCCCGCCAGCTTGTTGGCGCTGATCACATGGAAACCATAGCTGGCAAAGTCCAGATATTGCTCCGCCAACTCCCCGCTGGCGGTGACGTCGAGCACCACCAGATCGTCGAACGGGTGCGCCCGCATCCACAGGAACAGCGACTCTTCGTCCAGTTCCTGGGCTTCATCTTCAAAGAACGCCAGCGCGCGGCTGGCATCCAACCCGTCATAATCGAGCAGGCTGCGACGGCTATCCACCACCCCTGCCAGGCTAAACTCAAAGCCGCTGCGCGCAGAGATATTCTTCTGTTCACGAGCAAACAGCTCCAGCCAACGCGAACCAATATTGCCTTTGCCAAACAGCACCAGGCCAATACGCTTTTCCGCGCGGAACAGCGTTTGGTGCAGGCCCTGGATCAGCAGACCGGTCGGCCCCTGACGCAGCACGGCCACCAGGCTGATACCATCCTCGGCCTGCCAGATGAATTCCACCGGCTGGTCCTTCAACTGCTGATAGAAACGATGGCTATGCAGCGGATTCTTGCACACGCCCGCGCCCACCAACGCTACCAGCGCCAACCCTTCACGCAGTTGCAGTTCACCCGGTAATCCGGCCTCCTGCAAAATGCGCAGCACGCTGCCCACCACTTCAGAGGTGTAGCAAAGCTGGATCAGGTTACGGTCAGGATGAACCCCTACGGCCAACGGTTTGATCTGCGCGCGCTTGAGCACCAGATCCAACTCTTTCTGCGCCAGCTTGAAGTCATGCTGCGGCGCGACGCTAAGTTCGATCAGGCAGACATCATCGTGGCTGGTGACAATTTTGGCACCAGTGCCGGAAGCCAGCACGCGCTCGATACGGGTCGACCCCTGCTCCGGCTGATAGCTGCAACGCAGTTGCAGATCGATATCGCTGCCAGACACCGGCTGCAAGGTTCGGGTATGTAGCACCGGAGCCGCCAGGCGGGCCAGCTCGCTGGCCTCATCCAGACGCAGCAACGGCAGCAGGCAGGCATCTTTCACTTTGCGCGGATCGGCACTGTAAACCCCGGCCACGTCGCTCCAGATGGTGACTCGCTCCACTCCGGCTAACGCGCCAACCTGCGTGGCAGAATAGTCACTGCCGTTGCGCCCCAGCAGCACGGTTTCACCGCTGTCATTACGCGAAATAAAGCCGGTCACTACCAGACGTTTGCCGGGATGTTGAGCCAGCAGTTGCTGCAATAACGGATAGGAACGGCCTTCGTCGACCTGCGGTTGTGCCGCACGTTCGGCACGCAGGAAATCACGCGCGTCCAGCCATGCCGCCTGCATGTCCTGCTTGTTCAGCACCGCAGCCATCAGGCGGGCTGACCAGATCTCACCGTGCCCCACCACTTCGGCATACACCGCATCATCAACCTTGCCGTCCAGCAGGATCGCCAGGCGCTCAAGATCGTGGATAAATTCGGCAATCAGCGGTTCCGCCGTTTCCACAGGCAACAACCCGCCGATCAGCTCACTGTGATAACGGCGCAGCGTTTGCTGCACCTGATGCGCGGAAAGGCGATCGCTCTGGCTGAGCTTCAGCCAGCTGATCAGTTGGTTGGTGGTGCTCCCCGCCGCCGACACCACCATCATGTCACCCGGCTGGCTGTATTCGGCCATGATCCCGGCCACCCGCAGATAACACTTCACATCTGCCAGGCTGCTGCCGCCAAATTTGTGCAGTTGACGCCCGCTAACCGGCCCTGCTACCGCAATTGCATTCATGACTTACCTCGTAGCCGCCGCCTGGAAGGCTTGTTCCAGATCGGCAATCAAATCTTCGCTGTCTTCAATCCCCACGGAAACACGCAGCAGGCTTTCGGAAATCCCCGCTGCGGCACGCGCTTCTGGCGCCATACCGGCGTGAGTCATGGTTGCCGCATGTGAGATCAGGCTTTCTACGCCACCCAGGGATTCCGCCAGCGTAAACAGCTCCAGAGCGGACAGGAAACGGCGCAGCAGCGCTTCATCCCCATCCAGTTCAAAGCTGAGCATGGCACCGAACCCACGTTGCTGACGGCACGCAATCTCATGGCCAGGGTTTTCTGGCAAGGAAGGATGATACAGCTTTTTGACCAAGGGTTGCTGCTGTAAATAGCCGACAATCGCCTCGGCATTATGTTGTGCAGCCTTGATACGCGGCGACAGGGTACGCATCCCCCGCAATAACAAATAGCTATCGAATGCCGCGCCGGTGACGCCGATATTGTTGGCCCACCAGGCCAGCTCGACCGCCAGATCTTTATCTTTAGCGATCACCGCACCCGCGACCACGTCGGAGTGGCCGTTGAGGTATTTGGTACAAGAGTGGACGACCAGATCGGCACCCAGTTCGATCGGCTGTTGCAGCGCCGGGCTGAGAAAGGTGTTGTCTACCACGGTCAGCGCACCGGCTTCGTGGGCAGCTTTACAGATGGCCGCGATATCCACCACGCGTAATAGTGGGTTACTTGGGCTTTCGATCAGCACCAACTTCGGCTTTTGCGCCAACGCATCGCGCAATGCGGCTTCATTTCCTTGATCGACAAACAGCACCCGATACGCCCCGCGTTTACTCAGGCTATCGAACAGGCGGTAGCTGCCGCCGTAGCAATCATGAGGAGCCACCAGCAGATCGCCCGGTTTGAGAAATACCGTGGTCACCAGATGGATCGCCGACATCCCGCTCCCGGTCATCACCGCCCCCGCACCTCCTTCCAACTCTGCCAGCGCACGCTGCACGACATCACGCGTAGGGTTACCACGGCGTGAGTAATCATGAGCTCGGGGCTGGTTGAAATCGGTGAAGTTATAGGTGCTGGAAAGATGGATCGGCGGGACAACGCAGCCGTACTGTTCGTCATCATTCAGACCGCTACGTACGGCAATCGTGGCTGGTTTACGCGTCATAGGGTGGCTCGGCTCTCGGAAAGTGGGGGAATGAGGCTTAAAGATTAACCGCAGCAGATATAGACGTCAATACATCTGGACATCTAAACTTCTTTGCGTATAGATTGAGCAAAGAGACAATACCCGCTAAAATTATGGCGGTTTGTACTATTGATAAGATGTCAGCCCAACAATGCATAGGCATAGCCTATTAAATCATCAGATTCAGTGACCCTTATCGCGTAAAGTAGACATTTATTTAGTGAGCATAGGGAAGATCGGGCATAATCGGCCGGTTTTTAGAATTTTGTATTTTTTCAGACAATTTTAAGGTGTCCCATGGCTGAGTGGAACGGCGAGTATGTCAGCCCTTACGCTGAACACGGTAAAAAGAGCGAGCAAGTCAAAAAAATCACGGTATCCATTCCGCTGAAGGTGCTGAAAATCCTGACGGATGAACGGACTCGTCGCCAGGTAAACAACCTGCGCCACGCCACCAACAGCGAACTGCTGTGTGAAGCATTCCTGCACGCCTTTACCGGCCAGCCGCTGCCGAACGATGAAGACCTGCGCAAAGAACGCAGCGATGAAATCCCGGAAGCCGCGAAAGTACTGATGCGTGAATTGGGTGTCGACCCTGATACCTGGGAATATTGATCTTGCCTGCACCGAAGGCAAAAACGAAAAAAGGCGCCCAAAGGCGCCTTTTTCATCTGACGATAAGAAAACTTATTTCTTAACGCCTGGTACGCTGAAACGCTTGTTGAAGCGGTCAACGCGGCCACCGGTAGCAACATCACGCTGCTTGCCAGTGTAGAACGGGTGGCATTCGCCACAAACGTCCAGGTTCAGATCGTGACCCACGGTAGAGCGGATTTTGATCACGTTACCGCAAGAGCAGTTTGCAGTAACTTCGTCGTATTTAGGGTGAATACCTTTTTTCATGGGAGAACCTCAGTTAAGGCCGTGTCGCTATCCAGCCCTGTTCCGCCAGACACCACACGTGGTTGATAATAGGTTTTGATATGGGATTATACCAAAGGCGGCAAATTATACAGAATAAAATGTAGCGCGCAATCGGATCCGTACATTTGCCAGCCTACCGTGTAAACTAGCCAACACTTTTTTCTACCTGGACAGCCACATGCCTGTTGTACACGTTGCTCTACCGGTTCCCCTTGCCCGCACCTTCGATTATCTGCTGCCCGCAGGCCTGCAGCCGGTCATCGGCGCGCGCGTCAGTGTGCCTTGGGGAAAGCAACGGGCGATAGGCATCATCACCGGCAGCAGCGAGACCAGTGAACTGCCGCTGGAAAAGCTCAAACCCATCGATGGCCTGCTGGATAACGACTCGCTGTTCACCACCAGCCTGTGGCGCATCCTGCTGTGGGCCAGCGAATACTACCATTACCCGATCGGTGAAGTGTTGTTCCATGCGCTGCCCATTCTGCTGCGTCAGGGTAAGCCCGCAGAAGCCGCCCCGCTGTGGCAATGGTTTGCTACCGAGCAGGGGCGCTCAACCCCGCCGGAAAGCCTGAAGCGAGCACCAAAGCAGCAACAGGCACTGGCGGCACTGCTGCAACGCCCGGTGTATCGCCATCAGGTCAGCGAACTGGAGCTGACGGAAAGCGCGCTCCAGGCGCTACGGGCCAAAGGCTTGATCGACCTGCGTTCGCAAACTGTGGCAACGCAGGATTGGCGGCCTGGCTTTGCCGTGCTCGGTGAACGGTTGCGGCTCAATACCGAGCAGGCCACCGCCGTGGGCGCTATCCGCAGTGAAGACGATCAGTTTGCCGCCTGGCTGCTGGCCGGGGTCACCGGCTCCGGCAAAACCGAGGTTTACCTCAGCGTGCTGGAAAATATCCTGGCGAAAGGTAAGCAGGCGCTGGTGTTGGTACCGGAGATCGGCCTCACCCCGCAGACCATCGCTCGCTTTCGTGAACGCTTCAACGCACCGGTAGAAGTCCTGCACTCCGGCCTGAACGACAGCGAACGGCTGGCCGTCTGGCTGCGCGCGCGCAGCGGTGAAGCCGCCATTGTGATCGGCACCCGCTCGGCGTTGTTCACCCCCTTCTCGCGCCTTGGGGTGATCATCATCGATGAAGAACACGACAGCTCCTATAAACAGCAGGAAGGCTGGCGCTATCACGCTCGCGATCTGGCGGTGTTCCGCGCTCACGCCGAAAACATCCCGCTGGTGATGGGCTCGGCGACGCCGGCGCTGGAAACGCTGCACAACGTGCAGTTAGGCAAATACCGTCAACTCAAACTGACCCAGCGGGCGGGCAACGCCAAACCGGCCAATCAGCATCTGATCGATTTGAAAGGCCTGCCGCTGAAGGTCGGGCTCTCTCAGCCTCTGCTGAAAAGCATGCAGCACCACCTGAAGAACGGCAATCAGGTGATCCTGTTCCTTAACCGCCGTGGCTATGCCCCCGCGCTGCTGTGTCATGAGTGTGGCTGGATCGCCGAATGCCAGCGCTGCGACCATTACTACACGTTCCACCAGCATCAACGCCAGCTGCGCTGCCACCACTGCGACAGCCAGCGCCCGGTACCACATCAGTGCCCACAGTGCGGTACCACCAACCTGGTTTCCGTCGGCGTCGGTACCGAACAGTTGGAGAATGAACTGGCTCCCCTGTTCCCGGAAACCGCCATTACCCGTATCGATCGCGATACCACCAGCCGCAAGGGATCGCTGGAACAGCATCTGGCCGATATTCACCGTGGCGGCCCGCGTATCCTGATCGGCACGCAAATGCTGGCCAAAGGCCACCACTTCCCGGATGTCACCCTGGTGGCGTTGCTCGACGTGGACGGCGCGCTATTCTCCGCCGACTTCCGTTCTGCCGAGCGGTTTGCCCAGCTCTATACTCAGGTTTCAGGCCGTGCCGGGCGGGCGGGCAAGCAGGGCGAGGTGCTGCTGCAAACCCATCACCCGGAGCATCCGCTACTGCAAATCCTGTTGCAACAGGGCTACGACGCCTTTGCCAAGCAAACCCTGGCCGAGCGTAACAGCGTCTTCCTGCCGCCCTACACCAGCCACATCATCGTACGTTCGGAAGATCACGATAATCAGCAGGCACCGTTGTTCTTACAGCAGCTACGCAATCTGTTGGAAGCCAGCCCGCTGAAGGATGATTCGCTGTGGGTAATGGGCCCGGTTCCGGCCCTGCAACCCAAACGCGGGGGTCGCTTCCGCTGGCAACTGTTGTTGCAGCACCCGTCCAGAAAGCTGTTACAGCACCTGATAAAAAGCACGTTGCCATTGATTGGCACCCTGCCACAGGCACGTAAAGTCAAATGGACGTTAGACGTTGATCCCATTGACAGTTGATTAAGAAAACTCTTAATTCCACCGTTAAAAGCAATCGTTTACACCACAATTTGCGAGCGAACACGAAAAAACCTTCCTGCGTCACACTTTTCATGCAAATTAGGTAACAAAAGCGGCGCGTAATCTGTTTAGAATGTCGGTGAAGGCATTTTTTCAGCCAGGCAATGGAATGCTTGAATGTGGATGACGCTAAAAATAACACCACCACCACTGCATGCCAGAATTTGTGAGCAAACTGAAGTAACCGCGTTAGCTGGGTGCTGACGCAAGGAGAAAGGCGTTGGAACACAAGCAAGAATTACCCATGGCGACCATGAAAGACGTTGCCGAAATGGCCGGCGTTTCCACGGCAACCGTGTCGCGTGCGCTGATGAATCCGGAAAAGGTGTCAACGCCAACGCGCCAGAAAGTAGAACAGGCCGTGCTGGCCGTGGGTTACTCCCCTCATGCCCTGACACGCAATATCAAACGCAATGAATCCCGCACTATCCTGGTGATCGTCCCGGACATCTGCGATCCGTTTTTTGCCGACGTGATCCAGGGGATCGAGCAAACGGCAGCGCAGCAGGGTTACCTGGTGCTGATCGGCGACTGTGCGCAGCAGAACCAGCAGGAACGCACCTTCGTTAACCTGATCATCACCAAACAAATCGATGGCATGTTGCTGCTCGGCTCCAACCTGCCTTTCGACGCCAGCAAGGAAGAGCAGCGCAACCTGCCGCCAATGGTGATGGCCAACGAGTTTGCACCGGAGCTGGAACTGCCAACGGTGCATATCGATAACCTGACCGCCGCGTTTGAAGCCGTACATTATCTGCACCAGCTTGGCCATAAACAGATCGCCTGTATCGCCGGGCCAGAGCAGATGCCGCTGAGCCATTATCGGTTGCAAGGCTACATTCAGGCGCTACGCCGTAATGGCATTACCGTCGAAAGCAGCTATATTACCCGGGGTGACTTCACCTACGAAGCCGGTGCGCAGGCAATAGCCTCACTGATGGCGCTGCCGAAACCGCCAACGGCGGTCTTTTGTCACAGCGACGTCATGGCGATCGGTGTATTGTCCCAGGCGAAAAAGCTGGGCTTGCGGGTACCGCAGGATCTGTCGATTGTCGGCTTTGACGATATCAAGCTGGCGCAGTATTGCGATCCACCACTGACCACCGTGGCGCAGCCCCGCTTCCAGATTGGCCAGCAGGCGATGTTGCTGCTGCTGGAACAGTTGCATGGGCAAACCGTGAACAGCGGTTCCCGGCTACTGGACAGTGAATTGATCATCAGAGGCAGCACCGCGGCCCCTAAACGCTAGTCAAATATTTTTGGGTTAAGTAACATGGCAGACCCAGCGCTGGCCAAACCGGCGTAATGATCATTGTTGTGGTCATTTTGCCAGAACCGCTCCCCGGAGCCTGCCTACACCTACAGGGCAGTAAGCTGATGCAAAATGGCCGATAAAATAGCTAGAGGATAGGTTTTAACCTCATCACGACACAGCGGAATTATAGTGGCACAGAGAGACTATGTAGGCCGCGGGCGCTCAGGAGCAGCGCGGCGCAAGACCCCCAGCCGTAAAAAACGCAGTTCTCCAAAGGTATCCAAAACCGTGGTGGCGCTTGCCGTCGCCATTCTGGTTGTCTTTATCGGTGGTCTTTATTTCATTACCCACAACAAACCGGATGAAACGCCGATGTTGCCTACGCATGGCACACGCCCGGGCAACGGTCTGCCACCGAAGCCGGAAGAGCGTTGGCGTTACATCAAAGAGTTGGAGAACCGCCAGATCGGCGTCAAGACACCTACCGAGCCAACGGCCGGGGGAGAGGTCAACTCCAAAACTCAGTTGACCGACGAACAACGCCAATTGCTGGAGCAGATGCAGGCCGATATGCAGCAGCGCCCAACGCAGCTGTCTGAGGTACCTTACAACGATCCTTCACAGCTGCGTAACGGTGGGCGGCCACAACAGGCACAACCGCCGGTACAGCAGCAGATAGCGCCACCGGTGCAGCAACAGCAGACCACTCAGCCTCGCAACCCGTTCAACAACGGCGCAGCACCTGTGCAGCAGCAACCGGTACAGCAGCCGAAGCCGCAGGTACAGCAACCAAAACCACAGGCCGTAACTCCGCCAGTGCAGACCCGTCAGCCAGAAGTGAAACAAGAAGTAAAAACGGAAGCGGCCAAGCCGGAAACCAAACCTGAGTCGAAGCAGAAGTGGATGGTGCAATGTGGTTCGTTCCGCGCAGCCGATCAGGCCGAGTCGGTACGGGCACAGCTGGCGTTTGAAGGGGTTGAAAGCCGGGTCACCGCAGGCGGTGGCTGGAATCGTGTGATGCTCGGCCCATACAGCAGCCGCGCCGCCGCAGACAAAACCCTGTCGCGCCTGAAGGGCATTGGCATGTCAAGTTGCATTCCCCTCTCCGTCGGGGGTTGAAAAGCGTCAATCTCCCCCCATCTATAGTCTCAATATGCCTCGTAGTCTCTGCCAACGCAGAGGCTGCGGGGACTTCTTTCCGTCCGCAACGAGGGTCTGCTCGTGACAACAATTGTAAGCGTACGCCGCAACGGCCAGGTAGTGATCGGTGGCGATGGCCAGGCCACACTGGGCAACACGGTAATGAAGGGCAACGTCAAAAAAGTCCGTCGCCTGTATAACGATAAAGTGATTGCCGGTTTCGCCGGGGGTACCGCTGATGCTTTCACCCTGTTCGAACTGTTCGAGCGCAAGCTGGAGATGCACCAGGGCCATCTGGTGAAAGCGGCCGTGGAGCTGGCAAAAGACTGGCGTACCGACCGTATGCTGCGCAAGCTGGAAGCCCTGCTGGCTGTAGCCGATGAGAATGCCTCGCTGATCATCACCGGTAACGGTGACGTGATCCAGCCAGAAAATGATTTGATTGCGATCGGCTCCGGTGGCCCTTATGCCCAGTCGGCCGCACGCGCGCTGTTGGAAAATACCGAAATGAGCGCCCGCGAAATCGTGGAGAAATCCCTGACCATCGCTGGCGACATCTGTATTTACACCAACCATTGTCACACCATTGAAGAATTGCCTTCCAAAGCGTAAGGATCGAATACCATGTCTGAAATGACCCCGCGCGAGATCGTCAGCGAACTGGACAGCTACATCATTGGCCAAAACAAAGCCAAACGCGCTGTCGCCATTGCCCTGCGCAACCGCTGGCGCCGGATGCAGCTCAACGAGATGCTGCGTCACGAAGTGACCCCAAAAAATATTCTGATGATTGGCCCAACTGGCGTCGGTAAAACCGAGATCGCCCGTCGTCTGGCTAAACTGGCCAACGCACCCTTCATCAAGGTAGAAGCCACCAAGTTCACCGAAGTGGGCTATGTGGGTAAAGAAGTGGACTCTATCATCCGCGATCTGACCGATGCCGCCGTGAAAATGGTGCGTCTGCAATCGATCGAGAAAAACCGCACCCGTGCGGAAGAGATGGCAGAAGAACGCATTCTTGACGTGCTGATCCCACCGGCCAAGAACAACTGGGGCCAGGCAGAAGAGCAGAATGAACCTTCTGCCGCTCGCCAGGCATTCCGCAAGAAACTGCGTGAAGGTCAGCTGGACGATAAAGAAATCGAAATCGATCTGGCTGCGGCCCCGATGGGCGTGGAAATCATGGCTCCTCCGGGTATGGAAGAGATGACCAACCAGCTGCAATCGATGTTCCAGAACCTCGGTGGGCAGAAGCAGAAACCGCGTAAAGTGAAGATCAAGGAAGCCTTCAAGCTACTGATCGAAGAAGAAGCGGCCAAGCTGGTAAACCCGGAAGAGCTGAAAGAGCAGGCGGTGGAAGCCGTTGAGCAGCACGGTATCGTGTTTATCGATGAGATCGACAAAATCTGTAAGCGCAGCGGCCAGAGTTCAGGCCCGGACGTGTCCCGCGAGGGCGTCCAGCGCGACCTGCTGCCGTTGGTGGAAGGCTGTACGGTATCAACCAAGCACGGCATGGTGAAAACCGATCACATTCTGTTTATCGCCTCCGGCGCGTTCCAGACTGCCAGCCCCTCCGACCTGATCCCGGAACTGCAAGGCCGCCTGCCAATCCGCGTTGAGCTGCAAGCGCTGACCACGGAAGATTTTGAACGTATCCTGACCGAGCCAAGCGCGTCGCTTACCGAGCAGTACAAAGCGTTGATGGCCACCGAAGGCGTCACCATCGACTTCACCGCTGACGGTATCCGCCGCATCGCTGAAGCCGCCTGGCAGGTTAACGAAAGCACCGAAAACATCGGCGCACGTCGTTTGCATACCGTGCTGGAGCGTCTGATGGAAGATATTTCGTACGATGCGAGTGAAATTGGCGGCCAATCCATTACAATTGACGCCGAATACGTGCGCAATCATCTGGATGAACTGGTAGCGGATGAAGATCTGAGTCGTTTTATCCTATAATCGCTCTATCACTGTCCTGTCAGTTATCTTTGTGGGAGGCATTGCCTCCCACATTTATTTTTAGCGGACACCGTCTTTTGACTTACTGAAGCGAAATATGAGCTCATCAACCACCACCACCCCGGCCAGAGCCTGGCTGGAAAGTTTACGACCACGAACCCTGCCATTGGCCTTTGCCTCCATCGTTGTCGGTTCGGCGATCGCCGCCTGGCAGGGCAGCCTGAAGCCCGGCGTGGCGCTGTTGGCTCTGCTGACCGCAGGTCTGCTGCAGATCCTCTCCAACCTGGCCAACGATTACGGTGATGCGGTAAAAGGCAGCGATAAAGAAGACCGTATCGGTCCGTTGCGCGGCATGCAAAAGGGCATGATCACCCAAAGCCAGATGAAACGGGCCTTGATGCTGACGGTGGTGCTGATCGCCATTTCCGGTTGCTGGTTAATCGCCGTCGCCTGTGAAAAACCCAGCGATGTGGTGGGCTTCCTGGTGCTGGGCGGGCTAGCGATTGTGGCGGCCATTACCTACACCGTGGGCACCAAACCTTACGGTTATCTGGGGCTGGGCGATATTTCGGTATTGGTGTTTTTCGGCTGGCTCAGCGTGGCAGGCACTTACTATCTACAGACTCACACTTTCGATAGCGTCGTAATGTTGCCAGCCACCGCCTGTGGTCTGCTCGCGGCGGCGGTGTTGAACATCAATAATCTGCGCGATATCGAAAGTGACCGCGCTAACGGCAAAAATACCCTGGCCGTCCGCCTTGGCCCACAGAATGCGCGCTATTACCACGCAGCGCTGCTGATCGCCGCCGTGGTCTGCTTTGCTCTGTTTACCCTGCTTAACCTGCACAGCCTATGGGGCTGGCTGTTCGTGCTGGCTATCCCGTTTCTGTATCGCCACGGAATGCGTGTCTTACGTGACCCTACGGCCGTCGGTATGCGTCCGATGCTGGAACATATGGTCAAGACCGCCTTGCTCGCCAACGTGCTGTTTGCGATTGGCGTGGTGCTCAGTTAGTTGAGACTTGCGTACCAGAACGCATCCTGGCACTGATGATTTTGCCAACGGGGCGAATAAAGGGATATACTGGTTATTCCAGCGGCAAACAGACGTAAAATCCTATGAAATACGATACTTCCGAACTTTGCGATATCTATCAGGAAGAGGTCAACGTAGTTGAGCCTCTGTTCTCCAACTTTGGCGGGCGTACTTCATTTGGCGGGCAAATCACTACGGTGAAATGCTTCGAGGATAACGGCCTGCTGTTTGAACTGCTCGAAGAAAACGGCCGTGGCCGCGTGTTAGTGATCGACGGCGGCGGCTCGGTACGCCGTGCCCTGATCGACGCGGAGCTGGCCCGTCTGGCGACTCAGAACGAATGGGAAGGCATCGTGGTTTACGGTGCGGTGCGCCAGGTGGACGATCTGGAAGAACTGGACATCGGCATTCAGGCGATGGCAGCAATCCCGGTAGGCGCCACCAGCGAAGCGATAGGCGAAAGTGATATCCGCGTTAATTTTGGCGGTGTGACCTTCTTCTCTGGCGATCATCTGTATGCCGACAACACCGGCATCATCCTTTCTGAAGATCCGCTCGATATCGAGTAACCGCAGAAAATGACAAAGGGCGCCTGAGGCGCCCTTTTCGTTGGTGCTAATGGATCAGACTTCTTCCATTTTACCCAGCAATGCGCGCAGGCGATCTTGCCACACGTGCTGCTCTTCTTTCAGCTGCTGGTTTTCACGCACCAGTGACTCGTGGTTACCCGCAGCGCTCTGAACTTCCTGAGACAGGGAATTGTTTTTCTCTTTCAGCTCTTCAATTTCCATCTGCAACAGCGTGATGGTATCGATCGCCTGCTGAACTTTTGCTTCCAGTTTTTCAAATACTTCAAATGACATTCTTCAGTCCCCTCATGATAGCAAGGCGTACATCCATAAGTAGCGCCGCAACCTTGGCTGCAGCGACTGCGAATATGCTCGCGTAACCAACAGGCCCAGCGCCTGTTTCGATAAAACCTTTCCCGCAATAAAAACGATTGTAAGTAGCCAGCCCCCCAGTGTCTAGCAACATACCGACCCAACGCGCACTCTGTTGCAATTTTCCTACCCTGGCTATCGGTCAAAGCTGAAAGTCGCCGCAGCCAAACGGCAGGGTTGTTAACAAATAGAGACAAAATAACTGGTCAGATCACCGTTTTATGGCGCAGAAAGAACACCGAACAACGCGAATTCGCTCAATTTTATGACGAAGTACACACATTTTGATTTCGCTATTTCTCGTTTATGCTCGTTAACGATAAATTTACATCACATCCTCAACCGATAAGAGGACGTGAAGAAAAACTCTGTAGCTCAAGGCCAAAACGCCAACGCGCCAAGCCTAGATAACCTATAACCGTCGTCTGCAGGACAATAATATTATGAGCCAAACCATCAGTCCGACCTTAAAAGGCCAGTGCATCGCTGAATTCCTCGGCACCGGTCTGTTGATTTTCTTTGGTGTAGGCTGTGTTGCAGCGCTGAAACTGGCAGGTGCCAGCTTCGGCCAATGGGAAATCAGCATCATTTGGGGCCTGGGGGTGGCGATGGCCATCTATCTGACCGCCGCCATTTCCGGTGCTCACCTGAACCCGGCCGTCACACTCGCGCTGTGGCTGTTCGCCTGCTTTGATGGACGCAAAGTACTCCCTTACATCGTTGCGCAGATTGCGGGGGCCTTTTGCGCGGCAGCACTGGTCTACGGGCTGTATTACAGTCTGTTCTTCGATTTTGAAGCCGCCCACCAGATGGTACGCGGCAGCAACGAAAGCCTCGAATTGGCCGGCATTTTCTCGACGTATCCCAACGCGCATATCTCCGTTGGCCAGGCCTTCCTGGTAGAAACCGTGATCACCGCCATCCTGATGTGCCTGATCCTGGCGCTGACCGACGACGGCAACGGCATCCCACGTGGCCCGTTGGCACCGCTGTTGATCGGTATTCTGATTGCCGTCATCGGTGCCTCTATGGGACCATTAACCGGCTTTGCACTGAACCCGGCGCGTGACTTTGGCCCGAAAGTGTTCGCCTATCTGGCAGGCTGGGGCAACGTAGCTTTCACCGGCGCTCGCGACATCCCTTACTTCCTGGTGCCTATCTTCGGCCCTATCGTCGGTGCAGGTTTGGGCGCCTTTGGTTATCGCGCGCTGATCGGCCGCCATCTGCCTTGTGACGTTTGCTTCGAGGAAGAGCAACCCGCCCCTAAACCAGAACAACGTAAAGCGTGATTGGCACGGCTTTAAACGGTTAACCACAGTAGGACTCAAAATTATGACAACCGAAAAAAAATACATTGTCGCCCTCGACCAGGGAACCACCAGTTCACGTGCCGTAGTGCTCGATCACGATGCCAATATTGTTGCGGTTTCACAGCGTGAATTTACGCAGATCTACCCGAAGGCCGGCTGGGTAGAGCACGACCCGATGGAAATCTGGTCCTCACAAAGTTCCACCTTGGTTGAAGTGCTGGCCAAGGCCGATATCAGTTCTGACCAAATCGCCGGGATCGGCATTACCAACCAGCGTGAAACCACCATCGTCTGGGAAAAAGAGACCGGGAAGCCGATTTATAACGCGATCGTCTGGCAGTGCCGTCGCACCGCCGACATCTGTGAAAAACTCAAGCGTGATGGCCTGGAAGAGTATATCCGCCACAATACCGGCCTGGTGGTTGACCCTTACTTCTCGGGTACCAAGGTCAAATGGATCCTCGACCACGTCGAAGGCGCGCGCGAACGTGCCAAGCGCGGTGAACTGCTGTTCGGTACCGTCGACACCTGGTTGGTGTGGAAGATGACCCAAGGGCGGGTTCACGTGACCGACTACACCAACGCCTCGCGTACCATGATGTTCAACATCCATGAGCTGGATTGGGACGATCGTATGCTGGAAGCGCTGGATATCCCACGCGCCATGCTGCCAGAAGTCCGTCCTTCTTCCGAAGTGTATGGCCAGACCAACATCGGGGGTAAAGGCGGGACGCGTATTCCTATCGCCGGGATCGCCGGTGACCAGCAGGCGGCGCTGTATGGTCAACTCTGCGTCCAGCCGGGTATGGCGAAAAACACCTACGGCACCGGCTGCTTCCTGTTGATGAATACCGGCAAAGAGGCAGTACGCTCAAGCCACGGCCTGCTGACTACCATCGCCTGCGGCCCACGCGGGGAAGTGAACTATGCGCTGGAAGGTGCGGTGTTTATTGGTGGGGCCTCTATCCAGTGGCTACGCGACGAGCTGAAACTGATCAGCGATGCCGCCGACTCCGAATACTTCGCCACCAAGGTCAAAGACAGCAATGGCGTCTACGTAGTGCCCGCCTTTACTGGCCTGGGTGCCCCCTACTGGGACCCGTATGCCCGTGGCGCCATCTTCGGCCTGACCCGCGGCGTCAACAGCAACCACATCATCCGCGCCACGCTGGAGTCTATCGCCTACCAGACCCGCGACGTGCTGGATGCCATGCAGGCCGATGCCAATACCCGCCTGCAATCGCTGCGTGTGGACGGTGGTGCCGTAGCCAACAACTTCCTGATGCAGTTCCAGTCCGATATCCTCGGCACCCGTGTCGAGCGTCCTGAGGTGCGTGAAGTGACGGCGTTGGGCGCAGCCTATCTGGCCGGGCTGGCGATTGGCTACTGGAGCGATCTGGATGAGGTGAAGAGCAAAGCCAACATCGAGCGTGAATTCCGTCCGGGTATCGAAACTACCGAGCGTAATTTCCGTTACAGCGGCTGGAAAAAGGCCGTGGCTCGTGCACAAGCCTGGGAAGATCACGACTGATTCGGTTTACCCTGCCACAGCGCTGCCTTCGGGCAGCGTTTTTTTTGCCTCGCCCTGCCGCCTCCCCCCTGTGGTAAACTTTGCCGATATTTTCTTCCCTTTTCTCACTGACAGGTTTGCCATGAAACGTGAATTAGCCATCGAATTTTCCCGCGTTACCGAAGCCGCCGCTCTTGCGGGTTATAAATGGTTGGGGCGTGGTGACAAAAACGCCGCCGACGGTGCCGCCGTCAATGCCATGCGCATTATGCTCAACAGAGTGGATATCGATGGCCGGATCGTGATCGGTGAAGGTGAGATTGATGAAGCCCCGATGCTGTATATCGGCGAAAACGTCGGCACCGGACTGGGCGATGCGGTGGATATCGCCGTCGATCCCATCGAAGGCACGCGCATGACCGCAATGGGGCAATCCAATGCACTGGCGGTCCTGGCGGTAGGCGATCGCGGCACCTTCCTGCACGCTCCTGATATGTACATGGAAAAACTGGTCGTCGGCCCGCAGGCGCGTGGAGTGATCGATCTCAACTTGCCACTCGCCACCAACCTGAACAACATCGCGGCCCGCCTAGGCAAGCCACTGACGGAGCTGACGGTGATCACGTTGGCTAAACCGCGCCACGATGCGGTGATCGCAGAAATGCAGCAGCTCGGGGTGAAGGTTTTCGCGATTCCCGACGGTGATGTCGCCGCGTCGATCCTGACCTGTATGCCGGAAAGCGAAGTGGATGTGATGTACGGCATCGGTGGCGCACCGGAAGGCGTGATTTCCGCTGCGGTGATCCGTGCGCTGGATGGCGATATGCAAGCCCGCCTGCTGGCTCGTCATCAGGTCAAAGGGGATAACGAAGATAATCGCCGTATCGGCGAGCAGGAGTTGGCCCGCTGTAAAGAAATGGGCATCGAAGCCGGTAAGGTGTTGGTGCTGGATGAAATGGCGCGCAACGATAACGTGATCTTTGCCGCGACCGGGATCACCAAGGGCGATCTGCTGGAGGGCATCAGCCGCAAAGGCAATATGGCCACCACCGAAACCCTGTTGATCCGGGGCAAATCGCGCACTATCCGCCGCATCCGTTCGACCCACTATCTGGATCGTAAAGACGCAGCGCTGCACGAATTCCTGCTTTAATGCTTAGGGGCGCAGAGCGCGCCCCGTCTCTATCAGGCGGTATGTCCCTGATGCTGCATGCGGCTCGATAGCGGCCACCAGCACAGCAAAATCAGCAACGCCATGGCAAACATCAGCAAGCCAAGGCTGAACTGCCCGGTTTGCGGCAGCATGGCTGACAGCCAGGTTGCCAGGCCAGACCCCATATTCTGCATCCCGCCTACGAGGGCACCCGCCGCCCCGGCCAGATAAGGGAACGGCTCCATCGCACCTGTGGTCGCCAAGGGGAATAGCATCCCGGCACCGAAGAAGAACAACGCCGCAGGCACGATCAGCGTCCAGATATTCATCACCCCGAACCAGCCAGGGATCCACATCATCAGCCCGGCCAACAGGCAGCTGATCACCGAATGCCACATCAGGCTGTGGAAGGTTTTTCCGTCACGCCCGGCATACCAGGCACCAAAGAACGCCGCCGGGATCGGCAGGATAAACAGGATACTGACGGTCAAACCGCTCAGGCCCAATACTCCCCCCATCAACACGCCACAGCTGGCTTCAAAAACGGCAATCCCGGCCAGAGCGCCGATCAACATCACCAGATAGCAGCTGAAAGTGCCGTCCGCCAGCAGTTGGCGGAAGCTGGAGAACATACGGCGTTTTTCCGTCTGCTGCGGCCGGGTTTCCGGCAACCAGCGGAACATGGCAAACGCGACACTGGCGCACAGCATCAGCAGGAAGCCATAACAAGCCCGCCAGCCAAACATCATCGCCAATCCCCCACCAATCACCGGAGCCAACAGCGGGCTGACCAGAATGCCCATATTCAGCAGGCTATTGGCATATCGCAGGGACGTCCCCGCATACAGATCGCGCGGCATGGTTCTGGCCATCACGCCCGCCACGCCGGTGCCCATACCTTGAACCGCGCTGGCAGCCACCAACATCGATAGGCTGTTGGCCAGCAAAGCGCCCAAGGCACCGAGCAGGAAAATCATCATGCCAGCCAGGATCACCGGACGGCGGCCAATGCGATCGGAAAGCGGCCCGTAGATCAATTGCGAGAAGCCGTAGGTCAACAGATAAGCCGCCATAACGCGCTGCACGGAGCCGGAGGGCACAGAGAGATCGCGGGCAATATCGGCGATAATAGGTACATAAATGGTTTGTGCCATCTGACCGACGGCAACCAGCAGGATCAGCATCACCAGCAGGTGGAAGTTCTCAACTTTTCTCATTATCTTCATAAACTTATTCAGTATTGCGACACTCAACCCCGCCCAATACCCCAGGGGGAACCACAGAGCAGCTTCTCAGCGACGCATAAGCTAACAAATCTGATTTTTTTAGCGAGTTTCAGGCAAATATAGATCGCCATCACACTGGCACCTATCGCTACCAGTCTCGTAAATGAAACTGTACGTATCAGTAGGCATAACGGGAAAGAGTTAAAAATGATAAACTTGCAGGGGTCTGGCTTTAGCACTTAATCGATAATTATTTCCATCAACTTGAAATAAGATACCGCCACAGGGATTTGGGTTTTATGAAAACACCAGAGCTGATTTTATTGCAGTTAAAAACCTTGGGTCCTCATTCTGCCAAAATGCTGGCAGAGCGGCTGGAAATCACGCCGATGGGGATCCGGCAGCATCTGCAATCCCTTGAACAACGTGAGCTGGTTTGCTACGAGGAAACGCGCGCCAAAGTAGGCCGCCCGACGCGTTACTGGTCGCTGACCCAGCAGGGCCATGCCCAGTTTGCCGACGGGCACGATCGGCTTTCGGCTATCCTGCTGGAGTCTGCACATGAGCTGTTCGGTGCCGAGGGCATAGATAAGCTGATCCGTGCACGGGAAGATAAACTTTATCACCGGTATGCCGATGAGCTGGCAGAGGAAGACAACCATCTCGGCAGGCTCAACCGCCTGGTTAGCCTGCGCCAGCGCGATGGCTATATGGCGGAACTCTTGGAAAGCCCCCAGGGGATGTTGCTGGTGGAAAACCACTGTCCGATCGGCGTGGCGGCCCATACTTGCAGCAACCTGTGCAACTCCGAACTGCAGCTGTTCCATCGCCTGTTAGGTAAAAGCTACCGGATAGAACGTACCGCGCATGCCATCTCCGGCTCACGACATTGTGCTTATTTGATCCGACCACGGGAGCGTTAAAAGTATGGCTGAATGGGTTAATGGCAAAGTGACAGGGGTACAACATTGGACCGATGGCTTGTTCAGCATCACCGTCAATGCCCCGATCGACAGTTTCACCGCCGGGCAGTTTGCCAAGCTGTCACTGGAAATAGACGGCGAGCGCGTTCAGCGCGCCTATTCTTACGTTAATGCCCCCAGCGATCCTAACCTGGAGTTTTATCTGGTCACAGTGCCGGAAGGAAAACTCAGCCCAAGCCTCCATCAGTTGCAGCCCGGAGCGGAGGTGATGGTCACCAAAGAAGCCGCCGGATTCTTTGTGCTCGAAGAAGTACCAGACTGCGACACCTTATGGATGCTGGCGACCGGCACCGCCATCGGCCCTTATCTGTCGATCCTGCAAGAAGGCAAGGATCTGGATCGCTTCAACAACCTGGTACTGGTGCACGCCGCACGATTTGCCCGGGATCTCAGCTACCTGCCGCTGATGCAGCAGCTGCAACAGCGTTTTAACGGCAAACTACGCATTCAAACCGTGGTCAGCCGCGAAGAGGTGGCTGGCTCATTGACCGGGCGCGTTCCGGCTCTGCTGGAGGACGGGCGGCTGGAAGCGGCAGTTGGTTTGACCCTGGATGCCGAAACCAGCCATGTGATGCTGTGCGGCAACCCGCAAATGGTGCGAGATACCCAGCAAACGCTGAAAGAGAAGTACCAGATGCGCAAACATCTGCGCCGCAAGCCGGGCCATATCACCAGCGAGCATTACTGGTAGTTCAGCGGAATTTTACCGGTTCGGCCTCTGGCCCGAATCGGTTATCCCCAGGAGTGCCAAGAAAAGCCCCCAGATCGATCGCCATCATCACCACAATCAGCGTCGGAATAAAACGCCCCACGCCCCACTGCCAGACCGGTGCCAACATCTGCCAGTTACCGGCCGCCAATATCCACGCCAGGATCAACAGCAACGCCCACCAGCCCTTTTTATTCCGATCGTGCAGGCGCTTGACCAGCACCGCCGCCGTTGGCCACAGCAGCGCCACAATGCAAAAGGCGATGGTCTGGATCGCTACCACCTCGTAGTTGGCAAGCAGAAAAGCCACCGCCATCAGCACCACCCAGACAGCCATCCAGATCCAGAAGTCGCGCCGCCCAATGCGGCCCTTAAAGGAAAAACACCATTGCTGTAAGCTCATCGATTCATGCACTCTTGGCCTGCCCATATTCTGCGCCGCAGTGTAACATAGGCCATACCGGGTTGAGCTAGCCCCGGCAAAGCGCAGACCATCGCACCGCCTTACGTCAGCAAACGACAATCACGCGGAATTTTTGACAATTCCCCCGGGTTATCGTTTTAATCGGAGTCATCTTTGTTACCGATGCCGTATACCATGCTGAAAAAAATCATCGTTATAGCCTGCCTGTGCTCCCCCATCGGCAGTGCTTGGGCCGACCCAACGGATACGCCTACCGAAGCCCCGACGAACGCCCCCTACTTGCTGGCTGGCGCGCCCACCTTCGATCTGACGGTGGTACAATTTCGCGAAAAGTACAACCGCGACAACCCAACGTTGCCGATTGGTGAGTTTCGCGTCGTCCCCTCCAGAGAGGATGACTCTCCTTTGCTGACCCGCGCGGCCAGTAAGATTAACGAAAACCTGTACGCCTCTACCGCGCTGGAAAAGGGCACCGGTAAGATTAAAACCATGCAAATTACCCATTTGCTGTTGCAGGATGGCGAAGAAAAAGCGGCCAAAGCCATCGCGGTAAACTACATGGCGGCCCTGAGCCGCCAGTTTGAACCGGCACTCACCGTGGAAGAAAGCATCATCAAGGTGAACAACCTGCTGGAAAAAGGCAAAGGCTCCTACTTCTACCAGCAACAGGTCGGGGCAATACGCTATGTGGTGGCAGATAACGGCGATAAGGGGGTAACCTTCGCCGTTGAACCGATTAAGCTAACGCTATCTGAACCCTGATACCCCAGCAATTAATGACAAAAAGCAAAGCCTTTGCACTGATTCATCTCTATACTGTTGGGCAGGTAAACTGCCTGTCCGGCAGTTGTCATTTAGACTCTCGCGTCCCCTTTTTGGAGGAAAACACATGCGTCATCCATTAGTAATGGGTAACTGGAAGCTTAACGGCAGCGTTCACATGGTTAACGAACTGATCGCCGCCTTGCGTAAAGAACTGAGCAGCGTTGACGGTTGTGGCGTTGCCATCGCACCTCCAGTCATGTATCTGGATCTGGCCAAGCACGAACTGGGTGGCAGCCGCATCGCTCTGGGCGCACAGAACGTCGACATCAACCTGTCTGGCGCCTTCACCGGTGAAGTTTCTGCCACCATGCTCAAAGATGTAGGTGCTGAATACATCATCATCGGCCACTCAGAGCGCCGTACCTATCACAAAGAAACCGACGCAGCGATCGCAGAGAAATTTGCCGTGCTGAAAGCCGCTGGCCTGATCCCAGTGCTGTGCATCGGTGAAACCGAAGCAGAAAACGAAGCGGGTAAAACCGAAGAAGTTTGTGCGCGCCAGATCGACGCCGTGCTGAAAACCCAGGGCGCTGAAGCGTTCAAAGGCACCGTCATCGCTTATGAGCCAGTGTGGGCTATCGGTACCGGTAAATCTGCCACCCCAGCGCAAGCTCAGGCAGTGCACAAATTTATCCGTGACCATATCGCCAAGCAAGATGCTGCGGTAGCAGCCGAAGTGATCATCCAGTACGGCGGCTCCGTGAACGATAAGAACGCCGCAGAGCTGTTTGCTCAGCCAGACATCGACGGCGCGCTGGTTGGCGGCGCATCACTGAAAGCTGACGCTTTCGCCGTGATCGTCAAAGCCGCTGCCCAAGCGAAAAAAGCCTGATTTTATCCGGCCTGAAATAACAAAACCCCGGTTTTCCGGGGTCCAATAGTATGAAACCGGCGCCAGCCGGTTTTTTTGATCTCTTTAATTGTCAGCAACAATCCCCTAAAACACGCAAAGGAATTCATTAAGGGTGGTTGTAGATCACATTTATGGCCTGACACCATGATTTTTAGATGCATTTCCACGTTAATATTGATAATAAATCTCAATATCATTCAAGGTGGTGCGCAGTAACTATCTATAATTCATGGGGATAATAATGGCACGTAAAAAAATTTACTTTATTTATAGATCTAGCCCTACCTTGGGTCGCTCACCGTTACAAGGTGCCGGTGGAGGTTTATTCGGGTTTTACCAGGAAGACAAATACATTACCGCCCTACAAGAACGGCTAGACAAAGAGGATCTCAACTGGCTTGTTGAGCAGGATGACACGGAGTCAAACATCGAGAAACTTATAGAGCAAAAAGCTCAATTATTGGTTTGCGCACCCGGCTTACGCTTTCAGTTCTATCGGAATGGATTTGATAAAGAAAATATTATTTACCTAAGCACTATGGAGTACGTAAGCAACGATGTTAATCCGGTTATTGAACGAATAAGGGAAATCGGCAATGAATAATGTTCAAAGCCCTAACCTTACAGTCAGGGCTTTGGTCCAGGCGAACCAGTTTTTATTGCTGTGGATTAGCGATCAGCGCTTGCTGATTTCGTCAAAGATCCCGCCGGTGGCAAAGTGCACCTTCTGCGCTTCAGTCCAGCCGCCAAAAGTATCATCCACGGTGAACAGCTTCAGTTTTGGAAACTGCTCGGCGAATTTGGCTGCAACGGCTGCATCACGCGGACGGTAATAGTTGTTGGCCGCAATGGTCTGGCCTTCCGGTGAATACAGATACTTCAGGTAAGCCGTGGCCACGTCACGGGTGCCGCGCTTATCAACGACCTTATCCACCACCGATACCGTCGGTTCGGCCAGAATGGATTCGCTCGGGGTGATGATTTCAAACTTGTCTTTGCCCAGCTCTTTCTCTGCCAGCAAGGCTTCGTTTTCCCAAGCGATCAGCACATCACCGATACCGCGCTCAACGAAGGTATTGGTTGCGCCACGAGCGCCGGAATCCAACACTTCCACATTGCGGTACAGCTCTTTGACGAACTCCTGAGCCTTGGCTTGGTCGCCACCGTTCTTATGCAGAGCATAGCCCCATGCGGCGAGATAGTTCCAACGGGCACCGCCAGAGGTTTTCGGGTTCGGTGTAATAACCGACACGCCGGGCTTCACCAGGTCAGCCCAATCATGGATCTGTTTTGGATTGTCCTTACGCACCAGGAATACGATGGTCGAGGTGTAAGGTGCCGAGTTGTCTGGCAGGCGCTTGATCCACGCTTTATCAATACGACCTCGTTCGGCAATGGCGTCCACGTCGTATGCCAACGCCAGCGTGACCACATCCGCTTCGATGCCGTTAATCACCGAGGTCGCCTGCTTGCCGGAACCGCCGTGTGACTGACGCACGGTAACCTTATCGCCAGTCTGCTGCTGCCAATACTTACCAAACGCCGTGTTATATTCCTGGTAGAACTCACGCGTAGGATCGTATGAGACGTTCAGCAGTTGAATATCTTTCGCCATGGCACCCGATGCCAACAGCAGTAAAGTCAGACCCACACCCCATTTTTGCATTGCCGTTCCCCCAGAAAATGACGCAACCTCAAGCGGTTGATTTAGCATCAAAGCCTGCCAGAAACTTCCCTCACAATTAAAGAATAAAAAATGTTGTACTAGACCATTCTGGAATATAGCGGCTACCGATAAAAAAAAGCCCCCAACAAAGGAGGCTATTTCGCGGCGTTCAAGCTGGATTAGTACAGCTTTTTCGCCGTTTCCAACCAGTCACCCTTGAACGGACGCTTCATGTTTTCGATCGCGTCAACGATGTCGTGGTGCACCATCTTCTCGTTCTGGATCCCTACGCAGCGGCCACCGTAACCTTGCAACAGCAGGTCGATGGAGTACGCGCCCATACGGGAAGCCAGAATACGGTCGTAGGCAACCGGTGAACCACCACGCTGGATGTGGCCCAATACGGTAGCACGGGTTTCACGCTTGGTTTCCTGCTCGATATGGCGTGCCAGTTCGTCGATATCACAGATATGCTCGGTGATCGCCACGATGGCATGCTTTTTACCTTTGGCGATACCGGCTTTGATTTCGTCAACCAGGTCGTCACGGCTGAATTCGATTTCCGGCAGGACGATAAATTCACAACCACCGGCAATGGCCGCCGCCAGGGTCAGGTCGCCACAGTAACGCCCCATCACTTCCACGATAGAGATACGTTGGTGTGATGAAGAGGTATCGCGCAGGCGGTCAATGGCTTCCACCACGGTTTCCAATGCGGTGAAGTAGCCGATGGTGTAGTCGGTACCTGCAACGTCGTTATCGATGGTGCCAGGTAAACCGATGCAAGGGAAACCCTCTTCGGTCAGGCGCTTTGCCCCCATGTAGGAACCGTCACCGCCGATGACCACCAGCGCATCAATGCCGCGGTTTTTCAGATTTTCAATCGCCTTGGCGCGCACGCTGTCATCCCTGAACTCTGGAAAACGCGCAGAACCCAGGAAGGTGCCACCGCGGTTGATCATATCAGACACGCTGTAGCGGTCTAATTGCTCCATGCGATCTTCGTACAAACCAAGGTAGCCATCGTAAATACCAAATACTTCCAGACCTTCTGTGAGCGCGGCACGCACAACGCCACGAATGGCAGCGTTCATACCTGGGGCGTCACCGCCACTCGTCAGTACACCGATTTTCTTGATCATGACTACCTCTGAACTGTAGATGCAATTTCTTAAGAATTCTGTATTCGCCGACTCACCGGGTATCTCTCCAACGGCGCAAAACCAGCTTTACGGCTTTTATTGCTGGATATTATAACAAAAACACCCAGCTGAATTGATTCAGGTCACGCAACATCAAGGAAAAAACTTCACATGGCACGGCGTGCTAACACCGTGATTTCTCAATCCACCCAACATTGACCCATGTCAGTTGATTATAGTTCCCAATGCCCCTGTCGGCCCTGCGGAACAACAGAACAGGGATCTTGGTGAATAATCACGTCGGCCCCAGGGAAACGATGCAACAATGCCTGCTCCACCTGTTCTGCCAGAATATGCGCCTGCATCAACGGCAGGGTGTCTTCCATTTCCAGATGCAACTGGATAAACCGCGTTGGCCCAGACTGCCGCGTACGCAGATCGTGCGCACCTTTCACACCCGGCCAAGACGATACCACATCGATAATTGCCTGACGCTCTTCATCCGGCAAGGCGCGATCCAGCAGGGACTGCACAGCCTCGTACCCCATACGCAGCGCGCTATAGAGAATATAAACCCCAATACCCAGGGCAAACAGCGCGTCCGCACGGTGAAATCCATACCAGCTTAGCCCAAGTGCTATCAAAATAGCACCATTCATCATCACATCTGACTGATAATGCAGCATATCGGCCCGTACCGCCTGGCTGCGCGTTTTTCTGACTACCCAGCGCTGATAGGTCACCAGGATGAGAGTGCTAATCAACGCAATGATAGTCACGGCTACCCCTATACCCGGCGAATTAAGGGGCTGCGGGGAATACAGATGCTGGAAGCCGGTCAAGAACAGGAACAGGGCAGAACCGGAGATAAACATGCTTTGCGCCAGCGCCGCCAGCGACTCGGCCTTGCCATGGCCAAAGGTGTGCTCTTCATCAGCCGGCTGCAACGAGTAGCGCACCACCAGCAGGTTGGTTAACGATGCGGCAATATCCACCAACGAATCCACCAAAGCCGCCAATAGGCTGACCGATCCGGTGAGATACCAGGCAACGATCTTGATCAACAGTAGAACGGAAGCCATTCCGGTGGCGGCTAAAGCAGCGGACTGCACCAGCCGCGCATATTGCTGTTCCATAAAAAACCCCAACCAAAGTTTATGGGCTTCAGTATAACGGAATGGAGGGTAAAAAAAGCCAGCCCATAGGAACTGGCGTGGCGCAGATTGGTGACAAAATGGCAACGTTGCTGAGCTGGTAGGGATCGCACATGTTCGGCCCTACCCATTGTGGCAAAATTGTCAGACTGGCGGCATATGGCCGTTAGCCATATTTTCTAGCAAACTCTTCATCGGAATTACAAAGGTAAATAATGAATTCGATGAAGGCGATAATTGACGGAATGAACGTCCAGCAAAAAATCAGATATAAGAAACCTTGCCCAATCTTACCCAGATAAAACTTATGTACGCCAAAGCCTCCGAGAAAAAACGCCAAGAGTGCAGCGGCCACTCGACTTTTCTCTCCAACTACGCCTTGAGTAGCACCACAGCTGGGGCATGATCTTGCAGTTTCATGTATTTCTTTACCACATCCTCGGCAAAAAACCATGTTTGACATGTGTATAATCCTTTTATTTTGACAGTAATTGCTTAAGCAACACTAACAGTTTGCTGAATTAACACACTGATTTCAACATGAATTCATAATTATCATTAACTGTTCTAATGCATGCCAGGAAAACGGCAGGACTTGTTTAGGCTTAGTTTTTAATCGGGGTATTAAAGGGATAAAAAAAACCCCCTCATCATGAGGGGGAAGACAGGGATGGTGTCTATGGCAAGGAAAAACAGGGGATTACTCAGTCATACTCAACTTCTGGGCAGAAGTTTGCTGCAAACCAGAAATCTGTTGCTTCATCAACTGCACACGCTGCTGATGCTTCTGGTCTAAAACACTTTTTTGCTCTGGCGTCAGCAGGTTATACATTTGGTTGCGTACCCTGGCCATTTCGACCTGGCGCTTAACCTGTTCCTGAGCCATCTTTTCCGCCTGGGCCTGCACGGCGGCTTCATCAAATTTATCTGCGGTGACCAGCTTATGCATGGTTTCCACTTCGTCTACATTAACACCAGGCAGATCGTAACGGGCCTGGCGCATTAAATCGCGCATTTGCTGGCGTTGCTGTTCGGTCAAGCGAACGCCGTCGAACATGTGATTCTGGCCAAGAGCTCTCAACAGTGCATCATTAGCAGGAGGTTGGACAGTTTCCGGTGTAGTATCAGCAGCAAAGGCAGCGGTAGAACCTATTGCCAAAATTGATGCCATAACTACTGCGGTCACCTTAACCATTTTTACTCCTCGAGCTTTCTCACTTTGCGAATCAACGAGGAGCAGTGTATCGCTGCACCTGCAAACATGCGTCAGGGCATGTAAAACTACGTAAAGTCATGGAATAGCAACAGTTGATGACGTATTTTGCGTCAGGAGGTAAATCACATATGCACAAAATTCTGTTAGTTGACGACGACCGCGAGCTCACCTCGCTACTGAAAGAACTGCTTGAAATGGAAGGCTTTAACATCGTCGTGGCTCACGACGGTGAACAGGCGTTGTCGTTACTGGACAGCTCCATCGATCTGCTGTTGCTCGATATCATGATGCCGAAGAAAAACGGTATCGATACGCTGAAAGAATTGCGTCAGCACCACCAGACGCCGGTGATCATGCTAACCGCTCGCGGCAGCGAATTGGACCGGGTACTTGGCCTGGAACTGGGTGCGGACGACTACCTGGCAAAACCCTTTAACGATCGCGAACTGGTTGCCCGCATCCGGGCCATTCTGCGCCGTTCCAACTGGAGCGAACAGCAGCAGAATGTGGATACCAGCGCACCTACGCTGGACGTTGACGGCCTGCAGCTGAACCCCGGCCGCCAGGAAGCCAGCTTCGACGGGCAAGTGCTGGATCTGACGGGTACCGAATTTACCCTGCTATATCTGCTGGCACAGCATCTCGGCCAGGTAGTTTCCCGTGAACTTCTCAGCCAGGAAGTGCTGGGCAAACGCCTGACGCCGTTCGATCGCGCCATTGATATGCATATCTCCAACCTGCGGCGCAAACTGCCGGACCGCAAAGATGGGCATCCTTGGTTCAAAACCCTGCGCGGACGGGGCTATTTGATGGTATCTGCAGCATGATCAACAGCTTGACGGCACGCATCTTCGCCATTTTCTGGTTCACATTGGCTCTGGTGCTGATGTTGGTGTTGATGGTGCCCAAACTCGACTCCCGCCAAATGACCACGTTGCTGGAAAGCGAACAGCGGCAGGGGTTGATGCTGGAACAGCATGTCGAAGCCGAACTGCAAAACGATCCGGCCAACGACCTGATGTGGTGGCGCCGCCTGTTCCGCGCCATCGAAAAATGGGCACCGCCGGGCCAACGCCTGTTGTTGGTGACCAGCGAAGGGCGAGTGATCGGCGCGCAGCGCAACGAAATGCAGATCGTGCGCAACTTTATCGGCCAGTCGGACAACTCCGACCAGCCGCAAAAGAAAAAATATGGCCGCGTTGAGCTGGTTGGCCCGTTCTCGGTGCGCGATGGTGAAGACAACTACCAGCTGTACCTGATCCGCCCGGCCAACAGCTCGCAGTCCGATTTTATCAACCTGATGTTCGACCGGCCGTTGCTGCTGCTGATCGTCACCATGTTAATCAGTGCACCGCTGTTGCTGTGGCTGGCCTGGAGCCTGGCCAAACCGGCGCGTAAGTTGAAAAACGCCGCCGATGATGTAGCACGTGGCAACCTTAAGCAACACCCTGAACTTGAAGCCGGGCCGCAGGAATTTCTTGCCACCGGGGCCAGTTTCAACCAGATGATCAGCGCGCTCGAAAGGATGATGACGGCCCAGCAACGGCTGATCTCCGATATCTCCCACGAGTTGCGCACCCCGTTAACGCGTCTACAGCTGGCAACCGCCCTGATGCGCCGCCGCCACGGTGAAGGCCATGAGCTGGCGCGTATCGAAACCGAAGCCCAACGGCTGGATTCGATGATTAACGATCTGCTGTTGCTATCCCGTGGCCAACAGAAAAGCGAGCTGGTGCGCGAACTGCTGAAGGCCAACGAACTGTGGGCCGACGTGCTGGACAACGCCAGTTTCGAAGCCGAACAAATGGGCAAACAGCTGGAGGTCACCTCCCCTCCAGGCCCATGGACGATTTACGGCAACGCAGGTGCCCTGGACAGTGCGCTGGAGAATATCGTGCGTAATGCCCTACGTTATTCCAATACGCGCATCGCGGTGGCATTCAGCGCCGATAATCAGGGGATCACCATCGTGGTGGACGATGATGGCCCTGGCGTCAGCCCAGAAGATCGTGAACAGATTTTCCGGCCGTTCTACCGCACCGATGAAGCACGCGATCGCCAATCCGGCGGCACCGGGCTGGGTTTGGCCATCGTTGAATCCGCCGTCAATCAGCATCGCGGCTGGGTGAAAGCGGAAGACAGCCCGCTGGGTGGCCTGCGTCTGGTGTTGTGGTTGCCGCTGCATCAGCGTTAATCGCCAGCACCCAAAGATTTTGCTATTCTGCGCCCCTCGTCATGAGGGGCTTTTTACATGCTGAATATCGTTTTATTTGAACCTGAAATTCCGCCGAACACCGGCAACATCATTCGCCTGTGCGCCAACACCGGTTTCCAACTGCACCTGATCGAACCTCTGGGCTTCCCGTGGGACGACAAACGCCTGCGCCGCGCCGGGTTGGATTATCATGAATTTGCCTGCATCAAGCGCCATGCCGACTATGCCGCCTTCCTCGCCAGCGAAAATCCACAGCGGCTGTTTGCCCTTACCACCAAAGGCACACCGGCACATAGCGCCGTCAGCTATCAGGCTGGCGACTATCTGCTGTTTGGCCCGGAAACCCGTGGCCTGCCCGCCAGCATTCTGGATGCTTTGCCCGCACAGCAGAAGATCCGTATTCCCATGCAGGCCCAAAGCCGCAGCATGAATCTATCCAATGCCGTCTCGGTGGTGGTTTACGAAGCCTGGCGCCAACTGGATTATGCGGGCGCGCTGCTTAAAGAGTAATCCCTATTGGGCGATCGCCTGCCAGCCAGACATCGCCCGATCGCCGCCCTGCCAAATTTGTGATCGTCAACACCCGCACCCGCTGAATTTTGCCATGCTCTCCCGGCAACCGGCAGCCAACCGAAGGTTCCTTCCCTAGTGTCTCTTTAGACTCCCTGTTCATCCGTGGTCTCTGCGCTCTACGTCACCACGCCAACAACAACAAGGATAACAAGATGAACAACGCCATTCTGCTAGGGATACTCTGGCACCTGGTCGGGGCGGCCAGTGCGGCCTGCTTCTACGCGCCATTCAAACAGGTCAAAAACTGGTCTTGGGAAACCATGTGGTCGATCGGCGGTTTCGTTTCCTGGCTGATCCTGCCTTGGGCCATCAGCTATATGCTGCTGCCCGATTTTTGGCAGTATTACGGTTCATTCAGCGCCGCCACCCTGCTGCCGGTGTTCCTGTTTGGCGCCATGTGGGGGATCGGAAATATCAACTATGGCCTGACCATGCGCTATCTCGGGATGTCGATGGGAATTGGTATCGCCATCGGTATCACGTTGATCATTGGCACATTGATGACGCCACTGTTGCAGGGCCGCTTCGAACTTCTGTTCGGCACCGCCGGTGGTCGCATGTCGCTTGTGGGCGTGTTTGTTGCGCTGATCGGCGTGGTGATCGTCAGCTACGCGGGCCTGCTGAAAGAACGGGCTATGGGCATTCGTGCTGAAGAGTTCAACCTCAAGAAGGGGCTGACGCTGGCGGTGATGTGCGGCATTTTCTCCGCCGGGATGTCCTTCGCCATGGACGCGGCCAAACCGATGCATGAAGCCGCCGGAGCACTGGGCATCGATCCGTTGTATGTTGCCCTGCCAAGCTATGTAGTAATTATGGGCGGCGGCGCGCTGATCAACCTGGGCTACTGCCTGATCCGCCTGGCCACCTTGAAAAATATCTCGGTGAAAGCAGATTTCTCGCTGCCGAAAAAACTGCTGGTCGCTAACGTGCTGTTCTCGATGCTGGCCGGGCTGATGTGGTATCTGCAATTCTTCTTCTACGCCTGGGGCCACGCCAAGATCCCAGCCCAATACGACTACATGAGCTGGATGCTGCACATGAGCTTCTACGTGCTGTGCGGCGGCATCGTCGGGCTACTGCTGAAAGAGTGGAAATGCGGGACCAGAAAGCCGGTGGCGGTACTGTGCCTCGGTTGTCTGGTGATTATCTTGGCTGCCAACATCGTTGGCCTAGGCATGGCTTCTTGAGGAGCAAAAAATGAACAGCCGTTTGAATATCTTGCTGTTTGGTATCGGGCTTGACACTTACTGGCCGCAGTTTAGCGGCCTTAAGCACCGCCTGGAAGGTTACCTCGAACAGATCGCCGAACGCCTTTCCAACGGCCACCTGGTTCAGCGTGGCGGGCTGGTGGATTCGGTCGCTGCCGCCGATGCATTGCTGGCAGAGGCTCGCCACCAGCCGGTAGACGTGGTGGTGCTTTACATCAGCACCTACGCGCTTAGTGCCACCGTATTGCCGCTGGTGCAAGCCTTGGGTAAACCGGTGTTGGTATTGGCCTTGCAACCAGAAGCCGGTTTGCCCTACCAGAAAATTCGCGCCATGGCAGATCGCGGCGATCGCACCGGCGAATGGCTTGCCCATTGCCAGGCGTGTAGCGCTCCCGAATTGGCCAACGTGTTTAATCGCGCCGGGATCGAGTACCAACTGCTGGTGGGGGCATTACAGGGCGATCCGCAGGTCTGGCAGGAATTGGACAACTGGCTGACCGCTTTCGCGTTGCGTAATGCGTTACGCACCACACAAATCGGCCTGCTCGGCCACTATTACGCCGGGATGATCGACGTCTACAGTAACCTGACCAACCTTTCCGCCCGGCTTGGTGTACGTTTCAAACCGCTGGAAATGTGCGAGCTGAACGCTCTGCGCCAACAAAGTACCACAGCGCAAATCCAGCATAAGCGGGATGAAATGCACAGCGTCTTTGTGGTGGACGAGCTCTGTTCAGAGGCCGAATTGCAACGCGCTGCGCATACCGCCTGCGCGCTGGATCGGCTGGTAGAACGGCATGGGCTAGGCGCAATGGCCTATTACTACGAAGGGCAAAACGGCAATGATTACGAGAATATCGTTACGTCGGTGATTGCAGGTAACACCCTGCTGACCCAAAAAGGCATCCCGATCGCAGGTGAGTACGAAGTCAAAAACGCGATCGCCATGAAAATTTTCGCCCTGCTGGGAGCGGGTGGATCCTTCTCTGAACCTTACGGCATCGAATTCGAGGATGACGCTGTGCTATGGGGCCACGATGGGCCTGCGCACCCGCTGATGGCAGAGGGTGATGTACGCCTGGTGCCGCTGCCGGTGTATCACGGCAAGCCGGGATGTGGCGTTTCGATTCAGATGTCGGTGAAGAACGGCCCAGTTACCTTCTTGTCTGTGGTTGAGGAACGTAACGGCGACGTCGTGTTGCAGTATGCCGAGGGGCTTTCGGTGCCGGGGGAAACGTTGGATATCGGCAATACCAACAGCCGCTACCGTTTCAGCCTGGATGCCAGAACCTTTACCCGTGAGTGGTCATTGGCTGGCCCTGCCCACCATTGTGCTATCGGCATTGGCCACCAGGGCGATCGGCTGGAAAAACTTGCTCAGGTACTGCACATCCGCACAAACCGGATCGCCTAACCCTAGGCGATAAACCGTTGGCGATACTCGCGCGGGGTCATTCCGGCCTCGCGCGTGAACACCACGGAAAAATAGTTACTGTCTTCAAAGCCGCATCGGGCGGCAATATCGCTGATGCGGTATTCGCTGCGGCGTAGCAGACGCTTGGCCTGGCATAAACGGATCTGGCGCAGATAGTGGTTGATGGTCATGCCGGTTTGCTGGCGGAACAACAGCTTCAACGCCCGCTCGGTCAACTGATGCTGCTGGCAAAATGCCGGCAGATCAAAGTCGCCGTCGATGCCGCTCTGCAACGCCGCCATCAACAAATCCAACTGTTCCCCGTCCGGCAACATGTGCACGCAATCCACCGCATAACGATAGCGTTTGAGCACGATCGCCAATTGCAGCAACAAAGCCTCCGTCAACTGGATCGATAACGAATCGGTTTTACGGCTCTCCTGCGAAAGCTGGGCGATAATCGGCCGGGCCTGCGCCATACCTTGGGTAGAGAGTCGCCAGTAGCTCTCGCTGGAGGTATCAAACGGCGGCAGCAGGCTTTCCCACTGGGCATTCAACCGCAGACGCTCCGGGCAATAGATGACGTTATCCAGCACCAGATCGTGTACCGACTCGTAGCTATGGCAATCGCTGGCACGAATATAAAAAATATCCCCGCAGGTGATCCGGTAAGGGCGATCGTTCAGCACGTGCAGGCCATTGCCACGCCAGACGATCACAATCTCACAAAACTGGTGAGTATGCGTGGCAAATCCCATCTGGGGATAGCGCTCCGCCACGGCCACCGGCATCTGTACAGAGGGCAGGTAATCGCGGCTCTCTAACAGTAATGTCTCCCTCATCTCACACCTTTCCTAGTTGGCACGACTGGGCATTATTGCCGAACACGCGGCGAGGAAAATTGATGCAGTCGTGATTTTCACGCCGCTAGCGCATGCCACGTAACGCACGGGGTGGGCAGGTAAACTCACGCTTGAACAGGGTCGAAAAATGGTTGCTGTCGCCGAAACCACAGCGAAAAGCGATATCAGTGATGCTGCTATCGCTGTGGCACAGCATATGGCGCGCCTGTAGCAAACGCAGGTGGGTCAGGTAGCGCTGTGGCGTCATGTTGGTGTGCTGTTTCAGTTGCCGGTGCAGCGTACGCAGCGGAATGGCGAAGCGATCGGCCAGCTCGGACCATTCGATCGATTCAGCATAGTGGCCCTGTAGCCAGTCCAACAGCTGATGCAAACGCCCCTCCTGATCGTCCCCCTGCCGAGCCAGACAGCCCTGCCACAGCTGCACCAACAGCTGCATAAATACGCTTTCATGCAGCGCTATCTCTTCTGGCCGCTCACCTGCAGGTGCCGCCGCGAGCTGCGCAATCAACCCCTTGACCTGTTGCAATACCTGCTGGCTGATGCGCCAATGGGCCGGGTATACGCCATCGGCCTCGCGCGGCAGGAACTGCTCCACGCCGGAGACAAAGCGGAAGGCGTCCGGCGCCCGGAACAGAATATTGGTCAGGATCAGGCCGTCGGTCTGTTCAAACAGGTGGCGATCGTGATCGCGCACAAAACAGACGCAACCGCTGTTAAGGGTATAGGGGTTGCCATTAAACACATGCACCCCCGCCCCCTGTTCGACAATCACAATTTCGTAAAAATCATGATGATGTTCTGGAAAAGCCTGCTGCGGCTCGCGGGGTTCGATCACCACGGGCGCGCTGCAGGAAGGGAAAAAATCACTACTGTGCAATAGGTTCATCTTGCCCCCCGGAGCTTTGGCGCGGCGGGATTACCGCGCAACGTCGGTAATCGATAGTAAGAGAAGCGCCCGGCAACAAACCTTAAGGTTTTGACCGAAAAGCGCGCTAAAGCTGCGCGTTTTTTAAGAAAGCCGTAGCAATGTTGAGAAATGCGTACAAGGTCACAACCGGGCAAAAATCGGCCCGAGTCGCAAACTGTGAGCTACTTCACCTTTACCTTTGCCATTTTGCCAATCCCCCTCTGGCGTTGGCAGTGGCGAGAAGGCCCGGGCAACGGCAACTTCCTACACTGCTCGCATCAAGCAATCACGGGCTTTCTCTCATGACTATTCGCAATACTGTCGCCATCGACCTTGGAGCCTCCAGTGGACGAGTGATGCTGGCGAGCTATCAACCGCAACAGCAGCAACTCCAGCTGCGTGAAGTCAGCCGCTTCACCAACCGTTTGCAGCACCGGGCCGGGCAAGACTGCTGGGACCTGGATGCGCTGGAAGGCAATATCCGCCAGGCACTAGCGCAGCTTGATGCCGAAGGTATTCGCCTTGATAGCATCGGCATAGATACCTGGGGCGTCGATTTTGTACTGCTGGATGCGCAAGGTGAGCGGGTCGGCCAGGCCGTTTCCTACCGAGATGCCCGTACTCAGGGGCTGATGGCAACAGCCCAGCATGATTTGGGCCGCAGCAATATCTATCAACGCACCGGCATTCAATTCCTGCCTTTCAATACGCTGTACCAGCTGCGTGCCCTGCGTGAACAGCAGCCAGAGCTGGTAGATCGCGTGGCTCACCTGCTGCTGATCCCGGATTACCTGCACTTTCGCCTGACGGGGAAGCTGAACTGGGAATACACCAATGCCAGCACCACCCAACTCCTGAATATTGAAAGCGATCAATGGGATGAGGAACTGTTGGCCTGGGCCGGGGTACCTGCCAGCTGGTTTGGCAAACCGACGCCTCCGGGCAACCGCGTAGGCTATTGGACCAGCCCCAGCGGCCAGCAGATCCCGGTGATTGCCGTAGCAACGCACGACACCGCCAGCGCAGTTCTTGCTACGCCATTGCAAGATGCCAATGCCGCCTATCTCAGCTCCGGCACCTGGTCGCTGATGGGCATTGAAAGCCCAATCCCGGTGGTTAATCCGGCGTCATTGGCAGCCAATATTACCAATGAGGGCGGCGCAACGGGCTATCGGGTGCTGAAAAACATCATGGGCCTGTGGCTGCTGCAACGCGCCACTCGGGAATTGAACATCAGCGATCTGCCAGCCCTGATCGCTCAGGCGGCCCAACAGCCAGCCTGCCGTTCATTGGTTAATCCCAATGACGATCGCTTTATCAACCCGGTCAACATGTGCCAAACCATTCAGGACAGCTGCCGCGAACGCGGGATGCCGGTGCCGGAAACCGCAGCCGAATTGGTGCGCTGCATCTTCGACAGCCTCGCCATGCTCTACCGCCAGGTCGCACAGGAGTTGGCGACGATGCACGGCCGCCCGCTCAGCCATCTGCATATCGTCGGCGGCGGCAGCCAGAACCATTTTCTTAATCAGCTGTGTGCCGATGCCTGCGGGCTGGCCATCAGCGCCGGGCCTATCGAAGCCTCAACCCTGGGCAACGTCGGCTGCCAGTTGATGGCCCTGGACGCCGTCAGCGACATTGGGCAATTCCGCCGCATCGTGGCACAGAACTTCCCACTACAACACTTTACCCCTCGCGACAATCCAGACTTTGCCGCCCACTGGTCGCAATTTCAGTCGTTGAGTCAATTACCTAAGGAACTTTGCATATGAAAAGCTCGATCGATCAAGCTTGGGAACTGGCAAAACAGCGCTTTGCTGCCGTTGGCGTGGACGTTGAAGCCGCTATCAGCGCTATGGAGAGCCTGCCAGTGTCAATGCACTGCTGGCAAGGAGATGACGTGGCCGGGTTCGAAAATCCGGAAGGCTCCCTGACCGGCGGCATTCAGGCCACCGGCAACTACCCGGGCAAAGCGCGCAACGCCAAAGAGCTGCGGGCCGATCTGGAACAGGCTCTGGCGCTGATCCCTGGCCCGAAACGCCTGAACCTGCACGCGATCTATCTGGAGTCTGATACGCCAGTCGCCCGTAACAAAATTGAACCACGCCATTTTAAAAACTGGGTGGAGTGGGCCAAACAGCACCAGTTGGGGCTGGATTTCAACCCGTCATGCTTCTCGCACCCGCTGAGCGCCGACGGTTTTACGCTGTCACACGCCAACCCGGATATCCGTCAGTTCTGGATTGAACATTGCCAGGCTAGCCGACGCGTCTCTGCCTATTTTGGCGAACAGCTCGGTACGCCTTCGGTGATGAACATCTGGATCCCGGACGGTATGAAAGATACGCCGATCGATCGCCTGGCACCGCGCCAACGTCTGTTGAGTGCGCTGGACGAAGTGATTAGCGAAAAACTCAACCCGGCACACCATATCGACGCGGTGGAAAGCAAGCTGTTCGGGATTGGCGCAGAGAGCTACACCGTGGGTTCCAATGAGTTTTATCTCGGCTATGCCACCAGCCGCCAGACCGCACTCTGTCTGGATGCGGGCCACTTCCACCCGACTGAGGTGATCTCCGACAAGATCTCCAGCGCCATGCTGTATGTACCGCGCCTGCTGCTGCACGTTAGCCGCCCGGTACGCTGGGACAGCGACCACGTGGTGCTGCTGGACGACGAAACGCAGGCGATTGCCGGTGAGATCGTGCGCAACAACCTGTTAAACCGCGTACACATCGGCCTGGACTTCTTCGACGCCTCCATCAACCGCATCGCAGCCTGGGTGATCGGCACCCGCAACATGAAGAAAGCCCTGCTGCGTGCGCTGCTGGAGCCAACCGAGATGCTGCGCAAGATCGAAGAAAACGGCGATTACACTGCCCGCCTGGCCCTGCTGGAAGAACAGAAATGCCTGCCATGGCAAGCCGTATGGGAAACCTACTGCCAGCGTAACGATGTCCCGGCCGATGCCAGCTGGCTCAACAACGTACGCAATTACGAACAACAGATCCTCAGCCAACGTTAAGGGTAGCGCAATGCAACAGATAGTTTCTTCCTGGTTCGTCCAGGGCATGATCAAAGCCACCAGCGACATGTGGCTCAAAGGCTGGGATGAGCGCAACGGCGGCAACGTCAGCCTGCGGCTTTCGGCGGAAGATGTTGAGCCTTTCCGTAGTGACTTCGTGGCCGAGCCGCGCTGCGTAGAGCTGACGCAACCGGCAACCGAGCTGGCCAACTGCTGGTTCCTGGTCACCGGTTCAGGCAAGTTCTTCCGCAACGTGCAGTTGGCACCGCAAGAGAATCTGGTGCTGTTACAACTGAACCACAACGGCACCGCCTACCACATCCACTGGGGGCTTTCGCAGGGAGGTTTTCCGACCTCGGAACTGGCGGCTCATTTCCAGTCGCACATCGTGCGTATGAACGTCACCTCTGGCCGCGATCGCGTCATCATGCACTGCCATGCCACCAACCTGATCGCTCTGAGCTTTGTGCAGGAACTGGACAACGCCAGCTTCACCCGCCTGTTGTGGGAAGGCAGCACCGAGTGCCTGGTGGTGTTCCCAGACGGCATCGGCATCGTGCCCTGGATGGTGCCGGGTACTGACGGCATCGGCACCCAGACCGCCGAACAGATGCAGGAACACAGCCTGGTGCTGTGGCCGTTCCACGGCATTTTCGGCTCTGGCCCAACGTTGGACGACGCTTTCGGCCTGATCGACACCGCAGAAAAATCGGCCGAGATCATGGTGAAAGTGCTGTCGATGGGTGGCAAGAAGCAAACCATTTCCGCTAGCCAACTGACGGCGCTGGCCAAGCGTTTCGGCGTAACGCCACTGGCCGCCGCGCTCAAGGATTGAGACATCGGTGCCCTGCGTCCGCTACGGCGGGCGCATCACAACGGTTTCTCATTTCAGGAGCAATATCATGAGTTTCATGCTGGCATTACCGAAAATCAGTTTGCACGGCTGCGGCGCCATTGAAGATATGGTCAAGCTGCTGGCGCAGAAGCAATGGGGTAAGGCGCTGATCGTCACAGACGGTCAACTGGTTGAGCTTGGCCTGCTGGAAAGCCTATTCAACGCCATGCAGCAGCATGCGCTGCCTTATGCCATGTTCAATGAAGTGTTTCCCAACCCCACTGAAGAACTGGTGCAACAGGGCTGGCAAGCGTTCAAACAGCAGCAGTGTGACTATCTGATTGCCTTCGGCGGCGGCAGCCCAATCGATACCGCCAAGGCGATCAAAATCCTGACCGGCAACCCTGGCCCCTCTACCGCCTATTCGGGCGTTGGCAAAGTCAAACACCCTGGCGTCGCCTTGGTCGCCATCAATACCACGGCGGGTACCGCAGCCGAAATGACCAGCAATGCGGTGATCATCGACAGCCAGCGCCACGTCAAAGAAGTGATCATCGATACCAACATCATCCCTGACATTGCCGTGGACGATCCGCAGGTAATGTTGAATATTCCTGCCAGCGTCACCGCCGCCACCGGTATGGACGCGCTAACGCACGCGGTGGAAGCCTATGTTTCCGTGGGCGCTCACCCGCTGACCGATCACTCGGCGCTGGAAGCTATCCGTCTGATTAGCACCTGGCTGCCTGCCGCCGTGGATGACGGCAAAAACCTGCAAGCGCGGGAAATGATGGCCTATGGGCAATACCTGGCGGGGATGGCGTTCAACAGCGCCGGGCTTGGCCTGGTGCACGCATTAGCCCACCAGCCAGGTGCGACCCACAATCTGCCGCACGGCGTGTGCAATGCCATCCTGCTGCCGGTAATCGAAGAGTTTAACCGCCCGAATGCCGTGGCTCGCTTTGCCCGTGTTGCGCAGGCAATGGGGGCAGACACGCAAGGCATGAACGAAGAACAGGCCAGCCATCTGGCGATAGCCACCATTCGCGCGCTTTCGCTGCGCGTGGGTATCCCGGCGGGTTTCTCGGCCCTGGGTATCAAGGAAGCCGATATCGAAGGCTGGTTGGATAAAGCGCTGGCTGACCCATGTGCCCCTTGCAACCCACGCACGGCAGATCGCGAAGAGGTTCGTGCGTTGTATTTAGCCGCACTGTGACCCTTAAGGAAAACCTATGATCCGTAAAGCTTTTGTGATGCAGGTAAACCCGGATGCGCATGCCGAATACCAGCAGCGCCACAGTCCGATCTGGCCAGAGCTGGAACAGGTGCTGAAGGAACACGGTGCACACCACTATTCCATCTTCCTGGACGAAGCACGCAACCTATTGTTTGGCTATGTGGAGATTGAGTCAGAGGAACGTTGGGATGCAGTGGCCAACACCGCCGTCTGTCAGCGCTGGTGGCAGCATATGGGCGACGTGATGCCGAGTAATCCCGATCATAGCCCGGTCAGCTCACCGCTGCGTGAAGTGTTTTATTTAGAATAAGCAATAGGCGACGGTTAAACCCCGTCGCCTTGTTTTTAACGCCGTACTATTTTTTACTATAAATAATAAACGAGGTTCTTTGGCCGATTTTATCGTACAGAGAACGGGCTGAGGAATTGAACTCCTGGGTCATCCAGTAAACGCGGCTTGACTCTCTCACTTCCGCCTGTTGATAGGCTTCATTAAATAAGCTCTCCGCCACGTTTTGTCCCCGCGCGCTTTTATCAACGAACAGATCCTCAATATAACAATAGTTTTTATCGCTCCACGTCGAGGCGTGATAAACCAAATGCATAAAGCCGAGGATCTGCCCCTGATCGTTAACGGCGACCAGGCCGACCAAATCCTGTTTTTGGCACAGGCGGATAAAGGTTTTTTCGGTGATTTCGGCGCTGACATCGGCACGATAAAAGTGCAGATACTGTTGCCATAAATGTTCCCAACCCGCTCTATCTGAAGCGATTATTTCCCTGATGGTAACGCCATTTTTAGTCATCAACATAGTCCTACCCCTGCATGTTCAAAGTGGCGCAAGTATAGGCGATGCCATAGGGCGGGGTTAATGGACCAATCCGCTATAGACACCGGACCATTTCAGCGGCTAATTATCGATCTCGTTTAAACAGCTCGTTAGCAACTGGGAAAACTGTTCGACGTTATAGGCTATCTCAATAGGGTCCAGAGCCGCGAAACCCAGCAGCCAGCCAGATAAGGGAATATCTGCAGTACAAAACTCGGAAACGCTTCTCAGCGTTAAATTATACTCAGAAGCACGATGGGCAACAGCTTGCTCAAGCTGTTTACTTTCCACCAGGCAGAGTATTTGCAAGCCGCAGTTAGGCACAATAACCTTCACCTTTAAGCCGCAGTGCTTGTTGATCTCCTTAATAAACAGCGCCGCACGGGATGAATATATTTTCTTCATCGTCAGGACATGTTCTCGGTAATGTCCCTGCATAATAAATTTTGCCAGCGTGCGCTGAGCGATCCCCGAAACCTGGCTGTCCGTATTCGCCCGCGCGGTGGTCATGGGTGTTACCAGCGCTTCTGGCAGTACCATATAAGCCACATGCAGATCCGGGAACAGGGTTTTACTGAAGGTGCCCATATAAATGGTTCGCTGATAGGGGTCTAACCCCTGCAAACAGGCCGTCGCAATGCCTTGGTAGTGAAACTCGCTGTCGTAGTCATCTTCGATGATCCACATATCCCGAGCTTTAGCCGCCTCAATTAATGCCAACCGCCTGGCCAGCGAAAGTGCTCGCCCGGTCGGATATTGGTTAGAAGGGGTGACATAGACAAATTTGCCGTTAACTTGGGAGCGAATGATTTCATCGGTACAGATCCCCTGCTCATCCACGGTAATCGGGATAGGCTTTAGCTGGGCCGCCCGCAAGGCCTTAATCGCACCGGTATACCCCGGATTTTCGATAAAGACGCTATCGTCAGCATCCGCCAGGACCTGCGCACATAAAGACAGCGATTGCTGCGTACTGCTCACAATCAGAATTCGATCGGCCTGTGCCTTCACGCCCCGCTCGGCCAGCAGGAAGTCACAAATGGCCTCCCGCAGGTGAATATTGCCCTGCAAGTTGCTGCCCGCCGAGATAGACAGCCCCTCTTCTTTGACGGTTTGCTGATATAGCCTGAGCCAGGTATGGATCGGAAAATTTCGGGTTTCAGGCATGCCGGGGCTAAATGCCCGCTGCTGGGGCAAGTTGCCTGATTCAGGCCTGGTATGCTGTGACGATCTCCGGCTCAATGTAACCTGGCCGCCGAAAGATGCAACTGAGTGCTCGCTAGTCAGGCCCAGCAAAGGTTGCTGTCTTTGGGCGACAAAGCTTCCCCGCCCCACCTCTCTGCAGACGTATCCCTCGGTTTCCAGCGCCGTATAACAGTTCTCGATGGTCCCTCGAGATAACTGCAGTGAGGCTGCCAACGCACGGCTGGCCGGTAAACGTTGGCCGGTGATGAACTCACCCTGCTGGATCATCGTCCTGAAAGCAGCAGCCAGCGCCGTAGTTAATGAAACTTCGGGGACTGTTTGCTTGGCGAGGTTTTTTTGCAGCAAGAGAGTCTGGAGCTGCTTTTCGGTCAGGCGGTTCAAAGGGCACTCCACTCACAGTGAGGACAACGCTAAAGGTATCACGCTATCAGAATTCGACCACCAGCAGGCAGGTTAAAAAATAAATAACCACATGTTATTTATGTAAATTTAGTCCTTATAACCTCTTTCACCGATCTAAATTCTGCGCTGCCTCCCCAAAATGCACCGCTGAAATGTTCATAGTATCGACATGAACCCAAAACGTGTCGAAATAATCGATTTTTATCGACACGTATTGATGACATGTTTATGGTATCAACATATGCGCTAAACGTGTCGAAATGTAGAGCCTTTATCGACACATTATTGAAACCTGTCGATAAAATGTGGGGAAAATCTATGCAATGGGATCCTGAAAAACCGTTTAACCAGCTTCCGCCCCTCCCACCTATGGGTGAACTAATGGAGTCGGTGCCAGTATTGAAGTCTTGCATTAAAGCGCGAGCTGCATTGGCCGAGCTAAAACAGGCGGGAGAGTTGCTACCTAACCAAGGGTTACTGATTAACTTAATCCCGATCCTTGAAGCTAAAGACTCGTCTGAGATTGAAAATATCGTGACCACTTCGGATAAACTTTTTCAGTTCTCGCAAGAAGATAGTCTGGCTGACCCCGCAACTAAAGAAGCACTGCGTTACCGTACAGCGCTTTATGATGGATTTAAGCACTTGGGACAGCGCCCACTTTGTACATCCACTGCGATGGGCATTTGCAGCACATTAAAAAATACGGTGATGGATATTCGCAGAATTCCAGGCACCGCTCTGGTAAACAATGAGCATAAGGTTGTTTACACTCCTCCAGTGGGTGAAGAGCTGATACGTAGCCTTCTGAAAAATTGGGAAAACTTTATTCATGCTGATGATGATATTGATCCTTTAGTAAAAATGGCTATATCACATTATCAATTTGAGGCAATTCACCCTTTCACAGACGGCAATGGCAGGACTGGACGCATACTAAATGTACTTTTTCTCATTGAGAAAAACCTGCTGACACTACCGATCCTCTACTTAAGTCGCTATATCGTCACTCATAAGGCCGATTATTATGGCTTGCTGCGTGGCGTAACGGCCTCTGGCGATTGGGTGCCATGGATCGTGTTTATGCTGGATGCTGTCAATGAGACATCGCAATGGACTACCGCAAAAATTGCGGCCATTAGGGAGTTGCTTGACGTCAGTACCCAGTACATTCGTAACTCGTTGCCAAAAATTTATAGTTACGAACTGATACAGGTAATCTTTGAACAGCCATACTGCCGCATATCAAACCTGGTCGACCAAGGCATAGCCCAGCGTCAAACTGCTTCTACATATCTTAAGCAGCTCTGCGAAATTGGTGTGCTGAATGAAATTACCGTAGGTCGCGAAAAGCTGTATGTGCATCCTAAGCTTATACAGTTGATGACTCGTGATGATAATACCGTACTACCCTACTGATTATTTTGCGCCAGGATCGAAACTTGGCTCCGCAAATGAGGCACTCATGACAGTGTTACATACCTCAGGGTTGGGCGACACCTTTTAGGCCTGCGCTAGTCATGGTCCCAAAAGGGTAAATATACAGAAGGGCTGTTAGATACCGTCGCCATACTCAAACCCGTGATTGGCACCGTTGAAGTACTGGTCCATATCCATCGATGGCGTATCGCTTTCCGGGCGGCCAACAATACGTGCAGGCACGCCTGCGGCAGTGGTATGTGGCGGCACGGGTTGCAGCACCACGGAACCGGCACCGATCTTGGCCCCTTTCCCCACTTCGATATTGCCGAGGATTTTGGCCCCCGCGCCAATCATCACGCCTTCGCGGATTTTAGGGTGGCGATCGCCGCTGGTTTTGCCTGTCCCGCCCAGGGTTACCGACTGCAGGATAGAGACGTTATTCTCCACCACGGCGGTTTCACCGATCACAATGCCGGTGGCGTGGTCGAGCATGATGCCGCAGCCGATGGTAGCCGCCGGGTGAATATCCACCCCAAAGGCGACCGAGATTTGATTCTGCAGGTAGATCGCCAATGCCTGGCGGCCCTGCATCCACAACCAATGGCCGATGCGGTACGCCTGCAAGGCATGGAAACCTTTCAGGTATAGCAACGGCGTTGAATATTTATCTACTGCGGGGTCGCGCAGCCGCACCGCCAGAATATCGCGGGCCGCTGAGACGATCATTTGTGCGTCGGAACGATAGGCGTCTTCCACCACCTCACGCACGGCGATCGCCGGCATGATCGGATTGGCCAGTTTGTTCGCCAGAATGTAGCTGAGCGCACTGCCCAGATTTTCATGCTTGAGCAAGGTCGCGTGGAAAAAGCTAGCCAGCATCGGTTCACAATCTGCCAGTGCTCTCGCCTCTGATTTAATGCTGCTCCAGACCTGTTCTAACTCTTCTGACGACATCGCTTCCTCTCTGCCAAAACAGACTACCCCGCCGGATCCCGGCAGGGTAACCTAATCAAATTGTCGTGACGCGATACATTGCTGCACCGCAGCCAAGGTCAGGCACTGTGCTTTTCGTCTTTCTTGGTGCGCCCAAGCAGAGTCAACGCTGCCTCGCGGGCATTTTTATTACAGTACAGCACCTGATAGATCTGTTCGGTGATCGGCATTTCCACGCCAAAGCGCTGCGCCAGTGCCAATACCTCTTTGGTATTGCGATAGCCTTCAACCACCTGACCGATGCTATCCTGCGCTTCCTGCACGCCCTTGCCTTGCCCCAACATAATACCGAAACGACGGTTGCGCGATTGATTATCTGTGCAGGTTAACACCAGATCGCCCAACCCAGCCATGCCCATAAAGGTGGACGGATCGGCACCCAATGCGGAACCAAGGCGGCTCATTTCCGCCAGACCACGAGTGATCAATGCGGTACGCGCGTTGGCACCAAAACCGATACCGTCAGACATACCGGCGCCGATGGCAATCACGTTTTTCACCGCGCCGCCCAGCTGTACCCCGATGAAATCCGGATTGCTGTAAACGCGGAAGCTTTTGCCACAGTGCAACAGCTGCTGTAAATCTTCAGCAAACTGCTCGTCGGTGGCGGCGAGGGCGATCGCCGTTGGCAATCCGGCCGCCAGCTCTTTGGCAAACGTTGGCCCAGAAACGACCGCCAGTGGGATAGTATCCCCCAGAGCCTCACGAGCCACGTCTTGCAACAGCCGCCCCGTTTCTGCTTCCAGACCTTTGGTCGCCCATACGATGCGGGCATCCGGGCGCAGATGAGGTTTCAGCTGACGCAATACGTCACCAAACACGTGGCTAGGCACCACCACCAGCACATCACGGCTGGCCGCTAATGCACGAGCAAGATCGGTTTCTAGCAACAGGGTATCGGGGAAAGGAACGCCGGGAAGGAACGCCTGATTGCAGCGATCGCGCTGCAGAATCTGGATCTGCTCGGGGTTATGCCCCCACAGCACTACCGGATGGCCATTACGCGCCAGCGTAATGGCTAAAGCGGTGCCGTACGAGCCGGCACCGATTACAGTCATTGAAGCATTGACGGTATTCATCAGGCATCCTGATGAGGTTCAGCACTTTCGCCTTCCGCCTGCTGCTGCAAATAGCTCATGAACAGCGCGTCAAAGTTTACCGGTGCCAGGTTCAACTGCGGGAAGGTGCCGCGAGAAACCAGGCTGGTGATGCACTCACGCGCATACGGGAACAGGATGTTCGGGCAGTATGCACCCAGGCAATGTGCCAGTTGCGTGCCTTCGATACCGGAGATGGAGAAGATACCTGCCTGCTGAACTTCACACAGGAATGCGGTTTCTTCACCCAGAGAGGCGGTAACGGTGACGCGCAGTACCACTTCGTAGACGTCGTCTGCCAGGTGGCTGGAAGCCGTATCCAGATCGAGCTTAACTTCTGGCTGCCATTCTTGCTGGAATACCTGCGGAGCGTTTGGCGCTTCGAATGAGATATCCTTGGTGTAAATGCGTTGGATCTGGAAAGCCATCTCTGTGCTGTTTTGTTCTGACATGTGTGTAATACCCTTGGTTAAATATCCTTATAGACACTCAGTGGTTGCAATACCCACATCTTGGCAGTGGGACCGCCGCTGGTTACAGCAGCGGATCCAGCCCACCGCGAGCATCAAGTGCATGTAAATCATCACAGCCGCCAATATGTTGGCCATCGATGAAAATCTGAGGCACGGTGGTTCGCCCACTGCGCGCAATCATTGCTTCGCGCTTGACGTTATCACCATCGATGGCAATCTCGCTAAACGCAGCTCCCTTGCTGTTCAGCAGCGCCTTGGCGCGATGACAGAACGGGCAGGTTGCCTTGGTGTAGATCTCAATGTTAGCCATGGAAACCCCTTCAATCACACTAAAATTTATTTGCCACGCGCCAGCGGCAGGTTTTCTCCACTCCAGCCGGCAATGCCGTCTTTCAGGGTATAGACCTGTTCAAACCCGGCTTTGCTCAGGTTTTCTGCGGGTTCGCGTGAGGTGGTGCCATTGGCACAGACCACGATGACCGGCTGGGCCTTGTGTTTATCCAGTTCGCCGAAGCTGCCGGTTTTGATCTCGCTCGCCGTCAGGTTGATCGCGTTGGCGATATGGCCTCTGCGGAAATCATCACGGGTACGGGTATCGACCACTACCGCATCTTCTTTATTAATCAAGCGAGTAGCTTCACCGCGGGCGATCTCTTTAACCTTGGAGAAACGGCTCTTGAAGGTCATGACGATCACGGCAGCCAGCAGACCGACCCAGGCCAGACTAAGTATGGGGTGCCGGCTAACAAATTGCATAATTTCTTGCAGCATGGGGTGTAACAACTCCCGTCAGTTAAGGGAAAAATAAGTCAAGGTTTCAGAGTATACCTGCCGAATGCGTCAAATACAGCCAATAAGCAAACGGGAATGCAGAAACTGCGGAGTACACTGGAAAATTACCGTCATGACATTGAGAAAGTCGAGGCTGTTCACCGCATCTTTGATCTCTTTGGGCTCTTTTTAGTCGGTCACATTGTAGTATCATCAGGTTCCAGAGGGTGAATAGCCATCATTCCAGTGCCAATGGGCTGATGGGCTGATGGCTATTCACAACTTAAAACGATCATAAAGAGGTTACTGCAATGTCGAGCAAGAAAAAGCCCATGGTACTGGTGATCCTGGACGGTTACGGCCACCGGGAAGAGCAACAGGACAACGCGATCCTGAACGCCAAAACGCCGGTCATGGACCGTCTGTGGCAACAACAGCCGCATACCCTGATTGCCGCTTCCGGTCTGGATGTCGGCCTGCCTGATGGCCAGATGGGTAACTCGGAAGTCGGTCACGTGAACCTCGGCGCTGGCCGCATCGTGTATCAGGACCTGACCCGTCTGGATAAAGAGATTAAAGACGGTGACTTCTTCACCAACGCAACGCTGACCAGCGCCGTCGACAAGGCCGTGAAGGCAGGCAAAGCGGTACACATCATGGGCCTGATGTCCCCTGGCGGCGTCCACAGCCATGAAGATCATATCCTGGCGATGATCAAACTGGCCGCACAGCGCGGTGCCAAAGCCGTTTACCTGCATGCCTTCCTGGATGGACGCGACACTCCGCCCCGCAGTGCTGAAAACACACTGAAACGTTTCAGTGACGAATTTGCCACGCTGGGTGCCGGGCGTATCGCCACGGTGATCGGCCGTTACTATGCGATGGATCGTGATAATCGTTGGGACCGCGTACAGCTGGCCTACGATCTGATGACCCAGGCCAAAGGCGAATTCACCGCCGACAACGCCGTGGCCGCTCTGCAGGCTGCCTATGCCCGTGACGAAAACGACGAATTCGTTAAACCGACCGTGATCCAGGCTGCGGGCGAAGCCAGCGCCGAGATGAACGACGGCGACGCGTTAATCTTCATGAACTTCCGTGCCGACCGTGCGCGCCAGATCACCCGCGCCTTCGTCAATGCCGATTTCGACGGCTTCCCACGTAGCAAAGTGGTCAAGTTTGGTGATTTTGTCATGCTGACCGAATACGCCGCCGACATCAAAACCGCCTGTGCCTATCCACCTGCCTCGCTGGCCAACACCTTCGGTGAGTGGCTGATGAAGCATGACAAAACCCAGCTGCGCATTTCGGAAACCGAAAAATACGCCCACGTCACCTTCTTCTATAACGGCGGCGTCGAAGAACCGTTCAAAGGTGAAGACCGTATTCTGATCAACTCGCCAAAAGTGGCCACCTACGATTTACAGCCAGAGATGAGCTCCGCCGAGCTGACCGAAAAGCTGTTGGCAGCCATCCACAGCGGTAAATATGACGCCATCATCTGTAACTACCCGAACGGCGACATGGTTGGCCACACCGGTGTCTATGATGCAGCCGTCAAAGCGGTAGAAACCCTGGATAACTGTATTGCGCAGGTAGTTGAAGCGGTGAAAGCCGTTGACGGCCAACTGCTGGTCACCGCCGATCACGGTAACGCCGAGCAAATGCGCGATCCGGCCACCGGCCAGGCGCACACTGCCCATACCAGCCTGCCGGTACCGTTGATCTACATCGGTAAAGCTGCCAAAGCGGTGGAAGGTGGCAAACTGTCCGACATCGCTCCAACCATGCTGTCACTGATGGGAATGGAAATCCCGCAAGAGATGACTGGTAAGCCGCTGTTCATCGTGGAATAATCCTTCCCCATGAGGGAGAAGGCGAATTTTGCACTATCAAGGGTAACCCGAAGCGCAAACTCAGGCAGCCAACCGCTGCCTGAACGCTCCGCGCCACGGAAGTTAACCACATTCTGCGCCAGCGTGTTTTTCGCTGGCGCATTGCTGTTGCCATTCACCAGCAACGCCGCGGAAGATAACAAATCCCAGCTCAAAGATATTCAGCAGAGCATCGCGGAAAAAGAAAAAGCGGTTAAACAACAGCAACAACAGCGCAGTTCGCTGCAAGATCAGCTCAAACTCCAGGAAAAGACCATCGCGCAAGCCAGCCGTTCGCTGCGTGATACCCAAGGTACGCTCGACATACTGGGCAAAGACATTGCCGGGCTGAACACCTCCATCGCCAAGCTACAAACACAGCAGTCGACTCAGCAGGAAATCCTCGCCAAACAGCTCGATGCCGCCTTCCGCCAGGGGCAACACAGCGCCTTGCAATTGGTGCTCAGCGGTGAGGAAACCCAGCGCAGTGAGCGCATGCTGGCTTATTTCGGCTATCTGAACGAAGCCCGTCAGCAGTCAATTGAACAACTCAAGCAAACCCGTAAGCAATTGGCAGAGCAAAAGAGCTCGCTGGTGGCCAAACAGGGTCAGCAGAAATCCTTGCTTGGCGAGCAACAAACCCAGCAGCAAAAGCTGGAACAGGCGCGCATCGCCCGTAAAAAAACCCTGACCGCGTTAGAAGCCTCGTTGGAAAAAGATCAGCAGCGGCTGGTGGAACTGCGCCAGAACGAAACCCGTCTGCGCGATCAGATCGCCCGTGCCGAACGTGAAGCCCGCGCCCGCGCCGAACGCGAAGCGCGTGAAGCGGCCAAGGTGCGTGAGCAGGTCAAAGTCAAAGAACAACAGGCGAAGAAAACCGGCACCAGCTATAAGCCAAGCGAAGGTGAGCGTTCACTGATGGCGCGAACCGGCGGTTTAGGCCAGCCTGCGGGGCAAGCCGTATGGCCGGTGCGTGGCCGCATAGAGCATCGCTTTGGCGAACAGCTGCAAGGTGAGTTACGCTGGAAAGGCATGGTGATCTCCGCGGCCGAAGGCAGCGAAGTGAAAGCCATTGCCGATGGCCGCGTACTGCTGGCAGACTGGCTGCAAGGCTATGGCTTGGTGGTCGTGGTCGAACACGGTAAGGGCGATATGAGCCTGTATGGCTACAACCAGAGCGCTTTGGTTAGCGTCGGAGCGCAGGTGCGTGCCGGTCAGCCTATCGCTCTGGTCGGTACCAGCGGTGGTCAGGGAACGCCATCGCTCTATTTCGAAATCCGTCGCCAGGGTCAGGCCGTTAACCCACAGCCGTGGTTGGGAAGATAGATTTGTACTATAGCAAAACGCGTACTGCCCTGTTGTTGAGTGCGCTGCTGTTCGTTAGCGCAGCACAGGCAGGCAAGCTCTCTATCGTGATCGATGACGTGGGCTATCGTCCACATGAAGAAAACGCCGTACTGCAAATGCCGACGGCGATCTCCGTTGCCGTGCTGCCCAATGCGCCTCACGCCCATCTGATGGCCACCAAAGCCCATAGCCAAGGCCGTGAAGTGCTAATCCACATGCCTATGGCTCCGCTCAGCAAACAGCCGCTGGAGCGCGATACCTTACACCCCTCCATGAGCAGTGAAGAAGTGCAGCGTATCATCCGTAATGCGGTGAATAACGTGCCTTTTGCGGTGGGCATGAACAACCATATGGGCAGCGCCATGACCTCCAGCCTGCCGGGCATGCAAAAGGTCATGCAGGCGCTGGAAAGCTACCATCTCTATTTTCTCGACAGCATGACCATCGGCAACAGCCAAGCCACGCATGCGGCGGCGGGCACCGGCGTGAAGGTGATCAAACGCAGGGTGTTCCTTGACGATACGGCCAACCCGGACGATATCCGCCGCCAGTTTAATCGTGCCGTCGAGCTGGCGCGCCGCAACGGATCGGCCATCGCCATCGGCCACCCGCGCCCGGCAACGGTAAAAGTGCTGCAACAGATGCTGGCTACGCTGCCTTCAGACATCGTGCTGGTGAAACCCAGCTCGCTGCTCAATGAACCACAGCAGAGCGGAAGCGGCTATGTACCGCCAGCCAAACCACACAAACCGCAGCCGAAAAATCCGTTCACCGGTGGCATCAAGCAGTGCAAAGTTAAATTGCCGCAGGAAGGCGTGAATGCCAGCCATGCGCTGGGCATCATTGCAGAAAGCGTGGCACAGTCGCCGGTCGTGGTGGTGATCAAACGCCATTGGCAGCACTGGGTAGGTTCGGAGCCAACCAAGCCGTAACTACTCATATTCCCCTCACCCCAACCCTCTCCCACAGGGAGAGGGAGCTGATCCAGTGTCGCGAGTTAACCTGTGCGGCTTCGAAAAGTATGGGAAGTACCAACGAACGCGATCAGCCTGCGCGGCTTCGGAAAGAGTGGGGAGTATCAACAAACGCAGATCGGTCCCCTTTGGGAGAGGGAGCTGATCCAGTGTCGCGAGTTAACCTGTGCGGCTTCGAAAAGTATGGGGAGTACCAACGAACGCGATCAGCCTGTGCGGCTTCGAAACGTATGGGAAGTACCAACGAACGCGATCAGCCTGCGCGGCTTCGGAAAGAGTGGGGAGTATCAACAAACGCAGATCGGTCCCCTCTCCCTTTGGGAGAGGGTTAGTGTGAGGGGTATCACATCAATCCCAGCTCAGTACCACTTTCCCCGACTGCCCGGAACGCATGGCGTCAAAGCCCTGCTGGAACTCGTCAATCGAGAAACGGTGGGTGATGATCGGCGTCAGATCCAGACCGGATTGGATCAGTGCCGCCATCTTGTACCAGGTTTCGAACATTTCGCGGCCGTAGATCCCTTTGATAAACAGCCCCTTGAAGATCACCTGGGTCCAGTCAATCGACATATCTGAAGGTGGGATCCCCAGCATCGCAATACGGCCGCCGTGGTTCATGGCATTGAGCAACGAACGGAACGCCGGTGGCGCGCCGGACATCTCCAGGCCCACGTCAAACCCTTCGGTCATGCCCAACTCGGCCATCACGTCCGTCAGGTTTTCTTTGCTGACGTTTACCGCACGGGTCACGCCCATCTTGCGCGCCAGCTCCAGACGATATTCGTTCACGTCGGTGATCACCACGTGGCGTGCGCCAACGTGTTTACATACCGCAGCGGCCATAATACCGATCGGGCCTGCGCCAGATACCAGCACGTCTTCCCCAACCAGGTCGAAGGAGAGCGCGGTATGCACGGCGTTGCCAAACGGGTCGAAGATCGAGGCCAGCTCGTCCGAGATATTGTCCGGGATTTTGAAGGCGTTAAACGCCGGGATCACCAGATACTCGGCAAATGAACCAGGGCGGTTTACGCCCACGCCGGTGGTGTTGCGGCAAAGATGCGTACGGCCACCGCGGCAGTTACGGCAGTGGCCACAGGTGATGTGCCCTTCGCCAGAAACGCGATCGCCGATGCTGAAACCTTTGACTTCCTGGCCGATGGCGACCACTTCACCCACATATTCGTGGCCCACGACCATCGGTACCGGAATGGTTTTCTGCGACCATTCGTCCCAGTTATAGATATGCACATCAGTACCGCAGATAGCGGTTTTGCGGATCTTAATCATGACATCGTTGTGGCCCAGCTCAGGCTGAGGCACATCGGTCATCCAAATACCTTCTTCCGCTTTCAGTTTTGCTAATGCTTTCATCGAATTACCTTATGCAATAACGCCAAGCGTCTTACCGATGCGGATAAACGCCTCAACGGCACGTTCAATCTGCTCCGGTGAGTGATCGGCAGACATCTGGGTGCGGATACGTGCCTGACCTTTTGGCACCACCGGATAGAAGAAACCAGTAACGTAGATGCCTTCCTTAAGCAGTGCGTTGGCGAAATCCTGCGCCAGTTTTGCTTCACCCAACATCACCGGGATGATGGCGTGATCGGCCCCGGCAAGCGTAAAGCCCGCTGCGGTCATTTTTTCGCGGAACAGGCTGGCATTGGCCCACAGGCGATCGCGCAGGGCGTCCCCGTCTTCGAGCAGTTCCAACACCTTGATCGAGGCTGCCACAATGGCCGGCGCCAGCGAGTTGGAGAACAGATAAGGGCGTGAACGCTGGCGCAGCCACTCCACCACCTCTTTCTTGCCAGCGGTATAGCCGCCGGAAGCGCCGCCCAGCGCCTTACCCAAGGTGCCGGTGATGATATCGACGCGGTCCATCACTTCGCAGTATTCGTGCGTCCCACGCCCGTTGGCGCCGACAAAACCCACCGCGTGGGAGTCATCGACCATCACCAGCGCATCGTATTGGTCCGCCAGATCGCACACGCCCTTCAGGTTGGCGATCACGCCGTCCATGGAGAACACACCGTCGGTGGCGATCATGATATGGCGCGCACCGTCTGCCTTGGCCTGCTGCAGTTGCTCGGCCAGTTGGCCCATATCGTTGTTGGCATAGCGGTAGCGCTTGGCCTTGCACAGGCGCACGCCGTCGATGATCGAGGCATGGTTCAGCGCGTCGGAAATAATGGCGTCTTCCGGGCCCAGCAGGGTTTCAAACAGGCCACCGTTGGCGTCAAAACAAGAGGAGTAGAGGATCGCATCTTCCATTCCCAGGAAATCGGCCAACTTTTGTTCCAGCTGCTTATGGCTATCCTGTGTACCACAGATAAAACGCACCGACGCCATGCCGAAGCCATGGCTGTCCATCCCGGCCTTTGCCGCCGCGATCAGCGCCGGGTGGTTAGCCAGCCCGAGATAGTTATTGGCGCAGAAGTTGATCACCTGGCGACCATCGGCCACCGAGATATCGGCTTGCTGGGCAGAAGTGATAATGCGCTCTTGTTTAAACAGCCCTTCGGCGCGAGTGGTAGCAAGCTGCTGTTCCAGCTGCTGGTAAAAAGACGCAGACATTCGGTCATCTCCAGGATAGGGACATTTTCGGCATATTTTACTGCTTTGCCGGCAAACTGACGACATTCCGCCGCAGAGAATCTGAAAATTGCAGCAGATATCACGGCAAACCGGTGCATCATGTAACGGCACGGGATATTAAGAGCCGTACCGATGTTCCCAATGGCATGAAATGCTATTATAGGCAGCATATAGGGTGGGGCATTGTGCACCACCGGGAAGAACACAGGGGTAAACCCAATGATTATCGTCACTGGCGGCGCTGGCATGATTGGCAGCAACATCATCAAGGCACTGAATGAAAACGGATATCGCGATATCCTGGTGGTGGATAACCTGAAAGATGGCACCAAATTCGTTAACCTGGTCGACCTTGATATCGCTGACTATGTCGATAAAGAAGACTTTATCGCCAGCATCATGGCCGGTGACGATCTGGGTGACATCGAGGCCATTTTCCACGAAGGTGCCTGCTCCTCCACCACCGAGTGGGATGGCAAATACATGATGGATAACAACTATCAGTATTCCAAAGACATCCTGCATTACTGCCTGGATCGTCAGATCCCATTCCTGTATGCCTCTTCCGCTGCCACCTACGGCGGCCGCACCGATAACTTTATCGAAGAGCGTCAGTTTGAGCAGCCGCTGAACGTTTACGGTTACTCCAAATTCCTGTTCGACCAATACGTGCGCGAGATCTTGCCAGAAGCGGATTCGCAGGTGTGTGGCTTCCGTTACTTCAACGTTTACGGCCCGCGTGAAGGCCATAAAGGCAGCATGGCCAGCGTAGCATTCCACCTGAACAACCAGATCAACCGCGGCGAAAATCCAAAACTGTTCGCCGGCAGCGAAAACTTCAAGCGTGACTTCATCTACGTCGGCGACGTGGCGGCGGTCAACCTGTGGTTCTGGAAGAACGGCGTATCCGGCATCTTCAACTGCGGTACCGGCCGTGCGGAAACCTTCCAGGCGGTGGCCGATGCGGTGGTGGAATATCATCAGTCCGGCGCAGTGGAATACATTGAGTTCCCGGAAAAGCTGAAAGGCCGCTACCAGGCTTACACCCAGGCCGATCAAACCAAGCTGCGCGCTGCCGGTTATGACGCACCGTTCAAAACCGTGGCCGAAGGCGTGAAAGAATACATGGCCTGGTTGAATCGTCCCGCTTAAGCGCTGAAGGAAGTTACTCACGGTATGAAAATACTGGTCATTGGCCCTTCGTGGGTTGGCGATATGATGATGTCGCAAAGTCTCTACCGCACCCTGAAGGCCGAGCACCCGTCGGCAGAAATCGATGTGATGGCACCTGCGTGGTGCCGTCCTCTGCTGGCGCGGATGCCCGAAGTCAACCAGGCGTTGGCAATGCCACTGGGCCACGGTGCCCTGGCATTGGGCGAACGCCGCCGTCTTGGCCATGCGCTACGCGCTAATGGCTATGACCGTGCCTATGTGCTGCCCAACTCATTCAAGTCTGCCCTGGTGCCCTTCTTCGCCAACGTGCCACAGCGCACTGGCTGGCGCGGCGAGATGCGCTACGGCCTGCTCAACGATCTCCGCGTACTGGATAAAGCAGCATTCCCGCTGATGGTGCAGCGCTACGTCGCACTGGCCTATGACAAGCAGCGGATACAGCGCGCCGAAGACCTGCCGCAGCCGATACTCTGGCCGCAGTTGCAGGTCAGTGACGAAGAGATTGCCGAAACCACTTCGGCGTTTAATCTCACCGATCACCGGCCCATTATCGGTTTTTGCCCAGGCGCCGAATTCGGCCCGGCCAAACGCTGGCCGCATTACCATTACGCCACGCTGGCACAGATGTTGATCGACGCAGGCTATCAAATCGCCCTATTTGGCTCAGCCAAAGACCACGAGGCCGGTGAGCAGATCCGTGACGCATTGGCAGAAAAGTCTCGCGATTTCTGCTTCAACCTGGCCGGGGAAACCCAGCTCGAACAGGCAGTGATCCTGTTGGCCTCTTGCCGGGCCGTGGTCAGTAACGATTCCGGCCTGATGCACGTTGCAGCAGCGTTGAATAAACCTCTGATAGCCTTGTACGGGCCAAGCAGCCCAGACTTCACGCCGCCGCTGTCCCATCAGGCCAAGGTGATCCGCCTGATCAGTGGTTATCACAAGGTACGCAAAGGCGATGCCGACCAGGGCTATCACCAGAGCCTGATCGACATCCAGCCACAGCAGGTGTTAGACGCGCTGACGCCGTTATTAGCCGCCAGCGAGGAATAATCATGCAGGTGCTGATCGTAAAGACCTCTTCGATGGGGGATGTGCTCCATACGCTGCCAGCCTTGACCGACGCAATGCAGGCCATCCCCGGTATCCGCTTCGATTGGGTAGTGGAAGAGGGGTTCAGCCAGATCCCTACCTGGCATCCGGCGGTGGATCGCGTGATCCCGGTGGCCATCCGCCGCTGGCGTAAAAACTGGTTCGGCAGTGAAACACGCCAACAGCGCTGCGATTTCAAGCGCCAGGTGCAGGAGCGCGACTATGACATCGTGATCGATGCACAGGGCCTGATCAAGAGCGCGGCGTTGGTGACGCGCATCGCGCACGGCAGCAAACACGGCCTGGACTGCAAAAGCGTCCGCGAGCCTTTTGCCAGTTGGTTCTATAATCATCGCCATGAGATCGACAAGCAGCAGCATGCGGTGGAACGCATTCGCGAGCTGTTCGCCAAGAGCCTGGGGTATGCAAAGCCGCAGAGCACGGGTGATTACGCCATTGCCGCTCGTTTTCTAAGCCAACCACCCGTCGATGCCGGGCAATATCTGGTTTTCCTGCATGCCACTACGCGGGATGAAAAACACTGGCCGGAGGCAAACTGGCGCGAACTGATTGCGCTGATCGCTCCGAGCGGAATAAAGATCAAGCTGCCTTGGGGGGCTGAGCACGAACGCCAACGTGCTTTACGGCTGGCAGAAGGGTTTGAACACGTTGAAGTGTTGCCCAAGCTCAGCCTGCAACAGGTTGCCGAAGTGCTGGCTGGGGCAAAAGCCGTAGTGTCGGTCGATACCGGGCTAAGCCACCTGACCGCCGCGCTGGATCGCCCGAATATCACCCTGTTCGGCCCGACCGATCCGGGGTTGATTGGCGGTTACGGGCAGAATCAGCACTCACTGATTTCGCCGGAAAAAAGCATGGCCACCCTCACCGCCGACGCCGTTTGGACAGAACTGCAAAAGGTTATTGAATGAAAAAGCTGCATATTATCAATTTAGGCAAGATGGGCGGGGTTGAGCGCCTGTTCCTGCAGTATATCAATGATACCCACGACGGCAGTAACCAGGTGATTTGCGTCAGCAGCGAAGTTGGCGAAGAGATCCGCCAACAGATGCCGAACCAGCAGGTCACCTTTGCCAACCGGCTTTTCAATTCGCTCTCTCTGCGTTGCCCACAGTTTTTGCGCAAATACCTGCTGCAAAGAAAAATCGAGCGGGCAAACGCCGACGTCATTATCGTGTGGGATCTGATCCCAGGGCTGGCGGCCAAACCCAAGCGTGGCAAACTGCTCTATTACGATCATGGCTGCTCATGGCGCTACGCCAAAAACCACAAGACGTTGCGCTTCTTCGCCATGCTGGACGGCGTGATTTCTGCCTCCCATGCCTCAAAACAGGTGATGGAGCTGCGTTTTAATCTGCCTTGCCCGAATCCGGTGGTGATCAACCGCATCAAAACGCCTACCGGGATCGGTGAGACGCCTAAATCATTGGCACAGCCGATCAGAATTGGGACTGCCTCACGCCTGGTGAGCCTGAAAGGCATCAGCGTTTCTCTGCTGATGATGCAGGAGCTACTGCGCCGTGGGCACGACGTTTATCTGGAAATTGCGGGCAAAGGCCCGGATCGGGCAGCGTTTGAAGCCCTGGCAGCCAAACTGCAGCTCGGGGAGCGGGTGGTTTTCAGCGGGTTTCAGGATAACGTGGCGGATTTTTTCAACCGTACACAAATCTATATGAGCACGCCGATCACCGAACCCTTCGGCTTATCCTGCATGGAATCGCTCTATTTTGGCGTACCGGTGATCTTCCCCATGGTAGACGGCCAGCCGGAAGCGGTGAAAGACGGCTACTGCGGCATTGGCTTGACGCCGACGGTGTCCATTGAAGAACACCAGCGGTTAACCGGCATCAAGGTCGATTTCCCGCACGAGGTTTACGATCCCCTCTCCGACAGCCTGGTCACGCCGAAGCTGTTGTCGCATATCGATTGTGCGGATGCGGTAGAGAAACTGCTGGTGGCGGAAACCTATAACCAGATGAGCCAGAATGCCCGGCACTACCCCGCTCAACATTTCAGCTATGCTCTGTTCAAAACAGAATTCGACGACACGCTGCAATCCTTTATTGCCTAACCGTAATGTGAGCCGGAAACCTTACTCCATGTTTAAAGAAACTGCCCCGCACCCCATTTTCAGCTACCTGATCTATCTGGGATGCGCCATTGCCTTTTGTACCATCCCTTTCGGCTTCGACACGGGGCGTAACCTGTTTTATGTCTCCAGCTATATCTCCTTTATTGCCGTTTGCCTGCACTTAAGGTACTTCCTGAAAAACAAAAGAAACCTGATCCTGCCGCTGCTGTTTTTCTGCGTGGGCATGGGGACGATTTTCTGGATGAACCATTTCAAGCAGCCCGGCGAATACATCAATATTTACCGCTCGTATATGTCGACCGGTAAGCTGCAGATTGCTACTGCGTTTATTTTACTGATCGCGCTGAACGAACGTCTTTGCATGCAACGCGCCTTTATTGTCGTGGCGTTGGCTTGCGGCTTGGCCGTCAATGGTTATGCGCTTTATCAGGGCCTGCAGTTAGATATCTCGCGCGTGGAGCTTAACTTCGACCGCGCCACCGTCGTTGCCTACCTGATGACCGCCATCAGCCTGGTCATGATGAAGGCAATACTGATGCTGCGGACCAAGTATCGCATCCCGCTGTACGTGGTTGGCTTCTTGCTCACCTTCTCCACTCTGATCCTCACCGGAACACGGGCGGCCATACTGGTGTACCCCGTTGCGATCTGCCTGTCGCTGTTGGCAACCAAAGATCTGGTGACCCGCAAGCATAAGATCCAGCTGGTCGCCTCGGTGCCTTTATTGCTATTAGCCTGCGGCTTCGCCTTTAAGTCACAGATCGAACAGCGCGTTGCCGATTTCAAAACCAATCTGCAAATGATCGACCAGCCCGAAGTGGATAACTCGATTATTTCCCGCCTGACGATGCAGGTCATCGCCATACGCACCGGCTCGCTTGCGCCATTGGGACAATCTGCCGAACAGCGTGGGGAAGAAATCCGCGCCATCGTTGCGCAGGAGCCGCGGTTGTACGGGGTAACGCCTTACATCAACGTGCATCTGCATAACGAACTGCTGGAAACCTATTCGCTCAAAGGCCTATGGGGAAGTTTGTTTTTACTGGCGCTCTACATCGGCCTATTCATCTCCTCATTTAAGCCGTATCGCAATGCGCTGTTGCTGGGGGTAACCTTCAGCCTGTTTGTCTACGGGCTTAGCGACGTTATCTTCTTCAGTACCGAAGGCACGGCAGTCTTCTGCCTGGCCATCATCGCCAGCGTGCTGTCGGTGAAAAAGCGTCAGGAACCGTCGGTATGAGTTCGTCACCGCTGCTGCTCAGCTTTATTGTGCCGATTTACAACAATGAAGACTTTGTCATCGCCAGCCTGAGTTCGTTATACGATCAGATCGGCGATGATATTGAAGTGGTGATTATCGATGATGGCTCAAGCGATGCGTCTGCGGCCCTGGTGAGCCAATTCCTGGCGGCAAGACAGCACCCGCATAGCAAATTCATTACTCAGGCAAACGGCGGCGTTGCCCACGCCCGTAACGTCGGTTTGCAACACGTCAGCGGACGCTACGTCGCATTCCTGGACGGCGATGACTTGCTGAGCAGCGACTATCTGGCGATCCTGCGCCCGCTGTTACTCACGGGCAGAGATGACCTGATTGATTTCAACTATCAGAAATTCTCTGGAAACCCGCCAGCAGTGCCCGCCAATAGCGAGATACGCTACCGTAGCTACGATTTCGAACAGCACGGCCTGGCCAGTCTGAAGCCGCTGTTTGAACACTCAATGTGGCACGTCTGGAGCCGGATTTACCGGCGTACGCTGCTGGCTGGGGAAACCTTCGAAAACGGCCGCCGCTATGAAGACGTTATCTTCACGCCGTTCCAGTATTTCAAAACCCGCCACATCGCTCATCTCGACCACCCGCTCTACTTATATCGGGATAATGACCGTGGGATTACCCGCAACATCCGGGCGAAAGATAGTGAAGATATGCTGTTTGCCATGCAGAAGATGCTGCGCTTCGTGGACGCTCATCGCGGTGATGAACCGCTGCGGCAGCTGGCCGCCCTGATGCTCGCCAACGCTTTCTCGGAGTTAAAGGCCATGTCGAAGGCGGTCTACGGCTATTATCGCTACCCGCCGGAAACCCTGGCGATCCTGCGCCAAACGGCGGCCCTGTGTAGCAACAGCGACGTTCCGCACAAGAAAGTGCGCCAGATGCGTTTCGCGCGCGTGGATAGCTGCCTGTCTAAAATCCGTCGCTGGCTGAAGAAACGCACCGGGTAACCGATGCGTTTTTTTCTCAAGGATTCAGCGGTACGTGAGCCACGATCTCATCAAAAACCCGCTGCGGTTGTATGACACCCACCGGGCCTTCCGCTTCCAATGGCATGGTGTAGCCCGTGCGTGACTGATGAATGATACGGTGCAGTTGGTGATCCTGGATCGGCCCGGTTGAGCGCGGGTCGGCGGTGACAAACAGGCTGATGGTCTTGGTTTTCAGGGCCACCGCCAGATGAAGCGGCCCGGTATCTCCGGTCACCAACACATCGAGGCTGCTGATCAGCGTCAGCGCTCCTTGCAGCCCGGTCTTGCCGATCTGGTTGTCAACGCAGGCCTGGGTATTGGCATTGATCAGCCGCTGGAACTGCTGGGCTTTTCCTTCTTCCATCGGCGCGCCGATCAGCACGAAGCGCATGTTGTCATAGCGAGCAACCAGCATATCCGCCAGTTTGGCAAAGTGCCCCACCGGCCAGCAGCGTGATTCTGTTGAAGCGCCCAGCTGGAAACCAATGGTGCAGAAATCAGGATTTTTAATACCTGGCGTATAAGGGGCCGGGATTTCCATGGTCGGATCGTCGCTGCGGCAGCCCAGAATAGAAACCAACTCCAGCTTACGGCGGATAAAGTGGCCGTAATAATGGAATACGTAGTTGGTCAACCAAGGCTCCAGCCCACAGATCCCCGAACTATAGTTATCCCGGATGACATATTTAGCCCCGGCCATAATGGCGCTGATAATGTCATAGGGCAGATGTGAATGCATGATCAGCGCCAAATCAGGCTGATGCTCACGCAACGATTTCAACAGCGGCCCCAGGGTCTTTATTTTGCTATTCCAGTAGACTACGCGATCGTAATAGCGGCCGTTCTCTACCAGCTCCCTATTCTTTTCATGCACGACCAGCGTGATATGTGCATCCGGGTAGTGCTCACGCATCGCTCTTAACACCGGGGTGTTGAACATAAAGTCCCCCAGCGCCGTCGTAGAATAAATCACGATATTCTCGAACTGGAGGCGGCTGTCGAAAGTCGCAGGTGGCTGGAAACGGCCGTGCTTTGCCGTGTAGCGCCGCAAGAACCAGTCAGCGGCCTTGATTTTCCATTTTTTCGACATGTTAGTTCACTTTAAGTTGATAGTATTCAGCCAAGGTCATGCCGACCGTGCGCTGTTGCAACCAGGCAAACAGCTGCTCCAAATCGCGATATAACGCGTCAATATCCTGCTCGGTCTTGAACGTCGGGCTGCCTCCCGGCATAAATTCGGAGGAGTGCAGCATAAATTCGACGTAATCGTGTCCCTGTGCCAGAGAGCGTTCGACCACCAGCTTCATCTTGTCCAGATTGTTACCGGAGGGACGCAGCCAATGTACCGACGGCGAACGCTTTTTACCCCGCAGGCGGTCATAGCCCTGCTTCACCGCATTCATCAGCGCCGAATGTTTATACTGAATGCTCATTGGCACTTCCAACAGCTTGGAATTACCGGGTTGGGCGATATTGGCCGGATCGATAAAATAGGCCTGCGAGGGGAAATGGCGATAGTCGGTCCCGCCGTTGCCCTGCGGATTGCCGGGCGAATACTGCCAGTTAACGCGCGGAGTGACGGAACAATCGACCTGATAGCCATATTCCAGCAGCAATGAGGCATAAAACTCATTAAACGCCCAGCGCCCGGCACGGTGGCTGAGCATCTTGGTCTGGAAGGTATCTTCCAGCAGCTTGGTCATATGATCGACCTTGGCGCGAATTTGGTCGGCCGGGTATTCGATCAGATAGGGTTTATGCCGCCAGTCATCATCGGTGAGCGGCGTCAGCGGTGGGCTGTTCCAGGCGTGCAGGTGCATGCCCACTTCGCCGGTGCCGCGTGCTATCACGTCGCGGGCAAATTCAACGTACTGTGTGTCCACCGCCATTTCATAGTTGGTCAGATAAACCGGCTTGCAGGCATATTTTTCACACAGCGCCTGAAAGCGCGGCAAAAAACGCGTGTTCTCGGTCGAAATGCGATCGTGGTTTTGCCACAGATTATCGCCTTCGGTATCAATCGTGATAAGAAACGCCGGTTTAGTCATACATTGGGAACCTGATAGTCACAGATTTACATTATGTTACGCAGCCCCATTCCTCAGGGCAAACGACTTTATCGCCTCGTTTGGACAACATTGAGCCGTAATTGTCACTCTATGCCACTATTTTTTTCTGTGCAGGCAAGAAAACCGAGCAACAGTAGCCACATGCAACCGGGTCATTTAGAATCAAAGATTGGTTTCCCTGAAAGCGACTGACTATGAACGACGCGCCAGCCCCTGTTTCTGCCACGCCCATACAGCGTATTCTGATCGTCAAGCTGCGCCATCATGGCGATATGCTGCTGACCACTCCGGTCATCAATACGCTGAGGCAGAACTATCCCGATGCTCAAATCGACATCCTGCTGTACAAAGAAACGCAGGAGATGTTGGCGAGCAACCCGGCGCTGTCGCAAATCTTTGTCATCGATCGCCAGTGGAAAAAGCAGGGCACCAAGGCACACTTGGGCCACGAACTGCATCTGATCCGTCAGTTGCAGGCACAACGCTACGATCTGGTGGTCAACCTGGCCGACCAGTGGCGCAGCGCGTTGATTACTCGCCTCTCCGGTGCCCGCATTCGTCTGGGGTTCGATTTCCCCAAACGCCGTGGCTTCCTGTGGCGTTACTGCCACACTCAGTTGGTGCCGGTAGCCGGGCACGAGCATCTGCATACCGTTGAACAAAACCTCTCGCTGTTGCAACCGCTGGGTTTACCTGAGCAAAACCAGCAGGTCACCATGAGCTACAACCCACAAGATTGGCAGGCCAGCCTCCAGCTTTTGCAACAAAATGGCGTCACCGGCAGCTATATCGTGGTACAACCCACGTCGCGCTGGTTCTTTAAATGCTGGAGCGAAGAAAAAATGGCGGCCACCATCAGCGCATTGCAGGCCGAAGGGCACCAGTTGGTGATCACCTCAGGGCCGGATGCCAAAGAGCAGGACATGGTGGCGCAAATACTGAAACAGTGCCCACAGCAAGGGGTGGTTTCTCTGGCCGGGCAGTTGACCTTGCGTCAGTTGGCGGCGTTGATCGACCATGCCAAACTTTTTATCGGGGTAGACTCTGTCCCCATGCATATGGCGGCGGCATTACAGACGCCCTGCGTGGCGCTGTTCGGGCCATCCAAGCTGGTATTCTGGCGCCCCTGGCAGGTTATCGGCCAGGTGATTTGGGCCGGGGACTACGGCAGCCTGCCGGACCCGGATGCCATCAATACCGGCACCGATGAGCGCTACCTGGACCTTATTCCTACAGACGTGGTGATTGCAGCCGCGCGGAGCACGCTTGCATGAAAGCATTTCGCCTGGCGATTGTCCGCCAAAAATACCGCCCGGACGGCGGGGCAGAACGTTTCGTTTCCCGTGCCCTGGAGGCGCTGGAACAACAAGATCTGGATCTGAACGTCATCACCCGCGAATGGCAGGGGGACGTTAACCCGAACTGGCACATCCACCTGTGCAACCCGATGAAGTTCGGGCGCATCAGCCGCGAACGCGGTTTTGCCGAAGCGGCTCGGGCCCTGTGGCAGAAAGAGAGCTTCGATCTGGTACAAAGCCATGAACGCATCCCCGGCTGTGATATCTATCGCGCCGGTGACGGCGTCCATCGCCGCTGGCTGCTGCAACGGGCACGCCTGCTGCCGGAGTGGCGGCGCAAATGGCTGTTCTCCAACCGCTATCACCGCTATGTGATGTGTGCCGAACGCGCCATGTATGCCGCGCCAGAGCTGAAAGCGGTGATCTGCAACGCCGAGATGATCAAACGGGAAATCATCGCCGATTTCGGCGTGCCGGCCGATAAAATCACGGTGATCTACAATGCCATCGACAATCAGAAATTTTTACCGGCGAATGAGCAGCAGCGGCAACAGTTGCGGGCGCAGTATCAGATCCCGCAACAGGCGCACTGTCTGATCTTTGTCGGTTCAGGCTTCGAACGTAAAGGGTTGGCAGCCGCAATTCGCGCCGTAGCCGCCACCGACAGCTACCTATTGGTGGTGGGTAAAGATAAAGCAGAAAAACGTTACCGCTCACTGGCACAAAAGCTGGGTTGTGGTGACCGGGTGCGCTTCATGGGCGTGCAGAAACAGACGCTGCCGTTCTATCAGGCCGCAGACGCCCTGTTGCTGCCAACGTTGTACGATCCGTTCCCCAATGTGATTTTGGAAGCCTTGTCATGCGGGCTCCCGGTGATCACCAGCACCACCTGCGGTGGCGCTGAGTTCATCACTCCTGGGCAAAACGGCTTTGTCTGTGATGCATTGGACGTCAGCGCCCTCACCGATGCTATCGGTGCACTGCCACGGCAAGCCTTGGGATCGAGCATGGGAGAGGCGGCGCGGCTGCGTATCATGTCGGCCACGCCAGCACACCTCTCAGAACAGCTCATATCGTTGTATAACCGACTGCTGGACTAACTTATGCGTATTCTGATGATTATCGACGGCCTGCCGGGCGGCGGAGCAGAAAAGGTGGTGCTGACCCTGTGCCAGGGCATGCAGCAGTTGGGGCATAATGTCAGCCTGATCTCATTGCGGGACGTCTGCAACTACCCGATCCCCACCGGCATTGATTATCAGGTGCTCAGCGACAACTGCCGATCGCCATGGCGTAAGCTGACCGAGCTGGCACGCCGCGCCGCGATGTTGGATCGGGCGGTTGCCGCCAACGAGCAGCAGCACGGCCGTTACGACCTGGTGTTCTCCAACCTGCACAAGACCGATCGTATCGTCAGCCATAGCAAAGTGCTGGACAGCACCCGGCTGTGGTTCTGCATTCACGGCATTCTGTCCACCTCCTACCTCGGTCACCGTACCGGCCTCGATCGCTGGCTGAAAAGCCGCAAGGTCGCGGGTGTCTACCAACGGCAGAATATCGTTGCCGTCTCACAGGCGGTGGGCAACGATCTCCAGCAAAATCTGGGGATTGCTCCTAACCGGCTGGCGGTGATCAACAACCCGTTCGATATCGCCGCCATCGAACAGCAGGCGGCAGAGCCTTGTGGGCTGGCAGGCAAAGACTATCTGGTGCACGTAGGTCGTTTTCATCCACATAAACGCCACGACCGCTTGCTGAAAGCCTACGCACTGTCTGGTATCCAGGCCCCTTTGGCGCTGGTGGGCGCCGGTAATGAAGCGCAAATCAACGAGACCAAACGCCTTGCCACAGAGTTAAACATTAGCGATCGCGTGCTGTTCCTCGGTTTTCAGGCCAATCCCTATCCCCTGATCAAACACGCCGCGATGCTGGTGCTCAGTTCAGACAGTGAGGGGTTCGGTAACGTGCTGGTTGAAGCCTTGCTGTGCGATACGCCGGTCGTCAGCACTCGTTGCCCTGGCGGGCCTGAGGAAATTCTGGAAAAAGCGGGGTTAACCCGTGCGCTAGCGGAATTAAATGAAGCCTCACTGGCGGAGAAAATGGCAGAGATTTATGCTCATCCGCCGGTCATTAATCACCAGCAGCTGCTGAGCTATGGCCTGGAGCCTATTTGCCAACAGTATCTGGCGTTAAAGAAATAAGTCCAGGCAGGTTTACCCTGCCTGGTTGTTAATTAATTCAAGGCCTGTATTTCTTGCCAGACCTCATCGACGGTAACATCGACGCAATCACCGGACTCGGTTTGCAGGATCCGATATTGCCCACTCCACGGATGCCAAGACTCTTTATCCGTATCGCCAAAGAATACCACCATGCTTTTATTCAGTGCCGCGGCCAAATGCATCTGGCCACCGTCGCTGCACAGCACCCTGTCGCATAGCTCGAAACCGGCCAACAGTTCGCGTACCGATGCTGTTGGGTAGAGCGCTACCCTTTCGTTCTGGCAGCCCGCCAACAGCTGCTCCGCCCGCTTTTGATCGCCGATGTCATCAGGCGTTAGCGTTCCCTGTGGTGACCAGAAGATCAGCACGCCGGTGGTAGGATCGGCAACCAGGCGGTTGATGATTTCGGCATAGCGCTCAATGGGCCAGCGCCGTTTCGGACTGCGGCTGCTGATATGCACGGCAAATACCCGTTCAACCGGCGGCAACAGGCTATGCAAACGTTGCTGCGCTTGCTGCTGTTCTTCCGCGGTGAGGAAGACCTTCACCGGAGGAATGGCAATGGAGCGATCGGTGATGGCAGACAGGTAGCTGAAGGTGTGCTCCACCTGATGCTTGCCGTGAAAATCCGCCGCGCGGAAAGGGTGATGAATTTCACTGGTGCCAAGATCTGCGCCGATAATATTTTTAACCCCGGCCATTTTTGCCAGGCGCAGGCTATATTTGCACGGCACCGGGTTAGCCAGAATCGCCGCATCAAACTTTATTTTTCTCAGCTGTAAAAATATCATCAGCCGTTCAAAATAGACCCCAAGGGTGGTCTCATTCTTGGCCTTGTGTTTAGCCTTCTTATAAACAAACACCTTGGTGAGATGCGGGTTATTTTTCACCACATCCTGGCTGACTTTATTGATAAGCAGATAGAGGTTGGCGTCAGGGTAAGCGGTTTTCACCCCTTCAATCAGCGGAGTGGTACATACAAGATCGCCAATATTGTCGCGGCGGATAATTAAAATATTCTTCATTACAAACCTATCGGCGACATCTCTCGCCTGTTGTCCCAACCTGACACCGAGCCACCAAGTTAGCGCCTTTCCCTTCCGGTTATGGTACTATTCTGGATAACCCATATAAATGAAATTGATAGAATGCTGCTCCGTTTATATCAGGTACTACTCTACCTTATCCAACCCCTGATCTGGCTCCGCTTACTGTTGCGCAGCCGCAAAGCACCAGCCTACCGTAAACGCTGGGCGGAACGCTATGGTTTCTGCGCCGGGAAAGTAGTATCGGGCGGCATTATGCTGCATTCCGTTTCTGTTGGCGAAACCCTGGCGGCGATCCCTCTGGTTCGCGCCTTGCGCCATCGTTACCCTTACCTGCCGATTACTGTGACCACAATGACGCCAACGGGTTCCGAACGGGTGCAGTCTGCTTTCGGTAAAGATGTGCATCATGTCTACCTGCCTTACGATCTGCCGGGTTCGATGCGCCGTTTCCTCGACCAGGTGGATCCCAAGCTGGTGATCATCATGGAAACCGAGCTGTGGCCCAACCTGATTAACGCCCTGCATCAGCGCCAAATCCCGCTGGTGATTGCCAACGCGCGCCTTTCCGCCCGTTCGGCGGCTGGCTACAAGAAAATCGGCGGTTTTATCCGTGATATCCTGCGCCGCATTACTCTGATCGCTGCGCAAAATCAGGAAGACGGCGAGCGCTTTATCGAACTGGGCCTGAAGCGTTCACAATTGACCGTCACCGGTAGCCTGAAGTTCGATATCTCCGTAACGCCAGAGCTGGCGGCCCGAGCCGTTACGCTACGCCGCCAATGGGCACCACGCCGCCCGGTGTGGATCGCCACCAGCACTCACGAAGGTGAAGAAACCATTCTGCTGGAAGCCCACCGCCGGTTGCTGGAAAAGCACCCCGACCTATTACTTATCCTGGTGCCACGCCACCCGGAGCGCTTCCCAACCGCCAAAGAGCTGACGCAAAAAGCGGGCTTCAGTTACACCACCCGCAGCAGCGGCGAAATCCCTTCCAGCAGCACACAGGTCGTGATTGGCGATACCATGGGCGAACTGATGCTGCTGTACGGCATTGCCGATCTGGCCTTCGTCGGTGGCAGCCTGGTTGAGCGTGGGGGGCATAACCCCCTGGAAGCGGCCGCCCATGCCATTCCGGTGCTGATGGGCCCACATACCTTCAACTTCAAAGATATCTGCGCCAAACTCTCCGAAGCAGGCGGGATGATCACCATCAGCGATGTCGACTCTTTGGTGAAAGAGATAGAAACTCTGCTGACCGATGAAGATTATCGCCGCTATTACGGCCGCCACGCGGTTGAAGTGTTGTATCAGAACCAGGGGGCGTTGCAACGCCTGCTGCAGCTGTTGGAGCCACACCTGCCGCCACGGAGCCACTGATATGAGCCACCGTAACAGCCTGTCGGTAGTGATGATCGCCAAAAACGAAGCCGAGTTGCTGAGCGAGTGCCTGCAATCGGTCGCCTGGGCTGATGAAATCATCGTGCTCGACTCTGGCAGCAGCGACGGTTCCGTCGCTTTGGCGAAAAGTCTGGGTGCCAAGGTGTTTACCCATACCGACTGGCAAGGCTTCGGCAAGCAGCGGCAGAAGGCGCAAAGCTACGCTACCCAGGATTACGTGCTGATGATCGACGCCGACGAACGCGTCACGCCAGAATTGCGCCACTCCATCGAGCAGGTATTAGCCAACGCCGACGATAACGTCGTCTACAGCCTGGGCCGCCGTAACCTGTTTCTTGGCCGCTTTATGCGCCACAGCGGCTGGTATCCCGATCGGGTCAACCGGCTGTATGCCAATCAGCGCTATCGCTATAACGACGATCTGGTCCATGAATCCCTCAACACCGGTGGCGCAAAAGTCGTGCCGCTACAAGGCGATCTGCTGCACCTGACCTGCCGTGACTTTTTTGCCTTCCAGCGCAAACAGCTGCATTACGCCGAGCAGTGGGCAATCCAACGCCACCAGGCCGGTAATCGCTGCGGTTATCTGTCGATCCTCACCCACACGCTGGGGGCGTTCTGCAAAACCTGGCTGCTGCGGGCCGGTTTCCTCGACGGCAAACAGGGCTTGCTGTTAGCCGTGGTCAACGCGCAATATACCTTCAATAAATATGCCGCACTGTGGGCATTGGGCCGCAACTATTCAGAGAAGTGAATCATGAGCAGCAAAGCCATCTACCCAGGTACCTTCGATCCAATGACCAACGGCCATCTGGACCTGGTCACCCGAGCCTCACTGATGTTTGATCACGTGATCCTGGCCATTGCCGCCAGCTCGAGCAAAAAACCGCTGTTTTCGCTGGAAGAACGCGTTGCCCTGGCCACGCAGGTGACCTCTCATCTGGATAACGTCGAGGTGCTGGGGTTCAGCGAGTTGATGGCGCACTTCGCCGCCCATCAGAACGCCAATATTCTGATACGCGGCCTACGTGCGGTGTCCGACTTTGAATATGAATTGCAGCTGGCGAACATGAACCGCCATCTGATGCCAACGTTGGAAAGCGTGTTTCTGATGCCTTCCGAGCAGTGGTCATTTATCTCTTCTTCCTTGGTGAAGGAAGTGGCACGTCATGGCGGCGACATCGCACCGTTCTTGCCGGATGTCGTCACCAAAGCGCTGATGGAAAAGCTCGCCGCGCAGTAATCAGTGCTGGCAGCGGCGGCAGAAGAAGGTGCTGCGCTGCCCGTGTTTGGCGCTCTCGATCGGTGTGCCACAGGCGCGGCAGGGTTCACCTGCCCGGCCATAGACCTGCAGTTCCTGCGCGAAATACCCCGGCTTACCGTCCGACTGCAGGAAGTCACGCAGCGTCGTTCCCCCTTGTTCAATTGAACGCAGCAACACCGCCTTGATGGTTTCGGCCAGCAGATCCGCCTGCGCCTTGGTCAAGGATCCCGCCTGACGATCCGGCAGGATCCCGGCGGTAAACAGCGATTCGCTGGCATAGATATTCCCCACGCCAACCACCAGCTTGTTATCCATCAACCAAGGCTTGATCAGCGTGCGCTTATTACGGGATTTCTCGTACAGGTAGGTGCCATTAAACTCTTCACCCAACGGTTCCGGGCCAAGATGAGCCAATACGTTGCAGGCGGCCAGATCGTCACACCATAGCCAGGCACCAAAGCGGCGCGGGTCGGTGTAGCGCAGGATAAAACCGTTGCTCATCACCAGATCGACGTGGTCATGCTTACCTGGCTCGGTTTCCTCTGCCAGCATACGTAAGCTGCCAGACATCCCCAGATGCACGATAATCCAGCCGTGGTCCAACTCGATCAGCAGATACTTGGCACGGCGCTGTACGCTGCGCACCGGCCGATCGCTCAGCGCCAGGATCTGCTCGGAGACCGGCCAACGCAGGCGAGCGTTACGCACCACCGCATACTGGATGTTGTGGCCAACAAGATAAGGCTCGATACCACGGCGGCTGGTTTCGACTTCTGGTAATTCAGGCATGACTGGCTCCCTCTCCGTTTGCTACCCCTATAAAATGAAAAAACCCGGCCGAGGCCGGGTTTTCATTAATCCACTAAAATTATTTAATTTTAGCTTCTTTGTAGAGCACGTGTTGACGGACAACTGGATCGAATTTCTTCAGTTCCAATTTTTCCGGCTTAGTACGCTTGTTCTTCGTGGTGGTATAGAAGTGACCAGTACCAGCAGAAGAAACCAGCTTGATCTTCTCGCGAACACCTTTAGCCATGATGCAGTTCCTTAATACTTCTCACCACGGGCACGCAGATCGGCCAAGACCGTCTCAATACCCTTCTTATCGATAACACGCATACCTTTAGCAGATACACGCAGAGTTACAAAGCGCTTCTCAGCCTCAACCCAAAAACGGTGTGAGTGCAGGTTAGGCAGAAAACGGCGTTTGGTCGCGTTCATTGCGTGGGAACGGTTGTTACCGCTCACCGGGCGCTTGCCAGTAACTTGGCAGACTCGTGACATGTCTTATTCTCCAAAAATCAAATCAGCTCGAGCTTCGTATAGGGTATGGCCGCCTCGTCAGGCTTTTAGAGCCCATCTCAGCAAACTTCATACTGAGGAGACTCTCGTCATCAGGTCAGAAACCTCACATCAGGTTGGAAACCTGCTGAGATAGGCTCTTAACGCCAAACCCAAGATTCTCAAAGGTGGCGTAGTATACGCTCTGAAGCGTAAGTGCTCAAGTCCCGAACAGCTAAAGATCCCTCAAGGATCGCGAAAAAGTTGCTTATAGCCATCCGCGCTCGGCAAAAGAGACGCATTCACCCCGGCCTATCACCAAATGATCGAGCACTCGGATCTCCAATAACCGGCAGGCATTAACCACTTGCTCGGTTATCAAACGGTCGGCGTGACTGGGTTCAGCCTTACCCGAAGGGTGATTATGCGCCAGAATGAGGGCTGCTGCATTAGCCTTCAACGCCGCACGCACAATTTCTCTTGGGTGGACAACGACGCTGTTGATGGTACCAGCAAACATCTCCTGATGGCGAATAACCCGGTGCTGATTGTCTAAAAACAATACTAAAAACACCTCTCGCTCATGGTGAGCCAGCAAACTGTGCAGGTAATGCTGGGTAATTTTCGGGTTCAGCAGCGCGTTTTCCAGCAAATGGGGGCCGGAAAACAGCCTGAAGGCTAATTCGGAAATTGCCTGCAGCTGCGCATAGGTGGCAATCCCCAACCCTTTCTGACTATGAAATTGTTCGTAGTCCGCCGAAACCAGGTGATACAGCGAACCAAAGTGCGCCAGCAACTGTTCGGCCCGCTGTGAGACGTGAACCCCAGGTAGCCCGGTTCGCAAGAAAATTGCCAACAGCTCCATATCGGAGAGCGCCGCTGCACCATCACGCATCAATTTTTCCCTGGGTGCCAAAGCCCCAGGCCATAACGACATATCCTGATTGCTCATTGCCACCTCCCTGCCTGCTACAGCAGCATGTCACGGGGAATTTCATCGTGCGACAGGTGATTGATAATATTGCGAAGTGTTACGAAAACCCGCATGTAACTGGCTGCATACACAGCAGAATCGCTCCACCTGGCAGCGGTTATGCTAAAATGTCCGCCTCTTTCGGATTTCAATCGGACAATCATGATGACGGGACTTTCCGGCAAACATATTGTGCTTGGCATCAGTGGCGGTATCGCCGCTTACAAATGCCCTGAGCTGGTGCGCCGCCTGCGCGACAGAGGCGCCGAGGTAAGAGTGGTAATGACCAGCGCTGCCAAAGCCTTCATTACCCCACTGACGCTGCAGGCCGTTTCCGGCTATCCGGTTTTCGACGATCTGCTGGATCCCGCAGCAGAAGCTGCCATGGGCCATATTGAATTGGGCAAATGGGCCGATCTGGTGATCCTGGCCCCGGCCACCGCCGATCTGCTGGCCCGCGTTGCCGCCGGCATGGCCAACGATCTGCTGACCACGGTCTGCCTGGCTACCGATGCCCCGATCGCGGCAGCACCGGCCATGAACCAACAGATGTATCGCGCTGCCGCCACCCAGGCCAATCTACAGACCCTACAAGGGCGTGGTGTGCTGCTGTGGGGGCCAGACAGCGGTAGCCAGGCCTGTGGTGATATCGGGCCTGGCCGCATGCTGGATCCGTTGGAGATAGTGGAACTGGCTAACGCTCATTTCTCTGCGCCGCAGGATCTGCAACATTTAAAGATTATGATCACCGCGGGCCCCACCCGTGAGGCACTGGACCCGGTGCGTTTCGTCAGCAACCACAGCTCCGGCAAGATGGGTTTTGCTATCGCCAAGGCCGCCGCCGCTCGCGGTGCGCAAGTCACGTTGGTCGCCGGGCCGGTCAGCCTGCCTACGCCGCCTTGGGTAACCCGTGTGGATGTCGTCAGCGCGCTGGAAATGGAGCAAGCGGTACAACAGCACGCCGCGCAGCAGAACATCTTTATCTCCTGCGCCGCCGTGGCGGATTACCGGGCAGAACAGATTGCCGATGAGAAAATCAAAAAGCAGGGTGATGAAATCATCCTCAAGATGATCAAGAATCCGGATATTGTCGCGGGCGTTGCCGCGATGAGCAAAAATCGTCCCTTTGTCGTCGGGTTTGCGGCTGAAACCCAGAATGTGGAAGAATATGCGCGACAAAAACTACTGCGTAAAAAACTGGATTTAATCTGCGCTAACGATGTATCGCTTGCAGAGCACGGTTTTAACAGTGATACCAATGCCCTGCATCTTTTTTGGCAGGATGGAGACAAGCGCCTGCCGCATAGCGACAAGGCACTCCTTGGCCAACGTTTACTAGACGAGATAGTCAGCCGTTATGATGAAAAAAATCGACGTTAAGATCCTTGACCCACGTATCGGTCAAGATTTCCCACTGCCGACCTATGCCACCCCAGGCTCTGCCGGGCTTGATCTGCGCGCCTGTCTGGACAGCGCGGTGGAGTTGGCTCCAGGCGAAACCACCCTGCTGCCTACCGGCCTGGCTATCCACATCGCCGATACCGGTCTTGCTGCAGTGATCCTGCCGCGCTCCGGTCTGGGCCATAAGCACGGCGTCGTGCTGGGTAACCTGGTTGGCCTGATCGATTCCGATTATCAGGGTCAACTGATGGTGTCCGTATGGAACCGTGGCCAGAAATCCTTCACCATTGAGCCGGGTGAACGCATCGCACAGATGGTATTTGTGCCGGTAGTGCAAGCCGAGTTTAATCTGGTGGAAGAGTTCGATAGCAGCGAACGGGGTACCGGTGGTTTTGGCCACTCCGGTCGCCAATAGAACCTGCCCGTAACCGAATGATTTACAGGGATGGCGCCTGCAACCGCGCCGCTTGCAATGCGGCACGGTTGGTCTGGCAATTGAGAGTAACGCACGGAGAATAAGGGTCTGAAAGACCTGTTAGCCATTACACCGTACAACAGCGATCTTATAAGCCGCACAGAGTTTACTCTGCAACGGCCGGTGCGCGGGTTTTCGCAAATCTATACCCGAAGAGATTGAGGGGATAAGCCGTTTTAGCAAGGGTCTAATCAAACATGGCAGAAAAAGAAAATACCAAAAGGAATCGGCGTGAGGAGATATTGCAGGCGTTAGCCCAAATGCTGGAATCCAGCGACGGCAGCCAGCGCATTACCACAGCCAAGCTTGCCGCAAACGTTGGTGTCTCTGAGGCTGCCCTTTATCGGCATTTCCCCAGCAAGACGCGGATGTTTGATAGCCTGATCGAGTTTATTGAAGATAGCCTGATAACGCGCATCAACCTGATCTTGCAGGATGAAAAAGAGACGTTTAACCGCCTTCGACTGATTGTGTTGTTAGTACTGGGGTTTGCAGAGCGCAACCCAGGCCTGACCAGGATCATGACCGGCCACGCGCTGATGTTTGAGCAAGATCGCCTGCAGGGCAGGATCAACCAGCTGTTCGAGCGGATTGAAGCGCAACTGCGTCAGGTGTTGAAGGAACGTAAGCTCCGGGAAGGAAAGGGCTTTATCGTCGATGAGACCTTGCTGGCCAGCCAAATCCTGGCCTTCTGTGAAGGGATGCTGTCGCGCTATATTCGCTCTGAATTCCGCTACCGCCCAACGCAGGATTTCGATGCCCGCTGGCCGCTGTTAGCGGCGCAACTGCAGTAACAAATATCGCCGGGTTCAACCCGGCGCTATTATTTTAAACCCCGTACTGCTCGCGATAGGCCCGCACTGCCACCAGGCTTTCGGCCATTTCCGGCTGCTCTTCCAGGTAAGCAATCAGCTCCTTGAGTGTAATAATCGAGATCACTTTGCAGTGATAATCACGCTCCACTTCCTGGATTGCAGAAATTTCGGCACGGCCACGCTCCTGACGATCGAGAGAAATCAGCACACCTGCCAGGCTGGCGTTATGGGCACTGATAATTTCCATCGATTCGCGGATAGCCGTTCCGGCGGTGATCACATCATCCACCAGCATCACGCGGCCCTGCAACGGGCTGCCTACCAGCGTGCCGCCTTCGCCATGTTCCTTGGCTTCCTTACGGTTGAAGCAATAAGGCACATCGAGATTGTGATGTTCTGCCAATGCCACTGCGGTGGTGGTCGCGATCGGGATACCTTTGTAGGCTGGGCCAAACAGCAGATCGAACTCGATGCCGGAATCCACCAACGCTTCAGCATAAAAACGCCCTAACAGCGCCAGATCACGCCCGGTATTAAACAGGCCGGCATTGAAGAAATAGGGGCTGGTACGGCCGGATTTCAGGGTGAACTCGCCGAATTTTAATACCTGCTTGCGGAGCGCAAACTCGATAAACTGGCGCTGGTAGGCTTTCATTACTGCTTCTCCTAATATTGGTCGGTAACTTTAGTGCTATTGCAGCCCGATTTCCGGGCATAAAAAAGGCGACTGCTTGGTCGCCTTTAAAAATTAGTCTGCCAGCGCCGCTTTCTGCGCCTGGAAGATGGTTTCGATGCCCCCTCGGGCCAGCGCCAGTAGCGCCAATAGCTCATCGTGGCTGAACGGCTCACCCTCGGCGGTGCCTTGCACCTCGATCATGCGGCCATCCTCCATCATCACCACGTTCATATCGGTTTCTGCGGCGGAATCTTCCACATACTCCAGATCGCACAGCGCTTCGCCGCCAACGATACCGACTGAAACCGCAGCCACCAGCCCTTTCATCGGGTTGGCTTTCAGTTTACCGGCGGCAACCAGCGCATTCAGCGCATCGGCCAGCGCCACACAGGCTCCGGAGATGGAAGCAGTACGGGTGCCGCCATCGGCTTGCAGCACATCGCAGTCCAGGGTGATGGTGAACTCACCGAGCTTTTTCAGATCCACTGCGGCACGCAGTGAACGAGCGATCAGACGCTGGATCTCCAACGTACGGCCACCCTGCTTGCCTTTGGCCGCTTCGCGGGCATTACGGCTGTGGGTCGAACGCGGCAACATGCCGTATTCTGCAGTGATCCACCCTTGCCCTTGGCCTTTCAAAAAGCGCGGAACGCCCTCTTCTACCGTGGCTGTGCACAAAACTTTGGTATCGCCAAACTCAACCAGCACTGAACCTTCAGCGTGTTTCGTGTAGTGACGGGTCAGTGTCAGGGGGCGAACTTGTTGTGGTGCTCTGCCTGCAGGACGCATGGGCTCTCTCCGGCTTCTTATTAACGTTTGGCTGCGCATTATACGGGCTTCGTGACGTTATGCCTATCCTGCCCGCAGGTGCAACGCTATAATCGTTCCATCTTTTCCTATTTACGGGTACGCACAATGATCCGCAGCATGACCGCCTACGCCCGGCGTGAAATCAAGGGTGAATGGGGCAGCGCAGCTTGGGAGCTGCGTTCCGTTAACCAACGCTACTTAGAAACCTACATCCGCCTGCCTGAGCAGTTCCGCAGCCTTGAGCCAGTGATCCGCGAGCGTATCCGTGGCCGCCTGACGCGCGGCAAAGTGGAGTGCAACCTGCGCTTTGAGCTCGACCCAAGCGCGCAAAGCTCGATGATCCTAAACGAAAAACTGGCCAAACAGCTGGTTGAAGCCGCCAACTGGGTGAAAATGCAGAGCGACGAAGGGGAAATCGATCCGATCGACGTCCTGCGCTGGCCGGGCGTGATGTCCGCTCAGGAACAGGATCTGGACCTCATCAGCAACGAGCTGATGCAGGCGCTGGAAGGCGCACTGGATGATTTCATCGTGGCACGCGAAAGCGAAGGCACCGCGCTGAAAGCCCTGATCGAGCAGCGCCTCGACGGCGTGAGCGCCGAAGTGATCAAAGTACGCGCCCAGATGCCTAATATCCTGCAATGGCAGCGCGAACGTTTGGTCAGCAAGCTGGAGGAAGCCCAGGTACAGCTGGAAAACACTCGCCTGGAGCAGGAACTGGTGCTGATGGCACAGCGTATCGACGTCGCCGAAGAGCTGGACCGCCTGGAAGCGCACGTCAAAGAGACGCACAATATCCTGAAGAAGAAAGAAGCCGTTGGCCGTCGCCTTGACTTTATGATGCAGGAATTCAACCGCGAATCGAATACGCTGGCGTCCAAGTCAATTAATGCCGAAGTGACTACCTCAGCTATCGAGCTGAAGGTGCTGATTGAGCAGATGCGCGAGCAGATCCAGAATATCGAGTAAGTATTCAGGAAGAATCAACAAGCCGCAAAAAACCAGAAGGCCCGCATAACAGCGGGCTTTTTTGTAGTGATGAACTAGCATAACGAATCAAGAAAGTGCACACTTTTCATACACCAAGATACGCTCCTGTCGCTGCTCCCCTGCTATTAGTTATACCGACATCGCATATCTTGTCACGGGAACTCTCAGCCAATCATTTCAGCATCATGGAGATTTGAGATGAACAAACAGCACCAGCCTTTCGAAAACCTTCGCCTTCACACTGAAGATGGTAACGAGTATTGGTCAGCAAGAGATTTAGCTCCTGTACTGGAATATAAGGACTGGAGGAACTTTCTGAATGTTTTATCCAGAGCGACCCAAGCCTGTGAAACCAGCAACCTGGAGGTTTCAGACCATTTCGTTGAAGCCACCAAAAAGGTATTGCTAGGTTCTGGAGCTTACCGTGATTTAGATGATGTTCTACTGTCTCGATATGCATGCTACTTGGTTGTGCAGAATGGTGACCCAAACAAACCCGTTATCGCTGCTGGACAGACCTATTTCGCCATCCAAACCAGACGACAAGAACTTGCTGATGATGAAACCTTCAAACGCCTGCGTGAAGATGAAAAACGACTTTTCCTGCGTAATGAGTTAAAAGAACATAACAAACAATTGGTTGAAACCGCACACTTGGCAGGGGTGGAAACAACTCTGGATTTCGCCATATTTCAGAACCATGGCTATCAAGGCCTATACGGTAGATTGGATCAAAAAGCGATCCACCAGCGTAAAGGCCTTAAAAAGAGCCAAAAAATCCTCGACCATATGGGTTCTACTGAGCTTGCTGCCAACCTGTTCCGAGCAACCCAAGCGGAAGAAAAACTGCGCCGCGACCAGGTAAAATCAAAACAACAGGCAAATCAGACCCATTTCGATGTAGGTAGGAAAGTACGGCAAACCATTGAAGAACTGGGCGGAACCATGCCGGAAAATCTCCCTACGCCGGAAAAAAGCATCAAGCAACTCGAATCAGCAGCGAAACGCCTGGATAAGAAATAGACCACTTAACGGGCGCATTTTTGCTTCGCCTCAACGACACGAATAGGGCAAAGCTTATCATCAGTAACCTAGGCCTAAACCATTGCGAGGATATCCTCGCAATGGTTCGCCTTAAGGTTAGCCCACTACCCTGCCAGCCCCACCATCCTCCGCAATAACCCCATCGGCCAGACGGATCACGCGCGGAAAGTGCGTTTTAACAAAAGCATAATCATGGCTGATGGCCAGCACGGTGGTGCCTTGCGAACGGCAAACCGCTAACCAACGGGCAAATACTCCTAACCAATAGCTATCAAAATCACGGCTGGGTTCGTCCAGCAGCAGCAGAGGTGGCGCAACGGCAGCGAGACTGGCAACGGCTACCATACGCCGCTGACCAGCATGTAAATCCAATGGGTGAGCATCCGCTACATCCGTCAGCTCACAAAGCGCCAGCGTTTGATCAACACGCTGATCCAGACTATCGCCGCGCACACCCTGATGGCGTAAGCCAAAAGCGATCTCATCGCGTACCCGGTTGCGAAAGATCTGCCGTTCTGCTTCCTGAAATAATACTCCCAGCAACGGAGCACGCTGTGCTGCTTTTAGGGTGGCAATATTCTGCCCCTGCAAGAGAACCTTGCCCCCGGTCGGTTTTAGCAACCCGGCCATCAGGCGCAATAACGTGGATTTCCCGGCACCGTTATCCCCGAGCAAGGCCACCCATTCCCCCGCCTCAATGGTCAAATCCAAACCGTTAATGATGGGTTCGCTCACGCCTGGCCACTGATATTCCAGCGATTCAATCGTTAGCATAATGAAAGCCTGCCTTGCTCCAGCGCCCAGGTTTGCAGGCAATAAGCGGCAACCTTGGTGAGTGACCGCTCAAAGAGCAAAATCACGCACTGCTGCTGATTAGCGTAAGTAGCCAGCTGTTGTAACAGCTTGGTGGTAGCATCAGGTGTCAGGCGGCTAAAGGCTTCATCCAGCAGTAGTAGCCGGGGGCGCATCGCCAGCGCACAGGCCATCACCACCCGTTGCGCCTCACCGCCAGAGAGCGTAGCTGGATGACGATGGCGTAAGGCGTGGCAATCGGTGAACGTCAGCGCCTGTTCGATACGCGCCATTATCTCGGCTTCATCCAGGCACAGATTCTCCGGCCCGAAGGCGATCTCCTCTTCGACCGTGAAGGTACAGCCGGAAAGTTGCAGCTGGGGTGCCTGTTGAATGAGCTGCACCTGCTGCGCCATTTCAACCAACGGGCGCGAACCTATTTCATCACCGAGGACCTGTCCTGAACCCTGTAATGTGCCGGGTAAGAAATCGGGGAAACAGCCTGCCAGCAGCTGGGCAAGCGTGGTTTTTCCGCTGCCATTCCCACCGCTAATGCCATATAAACCTGGAACCTCGCAATGTAGATCGATGCTTGCCAACTGCCAGCGACTACCTTGAGGAATAAAGCTCAGCGCATTCAGTGCCACAACCACAGCCAGGCTCCTATTTCCAATGCCGCCACCAACAGCAAGCCATAGCGCATGCAACGTTGCAGCGGGCTGTCGCTCGGTGCCCATAGCGTTGTGCGTCTGGGATGCAGCCGAAAAGCACGCATATCCAGCGCCGTGCTGCGCGCGGTTAAATCATTCAACGCACTGTGGGTTAACGGGATAACCAATGCCGGAATGTAGCGCAATCGTTGATACCAATAGCCGTCTAGCGGCACGCCTCGCGCCAACTGTGCCTGGTAAATCGCGGCCAGTTGCGCTCGCAGCTGTTCGGCAACCAGCAACGGCCCTGCCAGCAGGTAGGCCAGCCCGAGCGGCAAACGGCTGGCAAACAGAGCGCGAATAACGCGCTGTGGCGGCACGTATTGCAGCCAGATTTGCCCAAAACTTAACAACGCCAACAAGCGTAGCCAGAGCGCGGCGGCGTTGAGCATTTCGCTATCATCACGCGCCTCCCCCCGTAACCACCACGCCAGCCAACCGCTATGCACCAGCCATAAGCCGCCCGCCATGGGTAACATGATCCACGCCACGTAGCGCCAGCGATGCCGGGTACTCTTCATCAGGATCAGCAACAGAAAGCTCGCCAGGCTATAGGCTAGCAACGGATAGCCAAACGGCATCAGCAAGCTGCTAGTACCCAGTACCAGCCAAAGAGCCAGCGAGGTAAACGGGTGCATTAACGCACGGCAGCCATTGCGGGGAAATTACGCAAGGTTCGCTGCGACATATTACGCACCAATAGCCAGACGATGATGGCAACCAGCACTTTATCTATCAGGTTGATCCCCAGCACGGTCATTGCGACAGATTCGATCAGATTGCTACCCATTGAGTGCACATAGGCGACAAAGAAGTCTGCGCCACTGCCAGTGACCCCGGCGAACAGATAGGTTCGGATCGGTACGGCAACAATCGTCACGGCCAAGGTGATCACTACGCCACTCAGGATCACTTTCGGTAACGTCCGGAACCAACCGATGCTCGCCAATAGGCCAGCCACCAAACCAATCACCATTGCCACCGGTGCGAACGCCGCCGCAATCGGGCCGGTGAGCAGGCCCCAGATCAGGTTGGTCAATAAACCGGTCAACATGCCGATAATCGGCCCGGCGAGAATTGCACTCAGCAAGGTACCGATAGAATCGAGGAAAATAGGCAGCTTCAACATCGATACCAACTGCCCGCCGATCATGTTGATGGCTATTGAAATCACCATCAACACCAACGTCTGACTCGATAACCCATTACGTGCCATAACAACCTCACTCAAAAAGTAGGAAAATTAGCGTTGCTCGACGTTTAATTCGTCATAGCCCGAAAGCGCGCAAGGTTGTCGGTTAAATACGACATCGTTCAATTCCCCAATCACCAATTCGAGCGTGGTGCGCACGGTGCAGCCTGCCATCACATGGCCGCCGGTCATATGGCCATGCTCATCGGCCACTGCCAGATGCAGATGTTCACCTCCGGCCTCCAACGTGCCAATCAGTGAGACCACTTCAAATTTTCCGCTCAATAACGTGGTATCTTCGCACCCGGCATAACGCAACGCCACGTCGCTCAAGCTACCGACGCAACCGCTGATCCAGGCGGCACGTAAATCCTGCTGCCGGATAAAATCACGAAGTGCAGCCAGCAGGTCTTGTTGCGGTAACAGACGCAAGGCATAAAACCGTGCCGTAGACGGCGTTGATGTCTCCACGCTAAGATCCTTTACCCCAGTGGGTTTGGTGATACGGAAAATAGGGAAATGGCGTCGGGAAGGTAGGATGCTGCATGAGGGATGTGACTCCAAATAACTCCGAACCTCGGACGTTATGCAGCATGATAGAGATTGATACGGCCGATGTATGTGACATAGGTCAGTAAAAGCGGCAGTGCTGGTATGCTGGCCAAAAGCTAAATTGGAATGGGTCTGAAAGAACACTGATGCCAAAAATAAAAAGCCAAGAAACTCTGGTACGCGAGCGTAAGCGCTGGGTAGTGCTAGCGCTCCTGGTGGCGGCCATTGTTGGCAGCTACCTGTGGTGGAAACAAGGGACACTGCGATACGAAGAGTGGAGCCCCAACCAGCAGTATGTGGTGCGTTATTATAAAACCTTCGAGTTTATTCCGCGCTTCACCATGCCTGGCGATGGCGGGCATTACTCCGGTTACATGCGGGTTTATGACCGAAACGGCAAGCAGTTCTACGAAGAGTATTCCGACCTGCTCGACTTTGTCGAAGGCCCATTCTGGGCAAAAGAAGGCGTTTATTGGATGGGGAACGACAATCAGGACATCGTTCGCCTACCCACCTCGCCGGTAGATTGAAGCTTGCGGACAAGTGGCCTCCAGAAGGGGGGCTTAACCCGGTCAGTTATAAGCGGCGGCCTGCTCTTCGGTGATCAGCTCCATCTTTTCAAGCTGAACGGCAATACCGCGCAGTGAGCGCCCAAACTCCACGCTTAACGCCTCTATCGTTTTGCCACCGCTGTAGCCTTCCTCCAATAGCTTTCTGTCTTCTTCCGACCAGGGAAAATTGAAGTTTGCGGGCCTACCCTCGGCAATATTTTTCTGCCGCCGCTCCTCGGGCGATAACTTCGCCTTTTTCACCCGTTCTCGCTCGGCGTAAAACTCATCTGCCAGGGCAAACAGCATCCGGATCGTCTCTGGGGAATGAACCAGCGAGGTGTGATTCAAAAACTCCCCCGTTTCCGGGTTAATCCCCCTCGCCAACGCACGCAACGTCAGGTAGGTCTGCATCATGGTTTCCGTCCTTAAAAAATCTATCCGTCATTCTAGCGGCTAGTTCCCTACCTATTATTGCTCACAAAACGAACCATTCAACGATTCGATCGGATCGCGTATTAACTTTGCGAAGTAAATTCCAAATTAACTCTATTTCTTGCAAGAAAATAACCACTTAAAAACAAAATCCATTCGGAAACGGGTAACTCTATGCCGTCGATAATTCTCCCGGAAATCGGTAAAACAGGTTTACTTTCAATATTCACAGATAGTTTTAATTTGAAATTAACAAATTAAATTAACTACTTACCGAGTTTAGACCGACCGCGATAAATTAAGGATTACTCACCGCGCCGCTGGCTACTTATTAAGGAGTATTTTCCCGCTAACTCTCCCTTATTTTGATTTCCCTCAATAACGCTTGGGTTATTGCTGTTAGTTTGCCATGACTAAAAAACCACTGATAAGCATTAGGGAAAGCAATGGACGTCAATCGCAGACAGTTTTTTAAAATCTGCGCTGGCGGGATGGCTGGGACCACGGTGGCAGCATTAGGCTTCGCGCCCAAGGCTGCGTTAGCGGAAACGCGCAACTACAAATTATTGCGCGCCAAAGAAACCCGCAACACCTGTACCTACTGTTCCGTAGGCTGCGGTTTATTGATGTATAGCCTGGGCGATGGGGCAAAAAACGCCAAATCGACGATTTTCCATATCGAAGGCGACGCGGATCACCCGGTAAACCGCGGGGCGCTGTGCCCGAAAGGCGCTGGCCTGTTGGACTATATCCACAGTGATAGCCGCCTGCGTTACCCAGAGTATCGCGCGCCTGGTTCAGATAAATGGCAGCGCATCAGTTGGAATGATGCCTTTGACCGCATTGCCAGGCTGATGAAAAATGACCGGGATGCCAACTTCGAAGCCACCAACGCCGCTGGTGTGACGGTAAACCGTTGGCTCTCTACCGGGATGTTATGCGCCTCTGCGGCCAGTAACGAAACCGGCATGCTGACACAAAAGTTTGTCCGATCGCTGGGCATGCTGGCAGTTGATAACCAAGCGCGTGTCTGACACGGACCAACGGTAGCAAGTCTTGCTCCAACATTTGGTCGCGGTGCGATGACCAACCACTGGGTTGATATCAAAAACGCCAACGTTGTGATGGTGATGGGCGGTAACGCCGCTGAAGCGCATCCAGTGGGATTCCGCTGGGCGATGGAAGCCAAAAACAACAACGACGCCACGTTAATCGTCGTCGATCCCCGCTTTACCCGTACCGCATCGGTAGCCGATATCTACGCGCCGATCCGCTCCGGCACCGACATTACCTTCCTGTCGGGCGTGTTGCTGTACCTGATTTCCAACAACAAGATCAACGCTGAATACGTCAAGCATTACACCAACGCCAACCTGTTGGTTCGGGATGACTTTACGTTTGAAGATGGCTTGTTCAGCGGCTATGACGACAACAAACGTCAGTACGACAAAACCACCTGGAACTACCAGTTTGGTGAAGATGGCTATGCCTTGCGTGATGATACGCTCCAGCATCCGCGTTGCGTCTGGAACCTGCTGAAAGCACACGTCAGCCGCTACACGCCTGAAGTGGTGGAAAACATCTGCGGCACTCCGAAGGAAGATTTCCTGAAGGTGTGTGAAGTCCTGGCTTCCACCAGCGCAGCAGACCGAACCACCACCTTCCTGTACGCCTTGGGCTGGACCCAGCACACGGTCGGCGCGCAGAACATCCGTACCATGGCGATGATCCAGTTGCTGCTCGGCAACATGGGCATGGCGGGCGGCGGCATCAACGCCCTGCGCGGTCACTCCAACATTCAGGGGTTGACCGATATTGGCCTGCTGTCCACCAGCCTGCCGGGTTACCTGACGCTGCCTTCGGATAAACAGACCGATCTGGCTACCTATATGGCCGCCAATACGCCAAAGGCCACCTTGCCTGGCCAGGTTAACTACTGGAGCAATTACCCGAAATTCTTCGTCAGCCTGATGAAGAGCTTCTACGGCGACGCTGCCCAGAAAGAGAATAACTGGGGCTTTGATTGGTTGCCGAAGTGGGATCAGTCCTACGACGTCATGAAGTACTTCCAGATGATGGATCAGAATAAGGTCAACGGCTATATCTGCCAGGGCTTTAACCCGGTCGCCTCCTTCCCGGACAAGAATCAGGTGGTCGCCTCACTGGCCAAGCTGAAGTATCTGGTGATCATCGACCCGCTGGTGACGGAAACTTCCAATTTCTGGCAGAACCACGGCGAGATGAACGATGTCGATACCGCGTCGATCCAAACCGAAGTGTTTCGGCTGCCATCCACCTGCTTTGCCGAAGAAGACGGCTCGATCGCCAACTCCGGCCGCTGGCTGCAATGGCACTGGAAAGGCGGCGATGCCCCAGGTGAAGCGATTACCGACGGCGAGATCCTGGCCGGCCTGTACCATCGCCTGCGCCAGATGTATGGCAGCGAAGGCGGTAAAGGTGTCGAGCCACTACTGAAGATGGGCTGGCACTATGAACGGCCAGACCACCCAGAATCCGAGGAAGTGGCCAAAGACAGCAACGGCTACGCGCTGGAAGATCTGTATGACGCCAACGGCAATCTGGTGGCGAAAAAAGGCCAGTTGCTGGATTCCTTCGCGATGCTGCGCGATGACGGCAGCACGGCTTCAGCCTGTTGGATCTATACCGGAAGTTGGACCAGCAAGGGCAACCAGATGGCCAACCGTGATAACAGCGATCCGTCCGGGTTGGGCAACACGCTGGGTTGGGCCTGGGCATGGCCGCTGAACCGCCGCATTATCTACAACCGCGCCTCCGCTGACCCAATGGGTAAACCTTGGGATCCGCAACGCATGCTGATTGAATGGAACGGCAGTAAGTGGGTCGGGAATGATATTCCAGACTACAACACCGCCGCACCGGGCAGCGGCGTTGGGCCGTTCATCATGCAACCGGAAGGGCTTGGCAGGCTGTTTGCCCTCGACAAAATGGCCGAAGGCCCGTTCCCGGAACACTACGAGCCGTTTGAAACGCCGTTGGGCACCAACCCACTGCATCCAAACGTGATCTCTAACCCGGCGGCCCGTCTTTATCCGTCCGACGCCAAGCGCATGGGTGATAAATCCGAGTTCCCTTACGTCGGTACCACCTATCGTCTGACCGAGCATTTCCACACCTGGACCAAGCACGCGCGCCTTAACGCGATCATGCAGCCGGAGCAGTTCGTGGAAATCAGTGAACGTCTGGCGAAGGAGAAAGGGATTGAGCAAGGCGATACCGTCAAGGTCAGCAGCAAACGCGGCTTTATCAAGGCGAAAGCCGTGGTGACCCGCCGTCTGCAAACCCTGAAGGTTAACGGGCAGGATGTCGACACCATCGGTATTCCACTGCATTGGGGCTTTGAAGGGGCAGCCCGCAAAGGCTATCTGGCCAACACCCTGACGCCGTTTGTCGGCGATGCCAACTCGCAAACGCCGGAATACAAGGCGTTTCTGGTTAACGTGGAAAAGGTGTAAGGAGCCGAATTTATGTCCATGCAATCCCAAGACATTATCAAACGTTCGGCCACCAACACCCTGACGCCGCCTCCGCAAGCGCGTGATTACAAGGTCGAGGTCGCCAAGCTGATTGACGTTTCCACCTGCATTGGTTGCAAGGCTTGTCAGGTGGCCTGTTCCGAATGGAACGACATTCGCGATGAAGTGGGCCACTGCGTCGGGGTTTATGACAACCCCGCCGATCTGAGTGCCAAATCCTGGACGCTGATGCGTTTCTCGGAAGTGGAGCAGAACGGCAAGCTGGAATGGCTGATCCGCAAGGATGGCTGCATGCACTGCGCAGATCCGGGTTGCCTGAAGGCCTGCCCGTCTGCCGGGGCGATTATCCAATATGCCAACGGCATCGTGGATTTTCAGTCCGAGCAGTGCATCGGTTGTGGTTACTGCATCAGCGGCTGCCCGTTCAACATTCCACGGCTGAACCCGCAAGACAACCGGGCGTACAAATGTACCCTGTGCGTTGACCGCGTCAGCGTGGGCCAGGAACCGGCCTGTGTGAAAACCTGCCCAACGGGAGCAATCCACTTTGGCACCAAGGCGGAAATGCTGGATGTGGCACAGGAGAGGGTCGAAAAGCTGAAGAAACGTGGTTTTGAACATGCGGGCGTGTATAACCCGCAAGGCGTTGGCGGCACCCACGTGATGTACGTACTGCACCATGCCGATAACCCCGAGTTGTACCACAATCTGCCAAAAGACCCGCATATCGATCTGTCGATCGGGCTGTGGAAAAGCGTGCTCAAACCCTTATCCGTGGCTGGCTTCATCGCCACCTTTGCCGGTTTGATTTACCACTACATCGGCATTGGCCCGAACAAGGAAGTGGATGATGAAGACGAGGAGGACCATCATGAGCAAAAGTAAAATGATCGTTCGCACCAAGTTTATCGACCGGGCCTGTCACTGGACGGTGGTCATCTGCTTCTTCCTGGTGTCACTGTCCGGCATTGCGCTGTTCTTCCCGACGCTGCAATGGCTGACCGAAACCTTTGGTACGCCGCAGATGGGCCGCATCCTGCATCCCTTCTTTGGCGTGCTGATCTTTATCGCGCTGATGTTTATGTTCTTCCGCTTTGTGAAGCATAACATCCCCGAGAAAGAGGACTTGCCGTGGGTCAAAGGCATCGTGGAAGTGCTGAAGGGCAATGAGCATAAGGTCGCTGACGTCGGCAAATATAATGCCGGCCAGAAGATGATGTTCTGGAGCATCATGAGCATGATTTTCGTGCTGTTGATCACCGGTATTATCATTTGGCGCCCTTACTTCGCCCACAACTTCCCGATCCCAGTGATCCGCTATGCGCTGTTGATCCACGCCGCGTCGGCGATCGTGCTGATCCACGCCATTCTGATCCATATGTATATGGCATTCTGGGTGAAAGGCTCGATCAAAGGGATGATTGAAGGCAAGGTCAGCCGCCGCTGGGCGAAGAAGCATCACCCACGCTGGTACCGTAAGGTCGAGGCTGAAGAGCAGAAAGACGAGCAGTAACCCGTTGAAATTCGCCCCTTCGAATGAGGGGGCGACAATCTCCTCAAGCGACCACTGAACCATCAAAGATCTGCTGCATGCTTTCGATCAGGCTCAGCAACTCGCTATTGGCCCCAGGCTTCCACAGTGCCACCATCGGGTGCATCAACCCCTGTTTCCCCAATTCCGTATTGAGCCGCTCTACCTGCGGCAGATGCTGCATTTTTAGATGAGTTGGCAGGAATGCCCATCCCAGCCCAGCGGTTAACAACGTTTGTAGCAAAGCCGGTTCATTGACGACCTGGATGCGATCGGCGATCTGCAGGCGCTTCGCCATCGGCTCGGGGAGGTCATTAAAGGGAATAAGTTGGGTGCTGGATGCCAGCGACAGCAAGGTGACCGGGCTGCCAGCGGGGAAAAATCCCTCGCGAGCGTAGACGGCCAACTCAATGGCCCCTAAGGCTCGCCACTTAAATTTTTCGCCAATCGATCGGTTGATCGCCTGATAAACACCAATATCCGCCACATCGTCTGCCAACGCCTGCTCACCCTCGCCACGCTCCATCATCAGCAAATCAAGCTGAATGCCACGCTGGCCCAGAAACATCGCCAGTTCCGTTAAAAAAGCGCGCGGAGTAAACGGGTCATAGCACAGTGTCAGTTTCTGCCGCACCTGCTGCGGAATATGCTGAGCCAGCAGGCTAAGGGCCTCTGCCTCCTGCAAAAACAGCCGAGCTTGCCGGTAAAGGCGTTGGCCCGCCTCGGTCAATTGCAATGGGCGGGTACGGCGATCGCACAGGGAATAGCCCAGATCCAATTCCAGATTTTCGATCAGTTCACTGACGGTGGTGCGATCCTTTCCCAACCGCTTGGCGGCCTGGGTGAGATTGCCGGTCTCACAAACGCTGGCGAAAGCTTCAATCTGCGCCAACGAAAAACCTATCTTCCCCATCTCTCCTCCACAAAATTGCGGGGGATTTCCCCCCGTTCATCCACTCTACGATATGAGTTCGCGGGCTTACCATTATTTTGTTCACCTCATTCAGGTAAGGAAAATAATCATGAAAAAGTTCACACACAGCGTATCCGCCCTACTGGTAGGTGCCGCACTCAGCGCCAGCCTGGCAACCGGGGCGCAAGCCTGCACCCGCGCCTTTATGAATATGTACCCAGGCTATATGGTCAGCGCACGCAATCTGGATTTCTTCGGGCCGGTAGATCCCTCACTGGTGATCACACCACGCGGTATTGCGCATAACGGCGGGGATGCGAAGAACGCCGCCCAGTGGCAAACCCACTACGGCAGCGTCGTGGTTTACGCCGATGGCGTGTTCCCAATGGACGGCATGAATGAAAAGGGGCTGGCGGGCCATACGCTGTTTTATATGAATGGCAGCCAGGTGCAGCAGGACAATCAGGACAAGCCGGTGATCGAAAGCCGCGCCTGGTTGAGCTATATCCTGGATAATTACGCCACCGTTGATGAGGCGGTTAAAGCCATCCGCAGCGACGTTCGCCTGGCCGCCGCCCATATGCCTATCGATTACGCTTCGGATACCAAACACATCGCGATCGAGGACGTTAGCGGCGATTCGGCCATCATCGAGATCGATAATGGCAAAGTGAATATCTATCACGACAAAAATTATCGGGTGATGACCAATCCCCCTTCTTACGATAAACAACTGCAGAACCTGGCCAAGTATCAGAATGCCAAGCGCAGCGAGATCCCTGGTGGCTTGGAAGCGGATGAGCGCCTGGTGCGCGCCAGCTATGATTTGAAAAATCTGCCGCAGCCGGACAATAAAAACCAGGCGCAGGGCTTCATCTTATCGGTGCTTAATAATGTGGCTTACCCGATCGGTTCACCGGCTGAGCCAAGCGAACAAAAGGTCACCGACATGTATGCCAAATACAGCAAGCGCCCGGACCAGAACAAAGGCATCGGGACTTACTGGACGGCGATTTCAGATCTGAGCCATGCAGAGTATCACTTCAAGTCCGCCTTTGCGGCCTCGCAGGTTTGGGTTCCGCTGCATGACATCAACTTCAGCCAAGGGCAGCCGGTGCGTAAGATCGCCCATCTTAACGACTATGCCCAACAGGGCTGGGAAGGTAACGTGCTGGCCCAGGCGAAATAACGCTTAATCCACTATTGTTATAGGGGTAATTTCACGATCAAACGCTGCTGGCCGCCGATGGCCAGCAATAATCTGAACGCATAACTCTCGCCCAAAGTATTTTGTTCTAATCGTCATGCGGGGTAATGAAAGGCACCACGGGCTGTGGCTAAATAGCGCTTTCCTAGCCTGTATGCCGTTCGGATTGTTTATGTCGCAAATTTTGCAATTTATTTTAGCCTTGGTGGTTATTGTCGTTCTCGCGTTATTGGCCAGCAATGACCGCAGGAAAATCCGCCCACGTTATATTATTCAGTTGCTGGTGATTGAAGCCGCGCTGGCCTATTTCTTCCTGCATTCAGCCAGCGGACTGGGCGTTATCAAGCATGTGGCCGATTTCTTTGGCATCCTGCTGGCCTTTGCAGCACAAGGCTCCGACTTTGTTTTCGGTGGCATGAGCAACCAGGGGCTGGCCTTTATCTTCCTCGGCGTGTTGTGCCCGATTATCTTTATCTCTGCATTGATCGGTATTTTGCAGCATTTCCGCATCTTGCCGTTGGTGATCCGCGTCGTGGGTACCTTGCTTTCCAAAGTGAACGGCATGGGCAAGCTGGAGTCCTTCAACGCCGTCAGCACGCTGGTGCTGGGCCAGTCGGAAAACTTTATTGCCTATAAGGGCATCATTGCGGATATCTCCCCACGCCGGATGTACACCATGGCAGCCACCGCGATGTCGACGGTTTCGATGTCGATCGTGGGTGCCTATATGGCGATGATCGACGCTCAGTACGTAGTAGCCGCGTTAATCCTCAATATGTTCAGCACCTTTATCATTCTCTCGATCATCAATCCTTATCAGGTGGACGACGAGCCGGAACTCAAGCTGAATAAACTGCATGAAGAGCAGAGCTTCTTTGAAATGTTGGGGGAATATATTCTCGCGGGTTTCAAAATTGCGATGATCATTGCCGCCATGCTGATCGGCTTTATCGCCCTGATCGCCGCCGTGAACGCCATTTTCGCCGCCATTTTTGGCATCAGTTTCCAGCAGATCCTGGGTTACGTGTTCTACCCGCTAGCCTGGTTAATCGGCATTCCGGCGCCTGATGCGCTGCGGGCTGGCAGCATTATGGCCACCAAGCTGGTCGCCAATGAGTTTGTGGCGATGATTGAACTGAAAAAAATCGCGGCAGAGCTGTCCCCACGTGGTTTGGGGATCCTCTCGGTGTTCCTGGTGTCCTTTGCCAACTTTGCTTCCATCGGCATTGTTGCCGGGGCCATCAAGGGGTTAAACGAACGCCAGGGCAACGTGGTTTCCCGCTTCGGCCTGAAGCTGGTTTACGGCTCCACGCTGGTCAGCCTGCTTTCGGCTGCGGTTGCCGGGCTGGTGCTGTAAAAACGCTACCCGGCTTGAAGCTTTTGCAGCAAGCCGGGAATTCATTAGAACGCGACGCACACCGGCGCATCGACACGCATTACCGAGTCTTGGGCAAACTGCTGTTTATAGCGGGTGCGAAGCGCCTCAATGTTTTGCTCACTGGCCGCATCAGGGCTATGGATCAGCATCAACGCCTTGCTGTTTTCCCGCGCCAGCTTGCCATCGTTCCCCAACCATTGCCCTTTGGCATCAAATACCGATAACCCATCTTTAAAACGCGGGGTTACCTGCTGATCGACAAAGGTCTGCCATTCAACCGCCGTAATTACCGGCCCTGCCGGGCGATTCAAGCCAAAATAGAGCGTGGTTTGGGTCATCGGCTCGCCGATGCTGCACGTTGCTGCCGGTTTTAACGGTGATGCCTGTTGCACTGGCGCTACGCAGCCGCTCAACAGCAAGGTTATGGCGATGGCGACGGCCAATATCGGGGTGTTTTTCATCTCGCTTTCATATTCCTTAAATAATCATCAACAGATACTAACGATAAATTTCTAATGTGTTGTAAAAATCACAAGTAACACTAGAGACTAGTAATAAGCAAAAATTACCTATTTGGCATTAGATAAAGTAATTCGAAAGCGACAACAACAAAAAAACTCAGTGGTGCGTTGCCACCAGGCTCGTTACCCTCCGGCGTTGACACTCTAGCCCTCCGACCCTGTGAATTCCCTATGTTACTGAGCATTCTTTATATCATCGGCATCACCGCAGAAGCCATGACCGGCGCGTTAGCCGCAGGCCGCCGCCAAATGGATTTGTTTGGCGTGATTTTTATCGCCTCCGCTACCGCCATTGGCGGGGGCTCGGTGCGTGATATGCTGCTTGGGCACTTCCCGCTGAGCTGGGTTAAACACCCTGAGTATATTGTTATCATAGCCATAGCGGCAATTATCACCACCTGGATGGCTCCGCTGATGCGCCACCTGCGCCATCTGTTCCTGGTGTTGGATGCCATTGGGCTGATCGTATTCTCGATCATCGGCGCGCAGGTGGCTCTGGATATGGGCCATGCCCCACTGATTGCGGCCATTGCCGCCGTGATCACCGGTGTTTTCGGCGGGGTACTGCGCGATATGTTCTGCAACCGTATCCCGCTGGTTTTCCAGAAGGAAATCTATGCAGGCATCGCTTTTGCCGCGGCCTGGCTGTATATCGGCCTGCAATACCTTAACTTGCCGCATAACATGGTGATTATTATTACCCTGGTTGCTGGCCTCAGCGCTCGCCTGATCGCTCTGCGCTTTCGCCTTGGCTTGCCGGTGTTTAACTATCAGCATCCCGATCATTAATTCGCGAACGCATCGCCAAGCGGTTCGGCACGATCGGGAACCACATCAAAGCCGCTGATATGGTGCTGCTGCAAGGTTTGAACCAGTGCCAGAAAGGCAGGGTGTTGCAAAAATTCCTGCACTTTTCTGGCTTTTTGCGCACCCAAGCCAGCAAGTTCCTGCCACTGTGCCAACGTCATCTGCTGTACCTGTGGCCAATTTTGTAGCGTGGTCAGCTGTGATGATGAAATTGGCACGCCGAGGGCGAGCGGCCAACGCTCGAAAGGTTGCTGCCGCGCCAGCCGAAATTGACGATAAAGCGCCTGCGCACGCTTCGCCCCCAGGCTGGGCACCGCGCTGAGCTGTTCCGGGGTTAATTCCAACCAATCCAGCAGGTTATTCACCAATCCCTGATCGATCAGCACCTGCCAGCCAGCTTTATTCAACCCGGTGATATTCAGCCCATTGGCGCTGCTCAACCAAACCAGCCGCGCCAGAAACTGCTGGCGGCATCCGGGCTGTAAGGTAAAACAGCTCAGCGCATGATAATCCTCCGGTTTTGGCGCAATGGGTGTTGCCCTGGCAACCTCACGCCAGACCACCTGTTTCAAATGCGGGATGCCATGCCCCATCAGGCTAATCGCAATATGATCGCCAGGCACGATGTCCCATTTTTGCCACAGGGCCAGCGAGCCCACGTTAACCCGCCGGATCCATTTATCGTCCATACGCACCGGATCCAGGCGTAGCATCACGGCAATTTTGCCGGTGCGGCCAATGGCAAACTCAACATCCGTGACTCTGGCCACTTGCTGAACCGGGGTATATTTCCAGGCAACCGCCCAATCATTAGGCTTGGCCTGCCAGTAGCGCCCCTGAGGTTCTTGCCCTTGGTGGATCACCACGCCATCGGTGACAAACGGCAAAGGGCCGCGGTACCAAGCTGCCCGCCACTGCTCCACCTCCGCCAACGTGGTGACCGGCTGTGAATATTGCTGCGGCAGCGTAAACCCCATGGCGGCAAGCTGTTGCAAGCGTTCGGCCATGGTTGGCGGGCCATCGGGCCACGCCCAGACGAACAGGCCAAGCTGCTCAAGCTGCGCAGTGCGCGGATTACGCATCAGCATCCCGGCAACCTTGGAGCGGGCGTTAATGCCCCCTTGGGTTTGCTGGTGATGATCGTTCACCATCAGGAACAGCTCCCCTTGCAGGACTATATTGGCCGCAACCTCCGGTAAAACGTTGGGGATAGCGGGGATCGCCTTGACCTTTTCCAGCCAGTTTTCACCCTTCTGTCCATCCCCCCGACTAATGGCGTTCACCAATACGCCTTGCCGGTAGACCAAAGTGACCGCCACACCATCAACCTTGGGTTGCACCCACAGATCGTGGCGGCCCTGCATCCATTGTTCTATGGCACGCGAGTTGCGCAGTTTACGCAATCCGGTGTGCGCCACCGGATGCGGTACTTTGCCCGCTGGCAATGGCCGCGTACCGTCTTCTGCTACACCGACACAACGCCGCCAATCTTGCAGTTTCTGCAGCAGGCTGTCGTAGAGCTCATCGTCGATCGGGCTGTTGCCCAGGCGATAATAAGCCTCATCCCAGCGCCCGAGTTGATCATCCAGCGCCGAAATTTCCACCTGTAAGCGCTCTGGCGACCACACTGGACAATCACCAGCCCATGCCGAGCTACACAGCATTCCAACCAACACCAGCGCCCGATAAATACCTCTCCACATTGAGTACCTCCTTGCTTCCCGGCAGTAAATACTCAATCGCCTTTGCTGGCTAACGCCAAAAACCGGAGGTGCGAAACGCTTCCCAAAAGGAATGCGTTTTTGCTGAAAACGGCAAAAATTTCCAGATCCGCCGCGCAAATTGACTTTTTCACGCTGTTTTTAACAGAAAGCGACGGCCAAAATGCGAGCTAACGCTGCATACCGCCCGTTAGCCGTGTATACTGTGCGGAGAATTTACACATCCGCTGTAACTGACTCATCAACCGCTAGCAACGAACATCATCATGGCTCAAGGCACGCTTTATATTGTCTCTGCCCCAAGTGGCGCAGGGAAATCAAGTCTGATTCAGGCTTTGTTAAAGACGCAACCGCTGTACGATACGCAGGTTTCGGTTTCACACACCACGCGCGATAGCCGCCCGGGTGAAAATCACGGCGAGCACTACTTTTTCGTCTCCAAAGACGAATTCCGCCGGATGATTGAGCAGGATGCGTTTCTTGAGCACGCAGAAGTGTTCGGCAACTATTACGGCACGTCCCGCGCGGCCATCGAGCAGGTACTGTCGACCGGCGTTGACGTCTTCCTGGATATCGACTGGCAGGGCGCACAGCAGATCCGTGCCAAAATGCCCCAGGCGCGCAGCATCTTTATTCTGCCGCCGTCGAAGGAAGAGCTTGGCCGCCGCCTGCGTGGCCGTGGTCAAGATGCGGATGACGTGATCGCCAAGCGCATGGCGCAGGCCGTCGCGGAGATGACGCATTTCGCGGAGTATGATTATTTAATCGTGAATGACGATTTCGATCTGGCCCTGTCCGATCTGAAGACCATTATTCGCGCCGAACGCTTGCGTTTGGGCCGTCAAATGCTGCGGCATGATGCTTTAATCAGCAAACTATTGGCAGACTGAAGACAGTTTCAGTATTATGCCCAGTCTTTTCGTCACCTGTGGAGTAGCACAAATATGGCACGCGTAACTGTTCAAGACGCTGTAGAGAAAATTGGTAACCGTTTTGACCTGGTGTTGGTCGCTGCTCGTCGGGCACGTCAAATCCAGACCGGTGGTAAGGATGCACTGGTACCTGAAGAGAATGATAAGTACACCGTTATCGCTCTGCGCGAAATCGAAGAAGGCCTGATCAACAGCCAGATCCTCGATGTTCGTGAGCGCCAGGAGCAGCAAGAGCAGGAAGCCGCAGAGATCCAGGCGGTTACCGCGATTGCTGAAGGTCGTCGTTAATTAGACTGTGAGTCTGCCTTGTACCTGTTTGAAAGCCTGAATCTGCTGATTCAACGTTACTTGCCTGAGGAGCAGATTAAGCGCCTCAAACAGGCATACCTCGTCGCACGTGATGCTCACGAGGGACAGACACGCTCCAGTGGTGAGCCCTACATTACTCACCCGGTCGCCGTGGCCTGTATTCTGGCGGAAATGCGTCTCGATCATGAGACGCTGATGGCAGCCCTGCTGCACGACGTCATCGAAGACACCCCGGCCACCTATCAGGATATGGAACAACTGTTTGGCAAAAGCGTTGCCGAACTGGTTGAGGGCGTATCCAAGCTAGACAAATTAAAATTCCAGGATAAGAAAGAAGCGCAGGCGGAGAACTTCCGCAAGATGATCATGGCGATGGTACAGGATATCCGCGTCGTGCTGATCAAGCTGGCGGACCGCACCCACAATATGCGAACGCTTGGCTCGCTGCGCCCAGACAAACGGCGGCGTATCGCCCGTGAAACCCTGGAAATCTATAGCCCATTGGCCCACCGCCTGGGTATTCATCATCTGAAAACCGAGCTGGAAGAGCTGGGTTTTGAAGCGCTTTACCCGAACCGCTACCGCGTCATCAAAGAAGTGGTGAAAGCCGCGCGCGGTAACCGTAAGGAGATGATCCAGAAAATCCTCTCCGAGATCGAAGGTCGTTTGACCGAAGCGGGTATCCCCTGCCGCGTCAGCGGGCGGGAAAAGCACCTCTACTCCATCTACTGCAAGATGCATCTGAAAGAACAGCGCTTCCATTCCATCATGGATATTTACGCGTTCCGGGTGATCGTCAAAGAAGTGGATACCTGCTACCGGGTGCTGGGCCAGGCACACAGCCTGTATAAGCCGCGCCCGGGCCGGGTAAAAGACTATATCGCCATTCCCAAGGCCAACGGCTATCAATCGCTGCATACCTCACTAATCGGCCCGCACGGCGTGCCGGTTGAGGTACAGATCCGTACCGAAGATATGGATCAAATGGCCGAAATGGGGGTCGCCGCGCACTGGGCCTATAAAGAAAAGGAACAGGGCGAAACCGGCGGCACCACCGCACAAATCCGCGCCCAGCGCTGGATGCAGAGCCTGCTGGAGCTGCAACAAAGCGCCGGTAGCTCGTTTGAATTTATTGAAAGCGTAAAATCCGATCTGTTCCCCGATGAGATTTACGTTTTCACCCCGGAAGGCCGTATTGTCGAACTGCCAGCCGGTGCCACACCGGTCGACTTTGCCTACGCCGTGCATACCGATATCGGCCACGCCTGCGTTGGCGCACGTGTCGATCGCCAGCCGCATCCGTTGTCACAAGCTTTAGCCAGTGGCCAGACGGTAGAGATCATCACCGCTCCGGGTGCCCGGCCAAATGCCGCCTGGCTGAACTTTGTGGTGAGCTCCAAAGCCCGCGCCAAGATCCGCCAGATGTTGAAAAACCTCAAGCGCGATGATTCCGTCAGCCTCGGCCGCCGTTTGCTCAACCATGCACTCGGGGGCAGCCGCAAACTTTCGGAAGTGCCGCCAGAGAATATCCAGCATGAGCTGGATCGCATGAAGCTGGCCACGCTGGACGATCTGCTGGCAGAAATCGGCCTCGGTAACGCCATGAGCGTGGTAGTCGCGAAGAACCTGCAGGGCGATCAGTCCAGCTTGGGCTCCTCGAACGGCGTGCGCAACCTGGCTATCAAAGGCGCCGATGGCGTCCTGATCACCTTTGCCAAGTGTTGCCGCCCAATTCCAGGCGACCCGATTATTGCCCATGTCAGCCCGGGCAAGGGCCTGGTGGTTCACCATGAATCCTGTCGTAATATCCGCGGCTACCAGAAAGAGCCAGAGAAATTCATGGCGGTCGAGTGGGATATGGAAACCGAGCAGGAGTTCATTGCGGAAATCAAAGTGGACATGTTCAACCATCAAGGTGCGTTGGCCAACCTCACGGCGGCGATCAACGCGGCCGAATCGAATATTCAAAGCCTGAATACCGAAGAGAAAGATGGCCGGGTCTACAGCGCCTTTATCCGCCTGACCACCCGCGATCGCATCCACCTGGCAAATATTATGCGTAAGATCCGTATCATGCCGGATGTGATTAAAGTTAACCGTAACCGAAACTAGCGCCTATGAGCCCCGAACGCTATGCGCGGATTTGTGAAATGCTGGCTACCCGGCAGCCCGATCTGACGGTCTGCCTGGAGCAGGTTCACAAACCGCATAACGTCTCCGCGATTATCCGTACCGCCGATGCCGTCGGCGTACATCAGGTGCATGCCGTGTGGCCTACTCCACGGATGCGTACCCTGGTCTCCTCCGCTGCGGGCAGCAATAGCTGGGTGAGCGTCAAAACCCACCCCACCATCGCCGATGCGGTCACGCATCTGAAAGGCCAAGGGATGCAGATCCTGGCAACTCACCTTTCCGCCCGCGCCGTCGATTTTCGCGAAATAGACTATACCCGCCCCACCTGCATACTGCTGGGGCAGGAAAAAACCGGCATTACCGAAGAGGCGCTAGCCCTGGCCGATCAGGACATTATCATTCCGATGATCGGTATGGTGCAGTCGCTGAACGTCTCTGTCGCTGCGGCTCTGATCCTGTATGAGGCCCAACGCCAGCGGCAAAACGCCGGTATGTATCGCCGCGATCTCAGCGCGTTAGATGAGCAGGAACAGCAACGCCTGCTGTTTGAAGGCGGTTACCCGGTGTTAGCCAACGTGGCCAAGCGCAAAAGGCTGCCGCGCCCGCAGATTGACGATCAAGGCCAAGTGGTTGCCGACGCCGAATGGTGGGCAGCCATGCAGGCAACGACGGTACGCCGATGAAAGGCCGCCTGCTGGATGCCGTCCCACTCACTACACTTTCCGGGGTTGGAGCCAGCCAGGCGGGGAAACTGGCCAAAATCGGCCTGAATACCATCCAGGATCTGCTGCTGCACCTCCCGTTACGTTACGAAGACCGCACCCACCTCTACCCAATCAACGATCTGCTGCCGGGCATTTTTGCCACGGTGGAAGGGGAAGTGCTGCGCAGCGATATCAGCTTTGGCCGCCGCCGCATGCTCACCTGCCAGATCAGCGACGGCACCGGCATCCTGACTATGCGTTTTTTCAACTTCAACGCGGCGATGAAGAACAGCCTGGCTACCGGCCGCCACGTAACGGCCTATGGCGAAGTCAAACGCGGCACCCACGGCGCAGAAATTATCCACCCGGAATACCGTGTCCAAGGGGAAAACAGTGAGGTCGAGCTACAAGAAGCCCTGACGCCGGTGTATCCCACCACCGAAGGGATCCGCCAAGCCACTTTGCGCAAGTTGACCGATCAGGCGCTGGAGTTGCTGGATACCTGTGCGATTGCCGAGCTGCTGCCACCAGAGTTAAGCGGTGGCCTGATGAGCCTGCCGCAGGCGCTGCATATGCTGCACCGTCCGCCGCCGGATATCCAACTGGCTGATTTGGAACAGGGCAAGCACCCGGCACAAAAACGCCTGATCCTTGAAGAGCTGCTGGCGCATAACCTCAGCATGTTGGCCGTCCGCGCCGGAGCGCAAAGCTATCGGGCATTATCGCTAACGCCTGACGATCGGCTTAAAAACAGTTTCCTGGCCCAGCTCCCCTTCTCGCCTACCGGTGCTCAGACTCGGGTTGTGGCAGATATTGAAGCGGATCTGCAAAAAGGTTTCCCGATGATGCGCCTGGTACAGGGCGACGTCGGCTCAGGTAAAACTCTGGTTGCTGCCCTGGCCGCACTACGCGTCATTGCTCACGGCAAACAGGTGGCGCTGATGGCCCCCACCGAATTACTCGCCGAACAACACGCCAATAACTTCCGCCAATGGTTTGAACCCTTGGGGATTGAGGTAGGTTGGTTGGCCGGCAAGCAAAAGGGCAAGGCACGCCTCGCCCAACAGGAAGCTATTGCCAGCGGCCAGGTGTCGATGGTGGTAGGGACGCACGCCATTTTCCAGGAGCAGGTGCAGTTTAATGGCCTGGCCCTGGTGATTATCGATGAACAACACCGCTTTGGTGTGCATCAGCGGCTGGCGCTGTGGGAGAAAGGCGAAGAACAAGGGTTCCATGCTCATCAGTTGATCATGACCGCCACGCCAATCCCACGCACGCTGGCGATGACCGCCTACGCCGATCTGGACACCTCGGTGATCGATGAATTGCCGCCGGGCCGTACGCCGGTGACAACCGTGGCGATCCCCGATACGCGCCGGGCCGATATTATCCAGCGGGTAAAAAGCGCCTGTATTGAAGAAGGCCGCCAGGCATATTGGGTCTGCACGCTGATCGAAGAGTCTGATTTACTGGAAGCCCAAGCCGCAGAAGCAACCTGGGAAGAATTGAAGATTGCGCTGCCGGAACTGAAGGTGGCGCTGGTGCATGGCCGCATGAAGTCAGCGGAGAAGCAGGCGGTAATGCAAGCCTTCAAGCAGGGCGAACTGCAATTGCTGGTAGCCACCACGGTGATTGAAGTGGGCGTTGATGTACCAAACGCCAGCCTGATGATCATCGAAAACCCGGAGCGGCTTGGCTTGGCCCAGCTGCACCAGCTGCGTGGCCGGGTTGGCCGTGGTGCGGTAGCCTCTCACTGCGTGCTGCTATATAAAACCCCGCTCAGCAAAACCGCTCAAAAACGCCTGCAGGTGCTGCGCGACAGTAACGATGGCTTTGTGATTGCCCAGCAGGATTTGGAAATCCGTGGGCCGGGTGAGCTATTGGGGACGCGCCAAACCGGCAGTGCGGAGTTTAAAGTGGCCGATTTGATGCGCGATCAGGCCATGATCCCCGAAGTTCAGCGCGTAGCGCGCCATATTCACCAGCAATATCCGCAGCATGCGCATGCACTGATTGAGCGCTGGCTGCCAGAAACCGCTCGCTACTCCAACGCTTAATCAATCTGCCCCTCTTTTTACAAAGAGGGGCTACATCACTTAGCCGATCGCCGGGAACACCGGCAGCATCAGGTACAGCTTGATCACGATGGCGTTAGCGATATCGATAAAGAACGCGCCCACCATCGGCACCACCAAAAATGCCAGATGCGAAGGGCCGAAACGATCGGTGATCGCCTGCATGTTGGCAATGGCCGTTGGCGTCGCCCCCATGCCAAAACCGCAGTGCCCCGCAGCCAGCACGGCAGCATCGTAGTTTTTACCCATCACGCGATAGGTCACGAAGATGGCATACAAAGCCATGACCAGTGTCTGCACCGCCAGGATCGCCAACATCGGCAGGGCTAGCGAAGCCAGCTCCCACAGGCGCAGGCTCATCAACGCCATCGCCAGGAACAGCGACAGGCTCACGTTACCCAGTACGGAGACCGCTCGCTCAAACACTTGGTAGAAGCCCGTTGCCGACAGGGTGTTGCTGAGGATCACGCCAACAAACAGCACGCAGACAAAGGTCGGCAGTTCGAAGGCAGTACCATTCAATAACCCGGCAATAAAGTTACCGAGGCTCAGGCAGATGGCGATCATGGCGATGGTTTCAATCATCACCAGCGAGGTGATCAGGCGGCCACTTTCCGGCTTCTCAAAGCCGCTCGGCTGCACGCTGTCATCCGGTGTGCCTTCTGGCGTTGAGGAGTGTTTCACCAGATAGCGGGCTACCGGGCCACCAATCAGCCCCCCCAGCACCAGACCAAAGGTGGCGCAGGCCATGGCCACTTCGGTGGCATTCTCAAACCCATAGCGTTCGATGAACACCTTGCTCCAGGCCGCCCCGGTGCCATGCCCGCCCGAAAGCGTAATCGAGCCCGCAATCAGCCCCATTAACGGATCCAGGCCCAGCATTTTCGCCATGCCGATACCGATGGCATTCTGTACCAACAGCAGACCCAGCACCACGAACAGGAACACGACCAGTGCCTTGCCCCCCGCCCGCAGGCGGGCCAGGTTGGCATTCAGGCCGATAGTGGCGAAGAAGGCCAGCATCAATGGGTCTTTCAGCGACATATCAAAGCCGACTTCCCAGTTCACCGTTTTCTTCAAAACCAAGAGCATAACCGCCACCAGTAAACCACCGGCAACGGGAGCAGGAATTGTATATTTTCTCAGCAGGGGAATGGAGCGCACGCATTTGCCCCCAAGCAACAGGACCAGCGTGGCGGCAACTAAAGTGCCGTAAGTATCGAGATGAAACATCTAGCTACTCCGTGTAGTAATTAAATCCAATAAATTAATAAGTTATAAAATTTACTCAGTTTTTTAACTCGATGAAGGGTGGATTAAAAGTAAAAACGGCTAATAACACAAGAAAAAATGAACGAAAATGCGACATGCACGGTGTTGGGGTGGTGCAAAATATTAATGCGCAACCGTTTGCTTTTGTGAGGCAGATCATTAAAATGCCTTCTTTGCCGCCTTAGGGAAAGCCACACCATGTCCAGCCAAACCGCCGAGCTTGATGCCGCGCAAAAAGCATCAGCCCCCGTTTCACAAAATAGTGAACTGATTTACCGCCTGGAAGATCGCCCGCCGCTGCCACAAACGCTGTTTGCCGCCAGTCAGCATCTACTGGCGATGTTTGTTGCCGTGATCACCCCGGCCCTGTTGATCTGCCAGGCGCTTGGCCTGCCAGCGCAGGATACGCAGCACATCATCAGCATGTCGCTGTTTGCTTCCGGTTTGGCCTCGATACTGCAAATCAAAACCTGGGGCCCGGTGGGGTCTGGTCTGCTGTCCATTCAGGGCACCAGCTTCAACTTTGTCTCACCGCTGATTATGGGCGGGCTGGCGCTGAAAAACGGCGGCGCAGACGTGCCCACCATGATGGCTGCGCTGTTTGGCACCTTGATGGTCGCCTCTTGTACCGAAATCCTGCTTTCACGCGTGCTGCACCTGGCGCGCCGCATCATTACCCCGCTGGTCTCCGGCATTGTGGTGATGATTATCGGCCTGTCGCTGATCCAGGTCGGGCTGACCTCTATCGGTGGCGGCTATGCGGCGATGGGCGATCACACCTTCGGCGCGCCCAAGAATCTGCTGCTGGCAGGCGCAGTGCTGGTAGTGATTATTCTGCTTAACCGCCAACGTAACCCTTACCTGCGCGTCGCTTCGTTGGTGATCGCCATGGCCACAGGTTATCTGCTGGCCTGGGCCATGGGCATGCTGCCGGAAACCGAAGCGGCTACCCAAACGAACTTGATCACCGTTCCTACCCCGCTGTATTACGGCCTGGGCTTTGACTGGAACCTGTTATTGCCGCTGATGCTGATCTTTATGGTCACGTCGCTGGAAACCATCGGTGATATCACCGCCACCTCCGACGTTTCTGAACAGCCGGTCAGTGGCCCGCTATATATGAAGCGCCTGAAAGGCGGCGTGCTGGCCAACGGCCTGAACTCGATGCTGTCGGCGGTGTTCAACACCTTCCCGAACTCCTGCTTTGGTCAGAACAACGGGGTGATCCAGTTGACAGGCGTTGCCAGCCGCTACGTCGGTTTTGTGGTAGCACTGATGCTGATCCTGCTGGGGCTGTTCCCGGCCGTTGCCGGTTTTGTGCAGCATATTCCTGAGCCGGTGCTAGGCGGTGCAACCATCGTGATGTTCGGTACTATTGCAGCCTCCGGCGTGCGTATCGTTTCCCGCGAGAAGCTAAACCGCCGCGCCATCATGATTATGGCGCTGTCGCTGGCCGTCGGTATGGGGGTTTCCCAACAGCCGCTGATCTTGCAGTTTGCACCGGACTGGCTGAAAACTCTGCTTTCTTCCGGTATCGCTGCCGGTGGTATCACCGCCATTGTGCTGAACCTGCTGTTCCCACCAGAAGAAAAATAAGCACTTCCCGCAGCAAACCAACGGCCATTGGCAAACCGCTACTGGCCGTTTTTTTATTGTCTTTCAGGCCATTGCCCTTGAGCTGGAAGGCTAATTGCGGCATAAACAGGGTATCTTTTCTGTCCGCTACGGATCCACACGATGAAATTTATCGGAAAACTATTGATCACGTTGCTGCTGCTGATAGTGCTGGCCATTGTGCTGCTCTACGTAGTGGGGCAAACCCGCTGGGCCGCAGGCTGGTTGAGTCACTGGATCAGCGATCGTGGTGATTACCAGCTGTCGGTAGAAAAAATAACGCATTCGTGGAGCAAACCAGGACAGCTCAGCCTGGAGGGCGTAACCCTCGCCCGTGCCAACCAACCGCAACTCTTGGCGGCCAAGCAGGTGGATATGGCTTTCAGCCTGCGGCAAATTACCGAGCCACGCTATTTCGATAGCATCACGCTGCGCGACGGTACCCTAAACGTTCAGCCTTTGCAGGGCGCACCGCTGCCAATACAGGCCGATGTGCTGCAACTGAGCAATATGGCACTGCAATCTAACGATGAGAGCTGGCAGCTTAACGCGCAGAAGGTCAATGCCGGGATCAACCCGTGGCAGCCAACGGCAGGCCATTTGCTCGGGGATAACAATCAGTTCCAGTTCAGCGCCGGTTCGATGGTGGTCAACGGTATTCCGGCATCGCAGGTGTTGATCCAGGGCGAAATCAAACAAAATCAGCTGGTATTGAGCGACTTTGGTGCCGATCTGGCACAGGGCGATTTGACCGGGGTAGCCAGCCGAGCTGCCGATGGCAGTTGGTTGGTTGAACGGCTGCGGCTGAGCAACGTCCGCCTGCAAGTACCAATGACGCTAGAACAGTTCTGGGACCGCTTCACGGCGTTGCCACCCATTACGTTGAAACGCTTTGATCTGATTAACGCCCGCCTGGAAGGTAACGCCTGGGCGGCGAACGATCTCGATTTGTCGATGCAAAATATCACCTTCCAACAAGGGGATTGGAGCAGTCAGGATGGCGCGATCAACTTCACCGCCGACGACCTGATCAATGGCAACTTCCATCTCATTGACCCAATTATGGATATGCAGCTCTCACCAGCCGGTATTGCCATTGGCCAGTTCAGCACCCGCTGGGAAGGTGGATTGCTGCGTACCACCGGCAACTGGCTGCGCGCCAATAAGCGCCTGCAACTCGACGAGGTAGCCGTCTCTGCGCTGGAGTACACCTTGCCCAGCAACTGGCGTGAACTCTGGTTACAGCCGCTACCAAGCTGGCTGGCGGAGGTGTACGTCGCCAAGATGAGCACCAACCGTAACCTGATCATCGATATCAACCCGGATTTCCCCTTCCAGCTCACCTCGCTGGATGGTAACGGCAGCAATCTGCTGTTGGCCAGTGACCATGAGTGGGGGATTTGGTCCGGCTCGCTGAAACTCAACGCCGGTGGTGCCACCTTTAACAAGATCGACGTACGCCGCCCTTCACTGGCGTTGGATGCGGATGCACAGCAGATCAACGTTACCGAGCTGAGCGCCTTTATGCCCGATGGCCTGTTGGATGCCAAGGCCAACGTCAGCCAACTGCCTGGTAAACCGTTCACCCTGTCCCTTAACGGGCGTTCGGTGCCTGTGAATACCTTGCAGCAATGGGGTTGGCAGCATGTGCCGCTGGAGGGTGATGGTAATCTGCAGTTGCAGCTGAAGGGATTACTCAACAGCGATGGGCCGTTTAAAGCGTCTTTGAAGGGCCAGTTGCAGGCTACCAGTAAGGATGGGCAGACTCTGGAGCAGCAGGTGCCGTGAACTGATGTTGAATACCGCTGCTTCTGGAGTGATCTGGTGGCAGCAGCGAGAGATTGACGTTTGCAGAACTAAGAAATAAAAATCCCGGCTAATTTGGTCGGGATTCATCACCTAACCAAAGAACTGCTACTTACTGATATATATGGTTTTATACGTATTATGACTTTCGTAATAAACCCATGAGTTATTACTTCAGTAAACAAATACTCCCCTGAGTTGTCAATTTTTATACTGAATGAGCTAACCCCATCAATGGCGTTACGTACACATTCACTTCCATCAAGTTTTATGACGTACTGAATCCATCCCTCTACAACACTGCAAAAGAAGTCGATGCAAAGCCCTTTTTCATCTTTAGCCGTATATAAGTAACTTACATTATCTCTATCAAAGTAAGCTGGCTCACTTTCAAAGAAAGAGAGTAACTCTATCTCATCAGGCTTGTCTTCTATGAACATTATTAATATTGTTCCATGTTACGGTGTTTCAGTTCAATAGATCCCCTGATACATTACCAGTATCAAAAAACTCCTTAAAGATCCTGACAACAAGATCAAAATCTTTTGTTACCTGCCTTGCTGACCAGTAATCTCCGATGATAAGTATCATTTCATTCGGTTGAGTTAAATCAGAAAGTGTCATAACTTCATCATCTTCATTCAAAAAAGTAACCAAATAGATACCTTTTTCCATTCTCGCTTGAACTCCTGAGATTAAATAACCCTCATCATCTAATTTATTCACTGTCACACAGCCACTGGATAATCGAAGATTATTTAGTTGGTTACCTATATCATCCCAACTATCGGATTTCTTAGAGCCTCCTTTTGGCGAACAAGTCCATGAGAGGTGTAACTTATCCATCTTAAACTCCTTTAATACAGAAGCCTTCCATATCGGTCTTCGATTTGGCTGCTCTACCGCCCTAAGATAAAGTTAACTTTTGCTATATAGGCCAGCTATTTTCCGCGATGTATGCAGTACCCGCAGGATACGAACAGAGGTGTTCTCAACCACGTATACGATGATAAACGGGAAGCGCGGAACTACTAGTTTGCGTTGTTTCTCTACGCTTCCAGCTTTCGTACCTGCCAGCGGGTTTTCCAGCAGGATATCAACCATGCTGGCGAATCTATCATCTGTAGCGCTGGCTACCAGAACGCCAGCTTCCTGGTACAGATAGAGGAAGATCGCTTCCCTGTCCGCCCGCGCCTGCTTTTCCCACTCAACAGCTGTTCTCACCGTTCGCCTCGTGCTGCCTTCGCTTTCAGTTCATCCATATGATTTTCCATTTCATCATTGCTGATAAAGTCACTTTCACCGCTATCATAGCGACTGAACGCAGCCATTATCTGCTGCTCCAACCAGCCTTCATGTTCACTGTTTTGATAGCGGCGCTCCTCTGCGGCCAGTTCTTCCGCCCGTTGCCGCATAACCTCTGTCAGACTCGTTTTCTGTCTTTCTGCGGCCTGCATCGCCAGACGCTTGGTTTCTTCATCTATTCTGAAGTGGATGGTGCTCATTATCATTCCGCCTGCGTGGTGTCATTTGTGTTGTCATTATGCATGCTAGATTTTGAGCTGTCATCTTCAGATACTAATCGTTCGGCCGGATCTACCAAGCCTACGGGTTAGAGTAGGACAAATAATTTATAAAATTTATTTTTAATATATTCAATTGGTTAACTGTGAAAATCTCAATAATGCGAAGCGCATTCAAAAATTCGTAAAGAGTCCCCATAATCATTAAGTACGTTCCTTATATAAGGCAGGGCAAGCGCCAGAATTTTTACATATATATCATTCTTTTTCAGAAGGATGCTACATCCTTGATAATAATGATTTTTCCCAGCGGGGGTATTTTGGCCTGAGATTATAAGCAATTTTCAGCAGCGGAGCCATATCGTATTTTTAGATGGCATTTTTCGAAATCAACAGGAAAAAAACTGGCTCGATGGGTCAATCAGTTTTTTAGCTCGTCTGTAGCCTCTGCTAAAATTTGTAAAAAATCTTCAAGACTGTACTTCATCGCATCTTGCTCAGTAAGAAGCCAAGCATCTGAGAAAAATTCAATCTCAACTTTATCCAGGCCGTTATCCTTGTTCAGTTGACAAAGAATCTGCTCTTTATAAGAGATTTCAATCGTAAGATCCTCATATCTTGAGTCACTAAAGGAAGTAATTTCAAAATTAGTACGCATAATTATTGCAGCCTCTGAGTGTCTAAGAACTTAGAGAAAGAGTCACCTAAGTTATAACGGATACGGCATCAGGTACTTGACTAGCTCAGCATTAAGCTTGATAGCTGGGCTTCATCATGCGATCTGCTCTGGAGCTAACGCAATTTGCATGATAGTTCCTCCTTTATCATCACAAAACTCTACCTCATATGCTTCAGACGGGTGAGTATAAACATCCAATATTGTTCCTTTCATACCACGATATAGATTCTCCTCTGGTAAATCTACAACGAGCGTTACTATATCAAACTGATAATATCCTATTGCATGACCTCCTCATTTATTTACGCGTATGGCAAACATAAACAGCATCACCTGTATACTGCACCACTAATCAAGCCACTTTTTTTAGTCGCCGCAATCCAGTTTATCTCGTAATATCCGGCTAGTGTTGGTGATTAAGACGGATGTTAATAATCAAATCAATACATCACCATTATGAAGAACAATAATATTTTCGCCACCTAACTCTTTACGTAAAATGTCAGCCACACCAGAGGTACTACATTTAGAGAAGGTTTTATCATTAACCGATATCATAAAATATGATCTTGCGTTGCCAAGACCAAACTCCTCTGAGATTAATAACTTCGTTTCCTTATGATATTGCTCTACCTTACTTTTTAATAGAGCAAGCTCCTGCCGATTTAAAATCGAATTTGCTTTATACATAAGATATGAACTATCAAAAACATTATTATACTTTGACTTTATTAAGTTGATTTTCTCATCAAGAAAACTAACATCCAGTTTAGTATAACAAAATATATCTATTGCCATTTATATAAACTCACTTAATTCTGATTATTTGGCCGGACTTATCAATGACAATCACTTTATCCAACCCGATAGCTGGTCGATCATTAACCAAAACCGATGTACTCCGGTTGCAGCGGCGAGGAGATAGCGTTTTCAGGACTTGGAATAAAAGTTTCCGCCCCAGCTGCAGGGATTTTACTAGTTCATATTATTTTTCTTTTCTTCATATTCTTGTAGATATTCGTTTAACGGTTGTGCTGTCCCGAACACATGAATCTCCCCATTATCTTTATCTATTATAAATGGGGAATTCCCTGCAAGCTGAGCTGATGGATCACCATTTTCAATATATTCTCTAGATTGAAAACAAAAGAACCACCCCTCTGAAAAACGCCCCTGAGACGTTATAACGACAGGAATCTCAGTATCACTTAAATATTCATTTGCCTTTTTTACTGCCTCATCAAAGGTAATCATTAACTTACCCTCAAAATCTTTAGAGCCGAACTTACTGAGCCTCACAGTTTCTAGGCAAGGAATTGACTTAGCTCAAACAATAAGCTTTAACAAAATTGTTATATTCTTCATCCAGATGATAAAACTTAGCATCATGCTCATCTTTAACCTCTTCATATCTGGCTTGCAATTTTTTAAATAATCCTTCCGGAACTAAACGAGCTTCATAATCATTTTTTGCGTAAAAAAAATAAGATAATGCTTCTTTTAGGATAGGAATCGATAAGTTTGCGCTATTTTCATTCAAATAATTAAAAACATATCCCCTCTCTGACACTGATAATAGCAATCTATATATGCAACGTGATTTAAAGAAGTCATTCCATATAGCTTCAGACTCGATGATTCTTTTGTAGTAAGTCTCAACCAATTCTATATTGATAGACGATAAATATCTTAAATATTCTTCAGCCTGATCTGCATTCTCATCGAATGAGTCACAATTGATATAAAAAGGATCAATATAACCATATTCCAGATACGACTCCAAACCCTCAACCAACTGTTGCTCTGATTTAATAGCTTTATTCCCCATTTAATTAAAAGCCTCTATATACACTGATGACAATCGTTTGACCTGCCCCCTAAGCCCACATGAACATTGTCTGCCATAACCCCATGGCAGCGATCCAAATCACTACCGCAACCTACCTTCAGCTAATGTCGGTCACAGTGGTCGATCGAATCGATGGAAGTGGCTGCTAGAACAATAAGGCGGGGAACAAAAGACAAGCTACCGCCCTGCCTTGGCATCCTTGCCTGCTCATTAGTCATAGTACCAACAAGATCCCTTGCTGCCATTAGTTGTTTAATTCAATTGCCTTTACTGCCGGCCAGAGGATCGAAGCGATCACCGAGTCGGGTCAGTTGATCATCCGCGTCATTACGCAGTAACGGGGAGGTTCATCATGGCCAAGACCAACGCACAACATCAGGCCGAGTACCGCGATGGGGTTAGCACTCCCCTGAAGATCGAAGTGAGCCTCGTCGCCCATTTTGCACTTGAACGACCGGCGCACCATCACTGCCTGACCCAGCGCCAGATGCTGGAACAGCTGATCACCAGCCCCCATGAGGCCCTGTGCAAAAGCCTTGAGGGTGACGACTTCCGCCGCTATATCGATATGGGAGCATCTTGAACACCACCTTCACACCCCAACCGATCCAGGAGTTGACGATCGACGGTGGCACGCTGGCCGGACTGGGTTTTACCCCCGGCATACCGTTACAGCTCACGCTCCGGCCCGATGGCCTGTGGATCACCCCCGTCACCGATGCAGCCACCTGGGACGTGCTATGCGAAGCCAGCCAACAGCGGCAAGATTTGGGGGCGGATTGGGTACGGCAGAACGGTGAGTTGATCATCGGCGGCGACTGGATCACTGAGTCTGGGATCACTAATGCAGAACAACTGGAGATCACCACCGCACCTGGAGTGATCCGGTTATAGCGGCGGGAAGATGGAGTTTTCAGGACTTAGAAGCAAAGATCCCGGTCAATTGGCCGGGATTCTCGTTACTTCAAGATATAATCAAATTTCTCATCCCAGTTAAATCTAATGTCTTGTTCTTTTGTTTGCTCGAAGATTTTAACAATTTTATCAAAGCATCCACCAAGATATTTCTTTGATTGCTCGGAGTTTAGCCAAATTATTGTTACTGGCCTTTCTACGTCACTACTTAAGCGATCTCTGAGAGCATCAAGATTGCCCCCATAGTAGGGGCAAAAATCTAATAGAGCAGACATAACCTTATGGAAGTCATACTCGTTTTTTATGTTTGTCCCATCTAAAATTATTTCACTCATACTTACTTCCACTTACCTATTGAAGTCGCAGTTCCATAGTGGTCAGTCGTTATATAAAGCAAACCATCATTTTAATATAACAATCTTGTGCCTGGTTGGTTGCTTCTCGATATAGTATTATTTAACCCTATATCAGCTTCTCGCCACACTCTACCCTGAGCTGAGGGCAATATGTTAGTCGAGTTTTCAAAGATATCCCCGCCTAACTGGCCGCCAGGAGTCGTATTGTTTAATGCCTTGCCTGGTTTCCAACCATTAGCCGCTGCCTGCGTTTTATTTACATAATTCTGAGGCAATTGCCCAGTGTTGCGTAAACTATCCACAACGTCATTTGCCGCTTCAGTGGTTTTCAGATCCAATTTTAGACCTGCATAGCTAGCAGAGTTGTGAGCAGCATTATTGGTGTTTTTTGCAATACTCGCGGCAACAGCTTCAGCTTTCGCCGCCGTCGCCTCTGCTGCCGTTTTACCAACCCCAATAGCTCCCGCAGCACCTACACCACCAGGCGTAACTCCTTCTGCTACTTGCAACCCTGCGTTATTCAGACAGATTGCCGGGGGCTGCTTTACAGCCTTCCAGTGCTGCTTTGGCCACCGCCTGCCACTCCAGCAACACCTGCTGAAACCACCAGATTTCCTTCAGTAACACCTTTCGCAATGCCGGTCTTACAGGCAGTATCACAGCCTGGGGTGTTACCTAGCCAGAACCCAAGATCTGAACCGGCTGTCAGCGCATTATTCTCCACAACAACTTCATCCAGTGCGGAGTCAGTCAGCCAGTCAACAGAATTTTTCCTATCGCACTCAGTAGGTTACAACCACTTTTTCCCTGTGCACTCTGACCCAGGCAACTTTTTTCCCAGACGCGCTTTTTCAGCCCGTTACGCCATTTTCCCCAACGCTGTTAAAGAGCAACCAGCGCCCCATCATAACAGCGCTTTTCGTCCCTGCCATTACCGCTGTCGGGGTTTTGTGACGGTTTCCGGCGCTATATCGACAGGGGAGTCGCATGAACATCACCTTCACACCCCAGCCGATCCCGGAGTTGACGATCAGCGGCAACACACTGGCCGGGCTGGGTTTTATCCCCGGCACGCCGTTACAGCTCACGCTCCGGCCCGATGGCCTGTGGATCACCATCGTCACCGATGCGGCCACCTGGGAGGCCGTCTGTGAGGCTAGTCAACTTAGGCAAGATTTGGGAGCGGACTGGGTACGGCAGAACGGCGAGCTGATCATCGCCGGAGATTGGATCACTAATATGGAACAACTGGAGATCACCGCTGCACCCGGTGTGATCCGGTTGCAACTGCGGGAAGATGGGGTTTGCAGGGCTTAGAAGTAAGACCCCCGGCCAGTTGACCGGGGGATTGTATATAAGATTATTGGCCAAAGTTTTTCCATGCTAGAGCATGTTTTTTTGACTCGACATGCAGATAAGCTTCGATTTCTTTCCAGACTGACTCATTTTCATCAGATGCTGTAACTAACGATTCAACAAGTCCAGTTGCAACCGCTGTTGCTAACTCATCATTATCAGACCTCATACCTGTTTCAATGTGCTGGAACAGGGCTGATTTCTCCGAGTGATTTAATGAAGCCAACTGGTTCACCAAGGCTTTACCCACTAGTGAAAACAACAAGATCGTCGGTGGAGGATCTGGCAACCAATACTCAACACATCTATTTACTTCATTCTTTATATGCTCTGACGCTTGAGTAAAAAAACTCAAGTAACCATCAATATAATTATCCATCATTACTTACCCTTAAGAGCATTTTGCATGTCCTTCAGAACGTTTTCCGCCGCAGCTCTATCACTCGAAGAAGCTTGAGGGTTCTTATTTAACCAATCCTGAAGCGCTTTAGAATATGTTTGGGCTTTTTCAACGTGTCCCCTGCCACCGACTTTTTCGCCAGTAGCTAATTCGTAACGAACAGCATCAGCCGTACTTCCATTACCAACTTTGGCATTTGGTCGATATAAGTCATCAATTATGTTTTTAAGATTTCCATCTTTAACATTTGGTTTTTCCATTGATGCACGTAATGAGTCCACATATTCTTCATACTGCCCCCTACTTTTAGGGTCCGATGAAGAGTTACTATTTCGTCCTGCTTCCTCATCCTCTGGCCCATGCCCACCTGGTGTTCCTGACCCCGAACCACCCATCTCTTTCTTCTGTTCATCAGTCAGATCCTTGCCGATATTAGGATTTGAGGATGCGCCGGGCGCGTATTTATCCTGAAGCGAACTGAGATACTTTCCGGTGATCTCGTCATTGCCCATCATTTTCAGGGTAACAAGGTGATCCAGTTCATCGGAGGTCATCTTGTCCGCAATATCCTTGATCGCGGCACCTGCCAACCCTGCGATACCTGCTTTTGTTCCGATCTCCAGCAGTTGCTCTGCAACCTTGCTACGACATGGAGCAGCAATGGCACAGCCTTCCGCAACAACCTTCAGGAAGTTATTCTCCACCGCATTCTTGCCGGCCTGAGCCCCCGCCAGAGCATTCGCCGTGCTATCGCCCGTCACGCCGCCAGCTAAACCTGCTGCCAGCGTCGATAGCGCACTGAGACTCTGCTTCTGCTCCTCACTCAGTTTAGCAATTTTTTCCGGCGTGTCTGCACCATATAACTTCTCTGCCAGATAACGCGCGGCCAATTCACCACCAGCGGCCCCCGCAGCACCAGCGGCGGCCGAGTTGCCACTCACTTGTGCCGCTATCGCCCCCCACACCGCATGGGCAAGCGCGTTGGCCGTTTCATTCGTGCCGGTATACTTCTTGATTTGCTCTGCCGCGTACGGGCTCAAACCACCAGCAAGAGCCTGGGAGATATTTCCCCCTGCCATGCCCTGCAACGCAGCCGTTACCGCCTGCGCCGCTTTCTGCAAGTCACTGCCCGTACCATACTGCTTCATGGCCTCTTTATACGCAGTGGTGTCTTTCAGGATGCTGACGTACTGATCAATCTCTTCCTGCTTGGCATTTTTTCCCGGCTCCGGCGGCAGTTTCCCATCTTTCGCCAGATCGGCCTTCGCCGCATTCAGCCCGTTTATCTCACCCTGCGTGCGGATGATATCCGCTGCCTGCCCACCGATCTCGCCAATCAGCTGCGCCTGTTTCAACCGGTTCTGCTCTTTCTCCTTGTCGAAGATCGGCGCAATGCTGCCATTGGCATTCTCCGTATCCCGGCTTAGGTCGGCGACATTTTGTTGCTGGTTGTCTTTGTCACGAACAGTGATGTTACCTTCGCTCACCGCCGCCTGCGTGGTGCCGCTAGCATGGCCGCTGCCGTTCAGGCCCGATAGCATCCCGCCCGCCAGGTTGCCCTGGAACTCCTTACCACCAAAGTCACCACCGCCGCTTATCCCGACCCCGACATGTTCGACGTTGTAGTCCGCCTTATTGTGCAGGTCACTGAAGCCCAACGTCCCGGTATCCAGGCTGTTTTTGTCCGCCGTGCCCGTTGAACTGATTACCGCGCCATCCAGTTGGGTATGCTCGCCGACCTTAACGTCAAAGCCGCCCTTGCCCGCATAAATCCCGGTCTGCTCCTGCACAGAGTCGTAGTTGCTGTGCATCTTGTCCTGGCTCAGGTTCAGGTAGCCAGAACCGCTCATCGAGCCCCAGGTGAAGCTGCCACCCGCACTGGCGTTTTGCTGCTTCATGTCGTAGAGATCGCTGTCCTGCTGGCTGGAGAGCGTCAGATTACGTCCGACGTCAACATCCACCTTGTCACCGCTGACCTGTGCACCGGCCAGGGTGGTATCGCGCCCGCTGTTCATGGCAAGCGTCTTACCGCTATCGATGGTTGTCTCTGTCCACTGCGTACCGGTGCCTTTCTCACTGCCTTTGCCAGCGTTGACGTTGGCGAACACCTTGATACCCGTGTCTTTACCCAGGCTCAGGCCGATACCGATTTCACCGCCGCTGCTCTTGTTACTCCCCGTCTGCTGCTGGGAATTAGCAGCCCCGGCAAGCAAAATGTCGCGAGAGGCATCGATGGTGGTATCGCCACCCGCCTTCAACTGGCTACCCGCAATCACCACATCGCCACTGTTGGCACCACTGCCTTTGCCGGTTGCGGTCACCGACAAATTATTCCCCGCCGTCAACGTCGAACCGGTGACATTATCAGAGACCTGTTTTTGCGTGGATGACGACTTTTGGGCCCCCAGGGAAAGGCTGATACCAATCGCATTACCCGCATCGCCCTTGGTATTATCCAACACCGCGGCCTGCCCTGCCTGCACCCCAGACAACGCGGCTTTGGTGCCCTGCAAGGCAGCCAAACGGCCATCGCTTTCACTTTTGGCACTCTGCGCTGCCGCTATTGCTGAGTTGGCCGCTGCACCTGCCGCACCGGACAACGCCACCGTCAGGCCACTCTGCTTCTGCTCAAACCGTTCTTCTACCGTACGCAGGTCATGCCCCGGTTCGATAACGACGCTGTCGCCAGTAACGCTGAGATTTTTACCGGCAATCAGATCCGCACCGCCAATATGTGCCTTGCCGCCCGCAACGATATTCACATCGCCACCGGTCGAGCCGATAGTGCTGACACTCTGGCTCTGCGTGGTACCGTCTTCGTTCACCTGATGGCGAGAGCTTGAACTACCAATCGTCACCCCGATACCACCGGTGCCCATCAGCCCGCTCTTTTTCTTCTCATCCAACCGATAGCTGGACTGCTCTTCCGTCGCAGCCACGATCTCGACGTTGTTACCTGCTTGCAGGTTAACTTTGCCGTCGCCAACAACCGAAGACCCCTTCACCGTCAGATCGTTACCCGCAGACAGCGACACGTTATCGCCGCTCAGCAGCGTGCCTTTTTCCTGCGTGGCGTAATCTTCCCGCACCGTGTGGGTGGTGGTCTTCGACAGGAACCCTTTCTTGGTCTTAGTTTCCTCGAAGAAAGAGTAGTCGCTTTCGGTGGCGCTGTTGAGCGCCAGATCGCGTCCGGCGCTCACCGCAACATCACCGCTGGCCTGCACCTGCGCCGCATTCAAGGTGGCATCTCTATCGGCGCGAATGGTGGTGTTGCCCCCGCTAGCGATCTCCGTTCCTTGCTGGCGAATGGACTCATCCACCTGCTGGCGTTTACCTTCCTTGCTCTCGCGGTATTCGCTGGTTTGCTGGGTGTTGAGGTTCACGTCACGCCCGGCGTTCAGGTTGACGTTGTTGTCCGCTACCATCGCTGCAGCCTGCGAGTTCACATCCCGGCCTGCATCCAGCGTTAAATCGCCGCCGCTGGTGAGGGTGGTGCGCGTGGCATCGTTACTGCGCTGTTCGGTACCGTTATCTTTCTGCCGGGTGCTCGCTTCCTGCGTTTGCAGGTTGATATCGCGCCCTGCCATCAGGGTAGTATCACTCTGGCTGCCAACCTGGCTGGCCTTCACGTTGACATCACGGCCTGCATCGACCGTCAGCGGTCCACCAGCACTAATTTCGCTGCCCTGGCTGCTGTGAGTTTCGCTCTCTCTTACGTTCCGCCAGCTCTGATATTTATCGGCGCTGTAGGTGGTGTTGGCCAGGACGTTGATATCGCCTCCCGCCAGCAAGTCCATCGCACCACCGGAAGTCAATTTTGCTCCCAGGATATCGATGTTGTTGCCAGCGCTCAGGCTCAAGCTGTCCAAGGCCTGGATGGTGCCGATATCGCCGATTTCCGTGCGTGACAGCGACAGGCTTTGTGGCATCCAGCCCCCCAGAGAACCCTGGGTATTCCACTGATTCGTCAGCGTCTGGTTGATGATGCTGCCATCAAGGCTTTCCAACTGCACCGTTTTGCCGCTGATGATTGAGCCGATATTGTTGATATCGCCAATCGCGCTCAGTTGCAGGTTGCCGCCCGCATTGAGCAGGCCAGCATTGAGGTTGCTGATGCTGTTCTGGCTATCGAGCGTCAGCGCGTTCTGTGCGATCAGCGTGCTGCCGCTGTTGGTGATATTACCGGCGGTGAGCGAGACATTTTTCCCTGAAATCACACTGCCGTTATTGATCGTCACATCTTTTGGTGACAGGTAGAGCTTCGGCACCATCACCGTCTGGCCATTGATGCTGGTCGCTTCCCACCACAAGATGCTGTGATCCAAAGAGGCGATCTGCTCCGCCGTTAGCGCAACCCCAAACTTCAGCCCCAGAGACTGTTGCGCCCTGGCGGCGTTGTCCATCAGGGTTTGCATCTGCTCCAGGTCTGAACCCACGCCGTTCAGATAACGGCTGCCCGTCTGATTGAGCATGGCATTGCTGACGTAACGGGTATCAAAGGCCGCATCCCCCAGGAAACGGTAGTCGTAATCCGGGTGGAGGTTCAGGCGGTCAAGGAAATAGGAAGAGCCGATAAATTTGTCTTCCACCGTGAACTGTTCGTTGGTTTCACGCGGGCTCTGGCCTGGGATGATCCCCAGCAATGCGTAGAGATCGCCAAACAGGCTCGGATCGAGTTGCCCCAGCCCGTTAAGTTTCGGGTTGGTGGTGATCAGATACGGGCTGTCCGGATCGGTAGACGCCACAAAATAGCCATTCTCGCCCGTAGGCAGAGGATACGCACTGGTATCGACCGTTTTGCCTTGATACTGGTTTAAGGCCTTACCATCCGTGCCGATCAGGTCCTTGCCATCGGTGGTGGTGTTTTGTAACGCGGTTCCATCCCCCAGATTGGCGCTGCCCTGGCCAGCGTCGCTATATTTTCCTAACCCGGTGAGCTCAGGCGTAACGTTATCCAGGCCGCTGCCCCCGTTAATCTGTTGCAGGGCATTTTGCAGGCTGTCTTGCCATTCAGGCGAATTGACCGCCGCCTTATCACCGGCTGACAACGCCTGTTTCTCTACGGCATTACCGATTGTCTGTTGGCTCAGGGTATTGAGCGTTGGGGCATTGATAGTGTGACTTACACCACCTGCGTTGGGTGAGGTGGTGGTATTACTCAGATCGTTGGCAAAGTTGGCCACGACGTTACCGCCAGCCTGAATAACGGAACGGTAGATTTCACCTTCTCCACGTTCATAGCGTACTTCGCCCGTCGCCGTGTAGACGATGTAGTTGGATGTAATTTCCCCTTTAGAAACACTGGTTTCTGGCACCGGAACTTTACTCAGGCCATAACCATACTGATACGTTTGATAGCGGGTTTCAGTGCCCGAGAACCAGGATTGGTTATTCAGGTTACTCCCTGAAAGATAGGCATTGTTATTGGCTAAAATGTTGCTGGCCTGATTGTCCAGTTGGCCGGCATAAAGGCTGAGATCGCGCCCGGCCGCGATACGGGCTGCGCCACCGTTTGCCGTGACGGTGACCGTCGAAACGCCAGAGGCAAACTCCTTAATCCGTTGGTTAAGATAAGGCGTTGGCGTTGAACTGTAATGCGTTGTCGGAGATGCTCCGTGGCCAGGGCTGCCGCCGCCCGATTCCCAGGACTTGATGACATAGCCGTAGTCGCCTTTGTTGAAGAAGGTTAACGGTATTTTGGCCTCAAAATCTGTCACCCAGGAGTACTGCGGTGCGCTGCTTTCAGAGCTGACCACACTCAAGCCATCGCGCTGATTCAGCAAATGGGCGGTGTTAATGGTGATATCACCATTTTGTGTCTCAATGGTGCCAGAGCTGTTCACCACTTCCCCGTTAGCATTGCCCGCCATATCACGCTGCATCCACAGGCTATTGCCCGCCAGGATGTCACCGCGCAGGTTTTTGATGCTGTTGGCCAGCAAGTACAGGTTGTTACCGGCATACAGCAAGGCGGTGTTAATCAGGCTGCCAGCCGCATTCAGCGTCATTGAACCCAGCGTGCCGGTAAACCCGTCAACGGTGATATCGCTCTGGCTGTTCAGGGTCACATCGCCCCCTGATTGCAGGGTTCCGGCCGCGTTCATGGCAATGGAGCTGCCATTGAGGGTGCTGGCCCCACTTCCGCCGGTGATTTGCCCGTTGTTGGTCAAGATGCCGTACGCCGTAAGGTTGACGCTCTGCCCCTGCAGAGTGCCCTGGTTGGTCAACGCCCCCTGGCTGTTAATATTCAGGCTCTGGCCTGCGGCAATCACGTTCTGGTTGGTAAAGGCGTTCACCAGTTGCAGCGTCAGGTTGCCCAACGCCACGACCTGGCCACGTTGTTCAAAATCGCCACTGCTCAGCAGTAAATCGCCCCCGCTGAACATTTTCCCTGTCTCTTGAAGCACCACCTGACTGGCATTGATGCCAAGCCCGGAGGTACCAAGCAGCGTGCCACCGTTAGTCAGTTGCTGGGTATTCAACGCCAGGTTGCTTCCCTGGACCGTGCCCTGATTGTTCAGGCTGCCTGCGGTCAACGTTCCCTGCAGTTCTGCCAGCAAGGTACCGCTGTTGTCTAATGCATCCGCATTCAGTAACAGGGAGCCGGCCTGCAACCAACCGGTGTTGGTAAATTGCGAGCCATAGAGTGACAGATCGGAGCCAGCAAGCAGGCTACCGTCATTACGCCCTGATATCGTCCCCTCGAACCGGGTGTCAGCACCGCTTTGCATCAGGCCGCTGTTGACCCAGTACGGCGAGGTAATGGTGAGTGCGTTCTGGCTGAGAAGGGTACCCGTAGCGTTATTGGTCAATCCACCGGTAAGGTTCAGCGTTAAGCCTGTTTCACCTTGTACGCGCCCGCTGTTGGTTAGCGTACCGCTGTTAACCCACACGCCGTTCCCCTGGATACGCCCAAGGTTGGTGACCGAGGCCGCATCCAGTTTCAGGTCACCCGCCGTCAGCAGGGTTTTATCTTGCTGCTGGGTGAAATCTCCGATCAGCGCGACCGTCAGGCCGTCAACGCCGGTGATTTCGCCCTGATTATTCAGGGTGTCAGCGCGTAGGATGAGATTTTTTGCCAGCCACTGCCCGGCGTTGGTCAACGACTGTGCCTGTAATACAGCTGCACCATTGGCGGTAATTTTGCTGCCAGCCGTCGAATTCAATGCCCCAGACAGAGCCATTTGCAGCGCATCCGCACTCTGGATTGCGCCACCGTTATTCAACGTCTGAGCATTCAGCAGGATCTGTTGCCCCTGCCAGCGACCGTCATTGGTCACCGTACTGCCATTAACAGAAAGCGTTCCCTGCGTCAGAAGTGATCCCTGGCTGTGGTTCACCAGCGTCAACAACGGGACGGAGAATGCCTGAATGCCTAACGTCAGCGACTGCAGGCCGATCAGCGTACCTGCGTTATTCACCAAGTTCTGCGTCAGGTTGAGGATGTTACCCTGTACGGCTCCTTGGTTGTTCAACGTAGCGCCCGCCAAAGACAGACTTCCGTCGCTCAGGACGGCACCGTCATTGGTCAGCGTCTGCGCCTGTATTTCGCTGTTACCCTGACTAAGCAGTGACCCTTCATTCACCAGTTCATCGGTGACGTTGACGGCCAGAGAATCGCTCCCCAGCAGGCTGCCACGGTTCAACCAGCTAGTGGCAGTGACGTGGGTTTGTCCACCCTGAACCAACCCTTCTGAGGTCAGTTGCCCAGCATTCAGCGACAATGCGCCTCCAGCCAACGTACGGCTTGACGCACCCAGCGTCAGCGCATCACCGTGGGCATTCAGCCACTCGCTACCTTGCCATAATCCCGTGTTATTCAGCGTGGCGGCATCCAGCGTCAACCGGTTGGCCACCAGCTTGCCGCTGTTGGTCAGATAGTCACCGCTCAGGTTCAGAGTCCCCAGGCTTCCCATCTGCCCGCTGTTTTGCAGCGTGTTAGCCACGGTGCCAGTCAGGCCCGCAACCGCGTTTATCGATCCGCTGTTATCCAGGCTATCGACGCCAAAGGTCAGGCCATTCCCCTGCCAGGATCCGGCGTTGGTGACTGCGCCACCTTTGATCGCCAGCTCACCCCCGCTCAGCAGTTGTGCACCGGCCAGCACGTTCAGCGCGGTGCTGTTCAGAGTCAGCCCGGCATTACCCTGCATGATGCCGCGGTGAGTCACGGTGCCACTGTCTACCGCCAGCGTATTACCCGCCAACACTCCGGCATTGTTCACCGATTGGCTACGGAAGATGGCATTTTCACGGGCCACCAGTTGGCCGCCTTGTTGGTTTACCAAGGCACCCTGCACATTCAGGTTCAGGTTGTTCGCCAGGATGCTGCCCTGGTTGGTGAATTGCTGTCCGGTGAGAGACAAATCATCGTTCACCTGCAATAGGCCAGCGTTGTCCAGTTGATCGAGCGCCAGCTCCAGCGCACCGCCGCTGACCAGCTTCCCGCTGGCAAGGTTACTGATATTGGGGATAGCCAGTTGCAGATGGCTGTTGCCCTGTAGCAGGCCGCTATTGGTCAGCTGTGGCGCGGTCAATACCACCTTGTCTGCCGCCAGGGTTCCCTGGTTCAGAATCTGGGCCGCATTGAGATCAAACCGATCCTGGCTCAGTAACAGGCCACTGTTGAGCATGTCACCGGTCAGGTCTGCCGTCAGGCGATCTTGCGCCTGGGCACTGCCACTGTTCTGCCAGGTCTGAGCCTTCACCGCCAGTTGTTGCCCCTGCAGAGCGCCCTGGTTGACCAACTGCTGGCCTTCAAGGCGTAACGCCCCGCTTGATAACATCTGGCCTGTGGCTGCGTTATTGAGATGAGTGCCGGAAAGTTGCAGGGACTGGCTACCCTGCACCAGCCCCTTGTTGATAACGTCGCCCACGACGGAGAGCACGGTGGCCGCCAGCCATCCCGCGTTGTCCACTGAGCCCGCAGAGATATTCATCCCTTGCTGGCCGAGGATCTTCCCTTGGTTGGTCAACGTATTGGCGACTGTCAGGCTCGCCGTTTGTTCACTCAGCGCATTGCCGTTGTTAAGCCACTCTTGGGTGGACAGATCCAGTGTCTGGCCCTGAAGCAATCCGCTATTGGTCAGCGAATCTGCCCGTATTGTCAGTGCTCCGCCACTGAGTAAAACACCATCGAGCTGGTTGTCTAACGTGGAGGTGCCGATATTGAGCTGACGGCTGCCTTGCAGAGTCCCCGTATTGAACAGGGCCGTGGTATCCAAGGTCAGCGTCGTTGCAGCCAGCTGGCCATCATTACTGAACTGAGGGGTGGCCAGCGCCAGGGAGCCGCTCGCGTTGACGGTGCCGTTTTGTTGGTTGCTGAACTGTTTGGCCAGTGACAAGACCATCAGGACCGCCTGCATCGTCCCGGCGTTGGTCAAGGTGTTTGCAATCAGGTTTAGCGAACCGCCGGTGAGTACACGCCCACGGTTGGTGACTTCCGTAGCCTTGATAGCAAGGGCGCTATCGCCCTGCAACGTGCCGCTATTGGCGATGCTGTTGGTGTTCAGGGTCAGTTGATCGGCAGCCAGTTGCCCGGCATTGGACAACGCCATACCGTTCAGTGACAGCTTATCTTTCGCCAGTAGCAAACCGCTCTGCTGGTTATCGATCCGCTGGGTTTTGGCTGTCAGGTTCACCGCATTGATTTCACCGCTGTTGAGCAGTTGATCGCCACTGAGCACCAAATCCCGATCGGTGGTGATCAGTCCGGCGTTTTTCAGCGTCGGGATGGCCAGTGACAGGGCATTGGCCGTATACACGGTGCCGCCCTTCTGGTTGTCCATCAGGCGGGCGATAAGATCCAGGGTCTGACTGCCTTGTAGCAAGCCGCTATTGGTCAGCGTCTGGCTGTTAATCTTCAAGACAGGAGCGACCAGCGTACCCTGGTTGGTCAGGGTGTCCGCCTTCAGGGCCAGGGTTGCTGCATGGCTTTTACCACTGTGCAGCAGTGAGCCAGCCTCTACCGTTAATGCCCCTTTCGCCGTTTGGGTACCCGCCAGCGTGGCTTGTTGGGCCTGGAGGGTGAGATTGCCCCCGCTTTGTATCTGGGCACCCGGCTGCGTGTTCAACGTCGTGCCATGCCAGGCCAGATCGCCACCCGCATTCCATTCCCCGCCTAACGTGGCGTTACCCGCGTTAACCGTGATCTTGCCTTGGCTGGTGGTGAGGGAATCTGCCGCCGTGGTCAGCGTATCGCTGTTGAGAGTTAATCCCGTCGCGCCAGAGAGCAGGCCATTCTGTTGCAGCGTTCCAGCCCACAGCGTCAGGCTGTCGTCACTCAGCAACTCGCCGTAGCGGCCATTTCGCAACGTATCGCTGACGGTAAGATCGGCTTTGCCTTTGGCACTCAAGGTGCCGTCTTGATCCAACGTCTGGCTGGTAAGGGCCAGCGCCCCTCCACTCAGTATCTTGCCGCTGTTGGTGAGAGACTGACCGCTCAGCGACAGGTTACCCTGGCTCTGAACGGTTCCACTATTCCCCAGATGGGAGAGGGTGCTTTGTATCGCCCCATTGGCCGCCAGCGTGCCGCTGTTGACCAAGCTGGCACCGCTGAGGATCAGGTTTTGCCCGGCGGTCACTTGCCCCTGCGTCATGCCGCTATTGAACAACGTCATGTCGACATGGCGGGCAGCATCAATCTGGCTGGAACTGTCCACCCGCGCGTCACGTGCCCGCAGGGTGACATCGTTGCCAGCGGTCAACTTGCCGCTGCTCATCTGCAACTTACCGCCGCTGGTGAGAGCGATATTCTGGTCGCTAACCAGTGTTCCTCCCTGTTGAGTGAGGTCCCCCTGGCTGTTTAACGTGATGGACTGGGTGGCCTTGTGGTCGCCCGACATGCTGATACTTTGCCCTGTCGCCGTTAATGCACCGCCTTGCGCCAGCGAATTATTGAGCGTCAATTTACCGTTGGCATCCAGGGTGATATCCCCGGCACGGGCATTGAGGTTACCGAGGTTGACGCCGACGCCTTTGTCGCTGGAAACCAGATGGATACGGTTAGCATACATGCCCCCCAGCGCACCGGTATCGACCGCCACTTTAGGCGCTTCGCCCTGGCCCGCGATCGGGGTCGCATTCCCCTGTGCATCCACACGGTTGGCACCCAACGTAATGGTGGCATCCTGAGCATACAGCTGGGCGTTGATCTCGGTGGCACGGGCAATCAGGGCAAATTTCCCGCTCTGGCTAGCATCCAGCCCTTTGCCCTGAATGCTGATCGCCCCTTGCGTGACTTCCAGCGCCTGCAGTTTGCCGTCTGGCCCTAACACCGGTTTACCGGTCGTCAGCGTCGCATTCGGGGTGTTGATGAAACCGCAGCCGTCGCAGGTGATACCGTAAGGGTTGGCAACCATCACGTTGGCCTGCTTGCCCGCTACCTCAAGATAACCTTGCAGCTGGGAGCGGTTCGGGGCGACAACCTCGTTAATGATGCCTTGGGCTTCCTGCCCGGCTTTCAGATTGGGGTTGTTCTGGATCAGGCCGCCGAGCTGGGTCTGATTGAGCTGTCCGGTGGCGTTGTTGAGGATCAGCCCCTCTTTGCCCACGTTGAATTCATTGTATTTATTATGGGAAATGCCCGCCTGATTAGGCGTAGCGATATTGACCACCGGCACGCCATTACCAGCCTGATCGAGCCGGGTATTCCCTTCGGCGACGTTAACACCGTTCGCCAAGGCGGGCAGCAACGGCTGCCAGGCCAACAGGCTGCACAGGGTATAGCTCAACCAACGCTGGCTGGCATGAATGGGCCGATCGTCTTTTTGCGTCATCCTTGAAACCTTTCCCTGTAAATTAAAGAACGATGTTAATACGGTAGTAAATCGATACCCGATCCGGCTCTAACCAACTCGGATGCGCCAGCGGCCAGCCAACGGTAAATTGGCTGCTGAAATAGCGGTTACGGCTGCCCAGCCCCACCGCGCCGCCCCACAACGTGCCGGAAGCGTAGGCATCCACGGAGTCGTGGCGCAGATAACCGCCATCTACGGCAGCCAATACGGAAATATCGCCCAGATACGGCAGGCTGAACGGCGACCAGTTGACCTCGTTACGCCAGTAGCCGCCTTTATCGCCGGAGAGATACTGTTCCTTGAAGCCACGCACCGAACTTTCGCCACCGAGGGTCAGGCGCTCGCTGCCGTAAAGGCGATCGGGCGTCCACTGGCCGTACAGGCTGGTGAGGTAGTTCCAGTTCTGCGCCAAAGGCAAGTAATAGCTGCCGGAGAGAGTGTATTTATTAAACTCCGCCTTGGGAGCTTCACTGGCCTTACCGCTGTCATCTTCCGCGCCTAACCAGGGAACGCCACGGCTGTAGGAAGGGTTGAGCGTGGCAAAGCCGCCCAACAGTTTTTGGCTATGGCTCACGCCCAGAGATACGCTGGTCAGTTTACGGCTGCTGCTGTCCAGCCGGGTGTCATTCAGATAGTTGCGGTTGATACGGTGGGTCAGGCCCAGCGCCAGGCCGGTTTTCATGTCACTGTTACGGAACAATACGCGCGAAACGTTGAAGCGATGGGTCTGGCTGTCGCCGGTGGAGCGCCAGTCAAAGCCCTGATTGTCGATCGTCGAGAGGTAGTCGCTGTAGGAGTAGTTGTAATCCATCAGCCAGTAGCCATAAGGCAGGCTAACACCAGCCTGGACGCTGCGGGCGTCGTGATCGTTGGCGAAATCGCTGCTGCGCGCGCCGGTCACAAACCACTGATCCGCCAGCCCCAGCAGGTTATTGCCGGTCAATGAGCCGTTGATCTGTCCGGTGCCGGTACTTTTCTGCCCGCTGTTGTCAAAACCCAACCCCAGCATCACCGGGAACTCGGGCTTGGCGGTCAAATTGACCACCGAATAGCCCGGTTGGCTGCCGGGCAGGATTTCAATCTGCACCGGTTGCTGGCGCAGGCGGTTGATCTGCTCCATGCCCTGTTCGATATCGCGCAGGTTCAGGATGTTGCCCACCAGGCCAGGGAACGCCATCTTCAGCATTCGGTCATCCCGTTGGTCCAGCAAGATCTTCTCCAACTGCCCTTCCAGCACCAGCAGCTTTAGCTCTCCATGGGACAGGTCTTGCTCGGTCAGGAAAGCGCGGCTGGTGATATAGCCCCGTTCGATATACCAATCGGAAACCTGCTGCACCAGGGTGTTGATCTGGGCCAGATTCAGGCAGCGTTGCAGATAGGGTTGCGTTAAGGCTTGCCGCGCACGGGCAGGCAGATGGCTTGCACCTTCAAGGCGAATGGTCGTAATGGTGAAGCACGGCCCGCCGGGGGCTGTGGCTGCTGGCGTTTGTGGCAGCACCGGCGTCAGGCTGCGTTGCAATTCCTGACGTTGTTGTTGGTTTTGCTGCAACAATTCACGTTGTTGCTGTTGGATAGTATCTCGATCCGCCGGGCTGAGCATATTGGCGCCAACAGCCGAACTGAGAGAAAGAAACAATAAGGATACTGCCAACCGCTGAGCTACTGAGTCCATTCAGATAAATCGCCTTAATGATTTTGCGGCATTCTAACGACATAAATTGGCATCAGACAAGCAAGAGATCGTGACTTTACGGGGCTTCAAGGCATCGGAATTGGCATAAATCTCAGAGTGAGGCGGGGTAAATGTTCTGAAATTGTTTTAATCCATTCACTTTATTTGCTGCATGCAAATTAAACAGTCAATTATGCTAAATAAACACGGACTTTTCTGGTTAAAAAAATAATCTGCAATAGTGTCCATTTTCTACGACAGATTAAGCTATCAATTAAGCCCGACCGTTAAGTGGGCGCAGCATGCAGCGCCCACCAGGATAGGTTTGGTCACAGAATTTATTCTGAGCTTGTTGCTCAGCTCGCTATCGCCTCTGAACCGCCCTTGTCCAACGGCTCCTCCGGTTCGGCTGGCAGCACCATATAAGTGCCCTCAAATACTGCCCCTTTGTCATCGTCACCGAATAAATGCACTTCTGCCTGCACGCGCGCCCGGCGGCCACGCGCCAAACGGGCCAGATCGCCACTCAATGAGCTCAGGTCGGCAACGGCTCTCGGCCTGCCGGTGATCGGCTTGCTGTAGCGAATGTGGGCGTCTGCCAGAATAATCGTGCCGCCCAGGTGGCGCTCACGCAGCAGCAGCCAGATCAGCCCCCAGGCGGTCAGCGTTGCCAAAGAGAACAGGCTACCGGCAAACAGCGTATGGTGAGGATTCTGATTACCCACTTCCGGCATGGTGGTAACAAAGCGCTGGCCGGTATATTGGCTGATGCGCACACCCATTTTTTCACTGAGCGGGATATGTTCATACCAGGCTTGTTGCAACTGCCCGCACCAATCGGGGCGATGCAGAATATCGTCCAGCGTGGCCACGGGTTTGATCATCAGGTAATGGCGGATCGGCGTAGTTTGCGGCGCAGTGATTTCGCCCTGGTTGATAAAGCCCAGCTTGGCAAAGAAGTCCACCGCGTCCTCACGGGCGCTACACACCACCCGCTTCACTCCTTCCTGGCGCGCTACCGACTCAAGGGTCATTGCCACCAGCGTTCCCAGGCCTTTGTCCTGCACCGTGGGATCAACCGCCAGGAAGCGAATAGCGGCTTCGTTATCGGCATTGATATACAAGCGGCCAATCGCCACAATTCGGCCGTTCTCGTCCACCACCATCTGATGGTGCGCCATGGCGTCGTAGGCATCCTTTTCCGAACCCACCGGCTGGTGTAATGGCTTGCGCAGCATCTCCCAGCGAAACTGGTAATAGTCTTTCAGTTCTTGTTCTGTAACGGGTACTCGTAGGTGATACATAGACGCCTTCTCTTGTGATCTTTAAACCTGCAGCCAGAACGTCACCGGGCCATCGTTCACCAATGCCACCTGCATATCGGCGGCAAACTCACCGGTCTGGGTTTCAATACCACGTTCCTGGCACTGCCCAACAAAATAGCGGTATAGCCGATCGGCCTCCTGCGGCACCGCACCGCGCGAAAAACTCGGCCGCATGCCTTTCTGGGTATCGGCTACCAGGGTGAACTGCGACACCACCAACAGGCTACCACCAGCCTGCTGAACGTTGAGATTCATCTTGTCATCCTCGTCGCCGAAGATGCGATACCCCAGCACCCGCTCACACAGGCGTTGGGCTTTTTGCTCGTTATCGTCCTGCTCAACGCCCAATAACACTAACAAACCGGGGCCAATCTTGCCTACTGTCTGACCTTCTACCGTAACGCTGGCGTTTAATACCCGTTGAATTAACGCAATCATAACGATCCTTCCTGCTCCTCTTTTTGCTGTTGTTCTGCTTTCTGCTGCTGGTAAAGGCGGTACTCACCCAGCGTAACGGTGATTTCGGCGCCCAATAACACGATACACCAGCTCCAGTAGACCCATAAAAATAAAATCGGGATCACCGCCAGCACGCCGTAGATCAGCTGGTAGGAAGGGAACATGGTGACATACAGCGCAAAAGCTTTCTTACCCAGCTCGAACAACACCCCGGCCACCAGCGCCCCGATCAACGCATCTTTCGCAGGCACGCGTACCGTGGGCACCACGCTGTATAACAACCAGAAAGAGACCCAGGACAGGATAAGCGGGAAGATGCGCAGCACCTCATCCACCAGGCTGTTAACGCCGCTTTGCGCTAACCAGTTTAGCGACAACAGATAGGAGCTGATCGCCATACTGGCCCCCACCAACAGCGGGCCGAGGGTCAGCACCATCCAGTAAACGGCAAAGGAAACCACGATCGGCCGCTGGTTCTTACTGCGCCAGATGGTGTTCAACACGCTATCCACCGAATAGATCAGCAGCAGCGCGGTGACGATCAGGCCGCAGATCCCCACCGCGGTCATCTTGCTGGAGTTGGCAACAAACTGCTCCAGATAACGTTGCAGCACGTTACCGGCGGCAGGCATAAAGTTGGAGAAAATAAAGCTTTTTAGCTGCACGCTGATATCCGCAAACATCGGGAAAACGGCAAACAGCGCAAACACCACGGTGATCAGCGGCACCAGGGAAAGTAGCGAGACATAGGCCAGATGGCCCGCCAACATGGTCAGGCCATCCTCATCAATACGTTTATACAGCAACCGCCCGAAGGTTATTCCGGGTTTGATCGACGATGGCAGCTTTTTGCGGCGGAAAAACGACATAGCTTTATCCTAAATGTCAGTCTGGACGCCTTAAGCTTAACGTACGGTGATCATTGAGCAAAATAAGCCGGCACAACCTGACGATCGATGACGTGCACCGCCTTAATCCCCAGCGCTGCGGCCGCTTCTACGTTCGCCGCCACATCGTCAAAGAATACCGCCTGATCCGCCGGAGTGTTTTCCGCCTTCAGTACGTGCTGATAGATGTTGGCATCGGGTTTGCGCATGCCAAGATCCTGCGACAGATACATATGGTCGGCCGCTTCAGCGACCTGAGGGTAATGCTGAGGCCAATAATTGCAGTGCAGACGGTTGGTATTCGATAACACCACCACGCGATGCCCTTCGTTGCGCAGACGGTGCATAATCTCGATCACTTCAGGGCGCAGGGCGACAAATACCGCCTGCCAGCCGGTGGCAAACTGCTCGAAGCTGAGCGCTATCCCCATCTCTTCACAGAGTTTGGCCGCAAAGTCTTCGTCGCTAATCTCGCCGCGCTCGTGCTGTTGGAATACTTCACCCATGCTAAAACGTTCGGACAACGTCGCCAGCGGTGTGCCGCTCAGGTTGCTCCACACGCCCAGTACACGTTTGAAATCGATATCGACAATCACATTACCTAAATCAAAGATATACAGCATAGTCCTCTCCCATGGGCCAGTGAGATTTCACTGTAACGGGAAAAGTTAAGGCTGAACAGGGAGCAGTGTGAAAAGCGCATGGCGCGCCGCAGAAAGGGGGAAAGACAGAGGAAAAAACTCAGGGCGCTGTGACACGCCCTAAGTATTGCGGATTAAATCGGCGAATTAAGCTTCTTTAGGACCGCGGTTGGCACGCTTACGATCGTTTTCCGTCAGGTGACGCTTACGGATACGGATCGAGATTGGCGTCACTTCTACCAGTTCGTCATCATCGATGAATTCCAGAGCTTGCTCCAGAGACATTTTGATGGCCGGAACCAGGGTAGTCGCTTCATCGGTACCCGATGCGCGCATGTTGGTCAGTTTCTTACCGGTCAGGCAGTTCACGGTCAGGTCGTTAGAACGTGAGTGGATACCGATGATCTGGCCTTCATACACTTCAGCACCGTGGCCCAGGAACAGCTTGCCGCGATCTTGCAGGCCGTACAGAGCGAACGCTACCGCTTTGCCCTGGCCGTTAGAGATCAGCACGCCGTTCTGACGCTGGCCCACTTCGCCCGGACGCACATCGTCGTAGTGGCTGAAGGTGGAGTACAGCAGACCGGTACCAGAAGTCATGGTCATGAATTCGTTACGGAAACCGATCAGGCCACGGCTTGGGATCACGTAGTCAAGACGCACACGGCCCTTGCCATCTGGATCCATGTTTTTCAGGTCAGCTTTACGCTCACCCATCGCCTGCATCACAGAACCCTGGTGCTGTTCTTCGATGTCCAGCGTCACGTTCTCGAACGGCTCTTGCTTGCGGCCATCGATTTCGCGGAAGATAACTTTCGGACGGGAAACCGCCAGTTCAAAACCTTCACGACGCATGTTTTCGATCAGAACCGACAGGTGAAGCTCACCACGGCCTGAAACACGGAATGCGTCAGCATCTTCGGTTTCTTCAACGCGCAACGCCACGTTGTGTACCAGTTCCTTGTTCAGACGCTCAAGGATTTGGCGTGAAGTCACGAACTTGCCTTCTTTACCACAGAACGGTGAGGTATTGACGTTAAAGAACATGCTTACGGTAGGTTCATCAACCGACAGTGCTGGCAACGCTTCAACCGCGTTCACATCACAAATGGTGTCAGAGATGTTCAGCTCGCCCAGGCCGGTGATGGCAACGATGTCGCCCGCTTCGGCAACGGTGGCTTCGATACGTTCCAGACCCATATGGGTCAGCACTTTACCGATTTTACCGTTACGGGTTTTGCCTTCGCTGTCGATCAGGGTGATCTGCTGGTTAGGCTTGACTTTACCACGCTTGATACGGCCGATGCCGATAACGCCCACGTAGTTGTTGTAGTCCAGCTGCGAGATCTGCATCTGGAAAGGTGCTTCCAGCTCAACCTGCGGCGCAGAGACGTGATCGACAATCGCCTGGTACAGCGGAGTCATGTCTTCGGACATATCGTTATGGTCAAGACCAGCGATACCCATCAATGCGGATGCATAGATGATTGGGAAGTCGAGCTGTTCATCGGTGGCGTCCAGGTTAACGAACAGGTCGAAGACCTGATCCACAACCCAGTCAGGACGCGCGCCAGGGCGGTCAACCTTGTTGATTACCACGATCGGCTTCAGACCATTAGCAAACGCTTTCTTGGTCACGAAACGGGTTTGCGGCATTGGGCCATCCATTGCATCCACAACCAGCAGCACCGAGTCGACCATTGACATCACGCGCTCTACCTCGCCGCCGAAGTCGGCGTGTCCTGGGGTATCCACGATGTTGATGCGGTAGTCTTTCCAATTAATGGCGGTGTTTTTTGCGAGGATGGTAATCCCACGCTCTTTCTCCAAATCGTTGGAGTCCATTACGCGTTCTGTCGCTTCTGAACGCTCTCCGAAAGTACCGGATTGTTGCAGCAACTTGTCAACCAGGGTGGTCTTACCATGGTCAACGTGGGCAATAATGGCGATGTTACGCAAATTTTCGATCACAGCTTTGCCTCAGGCATTAGAAATAGCGCGCTATTGTACACGTATTAAGCGAGGTACTAAACAAGATCACAACACTCTCTTATAAACAACTGTGTACAGGCTAGTTTGTGATCCCTTTCACGGTGCAAAAAGCAGCAATCGATGATGTTTTGCACCATTCCAGTGCCCTACCCCAGGTTATTTGCACCACCATAGTGCATTGCATCGCTAATGGTGCATACTGGCAATGAGCAAAACCCGCACAAACCGGCGATTTTTTCGCTTTTTAAAAGTTGGCACAGTTTTCGCTTTAGTCTATACAAGGCAAAACAGGCCAGTTACACAGATTCGTTCCACGACGATGACAACGATAAATCCGGGAGAGTTAAGTATGTCCGCTGAACACGTTTTGACGATGCTGAATGAGCATGAAGTGAAATTCGTAGACCTGCGTTTCACTGACACCAAGGGTAAAGAGCAACACGTTACCATCCCTGCTCATCAGGTAAATGCCGACTTCTTCGAAGAAGGTAAAATGTTTGACGGCTCCTCAATCGGTGGTTGGAAGGGCATCAACGAATCTGACATGGTCCTGATGCCAGACGCCAGCACGGCGGTTCTGGATCCGTTCTTCGAAGAATCTACCCTGATCATTCGTTGTGACATCCTCGAGCCAGGCACCATGCAGGGCTACGATCGTGACCCACGCTCAATCTCCAAGCGTGCTGAAGACTTCCTGCGCTCTTCCGGCATCGCCGATACCGTGCTGTTCGGGCCAGAACCAGAGTTCTTCCTGTTTGACGACATTCGTTTCGGTAGCAGCATCCGTGGTTCTATGGTTGCTATTGATGATATCGAAGGTGCCTGGAACTCCAGCACCAAACTCGAAGGCGGCAACAAAGGCCACCGTCCAGCGGTCAAAGGCGGTTACTTCCCAGTGCCACCGGTCGACTCTTCACAGGACATCCGTTCTACCATGTGTCTGACCATGGAAGAAATGGGCCTGGTGGTTGAAGCTCACCACCACGAAGTGGCAACCGCAGGTCAGAACGAAGTGGCTACCCGCTTCAACACCATGACCAAGAAAGCCGACGAAATCCAAATCTACAAATACGTGGTTCACAACGTGGCTCACGCATTTGGCAAAACCGCGACCTTCATGCCAAAACCGATGTTCGGCGATAACGGCTCAGGTATGCACTGCCACATGTCACTGTCCAAGAACGGTACCAACCTGTTCGCTGGCGACAAGTACGGCGGCCTGTCTGAAATGGCACTGTTCTACATTGGCGGCATCATCAAACACGCTAAAGCGATCAACGCCCTGGCCAACCCGACCACCAACTCATACAAGCGTCTGGTCCCAGGCTACGAAGCGCCGGTTATGCTGGCTTACTCTGCCCGTAACCGCTCTGCGTCTATCCGTATCCCAGTGGTTGCCAGCCCGAAAGCGCGCCGTATCGAAGCTCGCTTCCCGGACCCAGCGGCTAACCCATACCTGTGTTTCGCCGCACTGCTGATGGCTGGCCTGGACGGCGTGATCAACAAGATCCACCCTGGCGATGCCATGGATAAAAACCTGTATGACCTGCCGCCGGAAGAAGAAGCTGAAATTCCAAAAGTGGCTGGCTCACTGGATGAAGCAATGGCCGCACTGAACGAAGACCGTGAATTCCTGACCCGCGGTGGCGTATTCACCGACGACGCGATCGATGCCTACATCGAACTGCGTAAAGAAGAGATGGATCGCGTGCGCATGACGCCACACCCAGTTGAGTTCGAGCTGTATTACAGCGTTTAAGTCATAGCGTTTAAGCCATACCCGCGCTGTCTACGGATGGCGCATCGCTCGCTATTTATCTAAGCCGTTTTTTTGTTGCCGTGGAAACTTTTAGCCCATCTTCGGATGGGCTTTTTTCTCCACCGTATGTTCTGCAAAACTATTTCATACCGTGATGGTTGCGGATGGAGTAGGATGGATGCACTAAAAAGGTGCAGGAGACTGCTGTATGGCAACCGGCAAGCTGCCCGATGCTGGGCAGATCCTCAATTCTCTCATCAACAGCATTTTGCTGTTGGATGACACACTGGCGATCCACTACGCCAACCCGGCGGCACAACAGCTGCTGGCACAGAGTTCTCGTAAACTTTTCGGTACACCGCTGCCCGATTTACTTGGCTATTTTTCGCTGAATATCGATCTGATGCGCGAGAGCCTACATGCTGGCCAGGGCTTTACCGATAATGAAGTGACCCTGGTGGTCGACAGCCGTGCCCATATCCTCTCCCTGACCGCTCAGGCGCTGCCAGAAGGCTTTATTCTGCTTGAGCTGGCCCCAATGGACAATCAGCGTCGCCTCAGCCAGGAGCAGTTACAGCACGCCCAACAGGTTGCGGCTCGCGATCTGGTGCGCGGCCTGGCCCATGAAATCAAAAATCCGCTCGGCGGTTTGCGGGGTGCCGCGCAGTTGCTGGCCAAAGCCTTGCCAGACCCCTCGCTGACGGAATACACCAAGGTGATCATCGAACAGGCCGATCGGCTGCGTAATCTGGTAGATCGTCTGCTAGGGCCACAGCGCCCCGGCCAACATATTACCCAGAGTATCCATCAGGTAGCGGAACGAGTCTTCCAATTGGTGTCGTTGGAGAAACCCGATAACGTCACGCTGGTGCGTGATTACGACCCTAGTCTGCCTGAGCTGGCGCACGATCCCGATCAAATCGAGCAGGTGTTGCTCAATATCACCCGCAACGCGCTGCAGGCACTGAGCGAAACCGGTGGCACCATCACGCTGCGCACGCGTACCGCGTTTCAGATCACCCTGCACGGCACCCGCTACCGGCTGGCGGCACGGATCGATGTTGAGGATGACGGCCCAGGCGTACCGGCCCAGTTGCAAGACACTCTGTTTTACCCAATGGTCAGCGGCCGCGAAGGCGGTACCGGCCTGGGGTTATCCATCGCCCGTAATCTAATCGATCAGCATTGCGGAAAAATTGAATTTAACAGTTGGCCAGGTCACACCGAATTCTCGGTTTTCCTGCCTATTCGCCAGTGAGGTTTGTGCTATGCAACGAGGGATAGTCTGGATCGTCGATGACGATAGCTCCATCCGCTGGGTGCTCGAACGTGCGCTCACCGGAGCCGGAGTGAACAGCGTCACCTTCGACAGCGGCAATGCCGTGTTGGAAGCATTGGCCACGCAAACTCCCGACGTGCTGCTATCAGATATCCGCATGCCGGGTATGGATGGCCTGGCGCTGCTCAAGCAGATCAAACAGCGTCACCCGATGCTCCCGGTCATCATAATGACGGCACATTCGGATCTGGACGCAGCAGTTAGCGCCTATCAACAAGGGGCGTTCGATTACCTGCCAAAACCCTTTGATATTGATGAGGCCGTTGCTCTGGTAGAGCGTGCCATCAGCCACTATCAAGAACAGCAGCAACCCGCTCGCAGCCAGCCTGCCAACGATCCTGTCGCCGATATTATTGGTGAGGCCCCGGCGATGCAGGATGTGTTCCGCATTATCGGCCGCCTGTCGCGTTCCTCCATCAGCGTGCTGATCAACGGGGAGTCGGGAACCGGGAAAGAGCTGGTCGCCCATGCGTTGCATCGCCACAGCCCACGCGTCAAATCACCGTTTATCGCCCTGAACATGGCCGCGATCCCCAAAGACCTGATCGAATCTGAACTGTTCGGCCATGAGAAAGGGGCGTTTACCGGCGCCAATCAGATCCGCCAGGGCCGTTTTGAACAGGCCGACGGTGGCACGCTATTCCTGGATGAAATCGGGGATATGCCGCTGGATGTGCAAACCCGCTTGCTGCGCGTGTTGGCGGACGGCCAGTTCTATCGCGTGGGTGGCTATGCGCCGGTAAAGGTTGATGTGCGTATCATTGCCGCCACCCACCAGAACCTGGAGTTGCGCGTCCAAGAGGGCAAATTCCGTGAGGATCTGTTCCACCGCCTGAACGTGATCCGCGTACATCTGCCGCCGCTGCGTGAACGCCGTGAGGATATTCCGCGCCTGGCGCGCTATTTCCTTCAGGTGGCCGCAAAAGAGTTGGGGGTGGAGGCGAAGAACCTGCATCCGGAAACCGAAACCGCCCTCACTCGCCTACCATGGCCGGGTAACGTACGCCAGTTGGAAAACACCTGCCGCTGGCTGACCGTGATGGCCGCCGGGCAAGAAGTGCTGATCCAGGATCTGCCCTCGGAGCTGTTTGAAACCGCCGCGCCGCAAGCCAGTAGCCACGGCTTGCCGGACAGTTGGGCCACGCTGTTGGCACAGTGGGCCGACCGCGCGTTACGTTCCGGTCATCAAAACCTGTTGTCCGAAGCTCAGCCGGAAATGGAGCGCACCTTGCTCACCACCGCGCTACGGCATACCCAGGGGCACAAGCAGGAAGCTGCTCGCCTGTTGGGATGGGGCCGGAATACCTTAACGCGTAAGCTGAAAGAATTAGGGATGGAGTAAGTAATACCAAGGGAGAGGGGACTAAACGTGCCACTAATTTACCTATGCGCTCAACTGCTACATTGTTCTTGGGAAGTGGCACAGAATAACTCCATACCTGATATCAACTCCGCACCAGCTCCCTCTCCCTGTGGGAGAGGGTTGGGGTGAGGGGAACTTGATGATTAAAAATACAATCCAGCGCACAAAAAACCAGCAATTTAAGGCTTTTACCGGATATGCGGCAGCAGTATGATCGAAACGCAAACTCAGGAGGCTTTTGATGCTGGATACACTTATCGTCTTTCTTACCCAAGGCGCAGACGTCGGCTCAGCCGTCAGCCATTCACCGCAGGCGGCCGTTGCCACGGTGTTGTGCGCCGCACTGATCAATTTCTTCAGTTAACAGGGCGCAGCACGCTGCGCCCCTACACATCTGCCGTGGTGTTGGGCGTCAGATAACCCGGGAGAACTGTTGGGCGCGGGCCTGTTTACGCAGGTAGATATCGAAGCACATGCAAATATTACGGATCAGCAAGCGCCCACGAGGCGTGACGCGGATGCCGTGCTCATCGCGCTCCACCAGCCCGTCACGTTCGAAAGGTGCCAACAATTCCAGATCGGCGGCAAAATAATCCGCAAACGCAATGCCGTATTGCTGCTCAACGGGTTGATAAGCCAGCTGGAAATTACAGATCAGCGTCTTGATCACATCACGGCGCAGGCAATCATCTTCTGTCATCGCCAGGCCACGCCACAAGGCATTCCCCTGCTCCTCCACGTTAGCGTAATACACCTTCAGCTCTTTCTGGTTCTGCGCGTAGCTGTCACCCAGCATGCTGATGGCGGAAACCCCCAGGCCCAGCAGATCGCTGTCCCCTTGGGTGGTGTAACCCTGGAAATTGCGGTGCAGCTTGCCTTCGCGCTGGGCAATGGCCAGTTCATCGTTCGGCCGGGCAAAATGGTCCATGCCGATAAACTGATAGCCCGACTCCGTCAGCGAAGCGATGGTTTGCTGCAGAATATCGAGTTTCTGCTGGGCGCTAGGTAGATCGGCGTCCTTGATTTTACGTTGGGCAGCAAACAGGTTCGGCATATGGGCGTAGTTAAATACGCTCAGGCGATCCGGGTTCAGCTCCGCCACCCGTTGCAGGGTGAAGGCAAAACTCTCTGGCGTCTGCTTCGGCAGGCCGTAAATCAGATCGATATTGGTCGAGTTGAAGCCAAGCGCTTTAGCCCGGCCGATCAGTGCAAAAATGAACTCTTCATCCTGCTCGCGGTTAACCAGACGCTGCACTTCTTTATTGAAGTCCTGCACCCCCATGCTGAGGCGGTTGAAGCCTTCGGCACGCAGGTGGTCCAGCACGTCCAGCTCGATTTCACGCGGGTCAACTTCGATCGACATCTCCATTGCTGGCTGGAAATCAAAGTGCTGGCGTAGCATGGCGACCAGGCGGCTGATTTGCTGCTTATCCAGATAGGTTGGTGTACCGCCGCCCCAATGCAGTTGGCTGACCTTGCGGCCGGCAAACAAGGGGGCACGGGCGATGATTTCCCGCTCCAACACGGCCAGGTACTCATCGGCCTTGTGAGTCTGGCGTGTGACCAGCTTATTGCAGCCGCAGAAATAGCAGAGCTTATGACAGAAGGGAATATGGACATACAGCGACAGCGGGCGCTCAGGGTAGCGCGTAGCCGCACGTTGGAACGCAGCTTCGTCGTAGCCCTGATTAAACTCCAGCGCCGTGGGGTATGAAGTATAACGCGGGCCTGAATAGTTATATTTTTGGATCAGGGCCAAATCCCAGACAATGGTCTGTTCTGACATGCTTGCTCACTCCTTCCGATATTTTTTCCTACCGGGCCGGGAAATGGGCAGTTGTCTACGCTGTCTGGCCGCGGAAGCGCTGCGAAAACGCGTTTTGCGCTTCGACAGCCGCCACAGTTTACCGAATAACCACAGTAGATAACATGTCAACAGTAGGGCTATTGCCGGGATCAGCCACATAACCGCTTAAAATACGTCTTTCGGGTTACCGCCTTTCAGCAGTTTCAGAATATCTTCCTGCTTCTCTTCCTGCTCTTCGTCGTCTTCATCACCCAGTTCGATGCCCAGTTGTTCCATCAGCGCATCGATACGATCCAGGGTTTGATCAACGTACGCCTGATCTTCCGCGCTCAGCGTGGCGCCTTCATCCAGGCGATCCAGCAAGGCATCCAGACGTTCATCGTTTTCCAGCTTGGTCAGTTCTTCTTCTGGCGTGAGGCGCGGTTTTTCTGCCTTCGGTTTTGGCTGCGGCTTGGTCGCCTTCACTTTAGCGTCAACCACCAGCGCAACCGGCACTTTACTGCCGAGACGAGGATCTTTGGGTTGCGCACCCGTTTTATTTTTCTGGTTGGCAGACTCAACCTGGGTACGTGAACCGGAAGCCAGGCCACGGCGCTTTTTCAGACGCTTGCGCTCGCGCGCTTCCTGATCGAGCTCCACACGACTTTTCTTTTTACTTTTTGACGTCGCCGCGCTGCTGCGTGGGCCGCGAGGTGCTTTTGATGGCTGGTTCATGGCTTTTACTCTTAGGTATGTAGATCCAGTATAGAATTGCTATACGGTTGCGGCGGAATCTAGCAGAAAGCAGACAAAGAAAAAAGGCGGCAGGTTAAAACCTGCCGCCTATTTCGCACCTTCACTCGAAGGATATTCCTGCTCCGCGCTCCATGCGCACACTCAACATCCCGGTCTTTCCATCTGCGATAACCGCGCTCCCTGCTACTACGTCTTTCATCCTGAAAGAAAAAATCATCCGTGCTGCGATCCGTTCGCTTCCACTCTTCCTGAGTGCGCTTCCCGCGGGCGTCCCAATTGCAGTCACTTCATCATCCGTGTACTATTCGTGCGCTCCGGCACCAATAGTTTCAATTCCATCTGCCATCATCCTGGTACTCATTACACTGCCTGTGTATTCCCTGAGATTTTTCACCCTTCCTGGATGTTCCTGTTTCCTTGGCCTCCTGCCTTGCAACCTACTTTACGCTTTTATGGGATGTGCTCAAGATACCTACAGGTGGCTTACGGCGATCTTTTACTTAACGAAATTACAACACACTGTTTTATAACAAATAAAATATTTACAGCTTTCGAATAAAGCGACATTACCCCCAATTCGAATGGTCAATGTCTCACACGGCAGGAGACCTTTTGCCACAAGGACTCTGTGGTTAAAACGCTTAAAAACCGAGAAACACACCCTTTTAGCGCTGATGCAGTTATAATCGCCCACCAAATAGCCATCCTCACGGAGACGAAAAATTTTGACCAGCAAGAACTACAATTACCATGTGACCCATTTCGTCACCAGTGCGCCCGATATTCGCCACCTGCCGGGGGATGAAGGTATTGAAGTTGCGTTCGCCGGCCGTTCCAACGCCGGTAAGTCCAGCGCACTGAATACCCTGACCAATCAGAAAGGCCTGGCACGTACCAGTAAAACGCCGGGGCGTACCCAGCTGATTAACCTGTTCGAGGTCGAAGAAGGCATTCGCCTGGTCGACCTGCCAGGCTATGGCTATGCCGAAGTGCCGGAAGAGATGAAGAAGAAATGGCAGCGGGCGCTGGGTGAATACCTGCAAATGCGTAACTGCCTGAAAGGCCTGGTGGTGCTGATGGATATCCGTCATCCGCTCAAAGACCTGGACCAACAGATGATCCAGTGGGCCGTCGACGTTGGCACGCCAGTGCTGGTCCTGCTGACCAAGGCCGATAAGCTGGCCTCTGGTGCCCGCAAGGCGCAACTCAATATGGTGCGTGAGGCCGTGCTGCCATTTATGGGTGATATTCAGGTGGAAGCCTTCTCGTCACCGAAAAAGATCGGTGTCGATAAACTAAGCCAGAAGTTGAATACCTGGTTTAACGAGATCCCACCGGAAGTGCTGCCGGAAGACGATATCGGCGGGGAATGATAACCGCTGCGGGTATTTCGTAGTGGGCCGCATGCAGAGCCGATGCTGAGACATCGGCTTTTTTACGCCCGTTATCACCCTACACGAGGTCGCATTTCGTTATCTAATTACAGTTTTGACTAAAAGCCATCACAAAAACTTATGGCAGATGTAGCGCTGTCAGGAGATAAATGCAGATAAATCAGCCAAGGGAACGGCAGGAGAAGAGCAGGCGGGGATAACAAAAATCGATGCTTTTGCTTTGTTTTTACAATAAAAAACGCCCCAGTCAATACTGACTGGGGCGGCTAAATATTCAGCCAAATCCGATTACGTGAAGTAAAAGGTCTGAAAGATAGAACATCTTACCTCTGTACCCTACATCTGTAACTCTACATCATTTTTTCACGCTGCAAAAGAATTTTTTGTAGTTTACTTACACGATCCGGGCACTAACAACGGCGATTTAGTCGAAACAATCGCCGAAGGATGTTGCTCAATTACCAAAAATGCTTAGGTTTTCGCCAGTTAGCGAAAGCTGGCCATAACGTATCACCCAGGATAATCAGTGAGCTTCATCCCAGTTTTTACCTACGCCGATGTCCACCCGCAGCGGGACAGCCAACTGCATACTGTTTTCCATTAACTCATGAATGCGCAGGCTGGCCTCTTCGATGGCCGACTCGTGGATTTCAAACACCAGTTCATCGTGTACCTGCATGATCATGCGCACCAGCGGCTTCTCAGGCCCTTGCAGCCAGGCATCCACCTCAATCATCGCACGTTTGATGATATCCGCTGCAGTGCCCTGCATAGGGGCGTTAATCGCCGCTCTCTCGGCTGCCTTGCGACGCATACCGTTACTGGAGCGAACGTCCGGCAGATACAACCGGCGGCCATCCAGCGTGCTGACGTAGCCCTGATCGGCGGCCTGCTGACGGGTGCGTTCCATATACTCCAGCACGCCAGGGTAGCGCTCGAAGTACAGATCCATATAACGCTGCGCTTCGCCGCGCGGGATCCCCAGCTGGCGAGCCAAACCAAATGCGCTCATACCGTAGATCAGGCCAAAGTTAATCGCCTTGGCGCTGCGACGCTGTTCGTTGGTGACCTTCTCCAACGCCAGACCAAAGACTTCTGCCGCCGTTGCCCGGTGTATGTCCTTACCTTCAGCAAACGCCGTGAGCAAGCCTTCGTCCTGCGATAAATGGGCCATGATGCGCAGTTCAATCTGCGAGTAGTCCGCAGCGACAATACGGTAGCCCTCAGGTGCAATAAATGCCTGACGGATACGGCGCCCTTCATCGTTACGTACCGGGATGTTTTGCAGGTTTGGATCGCTGGATGACAGGCGACCGGTGGCGGTGACGGCCTGATGATAAGAAGTATGCACCCGCCCGCTAACCGGGTTGATCATCAACGGCAGCTTGTCGGTATAGGTGGTTTTCAGCTTAGCCAGGCCACGGTATTCCAGGATCACTTTAGGCAGTGGATAATCCAGCGCCAACTCGGCCAGCACTTCCTCATTGGTTGAAGGAGCACCGCCAGGGGTCTTTTTAAGCACCGGCAACTTTTGCTTTTCATACAAAATGGCCTGCAACTGCTTGGTCGAGGCCAGATTGAACGGCTCTTCTGCCAATTCATGGGCCTGCACTTCAAGCTCGCCGAGGCGCTTGGTCAACTCAATGGAGTGAGCAGCCAGGATGTTAGGATCGATCAGCACCCCGGTACGTTCGATATGGGAAAGCACCGGCAACAGCGGCATTTCAATCTCATTGAATACCGTCAGCAGGCCTTCACTCTCTTTCAACTGCGGCCACATCGCCAAATGCAGCTGTAGCGTAACGTCGGCATCTTCTGCCGCATAAGGGCCCGCCTCTTCAAGGGCAATCTGGTTGAAGGTCAGCTGTTTTTTGCCTTTACCCGCGATCTCTTCGAAGGTAATGGTTTTATGGCCCAGGTAGCGATCGGCCAGGCTATCCATATCGTGACGGCCACTGACGCTGTCGAGCACGTAGGACTCCAGCATGGTGTCGTAGGCGATACCGCGTAGATCGATGTCATAGCGTGCCAACAGGCTTTTATCGAACTTCAGGTTCTGCCCCACCTTCAACGCCTTTTCGTCTTCCAGCAGCGGCTTCAGGGTGGCCAGCACGTGGTTACGATCCAGCTGTGGGGGTGCATCCAGATAATCGTGTGCAACCGGCAGGTACGCCGCCACGCCTGGCTCAATGGCGAAGGACAGGCCGATCAGGTTGGCCGTCAGGGTATCCAGGCCGTCAGTTTCGGTATCGAAGGCGAAGACTTCCGCCTGTTTCAGGCGCTGCATCCAATCGGCGAAGGTTTCCTCATCCAGAATGGTGACGTAACCTTCCTGCGACAGGGTAGGCTCTGCGGCGGCTCTTGGTGCTTCTGCCATTGCGGCTGGCTTGGCTGCCGCGCTGGCCTTACGGCCTGACCCTTTGTTTTCTAACCAGGTCCCGGCTTCAACATCGGCCATCCAGCGTTTGAACTCGTAGCGCTTAAACAACGCCTGCAGTTGATCGACATCCGGCGGGCTCACTTCCAGCTCACTGCATTTCAGATCCAGTTCAACATCGGTTTTGATCGTCGCCAGTTTGTAAGAGAGGTAGGCCACCTCCTTGTTCTGCTCCAGCTTGGCCGCCATGGTCTTGGCACCGCGGAAGCTCAGCGTGGCAATGCTATCCAGATTGGCATAGAGCTGATCCAGCCCCCCTAACCCTTGCAACAGAGCCTGGGCTGTTTTCTCACCCACCCCAGGTACGCCAGGGATGTTATCTGACGAATCCCCCATCAGCGCCAGGAAATCGATGATCAGTTCAGGAGGAATACCGTATTTATCACAGACCTCCTGCGGGCCGAGGATAGTGTTGTTCATGGTATTGATCAGGGTGACATTCGGCGTCACCAACTGAGCCATATCTTTGTCACCGGTGCTGATCAACACGGCATGACCCGCTTTCTCAGCCTCTAGTGCCAGAGTGCCGATTACGTCATCGGCCTCTACGTCAGGTGTAACCAGCAACGGTAACCCCATGGCTTTAACCATCTGGTGCAGCGGTTCGATCTGCGCTCGCAAATCATCCGGCATCGGTGGCCGATGTGATTTATATTCGGCAAACAGCTCGTCACGGAAGGTCTTCCCTTTGGCATCAAACACCACCGCCACATGGCTGGGGGTATACTGCAACAGCAGGCTGCGCAGCATGTTCAGCACACCGTACATCGCTCCCGTCGGCTCACCGACCGAGTTTGTCAGCGGTGGGAAGGCGTGGTAGGCGCGGTAAAGGTAAGAGGAACCATCCACCAGGATTAATGGGTTTTCTGCAATCTGGGCCATAACGTTTCTTTTTCGTGAAAAGGACTGGGGTAAGCATGCCATAGCTAGCCGCTGGTGACGAACCTTAGCGTGCAATATGGCCAAATTAGATGAGATCCTGTGAAGCGATCCGCAAGATCCCGCCTGTGGATAACTTTGTGCATAGTTTAGCAACTGAATTATAACGAAGATAATATCGTTATAATGGAGAATAAAATTCCTAGACAAATCACACTGTTGAAAGAGGGGATTGGCGGTTTTGCTATTTATCGTGTTTCAGTTAATTTGTGGATATAACTGGGGCCGGAGTTTAATCGCACGTTTAATCAATTTGGGCACCTCAATGACCATAGCACAAGATTGAAAATCTGCACGCCAACGGCAAACAACTGTCAATTCCTACCAAGTTAAAATCGCTTACTTATAGCCGCGTATTCTTGGCCAGGATTCTGTTAAAATATTTTTTTGTTGGTACGTACTGACGTATCTAACGATGTTTCCTTCAACCGTCAGCACTAAACCCATGCCAAAATTGCTAGCCCCTGTTATTTTTATCTTTTCTGCGCTGCTTGCCATTGGCGTAACGATGCTGTGCTCTATCCCCATTGTTTTGGCCGGTATCATTAAGCTTTTGATCCCCATGCCCGCCGTTTGGCGATACATTTCAGCCTTTGCTGACCTGATGATGTGGTGCTGGTGCCAATGCCTGGCAGTATTGCTACGAATTAACCCCCACCTGCAGTGGGATATTCAAGGGCTACACGGGCTGGAGAAAAAGAATTGGTATTTGCTGATCAGCAACCATAAAAGCTGGTCGGACATTGTGGTGCTGTGTGTGTTATTCCGTCACCATATACCTATGAACAAGTACTTCCTAAAGCAGCAACTGGCCTGGATCCCCTTCGTCGGCCTGGCCTGCTGGGCGCTGGATATGCCCTTTATGAAGCGCTACTCGCGGGCCTATCTGCACAAACATCCGGAGAAAAGCGGGCAGGATATCGAAACCACGCGGCGTTCCTGCGACAAGTTTCGCCTGCGCCCGACTACCATCGTCAATTTCGTTGAGGGCTCGCGTTTCACCGAGGCCAAGAGAATTAAAACCCGCTCACCCTACCGCAATTTGCTCGCCCCGAAAGCTGCAGGGATCGCCTTTACGCTTAGCGCGCTTGGCCAGCAATTTGATAAGATCCTGAATGTCACCTTGTGCTATCCGGATAACCGTGAGCATCCCTTTATGGATATGTTGTGTGGCCGTTTGCAACGGGTTGTCGTCAGGATTGAATGCCTGCCGATTGATGAGTCGCTGCACGGGGATTACTTCAATGACAAACTGTTTAAACGTAAATTCCAGATTTGGCTGAATACGTTGTGGCAGGAAAAAGATGGTTTGCTAGACAGGCTCAAGCGTGAATAAGTTAAAAAAAACGCCGGATTAACCGGCGTTGATCTCTTGCTGCAGGTTACTTTTGTTCGGTCAGGAACTTAACGACATCAGCAAATTGCTTGACGTAAACGTCCATGCTGCTGGTATCCAGGCCATCGTTTTTCACCATGTATTTGCCATTAACAAATACCGCTGGCACGCCGCGCAGTTGCAAATCTTCTGCAGCTTTCTCTTGCTGAGCCACCAAAGATTTCACCACGAAGCTGTTTAAAGCCGCGTCATAGTCTTCACCTGCTACGCCTGCATTGACGAATACCTTGCGGATATCGTCCGGCGTTTGCACGGTTTGAGTTTTCTGAATCGCTTCAAACATTGGCTGAGTAATTTTGTCTTCTACACCCAGAGCCATGGCAACTGCCCAGGCTTGAGTTAATTGCTTACCCAATGGCCCCAGGAATTCCACATGGTATTTGGTCATCTTGGTGCCTTCAGGCAACGCTTTTTTAACCGCATCAGAAATATGGTATGTCTCTTCAAACTGATAGCAGTGCGGGCAGTAGAAAGAGAAGAACTCCAGCACCTGTGGCTCGCCAGTGACCGGCTTATCCAAAGTGATGTATTGCGTACCGTCACTGAATTGCGCAGAGGAGGCACTGAATGCCATCACCATACCAACGAGTGCCAACCAAATTTTTTTCATAACACTAAACTCTCCATTATGTTAATGCTTCAATACATTGGCATGAGCTGCAGAGGGGGTTCCTGCAACAGCTTAACCTGTTCAGTAAATGCCGCAGTCTGAGATAACCAGAAATCAGACTCCGCCATCCACGGGAAACTTTTTGGAAACGCGGGATCCTGCCAACGGCGTGCTACCCATGCCAGGTAATACACCATGCGCATGGCCCGCAAGGGTTCGATCAACGCCAACTCACGCTGATCAAATTCGGCAAATTCGCCATAGGCCTCCAGCAGGATATCCAGCTGCATCAGCCGATCGCGACGTTCACCGTGTAACAACATCCACAAATCCTGTATTGCCGGCCCGTTGCGTGCATCGTCAAGATCGACGAACAGCGGACCATCACGCCACAAGATATTGCCTGGGTGGCAATCGCCATGCAAACGCAGCGGTTGCCAATCCAGCTGCCAGTGCGGTTTGATAGCGTCAATCAGCGTATCCGTAGCCCGCAGGAAAGTCTCGCGCTGGGCCTTGGGAACTAAATCACAGCTGGCCAGAACCTGCCGTGGCTCCGTGAGATACTCTTCAATGCCAATGGTCGGCCGCTCGGTAAACAGGCTTTCGCTACCCACCTGGTGGATGCGGCCAAGAAAACGCCCGACCCACTCCAGCTGTTCCAGATTATCGATCTCATACTGTCGGCCACCGACGCTCGGAAATACGGTAAAGAAAAAGCCTGCATGGGTGTGCAGCGTATTTCCCTGTAATACCAGCGGCGCGACCGCCGGAATTTCGTTGTGCGACAAATCCAGCGCGAACCTGTGTTCTTCACCGATTTGCTCAGCACTCCAGCGTTCTGGGCGATAAAATTTCACCACGTAACGCCGACGATCTTCGTCCATAAACTGGTATACGCGGTTTTCATAGCTGTTGAGCGCCGTCAGCCCTGAATCAACACGCAAACCAATCCCTTCCAGCGCATCCATAATCAGATCGGGAGAAAGGGTTTCAAAATTAAATGCAGAGTTGTTCATAACAACCGTTCAGTTCGCCAGATGACAACAGCGTGCCAAGAATAAGAAAGAGTAGCACTAATCACCGCCACTGATGACCGCACCGCATGAATGCTAATCTTTTATCACGCCACGAGCACGCAGCAACGCCGTTTTAAAGTCGTCTTCGTAGTCTTTCTTCAAGCCTGGGATCTGTTCTGTGCCCGCACTGCCGCGCATTTTCAGATGATAGATCAAGATATCATCGCTCAGATCGCCTAACTCACCCTGAAAACCCGCTTCCTGTGCCAGCTTTTGCAGAAACTGCATCAGGTTGAGATCGGGATCCTGCTGCCAGGCCGGGTGCAAAAGCTCAATCAGTTCGTTTACGCGATGCGTTTTCATAGCAACATATCATCCAATGAAGTGATAAACCCACAAAGTAGCAGGCTTGACTACGTAGTGAAAGAACCAGCGTGTCAATAAAGGTAAATCATGATGTCTGAACAGGTTTAGCGCTACAATCAGGGCATTGGAGAGGGATTGGATGATGACTATGCATGCAAATATAACCGGCGTTATTCTGGCCGGTGGGCGCTCTACCCGCATGGGAGGGAAAGATAAAGGATTGGTGCAAGTGGGGGATAAAACCCTGTACCAGCACGTACTGGGCCGATTAATACCGCAAGTGAGCCAGGTGATCATCAGTGCCAATCGCAATCAGCAATGTTATCAGCAAAGCGGCTTAGAGGTCGTCGGCGATCTGACTGCAGATTACCCTGGCCCTTTAGCCGGTATATTGGCAGGCCTCACTTATGCCCACACACCATGGATTGTCTGCGCCCCCTGCGACGTCCCCGACTTCCCTCTCAACCTGGTAGAACAGCTTTGGCTGCATAAAGGCAATGCCCTGGCCGCCTATGCTTGCGATGGCGAACGTGAGCATCCTACCTTCGCTTTACTGCATACCAGTCTGACAGAGGAACTCACCCGTTATCTAGCCCGGGGGGAACGCAAATTGATGCTGTTCATGGCGGCTGTCGGTGCACAACAGGTAGTGTTCCGTGGGCAGCAAGACGCCTTCCGTAATTTGAATACCCCAGAAGATTGCCAACAGTGGCAGCAGGAAAAGGGGGGCGTTCAATGACGGAGTTATTGCCACCCTTGCTGGCTATCGCCGCCTATAGCGGCACAGGTAAAACCACACTGCTTAAACAATTGATCCCGCTATTAAAACAACAGCAGGTGCGCGTTGGCCTGATCAAGCATACCCATCATGATATGGATGTAGATACGCCTGGTAAGGACAGTTATGAACTGCGCAAGGCCGGTGCAGACCAAACGCTGGTTGCCAGCGATCGGCGCTGGGCATTAATGAGCGAAACACCGGAGCAGCAACCTTTAGATCTCCAGTATCTGGCCAGCAGATTCGATCGCAGCAAGGTGGATTTGATCCTGGTAGAAGGGTTCAAGCATGAGCAGATTGGCAAAATTGTTCTCTATCGCGAGGAAGTCGGTAAACCACTTGCAGATATGTTGGATCGGCACGTTATTGCCGTAGCCAGCGATAAGAAGATAGAAGGTGTTGCGCCGTTACTAGATATCAACCAGCCTGAAACGATCGCTGGGTTTATTGTTCAGTGGCTGAAGCTGGCAAAGGCATAGTCCCCTCACCCTAACCCTCTCCCACAGGGAGAGGGAACCGATCGAGCTCGCGGGTCTCTCTGTGTAATACTTCATCTTTCTGCTTTCTTCCAACGTCCTGAAGCGGTACGGGCTCACCAACCTCTCCCCACTTTCCGAAGCAGTACGGGCTCATCCACGACGCCGGACAGCTCCCTCTCCCTCACTCGGGTGTTCAGTTGTTCTCAGTTGGTACTCTGGGAGAGGGTGGGGGTGAGGGGCATTTCTGTTTCCGACACATAGCAAAAAGGCCATCCTTGCGGATGGCCTCTTGGCTTAATTGATGCCTGGCAGTGTCCTACTCTCGCATGGGGAGACCCCACACTACCATCGGCGCTACGGCGTTTCACTTCTGAGTTCGGCATGGGGTCAGGTGGGACCACCGCGCTATTGCCGCCAGGCAAATTCTGTTTCATTCCAACCGCTTCACTCTCGTGTCGCCATCGAAACCAATCTCGGAACCCGCTGAAAATCTAGAGTTATTCGTATCGTCCTGATACTCACCCCTACGGGGCCGTCGCAAGCGACGATTTTGTCTCCAAAACACCTTTGGTGTTGTAAGGTTAAGCCTCACGGATCATTAGTACTGGTTAGCTCAATGCATCGCTGCACTTACACACCCAGCCTATCAACGTCTTAGTCTTAAACGTTCCTTCAGGGGCCTTAAAGGCCCAGGGAAGACTCATCTCGAGGCAAGTTTCGCGCTTAGATGCTTTCAGCGCTTATCTTTTCCGCACTTAGCTACCGGGCAGTGCCATTGGCATGACAACCCGAACACCAGTGGTGCGTTCACTCCGGTCCTCTCGTACTAGGAGCAACCCCTCTCAATCTTCCAACGCCCACGGCAGATAGGGACCGAACTGTCTCACGACGTTCTAAACCCAGCTCGCGTACCACTTTAAATGGCGAACAGCCATACCCTTGGGACCTACTTCAGCCCCAGGATGTGATGAGCCGACATCGAGGTGCCAAACACCGCCGTCGATATGAACTCTTGGGCGGTATCAGCCTGTTATCCCCGGAGTACCTTTTATCCGTTGAGCGATGGCCCTTCCATTCAGAACCACCGGATCACTAAGACCTACTTTCGTACCTGCTCGAGCCGTCACTCTCGCAGTCAAGCTAGCTTATGCCTTTGCACTAACCTCACGATGTCCGACCGTGATTAGCTAACCTTCGTGCTCCTCCGTTACTCTTTGGGAGGAGACCGCCCCAGTCAAACTACCCACCAGACACTGTCCTCACCCCGGATTACGGGGCCGAGTTAGAACATCAAACATTAAAGGGTGGTATTTCAAGGTTGGCTCCATGCAGACTGGCGTCCACACTTCAAAGCCTCCCACCTATCCTACACATCAAGGCTCAATGTTCAGTGTCAAGCTATAGTAAAGGTTCACGGGGTCTTTCCGTCTTGCCGCGGGTACACTGCATCTTCACAGCGAGTTCAATTTCACTGAGTCTCGGGTGGAGACAGCCTGGCCATCATTACGCCATTCGTGCAGGTCGGAACTTACCCGACAAGGAATTTCGCTACCTTAGGACCGTTATAGTTACGGCCGCCGTTTACTGGGGCTTCGATCAAGAGCTTCGCCTTGCGGCTGACCCCATCAATTAACCTTCCAGCACCGGGCAGGCGTCACACCGTATACGTCCACTTTCGTGTTTGCACAGTGCTGTGTTTTTATTAAACAGTTGCAGCCAGCTGGTATCTGCGACTGGCTTCAGCTCCGAGAGCAAGTCTCTTCACCTACGCGCCAGCGTGCCTTCTCCCGAAGTTACGGCACCATTTTGCCTAGTTCCTTCACCCGAGTTCTCTCAAGCGCCTGGGTATTCTCTACCTGACCACCTGTGTCGGTTTGGGGTACGATTTGATGTTACCTGATGCTTAGAGGCTTTTCCTGGAAGCAGGGCATCAACTACTTCTGCACCGTAGTGCATCGTCATCACGCCTCAGGGTTGATAAGCAACCGGATTTACCAGGTCACTCCCCCTACACGCTTAAACCGGGACAACCGTCGCCCGGCTAGCCTAGCCTTCTCCGTCCCCCCTTCGCAGTAACACCGAGTACAGGAATATTAACCTGTTTCCCATCGACTACGCCTTTCGGCCTCGCCTTAGGGGTCGACTCACCCTGCCCCGATTAACGTTGGACAGGAACCCTTGGTCTTCCGGCGAGCGGGTTTTTCACCCGCTTTATCGTTACTTATGTCAGCATTCGCACTTCTGATACCTCCAGCAAACCTCACAGTTCACCTTCAACGGCTTACAGAACGCTCCCCTACCCAACAACGCCTAAGCGTCGCTGCCGCAGCTTCGGTGCATGGTTTAGCCCCGTTACATCTTCCGCGCAGGCCGACTCGACCAGTGAGCTATTACGCTTTCTTTAAATGATGGCTGCTTCTAAGCCAACATCCTGGCTGTCTATGCCTTCCCACATCGTTTCCCACTTAACCATGACTTTGGGACCTTAGCTGGCGGTCTGGGTTGTTTCCCTCTTCACGACGGACGTTAGCACCCGCCGTGTGTCTCCCGTGATAACATTCTTCGGTATTCGGAGTTTGCATCGGTTTGGTAAGCCGGGATGGCCCCCTAGCCGAAACAGTGCTCTACCCCCGAAGATGAGTTCACGAGGCGCTACCTAAATAGCTTTCGGGGAGAACCAGCTATCTCCCGGTTTGATTGGCCTTTCACCCCCAGCCACAAGTCATCCGCTAATTTTTCAACATTAGTCGGTTCGGTCCTCCAGTTAGTGTTACCCAACCTTCAACCTGCCCATGGCTAGATCACCGGGTTTCGGGTCTATACCTTGCAACTATTCGCCCAGTTAAGACTCGGTTTCCCTACGGCTCCCCTATACGGTTAACCTTGCTACAAAATATAAGTCGCTGACCCATTATACAAAAGGTACGCAGTCACACCACGAAGGTGCTCCCACTGCTTGTACGTACACGGTTTCAGGTTCTATTTCACTCCCCTCGCCGGGGTTCTTTTCGCCTTTCCCTCACGGTACTGGTTCACTATCGGTCAGTCAGGAGTATTTAGCCTTGGAGGATGGTCCCCCCATATTCAGACAGGATGTCACGTGTCCCGCCCTACTCATCGAACTCACAGTTAATGCATTTTAGTGTACGGGGCTATCACCCTTTGCTGCGCGACTTTCCAGACGCTTCCACTAACACAAGAACTGATTCAGGTTCTGGGCTGTTCCCCGTTCGCTCGCCGCTACTAGGGGAATCTCGGTTGATTTCTTTTCCTCGGGGTACTTAGATGTTTCAGTTCCCCCGGTTCGCCTCGTATGGCTATGTATTCACCATACGATAGTGTGTCGAAACACACTGGGTTTCCCCATTCGGGTATTGCCGGTTATAACGGTTCATATCACCTTACCGACACTTTTCGCAGATTAGCACGCCCTTCATCGCCTCTGACTGCCTAGGCATCCACCGTGTACGCTTAGTCACTTAACCTCACAACCCGAAGGTGTTTCTGTAAACAGAGACACTGTCGTGCTGTTTATTTGAGAGACTCTATGACAGGTTAATCCTTACCCCAATACATCTACGGAGGGATAAGTTTCAGCTGTCATGTTTCAATTTTCAGCTTGTTCCAGATTGTTAAAGAGCAATATCTTAAACACGACTCGCAAGAGTCATCTTTAAGATAATCAGTCACGAATGACCGGTGATAATGTCTTTCACTCATTATCGGATGGCGTCCCCAAGGGGATTCGAACCCCTGTTACAGCCGTGAAAGGGCAGTGTCCTAGGCCTCTAGACGATGGGGACACAAAATCCGATTAAACCCAGGGTTTAATCGTTTCTCGTATCAGCATGAGTCCAGAAGACTCATTACATCAACAGGTAGCGCTTTGCTCATTACTTTTCATCAGACAATCTGTGTGGACACTGCACTCAACTGCATATCTTTAGGTAAGGAGGTGATCCAACCGCAGGTTCCCCTACGGTTACCTTGTTACGACTTCACCCCAGTCATGAATCACAAAGTGGTAAGCGCCCTCCCGAAGGTTAAGCTACCTACTTCTTTTGCAACCCACTCCCATGGTGTGACGGGCGGTGTGTACAAGGCCCGGGAACGTATTCACCGTAGCATTCTGATCTACGATTACTAGCGATTCCGACTTCACGGAGTCGAGTTGCAGACTCCGATCCGGACTACGACATACTTTATGAGGTCCGCTTGCTCTCGCGAGTTCGCTTCTCTTTGTATATGCCATTGTAGCACGTGTGTAGCCCTACTCGTAAGGGCCATGATGACTTGACGTCATCCCCACCTTCCTCCGGTTTATCACCGGCAGTCTCCTTTGAGTTCCCGCCATTACGCGCTGGCAACAAAGGATAAGGGTTGCGCTCGTTGCGGGACTTAACCCAACATTTCACAACACGAGCTGACGACAGCCATGCAGCACCTGTCTCACAGTTCCCGAAGGCACCAATCCATCTCTGGAAAGTTCTGTGGATGTCAAGAGTAGGTAAGGTTCTTCGCGTTGCATCGAATTAAACCACATGCTCCACCGCTTGTGCGGGCCCCCGTCAATTCATTTGAGTTTTAACCTTGCGGCCGTACTCCCCAGGCGGTCGACTTAACGCGTTAGCTCCGGAAGCCACGCCTCAAGGGCACAACCTCCAAGTCGACATCGTTTACAGCGTGGACTACCAGGGTATCTAATCCTGTTTGCTCCCCACGCTTTCGCACCTGAGCGTCAGTCTTTGTCCAGGGGGCCGCCTTCGCCACCGGTATTCCTCCAGATCTCTACGCATTTCACCGCTACACCTGGAATTCTACCCCCCTCTACAAGACTCTAGCTTGCCAGTTTCAAATGCAGTTCCCAAGTTAAGCTCGGGGATTTCACATCTGACTTAACAAACCGCCTGCGTGCGCTTTACGCCCAGTAATTCCGATTAACGCTTGCACCCTCCGTATTACCGCGGCTGCTGGCACGGAGTTAGCCGGTGCTTCTTCTGCGAGTAACGTCAATCCAACAGCGTATTAAGCTATTGGCCTTCCTCCTCGCTGAAAGTGCTTTACAACCCGAAGGCCTTCTTCACACACGCGGCATGGCTGCATCAGGCTTGCGCCCATTGTGCAATATTCCCCACTGCTGCCTCCCGTAGGAGTCTGGACCGTGTCTCAGTTCCAGTGTGGCTGGTCATCCTCTCAGACCAGCTAGGGATCGTCGCCTAGGTGAGCCATTACCTCACCTACTAGCTAATCCCATCTGGGCACATCCGATGGTGTGAGGCCCGAAGGTCCCCCACTTTGGTCCGAAGACGTTATGCGGTATTAGCTACCGTTTCCAGTAGTTATCCCCCTCCATCGGGCAGTTTCCCAGACATTACTCACCCGTCCGCCGCTCGTCACCCAGGAGCAAGCTCCCTGTGCTACCGCTCGACTTGCATGTGTTAGGCCTGCCGCCAGCGTTCAATCTGAGCCATGATCAAACTCTTCAATTAAAAGCTTGATTTGCTGCAACTCGTGCAGCGATGCTCGAAAATTAACTTTCGTAATAATTCATTCGCATGAATTACTGCTTGGTCACTCTTCAAGACTTGATATTTTTTTGCTACCGAAGTAGCTGGATATCGTCTTGTGAGTGCCCACACAGATTGTCTGATAAATTGTTAAAGAGCGTTCGTTACCGATAAGTTTCTCGGTAACGCGGGAGGTGCATATTACGCTTTCCCGCTGAAGAGTCAACCTTTTTCTCTTACGAGACGCGGTGTTTTCACCGGGTTGCTTCTTCCTGGCTGGGCGACTTGTTCGTCGTTGTTCCCGGTCAGTGGAGGCGCATTATAGGGAGTTCTCAGAAGGGCGCAACCCCTAAATTCAAAAAACTTTTCAAGCGCGGATTTTTTCGGCAAATCGCTGCCTTGTTCGTCGTTTTTGCCACTTTTTCCCGAAAACAGCCGTAAAAGCTGGCGCTCCCTGGCGTAAAATGAAAGATAACAATGCAGTTAAAGGAACCGCAGCCATGCAATTCGATGCTCAACAACAGGCCGCACAGCGTAATCTTTCTTATCTGCTGGCAGAAAAGCTCGGCCAACAGATCCTGGCCGGTGAATATCAAGCCGGCAGCATCCTGCCAGGCGAGATGGATTTGGCAGAACAGTTTGGCGTCAGCCGCACTGCGGTACGTGAAGCGGTAAAAATGCTGGCGGCCAAAGGCATGCTGTTACCACGCCCGCGCATCGGCACCAGGGTCATGCCGCAAAGCCAATGGAACTTCCTCGATCAGGATCTGCTGACCTGGTGGATGACCAGGGAGAACTTCGACCAGGTAATGCAGCACTTCCTTATCCTACGCACGTCGCTCGAACCTCAGGCCTGTTCATTGGCAGCCATCAACGCCACCCAGGAGCAAAAGACGCGATTGGTCACGCTGATGACAGAAATGCAGGCGCTACACGTGGATTTTGACCGCGAACGCTGGATTGAAGTCGATACCCAGTACCACCAGCTGATCTATGAAGCCAGCGCCAATCCGTTCCTCACCTCGTTCGCCAACCTGTTCAGCTCGGTGTATCAAAGCTATTTCCGGGCGATCACCGGTAATGAAGTGATCAAACTGCAACACCATCAGGCCATTGTGGATGCCATAGTCGCCAGTGACAGCACCGCAGCCCTAACTGCATGCCAAACATTGTTGCAGGGGAATGCGTAAACTCCGCAGCTATATATAGAAGGAAAATGGGATCACGATGACAAAATCTGCACGCAGCATGGCAGGGTTGCCTTGGATCGCCGCGATGGCGTTCTTTATGCAGGCGTTGGATGCCACTATTCTCAATACCGCCTTACCGGCGATAGCCCACAGCCTCGACCGTTCCCCCTTGGCAATGCAGTCGGCGGTGATCAGTTACACCCTGACGGTTGCGATGCTAATCCCGGTGAGCGGCTGGCTGGCCGATCGCTTCGGTACCCGGCGGGTGTTTATTATCGCCGTATCTCTGTTTACCTTTGGCTCGCTATTGTGTGCCTTGTCCCCGACGCTGAGTTTCCTGGTCGCCTCACGTATTTTACAGGGGATTGGCGGCGCGATGATGATGCCGGTGGCACGCCTTGCCCTGTTGCGGGCCTATCCGCGTAGTGAGCTGTTGCCGGTACTGAACTTTGTCACCATGCCTGGCCTGGTCGGGCCAATAATGGGGCCGCTGCTTGGCGGCTGGCTGGTGACCTACGCTACCTGGCATTGGATCTTCCTGATTAACATCCCGATAGGCTTACTCGGCATCGTCTACGCCCGCAAATACATGCCGGACTTCACCACGCCGAAGCGGCCGTTTGATTTCATCGGTTTTATGCTGTTTGGCCTTAGTCTGGTACTTATCTCCACTGGCCTGGAGCTGTTCGGCGAGCAGGTGCTGGCCAATTACATTTCTCTGGGGGTGTTCCTGAGCGGCTTTGTAATGCTGTTTGGCTATATCATTCACGCCCGCCGCCATGCTCAACCACTGATTGGGCTGGATCTGTTCAAGACCCGCACCTTTTCCGTCGGCATTGCCGGTAACGTTGCCTCGCGGCTGGGGACCGGCTGCGTTCCCTTCCTGATGCCGTTGATGCTGCAGGTGGCCTTTGGCTATTCGGCGATCGTCGCCGGTTGCATGATGGCCCCAACGGCGGTGGGTTCTCTGATGGCCAAGTCTACCGTTACCCAGGTGTTGCGCTGGTTCGGCTATCGTAAGACGTTGGTGGGTATCACTATCATTATCGGCGTGTTGATTGCGCAATTCTCACTGCAAAGCCCAGGTATGCCGCTGTGGCTGATGATTTTGCCGCTGTTTGTGCTAGGGATGGCGATGTCGACGCAGTTTACCGCCATGAATACCATCAGCCTGGCAGACCTGAACGATGGCAACGCCAGTTCCGGCAATAGCGTATTGGCAGTGACGCAACAACTGTCTATCAGCTTTGGCGTGGCGATTAGCGCCGCCGTGTTACGCTTCTATGGTTCAATGGGGATTGGCACCATGATCGATCAGTTCCACTACACCTTTATTACCATGGGGATAGTGACCGTCGCTTCGGCCTTCGTCTTTATGCTGTTAAGAAGAAAAGACGGCAATAACCTGATCACCGGCAAAGAGAAATCACGCAAAGAAGCGAAGGCTACCAGTTAGCGGCAACCGACAGAGTCTCTCTCCACCAGCTCTGGCGTCAGCACCAGGATCTGGGCATCACGTTCGGGGTTTTGCAGGCGGTTGATGAGCGCATCGATCGCCAGCTCCCCCAATGAATCTTTGGGCTGATGAATGGTGCTGAGCGGTGGGGCCAGATATTTGGCCAGTTCGATATCGTCGTAACCCATCACGGCCATATCCTGTGGTACCACCAGCCCGGCCTGATACAGCGCCTGATAAACGCCGACGGCGACGGCATCGTTGCCAGCAAACACCGCATGAGGAGGCTCGGCTAACGCCAACAGCTGCTTCATGGCATGCACGCCCCCTTCAAACTCAAAGTCGCAATACACCTCATAGCCCGGCAGGATTTCAAGACCGGCACGCTTCATGGCGCGGCGATAGCCTTCCAAACGATGGCGCGCGGTCGTTTTATCCAGCGGCCCGGCGATACAGGCGATTTGGCGATAGCCGCGAGCGATCAGATGATCGGTTGCCATTTCGCCCCCCAGCAACGAGTTATCCTGAATGATATCGTTGGCCCCTTCGAACGGCGACCAGTCCATCATCACGATCGGCAAAGAGGGGTAGCGGCTCAGCGCATCCTGCGAGGGGCGGTGGTTTTCGGTACACATCACCAGCAGGCCATCCACCCGCTTTTGCAACAGAGTTTCCATGCTGCTGTTCATACGCGCCACATCTTCCTCTGTGTTGCACAGGATCAGGCTGTAGCCACGCTCGTAGCAGCTGCGTTCCACGCCGCGCACCACTTCAGCATAAAACGGGTTATTGCTGGAGGTTACCAGCATGCCAATGGTGCGCGTCGTATTGAGTTTCAGGCTACGCGCCAGTGCGGAAGGGGCATAGTTAAGCTGTTCCACGGCCACCATGACTTTGTCACGCACGCTGTCGCTGACAAAGCGATTGTTATTGATCACGTGCGAGACCGTCGAGGTTGAAACACCCGCCAGGCGGGCGACATCTTTCATGGTAGCCAAAGCGTTATCCCTGTTGCTGCAAGAAGGCGTCAATCTCTTCACGCCATGGCACGGAAGGCTGTGCACCCGGCCGGGTAACGGCAATGGCCGCCGCCGCATGGGCAAAACGCACCGCATCGCTCATCACTTTACCTTCGAGCAAAGCAGTAACCAGAGCACCGTTGAACGTATCACCGGCCGCGATGGTATCCACCGCTTTGACCTTAAAGCCCGGAACCAGTTTGCCTTTACCGTTTTCGCTCAACCACACACCACGGCTACCGAGGGTGATAATCACGCAGCCGATGCCTTTATCATGCAGGATGTTGGCAGCACGATCGGCATCAGCGTCATTATTCACCGCGATACCGGTCAGCCGCTGGGCTTCGGTTTCGTTCGGGGTGATCATGTCAATCATGGCTAACAGTTCGTCAGGCAGCTCACAGGCCGGAGCCGGGTTGAGGATCACCTGGGTTTGGTGCTGCTTGGCCAGTTTGGCGGCGGCAATCACCGTTTCCAGCGGTGACTCAAGCTGCATCAATAGCGCATCGGCATCGATAACCCGTTGCCGATAGCGGTTGAGATAATCAGGAGTGACCGCCGCGTTGGCGCCGGCATCGATACCAATCACGTTCTCACCTTCGGCATTGACGAAAATCAGCGCCACGCCGGTGGTGCTGTCGGCGATAGCTTCAATCGGTTGGGTATCAATGCGATCGGTTGCCAGCTGTTGGCGAATACGTTCACCAATATCGTCTGCACCTACGCAGGCAATAAAGGCGATATCCGCACCGCTGCGCCCGGCAGCCACCGCCTGGTTAGCCCCTTTGCCACCAAAGGCGACCTTATACTGCTGGCCGATCACCGTTTCGCCCGGCTGGGGAAAGTGGTTGATATTGAGGATATGGTCGGCATTGATGCTGCCCAAAACCACCAGCTTTGCTGTTTCCATCACAGATCCCTTAAATTGCGCGCCATCGTCACGCCCCGTTCCGATGGCGCTGGAGATGACTTACTTGGTAACCAGTTTCAAATCAACCGGGATAGTCGCCGGTACTTTCTCGCCTTTCAAGATCTTATCTGCCGTTTCTACGCCAATCACACCGATTTGATCCGGACGCTGTGCCACGGTGGCAGCCAGTTTACCGCCTTCAACCGCTTTCACGCCGTCTGCGGTGCCGTCAAAGCCAACTACGATGACATCCGTTTTACCAGCGGTTTGCAATGCACGCAGCGCGCCCAGTGCCATTTCATCGTTCTGTGCAAACACCGCCTGCACGTCTGGATGCGCGGTCAGCAGGTTCTGCATCACGTTCAGACCCTTGGTGCGATCGAAGTCCGCAGGCTGGCTGGCCAGCAGTTTAAATTTGTTCTGCTCCAGTGACTGTTGGAAGCCTTCGCCACGTTCACGGGCAGCAGATGTCCCGGCAATGCCTTCCAACTGAATCACCTTGGCATCGGCCCCTACTTTGTTGGCGATAAAGTCACCGGCCATTTTACCGCCCACGCGGTTGTCGGAAGCGATATGGCTGACTACTTCGCCTTTCGCTGCCATACGGTCGAGCGTAATGACCGGGATCTTGGCCTGGTTGGCCATCTTGATGGCGTTACCTACCGCGTCAGAATCGGTTGGGTTAATCAGCAGCAGTTTCGGGTTCTGCACCATCAGATCCTGCACGTTGGCCAACTCTTTCGCCGGGTTGTTCTGGGAATCCAGCACCACCAGGTTGTAACCCAGTTTGTTGGCTTCCAACTGCGCCCCTTCTTTCATCGAAACAAAGAACGGGTTGTTGAGCGTAGAAACCACCAGCGCGATGGTGTCTTTTGCCAGGGCGTTAGCACTCAGGGTGGCGGTTAACGCGATGGCCGAAACTAAGGTTGCCAGTTTTTTCATTTTCATGGTCGTGATTCCTGTAGGGGAGAGGTTACTTGTTACTTTTGTTGTCTACCAGAACCGCCAGCAGAATAACGGCTGCTTTCACGATCATTTGGTAGTAGGAAGAAACACCCAGTAAATTCAAACCGTTGTTCAGGAAGCCAAGGATCAGCGCCCCGATCAGGGTACCGACGATGCGCCCTTTACCCCCAGCCAGGCTGGTACCACCCAGCACCACCGCGGCGATAGCATCCAGCTCATAGCCGGTACCCGCAGTAGGTTGCGCAGAGGACAGGCGCGCCACTTCAATGACCCCAGCCAGTGCCGCCAGCAGGCCGCACAGGGAGTAAACGATGATTTTAACCCTATCGACGCTGATACCGGAAAGGCGGGTAGCCGCTTCGTTGCCACCCAGCGCATAAATATAGCGGCCAAGACGGGTGTGATGCAGCATATACCAGGCGGCGACAAACACGATGGCCATGATCCAGATCGGGGTAGGAACGCCCAACGGGCGGCCAATCCCGAACCAGCCGAAGGTGTCGGCAACGTCGGTAAAACCGGTATTGATCGGGCTACCGTTGGTATACACCATGGTTACGCCGCGCAGTAACAGCATCATCACCAGGGTGGCAATAAATGCCTGAACCTTGCCTTTGGCCACGATTATGCCGGTGCAGGCCCCTACCGCAGCCCCCAATGCCAGCGCAGCTGCCACAGCCACCACCGCATTGACTTCAAATCCGACAATCGAAGCGGCTACCGCCCCGGTCAGCGCCAACAGCGAGCCGACCGACAAATCGATGCCGGAAGTCAGGATCACCAACGTCATGCCGACCGCCATAATGGCGTTCACCGAGGTTTGCTGCAGAATATTGAACAGGTTGTTAACGGTGAAGAAATTCGGGCTCATCGAAGACACCACGGCAATCAGCACCAACAGGGCAATCAGCGATTTCTGCTCCAACAGCCACTCTTTACTGAACCAGCGCTTAGCTGCAACACTTTGTGAACTCATATCTGATTACTCCTGCTTTACGCCGTATTGCTTGCCGACGGCTGCTGCCATCAGCACTTCCTGGGTGGCCTGTTCAATCGGGAATTCGCCGCTGAGGTGGCCTTCATGCATCACCAGGATGCGGTCGCTCATGCCCAGCACCTCCGGCATTTCCGAAGACACCAGAATGATGCTCAGCCCTTCCTGCTTGAACTGGTTGATTAACTGGTAGATCTCTTTTTTGGCCCCGACGTCGACGCCGCGTGTCGGTTCATCGAGGATCAGCACCTTTGGCCGGGTCATCAAGCCACGGGCAATCGCCACTTTTTGCTGATTGCCGCCGGAAAGCAGGCCAATCGGCTGCTCCATCGACGGCGTTTTGATATTGAACAGGCGGATAAAATCGCTGACGGCGATCTGCTCGTCGGCATGTTTCAGGCCACCACCGGCACGGCTGAAATAGCGCAGCGCGGTCAGCGACATGTTTTCCTTCACCGACATCCCCAACACCAGGCCATCGCGCTTACGGTCTTCGGAGATATAGACAATGCCGTTGGCCAGGCCGTCCTGAGGAGTACGAGTCACCACCTCATGGCCGTCCAGGTTCACGGTGCCGCTTTTACGTGGCGCCGCTCCGTACAGGATCTTCATCAGCTCGGTACGTCCAGCCCCCATCAGGCCAGCCACACCCAAAATCTCACCACGGTATAAAGTAAAGCTGACGTCATGCACGCCTGGGCCGGAAACGTGGCTCACCTGCAGGCGTTTTTCACCGCGCGGCAGGTTCAGGCGTGGATACTGCTCTTCCAGCTTGCGGCCAACCATCATTTCAATCAGCGAATCTTCATTCAATTCGGCAACCGGCCGCTCGGCAATAAATTGCCCGTCACGGAATACGGTCACATCGTCGCAGATTTCGAAGATCTCTTTCAGGCGGTGGGAGATATAGACAATGCCGCGGCCTTCGGCTTTCAGCTCGTTGATCACTTTAAACAGCGAGGCGGTTTCGGTATCGGTCAGGGCATCGGTCGGCTCATCCATGATGATCACTTTGGATTCAAAGCTCAGCACCTTGGCGATTTCCACCATTTGCTGATCGCCAATCGACAATTCCCCCACCAGCCGGTGGCTGCTGTAACGCAGGTTCAAACGCGCCAGCAGTTTGTCCGCTTCGGCATACATGCGTTTCCAGTCGATGCGGCCAAAGCGGTTAACGAACTCACGACCAAGAAAGATGTTCTCGGCAATGGTCAGCTGCGGGATCAGGTTCAATTCCTGGTGGATGATGCCGATACCCGCTTCCTGCGAATCCTTCGGCCCGTTAAAGGCCACTTCTTTGCCAAGGAAATATTGGCTGCCCGCATCTTTGTTGTAGATACCGGTCAGCACTTTCATCATGGTGGACTTGCCGGCACCGTTTTCCCCCACCAGCGCCATCACCCTGCCGGGATAAACGCTCAGGGCGGCCCCAGAAAGCGCCTTCACGCCGGGAAAGGCCTTATCGATCCCTTTCAGTTGCAGTAAAGGTTGCATAGGCGCCTCAGAAAGTTACGCCGGAGCACAGGATCACGTTCGCGTAGGGCGAACATTCTCCGCTGCGGATCACGGCCCGGCTATGTTCGGTTTGCGCTTTAAACGCGCTGTGGCTGATATAGCTGATGCTGATGGTATTGCCCTGGCGTTGGCCAAGCTGCGTCAGTTGATCCAGCAACGCTTGGTGGAGCGACGGGTTATGCTTGACGATCTCTTCCGCCAGGATGGCGCTCTCTACCTGCATTTCCTGCGTCACCACGCCGACAACCTGCAAGAATGTCGGCACCCCTTGGGTCAGCGCCAGATCGATACGCGGCGTCACGGCCGGGATCGGCAAGCCTGCATCGCAAATCGCAATCTGATCGGTGTGGCCGAGACGAGAGACCACCGCAGAAACGTCAGAATTCAGTAGTACGCCTTTTTTCATGAGTAAACTCCAGCAGCGAAACGTTTCGCTATTGAGTCAGTGTAGAAAATCAGCAGGGGAAGACAACCCTGTAATAGCGGAAATGTGATCGCCATCGAAACGTTTCGCTCACGTTCGACAAAGCGTAGCTAAAAAATAAGGGCCCAGCAAATGCTGAGCCCTTATTTTAGATTTCGACCTGGGTTCCCAGTTCGATGACCCGGTTGGGCGGGATCTCAAACTGGTCGGCAGCCCGCAATGCGTTGCGGCTCAGGGCGATAAACAGCTTGCCACGCAGGAACAGGTACCACGGCCGTTTGGTGAGGATCAGCGATTCATGGGACATAAAGAACGACGTCTCCATCATCCGGCATGGTAGCCCTTCCAACCCACAGCGGTGGAAGACTTCCTCAACGTTCGGCGTTTCACGCCAGCCATAGCTGGCCACTACCCGCCAGAAGGTCGGCGACAGTTGTTCAATCGTCACCCGCCGGACGTTATGCACATAAGGAGCATCTTCGGTACGCAAGGTCAGCAGCACCACCCGCTCATGCAGCACTTTGTTGTGCTTGAGGTTATGCAACAGGGCAAACGGGATCACGTTAATCGCCCGCGACATAAACACTGCGGTACCCGGCACGCGAACCGGCGGTGATTTTTCCAGTGAGGCAATCAGTGCTTCAAGGGAGTTACCGTGCTCATGCATCCGGCGCAGCAAGCGGAAGCGTTCGCTCTTCCAGGTGATCATGATCAGGAACATCACCAGGGCCAACGTCAATGGCAACCAACCGCCGGAGAACAGCTTCAGGGCGTTAGCCGAGAACATAGGCACATCGATAATCAGCAAGATTGCCAGAATGCCCCCCACCAGGAAGCGATTCCAATGCCAGTTCTTGATGGCGACGGAGGTGATCAGGATGCTGGTCAATACCATGGTGCCGGTCACCGCAATACCATAGGCCGCGGCCAGGTTGCTGGAGTGTTCGAAGCCCACAATCACCAACACCACGGCGATATACAGGGTCCAGTTGATCACCGGGATATAGATCTGGCCGGACTCCATTTCCGAGGTATGAATGATGCGCATCGGTGACAGATAGCCCAGACGAACGGCCTGGCGGGTCAACGAGAAGACGCCGGAAATGACCGCCTGCGAGGCAATAACCGTGGCCAGCGTGGCCAATATCAGCAGCGGGATCAGTGCCCAGTCGGGGGCCAACAGGAAGAACGGGTTCTTGATCGCCTCCGGATTTTTCAGCAGCAGTGCCCCTTGGCCGAAGTAGTTGAGCACCAGCGAAGGCAGTACCACGGTGAACCAGGCCAGGCGGATCGGGAATTTGCCAAAGTGACCCATATCGGCATACAGAGCTTCCACACCGGTAATCGACAGCACCACCGCACCGAGCGCGAAGAACGACACCTTCTTATATTCAACAAAGAAGTTGAAGGCCCATTTCGGGTTCAGCGCCTGCAACACTTCCGGGTTGGAGATAATGCTGCGCGCTCCTAGGACTGCCAACACGATAAACCACAGCAACATCACCGGAGCAAACAGCTTGCCCACGCTGCCGGTGCCATGTTTTTGGATTACAAACAGTAAGGTCAGTACCAGAATGGAGAGCGGGACGATATAGGGATCCAGCGACGGGGCGGCAATCTCCAGCCCTTCGATCGCCGACATCACCGAGATCGCCGGGGTGATCACCACCTCGCCATAGAAGAAGCTGCCACCAATCAGGCCCAGGATCACCAGAAAAGACGTGGTCCGCGCCGAGGTATGGCGCCCTGCCAAAGACATCAACGTCAGTATCCCGCCTTCACCGGCGTTATCCGCTCGCATGACGTAGGTGAGATACTTCAGGGAAACAATGACGATCAACATCCAGAAGATTAAGGAAAGGAAGCCAAACACCACATCGGGCCGGACGTCAAAACCGTAATGGCCGGAAAAACATTCTCGCAAGGTATAGAGCGGGCTGGTGCCGATATCACCGTAAACGACCCCAATAGCCGCCAGGGTAACCGCCGATAAAGACTGTTTATGTTCTGTGCTCATAGTTTGCTTCTTTTGCTAGATCATCCGTCAACCGACGCATCCGCATCAGGCTTAAGATATGGGCTCTAAGATCCGTCACACCCGGTAAAAGGCGCACAGTATGCATCATTTATACTACTTGCCTACTCTTATATCGGGTCCCAAAAATAAACAAAATGTGAATTCCCCCCCTTGTTGAGCATAGAAAAATTTTACTAATCAACCAGCTATAGGGCTAAAAATAATGATGGTTTATCATCGGATTCTCTAGCAAGATTGGCTGTCGGCCTGGGTGGCAGGCTCTAACCTCCGGACAACGCGAGCTATTTTATGGCGTCATCAACACTTCTGGCAGAACGGATCGCCCGCCTCAGCAGTGCGCTGGAGAGCGGCCTTTATGAACGGCAAGAGGCTATCAGGCTGTGCTTGCTGGCGGCCTTGTGCGGCGAAAGCGTGTTCCTGCTGGGCCCGCCGGGGATCGCCAAGAGCCTGATCGCCCGCAGGCTGAAATTTGCCTTCCGCAGCGCTCGCTCCTTTGAATACCTGATGACGCGCTTTTCCACGCCGGAAGAGGTGTTTGGCCCGCTGTCGATCCAGGCTCTGAAAGATGAAGGCCGCTATCAGCGCCTGACTGCGGGATATCTGCCCGAAGCCGAGATCGTCTTTCTTGATGAGATCTGGAAGGCTGGCCCAGCCATCCTCAATACCCTGCTGACCGCGATCAACGAGCGCCGCTTCCGTAACGGTAATAGTGAAGAGCCCATTCCCCTGCGCCTGCTGGTCACCGCCTCCAATGAGTTACCCGAGGCCGATAGCAGCCTTGAAGCGTTGTATGACCGTATGCTGATCCGGCTGTGGCTTGATAAGGTGCAGGATAAGCAGAATTTTCGCTCGCTGTTGGTGGCCCGCCAGAATGAAAGCGACAACCCGGTGCCCGAAGCGCTGAGCATCAGCGATGAAGAATTCCACCAATGGCAACCGATGATCGATAAAGTCAAACTGCCGGAAAACTGCTTTGAACTGATCTTTCTGCTGCGCCAACGGTTAGACGCCTTGGAACAGGCACCTTATGTTTCCGACCGGCGTTGGAAGAAATCCCTGCGCTTACTGCAAGCCTGCGCCTTTTTCAGCGGCCGCGACACCATTGTGCCGTTGGATTTAATGCTGTTGAAGGATTGCCTGTGGCACGATCGGACATCATTAAAGTTGCTACAGCAACAAATCGATCAGTTGCTGACCGAACAAGCCTATCAGCAGCAAACCTTGTTGATCCAGCTACAGCAGATCCACACCCGCTGGATGCAGCATCAACAGCAGCAGAGCCATCGCCAGGCCATCCAACTGGTGAAAAAAGGCGGCATGTTCAGCCGCAAGCCACAATACGTGCTGGAGCATCCGCTCACCGGCACCACTTTGACGCTGCTGCTGCAAAAACCGTTACAGCTGCACGACATCCAGGTTAACCATCTGAGTATCGAAAGCAGCATGCTGGAAAACTGGCTGCAAAAAGGCGGTGACGTGCGCGCCAAGCTCAACGGCATTGGTTTTGCCCAGCAGATCGATCTGGAAGTTGATGAGCAACTGCACTTGACCGTGTTAGACGTCAGCCGCCAGCCCTCCCTGCTGGCCATGCCGGGTAAGCCGACTGGAGGAACCCCGCCAGAATTCCTGGACGAATTAGAAACATTAAGCCAGCGCCAGGCAGAGCAGCGGCGGTTATTCAGCCAGCATCAGCCTTGCCTGTTCACCCCTGCCGCCGGGTTGGCGAAAATTGAAGCCAGCCTGTTGCAGGTGGCCGAGCAGATCAAACAGCTGTCCCAGCAAATGCGCGGCCAGTAACCATGCTGAGCCTCGAAACGCTCGATATGCTGTTATCGATCTCCGAAGGCGAGCTGATCGAAGAGCTGATCATTGGCCTGTTGGCCACGCCGCAGTTAGCGGTGTTTTTCAATAAATTCCCGGCGATACGTCGGGCGATCAACCGCGATCTGCCTCAATGGAAGCTGCAACTGAAGGATCGCATTCAGCAAGCCGTAGTGCCGCCGGTGCTGGCGCAAGAGTTTTACCGCTATCAGCAGTGCCAGTTGGAAAGCCACGGCCAGTTCTCGCAAAACCTTGACGATACGCTCGATCTGCTACGCCAATGCGCATCGCCGTTTTACGCCCAGGCACGGAGCATGGTGGACGCCGCCGACCTCCCCGCTCATCCGCTCGATGGCAGCTTCCAGACCCTGTTTCTGCAACGCTGGCGCATTAGCCTGACGCTGCAGGCCACGATGCTGCACCATAAGTTACTGGAGCAGGAGCGTGAACAACTGATGGCCGAGCTGCAAGAACGGCTGGCGCTGAGCGGCGCACTGGAACCGGTGCTGGCAGAGAACGACACGGCCGCAGGCAGATTGTGGGATATGAGCAAAGGCCAGTTACAACGCGGTGACTACCAACGGCTGGTGGAGTACGGAGACTTCCTGCAACAGCAGCCAGAGCTACAAAAGCTGGCACAGCAACTGGGCCGCAGCTATGAAGCCAAGGCGGTGCAGCAACAAGATGCGCAACCTGAACCGTACCGGGTAATGGTGCAGGTACCCGCCATTCAGCCGGAAGAGGTCAGCGGTATACATCAAAGTGACGATATCCTGCGGCTACTGCCACCCGAACTGGCGGCGCTGGGCATTGAAGAGTTGGAATTTGAGTTTTACCGGCGGCTGCTGGAAAAACGCTTGCTGACCTATCGCCTGCAAGGGGATGCCTGGCAGGAACAGATCATGATGCGCCAGGTCACCCATCAGCAGCAGGACCGGCAGCCACGCGGGCCGTTTATTGTCTGCGTAGATACCTCCGGCTCAATGGGCGGCTTTAATGAACAATGCGCCAAGGCCTTTTGCCTGGCACTGCTGCGCATCGCACTGGCAGATAACCGCCGCTGCTACATCATGCTGTTTGCCAGCCAGATTGTGCACTATGAACTGACGGCCGCCAGCGGTATCGAACAGGCGGTGCGGTTCCTGGGCCAGCATTTTCGTGGCGGGACGGATTTGGCCGCCTGCCTGAATGCCACCGTCAGCAAAATGGCGGAAAGCGACTGGTTTGACGCCGATGCGGTGATTATTTCCGATTTTATTGCCCAGCGGTTGCCGGAAGAGGTGATCAAGAAGGTGAAGTCACAGCAGCACAGCCACCAACAACGCTTTCATGCGGTGGCGATGTCAGCCTATGGCAAACCCGGCATCATGCGCATCTTCGATCATATCTGGCGCTTTGATACCGGGTTAAAAAGCCGTTTACTGCGGCGCTGGAGTCGCTAGCTGTTACAGCAGCCCTGCAACACTCTCGCGTACTTCTGGTCCCCACACGCCACACTGTACCTGCCCAATATGCGACAGTTGCAGCAACAGCATCACCAGGCGTGATTGACCAATCCCGCCACCAATGGTCTGAGGCATTTCACCACGCAGCAAGGACTGGTGCCATTCCAGCTTCAGGCGATCCAGATCGTCGGTTAAGGTCAGCTGATGTTGCAACGCCGCCGCATCAACACGGATGCCCATTGAAGAGAGTTCAAACGCATCCTGTAACACCGGGTTCCACACCACGATGTCACCGTTCAACCCTTTCAGCCCTTCGATACCTGGCGTGGTCCAGTCATCATAATCCGGTGCACGTACGTCATGGGATTTGCCATGTGAGAGTTTGCCACCAATACCAATCAGGAATACTGCTCCCAATTCTTTGGCGATCGCACGTTCACGACCTTTGGCATCCAGCTCAGGGTAACGTTGCAGCAGCGTTTCGCTGTGAACAAAGTGGATCTGTTCTGGCAGGAACGGTGCCAGACCAAATTCACGGCTCACCGCGGCTTCCGTTTCTTTTATAGAGGCATAGATCCGCTTAACGGTATCTTGCAGGTAAGCCGGGCTACGTTCGCCATC